>CAWEHB010000019.1:0-36102 GCA_963808705.1 uncultured Actinomycetota bacterium | reverse complement strand
CCCGCGAGCCCGGGTATGCCCAGGCCAGGGGTCGTTTCCGCAGGTGGTGGCAGGTGTTGGGTTCGAACCAACGTAGGCGAAGCCGACGGTTTTACAGACCGCTCCCTTTGGCCGCTCGGGCAACCTGCCTGGCGCCGCCTGTATGGACGGCACAGTGAAGGATAGCGGAACCCGCGTCCCCGGGTCAGCACCCGGCGTCTGGCGTCACTGGTTCTGGCCCCGGAGGGCCGACGCTAGCAGGGCCGCCCGCAGAGCCTGGCCGCCAGAACCCCCGGAACTCATGCTGGCACGATCCGACCAGCCGTGCCGACCGCGCCGCGGGCGCTAACCTGGGACCGTGGCATCCGAATCCTCTTTCGACGTAGTGTCCAAGATCAACCGTCAGGAAGTCGACAACGCGCTGAACCAGACGGCCAAGGAGATCGGCACGCGGTTCGACTTCCGTGGCGTGGGCGCGTCCATAGCCTGGTCCGGCGACCATGCGGTCGAGATCAGGGCGAACAGCGAGGAGCGCGCGAACGCGGTCCTGGACGTGTTCAAGGACAAGCTGGTCAGGCGCTCGGTGTCGCTCAAGGTACTGGATGCGGGCGAGCCCAAGGCCTCGGGCAAGGAGTACCGCCTTGCGGTCGGGCTGAAGGAGGGCATCTCGCAGGATGACTCCAAGAAGATCTCGAAGATCATCCGAGACGAGGGCCCGAGGGGCGTCCGGGCTCAGGTCCAGGGCGACGAGCTCCGCGTCTCGTCCAAGAAGAAAGACGACCTCCAGGAGGTAATCAACCTCCTCAAGGGCAAAGAGTTCGACTTCGCCGTGCAGTTCGTGAACTACCGGTAACCCTGGACAGCGTCGCCGCCAGCGCCAGCGCGGTTTGCGCCAGCCGACACGGTTTCCCGGCGACGCAGTTGCCTCGTCCGACGCGGTTTCCACGTCGGCGCGGTTTCCACGCCGACGCGACTTCCCCCGCCGGCGCGGTTTCCACGCCGACGCGACTTCCCCCGCCGGCGCGGTTTCCACGCCGACGCGACTTCCCCCGCCGGCGCGGTTTCCACGCCGATGCGACTTCCCCCGCCGGCGCGCCTTATCGCCGACCGGCGCGCCCCTACCTGGGCAACCGCGGTCCCAGTCGAACCAGGCGAAACTTGAGCCACACCGGCCCCTAGGGCCCCTAGGGGAAACTCTCGGCCGCGGCATCCACTGAACCGCCCCACGCGACGGAGCGTCGTATTACAGTAAGGAAACGTCTAGACGCAATTAGCGTCACGGATACGTACCTTCGGGTAGCTGCGGTGCCGCCTCGCGTGGCAAGTTGGCAGGTGGCGGGCCATCGCGGTAGGGAAGCAGCAGGAACGGGGGCGGCCGTGCATCCACCCGACGACGGCCTGTCGTGGGTAAAATGCTAGGACGTCCGAACTTAACCAGAACCTCAACGCCCCGGCCCAGGCCACGGACAGGGGCGGCGCCTATAAGGATGCACGCCGTCACCGCGTCCGCAGTGTCTCACTGCCCGGCCTCGGCGCGTGGAGGAGGCCTCAAACTGTGACCAAGCAGGTCCAGAAACTCGATCGTGTCATCATCAGGTTCGCGGGCGACTCGGGCGACGGTATGCAACTCGCCGGCGACAGGTTCACCCAGGAAACGGCGACGTTCGGTAACGACCTGTCGACGCTGCCCAACTTCCCGGCCGAGATCCGGGCCCCGGCAGGAACCCTGCCGGGGGTGTCCAGCTTCCAGCTGCACTTCGCCGACCACGACATCCTGACGCCGGGCGACGCGCCGGACGTGCTGGTGGCGATGAACCCCGCGGCGCTCAAGGCCAACATCAGCGACCTGCCGCGCGGCGCGGACATCATCGCCAACACCGACGAGTTCACCAAGCGCAACCTCACCAAGGTCGGCTACGAGGAGAACCCGCTCGAGGACGGCTCGCTGTCGGCCTACCAGGTGCACGCGCTGCCGATCACGTCGGTGACGGTCAAGGCGCTGGAGGGCTACGACATCAGCCGGAAGGAGGCCGAGCGGGCCAAGAACATGTTCGCGCTCGGCCTGCTGTCCTGGCTGTACAACCGGCCCGCCGAGGGCACGATGACGTTCCTCGAGTCCAAGTTCGCCAAGAACCCCGAGATCATGGAGGCGAACAAGGCGGCCTTCCGGGCGGGCTGGAACTACGGCGAGACCACCGAGGCGTTCTCGGTCCAGTACGAGGTCAAGCCCGCCACCCTGCAGCCCGGCCGCTACCGCAACATCACCGGCAACAGCGCGCTGGCCTACGGGCTCATCGCCGCGTCACGGCGCTCCGGCCTGCCGCTGTTCCTGGGCTCCTACCCGATCACCCCGGCCTCGGACATCCTGCACGAGCTGGCCAAGCACAAGCGGTTCGGGGTCCGGACGTTCCAGGCCGAAGACGAGATCGGCGGGGTCGGCGCGGCGCTCGGCGCGGCCTTCGGCGGCGCCCTCGGCGTGAGCACGACCTCCGGCCCCGGCATGGTGCTGAAGCAGGAGACCATCGGGCTCGCGGTGTCGGTCGAGCTGCCCCTGATCATCTGCGACATCCAGCGGGCCGGCCCGTCCACCGGGATGCCGACCAAGACCGAGCAGGCCGACCTGCTGATGGCGCTGTACGGCCGGAACGGGGAGTCGCCGGTCGCGGTGGTCGCGCCCGCCACTCCATCGGACTGCTTCGACATCGCGCTCGAGGCCGTCCGCATCGCCACCAAGTACCGCACCCCGGTGATCATCCTGTCCGACGGCTACCTGGCCAACGGCTCGGAGCCCTGGCGGATCCCCGAGGTCGCCGACCTGCCCAAACTGCGGGACGAGTTCAAGTTCTCCAGCCCGAACGAGTGGCGCGGCGAGGGCGACCAGCCCGCGTTCCTCCCGTTCAGGAGAGACCCCCAGACTCTCGCGCGGCCCTGGGCCATCCCCGGGACCCCCGGCCTGGAGCACCGGATCGGCGGCATCGAGAAGGCCGACGTGGCCGGCACGATCTCCTACGACCCCGACAACCACGACAAGATGGTCCGGCTGCGCCAGGCGAAGATCGACGGCATCGCCGCCGACATCCCGAAGCTCGAGGTCGACGACCCCGACGGCGCGAGGGTTCTCGTGCTGGGCTGGGGCTCGACGTTCGGCTCGATCGGCGCCGCGGTGCGCCGGATCCGGGTGGCCGGCGGGTCGGTCGCCCAGGCGCACCTGCGGCACCTGTCGCCGTTCCCGGCCAACCTCGGCGAGGTGCTGGCCGCCTACGACAAGGTGCTCGTCCCGGAGATCAACCTCGGCCAGCTGGCGCTGATACTCCGCGGCCGCTACCTCGCCGACGTGATCTCCTACAACCGGGTCCGCGGGCTCCCGTTCAAGGCCGCGGAACTGGCCGGCGTCATCCAGGATGTGATCGCAAATGTCTGAGGCCAGCGCCAACGACGGCACGGCGAACGGCGGTGCCGCCAACGACCGCGCGGCGAACGGCGGTGCCGCCAACGACCGCGCGGCGAACGGCGGTGCCGCCAACGACGGCGCGGCGAACGGCCACGCGTCAGCTCACGCACACGACGGCGCGCCCGACCCGGCCAGCCGGCGGCCCGCCGCGCTGACCCTGGTGCCCGCGGCCGACGCGAAGCTCAGCACCAGGGACTTCAAGTCCGACCAGGAGGTGCGCTGGTGCCCGGGCTGCGGTGACTACGCCATCCTGGCCGCGTTCCAGTCGTTCCTGCCCGAGCTGGAGATCGCGCGCGAGAACCTCGTGATCATCTCCGGGATCGGCTGCTCGTCGCGGCTGCCGTACTACGTGAACAGCTACGGCATGCACTCGATCCACGGCCGCGCGCCCGCGATCGCCACCGGCCTGGCGTCCTCCCGCCCGGACCTGTCGGTCTGGGTGATCACCGGGGACGGGGACGCGCTGTCCATCGGCGGCAACCACCTGATCCATGCCCTGCGGCGCAACGTCAACATCAAGATCCTGCTGTTCAACAACCGGATCTACGGGCTGACCAAGGGCCAGTACTCGCCCACCTCGGAGCAGGGCAAGGTGACCAAGTCGACCCCGTTCGGCTCGCTGGACACCCCGTTCAACCCGGTGTCGCTCGCGCTGGGGGCGGAGGCGAGCTTCGTGGCCCGGACCATCGACTCCGACCGCAAGCACCTGACCGGCGTGCTGCAGGCGGCGGCCGACCACCGGGGCACCGCGTTCGTCGAGATCTACCAGAACTGCCCGATCTTCAACGACGACGCGTGGGCCGCGGTCACCGAGCCGGGGGCGCGGGAGGAGCACGTGATCCGGCTGGAGCACGGCGAGCCCATCCGGTTCGGCGCGGGCCGCAGCCGGGGGCTCAGGTTCACCAGCCACGGGTCGCTGGAGGCGGTCGACGCCGACGCGGCCGGCGCGGGCTCGCTGCTGACCCACGACGCGCACGCGGCCGACCCGTCGTACGCGTTCGCGCTGTCCCGGCTGGACAGTTCCGACTTCGCGCACACGCCGATCGGCGTGTTCCGGCAGGTGCCCAGGCCCAGCTACGACGACCTGATGTCCGAGCAGCTTGAGGCCGCTCGCACCCAGCAGGGCGACGGCGACCTGGCCGCGCTGCTGGCCGGCGGCGACACCTGGCAGGTCGGCTAGCGGTGCCGCCTGACCGGGCCGTCCGGGTCGAGCGGAGCGGGCCGGTCACCACGGTCATCCTGGACCGGCCCGAGGTACGCAACGCGGTGGACGGCCCGACCGCGGCAGCGCTCGCCGAGGCGTTCGCCGCCTTCGACGCGGACCCCGGCGCGTCCGTGGCGGTGCTGTTCGGCGCGGGCGGTACGTTCTGCTCCGGCGCCGACCTGAAGGCCCTGGGCACCCGGGCCGGCAACCGGACCGAGCCTGACGGCAACGCGCCGATGGGACCGACCCGGATGAGCCTGTCCAAGCCGGTCATCGCGGCGATCTGCGGCCATGCCGTGGCCGGGGGCCTGGAACTGGCGCTCTGGTGCGACCTGCGGGTGGCCCAGGAGGACGCCGTGCTCGGCGTGTTCTGCCGCCGCTGGGGCGTGCCGCTGATCGACGGCGGCACGGTCCGGCTGCCGCGCGTGGTCGGCCTGGGCCGGGCGCTGGACATGATCATGACCGGGCGCGGCGTGGGTGCCGCGGAGGCGCTGCAGATCGGCCTGGTCGACCGGGTGGTCCCGGACGGCCGGGCCCGGGCCGCGGCCGAGGAACTCGCCCGCGAGATCGCCGCGCTGCCGCAGGCGTGCCTGCGCAGCGACCGGCAGTCGGCGCTCGAAGGGCTGTCGCTCCCCCACGACGAGGCGATGGCCAATGAATTCCGCCACGGCATGGCCGTGCTCGCCGAGCCGAACGTGGTGGAGGGCGTGTCCCGGTTCCGCGGCGGCGCCGGCCGCGGCGGCACCCCCGCCTGATCCCGCCGGTCGAGGTCCTTCAGTTCAGGAGAGCCCGCGGGTTTACCGGGCGTTTTTGCCAACCCGTCGGGCCCGTTGGCCGTCTCACAGACGGTGCAAACCCGACGAAACGAGGTAGCGATGGGCAGCAGGCGGGTGGCGCGCGCGGGTGGAGTGGTCGCTGTACTCGGTCTGGTCATGGTGCTGGGGCTGACGACCGCCCTTTACGCGACGCCAGCGGGAGCTCAGCCAAACCAGGCGAGCCTGACAGCGGCCGCGACCACGAGCGTCTGTCAGTCCGCCAGGCACCCGGTCATCGCCGCGCGGATGTCCAGCCGCATCCTCGCGGCGCTGGCCGGGCGCTCCTCCGTGGTCGGCCTGGCCGTCGACGACCGGGTCAACGGCATCACCTGCAAGCTCCGCCCGCACTGGCAGTTCGACTCGGCCAGCGTGGTGAAGGTGACGATCCTGTCCGCGCTGCTGCGCAAGCTGCAGCAGGAGCACCGCAGCCTGACCGCGGCGCAGCGGAAACTGGCCACCGCGATGATCACGCTCTCCGACAATGACGCGGCGTCGACGCTGTGGGCGGAAACCGGCTATCCCAGCCTGCAGCACTTCCTCGACCTGGCGGGGATGACCGAGACCGTGCTGGGCCCGGACGGCTACTGGGGCCTGACCCTGATCACCGCGCACGACGAGCTGACCCTGCTCCAGCTGCTGACCAGCACGAACTCCGTGCTCACCACCGCCTCGCGCAACTACGTCCTAGGCTTGATGGCCCGGGTCGTCTCCTACGAGCGCTGGGGCGTCCCGGCGGGCGCGCCGACCGACGTGACCGTGCACGTGAAGAACGGCTGGCTGCCGCTGCCCACGCACGGCTGGCGGATCAACAGCATCGGCAGCTTCTCCGGCCCCGGGAAGGACTACATGATCGTGGTGCTGACGGACGACAACCCCACCATGGCCTACGGGGTCGACACCGTCCAGGACGTCGCCGAGGTGATCAACCATGCGCTGAACCCCGGCGCGGCCTCGGTCATCCCCGCCGCCACCCCGAACGGCTCGTGGGGCAGGCCCGACGAGCGGATCCCGGGCGTGCCAGGGGGCTCGTGAGCATCACGGCCGGCATCCGGGCGGCCGCCCGCGCAGCCTGCCCCGACTGGGTCTTCGCGCCCAACATCGGGGGGCATCCCGACATCTACGAGATCGAGAACCGCGCCCTCGACCCCGGCGGCCATGTGCTCGCCGCGATGCGCCGCCTGGCGCCGTGGAAGGGCCGGACTCTCGTAGACCTGGGCTGCGGGACCGGGTTCTGGCTGACCGGCTACGCCAGGGACGCCGCTAGGGTCGTCGGCATCGAACCGGATCCCGCGCTGCGCGCGCGGGCCGCCGCGCGGGCCCAGGCCCTGCCGACGGTCGAGGTGATGCAGGGCTCGGCGGAGCACCTGCCGCTCGCCGACCGCTCCGTGGACGTGGTGCACGCCAGGTTCGCTTACTTCCTCGCACCCGGCATCGACGGGGGCGAGAGGCAGGGCACGGGCGGCGGCGATGCCGGGCTGGCCGAGGTCTTGCGGGTGCTGGCGCCGGGCGGCAGCCTGATCGTCGTCGACAACGATTACCGGTGGGGCCAGTTCGCCGAGTTGCTGGCCGCGGCGTCCAAGGTCCCGCCGCGGCGCGCCGCCTGCGACGTCGACGCGTGGTGGCGGGAGCGCGGCGCCACCCGGCATGAGGTCAGGTCACAGTGGCGCTTTGGCAGCCGCGCGGATCTTTCGGCCGTGCTGGGCATCGAGGTTCCGGCCGCGGTGGCACGCGCCTGGCTCGCCCGGCATCCCGCAGCGACGAGCCTGTCCTGCGGCTACGTCCTCTTCGCGGTGACCCGCGGGGGGACGGCGACCCTCGGGCCGGCGGCCGCCCGCACGGAGACGGCCGCCCGCACGGAGACGGCCGCCCGCACGGAGACGGCCGCCCGCACGGAGACGGGTTCCGGCGCAGAGCGTGTATGATCCGTTGCCATGTCCCGTTGGTATTGGCGCTTTGGGCTGGCTCTGGGTGGGCCAGCGGCGAAGCGCTGACTGACGGACCACCCAGAGCCAGCAAGGCAGAGACGCCGAGTCTCTGCCTTTCGTCATTGAGGCGGCTGGCCTGGGATGCTGGTGGCTGGCCGCCGGGAAGGGACCGCCGTGAATCTACCGACCGTCACCAGCGACCTGCATGTCGCCGGATTCCAGCCGCTGATCGCGCCGAATGAGCTGCTGGCCGAGTTGCCGCTGGGCGAATCCCGGGCCGCCACGGTCCGCGGCTCGCGGGAGGCGGTGCGGCGCATCCTGGCCGGCGACGACGACCGGCTGCTCACCGTGGTCGGCCCGTGCTCGGTCCACGACGCGGACGCGGCCGTGGACTACGCGGCCCGCCTGGCGAAAACCGCCGCGGAACTGGACGGCGACCTGTGCGTGGTCATGCGGGTGTACTTCGAGAAGCCCCGGACCACGGTCGGCTGGAAAGGGCTGATCAACGACCCGGGCCTGGACGGCAGCCATGACGTGCACACCGGGCTGCGCACCGCGCGCCGTCTCCTGCTCGACGTGCTCGACCTGGGTCTTCCCGTCGGATGCGAGTTCCTGGACCCGAACTCACCGCAGTACATCGCCGACGCCGTCAGCTGGGGCGCCATTGGCGCCCGCACCACGGAGAGCCAGGTGCACCGGCAGCTCGCCTCGGGGCTGTCCATGCCGGTGGGGTTCAAGAACGGCACGAACGGGAGCGTGAAGGTGGCCGTGGACGCGTGCCGGGCCGCGCACGGCACGCACGTGTTCTTCGGCCTGGACGCAGCCGGCCGCGCGTCGGTGGTCACCACCACCGGCAATCCGGACGTGCACGTGATCCTGCGGGGCGGCACCGACGGGCCGAACTACCAGGCCGAGCACGTCGCCGCGGCGCTAGCGGCCGTGGCGCAGGCGGGCATGCCACCCACCGTGATGATCGACGCCAGCCACGGCAACAGCCGCAAGGACCACGGCCGGCAGGCCGAGGTGGCCCGACAGATCGCGGACCAGATCCGCGGCGGGCAGCGCGGGATCGCGGGCGTGATGATCGAGAGCTTCCTGGTCCCCGGCCGGCAGGAGCTGACCAGCCCGGACTCGCTGAGCTACGGGCAGAGCATCACCGACGCCTGCCTGGGCTGGGACACCACCGCCGACGTCCTGTCCGACCTCGCCGCCGCGGTCCGCGCCCGGCGAGCGAGCCAAAGGGCGCGGCGCCGACTGGACTGAGCCCGGCGAGCGAGCCAAAGGGCGCGGCGCCGACTGGACTGAGGAGCGAGGGAGCCTGCGACCGAGCGACGAGGGAAGGAGGCGCGCAAAAGCGCCCGGAGGCGAGCGAGCCGAAGAAGAGCGCCCGGAGGCGAGCGAGCCGCAATGTCAGGACAATACGCGGCGGCGGAAGTTGCGCAGCCCGAGCGTCAGGAATAGGGCCCCGAACGCCACGACGACCGGGTAGATCACGTACAGGTGCATGTGCGGCGCCTCGGTGAACGCGGCCCGCATTCCCTCGTTCACGTAGATGAGCGGGTTGAGCAGCACGATCGTCTGCAGCCAGTGCCACCCGTCGACCGTCACCGGCGCCAGCTTGGTCCACGAGTAGTAGGTGCCGCCCAGGAACGTGATCGGCAGGATGATGAAGCCGAACATCAGCCCGATGTTGCGCGGCTCGAAGCTGGTGCCAAGGAGCAACCCGAGGCCGGCCATGGCCACGCAGGCGAGCGGCACGAACGTCACGATGATCCACCAGTGCAGGGTCAGGTGCGCGTGCACCCCGGGCGCGTGCACGACCGAGGCCATCGGCAGCACGATGATCGCCGACAGCAGCCCCTGGGCCGCGCCGGAGAGCACCTTGGCCATGGCCACCAGCCAGATGGGGCACGGGGCCTGGACCCGGTCCTCGATCTCCCGGGTGTAGCCGAACTCCTGGGCCATGGCCAGGGCGATCGACTGTACGCCCTGGAACATGACCGAGATCCCCACCACGCCGGGCACCAGGATGGTGGCGAAGGCGGACTGCTCCACCGGGCCGCGCCCGCCGATGCCCTGCCCGATCTTCGGGAACACGTACAGGAACACGAAGCAGAGCAGGAACGGCTGGATGATCGTGCGCAGCACGAACTCCCAGAGGTGCTTGCGCAGGACCACGACGTCCCGCAGCATCAGCGCGCCGAGCGCGGTCCAGCTCGCCGCGGCCACCGAGCGGGTGGGGCCGCCGCCGATCCGCTGTTCGCCGCCGGCCGGCGCCTGCGTGGTCGTGGGTGTGGCCGCCATCAGTCCTCCCGCAACTCCTTGCCCGTGAGGTTGATGAACACCGTCTCCAGGCTGGGCTCGGAGATCGACAGGTCGACGAGGTCGAAGCCGTCACGCTCCGCGGCCGTGACGACCCGGGGGACCAGCCGGTCGCTGCCCTGCACGTGCAGCTGCACCCCTCCGTCCACGAGGCGGGTGCGGGTGACGCCGTCCACATCCCGGGCCAGCGCCTCGGCCAGGCGGCCGGTGTCGCCGGCGGCCTTCACCGTGACCACCGTGTCGGCGCCGATGCTCTGCTTGAGCGCGGCCGGGGTGTCCAGCGCGAGGATCTTGCCGTGGTCCATGATGGCGACCCGCTCGCAGAGCCGGTCGGCCTCTTCCATGTAGTGGGTCGTGAGCATGATGGTCTGGCCCGCGCGGTGCAGTTCGCCGAGCAGGTCCCACAGCGCGAGCCGGCTCTGCGGGTCGAGCCCGGCCGTCGGCTCGTCCAGGAACAGGACCGAGGGGCGGTGGAAGATGGCCCGGGCCACCATGAGCCGTTGCGCCATCCCGCCGGACAGCGCGTAGACCGACGCCTTGGCCCACTTGGCCAGCTGGAACTGCTCGAGCAGCTCGTCGGCGATCCGCCGGGACGCCTTCGCCCCCATCCCGAACAGCCGGCCGTGGAAGTAGAGGTTCTCCCACACGGTGAGCTGGCGGTCGAGGGTGTTCTGCTGCGAGACGATCCCGCTCAGCTGCTTGGCCAGCGCCGGGTGCGCCGCGACGTCGACCCCGGCGAGCAGCGCCCGCCCGGAGGTCGGCACCACCCGCGTGGTCAGCATGCCCGCGGTCGTGGTCTTGCCCGCGCCGTTCGGTCCCAGCAGGCCGAAGATCTCGCCCGGCCGGACGTCCAGGTTGAGCCGGTCCACCGCGGCGAAGTCGGTCCCCGGGTAGACCTTGGTCAGGTCCTCGGTGTGGATGACTCCGTCCGCCTGGCCGTCGGGCCGGCCGGCCGCGCTCGTCGGCGCCTGTGCAGTGCTCATCGCCCCCACATCGTAGCGCCGGGGGCTGACGCGCTACTCGGCCCGGAGCGCCGCGGCGGGCCGGGTCCGGGCCGCGACCGACGCCGGCACGGCGGCCAGCAGGTTCCCGGCCACCAGCAGGCCGATCAACCCGGCCAGCAGGGCCAGGACCGGGATCACGGTCACCGGGACCACGCCGAGCGAGACCGCGAAGCTGGTCCACGCCCAGCGACCCGCCGCCACCCCGAGCGGCACCCCGATCAGGACGGCGACCAGCAGGATGACGCTCGCCTGCCAGGCGATGACCCCGCGTAGCTGGCCCCGGGTCAGCCCGAGCGCCTTCAGCAGGGCGAGCTGCCGGCGGCGCTGGCGGACCGAGGCCAGCAGCGCCACCGCCAGCGACAGCACCGCCGCCGCGGCCAGGGCCAGGGCCAGGGCCAGCGGCTGGCCGCCCATCTGGGCCGCGTTCACGATCGCCGCGCCCAGCACCCGGGGCTGCCGGTAGGTCCCGCCCGGGTCACCGCCGGGGTTGGCGCCGGCGATCCGCGCCACCAGGGGAGCAGCGTCCGTGCCGGGGGCCAGGTCGATGGCGACCGCGGAGGGGAAGGCCGGGTCGGACACCGAGGCCTGTTGCTCCTCCTCCGTGGTCAGCCGGGGGGAAAGACCCTGCAGCGCCAGCAGCGTGCTGTCGTCGAGCATGGCCCCGCGGCCGAGCGACACGTGGTCGGCCAGGGCGAGCCCGATCGACGGCAGGGTCACGGTTCCTACGATCCTGAGCGTGCGCCGGAACCGCCCGGTGCCGGCGGTCACCGTGTCGCCCACGTGCTTGCCCAGCGCGCGCAGGGTCACGGTGCCCAGCTCGATCTGCCCCGGCCCGCTGACCGGGTGACCGCTGGTGGTGGGCGGCTGCACCGAGCCCTGATACCGGGTCAGACCCACGACCGGTACTTCGGTGTTGTCGATGGATACCTGGGTGAACGCGAAGGTGGACCAGCCGGTGACCCCCGGCTGGCCGCTGACGAGCTTGTCGATCTGCGCGGGCGGCCAGGAACCGTAACCGCCCTCCGTGTCCATCAGCAGGGTCCAGTTCCAGCCGTACCGGGCCGGGTGGGTCACCAGCCCGTTCAGGCTGGCGCCGAACACCGCCGCCAGCACCACGGCCAGCACCGCCACCGCCGACCCGGTCAGGGTGGCCAGCACCGGAGCCCGCCTCTGCCCGCCGCCCCGCTCCAGCGCGGCCCGGACTCCTACGACGGCGGTCACCGGCAGGCCGGCCGTGGCGACCGCCCGGGCGGCGGATGAGGGCCTGCTGACCGGCGTGCTCGCCTCCGGGCGGGCCGACCGCCAGGCCAGCGCGGCCAGGACACCCAGGAGCAGGACGGCCAGGACGGCCGCGCCGCCCGCGAGCACCAGCGGGTCCGCCGACAATCCCCGGGCCGGGTCGAAGGCGCGGACCGGGCCGATCGGGGCCAGCGGCGAGACGGCCACCGCGCCCGCCACCGCCAGCACCATCCCGCCGACCACGGCGACCACGCCGTCCAGGCTGACCGCGAGCGCGGTCTGGGCCCGGGTGGCACCGGCCGCGCGGAACGCGGGCACGCCGGCGGACGTCTCGTTCAGGATCTGCGCAAGACCCTGCCCGGCGAGCACGATCAGCGCTAGTGCCGCCAGTCCGCCGAAGATGGCCAGCGCGACCGCCTGCGGCCTGATCGCCTGCTGTACCTGGGTGTGGAGGATGTCCAGGCGGCGGATGTTGAAGGCGATGGTGCCCGCCGGCACGCCGACGGCGCGGTCCATCGTGTCTTCGGGCCCGGCCAGTTCGCGCTGCAGCGCCGGGATGCCGGCCGTCCCGCCGCGCAGCCGCAGACCCACCCACCCGAATGCGTATTCCCCGTCCAGGTACCTGGCCGTAGCCGCGGGCGGCAGCAGGGCGGAGTTCACGTTGTCGAACTGGTCCACGAGCACGAGCGGGGCATCCGCGATCCCGGTGACCTTGAACGTCGAATAGCCGGCGGGCGCCTCGGTGCCCGTCCGGAGGTTCATCCGGGTGAACTGATAGGTCACCCGCCCGCCCACGCCGGTGCCGAACAGCCGGGCCAGCCCCGGCGTCAGCGCGATCTCGTCGACGGCGCCCAGGCGGGGCAGCCTGCCCGCCACGACGGTCACCCGGTCTTGCCGGAAGTATTCTCCGTCGAGGCTGCCGGCTACGGCGGCGGTGGTGAAGGAGTCGTCCACCCGGCCGTGCACCACGGGATTGGCGGCCAGGCCCAGCCAGGCACCGGCGGACAGCACGTCGGGCAGGCGCTCGATCTGCCGGATGGAGGCGAGAAGCGGGCCCGGGACGTTGACGAACACGTCGCTGGCGTTGATCGAGGCCAGGTAGCGCCCGTAGGCCGTGTCCGTCCGCCGGGCTCCGGCCAGCGCGCCCAGCGCCACCGTGCCGAGCAGCCCGCACACCAGCGCCACGACCACGACCCGGCGCAGCGAGCCGAGCCTGGTGGCCCGCCAGTAGTAGAAAGCCGCATTCATGGCTGCCATGACCGGCGGTGCGGCGGGCCGGCAGGTCCCCTCATGAGGCTTATTCTCTTCTGGCCGCGCGGGTTCGCGCGGGCCGGGCGGCACCACAAACGCCAGGGATGGCAGCACCACCACGGCCTCGGCGCCGCAGGTGGCAGCGAGCCTGCCGCTGCCGTTTACTTGGAATCATGACCGAGGGGCCAGTATTTACCTCGCGCCTGTCCGGCCGCTCGCTGCTGGACAGCGACGACCTGGCCATCGGCCGGATCCGGGACGTCGTCATCCTGCCGACCGCGGGCGGCGAGCCGCCCTGGGTCACGGGGCTGGTGGTGACGTGGCAGCGGCGCCAGATCTTCGTCAACCTGGGACGGGTCGCGGAGATCTCCATCGACGGCGTGCACCTGCGCGGCGGGTCGGTCGACCTGAGGCGGTTCAGCCGGCGCACCGGGGAGATCCTGGCCTCCGAGCTGTACGGCCAGCCCGCGGGCACCGGGAGCGTGCTGGACGTCGGCATCGTGCCCTCCGAGCACCGGCGCGCGGGCTGGGAGGTCTCGGTCCTGGCCATCGGCCAGGGACGGGTCCTGGGCCTGGGCATGCGGCACAACTCCACGACCATCGAGCCGTGGGACAAGTACCCGGAGCTGTTCAAGGCGGGAGATCTCGCCGAGCAGCTCGTCCAGTTGCGGGAGATGCGCCCGACCGATCTCGCCAACGCGGTGGAGGCACTGCCGGACACGCGGCGGCAGCAGCTCGTCGAGGTGCTGCAGGACGAGCAGCTGGCCGACGTGCTCCAGGAGTTGCCCGAGCAGGACCAGGTCCGGCTCCTGGCCGGGCTCGGCCTGGAGCGCACCGCCGATGTCGTGGAGGAGATGGACCCCGACGACGCCGCCGACCTGCTTGCCGAGCTGCCCTCGGAGCAGCGGGAGCGGCTCCTGGCCGCGATGGAGACGGTGCAGGCCGCCGACCTGCGCCGGCTCCTGCGTTACGACGCGACCACGGCCGGGGGGCTGATGACCTCGCAGCCGCTGATCGTGCCGCCGGACACCCCGGTCGCGGAGGTGCTGGCCCAGATCCGCATGCCCGAGATCGCGGCCACCGCGGCCGCGCAGGTCTACGTGTGCGAGCCGCCCACGATCACCCCGACCGGCCGCTTCCTCGGCACCATCGGATTCCAGGAGCTGCTGCGCCAGCCCCCGGCCGCCACCGTCGGCCAGTGCATCGAGGAGAGCGGCTTTGTCCGGCCGGAGCTTTCCGAGAAGGAGGTGGCCAGGCGCATGGCCGCGTACAACCTCATCGGCGTGGCCGTCTGCGACGAGGACGGCCGCCTGCTCGGCGCGATCACCGTTGACGACGTCCTGGACCGTATCCTGCCCACCGGCTGGCGAAAGAGTGAGACCACATGAGTACGCCGCTGCTTCCGGCCCGCCGCTTCTTCGGCGACCGCTCCGACCTGACCGCTCCCCGGGGGACCGGGCCGCTCATGGGCTCCCGGTACGACGCCGATGCCTTCGGGCGGGTGTCCGAGAGCGCCGCCAGGTTCCTCGGCACCAGCCGCTACCTGGTCGGCCAGACCGTCTTCGTCGGCATCTGGCTCGTCCTCAACACCGTGGGATTCATCAGCCACTGGGATCCCTACCCGTTCATCCTCCTCAACCTGGCCTTCTCCCTGCAGGCGGCGTACGCCGCCCCGCTGATCCTGCTGGCCCAGAACCGGCAGGACGACCGGGACCGGGCCAGCATCGAGCGTGACCGAGAGGTGGCGGCCCGGACCCAGGCCGACACCGACTTCCTGGCCCGGGAGCTCGCGGCCGTCCGGCTCGCGCTCGCCGACGTGGTGACGACCCACGACCTGGACGACCGGCTGACCCGGCTCGAGCTGCTCATGGTCAGCGGGAAGCCGCCAGGCCCGCCGCCCGGACGGGCCAACTCGCACCCGCGCGGGAAGGACGCCTAGCCCGCCGCCGGGGCGGTGCCCGCAGGCCCGGCCCGGGGCAGCTCAGATCGACCTGCTCGCCGCGGTCACCCCCGCAGAGGTGCACACGCTGGCCGGCTGGCCGTGGGTGCCCGGCATCACGGGCTGACCCGGCCCGATCGGGGCTTCCGCCGGCCACGCTCACCCCGGCTTGACCGCCCGCAGGTGCAGGAACAAGGGGATGCGCAGCCAGCGCCCGGCGGCCGGGTCACGGGCCACGACGGGGCCGGGCGGCTTCACCTCCCTGACCGCCTCGATCAGCAGGCCGCCTGCCTCCAGCGCCCGGGTGTAGGACTCCAGCGGCCGGTGCTCGCTGTGAAAGGTCATACGGACACCGGCCCGGTCGAGCACCCAGTTCGCCCGGGCCGCATCCAGATACGAGCCGGAGATCACGAAGGGCGCCGCCGCCTCCCGGGCCGGAAAGTTCCCGGCGGTGTTGATCGGATGGGGAAGCGCGACGCACAGGTGCCCCGAGCGCTCCAGCACCCGCGCGGCCTCGTGCACGGCCTGGGGCATCGCGTCGATGTCGTGCAGGCACATGTACGCCACGACCAGATCAAACTCTTCATCGCGGAAGGGCAGCCGGGCCGCGTCCGCCAGCAGGGCGGTCTGGCGGTTCTGGTGCGTGACGGCCAGCCGGACCATCGTCGGCGAGGCGTCGATCCCCACGACCCGGTGGCCCAGCGAGGCCAGGCGCCGGCTCAGCCGGCCCTCCCCGCAGGCCAGGTCCAGCGTGCGGCGGCCCGGCCCCGGCAGCAGGTCCAGGAAGGGCGGCAGGTTGATGTCCTCATGCGCACGGTCCAGTCCGGGCGTGCGGGCGACTAAAGCCCAGTTCCGCGCCTCGGACTCCCAGCCTTCCCGCATGGTCACCCGAGAAGCCTGCCACAGCCCGGCCGCGGCAGCGGCTTCCGCCGCCCGGCTCGGTCAGCGGCGGCGCCGGCTCGCATAGCGCAAGCCTCCGCAGCCAGATTCTGTGGACATACCCCGCGCGCGGGACCCGGCCCGCGGGATGAAGCCGGTTCCCGCCCTTGACTTTGCAGCACAAAGCAAGCTAGCTTTGCAATACAAAGCTAAGGGTAGGGAGGAGACATGAACGCCTACTACCAGACGCACCCCATCGGGGTGCTGTACCTGCTTGTAGTCATGGGCTGGTACACCATGGAGGGCATCGAGTTTGCCCGGCAGCGGCAATGGCGGACCGGAACGACCAAGATCGGCCCGCGCAGCTACTGGCCCGCCTTCTGGTCCGGCATGGCCGTCGCGGTCACCATGCTGTTCCTCGCCCCGCACATCGCCCCGGCCGCTGCGATCCCCCACCCCGTCGCCGGGTTCGCCATCGGCATGGTGATGCTGGTGGCCGGGGTGGTCCTGCGCCTCTGGTCGTTCCAGGCCCTGGGCAAGTACTTCACCTTCACCGTCACGGTCAGCCCTGACCAGCCGGTCATCACCAGCGGCCCCTACCGCCTGCTGCGTCACCCCGGCTACGCCGGGGGCCTGCTGGCCACGATCGGGATCGGCGTGATGTGGGGGAACTGGCTCAGCCTCGCCACACTCACCGTGCTGCTGCTGGTGTTCATCATCTGGCGCATCCGTACCGAGGAGAAGGCGCTGCTGGCCACGCTGGACGGCAGGTACCGCGCCTACGCCGCGCAGCACAAGCGCCTCGTCCCGCTCGTCTGGTGACGATCGGCCAGGCCCGAACCGGCGCCGAGCCCGCGGCAAGCGAGCCCGGCGCCGCGCGTTCCCCGGGCGGTACGTTGCGGGCTAAATTCGCTGGCGGCCCGCTGGCCGGGCCGAGAGGAGATAGCGAGCTACTACTCCACAACGGACCGGCCGGATGGTGCCTTCGACGACGCGTCGGGTGCTTCCCAGGTGGTGCTGTCAAGGATCTGCTGTAAATGTCAGGGCACGACTGCGATCGCTTCAAACCCGGAATCCCAGCCATGGCCAAAACTGATCGGTTTTTCGGGCGTGCCGGTGGCGAGGTAAATCGGCGTCACCGTGCTGGATGGCTGGTTGGCTACGTAGGCGGTCGTCCCGTCCGGGCTGATCACGATCGCGTCCGACCCGGGTTTCCCGCTGATCTTGATCGGCTTTCCTGGCATGTTGGTGGCGACATCGATCGGTGTCACCGTGCCCGATGCTCCGTTGGTGACGTAGGCAGTCTTCCCGTCCGGGCTGATCGCGATGGCGAACGGCAGCCCAACGAACTTATTCCCTAGTGGTTTCCCACTGATCTTGATCGACTTTCCGGCCTTATCGGTCGAGAGGTTGATCGGCGTCACCGTGCCCGACGAAAAGATCGTGACGTAGGCGGCCTTCCCGTCCGGAGTGATCGCGATGGCCTCCGGCTCCCCGCTGAGCTTGACCGGCTTTCCGAGCCTGCCGGTCGCAAGGTCGAGCGACATGAAGTCGTACGCCGCCCGGAAGCCGTGAGACGTCATCGAGCCCGTTTGAATGGCGACATAGGCCTTCCCGTCCGGAGCCATCGCGATCGCCTGTGGCGGCTCGCTTAGCTTGGTCGGCTTTCCGGGCCTGTTGGTCGCAAGGTCGATCGGCGTCACCGTGAGGGATGGAAAGCCGTTGGTGATGTACGCGGTCTTCCCGTCCGGGGTGATCACGATCGCATCTGGGGGCCACTGGAGATCGATCGGCTTACCGGCCGTGTTAGTCGCTAGGTCGATCGGCTGCACCGCCTGGGCTGACGTGCGGCTACTGGTGAACCCGGTGGCGACGTAGGCGGTCTTCCCGTCCGGAGCGATCGCCATGGTCACTGGCTCCCCGCTGACGTCGATCGGCTTTTCGGCCGTGCTGGTGGCGAGGTCGATCGGCGTCACCGTCCCTCCGCCGCTGTTGATGACGTAGGCGGTCCCGTTGGGCGGCACCCATGGCCCCGGCGGCCGCGGGGCGTGGTGCCGTGCGGCGGGGGTGTTCGCGAGCGTCCCGATCGCCGCGGGTATGACGGCTGCGAACACGATCACGACCGCCGCTCCCCCGGCGGTGCGCCGTATCCGGGCACGCCGGCGGAGCTTGATGCCGGCCCGCAGCGAGTTGCGTGCGACCGGCCCCAACGGCGGCTCGTCGCCGATGGCGGTCTCCAGCAGCCTGCGCACCGAAGTCTCATCCATGCCGCGTATCCCTCACCTCGTGCTGTTCTTCCGAGTCACGTTCGGCCGAGTCGTAGCCGGTCAAGGCCTCATCCAGCACTGCTCGCAGCTTGCCGAGTGCTCCGGCGGCAAGGCTCTTGACGTTGCCCGGCGAACAGCCGAGCACGTCCGCCACCTGGTCCACGCTCAGGTCCTCCCAGTAGCGCAGCACCACAACGGCCCGTGCCCTGGGCGGGAGCGTGGCCAGCACGCCGAGCACCACCATCCGGGTCTCCGGGGCGTGCGGCTCCACGGGGCGCTCGGGGAGCCGGTCGGTGAGAATCTCCGCGTTGCGCTTCGAGCGCTTGTCGGCCAGGTAGGTGTTCACCAGCGTGCGCGCTGCGTAAGCGCGTACGGCGTCGCGCCGCCGGATCGTGCGCCAGGAGACGAACACCTTCGCCAGCGTTGTCTGCACCAGATCCTCTGCGGTGTGCCAGTTGCCGCAGAGCAGGAACGCCGCCCGCCGCAGTTGCGGCGAGGCGGTTTCCGCGAACTCAGCGAACTCGTCGCCCGATGTCACGCCACCAGCGCTCCTTCAAGGCTGTCCGGCCCGAGGGCGACATGCCGATGCCCCCCTATACCGGCATGTCAACACTCAACAGATGCGGCGGGCCCGGCATTAGGTTGTATCCCGGCACCCACCAATCTTCCTAAGCATCCCTCCGGTGTATCGACGTGCAGCACGACCGTGGCGCAACCAGCCGGCTTTGGGCAGTCGCGCCCGACTCCCAACAGAAGCGCACACCGCGTACATGACCACCATCGGCCGCGCTGCCGGTAGTTCGCATCGAGGAGGCCGACAGGTGGGTCGCAGCTACAGCGATCGGACGGCGGGCTGCCATTAAGTGTACACACGTGTTTACACGGGCAAGCCCCGTCATGCCAGGGCAAGCACTTAGAGGGCATGGTGCGTGCGTGATCGATCATGATTCGCCCGTGCCCCTGCACGAGCAGCTGGCGGGCATCCTGCGGACGATGATCGCGGACGGCAGGATCACCGGGCGCGTGCCCAGCATCCTGACCCTGGCCCAGGAGTACGGGGTCTCGCACCGGACATCACAGCGGGCACTGACGACGCTCGCCGGCGAAGGGCTGATCGTGGCCGTGCGCGGCAGGGGTTTCTACATCAAGCGCGATCACCGATAGTCCCCGCCTCAATCACCCCGGGACGGGCGGGCCCGCGCCCGCCGGGCCCATCCGCCCGCGCCCCGGGCCCGCTGCCCGGGCCCCGGGCCCGCTGCCCGCGCCCGCCGGGCCCTGGCCCACCCCCCGCAACCCGGGCTCGGCCTGGCCGTATGGCTCCTGGCCGGGGCAACAGTTACGTAACGGCCGTTGACTATCTGTGGACAACCATGGTGCCATGCTGTTCAAGTTATGCACGCTCGTTCGCAAAGCGAACGAGACACCCGTCCGTCGGTACCGCGGCCGGACGGTCCTCGTGCGGCCGCGCTCCGCCCAGCACGCGTCACCGAAGTGAGCAGCAGTCCACGAGGCAAAAGGCAATGAGGATCCGCTCCAGGCGTTCCGCACGGAAGTCCCGCGTAGCCACAAGGCCGCACGCTCGCCGTGCTCGCCGATGCGACGGAATAAGTGGAAGCGATCCTCATATGATGCAACAAAGACTGCCGCGCCGGAATTCAGGTGATGTTAGCCTCTCGACGCCGGGCAGCCAGCCCGGGCAAGGAAGCACCGGTGTCCCCTCATAGGCGGTCTCGCGCCCTGAGCGCGACCTCATAAGGAGATCGATTACGGATGAGTGACCAGACTGCGCAATCCGACAGCACTAGCCCGGCCGGCAGCTTCAGCCGGCGGGGCCTGCTGCGCGCGGCCGGCGCCGGAGCAGCCGTCGTGGGGGCCGGCGGCCTGCTCCAGGCGTGCAGTTCCGGCATCAAGGGTGCCAGCTCGGGGTCGAGCAGCACCAAGGCCATCACGATCGGCTGGATCCACCCGCTGACCGGTTCGCTGGCCGGCTTCGGCGCGCCAGACAACTGGGTGATCTCCAAGATCAAGCAGACCGCCCCGTACAAGAACGGGTTCAAGATCGGTGGCAAGACCTACTCCGTCACCATCAAGTCCTACGACAGCCAGTCCAGCCCCACCCGGGCCGGGGACCTGGCCCGGACGGCCATCCTGAGCGACGATGTCGACCTGCTGTTCGCTTCGTCCACGCCGGAGACCGTCAACGCGGTAGCCAGCCAGGCCGAAACGCTCGGCACCCCGCTGATCTGCGCGAACATCCCGTGGGAGGCCTGGTACATCAACCTCGGCGGCAACCCGGCCAAGCCGACGCTCAAGCCCAAGTACGTGGTGATGTACTTCCTCGGCGCCGAGCACCTAGCCAAGTGCTTCATCCCGATGTGGAACCGCATCCACGCCCAGCTCCACACCAACAAGGTGGTTGCCGCCGCGTTCCCTAACGACTCGGACGGCAACGCGTTCCGCGCGGTGTTCCCGCCGATTGTGGAGGGGGCGGGCTACACGTTCGTCATGTCCTCGCCCTACCCGGACGGGACCACGAACTACTCCTCGATGATCTCCCAGTTCAAGGCGGCCAACGCCGACTTCTTCACCAACGTGCCGCTGCCGCCCGACTTCGCCACCATGTGGAAGCAGTCGATTCAGCAGGGCTTCCGGCCTAAGCTGGCGACCGTGGCCAAGGTGCTGCTGTTCCCGACCGACGCCTACGCGATGGGCTCCTTGGCGTACAACGTCGCCACCGACACGTGGTGGGTGCCGACCCTGCCGTGGACCTCCTCGTTCACCGGTGAGACCTGCCAGACCATGGCCAACGAGTTCGAGGCCGCTACCGGCGGGCAGTGGAACGCCAACATCAGCAACTACAGCCTCTTCGAGGCCGCCCATGCGGCGCTTACCTCGGTGAGCGACCCGCACGACAAGGCCGAGGTCGCCAGCGCCATCCACAACGTGAACATTCACGCGCTCGCGGGGCCGCTGAACTTCGCCTCCGGCGGCCCCGCGCCGGGCGTGGCGATCACCCCGCCGGCCGGCGTGCAGTGGCAGAAGGGCACCAAGTACCCGCTGGAGATGCAGATCGTCGACAACACGCTGCTGCCCGAGGCGAAGATCACGGCCGACCTCCTGCCGACCAACACGTAACGGATGGCCAATCCGCTGCTCGAGCTAGACCAGGTGACGAAACGGTTCGGCCGGGTCGTCATCGCGGAGGATCTGTCCTTCGCCGTCGGCCCGGGGGAGGTAGTCGGGATCGTGGGGCCGAACGGCGCTGGCAAGACCAGCCTGTTCGGCCTCATCTCCGGCGACCTGGCCCCCGGGGCCGGCGAGGTCCGCTTCGCCGGGCGCACGGTGACCAAGCTGGACGCGGCCGCGCGGTGCAGGCTGGGCATCGGCCGCACCTACCAGGTGCCGCGGCCGTTCGGGGACATGACCGTGTTCGAGAACCTGCTCGTCGCCGCCCAGCAGGGCGGCGGGCTGCGGCGGCGGGCCAGCTACGCGACCGCGGTCGAGGCGCTGGACCGCTGCGGCATGTCAGCCCAGGCGAACGTGCCTGCCGAGCGGCTCGGCCTGCTGCAGCGCAAGCGGCTGGAACTCGCCCGGGCCCTCGCCACGCAGCCGACGCTGCTGCTGCTCGACGAGGTGGCAGGCGGCCTCACCGACCCCGAGGTCGCCCAGCTGACCGAGATCGTCCGCGGCGTCAACGCCGAGGGCATCGCGGTGATCTGGATCGAGCACGTGGTGCGCGCGCTCACCGCCGTGGTGAGCCGGCTGATCTGCCTGGCCGGCGGCAAGTTCGTCGGCGACGGCGAGCCGGCCACGGTGCTGGCCGAGCCCGCGGTCCGCGAGGTCTTCCTCGGTACCGACGTCACCGCGGCGCTGGCCGGCGGGACCCTGGAGCCACCCCCGGCCGACGGCGAGCGGGATGAAAAATGAGCGAGCCAAAGGGGCACGGTGCCGCCTGGACTGAGGAGCGAGGGACGAGCGAAGGAGCGACGAGGGAAGGCGCGCAGTGAAGGGGGATGGGGAGGTGGGCGGGGCCCCGGAGGCGAGCGGGGAAGCACTGCTGGAGGTGCGAGACCTGGTCGTGCACCACGGGCAGCTCCGGGCCCTGGACGCGATCTCGCTGCGGGTGCTCCCCGGCGAGGTCTACGCGATCATCGGCGCGAACGGGGCGGGCAAGTCGACGCTGCTGCGCACGATCGCCGGCCTGCACCACCCGACGGCGGGCTCGATCCGGTTCGACGGCAAGGACGTGACCGGGCTGCGGCCCGAGCGCCGGGCCACGCAGGGGATCGTCATGGTGCCAGAGGGCAGGCGGCTGTTCGGGTCGCTGTCCGTCCAGGAAAACCTCCAGGTCGGCGCGACGTACGCACGGCCGGGCCCGTGGACCATCGACCGGGTGTATGAGATGTTCGGCTGGATGCGAGAACGCCGCAGC
Source organism: uncultured Actinomycetota bacterium (assembly GCA_963808705.1). GTDB lineage: Bacteria > Actinomycetota > Actinomycetes > Streptosporangiales > Streptosporangiaceae > JASHPR01. The sequence continues at coordinate 13,395 of CAWEHB010000019.1, read as the reverse complement.
CAGCTCACCGCCCAGCTTTCCGGCGGTGAACAGCAGACGGTCGCCATCGGCCGGGCCCTCGTGGCCAACCCCCGCATGCTGCTGCTCGACGAGCTGTCGCTCGGCCTGGCGCCCATCGTCGTCCAGCGCATCTACGGCATGCTGCCGCAGATCCTGGCCACCGGCCTCACCGTGCTGCTCGTTGAGCAGGACGTGAGCCAGGCGCTGCGGGTGGCATCACACATCCACTGCCTGCTGGAGGGCCGGACCACCCTGGAAGGCAGGCCCGCCGACGTCACCGCGGACCAGGTCGAGGCAGCCTACTTCGGGCTGGCGGGCACCATGAGCGAGCCGGAGGGGCGCGGCGCCGCCTGGACTGACGAGCGAGGAACGAGCGAGGAGGGAAGGCGGCGCAGTGTAGGGGGAATGGGGAGGCGGGCGGGGCCCTGGAGGCGAGCGGGAGACACCGCCTCGGCCAGCCGGCCCGGCGAAGGGAGTGAGCCGTAATGGCCTGGGTGAACGCCATCATCCAGGGGGTGCTGATCGGCGGGCTGTACGCGCTGTTCGCCTGCGGGCTGTCGCTGATGTTCGGGGTGATGAAGGTCGTGAACCTCGCGCACGGCGACCTCGCGGTGGTCGCGGGCTACGTCGCGATCGGCGTCATCACCGTCACCCACATCCCCGTGCTCTGGTCCTTCCTCATCGTGGTGCCGCTGATGGCGGTGCTCGGCTACGTGCTGCAGCGCACGATCCTGCAGGGCGCGCTCGACCGCAGCGTCCTCACCACGCTGCTGGTCACCTTCGGCCTGTCGGTGGTGATCGAGAACGGCCTGCTCCAGTTCTTCACCGCCAACAGCCGCGGGATCGGCGCCGGTCTGGCCCTGGAGAGCGACTCCTTCAGCCTCGGCTCGCAGATCCAGATCGGCTACCTGCCCGTGCTCATCTTCGTGGTCGCCGTGGTGGTGCTGCTCGGGCTGCAGTACTTCCTCTCCAGGTCCAAGTACGGCCGCCTGATCCGCGCCGTGGCCGACGACAAGGAGGCGGCGCAGCTGGCCGGGGCCGACTACCGGCACGTGTTCGGCATCGCGGCGGCGATCGCGTTCGGCACCGTGGCGCTGGCCGGCATCGCTTACGGCATGTACTCCCAGCTCGACCCGACCGCGGGCACCGACACGATCCTGCTGTTCGCGTTCGCGGCGGTGGTGATCGGCGGGCTTGGCTCCCTGTGGGGCACCCTGCTCGGCGGCGTGATACTCGGCGTGGCCCAGCAGGTCGGCGCCCAGATCAACATCTCCGACGAAGTCCTGGCCGGGTTCATCGTGTTCCTCGTGGTGCTCGCGGTCCGCCCGCAGGGCCTGATCAGCCGGGGAGCACAGTCATGAGCCTGGCCACGGAAACCACCGCCCGCCCGGCGGAAAGCTTCCGGGTTACCCGGTCGCGCCGGAACGTCGCCTGGACCGGGGCGGTCGCGCTGATCGTCATCATCGTGCTCGCGCTGTTCCCCTACATCGTGTACTCGGGTACCACCGCCATCCTGGTCCAGGCGTTCATCGTGCTCACGCTGGCCAGCATGTGGAACCTGCTGGCCGGGTACGCGGGCCTGGTGTCGGTGGGGCAGCAGGCGTTCGTGGGCCTCGGCGCGTACTTCGTGCTGATCCTCGCCATCCACGGCACCTCGCCGTTCGCCGCGCTGCCCGTCGCCGCGATCGGCTGCGGCGTCGCGGCGCTGCCGCTGTGGTGGCTGGTGTCCCGGCTGCGCACCGGGTACTTCGCGATCGCCACCTGGGTCCTCGCCGCGACCGTCATGCTCATCATCGAGAAGTTCTCCTCGATCGGCGGCGGGACCGGCATGCCACTGCCCGGCCTGGCCGGGCTCAGCCCGGCGCTGCTCACCGCGTACACCTACTGGGCCGGGCTGGCCGTCACGGTGGCGGCGCTGGTCGCCGTCTACCTGCTGCTGCGCGGCAGGCTCGGCCTGGTGCTGACCGCCGTCCGCGACGACGAGGTGGCCGCGCGCAGCTCCGGGTCGCGGGTCGGCCTGGCCCGGATGCTGGTGTTCGTGGTGGCGGGTATCGGCTGCGGCGCCGCGGGCGCGGTGCTGGCGATCAGCCAGCTCCAGGTGCAGCCGAGCGCGGTGTTCAGCGTGCAGTGGACCGCGGAGATGGCGTTCGCGACCATCATCGGCGGGCTGGGCACGATCGAGGGGCCGATCATCGGCACCGCCGTGTACATGGTGCTGCAGCAGACGCTGGCCTCGTACAACGCGTGGTACCTGATCATCCTGGGCCTGGTCGCGATCTTCGTGGCCCTGTTCGCCCGCCGCGGGCTGTGGGGGCTGGTGGACGAGCACCTGCACGTCCGGCTGTTCCCCGTGGGCTACTGGCTGCGGGCTACGGGCGACAGGCCGAAGAGGCGCGGGTAACCACCCTCACGGCGACGACTGGGCCTGCAGGTCGGCCTCGATCTGGCGGGCCGTCTCCAGCAGGGCGGGCAGGATCTGCCCCCGCATCGCGACCATGCTGACCCGGCTGGCGTGGGCGGACACGTTGATGGCCGCGGTCCCGGCGTCGGCGGCGCCGCGGATCGGCGCGGCGACCGCCCGCAGGCCCTCCTCGAGTTCCTGGTCGACGATCGCGTAACCCTGGCGGGCCACCTCGCGCACGATCGCCCGCAGCCGGTCCGGGTTGGTGACGGTGCGGGAGGTGAGCCGCTCGAACGTCGCCTCGGCCAGGTAGCGCTCGAACTCCTCGTCGGGCAGCGCGGCCAGCAGCACCCGGCCCATCGACGTGGCGTAGGCCGGGAACCGGGTCCCGACCGAGATCGCCACCGTCATGATCCGCTTGGTGGACACACGGGCCACATAGACGATCTGGTGGCCGTCCAGGACCGAGATCGACGAGGACTCGTGCAGCCTGGCCACGAGCTCCTCCAGGTGCGGCGCCGCGACCTCGGGCAGGGCCAGGCCGGACAGGTAGGCGTAGCCGAGCTCGAGCACCCTGGGCCGCAGCGAGAACTCCCGGCCGTCGTTGCGGACGTAGCCCAGCTTGACCAGGGTGAGCAGGAACCGCCGGGCGGCGGCGCGGGTGAGCCCGGTCTCCCGGGCCACCTCGCTCAGGCTCAGCCGCTCGCGGTCCGGGCCGAACGCCCGGATCACGGCCAGCCCTCGGTCCAGCGACTGCACGAAGTCGCCGGACCGGGCGGTGAGGCCATCGTCAGCGCCCGGAGCAGGCCGGTTTCCCCGGCGGCCACGCACGGCCGGCGTGCTGGCCAGCGCGTCCGGGTCGGGCACGCTCACCTCCGGGAGCGAACGAGGCGCCGTCGAGTCGTTCGCTATGCGCCCCAATGTACTCTCAGGGGTTCTCATTGACCTGCATGCTAGCGCGACCATACGTCCCATTTCGACTCACCCGGGCGCCACCGCGTGTTCGCGGCCGCGTCCGCCCGGCCGGATCGGCCCCCGGACGAGCGGAGCGCGCCCCGGCCGGTCATCCGGTGCGCTCGGCCACGAACTCGCAGAGCGCCTCGAACGCCGCCCGGGCGGGCACGTCGGGCAGGGCGAGAATCTCGGCCCTGGCCGTCGCCGCCCACTGCCGCGTGTCCGCGCGGGCCATCTCCATGGCCGGGTGCGCCCGCAGCAGCGCGAGCGCCTCCGCGTGCAGCGCCGGGTCGGTCAGCTCGCCGCGGCTGAGCAGCTCCACGAGCCTGGCGTCGCCGGGTCCCGCCGAGCGCAGCGCGTGCAGCATCGGCAGCGTCGGCACGCCCTCCCTCAGGTCGGTGCCGGGAGTCTTGCCGGACTGCGCGGATTCACTGGCCACGTCCAGGATGTCGTCGCAGAGCTGATAGGCGATGCCCAGCGCTTCGCAGGCCGGCGTGATCCGGGCGACCACCTCGTCCGGCGCATCGGAGAACATCGCGCCGAACCGGCCGGAGGTCGCGATCAGGGACGCGGTCTTCTCGGTGACCACGCCCAGGTAGTGACCCAGCGGGTCCTCTCCCGGTCGCGGCCCGACGGTCTCCGCGATCTGGCCGCTGACCAGCCGGGTGAAGGTCTCGGCCTGGATCCTGATCGCTTCCGGGCCCAGGTCGGCCAGGATCTGCGATGCGCGCGCGAACAGGAAGTCGCCGGTCAGGATCGCGACGGTGTTGTCCCAGCGGGAGTTGGCGCTCGGCAGGCCGCGGCGGACCGCCGCCTCGTCCATCACGTCGTCGTGGTAGAGGGTGGCCAGGTGGGTGAGCTCGATCGCGACCGCTGAGGGCACGATCCGCTCGTCCTTGGGGTTGCCGAACTGGGCCGCCAGCAGCACCAGCGTGGCGCGGAACCTCTTGCCGCCGGCCCCGATGAGGTGGCGTGACGCCTCGGCCAGCAGCTCATGCTGGGCCTGCGCGGCCTCACGCAGGCCGTTCTCGACCAGCGCGAGGCCATCGATGACGTCGGCGGCCAGCGCGGCGTCTGGCAGTTCCATGGTTACTACGGTGCTCAATCGGGCTCCCTCGAAGGCGGTGCCCCGGCACTGCCCGTGAACCGGCCGTCAGCGGGACGCGTGCAAGGCCACCCCACGATATGTGCAAGGCAGCGTAATCCGAGGTATGCCCGCAGCGCCATGGGCGAACACCTGATCGCTCAGCGGACAAAGAGTTGCGTCGCGGCGTGGTTAGCGAGGCTGAGGAGCGGCTCCGGCACGATGCCGAGCACCAGCGTCACGATCACGCCGACGCCGACGGCAACGGCGGTGAACATGCTCGGCGTGACCACCGCCGGGCCGTCCGGCGCCGGGTCGCTGAAGAACATGAGCACGATCACCCGGACGTAGGGGAACGCCAGGATCGCGCTGCTGAGCACCCCGATGATGACCGCCGACAGCACCCCGCCGCTGACGCCCGCCTCAAAGACCGCGAACTTCCCGGTAAAGCCGCTGGTCAGCGGGATGCCCGCGAAGGTGATCAGGAAGAATGCGAAGATCCCGGCGACCAGCGGCGAACGCCGGCCGAGCCCCGCCCAGCGGGACAGGTGCGCCGCCTCCCCGGCCTGGTCCCGGACCAGGGTCACCACGGCGAACGCGCCGATGATCGCGATCCCGTACGCGGCCAGGTAGAACATGCTGCTGGACAGGCCGGCCGTGCTCGCTGCGGCCACGCCGGTCAGGACGTAACCGGCCTGCGCGATCGAGGAGTAGGCGAGCAGCCGCTTCACGTCGGTCTGGGTGATCGCGACGATCGAGCCGACCAGCATGGTGAGGATGGCGATGCCGATCATCACCGGCCGCCAGGTCCAGGTGAGCTGCCCGAACGCCACGTAGAAGACGCGCAGCAGCGCGCCGAACGCCGACACCAGGGTGCACGAGGCCATCAGCGCGGTCACCGGCGTCGGCGAGCCCTGGTACACGTCAGGCTTCCAGCTCTGGAACGGCACAGCGCCGATCTTGAAGAACAGGCCGAGGCCGAGTAGCGCGATGCCGGCGTACAGCAGCGTGACGTTGCTGGTGTTGGACGAGGCGGCCGCCGCGATGGCCGAGAGCCGCACCGAGCCGGCGAAGCCGTACAGCATCGCGATGCCGAACAGGAAGAACGCCGACGAGAACGCGCCGAGCAGGAAGTACTTCACGGCCGCCTCCTGCGAGAGCAGCCGGCGCCGCCGGGCCAGGCCGCAGAGCAGGTACAGCGGCAGCGAGAGCACCTCGAGCGCGACGAACATCGTGAGCAGGTCGTTCGCGGCCGGGAACAGCAGCATGCCGCCGACGGCGAACAGGGTCAGCGGGTACACCTCGGTGTGCGCGATGCCCGCCTCGAGGCCCTCGCGCTCCTCGGCGCTGCCGGGCACCGCCGCCGCCTGCCCGGTGAACGCGCTGACCTCGTGCGAGGATTCCGCGATCAGCAACATGCTGACGAACGCCAGCACCAGGATCGTGCCCCAGATGAACAGGGTGGGCCGGTCCACCGCGACCGCGCCCTCCGCGGCCACATGGCCGGGGCTGCCGTGGGCGAAGATCGTGGCCGAGGTGGCGACCACGATCGTCAGCACGAACCCGACGGCCAGGCCGCCCAGCGCGAGCACGAGGTGGACCGGGCGGCGCGCCGGCCTCGGCGTGAACGCCTCGACCAGGACCCCGGCGATGGCCACGCCGAACACCACCAGCATCGGCGAGAGCTGGCCCCACTCGATGCTCGGCGGGCTGATCGTCGAGCCGGCGGCGGCCAGGGTCCCGGTCACGGGGAGCTCCTCTGCGTGGATGCGGATGCGAAGCCGCCATGGGCCTGGAAGGCGGAAGACCGCGTCACCGACGCCTGGGTACCGGGATGCGGCGGCACCGGGTCGGTGGAATGCACCTGCACCAGGGTCTGGTGGACCGCCGGGTTGATGAGGTCGAGAGCAGGCTTGGGGTACACGCCGAGCACCACGACCAGCACGATCAGCGGGCCGACCGCCCACAGCTCGCGCGCCCTCAGGTCGGGCATCCCGGAAACCTCATCGCGCACCGGCCCGGTCATCGTGCGCTGATACATCCACAGCATGTAGATCGCGGCCAGGATGATGCCGACGGTGGCGAGGATCGCGGCGACCTCGTACCGCGTGAACGTGCCCACCAGGACCAGGAACTCGCTGACGAACGTGTTCAGGCCGGGCAGGGACAGGCCCGCCAGGCACGTGACCAGGAACAGCCCGGCGAGCACCGGCGCGACCTTCTGCACGCCGCCGTAGTCGGCGATCAGCTGCGAGCGCCGCCGCGCGATCATGAACCCGGCGATCAGGAACAGCGCGCCGGTGGCGAACCCGTGGTTCACCATGTAGAGCACGCCGCCCGCCTGGCCCTCGCTGGTCATCGCGAAGATGCCCAGGGTGATCAGCCCCATGTGGGACACCGAGGTGTAGGCGATCAGCCGCTTCAGGTCCCGCTGCCCGATCGCCACGATCCCGGCGTAGAGAACCCCGATCACCGAGAGCACGATGACCAGCGGCGTGAAGTAGTGCGCGGCGTCGGGGAACAGCTCCAGGCAGTAGCGGATCATGCCGAACGTGCCGACCTTGTCGAGCACGCCGACCAGCAGGACCGCGGCCCCGGGCTGCGCGGAGGCGGCCGCGTCCGGGAGCCAGGTGTGGAACGGGAACAGCGGCGCCTTGATCGCGAACGCCACGAAGAAGCCGAGGAACAGCCACTTCTGCACGGTCGGGGTGAGCGAGACGTGCACCAGCTGGCTGAACAGGAACGTGCCCGGGTGGCCGGGACCGGCCGAGTACACGTACAGCGCGATCACGGCGACCAGCATGAGCAGCCCGCCGAGCAGACTGTACAGCAGGAACTTGACCGCCGCGTACTGGCGCTGCCCGACGCCGAAGCTGCCGATCATGAAATACATCGGGATCAGCATGGCCTCGAAGAACACGTAGAACAGGAATACGTCGGTGGCGGCGAAGACGCCGATCATCATGGTCTCGAGCACGAGCATCAGCGCGAAGTAGGTCTTGGCGCTGCGCCGCGGCGGCGGCTCGCCCGCCGGGTTCGACTCGCCCTCCGGGTCGTTCCAGGAGGCCAGCACGACCACCGGCATCAGGACCGTGGTCATCAGGATCAGGACCAGCGCTATCCCGTCCACGCCGACCGCGTAGTGCACGCCGAACTGCGGGATCCACTGGTAGACCTGGTTGAACTGGAAATCGGGGGCGCCGGGGCCGGTCTTGAACTGCAGCGCCATCGCGATCGTCACCGCGAGCGTGACGATCGTGAAGCCCAGGGTCAGCTGCTTCACCAGCCTGGCGCGGGCGCGGCGGTCCGCGTCGGCTCCCGGCGCGGACTGGCCCGGTGTCAGCGAGACCACGACCGCCCCGACGAGGGGGATCGCGCCCGCCACGGTCAGCCAGGGAAAGGTGCTCATCGGCTATCCCCTAAATCCTCACCAGGAGCAGCGCGCCGACCAGCAGCAGCGCGCCGAAGAACATCAGCAACGCGTAGGAGCGGACGAACCCGTTCTCGACCCGCCGGACCCGCCCGGAGGTGCCGCCCATGGCGGCGGCCAGGCTGTTCACCAGGCCGTCGATGCCGCGGTTGTCGAAGTACACCGAGAGCCGGGTCAGCCACTGGCCCGGCCGCATCAGCACCGACTCGTTGATGGCGTCGCCGTAGAGGTCCTTGCGCGCCGCCACGGTCAGCAGCCCCCCGGCCGGCGCGGTGACCGGGACCTCGCGGCGCCCGTACATGGCCCAGGCGATCCCGGCCCCGATCAGGGCCAGCGCCAGCGCGGCGGCGCTGACCGGGGTGAAGATCCCGTGCGAGGTCGGCGGCACGCCGACCACCGGGGCCAGGAAGTTCACCAGCCGGTTGTTGATGATCAGGAACCCGCCTGCGCCCAGCGAGCCGAGGGCCAGCACGACCATGGGCGAGGTCATCACCGGCGGCGCCTCGTGCGGGTGCACCTTGTCGTCCCAGCGGCGCTCCCCGGCGAAGGTCATGAGCATGACCCGGGTCATGTAGAACGCGGTGATGCCGGCCCCGATCAGCGCCGCGGTGCCCAGGATGGCCCCGGACGTGCCGCCCTTGTCGAACGCCGCCTCGATGATCGGGTCCTTGGTGAAGAAGCCGGACCACGGCGGGATGCCGATGATCGCGAGATAGCCGAACCCGAACGTGACCAGGGTGATCGGCATGACCCGGCCCAGGCCGCCGAACCGGCGCATGTCCACCTCGTCGTCCATCTCGTGCTTCACCGAGCCCGCGCCGAGGAACAGCCCGGCCTTGAAGAACCCGTGCGCCAGCAGGTGGGCGATCGCGAACGCGTACCCGGCCGGGCCGAGCCCGGCCGCGAGCATCATGTAGCCGATCTGGCTCATCGTGGACCCGGCCAGCGCCTTCTTGATGTCGTCCTTGGCGCAGCCGATGATCGCGCCGAACAGCAGCGTGGCCGCGCCGACGATGGTGACGGCCAGCTTCGCGTCCGGGCTCAGGTTGAAGATCGGGTTGGACCGGACGATCAGGTACACGCCCGCGGTCACCATGGTCGCCGCGTGGATCAGCGCCGACACCGGGGTCGGGCCTTCCATCGCGTCCAGCAGCCAGGACTGCAGCGGCAACTGCGCCGACTTGCCGCACGCGCCGAGCAGCAGCAGCAGCCCGAGCGCGGTCACCACGCCGTGGCTGGCCCCGCCCACCGCGTGGAACACGCCGTTGAACGTGACCGTTCCGAATTGCGCGAACATCAGCATGACCGCCAGCGACAGCCCGGCGTCGCCAACCCGGTTGGCGATGAAGGCCTTCTTGGCCGCGGTCGCCGCGGTGGGCTTGAACTGCCAGAACCCGATCAGCAGGTACGAGGCCAGGCCCACGCCCTCCCAGCCCGCGTACAGGGCCAGGTAGTTGTCGGCCAGCACGAGCAGCAGCATCGCCGCCAGGAACAGGTTCATGTACGCGAAGAACCGGCGCCGCTCCGGGTCTTCCGCCATGTAGCCGACCGCGAAGATGAGGATCAGCGAGCCGACCCCGGTGATCAGCAGCACAAAGCAGATCGACAGCGGGTCGAGCAGCATGCCGATGCTCACCTGGAAGCGGCCGACCGCGATCCAGGAATACAGGTGCAGGTCCCGGCTGCGCTGGCTGGCCGGGTAGCTGAGCATCGCGAAGAACGCGATCACCGCGTACCCGAAGGTCACGACCGGCAGGGCCACGCCGACCAGGTGGCCCCAGGAGTTGGTGCGCTTCCCGCCCAGCAGCAGGATCACCGCCCCGGCCACGGGCAAGACCAGCAGCAGCCATGCGGCGCGCTGGACGCCGACCGCGGCCACCGTGGTCATGACCGCCGCCGACGGCGCGCCCGCGACAGAGCCCGTCACTGGCTACCTAACCCTTCTACGTGTTGGCCCCGGGAAACGCCGTCCCCCGGGGGAGGGTTAATACTTCAGCAGGTTGGCGTCGTCCACCGATGCGGACCTGCGGGCCCGGAAGATGGTGGTGAGGATGGCCAGGCCGACCACGACCTCCGCGGCGGCGACCACCATCACGAAGAAGGCGATCACCTGCCCGTCCAGGTTGCCGTGCATCCGGGAGAACGCGACGAAGGCCAGGTTGACCGCGTTCAGCATGAGTTCCACGCACATGAATATGACGATCGCGTTCCTGCGGACCAGGACCCCCACGCCGCCGATCACGAAGAGGATCACCGCCAGGGCCACGAAGTGCGCCGGGCTTACCATCGTGCCCCCTCGTGCTCGCTGTCGCCGCTGGCCGCCTCGCTGCTGTCGCTGTCCGGCGGCAGCACCCCGCCGGGGGCCTGCGGATCCGCCGGCGGGGCGGCGCCAAGCTCGCCGAGCCTGGGGTCCGGCCGGCCGGATATCACCGGGCTGACCGACAGCTCGGACTGCGAGCCGTCGGGCAGCAGCGCGGGCATGTCCACCGCGTTGTGCCGCGCGTAGGTGCCCGGGCCGGGCAGCGGGGCCGAGTGCCCGCTGGCTATCCGGAGCCGGGACAGCTGCCGCTGGGTCGGCTTGGGGCCCGTGCGCTCCCGGTGCGCGAGCACCATGGCACCCAGGGCCGCCGTGATCAGCAGGGCGCTGGTCACCTCGAACGGGAACACGTAGGTGGTGAAGATGAGCGTGGCGATGCCCTGCACGTTCGATGCGCCGTAGTTCGGCCCGGCCGGCGCCGCCGGCCCGATCGCCGCGTGCCCGATGCTCAGGCTGAGCAGGACCAGCAGCCCGATCCCGACGAGGCCGGCGGCGAGCCGCTGCCCCCTGATGGTCTCCACGAGCGAGTCCCTGGAGCTCACGCCGACGATCATGAGCACGAACAGGAACAGCATCAGCACCGCGCCGGTGTAGACGATGACCTGCACGAAGGCCAGGAACGGCGCGCCCAGCAGCGCGTACAGGACGGCCAGCGACAGCATCACGATCGCGAGCAGCACCGCGCAGTGCACTGCCCGGGGGGCCAGCACCATGGCCAGCGCGGCGGCCACCGCGATCACAGCCAGGATCCAGAACGCGAGGGATTGCGTCTCGGCCGCCATGCCAGAGGCGAGGACCATGCCCTGGCTCATCGGTCGTCCGTTCCGAGGTGGCCCTCTTCGGCGATGTGCGGGTTACCCGCGATCCCGGAGGTGCCGAGCAGGTAGTAGTCGCGCTCGGTCTCGCCGAGCCGCATCGGGTGCGGCGGCGCCTCCATGCCCGGCTCCAGCGGCGCGACCAGCTGCTCCTTGGTCCAGATCAGGCTTTCCCGGTTGTCGTCGGCGAGCTCGTACTCGTTGGTCATGGTCAGCGCCCGGGTCGGGCACGCCTCGATGCAGAGCCCGCACAGGATGCAGCGCAGGTAGTTGATCTGGTAAACGCGCCCGTACCGCTCCCCGGGGGAGTACCGCTCCTCCTCGGTGTTGTCGCCGCCCTCCACGTAGATGGCATCGGCCGGGCAGGCCCAGGCGCACAGCTCGCAGCCGATGCACTTCTCCAGGCCGTCCGGCCAGCGGTTCAGCTGGTGCCGGCCGTGGAACCGGGGGGCGGTCGGCTTCCGCTCTTCCGGGTACTGGACGGTGTCGACCTTGTGAAACATCGTCCGGAAGGTGACGCCGAACCCCTTGATCGAGTTAAGCACCGGTGACCTCGCTTCCTGCGCGGCCGGCCGTCTCGGCAGGAACGGCCGAGACATCTCCCGCGAAGACGCCGACCCCGTGATAGTGCGGCAGGTCCAGGGGCGGGACCGGGAACGCCCCGGCCTCGGCTTCGGCCTCCTCCTGGGCGGCCTCGGTCTCGGCGAACTGCCCGGCCCGGCGCGCCTCCGCGACGTCCCAGCCCCACGCGAGCGCGATCAGCCCCGCGACGATGAGGCCGGCCACGATGTAGATGCCGGTGCTGCCGCCCTGGCGGCGCCAGACCCGGATGGTCGCGATCATCAGGGTCCATACCAGCGCGCTCGGGATGAGCACCTTCCAGCCCAGCCGCATCAGCTGGTCGTAGCGGATCCTGGGCAGCGAGCCGCGGAGCCAGAAGAACACGAACACGAAGATGATCACCTTGGCCAGGAACCACAGCAGCGGCCACCAGCCGGTGTTCGCGCCCGACCACACCGAGATCGGCCACGGAGCCTGCCAGCCGCCGAGGAACAGGGTGGTGGCCAGGGCGGAGACGGTGATCACGCTGACGTACTCGGCCAGCTGGAGCAGCGCGAACTTCAGCGAGGAGTACTCGGTGTGGTAGCCGCCCACCAGCTCGCCCTCGCCCTCGGGCAGGTCGAACGGCAGCCGGTTGGTCTCGCCGACCATGGTGATCAGGTAGATCACGAACGACGGCAGCAGCAGCACGGCGAACCAGGACGGGTAGTGCAGCCCGGCCCCGAACCAGTGGAACTCGGTGCCGTGCGCCTGCGCGGCCACGATCGCGGTGGTGGACAGCGATCCGGCGTAGAGGAAGACCGGGACGAAGGCCAGTCCCATCGCGATCTCGTAGCTGATCACCTGGGCCGACGACCGCAGGCCGCCCAGCAGCGAGTAGGGGGAGGACGCGGACCAGCCTGCCAGCACGATCCCGTACACGCCCAGGGAGCTCATCGCCAGCAGGAGCAGGACGGCCACCGGCAGGTCGGCGAGCTGCAGCGGGGTCCACACCCCGGCGATCGAGACCATCGGTCCCAACGGGATGACCGCGAAGCTGATGAACGCGCAGATCACCGAAATGGCGGGCGCCAGCCAGAACAGGACCTTGTCCACGCCGCGGGGGACGATGTCCTCCTTCAGCGCCAGCTTGATGCCGTCCAGCAGGGTCTGCAGCAGGCCGAACTTCCCGGCCCGGTTCGGCCCGAGGCGCTGCTGCATCCGCCCGAGCACCCGGCGCTCGGCCCAGATCGCGATGATCGTGCCGACCAGCAGGAACACGAAGATGAACAGCACCTTGATGATGACCAGCCACCAGGGGTCGTGCCCGAAGTCGGCCAGGGTGGGATACGTCGCGGTGGTGGTTCCCGGCGCCGCGGCGCCCAGGGCTCTCATTGCGCGCTCCTCAGGGTGACCAGGCTTCCGTGACCCGCGGCGAGCGTGGCGCGGACCGCGCACCCCGCCGAGTTCGTGGGCAGCCAGACCACCCGGTCCGGCATGTCCGCGATCTCGACGGGTGCGGTGATGGCCCCGCGCTCGGTGGCCACAGTGACCTTACCGCCGTCGCCGACGCCTGCCTCGGCGGCGGTTGCCGCGGACATCCTCGCGACGGCGGCCCGTGCGGTGCCCGCCAGGTTCGGCTCGCCGTCCTGCATCCGGCCTGCGTCGAGGAGATTATGCCAGGTGGCGAGATTCACCCGGGGGATAACCCCCGGACCCCCAGAGTCTGCCCGGGGGATAACCCCCGGAGCCTCCCTGCCACCCGCTCGGGCCGCTCGCCCACCGTCGCGGTCGGCATTTCGGAACCTTCCGTGGTCACGCCGCTGCCCCGCGGGATGGCGGACGGGATGCCCG
>CAWEHB010000018.1:0-82945 GCA_963808705.1 uncultured Actinomycetota bacterium | reverse complement strand
CGCGTGCAAGGGCACCGGCATGCGGCCCCGCCTCGGCTGGCAGCTGTACGCCTACGCCCGCCGCGTCCACCGCGACGGTACCCGGTGACCCCGCCAGCAACCGCGACGGCCGCCGGGCGCCAGTTGCGCTCCGGCCTCGCCTACATCGACCGCGGCTGGCCGGTGTTCGTCCTGGGCCGGTCCAAGCGGCCGGTCGCCAACTGTCGGGCCTGCCGCGCGGCCGAGGCCCGATCACGACCGGGCCGGATGCGCCTGCCTGACCTGCCATGGGTTCTACGCCGCCACGACCAGCCCGGCCCGCCTCGCCGCGATGCTCAACGCGATACCGGGCGGGCTGCTAGCGATCCGTACCGGCACGCGCCGCCGGGCTCGCTGGTCGTCGACATCGACCCGCGCAACGGCGGCCAGCGATCGACCGGGCGCTGATGACCCCGACCGCAACGGTCGCCACCGGCGGCGGCGGCTGGCACCTGTACTACCGCCACCCCGGCACCCCGACTGCTCGCCGCCCTGCCCGGCCGCGCCGGGATCGACATCAAGGGCGACGGCGGGTACGTGGCCGCCCCGCCCTCGGTCCACCCCGGCACCGGCCGCGCCTACCGGTGGACGCGGGACCGGGGGCGTGGCTGAGATGCCCCCCGCGCTGCGCGCGGCCCTCACCCCGCCCCCGCGCCGCGCCCGCGCCGCGCCCTCAGCGCCCGTGTACGGCCCGCGCCGCGGGGGGCATCTCATCGCCCCCCGCGCTGCTGGCCGCGCACCTGCGCGCCGTCCAGAACGCCCCCGAAGGCCGCCGCCGCGTCACCCTCTACGGCGCCGCCCGCGGCGTCGCCCGGATGGTCACCGCCGGGGCCATCACCGCAGAGCCGACGCCCGCGCCGCCCTCACCGCCGCCGGGACCGGCCGCCCAGCAAACCCCCCGCGACATCCGCGCCGCGATCAGCGGCGCTTTCACCGACGAAGGAGTGCCGCTGAGCCGCACCACATGACCCAGGCCGCCGACCGGCCCCAGGCCGTCCGACGGCGCCGCCCGTCCTCGGCACCCAGCTCCACAGCCGATCCCCTGACCCGCTACGTGATCCTGCCCTCCGCCGAGGCCGCCATCGCGGTGGCGCTGTGGATCGCCGCCACCCACGCCCAGCCGTCCTGGGCGCACGCCCCGCGCCTGGTCATCCGCGCTCCCGAGAAGCGCTGCGGCAAGTCCCGGCTGCTCGACATCGTGGAGGGCACCTGCCACGCCCCGCTGATCACCGTCAACGCCTCCCCGGCCGCGGTCTACCGCGCCATCGGCACCGACGTGCCGCCCACGCTCCTGGTCGATGAGGCCGACACCATCTTCGGCGGCAAGAACGCCGAGGCCAACGAGGACCTGCGCGGCCTGCTGAACGCCGGGCACCAGCGCAACCGGCCCGCGATCCGCTGGGACGCCGCCACCCGCACGCCTGGAACGCATCCCCACCTTCGCCATGGCCGCCCTCGCCGGCATCGGCGCGATGCCCGACACCATCGAGGACCGCGCCGTCGTGATCCGGATGCGCCGCCGCGCCCCCGGCGAAACCGTCGCCCCGTTCCGGCACCGCCGCGACCGGCCCGCCCTCACCGCGCCTAGCCGCCGCCCTCGCGCGGCTGGCTCGGCGCGCACCTGGCCGAGCTCGAGCGCGCCGAGCCGGCCATGCCGCTGGAGGACCGCGCCGCCGACACCTGGGAACCGCTGATCGCGGTGGCCGACCTGGCGGGCGGCGACTGGCCCGAGCTGGCCCGGCACGCCGCCCTGGTGCTCACCGCCGACCGCGACCAGGCCGCCAGCGTCTCCGACCGCATCCGGCTCCTGGCCGACTGCCGCACCGCCTTCGGCGACGCCGACGCCCTGCCCACCACCACCCTGATCGCCCGGCTGCGCTCCGACCCCGAAGCGCCCTGGTGCGACCACGGCCCGGACGGGATCACCGCCAGGCGGCTCGGCGGCATGCTGGGCGACTACGACATCCGGTCAGCCAACATCCGGTTCGGAGAGCCGATCGGCCAGGTCAAGGGCTACTACCGCGCCGACTTCACCGACGCATGGGCGCGCTACTGCCCACCTCCGCCCGGGGGAGCTGTCCCAGCCGTCCCATCCGTCCCCGCCCAGTTCACCCCCGGGACGGGTCAACTCCCGGGACGGAGCGACCCGTACCAACGACGACGGTGAAAGCGATCAATGGGACGGGTCCACCCGTCCCGCCGTCCCATCCGCAGCAGGCCTGACCTGCGACGGGACGGAGGGGACGGAGGGGACGGGTAACCCCCGCCTCTACCGAATTGACGGCGGTGCTGCATGACTCGCCGTGCCGACGCACGGCAGCCAATTGGTCCCCTGGGGATCACGACTGCGCCAGCAGAGGTAAACGCGCCCGCAAGCGTTACTGATCGCTCCCGAAGCACGAATCCACTGCTCACAATTTCTGAGGTCATTGCCGAGATCGGCGTACCTCGCGCCACGTTCTACAGATGGCGCCAGCTCCGTAAGGGGCCGAGGTCAATCAAGCTTCCTAACGGCGATGTGCGGATTCGACGCTCTGAGCTAGACCGCTGGCTTGCCAGCTTGGAAGAAGGCGCCGTATGACTAGCGACCAAGAGCCTATAGAGGCAGCCCGCCGACGCGGAGTACCGGGAAGCAAGGGCACCACACGAGATGTGCGCCGGCCGTGGAAGATCGGCAAGGCCAACAGCAAGGCGAGGCCTTATATGGTTCGCTGGGTAGTCGCCGGGAATGTGCTCACGCTGACGTTCGCGACTTTCGCTCTGGCGGACGGATTCCGCTCCGACCTGATCCAGGCAATGGGCAGGGGAGAGGTCTTCGATATCGCGACTGGCCTACCGGAGTCGATGCTCCAGATCAAGACAGCTCGGACCTGGTTCGATTTCTGCAGAGCGTACGTGGCAGTCCGGTGGGTGGGCGCGGCGGCCAAGACGCGCGACTCGATTGCGGATAGCCTCGCGACCGCAACCGTCGTGATGGTTGAGGATGGCCACGACCGACCGGACATGCGGGAGTTGCGCAGAGCATTTCTCTGGGCAGTTCTCCCGGCCAATGCCAACGCTGAGGCTCCACACGAACTGGCGGCAGCGCTGCGCTGGCTGCGCCACCGGTCACTTCTCCTCCAGGCCTTCGCGGATCCGCCGGTCACGCGCCGCGTCCTGCATCAGCTCACGATCACCCTGGAAGGCCGATCGGCAGCGGGGGACACCTACCGCCGCCGCCGACGTGGCCTGAACGCCGCGATCGAGTACGCCGTCGAGCTGGGAGAGCTGACCGAGAATCCGCTCAAGCGGGTGAAGGCGAAGCGCATCGCGGCAGACGATCGCCTGGACCCTCGCATCGTCGTGACGCCCGAGCAAGCGCGGGAACTGCTCGCCGCCGTGTCCTACGTCGGTTCATGGAACAGGGGCCGTGGCCGTCGACTTGTCGCCTTCTTCGCGGTGCTCTACTACGCAGGCGTTCGCCCTGCCGAAGCGGTCGCGCTCACGGAGGCCGACTGCCAGCTCCCCGAGGAGGGCTGGGGGAGACTCGTGCTCGCAAAGACGCTCCCGGTCACTACGAAGAAGTGGACTGACCACGGCAGTCGCCACGACTTCCGAGGCCTCAAGCAGCGTGATGCCAACGCGGTCCGCATCGTGCCCATACCGCCACGCCTGGTGCGCATTCTGCGCGCGCATCTCGATGAGTTCGGCACCGCTGTCGACGGACGCCTGTTCCGCAACGAGCGGGGCGGCATCGTGGGCTCAACGACCTTCTCGCGCGTCTGGGAAGAGGCTCGGCATCTCGCCCTCGTGCCCTCCCAGGCCGAGTCGCCACTGGGAGGACGACCCTACGACCTCCGCCACGCAGCGCTCAGCACATGGCTCAACGCGGGCATCTCTCCGGCCGAGGTCGCCAAGCGGGCTGGTAACTCCGTCGAAGTCCTGCTCAAGCGGTACGCGGGCTGTCTCGACAACCAAGAGAACGTAGTGAACCAGCGAATTGAGGTGGCTCTCGCCGGGGGGCGATAATATGCCCTGGTTACCATTCATTGTCTGGGGCCGGTGTCAGCCGCATGTCGCTGCCGAGTTGGGCCACGTTTCGGCTCTGTGCGTTGGTGCAGTGCGCTGACCGGGGCTTTCGTGGTTCGTGAAGGCCGAAGTTGTGCACTAATCCGGGGCCGTAGGCTGGCCCGGTGCCGTATATGCCGACAGTGCGGACGACGGCGGTGCGGATCGTCTACTCTTCCCATCGCGGTTCGCGGGACATCGAGCACATCGGCTCGGCTCATGACGATGTGGGGCTGGAGCTGCTGAAGGCGGTCGCGCGGCAGCGGCTGGCGGCGGGTGAAGGCGTCCTTGACCTGGGGCTGGAGTCGGCCGGGCCTGAGCCGATGGTTATGTATTAAAGCCGAGACCTGCCGTGTGCCTTTATCGCCGGTAAAGCGGTAACCTGTCGCCGTTGCGGTACATCGTCGTGGGGGGGGCCGCGTCGTGGGACGCTTACTGATCTTCTTGTCGGGTGCCCAGTCCGACATCTTGACCGACGTCCGGGTCGATCGCCCGAAATATTCAGGTGTGGGCTTCGCCATCTTGTTTACTGGCGTGCTGGCCTGCGTCTCGATGTCCTTCGCGCTGCATACCGCCCTGAGCGCGCCGCTGGGCGTGGCCGTGGCGGCCGGCGTCGTCTGGGGCTTCCTGATCATGGGCATCGACCGCATGCTGGTCGCCTCCATGCCCCGGGGCCACGGCCTCCGGAACTTCGGTCTGGTGATCCTGCCGCGGCTGCTGCTCGGGCTGCTGCTGAGCATTGTCATCTCCACCCCGATCGTCCTGGAGATCTTCCGCCCGGACATCGAGCAGCAGATCGGCGTAATCCATCAGGCGCAATTGGCGGCCGCCGCCCAAGCGGAGCAGAACGACCCGCTGGGCCGTCAAATCACTAATCTACAAAAAAAGATAGATAGCCTGACCCAGCAAATCGAGCAGACCGATACCAAGACCGCCTCGCTGCAGCAGCAGTACCTGAGCGAGGAGAGCGCGATTGCGGCCGCCAACGCGCAACTGCAGTGCCAGCTTTCCGGCGGACCGGGCTGCGTGGCGGGTAACGGGCCGCTGGCCAAGACGGCGGCAGGAGACCGCCAGGCCGACCAGGACAAGGCAGCAGCGACCCTGCAGCATATTCAGGATCTGCATAACACCAAGGCGCGTTTCGAGCAGCAGCTCACCATCGCTCAGGGCCAGCTCACCCCGCTCCTCGCCGAGCAGAATGCCGCGAACGCCAAGGCCACTCCTGTCACTCTGGCTGACAGGGGCCTGTTGATCAGGCTGGAGGCTCTCGACCAGCTGGCTTCCCGCAGCACCACTGTGCAGGCGGCCCGGATCGTGCTGTTCCTGCTGTTCGTCGTCATCGAATGCATGCCGGTGGTGTCCAAGGTGCTGCTGAACATCGGCGACCAGAACGCCTACGAGAAGGCGCTGGAGTACGACACCGGCATCCAGCTGCAAGTCGCACAGAAGATGTCGGAAGACAAGCTGCGCGACGCCGACAGCATTCTCGGGCAGAGAGAGCAGATCCGCGCGGCCGCGGAATCGGCCCATACCCGGCCGCTCCGGTCCTGGCCGTTCGCCTGGGGCCCGCCCGGCGCGACCCCGCGGGGCCCGCGCCGTCCGCGCCCGGGCCGACGGCCGCCCAGGGTTCCCCGAGCCCGCCGCGGCCTGGGTCGCTTCGCCTTCTGGCACTGGCATCGTGACGCGGACGACTGGTCGCCATGGGTTCCCTCTCTGGACGGCGCCGGTGGCCGGTCGGCGGACGGGTCCCAGCTGCCCCCGGTCTTCCTGCGCGAACCGGTACCAGGGACCCCGGCCGGGGATGGGACGCCGTGAACACCCCGTGGTACGCCGACCCGCTCACCTATCTGTGGATCGTGCTGGGCATCCTCTTCCTGCAGTTCATCTGGTCGCTGTGGCGGCGCCGCCTGTGCTTCATGGAGTTCAGCGGCGGTGACGACGACGCGGCCTGCCCGCTGCCCGCCAGCGTGCTCCGGGCCCTGATCCGCGTCGAGGTGCACCGTCTGGCTGCGATCGCCCAGATGCCCGACGGACGGCCGCTCCGGTTCGACCTGGCCTGCCCGTACGAGGACCACTATGACCTGGGTTCGGCCACCGACGGCCTGCCGCCGGTCTGGAAGCAGGTGGTCGCTGTCCTCGCCCTGATCATCAGCCAGTTCGGCTCCCGGGCCCGCGTCGTCACCGGCATGCTGCTCCCGCGGGAGCGGGTCATCCTGGGCATCGAGACCATCCACGGCGGCGTCAAGCGCACCGACACCATCAGGGCAGAGGACCTGGAGTTCCCCCCGGACCCGCAGCAGGACGGCCTGGCCCAGCTGGCCCTGCCCGCCGCCGCGTGGATCATCCTGTCCGGTTACCCGGGGACCACCCTCGCCGGTACTCCGGACTGGCAGAGCTATGTCGACTTCGCCGCCGGATTCGCCTGGCAGCTCAGAGGCCAGCCCCCGGACCTGGCCGAGGCCCGGAGGCTCTACGCCCGGGCGTGCCGAGATCCCCGCAACACGGCGGCCGCCGTCAACCTCGCCGCGATGGAGCAGGTCGACGAGCACCAGGCGGGCGCGCCGCCAGCCGATCCGCGACGGCGCCCGTCGGCTCGTCGGCTGACACGGGTCGTGGAGGTGACCGCCCAGCGAAGGAGAGATGAGCCTCGCGCCGAGGCCAGCTCTCCCGACCTGCAGTGGTACCGGTCGCGTTACCTGCTGTCCACCGGCCTGCGCGACGGCGTGGACCGTACGCGCGCCGCCGAGCCCGGCCTCCCCTCGGACCAGCAGTCGGCCGTCTCGGTCGCCGCGGACGAAGCCCTAGGTTATGCCGTCGACCTGGCGCTAAGGATGGAGAACGAGCGCCGCATCCTGCCTGCGGACTTCACCAGGTACGGACGGGCGGCAGCGCTCACCCTCGTCGCGCGCCAGGCGTTTCCGACTCTCACCGGCGAGAACGCCGACCAGGTCGCGGTCGCTGGCCAGGACCGCCAGGACCTTACCCCGGCCGGCCTCCGGGCCGAACTGCGCCGCCTCAAGCCGAAACAGGGACGACCTGACACAGGACCTGGCGCGGAGCCCGGCACGGCCGAGCTCCTCGTCCGCTTCGTCCGCACCCGTCTCCCGACCGACGACCAGACCGAGTACAACCTGATGCAGTACCAGCGAACCCGGGCCCGGATCATCCGCACGGCCGTGGAGCGCTGGGACGGCGTAATGGCGCGCGAACTGGGGTATTGGCTGGAACGCGGCTTGGCCCTGCCCGATGACGCACTCGACTGGCAGAACAGTGTCCAGCGCTGGCAGCGGCTGCTGGCGCGCCAGTACCTCATAGCCGAACGCGACGCGGACGAGAGCATGGCGCGGGTCGAGGAGTCCGCAGACCCGATCCTGCGCGGGCTGGTCACGTCACCAGAGGAGCGGGAAACCGCCTCATACGCGAGAGAAGAGGGGGCCGAGCGTATCCGCTATCTCGCGCGGGAAGGCGACGCGCTCTCACGCGCGACCTCCCGCGATCTCAAGCCCCCGGAAGAGCATCCTTTCTTCGACCCCAGGCCATCGCCGGACTCCGGCCCGACGAGACTGGCCCCGCGCAGGGGCCCGGATGGCCCGGCCGCGTGATCGTCAGGCTCCGGCCGTGGACGGGTACTCGGTCGGCACGATGCGGAGGTGGGTGGTGGGCCAGAGCAAGCATTTCCTGGTGTTCCCGGTGCGGACCAGGCAGCTGCTGAACTACGTGGGATTCGTCCCGTCGGATACCTCAGTCCGCGAGTCGTGATCGGCACCCGGCGACTTGGCGGGCCTAGCCGCGCATTTCGCGGGCTGGGACCTGGTTATCGGGGAGGTCATCGCCGCGATCAGCGGGCCGGGCGGCAGCGGGTTCCAGTGGGGAATGTACGACCGCGCGCCACTGCCCAGATGGAGCAGCGGGCGGCTGACGCTGCTCGGTGACGCGGCGCACTGCGGCGGGACCGGACAGCGCGTGTCTGGCTGGGCTCACGGCGGCAAGGCGCTGGCTGGGACAGCTCCGGCAGCCAGCTGATCGACCGGCGATGGATCTACGAACACGACGCGTGGGCCGAAGCCGTCGCGCTCACCTGATCAGCAAGCCCGCGGCAGTCGGCTGGAAAGGCTCACCAGGCACTGCGCCGGACGGTACGTCATCCGGGTCAACGTCCACCACACCCTCAACTGCAGCCACCGGCACTCAGGTACGCACTAAACTGGCCCAACTCAGGTACGACCTCCGCCACGCAGCGCTCAGCACATGGCTCAACGCGGGCATCTCTCCGGCCGAGGTCGCCAAGCGGGCTGGTAACTCTGTCGAAGTCCTGTTCAAGCGGTACGCGGGCTGTCTCGACAACCAAGAGAACGCAGTGAACCAGCGAATCGAGGTGGCTCTCGCCGGGGGCGATAATATGTCCTGATTACCATTCATTGTCTGGGGCCGGTGTCAGGCGCATGTCGCTGTTGAGCTGCCATCGAACTTCTGCGTCGTCGGTGAACCGTATGACGTACTTCATCGACTGAACATGTTGAGGATCTCTGGCAAAGGTTGCGCTCATTTCCTCATCCGCGAGCAGACGGAAATCCGTCCCGTGGCGAGATCGTAGTTATCAATCTTAGCCGGGAGGGATGCATAAGATGGGACAGGTGTTCCTGGTGGTCCTGGTTCGTAAATGAGGAAATTGAATTTCTGTGGCGGAATCAACTGGCTATCCTGCTCCATACGGCAGGCCACGTCACGAATGGGTCGCTCACTCTCGTTAGAGATCTTCGCCGCCAATGAGCCGAAGGGCTGCAACCTGATCTTCTCGGCTTGTCGGCGTTGGTTCGCAATGGTTCGCTGCTGGGCTTCGGCCAGCTGGGAATCTGCAGCTGGTCGCGTTTTAGGTTGCGTTCTGCTTCGGCGTTGATCTGGTCCTGCTGCGCTTTGAGTTGAGTCAGCGCTACACCGCCGGCTATGGCCGCTGCTATGAACGCGAACCAAGCCGGGAAATTACCCCAGTCAGGGTGATACCCGGTCGGCGGCTGGAAGATCAGCGTCGCGGCGACGAATCCGACGGCCCCAGCGCCTAAGGCCAGGGCGACGGCCCGCCATGTCAGCCACGAGGGACCACGCCATTTCACTCGCGGAACGCTACAGGCCGGTCCGCCGCAGCGCACGGAAGACGTCGTTGGTCGTGATCTTCTGCAACAGCCGATGGGCCAGGCTGCTGTGGAAGCTCTCTCGCAGGTCTCTCGTGAGCACTGCGGAAGCGGTGAGAACAGGCGAGACCCAGTTGGACTGTGTCTCGCCTGCTTCACGCGTATCTGTGCAGGTCAACGGCTAGTTTCGGCTGATGACCGGGTGGCGCCCCCAGCAGGATTCGAACCTGCGCACACGGCTCCGGAGGCCGTTGCTCTATCCCCTGAGCTATGGGGGCTCAGATGCGGCCCGGCGGCGGTGCCAGCAGGGCCGGAGCCAGGGTACCAGGAGCGAACATCCGGCGGGACGGGGTCGATCGGTGGGCATCGGCGCGCCGGAGCGGATAGCCTCGCGCGAGTGGAGCACGGACTGGGCCGGGTGCTGGTGGTCGACGACGATGAGGTCATCAGGCAGCTTATTGCCGTGAACCTGACGCTGGAGGGGTTCGAAGTCGTCACGGCCGTGGATGGCCAGGACTGCCTGGAGAAGGTGACCGAGGCCGACCCGGACGTGATCACGCTGGACGTGATGATGCCGCGCCTGGACGGCTGGGTGACCGCGACCCAGCTGCGCCGGAACCCGGAGACGGCGGGCATCAAGGTGGTGCTGATCACGGCGCGGGCGCAGCAGGACGACCGGTCCCGGGGGCGCCAGATCGGCGTGGACGCCTACCTGACCAAGCCGTTCGACCCGGTCGAGATGATCCGCGTGATCCGCGAGCTGGCCGGCGCGCCGACCAGCGTCTACGAGTGACGGCCAGCCCGTAGCCTGGGCCCGTGATCCCCGGCGACATCGGCAGGGAACTCGGCTTGCGCGCGGCCGGCACCTGGCGCCCGGCGCCGCCCGGGGCCGGCGGCGGGCCGGGGACCTTCGCTACCTCGCTGCCGTTCCTGATGGCCGACGCGACCGGCGAGCAGCCCGCGCAGGTCGCGGCCGGGCTGGCCGAGCGGCTGCGCCGGACGGCCTGGATCGCCGCCGCTTCCGTCACCGGCGGCGGCTATCTCACCGTGACCGTCACCCCCGGGGCGCTCGCGGCCCTGGCCGTCCGCGTCCCGGCCGCGGGCGACGCCTGCGCGGCCAGCGACGCCCTGCGCGGCGCCGAGGTCGTGGCCCCGGCCGCCGCCGACCCGGCCTCGGCCGCCACCTGGGAGGAGGCGGCCGAGCAGGTGGCCGCCGCGGTCACGGGCCGGCTGGCCGAGGCCGCCGGGGCCACGGTCAAACCCCAGAGCCTTCCGCAACGGACGGCGCCCCCCACCCTGGCAGCACCGGCCGCGGCCGTCGCGTTCGCGGGAACCGACGCGGTCCGCTACGCACTGGCCCGGGCCAGGCCGGCCCGGGCGGGGGCGGTCGACGCGAGACGGTGCGTTCGGAATGACTTCTCGAATCCGTTCTTCGCGGTCCGGTACGCGCACGCGCATGCCGCGTCCGTCCTGCGGTGGGCCGCCGACCTCGGCGTGGATCGCGGCCGGCCCGATGCGTTCCGGCCGGAACTGCTCGCGCGCCCGAGCGAGCGCCGGCTCCTGGACATCATGTCGTGGCTTCCGGAACGCGCCGTCTCCGCCGCCCGCCGTCGCCGGCCTGATGTGTTCACCCGCTATCTCGAGTCCCTGGGCGGGGCCTGGCTCGACTGCGGGGAGAACTGCCCGGCGCTGCCGTTCGGCGGCCGGTCCGCGCCGCGGGACGGAGCCTGGGCGGCGGCCAGGCTGTGGCTGGCCGCCGCGGCCCAGACCGCGCTCGGGACCGGCCTGCGGCTGCTCGGCGTGGCCGCGCCGCTGCGGCTGTAGCCGTGCTCGAACTGTCGGGACTTGTGAGAATCGCCTGGTTGACGTGGGTTCCGGGGCATCTGATCGCGGCCGCGGGCAACGGGGCCGGGGGATTTGGAAACGGGCGGTTCAATCGCCGCCGAAACGGGTACCGCATGCGTTGTAAGACCCTGGACGTCGACGGCTACAGCCTGGTTTCGAGTCCTCCCCTGCCGATCCTGCACCCGGTCACGGGCGGCAGGAGCGTACCCGAAACCTCGCGATGTGAGCGTTCTCAGGAGATCCTGGGCCGCTCGCGCACGGGCCGTCGGCTTGTCCCCGACTGACGGATACCTCCAAGGAATGCCGTGGGCGCTCATGGTGTTAAGCTGGATGCCGCACCAGATGCCCCGCCATGGGGAGAGGTGCTCGCCTGTCTGCCAGTCCCGGTCCGCATCCAGCGGAGGGCTGTGGCTGCCACAGACACCCACCCACCCACCCCCACACCGCCACACCCGCCAGGCGCGGACGGTGCGCGGCGGAGCCGGGTGCGACAAGGTGCGGACCCGTCCGGCCGTCTGGGCTTGCCTCGACTCTCTACCGCCGGTACTGGCGCCAGCGCAAGCGCCGGTGCTAGTTATTGCGACGCGAGCTGCGGACGGAGGGCCGCGCGTTGCGGCAGGGCGCGACAGCGTGCCTGCCGGGTGCGGGACAGCGCGGGGATGGCGGATTGCACAACAATTGGCCCGGCCGATCGGCCGGAGCATGACAGCGAGCGGCAGCGGCCGAATCTGCGGCCGGCGCCCGCGCCCTGGGAAGGACCCCTCGTGAGCGACACCACCGATATGATCACCGGTTCCTCTGGCACGCCTGAGGAACCAGCCTCTGCGTCCCCGTGGCCCGGCCAGACGCCGGACCCGGCGGGCCAGGCCGGGGCTTCCCCCGAGCCGGCCGGCGCGGTACGCTCCTGGCCAGACGGGGACTCCAGCGCCGGGGAGGCGCGGGGTTCTGGTGCGGCGGGGACGGCCGCGGCCAGCCGCCGCGGTGGCACGGGCCTGTCCGCGATGCTCCTGCCCGACCTGCAGCGGCTAGCGCAGTCGATGGGCATCATGGGCACCGGCCGGATGCGCAAGGGCCAGGTCATCGCCGCGATCGAGGAGCGGCAGGGCAAGGGGGCCATGCCGGGTACCGAGAGCGCCGGCGGCCAGGCGGCGGATCGCGCCGCCCGCGGCCGCCAGGGCGGGGGCAGCCAGGGCGCGCGGAACGACAACTCAGTCCAGCGAGGGGCGCCTGCGGGAGCCGGCGCTACCCGCCTCTTTGAGCAGGACGCCATGGAATTTGCGACATCGACGCCGCCTGGTGTGGGCGGCGGTACCAGCGCGGACGGAATCGGCGACAGTTCGTATCAGGGCGGCGCGGGAGCCGCGGGCATCGGGGGGGCCGGTGCCGCAGGGGACGGCGCCGCGGCCGTGGCGGCCCCGGCCGGAGCCGGAGCGCCGGCCAGCGGGAGCGATGTCACCCGCCGCGAGGCCGACGGCCGTGACGCCGTCAGCCAGGGCGGCGGCGCGCAGCGGGACGATGTCCAGCAGCAGGGCGATGGCCAGCGGGACAGCCGCCGTCGCCGCGGGAGCAACGGCCGGCGTGACGACCAGGGTAACGGCCGGCGCGACGACCAGCCCCGCGCGGCCAGCGACGGCTCCGACCAGCATCGTGACTCGCGGGATTCCCGCGACTCGGGTTCGGGGCCGCGCGGCGACCAGCAGGGCGGCCGCGGCGACGACGACCGCGATAACCAGGGCAGCCGGCGCAGCCGGGACCGGTTCCGCAACCGGAACAACAACCGCGGACGCCGGGAGCGCGGCGGCGACGCCGAGCCGGTCATCTCCGAGGACGACGTGCTCATCCCCATCGCGGGCATCCTGGACGTGCTGGACAACTACGGGTTCGTCCGCACGACCGGCTACCTGCCGGGACCCGACGACGTCTATGTCTCGCTGTCCCAGGTGCGCCGGCACGGCCTGCGCAAGGGCGACGTCATCGAGGGCGCGGTCCGGCAGCCGCGGGAGGGCGAGCGCCGGGAGAAGTTCAACGCGCTGGTCCGCCTGGATAAGGTCAACGGCCTGGACCCGGAGCAGTCCAAGACCCGCCCGGAGTTCGCCAAGCTGGTGCCGCTGTACCCGCAGGAAAGGCTCCGGCTGGAGACCGAGCCGGGCAACATGACCACCCGGATCATCGACCTGATGGCCCCGATCGGCAAGGGCCAGCGCGGCCTGATCGTGTCGCCGTCCAAGGCGGGCAAGACGCTCATCATGCAGGCGATCGCGAACGCGATCACCAAGAACAACCCCGAGTGCCACCTGATGGTCGTGCTGGTGGACGAGCGGCCCGAGGAAGTCACCGACATGCAGCGCACGGTCAAGGGCGAGGTCATCTACTCGACCTTCGACCGGCCGGCCGAGGACCACACCACCGTGGCGGAACTGGCCATCGAGCGCGCCAAGCGGCTGGCCGAGATGGGCCACGACGTGGTCGTGCTGCTGGACTCGATCACCAGGCTCGGCCGGGCCTACAACCTGTCGGCCCCGGCCAGCGGGCGGATCATGTCCGGCGGCGTGGACTCGACCGCGCTCTACCCGCCGAAGCGGTTCTTCGGCGCGGCGCGCAACATCGAGCACGGCGGCTCGGTGACGATCCTGGCCACCGCCCTGATCGAGACCGGCTCCCGCGCGGACGAGGTGATCTTCGAGGAGTTCAAGGGCACCGGCAACATGGAGCTGCGGCTGCGCCGCGAGCTGGCCGACAAGCGGATCTTCCCCGCGATCGACGTGGACGCGTCCGGCACCCGCAAGGAAGACCTGCTGATGACCCCGGAGGAGCTCAAGATCGTCTGGCAGCTCCGGCGGGTGCTGCACGCGCTCGAGCCGCAGCAGGCGCTCGAGGTGCTGATGGAGCGGATGAAGGAGACCAAGAGCAACGCCGAGTTCCTGCTCCAGGTGCAGAAGACCACGATCGGCAGCTAGCCGGTCGCGGGAATCTTCCGGCCCGGGCCAACGTTGCACGGGCTGGCACTGGCCGAGCGGCACTGCAGCGCCAACGCGGTGTCGCACATACCATGCGGTACCGGTTCACGTCCGCCGTGGCAGGCACGTGGCGAGGCGACCCGGCGACCGCCAGAACCAGGAGTCACGACATGAAGCCTGATATTCACCCGGACTACGTGGAGACCAAGGTGACCTGCACCTGCGGGAACACCTTCACCACCCGGAGCACCGCCAAGGACGGCGTGATCCACGCCGACATCTGCTCGAACTGCCACCCGTTCTACACCGGCAAGCAGAAGATCCTGGACACCGGCGGGCGGGTCGCCCGGTTCGAGCGGCGCTTCGGCAAGAAGCAGTCCGGCGGCAAGTAGATCCTCGTAACCCGGTGGATGTACGTCCATACATCCACCGGGTTCGGCACGCCTAGATACGGTCGGCGGGCGGGCCGTACCGCCCCTGGAGGGAATTGTGTTTGACCGGCTCGATGAGCTGGCGGATGAGTACGCGGCACTGGAGCGAGATCTCGCCGACCCCGCCGTCCACGCCGACCCCGACCGCGCCCGGACGATCGGCCGGCGGTACGGCGAGCTCGGCCCGGTCGTGCACGCCTACCGCGAGTGGCAGCGGGTCGCCGCCGACGAGGCCACCGCGCACGAGCTGGCGGGCGAGGACGCCTCGTTCGCCGCGGAAGCCGAGCAGCTGGGGCGCCGCCGGGCGGAACTCGAGGACCGGCTGCAGCAGCTGCTGGTGCCGAAGGACGCGAGCGACGCCCGGGACGTCATCCTCGAGGTGAAGGCCGGCGAGGGCGGCGAGGAGTCGGCCCTGTTCGCCGGGGACCTGCTGCGCATGTACCTGCGCTTCGCCGAGCGGCACGGCTGGAAGACCGAGATCCTCGACTCGACCATGACCGGCCTGGGCGGCTACAAGGACGCCACGGTCGCGATCAAGGCGGGCGGCCGCGGCGTGGCCCGGGGCGACGGCGCGTGGTCCCGGCTGAAGTACGAGGGCGGCGTGCACCGGGTGCAGCGGGTGCCGGTCACCGAGTCGCAGGGCCGGATCCACACCTCGGCCGCCGGCGTCCTGGTGATGCCCGAGGCGGACCCCATCGAGGTCACCGTCGACCCGAACGACCTGCGGATCGACACCTTCCACTCGTCCGGGCCCGGGGGCCAGAGCGTGAACACCACCGATTCCGCGGTGCGGATCACGCACAAGCCCACCGGGATCGTGGTGTCCTGCCAGAACGAGAAGAGCCAGCTGCAGAACCGGGAGCAGGCCATGCGGATCCTGCGCGCGCGGCTGCTGGCCCAGGCCCAGGAGCAGGCCGACGCGCAGGCCGCGGCCGAGCGCCGGAGCCAGGTCGCCGCGGTCGACCGGTCCCAGCGGGTCCGCACCTACAACTTCCCGGAGAACCGGATCTCGGATCACCGGGTCGGATACAAGGCCTACAACCTGGATCAGGTCATCGACGGGGACCTGGACGCGGTCATCGGCGCGCTAGCGGCGGCCGACCGGGCCGAGAAGATCGCGGAGTCGGCCGAGCGGGCCTCATGAACCTGCTGCTGGACGAGATCGCCGTGGCCGCGTCCCGGCTGGCCGAGGCCGGGGTGGAGTCGCCCCGCGCCGACGCCGAGCTGATCGCGGCGCACGTGCACGGCGTGGACCGGGGCGCGCTGCACACGGTGCCCGATGCCGCGTTCGACCCGCGGTACTGGGACGACGTCGCGCGCCGGGCGTCCCGCGAGCCGCTGCAGCACATCACCGGGCGGGCCTACTTCCGCTACCTGGAGCTCGAGGTGGGTCCCGGGGTGTTCGTGCCGCGCCCGGAGACCGAGGTCATGACCGGCTGGGCCATCGAGGCGCTCGGCGCGATGGACACCGCCGCGCCGGTGGTCGCCGACCTCGGCACCGGGTCGGGCGCGATCGCCCTGGCCATCGCCCAGGAGGTGCCGGGCGCCCGGGTGCACGCGGTCGAGGCCGACCCGCTCGCCCGGCAGTGGGCCGAGCGGAACATCGCCCGGTGCGCGCGGGCGGCGCCGCACACGGCGGGCCGGGTCACGCTGCACGACGGCGACTTCGCCAGCGCGCTGCCGGACCTGGACGGCGCCGTGGACCTGGTGATCAGCAATCCGCCCTACATCCCGGCCGGCTCCTGGGTGCCGCCAGAGGTCGGCGAGTACGACCCGGCCACGGCGCTGTGGGGGGGCGCGGACGGGCTGGACTCGATCCGGGTGATCGAGGGCGCGGCCCGGCGGCTGCTGCGCGGCGGCGGCCTGGTCGCGGTGGAGCACGGCGCGCCGCAGGGCGCGGCGGTCTACTGGGTCTTCGCCGAGGAACGAGGCTGGCGCGGCACCCGCAACCACTCTGATCTGGCCAGCCGGGACCGCTTCGTCAGCGCGGCGGCGAAGCTGGAAGGATGACCGCTCGTGAGTACAACCTATGACTGCGCGGACCCGGCCAGCCGCGCCGAGGGACTCAAGGCCGCGGCGCTGGCGCTGCGCACCGGCGATCTGGTGGTGCTGCCGACCGACACGGTGTACGGGATCGGCGCCGACGCGTTCTACCCGTCGGCGGTCATGGCCCTGCTGGCGGCCAAGGGCCGGGACCGGGACATGCCCCCGCCCGTGCTCGTCGGCACCGTCCGCGCGGCCACGGCGCTGATCGAGGACCTCGGGCCGTACGGCAAGGACCTGATCGACGAGTTCTGGCCGGGCGGGCTGACCCTCGTGTGCCGCGCGAACCGGTCGCTCAACTGGGACCTGGGCGACACGCGCGGGACCGTGGCGGTCCGCATGCCGCTGCACCCGGTAGCCCTCGACCTGCTCAAGGAGACTGGCCCGCTGGCGGTGAGCAGCGCCAACCGCACCGGCTCGCCCCCCGCCACGACCGCGGCCGGGGCGCAGGAGCAACTCGGCGAGGCCGTCTCGGTCTACCTGGACGGCGGGCCGTGCGCCGCGGACGTCCCGTCCACGATCGTGGATCTCACCGGGGGAGTGCCCCGGCTGCTGCGGGCCGGCGCCGTGTCCGTCGGGCGGCTGCGCGAGGTAGCGGCCCTGTCCACGGGCGGGGATGTCGCGCCGGGCGCGTGACGCGGGCCGCCTCGGCCGTTGACCTGTCCCGTTATGCGATATATATCGGTGCGCGCGGGGGTAACGGCGCGTCTGCGGTGTGTGAGTGATGATTCCCCGGCCGGGGTGCCTGGCGATCACCCCCGGTCGCGGGAGTGGTGCTCTAGAGTTGTCGTAATGCGTACATCCAGTCCGGACTTGGCGGGCCGCCGTGTCTGAGTACGTACTGACCCTGCTGGTCACCGCGGCCGTCACCTATCTGCTGACGCCGCTGGTGCGCCGCGGGGCGATCGCGGCCGGGGCGATGCACGAGGCCCGGGACCGGGATGTGCACGTCGTGCCGATCCCCCTGCTCGGCGGGCTGGCCATTTACGGCGGCCTGGCGGCGGGCCTCATGGTGGCCGCCGAGCTGACCCCGCTGCGCACCGTGCTGGCGGGCGACCGGACGGCCGCGGGGCTGCTGCTGGCCGGCGGGGTCATCGTCCTCGTGGGGATGGTCGATGACCGGTGGGGGCTGAGCCCGATCAGCAAGCTGGCCGGCCAGGCGGCCGCGGGCGGCATCCTGTTCTGGAGCGGCGCCCAGCTGGGCTGGCTGCCCATGCCCGGCAACGCCACGCTGGTCCTCACGCCGAACGAGTCGACCGCCCTGACGATCTTCTTCGTGGTGGCGACCATCAACGCGGTCAACTTCATCGACGGCCTCGACGGCCTTGCCGCGGGGATCGTCTGCATCGCGGCTATCGCGTTCTTCGCCTACTACTACCGGCTGACCGAGGTCTATACCCTTCCCGAGCAGGCCGGGCCGGCCCTCGCCTCCGCGCTGCTGGCCGGGGCGTGCCTGGGCTTCCTGCCGCACAACTTCTACCCGGCCCGGATCTTCATGGGCGACACCGGATCGATGCTGCTCGGGCTGCTGCTGGCCTACATCCCGATCTCGAGCATCGCGTCCCTGGCCTACGCCGACAACCTGCGCCCGGCCGTGAACCGGTTCCCCGAGATCCTGCCGCTGCTGCTGCCCGCGGCCATCCTGGTGATCCCCTACGCGGACCTGCTGCTGGCCGTGGTGCGGCGGACCAGGGCCGGCCTGTCGCCGCTGGCGCCTGACCGCAAGCACCTGCATCACCGGCTGCTCGACATCGGTCACTCGCACCGCTCCAGCGTGCTGATCATGTACCTGTGGGCCACGCTGTTCGCGGGCGGCATCGTCTCGCTGTCCATCGCGAAGACCCCGCTGTCCGTGCTCGCCGTGACCACCCTGGCGGCCATGCTCGTGCTGCTGATGATGTCGATGCCGCGGCTGCGCTGGTGGGAGCGGGGCCGCCGGGCCGCCGCCGCGCCGGCAGGGTCCGCGGTCGCAGGGTCCGCGGTCGCAGGGTCCGCGGCCGCAGCGCCCGCGGTGGCAGCGCCCGCGGTCGCAGCGCCCGCGGTGGCAGCGCCCGCGGTGGCAGCGCCCGCGGTGGCAGCGCCCGCGGTGACCCGGCCCGTGCCCGCTCCGGCCCTGCCCACGCTGTCGGCTCCGGTTCCGGCCACGGCGCCCCGGCCCGGCCCGGCCCGGCCCGCCCCGGCCCGGCCCGGGCCGGCCCGGTCAGCGGCGGCGGCAGAGCCCGCGCCGCCCCGTCCGCCGGGCGTTCCGGCGCGGCCTTCGTCACGTTAGGTAACCCCGGTGAGGTCGACGCCGGGGAGCTTGTGATATCTTTCACAAGCACCCGCCTGAAGACGAGTTGAGAGGTCCGTGATACGTTTCGCTCACCTGGCGACGCAGCCGCGCCGCCGTTGCGGCATCGCGGCAAGGTGCCACCCGGGCATCGATGGGTCCGCAGGGGTCAGGAAGTTTCGGTCTAGCTTTCCCGGAGCCCAATAGATGGTGGCGAACTACGCCCGGATCGTCCGGCGATCGGCCGCGGTGGCGGCCGTCGTCGCGGTGGTCATGGTCGTGCTCGCCACCGTGCTCGGCGGCGGCAAGGGGCTGATCGGCGCCCTCATCGGCGTGGTAGTGGTCGCGTTGTTCTTCGGGATCAGCGTGGTCGCCGTGGGCCGCGCGGCCCGGGTGAGCCCTCAGGCCATGATGGCGACGGCGATCGCCACCTATCTCGTCAAGATCCTGATCCTGATCGTCATTTTCGGGCAACTCCAGGACACGACCGCGTTCAATCCCAAGGCCTTCGGCCTGACCGTTCTCGTCTGCGTGCTGGTGTACACCGGGGCGCAGGCGATCTGGTCCATGCGGCTGAAGATGCTGTACGTCGAGCCGGACGGGGAACGGTGACTCGTGGGGCGTACTCAGGACCTGGACGGCGTACCGCGGCCCATGGGCCCGGCTGCGCCCGTCCGAGCGTGGCCGGGCCGTCATGAGCACCGCGGACGGGGGCCGCAAGAAGGCTCTGAACGAAGGGCGCAAGAAGTACGAGCCGCCGCCACCCCGCGAGGGCACCGGCTGGGCGGTGGTCAGCTACCTGGTCGGGGGCATGGCGCTCTACGGCGGCATCGGCTGGCTGATCGGGCGATGGACGGATGTCCCCGTGCTGTTCCCGATCGGGATGCTGCTGGGCCTGGCCCTGGCCCTGGCCCTGGTCATCTTCCGCTTTACCCCGCGATGACGGCGCCTGCCCGGGAGTATCAGGCCGCCAGGCGCGGCCGGGCCTGGTCAGGCCGGGGCCGCGGGCCAGGGAGTCGCAGGAGCGCACGATGAGTAACGCCCACGTGATGACGACGGCCAGCGGCTGCCACTTCCAGTCCCACCCCTCATGCGGCTACCCGGCCCCGTCGATCGGGGACTTCTACTTCAAGCCGATTTTCACGATCGGCGGCTTCCAGTTCACCAAGCCGATCCTGCTCATGCTGCTCTCCGCGGCCATCGTCCTGCTCGTCTTCTGGATGGCGTTCCGCAAGCCGAAGCTGGTGCCGCGCGGCGTCCAGAACCTCGGCGAACTCGGCGTCCTGGCCGTCCGCGACCAGATCCTGCGGCCGCAGATGGGCAGCAAGGGCGACCGGTACCTGCCGTTCCTGGTGTCGCTGTTCTTCTTCGTCTGGCTGATGAACCTGTGGGAGCTCATCCCGGTGGCCCAGTTCCCCGCCACATCGAAGTTCGCGTTCCCCGTGGCCCTGACGCTGGTGGTCTGGGTGACCTACATCGTTATCGGCATCCGGCACCAGGGCCCGCTCGGCTACTTCAAGAACATGGCGGTCCCTCCGGGCGCCCCCTGGTGGATCCTGCCGCTGCTCTCCCCCATCGAGCTGCTGTCCAACATCATCGTCCGGCCGTTCACGCTGGCCATCCGGCTCTTCGCCAACATGCTGTCCGGGCACCTGCTGCTGCTGGTGTTCTCGGTCGCCTCCTGGTACCTGTTCAGCGCGACGATCGGCCTGCTGTTCGCGGCGGTCTCGTTCGCCGTGTTCCTGCTGGTGTTCGTGCTCGAGGTGCTGATCACGTTCCTGCAGGCCTTCATCTTCGCCACGCTGACCGCGTTCTACATATCGGATGCGCTGGTGCCAGCGCACTGAGCAACCTCATGAGAACTAGACCCGGCGCACAGCGGCGCCGGGCCGGAGAAAGGGAAACCGACACATGCATCCGATGCTGGTGCATCACCTGCTCTACATCGCGACGAGCACCCCTACGAGCACCATCAAGATCGTAGGCCTGGGCAAGCTCGTTTACGGCCTGGCGGCCATCGGCCCCGGCATCGGCATCGGCCTGGTGTTCGGGCACGCCATCGAGGCCATGGCGCGCCAGCCCGAGGCGTCCGGCCGGATCACCACCTACATGTGGATCGGCTTCGCGCTGACCGAGGCGCTCGCGCTGATCGGCATCGCCGTTCCCTTCTTCATCACCAGTTAGCGAAGCCGGAAGGGTTAACCCGCCATGTTGCACCTGGCGCAGAGCGGAACGCAGAACCCGCTGGTCCCGAACCTGACCGAGCTGATCACGGGCCTGCTCGCGTTCTTCATCGTGTTCGGCATCATGGGCAAGCTCCTGCTGCCGCGGATCCAGAAGATGCTCGAGGAGCGGACCGACGCGATCGAGGGCGGCCTCAAGCGGGCCGAGGAGGCCCAGGCCGAGGCGGCCCAGGTGCTCGAGCAGTACCGGGCTCAGCTGGCCGACGCCCGCCGCGAGGCCTCGCGAATACGCGAGGAGGCCAAGGAACAGGGCGCCCAGATCATCGCCCAGATGCGCGAGCAGGGACAGGCCGAGTACGCCCGGCTGACGGCGGCCGCGCAGGCGCAGACGGAGTCCGACCGGCAGCAGGCGCTGACCTCGCTGCGCGCCGAGATCGGGTCCCTGTCCGTGGAGCTGGCCAGCAAGGTCGTCGGCGAATCGCTGGAGAGCGAGGCCAGGCAGCGCCGGACCGTGGACCGGTTCCTGGAGCAGCTTGAGCAGCAGCCGGGGACTGCCGAGGCCAGGGCCACCTGATGAGAGGCGCCAGCCGGGCATCGCTCGCCGAAGCCAAGGAGCGGCTCGCCGCGGTCCTGGCCGGCGGCGCCGACCCCGGCCAGCTCGGCGACGAGCTGTTTGCCGTGACCGGGCTCCTGGACTCCGAGGCCGGGCTGCGCCGGGTGCTGTCCGACCCGACCCGGGAGGCCCGGGCCAAGGCAGGCCTGGCCCGGACGCTGCTCGGGGACAAGATCGCGCCCGCGACCATGGGCCTGGTCTCCGGCCTGGTCAGCGAGCACTGGGCCGAGCCCGGCGACCTGCCCGACGCCGCCGAGCAGCTCGCCGTGCTCGCGATCGTCGAGGTCGCGAACCGGGCCGGCCAGCTGGACGACCTCGAGGACGAGCTGTTCCGGTTCGGCCGGGTCGTGAACGGCGCGCCTGACCTGCGCTTCGCGCTGTCCAGCCCGTTCATCCCCGCGGACCGCAAGCGCGGGCTGCTGGACGGGCTGCTGGACGGCAAGGTGACCGAGCCGACGCTGCGGCTGGTCACGCAGGCGGCCGTGCAGGGCCGAGGACGCAGCCTGGACGCCAGCCTGGACGAGTACGCCCGGCTGGCCGCCGAGCGGCGAGAGCGCCTGGTGGCCCAGGTGCACGTCGCGATCCCGCTCACCGCGGCCCAGCGCCGCAGGCTCGCCGCGGCGCTTGCCGCCTCCTACGGACGGGACGTACACCTGAATGTAGTGCTCGACCCCCAGGTGATCGGCGGCATGTCCGTGCAGATCGCGGACGAGATCATCGACGGCAGCATGGCGAGCCGGCTGGCCGAGCTCCGGCGCAGGCTGGCCGGCTGAGCCCATCAAGACCCAATAACAGAGCAGATGCAGCACAGAGAGACGCGAGGACCATGGCGGAGCTGACAATCCGGCCGGAAGAGATCCGGGACGCGCTGGCCCGTTTCGTCGAGGACTACCAGCCAGAGGCCGCAGCCACCGAGGAGATCGGCGTCGTGGCCGAGGCCGGCGACGGGATCGCCCGGGTCGAGGGCCTGCCCTCGGCCATGGCCAACGAGCTGCTGGAGTTCGAGGACGGCACCCGCGGCATAGCGCTGAACCTGGACGTGCGCGAGGTCGGCGTGGTCATCCTCGGCGAGTTCAGCAAGATCGACGAGGGCCAGCGAGTCAAGCGCACCGGCGAGGTCCTGTCCGTTCCGGTGGGCGACGGCTTCCTCGGCCGGGTCGTGGACCCGCTCGGCAGCCCGATGGACGGCAAGGGCCCGGTCGAGGGCACCGAGCTGCGCGCGCTGGAGGTGCAGGCACCGTCGGTGGTGCAGCGGCAGAAGGTGAAGGAGCCGCTGCAGAGCGGAATCAAGGCGATCGACGCGATCACCCCGGTCGGGCGCGGCCAGCGCGAGCTGATCATCGGTGACCGGCAGACCGGCAAGACCGCCATCGCCATCGACACGATCATCAACCAGAAAGGCAACTGGGACTCCGGCGACCCGGCCCGGCAGGTCAAGTGCGTCTACGTCGCCGTCGGCCAGAAGGGCTCGACGATCGCGCAGGTCCGCCAGGCGCTCGAGGACGCGGGCGCGCTGGAGTACACCACGATCGTGGCGGCGCCCGCGTCGGACCCGGCGGGCTTCAAGTACATCGCCCCGTTCACCGGATCGGCCATCGGCCAGCACTGGATGTACGCCGGCCAGCACGTGCTGATCGTCTTTGACGACCTGAGCAAGCAGGCCGAAGCGTACCGCGCGATCTCGCTGCTGCTGCGCCGGCCCCCGGCCGCGAGGCCTATCCGGGAGATGTCTTCTACCTGCACTCCCGGCTGCTCGAGCGGTGCGCGAAGCTGTCCGACGGCCTCGGCGGCGGGTCGATGACCGGGCTGCCCATCGTCGAGACCAAGGCGAACGACATCTCGGCCTACATCCCGACCAACGTGATCTCGATCACCGACGGGCAGATCTTCCTGGAGACCGACCTGTTCAACTCGGGCGTCCGGCCGGCCATCAACGTCGGCCAGTCGGTGTCCCGGGTAGGCGGCGACGCGCAGATCAAGGCCATGAAGAAGGTCGCCGGCGGGCTGAAGCTCGCGCTCTCCCAGTACCGCGACCTGGAGGCGTTCGCCTCCTTCTCCTCCGACCTGGACCCGGTCTCGCGGGCTCAGCTCGACCGCGGGGCGCGCCTGGTCGAGCTGCTCAAGCAGCCGCAGTACAGCCCGCTGCCAGTGGAGCGGCAGGTGGTCGCGGTATGGGCCGGTACCTCTGGGTCCCTCGACGACGTGCCGGTCGAGGACATCGACCGGTTCGAGGACGACTTCCTCGACTACCTGCAGCGGTCGCAGGCCGGCATCTACGACGCGATCCGGGAGACCGGTGACCTGTCCGAGGACACCATCACCGCGCTCAAGGACGCGATCGACGAGTTCCGGCGCGGCTTCGAGATCACCGGCGGCGACCTGCTGGTCTCCGACGGGGCCGAGGACGGCGACGCGGCCGACGCCGACCCGGGCCAGGAGGCGGTCAAGAAGTACGTGCCGCCGGACGCTGCGGCGCCGGCCAAGGAGTAGGGCGGCAGACGGTGGGAGCACAGCTTCGCCTGGTCAGGCGGCGGATCCGGGCGGTCCAGTCCACCGCCAAGATCACCCGCGCCCAGGAGCTGATCGCGTCGTCGCGGATCATCAAGGCACAGCAGCGGCTGCGGGCCGCGCAGCCGTACGCACGGGAGATCACCTGGGCGGTCGAGGCCGTGGTCAGCCGCTCGTCGCAGATCCGCCATCCGCTCATCCTGGAACCGGAGAATCCGGCTCGCGCCGCGGTGCTGATCCTGACCAGCGACCGCGGGTTCTGCGGCGCGTACAACACCAGCGTCCTGCGCGAGGCCCAGGGGCTGGAGGCGCTGCTCGGCGAGCGGGGGGTCGAGGGGGTGCCGTTCGTGGCCGGCCGCAAGGGCATCGCCTGGCACCGGTTCCGGCAGCGCGAGATGGCCGCGGAGTGGAGCGGGTTCTCCGATACCCCGACGCACCAGAACGCCACCGAGATCACCAACGCGCTGCTCGAGGCGTACGACCGGCCGGCCGCCGACGGCGGCGTAGACGAGATCTACCTCGTGCACACCGAGTTCGTGTCCATGCTCACCCAGAGCCCGGTCTCGCTGCGGATCCTGCCGCTGGAGATCGAGGAGACGACCGAGGCACCGGAACGCGGGGCGGTGCCGCTGTACGAATTCGAGCCGTCGCCCGAGGATGTCCTCAACGCCCTGCTGCCGTGGTACGTGGAGAGCCGGATCTTCCACGCGCTGCTCGATTCGGCCGCGGCCGAGATCGCCGCGAGACGCCGGGCCATGAAGTCCGCCACCGACAACGCCAACGATCTGCTGGACCAGCTTACGCTGGAAGCCAACAAGGCACGGCAGGCCGAGATCACCCAGGAAATCAGCGAGATCGTCGGGGGCGCTAACGCGCTGGCAGAGACGACCACAGGGAGTTAGTGAGCAGCACCATGACCGCTACCCAAGAGAACACCGCAGGCCAGGACGGGGCAGCCGAACAGCGTGGCACCGGCCGGGTCGTGCGCGTCATCGGTCCGGTTGTCGACGTGGAGTTCCCGGCCGAGCAGATTCCCGGCATCTACAACGCCCTGCACGTGAACACGGCGCTGAACAGTGAGGTAACCGAGGAAATCGAGGGGAGCGAGGGGGACCAGGGGAACGAAAGGAGGCTGACCCTGGAGGTCGCCCAGGACATCGGGGACAACGTGGTCCGGACCATTTCCATGCAGCCGACCGACGGCCTGGTCCGCGACGCCGTGGTCACCGACACCGGCGGGCCCATCACGGTGCCGGTGGGGGACGTCACCAAGGGCCACGTGTTCAACGTCCTCGGCGAGACCCTGGACGTGCCGACGTCCACGCTGAAGATCACCGAGCGGTGGGGGATCCACCGCGACCCGCCGGCCTTCGACCAGCTGGAGTCGAGGACCGAGATCCTGGAGACCGGGATCAAGGTTCTCGACCTGCTCACCCCGTACGTCCGGGGCGGCAAGATCGGCCTGTTCGGCGGGGCCGGGGTGGGCAAGACCGTGCTGATCCAGGAGATGATCACCCGGGTGGCGAAGAACTTCGGCGGGGTCTCGGTGTTCGCCGGCGTGGGCGAGCGGACCCGTGAGGGCAACGACCTGTTCATCGAGATGACCGAGTCCAACGTCATCAAGGACACCGCGCTGGTCTTCGGGCAGATGGACGAGCCGCCCGGCACCCGGCTGCGGGTCGGCCTGTCCGCGCTCACGATGGCCGAGTACTTCCGGGACGTAGAGGGCCTGGACGTGCTGCTGTTCATCGACAACATCTTCCGGTTCACCCAGGCGGGCTCGGAGGTGTCCACGCTGCTCGGCCGGATGCCGTCGGCGGTGGGCTACCAGCCGACGCTGGCCGACGAGATGGGCGAGCTGCAGGAGCGGATCACCTCGACCCGCGGCCACTCGATCACGTCCATGCAGGCCATCTACGTGCCCGCGGACGACATCACCGACCCGGCGCCGCATACCGTGTTCGCTCACCTGGACGCGACCACGGTGCTGTCCCGCGAGATCACCCAGAAGGGGATCTTCCCCGCGGTGGACCCGCTCGACTCCACCTCGCGGATCCTGAGCGCGGCGTACGTCGGGCAGGAGCACTACGACGTGGCGCGCGAGGTGCAGCGGATCCTGCAGCGGTACAAGGAGCTGCAGGACATCATCGCGATCCTCGGCATCGACGAGCTGTCCGAGGAGGACCGGGTCACCGTGCAGCGCGCGCGGCGGATCGAGCGGTTCCTGTCCCACCCGATGTTCGTCGCCCAGCAGTTCACCGGCCAGCCGGGGGTGTTCGTCCCGCTGAACGAGACCATCGCGTCGTTCAAGGCGATCACCGAGGGCAAGTACGACCAGTACCCGGAACAGGCGTTCTTCATGGTCGGCGGGATCGAGGACGTGGAGAAGAAGGCCAAGGACCTGGAGCGGTCGTGACGAAGTCGCGCCAGGCAAGCACCGTGAGCCAGGCACGCGAGGTGGCGTCGTGATGGAGTCGCGCGAGGTGGCACGGTGACTCTGCGGGTGGAGCTGGTCGTCCCGGAGGGCGAGATCTGGGCGGGCCAGGCCGGGATGGTCATCGCCAAGACCCTGGACGGGGACATCGGCGTGCTGACCGGCCACACGCCCGTGCTCGGCATCCTGGCCGAGGGCAGCCTGGTGCGGATCAGGCCCGAAGGCAGCCCGGACGCCGCGGCCGGCGACGGCGGCGAGGTGGTGGCCGCGGTGAACGGCGGGTTCTTCTCGGTGGCGGACGACCGGGTGTCGATCCTGGCCCGTGAGGCGCAGCTGGCCGAAGAGGTCGACACGAAGGCCGCCCGGGCCGCCCTCGACGAGGCGCTGGAACGCGCGGAGGCCTCGGCGGGCGGCGACGAGGAGCCAGCGGACGTCCGCTACCTCAGGGCGCTGCTCCGAGCCGCCGGCGATCCTGCCGACCGGGCCTGACCGGGGCCGGCGCGGAGAGGGCCGGGGTTGGCAGGGGGGAGGCTCGCGCTCGATGCCGGCTGGCTCCTCCTTGTCGTCCTGGTCGTCGTGCTCGCGTGCGCCACGGGGATCGCGGTCCGCAGGACCCTGATCGAGCGCGGCGGCGGGAGCGTCGAATGCGGCCTGCGGCACGCGGGGGACCGGCGCTGGCGGCTCGGCCTGGCCGCGTACCAGCCCGGCGAGCTGTGCTGGTATCCCGTGTTCGGGCTCCGGCTGCGCCCGGGCGAGGTTTACGCCCGGCACGCGCTGAGCGTGGTATCCCGGCGCCCCCCCGACCCGGTGGAGGTGACGAGCATCGGCTCCGGCACGGTGGTGGTGGAGTGCGATACCGGGGCGGCCGCGGCGCGGGTCGAGCTTGCCTTCAGCGAGGACGCGCTGACCGGGTTCCTGGCCTGGCTGGAAGCCGCCCCGCCCGGGCCCGCGTCCGAGTTCCGCTGAGCTCAGCGCTGCGCGCCCGGCTTCCACAGCAGGTCGCCGTCGGGCTCGTTGGCCCGCCGGGCGAGGATGAACAGCAGGTCGGAGAGCCGGTTCAGGTACCTGGCCGGCAGCGGGCTCACGGCCTCGCCGTGGGCCTCGATGGCCGCCCAGGCGCTGCGCTCTGCCCGCCGGACTACGGCCCTGGCCGTGTGCAGCGCCGTGGCGCCCGCGCTGCCGCCCGGAAGCACGAAGCTCCGCAGCACCGGCAGGCCCTCGTTGAACCGGTCGCAGGCCTGCTCGAGCCGCGTGACGTACTCCTCGCTGATCCGCAGCGGCGGGTAGGGCGGCGGCCCGGCCGCGGCGGACACCGGGTTGCACAGGTCGGCGCCCACGTCGAAGAGCTCGTTCTGCAACTGGACGAGCAGGCTGGTGATCTCGGCGGGCAGGCCGCCCAGGGTGACGGCGGCGCCGATCGCGCAGTTCGCCTCGTCGACATCGGCGTAGGCGGCGAGCCGGGGGTCGGTCTTGGCCGCGCGGCTGGCGTCGCCGAGCGACGTGGTGCCGTCGTCCCCGGTGCGGGTATAGATGCGGGAGAGTACGACCGGGGTCTCCCGGCGGTCACGTGACATAAGGTCCACCGTATCGAGCGCGGCCGGTGGTCCCGGATCGTCACCGCCGGTGGTCCCGGATCGCCGCGGCCGGTGGTCCCGGATCGCCGCCTCCGGCGGCCACGGGATGAGTATGGTATCTGTCAAATGTCCCGAACTGCGTGCGGAGGCTGGCCGTGTATGACTATGTCATCGTCGGCGCAGGCGGTGCCGGCTGCGTCCTCGCCGCGCGCCTGTCCGAGAACCCGGCCACCCGGGTGCTGCTGCTGGAGGCGGGACCGCCCGATGACGCCGACGAGATACGCATTCCCGCGACGCTGAGCCTTCTCCTGCAGAGCACGTACGACTGGAACTACCAGACGGCGCCGCAGGAGCGCGCGGCGGGCCGCTGCGTCTACTGGCCCCGCGGCAGGACCCTCGGCGGGTCATCGTCGATCGACGCGATGATCTATATCCGCGGCAGCCGCTACGACTACAGCACCTGGCGCGACGAATACGGCTGCGAGGGCTGGGGCTACACCGACCTGCTGCCCTACTTCCTGCGCGCCGAGGGCAACTCCCGCGGTGCCTCCGCCTACCACGGCGGGTCCGGCCCGCTCCTGGTCCAGGATCTGCGGTACAAGTCGTCGCTGACCACCGCATTCGTGGACGCGGCCCGGAACTCCGGCGCGCCGGCCAACGACGACTTCAACGGCCCCCGGCAAGACGGCATCGGCTTCTACCAGGTCACGCAGCGGCACGGCCGGCGCTGGTCGGCGGCTGACGCGTACCTGCACCCGGCCGCGGACCGGCCCAACCTGACGGTGCAGACCGATGCCCTGGTCACCGGCATAGCGGTGGCGGGCGGCCGGGCCGTCGGCGTGCGTTACCTGCTGCGCGGCGTGGCCGAGACGGCGCGCGCCGAAGGCGAGGTCATCCTGGCCGCCGGCGCGATCGGCAGCCCGCAGCTGCTGATGCTGTCCGGGATCGGTCCCGCCGACCACCTGCGCTCGCACGGCATCGCCGTGCTGGCGGACAGCCCCGGGGTCGGCGCGAACCTGTCCGACCACCCGGCGGTGGCCGCCATGTGGCGCACGCCGAAGACCCGCGGGCTGTGGGAGCAGGCGGGCCGGAAGAACCTGGCCCGCTGGCAGCTGAGGCACTCCGGGCCGATGACCACGAACATCGCCGAGTCCGGCGGGTTCAGCCGCTCCGACCCGGCGCTGCCCGCGCCCGACCTCCAGTGGCACGCGCTGCCTACCCCGTACCAGAACGCCGGCCTCACCGATCCCGCGATCCGGGCCCTCTCGCTGCTGGTAACCCTGGTCGCCGTGGGCAGCCGGGGCCAGGTCCGGCTGCGCAGCGCCGACCCGCGGCACAAGCCGGTGATCGACCCGGCCTACCTGTCCGACGGGGCCGATATCGAGCCGCTGGTCACCGGGATCCGGATGGCCAGGGACTTCGCGGCCGCGCGCCCGGCGTCCAGGATGTGCCAGTCGGAGCTGGCGCCCGGCGGCGACGTGCACACCGACGCCGAGATCAGGGAGTTCATCAGGCACAACCTGACGACCGGCCACCACCCGGCCGGCACCTGCGCCATGGGCGGCGACTCCAGGCTGGCCGCCAGCAGGCTCACCAGCGTGGTCGACCCGGAGCTCCGGGTCCGGGGGATCGAGGGGCTGCGGGTGGTGGACGCCTCGGTCATGCCCACGGCCCCCCGGGGCGGCACCAACGCGCCGACGATAGCGATCGCCGAGCGGGCGGCCGACCTGATCTCGGGCCGTGCCCCGCTCGCCTCGGTGGAGCCCGCCGACGCCGAGCTAGCCACCGCCTCCGCGTCGTAGCGCCCGGCGGGACTGCGGCGTGCGCGACTGGGTGGCCTGGCACGAGGCTTACGATGACCCGTCATCGTCGTTGAGCGCGCGCTTGCGGCGGGTCCGGTGGCACCTGTCGCGGGCGCTTGACCAGGCCCCCGACGGGCCAGTGCGGCTGGTCAGCCTGTGCGCCGGGCAGGGCCATGACGTCCTGGGGGTGCTGCCCGGTCATCCGCGCCGGGAGGATGTCCGGGCCCTGCTGGTCGAGTCCGATGCGCGCAACGCCGGGCTGGCCCGCCGGCGCGCCGCTGCGGCGGGGCTGCCGCGGGTCGAGGTGCGCCAGGCGGACGCGTCCAGGGTCGGCAGCTTCGCCGACGCGCTGCCCGCGGACGTGCTGTTGCTGTGCGGGATCTTCGGCAACGTCAGCGACCAGGACATCAGGCGCACCATCGAGGCGGCGCCGGCCCTGTGTGCCGCCGGCGCCACCGTGATCTGGACTCGGCACCGCCGGCCGCCCGACCTGACTCCGCGGGTCCGCGCCTGGTTTGCGCGAGCTGGTTTCGACGAGATCGCGTTCGACGCGCTCGAGACCGGCACCCAGACCGGCGTCGGCGTCAGCCGGCTCCGCGGTGCCCCGCCGGCCAGGCCGCCCGGCCAGGCGCTGTTCACGTTCGGCTCAGCGTCCCGGGCAGGCTGACGGCGTCAGCCCGACACCCGTACCGGCTCCCCGGTCTGCCGGCTGCGCTCCGCCGCGAACGCCATCAGGTGGCTGTCCAGCGACTCCTGCGGCCCGGTGCAGATGAGCGAGCGGTCGCCGGACGCGATGGCATCGACGAAGGCGCCGATCACGCCGAAGTCCCCGCCGCCGTGACCGTAGCCGGAATCCGGCCCCGGGCTGGCCACCGGGGCCGGCTCGGCATGCCCGGTGACGAAATCAGTCACCGTGACCTCATGGCCGTCGCCCTCCAGGAACGCCCGGGTGCCCATGATCCGGGTGCGGCGCCTGCCGAAGGGCGTGAAGGCGCTCATCGTCAGCGTGGCCGTCACGCCGCCGTCGAACTCGATCGTGACGACCTGGTGGTCGGCCACGTCGTTGTCGCAGGCGTAGACACAGCGGCCGTACGGGCCATCGCGCAGCGCCTGCCGCACCCCGGGCTCGGTCAGCTCGGTGGTGACGACGGACAGCGGCCAGTGCTTCCGCTTCGGGTCGCCCAGGTAGCTGAGGTAGAGCCGGGGGGCCGAGTACGGGCAGGTCGGCTCCAGGGAGCAGTCCAGGCAGCGGTCGGCGGCGCCGGCCGGCCGGTTCGCCGCGGTGAAGTGATGCAGCGCGCCGCGGCTGGACACCGAGACCGCCGGCCTGCCGACGAGGTAGCGCAGCCAGTCGAGGTCGTGGCAGCACTTGGTCAGCACGCTGGGCCCGGACCCGTCCGCCCGGCGCCAGTTGCCGCGCACGTAGGAGTGGGCGAAGTGCCACCAGC
Organism: uncultured Actinomycetota bacterium; assembly: GCA_963808705.1. Taxonomy (GTDB): domain Bacteria; phylum Actinomycetota; class Actinomycetes; order Streptosporangiales; family Streptosporangiaceae; genus JASHPR01. The sequence goes on along the minus strand of CAWEHB010000018.1, from coordinate 51,644 downwards.
CGATCGGCTCCAGGTGCTCCACGCCGACGATCTGGCCCAGCCGGCCGCTGGCCACGACCTGCTTCACCGCCTCGGTGTAGGGCGTGTACCGCATCACGTGGCAGACCGCCAGGATGACCCCGGCCCGCTCCACCGCCTGGACCGCCTCGACGCATTCGGCCCAGGTGGGCGCGATCGGCTTCTCGAGCAGCACGTGGTAGCCCAGCTCGGCGAAGCGGGCGGCCGGGGCGGCGTGCTCGCGGTCCGGCGTGGTCACGAGCACCGCGTCGGCCAGCCGTGGCCGCTCGGCCAGCTCCCGCCAGTCACGGAACCGCTGCCCGTCGGCCACGGCGAGCTGGTCGGCCAGCGCGTCCCGGCGATCGGCGCGAGGGTCGGCGACCGCCACCACCCGGGCCCGGTCCGGGAACTGCTCGGCGAAGCCGGCGTAGACACTGCCTCGGGCGCCCGTGCCGAGCACGGCCATCGTTACGGGTCCGGCCATTGCCGTCAGCTCCCCCACCGTCGCGAAGATCGGATACGGCCCCCAAGCGGCCTTCGCGCAAGTATGGCCGATACCGGTCCCGTTTCCCCCGGGTATCCGGGTACTTCACGGCGCGAGGTGGAACTCGATTCGGTACAGCAGCGTGTCGTCGCCGATCGGGCCCGCGTGGGCCGCCCGCCGACGAAGCGACTCCCGGTCCGGCTCGCCGCATCGGCGCACGTCGTCGGCGGTGATGGAGGCGAAGGGCATCAGCTCGACGGAGTCAATCTCGATGTACGCGGGGCCGACCGGATACCGGCCTCCCACCTTCACCTTCGGCCGGCGCCAGAGCCGGAAGGAGACGGTTAGGTCGCCCGAGATCACGTCGTCGCGCAGTTCCCGGCTGAACTCCACAGGCCGAGGCTACGGCACCGGCATCCGGGCCCGGGCCCGCCAGCGGGCGGCCCTGGTGTCGGCGAGGATCTGGCGCACCACGTTACGGCCCGGTATGCCGGTCACGCCGCCGCCGCCGTGCGTGGCCGAGCCCGCCTGGTACAGCCCGCGGACCGGCGTGCGCAGGTCCGCGTAGCCCGCGGCAGGCCGGGCGTGGAACATCTGGCCCAGGCTCAGCTCGCCGTGGAAGATGTTTCCCCCGACCAGCCCGTATTCCTGCTGCATCTGGTGCGGGCCGATCACCTGGCGGTGCAGGATCGAGCCGGTGAAGCCGGGAGCCACCGTCTCCACCCGGGCGATCACCCGGTCGGCGTAGGCGGCCAGCGCCTTCTCCTGCGGGGCCCCGGCATACCGGTGCGGCACCCACTGGGTGAACAGCGACATCACGTGCTGCCCCGCGGGGGCGAGCGAGTCGTCGAAGACGCTCGGAATGCAGATGTCGGCGAAGGGAACCGACGACGGCCGGCCCGAGACCGCGTCCTGGAACGCGGTCTCGATGTCATCCAGGCTCTCGGCCAGCACGATCGTCCCGCCGTGTACCTGCGGGTCGAATTCGGGATGGCTGGCAAACACCGGGAGCCTGCCGAGCGCCAGGTTGATCTTCACGGTACCGCTGCGGGTCTGCCAGCCGCGGATGTCCTCGACGAACCCGGGCGGCAGCACGGCGGGATCGAGCAGCCGCAGGAACGAGATCTGCGGGTGCGCGGTCGTGACCACGGTCGCCGCGTCGATGTCCTCGCCCGTGGCGAGCGTCACCCCGGTCACCCGGCCCGCGCGGGTGCGGATCCTGGCGACCTCGGCGTCGGTGCGGATCTCGGCGCCGAGCGAGCGGGCCGCGGCGGCCAGCGCCCGGGTGACCCCGCCCATGCCGCCCCGCGGGAAGCCCCACGCGCCCGCCTGGCCGCCGGTGTCGCCGATGTGGTGGTGCAGCATCACGTAGGCCGTGCCGCTCGACCGGGGCCCGGCCCAGGTCCCGATCACGCCGGACACCGACAGCAGCCCGCGCATGGCGTCGCTGGAGAAATAGCGCTCGACCAGGTCGGCGACGCTGCCGGTGAGCAGGCGCGTGACGTCAACGGCGTCTCGCTCGTCGAGCTTGCGCAGGTGCCGCAGCAGCAGCCCCTGCCGCCACAGGTCCTGCGGCCGCCGCGACCCCAGCCGCGGCGGGATCTCGTCCAGCAGCGGCCCGAGGATGGCGCCGAGGCGCGCCAGGTGGGCCTGGTAGCGCTCGTAGGCCGCGGCGTCGGCGGGCGAGAACTTCGCGATCTGGGCCCGCCGCGCCGCCGCGCCGGCGGGCAGGCTGAGGTACCGCCCGTCCGCCCGGGGCGCGAAGTAGGGGCCCTGCGGGTAGACGTGATAGCCGTGACTGGCCAGCCGCAGGTCGCGGACCAGCCCCGGCGACAGCAGCGAGACCACGTACGACAGCGACGTCACCGTGTAATCGGGCCCGAACGGGTACTCGCTCACCGCGGCCCCGCCGAGCACGCCGCGGCGCTCGCACACCAGCGTGCTCAGCCCGCTGCGGGCCAGGTAGGCCGCGGCGACCAGCCCGTTGTGGCCGCCGCCGATCACCACCACGTCCCGGCTAGCCGTCATGAGCGCATCGTCCCTTTCGCGTCGGGCGAACCGGAAGGAGTATAGGCAACCGCCCAGCGGACCAGCCCTGACCGCGGGTTACCGGTAGCGCTTGCCGTGCAGCATGGTGGCCAGGGTGAGGATCTTCCGCATGTCCTTGTCGGTGCGGGCGAACGAGGTCAGGTTGACCAGCGGCCTCATCCGCTGCCGGGTGATCGACTTCGGCCGGGCGAACTCGCGCAGCCCGTCGGCGCCGTGAATCCGGCCGAAGCCGGAGTCGCCCGACCCGCCGAACGGCAGCGCGGGGACGCTGGCGAACGAGATCACCGAGTTGACCGCCGTCATCCCGCTGCGCAGCGACCTGGCCGCGGCCATCGCGGTCTTCTTGTCCCGCGCGAACACGGAGGCGCCGAGGCCGTAGCGGCTGGCGTTCGCCAGCCTGACGCCCTCGTCGAGGTTGGCCACCTTGGCCACCGTGACCGTGGGCCCGAAGGTCTCATCGGTGACCGCGCGGCTCTGCTCGGGAACATCGGTGAGGATCACCGGGCCCACGAAGGGCTTGCGGATGCTCGCCAGGCCGCCGATGACCGGTGTCCCGCCCCGGGCCAGCGCGTCCGCGATGTGCCGCTCGATCACCTCGATCTGGCCCGGCCGGGTCATCGGGCCGTAGTCGGCCTCCCGGTCCTCTCCGGGGCGGGCCTCGGCCATCCGGTCGGCCAGCTTTTCCAGGAACGAGTGGTAGACGTCCTCGGCCACGTAGACGCGCTCGATGCCGACGCAGGTCTGTCCGGCGTTGGACAGCGCGCCCCAGGCCGCGGCGTCCGCGGCCGCGTCGAGGTCGGCGTCGGCGGCGACAAGGAACGCGTCCTTGCCGCCGCACTCGGCGACCATCGGCGTGAGGTTCTCGGCGCACGCGGCCATGACCTTCCTCGCCGTGGCGGCCGAGCCGGTGAAGGCGATCTTGCTGACCGCGCTCCGGGCGAGGCACTCGCCGGTTGCGCCCGCCCCGGTGATCAGCTGCAGTACCGGCTGCTCCGGCACGACCTCCGCGAACGAGCTGACCAGCCAGCCGCCGACCGCGGGGGTGAGCTCGCTCGGCTTGAACACCACGGCGTTGCCGGCCGCCAGCGCGTATGCGATCGAGCCCATCGGCGTGAACACCGGATAGTTCCACGGCCCGATGACTCCGACCACGCCGAGCGGCTGGTACTCCAGCGTGGCGGCCTGGTTGATGGCCACCAGGCCGCTGCGGACCCGGCGCGGGCGCAGCACCCGGCGGGCGTTGCGGGCGGCCCAGTCGACGTGCACGATCGCGAGCAGGATCTCCAGCTGGGCATCGGCCAGCGGCTTGCCGGTCTCGGTGTGCACGAGCTCGGCCAGGCGCCCGAGGTACCTGGTGATGTGCGATTTCCAGGCGAGCAGCCGGGTCTGCCGGTCCTTCCAGGACAGGCCCGCCCACCAGGCCGCGGCCTGGCGGGCGCGCTCGACCGTCTCGGCCACGTCGGCTTCGCCGGAGACCGGGAAGGTGGCGATCACCTCGGATGTCGCGGGATTCACCGTGTCGAAGGTCTCCGCGGGCCGCGCCGGGCCCGGAGTCCGCAGCGTCGTGACCATCGCCGTGCACCACCGTTCCGTGCCGCGTAAGTTCGTGCCTGGCGGCAACCGCCGCCAGTCTGCCCGGCCGCGGCCGCCGGGTGCCAGTAAATCACCGGGCGCCCGGCGGGGGGTGCCGCTTGGGCAGGCACGTGGTACGAGCGAGAACACCGGAGCGCGCATGACAGAGCCCCCCGCTGCCGGGCCCGGCGGGCCGCCCCGGCCGGGGCGGCCGCAGGCCGACCTGCACTGGCTCCGCGAGGCGATCGAGCTGTCCCGGCGCTGCCCGCCGTCGCAGTCGGCGTTTTCCGTCGGGGCCGTCCTGGTCAGCGACGCGGGACGCGTGCTCGCGACGGGTCACTCCAGGGAGCGGGACCCGAAGGACCACGCGGAGGAGGTGGCCCTGGCCCGGGCTGCCGGCGATTCGCTGCTGCCGGGGGCGACGCTCTACAGCTCGCTCGAGCCGTGCCTGGCCCGCGCCTCGCGGCCCCGCTCCTGCGCCGAGCTCATCCTGGCCGCCGGGATCCCGCGGGTGGTCATCGCCTGGCTGGAGCCGCCGCTCTTCGCGGCGGGCGGCGGGGCCGGGGCGTTGCGCCGCGGCGGCGTGACGGTCGTCGAGATTCCCTGGCTCGCCGGGCTGGCACGCTCGGTAAACGCCCACCTGGTCGGCGAGGGGAGCGGATGATCACCGTTCCGGTTCCAGGACGGTGCGCAGGGCGGCCTGGCCCCGGGCCGTGTGGCTCTGCACCGCGCCCCGGCTGATCTTCATGGCGGCGGCGACCTCTTCCTCCGAGAGTTCCAGGTAGAACCTGAGCACGAGCGCCTCCTGCTGCCTGGCCGGGAGCCTGCGCAGGGCGGCGATCACCGCCGAGCGCTCGAACTGCGTGACCGCGCCATGCTCGCGCCCGGGCGCGTGCCGGCCGACCACGATCCGCTGCCGCAGCAGCGACCGGGACCGGTTCAGCACCGACCGGCGCAGATAGGGCACGGCCTTCTCGATGCCCCGCAGCCGCCGCCAGGCGGCATGCACGGCGATAAAGGAGTCCTGCACCACTTCCTCGGCGGCGCTGACGTCGCCCAGCAGCACCGCGGACATCCGGACCAGCGAGCGGTATTCCGTGGCATACATCGCGGTGATCGCCCGGTCGGCCGCTGCGGCCGCCCGGGGGTAGGCCGAGTTCCGGACAGCATTCACCGGCGGGGGGTCGGCCACGTATATACAACGCGCCGCGACAGCGTCCGGCTCAGCAGCAGCCGGCGGAAGAACTCCACGGTCCGGTCAGAACAGGCGCAGCGCGCCGTCGCCGGCCCCGCGCATCGAGTCGTAGTCCAGGATGACGCAGCGGATGCCGCGGTCCTCGGCCAGCACCCGGGCCTGCGGCCTGATCTCCTGGGCGGCCAGCACGCCCCGCACCGGGGCCAGCAGCGGATCGCGGTTCAGCAGGTCCAGGTACCGCGAGAGCTGCTCCACGCCGTCGATCTCGCCGCGGCGCTTGACTTCGATGGCCACGCTGACCCCGAGGGCGTCCCGGCACATCAGGTCGACCGGGCCGATCGCGGTCGGGTACTCGCGGCGGACCAGCCGCCAGCCCTCGCCGAGCACGTGCATCTGCGCGGCCAGCAGTTCCTGCAGGTGGGATTCGACGCCGTCCTTCACCAGGCCCGGATCGGTCCCCAGGTCGAACGAGGAGTCGCTGATGATCTCCTCCATCTCGATGGTGAGCGTCTCGCCGGACTTCCCGGTCACGACCCACCGGCCCGGCTCCTCCGCGAGCCGGCACGGCGGCGGCATCCAGTTGAGCGGCTTGTAGCTGCCCCCGTCGGAGTGCACGAGGACCGAGGAGTCCGCCTTGACGATGAGCAGCCTGGTCGCCAGCGGCAGATGAGCCGAGAGCCTGCCCGCGTAGTCCACGCTGCACCGGGCGATGACGAGCCGCACGGGAGCCCACTGTAGCCCGTGCCGTCCCGTTCATGTCATAGCCTGTCGGCCGTGAGCCCGCGCAAGGCACGCCGCCTCCCCGCCGAGGTCCGGCGCAGGCCGCGCGGGGGGGCCGGGCGGGCGGACCCGGCGGGCGGACGGCCCGGTGGCGGTGCTCAGGGCGGCGGGGCCGGCGCGCAGCCGGGGGGCGGGCTCGGGCCGCCGCAGACGCAGGCCTGGCCGGACGGAGACTGGGTCGTCCGCCAGGTACCGGGCGTCGCGGCCGCGAAGACCTACCGGTGCCCCGGGTGTGATCAGGAGATCATGCCCGGCGTCCCGCACGTCGTGGTGTGGCCCGCGCAGACCCCCGGCCCGGCCGAGCGCAGGCACTGGCACAATTCGTGCTGGCAGCGGCGGCCGCGCCGGCCTGGCCCGGGCCCCCGGGCACACCGGTGAGGGATGAGCCTTTTTCATCCTCCTCAGGGCTGCCCACATACTCTGAGCCCGAGGCCGGCGGATGAAAAGGTTCATCGATGACCGAGATAAGGGCAAGCACGGTCCTGCCTGCCGTCAGAAGGCCGGTAACGATACGCACCGCCGATGGCCTGGACCTGGCCGGCGAGATCGCGCTGCCGGAGCAGCAGGCTCCCGCCGCCACGCTGATCGGCCTGCATCCGCTGCCCACGGCGGGCGGCATGATGGACAGTCACGTGCTGCGCAAGGCCGCGAACCGGCTGCCCGCGCTGGCCGATCTCGCGGTGCTCAGGTTCAACACCCGGGGCACCACCTCACAGCAGGGGACCAGCGAGGGGGAGTTCGGCGAGGGCGAGTCCGAGCGCTACGACGTCGCCGCCGCGATCGGCTACAGCGTCGCGGCCGGGCTGCCGCGGCTGTGGCTGCTCGGCTGGTCGTTCGGCACCGAGCTGGCGCTGAAGTGGGGCAACGACCCGGCCGTCGAGGGCGCGATCCTGCTCTCGCCCGCGCTCCACCGGGCGACCGACGCGGACCTGGACGGCTGGGCGACATCGGGCCGCCCGCTGGTCGTGCTGGTCCCCGAGCTCGACGACTACCTGCGGCCCGGCGAGGCGCGGGCGCGGTTCGCGCGGGTGCCGCAGGCCGAGGTCGTGGCGGTGGACAAGGCCAAGCACCTGTGGGTGGGGGAGCCTTACGTGCGCATCGTGCTGAACGAGATCGTGCGGCGGGTCAACCCGGGCGCCTGGCCGCTGCCCACGGAATGGAAGGAGTAAGCCTTTTCGTCCGTCGATCTCACGCTCAGAGTACGTGGGCAGTCGTGGGGAGGATGAAAGGTTTACCGGCCGAGGGCCGAAGACGCGACGGCGCGCCCCCCGGCCGGGAGGCGCGCCGTCGCGCGGGCGGAGGTGCTACTCCGTCCACCACTCCTCGTCGTCGCCCTTGTCGGACTTGGCGTTGGCCGACTGCTTGGCCACCCCGGCCTGCGGCTGGCTGTCCGGCCGGCCAGGAGCGGCGTGCTGGCCCGCTGGCGCATCCGGGGACCGGGTCGGCTGGGCGGCCGTGACCGTAGGAGTCGGCTTGGGCGCCGGGGGAGCCGCGGCCGACGTGCCGTTGCCGGACTGCGTGGCCGACGTGACCGCCTTGGGCGCGGGAGCCTGAACGGCGGGGGCGGCGGGCTTGGGCTTGAGCGCGTCCGCGATGCCCGGCATCGACCCGCCCAGCAGCTGGCTGATCTGGGCCAGGTGAGCGGCGACGCTCTCCTTCTGCTTGTTCAGCTCGTCGACCTGGCGCTGCGCGGAGGTGCGGATCCGGTCGGCCTCGGCCTTGGTGTCGGCCAGCAGCTGATCGGCCTGGCCCTTGGCCTGCGCGACGATCTGGTCGGCGTTCTTCTTGGCGTTGCTGACCAGCTGCCTGGAGTGCTGGTCGGCATCCCGGCGGGTCTGCTCGGCCTGGGCGCTCGCCTTGCTGGCCCGCTGCTCGGCCGTGGCGGCGCGCTGCTCCGCCTCGGACACCATCTTCTGGGTCGCGGACTGCGCCGCCGCCAGCCGCTCGGCCTCCTGCCGCTCGGCCTCCTCGCGCCGCGAGGCGAGCTGGATGTCGAACTCCGCCTCGGCCTGCGCCCGCTGCGCCTCGCTCTCCTCCAGGATCCGCTGCGCCTGGCTGCGCATCTCGTCCGCCTGGCGCTTGGAGGTGGTCAGGATCTCGTCCCGCTCCCGCTTCGAGGACGCCTTCATCTGGGCGACCTCGCGCTCGGTGGTGGTGCGGAGCTTGGCGATGTCGCGCTCGATGCCGGCCCGCTTCTCGGCGACCTCGTGGTCGGCGGTGGCGCGGAGCTTGGCCACCTCGCGCTCGGTCGTCGAGGTCAGCTCCTCGGCCTCGCGCCGGGCGCCGGTCTTGATGCCATCGGCCTCGCGCTCGGCCGACGCCCGCAGGTCGTCGGTCTCCCGCTTGGTGTTGGCCCGCAGCTCGGCGGCCTCGTTCTCGGCCGCGGCGCGCAGCTCGGCCGCCTCGACCTTGGCCGTCGCGTTGAACTCGTTGGCGGCGGTCCTGGCCTCCTGCAGGATCTCGGTGGCCTGTTCCTCCGCGAGCCTGAGCAGCTGCTCTATGCGCGAGCCGAGGCCCGAGTAGGTCGGGCGCTCCTGCTCCTGGATCTGGCGGTGCGCGTCGGCGAGCTCCCGGTGCAGCGCCTGGACCTGATCCCGGTGCTGGCGCAGTTCGCCGTCAATCTGCTTGAGATGCTCGTTGACCTGATGCGGGTCGTATCCGCGCATGACCCTCGCGAAATCGCGCTGCGGGGTCTCCTCGAAGAAATTGCTGAGCTGGGCATCGATGTCGGGCTGCATGTCGCCTAATCCTGGGGTAGACGCGGGGTCAACAGGGGGGAAAAAGCACGCCGGGACGATCGCCTTCACGGTTCCGGCCGCCGGGCTCTGCCGGGATACTAGCGGCAAGGCCCCGACCGACGCGCAATTCCGCTCGCCCGGTGCAACGCAGCGTACTCCCCTCGTGAGCGGTTGGTTGCCCGTTCGCGAGCGCTCTTGCCAAAGATCCTATTTATGTTTCATGCAGTTCTTAGGGCCAGCCTAATGAGAGTGGGGAGGCGGCCTGGCACTCGGGGGGTCCGTGAGCCTCTTGGCCTGGGACTCCGGGCCGGTCAGGCTGGTCCGGCCGACTGGACCAGCTCGGTCAGCACGCCGCCGACGTCCGCGGGATGCAGGAACGCGATCGAGGCGCCCATCGAGCCGTGCCGCGGCCTCGCGTCGATCAGGCGCACGCCGGCGGCCCCGATCGACGCGAGCGCCGCCGTGATGTCGGTGACGCCGTAGCCGATGTGATGGATTCCCTCGCCGCGGCGGGCCAGGAAGCGCCCGACCGGCGTATCCGGGCCGAGCGGCTCGAGCAGCTGGACGTAGGACGTGCCGGCCGGGGCGTCGGCCACCCGCAGCATGGCCTCGCGGACGCCCTGCTCGGCGCTCTCCTCCCGGCTGACGACCTCAAGCCCGAAGGTCGACTCGTAGAAGGCGATGGCCTTTTCCAGGTCGTGGCAGGCGATCCCGACGTGATCGATGCGGGTCAGCAACGGCAAGCTCCGTCCGGCTGGGGTTCCGGTCATGGGTATCGTCTCTAGTATGCGAGATGCGGTCATCGCCGCGGGGGCCAGAACCGCGGTCGGGCGCCTGCTTGGCTCGCTCAGCGAGTTCAGCGCGGCGGATCTGGGCGGAATCGCTATCAGGGCCGCGCTGGAGCGCGCTGGCGTGCCCGGCGAGCGGGTGGACTACGTGATCATGGGCCAGGTGCTGCAGGCCGGAGCGGGCCAGATCCCGTCCCGGCAGGCTGCGGCCGCCGCCGGGATCCCGATGTCGGTCCCGTCGCTCACGATCAACAAGGTGTGCCTGTCCGGGCTGGACGCGATCGCGCTGGCCGCGCAGCTGGTCAGGGCCGGGGAGTTCGACATCGTGGTGGCCGGGGGCATGGAGTCGATGACCCGGGCGCCGCACCTGCTGCCCGGGGCGCGCCAGGGCTTCCGGTTCGGCTCGGCCGAGCTTGTCGACGCCATGGCGCACGACGGGCTGACCGACGCGTTCGACCACCTCTCGATGGGCGAGTCCACCGAACGGCACAACGCGGGGCTGAACATCACCCGCCCCGAGCAGGACGAGTTTGCCGCGCGGTCGCACCAGCGGGCCGCTGAGGCGATCAAGAACGGGCTGCTCGCCGAGGAGATCGTGCCGGTCCTCGTGCCGCAGCGGCGCGGCGATCCGGTGATCTTCGACACCGACGAGGGCGTGCGGGCCGACAGCACCGCGGAGTCGCTGAGCAGGCTCCGCCCCGCGTTCGGCGCCGACGGCACCATCACTGCGGGCTCGGCCTCGCAGATCTCCGACGGGGCGTGCGCGGTCGTGGTGATGTCGGCGGAGGCGGCCGCGGCCGCCGGGGCGCCGGTGCTCGCCGAGGTCGGCGCGCACGGCTGTGTCGCGGGCCCGGACAACTCGCTGCAGTCCCAGCCGGCCAACGCCATCGCCCACGCGCTGGGCAAGGCCGGCCTGACCGTCGCCGACCTGGACCTCATCGAGATCAACGAGGCCTTCGCCGCGGTGGCCATCCAGTCCATGCGCGAGCTGGGCGTCGGGCCGGACAAGGTCAACGTCAACGGCGGCGCGATCGCGATCGGCCATCCGATCGGGATGTCCGGCGCCAGGATCGTCCTGCACCTGGCGTATGAGCTGCGGCGCCGGGGCGGCGGCCTGGGAGCGGCCGCGCTCTGCGGCGGCGGCGGCCAGGGCGACGCGCTGCTGCTCCGGGTGCCGGCGCCGGGCCCTGGTGACTGACGCCCCGGCCGCCGCCCTGGTCTCAGCCGCCGCCAGCGGCGACCCGCGCGCGCTGGCCCGGCTCATCTCGCTGGTCGAGAACGGCTCGCCGCAGCTGCGGGACGTCATGCGGCTGATCGCGCCGCACACCGGGCAGGCCTGGGTGATCGGCCTGACCGGGGCGCCCGGGGTGGGGAAATCGACGATCACGGCCGCGCTGGTCAGGGCCTACCGGGGCCAGGGGCTGCGGGTGGGCGTCCTCGCCGTGGACCCCACGTCGCCGTTCAGCGGCGGCGCGCTGCTCGGGGACCGGGTCAGGATGCAGGATCACGCGACCGACGCCGGGGTGTTCATCCGGTCCATGGCCAGCCGCGGGCACCTGGGGGGACTGTCCTTCGCGGTGCCGCAGGCGTTGCGGATCCTGGACGCGGCCGGCTTCGACGTGATCATGATCGAGACTGTGGGAGTCGGCCAGGTGGAGGTCGCGATCGCGTCCCTGGCCGACTCGACGCTGGTGATCGTCGCGCCGGGCATGGGGGACGCGATCCAGGCGGCGAAGGCGGGGATCCTGGAGATCGCCGACATCTTCGTGGTCAACAAGAGCGACCGTCCGGGCGCCCAGGAGACGATCAGGGACCTGCGCACGATGCTGGCGATGGGAACCTACGGCCCGGACGCGTGGAAGCCGCCGATCGTCGCCGCGACGGCGGTGACCGGCAGCGGGATCGATGATCTCGTCAGCCGTCTGGAAGCGCACGGCCGATGGCTCGCCGAGTCGGGGGAGGGGGACCGCAGGCACCTGGCCCGGGCCCGGGAGGAGATCTCGGCGATGGCCGTGGCCACGTTGCGGGAGCGGCTGGGCGCGCTGCCCGGGGAGTCGCACCTGGAGGATCTCGCCGCGCAGGTCGCCTCCGGCCAACTCGACCCCTACACCGCCGCCGACAAGCTCATCGGCACCTAACCCCGCCCGCGCCGGGCGGGGCGGTCCCGGGGGCGTTCTTGGGCGTGGGGGCGTCGGCGGGCGCGGGCAGGACGGGGCCGGGGGCGTCCCTGGGCGAGTCGGCCGCGGCCGCGGCGGTGATGGCCGCGTCCATGATGGACTCGCTGCGCAGCCGTGCGTCGTAGGCGCGCTTGCCGCCGCGCAGGCCGAACAGCCGCTTGGTGATCACCAGGTACAGCACCAGCAGCAGGTTGACGCCGAACAGGAGCAGCCGGGTGATGGTGATCTTCTCGGCCAGCTCGTAGATCTCGTAGGGCAGGCCGAGCGAGGTGGCCACCATCGCGAAGTACTCGCCCCAGCGCCGGCCCAGCCACAGCCCGGTGCCCTCGATCAGCTCGATCACCGCGTAGGCGGCCAGCCCGATGGCCAGCCACCTGAGCGTGGACGGGTTGAGGGTCAGCGCATGCTGGATCAGGCCGACCAGCTTGGAGTGGTCGATGTTGATCCCGAGCTGCTCGAACAGCGAGCGCAGGACCGGGCGCTCGCGCTCGAAGGCCTCCTCGACCGACACCTGGGAGTACTCGAACCGCCACACCACGAACGCCAGGACGGCGACGGCCAGCCCGCGCAGGAACCGCTCGATCGCGAAGACCCGGAGGATGACCGCGCTGCGCACCTCCTTGCCGCGGCGCACGGCCGGGGCCTGGGCCGCGGGGCCGGACGCCTGCGCCTCGCCGGGCACGAACGAGCCGCAGCGCAGGCAGCGCCACGCCTCGCCGGATTCGGTCCGCGCGGTCAGCCGCTCCCGCACGCCGGCCTCGGTCGGCGCGTAGGTCACGTGCCCCGAGGTTCCGCAGGCGAGCAGGCTCCAGTCCACTTCCGCAGCCTACTGCGGTGAGCCCGGGCCGCCTGCAGACCGTCCCGGCGGCCGGTACCTTGTGCCTGTGCCGAAACCACTGGACCTGCCGTTCGATCCGATCGCGCGCGCCGCCGAGATCTGGGAGCGCAGGTTCGGCGATTCCCGCGCGATGGCCGCCGTCACCTCGATCATGCGGGTCCAGCAGATCCTGATCGCCGAGCTTGACGCGCTGCTGCGGCCGCACGGGCTGACGTTCGCGCGCTATGAGGCGCTGGTGCTGCTCCGGTTCAGCCGGGAGGGCGCCCTGCCGCTGCGGCTGATCGGGCAGCGGCTGATGGTGCACCCGACGAGCGTGACCAACATCATTAACCGGCTGGAGGCGCAGGGCCTGGTGGTGCGCAGGCCCAACCCGGCCGACGGGCGGGGGACACTGGCCGAGATCACCGTAACGGGACGCGAGGTGGTCGAGCGCGCCACGGCCGACCTGATGGCGGCCGACTTCGGCCTGGGCGGCTACGACAAGGCCCAGCTCGAAGAGATGTTCGGCATGCTGCGCGGGCTGCGGGTGACCGCGGGCGACTTCACGGAGCGCTGACCGCCTGCGGCAGCCAGGTGCTGCCGCCGTCGGTGGTGATGAACACCTCGTGCAGGCCGGGGTCGGCGGGCAGGGCAACGCCGTTGCTGAGGCTGGTCATGCCGACGTAGCTGAACCCCGGCTCCCCGGCCGCGGCGCCGGCCGGGCTGGCCTGGGCCAGCTGCCAGGTAACTCCGCCGTTGCCGGAGCGGTAGAGGCCGGCGTCGGTGGCGAGCACCACCAGGTCCTCCGGGGCCTGGATCGCGACCGAGGCGGCGATCCCGCCCGGGAGCCCGGTCCCGGCCCGGGACCAGTGCGCGCCGCCGTCCGACGACTCGACGATCACCTTGGTCTGGGTGTCGCTGGCCACGTCGGTCGCGCTGGTGCACACCAGGACCAGCAGGTTCGAGTCGGCCGCGAGCAGGGCGCCGGTGGGCTGGCCGCCGGGCCCGGGCGCGCCCGGCTGACACGGCAGGGCCGGGCTGGCCACGGTCCACGCGGCGCCGGTGAGCGGTCCGCTGAGCAGCTCACCCGACGGGGCGAGCAGGTAGCCCTGACCGCCCGCCGGGCCTCCGGTGAGCACCAGGCTGGCGGAGGCCGGCTGCCCGGCCCCGGTCTGCGGCAGTGTCAGGCCCAGCCCGGCCGGCCCGGGCACGGGCCGCCATTGCCCGGTGCCCGCCACTGACGTGTAGAGCGAGAAGCTGGTGCAGCCGGCCCCGTAGTCCGCGCCGCTCCCGGTGCACCGCGCGAACAGCGCGAACGCGCGGTCTCCGGCCGCCTCCAGGTCGGTGACCCGCATCCCGTGGGTCGGTTCCTGCGTCCAGTGCGCGCCGCCGTCGCGGGTGACCCACAGCTGCGGGCCGAACGCCCACCCGTCGCTGAGGTTGAGGAAGCGGATCTGGCTGACGCCCCGGGCGCCGTCCGGCGCCCCGGTGACCGGCGCGCTGACCCCGTACCAGCTGCGGCCGTAGTCCGACGTGCCCGCCAGCGACGTGCAGTATGGCGTGGCGCAGTGGCCCGGGGTGCCGGCCTGGCCGATCACCGCGCCGGCGGCGCCGATGAACGTGACCGAGGTGGGCTGGAAGTTCGCCGGCACGAGGGCCCCGGAGCCCGCCGGGGACAGCGATGACCCGGGGGGCGGCACCGGGCTGCTGGACTCGGAGCTGACGCCGCCGCTTCCGCTGCTGGTGACCGCGGGCCGGGAGGTGGGGGCCTGCGTGCCTACGGCCACGGGGCGCTCCGGCCGGGCCGGCCCGGGGTGCAGCAGCGTGGACGCGATCCCGGGGGCCGCCGCGGCGGCCGCGATCACGATCGCGGCGCCCGCGGCGGACATCGTCGCCCGCCGTACCTTCCGGCGGTGCGCCCGGTGCCGGACCCGCTCGAAGGTGCCGGGCGGCGGCGCGAGCGGCTCGACCTCGGCGTTCAGCCAGGCGTCGATCCTGTCGTCTTCTGGGTTACTCATCGTCAGTCCCCAGCGCGGCCTTCAGCCGGGCGCGTGCGTGATGCAGGTCGGCCTTGACCGTGCCCTCCGGCCGGCCCAGCATCGAGGCGACCTCGCGAACGCCGAACCCCGCGTAGTAGTGCAGCAGGAACGCGCTGCGCAGCCGCGGGGGCAGCCCCTCGATCAGCGCGCGCACGTCCACGTCCTGAGCCGGGTGGTAGGCGGGGTCGGGCGGGGCGCCCGCGGTCAGGGTCCGGATCGCGCGCCGTTCCCGGCCGGACTTGCGCCAGTGATCCCGGACCAGGTTCGTCGCGATCATGTACAGGTAGCTCTGCGGGTTGTCCAGCCGCGACCACCGGGCCAGCAGCCGGGTGAAGGCCTCGGAGGCGATCTCGTGCGCGGTCTCGTCGTCGTCCACCAGGCGGCGGACCCAGCCGGCCAGCCTCGGGTAGCAGGCGTTGAAGAGGTCCTCGGCCGCCTCGCGGTCGTCGGTGCGGAGCCTGGCCACCGAGCTCCCTTGCCTCATCACCGGAGCCGACCGCGCTATCCGAGGTCCCGGCAGGGTCGCGACGTCGCCCCCGGCCGCGGAGCGGCCCGCGTCACCTGCGCAATGTCGCATTCGTTCTACCACACATTCGGCGCGTCGCTGGGATGGCGGCCCGGGCCTTCCGTGACGGCCAGGCCCCCGAGCGAGAACTACACCTACAGACGACGCAGCCCGTCATCCGGTTGGGCCAGCCCGCGGACTTTTCGTTCCGGGACCTGGCGTAGACTGAGCAAGATAGTAGGACGTCCTACTATCTACGTGGATGCGGCTCGGAGGTAGTGATGGATGCGCAGGGCGCCGCGAGCCCGGACCGTGGCCGGCAGCGATGGCAGCGGCGGTACGACGCGGCCCGGCTCCGCGACGCGGACTTCACCACCCTGTCCGGGCTCGAGGTTGAACCCGTCTACGGGCCGCCGGACGGTGCCGTGGTGCCCGGCTTCGAGCGGATCGGCTGGCCGGGGGAGTACCCGTTCACCCGCGGGCTCTACCCGGCCGGGTACCGCGGCCGGGCCTGGACCATCCGGCAGTTCTCCGGGTTCGGCAACGCCGCGGCGACCAACGCGCGGTACAAGATGCTGCTGCGCGGCGGGGGCGGCGGCCTGTCGGTGGCGTTCGACATGCCCACGCTGATGGGCCGCGACTCTGACGACCAGCGCTCGCTCGGCGAGGTCGGGCACTGCGGCGTGGCCATCGACTCCGCCGCCGACATGGACGTCCTGTTCGGCGGGATCCCGCTCGCCGACATCACCACGTCGATGACGATCAGCGGGCCGGCGGTGCCGGTGTTCTGCATGTACCTGGCCGCGGCCGAGCGCCAGGGCGCCGACCTGGGGAAGCTGAACGGCACGCTGCAGACCGACATCTTCAAGGAGTACATCGCCCAGAAGGAATGGCTGTTCCCGCCGCAGCCGCACCTGCGGCTGATCGGCGACCTGATGGAGTACTGCGCGGCGAACATTCCCGACTACAAGCCGCTGTCGGTGTCCGGCTATCACATCAGGGAGGCGGGCGCCACGGCGGCGCAGGAGCTCGCGTTCACGCTGGCCGACGGCTTCGGCTATGTGGAGCTCGGCCTGTCTCGCGGCCTGGACATCGAGGCGTTCGCGCCCGGGCTGTCGTTCTTCTTCGACGCCCACATCGACTTTTTCGAGGAGATCGCGAAGTTCCGGGCCGCGCGCCGGATCTGGGCGCGGTGGATGCGGGACAGCTACGGGGCGCGCACCGAGCGGGCCCAGTGGCTGCGGTTCCACACCCAGACCGCCGGGGTCTCGCTGACCGCGCAGCAGCCGGACAACAACGTGGTCCGGACCGCGGTCGAGGCGCTCGCCGCCGTGCTCGGCGGGACCAACTCGCTGCACACCAACGCGCTGGACGAGGTGCTCGCGCTGCCGAGCGAGAAGGCGGCCGAGATCGCGCTGCGCACCCAGCAGGTCATCATGGAGGAGACCGGCGTGGCCAACGTGGCCGACCCGCTCGGCGGCTCCTGGTACCTCGAGTCCCTGACCGACCGCCTGGAGGCCGAGGCGGAGAGCATCTTCGCCCGGATCGGCGCGATGAGCCCGGACGGGACGATGACCGGCGGCATCATGCGCGGGATCGAGGACGGCTGGTTCATGGCCGAGATCGCCGAGGCCGCCTTCGCCTACCAGCAGAAGCTGGAGAAGGGCGACAAGCGGGTGGTCGGCGTCAACTGCCTGACCGACACGGTCGGGGAGCCGGTAGAGATCATGCGGGTCAGCCACGAGGTCGAGCGCACGCAGGTGCGCGAGCTGGCCGCCCGGCGGGAGGCGCGGGACCAGGCGGCGGTCAACGCGGCGCTCGCGGCGATGATGACCGCGGCCAGGTCCGGGGCGAACATGATCGAGCCCATCCTGGACGCGGCCCGCGCCGAGGCGACCCTGGGCGAGATCTGCGGCGCGCTGCGCGAGGAGTGGGGCGGCTACTTCGAGGCCCCGGCGTTCTGAGTTCCTCCTAGCGTGCCGCCGGGCGACACCGGCGAGTAGCTGAGCAGGCCGGATGGGCCGGCCATGGTGCCATGGCATTCCGGCGGATACGGCAGGATAGAGACATGCAGCAGTCGCGGGATTTCTCCCTTCGCGGTGCCGTTGACTTGGGCGCCAGGCAGGCCGCCGCACAGCGCAGGCAGCAGGCGGCCGGGGCTTCGGGCTCCGCAGACCAGGCCGGCGCGGGCTCCGGCTACGTGATCGACGTCACCGAGGAGAGCTTCAACGCCGACGTCGTCGACAGATCGCGCAGCGTCCCCGTGGTGTTGGACCTGTGGGCCGAGTGGTGCGGGCCGTGCAAGCAGCTTTCGCCCGTGCTGGAGAAGCTGGCCGCCGAGGCCAACGGCGCGTGGGTGCTCGCCAAGGTGGACGTGGACGCCAATCCGCAGCTGAGCGCGGCGCTCCAGGTCCAGTCCATCCCGATGGTGGTGGCGGTGATCGCCGGGCAGGCCCTGCCCCTCTTCGCCGGCGCCCTGCCGGAGGCCGAGGTCCGGGAGTGGATCGGCCAGGTCATGCAGGCGGCCGAGCAGTTCGGCCTGCCTGGCCCGGGCGCTGGCCCGGCCGCCGACGCTGACCCGCAGGACGCCGAGCGCGCGGCCGAGGGGCAGGCGGCCGGGCCGGGGGGACCGGCCGGCGGTCCCGGGCCGGGCATGGGCCGCGGCGGCCCGGGCCCGGCCGGCGCGTTCGCCGACCCCGGGTTCGGCGAGGCGCAGCAGGCCATGGAGCGCGGCGACCTGGACGGCGCGGCCGCGGCCTTCGAAAAGGTGCTCGCGTCCGCGCCCGGCCACCCGGCGGCCACGCTGGGGCTGGCGCAGGTTGACCTGATCCGGCGGGTGAACTCCTACGACCAGGCCAAGGTCCGCCGGGACGCGGAGGACAACCCCGACGATCCCGACGCGCAGGGCCGGATGGCCGACATCGACGTGGCCACGGGCCGGACCGAGGCCGGGTTCGACCGGCTCCTCGACACGGTCCGGCGGACCTCCGGGGCAGAGCGGAACCAGGCCCGGCTGCACCTGCTCCGGCTGTTCGGGGCCTTCCCGCCCCGGGACCCGCGCGTCACCAAGGCCCGGGCCACGCTGTCCAGCCTGCTGTTCTGAGCCCGCCGGGTCAGCTTCCGGCTGCCTCGGGCGGCGCGCCGTCGGCGAGCTGCTCCAGCGCGGGCAGGGCCGCGGCCAGCGCAGCGAGGTGGTCCGGGGACAGCGTCAGCAGGCTGTCGGCGAGCAGGATCGTGTTCTCCTGCCGGATCCGGTCCAGCACCTCGTGGCCGCGCGGGGTGACGGCCAGCGTCCACGCGCGGGCGTCACCCGGGACCGCGTGCCGCTGGACGTAACCGTGCTCCTCCAGCACGCTCACCAGCCGGGTCAGCGTCGAGGGCGCGATCCGCTCCGCGGCGGCCAGATCGCCGAGGCGCAGCGGCCCGGTCTGCTCCACGGTGGCCAGCGCGGCGAGCTGGGTCGGCGTCAGCCCGGCGAGCTCGTGCTTGCGCAGCCGCCGGGACAGCCGCGCGATCGCGACCCGCAGCCGGGTGACGTCGACCGCGGGCGCGTCGGCCAGCACGGCCGTGGCCGCCCGGTCGCCGCTGCGCTGGCTGCCTTCCTGCGGGCCGGCACCCCCGCTGCTTGCGCTAACCCGAGACACCCATACAGCGTACGTGCCCCGGGTCGCCGGGCGGCCCTCGGCGTCCCGCAATCGGCCCGGCGAAGTTCCGGGATTCTGGCGCATCATTGATACATGGAGGCTGAATCCCTCGGCGGTCGGCTTCTGGTGGCCACCCCGCTGCTCGGTGACCCCAATTTCCGGCGCACCGTGATCCTGATCGTCGAAGACGAGCCCGAGGAGGGAACGCTCGGCGTCGTGCTGAACCGCCCGACCGAGGTGCAGGTCGGGCAGGTGCTGGAGTCATGGACGGACCTGGTCACCGGGCCGTCGGTGGTGTTCCGGGGCGGGCCGGTCTCGCCGAACAGCGCCCTGGCGCTGGCCCTGGCGCGGGGCGACGACGAGCCGCTCGGCTGGCGCTCGCTGGAGGGATCCAGCCTGACGTCCCGGATCGGGCTGGTCGACCTGGAGGCACCGCCGGAGCTGCTCGCCGGCGGCATCACCTCGCTGCGGGTCTTCGCGGGCTATGCCGGGTGGGGGCCCGGCCAGTTGCAGGCGGAGATCGAGGAGGGCGCCTGGTACGTGCTCGCCGGCGAGCCGACGGACGCGTTCCTGGCCGAGCCGGAACGACTGTGGCCGGAGGTACTCAGGCGGCAGGGGGGCGAGTTCGCCATCGTGGCCACCTACCCGGACGATCCGCTGCTCAACTGAGCCCGGGAGCGTGCCAGCCGTTAGACTCGGTTCTCGTGAGCACAGAAGTCTTGCCAGGAAGCGATGTCAGGGAAGACACCCGGACCCGCCCGGATCCCTCCCACGGCGACGGCGATCACGAGCGATTCGCGCACTACGTCGACAAGCACAAGATCGTCGACAGCGCCGTGACCGGCACGCCCGTGGTCGCGCTCTGCGGCAAGGTCTGGGTGCCGAGCCGGGATCCCAAGCGGTTCCCCGTGTGCCCTGAGTGCAAGGAGATCTACGAATCCCTGCCGGCGGGCGACGACTAGCGCCGCAGGCAGCGGCCAGGGCGGGCGGCGGGCGGGCACCCCGCCGCCGGGTGCGCAGCGGTCAGCCGCCGCCTCCCGCGACGGGATTCCCGGTCAGCTCGACGCGTGCCGTGCGCATTTCCTCGAGAGCCGCCTTGGTCGTGTCCGCGGCGACTCCCGCGGTGAGGCCAAGCAGCACCCGGGTCTCGAAGCCCGCGGTGGCGGCGTCGGTGGCGGTGGCCCGCACGCAGTGATCGGTGGTGAGACCGGCGATGTCGATCGAGGTGACGCCCCGGCCGCGGAGCCAGGCCGCCAGCGGCGTCCCGTCAGCGTCCGCGCCCTCGAACCCGCTGTAGGCGGCGGCGCGCTCGCCCTTGCGGAACACCGCCTCGACCCGGCTCGTGTCCAGGGCCGGGTTGAAGTCCGCGCCCGGTGTGCCCGCCACGCAGTGCGGCGGCCAGGTCCCGACGAAGTCCGGCAGAGCGGAGAAATGCGCGCCGGGATCGACGTGATGGTCCTGCGTCGCCACGATGTGCGCGTAGCCGCCGCCGTCCGGGCCGGCCAGGTACTCGCTGATCGCGCGGGCCACCTCGGCACCCCCGGAGACGGCGAGCGAGCCGCCCTCGCAGAAATCGTTCTGCACATCGACGATCACCAGCGCTCTGGACACACGCCGAGCTTAGCCAGGCCGGCGACCTGCACGGGCGGCGGGTGCCGCGGGCGGCCCCGCGGACGTTGCGTCCGGGGGCCGCCCGCAGCGATCTAGCCGGTTATTTCTGGGCCAGGCGGAACGCCCGGGTGGACATCGCGGCGGTGGCCAGGAGGGCGACCGCGAGGAAGCCGGCGTAGGAGGCCACCGTGCCCCAGGGCGGGTGAGCGGCGATCGCCTCGCGCCCGGCGCTGGCCGCCCAGTTGACCGGGTTGAACCGGGCGATGCCGGCGATCCAGCCGGGCACGATCTGCAGCGACAGGAACGCCCCGGACAGGAACGTCAGCGGCAGCACGAGCGTGGTCGACGCGGCGATCAGGGTCTCGCGCTGCGGGACCAGCAGGGCCAGCCCGTCGGAGAGCCCGGCCATGGCCAGCGCGATCAGCACCGAGACCGCGATGAGGGCCGCGATGCCGCCCGCGCCGCCGGGGAAGCCCGCCCCGATGCCCCAGCCGATCGCGATGATGATCGCCGACTGCACCACGGTGGTGACCGCCTGGTAGGCGAGGGACGACGTGATCAGGGCACCACGGTGGACCGGCGCGGTCAGGAACCGGTCCATGATGCCGGTGTCGGCGTCCTCGATGAACGACATGCCGGCCCAGCTCGACGAGAACAGCGCGGTCATGATCACCACGCCGGGCGTGAGGTAGGTGATGTAGTTCCCCCCGCCGAACCCGGGGATCTCGGCGACCTTCTTGAACAGCGCCCCGAACAGCAGCAGCCAGATAACCGGCTGGGTCAGCGTGATGCCGATGACCGCTGGCTGGCGGTAGAGCTGGCGCAGGTACCGGCCCGTGAGCAGGGCCCACGACTGGCGGATCAGGTTCATGCGACGGCGCTCCCTTCTGCCTGGCCGAACGAACGGCCGGCGTAGTGCAGGTAGACGTCGTCCAGCGACGGCCGGGCGACGGTGACGGAAAGTACGGGGACGGCGTGCGCCTCCAGCCCGGCGAGCACGGCGGGCAGCGCCCGCGGCCCGTCGGCCACGCGGGCCCGGACGACGGCGCCGTCGGAGGTTGTCTGGCGGACCTGCGGAACCTGGGCGAGGGCCTTCTCGGCCTGCTCCACCTGCCCGGCGTCGCCGAGCTCGAGCACCACCGAGTCACCCTCCAGCCTGGCCTTGAGCTGGTCGGAGGTGCCCTCGGCGACGATCTGGCCGCGGTCTACGATCGCGACCCGGGCCGCGAACTTGTCGGCCTCGTCCAGGTAATGGGTGGTGACCAGGATGGTCGTCCCGGTCCCCGCGGACAGGCCGGTGAGCACGGCCCAGAGCTCGGCGCGGCCTTCCGGGTCAAGCCCGGTGGTCGGCTCGTCCAGGAAGAGCACGGCCGGGCGGTGCACCAGCGCGGTCGCCACGTCCAGGCGCCGTCGCATGCCACCCGAGTAGGTTCGTACCTGCCGCCCGGCCGCGTCGGCCAGCCCGAACTGATCGAGCAGCCCGGCGACTCGCCGCCGCAGTTCCTTCCGCGGCATCCCGTGGATCCTGCCCTGCAGGACCAGGTTCTCGTGGCCGGTCAGCAGGCCCACGGCCCCGCTGTGCTGGCTCACCGTGCCGATGGCCGAGCGGACCCGGCCGGGCCGCTTGAGCACGTCGATGCCGGCCACGACCGCGCTTCCGGCATCGGGCCGGGACAGCGTGGTCAGGATCCGCACGGTCGTCGTCTTCCCGGCCCCGTTCGGGCCGAGCAGGGCGAAGATGGTGCCTGCTTCCGCCGCGAAGCTCAGCCCGTCCAGCGCGCGCACCTCGCCCGCCCGGCCGCCGTAGCTCTTGCGCAGTCCGCGGGCCTCCACGGTGCTGGTTACCTCGTTCATGCGTCCTCCGAACGATGTTCTTGATATAAACGCTGTTCTCTAAACAGTGGTCTACTACAGAACGTTGTTCGCGTCAAGTACTATGTTTGGCATGCCCGAGATGCCGGCTAGGCCAGCGCCCGATCAGCCCGCGCCCGAGCCGCCGTGGCGGTCCGCGCCGCGGCGCCGCAGCGTGCCAAGGCCGCAGCTCAGCCGGGAGGTGGTGGTCGCGGCCGCGCTGCAGGTGCTGGAGAAGGACGGCGGCGAGGCGCTCACCATGCGCCGGGTCGCCGACCAGATCGGGGTCTCGGCCTCATCGCTCTACGGGTACATCGCCAACAAGGAGGAACTGGTCCAGCTGGTGCTGGACCGGATCTTCGAGGAGGTCGAGATCCCGCCGACCGGCTCCTGGCAGGAGACGCTCAGGGAGTTCGGCCGGGCCATGCTCGCCATGTACCGGCGCCATCCGGGCGTGGCCGCGCTCACCCTCGGCCGTGTGGCGGTCACGCCCAGCATGCTCCCCATAGGAGAGCGCATCGCGGCCGAGCTCCGCGCGGCGGGCATGCCCGATCAGGTCACCGCCTTCGTCGGCGACCTGGGCGGCCTCTACATCGGCGCCTACGCGTACGAGCAGGACGTGACGCCCCTGGCCGGCCGGGAGCGCGAATTCCTGGCCCAGTTCACCGCCTGGATCAGGTCGCTACCCGCAGACCGCTTCCCCAACACGATCGCGCTCGCCGACGTGGCCGCCGCCGGCAGCGCCGACGACCGGTTCGAGTGGGGCATGGACGTCATCGTCCGCGGCCTGGCCACCTACCTGAAGGAGCCGCCCGACCCGCGGGCGGGATGGCCGAGCGGCTGACGGCCGAGCGGCTGACGGCCGAGCGGGCCCTTCCGGCATGTAGCTCATCGGCAGTTAGTCACCGTCCGGGCCGAATACGGTCGGGATGGCCGGGTAGCCGCGCGACAGCTGCAGCGCGTACGCGGGAAGCTCGGCCAGCACCTCGCGGTGGCGGGCGCGCGCCGCCTCGAGCGACTCCCGGCCGACGATCTCGCCGCCGCGCACCAGTTGCCGCAGCAGCACCCGGTCGCCCGGCCCCGGGTCGGCCGGCACGGTCGTGACCAGCTCGGCGACGGCCGTCCCGGCGTCGTCGTGGCTGCGCACGGCCCACTTGCGCCCGCCGCGCCCCGGCTTGCCGACCGAGCGCTTGGCCACGGCCCGCAGCGGGGCCGAGTCCCCCGCCTCGTCGGCCCGGGCCACCAGCTTGTACACCAGCGCCGCGGTCGGCACGCCGGACCCGGTGACCAGCGAGGTGCCCACCCCGTAGCCGTCCACCGGCGTGGCCGCCAGCGCGGCGATCGAGTACTCGTCCAGGTCGCCGCTGACCACGATCCTGGTCTTGTTCGCGCCGAGCGAGTCGAGCAGCGCGCGTACCTGCCGCGCGATCACCAGCAGGTCGCCGGAGTCGATCCGGACCGCGCCCAGGCTTGGGCCCGCCACCTCGACCGCGGTCCGCACCGCGGTGGCGACGTGGTAGGTGTCGACCAGCAGGGTCGTGCCAGGGCCGAGCGCGTCGACCTGGGTGCGGAACGCGTCCCGCTCGCTGTCATGCACCAGCGTGAACGCGTGCGCGGCCGTGCCGCTGGTCGGGACGCCGTAATCGTGACCGGCCTGCAGGTTGGAGGTGAAGTCGAAGCCGACGATGTAAGCCGCGCGGGCGCTGGCCACCGCGGCCACCTCGTGGGTGCGGCGCGAGCCCATCTCGATCAGCGGCCGGTCACCCGCGGCGGTCACCATCCGGGAGGCGGCCGAGGCGATCGCGCAGTCGTGATTGAGGATCGACAGCACCAGCGTCTCCAGCACGACGGCCTCGGCGAATGTCCCCTCGACGACCAGGATCGGGGATCCGGGGAAGTAGCAGTCGCCCTCCGCGTACCCCCAGATGTCCCCGCGGAAGGCATACGACTCCAGGTAGCGCGCGGTGGCCTCGTCGACCACCCCGGCCTGCCACAGGAAATCGAGTTCGCGGCGGCCGAACCGGAAGCTGGCCACCGCGTCGAGCAGCCGGCCGGCGCCCGCGACCACCCCGTAGCGCCGGCCGTGCGGCAGGTGCCGGGCGAATACCTCGAAGACCGCACGCCGCTGTGCCGCGCCGCTGCGCAGCGCCCCGCGCAGCATGGTCAGCTCGTAATGATCGGTCAGCAGGCCGGTGCTGGCCGGCCGGACCGCGGCGGACGGCGGCTTGGGGCCGTCAGGGTCACTATTCACGAGGGAAGCCTACGGACCTGCTCGGCCGCGCCGGAGCCGCCCCGCAGCCGCCCCGGGTCGCCCCGGCGGTGTCACGCGTGCGCCACGACTTTGGCAGACTGGGGGTCTAGCCTGAACCTTCTTCATCCGCCGATCTCACGCTGAGAGCACGTGGGCAGTCACCGGGAGGATGAAGAAGGTTCACAGGGGAGGTGACGGCCGTGGGCGTGGCACCCGTTGAGGTTGAGCGACCGGAGACCACGCAGGAGACGGTCCCCGATCTGCCCTGGGTGACGATCGTGTGGAACGACCCGATCAACCTCATGTCGTACGTGACGTACGTGTTCCAGACGGTGTTCGGCTACGCGAAGCCGAAGGCAGAGAAGCTCATGCTGGACGTGCACCACAAGGGCAAGGCGGTGGTCTCCTCGGGGGGGCGCGAGGCGATGGAGCGGGACGCGGAGACACTGCACGGCTACGGCCTGTGGGCCACGATCAGCCACGATTCGTGACCGGTAGCGGGCAGGAGCCGGACGAGGGCACGAGTCTGGAGGACCTGATGGCCGGGTTCCGGCGAACCTCGGGCGGCGCCACCGCGCGGTTCGGGGCGGCCCAGGCCGCCATCATCCGCGACCTGGTCGGCCAGGTGGTGGAGCTCATCGGCGGCGACACGCTGGACGGTGACACGCTGGACGGGGGCTCGCTGGATGACAGGCTCCGCGGGCCGGACGACGGGCCGCCCGACGGGCCGGTCAGCGCGGACGACCTCGCGGCGATGATCGGGCTGACCGAGGACGCCGAGCTGCCCTCCGATCCCGTCCTGGCCCGGCTGCTGCCCGACGCCTACCACGACGACCCGGAGGCCTCGGACGAGTTCCGCCGCTATACCGAGCAGGGGCTGCGCTCGGGCAAGGCGGCCGCGGCGAGGACCGTGCTGGCCACGCTGCCGCCCAGGGGAGGACGGGTCCGGCTGTCACCACCAGAGGCCCAGGCCTGGCTGCGGGCGCTCAACGATGTCCGCCTCGCGCTCGGCACCCGCCTCGAAGTCACCGACGACTTCGATGACCAGGTCGCCGACATGGGCCCGGACGATCCCCGCGCGGCGTACGTCGGCGTCTACCAGTGGCTGGCCTACCTCCAGGAGACCCTGGTGCGGGCGCTGTCCTGAGGGCGGGCGGGGCCGCCCGCGGCGCCGCCCGGGCCGCGGCGGCTACGCTCGCGGGCATGCTGACCTTGCCAGGCGCGCTGCGCACCGCCATCATCGCGCACGCGAGGGCCGATCACCCGGACGAGGCGTGCGGGGTGATCGCCGGCCCCGCGGGCAGCGACCGCCCGGAGCGGTTCATCCCGATGACCAACGCCGAGCGGTCGCCGACGTTCTACCGGTTCGACTCGATGGAGCAGTTGCGGGTGTGGCGCGAGATGGACGACCGGGACGAGGAGCCCGTGGTCATCTACCACTCGCACACCGCCACCGAGGCGTACCCGTCGCGGACCGACATCTCCTACGCGAGCGAGCCCGGGGCACACTATGTGCTGGTGTCCACGCGCGACCCGGGCGAGGCCGAGTTCCGCTCGTTCCGCATCGTCGACGGGGTCGTCACCGAGGAGGAGGTGCGCGCCGCCGATGACGGGCCGGACGGCGCGGCGCCGGAATGATCCGGGCCCGCCGCCGGTTGGACCGCACGACATCCCGTACGCCAAACCTGCCTGATCTGGAGTGCTATCCATGGCCATCGAGGTACGGATCCCGACCATCCTGCGCAGTTACACCGGCGGGGCGAAGTCGGTCGAAGGCTCCGGTGACACGCTGGCCGGCCTGATCGCCGACCTGGACGAGCGCTACGGCGGGCTGGCCGACCGGCTCATGGACGGATCCGGGGGAACGGCCGGGCTGCGCCGGTTCGTGAACGTCTACCTGAACGACGAGGATGTGCGCTTTCTCGGCGGGCTCGACGCCCCGCTCAAGGACGGCGACACGGTCACCGTGCTGCCCGCCGTGGCCGGCGGGACCCGCTGACCGGGCCGGCTGAGGCCCCATGCGCTACGACTCACTGCTCGACTCGCTCGGCAGGACCCCGCTGATCGGGCTGCCGAAGCTGTCACCCGCGCCGACCGCGCGGCTGTGGGCCAAGCTCGAGGACCACAACCCGACCGGCTCGGTCAAGGACCGGGCGGCGTTCTTCATGGTGGCGCAGGCCGAGAAGGACGGGCTGCTACAGCCCGGGTCCACGCTGCTCGAGCCGACCTCAGGGAACACCGGGATATCGCTGGCGATGCTGGCCAAGCTGCGCGGCTACCGGCTCATCTGCGTGATGCCGGAGAACACCTCGGCCGAGCGCCGGCAGCTGCTGGAGATGTACGGCGCGGAGATCATCTTCTCCCCGTCGGCCGGCGGGTCCAACGAGGCGGTCCGGGTCGCGAAGCAGCTCGCCGCCGAGAACCCCGGCTGGGTGATGCTGTACCAGTACGGCAACGAGGCCAACTCGCTGGCCCACTACGAGACCACCGGGCCGGAACTGCTGGAGGACCTGCCGACGATCACGCATTTCGTCGCCGGGCTCGGCACGACCGGGACCCTGATGGGCACCGGCCGCTACCTGCGCGAGCACGTCCCCGGGGTCCAGATCGTCGCGGCCGAGCCCCGCTACGGCGAGCTGGTCTACGGGCTGCGCAACATCGACGAGGGGTTCGTGCCCGAGCTGTACGACGAGTCGGTGCTGACCTCGCGGTTCTCGGTGTCCTCGGCCGACGCGCTGCGCCGGACCCGGGAGCTGCTGGACCGCGAGGGGCTGTTCGCCGGGATCTCCTCCGGAGCCGCGCTGCACGCGGCCCTGGCCATGGCGGAGAAGGCCGTGGCCGCGGGCCAGCAGGCTGACGTGGCCGTGATGATCGCCGACGCCGGCTGGCGGTACCTGTCCACCGGCGCCTACTCGGGGACCCTGGAAGAGGCCGAGGCCCGGCTGGAAGGCCAGCTATGGGCATGAGCGAGCCGAAGGGGCGCGGCGCCGCCTGGACTGAGGAGCGAGGGAGCTTGCGACCGAGCGACGAGGGAAGGCGGTGCAGTGAAGTGGGAATGGGGAGGCGGGCGGGGCCCCGTAGGCGAGCGGGGAACGCTGTATGAGCGCGTTCGACGAGGCGACGGCGGCCCGTCCCGCGGGCGCGGGACGGTACCAGGTCCGGCCGGACGTGCGGTTCGCCATGGTGGCGCCGGGCGGCACGGCCCCGGCGGCGGTGAACGGCGGGGTCATGGTGGCGACCGTGCTGCGGGCCGTGCTGGACACCTCGCCGCACCCGTACCCGGTGGCGACCAGCGCGCATTTCCTGCGCGTCCCCCGGCTGGAGCCCGCCGAGGTCGAGGTGACCTGGCTGAAGCAGGGCGGGACCGCGGCGACGGCCCGGGCCGCGCTGGTCCAGGACGGCCAGCCGGTGCTGGACG
The DNA here is from genome assembly GCA_963808705.1 of uncultured Actinomycetota bacterium. GTDB lineage: Bacteria > Actinomycetota > Actinomycetes > Streptosporangiales > Streptosporangiaceae > JASHPR01. The sequence goes on along the minus strand of CAWEHB010000018.1, from coordinate 23,728 downwards.
TGACCGTGACCACCGGCAACCTGCCCGCCGGGCCGGCGGCCAACGGGGAGCTGAGCTGGACCGGCGAGCCGCCGCGCCTGCCGCCGATCGAGGAGTGCGTCGACCTCGGCCCGTGGCGGGGCACGGTCGGCCCGGACGGGACCGCCGGGTACGCGGCCCAGGTCACCATGCGCCTGGACCCGGCGACGACCGGCTGGCGGCAGGGCGAGCCGTCCGGGACCCCGGAGATGCGCGGGTATTTCGCGCTCCGCGACGGACGCGAGCCCGACGCCTACCTGCTCGCGCTGGCGGTGGACGCGCTGCCGCCGGTGGTGTTCGGCCTCGGCGCCGCGGGCTGGGCGCCGACCGTCGAGCTCACCTGGTACATGCGGGCCGTCCCCGCAAGCGGCCCGCTGCGGGTGGCCGCGCGGTGCCGGCACGTCAGCGGCGGGTGGTTCGACGAGGAGTCCGAGGTCTGGGACGCGGCAGGCCTACTCGTGGCGCAGAGCCGCCAGATCGCCCGGGTGGGCCGCAGTTCCCGGCGCTAGGGCGTTACGGCACGCTCTTGATCTTCCACACCAGTACCGAGCCCAGGAACCCGACGATGGCGGTGCCGGCGAACAGGGTCGGGTAACCGCCCAGCGAGACCAGGGGCGCGGCGAGCAGCGCCCCGATAGCCGACGGGCAGACGATCGCGATGTTGATGATGCCGAGATCCTTGGCCCGGTCCCGGGCCGCGGGCAGGACCTGGGTGATCAGCGCCTGGTCTACGGCCAGGTAGGCGCCGAAGCCGACCCCGAACAACACGGCCGCGCCGATCGCGGCCGGCCAGGTCTCGACGAACGTGAGCAGCAGGGCGGCGGCGGCGATCAGGATGCCGGACACGGTGACGATCATCTTCCTGCGGCCCAGCCGGTCGGAGATCATCCCGCCGACGATCGCGGTGATCACCACGCCGGCCGTGTAGATCACGATCAGGATCAGCAGCCCGTCCGACGCGGTCTGGCCGGGGAAGAGCCGGGCGTAGTGGATCTGGTCGCGGAGGAAGTAGAGCAGGTACAGGGTGCCCATGGCGATCGCCAGCGACACCAGGAAGCGGGTGATCCAGGCCCAGGCGAAGTCGGGGTGCTCCCGGGGGCTGACCCAATACGAGCGTCCCAGCTGCCGCCACGTCAGCGGCGAGCGGTGCTCGGCCTCCAGCGGGTGGTCCGGGGTCCGCAGCACGAACGGCAGCGCGAGCACCACGAGCAGCACCGCCAGGGCCAGGTAGCCGCTGATCTGCCCGGTGAACACGGCCACCACGAGCACGGTGCCGACCACCAGGCCGAGGGCCTGGGGCATCCCGACCCAGCCGGCCACCGTGGCCCGTTGCCGGACCGGGACGTGATCGGGGATGGCGGCGCTCAGGCTGGCGTACTCGCCGTTCTGGAAGGCGCTGAACAGCACCCACAGCACGGTCACGCCGAGCACGGTGGCCTGCAGGGACAGGACGGCCAGGGATACCGCGGCGAGCAGCGCCATGCCGAGCGTCCAGCGGTGCCGCCGGCCGGCCATCCGGCCCAGCGCGTACTTGCGCGTCGTGCGGTCGGACAGCGCCCCGGCCACCGGGGTGGCCAGGCCGGACGAGATCGCGCCCGCGCCGCTCACCACCGCGAGGGCGACGATCTTATGGTGCGGCGTGATGTGCTGGAGCTGGAGCGGGAGGAGCACCTGCAGCGGGGTGTAGGAGGCCATCCACATGCCCAGGCTGGCCAGGCCGAGGCCGGTGATCCAGCTCCGGCGCACGTGCACGGTCGGCTCGGCCAGGGCGCGGGGCACCGCCGGCGACTGATCGGTTGTCTGGTCGGCCATGCCACTCCTCCTGCGTCTGGCGCCCTGGACGGATCATGCCGCGTTCCCCGCCAGTTTGGTAGATGCGCGGCCATGCCCGGGCCGCCTCCTCATTGGTAGATGCGCGGCCATGCCCGGGCCGCCTCCTCATTGGTAGATGCGCGGCCATGCCCGGGCCGCCGCCTCGCGTAGCCTGGGGAACCGTGCGGCTCACGATCATCGGATGCTCGGGAAGCTTCCCCGGCCCGGACAGCCCGGCCTCCTGCTACCTGGTGGAGGCCGAGGGCTTCCGGTTGCTCATCGACCTCGGCAGCGGGGCGCTCAGCGCCGTGCAGCGCTACGCCGGCCTCTACGAGATCGACGCGGTCTGCCTCAGCCACCTGCACGCCGACCACTGCCTGGACGTGTGTGACTACTCGGTGGCGCGCACCTTCCATCCGGACGGCCCGAAGCCGCGGATACCGGTCTACGGGCCGTCCCAGGCGGCGGTGCGGCTCGGCCGCGCGCTCGCCGCCGACCCCGCGGCGCAGGACGGCCGGCCCGGCGCCGAACCCGGCCACGGGATCACGGACGCGTTCAGCTTCGCCACGATCACCCCGGGGGTCATGGAGATCGGCCCGCTGCGGGTGACGGCCGCGCTCATGAACCACCCGGTGGAGACGTTCGGCTTCCGGCTGGAGCACGCGGGCCGGTCGCTGGCCTACTCGGCGGACACCGGCCAGACCGAGGCCCTGACGGAACTGGCCCGGGACGCGGACGTCCTGCTCTGCGAGGCGTCGTTCGCCCCGGCGGACGACGCGGCGGCGGCGGCCCTGCCCGAGGGCCTGCACCTCACCGCGCGGCAGGCCGGCCAGCACGCCGCGCGGGCCGGGGTCGGCCAGCTCGTGCTCACCCACCTGGTGCCGTGGAACGACAGGAACCGGACGCTGGAGGAGGCCGGCCAGGCCTTCGGCGGGCCGCTGGCCCTGGCCGCAACCGGACTGGGCTTCGTCCTCGACTGACTGTGAACCTTTTTCATCCTCCCCACGGCAGCCCACGTACTGTGCGCTCAAGATCGACGGATGAAAAGGTTCAGTTCCCGGTACGCTGGCCCGCATGTCGCGACCGGACGGGCGCAGCCCCGAGCAGCTGCGGGAAGTAAAGATCACCAGGGGCTGGCTCGATCACGCCGAGGGATCGGTGCTGATCGAGTTCGGCGCCACCCGCGTGCTCTGCGCGGCCAGCGTCGCCGAGGAACTGCCGCGATGGCGCCGCGGCAGCGGCCTGGGCTGGGTCACCGCCGAGTACGCGATGCTGCCGCGGGCCACGAACACGCGCGGCGACCGGGAGTCGGTCAAGGGCCGGCCCGGCGGCCGCACCATGGAGATATCACGCCTGGCGGGCAGGTCCCTGCGGGCCTGCGTCGACCCCAAGGCGCTGGGGGACAACACGATCATCATCGACTGCGACGTGCTGCAGGCCGACGGCGGGACCCGCACCGCCGCGATCACTGGCGGCTACGTGGCGCTGGCCGACGCGATCGCCTGGCTGCGCGGCCGGAACCGGTGCAAGGGCGACCCGCTGGTCGCCTCGGTGGCGGCGGTCAGCGTGGGGATCGTCGACGGGCAGCCCCGGCTCGACCTGTGCTACGAGGAGGACGTCGCGGCCGAGACCGACATGAACGTGGTCTGCACCGGCGACGGCCGCTTCGTCGAGGTCCAGGGCACGGCCGAGCGTGAGCCGTTCGGCCGCGAACTGCTCGACGAGCTGCTCGGCCTGGCCGTCGCCGGCTGCGGCGAGCTCACCGAACTGCAGCGCCGGGTGCTATCGGACAGATGAATCCGGAACGCGACGGCAGCCGCGATCCCGTCTCGCCCCGGCTGGTCCTGGCCACGGCCAACCCGCACAAGCTGGTCGAGCTGGCCAGGATCCTCGCCGCGGGACAGATCGCGGTGCAGCTGGCCAGCCTGGGCGAGTTCCCCGGCGCGCCCGACGTGGCCGAGACCGGGGCCACGTTCGCCGAGAACGCGCTGCTCAAGGCCAGGGCGGTGGCCCAGTTCACCGGGCGGCCCGCGGTCGCCGACGATTCCGGCCTGTGCGTCGACGCCCTGAACGGGATGCCCGGCGTGCTCTCGGCGCGCTGGTCCGGCGGGCACGGGGATGATGCGGCCAACCTGCGCCTGGTCCTGGCCCAGCTGGCCGACGTGCCGGACGGCAGGCGCGGCGCGCACTTCGCCTGCGCCGCGGCCCTGGTCCTGCCGACCGGGCGGGAACACGTCACCGAGGGCACCGTGCACGGCAGGCTGATCCGCGAGCCCCGGGGAACCAACGGGTTCGGCTACGACCCGATCTTCGTTCCGGACCCGTCGGAACTGCCCCCCGGGGACGCGGCGCTGGCCGGGCTGACCACCGCCGAGATGGCCCCCGAGGCCAAGGACGCAATCAGCCACCGGGGCCGGGCCCTGCGCGCGCTCGCCCGGGTGATCGCGGCCGCGCTGGGCTAGGTCCCGAACTCGCCCGCGGGCTGGGTGGTCACCGGCTCCCGGGACTCCTCACGCGAGGCGCGGCCGGGACCGGTAGCGTTGGTGCGACCGGTGCTGCCGGGACGGCCCGAAGGGAGCGCGCATGACCGACCTCCGGTTGGCGCCCGGTGACCCGGCGCCCGACTTCACCCTGCCCGACGCCGACGGAAACCAGGTGAGCCTCTCAGCGCTGCGCGGTAAGAAAGTGATCATCTACTTCTACCCGGCCGCGATGACGCCGGGCTGCACCAAGGAAGCCTGCGACTTCCGGGACCACCGCAGCGACCTGTCCGACGCCGGGTTCGCGGTGCTCGGCATCTCCCCGGACCCGCCGGCCAAGCTCGCGAAGTTCCGGGACAAGGAGGGGCTGACCTTCCCGTTGCTGTCCGACCCCGGCCGCGAGGTGCTCAAGGCCTACGGCGCGTACGGGGAAAAGATGATGTACGGGAAGACCACGGTCGGCGTGATCCGGTCCACGTTCGTGGTCGGCGAGGACGGCAGGATCGAGAAGGCGTATTACGGCGTCAAGGCCACCGGCCACGTCGCCCGCCTCCGCAAGGACCTCGGCGTCTGATGACCGCCCGGCCCGGGTCCCGCGCTGTCATTCGCGGAATCCAGTATGTGTCGGCAAAATGAAAATAAGAAAGTAAGAAGGGGTCGTAGTCCAACCGGCAGGAGACGCGAATTTTAGGTGTTCGACAGTGTGGGTTCGAATCCCACCGGCCCCACAATTTGATATCACCACATCGGAAGACCCGAATCCGCTCCCGTCAGGGGGCGCCCTGCCACGCCTCGATCAGCGGCTCTAGCTCCTCCAGCCGGGTGATGACCGCGTCGGGCTCAGCGTCGGCGAATGCGGGCACGTCGCTGTTCGCGATCAGGACCGCGCGCATCCCGGCCTGCTTCGCGCCGTACACGTCGTCGAAGGGGCGGTCACCGACGAACACGCACGCGGCCGGGTCGGCGACGCCCACTGCCGCCATCGCGGCCCGGAACGCCTCCGGGTGCGGCTTGGTCCAGTCGATCTCGCTGGTGTAGACCGCGCCGTCGATCAGCCCGAGGATCCCGTCCCGGACGAAGATCTCCTCGTGCCTGCTGCGCGGCCACATCGTGTTCGACAGCACGCCGATCCTGATCCCGTCTGCGCGCAGCCGCTGCAGCAGCGCCGGGGCCTGCGGGTCAGTCAGCGTGTGCGGCTCCCAGGCTTCGAAGTAGCTGGCCAGGAACTCCTCGGTGGGGACCACCCCGGCGCGCTCGAAGATATGGTCGATGGTGGCGCTGCGTTGGTCGCGCTCGGCGGCGCGCCACAGTTCCCATTCGACATCACGGATCGCCGTGGCGTTGCGTTCTGCGATCTCTTCGTCGAAGTGCAGGGTGCACACGGCCCGCCAGAGCGCGTCATGGTCGACCGTGTGCCAGGGGGTCAGCGTCCCGCCCCAGTCGAAGATCACCGCCCGTACCGGGGACTGCCGCCCCGGGGTTTGCCGTCCCGTGGTTTGCCGCACCGCCATGGGTCGCATCCTATGTGCGGCGGCGGTCACTGCGGCTGGCCCACGTCCGGCCGCCTCCACCACCGGCCCGAAGGCCGGCGCACTGACGGCCATGTTGGTAGCCTCACCGCATCGGTGACCGGGAGGCAGATCTGATGAGCGCGCAAGCGGACCAGCAGACGCATCGCTTCCAGGCCGAGGTCGTCCAGATCCTCGACCTGATGATCCACTCGCTCTACAGCAACAAGGAGATCTTCCTGCGCGAGCTGATCTCGAACGCCTCCGACGCCATCGACCGGCTGCGTTTCGAGATCTTCACGCGGCCCGAACTGGACGAGGACGAGGGCCCGCTGCAGATCCGGGTCGCGTTCGACACCGCCGCGCGCACGATCACCGTCAGCGACAACGGCATCGGCATGAGCCGGGCGGAGGTGATGGAGAACATCGGCACCATCGCCAAGTCCGGCACCCGGGAGTTCCTCCAGGCCCTCACCGGCGACCAGCGCCAGGACGCGGCGCTCATCGGCCAGTTCGGCGTGGGCTTCTACTCCTCGTTCGTGGTGGCCGACCGGGTGACCCTGACGACCCGCCGGGCCGGCCTGCCCGCTGGTGATGGCGTCCGCTGGGAGTCCGACGGCAGCGGCGAGTACACGCTGGAAGCGGCCGACAAGCCGGCCCGGGGCACCGAGGTCGTGCTCCACCTGCGCGACGGCGAGGATGACCTGCTGAACGGCTACCGGCTGCGCTCGATCATCCAGAAGTACTCCGATCACATCAGCCTGCCGATCCTGATGCCGGAGGAGAAGCCCGGCGGCGGGCCGGGCGAGGGCGAGCCCGCCGGGCAGACGCCGGTCAACTTGGCGTCGGCGCTGTGGGCCCGGCCCAAAAGCGAGATCAGCGACCAGGACTACAACGAGTTCTACCAGCACATCGCCGGCGACATCAGCGACCCGCTGGCCTGCCTGCACAGCAAGATCGAGGGGACCTACGAGTACACGCTGCTGCTGTTCATCCCGTCCCGCGCCCCGTGGGACCTGTGGATGCTCGAGTCACGGCGCGGCGTCAAGCTCCACGTCCGGCGGGTCTTCATCATGGAGGACACCGGGCAGCTGCTGCCGAGGTACCTGCGCTTCGTCCGGGGCGTGATCGACTCCAGCGACCTGCCGCTGAACGTCTCCCGGGAGCTGCTGCAGGGCAGCCGCGCCGTGGACCACATCCGCTCCACCGCGGTGAAGAGGGTGCTGAAGCTGCTGAAGGAGATGGCCGCCAGCGAGCCGGAGAAGTACGCCACCTTCTGGAAGGAGTTCGGCGCCACCCTCAAGGAGGGAATCGTCGAGGATTACGCCAGCCGGGACGAGATCGCCAGGCTGCTGCGCTTCAGCTCCACCACGTCCGCCGCGGTCGAGAGGCAAGAGGTCTCGCTCGGCGACTACGTGGCGCGGATGAAGGAGGGCCAGGAGAAGATCTACTACCTGGTCGCGCCGACGCTGGCCGCCGCCGGCGCGAGCCCGCACCTGGAGGCATTCCGGCAGAAGGGCATCGAGGTGCTGCTGCTGACCGACGCCGTGGACAACTGGGTGGTGACCAGCCTGCCGGAGTTCGACGGGCGGCGGCTGCAATCGGTCACCCAGGGAAGCCCGGATTTCGGCGCGCTGCAGGACGAGGCCGAGCTCCAGGCCGCGGAGCAGGCGGCCGCCTCCTGCGCCGGCCTGATCGGCCGGCTGAAGGCCGCCCTGGACGGCAAAGCCTGGGACGTGCGGGTGACCAGCCGCCTCACCACCTCCCCGGCCTGCATCGTGGCCAACGAGCCGGATACCGAGCTCAGCCTGGCGCACCGGATCAGGGGCTCGGGGCTGCCCAGCCAGCCGGTGCTGGAGATCAACCCGGGGCACCCGCTGGTGAGCAGGCTCAGCCGCGACCCGGACGACCCGCATCTCGCCGGCTGGGCGCATGTGCTCTACGGCCAGGCGGTGCTGACCCTGGGCGCGCGGATCGACGATCCAGCGGCCTTCGTCGGCCAGCTGAACGAACTGCTCGTGACGCTGACTAGTCCCTGACGGGCCGGGCATTTCCGCTACCGTACGCGTATGTCCGGGTTGCAGTTCATCGTCGACGTGATCAAGGCGCTGGCGTGGCCGGCCGCGATCGTGGCCATCGTGGCCTTCCTGCGCCGTCCGATCGGGGACATCCTGAAGCAGCTGGCGTCCGGCCTGCGGCGGCTGCGCTCCGCGCAGTCCGATGCCGAGTTCGACCGGATCGTCAGCCAGACCAAGGCCGAGCTGACCGCGACGGTGTCGGCCCGCGGGCCGAGCCCGGCGATGCCGGTGCTGCTCAAGTTCGCGACGGCCGCCGAGGACGATCCCGCCTCGGCCATCGGCCAGGCGTTCGGGGCCGTGGAGGCGGCGCTGCGGGGACTGCTGGGGTCCAGCGGGAAACTGGTGCCCGTCGGCAGCGGCGACCCGACGGCCTTCGCCCGCTTCGCGCGAGATCAAGGGCTCGTGCCCGAGTCGATCGTGCGGGCGGTCGACGGCGTGGTCACGCTCCGCAACGCCGTTGCCACGGACCCGGCCCGGGCGACCAGGGACCACGCGGTGACGTTCCTCGCGCTGGTCGACACCCTGCTCTTCGCCATCACCACGCAGCGGGAATGGTCCGTCGCCGGCCAGTCGCAGATGTCCTGACCACGGCCTGTTGCGCCGGGCCTGACCAGGGCTCAGGCTAAGGGACGTAACGGGAAGTACCGGGGAGCACCGGGTCGCAAAGGTTGTCTGTCTCGTCACGCTGCCGAGATCAACACCAACTACGTCGCGTTCGTCGGGCCCGGGGTCCGGCATCTCGGGCTGGATGGCCCGGCGGCGAACCAGGGCACGACCTCGTCGGGCGCGGACAGCGGCCAGGTCACGGTGGCCGATGACCACTTCCCCGGCCCCTGGGTGGACGAGACCGACATCCGGCCGACCATCATGTACCTGACCGGGCTGCGGGACGACTATGAGCACGACGGCCGGGTGATCACGCAGATCCTCAGCCACCCGAACCAGGCGCTCAGCGCCCCCGGCGTCACCGGCCTGGGGGAGTGCTACAAGCAGCTCAACTCCAGCGTGGGCGACCTCGCCGCGGACACGCTCCGGGCCGACACCAACGCGATCAACAGCAGCAGCCCGGGCGACCAGGTGTACCTCCGCACCGACCAGGCGCTGCGCGGCCTCGAGGTGGCGCGGGACCAGCTGGCCGAGCAGGTCAAGGGAGAGCTCGAAGCGGCCGCGTTCGATGACCAGCCGGTCAGCCGCGCGGGCGCGCAGGTCCTCGCCTGCCAGCTGCTCATCCGCGGCGCGCAGCAGCTGGCCAGCGCGACGAGCTGACCCGCGGGCGGCGGCCCGCACCGGCGGTCCCCGGCGCTGTCGGCGCCCGGGACCGCCGGCGTGCCCGGGGTTCCGCAGGCCGGGCCGGCCGCCGCACGGTGGGCCGGCCGCGCGCGGCCCTGGGTGGCCTGGGAGACTAGCGGGAATTCAGGACACGCCAAAAGGGCGGCAGAGGAGGGACGCTTGCGATGGCCGATCCGGACAGCGCTCGCGAGGTGCAAGGCACGGTCGCCGTGCGCGGAGCGGTGAACGGGACCGATCCGGACGCGATTGTCGCGCAGATCGAGAGCACCCGGGAGAACCTGGCGCAGACCATCGACTCCATAGCGGAGCGGGTGAACTCCGTCGCGGAGCGGGTCAACCCGGTGGACAACCTGCGCCGGCTGCGTGAGCGCGCACTCGAGCAGGCCGCGCGCCCCGAGGTCCGGCTGGCCGCGGCCGCGGTCGGCCTGGCGGTCATCAGCGTGACGATCATCAGGATCTGGGGCCGGCGCAGGAAGTGAGCCTTTTCATCCGTCGACCCCGCCCGGAGTACGTGGGCCGTCGTGCGGAGGATGAAAAGGTTCAGTGAGCTAGGTGTCGGCCGGATCGCCCTGGCGCGGTGGCGGGACCCGGTAAACCCCGTACATCGGCTCCACCAGCGGCCGGGCCGCCGCCGCCCGGCGGGAGCGACGTCGGCGGATCACGAAGCGGGTGATGCCGAAGATGGTCAGCAGCAGCAGCGCCACGACGGACGCCAGGGCCAGGAACGCCAGCCGCAGGTAAAGGTCGGGGCGCGTATCCGCGGGGGCCAGGCCGTCGGAGACAAAGGTCCGTGGGGTACGCAGCGCGACGAAGTCCGATCCGCGGCCGACGAAGACGACGCGGCCCACGACGCCGCTGACCGGGACCGGGCCCCACTTCCGGGAATCCACCGAGATATTGCGGTGATCGCCCATGACCCAGATCTGCCCCCGGCCGAGGGTCACCGAGAAGCCGGACAGCGCCGGCCGGTTACCCGGATAGACGTAGGTCTCGTCCAGCGGCTTTCCGTTGACGGTGATCTGGCCCTTGGCGTCGCAGCAGGCCACGTGATCGCCGGGCAAGCCGATCACGCGCTTGATGAACAGGCCGCTGGTCCGTGATTGCCTGACCGGCACGCGGAGCACGACCACGTCGCCGCGGCGGATGCCGGATCCTTCCGCGACGAACAGCCGATCGCCGGGAAAGATCGCCTTTTCCATCGTCGGCGACTGCTCGGTGTAGGCCTCGATGTTCAGGACCGGGATCGCGATGCTGACGATCAGGGCCACGACCGCGAGCCCGACCAGCGTCCAGAACACGATCCGCCCAATGCGCCGCTTCGGCTGCTGTCGCGGCGGCACCCACGTGGCGACGTCGGACTGGGCCATTGGGCGCCTCACCTTCGAGGGCTCAACGCGGAGCGCGCGATTAGGGTCTCAGAGGAAGGTCATACCCTCTCCGCGGTAAGTCGGAACGGTCGCGACCAAAGCGTTGTCCCCGATCAGGTGCAGTTCGCTGAACCGCTCGCACAGCTCGCCCGCCTTGGCGTGCCTGAGCCACACCCGGTCGCCGATCCGCAGCCGGTCCGCCGCGGGGCCGATCAGCGGCGTCTGCACCTCGCCCGCGCCCTCCTGGCGGTCCAGCCGCAGCCCGGCCGGGAGATAGGGGGCCGGCAGCCGGGCGCGGTTAGCGGCCCCGGAGGCCAGGTAGCCGCCGCCGAGCGCGGTGATCACTCCTGGTCCCGGCCTGCGCACCACGGGCAGCGCGAACAACGCTGCGGGCTGGCCGCGGAAGCCCCGGTAGCTGTCGAACAGCCGGGGCTGGTAGAGCCCGGACCCGGCGCCGATCTCAGTCACCGCCGGTTCGGCCGCTGTCTTCTCCACCGAGCCGGTGCCGCCGCCGTTGACGAACTCAAGCGGCGCGACCGCCCGGACGGCCGCCACGATCGCGGCCCGGCGCACGGCCAGCTCGGTCCCTGACTTCCGCTGCAGGTACCGGATGGCCATCGCCTGCAGCGGCTGTCCGGCGGGGTTGTCGCCGACCCCGGCGATCTGGGCCTCGTACGCCATCAGGCCGGCCAGGCGCAGCCCGGGCCGGGCCACGATGGCGGCGGCCAGGGCGGCGGCGTCGCCGGGAGTCCGGACCGGGGACCGGCGGGCGCCCGCGCGCAGCAGCCCGTGCAGCGCCAGGTAGCCGGCGTCGATGTCGATGCAGACCCGCACCGGGTGCGGCCCGGCGGTGCTCGCGGCCGCCTTCTCGATCATGTCGAGGTGCTCGGGGCAGTCCACCATGACGGTGATGGCGGCGGCCGCGGCCGGGTCCCCGGCCAGCCGGGCCAGCGCGGTGCGGTCGGCCGTGGGGTAGCCGACGAGTATGTCGTCGCAGGTGCCGCGCTCGGCCAGCCAGAGCGCCTCGGGCAGGGTGAAGGCCAGGATCCCGCGGAAGCCGTCCATCCGCAGCACCCGGTCGATCAGCGCGCGGCACCGGACGGACTTGCTCGCCAGCCGGATCGGCTTCCCGGCCGCGCGCCGGGTCATCGCCGCGGCGTTGGCGCGCAGGGCCGCCAGGTCCACCACGGCGAACGGCGGCTCGAGGTGCGCGGTGGCCGAGTCGTAGCGCTGCCGGTCGCGCTCTGTGACGGCCACGCTCACGCCTCCGTGGCGATGAGCTCTTCGTAGTCGGCAGCGGACAGCAGGCCGGGCGGCAGCTCGCCCGCGGCCGAGGCGGGCAGGGTGACCTTGAACAGCCAGCCGGCCCCGTACGGGTCGGCGTTGACCAGGCCCGGGTTCTGTTCGATCTCCGTGTTCACCTCGGCCACCTCGCCGTCCACGGGCGCGAAGAGGTCGCTGACCGACTTGGTGGACTCGACCTCCCCGCAGGGCTCGCCCGCCGTCACCTTGCTTCCCGCCGCCGGCAGGGAGACGTAAACGACGTCACCGAGAGCGTGCTGGGCATGGTCGGTGATGCCGACGGAGGCAGTGGTTCCGTCGATGGCCACCCACTCGTGCTCACGGGTGTAGTGCAGCTCGCCGGGAACGGTCATGGCGACCCCTCTTTCTGCGGAATGGAGGTGGCCGGCCGGTCAGGTCGGCCGGCGGTAGAACGGCAGCGGTACCAGGTCGGCAGGCTCCGCGGTGCCCCTGACGTCGATGGCGAGCCGGCCGTGCTCGCCGTCCTGCTCTGCCTGGCGGGCCCGGGACGCGACGCGCGGCTCCACGTACGCCATCGCGATCGGCGCGCCGAGCGTCGGGGACGGCGCGCCGCTGGTCACCTTCCCGCAGGCCACCGCGTCCCAGAGCACGTCGTACCCGTGCCGGGGCACCCGCCGGGACCGGCTGACCAGCCCGACCAGCTCGTGCTGGGGCGCGGCCCGGGCCCGCTCGGCCAGCGCCGCGCGGCCGACGAAGTCGCCCGGCTTGTCCAGCTTGACCACCCGCCCCAGGCCCGCGTCGAACGGGGTAAGGCCGGGGCCGAGCTCGTTGCCGTACAGCGGCATCCCGGCCTCGAGCCGGAGCGTGTCCCGCGCGGCCAGGCCCGCGGGGACCAGCCCGTCGGCCGCGCCCGCGGCGGTGAGCGCCTCCCATACCGGCTCGGCATCCTGCGGCCGGGTGAACAGCTCGAAGCCGTCCTCGCCGGTGTACCCGGTGCGGGCCAGCAGGACCTGGCGGCCGGCCGCGGTCGCCGGGTAGCTGGCGTAGTACTTCACCGCGGCCAGGTCGGCGTCGGTCAGCGGGGCGAGGATCCGCTCGGCGTGCGGGCCCTGCAGGGCGATCAGGGCGTAGTCGGCGGTCCGATCCGTGACCTGCGCGTCCTTTCCGCCGGCCCGGTCGGCGAGGGCCTGGACCACGACCTCGGTGTTGGCGGCGTTCGCGACCACGAGGAACTCGTCGCCGGAGAGCCGGTAGACGATCAGGTCGTCGAGGATCCCGCCGTCCGGCGCGCAGATCATGGTGTACCGGGCCCGGCCGGGTGTCAGCGCCGACGGCTGCCCGACCAGCGCGTAGTCGAGCGCGGCCGCGGCCCGGTCACCGGTGACCAGGATCTCGCCCATGTGCGACAGGTCGAACAGCCCGGCCGCCGTGCGAACCGCGTTGTGCTCGGCGGCCTCGCTGCCGTACCGCAGCGGCATCAGCCACCCGGCGAAGCCGGTCAAGACTGCGCCGAGGCGCTCGTGCACGCCGGTCAGCGGCGTGCGGCGCAGCGGTGGCGCATGCGGGTCTGTCATCGGGGCTCCATGGTCCGGGCGGCACCTTTCATCTGGTCACGTCTTCTGGTCAGCGCAGAATGCGGCCGGCGCGAGGCAGAGACGAAGCCGCGGCATCCTCGGCGCGCTCCGGCTGAGGCCAGCCTATCGGGACCGGCGCGGGGCCATCGGCTCGCCGCCGGCCCGTCACCAATTCCGTGATCGTGGTTGATTGAAGGCGTATCTCGCCACCGATCAACCACGATCGTGGTTGCGGCGGCGCCTCGTGGCCCAGGGATCTCCGGTGTGTGATAGTCGGGAGGCATGGAACTGCTTACCGAGGATGAGATAGCCGGCCGGCTGGGCGGCGTACCCGGCTGGACGCGCCAGGGCAGCAGCATCACCACCACGATCACGCGGAGCGACTTCCGGGAGGCCATGCTCCTGACCGGGGCCGTGGCCTACCTGGCCGAGCAGGCCAATCACCACCCAGACATCCTGATCCAGTGGAACAAGGTCACGCTGACCCTGTCGACGCACTCGGCCGGGGGCCTCACCGCGGCCGACTTCGACCTGGCCGCGAAGATCAGCGCGCTCGGCTGACGCCAGGCCGGCCTGCCCGCCCGGGCCGCGGAGGCCCGCGGCGGCTCGTGCCAGCCGGCCGAATGACGTCGACTAGCCTGGGGCGGCAGGACCGGTACGGGCGGTGCGGAGGGAGCGGCGTTGGCCATCGTGACGCTGGTCCTGTGGGTGATCACCGCGGTCGCGGGCATCTCGCTGCTGAGCACGGGCGGTGCGGCCCGGCGGGCGGCGGCCAGCGCTGCGCGGACGGCGGGCTCGCCGGCCCGGACCGGCGCGATCCCGCTCACCGACGAGGGGCGGCCGCCGCCGGGGCCCCGGGCTAGCGTGGCGACCCCGCCGGGCGAGCACCCGCTGCTGGAGTTCAGCCACCCGGCGCTGGCCCTCACCGGCCTCGCCTGCTGGTTCATGTTCGTGTTCGTGCACTACCACCCGTTCGCCTGGATCTCCTTCGGCATCCTCGTGGTGACCATCGGGGTCGGGCTGAGCTGGCTGGCCCGGAACACGCGGGACGCCCGGCGCCACGCGAACGCGGCCTGGCGCTTCCCGCCGCGGCTGGTGGCGCTGCACGGGCTGGCCGCCGCCATCGCGATCACGCTCACGGTCCTGACCGCGCTGTCCGCGAGCCGAGGCTGAGCCCGGAGGTCGGCCGCGCGGGGACCGGCTGGCGGACGCGGCCCGGGAGGAAGGCGAGGGTAGCCACGGCCGCCGCCGCGGTCGCGCCAGCTGCGACCAGCGAGCCGTTGTGCAGGCCCGCCATGAACGCCTGGCGCGCCGCCGCCGCCGCGAAGCCGCGCAGTCCGGGCGGCAGGTACGCGGCGGCGCGCAGCCCGGCGACCACGGACTGCTGCGCGGCCGAGGTCAGGGCGGCCGGCGCGTCGATCTTGGTCAGGGCGGTCAGCACGTGACTGCTGTAGGCCGAGCTCATCACCGATCCGACGATCGCCACGCCGAGCGTGCCGCCGAGTTCGCGGGTCGTGTCGTTGACGGCCGAGCCGACGCCGGCCTTACCGGGCGGCAGGGCGCCCATGATCGCCTCGGTCGCCGGGCTTGCGGTCAGCGCGAGCCCGGCGGCCATGAGCGCCATCGCCGTGATGATCCGGCCCCAGTAGGCGGAGTCCACCGTCGTTCCCGCGGCGACCAGGAAGCCGGCGCTCATCAGCGCCAGGCCGGTGGTGACGACCGCCTTGGTGCCGACGCGCTTCATCAGCACGATCGCGGCGGGCGACAGCAGGCCGGTCACCAGGGCGAACGGCAGGGTGGCCACCCCGGCGCGCAGCGGGTCGTAGGAGCGCACCACCTGGAAGTACTGGGTGATGAGGAAGATGAACCCGAACAGGCCGAAGAAGGCCAGGGCTATGGCCCCGCTGGCGGCGGTGAATCGCGGGTTGGTGAACAGCCGCACGTCGAGCATGGGATCCGGGCGGCGCAACTGCCAGCCGACGAAGGCCGCGAGGATCACCAGCGAGCCGGCGAACCCGCCGATCGTGGTGGCCGATGCCCAGCCATGCCGCGGGGCCTCGATGACGGTCCAGACCAGCAGGCCGATGCCCCCGACGGACAGCAGCGCGCCCAGCGGGTCAAACCGGCCCGCCTTCGGGTCGCGCGACTCGGGCAGCAGCCGCATCCCGGCGGCCAGCGCGACGATCACGACCGGCACGTTGACGTAGAAGACCGAGCTCCAGGAGAAGTGCCGCAGCAGCAGGCCGCCGGTCACCGGCCCGATGGCGACGGCCAGGCCGGACACGCCCGACCAGATGCCGATGGCGGTGGCGCGCTCGCGTGCGTCGGTGAACACGTTCGTGAGCAGCGCGAGCGTGGCGGGGTAGATGAGCGCGGCCGCGACGCCCATGGCCGCTCGGCTGGCGATCAGCTCGCCCGTGGTGCGGGACAGCGCGGCAGCAACCGACGTGAGCGCGAACAGCGCCAGTCCGGCCTGGAGGACGCGGCGCCGGCCGAGCCGGTCGCCGAGGTTCCCGCCGACTATCAGCAGGCCGGCGAAGACGAGCGTGTAGGCGTCCACGATCCACTGCAGGTCCTGGGTCGAGGCGGACAGCGTGCGACTCATCGTCGGGAGGGCGACGTTGACGATCGTGTTGTCGACCACGGCGAGCAGCACGCTGAGGCAAAGGACCGCCAGGATCCACCAGCGGCGGCTGGCGGCCCGGGACCGGGACGTGATGGTCGTAGTCATCAGAGCCTCCATATAGAACGTTGTACTATAACTATGTAACGGGGTTCTATAGATGTCAACCCGCGGTCACGAGAGGATGCTCCTCATGAGCTCTGAGCACGGCACGGCCGGCCGGCGGCCGCGGACGCCCAGCACCGACATCGAGCGCGAGCTTGTCTCGGCGGCAGAGGCGGTACTGGTCCGGGACGGCCCTGGCGGGCTGACGGTGCGGGCGGTTGCGGCGCGGGCAGGCATCGCCCCGATGGGCGTCTACAACCGGCTCGGCGGCAAGGACGGGCTGGTTGACGCCTTGCTGATCCGCGGCTTCGACCGGCTGCGCGCGGCGATCGCCGGCGGCGACGAGCCTGACCTGCTGGAGCGGCTACGAGCCTGCGGCCTGCGCTACCGGTCGTTCGCGCTCGCCAACCGGCACTTCTACTCGATCATGTTCGAGGCGGCCATACCGCACGAGCACCTCTCGGCCGAGGCGGCCGAGCACGCGTCGGCCGCGTTCGGGGAACTCGTACGTATCGTCGAGATGGCGGCGGCGGCTGGCGCCATCATCGCGCCGCAGCCGTCCGAGGTCGCCCAGCAGATCTGGAGTACCGTGCACGGCGCCGTGGCCCTGGAGCTGAACGACCTGGTGCTCACGCCCGACCCCGAGGCCACCTACCGGGCCACCGTGGACACGATCCTGCGCGGCCTGGCCGCCTCGGCCTGCTGAGATTCCATGATCGTGGTTATTTGTGCGCGGATAAGGCGGCCAGGTTCAATGAGTCATCGCACCATGACCGGCAGCGGCGTCAAGGAGTTCCAGTGACCGCTTCGCAGATCCAGGCGCACGCGGGAGTTCGGTTCGCGTGGACGCGGCGGCTGTGCCCTTCCTCGTTCGTCTTGGCCGGGGTGACGGTCCTGGTCGTGTGGGTGGCTGTCGCCGGGTTGCTGAGGCAAGGCCGCCTCGAGACAGTGCTCTCAGCAGGCCGGGCCGAGCTTGCCGCTCCCCTTCTGGTAGCGCTGGTCGTCGCGACCGGGATCTGCGAGCGAGTATGGCCGGCGGAGCGTCGCCCGGCCCTGGCCCGCGGCCACGTTCAGGATGTGTGCTTTCTGGCCTTGCACGCCATCGTCGTGATCCCGCTGATGACGTTGCTCAGCGTCGGGGCGGCGGCGCTGATCGGTCATCTGCGCTGGATCGAGTTGCGGCCGGCGGAGCACTGGCCGGGCTGGCTGCTCATCCCCCTCGCCGTCGTGGCCATGGACGGGGCCAACTGGCTGGCCCACTACGCCGATCACCGGCTCGGTCCGCTGTGGCGCTTTCATGCCCTGCATCACAGCCAGGAGGAGCTGAGCGTCCTGACGTCATTTCGTGCGCACCCGCTCATGCACACGACGGGGTTTCTGCTGGCGACCATCCCGGTCGTGGCCCTGATGCCGACGCGCCCGATCGCGCCCGTGGTGATCACGGTCTACGTATGCATCGGCACCTTGCAGCACGCCAATCTGCGCTGGACCTTCGGCCCGGCCGGCCGGGTGATCGTGAGCCCTGCCTACCACCGGCTGCACCACGCGCCGGACACCCAGGGGGTCAACCTCGGCGTCGTGCTGACGATCTGGGACGTCCTGGTGGGCCGCGCGAGGTTCCCCTGCCGCAGCGATGGCGTGGGGCGTACCGGCCTGGACGGCCGGCCGGTCCCGGTCGAGCAGGACTCGGCAGGGCCGGTCCTGCTGCTGGTCGCCGAGCAGCTTATCGAGCCATTCCAGGCCCGAGGCTGATCCGAAAGACGGCAAAGTCTTGACCCCGATCGGCCGGAGCCGGAACCGGGCGAGTGCCCAGGGTGAATGAGTCGGGGAGAGCTGGGCCCCTGGGAGAGCGGCAGCCGCGATGATGCGGGGCGCGAGGCGGCCCGGCGGGGCTGAGCCTGGCACGCATAAAAGATCACTGGCCTGGGAACGACGACGATCATGCGGATCCCGGACGACCCGCTCAGACTGCGCCTGTAGTCCAGGCTAGGAGGAACTTGGCATGTCCCATCACCTCGACACCCCGCTCGCGAGCCAGACCGGCCAGCTCTACCTCGACGACCTCTACGTCTTCTCCGGCGAGGGCAGCACGGTGTTCGTGATGGACGTCAACTCCAACGTCAACGGCCTGTTTTCCGAGCCTGGGTTCCACCCGGAGGCGCGCTATGAGTTCAAGGTGCACTTCGACGGAGCCGACTTCGAAGCCCTTACCTACCGGGTGTCCTTCGGCGAAGCCGACTCAAACGGACGGCAGGCTCTGCAGCTGCACGCGCTCACCGGCGACCAGGCACGCGAGGACTCCGCGTCCGGCGACCTCGTGCTGGAAGGCCGGACCGGCGAGGCAGCCAGCGGGGGCGGCACCCGGATCTGGGCCGGGCGCATCGGCGACTCGTTCTACATCGACCTGTCGCTGCTCGCCATCGTCAACGGGGCAGTGGCCAACGGGACCGCACCGGACCTGTCGGCATGGCGCCCGGAAAACGCGAAGAACAGCTTCGCCAACACCCACGTCGACTCCATCGTCCTCGAAGTCTCCCACCAGCACCCGCAGTTGCAGCCCGGCGCCCGCACCGGCGTCTGGTGCGCCACCAAACTCGCCACCGACGCGGGCGGCTGGCGTCAGATCAACCGCTTTGGGCACCCCATGATGTGGCCGATCTTCTGGCCCAACGACACCGACTTCTCCAACCCCGCCAACACCCGGCACCCGTCCGACGACTTCAACGCCATGGGCAGGTACATCGGCGACCAGGTCGCCGCCGTCGTATCGGCCAGCGGGACCTCAGACGACCCCAAGGGCTACGGCCAGACCGTCGCCCGGCGGCTGTTCCCCGACGTCATGCCCTACGCGGTGGGCACGCCCGCGACCTACAGCTTCGCCACCTTTAACGGCCGGGCGCTGGCCGACAACGCACCCGAAGCGATGCTGTCCCTCGTCACCAACACCGCCGTGCCCTCAGGGCTGAAGGCGTCCGTAGCCGAGCAACTCCGGGACAAAAACTTCCCGTACGTCGTGCCCGCGTGACCCGCCGTGAATCCCGGACCATAAGGCCATTGCGCCCTGATTGACGGCGACTACCAAGCGAGGGAGCACTTAGTCAGGGCGCGATACCTGCCGTCGCTTGAATCAGGGTGAACCAGGTCGATGCCGCGGCCAGTATGGTGATCATCGGGATAAGCACGTAGTTTCGCGAAGGCGCGAGAATCTTCGCCAGCGGGAAGCCCAGAAGCAGAGCAGGAAGCAGGATCCGGGGCTTCGAACCCAGCCAGCCGGGACCTGTCAGCAAGGCCAGCAATACCGTGCACAGCACGTACACCTTGAGGTAAGCAGGGATCCGCTCGGTGAGGGTCCATGCCGCCAGCGCGACCGCCGCAAGGATAGCGAGCACAACCAGCAGGTTGAATGCGTTCGGCCTGTCCAGAGTTCTGACCACGGCATGCCACGTGCCAACGCCCCAGTCAATGCGTTGCCCTGCAGCTGACTCGGCCGCGATCCAGCCGCCTGGATACCCTAGCCCCACCGACACGAACAACCAGAAACCGATCAGGCCCAGCGGGGAGATCACCACGGCAGCAATCGGCCGCAGCCAGGCGCCCGGCGGCAGCCGCCCGGTCCGGGCGGATTCGATCACTGCAGCAAGCGCCGCTACCGCCACCGCGGCCACCAGGGCCACTGCTGAAGAGTGGACAGTCCCGGCCAGCATGGTCAGGACACCCGCCGTTATCCACCGACGGTCCGCCACGGCGACCAGCGCCCAGACCGCCAGGGCGCAGGCCAGCGCTTCCGAGTACACCATGGACAAGACCAAGGCGCCGGGCGCTACCGCCCACAGCGCGACCAGGAGCACGCTGATCCGCGAGTCGCCCGTCAGTCGCAGGCCGAGCTGAGCAAGGCCGGCGGCGGCCACGAGGCCGGCGATAGCCGTTACGACGATTCCTGCTCGGGCTATGCCCATCCCCGGGATCCACGCGATCGTGTCGATAGCGGCCGGATAGCCCGGGAAAAAGTGGAAGGTCCCGGGCGCAGAATGCTGGTAGCCGTGCTCGGCGATCCCCGAGTACCAGCCGGCGTCTGACGATCTGGTCAGATAGATCCAGATACCTCCCGACCGGCGGATCGCACGGAACCCGCGTTGCGTCAGGAGGAGCCAGAATGCCCACACTGAGATGATGCGGGTTGCCGCGTAAACGGCCATCGCGATGGCCGTGGTCGAGGAACGCAGCTTGTGCAGCGCCTCGGCGGGCCTCCTGATCGCGGACGACGCGGCAGTGCCCGGCAAGCGCACGCCTGCGGTAGCCCGCGACAGCCCTGGAAGCGACATCGACAGCCCTTGATCTAGGACATGGCCACCCATGTGATTGCGATCAGGTCGGCCAGACAAATGTCATGGTCCGCGTAGGGTAGCACCCCAGCACCAACAGAAATCACGTCCGGGAACCTTCTGCGATGGCTAACGATCTTTTAAAGGCGAAGATTACAGAGTCTGCTGACGGCTGGCCGCGCTGGGGCTCGACCTCGCGCCCTTCTGTAACCCCACTATCAAGGATCTTTAGTCATCCAGGCGGCCACTGAGCAGGCGGACCAGGTGATCGCCGACTTCATTGGTGCGCGGGTCTGGCCACCATTGGGAGTGGCGGTGGGCGGGCGGCGGGGTGGGGTTGGCGTCCGGGACGAGGATGACGGGATCCCAGCAGGGCTGGTCAATGTTGTGGTGCAGGCCGGCACTGCTGAGCCGGGGCGGAGGCTCGGTGAAGATCCATGATCCGATGTAGTCGCTGCGGCGGCGCAGGTTCTTCCACCGCCCTGCTGGCTGGCCGGGCGCTGGCGACTCGCCGGGTGCCTGGGCATCGAGCAGCCGGGCGAGTTCGGTGAGCTGTGGCGGGCCGAGGTAGGCCGGGAACGCCCTGCCGTACAGTCGCCGCGCCGGGCAAGCCAGGGTGAGCAGGGCAACCTCCGGCAGGACTGCTTCGGGCAGCTGGGCGATGACCGCCGGCGCGATGATCGATCCCTGGCTGTAGCCGGTCAGCAGCAGCGGGCCGGGCGGCACGGTAAGTCTGCGGGTGCGCTCCAGGTTCGGCTGCCCGGCCAGTGCCAGAAGGTAGGCCGCGTCGTCCGGCTCGGTGGAGATATGCCCGGTCAGCAGCCGGACCCGGTCGACGACCTCAGGCACGGCCCGCTCTGCGTAGCAGGGCGGGGCCAGCGGGTGCACGGCCCGGGGCCAGAAGGTGCCCACGTCCCACAGGGCGCCGATGCTCTTGCGCTCGGCGGGGTCGGAGTAGGCCTGGCGCAGCAGCCCGACCAGCCATCCGGCCGCCAGGATCCCAACCAGCGCGACCAGTGAGGCCAGGCCGCGCACCCAGCCGGCCAGCAGCGCCGGGTGACCGGCCGGGCCGGCGTCGGCGGCAGCGAAGAGCTCGGCGGCGAGCACCAGGACCAGGCTGCCGCCGACGGCCAGCGCGGTCGCCAGACCGGCGTCGTCGACGATCAAGCCGAGCGCCCACGCCTTGGCGATCGCGCCCCGGTTGCCGTCGTATTCCCGGTCATCGCCGTTGCGGCTGGGGGCGCCTGCCGTCAGGTCCGCGTAGGCGATGGCCACATCGGAGCGGTCTTTCCCCGCCCGCTGCCCGAACTGGTCGCAGCGATCGCGGTACCTGAACCAGAGCGGGAGGGCCGCCGCTACGGCGCCGAGCAGCAGCCCGACGGGTGCAGCGGCGAAGGCGTATATCGGCCATGGCACCGCCAGCGCATCCGGCGGCGGGATATCGAACCGGAATCCGCTGGGCACCGGCGTGCCGAGAAGCCGGGTCACGCCGATGTTGATCACTGCGGTCAGCAGCCCGCCGAGTACCAAGCCCAGCAGCGCGACGAGCGCGGCGAGGTTACCGGCGAGGTAGGGCGGGACGTCGGCCGCGGGACCCGGGCTGCCCGCGGGACCCCGGCTGGCCGCGCGGGCCCGGCGGGCGAGCACCGCGACGATGACCGCCAGCACGACGAGCAGGGCCGCCTGCGCGACCAGCAGCGCCGCAAGGAACCCGGTCAGACCGGGCAGCACGCCAGTCTGGCGACCGGACTGCCGGTCAGTGAACCCGCTCACCAGGGCCGCGGTCAGCAGCGCGGCCAGCGCTGCTGCCAGCACGCCCCAGCACCATCCGTCCGCCCTGCCGCCTGGCGGGCTGCCGCCGTGAACCACGGTGATCTCGTGGCGGTCCGCCAACGGCAAGGCGACGGAGACGGCAACGGCGGCCAGCACCGCTGCGGACAGCACCACCGCCACCCACCGGGCGGCGGGTGGATGACCGCCTGGAAGCGCCGCGATCAGCGCCAGTGATGCGCAGGCCGCCGCGGCATGCAGCCTGCGCTGCCGGTCGACCAGCCGCTTCCCCCGCCAGAAGCCCGGCTGAGTCAGCGGCCAGGCCGCGTTGAGCCTGGGCCGCGCCGTGCTGATCCGGGCCTCGTACTTGCTCGCGGTCCTGACGCTGACCAACCACAGCAGCGCGACGATCACGGCCGCCGCCGCCAAGGCCAGGGCAACGCGCCACCCTGCGGTCCACGCCGCGTACCAACCCATCCAACTGGGCAGCAGCAGGTCTGGATTTCCGGCCGCCTGCCAGGCGACCGTGCTCAGCAGGACCGACGCTGCCGAGCTCACGAACTGGACCGTGGCCGCCAGTGCCAGCAACCGCAGCACAACCTGCGCGATCCCGTGGCCCGGATCACGGGGCAGATGCGGAACCGGCTCATTTTTGGCCGCACGATCGGCGCCCGCCACTTGGGGCGGCAGCATGAAGTACGCGACGTTATACATCATGAACGGCGCCAGCAGGAGCCACGACGCCGACGCCAGCGGCGCCTCAGTGAGCCCGCCCCACGAGTAGGCCTCCAGCTTCCACGGAACACCGGGCCGCCCCGGGCCGTCCGGACTCCACCGCCGGTAAAAACCGGCCATCGTGTCACCGGCGACCTGCACCGCCTGCGGATGCTCCAGCATCGTCGGGCCGTCAGACCCCGACACGCCGTGAATGCGCAACTCGGTGACCGGTTCTTCGGTCATCGTGACGTCGATCAGGGCCCCGGCGGCCCCAGCCAGGGCGGGGCTGGTCTGATCGGCCGCGGCGAAACCCCACGCCGCGTCGAATCCGAGCACGACGTCCTGGCTCTTCAAACCGGCGTTCTCGGACATCAGGTTCCCCATAATCGCCTAGGCCGCGGGAAGGAACAGCGCTGGCAGTCACGATCCCACAAGGAAAGTGTCATGGAGCCGAAACCGTCACCGCGCATGAGGCGGATCCGGCGTCCGGCGACGCGCCTTCTCCACGTAGTAGTCGTAGGAGTCCTGGGACATTTGCCTTCTCCCGCTAGGAGTGCTATTTCTGCACGCTGAGTGCCCGGAAGCCGCGTTCTGTTGCCCCCGCACGAGACTGCGGTGCTAGTGACCGTGCTGGGGTGGCAAATCTCGGCAGTGCGTTTCCCGTTGACCTCAGCGCGCCTTTGCGTCCTGGCCAGTGCAACACCGATCGCGGCTGTGAGCAACGTCCGGCTACCTATCAAGCCATGACTGGCCACCGCAGCGTGTCAGCCGACCCGGTGAACCTTACTGGTCAGCGCACTA
>CAWEHB010000017.1:0-40254 GCA_963808705.1 uncultured Actinomycetota bacterium | reverse complement strand
TCATCACCACGCCCACGCCAGTGCAGCAACGCGCCATCGGCCTGCTCGGCATCTCCCACCGCCTCGGCTTCGCGTAGTCATGTAGCCAGCGGCACCCGCCCGCGTTTCCGCACGCAGACCGCCGCACGCTCGGCAAGCCAGAGGGGAACTTCGGCTTAAGGCTGCCCGCCTATCGCCGCCCGCTCAGGTTTCCGGGAGTGCCGCTCCCTCACCTGCTCCGGCGCGCGGGTGGCGGTATACGACGAGGCAGGCGATCGCTGCGGCCGCCGCCACGAGCGCCAGTGCGATGAACGGGAAGGCGCTGTAGGGGGCGGGCTGCCCGGGCTGGCACAGCTCGACGAACGGGACGATCAGGGTGATGGACCCAAGGGCCGGGATCGCCACGTGGCGGAGCGGCGAAAACGAGTCCCGGTGGCGGCGCCACATGAACACGGGAAGGGAGAGCATCGTGAGGAAGTAGACGAACAGGATCACGATCGTCGCCATCGTCGAGCACTCGGCATACAGGCCGACCGGGTCCATCGATCCGGTGTCCCCGGTGATGAGGCGGGACACCCACCAGACCCCGATGATCCCCAGCCCGGCGGCCGCCATGAAAAGCAGCGCGTTCACCGGCGTGCCGGACCGCGGGCGAACCTGGCCGAGCTTGGCCGGCAGCAGCCCCGTCCGGCCGCCGTCGAAGAGCATGCGCGACTGGGAATCCGCTCCGGCGACCAGGGTGGCGAGCACGGAGACGATTCCGGCGATCCACGCCAGGACGGCCGCTCCGCCGAGATAGTGATCGGCCACCGTCAGAAACGGGACCGATGAGCGGCCGATGGAGGAGACGTCATAGCGGAAGCCGGTAATGGTCGCGTAGGCGAAGAAGACGAGCAGGGCGGCCGCAATCGCCACCGAGATATAGAGAGCCCTTGGTATGGTGCGCCGTGGATTGCGGGACTCCTCGGCGAGCGCGGGGCCGTTTTCCCATCCGATGAACATGAACAGGGCCAGCGGGAAGCCTGCGGAAAGGCCGGCCAGGCCACCGGTGAGGTGCGCCCAGGAGAACGGTATGCCGGACAGCGCGGCACGCTGATCGACCAGGACAAGGAGGCAGACCGCGACCATGATCGCCACCTGCACGAGCACGGCCGCGCCCACCGCGGCGGTCGACAGCTTGACCCCGCGTGCGGTGAGCCAGATCGCGCCTGCGGTCAGGACGAGGGAAAACGGCCCCCACCAGGGATGCCACGAGGTGTACTGCGAGAGGGTCATCGCCACCAGCCCGCCCGACATGGTGAACACTGCCGCGATGGCGACGGTGTACCCGACGGTGACCAGCAGGGCCGTTGCGACACCGGCCCTAGCCCCCAGCGCGGTTTCGACATACGTGATGAAGCTCCCCGCCGAAGGCTCCGCCCTGGTGAACTCGGCCACCGTAAAAGCCAGGAATGCGACGGCCACGGTAGCGGCCAGGATCGTCAGCGGCGCGGCGACACCGGCGGTTACCGCGATCACTCCGAACCCGAAGTAGAAGTCAATCCCCGGCCCGATGTTCGCGATCGTCGAGGCCGTCACGTCGGCGGTACCGAGCTGGCCGGACTTGAGGTGGTCTCCGCTCTGGCTCACCACGTCTCCCGGGCCGGCAGCTGCTTATCACCTCGATTGTGGCGCTGGCGGCCGCATCCGCGATGCGCCCGCGGTGCAGGCGCAGGTGCCCGCCGCTGGAGACTCGCAGAGCCCGCGCATGCGCGTTCGAAGCCTACCGGGCTGCCCCCTGACCCTGCTCAACTTACAGAGGTGGCCTGCCGCTGACCGGCTCAGGGTCTGGTGTCCCCGAGGTTGGTTGGTCCCAAGAGCGCTCGGGGTCACCCGGCTGGGCTGTAAAGCGCGTCGATGTCTGGCGCGAAGTCCTTGGCGACGACGTTCCTGCGGACCTTAGCCGAGGGGGTGAGCTGGCCGGAGGCTTCGGTGAAGTCCGTGCCGAGGATGCGGAACCTGCGGATCGACTCCGCGCGGGACACGGCCTTGTTCGCCTGGTCCACCGCCCGCTGGATCTCCGCGATCAGCTCGGGGTTATCGGCGAGGTCGCGGGGGGTGGTGCCGGCGGGGCGCGGGTGCTGCCGCTTCCAGGACTCCAGCGTCTGGGGGTCCAGCGTTACCAGGCAGGCGATGTAGGGGCGGCCTTCGCCAACCACCATGCACTGGCTGACCAGCGGGTGGGCGCGAACCCTGTCCTCGAGCACACTGGGCGCGACGTTCGTGCCGCCGGCGGTGACGATCAGGTCCTTGAGCCGGCCCGTGACCTGCAGGAAGCCTTCCTTGTCCAGCGTGCCGGCGTCGCCCGTGCGCAGCCAGCCGCCGGAGTCCAGCGCCTGGCGGGTCGCGGCATCGTTGCGCCAGTAGCCCGGGAACACGTTCGGGCCCTTGACCTGGATTTCGCCGTCGCCGGCCGTCCGGATGCTGACGCCAGGCAGCGGCACGCCGACCGTGCCGATCTTGTTGCGGCCCGGCCTGTTCACGGTCACGGCGGCGGTGGCCTCGGTCAGGCCGTAGCCCTCCAGCACGGTGATACCCGAGCCGCGGAAGAAGTGGCCGAGCCGCTCGCCGAGCGGCGCGCCGCCGCAGATCGCGTACTGGACTTCGCCGCCGACCGCCGCCCGTACCCGCGCGTAAACGAGCCGGTCGAACAGCGCATGCCGGAGCCGGAGGCCGGGACCAGCGCGGCGGCCGGTGTCCGCGTCGCCGCTGGCCTTGCTCCACGCGATCGCCGCCCGCGTGGCGGCGGCGAAGATCCTGGCCTTGGCCTTGTTGCCTGAGGCTTGCCGCTGGGCGCTGTCGTAGGCCTTCTCGAACACCCTGGGCACCGCGAGCAGGAACGTCGGGCGGAAGTCCGCCAGGCCGTCGGCCAGCGTGGTGATCTCCGGCCAGTGCCCCAGGATCACGCCCGCCTCCAGCACGCCCACCTCGATGATCCGCGCGAACGAATGCGCAAGCGGGAGGAACAGCAGCGTCGAGGCTCCGGATACCTGGAAGATCTCCGGCAGCGCGGCCACTGCGTTGCGCACGTCAGCGAGCAGGTTCCCGTGCGTCAGTTCGCAGCCCTTCGGCCGGCCGGTCGTCCCTGACGTATAGACGATGGTCGCCAGGTCCGCGGCGTTTGTCCCGGCCCGGCGCTGGTCTAGCTGCGCCGCGCTGATGTGCGCGCCGCCGGAAGCCAGCGCGTCCAAGCCGTCGATCATCCACAGGTGCTCCAGCCCGGAGAGACTTTCCCGGACGCTGCCGATGACCCGCTCGTGCGCGCCCGTCTCGGCGAAGATGGCGCGGGCCGCCGAGTCGCCGAGGATCCATTCGACCTGCTCGGCCGAGGAGGTCTCATAGACTGGCACCGTCACGCCGCCCGCCGCCCAGATGGCGTAGTCGATCAGCGTCCACTCATAGCGGGTCCGTGACATCAGCCCGACCCGGTCGCCCGGCTCGATGCCCGCAGCGATGATCCCCCTGGCCAGCGCCACCACCTCGGCGCGGAACTGCCCGGCGGTCACGTCCTGCCAGCCGTCCCGGGGGGTGCGCTTGCGCAGCATGACTGCCCCCGGCTCCGCCTGCGCCCGGCGGGAAACCACGTCGGCGAGGCTGGCCGATGCAGGGATCACGGTTATCGCGGGCATGCCGTACTCGCGCACGGAGCCTCCTGGTATCAGCCTTCCGGTCCGATCTTCTTGGACCGTACAACGCCGGGGACGTGATCACGGGCACCATCGCCATCACCCGTCAGGAGCTGTTGACGAGCCGTCCGATGGAATGGGCTTCCTGCCGAAGGTCCTATGAGGAGATGACCGACGGGTATCGGTGATGGGGCGACTGGCCCTGCCGGCCCAGCCGCCGTTGCGACAGCCTGAGAACAGCTCCATACGGCCACGGTCATGACAGCCCGATCGCCAGGCCGGCCGCAGTGCCCCTCGCCGTGACGGCGAGGGGCACGTCAATCTCAGGGGCCGTCCGCGGCGGGCGCTCTCGGCCACCTGCGCATAGGGCTCTTGCCCCTGATCCCCCGCAGCGGATGACTCCGGGCCCCCGCTCATCGCCATTCGCCTCCTGACCTCCGGGGAACCGCGCCATCTCACTGTCTGGCCCGGCGTCCGCCAGCGGCAGGGCCCGGCGGCCTGCACGACGGGGACCTTGGGTCCTGTCCGCGGTGCACGACCGGGGCCAGGCTCGTTCCGGGAGAGCTGCCCTGGCCGGTGCCTCGTGCATGCGTCATTATCTGATTAGCCGGGAATCAAGGGTGTTTAGCCGGGCAAGGGAGGGCCGATGTACGAGAAGTTGCTGGTGGCTG
Source organism: uncultured Actinomycetota bacterium (assembly GCA_963808705.1). Classification (GTDB taxonomy): domain Bacteria; phylum Actinomycetota; class Actinomycetes; order Streptosporangiales; family Streptosporangiaceae; genus JASHPR01. The sequence continues at coordinate 35,939 of CAWEHB010000017.1, read as the reverse complement.
TGGATCACTCAACGGCCACCGAGCGAGTGCTCGCCGCGGCGCGAGACCTGGCGGCGCTGTCCAACGGCGAGGTGTGGGTGCTGCACCTGAGGGAGCGCGAGTACGGGGCGAAGACGGGGCTGGTGCCCTCGGCCGAGACGGCCGACGACGCGCAGGCGCAGGTCGATGTAGCGGTCGAGGAGCTGACCCAGGCCGGGATCAAGGCGCATGGCAAGGTGCGGAACACGATTTACGGCTACGCCGCCCGCGAGATCGTCGAGGATGCCAAGACCCTCGACGTCGGTGTGATCATCATGGGCTCGCGGGGACGAGGTGACCTGGCCGGGCTGGTCCTCGGCAGCACGGCGCACAAGGTGATCCACCTGGCCGACCGGCCCGTGCTCGTGGTCCGCTGATGCCGTAGACAGGTGAGGAGCAGTCGCGGGCGCGCCCTGGGCGGCATTCAGGGTTTATTGGGCCAGCGCAAGACCGCTGGAGCGGTGAACACCCCGCTTCGTCGCGCTGCCGGAATATCACGGGGCTGGACGTCGTGGACGCGGTCATTTTGGCATGCGCATCTGCGCCGGTGCGCCTTTCCGCCAGCCAGTGACGCTTCATTTCCTCAATGGGATGCAAAGCCAGTGGGGGGACGCCAACTCGCATCGACTCGCAGGTGCCCATGAGCGCTATCGGACGACGACGACCGGGCATGCCGCGTGGCTGACGACCTTGGACGCGACCGAGCCCACCCTGAGATTAGGGAAGCCGCCGGCGCCGCGCGAGCTCACGACCACCAGGTCGGCGTCGCCGGACGCGTCGATGAGGACGTTGGCCGCCTGCCCGCTGACCCCGCGCACGGTCACCGACTCCGGATGAGCGTTACGATCGCTGACGATCTTGTTGACCGCCTCCTGGGCGGCCTGGCGGGCCTTCTCCTCCTCGGGGCTGTCCTCGGGGTAGACGATGGGGCTGCCCGTCCACGCGCTCGCGGCCACCTCGTGCACGGCCAGGACCGTGAGCGGTATGTGCTCGAGCGCGGCGTGCTGCACGGCCCATTCGAGCGCACTCTGAGAGCCAGGTGACCCGTCGAAGCCCACAACGATTCCAGGCATGTCACTCTTCCTTTGCCAGGCGCTGTCATCTGTGGCAGCCATGATCCCGTTTTATAGCCTCGTTGCCAAGCGCCATCCCGGATCATGCGTCACCCGCATAAATCTCCGCGTAGGGCGCGAACTCACTGAAGCCGGCAAATGACAACGCCGTCGCTGTTATCGCTTGTCCCTCCGCCCGCCAGCCGGTGCTGCTATGGACCAATGGCCCGGCGGGCCGTGGCCTTTGCCCCTGCCCGCTCGCGCGGGACTGCCGCACGCTAGCGAGCGGAGACCGCCGGAGGTGATGATCATGGATGACATGGTCCGGGCGGCCTGCGGCCCGGTACGGCGGCTGGCACGGCTATTCATCGGCCCGAACGAGCTGCGCCGGCCCTCCGACCGCATCGAGAGCGCCGTCGTGGTCCTGCTGTCCGTGGTATTCCTGGCCGCCGTCGCCGCTGCGCCCTGGCTCGGCATGCGCGTCTACCACTCCCAGCGCGCCGGCGCGGCCGGGCTGCGCCCGGCCGTCGCGGTGCTCACCCAGGCCGGGCCGGGCAACGGCTTCCTGCTCACCATGGGGGAGGCCGCCGCCCACTGGCGGGCCCCCGACGGGCAGCGCCGATCGGGGTTCTTGACCACGATCACCGCGCCTGGCATCGGGGGGGCGCCCGCCGGGGCCAGGGTCCAGGTATGGCTGACCGCTTCCGGCGAGCCCGAGGCCCCGCCGTCGGGGCCCTGGGAGGTGGGGTTCGTCTCGGTCGTGATCGCCATCGGCGCGGCTTGCTGCGGCGGGATCGTGCTGATGATCTGCTACTGGCTGTGCCGCCTGGCGCTGGACCGGCGCCGCCTGGCCGCCTGGGCTTCCGAGTGGTCCGGGGTCGGCCCGAGGTGGACAACTCGCCGCTAATCCCGAACTTCACGAGGCCCGACGCCGCGCTGCCCGTTCGGGTGCCGCGGTACGGGCGGGCCTGCCCGTGACCCCGCCGCTGTCCGGCAGTGCTGATCTCATCCAGCAACGGAGCTCGCCTGGCACCTCCATGACCGATAATGCGGACTAGGCGTGCTATTGGGGCGAGGGAGGCTGCGTGGGCGCACAGGCGGGGGAGAGCGCTTATGCCCTGCTGGCCGATGGGGCCACGGTGGAGATCCGGCGCGCGGGGCCCGGTGATTTCGATGCGGTGCGGGACATGCACCAGAAGATGTCCCGCGACAACCTGTACCTGCGGTTCTTCAGCCTGAGCCCGGTCGCGGGCGAGCAGGCGGCGGGCCGGATATGCCGGGAGCCCGGGCCGGATCATGCCGCGTTGCTGGCGGTGCTGGACGGCGAGGTGGTCGGCTACGGCACCTACGAGGGGTTCGGCGGCGGGTACCCGACCGCGGAGGTCGCCATGGCGGTCGTCGATGACATGCATAACCGCGGGGTCGGCACGCTGCTGCTGGAGCACCTGATCTCGCTGGCCCGCGCCGGGGGGGTGCGCACCCTGGTCGCGGAGACGTTGTACGAGAACGCGCTGATGCTGAAGGTGTTCGCCGATGCCGGGCTGCAGGCGCAGCGCGCCCTGGCGGACGGGGTGTACGAGTTCAAGTTCCCGTTGCCCGCCGACGAGGGCGACGCCGCCCTGGATGCCTATCGTGATGCGGTCGCCGAGCGGGAGCGGTCGGCCGACGTGGCGAGCCTGCGCCATGTGCTGGCCCCGGCCTCGGTCGCGGTGATCGGCGCGGGCCGGCGCCCGGCTCGGCCGGCCGGGCGATCCTGCGCAACATCGTCACCGGCGGCTTTTCCGGCGCGGTCTACGCGGTCAACCCGGGTGGCGGCGAGCTGGAGGGCGTCTCCTGCGTGCCGTCGGTGTCCGCGCTGCCCGAGCCGGTCGACCTGGCGGTCATCGCCGCGCCGGCCGCGGCCGTGCTCGGTATCGCCGCGGAATGCGGGCAGCGGGGGGTCAGGGCCCTGGTCGTGATGGCGGCGGGGCTCGGCGTCGCCGACCGCGCGGAGCTGCTGGGCATCTGCCGCCGCCACGGCATGCGGATGGTCGGGCCGTCCAGCTTCGGCGTGGCCAGCCCCGGCGTCGGCCTGGATGCGTCGTTCGCGGCCCGCCATCCCCGGCCGGGGAGGGCCGGCCTGGCCCTGCAGGCCACCGGCGGCATCGGGTTCGTGCTGCTGGAGCACCTGTCCCGGCTGGGCGTGGGGATCTCGTCCCTGGTCTCGCTCGGCGACAAGGATGACGTGTCCGGCACCGACATGCTCCGGTGGTGGGAGTCCGACACGGCGACCAAGCTGGCCGTGGTGTACCTGGAGACCATCCGCAACCCCCGTAAGTTCACCCGCACCGCCCGTGGCGTCGGCCGCACCATGCCGGTCCTGACCGTGACCGCGGGCCGGCGCCTGCCGGCCGCGCATGCGGCCGCGGCGGCCACCCCGCTGCTCACCAGGCAGGCGCTGTTCGAGCAGGCGGGCGTGATCGCCACCGCTAACCTAGGCGAGCTGCTCGACACCACGGCGCTGCTGGCCGCCCAGCCGGTGCCCGCGGGAGGCAGGGTCGCCGTGGTATCCAACACCCGCGGCGGCGCGCTGCTGGCCGCCGACGCGTGCGCCGATGCGGGACTGCAGGTGGCCAGCCTGGCGGAAGCCACCCAGCGGGCGCTACGGAAGGTGCTTCCCGGCGAGGCCGGGGTGACCGGGCCGGTCGATACCACCGTGCTGGCCACGCCCGGCGTCTTCCGTCACTGCCTGCAGCTCGCCGCGGCCGACCCGGGCGTCGACGTGGTGCTGGCCGTGACGGCCACGACCGCCGCAGGCGACCTGGTTCCCGAGGTGGCCGCCGCGCGGCTGCCGGTGCCGGTCGCCGCGGCGGTGATGGACCAGACCGAAGCGGTCCGGCTGCTGCAGGGGCCGGATGAGGATTCCCCCGCCGTCCCGGCCTACGCTTACCCCGAGTCCGCCGCGCGGGCCCTCGGCCGCGCGGTGCGCTACGGCATCTGGCGGGCGACCCCGCCCGGACGCGTGCCGGAATTCGCGGGCCTGCGCCAGGACCGGGCCAAAGAGCTGGTGGCCGCCTTTCTCGCCGACGTCCCGGGAGGCGGCTGGCTGCCCCCCGACCCTGCCGCGGAGCTGTTCGGCTGCTACGGCGTGCCGCTGGCCGAAGGCCCCGCGGCCACGGCCGAGGATGGCGGCGTCGAGGTAACGGTCAGCGTGCTGCAGGAACAGGTATTCGGCCCGCTGGTGCTGTTCGGGCTGGCCGACGACGACGCCGACGACGCCGACGGGCTGGCTCACCGCGCCGCCCGGATCGCTCCGCTTACCGACTCTGATGCCGACGACCTGATCCGCACGATACCGGGCGCACCGCTACTGCTCGGCCGCCGCGGCACCCCGCCCGCCGACCTCGCCGCGCTGCGGGACATGCTGCTCCGGGTCTCCCGGATGGCCGACGACCTGCCGCAGATCACCGAACTCGAGCTCAGCCCGGTGGTCGCGCGCCCTGACGGCGCCCAGGCCGCCGGCGGCCGGGTCCGGGTCCAGGCGGCCGAGCCCACCGATGCCTACCTGCGCCGGCTGCCGTGACCCGCGCGACAGCCGACGTCCCGGCGTGGCCGCAGTAGCGGCCGCCGGGCGCAGCGAGCAGCAGCGAGAGGATGTTCATGCGCGACATCACGTACGCCGTACGGGGATTTCTCACGGTCCGCAAGGCTTCCTTGCGCGTGCCGCTGACCGGGTCACTGGCCGTCCACGCGGATCCGGGCTCCGGCCTCTTCACCGGAGACCTTGTCCTCCACCCGTCGACCGTCACCCGGACGGTTCTTGGCGCCCGCCTCTTCAGCGCTACCGTCCATCTTGTGGCTGGCTCTCCCGTCACCGGGGGAGTCGATCACCAGAGCCGGATGTCCGCGACGGTCGCGGTAGAGGCGGTCATAGCCGTTGTCCGCGCGGCCGGGCGGACATTGATCAACGGCGGTTCATGCCGTACCGCCACTGCGGCCATCGTGCCGCTGCGCTCCAGGCCTGGTTTCGATCTGGAGCAGGGCGGCCGCTTGGTCGGCAGATACCGCCGGCCGCCCTTCACCGGCTGCGGTTGGCTGACTCCGCTGGTCAACCTGCTGGTCGCCGGCCCGGGGAATGCCGTCGTTATCGATCTCATCCCGCCCGCCCGAGGGACCGCAGGGTATCCCGCAACGCCTCCAGCGCGGTGAAGCGAGGCGCCCAGCCCAGTTCCTGCTTCGCGCGGGTCGTGTCCATGATCGCCGGATGGCTGGCCGCCTCTACCCACTGCGCCATGGGCGGCAGGAAGGGGATCGAGGCCATGGTCAGGGCCGCGAACTGCGCCGGACCCGCGGGAAGGGGCAGCGGGAGCATGCCGAGCTCGCGGGCAATGTCGGCGGCGGTGATGATCCCGTCGGCGGCGATGTTGTAAGCACCAGCGGGCCCGGCCGCGACAACGCACCGCAGCAATGCCTGCCCCACGTCCTCCTCGTGCACCAACTGCAGGGGCAAGGCCGGCACCAGCACCGGCAGGGGCAGCGGAAGCCGGCCCGCCCGGCTGGCCAGGCGGCGGGCCAGCGGCGCCAGCGGCCCGGGCAGCAGGTCCTTCGCGCCCACGGTGTGCGGGCCTACCACGATGGACGGGCGCAGGAGGTAGAGGACGGGCCCGGCGGACCGGGTGGCGGCCTCGGCCTGCAACAGGCGCTCGAGTTCAGCCTTCTCCCGGGCGTAGAACAGCCGGGCAGCGGGCCGAACGGGCCAGTCCTCGGTCATGCCGATCGGGTTGTCGGGATGGAAGCCGTAGGCCGCCACCGAGGAGGCGTACACGAAGCGGCGGGCACCGGCGACGGCTGCGGCCCGGAAAGCGTTCAGCGTCCCCTCGACGTTGATCGACCGGATGGCCTCGCCTGACGCGGCACCGGTAACCAAGAACGCCAGGTGCACCACCACGTCGGCCTGGCCGAACGCGTCATGCAAGGCGCCGGGGTCACGGACGTCCCCGCGGCGGTACTCCATCTTCGTCCAGCCGTACGCGGCCGGGTCGAACGGGCGGCGGGCGATGCCCGCGATCCGCTCCACCCGGTCGTCGGCTTGCAGCAGGGGCATCAGGCCCAGCCCGAGAGTACCGGTCGGGCCGGTCACCGCGACCGTCAGCTTCGTCTCCCCGCCGGGCATTGGATCGGCTACCGGCCTCTCCCTTTCCGAGTCGCTGCCGCCTTACCTTGTACCGCGGATCCCAGCGGGCCGGCAAGCCCGGCGGGCCCGGGATGGCACACCCTATCCGGGTGTTCAGGGCCGAAGGTCCCGGCAGGCGGGACCACTGCCCGGGGCGAACCGGGGGCCGCGCGGCTTACGATGCCGGCCAGGAGGGAAGTTCAGCGTTCGCTGAGCGGGCGCGGCGGAGCGGCGAGACCGGTGCTTGCCGGGAAGAGGGGCGTGATGGACAGGCTGAACCCGCTGGACGCTCTTTTCGTCGACGCGGAAGACGAGGACGTGCGCACGTCAATGGCGGTCGCGTCGATTGCGGTGTTCGAGGGCCCGTGCCCGTCCCATGAGGAGGTTCTGACCTTCCTGGCCGGGCGTTTGCCGCTCGTTCCCCGGTACCGCCAGAAGCTTCGCACGGTACCCTTCCGCCTCGGGCGGCCGGTCTGGGTTGACGACCCGCACTTCGACCTTTGTTACCACGTCCGGCGGACCGCCCTGCCGGCGCCCGGGGGAGATCAGCAGCTCGCCGAGTTGACGGCGCGAGTGATGTCCCAGCGGCTCGACCGTGATCACCCGCTGTGGGAGTACTGGGTCGCCGAGGGACTCGCCCACGATCGATGGGCGCTGATATCCAAGATGCACCACTGCATGGTCGACGGGGTTTCCGCTGCCGGCCTGTACGGCGTGATCTTCGACTTCTCGCCCGAACCTTCGCCGGCCGTCGCCGATGACTGGGCCGCCGCCGCGGAGCCCTCCCCTGTTCAGCTGGCCGTGCGGGCCGCGCTGGACACGGCGGTGCTCCCGGTTCGGGAAACCCTCGCGCTGGGCGGTGCTGCGGCCGTCCCGGGCCGTGCCGTCCGCCAGGCAGCCGCCACGGTGCGGGCCTTCGCGACGCTGGTACCGGCGTTGTGGCCGGTCACGAGGTCTTCACTGAGCGGGCACATCGGGCAGCAACGGCGCTGCGCCTGGGCCCGGGCGTCGCTGGACGATGTCAAGACCATAAAGCGCGAGCTTGGCGGCACCGTGAACGACGTCGTCCTGGCCGCGATCAGCGGCGGCTTCCGGGCGCTCCTGCTGTCCCGGGGCGAGCGACCCGAATCGCACATGGTCCGCTCGCTGATTCCGGTTTCTGTCCGGGCCCCCGGTGAGGAGAGCATGCACGAGAACCGGGTGTCAGCGGTGCTGGCGGATCTTCCCGTCCATGTTGCCGACCCGGTGCGGCGGCTCGCAGCCGTCCAGACCGAGCTGCAGGCCCTGAAGGCAGCCAAGGAAGCGAAGGCAGGCGAGGCCCTGGTCGCCCTGGGCCGCTACACCCCCTTCCCGCTCATGTCCCGGTGGATCCGGCTGGCCTTCTGGCTGCCGCAACGGGAGATCGTCACGGTCACCACGAACGTTCCAGGTCCCCGCCGGCCGCTCTACGGGATGGGCCGCCGACTCCTGGAGATCATCCCCTACGTGCCGATTGCCACCACGGTCCGCATCGGGGTCTCGATCGCCACCTATTGCGGCAACGTCACGTTCGGGATCACCGGCGACTTCGCGGCCAACCCGGACCTCGACGTGCTCGCCCACGGCATCGAGGATGGTGTGTCCGAACTCCTGCTCGCCGCCGGGCGCCATCGGCGGCTGGCCGCGGCCGGCCACGGCCGGCGCTGAGCCGTCGGTACCGCGGCTGTCGGCCGGCTACCACCCGGGCAGGGCTGATGACCGTAAGCCCGTGACGTTCGCCCCTACCGCCGCTATCCCGGGCCGGGCACTCTGCACATGTACGAGCGAGCACGGCTTCACGCGCCGAGCGCGAGGAGCGGGACGGGGGTCCGATGGCCGAAACCCGCAGCAAGCAGCCAGATCCCTGGCTGGCGCTCCAGTCGCCTCGTTCCGGCAACCCCTGGGGATGCCGGATCGAGAGCGTGGGCGTGAAGCTGCCCGCCCGCCGGCTGACGACCAAGGACCTGATGAACCAGACCAGCCACCGCACCCGCATCCAGCTGGAGCGACTGACCGGTATCCACGAACGTCACGTCGTCGGGCCGGGCGAGACCTCCTTCACCCTCGCGACCGGGGCGGCCCGTGACTGCCTGGCTCACTCGCAGCATCAGGCGCCAGACATCGAGATGCTCATCAGCACCAGCATCACCCGGTCCAGGGGACGGTCCTCGCAGTCCTTCGAGCCCCCGCTCAGCCTGTACGTCAAGCAGGCCATCGGTGCGACACAGGCGGTGAACTTCGATCTTTCCAACGCGTGCGCCGGCATGCTGACCGGGGTGTTCGTCCTTACCGATCTCATCACCCGGGGTGAGATCAGCTGCGGGATGGTGGTTTCTGGTGAGTACATCTCTCACCTGAGCTGGAACGCGGCGCGCCAGATTCGCTCCCTGTTCAGCAAGCAGCTCGCATCGCTCACGCTCGGTGACGCGGGTGCCGCCGCGATCGTGGAACGTGCGCCGGCCGGCGGGCCTGGCATCGAGGTCATCGGCTTCACCACCCTCGCCGAGCACAGCCGGCTGTGTCTCGCCTTCCCCAGCGCCGTGGGCCCAGGCGCACAGATGTACACCAAGTCGAGGACGCTGCAGAAGGTCGCCATCGAGGACATGGCGCCGCTGGTCGGCGAGGTGATCAGCGAAGCCGGAATCGACCTGGCCGACATCGACTACCTGATCCCGCATCAGACCTCGGCCCGGGCGATCCGCAAGGGCACGGAGGCATTCGCCCGGCGCCTCGGCGCCAAGCCGAGGCACGTGGTCGTCAACGTGGAGGAGTACGGCAACACGTCGTCGACCACGCTGTTCGTGGCGCTCCACAAGTACCTGGAGGAGCAGCGGATCCACAAGGGAGACCGGGTGATGCTGCTGGCGCTCGCCTCCGGCGTCGAGATCGGCATCGCTCTATTCACCATCGACAGCCAGGTGGACCGCTATGGGCGCACGCATTGACGCCGTCACCGCGCTGACCAGCCACGGACTGCGCAAGCCAACCGCGCGGCGCCTCGCCGATGCCGCCGCCCGGGCGTGCCTCGCGCACGCAGGAAAGAAGCCCGGGGATCTCGACATGCTGATCAACGCCGGCATCTACCGGGAAGACAACATGGGTGAGCCTGCCCTCGCCGCCCTCATCCAGGAGGACATCGGGGCCAATCTGGGCCAGCCCCCCATCGGAGGGCACGGTACCTTCTCGTTCGACCTGATCAACGGTACCTGCGGCGTGATCAGCGCCATCCAGCTTGAAGCGGGCTTGCTGCGTTCCGGCGTCATCCGGCTCGGCGCGATCGTGGCCAGCGATGTCGAGCCGAACCTCGCCGGCCCCGGGGTCGCCCCCTTCCGGCCGGCCGGCGGCGCGATGCTCCTCGGCTGGGATGACAGCCTCGCCGGGTTCACCGACTTTTACGCGGAGACGTTTCCCGAGTACGAAGACCTGCTCGTTAGCGGGCTGGTGTGGCGGGAGCGACACGGGCCGCCTGTCCCAGGGCGAGCAGCCGGCCAAAGCCAGATGGTCATGGACGAGAAACCCGGCTACGTGCCCCGCCTGGTCGACTGCGCCGAGGAGGCGACGCGCCGCTTCCTGCGCCGCCTGGGGATGGGCATCAACGAAATCGACCTGCTCGTCCCGGCTCCCGCTGCCCGGGGCTTCCCTGATGCCTTGAGGGCAAGCCTCGGCGTTCCCGGCGACCGGGTGGCCTATGTGACAGAAGACCTTGACGGCACCTACAGCGCCGGGCCCATCGCCGCCCTGCAGGCGGCCGTCCGATCTGGCCGCCTCGGTGAGGCCCGGAACACTCTCCTGCTGGCGGCCGGGGCGGGCATCACCGTCACCCTCGCCCTGTACCGCCAAGCGCTGCCCTGAGCGCCCGCTGCTGGCGCCACCATCCGCGCGATCCGAAGACGCCATAACGACGACGTCAACGGCTAGGTGGCGGCCTGTCGGCCAGGAACAACCGGCGGCTTCTTTGCCGTCTATAGAAGGACGCGGCCTGAGGGCTTTCGATGCCGGAGATGGCTGTGGGCCGGAGAAGCGGGGTGGGAAAGATGGTCGGGAGGGCGCGGGCACTGACCATGACGGTAGCGGGGGCCGCAGCCTCGGCTATTGTCGCCCTCGCCACGAATCCCACGGTCAGGCGGGAGGCGCGGCGAGTCGGCCGGTTTGCCCGGCCGCTGCAGCTGACCATGACGCGGCCGCAGCCGCCGCTGCCGCCATATCTCCCGCCCGGCCGGGTGATCAACCTGCCCGGCCGTGGGGAGGTGTTCGTCCGCGACTCCGGCGGCGCGCCCGCAGATCCCGCTGTGCTGCTCCTGCACGGCTGGACCGCCAGCGCTGATCTCAACTTCTTCGCGGCTTACGCCTGTCTGGCGGAGTCCTACCGGGTGATCGCGCTGGACCTGCGCGGGCACGGGCGCGGGATGCGGTCGACCGAACCGTTCAGTCTCGAAGACTGTGCCGACGACGCCGCCGCGCTCTTGGGCCAGCTGGAGGCGGACAACGTGATCGTGGTCGGATACTCGATGGGCGGCCCGGTCGGGCTGTTGCTGGCCCGGCGGCATCCTGGCCGGGTGAAGGCTCTGGTCATGCAGGCCACGGCGCTCGAATGGAACCGGACGACCCGGGAGCGGATGGTCTGGCGCCTGCTGTCAGTGCTGGAGCTGGGCCTGCGGCTCGGCACCGGTGCCGGCTTTGTTGAACGGGTCCTCCGCCAGGCCATCGAGGAGGCGCCCGAACTCGACGTTTACCGGCCCTGGCTGGCCGCGGAGTTCCGCCGCGGGCTCGCGCGCGAGCTTGCGGACGCGGGACGCGCGCTGAGCCGGTATGACGCTCGGCCATGGGCGGGTCAACTGGGTCTCCCCGCGGCCATGCTCATCACGACCCGCGATCAGCTGGTGCGCCCTTCCAAGCAGCGGGAACTGGCCGAGGCGCTGCGTGCGCACGTCATCGATGTCGACGCAGACCATGACCTCCCCCTGGTCAAGGGCGAGGATTATGCTCGCCTTACCAAGCTTGCCGTCGACACTGCCGCCAGGGCCGCTGGTCTCCGGACCCCAGCCGGCTAGCCGCTCGGCTCGCTGCGGGCAAGAGCGGACCAAAGGCCCTAGCGCCCGGCCAGGCCGTCGGCTGGAGTTAGGAGGTGAGGAGTATGGCCGGGCTAATGAGGCGTGAGCCTCGCGGCGAGGTCGGCGAGTTCTTCAGCCGCTATACCCGCGAGGGTGACGGAAGTCCTGGTCACAGGGGCCATTCAGCCGTGACCAGCCTGGCCGGCGGTGCGAAACACTGAAGATGACGTGAACTGAGGACACCTGGGCCGGCCTGCCCGGCGGGGTGGATCCGAGATCACAGAGGAGGGGAACGGACATGACAAGCCGTGATGCTCAGCTGAACGCCATGCTCCGCCACCTCGGCGCCGCTTACTACGAGTCGTTGCACGGCCGGGCCAGCGCCGCGGATGTGGCGCGGGCGCGCGCCGCTATCGAGGAGTCCATGGCCGAGCCGCCCGGCACCGCCGCCCGGCCCGGTCATGGCAAGAAGCAGGGTGGAACGCCGCCCGCCGAGGCGCATCACCATGGCCGGTGGCACAGCACGGTTCGTGACGTCATGACCACCGACGTGGTGACGGTGGACCGGATCACCCCGTACAAGGAGATCGCTCAGCTGCTGACCGGGCACAAGATCAGCGCGGTGCCGGTGCTGATCATGGGCCGGCACGTGGCCGGGGTGGTGTCCGAGGCTGACCTGCTGGCCACGCAGGACCAGGCCGCGCGCCAGGCCAGGACCAGGACGACCGGGCTCCTGCCCTGGACGCGCCGCCAGGCCACGCAGCATCCGAAGCAGACGGCCGAGGAGCTGATGACCAAGCCGGCAATCACGATCCACCCGGACGCGCCGATCCCCCGGGCCGCCGCGGTGATGCACAATCACCACGTCAAGAGGCTGCCGGTGGTTGACCCTCAGGGCAAGCTGATCGGCATCGTCAGCCGGCGTGACCTGCTGAGCGTGTTCTTGCGCCCGGATGCCCAGATCGAGGCCGAGGTCCGGGAACTGCTGACCGAGATCCTGTTCGCGGACCCGGGGACCGTCAGGGTGGCGGTGCACGGCGGGGTGGTTACCCTGCTCGGCCAGGCCGGAGCGCAGGACCACCACGACCTGATCCCGGTCGCCATCAGGCTGATCTGGGACATCGACGGCGTGGTCGACGTGGTAGACAAGCTCAGCGCCGCGGCCGCACCTGCCAGCGACGCCACCAGCCCGGCCTGACCCGGGGCGAGTTGCGGCTGACCCGAAAGTTGCAGCTGACCCGAAGCGGAACTGGCCGACCTGGGTTCGGTGCCACGACCGGCCGCGCTCACGCGGCGTCGGGGCCGCGTTCGCCGGTCCGGACTCGGAGCACGCTGTCCACCGTGCTGACCCAGATCTTCCCGTCGCCGATGGTGCCGGTGTTGACCGACTTCGCGATCGCGCCGACCACCGAGTCTGCGATCTCGTCCGGGACGACGAGGTCAATCCGGAGCTTGGGCAGCACCAGGGCCTTCTGCTCCACCCGCCGGACGGACGGCTCCAGGTGACCGTATTGCTGGCCGAAGCCCCGGACCTCGGTGGCGGTTAGCCCGCGGGCTCCGGCGTCGGTGGCGGCGCGCATGACGTCGTCGAGCTTGCCTGGCCTGACGATCGCAGTGATGAGCTTCATCGGGTATCGCCTCCCTGACGTCGTTCTGCGGCCCGGCCGCGGCCAGCCGCGGCACCGGGCTCCATGCAGCCAGAATCACCCGATCACGACGCCGGGAGGCAGAGGCTAACGTCCTGGATGAAGGCCATTCGTCCTTCGCTCTGAGGCGCAATGACCCTGCCCGGCGCCGGGCAGTCTGCCGGATGCTGGGCACATGCTTACCAACACGCCGCGGGACACCGCCGAGCACATCGATCTGCCCGCCGGCGACCGCGCTGCGCGCGCCAGCCTCGAGATTGACTGGCGGGCGGTCAGCCTCGCCAGCCGGGCCTGCTGCTGCTCGTCGCGTCCGGCCGTGATCGCGATCATGCCGCCGTCGCCGGGTCGGGCGCACGCCACCGAGTTGCTGCTGTGCGGCCACCATTACCGCCAATCCCGCCGCGCGCTCGCAGCGGCGGGCGCGACGGTCCTGGACCCGAACGGGGCGAGGGTGTCGCCGCAGCAGGAGATCTGGATCGGTCAGCAGGCCTGACCTGGCCACGTCGACCGCTCAGCGCCGAGGCGCATGTCCTGCGAGGTAGATCACCCGGCGGGCGACGTTGAACGCGTGGTGGGCCAGACGCTCGTAGCAGCGCGCCACCAGCGTCATCTCCATCGCCACCGGAAGTGTCATCTCTCCCGAGGCGAGCTCGGCCATCAAGCTGGCGTACAACTCGCCCATCTCATCATCACGTTGACCGAGCGTAACGACGGCGGAACGGTCGCGCTGGCACCAGCAGTCGACCGCCTGGCGCCACATGTCGGATGCGAGGCCCCCCATATGCTCGATGAGCCCCCGGCTGCGCGGCGAGAGGTCCTCGCTGAGAATGAGGTTGCCCCGACGGGCGATGTCGACGATGAGGTCGTGGGAGCGCTCAAGTTCGGGCACGACCCGCAGCACGGAGATCAGCAGGCGCAGATCGGCAGCAACGGGCTGCTGCAGCAGGATCTCGCGGTCGGCCAGTTCCTCGATCTTCGGGTAGAGGGCGTCGATAACCAGGTCACGCTCGGTCAGCGCCCGGACCGCCTCGCTGTTGCCGCCCAGGAGGGCATCGGTCGCCTGGGGCAGGTCCTCAGCGACCATGGCGAACAATTCGATGACCTTGGCTTCGATAGCTCCAAGCTCGCGGTCAAATTCCTGTCGTTCCTGTCGTCCCGCTACATGTTCGGTCACAACCAAACCTTACAGAGCGCCGGCATCGCCCGGCGCTGGAACTGGTCGTGGCGGCTGAGCGGCTCCGCTGAGGTTTCTGGCGCGCTGTATCGCCCGGTGGCGGCTGATCCGCGCAAAGGGACCTCGGGCCGGGTAAGCATCACCCATGATCGCGCGAATTGCGCCGCTGCACGGCTACCAGCGCCGGTGGCTGCGCGGGGATCTGATCGCCGGCGTCACCGTCGCCGCTTACCTGATTCCGCAGGTCATGGCCTACGCGGTGGTCGCGGGCGTCTCTCCCATCGCGGGCCTGTGGGCCGCGCTGCCGGCCCTGGTGATCTATGCCGCGCTCGGCACGTCCCGCTCCCTGTCGATGGGCCCGGAGGCGACCACTGCGCTGATGACGGCGATCGCGCTCGGCCCGCTTGCGGCAGGCCATCCGCAACGGTACGCGGCCCTCGCCGCGTCACTGGCCCTGCTGGTTGGCCTGCTGGCGCTGGGCGCCTGGCTGCTGCGGCTGGGCTTCGTGGCCGACCTGCTGTCACGGCCTGTCCTGGCCGGCTACATGGCGGGCGTGGCGCTGATCATGATCGCCGATCAGTTCAGGCGCGTGACCGGAGTCCCGGTCACCGGCCAGGCCTTCTTCGCCCAGGTCGTCTCGTTCGCCCGGGGCATCGGCGAGATCCAGTCGGCGACGATCCTGCTCGCAGCCGCGGTGCTCGGCTTCCTCCTCCTCATGCAATGGCGATGGCCACACGCTCCGGGGCCGCTGATCGCCATGCTGCTCGCCACCGCGGCGGTGGCCGCGTTCGGCTTGCGCAGCCGGGGAGTCTCCGTGATCGGGCCGATCCCGGCGGGTGTCCCGGTCCCCAGGCTGCCCGACGTTCACCCGCGTGACCTGCGCGAACTGCTGCTGCCGGCGTTCACCGTGCTGATCGTGGCATTCAGCGACGACGTGCTCACCGCGCGGTCGTTCGCCCGCCCCGGCGAGGAGATCCGGCCCAACCGGGAACTGCTGGCGCTCTCCGCCGCCAACGTGGGAGCGAGCCTGCTGCGCGGGTTCCCGGTCAGCAGCAGCGCGACCAGGACGTCGATCGCCATCGCAGCCGGCAGCCGGACCCAGGTGTACTCCCTGGCCGCGGCCGGCTCGGCGCTCGGCGTCCTGCTGTTCCTGCGGCCGGTCCTGTCGCGTTTCCCGGCCGCCGCGCTCGGCGCGATCGTCATCTACGCGGCCATCCGGCTGGTCGATGTCGCCGCTTTCCGGCGCCTGCTCGCCTTCCGCCGCGGCGAGTTCCTTATCGCCGTGTCGACCTGCGTGGGCGTGCTCGCGTTCAACATCCTGTACGGGGTCCTGGTCGCGATCGGGATTTCAGTGGCGGACCTGCTGGTCCGGGTCGCCCGGCCGCACGACGCGATCCTGGGCCGCGTCCCGCGCCTGGCCGGCATGCACAACATCGACGACTATCCCCAAGCCCAGACCATCCCCGGGCTGGTGGTGTACCGGTACGACGCGCCGCTGTTCTTCGCCAACGCCGCAGACTTCCGGCACCGCGCGCTCGCCGCCGTGGACCGCCAGACAGGGCCAGTCCGCTGGTTCGTGCTCAATGTCGAGGCAAACGTCGAGGTGGACTTCACGGCCCTGGAAGCGGTGGACGCGGTCCGCGACGAGCTTGCCCGCAGGGGAATCGTCTTCGCCCTGGCCCGGGTCAAGCAAGACCTGCTGGCCAGGCTGAACTCTTTCGGCCTGACCGAGAAGATCGGAGCCGGATACCTTTTTCCCACCCTGCCCACGGCCGTGCAGGCCTACGAGAACTGGACCCGGCAGCACCCGGGAGGAAAAAAGGGCGCTGCCGGGTAGCGACGCCGCCGATCGCTGCCCCCAGCCCGCCAGGCGGCGGCCGCTGCTGGCGGCTGCTAGGCCGTGGCAGCGACGTCGGCCGCCTCGGGCGCGGCAGACGCTCCGGCCGCATCCGCGTGCCTGGGCACGATGAGGACCGGGCGTTTGGCAAGATGCAGCAGCCGGTGCGACACGCTGCCGAACGGCAGTAGCGGCAGGTCGGCGCGGCTGCGGGCGCCGAGCACGAGCACCCGGGGGTCGTACTCGTCGACAACGGTGAGGATCCCCCTGGCGAGGTGACCGTATTCCGCTTCGCGAATGGTGCCCTCGGCATCAACGCCGGAGTTCTTCAGGTCGGCGACGATGTCGGCGACGAGCTTCTCGCCGTCTTCCTCGTGGCAGTCAACCTGGATGCGCCCGAACCGTCCGACGGCGAACTCATGGACGTGCAGGACGACGACGCGGTCCCCGGTGTCGTGAGCGAGCTCGCGGGTCATCTCGACGGCGGCGGCGACGTTGCGCGCCGGAAGATCGCTTGCCACGTCCACCGCGAGGACAATGGTCTTGCTCATGGCATCTCCTTGACGACGTTCCTGCCCGCTCACGGGGACGGCTGAGACTGAAGATAACGCCGGAAACCGTGACACGGTAGGGACCAAGGTCCGCGGGCCTGCTGCGGTTCACGGCATGCTGTCGCGGACGGCGACCGCGCGGGTGCCGTCGGCGAACGCGCCCCGCAGCGTCGTCCTTGCTGGTCTCGACCGCGTTGAAGCGCAGGTGCCCGGGCATGACCACCCCGCCGGGCGCCAGGGCCGGATGTCCGCGCCGCTCGGGACCTTTGACCCGCTGCGCCCGCCCGGATCGCTGACCGAGAATGAACGCACCGGAGCGTGCCAACGCCGATGGCCGAGAAGGTGCCGATGCCGGCACAGGGAGGAGGTGCCGATGCCGGCACAGGGAGGAGGTGCCGATGCCGGCACAGGGAGGAGGTGCCGATGCCGGCACAGGGAGGAGGTGCCGATGCCGGCACAGGGAGGACCCGCCCGGGGGCAGGCTGGCGCGGCGATCGAGCCGGGCGGGATGGCATGACCGCGCAGGCCGGCCGCGTCTACGCGCTGCTTGCCGACGGCACGACGATCGAGATCCGGCCGGCCCGCGTCAGTGACTTCGACGCCGTCCGGGATATGCACGCTGCCATGTCGCCCGACAACATCTATCTGCGCTTCTTCTGCATGAGCCGCACGGCGGCCGAACGGGAGGCCCGGCGGATCTGCCGGGAGCCCGCGGCCGACCACGGCGCGCTGCTGGCCTGGCTGGCGGGGGACCTCATCGGCGCGGCCAGCTATGAGGCGAAGGGGTCGTCAGGAACGGCAGAGATCGCGTTCGCCGTCGCCGACTACGCCCATCACCGCGGGGTGGCGACGCTGCTGCTCGAGCACCTGGTGTCAGCCGCCCGCGACCAGGGGGTGCGGACGTTTACTGCCGAGGTCCTGGCCGAGAACTCCGCGATGCTCCAGGTGTTCGCCGACGCGGGGCTCCGGGCTCGCCGCACGACGGCGAGCGGCGTGACCGAGCTGGCCTTCGACCTGCCCGCCGATGACGCCGATCCCGCATGGGGGCCGTACCTGGACGCGGTGGCTCAGCGGGAGGGCCGGGCCGACGTGGCCAGCCTGCGGCACGTGCTCGCCGCCGCGTCGGTGGCCGTGGTGGGTGCCAGCCGGAAGCCGGAATCGGTCGGCCGGTCGATCCTGCGCAACATCGTCTCCGGCGGCTATACCGGGCGGGTGTATGCGGTGAACCCGCACGCCGTCGAGCTTGAGGGCGTTCCGTGCGCGCCATCACCGGCCGCGCTGCCAGAGCCGGTGGACCTTGCGGTGATCTGCGTCCCGGCACCGGCGGTGCTGGAGGCCGCCGAGGAATGCGGCAAGCGCGGGATCAGGGCGCTCGTCGTGATCACCTCCGGGCTCGATGCCGCCGGCCGGGCCGCCCTGCTCGCCTGCTGCCGCCAGCACGGAATGCGGCTGGTTGGCCCGAACTGCTTCGGCGTCGCCGTGCCCAGCATCGGCCTGGACGCGACGTTCGCGGCCAGCCACCCCGCGGCGGGGACGGCAGGCCTGGCGGTGCAGTCCGGCGGGGTCGGCATCGCGCTGCTCGAGCAGCTCACGCGGCTGGGCATCGGCGTCTCCTCATTCGCGTCCCTGGGCGACAAGTCGGACGTGTCCGGCAACGACATGCTGCTGTGGTGGGAGCAGGATCCGGCCACCAGGCTGGCCGTGCTGTACCTGGAGTCGTTGGGCAACCCGCGGAAGTTCGGCCGCACCGCCCGCCACGTCGGCGCCCGCATGCCGGTCCTCACCGTGGACGCGGGGCGCTCCGAGGCGGGCCAGCGTGCCGCCGCCTCACACACCGCGGCGGCGGCCACCCCGGTGGTCACCCGCGAGGCGCTGTTCGGGCAGGCCGGCATCGTCGCTGCCCGCGACTTCGGCGAGCTGATCGAGGCGGTCGCGCTGCTCGCGAGCCAGCCGGTGCCCGCCGGCGGCCGGGTCGCGATCGTGTCCAATGCGGGCGGGGCCGGGGTGCTGGCCGCCGACGCCTGTGCCGACGTCGGCCTGCACGTGGCGGTCCTGGACGGTCAGGTCCAGGACCGGCTACGTCGGCTGCTGCCGCCGGGCGCGGCCGTCGCCGGGCCGGTCGATACCACGGCAGCCGTGCCGCCCGATGTCTTCCGCCGCTGCCTGGAACAGGTTGCGGCCGACGAGGGGGTGGACGCGATACTGGCGCTGACGGTGCCCACCGCCATAGCCGATCCGGCTCCCGCGGCGTGCTGCGCCGCCATCTCGAAACCGCTCGCCCTTTCGGTGCTCAATCAGGCCGAAGCTGTCCGGCTGCTGCCGGGCGGGCCCGGGGGCCGAGGCTTGGTTCCGGCCTACGCCTATCCCGGGAGCGCGGCCCGTGCGCTCGCGCACGCCGCCCGATACGGCGCCTGGCGCTCCCGCGTCCCCGGCCAGGTCCCGGTGTTCGGCGACCTGCGGGCCGCTGAGGCGCGGGCCCTGGTCGGCGGCTTCCTGGAGCGCTCGCCGGACGGAGGCTGGCTGTCACCGGACCAGACCGCCGAGCTGCTGGAGTGCTACGGCATACCACTGGTCAGGACTCGGCCGGTGACCAGCGAGGAAGCGGCGGTCGGCGTCGCTGTCCAGCTCGGCGGCCCGGTCGTGCTCAAGGCCGACGTGCCCGGCCTGGTGCACAAGACCGACGCCGGAGCGGTCCAGCTTGACCTGCACGGCCCGGACGAGGTGCGGGCCGGCTACCGCGCACTGGCGGGGAGGTTCGGCGCCCGGATGTCCGCCGTGCTGGTCCAGCCCATGGTCGCCGACGGGACCGAGGTGATCATCGGGGTAGTGCAGGAGCCGGTGTTCGGCCCGCTGGTCGTGTTCGGCCTCGGCGGGGTCGCCACCGACGTGCTCGGAGACCGGTCGGCCCGGCTCACCCCGCTCACCGACACCGACGCCGCCGCGCTGGTCCGGTCCATCCGCGCCGCCCCGCTGCTGCTCGGCCATCGCGGTACCCCCGCCGCCGACCTAGCCGCGCTGCAGGACATCCTGCTCCGCGTCTCCCGGCTGGCCGACGACCTGCCGCAGGTGGCCGAACTCGACCTCAACCCGGTCATCGCCCGTCCCGACGGTGCGCACGTGGTCGACACCCGGGTGCGTGTCCTGCCTGCCCAGCCGGCCGATCCCTACCTGCGCCGGCTGCGCTGACCCCGGTCCGGGTACCTCCCGAACCGGGCGGACCGTGGTGCTCAGCCGGGAAGCATGACGGGACATGGTCACCGGCTTCCGGCTGGTCACCGACGGCGCGGCCGCCATCGGCCGAGCCGACAATGCTGCCGTTCGGGACACGGATCCCGGCGTGACCGGCGGGGGCCCGGCCGCCGGATGACCTTCGTGGCCGGCGCGAGGACCTACGTCCCTGTGATCACCAGATGCGGCGCAGCATCGTGACATTGAGGGTTGAACGATCAGGTCAGGTGAGCCCGATGCGGCTGGACCTGGCCATGTATCTGGGAGGGTCCATGTCTAGCCATGTCGGGGTGCGCTTCGGGCACGGAGCGCGCCCGAGCTCACTTGATCAGACGTCACCCAGAAACCAGCAGAAGGCCCGCGCTCTGGGACTTACCTCAGCCACCGGCCTGGTCATCGGCAGCATCATCGGGACCGGGGTGTTCACGATGCCGGCCGTGCTCGCCGCGGCAGGCACCAGCTCGCTGCTGGTACTCGCCGTGATCGCGGTGGGCGCCATGCTCCTGGCCGTGTTGTTCGGCCAGCTGACCAGGCGGGTACCCAACTCGGACGGCGGGCTGTACGCCTACGCGCGGTATGAGTTCGGCGACTTCGCCGGCTACCTCACCGGCTGGTGCTACTGGGTCCAGGCCTGGGCCGGCAACGCGGCCATCGTGGCGTCCTGGGTCTTCTACGTGGAGGCGCTGTTCAATATCAGCCACCCGTCGGCCATGACGAGCTGGGGGATCGCCCTGCTGGGCCTGTGGATCCCGGCCGCGGTGAACCTGGCCGGCGTCCGGCAGATGGCCTGGTTCCAGAACACCACCGTGGTGCTGAAGTTCCTCCCGCTGCTGTTCGTGGGCGTCGTGGGCTGGTTCTTCGTCACCAAGGCCCACTTCGGCGCGTTCAACGCCTCCGGAGGCAGCCTGTACAGCGCCATCGGGATCGCCGCCGGCGTGGCCCTGTTCTCGTTCATCGGCGTCGAGGTCGCGGCCATGACCGCCAAGCGGGTGAAGGATCCCCGCAAGAACGTGGGCCGCGCCTCCCTGCTGGGCACCGGCCTCAGCGCCATCGTGTACCTGCTGGTCTCGGCCGCGGTGATGGGCCTGGTCTCGCACCACGCGCTGGTGAACAACGGGGCGCCGTTCGTCAACGCCTTCCAGGCGATCTTCACCCACGGGACCTGGGCGGGCAAGCTGGTCGCCGCCCTGGCCGTGGTGTCCGGGATCGGGGCCCTGAACGGGTGGACGCTGGTGACCACCGAAGTGTCCCGGGCGGCCGCCAGCGACGGCCTGTTCCCGCGGCCCTTCGCCTGGACCGACCGCAAGGACACCGCCTGGTTCGGCATCGTGGCGGCGGCGCTGCTGCCCTCGCTGCTCATGCTGTGGCGCTACACCAGCAGCACGGGACTGACGGTCTTCATCGACCTGGTCGACCTGACCGTGGTCACCGTGGCCATCCCCTACCTGTTCTCGGCCTGCGCCCAGCTCACCTACCTGGTGTCCAAGCGCCGCCGGGTGCAGGGATGGCTGCTCACCCGGGACCTGGCGATCAGCGCAGCCAGCGTGCTGTTCTCCTTGTGGGTCACCTTCGCCGCTGGTTACGCGGCCGTGTACCAGGCCCTGGTGATCGTGCTCGTCGGCGTCGTCCTCTACGCCTTCCTCAAGGCCCAGCGGGAGCGCGCCGGCCAGGTCGCGGCGCCGGCCGGCCAGGAGGAGGCAGGGCGATGAGCCCGCGGCCGGGCGGCCGGTGATCAGGGCTGTGCGGTAGTGCCGCCCCAGGTCCAGTTGCTCACTTCGGGCAGGTCCTCACCGTGCTCCCGGATCCAGAGCCGGTGCCGGGTCCGGGAGTCCACCATCTGCTGGCGCAGCCACGCGGCGCTGTTGCCCAGGCCGGGAACCCGGTCGATGACGTCCATGACCAGGTGGAACCGGTCCATGTTGTTCATCACCACCATGTCGAACGGCGTGGTGGTGGTGCCTTCCTCTATGTACCCGCGGACGTGGAACTGATCGTGGGCGGCGCGGCTATAGGTGAGCCGGTGAATCAGCCAGGGATAGCCGTGGTAGGCGAAGATCACCGGCCGGTCGGCGGTGAACAGCGCGTTGAACTCGGCGTCGCTCATCCCGTGCGGATGCTCGGTATCCGGCTCCAGCCGCATCAGGTCCACGACGTTGACCACCCGCACCCGGAGTTCCGGCAGGTGCTGGCGCAGGATGTCGGTGGCCGCGAGCACCTCCAGGGTGGGCACGTCGCCGGCGCACGCGAGCACCACGTCGGGTTCGTGGCCCGGGCCGTCGCTGCTGGCCCACTCCCAGATCCCGGCGCCGCGGGTGCAGTGCAGCACGGCCGAGTCCATGGCCAGCCAGTCCAGGCACGGCTGCTTGCCGGAGACGATCACGTTGACGTAGTCCCGGCTGCGCAGGCAGTGGTCGGCCACCGACAGCAGGGTGTTGGCGTCCGGCGGCAGGTAGACCCGGATCACCTCGGCCTTCTTGTTCACCACGTGATCGATGAAGCCGGGGTCCTGGTGCGAGAACCCGTTGTGGTCCTGGCGCCACACGTGCGAGGTGAGCAGGTAGTTCAGCGACGCGACCGGGCGCCGCCAGGGCAGCTTCCGGGTGACCTTCAGCCACTTGGCGTGCTGGTTGAACATCGAGTCCACGATGTGGATGAACGCCTCGTAGCAGTTGAACAGGCCGTGCCGCCCGGTCAGCAGGTAGCCCTCCAGCCAGCCCTGGCAGGTGTGCTCGGACAGGATCTCCATGACCCGGCCGTCCGGGGCGAGATGCTCGTCGAGGTCGATGACCCGCTCCTCCCAGGTCTTGCCGGCGACCTCGATCACCGCGTCCAGCCGGTTCGACGCGGTCTCGTCCGGGCCGAAGAGCCGGAAGTTGCGCTGCGGCTGGTTGAGCCGCATCACGTCGGCGAGCAATCCGCCGAGGACCCGCGTCGGCTCCGACGTCTTCGCGCCCGGCGACGGCACCGGCACCGCGTAGCCGCGGAAGTCGGGCATCACCAGGTCGCGCAGCAGCAGGCCGCCGTTCGCGTGCGGGTTCGCGCCCATCCGCCGGTCGCCGTCCGGAACCAGGCCGAGCAGGTCCCCCCGCGGCCGGCCCTCGGCGTCGAACAGCTCCTCCGGCCGATAGGACCGCATCCACTCCTCAAGCTGCCGCAGGTGCCCCGGGTTGGTCCGGACCTCGGCCAGCGGCACCTGATGCGCCCGCCAGGTGCCCTCCATCGGCCGGCCGTCCACCACGGCCGGCCCGGTCCAGCCCTTGGGGGAGCGCAGCACGATCATCGGCCAGCGGGTGCCGGGGTGGCCGGCTCCGGGACGTCGCGTAACGGCTCCTTCTCGGGCCTGGTGCTGGATGCCCCGGATCGCCGCGATCGCGTCGTCCAGCGCCGCGGCCATGTCCTGGTGCATGGCGAACGGTTCGTGGCCGGTCACGTACCTGGGCTCGTAGCCGTACCCGCGCAGCAGCGCGTCCAGCTCGTCGTCGGGGATGCGCGCCAGCACCGCCGGGTTCGCGATCTTCCAGCCGTTCAGGTGCAGGATCGGCAGTACCGCGCCGTCCCGGGCCGGGTCGAGGAACCGGTGCGAATGCCAGCTCGTGGCGAGCGGCCCGGTCTCGGCCTCCCCGTCGCCGACCGCGCAGGCCACGATCAGGTCGGGGTTGTCGAACGCCGCGCCGTGCGCGTGCGAGAGCGAGTAGCCCAGCTCGCCGCCCTCGTGGATCGAGCCCGGGGTCTGCGGCGCCACGTGGCTGGGCACCCCGCCGGGGAACGAGAACTGGCGGAACAGCTGCCGCATGCCGGATGCGTCGCGGGAGACGCTCGGGTACACCTCGCTGTAGCTGCCCTCCAGCCAGCTGTTCGCCAGCGCGGCCGGCCCGCCGTGACCCGGCCCGATGACGAAGATCATGGGCTGGTCGTGGACCCGGATCGCCCGGTTGAGGTGCGCCCAGATGAGGTTCAGGCCCGGCGTGGTGCCCCAGTGCCCGAGCAGCCGCGGCTTGATGTGCTCGGGCCGCAGCGGCTCGGTCAGCAGCGGGTTGGCGAGCAGGTAGATCTGGCCCACCGCCAGGTAGTTGGCGGCCCGCCAGTAGCTGTCCAGCGTCTGGGCCTCGGCCTCGGTCAGCGAACCGTGCACGGTGGTCGTCATCCGGGCCCCCAGCTAGGTCAGCTGCCGCGGACCACGACGACCGGGCAGGATGCGTGGTTGACGACCTGCAGGCTAACGGAGCCAGTCAACATTCCGGTGAACCCGCCGTGTCCGCGCTGCCCGACCACGAGCAAGCTGGCGCTCTTCGACTCGTCGATCAGGACCTGGGCCGGGTGCCCGTAGCCGATCCTGGGCTCGACCTGCACGGCCGGGTCCAGGTGCGCCTTGCCGATGGCCTCGTCGAGTTCCTTGCGCTGGCTCGCCTTGACCTCGTCGGTGATCGATTCCGGCGTTATGCCGGGCGGCAGCCCAGCGGCGGTCGGGTAGTGCCAGATGTGCAGGGGCTGCAGCGTCGCCCCGGTCGCTGCGGCGTAGCGGCCGGCCCAGCTCAGCGCCGCTACGGACTCGTCTGACCCGTCGACACCCACCACCACGACCTGCCGTGCTTCGCCATCGCTGGCCATTGCTACCGCCCATCTGTCGTGTGCGTTCTTCAGCTCCCAGCGGTCCGGCCGCTGTAGCTCAATTCAACACCTGGGTCACGGGACGGCGCGGGGTCGGCGGAACCGGGAGGCCGTAGCCGATCCGCAGGATCATCTGCGGCTGCTCGTGCCCCGAGCGCGGGTCGCGGACCTGCCAGGCGTCCGCGGTCTCCAGCGGCTGGGTGAGCGGGCTCGCGGCGATCCCGCGGGCGGTGGCGGTCAGCAGCACCCGCTGCAGCGCCTGCCCGGCGCGCAGCCAGCTGGCCCGGTCACCCGCGTGCACGGACAGCACGGCCAGCTGCGGGGTCTTCTCGAACCAGGCATAGCCGCGCGACCCGGGCCGGCCGGGCGTGAAGTCGCGGACCGGCGTGGGGCCGTCGAACGCGCAAGGGCCGAGCGCGCTGTCGGGTATGCCGTCACGATCGCGCCCGCCGCCGGCCCACCGGGCCAGCTCGGCCCGGTAGTCCGGGTCGGCGAGCTGGTCCCGTTCGGAGTCTCGGATCAGGCACAGCACGCGGACGGTCTCGTCGTGGTCGAGCACGTGCAGGATCGCGCCCTCGACCCGGGCCGCCTCGACGAGCTCGGCCAGCACGCCCGGCGGCACGGGGCGGTCGCTGAACGGGAGCCGGTTGGTGTGCCGGTTCGGGATGGCCGCATACAGCTCGCGCTCGACCGGCAGCGCCCGGTAGGGCCCGGCCAGGCGGATCGAGGCCAGCAGCACCGGCTGGAGCGGATCGGGAAGCAGCTTCACCACCGGCTCGCGGCCCTCGACCACGGCGGCCAGCCGCAGGTTGAACAGGGCCGCGCCGCAGGCGATGTGGATGGCGCGGCCTTCGGGGTCGCTGTGCGGCAGCGTCCGCGCCGGGTCGGCGCGCAGCTCGATGATGTGGCTGTAGCGCCGTACCCGGAACCGCCAGGGCTGAGTGTTGTGCATCGATGGCGCCGCCACGGCCGCAGCCAGCAGGTTCGTCAGCACGCGCGGAGACAGACCGGGGCGCCCGGTGGGCCGCTCCGCGTCAGGTGCATCGCTCCGTTTCACGGCTTAACGATCGCGCCGTTGCGTTGTGGCTGTTAGGGCCGTTGGTCCCGTGGTTGTGGTGCCGGAAGCCTGTATCAGCCGGAGGCCGGATAGCTGAGCCGGTCGCGGACGCCGACCACGCCCTCGGCGTGGCGGATCGCGCCGAGCACGCCGAGGGCGTCGGCGCGCCTTTCCACCGACCCGGTCACCGTGACGATGCCGGATCGCACGGTCACGACCAGCAGTTCCGGATCGAGCCCGAACTCCTCCACGATGATGCCCTTGACCACTTCGTCCCCGATCTCCGCATCGGGGCGCTCGAAGATGCTGAGCACGTCCGCGCGGCTGACGATCCCGCGGAGCCGGCCGTCGTGGTCCACCACGGGCAGCTGCTTGACCCGGCGCGACTGCATGAGCCGCGCGGCCTCCGCCACCGGGCAGTCCTCGTGGATCGTCACCGCGGGCTTGGTCATCACTTCGGCGGCGGTCACGCCGGCCGCCTTGGACCGCTCCTTCAGCATCCAAGCGAGCCTGACCAGCCCGGGCGGCGGTCCCGGACTGGCCTCCTTGACCAGCAGGTCCGCCTCGGACACCACGCCGATCACGTGGTCGGTCGCGTCGATCACCGGGAACGCGCCGATGTGGCGGCTGCGCATGGCGGTGACCATTTCCTTGAAGTCCGCGTCTTCCCGCACGGCCACCACGCTGGCGGTCATGACGCCCTGCACGGTTGTCGTCTTCATCGCGACCACATCTCTCCCTGTCCTGATTCCAGTTCAGCGCGCCAGGGCGCGCATGGCTGGAGGCGAACGGGCCGCGGCGGGAAGACCTTGGTCCCGCCGCGGCGAGACGGACGTCCTGGCCGGCGGATCAGCTGGGCCGGGGTCAGCCGGCCGGCGGGGTAGCGGGGGAGTAGCCCACCAGGAAGAAGCCGCGCACCGGCCAGCCCAGATTCAGGTTGTGCGCGAACAGGGTGGCCCGCTCCGGAGACGAAGCGTCGAACCGGATGAAGACGCCGTCGTCCTGGCCCGAGTTCGGGTCGTACACCCGCATGGTCACCTCGAGGCCGGCCAGGGCGTATCCGAAGGCCAAGGCCTGGTGGTTGTGGCGGAGCTGCGCCGGGTTCGCCGAGGCCACCGTCACCAGCCCGAGGGGGGCCGGGATGCCGTCATCCAGGCTGGCCCTGATCCGCGGCCACTGCACCGCGATCGTCCGCCACGACACGCCGCGCTGGGTCTTCCCTGGGCGGCGGCCGAGGGCGGTAATTTCCCGGTCGCCGTCCGGCAGGTTCATCCACCGGTAGTACCGGGCCACCCCGGCCGGGATGCTCCAGGACGCGATCAGGCGGCGCACGATGTACTGCTGCAGCGGCGAGCCTGGCGCCGGCCGGGCCTCGGGCGGAGGCACCCTTGCGTGCCAGTAGTCGAGCGCGGCGAAGATCATGCCGCCGCAGAGCCCTGCCGCCGTATTGCCGATGCCAATGCCGGCGCCGGTGCCGGTGCCGTCCAGGGGCGTGGGCACGGTGATGGCCGGGCCCGGCGGCCACGAGTTCGTGAACGCGAACCCGTCCCGCGACGGCAGGAAGCCGCAGCAGCCGGGAGGCGAGCCCGGCCGCGAGCGGTAGCGACCCGGCCGCGTCATGCCGTCATTAGATCACCAGCCTGGCGGTGGTCAGCGGGCTGCCGGGCCGCGGTGGTCAGCGGGCTGCCGGGCCGCGGTGGTCAGCGGGCTGCCGGGCCGCGGTGGTCAGCGGGCTGCCGGGCCGCGGTGGTCAGCGGGCCGCCAGGCCGTCGATCTGCGCCATCTCCGCGGGGTCGAGCGAGAAGCCGAACAGGTTCAGGTTGGCCACGATCCGCTTCGGGTCCGCCGACTTCGGGATGACCGCGATCTGGTGATCCAGATGCCACCGCAGCACGACCTGCGCAGGCGTCACGCTGTGCGCCCAGGCGATCTCGGTCAGCACGGGGTCGTTCAGATTGGTGTCCTTCAGCGGGCTGTAGCCCTCGACGACCACCCCCCGCTGGCGCAGTCCCTGCAGCAGGGCGGGGTCGTAGCGCCGCGGGTTCCAGTGGATCTGGTTGACCGCCGGGGCCTCGCCGGTCGCCCTCACGAGCTCGTCGATCTGCGGCAGCGAGTAGTTGCTGACGCCCACCGCGCGGGCCAGCCCCTCGTCGCGGAGCGCGAGCAGTTCGCGCCAGACCTGGACGCTCGCGTTCCCGCGCGGCGGCCAGTGCACCAGCCACAGGTCGAGGTAGTCCGTGCCCAGCGCCCGCAGCGAGCCGGTGAGCACCTCCCGCGCCCGCCCGGCATCGCTCGCGCGCAGCTTCGAGGTCAGGAAGACCTCCTGCCGCGGCACGCTGCTCTCCCGCACCGCACGACCAACCTCGGCCTCGTTGGCGTACATGGTCGCGGTGTCGACGTGGCGGTACCCGGCCTGCAGTGCCGTGAGTACCGCCTCGCAGGCCTTATGCCCCCGCATCGGCCACGTGCCGAACCCCACCATGGGCATGGCCACGTGGCCGGCCAGCGTGACCGTGGGCACCTCGCGTGAATCAGTCATGACGCCATTGTCTGTCATCGAGGTTATCCGGCATCAGACGACTCGGGGACTGGGGGCTGAACGGCGGCTGGGGGCCGAACGGCGGCTGGGGGGCCGAACGGCGGCTGGGGGCTGAACGGCGGCTGGGGGCCGAACGGCGGCTGGGGGCTGAACGGCGGCTGGGGGCCGAACGGCGGCTGGGGGCCGAACGGCGGCTGGGGGCCGAACGGCGGTCACGCGACCGGCGTGCCGGTTCGCGCGGTCAGCTCCGCCAGCAGCTTGGCCAGCCGCAGCGTGACCGGGCCGGGGGAGCCGTCCCCGATCCGCCGTCCGTCGAGCGAGATCACCGGCGCGACACCGCCCATGGTGCCGGTGACGAAGAGCTCGTCGGCCGTGTAGAGCTGCGTCAGCGAGTAGTCGCGGACCGCGCACTCGACGCCGGCCTCGGCGGCCAGTTCCAGCACCGCCCCCCTGGTGATCCCCTCGGGGCACGCCGCCGCGGTCGGAGTGCCCAGCGTCCCCCCGGCCACCAGGAAGATGTTGGTCGCGTTGGTCTCTGCCACGAAGCCCCGGTGGTCGAGCATCAAGGCGTCGTCGGCTCCGGCGACGTTGGCCTCGATCTTGGCGAGGATCGAGGCCAGCAGGTTGTTGTGGTGGATCTTCGGGTCGATGCTGTCCGGCGCGGTGCGCCGCACGCTCGAGGTGATCAGGGTAATCCCGGACGCGTCATAGACCGGGGGCTTGTGCTCGGCCAGCACGATCAGGGTGGGGCCAGCCTGATTCAGCCGCGGGTCCATCCCGCTGGTGATCTTCACGCCCCTGGTCAGCGTGAGCCGGACGTGCACCCCGTCGGTCATCCCGTTGGCCTGCAGCGTGCGGCGGATCTCGTTCGTGATCTCCTTGTCCGACGGCACCGAATCGAACGCGAGGGCGCGGGCCGACCGGCGCAGCCGGGCCAGGTGCTCGTCGAGCCGGAAGACCCTGCCGTTGTAAAGCCGAAGGCCCTCCCAGACCGCGTCCCCGCCCTGCACGGCCGAGTCGAACGGGCTGATCGCGGCCTTGTCCCGGTGGGTCAGGTGACCGTTGACGTTGACGATCAGGTCGCGGTTGCGCTCGTCAAAGCTCTGCAGCATCAGAACTCCTCCCCAGGCTTCCGGCTCCCTCGGTGATGCCAGGTGCCCATTCCATGATTGAGGTTCATAAGGTGCGTTATGCGCGTGCCATGCACCACGATCATGGAACTGGACGGCCTCAGGCGGCATCCCGACTCTAAGGGACGAGCCGGTGGGCGTACATTTCGTCATAAAACGGCTGGCATTGCTGCGCGAGGGCCTCCAACCCCGCCGGCACGTCGGCGGCGGTCTCCCGGTACGGGCCGAATCCGGTCGACCGCCAGACCCCGTCGTACCAGTACCGGGCCCAGACGCCGTCGGTCGGCCGCGGGCCGGCGGGCCAGGACAGCATCGCCGGGTCGAATTGGACGCCGACCGCGTCGCAGAGCGCCTCCAGCATCGGCCGCGGCTGCCGGAGGATGTCGCCGGCGTCGATGACCGGGCCGCCGAGCAGCCGGAATATCTCGAGTTGCTGCGGCAGTCCCAGGTCGGCGAGCACCGGCTCGGAGCGGACCCGGGCATACGAGGCGAGCAACTGGCGCGGATCCCGGATCAGGAACGCGTGCCGCAGTCCGCGCAGCGCGCCGCGGTCCACCTCGGGCAGCAGGTGGTGCGTCATGTGCTTCTGGTAGTACACGGTCTTGCCGTCCGGCAGCGGCATCGAGCAGAGCTGATCGAGTACCGCTGGCCACTCGCTGCGCATGGATTTGATGATCTCGTCCCGCCCCGGGTGCGGGACGTCGCTCCGGGCCAGGTAGAACCCGTACAGCGGCTCGTCGATGACCACCGTGTCCGGGCGGTTCTCCCACGCGCGCATCAGCGCCGTAGAGATCGTCCGCGGCCCGGACCACATCGCGATCCGGGCCACGGCCGTGGCCTGGTCAGTCATGGCACCCCGTCACAGCAGGACGACGGACCTCAGCACCTCCCCGCGCTGCATCTTCGCGAAGGCCTCCTCGACCTGGTCGAGCGCGATGGTCTCGGAGACGAACTTCTCCAGCGGCAGCCGCCCCTGCAGGTGCAGGTCCACGAGCATCGGGAAGTCCCGCGACGGCAGGCAGTCGCCGTACCAGGATGACTTGAGCGACCCGCCCCGGCCGAACACGTCGAGCAGCGGCAGTTCGAGGCGCATATCCGGGGTGGGCACGCCGACCAGGACGACGGCCCCGGCCAGGTCGCGAGCGTAGAACGCCTGCTGGTAGGTCTCCGGCCGGCCGATGGCCTCGATGACGACGTCGGCGCCGTTGCCCTCGGTCAGCTCGCGGATCCCCTCGACCGGGTCGGCCTCCCTGGAGTTGATCACGTGGGTGGCGCCGAACTGGCGGGCCCACTCCAGCTTGCGGTCGTCGATGTCCACCCCGATGATCTTCCGCGCCCCGGCCAGGAGGGCGCCGAGCACTGCGCCGTTGCCGACGCCGCCGCAGCCGATCACCGCGACCGAGTCGCCGCGGCCGACCTGCCCGGTGTTCAGGGCGGCCCCGAGCCCGGCCATCACGCCGCAGCCGAGCAGGCCCGCCACCTCGGGCTTGATCCGGGGATCGACCTTGGTGCACTGGCCGGCCGCGACCAGGGTCTTCTCGACGAACGCCCCGATCCCTAGCGCGGGAGAGAGCACGGTGCCGTCGCCCAGGGTCATCTTCTGCGTGGCGTTGTGGGTCGCGAAGCAGTACCAGGGGCGGCCCCGCGCGCAGGCCCGGCACTGGCCGCACACCGCGCGCCAGTTCAGGATCACGAAGTCGCCTGCCTCCAGGCCGGTCACGTCCGGGCCCACCGCCTCCACGACGCCTGCCGCCTCGTGCCCGAGCAGGTACGGGAAGTCCTCGCCGATCCCGCCCTCCCGGTAGTGCAGGTCCGTGTGGCAGACACCGCACGCCTGCACCCGGACCAGGGCCTCGCCGGGTCCGGGATCGGGCACCAGGACTCCGGCGACCTCGACATCGGCGCCCTTGCCGCGGGCGATCACGCCCCGTACCTCATGTGCCATCAGCCAGCGTCCTTTCCTTT
Organism: uncultured Actinomycetota bacterium; assembly: GCA_963808705.1. Classification (GTDB taxonomy): domain Bacteria; phylum Actinomycetota; class Actinomycetes; order Streptosporangiales; family Streptosporangiaceae; genus JASHPR01. Next base: position 4,913 of record CAWEHB010000017.1, on the reverse strand, counting down.
ACCTGCGCAACGCTCAGTTCGCTGCTCACTCTGGCCCGCGAACAGGGCGGGTGGGCCGATGATACGGCGGCCGGGCCAGGTTCTGGCAGGGCGCCCGCCCGGGCAGGCCCCGCGGCACGCTGCCTGCCCGGCGGCCGGTCACGCCGCCGTGGTCAGCCGCGAACGGCGCAGCCGTCTGAGGGCCCGGGTGCGCCAGCGAGGCAGTACGGCAATCGGCAAGTTCGGGGGTACGAGCGGCACCAGGGCCAGTCGTAGCTCCTCGGGAGTGACGTCGTACAGCGGGATCCGGTACCGGAGCGGATCCGAGCACGGGCGGAGGATGCCCGGCGAGCGGAACAGGTACGCCGGGGGAATGAGCACCGTCAGGCCGGCCGCGATGACCTGCCAGATGACGCGGCCGCGGCCGCTGATCGAGCCGACCGGAAGAAAGACGTCCAGGCGGGCGCCATAGCGCCGGGAGGCGATCCTGATCTGCCGGACCTCGGGCCACGGCAGGTGCCTGTTCTGCCGCCGCCTGCGCCCGAACCGCCGCCGCGCGCCTCCCCTCAGGCCCAGCCAGATGCCACTGTCATCGGCCAGGAAGGCGTTGTTCCGCACGGTGGACAGGACTGTTAGCAGGATGAGGGCCGCGAGCAACAGGGCACCGAGCGCGTACGGGCCGTACCACGAGGGCGGCTTGCCCTTGACCACTACCAGGGCCGCGATGACCCCGTACCACAACGGGATCAGCCATAGATAACCCCGCGGGAAGATCGCGGAGGACCCCCTGACCAGCGCCGTGACGCGATTCTCCACGACACCCTCCCGTAATACCAGCTACCGTGATCATCCGTCTTTTGGGTCGTACACCGCAAGTGCGTATCAATCGGCTCGCGGCCTGGGCGGGCAGGGGAGTTCGGGCGGGGCCGCCGCACCGGCCAACCCGGCCAATGCTGTGGCGGACAGCGCGAACCTTGCCGCATGATGTATTGATCTCGCTAGGCCAAATACGCCGCGCCAGTGTCAGGGGTAACTCGCTTCATGAGCAGCAGGTGGCCGCAGGGACAGCAGGACCAGCGGTCACCGTTTGCCACATACGACGAAGACTGGCCTCAGGACAGCGGCGGTGCCCCGCCCTGGCCGGACGCCGGCTGGCAGGACACGGGCTGGCAGGATCCGGATCCGGGTGCTTATCCGGGACAGTGGGCGCCCGCAGACGGAACCGCCCAGCCGGGGACGCCCGCAGACGGAACGGCCCCGCCGGGGACGCCCGCTGTCGCGGAACCCTGGGCTTCCGACCGGCAGGACTACCTGGGCCAGCCGTACGCTGCGCCCGATCGCCCGCAGGCGACACGACAGCGCGATGATCACGCCGAGCCGTACCAGCAGGAGTGGAACCAGGCCGCCGGCGGATTCGGGGACGACGCCGACTATGAGTGGTTCCAGTACCTGGGCCAGGGACGGTCGGCGCCGGCCAAGCCCGACGCGGTCGCGGCTCCGCCGCCCGGCGCCGCCAGGCCGGGCCAGCGCGGATCGCGGCAGCGCGACCGCGACAAGGCGTCTCGCCGGGGCGGCGCCCGCTCCGAGCGGCCCCGTTCTCGCCGGGGCCACGGCAGGCCTGCTCCGCCCGGTCCAGGGCCTGGCTGGGATGCGCCGGCCGATCTGGGGCTTGCTGAGGATGGCCCGGCCGATCCGGCATTCGCCCAGCCTGCGGCGGCCGCGCCGCCCGTTGCGGATCTGGGGTGGAGCGAGCCCGCGGCGGGCGGGCGGCATGCGCTGACGGATCGCGAGTACGGGCAGCCGGTGGCCGATCCGGAGTTGGATCGGCCCGCGGCTGGGCGGCATGGGCTGACGGACCCGGGGTACGGCTGGGCCGGGGCGCCGGATGCTCCCAGGCACGCGCCGCCCGAGGCGGCCGGCTGGGCTGCGGTGCCGGAGGCGCCGGGGTATGCGCCGCCGGAGGCGCCGGGCTGGCCTGCGGCGCCGGACATGCCCAGGTACGCGTCGCCTGAGGCGGCGGGCTGGGCTGACGGGCCGGAGGCGCCCGGGTTCGCATCCCCGGAGGCGCCGGCGTGGGCTGCGGTGCCGGATGTCCCCGGGCATGCGTCCCCGGAGGCGTCGGCCTGGGCTGCGGCGCCGGATGCGCCGGGGTATGCCTCGCCCGAGGCGCCGGCCTGGGCTGCGGTGCCGGATGTCCCCGGGCATGCGCCGCCGGAGGCGCCGGCCTGGGCTGCGGCGCCGGATGTCCCCGGGCATGCGCCGCCGGAGGCCCCGCTCTGGGCTGAGGCGCCGGATGCGCCGGGGTTTGCCCCGCCCGAGGCGGCCGGCTGGGCCGCTGCGCCGGTCGCGGCCGAGTACGCACCCCCGGAGGCGCCGGGCTGGGCCGAGGCAGCCGGCCAGCCGGAGTCGGCTGGCTGGCCCGTAGCTGCCGATCCGGAATATGGCACGCTCGCGCCCGCTGATCCCGGCCCCGACAGTGTTGCGTCCGCGGGCCCGCGCAACCAGCGAACCGGTGCCCGCCGCGGCAACCGGGCCGGAAGCTCACGTGGCCCGCGCCGGGCGGTGCCGGGAGTCAAGACTCGCGAGGCTCGCCCCAGGCAGGCCCGCGGCCACAAGCCGGTGAGCGCCGAAGCCGGCAGCATAGGGACTCCCATCCAGGATGGTCCGCGCCCGCGGGCCCGGCCGGCACCCGGACGGCAGCCTGCCCGCCAGGCCGAACGGGCGAGGAGCCCACGGAAGACGCGCGGCCGTCTGCCCTGGCCGGTCCTTGCCCTCGCGGGCGCGTCGGCCGTCGCAGTGGGAGCCGTCGTCGTCTTCGTGACGAGTTCTGGGGGCGGCGCGGCGCACGTCTTGACGACTCCCGCCAGCCTCGGTCCCTACGTCAAGCAGCCCCAGCTCGCCGCGCAGATGCAGGCGGCGACGCTGCGGCAGCAGATCCTCCAGCAAAGCGCGGGCGAGGCCAACAACGTCATCTATGCCGTATACGAGGACAGCACCGGACCTGCCGCCGCGTCCGGGCCCCAGATCTTCCTGTTCATCGGAGGAAACCTGAAAGGCACGTCGGCCGGGGCGTTCATCTCCACGTTTACCGGCAAGGTGCCGGATGCCCAGACGACCAGCGCCGGATCGCTCGGCGGGGCGGCCGCCTGCTTCCCGAGCGTTAACGGACGGCTGGCCGGATGCGTCTGGGCGGACGACGACACGTTCGGCCTGGTGGCCTCGCAGACCCTGAGTTCATCGGGCCTGGCCAATGAAATGCGGCAGATGCGGCCCATGGTCGAGCACCAGGTCAGCTCGTCGCAGTAGCCGTCGCAGTAGCCCGGGTCAGACCTACGTCGAGGTGCCGCCACCGCCATCACGAGGCCGCGGCGTCCGCAGTGACAAGCGCGCGATGGCGATCGTGATCGCGCTGGCCAGGACGATTAGGCCTGCAAGCTGCCCGCCGATGAGACGAGAGTTGAGCGGGAGCGTCGCCGACACGGTCGTCGCGCCGGGGTGACTCGGGTCCTTCGGGTCCTGGCCGGCGGGTGCGCCGGTGCTGGTCGTGGGGGAGACGGTCGGAAATAGCCCGGACGGGTCGGTCGGCGAGGTGGTCGGCGAGGTGAACGCGCCGCTCGGCAGGGGAGGCAGCGACGTCCCGGGCAGCGTGCTACCAGGCACGATGGGCGCTGGCGGCGGCGAGGTCGAGCTCGACACGACGACGTCAATCGTCGCATCGGCGTGGAAAGAGGCGGACTTGCCGGCCTTCGCGGTGGCCGTGAGCGTGATCTTCTCTCCGGCCGACGCAGCATCGCGCACGCGTGCGCCCGCCACAATTTCGTCAGCCTGATTGGTCGGCAGGTCCCCCACGGTGCAGACATCGCCGTTCGCCTGCGGGCACACGGAGAACTTCGGCGCCTCGACGTTCGCCGCGCTCCCTACGCTCACGGTTACGGTCGCGCCGAGGCTCTCCGCACCGGTGCTCCACACCCAGATCGCGTAGCTGGCCGTCCCGCCCGGGCTGACGCTGCTGCTCGAGAACGGCTTGACCTGCACGCAGAGCTGCGCAGGCTTCGGCGTCGGGGTTGGTGTCGGAGTTGGCGTCGGCGTCGGCGTGGTAGTGGTCGTCGGCGTCGGGGTAGGAGTGGGCGACGGGGTCGGGCTGGCCGACGAGCTGGCGTCGGGCGTCGGGCTGTTGGAGGGCGGCGGAGTCGAGCTGGCCGCCGCGGATGGGCTTGGCGTAGCGGCCGACGATGCCGAGGGGGCCGGCGATGCTGAGGGGCTCGCCGCCGCTGGCGACGAGTTCTGAGTGATGACCGCTGCCGTCAAGGTGACGGCGCCCTGCTGCGCGTTGCGCGCGAACGCGCTTACGGTGGTCGTCGGCCGGGTAGCGCACGTGCCCGCCGGGCTTACCAGAGCAGCCCGGTACACATGAGTGACAGCAGGGTGGGAGGAACTGCTGCCCAGGATGAACAACCCGGCCATGATGCCGAGGACGGTGATGCCGAAGGCCACCATCCGGGCTCGCCGCAATATCACCGACGCCCTCTCGCCTCGATGTCGGCCCGCGCGGGGATACCGGCCGTCTCCTCCATTGCTACTCACAGTACGCATGTCCAGGCTAGCCCATTCCCTCCTGACCCCATTCGACACCTCCCGTCGCGGCCGAGGCCATAGTCCTAGGGGAAAAGCTGCGCGGCCGCAAGCTGCGTGGCGAGCTACCCGCAGGCCGCCATGTTTAACACGGACGGCGGCACTGCTGGTGTTCATCCGCGTCCGGGCGGCCACGCCAGAGTCGCCCGGTCGCCGGCAAGTCCGGGCGGCAACGGTAGTCGGGCAGCCGCAGTGATCTCCGGTCGTGTATGCTCGCCAACGCGGTGATGCCGGTGGCAGCCGCGCAAGCCGGACGGAAGATCCAGCAGCTGTGCCCCCTTAGCTCAGTTGGCAGAGCGTCT
>CAWEHB010000016.1:565000-1107734 GCA_963808705.1 uncultured Actinomycetota bacterium | reverse complement strand
GTTCCCCTCAAACCGTGGAGACTTCCTCATAGCGGATTCGTGTAATTTCGCTGTTCCTTCTGACTATCGAACGCCAGTTCATATAGTGCCTGGCGTTCGTTGTACCCATGGGCAAGGGCCCATCGGACGCGCCGCGCTGCTGGGCGGGGGCAGGCTGGGCCTGCCCGTACTTCCTGCCTGAGGGGCCGCAGAGGTCTCCGGGGTCCAGGCTGGCCCGCAGGGCCGTCGCGCCAGCGATGCGCAGCAGCCTGGAGGCCGGAGGGGCGGCCCCGTACCCTCGCGCGGCGCGTCCCCCGGCCTGGCGCGCGGCAGCGTTCTCATCAAAGGTGAGCGGCGGCGAAGCCGCCTCCTTCGTGCCTGGGGCCGCGCAGCGGCCGGCCGCGGTCACGCCGCGTCCTTTCCCGCCGGGGACCGCTCGTAATCCACCGGGGAGAGCATGCCCAGCGCGGAGTGCCGCCGTTCATGGTTGTAGTCCTCGATCCAGGCCGCCACCCCGGCCCGCGCGGCCGCCCTGGTCGGGAACTGCTCGATGCGCCGCAGCTCGAACTCCACCGTGGAGTGCCACGATTCGATGACCGCGTTGTCCAGCGCCGAGCCCGGCCGGCCCATTGACTGGCGGATGCCCAGCCGCTGGCAGGCCATCCGGAACCGGCCCGCGGTGTACTCGCTGCCCTGATCGGTGTGCATGATCACGCCGGGCACGGCACCGCCGCGCACCGCCACTGCCATGGCCAGCGCGCCGTAGGCCAGGTCGGTGTCGTGGTGCTCGCCGAGGGCGAACCCGAGGATCCGGCGCGAGCCCATGTCCAGCACGCTGTCCAGGTGCAGCTTGCCCTCCCCGGTGGGAATCTCGGTGCCGTCGCCATACCACTTGCGGTTGACGGCGGCCGCGCCGAAGTCCCGCCGGACCAGGTCCGGCGCCCGCCACCGGCCCTTGCCCGGCCGCGTGGTCCCCTTGCGCCTGGCCTTCGGCCGCGCGGCCAGGCCCATCTGGCGCATCAGGCCCGCGACGGTGTTCTCGCTGACCGTCCAGCCGGCCTCCCGCAGCGCGGCGGTGATCCGCGGTGACCCGTCCTTGCCCTTGCGCCGGGCGAACAGCCGGGCGATCTCGGCCCCCAGCCGGTCCCGGCGCGCCCGCCGCGCGGTCTGGTCGCCGTCCTTCCATTTATAGAACCAGGACTCCGACATCCCCAGCGCCCGGCAGCTGACCGCGTGCGGGATGCCGTGATCGGCCCTCTGGGCTGCGATGAACGCGGCCACGGCTACCGGCCCATCGCATCGGAAACCCAAAGGGCCACACTGCGTTTGAGCACGTCGCACCTCATGGCAAGCTCGGCGTTCTCCTTACGCAGCCGGGCCAGCTCGGCCCGCTCATCCTCGCTCAGCGCACCGTCACCCTCACCGCGGCGGCGCCGGTCAGCGTCCACCCAGTTGCCCAGGGTCCCGGAGTTGATGCCCAGATCCCGGGCCACCTGCGCGATCGGCTTACCGGTCTCCCGGACCAGCCGCACCGCGCCCTCCCTGAAGTCCGCATCGAACTTCCTGCGTGTCTCTCCCATCGGAGAACTCCTCTCCCTTAAGAGGATCTCTCCACGCTGGGAGGGGAAACCCAGTAGCTGTCCGGCACTAGCACCGCTTCGCCGTGTTTTCGCAGGCAGGATTCGGTTTTCAGGAATGGGCGGTCTGAGCAGCGGTGACCATCTGCCTGAACAGTCGCCGTAGCGCCGCGGCGGGACAGCCGAGGTGTTTTACCAGGCCAACTGGCTGATGCGTGCGCCTGGCAGGATTCGAACCTGCGACCGGCTGCTTAGAAGGCAGCTGCTCTGTCCTGCTGAGCTACAGGCGCCAGGCCAGCAATTGTGCCGGGCCAAGGTCACGCGCGGGCAACAGTGCGGCTGAGCCCAGGTCGCATTTGGGGGGGCGCAACCGACACGACGCCGGCCCGGTTCCCTATCGTCATGTCCGTGGCGGCCACGGTCGGCGAGTCCGGCGCGCCTGCGCCGAGTGTCAGGCTACCTGGCTGGCCGGTGGCGGCGGGCATCCTCGCGGGCGTGGCCGCCGACGCGTGGCTCGGCGACCCGCGGCGCGGGCATCCGGTCGCGCTGTTCGGCCGAGCCGCCCAGGCCGCGGCGGAGTCGGCGTACGCCGACAGCCGGCTGCGCGGCGCCGGGTACGCGGCCGGGTGCGTGCTGGCCGCCGCGGCGCCCGCGGTGATCGCGGAGCACCTGACCCGCGGCCGGCCCTGGCTGCGCCTCGCCGCGACGGCCGCGGCCGTATGGACGGTGACCGGGGCGCGCTCCCTGACCGGCGAAGCAGAACGGGTAGCGGCGGCGCTCGAGGCCGGTGACCTGACGACGGCCCGGGCCATCTTGCCGAGCCTGTGCGGGCGCGACCCCGGTCCGCTCGACGAGAGCGGGCTGGCCCGGGCCGTGGTCGAGTCGGTCGCCGAGAACACCAGCGACGCGGTGGTTGCGCCGCTGGTGTGGTGCGTGCTCGCCGGGCTGCCCGGCCTGGTCGGCTACCGGGCCGTGAACACGCTGGACGCTATGGTCGGGTACCGGTCGGCCTGCTGGGCCAGGTTCGGCTGGGCCAGCGCGCGGCTCGATGACGTGGCCAACTGGGCGCCCGCGCGGTTGACCGGCGTCCTGGCTGCGGCGTTCGCGCCGGTCGTCGGCGGGAGGCCGGCCGCGTCCTGGCGCGCGATGCGGCACTACGGCGGGCGGCATCCGAGCCCGAACGCGGGCCGGTGCGAAGCCGCGTTCGCGGGCGCGCTCGGCGTCCGGCTCGGCGGGACCAGCAGCTACGGGGGAGCCGCCGAGCACCGGCCCGTCCTCGGCCGGGGCCGCGCGCCCGAGCCAGCGGACATCCGCCGCGCGGTCCGCCTGTGCCGCGCGGTTACGATCGCTGCGACGGCTGCGGCCGCTGCTACGGCAGTGGCGGCTGCGGCGGCGGATGCGGCGATCGGAGTGCGGAGATGAACGGCGCGCTGCTGGTGGCGGGCACGACCTCGGATGCGGGCAAGAGCGTGCTCACCGCCGGCTTGTGCCGCTGGCTGGCCCGGCAGGGAGTGCGCGTCGCGCCGTTCAAGGCGCAGAACATGTCGCTGAACTCGTTCGTCACCGCCGACGGCGCGGAGATCGGCCGGGCCCAGGCGATGCAGGCCGCGGCGGCGGGCGTCGAGCCCGACGCGCGGATGAACCCGGTGCTGCTCAAGCCGGGCAGCGACCGGCGCAGCCAGGTGGTGGTGCTGGGCCGCGCCGAGGGCGAGGTCGACGCGGCCGGGTACCGGGCGCACGCCGCCCGGCTGCTGGAGGTGGCCACCGACAGCCTGACGCAGTTGCGGCGCGAGTACGACATGGTGATCTGCGAGGGCGCGGGCAGCCCGGCCGAGATCAACCTGCGCGCGACCGACATCGCGAACATGGGGCTGGCCCGGGCCGCGGGCCTGCCGGTGATCGTGGTGGGCGACATCGACCGGGGCGGGGTGTTCGCGGCGCTGCACGGCACCCTGGCCCTGCTGGAGCCGGCGGACCAGGCGCTGGTGGCCGGGTTCGTGATCAACAAGTTCCGCGGCGCCCGCGAGCTGCTCGGGCCCGGAGTCCGGATGCTGCACGAGCTCACCGGTCGCGTCACGTTCGGGATAATTCCCTGGACCGACCGTCTCTGCCTGGATACGGAGGACTCGCTGGCGCTCGACGCGGGCCCGCTGGCGTCGGCCGGTCCGCCGCTCGGAACCGACGTGCTCCGGGTCAGCGTGGTGCGGCTGCCGCGGATCAGCAACTTCACCGACATCGACGCGCTCGCGGCCGAGCCCGGCGTCCTGGTCCGGTTCGCGCGCTGGCCCGCCGAGCTGGCCGATGCCGACCTGGTCGTGCTGCCCGGCTCCCGCGCGACCGTCGCCGACCTGGCCTGGCTGCGCGACAACGGCATGGCCGAGCTGATCACGGCGCGCGCCGCCAAGGGCCTGCCGGTGCTGGGAATCTGCGGCGGCTACCAGATGCTCGGCCGCGAGATCGACGACGAGGTGGAGTCCGGCGCGGGCCGGGTGGCCGGGCTGGGGGTGCTGCCGGTCCGGGTGGCGTTCGCGGCGTGCAAGCGGCTGGGCCGCCGGCCGGAAGGTGTTACGGCGAACAGGTCGCGGGATACGAGATCCATCACGGGGTCGTCACCCCGGACCCGGGGGCCGAGCCGTTCCTGGACGGCTGCCGGACCGCGGCCGTCTGGGGGACCAGCTGGCACGGGACGCTGGAAAACGACGCGTTCCGGCGGGCGTTCCTGGCCGAGGTGGCCGCGCTCGCGGGCCGGGACTTCACGGTCTCGCCGGACACCGACTTCGCGGCGCTGCGGCAGGCGCGCCTGGACGTGCTCGGCGACCTGGTTGCCGAGCATCTCGACACGGCGGCGCTGAGCCGGCTCATCGGCGGCGGGCCGCCGCCGGGGCTGCCGGTCATCGGCCCGGCCGGGCCGGGGAGGCAGTCATGAAATGGCCCGGACCCGACGGCTACTGGGCCAGCGACGACCGCGCGCTGATCGACCTCGCCCGGGTGCACGCCTGGATCAGCGGCGAGAGCTACTGGGCGGAAGGCCGGCCGCACGCGGTGATGGCCCTGGCCATCGAGAACTCGCTGGTCATCGGCCTCTACTCGGCCGACGGGGCGCAGGTGGGCTTCGCCAGGTTCGTCACGGACTACGCCACGTTCGGCTGGCTGTGCGACGTCTTCGTCGACTCGGCCCACCGGGGGCACGGGCTGGGCTCGTTCCTGGTCGAGACGGCGGTCGACCATCCCGACGTGCGCGGCGTCCGCCAGATCCTGGCGGCGGAGCCGGGGCGCAGCCTGTACGCCAGGTTCGGCTACGGCCCGCTCGCCCGGCCGGAGCGGTGGATGGAGCGTCCCGGCCGGGTGCCGTGAGTCTCACCAGCTGAGAGCCGCCCGGCCAGGCGTTGACAGGCGGCCGTCGTGGGCGTAGCAAGCCGGAAGGGGGGCGGGCCGTGGCGCGACGGGGCGCCGGGCCGCCCGGACATACGGCGAGGTGGGCCAGTGAGCGACGTCGGGACCGGGATTCACGGAACGTGCGCGGCAGGTTACGAGCTAGTGCGGGAGGCGTTCGCCGGGAACTTCGCCGAGCGGGACGAGATCGGGGCGAGCGTGGCCGTGGCGGCCGGCGGGGAGACCGTGGTGGACCTGTGGGCCGGCTGGGCCGATCCCGGCCGGACCCGCGAGTGGCGGCCGGACACGCTCACCAATGTGTGGTCCACGACCAAGGCGATGACCTCGCTGTGCGCGCACATCCTGATCGACCGCGGCGAGCTCGACCAGGACGCGCCGGTCGCGCGGTACTGGCCCGAGTTCGCCGCGGGCGGCAAGGCCGAGATCCCGGTGCGGTGGATCATGGGCCACAAGTCCGGGCTCAGCGGCCTGTCGGTCCCGGCCAGCGTCCAGGACTACTACGACTGGGAGAAGATCACCGACCTGCTGGCCCGCCAGGAGCCGCTGTTCCCGCCCGGCAGCGCCACCGGGTACCAGGCGATCACGTTCGGGTACCTGGTCGGCGAGGTCATCCGGCGGATCACCGGGCAGAGCTGCGGGACGTTCTTCGCCTCGGAGATAGCCGGGCCGCTCGGCGCGGATTTCCACATCGGGCTGCCCGGGACCGAGCTGGACCGCTGCTCGGAGCTGCAGGGGGTGCGGCCATCGGCGGAGGAGCAGTCCGCGCTGGCCCAGGCCTTCGCCAACGCCGGTCCCCCCGCGCAGGCCGCGCTGCTCAACCCCATGCTGACCGGGGACGAGGCCAACGCCGACGACTGGCGGATGGCGGAGATCCCGGCCGCCAACGGGCACGGCACCGCGCTGGGCCTGACAACGGTGTTCGGGACGCTGGTCGACGGGTCCGAGCGGCTGATCTCGGCCAAGACCCTGCAGCTGGCCCGCACCGGCCAGGGGCGGTTCACCGACCTGGTCCTCGGCTTCCCGGTCGAGTTCGGGCTCGGCTTCGGCCTGTCCGGCCCGGAGGGGCATGTCGGTCCCAACCCGAACGCGTTCGGGCACGACGGCTTCGGCGGGTCGACGGTCGGCGCCGACCCCGAGGCCGGGGTGGCGTTCGCGTACGTGATGAACCGGATGGGCATGGGCTTGGTCGACGATCCGCGCAAGATGGCGCTGATCGACGCCATCTACCGCAGCCTGCCCGCCCGATAGGACCGGTCAGTCGGCCGCTTCCGGGACGGGCGGCTCGCTCGGGGTGCCCTCGGCCGCGGGCCCGGCCAGGCTGGCGTGGCGCAGCGACGGGAACAGCGCGCCGAGCAGCAGGGCGCCGCCGATGCAGGCCAGCCCGCCGCTTACCACCGAGACGGTGAGCGAGAACAGCTCCGCCACGATCCCGGCCTCGACGTTGCCCAGGGCCGGGGCGGTGTTGACCTGGGCCAGGTAGAGGCTGCTCAGCCGGCCGCGCAGCCGGTCGGGGGCGTAGATCTGCAGCAGCGCGTTGCGCAGGATCTCGGAGATCATGTCCCCCATGCCGGCCAGCGCGAGGAACGCCAGCGCGACCGGCAAGCTGCGGGTCAGCCCGAAGCCCACGATGGCGCCGCCCCAGACGATGCCCGCCGCGATGATCACGATCCCGGGCCGCCGGACCCGGCCGGTCCAGCCGCTGCTCGCCGCGCCGACGATCGCGCCGAGCCCCGGGGCGGCGGTCAGCAGGCCGAACGTGGCCGAGCCGCCGTGGAAATGCTCGCTGGCCAGGGCGGGGAACAGCGCGGCGGGCATGCCGAAGATCATCGCGTTGGTGTCGATCAGCAGCATGCCGCCCAGCACGCCGCTGTGCCGCACGTAGCGGAAACCCTCGGCCAGCGACCGGAATCCCGGCCGCTGCGCCCGCACCGTGGGCGGCAGCGGCCGCACGAACAGCATGGTGACGGCGAACGCCGCGAAGCACGCCGCGTCGAGGCCGTAGCACGCGGCCAGGCCCGGCCCGGCGATCAGCAGCCCGGCCAGCGCCGGGCCGGCCAGGTTGCCGAGCTGGTTGCCCATCCCGTTCAGGGCCGCGGCGGCGGGCAGCCGGGACGGGCCGACCAGCGCCGGGGTGGCGGCCGTCGACGCCGGCGCACCGAGGCCCGCGAGCAGCCCGATCGCCAGCATGATCACGTAGATCGCCCACACCGCCGGGTGGCGCGCCACGCTGTTGGCCAGGAGCGCGCCCGCCGCCACGGCCTGGGGCAGCCCGGTCGCCAGCAGCAGCGCGCGCCGGTCGTGGCGGTCCGCGAGCATCCCGCCGGCCAGCAGGCTGAACAGCATCCCGAGGCTGGCGGTCAGGGTGAGCAGGCCGACCGCCACCGGCGAGTGCGTCAGCGTGTAGACCTGCCAGCTGGCCGCGGTGGTGGCCACCACGTCCCCGGCCGACGCGACGAGGCGGCCGGAGTACAGCCAGCGGAAGTCACGGCTCTCCCGCAGCGGCGCCACATCGATGACGATCTGCCCGATGCGCAACGCCGCTCCGATACCGATGTGCCCGGGGTGAGCACAATGCCCGGGCAGCTTATCGCTGCGCGGGACCTTCGGCCCTGCCCGCAGCGCGCGATGCCGCGCAGCATGGACTGATGCCGGATGATGACGTCGGCGGGCCGAACGCTCCTTACGACTATGACGTGCTCGTGATCGGCTCCGGCTTCGGCGGCGCGGTGGCCGCGTTGCGGCTCACCGAGAAGGGTTACCGGGTGGGCGTGCTGGAGGCAGGCCGCCGGTTCGAGGACGCCGAATATCCCAAGACCTCGTGGGATGTCCGCAACTTCTTCTGGGCGCCGAAGCTGGGCTGCAAGGGCATCCAGCGGATCCACCTGCTGCGGGACGTGATCATCCTGGCCGGCGCGGGCGTCGGCGGCGGCTCGCTGGTGTACGCGAACACGCTGTACGAGCCGGCGGAGGCCTTCTACCGCGACCGGCAGTGGGGGCACATCACGGACTGGCAGGCCGAGCTCGCGCCGTACTACGACCAGGCCAAGCGGATGCTGGGCGTGGTGCCCAACCCGACGATGACGCCGTCTGACCAGGTCATGAGGCAGGTGGCCGAGGAGATGGGCGTGGGGCACACGTTCGGCATGGCCCCGGTCGGCGTGTTCTTCGGCCGGGACGGGGGCCAGGAGCCCGGCGTGGAGGTCGATGACCCGTTCTTCGGCGGCGCGGGCCCGCGCCGCCGCGGCTGCCTGGAGGTCGGGGAGTGCATGACCGGGTGCAGGCACAACGCGAAGAACACCCTGGTCAAGAACTATCTCTACCTGGCCGAGCGGGCCGGCGCGAGGGTGCATCCGGAAACCACCGTGGTCACGGTGCGGCCGCTGCGGCGCGGCGGGTACGCGGTGGACACCGTGCGCACCGGCGCGTGGCGGGCCGGGCGGTCCGCGCGCACCCTCACCGCCGGCCAGGTGGTCTTCGCGGCCGGCACCTGGGGGACGCAGCAACTGCTGCACCGGATGAGGACCCAGGGCTGGCTGCCGGGCATCTCCGCCAGGCTCGGCGCCGTGACGCGGACGAACTCCGAGGCGCTGGGCGGCGCGCTGACCACGCTGCGCCACCGGAAACAGCATGATTTCACCCGCGGGGTCGCGATCACCTCATCCATCCACCCCGACTCCTGCACTCACATCGAACCGGTCCGGTACGGCCGGGGCTCGAACGCGATGGGACTGCTCAGCACGCTGATGACCGACGGCGGCGGGCCCGTGCCGCGCGGGGTGAAGTGGCTGGGACAGGCGATGCGCCACCCGGGGCGGCTCGCGTCGCTGTACGCCGGCCTCAACCACTGGTCCGAGCGGGCGGTGATCGGGCTCACCATGCAGACGCTGGACAACTCGATCACGGTGCGCCCGCGGCGGACCCGGTTCGGCCGGATCAAGCTGAGCTCGGGGCAGGGGCACGGCGAGCCCAATCCGACCTGGATCCCCGCAGCCAACGACACCATGCGCCGGATAGCGGCCAGGATCGGCGGCTTTCCGCTGAACAGCGTCGGCGAGATGATCGACATCCCGATGACAGCGCACTTCATCGGCGGCTGCGTCATCGGCGACTCCGCGGAGACCGGGGTGCTCGACGCCTACCACCGCGTGTACGGCTACCCGGGGCTGCACGTGGTCGACGGCTCGGCGATCTCCGCGAACCTGGGCGTCAACCCGGCCCTGACCATCACCGCCCAGGCGGAGCGCGCGATGGCCCTGTGGCCCAACCGCGGGCACGCCGATCCCCGTCCCGCGCTCGGCGCCGGCTACCGGAGGGTCGCGCCGGCCGAACCGCATCGCCCGGCCGTGCCGCCCGCCGCCCCGGCGGCGCTGCGGCTGCCCATCGCCGAGATCCGCTAGCGCGGCAACGGCTGCCCGGCCGCACGTAGCGGCCCGCGCCCCAGCGGTCAGCCGTCCGGGGCGGACGCTGGCTGCCCGGCGTTCAGTCGGGCGTAGGCCCGGCGGTTGCGCCGGTAGAGCCCGACGAACTCGCGGAACATCGCGTCATAGAGCGCCGCGGTCTTCGGGTCGGGGCGGTAGCTCGCGGCCACCCGGACCCGGTCAGGCACCTGGTCGAAGGCGAGCTCGCCCAGCGCCACCGCCGCCAGGATCCCGGCGCCCCGTGCGTTCGCGTCGACCGGATCGGCGACCTGCTCGATGGTCCGGCCGAGCACGTCGGCGATGATCTGGCTCCAGACGGCCGAGCGCGCCCCGCCGCCGATGAACCGGATCGGGTCGAGGCGATGCCCGGTGAACCGCTCCACCGCGCGCAGCAGCCAGCGCGCGTTGAAGGCCACTCCCTCGAACACGGCCCGCACCAGCTCATCCCGGCTGCTGGACAGGGACAGGTTCCAGAACCCGCCGCGCGCGAACCGGTCCTCCACCGGAGTCCGCTCGCCGTACAGCCACGGCGTGAAGATCACGCCGCCGCTGCCGGGCTGCGCCCGCGCCGCCATCCGGTCGAACTCGCGGAAGGCGTCGCGCGGTCGGCCATCGGCGAACAGCACCCGGTCGCGCAGGAACGTCAGCGCCGCCCCGGCCGTCTCCTGCTCGTCGGCGACGAGGTACCGGCCCGGGACGGGCGAGGGCAGCGAGGCCATGTTGTGCCACAGGTCCGTCTTCTTGAACGGGACATGGCAGGTCAGCCAGGAAGACGTGCCGATGTACAGGTGCGCCTGGAAGTCCCGGGTGGCACCGGACCCGAGAGCCGCCGAGTGCACGTCGGGCGTTCCGGCGACGACCGGGAGGCCGGCCGGAACGCCGAGGGCCGCGGCCGGCCCGGGCAGCAGCGGGCCCAGGATGTCCGTGGCGCCGACCAGCCGGGGAAGCTGCTCCTGCGCCAGGCCGGCCCGCCGCAGCAGCCCGGGGTGGTAGCGGATCCGGCCGGGATGGCGGTTGTCGGTCACCCAGTGCAGGGCGATCGAGTCGTACGAGGCCGCCGCCTGCCCGGTGAGCTGCAGGTTCAGCCAGTCCTTCGGTTCGAGGAACAGCCGGGTGCGGCGGTACGTCTCCGGCCGTTCGTGCTTCAGCCAGAGGATGTGCGCGATGGGATCCTTGCCGCTTTGCGCGGGTATCCCGGCGGTCACCTGGATCCAGCGTGCCAGCTGGCCCGGTCCGTAGCCCTGCACCCGGACCCGGCCGCCGGTGATGCGCCGCGCGTAGGGCGCTCCCCGCGAGTCCATCCAGATGATGGCCCGGTGCAGGGCGCGGCCGTCCTCGTCCACGGGAACGGTCCCGGACCACTGGGCGGTGCACGAGACCGCCGCCAGCGATGCCGGCGGGACGGCGCCGCGCGCCATCAGCCTGGTGGTCGCCCGGGCGATCATCGCCCACCAGCGTTCCGGGTCCTGCTCGGCACCGCCGCCGGGCAGGTACTCGACCCGGCACTCCTCTTGCTCCGACGCGACGACCTCGCCGCAGGTGGACACCAGGGCCACCTTGAGCGCCGAGGTTCCCAGGTCGATGGCCAGAACGTGGCGCGGCACGGTCAGACCTCGTACAGCATGTCGAGGTACGCGCCGAGCAGCCCGCGGACGACGTCGTCGGGCAGCGTGCCCGCCATGCCGTAGACGGGGGCGAGCCCGGTGCGCAGCCCCGGGTTGGCCCGCACCTCGTCGACGGCCTCCTTCAGGTCGGCGAGGAAGCGGTCGGCGACCCCCGGCTGGGTGTGCCGGAGCGTGACCGCGATGTGCACGGCGGCTGGCCGCTGCAGTCCGTTCAGGCTCCATCCGCGGCGGGACATGTTCTCCGTGACCTGGAATATGTCGAGATCATCGGCGGCGGCGAAGGCGATGACCCAGAGCGGGTCGCCCAGCACGCGCAGGCCGGGGATCTCCGCGACCTCGCCGCGGATCCGCGCGCCGGTCTCCAGGATCCGCCGGGCCGCCTCGGTGTAGCCGGCCTCGCCGAGCGAGAGCATCGCCGCCCAGCAGGTGGCCGAGAGGGCTCCCGGCCGGCTCCCCGCGAAGGTGGGGGACAGGTACAGCCCGCCCGGCCAGTCGGCCAGCGTGTAGTACTGGAACTGCCGGAGTTCCTTGCCCCGGTACAGCACCACCGACGAGCCCTTGGCCGCGTACCCGTACTTGTGCGTGTCCGCGGACATCGACGTCACGCCGGGCAGCCGGAAGTCGAACGGCGGCACCGGGTAGCCGAGCCGCTCGGCCCACGGGAGGATGAACCCGCCGAGGCAGGCGTCCACGTGGCAGCAGGCGCCGCGCTCCGCGGCGAGCTCGGCGATCTGCGGGATCGGGTCGATCACGCCGTGCGGGAAGGTCGGCGCCGACCCGACCACGACGGCCGTCCGCTCGGTCACCGCCCCGGCCAGCGCGCTCAGGTCCGCCCGGTAGCCGTCGTCGACCGGGACCCGCACCAGGGGCATGTCGAAGAACCTCGCGGCCTTGTCGAACGCGGCGTGCGCGGTGACCGGGGCCACGATCTCCGGCCTGCTGATGCCGCGGCGCTCCCGGGCGTAGTCGCGGTAGGCCCGCATGGCCAGCAGGATGCTCTCGGTGCCGCCGGAGCTCACGGTGCCCACCACGGGCGCGTCCGGCGAGGCGTGCCGGGCCCCGAGCATCTGCGCGGTCATGGAGACGATCTCCGCCTCGAACTTGGCCGCGCTGGGCCACAGATCCGCGTGCAGCGGGTTGCTCTGCGACTGGGCGGCGTACACCTGGCTCAGGAACGCCACGTGCCCGGGATCGCCGTGGTACACCGCCCCGGAGGCGAACCCGTCGCGCCACCGCGGCTTCTCGGCCTCGGCGAGGGCCTCGACCAGCGCGGTGATCTCCGGCCGGCGCAGCCCCTGCTCCGGTAGCCGCGGGAACGACGGGAACTTGTCCCGGTACGGCTTGAGCTGCCGCTGCAGCTCGGCCATGGGATCGGCTTGATCAGACATTGCGGACTCCTTGGTCTGCGCCCGCTTCCTGGCCTGCGGCGGCCGCGCCGTGGGCGGGCAGCCCGGCGGCCAGCGCCAGCCCGGGCAGGGCGGCCACGGCCAGCGCGCCGAGCGCGAGGTAGGGGTTTCCGATCAGGACCTGGACGATCAGCACCAGGACCACGCCGCCGAGGTTCCCGGCGAGCAGCAGGAACCCGGCCGCGGCGCCGGCCCGCTCCGGCCCGGCGTGCAGTTCCGACCAGTCCAGCGCCACCGGCAGGCCGGCCAGCAGCACCAGCCCTTCCAGGGCCAGGGCGCCGCCGATGAAGACCGCATGGTGCACGGCCGCGATCGCGGGGAAGGTCAGCACCGTGACCACGATCACGGCGCAGAGCATAAGGCGCCGCCGGTCGCGGCTCGCCACCGCCTGCGGCAGCACCGCGGCGCCCGCGATCCCGGCCACGGTCATGATCGCGATCAGGTAGCCGCTCGCGCTGGCCAGGCCGAAGTGTCCCAGGATCGAGTCGAGCCAGGTCGCCACCGCGTTGAACACGCCCATGCCGATGAACAGCAGGCCGGCCAGCAGCCACATGAACCGGTCATGCCGCAGCCAGCGCAGCGAGACCGCGACCGACGGGTCGGCCCGGAAGGCGGCCGGCGCGCGCACCACCACGAGCACCCAGGCCGCGGCGGCGGCGGCCAGCACGGCCTGCACCACGAGCAGCAGCCGGACCCCGCCGGCGTCGTACAGCGGGCCGCCGGTCAGCACGGAAGCCAGGATCCCGACGAACAACGCCACGCTGCCGATGGAGATGGCCGCGGTGCGTTCCTGCGCGGGGAAGTACCGCGCGGCGACCTTGGTGATCGAGTTCAGCACCAGCGGCTGGCCCGTCGCGATCACGAACTGGCCGGCCAGGATCCAGGCGTAGGACCCGGGCCGGCCAGCCGCAGCAGGGCGCCGCCCGCGGTGAGCAGCGCCCCGGCCGACAGCGCGCGCCTGAACCGGAGGTCAAGCCAGCGGCCGGCGGGCAGCGCCAGGACGACGTACAGCAGCGGGAAGATCGCGGCCAGGTCGCCGACCGCGCCCTCGGACACGCCGAGGGCCTGGTGCGCCTGCGTGGTGATCGGCGCGAACGAGAGCCACAGGAGTTGCGTGCACGCGGCGAGCAGGCTGTAACCCGCCAGTACCGCCCACCGGCTGACCCGCACCGGCGCCAGGCTTTCTGTGGTCACTTCGCGCTCCGTGCCGACGTTCCGGGAGGGCCCTCAGGCAGGTATCGCCCCGGCCGGCGACGATCCGATCCTGACCAAGCCGCGCCCGGTGTAGTGCAATGTGCCACCGGGCCGTCCGCCCCGCCAGGGGCCAAGGTCCTGTCGGGAGCCGCTGGGTCCCTGGGCGTTATCATGCATGAGTCATGCATGATGCCCGGCCGTGCTAGCCATCCTGCTGTCCCTGGCCGCTGCGGCCGGCTACGGCACCTCGGACTTCGCGGCCGGCCTCGCCACCCGGCGCGCCAGCGTGATCCGGGTCACCCTGCTGGCCGAGGCGGCCAGCGTGGCCGTGGTGGGAGTGGCGCTGGCGCTGATCGGCGCTCACCCGCCGGCCCCGCGGGCCGTGGCCTGGGGCACGGCCGCGGGCCTGGCGGGCGCGGCCGGGGCGCTGGCGCTCTACCTCGGGTTCCGGCACGCGGCGTTCAGTGTCGCCGGGCCGCTCAGCGCGGTGGGGGCCGCGGGATTCTCGGTGCTGGCCGGGCTGCTGCTGGGGGAGCGGCCGACGACCCTGGCCCTGATCGGGATCGCCCTGGCGCTGCCCGCCATCGCGGGCGTGTCCGCGAGCGCCCGGGCGCCGTCCGGCGGGGACGTGACGGGCGGCGCCGCGGCCGCGGCGCCCGCGGAGCGCGGGAACCCGGCCGGAACGAGACGCAGGCGGTTCCCGGCGGGCGTGAGCTACGGGCTGGTCGCCGGGGCCTGCTTCGCGCTGCTGTTCATCGGGCTCAACCAGGCCGGTTCCGGCAGCGGCCTGTGGCCGGTGTTCTGCGGCCAGGCTGCGGCGCTCGTGGCGGTGGGCGGCGTGGCCGCGTTCACCGGGGACCTGCACCTGCCCGGGGCGCGCGGCGGGCGGCTCGCCGCCGTCGCGGGCCTGACCGGGGCGCCGGGCACGATCTTCTACTTCCTCGCCACGCATCATGGCCTGCTCGCCGTGGCGGCGGTGATCACCTCGCTCTACCCGGCGGTGACGATCATGCTGGCCCGGGTGATGCTCGGGGAGCGGCTGACCGCGATCCGGCTGGCCGGCCTGTCGCTCGCGGCGGCTTCCGTCGCTCTCATCGCCGTCGGCGGCACCGGGTAAGACCGGCTTACACTTGAGTCGCCAGCCCGTGCCGGGCTGGTCTCGGGTACACCGCGGAGGCCGTGATGGTCGCCTGGCTCGTCGGCGCGACAACGCAGCTGATCAGCTACTGGCTGCCCGCGGGCCACGCCGCTACCGCACCCTCCGCGTCCGTCCTGATGGCCGTGGCCGCGGTCGCGCTGACCGGAATGCTCGTCGCCTTCCTCGCGCAGAGCGCCAGGATCGCGGCGGCGGTCACGGCGCGACCGCTGACCGGCCGGGCCGTGGCGCTGCGCGAGAAATCCTGGTCGGCGGCGTTCCAGCGGCAGCTCAACCCCGATGCGGCGGGCCGGCCCCGGCCCAGGGCTCCCTCGGCGGTCCCGGCGGCCGCCTGACGATCCGCCTGCTCTTCGCGCGGGCCGCTCTCGCGGCCGTCTCCAGCTGTCATCCGTTCCGCGAACCGCTGGAGGGTCCCGGTCATGTTCAGTCTTCTCGGCGTCGCCGTGGGCGCTGCCTACCACGTCGTATCATCATTCGCCCAGGCGCTGGCCCCGCTGCCGTGGGGCCTGGCCACCGCGGCCGCCATCGTCGTCTGCACCCTGGCCGTGCGGCTGCTGCTCATGCCGCTCAGCTACTACGCGCTCCGCGGCCAGGCCAGCCAGGCCCGGCTGGCTCCGCAGGTCCAGGCCCTGCGTAAGCGGCACGCCGGGCACCCGGACCGGCTGCAGCGGGAACTGGCCGCGCTGCAGGCGCGGGAGGGCACCGGGATGTTCGCCGGGTTCCTGCCGCTGCTGCTGCAACTGCCGTTGCTCAGCGTCATGTACGCGCTGTTCCGGTCCGGCACCATCGGCGGCCGGCGCAATGGCCTGCTCGGCCACGACCTGTTCGGCGCGCCGCTGGGCAGCCACTGGCTGAGCGGGCCCGGGCCGCTCAGCGCCCAGGGCGCGGTGTTCCTCGGGGTGTTCGCGCTGCTGGCCGCGGCGGTGTGGCTGGCCGCGCGGATCGCCCGGGCGTCGGCTGCGCGGCAGGCGCCGCAGGCTCCGGTGCCCGGCGGGGCCGCGGGCTGGCTGGCCCGTGCGGTCCCGTACGTGACGCTGGCCGTCGCCGTGGTCATGCCGCTGGCCGCCGGCCTGTACCTGCTGACCACGACGGCGTGGGCCGCGGCCGAGCGCGCGATGCTCGCCCCGATCCTGCGGCGGGATGTACGGGCCCGGTCGCGTTCGGCATGATGAAGGCAGCAGCGAGGAGGACACCATGCATCAGCCGCCCATCCCGCACGTGGCCAGCGAGGACCCGGAAGTAGCCGACCTGATCAACTCCGAGGCGCGGCGCCAGTTCGAGAAGATCCGGCTGATCCCGTCGGAGAACTACGTCTCCCTCGCGGTGCTGGAGGCCTCGGGCACGGTGCTGACCAACAAGTACTCGGAAGGCTATCCGGGCCGCCGGTACTACGAGGGCCAGCAGTTCATCGACCCGATCGAGACGCTGGCGGTGCGGCGGGCCGAGGCGCTGTTCGGCGTCGACCACGCCAACGTCCAGCCGTATTCGGGCTCGCCGGCGAACCTCGCCGTGTACCTCGCGTTCCTGGAGCCGGGCGACACCATGATGGGGATGGCGCTGCCGATGGGCGGGCACCTCACGCACGGCTGGGGGGTGTCGGCCACCGGCAAGTGGTTCCGGGCGGTGCAGTACGGGGTGCGCGCCGATACCGGGCGGCTGGACCTGGACCAGGTGCGGGACCTGGCCCGGGCCGAGCGGCCCAAGCTGATCTTCTGCGGCGGGACGGCGATCCCGCGCACGATCGACTTCCCGGCCTTCGCCGAGATCGCGGCCGAGGTGGACGCGGTCCTCGTGGCCGACATCGCGCACATCGCGGGGCTGGTGGCCGGCGGGGCGCATCCCAGCCCGGTCGGCTACGCCGGGGTGATCACGACCACGACGCACAAGACGCTGCGCGGCCCGCGCGGCGCCATGATCATGACGACCGCCGAGTACGCCTCCCGGGTGGACAAGGCGGTCTTCCCCGGCCTGCAGGGCGGCCCGCACAACCACACCACGGCGGCGATCGCCGTGGCGCTCCGGGAAGCCGCCGGGCCCGCGTTCAGCGGCTATGCCCATCAGGTGGTCGCGAACGCCAGGGCGCTGGCGGCAGCGCTGCTCGACCGCGGCTACGCCCTGGTTTCCGGCGGCACCGACAACCACCTGATCCTGATCGACCTGACGCCGCAGGGCATCGCGGGGAAGCCCGCCGCGAAGGCGCTCGACCGGGCCGGGATCGAGGTGAACTACAACACCGTTCCGTTCGACCCGCGCAAGCCGTTCGACCCGTCCGGGATCAGGATCGGCACGCCCGCGATCACCACCCGGGGCCTGGGCGAGTCCCACATGGCGCAGATCGCCGCCTGGATGGACGAGGCGATCACCGCGGCGGCCAAGGAGGACGAGGCGGCCATCGAGCGGATCGCCGGCGAGGTGCGCGAGTTGCTGGCCGGATTCCCGATGCCCGGCTGGGCGTGACGCCGGGAGGGGGCCGGGCGGGCCCGGCCCCGCCCCGGCCGGCGCGGTGTCAGTTGCTGATGGTGCTGGAGGGCTTGCGCCACTGGATGGTGGGCAGCATGGCCTCGGGACGGACCCGGTGCACGTACCGCTTGGTGATCTCGAACAGCGACTCGATCAGCGTGTCGGACAGCAGGTGCGGCTCCAGGCCGAGCCCGACCAGCCCGGTGTGCACCACGTTGTAGTGGTGGCTCTCCAGCTCGACGCGGGGGTTGTCGACGTGCTCGACCCGGACCACGTCCGGGCTGGCCTTGACGATGGTGTCGGCGATCTGGCGCAGCGACATGAACTCGGTGATCTGGTTGAACACCCGGAACTCGCCCTGGTCGGCCGGGGTCTCGCAGGCCAGCTGGATGCACCGGACGGTGTCGCGGATCTCGATGATGCCGCGGGTCTGGCCGCCCTCGCCGTAGATGGTCAGCGGCGTGCCGAGCACCGACTGGATCACGAACCGGTTCAGCACCGTGCCGAACACCGCGTCGTAGTCGAACCGGGTCGCCAGCCGGTCATCCAGCGCCGTCTCGGGGGTCTGCTGGCCGTAGACCACGCCCTGGTTCAGGTCGGTCGCCCGGATCCCCCAGATCCGGCAGGCGAACTCGATGTTGTGGCTGTCGTGCACCTTCGACAGGTGATAGAAGGACCCCGGCCGCTTGGGGAACAGCACCCGGTCGCGCCGCCCCTTGTGCTCGACATCGAGCCAGCCCTCCTCGATGTCGATGTTCGGGGTGCCGTACTCGCCCATCGTGCCCAGCTTGACCAGGTGGATGTCCGGGTTGATCTCGGCGATCGCATACAGCACGTTCAGGTTGCCGACCACGTTGTTGACCTGCGTGTACACCGCGTGCTTGCGGTCGGCCATCGAGTACGGCGCGGCCCGCTGCTCGGCGTAGTGCACGATCGCGTCCGGGGCGAAGCCGGCCACCATGTGATAGGTGAAGTCGGCGTCGCACAGGTCGCCCACGTAGCTGGCGATAGTCTTGCCGCTCAGCTCCCGCCACACCGCGATCCGCGCCCGCAGCGACTCGATCGGCACCAGGCTGTCCACGCCCATCTCATGGTCATAACCCCGCCGCGCGAAGTTGTCCGCCACGGCGACGTCGTGACCGACCTGCGAGAGGTGCAGCGCCGTTGGCCACCCCAGGTAGCCGTCTCCGCCCAACACCAAGACCTTCATGATCGTGCTCCTGCCTTGTCCGTAGCTGTCGTTGCTTTATACCTGACCTAGCTCACAACGGCATCCAAACTGCCTGAAACGCCCGGGTTGCGGCGAAGTGCCGCGGGCGGCAGCCGCCCCGCGCCGAAGGCGCGCCACTGACCTGGAGAACAATGGAACAAAGCGCTCCGCAAGTTCCCGTACTGTATACCTGACTTACGACCCAGAGGCCTTCCGTCAGCCAAGGACACCTATGACTCTGGTATCGCCCAAGAATGCCGAAGCCATGTGGCGCATGGTTCCCGGGCCGCTGCGGCGCAGGCTCCGCACCCAGGGCGGCAGGCGGCTGATTCGCTTCGCGCCCGCAGCGGTGCTGGCGTTGTGCGCGACCCAGCTGACCTACTTCATCTGCCAACTGGCGCACGTGACGGCCGGGATCGCCGGGGCGGCCGGATGGCTGGCCGGCGCGGCCGTGAGCTACGTGGCTAGCCGGTGGGCCTGGGAGCGGACCGGCCGGCCGCAGCTGCTCAAGGAGACCCTGCCGTTCTGGGCGGTCTCCGTCTGCGTCGGGGTCGTGCTGACCGCGACGAGCAAGCTGGCCCACTACTGGGCGCGTTCTCTCGGCCTGCACGGATTCAAAGAGGTGCTGTTCGCCCAGGGGCTGTACCTGCTGGCCAACTGCATGACGTTCGTCATCAGGTTCCTGATCTTCCACAATTTCGTGTTTGCCGACCGCGAGCCCTCCGACGCGGTGCGCGGCACCACGCCGGACGTGCCCGCGGGGCGGGTCTAGCGGAGCGGGCCTAGTCAGGCGGCCCCGCGGCCCCGCCCCCCGGCTCGTACCCGATGATCCCATCGGCTAACTGGCCGGGCGCGCCGCGCTCGTCGCCCGCCAGCCTGGCCGCGGCCACGTGCCGCCGGCGGCGGCGCTCGCGCCACCAGGTTCCGAAGACGACCCTGGCGAAGCTCAGCGCGTAGGAGGCGTTGTTGCCCTTCTTGCTCTTGCCGACCTGCCGGCGGTGAATCGTGGCGGGCCGCTCGGCCACCCGGAACCCGTGGGTGATCGCGCCGATCAGCAGTTCGGACGCCTGGTACTGCGGCTGCTCGAGCAGGACCGCGCCGGTCACCTCGGCCCGCATGGCGCGCAGCCCGAAGGTCGTGTCGCTGATCCGCTGGCCGGTCAGCACGCTGATCGTGAGCGCGAAGACCCGCACGCCCAGCTTCCGCACCGGGTCCTTGGTCTCCTCGCTGCCGAGCGTCCGCGAGCCGGTGACGAAATCCGCCTGGCCGGCCAGTATCGGCGCGATCAGGTTCTCGATCTCGGCCGGGTTGTACTGGCCGTCGGCGTCGGTGGTGACGATGTAGCCGGCGCCGCCCTCCCGGGCGAGCCGGTAGCCGAGCCGCAGCGCCGCGCCCTGCCCCCGGTTGACGGGCACCTCGCAGACCAGCGCGCCCGCTTCCCTGGCCTCCTTGCCCGTGGCATCCACCGAGCCGTCGGAAACGACGACCGGCACGGCGTCCAGCCCGCCCACGGTGCGCGGGAGGCCCTCGACGACCGGGCCGATCGCGCCCTCCTCGTTGAAGGCGGCGATCACGATGGCGACCGGCGGCAGCTTGGTGGCCTGGTCGCCGAACTCCTCGGTGAACGCCCGGATGGCCGCGGTGTCGATGGCCTCGTCGTCGCTGACATGAGCGGTCACTTTGCTGCCTCCGAGAATTCTGGCCAGACGGTGGACAGGCCGGACTTGAGGTCGTGCGCTGGCCGGTAGCCCAGCGCGCGCGCCGCGGAGATGTCCACGATGACCGCAGGCATCTCGCCCGGCTTGGCCGGAACGTACTCCACCGGGATGTCGGCCCCGGTGACCCTCCGCGCCGCATCGACCATGTCATTCACCGACACCGACTCTCCGGCGCCGAGGATCAGCGGCCCGCTGAACCCGGCCCGCCACGCCGCGAGCAGCCCGGCCACAATGTCGTCTACGTGCACCAGGTCCCGGACCTGGGTGCCGTCGCCGTACACCTGCACGCCGGTGCCGTCCCGCGCGGCCCGCATCAGGCGCGGGACGAAGCTGTCCTTCTGCTGCATGCCAGGGCCGTAAACATTGGAGAACCGCAGCGAGCATCCGGTCATGCCGTAGCAGGCCGCGTACGCGCCGATCAGCATCTCGGCGGCCGCCTTGGTGGCGCCGTAGGGGGTGAGCGGCCGGAGCGGCACCCGCTCGTCGATGGTGGCGCGGCCGACGTCCCCGGTCACGGCGTTCGTGGAGGCGAACAGGAACGCCGACACGCCGCGCACCCGCGCCTGCTCCAGGAGGGCCGCGGTGGCCTCCACGTTCACCCGGTGCGTGGCCGCCGGGTCCTCGATCGACTGCAGCACCCGCGTGACCGCGGCCAGGTGGATGATGACGTCGGTCCCGGGGCGCACGGCCTCGGCGACCACGGCCGGATCGCACAAGTCCCCGAGGACGGTGCGGACGTCGCCGCCGGGGGATGGCCGCTTGTCGGCCACCGTGACGTCGGCGCCGTCCTCAAGCAGCGCGCGCACGACGCGCCGCCCGATAAAGCCGGACCCGCCGGTCACGAGCACCCGCGGCGGACTGACCGCCCTCATGGACGCTCCATTCGCGTGAGTTGTCATGTGCCACCTTGCTGTTAGGGTCTAGCGGTTCGGCATGCGACGATCCTCAGAGAGAGATTCGAAAAAGCTGAACGTCTCCCGGACGCGCGGCCGCGAGCCTCGGCGGCTCGCGTTTGCGCTTGCGCCGTGGGCAAGCCGGAGATGCGCCTGGCTAGTGTATCGGCGGACCCCGGATAGATCGGCCCGCGAACGCCAAGTCGTTTGCCCTGGTCAGTTGGTGATGGTACCGGCCTGCCGAGACGGGGTTCCTGGCCGAGGAGGTGATGGCACGGTGACGTGGCCCAGCGAGGCGCCGCGCGACGCACAGCCGACCGAAGCGGAGTCGTACCGGATACTTCGCTCTCGCATCGACCTGTCCCGCCTGCCCAAGCACAGCCGCGACGTCACGGAGCGGGTCATCTACGCGACCGCCGACTTCGACTACGCCACCGACCTGGTCTGTGACGAGGAAGGGCTCGCCGTGGCCGTGGCCGCGCTCGCCGCGGGTGCCCCCGTCGTGGCCGACGGCGCCATGGTGGCGGCCGGGATTACCGGCTGCCCGGTGGTCTGCAAGATCGGCGAGCCGCTGACCGCGCGGCTGGCCCGGACGGCGGGCATCTCCGCGCCCGCGGCCGCGGTCCGGCTCGCCTCCGGCGAGGTGGGCCCGGGGGCGGTGTGGGTGGTCGGCTGCGCGCCCGCGGCGCTCACCGAGATCCTGACCAGGGGGGTGGAGCCGGCGTTCGTCATCGGCATGCCGGTCGGGTTCGTCGCGGCCGCGGCGGCCAAGGACGCGCTGCGGGCCAGCGGGATCCGCTCGGTGAGTAACGTGTCGGAAAAGGGCGGCGCGGCCGCCGCCGCGGCCGCGCTGGAGGCCCTGCTCCGCTCGGCCGTGGCCGTCGGCGGGTCGCGCGCGGGCTGGGGCGCGGGCGGCGGCCCCGCCGCGGCGCCGCTCCCGACCGCGGACCCATGACACGACCAGGACGGCGATGAACGAGCATTCCTACTCCGACGAGCAGCGGGCGGCCGTCTACCGGGTCATCGAGGAGCGCCGGGACGTCCGCCGCGGCTTCCGGCCCGACCCGGTCCCGCCCGAGGTACTGACCCGCGTGCTCGCCGCGGCGCACCGCGCCCCGTCGGTCGGCTTCTCCCAGCCCTGGGACTTCATCGTGATCACCGACCGGGGCAAGCGGGAGCGGATCAAGGCGCTCGCCGACCGGGCCAGGGCCGGCTACGCGGCCTCGCTGCCGGGCGCGCGGGCGCTGGCCTTCGACCGGCTGAAGACCGAGGCCATCCTCGAGACGCCGGTGAACATCGCGGTGACCTGCGATCCGACCCGGGGCGGGCGGCACACGCTGGGCCGGCACAGCCAGCCCCAGACCGCCGCCTACTCCAGCGTGCTCGCGGTCGCGAACCTGTGGCTCGCCGCGCGGGCCGAGGGGCTCGGAGTCGGCTGGGTGAGCTTCTTCGGCGAGCGGGAGCTCGCGGCCGAGCTCGGCCTGCCCGCCCACCTCGAGGTGGTCGCCTACCTGTGCCTGGGCCACGTGACCGAGTTCACGCCCGAGCCCGAGCTGGCCGCGGCCGGCTGGGCCCGCAGGCGGCCGCTGGCCTGGTCGGTGCACGCCGAGGAGTACGGCCGCCGGGGGCTGCCGGGGCAGGACGCCACGAGCCTGCTGGATGACGTGCGGGCCGCGATCGGGCCGCCGGACTCCGCCGCGATGGCCGCGGCCAGGGAGCGGCTGGACCGGATGACCAAGCCGCCGGGCTCCCTCGGCGAGCTGGAGGACGTGTCGGTCCGGCTGGCCGGCCTGGCGGGCTGCTGCCCTCCGCCCATGCCCGAGCCGGCCGCGGTCGCGATCTTCGCGGGCGACCACGGCGTGCACGCGCAGCGCGTCACGCCGTGGCCGCAGGAGGTCACGGGGCAGATGGTGGCCAACTTCCTGGCCGGCGGCGCGGTCGTCAACGCGTTCGCGGCGCAGGCCGGAGCCGAGGTCGTGGTGGTGGACGTCGGGGTCCGCGCCGAGCTCGATCACGTGCCCGGGCTGCTCCCGCGCAAGATCGCGCCCGGCACCGCCGACTTCACCGCGGGCCCGGCCATGACCCGGGAGCAGGCCGAGGCCGCGATCGCCGTCGGGGCCGAGGTGGCCCGCGACCTGGTCGCGGCGGGTAACCACTGCCTGCTCACCGGCGATATGGGGATCGCCAACACCACCGCCTCCGCCGCGCTCGTCTGCGCGTTCACCGGGCGCGACGCCGCCGAGGTGACCGGCCGCGGCACCGGGATCGACGACGACACCTACGCCAGGAAGGTGGACGTGGTATCCCGCGGGCTGGCCAGGCACCAGCCGGACCCGGCCGACCCCGTCGGCGTGCTGGCGGCGTTCGGCGGATTCGAGCACGCCGCGCTGGCGGGTTTCATCCTGGGGGCCGCCGCCCTGCGCACCCCCGTGATCCTGGACGGCATTATCGCGGGCGCCGCCGCCCTGGCGGCCGCGGCGCTGGCCCCCGCCGCGGTCGGCTGCTGCCTGGCCGGCCATCGCAGCGCGGAGCCCGGGCATGCGGCTACGCTCGATCACCTGGGCCTGAGGCCGCTCATCGATCTTGGGCTGCGGCTCGGCGAGGGCACCGGGGCCCTGCTCGCGCTGCCGATCGCGGCGAGCGCGGTGCGGGCGCTGCGGGAGGTCGCGACGTTTGACTCGGCCGGGGTGACGGACAAGGGCTGACCGGCCCGGGTGGTTCCAGCAGGCCAGGCCGCCGGCCGCCGCCGGGCAGGACCGGAGAAGGAGCGCGACGTTCATGGCCGGCACCGACCACGCGCCGTACCTGCTGGCGCTCCGGCTGGCAGGCCGCCGCGTCACCATCATCGGCGGCGGCGCGGCGGCCGCCCGGAGGATTCCCGCGCTGCTGGACTCCGGCGCCGACGTGGTCGTCGTCTCGCCGGAGCTGAGCCCTCCGGTGGCGCGGCTCGCCGCGGCCGGCCGGATCCGCTGGACCCGGCGCGGCTACGCGCGCGGCGACTGCACCGGCTCGTGGCTGGTCGGCGCGTACGCGAGCGACCCCGAGGTCAACTCGGCCGTCACCGGCGAGGCCGACGCCGCGGGGATCTGGTGCGTCCGGGCTGACGACGCGGCCGCGTCCCCGGCCTGGACCCCGGCCTCGGGGCAGGCGGGACCGGTACGGGTCGGGGTTATCAGCGGCGACCCGCGCCGCAGCGCGAGGATCCGCAACGCGATAGTCGCGGGGCTGACCTCCGGCGCGATAGCCACGTCCGGTGCCGGGGTGCTCCGCGGCGGGGTGGCCCTGGTCGGCGGCGGGCCCGGCGACCCGGGGCTGATCACGGTGCGCGGCCGCCAGTTGCTGCACGAGGCGGACGTCGTCATCGCCGACCGGCTCGCCCCGCGGTCACTGCTCGCGGAGCTGGCGCCGGATGTCGAGGTCATCGACGCGGCCAAGGTGCCCAGGGGCGCGGCCGTGCCGCAGGAGCACATCAACTCGCTGCTGGTCGCCCGGGCCCGGGCCGGCCGGTTCGTGGTCAGGCTGAAGGGCGGCGACCCGTTCATCTTCGGCCGCGGCGCCGAGGAGGTCCTGGCCTGCCTGCGGGCCGGGATTTCGGTCACGGTGGTCCCCGGCGTGTCGAGCATCGCCGCGGGGCCCGCCGCGGCGGGCGTGCCGCTGACGCATCGCGGCATCGCGCAGGAGTTTTACGTGGTATCCGGGCACGTCGCGCCGGATGACGAGCGCTCGGCGGTGGACTGGCGCGCGCTCGGGTCGTCGCCCGCCACGCTGGTCTTCTTGATGGCTACCGAGCATTTGCAGGTCATAGCCGATACTCTTATCCGGCACGGACGTTACCCGCAAACCCCGGTTTCGGTTATCTCGGACGGTACCCTGCCCTCGCAGCGCACAATTAACGCAAGACTAGATACTGTAGCCCGCGATGTCGCCAGGGCTGGGCTAGGGCCTCCGGCGGTCGTGGTGGTGGGAGAGGTCGTGACCATCTCCGAGCAGATCTCTGAGCTTTGCGGCGGCCTGGCGGTCAGGGCCCCGTGGGGAACGTTCGTGCCCGGTGGCGCCCAGGAGCAGGTGATACCCGCTGCGCGGGGCAGTGGAGCAGGTGAGGGGGGAGGCTCCGGTACCGGCAGCTCGCCGGCGCCCGGAGCCGCGCGGAATGACTGAAGGGCCGGGTGCGCCCGCGGCGTCGGTGCCGTCCGCGACGCCTGGCGACGCCGCGTCCGGGACGCCTGGCGACGCCGCGTCCGGGACCCCGGTCGACGCCGGGTCCGGTCCCCGCGCCGCCCCGTTCACGGACCCGTCGGCCGCGCCGCGCGCCCCGCGCCCGGCCGAGGAGGTCGAGCCGCACGTACGGGTGGACGGCCGCAGGCTGGAGTCGGCCCTGCTGGCGCTCAGGCATGCGATCGTCGAGGTGCCGCTGAGCCTGGAGGCCCCGGACGTCGACGAGGCGCGGGCCGAGCGGCGCAAGCTGCTCGGCCAGATCGACGACTACCTGCTCCCGAGGCTGCGCCAGTCCGGGGCGCCCATCCTGGTGGCCCTGGTCGGATCCACCGGGGCGGGCAAGTCGACGCTCATGAACAGCTTGGTCGGCGCCCAGGTCAGCAACACGGGCACCCGCCGGCCCACCACCAACAGCCCGGTGCTGGCCTGCCATCCCGGTGACACCAGGTGGTTCGCGGAGAACGTCTTCCTGCCGACCCTGCCGCGGGTCCGGCAGCAGGGCCTGGCGATGCCCGGGCGTGACGGCCTGCTCGTGCTGGCCGAGAACGAGGGCATGCCCGAGGGTGTGGCCCTGCTGGACACGCCCGATATCGACTCCGTCGTGCAGGCGCACCGGGAGTTCGCGCACCAGTTCCTCGATGCCTCGGACCTGTGGCTGTTCATGACCAGTGCCGCCCGCTACGCCGACGCGGCCGTGTGGGAACTGCTGCAGCAGGCCCGGGACCGGGATGCGTCGCTGGCCATCGTGCTGTCCCGGGTGGCGCCGGATGCTGCCCGGCAGCTCAGCGCGCACTTCGGCGCGATGCTGGAGGCCAACGGCCTGGCCGGGGTGCAGCGTTTCATGATCGCGGAGACCGTGCTCACCGACGGCATGCTGCCGCCCGAGGTCTACGGCCCGGTCCGGAAGTGGCTCGACGACACGTCGGTCCGGCAGGAGCGGCGGGTCGCGGTGCTGACCCAGACCATGTCGGGAGTGCTGGACACCTTCCGCGCCCGGGTCCCCGACCTGGCCGCGCAGGTGGAGACCCAGCTGGCCTTGCGTTCCGAGCTGCGGTCCGAGGCCAGCAGTTCGTTCGCGGCCGGGCTCGCCGAGTTCGACGAGGCGACGCGGAACGGCTCGCTGCTGCGGGGCGAGATCCTGGCCCGCTGGCAGGACTTCACCGGCACCGGGGACCTGCTGCGCATGCTGGAGGTACGCCGCGGCGGCCAGCCCGCCGGCCGCCCGCGCAAGCGGCGCGTGCCGGCCCGGGCCGAGGCGCTCAAGGCCGCGGTGCGCGACGGGCTGGAGACGCTGGTGGGCGCCCTCGCCGACCGTGCCGCGGAAGATACCGTCACCAAGTGGCAGCAGCACGAGGCAGGCGCCGCGTTAATCCGCGACGTCGCGGCCGCCGACGCGGCCAGCCAGGCGGCGCTGGCCCCGTTCGAGCTCCCGGCCGGGCTGGATGACTTCATCCCGCCGGGCGAGGCCGGCCAGGCGCAGCCGGAGCCCGGGCCGACGGGCGCCGCCGCCCTGGCGCGGTCCTCGCCGGACCTGGCCACTCGCCTGGCGAAGGTGATCAGCACATGGCAGGATCACGTGATGGACTTGGTGCGGGCCGAGAACGTGACCAAGCGGTCGGTGGCGCGGGTGGTCTCGTTTGACGAGGAGTCGCTGGCGCTCGTGCTCACGATCGGCCTGCTCGGGTACGGTGCGGGCGGCGTGGCGGTCACCGAGGGCACCAGTGCCGTGCCGCAGCGGCTGCTCACCTCGCTGTTCGGCGCGGGACCGCTGCGTGACCTCGGCGCGCGGGCCCGCCTGGACCTGCACGACCGGGTCAGCCTGATCTTCGGCGAGGAGATGCGGCGTTTCACGCAGATCATCAACGCCGCGGGCGCGCCGGATGAGAACGCCGCGCCAGCGCTGCTCCAGGCTGCCGAGGCGCTCGAGGCGGCACGATGACGGCCGGGGGGCCGCCGTGGCAGATCTTCGGGTCCGACTCGCCGGAACCTGAGGCTGACGAGCCCGCGAAGGCAGTGCCGGAACGCGCTGTCCCGGCCAAGCCCTGGCCGACCGCGGCCAAGCCTGCTCCCGCGGCGCCCAGAACCGGGTCGGTCAAGACCGCGCCGCCGGTCAAGGCCAGGCCGCCGTGGGACCTGTCCGCCGCGGCCGAGCAGGCCACGGCCGAGCCTGCGGTGGCCGAGCCGGTCAAGGCCAGGCCGGTCAAGGCCAGGCCGCCGTGGGACCTGTCCGCCGCGGCCGAGCAGGCCACGGCCGAGCCTGCGGTGGCCGAGCCGGCGGTGGCCGAGCCGGCGGTGGCCGAGCCGGTCAAGGCCAGGCCGCCGTGGGAGCTGCCCGCCGCGGCCGAGCAGGCCACGGCCGGACCTGCCACGGCCGAGCCGCGGTGGCCCGAGGCGCCCGAGCCCGGGCGGCCGGGGTCCGGGTCACCGGCCGACGGGCTGCCGGACCGGCTCACCGCGCTGTCCCGGATGATCCAGATCGCGGCGGCCCGCACCGGCACCGGGGGGTTCAGCGACGATCTGCTCCGTGAGGCCGAGGAGCTGGTGAGCCGGGCGGACGAGCGGCTGCGGCTGTCCGCCGGCCATACCGTGGCGGCCCTGGCCGGCGGCACCGGCGGCGGCAAGTCCTCGCTCTTCAACTACCTGGCCGGCGCTGATTTCTCTGCCGTCGGAGTGACCCGGCCGGTCACCCGGGACGCGCACGCCTGCGTCTGGGGGGCGACAGGCTCCGGGCCGCTGCTGGAATGGCTGGGCGTGCCGCGCCGGTACCGCTACGCGCGGGGGAGCGAGCTCGATGGCGGCGAGGCGTCGCTGAACGGGCTCATCCTGCTGGACCTGCCTGACCATGACTCGGTCTTCGGCGAGGCGTCTGACCAGGTCGACAAGCTCATCGGCATGGCCGATCTCATGGTGTGGGTGCTCGATCCGCAGAAGTACGCGGATGCGTCGGTGCACCGGCGCTACCTCGTGCCGCTCGCCGGCCACTCCGAGGTGATCGCCGTGGTGCTGAACCAGGCGGACCTGCTCAGCGCCGACGAGGTCGAGGAGTGCGCCAGCGACCTGCGCCGCCTGCTCGACTCCGAGGGGCTGCACAACGCTTCGCTGGTTGTCGCCTCCGCGGTCACCGGGTCCGGCATGGACCAGCTGCGCAAGCTGCTGACCGAGACGGTGTCCGAGCGCAGGGCCAGCGCCGCGCGGATCTCGGCCGACCTGGACGACATCGCGGCGGAATTCGCGCCCTACGCGGGGCAGGCCGACGGGGCGCCCGCGGGCCAGGGCTGGCCAGGGGTCACGGCCGGGGCCGCGCCCCGCGCCCCGCGCAGCGAGGCCACCGAGGCCGCCGAGGCCGCCGAAGCCGGGCCGGGCGCCGGCCGCGTGCCCGCGGGCATCGTGGCGCAGCTCGTGGACGCCTTCTCGCGCGCCGTCGGGGTACCCGCCGTGGCCGACGCCCTGCAGAGCGCGCGGGAACTGCGGGCCCTCGACTATGTCGGCTGGCCCGTCGCCTGGCTGGTGGAGCGGCTCACCGGCCGCGACCCGACCCGCAAGATCCGGCTCAGCAGGCTGTGGGCAGAGGTCAAGAGCATGGCCTCGGGTCCCTCGGACGCGCAGCAGGCGGAGATCGACCACGCTCTCACCAGGCTCGCCGACGAGATCGGCCCGCTGCCGAAGCCCTGGTCGCAGGCGACCCGGTCGGCCGTGCGGTCCCGGGCCGACCAGATCCCCGCCGCGCTGGGCACCGCGATGACCGAGTCGCTCCCGGACGAGGACAAGGTCGCGGCCTGGTGGCGGCTCATCAGCGGGCTGCAGGGCCTGCTGCTCGGCGGCGTGGCCGTGAGCCTGGCGTGGATCGCGGCGTTGCTGATCTTCGGCGTCTTCCACGCCGCGGGCAACGCGCCCCGGCTCTTCTCCGACGCGTCCCTGCTGCCCTGGATCATCGTCATGATGGGAGCGTTCCTGCTGCTGGGCTGGCTGACCGCACAAGGCAGCAAGACCGTGGTGCGCGCCGCGGCCGAGCAGGAGATCGAGCGCGTGCGGGAGACGATGCGGGCCAAGATCGGGGATGTCGCGCGCGAGATGGTCATCGCCCCGGCGGAGCAGGAACTCGCCGAATACGAGCGCTTCCGCGACGAGTTCCGCGTCGCGGCCGGGTCGTAGCCTGCGCGGTCAGGAGGCGCCGGGGAGCACGCGCGGCTCGATCCGCTCTTCTGTGGCCCCGTTTCCCTCCCGGGCCACGCGGTACGCTCCCTTGCCGCGGACCTCGGTGACGGCCCCGACGAACTCGGTTCCCCGGTAGACGATGCCGACGCCGTCGTCGGTCGCATAGCCGGCGGGCAGCGTCCCGGACCCGATTAGCCGCTGGAACAGGGGCCGGCGCTGCGGCTCGGAGTCATAGTGAACGCCTGCCGAGCACGGCACGAAGCCCAGCCCGTCGGTGACCGGCCGCAGGTCGGGGCCGAACGAGTCCGTGGTGCCGCCGGCGTGCCAGCACACCGACCCGGCCGACACGCCGGCCAGCACCACCCCGGCCTGCCAGACCTTCCGGAGCACCTGGTCCAGCCCGTGCAGCCGCCACAGCGCCAGCAGGTTCGCCACGCTGCCGCCGCCGACCCAGACCACGTCCTGCCCGAGCAGCAGCGCCGCGGGATCCGCGGCGCTGGGCATCGGGAACAGGTTCAGGTGCGTCACGGTTATCCCGGCCGCCTCGCCCGCGTCGGTGAACAGGGCGTTGAACCACTGCTGGTCCCCGCCCGCGGTGCCGATGTGACAGATCCGCGGGGCGCGCCCTACGACGCCGGACAACTCGACCGCGTGCTGGATCAGCGGGGCGAACTCGAACATGGTGCGCGATCCCCGGCGCAGTCCGCCCGAGGTCGCCAGGATCGTGGGCCCGTCGGCTGGCATCCCCCGAATGTACCGAACCCGTCCCGGTCCCTCCCGCCGCGGTGGCGGCGGCGGCCAGCGAGCGGACCAGCGGTCAAGACGTGCCGTTGCGTTCAAGTGTAATGTTGTAATTAAGAAGAACAAGGAGGTCATATGGAACCCGAATCGGACCTCGATGCCTACTCGAAGACAGTCTCCGGCGTCGCCGCCGAGCTCACGCCCAAGGTGGCCAGCCTCCGGGTGCCCCAGGGCGGGCGGGGAAGAGACGGCGGGCGGGGAAGAGACGGCGGGCGCGGCGGGGAGAGCCTCGGCTCGGCCGTCGTCTTCACCGGTGACGGGTTCCTGCTGACCAATGCCCATGTCGTCGGGCGGGCTCAGGGCGGGACCGCGCTGTTCTCCGACGGCACGAGCGCCACGTTCACCGTGGTCGGCTCCGACCCGCTCTCCGACCTCGCGGTCGTGCGGGCGGGCGGGCCTACCCCCCCGCCCGCCGAGCTCGGCGAGGCGGACCGGCTGGTCGTCGGCCAGCTCGTGGTGGCCGTGGGCAGCCCGCTCGGCCTGGCCGGGTCGGTGACCGCGGGCGTGGTGAGCGCGGTCGGGCGGTCCCTGCCGACCCGCAGCGGGGCGGCCGCGCGACTGGTCGAGGACGTGATCCAGACCGATGCCGCGCTCAACCCGGGTAACTCGGGCGGCGCGCTCGCCGACGCGCACTCGCGCGTGGTCGGCATCAACACGGCGGTCGCGGGCGTCGGGCTCGGCCTGGCCGTTCC
The DNA here is from genome assembly GCA_963808705.1 of uncultured Actinomycetota bacterium. GTDB lineage: Bacteria > Actinomycetota > Actinomycetes > Streptosporangiales > Streptosporangiaceae > JASHPR01. Next base: position 1,076,842 of record CAWEHB010000016.1, on the reverse strand, counting down.
GGTGAACGCCACGACCCGGCGGATCATCTCCGCGCTGATGCGGGACGGCCGGGTCCGCCGCGCGTACCTGGGGATCGTCAGCGTGCCCGCGCCGCTGCCCACTGCGCTGCAGGAGCGGTTCGGCCGGCGCAGCGGGCTGCGGGTGGCCGAGGTGGTGGCGGGCGAGGCCGACCGTGCCGGCCTGCGGGCCGGGGACCTGCTGATCAGCGCGGGCGGGCGGCCGGTGCAGAAGGCACAGGACCTGCAGCGGCTGATGTTCAGCGAGGCGATCGGGCAGCCGCTGGCGATCACGGTCATGCGCAACGGGGCCCTGGTGGACGTGATCGCCGAGCCGTCGGAGCTGGTCGCGGCCTGACGGCGCGAATCCTATCCCGTGGTACGCCCGGTCCCGGCGGTTCATCCACAGGCGGGCAGCGCCCGGCAGGGCTGTCCACAGGCCCGCGCATGGCCGGGTCCGCCGGCCGCCGGGCCGGCCACCTTGGTGTGCAGCCGGCGGCGCGGTGCCGCCGCGGAACCCAGGAGGATCGCCATGTTCAATGAGGCTCATGTGAGCCTGGTCGGCTACGTGGCCAGCGAGCCCAACTACCTCAAGGTCGGCGAGAACCAGATCCCGAAGCTGACGATGCGGGTGTCCTGGACCACCCGCCGCCGGGACTCAGCGACCGGCGAGTGGGTCGACGGCAACACGTCGTTCGTGACCGTGATCTGCTGGCGCCAGCTCGCCGAGAACCTGTCCACGTGCCTGCGCAAGGGCGACCCTGTGCTGGTCAGGGGGCGGCTGGACGTCCGCTCGTTCACCGGCCGGGACGGGCAGCGCCGGACCGCCGTGGACGTGGACGCTAACGCGCTCGGCCCCGACCTGAACCGCGGCGTGGCAGGCTTCCGGCGGGTCTGGCCGTCGTCAGGCAAGACCGCGGAGCAGCACGCGGCCGTGGGGCAGCCCGGTGACGGCGGCGATGCGCTGGCGGACGACGAGGCGGCGCTGGCCGCGGTGGCCGGGGCCGAGAGCCCGGCCGACGAGGACATATTCGACGACAGCGCGATCGACGCGCTGGCGCAGGAGACGGACAGCGTCCCGGCTCCGTTCTGACTGGACCACGGCTGGCCGTACCCTGAAGACATGCCCGAGTTCATCTATCAGATGCGTGCTGTCCGGAAGTCGTACGGCGACAAGGTCGTGCTCGACAATGTGACGCTCGCCTTCCTGCCCGGCGCGAAGATCGGCGTCGTCGGGCCCAACGGCACCGGCAAGTCGACCTTGCTGCAGATGATGGCCGGGAAAGAGCAGCCGTCGAACGGCGACGCCCGGCTGATGCCCGGGTTCACGGCGGGCCTGCTGGACCAGGAGCCCGAGCTGGACGAGACCAAGACCGTGCTCGGCAACGTCGAGGACGGCGTCGCGGAGACCAAGGCGCTGCTGGCGCGGTACAACGAGATCGCCGAGCTGATGGCCACGGACTACTCCGAGGAGCTGCTCGAGGAGATGGGCAAGCTGCAGGAGCAGCTGGACCACCGGGAAGCGTGGGATCTGGACAGCCAGCTCGAGCAGGCGATGGACGCCCTGCGCTGCCCGCCGCCGGACGCCGACGTCCGCATCCTGTCCGGCGGCGAGCGCCGCAGGGTGGCGCTGTGCAAGCTGCTGCTGGCCCAGCCGGACCTGCTGCTGCTCGACGAGCCCACCAACCACCTGGACGCCGAGAGCGTGCTGTGGCTGGAGCAGCACCTGGAGAAGTATCCCGGGACGGTGGTGGCGGTCACCCACGACCGGTACTTCCTGGACAACGTGGCCGGCTGGATCCTCGAGCTGGACCGCGGGCACGCCTACCCGTACGAGGGCAACTACTCCACCTACCTGGAGACCAAGGCCGCACGGATCAAGGTCGAGGGCCAGAAGGACGCCAAGCGGCGCAAGCGGCTGGAGGACGAGCTGGAGTGGGTCCGCTCCAGCCCCCGGGCGCGCCAGGCCAAGAGCCGGGCCCGGCTGCAGCGGTACGAGGAGATGGCCGCCGAGGCCGACAAGAACCGCAAGCTGGACTTCGAGGAGATCCAGATCCCGCCGGGGCCGCGGCTGGGCAGCCAGGTCGTCGAGGTCAGCGACCTGTCCAAGGGCTTCGGCGACCGGATGCTGATCGAGGGGCTGAGCTTCAGCCTGCCGCCGAACGGGCTCGTCGGGGTCATCGGGCCGAACGGGGTCGGCAAGACCACGCTGTTCAAGATGATCGTCGGCGAGGAGCAGCCGGACGGCGGCTCGATCCGGGTCGGCGACACGGTCCGGGTCTCCTACGTGGACCAGCTGCGCTCCGGGATCGACCCCGACAAGAACGTCTGGGAGGTCATCTCCGACGGCGAGAGTTCCATCAGGGTCGGCCACACCGAGATACCCAGCCGGGCCTACGTGGCCGCGTTCGGGTTCAAGGGACCTGACCAGCAGAAGCCGGCCGGGCTCATGTCGGGCGGCGAGCGCGGCCGGGTCAACCTGGCGCTCACCCTGAAGCAGGGCGGCAACCTGCTGCTGCTCGACGAGCCAGCGAACGACCTGGACGTGGAGACCCTGTCGTCACTGGAGAACGCGCTGCTCGAGTTCCCCGGCTGCGCGGTGATCACCAGCCACGACCGGTGGTTCCTGGACCGGATCGCCACGCACATCCTGGCCTGGGAGGGCGGGTCGAGCTGGTTCTGGTTCGAGGGCAACTTCGAGGCGTACGAGAAGAACAAGATCGACCGCCTCGGCGCCGAGGCGGCGCGCCCGCACCGGGTCACGTACCGCAGGCTGACCCGCGACTGACTCCCGCCCGGCCCGCCCGCCGCGCCTGCCCGGTCAGGCCGGAGTGCGCCTGCCCGGTCAGGCCGGGGTGAGGCCCAGGTCCGGGCCTGACGTCCGGGTCTCCTGGTTGACCAGGCTGCGCGCGGCCATGACCAGGTAATCCCACAGCTGCGCGTCCAGGGCCTCGTCCAGCGCCAGCTCGTCGAGCGCGGTGCGCATGTGCCGCAGCCAGGCGTCGCGTTCCGCTTCCCCGATCGCGAAGCGCGCGTGCCGCATCCGCAGCCGCGGGTGGCCCCGCCGCTCGCTGTAGGTGCCCGGCCCGCCCCAGTACTGGATCAGGAACAGCCGCAGGTGCTCCTCGGCCGGGCCGAGGTCCCGGCTGGGGTATACCGGCCGGAGCAGGGGATCCTTCGCGACCTCCTGGTAGAACCTGTGCACCAGGCGGCGAAAGGTCTCCTCCCCGCCCACGGCCTCGTAGAAGCTCAGTTCGGTCGTCTCGTTCATCGCGGACCCAGGGTACTCACCGGCTGAGGCCGACGTGGAAGCCGAGGAAGGCAAGGGTGTCGGCGGCCAGAGACGCCGAGCGGCTGGCCGCCCGCGCTCCGTGCCCGACATCGGACTCCCGGCGCAGCAGGATCGGGCGATCCGGCCACCGGGCCGACGTGGCGTGCTGCAACGCGGCGCACATCTTGCGCGCGTGCAGCGGGTCCACCCGGGTGTCGCCGTCGAAGACGGTGAACAGCACGGGCGGGTAGCTGGTCCGGTCGCGCACGTGATGATAGGGGGAGTAGGAAAGCAGCCAGCCCAGCTGCTCGGGGTCGGCGGCGGTCCCGTACTCGTCGTTCCAGGTCTCGCCGAGCCCGAACCGCTCGTAGCGAGCCATGTCGAGCAGCGGAGCGGAGCACACCGCCGCCGCGTAGAGGTCGGGCCGCTGGGTGATCGCGGCGCCGACGAGCAGCCCGCCGTTCGAGCCGCCGGAGATGGCCAGCTGCTCACGCATGGTCCAGCCGTCGGCGATCAGCTTCTCGGCCGCGGCATGGAAGTCGTCGAAAACGTTCTGCTTGTCGGCGCGCTGGCCGGCCCGGTGCCAGTCCTCGCCCTCGTCGCCGCCGCCGCGCAGCGCGGCGATCGCGTAGACGCCCCCGCGCTCGACCCAGGCCAGGATCGAGGCGGCATAGCCCGGCCGCATGCTGATACCGAACCCGCCGTACCCGTACAGGATCGCCGGCCGCGGGGGCTGGCCGCCCGGCCCGGTCACGCCCGGCTGGCCGTCACCGCCGCAGATGACCAGCATCCTGACCACGGTGCCGTCCCGGGACGGGTACGCCACCTGGCGGGTCGAGATCTCCGGCACCTCGACCTGGCCGGGCGAGCGGTCCCAGGTCGCCGCGGCGCCGCTGCGCGCGTCGTAGTGCAGCACCAGCGGCGGCGTGGTGTTGTCGGTGTAGCCGAACCAGGCCTCGTGGCCGCCTTCCGGCCGTTCGCTGAGGCCGCCGATCGTGCCCAGGCCGGGCAGCGGCACGGTGCCGGCCCGCCGCCCGGTGGCCAGGTCGTGCACGCTGATCTCGCTGATCGCGTGCCGGACCCAGGAGACGAGCAGCAGCGGCCGGTCCAGCTCCGGGCCGTCCAGGATGGCGAAGTCGTCCAGCACCGCCTCCGGGTCCTGCGGCACCAGGTCGCGCCAGTGGGCGTAGCCGGGCTCGCCGGGGCCGGTCACCGCGATCCTGCCCCGCGGCGCGTCCCGGTCCGTCCAGAGATACAGCCGGCCGTCCCTGGCCACGTGCGCGCCGGTCCGCGCGTCGACGCCGCGCTGGACCTCGCGGAGCTCGGGCGCTGACTCCGGCGCCGCGGCCAGGTCGGCGATCCACAGGTCGTTGCGCGGCGCGGTGCCCGCGGCGGCGCTGATGATCAGCCAGCGGCCGTCCCTGCTGACCGAGACCGAGTAGTAGGTGGTCTTCTCCATTCCGGCGCCGAAGATCATGACGTCGTCCCGCGCCTGGCTGCCGACCTGGTGCAGGTAGACCCGCCGGTGATACTGCTCCTCGCCGTCCGGAACCTCATCCGGGGCGAGCCTGCGGCTGTAGTAGAACGCCTTGCCCCCGGGCAGCCAGGCCACCTCGGTGTACCGGCACCGGCCGATGGGACCGTCAACGTCCTCGCCGGTGGCGACGTCCATGACCCGCAGCACCGACTCTTCGTCACCGCCCCGGGACAGCTGGTAGGCGAGCAGCCGGCCGTCGTGGTCCGGCTGCCAGTCATCGAGCGTCGTGGTGCCGGTCTCGTCGATCGCCATCGGATCGACCAGGACCCGCTCGCCCTCCGCCGGCGTGGCCGTGTAGAGCACCGCGTGCTCCTGGTCCGCGGCGCGCCGGGTGAAGAACCGCCGCTCGCCCCGCCAGGCCGGCGCGCCCACGGATCCCGCGCCGAGCAGCTCGGTGACCCGGGCGGCCAGCGCCGCCCGGTCGCCCAGCGCCGCCATGTGCTCGGCCAGCAACTCGTCCTGCGCGGCCAGCCAGGACCTCGTCTCCTCGCTGCCGGGGTCCTCCAGCCAGCGGTAGGGATCGGCGATCAGGCGGCCGTGGATGCGTTCGGCGAGCTCCTCGCGGCGCGCCGGCGGGTACCCGGATGCGGTCATGGGCGCACTCTACGTGACCGGCGCCGAGGCCTCGTGTGCCGCCGAGCGGCGCGTTCCACCCACTGGTCGCCCAGCGCGGCTACGCTATGGGAGTTGGCGGACGGCCTATCTGGCAATCACACTGGTCACGGGTGCCCCGGCAATTCGCGGCGCACCTGCCCGGGAGGTGGGAGTGCGTCGGGTACTGCTGCTCAACATCACGTATGAGCCGCTCACCACAGTCGGGCTGCACCGCGCCGTCTGCCTGGTGCTCGGCGAGAAGGCAGAAGTCGTCCACCACGACGCCGACGGCGCAGCGCTGCACTCCACCTCGGTGGTGCTCGCGACCCCGTCCGTGATCAGGCTCCGCCGCTACATCCGGCTGCCGCACCGCAGCCGCGTTCCCCTGACCAGGGCGGCGCTGATGCGCCGGGACAACTACCTGTGCGCGTACTGCGGGACCAAGGCCGAGACCATCGATCACGTGATACCGCGCAGCCGGGGCGGGACCCACGCCTGGGAGAACTGCGTCGCCTCCTGCATGCGCTGCAACCACCGCAAGGCTGACCGGCTGATCGAGGAACTCGGCTGGACCCTGCGCTGCGTGCCCGTGGTGCCCCGCGGGGCGCACTGGCGGCTGATCGGAGCCGCCCACGACGGCGATCCGCAATGGGCCGCCTACCTGACCGAGCCCAGCGCCGCCTAGCAGCGGGCCGCCGTTGCCGCGTGCGAGAAGGATTCTTGGGGCGGCGGGCTTTTTTATCACATGAGGCTTCACACGGTTCCGGGTGACGATCTGGCTGCCGGGCATCCATCACGGAAGGAGAACTGAGATGCCGTTGGTCAGCGTCAAGGTAATCGAGGGAGTGTTCACTCCGGAGCAGAAGCAGGACATGATCCGCAAGATCACCGACACGATGGTCGAAATCGAAGGCGAGAACCTCCGGCCGGTCACCTGGGTTCTCGTCGAGGAGGTACGCAGTGGCGACTGGGGCATCGCCGGCAACGGCCTCACCACGGCCGATGTGCACGCCTTGCAGGGGCAGCCGGCCGCGGCCGGGGCGGGCTGAGCCCCGCGGCCGGTGAGCCTGCGGGTGCGGCTGCTCGGACCTCCGCGCATCGAGGGCGAAGACGGGCAGCCGCACCGGCCGCCGCGCGGGCAGAAATCCTGGGCGCTGCTGGCCCGGGTGGCCCTGGCCGAGCGACCGCTGACCAGGGGCGAGCTGGCCGCGGAGCTGTTCGGCGAGGCGGATGATCCGCTCGGGGCGCTGCGGTGGTGCCTGGCCGATCTGCGCCGCAGTTGCGGGAACCCGCAGCTGCTGCGCGGTGACCCGGTGAGCCTGGCCCCTGATTCGCTGCGGATCGATGTCTGGGCGCTACGGGACGGTTCCCTGCCCGCCGCCGACATCGGCGGCGTGTTGCTGGACGGCGTGGAGCCGCGCAACTGCCCGGCCTTCGAGGTATGGCTGATCCTGGCCCGCGGGCGGTGCTCAGCCTGGTCGATGGAGGAACTCCGCCAGGCGGCGCTGCGCCTGCTGACCGCCGGAGAAGCCGAAGCGGCCGCCGAGACGGCGGGGCGCGCCGCCGCCCAGGATCCGCTGGACGAGGGCGCGCAAGAGTTGTTCCTGCGCGCCCTGGTGGCGGCTGGGCATCCGGCCCGGGCGGCCGTTCACCTGGCGTCGTGCGAGGCCGCACTGGCCAGGGAAGGGCTCGTCGCGTCGCCCGCGCTGCGGGCGGCCGCGCGGGCTCCGGCGACCGCCCCGCGCGCCGGGCTGCGGGCCAGCGTCGTCGCGGGATCGCTGTTGCGAGCCGGGCGAGCGGCGCTGGATGCGGGATCGGCCGACGCCGGCATCGAGACCTTGCGGCGAGCCGCCGAGGAGGCCGAGCGCGCGGGCGATCCGCTGCTGCAGGCGGATGTCCTGCGGACGCTCGGTTCTGCGCTGGTGCACTCGGTGACCGGCTTCGACGGCGAGGGGGCCGTCGTGCTGCACCGCGCGGTCACGGTGGCGGCCGCCGCCGGCAGCCAGAGCCTGCACGCGGACATCCTGCGGGAGCTCGCGTTCGTGGATCTGCAAGCCGGCCGGCACGCGTCGGCCGCCCGCGCGCTGCGCGAGGCCTCCGCGCGGGCCGAAACCGTTTCCGATCCGGCGCTGACCGCCGGGGTCCTGGCCATGCGCGGGATGAACGAGGCGGACCAGGGTCGTCACGACATCGCCGTGCGGATTCTGGAGGAGTCCGCGCGGACCGCGGCCACGGCGGGCAGCCGGCGCCAAGAGGCCTGGTCGGCTGGGGTCATGGCGCGATCGTTGCTGCTCGCGGGGGACGTCGGGCCGGCCCGCGCCGCGGCTGAGCGCAGCATCGATATCTGCGACCGGGACCGGTGGAACGCCTTCCTGCCCTGGCCGCAGGCCCTGCGGGCGCACGCCGAGTGCGTCGTTGACCGTGGAGAACGCCAGGCGAAGCGCGACGTACACGGTCATGGCGAAGATGTCGGCATCGTCAAAGCCCGCGTCCCTGAGCGCCTGCACGTCGCGGGCGTCGGTGCCGTTCGGGTCCCGCGCGACCTGACGGGCCCACGTCGCCATCGCGCGCTCGGGCGCGCTCAGTTCCGAGTCATCGCCGCTGAGCACGCCGGCCGCGAGCCGTGGATCGGCTTCCCCGGCCAGCTTGGTCCCCCAGGCCAGGGAGCAGCAGGAGTCGCCGAGCGACGATGCGCACGCCGCGACCAGGATGCCCCGCTCCCTGAGCGTAAAGGGCCGTCTCGAGGTGACCTCTCCCATCACGTCAAACAGGCCGTTCATCGCCTCCGGGTCGTACGCCCAGAGCCGGGAAGCGTTCATCTCGAACCCCATCTCCGCGCGGTCATCATCGAGGATGGCCCGGGCTACGTCGCTCACCTCGGCGCGGGGCAGGAACTGCGTGGCCGTGTCACTGTCGCTGGTCATCGTGTCCCCCCTTCCCTCGCCATGCCTACCAGTATCGGCAGCCAGCGTGTGTGACACCGGGTGAGCGCCGGCGACCGGCGTGTTAGGTTCGCGGTGCGGACGGCGAACCGGCGGCTGGGGGGAAACGGGTGATGCAGCGGGACATCTTCACCAGCGAGCACGAGGCGTTCCGCGCCATGGTGCGCGCGTTCATCGCGGCCGAGATCGCCCCTTACCACGAGCAGTGGGAGCGGGACGGCGTCGTGTCCAGGGACGTGTGGCTCGCGGCCGGAAGAGCCGGGCTGCTGGGGATCGACATCGACGAGAAATACGGCGGCGGCGGGAATCCTGACTACCGGTTCTACCTCATCATGAACGAGGAGCTGGCCCGGGCGGGCGCGCACGGCCCGGGGTTCTCGGTGCACAACGACATCAACGGCCAGTACCTGCGGCGGCTGGCCAGTCCCCGGCAGTGCGAGCGCTGGCTGCCCGGTTACTGCTCCGGCGAGATCATCACCGCGATCGCGATGAGCGAGCCCGGGGCCGGCAGCGACCTGCAGGGGATCCGCGCCTCGGCGGTCCGCGATGGCGACCACTACGTGCTCAACGGCCAGAAGACGTTCATCTCCAACGGCCAGCTGGCCGACCTGGTGATCGTGGTGGCTCGCACCGACCCCGACCCGGGCTACCAGGGGATCAGCCTGCTGGTGGTCGAGCGCGGCATGGCCGGCTTCGAGCGCGGCCGCAACCTGGACAAGGTCGGCATGCACGCCCAGGACACCTCCGAGCTGTTCTTCTCCGACGTGCGGGTGCCGGCCGAGAACCTGCTCGGCGACGAGGGCGGCGGGTTCATCGCCCTGATGCAGAACCTGCCGAGGGAGCGGGTCGCGATCGGCACCACCGCCCTGGCCGGCGCGGAGAAGGTGTTCGAGGACACGCTGGAGTACTGCAAGCAGCGGCAGGCGTTCGGGCGGCCGATCGGCCGGTTCCAGTACAACCGGTTCCTGCTGGCCGAGATGGCCACCGAGCTGGCCGTGGCGCGCGCTTTCACCGACAAGGCCGTGATGGAGCACAACGCCGGGCGGCTGTCGAACGAGGACGCCTCGATGGTCAAGTGGTGGGACACCGAGCTGTGCAACCGGGTGGTGGACCGGTGCGTCCAGCTGCACGGCGGCTACGGCTACATGCGGGAGTACCCGGTGGCGCGGGCGTACCTGGACGGCCGGGTGCAGACGATCTTCGGGGGGACCACGGAGATCATGAAGGAGATCATCGGCCGCGGGCTCGGCGTCTAACCAGGCGCGCCGTCCCGGTAGCCGGTTGAGAGTCAGCCCGATAACTGTAATGCTGTAATCATAGAGTGGCCGGCGTCGGCGGCTGGGTAGCCGAGCTGGCCAGGGTGCCGTCGGCGGCCGGGTGGCGGGGTGGCCAGGAGCGGCCAGCCCCGGAGCTGAGCGTTCAGTCGGGCAGCCTGGTCGGCGCGGTGCCGCGCGGCAGGCGGCGGGAAATGACCGCGCGGTCGCCGCTGCCGGTAGTCAGCACCTCGACCCCCGGCCCGAAGTGCGGGCGGAGCACGTCGTCGCGCAGCACGTCCGGCGGCGCCCCGCTGGCGGCCACGCGGCCGCCGTCGAGGAGCAGCAGCCGGTCGGCGAACTGCCCGGCCAGGGTGAGGTCGTGCACGGCGGACAGGACGGTGAGCGACCGCTCCCGGCGGAGCGCGTCGACCAGTTCGAGCGCGTCGACCCGGCGGCCGAGGTCCAGGGCGCTCGTCGGCTCGTCGAGCAGCAGGACCGGCGCCTGCTGGGCCAGCGCGCGGGCCAGGACGAGCCGCTGTAGCTCGCCGCCGGACAGCGTCCGCAGCTCCCGGCCGGCCAGGGCGGACAGGGCCAGCCGGTCGATCAGCTCGCCGCTGATCCGCCGGTCGGCGTCGGTCTCCACCCGGAGGTAACCGATGTGCGGCGTGCGGCCCAGCAGCACGTAGTCGCCGACCGTCATGTCCGGCGGCAGTTGCGGCCGCTGCGGGACGTAGGCCACCAGGCGGGCCAGCTTCCTGCGGGACATCCTGGCGGTCGGCTGGCCGCAGACCCCGATGCGGCCGTCGTGGCGGACCTGGCGGGCGACCGCCTGCAGCAGGGTGGTCTTGCCGGCCCCGTTGGGGCCGATCACGCAGAGCCACTCGCCGTCCGCGGCGCGCTCGGTGACCCCGTCGAGCGCGACCGCCGTGCCGTAGCTGACCCGGACGTCCTCGAGGCTGATCATGACAGGTCCCGCCGGGTGCGCCGCGATCGCAGCACGAACAGGAAGAACGGGGCCCCGATCGTCGCGGTGATCACGGTGAGCGGCACCTCGGACGGTGCCTGGACCGTCCTGGCCGCCACATCGGCGAGGACGAGGAACGCGGCGCCGCCGACCATCGAGACCGGCAGCACGATCCGGTAGCTCGCGCCCGCGGTGAGCCGGACGGTGTGCGGCACGATGATCCCGACGAAGCCGATGAGCCCGGTCACCGCGACCGCCGCGGCGGTGCCGAGCGTGGCCGCGAGCACCACGGTCAGCCGCAGCCGGGCGACGTTCACGCCGAGGCTGTCCGCTTCGGCCTCGCCGACCCGGAGCACGTCGAGCAGCCGCCGGTGGGCCAGCAGCAGCCCGGCGGCGATGACCACGTACGGCAGGATCAGCGCGATGTCCGACCACGACGCCAGCGACAGGCTGCCCAGGATCCACGTGTAGATCTGCTGCAGTTCCTGGGTGTGCTGCTGCTGCAGATACTCCTGGACGGCGGTGAGCAGCGCGGCGACCGCGACGCCGGCCAGCACGATCGAGGTCACGGCGCCGCCGATCCCGGCCGGCTCGCCGCCGCGGCCCGCGCCGGAGCCCAGGATGTACGTGATCGCGACCGCGCCGACGGCCCCGGTGAACGCGGCGGCCGGCAGCAGGCCGGTGCTGCCCCCGCCGACGATGATCAGGGTCGCGCCCAGGCCGGCCCGGCCGCGACCCCGAGCAGGTACGGGTCGGCCAGCGGATTGCGGAAGACGCCCTGGTAGGCGGCCCCGCCCCCGGCCAGCATCGCGCCGACCAGCGCGCCGAGGATCACCCGCGGCAGCCTGATCTGCCACACGATCGCGACGTCGATCGGGGGCACCGACAGGGCCGGGTGCCACGGCAGCCGTACCAGCAGGGCCTCGGCCACCGTGGTCAGGGACAGGTCGGCCGGCCCGACCGACACCCCGACCGCCAGCGCGACGACCAGCGCCGCCAGCGCGATGACCAGCGGGCGTCCCGGCCGTACCCGCCCGAGGGCGGCCGGGGGCGGGTCGGGCGCGGCGGCCGGGGACGGGTCGGGCGCGGCGGTCCGGGCCGGGTCGGGCACCGCGGGGTCCGGCGTCCCGGGCGCGCCGGAGCGGGCCGGGCCGCTGCGTGGCTGCGGCGGCCCGGGCGCGTCCGGTCTCGGCGCGGCTTCGGTCACCCGGACCCCTTGGTGATGTCGGTCGCCACCGTGCGCAGCAGGTCGACGATCCGCGGTCCCCAGCGGGAGGCGATGTCGTCGTTCAGCGGGATGATGTGACCTTCCTGCACCGCGGCCAGGCTGGACCAGCCGGGGCGCGCGGCCACGGTCGCCGCGTCCTGGCGGCAGCAGATGGTGTCGGCCAGGATGATGTAGTCCGGGTTGGCCTTGACGATGTACTCGGAGGACAGCTGCGGGTAGCCGCCGGACGACGCGGCGCCGGACGCGGCGTCCGCGATGCTCTTCATGCCCAGCAGGGCGAGCAGGCTGCCGACGAACGTCGCGGACGTGACCGAGTAGTAGGTCTGGTCGAGCTCGTAGTAGTAGCTGATCGGCTGGGCGCGGCGCGGCACCGAGGCGACGATCTGGCTGATCTGGCCGCGGATCTTCGCGTCCTCGTGCTCGGCCTGGCCGAGATGGCCGGTGGCCTGGCCAAGCTGGTCGAACTCGGAGTAGACGCCGCTCAGGCGGGCCGGGGCGGGCAGGTACAGGACCGGGATCGAGAAGCCGGCCAGGCTCTTGGCCAGGCTGTCGAAGTTGTCGCTGAAGTTGGAGATGACCACCAGGTCGGGCTTGTACGCGACGATCGCCTCCAGGTTGGGGTTCAGCGCGTCCAGCTTGGTCCGGGGCGCCTGCGGCGGGTAGTCCGAGTCGCTGTCGACGGCCTTGACCTGGCGCCCGGCCCCGATCGCGTACAGCATCTCGGTGGCCGTGGGCGACAGGGAGATGATCGCCGTGGGCCGGGACTTGACGTGCACCATCCCGATGGCGGTGCTGATCGAAGCCGGGAAGGTGCCGCTGCCGGTGGTGGCCGCGGCAGCGCCCGGGGCGGATGTGGTAGCCGAGCCGGAACTGCCGCAGGCCACGGCGGACAGGGCCAGGGCCGCGGCGGCCGCGAGGGCCGCGAGGCGATGAGAGAGAGACCGCATGATCATCCTCCGTCGGTCGTGGAGGACGAAGTGCGCCCGCTACGACGCCGGGAGGGCATCGGAACGAACCGCCCTTCCTCCGAGGACAGGTCGTCGACGCGGGGTCAGGCGTCCGGGCTCGTCCCCCGGGGCGCGGCACGCTGCGTGCCGTGCGTCCGGCGGGCATCACCGTTGCGGGACAGCGCCGGATTCGCACCGGCTTCGCTGGGCTCTGCGCCATCCTGGGTTATCCCAGGACAGGGGTACAGTACCGCAGCCCGGGCTCGTTGCGGGCGGCCGCGGGCACCGGCGCACGCGTGCTCTCACCGGGCGCGGCCGGGCGCCGGGCCGTTGCTGCTACGGCCCGGATCGGGCTTACGCTGTCACCAGGCTGCCGTCCGCAGCCCAGGGCAACGGCGCCCGGGCCGCGGCCGGCGGGACGGATGAGGTGGTCACATGGCGGGTCAGGACCGCGAGCTCGAGCTGACGATCCCGGAGGGCGGGTTCTGGCCCGCGCCGGCGATCCCGCAGCCGAACATCTACCCGATGGAGTGGCGGGTCGAGACGGAGAAGCTGGCGTCGATCTACCAGAAGTCCAAGCTGATGGCCTGGAATCCCGCTGACCTGCCGTGGGACGGGCTGCGCGCCGAGGATTTCACCGTCGAGCAGCGCCTCGGGATCATGTACTGGTTCTCGGTGCTCGCCAACTTCGACGCCTCGGGCCCGGCGGTCTTCGCCCGCGCCACCATCCACGCCTTCGAGCAGCACCAGGAGGACCCGGTCCGGAAGTGCTTCTTCTCGATCACCCGCGACGAGATGAACCACGAGGAGTGCTGCCAGCGGTCGATCGCGGCGCTGTGGCCCGGCGGCCCGCTCGACTGGACCCCGTCGACGGACCTGGAGCGCGCCGCGCACAACAACATCGGCTGGCTGTACCACAACGGCGGCCGGTACTGGAGCGGCTACAACAAGGCGGTCGGCAAGTACTCGCTCGCGGTGCTGTTCACCAGCTTCATGATGGGGGAGATGGCGGCCTCGACCCTGTTCCGGGGCATGGCGTCGGGCACCACGCACCCGGTCTTCTCCGAGATGTTTCACAAGATCGGCCGGGACGAGTCGCGGCACCTGCAGATCTGCATGACGATCCTGGAGAAGGAGTGGCCGGGCCTGAACGACGAGGTCAAGGCCACGATCACCCGCCAGCTCCGGGCGGGCTTCATCTTCCTGTCGATGATTCTCTGGGAGCCCCCGGAGGGCTTCTGGGAGCTTCCGCCGTACTTCCTGCCCAACCACCGGGTGCTGATGAACCACGCCCGGGACGCCGGGCTCGGCGTGCTCTCCTACGACGAGCAGGCCGAGAACTGGAAGGTCGCGATCGCCAGGGTGCGCGCGATCGTGCTGCGCTGGGGCATCGAGTTCCCCGCGATCCCGGAACTCGACATCGAGGGCGTGGATGTTTCCGCCGACATCAACGCCGAGGACATCATCCCGGTCTTCTGACCAGCGGGCATGGCGCGGCCCGGGCCGGGGCGTAGCAGGCGGTCCCGGCGGACCGCAAGTACAGGCTTGCCCTAGGGGGGGTCTCTGCGGGACTGTTGGACGGAGCAGGGCTGCGGGATGTGAGGGAGGGGAGCTCTTGAGCTGGTCTACTTATGTCGCCCTGGGCGACAGCCTCACTGCCGGGAGAGGCGACGAGGGGCGGGATGGGCGCCCGGTCGGCTGGGCGCAGCGGCTCGCGGACATCTTAAGCGTGCGGACCGCCGTGCGGTGCCGGCTGATCAACCTGGCCGTGGACGGTGCCACCGTGGGCCAGGTGCTCGGCAAGCAGCTGCCCGCGGTCACCGCCTGCCGGCCCGACCTGGTCAGCGTCACGGTGGGCATGAACGACGTCCGCGTCCGCGGCTTTGACGAGCTGAGCTTCAAGGCCGATCTCGGGCAGCTGCTCGAGGCGCTGGCCGCCACCCAGGCCACCGTCCTGACCTGCACCCTCCCGGACGTCACGGCGATCATGGCGCTGTCGCCGGAACTGGCCGAGGTCGCGCGCGAGCGCCTGCGGCTGGCCAGCGACATCATCCGCGAGCAGGCGGAGTCCTACGGTGCCTTGTGCGTCGACGCCTGGGCCATGCCCGACGCCGCCGACCCGGAGCTGTACGCCCCCGACCATGTGCACCTGGGCGGCCGCGGCCACCAGTTCCTGGCCGCCGCCTGCGCCGACCGGCTGGCGCCGCGCAGCCTGGCGGTGCGCTGAGCCTTTTCATCCGCCGGCCTCGGGCCCAGAGTAGCGGGCAGCCATGAGGAGGATGAAAAGGCTCACTGATCCTGTGGACCGGCGTGTGGACGGAGCGGTGGAAAAACGGAGGTACGCGGGGGATAACGGCGGGTGTCTTGTGGATGGCCAAAGAATCTTGAGATTGCTGTCCTGAAGGTCTTGTGCGGGCACTCGGCGAGGCAGTAGAAATGCACTCACCACCTCACGCGGATGCTGATCCGGGGGCAACTCCGGAACGCAGGGAGGGCCGGGAAACCGGAGTTCCAGGCGGGTGTCTGGCGGTGGCGGTTCGGTCGGCAGCGGACAGCAGCTGGGTAACCGGCCAGCCGAGCGATCGGCACGCTGGGCTGCACGGCCGAGCGAGGCCCCTCCATCTCATACATGGGGGGGCCTCGTAATTTATTGTGCCGTTACCCGTCCTGATGCACCAGTAGACGGAACGTGACGCCCCGTGCCTCCCTGGAACGCGCGCCGCCACGGCCGGGCCGGATGATAATGAGACAGACGCCGGCGACGTGGGTACCCCCGAGCTCACGTCGCCGCGTCCTCTCGCCGCGTGCCGGCAGTACCCCCCGGCGGTGCGGCCCGGTAGCGTTCAGTGCATGACAGCTACGACAACGCCAGAGGGCGGCGGTGCGGCCCCGTTCGGCCGGATGCTCACCGCGATGATCACGCCGATGCTCGGCGACGGGGCGGTCGACTACGACGGGGCGGCCCGCCTGGCCGAGTACCTGGTGACCGAGATGCGTAACGACGGCCTGGTGATCAGCGGCACCACCGGCGAGTCGCCGACCACCACCGACACCGAGAAGGCCACGCTGCTGCGCGCCGTGATCGAGGCCGTGGGGGACCGGGCCGTGGTCGTGGCCGGCGTCGGCACCAACGACACCGCGCACACCTGCGAGCTCGCCCGCCAGGCCGAGGAGGTCGGTGCGGATGCGCTGCTCGTCGTCACGCCGTACTACAACAAGCCGCCGCAGCACGGGCTCGCGGCGCACTTCACCAAGGTGGCCGACTCGACCGGGCTGCCGGTCATGCTCTACGACATCCCGGGCCGGACCGGCACCGCGATCGCCACCGAGACCCTGGTGCAGCTGTCCGCGCACCCGCGGATCGTCGCGGTCAAGGACGCCAAGGGCGATCTCGGCGCGGGGTCGGTGGTCATGGCCAGCACCGGCCTGGTCTTCTACTGCGGCGACGACATGCTGAACCTGCCCTGGCTGTCGGTCGGCGCGGCCGGCTTCGTCAGCGTGCACGGCCACGTGGTCGGCGACCGGCTGCACGAGATGATCGACGCCTACCTGGCCGGCGACGTGGCCACGGCCCTGGCCATCCACCGCGAGCTGCTGCCGGTGTACACCGGGATGACCCGGATGCAGGGCACGATCTCGACCAAGGCGGCGCTGGCCATGCTCGGGCTGCCCGGCGGCCCGGTACGCCTGCCGCTGGCCGACGCGACCACGGCCGAGGCGGAGCGGCTGCGCACGGACCTGGTGGCGGGCGGCGTGAAGATCCGGTGAGCCACCCACACCCGGAACTCGGGCCGCCGCCGCCCCTGCCCGCCGACGGCCTGCGGATCGTCGCGCTGGGCGGGATCGGCGAGATCGGCCGGAACATGACGGTCTTCGAGCACGCGGGCCGGCTGCTGGTCGTGGACTGCGGGGTACTGTTCCCCGAGCCCGACCAGCCGGGGGTCGACCTGATCCTGCCGGACTTCTCGCCCATCGAGGGCCGGCTGGACCAGATCGAGGCGCTCGTGCTCACCCACGCGCACGAGGACCACATCGGCGCGGTCCCTTACCTGCTGCGGCTGCGGCCCGACCTGCCCGTGGTCGGGTCCAGGCTGACGCTGGCGCTGGTGGCCAGCAAGCTGCAGGAGCACCGGCTGACCCCGGTGGGACGCGAGGTCGCCGACGGCACGAGCCACTCGTTCGGGCCATTTGATCTTGAATTTTTCGCGGTGAACCACTCCATCCCCGACGCCCTGGCCGTCGGCATCCGGACCCGCGCGGGCCTGGTGCTGCACACCGGGGACTTCAAGATGGACCAGCTGCCGCTGGACGGGCGCCTGACCGACCTGGGCGGCTTCGCCCGGCTCGGCGCCGAGGGCGTGGACCTGCTGATGTCGGACTCGACCAACGCGGAGATCCCCGGCATCGTGACCACCGAGCGGGCGATCGGGCCGGTGCTGGGCGAGGTCTTCGACGCCGCGGACCAGCGGATCATCGTGTCCTGCTTCGCCAGCCACGTGCACCGGGTGCAGCAGGTGATGGACGCCGCGGCCGCGCACGGGCGCAAGGTGGCGCTGGTCGGCCGGTCCATGGTGCGGAACATGGGCGTCGCCCGCGAGCTGGGCTACCTGCGGGTGCCGTCGGTCCCCGGCGGGCTGGTCGTGGAGCTGCGCGAGGCCGAGGAGCTGCCGCCGGAGCGGATCGTGCTGATCTCCACCGGGTCGCAGGGCGAGCCGATGTCGGCGCTGGCCCGGATGGCCGCCCGGGACCACCCGATCCGGATCGCCGAGGGCGACACGGTGATCCTCGCCTCGTCGCTGGTGCCGGGGAACGAGAGCGCCGTGAACCGGGTCATCAACGAGCTGACCCGGCTGGGCGCGCGGGTGGTGCACCGGGGCAACGCGCTGGTGCACGTGTCCGGGCACGCGCCCGCCGGCGAGCTGCTGTACGTGCTGAACCTGGTGCGGCCGAGCAACTTCATCCCGGTGCACGGGGAGTGGCGGCACTTGCGGGCGCACGCGGAGCTCGCCGGGCTGACCGGCGTGCCGGACAAGAACATCGTGATCGCCGAGGACGGGGTGGTGGTCGACCTGGTGGACGGCCAGGCCTCGGTCACCGGGCACGTCCAGGTCGGTTACGTGTACGTGGACGGGCTCTCGGTCGGCGAGGTCACCGAGGCATCGCTGAAGGACCGGCGGATCCTCGGCGACGAGGGCTTCGTGTCCGTGGTGGTCGTGGTCGATTCCACCACCGGGAAGATGATCGCGGGCCCGGCGATCCACGCCCGCGGCTCCGGGATCGACGACGCGGCCTTCGGCGAGATCCGGCCGCGGATCGAGGAGGCGCTGGCCCGGGCGGCCGCCGACGGGATCAGCGACTCCCACCAGCTGCAGCAGCTGGTCCGCCGGACCGTGGGGCGCTGGGTGAGCGACAACTACCGCCGTCGGCCGATGATCATCCCGGTGCTCGTGGAGGTCTGAATCCGGTCGCGCCGGGCCGGGGAGCGCCGGATACTGATCAGTCATGGACGGCGCCATCCACCCCGCGCTGCGGCGGGTGCTGCGGGAGGCCGGCGACCCGGCCCTGGTCGACCGGCTGGCTGCGCTGCCCGGCGCGGACCTGATCACCGTGCTGCTCGAGGTGCAACGCCGGCGGGCCAGCCGGGTGACGCCCGCCGAGGTGATGCGGCACTACGGCCGCGACCGTTTCGCGGCGCCCGCTGCCGTGGGCTTCGCGCCGCGGCGGCGGGCCGAGGACGCCATGCTGGCGTCCCTGCCCGACGGGTTCGAGGTGCTCACCCTGGCCCCGGTCCTGCCGCTCGGCGCCATCTCGGCCGTGGCCACGGTGGACCCGCGCAACGTGATCGCCACCGTCCGGGGCAGCGAGGTGGCCGCCGACCCGACGAACGGGCTGGCCCTGGAGGCTGCCGCGCGCCGCCGCCGCGCCCTGGCCGCGCAGCCCCGGTCCGCCGGGCAGGTCCGGCTGGCCGCGACCCAGCGCGTGGCCCGGGCCCAGCAGGTCAGCGGGCCGGTCAGCTTCGCGCACTTCCAGTTGCTCGGCGCGGTCACCGCCGGGCGGGACACCGGAGGTCATGCCTTCGAGCGGGACAGCGCGGTGGCGCACCTGGGGTTCGCCGCCGCCGGGCTGCGGCGGCTCGGCGCGTCGCGGATCCGGCTCGAGCTCACCTGCCTGGACCCGGCGATGTCGGATGTCACCGCGGCGGTGGCCGCCGCGCTGGCCGGCGCCCGGGGCGTCGAGGTCGCCGACGCCCCGCAGCGGCTCAGCGGCCGCGGCTACTACACCGGGCTGTGCTTCAAGGTCCAGGCGGCCTTCGGCGGGCCCGAGCTCGAGGTCGGCGACGGCGGGTTCACCGACTGGACCGCCAGGCTGCTGGGCAGCCGCAAGGAGCGGCTGCTGATCAGCGGCTACGGCATCGACCGGATCGCGGTCGCCAGCGGCGCCTAGCCGGGCTCGCCGTCGGCCAGCTGCCGGAGCCGGAACCGCTGCAGCTTGCCGGTGTTCGTCCGCGGCAGCGCGGCCAGGAACTGCACCGCGCGCGGGTACTTGTACGGCGCGATCTGCCGCTTCACGTAGTCCTGCAGCTCGCTCGCCTTCGCCTCGCTGCCGTCCACGCCGTCGGCCAGCACCACGAAGGCCTTGACGATCTGGCCGCGGGTCTCGTCCGGGACACCGACCACCCCGCACTCGGCCACGTCCGGGTGACCGAGCAGGGCCTCCTCGATCTCCGGGCCGGCGATGTTGTAGCCGCCCGAGATGATCATGTCGTCGCTGCGTGCCTGGTACCAGAAGTAGCCGTCGCCGTCGCGGATGTAGGTGTCGCCGGTGAAGTTCCAGCCGTCGCGCACGTACGACCGCTGCCGGCCGTCGGCCAGGTACCGGCAGCCGGTGGGGCCCTTGACCGCCAGCCGGCCGGGCTCCCCGTCCGGCACCGGCTTGCCGTCGTCGTCCAGGATGGCCGCCTCGTAGCCGGGGACGGCCCGGCCGGTCGACCCGGGCCGGATCTCGTCGGCGGCGGAGGAGATGAAGATGTGCAGCATCTCGGTGCTGCCGATCCCGTCGATGATCTTCACGCCGGTGGCGTCGTAGAACGCCTGCCAGGTCGAGCCGGGCAGGTGCTCGCCGGCCGAGACCGGCCGGCGCAGCCCGCGCAGCTGCCCGGCCTTGCCCGCGGCGAGCATCGCCCGGAACGCGGTAGGCGCCGTGGACAGCACGGTCACGCCGCGCGCGGCGATCTGGTCCGCGAGCTCCGCGGGCGTGGCCTTCTCCAGCAGCAGCGTGGCCGCGCCGACCCGCAGCGGGAACACCAGCAGCCCGCCGAGCCCGTAGGTGAAGGCCAGCGGCGGGGTGCCGGTGAAGATGTCGTCCGGGCGCGGCTTGAGCACGAGCTCGGAGAACGTGTCCGCGATCGCGAGCAGGTCACGATGGAAGTGCATGGCCGCCTTGGGCCGGCCGGTGGTGCCCGACGTGAACGCGATCATGGCCACGTCGTCGGCGGCGGTGGCCACGGCCGCGAAGTCGCCGGGCATCCGGGCGGCGCGCTGCGCGAGGTCGTCCGGCCCGGTGCCGCCGTACTCGACGATCTGCAGGCCGTCGACGCCCGCGGCGGCCAGCTCGCCGGTGAACCGGTGGTCGCACAGCGCCAGCCGGGGCCGGGCGACCTGGCCGATGGTGGCCAGCTCGCCGGCCCGCAGCAGCGACATGGTGGCCACCGCGACGCCGCCGGCCTTGAGCACCCCGAGCCAGCAGGCGGCCAGCCACGGGTTGTTCGGGCCGCGCAGCAGCACCCGGTTCCCGGGCACCACGCCCAGGTCCTCGGCCAGCACCCGCGCGACCTGGTTGGAGATGCGCCGCACCGCGTCGTAGCTCCAGGCGGCGTCCGGCGAGGTCAGGCACGGCCGGCCGCCTCCCCTGGCGTCGGCGGTCGCGTCCAGCAGTTCGACCGCGGCGTTGAGCCGGTCGGGGTAGCGCAGCCCGGGCAGCGAGAACCTCAGCTCCGGCCAGAGCCCGTCCGGCGGCAGGTTGTCCCGGCAGAACGTGTCGACGTGCGCGGACCGCGAGAGCTGCATGGCCGGACCCCCTCAGGCGCAGATGGAACTACCCCAGTATTCCGCTATGTTCCTGGGATGACGACCTTCACCGAGGCGCCAGGCAGCGGCCCGGAGTGGCAGGTGCAGCCGCGGGCGCTGATCGTGACGATCTACGGTCTGTACGCCCGCGAGGCAGGCGGCTGGCTCAGCGTGGCCTCGCTGATCCGGCTGATGGCCGGGCTGGGCGTGGACGAGCCCGCGGTGCGTTCGTCGATCTCGCGGCTGAAGCAGCGCGGGGTGCTCGAGCCGCGCCGGCTCGGCGGCGCGGCGGGCTACGCGCTGTCCCGCCGCGGCCGTGACATCCTCGCCGAGGGCGACCAGCGGATCTTCGACCGGCCCCGGGCCCGGGTCGCCGACGGCTGGCTGCTGGCCGTGTTCAGCGTGCCCGAGCCGCAGCGGCGGCGGCGGCACGCGCTGCGCTCCCGGCTGACCTGGCTCGGCTTCGGCACCGTGTCGGCGGGCGTGTGGATCGCGCCGGGCCACCTGGCCGGCGCGACCGCCGAGGTGCTCGAGCGCGGCGGCCTGTCCGGCTACGTGAGCCTGTTCCGCGCCGACTACCTCGCGTTCGGCGACCTGCGGGAGCAGGTCGGGCGGTGGTGGGATCTGGACCGGCTGCAGAGCCTGTACCAGGCGTTCCTCGACGCGGCCGGCCCGGCGGCGGCCCGGCCGGACGGCCTGTCCGGCGGCGAGGCGTTCGCCGACTACGTCCGGGCGCTCACCGCCTGGCGGCGGCTGCCGTTCCTCGACCCCGGGCTGCCCGCGGAACTGCTGCCCGACGCCTGGAACGGCCTGCGGGCGGACGCCGCGTTCGCCGCGCTGCGCAAGCGGCTGGCCGATCCGGCCCGCGCTTACGTGCTCGGGCTCACCGGCCGGCCGCCGGAGGGCAGCCCGGCCGTCACGGGATGACCGCGTAGCCCTGGATCTCGACCAGCGCCGCGGGGTGCCACAGCCTGCTGACCCCGATCCCGGCCATCGCCGGATACTCCCGGCCGGCCAGCCGCCGCCAGGCCAGGCCGATCTCGCGCCCCTGGGCCCGGTAGTCGTCCAGGTCGACCGCGTAGACGGTCAGGCTGGCCAGGTGCTCGGGCGAGCCGCCCGCGGCGCGCAGCGCCTCCAGCAGGTTGGCCAGCGCCTGCCCGAACTGCGCGGCCACCGTGTCGCCCACGATCGCGCCGCCGGCGCCGTGCGCGATCTGGCCGGCCAGGAAAACCAGCCGCCCGCCGGTGGTCACCACCGCGTGCGAGAAGCCGATCGGCCGCGGCAGCGACGGCGGGTTCACCCGCTCAAGCTCCACCTGGTCTCCTCCCGGTCTCATCCCCGAGATCCCCCAACGGGACGTCCCGGGGCCAGTCAGCGGGGTCCGGGGGTCGTCCCCCGGGCTAACACCGCGCCGGGCCGCCACCGGGCGTGCCGGGTCCCCGGCTCGCCCTCCCGGATCAGCTGCAGCCGCGGGCGCGGCCCGTCGCTGCGCCCGGTCTGCGGCGGCCTGCTCCCGGCCCGCCACGGGTCGGGCCACGCGGCGGCCGGGCCATCGTAGCCCTGCTCGGCCGCGGCGTGCAGGGTCCAGTTCGGGTCGTAGAGGTGGGCCCGGCCCAGCGCGCACAGGTCGGCCCGGCCGGCCAGGATGATCGAGTTCACGTCGTCGTAGGACGAGATCACGCCGACGGCGATGGTGGCGATGCCGGTCCGGTTACGGATCGCGTCCGCGAACGGCGTCTGGTAGGACCGGCCGAAGGCCGGCTCCTCGTCCGGCGTGACCTGCCCGGTCGACACGTCGATGGCGTCCGCGCCCGCGGCCTGGAACGCCCGCGCGATCTCGACCGCGTCCTCGCCGGTGATCCCGCCCGGGCACCAGTCGGTGGCCGAGATCCGCACGGTCATCGGCTTGCCCGCGGGCCAGGCCGCCCGCATCGCGGCGAACACCTCGAGCGGGTAGCGCAGCCGCCCGGCCAGATCCCCGCCGTAGCCGTCGGTGCGCCGGTTGGTGACCGGCGAGATGAACGACGACAGCAGGTAGCCGTGCGCGCAGTGCAGCTCGATCAGGTCGAAGCCGCAGCGGTCGGCGGCTTGCGTGGCGCTGCGGAACTGATCTTTGATCTCCGTCATCTCGGCCAGGGTAAGCTCGCGGGGTACCTGGCTGACGCCGGGCAGGTACGGGATGGGGGAGGGGGCAGACACCTCCCAGTTGCCCGCGGGCAGCGGCTCGTCGATGCCCTCCCACATCAGCCGGGTGGAGCCCTTGCGGCCGGAGTGGCCGAGCTGCAGCCCGATCTTCGCCGTCGAGTTCTCGTGCACGAAGCGGGTGGTCCGCCGCCAGGCCGTCTCGTGCCCGGGCGCGTACATGCCCGCGCAGCCCGGGGTGATCCGGCCCTCCGGGCTGACGCAGACCATCTCGGTCATGACCAGGGCGGCGCCGCCGAGCGCCTTGCCGCCCAGGTGCACCAGGTGGAAGTCGGACGGCGTGCCGTCGGCCGAGGAGTACATGTCCATCGCCGACACCACGACCCGGTTCTTCAGCTCCAGGCCGCGCAGCCGCAGCGGCTGGAACATCGGCGGGACCACGTCGCCCGGCCCCATGCCGCGCCGCTTCTCATGCCCGGCGAACCAGGCGTCGATCCGGTCCGCGAACTCCGGGTCACGCACCCGCAGGTTGCCGTGGGTGACCCGGCGGCTGCGGGTCATGATGTTGAACGCGAACTGCTCCGGCTCCTGGCCGGTGTACTGGCCGAGGTTCTCGAACCACTCCAGGCTGGCCTGCGCGGCGCGCTGCGTGGACGCCACCACCGGCTTGCGCTCGGCCTCGTAGGCGCCCAGGGCCGCGTCCAGGCCCGGCTGCTCGTGCAGGCAGGCGGCCAGCGCCAGCGCGTCCTCCATGGCCAGCTTGGTCCCCGAGCCGATGGAAAAGTGCGCGGTGTGCGCGGCGTCGCCGAGCAGGACCACGTTGCCGTGCCGCCAGCTGCGGCAGCGCAGCGTGCCGAAGCTGATCCACTTGGAGTTGTTCGCGTGCACCGCGTGACCGTCGAGCACGCCGGCGAACAGTTCCCGGATCGCTTCGATCGACGCCTCGTCGCTGCGGCCCGGCGGCAGGTCCGGCGGCGCGAGCCGGCCGAACCCGGCCGCCCGCCAGACCGAGTCGTGCATCTCGACGATGAACGTGCTGCCGGCCGCGTCGTAGGGGTACCCGTGAATCTGCATCACGCCGTAGGGCGTCGGCTCGATGTAGAACTTGAACGCGTCGAAGACCAGGTCGGTGCCGAGCCACATGTACTTGCATCGCCTGATGTCAAGATCGGGCCGGAACGCGAAGTCCGCGGCTTTCCGCACTACCGAGTTCGCCCCGTCCGCGGCTACCACCAGGTCGTAGCCGGCCGACAGCACCTCGGCCGGCGGGGCCTCGGCGCGGAAGTGCACGGTCACGCCGATCTCGCGGCACCGCCGCTGCAGGATCTGCAGCAGCCGGCGGCGGCTCAGCGCGGCGAAGCCGTGCCCGCCGCTGGTGATCACCTGGCCCTTGACGTGCACGTCGATGTCGTCCCAGCGGGCGAACTCGCGCTCCATCGCGCGGTAGATCGCAGGGTCGGCGTGCTCGATGCCGCCCAGGGTCTCGTCCGAGAACACCACGCCGAAGCCGAACGTGTCGTCGGCCGCGTTGCGCTCCCAGACGGTGATCTCGCTCGCCGGGTCGAGCTGCCGGGCGAGGGCCGCGAAGTACAGCCCGCCCGGGCCGCCGCCCGCCACCGCGATCCGCATTCCCCGCCTCCCCGGCCTCTCCGCGCCGCCACCGGGCCGGCTCCCGTTCCCGTCGCTACCGGTTCCCCTCGCCACCCGTCCCGTCGCCACCTGGCTCCTCTCCGACAGTATGCTGTTCTAGCGACGATCATCAATACAACGCTTGACTGGGTGCCCGCCCGCGTCCCGCCGCACGCCCTCCCCGCGGCGCGCCGCGAATGTACGAAAAGGCTGGCTATAGTCGGCCTTCCGGTACATTTGTGGGCCTCGTCCGGTCCTGGGCAGACCGGGCAAGGCCGACACACGGGCTTTGGGTCTTCGCCCTGGCGCGAAATGCCCGATACCGTGGAGATCATGGCGACCCGTGCGCCGAAGACTGCCGCGCGCTCGAAGCCCGGGACGGCCGGGCGGTCCCGCTCGGCGAGTTCCGCGCGCCCGAGGGGCAGTGGCAGCCCCGGCCGCAAGCCGAGCGCGCGGTCGCGCGGTGGGCGGCCGGGAAAGAGCTACCGCCGTCCGACCGGGCGGCGCTACGGCCGGAAGCCCTCGGCCAACCCGGGCGTGATCCTGGTCGGCTGGATGGTCGGCGCGATCACGGGCGTATGGATGGCCCTGGCGCACACGGTCGGGGCCGCGGCCCGGGCCTTCGGCCGGAACGCGCGCGACCTGGATCCGGCCCACCGCCGGGACGGCGCCGGGCTGGCCATCCTGGGCCTGGCCATCATCACGGCCGCGGCGGTCTGGTGGCACCTGGGCAGCGTCGTCGGCCGATACCTTTCCGCCGCGGTCCGTAACGGGTTCGGCTCGGCGGCCTGGGTGGTACCGATCCTGCTGGCCCTGCTGGCCTGGCGCTACCTGCGGCACCCGGACCGGAACGCGGAGATCGCCCGCATAGTGATCGGCTGGGCGGCGCTGATCATCGGCATGCTCGGCCTGGTGCACATCGCCCACGGGACGCCCAGCCTGGCCGACGGCACGGCGGCGATCCGGGCGGCGGGCGGCTTCATCGGCTATGCGGTGTCGGCGCCACTGGTCGCGGCCGTGACGCCGTGGATCGCGACGCCGCTGCTCGCGCTGGTCGCCGGCTTCGGCCTGCTGGTGGTCACCGGAACGCCGCTGCACCGGGTGCCGGCCCGGCTCGCCAGCCTGCGCCGGCGGGTCCTGTGGGGCCAGTGGGCCGATGACGCCGACGCCGAGGCCGAAGCGGGCGACGCCGCCCAGGCCGGCCGCCCTGGCAGCCAGCTGGCCCGGCGCGGGCGCAAGCGGCAGGAAGCCATCGGGGCAGGCGACCACGAGCGGCCCTACGACACGCCGCTGGTGGGCGGGATCCTGCCCCGGGACGGCGCGGGTACCGGCCGGGACGCCCGGCCCGCAGCGGCGGCCGCGGTGCCCCCGGTCGCCGAGGACGCCACGGCCAGCGAGGCGCTGACGTACGGCCCCGGGGTCACCGGGTCGCGGGGACAGCCTGCCGACCCGGCCGCGGCCGGGACGTCATGGCGCGATCCGTGGTCCGGATCCGAGCCTGGCCCGGACGGGCGGCAGGTCCCGGCGGGCGCTTCGGCCGGGCCGGGCGGCGCTGATCACCGCAAGCCCGGCGAGCAGCTCATGCTGACCAGCGCCAGCGACGCCAGCTACACGCTGCCGCCCGCGGCGCTGCTGCGGCCGGGGACGGCGCCGAAGACCCGCACCCGCGCCAACGACCTCATGGTCGAGGCGCTGTCGGCGGTGCTCGAGCAGTTCGAGGTGGACGCCCACGTGACCGGGTTCACCCGGGGGCCGACCGTGACCAGGTACGAGATCGAGCTCGCCCCCGCCGTCAAGGTGGAGCGGGTCACCGCGCTGTCGAAGAACATCGCGTACGCGGTGAAGAGCGCGGACGTGCGGATCCTGTCCCCGATCCCGGGCAAGTCCGCGATCGGGGTGGAGATCCCCAACGCCGACCGGGAGATCGTCAGCCTGGGCGACGTGCTGCGGTCCCCGGCGGCGGCCAGCGACCACCACCCGATGGTGGTCGGCCTCGGCAAGAACGTCGAGGGCCTACATGTAGTGGCTAACATCGCGAAGATGCCCCATATGTTGATAGCCGGAGCGACCGGGGCCGGCAAAAGTACTTGCATCAACGGGCTGATCACGTCGGTCCTGCTGCGGGCCACCCCGGACGAGGTCCGGATGATCCTGATCGACCCCAAGCGGGTCGAGCTCGCCGCCTACCAGGGCATCCCGCACCTGATCACCCCGATCATCACCAACCCCAAGCGGGCCGCGGACGCGCTGCAGTGGGTGGTCGGGGAGATGGACCGCCGCTACGACGACCTCGCGGCGTCCGGGTTCCGGCACCTGGACGACTTCAACAAGGCGGTGCGCTCGGGGAAGCTCGCCGCCCCGGCCGGCAGCGAGCGCGTCTACGAGCCGTACCCCTACCTGCTGGTGATCGTCGACGAGCTCGCCGACCTGATGATGGTGTCCCCGCGCGACGTCGAGGACTCCGTGGTGCGGATCACCCAGCTCGCCCGGGCGGCCGGCATCCACCTGGTGCTCGCGACGCAGCGCCCGAGCGTGGACGTGGTGACCGGGCTGATCAAGGCCAACGTGCCGTCCCGGCTCGCGTTCGCCACCTCGAGCCTGACCGACAGCCGGGTCATCCTGGACCAGCCCGGCGCCGAGAAGCTGATCGGCCAGGGTGACTCCCTGTTCCTGCCGATGGGCGCGAGCAAACCGCTGCGGCTGCAGAACGCGTTCGTGACCGAGAAGGAGATCCGCGAGGTCGTCGCGCACTGCAAGAAGCAGGCGGATCCCGCCTACCGCGACGACGTGGCCGCGCCGGAAGGCCACCAGCGGGAGATCGACGCGGACATCGGGGACGACCTCGAGTACCTGCTGCAGGCCGCCGAGCTCGTGGTCAGCACCCAGTTCGGGTCCACCTCGATGCTGCAGCGCAAGCTGCGGGTGGGCTTCGCCAAGGCAGGCCGGCTGATGGACCTGCTGGAGAGCCGGGGCGTGGTCGGGCCCAGCGAGGGCTCCAAGGCCAGGGACGTGCTGGTCAAGCCGGACGACCTCGGGGCGCTGCTCGCGTCCTTGCGCGGCAGCCCCGAGAGCTGATCCGCGGGCCGGATTGCTGACCGGCCCCTGACGGATTCCTGAGGGAGTTCAGAGGGTTCGGGGGTCGTGGCCAGCCGCCCGGCGCGGGATACTTATAGTGCCGTCAAGAGGGTCGGCTCGCCGTTGGCCGGCTGATGGATGTCTACACTTGGTGACTGGCCCCTCACGCAGGGAACGCAAAGGAAGACCGGCAGCTGTCACCGCACCCGTCCCTCCCCGGGCGGCGCACAGCGATGAAAGCACAGCAAGACAAGGAGTGGAGGCGCGGCGTGAGCATCGGTGACACCCTGGCAGAGGCACGCCGCCAGGCTGATCTCACCGTCACGCAGGTCAGCCAGCGAACCTGCATCCGGGAGACGATCATCCGGGAGATCGAGCGCGGTGATTACTCCGCGTGCGGCGGCGATTTCTACGCCCGGGGCCATATCCGCAGCATCGCCCGGGCCGTGGGCGCCGACCCGGAGGCGCTGATCCGGGAGTACGACGAGACGCAGGGCGCACCGCGGGCCATCTCCGCCGCCGATGTCTTCGAGCCCGCCACGCCGATCAAGATCAGGGAGCGCCGCGGGCCGAACTGGAGCGTGGCCATGGTCCTGGCGCTCGCCGTGCTCGTCGGCCTGGTCGTGTACCACCTGGTGTCATCCTCCCCGCCGGCCGCGTCCTCGTCCGGCTCGCGGCACGTGGGCACCACGGCGCACAAGCCCGCGGCCAAGCCCACGGCGCACCCGAAGCCGACCGCCACGCCTCCGCCGCCCGCGCTGGCCAACGAGGTGGTGATCCGCATCACGGCCACCGAGGCCTGCTGGGTCCAGCTCACCACGGCCAGCGGAACCCAGATCTACCAGGGCATCATCAACCCCGGCAGCTCGATGAACTGGACCGAGAACCAGGCGGTGAGCCTGGTGCTCGGCAATCCCGCCGGAGTCTCGCTGACGGTGAACGGGAAGAATCCGGTGCCCGCCGGGTCCACCCAGCCGGTCACGCTCAGCCTCGGGCCTGGCCAGCAGGCCTCCGTCGGCTGACCGGAGCGGCGCAGGAGGCCGGGGAGGCCAGGTTCCGCGGCCACCGCCGGCGCCGTCGCACCGGCGGAGTTACCGTAGTCTGCCGGTGTGTCATCGAGCCGTCCCGCCGCAGGTCGCCCCGCTGCGGAGCATGCCGCCGCGAAGCGCGTGAGCCTGGTCACGCTGGGCTGCGCGCGGAATGAGGTCGACTCGGAAGAGCTCGCGGCCCGCCTCGAGGCCGCGGGCTGGACCGTGCTCGAACCCGACACCGACGCCGACGTGGTCCTGGTCAACACCTGCGGCTTCATCCAGGCGGCCAAGCAGGAATCGATCGACGAGCTGCTCAGCGCCGGGTCAGGCGGCGCGAAGGTGGTGGCCGCGGGCTGCCTGGCGGAACGTTACGGCTCCGGCCTCGCCGAGGCGCTGCCGGAGGCCCAGGTCCTCGGCTTCGACGATTACGGCGACATCGCCGCCCGGCTCGACGCGGTGCTCGACGGCCAGCGGTGGGCCGCGCACGAGCCCCGCGACCGCAGGCGCCTGCTCCCGATCTCGCCGGCCGGGCGCCCGCACGCCGCGGGCGGCCGCATCCCCGGGCACGAGACGGCCGCGGGCCCGGCCGCCCGGACGGTCCTGCCGGATCTCCCGCCGGGGATAGCCCCGGCCTCGGGGCCGCGGGTGCTGCGCCGCCGGCTCGACGGCGGCGTCATGGCGCCGCTGAAGATCGCATCGGGCTGCGACCGCCGGTGCAGCTTCTGCGCCATCCCCGCGTTCCGCGGCGCGTTCGTGTCCCGGCCGCCGCAGGACCTGGTGGCCGAGGCAGGCTGGCTGGCGGCCCAGGGAGTGCGGGAGCTCTTCCTGGTCAGCGAGAACTCCACCTCCTACGGCAAGGACCTGGGCGACCTGAGGCTGCTCGAGACGGTGCTCCCCGAGCTCGCGGCGGTGCCGGGGATCGAGCGGGTGCGGATCAGCTACCTGCAGCCCGCCGAGCTGCGGCCGGGCCTGATCGAGGTCATGACCTCGACCCCCGGAGTGGCGCCGTACTTCGACCTGTCCTTCCAGCACGCCAGCGGCCGCGTGCTGCGGGCCATGCGGCGGTTCGGCGACCGCGAGCGCTTCTGCGCGCTCCTGGAGCAGGTCAGGCGGGCCTGCCCGGAGGCTGGCGTGCGTTCCAACTTCATCGTGGGCTTCCCGGGGGAGACCGAGGCCGACGTGGCGGAGCTGCACCGCTTCCTGACCGACGCCCGCCTCGACGCCATCGGGATCTTCGGGTACTCCGAGGAGGACGGTACCGAGGCAGCGTCCCTGCCCGGGCAGGTACCGGCCGACGAGATCGCGCGGCGGGTCGAGGATCTCGCCGACCTGGCGGACGAGCTCATGGCCCAGCGGGCCGAGGAGCGCGCCGGCGAGATCGTGGACGTCCTCATCGAGGAGCCGCTCGGCGGGGGGCGGTACTGCGGCCGCGCCGCGCACCAGGCCCCGGAGGTCGACGGGACCACGGAGGTGCGGGCCCGCGGCCGCCTCGCCGCGGGCGACATGGTCCGGGCCAGGGCGACCGGCGCGGAAGGCGCCGATCTGCTGGCCGATGTGATCGGTACCGCCGGGCCCGGTACCACGGGCGCCCCGCCGGCGAGAGGCGCGCAGCGCGTTGAGCCGGCCTGACGCCGGCGCTGCGCGTGAACGCGGGACCGCCGGTGCCGCCGCGGGTGAACGCGGGACCGCCGGTGCCGCCGCGGCGCCAGGCCTGGTCAATGTCGCGAACGTGCTGACCGCGCTCCGGCTGTGCCTGGTGCCGGTGTTCATCGTGTGCCTGCTGGCCGGGGGAGACGGCTGGCGGATCGCCGCCTGCGCCATCTTCGGCCTGGCCTCGGCCACCGACTTCCTCGACGGCGAGCTGGCGCGGCGGCGGGGCCTGATCACCGACTTCGGCAAGATCGCGGACCCGATCGCGGACAAGGCCCTCACCGGGTCGGCGCTGGTGGTGCTGTCTTACCTCGGCGAGCTGCCCTGGTGGGTCACGGGCGTGATCCTGTTCCGCGAGCTGGCCGTCACCGGCCTGCGCTTCTGGGTCATCTCCCGCGGCGTCATCGCCGCGAGCCGCGGCGGCAAGGCCAAGACCCTGCTGCAGGTGATCGCGATCGCGCTCTATATCCTGCCCGGGCCCTTCGGGGTCGTCCGCGAGCTTGTGATGGCGGTCGCGCTCGTCGTCACGGTGGTGACCGGCGCGGACTACGCGGCCCGCGCGGTGCGCCTGCGCCGCGCGACCGCGCACGGCTGATCGGCGGCAGGATAGGGAGAGACATCATGGGTCCTCACGGGCCGGGCGCGCAGAGCCCGGGCGGGCCGGGCACCGGGAGCCGGATCCGCGCGCTCTCCGGCGAGATCATCGGGCTGCTCACGGCGCGGGGGGACACGCTCGCGGTGGCCGAGTCGCTCACCGGCGGGATGCTCGCCACGGCGCTGACCTCGGTCCCGGGCGCGTCCGCGGCTTTCCGCGGCGCGGTGGTCACCTACGCGACGGACCTGAAGACGGCGCTCCTCGGCGTTCCGTCCGGGCTGCTGGAGCGGCATGGCGCGGTGCATCCCGCGGTGGCCGCGGCCATGGCGGAAGGAGCGCGCCGCCGGATGGGAGCGGCGGTAGCGGCCGCCACCACGGGCGTGGCCGGCCCTGACCCGGCGGACGGCCAGCCGGTGGGCACGGTGCACATCGCGGTCGCCGCGGGCGGCGGCACCACGGCGCGCTCCCTCGCGCTCTCCGGCGACCGGCACCAGATCCGCGTCGCGACCGTCGAGCAGTCGCTCGGCCTGCTGTTGAGCGTGCTACGGGAAGACGGCATATGATTACAGCGTTACGGCATTGAACACGCGGCTGGGACCTCTCCCGCACGGTCCGTAAGGACAGGTACGGTGGAGGGGACAGCGGAAGGCCCCGGGAAGGGAGTGCGGCGATGGTCCTGCTTCGTCACTTGCTCGGTGACGCGCTGCGGCGGCTGCGTCTCCGGCAGGGTCGCACCCTCCGTGAGGTGTCCGCCGCTGCGCGCGTGTCGCTCGGATATCTGTCCGAGGTAGAGCGCGGCCAGAAGGAAGCCTCGTCCGAGCTGCTCGCCTCGATCTGCGGTGCCCTCGGCGCGCCCCTGTCGCAGGTGCTCAGGGAGGTGTCCGACAGCTTCGCCCTGGCGGAACTGCAGAGCGAGCCCGTCTTCGCCGGCGTCAGGGAACTGCCGCCCGACGTGGCCAGCGTGCCAGAGCCCGGCGCCCCGGCCGACCCGATCCGGCTGGAGCGCGCCCCCGAGCCGAAGGTCGCGGCGGCGGGTGGCACCAGGTTCGCCGCTATGCCGCCGGGCCAGCCCGAGTTCGAGCAGGTCACCCGCGGCATCAGCGACATAAAGGACATGGTGCCGATCTCGATCTGAGCGGCGCTCCGCTACCCCGGCGGTTACACCCAGGCGCGCGGATCGTCGGCGAGCTTGACCACGCTCTCGGGCAGCTGGCCGGACACGATGTGCTCCAGCGTCACGTCCTCGAGGATGGCCCGCTCGTTGGCCCGCAGCGCGATCCACACGGTCTGCAGCGGCTCGGCGGCGCCGATATAGCCGAGGTTCTCCGGGCGCTCGCCGCGCACGCCGACGAGCGGCCCGTCGATGGCCCGGATGATGTCGGCCAGCGAGATCTCGGAGGCGGGCCGGGCCAGCCAGAATCCCCCGTCCGGGCCGCGCTGGCTGCGGACCAGCCCGCCGCGGCGGAGCTGGGTCAGGATGGCTTCGAGAAACTTACCGGGAATGCCCTGAGTCCTGGCCAGCTGGTCGGCGGTGACGTGGCCGCCGCCGCTGGCGGCCGCGAGCTCGATGGCAGCACGCAGGGCGTAGTCGGCGCGGGCGGACAAACGCATGTCAAGCATTATGCCGCCCCGAGGCGCCTGGTCGGTGACGGGCACGGGTGGCCGGGCCCGAAATGGCGGGCGCCCCGCCGGCCGGGCCGGCGGGGCGCGCTTGTGGGCGCCCCCCGGCGCGGTCTGGGGAGCCGGGGGGCGCCACCTCAACTATAGCCACGAGCCTGACCATTCACTGAAAGGATGCTGTGCATAGCCTGGATAGTTGCCGACCGGGTCGCGCCGGCCCGTGCGCGAGATTGGCATGCCGGATCACTCGCGGCGGCCCGCGCGTGTCACCATTGGTGAGCTAATCGGGCAAGGGCGCCGGTGGAGGAGCGACGAGCAGCCGCGACGGTCACGACGATCTCGATCCTGGGCCATCGGACGCAGGCACCGAGCCGGACGCCCGGTTCACGCTCGCCAACGAACGCACGTTCCTGGCCTGGAACCGGACCGCGCTGGCGCTGGTCGTGGCCGGGCTGGGGATCGTTCAGCTGCTGCCGCCGTTTCCCGGCGTCCCGTGGGGCCGTCACGTGCTCGGCGTCCCGCTGATCGTGCTCGGCGCGGCTGTGTCCGTGATTGCCTACCGGGACTGGCAGCGGACCCAGGCGGCCCTGCGGCACAGCGCCCCGCTGCCGAGGTCGGTGCTGCCGCAGGTCCTGGTGGCTACTGTCGCGGGCATCGCCGTCCTGGCCGCGGTGGTGCTGCTGGTCTCGGCCGTCCGGTAGGGGATGCCGTGGTGCCGCCGCCCGACGAGCGCGAGGATGTCGACCCCGGCCTGGCCCGGGAGCGAACCCGGCTGTCCTGGGCGCGCACCGCCATCGCCTTCGCCGCGGTCGGCGCGGCGATCCTCCGGAGACAGCCGGTGGCCGGGCTGATCGTGCTGGCCGTCACCCCGGTGATCTGGGGGCTCGGCCGCGTGGTGACCAGCGAGCAGGGGCATGTGCCGCGCGCCCGGCGGCTGCTGCTGGTCACGGTGATCGTGACCATGGTGGCGGCGCTGGCGGCGGCCGTCGCGCTGCTCGGCCACGGCCCCGCCAGCCTTCGTGAGCTGCTGCCGCGCCTTAGGTGACGCGCAGGCGCAGGCCGCGGGGGGTAGGCCGGAACCCGGCCGACTCCAGCGCCCGGGCCAGCGGGGAGTCGTAGACCCCCGCGCCGTCGGCGCGCTCCACGGTGAGCCGCCCGAGCGCCCCGTCACGCACGGCCGCGGCCAGCGCGGCGGCTGCGGGGCCGAGCAAGGCCGGGTCGCTGGTCCAGGACAGCAGGGTCTTGCCGCCGCGCTCGACGTAGAGCACGAGCTCGCCGTCGGCCAGGATCACGAGCGCGCCCGCCTTGCGGCCCGGCCGGTGCCCGCCCGGAGTCTCATCCGGCCGGGCCGGCCAGGGCAGCGCCGCCCCGTAGGCATTCGCGGGATCGGACGCCGCCAGGACCACGGCCGAGCGGGCCGGGCCGGCCGGGGCGCGCGCCAGATCGGCCGGGGCGGGCGCCGGGCCGGCCATCGCGCGCATCCGGTCCACCGCTCCGGGCAGGGCGAACTGCGCCGCGCCCAGGCCCTCGACGAAGTAGCCCCGCCGGCACTGGCCGGCTTCCTCCATCGCCCGCAGTACCGGGTACAGCGCGCCGAATCCGCCGGTCACCCGCTCGGCGGCCGCCGCGCCCCGGATCAGCACGCCGTGCCGGTCCAGCAGGGTCCCGGCCAGTGCGTGCAGCCGCCTGGTCCGGGCCGCCTCATCTCGCTCGCCCCGCTCGCCCGGCGGCAGCACCGACCATCTCCCGCTGACCGTCGGCGGGCCGCTCCGGGACGGCAGCGCCGCCCGGCCGAATCCCGGCCTGCGCGCGCCAGAACGGCCGTACCGGCCGGGCCTGCCGCCGGCCGCGTGGCCGTCGGCGGCCGGCCCGCCGTGGCCGTCGGCCGCTGCGGCGCCGGCGACGGGCCTGCCGGTGCCGAGCACGGTGCGCAGCGGGGCAAGCGTGTCGTTGGTCAGCCGGCAGGCCCAGACCAGGTCCCAGATGGCCGCGGCCAGCGTCTGGTCGGTGAGGACGGACAGGCTCGCCGGGTCGTCGCCGTCCCGAAGCCGCGCGCCGACCCGGTCGGCGAGCGCGCGGAAGAACAGCGCGCCGCCGTCGCCCAGGGCCGCGAGCACCGCGTCGTGCAGCGGCGTCATCGTGATCTCGCCCGGCTCGGGGAACAGCAGCGGCGCGGCGTCGGCCGGCGCCAGCACCAGCCAGCCGTCACCGCCGGGCAGGCCGCCCGCCCCCGACCACACGATCTCGCCCGCCGCGGTGAGCTCGTCGAGCACCGCGGGAGAGTAGCCGGGCACCCGGCCCGGCAGCACCAGCGTCTCCAGCGCCGAGGCCGCGATCGCGGCCCCGGCCAGCTGCTCGATCGCGTCGTACACGGCATCGGGCCGGGCCCGGCCCGGCCGCCCGCGGTCGGCACCTGCCGCTGCGGCCACGTTCTGCCACGCGGGCAGGAACCGCGCCAGCACCTGCGGCGGCACGGGCTCGGCCTCCCGGCGCAGCTTGGCCAGGCAGCGGCGGCGCAGCAGCCGGAGCATCCCGGTGTCGCACCACTCGGTGCCGCGCCCGCCGGGCAGGAACTCGCCCTCGGCCACCCGGCCCTCGGCGGCAAGCCGTTGCAGCGCGCCGGTGACCACCGCCACGCCGAGGCCGTACCGCTGCGCGGCCGCGCCCGCGGTGAACGGCCCGCGGGCGCGGGCGTACCGGGCCGCCAGGTCGCCGAGCGGGTCCGGGGCGGGCTCGGTGAACGCGGCGGGCACGCCGGGCGGCAGCGCCACCCCGAGCGCGTCGCGCAGCCTTCCGGCGTCCTCGATCGCCGCCCAGCGCGGCTCGCCCGCCACCCGGACCTCGAGCGCCCGGCGCTGCGCGGCCAGCTCGGCGAGCCAGCCCGGCGCGCTCCCGGGCTCCTCGCACCGCTCCTCGACCTCCATGGCCGACAGCGGGCCGACCGCGCGCAGCAGGTCCGCGACCGCTTCCAGACCACGGCACCTACGGTGCGGTGTGAGCCACTGGGCGTCGCGTTCGCAGTCCTGGACGATGTCCGGGTCGAGCAGCTCCCGCGCATCGGCCTGGCCGAGCAGCTCGGCCAGCAGCGAGGAGTCGAGCGCCAGGGCCTGGGCCCGGCGCTCGGCCAGCGGGGCGTCGCCCTCGTACATGAACGCGCCCACGTACCGGAACAGCAGCGAGCGCCCGAACGGGGACGGCGCGCTGGTCTCCACCTCCACCAGCCGCACCCGGCGCGCGGCCAGGTCGCGCAGCAGGCCGGTCAGGCCGGGGACGTCGAACACGTCCTGCAGGCACTCGCGGACCGTCTCGAGCACGATCGGGAACGTCCCGTACCGGCGGGCCACCGACAGCAGCTGGGCCGAGCGCTGCCGCTGCTGCCACAGCGGGGTCCGCCGCCCCGGCTGCCGCCGGGGCAGCAGCAGCGCCCGGGCCGCGCATTCCCGGAACCTGGACGCGAACAGGGCGGACGAGCCCAGCTCGGCGGTCACCAGCTGCTCCACCTCGTCCGGGTCCAGCGCGGCGATCCCGGCCGGGGGCGGGTCGTCGGCGTCGGGGACCCGGATGACGATGCCGTCGTCGGTGTGCAGCGCCTGCACGTCCATGCCCGGGTACCGGTCCCGCAGCCGGGCCGCGATCGCCAGCGCCCACGGAGCGTGCAGCCGGGCGCCGTACGGGCTGTGCAGCACCAGCCGCCAGTCCCCGAGCTCGTCCCGGAACCGCTCCATGACCAGGGTCTTGTCGTCGGGCAGGTAGCCGGTCGCCTCGCGCTGCGCGGCCAGGTACCGGACCAGGTTCGCGGCGGCCAGCTCGTCCAGGCCGTCGCGGCGCAGCCGGCTGGTCGCCTCCTGCGGGCTGGCCGCGCCGAGCTCGCGGCAGTACTGGCCGATGGCCCGGCCGAGCTCGGCCTGCCGGCCCGGCGCGTCGCCGTGCCAGAACGGGAGCCGGCCCGGCTGGCCCGGCGCCGGGGAGACCAGCACCTGGTCGGCGGTGATGTCCTCGATCCGCCAGGAGCTCGCGCCGAGCACGAACACGTCGCCGACCCGCGACTCGTAGACCATCTCCTCGTCCAGCTCGCCGACCCGCCGGGAATGCCGGCCGCTGCGGTCCCGCTCCCCCCCGGCCAGGAACACGCCGAACAGGCCGCGGTCGGGGATCGTCCCGCCGCTGGTGACCGCCAGCCGCTGGCCGCCCGGCCGGCCGTGCAGCATGCCGGTGGTGCGGTCCCAGACCAGCCGGGGCCGTAGCCCGGCGAACTCCTCGCTGGGGTAGCGGCCGGCCAGCATGTCCAGCACCGCCTCGAGCACGCCGCGAGTGAGGGTGGCGAACGGCGCGGCACGCCGGACCGTCTGCTCCAGGGCGGTGATGTCCCAGTCGTCCATGGCGGTCATCGCGACGATCTGCTGGGCCAGCACGTCGAGGGGATTGCGCGGCATGCGCAGCTCCTCGATCGCGCCATCCAGCATCCGCCGGGCCACGACCGTCGCCTGCACCAGGTCGCCCTGGTACTTGGGGAAGATCACGCCGCGGGAGACGTCGCCGACGTGGTGGCCCGCCCGCCCGGTCCGCTGCAGCCCGCTGGCCACCGACGGCGGCGACTCCACCTGGACGACCAGGTCGACCGAGCCCATGTCGATGCCGAGCTCCAGGCTGGACGTGGCCACCACGGCCGGGAGCCGGCCGGCCTTCAGCGCCTCCTCGATCTGGGTACGCTCCTGCCGGGACACCGAGCCGTGGTGCGCGCGGGCCACCTCGGCGTGCGTCCCGCCCGCCGCCCCTGCCCCCGGCACGACGCCAGCCTGGGCCATGACCTCGGCGGGGGGATGAGCCGGCGCCCTGCCGACGGCCGGCGGCTGGCCGGCCCGCTGCTCGGCGCGCTCGGCGGCCAGCTCGTTGAGCCGGGCGCACAGCCGCTCGGCCAGGCGGCGGGAGTTCGCGAACACGATCGTGGACCGGTGCGCCTCGATCTCGTCCAGCACCCGCTCCTCGACGTGGGGCCAGATGGAACGGCGGCGCACCGGGTCGTCCGGAGCCTGGCCGTCGGCCGGGGCGCCGTCGGCCAGCTCCAGGTCGGCCATGTCCTCGACCGGGACGACGATCTGCAGCTCGATCCGCTTGTCGCTGGGCGGCGCGGCGATGGTGACCGGCCGGCTGCCGCCCAGGAACGCGGCCACCTCCCCGGGCGGCCGCACGGTCGCGGACAGCCCGATCCGCTGTGCCGGCCGGCGGACCTGTGCCCGCGGGCTCGGCGAAGCCGAGTCAGCCGTGACGGCCGGCCGAAGGTCGGCCCGAGCGGATGAGGCGCGGGGGGGTCTGGGGGGGTCATCCCCCCGAGGCAAGCACAGGGCGTCCAGGCGCTCCAGCGAGAGGGCCAGGTGAGCGCCGCGCTTGCCGCCCGCCAGCGCGTGCACCTCGTCCACGATGACGGTCTCGACGTTGCGCAGCGCGTCGCGGGCCTGCGAGGTGAGCAGCAGGAACAGCGACTCGGGCGTGGTGATCAGGATGTCCGGCGGCGTGGCGGACAGCTTGCGGCGCTCGTCCGCCGCGGTGTCGCCGGTGCGCACGCCGACCCGGATGTCCGGCTCGGCCAGGCCCAGGCGGCGCGCGGCGTGGCCGACGCCGGTCAGCGGCGAGCGCAGGTTGCGCTCGATGTCCACCGCGAGCGCCTTCAGCGGCGAGATGTACAGCACCCGGCAGCGCTGCCGCGGGTCCGGCGGGACCGGCTCGGTGGCCAGCTTGTCGATGGCCCACAAGAACGCGGCCAGCGTCTTGCCCGACCCGGTCGGCGCGATGACCAGCGTGTTCTCGCCCCGGCTGATCGCCGTCCAGGCCTGCGCTTGTGCCGCGGTCGGCTCGGCGAAGGCGTCGGTGAACCAGGCCCTGGTCGCTTCGCTGAAGCCGTCCAGGGCCGGGCTCATGACCGCTGCGGGCGCCGGCATGTACCCATCCTGCCCTGCCCCGCCGACAGCCTGGGCCCGGGAAGGGGCAGGTGAAGGGGGAATGGGGAGGTGGGCGGGGGGTGGGGCCGGCGGGCGGGCTAGAGCCCCGCCCGCCGGCCCGTTCAGGACTGCGCGTGGACCGCGCTGCCGGTCAGGGTGAGTCGACCCCGGCGCCGACCGGAACCGTGACCGGCTCGTCCTCGGGGTCGGCGGTGTACTGGGCGGGCTGGGTCTCGTCGGTCCCGGCCGGGAGGTGGGTCGCGTTGAAGATGAGCGTGAGCACCGCCGCGACCACCAGGTTGATGATGAATGCGGCGAACCCGATGTAGATGATGTGCCCGAGGATCGGGGCCGTGGACGCGCCGAAGTGATGCTGGCCGTTCCCGGGCGTCCGCCACGCCTCGATCGTGCCGTACGCCATGCCCGCGGCCCAGCCGATGAGCAGCGCCCAGCGGTGGAACCAGCGCGTGTACAGGCCGGCCACGATCGCCGGGAAGGTCTGAATGATCCAGACCCCGCCGAGCAGCTGCAGGTTGATCGAGAACGTCTTGCTCAGCTCGATCGCGAACAGCAGCGCGCCGAGCTTCATGACCAGCGATGCCCACTGGGCGGCCCGCGTCTGCTCGGCCGGGCTGGCACCCGGCCGGAAGAACTCCGTGTAGATGTTGCGGCTGAACAGGTTCGCCGCGGCGATCGACATGATGGCCGCGGGCACCAGCGCGCCGATGATGATCGCCGAGAAGCCGATCCCCGCGAACCAGCTGGGGAACATGTGCTCGAACAGCAGCGGCACCGACAGCTGGGTGTTGTCCCCGTGCGCCTTGACGCCCGCGTTCACCGCCGGGGTGGCCAGCGCCATGTAGCCGAACAGCGCGATGATGCCGAGCACCAGCGTGTACGCGGGCAGGGCGGCCAGGTTGCGCCGGATCACGTTGCGCCGCTTGGTGGCGAAGATCCCGGTCATGATGTGCGGGTACATGAACAGGGCCAGCGCGGAGCCCAGCGCCAGGGTGGCGTAGGCCCATTCCCCGGCCGGGGTCACGATCAGGCTGCCGTGCGGCTTGCCGGTCAGCGGGTTGATCACCTTCAGGTGCGTCGCCGCGGCGCCGAAGATGTGGCTCCAGCCGCCCAGCCTGGTCGGGATGTAGATGACCGCGACGATGACAGTCACGTAGACGAGCGTGTCCTTGACGAACGCGATCAGGGCCGGCGCCCGCAGCCCGGCCAGGAAGGTGTAGCCGGCCAGGACGGCGAACGCGATGATCAGGGCTACGGTCGTGCTGGTGATCCCGAGCACGATCAGCACCGCCTCGATGCCGATCAGCTGCAGCGCGATGTAGGGCATGGTGGCCAGGATCCCGGTGCACGCCACCGCGAGCCCTAGGCCGCGCGAGCCGTACCGGCCCCGGATGAAGTCGGCCGGGGTGACGTAGTTGTGCGCGCGGGCGATCGACCACAGCCGCGAGGCGAAGATGAACACGATCGGGAAGACCATGATCGAGTAGGACAGCGCGTAGAAGCCCGCGGCGCCGGTCGCGTACACCAGCGCGGGCACGGCGATGAACGTGTAGGCGGTGTAGACGTCGCCGCCCAGCAGGAACCAGCTGATGAACGTGCCGAATCCGCGCCCGCCCAGGCCCCACTCGTTGAGGTGCATCCTGTCCCGCGCCGGGCGCCACCGGGCGGCGGCGAAGCCGATCCCGGTCACGAGCAGGAACATGACGACGACGATGGTGAAGGCGACTCCGTCGACGTGACTCACTTGGCCTCCTCCTCCCCGCCGGCGCCGCGGCCACGCCGCAGCAGCAGGTAGCAGGTCAGGCACAGCAGCGCGACCACGGGCACCCAGAGCAGCTGGTACCAGTAGAAGAAGGGGAAATCGCCTAACTTCGGCGTGGCGCGCGCGTAGATCGGCACGAACAGCGTGCCGCACACCGCGATGAGCAGCAGGATCGTTACGACGGCCCACGTGGCAGGGCTCCTGCGCGGGGGCGTGGACTGGGCCATGGCTTCCTCTCAGGGTGTGCTGCGCACCGCGGCCCGTCCTCCCGCCGGCCGCGGTGTGCAAACGAGTGCGCTATGACATTTGCCACCAATGGTGCTACCGGTGTAACCGGTCCGGCAATAGGTTCTTTCCGACGGATTGGAACTGATCTCCCCGATCCGCACCTTGCGGGCGGCCCGTTGCGGCGGCGCAGGTCTGTCCGGCGCGGTCATATCGGAGCATGATGCTGGGTACGGCGATAGCTCGAGTCACCTGGGGAGGGCATCGTGGCCAATCTCATTTCTGTGCTCGATCGGGCGGCGGCCGAGCGTCCCGGCCACCCGGCGGTCCGCATGGATGACCTGGTACTCGACTACTCCGAACTGCGGGAGGCCGCGGGCCGGGTCACCTCCCTGCTGTCGTCGCTCGGGGTGGCGCCGGGGGACCGGGTCGCCATCATGCTGCCCAACATCCCTGCCTTCCCCATGGCCTTCTACGGCACCCTCGCGGCCGGGGCCGTGGTGGTGCCGATGAACCCGCTGCTGAAGAGCCGGGAGGTTGCCTTCTACCTGGGCGACTCGGGCGCGAAGGTCCTCTTCGCCTGGTACGCGGCGGCGGGGGAGGCGGCCAAGGGCGCCGCAGCCGCGGGCGCCAAGCTGGTCACCGTCGACGAGCCCGACATGAACTCGCTGCTGGCCAGCCTGTTCGCGCTGCACACGTGGGCCGACCGGGATGACGACGACGACGCCGTGATCCTCTACACCTCCGGGACGACCGGCCAGCCGAAGGGCGCGCAGCTGACCCACGCCAACCTGACCCGCAACGCCGAGCTCACGACCGAGACGCTGCTGCACGGGGGCCCGGACGACGTGGTCATGGGGTGCCTGCCGCTGTTCCACGTCTTCGGCCTGACCTGCGGCCTGAACGCGGCGGTCGTCAGCGGGGCCACGCTGACCCTGCTGCCCCGGTTCGATGCGGGCCAGGCCCTGAACATCATCGCGCGGGACCGGGTCACGATCTTCGAGGGCGTGCCCACGATGTACGCGGCGATGCTGCACCATCCGGCCGCCGCGGACGCGGACACCTCGTCCCTGCGCCTGTGCGTCTCGGGCGGCGCGGCGATGCCCGTGGAGATCCTGCACGCCTTCGAGAAGACGTTCGGCTGCATCATCCTCGAGGGTTACGGCCTGTCGGAGACCTCGCCGGTGGCCTCGTTCAACCACCCGGACGCCGAGCGCAAGCCCGGGTCGATCGGGACGCCGGTGGTCGGCGTCGAGATGCGCGTGGTCGGCCCCGACGGCGCCGACGTCCCGCCCGGCGAGGTCGGCGAGATCGCCATCCGCGGCCACAACGTGATGAAGGGCTACTGGGGCAAGCCCGAGGCCACCGCCGAGGCGATACCGGACGGCTGGTTCCGGACCGGTGACCTGGCGCGGGTGGACGAGGACGGCTACTTCTACATCGTGGACCGCAAGAAGGAGCTGATCATCCGGGGCGGCTACAACGTCTACCCGCGCGAGATCGAGGAGGTCCTGTACGAGCATCCCGCGGTCGCCGAGGCGGCCGTGGTCGGGATCCCGCACGAGGACCTCGGTGAGGAGGTGGGCGCGGCCGTCGCGCTCAAGCCCGGCGCCGCGGCCACGCCGGAACAGCTGCAGGCCTTCGTCAAGGAGCGGGTCGCCGCCTACAAGTACCCGCGGCACGTCTGGCTGGAGGCCGAGCTGCCCAAGGGCCCGACCGGCAAGATCCTCCGCCGTGAGGTGCGCCGTCCCGGGGAGGAGCAACCCGGCGGGGAGCAATCGGGCGCGGGGCAGCCAGGCGGCGAGGCACCCGGCGGGGACGCGCCACCCCAGGGACCGCGATGACCCGGCCCCCGGCCGGCCGCGAGCCCGACCCGGACCTGGTCGATGCGGCGGAGGCCGCGGCCAGCCCGCTGGACCTGCTGCTGACCGACGCGGCCCTGGGGGTGCTGCGCAGGTTCCTGCCCAGCGGGTCGACGCTGCGCTTCGGCATGAGCCTGGCGCGCCGGCCGGGAACCGTGGCGCGCCGCGGCGCGTCCCTGGCCGGCCAGCTCGCCAGCATCACGGCCGGCCGCTCGGCCATCGCCCCGGGCCAGCGGGACCGGCGCTTCGCCGACCCGGCGTGGTCCGGCAACCCGCTGCTGGTCCGGGTCATGCAGGCCTACCTCGCCGGGGCGGGCACCGCCGAGTCGCTGCTGGCCGACGCGAAGCTGGACTGGCGTGACAACGAGCGGATGCGGTTCGTGCTGAGCAACCTCATCGACGCCGCCGCGCCGAGCAACAACCCGCTGATCAGTCCCGTGGCCTGGAAGGCGGTCATCGACACCGGCGGCCTCGCCGTGGTGCGCGGGCTCCGGTCGCTGGCCTCGGACTTGTCCGCTCCGCCGCGGGTTCCCGCGATGGTCGCGCCGGACGCGTTCGAGGTGGGCCGGGACCTCGCAGTCACGCCGGGGGCGGTCGTATCCCGTTCGGATATCTGCGAGCTGATCCAGTACGAGCCGGTGACGCCGGAGGTCCACCGGTTCCCGCTGCTCATCGTCCCGCCCATGATCAACAAGTTCTACATCACCGACCTGGCCCCGGGCCGGAGCATGGTCGAGTACCTGCTGGGCCAGGGCCATCAGGTCTTCGTCCTCTCCTGGAAGAACCCCGATGCCCGGCACCGGGACTGGAACCTGGACAGCTACGGCGCGGCGATCGTCGACGCGCTCTCCGCGCTCCGCTCGATCTGCGGCGTGCCCAGGGCCAGCCTCTGCGCGCTGTGCTCCGGCGGCGTCGCCTCCGCGATGGTGGCCGCGCAGCTGAGCGCCACCGGCAAGCTGGACGAGCTGGCGACCTTGTGCCTGGGCGTGACCGTGCTGGACCAGGCCCAGGCGGGCACCGCCGCGGCGATGATCAACAGGCGCACCGCGGCGCTGGCGATCGCGGCCTCCTGGAGCCGCGGCTACCTGGACGGCCGCGCGCTGGCCGAGGTCTTCGCCTGGCTGCGGCCGGGCGACCTGATCTGGAACTACTGGGTCAACAACTACCTGCAGGGGCGGACCCCCCCGCCGTTCGACATTCTCTGCTGGAACGCCGACACCACCAGGCTGCCCGCCGCGGTGCACCGGGACTTCATCGAGATCGGCCTGTCCAACGCGCTGACCAAGCCCGGCCAGGCCACCATGCTCGGCTCGCCGGTCGACCTGTCCAAGGTCGACGTCGACTCCTACCTGGTCGCCGGGATCGCCGATCACCTGTGCCCCTGGCAGTCCTGTTACCGCAGCACCCAGCTGCTCGGCGGCAGGCCCCGGTTCGTGCTGTCCACCAGCGGGCACATCGCGTCCATGGTCAACCCGCCGACCAACCCGAAGGCCACCTTCCAGACCGGCCCGGCTGGTCCGCCCGACCCGCGGGACTGGCTCCGCGAGGCCCAGACCGTGACCGGCAGCTGGTGGCCCGATTACGCGGACTGGCTGGCCGAGCGCAGCGGCGGGCTGGTCGATCGCCCGGATCATCTCGGCGGCCCGGGCCTGGAGCCGATACAGCCCGCGCCCGGCAGCTATGTGCTCGACCGCTGACGCGCCCATGACGGCCAGCACCGGTAACCCAGTCTCCACCAGGGAAGTGCGCAGCATCGTCGTGGCCGGGCGCCAGCTCCGGGTCGCGGTGCGCCGCGGCGACGGCACCCGGGTCCCGCTGCTCATCTTCAACGGCATCGGGGCCAGCCCCGACCTGCTGCAGCCGTTCGTGGACGCGCTCGATCCCGCGCTCGAGGTCATCCGCTTCGACGTACCCGGCGTCGGCGGCTCGCCGCTGCCCGTCCGCCCCTACCGGTTCACCGGCCTGTGCCGCCTGGCCGCGCAGATGCTGACCGCGCTCGGCTACGACGGGGCCGTCGACGTGCTCGGGATCTCCTGGGGCGGGGGCGTGGCGCAGCACTTCGCCGTGACGGCGCGCCGCCGCTGCCGGCGGCTGGTGCTGGTCAGCACCGCGACCGGCGCGATCGTGGTGCCGGCCCGTCCCGCGGTGCTGGTCCAGATGATCACCCCGCGGCGTTACCTGGGTCCGCGGCACCTGCTGGAGGTCGCGCCGAAGCTGTACGGCGGGACCGCCCGCCACGCCCCGGAGTGGGTCGCGGCGACGATGCACGCGCACAGCCGGGTCGGGTCACCGCGCGGCTACCTGTACCAGCTCACCGCCGGGCTCGGCTGGACCAGCCTTCCGTTCCTGCCGCT
Organism: uncultured Actinomycetota bacterium; assembly: GCA_963808705.1. Taxonomy (GTDB): domain Bacteria; phylum Actinomycetota; class Actinomycetes; order Streptosporangiales; family Streptosporangiaceae; genus JASHPR01. The sequence goes on along the minus strand of CAWEHB010000016.1, from coordinate 1,032,141 downwards.
GCTGCGGCAGGCCACGCTGATCCTGTCCGGGGACGACGATCCGCTGATCCCGCTGGCCAACGCGAGGCTGCTGCGGCGGCTCATCCCGAACGCACGGCTGCACGTCTACCGCGGCGGGCACCTGGACCTGGTCACCGAGGCCGTCGAACACGCACCGGTCGTGGACCGGTTCCTGACCGCGGCCGACCCGGCCGCCATCGCCGACCACCCGCCCGCGCCCAGGAGGGACCCATGACCAGCGCGCCCGAAAGCGACTTCTACTCACTCGAGCTGCTGCTCGACCCGGCCGGACGCCAGCTGCTGCAGCGGGTCAGGGAGTTCATGGAGAAGGAGATCGAGCCGGTCATCAACCGGTACTGGACCCGCGAGGAGTTCCCGCGCGAGCTCATTCCCGCCATCGGCCAGCTCGGCATCGTCGGCCTGGCCTACCAGGGGTACGGGTGCGCGGGCGGCGGCAACCTGCTGGACGGCATGGTGGCCATGGAACTGGCCCGCGTGGACTCGTCGATCGCCACGTTCTTCGGCGTGCACAGCGGCCTGGCCATGGGGTCGATCTACCTGTGCGGCTCGGAGGAGCAGAAGCGGCGCTGGCTGCCCGCGATGGCCCGGCTGGAGAAGATCGGCGCGTTCGGGCTCACCGAGCCCGACGTGGGCTCCGGCGCGTCCCGCGGCCTGACCACGACCGCGCGCCGCGACGGCGACGAGTGGATCCTCAACGGGCAGAAGAAATGGATCGGGAACGCGACGTTCGCCGACTACGTGGTCATCTGGGCCCGCGACGTCGAGGACAACCGGGTCAAGGGGTTCGTCGTGGAGCAGCCCACGCCCGGGTTCTCGACCGCCAAGATGCGCGACAAGATCGCGCTGCGGGTGGTGCAGAACGCCTACATCACCCTGGACGACGCGCGCGTGCCCGAGACCAGCCGGCTGGAGAACGCGAACTCGTTCCGGGATACCGCGGCGGTGCTGCGGCTGACCCGCGCCGGGGTGGCCTGGATGGCGGTCGGCTGCGCCCGCGGCGCGTACGAGCACGCCCTGGCCTACGCCAAGGAGCGGCAGCAGTTCGGCCGGCCGATCGCCGGCTTCCAGCTCGTCCAGGACCAGCTGGTCCGGATGCTGGCCAACGTGACCTCGTCGGCCTGCCTGTGCGTCCGGCTGGCGCAGCTGCAGGAGGCCGGGCTCGCCGAGGACCAGCACTCGGCGCTGGCCAAGGCGTTCTGCACGGTGCGCATGCGGGAGACCGTCGGCCTGGCCCGGGAACTGCTCGGCGGCAACGGGATCCTGCTCGAGTACCACGTGGGCCGGTTCGTGGCCGACGCCGAGGCGATCTACTCCTACGAGGGCACCCGGGAGATGAACACGCTGATCGTCGGGCGCGCCATCACCGGCACCGGAGCGTTCGTGTAGCGCCCGGAGCATCGTTCCAGAGCCCGGAACGGGCGGTGCGGTGCCCAGCGTGGCCTGCGGAGGGCCCGGCGCGGGCTGCGGGTGCACACCAGCGGCGCCCCGCCTCCCGCCAGTGTGGCCGCGGCGGGACCGCGGCCGTCCCGGCGGGCAGGTAGCCTACCGCCGTGCGCCTGACTGAGTTCTGGGAGCGGATGAATGCGCAGTTCGGGGAGACGTACGCGCAGAGCGTGGCCAAGGACCAGGTGCTGGCCGAGCTCGGCGACCGCACCGTGAACCAGGCCCTGGCCGACGGTGAGGACGCCAAGACCGTCTGGCGCGCGGTGTGCGAGGCCTTCGACGTCCCCGAGCGGCTGCGCTGACCCCGGTGAGCCCGCCCGGCCGCCGCGTGGTGCTGGTCTCCGGGGCCCCGGGCTCGGGCAAGACCAGCCCTGGCCGCGCCGCTGGCTGCGCTGGCCGGTCGCGTCCGGGCGTGCTGGCGGGCACCCGTCTGACGTCGTGGTGACGCGAATTCGATAGTATCGGCGTGTTCTGGCCATGATCGAACAGCTGTTCGTCTAGGGTGAGACATAGCGGACCGTTCCGCGCCGCTGCGCCGAGCAAACCGCCGGGGCGACGCGCCGGCAACACGGACCCGGCCTCCCGGAAATTGTCGGTGGCGGCGCGTAACGTCGGCGCTGATAGCGAGGCAGGCCTGCAGGACCGGGCCTGGGCAGTACCGATCCACCATGCACCGCCTGGCACACGGCCGAGCGGGTAGCCCCTGATCTTCACGGGAGTTCACATGGCACCGAACGAGAGGGCGGGCATCAAGGGCGGCGACCGGGAGAAGTCCCTGGAGACCGCACTCGCCCAGATCGAGCGGCAGTTCGGCCGGGGCGCGATCATGCGGCTCGGCGACGACACCCGCGCCCCGGTGGAGGTGATCCCGACCGGGTCCATCGCGCTCGACGTGGCGCTCGGAATTGGCGGCCTGCCCCGCGGCCGAATTGTCGAAATATACGGACCTGAAGCCAGCGGGAAAACGTCGCTTGCTTTGCATGCAATAGCAAATGCGCAGAAAGCCGGCGGTATTGCTGCGTTTATCGACGCCGAGCACGCGCTCGACCCCGAGTACGCCAAGAACCTCGGCGTCGACACCGACGCGCTGCTCGTCTCCCAGCCGGACACCGGCGAGCAGGCGCTGGAAATCGCCGACATGCTCATCCGCTCGGGGGCCGTCGACGTCATCGTGATCGACTCGGTAGCTGCACTGGTACCTCGGGCCGAGATCGAGGGCGAGATGGGGGACAGCCACGTCGGCCTGCAGGCCCGGCTCATGTCCCAGGCACTCCGCAAGGTCGCGGGCGCGCTGAACCAGACCAAGACCACCGCAATATTCACCAACCAATTGCGGGAAAAGATCGGCGTAATGTTCGGATGTGGATCTTGGTACACATATGTCACTCTCGCTGACGGCAGCCGGGAGCGAATAGGGAAGATCGTCAATCAGAAGATGCCGGTCGAGGTTCTCTCGTACGATCCAGAGCTTGGTAAGGTCGTTCCCAAGAAAGTAGTTAACTGGTTCGATAACGGTGCCACGGAAGAGTTCCTGCACTTCGTGGTCGAACGGTCCGGAGGCGGCTCAGGGCATGGCCGGGCCATCATGGACCTCACCCGCAATCACCTCGTGCGCACACCCGGAGGGTGGCGCGAGGCCGGCGAGATATTGGTCGGCGACCGGGTCATGCTCGCCCAGCCGCATCTGCTCAGCCCGTCGCAGCAGCAGCTGATCCTCGGAAGCGTCATGGGTGACGGCAACCTGTCCAGGCCGGTCCGGCGGGACGATCACAGCACGCGCTTCCGCATGGGGCACGGAGCCAGGCAGGCGGCTTACCTGGACTGGAAGCTCTCGCTGCTGGCTAACATCCCGCACACCAGGACCGTGAACGCTAAGGGCGCGGTCTTCGGTGACGTCACGCCCCTGGCCGAGCTGGCGGAACTGCGTGAAGCCGTCTACTTCGGCGACGGCAAGAAGCACCTGAGCTGGGACTACCTGAAGAAGCTCACCCCGCTCGCTCTCGCGATCTGGTATATGGACGATGGCTGCTTCACCGTTCGGTCCAAAGGTGTCCAGGAGAGGACGCGAGGCGGAAGCGGCCGGGTCGAGATCTGCGTCGAGGCGATGAGTCCAGGCTCGCGAGAGCGGCTCCTGCAGTATCTGCGGGACACCCACGGGCTGGACGTCAGGCTCCGCGTCAGCGGTGCGCAGCGAGTGTCGTACTTGGTATTCACCACATCAGCCTCGGAGAAATTCCAGAGGCTGGTGGCTCCCTTCGTTCATCCGTCCATGGCCTACAAGCTGCTGCCGCGTCTCCGCGGCCAGTTCGCAGTCAAGCCCGAGTTCGTCGAGCCTGTCATCCGCCCGGTCCCGGCTCAGGTCCTTGACGTCTCCGTCAAGAGGGACTATCCGATGATGAGCCGCTACGACATCGAGGTCGAGGGATCGCACAACTACTTCGCAGACGGGATCATGGTCCACAACAGCCCGGAGACGACCACGGGCGGCAAGGCACTGAAGTTCTATGCCTCTGTCCGCCTCGACGTCCGGCGCATCGAAACCCTGAAGGATGGCACGGACGCGGTCGGGAACCGGACCCGGGTGAAGGTAGCCAAGAATAAGATGGCGGCCCCTTTCAAATCTGCGGAGTTCGACATCCTGTACGGCGTGGGCATCAGCCGGGAGGGCAGCCTGATCGACCTCGGCGTGGAGCAGGCCATCGTGCGCAAGTCGGGCGCCTGGTACACCTACGAGGGCGACCAGCTCGGCCAGGGCAAGGAGAACGCCAGGAACTTCCTGCGCGACAACCCGGACCTCGCCAACGAGATCGAGAAGAAGATCAAGGAAAAGCTCGGCGTCGGTCCGCGCATTGACGCGCCCGCGCCCGGTCCCAGTCCTAGCCCTGGTGCCGGTGCTGCGCCCGGGGTGAACCCGGCCGCCGGGCTCAAGGTGGTTCCGGGCGGTGGCGACTAGGCGACGGTCGGCCGCGACTGCCGACGATCCTGGCGGGCACGGCGCCCCCAGGATGATCGGCGGTCGCGGCAGCTTGGGGAGTGCCCGCGGTTCCGGGGACGTCCCCCGTGCTGCCGACGACGCGGGCGACGCGGGCGAGGCCGATCCCGAGGCGGTCGCGCGGCTCATCTGCCTGCGGATGCTGACCGCGGCTCCAAGGACTCGGGCACAGCTCGCCAGCGCGCTGCGGCGCCGCGGGGTCTCCGAGGAGACCGCCGAGGCGGTGCTCGGCCGGTTCGCCGAGGTGAAGCTGATCGACGATGCCACGTTCGCGAGCGCCTGGGTGGAGTCCCGGCACCACGGCCGGGGCCTGTCCGGCCGGGCGCTCGCGGCCGAACTGCGGGACCGGGGCGTGGCGTCCGGGGACATCCAGGCCGCGGTCGACCGCCTCGACCCGGAGCAGGAGGTCGCCACGGCCCGGAGCCTGGTGGCGGCGCGGCTGCCGGCCACCAGGGGGCAGCCCACCACAGCGCGCGTGCGGCGCCTGATCGGCGTGCTGGCCCGGAAGGGATACTCGCAGGCTCTCGCGTACCGGCTGGTCCGTGAGGCGCTGGAGCAGGAGGGCGTTGACCTGGCCGCGGCCGGGCTGGACCTGAGCGACGCACCGGACGAGCCGCCCGAGGAAGTGCCCGGCGGACCGTTGCTGGAACCCTGATCAGAACGACCGTTTGGGCAAGATCAGAACGAGCGTTCGGGCAAGATCACCGGTCGCATGCTTGCCCAAATCGTTATCTGCGCTTAGCCTCACGGCAGCGAGGGTTTTACTCCGCGTAGGGCGGATCGACCGAGATGAAGAAGACTGGTGACGAGCACCGGGTCGCGCAGCAGCCGCATGGCGCGCCTGCCTGGCCCGGCGGCTGTGAGCGTTCGGCATGGCTGGCCAGCGGTAGCTGGCCCCGGTCCGGGCCGGAGTCTGAGCCAGGCGAGCGCCTGGCGGGTTCCGGTGCTGACAGGAGGGAGGGTTAGGCCGGGCTGAGCCGATCGGTCCAGGACCGGTCGAGGCATCGAGACGGCAGCGTGACCGGTGGCGGGACCGGAGCAGCGGTGCCGGGCATGACGATGCCGCGCGACCGGACGCTGGGCGGACGGCGGCACCCGTACGGACGTGCCATCCGGATGTAGCCCGTCTCCCCGCGGACGAGCCCGCGGGCCACGGCCCGTCTTTCGGGGCGGTGGTGGCTGCAGGCGCGTAGTAACACCCCTCGCTGCAGGGCAGGTTCCTGGTACCGGGCCGCGGTAACGGGAGGCCGCGAACAGGAAGGGGTGAACCGTGAGTAACGGGATCGGGCTTGTCTTGGCGATCGTCCTGGCGTTCGCGCTGGTTGCGTGCCTGTTCGTGCTGGTCGTCGTGATTCGCAGGTCCCCCGGCCGGGTTGCTGCGCAGGTCGATCCGGCTGTGATGGCCGGCCCGCAGTCCAGCGAGGTAACCCAGCGGCAACTGGACGACGCGGTGCGCCAGGCCGAGCAGGTGCGTGCGCGGGCGGAGTCCGACGCGGCCTCCATCATGCAGAAGGCCGAGGCCGCGGCCGAGCAGGTCGCGCAGGGCCGCCGCGAGGTCGAGGACGAGATCCGGGCCGTGAAGGACGAGGTCAGGCAGCTCCGCGGGGACCTGGAACGCCGGGAGACCCGGCTGGCCGAGCGGGAGCAGCGGACCGATGAGGAAGCCCGCCGGGTCGACCAGCGGTCCGCCGACCTGGAGCGGCTCAAGCAGGATCTCGACGCGAGGCGCAAGGAACTCGACCAGCTCGACGAGGAGCGCCGCGAGGTGCTGGAACGGGTGGCCGGCCTGACCGCCGACCAGGCCAAGACCGAACTGGTCGCCAACATCGAGAACCAGGCCAAGCGCGAGGCCGCACTGATCGTCAGGGACATCGAGAACCAGGCGCGCAACGACGGCCAGAAGCGCGCGCGGAAGATCGTGACCCTGGCCATCCAGCGGGTCGCCAGCGAGCAGACCAGCGAGTCCGTGGTGTCCGTGCTGCACCTGCCCGGCGACGAGATGAAGGGCCGGATCATCGGCCGGGAGGGCCGCAACATCCGGGCGTTCGAGACGGTCACCGGCGTCAACCTGATCATCGACGACACGCCGGAGGCGGTGCTGCTGTCCTGCTTCGACCCGGTGCGGCGCGAGGTGGGCAAGCTGACCCTGGAGCGGCTGGTCCTGGACGGGCGGATCCACCCGCAGCGCATCGAGGAGGCCTACGAGCGGAGCAAGGCGGAGATCGAGCAGCTATGCGTCAAGGCCGGCGAGGACGCGCTCGTGGACCTGGCCATCACCGACCTGCACCCGGAACTCACCAACCTGCTCGGCAGGCTCCGCTACCGCACCTCGTACGGCCAGAACGTGCTCAAGCACCTGGTCGAGTCAGCCCACATCGCCGGCATGATGGCCAGCGAGCTCGGCATGGATCCGGTGCTGATGAAGCGCTGCACGGTGCTGCACGACATCGGCAAGGCGCTGACCCATGAGGTCCAGGGCAGCCACGCGCTCATCGGAGCGGAGATCGCCCGCAGGTACGGCGAGCCCGAGGACGTGGTGCACGCCATCGAGGCGCACCACAACGAGGTGGAGGTGCGCACGGTCGAGGCGGTCCTGACCCAGGCCGCGGACGCGATCAGCGGCGGCCGTCCCGGCGCGCGCCGGGAGTCGCTCGAGGCCTACATCAAGCGGCTGGAGCGCCTGGAGCAGATCGCGCTGGCCCAGGAGGGCGTCGAGAAGGTCTTCGCCATGCAGGCCGGCCGGGAAATCCGGGTCATGGTCAAGCCGACCGAGATCGACGACATCCAGGCTCAGGTCATCGCCAGGGACGTGGCCAAGCAGGTCGAGGACGAGCTGACCTACCCCGGCCAGATCAGGGTCACCGTCGTCCGCGAGTCCCGCGCGATCGAGTTCGCGCGCTAGGACTCCCGCGGCTCCGGCGGGCCGGTGCTCATACCAGCTTGACCGGCGGGATGCCCGGCGGCGTGAAGCCGAGAATCTGGCCGTAGAACGAGAGCTCGGCCTCCAGCGAGGTCGCGATCGCCTCGGCGCTCCGGAAGCCGTGCGACTCGCCCTCGAAGGCGATGTAGGCGTGGCGCGTGCCGTGGGCGGCCAGGTCGGCGGCGATGCTCTCGGATTGCGCGGGCGGCACGACCGGGTCGTCGAGCCCCTGCAGCAGCAGGATCGGGCAGGTGGCGTCCGTGACGTGCCCGACCGGGGCGCGCTCCGCGTAGACGGCCTCGAACCCCGGCAGCGGCCCGATCAGCCCGTCCAGGTAGCGCGACTCGAAGTCGTGCGTGTGCGTGGCGAACCCGCGCAGGTCGGAGACGCCGTAGTACGAGGTCGCCGCGCTGAACACGGCGGCGCCGCCGGCCGTCCCCGTGGTGACCGCGGCCAGCGCCGTCCAGCCGCCCGCGGAGCCGCCGCGGATCGCCAGCCGGGCCGGGTCGGCCTCGCCTGCCTCGGCGAGGGAGCGCGCCGCGGCCACCGCGTCCTCGACGTCGACGACCCCCCACTGGCGGCGCAGCCGTTCCCGGTACATGCGGCCGTAGCCGGTGGAGCCGCCGTAGTTCACGTCGATGATCCCGATGCCCCGGCTGGTGAAGTACGCCTTCTCGATGTCGAACAGGCCGACCACGTGGGAGGTGGGCCCACCGTGCACCCAGACCACATACGGCGGGAGCTCGCCCTCCGGGCCGACCGCGTCCGGGCTGGACGGCAGGTACACCAGGGCGTGCACGACCCGGCCGTACCGTCCTTCCAGCTCGACGTGGCGCGGAACCGGGAGGTAGGCCTCGTCGGGCAGGTCCTCAAGCTCGGCGCGGAGCACGTCCAGGCGCGACGTGGCCGCGTCGACCACGACCACCGACAGCGGCTGCGCCGGGCCGCCGGCCTGCGCGACGATCGCCGTGCCGTCCGCGGACAGCGCGGGCCCGAACTCGGTCAGCGTCGGCAGCTTCAGATCGGTTAGCTCGGAGGTGTCCGGGTCCAGTACCCCGAGCCGCATGCTGCCGCGGCCGTGCACGACCGCCAGCCGCCCGTCGCCGAGCACGGCGAACGGCCGCCCGCCGAGCTGCCACAGCGGCCCGGCGAACTCCTCCTCGGCCGGGTACAGCGCCTGCGGCGGCTCGCCGACCAGCCCGACCTGGTAGATGTTCCACCAGCCGGTCCAGTCCGTCACGACGTACAGGCTGGTGTTGTCCCGCCACGCCGGGGCTAGCACCGACTCGCGCAGGCCGCCCTTGATCAGCCTGCCCTGGCCGACTGTTTCCTGCCCACCCGTCCCGCCCTGCCCACCCGTCCCGCCCTGCCCACCCGTCCCGCCCGGCTCGCCCTGCCCGCCCTTCGTGACCGGGGCGACCCGGAGTTCGGTGCCGTCCCAGGGCATGTGCGGGTGATTCCAGCAGATCCAGGCCAGGAACTTGCCATCGGGCGACGGAGTGGGGAACGCGAAGAAGTCCGAGCCGGTGACCAGCGGCCGGATCGCCGCCGGGTCGGCAGCGGCCGAGCCGTCGAGCGGTACCGCCACGATCGACCGGGTGACCTTGCCGCCGGAGTGCCGTTCCTGGACGCACCAGATCTCGCGGCGGTCCGGGGAGAGCGTGAAGTCGGCGTAACGCAGCCCGGCCGGGTCCAGGCCGTCCGCCGCGGAGCCGACATCGGCCGCGGCCGTGTCCGGGGTGATCGGGTACGGCGCTTGCTTGCCGTCGGCCTCCGCCCCGGCCACGTAAAGCCGCTGGTCGGCGTAGTTCGCGAACACGATCGCGTGGCCGCGCGGCGCCCGCCCGCCGGCCGCGGCCGGCCGCACGGACGCCCGGGGCACCGGCAGATAGGACAGGCCACCGTACTCGTGCACGCGCGTGCGGGCGTTCCACGGCGCGGGCAGCAGATCGGTCAGCTTGCCTCCGGCGGAGCGGCGGACCACGGTGACCCGGCCGGCCTCCTCGGACCGCCCTTCCTGCCACCACACCTCGCCGCCGATCATGGTCGGGAAGGAGATTCGCAGTCGGCCACGGGCCACGTCGGCCGCCGTGATGGGGGACGGCCATTCGCCGAACGGCACCCGCGGGAAGGTCGCTGCCACGTCCGCCTCGCCGCTCGCCCGTCCCGCCCCATCCTTGGGTCTGCCTGCCACGTCCTCTGCCACTATTCCCGCCCTGTTTGTCATAGGGATATGTTGCACTACCGGCCTGGGACGCTTACCAGGGATTCCCGACAAGGCCATCAGCGATTGCGGGAACCCGGTATTCGTCCCGCCCGCGGCGGCCCGCGGCGGCCGGGCGGGGCCGCCCCGGGGGGCTGCCCGGGCGGCGGGGCAGGCTCCCTCCCTGGAGGTTCACGGCGCCGGGCGGGGCCGCCCGGGGGGGCTGCCCGGGCGGCGGGGCAGGCTCTCTCCCTGGAGGCTCACGGCGCCGGGCGGGCGGACAAGCTGGCCTGAGGGAGCTAGAACCGCCGAATCAGGCCTGGCCCGGCGGGATGCGGCGGGATGCGGCGGGATGCGGCGGGATGCGGCGGGATGCGGCGAGACCCCGCGGGGCGCATATCATGACCGGCGCGAGCCCGGCAATGGACCGGGACTAGGTTTAATGGGCATAGCCGGTACCGGCCCCGTGGCACCATCCGCTACGCCGAAGGCAGAGTAACCATGCCGGGAAGATCGTTGGTAGGCCCGCTGGACGGCCCAGTGCTGGATAGCACGGGGCCGGAGGCAGCGCGCTCACCGGGCACCTACGAGATCCGTACCTACGGGTGCCAGATGAACATGCACGACTCCGAGCGCCTGGCGGGGCTGCTCGAGGAGGCCGGGTACCGGCGCGCTGCGGCAGGCGGCACGCCCGATGTCGTCGTCTTCAACACCTGCGCGGTCCGCGAGAATGCCGACAACCGCCTGTACGGCAACCTGGGCCAGCTGCTCCCGGTCAAGAACGCCCATCCCGGCCTGCAGATCGCCGTGGGCGGCTGCCTGGCGCAGAAGGACCAGGAGCTGATCACCGCCCGGGCCCCCTGGGTCGACGTGGTATTCGGCACGCACAACATCGGCTCCCTGCCGGTGCTCCTGGAGCGGGCCCGGGTACAGCGGCAGGCACAGGTGGAGATCGTGGAGTCGCTGGAGCGCTTCCCCTCGGTGCTGCCGGCCCGCCGCGAGTCTGCCTACTCCGCCTGGGTGGCGATCTCGGTGGGCTGCAACAACACCTGCACGTTCTGCATCGTGCCTAGCCTGCGCGGCCGCGAGGAAGACCGCCGGCCCGGCGACGTGCTCGCCGAGATCCGGGCGCTGGTCGCCGACGGCGCGGTCGAGGTCACGCTGCTCGGCCAGAACGTCAACTCCTACGGCGCCGCGTTCGGCGACCGGCTGGCGTTCGGGAAGCTGCTCCGGGCCTGCGGGGAGATCGACGGCCTGGAGCGGGTCCGGTTCACCTCGCCGCATCCCCGGGATTTCACCGACGACGTCATCGACGCGATGGCGCAGACGCGCAACGTCATGCCGCAACTGCACATGCCGGTGCAGTCCGGCTCGGATGCCGTGCTGCGGGCGATGCGCCGCGCCTACCGCCGGGACAAGTACCTGGCGATCCTGGACAAGGTCCGCGCGGCCATCCCGGAGGCCGCGATCACGACCGACATCATCGTCGGATTCCCGGGCGAGACCGAGAGCGATTTCGCCGACACCCTCGACCTCGTGCGCCGGGCCCGGTTCTCGGGCGCGTTCACCTTCCGGTACTCGGTCCGGCCCGGTACGCCCGCCGCGACCATGGACGGCCAGGTGCCGGCCGAGGTGACGGCGGAGCGGTACGAGAGGCTGGCCGCGCTGGTCGAGGAGACGTCGCTGGACGGGAACCGGCAGTTCGCCGGCCGGCAGGTTGAGGTACTCGTGGCCGACGGCGAGGGCCGGAAGGACGAGGTAACGCACCGGATGTCCGGCCGGGCCCGCGACAACCGGCTGGTGCATTTCGCCCCCGCGGGCTCGGCGGGGGGTTCCGGGGGGTCGCCCCCCTGGGATAGCAGGCGCCCACGCCCCGGTGACATGGTCACCACCGTGGTCACCCGCGCCGCGCCGCACTACCTGATCGCGGACGGCGAGCCTCTCGCCGTCCGCCGGACCCGGGGCGGGGACGCCTGGGCGGCCCGCCGCGAAAGCCGCGAGGGATCCGCCGTCCGCCCGCGCGGCGAGGTGCTGCTCGGCATGCCGGCCCTGCGCCGTCCCGCCTGAGCGTGCTCGTCGCGGCCGCCGTCTGCCCGCATCCGCCGCTGCTGGTGCCCGAGGCCATGGGCACGGCCGGCCAGCGCGGCGGCATGAGCGAGGTGCTCGCGGCCTGCGACGCGGCGGTCGCCGGGCTGGCCACCGCGGAACCTGACGTGATCGTGGTGGTCGGCGGGGCCGCGGCGAGCACGGCGTATGACGGCTCGGCCGCGGGCAGCCTGCGGGAGTACGGCGTCAGCTATGCCGTGGGAGCCGGCGATCCCATCCTGCCGCTGTCCCTGACCGTGGGTTCCTGGCTGCTCCGCCGGGCCGGGCTGGGGACCGGCGACGGCCCGGCCGCCGGGCGGGCCCGGCCGCCGGGCCGCCTGTGGCTGCAGGCGGTGGCGCGGGCCACGCTGGTGCCGGAATGCCTGCGCCTGGGCGCCGGGATCGCGCGGCAGGCGCCGCGCGTGGCCATGCTCGCGATGGGTGACGGCCCGGCCAGGCGGGCGGTCGGCATCGAAGGAGCCGCCGACCCCGCCGCGGACAGCTACGCCGCCGAGGTGGCGGCCGCGCTCGGCGGGGCCGACCCCGCGCGGCTGGCCCGGCTCCCCCCTTCGCTCGACGACGAGCTCATGGTCGCGGGCCGGGCGGCCTGGCAGGTGCTGGCCGGGGCGGCCGGCGGGGGACAGCTCCGCGGCCGCCTGCGCTGCGCGGTGGCGCCGTACGAGGTCAGCTACCTGGTCGCGTCCTGGGACGCCCGCGGCTAGCCGGTCGCGCCGTGCACGGCATCGCCCGGCGCTGCCACACTGATGCCATGCCGCCCATGAACCCGTTTCATCCTCCGCACCGCTGTCCACTTACCCTGAGCGCGAAATGACGGATGAAAAGGGCCCAGTCATCGCGGTGGTGGGACCGACGGCCGCCGGGAAGTCCGGGTTGTCGCTGCGGCTGGCGCAGTCGCTGGGCGGCGAGGTCGTCAACGCCGATTCCATGCAGCTGTACCGGGGCATGGACATCGGCACCGCGAAGCTCCCGCCCGGCCAGCGCGGCGGCGTGCCCCATCACCTGCTGGATATCTGGGAGGTCACCAGGACCGCGAGCGTCTCCGAGTACCAGCGGCTGGCCCGCCGGGCCATCGAGGCCATCCACGCGCGCGGCCGGGTCCCGATCGTCGTCGGCGGCAGCGGGCTCTACGTGCGCGCGGTTCTCGACAACCTGGACTTCCCCGGCACCGACCCGGAGATGCGGGACCGGCTGGAGGCCGAGCTGGCCGAGATCGGCGCGGCGGCATTGCACGCGAGGCTGGCCCGCGCGGATCCGGCCGCGGCCGCGGCGATCCTGCCCGGGAACGGGCGCAGGATCGTCCGGGCCCTCGAGGTGGTTGAGCTATCCGGGCGGCCGTTCAGCGCGACGCTGCCCGACTACCAGTACGTCTACGACGCCGTCCAGCTCGGCGTGCGCATGCCGAGGCCGCAGCTCGACGAGCGCATCGCCAGCCGGGTCGCCGCGATGTGGCAGGCCGGGTTCGTGGCCGAGGTCCGCGGCCTGGCCGAGGCAGGCCTGCGGGACGGCAAGACCGCGAGCCGGGCGCTCGGCTACGCCCAGGTGCTGCGCTTCCTGGACGGGGAATGGTCACAGGAGCAGGCCGCCGCGCAGACCGTGCGGGCCACGCAGCGGTTCGCGCGGCGGCAGGAGTCGTGGTTCCGGCGCGATCCGAGGGTCATCTGGCTGGACCGGGCCGGCCTGGCCGCGGAGGGCGCGGACCTGGCCGGCCGCGCCCTGGCTACGATCAGGTCATGCGGTTCGCCAAGGGCCACGGGACCGGGAACGACTTCCTGATCCTGCCCGATCCCGATGACGCCGCCGTGCTGCCGCCCGATCTCGTGGCCAGGCTGTGCGACCGGCGCACCGGGCTCGGCGCGGACGGGATACTCCGGGCGGTGCGGACGTCAGCGGACGGCCCGGCCGAATGGTTCATGGACTACCGCAACGCCGACGGCAGCATCGCCGAGATGTGCGGCAACGGGATCCGGGTGTTCGCCCGCTACCTGCTGCGGCACGGCCTGGCCACGGGCCCGGAATTCACCGTGGCCACGCGGGCCGGGCCGCGGCAGGTACGGGAGGAGGCGAGCGGCGAGATAACCGTGGACATGGGCGCTCCGGTGGTCCGCGGCCGGAGCACGGCGGTGATCGGCTCCCGGAGGTATGAGGGCCTGGAAGTCTCGCTGGGCAACCCGCACCTCGCCTGCGTGGTGGACGTGCCGGTCGGCGACATCGACCTGTCCGCGCCGCCCGCGGTGGATCACGCGCGGTTTCCCGACGGCGCCAACGTCGAGGTGGTGCGGGTCCGCGGGGACGGGGACCTGGAGATGCGCGTGCATGAACGGGGATCGGGGGTCACGCTGTCCTGCGGGACCGGGGCGGTGGCGGCCGCCGTGGCGGCGCAGGCAACGGTGCCCTCCGGGGCCGGGGCCGGAGCCGGGGCCGGAGCCGGGCGCGCGCGCCCGGATCGTAGCTGGGCGGTGCAGGTTCCTGGCGGCGGCCTGGTCGTCACCCTGAGCGAGACGACCAGCCTGCTGACCGGGCCCGCGGTGATCGTCGCCGAGGGCGTTCTGGACGAGGCCTGGCTGGACCGGCGGCTGGCAGGATCCGGCCCGCCGGCCCGGCCGGGAATCTGGCCGGGCCGGCTCCCCGGGCCGGCTCCCCCCAAGCTGGTTGCTGGTCGAACTGATCTGGTTGCTGGTCGAACTTGGCCCAGCGGGGTTATCGGGCTTAACTGAGCAGGCTGTCGAACTCCCCGCCCCTGGCGCCGGCCAGGAACGCGGCGAACTCGCCCGGCGCGCAGACGAGCGCCGGACCTACGGGATACCGGGAATTGCGGATCGCGATCGCTCCGTCGGGCAACTCGGCGATCTCCACGCAGTTCCCGCTTGGGTTGCTGTGGCGGCTCTTGCGCCAGGTCACCCCGTCCAGCCGGGTGTCCTTGATGCTGTCGTGAGCCAGGTCCACGTCGTGTCCTTTCTGCGGGGGAATCGGGAACGCCTCGCCCGCGCAGAGCCGACCTGGGGTCTGGCCAGGACGGCCAGCGGCAGGCGCCTACCCCGCAGGATACACGTTTAGATGCACGTGCATCAGTATTTGCAAATGCACATCCTGGGTGGCATCGTAGCGGTGTACGGCTAGCCGTCCGCTCGATCAGCACCAGTCCCGAGGTCTGCGAAATGTCCCACGGACAGCAGAGCGCTCCCGTCCAGATACGGGAGCGCCGCTACGATCAGGACCCGTCGCCCGTCGGCGTGCCCGAGCAACTGCTGCCTGGCGCCCTGCTGCACGGCGGGCTGCTGCCTGGCGCCCTGCTCCCCGCGGCTCGCTGGGTATGCCGCCAGATCGCCTCGTCTCCTCGGGACGCGGGCCTGGCCTGCCGGGGGGCACGCGAGTTCACCGGGCAGACCCTGCGCGGCTGGGGCCTGCTGGTGCTGGCCGAGGACGCCGCGGTGATCGTGTCCGAGCTGGTCACCAACGCCCTGCTGCACGGCTGCGGCCTGAGCGCCGCGACGGCGGACCAGGTTGAGCTGATCTTGTGGCGCCAGGCCGGGCAGATGGTGTGCGCGGTCACCGACCCGGGCCCCGAGCCCCCGGTCCTGGTGTTGCCGGACCCGCTCGCCGAGGCCGGCCGCGGCCTGCAGGTCGTCCAGGCCCTGTCCGCCACGTGGGGCTGGACCAGGCTCGGCGGCTGCCGGAAGGCCGTCTGGGCCGCCCTCCGCGCCCCGGACGCGGAGGGCGCCGGGGAGTGGCGCGGCCGGTCCGCCTGGCCCGCCGGGGAGTAGTCCACTGCCGGGTCAGCCCTCGTGTGACGGGCCGGCCAGGCGCAGTCCGATCTCGACCAGCGCCCGGCCGGCGCGGTGCCGCACGGAGTTGCGCGGGCCCGGGCGGCTGACGTGGGGCCGTGCCTGGCACGGCTGCAGGCGCAACTCGTCGGCGTGCTGGCTGGCCAGCTGATTCATCAGGTTCGGGTGCATGACTGGATCTCCTTCTCGTTCGTGTTCTGGCTGGCGCGTCGCGGCTCGCCTCAGCGCGCCGCCGTCGGCGTGGCCCGGCCGACCCGCACGTCGCCGCTGATGGTGCGGCAGGACAGGGTCATGTCGGCCCCGCCGGTTTCCTCGCCTGGCTCGAGTTCGCTGCTGACCGTCCCGGACAGGCTGGACAGTTCGAGGTACACCCCGATGCCCGGCGCCACCCCGACGCTGATGTCGCCGGACGCGGCCTTGATCTCGGCCCGGCGGCCGGACGCCGCCTCGATCTGCACGTCGCCGCTGGCGGTGCGGACCGTGATCCCGCTGCTGACCTGCCCGATGCTCACGTCGCCAGACGCGGTCTCTGCCGTCACCTCGGCGGCCGCGCCCACGAACACGTCCCCGGACGCGGTGTCGACCCGGGCCGGGCCGCTGACCCGCTCGGCGCTGACGTCGCCGCTGGCCGTGTGGACGTCGAGGGCGCCGAGCTCGCCGGTGCAGCGGAGGTCGGCGGACGCGGTGTGCACCTCGCACGACGAGCGTTCGGGCAGTTCCACGGTGGCGTCCACCGAGCCGTGGCGGACCAGCCTGTGCTGGTCGGGGACGGTGATGGACAGCGCGCCGTGGTCGAACTCCACGCGGGTGGCGGCGAGGACCCGGTCGTTGCCGTCGAGCGTCACCGTGGCCGTCTGCGTGGCCACCGCCGACACCGTGATGTCTCCGGACGGGATGCGCACCTGCAGGTCGACGGGCTCGTGGGCGGGGAACTCCCAGGAGGGCATGACGTAGCTCCTTTTCTCGGATTGGTTCTAGCTCCGGGCGAACCCGGTGATCCGCTGTCCGGGACCCCAGCGGCCCGTCTGGCGGCCGCGGGCGGGTCCCTCGAGCGAGCGGCCGGCCGCGCGGACCAGCCAGGTGTTGACCGACACGCCGTCACGCGCCGCCGCGGCCTCGATCCGGGCCTTGAGTGAGTCGGGCAGGCGCAGCGTCAGCCGCGCCGTACCCGGCTCGCCGTCGGCCGGGGGCGCGGCAGGCTCGTCATACTCCGCCTCCGGGGGGGCGGTCGTGACGACGAACGCCGGCTCGCCGTCGGCCAGGCGAACCTCGACCACGGTGTCGCCCAGCCGCGCCGTGATGTCCGCGGCCGCGGCCGACAGCACGTCCAGCAAGATCAGCCGCACCGAGGAGTCCAGCGCCTCGGTGAGCAGTTCCGCCGCCCGGGCCACGTCCTCGCCCGCGAAGCGGGTGATCGAGGCCAGCTCCCCGCGCAGCTTCCCGACGAACTCTGACAGCTCCATGACGTCATAATGACATCATCCGTGGTCACAGTCAAACTGACATGACATCAGACAGAACGCGGACGGTGTCGTCATGATGTCGCAACCTATGCCAACGTGGTCCCGCTGCGACGTCAGCGGCGGCAGCTCCCGGGCGAGAGGTGCTAATTCAGCACGCGAGATGGCCGCCGCGGCAATGACCGCCGGCGGTCAGGCGAGAAGGGCGCCCGCCGGGAGGCCGCGGATGGACGCGTCGAGCACCTCGGCGGTGTGCGCCGTCGGCATCGGGGTGCCGTGCGCCGCGAGCGCCGAGGCGATCTGCATGGCGCAGCCCGGGTTGCCCGTCACCAGCAGGTCCGCGCCGGCGGCCGCGACGGCTGCGGCCTTGCGCTGGCCCAGCTCGCGGGCGGGCTCTGGCTGGACCAGGTTGTAGATGCCCGCCGAGCCGCAGCAGGTGCCGCCGTCCGGGATGGCCGCCAGCCGCAGCCCCGGTATCGCGGCCAGCAGTTCCCGCGGCTGCGCCGTGATCCGCTGGGCGTGGGCGAGGTGGCAGGCGTCGTGGTACGCCACGGTGACGTCGAGCGGGTGCCGGGGCGCGGCCGGGCCCAGTTCCGCGAGGAACTCGCTGAGGTCACGGACCCGGCTGGCCAGCGCCGCGGCCCGCTGGCTCCACCCGGGATCGCGGGCCAGCAGTTCGGAGTACTCCTTCATGGCCGAGCCGCACCCGGCCACGTTGACCACGATCGCGTCCACGCCCGCGCGCTCGAACTCCTCGATGGTCCGCCGCGCGAACCGCATGGCTTCCGCCTGCCGGCCGCCGTGCAGCGACAGCGCGCCGCAGCAGCCCTGGCCCGCCGGGACGATGACGTCGCATCCCTCGGCGGCCAGCACGCGCGCCGTCGCCGCGTTCACCTGGGGGAAGAAGACGCGCTGCACGCACCCGGTGAGCATCCCGACGACCGCGCGGCGCGGGCCCCGCGCCGGGACCCGCTGGGGCAGCGCCAGGCCGCGGGGCACGCGCGGTGACCGTGCGCCGGCCCGCCCCGGCGCGCCGGAGCCCGGAGGGGGAGCCGGGGCCAGCCGCAGCGCCGCGGCCAGCTCCGGGGACAGCCGACCCGCCAGCCCGCTGCGGTCGATCAGCGCGTCGGCGCCGGTCCGCTGGGCGGCGCGCAGCGGCGCGATGGCCGCCCGGAGCCGGCCCGGGTACGGGAACAGCCCGAAGATGGCCGCCCGGACCGCCCGGTCCCGGCGGGACCGCGCGGGCAGCGGCCGCCAGCCGGCGGGCGGCGGCTCGGCGGGTACCGGCCGGCCATCGGGTACTGGCTGGCCGGCTGCGGGCGGCGGCCCGGCGGCCGGACGGTCCTCGGCCCAGCCGCGGGCGGCCTCGATCAGCCGGTCGTAGCGGACGCCGGACGGGCACGCGGTGACGCAGGCCATGCAGCCCAGGCAGCGGTCCAGGTGCGCGGCCGTGGCGGCGGTGCCCTGGGCGCCGTCGAGCACCTGGGTGATCAGGTGGATCCGGCCCCGGGGCGAGTCCATCTCCTCGCCCCACAGCTGGTACGTCGGGCAGGCCGGAAGGCAGAACCCGCAGTGCACGCAGTCCCCGGCCAGCCCGCGCAGCTCGCCCGACGGATCCAGCGGCGTGCGGTGTCCGTCCGGTCCCTGCGGCACTGCCATCAGATCCCTCCTGCGAACCGGCCCGGCGCCATCCGGTGCTCGGGGTCGAACTGGTCCTTGACCGCCCGCATCAGGGTGAGCGCGGGCACCGGGCCCCACGGGTCGACGGTGGCGCGCACCTCGGCCGGGGCGTGCAGCACCACGGCGCTGGCCAGGGGCAGGCCGGCCGGGACGGCAGCCGGGGCGAGGGAGGCAGGGGCGGCGGCCGGGGCGGGGGAGGCAGGAGCGGAACCGCCGAGCGCGGCGCGCAGGCCGGTCACGAACCGCGACACCGCGGCGGGCGCCGCGCTCTGGTCGACTGCGGCGTAGATCACGCCGGCCGCCGCGGAACCGCTCACCGCGGGGTCGAGCCCGGCGGCGGCCGCGGCGGCGTCGATCGCGCCGAGCACCCCGGGCAGCGCCGCGGCCCAGAACGCGATCCTGATCACCGTGCCGTCGGGCGCCGCGGCAGCGCCCCGTCCCCACCAGGCGGGCGGCGCCGGCGACACCGCGGCGGCGCCGCCCAGCAACTCGGTCATCCGCGCGGAGCGCTCGGCCACCCCGTCGGCGTCGCCTTCCAGCAGGACGCCGACCCGGGTGGGCGCCTCCCGGGCCGGCCGGTCGATCTCCGCCGCGGACGGCGCCAGCGGCGAGGCGGCCGCGGCCGCGATCGCGGCGTGCGCGGCGGCCGGGTCCGCGGCGTCCAGGGTGACGAACGAGGACGCGCCGGGCAGCGGGTGCAGCCGGAACGCCGCCTCGACGATCAGCCCCAGCGTCCCGTACGAGCCCGCGAACAGCTTGCCGAGGTCGTAGCCGGCCACGTTCTTCACGACCTTGCCGCCGGAGGAGGCTACGGTCCCGTCCGCCCGCACCACCGTGATCCCGATGGCCAGGTCCCGCGGCGTTCCGTAACGAAGCCGCAGCGGGCCGGCCACCCCGCAGGCGAGGACCCCGCCGACCGTGCCGGCCCCGGCGCCGTTCCCGGTGAACGTGCCGGGCGACGGGGGGTCGAGCGCGAGCCGCTGGCCGGCCGCGGCGAGCACCTCGGCGAGCTGGTCCATCCCGACCCCGGCCTGGACCCGGACCACCAGGTCGCCGGCGGCGTGCTCGAGCACCCGGTTCAGCCGCCGGGTGTCGATCACCAGGTCGCACCGGGCCGGCGGGCTGCCCCAGGCCAGCCTGGTCCCGGCTCCGCGCGGGACCGCCGCCAGGCCCTCGGCCGCGGTCGCCCGCAGCAGCGCGGCCGCCTCGGCCACGTCGCCGGGGCGGGCCACGAAGCGCGGCGCCACCCCGGCCACGGCGTCCTCCGGTCCGGCCGGGCGGACCTCGGCGCAGGCCCGCGCGAGCGCCTCCGGGACCAGGTCAGCGGTCATGGCCGGCCCGCCACGCGACGTCCCGTTCCGGTCTCAAAATTGCTCCAATTGCCCGGAGGCGACCAGCGGGTGCGGCTCGCGGCGCACGCCGGGCACCTCGCCGCACAGCCGCGGCGTCGGGAAGATCTTGCCCGGGTTGCACAGGCCGGCCGGGTCGAACGCGCAGCGCAGCAACTGCATGGTGTCGAGGTCGCCCGGGCCGAACATCTTCGGCATGTACTTGGACTTGTCCGCGCCCACGCCGTGCTCGCCGGTGATCGACCCGCCGTGGCTGATGCACAGGTCCAGGATCGCAGCGGAGACCTCCTCGGCCGCCTCCTCGGCGCCGGGCTGGGTGTCGTCGAACAGCACCAGCGGGTGCAGGTTGCCGTCGCCGGCGTGGAACACGTTGGCGACCCTGATCCCCGAGGCCGCGGACAGCTCGGCGATCCGGTCCAGCACCTCCGGCAGCGCGGTCCGCGGCACCACGCCGTCCTGCACGATGTAGGCCGGGCTGATCCGGCCCACCGCCGCGAACGCCGACTTGCGCCCGGTCCAGATCGCCGCGCGCTCGGCCGCGTCGTGCGCCGCCCGGATCTCGTAGGCGCCCTCCCGCTCGCAGATGGCCCGCACCGCCGCGGTCTCCCGGGCCACGTCGCCGGCGGGCCCGTCCAGCTCGACGATCAGCACCGCGCCCGCGCCCTCGGGATAGCGGCAGGCGACCGCGGCCTCGGCGGCCTCGATCGCGAGCGCGTCCATCATCTCGATCGCGCCGGGCAGGATGCCGGAGCCGATGATCGCGGACACCGCCGCGCCGCCGGCTCCCATGGTCGCGAACGCGGCCAGCAGGGTGGTCACCGCCTCCGGGATCCGGGTCAGCTTCACGATGATCTTGGTCACGATGCCGAGCGTGCCCTCGGACCCGGTGAACGCGCCGACCAGGTCGTAGCCGGGGGCCGCGCCGGTGCCGTCGCCCAGCCAGGTCAGCCCGCCGTCCGGGGTCACCACCTGCAGGCCGGTCACGTGGTGCACGGTGAAGCCGTGCTTGAGGCAGTGCGCTCCGCCGGAGTTCTCCGCCACGTTGCCGCCGACCGAGCAGACGACCTGGCTGGACGGGTCGGGCGCGTAGAACAGCCCGTACGGCTCCGCGGCCTTGCTCACGGACAGGTTGGTGACCCCGGGCTCGACGATGGCCCGCCGGCTGTCCGGGTCGATCGCGATGATGCGGCGCATCTTCGAGGTGACGATCAGGACGCCGTCGGCCCGGGGGAGGGCGCCGCCGGACAGGCCGGTGCCCGAGCCGCGGGCCACGAACGGGATCCTCGCCGCGGCGCACGCGGCGACGACCGCGGCGACCTGCTCGGCCGTGGTCGGCAGCACCACCAGGCCGGGGGAGCACCGGTGCGAGGTGAGCCCGTCGCACTCGTACGTGGCCAGCTGCGCCGGATCGGTCAGCACGCCGTCCGGGCCGCAGATCTGGGTCATCCGCGGGATCAGCGCGTCCATCGTCTCCGCTGTCATCGTCTCGCCTCCAGCCGCTCCCGTTACCCAGGGTGCGCCCTGGGCGCCTGGTTTGCCAATCTTCGCGGGGCAGCGGGCTCGACGCCGCGCCCGGGCGGGGCTGGCGCCGCGTCACGGAAGGTCTCCCGCCCGGGCGGCGCGACCTTGCTAAATTGAGGCACCGCTCACCAGGACGGGGACTACCACTCGGGGCACCCTCACCGGCACCGAACTCACCGGCGGCTCGCCGGCCGACGACATCGCGCTGATTGGGCTGAGATGGCTGGACTAGAACCCACCGACGGGGCTTACTGCGCGGTGGAAGTGGCAACGGAAGACGGCACGCCGGTCATCCGGCTGTCCGGCGAGCTCGACATGGTGAGCGTGGAGCGCGTCCGCCCGGTCGTCGAGGAAGTGCTGGCCGCCGGGAACGACCGGCTGGTGTTCGACGTCAGCGGGCTGGAGTTCATGGACAGCTCCGGCATCGCGCTGCTGGTCTCGGCCACCCGGAAAGCCGGGCAGGTCGAGCTCCGCCACCCGACCCCCATCGTCCGCCGGCTCATCGAGCTGACCGGCCTCACCGAACTGCTGCTCATGGTCCCGTGAGAATCGAGCGCAGCTTCGCCCCGGACGCGGCATCCATACGCGCCGCGCGGCGGTTCGTCCTGGATGCGGTCGGCGACGGATCTCGATGCGGAGCGCTCAGGGCATCCGCTCGTAGGCCGGTATGGTCAGGAAGTCGACGTAGTCGTCCGCCAGCGCGACCTCCTTGAACAGGGCCACCGCCTGGTCGAACTGGGCGGGGTCGAAGGCGGCGCCGTACTGCTCGCGGATCAGGCCGAGCTCCTCGCCGATGATCTGCTCCACGAGATCCCGGGTGACCTGCTGGCCCTCGTCCAGGGTCACGTCGTTGTGCAGCCACTGCCAGACCTGGGACCGGGAGATCTCCGCGGTGGCCGCGTCCTCCATCAGGTTGAAGATCGCCACCGCCCCGGTGCCGGCCAGCCAGTTGGCCAGGTACTGCAGGCCCACGCTGATGTTGTTGCGCAGCCCGGCCTCGGTGATCCCGCCCGGGGTCTTGGCCACGGCCAGCAGGTCGGCCGCGCTGACCTCGACGTCGTCGCGCAGCTTGCCCAGCTGGTTGGGCCGGTCGCCGAGCACGCCGTCGAACACCTCCTGGCAGACCGGCACCAGGTCGGGATGGGCGACCCAGGAGCCGTCGAAGCCGTCCGCGGACTCGCGGGCCTTGTCGTCGCGGACCTTGGCCAGCGCCTTCGCGTTGACCTCCGGGTCGCGCCGGCTCGGGATGAAGGCGGCCATGCCGCCCATCGCATGCGCGCCGCGGCCGTGGCACGTCCTGACCAGCAGCTCGGTGTAGGCCCGCATGAACGGGGCGGTCATCGTCACCGCGTTGCGCTCGGGCAGCACGAAATCGCGGCCCCGGGTGCGGAACTTCTTGATGATGCTGAACAGGTAATCCCAGCGGCCGGCGTTCAGCCCGGCGCTGTGCTCGCGCAGCTCGTAGAGGATCTCCTCCATCTCGAACGCCGCCGGGATCGTCTCGATCAGGACCGTGGCCCGGATCGTGCCGCGGGGGATGCCCAGCTGATCCTGGGCCAGGTTGAAGGCGTCGTTCCAGAGCCGCGCCTCCCGGTGGCTTTCCAGCTTGGCCAGGTAGAAATATGGGCCCTGGCCCCGGTCGAGCTGGCGCCGGGCGCAGTGCGCGAAGTACAGCGCGAAGTCGAACAGGCTGCCGGAGACCCGCTGGCCGTCCACCAGCAGGTGCTTCTCGTCCAGGTGCCAGCCGCGCGGCCGCACCACGATGGTGGCCAGCTCGCCGTCCGGCCGGAGCCGGTAGGGCTTGCCGTCGGCGCTGGTGAAATCGATCTTCCGGTCCAGCGCGTCCTTCAGGTTGAGCTGGCCGGTGATCATGTTGTCCCACAGCGGGGTGTTGGCGTCCTCGAAGTCGGCCAGCCACACCTTGGCACCCGAGTTCAGCGCGTTGATCGTCATCTTCTTGTCGGTCGGCCCGGTGATCTCCACCCGCCGGTCGGCCAGCCCCGGCGCCGGAGACGCCACCTGCCAGGAGCGGTCCTCCCTGACCTGGCGCGTTTCCGGCAGGAAGTCCAGCGTCCCGCCGGCCGTGAGCTCCTCCTGGCGGCGGGCCCTGGCCGCGAGAAGCTGCGCGCGCCGCGGGCCAAGCTCCCGGTGCAAGGCCGCCACCAGGGCCAGCGCCTCGCTGGTGAGGATCTCGTCGTAGCGGTCGCCGGCCGGGCCGGTGATCTGGACGCCCTCGGTCTCGGTCACGCCTGCTCCTCCCGGTCGTGGCAACGTGCGGCGGCAGCACCGCAGGCGGGTGTCCCGGAGGCCCGCACGGCCCGGCCGCGACTCGACGCTAACCGCAGCCCGGCATAAAGGTCAAAGTCCTACCGCTTCCGGGTGGGCGGGCGCTTCGGGGCGGGCGGGCGCTTCGGGGCGGGCGGGCGCTTCGGGGCGGGCGGGGGCGGCCCGGTGCCCGCGGCGCCCTCGCCGGCCGGGATCGCGCCGCCGGGTCACATTTGCGGCCCGGCCGGCGTTAATGCAGGGAACGGGGTTTTAACCAGATGAACCTGGGCCCGAGCCGTGGGACCATCGTGACGACCGGCGGCCGGCGGCGGCCCGGGAGCCTAGCCTTGGAGGAAGATGTCCGCGCTATCGAGCCAGATGCCCGTGGTGCCGGCCGACACCGGGCCGGCCAGTACCGGGCCGGCGGGCGACGGGCCGGCGAGCGACGGCCCCGCCCGGGTCAAGTCGGCCGAGCCAGGCGACGCGGGCCAGCTGGACCTGGAGGACCGGCACGCGCTGCGCCGGGTCGCCGGGCTATCCACCGAGCTCCAGGACGTCACCGAGGTCGAGTACCGCGAGCTGCGGCTGGAGCGTGTGGTCCTGATGGGGGTCTGGACGGACGGGACCCTGGCCGCCGCGGAGAACTCGCTGCGCGAGCTGTCCCGGCTGGCCGAGACCGCCGGGTCACAGGTCCTGGACGGCCTGATCCAGCGGCGCAGCCGGCCCGACTCGGCGACCTACGTGGGCGCGGGCAAGGCGGCCGAGCTCGCCGCGCTGGTCGCGTCGTCAGGCGCGGACACGGTGATCTGCGATGGCGAGCTCGCGCCCGGCCAGCTGCGCAAGCTGGAGGGCATTGTGCGGGTCAAGGTCGTCGACCGGACGGCCCTGATCCTGGACATCTTCGCCCAGCACGCCCGCAGCAAGGAGGGCAAGGCCCAGGTGGAGCTCGCGCAGCTGCAGTACCTGCTGCCCAGGCTCCGCGGCTGGGGCGAGTCGCTGTCCCGGCAGGCCGGAGGCCGGGTGGCCGGCGGCGGCGGCATCGGGACCCGCGGCCCGGGCGAGACGAAGATCGAGACGGACCGGCGCCGGATCCGGGCGCGGGTGACCAAGCTACGGCGCGAGCTGGCCGAGATGTCCGCCGGGCGGCAGGTGCAGCGCGGGCAGCGGCGCAGGCGGGAAGTGCCGTCGGTCGCGATCGCCGGATACACCAACGCCGGGAAGTCCAGCCTGCTCAACCGGCTGACCGGAGCGCAGGTCCTGGTGGACGACTCGCTGTTCGCCACGCTCGATCCCGCCGTGCGGCGGGCCCGGACCCCGGCCGGCCGGTCGTTCACGCTGACCGACACGGTGGGCTTCGTCCGGCACCTGCCGCACCAGCTCGTCGACGCCTTCCGGTCGACGCTGGAGGAGGTAACCGAGGCGGACCTGATCCTGCATGTCGTCGACGGCTCGGATGCCGACCCGCGGGCGCAGATCGCTGCCGTGCGCGACGTGCTCGGCCAGATCGGCGCCGGTGACCTGCCCGAGCTTGTGGTGATCAACAAGGCCGACGCGGCCGACCCGATCGAGGTCGAGGGGCTGCGGCTCGCCGAGCGCGAGTCGGTGCTGGTGTCGGCCCGCACCGGGGCCGGGATCGATGATCTGCTCCGCGAGCTTGACCGGCTGCTGCCACGCCGTGACCACGAGGTCGTCGTCACGGTCCCGTACGACCGGGGCGACCTGCTGTCCCGCGCGCACGCCGAAGGCGAGGTGCTGGCGGTCCGGCACGGGCAGGACGGCACCGAGCTGACCGCGCGCGTGCCGCCCGGCCTCGCCGCCGAGCTCGCCCGATTCGAGGCGCCCACGGCGTCCCGGTGATGCCGCGAGATGGCGGGAGATCACGGGGTAACGCCGTTTTCATCCGGATAGAGTGGCCGGCCGGATACCGCGGCGACCTGGGCGTCGCGTTCATGAATCGCTGCAATCCTTTGCAGGCCCTGATCGGCAATAACCGCGCAATTACGCCACGGAAGTCCGAAGCCCGGGGAGTTCTTGGCCGTACCTGCCATGATCCGCGCATTGCCGGCTGCCCCGCGGCCAGCGGGCGGGCGCGGCCCGGGGCCCCGGCCGCGGGGGCGCGACCGCGGCGGCCGGGTGGGCCGCACGGGCGGTCACCTGGCCGCAACCGGCGCGTCGCCTGGCCGCAACCAGCGAATCGTAGCACTTCAGGGCGCTGGCCAAGCAGGCTCACCGATGGGCTGGCGGCCTGGCCGGCCCCGCTCGCGCCGGAGTTCCCGGCGCCAGGACGGTGCGGTCCCGGGCGCCCGGAGCGGGGCCGCGGGGAGCATGACCATATGGGGCCGGCCGGGATGGCCCTGACATGGGCAACTGCCCGGGAGGCGGAAGAGTTCCGGGCGCTGCGTCCGGCCATTTAAACCGAGGCAATCTGCGGAAGCCCCTGTACAAGGACCCTCCGGTGCAATAGCGTTACTCAACCGATATGTTGGCTGGCACATCGGTGGTGTTCTCTAGATCCTCTCCCAACTGGGTGATCGCCGGTGCTGCAGCGCCGGGCACGAGTCATGGCAGGTGACCGCTCATGGTCGATCGGACCGTCGCCAGGAGCGCTCCTCCGAAATGGGGCGCCGTACGGTGACCGTTCGCTTGCTCACCAATATCGGCCGGCTCTGGACCGGTTCCGAGGTGTGGAGTAATGCGGCGATTTTGTCCTACGATGATCGAATTGCGTGGGTTGGTCCGGCATCGGAGCTTCCGGGCAGCATCCCCGGGGTGATCGAGGACATTGTCGATGTCGATCACGTGGAGAACCTGAACGGCGGGCTGGTCACGCCCGGGCTCATCGACGCTCACACCCACCCCGTCTACGCGGGCAACCGGTACGCGGAACTCGCGATGCGGTCGAGCGGGTCCTCGGCCGGGGAGATCGCCGCCGCCGGCGGCGGGATGACCTCCACGGTCACGGTCACCCGCGGGACGGATCCCTGGACGCTCTGCGACGCGGTGCGGACGCGGCTGCGCCAGTGGCTGCTGAGCGGGACCACCACGATCGAGGCCAAGACCGGCTATCACCTGACCAGGGACGGGGAACTGGCCGACATCCGCCTGCTCCGCTCCCTGGAAGGCGAGAACGGGGTGCCGCGCGTGCACGCGACGTTCCTCGCCGCGCACGCCGTGCCGCCCGAGTACTTCGGGCGCCGCCATGACTACATCGACGCGGTCAGCGGCTGGTGCGCGGACGCGGCCTTGGCCGGCGCCGACAGCGTGGACGTCTACTGCGAGGACGGGAAGTTCACCGAGCGGGAAGCGCGCTGGGTGCTCAACGCCGGGCGCGCGTCGGGCCTGCTGCCCAGGCTGCACGCGTGCGGCGACGCGCGCAACGGGGCCGCGCGGCTCGCGGCGGAACTGGGCTGCGCGTCGGCCGACCTGCTGCACCACGCCGACGACAAGGACGTCACCGCGCTGGCCCGCGCGGGCGTGGCCGCCGTGGTCTGCCCGGCCACGTCGCTGGAGACCAGCCGGATCCCGCCGGTCCGCGCGCTGCTCGACGCGGGCGCGGCGGTCGCCCTCGGATCCGACCACTCGCCGGGCGGGATCGGGATCACGTCGATGCCGCTCGTGATCGCGCTCGCGGTCGCCCACTTCGGCATGAGCGTCACCGAGGCGCTGCGCGCCGCGACCGTCGGCGGAGCGCATGCCCTGCGCGCGCCCGACCGGGGCGCGATGGTCCGCGGCAAGTACGCGGACATCGTGGCCTGGGACGCTGATCACGAGGGCGCCTTCGCCTGGGCTTACGGCCTCAAGCCGCTCCGCGTGTGGCGGGGCGGCGAGCCAGTCGTCGGCTGAGGCCGGGCGGCGGCGCCTCGCCCCCGGCCATGGCCGCACCGGTCGCGGTGGTCTCCGACTCCACGGCCTGCCTGCCCCCTGACCTTGCGGCGCGCCACGACATCCGGGTGGTGCCGCTGCGGGTCGCGGTCGGCGGGCTGGCGTCCGACGACGGGCCCGGCGCGCTGTCCGGCGCGCTCGGAGCGGAGTTCCGCCGCGGGGCGCGGCTCAGCACCGCCAGCCCGGCCCCGGCCGCCTTCGCCGCCGCCTACGCGGCCGCGGGGGCGGCAGGTGCCGCAGGGGTCGTCTCCGTGCATATCTCCGCGGGCCTGTCCGGGACGGTCAACTCGGCCCGGCTGGCGGCCGCCGGGGCGCCGGTGCCGGTCCGGGTGGTTGACTCGCGCTCTCTCGGGATGGGCCTGGGCTTTGCCGCGCTGGCCGCTGCGGAGGTGGCGGACGCCGGCGGGACGCTCGAGGACGCGGCCGCCGCCGCATCCGCCCGGGCCGCGCGGCTGCGCTCGTTCTTCGTGCTGGACACCCTGGATCAGCTGAGCGCCGGAGGCCGGCTCGGCCCCGGCTTCCCTGGTGCGGGCTCCGGGCTGACGTTCCGGCCGCTGCTGCACCTGGCCGACGGCAAGATCGCGGTGCTCGAGAAGTTCCGCACGATGTCGGCTGCGGCGCGCCGCCTGGAGGAAGCGGCTGCGGAGTCCGCGGCTGGCCACCCGGTCGACCTGGCGGTCCAGTACCTGGGCGACCCGGAGCGCGCGGCGGCCCTGGCCGGGCGGTTCGAGCGGCTCATCCCGGGCGCCCGGCACCGGTACCTGACCGAGGCGGGCCCGGTCATCCTTGCGCACACCGGGCCGGGCATGCTCGGCGTGGTGGTCGCCCCGTACTGATGGCCGGCGTGATCGCCGTGTGGCATGCTGCAGGCGTGCCTCCCTCTCCGACCACGGCCGCCGCCCGCGGCCAGGCTGGCGTCGCGCCGGTGACGGTGATCGTCGGGGACGAGGAACTGCTGGTCGAGCGGGCCGTGCTCGCCGTCGCGGCCGAGGCGGCCGCGGCCGCCGGGCCGCCGGCCGGCGCGGGGGAGACGGCCCCGGCCGACCTGCCCGATGTGCACGACGTGCGGGCCGCCGACCTCAAGCCGGGCGAGGCGTCGCTGCTGACCGCGCCGACCCTGTTCGGCGGCGGCTGCCTGGTCATCGTCAGGTCGGTGCAGGACGCGGTCAAGGACGTCGCGGCGGAACTGGCGCGCCTGGTGGCCGCCCCGCCGCCCGGTGTGGTGCTCGTGCTGACGCATTCCGGCGGGGCCAAGAACAAATCCCTGCTGGCCGGCCCGGGGGTCAGGCGGATCGACTGCCCGGCGGTCAAGCGTTTCGGCGAGCGGCTTGATTTCTTGCGCGCCGAGTTCGGCCGGGCCGGGAGGAAGGCCGACGAGTCAGGCCTGCGCGCGCTGCTCGACGCGGTCGGGACCGACCTGCGAGAACTCGCGGCGGCGTGCAGCCAGCTCGCGGCCGACACCACCGGCGTGGTCAGCCAGGCCGTGGTGGCGCGGTACTACCGCGGCCGGGCGGAGGCGACCGGGTTCACGGTGGCCGATCGCGCGGTCGAGGGGAAGCTGGCCGAGGCGCTGGAGCAGCTGCGCTGGGCGCTGGCGACCGGCGTTTCGCCGGTGCTGATCTCCAGCGCCCTGGCCCAGGGGGTCCGGGCGCTCGGGCGGGTGGGCGCGGCCGGGCAGGGCCGCCGCGCGGACGCGCTGGCCGCCGAGCTCGGCATGCCGCCGTGGAAGGTCGACCGGGTGCGTCAGCAGCTCCGGGGCTGGACAGCTGAGGGCATAGCGCGCGCGCACGGCGTGGTGGCCCAGGCCGATGCCCAGGTGAAGGGCGAGGGCGCGAGCCCGGGCTACGCGCTGGAGCGCGCGATCACCGAGATCGTGGCCTGCCGCTCGCCCAACTGAGCGAGCGGTTAGATCAGCCCATCTGGGCGGCGCGCTTGGCGATCGCCGACTTCCGGTTGGCCGCCTGGTTCTTGTGGATGACGCCCTTGCTGGCTGCCTTGTCCAGCTTGACGAAGGCGGCCCGCATCGCCTGCGTGGCCTTGTCCTCGTCACCCGCGTCCGCGGCCTCGCGGAACTGCCGCACCGACGTCTTCAGCGCCGACTTGACGGCCTTGTTGCGCTGGTGTGCCTTCTCGTTCTGCTTGTTGCGCTTGATCTGGGACTTGATATTCGCCACGCGTGTGCCTCGCTAGAGTCTGGTCAGGTTGATCAGCTATGCCCGCCGCGACGAGACCGCGGCCTCGCACCCGGCAGGACAGATGCGGGCACGGGCAGCCGACTCAGAAGAATATCCGAGATCAGCCCGGCAGCTCAAACCGGGCTGCCCCACTAAAGGGGCACGGGGCCGAAAAGGACGGCGGTCTGGCCGCGGCTTGCTGCTCGCGTGAGGCGGTCGGCGGGCCGGGCCCGGGAGGCGCCTGGCTCGGCTGCTGGCCTCGGCACTCCGGCTGACGTGGGAGCATAGACGGCGTCTAGCGCGACTACCACCGGGATGCACGTGCCACCAATGTCCGAGCCGCGAACGGCCAAGCCAGCCATGCCCGAGCCGGGCCGCACCGATCAGGCGGTGATCCGCAACTTCTGCGTCATCGCCCATATCGATCACGGCAAGTCCACGCTCGCGGACCGGATGCTGCAGCTCACCGGCGTGGTGGAGGAACGGCAGATGCGCGCGCAGTACCTGGACCGGATGGACATCGAGCGCGAGCGCGGCATCACCATCAAGAGCCAGGCCGTCCGCCTGCCCTGGCGGGGCCCAGACGGCGGACAGTACGTGCTGAACCTGATCGACACCCCCGGGCACGTTGACTTCTCCTACGAGGTATCCCGGTCCCTGGCCGCCTGCGAGGGCGCGGTCCTGCTGGTGGACGCCGCGCAGGGCATCGAGGCGCAGACCCTGGCCAACCTGTACCTGGCGCTCGACGCCGACCTGCACCTGATCCCGGTGCTGAACAAGATCGACCTGCCGGCCGCGGAGCCGGAGAAGTACGCGGCGGAGATCGCCGGCATCATCGGCTGCGACCCGGCGCAGGTGCTCAGGGTCTCGGCCAAGACCGGCGAGGGCGTGGCCGACCTGCTGAACGCGATCGTGGAGCAGGTCCCGGCGCCGGCCGGCGACCTCGAGGCCCCGGCGCGGGCCATGATCTTCGACTCGCTGTATGACACCTACCGCGGCGTGGTGACCTACGTCCGGGTGGTGGACGGCCGCCTCTCCCGGCGCGAGCGGACCCTGATGATGTCCACCAAAGCGGTGCACGAGACCCTCGAGGTCGGCGTGATCTCCCCGGAGCCCGTGCCGTCCGACGGCCTGGCGGCCGGCGAGGTCGGCTACCTGATCACCGGCGTGAAGGACGTGCGCCAGGCGCGCGTCGGCGACACCGTGACCAGCGCGAGCAGGCCCGCGCTGGAGGCGCTGGCCGGGTATGCCCACCCCAGGCCGATGGTGTTCTCCGGCCTGTACCCGGTGGACGGCGACGACTACCCGGAACTGCGCGACGCGCTGGACAAGCTCCGGCTGAACGACGCCTCGCTGGTCTACGAGCCGGAGACGTCGACCGCGCTGGGGTTCGGCTTCCGCTGCGGCTTCCTCGGCCTGCTGCACATGGACATCGTCCGGGAGCGGCTGGAGCGGGAGTTCGACCTGACGCTGATCTCCACCGCGCCGAACGTCGTCTACCGGGTGGTGCTGGAGACGGGCGCCGAGCTGATCGTCACCAACCCGAGCGACTTCCCGGGGGGTTCCGGGCCATCGGGGTCTGGGGTGTCCCCAGGGCGCACAGTGTCCCCCCGGGCTGGCAAAGTCCCGGACGGCAAGATCAGCCAGGTATTCGAGCCCGTGGTGCGGGCCACGGTGCTGGCCCCCAGTGACTACATCGGCACGATCATGGAGCTGTGCCAGGGCCGGCGCGGCACGCTGCTCGGCATGGACTACCTGTCCGCCGACCGGGTGGAGATCCGCTACACCATGCCGCTCGCGGAGATCATCTTCGACTTTTTCGACCAGCTGAAGTCCCGCACCCGCGGCTACGCCTCGCTGGACTACGAGCCCGCGGGCGAGCAGGAGGCTGACCTGGTGAAGGTCGACATCCTGTTGCAGGGCCAGCCGGTGGACGCGTTCAGCCAGATCGTGCACGCCGACAAGGCGCGCGAGTACGGCCTGGCCATGACGGCCCGGCTGAAGGAACTGATCCCGCGGCAGCAGTTCGAGGTGCCGATCCAGGCCGCCATCGGCTCGCGGGTGATCGCCCGCGAGAACATCCGCGCGATGCGCAAGGACGTGCTGGCCAAGTGCTACGGCGGGGACATCACCCGCAAGCGCAAGCTGCTGGAGAAGCAGAAGGAAGGCAAGCGCCGGATGAAGGTCATCGGCCGGGTCGAGGTGCCGCAGGAGGCCTTCGTGGCCGCCCTGTCCACCGAGCAGGGCCCGGACCGCAGGCGCTGAGCGGCTTCCAGCGGCTCCCAGCGGCCGGGCCCGGTCAGGGACCGCCGGGCCCCGGGGCCGCGGCCCCGGCGTGCCTGGCGACGATCATGACGACCAGGATCACCAGCACCACGACGCTGATCCCGATCCAGCCGAGCACCAGGCCGGCCGTGGCCAGCGCGCCGCCCCGCTCCCCGGTACGCCGGATCTGGCTGTGGGCCACGTGGCCGAGGACCACGGCCGGGATCATGGTCAGGCCGCCGGTGAACGGCTGCAACAGGCCGAACACCAGCGACGCGATCGCCAGCGGGTTGGTCCTGGGCGCGGGCATCACCGGGTGCCAGTGCGGGACCGGGACCGGCGCCATGACCTGGCCCCCGGGCAGGTCGGCCGTGACCACGGCCAGGTCCGCGTAGGTGCGCGCGGCGTAGGCCGCCGAGACGCGGGCGTCGTACTCGTCCTTGGTCAGCCTGCCCTCGGCGAAGCCGGCCTTGAGCACGTCGATGGCACGTTCCCGGTCCGCGGTGGACGCCCGCAGGTGCCCCGCGCCCCTCGGGTCGCCCCAAGCGGGAATCCCGTACCCGGGCCTCATCGTCATCAGGTACCTCCAGCCCACCGTTGCCGCCAGCTTAACTCGCGCCGTGGGGTCCGGGGGCCGCGGCGGCCGTCGGCCACGGTTCGACCTGTGCCGGGACCCAGGCTACGGTTCCGGTGTGACCCCCGGCCCGCCGCCGGACGGCGAGCCCGTCCCCGCCGATGCCGCGCTGCCGCCCGCCGCCCTGGCCGGGCTGGGCCAGCGCCCGTTCGGCGTGTACGTGCACGTGCCGTTCTGCGCGGCCCGCTGCGGCTACTGCGACTTCAACACCTACACCGCCGCCGAGCTGGGACCCGGCGTCACCCGGGACACCTACGCGGGCCAGGCGATCCGCGAGATCCGGCTGGCGCGCCGCGTGCTCGGCCGCGCCGCGGCCCCGGTCGGCTCGGTGTTCTTCGGCGGCGGGACCCCGACGCTGCTGCCGCCCGCCGATCTGGCCGCGATCCTGGCCGCGATCGACGGCGAGTTCGGCCTCGCCCCCGGGGCCGAGGTGACCGCCGAGGCGAACCCGGAGAGCATCGGCCAGCGGTCCCTGGCTGAGCTGCGGGCGAGCGGCTTCACCCGGATCTCGATCGGCATGCAGAGCGCGGTGAGCCGCGTGCTGAGCGTTCTGGACCGCAAGCATGAGCCGGGACGGCCGGAACGTTGTGTCGCGTGGGCCCGCGCGGCCGGGTTCGAGCACGTCAGCCTGGACCTGATCTACGGGACCCCGGGGGAGACCGGCGAGGACTGGCTCGCCTCGCTGCGCAGCGCCGTGTCCGCCGGGCCCGACCACGTCTCCGGCTACGCGCTGATCGTGGAGCAGGGCACCCGGCTGGCGGCCAGGATCGGCCGCGGCGAGCTGGCCGCGCCGGACGATGACGCGATGGCCGACCGGTACCTGGCCGCCGATGAGCTGCTGGCCGCGGCCGGCCTGCGCTGGTACGAGATCTCCAACTGGGCGGCGTCGCCGGACGCGATGTGCCGGCACAACCTGCTCTACTGGACCGGCGGCGACTGGTGGGGCGTCGGCCCCGGCGCGCACAGCCACGTCGGCGGGACCCGGTGGTGGAACGTGCGGCACCCGGCCGCCTACGCGGCCCGCATCGCCGCGGGCGTCAGCCCGGGGCAGGCCCGGGAGATCCTGTCCCCGGCCGAGCGGCAGACCGAGCGGATCATGCTGCTGACCCGGCTGGCGTCCGGCTGCCCGGTGGACGAGCTGGCGCCGGCCGGGCGCGCCGCCGCAGCCGCCGCGGTCGGCGACGGGCTCGCGGAGCCCGCCGCGCACGCCGCGGGACGGGTGGTCCTGACGCCGCCGGGCAGGCTGCTGGCCGATGCCGTGATCCGCGGCCTGACCGACTGAGAGCCCGGGGCCGTCCGCAGCCCGGGCGGCAGGCGATACTAGTGCACGATGGTGGCGCAGAGCCAGCCGGGGATCCGGTAGCGGCGGCCCCGGTTGGCCTTGGAGCCGGCCATTATCACGTAGGCCAGGGTGGCCAGCCATAGCGCGGCGGCCAGCGTTACCCCGACGATGAGGGCGAAGACGATGCTGTCCAGCGCCAGCATCGTGCCCAGGATCAGGACGCAGATCGTGTAGAGCAGCGCGGTGATCGACAGGTTCAGCGCCTGGGCCGCGTGATAGCGGACGAAGGGCGATGCCCGCTTCTTGATCAGGTAGATGACCAGCGGGATCACGGGGCCGAGGAAGGGCACACCAAGGTAGCTGAGCATGGCTAGGCGGTGGTCGTCCGCCTCCGGGCCGACGGCCAGGCGGCGGTCGCCCGCCGGCGCTCCCGGCGGGCTGGCGGGAGCCGCGGGACGGGCGGCAGGCTCGGCGCGTTCCGGCGCGATGACCCGGGCCTGCTCCCCGGTCCCCCGCTCGGCGGCGGCGGTGGACTGGCCGGCGACCGGGGCCGGCCACGGCGCCCGCGCTGCCTGCCACCGGCCCGGGCCTGGCCGGCTCTCCGGCACGTCGGCGGGCCGGCGCTCCTGCGGCCGCTGCTCGGCCGGGCCAGGGCCGTCTTCACGAGCGGGAAGAGCGTCCAGAGGCTCCGACGAGGTCGGCACGGACGCTGGCCGTTCCGGTGCCGGCTGCGATGGATTGGTGGTCATGAGACCGCCAATGTCCCCCTTTCTCGCTATCACGCTAGACAATGGATGTGACTGCTTCGAGCACGGTCGTGACGTTCGTGCTCCATCCCAGTATCCTTCCCGCCATAGACTTGGCACTCGTGATATCGGAGTGCCAGGGAGGTGAGCGTGCTCGACGACCGGAAGCTGGCGGTGCTGCGCGCCATCGTCGAGGACTACGTGTCCACTAACGAGCCGGTTGGCTCGAAGGCCCTCGTCGACCGGCACAGTCTGGACGTCTCCCCGGCGACCATCCGCAATGATATGGCCGTGCTCGAAGAGCAGGGCTTCATCGTGCAGCCGCACACGAGCGCGGGCCGCGTGCCCACGGACAAGGGATACCGGCTGTTCGTGGACCGGCTGTCCGGGGTCAGGCCGTTCTCGGCCGCGGAGCGCCGCGCCATCGAGACGTTCCTGGCCCGCGCCTATGACCTCGATGACGTGGTGATGCGGACCGTGCGGCTGCTCGCGCAGCTGACCCGCCAGGTGGCGGTGGTTCAGTACCCGTCGCTCACCAGGTCCGCGGTGCGCCACATCGAGCTCGTGCCGCTGACCGAACGGCGGCTCCTGCTGGTGCTGATCACCGACACGGGGCGGGTGGAGCAGCGCTCGGTCGACCTGCCTGGCATGATCGACGAGGAATCGATCACCCAGCTGCGGGCGGTGCTCAACGCATGCCTCGACGGGCGCAGGCTGACGGAGGTGGCGACGGTGGTCGCCGAGCTTCCTGACCGGGTAACTCCGGCCGAGCGCGCGAACGCGGCCGCCGTGTTCTCGGTGATCCTGGAGACGCTGGTGGAGCGGCACGAGGAGAGGGTCGTGGTCGGCGGCGCGGCCAACCTGACCCCGGCCGACTTCGCCCAGGGGCTGCACGAGGTCCTCGAGGCGCTCGAGGAGCAGGTGGTGCTCATCCGGCTGCTCGGCGAGTCCGGGGACCAGGAATCGCTGACGGTCAGGATCGGTTCAGAGAACGAGGTACAGGGCCTGCAGAGTACCTCCCTGGTGGCATCGGGCTACGGCTCGGGCGATCAGGCGCTGGCGAAGCTGGGCGTGCTCGGCCCGACACGGATGGATTACCCGACGGCGATGGGAGCGGTGCGCGCGGTGGCACGGTACGTGGGTCAGATCCTGGCGGAGTCATAGGGGATGCGCGTGGCGAACGACTACTACGGCGTCCTCGGGGTCAGGCGCGACGCCGATCCCGACGAGATCAAGAAGGCCTACCGTCGGCTGGCCCGGGAACTGCATCCCGACGTCAACCCTGATCCGCAGACCCAGGAGCGGTTCAAGGAGATCAATCAGGCCTACGAGGTACTCTCCGACCCCGGCAAGCGGCAGATGTACGACCTGGGCGCCGACCCCTTCGCCCAGGCGGGAGCGGGCGCGGGCGGCTTCGGGCCCGGGTTCCCGTTCAGCGACATCATGGACGCCTTCTTCGGCACCGGGGCGAGCAGCCGCGGGCCGCGGAGCCGGGCGCGGCGCGGCCGGAACGCGACGATCCGGGTCGAGCTCGACCTCGCCGAGTGCGCCTTCGGGACGACCAGGGACCTGGTGGTGGACACCGCGGTCGTCTGCCCGAACTGCTCGGGCGAGGGCACGGCGCCGGGCAGCCACCCGGAAACCTGCGACGTGTGCAACGGGCGCGGCGAGGTGAGCCAGGTGACCCGGTCGTTCCTCGGCCAGGTGATGGCGACCCGGCCGTGCCCGGGCTGCGGCGGGTTCGGCACGGTGATCCGCAGGCCATGCCCGGAGTGCGACGCCGAGGGGCGGGTCCGGACCCGTCGCACCATCAAGGTACGGATTCCGGCCGGGGTGGAGGACGGGACCCACATCCAGCTGGCCGGGGAGGGCGAGACCGGCCCGGGCGGCGGGCCGGCCGGGGACCTCTTCCTCGAGGTTGTGCAGCGGCCGCACGCCATCTTCGAGCGCCAGGGGGATGACCTGCACTGCACGGTGACGATCCCGATGACGGCCGCGGCGCTCGGGGCGACCCTGAAGGTGCAGACCCTGGACGGCCCGGCCGACGTGGACATCCGGCCCGGCACCCAGTCCGGCCAGGCGATCCCGCTGTACGGCCAGGGCACGGCCCACCTGAACGCCTCCGGCCGCGGCGACCTGCTCATCCACGTGACCGTGGAGACGCCGTCGAAGCTCGAGCCGGACCAGGAGACGCTGCTGCGCGAGCTGGCCCGGCTGCGCGGCGAGGAGTCACCGCCCGGCCGGTTCGCGCCGGGTCAGCATGGCTTCTTCTCCCGGCTGCGCGACGCGTTCAACGGCCGCTGACGCGCGCCACGCGCCAGAGGGCGCGGTGCCGCCCGTGAAGGGGGATGGGGAGGCGGGTGGCAGGAGCCGAAGGCGAACGAGCGACGAGGGAAGGCGGCGCAGTGAAGGGGGCGGGGGAGGTGGGCGGGGGCCCGGAGGCGCATAGCAAAACGGCGCGAAGCAATACGAGACCGCCGGTCTTCCTGGCCAGCCGCGCCGACCTGGAGCGCGGCTCGATCGTGCTCTCCGGGGCGGAGGGCCGCCACGCGGCGACGGTCCGCCGGCTGTCCGCCGGCGAGCGGGCCGACGTCACCGACGGGGCGGGCACGGTCGCTGAGTGCGTGGTGACCGGTGTCCGGCCGGGCGTGATCGAGCTCGCGGTGCTGGCTACCCGCGCCGAGCCCGCGGCCGAGCCGAGGATCGTGGTGGTCCAGGCCATCCCCAAGGGTGACCGCGGGGAGCTCGCCGTCGAGATCATGACCGAGGTAGGCGTGGACGCCGTGGTCGCCTGGCAGGCCGAGCGCTGCGTGGCCCGGTGGCGCGCTGACCGGGCGGGCAAGGCGCTGGCGCGCTGGCAGGCGACGGCCCGGGAGGCGGCCAAGCAGGCCCGCCGGGCCTGGATCCCCGAGGTGACGGGGCCGGAGGCCACGCCGGCCATCGCGCGCCGGGTGGGCGCGGCAGCGCTGGCGGTCCTCCTTGACCCCGGGGCGCCGGCCGCGCTGGGCGGCATCCGCATGCCGGACCGGGGCGAGATCGTCGTGATCGTGGGGCCGGAAGGCGGGGTGAGCCCGGCGGAAGCCGGCGCCCTGGCGCGGGCCGGGGCGGTAGCCGCCCGGCTGGGCCCGACGGTACTGCGGTCGTCGTCGGCCGGCGCGGTGGCCGCCGCGGTCGCGCTAGCGGGCTCCTCCCGCTGGGCCTGAGCGGCCCAGCCGGAGGAACCCGCGGCTCAGCGGCCGGGGGCTAGCACGACGGGGACGGAGACGGGTTCGACTGCTCGCTGGCCTGGCCGGTGACGAAGACGGCGCTGAGCTGAGCCGACTGGCTGGCCGAGGCGGACTGAGTGCCCTGGTTGGTGCTGGGCGTCGGGTTGCTGCCCGAGCCGGACGGGCTCGGCGTCGGGGTCGGCGGCGTCGTTGTCGGCGTCGTTGTCGGCGTCTGGGTCGGCGTCGGCGCGGGCGTGGGCGTGGGCGTCGGCGTGGGCTTCGGCTTCGGCTTCGGCGAGCAGCTCGGAGAGGGGCTCGGCGTGGCCCCGCTCCGGCTGGTGGCGCTCGGTGTCGGGAGGTTCTGCCCGTGGCCGCTCGTTCCGGGAGCGCGCGCGCTGCCGCCTGAGCCGTGTGGCTGGCTGGAGAAGACGTTCAGCCCTTCCCGTGCGATCTGGCTCGGCAGCCCGGAGAGAGCCAAGCCGCCCCCGACCGCGACCAGGACCACGACCGCCATCGCGATGACCGGCCGCACCCACCCGTAACGGGACGGGCGCTCCTCGGAGCCGCCCTGCGGCTTGATCGCCCGGCGCAGCCACGCGACGGCGGCGAGCAGCCAGCCAAGCGCCGGACGCAGCCGGTCTGCCACCGGCTGCAGCCGTTCGGTCACGGGACGCAGGTGCATCTCCGCGGCCCGGAGGGCCGGGCTCAGCCGGCTGGCCAGCGCGGCCAGCGCCGGCTCCAGCCGGAGCATCACGAACTGGCTCACGATTTCCCAGGCCGCCACCAGCCAGGCGATGGCCAGCGGGCGCGGAGTCGACAGGCGGGTCCGGATCCGGGACAGGCCGTCCGTCGTCGGCTCCACCGACTCGGCTGCCTGATGCAACGCCCGGCGCAGGATGTCCTCGGGTTCGAGGTGCGTCATCCTTCACGCTCCAGCACGCTGCGCAGGGCGGACATGGCCCTGGCTGTGTGGCTTTTGACCGCTCCCCTGCTAATCCCCATGATAGAGGCGATCTGAGCCTCGGACATGTCGCCGTAGTACCGCAGCACGAGCGCCTCGCGCTGCCGTGGCGGCAGCGTGCGCAGCGCGGAGACCACGGCCGAGCGTTCCAGCAGGGCGATCGCCCCGTGCTCGGCGCTCGGCATGTCCGGGGAGGGTTTCGGCGCGTTCCGGTCCACCACCACGCGATGCCGTAGGACAGAGCGGGACCGGTTCACCACCGACTGCCGGAGGTAAGACAGTGCCTTGTCGCTGTCCCTCAGCCGGCGCCAGCCGCCGTGCATCGCGACGAACGAGTCCTGCACTACTTCCTCCGCCGTTGCGACGTCTCGTACCAGCAGAGCCGCGAGTCGCACCAAGGACCGGTAATGCGTGCTGTACAGCGCGGTCACTGCTCGGTCGGCGTCCCAGTCGGCCGGAACCGAGCCCAGGGCGGTATCCGCTACCAGGGTTTCGGTCACGTGAATTGGACGCGCATGCGCGCCGCGAGGTTCACCCGGTGTCATGCCGAGTCTTGGCGCTAGCCTGCCACGCGCCGCGTGGTCTGAAGGATCCCACCGCCCCCACACCCATGTAGTGCTGAGTTCGCATTACCGCGACTGCCGCCTGGCAGCGCACCGGACGTCCTGGCAGCGCACCGGGCGACGGCACGTAGGCAGCAACTGCCGGGCCGTGCACGAGAAGGACGGTGCGCCGCGAGTTCGCGGCACTGCAACCATATATGTCGTCGGCCCGGCCGGCGCCCACAAGCTAAGATCGCCCCGTGGCGGACTGCCTCTGCTGCGACGTCGTGGCGGGGGAGATCCCGGCGAAGCAGGTGCTCGAGAGCGAGCGCACCATCGCATTCCCCGACATAAAACCCCAGGCCCGGTGCACGTGCTGATCATCCCACGGCAGCACATTCCCGATCTGGCTAGCCGCCGGGATGAAACCCGCCGGATGAGACCTGCGGATAGCATGGCGTGCATGCGGGCCCGGGTGCGCGCCCGGGCGGGGAAGGGCCATTGACAGAAACTCCCACGGATCCGCGCGACGGTGAGCTGTCCCCGGACGGCCGCACCCGCGTCAAGATCGTGATTCCCGACGACCACTCGATGGTCAGCCTGCTCGGATCCCGGGACGAGCTGCTGCACGTGATCGAGGGCGCCTTCGGCGCCGACATCCACGTGCGCGGCAACGAGATCACCGTGACCGGCTCGCCGGAGGAGACTGCGCTCGTCGCCAGGCTCTTCGACGAGCTGACCCAGTTGCTGGCGAGCGGGGCCGAGCTTGCCGCGGACGTGGTGGAGCGCAGCGTCGCGATGCTGCGCCGGAAGTCCGGCGCCCGGCCGGCCGACGTCCTGACCCTGGACATCCTGTCCGCGCGCGGTCGCACGATCCGGCCCAAGACACTGAACCAGAAGCGCTACGTGGACGCGATCGACAAGCACACGATCGTGTTCTCGATCGGCCCGGCCGGAACCGGCAAGACCTACCTGGCCATGGCCAAGGCGGTGAAGGCGCTGCAGGCCAAGGAGTTCAACCGGATCATCCTCACCCGGCCGGCGGTCGAGGCGGGGGAGCGGCTCGGCTTCCTGCCCGGAACCCTCTACGAGAAGATCGACCCGTACCTGCGGCCGCTGTACGACGCCCTGCACGACATGATCGACCCGGATTCGATCCCCAAGCTCACCGCCGCGGGCACGATCGAAATCGCCCCTTTGGCGTATATGCGGGGTAGAGCGCACCCAATTGACACGCCCGTGCTGACCCCGGACGGCTTCCGGCCCATCGGGTCGCTGGCCGTGGGCGACCTGGTCATCGGGTCGAACGGCGAGCCAATCCCGGTGATCGGCGTGTACCCACAGGGGGAGAAGGACATCTACCGCGTCACCACCCAGGACGGCGCCTCCACGCTGTGCTCGGGCGACCACCTGTGGGCGGTGGCGACCCGCGACGACCGCCGCCGCGGCAAGCCGCTCCGGGTCCTGGAGACCCGGGAGATGATGGGGAACCTGCGCGCCAGCCACTACCACCGGTACGAGCTTCCGCTGCACAGCGCGCCCGTGTGCTTCCCGTACCGGCCCGTGCCGATGGACCCGTACGCGCTCGGGCTGCTGCTAGGCGACGGCTGCCTGA
Organism: uncultured Actinomycetota bacterium; assembly: GCA_963808705.1. Classification (GTDB taxonomy): domain Bacteria; phylum Actinomycetota; class Actinomycetes; order Streptosporangiales; family Streptosporangiaceae; genus JASHPR01. The sequence goes on along the minus strand of CAWEHB010000016.1, from coordinate 991,092 downwards.
TCGGGACGAATACGCCGAGCTTCGCGACCCAGGATGCCGAGCTCGTCGTGGCATTGGAAGGGCTGTTGCCAGGCACGGAGATCCGCCACACGAGCGGCCCCGACTACGTCCTGAACCGGGTGGCCACGCCGGGCCAGGTCATCACGATCGAGAACCCGGTGACCGGCGTCGCCCGCCGGCTCGGGCTGTTTGGCACCCGGTCCGAGACCAAGTTCGTCCCAGAGGATTACCTGTTCAATTCGGCGGACGTCCGTCTCGGCGTCCTGCAGGGCCTGCTCGATACCGACGGCGGCCCGGTCACGCAGCGCGACCGGACGTGCCGTGTCCAGTACACGACCGTCTCGCCCCGGCTGCGCGACGACGTGATCTTCCTGGTCCGGTCGCTTGCCGGGGTCGCGTATACCCGCGTCCGCCTCGCGCTCGGTCGAGCCCCGGGTTTCGCGAAAGGGCGTCCCGTCTATAATCGCCACGACGCGTACATCATCGACATCCGGCTTCCAGCTGGTATCGAGCCGTTCCGGCTCACCCGGAAGCGGGAGAAATACCGCGCCGAGGGTGGCGGCGGGTGCCCGATGCGCTTCATCGAAAGCATCGAGCCGGCCGGTACCGCGGAGGCCGTGTGCCTCTCGGTGGCAGCAGCGGACTCCCTGTACACGACCGAGGACTTCCTGCTGACTCACAACACCCTGAACGACTCGTTCATCATCCTCGACGAGGCGCAGAACACCTCGCCGGAGCAGATGAAGATGTTCCTGACCAGGCTCGGCTTCGGCTCCAAGATCGTGGTGACCGGCGACGTGACCCAGGTCGACCTGCCCGCCGGGCAGACCAGCGGCCTGCGCCTGGTCCAGGAGATACTCGACGGCGTCGACGACGTCTACTTCTCCAGGCTGACCAGCCATGACGTGGTCCGGCACAAGCTGGTGGCCGACATCGTGGATGCCTACGAGCGCCACGACGCGCGCCGGGCCGCGGCGGGAGATACCGAACGGCTACCGGGCGGCCGGTCCCGCCGCGCGGGCAACCGGGCCCGCTGAGGCCGCGGGAACGGAGATGGCGTGAGCATCGAGATCGCCAACGAATCCGGCGCGGCGGTCGATGAAGCCGCCCTGGCCGCCCTGGCCAGGCACGTGCTGGACGGGATGCGGGTGCACCCGCTGGCCGAGCTCTCCGTGCTGCTGGTGGACGAGGCGGCCATGACCGACCTGCACCAGCGCTGGCTGGGCGAGGACGGGCCGACCGATGTGCTGGCCTTCCCCATGGACGAGCTGCGGCCACCGGCGCCCGGCGGCGGCCAGGCCGAGCACGGCATCGACGAGGAGGCCGCCCAGGCCCTGCTCGGCGACGTGGTGCTGTGCCCCCAGGTGGCGATTGAGCAGGCCCGCAAGGCCGAGCATGACGTGCAGGACGAGCTCGACCTGCTGTGCACGCACGGCATCCTGCACCTGCTCGGGTATGACCACGCCGAGCCGGACGAGCACGCGACGATGTTCGGCCTGCAGGACCGGCTGCTGGCCGCGTGGCGCTCGGAACGGGAGGAAAGGACGGGGTGACCGAGCCATGGGCTGGCTGCTGGCGGCGGCGCTAGCGCTGACGCTGCTGGCCGGCTGGTGCGCGAGCGCGGAGACGGCCCTGGTCAGGATCTCCCGGGCCGGGGCTAAGGAACTGGGCCGCGGCGTCGGCCAGGGATCGACCCCGCTGCAGGTGGTGCTGGCCGACGTGGCGCGCTACCTGTCCGTGCTGCTGCTGGCCCGGATCGCGGCCGAGCTCTCCGCCACCGTCCTGGTGACCGTGGTGCTGCTGCACTGGCTCGGGGGCGGCTGGCGGGCGTTCGTGATCGCCGCCGTGGTCATGACTGCGGCGATCTACGTGGTGACCGGCATCGTGCCGAGGTCCCTCGGGCACCGCAACGCGGTGCGGGTGGCCAGCGCCGCCGCGTCCATCCTGGCCCCGGTCGTGCGGCTGATGGGCCCCCTGTCCCGGCTGCTCCCCGGCGGCGCGGGGAGCCGGGGCGGCGTGCCGCCCGGATCCGAGGAAGACCTCCGGGGCCTGGTGGACCTGCTGGAACAGCGCCGGGTGATCCAGCCGGACGAGCGCGCGATGATCCACTCGGTGTTCGAGCTCGGCGACACCATCGTCCGCGAGGTGATGGTGCCGCGCACCGACATGGTGTTCGTGGAACGCGGCAAGACCCTGCGCCAGGCGCTGCTGCTCGCGCTGCGCAGCGGGTTCTCCCGGATCCCGGTCGTCGGCGAGAACGAGGACGACGTCGTCGGGATCGCCTACCTCAAGGACATCGTCACCCGCAGCTACGAGCACCGGGAGGGAGAGTCGGTCGAGAAGGTCGACTCGATCATGCGGCCCGCCACGTTCGTGCCGGAGAGCAAGCCGATCGACGTGCTGCTGCGGGAGATGCAGGCGCGCCAGATTCATCTCGCGATCGTGATCGACGAGTACGGCGGTACCGCGGGGCTGGTCACGATCGAGGACATCCTCGAGGAGATCGTCGGGGAGATCGCTGACGAGTACGACAAGGAACAGCCGCCGGTGGAATGGCTCGGCGAGGGGCGGGCGCGGGTGACCGCGCGGCTGCCGGTCGAGGAACTCGAGGAACTGTTCGGCGTCCGCATCGAGGCCGAGGACGTGGAGACCGTGGGCGGCCTGCTGGCCCAGCGGCTGGGGCGGGTGCCGATCGCCGGATCGGTGGCGACGATCGCGGGGCTGCGGCTGACCGCGGAGAGCCTGGCCGGGCGGCGCAACCGGATCGGGACCGTGACCGTCGAACGGGCCGGCCGGGCCGGTAACGGCGGAGGCGGCAGCGGGCCGGGGGGCAACGGGCGCGGCCGTGACGAGGGGGGCGACGGGCGGAGCGGCAACGGGCCGGACGGCATCGCACTAGACTCGGCCGGATGAGCGAGGCCCAGCCTGGCCCGGAGGACTTCAAGATCATCACACTGGCCCGCGCGGCTCGCGCCCGGGTCACCGCCGCCGAGGGCGCCGCGGTGCGGGACGAGACCGGGCGGACCTATGCCGCGGCAGCCGTGGCGCTGCCATCACTACGGCTGTCGGCGCTGCGCCTGGCCGTGGCCATGGCGGTGTCCAGCGGGGCCGCCAGCCTGGAAGCGGCAGCGCTGGTTACGGACGGCAGCGGGCCCGACCCGGCCGACCTGGCCGCGGTGCGTGACGTGGGCCCGGACGCGGTCGTGTTTCACGCGACGCCCGACGGCACGCTGAAGGCCACCCTCCGCCCCTAGCCGTCCCGTCCTGCTCGGCATGGCGGTCGCCCGGCCCGAGCCGCTCGTGGCCGCGCTGCCCGGCCCGAGCCGCTCGTGGCCGCGCTGCCCGGCCTGGTGGTGCTGGGGGAGCGCCTGACCGCGGCCACGGCCGTCGGCCTGGTCCTGGTCGGACTGGCGCTGGTCGCGCTGGCCGTGCCCGGCAGGTTCCGCGTCAGGGCGGAGCAGGTTAGGGCAAGGGCGTCCCGTTAGGGGAGAATCACGGCGTGGGATCCCCGCAGACGCCGTCCTCGCCGGCCGGCCTTCCGGCTCAGCCTCTTGCGGCCCGGCCTGACCCGCCAGGGTTCAGGTCCGGCTTCGCGTGCTTCGTCGGCCGGCCGAACGTCGGCAAGTCGACGCTGATGAACGCCCTGGTCGGGACCAAGGTGGCGATCACGAGCAGCCGGCCGCAGACCACCCGCCGGGCGATCCGGGGGATAGTGCACCGGCCCGATGCCCAGCTGGTCATCATCGACACCCCGGGGCTGCACCGGCCCAGAACCCTGCTCGGGGAGCACCTGGACGGCCTGGTCAGGTCCACGCTGGCCGAGGTGGACGTGATCGGGTTCTGCCTGCCGGCCACGGATCGGATAGGCCCCGGTGACAAGTACCTGGCGGGCGAGCTGGCCGGCCAGCGCGCGACGCCGGTGGTCGCCGTGGTCACCAAGACCGATCAGGCCTCCCGGCCGCAGATCGCCGCCCAGCTCGCCGCGGTCGGGCAGCTCGGCGACTGGGCGGACGTGGTCCCGGTGTCCGCCGTATCCGGTTTCCAGCTCGACGTGCTGGCCGACGTGCTCGTCTCGCACCTGCCGGAGGGGCGGCCGCTGTACCCGGACGGCGAGGAGACCGACGAGCCGGAGCAGCGGCTCGTCGCCGAGCTGATCCGCGAGGCGATCCTGGAGGGGGTGCGCGACGAGCTGCCGCACTCGATCGCCGTCGTGGTGGAGGAGATGGCCCCCCGGGAGGGCCGCGAGGATCTGACCGACGTGCACGCGGTGATGTACGTGGAGCGCCCGAGCCAGAAGGCGATCGTCATCGGCGCCAAGGGGGCCCGGCTCAAGGAGGTCGGGTCCCGCGCCCGGCGCCAGATCGAGGCGCTGCTCGGCACTAGGGTGTACCTCGACCTGCGCATCAAGATCGCCAAAGACTGGCAGCGGGATCCCAAGCAGCTGCGCCGGCTCGGCTTCTACGACTGACCCGACCGGCGGCGGCCGGCCGGGCCGGCGGAGCCGCGCGGCGGATCACCCCTGGGGGCGGCGTGCGCGACAATGATCGGGTGGGCATCTACCGTGACGACGGCATCGTGCTTCGCACCCAGAAGCTGGGCGAGGCCGACCGGATCGTCACGCTGCTCACCAGGCGGGCCGGCCGGGTCCGGGCCGTGGCCAAGGGCGTGCGGCGCACCAAGTCCCGGTTCGGGGCGCGGCTGGAGCCGTTCACTCACGTTGACCTGCTGCTGTACGCGGGACGGTCGCTCGACGTGATCACGCAGGCCGACACGGTGCGGCCGTACGGGAAGCCGTTCTCGGCGGATTACCCGCGGTACACCACGGGGACCGCGATGCTGGAGACGGCCGAGAAGTTCACCCCGGTCGAGAAGGAGCCGGCCATGCGCCAGTTCCTGCTGCTGGTCGGCGGGCTCCGGGCGCTCGGCGAGGGGGCCCACGATCCCCGCCTGATCCTCGACGCGTACCTGCTCCGGTCGCTCGCCGTGGCCGGCTACACGCCCGCGCTCGACGAGTGCGCGGTGTGCGGGACCAGGGTCGGCGACGGCTCCACCGCGCTGCGCGCGTTCGCGTTCGCGATCGGGGCGGGCGGCCTGGTCTGCCGTTCCTGCCGGACGCCGGGGGCCGCCACCCCGGCCGCGCAGACGGTCACGCTGATGAGCGCCCTGATGCGCGGCGACTGGGCACACGCCGACAGCAGCGAGCACCGGCACCAGGCCGAGTGCAGCGGACTGGTCGCCGCCTACGTGCAGTGGCACCTCGAGCATTCGATCCGCTCGCTGCGCCTCGTGGAGCACGCGTGAGCGAGCCGGAGGGGCGCGGTGCCGCCTGGACTGAGGAGCGAGGGAGCTTGCGACTGAGCGACGAGGGAAGGCGGCGCAGTGAAGGGGGAATGGGGAGGCGGGCAGGGTCCCGGAGGCGAGCGGGGAATAGAGCATGACCCGGCCGATCCGGCCCCCGGAGCCGCATCCGGGGGGCGCCCGCCCGCCCCGCATTCCCGCCGCTTTCGTCCCGCGGCACGTGGCGCTGGTCATGGACGGCAACGGCCGCTGGGCCAAGCAGCGGGGGCTGCCGCGGACCGAAGGGCACAAACGGGGCGAGGCGGCCCTGTTCGACGTGATCATGGGCGCGATCGAGCTCGGCATCCCGTACCTGTCGGCCTATGCCTTCTCCACGGAGAACTGGCGCCGGTCACCGGACGAGGTCCGCTTTCTCATGGGGTTCAACCGGGACGTCATCCACCGTCGCCGGGACGAGTTCCACGAGATGGGCGTGCGGGTGCGCTGGGCGGGCCGGCGCCCCCGGCTGTGGCGAAGCGTCATCTCCGAGCTTGAGGACGCCGAGCGGCTGACCGCCGGGAACTCGGTGCTCACCCTGCAGTTCTGCGTCAACTACGGCGGCCGTGCGGAGATCGCCGACGCGGCCGCGGCGCTGGCCGCGGACGTGGCCGCGGGGAAGCTCCGCCCGGACAAGGTCAACGAGAAGGTGTTCGCGCGCTACCTGGACGAGCCCGACATCCCCGATGTCGACCTGTTCGTCCGCTCGTCGGGCGAGCAGCGCACGTCGAACTTCCTGATCTGGCAGTCGGCCTACGCCGAGTTCGTGTTCCTGGACACGCTGTTTCCCGACTTCGACCGGCGCCACCTGTGGCAGGCCTGCGAGATCTACGCGAGCCGGGACCGGCGCTACGGTGGCGCCGAGCCGAATCCGGTCCCGGACCGCGGTCCGCATGCATGATCGCGGCCGGCCCCGTGGCGTCGCGTTACGGCATCGGACTTTGAGACCCTGGGACAGGCGACTTCTGGTGAGAGGGCAGACGTGAACGAGACAGACAAGCCTCGCTATTCGCGTGTCGTGGTCAAGCTGAGCGGCGAGGCGCTCGCCGGGCCGACCGGCTGGGGCGTGGACCCGAAGAAACTGGGGGAGCTGGCGGACGAGTTGCTGGCCGTGCACGAACTCGGGGTCGAGCTGGCCGTGGTCATCGGGGGCGGCAACTACTTCCGCGGCCGGATGGCCCAGGGCTGGGGCATCGGCCGGGCCGAGGCGGACAACATCGGGATGCTCGGCACGGTCATGAACGCGCTGATGCTGCGGGGGGTGCTGACGGCGCGTAGCGAGTCGGACGTGCGGGTGATGACGGCCATCGAGATGCAGAGCGTGGCCGAGCCGTTCATCCGGCTGCGCGCCGACCGGCACCTGCGGCGCGGGCTGATCGTCTTGCTGGCGGGGGGCATCGGGCAGCCCTACGTCACCACCGACTACCCCGGCGTCCAGCGGGCGCTGGAACTCGAGGCCGACGCGCTGCTGGTCGCCAAGCGCGGCGTGGACGGGGTCTACGACACCGATCCGAACGTGGATCCGGACGCCAAGCGCTTCACCAACCTCACCTACGCCGAGGCGCTGGCCGCCGGGGTCAAGGTCATGGACTCCAGCGCCTTCGTGCTCGCCAACGAGCAGGGGCTGCTCATGCACGTCTTCGACGTCGCCGCGAAGGGCGCGATGAGCGCGATCTGCCGGGGCGAGGACATCGGCACCCGCATCACCCGCGACGACGAGGGCTGAGCGCGTCCTGGTCAGCGGTCAGCGGGTCGCCTGGAACGCGGCCAGGCCGAGCAGGACGGCGATCACCACCGCGCGCCCGAGCCGTCCCCGCCCGGCCAGGCGGGGCCAGGACAGGAACGCGAGCCAGCCGAGGAACGCCGCCACCGCGCACAGCATGACCGCCCCGGCCCAGCCCCGCACGGCCAGCCCGGCCACCAGGAGCGCGGCGAGCACCGTCGGCGGCAGCCAGGCGGGTAGCTGGCGCAGGTAGATCAGCGGTGCCGCGCTGCGTTGCGCCGGCGGCCGGCGGGCGGACGGTGGCCGCGGTGCTGCGGGCCGGTTCGTGCTCACGGTGTGGCTACGGTCCCTTCGGCGCGGGTCTGTCATGGCCAAAGATACGGCCTCCGGGGAAACGCTCCGGTCCCGGCCGCGCAGCACCGTGGCCGGACCGCGCGCACGCCAGGCACCGCTAAGCTTGTCGCTGCGGCGCGTCCCGCTGCGTCCGGCGCACCCGTTGCACCGAGCCGCACCCAGCCGACGGGGTAGGCGCGCCCGTTCGCCAGCCTCGGGGCCGCTTGGCGCACGCCGCCGACCGCCAGCCACCGACCGCCAGCCGGATGGAGAAACTTGATGGCACGACGCAGTGATCGTCTGGACGAAATCGTCAGCCTCTCCAAGCGACGCGGAATCGTCTTCCCGTCCAGCGAGATCTACGGCGGACTCCGGTCATCGTGGGACTACGGCCCGCTGGGCGTGGAGATGAAGAACAACATCAAGCGCCAGTGGTGGCGCTCGATGGTGCAGGAGCGAGACGACATCGTCGGCCTCGACTCCTCGGTGATCCTCGCGCCCGAGGTATGGCAGGCCAGCGGCCATCTCACCGAGTTCGTGGACCCGCTGACCGAGTGCCTGTCCTGCCACCGGCGGTTCCGCGCCGATCAGCTCATCGAGGCCTACGAGGAGAAGCACGGCCATCCCCCGGAGCAGGGCCTGGCCGACGTGACCTGCCCGCACTGCGGCACCAGGGGGGCCTTCACCGAGCCGCGCATGTTCAACGGCCTGCTGCGCACCTACCTGGGGGCGACCGAGGACGACTCCGGCCTCGCCTACCTGCGCCCGGAGACCGCGCAGGGCATCTTCATCAACTACCGCAACGTGCTGCAGACCTCGCGCAAGAAGATCCCGTTCGGCATCGGGCAGATCGGCAAGTCGTTCCGCAACGAGATCACGCCGGGCAACTTCATCTTCCGTACCCGCGAGTTCGAGCAGATGGAGATGGAGTTCTTCGTCCGGGCGGGCACCGACGAGCAGTGGCACCAGCAGTGGATCGACACCCGGCTGGCCTGGCACACCGGCCTCGGCCTCAGCCCCGACAACCTGCGCCTGTACGAGCATCCGCAGGAGAAGCTGTCGCACTACTCCAAGCGCACGGTCGACATCGAGTACCGCTTCGGCTTCCCCGGCAGCGAGTGGGGCGAGCTTGAGGGCATCGCCAACCGCACCGACTTCGACCTCACCGTGCACAGCCGGGCTTCCGGCCAGGACCTGTCCTACCTCGACCCGGAGTCCGGCGAGCGGTACGTCCCCTACGTGATCGAGCCGGCCGCTGGGGTGGACCGGTGCCTGCTGGCGTTCCTGCTCGACGCCTACACGCAGGACGAGGCGCCGGACGCCAAGGGCAACATGGAGAAGCGCACGGTGCTCCGGCTCGACCACCGGATCGCGCCGGTCAAGGTGGCGGTGCTGCCGCTGTCGCGCAACGCCGACCTGTCGCCGAAGGCCAGGGACGTGGCGGCCAGCGTGCGACAGCACTGGAACGCCGACTTCGACGACGCGAGCGCGATCGGCCGCCGCTACCGGCGCCAGGACGAGATCGGCACGCCCTACTGCGTGACCGTCGACTTCGAGACGCTCAACGACCAGGCGGTCACGGTGCGGGAGCGCGACTCGATGAAGCAGGAGCGGATCGGCATCGACGGCCTGATCTCCTACCTTTCGGAACGCATGGCCGACTGCTGACCCGCGTCCCGAGCCGCCCCGGCCTAGGTGACCCGAGCCTGCCCCGGCCAAATGTCGAGTATTTAGATCGAGAATATTGACTTTCCGGGGATGCCAGGGCACGCTGGATCCATGGCGTCTCACCGCAGCGTCAAGCGCCGCTACGTAGACCTGCTCTTCGTGGCCAGCGCGGTCTGTCCGCGACGGCGGTCCGGTCTCCTCGCCGGGCACTGACGAGCGCCGCCGCCCACGCGCCTGCCCGGCCTGTTTCCGCACGCCGGCCCGGCCTTGACCGGGTCTCCCACCGGCCCCGTTCCCGTCCATCGTCCCGGGCTTGTTCGCGTGCCCGGGACCAGTCCCACCCGCGATCTCACCGTGAAAGGCACTCATCATGACCGACACCATCGGCACCCACGTTCAGATCGGCATCCGCAAGCTGGCCGGAAACATCGGCGCCGAGATCACCGGGGTTGACACCGGAACCGAACTCGGCGATGACGCGATCGCCCAGATCCGCCAGGCCCTGCTGGAGCACAAGGTGATTTTCCTGCGCGACCAGGGCCTGAACTATCGCAGGCAGGTGGCCTTCGCCGAGCGGCTCGGCCCGCTCACCCTCGGCCACCCGACGCTGGCGTCTCCGCCGGATCAGCCGTTCCTGGAGGAGATCGACTCGCGCAAGGGCACCCGGGCCAACCACTGGCACACCGACGTCACGTTCGTTGACCGGCCGCCTGCCTTCACGTTGCTGCACGCCGTGGTGATCCCGCCGGTGGGCGGCGACACGATCTGGGCCAACACCGTAACCGCCTACCAGAGCCTGCCCACCGAGCTGCGCGACCTGGCCGACCGGCTGCGCATCGTGCATACCAACGCTTACGACTACGCCGCATCGGCCGGGCGGGAGGAACGCGAGGATCCTGCGCGGCTGGCGCAGCGCAAGGAGTTCGTGTCGACCGTTTACGAGACCGAGCATCCCGCCGTCCGGGTGCACCCGGAGATCGCGGAGCGCTCGCTCGTGCTCGGCGGCTTCGCGCGTTCGGTCGTCGGCTTCTCGCCGCAGGCATCCCGGGACCTGATCCGGATCCTGCAGGACTACATAACCCGGCCGGAGCACACCGTGCGCTGGCAGTGGCGCGCCGACGACCTGGCGATCTGGGACAACCGCGCCACCCAGCACTACGCGATCTTCGACTACGGCACCGAGCACCGGCGCGGTGAGCGGGTCACGGTGGCCGGGCCGGTGCCGGTCGGCGTCGACGGCCGCCCCAGCGTTGCGCTCAAGGGCGAGGCCACCGCGTACTACCGGAGCGCGGCATGACCGACACCATCGCCACCGGCGCCAGGACCGGCATCCGCAGGCTGGCCGGAAACATCGGGGCCGAGATCACCGGCGTGGACACCGGAACCGAGCTCGGCGATGACGCGATCGCCAAGATCCGCCAGGCCCTGCTGGAGCACAAGGTGGTCTTCCTGCGCGGCCAGAGCCTGGACTATGCCCGCCAGGTAGCGTTCGCCGAGCGGCTCGGCCCGCTCACCCTCGGCCACCCGACCCTGGTCTCGCCGCCGGGCCAGCCGCTGCTGGAGGAGATCGATTCCCTTAAGGGCGGCCGGGCCAACCACTGGCACACCGACGTCACGTTCGTGGACCGGCCGCCCGCCTTCACGTTGCTGCACGCCGTGGTGATCCCGCCGGTAGGCGGCGACACGCTGTGGGCCAACACCGTGACCGCCTACGAGAGCCTGCCCGCCGAGCTGCGCGGCCTGGCCGACCGGCTGCGCATCGTGCACACCAACGACCACGACTACGCCGCGGTCTACGGCCGAGGCGAGCGCGTGGACGCGGCCACGGAGGCGGCGCAGCAGCAGTTCCTGTCGACCGTCTACGAGACCGAGCATCCCGCGGTGCGGGTGCATCCGGAGACCGAGGAGCGCTCGCTGGTTCTCGGCGGGTTCGCCCGCACCGTGCTGGGGTTCTCGCCGCAGACGTCCCGGGACCTGATCCGGATCCTGCAGGACTACGTGACCCGGCCGGAGCACACCGTGCGCTGGCAGTGGCGCGTCGACGACCTGGCGATCTGGGACAACCGAGCCACCCAGCACTACGCGATCTTCGACTACGGCACCGACCACCGGCGCGGCGAGCGGGTCACGGTCGCTGGCCCCGTGCCGGTCGGCGTCGACGGTCGGCCGAGCGTGCCGCTGAAAGGCGACGCGTCGGCGTATTACGCAGGCGCAGCGAACTGACCCGAACAATCCCGAGGAGAAGACAGACCAATGAGCAGCTCAGCTGATGTCAACGTGCCGACGAGCAAGCCGGTACCCATCTACAAGCGCAGGAGACGGCGGGTATACGGCATCATCGCCGTCGCCGTGCTCATCGTCATCGGGCTCATCGTCTGGGCCGTCACCCAGGGCAGTAGCTCCGGGCCTGCGGCGCTGCCCAACTTCACGATCTCGGTCAGCCAGGGCACCGTCGCCAGCCCGGACAGCATCATCGAGAGCCAGCCGTCGCTCGCCAAGATTATCCCGGCCCACCTGCACTATGTGCCGTTCGATGCGGGCGTGACCGCGATCGCCGAGATGAAGAGCGGCTCGGTGCAGGCGATCAGCGGCGTCGGCAACCCGCCGGCCACCGCGGCCATCGGGCTCAACACGGGGGTCACGGTGGTCATGGGCTGGGGTTTCGACGATGACCAGCTGCTCGTCCCGCCGTCGGTCACCTCGCCGAGCCAGCTGGCCGGCAAGTCCGTTGGTGTCCTGGTCGGCTCGTCCGAGGACTACGAGCTCCTTGGCTACCTGGCGCTGGAGCACCTGACCGGCAAGGTCAAGGTCGTCAGCTTCGCCAGCGAGCCTTCAGCAGGCGCGGCCGCCGTATCCGGCGCGATCGACTCGGCCTATGTGTACGGCGCGCCCGCGGCCGACCTGATCGCGAAGGGCTATCACTCGCTGATCGATGCCGAGCAGATCGCCAAGCTCGGCATCCCCGGCCTGGACGTGATCGCGGTCGCGACCAGCGTCATCAACACCGATCCCACGCTGGTGCAGGACTACGTGTGCGCCGAGGTGCAAGGCAGCCGGGACATGACCGGGCCGCAGGCCGCCAAGTACCTGACTGCCACGGCCAAGGCGCAGGGCATAACCCCCAGCCAGGCGGCCACTATAGTGGCGGCGACCAAGGGCTACCCGTTCATCCCGCCCAGCCAGCAGCTGTACTGGCTCGGCTCCACCCTGCATGACCCCTCCAGCCGCATCGTGAAGGCTTACCAGCTCACCGCCAAGTTCCTGGTCACGCAGGGACGGCTCACCACGGTTCCGTCGGCGGCGCAGATCGCGCAGCACATCGACATCACCTTCATCCAGAAGGCGCTGGCCGGTGACTGCCCGAGCTGAGGCGGACGGGGCCGGAGGCCGCCCGGCCTCCGGCCCCGTCACCGGCGCGCCGCCAGCGGCTGGCGGCGCGCGGAACGTGGCGGACTTCTCACCGAACGCCGAGGATGCCGTCGGCCACGGCGCGGCGCACGTGGTGATCGAGTCGGTGGGCAAGACCTTCCGCAGGAGCGGCCGGCGCACGGTGGCGCTGTCCGGGGTCAACCTGGAGATCAGCGCCGGGGAGCTGGTTTGCCTGCTCGGCCCGTCCGGGTGCGGCAAATCCACCTTGCTCAGGATCGTGGCCGGCGCCCTCGAACGAGACGAGGGCTCGGTCACGGTCGGGGGAAGGCCCGTGCACGGGCCTTCCCCCGACCGGAGCATGCTGTTCCAGACCCCCATGCTGTTCCCTTGGCTCACCACCAGGAAGAACATCCTGTTCGGGCCGAAGGCGCAGCGGTCGGCCGGGCTGAACGAGCGGGACGACCCGGAACTCGACGCCGAGGCGGACGCCATCCTGCACACCGTCGGCCTGGCCAAGTTCGGCGACGCGTTCCCGCACGAGCTCTCCGGCGGGATGCAGCACCGCGCGGCGTTCGCCCGTGCCATCATCACCCGGCCGTCGCTGCTGCTCATGGACGAGCCGTTCGGCGCGCTCGACGCGATCACCCGGCTGCGGATGCACGACTTCCTGCTCAGCATGTGGGACCAGTACCGGACCACGATCGTGTTCGTGACGCACGACATCGAGGAGGCCGTCCTGCTCGGCGACCGGGTCGCGGTGATGGGCGGTCGGCCCCCGGGCATCCGGGAGGTCATCGACGTCCCGCTGCCCCGGCCTCGGGATGCCTTCGATGCCGACACCGAGGCGTTCCTCACCACCAAGCGCAGGATCCGCGCCGCCCTGACTGTATGACGGACCTGATTCTCGATAAGGAGTGTGCACCATGGCGGGATGGCAGCCGGTGGGGTTCGGCAGCACCGTCGAGGAACGCCCGCATGTCGACGAGGCGTTTCTGCCCGGGGGCGGGGAGCACGACAGCACCGAACTCGACGAGCGCGCAGGCCGCGACGATCTGGCCGCGTACCGGCGGGGGAGGCGGCGTGCGCGCACCCGGCGCCTGGCCACCGGGGCGGCCGGGCTGGTCGGCCTTGCCCTGGTGTGGCAGATCGCCGCGAGCATCCTGCGGGACCCGGTGTTCCTGCCGTCGGTCACCCAGACCGCCGCGACCTTACTGCACTACCTCAACCGGCCGTACCCGGCGCAGGGCTCACCGCTGTGGTACGACGCGTTCACCAGCCTGCGCCGCATCCTGGTCGGCTTCGCCGTCGGCGTCGCGGCCGGGGTGACCCTGGGCGCGGCGATGTCGGCCTCCCGCGTGATACGGCATCTGGTTGACCCGGTCATCGAGGTGCTCCGCCCGCTGCCGCCGCTGGCCTTCATCCCGCTGTTCATCATCTGGTTCGGCATCGGGGAGCTGCCCAAGGTTGTCCTGATCATCATCGGGGTCACCCCGATCATGGTCGTCGCCAGCATCGCCGCGCTCGACGAGGTGCCACAGGACCTGCTGCTGTGTGCGCGGACGCTCGGCGCGTCCCGCCTCTACACCCTGCTGCACGTGCACCTCCGGTCCGCCCTGCCGGGCATCCTGACCGGGATGCGGATCTCCATGGCCGCCGCCTGGACCAGCATCGTCGCTGCCGAGCTCATCGCGGCCACCAGCGGCCTCGGCTACCTGATCCAGCAGGCGGGTGACTACCTCAACACCGCCCTCGTGCTGTCCGGGATCATCTGCATCGCCGTCATCGCGCTGGCCCTGGATGCCTGCCTGCGCGGACTGCTGCTGCTGGCCGACCCGAGCCGCCGCGGCTGAGGCCGTCCGGCGCCCCGCCGGGCTCCGCCAGCCATCGGGCTACCCCCGGATCCCCTCCCCGGTGATGGCCGCGACCACCAGGTCGACGGCCCCGTCGGCGAGCGCGTCCGGCTCGGCGCGCGGCGAGCGGCGGAAGATCTCGGCCGCGGCCTGGTGGAACCCGTCGGGCAGGCCGGCCGCGGCCATGCTGGCGGCGATCTCCTCCATCTCGGCCACCCAGCGCCAGCCCTTGGTGGCCGCCGACCTGGCCGCGCCCTGGGACCGGTCGGCCAGCGACGGCTGCGACAGCGCCCACTCGGCCAGCAGCACGTCCTCGACGCCCTCGGCCCGGGCCAGCGCCCGCGCCGCCAGCAGCAGCGCCGCCGTGCCCTTGGTCCACGCCGCGTAGGCCATCTTGACCGCGGACGCCGACCAGGTGCCGCCGTCGATGACCCGCGCGTCCACGGGGGTGCCGTCGAACAGGCCGCGAACGGCGCTGGCCTGCGGGCCGGACAGGTACAGGCGGGTGCTGCCCGCCATGGAGGGGGAGTGGAGAGGGCCGGGGAGGTGGGTGGGGGGTGGGGGCAAGCCGATGATCCCGCCGTCGATGTAGGTGGCCCCGCCCTCCTCCACCATCAGCGCGACCTCGCGGGCGGTGGCCGGGGAGATCGCGTTCGCGTCCACGAACAGCCCGCCGAAGCCCTGCACGGCCCAGGCCACGTCCAGCGCCGCATGCGGCGGGCAGATCGAGAAGATGACATCGGCGCGATCGGCCACCTCCGCGGCCGTGCCCGCGTCGTCGAGCCCGGCGGCCCGCGCCCGGGCCGCGGTCTGCGGGCCGCGGCCCTCGGATGCCCACAGCACGGCATGTCCCGCGCCGGTCAGGCACCGCCCGACGGCGGCCCCCATCTCGCCCGGGTGAAGCAGCCCGATCACGATCGCGCTCGGCATGTCCATGGCCCAGTCTGGCACGTCGCCGCGCCGGCCGGCCGCGCCGCCGCCGGTCTGGACGCCGGCTCGCTCTCCGCTAATACATGCACAGAGCCGGACGACTGCTGCGCCGATGGCAGATAGATGCGCCAGCCGGACCGCGTTCCCCGCGGCCGGCGCGGCTCGGTAGAGTCCAACTGAGGGGCCGTGAGGCCACAGAACACTTTCGCCGACCAGCAGCATCCACGATCATCGTGTCCGGGCTGGCGGCACCACGAGGAGTGCGTTTCAGTGCCGAAGCTTGTCTATGACTTCACAGAGGGCAATAAGGATCTGAAGGACCTGCTGGGCGGCAAGGGCGCCAACCTGGCCGAGATGACCAACCTGGGCCTGCCGGTACCGCCGGGCTTCATCATCACCACCGATGCCTGCCGCTATTACCTCGCCGAGGGCACCGTGCCCGAAGGCCTCGCCGCCGAGGTCGACGAGCACCTGGCCGACCTGGAGCGGAAGATCGGCAGGCGCCTGGGCGATCCCGCCGACCCGCTGCTGGTCAGCGTCCGGTCCGGGGCCAAGTTCTCCATGCCGGGGATGATGGAGACCGTGCTGAACATCGGCCTGTCCGATGAGTCGGTGCACGGCCTGGCCAAGCAGGCCGGCAACGACCGGTTCGCCTGGGACGCCTACCGCAGGCTGCTCCAGATGTTCGGCAGGACGGTCCTGGACATTGAGGGCAGCGAGTTCGAGCACGCGATGGACGCGGCCAAGCAGGCCAAGGGCACCACGAACGACCTGGACCTTGATGCAGCCGACCTGTGCTCGCTCGTCGACACCTTCAAGGGCATCATCCGCGACAACACGGGCCGCGACTTCCCGCAGGACCCGCGCGAGCAGATGGATATGGCGGTCAACGCGGTCTTCGACTCCTGGAACGCCCCCCGGGCGATCCTGTACCGGCGCCAGGAGCGGATCCCGGCCGACCTCGGCACGGCGGTCAACATCGTGGCGATGGTGTTCGGCAACCTGGGCATGGACTCGGGCACCGGCGTGGCGTTCACCCGCGACCCGGGCACCGGCCAGCGGGGCGTCTACGGCGACTACCTGCAGAATGCCCAGGGCGAGGACGTGGTCGCCGGGATCAGGAACACGGTGCCGCTGCAGGACCTCGAGCAGATCGACGCGAAGTCCTACGCCGAGCTGATGCAGATCATGCAGACCCTGGAGAACCACTACAAGGACCTGTGCGACATCGAGTTCACGATCGAGCGCGGCAAGCTGTGGATGCTGCAGACGCGGGTCGGCAAGCGCACCGCGGCCGCCGCATTCCGGATCGCGACCCAGCTCGTCGACCAGGGCCTGATCGACATGGACGAGGCGCTCACCCGGGTCACCGGCGACCAGCTGGTGCAGCTGATGTTCCCCCGGTTCGACGTGCGCGGTGATGTCCGGCAGATCGCCAGGGGCATCAGCGCCTCTCCGGGGGCCGCGGTGGGCAAGGTGGTGTTCGACTCCGGCCGCGCGGTGGAGCAGGCAGCGGCGGGGGAGGAGGTCATCCTGGTCCGGCGCGAGACCAACCCCGACGACCTGCACGGCATGATCGCCTCCCGTGGCATCCTGACCAGCCGCGGCGGGAAGACCAGCCACGCGGCGGTGGTCGCCCGCGGGATGGGCAAGACCTGCGTTTGCGGCGCCGAGGAACTCGACGTCGATCTGGCCGGCAGGCAGTTCACCACGTCGGGCGGGACCACGGTCCGGGAGGGTGACGTTATCTCCATCGACGGCACGTCCGGCGTCGTATACCTCGGCGAAGTGGCGGTCATGCCGTCGCCGGTGGTGGAGTTCTTCGAGGGCAAGCTCGACCCGGAGGCTGACGAGCTGGTCAGCGCGGTCAGCCGGATCATGGCGCACGCCGACGCCAGCCGCCGCCTGGGCGTGCACGCTAACGCCGACACCGGCCCCGACTGCGCCCGGGCCCGGCGGTTCGGCGCCGAGGGCGTGGGCCTGGTGCGGACCGAGCACATGTTCCTCGGCGAGCGCCGCCAGCTGGTCGAGCGGCTGATCCTCGCCGACGACGAGGCCACCCGGCAGTCCGCGCTCGACGCGCTCGAGCCGCTGCAGCGCGGCGACTTCGTGGAGATCCTCGAGGCGATGGACGGCCTGCCGGTCACGATCCGGCTGATCGACCCGCCGCTGCACGAGTTCCTGCCCGACCTCACCGAGCTCTCGGTCAAGGTGGCCCTGGCCGGGGACGCGGCCACCGAGCAGGATCGCAAGCTGCTCGACGCGGTGCGCCGCCTGCACGAGCAGAACCCCATGCTCGGGCTGCGCGGGGTCCGGCTCGGCCTGGTCATCCCCGGCCTGGTCAAGATGCAGGTGCGGGCGATCGCGCACGCCGCGGCCGACCGGAAGAAGGCGGGCGGTGACCCGAGGCCGGAGATCATGATCCCGCTGACCGCGGCGGTGCAGGAGATGGAGATCGAGCGCGAGGACACCGAGAAGGTGCTGGCCGAGGTCGCGGAGGAGACCGGCACCAGCGTGCCCACGCTGATCGGCACCATGATCGAGGTGCCGCGGGCCGCGCTGATCTCCGGGGAGATCGCCCAGTCGGCCGAGTTCTTCTCCTTCGGCACGAACGACCTCACGCAGATGACCTGGGGATTCTCCCGCGACGACGTGGAGGGCGCGTTCTTCAGCCGGTACATCGAGCTGGGCATCTTCGGCGTCTCGCCGTTCGAGAGCATCGACCGCGACGGTGTCGGCCGGCTGGTCCGGATCTCGGTGGAGGAGGGCCGGGCTGCCCGTCCCGACCTGCACATCGGGGTCTGCGGCGAGCACGGCGGCGACCCGGACTCGGTGCACTTCTTCCACGAGGTCGGCCTGGACTACGTCTCCTGCTCGCCGTTCCGGGTCCCGGTGGCCCGGCTGGAGGCCGGCCGCGCCGCCGCGGCGGAGACCGCAGGGGGCAGCGACAGCCGGTGACGGACGGGGGCGGCTACGACGCTCACGCGACGGCCCGGTGGGTAGCTGAGCCGCCCAAGAGCGCTCGCAACCCCGGGCGCGGCCCGTTCGAGCGGGACCGCGCCCGGGTGCTGCACAGCGCGGCGCTGCGCAGGCTGGCGGCCAAGACGCAGGTCGTCGAGGTCGGCTCGGGCGACTTCCCGCGCACGAGGCTGACCCACTCCCTGGAATGCGCGCAGATCGGGCGCGAGTTCGGGGCCGTGCTCGGGTGCGACCCCGACCTGGTCGACGCCGCGTGCCTGGCCCACGACCTGGGGCATCCCCCGTTCGGCCACAACGGCGAGTCGGCCCTGGCCGACTTCGCCGCGGGCTGCGGCGGGTTCGAGGGCAACGCGCAGAGCCTCCGGCTGCTGACCCGGCTGGAGGCGAAGGTGCCGGGCGCCGGACTGAACCTGACCCGGGCCACCCTGGACGCCACGCTGAAGTACCCCTGGCCCGCCCGGGGCGGGGAGGCCAAGTTCGGCGTGTACGCCGACGACGCCGAGGTGTTCGGCTGGATCAGGGACGGCGTGGCGCCCGCCCAGCCCTGCCTGGAGGCCCAGGTCATGGACTGGGCCGACGACGTCGCCTACTCCGTACACGACCTGGAAGACGGGCTGCAGGCCGGCCTGATCACGCTGGGCGCGCTGCGGGACGCCACCGAGCAGAAGGCGGTGGCGGCCCTCACCGCGGCCGAGTACTGCGCCCCGGGCTCGGTCACCGTCGACGAGCTGTGCGACGTCTTCGCCGACCTGCTCGCGCTGTCGTGCTGGCCGTCGGCCTACGACGGCGGCCTGGAGTCCCTGGCCGCGCTGAAGAACCTGACCAGCGAGCTGATCGGCCGGTTCTGCCGCTCGGCGCAGCAGGCGACCCTGGAGTCCGGCCCGGCCGCCGGCCAGGCCCGGCTGACCAGGTACGCCGCGGATCTCGTCGTTCCCAGGCGGCAGCGGCTCGAGTGCGCGCTGCTGAAGGGGGTCACCGCGCAGTACGTGATGAGCCGGGCCGGGGCCGCGGAGAACCAGGCCCGGGAGCGGCAGCTGATCGCCGAGATCGCGGCCGCGGTGCGGTCGGGCGCGCCCGCCACGCTGGATCCGGTGTTTCGGCCCGCCTACGCCGCGGCAGGATCTGATCAGGAAAGGCTGCGCGTCGTCGTCGACCAGATCGCCTCGCTCACGGATACTTCCGCTATCGCGTGGCACCGCCGGCTGGGGGAGTGAAAGCCTGACCATACCGGCCGCCGCTAGCGGCCCGCCGGCAGTGCTCGTGCCTGCCCGAACCCACGCGGCGCCCGGGCTGCCATCATCGAGCGGCCTGCCACCGGAAGGAGTCCCAGATGCCTGCGGAACCCGCCTTTGTGATCGTCGGAGCGAGCCTGGCCGGCGCCAAGGCCGCGGAAACCCTCCGGGAGGAGGGCTTCGAGGGCGCGGTCGTGCTCATCGGCACCGAAGACCAGTACCCCTACGAGCGGCCGCCGCTGTCCAAGGGCTACCTGCTCGGCAAGGACGCCCGGGAATCGGTCTTCGTGCACGAGGACGTCTGGTACGCCGAGCACGACGTGGACCTGCGGCGGGGCACGACCGTGACGTCGATCGACCGGGCGGGCCACCGGGTCGGCCTGGCGGGCGGCGAGTCCGTGCCCTATGACCGGCTGCTGATCACCACCGGCGCGTCGCCGCGGCGGCTGAACATCCCCGGGGGCGACCTCGACGGCGTCCGGTACCTGCGCACGGTGGGAGATTCGGAGCAGCTGGGCGCGGCGCTGCGGGGCGGTGGCCAGGTGGTCATCGCCGGGGCCGGCTGGATCGGCCTGGAGACCGCGGCCGCCGCGCGCGAGTACGGCTGCGAGGTCACGATCGTGGAGCCAGAGTCCGGGGTGCTGCAGCGCTCGCTGGGCCCCGAGCTCGGCGAGGTGTTCGCGGACCTGCACCGCAGCCATGGCGTGACGTTCCGGTTCGGCGAGGGGCTCAGCGAGCTGACCGGATCGGGCGGCGCGGTGACCAGCGCGGTCACGTCCTCCGGCGCGGAGCTGCCCGCCCACACCGTGATCATCGCGGTCGGCGTGCTGCCGAACGTCGGGCTGGCCGCCGACGCGGGCCTTGCGGTGGACAACGGGATCGTGGTCGACGAGGCACTGCGCACCTCGGACCCGGACATCTTCGCGGCCGGCGACGTCGCGAACGCGTTCAACACCCTGCTCGGCCGCCGGGTCCGGGTCGAGCACTGGGCGAACGCGCTGACCGGCGGCCCGGTCGCGGCGCGGTCGATGATGGGCCAGGACGCGTCCTACGACTGGGTGCCCTACTTCTTCAGCGACCAGTACGACCTCGGCATGGAGACCGCAGGGCTGCCCGACCCGGGCAGCTACGACGAGGTGGTCTACCGGGGCGACAAGGATTCACTGGAGTTCATCTCGTTCTGGCTGGCCGACCGGGTCGTCGTGGCCGGGATGAACGTCAACGTCTGGGACGTCAACGAAGACATCCAGGCCCTGATCCGGTCCGGGGGAGTGGTCGACCCGGACCGCCTGGCCGACCCCGGCATCCCCCTCACCGACCTCTAACTCACCCGCTGCGGTGTGATGGCTGAGCACCGCTCCAGGGCCGGCGCGCAGCACCCCGGCCCACAGCAGGCTCTCGCGCGGCGGGTCTCCGGTGTACGCCGCGTAGATCCCCCAGTAGAGCGGTCGCCAGCGACCGCGCCGCAGCAGAGCGTCGATGGTCGCCGGGCTGAGGCCGACGGCGGGCGCCTGCCAGCGCGCGATCACTTCGTGCTGGAATGCCAGCAGCCGTGCGCAATCGTCGGAAAGACCGGTCGACATGCGCTCAGGCTGGTCGGCTGCGCACTGCGCGGGGCGACCGCCCATCCGTGCTGTGGACGACGGCGGCCATGAAGATCAGGATGTGGACGATCCGGGCCGGTCGTCGGTGGCGGCCGGTAAGGGGTGCCGCCCGTCGTTGCCGTCGCGGCGGGCCGGGATCGCGGCCGGCGCTACGACCGGGGCGGGCCGAGGATCGCGGCCAGCACCTGGCCGGTGTCGGCCAGGTCGGGCAGGACCGCGTGCGCCCCGGAGGCGGCCAGGTCCGCCGCCGTGAACTGCCCGGTAGCGACGGCGACCGCGCGAGCGCCGGTGGCCAGCGCCGCCGCGACGTCGAGTGGCGTGTCGCCGACCAGCACCGTGGCTTGGCCGCCGAAGTCGCGGCCGTAGGCGCGAGCAGACCTGCCCCGGGCCAGCGGCACCAGCTCAGCCCGGACCTCGTGCGCGTCGCCGTAGGCGCCCACGTCTAGGTCGAGGTGGTCGGTGAGGCCCAGCGGGCCGAGCTTGATCTCGGCCAGCGGCCGGATGTTGCCGGTCAGCAGCGACTGGACCACGCCGGTTTCTGCGGCCCCGTCGCCATGCGAGCCAGCCCCGGCGAGCGCGGCCACGGCCCGGGCGGCGCCGGGCAGTGCCCGGCTGCACTGCCGGACCAGATCGGCCAGGCCGGCGGCGTGGACGACCATCCGCCCGTGGAACTCGTCCACCACCCGCTGCGGCTCAGCCACTCCGGCCAGGCTGAGCACCTCGATCGCGATGGCCCGGTCGGTCCGCCCGGACATGGAGCCTGGCTGCGGCATCGGGCGGCCGAACATCTCCCGGAACGCGATCTGGTACAGCTCCCGGCCTACCCCGTCGGAGTCGACCAGCGTGTAGTCGACATCCCACAGGACCAGCAGCCGGCGCACGCCGCGACGGTATCAGCCGCCCGCCGCCCGGGGGTCAGTCGGTGCGGTCGCGGCCAGCCTGCGGCGCGGTGACGGCAGCGGGGACTAGACTCGCGGCGATAACAGCCGAGGGGCAAAGGCGAGCAATGGAGAGGGAAGGGGAGGTGGGCGGGGCACGTGGCAGGCCGGATCCGCGACGAGGACATCGCGCTGGTCCGCGAGCGCTCCGCGATCGACGAGGTCGTGGGGGAGTACCTGCAGCTCCGCGGCGCCGGCGGGGGCTCGCTCAAGGGGCTGTGCCCGTTCCATGACGAGAAGACGCCGTCGTTCAACGTGACCCCGGCCCGCGGGCTGTGGTACTGCTTCTCCTGTACCGAGGGCGGCGACGTCATCCGGTTCGTGCAGCGGATCGACAACCTGAGCTTCGCCGAGGCGGTGGAACGGCTGGCGGCCCGGTCCGGGATCGATCTGCGGTACGAGCAGGGCGGGCACGTGCCGGGCCAGGAGCACTCACAGCGCCGGAGGCTGACCGAGGCCCACCGGGCGGCGGCTGAGTTTTATTCGGAACGGATGGCCGCGGCCGAGGCCGCCCCCGCCCGCGCGCTCTTGTCCGCGCGAGGATTCGAGCAGGCCGACTGGGCCCGCTTCGGAGTCGGCTACGCCCCGGCCGAGTGGGACGCCCTGACCCGGCACCTGCGCGGCCGCGGGTTCACCGATGCCGAGCTGCTCCGCGGCGGGCTGGCCCGGCAGGGCAGGCGCGGCCCGGTGGACATGTTCCGCAACCGGCTGATCTGGCCCATCCGGGACCTGACCGGGGACGTGATCGCGTTCGGCGCCCGCAAGCTCGCCGAGGACGACACCGGGCCCAAGTACCTGAACACCCCCGAGACACCGCTCTTCACCAAGAGCGCGGTGCTCTACGGCGTCGACCTGGCCAAGCGGGACATCGCGCAGCGCCGCCAGGCGGTGATCGTGGAAGGCTATACCGACGTCATGGCCTGCCACCTGTCCGGGATCACGACGGCCGTGGCGGCCAGCGGGACCTCGTTCGGCGCGGGGCAGATCAAGATGCTGCGACGGCTGCTGATGGACACCGACAAGTTCCGGGGGGAGGTCATCTTCACCTTCGACGGCGACGCGGCTGGGCAAAAAGCGGTCGAGCGTGCGTTCAATTTCGAGGATGACTTCGTCACGCAGACGATGTTCACCCTGCAGCCCGACGGCCTCGACCCGTGCGACCTGCGGCTGAAGCACGGCGACGCGGCCGTCCGGGACCTGATCGCCCAGCGCGTCCCGGTCTACGAGTTCGCCATCCGCCTCAAGCTGGCCGAGCACAACCTCGACACCAACGAGGGCCGCCTGGCCGCGCTCGACGCCGCGGCCAAGATCATCAGCCGCATCAAGGATTACGGCCTGCGGGACCGCTACGCAGTCAGCCTGGACCGGTGGCTCGGCCTGATGGACGAGGACTTCGTGCTGGCCAGGGTCCGCGCGCAGGCCCCGGCCGGGTCCGGGTCACGGCGGTCGGGACGCACTGCCGCCGTCGGCGAGAACGGTCACCGGCGGGGCTCGAACAGCCAGCTGCCGCGCGACGCCGGGCCGGTCGGCCAGGATGACAGCGGTCCCGGGGAGCCCGGTCCGGGCGAGCGCGCCCCGGAGTTCCGCTACGACATGAACGATCCCGTGATCCAGCTCGAGCGCGAGGTGCTGAAGCTCGCGGTCCAGCGGCCGGCGCTGTGCGGTCCGGCTTTCGACGCGCTCGGGGCCGAGTCCTTTACCGCGCCCGTGCACGCGTCGGTGTTCGGCCTCATCGCGCAGTGCGGCGGCGCCGGGCGGGCGGGCGGCAGCCGGGAGTGGGCCGAGCAGCTGCGCGCCGCCGCGCCCGACGACCGGGCCCGCGGGTTCGTGACCCGGCTGGCCGTGGAGCCGCTCCGCGCGCCGCGCTCAGACGGGGAGGCGGATGACCGGTACGCCGAGGCGGTCCTGGCCCGGGTCGAGGAGCTGTCCGTGAGCCGGGAGATCGCCGTGATCAAGTCACGACTGCAGCGCCTGAGCCCGGTGGACGAGACGGGCGGATATAACCGGATGTTCGGTGATCTCGTCTCCCTGGAGCAGCGCCGAAAGGTGCTTTCCGAGCGGGCGGCCGGCGCGCTGTAGCCGCGCATGCACAAAAGATGCCCATCGCGTTACTAGCGCCAAGGTGACAATATTAGATCCGCGCAACTCCTGTTTCCTGACGCACACTGTCTCCATGAGCCTTGCGGTTCTCCCCCCCGTAGAGCAAGTAGCGGATCTAGTTGCTCGGGCCAGGGAACGCGGAACCGTCGCGATGGCCGACCTCACCGCCGCGTTTGACCGCTACGATCTGCCCGCGGACGCGGTCGAGAGCGTGCTCCGGCTGCTCGCGGACGAGGGCGTCGAGATCATCGAGCCCCCCCAGGATGACCCGGATGACCTGCGGCGCGGCGCCCAGGCGGACAGTGCCAGGCGGGCGGTCACCGGGGACCTGGTCCGGATCTACCTCCGCGAGATCGGCCGGGTGCCGCTGCTCACGGCGCAGGATGAGGTCGACCTGGCCAAGGCGATCGAGGCCGGCCTGTTCGCGGAGGAGAAGCTGCAGGGCGGCAGCCCGTCGTCCGAATGCCGCGGCGCCGAGCTCGCCGAGCTCGCCCTGCTCGCCGCCGAGGGCATGCGGGCCAAGCAGCGGCTGATCGAGGCCAACCTGCGGCTGGTGGTGTCGATAGCCAAGCGGTATATCGGGCGCGGTCTGGTCTTCCTGGACCTGATCCAGGAGGGGAATCTCGGCCTGATCCGCGCGGTGGAGAAGTTCGACTACACCAAGGGCTACAAGTTCTCCACCTACGCCACCTGGTGGATCCGGCAGGCCATCACCCGGGCCATCGCCGACCAGGCGCGCACGATCCGGATTCCGGTGCACATGGTCGAGACGATCAATAAGATGGCCCGGATCCAGCGCCAGTTGCACCAGGACCTCGGCCGCGAGGCGACCCCGGAAGAGATCGCGGTGGAGATGGGGCTGAGCGCCGACCGGGTAGCCGAGATCCAGCGGATCGCCCAGGAGCCGGTCTCGCTGCAGTCACCGATCGGCGAGGAAGACTCTGACCTGGGGGACTTCATCGAGGACGCCGACGCGGTCGTACCCATGGAGGCGGCGGCGTTCATCATGCTCCAGGATCAGCTGGAACAGGTCCTCGACAACCTGACCATCCGCGAGCAGCGCATCATCCAGCTGCGGTTCGGCCTGACCGACGGCCATCCCAGGACGCTGGAAGAGGTCGGCCGGGAATTCGGCGTGACCCGCGAGCGCATCCGCCAGATCGAGTCCAAGACGCTCGCCAAGCTGCGCCACCCGAGCCGGGCGCAGATGCTCCGCGAGTACCTGGCCTGACGTTCCCGCGAGTACCTGGCCTGACGTTCCCGGGCGGCCCCTACTCGCGGGCGAGAGACTGATTGTCTGACTCTGTCGTGCTGCCGGGACCGCCCGGTTCTCCGGGGCTTCCGTTCCGCTGCCGCAGGCCGGGAACGTAGTTGGCCACCTTGTCGGGCAGCCCGTCCGCGACCTTCTGCTTAGTCGCCTTGGCCAGGTTAGCGGCCTGGGCCTGGACTGCGCCCGCCGCCTGCTGCGCCGCCGGGCTGTCCGCGACGCGGCGGGTGGCCCGCTTGATCTGTTCGTAGCGCTCCCGGCCTGCTCGCGCGCCGATGACGAAGCCGACGGCCATGCCGGTGAGGAAGGTGATTCGATACCGTTGCATCTGGACCTCTCCCGAGCGAGTCATGCGTGCGGTGCCGGCTCCCCCGTGCGCTGGTTGTTCTGCGCTAGACCGACTTCCCGGTCATGCCCACCTGAAACGCTGGTTATGCGCAAGCGACGTCATCGTGGCAGGGACCCCGCTGGGCAACCCCGCCGGTGCGCTACCCTTATGCCCGCGGCGCGGAAGCGGCCGGGGGACCAGCTCGCTCCTGCGCAGTCGCGATCCCGCGTAGCTCAATTGGCAGAGCGTCCGGCTGTTAACCGGCAGGTTCCGTGTTCGAGTCACGGCGCGGGAGCCCTACTAGGGGCTTTGCATGGTTCGAGGTCGAAGGTGATCTTGGAGTCACCGCAAAGTCACTATTTATTGCAACGCGTCGTAGACGCCGCTGGCGCTGCACGGCGCTCTTGCGGGCGTTAGCAGCCTTGCAGGCTTTACACCGACAGCCGTAGTACCAGCAGTAACTATGGGCAGGTTCGGGGCGGTCCTCAGCGCCCTTCTCGAGATGACATGGGCTACGGAGTAGCTGGCACTTCGCAGCCTCTTCTACCAACTCGTCCCAAGCCCTTGACAGAGCGGCCCCGATGGCGAAGCGCTGGGTCGATGTGGTCGAACTCAAGATCCTCAGTCGTCCCGCATCGGGCACTTGCCGCCGAGCATGTCCATGAGCCGAGTACGTTGCCTCTGCTTGACGGCCTTCATGTAACCCCGCATGTACTCGGCGCGCGTCTTCACTGGGCTCGGTACCGATCCGGTAGCGGATCGGTCTGGCATGTTGCTCACGGGGCGCACCTCCATGCGCTCAAGGGCCGTCCGGGGCCGGTCGCGGGCCGGCCAGGGTCGGCCGGCCCGGTGCAGCGCCTGCATCAGCGGGTCGCGCGAGAACGCCGGGATGGTCATCGTGGTGCCGAGGGCCATCGCCAGCGTGGTCTTGCCGGTCGCCTGGGGGGCCCGAGACCACGATCGTCAGCACGCTCCCATGATGGCCTGCCTCGGGACCGTGGCGGCCTTCTGGTCGCGGCGGCGGCCTCGCTAGTGACGGGCCAGGGCGCTCACGACGAGCAGCGCCACGACCAGGAGGCCCACCACGATGAGCCCGCTGCGCAGTCGTGTCTTCCGGTAGCCGGATATCCGGCCGTGCATCGACTTGACGTCACCGTTCGCGAAGTACGCGCGGTTGGCGTGCCAGCCGAGGAAACAGCCGACCACGAGGACGACTAACGCTATTAAGAAGACCAACGCTGAGCCCATGGACCGTGCCCCTCCCGGTCACTCCCCTCCGCTGATGATGCCTTAACAGAGCCGCTGATATCAGCCGAAATACCAGTCTGCCCGAGGTCACGGCGTGGATCCGGGGGTCTGCGGGGCTGGCGCGGGGTCCGGCCAGGCGGCGCGTAGGCGGCTGGCAGGATTGAGGCGATCGCTGAACGGACGGCTACAGCCCCAGGGAGAGAACGTATGAATGAGGATCTGGTCGCAGAGACCATCAGCATTACCGGGCATGGCGGCGACGAGATCGAGGCGTACCTCGCCCGGCCGCTCGGGCAGGACTCATTCGGCGGCGTCGTGGTGATCCACCACATGCCCGGCTACGACGCGTCGACGAAGGAGATCACCAGGAAGTTCGCTGCCCACGGCTACGCCGCGCTGATGCCGAACCTCTACTACCGCGAAGCGCCCGGGGCCAGCCCGGACGACGCCGCCGCGGCGGCCCGGGCCCGGGGCGGCGTGCCGGACGACCGCCTCGTCGGTGACGTCGGGGGCGCAGCCGAGTATCTGCGGGCCATGGAGGGCAGCAACGGCAAGGTGGGCGTGATCGGGTACTGCTCGGGCGGGCGCCAGTCGTTCCTGGCCGCAGCCAGCCTGCCCCTGGACGCAGCGGTCGACTGCTACGGCGCGTTCGTCGTCGGGACGCCTCCGGAGGGAATGCCGCTGAAGGTAGGCCCGATCGTGCACCTGGCCCCGAACCTGTCCTGCCCGCTGCTCGGCCTGTTCGGCGCGGAGGACCAGTATCCGTCTCCCGAGCAGGTCGACGAGCTGGACAAGGCGCTCATCGAGGCGGGCAAGCCGCACGAGTTCCACAGCTACGAGGGCGCGGGGCACGCGTTCTTCACCGTGAACCGGCCTGCCTACCGGGTGGAGGCCGCCAACGATGGCTGGCAGAAGATCTGGGACTTCTACGGCCGCTACCTAGCCGCCTGAGGAGGCTGACATGTGCACGTACCTGACCGAGAAGATTCCCGTGGCGGGCAGCGGCAAGGGAGCGGTGGGCTGGTTCACGCTCACCGACGCGACGGTGTACCTCGACCACCCGCAGCACGCCCCGGCCGAGCACACGCTCAACATCGACTTCCTCAACCCGGCGAGCGGGCCGTCCGCGCGGGTGGCGGTCGAACTGACCGCGGAGTCGGCCCGGGCGCTGGCCCGGGCGATCGAGGCGACGCTGCAATCGGCGCCCCCGGGCCTGGTCTGAGCCCTGCCTCGGCCCCCCGGCCTGGCCGGGGCTTGCCTCGGCCCCCGGGCCTGGCCTGGGCCCGCCTCGCGGCCGCGGCCTGGCCCTGAATTGTCGGTGGCCCGTGCCAGGATCGGTTCAAGGTAAGCAGGCGGAGGCGGTCGCAATGAGGTTCCGGGTAGGGCGCGAGGCACTGGGCGAGGCCGTGGCGTGGGTAGCGCGCGCACTGCCGTCACGACCGGTGGTCCCGGTGTTGTCCGGGCTGCTGCTGGAGGCCGACGACGACGGGCTGACCCTGTCCTGCTTCGACTACGAGGTCTCCGCCCGGACGCGGATCGAGGCCGACGTGAAGGAGCCGGGGTCGGCCCTGGTGCCCGGCCGCCTGCTCGCGGAGATCACCCGCAGCCTGCCCGCCTTGGACGTGGAGGTCGCCTCCGACGCCGACCTGGTCGGCCTGACCTGCGGGAGCGCCGAGTTCTCCCTGGTCTCGCTGCCGGTGGCGGAATACCCGGCGCTGCCGGCGCCGCCTCCGGCCGCGGGGACCGTGGACGGGGGTGTCCTGGCCGCCGCCGCCGCCCAGGTCGCCCCGGCCGCGAGCCGGGACGACACGCTGCCCATACTCACCGCGGTCTGCCTGGACATCGACGGCGAGATGCTGACGCTGGCGGCCACGGATCGCTACCGGATGGCGGTCAGGGACGTGCGCTGGGACCCGGCGGCGCCTGGCCTCCGGGCGGCCGCCATGGTCCCGGCCAGGACCCTGGCCGACGTGGCGAGGACCATGTCCGCCGGGGGGGCGGTGACGATCGCGTTCGGCGCGGGCGAACCGGGTGCCGGGGCTGCGAACGGGACCGGACCGGGGCGGGACCCGCGGCCGGCCGACGGCATGATCAGCTTCGAGGGCGGGGACCGGAGGCTGACCGCCCGGCTGATTGGCGGCGAGTTCATCAGGTACCGGTCCAGGTTCCCGGCCGAGTTCGGCTCTCGCGCTACGCTGCCCGCCGGCTTGTTCACCGAGGCCGTCCGCAGGGTGTCGCTCGTCGCGGAACGGGCCAGCCCGGTACGCCTGGCCTTCGGCTCGGGGAACGTCGTCATCGAGGCGCAGACCGACGGACGGGCCCGCGCGGTGGAGACCGTGCCCGCCGACTTCGAGGGCGACGAGCGGATCATCTCGTTCAGCCCGCACTATCTCCTGGACGGCCTGGCCGCGGCCGCGGTGCCGGCCGTCCCGGCCCGGCATGCGGCCGCTTCTCGAGACGGCGACGAGGCGCCGCCGTCCGACCCGGAGCGGATCAGGCTCGAGTTCAGCACCGCGGCCAAGCCCGCGCTCATCACCTGGGTCGGCGACGAAGGGCTGGCCCCGGGAGATCACGCGCCCGCGTTCCGTTACCTGGTCGTCCCGCTCCGGGTCCCGGCCCGCGCCTGAGGCAGCCGCGGGTCACTGACGGACCCGGGCACGCCGGGAAGGGGTCGGGGGAAGGGGTGGCTCAGCGGCCGCGGCGGCCACGACCGTAGGGCGGGTAGCCGCCCCCGCCGCGGCCTCGGCTGGCCGCGAATATCCGCCGCAGCAGCCCTCGGACCAGGGTGAGGATGGCCAGGAAGATCGCCACCTTGCCGGGCCACGGGAACGCCCGCAGCTGCAGCTCGATCAGCACCAGCCACGCGCCGAGCGCGGCAATGATGATGGGGAGGAAGCCGAGCCGGGCCCGGCGCCCCCCGCAGCCCGACTGGTAGTCCTGCCTGGCCCGCTCCCGGTAGGCGCCGGCCACCGGCAGCGGCGCCGAGGGCCTGGCGGCGTGCGGCAGATCACGGGTGAGCAGGTTCAGCTGGCTCTGCGTGGTCGCCTTGAACACGGCGTCGAGGCGCTGATTAAACTCCTCAAGGGTCAGCCTGCCCTGCGCGTAGTGCTCGCGCAGGCTCGCGGCCACCGCCTCACGGTCGGCGTCTCCGACGCGAAGGTCCGGTCCTGTCGCCATGTGATCCTCCGCATCAAAGCCTGCCACCCTCGTTAGCAAGAAGATATATCTCGTCGCTATCGTCGGCAAGTCGTTGCGCTGCGGCCCGGTCAGTTGAGGAAGTAGCTGCTGCCGCCGGTTTCCGGGTTGGTGACCTCTGCCTCGACCGACATGGTGCCGCCCCGGGCGAAAACCAGCGTGAGGGTGATCTGGGTGCCGCCCTTCATCGGTCCGGCTCCGGTGATGAGCAGATGAGAGCCGTCGGGAGAAAGCCGGAGCAGAGAGTCGGCGGGGATCCCGATGTCCGGGACGGTCTCCATCGCGGTGCTGCCGGGCCGGGTCGGCGCCCGGAACGTCACCCGGCCGCCGACGCTGGTCCGGACCGAGGTCAGCCGGTCGGCCGGCCCGTTGTTCCGGATCACCAGATACGCCTCGGTGGTGCTGCCGGAGGTCGGCACCTCGACGTAGGCCGTCCCGAGCTGGATCGACGCGGCCGCGGCGGCGTTCTGCGCGCAGCCGGCCAGCGCGATCCCGCCGGCCAGCAGCACGCACGCGGCCGCCGCCGCGCGGACGCGATAGCGCCACGGCCTGCGCGCGCACGCCGCCTGGCCGGGAGTGCCCGGCGGGCCCTGCCGCTCCTGCATGACTATGGACCTCGCAGTTGTTCCGGTGCTGCCATGCTCTCACGGCCGGGTCGGCGGTTGGCGGCTGGCTGGCCGCGGCCGAGCTCACGGGGCGGGAGGCCTCGCGCGGTCGGGGACGCGGCGGGAGCCTTCGCGGCGGGCGGCTCACGAGTGGTGACAACGGGAGCACCGCGGCCCGGCCGGGGTCCCCGCAGCGGACGTCCCTGCTCGCGGGATCCGGGCTCGGCCTGGCCGGAATCGCCGAGCGGGTCGCCTCGTGCGGCGGCAATCTCACGGTGGGCCCGACCCCGGGCATGGTCGTGCCCGGTGACCAGTCCGGGGGAGCGTCGGGCTGAGCGCGCTCAGCCGTGCTCCACCGCGACGGCGAGCAGCCCGAGCGGCGGCGAGCCGAGTTCCATCATCGCGGAGTGGAACCTGCGCAGCGAGAAGCCCGCGCCCCACTCCTTCCTCGCCTGCTCGCGCAGGTCCATGATCTCCAGCTTGCCCCAGGTGTAGCGGCCGTAGGTCGGGTCAAAGGTCGCCCGGCGGGCCTCCGAGGCCGCGGCGGCGCCGGCCAGGTGCGTGTCCGCCTCGAACCGGCGGGTGCCCTCGGCCACCGTCATCCCGGCCGTGTGCACGCCGATCGCGCAGGCCAGCCGGGTGACCCGGACCAGCGCCTCGAGCCAGACGCCGATCGCGAACCGGGGATCGTCGGTGAGGAAGCCCTCCTCGACGCAGAGTTCCTCGGCGTAGTGCGCCCAGCCCTCCACGAACGCCTCGGAGTGCAGCACGCGGCGGATCTCGGTGGGCGCCCGGCGGAGGGCCCGGCCGTGCGAGAAGTGCCCGGGCGCGACCTCGTGCACGGTAATGCCGGGCAGCGTGGTCGCGCTGAACACCTGGAGCCATTCCTCGATCTCGCGGGCGGGCCAGGATTCCTCCGGCGGGGTGATGTGGTACCAGGACGGCGCGTCCGGCTCGCCCGGCGCCGCCGGGGACAGCATCGCCATGGCCCAGCGCCGTGACTCGGGGGCCAGCCCGACCCGGCACTCGCCGTCGTTATAGGGCACGAGGTCCCGGTCACTAGTGAACGCGATGGCACGCTGCGTCCAGTGCCGCGCCGCCGCGATCACGCCGTCAGCGTCCGGGTGATCGCGGACCAGCTCCCGGGCCAGCTCCAGCGGCGGCCGGCCCGGGTCTACCCGGGCGCAGCTCTCGGCGAGCAGGGCGGTGAGCCGATCCCGCTCGGCGTCGGCCCGCTCGGCCAGGCGGCCCAGGTCGACCGGCGTGCCCTCGGCGCTGCTCATCAGCGCGGTGAGCGCCGCCGAGCCCAGCGCAGAGTCCGGGTCGCCCTCGGCGGCCGCCCGGTCGATGTGCGCCATCAGCCGCGCGTGCGCCGCGAGCGCGGCCTCCCGGACGCGGTCGTCGGCGCCCGCCGGGATGCCCGCGGGCAGCCCCCGGATCCCGTCGGCGAGGGCGCCGGCGACCGGCGCGCTGACCCGGTCCAGGGTCTCGACGGCGGCGGCGATGGCGTCCGGCCATCCGGCGAGGTGCCGGGCCCGGGCCTCGTCCCGCTGCCGCTGCGGGGCGTAGTCCCGGTCGTAGCAGGCGAGGTCGAGGCCGACCAGGTGCACGATGGGGTTGCGGCGGTGTATCTCCAGGTCGCCGAGCCGGACCCGCGCGGCGCGCTCGAACGCGGCCAGGTGCGCCTCGTCGTGCGGGTCGTCGAGCGGCTGGCCGCCGGCCGAAGTCTCCGCCATCCGGGCCAGTCCCGCCCGGACCCCCCCGGCGGACAGGTCCTGGATCGTGCCGTCGTACTCGTGCCGTCCGCTGTACTCGCGCATCTCGGCGACGTCGAGGTCGCAGACGCTGCGCAGCCGGGGAGTCAGATTATCCATGGCGGAACGCTACCGGCTGCCCCGCGGGCCCGGCCGGCCGCCGTGCGGCCGGGCCCGCCCCGGGGCGTTCGCGTTAGGGGAAGTCGTTCGGCAGGGACGGGGACTACGGCCCGGCCGTGCCCGGCTGGACGGTCTGCACGGACAGGATCTGCTTCGGCTTCGAGCAGGCCTGCGCGGTGAAGCTGACGTAGGCCGGCGCGGTCTGGTTGGGCGGGTACACCTTCAGCCAGTGCGCCGTGACGAGGCCGCAGTCGGCCGGCGGGTAGTTCTCCGCGTCGACGACCTGCAGCTCGGCATGGACGGTCTGGCCCGGAGACAGCGTCACCAGCTGCTTGGCGACAGCGGGATTCCTGGTCGCGGCGGGCCCGATCTGGCTGCCGCCCTGCGCGGTGACGAACGAGACGCCCGGGTAGCCGTACAGCGTGCACGAGGCGCCGGAGACGTTGGCGAACCGGATCGGGTAGTAGCTGCTGCCCGCGGCGACACCGCCCGACCCGGCCTGCACCGTCACCTTCAGCGCCGGCGTCGCGCACGGCGCCGACCCGGCCTGGGCCGGCGAGGCCGTCGGCGAGCTCGCCGGGCTGGCGGTCCCGGGGGACACGGTCGGCGTGGCGGTGACGGCGGGCGAGGCGGCGGGCGCAGCCCCGGGGGCGGACGAGGTTCCGCAGGCGGTGACCAGGGCCGCTGAGCAGGCAAGAACGGCTGCGGCGAGCAGCACCCGGGCCGCGCTGGCGGATGATGTCATGTTCGGTGTCCCTCCCGCGGTGGCGCCGACGGCCACGAAGTTAGGACGCCTGTCCCGGCACGGCGGTTGCGGCGCGCGGGCCGGGCGCATATCACGGTAGGGACAAGGTGACCGTCAGACCTGGCTGGAGGCACGGGTGCCCGGCACTTCTTCGTTCACGACCAGGCCGCAGCTGGCCGGCACGTTCGGCATGGTGGCATCGACGCACTGGCTGGCCTCGGCCACGGGCATGGCGGTGCTGGAGAAGGGCGGCAACGCGTTCGACGCCGCGGTAGCGGGCGGCCTGGTGCTGCAGGTGGTGGAGCCACACCTGAACGGGCCGGGCGGCGAGGTCCCGGTGATCGGATTCGACGCCGCGGCCGTCCAGGTGTTCGTGCTGGACGGGCAGGGCCCCGCGCCCGCGGCGGCCACGCTGGACGCGTTCGGCGCGCTCGGGCTGGACCTGGTGCCGGGCACCGGCCTGCTGGCGGCGTGCGTCCCGGCGGCCTTCGGGACCTGGATGCTGCTGCTCGAGCGGTACGGCAGGCTGCGGCTGCGGGACGTGATGGAGTACGCGATCGGCTACGCCGGGAACGGGTACCCCATGCTGGCCGCGGCGAGCGCCGCGGTCACCGCGGTCGCCGAGACCTTCCGCGAGCACTGGCCCAGCTCCGCCGACGTCTACCTGCCGGGCGGGGCGGCGCCGGCGGCGGGCGCCCGGTTCCGCAATCCCGACCTGGCCGCCGCCTACACCC
Source organism: uncultured Actinomycetota bacterium (assembly GCA_963808705.1). Taxonomy (GTDB): domain Bacteria; phylum Actinomycetota; class Actinomycetes; order Streptosporangiales; family Streptosporangiaceae; genus JASHPR01. The sequence goes on along the minus strand of CAWEHB010000016.1, from coordinate 957,036 downwards.
GGATCCTGCACGAGGCGGAGGCGGCGTCGGCAGGCCGCTCGGGCCAGATCGAGGCGGCGCGGGCCGCGTATTACGAGGGGTTCGTGGCCGAGGCGATGACCGGCTTCCTCGGCCGCGCCGAGGTGATGGACGTGACCGGGCGGCGCCACCGGGGCCTGCTGACCGGCTCCGACCTGGCCGGATGGCGCGCGTCGGCGGAGGCCCCGGTTACGGCCGGCTTCCACGGCCTGACCGTGTGCAAGACCGGGCCGTGGGGGCAGGGCCCGGTCTTCCTGCAGCAACTGGCCCTGCTCGACGGCTTCGACCTGGCCGCCATGGGGCCGGGCAGCGCCGATCTCATCCACACCGTCACCGAGTGCGCGAAGCTTGCCTTCGCCGACCGCGAGGCCTGGTACGGGGACCCGCGCGACACCGACGTGCCGCTGGCGGGGCTGCTGTCGCCCGAGTACGCGGCGCGGCGCCGGGCCCTGGTGGGCGCAAACGCCTCGGCCGAGCTGGTCCCCGGGGCGCCCGGCGGCGCCGAGCCGCGGCTGCCCGGCTTCGCGATCGACGGGTTCGCCCGCTACGCCCGGGCGGCCGCGGACGCGGCCGCCGCCGGGAGCGGCCATCGCGGCCATGGCACGGGGGGACCGCTGGCCGCCTCGACGGGCGTGTCCTCCCCGGAACTCGGGCTGGGGGACACCTGCCATCTCGACGTGGCGGACTCGCTCGGCAACCTGGTGTCCGCCACGCCGAGCGGCGGCTGGCTGCAGAGCTCGCCGGTCATTCCCGGGCTCGGGTTCTGCCTGGGCACGCGCGCGCAGATGTTCACCCTCACCCCGGGCCTGGCCAGCACCCTGGCCCCGGGCCGGCGGCCGCGGACCACGCTGTCACCCAGCCTGGCGCTGCGCGACGGCGAACCCTACCTGGCGTTCGGCACCCCCGGCGGCGACCAGCAGGACCAGTGGACGATCGGGTTCTTCCTCAACCACGTGCTGTTCGGCATGAACCTGCAGCAGGCGATCGACGCGCCCGCGTTCCACACCGACCACTTCCCGTCGTCGTTCTACCCGCGCGGGTCCATGCCGCGCTCGCTGGCCGCCGAGGCCAGGCTCGGCGAGCTCGTGCTCGCCGACCTGCGCCGCCGCGGGCACGAGGTGCTGGCCATGCCGCCCTGGTCGCTCGGCCGGATCAGCGCGGTCGCGCGGGACCGCGGGTTCCTGTACGCCGCCGCGAACCCGCGCGGCATGCAGGGTTACGCCGTGGGCCGGTAGCCGCGGGCCGGTCAGCCCTGGAGGGCCAGGCCGCCGACGGCGACCGCGGCCACCGCCGCGAGCACCGCCATCAGCTCCGCGGCGGTGCCGGTCTCGGCGGGGAGCATAGCCGCGGCCACCGCGAGCGCGAGCAGCCCGAGCCCGGCGGCGAGCAGCGGGACCTGCGGGCGGAGCACCGCCAGCCGGGCCCGGGACTCGGCCAGGTGCACGGCGAACAGGTAGGCGGCCAGGGCCACGCCGAGCAGGCCGGTGTGCCAGGGCCGGGGCCGGTGCAGGGCCTCGAGCACGAGCACGGCGATGACCAGCCCCTCGGCCCAGGGCATCCTGCGCACCTGGCCGGCCAGTTCCCGCGCGGCGCCCAGGACCGGGTTGAGGTAGGTCAGCGGGTCGCCCGGGGCGGTGCCGAGCGCGAGCCGGATGACGCTCAGGGCGGCGCACGCGACCGCGACGGCCAGGATCACGCGGCCGAGCTCGCGCGGGGCCGGCAGCGGGGTGGCCGACCAGGCCACGCAGGCCGCGGCCAGCAGGCCGGCGGCGCCGGCGGTCCGGGCCAGCCGTCCGGTCATCACCGGCGGCTCACCATGACCCTCCTGGTGTAGGGGGCGAGCGGCTCGTCCAGGCTCTGCTCGCCGTCCCAGTGCACGAGCGGGATGCCGAGCTCGCGCAGCGAGAACCTGATCGCCTGCTGCTCCATCCGCCAGATCCGCCGGGCGAGCCCGCTGAGGCTGTCGTTGCTGCCCGTCGGCTCGGCGTTCAGCACGTCGATGATCAGGATGGAGAAGCCCCGCTCCCTCAGGTCCCGGAGCGTCTCGACCAGCCTCCGGTCGAGCAGCGGGGTGAACACCAGGATCAGGGAGCCGGGTGGCAGCGCGGCCCGCGGCAGCCGCGCGATCCCGCCGTCCCGGGAGCGCAGCTCGGCCCGCCCGGGGTCGGCCAGCATCAGGTCCATGATCCGGTAGTAGTGCCGCGCGCCGAGGCCGGGAGCGATCCACCGCACGCTGCCCTGGTAGATGACGACGCCGACCCGGTCCCGGACCCCCAGGTACGCGCGGGCCGCGGCGGCCGCGCCGCGCAGGGCGAGATCGACCGGGGTGGACCCGGGATCGCCGACGTCGGAGCTGGTGTCGGCGATGATCACGACGTTCTGGGTGCGCTCGGCCGCGAACGTGTTCAGCTGCAGCCGCCCGCGCCGGGTGGTGGCCGGCCAGTTGATCCGGCGCTGCCGGTCGCCGGGCACGAACTCGCGCACGCCGGTGAACTCCAGTCCCTCCCCGGGCGACCGGGACGGGTGCTCGCCCAGGCGGCTGGGCAGCCGGCTGAGCACCACCCGGGTCTGCTGCGCGCCGGGCCGCGGGTAGCAGTCGACCGTGGGCAGTTCGACCGTGGCGTGGCCCTCGGTCAGCCGCCACCGGTCCCTGAGCGTGATCTCCAGTACGCCGAGGCTCCGCCGCCCCGAGCGGCTCACCTGGAACGGCAGGCGGGCTTCGCCGCCGTCCCGGAGCCCGCCCGCTCCGGGGATGACCGCGTAGCGCGGATGCACCGTCAGGTCCACCGAATGATCGCCGTACCCGGTCACCGCCACCTCGAGGTCGGCGCTCTCGCCCTCGGACAGCCTGGTCGCGGAGGTGCGCACGCTGACGCCGACCTGACCGGGCCGCTCGGGCCGCCGGGCCGCGAGCAGCAGCACGGCCGGGGCGGCGACCCCGGCGAACTCGGGCCGCCGGGTGATGACCGCGATGATCAGGCCGGCCAGCGCCAGGGTGATCAGCCGCCGGGCATGGGCGGACACCGACCACACCGGCCGGACCTGGCGCGGCGCGGCCGCCCCGGCCGGCGCGGCCGCCCCGGCCGCCCCGGCTGCCGCGGCCGCCCCGCCCGCCCGGAGATCCTGTTGCGCGGCCACGGTCGTCAGGCCCCGGTCCGGGCCGCGGGGTCGGTCCGCGGCGTGGGCACGGTCGCCAGCAGCCTGGCCACCACGTCATCCGAGCTGACCTGGCGCACCCAGAGTTCGGGGCGCAGCGTGATCCGGTGGGCCAGCGCCGGGACCGCGATGCTCTTGACGTCGTCCGGGATCACGTAGTCGCGCTGGCGCGCCACCGCCTGGCCCCGCGCCAGCTGGACCAGGGCCAGCGCGCCGCGGGGGCTGGCGCCCACCTGGATCTGCTGGTGCTCCCGGGTCGCCCGGACGATCGCGACCACGTACTCGAGCAGGTCGGGCGAGACCTCCACCTCCTCCAGCGACCGGCGCATGGCGGTCACCTCGGCCGCATCCGTGACCTGGCCGAGCTCGGCCCGCTCGGTCGCCCGGTCCAGCCGCCGCTGCAGCATCAGCACCTCGTCGGCGGGCTGCAGATAACCGAGCCGCAGCCGCATCAGGAACCGGTCCAGCTGGGCCTCGGGCAGCTCGTAGGTGCCCTCGTACTCGATCGGGTTGTCGGTGGCAAGGACCACGAACGGCTGCGGGAGCGGCCGGGTCTCGCCGTCCATGCTCACCTGTCCCTCGCCCATGGCCTCGAGCAGCGCCGCCTGGGTCTTGGGCGGAGTGCGGTTGATCTCGTCGGCGAGCAGCAGCTGGGTGAAGACCGGCCCGGGGCGGAATACCATCTGCCCGGTCCGCTGGTCGTACAGCGGCGCGCCGACCACGTCCGAGGGGAGCAGGTCGGGGGTGAACTGGATCCGCGCGAAGTCCAGGCCGAGGGTGCGGGCGAACGACCGGGCGACCAGGGTCTTGCCGAGCCCGGGCAGGTCCTCGAGGAGGATGTGGCCGCCTGCCAGGATGCCGATCATCACGAGTTCGAGCGCCCGGCGGTTCCCGACGACGGCCCGCTCGATCTCGTCGAGCACGGCGGCGCACCGCTCGGCGGTCTGGCCGGGGGTGCGGCTGAGGTCTGTCACAGTTGCTCCAGTCGGTCGAGGAGCCGGGCCAGGGTGCGCGGCGGGATGCCCGGCTCTTTTCCCGTCGTCACCGGGGGACGCGCCGGGTCCACCCAGTACCACAGGGTGTCGTCGCGCGGGCGCGGGCACAGCAGCCGCCGCGCCGCGTCCGGGTCGTCGCTCAGGCTGATGCCGTGGCGCTCGGCGAGCCGCGCGGCCAGCAGGTGCTGCAGGGTGCCGCGCAGCGCCGCGTCGTACGCCGTCATGGACTGCGTGCCGTCGACCAGCCCGGTGCGCTTGCGCCAGTAGCCCGTGAACGTCACCGGGACCGCCTCGGCGTCGGTGATCCGGATGTCGCCGGGAGCGACGCCCAGCGGCGTGATGGCGCGCATCACGGCGAACGCGGCCACCGCCGCCACGAGCATCACCACCGCGGCGCCGGCCAGCCCGGCGGCCACGAATCCCGCGCCGGCCGCGAGCGCGACCACGACCGCCGCGATGCCGATCTCCGGAACCGCCGCCTGCCAGCCGTCGCCGGACGGGGCCGCTGGCCCGGTCATCCGCCTGCCCCCGGGGCGGGCTCGGGGTCGGCCAGGCTGGCGGCTACCTCGGCCAGGGCCTGCTGGGCGTCATCCCGGCGGGCCGGCGGCATCGGGTGGCTGGAGAACCGCGCCTCGTAGAACAGCGCGGTCAGCCGGGCCGCGGCGTCCGTCCGGACCAGGCCCTGGCCGGCCGCCCGGGCCAGCAGCTCGTCGGGGGTGTCCGCGGTCGCCCGGGCCGTTCCGGCCCGGTCCAGGGTCTGTTCCATGGCCGCGTAGCACGCGATGATTGCGGCCCGGGCGTCGTCGAGCAGGCGCAGCGCGCTCCGGCCGGACTCGACGGCCTCGCGGAGGCTGTCTTCGTCGTCATCGGCGGAAGGTTCGAGGTCCGCGCTGGCTGGGCCCCGGCGCCAGCCGGTCCAGGTCCCGCGGTACGCGGCGATGAACCGCGCGATGACATAGATCAGGACCGCGGCCACCAGCGCGAGCAGGATGATGATCACGATGCGGTCGCTGGCGAGGTGGCTACGGGGGACGCGGACGGGCGCGCTCCGCGACTGAGTGCCGTGCTGGGCCTGCCGCGCCGGCAGGTGGACGTGCGCGCTGATGTCGAACAGGTACGCGACCGGGATCGCGACGAGCCCGGTCACGACGATGTAGGTGAGGATCCGGCGCAGCCGGGCCGCGATGATCGCGTCATCCGGTGCCCGTGAGCGCCGGACGAGGAGCGCGACCAGCAGGCAGGCGAGCACGGCCTCGGCGGCCGCCGCGATCAGGAGGCCGTCGTGGCGGAAGGACCCGTCGAGCGCGGGCCTGGGCACGGTGCCGCGCAGCCCCACCGCGGCCAGGGCGAGCAGGCAGGCGGCCAGCGCGAGGCGGCCCTGCCTCCACCCCCGGGCATCGCCGCGCTGGCCGCCGTCGGCCTGCGAGCGCTGCTGCGACATACCGTGTATTCTCCCGCGAACCGGGCTGGGCGTGATAACCCGGCGTCCGTCGCACACCATACTCACCGGCCGCGGGCTGCCTAATCCTTGGTAAGGCCGCGGAATTCCGGCCGTCGCGGGCCGCAGCCGGGCTAGCGCTACGGGATGAGTCAAAGATCAGCCTTCCGGGTGACGACAGCGGCCCCCGCCAGGCGGCACCCTGGGAGCGCAGCTCGGCCGGCCGTGACCGGCGGCGCTGCGGATGATCACGCCGGCCCGGCCGGTGCCGGGGGCAAGACCTGATGATTGTGAGGCGCAGGCACGTGAGCGCTCGGCCATCGCCGCTGGCGGAACCCCGGCCGCCGCACCCGGGACCGGACGGGCCGGGGACGGCGGTCATCGAGACCACCGCGCTGACGAAGCGCTATCCCGGCCCGGTCACCGCGCTCGACGCGCTCACGGTGACCGTGGAGCCCGGCATCACCGGGCTGGTCGGCGCCAACGGCGCGGGCAAGTCGACCTTAATCAAGATCCTGCTCGGCCTGCTCCAGCCGACCAGCGGGCAGGCCAGGGTGCTCGGCGGCGACTGCCTGCGCGACGGGGAGCGGATCCGGGGGCTGACCGGCTACATGCCCGAGCACGACTGCCTGCCGCCGGACGTCACCGCCACCGAGTTCGTCACCCACCTCGGCCGGATGTCGGGGCTGCCGCCGACCGCGGCCAAGGAGCGGGCCGCCGAGTCGCTGCGCCACGTCGGCCTGTACGAGGAGCGCTACCGGCAGATCGGCACCTACTCGACCGGGATGAAGCAGCGGGTCAAGCTGGCCCAGGCGCTGGTCGGCGACCCCCGGCTGCTGCTGCTCGACGAGCCGACCGTCGGGCTCGACCCGGCCGGCCGCAACTCGATGCTGGAGCTGATCGGCCGGATCGGCGCCGAGTTCGGCATCTCCATCGTGATCGCCTCGCACCTGCTCGGCGAGATCGAGCGGATCTGCGATCACCTGGTGGCGATCGACGCGGGCCGGCTGCTGCGCGCCGACACGATCACCAGCATGACCCAGGTGAGCCAGGTCCTGCTGATCGAGGTCGACGAGGGCGCCGACCGGCTGCTGGCCGAACTCGGCCGGCGCGGCCTCGAGCCCCGGCCGTACCAGCGAGCGGTGCTCGTCCGGCTCGAGGACGACGCCACGTACGACGCCGTCCGGGACGCGGTCGCCGATCTGGGCCTGCCGCTCAACCGGCTGGAGCGGCGACGGCGCCGCATCGAGGAACTGTTCCGGGACGAGCAGGGCAGCGACACGCCGGAGGCTTCTCATGTCGGCTGAGACGGGGGTCATCCACGACATCGGCTACCGCCGCTATACCGGTCGGCGGCTGGGCCGGGCCCAGATCATCCGGGCCCTGTACTGGCACAGCCTGCGCTCCGCGTTCGGGATCGGGCGCGGCGCCAAGGCCAAGATCGTGCCGGTGATCGCCTTCGTGGTCATCTGCCTGCCCGCGGTGGCCAACGCGGTCGCCGTGGCCCAGGGTAATGCCCGCCTCTTTCCCTACGACACGTACGCGTTCCAGCTGCGCGTCATCGTCATGATCATCTACATCGCGGCGCAAGCGCCCGAGCTGATCTCCCGGGACCTGCGCAGCCACGTGCTGCCGTTGTACTTCTGCCGGCCGCTGCGCCGCATGGACTACCCGCTGGCCAAGCTGGCCGCGTTCATCACCGCGTGCCTGGCGATGATCGAGATCCCGCTGCTGCTGCTCTACCTGGGCACGGTCACCCAGGCGCACGGCGGCAGCGCGATCTGGCACCAGACCAAGGCGCTCATCCCCGGCCTGCTCGTCGGGCTGATGTGGGCGGTGCTGCTCGCGTCGATCGGGCTGGCGCTCGCCTCGCTGAGCGGGCGCCGTGCCTACGCGACCGGGGCCATCGCCATCTACTTCTTCCTCACCTGGATCCTGTCCGGCATCCTGATCGCGGTAACCCAGCGCAACGTCGTCCGCTCGGTAGTGGTCCACCCGCCCCCCGGCGCGCCCGGCCCGAAGGGCGGCCCGGGCCCCGGGCCGTTCCTTGCCCACATGGTCACCCAGGTGCCGACCACCGCGACCCACCTGGTCGGCCTGGTCAGCCCGTTCACGACCCTGGACGGCGTGCGCCAGTGGCTCGGCGGCACCTCGCCCGGCCCGGTGCCCGGCGTGGGCGGTTACGGCGCGCTGTACGGGGCGATGTTCCTGGTCCTGCTCGCGGCGAGCGTCGGCGGCCTGTTCGCCCGGTACCGGAAGGCAGGTGCGTGATGAGCGCCATCGAACTGCGCAACGTGTCTCGCTGGTACGGCAACGTGGTCGCGGTCAACGACATCACGATGACGATCGGCCCGGGCGTCACCGGCCTGCTCGGCCCGAACGGCGCCGGCAAGTCGACCGTGCTGCACCTGATCGCCGGGTTCCTCGCCCCGTCGCGCGGCGAGCTGACCGTCGGCGGCGTGGCTGCCTGGCGCAACCCGGACATCTACCGCACGGTCGGCCTGGTCCCGGAGCGCGACTCGGTCTACGCGTTCCTCACCGGCGAGGAGTTCGTCCGCGCCACGGCCAGGCTGCACCAGCTCGCCGACCCGGCGGGCGCGACGCGGCGAGCGATCGCGATCGTGGACATGGCGCAGGCGCAGGACCGCAAGATCTCGACCTACTCCAAGGGGATGCGGCAGCGGATCAAGGTGGCGGCCGCGCTGGTCCACGACCCCCAGGTGCTGCTGCTGGACGAGCCGTTCAACGGGATGGACCCGAGGCAGCGGCTGCACATGATGGACCTGCTGACCCAGCTGGGCGCCGAGGGCCGCACGATCCTGCTCAGCTCGCACATCCTGGAGGAGGTCGAGCAGCTGGCCGGCACCATCCAGGTGATCGTGTCCGGCCGGCTCGCGGCGTCCGGCGACTTCCGCGCGATCCGGCGGCTGATGACCAGCCGGCCGCACGTGTTCCTGGTCCGCAGCTCCGACGACCGGCGGCTCGGGTCCGCGCTGATCGGCCGCCCGGCGGTGACCGGGGTCGAGCTGAGCCGCGGCGGGCTGCAGGTGCAGGCCGCCGACTTCGGCGCGTTCAGCCGCGAGCTCGCGGGCCTGGCCCGGGACCAGGGCATCCGGCTGCGCGAGCTGCTGCCCGAAGACGAGTCGCTGGAAAGCGTCTTCGCCTACCTCGTCGAGTCCTGACACGAGAGACGATGACCCGTGAACGTTGCGTTCAATAAAGTCGTCGCGTCGATCACGATGCGCGCGGTCTTCGGCCGGAAGCGGGCGATCCTCTTCGCGATCCCGCCGCTGATCCTGATCCTGATCACGCTGGTGCTCAAGGCGGCGCGCCCGCCGGGAGCGCCCTGGCCGGCCCGGATCCTCGGCGACTTCGGGTTCTCGGTGATCCTCCCGCTCACCGCGCTGATCATCGGCACCAGCGTGCTCGGCGCGGAGATCGACGACGGGAGCATCGTCCACCTGCTGGCCACCCCGGTGCGCCGCTCGTCGGTGATCGTGACCAAGTTCTGCGTCGGCGCCGTGCTGACCATGGCCTTCGTGGCCGTGCCCGAACTGGTCGCCGGGCTGATCGCGACCGGCGGGGCCAGCAAGCTCGCGCTCGGGCTGTTCGTCGGCGCGCTGGTCGGATCGGTGATCTACAACGCGGTCTTCGTCATGCTGTCCGTGCTCACCACCCGGGCGATCGCCGTCGGGCTGCTGTACGTGCTGATCTGGGAGGCGGTGCTCGGCAACTTCGTCAGTGGCGCCCGGCTGCTCTCGGTCGAGCAGTACTCGCTCGGCGTGGCCAACGCGATCGCGCACGACGCGGCGCTGAACGCTGGCCTGACGCTGTCGACGGCGCTGATCATGGGCGTGATCGTGACCATCGTCACGCTGGTGTTCGCGACCCGGCGGCTGTCGGAGTTCTCCCTCAAGGGCGACGCGGTCTGAACGACCTCGACCAGACGTGCCAGGTCCTGTCTCTGGGGCCCACGGGCGTCCACGCGCTGGTCCAGTGCTTCGGGTTCGGCCGGGTGGACGGCACCAGGTTCACGCCGCTGCCGGGCGTTCCGAATCCGAACGCCATTACCGTGAGCGGGTCGGATATCTGGGGCACCGGCGCCTGGTGACCCTGGCCGGGTCTTGGCGGATCTGGATCTGGATCTGGCTCCGGAGGCCGGCCGTGGCCCGGCTACCGGTGCGCCTTCGCGGCCGCCTTCGCCTGCTTCTTGTGCTCGCGGACGGCGGCCAGCGAGGCGCCGTCGGTGATGTCGGCGACCGAGTAGTGCGAGCCCTCCTCGCCGAACCGGCCCGCGGCCTCGCGCCAGCCGTCCGGCCGGACGCCGAGCTGCTTGCCCAGCAGCGCCATGGTGATCTGCGCCTTGTAGGCGCCGAACCCGGGCAGCTCGGCGAGCCGCGCGGCCAGCTCGGCGCCGGTGGCGGCGGTCGCCCAGACCTGGCCCGCGTCGCCGTCGTAGCGATCCATGATCACCCGGGCCAGCTCCTGGACCCGGCCCGCCATCGCGCGCGGGAACCGGTGCAGCGCGGGGCGCTGGGTGAACACCGCGACCAGCGCGTCCGGGTCGTAGCCGGCCAGCTCGGCGGCGGTGGGCTCGTGCCCGAGCCGCCGCGCCAGCTCGTAGGGCGAGCTGAACGCCTTCTCCAGCGGTACCTGCTGGTCCAGCAGCATCGCGGTGAGCAGGGCCAGCGGGCTGCGGGACAGCAGCTCGTTGGCCTCGCCGGAGATCGGCAGCGAGAGCGTCATCGGTCCCTCCAGGTCGCCGCGGCCATCATCGCAGCCAACGCCGGGTTGTCGCCGGGCCGGGCCGCCGGCACAGGAACTATATGGGGATAGCCTGGCGTTGCAGCAAGTGGGATCTGTGCGTCCCGCCTAAGGAGAGATAGACATGTCGCGTCACCTGATGTTCGGCATTGGCGGGGTCATTCTCGGGCTTATCTTGTTTATCGTGAGCCCGTGGCTGGCGCTCGGGGTCATCGTCCTCGCCATCGCGATCCCCGTCATCCTGTGGCGGATGCTCGACCAGTCCCAGCGGCGCAGGATCCGCGGGATGCGTGACCGGGGGCAGCTGGGCCGCTAGTCGCCGGCCGGGACCGGCTGCGGCGGGGCCTGGCCGTCGTAGCGCGCCGAGGGGCGGATCAGCCGGTTGCCGGACACCTGCTCGAGCACGTGCGTGCACCAGCCGATGACCCGGCTGGACGCGAAGGTCGGCGTGAACTCCTCCCGCGGGATCCCGCACGCGTCCATCACCACCCCCGCGTAGAACTCGACGTTGGCGTTGAGTGCCCGCCCGGGCTTCTCCTCCCCGAGTACCCGGACGATCGTGTCCTCCACGGCGGCCGCGAATTCCGCGGTACGGCCCCCGACGGTGGTCGCGACCTCGCGCAGCAGCGCGGAGCGGGGGTCCTTGCCCTTGTAGACCCGGTGGCCGAAGCCCATGATCCGGTCACCGTGCTGCAGCGCCGCCCGGGTCCAGGCCTCGGCGCGGCCCGGGCTCCCGATGTCGTCCAGCATCTCGAGCACGCGGCTGGGCGCGCCGCCGTGCAGCGGCCCGGACAGGGCGCCGATGGCGCCGGTCACGGCCGCGCCGAGATCAGCGCCGGTGGACGCGATCACCCGCGCGGTGAACGTGGACGAGTTGAAGCCGTGGTCGATCGTGCAGATGAGATACCGCTCCAGGGCCCACACGCGCTGCGGCTCCGGTCGTTCGCCGCTGAGCATGTAGAGATAGTTGGCCGCCGCGGAGAGCTCCGGGTCCGGTGATACCGGCGGCTGGCCGTCCCGCAGCCGGTGCAGCGCCGCGAGCAGCACCGGCGTCTGCGCCGACAGTTGCATCGCGTTGTCGTAGAGCTGGTCCGCCGAGATGTCGAGCCACGAGCGGAAGCCGGACCGCTGGGTGACGAAGGAGATCGCGGTGCGCAGCGCGGTGAGCGGGTCGTACGGCTCGGTGGCGGCGAGCGTGCGCAAGAACGGGACCAGGTCGTCGGGCAGCACCCGGTGGTCGGCGATCTCGCGCCGGAAGGCTTCCCGCTCGGCGCGGTCGGGCAGGTGCCCGCGGAACAGCAGGTACCACACGTCCTCGAGCGTCCGGCGCCGGTTCAGCTCGATCGCGTCGTACTGCCGGTAGTGGTAGAAGCCTTCCAGGCCGCGGACGTCGCCGATCTGGGTGTGCGCGACCACCACGCCCTCGAGCCCGGCGGGCGCGTCCCGGCCGTCCCCGTTGGTCGTCACCTGCGCGGTATCTGGCATCTGTGATCTCCTTGCCTGCGCGGCACCGCTGGCCTGTGACTCTCTGATACCGATAGCCTGGATCATCATGTCCATATCAGTCAATGTTGATTAAAATCAATATGACGAGCCGGGATCTGCGCCCGGGGCGGTAGCGGCCGGACCCAGGGCAAGGTCGCAGTTTCATGATCCTTGTGGATGGGTGGCTCATATCGTCACCGATCGACCACGATCATGAGGACGGGGCTGTGCCGGATGTCCGGCACCGCGGGGAGGCGTGAGCGTGACGGACTGGATCGGGGCTGCGGAGGCCGCGCAGCGGCTGGGCATCAAGTCGGCCAGCCTGTACTCCTACGTGAGCCGCGGCGTGCTCACCCCGCGCCGCGGCTCCGACGGCCGGGCCAGCCTGTTCGACGCCGCCGAGATCGCCGGCCTGGCCCGGCGCGGCAGGCCGCGCCGGGCGGCGGGGCGCGCCGAGCTGGTGATCGAGTCGGAGCTGACCGAGATCGCCGATGACCGTCTTCGCTTCCGCGGGCATGACGCGATCGCGCTGGCTACCAGCCGGAGCTTCGAGGACGTGGCAGGCCTGCTGTGGACCGGGTCCTTCGGGGACGCCGCCGCCGCGGGGCCGTGGCAGGCGACCGGCGAGGCCATCGCCGCGGGCACGGCCGCCCAGGCCGCGCTCCCGCCGGACACCTACCCGCTGGAGCGGCTGCAGGTGATCGTCCCCGCGGTGGCGGCGACCGACCGGCTCCGGCTGCACCTGGACCGGCCCGCGGTCATGGCCGCGGCCCGCAGCCTGATCGCCGCCATGGCCGACTGCCTGTCCACGGCGGGCCCGGGCTTCGCGGCCGGGGATGACAGCATCGCCGGCCGCCTGGCGCCCAAGCTCTGCCTGCGGCCCCCCGCCGGCGGGCTGATCGCCGCGCTACGCGCGGCGCTGGTGCTGCTGGCCGACCATGAGCTGGCCGCGTCGACGCTGGCCGCCCGGGTAGCCGCGTCGGTGCGGGCCGACCCGTACGCGGTGGTCGGCACCGGCCTCGGCGCGATGAGCGGCGCCCTGCACGGCGGAGCGGCCCTGGGCGCGGAGGTGTTGCTGCTATCGGCCAGCGGTCCCGCCGACGCGCCACGGGTGGTCGGCGAACTGCTCCGCCGCGGCGAGCGGATCCCCGGGCTGGGCCACTTCGTCTACCAGACCGGCGACCCGCGGTCGGTTCTGCTGCTGGACCTGATCAGGACGGCGGCCCCGGAATCCGGCCGCCTGGCCGTCGCCGAGGCCGTGCTGGCCGAGGCCCGGCGGCGGGCGCTGCCCGCCCCGAACATCGAGTTCGCGCTCGCGGTGCTGTCCACCGTGGCCGGGATGATCCCCGGTGCCGGCGAGGCGATATTCGCCGTGGCCAGGACGGCGGGCTGGCTGGCGCACGCGCTGGAGGAGTACGCGCGGGCCACGCCGATCCGCCCCCGCGGGGTCTACACCGGCCGCAGCGCTACGGGCGGCCCGGGCGGGCCGCCCTGAGTGCGGAATGAGATCGCACAGCGGAGCCTTTTCTCTGGCAGAACGCCAACCCGGGAGACTTGCCATGGCCGTACGCCGCCTGAACCACGCCGTTCTCTATGTCAGCGATCTCGCCCGGACCGTTGACTTCTACCGCTACACGCTCGGCTTCGAGGTGCGCACCGAGATCCCCGGCCGCGCGGCGTTCCTGCGGGCGCCGGGGTCGGCGAACGATCACGACCTCGGGCTGTTCGAGGTCGGGGACGCCCCGCGGCCGCAGGACCCCTACGTGGGGCTCTACCACCTGGCCTGGGAGGTAGGCACGCTCGCGGAGCTGGCCGAGACCCGGGATCGGCTCGCGGAGCGGGGGGCGCTGGTGGGCGCGAGTGACCACCGGGTGTCCAAGTCCCTGTACGCCAAGGATCCCAGCGGCATCGAGTTCGAGGTGATGTGGCGGGTCCCGGCCGAGAACTGGGAGCGGGAGCTGCAAAGCGGCGAGATGATCGCGCCGCTCGACCTGGACGGCGAGCTGGCCCGCTGGGGCGACCGGGTCACCGGTGCCGCCGCCGGCTCGGTCACCTGACGGCCGGTCACCTGACGGCCGGTCACCTGACGGCCGGGCGCCGGTCGCCCGCGCGCTCAACCACATCAATGCACTGCTCCCCGGTCCCCCGACCGACATCACCATTTGGCACCTCAGCGCATCCCAGGTGATCCCGCAAACCGGTACCTTCGGATCCACCAATCCCGTTACCGGGCTGATCGCCGGGCGCCTCAGCCCGGCTCAGCGCTCCAGGGCCGGGCGCGGCTCCCGGGGCTTGGTGCGAGTCTCGATCGTGCCCTTGTAGGCGGTGCCCCGGACGTGCACCGTGGGTGCGTCGTGCGGCAGCCGGATCTCGGCGTCCTCTTCCGCGGACCAGCCCTTGCTGACCCCGAAGCCGTCCATCTCGACCCGGACGCCCTGCGGGACCAGGATGTCGACCCGCGACTTGTAGGCGTAGGCGACCACCGTGGTGACCGGCGCGGTCAGCTCGGCGGCCCGCAGGTCGAGCCAGCCCTGGCCCTTGTAGATGACCACGTTGAAGCGCTCCGGGACACGCCAGCGGCCGCCGCGGCGGATCGAGTTCTTGTACGCCATGGCCCACCGGCCGGGGCTGCGGGCCGGAACCGCCGGCGCCACCCCGCCCGGCCCGGCAGCGGGCAGGTCGCCGGTGAGCCGGTCAAGGTCGGCACTGGTCTTCGCGGTGAGCGCGGCGCGCATCCGCTGGTCGAACTCGTCGTCGTTGAGGCGGCGTTCCGCGAAAGCCTGCTGCAGCCGCTGCACGACCGCGTCCCGGTCCTGGTCGGACGCGCGGATCGCCGGCGGGCGGGGCGGCCCGGGATCGCCGCCTGACGTCATCGGGGCCTCTTCCGGGATCAACTCGAACCTCCTGCACGCCTTCGCGGCCGCGCCTCCGTGCGCCACCACCGCATCAAGATTGCGATATATCTTAACCCGTGCGGGACGGCCGGGGAAGCGGGACGGCCGGGGAAGCGGGACGGCCGGGGAAGCGGGACGGCCGGGGAAGCGGGACGGCCGGGGAAGCGGGACGGCCGGGGAAGCGGGACGGCCGGGGAAGGCGGGTACTGGCGGGCTCAGCGCCCGGCGAGCTCGGCGTAGAGCGCGGCCGTCTGCGCGGCGATGCTGGCCCAGCCGAACTCGGTCACGGCCCGCGCCCGTCCCAGCCGGCCCATCTCGGCGGCCCGGCGTTCGTCGGCCACGAGCGCGTTGACGGCGTCAGCCAGCGCGCCCGGATCCCCGGGCGGAACCAGCAGGCCGGTCTCCCCGTCCGCCACCACCTCGGGTATGCCGCCGACCTTGGAGCCGACGACAGCGGTGCCGCAGGCCATGGCCTCCAGGTTCACGATGCCGAGCGGCTCGTAGAGCGACGGGCAGGCGAACACGGTCGCGTGCGACAGCAGCTGGATCACCTCGCGCTTGGCGAGCATCCCGGAGAGCCAGACCACCCCGGCCCGCCCCGCCCGCAGCTGCCCGGCAAGATCGCTGACCTCGGACTCGAGCTCTTGGGTGTCCGCCTGGCCGACGCAGATCACCAGCTGCGCCGCGGGATCGATGCTGACGGCCGCGCGCAGCAGCACCGGGAGCCCCTTCTGCCGGGTGACCCGGCCCACGAAGATCACCGAGGGCCGGGCCGGATCGACGCCGTAGCGCTCGAGCACGTCGGTCGACGGGTCGGAGGAGTACTCGGCGGTGTCGATGCCGTTGCGGATGACCCGCACCCGCTCGGCGGGCACGGCCGGGTACGCGGCCAGCACGTCGTCCCGCATGCCGTCGGACACGGCGATGATGGCGGCCGCGGACTCTACGGCGGTCCGCTCGCACCAGGAGGACAGCGCGTAGCCGCCGCCGAGCTGCTCGGCCTTCCACGGCCGCAGCGGCTCCAGCGAGTGCACGGTGACCACGTGCGGGACCCCGTAGAGCAGCGAGGCCAGGCACCCGGCCAGGTTCGCGTACCAGGTGTGGGAATGCACCAGGTCGGCGGAGCCGACCGCGGCGGCCATCGACAGGTCCGCGGAGATCGTCTGCAGCGCCTGGTTGGCCCCGGCGAGGTGGTCCCAGGCCTGGTGCGCGACCGCTCCCGGCCGGTCCGCCCCCTGGCAGTGCACGGTGAGGTTCACCAGGCTGGCGAGCTCCCGGGCGAGGTACTCCACGTGCACGCCGGCCCCGCCGTAGACATCCGGCGGGTACTCCCTGGTCAGCAGGGCCACGCTGAGCCGGCCCGGCGGGCTGGCGAGGGTCACGGCGGCACTTCCTGGCCCTTGCCGACCACGGTGATGCCGCCCGCCGACACGGTGAACCCGCGGGCCCGGTCACGTTCCTTGTCCACGCCCACCTGAGCCCCCTCGGGGACCACCACGTTCTTGTCCAGGATCGCGTCCTCGACCACCGCGTGCCGGCCGACCTGGGTGTTATGCAGCAGCACCGCCCGCTCGACCCGGGACCAGCTGTTGACCCGGACCCCGGGCGAGAGCACCGCGTTGCGGACCAGGCCCCCGGAGACGATGACGCCGTTGCTGACGATGCTGTCGATGGCCCGCCCGACCCGGTCGCCGGCGTCGTGCACGAACTTGGCCGGCGGCTGCGATGGCACGTGGGTGAGGATCGGCCACTCCTCGTTGTAAAGGTTGAACACCGGCTGTACCGCGCACAGGTCCATGTGCGCGTCGAAATAGGAGTCGAGGGTGCCCACATCGCGCCAGTACCCGGCATCACGCGGCTCCGCGCCGGGCACCTCGTTGCCCAGGAAGTCATAGACCTCGGCCAGGCGCTGCCGCATCAGCATGGGGATGATGTCCCGGCCCATGTCATGCCGGCTCTCGTCGTCGGCCGCGTCCTTGCGCAGCGCGTCGACCAGCGCGTCACTGGTGAAGACGTAGTTGCCCATCGAGGCGAAGGCCTCGTCCGGGTGGCCGGGCCGGGCCGGCGGGTCGGCCGGCTTCTCCAGGAACGCATCGATCGTGCGCCCGTCCTTGCCGGTCTGGATGACCCCGAACGCCGTGGCGTCCTCCCGCGGCACCGGCAGGGCCGCCACGGTCACCCCGGTGCCCGAGGCCACGTGCTGGTCGATCATCTGCATGGCGTCCATCCGGAACACGTGATCGGCGCCGAAGACGATGACGATGTCCGGCCGGTCATCGAAGATCAGGTTCAGTGACTGGTAGATCGCGTCGGCGGACCCCGTGTACCAGTGCGGGCCGAGCCGCTGCTGCGCCGGGACCGGGGTCACGTAGTTTCCGAGCAGGCTGCTCAGCCGCCAGGTGGTCGTGATGTGCCGGTCCAGGCTGTGGCTCTTGTACTGGGTGAGCACGGCGATCCGCCGGATGCCGGAGTTGACCAGGTTCGACAGGGCGAAGTCCACCAGCCGGTAGAGGCCGCCGAACGGCACCGCCGGCTTGGCCCGGTCAGCGGTGAGCGGCGCCAGGCGCTTTCCCGCCCCGCCCGCCAGCACGATGCCGAGGACCCGATGCCCGTTAATCATCCCCACCTCCTGCCCCGCGCTCTGCGGCCCATTCTCGCCCGCCGACTGCGGAAGGGGTACGGCTGGGGCGATTCGTTCCGCTGAAGTTCGGGCCGTGGCCGCCGGGCGCAGGACGAGGTCAGCGGCCGGGCATCACCCGCAGCTCGCCGCGCTCATGCGCCCGCAACTCCCGGCCGTCCGCCTGCCCGTCCGCCTGCCCGCCTGCCCCGCGGCCGGCGTCACTCCGACTCGGCCGGCTCGCCGCCCGTCCTGGTCGCGGCACGGACGGCGAGCATCCGGGCCACCTGGACGCCGACCCCCATCGCGATGCCCCAGGCGAGCGCTTCGCCGAGCCCGACACTCGGATCCTCGGGGTGCTCGGGGGGCTCCTTGCCGGTGATCTGCTTCCAGGCGAACTGGATCACCTTCCGGGCGACGAACGCCGCGCCAAAGCCGACCAGGGCAGAGACCGCCCGGTTGCCGCCGTTGGCCCGCTTACCTGCCATCCCCAGATCCTTTCGTCCGGCCAGTCCGCCGATCATCCCACGGCGGTGCCGCCGGCGCGGGCCTGCGGTCGCGATCTTTCGATCGCGGCGGCAAGTTCCGCCGGCCGCCTGGTGCCGATCAGCCAGTAGGGCCGCTCCTGGTGTTCCCCGGTGATCTCGATATACACGGCGGATTTCAGGTAAGGCCTGACCATCAGGAAGGCACGCGGATCCGCGCTGGGCCCGCGCAGCGCCCGGGTGTGGGCCTCGTCGAGCGCGGCCACTTCCCCGGCCACGGCGAGCGGCAGCGCGCTGGCCCCGACACGCAGTTCCCCGCTGGATACCTCGATCGTGGTATGACTCCAGACCAGCAGCATCGCGGCACATCCGCCGCAGAACAGCACGTAGGACCCGGCGGCCACGAGAAGGCTGAAACCGGCCCAGGCGGTGCTGGCGAATATGATCGCGGAAAGCATGCCGAGCAGCCACCATGAGGCCGGCACGCGAAGCCGTTCGGTGTAGCTGCGCATTAGTCCACCGTAGTTGGTTACATGGAGGATATGACGGGCTGGTGGGCGTGGCGCGGTACCCGGGGGGGCCATGCGGGCGATGCCGCCCCGGCCGGCCCGGGCTACGCCCCGCCCCCGGGGGAGGACGACGACATCGCGGATGGTGCCGCCGCTGCGGACGACGACGGCGCCGAAGCGGGCGGGCGCGGGCAGGCGCACCGCGGCGGGGCGGACGAGGCGGGCAACGGGATGCCGGCCAAGCTGCGGACCACGGCGGCCAGCCGGCTCCCGCGGGAGCCGCCGGTGCCGCGCCTGCTGCAGCAGGCGGCGGCCTGGGCCTGGCGCCTGCTGCTGGTCGGCCTGCTGATCTACGTGGCGTTCCGGGTGGCCAGCGCGCTCGCGCTGGTGGTCCTGCCGTCTCTTGCCGCGCTGCTGCTGACCGCCCTCCTGCAGCCGCTGACCGCGCGGCTGCGCCGGACCGGGATGCCCCCGCTCGCCGCGACGTGGTGCACGGTCCTGGCTGCCGTCGTGGTCCTGGCCGGGATCGGGATCCTGGCGGCCAACCGGGTGAGCGCCGACTATCCCCGGCTGCAGAAAGAGGTCAAGCACACCGCCCACGAGGTGCAGTCCTCGCTGGCGGGTTCGCCGTTCCACCTCAACAGCGCGCGGCTCGACCAGTACTACGACGAGCTCGCGCGCTTCCTCTCGCAGCACCAGTCCCTGATCGCGGGCACGGTGGTCACCGGCGGGAAGATCTTCCTGGAGCTGCTGACCGGCCTGATCCTGATGATCTTCATCACCTTCTTCCTGCTCAAGGACGGCGAGCGGATCTGGGCCTGGCTGATCAAGGGACTGCCGCCCGAGGCCAGGCGGCGGGCGGGCAACGCGGGCCCGGCGGCGTGGACGGCGCTGGTCAACTACGTCAGGGGCACCACGGCGGTCGCCGCCATCCACGCCGTCTTCATCGGCCTGGCCCTGTGGATCCTGGGCGTCCCGCTGCTGGTGCCGCTGATCATCGTGGTGTTCCTGGCCGCCTACGTGCCGCTGGTGGGGATCCTCGTGGCCGGGGCGCTCGCCATCCTGGTGACCCTGGGCACCAAGGGCTGGATCGCGGCGGCGATCCTGCTCGGCGTCTTCCTGCTGGAGAACCAGATCGAGAGCCACCTGCTGCAGCCGCTGGTCGTGGGGCGGATCGTGCGGCTGCACCCGCTCGCGATCATCCTGGTCCTGGCGGTCGGGGGGATCGTGGCCGGGATCGCCGGGGCGATCGTGGCGGTACCT
The DNA here is from genome assembly GCA_963808705.1 of uncultured Actinomycetota bacterium. Taxonomy (GTDB): domain Bacteria; phylum Actinomycetota; class Actinomycetes; order Streptosporangiales; family Streptosporangiaceae; genus JASHPR01. Next base: position 937,412 of record CAWEHB010000016.1, on the reverse strand, counting down.
GCCGCCGCGGCGGTCAGCTACGCCTGGCCCTACCTGCGGGGCGACGACCCGCCGGAGCCGCCGGACGGTGGCACCTAGGCCCCGGGCATCCCTGGGCGCTCCGGCGCGTTTGCCCGTCGGGACGCGCGAACACCAGGGCGGTCGGCGGTAAGGTCACCTCCGTGAACCATGCGGCCGCCAGATCGGAGAAAGATGGTTACCCATGCCCGGCGTGAACGCCGAACCTGACCGCGTGCAGGTCCTGATCCAGCGGCTGGATCCCGGCCTGCCGCTGCCCGAGCGTGCCCATCCCGGCGATGCGGGCGCCGACCTGTTCGCCGCCGAGGACGTGGAGCTCGCGCCCGGCCAGCGCGCCGTGGTGCCCACAGGGGTAGCGATCGCCCTCCCCGACGGCTATGCCGCTTTCGTGCATCCACGGTCGGGGCTGGCGGCGCGTTACGGCGTCACGATCGTGAATGCACCGGGCACGGTGGACGCCGGGTACCGTGGCGAGATCAGGGTGACCCTGCTCAATACCGATGCCGACAGCCCGGTGCGTTTCCAGCGAGGGGACCGGATCGCCCAGCTCGTGGTGCAACGGGTGGAGCGTCCGGTGTTCCATGAGGTCGAGAGGCTGCCGGGTTCGGCCAGGGGAGATGGCGGGTTCGGGTCGACCGGCGGCCACGCCGCGACGGGCCGCCCGGTCGGCTAGGACGAGTTCCGCAAGGAAGTTAGGAGCGTGCAGGGTGTTCAGGCGGCGCCGCCGCGAGCAAGCGGGCCGGCCCGGATTTGACTCCGGCACGGCCCAGGATGATCCGGAGTTTTACGGCGAACCGGATGAGCTGGAGGACGAGGGTGACGACTACGACCCGGAGCCGGCCCGGCGCGCGGCCCCGGGCCGCGATGAGGCCGCCCGGGGCGACGCCGGCCAGGGGGATCAGGGGCCCGGGCCGTGGGACGGAGCCGGGGGCTTCCCGCAGCGGGAGCGGATGGACTTCGGCAGCCTGCTGGTCCCGGCGTATGAGGGCATCAGGGTAGAGGTCGAGATGGCCGAGGGCACGGGCGTGTGCGTCACGGTGCTCCGCGGCGACAGCGCCCTCCAGCTGATGGCCTTCGCCGCGCCCAAAACCAGCGGGCTGTGGGACGAGGTGCGCCAGGAGTTCGCCGCGGAGGTGGCGAAGTCGGGAGGCGACAGCCAGGAGGTGCAGGGCCCGTTCGGCATCGAGCTGCACGCGCGGGTGCATCCCGCCGGGGAGGGGCCGCGCCAAAGGCAGCTGGAGCCGATCCGCTTCATGGGCGTGGACGGCCCCCGCTGGTTCCTGCGGGGCATGATCCGCGGCCCGGCCGCCCGCCGCCCGGAACTGGCCCGGCCGCTCGAGGAGCTGTTCGGTGACGTCGTGGTGGTGCGGGGGGACCATCCGGCACCGCCCGGGGACCTGCTGGAGATACGGCTGCCCGAGGACATGCGCCAGGCGCTGGCCGAGCAGTTCGAGCAGCAGGCCACCGGCCAGGGCCTGCCGAACCCCTTCGAGCGCGGCCCGGAGATCACCGAGACCAGGTAGCCGGGCGTGGCCGGGCCGCGCGACCGGGTCCGGCCGACGGCGGGGTGGCTCACCGGCCGCCGGAGAGCAGCGCGCCCAGCTCCTCCTCGACATCCTCGCTGGTGACGAACAGCAGCTCGTCCCCGGCTTCCAGGGGGTCGTCGCTGTTCGGCACGATCACCCGGCCGTCGCGCAAGATGGCGACCAGCGCGGTGTCGGCCGGCCACTCGATCCCGCCGATCCGCTGGCCGGCCAGGGGAGCGTCGGCGGGCATGGTCAGCTCGACCAGGCTCGCCTCGCTCTGCCGGAACGTCATCAGCCGGACCAGGTCGCCGACGCTGACCGCCTCCTCAACCAGGGCCGAGAGCAGCCGGGGCGTGGATACCGCGACGTCAACCCCCCACGACTCGTTGAACAGCCACTCGTTGTTCGGGTGGTTGATCCGCGCCACCACCCGCGGCACCCCGTACTCGGTCTTGGCCAGCAGCGACACCACGAGGTTGACCTTGTCGTCCCCGGTCGCCGCGATCACGACGTTGCAGCGCTCCAGCGACGCGTCCTCGAGCGAGGAGATCTCGCACGCGTCGGCGAGCAGCCACTCCGCCCGGGGCACGTTATAAACCTTGATCTTCCTCGGGTCCTTGTCGATGAGCAGCACCTCGTGGCCGTTGCCGAGCAGTTCTATCGCGATGGACCGGCCAACCGAGCCAGCTCCGGCGATGGCGACTCGCATCAGTGGGCTCCTTTCCCCGGCGCGGCCGGCCTGGCGAACTCGCCGGCGATCCGGTCCAGCTCGCGCTCGTCGGCGATCACGTGCAGCACGTCGCCCTCCTGCAGGACGGTGCCGGGACCGGGCAGCATCGCCTCCCCGAGCCTGGATATGAACGCGATCCTGGTCCGGGCTGATTCCTCGAGCGCGGTGACCTTCTCGCCGAGCCAGTGATCGTCATAGGCCACGTCGGCGAGCACGATCGCCCCGGTCGGGTCGCGCCAGAGCGGCTGCGCGCCTTCGGGCAGGAGCTTGCGCAGCATCTGGTCGGCCGTCCAGCGCACGGTGGCCACGGTAGGGATGCCGAGCCGCTGGTACACCTCGGCCCGGCGCGGGTCATAGATCCGCGCCACGACCCGGTCGACGCCGAACGACTCCCTGACCACCCGCGCCGCGATCACGTTGGAGTTGTCGCCGCTGCTCACCGCGGCGAACGCGTCGGCATGCTCGATACCGGCCTCTATCAGGACGTCACGGTCGAATCCGACTCCGGTGATCTTGCTGCCCTTGAAGCCCGCCGACAGCTTGCGGAACGCGTCAGGGTCCTGATCGATCACGGCGACCGAATGTCCCTGCTCCTCCAGAATGTGGGCGATCGTCGAGCCAACGCGCCCGCACCCCATGATCACGATGTGCACGGCCTTCCTTCCCGCGAGAACGGTGCCCGCTCACGGTATTACCCTGCCGCGCGCTGGTGCTAGCCCAGGTTGCCAGCCGGATGAGCCCCGGCTGGATCCTGGTGACGGCGGCACGGGAGCATGGGGGCGTGACTGCATCCGCATCCGCGCGGCAACTGCCCGAGCCGGGCGAGGAGGTCGAGCTCAGCGTGGGCGAGGTCGCGCACGGCGGCTGGTGCGTGGCCAGGCCGACGGCGGGCCCAGTGATCTTCGTACGGCACGCGCTGCCGGGGGAGCAGGTCCGCGCGGTCATCACCCAGACGACATCGAGGCTCGCCCGGGCCGACGCCACGGCGATCCTGGCTGCCTCGGCCGACCGGGTGGAGCCGCCCTGCCCGCACGCGCGCCCGGGCGGCTGCGGCGGCTGCGACTGGCAGCATGCCAGCCTGCCCGCTCAGCGGGCCCTGAAGGCCGCGGTCGTCCGCCAGCAGTTGCGGCGCATCGCGGGCATCGAGCGGGACGTCAGCGTCGAGCCGATGCCGGGCGACGAGACCGGCCTCGGCTGGCGGACCAGGGTCAAGTTCGGCGTCGGCCAGGACGGCGTCGCGGGCCTGCGCAGGCACCGCTCGCACGAGATCATGGAGATCGGCGACTGCCCGATCGCGCACCCGCTGATCGACGCCGCGGCGGTGACCGGGCGGACCTGGCCCGGGGCCGTCTCGGTAGAGGTCGCCGCCGCGCCCGGGTCGGGCCAGCGGGCGGTGATCGTCACGGGGGGCGCGCCGGCGCCGGAGATCGCGGCGGACACCGTGCTGTCCGGGCGCGCGGGCCGGGCCGGGGGAGCGGGCCGGGCCGGGCGCCCGGGCCGCGGCGGGCCCGCGGTGGTGCGCGGCCGCGGCTACCTGCGCCAGCGGGCCGCCGGGCGGGACTGGAGGGTCAGCCCGGCCGGGTTCTGGCAGGTACACCCGGATGCGGCCGACACGCTCGCGGCCGCCGTGCTCGACGTGCTGCGCCCGGAGCCGGGGGAGGTGGCGCTGGACCTGTACTGCGGCGCCGGGCTGTTCGCCGGGGTCCTGGCCACGGCGGTCGGACCGTCGGGCGCGGTGATCGGCATCGAGGCCGACGCCACGGCGGTGCGTGACGCCCGGCACAACCTGCGCGCGACGCCGTGGGCACGGGTGCACCGGGGCGACGCGGCGGCGCTGCTGGCGAGAAACGGGCTGTCCGGAGCGTCGCTGGCCGTCCTGGACCCGCCCAGAGCCGGGGTGGCCCGCCCGGTCATCGACCTGCTGTCCGCCGGGGCGTCCTGGCCCGGCCGGGCCGGCCCGGCCAGGCGGGCGGGACGGGCCGGCTCCGCCGGATCGCGTACGTGTCCTGCGATCCGGCCACCCTGGCCCGCGATATCGCCGCGTTCGCCGCGGCCGGATGGTCGCTCGAGGCACTGCGCGCCTTTGACGCGTTCCCGATGACGCACCACGTGGAATGCCTGGCCACCCTGGCCCGCAACTCGTAGGTCCACCCGGCCCGATGGCCGGCTGGCGCTGATGGGTGTCGCGGTGAGGCCCGCCGGTTTAGAGAGGGGTAGGCGCAGGCGGCGGGACGATGTACGCCACGATGGGATCATGCAACTGAGAATCTTCACCGAGCCGCAGCAGGGCGCGGACTATACGACATTGCTCCGGGTGGCCAAGGCCGCCGAGGACCTCGGCTTCGACGCTTTCTTCCGGTCGGATCACTACCTGAAGATCGGGGGCCCCAACGGCCTGCCGGGCCCGACCGACGCCTGGACGACGCTGGCCGGGCTGGCCCGCGAGACCTCGCGGATCCGGCTCGGCACCCTGGTGAGCTCGGCGACGTTCCGCTACCCGGGCCCGCTGGCGATCATCGTGGCGCAGGTCGACCAGATGAGCGGCGGCCGGGTGGAGCTGGGGCTCGGGGCGGGCTGGTACGAGGCCGAGCACGCGGCCTACGGCATCCCGTTTCCTGACCTGGGCGAGCGTTTCGCCCGGTACGAGGAGCAGCTCGAGGTGATCACCGGCCTGTGGGATGTCCCGGACGGCGGCACCTTCTCGTTCAGCGGCAAGTACTTCACCGTGGTCGACTCCCCGGCGCTGCCGAAGCCGGTACAGCGGCCGAGGCCGCCGGTGATCGTCGGGGGGATCGGACCGAACCGGACGCCGCGCCTGGCCGCGCGGTTCGCCGACGAGTACAACGTGCCGTTCGCCAGCGTGGACGACACGGCGGCGGCGTTCGGCCGGGTGCGGGAGGCCTGCGCCGCCGCAGGGCGGCACGAGACTTCGATGATCTACTCGGCCGCGCAGACCGTAGCCTGCGGCCGGACGCAGGCCGAGCTGGACCGGCGCGCTGCGGCGATCGGCCGGAACGCGGAGGAACTGGCCGAGAGCGGGATCGCGGGCCTGCCGGAACAGGTGGCCAGGAAGATCAGGAAGTTCGCCGAGATCGGGGCCGAGCACATCTACCTGCAGGTGCTGGACCTGCACGACCTTGATCACCTTGAGCTGATCGCCACCGAGGTGCTGCCTCGGGTCTGAGCCCGCGCCGTCGATCCCGGCGGCCCGGCCGCCTGCTCAGCGGCGGCGCAGAGCCAACGCTCAGCATCCGGCCAGCAGGCCATGCCACGCTTACGAACCGCAACGCGACGCATCGGGGCCGGCGTCGCCGGGAGCGGCCGGTCTGGACCGGGTTGGTCAAAACCGAGGAGTCGCAGCATGGCATGGTCGAGACGGCGCCGGTGGGCGCTGTGGCTGGTGGGCGCCGCGGCCGCGGTCGTGGTGCTGGCCGTTGGCGGCACGTTCCTCTACATCCACGTCATCTCCGGGCCCACGCCCGCGCCGCTGGGCTTGAAGTCGGCGGGTTCCGGCACCGGCTCGGCCGCCGCCGGAGGCTCGGCCGCCGCGGGAGGCTCGGCCACCGCCGGCGAGTCGGCCGCCACGCCGGTGGCCGGGACCTGGAACACCTCGACCGGGTCGGTCGTGGGCTACCGGGTGAAGGAGGTGCTGTTCGGGCAGAACCACGTCGCGGTCGGCCGGACCAGCGCTGTCACCGGCCACATCACGATCAGCGGCACCACGGTGACCGCGGGCACCTTCACCGCGGCGATGGCCACCATCAAGAGCGACGAGAGCGAGCGCGACGTGCAGTTCCGGGGCCGGATCATGGACACGTCCGCCTACCCGACCGGGACGCTCACGCTGGCCCGGCCGATCGCGCTCGCGCCGCTGCCCGCGCCCGGCGTGATCAAGACCTACACCGTCAGGGCCGACCTCACCCTGCACGGGCGCACCCGGGCGGTGACGTTCCCGCTGTCCGCCGAGCGCGCATCGGGCAAGATCGAGATGTCGGGATCGATCCCCATCCTGTTCGCGGACTGGGATATCCCGAACCCCAGCTTCACCGGCTTCGTGACCACGCAGAACCACGGCGTGCTCGAGTTCCTGCTGAAGCTAGCCCGGTCCTGACGGAAGGCGCGCGCTAGCGGAGGGCGCGCGGTCACCAGCGACCTGTCCGGGGCAGAGAACGACGAGCGCCGGACGGAGGCGGGGCCGGCCTAGCCTCCCCGCGCCCACGGGTCGTAGTCGACCTCGAGCGGTTCCTGCGGCGGCCGCTCGGCCTCGGCCACGTTGCGCAGGTTGAGCCGGATCCGGGTCCAGGTGGAGGAGCGGCCGCGCATCGAGTCCACCAGGACGTCTGCGGGCTCGAGGCGGGCCCAGGCCTCCGGATGGCGCTGCTTCCACCGGTCCAGGCCCTGCATGGCCTCGGCCCGGGTGGCCGCCCTCGCCACCTCGATCAGCGGCATGGATGAGCGGCGGCGTCCAGCGGGAGAAGGCGGCGCGGCCGCACCGGGTGACGCCGGCGGGGGAGGCGCGGCGGGGGCGCGGCGCTTGGACGGCTGCACTCGCGGCTGCTCGCCCGCCTGCTTGGTGAAGTGGGGCGGCCATGGGGCATCGGGCAGGCCGGCTGCCTCGTCCTGGGCGGCCAGTTCCAGCAGCGGCCCGAGCGAGCCGGCCGCGGCGTCGATGCCGGCCCCGACGTCGCCCAGCGACGCGAAGCGCCGCGGCATGGTGTCGATGGTGAACTCCGCCGGCCGGCAGTCCGGAACCTCGTCCCAGGCCAGCGGGGCCGACACCCGGGCGTCTGGGGTGGGCCGGACCGAGTAGGCTGACGCGATCGTGCGGTCCTTGGCGTTCTGGTTGTAGTCGACGAAGACGCCGTGCCGCTCTTCCTTCCACCACCGCGACGTGGCGTCCTGCGGCGCCCGCCGCTCGACCTCCCGGGCCAGCGCCACCGCGGCCCGGCGGACCTCGGAGAACGTCCAGCGGGGCTCGATCCGGGCGTAGATGTGCATCCCGCGCGAGCCCGACGTCTTCGGCCACCCGGTGAGCCCGAAGTCCGCGAGCACCTCCCGGACGGCCAGCGCCACCCGGATGATCTGCGCCCAGTCCACCCCGGGCACGGGATCGAGGTCGACCCGCAGCTCATCGGGATGATCGAGATCACCGGCGCGGACCGGATGCGGGTTGAGGTCGATGCAGCCGAGGTTGACGACCCAGGCCAGCCCCGCCGCGTCCCGGACCACGACCTCCTCGGCGGTGCGCCCGGACGGGAAGCTCAGCTCGACCGTCTCGATCCAGTCCGGCCGTGAGGACGGCGCGCGCTTCTGGAAGAACGGCTCGCCCTCCGCGCCGTTGACGTACCGCTTCAGGACCATCGGGCGCCCGGCCGCGCCGCGCAGCGCGCCGTCGGCCACGCTCAGGTAGTACCGGACGAGGTCCAGCTTCGTGTGCCCGGTCCGCGGGAAGTAGACCTTGTCCGGGTGGCTGACCGGCACGCTGTGCCCGGCGACCTCCAGGATCTCCTTGCGATCGGGCATGCCGCCACGATAACCGGCCCGCTACGCCGCGCCCGCGTGCGCCGTGCCTGGGTCCGCCGGGCCTGGGTCCGCCGCGCCCCGCGCCGCCCCGGCCTGCGCGGTAGCGAGCAGCCGCGCCGCCACCGCACACAGGGCGGCGAGCGGCAAGGTGACGCCGATCCGCTGCAGCACGCCGTCCCAGGCCGGGGACGCCCCGGCGAGGAACACCGCCAGCACCGCGAGCGTGGCCAGGCTGCCGGCGACCAGCGGGACGCGCAGGACGCTCCAGCGCGGGTCGCCGCGGAACCGGCGGGCCAGCAGCAGCGGGACCGCCACCAGCGCGAGGTAGATCGGGATGCTCACCAGGTCGTGCGCGTGGTTGTGCCAGGACTCGCCGGCCGGCGAGGTCAGCAGCATCCGGTCCCGGCGCAGCAGCCCGGCGGCGATCGTGAGCACCCCGGCCGCCTGGATCAGCCGCGGTCCCGGGCCGGCCCGCCCCGCGCCGCCCAGGTCGGCGTGCAGCGCCGAGCCGAACGCGACCGAGCACCCGCCCAGCACCACGAAGCCCGTGATCATGATCCAGGGATCCCGCGCGTCGGGCGCGGCCAGGCCGCTGATCTGCACCTCGGCCGCGGAATGTCCGGTCTGCAGCAGCGAGGCCGCGACCCAGGCCACGGTGAACGCGGCCGGGCCGGCCACGCCCGCGATCCCGCCGAGCCTGAGCCCGGCGGCCGGGTACGGCCAGGCCCGCCATCGGGGCAGCGTTCGCAGGTGCACTCGCGGCTATCTCCTCAGCCCCAGTATGGGCTCCTCAGGCGGACGGACGGCGCCGCGAGCCTTGGCGGCGCGAGGGCACGGCCGCTGCCTCAGCCGGCCGGCACCCGGACCGCCCGCGCCCAGTGCGGTGCCTCGGGCGCGTCGTCGCCGAGCAGGCCGACCACCACCCGCATGCCCCGCGGCGGCTCGTCCGGCCACGGCGTGAACCCGTCGGTGAGCACCACGGTGATGGCGGGCCTGGGCCGCAGCAGGCCCGCGGCCGCGATGCCCGCTCCCATGTCGGTACCGCCGCCGCCGACCAGCTCGACCTGGCGGGCGGAGCTGACCCGGCGGACCGGCCCCACGGCCGTGTCGCAGGCCAGCACCCGCAGCTGGCGGGCCAGCCCGACGGCGCGCAGCAGGCCCTCCACCTCGGCCAGGGCCATGGCCAGCAGGTCCTCGGACATGCTGCCGGAGGTGTCGCAGACGACCGCGATGTCGGGCACCGGCCGGCGCAGCGCGGGCAGCACCACGTCCCCGGCCACCGCTGCCCGCCGGGACGGCCGGCGGTAGGAGTAGTCGACGGCGCCGGTGGTGTCCGCGATCGCCCGGCGCAGCTCCGCGGCCAGGGCCTTGCGCCAGTCGACGGCCGGCTCCAGCAGCTGGTCGGCCCAGCGCAGCAGGCCCGCGGGCACGTTGCCTGCCTCCCGGCCGTGCCGCACGCAGTCCTGCGCCACCTGCCGGGCCAGCAGCCGCGCCTGCCACGCCGGCAGCCTCGGCCCGCCCGCGGAATCCCAGGGCCGCGGGCACCCGTCGGCGCCGCTGCCGCAATCCAGCGTCCCGCCGCGGTCAATCCCGTCAGGGTTCCGCAACGGGACGTCTCGGGGCCGGGCCGCCCCGAAGTACTGCTCGGCCAGCAGGCCGGGCTCTGCGCCCAGGTGCGCCGGCAGGACCGGCGTGCCCGGCAGCTCGAGCCCGGCGGGGACCAGGTCGTCGTTGATCTCGGCGTCACAGCAGCGCACCCAGTGCCGGGCCCGGTCCGGGGTCACCCCGGCGGGCGCGGCCCGCTCCGCGTGCGCGCGCAGCAGGTGGCACACGTGATGCACGAGCACGCTGCCGAGCTGCGCCGGGGTCCACTGCGCGGTGAGCGCCGGGTCGGCGTGCAGCCGCCAGCCCTCGTCCACGGCCACGGTGCCGATGTCGCGCGCCGCGATCACCTGCGTCCCGAACAGCCCGCTGGCCAGGTAGGGGAACCGGGTCGCGGCCCACAGCCGGCCCGCCGCCAGCCCGGGCACCCCGCCTGCGGCCGTTCCCGCGGCGGCGCCCGCCCCCATGTCGCCGCTCGTGATCATCCGCGCAGCAGCCCGGCGTCCCGCAGCACCGGGGCGAACAGCTTGACCTCGGCGGGCAGCGGCGTGCCGTCGGGCCGGCACCGGGCCAGCGTCCTGGCGGCTACCGCGGCCACGTCCGGCGCGCCGGCCGCCGCCTGGCCGAGGACCTGCCAGCCGGCCACCCAGCGCTGCGGGGTCGGGTCTGCGGCCACCACCGCGGCCACCGCGGCCACGGCGGCGTAGGCCCGGTCGCCGCGCTTCGGCAGCACGAACGAGCCCGGGTCGGCGAGGACAGCCTCCGGGTCGGGCAGGTCCATCTCCACCAGCCAGGCCAGGAACTCGACGCCCGCGCCCTCGCCGACGCAGCCGCGCACCAGCGCGGAACGCGTCTCCTCGCCCGCCCCGGCCGCGTCGACGGCGGCCAGCAGGCGGGCGGCCATGTCCCAGGTGCGCGGGCTGGGCCAGCCCCGCCCCGCCGACGCCGCATCGGCCGGCGGCGCGCAGGCCAGGGCGGGCCGCACGTGCAGGAACGCGGCCGCCAGGCCCCGGGCCAGGCCGAGCCCGGCCTCCCAGCGCTCGGGCAGGGCCGGGACCACGGGCGCGGCCCAGCCGCCGGCCAGGCCGTCGGCGACGGTCCCGGGGTCGATCTCCCAGGCCAGGTGGCACAGCCGGTTGGCCAGCGGCGCCGACAGATCCCAGCCGTCGGCGGCCTGCTCCGGCGGGTTGGCCGCCGCGACCACGGCGACGTCCTCGGACAGCGCCAGGTCGCCGACGACGCGTTCCAGGACTACGCGCAGCAGAGCGGCCTGCACCGCCGGGGGCGCGGTGGACAGCTCGTCGAGGAACAGCAGGCCCCGGCCGGCCTCGGCCAGCCGCCGGGCCCAGCCCGGGGGAGCGAACCGCACCCCGTCGCCCACCACCACCGGCAGCCCGGCGAAGTCGGACGGCTCGCGGATCGAGGCGATCACGGTCTCGCAGGGCCAGCCCATCTTCTCGGCCATGGCCCGGATCGTGGACGTCTTGCCGGTACCGGGCGCTCCCCACAGCAGCACCGGAACCCGCGCCGCCACGGCCACGCCCAGCGCCGCCACCGCGGCGTCGTGCTGCTGCGCGACCGCGGTGGACCTGCGCCCGACTGCGTTCATGTCTGTCCCGCTCGCCTCCGGGACCCCGCCCGCCTCCCCATTCCCACTTCACTGCGCCGCCTTCCCTCGTCGCTCAGTCGCAAGGTCCCTCGCTCCTCAGTCCAGGCGGCACCGCGTCCCTTCGGCTCGCGGTCCAGTTGCCGCCCTCGGCCCGTACCTTGAGTATCACCGGGTCCGCGCCGGGCTCGGGCACGCCGAGCACGGTCGCGTGGGGCCAGTCCGCCGCCGTGACCGCGACGATCAGATGCCCCCCGGTGCCGGCCAGCCCGGCCGCCCAGACCGACGCCAGCCAGCCGACGGGGAGCGCGGCGGAGAGCCTGCGGTCGCGGCCGGTGCCGGACAGCCCCACCCGTCCCCAGCCCTCGCCCTCGTGCAGCGAGACATCGACCCGGCCAGGGTCGACGCCGTGCCAGGCCTGCGCGGCCGGGGCCAGGCGCCCGGCCAGCGCCGCGACCAGGGCGGGTCGGCCCGAGTCGCGGTCGGCCGCGCGGCTGCCGCCGTCTGCCCAGGCCGCGGCCACCGTGGCCGACAGCCGCAGCTGGAACGCGGGGCCCAGCGCGAGCAAGGAGAACAGCTCCGTCCGGCGCTCGCTCGCGCGCCGCATCTGGTCGCGGAACTGCTGCATCTGCGGCCGGAGCCGCCGCGACGGAGACGCGCCGCCGGTGACTGCCGAGGAGAAGAGGGCTGCGCTCATCGGCCGTAGCCGGGCGGGTGTCTGCCCCCTGGCCCTCAGCATCGCGCCATAGCCGGCCCTCAGCATCGCGCCGTAGATGGCCAGGCCTCGCGGCCCGCGCGGCCCTCGCGCCCAGGGCCCGATGCGTTGCGTCGGGAACGTGCTCCTCGTCAGCGGGGCATACGCCACCCAGCCGCCACCTCGGCCGACGCCGAACTCGGCCACGTTCTCCGGCGTGACGGTCAGCTCGTCGGCGGACGAGCGCGGCCCAACCGTCAGGACCTCGAGGTCATCGCCGCGGCTGCCCCACCACTCGACCAGGTCCACGCACTCGGACCGGTCGCCGCCCAGCGCCGCGAGCACGAGTTCCTCTTCGGCGTCGGGGTGGTCCACGGCGGTGAGCCTGCCCTGCTCCCAGCGCAGCCGGTGCGTCCCCTGGCCGCAGGAGACCTGGGCCTCCGCGGGCGGGAGCAGCGCCCACCACGGCGGGCTCGCCGGTCCCGGCTGTGGCGTGCTCACGCCGACCCCATCCAGTCCAGCGGCACCGTGGCCGTCACCTGGCCGGACCGGCCGCTGACGATCAGCTCCAGCGCCGTGGCCTCCGGGTGCAGCGGCGGGACCAGGTCGAGCTGCAGGTCGGCGTGCTGGTCGTCAGAGCTGCAGCTGCCCTCGGTCCCGACGTGCCAGCGCCCCTGGTCGTCGCGAGCGGACCAGGACCACGAGTCGTCCGGGACCTCGGCGAGCAGGCGCGGCGTGTGGTGCCGGCCCCAGCCCAGCACGCGCAGGTCGGCTCCTGCCGCGTGGGAGCGCAGCCCCGCGACGACGAATCTCGCACCATCGAGTTCCGGCAGCACCGCGGCGGCCGCGGCCGCGCCGGGCCGGCCGTCCCGGCGGTAGCGGTTCTCCAGCACGTCGGCCCAGGCGGCGGGGAGCTCGCCCGGCGGCGCGGCGGCGCTCAGCGCGGGTGGCACGGTCACGCCGAGCAGGCCGGCCAGGGCGACGAGGCGACTCGTGGCGTCGCGCGCGGGCGCCAGCGCGCCGACCGCGTCCAGGGCGGTCACGATGTTGGTGACGTCCGACAGGTCGTGCCAGGCCAGGCCGTCGTCACCGCTGGTCACCGCGAGGTGCAGGAGCTCCTCAGCGGCTGCGTCGATCAGCTGCCCGGCCGGGCCGCCGGCTGCGGGAAGCCCGGCCGGCGGCGGGCCGGACGCTGCCTCGTGGCCGGCGCCCGGACCGGTGAGATCCACGCGGATGGCAGGCGAGCCCGGGCTCACGGTCAGCTCCAGCCACTGGGTTCCGGCGGGCGGGACCGGGGAAACGCCCAGGACGCCTCCCCACTCTCCCCCGCTGTTACTCCAGCCGCTCTCATCGTGGAGCTCGTAGCGAGTTCCGCGATCGTCGATCGCGCTCGGGGGGTCGAGGCCGGGGAAGGGCATCGAGGGATGCTGGTATCCCCACCTGCCGGGCGGCCCGGACATCTGGCCTGCGACGGTCAGGACGGCCCGGTCGGGCGCGACGACCAGCGTGAACAGGCTGATGTCGGCCAGGCCGCTGTCCGGCCCGGCCCCGGTCGTGACCCCGACCGGCGCGGCCAGGTAGCGTCCGGCCGGCGCGCGGGTCGGCTGGCGGTGGCGACTGGCCCGCACGTCCCGGATGAAGAGCTGATGGGCGTCGATCCGTGACCGGGCGGCCAGGGCGGTCTCCAGGCCCGCCAGGATCGAGTCCGCGCCGCCGCGATCGATGGCGCCCGCCCGGATGAGCGCGTCGGCCACTTTCCGGAGCTGGTGCACGCCTTCGTCGGCCGACATGTCGTCCGGGGTCCACCGGTCGGGCGAGGCGCCGACCTTGGTGCCGCGCAGGATGGCGGTCGCCCGGTGGGCCTGCCCGGGCCAGCGGGTGAGCCGGTACCGGCCGGAGTGCCGAAGCACCTGCAGCCGGTAGGCGGCTTGCCAGGCCAGCGGATGCAGCTTGTGCGCCGCCTGGTCCGCGACCGGTAGCACCGCGCCGATCACCTGGCCCGCGAGCGGTTGCAGGGTTCGGCCCGCGGTGTCGGCCAGCGGCTGCAGCGCCCGCGCCGCATTTCCGGCGAGCGGTGGCAGCGTCCGCCCCGCGGTGTCGGCCAGCGGCTGCAGCGCCCGCGCCGCGTTCTCCGCGAGCGGCTGCAGCGCCTGTGCGGCTTGTCCGGCCAGCGGCAGCAGGATGCTCGCGGCGCGCCTGCCCGGCGGCAGGACGAGCCGCTGCGCGGCGCGCAGCGGCGCGGGCACGCCGCGCTCGCCGGGCGGGTCGGGGCGGGGGAGGGCCGCTGCGCGCCGCAGTTCGGCCTCGACGCGCAGCCGGAGATAGGTTTCGGCCCGGGCGTGGTCCGGCGGGCCTGCCGCGGCCGGCTCGGCCGGCTCGGTCGGCTCGGTCGGCTCGGTCGGTGTCGGATCCCCGTCCTGTCCTGGCGTCACCTGATCCTCCAGCGGTCAGATCCCCCCGTGCACACGATATGTCTCGCTGATCGCAGCAGGTACCGAATATCGGCCGCCCGTGGCGCCGCGCGGCCGCGGGCGGGCCAGCGCCGCGGCGGCCAGCCCCCGGCGGCCCGCGCTCAGGCCAGGAGGTCGTCGGCTGCGGCCGCGAAGATCCGGGTGTGGGTGTCCACGTCGGCGTCGGTGGTGGCCGGTGACATCAGGGCCATGTTGTGGAACGGGGTCAGCAGCACGCCGCGGTTGACCGTGTAGAGGTGCAGGTATTCGTCGAGCCGGGGGTCGGCGGCCGCCTCGGACTCGCCGCCGGTGCGGGGCGGCTGCGGGCAGAACCGGTATTCCGCACGCGCGCCGAGCTGGACGACGTTCCACGGCAGGGCGCGGGTCTCGATGACGTCCCGCACCCCGGCCGTGTACCGGTCGGCCCTGGCGATCATCGCGCCGAACGCGGCCTCGGTGAGCACCTGCTCCAGCGTGGCACGCATCGCGGCCACCGACAGGGCGTTGCCCGCCAGAGTCCCGCCCACGCCGCCGACATCGATGAGGTCCGCCGTCTTGTCATTCAGGATCTGGTCGGCCAGCGCCGCCGACAGGCCGTACGCGCCGGCCGGGATCCCGCCCGCGATCGACTTCCCGATGGTCACGATGTCCGGGTCCAGGTTCCAGGCCCGGGTGCACCCGCCCGGGCCCGCGCTGAACGTATGCGTCTCGTCGATAATCAGCAGGCTGCCACTGCGCCGGGTCAGCTCGCGGACCGCGTCCAGGTACCCGGGCTCGGGCAGCACGATCCCGATGTTGGTCAGCGCGGGCTCCATCAGCACCACCGCCACGTCGCCCGCGGCCAGCTCGCGCTCCAGGCCGGCCAGGTCGTTGAACTCGGCGACCCGCGTGGTCTGGCGCGGATCGACCGGCGCGCCGACGTTGCCCGCGCGCGGGCGCGGGCCGTCCGGCCCGGCCACGATGAACGCCTCGTCGACGCTGCCGTGGTAGCAGTAGCTGAACACCAGGACCTTCGGCCGCCCGGTGAGCTGGCGGGCCAGCCGGATCGCCCACCGGTTGGCGTCGGTCGCGGTCAGGGTGAAGCTCCAGTGCGTCGGGCCGAACCGTCGGGCCAGCTCGGCCGCCACCCAGGCGGCATCCTGCGTCGGCAGCATGGTGGTCGCCCCGCCCAGCTCCCCATACTGCCGGTCCACGGCCGCCCGGACGGCTGCGGGCGAGTGCCCGGCCATCGCGCCGGTATCACCGAGGCAGAAGTCGATGTAGGAGTGGCCGTCGATGTCGGTCAGCCGGGCTCCGTCCGCGCTGGCCAGGTAGAGCGGGAACCCGCCCGGCCACATCCGCATCCAGGTCATCGGCACGCCCCCGAGCAGGTTCGCGCCGGCCGCGGCAAAGGCTCGCTGCGAGGACGGGTGCCGCGCGGCGTAGGCCGCCCGCTCGCGCTCGATCAGCCCGGCGACGCGCCCGGGGTCGATGGTGGCGGCCGCGGCGGCCGCGAGACGATCAGGCATCGGCGGTACCTCCTGGTCGAGCCTGGGCGAGGACTTACTAGAGCCTGGCACGCGCCGGCGGCGTGGCGCAGCGGCATGGCCGTGCCCGCGGTCGGCCTATGGCAGGCGGGCGGGCAGGCCGAAGGCCGCGAACAGGCTGGGGTCGACGAAGTTGTGATGCCCGACGATCCGGTCGCCGCAGACCTCGATGACCTGGATCGCCCACGGCTCGTACCCGCCTTCGGCGCTCGGCTTATACGAGCCGAACGCGGCACAGCCGTTGGCCGCGGTGGCGACCAGGCGCGAGCCGCGGCAGGCTCCGCCCGGGCCGAGGAAGAACCGGCCCATCTCGGCCGGGCCTTGCAGCCAGAAGTTGAACGGCGGCATCGACATGACGGCGTCGTCGCGCAGCAGCGATACCAGCGAGGTGATGTCGTAGCGCTCGAACGCGTCCACGTAGCGGGCGAGGAGCGCGCGCTGCTCCCCGGTCGCCACGTCCGCGACCGGCGGGTCGGACTCGCGCGCCGACATGGTGGCCCGCGCCCGTTGCAGCGCGCTGTTGACCGACGCGACGCTGGTATCGAGTAGCTGGGCCACCTCCGCCGCCTGCCAGCGCAGCACCTCGCGCAGGATCAGCACCGCCCGCTGCCGGGCGGGCAGGCACTGCAGCGCGGCGACGAAGGCGAGCCGGATGCTCTCCTTCTCCGCCGCCAGTTCGGCCGGATCGCCGCCCTCGGGCAGCACCCTGGCGTCGGGGATGGGCTGCACCCAGGTGGTCTCGGGGAGGGTCGCGCCGGTGAACGAGTCGGTCGTCCCGGACGGCCCCATGTCCATGGGGCTGGCCCGGCGCTGGCTGCCACGCAGCATGTCCAGGGACACGTTGGTGGCGATCCGGTACAGCCACGAGCGCATCGACGATCGGCCCTCGAACCCCTCGATGCCCCGCCAGGCGCGCACCATGGTCTCCTGCACGGCGTCGTCGGCGTCGAAGACCGAGCCGAGCATCCGGTAGCAGTAGCCGGTGAGCTCACGCCGGTACTGCTCCAGGTCCTCCGCGAGGGCCTGGCTGCTGCCGACGGCATCGGATCGGACGGTCATGGCCCCACCGTATAACCGGCCGCCGACAAAACGCCGCCCGGCTCAGGAGCCCAGGGTGCGCGGGAAGCCCGGCCAGGGTTCGGGCTCAGGTGCCCGCGGGAAGCCCGGCGAGGGCCGTCTCGATCTCATCGGCGGTGAGCTCGAAGTCCCTCAGCTGGCCGGCCACGTAGTCGCCGTAGGCGGTGAGGTCGAGCAGGCCGTGACCGCACAGGGCGGTCAGGATGACCTTCTCCTCCCCGGTCTCCTTGCAGCGCAGCGCCTCCTCGATGCACGCCGCCACCGCGTGCGCCGGCTCCGGCGCCGGGACTATTCCCTCGGTCCGGGCGAAGCGCAGCCCCGCGGCGAAGCACTCTGACTGCGGCTTGGCCACGGCCTCGATCAGGCCCAGCTCGTAGATGTGCGATAGCAGCGGGGACATGCCGTGGTACCTCAGCCCTCCGGCGTGAATCGGGTCCGGAATGAACTCGTGCCCGAGCGTGTGCATCTTGAGCAGCGGCGTGAACCCCGCGGTGTCGCCGAAGTCGTAGGCGTAGACGCCGCGGGTGAAGGACGGGCAGGCGGCGGGCTCGACCGCCCGGATGACCGGGTTGATCCGCCCGGCCAGCTTCTCCCGCAGGAACGGGAACGCCAGGCCGCCGAAGTTGGACCCGCCGCCGGTGCAGCCGACGATCACGTCGGGCGTGTCACCCGCGAGGGCCAGCTGCTTGATCGCCTCCTCGCCGATGATGGTCTGGTGCATCAGCACGTGATTGAGCACGCTGCCGAGCGCGTACCGGGCGGCCGGGTCGCCGCCCGCGACCTCGACCGCCTCGCTGATCGCGATGCCCAGGCTGCCGGTGGAATCGGGGTGCTCGGCGAGCACCGCCCGCCCGGCGTTGGTCACGTCGGACGGGCTCGGGTGGACGGTCGCCCCGTAGGTTTCCATCAGCAGCTTGCGGTACGGCTTCTGGTCGTAGGAGGCGCGGACCATCCACACCTCGAGGTCCAGGCCGAACAGCGCGGACGCGAACGCCAGCGCGCTGCCCCACTGGCCCGCGCCGGTCTCGGTGGTCAGCTTGGTCACGCCCTCGGCGGCGTTGTAGTAGGCCTGCGGCACCGCGGTGTTGGGCTTGTGCGAACCTGCCGGGCTGCCGCCCTCGTACTTGTAGTAGATCCGGGCCGGGGTGCCGAGGTCCCGCTCCAGCCGCCGGGCCCGGAACAGGGGCGTAGGCCGCCACAGCCGGTAGACGTCGAGCACGTCGTCCGGGATCGCGATATGCCGCTCGGGCGAGACCTCCTGCGCGATCAGCGCCATGGGGAACAGCGGCGCGAGATCGTCCGGCCCGACCGGCTGGCGGGTCCCCGGATGCAGCGGCGGTGGTGGCGGCGACGGGAGGTCGGCGATGACGTTGTACCACTCCCGGGGCATCTCGGATTCCTGCAGCACGTACTTGACCTGGCGATCCATGGGAATGCCCCCTGATGATCGGGAACGAACTGAAACGGATGAACGCAACGGTAGCGGAGAGCCCGGTGCGCGAGAAAGTGAGCCTTTCATCCGTCGATCTCGCGCCCAGATTACGTGGGCAGCCGAGGGGAGGATGAAGAGGGTCCAGCAGCCCGCGCAGACATTCACGCGGGCGCTGTGGCAGGCGTGGGAGGCTCGCTAGGCTGCGGGACCGGTGCCTCCGGGGGCATCGGCTTGGGAGCGATTGGCATGGTTTTGCCGCCTCGTGGTTCACCAGAAAACCCCGCATTGCTCTTGTCCTGCATGCGATGGTTGGGCAGTGAGGTCAGGTTCAGCGGCGCAAGGGCGGATCCGGCTCGCCATGTGCCTGACGATCATTGGCGCAGCTTCGCTCATCAGCGGCCTGTTGATGATCGTCGTCGGCGAAGCCATGCGGCTGAAGGCGCATGACAGCCTAGGGCTCGTGCGAGCGGGCGAGTTCGTCGCCATCTGCGGGCTGGCCTCCGGCGTCGCCCTGCTCGTGGTGGTCGGGGTCGGCGTGTCCGATCGCTCGGGCCAGAGCCACCGTAGCCCGGCGGACGACGCCGGGCCCGGCCCAGCCCGGGTTCCGGCCGAGCCGCGGCCGACCCCGCTGCCTTCTCCGCCCCTGCCTGCTCCTGAGGCGGAGGTCGAGGCCGCCTCGCAGCCCGCTCGTCCGTCTCCGCGGCCCGTTCCTGCGTCTCCGCGGCCCGTTCCTGCGTCTCCGCAGCTCACTCGCCCGTTTCGGCAGCCTGGTCGCCCGGTTCCGCGGCCCGCTCAACCGGCCCGGTCGCCCGTTCGCGCGGCGCCGCAGGAGGCGGCCGAGCCGGTTCGTACCGGGCCGGCACCCGCGGACAACGGCTGGCACCCCGGCGCCGCCGGTGGCTGGAGTCCCGGCCCGGCCGATGCGTGGGACGCCCGTGGCCGCAGTGACTGGGATCGTGGCCACGGGGATTCCTGGGGTCCCGACGGCCAGGGTGCCTGGGTTCCCGGAGGCCAGGACGACTGGGCCCGGGGCGATCAAGGTGCGTGGGGTCCGGGCGGGCAGGAGGACTGGGCCGACGGCGGGCAGGGTGCCTGGGACCAGGGCGGGCAGGAGGACTGGGCCGACGGCGGGCAGGGTGCCTGGGTTCCCGGAGGCCAGGACGAATGGGTTCCCGCCGGCCAGGACGAATGGGTCCCCGCCGGCCAGGACGAGTGGGTCCCGGCCGGCCACGATGCGTGGGGTCCGGGCGGGCAGGAGGACTGGGCCGCCGGCGGGCAGGGTGCCTGGGACCAGGGCGGACCGGATGAGTGGGGTCCCGTCGGCCAGGACGAATGGCTCGCCGCCGGCCAGGACGAGTGGGTCCCGGCCGGCCACGATGCGTGGGGTCCGGGCGGGCAGGAGGACTGGGCCGCCGGCGGGCAGGGTGCCTGGGACCAGGGCGGACGGGATGAGTGGAGTCCCGCCGGGCAGGACGAGTGGCTCCCCGGCAGGCCGGAGGAGTGGGTTCCCGGCGGGCAGGAGGACTGGGGCCCCGGCGGCCAGCCTGGCTTGGTTCTCGTCGGCCGGGAGGACCTGAGGCCTGACGAGCAGGGCGACTGGACTCGCGGCGGCAGGCCGCACGGGGGGCCGGCCGGCCGGGACGGCCGGAGCCGCCTCGGGCCGACGGCCGATCCGGCCGCCTCGGCCGGACCCGCCGAGAATCCGCGGTGGCCCGGTGGGCGTGACCGGGAATCCGGGCCTGCTCATGGCCGGCAGGCCCCGTATCTGGCCGGCCCAGAGCCCGCGGGCCGGGCCGGCGCGCTGCCCGGGTATTTAGCTGGCTCACCGCCCGGGCACCAGACAGGGCCGGCCGCGGCCAGTGAGCCAGGATCAGGTCGTTCCGGCGAGGCAGTCCCGAAGTCCTCGAAGGCCAGGGAGCCGGCGGCTGACGACACCTCACCGCTGCCGGTGGTCGCCGGCACCGGCCCGCCCGGGTCAGAGTCCCGCCCGAGCCAGCCCGCTCCGGTGGCGGAACCCCGCCAGAATGGCCCTGCCCCGGCCGCGGGGTCTCGCCCGGATCAGCCCGCTCCGGTGGCGGAGCCCCGCCCGGGCGAGCCCGTCCCGGCCGAGAAGCCGCGCGGGAACGAGCCCGCTCCCGGGTCGAAGTCCCGCCCGGGTGAGCCCGCGCCCGCGGAGTCCGGCCCGGATAAGCCCGCGGCCGCGGCGGAGTCCGGTCAGGGTGAGCCGGTCCCGGCCGCCGGGTCCCGCCCGTCTGAGCCTGTCCCCATCGCGGAGCCCCGGCCGAGTGAACCTTCCCCCGCGCCCAAGCCCTTCTCGGTATGGGAGAAGGCCCCGAAGCCGAGCCAGGAGCACGGCCGCGTATCCGACCGCGACGGTCACCAGAATCGCGCTTACCAGCCCGAACACGCCGAGCCGCCGTCCGCGGACACGGAACAGAAGCTGGAGCAGCTCAAGGACCTCTACCTGACCGCCCAGGCGATCGGGGAAGACGCGCTCGTCAAGCACTTCGACGAGCTGAGCCAGATGCAGCGCTCGTTGATCAACGAGTTCTTCGAGAAGGCCGGCCTGGGACCGAAGGGGAAATCCACCATGCTCGGCGGTGACTCCGCGCCGGACGACGCGTCCCTGCCTGGCTGAGCCCGGCCGCGCGGTCAGGCAGCCGTCAGTCCCGCTCGTCCCACAGCACCCGGAACCCGGCGATCAGTCGATCTGCCGCTGCCTGGCTGATCTCGACCAGGTCGGCGCCCACCTCGCCGTATTCCCACTCGACGATCGCCGAGTCAGGCGCCCAGGTAAGGTCCCGTCGCAGGGCCTCGTCAACGGGGCCGGTGGCTGCGTACGTGCGCCGGGCCAGCCCTGAGGGTGACTGCACGGTTCGGCCGGCGCCGACAATGGCGTAGTAACTCACCTCGTCCGCCACGGCCCTACTGGCTTTCCTTGCGGAAGTCTGGGATGGCAGTGCACCCCGGCGGCACGGGAATCACGGCTGACTTCTCCGCGTGGATGACCCGAAGCTGCGTCCGTTCCGCAGGTGACGTTCTCGGGTCGATGATCTGCTTATACGAGGCGTGCGCCTGCTCCCAGACATCCCAGCTCGACGGGGTGTGGAATTGCACCTCAAAGACCAGATCGTGCGCCGGGTCCCGCCAGCGGCTGTTGATCCCCTTGTACTCGCGGCTCTCCCAGCCGTTCCACCTGGCCTCGAGCTCGAATCCGTTGCCTTTGAGCCTGCTGTGGACTTGCAAGGTTCCCTGGGCGTAATGCTCGGTGTCGAAGATGAAGGCGTAGCGGATGCCATCGTGCACTTCATGCGAGAGTTCTTCGGCCGGCTTGTCGGGGTGCCGCAAGATCAGGTCGGCGAGCCTCTCCTTGAAGCGGTCGGGAGACTTCAGAGCCCGGTTCTCGGTGTCCGGCAGCAGTTGCCCGCGCTCAAGCTGGGCCGCGATGCGGCGCATCGCGGGCGTCAGGCCGCTGTGGCCGTAGCTGCCAAATACGTTCCGGCCCTCGGCTACCCGGCAGCGGCTCAGCGCGTTCTCAGCGATCAGGCGCTCGTCCGGGGTGAGGTACCTGCCGTTCCATTCCCAGGAACCGTCCGGGCCGGTACGGGGCTCGTCACCCGGGTGATCCAGTTCCACGGCGATGACAGGCTGGGAGAGGGTGTCGGCCCCCGGCTCCGGCTCGGTCCAATCCAGTTCGACGGCGTCGTCACGGTCAGCCGGGCCGTCTCGATCAGGCGAGCTGCTCCAGTCATCGGCGATCTCCACGTCGGCCGTGCTGCTCCAGTGGGGGGCACTCAGCCAGTCGTCCGTGGTGCCGGGCCCGTCCGTGGTGCCGGGCCCGTCCGTGGTGCCGGGCCCGTCCGTGGTGCCGGGCCCGTCCGTGGCCCCGATGCCATTGGCCGTGCCGAGGTCGTCGGACGTGCCGAGGTCGTCATCGGCCGCCGCGGCGAGGTCCTCCGCCGCGGCGAGGTCCTCCGCCCCGAGGGAGCTGTCGGCGATGCCCTCGACGTCGGCTGCGGCGCTCCAGCCAGCCGTGCTGAGCGTGTCCGCTACGAGGTTCCGGTCGCCGCCGCCGTTATGGCTCGCAGCTTCGGCTCTCGCGGCCGGGTCCGGGCCTCCGGCCAGCTGATGTTCAAATTGCTTGGCCGCGCCGTTGAGGTCGCGCTCGGTGCCGTGCAGCGGCAGTTCGAGATCCTTCAGGCTGGCCACCGGCAGCTTCCGGGTGAGGTCGTCGTTATAGGGCGAAGACGGATGGCCGGCTGGCAGCCGTTCCAGCCGCTGCCGCAGTTCGCTGAGCGACCCGCGTTCTGGCCGGTCAGCGGGCCGCGATAGATCGGGCGGCGTTGCCTCCTGGCTGCGCACGCGTGGCTCGGTGAGCTGATCCCACCGGTCCTGCGCCCCTGGCATCGCGACGTCTCCCCCACATAGGCGACGAGGTCATCGTAACCGCCAGCTCAGCCGTGCATCCTGCGAAGCCTCCGCGGCCCTGCTCCCGGGGCATGCCAATGCACCGTAACCTACCGCATCACCGTCAAGATCCTGGTGGCGTTCCCGAGGATCGGGACCGTTAACCTCCGGCTAACCCGTGACCCGGTGCACCGTCCCCGGCGGTGCGGCCGGCCCGCCGCCCGTATCCACGGGGTGCAGTATCGAGGCGATGGCCTCGACCGCGGCGGCGACCCCCCACGCGGCTCAGGCCCGCCGCATCGCCAGGTGCGGCGAGAGCCAGTACGGGGGCAGGTAGCCCGCCAGGTCGGACAGCGGCAGCACCTCCGGCCGGAGCCGGATCCCGAGGACCTCGGCCATGAACTGGCGGCGGGTGGTCACCCGCTGCCACAGGCCCGGGTAGCGGGCCGCCAGGTCGTCGCGGGCCGCCTCGTCGGCGAGCGCGATCCCGTCCTCGATGTTCGTCGTGTGGTACGCGGTGCCGGTGGCCGGGATGATGTCGAGCTGCAGCGCCATGCCGGACGTGAGCACCACGTCCGAGCCGGGGTACACCGGGGAGCTCGGCCACTCGTCGAGGTGGATGAAATGGCCGGGGTTGAGGTGCACGCCGAAGAACGGGTCGCCCAGGCGGCGCTTGACCAGGTCGTAGAGCTGGCCGCCGGTGACGCCGATGCCGACCGTCTCGTACCACTCGGCGGCGCAGGCGAAGTACGGCGCGACCAGGCGCTCGACATAGTCGCGGGCGGCGCCGGGCAGGTCGCGCGCGGACTCGGCCAGGAACCCGCCGCGGGCGATGTTGCTGCCCCAGTACCCGAGCGACGCGCTCATCGGGTCGCCGGACCGCAGCACCCGGCCCGAGGCGCTGGCCAGGCCGAGGGCGGCCCGCTCGCCGCTGAGCAGCACCGGGTGATACGAGTACGGCAGGCCGATCGGCCGGTACAGCGCAAACGCCTCGAGCTCGGTCATGCCCGGCCGCACGCCGTGCAGCAGCCGCCGCATCGACTCCGACCCGTGCGCGGCCGCGAACTCGAAGCAGGCCAGCTGGTCGGTGTCGCTGACCAGGCGCAGCCCGCGGCCGGGCTCGGTGAACAGCCCGGTGGCGTTCACTGGCCGGCAGCCCAGCGCGCGCAGCTCGTCGACGATGAACGCCGGCGCGTCGATCCACTCGGCCGGGCGCGCGGTGTCGGCCGGGCCGAAGTACTTCCAGCCGGCGATCCCCGGCCGCGTCGCGCCGCCGCGGCCGACCCCGGCGCCGTGCAGGATGTCGGCGAGCGGCGGGCTGGCCGACCGGTCCTGGCCGACCAGGCTGAGGCTCTGGTAGAGCAGCACCTCGACCGCGGGCGGCACGACCTTCGCGTACGAGGTGCCCTCATTGCCCACCAGCAGGGTGGGCGCCCGGCCCGGGACCAGGAGCAGCAGCGCCTCCTCGAACCTCGGGTCGTACCCGGTCAGGTAGCACAGGTTCGCGAAGTGCTCCCGGTCGGCGTAGACGATCAGGGCGTCCAGGCCCGCCTCGGCTGCCGCCCGTTCGGCAGCGGCCAGGCGTTCAAGATAGGTTTTCGCGGGCACCGACGGCTGCTCGGCCGGCAGCTCGTAGGCCGGCAGCTCGACGGTGCCGAGCTCGGCCCCGGCGAGCTCGGCCCGGGTCACGCGTCGGCCTGCGGCGCGGGCGCGGCGGTCGCGTCCCAGTCCACGTCCCCGGCGGCGTCTTCGACGCGGCCGACCAGCATCGTGGCGCCGCGCTTCAGCGCGCCCGGGGTCCGGCGCTCGCGCCACATCATGTACCCGAACCCGACGAGCAGCGCCGCCACGAAGATGTACGGGGTGAGGTTGTACGGCCAGGGCGGAACCGGGTACACGGTGATCCACAGCACCGGCAGCAGCGCGAGCGTGCCGATGGCGGGCAGCACCAGATGCCGCCACGGGTTGTAGTCGGGGCGATGCTCGCGGCGGATGTACGCGGTCAGCGCGATGTTGGCCATGATGTACAGGACGATGACCGCCAGCGTGGTGATCGTGCCGAGGAACCCGAAGATCGTGTCCGGCGCCAGCAGCGTGCCCACCAGCAGGATGGCCACGATGCCGATGATCTGCTGCACGGCGATCGCGAACGTCGGGGTCCGGTGCACCGGGTGGATCCTCCCGAACCGGGGCGGCAGCGTGCCCGCCTGGCCCATCGTGTAGGCGACCCGAGACGCCGCGTTGGTGCAGGCCATGCCGCAGGCGATGGCGCTGTTGACGATGGCGATGAAGATGAACCACCAGCCGGCGCCCCACAGCGAGTGGCCGAGCAGGTAGTAGGGGTTCGCGGCCGACGCGAACGCGGCCATGTTCCCGGTGCCCCAGCCGATCGCGCTGGAGTAGGAGGTGAAGATGTAGAAGGCCCCGATCAGGAACAGCGACAGCATGACCGCGCGGGAGATGAACTTGCCCGGGCGCCGGGTTTCCTGGGCCAGCGGCGCGGGTGCCTCGAAGCCGCTCAGCGCCAGCACCGAGAACACCATCCCGGCCAGGATGCCCTCGTAGTGGTTCGGGGCGTTCTTCGGCTGCAGCGGCGCGATGTACGAGGAGCCGGGCCCGGGGTGGACCAGGAAGGTGATCGCCAGGGCCAGCATGATCAGTATCTCGACGCCGCCGAAGATGGCCGTGGTCCGCATGGACAGCCGGATCCCGAAGTGGGTGAGCGCCCAGACGATGGCGAACGTGATCAGCGCGAAGATCCACCAGGGGATGTTCACCCCGGCCGCCATCTGGAACGTGCTGGACGCCAGGTAGCCGAGGAAGCCGATCGCCCCGGCCGGGCCGATGATGTCGTAGATCAGGTAGCTCCAGGTGGTCATGAACCCGGGGCGGGCGCCGAGCCCGCGGGTGGCGAACGAGTAGTAGCCGCCGGTGGACGGCAGGTACTTGGAGAACTGCGAGACCGTGTTCGCGATGAAGAAGCACACGATCGTGGTCAGGAAGAACGAGATCGGCATGGTCGGGCCGGCCTTGAGCGCGATGACCGGGAACGTGAAGACCACGTTGATCGACGGCGCGATGTGGGTGATGCCCTGGAACACGACCTGCGGCAGGCCGAGCGCGTTGCGCCGCAGCTGAGAGGTCGTGGTGCTGGCTGCCTGAGTGGCCATCGGGAGACCGCCTTCGTTGCGCAACCGGTTTTCCTGCAATTATGTGCGGTGCCAACCGGGCGTCAAGAGGGCAGGCCTTCAGGCCGAATCTCAAGCCGGCAGCGTTCTCGGTTACAGTTTGCGCTAACCGTTTGTCATCACCCGGGGAGCGATGGAGCGGGACGTGACCACGATCCAGGACGTCGCCCGGGCCGCCGGAGTGGCCCCTTCCACGGTCTCGCGCTACCTGAACGGCCAGCTCCGGGTGTCGCCGGCCACCGAGGCCAAGGTCCTGGAGGCGGTCAGCGAGCTCGGCTACGTCCCGAACGCCCAGGCGCGGAACCTGGCCCGGCGCCGGTCCGGCGTGATCGGCTTCGTGGTGCCCGAGATCAGCAACCCGTACTTCGGCACGATCGCCGACTACGTGGTCGAGGCGGTGGAGCGGCAGGGCAGGCTGGTGCTGCTCTGCTCGCACCGCAGCCAGGCGGTCCGGCAGTCCAGCTACATCGAGCTGCTGGCGTCCGGGGCCATCGACGGCATGCTCTACCTGGGCTCGTTCCGGTCGAACGAGCGGCTCGCGACCGCCATCGCCGACGGGCTCGCGGTCGTGGTCGTGGACGAGCCGATCGCCGGGCTGCCGCCGGTGCACACCGTGGTGATGGACGACTACGCGGGCGGCTACCAGGCGACGAGCTACCTGGTGGCGCTCGGTCACCGCAGGATCGCCTTCGTGTCCGGCCCCGGCGAGCTCGGCTCGGTGCAGGAGCGCTACCGCGGCTACAGCGACGCGCTGACCAAGGCCGGCATCGACCCGTCCGGCCAGGTCAGCCAGGCTGGCCAGTTCACCGAGCAGTTCGGTACGAGCACGCTGCCGTACCTGCTCGGCGCGGCCGAGCCGCCGACCGCGGCGTTCGTGGCCAGCGACTACATCGCGCTCGGCGTGCTCTCCGCCGCGGAGGCGCACGGCATCCGGGTGCCGGAGGACCTGTCCATCGTCGGCTTCGACGACATCCGGTTCAGCCAGTACGTGCGGCCGCGGCTGACCACGATCCGGTCCCCGGTCGACCGCCTGGCCCGGGTCGGCGTCGAGCTGCTGTTCGAGCGGCTGGCCGACCCGGGGGCGCCGGCGCGCACCGAGGTGCTGCCGGTGGAACTGGTGATCCGCGAGTCCGCCGGCCCCCCTGCTGTGCCAGGCCGGCCCGTAGCGAGAGGGGACTGAGCATATGCGGGTGCTGCTCTGCGGCGAGAGCTGGGTCACGCACAGCCTGCACATCAAGGGCGTCGACTCGTTCACCACGAGTACCTACGTGGAGGGGGCGGGCCAGCTTCGCGCCGCGCTGTCGGCGTCCGGGATCGAGGCCGAGTACCTGCCCGGCCACCTGGTTCCCGGGCAGTTCCCCGGCTCGGCGGAGGGGCTGGCGCCCTACGACGCGGTCATCCTCAGCGACATCGGCGCGAACAGCCTGCTGCTGTCGCCGGACACCTTCGAGCGCTCGGCCGTCGCGCCGAACCGGCTCGCCGGGCTCGAGCGGTACGTCCGCGACGGCGGCGGGCTGCTGATGATCGGCGGGTACCTGTCCTTCGCCGGCATCGAGGGCAAGGCCAGATACCACCGGACCCCGGTCGAGGATGCCCTGCCGGTGGTCATCGGCGAGACGGACGACCGGGCGGAGATGCCCCAGGGCGTGGTGCCGGCGGTCGGCAGGCCGGATCATCCGGTGCTGGCCGGCCTGCCCGCGGCCTGGCCGGCGCTGCTCGGCTACAACCGGGTGACCGCCAAGCCGGCCGCGACCGTGGTGGTGAGCTGCGGCGACGACCCGCTGATCGCGTGCGGCGACTACCACGGCGGGCGCGGCGCCGTGTTCACGTCCGACTGCGCGCCGCACTGGGGCCCGCCGGAGTTCCTGGACTGGCCGGGTTACGCGCCGCTGTGGGCCAACCTGGTGACCTGGCTGGCCCGCCAGGCGTGACCGCTAGACGAATCCAGGCCGGGGCGGGTATGCCGGACATAATGAGCCGTCGTCCAGACCAGCGCGGGAGGGCCCATGCTCGTGGCCGGCGTGGACAGCTCGACCCAGTCGACCAAGGTCGTGCTCTGCGACGCGGGCGACGGCACGGTCGTCGGCCGGGGGAGCGCGCCGCACCCGCCCGGCACCGAGGCCGACCCGGCCGACTGGTGGGCGGCGCTGCGGCAGGCGGGCGACGGGCTGCTGGACCGCGCGGCCGCCGTCGGCGTGGCGGGACAGCAGCACGGCATGGTCGTCCTCGATGACGACGGCGAGGTGATCAGGCCCGCGCTGCTCTGGAACGACCTGCGGTCGGCTCCGGCCGCGGCCGAGCTGGTACGCGAGTTCGGCGGCCCGCAGTGGTGGGCGAGCGAGACCGGCAGCGTGCCGACGGCCTCGTTCACGGTCACCAAGCTGCGCTGGCTGGCCAGCCACGAGCCGGCCAACGCCAACCGCGCCGCGGCCGTGCTGCTGCCGCACGACTGGCTGACCTGGAGGCTGCTGGGCGGGACGGCTGAGCGGGCCGGGCCGGAGCACCCGGCCCCGATGGTCACCGACCGGGGCGACGCGTCAGGCACCGGCTACTTCTCGCCCGCGAAGGGGATCTGGCGGCCCGACGTGGTCAAGGTGGCGGTCGGCCGCACGCTGCGGCTGCCCAGGGTGGCGACTCCGAGCGAGGTCGTCGGGCAGACCGCGTGGGGCGCGGCGGTATCGGCCGGGACCGGGGACAACATGGGCGCCGCGCTTGGGCTCGGGCTCCGGCCCGGCGACGTCGCGGTGTCGATCGGCACCTCGGGCACGGCGTTCGCGGTCAGCGAGGTCCCCGCGGACGACCCCTCGGGCGCGGTGGCCGGGTTCGCCGACGCCACCGGGCGGTTCCTGCCGCTGGTGTGCACGATCAACGCGGGCCTGGTGCTGTCGGCGACCGCCTCGCTGCTGGGTACCGACCTCGACGGGCTCTCCAAGCTGGCGCTGTCCGCGGAGCCCGGCGCGGACGGGATCACCCTGCTGCCCTACCTGGACGGCGAGCGCACACCGGACCGGCCCGGCGCGACCGGGGTGCTGCGCGGGCTGACCACCCGGAACGCGACCCGGGAGAACCTGGCCCGGGCCGCGGTGGAGGCCCTGCTCGCCTCGCTGGCCGACGCGGCCGGCCGGCTCGGCGCGGACGGGGCGGCGAGCCAGCCGGGGCCCGGCGTCGGCCCGGCCGGGCGGCGGGTGCTGCTGATCGGCGGTGGGGCGAGATCGGCCGCGGTGCGCCAGCTCGCGCCGGGCATCTTCTTCTCGCCGGTCGACGTGCCCGAACCAGAGGAATACGTCGCGCTCGGGGCCGCGCGCCAGGCCGCGTGGGCGCTGGCCGGGACTCCGGAGCCGCCGCCGTGGCCGGCGCGGCCGATGGCCACCTACACCGGCCCGCCGCAGCCCGAGATCCGCGAGCGCCACGCCGCGCTCCGCGACGACACCGCCACCTGGAACGAAAGGACGGGCCCATGACCACCGACCGCTTCGCACCCACCCCCGCCGACCGATTCTCGTTCGGGATATGGACCGTTGGCTGGCAGGGCGTGGATGTCTTCGGGACCGCGGTGCGGCCGCCGATGCCCGCCGAGCGCGCCGTGCGCAAGCTGGCCGAGATCGGCGCCTACGGCGTGAACTTCCACGACAACGACGTGTTCGGGTTCGACGACACCAGCGAGGAGCGGGAGGAGCGGATCGCGGCCTTCCGCAAGGCGCTCGACGAGACCGGCCTGGTGGTGACGACCGCGACCACGAACCTGTTCTCGCACCCCATCTTCAAGGAGGGCGCCTTCACCGCCAACGACCGGGACGTGCGCCGGTTCGCGCTGGCCAAGGTGATGCGCAACCTCGACCTCGCGGCCGGCCTCGGGGCGAAGGTCTACGTGTGCTGGGGCGGGCGCGACGGCGCG
This sequence comes from uncultured Actinomycetota bacterium, assembly GCA_963808705.1. Classification (GTDB taxonomy): domain Bacteria; phylum Actinomycetota; class Actinomycetes; order Streptosporangiales; family Streptosporangiaceae; genus JASHPR01. The sequence continues at coordinate 907,738 of CAWEHB010000016.1, read as the reverse complement.
GAGTCCGGCGCGTCCAAGGACATCCGGGCTGCGCTGGACCGGTGCAAGGAGGCCTACGACATCCTCTGCTCCTACGTTCTCGACCAGGGCTACAGCATCCGCTTCGCGCTCGAGCCGAAGCCGAACGAGCCCCGCGGAGACATCCTGCTGCCGACCGCCGGGCACGCGCTGGCCTTCATCAACGAGCTGGAGCATCCCGAGCTGGTCGGGCTCAACCCCGAGGTCGGGCACGAGGAGATGTCCGGGCTCAATTACGCCCACGCGATCACCCAGGCCCTGTGGCACGGCAAGCTGTACCACATCGACCTGAACGGCCAGCACGGGCCGCGGTACGACCAGGACCTGCGGTTCGGGGCGGGCAACGCGCGGGGTGCGTTCTGGGTCGTGGACGCGCTGGAGGCCGGCGGGTACGACGGGCCCGTGCACTTCGACTACAAGCCGCCGCGGACCGAGGACGACGAGGGGGTCTGGGTGTCCGCCGCCGCCTGCATGCGCAATTACCTGATCCTGCGGGAGAAGGTGCGGGCGTTCCGTTCCGACCCCGAGGTCGCCGAGGCATTGCAGGCGGCCCGGGTGCCAGAGCTGTCGCTGCCGACGCTCGCCGACGGCGAGACCTGGCGCGACATCCGCGGCTACAGGCCCGACGTCGAGGCGCTCGGGGCGCGCGGCATGGCCTTCGAGCGCCTGGACCAGCTCGCCCTCGAGTACCTCTACGGCGTCCGCTAGGCCTCGGTCAGCCAGCGCAGCCAGGTTCCGTGCCCGTCGGCGAGGGCCAGCGGCGTCCGGCCGTCCCGGACCAGCAGGTACGGGTCACCCGGGTAGGCGGCCACCGGCACGCCGGACAGGACCGCCGGGCCTTCCTGGGACAGCCAGGCGCCCGCCAGGCCGCGAACCAGGTCGGCGAACTGGACGCGGCGCTCGGGCGTCACGTAGGCCAGCACGGACGAGTGGTACACGACCAGGGTGGCCCCGGCGGGCGCCTGGGCCGCCAGCGCGGGCAGGTCGTCGATCAGGTCACCGCGGTGCACCACGGGCGGATCGCGCCGGGCCGCGGCGACCGCGGCGGCGAGCCGCTGCTCGCGGTCGCCCTCGCCGGGCCACACCAGGCAGGACAGCCAGCGGACGTCGTCGTCACGGCGCACGTCGAGCGGGTTGAGGTCGAGCCCGGCCCGCCAGGCGACCGCGGGCAGCCGCGCCGGGAGCGGCACCGGCCCGCTCGGCTCGCACCGCAGGGTGGGCGCCCGCGGATCCTGGCCGGCGATCCGGTACCCGGCATAGTCGTAGGAGTAGCGGTCGACGAGCAGGGTGAGCCCGGCGCTGGCCCCGACCTCGATCAGCGCCAGCGGCGGCGGCAACCGGGCCAGGGCCGGCAGCAGCGTGGCACAGCGGGCCGGCTCGTTGGTCTGCGTGCGCCGGGCCAGCATCACCCCGGACAGCTCGGCCCGCCGCTGGCTGACCAGGCCCTGCAGCCCGGTGATGTCCGCCGGGGCGCCCAGCAGGTAGCGGGCGGCCGCGAAGAGCAGGTTGGGCTGGCGCTTCTCCGGCGGCAGCGAGCCGAGGAAACGCAGCACGGCACGGTCACCCGCGACCGTCTCGGCCAGCGACTCGTACGCCGGGCTGCGGCCCCGGGCCTCGTGCCGGGCGAACGTCCGGTAGATCCCGGCGGTGTCCGCCGCCGGATCATGACCATGCCGCGCCACGCCCCGAACGCTACCGGGGAGACCTTCCCGGCTGAGCTCCACGGGCGCACTTTCCTTAATGTTCCGTCCCCCTTCCTTAATGTTCCGTCCCCCTTAATGTTCCGTCCCGGGCCCGGCCGGGCAGGCCCGCGGACCGCCGCCGGGTACCGGCGAGGGAGAATGTTGAGCATGGCACTGCAAGGCGAGTACGCCCCGAGCCCGGCGCAGTGGGTGCGGGACCAGGTCGAGGCCTACGAACGATCAGGCGGCCAGGAGGCCAACACGCTGCGGGACACCGGGCTGCCGGTGGTCGTCGTCACCATGCGGGGCAACCGGAGCGGAAAGATCCGCAAGATCGCCCTGATGCGCGTGGAGCACGACGGCGAGTACGCCCTGGTGGCGTCCAAGGGAGGGTCCCCGTCCCACCCGGTCTGGTACTACAACCTCCAGGCCCATCCAGACGAGGTCACCATCCAGGACGGCCCGGAGCCGTTCGAGGTGCGGGTCCGCGAGATCACCGGCGATGAGCGAGCCGCCTGGTGGGAACGCGCCGTCGCCGCCTATCCGCCGTACGCCGATTACCAGGAGAGGACCGAGCGGGAGATCCCGGTCTTCGTCACCGTCCGCAAGGAGGATCACGCATGACAGCCCAGCCGGGTGCGCCCGAAGACGTGCAGTTCTGGTTCGATCCGGTGTGCCCGTGGGCCTGGATAACGTCCCGCTGGATGCTCGAGGTCCAGAAGGTCCGGCCGGTGCGGCCCGACTGGCGGATCATGTCGCTGGCCTACCTGAACCTGACCCAGCACGAGGGCAAGGACCTGAGCGAGGAGTACCTGGAGCGGATGGGCCGGGCCTGGGGGCCGATCCGGGTCTGCGCCGCGGCCGCCGAGCAGCGCGGCCCGGGCATTCTCGAGCCGCTCTACACCGCCATCGGCACGAAGTTTCACGTCGAAGGCCGGCGGGAGGACCCGACGGTGCTCCCCGAGGCCCTGGCCGAGGTGGGATTGCCGGATTCGCTGGCCAGCGCGGCCAAGAGCACCGAATTCGACGAGAAGATCAAGCGCTCGCACCACGACGCGTTCGACGACGTCGGCCTGGACGTGGGCACCCCCGTCATCCGCATCCGCGGCCGGGCCATATTCGGCCCGGTCATCACGCCCGCGCCCAAGGGCGAGGCCGCCGGGCGGCTGTGGGACGGGCTGGTGCTGGTGACCGAGGCCGACGGCTTCTTCGAGCTCAAGCGGACCCGGGACCGCAAGCCCTCGTTCGATTGACCTCCTCTTCCGCCTGAGGGCGGGTCAGGGCTCCAGGGCGGCGCGCGCCAGGTCGCGGAACTCGTCGTCCGCGATCCCGGCCGCGTCCTCGGGCCGCAGCCGGATGGTGCCCTTGCTGGTCCGGAGCGCGGCGTGGCGGGCGGCGAAGCCGGCGTCGCGGTCTTCCTGCCAGCCGTAGATCGACACGCCGTGTTTCCACGCGCCGAGGTAGAGGCGGCGGCGGCCGACCTTGTAGGTGGGGATCCGGTACGAGAGCACCACGGCCGCCTCCGGGTGCGCGGCGAGGATCAGCCGGTGCAGCCGGTCGAACAGGGGCCGGTTTTCGGCAGGAATGCCCTCGATGTAGGCCTGCACTGCGTCGTCCATCCGTCCATCATGGCCGTCCCCGGCGTGACCGGGACGGTCAGGGGACGCCGGCCGGGGGGTTCAGGCGCGCAGCGGTTGGCAACCCTGCGGCAGAGAACCTCAGGCCGACAGCAGCCGAAGCAACCGGCGCCGGTCGGGGCCGGGAGCCGGCGCGGGGGAGCAGTGGTCCGACTGCTCGATCTTGTCCCTGATTCCGGGACGCTCGATCACAGCCTGCGGCAGCGCGAGGCACATCACGGTCTCCAACATCGCGCGGAACAGGTCGGCGTCGTGCATGGCGGTCGCGGCCAGGCGGCTCATGATCGAGCCCGCCGGGGACCACGCGCGGCCCTCCCGCAGCGCCGTCATCTCCGCGAGCCGGGCCCGGTCGGCCTTGATCTGGTTCCGGTAGAACGGGGCAACCATCCGCTCGGTGCCCTCGTCCCACGCCCGCGCGAAGCCCGCCGGGTCACCGAGATAGCCCCGGACGGTCCAGCGGAGCAGTTGCGCGTGCACGATCCCGACGCTGACCCCGCGTCCCGCCGAGGGGTTGGTGCAGGCCCACGCGTCGCCGACCGCGGCGAACCCGGTCGCCACCGGCTGGCCGCCGACCACGAAGCGGCGGTAACGGTCCAGGACCCCGGCCATGGGCAGCACGTCCGTGATCGGCCGCCCGTCAAGCCAGTGGGCCTGCAGCGGGCACGCTCGCACCAGGCGGGTGAAGCACCCGGCGTCGCGCAGCGCCTTGACCGGCGCATCGCCGGACGACGAGAACACGGTCACCGACCAGGTGTCGTTGTCACCCTCGATGGTCAGCAGTGAGATCGTGCCGATCGAGACCAGCGGGGGGCCGAGCAGCGCGGGCCGGGATGGCCCGGTGAAGAACCGCGAGTAGTAGGCGAACCCGCTGTCTTCCGCCTCGGCGTACGGCTCACGCGCGCCCAGCTCCCTCAGCAGTTCCACGCCACGCGAGCAGCGGCCCATCGCGTCGACGACGAGATCGGCCGGGAACTCCTCGCCGCTGGCCGTGCGCACCCCCGCCACGTGCGGAACGCCGCGGATCGCCGACGGCCCGCCGACCAGCCCGGTCACCCGCACCCCCCGGCGGACCGTCACGCCCGGCTGCTCCTGCGCGGCCGTGGCGATCACGGATTCGGTCACCGGGCGCCGGCCGGTCACGAACCGGAAGGCCTCGTCACCCGGGCGCGGCCCGCGATCGGGCAGGCTCGGCGGCAACCATCCCACGGGATCCACCCAGGCGCAGCCGGCCGCCAGCAGCCGCTCGGTCATCCCGGGCAGCTCCTCGTCGCAGACCTGCCGGAACCGCGGGAACAGGTTGTGCGGCTGGCGGAACTGGGCGACGCCCCGGCGAGGCCAGGACTCCCACGCCTCGCCGGGCGTCGCCGCTGCCTCCCCGGGGTCGGCCTCCAGCACGGTGACCTGGTGCCCGTCCCGCGCGAGCATGATCGCTGCGGACAGCCCGATCACCCCGCCGCCGCAGACCACGATCGATCCCATGGCCGCCTCACCTCGCCAGCACGAGGCAGTGACTCGGCACCGGACCATGAGTCGCCGAGGACTGCCGCTCCAGGGCGGTGATCAGCTGGTCCTCGCAGGTGCTGTCCCAGTCGAACTCCGTGTGCCACCCGACGGTCACGCGGCGCACCACGGACCGGTCGTCGCGGAAGCTCACGTGCTCGGTGCGGTGCGACACCCACGAGCTTGACTGCAGGAGGAGCAGCAGGAGCCTGCGCCCGCACTCCTTGCAGCAGCGGGCGGCCGGATCGGCCTGGATGTCGGCCATGCTGAGCTCGCCCGGAAGGGGCCACGGCGCCATCCCGCCGAAGCTCAGCTCATGGTGTGGCGTGGGAATCTGCGTGCGGTTCATGCCCCGTCCAACCTCGCGTCACTTCCTGCCTGTCTAGGCAGAGCGGGATTGAACGCCTCAGATACACGCCGGCGGTAATGCACCTAGCCTGCGGCGCAGCCAGAACGCTCAGTCTCGGGCTCGGCCTGGCACCCCGGCGAGCAGCCGGGCCGGGACCACCTCCACGCCGAACGCCACTCAGCTTCCAGAGCTTCCAGGGTCCCGCTGGGGTGCACGACTGAATTGTGAGGTGCTTCGGCTTCTGCAGGTCACCCGGCTAGTCCGAGTGACGTTGTCACTCAGATACGGACGTGCCGGCTGGTCAGGCAGCGCATCGGCCAGGTCATGGCGGCCGGAGATCCCTGGTTTGCCATGGCGCGGGGTTGCCGCGGCGCGGGTTTACGCCTACCACCCGTTGCGGGTGAAGGAGCGACACCCGCTGATGGAGTGGGATGATGCCGGGCGGCTCTTCGGTGCCCGGCGACCCGGAGCCGGCCGCAACGTCCGCAGACGACTGGAGGCTGGCATGCCCGGCTCGGCTACCCGCGCCAACGCGCTCGACCATGTGGTGGTGGTGCTGTTCGAGAACCGGTCCTTCGACAACGTGCTGGGTCACCTCTACGGCCCCGGGGATGGCAAGACCTTCGACGGGGTCATCGGGAAGGAGCTGAGCAACCCGATCCCGGAATGGGCCGAGCACGGCGCCGGGCGCAAGGTGGTGCCCTACGGGATCACTGCCGACATGGATTCGCCTAACCCGGACTCGGGTGAGGAGTGGTACCACACCAACACCCAGCTGTTCGGCGCGATCGACGACCACAACAGGTTCAAGATCGGCGAGGGCGTGACCGCGCCGTGGAACGCGCCGCCGGCGGGTGCGGCACCGGCCATGGACGGGTTCGTCACCGACTACATCAGCACGTTCACCGGCGAGGTCGGGCGGCAGCCGGCCTATGACGAGTACGCCCAGATCATGACCGGGTACACCCCGCAGCAGCTGCCGGTGCTGAGCGGCATCGCGCGCCAGTTCGGGGTGTTTGACCACTGGTTCTCCGAGGTGCCGTCGCAGACGTTCATGAACCGGTCGTTCTGGACGGCGGCCACGTCGTCCGGCCTGGTCGTCAACAGCCCGGCGCGGAAGTGGTTCACCGAAAACGACGCGGAGACGATCTTCGAACGGCTCGAACAGCACGGCAGGACCTGGAAGGTCTACGTGATGGAGCCGATGTGCCTGTCGTTCACCGGCCTCATCCACTACCCCCGGCTGAAGGACCGGCTGGCGACGCACTTCGTGCGGTTCGCCGAGTTCGAGAAGGACGCCGCGGCCGGGACCCTGCCCGATTTCGCGCTGATCGAGCCGGACATGATCGCCGGGCACGGCGACTACCACCCGGCGTTCGGCCGGTCATTTTTCGGCGGCAACGTCGACATCGGGCTCGACCCGTCGTCGGCGATGCTGGGCGGCGAGGCGTTCCTGGAGCGGGTCTTCAACGCCTACCGGTCCGCCACCTCAGAGCCGGGCACCAACGTCTGGAACACCACCTTGCTGATCGGGTGGGACGAGCCAGGCGGAACCTACGACCACGTCCCCCCCGGACCGGTCCCGCCGCCCGATCCGGCCGCACCGGCGGGCGAGTTCGGCTTCACGTTCGACCGTTCCGGCTACCGGGTCCCCGCCATCGCCGTGTCGCCCTGGGTCGAACCGGGCTCGGTGTACAACGAGGAGTACCGGCACACCTCGCTGATCGCGACCCTGCGCAAGGCCTGGGACCTCGGCGCGCCGTTCACCCAGCGCGATGCCGCAGCGCGCACCTTCGACCACATCTTCACCCGCCACACACCGCGCGACCCGCAGACCTGGGCCACCGTCGCGGCCCGGCCCGTACCCGCATGGGCCATCGACTACCAGACCATGGGCAAGGCCCTCGGCTACCTGGGCAAGGACATCGGACCCGGCATCATCGAGCACGCCCGGCAGATGGGGCTCAAACTCCCACCGCAGCTGGACGACCCCTCCGCCGAACTCACGCCGCAGCTCATCGTCGAAGTCATCAGGGACGCCGCCTTCCACTACTTCCCCCAGCTGGCACCCGGTGGCGCAGGCGATGGCCACTAAGCCACTGTCGTAGCGGTCCCGAGTTGGCTCATTTAGTGCGCAACGTACGCCGGACTACGCGGCCGGGGGCTCATGAAGGGGTTCGTAGGCAGGTGCCGCGGGGTTTCCCGGTGTTCTCTTGTCGCGGTGGCCGCTACGGGCCTGCTGTTACCGGAGCGGTTCAGCCGATGCTGCCCGCAGCCGGGCTACCGCTCCGGCTACGACCAGGGCTGAGCCGGCGGCGATCCTCGGCCTGCGCCGCTGCACGGCCCGGGGCACCCGCAGGCCATAGAACACAGCGAACGGGGCTTCGTCGGCGATCGCGAGCACCGTCAGCCGCCGCGGGTGGCGCAGGCCCGACCGCACGCCGCCAGGACCGCCGATGCGTCGGCGGCGGTCAGCACCGCGGTGCGGCGCTTCGACCGTGCTCACCTGGCCTTCGCCCGGGACGGTGAGGCCAGGGCACTGCGTGATCTGCTCGCGGCGCTCACCACGCTGGAACTGGCGGTCGGGCGCAGCGGGCGAGCCGAGTCCGCGCAGTCGATGGCCAACCGGCTGGAGGCCACCACCTGGGACGAAGCCCGCGCCGATCAGGCCGAGCAACTGGCCGTCCTCCCCTACATCCGGATCATCAGCGACGATGGCAGTTTCCTTTCCTCCAGCCGCCTGGAAGCGCACCGGCTCGCGTCGGCGTACGTGATGGAGGGCAAGGTCGGCGGAACCGAAGAGGGCGAGAAGTGGATGGAGCGGCAGCTGGGCCTGGCGGTCGGCAAGCCGCTGGACGACCGGGCGGTCGCGCGGGCCTGCTTCCGGCTGGATCCGGTGTCGCTGGTGCACGGGGTGTTCTTCGCCCGCAGGGGCTGGCCGTGGCAGCCGCGGATCGCCCGCGCGGTCACCAGCTTCGTCGAGGCCTACCAGGTGGTCCCGGCGGTCAGCGGCGGCGTCAAGCGCGACGTGGTCATCAACGAGGCCAAGGAGGGCCTGACCGCGCGCGGGTACGGCACGGTGCCGCACCACCGGGTCGAGTACACCGCTATCGCGATCACTGCGTACTTCACCATCGACCACGCCCAGTTTCGATCCTACGGACTGTCCGAGCCAGCGACCGCCCTGCTGGAGTCTCTGGCCGAGTTCGAGATCGGGTCGCTGCTCGACGGCGGGCTGCGGCTGCGCACCGCTTGCGACCTGCGTGTGCTTGATGTGCGCGGCGAGCGGCCCGACGCCGAGGAGGCGGCAATCCGGGTGGCCAAGCTCGCGGCGGACTGCGCCGGCGAACTGGGACCCGTGACCGAGGTCACTTGGTCGCGGAGCAAGTGAGATGTCCACAACCCTTGCGATCTGGTTCCCGCTCGGCCGGTATCACGCCACGCCGTGGGACCGCAGCGCCAACGAAGGGGCGGCCGAGTGGCTGCCGTCGCCGTGGCGGCTGCTGCGTGCCCTGGTGGCAACCTGGTACACCCGCTGGCCGGACTTGCCCGCCCCGGTGCTCGATGCGCTGCTTGAGGCGCTCGGCGACCCGCCTTCCTACCTGACGCCGCCCGTCCGCCCGGCCCATACCCGGCACTACCTGCCCGATCTAAGTCACCGTACGGGCGAGACCGGGCGGACCGACCTGACCCTGGACCCTTTCCTCTGGCTGCAGCGGGACGCGCCGTTGCTGGTGCGATGGGACGCCGACCTGGACGGCGAGCAGCGGGCGGTACTGGCCAAGCTGGCCGAGCTGCTGCCCTACCTGGGCCGGGCCGATTCGGTCTGCGAGGCACGGCTGCTCGACGACGACCCGGAACCGGACGAGACCTGGTGGCGGCCGGGTGGTGAGGGTGAGCTGTCCGCTAGGCTACTCGCCCCGGCCAGGCCGGTTCGCCGGGCCGTCCTGGAAACGTCCACGGTCGAGGTGCGCAAGGCACGGCGCACAGTTCCTGCGGGCACTGTCTGGGCCAGCTACGCGAGTGCGCGTCCCGTCGCCCCGCGACCGGTCCGGGCCGAGCCCACCGCCGTGCAGGCTGTCCGGTTCGCGGTCATCTCCCGCGTGCCGGTCAAATCCACTCACGGCATCCTGCTGGCGGACGCGATGCATCAGCGCGCGGCGCGGGCACTGGCCGAATGCGGCGCGGGAGACCTGCTCGGCGGCGAGGGAGCGCCCACGAACCATCAGCACGCGCACTGGGTACCGATCGCGGACGGGACCGGCCCGGACGCGTGCGTTACGGCCCTTCTTGTCTATGTCCCGGGGGGCTTGCGTTCCAGGGAGGTGGCCGCGCTCGTGGACATCCGCGCGGTATCCGGGCGCCGTGGCCCTGCCAATGGCAACGGGTACGAGTTCCGCGGGTTGCCGCAGGTCAACCTGCAGCTGCAAGGTGCCGGGCCAGTAGCACAGATGGCCCCAGAGCTGTGCGGGCCGACGCGGCGATGGCGCAGCCTGACGCCTTACCTGCCAGTGCGGCACCGCAAGCGCGAGTCGCTGGACGCGTACCTGGCCGCGGACGTGGCGACCGAGCTCAGGTACCGAGGGCTGCCACCCGCGACGGTCACTCCGGTGGATCCCGATGCGGTGCTGCCGGACCGATGGGCGCGGGGGTACCGGCGCTACCGGATGACCGAGCGCATGGACAAGTCCCGGCCCGGGCTGGGACTTCGGCTGGAGTTTGCAGAGGAGGTTCGCGGGCCACTTCTGCTCGGGCAACTCAGCCATTTCGGCTACGGGATCTTTAGGCCGGAATGAGCCGTGACCATCGCGAACCTGCCGGAACTCGCACCGGCCAGGAGGCTGAACGAGTATGCCTACTGCCCCGGGCATCGTCCGAGCGGAGCGCCTTGTGGTAAGTGTGGTGCCGGACAGCGCTCGCGTCCAGGGTCTGCGGCCATGCTCGCATCTTGACAAATCCACAGAGAAGAAGGATCGAATCTCCCGATCTTGCGCCGCTCGCAGGCGGTCATATCACCGCAGGTCAACTGTCTCGTTTTCGTGAGCCGTCATCCTGCTCTCTAAGCTTGTCGTTTAACCTGCGGGTTTACGCCGTTTTTCGAGGCTGGGTTCTCTTTTGGTGGTTTTCCCCACGTCGTGGCGGGGTGCGGGGCGGCGGTTGCGCGATCCTGGCGGGCGGCCGGGGCCGGGCTTGCCAGGTTTTGGCACACCGGCTGGGCAGCCGATGGTCGCGCGGATGCTCCGAAACCCCCGGCGGACCCGGGCCGGGGTGAGCCGCCCTGGCGGGGCGGGCCGTTCCCAGGGCAGGCGCAGGTCGTCAGCGAGTGGCCGGGCGAGGCGGAGCTGGGCGTGGACTGCGATGATCAGCCAGGTCCACCGGTCCGCAGCCTCGGGGCTGCGGATTTTCGGGATGGTCCAGCCGAGGACCTGCTTGAACAGCCGGAAGGTATGTTCAAGATCAAACCGGCGGAGGAACGCCTGCCACAGCCGGTCCACCTCAGCGGGCGGGGCGCCGGTGGCCGAGCACCACAGCCACACGGGCTTGGGGTCACGGTCGCCGGGCAGGTGATCGACGTGCAGGCGGATCAGGGTCCCTTCGATGACCGGCAGATCGCCGTGGTGGCCCAGCCAGGCAGAGCGGTGAGTGAGCCGGGGATGCAGCCGGTCCCAGGCCTGCGCCACTGCGGTGCCGTACCGGGTGGTTGCCGTGGTGGTGGTCACCGGCGGGGCCGGCCAGGTGCCCGGGTCGGCGAGGGCGAGCTCCCGGCCATGCCGGAGGGGCCGGCCGCGTGTGCCGGGCGCGCGCCCGGGCACCGGGAAATACAGCACACGGTCAGAGCGCAGCCGGCCCAGCACCGTCACCGGCAGGTCAGACAGCTGGTAGGCCAGCCGCATGGGGTCATACCCAGCATCGAAGATCACCAGGATGGGCGGATCCCCCTCGCGCCAATGCCCGGCACCGATCAGCCGGGCGATGACGTCGCGGACCTGCCCGGCGGTCACCTCTGCCTCGTCATCATCGGGGCCCAGGCGCACCGCATCCAGCACCGCGGTCCACGAGGTGCTGCCCGGCTCCAGCGCGGCGATCACCGAGTACGGCCAGCCCGGGATCATCTGCGCCTGCCCCTTGCCCCGCCCGTAGACATGGCAGAACAACCGCTGCGGGCTGGTGCCCGCGCCCGGCCGCAGCCAGTTACTCACATCCACTGCCAGCATCAGCCGCCCATCCGCGGCCCGCGGTAACGGCAGCCCCGCCAGCGACCGCCGCAGCCGGCCGATAGCGATCTCCCCGCAGTTCACCGCGTCATACAGCGCCCCATGCCCGCGCCGGTGCTCCGCCGCCAGCGACAGCCCCGCCAGGGTCTTCACCGGCCCCTCAGCGCACAGCACCGCGTCGGCCACCTCGAACAGTGCATCCGCCCGCGCGGTGAAGCACCCATACAGCTCCCAGCGAAAGGCTCCCAGCGCCTCCCGCGCCCCGGCACCCTCCAGTTGCGGCTCGACTCCCGCCGCCAGCCACGCGATACTGAACGCCACGGCCACCGCCTGTGTCTTCAAGTTCTTCGCAGGAACCCGAAGATCATCATGCGGTGGCCGTGTCACGTCAAGACCAGCGATCAGCCGAGGTTAAACGGCAAGCTAAGAGCAGGCTCCATTGCGGCGCGGTGGTCGTGTTGATGGTGATCGGCTGGGTCTGCGGTCATCCCGCTCTCCAAGAGCGGGCTCCATTGCGGCGCCCGCTCCGGGTCGGCCGGCAAGCTGGCCAGCGCGAGGTCATCCCGCTCTCCAAGAGCGGGCTCCATTTGGGCGATCGTGCGCCTGATATCGTCCCGAAGATTCTCGGCATCCTCGACCCGGACGGTTATCGGACGGCTCGCTCCGGTGAGGCTGGCGTGGTAGAGCCCGTTGACGCCTTGCCATACGCCCGGTCATGTCGTGTCCTCGCGAGCCAACGCCCAGACGATCTTGCCGTTGGCCTCTGAGCAGGATCCCCAGTCAGCGCTGAGGGCGTCGATGATCATCAGGCCCCTGCCGCTGTCGGAGTCTGGGCCTACGTCGTTGCGTTCCGGTAGCTCGTCGTTCTGGTCCCAGACCTGTATCAGGATCCACTGCCTGTCGGAGATCAGCCAGAGGCGGATGACGGGTGACTCCAAGCCTTCGGATGCCTTGAGGCTGTTGGTGACCAACTCGGAGACGATCAGCTCTGCGGTATTCGCATGACCCGCTGACAGGCCCCACTCACGAGCAATAGACCTGGTGTGCAGCCGGGCGCACGGGACGGCAGTCGTCAGCGCAGCTAGTTCCAGGTGGCTACGCAGCGGCCAGGAGGCGATACCCGAGCGCCACCCGGGCAGTGCCCGTGCAGTGGAAGGGCTGCCACTCATAAGCAGAGTCAAGCACCGCGCATCGTCAATTTGCAAGACTTCATATTGAAGTCTCGACAGAAGATTGTCATTGCGGTAAATCTATTGCGAAGCGTGCGCAGGGATGCTTTCATAACGAGGGATAGCATCCCTCGCTCAGAGGGAAGGTGGAGCGATGCCCGAGGAGACGACTGGATCGACCGTGCCGCGCAGGCAGCTTGGCCGGTACCTCCGCGATCTTCGCAACAGCCAGCGGCTGACCGTGCGGGCTGCTGCCGCCCGGTTGGAGTGGTCGGAGGCCAAAATCTGGCGCATCGAGACGGGTCAGGTCGGCCTGCGGAGCCTGGACGTGGAGGCGATGTGCAGGATCTACGGGGCAACGCCAGAACTGACCCAGGCGCTCATGGGACTAGCCAAGGAAACCAAGGCACGCGGCTGGTGGCACTCCTACGGCGACGTCATTCCCGAGGGGTTTGACGTCTATATCGGGCTGGAGGAAGCGGCAGCCAGTATCGCCTGGTATGAGTCAGAGCTTGTGCCGGGGCTGCTGCAGACAGAGGGATATGCACGCACCATCATAGGCGCAGAACACGAAGAGGCCGACGAGGTAGACCGCCGCGTTCAGCTTCGCATTGCGCGACAATCACTGGTGACGCGGGTGACGGCCGCGCCAGAGCTAAGCATCGTGCTTAACGAGGCGGTCATCAGGCGCCCCGTGGGGGGTGCAGAAGTAATGTCTGACCAGCTCAGGCGACTGCTGGACGCTAGCGAGCTGCCGAACGTGACGCTTCGCATAATGCCGTTCAGCGCCGGTCTGCACTACGGGATCATGTCCGGCCCGTTCGTCATCCTGCGGTTCCCGCTTAACGGCGACGGCCGGGCAAGTGAACCGCCAACGGTCTACGTCGATGGTTTCACGGGCGACCTGTACCTGGACAAGCCAAGAGAGATTGAGCGTTACGACGGAGCATTCAGCGGCATATGGTCTGCCGCATTAGACGAGAAGGCATCACAAGATCTACTCAGACAAGCATCGAGGGAGTTACAGCAATTATGATCGGTTCAGCTTGGCGTAAGAGTAGCGCCAGCAACAGCAACTCCAACTGCGTCGAGGTGCGTGGCCAGGATGACGCAGTAGACGTCCGCGACTCCAAAGATCCCCACGGCCCGGTGCTGAGTTTCGGGTCGGGCGAGTGGACCGCGTTCGTAGCAGCGGTCAAGCTTGGGGAGTTCGATCTCTGACTGGTGCGTGGAGCCGGTGCTGGTTACCGAGCGTCTGGTGCTGCGGCGGTTCACCGCCGCCGACGTGGACGGCCTGCTGGAACTGGACGGGGATCCGGCCGTCATGCGGTTCATCTCCAGGAAGACCAAGTCGCGGGCGGAGATCGAGACCGAGGTGCTACCGCGGTTCCTGGGCTATTACGCGCGGTACCGGGACTTCGGGCACTGGGCAGCTACCCGCGGCGACGGGGAGTTCATCGGGTGGTTCGGCCTGCGCCCGGTCAAGGCTGTCGGCGCCGCGATGGTGGACTGGGCCGACGCGCCGCTTCCCGCGCGCACCGCCTCGCTGGGCTACCGGCTGCGGCGGCGGGCCTGGGGCCGAGGATACGCGACCGAGGGGGTGCGGGCCCTGGTCCGCCGGGCGTTCACCGAGCTCGGCGTCGAGGAGATCGTGGCCACCACCATGACCGTCAACACCCGGTCCCGCGCCGTCATGGAGAAGGCCGGGCTGAGGTACGCGCGCACCGTGCACCTGAACTGGCCCGACCCGGTGGACGGCAACGAGCACGGCGATGTGGAGTACCGGTTGCGGCGCGACGACTGGCTCGCGCAGCAGTTCCATATGGATCTCGCCTAGTGCTGGGCTCCGGCCGGGACGGGCCGGCTGCCCGGGCCGGGCTCGCTGTGGGCGTTCGCCGCGCTCACCTCGCCGTGGCACTGCGGGCAGGTCAGCACGGGCTGGGTGACGTTCCCGCAGGCGTCGTGCACGAGCACGACCGGCGGGCCGTCCGGGCCGGGGGCCCAGGTGTCCCCCCACTGGATCAGCGCCGTGATCACGGGGAACAGCGCCCGGCCCTTCTCGGTCAGCTGGTACTCGTACCGGGGCGGGCGGGAGGAGTAGGCGCGCCGCTCCAGCACCCCGTGCTCGGTCAGCTTGCGCAGCCGGGTGGTCAGCACGCTACGGGCCAGGCCCAGGCTGGCCTGGAAGTCGTCGAACCGCCGGGTGCCGCGGAAGGCGTCCCGCAGGATCAGCAGCGTCCACCACTCGCCCACCACATCGAGCGTCTTGGCGATCGAGCAGTTCCACTCGGCCAGGCTCGTGACTTGCATGGACGCAGTCTACCCCAGTAAGTCGTTTGACAAGACTGACCCGCCCGGGAGATAGTTAGTCTGCTCAAGCAACTAACTGGGAGGCAACCCGATGCATCCCGCCCGACGCCAGCTCGCGGGAAGGGAACTCACGCGATGACCGGACCACTCACCCGCCACCGGGATATCGAATCGCTCGAGACCGCCGCCGCGTGGCCCGGCGCCGACCGGGCCACGGTCGTGACGCTCGCCGCCCGGCTCGTCGCGGCCGGCCAGGACGCCGAGGGGTTCCGCTACTTCCAGCGCGTGTCCGACGCGAGCGGCGGCCAGCCCCTGCCCCTCGCCCTCGCCGGGTTCTTCCAGGCCCGCCTCGGCGACGAAACCGGCGAGGCACTCGCCAAGCTGAACACGGCCGCCTCGGCCGATCTCGGCCTGCCGCAGTACCTCCGCGGCCTCGCGCTGGCCAGCCTGCCGGGCGACCCGGACCGCGCGCAGCAGGCGGTGGCGGACCTGGAGTTCGTGCTGGCCGTCCGCGACCAGTTCCCGCCGCTGCTGATGCGCGGGGTCTACTGGGGGCTGGCGGCCGCGTACGCGGCGCTGGGGCAGGATGACAAGGCCGCCGAGGCCGCGGAGCGATCCGGGGTACCCCGGGACGGCGCCCGGCTGCTGTTCGGCACCGACTGGGGCAACGCGGCGGACGGGTTCCGGATGACCGCGCCGACCCTGCTCAGGCCGGAACCCGGCGTGCTCGTGGCGCAGGGCTACGACTTCGGCGACTTCGCGTTCATCACCACC
Organism: uncultured Actinomycetota bacterium; assembly: GCA_963808705.1. GTDB lineage: Bacteria > Actinomycetota > Actinomycetes > Streptosporangiales > Streptosporangiaceae > JASHPR01. Next base: position 892,084 of record CAWEHB010000016.1, on the reverse strand, counting down.
GCCGAGGGCGTGATCGCGATCGACGCCGGGACGGCGGAACACCGCGTCCGGGCCGCGGTCGCCGACGCCGGCTTCCCGGCGGGCACGAAGATCACGCACGTGATCCTCACCCACGCGCACTTCGACCACGTGGGCGGGATCGGCGCGCTGCTCGGGCCGGACACCACGGTGATCGCCCAGGCCGGCTTCCCGGCGGAGCAGGACCGGCAGCGGGGTAACCACCTGCCGTTCCGTAACTTCACCGGGGAAACCGGGACCGGCGGCCCGCCGGTCACCCCGGACCAGCTGATCGCCGAGCCGACCGCGCTGCGGGTGGGCGGCACCGAGCTGATGCTGTACCCCACGACCAGCGGCGAAACCGCGGACGCGCTGATGGTCTACCTGCCGGCCAGCGGGCTGCTGTTCACCGGTGACGTCATGATGCCGTACCTGGGCGCGCCGTTCTTCGCCGAGGGCTCGGCCGAAGGGCTGCTTGAGACCCTCCGGTTCATCCGCGACCTGCGGCCGCGCGCCCTGATCCAGGGCCACCCGCCACTGGACGACCAGTTCACCGTGGCCGCGGTCGAGGGCTTGGCGATCGCGCTCGGCGCGCTGCGCGAGCATGTGCTCGACGGCATCGGCCGCGGGCTGACGCTGCCCGCGATCCTGGACGCGGCCCTGCTCCCGGAGGCCCTGCGGGAGCACCCGCTGGCGGTCGTGCCGTACCTGGTGATGCGCGACAACTTCGCCGCGCGGCTCTACCACCAGCGCACCGGGTACTGGGAGGCGGACGGGCACGGGCTCGCCCCGGTGCCCGCGGCCGCGCGTGCGGCAGCGCTCGACCTGCTGGCCGGCGGCGAGGAGCCGTTCGTGCGGGCGGCCGGCGTCCTGACCGGGCAGGGCGACCACGCCCTCGCACTGGAGATCATCGAGCCGGGCCTGCTGCGGTATCCGGACAGCGCCGCGCTGGCCCGGCTCCGCCAGGACGCGCTGCGCGGACTGGTCGAGCTGCACCAGCAGCTCGACCCCTTCCGGTTCATCGTCTACGCCGAGCTCGCCGGCATCGAGATCGGCCCGGTCCGCTGATGGCGGCGGGCCCGGCCCTCACCCTCCCGCGTACGCCTTCTGCAGCGCGGCGATGTCCAGCTTGGTCATTGTGAACATCGTCTCGAAGACGCGCCGGGCCTTCTCCGGGTCCGGGTCGGCGATCAGGTCGGCGAGCACCGTGGGGACGACCTGCCAGGACACCCCGTACCGGTCCGTCACCCAGCCGCAGGCGACCTCCTGGCCGCCCGCCGCAAGCCTGCTCCAGTAGTAATCCACCTCGTCCTGGTCCGCGCACGGGATCATGATCGAGACGGCCGCGTTGAAGGTGTACTGCGGCCCGCCGTTCAGCGCGATGAACTTCTGGCCGTTGAGCTCGAACTCCACGGTCGCGACCGTGCCGGCAACGCCCGGCCCGGCCTCGGTGTACCGGGCGACCCGGCCGATCCTGGAGTCGGCGAAGATGCTGGTGTAGTACTTTGCTGCCGCCTCGCCCTCGGTGTCGAACCACAGGCAGATGGTGAGTCCCTGGTCGGTCATTGGTCCCTCCTTAGCGTGCGATCGGGTTGCTCTTACTGACCGGGGCCGGGCCGATAACTCATCGGCGCGGGGCGGCGGGCAACGCGGGAGGTGGTCACGGTGGCGGACCGGGCGGGCGCTCACACGGCGATCGTGACGGGCGCCAACCACGGCATCGGGGCGGCGACCGCCGAGGCGCTGGCCCGGCGCGGGTGCGCGGTGCTGTGCACGTTCCTGCGGGTCGAGGACCCGCCCGATCCCGGTACGCCGCAGGCCTACCGCGACCACCGGCTGCGCGACGCCGAGCCCGTGGCCGCGCGGATCCGGGCCGACGGCGGCTGGGCCGTGACCGTCGAGGCCGACCTGTCCGACCCGGCGGCCCCGGCCGCGCTGTTCGACGCGGCCGAGGCCGGGCTGGGATCGGTGGACATCTTGGTGAACAACGCCACCGGCTGGCTGGCCGACACCTTCGCGCCGGAGGGCACCGACCGGCTCGGCCGGTCACTGCGGCCGGTGAGCGCCGAGACCTGGCGGCAGCAGTTCACGGTCGACGCCATGGCCGCCGCCCTGCTGATCGCCGAGTTCGCCCGGCGGCACATCGCCCGCCGGGGAGAGTGGGGCCGGATCATCGGGCTCACCTCCGGCGGCGGCCTGGGCTTCCCCGAGGAGGTGTCCTACGGCGCCGCCAAGTCCGCGCAGGAGAGCTACACCATGTCCGCGGCGCTGGAACTGGCCAGGTACGGGGTCACCGCGAACATGGTCCACCCGCCGGTCACCGACACCGGCTGGGTGACCGAGAACGTCCGCCAGGCGGTCGCCGCGAGCCCCACGCTCTTCCACATCGCCAGCCCCGCCGAGGTGGCCGAGGTGATCGCCTACCTGGCCTCGGACGCCGCCGCCCTGATCACGGCCAACGTGATCACGCTCCGCTGAACCGGGAGGAGTCACGGTGAGCTGGGATTACGGGACGCTGGCCACCGAGATCTACGAGATCGACAAGCCCATCGGGCACTCGTTCGGGGACGTCGAGTACTACACCGGCCTGCTGGCCGGGGTCAGCGGGCGGATCCTGGAGCCGGCCGCCGGAACGGGACGCATCCTCATCCCGCTGCTGGAGGCGGGCCACGAGGTCGAGGGCCTGGACACCTCCCCGCAGATGCTGGCCGTGTGCCGGCAGCACTGCCGGGACCGCGGCCTGGACCCGGTCCTGCTCGAGGCGGACATGACGACCTTTGTGCGGCCGGAGGCCTACCAGGCGGTGATCATCCCGGCCGGGTCGTTCGAGCTCCTCGACGGGGCACCAGCCGCGCGGCAGGCCCTGGCCTGCTTTCGCGAGTCGCTCGCGCCGGGCGGGCGGCTGATAGTCGACATCGACCCGCCCCAGCTGACCGCCGGGCCGGAGCCACCGCGCTTCTGGCGCCGCGATTCCTTCCTGTGGACGCTCCAGGTCATGCACGCCTGGTACGACTCGGCCGCCAACCAGACGACCCGGCTGCTCCGCTACGAGAAGTGGCAGGACGGCGCCCTGATCGCCACGGAACTGCAGTGGTTCCGGCTGCAGCACTGGAGCCTGCGGGAGTTCGAGGAGCTGCTGACCGGGATCGGGTTCACCGACATCCTCGTCACGGCCGGCCACCGCGCCGACTGCCGGCCCGGGCCGGGCAGCGACATCTGGACCTTTCATGCCACCCGGCCGTGACCGGCCGGGCGCCAGCCCCGGGCGGTGACCGGCCGGGCAACACCGCTATCGCCGAGGAGGCCGTGCTGAACGCGCTGGCCGGCACCTCGACGTCGGCATCCCTACCCGCTGCCGGACAGCAACGCGATGCCGACCCAGGAGACGATCCCCGCCGCCCGCCCGCCGGTGCCGTGGTCATCTGTCCTGTTTGACCGCATGGGCCTACGCTGCTGGTAACTGGATTTGGCTGAGGTTCGGGAGCCGCAGATGGCCGAAGCAGGTGCTATTCCCTCATCGCTGGAGACCGCGGCCGCGACCCGGGAGAAGGCCAAGCTCAGAAAGGTGCTGAGCCGGCTCGACCTGGTGCTGTTCACCGCGTGCGCGATCCTGGGCTTTGACACCGTGGCCGCCTCGGCGCAGGCCGGCGCGCAGGCGGTCACCTGGCTGGTGATCTCGCTGGTGATCTTCCTGATCCCGTACGGCATGCTCGCCGCCGAGCTGGGCTCCACGTTCCCGGTCGAAGGCGGGCCGTACGAATGGGCGCGGATGGCGTTCGGCCGGCTGGCCGGCTCGGTGACCGCCATCTTGTACTGGCTGTCCAACCCGACCTGGATCGGCGGGACGCTGACCGCGTCGACGATCGCCACCCTGGACGCCCTGGTCCTGCACAAGCCGCTCGGCACCGCGGCCGAGATCATCGTGGGCCTGGCCTTCGTCTGGGTCACGGTCGCGATCGCGATCGTGGCGTTCCGCATCGGCAAGTGGGGCCCGAACATCGGCACGTTCGTGAAGATCGCCGTGGTCGCCATCTTCACGATCCTGTTCATCGCGTTCCTGGTCCAGCACGGGCGCCCGGCCGGGGCGTCCGCGGCCACGGACCTGAAGCCGTCGCTGAACGGGTTCCTGACCGTGGTCGGCCTGATGGTGTTCCTGTGGGTCGGCTTCGAACTCGCCAACGGCGCGGCCGAGGAAATGCGCAATCCGCAACGCGACGTCCCGAAGATGATCCTGCGGTCCGGCATCATCTGCGCCATTGTCTACGGCCTCGTGATCATCGGGATCGTATTGGTGATCCCGAAGACGGAGCTGTCCAGCGTGAGCGGCTTTGTCGACGCGTACCACTCGGTATCGGGGGTGTTCCACTCGCACGGGCTGAACGTGCTGTTCGGGGCCCTGCTGATCGTGACGCTGCTGGCCAGCGGCGCGGTGTGGCTGGAAGGCGCCGACCGGACCCAGGCCATCGCCTCCCTGGACGGCGCGGGACCGAAGTGGATGGGCCGCTTCACCAGCTTCGGCACCCCGATCGCGGTGAACATCGCCTCCGGCGTCGTCTCGTCGGCGTTCGTGCTGGTCGTCTTCCTGGTGACCAGCGGCAAGCTGGCCAGCTTCTTCGCGGTGATGCTGTCGCTCACCGTCTCCACGACCGCGGTCAGCTACTTCTTCATCTTCCCGGCCCTGGTGCGGCTGCGGCAGGTGTACCCGGACGCCCGGCGCCCGTACCGGGTGCCGGGCGGCATGGCGGGCGCGTGGGCGGCGGCCATCATCACCGAGGCGTTCGTGGTGATCACGGCCGTGACCCTGCTGTGGCCGGGCGCCATCAACGCGCTGTTCGGCCAGTCCTACTCGGTCGAGGCCAGCTGGGGCGTGTCCCGGGCATTCTTCGAGTGGGCGACGCTCGGCGCGTTCGGGGTCATGGTCCTGCTCGGGGTCGCGTTCTGGGCCATCGGCGCCCGGAACGTCCGGCGCGGTCTGCTCGCGCCCGCCGCAGTGGAGCAGGACGCGCCGTAACCGGCCGGGCGGGAGCCCGAGGTCTCCCGCGGGCAACACGACAGCTAACTCATGGTCACATGGCGGTGAAGTGAGGCCGGCTGGCCCGCGCGGCGGCTACTGTCGGGTGTCGTGCCGGTGACGATCCTGCTGGCCGGCGGCGCGCCCGCCCGGTTGTCCATGCCCGTGGTCTGGGAGACCGCCGTGGCCCGCTGGCTGCTGTTCGCCGGGCTGGCCATCGCCCTGGGCGGGCTGGCGGGCCGCGGGCTGGCCCGGCAGTACAAGGGCACCTTCCCGGCCGCGCTGCCGACCCCGTGGGCGCTGCGCGGATCGCTGCTGGGGGTGGCGGCGAGCGCATGGCTGGCGCTGATCGCGCTGAGCGGGGCGGGGCTGGTGACCGGGCTGGCCCACGCGACGCGCCTGGGGTCCACCACGCCGGGCGCGATCGCCGGGGTCGAGTTGATCTCGTTCGCGATCGCGGCGGCGCTGCTGCGGCTGCGGCAGCCGCGCTGGAGCGTGCTGCCGCTGTCGGCCGTGATCGTGGCCGAGGGGCTGCGGGCGCACCCGGAGAGCATCGTCCCGGTCGTCGGCGCCCTGATCACCTACTGCCATCTGCTGCCCGCGGTGCTGTGGGCCGGGATGCTCCTGTATGTCCTGCGCGCAGCGATCGCCTGGCGGGACTACCCCGATGAGATGCGGGCCCTGGTGCGGTTGTACGCGGCCGCGGCGGCCTGGCTGTTCGCCTTCCTGGTGATCACCGGCGTGATCTCCGCCCTGGTGCTGGTGCCGCTGCACTCGCTGCTGACCACCACGTACGGCCGCGTGCTGATCGTGAAGGCGGCGCTGGTCGCGGTGGCCGGGTGCCTGGCGGTGGCCGGCCGGGTCTGGCTGCGACGCCGGCCCGACCGCGGCGCCGGCCCGGCGCTCGCCACCCGTCTGGAGTGCGCCGCGCTCGCCGCGGTGCTGGCCGTCACCGCCCTGCTCACCGCGCTGACCCCGCCGGCCACTCCGGTCGGGCCCGCCGCGGTCGTCCAGCAGCACCCGGCCGGCCGCTGACCGCGCCGCCCGGCCGCTGACCACGCGCGCCGCCCCGCCGCTGACCACGCGCGCCGCCCCGCCGCGCGGTCAGCCGGCAATGGGGTCCTGGGCAGGCATGATCTGGCCGCGGGCCTCGCCCAGGCCGACGCGCGCCCCGTCGGGCCCGGCCGCCGTGGCGGTGATGACCAGTTCGTCGCTGTCCTCGAGCCAGGCGCGGGTGGTCCCGTCGGGCAGCGTCAGCGGCTCGGTGCCGCCCCAGGTCAGTTCGAGCAGGCAGCCGCGCTGCCCCGGTTCGGGGCCGCTAACGGTGCCGGACGCGTACAGGTCCCCGGTGCGCACCGACGCCCCGTTCACCGTCATGTGCGCCAGCATCTGCGCCGGGCTCCAGTGCATGGTGGCATAGGGCGGCCGGGAGATCACGTGGCCGTTCAGGCTGACCTGGAACTCGATGTCCAGGCCCCAGTCGTCCGACTCGGCCAGGTAGGGGAGCAGTTCGCTGTCGCGTGACGGCGGCCGGACCCGGGCGTGGTCCAGGGCGGCGAGGGGGATCACCCAGGGCGAGATCGTGGTGCTGAACGACTTGCCGAGGAACGGGCCGAGCGGCACGGACTCCCAGGACTGGATGTCGCGGGCCGACCAGTCGTTGACCAGGCACACGCCGAACACGTGCTCGGTGAACCGGCCGGCCGGAACCGGCTCGCCCGTGATGCTCTCGACGCCGACGACGAACCCGAGCTCGGCCTCGAAGTCGAGCCTGGCCGAAGGCCCGAACACGGGCCCGGCGGCACCGTCCGGCCGGAACTGGCCGTACGGACGGCGCACCGGGGTACCGGACACGATGACCGTCCCGGACCGGCCGTGGTAGCCGATCGGCAGGTGCCGCCAGTTGGGGGTCAGCGCCTGGCCACCCGGCCGGAATATCCGGCCGACGTTGCTGGCGTGGTACTCGGACGCGTAGAAGTCGACGTAATCGGCGACCGTGAACGGCAGGTGCAGCGTCACCTGTGCGGCGGGCACCAGCAGGTCCTCGAGCGCCGTGCGGTACTCGTCCTCGCTCAGCCATTCGGTGATCGCCGCGCGGATCTGGGCCCAGGCCAGGTCCCCGGCATCGAGGAACGCGTCGAGCCGCCCGCTGCGGAACAGGTCCGCCCGGCCGGCGAACAGCCGGTCGGTCGCGGCGGTGAGGTCGAGCACCAGGTCGCCGACCGCCACCCCGGTTCTCGGCTCGGTCGGCCGGTCCCGGGTGGTGAACGAACCGTACGGCAGCGTCTGCAGCCCGAACGGGTGGTTCGCTGCGATCCCGAGCCAGTCCGCCGCAGGGGTCCGAGCCATGAGTCCTCCTCCGGTTGCGGCCCGCGGGCCCAGCGAGCTCCGGGGACCGGGGCGAAGCGACGTCGACGTTATCAGCCCGGGGACGGCGGTCGCTCAGCCCGGGGACGGCGGTCGCTCAGCCCGGGGACGGCGGTCGCTCAGCCCGGGGACGGCGGTCGCTCAGCCCGGGGACGGCGGTCGCTCAGGCCAGGGAACGGGGGTCGCTCAGGCCGGGGGACGGGAGTCGCTCAGGCCGGGGGACGGGGGTCGCTCAGGCCGGAAACGGTCCTCTCACCTCGCCCGCGGCGTTTCTACGGAAAATGCCGGATAGTATTATCGACTTTTCCCCGCCGCGCGTTATTTCCGCCGCGCGTAATAAGCCAGGCGGAGACATCTCCCGGCCCTTTACGGCAATTCAGGCAGTATTCGGTATTGGTACAGATAGTATACGGCTGTGATACGGACAGTATCCGGCTGTCGTACAGACAGCGCGCTGCCGCAGGTCAGGACCGTGCCGGTAATTCCGGATTCAGCCTACAAGTCACTATTTACGGGATAAGCTCCCAAGATGGCGACAGAGCCGTGCCGGGCGGAACCGGCCGTCGGCCGCACCTCTCTAATGACGAATTCGTTGCGAGCTGATTTCAGGTCTTGACACGATGATCAGCTGGTTTCAGGCTGAGGGCGGTGAATCTGGCCGGGGGGACCGGTTGGGGGAACTATTCCGTGTCAGGGCGGCCGCGGGCTATCAGCCCGGCGCCGCGCTGGCCGCAGCAGCCCTCTGCCGGGGTACCCGGCCCGGCCTGGACCGTCGTGTAGTCAAGGAGGGCTTTCATGGGTCTGATCCGCCGCCCGATACGGGCCGGCGCCATCTCCGTCATGGGGCTGGCGATGATCGCGCTAGGTGGCGCGTTCAGCGTGCCTGCCGTAGCCGCGACGTCGTCCTCTGCGCCGCAGTTCGTGGCCATGAAGGACAGCGTGCCGGCCACCAGCGACGCCCGGACCGGGCTGTTCCGCAGTTCGGCGATGTCGGTCGAGGTGGTGCTGGCGGCCCAGCACCAGGCTCAGATGAACGCCCTGCTGGCCAACCTCTACACTCCGGCCAGCAAGGACTACCAGCACTGGCTGGCCAAGGGGCAGTTCAACGCGCGATTTGCGCCGACCGCCGCGGCCCAGTCCGCAGTCGCCAGCTACCTGCGCGGGGCCGGCCTGCGGGTCACGCAGTCCGGCTCGCCGTTCCTGGTACGCGCCACCGGGTCGAGCCAGCAGGTGTCCGGCGCGTTCCGCACCACGCTCAGCACCTACCGGGACTCGCACGGCATCACGTACTACTCCAACTCAACGGCCGTGCAGCTGCCGCGGTCGCTCGCCTCCGGCGTGCTCGGCGTGGTCGGGCTCACCAACACGGTGCGCGAGCACCCGATGGTCGCTCGCATCAGCAACACCGCCCGCCCAGTCGGCGCTAAGGCGGCCGGCAAGTCGTCTGGCGGGTCGGCGAGTTGCGAGACGCCCTATCCGACCACCGCCCAGCTGTTCAACCTCGTGAACAACGGCGTCGGCTTCCCGTACGGGTACGGAGCCGGACCTGGCTGCAGCGGCCTGACGCCGTCGCAGACCAACTCGATCTACGACGCTCCCCAGGTCGGCCCGAGGGGCAAGGGCAAGGGCGTCAACGAGGCGGTGTTCGAGCTCTCGGCCTACCAGGAGTCCGACATCGCCACCTGGGCGCACCAGTTCTACGGGCCCAACTACAGCCCGCCGCTGCAGAACGTCCTCATCGACGGCGGCCCGCTGGACCCGCAGTGCCCGACCGGTGACACCTGCCCGCCCGACTTCAACGGCTACGCCGGGGATATCGAGGTCGACGCCGACATCCAGATGCAGCTGACCATCGCGCCCGACGTCCGGCACCTGATCGTGTACAACGCGCCGAACGACTTCACCGGGCAGACCGAGCTCGACGAATACACCGCGATCGCCAACGACGACCGGGCCGACGTGGTCAGCTCGAGCTGGTCGGTGTGCGAGAACGACGTGACCGGGGCCTATGTCCAGGCCGAGAACACGGTCTTCGAGCAGATGGCCGCGCAGGGGCAGAGCATGTTCGGCGCCGAGGGCGACACCGGCGCGTTCTCCTGCATCCGCTCGGACGGCACCACGATCGTCAACGTCCTCGACCCGCCCTCGCAGCCCTGGGTGACCAGCGTCGGCGGCACGTCGCTGACGAGCTTCAACCCCGGGACTAAGCCGCACCCGGCCTACCCCCGCGGCGTGGAGACGGTGTGGAACGTGAACAACCTGTGCAGCAACCAGGGGCCCAACGCGGGTAACGACAACCAGGGCGGCTTCTTCTGGTGCGCGGAGACCGGCGCCGGCGGCGGCGGGTCCAGCCAGTGGTGGGGGCGCCCGTTCTACCAGCGCGGCCCGGGGATCAACAACCCCTACACCACCCACGGCAACGGCACCACCCAGTGCGCGCTGGCCAAGGTGGGCACGCCGTGCCGCGAGGATCCCGACATCTCCGCCAACGCCGACGAGTACACGGGTTACGCCGAGTACTGCACCGGCAACGAGAACACGCCGTTCAGCGTGTGCGGGACCTTCAGCGCGAGCGAGCCGGTGCCCGGCTGGTTCCAGATCGGCGGGACCAGCCTGTCCTCGCCGCTGTGGTCGGCGATCATCGCGGACCGCGACAGCTACCAGGGGCACCGCAGCGGCAACATCAACCCGCTGCTGTACCTGCTGTACAACGTCAACCCGGGCCGGTACTTCCACGACATCACCGGCATCGGCCAGTCCACCAACAACAACGGCCTGTTCCCGACCACCCGGGGATACGACCTGGCCACCGGGATCGGCACGCCGAAGATGGCGGCGTTGATCACCGGAAGGCTCTGACCCCCGGAGGCTGCTGACCCGGCAGCCCGGAACCCTGAGCCCGGCAGCGCGGGGGCGGTACGCTCGCCCCCGCGCTGCCTGCTTGTCCGCGGCCGGGGAGGCACAGATAGCTTGACGTCAAGATAAATCAGGGCTAGGTTAGGCGTAGGTAGCTTGATGTCGAGATATTGCCGTCGGCGAGTACCGCGGGCCACGCCCGGGGTTCGGGCCGCGCCAGGATTCGGGCGGGCCGAGATTCGAGGCGGGGGAACGGGGAAGCCGCGGCTGCGGGAAGATGCGGTAGCGGCGGGACCCAGGCGGCGGGACCGGGGCGGCGGGACGCACGGCGGCGGGGCCAGGGACGAGCAACAGGGCTGGAGGCCACACGATGACACCGAACAGCTTCGGCAGCCGCGGCACGCTGCAGGTCGGCGGGACCAGGTACCAGATACACCGGCTGGACCAGGCGCCGGGCCACGGCGACCTCCCGTTCTGCCTCAAGGTCCTGCTGGAGAACCTGCTCCGGACCGAGGACGGCGTGAACGTCACCGCCGACCACATCACGGCGCTCGCGGCGTGGGACCCCAAGGCCGAGCCCGCCACCGAGATCCAGTTCAGCCCGGCCCGGGTGATCATGCAGGACCTGACCGGCGTTCCCGCGGTGGTCGACCTCGCGACCATGCGCGAGGCGATGCGTGACCTCGGCGGCGACGCGGGCCGGATCAACCCGCTGGTCCCGGCGGAGCTGGTCATCGACCACTCGGTGATCGCCGACGTGTTCGGGCGGCCGGACGCGTTCGAGCGCAACGTGGAGTTCGAGTTCCAGCGCAACCGGGAGCGATTCGGCTTCCTGCGCTGGGGCCAGGAGGCGTTCAGCCAGTTCAAGGTGGTGCCGCCGGGCACCGGGATCGTGCACCAGGTCAACATCGAGCACCTGGCCCGGGTGATCATGACCGGCGGCGCGGCGGGCGGGGGCGGCGCGGCGGGCGGGGGCGGCCTGGCCGCGTACCCGGACACCTGCCTGGGCACCGACTCGCACACCACCATGCAGAACGGGCTCGGCGTGCTCGGCTGGGGGGTGGGCGGGATCGAGGCCGAGGCGGCCATGCTCGGCCAGCCGGTCTCGATGCTGATCCCCCAGGTCGCCGGGTTCCGGCTGACCGGGGAGCTGCCGTCCGGGGCGACCGCCACCGACCTGGTGCTCACGATCACCGAGTTGCTGCGCCGCCGCGGCGTGGTCGGCAAGTTCGTCGAGTTCCACGGCGAGGGCGTGACCGCCGTGCCGGTGGCCAACCGGGCCACGATCGGCAACATGAGCCCGGAGTTCGGCTCCACCTGCGCGATCTTCCCGATCGATGCCGAGACCATCAGCTACCTGCGGCTGACCGGGCGCAGCGCGGAGCACGTCGCGCTGGTCGAGGCGTACGCCAAGGAGCAGGGCCTGTGGCACGAGCCGGGCGCTGCGGCGCGCTACTCCGAGGAGCTCGAGCTCGACCTGGCCACGGTGGTGCCCTCGCTGGCCGGCCCCAAGCGGCCGCAGGACCGGGTGGCGCTGACCGACGCCAAGGCCGCGTTCCGCGCGGCGCTCGGTTCCTACGTGCCGCTCGACAGCCTGGACGAGGAGATCGCCGACACGTTCCCGGCCTCTGACCCCTTCACCGCGGAGAAGAACGGGACGGTCGGCGGCGAGCACGAGGCAGCCCCGGCGCGGGAGCCCGCCGCGTCGGCCGGCGGACGGCCGTCCGCCCCGGTCGAGGTGACGCTCGACGACGGCACCAAGACCTCCGTCGACCACGGCTCGGTCGTGATCGCCGCCATCACCTCGTGCACGAACACCTCCAACCCGTCGGTGATGATCGGCGCCGCGCTGCTGGCCAAGAAGGCGGTCGAGGCCGGGCTGGAACGCCAGCCGTGGGTCAAGACCACCCTGGCGCCGGGCTCCAAGGTGGTCATGGACTACTACGAGCGGGCCGGGCTCACCCCGTACCTGGAGAAGCTCGGCTTCAACCTCGTGGGCTACGGCTGCACCACCTGCATCGGCAACTCCGGCCCGCTGCCCGAGGCGATCAGCGAGGCCGTCGCCGCCAGCGACCTCGCCGTGGTCTCCGTGCTGTCCGGCAACCGGAACTTCGAGGGCCGGATCAACCCGGACGTGAAGATGAACTACCTGGCCTCGCCGCCGCTCGTGGTGGCGTACGCGCTGGCCGGGACCATGGACATCGACCTGACGTCGGAGCCGCTCGGGACCGGGAAGTCGGGGCAGCCGGTGTACCTGTCCGGCCTGTGGCCGTCTCCCGCTGAGATCTCCGACGTCGTCCAGCACGCGGTGGCCGCGGAGATGTTCACCCGTGACTACGCCGACGTGTTCGCCGGGGACGACCGCTGGCGGGAACTCGAGGTGCCGCCGGGCAAGACGTTCGCCTGGGACCCGGAGTCGACCTACGTGCGGCGCCCGCCGTACTTCGACGGGATGCCCGCCGAGCCCGAGCCGGTGACCGACATTCACGGCGCGCGGGTGCTGGTCCTGCTCGGCGACTCGGTGACCACCGACCACATCTCGCCGGCCGGGGCGATCAAGGCCGACAGCCCGGCGGGGGAGTACCTGATCTCCCGCGGGGTGCAGCGGCGCGACTTCAACAGCTACGGCTCCCGGCGGGGCAACCACGAGGTGATGATCCGCGGCACGTTCGGCAACATCCGGCTGCGCAACCAGCTGGCCCCGGGCACCGAGGGCGGGTTCACCGTCAAGCTGCCCGAGGGCACGCAGACGTCGATCTACGAGGCCTCCCGGGCCTACCTGGCGGAAGGAACCCCGCTGCTGGTGCTGGCCGGCCAGGAGTACGGTTCCGGCTCGTCCCGCGACTGGGCCGCGAAGGGGACCGCGCTGCTGGGCGTGCGGGCCGTGCTGGTGGAGTCGTTCGAGCGGATCCACCGGTCCAACCTGATCGGCATGGGGGTGCTGCCGCTGCAGTACCGGCCCGGGGAGTCCGCCGCGTCGCTGGGGCTGACCGGGCACGAGGTGTTCGACGTGCTCGGGATCGAGGCGATCAACTCCGGGCCGGTGCCGAGGGAGGTGACCGTCCGGGCCGACGGCCGGGAGTTCCGCGCGGTGGTGCGGATCGACACCCCCGGCGAGGCCGAGTACTACCGTCACGGCGGCATCATGCAGTACGTGCTGCGGTCACTGCTGGCCCGGGGCTGACCCGGCGGCCACGGCCGGGCAGGTCGGCGGCGGGCTCAGCCGGCGGCCGGCGAGCCCGGGACGGCGGCGAGCTGGCGCATCAGCGCGCCGAACTGGTCGAAGGACAGGCTCTGGTCGGCGTCGGACAGGGCCTGGTCGGGGTCCGGGTGGACCTCGATGAGCAGGCCGTGCGCGCCCGCGGCGCGCGCCGCCCAGGCCATCGGCGCGACGTAGCGGCGCTGCCCGGTGCCGTGGCTGGGGTCCACGATCACCGGCAGGTGCGATCGCTCGCGGATGACGGCCACCGCGGACAGGTCGAGGGTGTTCCGGGTGGCGCTCTCGAAGGTCCGGATGCCCCGCTCGCAGAGGATCACCTGCTGATTGCCCTGCGCGACCACGTACTCGGCGGCCGCGAGCCATTCCTCGATGGTGCTGGACAGCCCGCGCTTGAGCAGCACCGGCCGGTCCACCTTGCCGAGTTCGCGCAGCAGGTCGAAGTTCTGCATGTTGCGGGTGCCGACCTGGAGGATGTCGGCCGCCTTCGCCATCCGCGGCACCTGGTCCACGGCCATCACCTCGGTGACTACCGGGAGGCCGCTCTCGCGTCCCGCCGCGACCAGCAGGTCCAGCCCGTCCCAGCCGAGCCCCTGGAATGCGTACGGCGAGGTCCGGGGCTTGAACACGCCGCCGCGCAGCACGTGCGCGCCGTGATCCCGGACGAATTTCGCGCACGAGCCGATCTGCTCGGCGCTCTCGACCGAGCACGGCCCCGCCATGACCACGAAGCCGTCGCCGCCGACGAGCACGTCGCCGACGCGGATCACCGTGTCGGCCTGGCGGGCGGCCCGGTCGACGAGCTTGTAGTGCCGGGATCGGCGGGCGGCGGGCACCTCGAGCGCGGCGACCGCCTCCAGCGTCTCGGCCGGCGACTCGTCGGCCTGCGGGCCGGGCAGGTCCCCCGGGCGGGCCTCCGGGCGCAGCACCTTGGCCGGATAGCTGCCGAGGACCTTGATGTAGAGGGCCGCCGACCGGAGCTCGTCGAGGGCGACCGCGGTCCGGGGGTCGGCGGCATTGCCCTCGAAATCCAGGAAGAACAGGTACTCCCACGGCCGGCCCGGGCGCGGCCGCGACTCCAGCTTGGTCATCGAGTGGCCGCTGCCCGACAGCACCTCCAGGCAGCGCAGCAGGGCGCCCTCCTCGTGCCGGGTGACCAGGATCAGGCTCGTCTTGCACGGGATCCGGACGTCGACGGCGGCCGGCGTGGTGGACAGGACCACGAACCGGGTGAAGTTGTCCGGGGAGTCCGCGATGTCATGACACAGCACGACGAGCCCGTACGCGCCGGCAGCCTCCGGTGAGGCGATCGCGGCCACGGTGGGATCGCCCGCCGCGGCCACGGCCTGCATGGCGCCCGCGGTATCGAAGTAGGTGGTCGGGACGGCGTTCGGCAGGGACTGCAGGAATCGCGCGCACTGCTCGAGGCCCTGCGGATGCGACAGGATCCGGCTGAGGGCGGAGAGCGGGACGTCCGCGGCGGCGGCCAGGCAGTGGTCGACCTTCCAGGTCTCCTCGCCCACGATGAACAGCTCGTGCGAGCGCAGCAGGGCGTAGACCTCGTTGATGCTCCCGGCGGTGGTGTTCTCGATCGGCAGCACCGCGAGATCGGCGTCGCCCGCCAGCAGCGCGTCGGCCGCCTCGCGGAACGTGCGGTAGCCGGTCAGGTCACCCTCGAGCCCGCGGCCGGCCAGGTACTTCCGCGCAGCGGCATCGCTGTAGGCGTGCGCGGCGCCCTGGAACGCGACCCGGGCCCGCCCGCCGCCGTCCCCGTTCAGGTGCCGGGCCTGCTGCGCCACCGAGTCGCTGATCAGCTCGCGGAAGATCGTGCGTACCAGGCTGGCGGACACGCCCAGGGCCGCGGCCTCGGCCACGACCCCGTCCAGCACCCGCCGCTCCCGGTCAGGATCCTGGATCGCCGCGGGGGAATGCTCCTTCACCTTCGCGATGGCCTCGATGAGCCCGCGGCGCTCCGCGATGAGGCGCACGATCCCGCTGTCCACCTCGTCCAGGCCCTGCCGCAGGCCGGCGATGTCTGGCTGCTGCTCGCTCACTGTGTTCCCCTGTTTTCCGCTCGCCTCCGGGGCGCTTTAACCCGCCGTCTTCCCTCCTCGCTCGGGCGCTCGTTCCTCGCGCCCTCGCTCGTCAGTCCAGACGGCGGCGCGCCCCTTTGGCTCGGACAAGCCTCGTCGCTCGGTCGCAAGCTCCCTCTCTCCTCAGTCCAGACGGCGCCGCGGCCCCTCCGGCTCGCTCACGTGGCAACGGTAGCGTCTTTGGGTGCGTCACTCCGACTCGCCAGACACCTCGGACATGGCCGACGTCCCGTCCGAGGCCGGCCCGCGGCTGCGGGCCCGCCCGCATCGCGCCCGGGACGTGGCGCTGCTCACGGTCGGCATCATGGTGCTCGCGATCAACCTCCGGGCCGCGATCACCAGCCTGCCCCCGGTCTTCCCCGAGCTGTCCGCGGCGCTGCACCTGTCCTCGGCCTCGATCGCCGTGCTGGCCGCGATCCCGGTGCTCTGCTTCGGGCTGTTCTCCGGCCTGGCCGCCCCGCTGAGCCACCGGTTCGGCGAGGAGTGGGTGCTGCTGACCGCGCTGCTGCTGCTGGCGGGCGGCCTGCTGCTGCGCGGCGCCGCGCCGGGAGCCCTGCTGTTTCCCGGTACGGTGCTGGCGGGCGGCGCGATCGCCCTGATGAACGTCCTGCTGCCCAGTCTGGTCAAGCGCCGCCGCCCGCAGCACGCGGGCCTGCTCATCGGGGCCTACCTGCTCATGCTCGGCGCGGGCGCGGTCGTGGCGTCGCTGATCGCCGTGCCGGTGTTCCGGGCCGCCGCCAGCGCACGTCCCGGATCGGGCTGGCCGGTCCAGCTCACGCTCGGCCTGTGGGCACTGCCCGCCGTGGTGGCGGCCGTGGTATGGCTGCCGCAGGTCCGGTACCACACGAAACCGGGCCGCCTGGCGCCGGATCGCCGCGCCCGGGCGGCCGTGCACCGGCATGCGCTCGCGTGGCAGGTGGCCGCGTTCATGGGCCTGCAGAGCCTGGACTACTACGCCACGCTGTCCTGGCTGCCCACCCTGTTCCAGGACCGCGGCGTGAGCGCCGCGGGCGCCGGCGGGCTGCTCGCCCTGATGAACGGCGGCAACGCGCTCGCCGCCATGGCCATGCCGATGGTCGCGCACCGCGCTCGCGACCAGCGCCTCCTGGTCGCGGCGACGGTGCTGGCGATCGCCGTCGGCCTCAGCGGCACGCTCGTCGCCCCCACCGGCAGCGCCGCCGCCTGGGCGCTCCTGCTCGGGCTGGGCCAGGGCTCGTCGCTGGGGCTCGCGATCTTCTTTACCGCGGCCCGGGCGCCCAATCCGGCGACCGCCGCGTCCCTGTCCGGATTCGCGCAGAGCGCCGGCTACCTGATCGCGGCGGCCGGGCCGCTCGGGGTCGGGTTCCTGCACCGGGTAACCGGCGGCTGGACGATCCCGGTGCTGGCGCTGCTCGGGGCGGTCGGGCTCCAGCTCTGGGCCGGGTGGCTGGCCGGCCGGGCCCGGACCCTGCCGCCGCCGTGACCGTGAGTCGCGGTGAACCGGCGCCCGCCCGCAGACGTGTGATGAGTCAGCAGGCACGCGAGACGGGGGAGGTCGCTGTTGCGGGCCATCAGCGTGCGCCAGCCCTGGGCATGGGCGATCGCCCGCGGGCACAAGCCGGTCCTGAACCGGGCCGCGGGCACCGGCTACCGCGGGCCGGTCGCCATCTACGCCTCGTTCCGTGTTGACCTGGAATCCTTCGAGCACGACGTGGTCCGCCGGGCCGCCAGCGCCGCCTGGGACTCGGCCGACCCGGTGACCGCGATCGGCGGCATCGTCGCCGTGGTCAGCCTGGCGGGGGTGTGCGCGGCGGCCGCCCGTGGCGGCTCGTGCGGCTGCGGCGAGTGGGCCAGCCGCGGCGCCTACCACTGGCGGCTCGCGGATCCGCGGCCGCTGCGGTGGCCGGTCCTGACCGTGGGCCAGCCCGGCCTGTGGGAGCTGGCCCCGGAGGTCGCCGACGGCGTGGCCCGGCTGCTGGCTGACGAGGCCGTCAGGGCGCAGCGGTGACACAAGGTACGGTCGTTGCTGAGGCGGAACTAGAATCGGTGGATTCCCGGACCGGCTGCCCTGCGCCGCGGGACCGGCCAGCCGGCTAACCCGAGGCCCGACGACCACGGAGGAGCAGAGCCCGTGACGCTGCTGGAAACCATCTCAGGTCCGCGGGACCTCAAGGCGCTCAACGCAGACGAACTGCCCCGGCTGGCCAGCGAGATCCGGGACGAGCTGATCGAGACGGTATCCAGGAACAGCGGTCACCTGGGGCCGAACCTGGGCGTGGTCGAGCTGACCATCGCGCTGCACCGGGTCTTCGACTCTCCGGTCGACCGGATCGTGTTCGACGTCGGCCACCAGGCCTACGTGCACAAGCTGCTCACCGGCCGGTACGCGGAGTTCGGCACGCTGCGGCTGGCCGGCGGGGTGTCCGGCTACCCGAGCCGGGCCGAATCCGAGCACGACCTGGTCGAGAACTCGCACGCCTCCACCAGCCTCTGCTACGCCGACGGCCTGGCCAAGGCCTACCGGCTGCGGGGCGAGACGCACCGCACCGTGGTGGCGGTCATCGGCGACGGCGCGCTGACCGGAGGCATGGCCTGGGAAGCGCTGAACAACATCGCGGTGGCCAGGGACAGCCGGATCGTCATCGTCGTCAACGACAACGGCCGCTCCTACCAGCCGACGATCGGCGGGCTGGCCGACCACCTCGCGGCGGTCCGGGTCTCCCAGCGCTACGAGCACGTGCTCGAGTACATCAAGACCACGCTGCCGCGCACGCCGCTGGTCGGGCCGCCGCTCTACGACACGCTGCACGGGATCAAGAAGGGCATCAAGGACGTGCTGCAGCCGCAGGTCCTGTTCCAGGACCTCGGCCTGAAGTACCTCGGGCCCATCGACGGGCACGACGAGCAGATGGTCGAGCACGCGCTGCGCCGGGCCGGCGATTACGGCGGCCCGGTGATCGTGCACGTGATCACCAGGAAGGGGTTCGGCTACCCGCTCGCCGAGCAGAACGAGGAGGACTGCCTGCACCAGGTGCCGGCCGCCCCGCCCGCGCACCTGGCCGCGCAGCCCGGGCCGGTGATACCGAAGCGGACCTGGTCGGAGGTGTTCGGCGACGAGCTGGCCGCGATCGGCGCGCGGCGCCCGGACGTCGTCGCGGTCACCGCGGCGATGCTGCACCCGACCAAGCTCACCGCGTTCGCGCGGGCCTTCCCGGACCGGGTGTTCGACGTCGGCATCGCCGAGCAGCACGCGATGACCTGCGCGGCGGGCCTGGCCATGGGCGGCCTGCACCCGGTGGTCGCGATCTACGCGACGTTCCTGAACCGGGCCTTCGATCAGCTGCTGATGGACGTGGCCCTGCACCAGCTGCCGGTGACGATCGCGCTGGACCGGGCCGGGATCACCGGCCCCGACGGGGCCAGCCACCACGGCATGTGGGACGGCTCGATCCTGCAGGTGGTGCCCGGGCTGAGGATCGCGGCGCCGCGGGACGCCACCCGCCTCGCCGAGCTGCTGGACGAGGCCGTGGCGGTGAGCGACGGCCCCACCGTGCTGCGCTACCCGAAGGCCACGGTGGGCACCGAGGTCGAGGCCGTCGGCCGGCTCGGCAGCATGGACGTGCTGGCCCGGCCCGCCGGCGGCACGGCCCGGGACGTGCTGCTGGTCGGGGCCGGGACGATGGCGGTGGCCTGCGCGGAGACCGCGGAGCGCCTGGCCGACCAGGGCATCGGCGTCACGGTCGTCGACCCGCGCTGGGTCAAGCCGCTGGACGAGGCGCTGGCCGACGAGGCACGCGAACACCGGCTGGTAGTGACCGTGGAGGACAACGGCCGGGCGGGGGGCTTCGGCGATGCCGTGTGCCGGCTGCTGCGGGACCACGACGTGGACACCCCGGCGCGCACGTTCGGCCTGCCCCAGGAGTTCCTCGACCACGGCGACCGCGGCCAGATCCTCGACGACCTGGGCCTGGCCCCGCAGCACCTGGCCCGTGCGATTACTGAAGCTGTGGCGAGGAAAACCTCAGAGCTTGCTCACGACCAGCACGCGTGATAATGAATCAAGGGCAGAATCGGGATTTATGAGAACACTTCAGATTGCCGTCGTAGGGTCTGGCCCGGCCGGCCTCTATACCGCCGAGGCGCTGCTCAAGCAGGGCGCGGCGCTCGATGCCCCGCACGCGATCAAGATTGACGTGATTGACCGGCTGCCCACCCCTTACGGCCTGGTCCGGTACGGCGTCGCCCCTGACCACAAGTCGATCAAGTCGATCGCGGAGAAGCTGCGGACCGTGCTCGAGCACGACGGCGTCAGCTTCGTCGGCGGCGTGCACCTCGGCGACGACGTGACCCGCGAGGACCTGCTGGCCAGCTACGACGCGGTGGTGTACGCGACCGGCGCGATGCGGGACCGGCGGATGGGCATCCCCGGCGAGGACCTGCCGGGCAGCGTCGCGGCCACCGACTTTGTGAACTGGTACTCCGGCCACCCGGATATCGACCCGGGCAAGTACACCCTGGACGCCGAGTCGGTCGCGGTCATCGGCGTCGGCAACGTGGCGGTGGACGTGGCCAGGATCCTGGCCCGGGACCCCGAAGATCTGCGCCAGACCGACATCTCGCAGCCGGTGCTCGACACGCTGATGACCAGCAAGGTCCGCGAGGTCCACATGATCGGCCGCCGCGGCCCGGCCCAGGCCAAGTTCACCACCAAGGAACTGCGCGAGCTCGGCGAGCTGCCCGGCGTGGAGGTGGTGGTCTACGGCGGCGAAGCCGACCTGGACGCCTTCGACCCGACCGGGGAGAGCACGCGGCTGACCGAGACCGACCGGCACGTGCGCGGCAACTACGCGGTGATCAGGGAGTGGGCCGGGCGGGAGCCGGAGGGCGGCGCGCGCAGGCTGTTCATCAGGTTCTGGCTGCGGCCGACCGAGATTCACGGGCCGGGCCAGGTGTCCGGGCTGACCCTGGAGCGCACCCGGCTGGACGAAAACGGCAGGTTTGTCGGGACCGGCACGTACGACACGCTCGGCGCGCAGATGGTGCTGCGCAGCGTGGGATACCAGAGCGTGCCGCTGCGCGGCGTGCCGTTCGACGACCGGGCGTACGTGGTACCGAACGCGGAGGGACGGGTGCTCGGGCCCGACGGGGCCGCGCTGCCCGGGGAGTACGTGGCCGGCTGGCTCAAGCGCGGGCCCACCGGCGTCATCGGGACCAACAAGTCCGACGCCGCGGAGACCGTCCGCGCGCTGCTCGCCGACCTGGCCGGCGGCCCTGGCCCGGAGGACGTCCAGCTGCCCAGGGCCGGGCTGCTCCGCTATCCCGAGGCCGGGCTGGAGGCCGCGGACGGCCCGGGGTCCGCGTCGCGCTTCGAGCAGCTGCTGGCGGCCCGCGGGATCCGCCCGGTGAGCTACGCCGACTGGCTCGGGATCGAGAACGCGGAGAAGGAGCTCGCGGCCTCCCTCGGCCGCGGCGCCCGGGTCAAGCTGTCCAGCCGCGAGGAACTGCACCGGGCCTGCGGCCTCGGCGCGCGGTTCTAGCCGCCCGTCGGCCCGGGCCCGGCCGCGGGCCCGTTCGCCGACTCCTCGATGGCCGAGCTGGTGCTGCACATCCACCGCGAGGTCATCCACCATGGCGCGGAGATCTCCCTGCTGCGCGACCTTTACCGGCATTGCAGCCCGGGCCGCGAGCACAGAGACTGAAAGAATAGGACGGCACCGGGGCGACCAGGAATGGCCAGCATGGCCAAGCGAGCGAGTTGATGGCCAGCGAAACAGCAGACCCCTGGGTCAGTGACCCGCAGCGGTTGCAGCACGTGCTGGGCACGCCGGAACTCAGCTGGCTGATCGACCGGGTCCGGGTCCGCCTGGAGCGCGGCGAGCCGGTCGACGGCACCGTCACCCTGGTCGGCGCCACCGCCGAGCAGCGCAAGGCGGCCGGGCGCCTGCTCGGCCACGCGGCCGGGCGCGGCACCTCGCTCAGCATCCCGCTGCCCGAGGTGGACGCCGCGCTGCGCCGGGCCGGGATCGCGTCCGGGCTGCGCGCCGCGGTCGAGTCCCTGACCGGCCCGGTCCGGGACCGGGCCGCCGAGCGGGCCACCGAGATCCGGCGATTCCAGGACGCGCTGGACGGGGCGCGGCGCAGCCGCCTGGCGGCGGCGGCGTGGCACCTCGCCTGGCTGGACGAGGTGACCAGGGACGGTACCCTCACCCGGCTGGTCCGCAACGGGCAGGGGCAGCTGCTGGGCCAGGCCACGGCCGTGCTGGAGCGGCTGCCGGCCACGGCCGACGAGCCGGCGGTGCTGCTGCCCGTGCTGGCCGAGGCGGTCACCGGCGACACGAAGGCGCTGGACGCGACCCCGCTGGCCGCGCTGGTGCTGCGCGCGCTGGCGCACCGGGAGGCGGTCCCGGCGCCGGCCGGCCGGGAGGCCGAGCGCGGGCTGTGGACGGCGGCGGGCGTGGTCACCGACGACCTGGCCAGCCAGGTGCTCGTGCTCAACGTCCGGGCGGTCGGCGACGACCTGGGCGACTGGCTCACCGGGGCCGCCGAGGCCGGGGAGCCGTTCCGGGTCACCCTGCACCAGCTCACCGCCATGCCGGTCATGCCGCTGGCCATCGACCTGCGCGTCTGCGAGAACCCGGCGGTGCTGCGCGCGGCCGCGGCCCAGCTGGGCGCCGACAGCGCGCCGCTGGTCTGCACCGAGGGCGAGCCGTCCGTGGCCTGCTACCGCCTGCTGCAGGCCGCGGTCGCCACCGGGACCAGGATTCACTGGCACAGCGACTTCGACTGGCCGGGACTGCGGACGACCGCGGCGGCCATCCGGCGGCTGGGCGCGGCACCGTGGCTCATGGGGGCGGACGACTACCGCAGCGCCCTGGCGGCCAGCTCCGAGCCGCTCAAGGGCCCGGCAGCGGAGAGCCCCTGGGATCCCCGGCTGGCCGAGCTGATGCAGGCCAGCGGCCGGGCCGTGACCGAGGAACGGCAGCTGACCATGCTGCTGGCCGAGCTAGCCGACCGGTCCGGCCTGCACTGACCGGGCAGCGGCGGGGCCGCCGCACCCGCCGCACCGGCCGGTCAGCCGATCAGTGACTTCAGCAGTGCCCGCGTGCGCGCCCGCTCGTCGCCGTGCGAGTACTCGGCGGCCACGAAGTCGGTCACGCCAGCTTCCTCCAGGGCCCTGATCTGCGCGGCGACGGAATCCTCGTCGCCGGCCAGCGCGACGTCGCCGGGCTGCGCGGCGCCCTCCCGGTCTAGCATCGCGCGGTAGGACGGCAGCTGCCCGTAGATCGCCAAGACCCGGTTCGCTTGGGCCCGGGCGCCGTCCGGATCGTCGGTGACGCAGACCGGCAGCATGCAGACCACGCGGGGACTCGGCCGCCCGGCGGCCTGCGCCGCGGCCCTGATCGCCGGGACGATGTAATCCCGCACCGTGGCCGGCCCGGTCATCCACAGCACGGTCCCGTCGGTGCGCTGGCCGGCCAGCCGGAGCATCTGCGGCGCGAGCGCCGCGAGCAGCACGGGCACCCGGCCGGGGCGCGGCGTCGACAACCCGATCCCGGCCCGCATGGTCTCGCCCCGGAACGACACCGTCTCGCCGTCGAGCAGCGGCAGCAGGATGCTGAGGTACTCGCGCATGTGCCGGGCCGGCCGGTCGAAGCTGTAGCCGTACATGTCCTCGATGACGATCTTGTGCGACAGGCCGATGCCGAGCGTCAGCCGCCCGCCCAGGGCCGTGGCTGCGGTCAGCGCCTGCTGCGCGAGCACCGCCGGGTGCCGCGGGTAGGTCGGCACCACCGCCGTGCCCAGCTCGATACCCGGCACCTGGCTCCCGGCCACGGCCAGCGCCGTCAGCGCGTCCAGGCCGAAGATGTTCGACATCCAGGCCGAGGCGAAGCCGTCATCGGCCGCGCGCTGCAACTGGTCGCGAAGGCGGGTGAGGGCCTCAGGGCCGGCTCGTCCTGGGTGGTGCCGATCCGCATGCGTTGTCTCCGTTCGCTCAGCCGTCCGATCTTCCCGCCCGCCGGCGCCCGGCCGCAAGATGGGCCCCGGCCGGCCCGGCCTGGCGGGCTCGCCCGCCGGCCGCCCGTCACCTGGAGTTTGCTCGGTAGTACCCCCGCCGCCGTTGATTGGCGACGACACTGGGGACAATAGGTGCATGGGCTCAGGTCAGACCACCTCAGAGCGTGGCGAGGGAACGAACGGCGAAGGCGCGGTGCCAGGTGTGAGCGTCGGACAACCGGATGCGCCGGTCCGGACCGCCAGGCGGGGACGCGTGAGCGGCGCCCAGCCCGGCCCGGCCGTGCGGGCCGTGACGGAGCGTGCTTCCGGGCCGGTAGATGAGCCCAGCCTGCCGGACGGCGATGAGCTGCCGCTCGACAGGTACCTGGACCGTGAGGAGAGCTGGCTCCGGTTCAACCAGCGGGTGCTCGAGCTGGCCGAGGATGAGGCCCTGGCGCTGCTCGAGCGGGTGCGGTTCCTGGCCATCTTCGCGAGCAACCTGGACGAGTTCTTCATGGTGCGGGTGGCCGGCCGGATGCGGCGGATGGCCGCCGGGCTCCCGGTCGAGCACGCCAGCGGGCGGTCGCCCGCGCAGATCCTGGAGAACACGCTGGACACGGCCGGCGGGCTGACCCGGCGGCACGCCGAATGCTTCAGCCGCTCGGTGCTGCCCGCCCTGGTCCGGGAGGGCATCGAGATCCTGCGGTGGAAGGAACTCGAGCAGGCCGAGCAGGAGGCGCTGCAGAAGCTCTTCCGGGAGCGGATCTACCCGGTGCTCACGCCGCTCGTGGTCGACCCGGCCCACCCGTTCCCCTACATCTCCGGCCTCTCGCTCAGCCTGGCCGTCATGATCGCAGATCCGAAGACCGGCACGACCATGTTCGCCCGGGTGAAGGTGCCCCCGCTGCTGCCCAGGTTCCTGACCGTGGCGCCGTACCGGTTCGTGCCGCTCGAGGATGTCATCGCCGCCCACCTGCCGGAGCTCTTCTCCGGCCTCGACGTGCTCGAGCACCACGTGTTCCGGGTGACCCGGACCCGCGACCTCGAGATCGACGAGGACATGACCGAAGACCTGCTGAAGTCGATGGAGCGCGAGCTGCAGCGGCGCCGCTTCGAGCAGGCGGTCCGGCTCGAGGTCGAGGAGTCGATGTCCAGCGACGTGCTGGACAAGCTGGTCACCGAGCTCGGCGTCGACACCCGCGCGGTGTACCGCGTCCCCGGGCCGCTCGACCTGTCCGGGCTGCACGCCATCGCCGACCTCGACCTGCCGCAGCTGAAGTACCCGCCGTTCAAGCCCTCGGAGAGCATCCTGCCCATCGACACGAGCATCTTCGCCGAGATCGCCGAGCATGACGTGCTCGTGCACCACCCGTACGACTCGTTCGCGGCCAGCACCCAGCGCCTGGTGGTCTCCGCGGCGGCCGATCCCCGGGTGCTGGCGATCAAGCACACCCTGTACCGGACCAGCGGCGATTCCGAGATCGTGGACGCGCTCATCGACGCGGCGAACGCCGGCAAGCAGGTCGTGGTGGTGGTGGAGATCAAGGCCCGCTTCGACGAGCGCGCCAACGTGGCCTGGGCCCACAAGCTGGAGGAGGCCGGCTGCCACGTGGTCTACGGCTTTGTCGGGCTCAAGACTCACTGCAAGATGATCCTGGTCGTGCGCGGGGAGGCAGACGGCTCGCTGCGCCGCTTCTGCCACATCGGCACCGGCAACTATCACCCCAAGACGGCCCGGCTGTACGAGGACTTCGGCCTGCTCACCGCCGATCCCACCGTCGGCGAGGACGTCACCGACCTGTTCAACCACCTCACCGGTTACAGCCGGTACTCCGATTACGGCCGGCTGCTGGTCGCGCCCGCGGGCATCCGTTCCGGCCTGGTGAATCAGATCCGTGTGCAGACCGAACGGGCCCGCGCCGGGCGGCCCGCGCGGATCCGCATGAAATGCAACGCGATCATCGACGAGGTGATCATCGACTCGCTCTACCGCGCGTCTCAGGCCGGGGTGCCGGTCGACCTGTGGGTCCGCGGGATCTGCGGCGTCCGGCCCGGCATGCCCGGCGTCTCGGAGACGATCCGGGTGCGCAGCGTGCTCGGCCGGTTCCTGGAGCACTCGCGGATCTACGCGTTCGGCGTGGACGACAAGGACACCGACGGCGGGATCTGGATCGGCAGCGCCGACCTCATGCACCGGAACCTGGACCGGCGGGTCGAGACGCTGGTGCGGGTCGCCGATCCCGCGCACCGGGCCGAGTTGCGCGGCCTGATCGACATGGCGATGGACGAGACGACGTCGTCGTGGTGGCTGGACTCCGACGGCACCTGGACCAGGCATCACCTGGATGCGTCCGGCGCCCCCCTCAACGACATCCAGGAGTACCTGATCCGGACCCGGCAGGGCCGCGCCGCTGATGGCTGACGCCCCGGCCGCCGGTGAGATCGGCGCGGCGGGCGCCCTGCTGTGGCGGTGGTCAGGCCAGGGCAGGCGGTGGCGGTCGCCGGGCCGGGGCAGGGAGGTGGCGCTGATCCACCGGCCCAAGTACGACGACTGGTCCTTCCCGAAGGGAAAGCGCGACCCCGGCGAGCACGCGCTGCTGACCGCGGTCCGGGAGGTGGCCGAGGAGACCGGGCTGCGCGTCATCCTCGGCCGGCCGCTGACCCAGGCCCGCTACGACCGGAGCGGACGGCCCAAGCGGGTCGACTACTGGGTGGCGCGCACCGCGCCGGCCAGCCTGGACTCGTTCCAGGCCAACGCCGAGGTGGACCTCCTGGAATGGCTACCCGTGCCCGCGGCGCGCGGCAAGCTCAGCTACCCGCACGACGAACAGGTGCTGGACGAGTTCGCCGCCGCGCCCGCCGACACCGTGCCGTTCGTGCTGCTGCGGCACGCCTCCGCGGGCGGCAAGGACACCTGGAAAGGTGACGACCTGGACCGGCCGCTGGACGCCGACGGCGCGGCCGAATCCGACCTTCTCGCCCGGCTGCTGTCCTGCTACGGTACCTGCCGCGTGATCAGCTCGGCCGCGGAGCGCTGCGTGGCGACGGTCCGGCCGTACGCGGCGCTGACCGGCGCGAAGCTGGAAGTGGAGCCGGCGCTGGCCGTCGGCCAGCCCGAGAGCGAGTCCGGGGCGGCTTCGGCCCTGGTCGCGGCGGCCGTTGCCGCCGGCCAGCCCACCGTCGTCTGCGCGCACCGGGAGAACATCCCGCCGCTGCTGACCGTGGCCTGCGCGGCCCTCGGCGCGGCACCACCCGACGGCGCCCCGTTACGCAAGGCGGGGTTCTGGGTGCTGCATTCCGCCGGCGGTGCCCTGATCGCGACGGAGCAGCACAGCGCGGAGCCGTGACCGCCTGCGCGGTCAGGCCGGAAGGCCGGCCAGCTCCCAGTCGAGGGTCGGGGGTAGGACGCCCTCGAACACCAGCAGCCAGCGCTTGACCTCCGGGCCCTGCCCGCCGCTGTAACCGCCTGGCCCGTCCGAGGCCACCACGCGATGGCAAGGCACGATCACGGGCACCGGGTTCGACCCCATGATCCGGCCGATGGCCCGAGCCGGGAGGGCGGCGACGCGGCCGACGGACTGGACCCGGCGGGCGAGCGCCCCGTAGCTGACCGTCTGGCCGTAGCCGACCGTCTCGAAGAGCAGGCCGAGCACCTGCTGCTGCAGCCGTGACATCCGGCTCCAGTCGACGGGCAGGTCGAAGCGGCGGCGCCGCCCGGAGAAATACTCGGTGAGCTGGGCCCGCGCGGCATCGCTCAGTTCCCGCGCGGAGCCGGGCGCGGCTCCCGCCGCCGCCGCCGGGCGCGGCGGGGCGCCGAAGCGGACCTGGCCCACGCCCGCCTGGCTGCAGCCGACCGACAGCCGCCCGACCGGGGTGCCGAGCGTCGCCCAGGCGAGGTCGGTCATGACGTGCGGCATTGTC
This sequence comes from uncultured Actinomycetota bacterium, assembly GCA_963808705.1. Lineage (GTDB taxonomy): Bacteria > Actinomycetota > Actinomycetes > Streptosporangiales > Streptosporangiaceae > JASHPR01. The sequence goes on along the minus strand of CAWEHB010000016.1, from coordinate 864,648 downwards.
ACGATCCCAGGGTAAGCGGTTGGTCTGACACATCGCCGCCAGCCACGCGGTGGCCGTTTGCAACCACTGAGCCGCCCGGGCGTGGCCCGCGAGAAATGTCGGACGGCAGCGGTAGAACTCTGTTATCTCCGGACACTTCCGAAAGGGGCGCGGATATGGCGGATGACGTGGCCGACGCGGTCGAGGCCGAGCTAGCCGAGCTGTCACGGCGGTTAACCGAGCCGGGGCAGCGCGAGTGCCTGCGCTGCTTCCTGCTGCGGATGATCAGCGAGTTCGGCTGCGACGGCACGCACCGGTGGACGGTGCGCTGGCGTGACCTGCGGGCTCCCCGGGCCCGCGGACTGGTGCAGCGTTTGCAGCGGCGCGGCGGCTGCTGCTGCGACTGCGAAGTGATCTTCAATGTCTTTCCTGACTACCCCGAGAGCGACGAGATCCTGCCCTGCGCCGGGGTGCTGCGGGCCGGGTCCGCGGCGCCGTGCGAGCTCGGATCGCTGCGCCGGAGCGCCTGACCCTCCCCTGGCCGCGGTGCTGCGGCACTTGGGCGCGGCGCCCGCTTCCCGGCCTCACTCCCCGCCGTGCTCGGTGATCCTCAGCAGCGCCCGGGCGATCGGCAGCGAGGTGAGCTCGGCCTGCCACGGGCGGGCGCCGTACCCGGCGAGCCCCGCGGCGACCGTCTCGGTGCTGACCGGTTCCGGCGGCTGCCAGGCGAGCCGGCGCACCGCGTCGGGGGGCAGGAGGTTCTCCGCGGGCAGGTGATGCTCGTCGGCCAGCGCCGCCACCACCGTCCGGACGGCGGTGAGCCGCGCAGCCGCGTCCGGGTCGCGCTCCGCCCAGCGGTGCGCCGGGGGCGGCCCGTCGCTCGGGCGAGCCGACACGGTCGGCAGCGCGCGCTCCGGCTGGGCCCGGGCGCGGCCGATGGCACGGAGCCACTCGGCCGTGTGCCGCCTGGCGCCGCGCCCGTTGAAGCCGGCGATGCCGGCGAGATCGGCCGGCCCGGCCGGCAGCGTCCTGGCCGCCTCGACGATCGCCGCGTCCGGCAGCACCCGGGTCGGCGACAGGTCACGCTGCCGCGCGATCCGGTCGCGTTCCAGCCAGAGCTCGCGGACGACGGCCAGGCCGCGGCGGTTGCGGACCCGGTGTATGCCTGAGGTGCGGCGCCACGGGTCCGGGCGCGGCGCGGCCGGCTCGGCGTTGAGCACGGCGGCGAACTCCTGGCGGGCCCACTCGGTCTTGCCGTGGTCGGCGAGCTGCCCGGCCAGGGCGTCGCGCAGCTCCACCAGCACCTCGACGTCGAGGGCGGCGTAGCGCAGCCACTCCTCGGGCAGCGGCCGGGTGGACCAGTCCGCCGCGGAGAAGCTCTTCTCCAGGGCCAGCCCGAGCACGGCCTCGACCAGCGGGCCGAGTCCCACCCGCGGGTAGCCGAGCAGCCGTCCGGCCAGCTCGGTGTCGAAGAGCAGCCGCGGCCGGTAGCCGAGGTCGGCCAGGCACGGCAGGTCCTGCGAGGCGGCGTGGATGACGGCCTCCACGTCGGCCAGCGCGACGGCGAGGCCGGACAGGTCGGGGCAGGCGACGGGGTCGATGAGCACCGTCCCCGCGCCGCGGCGGCGGAGCTGGACCAGGAAGGCCCGGTGCCCGTAGCGGAAGCCCGAGGCCCGCTCGGCGTCGACCGCGACCGGCCCGTGGCCGGCCCGAGCCGGGCGATGGCGGCGGCGAGCGCGTCGCCGGTGACGATCAGCGGGGGGAGGCCGTCACGCGGCTCGAGCAGCGGCACCGCCTGGCTCTCCACGGCCTGCGGGCCGGGCGCCGGGGCAGGCGGGCCGGGCGTCCCGGGCGAACGTCCCGCGTCCTGCTCAAGCTCTTCGTCTGCCATGCGCGTCATGACCGCCGCCGGGGGCGCGGCGGCCGCAGGGCGCTCACGCCCGCGGGCAGCGGCGGCAGGCCTGACGCCGCGCAGAGCGCGTCGCACCAGGCCGCCACGTGCCCGGCGAGGTCCGGCGGGGCGCGATGCGCGGTGGCCGGCCGCGCATCGCGCGGCTCAGCGGGCGACCAGGACGCGCGCAGCTCGAAGCCGGTCGCCACCGGCTGGTCCTGCTTGGCCCCGAACCCCTCGGTCACCACCCGGGTGACGGTCCCGCTGACCTGCCGGTAGCCCGCCGCCCTGGCGTCCAGCGCCTCGGTCAGCCACGTCCAGCCCACCTGCCCGATCAGCGGGTCCGCCGCGATCTCCGGCTCAAGGTCCGCGCGGACATAGGCGATCATCCGGAACGGCCCGTCCCATCCGGCCTGGCCCGCCGGGTCGTAGAGCAGGACGAAGCTGCCCCATCCGATCTCGGTGTCCGCGTCGTGCGGCACGGCGGAGCGGGTTCCAGCGCCCGGCCTGCGGCCGGGCCCGGGCTCATGCACGGTCGCGCCGATGGCGGCGGCGTACGGCGCGAGCTTGCGCGGCGGCGGCTGGCTGTCGAAGTCAATCTCGGGACGCGCCCGCCGCTGCTGGTCCAGGCCAGCCTCGAGATCGGTGACGGCCGAGCGGAACGTCCCGGCGGCGTCCATCCCGGCTCGCGGTGGTGATCCCGTGGCGGGCCTCATGATCTGAGCATGCGAGATGGACGCGAAATTGTCATGCCACGCGTCTCCCCGGCTCCTGCGCCCGCACCGCTGCGGCCAGGCCGGGCGGGATCCCGATCAGCAGCGCGGCCCCGCACTCGGCGCAGGACCACTCGGCACAATACCCATCGGGGGCATCCGGGCAGCTTCCGGCGCTGCCGTGATGCTGCTCGAAGGGCCTGTCCCAGCCGCAGTCGGGACAGAACCTTATCGTCTCGACCATCGCTGAACCTCCTTGCCGCGGGCTCAGCACGATGCTGGCACGTGACCCGGCCGGCGCCGTGGATCTGCGACGGCGTGTCACGATGGTTCCGCTCCGACACCGCCGCCGGGTCCTGCCGGCGTGAGCCCGGCCCTGTGAGATCATCACTTCCGTGACCCCCAAGCTGGAAGGTTCGGTATTCCTGAGCGCCTGCCGCAGGCTGCCGGTTCCCTACACGCCGGTCTGGTTCATGCGCCAGGCGGGCAGGTCACTGCCGGAGTACCGGGCGGCGCGCGGGCGCACCGCCATGGTCGAGGCGTGCACCAAGCCCGACCTGATCGCCGAGCTCACGCTGCAGCCGCTGCGCCGGTACCACGTGGACGCGGCGATCCTGTTCAGCGACATTGTGGTGCCGCTGCGCGCGGCCGGGATCGGCATCGATATCCGCTCCGGCATCGGCCCGGTGGTCGAGCAGCCGATCCGCGCCGAGCAGGACCTGCCGCGGCTGCGCCCCCTCGAGCCGGGCGACATCCACTACGTGGCCGAGGCGGTCAAGACCCTCGTCGGCGAGCTGGGCGCGACGCCGCTGATCGGCTTCGCGGGAGGCCCGTTCACGCTGGCTTCCTACCTGGTCGATGGGGGCCCGTCCAAGAACTTCGAGAAGACGAAGTCGCTGATGTACGGGAACCCCCAGCTGTGGAACGCGCTGCTGGGCAGGCTGGCGGACATAACGATCACGTTCCTGCGGGTCCAGGTGGACGCCGGGGTCTCGGCGGTGCAGTTGTTCGACTCCTGGGTCGGCGTGGTCAGCCCCGAGGATTACCGCCGGTCGGTGCTGCCGCACAGCAGGCGGGTCTTCGAGGCGCTGCAGGGATCCGGCGTGCCGCGGCTGCACTTCGGCGTCGGCACCGGCGAGCTGCTCGGCATGATGGGCGAGGCCGACGCCGACGTGGTCGGGGTGGACTGGCGGGTTCCGCTGGACGAGGCGGTGCGCCGGGTCGAGCCGGGCAAGGCCCTGCAGGGCAACCTGGACCCGGCGATACTGCTGGCGCCGTGGGACGTCATCGAGCAGCGGGCGGTCCAGATCCTGGACGCGGGCCGCACGGCCGAGGGCCACGTGTTCAACCTCGGCCACGGCGTGCTGCCGGAGACCGATCCCGATGTGCTCGCGCGCCTGGCCGACCTGGTGCATACCGCGTCGGCCCGGGAGCCCGGCTAACCGGCGGTGGTCGGGCGGGAGCCGCGCCGCAGCAGGCGCAGCCACCGCCGCCGGCCGGCGAATCCGGCGGCCCCGAGCACCGCCGCGATCACGGCGAACGGAAGCGCGGCGCCCAGCGCGGTGAGGATCGCGGAGACGACGAGCCGCAGGGTGCGCCAGCCGACGGTCAGCCCGGCCACGAAACCTCGCTGCCGCTTCGCCTGCTTAACCGGCGCCCGGTGCTGGGTGCTCACCAGCGTCACCGACACGGTCGCGTAGCTGGTCTCCCGCGCCAGCGCCCGCTGCTGGGCCTGCAGGGCCTCGAGCGACGATTCCTGCGCGTTGATCTGCTCCTGGACGTTGAGCAGGTCGCTGACCGAGCCGGCCCGCTTCAGCAGCGCCTGCAGCTGGGTGATCGCGTCCTGCGCCGAGGTGACCAGGCTGCTGACGTCGGCCACCTGCTGGGTGACGTCCTGGGCATGCTGGGTCAGCGAGGTCTGGGTGCCGAGCACGGCGGACAGCGTGGCGAGCGTGGCGTCGTACGCCGCGACCGGGATCTTCAGCTGCAGGCTGACCGCGGACCGGGCGTGATCCGCCGGGTCGATCGTGGCCTGCTCGCTGGAGACGTATCCGCCCTCCCGCAGGGCGATGCCGGTGGCGCGGCTGGCGGCGGCGGTCACGTTCGCCGCCCGGATCGTCAGGCTCGCGGTGTAGATGATGTCCGGGCTGGCCAGGGCCAGCCGGGCCGCCTGGCTGGCCGACGGAGACCCGGAAGCCGACGAGGACCCGGGAACGGCAGGCACGGCGGCGCCCGGCGCGGAGTGCAGGGCAGGCGCGCCCGAGGATTGCGCGGAGTGGCCGGCCTGGGAACAGCCGGCGAGCAGCAGGGCCGCGCCGGACGTCAGCCCGGCGCAGATGAGCGCGGTGGTACGAAGCGGCCCGCGGATCCCCCGGGCCCGGGCGGCGATGTTCATGCCGCTGTGACGCGCCCGGCCCCGCGCCCGGTTCCGCCGATCCGGCCACGGTCAGGTAACGAGATACCCGTCCAGGGGGAGGCCGCCCCGGGGAGGCCGCCCCGGGGAGGCCGCCAGGGAGGCCGTGCGACGGCCCGGCCCGCGCTCCGCGATAATCGGCGCCGGAAGGAGCGCCACGCCATGAGCGAGCCGAAGATCGAGCTGCACGTGCACCTGGAGGGCACCGTCCGCGCCGGGACGCTGCTGCAGATCGCGCGGCGCAACGACGTCGCGCTCCCGGCCGACTCGGTCGAAGGGCTGGCCGGGCTGTACGAGTTCCGCGACTTCGCGCATTTTCTCGAGATATGGCTGCTGACCACCGGCGCGCTGCGGACCGAGCAGGACTTCCGGCAGGTCGTGGTGGACTACGCGGGCGAGGCAGCGACCCACGGCGCGGTGTACCTGGAGGGCATCTTCACCCCGGCCGAGGCGGTCGGCCGGGGCGCGGCCTGGGACGAGGTGTTCACCGGCTACTGCGACGGGGCGCAGCAGGCCAGGGAAGCGCACGGGGTCGAGGTGCGGCTGACGCCGGACATCCCGCGCGGCATCCCGCTGGAGGCGGCCATGCTGACTGCGCGTCATGCGGTGCGGTATCGCGACCGCGGCGTGCTCGGCCTCGGGCTCGGCGGCCCGGAGGCGGAGTTCCCGCCGGAACCGTATGCGCCCGCGTTCGCCCTGGCCCGCGACGGCGGGATCGGCTCGGTGCCGCACGCCGGAGAGGCCGCCGGGCCGGCGTCCATCCGCGGCGCCCTGGACGCGCTGGGCGCGGACCGGATCCGGCACGGCATCCGCGCGGTGGACGACCCGGGCCTGGTGCGCGAGCTCGCGGACCGGGGCACGGTCCTGGACGTGTGCCCGATCTCCAACCTGCGCACGGGGGTGGTCACGTCGCTGGCCGCGCACCCGCTGCCGGACCTGGTCGCCGCGGGCGTGCGCTGCTCGGTGTCCACCGACGACCCGGCGATGTTCGGCACCGACCTGACGAGAGACTATGCGGCCGCGCGACAGCTGGGCGTCTTTGCGCAGGCGTGCTACCAGGCCGGCCTGCACGGCGCGCTGTGCGACGAGCAGACCCGCGCCGCGCTGCGGCAGGCGGGCGAGGCCTGCGACTGGACCGGCGCAGGGTAGCCGGGCCGTGGCCGGCATAGGCCCGGGCGGTGACCGATCTCAATGCGCCGTACCGAATGAGGTTCGGAAAGTATGTTGCCGGATAGCCGCGGTAGCCGTGGTATCACGGTGAGCGAAAAATTACGCCTGGTGACCGCCCGGGCGAAACTAGAAGCCGGCATGAAATCCCACGAGGCGCCCAGGAATGGCGAATCCCCAGGTAGCAGGCTTCCGGACGGTTCGGCCAGCCCGGCCGGGCGCCGGCCGCGGCAATGAATTCTGAACCAGACAACACGCAGAAATTGACAAAAATCTCAACTCAGGGGCGGTAAATCACGTCAGCGGCGTAGACTGCGATTCCTCGCGTACCCGCAAGGTGTGGAGAAAACGGAAGCCCAGGCAAACGATGACCGTGCCCCCCGCTCGCGTCACCGTCCAGGTAGCCGTCCAGTCATCGCGGCGGCTGCTCCGTGACACCCTCTCGGCCTGTCTCGCTGTCCGGCCAGACATCACCGTGGTCGGCAAGGTGGCGGAACCGGACGCAATCTTCGAGCTGTGCGAGCTGCGCCGCCCCGATGTCGTGATCCTGGACGCGGGCCCCCGGCTGCGGGAGATCTCGGAGCGGGTGTCCGTGCTGACAGGGCGCTTCCCCGAGCTCAACGTGATCGTGACCTACCGTGACGCATCCGAGCAGGACCTGGCCGCCGCCTGCCGGGCCGGCGTCTCCTCGCTCGTGCCCGAGTCGAAGGGCCTGGCCGCGGTGCTCGCCCTGCTGCGGCGGAGCCGCGGACGGCACGCGAAGGACAGCCCGGGCGGCCTGACCGACCGGGAGCTCGAGCTGGTCGTGCTCACCGGCTCGGGGCACAGCGTCGCCGAGATCGCGGACCTGCTCGGGCTCAGCCCGCTCACGGTGGAGAACCTCAAGCGCCGCGTCTACGCCAAGCTGGACGTGAGCAGCAGCGTGCACGCCGTGGCCAAGGCGGCCTCGCTCGGCATGCTCGAGCCGTCGGCCGCCCCGGACCGGGCCCGGCCGTCGGCGGCCGAGCGGAGGCGGGCGCTGGTCGACGGGGACTCCGTGGTGCTGACGGTGGTGGCCGGCCAGTACAGCTCCGCCCTGGACCAGGTCGTGTCGGCCCTGGTGTCGAGCCCGCTGCCGTTCGTGCTGGTCCGGGAGCCGGGTCCGGTGGCCGACACGCACTGGGCGCGCTGGCATCGCGGCCCGATCGTGGCGGTGCTCGTCGATCCCGCGCCGCCGGACTGGGACCTGGTCGCGGAGCTCGGGGTCCCGGCCATCCTCGTGCATAGCAAGCCGCTCGACCCGCCGGAACTGGCCGAGGCGCTGGCCTGCGGGGCCAGCTCGCTGGTCTCGGCGGACCGGATCGAGGATCACTTCCTGTCCGTGCTGCGGATGGTCGGCCAGGGGTACCTGGTGGTCGACTCGATGCCGATGCGGCCGCTGATCGGGGCCGTGCGGGCCCGGTGGGACGAGCGGGCGCCGGGGCGGCTGGAACTGCCCGAGCTGACCGCGCGGGAGAGCGACATCCTGCGGTCCCTGGCCAAGGGGCACTCGATCCGGCAGACTGCGCGGGCGCTGGGGATCGCCCCGAAGACCGTGGAGAACGTGCAGACCCGCCTGTTCCGCAAGCTCGGCGTGCGCAACCGGTCGGGAGCCCTTGCCGTCGCGGATGCCTTCGGCCTGCTGCCGGGCACCGCGCCGCCGCTGGCTGGGCCCCCCAAGGGTTACCCGTCCCCCGAGGGATATTCGTCCCTGTCCCGGGGTGACTGGCGGCCCTAGTCTGCCGCCCGGGGGAAAACCTCGCTGCTCACACCGCCCGAGACCTAAGGCCCGGCCTCGGCGTACCCTTTCCCGTTCGCTGGAGGCTGTCATGGTCCGCTCCACAGGTTCGCCACGCACGATCATCGTTAAACGCCGCGGCAGCAAACGGCACGTCGCCGAGGGCGACGAGTGGGACGGCTCCCGGCGGGACGGCAGCGATCCGGCGCGGGATGCCGATGATCCTTACCCCGACCCCGTCCGCGGCGAGCACGCGCCGGTGGGTGCACAGTAGACGGGTGAGCTCACCTGCCCCTGGCCCGGCCGTCGTGATCGTGGGCGGCGGGATCTCCGGGCTCGCCGCCGCTTTCTTCCTGCGCGACCGGGGCCTGGCCGTCACCGTGCTGGAAGGGTCGCCGCGGCTCGGCGGCAAGCTCGCCGTGTCCGAGGTCGCCGGGATCGAGGTCGACGAGGGCGCCGAGGCCCTGCTGGCCCGGCGCCCCGAGGGCACCGACCTGATCCGCGCGGTCGGGCTGGCTGGCCGGCTGGTGCCGCCCGGCACCACGGCCGCCGCGATCTGGACCCGCGGCCGCCTGCGCCCACTGCCGAGACGCCAGCTGATGGGCGTCCCGGCCGACCTGGACGAGCTGCAGAGCTCCGGGATCCTCTCCCCGCCGGGGCTGGCCCGGGCCCGTGAGGATCTCCGGCTGCCGCCCACGCCGAGGGACGGCGACGTCGCGGTGGCCAGCTACGTCGGGGCGAGATTCGGCCCGGAGCTCGTGGACCGGCTGGTCGATCCGCTGCTCGGCGGGGTCTACGCGGGCCGGTCGGACGAGCTGTCCTTGGAGGCGACGCTGGGCGGCCTGGCGCAGGCCGCGCGGCAGCATCGCTCGCTCGCCGAGGCGGCCGCGTCGCTGCTGCCCGGCCCGGGGTCCCCGCCGGGCCCGCCGGTCTTCACCACGCTGGCGGGCGGCCTCGGCACACTGCCGGCCGCCGTGGCGGCCGGGTCCGGCGCGGTCGTGCGGACCGGCGCGATGACCCGCGAGCTGGCCCGCACGGTGCCGGGGGACGGGGCGGGGGGCGGTGGCTGGGAGCTCACCGTCGGCCCGACCCGGGCCCCGGAACGGCTGGCCGCCGATGCGGTCATCCTCGCCGTCCCGGCCCGGCCCGCCGGCAGGCTGCTGGCCGGGGTACCCGGTGCCGCGGCCGCCGCGGCGGCGCTTGGCGAGATCGACTACGCGAGCATGGCGGTCGTGACCCTGGCCTATCCCCGCGGCGCGTTCGGGCGCCCGCTGGAGGGCAGCGGCTACCTGGTCCCCGCGGTCGACGGGCGCGCGGTCAAGGCGGTCACGTTCAGCACGGTCAAGTGGCCGCACCTGCGGTCGGCCCACCCGGACCTGGAGATCGTCCGGTGTTCGGTCGGCCGGGCGGGCGAGGAGGCGCTGCTGCAGCGGGACGACGCCGGGTTGGCCGGGCTCGCCGCCGCCGACCTGACCGCCGCCACCGGGGTGCGCGGCGCGCCCGCCGCCATGCGGGTCAGCCGGTGGGGCGGCGGGCTGCCGCAGTACGCGGTGGGGCACCTGCAGCGGATCGCGCGGATCCGCGGTGCGGTCGCCGCGCTGCCCGGGCTGGCGGTCTGCGGGGCTGCCTACGACGGGATCGGCATCCCGGCCTGCATCGCCTCGGCGCGCCTGGCCGCGGACCAGGTGCTCGCCTACCTGGAATCCCGCGCCGCGCGGCCGGCCCGCGCCGGGTAAACCCTTGCCCAGCCGTCGTACCGGGCGGCCGATGGCGGTGGGACAATAGCGGTATGGCTGGGAACCAGGCCGGACCGCGGCCCAGGGCGCGGGACCTGAACGAGCTGATCCGCTACACCATGTGGTCGGTATTCCGGCTCACCGGCCCGGGGGCGCTCGAGGCGGCCGGGGAGCAGACCCGGTCCGGCCGGGCCGGGCTCGCGGCCGAGGTCAGCGAGCTGTGCCAGCAGGCCGCGGGCAAGGGCGTCGTCACCCGCGGCTGCTACGACCTGCAGGGCCTGCGCGCCGACGCCGACTACATGTTCTGGTGGATCGCGCCGTCCTCCGACGACCTGCAGGAGATGTACGCGCGGTTCCGCCGGACCGGGCTAGGCCGGGCCAGCGAGCCGGTCTGGTCGGTGATGGCGCTGCACCGGCCCGCGGAGTTCAACAAGGGTCACGTGCCGGCGTTCCTGGCCGAGGAGGAGCCGCGCCAGTACGTGAGCGTCTACCCCTTTGTCCGTTCCTACGAGTGGTACCTGCTCGAGCCGGAGCAGCGCAAGGCGATGCTGTCCGAGCACGGGATGATGGCGCGGGACTACCCGGACGTCCGGGCCAACACGGTCGCCTGCTTCTCGCTGAACGACTACGAGTGGCTGCTCGCCTTCGAAGCCGACGAGCTGCACCGGATCGTGGACCTCATGCGCCACCTGCGCGGCGCCCAGGCCAGGCTGCATACGAGGGTCGAGATCCCGTTCTACACCGGCAGGCGCAAGCCGGTGCACGAGCTGGTCGCCGCCCTGCCGTGACGGCGCCGTGACCGCGCGGCCCCGGGTGCTCTTCGGCCGGGAGCGGTTCACCGCCGAGCTGGACTGGGCCGGCCTGGGCACGCTGCTGCCCGGGTGGGAGGTGGTCGCCAGCCCGCCCGACCAGATCGCCGATCACCTGGATGGAGTGGCCGCGATCTGCCCGTTCGGGGCATGGGTCGACAGATCGGTGCTGGACGCGGGGTCCTTCGGCCTGGTGCATCAGTACGGGGTGGGACTGGAGAAGGTCGACGTCCCGCGCGCGACCGAACTGGGCGTCTGGGTGTCGCGGATTCCCGGCGACGCGGCCGGCAACGCGGACTGCGTCGCGGAGCTCGCCGTGCTGCACCTGCTCGCCCTGGTCCGCCGGCTCGACGAGGCCAGGGCCGCCCTGACCGGCCACCGCTGGGAGCAGCGGCCGACCGGCGGCTCGCTGCTCGGCGCGACCGTGGTGATCGTCGGCCTGGGCGCCACCGGCACCGCGGTCGCGCGCCGGCTGGCGCCGTTCGGCCCCCGGCTGCTCGGGGTCCGCGCGCATCCCGAGCTCGGCGGCCCGCCCGGGGTGGAGCGGGTGGCCGGGCCGGACCGGCTGCCCGGCCTGCTCGGCGAGGCCGACGCGGTGATCTGCTGCGCGATGTTCCACGACGGCAACGCCGGGATGTTCGGCGTGGCGGAGTTCACGGCCATGCGGCCGGGCGCGCTGTTCGTCAACGTGGCCCGCGGCGGGCTGGTGGACGAGGACGCCCTGCTGGCGGCGCTGCAGGCCGGCCAGGTGGGCGGCGCCGGGCTTGACGTGCACGCGACCGAGCCCGCCGACCCGGACTCGGCCCTGCTGCGCCATCCCGCGGTGATCGCCACGCCGCACGTCGGTGGCCTCACCGCGGTGATGTTCCACCGCACCGCCGCGGTGCTCGCCGCGAACCTGCGGCGCTGGGCGGACGGCGCCGCGCCGCGCTGGGCCGTGAACGCCCCCGGCTTCTGCCGCTGGCCCCCGCCGCTCCCGTGATTATCTCCATCTTTTCACGCGCTCGGTGTGCACATTTCAGGATATATGCCCCAGGGAGCGACTCGAACGCGTGAAATGATGGGAGGACTGATGACTTTCCTGAACGGGAGGTGCGCGGATGGGCGGGGCAGCCGACGGGGCGACGCGGGGGGGAGGGCGGGCGGATGGACAGCCGACATACGCCAGCCCGGTCGACTACGAGCGGTACGGGCACTACGGGCAGGGGCGCGGGTTCGAGACGGGCCGGTCGTTCAACCGGCCGCGCTACCAGTTCCAGGGCCGGATCACCGCCGACGGGTCCAGCGGGTACCGCGCCGAGCCGGGGCGCTACCACCTCTACATCGCGTGGGGCTGCCCCTGGGCGCAGCGGACCGCGATCGTCCGGAAGATCAAGGGCCTCGAGGACGTGGTGTCGCTGTCGTACGTCGACGACGTGCGGGACGGGCGCGGGTGGGCGTTCCGCGAGCGGCGCGGCCCCGACCCGGTCAACGGCTTCACCCTGCTGGCCGAGGCGTACGAGGCCACCGAGCCCGGCTACGCCGGGCACGTCTCGGTGCCCGCGCTGTGGGACCGGCAGACCGGGAAGCTGGTCAGCAACAACTTCCCGGACATCACCATCGACCTGGACACGCAGTTCGGGGCGTGGAGCGCCGGGTCGCCCGACCTGTACCCGCTGGGCCTGCGCGCCGACATCGACGCGATGAACGAGCGGGTGTACGAGACCGTCAACAACGGGACCTACCGGGTGGCCGGGGCCACCAACGAGCCGGAGTACACCGAGTTGCGGCACCGGCTGACCGCGACCCTGGACGAGCTGGACGCCAGGCTGGCCGGGCAGCGGTACCTGTTCGGCGCCGGAGTGACCGAGGCCGACGTGCGGCTGTGGCCGACACTGGCCCGGTTCGACCTCGGGTACAACCCGATGGGGAAGATCAGCGAGCGGCGGCTGGTGGACTTCCCCGCGCTGTGGGGCTACGCCCGCGACCTCTACCAGCGGCCGGCGTTCCGGGAGACCACGGACTTCTCGGTGATCGCCGGGTTCGGATCCGGCCCGGCCCCGAGCTTCTTCAACGAGGCGCCGTGGCGCATCCGCGTCGACCCGTACGCGGCCGACTGGGACGAGCAGCACGGCCGGGAGCGCCTCGGCTGACGGGGGTGCTGAGAGCGAGATGCTCGACGCCGAGCTGGCCGCCGCGGCGGGCCTCCGGCGTCAGGTGCTCGGGCATCATGGCCTCCCGGCGCGCTTGCCGTGCTTGCGGTGCACGGTCTGCTTGGTGACGCCGAGCCGCGCGGCGATGCCCAGGACGGGTGCAGGCCCGCACCGGGCGCCGGGCGCGTTGAACCGGACTGTGGCGATTTAGCGTCTCTTGGTTAGTGGCGCTTGATCGCTACTGAGGTTGACAGACCTACAGCGGGTGGGATGAGGGGCCAGGCCATGTCAGCAACAGCGGTAGAACGGCTCGACGAACCCTCGCAGCTGGGTTCCGGGGAGCCCCGCACCAGGTGGCCGCGCCAGGACGGCTGCGGCATGGCCGGAGCGGGCGTGACCGAGCCGATCCCGATCAAGGTGAGCACCCGCGATCCCATCTCGGAATTCGGCGTCCTCGCGCAGCTGAGGTACCGGCCCGAGGTCGTCATCGCCGACGCGGGCGTGCGCCCGGCCGTGCTGGTCGCGATCCTGGACAGCACCGATGAGGACGCGCTGCGCTGGCTGAGGGCCCTGCACGCGGACGGCGGCCTGCCGATCGTGCTGATCATCGGCCGGGTGGACCCGAGCGCGCTCGTGTGCCTGGTCGAATCGGGCGTCTGCGGGGTGCTGAACCGGGTGGACGCGACGGGGGACCGCCTGGTCCGGGCCGTCCAGCTGGCCGCGATGGGCAACGGGGACCTGCCGCCCGAGCTGGTCCGTCATCTGCTCGACCACGTGGGCCAGCTGAGCCGTAACCTGCTGGCGCCCCGGGGCCTGTCCTTCGCCGGGCTCACCGGGCGCGAGCGCGACGTCCTCCAGCTGATCGCCGAGGGGCTGTCCACCCGCGAGGTGGCCCTCCGCCTGGCCTACTCCGAGCGCACGATCAAGAACGTGATCCAGGACCTGACCCTCCGGCTGAACGTCCGCAACCGGACCCAGGCCGTCGCGTACGCGGTGCGGAACGGCTGGATCTGAGCCCCGCGCTAGGGGCGGTAGACGAGCTGCCCGCCGGGGGACGGCTGCATCGGCGCGGCCTCCACGAGCGCGTCGGCGGTGAGCTTCAGTCCGCCCTGGGTGGCGACCACCTGCCGGGGCCCGGTCAGGTCACCGGGCATCACCAGCAGGAAGGCGCTGACGCTGCCGTCGCCGGCCGCCGTGACCGTCGCCGTGCCGAGCAGCGGCGCGCCGCCGGGCTGCTGCCAGGCCAGGGTGACCAGGGTCCCCGGCGCGAAGCCGGTGCCGGTGACCTTGGTGAGCTGGCCGGGCTCGAGCACCGTCGGGTCGACGGCCAGCGCCAGCGCGCACCCGGTGACCTGCAGTGTGGCGGTCGCGCTGAACAGGAACGCCGGGCCGCCCGCGGTGGCCTGCTCGGCCGCGGTGACCTGGTGCGCGGCGCAGTCCAGGCCGGCGGCGGTGATCGACAGGCTGAAGCTGCCGGTCTCATCGGTCACGGTGGAGCCGACCACGGTGCCGTCCAGCGAGATCGAGACCGGCTGGTTGGCGTGGAACTGGCTGCCGGTCACCGTGACCGTGGCCGGCTGGCTGGCCAGCGGGATCGACGACGGCGTCAGCGTGATCTGCGGGCAGAGCACGGTAATCTGCGCGGTCGCGGAGATCACCTGCTCGTCGAACATCTGGGACAGCGTCACCTGGTGCGCGCCGCACGACGGGGAGCCGGTGAAGTCGAGGCCTCCGCCGGGGGTGGTGGTGAACGCCTGCGGCGTGCCGTCGACCGTGAGCGTGAAGCCGCCGGGCTCGGGGAAGTTCTGCGGCGTCACCGCGAACGTGGCCGGCAGCTGCTGGTTGCCGACCAGGCTGGGACTGACCGAGATGCTCGCGCAGAGCAGGTTGATGGTCGTCGATCCCAGCACGAAGTCCGAGGGCGGCCCGTCCTCGTCGGGCGTCACGCTGATCGGGTTGGCGCCGCAGGCCGGAGTCACCGAGACGCCCCCGTTGTCGTCCTGCGGGAAGTCGAACGTGAACTGGTTGGTGTCCCCGTCCACTTCGGCGTCGCCCAGAACGACCTTGTCGAAGGTCACCACCACGAAACCGTCACTCAGGTCGTCCGGGTCGACCGTGCCGGTCAGGGTGAAGCTGCTGAACGTGTACTTCAGGTCGCTGTTGGGCATCACGCTGACGCTGTTCGCGATGGCGGGCGACGCCTCGGCCGTGAGCTTGGCTCCCAGGGCCGGCACCCCGGCCGCCAGCCCGGCCACGGCCACCATCACGGCCGCGGCGGTTACCAGCCGCCTCATGAGCCGGTGTTCGTGCCGCTGATCATTACCGTCGCAGTGCACGCCTTACCCCCGGTGTTCGGGCAGCTGAGCTGGAAGTTCTGGCCCGCGTCGATCATGATCGCGGTGAGGAAGTGCAGGTCGTACTCGCGGAAGT
Organism: uncultured Actinomycetota bacterium; assembly: GCA_963808705.1. Lineage (GTDB taxonomy): Bacteria > Actinomycetota > Actinomycetes > Streptosporangiales > Streptosporangiaceae > JASHPR01. The sequence continues at coordinate 849,622 of CAWEHB010000016.1, read as the reverse complement.
CGGCCAGCTGCAGGGAGAACAGGGTCTGGCCGCTCCGGCTCAGCGTGAGCATCCCCTGGTCGCCGTCCGGGTTCATCAGCACCAGGTCGGTGATGGCCAGCGTGTGCTTGGCCGCCGCGGTCAGGGGCGGACTGCCGTTCTTGAGCATCAGCGCGAACGGCACCGCCGTAGTCTTCGTGGTGCTCGATGCGGCGGTGCCGGATCCGGGACCTGCTGACGCCTTGACCGTGGGGGAGATCTTGGGCGTGGCCGGCGCGCCGGGCGTGGCCGACGCCCGGGGCGAAGCGGACGCCTTCGGCTTGGGCTTGGCCGTCTGGCCGGGCGACTTTGTCGGGGACGGCACGGCGGCCAGGTGGGTGCCGTTCGCGCTGGCCCCTCCGGCCTGCGCTGCTCCGGTACCCGCGGGTTGCTCCAGCGCCGCGTTCACCGCCTTCTGGGCCGCGACGGTCCCCGCGCTGGTCGCGGCGTTCTGGACCGTCGGCCGCAGCACGGCGAACCACAACGCGGCCGCCGCGACCACCCCGGCGAGGCCGAAGGCGAGCGCCCGGGGCAGCCAGCTGGGCAGCACGGCCTCCTGCAGCAAGGTCCCCTCGCTGGTCACCGGGACGTCACCGGGCACGTGCGTGGTCACGTGCCATCGGTGCGTCACGGCCGTGCCGCGCCAGAACCTGCGCCGGGCGCGGACCCGGACCTCGGCGAACGCGGCCGAGCCGGGCGGCACCTCCAGCTCGGGCGGCTTCACCTGCACGTCCACCGTGTCCGCGGCGTCGCCGCCGGCGAGCGCGATGACCGCGGGGGCGTTGCCCCGGTTGTCAACGGCCACCCGGTGCCTGCTCGTCCCCATGCCGCGGGACCGGCCGGTGCGCGGCGACATGTCCGCGGTGACCAGCGACAGCGGGGACACGTCCAGGGCGCCTTCCTCCACGACGGAACCCGGCGGATCCTCGCTGGAGGCGACGCGCACGCCGAACGGGAGCGGCCCGTGCGGCAGCTCAGATTCCAGCGGGAGGCGGACCAGGACCCGCGCGGTGCCTTCCTGGCCCGGGAACAGGGAGATGACGTCCGGTTCACAGAACGCCCACGGCGCGGCCTCCCCGAGCACGCTGAGCGTGAACGAGTCCACCACCAGCCCGGTGTTCTTCACTGAGATCTCGGTAGACGCCTCACCGCCAGGTGCGACGGGCAGGCGCCGGTATCTGAGAGTCGCTTCTGCACCCATGGGCCCGAAGCTAAGGGCGCCCGGGCGCGCGGGCCCAGGCCGTTGGTGCAGCCGAAGGTGCACCCGGCGGAGGTCATCCGGGCTGCCCGATGAGGCAGCCGGCCGGGGCCGATTGGCTGCCCTGTTCGCCGTTCCGCCGGCGGCCGCGGCCGCCGATGCTCGTCTTCGTGATAGCAGAGACAGACCAGGCGCTCGCCCTGGTGCTGAAGAACCGGGTCATCGGCGACGCGGCGATCGCCGTCGCGTTCGACCAGCCGAGCCGGCCGTGGATCCAGTCCCTCACCGGGCCCGCGGTCAACCTGTTCCTGTTTGACATCAAGGAGAACCTGCTCCGCCGCGACGTCATGTACGAGAAGGTGCTGGGCGCCGAGGGTGCCGTGGTGGGCAGGCGGCCGCCGCCGCCGCGGTTCGACCTGCACTACACGGTCACCGCGTGGGCGCCGAAGGTGCTCGTCGAGCACAAGATCCTCGCGGCCGTGCTGCGCTGCTTCTGCTCCATGCCGGCGCTGCCCCGCGAGGTCCTGCCCGCGGCGCTCGCGGCCCTGCCCTACGAGATGCTCGTCACCACCGAGTCGGGCGCCAAGCGGAGCATGTTCCTCAACCTGGGCGGCGAGCTGAAGGCGGGCTTCGAGCTCACGGTCACCGTGCCCATGCCCGGGCTGCCCGACCTCCCGGCCGCCCCGCCCGTGCAGCAGGCCAGAGTCGCCGTCAACCCGGTGCCGGCCGCAGATCCCGCGCGCACGGTGGCCGCGCGGGAGACCGTGGCCGCCGCGCCCGCCGCGCCAGCTGCGCCCGCCGCGCCGCCCGCCCCCTCCGGCCCGGGGCAGGAGACCCAGGCCACCGCCACGCAGAAGTGATCAAGACCGGAAGGACATCCGATGCCCACCTACCTGTCACCCGGCGTCTACGTCGAGGAAGTCGAGACCGGCGGCCGCCCCATCGAGGGCGTCGGCACCGCGGTCGCGGCCTTCGTCGGCCTGGCCTCGGACGGACCGTGCCACGAGCCGACCCTGGTCACCAACTGGTCGCAGTTCACCGCGACCTTCGGCGAGCCGGTCGAAGGCTCCTACCTGGCGCACGCCGTGTACGGCTACTTCCTGAACGGCGGCGGGCGGGCTTACATCGTGCGCATCGGCGCCGCGGCGGACGGCGGCCGACCGGCCGCGCGGGCGGACCTGCCCGCGGCGGGCGACCCCGCGGCCGTCGCGTACCAGGCCACCGCGCTGCAGCAGGGCGGGCCGGATCGCGACGCCGGCGAGGTCACCATCGAGGTGACCGACCCGCCCGAGGGCTCGCCCGAGGACAGCTTCCGGGTCGTGATCCGTGGCGCGGGCCGGGAAGAGGTCTTCGAGCCGGTCACCACCCGGCGCGGGCGCAGCAACGTCATCAGCCAGGTCAACGCCACGTCGACGCTGATCAGGCTGGCCGAGGGCACCGCGCAGCTCGCCGAACGGCGGCCGGCCAACATGACGCTCACGCTCGCGGCGCAGCCGTCGGCCGAGGTCGAGCTGCGGCCGCGGGACTACATCGGCGATGCCGCCGAGCGCACCGGCTTCGGCGGCCTGGCCGCCGTCGACGACGTGACCATGGTCTGCGTTCCGGACCTGATGGCGGCCTACCAGGCGGGCAAGATCGACCGCGACGGCGTCAAGGCGGTCCAGGCGGGGGTGATCGCGCACTGCGAGCTGATGGGCAACCGGCTGGCGGTCCTCGACCCCCTGCCCGGGCTCGGCCCGCAGCAGGCCCGTGACTGGCGGATGAACGAGACCGGTCACGATTCCCGGTTCGCCGCGCTCTACTGGCCGTGGATCAAGGTCTTCGACCCGGCCAGCGGCAGCCCGCGGCTGATCCCGCCGAGCGGTCACGTGGCCGGGGTGTGGGCGCGCAACGACGCCACCCGGGGGGTGCACAAGGCACCGGCCAACGAGATCGTCCGGGGCACGATCGGCATCGCCACCGTGATCACCCGGGGCGAGCACGACATGCTGAACCCGGCCGGGGTGAACTGCATCCGGGCCTTCCCGGGGCGCGGCACCCGGATCTGGGGCGCGCGGACCTTGTCCAGCGACCCGGCCTGGCGTTACGTCAACGTGCGCCGTCTCTACAACTACGTCGAGTCGTCGCTCATGCTCGGGACCCAGTGGGTGGTCTTCGAGCCCAACGACAAGGACCTGTGGCAGCGGCTGATCCGCACGATCCGGTCGTTCCTGTACCGGGTCTGGCAGGACGGCGGGCTGTTCGGCGAGACCGCCGACCAGGCGTTCTACGTGAAATGCGATGACGAGACCAACCCCAGCGAGGTCATCGAGGCGGGCCAGCTGGTCTGCGAGATCGGCCTCGCGGTGGTCAAGCCGGCCGAGTTCGTGGTCTTCCGGCTCGCCCAGCTGCCCACCGGCACATCCGCGGTGAGCGAGTAATCGAGATAGGAGGAGAGCGCCATGACGGTCGTGGATCCGCTGGCCAGTTACAGCTTTGGCGTGGAAATCAGTGGAGTGACCATCGCCCAGTTCAAGGAGGTCACCGGGCTCGGCGTGGCCATCGGCGTGATCGAGAACCGGCAGAACCAGGTCGGCGGCCTGCCGATCCTGCAGAAGCTGCCGGGGTCGGTGCACTACGACGACATCCACCTGTCCCGGGGCAAGGTCTCCGACCCCGCCTTCTGGACGTGGATCCAGAGCGTGCAGAACGGGCAGATCGATCAGGCCCGCAAGGACGGCTCGATCGTGCTGTTCGACTTCGCGCACGGAGAGGTCAGCCGCTTCAACTTCTTCGGCGGCTGGCCGTCCCGGGTGGAGATCGGGAAGCTCGCGGCCGGGCAGGACCAGGTCCTGCTCGAGTCGGTGGTCATCGCGATCGAGCGGCTCGAGGTGAGCTGATGACTGCCGCCGCCGAGACGAGCGTGCGCACGGAGTTCGCGTTCACGCTGCCCGTCGGATACCTCGACGGCGACGGCACGCTGCACCGCGAGGGGCGGATGCGCCTGGCCACGGCGCGGGACGAGATCATGCCGTTGCGGGATCCGCGGGTGCAGGACAACGAGGCCTATCTCACCGTCATCCTGCTCGGCCGGGTGATCACCTCGCTCGGCACGCTCAGCGCCGTCAACCCGGGCGTGATCGAAGGCATGTTCGCCGCCGACCTCGCCTTTCTCCAGGACTTGTACCGGCATGTCAACGCCGAAGGGCACAGCCGCGCCGCCGTCAGCTGCCCCGGATGCGGTCACGAGTTCGCCGTCGACTTCTCGGCGGCGCCGCGGAGCCGCCCGGGGGAATCCTGACGTACGGCACGCAGGCCCTGTTCGAGGAGGTGTCGTACGTGGCTTATTACTTCCACTGGCCGCTCGAGGAGATCCTCGATCTCGAGCACCCGCTCCGGCGCGCGTTCGTCGGCCAGATCGAGGAGATCAACGCCCGCCTCGCTGCTGACGCGGGCGACCAGGCGACCCGCGGAGGGGCGGCCGAGTGATGCGCTGGCCGTTCCGCATCCGCCGCCAGGCCCGGCCCGAGGGTTCCGGGCCGGGCGGGACCGCCGCTCGCCCGTCGGGCGAGTGGCGTGGACTGCCCGCGGTGGGAGTGCTCTCCCCACCGCCCACCGCGGGCAGCCGCGGGTTCGTGCAGACCCTGCCGAGCCGGTGGCAGCAGCCGTCCGCGCTGCGGCCGCTGGGGCACGACGTGACGGCCGAAGCGCCCGGCGGGCTCGTGTCCGGTCTCGCCCGCGGCGTCGACCTGCATCTCGACCCCGGCGCGCGGCTGCCGGCCCGCTCGCCGGGCGACTCGCCCGGCGAGGTGGTCACGGCCCGGCTGGCAGGCGGCCCGCCCCCGGTCGCTCACGAATGGCGCGCCGCGCCGCGCCCCCGGCCGGCGTCTCCGGGCGGGTCCCCGCAGCCGCATCAGGGGCGGGCTCTCCCCGGCGGCGGAGCGCCGCCGGGCCCGGCACAGCCGAAGATCGGGCCGCCGGCGGCGCGGCCGGGTGTCCCCGGGCCGCCGCGGACCGCCGCCGCGCCAGGTCTGCGGCCACTCCCGGAATCTGCCTCCCCCCTGCGGCCGGCCGCCGGCCCGCCGGGAGCCGCGGCCGCGTCGCCTTCCGGGCCCGATCCGGGAGCGTCACGGGCTCGGCCCGGCGACGCCGGGCCGGTGTCTGCGGCCGGGCCGGTGTCTGCGGCCAGGCCGGCACCGTCGGCCGGGCCCCGGGCCGGGCGGCCGGCCGCGTCCCGGGGCGGACCGCCGAGCGACGGCCTGCGCGAGGCCCTTGTCCGTCCACACCGGACAGCGGCCCCGGCTCGCCTGCCGGCGGCGGCCACCGGGGCCGGGCCGGCCACCGGCGCCGGTCCGGTGTCAGCGGCCCTGCCCGCCGGGCCGCCGCCGCCCGGCCCGGATGAAGGTGTGGCGGCGGCGGGCGCCACACCGCCCGGCCCAGGTGAGGATGCGGCACCCGCGGGAGCGGCTCCGGCGAGGCCGGATGAGGGCACGGCGGCGGCCGGACCCGGTGCGGGCGCGGCACCGGGCCTCGTGGCGCCCGCCGGGCCGGACGACGAAGCCGCGCCTGCGGTGCCGGATACGGGGGCACACTCGCCGCCGCTGGCCACCGGGAGCCAGCCCGCCACCGGGAGCCAGCCCGCCACCGCGCCCGCCGAGGCGGGTTTCGGCCTGGCCCAGGCGGCCGGGGCCACAGCCGGTCAGCGCGATCTTCCGGCGGCGCCCGGCTTCGCGCACGCGGGCGGAAGCGCCGCCGGCGCAGAACGCAACGGCCGGTCCGCTGCGGCGCGGGGACCGGCATCGGGGCGGTCACGCCGCCGCTCCCGGCTTGGCCCGCCGCTGGCCACGGGGCCGACCACCGGGTCGAACGACGCCGGGCCGGCGCCCGCCGCCGGGCCGGACGTGCCGCCGTGGGCGGTCTCGCCCGGCCGCCCGGCGGGCCAGGCCGAGGCGAGTCCCGTCACCCCGGTCACCGCGCAGCACGCGCCCGGCGCAGCCTCGCCGGCCGTGCCCGCGCCAGTGGCGGGCCCGGCGAGCCTGCCGGTGGTGACCCCGCTGGCCCCGGCGGGCCGCAGCCGCCCGGCGGGCCGGCCAGAGCTCGCGCCGCTCGTCGCGGTGCGCCCGCTGGCCGGGGCCAGCGCGCCCCTGGCCAGCCGGCCCGGCTCCCGCGTCGGCAGCGCGACCGGCGGGCCGGCCGGTTCCGGCATGGCGCTCACAGCAGCCCGGGCCCCGGCCGCAGGGCCCGCCGCAGGATGGGCGCCAGCCGCCCGGGCATCGGCCGGAGCGGGATCAGCCGGCCGGGCCGCCGCCAGCGGACTTCCGGCTGGCCCCGTCTTCGGCGGCCCGGCGGCAGGTGATCGCCCAGCCGATACGGCGCCGGCCAGCGCGCGTCAGCGTGACCCGGCCGGCCCGACCGGCCCGGCCGGCCCGACCGGCCCGGTCGGCCTGCGCGGTCCGGCCGGGCCCGGCGGTTCGGTGCCCTCCTGGCGGCCGGAACGTGACGGCTTGCCGGTGATCACCGCAGCCCCGGCGCTGGCTCCCGGCCCGGGCCCGGGCGGTGGGCCTGGCTGGCCGGCCGTGACGGGCATCAGCCGCCCGGCGCGGGCAGACGGCCACCGGTCGCCTCCCGGACCGGTGCGCTCCATGGCCGTCACCCCGCCGCCAGTCACGCCCGCCGCGAGACCCGAGCCCCGCCCGGCCGCGGCAGTCCCGGCGGCGGCGGTCCCGGCGGCAACAGTCCCGGCCGCGCCGGCCGCGGCCACGGTCACCGCCACGGAAGCGACGGACCCGGCCACGTCGGACCCCGCCGCCCTGGACCGGCTCGCCCGGCAGCTCTACGGGCGCCTGCGCGGCCACCTCGCCGCTGAACTGCTCGGCGACCGGGAACGCGCGCAGTTGCTCACCGACCTGTAGCACCCACCCACTAAGACCCGTCAGGAGGAATCGTGACCCAGCCAGCCGGGGCCGGGCTCTCGCTCAAGTTCTCCGTAGAGATCGACGGCATGCGCATCCCCTTCACCGGCTGCTCCGGCCTGGACGCGCAGTACGAGGTGCTGGAGTGGCGGGAGGGCGGCGACAACGGCATCGTGGCCAGGCTGGCCGGGCGCCTGAGCCACGGCAACGTCCGGCTCACCCGGTCGGTCGACGCGGACAGCGGCAACCTCGCCGCCTGGTTCAGCCAGCAGCAGCGCCAGCCGGTCCGGCGCAACGCGGTCATCAGGCTGTACGACGGCGGCCGCACCGAGGTGACCAGCTGGACGCTGGCGAACGCCTGGCCGGTCCGCTACAGCGGTCCGGTGCTCACCACCCGGCCGGAGGGCGACGCCATCGCGGTCGAGACCCTCGAGCTCGCGCACGAGGGATTCACCTGGGGAGGGGATTGAGCCATGAGCGCCGACAAGATCGCCAGGGCGGTCCTGAGCGGAACGGACGGCAAGAACCTGCAGTGCCAGTTCAACCCGTCCACGCTGCGGGTCACCAAGACGTCGCACTGGAACGCCCAGCCGACCCGGGGCTCGGCCACCACCCCGCGCCCCCAGTTCGTCGGGACCGGGCCCGAGGTGCTCACCGCCAAGCTGCTCTTCGACGACTTCGACACCCTGGGCGGGCATAAGCCGACGGTGCCGACGGCCGTGACCACGCTGCTCGGCTGGACCTGCGTGTCCGCGCAGTCGTACCAGATGGACACCCCGCAGCCGCCGATCGTCACCTTCTGGTGGGGGAACGGGATCGACTTCACCGGCTTCCTGCAGCAGGTGCAGATCGAGTACACGATGTTCGCCCCCGGCGACGGCACGCCGCTGCGGGCCATCGCCACGATCTCGCTGCACAGCATCCCCAACGACCCGCAGGGCACGAATCCCACGTCGGGCGGCATCTCCGGGCGCCGCAGCGCCCTGCTCGAGGACTGCGACAGCCTCGCGGCGATCGCCTACCGGGAGTACGGCGACCCGGCGCTGTGGCGCGGGATCGCGGTCGCCAACGGCATCGAGGACCCGGCCAGGATCGGCGTCGGCACCCGGCTGCTCGTGCCGCCGCGCACGCAGGCGGCCGAGCTCAGCCGGACCGGAGGTGAGCCGGCCGATGGCAGCTGACCAGTCGCCCTACGGCAGCAGGCCGCAGATCACGGTGGACGGCTCGGCGCTGTCGGCCGACGTCGCCCCGGCGCTCGCCCGGGTGGTCGTGCACGCCGACGTGCACCTGCCCGGCATGTTCGCGCTGCACTTCCAGGACACCGACCGCAGCGTGCTCAGCCGGGCGCGGATCAAGTTCGGCAGCAAGGTCACCGTGGCGGCCAGCTCGAACGAGACCGGTGCGCTGACCCCGCTGCTGGTCGGCGAGGTCACCGCGCTCGAGCAGGAATCGGACACCACCGGGACCTGGACCGTGGTGCGCGGCTACGACCCGCTGCACCGTCTCTGCCGCGGCCGCCGGACCCGGACCTTCTGCGGTGCCACCGACGCCGACATCGTGCGCCAGATCGCCTCGGACAGCCAGCTTGACCTCGGCGACGTCGACGCCAGCGGCCCGGTGTACGAGCACGTCAGCCAGGCCAACCTGACCGACTGGGAATTCCTCAGGGGCCGGGCGCACGAGACCGGCCACGAGCTCGCGGTGTCGGCCGGCAAGCTGTACTGGCGCATGCCGGGCCGCAGCGGCGAGGCACCGTCCGGCGGCGACGACCTGGCTGCGCCCGCCCGGCCGTACCAGTTGCTGCTCGGCGGCAACCTGCTCCGGTTCCGGCCCCGGGTGACCGCGGCCGAGCAGGTGGGCGAGGTGCAGGTGCGCGGCTGGGATCCGGCGGCCAAGCAGGCGGTGCTGGGCAGCGCCGCCGCCGCGGCGTCGAGCGCGAGCGTCGGGGTCACTCCCGCGGATCTCGCGGGCACCTTTGCCGCGCCTTCCTACGTGGTGGTGGACCGGCCGGTCACCAGCCAGGCCGAGGCCGACACGGTGGCCAGCGCGGTGGCCGACCAGATCGCCGGCGGGCACGCCGAGGCCGAGGGGACCGCGCTCGGGGATCCCCGCCTCATGCCCGGTGCCGCGGTCAGCATCACGTGCGCGGGCTGGCCGCACGACGGAAGCTACGTGCTCACCTCGGCCCGGCACTGCTACGACGAGGCCGGCTACCGGACCGAGTTCACGGTCAGCGGCCGCCAGGAGAGGTCCCTGCTCGGGCTCGCGTCCGCGGGTGCCACCAAGGGCAGCCAGCGGGCGTCGGGGCCGCCGATCTACGGGCTGGTCATCGGCCAGGTCACCGACATCGCCGACCCGGACGGGCTGTTCCGGGTGAAGGTGTCCCTGCCCTGGCTGTCCGACGACTACGAGTCGTGGTGGGCGCGGGTCGCCCAGCCGGGCGCCGGGGCCGGCCGCGGGCTGGCCTGGCTGCCCGAGGTCGGCGACGAGGTGCTGGTGGCGTTCGGCCACGGCGACGTGCGCGCCCCGTACGTCATCGGCGGCCTGTACAACGGGGTCGACGCGCCGCCGCTCGCCGGCCAGCTCGTCGACACGGCCGCGGGCCAGGTGGTGCGCCGGGCGTGTGTCTCCCGCGCCGGCCACCAACTGGTGCTCTGCGACGACGACAGCGCCCCGCAGGTGCTGCTCGCCACCGGCGACGGCAACCTGACGATCACGCTCGACGCGGCCCAGACCTCGATCACCGTCGACAGCTCGGGCTCGGTGACGATCAGCGGCAGCAGCCAGGTCCAAATCACCAGCGACGGCGACGTGAGCATCCAGGCGTCGGGCAGCCTCTCGCTGTCCGGCCAGACCGGGGTGACGATCGACGGCGGCCCGTCGGTCAGCGTCTCCGGGGACATGATCCAACTCAACTGACGGGAGCAGATCACGATGGGAACTCCAGCCGCGGTGGCCGGGGACCAGGTGACCGGCACGTGCCTGCTGCACCTGATCCCGAATCCGGCCACCGGCGTGCCGCAGTCGGCTCCGCCGCTGCCGTTCGCCGCGCCGATCACGGTCGGCCTGTGCCAGAGCGTGCTGATCGGCGGGAGCCCGGCCGTGGTGGTCGCGGCGACCGGCTGCAACACCCCGCCGCACGTCGGCCTGGACCCGGCCGACCCGTTCTTCGCGCCGCCCATGCAGCAGGCCGTGATCACCCAGGGCAGCACCAGCGTGCTGTTCGGCGGGATGCCGGCCGCCAGCACCGGATCGCAGGCCACCTGCTGCGCCCAGCCGGCGGGCACGCTCACCGGCAGCGCGGCGTCGGTGCTGGTCGGTGGCTGAGATGCGATCGGCGAGCGACTTCACCGGCCGCGGCTGGGCGTTCCCCCTCCGCCTCGACAGCTCGGGCTCGTTCGTGCTGTCCGGCGGCGAGCAGGAGATCGAGGAGGCGATCCGGCTCATCCTCGGCACGTCGTTCGGCGAGCGGCCGCTGCGGCCCGAGTACGGGTGCGGGATCCACGACCTGGTCTTCGACACCGTGGACGCCGGGCTGTCCGGGAAGGTCGCCGCGGCGGTCCGGGCGTCGCTGGCCCGGTGGGAGCCGCGGATCGACGTCACCGACGTCTCCGCCGTGCCCCTGCCCGGCCAGCCGCATGTGCTCGGGATCGCCGTCGGCTACCGGGTCAAGGCCACCAACGACCGGCGCAACCTGGTCTTCCCCTTCTACTCGATCCCCGAGGAGTGACCCGATGCCGCTCCCCGCGCCCAACCTCGACGACCGGCGATTCCAGGATTTCGTGGATGACGCCAAGCGCCTCATCCAGCGCCGCATCCCGGCCTGGACCGACCACAACGTCCACGATCCGGGGGTGACCCTGATCGAGGCGGTCGCCACCATCGCGGACCAGCTCGGCTACCGGCTCAACCAGGTGCCGGAGCGGCACTACCGTAAGTTCCTCGACCTGCTCGGGATCACGCTGCGCCCGCCGGCCGCGGCCCGGGCCGACCTGACCTTCCGGCTGTCCGCGCCGCGGCCCGAGCCGGTCACGGTGCCCGCGGGAACGCAGGTCGCCACCCGCCGGCTGCCCGGCGAGGAGCAGATCTCCTTCAGCACGCTCGCCGACCTGGACATCGCGGCGGTGTCCCTGTCCGAACTGCGCGCCGCTCCGGCCGTGGGCGACGAGCCGAGCCACCTGGCCGACCTCAGCCCGGCCATCGACCCGGGCGGGCCGGGCGAGCGGATCGCCTGCTTCTCCGCGGTACCGCGGCCCGGCGACCGGCTCTACGCCGGGCTGTCCGCCCCGGCCCCGCGCTGCCTGATCCTGCTGCGGACCGACAGCGAGATCGAGGGCGTCGGGGTAGTACCCGACCACCCGCCGCTGCGCTGGGAGGCGTTCACCGGGTCCGGCTGGACCGAGTGCGAGGTGGAGCAGGACGGCACCGGCGGCCTGAACCGGCCCGGCGACATCCTGATCCACCTTCCGGAACGGCACGTCCCGTCGCTGATCAACGGCATCCGGGCGGCGTGGGTACGGGCCGTGGTGACCGAACCGGCGCCGGGACAGCCCGGCTACAGCCGCAGCCCGGTCCTGTCCCGGCTCTCGGCCGCCTGCGTGGGCGGCACGGTCACCGCCATCCACGCCGATCGCGTGCCCGGGGAGATCCTGGGGGAATCGGACGGGTCGGCCGGCCAGTCCTTCCCGCTGGCCCGCAGGCCAGTGCTGGACACCGGGGATGCGCCGGTGCTCGAGGTCTCGTCGGACGCGGGCTGGCAGGAGTGGCGCAGCGTCCCCGATTTCGCGGACAGCGGCTGGGACGATCCGGACTTCCGGCTCGACCACGCCGCGGGAGCGGTCGAGCTCGGGCCGTCGGTACGGCTCGCCGACGGTTCCGTGCGCAGCCACGGCCGGGTCCCGGCCGAGGGGACTGCGGTGCGCCTGCGCGAGTACTGGGCGGGCGGCGGCGCCCGGGGGAACGTGCGGGCCGGCGCGCTGTGCGTGCTGCGCACGCCGATCCCCTGCGTCAAGTCGGCGACCAACCGCCGGCAGGCCGGCGGCGGCCGGGACGGCGAGACGGTGGACGAGGCGAAGGTGCGCGCGGGCCGCTCGCTGCGCACCTGCGACCGGGCGGTCACCGCGGCGGACTACGAGGTGATCGCGGGCGAGGCGGCCGGCGCCGCGGTGCGCGTCCACTGCGTCCCGCCCGACGCGCCGACCGGGCCGGTCCGGGTGCTGGTGGTACCGGACGTGGCCGGCTACGGCCCCGGGCGGCTGCCCTTCGCCGCGCTGACCCCGGACGCCGACCTGCTCGGGCGGATCGCGGGCGCGCTGGACCAGCGCCGCCTGGTCGGCACGCGGGTCGTGGTAGAACCGCCGCGCTACCGCGGCGTCACGGTCGCGGTGCGGCTGCGCGCCCGGCGCGGCCGGGACTGCGAGCGGCTGGCGCAGGACGCCCTGGCCGCGCTGTACCGGTGGCTGCACCCGCGCGACGGCGGGCCGGACGGATCCGGGTGGCCGTTCGGGCGGCCGGTCACGCTCGGCGACGTGCACGCGGCGCTGGCCGGGCTACCGGACCTGGACTACGTGGACGACGCGCGCCTCTACCCGGCCGACCCGGCCAGCGGCGCGCGCGCCGAGGCCGCGCAGCACGTCGAGGTGGGCGCGGACGAGCTTCCGTTCTCCTTCGACCACCAGATGCAGGTGCGGCCATGAGCGGGCCGGTGCATGACGGGCCGGACGCAGGTGCGGACGTGAGCGGGCGGGCGCAAGGCCCGGGCGGCGGCGCGACCAGCGCGGCCTACCGGGTCAGCGGGCCGGTGCCCGCCTTGTTCCACGACGATCCGCTCTTCCTCGGGCTGTGCGCGGCCTTCGACGAGCTGCTCAGCCCGGCCGTCACGGCCCTGGACTGCTTTGCCGCGTACCTGGACCCGTGGCTGGCGCCCGGTGACTTCGTGGCCTGGCTCGGCGGGCTGGTCGGCGCCGACACCGGCTCGCTGGACGAGCCGCGGCAGCGGGCGCTGGTCGCGGGCGCGGTGCCCGCCTACCGCGCCCGGGGCACGGCCGGGGGCCTGCGCGAGGTGGTCGCGACCGCGGCCTGCGTGCCGGCCGAGCAGGTCACCGTGACCGAGTCCGGCGCCGTGACCTGGTCCACCACCCCGGGCGGAGCCGCTGCACCGCCGTTCGACCCGGTGGTCACGATCACCGTGATGGTGCCTGCCCACCGGGATTCGGATGCGGTGGCGGGTTACGCCCGCGCCGCGGCCGAGCCCGCCCTCCCCGTATTCAGCCAGCTCCAGATCGAAGTGGTGAGGTCATGATCATCTGTAAGGAATGCGGTAACACGGCCGAGTCGACAGACGGTTTCTGCTCGTCCTGCGGGGTCCTGCTCGAGTGGTCCGGCCAGCGGGTCGAGGCGGCGGCAGGCACGGGCGGCGGCAGGGCGCCGCTCGCCGCCCGGCCGCCCACGGCGGAGCGAGCCAGGCCGCGGCCGGTGCCGCTGGTGACCGAGCCCGCCCAGGCCGGCCCCTACTGCTCAGCCTGCGGCGTGCGCAATCCCGGGGACCGCACATTCTGCCGTTCCTGCGGCGCGGTCCTACGGCCGGGCGGGGCCGCGGCCGAGCCGGCCCAGGGCTGGTGGCGGCGCGTGACGGCCCGGCTCCGGGGGCGCCGCGACTACGCGGCGGGCGACCGCCCCCGGGGCTTCCTGAGCCACGACCCGGCGCCCGCCAGGACGGCCGCGGCGGCCGGGGCGCCCGCGGCCGGCACGTTCCGGCCGGGAGCGGCCGAGACCGGCGCGCCCAGGCCCGGCGCGCAGCCCAGCCTCGGCGCCGTCCCGGGCGCCGTCAGCCAGCACATCCGCCGCGCGAACCCGCGCAGGCGGCTGGCGCTGGCCAGGTTCGCCCCGCTGGTCCTGGTGGCCGGCCTGCTCGGGATCGGGCTGGGGCCCGCGCGGGGCTGGCTCACCGTCCACGTGCTCGGCCTGGAGCACCGGGCGGAAGTCCAGCTGAGCCAGCGCTACGTCGACATCGTGCCGGTCAGGGCGAGCGCCTCGTCAGCGGTGCCCGGCCACCGGGGCATGCTCGCGATCGACGGCGTCCAGCAGACCTACTGGCTGACCCGCGGCACCGGCACCGGCGCCGTGCTGACCATCTGGTTCGCGGGCCCGCAGGACATCGCCCGGGTCGGCGTGCTCTCCGGGGAGCCGGGCGCCAGCTACGCCACGCAGGCGAGGCCGCGCACGATCGAGCTCATCGCCGACGGTCGGCCGCCGGTCACCCTGTCCTTCGACGACACGCTCGCCTTCCAGAACCGCCCGGTCAGCCTGCGGGACGTGACGGTCATCACCGTGGTGATCAAGAATGTCTACCCGGGCCAGCAGGGGCAGGCGGTGGCAGTGCGCGAGCTGGAGTTCTTCGCCCGGGCCTGAGCGCGGCGGTTCAGGCCCGGCCGGGCGGGCATGTACCGGGCGCTGAGCTCCGGGAAAGGAGCGTGGTGCCGTGCCGGAGGTGCGCACGCGCCGGGTGTACGAGCCTGCCGCGCCGTCGGATGGCAGGCGCGTGCTGGTGGACCGGCTCTGGCCTCGCGGCCTGTCCAAGGACCGGGCTCGCCTGGACGAGTGGCTCAAGGCCGTGGCGCCATCGGACGAGCTGCGCCGCTGGTACGGCCACCAGCCGGCCAGGTTCGCCGAGTTCAGGGACCGCTACCAGGCCGAGCTGAACGAGCCCGAACGGGCCGAGGCCCTGCGGCACCTGCGGGAGGAAGCCCGGTCCGGCCCGGTGACCTTGCTGACCGCGACCAAGGATCTCGAGCGCAGCCAGGCCGAGGTCCTCGCGCGGCTGCTGCGTTCTGAGTAGTCCGCGCCGCGCTGAACCCTGCGCCGCGCCGAACCCTGCGCCGCGCCGAACCACGGGCCGGGCTCGGCGCGGCGGGCCCAGGGTTGCGGCGGGCGTGATCGTTCCGGATACTTGGGCGGATGGCTCGCACGCAGGGGAGGCGTGGTGGGCGAGGGGGATTCTGGGGATGCCAGCGGCCCTGTGGCCAGCTTTGCCGCCGGCCTGCGGGTCGCGGGGTACCGGCTGGAAGAGGAGATAGGCCGGGGCGGGATGGCCGTGGTGTTCCGGGCGCGGGACGAGCGGCTGGGCCGGCTGGTGGCGCTAAAGATCCTGGCTCCGGCGCTGGCCGCGGACGAGGCGTTCCGGCACCGGTTCATCCGGGAGTCGCGGGCGGCGGCGGCGGTCGATGATCCGCATATCGTCCCGGTCTTCGAGGCCGGCGAGTCGGACGGGGTGCTGTTCATCGCGATGCGCTACGTGCGGGGTGGCGATGTCCGGTCGCTGCTGCGCCGGGAGGGCCCGATGTCGCCCGGGCGGGCGGCGGCCATCATCTCGCCGGTGGCGTCGGCACTGGATTCCGCGCACGCCGCCGGGCTGCTGCACCGTGACGTGAAGCCGGCCAACATGCTCATGGATGCCGTGCCGGGCCGGCCGGAACACGTCTACCTGTCGGATTTCGGGCTGAGCAAGGGCGCGGGAGCCTCGACCGGGCTGACCGGGGCCGGGCAGTTCCTGGGCACGCTGGACTACATCTCGCCCGAGCAGATCCAGGGCGGGCCGGTGGACGGGCGGGCGGACCAGTACGCGCTCGCGTGCGCGGCGTTCGAGCTGCTCACCGGCGGGCCGCCGTTTCGCCACGACGAAGCCATGGCGCTGATGCACGCCCAGCTGTCGGACCCGCCGCCGAGGCTGACCTCCCGGCGGCCCGATCTTCCGCCCGCGGCCGACGCCGTGCTGGCCCGGGCGCTGGCCAAGGCGCCGGAGGACCGGTATCCCAGCTGCCGGGACTTTGCCGAGGCGCTGCGCGGCGCGTTCGGGCTGCAGCCCTACGATTCCGGGTCCCGGGCCATCCCGGCGGCGGCTTACCCGCCGACCCAGGTCGCCGACCCGGCCGCCGTACCGCGAGGCCAGCCGCCGGGCCGCGCGGACCTGCCGACCTCGACCGGGGAGGCGAGCATCCCTCCGCTGCTGTCCGAAGCCGCCACCCAGGGCCACTCCGGCGGGAACGGCGGTGACACCGCCGGGCACGAGCAGGAAACGCCGGCGTCGCCGCGCTCGCATCGGCGCAGCCGCGCTCGCGGCCGTCATCCTGGCGGTCGTGGCCGTGATCCTCTTGATACCCAGGCCCGCGCCCCCGCCCGCGCCCGTATTTTCCCCGGTCGCGGCCAAGTCCGCCTTCACGCCGGTATCTGGCGACGTCTATGTGTACTACTCGCAGGGAAGCCAGGCGAATGCGGAGCTCTCCGGTGTGATCAAGCGCGTGGCTAAGGGCGAGGTCGTCCAGTTGTACGCCCAGCAGTTCCCGTATAGGCGCGCGCCGGTCCAGGTCGGCTCGGTCATCTTGCACCCGTCGGGCACGACGGCCAAGTACGCGTTCCGGGTGACGCCGGTCCTGGCCACCCGCTACCAGGTCGAGGTGTTCGGCAGCAGCACCGCGACCACCCCGCTGGCCAGCTCCGCCACCCGCACCATCTACGTCGATATAGAGTCGACGTCCCACGGGAATCCCCCGGCGTGCGCGCGGCCGGCGTGCCATGAGACGTTCCGCTACCGGGTCCCGGTCCCGGCCTCGGCGCTGAGCGCCGAGATGCTGGACGCGGTCTACGCGTACTTCAACATCGACCTGTCCACGGGCAAGGTGCCCCCCGCGCCCACGGTGCTGCTGCTGGGCGCCGGCGATGCGCATGTCGCTGCGCCGCAGATCCTCGCCCCCGACGAATATGAAATCACCATCACGTTCACGTTTGACGTCGGCAATGACGCCTATAACTGGGACTCGACCTGGTGCACGAAGGACGGCGAGGCGGAGAACGGGATCGGGCTGCCCGGCCACCACGGCTGCGGTGACAAGAGCGTTCCCGCCGCGGCGAACTATCTCGGCTAGGCGTGGCGCGGGCCGCTAACGGCCCTTACGCAGGAATTCCCGCAGCCGCGGCAGCGGCCAGGCGTTGATCACGTCGCCGGGTGTCAGCCAGCCGCGCTGGGCGGTCCCGACGCCGTAGCGCAGGTAGTCCAGGCCGCCGGCGAAGTGGGCGTCGCTGTCGATGGCGAACCTGACCCCGGCGTCCTTGGCCGCCCGGATGTGCGCGGACGGCAGGTCGAGCCGGTTCGGGTGCGCGTTCACCTCCAGCGCGGTGCCGGTACTGGCGCACGCCCGGAACAGCTCCGGCAAGTCGACGTCGACCGGCGGCCGGCGGCCGATCCGGCGGGCCAGCGGATGGCCGATGACGTTGACGTGCGGGTTCTCGCAGGCGGCGATGAACCGCCGGGTCATCGCCGGCCGGGACTGGTCGAAGTGCGAGTGCACCGAGGCCACGCAGACGTCGAAGCCGCCGAGGAACTCCGCGGGCCAGTCGACGGTCCCGTCGGGCGCGATGTTCAGCTCGGTCCCGTGCAGCAGGGCCATCGGCTCCGCGCCGCCCGCCGCGGCGGCCAGGCTCGCGCCGAGCCGGCGTACCTGCTCGCGCTGGGCCAGCATCTTCTCGTCGGTCATCCGCTGCATGACCAGGTCCGGGGCGTGGTCGGTGATCGCGTAGTACGCGTACCCCCGCGCCCGGGCCGCGGCCACCATGTCCGCCAGGGGCGCGACGCCGTCGGTCAGGTCGGTGTGCGTGTGCAGGTCCCCGCGGATGTCCTGCTCGGCGACCAGCGTGGGCAGGTCGCCGCGCAGCGCCGCCTCGATCTCGCCGGTGTCCTCGCGCAGCGTCGGCGGTATCCACGCCATCCCGAGGCGGCGGTACACCTCCTCCTCGGTCCGGGACACGATCTTCTCGCCGGTTATCGCGTCGAACAGGCCGTATTCCGACAGCTTGAGCTTCTTGCGCACCGCGATCTCGCGTACCGCCACGTTGTGCGCCTGCGATCCGGTGAAATACTGCAGCGCCGCGCCCCAGGAGTCCAGCGGGACCACCCGCAGGTCGACCTGCAGCCCGGCGGCGGTGCGGACCGAGGTCTTGGCCGGGCCCGCGGCGACGACCGCCTCGACCTCGGGCAGGGCGGTGAGCGCGGCCATGAGCGGGCCGGAGTTGTCCGCCGCGGCCAGCACGTCGACGTCGCCGATGGTCTCGGCGAACCGGCGCAGCGAGCCCGCCGGGGCGCACCGCAGGCACCCGGGCACCGCGCTGATCGCCTCGACGACACGGCCGGCCGTCTCGTCGGCCACGTTCAGCAGGACCCGGCCCGAGGTGCCCTCGAGCAGCTCGATGCCGCGCAGCAGCTTCTCCTCGCTCTTGCTGCCGAAGCCCCGCAGGCCCGCCAGCCGCCCCGCCTTGATCGCGTCGCGCAGCTCTTCCGGCGAGCCGACGTGCAGCTCCCGGTACAGCGTCAGCGCGCGCTTCGGCCCCAGCGCCGGGATCCTGGTCAGCTGGAGCACCCCGTCCGGGATGTCGGCCCGCAGCCGCTCCAGCGCCGCGAACGTCCCGGTCGTGTTGATCTCGGTGATCTTCCCGGCGATGGCCTTGCCGACGCCGGGAATCCGCTGCAGCTCCGCCAGGCTGAGCCCGGACACGTCCTGCGCGAGGCCGGCGACGGCGCGTGCGGCCTTCTCGTAGCTGCGGGCGCGGAACTGGTCACCGCCGGTCATCAGGTGCAGCTCGGCGTACTCGTTGAGCAGCGCCGCTGCCGTGTCGTTGGCCTGGGGCATGCGGCCATTCTGCCCGCCCGGGGGAGTTCAGCCGGCGTTAAGCCAGCCGTCGGAAGCCGGCCAGGGCGGCGTCACTCGCCCGGCAGCAGATCGTTCTAGGCTCCTGGCGCCTGCCATTCGGGTGGCGAGGACGCTCTGCCCGGGTTCATGGTGGACGTAACCGCGTGTAAGCCGCAAAGGAGCCACGTATGCATGCACCACGCAGGGTCTACGCCATCGCCACGGCGGTGGCGGTAGTTGCCCTCGGCGTCGTGGGGGCGGGCAGTGTCGCCGCCTCGGTCGGCGGCCGGGCTGCGCCGCAGGGCGGCCAGCAGTCGAGCACTGCCACGCCGATCAAGCACCTGGTGGTGATCTTCGACGAGAACATCTCGTTTGATCACTATTTCGGTACCTATCCGTACGCGCTGAACCTGCCCGGCGAGAACCCTTTCCACGCCAAGAAGGGGACGCCGGCCGTCAACGGCCTCTACAACCAGCTCACCCCGCAGAGGACGCCGACCGGGCCGCTGTTGACCAACAACCCCAACGGCCCGAACGCCAATCCCGTGCGGCTCGGCCCTGACGACCCGATGACCTGCGACCAGGATCACGGGTACACGGCCGAGCAGAGCGCTGCCGATCACGGCGCCGAGGACATGTACCCCAAGTACACGGGCAGCGACCTGACCGTCTCACAGTGCCTGGAAGGGTTCACCTACAAGGGCCAGCCTGAGGTGCCGCCGCCGGGAACGGAAAACGAGGCGGCCGTGATGAGTTACTACGACGGCAACACCGTGACCGCGCTGTGGAACTACGCGCAGCACTACGCGATGAGCGACAACGCCTACGGCACCACCTACGGCCCGTCGACCCCGGGCGCGCTGAATGTGACCTCGGCGCAGACTTACGGCGCCATCTGCGGGCCCACGTCGGCCACGATCAACGACTCGGCCTGCGCGACCCCGCCCGGCTACAAGGCCAGCAACGTCGCCGCCTCGGACATCACGACCAGCGCCAGCGGCCCGACCTCGGTCGCCGACCAGCCGGCTGCGGGCCCGGGCACGACCTACAGCGACGCCGACCCGACCTACGACATCTGCTCCTACCTGCCCAGCTCCGACGGCGGTGACGGCCATACCCCGGCCAGCACGCTGACCATGGGCGGCAACAACATCGGCGAGGAACTGACCACCGCCGACATCACCTGGGGCTGGTTCGAGGGCGGCTTCGACAACGGCTACGTGCCGGGCCACGGCACCCCGCCGACGACCGCGCAGATCTGCGCCGAGCAGCACGACAACGTGGGCGGCAGCGCGGTCGTCGACTACATCCCGCACCACGAGCCGTTCCAGTACTACGCCTCGACCGCCAACCCGATGCATCTGCCGCCGACCTCGGTGGCCGCGATCGGTCACAGCGACCAGGCCAACCACCAGTACGACATCGCCGACTTCTGGGCCGCCGCCGACCAGGGCAACCTGCCCGCGGTTTCCTACCTCAAGGCCCCGGGCTACCAGGACGGCCACGCGGGCTACTCCGACCCGATCGACGAGCAGACCTGGCTGGCCACCACCATCAACCACCTGGAGTCCCTGCCGACCTGGAAGTCCACCGCGATCGTCGTCACCTGGGACGACTCCGATGGCTGGTACGACCACGTGCTCGCCCCGGTCATCACCGAGTCGCAGACCTCCCTCGACACCCTGACCGGAACGGGTGAGTGCGGTTCCATGCTCAGCCAGGTGCCGGTGAACTCGGCGGGCACGCCAGAGCAGGGCAAGTGCGGCCCCGGCCCGCGGCTGCCGTTCCTGGTGATCTCGCCGTTCGCGAAGTCGAACTTCGTCAGCAGTTCGCTCATTGACCAGAGTTCGGTGGTGAAGTTCATCGAGTACAACTGGCATCTTCCGGCGCTGGGCAACGGCGCGGCGGATGACGCCGCAGGATCCATACTGCCGATGTTCGATTTCAGCAGCTGGAACCCGCCGCTGTTCCTCGACCCCTCGACGGGCGAGCCGGGCGGCGGGCACTGACCGCGGGCTGACCGCCCGCGCCCGGGTACCGGGACGCGCTCCGTGTCCCGGTGCCCGGTGCCGGGCGGCGACAGCTCGTTACGGCCGCCTTACTGGCCGCTGGCGGGCTCGAGGGTCAGCGATACCGAGTTGATGCACCACCGCTGGTCGGTGGGCACCTGGTAGCCCTCGCCCTCGAACACGTGGCCCAGGTGGGAGCCGCAGGCCGCGCACCGCGCCTCGGTACGGATCATCCCGCCCGAGCGGTCCTCGAGCAGGATCACGGCGTCGTCCTCGGTGGGCTGGTAGAAACTGGGCCAGCCGCAGTGGGAGTCGAACTTGGCGTCGGAGCGGAACAGCTCTGCCCCGCAGGCCCGGCACCGGTAGACGCCCTCGGTCTTGGTGTCGGTGTACTCACCGGTGAACGGCGCCTCCGTGCCCGCTTCCCGCAGCACGTGGTACTCCTCGGGGCTGAGCCGCTGCCGCCATTCCTCGTCTGACCGCTGAACCTCGTCCATGCCGGTGAGATTACCCGCGGGCGGCAGGCTCCCCGGGCCCCGGGCCCGGCGAGCCCGGCGGGGACGGCGAGCCGGGCGGGGACGGCGAGCCGGGCGGGGACGGCGAGCCGGGCGGGGACGGCGAGCCGGGCGGGGACGGCGAGCCGGGCGGGGACGGCGAGCCGGGCGGGAGGGTGACCTCGTACACCGGCTCAGGGCCGGCGCCTGGGCGCAGTTCCACCTCCGCCACCGCGCCCGCGGCCTGCACGTCGCGGCTGACCTGCGCCAGCGCCGCCAGCCGCGCGGGGGAGGCGGTGACCACGAGCCTGCCCGCTCTGGCCCGCATGGGCAGCCTGGCCTGGGACTTCGCCTTGCGGATCGAGCCGATCGCGGCCGACGCGGCATCCAGCAGGCCGTCAGCGTCGCCCACGGCGCCGCCGAGCAGCCGCAGTGGCTGCAGGTCCGGCCACGCGGCCCGGTGTATCGATCCGCCAGGTATCGAACCAGGGGGCGCGCACCCGTCCTGCCACCACGACCACACCTCCTCCGTGACGAACGGCAGGAACGGGGCGAACAGCCGCAGCAGCACCGACAGCGCGAGCCGCAGCGCGGCGGTCGCCGACCCGGCGGGCGCCGGGCCCTGGCCGCCGTACGCCCGCGGCTTGGCCAGCTCCAGGTAGTCGTCGCAGAACCACCAGAAGAACCGCTCGGCCGTCTCCAGCGCCAGCGCGTGGTCGTAGGCCTCGAACGCCGCGGTGCACCGGTCCACGACGTCGGCCAGCCGGCCCAGCATCGCCTGGTCGAGCGGCTCGGTGATCGCGGCCCCGTCCGCCGGGTCCGCCCCGTCCGCCGGGTTCCCCCCGTCCGCCGCGGACATGGCGAGTACGAACCGGCTGGCGTTCAGGATCTTGACCGCGAGCCGCCGGCCGATCTTGAGCTGGCCCAGGTCGAAGGTCGCGTCCACGCCGAGGCGAGCGCTGGCCGCCCAGTACCTGACCGCGTCCGAGCCGTAGTCGCGCAGCAGGTCGGCCGGGGTGGTCACGTTGTCCTTGGACTTGGACATCTTCTTCCGGTCCGGGTCGAGAACCCAGCCCGAGATCGCCACGTGCCGCCACGGCAGGACGCCCAGCTCCACATGTGAGCGCAGCACGGTATAGAACAGCCAGGTCCTGATGATCTCGTGGGCTTGCGGCCGGAGATCCATCGGGAACACCCGGCCGAACAGGTCCTCAGCGTCGGCGCCCAGGCCGCCGCAGGCCAGCCGCGGGGTGAGCGACGAAGTGGCCCAGGTATCCATCACGTCGGGGTCCCCGGTGAACCCGCCGGGCCTCCCGCGCTGGTCCTCGGAGTACCCGGGCGGCGGCTCGGCCGCCGGGTCGACGGGCAGCATGTCGTCGGCCGGCCGGATCGGGGCGTCGTGGCGCGGCGCGCCGTCGGCGTCCAGCGGGTACCACACCGGGATCGGCACGCCGAAGTAGCGCTGCCTGCTGATCAGCCAGTCCCCGGCCAGGCCGTTGACCCAGTCCTCGTAGCGGGCCCGCATGTGCGGGGGATGCCAGTCGAGTTCCCGGCCGCGGGCGAGCAGCGCCTCGCGCAGGCCGGGATCCCGGCCGCCGTTCCTGATGTACCACTGCCGGGTGGTGATGATCTCCAGCGGGGCCTCGCCGTACTCGTAGAACTTCACCGCGTGCACGACCGGCTCCGGCTCGCCGCGCAGCTCGCCGAAGATACGCAGCAGCTCGGTGACCTTCGCGCGGGCCGCCGTCACCGGCAGCCCTGCCAGCTGCTGGTACGCCGCCTGCCCCTCAGGGCCGGCCAGCCAGGGCAGCGGCCCGTCCAGCAGCCTCCCGTCCTTGCCGATCACCGGCCGGGTGTCCAGGTGCAGGTCCCGCCACCAGGTCACGTCCGTGGTGTCGCCGAACGTGCACACCATGGCCAGACCGGTGCCCTTGTCCGGGTCGGCCAGCCGGTGCCCGAGCACCGGGACCGGCACCCCGAACAGCGGCGTGCGGACCGTCCGCCCGAGCAGGCCCGCGTAGCGCTCGTCGCCGGGGTGCGCGACCAAGGCCACGCACGCGGGCAATAGCTCGGGCCTGGTGGTGGCGACCAGCACGGCGCCGCCCGGGCCCGCCGCGTGCTCCGCGCCGGCCTCGGGCGCGGGGCTCTCGATCGTGAAGGCGATCCGGACGTAGCTCCCGGTGATCTCCCGGTCTTCGAGTTCAGCCTGCGCGACCGCCGAGCCGAACGTCACGTCCCACAGCGACGGCGCCTCCGCCAGGTAGGCGTCGCCCCGGGCCAGGTCGCGCAGGAAGCCGCGCTGCGACACGGCCTGGGGGCCGTCGTCGATGGTCCGGTAGCTCAGGGACCAGTCCACCGACAGGCCGAGGCGGCGCCAGGCCTCCGCGTACACGCGCTCGTCGGCCTCGGTGAGTTCCCGGCACAGCTCCACAAAGTTGCGCCGCGACACCGGCACCTGCTCCCGCGCGGCCCGCCCGGAGGCCGCGGGGCCGGGCGGCACGAATCCCGGGTCGTAGGGCAGCGAGGGGCCGCACCGCACGCCGTAGTAGTTCTGCACCCGGCGCTCGGTCGGCAGCCCGTTGTCATCCCACCCGACCGGGTAGAACACTTCCTTGCCGCGCATCCGCCAGAACCGCGCGATCAGGTCGGCATGGGTATAGGAGAACGCGTGCCCGATATGCACCGACCCGCTGGCGGTCAGCGGGGGAGTGTCGATCGCGTAGACGTCGCCGCGATCCTTGGCGCGGTCAAACTTGTACTACACGCCCCTCTTCCCACCGGCGCATCCACTTGTCTTCGATGCCGTCAAGCGTGGGACGGGAGTCAGGGCTCATGGCGCCCATCGTAGCGCCTCGGCGGCTGCGCCCGCTGCGCCCGCCGTGACTGGGCCGGCGTCAGCCCGCGTCGATCCGGGTGTCGAACCGGCACACGTTCGGCGCGATCTCCGGCATCGACCTGCTCGACGCGGAGAGCCGCGACCACTACCGGCGGCTGGTCGGAGACATGATCGTCAGCTACCTGACCTCCCCGCCCGACGCGGCGGAACCGGGCTGAGGCTCGCGGCGCAGCGGGGAGCGCAGCCCGGCCAGCGCCGCGGCGGCCACCGGCACGCACATGACCAGCAGCGTTACCCGGATCGGCCCATCAGCGCCGCGCAGGCCAGGTCGCAGCCGACCATCAGCCCGCGCCGCCGCAGCCGGCCCGCCACCGCCCCGGCCAGCAGGCCGAACGCCAGGTAGGGCAGCGCCTCGACGGCGGCGAGCAGCGAGGTCAGCGTGGGAGAGCCGGTCCGGTCGTAGACCAGCACCGGCAGCACCACGCCGGAGATCCCGGTGCCGGCCCAGGACAGGGTCCTGGCCGTCCAGAAGACGGCGAAACCGCCATTGATCCATAACGGGCCGCTGCGTGCTCCCCGCCGCGCGGCGGTCACCCGGGCTCCGGGGCGACAGGCCGTCCCGGCGGCTCAGGCGGCTCAGGCGGCCCGCCCGCCGCCCGGGCCCGGCGGCGCTCCTGCGCGATCATCTGGTCGAGGTACGGACCCCAGTGGGCGCGGGCCGCCTGCTTGGTCATGCCGAGCTTCTTGCCGACCTCGCCCCAGGTCGCGCCCGCGTCCAGGCAAGACCGGATCGCGGTGAGCAGGTCCTGGGCGGTCTCGGTGGTCCGGCGCAGATACTCGGCCAGGGCCAGCGTCAGCTCGTCCAGCGCCGCTTCCGCCTCAGCGGGAGTGTGCCGCTGATAGGGACTCATGCCGACAAGTGTCGGTTGTCACCTTCGCTGCGTCAAGCGGCCACGGCCGGTCAGCGGACTATTTGCGGACCCAGCGGGCGCGGCCGAACCACTGCCCCCACCACCGGTGCAGCGCGGCCGTGGCCGCGCGGTCCTCCCGGGCCATGTCGGGGTGCAGGACGGGCGGGCCGTTGGGCACTGGCAGGTCGGCCACGCCGGACATCTCGAAGTTGCACTTGACGTAGCCGGGGGTGATCGCCTCCACCTGGTCGGCGTCGACGAACTTAAGCCAGCCCCTCGCCTGCCCGACCCGCAGCATCTCGTGCCGGGTCATCGTCTCGCTCTTCGGGTGGAGCGCGCCGAGCCCGGTCCCGGTGTACACCACGACGCCGTCGAACACGTCGAGCTCGGGGACCTCGAGGACGTGCTCCACCACGCCGAACTGCTCGCCCGAGTGAGTGACCACGGGCAGGCCCAGGCCGACCGCCCGGTAGGACATGGTGGTCAGCTCCGCATCGGGGTCCGGCGCGCCGCCGGCTGGCGAGTCGTAGTCAGTCACCTTGTGTCCCCTCGGCATCCGTGGCGGGCTTTCCGGCAGAAACAAACGTATCGTCGGTGATATCGGTTCCAGCCACGGACGGAGGCCGCGGTGGCGCCCGAGATCAACCTAGTGGACGCGGATACCTACCAGCGCGGGGGCGCCCCGCATGATCAGTTCGCCTGGCTGCGCGAGCACGCACCGGTGTACTGGCACGCGGACGGCGGGGCCCCGGGGTGGCCCGGGTTCTGGGCGGTGACCCGGCACGCCGACATCGGGCACATCTCCCGGCACCCGGAGATCTTCTCCTCGCGCGAGCGGCTCGTGCTGTTCGCGGAGCCGGATGACGACCAGATCGAGATGCAGCGGCTGATGATGCTCAACATGGACCCGCCGCAGCACACCCGGCAGCGCAGCTTCGTGAACCGCGGGTTCACGCCGCGGATGATCGGCAGGCTGGAAAAGCACGTCAGGGAGATCTGCGACACGCTGATCGACGAGGTGGTGCCGCGCGGCACCGCGGACTTCGTCACCGACATCGCCGCGCCGCTGCCGCTGCAGGTGATCTGCGAACTGGTCGGCGCGCCGCCCGAGGACCGCAACTGGATCTTCGACCTGTCCAACAAGCTGGTCGGCTACGACGATCCCGAGTTCCGGCACTCGCCCGAGGAGGGGCTGCAGGCGGCCGCGGAGATCTACGCGTACGCCGACCGGCTCGCCGTGCGCCGCCGCGAGCAGCCGGCCGACGACATCGTGACCCGGCTGCTGCGGCCGGACGACTCCGGCGAGGTGCTGACCACCGACGAGTTCGACCTGTTCTTCCTGCTGCTCACGGTGGCCGGGAACGAGACCACGCGCAACGCGGCATCCGGGGGCATGCTGGCCTTCTTCGACCATCCCGGCCAGTGGCGCAGGCTGCTGGCCGATCCCGGCCTGATCCCCACCGCCGCCGAGGAGATCGTCCGCTGGGTGAGCCCGGTTAACCTGTTCCGGCGCACCGCAACCTGCGGCACCGAGCTGGCCGGGCAGGCCATCGCCGAGGGCGACAAGGTGGTGGTCTTCTACGCCTCGGCCAACCGGGACGAGCGCGTGTTCGCCGGCCCGCAGGAATTCGACATCGGCCGGGAGCCCAACCCGCACGTCGGCTTCGGCGGCGGCGGCCCGCACTTCTGCCTGGGCCGGCACCTGGCCGCCCTGGAACTGCGGGTGCTGCTGGCGGCGCTGGCCGACCGGATGCCGGACATAGCGCTCGACGGCGAGGTCAGCAGGCTCCGGTCCAACTTCCTCAACGGGATCAAGCACATGCCGGTGCGGTTCACCCCGTCTCCGCCGAGAACCTAGCATCTGGGCAGACTGCGCTGACATTGCCAGCTTCCGGGCCAGGAGGACTGCGCGGGATTGCGGCCGCGTAGGGCAGCCACCAGTCCGGCAGGTCGCTCATGAGGACGGTACAGTTCTCGTGATCTTTGCCCAGACGATCTTGCCGTCTGCCTCGCGGTACGCCCCCCCAGTCAGCGCTGAGAGCGTCGATGATCATCAGGCCCCTGCCGCTGTCGTCGCCGGGTGATCGGCCCCCGACCATCGAGGTACTGACCGCGTGGTGTGAGGCGTGTCAGCTCGACGAGGATCTCTTCGGGCGCCTGGCCACGCTGGCGCGACGAGCTGACGGCCGAGTGCCGACCTGGTTCGAGGACTGGCTCGAAGCTGAGCGTGAAGCTCACACGCTGCGCGTCTGGCAGCCACTGATCCTTCCTGGACTGCTACAGACTTCCGAGTACGCGCGGGCGTTGTTCCTTGCGGCGGGGGTTGACGACACGAAGGCTGATGAGCTGGTCGCGCTGCGGCTGGAACGTCAGTCGATACTCGACCGCGCCGAACCACCACATATCATCGCCGTGCTAGACGAGTCCGTGCTCCGCCGGCTCGTGGGCTCGCCAGTGATTATGTACGAGCAGCTAATCCACCTAGCAGACGTGGCCGAACGCCCGAACGTCTCCGTCGAGATCGTGCCCACGAGCACGGGAGCCAACGCCGGGCTGAGCGGAGGTTTCCAGCTAGCGTCATGCGACGGCGCTCCGGACGTGCTGAACATGAACGGCGTTGAGGACGTGACCGAGGAAAGACGGTCGCTGGTGCGCAACGCAACCCATATCTTTGATCTTGTCCGTGGAGATGCGCTACCGCGCGTCGCGTCCCGGACGCTCATCATGGAGGCAGCAGAACAGTGGAAGACAAGATAGAGCCCCGCTGGCGCAAGTCCAGCTACAGCGGGAACGGTGGCTCGGATTGCGTTGAGGTAGCGACCAACCTGACAGCCATCGTGCTCGTACGTGACTCCAAGGACTGCGAAGGGGCCAAGCTGACCGTGGGTGACCAGACATGGTTCGCGTTCATCCAGGGGATTAGGCGCCGCGAGTTTGATCTCTGACTGAGCCGCCAGCAGGCAGCCTGGCTGAGGAGGCACTGTCCAGCAGTGCCTGGACTAGATGAGCTGCCTGGCTAGCCCTTCGAGTTGGTGCATCCGCAGCGGTGACCTCTCACCAGGTGACTCTGCTCGCATACGCGGGATCAAGCACATGCCGGTACGGTTCACCCCGTCCCCCGCCGAGGACATAGCCATCAGAGCAGCTCCCGCCGGGCCGGGCTGACGGCCGTCTCGCGGTCCCAGAATGTCCGACCTAGCGGGGATAATGGATACATGACCGGGGCAGAGCGAGGACGTCTGGTTGGCCGCCAAGCCGAGTTCGGCCGCCTGCGTGCGCTGCTGCGCGACGCGGCCGCCGGCCGCCCGGTCGTGGCGCTGGTCAGCGGCGATGCCGGGGTCGGCAAGACCCGCCTGGTGACCGAGCTGTCGGCCGAGGCCAGGGACAGCGGCTTCGCGGTGCTCACCGGCCGCTGCGCGGAGCTGGCGGACACCGTCCCGTACCTGCCGCTCGCCGACGCGCTGCGGGACGCGGCGGCCGGCTCGCCGGCCAGCGGCCCGCTGCGTGACGCGCTGGCCGCCCGGCCGGTGCTGTCCCGGCTGCTGCCCGACGCCGGCGGCGCCCAGCCGCCGGGCGGCGACACGCCCGGGCTGGCGCAGCAGCAGCTGTTCGGGGCGGTGCTCGGCCTGCTCTCCGAGCTGGCCGAGACCAGCCCGGTGCTGCTGGTCCTCGAGGACCTGCACTGGGCCGACCGCTCCACCCGTGACCTGGTCACGTTCCTGAGCCGGGTGCTGCACCGGGAGCGGCTGGCCATCGTGGTCACCTACCGCAGCGACGACATGCACCGCAGGCACCCGCTCCGCCCGGTGATCGCCGAGCTGACCCGGCTGCCCAGCGTGACCATCGTGGCGCTGGGCCCGCTCGACGCCTCGGCCATGGCCGAGCACCTGACGTCGCTGTCCACCCAGCCGCTGGACGCGGCGACGCTGGGCAGCCTGATCACCCGCGCCGAGGGCAACGCCTACTACGCGGAAGAACTGCTGGCCGCGTCGTGCGCGGGCGGCGAACTGCCGGCCCGGCTCGCCGACTTGCTGCTGGCCCGGACCGAGCGGCTGTCCCCGGCGGCGCAGCAGGTGCTGCGGGCCGCCGCGGTCACCGGCCGGCGGGTCGACGACGAGCTGGCCCGGCAGGCCTCCGGGCTGGCCGGCCCGGAGTACGACGACGCGGTCCGGGAGGCGCTCGCCCACCAGCTCCTGGTGCCCGACGACGAGCAGGGATACGCGTTCCGGCACGCGCTGCTGCGCGAGGCCATCTACGCCGACCTGCTGCCCGGCGAGCGGACCCGGCTGCACGGCCGCCTGGCCGAGCTGCTCGCCGACGAGCGCCGGCTGGCCGAGATCCCCGGCACCGCGGCCGAGCTGGCCCATCACAGCCTGGCCAGCCACGACATACCGGGGGCGCTCGCCGCGTCGGTGGCCGCCGGGCAGGAAGCGGACCGGCTGGCGGCGCCGGCCGAGGCGCACCGGCACTACGACCAGGCGCTTTCGCTGTGGGAGCGGGTGGAGGAGCCGGAGAAGCTGAGCGGGATGGACCGCGGCAAGCTCGCGTTCCGGTCCGCGAACAGCGCGGCGGCGAGCGGTGACATCCACCGGGCCGTGCAGCAGCTGCGCCGCCTGATCAGTTTCCTCGGCGACGAGCCCGCCGACCCGGTGCTCTTCTGCCGGGCCAGCGAGCGGCTCTCGTACTTCCTGCTCGACCTCGACGAGGACGACGCCGCCATCGCCGCGGCCGAGGCTGCGGTCGCGGCGCTGCCGGAGGAGCCGTCGCGGTGGGAGCGGGCCCGCGCCCTGGGGACGTACGCGGTCGCGCTGCTGTCGATGAAGGACGATGCCCCGGCCCGGGCCCAGGCACAGCGGGCCCTCGCCGCCGCCCGCACGGCCGGGGCCCCGTGGGTAGAGGCGGACGCCCTGGTGACACTGGGCCTGCTCAGCGAGCGCGCCGGGCGGATCGAGGAGGCCATCGACCTGTTCACCCGGGCGCACCAGCAGGCCCGCACCGCCGCCGTCCTCGGCGTCGAGCTGCGGGCCGCGTTCCAGCTGGCCCGGGTCCAGCTGGAATGGGGCGACCTGGCGGCCGCGAGCCGGACCGCGCACCAGGGAGTGCGCCGGGCCGAGGACGCCGGCCTCGACCTGGCACCCTACGGCTACGACCTGCAGTACCTGCACTACCTGGCCCACTACCAGGCCGGAGAGTGGGACCACGGGCAGGTGCTCGCCGACGGCTTCGCCACCCGGGTGACCAGCGAGCCGGAGGCCAGGCTGTCGGCCATGGCGCTGTTCATCGAGGTGGCCCGGGACGCCCCGGCGGTGGTCGACCGCCGGACCTGGCTGCAGCCGTTCTTCGTCAAGGACCGGTTCACCGAGTACATCGGCCGCGGCCTGCTCGCCGAGCACGCGCTCTGGCAGGGTGACCTGGAGACCACGGTGAGCGAGGTC
The DNA here is from genome assembly GCA_963808705.1 of uncultured Actinomycetota bacterium. GTDB lineage: Bacteria > Actinomycetota > Actinomycetes > Streptosporangiales > Streptosporangiaceae > JASHPR01. The sequence continues at coordinate 819,152 of CAWEHB010000016.1, read as the reverse complement.
GAGGCGACGATCCGGGCGATCGAGGCGTGGGACGAGGGCTACTCACCCGGGGTGATCAGGCCGGCCACGGTGGGGCTCTGCGCCCTGGCCGACCAGGCCTGGCAGGCCCGCGCGGCCGGGGATGCGCGGCGCGCCGAGGCCGCGGTGCAGGCGGCCCGCGCCATGGTGGAGATCGTCCGCGAGGGCGCCGTCTACCCGCGTCGGCCGAACTTCGTGCTCGGGGTGGACGGGCGCGGCTGGCTCGCGCGCGCCGAGGCCGAGTGGCAGCGGGCCCAGGGCCGCAACGACCCGGCCGCCTGGCAGGCCGTGGTCGACGCGTTCGGACCCGCGTTCGTCTACGAGACGGCCAGGTCGCGCTGGCGGCTGGCCCAGGCGCTGGCCGAGGCGGGCCGCCGGGACGAGGCACAGCAGGAGCTGCTGCTCGCCGCCGAGGCCGCGGAACGGATCGGCGCGAAGCCGCTGCGCGCGGCCCTGGCCGACCTGGCCCGCCGGGCCCGGCTGGCCGACCGGCCGGCCCCGGCCGCGGCCGGGGGCCGCGGCGACGCCCGGCCCGGGGGAGCGGCGGCCCGCGATCCCCTGGCGGGCCTCACCGACCGGGAGGTCGAGGTGCTGCGCCTGCTCGCGGCCGGGCAGAGCAACAAGGAGATCGCCGCCGAGCTGTTCATCGCGACCAAGACCGCCAGCGTGCACGTGTCGAACATCCTGGCCAAGCTGGGCGCGGCCAGCCGGACCGAGGCCGCGGCCATCGCGCACGCGCAGGGCGTCGGGCTGCCCGCCCCGCGCGGTCGCTGAGGCTGTGCTTTCCGCTCGCCTGGACATGGAGACGGGCGGCGGCGAGAGCCTGTCCCGGCTGGTCCCGCTCCCGTCGGCGAGAGCTACTCGAATATGTGTTTGACGAACGCTAGACTTGGCGCATGAACGGTGTTCTGCAAGGCTCGCTGCTCGACCTGTGCGAGGAGGCGGGCCCGGGGCCGCTGGGACCATCGGTGCGGCGGACGGCTCTCGCGCACGGGGGCTGGGCCGACCTGCGGCCGGGCTGGATCGCCGGCGCGGATGCCCTGTTCGAGCGGCTGGCCGCGGCGGTGCCGTGGCGGGCGGAGAAGCGGTACATGTACGACCGGGTCGTCGAGGTCCCGCGGCTGCTCTGTTTCTATCCCGAGGGGGAGCCGCTGCCCGACCCCGTCCTCGAGCAGGCCAGGCAGCGGCTCGACGAGCACTACGGCCCGGATCTCGGCGAGCCGTTCCGCACCGCCGGGCTGTGCCTGTACCGGGACGGCCGCGACAGCGTGGCCTGGCACGGCGACACCACCGGGCGCGGCAGCACGGAGGACACCATGGTCGCGATCGTCTCGCTCGGGGCGCCGCGCTCGCTGCTGCTCCGCCCGCGCGGCGGCGGCCGGGCGCTCCGCCATGACCTGGGCCATGGCGACCTGCTCGTGATGGGCGGAAGCTGCCAGCGCACCTGGGAGCACGCCGTGCCCAAGACCGCCCGGGCCACCGGCCCGAGAATCAGCGTCCAGTTCCGTCCCCGCGGCGTCCGGTAAAGTTCGCGGTCTCGCCGGCCGGCGAGCGGCCCGGCGTAGCCGGCCTCAGGGGCGCGGGGGCAGGCCGGCCGCGCGGTAGATGTCATCGATCAGCTCCATGGTGACGACGGCATGCTCCGGCGTGGTCGGGAACGGCTCGCCGCGCTGCACCGCGGCGGCGAACGCCCGCAGCTGGCCGAGGTACGTCGTCTCCGGGGAGCCGCCCGGCTCCGAGCTGACCGACCCGGTGCCCTCCGCCGTCTGCGTCGTCACCCGGTAGCGGATGGACGGGTGGATGAAGTTCTGCACCCGCATCTGGCCGTGCGCGCCGACCACGTGGACGTCGGCGCGGAACTTTCCGCCCTGGGTCAGGGACGCCTCGAGCCACGCGGTCGCGCCGCCGGGAAACCGGAGGAAGGCAGTCATGGCCCGGTCCACCTTCGGGTTCTGCTCGGTGGCGAGCGCCGCCATCACCTCCGGCTCGCCCGGGCCCAGCAGCCGGATGCAGTCGATCGCATAGCACCCGGCATCCATCGCCGCCCCGCCCGCCAGATCGTAGCGGTAACGGATGTCGCCCAGGCCGTCCAGCGGGAAGGAGACCGCGCAGTGCAGGTGCTTGATCCCGGCCTGGCGGTCATCCTCCGGCCCGGCGATCAGCGGCAGCTGGCCCAGCATGAGCTGCGCCAGCGGGTGGTAGCGGTAATGCATGGCCTCCATGACCACCAGGCCGGACGCCCGGGCCGCGGCGGCCGCCTCGCGTGCCTGGCCGGCATTTGACGTGAACGGCTTCTCGCACAGCACGTGCTTGCCGGCGTCGATCGCGCGCAGCGTCCACTCCGCGTGCAGCGAGTTCGGCAGCGGGTTGTAGATGGCGTCGATGTCCGGGTCCGCGATGAGCGCCTGGTAGGACTCGCGCACCACGGGGATGCCGTGCGCGGCCGCGAAGGCCTCGGCCTGCGCCGGGTCCCGCGCCGCCACCGCGGTCACCACGGTCTCGGGCACCTGCCGGGCCGGCGTGATGAGCGCCGCCGGGGTGATCCGCGCGGCGCTCAGCGTCCCGACGCGCAGCTGTTCCACGTTCAGTCGTCAGCGGCCGGGGCGAGCCCGTCGAGAATCCCGGCGGCGCGGGCCGTGGCCGCGGCCACGTCGACGTCAGGCGAGCCCACGAGCGGGTCCCAGTTCAGGTCGTAGAAGATCTCGGTGACGCCCTGGCCGCCGAGCCAGCGGGTGTCCTCCCGGATCTGGTCCAGGCTGCCTGACAGCAGCAGCCGGCCACCCCCGGGCGCCGGCGCCTCGGACCCGGCCCGCACCGCCCCGCGGCAGACGATCCGCATCGCGTCCGGGTCGCGTCCGGCCTGGGCCGCGGCCGCGCGGATGATGCCCACCCCCTCGGCGATCCGGGACAGGTCGGTCCGGCTGGAGGTGACCCAGCCGTCCGCGATCCGGCCCGCGCGCTCCAGCGCCGGGCGGGCCAGGCCGCCCAGCAGGATCGGGGGGCCGCCGGGCTGCGCCGGCTTGGGCGCCACGCTGCTGGGCGGGATCTCGTAGAACTCGCCGCTGAACTCGCTGCGGCCGTCCGCCCAGAGCTTGCGCAGCACCGCGACATACTCGGCGGCCCGCGCGCCGCGGCGGGCCATCGACGCGCCGGTGGCCGCGAACTCCTCTGGCATCCAGCCGATGCCGAGGCCGAGGTCGAGCCGCCCGCCGGACAGGATGTCCACCGTGGCCGCCTGCTTCGCCAGATAGGCGGGAGACACGAACGGGAGGTTGACCACCGCGACGCCGAGCCTGATCCGCGAGGTGGCGGCCCCCGCGTAGGTCAGCGCGGCCAGGGGGTCTAGCACGCTGCGGTACACCGGGTCCATGCCGGAGCCCTCGGGGACGAGCAGCCGCTGGAAGCTCCACAGCGACGCGTAGCCGGCCTGCTCGGCACGGGCAGCGAAGCTGGCGAGGTTCTCCGGGGTAGCCCAGGCACCCGACACCGGCGCGCCAAAACCTATTTTCATGCTCGCAGGCTATCGTCGCGGCGCTGGCGAGGTCCTGGTGTCCGGGCCGTGTCCGGTCGGCTACCTGTCCTTGGCCCCGGCCGCGATCCGCGCGGCCCGGATCGCCGGATGTCCCAGGACGTCATCGGCCCCGGGCTGCGCTCTTCTGGGCAGCGAGCCCCGGTATCACCGGGGCCAGGCGGGCCTGGCAGTCTATGGAGCCAGCCGACCCGAGAACGGAGCCAGCCCATGGAGCAAGATCCTCGTGTCTGGATAGCGACGTTGCGGAACTCGCACGAGCGGCTGGCCGCGCTGGTCTCGCCGCTGACCCCGGAGCAGCTCCGCGGGCCGTCCTACTGCACCGACTGGAGCGTGGCGCAGGTGCTCTCCCATCTCGGCAGCGGGGCCGAGATCGCGCTGCTGACGCTGCCCGCCGCGCTGGGCCAGGGCGAGCCCGTGGGCCGGGACGCCTTCCCGCCGATCTGGGACGTCTGGAACGCCAAGAGCCCGGACGACCAGGCCGCCGACTGCCTCAGCGCCGACGAGAAGCACGTCCGGGCCCTCGAGCAGCTCAGCGACGACGACCTGGCCGGGATCAGCTTCCCGTTCTTCGGGATGACCCTGGACAGCGTGGGGATGATCAGGCTCCGGCTCGGTGAGCACGCGCTGCACACCTGGGACGTGGCGACCAGCGGCGACCCGGCGGCCCGGGTCTCGCCGGACGCGGTGGCGCTGCTGATCGACAACGTGCCGCAGTTCCTGGCTCCGCGGCTCAGCCTGCCGCTGGACGTCCCGTTCCGGATTCGTATCCGCACCAGCGGCCCGGACCGCGACTACCTGCTGGTCGCCGCCGATCCGGTCAGCATGGCGGACTGGCCGGGTGACGGCGGCGGGGCGGACAGCGAGGCCCGCATGCCGTCCGAGGCGCTGCTGCGCCTGGCCTACGGCCGGCTGGATCCGGCGCACACCCCGGCCGAGGTCACGGCCGACGAGGCCGACCTGGAGCGGCTGCGCAAGGTCTTCCCCGGCTTCTGACCGGCCGGGCCGCGGCCTAGCCCAGGACCGCGGTGACGATCTCCATCGCGCAGCCCCAGGACAGGGTCACGCCCGCACCGCCGTGGCCGTAGTTGTGCAGCAGCCGCCGCCCGCCGCCCAGGCTCTCCTCCTCGAGCCGGACGCTCGGCCGCACCGGCCGCAGGCCTATCCGGTGCTCGGTGACCGTGACCCCGCGCAGCTTGGGCTCGATGGCCGCGCAGTCGCGCAGGATGCGCTCGACGGTGGCGGGATCGGGCTCGAGGCTCCAGTTGCCGGATTCCTCTGTCCCGCCGAGGAGCACGATGTCACCGTGCGGGAAGTAATAGCTGAGGTCGTCGGGCTCCTCCCCGACGCCGACGAAGAACTCGCTCAGGCCCGGGTTTTCCGCGATGATGATCTGTCCGCGCACCGGTGTCACCGCAGGATCCGGAACGAGACGGTACGCCCCGACCCCGGAGCAGTTGACGATCACTCTCGCGCCGGTCAGCTCGGCGGCCTCGTCCAGCGACGCGAACTCGGCGGTGCGCAGCTGCGCGCCGGCCCGGTTCAGCCTGGCCAGCAGGTACCCGAGGTAGACGGTCATCGACACGATCGGCACGGACAGCCGCCAGCCGCCCGCGAACCCGGCGGGCAGCTCGGCCGGATCGCACGACCGCGCGCCGTCCATGGCGGTGACCCAGTCGATGGGATCGCTGTGCTCTTTTCTCGACGCGGCGATGCCGGTGGCCAGCCGCACGCCCGTGGCCGGGTCGGCGGTCATCTCGGTCAGCCGGTCCAGGGTGAGCTGGCCCCACCGCGCGACCCGCTCGTCCATGCCGACCAGGTGCGGCCCCCAGACCGCCCCGGCCGCGGCCGAGGTGGTCCGTAGCGGCAGGTCGGCGGCGGCGACCGTCACGTCGCTCCCGGCCTCGGCCAGGCATATCGCCGTGGTCAGGCCGGATACCCCGGCCCCGATCACCAGAACGTCCGGCTGCTGGCTGGTCATACTACCGACCGTAACCTAGGCCGCTCGGCTGGGCCGCGAGAAGCCCGGCAGCTGGCCGGGCACGTCCTGGCCCGGCGCCGGCCGCCGGAGCTTCGTATATCCGTCAGCTGACCGATGTCTTGCGCTGCAACTTGCAGGAGAGTTGTCGTGCAACCGGCACGATCAAGCTCTAGGACTGACCGATCCCTTAACGCCGGAGGCCAGCGTGCCGAGTGGTGGCGCCGGCGGAGAGAGGCGAGACCGTTGGACGTTGCCCGGCTGCGGGAAAGCTTCGCCCGTGTCGCGATGCATGGTGACGAGCTACCGCTGTTCTTCTACTCCGACCTGTTCATCAAGCATCCGGAGGTCCGGGAGCTGTTCCCGGTGTCGATGGCGACGCAGCGCGGCCACTTCGTCGACGCGCTCGTGAAGATCGTTTCCCGGGCGGACAGCGTGGACGACCTGTCCGCGTTCCTCCAGGGACTGGGCCGTGATCACCGCAAGTTCGGCGCTGTCGCCGAGCACTACGACGCCGTAGGGGCCAGCTTGCTGGCGACCTTAGAGCATTTTTCCGGGCCGGCCTGGTCGCCGGAGCTGGCCGCCGACTGGAAGGCGGCCTACGACCTCGTCGCCTCGGTGATGACCGCCGCGGCGGCCGCGGACGAGCACCTGCAGCCGGCCTGGTGGCGGGGCATGGTCGTGGCCCTCGAGCGCCGGGCGTTCGATATCTGCGTGCTGTTCGTCCGGCCCGAGCCGCGGCTGGACTACCTGCCCGGGCAGTCCGTGGCGATCGAGACGCCGAGCCGCCCGAAGCTGTGGCGCTATTACTCGATGGCGAACGCGCCGCGTCCCGACGGGCTGCTGGAATTCCATATCCGGCTGATCGACGGCGGCGCGGTGAGCATGGCGCTGACCAGCGACGCGATCGCTGACTCCGAGCTCAGGCTGGGACCCCCCGTGGGGGCGCTCACGCTGAGTCAGCCCCTCGGCGGCCGGGACCTGCTGCTGGTGGCCGGGAGTACCGGGCTGGCCCCCCTGAAGGCCATCCTCGATCAGGTGACGGCTCTGCCGCAGCCGCCGAAGGTGCACCTGTTCTTCGGCGCGCGGACCGCCGACGGACTGTATGACCTGGACAGCCTGGAGAAGATGGCCGCCCAGCACCCGTGGCTGACCGTCACGCCAGCGGTGTCGGCCGGTCAAAGGTTCGACGGCGAGACCGGAAGCCTCCCGGATGTGGTGGCCCGGCACGGCGACTGGTCCGGGCACGAGGCTTACGTGGCCGGTCCGACCGAGATGGTCCAGGAAACGGTCTCCCGGCTGGCTTCCGCGGGCATGACGAACGATCACATACACATCGAGGATTTCGGCTGGAGCGAGCCTTGACAACAGTACAGTTCGACGCAACGTGGCTTGGCGGCGAGGGCAGGCTGACTCCCGAGGAACTGCAGACCGTGGCGTTCCCGGTGTCGCGGCTGGGGCGGCGCGGCTACGAGGAGGAGCCGGTCCGGGCGTTCCTGCGCGTGGTGCACGGGGAGTTCGTGCGCCTGGTGAACGAGCGGGCGTCCTTGTGGCAGGAAGTCCAGCGCCTGCGCCGGCGGATTCTTGCCGGAGAGGCCGGTGGCGACTCGCAGGCGGTGCTGTTCGGCGAGCAGGACGCGCACGTGCACGCGGTGCGGATACTGTCCACGGCGCAGGTCACCGCCGACCGGTACGTGGCCGACGCCCAGGCTTACAGCAGCCGGGTCACCGAGGAGGCCAGGCTACGCCGCGATGAGATCGTGCTGCAGGCCCAGCAGCACTCGGACATGATCCTGGAGGACGCTCACGCCAGGGCTCGCGAGGCGGCGGTTTCCGCGCTGAACCTCCCCGCGCCGCCGCAGACCGACCGCGAGCAGCGGGCCGCGCAGGCCGAACTGGCGTACCTGCGCACCTACAGCGACGTCTACCGGTCGCACCTGCGGGCTTACACCGAGGGCATCCTGCGCGGCATCGACGAGTGGGAGCGCAAGGAAGCAGCCTCCTTCAAGGAAGCAGCCGCCTCAATCCAGGAAGCAGCCGCCTCGACCCAGGAAGCAGGGCCGGGGCACGAAGCAGTACCCGGGCGCCCCCATCACCGGAGCATCGGCCCCTGATGCGACGCCTCGGCTCAGCATCCTCCGGCCGGGCCTGGCTGGCCAGCGCGGCATCAGGCCGGCTTCAGCAGCTCGAGCGGCGGGTGGCGGTAGAAGTTCGGCGCCTGATCGAAATCCTGGTAGTACCGGTGGAAGACCGGGGTCGCGGACGACGCGGCCGGCGGCACGATCCAGGTCCAGTCCGCCGGGCACACCCGGCCCTGGCTTTCTTCCCGGTCCAGGTGCTTGAGGAAACGGGCCGACTCGGTGTGGTGATCGGAGATCGTCACCCCGGCGGTGCTGAACGAGTGCAGCACGGCGAGGTTGAGCTCGGTCATCGCCTTGTCCTTCCACAAGGTCCGGTCGCTGGCCGTGGCCAGGCCCATGTGCCCGGCGATCACCGGCAGCTGGTCGTAGCGGCCGGTGTCGCCGAGGTCGCGCGACCCGATCTCGGTGCACATGTACCAGCCGTTGAACGGCGCGGCGGGGTAACGGACGCCGCCGATGTCCAGGTACATGTCGCTGATCACCGGCACCGCATACCACCGCAGCCCCAGGTCGGCGAACCAGCCGAACTCCGGATGCTGGATCATCACCTCGAGTACCGCGTCGGCGGGCAGCTCGTGCAGCGCGGGAAGCGGCGCGCCGGCCTCCTGCACGACCAGCGGGAGCACGTCGAACCGGCCGGCGCTGGCCGCCGGGCCAGCCGAGGGCGCGGGCCAGGAGGGTGAGGTCGGCGTTCGCCGGGTCGCCGAGGACGGCGCCGCCGGCGGCCTGGTAACCGGCGTACCGGATCAGCTGCGAGTTGAGGATCCGCGGGCCAGGCCAGTACGGTGCGTCCGGCGCGAACACGGTGATCACCGGCCGGATCCGGCCGCCGTTCGTCGCCTCGCGCAGGTGCGCGACCGACTCGGCGGCGATGTCGGCGGCCGTGGTGACCTCGCGGCGGTCGCGCACGCGCAGGCTCCGCCAGTACAGCCGCCCGATACACCGCGAGCTGTTCCGCCAGGCGACGCGGGCGCCGAAGGCCAGCTCGGCCGGGGTATGCCAGTAGGTACCCATCGCCTCGATCTCGCGGCGGACATGCCGGAGCCGCCGGTCGGGCGGCCCCGCCTGGTTCTCGTTGTGGAACAGCGTGATGAACCGCCTGGCGCTGGCCAGCATCTGGTCGATGACGAGCGAGTCATCGCCCGACGCCGGCCGCCGGCCGGAAGCACGCCCAGGTCAGCGGCGAGGTCAGGCTCCGTTTCCTCCGCCGCTACCGGGCGGGCCTGTTTCTCCGCCGCCACCGGGCAAGCCTGGAAGGACGGGAACGCCGGAGACTCCTCGCCCGGCTCCAGGCCGCGGGAGCGGCCGTACGACCGGCCGAGACCAGGAATACGCCAGCGAGATCCCGAAGGGATTCGGCCCTGGTTCAGACTCACACAGACCTCCCCGGTAGCCCTGAGCATGTGCCGCGGTCCCCGGCAGCGGGCGGTCAGCGGTTCTCACTGCCGGGGACTGCAGCACTAGCGTGTGCTACCAGCCTGGATGCTCATCTTGCACTCGCCTTGACGCCCGCCTTGCACCCCAGGTCACGGGCGCAAGCCGGCCGGCGGCGACGGCCCGGCGGATTAGGAGATGCGCAAGCCGAAGGCGGGGTCTATGGTCTCTATGCGGATCCGCGCCGACTCGGCCTCGGGTACGCCGAGCCGTTCGAAGATGTCCAGCGCCTGCCGGTAGACAATCCGTGCCGCAAAGGACTGCCGCTGCGTGCTCAGCGTGGATTCTGCGATTCCTTCGAGGATCTTGCCTTCCTCGTACGGGTCGCCGATCTCCCGCGCCAGCCTGAGCGCGGCGTGGTAGTGGTCGAGCGCTTCGCCGTACCGGCCACACCCGCGATGTATGTCAGCAATCCAGCGAAGCGCGATCAGCTGCTGGGACAGGTTCCCGATCTCCTCGGCGATCTGCCGTGCCTTCTGGTGGTGAATGAGCGCCTCGTCGTAGCATTCCGCGCTCTGGTAGATGACGCCAATATCATTGAGCACGTCGGCTTCATCCGGGAGATCGCCGATTTCTCGGTAGATCGCGAGCGCCTTCCGGCAGGCCGCAAGTCCTTCCTCATAGCTGCCCTTGTAATGGTAGACGCTGCCAATGTTCTGGTACAGGATCGCCTCGTTCTGGATTCCGTCAATCTCATGGAATATCTGCAGCGACTCCTGGTAGGCATCGAGCGCTTCCCTATGGTGGCCGTGGTACAGGTGCACCCGGCCCAGATTGTTGAGCGCCTTCGCTTCCCCGCGCCGGTCGCCGATGTCGCGGTAGCGCTTAAGCGCGTCGCGCAGGCGAGTATCTGCCTCGTCGTAGCGCCCCAGATGCCAGCACGCGATCCCGGAATGGCTCAGGGCGTTGGCCACACCGCGCTCGTCCGCGGCGGCGTGGTACAAGATCTCGGCCTCCTGGAAATAGGCGAGTGCCTCGCGGGAGCGGGCGGTGCGCTGATAGGCCAGGCCAATCTGGTCGAGGGACTCGGCCTCGCCCCTCCGGTCGGCCAGCGACCGGTAGATCGCCGCGGCCTCCTCGGCCAGCGGAAGCGCCGCCTCGTGCTGCCCGGTCTGCTGGCGCACCGCGCTGAGCGCCAGCGACGCCTGCGCGATCCGGGGCGGATCGGCGAGATCACGGCAGGCCTGCAAGGCAATGGTGTGGGCCGCGATCGCCTCATCCCAGTGCGCCTTGATTTCCACGAAGTCGGCCAGCACGTGGATGAGGTCGGCGCACTTCTGCTTCCACTCGCGCCTGCCTGCGTGGCGCGCAGCCTCGAGGATGTTGCGCCACTCCGATTCCAGCCAGCCTGCCGCGTCTTCCTGCGTGCCCAGGGCCGGGCCGGCCGCTGGTGGCTGGGTGACCGGCACGGGCGTCCGGTGCCGGAACGGGTGCAGGACCCGGTCGGCCCGGTCGGCCGTGTGCAGATAGTAGTCAAGGAGCCTGCCCACGGCCTGCCGTTGCTCGGCCTCGGGGTCATCACGCGCGGCGCGAACGGCCGCGTAGCCGCGGATGAGGTCATGGAGGCGGAACTGCCCGTCGGGAGCCCGAGCCAGCAGGTGACAATCGAGCAGGGTGGTGAGGGTCTTTTCCGCCTCGGCGAGGGTGCAGCCGCCCAGGGCGGCCGCGGCCGGCAGGCTGAGGCAAGCGCACGGGCTGATGCCCAGCCGCCGGAAGAACCGCTGATGGTCGGGTTCCAGCGCGCGGTAGGACAGATCGAAGGCGGCTATCACCTCGGGGCTCGCCGCGCCGGGGCTGCCCAGCCGCGCCGAGGACTGCGACAGTTCCTCGATCAGGCGGTCGAGGCCCGGGCTGTCCTGCGCGGTCCGGCCGGCGGCGAGCTGGATCGCGAGCGGCAGCCGCCCGCACAGTCCCACGGCCGCGGCGACCTGATCCGTGTCCCCGGTGCCGCCCTCGCCCGCGATCTGCCGGAACAGCGTGACGGCCTGGTCCACGGGCAGCACGTCGAGGGTCAGCGTCCGGGTGCCCTCGGAGTCCGGAAGCCTGCGCCGGGTAGTGATCAGGATCAGGCTCCGGCCCGTCACCGGCAGCAGCGGACGGATCTGGTCGTGCCCGGCCGCGTCGTCGAGGATCACGACGGCGCGACGGCGGCTCAGGTCGGCCCGCCACAGCGCGGCGCGCTCGCCGATGGTGTCCGGTATCTGCGCGGCCGGCACGGACAGCATCTGGAGCAGCCGGTCCAGCGCCTCGGCCGGGTCGAGCGCGGGGTTCCCGGGATCATGGGAATGAAGGTCGAGGTAGAGCGTCCCGTCCGGGTACTGCTCGGAGACCAGGCGGGCCGCGCGGACCGCCAGCGCGGTCTTTCCCACGCCCGGCATGCCGGCGATGACGACGATCTGCGGGATGCCGGCGTGCTCCCCGGTGAGCAGCGCGAGCTCCTTTTGGCGGCCCACGAATCCCGCCGCCTCCGGCGGAAGGGTGTCCGGCGGCGGCGCCCCGCCCGGGCGCTGGCCAGAGGGCCCGACGGCCAGGTCCGGGTCGCGGCCCAGGATGCGCTGGTGCAGCTCGGACAGCGCCGGCCCCGGTTCTGTGCCCTGCTCATCCACCAGGCGGTCGCGGGTTTCCCGGTACAGGCCCAGCGCATCGGTCGGCCGGCCGCTCCGGTAAAGCGCGGTCATCTGGTGGGCGATGAGCGTCTCGTCCAGGGGATACTGAGCCAGCAGATGGCGGAGCTCGCCGACCAGGTCGGCGTGTCGGCCAAGCTCCAGCTCACACGCGACGCGCTCCACGATGGCGGCCCGGCGCTCCTCTTCGAGACTGTCCCGCATCCGCGCGGCCCAGTCGCCGCCGACCCCGGCCAGCGCCTGGCCGCGCCACAGCCCGTCCGCCTCGCGCAGCAGTTCCGCGGCGTGATCGTGGTCGCCGCTGGCGGCCAGTGCGTCCGCTTGCCGGCGCAGCCGGCGGAACTGATGCACGTCGACCGCCTCGGGGTTGATCTCGAGGACGTAGCCCCGCGCGCGCCCGGCCAGTTGTACGCGGTCGCCCACGGCCTGGCGGAGTGACGCCCGGAGCCTGGCAATGTAGACCGAGAGGCTCTCCCTGGCTTTGGGCGGAGGCTGGGTGCCCCACAGCCGGTCGATGAGCGTCTCCACCGGCACTATCGTGCGCGGCGTCAGCAGGAGCATGGCCAGGATGCATCGCACCCGGGCCGGACCGACATCCCGTCGCTGCCCGGCCGACCAGAGCTCAATCGGTCCGAGCGCCCGGAATTCCATGATCGCCTTGCATCTTCTGCTCTCCTGGACAGGGCCGCGGCTGACTCCTGAACGGGATGTGCATTCCGCTGCGTTGGTACCCGTTGTGAGTAGTTCTCACCCGCATACTAAGGGAATTTGCGGAACAGCGAAATATCGCGCTGCTGCTGCTGGCGTGCGGCGCAATTTTCACGACAATTTCATTACGCCTGTCGCTTAGCCCGCCTGCCGAAGGACGTATTCGCATGGCGGCCGGGGACGACAGGTAAAGGTGCGTGACGGGCGGTGCTGTATGGGCTGCCGTGTGACATGTTACCGATGAGGTCTCCGTTATTGCAGGGATCTGGGGGAGATGTAACCCGCGAACTCCCGTGGCTGCCACCGACCTGCCGCGCCAAGTCGTCACCGGCAATCACCGTTATCGGTTCAGCTTTTGATCTTCTGCCGAAACAGACGGCGGCATTGGGCTCCTCGCGGCCCGGGCAGATACGGTCATGTGCGCATCGCGGACAATATCAAGTGTGCCTTACAAAAATGTCGTGCGGATCGATCGGAATACCATCCGCCGAGATGGATGATGGTGTAGCTTTTCTTTTAAGAGACCCTGCAGGCTCTGCTATCGAAGTTACCGATGAGGGGACCAACCCGATGAAGACTCATAGGCAGACACTGCACGTCGCCAAGCATGCGCGGACCGTTCCGGCCGAGAGCCTGACGGGAGCGCAGCGAACCGATCCAGTGGTCCGGGCAACACGCGGAATTATCATTCTGGCCTTCGCGCTCGGCAGCCTCGGTACTGACGTGGCGGCAACGTCGAGCTTCGGTACCGTCGACCATGTAAGTGCCCATCCGTCGGCCGGTAACATTCGTCTCGCGGCGAGCGTTCCCAGCCTCAGCAATAGGCCCTGGATGTATTGACCTGAGCCTTTGAACCTGCTTATTCGGCATAGCCGCGTTCCGGTCTGCTCTCACTCTGCTGAATGAGCGGTCAGCCATTCACAGGGCTGGGAAACAGGTTATTATTCCTGCGTCTGGCCGCGGCCAGGCTGGCCGTCAAGCCGACCGCGGCATCGCGAGATGCGGCCGGGGCCTGCGCGGCAGCCCTCAGGCAGGGCTGCCGGCGAGCAGCTGGCCGGCCAGTCGCGGGACGGCCTGGCCGATGGGATCGCGGATGACGGCGGTGGCGGCCGGGTCGTAGGGCGTCGGATCGCGGTTGACGATGACCAGGCTCGCGCCCGCCCCGGCGGCGATGCCGCACAGGGAGGCGGCGGGCTCGACGGTCAGCGTGCTCCCGATGGCCAGCAGCAGGTCACAGCCGGCCGCCGCGGCGGCGGCCCGCTCGAAGGCTCCGGGCGGCAGCGGCTGGCCGAACATGACGGCGGCCGACTTGAGTATGCCGCCGCAGCGCGTGCACGGCGGGTCGGCCTCGCCGGCCCGCACCCTGGCGAGGGCATCGCTCATCGCGGTCCGGTCGCCGCACCCGGTGCAGACCACGCCGAACATGGTCCCGTGCAGCTCGATGACCCGCTCGGGCGGGGTCCCGGCGCGCTGGTGCAGCTCGTCGATGTTCTGGGTGACCACCTGGGTGTCGATGGCGCTGCCGGCCAGCCGGGCCAGGGCCCGGTGGGCCGGGTTCGGCTGCGCGGCCCAGGCCGGGTGCACCAGCCTGGCCTGCCAGGACCGGCGCCTGACCTCGGGATCGGCCATGTACACCTGGTAGGTCGCCAGCCGCTCCGCGGCCGGGTTCTTCGTCCAGGTTCCATCAGGTCCCCGGAAATCGGGAATACCGGAGTCCGTCGAGATGCCAGCCCCGGTCAGCACCGCGAGCTGCTTCACCTCTCGCAACCAGGCTGCAAGCCCGGCAGACCCCGCCACCATGATGCCTGCCCGCACGTCAGCTACGCCATACGGCTTGTATTGATCATTTGAAGATAACCCAGGGCGACCAGCGACAAGGCTCCGACGTCGGTCTCCCCGGCTGCACGCCACGGCCATCCCTGGCCGGCATCGAACCGGCCGAAGGCGACAGCCTCGGCGCAAACCACCTCCTGACCTGACGAAACGTTGTCCAGAACTCTGCTACTTCGGTGGGCCGCAAGGTCTCTGGACCAGGAACCCCGCGGCCGAGAAGCTGGCGACCTACCAGGTGTACATGGCCGATCCCGAGGTCAGGCGCCGGTCCTGGCAGGCCAGGCTGGTGCACCCGGCCTGGGCCGCGCAGCCGAACCCGGCCCACCGGGCCCTGGCCCGGCTGGCCGGCAGCGCCATCGACACCCAGGTGGTCACCCAGAACATCGACGAGCTGCACCAGCGCGCCGGGACCCCGCCCGAGCGGGTCATCGAGCTGCACGGGACCATGTTCGGCGTGGTCTGCACCGGGTGCGGCGACCGGACCGCGATGAGCGATGCCCTCGCCAGGGTGCGGGCCGGCGAGGCCGACCCGCCGTGCACGCGCTGCGGCGGCATACTCAAGTCGGCCGCCGTCATGTTCGGCCAGCCGCTGCCGCCCGGAGCCTTCGAGCGGGCCGCCGCCGCGGCGGCCGGCTGTGACCTGCTGCTGGCCATCGGGAGCACGCTGACCGTCGAGCCCGCCGCCTCCCTGTGCGGCATCGCCGCCGGGGCGGGCGCGAGCCTGGTCATCGTCAACCGCGATCCGACGCCCTACGACCCGGCCGCCACCGCCGTCATCCGCGACCCCATCGGCCAGGCCGTCCCCCAGATCGCCAGCCAGCTACTCACAGCTAGCCGTGCATGATGACGTTGCCGCGAATCTGCGCGTCAAGGAGGTCCGGATCTGCGACTCCGAGCGGTTCGTGATCTGCTACAACGCCGACGGCGCCCAGCGCGACGCCCAGGTGCGCGCCCGCATGCTCGCCCAGCTCGACGAACTGATCAAGGACTGCGGCAAGCTCACCCGCGACCTAGCGGGCCGAACTGCGGGGAGTCATGTCCACCAGGCCTGGCCTAAACGGTACCTACGCGTCGCCCCTGGCACTGCTGCGCGCCGACGCCGCCAAGATTGTTGGCGGCCTGACTATCTGGCTACGGATCGATGATCAACGGCAGTGTTCTTTGCAGCGCTTGCTCGTCACGCAGCGTGATAGTCTCGTCGGCCTGACGAGGGACGAGTCGGCGCATATCGCTTAATCGGAGCTTGGGGAAGCCTGCCGAACGCGCGGCAAGCTCGAAATCAGATCGCTCAGTTATGGCCAGGTGCCGTTGTGGTGATCTTGCTGTGGGTGGCGGCAGTTCCGCGCTGGTCACCTGTGGCCACGGCGCAGCTCGGTCCTGGATCGATGGTTATGAGATGGCCGTAAATGGTCTCGACGCTTATCGGTTGCCGCGGGCCTGACCGGCAGAGTGGTCTCCTGTCTCCCGCGGATCTTGGACCGCACAGCGATGATGTTCCAGCGGAGCCCAGCGCGGCGGGGAGATGGACGGGAAATGACATTTGTCATCCCGAGCCGGTGAGGCGCGGCACTACACGGCGTGGCGGCGTCAGGCCACGCTGGTTGCCATGGTTCATCACGATGCTCAGGCCGGGGGGATCGTTCTGTCCCGGCTGTCGAAGTCCTACGGCCGGGTGTGCGCGGTGCGGTCGATCGACCTGACGATTGCTCCCGGTGAGACGGTCGCGCTGCTCGGCCCGAACGGCGCGGGCAAGACGACGACGATCGATATGATGCTCGGCCTGACCCGTCCCGATGCCGGGACGGTCTCGGTGTTCGGCCGGGTGCCTGAGGCGGCCGTGCGCGCGGGCTGGGTGGGCGGCATGCTGCAGACCGGGTCGCTGCTGGAACATCTCAAGGTCGGCGAGTTGGTCAGCCTGATGGCCTCGTACTACCCGCACCCGCTGGATGTCGCCGACGTCTTGCGGCTGACGGGGGCGGACGAGTTCGCGGGCCAGCTCACCAGCAAGCTGTCGGGCGGGCAGGCCCAGCGGGTGCGCTTCGCCGCCGCGCTGGTCGGCGATCCCGACCTGCTGGTGCTGGACGAGCCCACCGCGGGCATCGATGTGGCGGGCAGGCACGAGTTCTGGAAGGCCATGCGCGCGGTCGCCGGGCGCGGCAAGACGGTGCTGTTCGCCACCCACTACCTCGAGGAGGCCGACGCCTACGCCGACCGGATCGTGCTGATCGCCCGGGGGCGCATCATCGCCGACGGCCCGGCCACCGAGATCAAGGCGCGGGCGGGCGCCCGCATGATCAGGGCAACGCTGCCAGGCGGCGACCCCGCAGTGCTAGGCGCGCTGCCGGGCGTGGTGAGCGCGGACCGGCACGGCGACGCGGTGCTGCTGTCCTGCTCGCACGCTGACACCGCGCTGCGGGCGCTGCTGGGAGCGTTCCCCGCCGCGCGCGACATCGAGGTACGAGGAGGCAGCCTCGAGGAAGCGTTCCTGGAACTGACCGCAGACGACGAAACGGCCAGCCCCGTCACCGCAGACGCGGCCGCGGGCGCGATCGCCGGAGGAGAAGCACGATGACCAGCGCCGCCCACTTCAGGTACGAGATCGTCCGCACATTCCGCAACCGCATCTTCTACGCGGGCTGCGCGGGCTGCGCGAGCGGGCAGCCGCCGTGGGCGGTGGCGTGGACGCCGGCCCGGTGCAGCCCGCGGGCTGGCGGCTGCGGGTGTGGGTGCCCGCAGAGGACACGCCGCCCGCCGTCGGCAGAACCACCCCTGAAACCCGCGACACCGCCAGCACAGCCGGGAGAAGCCTGCTCCCGGCTCCGCAAGGACGCTGACGTTGATCCGGCTGCTGCTCGCCGACGACCAGGAGCTCATCCGCAGTGCGCTGGCGGTGATGCTCGCGCTGGAAGAGGACTTCGAGGTCGTCGCGTCGGTCGGCCGCGGCGACGAGGTGGCCGCCGCGGCCAGAGAACACCACCCGGACGTGGCGCTGCTGGACATCGAGATGCCCGGGCTCGACGGCCTGGCTGCCGCAGGAGTGCTCGCGCACGAAGAGCCGCAGTGCCGGTCGGTCATCCTCACCACGTTCGGCCGCCCCGGCTACCTGCGCCGGGCGATGGAGTCAGGAGCCAGCGGCTTCGTGGTCAAGGACGCCCCGCCCGAGCAGCTTGCCGCCACGATCCGCCGGGTCGCAGCGGGAGAGCGCGTCGTCGACCCAGGACTTGCCGCCG
Source organism: uncultured Actinomycetota bacterium (assembly GCA_963808705.1). GTDB lineage: Bacteria > Actinomycetota > Actinomycetes > Streptosporangiales > Streptosporangiaceae > JASHPR01. Next base: position 801,657 of record CAWEHB010000016.1, on the reverse strand, counting down.
AGTCGCTGGCCACCGGGGCATCGCCGCTGACCGCCCGGGAACGTGACGTCCTGGTGGCCGCCAGGCCCGGAGCAACCGTTTCGGAGATCGCCGGGAAGCTGTTCCTGTCCGAGGGAACGGTCCGCAACTACCTGTCCGCCGCCATCGCCAAGACCGGGACGCGCAACCGTTCCGAGGCGGTGCGGCTAGCTGAGGAACAAGGCTGGCTCTAAGGCCGGGGTGCTGTCCTGCCACGGCACGGTGCAGGTCAAATATGCCAGTCCCGCGGCCAGCAGCTACGGCATGATCAGTTTGGGCTTGTTGCTGGTCATAGGCTTGCGACCGGTCCGGGAACGGTCTTGCAGGCACAGGCCAGGGACAGCAACAGGAAACGGAAACCCCGCGCAGAATTACCTGCTATGCGCGACATCACTGCTCACGACGGAGCCGGTTCCGGTCGCCCAGAACGGCGGTTATCTGGAGCCCTCCCTGTCTATGCCGCGCCTGACCAGGACGTCTGCGGCGTGGACATGTAGCTGAACAGTGTTCACGTAGTAGCCGCTTAGTTCGAAAAACATCAGCGACAAGAGGATTTGCACGGCGTCTGCGGCGGAGACACTGTCCAGATAACGTGTCCAGCACGCAGCAAAAAGCACACAAAACACCCGCGGCGCTTACAGCGAGGACACCCCGAAACGGGCTGGAGATAACGGCGGCTCGGCGCGCGTTCTCCCTGACCTTCCCCCGTCACTCAGGGTGATTCCTCGATGGACGCGGCCCGGGCTGTCAGTTGACACGAGCCAGCATTCGGACAGGCCCAGTGTGACGGGTCTGCTGGAGGTCACCGTCGGTCGCTCGCGGGACGCCTGCGTGACGACCGGGGGCGGCGCCCACCTGGACGCCATGCCCGCCGCTGTCATCCTGGAAGCGGCACACCCGTGGCCTTCGTGAGGTTTCCGCAGGAATCCGCGACGGGATGCCCTGAATAGAGCTATCGTACGGTGATTCGCCCAGCCGGGGGGATCGCGCCGGGCTCGGCCCTCGCGTCCCGGCCTGCGACGGCTGCGGCGACGGCCGTCCCCCTCGGCCCCGCCACTTTCCCCTGCTGGCGGGGCCGGCCATCATCCCCGCTCGGCGATGCCGGTGCCTTCATCGTGCCTTCTCCGCCAGGGCAACGGCCGCGATCGCTCAGCGGCAGGCCCGGGCGAGAGGGAGCGGTGAGGATGCGGCGCGTCGCCCAGATGGCTTACCGGGAGCGGGGCGCCGGTCTTTGCTGACGGGCGTTTTCCGGGGGCATGTCCACCGCCCTGGCCCGGCAGGCGTCTGTAGTGTCAGCTACTCACGGGAGGGGGTCCGCGGATGCTGTCCCAGCGCATTGTGGTTGCGGCGCTGGCCAGCGCCGGCGTCGCAGCCTGCGAAGCCGGGCGCTGACATGGCCGCGGAGAGGTGGGAGATGGCCGGAGCGGTCGGCATAGACACCGGCCGGCTGCTGCTGATCGACCCCGGCTATGTCAGCGAGTTGCCGGACGCCGGGCCGTACGCGGCGTACGGGATCACCGTGGAGGCAGCGCCGGGGACCGGCGTTAGCACCTGCCCGGTCCGGGTCCTGCGCGCGAGGGACGGGTCCATCGCCGCGGTGCGCGTGGATTTCGTTCCTGACGCCTGCCAGCTGCCCGCTAGCGGGCGCCGTGCCATGCCCGCATCCCGGCCGCGCCGGCGCGCGGCACCGCTGAACGCTCAGCGGGTATAACCCGGCAGGTTTCCTGAGGCCGGGCAAGGACCGCCGGCACGATGGGAGCGCGGCGCTCCGGGGAGGAGCTGCGCGCCCTGAGGCCGGGTCCACTCGGAGGTCGACGCAGAGACGCTTCCGCGGCGTTGCCTGCGGGGTCATGAGCGGTCTCGGGCCGGCAACTCCTACGACGTGGCGAGAGCTGCCGGTTTACCTGGCGGCAGCCGCGGGCCGGCCCGGCCGTGCGGCCTGACGCCTTCCCGGTGCGCTGCCAGAAGCGGAGCCGGCCCTTGCCGGCCAGGCGCGGGCCGCAAAGCTGCGCCGGCGCGGCAGGAGAGCGGCCCGGGTCGTCGTGGTGCTGTCCCGCCGCCGGGACCGGGCCTGTTACTTCTGCTCCTGCACCACTCCCGCGGTCATGAAGACCTGCTCGCTCGCGCACGCGCGGAACGGGTAGGGGATCACCTTGGAGGCGAACTGGTTCGGCGGGTAGACCCGCAGCCCGGCCGCCGTCACCGGGTGGCAGGCCCCGCGGGGGTAGTTGGACACATCCGCGATGGCCAGCACCGCGGTCGCGGTGGCGCCGCTGGTCAGCCTGACCGTTCCCAGCTTCGCGTTGCCAATGGTGCCCCAGCCCGCCGGGCTGCCGATCTGGCCGCCGCGGAGGTTGACCGCGGAAACCCCGGGGTGGCCGCGCAGGGTGCACGCATGCCGGGAAAGATTAGTGAACTCGAGGGTGTAGTAGAAAGTCCCGGCGGCACCGTCAGATTGGGTGTTCATCCAGACGACCAGCCCGGCTGCCGGGCAGCCCGGCGTCGTGGCGGCGGCAGGCGCCGCCGGGGAGGATGTGGCCGCCAGCGCGGCCACCGGGATCAGCGCCGCGGCGCAGGCGAGGGCAGCCACGCCGGCCAGCCGCCTCGAGGAGAAAACGGGAAGATGCATGGTGTCCCCCTTGCTGGTAGACGACTAAGGACCTATGCACCTCCTATGACTGCCTGGCCGGCCCGGCGGCCATGGACGTGGGGAGGCCTCCCCATCTGCCAGCCCGCCGCGGCACGATCAGCCTCACGCCTGATGAGGCTGCCCGATCTTGATGATGTACGCAGCCCTGGGGAGGAGCCTCCGGCTACCGGGGAGCGCGGTGACCGGCACCCGCTACCGTGCCGTGCTGAAGCGCAGCGACCGGCTCGTGCTGGCGGCGGCGTTCGAGGGGCACCTGGCCTGGCGAGGCGGGAGGACCCCGCGCCGCGCGGCGCTTGGCCGTGGTCAAGCCAGAAAGTGCCTGCTCAGGATGGCCAACAGGACCGGCACCCGCGGAAAGGCGGGTACCGCGACGTCCTGCAAGCCGGCCGGCACCCGTGGCGGGATCTGCGGACAGCGCTGAGGGTCTCCGCGGCGGGCTACCGGGAAGGGAGGCCGAGCGCTCCGGGATGGGCCCGGCGGTGGTGCTCGGCCGAGACCTCGCTGATCTTGCCGGGCCGGCGGGCGACGGTTCGGTGGCAGATCTGGCAGTGCGTGACCGGAAGATGGGTAACGGTCGCGGTGAAGTGGCGGGAACTTGGATTACTCATCAGATCTTGTGATACCAGGCCCGTCGCGGGCACCTTGCCCATGTGGGCTCCTGGTCTGCCGTGCGGGGTTGAACAGTGCGTGAACTGAGCAAGGCGAGCGCATGATGGTAGCCAGCAGACCCAGCGCGGGGAGGCGCCGGAGGTGACCGTGGGCGGGCATTTCGAGCAGGTGGCCGTTGTCTACGAATCGCTGCGCACCACCGATGAGGCGCCGGTGGGCAGGATCGGCCAGCTCTTGCCCGGCCGCCCCGTCACCGGCCTGGATATCGGCTGCGGGACGGGACGGTACACGCGGCTGCTGCGTGGGCTGCTGCCGGACGGCTCGCTGCTGGCCGCGGCCGACGTCTCGGCGGCCATGCTGGCCCAGCTCAAGGCCGCCAGCCGCAGCCACGCCCTTGGGGTGGTCCCGCTGCTGGCGGCCGCCGAAGAGCTGCCGTTGCGGACCGCCAGCCTCGACCTGGTCACCGCGTTCAACTGCGTTCACCACTTCGACCTCGCTCGCTTCCTGGCCGCCGCCGCCCGGGTGCTGGCGCCCGGCGGCCAGCTGTTCATCTACACCCGCACCCCGCAGCAGAACGCGGGAACGATCTGGGGCCGCTATTTCCCGGGTTTCACCGAGCACGAGCAGCGCCTGCACAGCGAGGCCGCGATCCGGGACGCCGTCCGGCGGACCGGCGGACTCACGATGGCCGCAACGCAGACCTTCCGGCACTCGCGCACGAGTACGGCCGAGCGGCTCGGGGCCCAGGCCCAGGGGTGCCACTACTCGACATTCTCCTTCTATACGCCGGAGGAGCTGCGCGCGGCCATCGCGACCTTCCTGGCCCGGCTGCCCGGCCCCGAGGTCTCCTGGGTTGAGGAGCACCTGCTGGTCATCGTCGGCAGGAGCTACCGCGGCCAGGTGGAGCCTGACGGTCCAGCCAGCCTGGCGAACCAGGCGATCAGGGATCAGGCCCTCCAGATCAGCGCCGGGCGCGCCGGTGAGGCTCCCAGCAGGCGTCCTGGCGGCCGCGCGCAGATCACCCCGATCTGTGCTGCAACAGCCTTGAGTTGATCGCCGCCTCTAGGAATACAGGCGGGAGTGCGTGCTTATCGGCAAGCGTGGCTCGACTACGTTTGTGATCGAAGGATCGCCTCGGGCAATGTTGCTGGGGCAGTCTTTGGGCATTTCCGATGGCAGTCGCCCGACCTTGGTACTGCGGCAGCGCCCGGGGGCCGGGATGCAGCGCCACGCGGCGGAAATTGCCGAGCGGTTGGCCGTGGCATTGCGCGGCCGGGGAGGAGCCGCCGTGGGTCAGTGCTGGACGCGGCCGTGGCCGTAGCAGGAGAGAACCTCCAGCGGATTTGTGCGCCGCGGGCGCGCAAGGCCCCGTACAACCCCGGACACGCTCTGCAGCTGCCGGTACACATGGGGCCGAGCGGGCGGGGTTGGGTTCAGTCGGTGGACGGGAAGAAGTGGGTCCTCGGGCGTTCCAGCTGCTGCCCGTCGAGGAAGATGTCGACTTGCTCGTTGTAGAACGCGATGAGGCCGGCGATGGGCTGCAGCTGGCGGGTGGGGAAGTCGTAGGACCAGGCGAGGTCGGGGTGAACGCTGCCGCCAGCCTGGACTGACCAGTAGCCGCTGGTCGTGCCCTTGTAGGGGCACTCGGTTACGGTGCCGGTGGGGATCAGATGCTCGAAGTTGATCTCGGTGCGGTTGAGGTAGTAGCGGGTCGGCAGCCCGGTCTCGAACACCATGACCGGCGACGATGATTCAGCCAGCACCGCCCCGCCGAGTTCGACGCGCACCGTTCGCGTTGACCGCAGGGCGTCGACCCGGACGTAGGGGTTGCGGGGGTGCACGAAGACCCGCTCGTCCTCCTCGAGCCAGGCGTCCATGGCGGCCCACTCGAAGCGCACGGTGCCGCTGAGCCCGTCCACGGGCGAATCGCGGAGGACCTTGGCGGCGCGCAGTCGGCGGGTGTCGCCGACGCGCAATCCGTGCAGGTCCACTTCGCCGCGGCGGCTGCGCTGGCTGTGGCCCTCGGGGACCAGCAGGCCGGGGCGCACGTCGGCGAGAGGAATGTAGTACTGCGGGTAGTTCGCCCATTCCCACACGTACAGGGCGCGGGTGGTATCGAATACGGTCTGGCCGGCGAGCCAGGCGCGGACCCGCCGCGGGACCGGCTCAACATGGTTGACCTGGGCGATCATCGCCGGGTAATCGTTCACGGAACGGCTCCTTTGCGCAGCTGGGTGGCTCCCATGCCGGCTCGTGGCGTGGCTGTCAGGGTTGTGAGCGTGTTCCCGGGCACGGTGGTCCGCCCAGCGGCGGCTTACCGTGGCGGCACGCGCAGCGTCCAGGAGCGCACAGCTCTGTCGAACGGTGATCGTATGCTCGGCGTTTCCTGGCGCGGCGACCGAGCAGGGGGAGCGCTGCTGCTCCCGGGACATCAGGCGCTCCCAGGGCATCAGGCTCTCCCGGGGCATCAGGTTCGCGGCCTGCGCGGGCGGATGACGAGGTGCGAGCAGGTTGAGCTGCCGGGAGTAGCGGCAGCTCGAAGCGCAGGGCGGGGTTGTAGGCCCAGTACAGCACGCCTGCTTCGCGCAGCGGATCGGCTGGCGGCAGCGGGCTTTGCGGATGAGCCCGGAACGGCGCGTCCCGGACCGAGCGCCAGAGGGCGTGCGCGCGCTCGGGGTCGTGGTGTGCGCGCACGGCGGCGCAGAGTTCTATCATCCGGCGCCGCCAGTCGGCGAGCCTGGTTTCCGCGGCCGCCATCAGGCGCCTGCCGTGGCGTGCTCGCGGATGTAGCGGACCAGGCCGATGACGTCATCGGGGACGAGGCGTCCGATGGCGCCGCTGGAGTACACGCTGACGATGACCCGGCCGCCGGGGTCGAGGACGAACCCGGTGGATTGCAGGTACAGCGGGTTGTCGTTGACGAACGCGCCGGTGGCCGCGGCGACGGCGCGGGCGTCGGCGCTGTGGCCGACCGGGAACTGCAGGCCGTGCCTGGCGATGAGGGCCTGGGTGGTGGCCTCGTCGTCGACCGACAGCGCGACAACCTGTGCGTCGGCGCTGGCGAGGCCGTCGTGGGCGCGCTGGAACGCGCGCAGCTGGGCGTTGCAGTAGGGGCACCATGATCCGCGGTAGAGCAGGACCACGCCGTAGTGGTCGGCCAGCGCGCCGGGTAGCTGGAGGGTGCTGCCGCCGGGCAGCGCGACGGCGAGGGCGGGGAACCGGTCGCCTGGGTGCAGCAGTGTCATCTCAGTCATGCACGGTTAGTGCCTGCGATGCCGGTGGGTCTTACCAGTGCCGTCGCTGACGCTGGCGCCAGGTTTGCTTGGGTGCGGAACCGGCGTTCCGGCGGTGATGCTCTTGGGCGGCGCCGATGTCCACGGGCGCGCCAGGTGGCGGTATCTAGGTAGCCTCGTGGTCATGATGCCGGCAACCCCTGGGGTGGGCCAGGTCCCTGTCGCCGCTGCCCGGCTCGATGCTGAGTCGGCAGAGTGGCTTCGCGCGCTCACACAGACAGGTCCGGAGCGGGAGGCCTGCGTGGCGCGGCTGCACGAGATGCTGCTGCGCATCGCGCGCGGGGAAGTCGCTCGGCGCGGGCCGCGGCTGCGGATCACAGGCCCCGAACTTGAGGATCTGGCCTACCAGGCCGCTGCCGACGCGGTGCTGGCCGTCACCGGCAAGATCGGGCAGTTCCGCGGTGAGAGCCGGTTTACGACCTGGGCCTACAAGTTCGTCATCTTCGAGGTGTCGGCCAAGATGGGGAGGCACTTCTGGCGTCACCCGAGCGTGCCGCTGGACGCCGAGGACTGGGACCGGCTGCCGGACCGGTTCGGTTTCGGACCCGCGCAGGAGGCCGAGTGGCGAGACCTGCTGGCCGGGCTGCGCCGCGCGGTTGACACCGAGCTAACTTCGCGGCAGCGGCAGGTTTTCGTCGCGATCGTGCTCAACGATGTTCCGCCGGATGCCCTGGTCGCTGAGCTGGCTTCCAACCGCAACGCGATCTACAAGACGTTGTTCGACGCCCGGCGTAAGCTGCGGGCAGCTCTTGCCGCTAACGGCTTTCTGAGCGAAGAAAATTTGAGGCACTCATGAACGGCTGGTCAGCGCTGGACCGCTTCCTGCGGACTGATCCGCGCGATGTGGGATGCGCCCAGGCAATGGAAATGCTGCACATTTACGTCGACCTGGTGGCCGCCGGCGCCCCGGCGGAGCAGCGATACCCGGGCATCGCGGCGCACCTGCGCGCTTGCGGCCCCTGCAGTGAGGACTTCGACGGGCTGCTGGCCGCGGTGCACGGCGAGGCGCACTGACCGTCGCACGATCCGCCGCCCGGATCCCCGGGCCCCGGTCGTTCGTTCCCGGTCACCGGGGCCGATGGCCGTGCTCGCCCTGGCGGCACCGTCTGGCGGATCCTGATCGGTTCGCGCTTAGTCCTGTGCCGCTGCTTGCTGTCGCGGAATCCCGGCGCCTGGGCTTTGCCGGCGCGCGCGACCAGCGACCCGGCCGGGCGGACTGCCTTGACGGCCGCGGCCCGCATGCAAGCCACGCGGCAGCGCAGGCGTACCGGCGTCGTGTTAGCCGTAGCGCGCTTGGTTTGTTCGCCTCAAAGGGACCGCGCTCTGATCTGTGCGCCGAGAGAGGGTAAGGACCCCAGCCGCCGCGGACACCAACGAGGAGCGAGCGAAACAGCGCGCGGCGGCGGTTCTCCGCCGGCCAGGTTCTGGCCTCGCCGAGGAGAAGGACAACGGCAGCGTACGACCGCGTCGCCCGGGCTGACGCCCCCGGTTACCCCCATCACGCCGCGGAAGGGGAAAGACGATGGCAATTCCGATTCCGCATGATGTTCGCCAGCTTCTCGACGCCCCCAGCTACGTGCACCTTTCGACGCTGCGGGCGGATGGCTCGCCGCGGAACTGGGTGGTGTGGGCAGGGCTCGAGGACGACTACATCCTTGTGTGCACGTCTGATGCGATCTGGAAGGCGAAAGACATGCGCCGCGATCCTCGGGTCGCCTTGTCGGTCACGGACATGGCAAATCCGTACCGCATGGCCGCGATTCAGGGCCGGGTGGTGGAAGTACGTCCCGACGAGGGCTGCCGCTACATGGACCCGATCTCATTCAAGTACACGAACGCGCCCTTCCCGAGCCGCGGCCCCGATCGCGTGTGCTTCGTGATCGCAGTTGAGAAGGCGGCCTGCCGGACACTCGACTTCGTCCACAATCCGAGTTGACTCACGGACACAACGGCCTTCCGCAGGTATCCGGAGCGTCGCTCGCCTTGGCCGGCAGAACCCTCCGAGCCGATCCCCACGATCGTCGGGTGCGCCGGCGTCACGTTGCCCTTACCTGTGCCCGGCGTTTGCTCGCCTTGAGGGATGCGCGAGCGCGTCGCGTTCTGTTTGGGCGCCGAGCCGACGTAAGACCCCAGCGACCGCGGACGCCAAGAAGAGGTAAGCGAAGCAGCGCGGCGACGATTCGCCGCGGACTAGGGTTCCGGCCTCGCCGGAGGAGGAGAACAACCGATGAAGATCGTGTCACGCCAACGGCGGCGGACAGGCCTACGCGCACGAAAGACCGCAGGAAAACCAATGCGCTCCTACAGGAAGCCGGGCATGGTACTGCTCGGCCTGGCAGCGGCCGCCGCGGTTGGGGCTGTGGCCGTCCCCGCGTCCGCGTCCGCCTCGACTTATCCGTCCCCGGTGGTCGGGCACGTGTATGTCGATGACAACACGGCCGGGGCGAACACCATCGGCGCGTTTGACCGGCACGCCGACGGAACGCTGACCCCCGAAGCCGGATCCCCGTTCGCCGCCGGCGGCGCCGGAACCGGAGCGGGGCTCGCCTCCCAGGGCGCGCTGCAGATCTCGGCGGACGGCCGGTACCTGATCGCCGTCGATGCCGGCAGCAACCAGATCTCGGTGCTGCAGATCAAGCCTGACGGCGCACTCAGCCTCGTGCCCGGCGGCGTGGTTTCCTCGGGCGGCGTCCTGCCCGTCAGCGTCGCGGTCCACGATGACCTGGTGTACGTCGCCAACGCCGGTACCGGCGGCAGCAACTTCACCGGCTTCCGGCTCAGCTTCCTTGGTCACCTGCAGCCGGTCGCCGGCTCGACCGTCGCGCTGGCCGATGGCACTCAGCCCGGCGACGTGCTGTTCAACGGCACCGGCAGCAAGCTCGCCGGGACGCTGGTGGGGACCTCGCAGATCGACAGCTTCACCGTCGGCTTCGGCGGGCGGCTGACCGCCGCTCCAGGATCACCGTTCCCCGCGCAGGGCCTGGGCCCGTTCGGCAGCGAGTTCCGCCCGACCAACCCCAGCCAGCTGTTCGTCTCCAACGCCCACAACGGCACTGGCCTCGGCACGATCTCGGCGTTCAGCGACTCCGCCAACGGGACGCTCTCGTCTATCGGATCCTCACCGTTCGCAGATCTGCAGACGGCACCGTGCTGGGTGGAGATCACCCATGACGGCCGGTTCCTGTTCACCGTGAACACCGGGTCTGGCGAGATCTCCCGCTACTCGATCGCCCCCGGCGGCGCGCTGACGCTGCTCGGCAGCACGCCGGTCGGCGCCACCGGCGGCGTCGGCGCCGTCGACGCACGTCTGAGCCCCGACGGCCGCTACCTGTACGTCGACGAGAGCAGGATCGGCGCCGTCGGCGCGTTCGCCGTCACCGGCGGCAACCTCACCGAGCTGCCCAGCTCCCCGACCTCGCTGCCCGCAGGCGCCACGCCCGCAGGCATCGTCGTCAACTAGCCCGTTCACCAGCGCAACGCCGGGCCGGGGGCACAACGCCCCCGGCCCGGCGTCTGCCGACACGGCAGAAGCACAGGTGGTGACCGTCCGGGTCGCGGGAGGTGAGCTTCGCGCCACGACCACGGCATGGGGGACGTAACCTGCCCCAAGCGATGCCGGCTACTGCCAGCCGGGCAGCCTCGGCATCGAGGCCGTCGGCTTCGAAACAGATGGTGACCTGCTTGTCGGCTAGCCGCTCGCCGACGAGGTCGACGGAGAACGTGGGTTCGCCATCGGGGTACTCGAAGTGCAGATACTGGTCATCGCCGACGATCAGGCGCAGCCCGAGGGTGAGACAAACCCACTGAGCGCCGCCAAGGTCTACTACGGGCACCTGACCAGCGCCCTCCACGCATGGTGCGCAGTTCACCTGCTCAGGGATCTGAAGGGCCTGTATGACTTCGAGCCCGCGCAGCAGGACTGGGCGTCCCAGATGGCCGCCCTGCTGATCGAGGCCCGCGACGCTGCGGCGGCCGCACGCCTGGCCGGCGAGTCCGTCCTGGCCGCCGCCGGGCTGGCCGGCAATCTCTACCGCCAGACCGCGACCGCGAAGGACGCCCGCCGCATCGCTCGCCGGTTCCTCGGCTTCGAGGACCTGATCCTGCGGTTCGCCACGCGCCCTGACCTGGATATCTTCTCCAATAACGAGGCTGAGCGGACGATCCGGCCGGTCAAGATCCAGCAGCGCGGCTCCGGAGGATGCTGGCGGACCCTCGAAGGACTCGCCGAGTTCGCCCTCGTCCAGTCATACCTGTCAACCGCCGCGAAATGGGGCATCAGCAAACTCGACGCCCTCCGCGACCTCTTCGGTGGCCACGCCTGGTTCCCGCCCGGCCTCGAACCCGCCGGATAACGTCGCCGCCCTCGCCAAATCACACCTGACGCTTGGTGAATAGCTACCTCTGTGGTGCGCCATCTCGGTGTTCTGGGGCCAGGATGCCCGGCGTCAGACGGGCAAGACAGCCGACCGGCGTGTCCGCCAGCGGCTGTGCCCTAGGCAGTCGGCTATCTGAGCGATCCCGGATGCTGCCGGCTCCGTTCGGGGGTTATCGTTCAGCCGTGCTTATTGTCACGGGCAGCATTCAGGCTCGGCCGGACAGCATTGACCACGTCCTTGCGCTCAGCATTGCCCACGTGCGCCGCTCCCGGCAGGAACCAGGGTGCCTGGCGCACGCCGTTCACCGCGATTGTGAAGATGCGCTGCGGCTGGTGTTTGTCGAGCGCTGGGCCGACGCTGACGCGCTGCGGGCACATTTCCGGGTGCCTGCATCTGGCGCGTTCGTGCAGGAAGTCTCGGCCCTCGCCGCTAGCCCGCCCGAGATTTCGATCTACGAGGCGCGCGCCTTGTCCTTGTGAGGGCGGACGGCCCGCACGGCGTCACTGCGCCGGTCAGACGGCCTCACCAAGTCGGCGGGCGTTAGTCCGTCTGCGGAGGTGGACCGGCAAGTTCGCGGGCGATCTCGTCCAGAACGGAGTGCCTGAGCACGTCGGCACGGCCTCGTGCATGATGTTTTCACAGTGACGGCGCTGCAGATCGTCGCGCACAACATCAAGGCCAGCGCAGGCGCTATCGACGGTCATTACCCGCCGCGGATCGCAGACGTCCTGCCGGGGTCCCTGCCGACTCGGCGCTTTCTTGTTTGCCCCAGAGTGAGCCGAGCGTTCAGTACATATCTGACTGTTCGTGGGCGTGATACGTCTGGCGACGCTAGCGTCGCCAGACGTTAGTCAGTTGGCGCTTTGCGAGTGGTTTTCACGCCCGCCTCGGTCTCCGGCCCGAGCGCCGTCGGCTTGACGGGCATTGCCGTGTCTCTGCTGGCTGGTTTGTGGGCGAGCTCGCGGGTCCGCGTTCCGGCATAGTTCGGGATGCGCTGTTTCAGTGCGGCTGCGGCCTGGGTCATTACCTGCTTGGACAGGTCGGGGTCGTCGACCGCCCGGGCGATGGAGATCGCGCCGACCAGGACGCTGAGGGTGAGGACCGCTTCGCGTTCTGCGGCCTGGTGGTCGGGGTTGTCGATGAGGTCAGCGATCACCGCGAGGCATTCCCTGACCTGACGGCTGTAGCTGGCCTGCGCCGGGCCGCCGGCGCGGGCGGCATCCGCGGCGACGCCGGCTACGCCGCAGCCTGCCTCGGGATGATCGCGGTGCCGCGTGCTGAGGTAGCCGTCGACGAGCGCGGTGAATCCGCGCTGCCCGCCCAGCTGGCCGGCTGCGATGGTCCAGGCGCTGCCCTGGATCAGTGCCCGCTGCGCGGCCTCCGCGATGAGCTGATCTCGTGAGCCGAAGTGCCGGTAGAAGCCGCCGTGGGTCAGCCCGGCTTCTTTCATGAGGTCGGCGACGGCGAGGCCGTGGATGCCGTCACGGCGGATCCGCGCCGCGGCGAGGTCGAGGATGCGGTCATGGCTGGCCGCTTTCGCCGCCTGAGACGTGCCCACGATGAATCCTCCAGCTGGTGCTGACGTGCTTGACCAGCAAGATGATATCTGTCATCCTCTTTCATGTGGATGACAGTCATCATCTTGAATGCGACCAGGTGACGGGCTGTCCGGAGCCCGATGGCCGTTTCGGCCCTGAGACAGGCGGAAGCCATGACCTCTGAGAACACTGCGCAGGCAACGGCTGACCTCACGATCGAGGTCTACACAACTCCGGGTCGGCCGTTCGCGAGCGCCGCCACGCCCGAAGGCCCAGGCGACCTGCCGACCTGGTCCCCGTCGTCAGCGACGCTGATCTACGGCGACCGCGACGCCATCCTCGTCGACACCCTGATCACCTACGACCAGGTGGACGCTCTGGCCGACTGGATCGACACCAAAGGCCGCGGGCTGTCGCGCATCTACATCACCCACGGCCACGGCGACCCGCTCGCCGCAGCCCGCTCCTCATACGCCCGCCTGGCCGGCGTGGATCCCTCCGTGGTAGCCGTGGGAAGCCAGGTGTCGGTGTTCGCCGGGCTCATCGCGGCGAACCTGCCCGGCGGCAGCGAGGTGCTGACCGCCACCGGTGACTTCACCAGCATCCTGTTCCCTTCTACGCCCAGGCCGGCCGCGGGATCGGCGTCCGGGAGGTGCCGCTGGATCGCATCGCAGACTGCGTGACCTCCCGCACCACGCTGGTCGCGATCTCCGCAGTGCAGTCCGCGGACGGGCGGGTCGCCGATCTCGATGCCCTGCACGCCGCCAGCCGCGCCACCGGGGCCAAGGTGCTCCTGGACACCACCCAGGCCGTCGGGTGGCTGCCGGTCAACGCGAGCCGCTTCGCCTACACCGCCTGCGGCGGATACAAATGGCTGCTCTCCCCCAGAGGCACCGCCTACTTCACCATCAGCCCCGCGCTCATCGACGACCTGACACCGCATTACGCAGGCTGGTATGCCGGCGATGACCCGTGGTCCAGCGTCTACGGCGGCCCGCTGCGCCTGGCCGGCGACGCCCGCTGCTTCGACGTCTCCCCCGCGTGGCACGCCTGGGTCGCCGCCGCCCCGGCCGTGCGGCTACTCGCCCAGGTAGGCACCCAGCCCTGCACCGACACGCTCTCGGCCTGGCGAACCGGTTCCGTGCCGGAATAGGCCTGGAGCCCGCAGACTCCGCGATCGTGTCACTAGCTACCAACGGCGCCGCCGCGGATGCCATGGCCGCCGCGCGGATCACCGGATCGGCCCGAGCCGGCCGCCTCCGCCTCTCCTAACGTCTCCACCAGCGACCAAGACGCCGACCTCGCCGCCGACGTCTTGCGGCGGCACATCGCTCCCAGCCACGCAGCCACGCCGTGACGGCAGCATTACCCAGGTCCAGATCCCCCGGATCTGTACGGCCCCGGTCTGCCCGGACTTGATCACGACGCCGCGCATAGCGGCGGCTCGGCGGGCGTTCTCCCTGGCCTCCTCCGTCACTCAACGTGATGCCATCGATCGACGTAGCCTGCAGCCGACCTCGGACAGGTCCAGTGTGCGATCCGTTGGAGGTCACAGTCGGTCGCTGGCTGAGGTGCCTGTCTGTCGATCTAGCACCGCAGTCGCCAGGCGGCTACATCATGCCTGACACACGCACCGTATGCGGCATGTTCGGACGTGTACGGGGCGGACCGAGTGGCGTATCTCGTGTCAGCCGGTAGTGAGGCCGAACAGGTGGCGGCACGCCTCGAATCCTGTGATGTGGATGCCGCCCGCGGCGCCGCCGGCCAGCCAGCGGGCACGCAGCAGGCGCATGTGCACCATCACATCAGCGCTGTCGCCGCGCGCCTGCAGCGACTCGCCGTTGGGCTGGTAGCCCAGCGCCCGGGATACGCCGAGGGAGGCGTGGTTGTCGCGCCATGCTGAGGTGATGGCCGCCTGTGCGCCCATCGGGCCAAACGCCAGCGCGAGCACGGCCCGCCGCATCTGCTTGCCGTAACCGCGGCCCCGCGCCGAGGGGACGAGGAAGGAGGCGGTGTCGACCGTGCGCAGGGTGGGGAACTCGTGGCCCTCAAGTTCCTGGGCGCCGAGGACCTGGCCGGCCGCGGACACGACGAAGCTGACCCGCCAGGCCTCAGGCCGCCACGTCCCGTAGGCCTTCCAGTACGACTGGTGCACGACGATGCCGCGCGTCACGCGCGCGTCCCCGTTCGCATACCGGGTGGCCGCCGGGTCCAGTTCAACGTCATCGGGCAGCAGATCGGCGATCGCCGGCTGGTCGGCCTCGGTCATCGGGCGAAGGGTGAGATCAGGCGAGTCAATCCGCAGATCGAACAACGGCCAGTAACGGTGCGCCATCACGCCACGCTACGGCGGTCGCCAGCCGGCCCAACACCCAGCCGGTTCGACGGCTAGGGGAGGCCTCCCACGTACCGGGCGTGCTGCGTCACCGACACTGGAAGCGCGCCGTTCCGCAGCCGATAGTAGAGTCCGGTCCGCACGCAGCTTGTGTCGAGCACAGCCAGCAGCAGCCGGCTCGACGCGTCGCCCGGGTCTTGCGGGGGTCGGCGTCATGTCACGATGGCGTTATGGACCTTGAGCCGATCGGCTGGGTGCGCTCGACCCAGCGTGTGCCGGGAGGCCGCGGTCACGGCTGGGACAAGGAGATCACGAGTATCGAGCTGGACTCTGCCCGGTTTGACGCCGCTGCCCTGCTGGGCCTGGACGGGTTCTCTCACCTAGAGGTCGTCTTCGTGTTTGACCGGGTCGACCCGGCCCTGATCGAGTACGGGTCCAGGCGGCCTGCAGGCCGGCCCGACTGGCCGAAGGTGGGAATCTTCGCCCAGCGATACAGCCACCGCCCGAACCGCATTGGCATCAGCTGTTGCCAGATAAAGGCCGTCGCCGGAACCACTATCCATGTCGGAGGGCTGGACGCGATCGGCGGCACGCCGGTGCTGGATATCAAGCCGTGGCTGGCCGAACACGGACCTCGCGGCGACATCCGCCAGCCGGCCTGGTCACGGGAGCTCATGGCTGACTACTGGACCGGCAGCCGGTAAGGACTTCCCCGGCTCGGCGGCCGCTGGCTGTTCGAGACACCGGACGCCCACATCCCGATTCGGCACGGCAGCCTACCCGTCTACTTCCGGGCACGAAGATCTGGTCGCGGGATCTCAGGCGCCTGTTAGCTCGACGGCGTCGTATTCCCAGAAGGCGCGCAGAGCGACGAGCCTGCCTTCGCCGTTGCTGCGGTAGGTGTAGACGCCCCGCACGACGGCGACCTGCTGGCCGCCTGGCAGCGTGGTGCTGATCACGCCGACATCGGCGACCTCCTCGCCGCACAGATGGGAACGCTCTATCTCGAAAGTGATCCGTTCCGCCGGGGCGATCACTGCGTCGTAGAAGGCGGCGATGGCCGCCAGGCCGTGGTGCCCGGCGCCTCGGGGATCAAGGGGCGAGGGACCGACAGGGTCCTGGACGACGGCGCCGGGAGCGAACAGGCCCAGCCACGCGCTGCGGTCCTTGGCCGTCACCGCTGCCTGGGACCGCCGCGCCAGCTCGCGCGCGTTCATGGCCGCCTCGGGCATGCTCCTGCCTCCTTCCGGCGGCACACCCAGCCCGCACAGCCGGGCAGGCGGCCCCGGGACCATAAAAATGCTCTGGCCGCTGCCTGAGATCGTACGCGGCACCTGTCCGGATGCCCCGTGCCGGGAAGACGCGGCGTGCGGCCCGCTCGCGCGCAGAGCAGCTGCTTTCTCAGTTGAACCGCCGCCGGTCAGGGGCTTACTGTTCGCCTGTGCTCATCCGGCCGGCCACCCGCGCCGATGCAGCCGGCATCGGCGCGCTGTGCCAGGAGTCGCTGCCGCTCGATCCGGACGCGACTGAGCTGCCCGGGATCTTGCGGGCCTCGCCCGGCGCGCCGGTGGCGCTGGCCGCCGAGACGGCCGGGAAGGTGACGGGGATCGCCTGCGGGGCGCTGCGCCCGGACCCTGCCGGGGTGCGCGGGCACGTGGACCTGCTCGCGGTCGCCCCGCGCGCCCGCGGCGCCGGTGTCGGTGCGCGGCTGCTGGCAGCGGTCGAGGAGGAGCTGCGCTCTGGCGGCGCTACGGAGATCTGGCTGGGCCAGGGTCCCCCGGTGTGGCTGTGGCCCGGAGTTGACCCTCGCTATACGGCCATGATCTGCCTGGCGGAGCGCGCTGGCTATGAGCGCTGCGGCGAGGAAGTCAACATGGCCGTCGACCTGGGCGCCGCCCCGCTGGGCACCGATGCCGACGAGCGCAGGCTGGCCGCGGCAGGCATCACCGTCCGCCGCGCCGCGCCCGCCGAAGCCGAGGACATTGCCGCCTGGCTGCGCGAAGGCCCCTGGGGTGAACTGCCCTGGGCGTCCGAGGCGAAGCTCGCGTTCGCCCGTGACCCGCCGGGCTGCCACATCGCCGCCCGCGCCGACGCCTACATTGCTTTCGCCTGTCACGGCTGCAACCGGCGCGCCTGGTTCGGGCCGATGGGAACGCTGGAATCTGAGCGGCAGCACGGTGTCGGAACCGTGCTGCTCAAGCGCTGCCTCGCCGACCTCAGCGCGGCCGGGCACCGATCGGCACAGATCGGCTGGACCGGTCCGGTCCACTTCTACGCCCGCGCCGTCGGCGCCCGCATCGACCGGATGTTCTGGTCCTACAAGAAAGCCCTCTGAGGCAGCGCCAGCCATCGTAACGACCGATGACCCCATGACGCTCCAGCCGGCTCCCTGGCAACCGCCTCGCCCTGCCCGGCCCCGCAGCAAGGTTCTCGGTGCAACCGGGCCCGCACAGGCGCAGAATAACGATTCAGTGCACAACCGACATCCGGCCAGCTGACCGGAACTGCACACCGAACGGCGGTTATCTGGAGCCCTCCCTGTCTATGCCGCGCCTGACCAGGACGTCTGCGGCGTGGACATGTAGCTGAACAGTGTTCACGTAGTAGCCGCTTAGTTCGAAAAACATCAGCGACAAGAGGATTTGCACGGCGTCTGCGGCGGAGACACTGTCCAGATAACGTGTCCAGCACGCAGCAAAAAGCACACAAAACACCCGCGGCGCTTACAGCGAGGACACCCCGAAACGGGCTGGAGATAACGGCGGCTCGGCGCGCGTTCTCCCTGACCTCCGCCATCACTCAGCACGCCTCCGCTTCGACGCAGCCGGAGCAGCGTGAGGGCCTAGAGGCCGTAGCGGGCGAGGTGCCATCGATGCTGCGGGCGAACAGCACGGCCGTGGCGGCAAGATCTCGCCTGACCAGGCGCGCCCTATGCGGCAGAATAGTGAGTTCTCAACTTAGGCGGCGATGTATAAAAATACAGCCCGGCCGACTGCCCGCCGCCGTCGCCCGGGGACCGCTGCGCAGCCAACGACGTCCTGAGCTCGTGATAACCGCGCGCCGAGCCGTTCTGCGCGGCCTGCGGTTGACAGAGCATGATCGTAAAGGTCATACAGAACATGGCGTTCTGCGCGCCGGTGAGATGGGCTCTGCAGCCTGGCGCTCGGTTCAGCGACGGTTTGCCTTGGCATGCCTGGCTGGGGCCTGCAGCTGCGACATGACGACGGTGACCTGGGGTTTCGTCCCTGCCGGACGGCGTCTCGCTCACCCGAGGCTAGTGGCCGGCTGGTGATGTTATCTGCTGCAAACGCTCGTTGCCCGGCGCCGCGCCAAGGGCGGCCGTCAGCCGTTCCGCGACGGCCGCCACGGCAGCGCGGAGCTCGGGGCCGCCCTCGACGTGGAACGGGATCGGGATCGCTGCCAGCCATTCTCCGGCGTACATCGCCGGGTTGCTGGTGGTGCCGGCCAGTACGCATCGCTTGCCGTCGCCGGTGCGGCTGAGGCGGCCCATCGGCGGCCGGGCATACCGGGCGACCTCGTTGTAGGGCGCATCGAAGATGACCTTGGTCTCGAACTCCCAGCCGGTCCCCAGGTGCTGCTGTAGCAGGTCCACGTAGTCCACGTCCTCGGGCGGACGGAACTGCTCGCCGCCTCCGGTGACTGACTGGATCCGGTCGATGCGGTAGGCGCGGACCGCACGGGCGCGATGTGAGTGGCACAGCAGATACCAGCGGCCATGCCGCACGACGACCGCCCACGGGTCGACGTCCTCCGCCCACTGCATGCCCGATGCACTGCTATAGCCGATGCTCACCCGGCGCTGGGCCGCGACGGCGGCGACGAGTGCGGTCGTGGTCTCCGTGCCCGGGCGCACGGCCCCGCGGTCGGGCGCGGCGGAGGCATGCCGGCGCATGGTGGCGGCAGGCCGGCCGACGTTCTCCGGAAGCGCCCGGATGATCTTGCCCAGGGCGGCGCCGACCGGATCGTCGGCGTCCGCGGCGGCGTGGCTGCCGTCGAGCACGGCCATGACCAGGCCAAGCGCCTCGGCGGCGCTGAACACCAGCGGCGGCAGCCGGATGCCCCGGCCGACCCGGTAGCCGCCGTAGGGCCCTGGGGTCGACTCCACGGGGATGCCGGCCTCACGCAGGATCGCGACATAGCGGCGCGTGGCCCGTTCGGTCACGTCCAGCTGCGCCGCAAGCTGGCCGCCGCTGATGCCGGGCTCGGCCTGCAGCAGCTCGAGGGCCCGAAGCGCCCGCCCGGTGGGGCTGAGGTCGGCTTTCACGACAACAGGCTGACACGAAAACTGGGTCCCCGCTGGGCGCGCGGCAGCGAACCCTGGCCTGTGCGGAGGCGAGGGCTGGAGGGTTGCCGGTAGTGACAACCGGGGGTTAGGTGCCGGTCAGGGTCGCCGGCGGGAGGGTGACGGTGATGGTGACCGTGCAGCCAGGGTGAAGCTTTTGCAGCTGGCGGTGCAGGAATGCCTGGCGCTGCTCGGGTGATTCCCGCCGGGTGTAGAAGTCGGCGCCTGGCTCGTGGTAGGGCGCGCCGGTCGCGAGGACCTGGTAGGCGATCTTGAGCAGGGTATGCGCGATGGCGGTGATCGCCTTCTTCTTCGCGCCCGGGTTCTTGTCCCCGCCGAAGCGGCGCACCAGCCGGGCGTAGCGGGCCTGCAGCCGTCCGCGAACCCGGACCGCCGCCCAGGCGGCCTGGATCAGCATCGGCTTGATGTAGGTCCCGGCATCGCCGGTCTTACCGTGCTTGCGCTTGCGGGCGCTGATGTTGTTGCCCGGGCACAAGGTCACCCAGGAGGCGAGCTTCTCGTGATCGGGGAAGTGCCGATGCGGCGCCGGGCCGATCTCGGCCACCCATGCCCAGGCCACGACGTTCCCGAAGCCCGGCACGGTGGTGAGCAGGTTCACCTCGCGCTGCCAGCGCGCGGCCTTGCCCGCGATCCGCTCGTCCAGGCCGGCCACGGCCTCATCCAGCACCGTGATGCGGTCCAGGTGCAGCCGGCACAGCAGCGCGTGATGCTCGGTGAACCGCCCCGCCAGCGCCTGCGACAGGTCGGCCAGCTTCCCAGCGGTCCGCATCCGGCCGATCGCCAGGTCCGCCAGCACGCCGCCGCGGCGCTCACCGTCGATCAGCGCTTCGACCATCGCCGTGGCGGACTTGCCGGTAATCTCGCTGGCAACCGAGCCGAGCTTGATGCCGGCCGATTCCAGCGCTTTCGCCAGCCGCTGGATCTCGGAGGTGCGGGCCTGCACCGTCTTCATCCTGTACCGGGTCAGGTCCCGCACCTCCTTCAGCTCCGCCGCAGGGATATACGACCCGCGCAGCAGCCCGCACTCAAACAGCTCCGCCAGCCGCGCGCAGTCTCTGGCGTCGGTCTTGTGCCCTTTCAGGGCCTTGGCGTGCGCCGGGTTGATCACCGCGACCTCGGCGAAGTCCTGCTCGCACAGCGCGTAATACACCGGCTCGGTGTATACCCCGCTGGCTTCCATCACCACGTGAGTCACCCCCCGCCGGCGCAGCTCGGCGGCCATGTGCTGGAGCACCCCGTAAAACGTCCGGAACTCCAAGATCTCGGTCTTGCGGGTCCACGGCTTATCGCCCGGCGAGCGAACCGCGACCTTGACCATGTCCTTGTGCACGTCGATCCCCGCGACGCGCTCATACAGCACCTTCATTGCGCGGCCACCTCCTGCAGCGGCACCCCCCACGGATGGGAACAAGCGCGCCGCCCGCCAGAGCCCCGGTCAGCACAGGAGACTGACACACGCGCACGCAGCAGCAACGGGGGTTACCCGGGAAGGGGCTCGCGCGCCAATCTAATCAACGGCCTCGAACGGTCCAAGCCCAAACGACGACGACGGGCGGCGCGCCACCACGACTGTGCACCTTCCGCCCGGCCCGCCGCCGCCAGATCGGCGCAAAGACCCCCGCCGCCAGCGACCCGCACCCAGCCGGCCACCGGAGGGGACCCAGTTTTCGTGTCCCACGGCAGCACCGCGCAGCGGCGCATGAATCCTAATCAGGAACCCGATCGTCCGGAACCGTACCTATCGTCGGACAGATGGAAACCGCCGCTGACCGCAGCGTGCGCAATCGCACCGTCGGGGAAGGAAAACTGAGATGGACATCTTCCTGATCGCCGGCCTGTGGCTCGACGGGTCGGCCTGGGACAACGTGGCCGCCCAGCTCGAGGCCCGCGGCCACCATGCCGTGCCAGTCACCCTGCCGGGTCAGGGCGACGGCAATACGTCGGCGACGCTCGCGGATCAGTCGGCCGAGGTGGTCGCGGCCGTCGACGCGGCTGCCGGCAGGCCCATGGTGGTAGGGCATTCCGCTGCCTGCAGCCTGGCGTGGCTCGCCGCCGACGCCCGCCCAGCCAAGATCAGCAAGGTTGCCCTCATCGGCGGCTTCCCGTCCTCGGACGGCGAGGCATACTTCGATTCCTCCTTCCCCGTCCAGGACGGCGCGATGCCCTTCCCGGGCTGGGGCGAGTTCGAAGGGCCGGACTCTGCCGATCTGGACGACGCCGCGAAACAGGCCATCGCGTCGGCTGCGATCCCGGTGCCGGAAGGGGTCACCCGCGGGGTGATCAGGCTGGCCGACGAGCGTCGTTATGACGTCCCGGTGGTGCTGGTCTGCCCGGAGTTCACCCCGGCCCAGGCCAGGGAGTGGATCGACCAGGGGGAGGTGCCCGAGCTGGCGAAGAGCAAGAACGTCTCGTATATCGACATCGATTCCGGTCACTGGCCCATGATCAGCGCGCCGGGCGAACTCGCCCGCCTCCTGGCGCAGGCGGCTGAGGAGTCCTGAGCGGCCGGGGCAGCGCTCACCCTGGGAGGACCGGCAATGCGGTACATGATCCGGCCGCTCGACGCATCCACATGGGCCGCGTTCGCCGAGCTCGCCGCGCGCAACAACGGCGTTTACGGCGGATGCTGGTGCATGGCCTACCACCCCGAGGTGTCCCGGACAGACCCGGCGCACAACCGTGCCGGGAAACAGCGCCGGGTCCGGGAAGGCCACGCGCACGCCGCGCTGGTCTTCGACCATAGCGGCACCGCCCAAGGGTGGTGCCAGTACGGCAGCCCCGAGGAACTACCCGGTATCAAGCACAAGCGCGAGTACGACAAGGACCCTCCGCCTCCGCCGGACTGGCGGATCACCTGCTTGTTCGTCGACAAGAGGCACCGCGACCAGGGCATCGCGCGGGCGGCGCTGGAAGGCGCGCTCGACCAGATCGCCAACCTCGGCGGCGGGCTAGTCGAGGCGATCTCCGAGGTGACCGCCGGCCGCCAGGCGCAGGGCCGCTTCCTGTTCACCGCGACGGTCGAGCTTTTCGAGCAGAATGGCTTCACCCGCGTCCGCCAGGTCGGCAAGCACGCGTGGATCGTCAGCAGGGTGGTCCAGCCGGCCTGAACACCGGGCTACCGGGGCACGCCGACCTGGTCCGGATCGCGAGCTGAACTGGCGGCAGTCCCCGCCACGGCCAGGTGCCGCGACCACGTCAGGCCCAGCGGCGCGGACGGGCTTGACCATGCCGGAATCCAAGACCGTTGACATACGTAACACCCGTGCAGAGCAGACGCCATAACTTGGTCTTCTGCGCGCCGCACGCCATCCGTACGTGACCGCGGCCGACTGCCCGTATTCGGCAGGGCGCTCTGACCGCGAACGGCCGATGCTGAGTGGCTGTCCCGCGCCAGATAAGTCGGCCCGCCATGGCGGCTTTGTTCTGACCTGGACGGGCCTGATTGAGTGGCAGAGGATCAAGGTGCAGGTTGTGCTCCAAGTCGGCCCACGGCGGCGTTCGAGGGGGCTTCTTGCCACTTGATCCGGCCCGATCGTTGCTTGCCCGCGGCAGGCTTCGCTCGGGTGCTCGTGTCGATAGAAGCGCTGGTGCAGAGCGTGAGGCAGCCAGGCTAGTTGCTGACGCGCCAACGGGGCACGCTCCGGACCGGATTGCTGGCACGGAAACGCGAACGGGCCGGATTGACTGGCAACGGGCCAACTTATCTGGCACGGGACAGTGGCCGATCGTCATGGTCGTCGTCGGCCGACCCCAAGGTGCGAGTACTCATGCGAACGACCGCATGACCATGCGCTCATCGAACGCACGCTATTCGCAGAGTCGGACGTCGGGCCTGGGCATGCCGTCACACAGATCGACCGGTTGGCTCGCCGAGCGGTGGCATCCGACCGGCCGGGCCCGCCGTTCATATCGGCGGTTCACGTGCGTCACGCAGCTCATAAGGCAACGACGCAACGTGACGAGCGGGCGGCGTCACTGCGCTGCACCAGCCGACGGCGGGCATCCGCTGGTAAGGCCGCCCGGCGACCGGTGGTTCTGCCCTACCGTCGTGATATGCCTGCCAGGAAGCGGCCGACCCTCGAGGACACCGTGACCGCCCGTCGTGTCCTGCTCGACGGGCTGGCCCGCGACGCTGACGTCTTCGAGCTGGTGAGCGAGCTTGCGCCGCTGCACCCGCGGGACAACACCTTCCCCGGTGAGGTGTTCCTCCGTCTCGCCGCGGACGCGCTGGACTGGTGCGAGGCCAGCCGGGCTGACCCGCTGTCCCTGGAGGGACTACGCGAGCGATTCTTGCCCGAGCGCACCTTCCGCGGCCGGCAAAACAAGAAGCTCCAGTACGCGGTGCTGGCCGCGGCAGCCCTGCATGGCGGGACCGGCCCGGACCTGCTGGATGAGGTCGCCTGGTGGCAGACCGACGACTTCTGGCAATACGCCCTGTGCGCGACCGTCGTCTACATCCGCGCCGCCGCCAGCCGGGCGGGCGTGCCGGTACGCCAGGCATGCCAGGACCTGGCCCAGCGCCCCGGCCACCCAGCGCCATAACGACCAGTTCGGGACGCCGTGCGAGTGGTCATCTGACGGCGGGGCGGCCGATCATAACGGCGGATATCGCACGGTTCCTCGCTGCTGGACCGTTACGGTCTGACCCGAAAATGGGACTTCAGCTGGGCGCGCGGCAGCGCCGGCGGAGCCGGCCCTTGGGCCCGCCGGTGATATGCGGTTACGGGTCAGGCGGCCGGGGTGGTGGCTGACCCGGCTGGTTCGGGTTCCGGGATGCGGCAGAGGGTGACCTCGAAGCCCAGGGCGCCGAGCCTGCCGACGTGGTGGGCGATCTGGCGGCGGGTGCTGGCCTGGCGTTCGTAGTAGTCCGGGCCGAGGTCCTGGTAGCGGGTGCCGGGGCTGGACAGCAGCTTGTGGTAGACCTTCAGCTGGGTGTTGCCGAGCGCGACACATGCTTTGGCCTTGCCGCGGCGCCGGGCGATCCGCCGGTAGCGGGCGCCCTCGCGGGTCTGGGTTTTCCCGGCGGCGACGGCGGTCTCGCCGAGCAGGCCGCCGAGGTACCGGTTGCCTTTCTTGGCCTTGGCCTTCCCCTTGCGCTTGCCGGAGGAGTTGTCCAGCGGGGTGCGCCCGGCCCAGGAGGCCAGGTGGCCGCCGGCGGGGAACCTGTTCATGTCCGCGCCGGTCTCGGCGAGGGCGTCCTGGGCGGCGCGGCGGCCCCAGCCGGGCATCGACTCGGCCTGCTGCAGTTGTTCCTCATACGGGGCCAGCAGTCCCTCGATCACCCCGGTCAGCCGGCCGATGCTGGCGTTGAGCTGGCCGGTCCGTTCCAGCATGGCGGCCAGCAGCGCGGCGTGCGCCGGGGTGAAGAACTCCGCGCCCTCCAGCGCCTCTTCCAGCTGGGGGATCTTGGCCCGGGCCCGCCGGCGGGCCAGTTGCGCCAGCGCCTTGGGGTTGCGCTCTCCGGCGATCAGGTGGTCCATGATGTCCCGGCCGGTCACCCCGTGCAGGTCGGTGACCACCGACGACAGCTTGATCGCCGCCGATTCCAGCAGCTTCTCCGCGCGCTGCTTCTCCCGGGTGCGCTCCTCGGTCAGGTCCCGACGGTAGCGGGTGTGCAGCCGGATCACCCGGAACTCCCCGGTGGCCACGAAGCACGGGGTGATGGCGCCGCGCTCGAAGCACGCCGCCAGCCACCGCGAGTCGGACGGGTCACGCTTAGGCCGGCCGGGCAGGTGCTTGACCTGCCGGGCGTCGGCCAGCACGCAGTCGAACCCCTCGGCCTCCAGCCGGTAAAACGGCCCCTTCCAGTAGTCGCCGGTTGCCTCCATCACTACCGCGGGCACCTGCCAGCACCGCAGCCAGTCCGCCAGCGCCAGCACCTCCCGCCTGGTCGTGCCGAAGCTGCGGGTCTCTTGCGCTCGTCGTGCCGGATTACTGCCGGACGGCACCCGGATCGTCGCGACCATGCCGGCCTTGCCGATGCCGGTGCCGCACACCCGGTCCCGGTACAGCGGCTCATCGGTCACCTCTTCCATCCCTCACCTCTCCATTCCCGGACTGCTAGCCTGCGCGGTGTGGTACCGCCCGGGGAACCAGGGGCGAGCGGAAGAAACTGACCCGCGTGCTCGAAGCAACAATGAACGGCCCCTTGGGTAACCGGCTCCCGGCGTCAGGCTGTGACGCGGCCTCGACCGCACCAAGGAAGAACCGACGTCACGGGCGGTACCGCACGCCATTTTCACGCCGGTACGGCGCCGCCCGCAGCGGCACCGAGGGCTGTGACGAAACGTCGGCCCTGGGCAGGCACACCGGGTGCCGCAGGCTCAGGTCTCGGTCCAGCAGAAGCCTCACGGCGAGCATGATAGCGTCACCGTGACCATCGCCGAAGGGTTTCGGGCAGCCTCATGCGATCTGTCCATATTCATCAGGAGCGACGTTCAGCACTCATGACGAGCGACGCGCAACACTCCGGGATGATCGCTAACGCACCGTCCGCCGTGTGTTGCTGGCTGAGAGTGGAGCCTGATCATCGTGTCTGCCGCCGGCCAGGGGACAAGCCCGGCAGGCCAGGCCAGGCCGGTCAAGATCGCCGTTCGGCGGGGCGCCCGCCGCCAGCTGGTGGCGCAGATCGCGGAAATGAAGCTCACCGAGCCTGGCCCCTTGATGGTGCCGAGCCAGGCGCGGTTGCGGAGACCACCGTGCCGCAGCGGCATTCCATCTAGTGCTGGTGAACAGGAGTCCTTCGGCGACGAAACAGGCCAGGTGCCAGCGGGGCTCCGGAATGAGCACCTGCGGTATCGCGACGATCCGCCTGCACGCATCGGTCTTGGGTGCCCCGCACGCGAGAGCGGCCCTCGCGCCTCAGCGAGCCGGCAGGAAGGCGGCAAACCCAGGCCAGCCGAGCGTCCAAATCGACGTCGATCCGCGGAAGTCCGGTATGCCGGAGTCGGTGGAGATCCCGGCCCCGGTCAGCACGGCCACGACCGCGGGCCGGCGCGCCCACGCGGGCACCGGACCGGGCACGCGACCGGGCACGGCCGCCTCGGCCGGCCTGCCCGCTGTCACCGCACCGTCCTCTGTCACCGCCCCATCCTCGCCGGGCGCCGCCAGCGGCGGCAAATGGCGGGACCGTCCGGCGGCCGGGCCGCAGGCGCGGGATCATGGTTGACGATGGCCGGGCCCCCGGGCGGGGCGGCACCCGGGCTGGCGGCCGGGATCTAACCTGGCCTCGGTCTCGGATCGGCAACGAATCGGCACCGACTCTCGCACGCGGCCTTGCGGTCGGCCGGCGCCAGGTACTGAATTGAGGTTCATACCTCGCCAGTCATGCCTCTTGAAGCAAGGGTCGGCCCGATGAATGGTAGTTCATCAGAAGCAGGGCTGGTCGGCTCGCCCCCTGCCGGGGGCATTCTCGACGTCAGCGACGTGACGGTGCGGTTCGGCGGCCTGACCGCGCTCGACGACGTGTCGCTCAGCGCGGCCCCGCGCCAGATCACCGGCATCATCGGCCCCAACGGAGCCGGGAAGACCACGCTACTCAACTCGGTGTGCGGCTTCGTCCGGCCGTCTTCCGGAACGGTCTTGTTCGACGGGCACGACATCACCGGCGTCCGGCCGCACCGGCTCGCGGACCTGGGGATCGCCCGCACCCTGCAGGGCGTCGGCCTGTTCCGCGGCCTCTCCGTGGCCGAGAACGTCATGGTCGGCGCGACCCACGCGGCGCGCGCCGGGTTCTGGTCCGCCCTGTTCGGCCTGCCCAGGTCGGACCGGGACGAGCGGCGGCTCCGGGAGCAGGCGGTGCAGGCGCTCAGCCGCGTGGGCGTCGGCGAACTGGCCGACAGCATGCCCGACACCCTGGCGTACGGCCTGCGGAAGCGGGTCGCGCTGGCCCGCGCCCTGGTCGGGCATCCGCGGCTGCTGCTGCTGGACGAGCCGGCCAGCGGCCTGTCCGAGAAGGAACTGCCCGAGCTCGGGCAGCTGATCAGGGAGTTCGCGGCCGAGGCGAGCGTCGTGGTCATCGAGCACCGGATGGACCTGATGATGTCGATCTGCGACACGATCTTCGTGCTCGACTTCGGCAAGCTGATCGCGACCGGCACTCCCGAGCAGGTCCAGGCGGATCCCGCGGTGACCGCGGCCTACCTCGGAGCCGAGGAAAACGGCCGCGACGAGAGCGCGGCCGGGGAGAGCGCAGGCCAAGAGAGCGGGGGCGGGGCGGGAGAGAAGGGCCCGGGCGGGGGCGGGGCGGGCGGGGAGAGGGCCGATGGCGGGGACAGCAGGGGCACGCCTGCGGCGCAGGCCGAGGAGGTCGAGTATGACTGACGCACCGGCGCTGTCCGTCGAGGACATCGTGGCCGGATACGGCGGGGTACCCGTGCTCGACGGGGTCTCGGTCTCGGTCCGGCCGGGCACGATCACCGCGGTGCTCGGCGCCAACGGGGCCGGGAAGACCACGCTGCTGCGCACCATCAGCGGCTTCGTCCGGCCGCGGCGCGGGAAGGTCCTGGTCGGCGGCACCGACCTGGCTCGGCGCCGTCCCGAGGACATCGCCCGGGCCGGCGTGGCGCACGTGCCCGAGGGCCAGGGGGTCATCACCGAGCTCACCGTGGAGGAGAACCTGCGCGTGGGCGCGCTGGCCACCCGGGACCGGGCCGGCCGGGCCGCGGCCCTGAACGACGCCTACCGCCGGTTTCCCTTGCTGGCCGAGCGGAAGCGGCGGGCGGCGGCCACGCTGTCCGGCGGCGAGCGGCAGATCCTGGTCATCGCGCGGGCGCTGATGTCCGCGCCGCGGGTGCTGCTGCTCGACGAGCCGTCACTTGGCCTCGCGCCGAGGATGGTCGCGCAGGTCATGGACCTGATCCGGCAGCTACGCGACGACGTGGGCCTGACCGTGCTGCTGGTCGAGCAGAACGCCCGCAGCGCTCTCGGCATCGCCGACACCGGCCTGGTGCTCAACCTCGGCAAGGTGGTCGCCGAGGACGACGCGTCCGTGCTCGCGGCCGATGACGGGCTGCGCCGTCACTATCTGGGCTTCTAGCCACGCGGAGGGCGGGAGACATGCAGGAGTTCCTCGAGTTCACCCTCGGCGGGATCGCGGTGGGCATGATCTACGCCGCGATAGCCCTGTCACTGGTGCTGATCTGGCGCGGCACCCGGGTGCTCAACTACTCCCAGGGCGGGATGGCCATGTTCACCACCTACATGGCGTGGGTGGTCATCAGGCATACCGGGAACTACTGGCTCGGCTTCGTGGTCGCCCTGGCCTCGGGGCTGGTGCTCGGCGCGATCCTGGAGCGCACGGTCGTCCGGCCGACGGAGGGCAAGGCCCCGCTGAACTCGGTGATCGTGACCATCGGCCTGCTCATCTTCATCGAGGGGCTGGCCGGGATCCTCTTCGGCGGCCAGTACCGCTCGTTCCCCGCGGCGTTCTCGGTCACCGGGCTGAAGATCGGGAGCGTCGCGCTCGGGATCTCCCCGACCGACGTGTTCACCGCCGTGGCCGTGCTCGCGGCGGCGGCGGCGCTCGCCCTGGTCTTCCGGTACACCGCGGTAGGGCTGCGGCTGCGGGCCACGGCGTTCAGCCAGAGCGTGTCCCGGCTGCTCGGGATCAGGATCGGGCGGGTGCTGACCCTCGGCTGGGCGCTGGCCGGGCTGTTCGGCGCGCTGGCCGGGGTGCTGGTCACCCCCAGCACGTTCCTGTACCCGAACAGCATGGACGCGATCTTCGTGCTCGGGTTCACCGCCGCGGTGATCGGCGGCCTGGACAGCCCGGTCGGCGCGGTGGTCGGCGGCGTGCTGCTCGGCGTCGTGCTCAGCTACGCCGGCGGCTACATCGGCAGCGAGCTGGTCCTGGTCTACGGCCTGGTGATACTCGCCCTGGTTCTGATGATCCGGCCGTCCGGCCTGTTCTCGGCCGCCACCACCCGGAGAGTGTGATCATGACTCTGGCCCGCCACCTAGCGGCCGCGATCGTGGTCGCGGTGATCCTCGCGCTGCTGTCCATCCAGCTCGGCAGCTACCGCGATTACCAGATGGCCGAGGTCGCGGCGTACGTGGCGGCGGTGGCCGGGCTCACCGTGCTGATCGGGCTGAGCGGCCAGATCTCGATCGGCAACGGCGCCTTCATGGCCATCGGCGGCTACGGCGGCGCGCTGCTGCTGATTCACCTGAGCTGGCCGCTGGAGCTGGTGTTGCTGGGTAGTGCCCTGATCGCCGCCGCGGCCGGCGCGATCTTCGGGCTGGCCGCGGCCCGGCTGCGCGGCCCGTACCTGGCCGGGGCCACGCTGATGCTGGCGGTCGCGCTGCCCTCGCTGGCCGACCAGTACGCTGGGGCGTTCGGCGGCGACCAGGGCCTGTCGGTCAGCATCAACACGCCTGCCTTCCTGGGCCCCAACTTCCCGCCCACGCGCTGGCTGGCCTGGGTGACCTGCGCGGGCGCGCTGATCACCCTGGTCCTGCTGGCCAACCTCGGCCGCAGCCGGGTGGGCCGCAGCTGGCGTGCCGTGCGGGACGACGAGGTGGCGGCGTCGCTGTCCGGCCTGAACGTGGCCCGGCTGCAGATCCTCGCGTTCGTGGTCAGCGCCGCCTGCGCCGGGATCGGCGGGGCGCTGCTCGCCGTGGTCACGACCATCGTGGCCCCGGGAGCCTACACGCTCACCCTGTCCATCGGCCTGCTCACCGCCGCGGTGATCGGCGGCCTCGGCAGCCTGCTCGGCGCGGTCTGGGGGAGCCTGCTGCTGGTCCTGGTGCCCACCTACCTCACCAACGTGGCCTCCAGCCACGGCCTGTCCGGGGCGGCGAGCTCCAGCGTCCCGATCGCCGCCTACGGAGTCGTTCTGATCGTGGTCATGCTCGTCTTCCCGGCGGGCATCCAGGGCGGCCTGCGCCGCCTGTTCGGGCCTGCCGCGCCCGCTGCGGCCGTGCCAATCAACGCGTTGCGCCGGCGCAGGCCCGCCAGTGAACACCAGGAGGAAGGCACGACATGAGAAGATCACATCGGGTGAACCTCGCGGCCGTGGCCGGGATCGCGGCCGTCGCGCTGATGGCGGCCGCCTGCGGCTCGTCGGGCAGCTCGAGCTCGACGAGCAGCAGCGCGCTCACCGCGTCCGCGCCCGGCATCACCGCCACCACGATCACGATCGGCAGCCACCAGCCGCTCACCGGCGTCGCCGCTCCCGGCTACGACGAGATCGCCCCGGCGTCCAACGCCTACTTCCAGTACGTCAACGCGCACGGCGGGATCTACGGCCGGAAGATCGTCTACAAGTACCTGAACGACCAGTACGACCCGACCATCACCGCGACGGTCGTGCACCAGCTCGTGCTGCAGGACAACGTCTACGCGATCTTCAACGGCCTGGGCACGCCGACGCACCTGGCCGTGGTGAAGTACCTGAACAGCTCGAAGGTGCCGGACGTGTTCGTCGCCTCCGGCTGTGAGTGCTGGAATAACCCGAGCACCTACCCGGAGACGTTCGGCTGGCAGATCGACTACATCCGCGAGGGCAAGATCCTCGGCAAGTACATCGAGCAGCACTTCGCGGGCAAGAAGATCGGCTACTTCTACCAGGACGACGAGTTCGGCATGGACGGCGTCAAGGGCCTGAACTACGAGATCCCGAAGTCCCAGGTCGTGGCCGCCGAGAGCTACAACCCCGCGGTGATCAACATCGCTCCGCAGGTGACCGCGCTCAAGGCGGCCGGGGCCCAGGTCGTGGTGGCGTTCTCGGTTCCCGCCTTCACCGCGCTACTGCGCCTGTACAGCCTGAAGCTCAGCTTCGCCCCGCAGCTCGTGGTCAGCGACGTCGGCTCCGACCCGATCACCCTGGCCGGCCTGCTCGAGTCGTTCGCCAAGCAGGGCGGGGCCACGGTGTCCGGCAACGCGCTGACCCAGGGCATCATCACCGACTCGTACCTGCCCTCGCTCGGCGACATGAGCAACAGCTGGATCAAGCTGTTCACGAAGATCCACAGCCAGTACATCCCGAAGCTGCCGATGGACGGCAACGTGCTCTACGGGATGTCGGCCGGTTACACGTTCGTCCAGGCCATGCTCAAGGCCGGGCGCAACCCGACCCGGCAGGACCTGGTCAACGCGATCAACGGCGGGCTGCCGCAGGGAGTCGCCGTGGCCCCGTTCGCCTACTCGTCCAGCGACCATAACGGCATCACCGGTGCCTACATGGCCATGATCAACAATGGCGCGCTCACCACGCTCGGGCCGGTTCAGGTCACCGACGACAGCCCGACCGGGGCGATCACGACGTTCACCGGGACGCAGCCGGCGGCCCCGGCCAGCGGGATACCGTCGCCGTGACGCGCAGGGCCGGCCGCTGGCGAGCACCGCCAGCGGCCGGCCCGTCCTGACCGGGCCGGCGCCAGTCGGCCCGGTCAGGATCCAGAACGGAGTATCACGTGTGACTGCCACAGCCAGCCGTCGGCCCGTGACGGGTGATGCTCGGCCGCCGGCCGAGCGGCTGCTGTCCGCAGCCGAGCAGTTGTTCGGCGAGCGCAGCTACCGGCGCACCAGCGTGGCCGGCATCTGCGCCCGGGCCGGCATTGCCACTGGCAGCTTCTACGCGCACTACAAGTCGAAGGCGGACATCTTCGCGGCCGTGGTGCGGCGGATCAACGCCGATCTCCGCGCCGCGATGCGCGCCGCGCTGGCGGAGGCGCCGGACGACCAGCGGTCCCGGGAACGGGCCGCGTTCGGCGCCTTCTTCGACACGCTGTCCCGGCGGCCGTGGATCGACCGCATCGTGCGGGAGTCGGAGTTCGTCAACCCCGGCCTGTTCCGCGAGTACTACGAGCGCCTGGCCCGCGGCTACGCCCGCGGGGTCCGCCGGGCCCAGCTGGTCGGCGAGGTGGACGCGCGGTACGACCCCGAGGTGATCGCGTACCTGTACACCGGCCTCGGCAACTTCATCGGCATGCGCTGGGCCGACTGGACCGCCGGCGGACAGGTGCCGCCGGACGTGCGGGAGGACGTGCTCGAGGTGCTCGCCCGCGGCCTGGCGCCGCGTGCTGACGCGCAGCCTCCCGCCGCGGGCTGAGCGCGGCACCGTATCGTCTCTCGCATGACTCGCTCGCCCGAGTACTCCGGCACGATCCCGCGGCTGCTGGCCGCGGCCGCGGCCCGCGACCCGGACGGGATCTGGCTGCGCACCGACGAGACCACGCTGACCTTCGCCGGCGCGGCCGCGCGGGTGGCCGGCGTCGCCCGGGCCCTGCGGGACGCGGGAATCAGCCGCGGTGATCTCGTCCTGGTCACGGCCAGGTCCACCCCCGGCTACCTGCTGTGCTGGCTGGCGCTGCCCACGCTGGGCGCGGTCACCGTGTCGGTCAACCCGCGCAGCGCCCCGGCCGAGATCGCCGGGATGGCCCGGCAGGTGCCGCCGCGAGCCATGATCAGCGACACCGGCCTGGCCCCGCTGGTCGATGCCGCCGTGAGCGAGCTTCCCGGGCTCAGCGTGCTGGACTGCGACGAGCTGGCCGGCGGGGCCGCGGCGGGGAGCGCGGCCGAGCTGACGGACGCCGGGGTCGGCCCGGACGACCTGGCGGTGCTGATCCCGACCTCGGGCACGACCGGGCGGTCCAAGCTGGTCATGCAGACCCACCGGGCCTACGCGATGGCGGGGGAGGGCTTCGGTTTCTGGATGGAGCTGACC
This sequence comes from uncultured Actinomycetota bacterium, assembly GCA_963808705.1. Classification (GTDB taxonomy): domain Bacteria; phylum Actinomycetota; class Actinomycetes; order Streptosporangiales; family Streptosporangiaceae; genus JASHPR01. The sequence goes on along the minus strand of CAWEHB010000016.1, from coordinate 768,847 downwards.
GCCGCGGACCGGCTGATGACCTCCCTGCCGCTGTTCCACATTAACGCGCCCGCGTACTCGGTGATGGGCTCGCTGGCCTGCGGCGCGGGCCTGGTGCTGCTGCCGCGGTTCTCGGCCAGCGGATTCCTGGAAATGGCCCGCAGGCACGGGGCGACCGAGTTCAACGCGATCGGGGCGATGCTGGAGATCCTGATGCGGCAGCCGCCGCGCCCGGACGACGCCGACACCCCGCTGCGGCTGTGCTACACGGGGCCGGCGCTGGAGCGGGAGCGGCAGCTGGAGATCGAGCGGCGGTTCGGGATCCGGATCGTGGTCGGCTACGCGATGTCGGAGTCCCCGTATGGCCTGATCTGGCCGCAGGGGACGCGGCCGTTCGGCACGCTGGGCGCGGTACGCCAGCATCCGGTGCTGGGGGCGGTCAACGAGGCGCGGGTGGTCGGGGCGGACGGCCGCGTGCTCGGTCCCGGCGAGACCGGCGAGATTCAGCTGCGCAACCCCGTGGTCACCCCTGGGTACTGGGGGATGCCGGAGGAGACCGCCGCGCTGTTCGACCACGGCTGGCTGCACACCGGTGACCTGGTCACCGTGGGCGGCGACGGGACCTACACGTTCGTGGCCCGGCAGAAGGAGGTGCTGCGCCGCCGGGGCGAGAACCTGTCGCCGCTCGAGGTCGAGGAGGTGCTGGAGGCGCATCCCGCGGTGCTGGAGTGCGCCGTGGTCGGGGTGGAGTCTGAGCTGTCCGAGGACGAGGTGAAGGCGTTCGTGGTGGCCGTCGACGGGGCGAGCATCTCGTTTGCGGAACTGCGGGCGTTCGCCGCCGAGCGGCTCGCCGCGTTCAAGGTGCCCCGCTACTGGCAGGTGATCGGCGAGCTGCCGCGCACGCCCACGGCGCGGGTGGCCAAGCACCGGCTCCCCGCCGGGCACCAGCCCGGAGAGTACGACGCGGACGCGTGACCACCCGGCCGGATCAAGTGTCGACGCGGAGGGCGTCGAAGACGCCGCGCAGCCGGGCCACCCGCTGCTCCAGCTGGTGCACGGACTCGGCGATGGCAGGATCCGGCGCGGCCTCGGCCTGGCCGGAAAGCACCGTGACCATGTCCTCGACCGCCGCGAGCCGCGCGGACAGCTCGGCGAGCACCGGATCCGTGCCTGCCCGGGCGGCCTCGGCCGCGGCCAGCGAATCGCCGAGTTGCGCGCGCAGCATCGTGGCCTGATCGCGGAGCTGCCGGTTCTTCGTGTACAGGTCGACGAAGACCGACACCTTGGCGCGCAGCACCCAGGGATCGAACGGCTTGGCGATGTAGTCGACGGCTCCGGCCGAGTAGCTGCGGAACGCGTAGTCCGGCTCGGCGTTCCGCGCGGTCAGGAAGATGATCGGCACGTCGCGGGTCTTGGGTCGGCGCTTGATCAGGGCGGCGGTCTCGAATCCGTCCATCCCGGGCATCAGGACGTCGAGCAGGATGACGGCGAACTCGTCGCTGAGCAGGGCCTTGAGTGCGGCGTCCCCGGAGCGCGCCGGGACCAGGGTCTGGTTCAGTGAGCTGAGAATGGCCTCCAGTGCGACGAGGTTCTCGGCGCGGTCGTCGACCAGCAGGATCTTGGCCTTCTCTGCCACCTAGTCACTCCTCGCGCGAACTGGCAACGGCGCGTGAGCCGTAAGCATCGGCATTTCCCCAGATGTGCCGATGTCACGAGTCTGCCACGATAGAAGGGGTATGCCAGCTGTGAACGGGCGCTGGCGCCGGGAAGGACCGTGGAACCAGAGCAGGGCCGTATCGCTGCCGCGGGCTTCGATCCTGAGCCGTGCGCGGTGGCTACCGCCCGTTGTTTTGTCCGGGACACCCTTGTCTCCTGGGGGTTGCCCGGCCGCGACGACCTGGTGACCGACGCGGTGCTGCTGGCCAGCGAGCTGGTCACCAACGCGATCGTGCACGCCGGGACCGCGGTGGAGCTGACCTGCAGGCTCAACGGCGCGACCGTGGAGATATCGGTCCTGGACCGGCATCCGGCCCGCGTGATCCCGGATCCGCCGGGCGCGGCCGCCGACGTCGCCCGGCCGAGCGGCCGCGGGCTGGTGCTGCCCGCGGCGCTCTCGTCATCGTGGGGGGTGACATACGCCTCCGCGGCCAAGGTGATCTGGTTCCGGCTCGGGCCGGACGTGCCAGCCGACGGCCCGCCCGTCGCCGGGCCCGCCATCGCCGAGCCGGAGGCCAGCGCAGGTCGGCCGGGCGGTCGGCCCGGCGAGCCTGCCGACGAACCGGGCGGCGGCCCGGACCTGCTGCAGCTCGGCTACGACGAACTGCTCGGCCACGCGGTCACGCTCGCCCGCGAAGCCGTGGCCGCCGATGCCGCGTACGCGCTGATCGCCGACGAGGACGGCGAGCTGAGGATGCGCGCCGCCGCCGGGCGCGGGGTCTCGCAGCCGTCCGGCGGCGCGGCAGCGGCCGCCGCGGGCCCGCCCGGAGCCGCCGGCATGGGCACGTTCCTCGATCTCTACAACCAGTTCGCGGAGCGCGGAGCCGACCTGGCGCAGATCCAGAATGAGCCGCTGCGCTCGCTGCTGACCGTGCCGCTGGCGGCCGAGGGTCGGGTGACCGGGATGCTCGCGGTGGCCGCGGCCGGGCCGGGCCGGTTCGCCGAGGCGGACCTGGCCCGGGTGCAGCAGGTGGCCGACCAGGTGGCGCTGCCGCTGGAACGGGCCCGGCTGACCGAGCAGGACCGGGTCCGCCGGGCCCGGCTCAGCTTCCTGGCCGAGGCCAGCGACCTGCTCGCCGGCAGCCTGGACCCGCAGAAGACCATTGCCCTCGCGGCACAGCTGGTGGTGCCCCGGCTGGCGGCGTGGTACGCCGCGCTGCTGCCGGATTCCGGCGGCGAGCTGAGGCCGGCGTACGTCTGGCACGCGGATGAGTCCCTGGTCGATGCGCTCACGGGCCTGCTCAACCAGACCCCGGCTCCTCAGGTCATGCCCGGCGACGGCGCGCGGCCGTGGTCGCTGGGGGCGTCGGCGTCGGCAACGGTCCCGGAACCGCGTTTCGGTGCGGCCGCCGAGCTGGCCACCGATCCGGCGTGGTGCTTCCCCCTGGTCGCGCGCGACCGTGGCCTGGGCATCATCGTGATCGGTCGGCCGCGCGAGGGCGCCCTGGCCAGGGAGGCCGTCGAGCTGGCCGAGGACCTGACCCGCCGGGTGGCGCTGGCCCTGGACAACGCCAGGCTCTACGCGGAGCAGCGGCAGGCAACCAGCGCGCTGCAGCGCAGCCTGCTGCCGCCGGAACTGCCGGACATTCCCGGGATGGAACTGGCGGCCGGGTACGAGGCCGCGGGCGAGGGAAACGAGGTCGGCGGCGACTTCTACGACGTGTTCGAGGCGAGGCCGGGCCGCTGGCGGTTCGCGATCGGCGATGTTTGCGGCACGGGCCCCGAGGCCGCCGCGGTGACCGGCCTGACCAGGCACGCGCTGCGCATCCTGGCCCGGGAGGGGCACGACGTCCCGACGGTGCTGGAGCGGCTCAACGCGCTCATCGTCGACGAGGGCACCCGCGCGCGGTTCATCACGCTGATCCACGGTGAGCTCATGCCGGCGCCCGGGCCCGGGGAGGCGGCGGCGGTGTTCCTGGTGTGCGCCGGGCACCCGCCGCCGCTGGTGCTGCGCTCGGCCGGCGGCGTGGAGACCGCGGCAGAGCCGCAGCCGCTGCTCGGCGTGCTGGACGGGGTCAGGTTCGAGCAGAGCACCATCCGCATGGCCGCGGGCGATGTCCTGCTCTGCGTTACCGACGGGGTGACGGAACGCCGGTCCGGCGGCCGGCTCCTGGACGACGGCGACGGCCTGCGAGACCTGCTCCGCGAGTGCTCGGAACTGAACGCCGGCTCGGTCGTGGCCAGAATTCAGCGCGCGGTACGCGAGTTCGGGCCCGATCCGCCCACCGATGACCTGGCGCTTCTCGTGTTCCGCGGGCTTTAGGCCGGCATACCGCAGGATAATGCCGTCGCGTGCGCTGTGACATTGACGGCGAATTACTCCCCATCTGGCGCATCCTCTGGTATGAACAAATCGTGGCCGTGTTGCCACCTTGGGAGGGGGAAAGCGCGGTATGGGTGCAGCTGTGCTGGCCGACGCCGGCGTCGAGGCGCTCGCGGAGTTGTTCCCGCGGTGGCGGATCTGGGTAGACCCGGACACCGGGTGGCATGCGTGCCGACGTGGCGGATTCGTCCAGGATTACCATCAGGGAGCCCCGGCATTCTCGGTGCATGCGGCCTCCGTCGGCGAACTCGCTGCTCACCTGCGCTGGCAGGAGGCCGCGGACGCGCACGCGCCGTCCGGCTGCTCCACCCGGTGACCGCCCAGGATCCGTAACGATCAGCTCCGGGGTAAACCCGGATCCGGATTGGCCAGAGAATCTGCTCGCATTTCGTGATGGCCACGCTGCGGTCACGCCGGGGCGTGGGTGCCCCCGGCGTGACCGCAGCGAGAATAACGGGCCCGGCTCGGCGGCTAGATCCGGAAGAACAGGTTCAGGAAACGGCCCGCGAGCCTCGCGTCGCCGCGGACCGTGCCCGCGTTGCAGCGGCCGAAGGTGGTCAGGACCAGGCTGCCGGCGTCGAAGTCCAGCACCGCGGGAAGGTCATCGGTGTTGCCCTGCTCGTATTGCATGCCCTGGTCGCTGACGGATATCCGGTACTCGCCGGCATTCCGCCCGGTGACCCGGACGCCGACCATGAACGGGCTGAGGTCGGCATCTGGCTTGATCGTCGACTGCCAGAGCACGAACATGAACGGGACCAGCAGGTCGGCGGCATCGCCCGACATCCCGTGCGCCTGGCCGGTGCCCTGGCGGATGTCCCAGGAATGCACTCCGTAGTCCATGAGCTGGCCCGCCGCGTAGAAGAAGGCGGGCAACGGGCCCATGTAGAAGTGCGGGACCATGAAGCCGGACCACTCCTGCGCGGTCAGCGGTTCCAGGATGCCCATCATCTTGTCCAGGTCCGCCCGTATCCGGTCCATGCCCTCCTGCCGGGACAGGACGCCGAGTGAGACCCCCTGCTCGCCCGCCCGCTCGTGCATGCCCGGCAGCCCGTACGCGGCCGGGACCTCGGCCCCGCTCCGTGCGGTCTCGAAGGCCGCGAAGTAGCCCTCGGTGGTGTCGATGAGATGGCCGACTACGTCCTTGACCTTCCAGTTTTCGCAGGCGGTCGGGGCGTCCCACGCGCCAGGCCGTTCCGCCAGCTCGAACAGGCCATCCGCCTCGTTGCGGACAACGCGGAGAATGGTGTCCTTGCCCTCATACGACGTCGCGTCCCATTGGCTCACTGCCGTGCACCCCTCTCTGGGTGATCTTGATTGACAACCGTTGACCGGGGCGGGCGAAGAACTCAGCGCAGGGACTTTCCCCTCTCGCAGCGCCGCCCGCAGTACGAAGCTCAGCGCAGCGGAGTCACGCTTGTCAATGGACCTCAGCCGAGCGAGCTGTCGGCCGGGCGCAGGCCGGCCAGGGCGGCGCCGTAGCGCATGGCGACCAACTGGCCGATCGCCGGGTGGGCGCCGAGCGGAGGGGCGGCCAGCGCGCCGATCGCGGCGCTGACGGCGTCGAGTTCCCGGGGATCGGTCTCCGGCCCGATGAGGCACGGGGCGATGGCCACGCGTGAGGCGCCCATGGCGTGCAACTGCTCCACCGCGGTCGCGATGCCCTGCGGGTCGTCGATGGACGCGTGCACGGCCGGTGCGGCCAGCGGCCGGCCAGCAGGACCGCGGCCACGCCGGCCGCGCGGACCGCGTCCTCGCCGCGGTCGGCCAGGACCAGGACGCCGTTCGCGGCGTTGCTGATGCTGAGCCCGCGGGCACGGCTCTCCCGGGCCAGGCCCACCTGGGCCAGGCGCGCGTGCAGGGCCTCGGCGAGCAGCGGGTGCGGGCCCAGGTGCTCGGCCAGTATCACCTCGCCGGCCGCGCCGGCCACGGTGCGCTGCAGGGCGGCGTCGGCACGGGGATGCGGGCCGGCCAGCAACGGGACCACAACGGCCAGCGCCGGCCACGGCCCCTGGGCCGGGGTGGACAGCGCGTCGTGCAGGGAGTGCTCGCTGCCCTCCAGGTAGGCGACCTGGACGTCGGCACCCTGACAGGACAGCCTGGCCTCCGCGGCGATCCGATCGCTGACCTCATCGCTGGCCGCGCAGGCGCTGCCCGGCACCGCGAGCAGGAGAGTCGGCGCGTCCGAGGGCAGGCTCAGCCGGTGCGCACTGCGATGCCGACCGGACCGGCGGGTACGGCCGGTCCGCCGGGGCAACGCCCCGGGGTCCTGGGACGGTTCCCCGCGCTGCGGCAGCGGTTCCCCGCGCTGCGGCAGCGGGTCACCCCGTTGGGGCAGCGGGTCTCCGCGCCGGGGGAGCGGGTCACCCCGCTGGGGCAGCGGTTCCCCGCGCTGGGGCAGCGGGTCTCCGCGCCGGGGGAGCGGGTCACCCCGCTGGGGCAGCGGTTCCCCGCGCTGGGGCAGCGGGTCTCCGCGCCGCGGGAGCGGGTCGCCCCGCTGGGGCAGCGGGTCTCCGCGCCGGGGGAGCGGGTCGCCCCGCTGGGGCAGCGGGTCTCCGCGTTCCGGCAGCGGATCCCCGCGCCGGGGCAGCGGGTCCGCAGCCTGGCTCGGGTCAGTCACGATGCCGTATCGTATTCGGGATTCACTAGGCATGATCGTCGTTCTCTGATGTTCGGTCGGCAACAGCCCCCGTGGTTGTTGCACCGTGTGTTCGCGGCATGCTATGCGCCGGCGGGCCGGCGGGCCGCGCACTTCATCGTAAGCCCCGTTCGCCCCGGCGCTGGAGCGGCGGTCCGCGCCGGAGCGGCGGCGCGCATTTTCGGCGCGGCAGCAAGCTGGCGGGCGGTTCTCGGGTAGGCAACACTTGGTGGTGCCGCCTGCAGGAGCCGGATCTGCTGTTGCCGGGTCATGCGCAGCTGAATCACGGGGGGCGGCCTGCCAGGTAGGGGTGGTCATGTCCGGTTGGTTCCAGGCGCAAATCGTGCATACTGGACGCCTGCCGCTGTTCTGCTTCTTCGTGGCGTTCGTGGTCGGCTTCGGCTTCATCCGCCTGTCCGTCCGGCTCATCCGGGCCCAGGTCCGGTGGTGGCCCGGCAACGTCACGACCGGCGAGGTGCACGTGCACCACATGGTCTTCGGCGTGGTGTTCATGGCCGTCGGCGGGGTCACCGAACTCGCGGCGCCGGTGTACTCGCTGGAGTGGCGATCCAGCGCGGCGGCGCTGTTCGGGCTCGGCACCGCGCTGGTGCTGGACGAGTTCGCGCTCCTACTGCACCTGCGCGACGTGTACTGGAGCAACGAGGGGCGGCTGTCGGTCGACGCGGTGTTCGTCGCCGCCGGGATAACCGCGCTGCTGCTGCTGGGGGTCACCCCGGTCGGGGTGAAGAACGAGGCCGACTATCAGCGGCTGCTGCCGGTCAGCCCGGGCGTGATCGCCACGCTCCACCTGGCGGCGGCGGCGCTGTTCGCGCTCGCCTCGATCACGCTGCTGAAGGGCAAGATCTGGACCGGCCTGTGCGGGCTGTTCGTGCCGCTGCTGTTCATCGTCGGCGCCGTCCGGCTGGCCCGGCCCGGCTCGCCGTGGGCCCGGTGGCGCTACCGGAACCGGCCGGGCAAGCTCGCCCGGGCCGACCGCCGGGACCAGCGCCTGAGGCAGCCCGTGATCAGGGCCAAGAGCCGCATCCAGGATCTGCTGGCCGGCGGGCACGACCAGCAGGCCGCCGCGCGCGAGCGCCAGCCGGCGCCGGGGGGGGGATCGCGCGGTGACGGCTGAGCGGCGGGCCGCGATGATCCTCAGCCCACCCAGATCGACTGCAGCGCCCGGTAGATATTCCCGCCGATGACGGCGCGCACCGCATCGTCGTCGAAGCCGTGCTGAACGAGCCAGCCGCAGATGTTGGCGAAGTTCTCGGTGGGATTCTCCAGCCCGTCGACGTACGCGACGGGCTCGAAGTCTGGCCCGCGCATGGCGCGCGCGATGCCGAGCAGGTCGGCGAAGATCCGGTGCAGCTGGACGTGGTCGCCGTATAGCGTGTCCGGCCCGAACGCCACGTGACCGATGCCGACCAGGTCGGCGCAGTACCGGAAGTGGTCCATGACCGACTCGATCGAGTGACGGGGGTGCGCGGCCGACAGCGTGGTGTGCGGGGCGGCCGACATCCCGATCACGCCGCCGGTCTCGGCGATGGCCCGCAACACGCTGTCGGGCTTCATCCGGGGGGTGTCCCAGACCGCGCGTGCGCCCGCGTGGGTCATGAGCACCGGCCGGTCGCTCTGCTCGCACACGTCCAGGGCCGTGCGGTCGGACGAGTGGGAGACGTCGATGGCCAGGCCGAGCTGGTTCATGCGCCGCACCGCCCGCCGGCCGAGTGCGGTAAGGCCGCCGTCGGTGGCCTCGGCCAGGCCGCTGCCGAGCGCGTTGGCGTCGGAGTACGCGATCCCGATCTGCCGGATGCCGAGGCCGTACAGCACGTCAAGGCGGTCGATCTCGTTCTCGATCGGCGTGGCCGCCTCGAGCCCGAACACCAGGCCCACCCGCCCGGAGCGGTGCGCCTCGTCGATGTCGGCCACCGTGCGCACCACGATCACGCCGCTGGCGTGGGCGGCGTCGGCCTGGCGCATCCCGAGGTCGGTGACGATGTCGTCCCACCGCCACGGGGCGTGCCCGGTGACGCAGGCGGTGCCGTTCATCATGTTGTCGAACACCACGGTCATGCCGGACGCCGCCAGGCCGGCGTAGGCCGCGTGCTGGCGGCCGGTGCGGTAGTAGTCGGGCGTTTCTTCCATCCGCAACGGGAAGCGCACGGGGTGGTCGTGCAGGCTGATCGCGATGCTATCTCGCAGCAGACGCGCGGCTCGCTGCTCGTCCTGCTCGCTCAGGCCGGCCTGGTACGCCGGCACCCGGCCGAACTCGGGGGCCAGCTCGAAGCCGCGGAAATCCGCGCCCGAGGTGAGGTAGGAGTAGGCGGTGTACGGGTGGGGTGGGCGGGACGGGTCGGGTGCGTCGGCCATCGGGACGGCGGCCTCCTAACTCCGGGGGGCGAGGCGGTGCGGCCCGTCGGCCAGCAGGCGCCAAAGCTGCTCCCAGGCTCGCATGCCCTCGCGCAGCCTGCGGATGCGCATGAACTCGTTGGGCGCGTGCAGCTTCTCGTCGGCGGTCGAGAACGAGAAGAACAGCGTCTTGGCCCCGAGCACGTCCTCGAACAGCGCCGCGGCCGGAAGCGTGCCCGCCACGACAGCCTCCAGCACCCGCTGGCCGGGGTACACCGATTCGAGCGCGGCCGTCGCCGCGCGGATGGCGGGATGGCCCGGGGGGATGGTGTAGGCGGGCACCCGCGCCTCATCGGCGCGGACCGCGACCCGCACGCCCGGCGCGGCCCGCGCTCCCACGTGAGCGACGATGGCCTGGATCACCCGGTCGGGATCCTGGCCGGGCACCAGGCGGCAGGACACGTGAGCCACCGCGACGTGGGGGATCACCGTGTACTTCCCGCCGCCCGCCATGCCGTTGACCTCGAGCGTCGGCCGTTCCCAGAGGCGCTCCAGCGTGCTGTACCCGGCCTCGCCGTGCGCCTCGGCCAGCCCCAGCTGGCTCAGGTACTCCGCCTCGTCGAACGGGACCGCGGCGATCTCGCGGCGGCGCCCGGCGGTCAGAGCGGGGATGCCGTCGTAGAAGCCGTCGACCGCGACCGTCCCGTCCGGGCGGTGCAGGCTGGCCACGATCACGCTGAGCGCGTGCAGCGGGTTGGCCACCGTCCCGCCGTACCGCCCGGAATGCAGGTCGGTGTCGGCGCCCTCGACCACGATGTCCATCGAGACCAGGCCCTTGGAGGCCACCGACACCGACGGCTCGGTCGGCCGCCACATGGCCCCGTCCGCGGAGATGACGAGGTCGGCCGCTAGCTCCCCGGCGTGGCCGCGCACGAACGACGGCAGGTGCGGGCTGCCGATCTCCTCCTCGCCCTCGAACAGGAACTTCACGTTGAGCGGCAGGCGGCCCTCCTCGGCCAGGAAGGCCTGGGCGACCTTGAGCACGATGTAGACCGGCCCCTTGTCGTCGGTCGCGCCCCGGCCCCGGATCACGTCGCCGTCCACGGTCAGCTCGAACGGCGGAGTCACCCACTCGGCCAGGTCGCCGGTGGGCTGCACGTCGTAGTGCCCGTAGACGAGGACGGTCGGCGCGCCGTCGGCGCCGAGCCAGTCGCCCCGGACCACGGGATGGCCGTCGGTCTCGACCACGCGGCCGCCCGCGAAGGCAAGCTGCGCGGCGAGCCACCCGGCGGCGGCCCGCATCGTGTCGTCGGAGGCGTCCCGGCTGACGCTCGGCACCGCCACGTACTCGCTGAGCTCGCGCAGGTAGCCGGCGTCGCCGACGTCAAAGGAAAGCACTGCCGCCGTCAATCGCGATGACCTGCCCGGTGACCCAGCCGGATCGCTCGGAGACGAAGAACTGCACCCCGTTGGCGATGTCCTCCGGTTCCCCCAGCCGCCGGGTGGCGATGCCGGCGATCAGCTGCCGCTGGCCCTCCTCGCCGTAGCTCTCCCACTGACGCTCCGTTGTCGGGTTGGAGCGGACGAAGCCGGGGGCGATGCAGTTGACCGTGACCCCGAACGGCCCGAGTTCCTTGGCCATCTGCCGGGTGAACCCGATCACGCCGGCCTTGGCGCTGGTGTACGCCTGGATCCCGGTCTTGCTGACGGTCAGGCCCGCCGCCGAGGAGATGTTCACGATCCGGCCCCAGCGGCGCTCCTTCATCACCGGGACCACGGCGCGGGTGCAGAGGAAACAGGTCGTCAGGTTGGCGTGGACCACCTCCAGCCAGTGCTGCTCGGACACGTGCTCCAGGGGGTGGCCGACCTGCCCGCAGACCCCCCCGGCGTTGTTGACCAGGATGTCGGCGCCGCCGAGCCCGGCGAAGAAGTCCCGGACCGCCCCGGCGTCGGTGAGGTCGACATCGCCCTTGTCGACGCCGTGCACGGCCGCCCCGTCGCCGCGGAGCGCCTCGGCGATGGCGGCCCCGATGCCGTGCGCCGTGCCGGTCACGACCGCGGTCTTGCCGGCCAATGGCCCGGTCACCGGATCCACCCGTCCTCGAGCAGCGCCCGGACCTCGGCCACCCCGGCCGCCCAGACGGCCTGCATGTCCTCGTCCGGGCGCGCGTAGGCGCCGCCCAGCATGCCGTCGGGCGCCGCGGCCCGCACCTGCCCGGGGTCCAGCTGACCCATGAGGTCGCGGGGAATGACCGGCTTCGGGTCGGCCGGCAGGTCGACTCCGGCCACCCGGGTCCACGGGAAGTTCTCCACCCAGCCTCCGTGCATCTGATCGCGGTCGAACTGGTCGGCGGCAGCCGTCGTCTGCGGCGCGTTGTACCAGCTGTGGAACAGCACCTGGACCCGCTCCGGGCGCGGCTGGCAGACCCACTCCCGGATGAACCCGGTGGCCGGCGAGTTGCCGCCGTGCCCGTTGACGATCGCGATCCGGCGGAAGCCCTGGGCGGCGAGGCCGTCGAGCAGGTCGCGCAGCACCTCGATGTAGGTCGTGATCCGCAGGCTCATGCTCCCGGGAAAGGCGGCGAAGTAGGGGGCCATGCCGAACGGGAGCGCCGGGAGCACCGGGATGCCGAGCGGCTCGGCGGCCTCGACCGCGACCCGCTCGGCCAGGATGGCATCGGTCCCCAGCGAGAGGTAGCCGTGCTGCTCGGTCGAGCCGGTCGGCAGGACGACCCGGTCGTCCCGCCGCAGGTACTCCTCGATCTGCATCCAGTTAGCCTCGAACGCTCGCAACGGCTACCCCAGGGGTCATCGCAGATCAGGGACGCAAAACTCCTGGATGATAACGCAGGCCGCGGCTGCGGCCTGTCGGCAGGTTGACCTCAAAAACTCAACAGACGTAGACTTCATCAGATGTTGAGTTAAGGAGAGCGCATGTGGGCGATGGTGGCCAAGGAGTTCCGCCAGCTGAGGCGGGACCGGCGGACCGTGGCGATGATGATCGTGCTCCCGGTCGTGCTGCTGGTCGTATTCGGGTACGCCGCCAGCTTCAACGTCAGCAACATCCCGACCGTGGTGGTGGGCCCCGACGCGGCCCAGGCCGCGGCCATGCTGCACGCCCCGTTCCACGTGACCGACGTCGACGCCGCGGCCGGGCGGTCCTTCGCGCAGTCGCAGCTGCAGGACGGCAAGGCGGTCGTCGCGGTCGTGACCGGCGGCGCCGGCGTGGACGTGCTGATGGACGGGACGCAGCTGTTCTCCGTGCAGACCGCCGAGACCGCGCTGGCGAAGATGATCGCCGCCAGGCCGGCGGGCTCGGCCGCCCAGCCGGTCAGCGTGCAGATCCTCTACAACCCGAAGCTCACCACCTCGTGGGTGATGGTCCCCGGCCTGGCCGGCCTGATCCTGGTGTTCATCGGCACGCTGATCACGAGCCTGGGCGTGGTCCGGGAGCGGCAGACCGGGACGCTCGAGCAGCTCGCGGTGATGCCGCTGCGGGCCCGGGACGTGATCGCGGGCAAGATCGCCCCGTACCTGATGGTCGCCGCGGTGGACCTCGTGCTCATCGTCCTGATCGGGATGGGCCTCTTCCACGTGCCCTTTGTCGGCAACGTGGCCACCTTCGCCCTCGGCGCCGCCCTGTTCCTGCTGGTCACTCTCGGCATGGGCGTCCTGATCTCGACGGTCTCCCAGAACCAGGGGCAGGCCATCCAGCTGGCCTTCATGATCATGCTGCCTCAGGTGCTGCTGTCGGGGCTGATCTTCCCGATCACCTCGATGGCGGCGGGCGTGCGGTGGATCTCCTACGTGCTGCCGCTGACCTACTTCATCCAGATCAGCCGGGGCGTGATGCTCAAGGCGACGCCCATCTCCGCGCTGTGGCAGCCGCTCGGGCTGCTGGCCCTGCTCGCCGTCGTGGTGCTGGGCCTGGCGATCGTCCGGTTCCGCCGCGACCTCGCCCCGAGCGCCCGCAGCGTGCGCCGGGCGGGGGCCCGGACCGAGGAATCGGTAGCGGCATGAGCGAGCCGATGGTTTTCCGGCGAGCGGGAGACGCAGCATGAGCTGGGGACTGGAGGACGTGCGGGTCAGCTTCGGCCGGCGGGTGGCCCTGGACGCGGTGACCGTGCCGGTCGATCCCGCCCGGGTCACGGTCGTGGTCGGCGGGGACGGGGCCGGCAAGTCGACCTGCCTCAAGACGCTCGTCGGGCTGCTGCGGCCCGAGGCCGGGACGGTGCGCCGCCCGGCCAAGGAGCAGATCGGGTACGTGCCCTCCACCGCCGGGCTGTACGCCGACCTGACCGTGCAGGAGAACCTGGACTTCTCCGCCGACGCCTACCGGCTGCCCGCCGGCCAGCGCGGCCGGATGGAGACCGAGATCCTCGAGCGCACCGGCCTCGCCCAGGCCCGCGGCCGCCTGGGCGGGCAGCTTTCCGGCGGCATGCAGCGCAAGCTGGCCGTCGGGCTGGCGCTGCTGCACGCACCGGAGATGCTGGTCCTCGACGAGCCGACCACCGGCGTCGACCCGGTGAGCCGGGCGGAGCTGTGGCGGCTGATCTCCGGCGCCGCCGCGCGGGGCACGGCCGTCGCCGTGGCCACGACCTACGTGAACGAGGCGGCCCGGGCCGCGTCCGTAGTGCTGCTCGGAGCGGGGAAGGTCCTCGCGAGCGGCTCGCCCGATGCGATCCTGCGCAGCGTGCCCGGGGCTCTCGGCACGGCCGGGGGTACCGCGCGACCCACTCCGCTGTCCTGGCGGCGCGGTGCCGACTGGCGGGTGTGGGCGCCCGCGGGCGAGCTGCCGCCCGGCGTCACCCGGACCGACCCGGACTTCGAGGACGCCGTGGTCGTGGCCGAACTGGCCGGCGAGCAGGGAAGGTAGGCCGATGGGCGCGCTCGCCGAGGCCCGCCAGGCTTCCATGCGCTTCGGGTCGCTGCTGGCCGTGGACGCGGCCGACCTGGCGATCGCCCGGGGCGAGGTGGTCGGCCTGCTCGGCGCGAACGGCGCGGGCAAGACCACCCTGATCCGGCTGCTGCTCGGCCTGCTGCAGCCCGGCGGCGGGATCGTCCGCCTCTTCGGCTCGGCCCCGTCGGCGGCCACGCGCCGGCGGGTCGGCTACGTGCCGCAGACGCTCGGCCTCTACACGGACCTGACCGTGGCCGAGAACTGGAGCTTCACCGCGGCGGCGTTCGGCAGCGCCGGGGCCGGGCTGCCGGGGGCCATCGCCGCCTGGCGGGACGACCTGGTGGGCGCGCTGCCGCTCGGCGCCCAGCGCCAGGTGGCGTTCGCCGTCGCCCTCTCCCACCGGCCGGAGCTCCTGGTGCTCGACGAGCCCACGTCCGGCGTGGGGCCGCTCGGCGCGGCGCGGCTGTGGGAGGAGATCCGGCAGGCCGCCGACGCCGGCGCCGGAGCGCTCGTGACCACCCACAACCTGGAGGAAGCGCAGGAGTGCGACCGCCTGGTCGTGATGGCGGACGGCCGGGTCGTGGCCCGCGGCACCACGGCTGAGGTCATCGGCGGCCGCACGGTCACCGAGGTGCGCTGCGACGAGGCCAGCCGCGCCTTCGCCCTGCTGGACGGGAGGGGCTTCTCGGCTGTGATGAACGGCCAGCGGGTCCTGCGCGTGGCCGGGCCGGCCACGGCCGTCAGCGACCTGCTCGCCAGCGAGGGGATCGCCGCAACCGTCAGCCCCGTCGGGGCCAACCTCGAAGAGGCGTTCGTGGCCATCGTCACGGGCTCAGCGGCATGACCGAGCCGGAGAGGCGCAGCCTCGCCTGGACTGAGGAGCGAGGGAGCCTGCGACCGAGCGACGAAGGAAGGCGGGGCCTCCAGGCGCCGCGGAGGCGAGAAGGAAACACGGCATGAGCCGGACCGGGCGCCGGCCGGGGACCCCGGACACCCGGGACGCGATCCTGGCCGTGGCCCGGCGGCAGTTCGCGACCCGCGGCTACGAGGCGACCTCGCTGCGCGGCATCGCCGCCGACGCGAAGGTCGACCCGGCCCTCCTGATCTACTACTTCGGGACCAAGGAAGGGCTGTTCGCCGCGGCGACCGGCCTGCCCGCCCGCCTTTCCGAGCTGTTCGCGGCGCTGGACGGCGCCTCGCCGCACGAGTCGGCCGAGGCCCTCGTCCGCGGCTACCTGCAGGTCGTGGACAGCGACCAGAGCCGCAACGCGATCCTGGCCCTGGTCCGCTCCGCGGTCTCCAACGAGAAGGCCGCGGCCATGCTGCGGGAATTCCTGACCGCGGAACTGCTGAGCGTCATCGCCGGGTGGACCGACCGCCCGAACGCGCCGCTGCGGGCCGCCCTGGTCGCGGCGCAGCTGGTCGGGATCGCGATGCTGCGCCACGTCGTCCGCGTCGACCCGGTCGCCCAGGCCAGCCCGGACGAGATCGTCGCCCTGGTGGCGCCGGTGATCGAGCAGTACCTGGGCTAGCGGCGGGCTTACGGGCGCTTGTCCTCGATCTCCCAGGCGTGATCGAGCACGTGCCAGGCGCTGCGTCGCCCTGGGCCAGCAGGGAGCGGACCGGATCACGGTCCGGCTGGCCTCGGTGTTCATCGGGGCAACCCCGGCCGCCGGGGCGAACCCGCCGGCGTTGCGCCGGGTCGACCAGGCCACGCAGCTCGACTGGGAATTCGTGCGGGCCGCCGGCCGCAGGACCGACCCGGGAGTAGTCTTGTTGCCCAGGACCTGCGCGAGCTGCGGCGGACCTTATCGCAGCGAGTTCGACAACGCCTGTCCCTACTGCCACGCCCCCGGGCCGACTCGCAGGCCGGCTGGCGCCTGGACCGCAACTACCTGGTCGTGGACTCCGGCGGCCGGTAACCGGCGCCGCGGGGCTGGTCCAAGACCTTCTCGAACCAGTGGTGGGCGTAGGGCTCGTCGTTGAACGCGGCCACCTCGCGGTAGCCGGAGTCCCGGTACAGGCCGATCGCCTCGTCCAGGGCGTGGTTGGTCTCCAGCCGCAGGGCGCGGACCCCGCGGCCCGCCGCGCGCGCCTCAAGCTCGGCGAGGAGTCGGCGGCCGAGCCCGAGCCCGCGGATCGCGGGGGAGACCCACATCCGCTTGATCTCGGCCGGGCCGTCGTCGTGGAACTTGACCGCGCCGCACCCGACGGGCTCGCCGTGCAGGGTGGCGACCAGCACCAGGCCCGCGGGCGGGGTCAGCTCATCGTCGCCGGCCGAGATGCTCCGGCCGGGGTCGAAACCGCCGTCGAAGCGGCGGGCCAGTTCGCCGAAGTAAGCCCGCAGGCACGAGCGCGCGTCCGGGTGCCGGGGGTCGCACCCGGTGACCCGGACCGCCGAGGCCACCAGGAGCCGCTCGACCTCGGCCATCGCCGTGACGAGCCGGGCGCGCTGCCGGGCGCTGAGCGGCCGCAGGATGGACACGGCCGCGTCGTCGGAGCGCTGGTCGAGCACGGCCCGCTCGGCCCGCCCCCGGGCGGTGAGGCGGGCGATGCGTACCCGCCCGTCGGCCTGGCTCGGCTCCACGACCACGAGCCCGTCCTGCTCCAGCGCCCGCAGCAGCCGGCTCAGGTAGCCCGAGTCCAGGTCGAGCCGCGATCGCAGCCGCCGGACATCGCAGCCGTCCGGGCCGATCTCCCACAGCAGGCGCGCCTGCCCGAGAGGCCGGTCGCGGGACAGGAACGCGTCGTCCAGCGCGCCGATCCGCTGCGTGACGGTCCGGTTGAAGCTCCGGACCTGCCCGACCATGCCCGCATCCATTCTCTGACTTTAATCAGAGGTATGTGCCGCGTCTACCCTGTTACTCACCCGGGCGGGCGCCCGCGGAGGAAGGGGTGGGGCAGTGCCGTCGATCGGTGGCTATCTGGATTCTTCCGGCCGGGATGACGTGCTGAGCGGCGGCGCGCGGCGCATCCCGGTCAGCACGCCCAAGGGCGAGTTCAAGGTGTGGGTGAAACGGGTCGGCAACAACCCGGGCCTGCGGCTGCTGCTGCTGCACGGCGGGCCGGGCGCGACTCATGAGTACCTGGAGGCCTGCGACAGCTACCTGCCCGGTGCCGGGGTGGAGTACTACTACTACGACCAGCTCGGCTCGGGCTTCAGCGACCAGCCCGACGAGCCCTCCCTGTGGGAGGTCGACCGGTTCGTCGACGAGGTGGAACAGGTCCGCCGCGCGCTGGGCCTGGACTCCGGCAACTTCGTCCTGTACGGGCAGTCGTGGGGCGGGATCCTGGCCCTCGAGTACGCGCTGCGCTACCAGCAGCATCTGCGCGGCCTGGTCATCTCCAACATGATGGCCAGCGTCCCGGCCTACAATGCCTACGCCGAGCAGGTGCTGATGCCGAAGATGGACCAGGCGGCGCTGGCGGAGATCAAGTCGTTCGAGGCGAGCGGCGACACCGACAACCCGCGGTACATGGAACTGCTGCTCGAGCAGCACTACATCCATCACGTGCTGCGCATGCCGGTCGCGGACTGGCCCGATCCGGTGCAGCGCGGCTTCGCCCACATCAACCCGGCGATCTACGTGTCCATGCAGGGCCCCAGCGAGCTCGGCATCAGCGCCGACGCCAAGCTCGCCCGCTGGGACCGGACCGGGGAACTGGCGTCGGTCGAGGTGCCCACCCTGGTGATCGGCGCCGAGCACGACACCATGGACCCGGCCCACATGGAGATGATGGCCGCCCGCCTGCCGGCCGGCCGCTACCTGTACTGCCCGAACGGCAGCCACCTGGCCATGTACGACGACCAGCAGGCGTATTTTGCCGGGCTCATCGACTTCCTGCTCGGCCGGGCCGGCGGCTAGCGCAGCGCCCGGGCAGCGGTCAGCCCCCGGCCAGGGGCAGCTCGGCGACCGCGTGCCAGCTGCCCGGCTCGCATCGTCGTGCCTGCCGCCGTAGGGCAGGTATGCACGACGGTCACCGGAAGGCGGGCGCGACTTCCTCGATGAACAGGTCGCAGGTGTCCTTCTTGCGGGCCAGGGAGCCGAGGGTGGAGTCCGGGATGATGAGCTCGTCCGCGCCGGCCTCCTGGTAGCGGGCCACGATGTCGGCCACTTCGCCGGGAGTCCCGACGATCACCGGCGCAT
The DNA here is from genome assembly GCA_963808705.1 of uncultured Actinomycetota bacterium. Lineage (GTDB taxonomy): Bacteria > Actinomycetota > Actinomycetes > Streptosporangiales > Streptosporangiaceae > JASHPR01. Next base: position 750,791 of record CAWEHB010000016.1, on the reverse strand, counting down.
CCGGCTGAGCCTGCCGTTTGTCGCTGAGCCATTCCTCGCTGGTCGACAGGTACAGCACCGCCTGGGTGGAGACGTGGATCTCGCCCGGGTCGCGGCCCACCTGCTCGCAATGCGCCTGCAGCACCGAGATCTTGTGCGCGAGCACTTCCGGCGTCGTCCAGGAGTTCCACTGATCGGCGTACTGGGCCGCGATGCGCATCGTGCGCCGCTCCCCGCCGCCGCCGATCAGCAGCGGCAGCCGACCCTGGACCGGGACCGGCTGGGCCGGCGCCTCGTGCAGCTGGAAGTAGTCACCCGCGAAGGTCGTGCGGGGCTGATCGAGCAGGGAGCGCAGGATCTGCACCGCTTCGGAGAACCGGTCCATCCGCTCGCGCACCGTCCCGAGCGGGATGCCGTACGCGGCGTGCTCGTTCTCCTGCCAGCCGGCCCCGACCCCGAGCGTGAGCCGCCCGTGGCTGATGTGGTCGACCGCCGCCGCGATCTTGGCCAGGACCGCCGGGTGCCGGTAGGTCACGCTGGTGACGAGGGGGGCCAGCCGCACGCGGGGGACCAGTGCCGCGAGCCCGGCCATGACCGACCAGCACTCGAGGGTGTCCCCGTCCAGCGGGGCCGGGCCGGGGCCGTTCGGCATGAAGTGATCGGCGAAGTACACGCCGTCCCAGCCGGTTTGCTCGCAGTGGGCCGCGATCTCGAGGATGTCATCCCACGGCTGGGCCGGGGACGGCCAGATGCTGAAGCGCATGCGGGCATCCTAAGCGCGCCCGTCCCGGGGCTCACGCGGCGCGCCCGGTCGCCTTCTCCGCCACCATCCGCACGACCACCCGGACCGCGCCGGGCCGGTCCTGGCCCGGGTCCTTGCCGTCGTACTTCCAGGAGAGCTGGGTGTCGACCCGCCGGCCGACGTCGGGCGTCATCGACACCCGGCCGCGCAACTCGACGTAGTTCTCCGGGTCGGACCAGTCGATCACGGTGACGCTCACCCGCGGGTCGCGCAGCATGTTGCGGTGCTTGACCCGTCCCTCCACCGTCGAGAACAGCAGGTCATCGCCGTCGCGGCCGACCCACACCACCGAGGTCTGCGGGCTGCCGTCGGGATTCACCGTGGCCAGGACCGCGTAATTCTTCCCATCGACCAGCCTGAGCGTCGCCTCGCTGAGCGGGATCCCCATGGCGGCACGGTAGCAGCGGGATCCATCGCCGGCATCCCCGGCGCGTGCTGACCAGCCCTGGTCACACCCGCAGGCTACGCCGCCCAGGCGGCCCCGAGCCTGCTGTCGGCGGCCTCCAGCCGGCGGATCCAGGCGCTCGCCTCGGCGGATCCGGCGGGGGTGTCGCACAGGTTGAGCAGGCCCTGCACGATGACTGCGGGCAAAACTTCGGCGATGCCCGGGGGCCGGGCCGTAGGCGGCGATCACCTCGTCCCGCACCTCGGCGCGGAAGCTATCGAGCGCCTCGGGAATCGAGCACGGGGCCGGCCGGCTGCGGCGCTTGACGTGTCCGGGACCTGGCCTCCGCGGTCCCTGGATCGGCACGACGTCCCGTCAGCCGGCGGCGGGCTGGTCCGGCCAGAGGGCCGTGAGCTGCGCCGGGCTTATGTTGCCGCCGCTGCACACGACCGCCGTCTTCCGGCCCGCGAACCGCCCGGGGTCGTCCAGCACCGCCGCAAGCGCGGCCGCGCCGGCCGGCTCGACCAGGTTGCGCGTCTTCTCGATCATCACCCGCGTCGCGTGCCTCAGCGCGTCCTCGGAGACCAGGACGAAGTCGTCGAGCCGCTCCCACAGGATCCGCTGCGGCAGCTCGAACGCGGTCCGGGTGGCCAGGCCCTCCGCGAACGTGCTCGTGGAGTCCGCCACGAGCTGGCGCGCCTGCCAGGACCGGCAGGCGGCCGGGGCCGCCTCGGACTGCACGCCGATGACCTCGATCGACTCGCGGACGGCGCCGGCCACGACGCAGGCGCCCGCGGCCCCGCTGCCGCCGCCGACCGGGACCACGATCACGTCGGTGTCCGGCTGCGCTTCGAGGATCTCCAGGGTGTAGGTGGCGACGCCCGCGATGAGGGCCGGCTCGTTCCCGGAGTGGATGTACCGGTGGCCGTGCTCGGCGGCCTGCTTCTCGCAGTACTCGCGCGCGTCGTCGAAGTCGCGGCCGTGGAAGACCACCTCGGCGCCGAGCGCGCGCATCGACTCCACCTTCACCGGGTTGGACTGCTGCGGCACGCACACGATCGCGCGCACGCCGAACAGGTCGGCCGCGTAGGCCACCGACTGGCCGTGGTTGCCGGTCGAGGCGGTGATGACGCCCTGGCGCCGCTCCGCCGCGCTCAGCTGGCTGACGAGGTTCACGCCGCCGCGGACCTTGAACGCGCCCACCGGCTGGTGGTTCTCGTGCTTGACCCGCAGCCGCGCGCCGGTCAGCGCGTCCAGCGCCGGGTAACGGTACAGCGGCGTCGGCCGCAGGTGCGGGGCGATGCGCTGGCGGGCCGCGAGCACGTCGGCGAGGTCGGGGACGGCCAGGTCGGTCATGGCTCTGTTTCTACCACGGGGTTTCTACCACGGGGTTTCTACCACGGGGTTTCTACCACGGGGTTTCTACCACGGGGTTTCTACCACGGGGTTTCTACCACGGGGTTTCTACCACGGGCCCGGACCGGCGAGCGGCGAGAGGGCGTGCCAGCCGCCCGTCACGCCAACGCCCGGAGGAAGGCCAGCATCGTCGCGTTGACCTGGTCCGGGTGGCTCAGGTTGGCCGCGTGCGAGCCGCCCTCGACCGCGACCAGCTCAGCCGGGCCGCCGAGCCCGTCGCGCAGCGCCTCGGCCTTGGCCATCGGGATGGCCGCGTCGGCGGTGCCGTGCAGGATGAGCGCGGGACAGCCGATCTCGGCCAGCCGCCCGGTGATGTCGTCGCGGTCCATCAGGCAGCGGAACGCGTGGCTCACGTCCTCCCTGTCCAGCCGCGCCCACTTGGCGAACCACGGCTGCGGGTCGACCGAGCCCAGGATGATCGACGCGACGATCTCCTGCACCGGCTCGGGCCCCTGCGCCAGCCAGATCTCCTCCATCTGCTCGTAGCTCGGCGCGAGCGCCGGGTCCTCCTGGCCCGCCTGGGTGTCGATGAGCACGAGCGCGCGCACCCGCGCGGGCGCCAGCAGCGCCGCACGCAGGCTGAGGAACCCGCCCTGGGACATGCCGCCGAGCACGGCCTGGTCCAGGCCGAGGTGGTCCAGCAGCCCGAGCACGTCGCGGGCGGAGTCCCAGTACGAGAACGGCCCGGCCGCGGCGGTCTCGCCGAAGCCGCGCTCATCCCAGGTGATGACCCGGAAGTCCGGGGCCAGCGCGGCGAGCTGGGGATCGAACATCGTGTGGTCCATCAGGTAGCCGTGGCTGAGCACGACGGCCGGGCCGTCGCCCCCGCTGTCGGCATAGGCGATGTCTGTCGCGTTGACCCTGGCTATCAGCATGACCGACAAGCTATCGCCGCGCCGCCGCGCCGGGAAGGGCTGTTCTGCGGCACGCGCTACCCGGTCACCGGTATCTGCCGGCCGGTCACCGACGTGGGGCGTATCCGGATCCAGAACGGACGGTCCACGGCGGCGGCCCATGGCTGCAGGCCCAGGCGGGTGAGCCGCCGGATCTGGGCGTCCTCGTACACCGCTTCCGCGTGGCCACTGACCACGACGCTCCACCCGGTCCGGGTCTGCGGGTCGTAGTCATCGGCCTCGAAGGCGACCAGGCCGTGCTCTTCGGCCGAGGACAGCTTGGACCCGCGGGCGGTGCGGAAGACCACGTCCTGCCCGTCGACGGCATGGTTGACCGGCAGGACAACCACCTCGCCGTCGGCGTGGAAGCCGACCCTCCCCACCGGAACCGACGCCAGCCGCCGCAGGCAGTCGTCCAGAGGCAGGATCTCCAGCCCGGCATGATCAGTCGGTAGCTCGCTCATGCCATCCTCCAGGGCGTCCGCCCGGCAGCCCGCCGTTGCGGCAGAGCCTGACGGTCATCGGTTCCTGTCTCTCAGCGTCCGCGCCGGGGGCGGTGCCCGCCGCGGGCCGAGGTCCCGGAAGGCCAGGCCTTTCGTCCCCGGCAGCGGCCTGACGCCTTAGGCGCCGGGGCGCTGGTAGCGCAGCAGCACCACGCCGTTGCCGAAGGCCCGGGTCTCGGCGAGCCGGAGGCCGACCTTGGCCTCGGAGGGCCGGAACAGGGGCCTGCCCGTCCCGAGGAGAACCGGCTGGACGTAGAACCGGAACTCGTCGATCAGGTCGTGCCGCAGGAAGGAGGCGGCCAGGTCGGCCCCGCCGATCACCATGTCCCCGCCGGGCTGCGCCTTGAGCCTCATGATCTCCTCGGGGACGACGTCCCGGACCACGGTGGTGTTCCAGCCGGCCCGTTGCAGCGTCCGGGAGAACACGAACTTCGGCATGTCCCGCCAGATGCGGGCGAACTCGGCTACGGGCGCGGGGGCGGACGGGTCCGCGTCGGCGGTCGGCCAGTACCTCGCCATCAGCTCATAGGTGACCCGGCCGTCCAGGAACGCGCTCATCGTGGCCAGCCACTCGTTGAAGTGGGCGTGCAGCTCCTCATCGACCAGCTGCCAGCCGAGCTCGCGGTCCGGTCCCTCGAAGTAGCCGTCGAGGGACACCGACATCATCAAGATGAGCTTCCTCATCGCCACCGCGTCTCGATCCGGCCGTAGCGCATGTGCCCGGCCAGCCATATGCGAAGGATGACCGGCGCGCCGGGCTCGGGACCCGGGTAGATGCCGACGTCGGTGTAGCGCACCCGCAGGGCGTCGGCGTCCACGACCACGCCCGGCCGGGTCACCAGGACCAGGGATCCGCCGCGCACGCGCAGGTCGATGCGCAGCGTGTCGTGCGTGATCACCGCGTCGGTGAAGTCGAGCGTCACGTCGCACCACGCCGCGCGCAGCTCCAGCCGCCGCGGCACCACCCAGCGGCCGGCGCGCCGGGCCGAGCCGTAGCGCTGGTCGATCCGGATCACGTCCACGGCCTGCTCCGTGGCCGCGCCCGGCCGGGCCGGCCCGGCCGGTACGGCCACCAGGTCGGCGGTGAGCGGGGCCAGCTCAGCGAGAGTGCGGGAGGACAAGGCGGCGGCCATGCGCTCATCGAACTCGTCGACGGTCAGCCGGCCGTCCGCCGCGGCGTCGCGCAGCACGTCCACGACCCGGTCCCGGTCGGCGTCGGAGGCCCGCACCTCAGGGGTCGCGCCGGACCCCGACTGCTCGCCGGCCGGCGGGAACTCTGCCGGCACATCCCCTCCCTTCCCGCTCGCTGCTCCGCGTGACGCGCCGGTACGCACCCGGCGAACCGACGCTACCGCGCGCCGCGCCGCGCCGGCCAGGCCAGGTCGGTAGGCTCTGGCGATGTGCCCGTCCCCGCTCCCCAGCGCGCCACCGGCTTCGTCCACCGGCCCCGAGCACGGTGAAGCTGGCGCTGGTCGTCCGGACCGATCTCGGCATGGGGCGCGGCAAGATCGCCGCCCAGGTCGCCCACGCGGCCGTCGCCGCAGTGCTGGCCAGCCGCGACCCTGACCTGGCCGCCTGGCTCGGGCAGGGACAGCCCAAGGTGGTGCTCAAGGTGCCCACCGGCGAACAGCTTGCCGACCTGGCCCGGCAGGCACGGGCCGACGGGCTGGTCGCCGAGGTCATCCACGACGCGGGCCGTACCCAGGTGGCGCCGGGCACCGCGACCTGCTGCGCGATCGGGCCCGCGGACAGCGACCGGGTCGACCGGGTGACCGCGGGGCTGTCGCTGCTGTGAGCGCGCCCGGTCAGGCGCGGCGCAGGGTCAGGCCGAGGGAGGCGAACTGCTCGAACGGCCGGTGGTAGCCGCGCTCGATGTGGTGGATGCCACGCAGCGAGGAAGGCAGGTCGGCGACGGCGGCGGCCAGCACGGCGGAGAACCCGGCGCGCACGTCGGGCAGCGTGACGTCCGCGCCGCGCAGCTTGGACACGCCCCTGATCACGGCGGAATGCGCGGCGTTGGTGTCCTGGAAGCGGCACGCGGGCCCGCCCAGGCAGGCCGCGAACACCTCGATCTCGCAGCCCATCTTCTGCAGCGCCGGGACGTACACGAGCCGGTTCTCGAACACCGTCTCGTGCAGCACCGACATCCCGTCGGCCTGGGTGAACAGCACCATCAGCGGCTGCTGCCAGTCGGTCATGAACCCGGGGTGGGTGTCGGTGTGCACCGCGGCCGACCGCAGGCCGCCGGGCGCCGACGCGGTGATCCACTCGTCGGTGATCTCGAACCGGGCGCCCATCCGGGCCAGGGTGGTGATCGCGGTGACCAGCCGGTCCTGCGGGCAGCCGTGCACCCGGACCTCTCCGCCGGTGATCAGCCCGGCCACCAGGTAGGAGAACGCCTCGAGCCGGTCGCCGGACAGCCGGGCCGAGGCGCCGCGCAGCCGCGGCACCCCCTCGATGACGATCCGCCGGTCCGGGCTGAGCTCGATGTGCGCGCCCATCCGCTGCAGGAACAGCGCGAGCTCCACCACCTCAGGCTCGGTGGCGGCGCCGCGCAGCACGGTCTTGCCCTCGGCCAGCACGGCGGACAGCAGCACGGTCTCGGTCGCGCCCACGCTCGGGTACGGCAGGTCGATGCGCGCGCCGTACAGCTTGGTGGCGCGGGCCGTGATCCCGTTCGGGCCGACCTCCACCTCGGCGCCCAGGGACCGCAGCGCCGCCACGTGGAAGTCGACCGGCCGCCGCCCGATCGGGTCGCCGCCCACCAGCGGCACGAACGCCTCCCCGGCCTGGTGCAGCAGCGGGCCTAGCATCAGGATCGGAATCCGGTTCAGCCCGGTGAACGCCTCCGGGACGCGGGGCTCGACCGCGTTCCCCGGCACGATCGTGATCTCGGCGTCGGACCGGCCGACGTAATACCCGATGGATTCGAGCATCGCGGCGGTGATGTGGACGTCGCCGACCTCCGGAACGTTGCGGATCGTGCTCGGCGTGTCGCCGAGCATCGCGGCGACCATGTGCTTGGATACCGCGTTCTTGGATCCGCGCACGTGGATGTCGCCGCGCAGCGGCCCGGACGGCTCGACGTGCCAGGTGTCGGTGTCGGTCACGCAGATCACTGTACGGGCAGTCACGCTGGCGCTGCATGGGGCCAAACGTCCCGGGATTCCCCGCGCTGCTCGGGCCGGGCCGGGGCGATGATGGTCGCCGCGCGGCCGCCGCCGGCGCCTGCGGGCGGGCCGAGGACCTGGCAGCGGCGAAGCCCGTGCCGCGCCCACAGCGACGCGGTCCAGGCGCACAGCAGCGCGTCGATGAGGTCTTCGCGGTGTTTGTACGCGGCGTCGCCGAGCGGGGACGGCTCGGCGGCCAGCCGCCGGGTGACCGGGTGCGAGTCCAGCCGCAGCGGCGGGTCGGCGGCCGCGAGGCGGGCGAGCCGGGCGATGAGCGTGTCGCAGTTCGCGGCGCGCTCGGGGCGCCACCGGGCCGCCGGCAGCCGCGGCGGCTGGCGCTTGTAGCGCGGGCGCTGCTGGTTGTAGCCGAGTTCCGCGGCGCCGACCAGCGTGGTGTAGGGGTAGCACTCCGACAGGAAGCGGCCGCCAGCGGGCGGCCCGTCGCGGCCGTCGGAGTAGCGCCACCCGGACGCTTCGGCCAGGCCCAGGAACCGGACGCCTGCCAGCCGGGGCGAGCGGGCGTTGGTCGGGTTGGCGCTGACCTTCCAGCGGCCGTACCGCTGCCCGACCTGGGTCTCGCACGGCCGCTGGCCGGCCTCGTTGGTCACCACCAGGGGCGCGTCCACGAACATCAGCGCGCGGCCGCCCCCGGCCGCCGCGTCGGCCCAGGCTAGGGTCGGCTCCACGCCGCGGGTCCAGCCGGCGTCCAGGATCCGCCCGTCCGGGTCGATCGCCGCGACCCCGGTCTCGTTGGCCGGGAGGCCGGGCCGGTCCTCGCGCCAGGCCAGGTCCACGCCGAGGTAGCAGGTGACGGCCATCCGCTGATTTTTCCGTAACGCTCAGCAGCGTGGCCACCGGGCACCCGCAGGCCGGTCGCCATGCCAGGCTGGCCGGCGTGGCGACGATCGTGGCTTTTCATGCCCATCCGGACGACGAGGTGCTGCTGACCGCGAGATTCTCCGGCCGCCCGAGCCTGAGCCCGCCCCGGTGACCCAGCCGTCGCCTAACCTGCGAGACTGAGGCAGCCAACAACTCTCCCGGGACGGACGATGGCCGACCTAACCCTGACCCTCGCCGAGCTGCGCGACCGAGCCGGCCAGCACCTCGGCGCCAGTTCCTGGCACGAGGTCACCCAAGCGCAGGTCAACCTGTTCGCGGACGCGACCGGCGATCACCAGTGGATCCACGTCGACCCGGCGCGGGCGGCGGCCGGACCGTACGGCGGCACGATCGCGCACGGCTACCTCACTCTGGCGCTGGGGCCGACGCTGCTGTGGGAGGTGCTGGAGGTCTCGGACGCCTCCCTCACGGTGAACTACGGCCTCAACCGGGTCCGCTTTCCCGCGCCGCTGCCGGTGGGCAGCCGGGTCCGCGCCGACATCACCTGCGTCGCGGTCGAGGAGGTGACCGGCGGGCTGCAGGCGACGCTCGCGCTCACCTTCGAGCGCGAGGGCGGCGGCAAGCCGGTGTGCGTCGCCGAGGTCCTCTTCCGCTACGGAACGTGAGCCGCGGGCCCGGCCCGGTCATTCCTGGTCGTGCGGGAACAGCAGCGAGGCCAGCCCGCGGCGCACGCCCGCGGCGTCGGCCACGCGGCGCACGGCCAGCAGGGTGCCGGCCACGTACGGGTCCGGGGTCAGGCCCGGGTCGTGCCGCATGACCAGCCGTTCCCCGGGCCCGCCGAACACGACGTCGGTGCTGACTTCGAAGCTGGGCAGCCGCACCGAGTGGATGCGGGTGCCCGCTACCTCCGCGCCCCGGGCCTCGACCGGCCCGTGCAGGTCGGCGAGCGCCACCGCGGGCCGGGGCGTGCGCACCGCAGCCAGGGTCTCGGCTAGCTCCCGGGAGGTGCCGCTGGGCACGTCGGGCTTGTCGTCGCTGGCGTAGTCGATGATCTCCCAGTGGCCCAGGTGCCGCGCGGCCATGGTGGCGGCCCGGCACAGCACGGCGGCCATGACCGAGAAGTTGCCGGCGGCGATCACGCCGACGCCCCGGTCGCGGGCGAGACGGTCCAGTTCGGCGTAGTCACCTGCGGTCAGCCCGCTGGAGCCGACCACCGCGTGCACCCCGGCCTCGACCGCGGCCCACACGTGGCCCTTGACCGCGGCGGCGCTGGTGTAGTCCACGAGCACGTCCGCCGGTGCCGACTCCAGCGCCTCGGCCACCCTGGCGTACACGGATCCGGTGCTCTCCAGGCCGGTGACCTCGGCCAGGCTCTGCCCGGCCGCGGACCGGGACACGCCCGAGGCCAGCACCAGGTCGTCGGCGGCCGCGATCGCGGCGACGATGGGCGGCGCGGTCCACCCGGTGATGCCCGCGAAGCAAATCCTGATCATGACCAGCACCCTAGAGGATCCGCGCCGTGCCTCTTTGGCGCGCGGCAACGGATACCAGAAACCTTGCCTGGCCGGAGGCGTGGCTGACTGCGCCTCGGTTTCCTCAGCGGGGGCCGGCGCGGACCGGGCGGCCGGGCCGCGCGTCGGCCACGATGTCCCCCTCCTGTACCACGAACGTGCCGTTGACCAGGACGTGCCGGATGCCGGCCGACGGGCGGGTGCTGCGGGCGTAGCTGGCCCGGTCACTGACCGTGGCCGGGTCGAACACGACGATGTCGGCGTCGGCGCCGGCCTGCACCCGGCCCTTGCGGCGCATGGACGGCACCCGGTCCTGCAGCAGCAGGGCCGGCCGCAGGCTGCACTTGCTCAGCGCCTCGGCCAGGCCGAGCGGCCCGCCGTCGCGGGTGAGCAGGCGCAGCGCCCGCGAGAACGTCCCGGCGGTCCGGGGGTGCGTGATCGCGGTATCGGGCAGCGGCCAGGCGAGCGGGTCGGGCGCGGGGCCGGTCCAGGTCAGCGGCATGGCGTCGCTGGCCACAACGGCCCCGGGGAAGGTCAGCGACCGCATCAGCAGCCGCCGGTCGGCCGGGTCGTCCTCGTCGAGCAGCTTGATGATCACCAGCCCGCCGGGATCGGCCCGCCTCAGCTCGCGCAGCCGCGCCTCGCTGGCGATGCGCTCGCCGGTCGGCGCGTAGGTAAGCGACGACGGCTGCAGGCCGCGCTCGCCGAGCCGCTCCGGCGCGAGGAACGCGGCGCCGATGCCGGTCATGCCGGACCCGTACGGATAGGCCTCGGTGGTGACCCGGGCCCCCGCGGCCTGAGCCCGGCCGACCAGGCCCAGGACCCGGTCGATGTACCGCTGCGAGGTGCTGTTGACGTGGCAGTAATGCATGTGGGCACCGGTCTCGCCGGCCGCCCGGACGATCTCCTCCGCGCCGTCGATGGCCACGTTCGGGACCATTTCGATCATGTCCCGCGCGTGCGTGAAGGTAGGCACGCCGGCTTCCGCGGCCAGCCCGGCGACCTGCAGGTACTCGGCCGGGCCGGTGGCCGGCGCGTACCCCACGAGCAGGCCGATACCCAGCGCCCCGTCGGCCAGGTCGGCCGACAGCCGGGCCAGCACCGCGGCGATCTGTCCGGGCGTGGCCGGGCGCTGCCAGGCCGGGCGCGCGATGTTGGCCAGGAACGTGGCCAGCTTGCCGTCGAGCGCGATCCCGCCGACGGCCTCCATCCGGGCCAGCGCCCAGGACGCGGCGAAGCCGTAGTTGACCGGCCGGCCCTCGGCCGCGGCGGCGCGGTAAGCGGCGTCCACCGGGGTGACGCCCGCTTCCAGTTCGAGCGCGGTGGTGACGCCGTCCAGGGCCTGCAGCCGCAGCCCGGCGATGTCGTTGACGTGACTGTGCAGGTCGACGAACCCGGCCGTCACCACCAGGCCGGTGACGTCGAACTCGGCCCGCGCGGGCGGCAGCCTGGTCCCGACGTCCGCGATCCGGCCCGCTTCGACGGCGACGTCCCGCACGGCGTCCAGGCCGGATTCTGGATCGATCACCCGTCCGCCGCGCAGCACGATGTCCCAGTCGCTCACCTGGTACCTCCTCCGTATCGGCCGGGACTACGGATACGGACCTGAAAGCCGGTGTCCCGCAACACCTGATGAACTTAGCGGTTCGGATTTTGCCAGCGATAACCGGTCAGAACCGAGCCGCCGTGCTGGTCACGCCGCGGCGGCCGTGGCGGGACCGGCGGGCTCGGGGGCCTCGGGGGTCTCGGGGACGGCCGGGAACAGGATGGTTGCGCTGGTCATGACCCCAGCTTCCCATGCAGGCGACCCACGCCGGGCCGCGCTGGCGGGTCAGTCACCGGTCCAGGCTGCCCGCCCCGGTTTCGCCGGGTCGCCACCCACCTCGGGTGATTCGGCGGCGGGCGGGCTTGCAGCCCACTGGGCGCCGGTCTCGTCCCGGAACGCCGCGACCGCGGCCTCGATGGTCGGGAAGAAGTGGCGCGGGTCGATCGTGCGGGTGAGCCCGTAGCGCTCGATCTTCTCCCGCACCGGGTCCTTGAGCTCGGCGAAGACCAGGCTGATGCCCTGGGCGTTCAGCGCCTCGTCGAGGTCTTCCAGCACGTCGGACGCGGTGGTGTCCACGTCGGTCACCGGCTCCGCCGCGATCAGGATCCAGGTGGGCGGCGGGTCGGCCTGGGCCATCCGGCGGACCTCGTCGCGGAACGTCGTGGCGTTGGCGAAGAACAGCGGGGCGTCGAACCGGTAGATCACCAGGCCGGGCAGGTGCTGGGCCTCCGGGTGCAGGTGCGTGTCGTGGTAGCCCTCCAGCCCTTCCACGCGCCCGAGTTCGGTGTCGTAGGGCCACCAGGCCCGCCGGAACACGTTGAGGATCGACAGGCCGACCGCGATCGCGATCCCGGGCAGCACGCCCAGCAGGGCGACGCCGAGGAACGCCGCGATCGACAGCAGGCACTCCGCCTTGCGCTGCCGCCACAGCCGCACCGTGCCCGGGATGTCGGCCAGGGACAGCGAGGCGGTGATCACCACCGCGGCCAGCGCGGGGTTGGGCAGGTTCCGGAACAACCCCGGGACCAGCACGATCATGAGAATGATCAGGACCGCCCCGGTGACCCCGGTGAACTGGGTCTTGGCGCCGGACCGTTCCGCCACGGCCGTCCGGGAGCCGCTGGTGCTGACCGGGAACCCCTGGAACAGGCCGGCCGCCAGGTTCGCCGCGCCGATGCCGATCATCTCCTGGTTGCCGTTGATCTCCTGCCCGGTGCGGGCGGCGAACGCCGACGCCGTAGAGATCGTGTCGGCCAGGGAGACCAGGGAGATTCCCAGGGCCCCGGCGAACAGGAGCCCGAGGTCGGACAGGCGGACGTGCGGGATCGTGAGCGGCGGGAATCCCTTGGGCAGCACCCCGACCAGGCTCACGCCGTGATCGGCTAGGCTGAAGACGCTCGTCGCCGCGATGGCCAGCACGACCATGACCAGCACCGCCGGGATCTTGGGCAGCCAGCGCTGCAGGACCAGGATCACCGCGATCCCGGCGATCCCGACCGCGGCCGCGGCGCCCACCGCCTCGCCGTGGGCCAGGCCCTTGACGAAGCCGGTGAACTCGGCGATCAGGCCGTCGCCCTCGACCTTGAACCCGAACAGCTTGGGCAGCTGCCCGACCAGGATGGTGAGCGCCAGGCCGTTCAGGTAACCGATCATCGTCGGCTTGGAGATCAGGTCGGCGATGAAGCCGAGCTTGGCCACGGCCGCCACGATCATGATCGCCGCGACCATGAGGGCGAGCAGCGACGCCAACTCGACCGCCTGCTCCGCGTTGCCCTTGGCCATGACGAGTGGCAGGATCGTCGCCGCGATCATCGGCCCCAGCGAGGAATCCGGGCCCAGGACCAGGATTCGGGACGGGCCGAACGCCGCGTAACCGAGCAGGCACGTGATCGACGTGTACAGGCCGGTGATCGGGGGCAGGCCGGCCAGTTCCGCGTACGCCATGCCCTGCGGGACCAGCAGCGTGGTGAGCACCACCCCGGCCACGATGTCCCTGGTCAGCCAGTCGCGGCGGAAGGATGACAGGCCCAGCCCGCGTCCCAGTCGCAGCATCGGCGTCATGTCTCCACAGGCCCGGGCCCGATCGGCCTCTTCCGTAGCTTTTCATGGTCCGGCCGTGGCTGGGCCCGCGTCATCACCCTTGGCGGGGTGATGCGCGCAGGCCGCGAACGTGTGAGGATGCGGCGCGGCACCTCGCGGCGTTCCGGGCGCCGCGCCGTGCTAGCGCCGGCCGTGGGCCGGATCCGGGCTAGTCACCGGGTGATGGCGCCACGAGGTGCATGTCGATCACTTCGAGCCCCAGGCCGGTAATCCGCTCCATGAGCCCGGAGAGGGCTCCCTGATCGGGCAGCTCAGCGCGGAGGGTCGTCGTGCCCGGGCCTATGGTGACCTCGCAGTCGTCGAACTCCGCGCGCAGCGTCCTGCCTGCCTGGCCCGTGAAAGTGATCTCGTAGATTTGCGATCGCACGGGTTACGCCTCACAGTCTGCCAGTTCACGTCCTGTTCACCGTCTTCAGCGTCCCCGGTGACCGCGCCTGAGTCATCACCCGTTCCAGGGTGACCCAGGACCCGCGGACAGTTTCCGCATCGAAAGTGACTTTGGCCCCTTCCTTCCTGGCCGCGCATCGGGTTGAGTAACGACTAGGTAAAGAACGGCATAAGCGGCGGAGCGGCGAAACCCGCAGGAGAGCTGTCGTGGCAGACGACGTGTCGGCCGTGCTCGGCGCCTCGCGGGGCGTCCGGTTCGCGCTGGGCAAATTCCGGCCCACGACGCTGCCCGGCACGCTGATCACCCGGTCGGCGCTGCACGACCGGCTGGCGGCCGGGGCCGCCCAGCGGCTGACCGTGGTGGTCGGTTCGGCGGGCGCGGGCAAGAGTGTGCTGCTGTCCAGCTGGGTGGCGGCCCGGCCGCCCGGCGCCACGGCCTGGCTGTCCTGCGACCGGGCCGACGCCGACCCGGTCCGGTTCTGGGCCGGGTTCACCGAGGCCCCCCGGGCCATCGACCCGGGGTTCGGCGCCGATGCCGCCGACCTGCTCGCGATGGACGGCGCCATGTCGGCCGACGTCACCGCGTCCATCGCCAACGACGTCGCGAAACTGCCCGCCGGGTCGGCCATCGTGGTGGACGACTTCCACATCGCGGCGCCCGCGGTCTCCGGGGACATGACCGATCTGGTCGAGCGCTGGCCGGCCCAGACCGCCCAGCTGGTGCTGGCCAGCCGCAGCGACCCGCAGCTGCGACTGCACCGGTTGCGGATGGCGGGGGAGCTGTGCGAGCTCCGCGACCGCGACTTGTACTTCTCGCTGGCCGAGAGCCGGGACCTGCTGGCCAACTTCGGTGTCGAGGTCGGCGGCGGTGAGCTGGCGCTGCTCCACGAGAACAGCGAGGGGTGGGCCGCGGCGCTGCAGATGGCGGCGCTGTCGCTGCGCGGCACCCCGGACCCGGGGCGGGCCGCGCGGGCGTTGGACGTCCGCGGTCACGCGATCGCCGAGTACTTCATCTCCGAGGTCCTGCAGAGCCAGCCACCCGAGATCACCCAGTTCATGCTGGACACCTCCATCCTGGGGGAGCTGACCGCCGACGTGTGCGCGGCCGTCACCGGGAACCAGGACGTGGCGGCGCTGCTGCGCCGCATCGACGCGGCCAACCTGTTCCTGGTGGCCCTCGATGACGAGCGGACCAGCTTCCGGTACCACCACCTAGTACGTCGGCTGCTGCGCGCCGAGCTGCGGGCCCGGGACCGGGCCCGCGAGCAGGCCGTCCAGCTACGGGCGGGCGAATGGTTCGAGTCCGCCCAGGACATGCGGCGCGCGGCCCGTCACTTCTTCGCGGCCCAACAGCCCGGCCGGGCGCTGGCCCTGCTGCAGGACCGGGTCGTGCCCGACTTCCTGCGTGACCCGGCGCTGCCCGCGCCGCTGAATCTCAGCAGGGTCGACCCCGGGCTGCTGGCCGGCGCACCGGACCAGTTGCTGGCCCTGGCCACCGACCTGCTGCTGTCGGGTGACCCGGGTCGCGGCGGCGCGTACCTGGACCTGCTCGAGCGCACCCAGCCGTCCATCCCGCCCGAATCGGGGCTGGCCGTCCAGTACGCGACCATGCGGGCCTTCCACTACGCACAGACCGGCTATCTGGACCAGGCCGTGGCCTCGGCGCTCGCCGCGCGGTCTATCCAGGAGCGGAATCAGCTCAACGACGAGTGGAGCACCGCCATCTCGCTGATCCTGCTGCGCGTCTACCCGTGCCTGGAGGACTACGACGCGGTGGAGCGCGAGGTCGCCGGGGCGCTGGCGCTGCCCGCACTCACCGAGCCGGCCCGGCTGGTGCTGGTGCCCGGTGCGCGGGCGCTGGCCTGGCTCCAATCCGGCTATCTGGCCGAGGCGGCCGAGGCCGCCGGCGCCGCGGCCGCGGACGCACGGCGACTGGGCTTCGACCGGCACTTCTTCGCCGTGGACTACCTGCGCGCCCAGGCCGGGCTGGCGCTGGAACGTGGCGACCTCGACACCGCCGAGAACCTCACCGAGCAAGCGCTCTCGATCGCGGAGCGGCGGCGGCCTCTGTTCGAGTTCCTCACCCTGCTGGACCGGGCCGGGATCTGGGCCGCGCGCGGGCAGGCCCGCGACGCGCTGGCCACCGTCGAGGCGGCGCGGCTGGTCCTGGCCGGGACCAGATCGGTGCTGCCGAGACGGGCCGATGAGCTCGAGGCGCTGCTACGCATGTCGCTCGGCGACCTGCCGGCCGCCACCGAGCTGGCCGGAAGGCTGCCGGCCGTCCGCCGCAGCCTGCTGCGGGCCAGGATCGCGCTCGCAGCCGGCGACCACGCTGCCGCGGCCGGATACCTGCAGTCACTGTCACCGGATGAACTGACCCCGCGGCGTGCGCTGGAGCACCAGATACTGCTGGCCGCGGTCGCGATCGAGCGCGGTGACCCGATGACCGCCGGCCTGGTGGGCGGCGTCCTGCACGCCGCCCGGCGCGGGGGGTTCATCAACACGGTCGCCGCGGCCGCGCCCCAGGTGACGAGCTACCTGATCGAGCACTGGACGCAGGCGCGACCGGATCCGCTCATGGAGCAGCTCATCGCCGCGGCCATGCAGGTGCGTGCCGCGCAGCCGAACGGCTCCCGGCCCGGCCGGGCGCTGGCCGAGCCGCTGACCGCGGCCGAGCTGCGCATCCTGAAGCTGTTGCCGACCAGCACCTACCTGCAGATGGCGGCCACGCTCTACATCTCGCGCAACACGGTCAAGACCCATCTCCGGTCGGTCTACCAGAAGCTCGGGGTGACCTCGCGCTCGGAGGCCATCGAGCGGGCCGTCGACCTGCGCCTGCTCTGAGCAGGGCGGGAATCACAGCCCCGGCGGCCCGGTCCTGATCTGCCGCGCCGGCCGCCTCGCCCGTTCCGGGTGAAACACCTGCCGCCAAAGTCTGGTTGACTCGGGATGGCGTTGGCCGGCGTGGAAGGTTGCGGCATGGACGCTAGCGGTCAAGGGGCCCGGGAACTGGCTCATGGAGTTGTAGGGCCGACCCGGGTGATCACGTTCGGCGTGAGCAACGTGGCCCCGGCCGGGGCGGTCGTCGCGGGGCTGGTCATCATGGTGTCCTACGCCGGGTTTGCCTCCCCGCTGGTGGTGCTCATCGCGTTCGCCGCGTCCTTGTGCTGCGCCCTCAGCATCGCGGAGTTCGCCCGCCGGCTGCCCTCGGCCGGCTCGCTGTACACCTACAACAGCCGCGGGCTGGGCCGGGCCGGCGGGTTCCTGACCGGCTGGATGATGATCTTCGCCTACGCGCTGTACGTGCCCGCCGGCATCGCGCTGACCAGCGTGTACGCATCGCAGCTGCTGGCGGTCGCGCTGCACGTGACCATCGGCGCCTGGGTCCTGTTCCTGGTCATCCTGGCCGCCGTGGCCGGCGTCGCCTACCTGGGCATCAGCACCTCGTCCTGGGCCGACCTGGTCCTGGTCACCGGGGAGATGGCGGTGATCGCGGCGCTGGCCATCACGATCCTGGCCAAGGTCGGCCCGGCGCACTACTCGGCGGCCGTTTTCTCCCCGGCGTCCTCGCCGCACGGCCAGCTGTCCGAAATCACCAACGCGATGATCTACGGCATCGTCGCGTTCGCCGGCTTCGAGACCGCCGCCGCGCTCGGTGAGGAGGCCAGGAACACCCGCAGCGTCCCGGCCAGCATGGCTGGCGTCGTCATCGTGACCGGCGTCTTTTACCTGCTCGTGGTGGTGGCGGAGGCATTCGGCGCAGGGCGGGGCGGGATCGCGGGCTTCACCCAGCAGCCCAGCCCGCTGGGGTACCTGACCAGCCGGTACTGGTCGCCGTCGGCTTTGTGGGTCATCGACCTGGTGGTCGTGCTCACCGGCCTGGGCTTCGTCATCGCCGTGTTCAACGCGGCCATCCGGGTCCTGTTCGCCATGGGCCGCGAACGGGCCCTGCCGGGGTCGCTGGCCCGGCTGTCGGGCCGCCGCACCCCGGTCGTCGCGATCGGCGGCGTCGCCGTGCTCACGCTGGCGCTGGGGCTGCCGCTGACCTACGCCGTCGGCGGCGCGCGCACCTTCGGGTACCTGGCGGGAGCGGCCGGGCTGTCGCTGGTGCTCATCTACCTGGCGGTGAATCTCGCGGTCATCCGCGCGTTCCGCACCGAGTTCCGCGACGAGTTCCGGCCCGGGCGGCATCTGATCGTCCCGGCCGTGGCCGCCGCGCTGTTCCTGTTCCCGCTGTGGGGGATCCTGCATCCGCGTACCCACGGGCTGATGGGCCTGCTGCCGTTCGTGGCCCTCGGATGGCTCTGCCTCGGGGCCATCGGCGCGGCTGTGCTGCGCCGTCGGCAGCCCGCCAGCTTCGAGACGCTGGGCCGGGTCTTCGCGCCCGCCGAAAGGTGAACCCTCTTTTATTGACCCGGCTGAGCCCGGCCAGCGATCAGGCTGTGCCTCCCGCCAGGGGCCGGAACGAGGCCAGCTGCCGCAGTGTCGGCCAGTCGACGGCGGGTTTGGGCGGGCGGATCCCGGGCCGGTTTCTGGGCACCCGGACCCGGAGCGCCCGTGGCCGGATGGCACAGCGGACCGGCGTGGCCATCATGACGGTCTCCCCGTCGATCCCGACCGGGATCTCGGCCACGTCGGCATCGACCACCACTTCGTCGGCGGTGAACGCGGTCACGCCCTGGCCGCGCCCGAGGCGCAGCAACCCGGCGGCCGCCGCCGCGCTGTCCACCGTCACCGCGACCACGCCGAGCGTCCCGGCGTCCAGCCGCGTCCGGCGGCTGAGCCCCGCGATGTCGGTCATCCCGTACGGGTCGTTGCTCACCAGCAGGGCCTGCGGGCCGGTGACCGTGGTGGCGCCGGCGCGGACGGTCAGCCTGGCGCCGCGGTGGCCGCTCAGGATGTCGGGCAGCATCTGCAGCGTGGTGCCCCGCTTGTCGTCCCGGTAGGCCGGGCTCTCCACCACCTCGGCGTAGGCGCCGAACGAGGCGTTGTTCACGAACGTGCGCCCGCCGATGATCCCAAGGTCGATCCGCTGCTCCACCCCATCGGTGAGCGCGTCCAGGCAGGCCGCCGGATTCTCCCGGTCCAGCCCCAGGTCCATCGCGAAGTGGTTGCGGGTGCCGGCGCTGATCACCAGGAACGGCAGGTCGTGCTCGGCGGCGATCCCGGCGACCAGCGCCTGCGTCCCGTCGCCCCCGGCCACCCCGAGCAGGTCTGCCCCGCTGGCGACCGCCTTGCGGGCCAGGGCCGCCACGTCTACCTGGCCGGGGCCTTCGAGCAGCGCCACCTCGGCTCCCAGCGCCTCGGCCTTCTGCTTCAGCCCGAACTTCGCGACCTTCCCGCCCCCCGACCTCGGATTCATGATCACGAATGCGCGGTGGGGCGGCGGGACCTCGCGGACGGGCATCCCCGGGTCCGCGGCCACCGGGGTCAGCGCCAGCCGGGCGGTGGCGATGGCCAGCGCCACGAGCACCAGCGACACCACGCCCACCCACAGGACGCGATGCAGGGCGAAAATGACCAGCACCGCGACCGGGGCGAGGATCACCACGCCGAACGCCAGCCACCGCGCCAGCCCTCGATGAGCAAGAAACCAGTACCCGCCCGCCAGCAGCAGGCACGCACCGACAGCTCCGACGCCGACCATCGCCACGCTGCCCAGCTCCGCGAAACCGATCATGACCGCCGCCGCGGCCAGCATCAGCGCGAAAGCCGCCCGGGCGAGCCAGCGCCGCTGCGTCATAGCCTCTCCTCGTGATGGCCACCGGCAGTTCACGCTCAGTTTCCCGTCACAACTCCCCATCCCGGATCATCCACCGAGGGTGAATCGGGCGGCGCACCGCTCGCGAGAGCGCCCCCCGGCCGCGCCGCCCGAGCGCGTGTCGGCAGCGGTTACCGCCTGAACGCGGAGGAATCACCCTCGGATGGGTGAGGCACCCCGGAGATGGCGCGAACACGATCAGGGTGCGGAGCGGGACAGACGACGGTTGCGTGTCGCCGCCGCTCGGCGAGGGGTGTGCCATGACGGATCAAGTTGACCTCTCCGGAGAAGTCCCTGAGGCTGGCTTGCCGCCGGACAAGAAGTACCTGACCGTGCGCGAGGCCGTGTTCATCGGCGTCGGGTCGATGGTGGGCGCGGGGATCTTCGCGCTGCTGGGCGTCGTCCTCGACTTCTGGTGGAAACGGGTGCGGGCGGACCGCGCCAAGCAGGTCCCGGTCGCCAGCTAGGCCGCAAGGGAGCCGAGAATGACGACCACTAAGCAGCCCGCCGAGCAGGCGGCCTGGTACGCCCTGTCCGCGGAGGAAGCGGCCCGGGCGATGAGTGTCGACCCGGATCAGGGGCTGGGCGCCGGCGAAGTACAGCACCGGCTGGCCGAGTACGGGCCCAACGAGCTGCCGACCGAGCCGCCGCCGAGCCTGTGGGTGGTCGCCCGGGGGCAGCTGGCCAACCCGATGAACATCATGCTGCTGATTGTCTGCGTGGCCAGCTTCGCCATCGTGCAGGTGGCCACGGGCGTTGTGGTGCTGGGGCTGGTGACGTTCAACGTCGTCATGGGCTCGGCCCAGGAGCTGAAGGCCCGGGCCAGCGTCGAGGCGCTCGCCAAGCTCCAGGTGCCCCGGGCCCGGGTGCGGCGGTCCGGCCAGGTCGAGGAGCTCGAATCGACCAGGCTCGTGCCGGGCGACGTCGTGCTGCTGGAGGCCGGCGATGTCGTCCCGGCGGACGGCCGGATCCTGTCCTCCGCCACCCTGGAAGTGCAGGAGGCCGCGCTCACCGGCGAGAGCGCCCCGGTAGCCAAGGACCGGGTAACCCTTCCCGAAGGAGAGGTCGCGCTCGGCGACCGCACGAACCTGGTGTTCCAGAACACCCAGGTCACCCGCGGCACCGCCGCGTTCGTGGTGACCGCGACCGGTGAGACGACCGAGATAGGCCGCATCGCCGGCCTGGTCACGGCCACCAAGCGGACGCGTTCGCCGCTGCAGCGCGAACTCGACGGCATGACCAAGGTGTTCGGGCTGATCGCGTTTATCGCCGTGGCGGTGATCGCCGTCTTCGGCCTCGCGCGGGGCATGGACACCACGACCCTGGTGCTGTTGTGCATCTCGACCGCGATCGCGGCCATCCCGACCGGCCTGCCGACGTTCGTGCAGGCCATGCTGTCCTCGGGGGCGCGCCGCCTGGTGGAGGCCAAGGCGGTCGTCAAGTCGCTGTCGGACGTGGAGACCCTGGGCGGGACGACCGTCATCAACTCCGACAAGACCGGCACGCTGACGCTGAACGCGATGACCGCGACCACCATGCTGGCCGGCGGTGACTGGTTCAAGATCGAAGGCCCCGGCTACCGGAAGACCGGCGCGATCCTCGGGGTGGCCGGGGGCGAGACGCCGGACTTCCAGCCGCCTGGCCCTGGGCCTGACGCTGTGCACCGACGCCACGGTCGGCGACGACGGGTCGGTCATCGGCGACCCGACCGAAGCGGCCTTCGTGGTGCTCGCCGCGAAGATGGGCGCCGACGCCGAGGAGACCCGTCAGGCCCTGCCGCGCCGGGCCGAGGTGCCGTTCGATTCCGAGTACAAGTTCATGGCCACCTTCCACGACCGCCCGGACTGGCTGGCCGGCGGGGTCCTGGCGCAGCCGCACTTCGACAGCGTCAAGGGCGCGCCCGACGTGGTAATCCAGCGCTGCGGTTACGCGCTGTGGCACGGCGACTGTCGTGCCGGTGGCCACCGTCGGGGACGAGATCCTGGCCGCCAACCGCCAGCTGTCCGAGCGCGGGCTGCGCGTGCTGGCGTTCGCCGTCCGCGACCTCGACGACGCGGCGATGACGTCGGCGCTGGCCGACCCGATGGCGGCCGTCACGGACCTGGTCTTCGTCGCGCTGGTCGGGATCATGGATCCGCTGCGCACCGAGGCCAGGGACGCGGTCCACGTCGCCCTCGCCGCCGGGATCGACGTGCGGATGATCACCGGCGACCATACCGTGACCGCGCGCGCGATCGCCGACGAGCTGGGGCTCGGGCCCGGCGTGATCACCGGCACCGAGCTGCAGCACCTCCCGGATACCGAGGTGATCGAGCGGCTTCCCCGGCTGCACGTGTTCGGCCGGGTGGCGCCCGAGGACAAGCTGCGCCTGGCCAAGCTCATGCAGCAATCCGGCGACGTGGTCGCGATGACCGGCGACGCGGTCAACGACGCCGCCGCGCTCAAGCAGGCCGACATCGGCGTGGCCATGGGCAGCGGCTCGGAAGTATCCAAGCAGGCGGCCAAGATCGTGCTGACCGACGACAACTTCGCCACCCTGGTCAAGGCGGTCGACCTGGGCCGCGACATCTACCGCCGGATCTCCACCTACATCAGGATGCAGCTGACCATCCTGTCCTCGGTGCTGCAGCTGATGGTCTACGCCACCGTCCTCAACATCAACGGCGGCGTGGCCCTGTTCCCGCTGCAGCTGCTGTTCTGCAAGTTCTTCGTGGTCATCACCGTGGTCATCGGGTTCATCGTCGACGTGCCAGATCCCGGGGTCATGCAGCGGCCGCCGCGCCAGCCCGGCACGAAGATCGTCAACCGGCCCCAGGTCATCCGCTGGTTCGTCACCGGGTTCGTGCTCGCCGCCACCGCGCTCGCCGTGCTCGAGTGGGGACCCGGCAAGCCCAGCACCACGCATCCGTCGGTCAACATGACCATGGCCTTCGCCATCGTCTCGTTCAGCGCGGTCAACATCGGCCTGGTGTTGCGGCGCGAGCGCGAGGCGCCGTGGTCCTCGCCGGTATTCCCCTTCCTGGGCTGGATCATCCTCGGGTGGATCCTCACCTGGGCCGCCGTGGAACTGGGCATGCTCCAGCGCCTGCTCGACACCGAGTCGCTCAGCGGACGGCAGTGGCTGGTCGTGCTCGCCCTGTCGCTTCTCGCCCCCGCGGTCGTCGGGGTGGACAAGTTCATCCAGCTGTCACGCCAGCGCAAGGCCCGCCCCACGGCCAGCGCCGAGATCACGGCCAGCGCGCAGATCAAAGCCGAGCCCGGAATCCTAGGCTGATGCCTGGGAGAGCGGGTTCGACTCTGGTGGGCAGGCTGCGCCGGGTCATGGTGCACCGACCGGGCCTGGAGCACGCCCGGCTGACCCCGTCCAACGCCGGGGAACTGCTGTTTGACGACGTGATCTGGGTCTACTCGGCGGCCAGCATCGTGTTCGACCAGGCCGAGAACCGCCTGCACACCATCAAGGCGATCCTCGTCGCTACCCTCGGATAGGAGTCCGTCGGCGCTGTTACATCGGCAACCGTTCCGAGTGCCTAGTGAGCGCGGGGGAGGGCGGGGGGTGCGGCCGTGAGCGTTTCCGACCTGGCCATCGTGGCCGCGCTGGTATTCGGCTGGGGCACGCTGTCGGCCCGGCTGGAACGGTTCGACGTCACCGCGCCGATCGCCTTCGTCGTCACCGGGTTGCTGCTCACCCACGGGCCGCTGCTGTCCCTGGGCATCGAGCCCAGTCATGAGCTGATCAAGGAACTGGCGGAGTTCACGCTCGTCTTGGTCCTGTTCTGCGATGCGTCGCGGGTCGGGCTGCACGAGCTGCGCGCGGACGCGGGGCTGTACCTGCGGCTGCTCGGGGTGGCGCTGCCGCTGACGATCGGCCTGGGCACGCTGCTGGCGCTGGCCCTGACCGGCGGGGGCAGCATCTGGCTGGCGCTGCTGGTGGGCGCGGCGCTGGCGCCGACCGACGCCGCGCTGGGCGCGGGCGTGATGGCCAACCCGGCGATACCAGCCCGGATCCGCCGGCTGATCAATGTCGAAAGCGGCCTCAACGACGGGATCGCCACGCCCTTCGTGTCCGTGGCCATAGCCGGAGCGGCGACAGCAGGCGAGGTCGCCGGGCACGGCCCGGCGGCGGCGGCGGCCGACCTGGTCCTGGGCCTTCTGATCGGCGTGGCCGTGGGCGGGGCCGGCGGCCTGCTGGTGAACGCGGCGCGCCGGCGCGGCTGGGCCGCCGAGGGCTTCGCCGGCTCGGCGGTGCTGGGCCTGGCGGTGTGCGCGTACGCGTCCGCACTCGCGTTGCACGGTAACGGTTTCGTCGCCGCGTTCGTCGGCGGGCTCGCGTTCGGCACGGCAAGCGGCCGGCGCGGCGAGCCCCTGGTGCCGTTCGTCGAGGAAACCGGGGCCCTGGTGTCGCTGCTGGTCTGGCTGGCTTTCGGCGCGGTCGCGATCGTGCCCGCGGTGGAGAGCCTGACCTGGCAGGTCGTGCTGTACGCGGTGCTCAGCCTCACGGTGATCCGGATGGTGCCGGTGGCGGTCGCGCTGGCCGGCGCGCGGCTCGGCCGGGCCACGGTCGCCCTGGTCGGCTGGCTCGGCCCGCGCGGCCTGGCGTCGGTGGTGTTCGCCCTGCTGGCCCTGGAGGAACTGGGCCGTCCCGCGGCCGGTCACGCCGTCGCGGTCATCACGATCACCGTGCTGCTCAGCGTGGTCGTGCACGGCGCCACCGCCGACCCGCTGGCCACCCGGTACGCCAGGCTGCTGGCCCGTTCGGCAGACGGGCGTGCCGGTGACGACATGCCCGGTATACCGCAGCGCAGGCTCATCCGCCGGACCGCCTCCGGTGCGCAGCGCGGCGGCGCTGGCACAAGCTCGCCCGCGGGGGGTGAGGAATCCGGGGGCGCCTGAGATTGCCCCGCTGGCTTGCCTAGAACGGCGTCGGGATGTAGTGCAACGGCAGGTCCGGCTCGGTGTAGCCGCCGGCCCGCTGGCGCCGGGGCAGCGTGATGTCCCGGGGGGCGAGCGGCTTGTAGGGGACCTGGCTGAGCAGGTGGCTGATGATGTTGAGCCGGCCGCGCTTCTTGTCGTCGGTGCGCGCGATGTACCAGGGCGCCCACGCGGTGTCGGTGGCGGCGAACATCGCGTCCCTGGCCCGGGAGTAGTCATACCAGCGGCTGTAGGACTTCAGGTCCATCTCCGACAGCTTCCAGATCTTCCGCGGGTCGTGGATGCGGCTCTTCAGCCGCCGGGTCTGCTCGTCCGGGCTGACCTCGAGCCAGTACTTCAGCAGCAAGATCCCGTCATCGGCCATGGCCTTCTCGACCCCGGGCACCAGCTCGAGGAACCGCTCGGTCTCCTGCGGCGTGCAGAACCCCATCACCGGCTCGACGCCCGCCCGGTTGTACCAGCTGCGATCGAAGATCACGACCTCCCCGGCGGCCGGGAAGTGCGGCAGGTAGCGCTGGATGTACATCTGCGACTTCTCGCGCTCGGTCGGGGCGGGCAGGGCCACGACCCGGAACACCCGCGGGCTCACCCGCTCGGTGATCCGCTTGATCGTGCCTCCCTTCCCGGCGGTGTCCCGGCCCTCGAACACAATGCAGACCTTGGCGCCCGACGCCTTGACCCATTCCTGCACGGCGACCAGCTCGCCATGCAGCAGCCTCATCTGCTTTTCGTATTCCTTGCGCTTCATCTTGGGCAGCGGGACGGCTTCGGCCGCCTCCGCTGCGGGGGGCGACGCCTGGGCCTGGTGGTCGTGCTGCTGCTTGTCCCTCTTCTTGGCCATGTTTGATCCTTGCCCGATCGCGCCAGCCGGAACTCACCCATGGGAGGGTGAGGAATCAATGGCGCGCCGGCGGCAGGATGGCCCCGTCGACACATGAGGAAGGGGAACGCCATGGCTGACCTGATCGCCATCGGATATCCGGATGAGACGACCGCGACCGCCGCCGCCGACGAAGCCCGGCGGCTGGCCCAGGACCTGATCATCCAGCCCGACGCCATCGCGGTGATCATCCGTGACAAGGACGGCAGCTACCACGTCCACACCAACCATCACGCGGTTGGCGCAGGCGCGACCTGGGGCATGTTCTGGGGGTTCCTGTTCGGCCTGCTGTTCTTCATCCCGGTGTTCGGGCTGGCCATCGGCGCCGGCATGGGCGCCCTGATGGGCAAGGTGGCCAAGACCAGCATTGACAAGCAGTTCCAGGACCAAGTGCGGGACATGCTCAAGCCGGGCACCTCGTGCCTGTTCCTGATGCTGGAGAAGGTCACCCCGGACAAGGCCGTCGAGGCGATGAGCAAGTTCGGCGGCACCGTGCTGAAGACCTCCCTGTCCAAGGACGACGAGAAGGAACTGCAGGACGCCCTGCACGGCGGCGACACGGCCGCGCAGTAGCCCGCCGTAGCTTCCCGTTTAAGCCGTCCGGCTCGGCTCGCCCGCCGGCTGCCCCCGGCATCCGCCGGTCCGTCCCGCCCCCGGGCGGGCGCCTTCACCTGCGTTGGCGTTCCGTTCATACTGATTTCATCCGGGGCGGGCGCGGTGGGCACTCGCCATGGGAGGTGGACCATGGCCATGCCGAGCACGGACAGCGACGAACTGGCCAGGTTCGGCTACAAGCAGGAGCTCGATCGCTCGCTCGGCCTGTTCTCTTCCTTTGCCGCCGGCGACCACTGGTACTACCGGTGGGGCGCGTTCGTCTTCGCCGGCGTGCTCGGGGGCTTGGGCGCGGTCTACTACCTGTTCGCGCTCCGCGGCCGCCCGGCCGCGGTCCTCGCCGAGCACCGCGCGGGTCCCGCGCCCTCGGCGGTCGGCGCGGGCGAGCCAGCCTGAACCCGGGCCCGATGGAGGACATCGCCGGGTTCCTCGGCTCACATCCGCCCTTCGACGCGCTAGGGCCGGATGACCTGGCCCGCATCGCCGCCGTGACCGAGATGGAGTTCAGCCCGGCCGGGAAGACGATCTTCTCGCAGGGCGCCGGGCCGGTCGAGTACCTCTGGGTCGTCCGCGCCGGCGCGGTCGAGATCATCCATAACGGGCGGGTACTTGACCTGCTCGGCCCCGGTGAGATGTTCGGGCACGCGTCGATGATCTCCGGGCTGCCGACCGGCTTCGAGGCGCGGGCGGCCGAGGACACGGCGTGCTGCCGCATCCCGGCCGAGGTCATGCGCCCGCTGCTGGCCCGCGCGGACGTGCTCCGGTTCGTGGCGCGGTCGATCGTGGCCGACCGGGACGTGCCCGCGGCGGCGCTCGCGTCGTCGGCCGACCCGGTGCAGCGCCACGTCGCGGCGCTGATCCGCACGCCGCCGCTGCTGTGCCGGGCCGCCGAGCCCATCCGCGAGGCGGCCAAGCAGATGACCGCGAAGGGCGCGAGCGCCGTCCTGGTGCGTTCCGGCGAGAAGCTCGGGATCATGACCGACCGTGACCTCCGGTCCCGGGTGATCGCCGGGGATGTCAGCCCCGACGCGCCGGTCTCGGCCATCATGACCGCGCCCGCCTACACCGTGACCGGCGACCGGCTGGGCGGCGACGTGCTGCTGGACATGCTCGAGCGCGGCGTGCATCACGTTCCGGTGCTGTCCGCGTCCGGCGAGGTCCTGGGCGTGGTCGATGACGGCGACCTGATGGCGGCCGAGGCCCGCAAGCCGTTCCTGCTGCGCCGCGCCATCGACCTGGCCGCCAGCCCCGCCGACCTGGCGGCCGTGTCGGCCAGTCTCGGCCCGATGATCGTCGCGCTGCACGATGCCCGGGTGGCGGCCGAGCACGTGGCGGCCATCCGCTCGGTCGTCCTGGACGCGCTCACCGGGCGGCTGGTCGAACTGGCCGTCGCGGATGCCGGGGACCCGCCCGCGCCGTTCACGTGGTTTGCGCTCGGCAGCCTGGCCCGCCGAGAGATGGTGCCGTCCTCCGACGTCGACAGCGCCCTCGCATGGCAGGATGAGGGCGCCGGGCCGGACACGGGCGAATACCTGGCGCGGGTGGCCCGCGCGGTGGACGCAGGGCTGCGGGCGTGCGGGATGCAACCCGACGCGCACGGCGCGAGCGCGTCCAACCCGCAGTTCACGCGGTCGCTGGCGTCGTGGCGTGCGGCCCTGCAGAGCGTCTGCGAGAACCCGGCGCGGGAGCAGGCGCTGATCCTGGTGTCGGTGATCACCGACAGCCGGCCGGTGTGGTCCAACGGGCCCGGCGCGCCGGTCGCCGATGTGCTGTGGGAGGCGCGGGGCCGTCCCGACCTGCAGCGGCTGCTCGCC
The DNA here is from genome assembly GCA_963808705.1 of uncultured Actinomycetota bacterium. Classification (GTDB taxonomy): domain Bacteria; phylum Actinomycetota; class Actinomycetes; order Streptosporangiales; family Streptosporangiaceae; genus JASHPR01. The sequence goes on along the minus strand of CAWEHB010000016.1, from coordinate 723,260 downwards.
CAGTTCGCGCTGTCGTTCCGGCCGCCCACCGGGTTCCTGCGCGACTTCGTGGTCGAGCACTCGGGCGAGCGCCGGGGACAGCTCGACATCAAGCACGGCGGGCTGATCCCGATCGTCGACCTCGCGCGCTGGGCCGGAATGGCCGCCGGGGTCGCCAGTGCCTCGACCCTGGAGCGGCTGCGGGCGGCCGAGGCGGCGGGGGCGCTGGAAAGCCCGCAGGCGCGCACCCTGATGGAGGCGTTCGGCTTCATATTCTCCCTGCGCCTCGATCATCAGGTGGAGCAGTTGCGCCGTGGCGAAGGGCCCGACGACTTCATCGATCCCAAGACGCTGAACCCGCTGGCGCGGTCCTACCTGAGGGAAGCGTTCCGCGCCGTGGCATCGGTGCAGTCGGGCCTGTCGATCGAGCTGTCGCTAGGTATTAGGTGGGGCTGAGCCGCTGGGAGAAGACTGAACCGAGGAGGCGCCATGAGCGAGCAATACGATTTCGTCATCGTCGGCGGGGGCTCAGCGGGCAGCGCGCTCGCGAACCGGCTCTCCGCCGACCCGGCCAACCGGGTGCTCGTGCTGGAGGCGGGGCGGTCGGACTATCCGTGGGACGTCTTTATCCACATGCCCGCCGCGCTGACCTACCCGATCGGGAACAAGCTCTACGACTGGAAGTACGAGTCGGAACCGGAGCCGTTCATGAACGGCCGCCGGGTCTATCACGCGCGCGGGAAGGTGCTGGGCGGCTCGAGCAGCATCAACGGGATGATCTTCCAGCGCGGCAACCCGCTGGACTACGAGCGCTGGGCGGGCGATCCGGGCATGGAGACCTGGGACTACGCGCACTGCCTGCCGTACTTCAAGAAGATGGAAACCTGCCTCGCCGGGGGCGGGAAATGGCGCGGCTACGAGGGCCCGCTCGTGCTGGAACGCGGGCCCGCGACCAGCCCGCTGTTCCAGGCGTTCTTCGAGGCGGTGCAGCAGGCCGGGTACCAGCTGACCGACGACGTCAACGGCTACCGCCAGGAAGGCTTCGCGCCGTTCGATCGCAACGTGCACCGCGGCCGGAGGCTGAGCGCCGCGCGCGCGTACCTGCATCCGGTCATGGGCCGGCCCAACCTGACCGTGACGACCCGGGCGTTCGTCACCAGGATCCTGTTCGAGGGCAACCGGGCCATCGGCGTCGAATACCAGGTTCCGATGCAGGCCAAACGCGCGCTCGGCCAAGAGGTGATCCTGTGCGGCGGGGCCATCAACTCACCGCAACTGCTCCAGCTCTCCGGGGTCGGCAACGCGGATGACCTGAAGCGCCTGGGCCTCGGCGTGGTCCAGCACCTGCCCGGCGTGGGCGAGCACCTGCAGGACCACCTCGAGGTGTACATCCAGTACGGGTGCAAGCTGCCGGTCTCGGTCCAGCCGAACCTGAAGTGGCAGCGGCGCCCGTGGATCGGCGCCGACTGGCTGTTCTTCCGCAGTGGCCCCGGCGCGACCAACCACTTCGAGGGCGGCGGCTTCGCGCGCAGCAACGACGACGTGGCCTACCCGAACCTGATGTTCCACTTCCTGCCCATCGCGATCCGGTACGACGGCTCGGTCCCGGCCGGCGGCCACGGCTATCAGGTGCACATCGGCCCGATGTACTCCGACGCCCGTGGCTCCGTCAAGATCAAGTCGGCCGACCCCCGGGTCCACCCGGCGCTGCGGTTCAACTACCTGTCCACCGACACCGACCGCCGCGAATGGGTCGAGGCGATCCACGTGGCGCGGCACATCCTGAGCCAGCCGGCCTTCGACCGATACAACGACGGCGAGCTTTCCCCCGGGAAGGACGTCGAGAGCGACCAGCAGATCCTGGAGTGGGTAGCCAGGGACGCGGAGACCGCCCTGCATCCCTCCTGCACGTGCCGGATGGGCTCGGCAGACGCCCCTGGCTCGGTCGTAGAGCCGGCGACCATGCGGGTGCACGGCGTGGACGGCCTGCGCGTGGTCGACGCCTCGGCGATGCCGTACATCACCAACGGGAACATCTACGCGCCGGTGATGATGATGGCCGAGAAGGCAGCCGACCTGATCCTCGGGAACACGCCCCTGCCGCCCGAGCCGCTGCAGTTCTACCGCCGCGACGCAGCCGGGCCTGCCGTGCCGCCGCCCGGCTAGGCCAGGGCCTGCCGTGCCGCCGCCCGGCTAGGCCAGGGCCTGCCGTGCCGCCGCCCGGCTAGGCCAGGGCCTGCCGTGCCGCCGCCCGATTAGGCCAGGGCCTGCCGTGCCGCCGCCCGATTAGGGGAAAATCGCCGGTTTCAATCACCCTGCGTGGGGGATGCCGGGCGGCCGGCCGCGGCCATAGCGTTTGGCCGGCGTCTTCGGCCGATCCATCCAGGAGCGGAGAGGGGCAGGGTCACGGTGAACTGATATTCAGCGTCAGGTATGCCAATCCCCGACACGCGACCCGTGGGGGTTGACGACCGCCGAATGTCTTAGTGATCATGCTGCATGACGAAGGGTTCGGAGCTGCGAGCGCCTTCGGCGACCGTGTTCGGCGCCGACCGCGAAGCGCATCTCAAGCTGATCGGTTCGTAGGAACGTCGTACCAAGGAGGTATACATGTCGCCGCTCGCTTCGAGCTATAACTATCCGGTGCTGGACTTCTTCTGGACGATCTTCGAGGTCTTCCTGTGGGTGATCTGGATCTGGATCCTGATCTGGATCTTCATCGATATCTTCCGCAGCCGCGACCTGTCGGGCTGGGCCAAGGCGCTGTGGTTCGTGTTCGTGCTGTTCATCCCGCTGGTCGGCGTCCTGGTCTACCTGATCGTCCGCGGCGGCTCGATGCACGAGCGGGCCGTGCAGCAGGCGCAACAGCAGGATCAGGCCGCGCAAGCGTACATCCGCGAGGCCGCTGGCTCGCAGACCTCGGCAGACCAGTTGGCCAAGCTCGCCGACCTGCGCGACCGGGGCGTCATCACCCCCGACGAGTTCGAGCGCGAGAAGGCCAAGATCCTCAGCAGCTGAGCGGCCAGGCGCGCGAACATCACCCAGGCCGGGTGCGCGCTTTGGCACGGCCGGAAGGGACTTCCCGCCGGACTCACCCGGGTCCGGCGGTACCCTTCCGGCCGGTCCGTTCCAGCCCCGCACGGAGGCCGGAGAGCCACGAAGATCGACGGATCGGTGGCCCTGGTCACCGGGGCCAACCGCGGACTCACCCGGGTGTTCGCCCGGGAAATGGCCAGCCGGGGCGCGGCCAAGGTCTACGGAGCCGCGCGATCACGAGCTGATCTACCCCGCCCATCCAGGCGTTCTGGGACGCCGCGCTGAAGGGCACCAGTTAGCGCGGGGCAGGCGGATGAATGCCGGACGGGCTATTCAGAATCAGCCCACCCGGATTGCCGCGGCGGCGGTTAGTGGGCCGCCTCGTATTGGCGCATGACGTCAGCGCTAACCCGGCCGCGTTCGGAGACCTGCAACCCAGCTTCCCTGGCCCAGGCCCGTACGGCGCTACGGTCGGCCGATGAGCCGCCCGTGCGCCCGGCACCGCGGCGGCCGCCGCGCGGTACTCGACGGCCAGCCTCGATGAACGGGGCGAGTGCCTTTTCCAGCTTGGCCCGGTTCTTCTTGGCCAGGTCGATTTCGTAGCTCACGCCCTCGAAACCGAACGAGACCGTCTCGGCGTTCTCAGATCCGTCAAGATCGTCGGTGACGATAACCGACACGTTTTTAGACATGACACTGATAATCCAGGCGACATAAGCGGCTGTCAAATTCGCCACGCCATGAGGGCACACCGCGGCCCGCGTGATCCTGGCTAGCGAACCTCTTTCATCCTCCCCACGGCTGCCCACGTGCTCTGAGCCTGACATCGACGGATGAAAGGGGTTCGGCGATAGGGCAGCCATTAAGGACAGTTGTTTGCTACACCCCGCCATCAGCGGCCGAATCAAGGAGCCGGCGCGCATCGGCGCGGTTGGTGACCCGGCAGAACGTAAGATGGGCGTTCCCGGGATCACGGGCGGCAGCAGCGTAACGCTGCCGGTAGACCGGGTAGTGGTGCCAGGTCCAGCCAGACCACCGTGTCCGCGCATTCCCAGACCAGCGGCCAGCCGATTCCAGAGCGCCATGCAGGCTCATGCTGCGAGGAGATGAATCCTCACCGGTAAGGCTCGATGGGCACGGCTGAGCCGGTCCTGGCGCAGTGACTGCATTGGCTCGGCGAGTTCCATGGCCGCGAAGGAGGTCGGCCAGTCGGCCGGGCCGTATCCGATGCCGAGATCGCCATGATGCAGTTCGACCTCGACCAGTCGCCGGGTCAGAAGCTGGGCGGCCGGGAATGGCGCCGAGTCGAGGATCCGGACCGGGAACTGCCAGGCGTCATCGGGGAACTGCTTGACGATCGTGCGAAAGGCCAGCGCCGAGCGGGCCAGGTCGGCCATGAGTTCCTTTGCCGCCAGGGTCCCGCCGAACGCAATGTCGGCTTCCTGCGCCTCCGCGCTGACATAGGCCGGGCGTTCCTGCCCGATCCGGGCCCCGATCAGCAGGTACCGCATCGCGTCCGCGCCGCGGGCCAGGTGCGCCAGGACATGCGCCCGCGTCCAGCCCGGCAGTAGCGACGGCTGCCGGAGGTCCGGCTCGGTGATGACGCGCGCCGATCCGAGCAGGCGCTGCGTCGCGTGGTCAATCTGGTCGCTCAGCTGGCGTTGCGTGGCGTCCACCCGATCACCTTAGAGCGGTCATGGCCGCCGCGTCTGCCCGGCTGTGGCACGGAATCGAATATGTGACCTGCCACCGGCCCGGTGGTGAACGCTACTGGTATGCGCTGGCCTGGATCGCGTACAGGCCCGCGTACGCGCCGCGCCGGGCCATCAGATCCTCGTGTGAGCCGAACTCGGCTACCGTGCCGTCACTGATCACCACGATCAGGTCGGCCATCCGCACCGTGGAGAACCGGTGCGATACCAGCAAGGTGATTCCCCCGTCGCGGCGGCCAGCCCTGGCCTGATCGGCATAACGCTCGAACAGGGCATGCTCGGTCTCGGCGTCCAGCGCCGCCGTCGGCTCGTCCAGGACCGTCAGCAGCGGGCCCGGCCGCATGAAGCCACGGGCCAGGGCCAGCTTCTGCCACTGGCCGAACGACAGGTCCACCCCGTCCGGCCAGCTGGCCCCCAGCTGGGTGTCCAGCCCGTCCGCCAGGCTGTCCACGACATCGGACGCGCCGGCCCGGTGCACCGCGGCGCCGATGAAATCCGGTTCGTCGAGGTGGCCGAGATCGCCGAGGCCGACGCTGTAGCGGGCCAGGAACTCCAGCCGGGCGAAGTCCTGGAACGCGCCGGACAGCCGGGTCCGCCACTGTTTCGGGGCGATGCGGCCAAGCTCCGTGCCGTCCACCAGGATGCGCCCGGCGGTCGGTCTGTAGAACCCGCACAGCAGCTTCACCAGCGTGCTCTTGCCCGCGCCGTTCGCCCCGACGACCGCCACGACCGATCCGGCCGGGAAAGTCAGCGATACGTCACGCAGCACCGGTTCAGCCGTGCCCGGGTAGCTAAAGCTGACGCCCTGCAGCGAGATGCCGTCGCTGAGCCGTTCCGGGGCAGGCCGGTCGCCCGTGCCCCGGTGAACAGCCGCGTAGGCCTCCAGCCAGCCCAGCCGGCGGCACGCGTCCAGCCACAGGCGCACGAAGTCGACCTCGCCCACGGTCATGGCCACGTACTGGCCCAGCCGGCCTCCGGCCGTGACGACCAGCACCACGTCGCCGGCGGACGCCCGCAGGCCGTCGACCGTCCAGTACACGGCCCCGGCGTAGCCGAGCGCGAACACGCCCCAGGCGGCGGCCTGCCACAGGGCGCCGCCCCACTGGGTGACCGCGATGGTCCGGTACCAGCGAAGCCAGGCATCCGCCCACCGCCCGACCACGTCTTGCTGGTTACCGGTGACCCGCAGTTCCTTGGCCGGGCCCGCCGTGGTGCCGAGCGTGAAGAAGTGCCGGTAGAGCCGCTGGTCAGGCGCGGCCGACTCTTCCGCCCTGCGCATCGTCCCGGACCGCCACGACGACACCACCACCGTGGGCACGGCGAACAGCGCCAGCAGCACCATCCACGGGCTGACCGTCATCAGCACGCCGATGGTCAGGATCAGGCAGGCGAGCGCGCTGAGGGTGTCGATCAGCGCCAGCAGCATGTGGTCGAGCTGGTAGACCGACTCCCGCAGCACGGCCAGGCGGTCCAGGTACTCGGGCCGCTCCTGGTGCTCGATGGTGTCCACCGAGGCCTGCAGGTCCGCCACGTGCGTTTCCAGCGCCACGCCGACCTTCATCCGGAACCGGCGGGTGACCCGGCTGGAGGCCAGCCGGAGCAGCCAGATCGCGATGCTGGACACGGCCACCCCGGCCGCGCCGGCGATGACCAGCGAGCGGCGGTCCTGGGTGACTCCGTCCACGGCGAGCTTGAGCCAGACAGCGAGCAGCGCTCCCGGCACCGCGGCCAGCACCGACAGCACCAGCGCCAGGATCGTCATGCCAGGCTCCGCGCGGTAGGCCTGCCGTATGGTGCGCGCCATGGTGACGAGTGCGTTAGGGATCTTGGGCGCGTCGGCCCCCGCCCCGCGGTCAGCCCGGCCGCTCACGGGCCCGGCTCCGGGCCGACGGCTGCGTCGTCGGCGAAGCGCGCTGCCTGCAGGGTGAACATCGTCGCGTACCGGCCGCCGCGTGTCATCAGCTCGTCATGCGGGCCGAGCTCCACGACACGGCCGCCCTCCAGGACGCAGATGTTGTCGGCGTGCCGCACGGTCGAGAACCGGTGCGACACCAGGATCGTGGTGACGCCCCGGGTCGCGTCGAGCAGGCGGCGGAAGATCTCTGCCTCGCCCTGGACGTCAAGCTGCGCCGTGGGCTCGTCCAGGATGACCAGCCCGGCGCCCTGCCGGACCGCACACATGGCCCTGGCCAGCGCCACCCGCTGCCACTGGCCACCGGACAGGTCGGTGCCGCCGGCGTAGGACTTGGACAAGATGGTGGCCGTGGTGGCGAGATCCGCCGCGCCCGCCTGGCGCAGCGCCCAGTCGACGTCGGCGTCACTGGCCCCCGCCGGCGCGACGTTGTCCCGCAGCGATAGCTCGTACCTGACGTAATCCTGGAACACCGTGGTGAGCCGCGACCGCCAGGCGGCCAGGTCCAGGGCCTTCAGGTCGGTGCCATCGACCTCGATGATCCCGCCGGTCGGATCATAGAGACGGCAGAGGAGCTTGGCCAGCGTGGTCTTGCCGGCCCCGTTCTGCCCGACGATGGCCAGCGAGGAGCCGGCCTGGATCGTCAGGTTCAGCCCGGCCAGCACCGGGCTCCCGCCGCGGTAGCTGAAGGTCACCTCGCGCAGCCGGATCTCGTGCCGGGGCAGCCCGGCCGCCGGGCGGCTGCCCGGCGGCATCGCCGCGAATGCGGGCATCCGCTGCTGCAGGCTCTCCACCACCACCGCTGGTCGCGCCGCGGTGTCGAACCACCAGTCGAAGTCGGCGATGCCCAGCACGGCCGTGCCGATGACCGCGCCGATGAAGACCACGAAGCTGCCCAGGCCGACCCGGTGGGCCAGGGCGCTGGCGGCCAGCGCGGCCACGACCAGCCCGTTGCCTGCCAGCGCCGCCAGTGCCGCCCAGGCCAGCGATCGCTCGCGGAGCCGGAGGGCGTGCAGGGAAAGCTCGAGCAGCCGTCGGCGGTGATGCCCGAACCGGCTGACGGTCCAGCCGCCAAGGCCGAACAGGCGCAGTTCTTTCGCGGCCGGCACGTCGACTGCCATCCGGTAGGCATAGTCGGCGTGCCGCTGGGAGCGCATCACGTCTTCTGACTGCCAGGTCCGCCACACCGTGCTCTCCCGGAGCAGCCGGTGGGTGGCCAGCCAGCCGGCGACCAGGACCAGCGGAGCCCACCACCGGAACCAGAACAGGATGACCGCCGAGGCCGTCCCGCTGCCGACCTCCACCAGCCCGTTGGCCACGAACGGCATGCACACCCGGACCGGCGGCGCAGTGATCCCCAGGTCGAAATCGCGGGCTAGCGCGAAGTCGTCGGCCAGCCCGGGCTCTTCCAGGTGCGCGATGCCGGCCGGCTCGATCGCGGCCCGGAGTAGCCGTTCGTGCAGATCGGCCCCGACCCGGGCGCCCAGGTTCGCGCTGATCGCATCGTGGATCGGGCTGAGGACCAGGATCAGGATGGACGCCGTCAGCACCACGGCGAGCGGCCAGCCGGGCCTGTTCCCGGCGCTGACCGCGGCGATCAGCGCGCCCGTCGCGATGATCAGCGCGGCGGGCGCCAGCGAGCGCAGCACGACGAGCGCCCACCAGGCGCGCGCCAAGCCGCGGTGCGCCCGGGGCAGGACCCGGGAAACCAGGTTCCACTCCGCGGGCCGCCGGCGATCGCTCACAGAACGGTTCTACCTCGGCTCACCGACATTACGCTTGCACGAATCGGCGCCCGGCAGGAGGCGGCTGGCCAGCAGGATCACGGCCCGTGAGCGGCGGGCCTCACGGCCGGGGTGAGCGCGGCGGCCTCGGCCTGCGCGTCGTACTCGTAGATCCACCGCCGGTCGGTCAGCTGGCTGCCGGAGCTGTCGTAGCCGGCGCCGTTGCGCCGTGAGCCGATCTGGACGCGCGCCGTCCGGTCGCGTCGCAGCTCTTCGTAGGCGGCCAGCGCCCGCGGAACGTCGGCCGGGCTCGCGCAGGCAGCTAGCAGCGTGGCCAGCGCCACGGCGTCCTCGAGGGCCTGGTTCACGCCCTGGCCCAGGTGCGGCAGCATCGGATGCGCGGCGTCGCCGAGCAGCGTCAGCCGCCCGCTGCTCCACCGGGGGAGTGGCGCACGGTCGTACATGCCCCACTGGAACCCGCTGCCGCCCGGCCCGCTGATCGCGGCGATGACCTCCCCGATAACCGGATCCCAGCCCGCGAAGTGCACGGCCAGCGCGGCCGGGTCCCCGGCTGCCGACCACGACTCCCGGACCGACGTGCCCGACGGGACGAATCCCACGTAGTTCAGCAGCTGTCCGGCCCGCACCGGGAACACCAGGAAGTGCCTGCTCTCGCCGACCCACATCCGCATCGTGTCGGCCGGGCAGACATCCAGGCGCGGCACCAGGCCGCGGTAGGCCACTACCCCGGAGAAGACGGGCTCCGTCGGCTCCGCCACGAACCCCTGCAGCACGGAGTGGATGCCGTCCGCCCCGATCACCACGTCGGCCGTGGCTGTCGTCCCGTTGGCGAAGCCGACCGTGGCGCGGCCGGCGTCCTGGCTGAAGTCCGTGCACCGGTGCCCGGTCCGCACGGTGCCGGGCGGCAGTTGCTCCGCGAGCAGCGCGAGCAGGTCGGCCCGGTGGACGCCCACGTTCCGTCCCGCCTGGGCGAACTGGTGCGGCTCGTGCCGCGCGGGCTGTCCGTCGTAGAGCCTGAGCTGGGTCGACACGTGCCGCGCGCCCAGCCGCCTGATCCCCTCGCCGGCCCCAAGCCGCTCCAGCATCCGCAGCCCGTTCGGCGCCAGCGACACGCCGGCCCCGACCTCGGCCAGCCGCTGGGCCTGCTCGTACACCCGGACGCCGATCCCGGCCCGCGCCAGCGCCGCCGCCGCCGCGGTCCCGCCGATGCCGCCGCCGACCACCACCGCCCGCAGCGCCACGCTGTCACCCTAGACGGTCCCACACCATCTCCCCGGCCGCCGGCTCCGCATCGGCGGACGCGCTGAACCTCCTCGCCAGCTGGGCGGCCGCGCAGGCGGCCGCCAGCCACGACCGGGCGGCTGAACAGTACCGGCCCTGACCCGCATGTCGTACTCGGCTACCTGCTGCTACGGCACGATCATGAGGGGCACCGGCGAATGGCGGGCCAGTCCGATCGCGGCCGAACCGACCATGCGGTGCGCGGCGTGGGAGGAGCTTCCGACCACGATCGCCACGATGTCCTCGGGGTGGGCGACGCGGATGGCGTTGGCCGCCGCGATCAGCTCGTCGGCGATGAGGCCCTGGCGCCGCTCGAACTCCCAGGGCGCCCCCTGGCCGCCCAGTTGTTCGGCGGCAGAGGCGCGGAGTTCCTGCTCGACCTCGTCGAAGTCGGATTCCATTTCGGCTACGGCGCCGGGGGACAGCATGGCAAAGCCGGACATATGAGCCACATACACCACGTCGATGCGGCCGGTCCGGCCCTGCAGCAGGCGGGCCGCGGCGTCGAGCGCCCGGCTGGCGGGAGGAGAACCGTCGTATCCGACGACCAGGTGTATGAGCCCGGTAGGCAGCGCGGCAGGGATCATAGTGATCAAGGCTAGTCCCTGGGCCATCGCCCGGTGCCCTGGCCTTAACCCGGTGCGGGCGTAACCTCTTGCATCAGCCCGACGGCGATGCCGTGATGCCATACATCCAGATCCTCGCCGATACCCAGCCCGGGAACCGCCCGGCCGCACCTGAATATCCCGCTCGTACGCGCCCTGGACCCCGGCACCTGCTGTAGAGGCAGCGTGGATAATGACCGGATGTCCATCCTCCTGGAGACCGACCGCCTGGTACTGCGCCGCTTCACCGAGGACGACGTAGACGACCTCTATGACCTCAACAGTGATCGCGACGTCATGTGGTTTCTCAACGGCGGTGAACCGACCCCGCGCGCGGAGGTTCGCGACCGGATAGTTCCGTTCTTCCTCAGCTTTTACGAGCAGTTCGACGGGCTTGGCTTTTGGGCCGCCGAAGCGAAGGCTTCCGGGGACTTCCTGGGCTGGTTCCATCTCAGGCCGACCGAGGACGGCAGCATCGACCTGGGCTACCGCCTGCGGAAGGCAGCATGGAATAAGGGCTATGCCACAGAGGGGTCACGCGCCCTGATTCGCAAGAGCTTTACCGATCTCGGCGTGCAACGCCTGGTCGCTCACACGATGACAGTCAACCATGCGTCGCGGCGGGTAATGGAGAAATGCGGCCTGGTCTTCGTCCGGTCTTACCATTCAGACGACGTACCTGACATTCCAGGCGCAGAGCGGGGCGAGGTCGAATATGCCCTGACCAGGGAGGAATGGCAGGCGGCACGCCGCCTCAACGGCAGCGGCTCGGCGAGCGGCTGAGCCCGGCCAGGGCCAGAGGGAGACCCGAACCTGTCGGCCACGGGTGCGACGGACTGCCCGAAGTGCGACGATGATGCCAGTCCCGAGCTACAGGGCGATAACAGGAGCAGGGAAGTTGCAGAGGTGAAACGCAGGCGCTCGAACGACCCGGGTACGAAGGCTGCTAGCGAGATGGCGGCTGTTCCCGTGGCCGTCGTAACCAGCCGCGTAGAGGCGGAACTGATCGTCGGCATGCTGCGCAGTCACGGCTTGAGAGCAGCTGTATCGGCCGACGATGCGGGGGGACAGGAGCCAGAGCTGCAGCTACAGGGTGTTCGCGTGCTGGTTGCGTCCTCTGATGAGGTCGCGGCCCGCCGGCTCCTAGCAGCCGACCATGACAGCCCCTCGTAGGCCGGTCACCCCGGAACGGCGTAGGCCCCCGCCGCATTAGCAGCTCGGAGCGCGGTCGGCATCCTGTTCCCCGAGTCGTCGCCCTGCATCACCGGCGAGAGCGCAACGCGGTATCCGGAGGGTCGCCGTACTCCAGCGGTCCCGCGGCGGGCGCGTCAGCGTCATCCCCACTGTCCGGGCTGATAGTCACCGCCTTCGTTTCGGATGATGACGTTCAGCCGGTTGTACGTGTTGATGAGGGCGATGAGGCACACCAGCGCGGCGAGCTGGTCGGTGTCATAGTGCTTGGCCGCGTTCGCCCAGGCTTCGTCGTTGACACCGCCGGCGGCGTCGGCGATCCGGGTTCCCTGCTCGGTGAGTTCGAGCGCGGCCCGCTCGGCGTCGGTGAAGACCTTCGCGTCCGGCCATGCCGCCACCAGGTTGAGCCGCACCGAGGTCTCCCCGGCATGTTCGGCGTCCTTGGTATGCATGTCGGTACAGACCGAGCAGCCGTTGATCTGGCTGGCCCGGATCAGCACCAGGTTCGAGGTGGCGGGCGGATCCGCGGCTGGTTCACGCCCTGGCCCGGCACAACCGGGTGGTGATGTTCGACAACTCCGGAATAGGCGATGCGGCGGCACTGTTTCCGCGGCTCACCATCGACGCTATGGCCGACCAGACCAGCGCGCTCATCGTTGCCCTCACGCTGACCGGCCTCTGCCAGCGTCTTGCCGTACTCGGCCGCTGCTACGTCGCGCTGTTCGCGGCCATGCATGTCCGAGGGGATCGTGCTAGCAGTCTCGCCCCCGAGCGGACAGTCATACCGGACTTACGGCACCGTGCCGGTCGCTGCGGCGCCGCCTTCGGCGTTCCTGAAGCCGGGGAGCACCATGTCCATGATTGCCGCGATTGCCGGTGGTTTGCCGGTCGATCGGGCACGGAGCGTCATCGGCCGGAAGGTGCGCCTGCAAGTCAGGGTCCGCAAAGCTCGACCAGCCTGCTGACCGTCGCCCAGTTGCGCGCCGTTCCGGCCATTGGGGCCGAGGTCGGTCCGCCCGCCTTGGCGAGCACGCGGCGCAGTTCGCTGCGCGGGTACCCGTCCGGGGTGTGCAGGTAGACCGTGCGGCCGAGCACCTGGGCCCCATCCCGGCTGCCTTTCGCCCGTACTTGGCGCTCTGCGTCAGCTACCCAGGCGGCCAGGCCGGGTCCGGGTACCTCGGGCAGGAACACCGCATGCAGCAGCTTGGGATTCGTCTCGCCCGGATACGGGTTGTCGCGCATGCAGCGGGCAAGTTCCTCGCGGGAGAGCAGCACGGCGCGGGCCCGCACGCCGATGCCGTCGGCGATGGCTCGCTCCAGCTCAGTGGCTAGCGCCGCAGCGTCCGTACGGCCCGCCGTCCTGCTGTCTGTCAGCCGCGGAGTGAACAGCACGTTTCCGCTCTGGATGTAGGTCATGACATCGGTATGGCCGAGCGAGGTCACAACCTCTTGGAGTTCCGCCATCGTGACCTTCTTGCTGCCGAGGTTGTTGATCCCGCGCAGCAACACAACGTGAGTGGGCACGCCAGCATCATGTCAAAGCGGAAGACGCATTCCGCCTGTGACGTTGGCGCCGTGGCCAGGAAGCCGTGGCGCGAGGCAGGAACCCGTGGCCCGCGATCACGAACGCCAGCACACCGCCCGGCTTGACGGGTTCACCGCGGCGACCCGATGGTGCGCGTCCTCACCTACCAGACCTTCCTGCGCGGCCGGAGCCCGGAGGTGATTGCCCGGGGACGCGCTGGCAGCGAGCCGCAGGGCGGGGTGGCGGCAACCTCGACGGGCATCAATGACCGCTACTCGGCGATACCGGGGCGATTCTTGGTGCTCGGCCAGTGTTGCGGTTATGCCGGAGCGATCCACAGCTTGACCGCCAGGCTCATCCCTAGGAGCGCGACGAGCCAGCGGAGGACGCGGGCGGGAATGTGGCGCGCTAGCCGGGGTCCGATCAGGCTGCCCGCGAACATCCCGATGCTCAGGGGAACAACCGCGGCCCAGTCGACGGGACCGAAGATGATGAAGATGGCCGTTGATATGACCGAGGTCGCTCCGATGAGCATGTTTTTGAGAGCGTTGGCCGTAACCATGCGCTGGTCGACGGTGTGCAGCAGCAGGCTGAGTGTCATCACGCCCGATCCGGCTCCGAAGTAGCCGTTGTATGTGGACACCGACAGCAAGCCGCCGAGGAGAAGCGGCGTGTTGGTGTGACCAGGGTGCTTGCGCAGGGCGGAGAGCCTGGGCTGGAGGAGCAGCGCGAGAGACCCGGCGGCTACCAGGAAGGGAACTACCCGGCCGAAGGCTCCCGGCGAGGTGGACAGCAGGAGCGCGGCCCCGATCGCGCCGCCCGCTGCGCTTATCCAGGCCCAGCGCCGCAGCCAGGCCGCCTTGCCCTGTAGTTCGGGCCGTGATGCAAGCGCAGAGCCTGGCCAGCAGGCGACGAGCGCAACGATGTTCGCCACGTTGGCGGGAAGTGCTGGGACGCCTGCGGCAAGCAAGGCCGGGTAGGAGATGAGTGAGGTGATGCCGCCCGCGGTTCCCACGATGCCGGAGAGCATCCCCGCGGCTGCGATGAGCATCGCTTCCGGCGCTGAGATCATGCGCCTGGTGAGCCGGGACGAGAGATCTCGCCTGACCGCGATCCGGCTGAACCCGGAAGCTCGGCGGGAAGGTAACGGTCCGCGAGCCGCCATCCGCCCGGGCGCCCCTCCCAGCGGAGCGATCCAGAGGCGCCTGCCCGGACCCGGACGTCCAGCAGGCACTCGTGCGCGCAGACGCTGTCACGCCACATCTGGACGAGTGCCTGGGCAGCAGGGCGCAGGGCGCGGGAGAGCGCCGGAACCCGTGTTGTGCCAGTGACCGGTATCGCGCCACGGACGATAGCGGTATCTTTGTCTTTCATAAACAACGATAGCAGTAGTGAGCGACTTAAAGAATGGCTTAGGACCGAGGCCGCCAGGCTCGGCCCTGGGCAGCGCCTGCCGTCCACGCGCTGGCTCATCCAGACCCATCGGATGAGCCCGCTCACCGTCTCGCGTGCCCTCGCGGAACTCGGCAGGGAAGGAGTTGTCGTCAGCCGCCCGGGCGCGGGCACCTTCGTAGTGCAGCCACGGCCTGGCCGGGACGGCGACTCCGGCGACTATTCATGGCAGACCGTCGCTTTGGCCGAGCGCGCCATCGATGCTGAGGGCCTGTCGCCGCTGGCGGACCCCCCGCACGCCGACGGCGTCATCTCGCTGGCCACCGGCTACCTGCACTCGTCCCTGATGCCGCTTGCGGCGCTCCGGTCGGCCCTGGCGCGAGCAGCTCGGCTTCCTGACACATGGGAGCGGCCCCCGACCGCGGGCCTGCACGCGCTGCGATCATGGTTCGCGCAACAGGCCGCCTCCGGCGCTGAAGCCCAGGACGTGCTCATCACCAGCGGCGGGCAGGGTGCGCTGTCGGCGGCGTTTCGCGCCCTGGTCCCCTCCGGGGCTCCGCTGCTGGTCGAGTCACCGACCTACCCGGGAGCCCTGGCTGCTGCGCGGGCGGCGGGCATCCGTCCCGTGCCGGTGCCCACCGACCGGGACGGTGTCATCCCCGAGCACCTCGCTGAGGCATTCGCCCGAACGGGTGCCCAGGCACTGTTCTGCCAGCCCGCGTATCACAACCCCACCGGTGCCGTGCTCGTCGCCGACAGGCGCCCGGCGGTGCTGGGCGCTGCCGGAGCAGCAGGCGCGTTCGTGATCGAAGACGACTTCGCCCGCTGGCTGTCTCATAACCAGCATCCTCCCGCCCCGCTGCTTGCAAACGATGACGACGGACGGGTCGTTTATCTCACCTCGCTGAGCAAGGTGGTATCGCCGAGCCTGCGCGTTGGGGCCGTGATCGCACGCGGTCCCGTCGCGCAGCGGTTGCACGCGCTGCGGGCCGTGGACGACATGTTCGTGTCTCGGCCCCTCCAGGAGGCCGCGCTCGAGCTGGTGAGCCGGCCCATATGGGAGCGCCACCTTAAAGACCTGAGCCGCGCCCTGAACCGCCGCGCCGCGATCCTGTTCCATGCGGTCGGCCGCCACCTTCCCGCTGCCGACGTCGTGCTCCCGGCCGGGGGAATGCACCTGTGGGTCCGGCTCCCGCGGAACCTGGACGATGTAGAAGTGGCAGCGGCAGCGCGCCGCGGCGGGGTCATCGTCATGGCCGGGCGCCCGTTCTACCCCGCCGAAGCACCCGAACCCCACATGCGTCTCGCCTTCTGCGGCGCGGCGACTGAGGCCGAGCTGGACACCGCCGTCCGCCGCCTGGCCGCGTCCGCTCCCGAACTGGCCCGTCCAGCGTCCGTGAGGCCGTAGAAACAGGGACGTCTGCTCGTCAGCGCCGGGGCACAGGGCTGGTGGAACTGGACAGCCCTGCACCGGGAGGACACGCTTCCGCGGAAACGCTCGCGTCGGCATCCCAGCGGACAGGCCGCCCCCGCGCGTCAGCAGGCGCACGTCCTGCCAGCCGCGAGAACCCTTGTGTTCGCGCACAGATCAGTCAGTTACATGCGCCGCGGGGTGGGATGAGGACCAGTGCTGGACGCTGGGGCGGATCACTGCGGTCGTGCGCCGACCAGCAACTCCACGGCCAACCGGTCGCGGGGATCACTGCCGGGCCGCGGCCATCAGCCTGGCCGCGTCCCGGTCATCGAGGAACTTCGGCAGCAGCTCGGGCTTCTTGGGAATGTCCCCGCGGATAACCAGATTGCGGGCTGGGGCGTCAGGCCAGTCCCACTCGATGATCCGTTCCAAGAACGCCCGCACGGTACGCATCCGTTGCCGGTGCGTCTCCGCCGTGATCGTCCCGCGGCTAGCCTTGGGCCGGGCAGCCAGCCACACCTTGTGGTCCTCGATGTCATCACGGTGTAGCGCGCCGGTACTCCCCGGCGAGCAGTCGTTGGCCAGGTGCAGGCAGGTCCTGGTGGATTCGACCGGCCGGTGCCCGGCCTGGGACTGCACCGCCTCCAGCGCCATGCCCGAGCTACGGCTCGTCGGCCAGGAACGGGTGGTGGTGGTAGCCGGAGTCGTCGAGCACGGCGACGGTCGACTCGGGGACTTCGATGAAGGCCCCGGGCAGGTCGTTCAGCGGCTCGGAGACCACGACGTGGGCACGCTTACCGAAAACCCGCAGCTGCTCGATGTCCGGGTACATCTGTTGCAGCGTGGCGATGTCGGCGGAGTGGAATAGGGTGCGCGTCTGCCGCTGCGAGGAGTACCGGAAGGCCCACACGATGATGCCATCGGAGACGGCGACGGTCCCCTGCATCGGGAACTTCACCCCGTGCTGGTGGCCGGCCGACTCCACCGCCTGGATGGCCTTGGCCATCGCGGCTATGGGATCCTCGCGCAGCCCCAGGGTCAGGGCAAGGTGGAACAGAACCTCAGAGTCGGTGGTCCCCTCGATATGGGGGTACAGCGACGGGTCGACGGCGAAGGTCAGGTCGCGCTTGACCGAGCCGAACCCGGCGAGGGCGCCGTTGTGCATGAACAGCCAGTGGCCGAACCGGAAGGGTGACAGTTGGTCTGCTGAATCGGCGGGCCGGCCGCGGCGCGGACGTGGCTGAAGAACAACGGAGACTCGATGGCCTGAGTGAGCTCGCGCAGGTTCTGGTCATTCCATGCGGGTTCGGTGCTGCGGAAGAGCCCGGGAACGTTGCCTGCCTGCGGGTCCTTGGGGTACCAGCCGAACCCGAACCCGTCACCGTTGACCGTCTCGGCTCCGAGCGGAGAATCCAGCGACTGCGCGACGAGCGAATGCTGGGGGTGCAACACCACCTCAGACGGCCGCAGCGGCTCCCCGCAATACGCCAGCCAGCGACACATGGTGTGGACCTCCTCGACCGTGTCCGGCTTGTCGTACATCCAGGCAGACCAGGTGTTCCTTCATCATCACCCGGATCGGGTGATCTGAACGACCACGTGGGCTTGGGATTGTGCAGTGCGGCCCGGCGGCCTCGTGCCGTTCGCCGGGGTCAGTCGGTCGGCGCGGTGGCGCAGCAGGCGGTACTGCGCGGACTCTATCCACTGCCATGCGCCCTGGGGGACGGCGGCGTCGGGGTACAGCGCGGCGAACATGCCCGACATCTGCTCGTACTCGTCGATCGTGCGGGCCGAGCGGCGGAACTCCACGCGCTGGGGGTGACAGGAGCCGACCGCGCCGACGGAGATCACCTCGGCCCAGGCTGCCCGCAGCGCGGCGTCCCGCAGGATCCGCCACAGGGCGGAGGAGTCCAGCAGGTAGCGGATCACGCCGGGTCTTTCCCGGCGGCCCGCTGGTGCTCCCATTCCTCGAAGTTCCACCCGGCCGCCAGCCTGGCATAGTGCTCCAGGGCCGCGACCCGGCGGTGCCGGGCGGCGAACTCCCGCAGCGCCAGGTTGACGGTGTCCTTTTTCGTCTTCGTCCCGGCCAGCCGTATGGCCTCGGCGAGGGCGCCGTCGAAACCGCCGGCGATCTCCTTGACGAGGGCAAGCCGCTTCCCGGCCTGGCCAAGCGGGGGACCGGCCGACGCTCACGCCGGTGGGCAGGACATCAGTGGCTGTTCCGCCTCCACCCGCTCGACCGCACCGCAGGAGGTGGAGTCCTGGTTCCGGCCCGCGGCGTGCAGCCATGGCCCGGAGCTACCCGGAGCTATCCAGCGCGGGAATTGAATGGCTCCCCCTCGAAGGGCGCCGGCCGGTCCGATCTTGCTGAGCACGGCCTTGACCTGCGGAAACTGGTGGGCGGTACAAGATTTGCGTCTCGTGTACAGATTCGTGCACAAGACCGACTTGCGCACGGCCGGGTCATGCGCGACAGCGCTCGCTCGACGTCATCGGACCGGCGGTCTCGGTCGCGTCGAGGTCACCGGCCGCGACGACATGCCGCTTGGACTTCACGATCCACGGGCCGGGGCCGGGCGCGCCGAGGCAGTGCCCGGCCCGTCAGCGGTCGGTGTCGTGCACGAGGCCGCCGGGCAGCGGGACGCGGTCAGCCGCGCAGTCGCACGCAATAAACCCGTGGCGACGTCGGTGGTCATCCCGCGATGATGGCCAACGTGGAGGAGGTCGAGGTCGTCGTCGCCCATCACGAGTGCGCGACCCTGCGCGTCGGCGACGTGTTCCTGAAGATCGACGCTGATCAGACGCGCACCGATGTCGAGGTCGAGGCGATGGCTATGGCGCCAGTCCCGACTCCGGAGGTCTTGTGGCGGAAGCCGCCCGTGCTCGCGCTCGCCGCCCTCCCGGGGACCGCACTCGGCCGCCTCGGCGAGCCGTCGGCCGCGTCGCCGGCGGCGTGGGCCGCGGCGGGTGCCGCCGCCCGGATGCTGCACGACGCGCCGCTGCCGCCATGGCCCGGCCGGAGCCTCGGCGAGTTGGCGTCGCACCTCGACGGCGAATGCGAGTGGCTCGTCACGAACGGCGTCCTTCCCGCCGGCGTGGTCACGCGCAACCGCCGGGTTGCCGAGGCTGCGCTCCGGCCGTGGACACCGGTGTTCACGCACGGCGACCTGCAGGTCACCCACGTGTTCGTCGACGTTGACGAGATCACCGGCGTGATCGACTGGTCCGAGGCGTGCCAGGGCGATGCCCTGTACGACCTCGCCAGCCTGACGCTCGGACACGAGGAGCGCCTTGGCGACGTCGTCGCCGGCTACGGCACCGACGTCGACCTCGACGTGATCCGCGCGTGGTGGTCGTTGCGAAGCCTGCTGGCGGTCCGCTGGCTGGTCGAGCACGGCTTCGACCCGTCCTCGCCAGGCTGCGAGGTCGACGTGCTGACTAGACAGCGTGCCACCAGCGCATGAGCTTAGCCAGCATATTCCGGCGGGCGCCCATCCCTGATAGCTGCCGAGTTCCGGCGACTCTCGGCCGGGTTCAGTCGAGGATGGCCGCAGGCCATCGCGCAGCGACGCGTAGCGCTCTCGACGGGTTCTGGCCGACGCCGGATAATTGAAAGCGGGGATGAGCCTCAGAGAGCAAGCGGCCCCCAGTTCGAGCTGGCGCGCCCGCGCGAGCGGGGCCTCAAGCCAGAGCGCGGCGCTGAGCGCGCTGCGGCGGAGCGCAGCGGAGCCGCCTTGATCAGATATGGCACAATTCGGCAGTGCAGCGCGGTAATTGCTGCGCGAGCGCCGCGATGATCTCGGTTATCCGGTTGGCTCTGCGCTCCGGGCTTGGCGCGATCGGTGACGTTACGGGCCGGCTCCATGCGGACCCAGCCGATATGATGCCCGGCGTCATGCGCGAGCTGAGAGAAGAACGCCCGCTGGGTCCGGCCGTTGCCCTCCCGGAACGGGTGCAGGGCATTGACGTCAGCGAGAAACTCCGCCAGCCGGGCAAATGAACTCCTCGCGGGCCAGGCCCCGCAGCCAGTCAGCGGCGGCGAGCCTGCCGAAGATGTCAGCGCCGTAGGACTCCAGATGCTGCGGCAGGCAGAACACCGAGCCCTCCGCCGGCTGCCTGGCGTGCCCCTGAATGCCCCGGAGACCACTGCACCTGGCCGGACACTGCCTCACGGTGCCTGCGGATGCCTCCAGGACTGCGGAGAATGGAGCGGCGGATCATGCGCCCTGTTCGCGGTGGGTGGCGTGGGCGGTTCCGTTGAGCGTGAACTCGCGCAACTCCGTGACAGCCACCCCTGACGTCGGCTGCCACCTGGCGCTCGTTACGGGCCGATGGTCCCGGCGCCAAGGGCCGTTGGCTCCTTTGCGCGGCGGCGGCGCCTGGCTGAAATGAAGCCGAGAGCGGCAACGGACTAAGGAAGTGGTCACCATGCGGGCGCTGGTGGTCTTCGAATCGATGTACGGGAATACGCGTGTCATCGCCAGCAATATCGCTGACGGCCTGCGCGCAAGCCACGAGGTGACAGTGGTTCCCGTGGCCGGGGCTACGCGGGAGCTCATCGCCACGGCCGATCTCCTGGTCGTCGGCGGGCCGACGCACATGCACGGGATGTCGAACGCCGCCTCGCGGCGGATGGCGGCAGAGGCGGCCCGCAAGCAGGGCAGCGGGCTGACCATGGACCCGGACGCGGGCAGGCCAGGGCTACGCGAATGGTTCAACGGCATCGGCGACGGGCACGAGCTCGCCGCGGCCTTCGACACCCGGATCAACGGCGTCGCGGTATTTACCGGACGGGCCGGCCGCGGCATCGCCAGGCTACTCAGGCAGCACGGGTACGCGCTGCTGACCGCCCCGGAGAGCTTCCTTATCGGTAAGCAGAACACCCTGCTCGACGGCGAGGACGCGCGAGCCCGCAGCTGGGGCAGCGCGCTCGGCACCGCCGCGAGCAACGCCTACGCCTCCACGCACGCCTGAGCCTTATCCCGTCTGAGACAGCCCGGATGTTCTAGTGTCGTAGCTGCCTACGTTGCCCTGTTAGCGGCGTGGCAGGCCAGATCCGCCCCGTCCGGCGCAGCCAGGTGCTGCTCGGCAAATGGCCTGGGCTGGCAGCCCTGCTTGCCGGCTACACGGGCGTCGTCTGCGCGGGCGAGTTCGCGTCGCCGACTGTGTGCCCGGTTTCCTCCTGTAGTCCGGCGGCTGCCAGCGTGTTCCCGTTCGCCAAGGCGGCGCTGCTGCTGACTCTCGCCCGTCCAGAACGATCCTTCTGGCACGGCATCGGCAATCAGGCCCGACGACTCAACTTCCGTACAGATCGAGGCGGGACTGTGCGCTTTGCCTCCGCTGACAGTCCACCACGGTCCGTGACTACCTGGCGAACGACCTTGATCGCGGCAGAAGCAGCAGGCTGGTTGGCCTGTCAGCATCTTGTCGGATGGCCTCCCCAGGACTGGTACGGCGGTGGCCAGGCGCGGGCATAAGGTCCCCCGCCTTGCCGGCTATTGGCACTAGCCCGGGTGCCTGGCCCGACGCATGCTCTGGGTGACGCCTTCCAGGAGGGGGACACCGGGTGGGTGAGTTCACCCGGCCGACCGCTCTGGCGGGTGAGGCGACGATGGCGGCGCCTTCGTAGCCTCACCAGAGGGCGGCCGATGTCATGATCGTGGCCTGAACAGGAGGTCGGCTATGCTAGGGCTGGACAAGGTTGCCACCGCGCTCGTGGCGCCGGGTAAGGGCATTCTCGCCGCGGACGAGAGCATCGCGACTATGTCCAAGCGGCTTGAGGCAGCAGGGGTCACACCGAGCGCGGACATGCGCCGTGACTACCGGCAGCTGCTACTCACCACGCCGGGGCTGGACAGCTGGGTCTCTGGCATTATCTTGTGCGACGAGACTCTCGGCCAGGACCTGTCGGATGGCCCGCCGTTCGGCGAGGCCGCCGCGGCGCTTGGCATCATGGCTGGCATTAAGGTCGATAAGGGCGTCACTTCCTTGCCGTTCTCTGACGGCGGATTCGTCACCGAGGGGCTGGATGGCCTGCGCGGCCGGCTGGACGCCTACCGGGAGCGCGGCGCCGTCTTCGCCAAGTGGCGTGCGGTGCTCAACCCGGCCATGCTGCACTGGCGTACCGTGCACGCGAACGCGCACGCCCTGGCCCGCTACGCGGCGCTGTGCCAGACGGCGGGCATCGTGCCGATCGTGGAGCCCGAGGTCTTGATGGACGGCAGTCACGGGATCGCCGTCTGCCAGGCAGCCACCACCACCGTGCTCGCCGCCGTCTTCGGTGAACTTGACGTGATGGGCGTTGATCCCCGCGGCATCGTCCTCAAGCCGAACATGATCATTTCAGGGACGGAGAGCGAAGACCAGGCCCGCCCGGCCGAGGTCGCCCGGGACACGCTGCAGGTGCTGACTGCGACCGTGCCGCCAGCCGTTCCGGGCATCGCGTTCTTGTCCGGCGGCCAGTCCAACGAGCGGGCGTGCGCCAACCTTGCCGCCATCAACGCGCGGGCTGCGACGGGTGGCACGCCGCCGTGGCGGCTGACGTTCTCGTTCGGGCGTGCCCTTGTCAGCGATGCGCTGCGTGCCTGGCACGGCGTGGCGGCCAGCGCCGGGGATGCGCAGGACAAGCTCGCGGCGAACTGCCGGCGCGCCAGCGAGGCGTCGAAGGGTCCGGTCACCGCGGCGGTGGGGGCCTGAGCAGCCATGCGTGTAGAACGCAAGACACTGACCCGTTACACCATCGAGTCCGAACACCGTCATCCCGGTTCGACCGGTGACTTCTCGGGGCTGCTCAATGCGGTAGCGACGGCCGTGAAGATCATCAGCATCCAGGTCAGCCGCGGCGCGCTGGCCGGCACGCTGGGAAGCGCCGGGGCGGAGAACGTCCAGGGCGAGGTGCAGAAGAAGCTCGACCTCATCAGCAACGAGGTGATGATCGGCGAGACGGAGTGGACCGGGCACCTGGCCGCGATGGCGTCGGAGGAGATGGAAGACGTCTACCCCGTGCCGGCAGCCGGGCGGCGCGGGAAGTACCTGCTGGTATTCGACCCGCTGGACGGCTCGAGCAATATTGACGCCAACATCTCGGTGGGCACGATCTTCTCGATCCTGCGCAGCCCCGACCCGGGTGCGGAGCCGCGGGTGGAGCACTTCCTGCAGCCGGGCGCCGCTCAGGTGTGCGCGGGTTTCGCCTTGTACGGGCCGTCCACGATGCTGATCCTCACCACCGGCGACGGCGTCGACGGATTCACGCTCGATCGCGACGTCGGGGCGTTCGTGCTCACCCACCCGCAGCTGCGCATTCCCGAGGAGTGCGGGGAGTTCGCGATCAACGCCTCCAACGAGCGCTTCTGGGAGCCGCCGGTGCGCCGCTATATCCAGGAGTGCCTGGCGGGCAGCACCGGGCCGCGGGGCCGGGACTTCAACATGCGCTGGATCGCGTCCCTCGTGGCTGAGACCTACCGCATCCTCACCCGCGGCGGCGTCTTCCTGTACCCCAGGGACAGCAAGGAACCGGCCAAGCCGGGACGGCTGCGGTTGCTGTATGAGTGCAATCCGATCTCCTTCATCGTGGAACAGGCCGGCGGCGGCGCCAGCACCGGGCGCGAGCGCGTGATGGAGATCCAGCCCGCGAGCCTGCACCAGCGCGTGCCGCTGATACTCGGATCCAGGAACGAGGTCGAGCGGATCGAGCGCTATCACTGCGACCAGGCCAGCGGACAGGGATCGGCCTTCGACGACTCGCTGTTCAACAGCCGTTCCCTGTTCCGGATCCCCTAACCAGCCGGAGAACAGGTGTCAGCCAAGCATCCCATCGTTGTCATCACCGGCTCGTCCGGCGCGGGCACAACTTCGGTGACCAGGACCTTCCAGCACATTTTCGTGCGCGAGCAGATCAACGCGACGATCGTGGAGGGCGACTCGTTCCACCGATACGACCGGGAGCAGATGAAGGCCGCAACGGCGGACGCCGAGAAGCAAGGCAACCACCACTTCTGCCACTTCTCGCCCGAGGCGAACCTGCTCGAAGAACTGGAGACCCTGTTTCGCGAGTACGGCGAGAGCGGTCGCGGCAAGGTCCGCAAGTACCTGCACGACGCGCAGGAGGCCGAGCCCTTCGGTCAGCAGCCCGGGACCTTCACGCCGTGGGCAGATGTCGCCCCTGACAGCGACCTGCTCTACTACGAGGGATTGCACGGCGCTGCGGTCACCGAAAAGGCGGACGTCGCCCAGCACGCTGACCTGCTGGTCGGGGTTGTCCCGATCATCAACCTCGAGTGGATCCAGAAGCTGCATCGCGACAAGGCCGCCCGCGGCTATACCAGCGAGGACGTGGTCGGCACGGTGCTGCGGCGCATGCCGGACTATGTGAATTACATCTGCCCGCAGTTCTCCCGCACGCACGTGAACTTCCAGCGCGTCCCGACGGTGGACACGTCCAATCCGTTCATCGCCCGGCACATCCCCAGCGCCGACGAGAGCTTTGTCGTCATCCGGTTCGCCAACCCGAAGGGCATCGACTTTCCCTACCTGCTGTCGATGCTGCACGACTCGTTCATGTCACGGCCGAACATCATCGTCGTGCCGGGCGGCAAGATGGAGCTGGCCATGCAACTGATCTTCACCCCGCTCATCCTGCGGCTGATGGAGGCACGACGCCGGGCCTGACCGCTCACGGGCGATGGTCAGTGAAGCGGCTCGAACCGTGCGGTGAAGTGCCGCAGGTGCCTGGGCTGGGACACGATGCGCATCCCGGGGAGGCCGGCGGCCCGGCCGGCTACCCGGGTAGCAACCTCGATCACGTAGTCGATGTGGCTTTGGGTGTAGGTGCGGCGGGGAATGGCCAGGCGAACCAGGTCCATGGCGGCCGGGGTCTCGGTGCCGTCCGGCCGCAGGCCGAACATCACGGTTCCGATCTCGCAGGCCCGCACTCCGCCTTCCTGGTAGAGCGCGCAGGCCAGCGCCTGGCCCGGGTAGTGCAGCGGGTCCAGGTGGGCTAGCAGGGCGCGCGCGTCGATGAAGACCGCGTGGCCGCCGAAGGGGACAACGACCGGGATCCCCGCCGACTCGAGTGCCTCGCCGAGGTAGGCGATGGAGCGCACCCGGTAGCGCAGGTAGTCGTGGTCGGTGCATTCGCGCAGTCCCTGGGCGATCGCCTCCAGGTCACGGCCGGCGAGTCCGCCGTAGGTGGGGAAGCCCTCGGTGAGGATTTCCAGGTTGCGGCACTGCTCGGCGAGGCTGTCGTCGTTGAGGGCAAGCCAGCCGCCGATGTTGGCGAGCGGGTCCTTCTTCGCCGACATGGTCATCCCGTCCGCCAGGGTGGCCATTTCCCGGACGATCTCAGCGACCGGGATGTCGGCGTAGCCGGTCTCCCGGGTCTTGATGAACCAGGCGTTCTCCGCGAACCGGCAGGCATCCAGGAACAGCGGCTTGCCGAAGCGGTCACAGACGCCGCGGACCGCCCGGATGTTGGCCAGGCTGACCGGCTGGCCGCCGCCGGAGTTGTTCGTCACGGTCAGCATCACCAGCGGGACCGCATGGGCCCGTTCTTCGAGCAGCCGCTCCAGCGCCCCGGCGTCCATGTTGCCCTTGAACGGGTGGCGCTGGCCCGGCCGGAGCCCCTCCGGGATGGGCAGGTCGAGGGCCTGCGCCCCGGTGAACTCGATGTTGGCCCGCGTGGTGTCGAAGTGGGTGTTGTTCGGGACCACCCGGCCCGGCCCGCCGACCACGGTGAACAGGATCTTCTCGGCCGCCCGGCCCTGATGAGTCGGCAAGACGTGCCGGAACGGGAACAGGCCGGTCACCGCCTCACGGAACCGGTAGAACGAGGGAGCCCCGGCGTAGGCTTCGCTGCCCCGCTGCATGCCGGCCCACTGCTCAGCCGACATCGCCCCGGTCCCCGAGTCGGTGAGCAGGTCGATCAGCACCGCCTCAGCCCGCAACCCGAACAGGTTGTACCCCGCGGCGGCCAGGGCGGCCGCCCGCTCCGCCGGGGTGGTCAACCGCATCGGCTCCACCGAGTGGATGCGGAACGGCTCAAAGACCGTGCCGAACGGCTGGTCGGTCATCGGCTAGCGCCTCCCTCGAGCCGGACGTGTCCCGCCAGACTCCGCGAACCCGCAGATCCGCGCTGCCCGGACATCCGCGCCCGGCGTCCTGCCAGGCCACAAGATCGTACGCCCTCCGGTGCACCCATGCCGCTAGGCGGCTTACCCAGGGCCGACCCCGCGGTCCGGGACACAGCCGCTGCAAGGAATCGCGGTCATCGGCTCCCCGGGGACACGGGCCGGTCACGGTCCTGCAGGAGCGGCGACCACCGCCAGGGCACGCCGGCCATCCACGGTTCGTACAGAGCACCGGTAAATGCGTACCTCTGGTTCGCCTAGCACTTTCGCCCAGTGACGCCGGTTGAGCACCTACGAGGCAACGCCGAGTATGCGCCGACTGTCGATGGCGAGTTCACCGCGGCTGAGCGACACAGAACGGCAAATTCTGGATGGCCGGTCCATGGCGGCTAGGAAGTCTGTTATACGCGGCCGAGCGGCAAGCGCCTTTCAACCGGGCACGCGGCCCTGGCGTCCGGTGCCGGATCTGGTGGTGCTGGGCTGGGCGCGGGTGGCCGGGTGCAGGCCACAGGGTGCTGGCGCATACCCCGCTTCGCAGCTCGCGAGCGTCGTGGACGGATGGGCCGGGCCGCAAGGTGGCCCGGCCCGCAGCCGCGTGTGGCTAGCGTTCGGCGGGGTGCAGGAGGCCGCGGATGGCTTGCCAGACGTCGGGGTGGTTGAGCAGGTCGAAGTGGTGCATTCCGCCTAGCCCGCGGCCGAGCCCGGCGGGGAAGGGGATGTGCTGGCGCGGGCCGCGGCGCCCGTGCGCGCTGGCCGGCTGGACGAGCAGATCGCCGGCGACGGCGCCGA
This sequence comes from uncultured Actinomycetota bacterium, assembly GCA_963808705.1. Classification (GTDB taxonomy): domain Bacteria; phylum Actinomycetota; class Actinomycetes; order Streptosporangiales; family Streptosporangiaceae; genus JASHPR01. The sequence continues at coordinate 696,555 of CAWEHB010000016.1, read as the reverse complement.
GCGGGCTGCCAGGGTCGGCGGTCACGGTGGCGCTGATCGCGTAGTGGTTCGCGGTCGCCAGCAGCGGCGCGTCGCGCCGGTGATCGGCCAGGCAGCAGTCCTGGTCACAGCCGGCCCAGTCGTCGTCCAGCACGTACCCGTGGCGCAGGTCCTTGACCGAGGCCGGCCCGGCGGCCAGGGCCGCGAACGGCCGGGTTTCGGGCACCTGGCCCAGCGCCCAGCCCGCGAGCCCGGCAGCGCGGGCCAGCGGGGCGCCCAGGTGCGGCGATCCGAGGTAGAAGACGTGGCGGATGCGCCCGGCCCAGGCGGAGCAGGCTTCCCGGCCGTAGTAGCAGGCGCTGCGGATGACCAGGCCGCCCATCGAGTGACCCACCAGCAAGATCTCATCCACCTGCTGCGGCCAGGCCGCCACCAGCCTGTCCAGCAGATCGGCCAGGTCGTGGCCGCTGTCAGAGACATGCCGGCCGGTGTTGTACCGCACGTAGACCGGGGTGTAGCCGAATTCTGCCCGCAGGCGGCCGCCATAAGGAGCGGACTGGCCTGCCCGCCGGCGCCAGGAGTTCTCCGTCTCGGCCAGCCCGTGAACGAAGACCGCCATCTTGGGCGCCGCGGACGGGAACGCGTCCGCAACCTCGCCAGCAGTCAGCTCAACATCGCACCCATCTACCCGCACCGCCATCGGAATGGCCAGCGGGGCCAGGTCAGAGCCGAGCCGATCTCCGGCCACCGCGTTCAGCGCCGCGAGCGCCAGGTTGCCTGTCGGCAGCCTTCCGGCGGGCTGGCCGCCGGCGCCAAGGACCAACCCAGCCTGTCCGCCCACCGCCCCCGCCGCCACGCCAACACCCCGCACCGCCAGGTAGGTGCCCCGCGCCACCGAGTCATGGATCAGCCGGGCCGGGGCGGCCGCCGGCCCGATCGGGGCAAAGGCCCGGCCGGCGACGACCTGATGCACCTGCTCGATGCGGGCCACCAGCCCGGCAAACACCTGGCCGCCCAGCCTGCTCACCGCGCGAAGTTCTGCTGGCGTCATCGCCTACCTCCCCAGGCACCGGCGGCAGGGCCGCCCCTCCCATTGCAGCCCAGCCGGCAACTGGCGGCAAGAGAAAGACCACGCTGCACCGATCGGCGCCCGGCCAGTGACATCACCCGCATCGCGGGGTGCCAGCGCCGCCAGTACCGCTCATGTGGCCGGTCAAGCGGCCGGCGCTGCAGCCGATCCCAGCCCCGAGCTCTGAAACCAGGCAACATGGGCCGGCCAGCCCGGGGGTGCCGTCGCGCGTCTGAACGGCTTGCAACCGTGCCTTCTTCGGCGCGCACCTGACCTCGTAAGGCACGCCCGGCCCCCAGCCGGTTCAGTGCACTGGCTGGCGCATCAGGCCGGCACCCCACGCCCGGGCCCGCTCGCGCTCCCCGCCCCTCAACGGCCCTTTGCTGTGCTGGACAATGAAGCCCGCGGGCCTGGCCACGATCTGGTAGCCGCGGCGGCGCAGCCGGCGCGAGATCGGCTGCGCGGCACTGCCGGCCAGCGGGTAACTCAGCCGGGTATCAAACGCCGCAGCCCGTCGTCCGAGTGGCGCTGCGGGCAGGGCAGCGAGCCATTCGCGGACCCCGGGCCCGGCAGCTCGGCCAGTGCCTGATCGGGATCATCGAACAGGCCGGCGTCGTAGACCTCCCGTCCCAAGACGGGGCGGCCCCAGAAGGTCAGCTCCCGCGAGGCTGCCGGAAGGGTGACCTTGAACGGATGGTCGGTGAGCGCGGCCAGCAGCCGAGCCTCCTCGGCGGCGGGATTGGCCGCGCGCTCGATCGGCCGGTCGATCCGGGGGACGTAGAGCGTCAGCGTCTCGCCGCGCTCGTTCCGTGCCACGATTGGCTCGCGGTCCATCGCGAACCCGCGCAGGGCTCCGTAAAGCCCCATCCACCACGTCCAGCGACCGAACTCCCCGTTGACGACGACATCGATACTCACGTCGATCTCCCGCTCGACTAGCTCTCGAATCGCCGCCTCGGTCACCTCGCCGAGGCGCTGGCGGTCTGCGTCACCGCCTTGGCCCTGGGGAAGTCCCCGAGCGAGCCGCGCGTCGGGTAAACGGCCTTGAACGCCTCGATCACGTCGGGGGGCCGGATCATGCTCCCGATCAGCTCCGCACGGGCGGGACTGCGGCGATGAGTACGGGCCCTCATCGCCCGCTCGGTCGCGTTCACTGTGGTCTCTCTTTCGTTTAGCTTGCCATCATCCACGCAACAGCCAGCCCTTCTACGCCCGCGACGGCGCTGCCGGCGCTGAGGAGAATCGCTCATGATCACGCAGCACCGCGTGCACCTCGCGGTACCCGGCGACGGCCAATAGACCGTGTGGGGCCAGGTACACCACGGTCCTGGCGGGGCGGATCTGCGCCAGGACTGGGATCGATGCCGCGGTCGGCCCGCTGACCGTCTGTCCGGCCGGGACGCTCACCGGGGTCGGCTCTGACGGGCGGCGCTGCGGACGGCGCGCTCGTAGGCCGCCCGCACGGCCGGGGCAAGCGCGAGGGCGGCGGCTGGATCGAGGTGATCGGGAAGCAGCCGGAGGATGTTTCCGCCGCGCAGTTCGGCGGGGATATCGGCGTCACGCGCAGCGACGAGGGCGTGGAAGTGCCGGTAGTTCTCGCCGAAGTGCAGCAGGTAGGTGGCGGGCGCGCCGGTGGCCTCGGTCACCGCGGCGACCAGGCCCCGGGCCCGGTGGCCGAGCGCGGTCAGTTCGGCGTCATCTAGTCCGGTGAGCAGTTCGGCGTGCCAGGCGCACCCTAAGGAAGAACCATCCGGGTACTTCATAGCCGGGCGCGACCTCGGCGGCCCACAGCTCGTCGCGGAAGACGACCGCGTCGGCGCTGCTTGTTCCATGTCGCACAGCAGGCAGTCGGCCGCGCTGCCGCCGCCGGTCACGGCGTGTCCAGCCGGCGCGCGCAGCCCGCCAGCAGGCTGGTAAACAGCTGGGGGTCCTGGCCGTGCATCGAGTGGGCCATCTCGGGCAGCGAGATGACCTGGAACGGCTGGTCGGCCTTGGTCACCAGGTCCTCGGCCCGGGCCAGGTCCGCCGTCTGCTCGGGGCAGGCGTGGCTGGTGAAGATGCCAGGGTGGTCGGCAGCTTCGAGCATCGCCATCGGCAGGTGTCCCCTCCCTCCCGTCTAATGCGGCTGAGCCTGCGGCGCGGTGGTCAGCTCCGAGATGGCGGCGAGGTGCTCTTCGACCGTGCCTGGCGTCGCGGGCCAGGACCCGGGCCGGCTCCCGGCGCGCAGCCAGGGCCCGGACGACATGGGGGCCGACGGTGCCGGTCGCGCCCACGACGAGAACAGTCACCGATTCCCTCCGCGTGAAGCCACGGGTTAGTCAGTCGAACACCTGGACGGTGGCCGTCTCGGGGATATCGTCCTGGACGCGGACGTGGTCGTTGATGTCGCGCCAGATCTCGTAGCCGTGTTCCCGGCAGATCTTGCCGTCCCGGCACTGGAACGCGTGCAGCAGGCGGACGCTCACGGTGGTCCCGGGCGGGAACGGGCAGTTTCGGAACCCGTCGCCGATGATGGTCCATTCGAAGATGCTGTCGTCGAACACCCATTCCTCGGTCGCGAACCGGTGCAGGTTGACGATCTTGTGAATGTTCATCGAGCCGAAGATCTTCAGGTACTCCTGCTTGACGTCATCGATGTCGCGCAGCACCAGTCCCCGGGCGGGCACCTCCCACACGATGTCGTCGGTGTATACGGCGATGGCCTTGTCGATGGTCTCGGGCGTCTCGTTGTGGAAATGCTCCTCCACCGCGGCGAGGTTGCGGGCAATGATGTCCTCACGGTGGTCGGTGCCGGTCTGCGCGGTCATGGGCTGTCCTTTCCTTTCCTGGCGCTCATTCGGGCGGTGCTGTCAGCTCGGCGCGGTGATCTGGCGAACACCGCCGCGCTGCCCACCGACCTCGCACTCGCAGCCGCACAGGACGACGACACGGCCGCACGGGCCCTCGCAGACCGTGTCAGGTCAGCGAAGAAGCTGGAGTTCTACTGCCTCGGCCTGGTGCTCGGTTACGGCTACGGCCCGGGCGCTGGATCGCAGACGAGCGACGGCACCGACTTCACCCCGCGAGCATTGCCCGGCAACCGGCTGCCGCACCGCCGGGTCCGGCCCGGCCTGTCGCTATACGACCTAATCGGCCCCGGCTTCACGCTGATCGGTGACCCGTCGCGGGGCGAGCCCCTACGCACCCTCGCCAAGACGTGCGGCGTTCCGCTTACCTCGGTACCCGATATCGGAGTGCCTGTGCAGGAGTTTCTCGACGCCGCGATTGTTCTCGTGCGGCCGGATCAGCACATCGCCTGGCTTGGGGACCGCGTCACCCCACAGCTCGCCCCCGAAGTCCTGGCTAGCGCGCTCGCCGGGTTCGGACCGCCAGCCCGCGTCCGGCAAAGCGGACCATGAGGGAGTGCGCATCGTGACGCGCAGACCTCGGCGTTCTTACCGACTTCGACAGTGCCCAAGGTGCCTGGGCGCCATGTGGTCGTAGTAGATGTAGATGGAGTCCTCGCTCTGCCCACAGCGCGCAGCATGGCCGGAACGGAGCGGAGCGAACCGAATGGCTCCCCCTGGGCCACATCGATCTCGCTAATTTTTGCTAATTATGGCTGTGACATGGTGAGCGGTACAAGATTTGAACTTGTGGCCTCTTCCGTGTCAGGGAGGTCGGCTGGCTGCCTGGGCGTGCCCCTGAATGCCCGGGGGAGCACTTCACCTGGACGAACACTGCCTCAGGATGCTTGGGGATGCCTCCAAGCCTGCGGAGAATGGCTCCCGCTTTTGGCTCCCGCTTTTGGCTCCCGCTCTCCTCTTTGGTCCCAGATCCTAGGTGGGCATCATGCAACTAAGGGACCCAAACGGAGCCGGGAGGTGGCGGGATTGGAGAACCGGAGCCTGGGCCGGGGCCGGGGCAGCGTGCCGGTGGTTGGACTGGGCACCTGGCGGCGGCTGGAGGCCGCCGCCGCTGCCGGCCAGCAGCACGAGCTCATCGAGGCCGCCATCGCGGATGGCATCCGGGTCATCGACACCTCACCCATGTACGGGGCCGCCGAGCGGCTGCTGTCCGACGCGCTGGACGGCCAGCGCGACCAGGTCTTCGTGGCGGACAAGGTCTGGACTCCGTCGGCGGAGGAGGGCGCGGCGCAGCTGTCCCGCGCGGTGGACTGGTACGGCGGCCGGGTCGACCTGATGCAGATCCACAACCTGGTGGCCTGGCAGACGCACCTGCCGATGCTCGAGGCCGCCCGGGACCGGGGGCTGGTCAGCCTGATCGGAGCCACCCACTACTCCCCGGCCGCGTTCGGTGAGCTCGCCGAGGTCATGAACACCGGCCGCATCGACACCATCCAGGTGCCCTACAATCCGGCCCACCGCGAGGTCGAGCGCACCATTTTGCCGCTGGCCGACGACCTCGGCCTTGGCGTCCTGCTCATGCGCCCGCTCGGCGAGGGGCAGCTCATGCGCCTGCCGCCCAGCCCGGCCCAGCTCGCACCGCTGCGTCCGTTTGGCATCACCACCTGGAGCCAGGCCCTGATCAAGTGGGGCCTGAGCGACCCGCGGGTGCACGTCTCCCTGACCGCCACCGCCCAGCCCGGCCGGCTCGCAGAGAACGCCGCCGGAGGATCGCCGCCGTGGTTCGGGCCGGACGAGCGGGCCTACGTGCTGCGCCTGGCCACAACCCACTAACCAGCCCGGCGGCCGCCGCAGCCTACCCCCCGGGTGGTTCCAAGGAAGACAGCCGACCGGCTTCGACAGAACCGTGGGGGCACCGGGCCTGCTGGCTGGTCGTGAGCAGCCCGACCAACTACCAGGGCCCGAGCGCCCACGCGCCCGACTACTGCTACTTCGCCAACGAGCACCGGGCTGCAGCCGCTGGGTTCGCTGGGCGACCACGCGTATGCGCGCGAGGACGCGGGATCGCAGTGCTCGTCGTGCACCCGAAGTTCGCAGAGACCGGCGCTGCGCCGGCCAAGCGGTGTCTTGGAATCGGGTGAACATCACTGTGGCTACGCCCGGCGACATCAAGGGCTGGGCGCCTGGTGCCGCGTACCATGGTGACGTGAGCCACGCGCACCAGGAATCTGAGCCGATGGCGGACCGGCCGGTCACCATCGAGGATCTCGCCCGCGCCCAGCACGCCGGGCCGGTGGCTGATCCCGGGGAGCTAGCCGCAGATATCTGGGAGTCGGACGCGGAACTGGAAGAGTTCCTGGCTGACCTTCGGGCTAGCCGGAAGGCCTCGCTGGCCTCAGGACAGGTCGAACGCCGCCGCCACCGACAGACTCTCGGCCTCCATGACGGCCAGCCGGTCGCTTGCCGTGGCCATCTCGGCGGCCAATGTGGCTGCGGTTCTGGCCGGGTGATGCCGTAGCTGGCTGGCGATCATTCCGATCGCCAGCGGCAGGTATCCGCAGAGCCGCGCGATCTCGGCGGCCGGACCCCTTTCGGAGTTCAGGTCAGCACGCCCAGCCAGGCGGGTTAGGAGCATCACGGCCTCGTCGGGCCGCATCGCGTCCATGCTGATTACGGCCACATCTTCGAGCGCGGTCAGGCGCCTGCGGCTGGTGATGAGAACCAGGCTGTCAGCGGTGCCGGGCAGCAGCGGCTGGACCTGCTCGTGACCGGCTGCATCATCAAGGAGCAGCAAGATCTTCTTACCAGCCACGTAGTCGCGCCACCGGCCCGCCCGGGCTTCCAGGCCGTGCGGGATCTGCTGCGTAGCAACCCCGGCAGTCATCAGCAAGCTGGCAATTGCATCCGCCGGGTCGACTGGCCGATGACCGGGAGTGTGAGCATGCAATGGAAGGAAGAACTGACCGTCTGGGAAGCCGGGGGCTAGCCGGTGGGCGGCATGGACTGCCAGGCTGGTCTTGCCGATGCCCGCCATGCCGTCGATGGCACGGACCCGTACTTGCGGGCGGCCCACGGCCACCTCGGCCAGCAGGCGCGCCAGTTCGGGCTCGCGGCCGGTAAAGCTGCCCACATCGCGCGGCAAAGTCCGCATCGCCGCGGCGGCCGGGCTGTGCAGGGTGTGCAGTGGCGGGAACTCGGCTTGCAGGCCGGGGGCGCTCACCTGGAAGATCTGTTCCGGCCGCCCTAGGTCCTTCAGCTGGTGCTTGCCCAGATCGATCAGCGCCGCGCCCGGCGGTAGCACATCCCGTACCAGCGCCGCCGCCGTCTCAGACACCAGGACCTGGCCGCCGTACGCGACCGCCGCGATCCGCGCGGCCCTATGCACGTCCAACCCCACAGGGCCCACAACCGTGTCCGACGCCTCGCCAGTGTGCACGCCCATCCGGACCCGCACCCGCTCGCCAGCCGGCCACGGATGGCCCTCAAGGAGCTGCTGCATCCGCACCACCGCCGTCACACACGCCCGCGGCGAGGAGAACGCGGCGAAGAACCCGTCTCCCAGCGTGTTCAGCTCCCGGCCTTCGTGCGCGGCCAGAACTGACCGGATCAGCGCGTGATGATCGGCAAGCAGCTGTCCGTACATGCCTTCACCGACGCGCCGCAACAACGATGTCGAACCCTCAATATCCGTAAACAGGAACGTCAGCGTCGCCACACGCCAAGCCTAGGAACCTGCAGGACCGACGCTGACGAGCCCCCGCAATACCTCGGGAGCCCGATGCTGGGGCCCAGCATCAGCCTCAACCGTTGGGCGGCCGCCCCCTCTCGCACTACTGCGTGAGTTCGCGCCGCCTCCGCATAATCATCGGTTCGGTGACGCGCATGCGGTGTCCTCACGGTCACCTAGCACACGCCAGGTCGGCGGATACTTGCATACTGGATGCCGGCCAGTGCGAGTTACTAAGCGTGATCGACTTCAGGCTAAGCGTAACGCCAGATCGCCGAATCGGAGCGGCTGACACCCAGGTCGGCCCTGGGAATGGCCGCATGCAGATCATCCAGTTCTGGCTCACGCTGCGGGAGCCCATTGCGGTCCCGATATCGCATGCGGCACTGCACTGTGGCAGGTCGAACTGGCCCAGGATGATGATCTCCAACCCGTTGGATTCTCTCCACGGCTACGAGATTTCCTCATTCAGTAGCACCGAGTGCGGGTTTGCTATGCCGATGGCTTGCGGGGCCCACGGACCGGGCGACGGCGCGTGTGCGGCGCTCTAGACATGCTCGGTGGCGATGCCGGTCAGCATCAGGTCGACGACATTTTCGGTGATCGCTTCGCGCGAGCCGGGTGCACCCACCGGATGCTCATCTACGGCGAACGGCACCTTCTATCGGTCCTGGGCGAGTACGCCGGGCATTACAACCGGCACCGGCCGCACCAGTCCCGCCAGCACGACCACCCGACCATGACGGCCGGGCCGAGGTTCCGCTGGACCTGCCGGTCCAGCGGCGGAAGGTACTCGGCGGCGTGATCAGCGAGTACTACCAGGCGGCGTAACTGATCTCATGAACCCGAAGGTCAGACAGCATGCGAGTAGTTTTGAAGCGGTACAGGGGCAGAGCGAGGCGTGCCGTGGATCGAGCCGGGCCACGTACGGGCCCGGCGTTGACTTGAGTCAAACTCCGGGTTGACTGGGTATAGGGCGAATACTGGGAGAGTGTCATGTTTGTCGTTCTCGGCCTCATCATCCTGGTCGCCGCGGTGGTCGTGGGCGTGGCGGGGGTGTTCAACAACGTCGGCAGCGGGCACGCGCTGACCCACGGCTTCTCGGTGTTCGGCTACCACGTGACCGGTTCCACCGGCGCGCTGTTCCTCTACGGCATCGTGGTCGGGGCAGCCGCCATACTCGGGCTGGGCCTGCTGCTGGCCGGTGCACGCCGGACCTCACGCCGCGGCCGCGCCGCACGTCGCGAACTGAAACAGCCCCGCGGACAGGCAGCCGTCAGCCAGGACCGTGACCTGATCGGCCAGCGCGAGAGTGCCCAAGCCGAGACCGCCCGCTCGGAGAGGGCGCGCGCGGATGAGACGGCCCGCTCGGAGAGGGCCCACGCGGATGAGACGGCCCGCTCGGAGACGGCCCGCGCGGACGAGACAGCCCGCTCGGAGAGGGCCCGCGCGGACGAGACGACCCGCTCGGAGAGGGCCCGCGCGGACGAGACGACCCGCGCAAAGACGGCCCACGCGGACGAAACGACCCGGGCGAAGACCGCCCGCGCGGACGACGCGACGGCCCGCGCAGACGAGACGACCCGGGCGAAGACGGCCCGCGCGGATGAGACGGCCCGGGCGAAGACCGCCCGCGCGGACGAGGCGACCCGCTCGGAGAGGGCCCGCGCGGATGAGACGGCCCGGGCGAAGACCGCCCGCGCGGACGACGCGACGGCCCGCGCAGACGAGACGGCCCGGGCGAAGACGGCCCGCGCGGATGAGACGGCCCGGGCGAAGACCGCCCGCGCGGACGACGCGACGGCCCGCGCAGACGAGACGGCCCGGGCGAAGACCGCCCGCGCGGATGAGACGGCCCGGGCGAAGACCGCCCGCGCGGATGAGACGGCCCGGGCGAAGACCGCCCGCGCGGACGACGCGACGGCCCGCGCCCAGCAGAACAGCCTGCCCCACGGCCACGACGATCCAGGCCAGGGGGGCTAACACCTCCCTTCAGGCCCGGACTCCGTAAACACCGGATGAAGATCACTCGCAGGAATGGTCGTCCCCTCGTACGTGCCCGATCCCTCCTCTGGAGCACCCTCTGGTGCCGCGCTCCGCTGCTCCAGCTTCTGCCAGGCAAGATCGCTGACGGGTTACCGCTGGGAGGCGGCGGGCTGCGCGTACAGTTCCCGGGCGCTGGCGTCGACCAGGCTCACGTGGGTCAGGGTGGCCCGGCGGGCATCCACCAGGGCTACATCGTGACCGGCGAGGTGACCCCGGACGAGGGTGGCGCAGCCCAGGTCTTCAAGCTTGGCGGCGGCCACGTCGATACCGCCGCGCGGGCGCATGCCGACGTAGCTGAAGCACGGGCTGGCGGTGCTGAGCGTACCGAACCCGGCGGTGTGGTCAGCCGGCTCGACGAGCTCGATGACGACGGAACCGGCCAGTGCCCTGGCTACTGTGTTCACCCCGAGGCTGCCGGGGAAGAAGCGCCACGGCCCGGCGGGGGCCAGCCTGCTCCATGTTGCGGCGGCCGCACGTGCGCTGGGCACGACGAAGCCGGCGGACACGACGTCCTCGAACAGGGCGCCCTCCAGCGGCGCGCTAAAGCTGCGACAGCCGGCCGGCACCCACCGGTCCGGCTTGCCGAGCCGGGTGGCGAGCCGGCCGGGCAGGCCGAAGGGGTAGCTCACCAGCTCGAGATAGGCGCCCAGGTCATCGAAGGTGTCGGCATAGCCGAACCGGGCGCCGGCCAGGGGGGCCAGCGCGGACGGAATGGCCAGCGGGACCGGGCCGACCTGGGCCGCCTTCAGCACGACGGCGCTTTGCGCGTGCGCGGCACCGTGTGCCGCCAGCCGGGCCAGGGCGTGGTGCCGGGAACCGCGCGGGGAGATGAGCAGGTGATGCAGGCCATCGCCGTACCGGCCGATGTAGTCGCCGTACAGGGTAGGCCCGTTCGCTGGCTGGATCACCTCCCACTGGATCCCCCCGACGTATGCCAGCCCCAGGCGCATCGACCACCGAACGCGCCGGCCGCGATAGGTGGTATGCCACACCCATGGCGATTGCAGCGTCCAGGTCTTGAACGGCCCGATACCGGCCTTCGCGGTCATCGTTTCCAGGGCTCCATCCAAATCGCGCACAACCACGCAGACCTGATCGATGCCGCAGATGAGGCGTGATTCCCTCATCGAGGTACCGTCACGGCGTGAAACAGGGCCGGCGATGGACATGACCACCTCCTGGTGGTGACTCGTACTGCCGGGGTGCTCGCCGGACCGGCTCGATGAGGCGGCGGGCAGCATCTTCCGGGCTCGGCGCACCGCGCCGGCCACGGTGCCCGAACCTGTACAACACCGCCAGCGGGAATCCGGCCCACCGGTGCTTCCGCTGAAACCCGCCCAGACGGCCCGCGACTGGCACACCAACTACCCCACCACACATCGGCCCAATCGCCTGGCAGGCGGCCCCCGGCTGTTCTTCGCGGCCGTGGTGTCCGAGGCTGCCGTGGCTGAGGGATACGACCTTCGCGTCCTGCCATCCGCCAGCCCCGCACTATGGAGTTGTCATCCAAGTTGCTAACGCTCGAAGCGCGAGGAGACCCTGGGCCAGGCAGCGGGAGTGTCGGGATCTGGTAGCGGTTGCGGCGGCTGTCTTTGTGCTTCACGATGTAGCCGGCCTCGGCCGCGCCGGTGACGGGGCCGCCGGCGCTGCGGTCGGTGATGCCTGCGCTGGCCTCGATGTCGCGCAGCCGCGCGCCCGGGTCGCGGGCGATGCACAGCGGCACCCGGGCGTGACTGGTCAGGAAACTCCAGCTCGCCACTCTCGATTACTTGCCATAGTTTCTAGAAAAATATTGCTAGTTTTTCGTTTCCAACGTAGGCTGAGGGCAGACACCGGGAAACAGCTGCCGAAGGCACCAGAGTGCCCGGGCCCGCCAAGGAAACCGGCCACGGCCCCAGCGACCCGGTCCCACTCGTGAGAGAAGTAGGGAAGTAACGCCATGACCGAGCCAGCGGCACCGCCCGGCACCACCAGCACGCTGCCGCCCCCCTCGGCTAACGGCTCCAGCCCGCCGCCCGCGCCCCCGCCGCAGGCGCCCCCGAGCGGACGGGGGCATACCCGGATCAGCGGCATGCGCACCGGGCTGATCGCGGGCTTCGCCGCCCTCATCGTGGTGGTGATCTTCATCATCCAGAACCCGCACGCGGTGAACATCAGCTTCCTGGGCGTTCACCTCGTGCTGCCCCTGGCCGTGGCGCTGCTCCTGGCCGCCGTCGCGGGCGCCCTGGTGATGGTCGCCGCGGGAACCGCGCGGATCACCCAGCTGCGGCGGATGATGCGACGCGACCGGCGCAAGGCCCCGGCCGGCTAACCAGCCGAGATGACCGCCCCCTCCGATGCCCAGGCGATACGCCGCAGGGCCGAAGCGCCGGCACCTCTGCCACGGTGATCTGCCCCGCACCGCCGGCCACCGCCTACCCCGCACACGTCACTGACTAAGGAGCCAGTTATGGGCATCATCGCCTGGATCATTCTCGGCCTCGCCGCAGGCCTGGCCGCCAACATGCTGATCCCCGGCAAAAGATCACAAGGCCTCATCCTGACCTGCGTGATCGGCATCGCCGGGGCGCTGGGCGGCGGCTGGGCGGCCACCAGGCTGTTCCACGTCCACACCCTGCAGGGCTTCTTCAACCTGTCCACCTGGCTCACCGCCATCGCCGGCGCGGCCGTCCTGCTCCTGGCCTCCCGCCTGATCACCGGGCGGGCCGGCCACCGGATGGCACACCGATGAGCAGGGCCACCGGGCCCCGGCCGCCGGCAGGCGGACGGCGCGCGATGCGCACCGGTACGGGCATCTTCCTCATCACTTCTGGCGCGGTCTTGCGGTTCGCCCTCGCGGGTGGTTCCCCGCACGGCCTGAACGTGCACATCGTGGGCGTGATCCTGATCCTCGCGGGCGGGCTCGGCCTGCTGCTGCCCCAAGTCGCGCGCGCCGCCCCGCGGGACCGCCTGCGCCGCTGGGTCCGCCCTGACCAGCCCATGGCCTACGACGAGCCGCCCACCGCTGACCAGGGCCCCGACGGCAACGCCCCGGCCCTGGTGCAGGACCACAGCATGTCGGGCCGGTAGATCACGATCCCGGCGCCCGCCCGCCCGGCCGGCGGGCGGCGCCTACGCCTGGGTGCCACGGCGGCCGGTGGGTTTCAGGGCTGGGAGACGAGCACAGTGACCGACAGCACCCGGCGCCGCCCCGGCCGGCCGCCTGCGCGTCATGGACGCCATTTTCGAAGCGGCCGAGGAAGCCGCATGTCCCATGTCAGCGGCGGCTGGCTGCTAGCGAACCTTGAGCTGTCCCACGAGGTGCGATCGCCTGCCGCAGCGTGTCCACCACGGACGTGCTGCGCATGGCGGGGCTGGCAGACCCAGGCAGTCACCTTCACCCTGGGGTCGGCGAACCTCAGCTTCTGCAACAACCAGGGACAGTTCGCCGTCGAGCCCGGCAGCGTCGACGTGCGGGTCGGCGACAGCTCAGCCGACGGCTTGCACGCCCAGTCACCGTGAGCTGACCGATTCCGCACAGGCCGGAGCGGGAGACCCGGCGACAATCGGGTCTCGCGCCTCGCGGTTGCGCTGGCTGCTTGCGCCATACGTCGCCGCCGATTCGGTGCATGGCCTGCTCGCCGGCCACCGGCCGGGAGCCAGCACCGCGGGCATCGTGGTGACCGCGCTGAGCATGGCAGGGATGCCGCTGCTTGGCCCGGCCAAGCAGCGGCTGCCGCGGGCCGCGGCGCCTGGCGGGGGGAATGGCTGCTGCTGATCCAGGGCAGGTGTCCGCAGCGCCGGCGGGGGTCAGCCCGCGCCGCCGCGCCGCGGGCCGGAACGGGGCCCGGGTCGGTGATTAGGCATGTCTAATTGTGGGATTAGAGGTGGCTTCCAGGCGTGTTTAGATTGCCCGCATGATGGCATCGGCCGGGCGCGGGTCCTGGTGCTGTGATGCGGCGCGTTCGGAGGCGATGGGGAAATACCTGCGGGTCATCTACCTGCTGAGCTTCAAGGCCCCGCCCGTCTTGACCGGTGATGTGGCGGCCCGGCTGGGAGTCGCCCCGCCCTCGGTGTCGGCGATGCTGCGCCGGCTGGCCGCGGCGGGCTTGCTGGCCGCCTCGGGCGGCGGCGGCATCGCGCTGAGCGAGCACGGCCAGTGTCATGCCCGGGACATGGTCCGGCGGCACCGGCTGATCGAGACCTTCCTGGTGCGGGCCGCCGCGATGAGCTGGGATGAGGTGCACGACGAGGCCGAAGCGCTGCAGCACGCGGTCAGCGACCTGCTGGTCGACCGGATCGACGCGGCGCTGGGGCATCCGCGGCGGGATCCGCACGGCGACCCGATCCCGCAGCCCTCGGGCGATCATGTCGAGGACTGGCCGCCGGCGCTGGCTGGCGTGGCCGCGGGTGCGTTGTTCCGGGTGGACCGGGTCAGCGACGAGGACAGCGCCGCCCTGCAGTATCTGGCCAGCCTGGGCGTGCGGCCCGGGGTCGTGCTACGGGTGCTGGAGCGGGAGCCGTTCGGCGGGCCGCTGTGGGTCGAGGCCGGCGGCCAGCGCCACGCCATGGGAATCCCGCTGGCCCGTCTCGTGCACGGCGTGGTGCAGCCGTGACCGCCACCGCGGCCGCGGCCCGCGGCCAGGTCACGCTGGAGCAGGTGCAGGCGCGGGGCCGGATCCGCGCGGCGGCGGGCCTGCTGGGCCCGGCGTTCGTGGCCTCGGTCGCCTACGTCGACCCGGGGAACTTCGCCACCAACTTCGCCGGCGGCGCCGAGCACGGCTACGAGCTGGCGTGGGTCATCGTGATGGCCAGCCTGATGGCCGTCCTGGTGCAGTACCTCACCTCCAAGGCCGGGCTGTCCACCGGCCGCAGCCTGCCCGAACTGTGCCGGGAACGGTTCGGCCGCCGGGCCAACGTGATGCTCTGGCTGCAGGCCGAGATCATCGCGATGGCCACCGACCTGGCCGAGTTCGTCGGCGCCGCGGTCGGGATCAACCTGCTGTTCGGCGTCCCCCTGCTGGCGGCCGGCCTGATCACCGCAGTGGTCGCCTTCGTCATCCTGGGCCTGGAACAGCGCGGCTACCGGCGCTTCGAGCTGGCGATCATCGCCCTGCTGGCGCTGGTCGGGGCGACGTTACGCCTGCCAGCCTTCTCCGCCTCGATGAACGGGTAGCAGTTCACCGGGTCTCCTTGGCGAAGAAAGCCGTCGCCCGCTTAAGGATCTCCACATCCTCACGCAGTCGCCGGTTCTCCCGGCGCAGCTCGGCCAGCTCCTTGTGCTCAACGGTGGTCAGGCCGCCGTCCTGCCTGGTCCCGGCGTCACGTTCTGCCTGCTTGACCCATTCACGCACCGCGGTCTCGGTCAGATCGAAGTCCCGGGCGACCTGCCTCACTGAACGGTCCCCCCGCTGACACAGCTCAACGACCTCGGCCTTGAACTCCGGCGTGAACGAACGGCGGCGCCGGGGCTTCTTCCCCATGCTCTCCATGGTCGGACATCCTTCCGGGGGCGAACCCCTGATGATGGATGTCCGTCAAAGCGGGCCAGGCCCAGACGGCTCCGCCGAGCCCGAACGCGCTGCTGTTGGCCAGCTCCACCGCTTCATCGGCGTCGGCCACCTGGTAGGCCACGGCGGCCGGGCCGAACAGCTCCTCGCGGTAGGCGCGGACGTCGGGGGTCACGCCGGACAGCACGGTCGCCTCCACGAATGCGCCCGGCCCGTCGATGCGGCGCCCTCTGAGGTGGACGGTTGCGCCCTTGCTGACCGCGTCGTCGATCTGGGCCATCAGGTTGCGCGCCGCCTGCTCCCAGGACGGCGGCCCGTAGCTCGTCGCCGGGTCGGCCGGATCCCCGGTCACGTAGCTGGACATCGCGGCGGTGAACTCGCGCATGAAGTCGTCGTAGATGGCGTCGGCTACGATCATCCGCTTGGATGCATTGCAGGCCTGGCCGCCGTTCTCCATCCTGGCCGCTGCCGCCGTCCTGGCCACTTTCGCCAGGTCGGCACCGTCCAGCACGATGAACGGATCCGAGCCCCCCAGCTCCAGCACAACCTTCTTCAAGTTCTGCCCGGCCACGGCCGCCCCGGCCCGCTCGCTGCCGGTCACCGACACCCCGGCGATGCGCGGCATCGGCTTCACCGCCACGCGGGACCCCTACCCGGTCAGTCCCTGATCGCCATTGTGTCGTCGAGCCAGTCGTAGATCCGGGCGTAGGCCAGGCGCTGAGCCCCGAATTGACAGTGGGCGCCCGCGCCCTCGGCGTTGGTGAACCGCAGCAGGGTCTTCGGGCAGGTCAGGTGGTCGAACAGTTCCTGGGGCTGGCCCGGCCAGAACATATCCGACTCGCCTTCGCACACCAGGGTCGGGCAGGTGATCTGTTCGGCAATGCCGCCGGCGAGGGTGTAGTCGAGATAGCAGGCGGCAAAGGCGCGCGGTGAGTCCACGCCCATGACGTACATACCGTTGGTGATAGCCCAGCGCACCGTCGGGTCATTCGCCATGAGGTTCTCCATCGCGGCGTCGACTTCGGGGGCGCGTTCGGCCCGCAAAGCGGCCTCGACTTCGGCCCGGCTGCCCGGAAAGTGACTCAGGACGGTGGCTCCGAGCTCGTAGATGCCATCGACGGCGACGCAGGCGGCGAGGCGGTGCTCGAAGGCGGCAGCGCGAGGGGCAAGCAGGCCCCCCATGCTCAAGCCGAGCAGCCCGACGCGAGACTCGTCGACCTCGGGGCGGGCCATGACCCAGTCCAGCACGGGGGTTACGACGTTCTCCCAGTCAGGCCGGAAGACGAGGCCGTCGAGGTGGCGAGCGGCGGGTTGGCCCGGCCCGTCGAAGGTGAGAACGTGGTAGCCGCGTTCAGATCCTGCTGCGGCGCCGTTGGAGTGCATCTCCTCTGCGGTGCCGTCGAAGCCGTTATGCAGGACCATGACCGGGCGCGCCGTGCCGCCGCCTCCGCCGTTAGCGGCACGATAGAAGTAGCCGTGCAGCACGGTGTCCTCGTAGGGGATCTCCACCACCTCGATGGTTGGGACGAACAGCGCTGCGGCGGTGTGGAAGCACTGCGTGGAGCGTCGATAGGCGTGGTCGATGCGCGGATCAGCGGGATCGCCATGCAGGAAGAACCCGGCATTGTGGTAGTAGATGCTGGCTCGCATCAGCCCGTCCCGGGCACTGGTGCGATGCCCGGCAGCCAGCTGGGTCTCCGCCTCGGCGGCGATCTTGCCGGCGATGGCCAGCCACTGGTCGTGCCAGCTGTCATAGTCCCCCGCGACGATGTTCTGTGCCGTCGTGAGGACCTCGCCGATGTCGGCCCCGCCATAGGCGGCGTGGCCCATGGTGCGCAGGGTCTCGAACCAAAATTGCGGATCATCGGCGAACAGGACTGGTTGCACGACGCTCCCTGAGTCGATAGAGCTCGACTTGAGCGAGCTTTGCACCGTTGGTCAGCTAACGGTGTTGACCGTGTCGAGGACGGTGTCAAGCCAGTCGAAGACCACCTGGTGCAGCCTGGACACCGCCCCCGGTTGGCAGTGCTCGCCGCCGCCTTCGGCCGCGGGGAACAGGTGATAGGTCTTCTGGCAGCGCAGAGCCTCATAGAGCCGGGACGAGTCGCAGGGGTCATTCTCGCCGTCGAGGACGAGCGTGGGACAGGTGACCAGTGGCGCGTAGCCTTCGAGGGTGTAGGGGGCGAAGGCGCGGAGGGCAGCCGCGGGGCTGTCTTCTCCGAAGACCCACATACCCCACGGGAGCGCCGGGCCGAAAGCATTGGTTCTGGAGCTTATGATCTCCTTGATGAGGGCGTTTGCCTTCGTGTCGCTTGTGACGAGGCCGTCGCCGATGAGCTTCATGATCTCGGGCCCGACCAGGCGGTGCACCATGTCGGCGAACGAGTAGAGGCCGTCGTACGCGATCAGAGCGGCCACGCGGTGCTCGGTGGCGGCGGCCCGGGGCGCGAGTAGGCCGCCGAGGCTCATCCCCATGAGCGCAATGCGATGGGGGTCTACGTCCGGGCGCGCCAGGAGCCAGTCAACGGCAGGGGTGACCACGGCGTCCCAGTCCGGGCGGAACAGCAGCTTCTGGTCACGAAGGGCGCTGCCTTGCCCGGGGCCGGCAAAGGCGAGCACGTGGTAGCCGCGCCGGGCGGCGGCCGCGCCGCCGGTGAAGTACAGCTCCTCCTCGGTGCTGTCGAAGCCACCGTGGTACAAGAGCGTGGGCCGGGGACCGTCTGGGTCACCGCCGGCGGGATGAGCCGTCCCCAGATCGGCCGGGATCCACCACCCGGGCAGCGTGGTGTCCTCATAGGGGAATCGCACCCGCTGCGGCGCCGGGTTCATCAGCTGCGCAGCACGGGCGAAGCTGTCGACCGAGAGCTGGCCCACTTCGCGGACTTCGGGGTCATTCGATGAGTCGGCACGCAGGTAGAACTCGCACAGCCGGTAGTAGTTGCTGGCCCGCAGGTAGGACTCCCGGGCGCTGACGGGGTGCCCTTCGGCGGCGCTGCGATCGGCGCCGGCGTGAATCCGTTCGGCGAGCGCCCGCCACTGCGCGTACCAGGCGGTCAAGTCGCCGTCGGGGATCCGGGCCGCCGTGCTGGTGACTTCGCCGATGTCGGCGCCGCCGTATGG
The DNA here is from genome assembly GCA_963808705.1 of uncultured Actinomycetota bacterium. Classification (GTDB taxonomy): domain Bacteria; phylum Actinomycetota; class Actinomycetes; order Streptosporangiales; family Streptosporangiaceae; genus JASHPR01. Next base: position 678,279 of record CAWEHB010000016.1, on the reverse strand, counting down.
GGCGTAGCCGAGGGCCCGGAGCGTCTCGAAGGAGAAGGACTGGTCGTTGAAAATCGCCCAAGCCGACGATGCTGGCTTGGTCGAGACGGTCGATGTCATGGCGCTCCCGTAGCTGAGGAGGCGCAGGTCCCGTACGGGGCGACAGACGGTGAGCGGTCGTCCTGCCCGAAACCAGGCGTCCGGTGGATCAATCTGCCAAGCCAGCGCTACCAAGGTCCGGAGCAACGCTCCCGGAGGCTGCCAATGGTCCCAGCAGAGTCCAACACGGCTACGGGACTGCCCGTCGTGTCAGAAACAAGCCTACAGCCTGTCAATGGCACTTCAACGAAAGCTGAGGCACCCCGAAGTACCCGTCAGCAGTTCCACAGAGACCAGCCAAGAGGGCGCGTTGAACCCGACCGGCGATCCGCAACTACCCCGCACCCAGGCAAGCCCGATTGTCCGGGGAATCAGGACCAGACGGCAAGCAGCCGGGAACCGGATGAACCAGCGCCTGGCGGTCAGCCTGCGCTGACTGATACTGAACTCTGACGCAGTCAGCATCTGGACGCGGCGCAGGAGGCCGGCCCGGTCAAGGTGGGACAGCCCGCGCAGCATCTGGTCACTGATGGCGGATTCGCCCGGCCCGCCTGCGGGGCTGCTGCCAGACGCCATCGGAACCATGGCTTCGGCGGGGAGATGCTCCCGTCATTTTTTCGCGAAGCTGGTCCGGCAGCACGATCTTGGCTTGGCCGCAAAGCCTTGCATCGCCGCCCGGGTCGTCGCCATTGTGCGTTCACGCAGCCTGACCGGTGATTGCTGGCTGTTTTCCGGCAGCCTCACCGTCTGTGTCCGTGACCGGCTGCACTGTCTTTTTCGGGGCATTCGACGCCGGCAGGAAGACCAGGGTGAGGACGACGCCTGCCAGGGCGATGCCGGCGGACACCAGAAGGGCCATGTCCATGCCGTGCACGAAGGCCGCCTGCACGGACGCGAGCAGCGCCGCCGAGTGGAGCTTCTGGGCGACTGCCACGCCGCCGAAGACGCTCTGGCGGACGGCCGCGGCGGCGGCCGGCGGCAGTCCCGATAGGTGCAGGCGGGCAAGATAGCCGGCGCTCAGCACGCTGCCGAGGATGGCGATGCCGAGCGGGCCCCCGGTCTTGTTGACCGCCTGCAGCACCGCCGAGCCGACGCCGCTTTTGTCCGCCGATAGCTCGACCAGCGCGGCGGACATGGCGGTGGCCATGGCGATGCCCGTCCCCAGCCCGGCGACGGCCATCCACGCCGCCACGAACAGGCCGCCCGAGCCGGCACTGGTCATAGCTGCGGTGAACAGCCCGGCCGCGAGCAGGACGAACCCGGCGGTCACGGCCACCTTGGCGCCGACCAGGCGGACGACGCGGGCAGCGGGAACGGCTCCGGCGATGAGCCCGGCGACCAGGGGCAGCAGCCTCAGGCCCGAGCCCATGGCGTTCGTGCCGAGTACGCCCTGGAAGTACTGCGGCATGGTGAACAAGATGCCGAGCATCGCCATGATCGGCAGCACCGCCAGGATCACGCCCCAGGTGAACGACGCCGAGCCGAACAAGGTCAGATCGAGGAGCGGCTGACCGCCCGGCCGGCGGGTCAGCCGGCGCTCCCAGCCCAAGAAGCCGGCCAGCAACGCCACTCCGGCGACCATCAGGGCCAGGGCACCGGCATCGCTCCAGCCGTCCTGCCCGGCCTCGATCAGGCCGTAGGTCAGCGCCACCAGCCCGGTCGCCGAGGCCGCCACCCCCGCCAGGTCCAGGCCCGGGCGCTGCGCGGCGCGGGACTCCGGCACCAGGGCGATGACGGCCGCCAGGCCGACCACGACGACCGGCACGTTGATCAGGAATACCCAGCCCCACCAGTAACTGCTGAGCAGCCAGCCGCCCAGGATCGGGCCGATCGGGAAGGCCACGAAGGTGACCCCCGCCATCACCCCCACGGCCTTCGGCCGCTCCGCCTTGCCGAACAGCACCGTGAGGACGGAGAACGCCATCACGATTATCCCTGCGCCGCCGAGCCCGATCAGCACCCGGGCCGCCATGAACTCCGCCACCGACGTCGAGTACGCGCACGCCGCCGATCCGATCCCGAACAGCGCCAGGGAGATGAGCAGGACCTTCTTGCGCCCGTAGCGGTCACCCAGCAGGCCGGCCGGGAGCATCGGAACGTGCAGCTTCACCGGCCGCACCGGGATCGGCCGGCCCTTCGTCACGTGATGCAGGAACGGCTTATACGAGCCGCGGCTGATCCGCCGCCACGAGACCAGCTCGGCAGCGACCGCCAGACCGGTGCGCGCATGGTGGTCATAGAAGCCGAACACCCCGGCCAGATGCCTGTTCACCGTGGCCGGTTCCCGGGCCCCGGTCCCGTCCGCCAGCACGATCACGTTGCCCGCCGGGGCGCGCAGCCAGGCCACGAACCGGGCCACGTCCTCCACGCCCGCCTCGTCCCAGTTCACCGAGGCGTGCTGGAGGAACTCGAACCACAGCTTCAAGCTGACCGCCCAGGCCCGCGCCGTGTTGGGAGAGCGCTCGATCGCCGCCAGGTAGGCCAGGTAGCGCTCGGCTGGCTCGACCACCTCGCCGTCGTCCCCCAGCAGCGTCCAGGACTCCCGGCCGCTGACCGGCATCAGCACCCGCTGAACGAGCACGCCCCCTCCCATCCGGCCGGCCCGGCCGGGTCCCCGCTGCCTTGAAGATAAAGCTTTCAAGGCGGCGGACGGCGGAGCCTCGCCGATGCGCGCGCAAAGATGCGATAGCAACAAGGCATGCCCTCAACGCCAGCCAGCACCGAGCTCCGCCAGCGCCAGATCACCGACCAGATCGTCCAGCTCGGCCTATGCCTGCCCGGCAGCCTGGTCGAGCGCACCACCCGCTGCGGCTCTCCCCGCTGCCGGTGTCACACCGACCCAAGCCACCTGCACGGCCCCTACCCGTCATGGATCCGCAAGGTCGGAGCCAAGACCATCACCCGCACGCTCAGCCCCGCACAGCTCGAGCGATACCGTCCCCTGTTCGACAACACCAAGCGCCTGCGCGAGCTGATCAGCGAACTCGAGACACTCTCAGCCGAAACCGTCGACCAAGCCGAAGGATGGACCACACCTCGAGGCAAACGCGGCCCGCACAGCAGCTACAGCGAAGACACCGCTATAGATAACGTGTCCTCGCCGAAGCCCAGGACCCGCGGCGGTTACAGCGAAGACACCCAAATTCGGGCTTGAGATAACGGCGGCTCGGCGCGCGTTCTCCCTGACCTCCTCCATCACTCAGCGTGACGCCCCCTCTCGACGTAGCCGTGCCGGCGTGACTGGTCGGGAGGTCGTGGTGGGCTAGGTGCCCGTCGATGCTGTCGGCGAAAGGCGCGGCCGGAGGCGGTGATCCGCTCGGTGAGTCGATACCGGTGGACGGTGGCCGTGATATCCAGCTGGGCCCGGCCGGCGCTGCGAATCTCCCTGCTAAGGGCCGCGAACGGGGACACGCTGGTGTCATCTGCTCGGCGGGAGACGCGATCTTGGATGGCTATCACAATGGCTATCGCACGTCATGCCGAAATTCGGCTATGACGTGCAGAAACGCGGTGGGCGGTACAAGATTTGAACTTGTGACCTCTTCCGTGTCAGGGACAATCAGCGAGCCACTGACCAGCAGAATAGCCAGCTGACCTGCTAATTCAATGCCTGTAAGGGTCAGGAGGAGTCTCCAGGTCTGCCTGCCATGGCTATCTTGATCTTGGTCTTGGCTATCACCCTTCGGGGCGCCGTGACTCTTCTCGCGCAGTACCAGTCTCTTTGGGACCCGACTCTTTGTGCCAGCTCCGACCGGGAACGAATACTGCAACGGCACTTGCTGGTCCGGTTCACGGGGGCTGGACGCGAGCCCAGAGGTCGTTGAAGGAGATGCTGTCGTAGAACGCGGTGCCGTCAATGACCTTGCCGTCAGCGAGCTTCATGATCCAGGCGTAGCTGTTCTCGTAGGGCTGACCGTCGCTGGCGATCCCGCGGCCGTCCCAGATAACGATGACGGTGTCGTCGTCGGCGTAGACCGCGCGGATCGTGACCGGGCGGAATGGCTCTGACACCGTGAACCGGGCGCCGAACGGGGCCAGGACCTCATCGATGAACTGCTGCTTGCTGCGGTACTCCTTCGATGCGGCCGAGTGTCCCTCGATACGCCAGACCATGCCGGGGGCGAACACGTCGGTGATGGCACCGGTCCCCTGGCGCCAGGCATCGAAGGCCTGGCCGATGATCTCCCGGTTGGTCTCCGCACGCGTGGTCGAGGTCTCCGTCATCTGGTTCCTTCGTACGGGAATGGGCCAGAGCCCGGCGTATGCGCAGTCTCCTGGGTGATCTTGCTCTTCGACGGCGACATCAAACTCTCCTCGGGCGTGCCGTAGCGGTTGTGGCGCGGCGGATGCCGGCCGGTCAGGAGGGGCTGGGCGGCGGCCCGAGGATCTCGATGCCGTATGAGGCTGCGGTGGCGGCCAGCGCTGCCGGGTCGGGCGGCAGTTCGTCCGAGGGGTCCTCGAACGGGGAGCAAGCGGGTGATCCAGCGGCCAGCGTGAACTCGTCGAAGCCGGCTGGCGTGTGCAGGGTCAGGAACCGTGCCTGCGGGCTTGTGACGACGAAGGCATGGGGGATCTGGCGGGGGAGAACCGCGGCGGTGCCTGGGCCTGCCCTGACCGCTTGCCCGCCGACTTCGACCCGCAGCTCGCCGTCCAGGATGAGGAAGGTCTCCTCGTCGGCTTTGTGGCGGTGCAGGGGGCTGTTGTAGCCGCGCGGTCCTGTGTGCTCGAGGATCGCCAGCTGGCCCGCTGTTGCGCTGCCGCCGGCCCGGACGCGAATGAGCGCGCCCAGGAACCAGACGGCTCTTTGCTCCCCGGGCGTGAGGATGGTCGGCACGTCCGGGTGATTTTCCCGGTCGAACGTGGTCATAACGCCGCCACCTTTCCGAGACGAGCCGCACGGACGGGTCTGCTGCGACGATCAAGCCGTATGCAACGCTAGGCCCCGCGGGCGGTGAGCAGCATCTGTCATTTGACCCTGACCTCGGCATGCGACACGGCGCCTTGCCCTGTCGCTGCGGTCAAGGCTCGCTGCGGTTCTCGTCCTGGCCCTCTGGAGGCTGGGATGCGAGCGCGTCGCGCAGCGCTGCCCGGGACGTGATGCCGAGTTTGGGAAAGATCTGGTACAGGTGGGCTCCGACGGTGCGGTGCGACAGGAAAAGCCGCTGACCGATCTCCTTGTTGGTCAGGCCAGCGGCGGCGAGCATCGCGATCTCGCGTTCCTGCGGCGTGAGCGAGTCGCGTGCCGGCTGATCGGCGCGGACTCTGATCTGTCCGGCTGCCCGTAGCTCGCTGGCGGCGCGGGTGGCCCACGGCCTGGCGCCGAGGCGCTCGAAGGCGTCGAGCGCGATACTGAGGTGGGCTCGCGATTCGGCTGTCCTCCGGGCCCGCCGAAGCCGTTCCCCGAAGGCCAGCTGCACGCGGGCATGATCAAAGGGCCAGCGATCCGCACCCGGATCTGCGAGCGCCTGCTTGAACAGGCCTAGGGCAAGGTCATCACGGGCGGCCAGCGCGGCCGACGCGTCGGCGAGGAGAGCGATGCGGGGCGAAATCGCTGCAACGTTCGCGGCACGGATGGCCTCGACGTGGGCTGTGGCCTCATCGTTGCGGCCGGTACGGACTGCGGCTTCGACGAGATCCATCATCGCCCAAAGCGCAAGGTTGGTGTGGGGATCAAATCGTCCCGGGGGGCTGATCGCGGACGCGTGCTGAAAGGCGCCCTCGAAATCGTTTTCCGCCAGGGCGGCCAGCGCCCGGGTGAAGTGATACTCCGACTGAATGGCGTAGATGCCGCGCGGCTGAGCCCACTGCAGCATCTGGTCGGTCAGCCTGACCGTGGTGGCGTGATCGCCCCGGGCAGCCGCGACGAGAGCGTGGATCCAGTGCCCAGGCAATCCAAGCAGGCGATATCCGTGCTCGTCGCACAATGCCAGGCCCTCATCTGCGAAGGTCAGAGCCTCGTCCCACCGGCCGCTGTGATAGTCGTCCAGGCCGAGGAACATCAAGGCGAAGATGGCGGAGGTGACAGCGCCTCCCTGTCGTCCATCACGCACCACTCGCAAAAGAGGATCGCGGCAGCCAGCAAGATCTATGTGGGTCGACGCCATGGCGATCCTGATTATGTGCGTCGGTTCCGTCACGTCCCGCAGGTCACGCACGGCGCCCGCGAGCCGTTCGAGCGCGGCTGCCGCAGCGCGGACCGTGTCGGGAAAGACCTGGCTGCACACCCCGAGCGGCTCTGGCAGCCCCGCCCCCAGGCGCGCGAGCGCCGCGTAGAACGGTGGCCACAACTCAGGCCGGCCACCAAAGAAGCAGACCAGCATCAGGGTATGCAGGGCTTCGACGAGCGCATCCCTAGCCATGGGGAGGTCCGCCTGCATCTCGATGGCGCCGACCAGCAAGCGATGCGCAGTGGCGATGTCACCCTCGCCGTTGAGCAAGGCGTAGGAGGCAGCGACCGCGGCGAGCAGCGACCCGCCAAGCTGCGCCGCGGGATCAGCGTGTTCGGCGTCGCGGAGTAGCTGCGCGACGTTGCGCAGATCCCCGGTCACGTTAGCGCCGACGTAGGCAGCCTCAGATAGCCTGCGTGCGCGGTCTGGCCCGGATGGTGTCAGGTCGGCGGAGCGGAGGAGTGCAGCCACGGCACCAGCGGGATCACCGCGCCGGAGGATGCGATGTGCGTGCTCCACCAGCAGATCCGCCGCTTGGGCGTCGGAACCGACGGCCGCCTCGGCAAGATGCCAGACGCGCCGGTCCGGGTCTGCTTGCAGAGCCTCGGCCAGCGCTCGGTGGGCCTCGCGGCGTTCGGCACTCGTGGACATTTCCACCACGACGGATCGGACGAGCGGGTGCCGGAAGGACAGCTTGCTGTCGCCTTCGCGCAACTTGATCAGATGGGTCTGCTCAGCCGGTGCAAGGGAGGCGAGCGCCTCCTGGCCGGCTGTGGCGCCGAGGACACGGAGATCTCCGGTGCCTTCGAGGACCGCGAGCAGCAGAATACTGTGGGCGGCCGAAGGCAGTGCACGCACCCGGTCGGCGAACATCGCCTGCAGGCCGCCGGTCAGTGGGAGGACCGCCGGAAGCCTCTGCGCCGCGAGTCGCTGCGGCGCGGTGAGTATCGCAGGCAGCTCAAGCAGTGCGAGAGGATTCCCGCCTGCCTCCGCAAGGATGCGCTGGCGCACTCGCGGAGCTAGTGCCGGGTACCGCGAGCTGAGTAGCACGGTCGCGGCCTCGAGGTCGAGGGGTGTGAGTTCATGCGTAGGTATGCCGCTGCGGTCGAAGAAAGTCTCAGCCTCGGTGCGGGTTGCGGCGATCAGCCCGATCCGTGAGCCTGCAAGACGCCGGGCGACCAGACCGAGAATGATGGCACTCGAACGATCCAGCCAGTGCAGGTCATCGATGACGAGCAGCAGTGGCTGCAGGTCGGCAGCGGCGCGCAGCAAGTCGAGGGTCGCGTTCGCCAGGATCAGGGGCTGCGGGGGAGGACCTTCGTCGAACCCGAGTGCTACCTCGAGAGCGACCCGGTGCGCGCTGATCAGTGCGGCCACGCCAGGGCGCAGGGCAAGAAGAGCCTGGTTGAGCCCCGCAAAGGTCACGCTCGCCTCAAACTCGACGCCGCCCGCGCGCAGCACCCGGACGCCGGATTGCAGGGCCAGGCTCTCTGCCGCGTTCAGCAGCGCTGTCTTGCCCGACCCAGGTTCACCGGACAATATGACAGCGCCCCCGCCCGACCCGGCCTTGGCAAGTAGCGACCGGAGAAGCTCCAGTTCCCTGTCTCGTCCCACCAGCGCCGGCATGACGATCAGGGCTTCAACGCGAGGGCGTAGAGCCGGGGAGCATCGACTCTGCCATCGTCACAGCGGGTGATGTAACGAACATTACACCGCCACTGCCGCTGTAGATCAAGGTCTCATCCCTCCCGGCGCCGGACAAGTTCACGCTGATCCGGCCTGTGAGGACCTGCTGTACCACTTCAAAGGCGCGCGAGCGCGCCAAGCCAGGCTGGCCTCCGGACATGCGAGATGCGCCGCGCATCCTCGACGCTGACTATGGACCGGCGTTGCGTCGGTCCCGCAGCTGGCGACACTGTGCGCGACCAGAACCTCCGCCACGTCCGACCGCCGGTTGTCCAAGCTGCCGACTGAGGCCAGCTCAGAACACAGACAGATTCTTACCTGGCACCATACGCGCGCGGCACTACCCGCGCGAGTGCCCGCCGCTGTTCAGCGTGCCGGGGGTGGCTCACCGCCCCGCAGGCGCCGGTCATCTGACTGCGGGCCGACGCCCGGGCCGGGGCGAGACCGAGTTATTTGACAGATTCCAGAGGTCTGCCTGCCGCGTCATGATCGCGACAGAGCAGATCCTTCCCTTGCGGCAGCCGCGTGACCAACAACTGCTGGCAAGCACTCATGAAGTACCGCTCATGAAGGGAGGAGCGAAATGGCGGCAATCGAGAACCCTGCCCTGGGCGCGGAAGCTGTCCGCGGCGCGGGCCGTGCTGTGGTCGTGGCGGGCGGGGCGTACTGGGCGGTGGGTGTTGTTCATTACGCGGTGGCGCAGATCGTTGCGGCGGCGGCGTGGACCAGGCCCTACAGCCTGAAGAACAACTACATCAGCGACCTGGGGAACACTGCCTGCGGGATGTTCCATGTCCCGCACGGGACGCCCTATTACGTGTGCTCGCCCTCGCACGGTCTGATGAACGTGTCGTTCGTCGTCTTTGGCGGTGCTGACGATTGCCGGCGCGCTCCTGCTGCAGCGGATCTGGCCCGCCGGCCGACTCGCCCGCTGGGCGCTGATCTTGTGGGTCCTGTCCGGGCTCGGGAAGATCATCGTGGGCCTGGTCCCGGAGAACACCCACACCGGCCTGCACCTGCTCGGGGCGCTGAACGTCCCGCTGGGCACTGTCGCCATCTTGCTGCTCAGCCTGGCCATCCGGCGGGCCAGCCGCGGGCTGGCCCAGGTCGGGATCGTGGTGGCGGTGGTGGGGCTGGCGGGCAATGTGCTGTCCACCGTCGGCCAGTACGCCGGGTCGTTGGCCTATCTGGAGCTGGGCGTCGGCGGCGCCGAGCGCCTGGCCAGCTATCCGGGCAGCCTGTGGATGCTGATGGTCGGCATCAGTGCGATGTTTTTTCACCGGGACCTGGGCCAGCTTCAGGTCTGCCGCTGGAGCACGGCGACCGCAAGATCTGTGCCTGGCAGACCGCCAGAACGGGACGCCCCGTCGGCGTCCGCTCACCCGAAGGGAACGAGCGATGCCTGATCAGAGCCGCTTCTTGCAAGGCCCGTTTGCCCCTGTTGAGGATGAGGTCACCGCGTTCGACCTGCCGGTGACGGGCAGTGTGCCGGCCGGGCTGTCCGGGCGCTACCTGCGCAACGGGCCGAACCCGCTGGGCCTGGAGGATCCTGGTTACCTCTTCTGGGAGGGGCACTGGTTCCTGGGCCCGGGCATGGTGCACGGCGTGCGGCTGCGCGACGGGAAGGCTGAGTGGTACCGCAACCGCTGGGTCCGCTCCCGGCTGCTGGCCGAGGCACTGGGCGAGAAATGGCCCGCCGGGCCGGTGCACGCCGACATGGACTTCGCCGCCAACACCCACATCATCGCCCACGCCGGTCGCTTCCTGGCCACCGTGGAAGCCGGTCCGCTGCCGTACGAGCTGTCCGGTGAGCTGGAGACCCTCGGGCCGTGCGACTTCGGCGGGACGCTGCCCGGCGGGTTCGCCGCGCACACCAAGCCTGACCGGCGCACCGGGGAGCTGCACGCCATCGCCTACTTCTGGGCCTGGGACTACGTGCAGTACGTCGTCATCGGCGCCGATGGCCAGGTGAGCCGCACCACCGACATCCCGGTCCCCGACGGGCCGATGATGCACGACTTCGCGCTCACCGCCAGCTACGTGGTCCTGCTCGACCTGCCGGTCACCTTCAGCATGGACGCGGTATCGGCCGGGCTCAAGCTCCCGTACACATGGAACCCGGCCCACCAGGCCAGGGTCGGCCTGCTGCCCCGCGACAACCCTTCAGCCGGCGTCCGCTGGTTCGAGGTAGACCCCTGCTGGGTCTTTCACACCCTCAACGCCCACGACGACGGTGGCCGGGTCGTCGTCGAACTGGTCCGTTACGAAGGCGCCTACGATGTCTCCGCGCTCGCGGAGCACGGGCCCCTGACGCTGGACCGGTGGACCATCGACCCGGCCGCTGGCCGGGTTACCCAGCAGCGGCTCGATGACCGCCCCCAGGAATTCCCCCGCGTCGATGACCGGGCCGTCTCCCGGCCGTACCGCTACGGCTATAGCGCGGTCATCGGGGCGGTCGGCCAGGCCACTGTGTCACCCGGCGGCGACTTCGCCGACGAGGCGTTCTCCAACGCCCTGCTTAAGCACGACCTGGCCGCCGGCACCGTGCAGGCGCACCAATTCGGCAAGGACGCCACCGCCGGCGAGGCCGTCTTCGCCCCGGCCGCACCTGACGCCGCCGAGGACGACGGCTACGTCATGGCGTTCGTCCACAACCCCGAGCGCGGCGCCGCCGACCTGGTCATCCTCGCCGCGCAAGACTTCACCGGCCAGCCGGTCGCACGGGTCCACCTGCCCGTCCGGATCCCGCTCGGCTTCCATGGCAGCTGGATTCCCGACCAGTGACTGCCGCGGCCCTCTTCTCTGTAGCTAAGACCCAGTAAGGATCACCCAAGTGGAAGCCAATGTCCTCCCGTTCGCTCTGATAAGCCTGCTGGGAAGCCTCGTCTATGTCGCGGTCGTTCTTGCCTTGCACGTTCTCCCCACTGGTTACGATCCCCGCCATAATGCGGTCAGCGACTACGGTGTCGGCAAGTACGCGCCGTTGTTCCGGGTCAGCCTCTGGGCAGGCTCGATAGCCGTGCTGGCCCTGCTGGCCGGCCTGACGCTGGGAGTCGGCTCCCCGCCGCTCGTGGGCCGGGACCTCGCCTTTCTGGGCCTGGTGGCCGTCAGCCGCGTCGGTGAGTCGCTGTTCCCCACGAACGTGGAAGGGGAGCGCCTGAACCGAACCGGCGCGCTCCACTATTTCTTCGCGATCTTGACGTTCGGATTCACCTACGCGGCAATATCAGGGCTGACCCCAGTTCTCGTGAAGATCCATCCGTGGCACTCCGAGAAAGCTCTCCTGACCTGGCTGGCCGGGGCGACACTAGTAGGCCTGATTCTGGTCGTTGTCACACTGCTCCCGCGGCTCCGTCGCATCTTTGGCTTGTGCGAGCGGTTCTTCCTAGCCGTCACGTACCTGTGGTTCATACTGGTGGCCTACCTGCTCATCGTGAAGGCGGCGTAAGACACCCGTTGTCTCTTTGCATACGCCGATACGCGCCTTGAGGCAGATGATCATCATGGCGATGTCCTCTCGATCGCACAGCAGACCCCCCGGCATCTGTTGAATGCAGGCGACAGCGCGAGAATGCGAGACCTGCTGGCAAGCAACCGCACGCTCTGGCCTGGTTGCGCATGTCGCTTTCCTATGCCGGGCTCGGGTTCGTGGTCGCCAAGTTCGGCCTGGACAGCAGCCACGCCCGCCTTGCCGAGTCGGGCTACGGCTGCAAGACACAACTCTGGTGATCTTCGGCAGCCCGGCCGCTGGCACCCCATCATGAGGGCCTCGCCGCTGGCCGTGCTCGACCTGCCGCTGAAGGTCTTGATCTGGGATGACGCCGGACAGGTCGGAATTCTGTCGGCAAGCGGCTGAGGGCCTCGACGATCAGCTCGTCACGTGATGAGAAGTGGTTGTACAGCGTGCGGATGGCAGCGCCGGCCCGGTCGGCGACCGCCTCCGTGGTGAACCGCTCAGCGCCGGCGTCTCCGAGGACCTCGACCGCCGCGTCCAGGAGCCGACGACGGCGCGCCGCGGTCTCTTCCTGGCGGGTATCCATCGAGTAGCGCCTCGGCATGACCGAGAGGTCGACGGTGCGCGATGCACATAAGTGGCCGACAACTCGCGAAGCTGCTTGCCGCCGATTGCGTCCGGCACCGGCGCGGGCGGTCCCTATCTTCCGGGTGGTCTGCGGCGGCGCGTTCAGGCCCTCAGTGAGCTAGGTCGCGGCGCACTCGCTGAGTGTGGCATCCGGGGGAGGGCTGGCTTCCAGTTCCGTGTGCTGCTCGGTGGCGAGCTTGTCTTTCAGTCCCTGAGCTTGTCGCGGGCCTCGGTCTTGGTCGGGCCGCCGGCCTTAGTTCGGTCTCGCGTGCCGTCGGCGGCGTGGCCGCGCGAGATTTCGCTGACCAGGCGCTCTTGCGCTTCCCAGCAGCAAGAGGGGTCGTCGCCCCATCCGCGCCGGGCCAGGACGTGATCTTATCGGAACGATCCTTAGATGGCTATCACTTTGGCTATCGTACGCTTTGTCGAAATTCCTATTTTAGCTGCAGAAATATCGTGGGCGGTACAAGATTTGAACTTGTGGCCTCTTCCGTGTCAGGGAAGCGCTCTCCCGCTGAGCTAACCGCCCGCGAGGCGGAAGCGGGAATCGAACCCGCGTACAGGGCTTTGCAGGCCCTTGCCTAAGCCACTCGGCCATTCCGCCACAGCGGGCCCCTGCGGAGCCCGCCCTGGTACCGAAGAGCCGTGCGGACCGTCGGCTGGCGGGACGGCGTCCGGCACCTCCGAGCGGACGACGGGATTCGAACCCGCGACCCTCACCTTGGCAAGGTGATGCTCTACCAACTGAGCCACGTCCGCCGGGTCCCGCAGCGGCGAGACCTGTCACGCCGGATGGTACCGGCATGCGTTCAAGAACTGTAGCCCATCCCGCCCGGCCCGCAAACTCCGCCCGGCCTGGAACGGCACGGCTGCGCGGACCCCCCCTCGCAGCCCCCCGCAGCCCGCCACGGCCCGGCCCGGATGGCCCCGGTCATGTTTCGATCGCGGACGAAAGATACCTGGGCTACCGTCGGAATATGACCGCAACGAACGGCACCTGGCAGGCAGCGCCCAGCGGCTACGGCGCGGACATCGCACCGGTGGCCGCGCTCATGGCCGACCCGGCCCGGGCCGCCATGCTCGGCGCCCTGCTGGGCGGACCGCCGCTGTCGGCCGGGGAGCTCAGCCAGGTGGCCGGGGTCAGCCCGGCCACGGCCAGCGCTCACCTGACCCGGCTACTCGACGGCGGACTGGTGGCCGTGACCAGGCAGGGCAGGCACCGCTACTACCGGCTGGCCGGGCACGAGGTGGCGACGGTCCTCGAGACGATCGCCCAGATCAGCCCGGTCAGGCCGGTGCGGAGCCTGCGCCAGTCACGGGAGGCGGCCGCGCTGGCCCAGGCCAGGACCTGCTACGACCACCTCGCCGGGCGCGCCGGGGTGGAACTGCTCGACGCCCTGCTCAGGACCGGATTCCTGAACGGGAACGGCACCGGGCCGGCTGCCAGGTATGAGGTCACCGCCGACGGGGCGGAGAAGCTGGCCGCGTTCGGTGTGGACGTGGCCGAGGTCAGGCGATCCCGGCGCCGTTTCGCCGGGGCCTGCCTGGACTGGACGCAGCGCCGCCCGCACCTGAACGGCGCGCTTGGCGCGGCGGTCACCGGCCGGCTGCTGCAGCTGGGCTGGATCGAGCGCGGCCCGTCCCGGCGGGCGGTCCGGGTCACCGAGCCGGGCCGGGACGGGCTCGCCGCGACGTTCGGCTGGTCGGCGCCTGACTGACCGGCGCGCGCATGGCAGGCTGTCAGCCATGCGAACTGTGATCGTCAACGGCGACGCGCTCACCGTGCAGGATGTCATCGACGTAAGCCTCGGGGAAGCCCGTGCCGAGCTGGGCCCGGACGTCCCGGCCCGCATGGAGGCCAGCCGCGAGGTCGTGGCCGCCGCCATCGCGGGCGATGCCCCGGTGTACGGGGTGAACACCGGGTTCGGCGCGCTCGCCGACACCCGGGTGGGGGAGCGGGACCTGCGGACGCTGCAGGGCGCGATCGTGATGTCGCACGCGGCCGGCACCGGGCAGCCGCTCGACGACGCCACGGTGCGGGCCGTGCTGCTGCTCCGGGCCAGGACGCTCGCCGCGGGCTACTCGGGAGTCCGGCCCGACCTGCCGGAGCGGTTGCTGCATCTGCTCAACCTCGGCCTGCTTCCGGTCGTCCCGGGCAAGGGCTCGGTGGGCGCCTCCGGCGACCTCGCCCAGCTCGCGCACCTGGCGCAGCCGCTGATCGGGGAGGGCCGGTTGCGCGGCCCCGGCGACGGGCCGAACGGCCGGCCCGCGGCCGAGGTCCTGGGCGAGCACGGGATCGAGCCGCTGCGGCTGGCGCCCAAGGAAGGCCTGTCACTGGTCAACGGGACTGAGCCGATGCAGGCCCTGCTCGCGTTCTCGGTACATGAGGCCACGCTGCTGGTACAAGCCGCCGACGTCGCCTGCGCGCTGTCGGTGGAGGCGCTGCTCGGCCACGACCGGCCTTACGACGAGCGGGTGCAGGCCCTCCGGCCGCATCCGGGCCAGCTGGTCAGCGCCGCGAACCTGCGCGCGCTGCTGGCGGGCTCGGCGCTGATGGCCAGCCACCGGGAGAGCAGGCACGCGGTGCAGGACGCCTACAGCCTGCGGTGCGCGCCGCAGGTGCACGGTGCCGTGCGCGACGTGCTCGGCTTTGCCCGGGGGATCCTCGAGACCGAGCTCGGCTCGGTGGTCGACAACCCGGTGATCGCGGAGGACGGCGAGGTGATGATCAGCGGGAACTTCCACGGCGAGCCGCTGGCCTTCGCCGCCGACATGCTGGCCATGGCCCTGGCCGAGCTGGCCAGTATCAGCGAGCGGCGGGTGGACCGGATGCTGGACCCGGCGTTCTCCCGGGGCCTGGCCCCGTTCCTGGCCCCCGACGCGGGCACCAACTCCGGCTACATGCTTGCCCAGTACACCGCGGCCTCGCTGGTCAGCGAGAACAAGGTGCTCGCCCATCCGGCCAGCGTGGACACCATCCCGACGTCGGGTAAGCAGGAAGATCACGTGTCCATGGGCTGGACGGCGGTGCGCAAGCTGCGCGAGGTGGCCGCCAACGTCCGTACCTGCCTGGCCGTGGAGATCCTCTGCGCGGCGCAGGGCATCGACCTGCGGGCCGAGATCGCCCCGCCGAGCGCCGCGGTGGCCGCCGCGCACGCGGTGGTGCGGGCTCATGTGGAGCGGATGGACGTCGACCGGGAGGTGGCCGGGCAGATCGCCGCCGTGGACGCGGTGCTCCCCGAAATCTGCGAGGCCGCTGCGGCTCATTGCGCCGGGCTGCGCTAGCCTGGCATCCCGTGACGGTATGGATAAACGGGACGCTGGTTCCCGACGATGAGGCACGGATCTCGGTCTTCGACCACGGGCTGGTGACCGGCGACGGGGTCTTCGAGACAATCAAGGTCGTCCGCGGTGTTCCGTTCGCGCTGAGTAGGCACCTGGCCCGGCTGGGCCGGTCGGCGGCCGGGCTCGGCCTGGCCGAGCCGGACCTGGACCAGATCAGGGCCGGCGCGCTGGCCGTGGTTGAGTCATCGAGCAAGCCGGAACTGGCCCGGATGCGGATCACCGTGACCGGCGGGATCGCGCCGCTCGGCTCCGAGCGCGGCGGCTCGCCGCTGACCGCGATCGTGGCGCTCGCCGAGGCGAAGGCGCCCGCCCCCTGGTGCGACGTGACCACTGTACCCTGGCCGCGCAACGAGCACGGGGCGCTGTCCGGCCTGAAGACGACGTCCTACGGCGAGAATGTCCGGGCGCTGGCCTACGCCGTAGAGCATGGCGGCAGCGAGGCGATCTTCCCGAACACGGCCGGGAACCTGTGCGAGGGCACCGGGACGAACGTGTTCGTGGTTTCCGAGGGCAAGCTGCTGACCCCGCCGCTGTCGGCCGGGTGCCTCGCCGGGGTAACCCGGGCCCTGGTGATCGAGTGGGCGGGTGCCGCGGAACAGGACCTGCCGCTGGCGGCCCTGGCCAGAGCGGACGAAGCCTTCCTTACCGGGACAACCAGGGATGTGCAGGCAATTCGCAGCGTGGACGGCCAAGCGCTCCCCGCCGCTCCGGGACCGATCACCAAAAAAGCCGCCGAAGTGTTCGCCATGCGGGCGGCCGAATCCCCTGATCCGTGATAGTTCCGATTTCTCCGGACCTGGTGGGCTGAGCCCCTGATTTCGGGGGAGATTCCCCGTACTGCGGCAAAGACCCGCTTGGCGTCTGACCCGGATGTTCAGGCGCGCCAGAGCAGTTCGTCGAGTTCGCTGTCGATGTTGATGAAGTCGCTCTCGCGTCCTGCTGCAATGAGCCTGAAGGTTTTCTTCAGGAAGTCTGCCAACGCGGTCATCGGGGTCTCGAAGTGAGCCTGGCCGAATGGGGACGACAGCGCGATGTTCAGCACGCTGGAGCCATGATCTTTGGCGGGCCATACCTTGACGTCGCCCTCACCAGCAGGTCCGCCCAGGCCCGCGGAGAGCAGGTCCCTGGAGAAGATCCACTCCACCGGGTCCTCGGCGCCGACATGGAATGCCATGCGGACGGCGTAAGGGTCGCGGGCGCTGTAGCAGAGGCTGGCCATGAGCGGGATGGCCCCGTGCCCGGGAACCACAAGGCTGAGCCCGAGCTCAGCTGAGACAGTAGCGGCGCTGTTCATCATCCAGCCAAACCCTTTGCCTCGTCGTGCCCCGGAATGCCGGGCTTCATAAAGACTGCGCAACCACTTCACTTATGTCATGCAGACACCACGGAAATACCAATCCGGGACCTGAGTCACTGGTAACCTCGATCACTGGCCTGCAAGACCGCCGTGACCTGGTTAAGCACTTCCAGAAATAGGGCACCGTCTTGATCTCTCCGTCATCCCCGACCGGCACAACGCCGTGGCCTTGGTCTCACCGGGTTCGAAAGTCTATCTCGCTCTGAGGCTGGTGGCGGCAGGCTTGCGCAGGGATGGTCCCCCCTGGAGAGCGCTTGCTGGGGTTAGATGTCAGTTAGCGGAACCTCGCTACATGTTCGGCAGCGGCATCTGGTACTGGAATATCCGATATATTACTATTTCATAGCCACGGTCTGGACTATCGCAGTTAGACCACTACAAGAATGCGCGCTAGCGGCGCGCTAGCGGCGCCGATGTAGGGTAGTAACACCAATGTGACTGGTCAGTAACCATGACGTGACCGACAGTCTCTTGGCACGAGCGTGCAGGCCGTGGCGATACCGGTGGGCCGAAGTGCGCTAGTCTGTGTTTCGCTCCGGCTGCCGGGATCCCGGCTCGCGGGGGGCACGGGCGATTGGCTCAGCGGGAGAGCGCCTCGTTCACACCGAGGAGGTCACTGGTTCGATCCCAGTATCGCCCACCAGGTATAAACCCAGGTCAGAAGCTCCGGGAGAGGCCCCATCCCTCGTCTGCATGAGGATGAGCGCGCGGACGTGGACCGCTATACCCTCGCGTTTGACCGGTTGCTCGCTGCCGCCCTGCATCCCGATGACTTCGGTGCGCCTGGTCCAGCAAGCTGCCGACGCCATGACCTGACGCGGTACTGGAGGAGGTGCGCGGGATGACCGACACTGACCTGTCCCGCGCCGAGTGGCGCAAGAGCAGCTACAGCAGCCAAAACGGCGCCTGCGTGGAAGTGGCCACTAAACCTGCCCGGCGCGGTGGCCGTACGGGACTCCAAGGACCCAGAAGGCCCGGGCCTGCTCATCCCAGCCGCCGAGTGGCGCGCCTTCGTGCGCGGCCTCAAGGCAGGCTGACACGCTGGCCGTCTTTCGGTCACGCTGTCGGCTTGCTGGGGGAGGATAGAAGGGTGACGGCACAGTCGGCGCATGAATACGACCCGGTCGACCCGGTCGAGATCCTGCGGGTCCTGCCCGGCCGGTTCCACGAGCAGTTCCTCGCCGAGTACGACGCTGCGGCGGCGAATGCACGGCACCCGGAGCACTACCACGAGCTTCATCGCCTGCCGCGGTTGTGGCGATTGCGCGCCGCCGCCTATTCCGACCCGGGGTACGAGGCCAGACTCCAGGCCATGCAGGACGCGGTACGCAGCGGGCGGCACGACGGAACCCCCATCGAGGACGTTGTCCCGGACTGGGCCGAGCGGGTCGCGGCTGCCCGGCGGCGAGTGGACGGATGACCTACCGGGTCGAGTTCGAAGGTGCAGCGCTGGTGCAGCTCAACGGGTTACCGTCGGCTGCAGGTGCTGAGGAAACCGCACGGCCGATTTCGGCGTTGGTCCGCCCTTCGGTGACGAGCAGGGCGATCTGTAGTTCTTGTGGCGTTAGCCGCTCGCCGGCTGGGCCGTGCTGGCCGATGGTCTGTCCGCTGGCGTTCATCTCGGCCCGGGCGCGGTCTGCCCAGGGCCGGGCGTCGAGTCGGTCGAAGATCTCGATCGCGGCCCGGAGCTGGACGCGCGCGTCGCTGCGCCGCCGGGCCCGGCGCAGGCGCTCGCCGTAACACAACAGGGTGCGGGCGCGGTTCCCGGTGTGGCGCGGGGTTCAGCATGCGGGGAGTCCTTGTCCGCCGCGGTAGGCCGCGGCGACGTTGATCTCTGACAGGTAGCCTGCGGCTCCGTTGGGGAGGATGCACCGGTACCAGAGTGAGGAGGTGATCCCGGCGTTGTTGCGGGTGATCCCGGTACTGGCCAGGTCTTCGTTGGTCATCGTGGCGCCCTGGATCTTGCAGGTGGCCTGCAGGACGACGCCGCTCCACATCTGGGTCCGGGGAATCTCACAGCCCTTTGCCGCGCAGGAGAGAATCGGCTTGCTGGACAAATAGGCCGGGGCCGGGGCTTCGGCCAGGCCTGACCGGCCGGTAGCTACCTTGTCCTAGACGACGACGATCACCGGCCGCGTGGTGGCCACCTTGGCGGTGGTACGAAAGCCGTGCAGTGTGGCGGTGACGGCAGCGACCAGCAACGCGGCGGTAGCGGCGGCGGTCAGCCAGCGCTGGAACCTCGATGCCCGCGGTGGCCGCGGCGGATCCGCCGCAGCGATGCCTTGCGGCGTGCCGTGGCCGCGCTGGGAGCGTAGCGCGTCGCGTGCCTGCGCCCAGCGTGCCTGCCACCGGGCCAGGTCTCCGCCGCACGCCCGGACATACGCCTCCACGGTGTCCCAGGTAGGAAGGTGATCTCCTCCGGCGGCCTCGGCCAGCGCGGTTCGCGACCGGCCGGTCCGCCGTTGCATCTGCAGGTACTTGGGACTGCCGGCCTGCTGCCTCAGCAGGCGCAGTTCGCTGGCGAACGCCTGGATCGGTCCCGCTGCGGGGTCCAGCGGCCGCTCGGGCCTTCCCATGGCTCCCCCCGGGTAAAACGTCGGCAGGCAGGAGTAAACCGCCGCGTCACCTGGACAATCCCATAGCCCCTTTACTGGAGTATGCCCGGAGCTACCGGGGCGCTCCGGCAAATTGCCCATCATCGCCTTACCAATCTCAGGAAAGGAGACCGCATGACAACCGCCAGGCACCTGCGGCATGCAGCCACCGCGTGGCTATCGCGATCAGCACCCTCCCAGCTGTGACAGTCCACGGCGCCCCCCGGGCCCCCGGCCGCCCATCGCTCAAGCCGCAAAGCCACCAAGACGACCAGGATCACGGGGCGGCCAGGCTGCGCCGGTCATGCCGGCGAGCTGACCGCAGTCCCAGGCCCGGCGAGGCGATGGCCGCAAGGGGACTACGCGCGGACCAGGAGGCAACCGCAGCAAGACCACAGGAGTCTGGATGGGCCAGGACGCGGACGGCGCGGTAACCGCTCTTTACCGCACGCACTACCGGTCCCTGGTCAGGCTGGCCGCGCTGCTCGTGCAAGACACCGACGGCGCGGAAGAACTCGTGCGGGATTCGTTCGTCGCCATGCACTCAGCCTGGCGAAGGCTCGCAGACAGCGACCGCGCGCTGTCTTACCTGCATCAGGCGGTCGTGACCCGTTCCCGCTCGGTGCTGCGTCACCGCATGGTCGCGGGCAAGATTGTGCCCGGACTCGCGCCTGGCATGCCAGCCGCGGGCCCAGTTGCGCTCACCGAGCTTGTCAGCTTCGCCTTGGTCTCGGCGCTGCGGGCGCTTGCCCCGCGCCAGCGCGAGGCCTTGGTCCTGCTGTATTACGCCGGCCTGCCGGAGGCCCAGATCGCCTCGGCCATGAGAATCAGCAAAGGCGCAGTCAAAAGCCACACCGCACGGGCCATGTCCTCGCTGCGCGCCGAACTGCGCAGGACAGACGGGCGCGGTTAGCATCAGCCCAGGGCCACCCGCCAGACCGAGGGGCTTATCCGATGTCGACAGAGATACCAGCCACGGCCTTGCAACTGCGGTCGCTGGTCAAGGCCGACCAGACGGTGGAGTTGTTCCTGGATACCGTCGAGGTGCCGGCGCCAGGTCCCGGCGAGGTCGTCGTGCGGGTCGAGGCGTCGCCGATCAATCCGTCGGACCTCGGCCTGCTCCTAGCCGGTGCCGACGTGATGGCTGCGGTCTCGAGCGGGTCTGCCGACCGGCCCGTCGTCACGGCGCCGCTGCCAGACGCCGCTATGCGCGCCATGAAAGGACGGGTAGGCATACCGATGCCGGTGGGCAACGAGGGCTCCGGGACTGTCGTGGCCGTCGGCTCGTCTGCCGCTGCCGGGGCCCTGCTCGGCAAGACGGTGGCCTTGGCTGGAGGCGGCATGTACGCCCAGTACCGCTGCGTGGACGCGTCGCTGTGCCTGGAGCTGCCCGAAGGCACCCAGGCGGTCGACGCAGCGTCCTCCTTTGTGAACCCGATGACCGTGCTTGGCATGGTCGAGACCATGCGGATGGAGAATCACCAAGCTCTGGTGCACACGGCGGCCGCATCCAGTCTGGGCCAGATGCTCAACCGTCTGTGCATCGAGGAGCAGATCCCGCTCGTCAACATCGTGCGCAGGCACGAACAAGAGCAACTGCTCAGATCGGCGGGCTCCACCTACGTGTGCAACTCGACGTCCCCGGCTTTCATGGATGAGTTGACAGCCGCCTTGAAGGCAACGGCCGCCACGCTGGCCTTCGACGCCACCGGTGGCGGCAAGCTGGCCAGCCAGATATTGACCTGCATGGAGGCGGCAGCCAGCGCCGCTGCCGGGAGCTACAGCCGCTACGGGTCCGCCGTCCACAAGCAGGTCTACATCTACGGATCGCTCGACCGGGGACCAACGGAGCTGACGCGCAACTTCGGCATGGCCTGGGGTATCGGAGGCTGGCTGCTTACGCCGTTCCTGCAGAAGATCGGCCCGGACGGCATGATGCGACTTCGCAAACGGGTCGCTGCCGAGCTGACAACCACGTTCGCGAGCAGCTACACCGACCGGCTATCGCTGGCCGGCGCCCTCCAGCTCGACGCCATCACTGCCTACTCCCGGCAGGCTACCGGGTCGAAATATCTCATCATCCCCAGCCGCTAACGCACGCTTCCAGCGCCGACCTGATGCCCCGGTAATACCTAGTAACGTAAGCGCCCCTGCCGCCGCGGCGGCACAAGCAGCGCGCGTGATACGTGTGCGCATCGCAAGGTCCTCCCCTTGCCAGTCACCCGGGACGGTCGCGGCGGCGTTCCGGATTCTCGGTGCGGCCGGGGTCGGCCACCACTGGGCGCGACCCCAGCTGTCGGGTCACTACGGCGTGATTGCGATGGGACCGGGGCCGGTCCCGACCTTGATCGCCCTGCCAGCCTTGTTGGCGGCGGTCCGGATCGGCGTCACCGTGCCCGAGCTGTAGTTGGCCACGTAGGCGCCTGAAGGCGAGAACCACCTTGGCCCAGTGCCACCGACGTTGACATTCGCGCACGTGCCCGAGGGCAAGACCGTCAAGAACAGGCTCCACCTCGACGTCAGCCCAACCGACAGGGAGCAAGACGAAGAGGTCCGTCGCCTGCTCGACCTAGGTGCCCGACACGCCACCCGTCGGCCAAGGCGATGAGAGCTGGGTCGTTCTTGCCGACCCAGAGGGGAACGAGTTCTGCGTCCTTGCGGACCGCCGCCCCTGATCGGAGGCCGCACACCGCGCCAGACCTACTTCCGGTCGCCTGCCCACGCTCAGGCGAACACGACGAGGAGCCCCCTCCAAAGATGGAGAATCCCGACCCGAGCAAGATCAAACTCTGCCAACCTCTTGACTCATGACAATGGGCGTCAAGATCGCCGCGACGACATGCTGCCGCAGTTCGTGGGAACCGCCACCACACGACAGAGCCACGAGCAACGCGCCCAGTTGCGCCCTCCGTGTAGTCGACGAGCTTGCGGATCGACCACCGGGTTTGCAGGCTTTGCTTGGGGCCGTGCCTGGTCGCGCGTGCGCGCCCTTGGGTGTTGGGCGGATGCAAGCAGCAGGAGTGCCAACCATGATCCTCCCGAAGGTCCGGGACCCTCGCTTCGTGACGATCCGCCGCGGTGGGACCCTCACTGATTCGGATCACCATCTCCTCGCTCTTTGGGCGGCATCGTGCGCGGAGCACGTCCTTGACTTCTTCGAGTCGGCTCAGCCTGAGGACCCACGGCCGCGTCAGGCGATCGAGCATGCCCGCGCCTGGGTGCGTGGCGAGGTCAAGATGACCCAGGCTCGCGCGGCGGGCGGCCATGCGATGGGCGCGGCCAGAGACCTGCGTGGGGCAGCACGGCATGCCGCGTACGCTGCTGGTCAGGCCGGGGCCGTCGCGCACGTCGCCGCGCACGAACTCGGTGCGGCCGCCTATGCGATCAAGGCCGCACGTGCTGCTGCGCCGGAAGGCGAGGGCGGGGCCGCAGGGCGACTCGAGTGCCAGTGGCAGCGTGACCAGCTCCCGGAGGCGATTCGCGAGCTCGCACTTGACGACCAGCGGTTGCGGAACGACATCTGCTGGTCGGTGTTTGACTGCTGAGCGCGCGTCGGAGCGCGAGCACCGCTGTCCGGCCGGGCTGCTCTCAGCTCAGAATGTACGGCCTGGGTGTCGCTTGCCAGCGTGATGCTCGTGGCAGAAAATCCCGCTGGGTGGTCCCATGCTCGTGGCAGGCGACAGTGCTCCGGCTGGTTGTTCCTTGGGCCTGCTTCCCGCCCCCGGGACCTACCCACGTGCATCCGGGCAAGAACAGGTGTCCCCATCCACACCGAAGGGGTACCGCATGAAAGATGCGCACAATATGAGCGCGACGTCGGCCGGGGTTGATGACGGTTCGGCCGACGGAGTCATCATCGCTCGGTCGCGCGCGGAGCCCGAGCAGTTCGCTTTACTGTTCCGGCGCCACGCCGGCGGCCTGGGCCGGTACGCCGCGCGGCGGCTCGGGCCCGGGCCGGCCGAGGACATCGTCGCGGAGACCTTCCTCGCGGCGTTCCGGCAGCGCGACAGGTACGACGTGACCAGGGCGGATGCCCGTCCGTGGCTGTACGGGATCGCGGGCAACCTGATCCGCCGGCATCACCGCGACGAGGTCCGGCAGTTGCGGGCCCTGGCCCGGACGGGCCGCGACCCCGTTGCCGAGTCGTTCACTGACCGGGCGGATGCCCGGCTGGCCGCGGACGCGGCCCGGTGCGCCGTCGCCGCGGCTCTTGCCGCGCTCGACCCCAGGCAGCGCGACGTCGTGCTGCTCATCGCCTGGGCCGAGCTGACGTATGACCAGGTCGGCGAGGCGCTCGGCGTCCCCGAGGGAACGGTCAGGTCCCGGATGAACCGGGCCCGTGCCCGGCTGCGGGCCGCGCTCGGCGGCACCGATCCCACCGGCATTCTCGACGGACAGGAGCACCACCATGGATGAGCTCACGATGGTCGCCCGGCTGCGCGACGACGTGCCCGGGATCGACCTGGCCGGCCCGGATCGCCGGCTAGCGGACGAGATCCTCGCGGCCGCGGTCGCTAGCGGCGGCCCGGGCCGGGCGCGCGAGCCTCGTGACGGGCCGGGCGGCCGCCAGACCGCCATGCCGCAGCGGACGGCCGTGCCGCGGCCCGGGCCCCGGCGCCGGGTCGTGGTGGCAGGCGCCCTCGCCGCGGCCGCCGCGGTGGCCGCGGCCGCGGTCGTCATTAGCGTGGCCAGGCCGGCTGCCACCGCGCCGGGGCCGACGGCTGCGCCGGCTCATGCTCACGCCCCCGCTCCCGGGCCGGTCACCACCGCGGCGCAACTGGTTGCCTACGCCACCCGGGCCGCAGCCGCCGCGCCGGCGTTCAACCCCAAGCCCGACGACTGGGTCTACGCCAAGACCCTGCAGGCCACCTCGTCGGGCCCGCAAGGCGGGATGCTGTTCGGGCCACCGGACGGCAAGGCGGTCGAGCAGGGCTGGGTCCGGGTCGACGGCCGTCAGCAGGCAGCTCTTGAGCACGGCAAGCTCGTGTTCTCGCGGCTGCTGCCCGCCAGGGCCGGCGGGGCCACCCCCGGCGGCTGGCCCGACGCCAGCTATCGGTACCTGGACTCGCTGCCGTCCAGCCCGGCCAAGCTCAAGGCCGTCATCGAGGCCGGCCTGAAGGCCCAGAACTACGTGGTCGGCTCCGGGAACATCGGGGTGTTCAACGCGATCCAGGCCCTGATGGAGAACGTGGTGTTGCCCCTCAAGCTGCGCGCCAGCCTGTACGGCGTCCTGGCCAGCGATCCGGCAGTGCACTTCGACCGGCGAGTGACCGACTTCGCCGGACAGGCCGGCGTTGCGTTCTACACCCATCAGGAGGGCTACCTCACGATCGAGATCGTGATCAGTCCCCGGACTTACGCCTACATGGGCGACAGGTACGTCGCCTACCGGGCGCGGAACCTGCCCTCGGCCGTCAACAACGGGGTTCCGTCCGGCCCGTACATCCACATCAACAAGGGCCAGATAACAGGCGAGACGGCCGTGCTCGAGTCCGGCATCGTAGCGCACGCCGGGCAGGTGCCCTGATCCTCGCCAGGCCCGCGGCCCGCGCCCACCGGCGCGGGCCGCCGGGCCGGTCCCGCCGGGCCGGTGCGATCGTGCCACTGCCAAAGACTGCGTGGAT
This sequence comes from uncultured Actinomycetota bacterium, assembly GCA_963808705.1. Lineage (GTDB taxonomy): Bacteria > Actinomycetota > Actinomycetes > Streptosporangiales > Streptosporangiaceae > JASHPR01. The sequence goes on along the minus strand of CAWEHB010000016.1, from coordinate 653,347 downwards.
CACCCCGGCCCTCTCGACCAACCAGTCAGGCAGCCCGGGTTAGACCGGATGCGGTACGGCGCTGGCCGAACCGGCTTCATCGGCTGGGGCCGGGTCGGCCGCGGGGTCGTGCAGTGGCAGGCATATGGTCACGGCCGCGCCCCCGGCCGGGCCCCGCGCGGCGGTGACACGGCCGCCGTGTGCCTCCACGATCGCACGCACGATCGACAATCCGAGGCCGAAGTTGTGTGCGCTGCCCCGCTGCGGGCCGACTCCGCCGAACCGGTCGAACACCGAGTCAAGCTGGCCGTCGGGGATGCCCGGCCCGGAATCGGCGACAGTCACGGCCGCCTCGCGGCCGTGGCGGTGCACGGACAGCTCGATCGAATCACCGTCGCCGGTGAACCTGACGGCGTTGTCCAGCACGGCGTCAAGCGCTACCACCAGCCGCTCGGGGTCGGCGACCACGGTGGCGTCGTCGCGGCGGCCGGGCAGCCACCGCCGCGGGACTGGCTTCCATCGACTTAGTGCGTCGTCCACGAGCGGGACCAGCCGCGTTGGCGCCGGCCGGGCCAGGTCGTGCCGCTCGGCCGTGGCCAGCAGCAGCAGCCGGTCTACCAGCCTGCGCAGCCGCCCCAGTTCATCGACCACGATCGCGGCATCGGAGGCGGCGTCGGCCTCGGCAGCGTCAGCGACGGACCTGGGTAGCAGCTCGGCGTGCGCCAGCGCGACCGTTATCGGAGTGCGCAGTTCGTGCGAGGCGTTCTGCACGAACGCGCGCTGCCGTTCAAGGAGGTCCGCGTTGCGCCGCGACACCTCATCGAGCGCGCCCATGGCCGCGTTGCGGCGGTTGGTGTGCCGGGTCACCGCGAACAGCAATACCACCATCACAGGCAGCTCGATCAGCTCGTCGTAGGGCGCCAGCGCCCGTATCCGGGCATCCACGAAGAGCAGCGCGGCTCCGGCCATCACCGGCACGAGCAGCCACCAGGTCAGCGCGCGAGTGGCGGTCCGGTAGCCCAGGCCATAGAGCAGCAGCAGGCTGATCCAGGTGAAGTGATAAGGCAGCATGGACCAGGTTGGCACCATGACCATCCAGGCCAGGTTGCCGACCGCGAAGACGGCCCACGCCACCTCGGGCCAGCGCGACGCCCACAGCCGGGCCGACAGCGAGTCATGGTCAGCCAGGATCGACACGATACCCCTCACCGCGTACCGTCGTGATCGCATCGGTCCCGAGCCGGGAGCGCAGCCGCCGGACATAGACGTCGACCACGTTGGATGCGGAGTCTGGCGGGCAGCCCCAGACGCGGGCGAGCAGGTCGCCCTTGGACACGACCGCGCCGGGCCGGCGCATGAGTTCCCACAGGAGCTGGAACTCGCGGCTGGCCAGCGGCACCGGGCCGCCTCCGGCGTCGGCCTGCCGGCGCAGCACGTCCAGCGTCAGCCGTCCGCACGCGAGGACCGGCGGGCCGGGGCGCGCAGCGGCTCGCAGCCGGGCCTGTACCCGCGCCAGCAGCTCGCCGACGTGGAACGGCTTGGGCACGTAGTCGTCAGCTCCGAGACCAAGACTGGCCATCTTCGACTCCGGATCACTCAGGCAGGACAGCACGAGGACGGCCTGATCGGGCCTGCGCCGCATGATGTCCCTCAGCGCGCTGAACCCGTCCCGGCCCGGCATGAGCAGGTCGAGGATCACCAGATCGTAAGACCCGGACGCGGTCATGGCAACGGCGCCGGTGCCGTCGGCGGCAGCGTCCGCCTCGATGCCACTGTCGCGCAATATCCGGACCAGGACCTCGCGGATCCGCTTCTCGTCGTCGACGACCAGCACGCGGCCGCGCGGGGCAGCCGAGTGCGGGGCATGCGGATCGGCCACCGAGGGTTCCGTCAGGACCGCGCCGCTGGCATCAGGCAGCATTCACGGTGCGCATTGCGGCGAGCGCACCGCGGCCGCGTGGCTCGAGTCCGCTGCATGCTTCACCTTGCGTCCGCAGCAGCCGCGCGCCAAGTGCCGAGACCGATTCGTTATATGACAGTATTGTCAGATTTAACAATCCTTTACCTTGCCCGCCGTTAACTGGCCCTGATCTTCACTGTGGCGCCTGAGCCGCCCGGGACGAGTGCCCGTTCCGGGAACCGCCGGAAACGTTGGCGCTGGAAGGCCGCGACCGGCCGCGCGGCTTTCCCGGGCGCCGGCACAGCGACGACCGCAGCCGCGTGTCCCGCATGCGGCGGAGAAGCGAGGTGGTGGCTGGTGTCTGTGCTCGCGCGTGCGGTGACCCTGCTCGTCGCGTTCCTCGCGGTAGCCGGCGGAATCATCTTCGTCGTCGTTCATATCCTCTTGGCTGAGCCGCCCACGGTGAGCTTCACCACCGACCATGTGGCGGGCCAGCCGGTGAATATGACGATCATGACCGATCCGGTCAACGACGTGTCCAATCACCCGGACTGGGTCTCCTATTTCGTGAAGAGTCCGCAGACCGGCCAGTGGATCCACTCGACGATCTGGCAACTGCCCGCCGACACGCGGATCAACGTGACGAACTACGAGTTCGACACCTGCGACCCGCTGCGCAACCAGTTCAACGGGCGGGTCGCCGGAACGGTCGGCGGTGTCATGTCTGTCAGCGGGGAAGCAGCCGGCGTGAACGGGAAGGGGATCTCGGTGGTGAACTCGGACACCACGTGCGGCGTCGCGCATACGTTCAGCGTCCCGGAGCTTGGCATCAACGTCCCGTTCGAGGGCGTCCTGTACGCGGCGAAGAACCAGTGCACCCTCGGGCCGTGCGCCATGTCGTTTACCCACACGACGACCACGTTCAGCTTTATCACCCCCGGGCCGGGTGAGTACCGCTGGCAGTGCTTCATACCGTGCGGCCTGGCCAGCGTGGACGGCAACGGGCACGCCATGTCGACGATCGGCTTCATGACCGGCTACCTGGACGTGGTGTCCTGATGGCCGCCGCGTCGGAGGCCGCCGGGCCCGCAGCGGGCCCCGCAGAGCAAAACCACGGGCTGGGGATCTTCCTGATCTGGCTGCCGCTGGCCCTGGCTGCCGACCTGGTCATCTGGTTCGTGTGGGGCCCGCACCTGCCGCCAGGCGACATGTCCAGCTCAGCAGCCAATCAGCAGTTCGACATCAAGGTGATGTCGGTCATGGCCGCCCCGGTCCTGCTGTTCGTGCTCGTCTACTCGGGGTATTCCATGATCACCTGGCGGACCCGGGACGGCGACGAGGGGGATGGCCCTCCGATCGAGGGGAACGCCCGGGTTCAGTTCTCCTGGATCGCGATCTCCACGGTTATCGTGCTGGCGCTGTTCGTGTTCGGCACCGTTGAGCTGTACTCGGCGAACGGCGCTGGCGCGGGCGAGGGACCCTCACCGATCTGGAAGCCGGGCGGGAAGCCGCTGGTGGTTCAGGTGATCGCCCAGCAGTGGCTGTTCACCTACCGCTATCCGCAGTACGGCGGGTTCGAGACGACCGCCCTGGTGCTGCCCGTCGGCCAGAACATCCAGTTCAACGTCACGTCGCTGGACGTGATCCACAGCTTCTGGGCCTATCAGCTCGGCGTGAAGGCCGACGCCAACCCGCAGGTCAACAACGTCGCCTACACCACGACCGAGCACACCGGCGAGGTCACCGTGCGCTGCGCGGAGCTGTGCGGCCTGTGGCACGGCGCGATGTTCGACTACGGCGACGTGGTGTCTGTCGCCGCGTTCCGGTCGTGGGCCCAGGCGACCAGGATCAAGATGGCGAAGATCACCAGGACCCTCCCGGCGTACGCGACGGTTTACTACCCGAACGAGATCAGCGGGCTGGCCAAGTTCTACTACGAGGCCGCCCTCCCCGGCGCGGGCGGAGGCTTCTACGGCAACCAGTACTACCCCAACGAGCCCTGACCCGGCCCGTCGATGGAGGGCTGGCGCACGCAGGTTCGTCCAGTGAAGAGGTGACGGATGGCCATCGAGATACAGCCGGAAAGGGCCCACGAGCCCGGCGGGCCCGGGCCAGAGGGCCCGCGGTCCGCCCGGCCGTGGTGGCTGCGCCCCGCTATCCACACGGCGATCATCGGAGCGGTGGCCGGCTACCTGATCGGCCACTGGCTCGGCAATTTCATCGCCTCCGGCTACCAGCAGGTGCACGAGGGCGACCTGAACGACCTGGCCATCGTCCTCGGCTACGCACTGGCGACGGTGGGCTGGCTCGCCGGGCTGGGTGCGTTCAATGACCTGCTGGTGCGGATGACCGGGCGCGAGGTGCTCCGCCAGGAGCAGGCGGAGGCAGCGCCACCGGGTTTGGCCAGGTACTTCAGGTACTCACTGGACCACAAGGTGGTCGGGATGCAGTACCTGGTCGGCATGATCATCTACTTCTGCACGGCCGGCCTGTTCGCGATGGCGATCCGCGCCGAACTGCTGTCGCCGACGTATCACCTGTTCAACGCCGATACCTACATCGAGCTCGTCGGCGAGCACGGCACGATGATGATGATGCTGATGAGCTCGGTAATCCTCGGGCCGTTCGGGAACTACCTGGTGCCGATCATGATCGGTTCCAAGCGGGTGGCGTTTCCCCGGATCGAGGCGCTGTCGTTCTGGCTCACCCCGGTCGCGTTCATCATCCTGCTGTCGGGACTGCTGATGGGCGGGTTCCCGTTCGGCTGGACCGGGTACGCGCCGCTGTCCATCCAGGCCACCGAGGGCGCCGACTCCTATGCGTTCGCCTTCGGGCTGATGGGGATCTCGATCATCCTGGCCGGGTTCAACATCATCGCCACGGTCATCTGCTGCCGCGCTCCGGGCATGCGCTGGAGCAGGCTGCCGATCTTCGTCTGGTCGATGGTGGCGACCTCGTTCCTGATGGTGCTGGCCGCGCCGGTGCTGGTCGGCGGCATGTACATGCTGATCACCGACCGGACCGCGCAGACCGCGCTCTTCGTCCCGGACCTGGGCGGCAGCAGCTACCTGTACCAGAACCTGTTCTGGTTCTTCGGCCACCCCGAGGTGTACATCCTGGCCCTGCCGGGGTTCGGGATCGTCCTGGAGATCCTGCCGGTGTTCTGCCGCAAGCCGCTGTTCGGCTACAAGATCGCGGCCGCGGGGATGATCGGGGTGACGCTGCTGAGTTTCTTCGTCTGGCAGCACCACCTGTTCGTCTCCGGGATCAACCCGGACATGCGCCCGGTGTTCATGCTCACCACCGAGCTGATCTCGATCCCGACCGGGTTCATCTACCTGGTGGCGCTGGGCACGTTCTGGAAGGCCAAGTTCAAGTTCACGGTGCCGATGCTGTTCGCGCTCGGGATGCTGTCTAACTTCCTGATCGGCGGGATCTCCGGGGTGTTCCTGTCCGACGTGCCCGCCGACACCACCGAGCACGGGTCGTTCTTCGTGATGGCGCACTTCCACTACACGATCATGGGCGGGCTGATCTTCGCCTTCATGGCCGGCCTGTACTACTGGCTGCCGAAGATGACGGGGATCAGGCTCAACCCGACGCTGGGGAAGATCCAGTTCTGGACCATGTTCATCTTCTTCAACTCGACGTTCCTGCCGCTGTTCGCGATCGGCATGGCCGGCCAGCCGCGGCGGGTGTTCGAGTACGCGCGGAACCTGGAGACCGCCAACGACTGGGTGTCGATCTCCGCGTTCCTGCTCGGCGGGTCGATCCTGATCTTCGTGATCAACTTCGTCTGGTCCACGGTGTTCTGGCGGGTGCGGGAGGAGGGCAACCCGTGGCGGTCCCGCGGGCTGGAATGGCAGATACCATCGCCGCCGCCGCCGGGTAACTTCGCCCGGGTCCCGGTGGTGCTGTCGGCGCCGTATCTGTACGGCTTCAAGGACGCGCCGCCGGTCGCCGACCTGAACCCGCCCGCCGGCGTGCTCAGCGCCGCATACGCGCCCGCCCCGGCCGCAGAAGCGGAGGCGTAGCCATGGCCGAGACAGCCGCACCCCAGCCAGCGGGCGTGACCTGGGAAGCCGAGGAGGCGGGCTTTTATCACGAGACCGAGCTGAACGCGTCGTGGACCGGCGCCCGGCTGGCCCTGGGCGCCCTGACGTTCGGCTTCGGCGCGTTCGTGTTCGCCTACTTCTACCTACGGTCGCTGAACTCGCACGGCATGTGGCACCCTGCGGGCTTCAAGAACCCGCAGCCGTGGGCGGGCGCGGTCATCATGGGCCTGATCGTGGCCAGCGCCGCGGTCCAGACGCTGGCCCTCCAGCGGATCAAGGCCGGGCACAAGAGCGCCTGGCAGGGCGGGGCCGCAGCGGCGCTGGCGCTCGGCCTGAGCGCGATCGGGCTTCAGGTCTGGCAGCTGCTGAACCTGCCCTTCTTCCCGGGCAGCGCGGGATTCGCCAGCGTCTTCGTGGCAGCCACGCCGGTCTTCCTCGTGGTCGTGTTCGGCGCGATGGTCTGGCTGGAGATCCTCCTCGCCCGGGCGGCCAGGATCCCGGCCATCTCGTTCGTCGAGCAGCCGCCCACCTACGCCGAGGCGTTCTCCGTGCAGCGGTTCCAGGCCTCGCTGAGCGCGTTTACGGTGGTGTGGAACTATCTGGCAGTGGTCGCGATCCTGTTCTGGGTGCTGTTTTACCTGGTGGCCTGACCGGCAGGAAGGGCGCGTCCGGACGGCGAGGCCAGCCGGACGCTAGCCGGGTCTCGATCAGCGAGCCGATTCGCAGGGAGGAGGCTGGGGTGCCTGCAGTGATTGCCGCAGCGACGGGTTCTGACTGGAACGCGGGCGGATCCCTATTGACGTTCTACTTCCCCGTCGGGCTCTTCGTCGTCGTCGCCACGATCTTGTACCTGCTCTTCAGCAGGCCGCACAGGAGGGTCCCTGCCCACCACGGCCTGGCCACCGCGCACGCCGGAGAAGCTACGCTGGCCGCGCCGCAGCGAGTCCGGCCGGCCTCGGCGGGGGATGCGCCTGCCGCCGAGGCAAGCACGGTCGCGGCCGGCGCCGGCGGGGCCGGTGACTCGCCTGCTGATCCGACCGCGGTTGCACCCGGCCGGGGCGCGCCGGATGACGCGCGCGGCGGTGACGTCGGCTTGCGGCCCGAGGGCGCCGCGACCGGAGAGGGCACAGAGGACGGCGCGTGACACAGGCGACAAGCGCGCCGCCCGGACACGGGGAGGTGCGCACCCTCCCCGACGGGCGGCGGCCCGTCCGGCTCGTCGCCCGGTCGCTGTTCCTGCTGACCAAGCCGCGGATCATTGAGCTGCTGCTGGTCACGACCGTGCCCACGATGCTGCTCGCGCAGCGGGGGCTGCCCCCGGCCGGGCTGCTCGCGGTCACCCTGCTCGGCGGGGCGCTGGCGGCGGGCAGCGCCAACACGCTGAACTGCTACATCGACCGGGACATCGACGCGGTGATGCGGCGCACCGCGCGCCGCCCGCTTGTCGCGACGGGGACGAAGGCGGCCATCAAGCCGGGCGAGGCCCTGGTCTTCGGCGTCGTGCTCGGCGCCGCCGCCACGATGCTGCTGGGCCTGCTGGCCAACTGGCTGGCGGCGGCGCTGGCCGACGGGGCAATCCTGTTCTACGTCTTCGTGTACACGCTCGGGCTGAAGCGCCGGACAGCCTCCAACATCGTGATCGGCGGCGCCGCCGGGTGCTTCCCCGTGCTGGTCGGCTGGGCGGCGGTCACGGGCAGGGTGAGCTGGCCGGCTGTCATATTGTTCGCCGTCATCTTCTTCTGGACCCCGCCGCATTTCTGGGCGCTCGCCATGAAGTTCAAGGATGACTACGCGGCGGCCAGAGTGCCGATGCTGCCCGTGGTGGCGTCGGCGGCCACGGTAGTCCGCAAGATACTGATCTACTCCTATGCGATGGTTGCAGCAACCCTCGCGCTTGTCCCGTATTCGGGCTGGCTGTACGGCTTCTGCTCAGCAGCTCTGGGGACCTGGTTCCTCACCGAGGCGCACCGGCTGCGCGGGCGCGTCGCTGCGGGCGCCGCGCCCGCCCCGCTGCGCCTATTCCACCTGTCGATCGCCTACCTCACCCTGCTCTTCACTACCGTCGCCGTGACTGCCCTGCTTCCCTGGGGCCGGTGAGGCCGCGCCCTTCACCGGGCCTGGGCGTTCCCAGGTGCCAGTCGCCTGCAAATCCGCGAGCCTGACGGCACGCAGCCCCGTCTGCGCCTATTCCAGCCCAGACCAGGGTATATGGCCAGGGAGTCACGGGCGCGACCCGTCTGCCCGACGCGCGATCGTGAGGCGATGCCACCTGTGAAAGGGGATCGTCATGAGTTCATCTCCCACCCACCTGCCCGCGCCGGAAGGCCCCGGCTCGGTCTCGGGGGTGCCGAACCCGCCGGCTGGGTTCGCCGAGACGTTCACCAGCCGGTATGTCGATACCGGTGAGCTGCGGCGGCTGCCGCTGGTGGTCAAAGTGGGCGGGCACCAGCCAGGGCTTCCACGGGCGCGGCCGGGCGCCCGAGACGCGACCGTAGCTGCCAGGACCGGTCCCGCGTTGCCTCAAGCCGCGCAGGACGGCCCAACGTAGGAAAGGAGGCTGTGCGTCATGGATGGGTCGGAAGCGATCTTCATCGTCATGCCGATAGTCATCGTTGTGGTCCTGTTGGTCTTGATCGTCCTGCCGTTCGTCGGTGACAGAGGTTCCGGTGGCAGCCGTTCCGGCGGCGCCGCTGGCCACCAGAACGCTCGCGGGGTCATCGAACGGTCACGTGGCGGGAGGAACAGCACCTCATGAGCGAGTCACTCACCCGCCAGGAGGCCAGTGCCGACCGGCTCATGGCCGACGACCGGGGCCAGGTCATCTTCGGCGCTTCCAGGTGCGCCCGGATGCCCACCAGCCAGCCGCTGGGTGATCGTGTCATGGACCTCGGCGAGCAGCCGGTCCCGTTCCGATGCCGCTGCCTCGGCCCGGGCCCGTTCCTCGGCTACCTCGTGCATGTGCGCGTTGGCGAGGGCGATCGCCGCGGACTCAGGCGGTCTTGAGCATTACCCGCCACGCTGACCGTAGTCGAGGCACGCAGAAGCGGGGGCGCGGATAGCCGCGTTGATCGCGGTCGGCGGCACTGGGTGGGATGCTGGGCGGCATGCGAACCACCACCCTCGGCAGCAAGGGCCCCGAGGTCGGCGTCATCGGTCTGGGATGCATGGGCATGACCCACTCCTATGACATGGAGACCCCGCGGGATGACGCCATCTCCATCTCCGTCATCCACCAGGCACTCGACCTGGGCGTGACGCTGATCGACACCGCTGACGCGTATGGGCCGTACACCAACGAGGAACTGGTCGGCTGCGCGCTGGCGGGGGGCCACCGCGACCGCGCGGTGCTGGCCACCAAGGTCGGCCTCCTCGCCGACTCGGTCCAGACCGCGAACCCGGGAAACAGCTCGCCGGGCACGGCGAGGGACGGCCGCCCCGAGCACGTACGCGCGTCGATCGACGGCAGCCTGCGCCGGCTCGGCACCGACCATGTGGACCTCTACCAGCTGCACCGGGTGGACCCGCAGGTGCCGCTGGAGGAGACCTGGGGGGCGATGGCGGAGACCGTGGCGGCGGGCAAGGCGCGGCACATCGGCCTGTCCGAGGTGACGGTCGGGGAGATCAGGCGGGCGCAGGCGGTGCACCCGGTGACGTCGGTGCAGTCCGAGTTGTCGCTGTGGACCCGGGATGCGCTGGCCGAGGTGCTGCCGCACTGCCAGGAGCAGGGCATCGCCTTCCTGCCGTTTTCCCCGCTGGGGCGGGGTTTCCTCACCGGGCGGTTCTCGTCGTTCGACGACCTGCCCCGGGACGACTTCCGGCGCGGGCTGCCGCGCTTCCAGCAGGACGCGCTGCGCGCCAACCTGGCCATCGTGGGCCGGGTGCGCCAGGTTGCCGAGCGGGCCGGGGCCACCCCGGCGCAGGTGGCGCTGGCGTGGGTGCTGGCCCAGGGACGGCAGGTGGTGCCCATCCCCGGGACCAAGACCCCGAAGTACCTGGCAGACAACGTCGGCGCGGCGGGCATCCAGCTGAGCGCGGCCGACCTGGCCGAACTCGACGCCCTGCCCGCGCCGGAGGGCGCCCGCTACTGACCTGCTGTCACTGACCTGAGCCCAGCAGTTCCGCCCAAACCACCTTGCCTGTCCAACCGGGTACGGCCTCCCAGCCCCACCGCTCGCACAGGGCCGCTACGAGCATCAGGCCCCGCCCGCTCTCCTGGTCCGGCTCGGCATGCTCCGGCGTCGGTGCTCCCGTGCTCTTGTCCCGCACTTCAACGACCACGTGCACGCGATCAGACGACAGCCGCAGATGAACAACCGGCAGCCCCGAAACGGCATCGTCGTATCTCGGCTCTCCGCCGGGGCCGGTGGTGGCGCATACCGCGTTCGTCATCAGTTCCGAGACGATCAGCTCGACGGTCTCGGCCATGCTCTCCAAGCCCCACTCCTGGAGAACGGCCCTGGCGTGGAGTCGTGCGCAACTCGGAGCAAGTGGCAATGCTCCCAGCGCTAACGAGCTAGACAGCGGCCAGGAGGTTGGCATCCTCCGTAGTCCGTTCGTGGGAGCAGGGCCGGCGCTGGAGCTGCGCTCCGGGTCACGGACGACCAGACCTGACCCGCGTACGACGTCGGCCGTCTTGGCCAGGAAGTCACCGCTTCGGCTCTGGGCCATCGTGGACGAAGCCGCCCTCCACCGGCCGGTCGGCGGGTCGGTCAGGGTCGCGGTCAGGTGCCTGGTGGCCACGTCCCACAGGTAGGTGCGGCCGTTGCTGTCGCTGGCGGCCTCCCACAACGGCCGTCCGTGGCTGGTTGGTGCGCCGTCCGTGGCTGGTTGGTGCGCCGTCCGTGGCCTCCGGGCCGGTGCGAGCGAACGCTCACGGTCTTGACATTTGCTCGGAAGCGGATTACCGAAGGCTCATGGCCGCCGCCCCATCCTCCGGTTCCGCTGGCTCCATCGACCTCGGCCTGCAGGGATCGACGGTGGTCGTCACCGGGGCCGGCAGCGGGATCGGCGCGGCCGCCGCGCGGCTGCTCGGCGCCGCCGGGGCCTCGGTGGTGCTGACCGGGAGGCGGGAGGCGCTGCTCCGCCAGGGCGCCGGCGCGATCGGCCAGGCGGGCGGCCAGGCCGTCGCCGTGCCGGCCGACCTGGCCGATCCGGCCAGCCCGGCGCGGATCATCTCCGCGGCGCTCGAGGCGTTCGGCCGGGTCGACGGCCTGGTCAACAACGCCGCCGCCTGCCGGCACTTCCCGCTGGCCGAGTGGGACGTGGCGGGATTCGACGAGCACGTGGCGACGAACGTCAGGGCGCCCTACTTCCTCATCCAGGCGGCGCTACCATCGCTTCGGGAATCTCCGGTCAGGTCGGTGGTCAACATCAGCTCGTCGTCGGGCACGCTGCGGCTTTCGGGGCAGTCGGTGTACGGGATGACCAAGGGCGCGCTGGACTACCTGACCCAGTCGCTGGCCGGCGAGCTGGCGCCCGCCCGGATCAGGGTTAACGCGATCGCGCCCGGCCCGGTCGACACCCCGATCCACGCCACCTGGGCCGACGACCTGGACGAGGCGTACCGGTGGCTGGAGAGCCAGGTCCCGCTGGGCCGGATCGGTGCCCCGGACGAGGTGGCGCGCTGGATCGCGCTGCTGCTGAGCCCGGTGTCGTCGTTCATGACCGGGGCGGTGATCCCGCTGGACGGGGGCCAGGTGATCCCGCATGCCTGAGGCCAGCGCGAGAAGCAAGGGGGACGCCGTGAAGCCAGGCCGTGCGGACGACCCGGGACGCTGGAGCTCGGAGGAACTCCTGCTCCGGGTGGCCTGGTACTACTACAAGGACGAGCTGACCCAGGACGAGATCGCCCGGCGGCTGTCGGTGTCCCGGGCGTCGGTCGGGCGGCTGCTCGACCGGGCCCGGAAGGTCGGCCTGGTGTCGATCAACCTCAACACCGAGTACCTCGACGCGTTCGAGCTGAGCGGCGAGCTGCGCCGGGTCTTCGGCCTCGCCGAGGCGCTGGTCGTGCCCGACCACGAGAAGGAGCCGGCGGATTACCACGCGCTGAACGCGCGGATCGGCCTGGGCGGCGCCCAGTTCATGAGCACCCACCTGCGGCCCGGCGGGAGCCTCGGCGTGGGCTGGGGCGAGACCGTCTCGCGGGTCATCGCTGCCACGAACTTCGGCGCGGTCGGGCCGGTCCACATGGTGACGCTGACCGGCGGCGTGGACGGTTACCTGCCGACCATCCTGTCGTCGAAGGGCGAGGTGGCCGCCGAGCCGCCCGGCCTCATCTCCGCCACCGTGATCCCCAGCCCGATCATGGCGTCCACCCCCGCCCTGGCGGCCGCCCTGCGCGAGGAGCCGACCATTCAGCAGGTCCTGAAGCAGGCCTGCGACGTGGAGCACGCGCTCGTCGGCGTGGGGACCCCGACGGCCGACGCGACCATCGTGCACATGGGCTACCTGGATGCCGACGACGCGCGCGGGCTGCGGGAACGGGGCGTGGTCGGCGACATCCTGGGCCAGTTCTTCGACGCCGACGGCCGCGTGGTCGAACTGCCGATCCACGACCGCCGCATCGGGATCGACCTGCCCGACCTGGCACGGATCCCCAAGGTCGTGGGCGTGGCCGGCGGGCTGCACAAGACCGGGGCCATTCTCGGCGCGCTGCACGGCGGGTTCCTGGACGTCCTCGTCACCAACGAGCTGGCCGCGATCCGGCTGCTCGAGCTGGAGCGGCGGCGGTCCGGGCGCCGCAAGCGAGGCTGACCGGGACGCCGGAAGCTGGGCTGACCGGGACGCCGGAAGCGGGGCTGACCGGGACGCCGGAAGCGGGGCTGACCGGGGCCCGCGGCGCCCGCCCGGGGCGGCCCTTGCGGCCGGGCCCGGCGTGATAAATACTCGGGGCTGAGCGAATGCCCGGTATCTGAGCAAGCGCTCCAGGAGGTTCGGGCACATGGTCAGCCTCTGGGGTCGTCCCTGGACTCGGCGCGAGCTGCTGGCGCGGACCGGCCGCCTCGACCAGGTGGCCGGGGTGCAGCTGGTGGAGGCCGGTGACGGCGCCGAGCGCGGGGTCCGGCTGCTGCGCTTCACCGCCGGATCGGGCTTCGGGTTCGACGTCCTGGTCGACCGCGGGTTCGACATCGGCCGCGCGTGGCTCGGCGGCCAGCCGCTGGCCTGGTGGTCACCGGTCGGCCTGATCGGCCCCGGGCTGCACGAGTCGGCCGGGATCGGGTGGTTCCGTGGCTTTCCCGGCGGGCTGGTATCGACCTGCGGGCTGGACCACACCCTGCTGGGCGGCACCGACGACGCGGCCGTGTTCAACTACCCGCACCGGAAGACCGAGACGTACGGGCTGCACGGGCGCTACACCGGCCTGCCCGCGCGGCTGGCCGGCTACGGCACGTCCTGGCGGGGGGACGAGTGCGTGCTGTGGGCCGAGGGCGAGGTCATCCAGGCCGCCGTGTTCGGCGAGCAGCTGGCGCTGCGCCGGCGGGTCGAGGCCGACCTGGGCGGGACGGCGCTCCGGATCACCGACACCGTCACCAACACCGGCGCGACCCCGTGCCCGCACATGCTGCTGTACCACTGCAACATCGGCTTCCCGGTGGTCGACGCGGGCGCCGAGCTGGCGTACCCGGCCGGCCCGGGCACCTGCGTCAGCGAGGCCTGCGACCCGGACTACCGGCGGCTGGCCGGCCCCGCCCCGATTTCGTCGAGGAATGCTACGAGCACGACATGACGCCCGGTCCCGACGGGATGGTGACCGCCGCGGTGATCAACCGCCAGGCCGGGCTCGGCGTCTACCAGCGCTATCCCCGCGCCGCGCTGCCGCACCACATCACCTGGCGCCAGCTCGGCACGGGAACCTACGTGGTCGCGATGGAGCCCAGCACCAACCGGGACGCCGGCGGCTGGACGCCCGGGCGCGGGGCGAGCTGCAGCACCTGGCCCCCGATGAGGAGCGCCGCTACACGCTCGAGATCGGCGCGCTCGCGGGTACTGAAGACATAGACGCCTGCGCCGGACGCATCGGGCAGCTGGCCGGGCTCGCCCGCGATCCAGTCGGCTGAACTCGCAGAGGAGGAAGAACATGGCACGGCAGATGGCACGGCAGATCGTCACGCCGCCCACGCCCATGAAGATCACCCAGATCGCCGTGGTGGTCCGCGACATCGAGGCCGCCCTGCAGACCTACACCCAGACCCTGGGCTGGGGGCCGTGGAGCGTGTTCGAGTACAAGCCCCCGCTGCTGCACGACACCCGGGTGAAGGGCGAGCCGGTCGAGTACCGGATGATCGGCGCGGAAGCCTCGGTCGACGGGCTCGGCTTCGAGCTGATCCAGCCGGTCAGCGGGCCGAGCATCTACCAGGAATTCCTGGACGCCCACGGCGAGGGGGTCCAGCACATCGCCTGCATGAAGCACTCGGCCGACGACAGCTCGCTGATGCAGGAGCACTGGCGGTCGCACGGCGCCGAGGTCCTGATGAGCGGCCGGATCGGCGACTCGATCGAGTTCTACTACCTGGACACCGCGCCGATGCTGAAGTTCGTGCTCGAGTCCGGCAGCGGTCACGCCATCGACCTCAAGCCGACCTACGTCTACCCGTGACCCGGGCCGACCCGGTGCGGGTCCTGGCCGTCGGCGACCCGTTCATGCCGGCCGGCCTGTTCACCGCGGCGCTGGCCGGCCTGCGCGACACCGTCGCCGTGACCGAGCTGCAGATCGCCAGCACTGAGGCGGCCCCGCCGCGGACGGATTCTGGGCGGGCCGTGCGCGAGTACATCGGCGACCCCGCTGACCTGGCCGCCACGGTGGCAGGCCACGACGCGCTGCTGGTCCACGGGGCCCCGGTTACCGCGGAGGTCCTGGACGCGGCGCCGCTGCGGCTGGTCTGCTGCGCCCGCGGCGGGCCGGTCAACGTCGACGTGGCCGCGGCCACCGCCCGCGGCATCGCGGTCACGAGCGCGCCCGGGCGCAACGCCGAGGCGGTCGCCGAGCTGACGATCGCCTTCGCCCTGATGCTCATCCGGGCCGTGCCCGCCGCGGCGCGCTACCTGACCGGCGGCGGGCCGCTCGGCCGCAGCACCTACGAGGGCAGCCAGTTCATCGGCGGCGAGGCGGCCAGCATGACCCTCGGCCTGGTCGGCCTGGGCCACGTCGGCCGGGAGGTGGCCGCCCGCGGCCACGCGCTCGGGTTCACCGTGCTGGGCTACGACCCGGTCCCGCCGGGTACCGTCCCGCCCGGCGTGACCATGGTCGGGCTCGATGACCTGCTCAGCCGCTCGGACCTGGTCTCGGTGCACGCCCGGGCCACCGCCGACAACCGGCACATGTTCGGCGCGGCCGCGTTCGCCCGCATGCCGCGGGGAGCATTCTTCATCAACACCGCGCGGGAGTCGCTGGTCGACGAGGACGCCCTGGCCCGGGCGCTGGCCAGCGGCACCCTGGCCGGCGCCGCGCTCGACGTGGCGCAGCCGCGCCCGGCCGGGGACCGCCACCCGCTGCTCGACCTGCCGAACGTCATCATCACGCCGCACATCGCGGGCGCCACCCGGGAGACGCTGCGCCGCGGGGCCGAGATGGCCGCCGCGGCCGTGGCCCGGCTGGCCTCCGGCGGGATCCCGGACCACGTGGTCAATCCCGAGGTCCTGGCCAGGGAGGCGGCACTGTGACAGGAAGCACGGGGACCGCAGGGCCCTACCTGCTCGCCATCGACGCGGGCACCGGAAGCTGCCGGGCGCTGCTGTTCACCGAGAAGGGCGAGCAGGTGGCGGTGTCCCTGCGGGAGTGGACCCACCGCGAGCCGCCCGGGGTCCCCGGCGGCCAGGACTTCGACGTCACGGCCAACTGGCGGCTGATCTCGGCCTGCATCCGGGACGCGCTCGCCGCCGCGGGCGCGTCCGGCGGCGACGTCGCGGCGATCGCGGCGACCAGCATGCGCGAGGGCATCGTGCTTTACGATGCCCGGGGCGCCGAGATCTGGGCCTGCCCGAACGTGGACAGCCGCGCCGCGGCCGAAGCCGAGGACCTGATCCGCGAGGGCAACGCGGAACGGATCTTCGAAGAGGCGGGCGACTGGGTGTCGATCACCTCCCCGGCCCGGCTGCGCTGGATCGCGCGGCACCGGCCCGACCTCTTCGCGGCCATCCACGGCCTGGGCCTGCTCAGCGACTGGATCGTCTACCGGCTGGCCGGGGTCCAGGTCACCGAGCCGTCCTGCGGGTCCAGCTCGGGCATGTTCAGCCTGGCCCGCCGGACCTGGTCGGAGCGGATCGCGGAGATCTGCGGCATCTCCCCGCCGGTGCTGCCGGAGGTGGTCGACCCCGGCACCGTGGTCGGCGCGGTCACCGCCGAGGCCGCGGAGCAGACCGGGCTGCGGGCCGGCACCCCGGTGGTGGCCGGCGGAGCGGACACCCAGCTCGGGCTGCTCGGGGCGGGCGTGCGAGCCGGCGAGTTCACCGTGCTGGCCGGGACCTTCTGGCAGAACACGATGCTGGTGACCTCCCCGCTCATCGACCCGGTGATCAGGCTGAGGACGCTCTGCCACGTCACCCCGGGCGAGTGGATGCTCGAGGGCATCGGGTTCTACTGCGGGATGGCCATGCGCTGGTTCCGGGACGCGTTCTGCGACGGCGAGGCCGCGACCGCCCGCGGCTGCGGCGTGGACCCGTACGTGGTGATGGAGGAGGGCGCGGCCGCGATCCCGCCCGGCGCGGGCGGCGTCTACGCCATCCTGTCCAACCTGATGAACGCCCGCCGGTGGGTGCACGCCAGCCCGTCGTTCGTCCAGTTCAACCTGGGCGACCCGGCCGGGACCGGGCGCGCCGCGTGCGTGCGCGCGATCGAGGAGGCCGCCGCCTACGTGGTCCGCGGCCACCTCGGCATCATCGGCGAGCTCACCGGCGCGCGGGTCACCGAGCTGACGTTCAGCGGCGGCGCGGCCAAGGGCAGGCTCTGGCCGCAGATCATCGCCGACGTGCTCGGCCTGCCGGTCCACGTGCCGGCCGTGACCGAGAGCAGCGCGCTGGGCGCGGCCCTGTGCGCCGGCCGGGGGGCGGGGATCTACTCCGGCCTGACCGAGCTCGAGCCCACGCTGCGCCAGCGCGCGGCCACGTTCGAGCCGCAGCCCGAGGCGGTCGCCGCCTACCACGACAGCTACGCCCGGTGGCGGCAGATCTACCCGCGCATGCTCGAGCTTTCCGAGGATGGCCTGCTCAACCCGCTGTGGCGGGCCGCGGGCTCGGGCGCGCGGCCGCGGGCCGACGGGGCCGGGACCGATGCGTAACGGAATCTGCGAGGGAGACCATGGCTGACGACGACAGCCGCACCGAGGGCGGCCGGTTCTCGCCGTCCGTGCCGCCGCGCTCCGAGCCGTTCGCCCTGAAGGGCTCGGGCGCGCTGGACTGGGGCATGCAGAGCCGGCTGGCCCGGGTGTTCCGGCCCGCGACCGGCCGCACCGTGATGCTGGCGATCGACCACGGCTACTTCCAGGGCCCGACCACCGGCCTGGAGCGGGTGGACCTGTCGATCGTCCCGCTGCTGGGCCACGCCGACGCGCTGATGGCCACCCGCGGCATGGTCCGGTCGGTCATCCCCCCGGCGTCCGGCACGCCGATCGTGCTGCGGGCCAGCGGCGGGCCGAGCATCCTGAAGGAACTGTCCGACGAGCAGATCGCGGTCTCCATGGAGGACGCAGCCCGGATCAACGCCTGCGCGGTCGCGGTGCAGGTGTTCATCGGCGGCGAGTTCGAGACCCAGTCGGTGCGCAACATGACCCGGCTGGTGGACGAGAGCCAGCGGTACGGGATCCCGGTGCTCGCGGTCACCGCGGTCGGCAAGGAGCTGACCCGCGACGCGCGCTACCTCCGGCTCGCCACCCGGATCTGCGCCGAGCTCGGCGCGCACGTGGTCAAGACCTACTACTGCGCCGAGGACTTCGACACGGTGGCGGCCGCCTGCCCGGTGCCGCTGGTCATGGCCGGCGGCAAGAAGCTCCCCGAACCGGACGCGCTCGCCATGGCCTACCGCGCGGTCGAGGAGGGGGCGGCCGGGGTCGACATGGGCCGGAACATCTTCCAGAGCGACGACCCGGTCGCGATGATCCGCGCGGTCGGCGCGGTCGTGCACGAATCAGTCAAGCCGCAGGCGGCCTACGACCAGTTCCTCCGGAGGTGAGCACGGTGAGCGATACCACGGCGAGGCTGACGCCACCCGCGCGGGTGACGCTGCGCGAGTTCGACGAGATCTACGAGTCGGTCAAGAACTGGGGCCGGTGGGGCGACGACGACGAGCTCGGGACGCTCAACTACATCACGCCCGAGTCGGTACGCGCCGCAGCGGGGCTGGTCCGGTCCGGGCGGCGCGCCACCATGGCCATCCCGATGAACACCGCGGCCGGGCCGGACAACCCGAGCCCGGTCATCCGGCACGTGGTGCAGGGCCACGACATCGACATCGGCTCGTCCGGGGTGACGTTCGCCACGGACTTCGTCGGGCTCGCATTCCACGGCGACTGCCACACCCACATGGACGCGCTGTGCCACATCGCGTACCAGGGCCGCGTCTACAACGGCCGTCCGGCCCAGGAGGTCATGACCTCCCAGGGCGCCACCGCGCTCGACGTGACCACGTACCGCGAGGGGCTGGTCGGCCGGGGCGTGCTGCTGGACGTGCCGCGGTTCCGCGGGGTCAAGTGGCTCGAGCCGGGGGAGGCGGTGACCCGGGCCGAGCTCGAGGCGGTCGAGCAGGCCCAGGGGGTCCGGCTGGGCGAGGGGGACATCCTGGTGTTCCGCACCGGGCACCACCGGCGCCGGCTCGAGCTCGGCGCGTGGCGCAACGACTACCCGCCGGCCGGCCAGGGCAAGGCCGGCCTGCACGTGGACACGATCGGCTGGATGCACGAGCGCCGGATCGCGGCGTTCCTGCCGGACGGCGACGGGGAGACGGTGCCGAGCAACGTGGAGGGCATCCTGTACCCGATCCACCCGCTCCAGGTCACGGCCATGGGCATGTTCGCGTCCGACAGCCTGCAGCTTGAGGACGTGGCCCGGGCCTGCGAGGCCGAGGGCCGCTTCGAGTTCATGGTCGTCGGCCTGCCGCTGCGGTTGCCCGGCGGGACCGGCTCGCCGTGGAACCCGATCGCTATCTTCTGAGGGAGAACTGCCATGGAACGGCGCTTCGAGGGCAAGGTCGCGCTGGTCACCGGCGCGACGAATGGCATCGGGCAGGCGACCGCGGTCCGGCTGGCCGCGGAGGGCGCGGTCGTGGCCGTGAACCAGCGGCCGACCGGGGATCCGGCCGAGACGCTCCGGCGGATCGAGGCGGCCGGCGGGCAGGGCTTCCCTGTCGTGGCCGACATGCGTGATCCGGAGCAGGTCACCGCGATGGTGCACGCGGTGGCCGAGCGCGGCGGGCGGCTCGACTGCATCGTGTCGAACGCGGCGATCAACCCGCTGATGACGTGGGACGAGACGACGCTCGAGGACTTCAACGAGCTGTTCGAGACCAACGTCCGCGGCACCTGGGTGGTCTGCACCGAAGGGGCCAAGCAGATGATCCGGGAGGGCCACGGCGGCGCGATCTGCTGCGTGAGCTCGATCTCGGCGCACGTGGGCGCCCCGGGCCAGACCGCGTACTGCGGCACCAAGGGCGCTATCAGCATGCTGGCCAAGGCGCTCGCATGTGACCTGGGTGCGCACGGCATCCGGGTGAATGCGGTCGAGCCCGGCTGGGTGAAGACGAACATGGCCGCGCCGCTGCTGGACGCCCCGGAGGTGATGAAGTACTACGTCGAGCGCATCGCCCTGCACCGGGGGGCCGAGCCCGAGGAGCTCGCGGCCACGATCGTCTACCTGCTCACCGACGATGCCAGCTACGTGACCGCCGCGACCCTGCTCGTGGACGGCGGCTTCATCGTGAACGCGGAGCTGTAGGCGTGCCCGACCGGTTACAGGGAGGTAGTCAGATGCAGGATCCCGCGTCGATCGTGCGCGAGGCCTACGAGCGGGTCAGGCGCGAGTACGGGAGCGCCATCGACCAGCGGCGGGATGAGCTGATCACCCCGGCGCTGGTGCTCGACATCGACGCCGCGCAGCGCAACATCGACCGCATGGCGGCCGAGCTGCGGGAGCTGGGCCGGGCCACGATCCGCCCGCACTACAAGACGCACAAGAGCCCGGACCTGGCCCGCCGCCAGCTCGACGCGGGCGCGGGCGGCCTGTCCATGGCCACGGTGTGGGAGGCGGCCGTGCTCGCCGCCGCGGGCATGGACGACCTGTTCGTGGTCAACACCGTGGCGCACCCGGCCAAGCTCCGGGTGCTGGCCGAGCTGGCCCGCGATCACCGGGTCCTGGTCGCGGTGGACGAGGCGCCGAACGCCGCGGCGCACTCGGCGGCGGCCGTCGCGGCCGGGTCGACCATCGGGATCATGATCGAGGTCGACACCGGCATGGACCGCTGCGGGGTGGACACCGCGCAGGACTGCCTGGCGCTCGCCCGGCAGGTGGCCGAGCTTCCCGGGCTGCGCTTCGAGGGCATCACCGGCTACGAGGGGCACTGCTCGCTGACGTTCGAGAGCGAGCTGCGCCGTGAGCGGCAGCGCGAGGCGATGGCGTTCTTCACCGGCGTGGCCGAGCTGCTCGAGGCGGACGGCATCCCGTGCAAGATCCGGTCGGCCGGCGGGATCGCCACCTGGCGGTGGACGGCGGGCTACCCGGGCCTGACCGAGATCCAGGCCGGCACGTACGTGGTCATGGACAACTTCCACGGCAAGATGGTGCCGCACTTCGAGCACTCGCTCACGATCCAGGCCACGGTCATCAGCCGGCAGAGCGGCAAGGTGATCGTCGACGCCGGCAACAAGTCGGTGGCCGCCCCGGACGAGGTCACGATCGTGGGCCATGACCACAAGGTGTTCCGGTTCGACGAGGAGCACGGCATCTTCTCCGCTCCGGAGGGCTCGGCGCTGCGGGTCGGCGACCGCG
The DNA here is from genome assembly GCA_963808705.1 of uncultured Actinomycetota bacterium. GTDB lineage: Bacteria > Actinomycetota > Actinomycetes > Streptosporangiales > Streptosporangiaceae > JASHPR01. The sequence continues at coordinate 632,443 of CAWEHB010000016.1, read as the reverse complement.
TGGCGCTCGTGCCCGGGTACTCCCCGTCCACCGTGAACTGGTACGACGCGTACCACGTGGTCACCGACGACGTCGTCGTGGACATCTGGCCCATCATCCCGCGCGGCCCGGGTCATCACGGCCTGGCCGACGCGGTGGGCCCGGCGCGCTAGGCGGGGAGGGCGCTGCGCCTGGGACCCTTGCCAGGATCCGGCGCGAGGTCGATACTCCGAGTGGAGCGGATGGTCAGTCCGTGAGCGAATGCTCTGCCGGGAGGCAGGATCCTGCTTCCTGCGGGTAACGGGAAGGAGACTCACGGTGGCGGTCGAGGCCAGTAAGTCAGGTCCGCAGGGGGTCATCGGAACCGAACTGCGGGAGAACGCGATCGGGATCCCCGGGATCCTGATGCAGGGGATCGCGACGATCGCGCCGTCCTTTGCGATCCTCGCGTCGTTCGTGTTCATCGTGAGCTTCGCGGGGCTGTCCACCCCGTGGGCGTTCCTGTTCGGCGGCATCCTGCTGGGCCTGCAGGCGCTAAACGCGTCGCAGCTGGCCAAGGTGTTCCCGTCGGCCGGCGGCTGGTACACCTGGATCGCGCGGGCCTTCCACCCGCGGGCCGGGTTCTTCGCCGGGGTGCTGTTCTCGATCTGGCTGCCGCCGGTCGCCTGCCTGACGCTGTCCTACCTCTCGTACACCGTGCTTGAACCGTCGATCAAGGCGGAGTACGGGGTCGACGTCAAATGGTGGATCTGGGTCATCGCCGGCCTGGCGCTGGTGATCTTCTTCGCCTACCAGGGGATCGCGCTGTCGGAGAAGGCGCTGATCATCACCGGCAGCATCGAGATCCTGATCATGGTGGCGCTGGCCATCACCGGCCTGGCCTCGGCGGGCCCGGGCGGGTTCAACTTCGCGCCGCTGAACCCCGGCAACTTCCACCTGGCCGGCAACCTGTTCCTCGGCGTGGTGTTCTCCATCTTCGCGTTCAGCGGGTGGGAATCCACCGGCCCGATGGCCGAGGAGAGCAAGAACCCCAAGCGCAACGTGCCGATCGGGCTGGTCGGGTCGGTCATCATCCTGATGTGCTACTTCGTGTTCGTCACCTGGGGCTACCTGGTCGGCATCGGCACGCACCGGGTGGGCACCATCCCCACCGCGGTGGCGTTCCCCGTGGCCACGCTCGCCCAGCGGGTGTGGGGCGGCGCCTGGGTCTTCCTGCTGTTCGCGCTGCTGAACTCGGCCATCGCGGTCTCGATCGCCTGCTTCAACGGCGGCACCCGGACCTGGTACGGGATGGGCCGCTCCGGGGTGCTGCCGACCGCCCTGGGGAAGGTGAACCCGAAGCGGAAGACGCCGGTCAACGCCATTAACCTGGAAGTCGGCATGCAGGTCGTGGCGTTCGCCTGCGTGCTGATCTTCGGGGTCACGAACGTGTTCCTCACCTGGGCCAACGCGATCACGATCGGCTTGGTGCTGATGTACATCCTGGCCAACATCGGAGTGATGAAGTACTACCTGACCGAGGGCCGGGACCAGTTCAACGTCGTGCTGCACGTGATCGTGCCGGTGATTGCGTCGGCGGCCGGCATCGTCGTGGTCTGGAAGTCGTACTTCTCGCCGTTCACCAGCAGCGGGGTGGTCTTCTGGGGCCTGATGGTGTTCATCGCCATCGTCGTGATCACGATCGTGGCCCTGATCTACATGCGGGTCACCGGCCGGGAGCAGTGGATGGCCAAGGCCCAGCTGGTGTTCGAGCAGTCCGGCAGCGGCCACTGAGGCGGGCCGGCGGTCACTGGTAGGAGATCATCACCGGCTGCGGGGTGTGCGCCATCGTCTGCTGCGGCGTCAGCATCGGGTGGTCCTTGACGAAGAAGTTCTTCCAGCCGAAGAACACGCCGGGCGGGGCGGCGGCGGTGACGGCGTCCCAGGTCTGCTGCTTGTCGGCCGGGGTGCCCTGCCCGTCCATGTGGATGACGATGGCCAGGTCGTCGTGGCGGGTATCGAGCCGCTGCTCGCCCTCGATCATCGACAGCCGGAACTGGTGCAGCACGAGCAGCTTCTGCGGCAGGCGGTAGCGCGCGGTCAGCGCGGCCAGCCAGTTGATCACGCTGTTGACCTCGGTGATGCTCACGCTGCCGATCTGCCGCAGCGGCAGCTGCCCCGGCCCCAGGGCCCACTCCGGGTCCAGGGCCAGCCCGACATTCGGCCGCTCCAGCAGGGCCTGGTACTGCTTCGCCTGGGCGAGCAGGCTGTCCCGGCCGGGCTGCAGGTCGAGCACGACGTACATCCCGGCCCGGCTCGCCCGCCGCACCCACGGGCGCAGGACGGACAGGGGGGTCTCGTAGGAGTAGCTGCGGCCCGGGCCGGGAGAGCCCTGCGCGACGGTGGCGATGATCTCGAAGGCGGGCACCACCGGCACCCCGCTCAGCGGCCGGTACAGGGCGGCCATCTGCCGGGCCCGGGCGATGCTGGCGGTCAGCCCCTGCTCGCCCAGGGCCCCGAGCGAGGGGGTACCCGGGTGGCCGTACAGTGCGACCAGCCGGTGCATGGGGAAGAGGACCTCGCCGCCGCCGGGCAGCTGCACCCCGGTCTCGGCCACCGCGACCCGGGCCGCCAGCAGGCCCGGCGTCCCGAACCGGGCCCCGACCGCCACGACCTGCCGCGGCCTGGCGGCCGCGAGGGCGGCGATGGCGTGCGGGTCGGCCCGCGGGTCGTAGCCCTGGACGGCGATCACCCGTGCGCCCGCCACCCGCGCGGTCGCGGCGACCGCCGTCGCCGCGGCGCCGGGGCCGCCCTGGTGCACGAGCAGCACCACGTGAGTCAGCGGCGCGGGCGCGCGCGTCGCGGGAAGCCGGGCCGGGTTGGCGGTCACGCGGACCCCGCGGATCCCGGGCAGCTGCGCCGCGAGCGTCCCCGGGGTCAGGCCGACCGCGAGCACGGCGCGGGGATGCAGGGCCCTGACCGCCGCCTGGATCGCGGCACCGCCGGACGGCGCGCTGGCACCGCCGGACGGCGCAGTGGCACTGGCGGACGGCGCGGCCGCCCCGGGCGAGGTCAGCAGCAGCGGCGCGTGGGCCCGCTCGGCCCGGGCGGCGGCGGCCGGCAGGTCGGCCGGGTCGCTCGCATTGGCCACGACGACCACGGGCGCGGCGGCGAACAGCTGCTCGGCCACGCCGACGGCCAGCACGGCGGGGAAGCCGGCCAGCACCGAGCTGGCCGACGCGGGCGGGCGGGTGCGCGCCACCAGGACGACCGGGTCCTTGCGCGCAGCGTGCGCCGCCGCCGCGCACGAGGTCGCGGCGAGGCCGACGGCGGACAGCGCCAGCATGGCCCAGGACCAGCGCAGCCCCCGGGCCTGTACCCTGCCGGGCCGCTGGCTCAGCGCGCGGCGTCCGGGCCGCACCGTCGCAGACCATCCGTCACAAGCGCCCCAGCTACTGTGTGCAGTGACGTCTTCCCGCCAGACGCTACGCGCATTTGTCCGTTTCGGTGGGCGCCACGCCCAAAGTACCGGCGCGATCTTCCTAGTCACACCGTTGTAGACGGACGACGCGGCGCGGCCGTTGCGGGCGGAGCAGCGGCGGCGGGCAGGCCGCGGAGCGAGCCAGGGTAACCCGGGGTAAGCGGGCTCGGTCCGCTCCGGGCCCGGTCAGCTCCCGGGCGCGGTCGGCGCCGCGGCCGGGGCGGGGTCCAGCCCGCGGCCATCGGTGGCGATCAGCGTCGTGGTGATTCGCTTGATCAGGTGACGTAGCTGCGGGTTCATGTCGGGGTGCCAGCCGGTCATCAGCCGGGCGATCCCGGCCTCCCGGGCGGCATCCAGCCGGCTGGCGGCCTGCTGGCCGGCCGGGGTGAGCGCCACGCTGACGGCGACCCGGGCGCCGTCTCCGCTAGCTGGCATGGCGCCGCTGGCAGGGGTCGCGCCGCCGGCCGTGCTCGCGCCGTCGGCCAGGGTGACATAGCCGGCCTCGGTGAGTTCGGACAGCCGCCGTACGAGGTTGGGGTGGTCGACGTGCAGCGTGCGGGCCAGCGCCGCCCCGGTGATCGGGCCATGGTCGGCGATGCGGTACAGCAGCCAGCAGCCGCGCGGGCTGACGTGCACGTCGGCCGTGGTGGCGAGGTTCTGGTAGACCTCCCGGCGGCGCTCGCGCCCGAACAGCGTCAGCAGCGCGCGCTCCATCTCCTGGGCGGAGTCGCGCGTGGCGGGCACGGAGGTGGGCGCGGTGCTGTCGGCCCGGTCCACCGCCCGCGAGGTCTCCCGCAGCGGCACCTCCTTCAGCAGGAAGGTCAGCAAGAAGGCCAGCGCGCCGATCGGCGTGGCGAACACGAACACCGTGTGCAGGGCCTGGGAGAACCCGTTGATGTAGCCGTCGCGGATCGCCGCGGGCAGGTGATCGAGCACGGCAGGGCTGGCCCCGGTGCCGGCGGTGATCCCGCTGGGCAGCGACACCCCGTGCAGCGCGCGGGCGATGTCGCCGGCCAGCACGTTCGAGAACACCGCGCCGAAGGCCGCGGTGCCGAACGAGCCGCCGATGGAGCGGAAGAACGTCGAGCCCGACGTGCCGGCGCCGAGGTCCTTGTAGTCGACCGCGTTCTGCACCGCGAGGACCAGTACCTGCATCGACGCGCCGATGCCCACGCCGAGGACGAACAGGTACAGCGACACCAGCCAGAAGCTCGTGCCGACGCCGAGCCGCGACAGCAGGAACAGCCCGACGGTCATCACCGCCGTGCCCACCATGGGGAAGATCTTGTACCGGCCGGTCCGGCTGACTATCTGACCGGTGCCGATCGAGGTGATCAGCAGGCCGAGCATCAGCGGCAGCAGCCTGAGCCCGGACAGGGTGGGCGAGATCCCCCGGACCACCTGCATGTACTGGGGCAGGTAGGCCAGCGAGCCGAACATGACGAAGCCGATGACGAAGCCGACCACGCTGGCCGAGGCGAAGACCCGGTTGGTGAACAGGTGCAGCGGCATGACCGGCTCGGCCGCCCGGGCTTCCACCAGGATGAAGCCCGCCACGCAGACGAGGGCGAGCACGCCCAGCAGGATGATCGGGAACGAGCCCCAGCGGTAGGTGACGCCGCCGAGCGAGGTCAGCAGGACCAGGCAGGTCGCGGCCGTGCCGATGAGCACGGTGCCCGCGTAGTCGATCGCGTGGCGGGTCGTGCCCAGCCGGCCGGGCAGCACCGCGGCGGTCACCACCAGGGCCACGGCACCGATCGGGAGGTTGATGTAGAACACCCACCGCCAGGACAGGTTGTCCACGAAGAACCCGCCGATCAGCGGCCCGAGCACGCTGGCCACCCCGAACGTGGCGCCGAAGATCCCCTGGTAGCGGCCGCGCTCCCGGGGCGAGACGACATCACCCACGATGGTCTGCGCGCCGACGATCAGGCCGCCGCCGCCCAGTCCCTGGACGGCGCGGAAGGCGATCAGCTCCAGCATCGAGTGCGACAGCCCGGACAGCGCGGAGCCGATCAGGAAGATGACGATCGCGGCCTGGAAGAACTGCTTCCGGCCGTACATGTCGCCGAGCTTCCCCCACAGCGGCGTGGAGACCGTGGAGGCGAGCAGGTAGGCGGTGACGACCCAGGACAGGTGCGACAGCCCGTGCAGGTCACCGGCGATGGTCGGCAGCGCCGTCGCCACGATCGTCTGGTCCAGCGCGGCCAGCAGCATCCCCAGCAGCAGGGCGCCGATGATGATCAGCACCCGCCGCTGGCCGAGGCCCTCCGGCTCATCACCAGGCGGCAGCTGGTCACCGGGCGGCAGATCAGCGGACACGGTTCCGCCATCGGCACCGGTGGTCATGGCGCGCTCACCCCATTCCCGTCATTCCCGCATAACACCTCATGCTGCCCCGCCGCGTACGCTCGGGCAAGATCACGCTGACCAATAGCTGCGCAGGCCAGGAGCTGTCCGGCCGGAAGCTACCCGGCCGGGGCGCTGCACGCGCGGATGGCGGCGAGGCTGCGGTCGATGTCCTCCTCGGTGGTGCTCCAGCCGCTCACGCTGACCCGCATCGCCCGGCGCCCGCGCCAGGTGGTCGGCCCGCACCAGCAGGTCCCGTCGCGCTGGATCGCGGCGATGATCGCGTCGGTCCGGTCCGGGTCGCCGAAATCGACCACCACCTGGTTGAGCACCACCTCGTTGAGGACCGCCTGCCCGGATTCCCGCATGCCGTCGGCGGCGCGGCGCGCGAGGCGGCAGCACCGCTCGACCAGGTCCGCGACGCCCTGGCGGCCCAGGGCGGCGAGCGCGGCCCACACCTCGGCGCCGCGGGCCCGTTGCGAGCTCTGCGGCGTGTAATGCATGGGCTCGCGGGCGGCGGCGCCCGGCAGGTAAGCGGCCGGGGCCTCGAGCGCGGCCTGCAGCGCTGCGGGGTCGCGGACCAGGGCGATGCCGCAGTCGTAGGTCGTGTTCAGCCACTTGTGGGCGTCGGTCGCCCAGGAGTCCGCCGCGCCCGCGCCGGCCACCTGGGCGGCGGTGCCGGGCGCGGCCGCCGCCCAGAGCCCGAAGGCGCCGTCCACGTGCACCCACGCGCCCTCGCCCCGGGCCCAGGCGATGAGCGGTCCGAACGGGTCGCTGGCCCCGCTGTTCACGTTGCCCGCCTGCAGGCACACGATCGCGGGCCCGCCCAGGGTCGGCAGGCCGGCCGGCACGATCCGGCCCTGGGCGTCCACGGGCAGGGCGAGCGCCCGGTCCCGGCCCAGGCCCACCAGGCCGAGCGCCTTGCGGACGGTGGTGTGCGCCTCGGCGCCGGCCACGACGGTTACCGGCGGCGCCCCGATCAGCCCCTGGCCGGCCGCGTCCCAGCCGTGCCGTGCGAGGACCGCGTCCCGGGCGGCGGCCAGGCAGGTCGCGTTGGCCATGGTGGCGCCGGTGACGAAGCCGCCGCCGGTGCCGGTCGGCAGGCCCAGCACCTCGGCCACCCAGCGCAGCGCGACCGCGTCCAGCCGCGCCGCGGCGGGCGACATCACGGCCAGGGCCGCGTTCTGGTCCCAGGCGGCGATCAGCCACGCGGCGGCCACGGCCGCCGGCAGCGCGCCGCCGGTCACGAACCCGAAGTAGCGCGGGCCCGCAGACGCCACCGTGGCCGGCGAGCCCACGTCGTCCAGCAGGGCGAGGACCTCCGCGGCGTCCCGGCCGGGCCCGGGCAGCGGGAAGTCGAGCCGGGCCAGTGCCTCGACCGCCTCCGGCGCCGGGGCCACGCCGCGCCCGGCCAGCCCGGCCAGGTAGGCGAGGGCCCGGCGGGAGGCGTCCTCGAGCAGCGCGGGCCGGCCCGCCAGCTCAGCCGCGATCACCGGACCGCCCGGAAGCAGACGCGGACCTCGCTGACGAACGCCTGCGGCTGTTCGAACGCGGCGAAGTGGCCGCCCTCGTCCAGCTCGTTCCAGTAGTGCACGTTCGTGAGCTGCCTCTCGGCCCAGCGGCGGGACGGGCGGAAGATCTCCCCGGGGAAGATCGAGCAGCCGACCGGCACAGTGACCGGGCCGAGGAACCCCGTGGCCCGGTTCTCCCAGTAGAGCCGGGCCGAGGAGGCTCCGGTGCCCGGCAGCCAGTAGAGCATCACGTTGTCGAGCATCTCGTCGCGGGACAGGACGTCGGCCGGGTCGCCGTCGTTATCGGTCCAGGCCCAGAACTTCTCCACGATCCAGGCGCACAGCGCGGCCGGCGAGTCGGCCAGCCCGTAGCCGATGGTCTGCGGGCGGGTCGACTGCTCCTTGAAGTAGCCCGAGTCCCACTCGTCGTAGTGGCGGATCGTCGCGAGGGCCGCCTGCTCCCGCTCGGTCAGGTCGCCGGCGTCGGCCGGATCCGGGAACGCGATCGGCATGTTGAGGTGGATGCCGGCCAGGTGCCCGGGATGGCGCATGGCCAGTGCCGTGGTGACCTGGGCCCCCCAGTCGCCGCCCTGGGCGGCGTAGCGGGGGTAACCGAGCCGCCCCATGAGCTGGTCCCAGGCGTCGGCGATGCGCCCGGTGTCCCATCCGGGCCGGCCGGGCTGGCCGCTGAAGCCGTATCCGGGCAGCGACGGGCACACCACGTGGAAGGCGTCGGCGGCGTCCCCGCCGGACGCCGCCGGATCGGCGAGGGGCTCGATGACCTTGTGGAACTCGACGATGGACCCGGGCCACCCGTGCGTGATGACGAGCGGGAGGGCGCCGGGGTGCGGTGAGCGGGCGTGGATGAAGTGGATGTCGACGCCGTCGATCTCGGTCCGGAACTGGGAGAAGCGGTTGAGGCGGGCCTCCGACGCCCGCCAGTCGTACCGCTCCAGCCAGTACTCGCAGAGCTCGCGGGTGTAAGCCAGCGGGATCCCCTGGGACCAGTCGTCCACGGTCTCGCGCCCCGGCCACCGGGTACGGCGGAGCCGCTGGCGCAGATCCTCGAGGTCGGCTTCGGGGATGTCGATGCGGAACGGGACGATGTCATCGCTCATGGACCCAGCATGGCGCGAGGCCACCGGAACCGGAGGGGAGGGCGGCCCGGCCGTCACCAGTCCGGCGCCCAGACCGTCGTCCGCTTCACGCTGGCGTCCTCGAGGTCCGGGTCGGTCGGCTCGGCGGGCACCCTAGTATGCTCTCACCGGCGGCGGCGGCAAGCGGCGATGGCGGGGTGAGCCGGGACCAGGCGAGCCACGCCAAGGTGAAGTCTTTATTACGTCCGCCTCACGCCCCCCGCAAGCGGGCCACCCAGATGGGTATTAGCTGGTATACAGCAGGGCAGGTGCAGTCCGCCCGCGGGTCACCGGGCAGCAAAGGCTAGGGGGTTGAGGTTTGTCCGGACTGGGACTACTCCGCTGGCGGATTGTGGCGCTCGCGGCAGCCATAGTCGCGCTCCTGGCCGGCGGCACGTGGTTCGCCCTGACCAGGGCGTCTGCACAGGGCACGGGCAAGGACCCGGCCGTGCAGCAGGCGGCGTCCCGGCACGCGCACCAGGCCACCGTCCAGCCCGAGACCGTGGTGTCGGTCACGCCCGCGCCGCGCGCCCTTGGCGTCAACGGCGCCAGCCCGGTCCGGGTCGTGTTCTCCGCCCCGCTGGCCGCGGACTCGCCGATGCCGACGCTGACCCCGGCGATCGGCGGCAGCTGGCAGCGGGTCAGCGCCACCACCGTCCAGTTCGTCCCTACCCAGGGGTTCCCGGAGCTGACCCGGGTCCGGCTGCTGATCCCGGCCGGGTCCTCGGGCGTCCGGTCGAGCAGCGGCGGGCTGCTCGCGGCGCAGGTCGTCGACAAGTTCTGGACCGGCTCGTACAGCACGCTGCGGCTGGAGCAGCTCCTGGCCCAGCTCGGCTACCTGCCGCTCAGCTGGATGCCGGTGACCGGCAACATCCCGGTGGCGTCGACCAACGCCAGCGGCCAGCTCAGCGCCGCCTACAGCCCTCCGCCCGGGACGTTCACCTGGCAGCCCGGGTACCCGTCGGAGCTGCAGAGCTTCTGGCAGACCGGCCAGCCCAACCTGATCGTCACCGGCGCGGTGATGGCGTTCGAGTCCGATCACGGGCTGACCATGGACGGCGACGCCGGGCCCGCGGTCTGGCGCGCGGTGCTGAACGCGGTGGCCGCGGGCGACGACAACCCGCACGGCTACACCTACGCGCTGGCCAGCCAGGCGATCCCGGAGACCCTGACCGTGTGGCATGACGGCCGGGTGATCCTGCGCAGCCCGGCCAACACCGGCATCTCCGTCGCCCCCACCACCGTCGGCACCGCCCCCGTGTACCTGCGGTACAGCTTCCAGATCATGCAGGGCACCAACCCGGATGGGAGCCACTACGCGGACCCGGTGTCCTGGGTGTCCTACTTCCGGTCGGGCGAGGCCGTGCATTACTTCCCGCGGGGCTCCTACGGCTTCCCGCAGAGCCTCGGCTGCGTCGAGCTGCCCTACGCGCAGGCGGATTACGTGTGGCCGTACATGACCTACGGCACCCTGGTGACCGTCACCCCGCCCTGACCGGCCCGGACGGCCCTCAGGGCACGCGCCCGCGCGCGGCCGCGCGTCGATAGCATCGAGTGCGCGGGGTAACCGCCGCGCCACCCGGCATGCCAACGACAGGAGTTCAGCCGTGCCATCCGACAAGCTTCAGGTCACTCTCGCCGGCCGCGAGCACGTGGTGGAAGCGGGGACGACGGCCGGGCAGGCCCTCGGCGGCCCCGGCGGGCTCTCCTCCCGGATCCAGAACGGGAGGCCGCGGGGTGACGCGGTGATCGCGGCCAGGGTGAACGGCGAGCTCAGGGACCTGGCGCACCCGCTGGCCGACGGCGACACGGTGGAGCCCGTCGACATCGGTGGCGACGACGGGCTGGCCATCTTGCGGCACTCCACCGCGCACGTGCTGGCCCAGGCGGTGCAGGACCTGTTCCCGGAGGCCAAGCTGGGGATCGGCCCCCCGATCGAGAACGGCTTCTACTACGACTTCGACGTGCCGTCAGCGTTCGGGCCCGAGGATCTCAAGTCCATCGAGCAGAAGATGCGCCACCTGGTGAAGCAGGGCCAGCTGTTCTCGCGCCGGGCCGTCACCGACGCGCAGGCGCGGGCCGAGCTGGCCGGCGAGCCTTACAAGCTGGAGCTGATCGGGCTCAAGGGCGGCGCCGCCGGGAGTGCCGGGGCTGCGACGTCGCCGACCGAGGTCAGCGCCGAGGAGTCGGTGGAGGTCGGCGGCGGCGAGCTGACCATCTACGACAACCTCGACCGGGTCACCGGGGAGCGGCGGTGGAAGGACCTGTGCCGCGGCCCGCACCTGCCCAGCACCGCGGCGATCCCGGCGTTCAAGCTGACCCGCAGCGGCGGCGCGTACTGGCGCGGCAGCGAGAAGAACCCGCAGCTGCAGCGGATCTACGGCACCGCCTGGCCGTCGCGCGAGGCGCAGGACTCCTACCTCACGCTGCTGGCCGAGGCCGAGCGGCGCGATCACCGGCGGCTCGGCGCCGAGCTTGACCTGTTCTCGTTCCCGACCGAGATCGGCAGCGGGCTCCCGGTGTTCCACCCCAAGGGCGGGGTGATCCGGAAGGTCATGGAGGACTACTCGCGGCAGCGGCACATGGAGGCTGGCTACGAATTCGTCAGCACCCCGCACATCACCAAGTCGGCGCTGTTCGAGACGTCCGGCCACCTGCAGTGGTACGCCGAGGGAATGTACCCGCCGATGGAGCTGGAGGGCGCGAAGTACTACCTCAAGCCCATGAACTGCCCCATGCACATCCTGATCTTCTCGGCGCGCGGGCGGTCCTACCGGGAGCTGCCGCTGCGGCTGTTCGAGTTCGGCACCGTGTACCGCTACGAGAAGTCCGGGGTCGTGCATGGCCTGACCCGCGCCCGCGGCTTCACCCAGGACGACTCGCACATCTTCTGCACCGCCGAGCAGTTGCAGGACGAGCTGGCGTCGCTGCTGGGCTTCGTGGTGGGGCTGCTGCGTGACTTCGGGCTGACCGAGTTCGAGGCCGAGCTCTCCACCCGGCCGGAGAAGTTCGTCGGCGAGGTGTGGGAGTGGGACCAGGCCGAGGCGGCGCTGAAGCACGCGCTGGACGCCTCAGGGCTGCCGTACGTGATCGCCGCGGGCGAGGGCGCGTTCTACGCGCCCAAGATCGACGTGCACGTGCGGGACGCGATCGGCCGCCGCTGGCAGCTGTCCACCCTGCAGGTGGACTTCCAGGAACCGGGCCGGTTCGGGATCGAGTACCAGGCGGCGGACGGCACCCGGAAGCGGCCGTACATGATCCACCGGGCCCTGTTCGGGTCGATCGAGCGGTTCTTCGGCATCTTGCTCGAGCATTACGCGGGCGCGTTCCCGCCCTGGCTGGCCCCGGTTCAGGTGGTCGGGATCCCGATCGCCGACGCGCACGTGCCATACCTGGAGGGCGTCGCGGCCCGGCTGCGGGAACAGGGGATCAGGGCCGAGGTCGACACCGGCGACGACCGGATGCAGAAGAAGATCAGGCATGCGCAGCAGCAGAAGGTGCCCTACATGCTGCTGGCCGGGGACGACGACGTGGCCGCGGGCGCGGTCTCGTTCCGCTACCGCAGCGGGGAGCAGAAGAACGGGGTCCCGGTGGAGCAGGCCGTGGCCAAGATCGTGGCTGCGGTGACGCGGCGCATCCAGGTCTGACCGCGCCGGACGCCAAAACCTCCGAAATCGCCGCGTAAGCGGGCATCTGCCCGGCCGCCTGCGAACTGATTCGCAGCGGCCGGGACCGAACCTTTCCCAGCTTCGCACATAGTTCGCACGCGATCAGGGCTAGACCTTTCGCGCTCCAACTAGCACCCTAGGTAAGGGCGGACGAGCGGTCGTGGAGGCTAGGGGGCGCACCGGTGACCGATCGGCGGGAACAGCGATGACGGGTGACGTGGCGGGACGTCCGGGCCGGGTGGCCGGGTCCGTGTCCGCGCGCGCCGGGCTCGGCTCGGTTCCGGTCGACGTGGAGGCAGACCGGGCGGTGACCGCCCTGTACGCCGAGCACTACCGGACCCTGGTGGGCCTGGCGGCGTTCCTGGTCCGGGATACCGCCACGGCCGAGGAAGTAGTTCAGGACTCGTTCGTGGCCATGCACTGCGGCTGGCGCCGGCTCAGGGACACCGACAAGGCCCTGTCGTACCTGCGGCGGTCCGTGGTCAACCGGTCCCGTTCGGTCCTGCGGCACCGGATGGTCGTCGACAAGAACGCACCGCAGCCGCCGCCGGACATGCCGAGCGCGGAGCAGGGCGCGATCACCGAGATGGAACGCTCCGCGGTGGTCGACGCGCTGCGCACGCTGCCGTTACGACAGCGCGAGGCGCTCGTGCTGCGGTTTTACGCTGACCTGTCCGCGGGTCAGATCGCCTCGATCATGGGCATCAGCCCGGGCGCGGTCAAGAGCCACACCGCCCGGGCCATGTCAGCGCTGCGCAGAGTGCTGGAGAGCCACGCGTGAGCCAGCCCGATTTTGATCATGCCGATCTGCTGCGCCGTGCCCTGCGCGCCGAAGCCGACGGCATAGAGCCGGCCGGGGATGGCCTGGAGCGGATCCGCGCCCGGCTGACCGTGCCGCACTCGGCGCCCGTCGCCTGGATCATGGCCGGGTTCTCCGGGGTGACCGGCCGGGCGCTGGGCGGACTGGAGTCGGCGTCGGCGTGGCTGCAAGCGGCACTCGGCGCCGCGCGCGAGCAATTCCGGGCGGCGCCACCCGGCCCGCCCGGGCGGCTGCGGCTGGCCCGGCATCCCGCCGTGGTCGCGGCCGCTGCCGTCCTCGCCGCGGTTGTGGTCACCTTCGTGCTGGCGCCGCTGCCACGGCAGGCGGTCTCCCAGGCCGTCGCGCTGATCTGGTCGTTCGAGGGCGGCGGGCAGGCGGGCGCGGCCAGCGGCCCGGCGGTGAGCGGTCACGGCACCGAGCCCGGCGGCTCAGCAGGCGGCACCGGCGCCGCGCACGGCAAGCGGGGTCACCAGCACGCGGCCGCCGCCCGCTGCACGGGCCGGGCGTCGGCCCGCCCGGCCGCCTGCCCGAGCCCGCGCGCCTGCCCGAGCCACGCGGCCAGCGCCAGCCCGAGCCCGTCGGCGACCCCGGCCCCCACGACCCGCGCCAGCCGCAAGGCGAGACGCAGCCGGTCCGGCTGCCCGACGCCGACGCCGACCCCGACCCCGACCCCGACCCCGACCCCGACGCCGACCCCGACGACGACCCCGACGCCGACCCCGACGCCGACGCCGACGCCGACTCCGACGCCGACTCCGACCCCGAGCCCGGCCCCGAGCCCGGCCCCGACCCTGACGCCGACGGTCGGCGCGACATCGAACCCGGCTGTCTCCGCGTCGAACCCCGTACCAGGATCAGCGCATAGCACCGCGCCGTGACCGCCCAGGCCCGGGAGTGTCGGCCGGGCCGCGCGGAGCCGCCCTATGCTGCATCCATGGCAGCCGCTTCCGACGAGCCGGTCCGGCCCGGTGAGGGCGCCCGCGGGCGCCAGGGATCCGTGCGCGACCCTGATGCCCCGCAAGACGGGATCGGGATCCCGGACGGATTCCAGCGCCTGTGGATGCCGCACCGGATGGCCTACATCAGGGGCGAGGGCAAGCCCGAGGGAACCGATCCCGGCGACGGCTGCCCGTTCGACCGGATACCGAAGCTCAGCGACGCCGACGGCCTGATCGTCGCCCGCGGCACGCTGGTCTACGCGGTGCTCAACCTGTACCCGTACAACGCCGGGCACCTGATGATCGTCCCGTACCGGCACGTGGCCGACTACACCGGGCTTGACCCGGACGAGACCGCGGAGCTGGCCAGCTTCACCAAGATGGCCATGACCGCGCTCCGGGCGGTGTCCGGCGCCCACGGCTTCAACATCGGCATGAACATGGGCCCGGCGGCCGGGGCGGGCATTGCCGCGCACCTGCACCAGCATGTCGTGCCGCGGTGGGGCGGGGACAACAACTTCATGCCGGTCATCGGGCAGACGCGGGTGCTGCCGCAGCTGCTGGCGGACACGCGCACGCTGCTGGCCGAGGCGTGGCCAGGCCGGTGAGCGCGGCGGGCCAGCCTCCCGTGCGGTAGCTCAGCCGTGCTGGCGGCGGGTCAGCCGTCCTTCTTCGAGGCGCTCACCACCTTGTCGGCCAGGTGCGGCGGCAGCGGCTCGTAGCGCAGGTAGGAGCGGGTGAACGAGCCGGTGCCCTGCGACATCGACCTCAGGTCGATCGCGTAGCGGGTGATCTCCAGCTCCGGGACCTCCGCCTTGACCAGGGTCCGGGCGCCGGGGACCGGCTCGGTGCCGAGGACCCGGCCGCGGCGCGACGACAGGTCGGACATCACCGCGCCGACGTAGGCGTCGGGGACGAGCACGGACACCTCGTCGACCGGCTCGAGCAGCAGCACCCCGGCCTTCTCCGCCGCGTCCCGCAGCGCGGCCCGGCCCGCCTTCTGGAACGCCATGTCGGAGGAGTCCACCGAGTGCGCCTTGCCGTCGAACAGCTTGACCCGGATGTCGACCATCGGGTAGCCGGCCAGCACGCCCTGGTCCATCTGGGCCCGGACCCCCTTCTCCACCGACGGGATGAACTGCCGCGGCACCACGCCGCCGACGATCTTGTCGACGAACTCCAGGCCCCCGCCGGACGGCAGCGGCTCGACCTCGATGTGGGCGATCCCGAACTCGCCGTGCCCGCCGGTCTGCTTGACGTTACGGCCCAGGCCCTGCGCCTTGCCCCCGACCGTCTCGCGCAGCGGGACCCGCAGGCCCGCGGTCTCCACCGCGACCCCGTAGCGGCTGGACAGGCGGTCGAGCAGCAGGTCGACGTGGGCCTCGCCCATGGTCCAGAGCACGAGCTGGCGGGTCTCGGAGTTCATCTCCAGGCGCAGCGTCGGGTCCTCGGCCACCAGCCTTTGGAGCGCCTGCGACATCTTGTCCTCGTCCGCCTTGGACTTCGCGGTGATGGCCACCGGCAGCAGCGGCTCCGGGCTGGACCACGGCTCCATCAGCAGCGGGTTGTCCTTGTCCGACAGCGTGTCGCCGGTCTCCGCGCTGACCAGCTTGGCCACGGCGCAGATGTCCCCGGCGGCGCACTGCGAGATCGTGCGCTGCTGCTTGCCGAGCGGCGAGGTCAGGGCGCCGATCCGCTCGTCCTGGTCGTGGTCGGCGTGACCCCGGTCCGTCCGGCCGTGCCCCGAGACGTGCACGGTGGCGTCGGGCCGCAGCGTGCCGGAGAAGACCCGCACCAGGCTGATCCGGCCCACGTAGGGGTCCGAGGTGGTCTTCACGACCTCGGCCAGCAGCGGCCCGTGCGGGTCACTCGACAGGCCGCTGACCGGCTTGCCGTCCGGCGTGGTCACCGCGGGCAGCGGATGCTCGCCCGGGGCCGGGAACGCCTGCGTCATCACCTCAAGCAGCTCGGGCATGCCGATGCCCTGCGGCGCTGCCGCGGCCAGGACCGGGTAGAAGCTGCCCTGGGCGACGGCCTTCTCCAGGTCTTCGATCAGCACCTTGGCGTCGATCGCCTCGCCGGACAGGTACCGGTCCATGAGGCTCTCGTCCTCGCTCTCCTGGATGATCGCCTCGATCAGCGCGCTGCGCGCTTCCTCGATCCGGTCGGCGTCGGCCGGGTCCGGGTCGCGCTCCTCGCGGGAGCCGCCCGAGTAGTCGAAGAAGCGCTCGGAGAGCAGCCCGATCAGCCCGTGGACGCCGCCCTGGCCGTCGCTGACCGGCAGGTACAGCGGGGCCACCGAGTCGCCGAAGGCCTCCCGGCACGAGGCCAGGGCCTCGGCGAAGTCCCCGCGCTGATGATCGATCTTGGTGATGACGACGGCGCGCGGCATGCCGACGGCGGCGCACTCCTCCCACAGCATCCGGGTCAGGCCGTCCACGCCCTCGGCGGCCGAGACCGTGAACAGGGCCGCGTCCGCGGCGCGCAGGCCGGCCCGCAGGTCCCCGGTGAAGTCGGCGTAGCCCGGGGTGTCCAGCAGGTTCACCTTGACCCCGCCGTACGTCACCGGCGCCAGGGTCAGGTTGACCGAGCGCTGCTGCCTGACCTCGACCTCGTCGAAGTCGCTCACGGTCGTCCCGTCCTCGACCCGCCCGGCCCGCTGGATCGTCCCGGTGCTGACGAGCAGGGCCTCGACCAGCGTGGTCTTCCCCGCGCCCGAGTGGCCGACAAGCACGACGTTACGCACGTTATCGGGCTGGCCGGCCGCTGATGCCCTGCCCGCGGCTCCTGCAGTGCCCGTCTTTTCCGCCATCCGATCGCCTCCTGGTTAGCTCTGTTTGGCTGCTGCACGACCAGCCTTTACCTGCCGGTTCCGGATCACAAGTCCTGAGCCGGAATCGCCCGCGCCGCCGCGGGCCCGCGGACCGGCGCCAGGGCCGCGGTGAACCGCCCGCCAGTAGGATCAGACGGCCATGCTCAAAGCGCTGCGCCCGTTCCTCGCCCGGCTGCTGGACCCGGTGGTCGGCGCGCTCGCGCGCACCCCAATCACGCCCAACGCTCTCACGATCACGGGCAACGTCGGGATGTCGGCCGGCGCGCTCGCGCTGTACCCCACCGGGCACCTGTTCGCCGGGACTATGGTCTGCTGGTTTTTCGTTACCGCCGACATGCTGGACGGGGCCCTGGCGCGGGTCAAGGGGACGACCGGCGTGTTCGGGGCGTTCCTGGACTCCACCCTCGACCGGGTCGGCGACGCGTCGGTGTTCGCCGGGCTCGCGATCTGGTTCTTGCTCGGCGGGCACAGCAGGCTGCTCGCCGGGGTGGCGCTGTTCTGCCTGGTGGCCGGCATGCTGGTGTCGTACGCGAAGGCGCGCGCCGAGGGCCTGGGCCTGCGCTGTGACGTGGGGCTGGCGGAGCGCACCGAGCGGCTGCTCATCGGCCTGGTGGCCGCCGGGCTGGCCGGGCTCGGCGTACCGTATGTCCTTCCCGCGGGTCTGTGGGTGCTGGCGGCGGCGAGCGCGTTCACGTTCGGGCAGCGGGTTCTCGCCGTGCGCGGGGAGGCCGCGGCCGCGGCAGTCGCGGGGGCCGATGCTCGAGGAGGTGGCGGATGCCCGGAATGAAGGACCGGCTGGCCGCCGCCGGCTACCGCCTCGGCTGGTCGGTCGTCCGCCGGGTGCCCGAGTCCTGGGCCAGGGAGGCGTTCCGGGCCGCGGCCGACATCGCCTGGCGCCGCCAGGGCCCGCAGGTCCAGGTCCTGGAGGGGAACCTGCGCCGGGTGCTGGGCCCCGACGCCACCGGGGCCGAGTTGCGGGCGCTGTCCCGGGAGTCGATGCGGTCCTACGCGCGGTACTGGCTGGAGACCTTCCGGCTGCCGGTGATCCCACTGCAGCGGCTGGTCGACGGGACCGCGGCCTTCGGCGACATCCGGCCCGCGCTCGACATGCTCAAGGCGGGCCGCGGGGTGATCTTCGCCCTGCCGCACATGGGCAACTACGATCAGGCGGGCGCGTGGATCATCGCGCAGGGCGCGGGCTCGTTCACCACGGTGATGGAGCGGCTGAAGCCGGAATCGGTCTACGACGAGTTCTTCGCGTTCCGCGAGGGGCTCGGCATGGAGGTGCTGCCCGCCACCGGGGGAGCGGTGAGCAGATTCGGGACCCTGGCCGCGCGGCTGCGGGCCGGGAAGCTGGTCTGCCTGGTCTCCGACCGCGATGTCACCGGTACCGGCACCGAGGTGGAGTTCTTCGGCGAGAAGGCGCGGATGATGGGCGGCGCGGCCGCGCTGGCCGAGCGGACCAGGGCGGCGCTGTTTCCTGCGATCCTGTGGTATGAGGGTGACCTCTGGGGGATTTTTGTCGACAAAGAGATCCCGGTGCCCGCGGAAGGGAACCGGAAGCAGAAGGTGGCGGCGATGATGCAGGAACTCGCGCGCAGCTTCGAAGCGGGCATCAGGGCGCATCCCGCCGACTGGCACATGCTGCAGCGGGTGTTCGTGGCCGACCTCGACCCGGAGCGGCTGGCTGCGGCCGACGCCCGGGCCGCGGCCGCCGAGGCAGCGGCGGGAGAGGCGGGCGGGACAGGGAGGGCGGGCGGGACAGGGAGGGAGGGCGGGTGAAAGTAGGCCTGGTCTGCCCGTACACCTGGGACGTGCCGGGTGGCGTGCAGGAGCACATCAGGGGCCTGGCCGAGGCCCTGATCGGCCTCGGTCACCAGGTCTCGGTGATCTCGCCCGCGGACGACGACGCGCCGCTGCCCGAGTATGTCGTCGCGGCCGGCCGCGCGGTGCCGGTCCCGTACAACGGGTCGGTCGCCCGGCTCGCGTTCGGCTTCCTGTCCGCGAGCCGGGTGCGCCGGTGGCTCAGGGACGGCGGCTTCGACGTCCTGCACGTGCACGAGCCGGCCGCGCCGAGTCTGTCGCTGCTCGCCTGCTGGGTGGCTGACGGTCCGATCGTGGCCACGGTGCACACCGCGATCCCGCGCTCGCGGGCGATGCACGCCGCCGAGCCGATCCTGCAGTCGGCCCTGGAGAAGATCAACGGCCGGATCGCGGTGTCCGAGGCGGCGCGCACCACGCTGGTCGAGCACTTCGGCGGGGACGCGGTGCTGATCCCGAACGGCGTCCCGGTGCGGAAGCTCGAGAAGGCCGACCCGCTGCCGGGCTGGCCGGGGCCGGGCGGTGCGCTCGGCTTCCTCGGCCGGATGGACGAGCCGCGCAAGGGCTTCACCGTGCTGCTGCGGGCCTTCGAGCTGCTCGCCGCGCAGCGGCCGGAGCTACGGCTGCTCGTCGCGGGCCACGGCGACGCCGACGAGGCACTGGCCAAGACGCCGGCCGGGCTGCGGGACCGGATCGTGATGCTCGGCCAGGTCAGCGACGAGGACAAGATCCGCGTCTATCACTCGGTGGACGTGTTCTGCGCCCCCAACACCGGCGGCGAGAGCTTCGGCATCGTGCTGGCCGAGGCGATGGCGGCGGGCGCCCCGATCGTCGCCAGCGACCTGGAGGCGTTCCGCCAGGTGCTGCGCCGCGGCGAGGCGGGCGAGCTGTTCCCGGCCGGGAGCGCGGAGGGGCTGGCCGCCGCGGCCGGGCGGCTGCTGGACCAGCCCGAGCTGCGGGCGGCCCGCTCGGCGGCCGCGTCCGCGGCGGTGCGCGCCTATGACTGGCCGGTGGTGGCCCGGGACGTGGTGCGCGTGTACGAGGCCGTCGTGCCCGGGGCCGGGCGCGTGGCGGTGGGCCCGGTGCGGGGGCACGGCCGGTGATCGCCACCATCCTGGTCGTGATCGTCGCGGTCGCGATCATCGGCGTGTACGTGCCCTGGACCGCGGGCCGGCTGGACCGCCTGCACAATCGGCTCGAGGCCGCCCGGGCCGCCCTGGACGCCGCCCTGGTGCGCCGCGCCGCGGTGGCGCTGGAACTCGCGGCCTCGGGCCTGCTCGACCCGGCCGCCAGCCTGCTGCTGGCCGCCGTGGCACACGACGCCCGGCTGGCCCTGAACGGCCCGGAGCTGCCGCAGAGCGACCTGACCCGCGCGCTGCGCGCGGTCTTCGGCCAGCCCGGCTTCCGCGCCTCGCTGAACGGCGTGGACGGCGCCGAGGAGCTCCTCACCGAGCTCGAGAGCGCGGCCCACCAGGTGTTCCTGGCCCGGAAGTTCTACAACGACGCGGTCGCGGCGACCAGGGACGCGCGGCGCCGGCCCCTGGTCCGGCTGCTGCGGCTGGCCGGGGGCGCCCCGCTGCCGGAATTCTTCGAGATCGAGGATTCCCTGGTCGGGACCGGCGAGGCCGGCCAGGGCGCCGACATACCGCACCTCACCGGCTGACCGTCCGGAACCCGGCCCGCCGTCCGGAACCCGGCCGGCCGCGCCCGGCCGAGCCACCTGGGCCCGCCGGGCCAGCGCCTACCATGGGGGCATCGGTGGATGACGATCGAGCGAGGTAGCCGTGCCAGTCCCCAGTTCAGCCAGTTCCGCTAGTTCCGCCGGGCCCGCGCAGGCCAGCCGCGCGGTAGCCGAGACCGGCACGTCGCGCGTCAAGCGGGGCATGGCCGGCATGCTCAAGGGCGGCGTGATCATGGACGTGGTCACGCCCGACCAGGCCAAGATCGCCGAGGACGCCGGCGCCGTGGCGGTCATGGCGCTGGAGCGGGTACCCGCCGACATCAGGGCGCAGGGCGGCGTGGCCCGGATGAGCGACCCCGACATGATCGACGGGATCATCGCCGCCGTGTCGATCCCGGTGATGGCCAAGTGCCGGATCGGGCACTTCGTCGAGGCCCAGGTGCTGCAGGCCATCGGGGTCGACTACATCGACGAGTCGGAGGTGCTGACCCCCGCCGACGAGGCGCATCACGTCGACAAGTGGGAGTTCACCGTGCCGTTCGTGTGCGGGGCGACCAACCTGGGCGAGGCACTGCGGCGGATCGCCGAGGGCGCCGCGATGATCAGGTCCAAGGGCGAGGCGGGCACCGGGAACGTGGTCGAGGCGACCCGGCACATGCGCGGCATCCGGGCCGGGATCCGCCGCCTGTCGGCGCTGTCCGCCGAGGAGCTGTACACCGCGGCCAAGGAACTGCAAGCCCCCTACGAGCTGGTCGCCGAGGTGGCGGCCGCGGGCGAGCTGCCGGTGGTGCTGTTCACCGCGGGCGGCATCGCCACCCCGGCCGACGCGGCGATGATGATGCAGCTCGGCGCTGACGGCGTGTTCGTCGGCTCCGGGATCTTCAAGTCGGGCGACCCGGCCGCCCGGGCCGCCGCGATCGTGAAGGCGACCACCTTCCACGACGACCCCGACGTCATCGCCAAAGTGTCGCGAGGGCTGGGCGAGGCCATGGTGGGGATCAACCTGGAGACGCTCGCGCCGGAACAGCGCTACGCCGGCCGCGGCTGGTGACGGGCGCGCCGCCCCGGCGCGCCGAGGCCGGGGCCGGGAAGGTCGCCGCAGGTGAGCGCGTTATCGATAGATGGCTAATCTCGGGTCAAACCCCTATCCGTGCCTGGAGTGACACCTCGTGACCGTCTCCCGCAGGGCTGCGCGCCCCCGCGTCCCGGCGCAGGGCCCGGCCATCGGCGTGCTCGCGCTGCAGGGAGACGTCGCGGAGCACCTCGGCGCGCTGCGCGCGGCAGGCTCGCGCCCGGTGCCCGTGCGCCGGACCGCGGAGCTCGATGACGTGGACGGGCTGGTGATCCCGGGCGGCGAGTCCACCACGATCTGGAAGCTCGCGGTGATCTTCGACCTGGTGGAGCCGCTGCGCAAGCGGCTCGCCTCCGGCATGCCCGCGTTCGGGTCCTGCGCCGGGATGATCATGCTGGCCGACCGGGTGGTGGACGGGATCGACGGGCAGGACACGCTCGGCGGGATTGACATGACCGTCCGCCGGAACGCGTTCGGCCGCCAGGTGGACTCGTTCGAGAGCGACATCACGCTCAGCGGCCTACCCGGCCCCGGCTTCCGGGCCGTGTTCATCAGGGCGCCCTGGGTCGAGCAGACCGGCGAGGGCGTCGAGGTCATCGGGACCGAGGCCCGCACGGGTAGGATCGTCGCGGTCCGCCAAGGACCGGCGCTCGCCACCGCGTTTCATCCCGAGCTGACGCCGGACCTGCGCATCCACGAGCTTTTCGTTGACATGGTAAGGGAACGATCATGAGCGGCCACTCAAAGTGGGCAACCACCAAGCACAAGAAGGCCGTCGTCGACGCCAGGCGGGGCAAGCTGTTCGCCAAGCTGATCAAGAACGTGGAGGTGGCGGCGAGGACCGGCGGCGGCGACCCGGCCGGAAACCCCACGCTGTACGACGCCATCCAGAAGGCGAAGAAGAGCTCCGTCCCGAACGAGAACATCGACCGGGCCCTCCGCCGCGGCGCGGGCCTCGAAGCGGGCGGCGCGACCTACGAGACGGTCACCTACGAGGGCTACGCCCCCGGCGGGGTCGCGGTCCTGGTGCAGTGCCTGACCGACAACAAGAACCGGGCCGCCGCCGACGTGCGCACCGCGCTCACCCGCAACGGCGGTTCCATGGCCGACCCCGGCTCGGTCTCCTACCTGTTCAACCGCAAGGGCGTGGTGATCGTCAGCAAGGCAGGCGGCGTGACCGAGGACGACGTGCTCACCGCGGTCCTGGACGCCGGCGCCGAGGAGGTCGACGACCTCGGCGAGTCCTTCGAGGTGGTCAGCGAGGCCCATGACCTGGTCGCGGTGCGCCAGGCGCTGCAGGACGCCGGGATCGACTACGAGTCGGCGGAGGCCGCGTTCCTGCCGTCGGCCGAGGTGCCGCTGGACGAGGAGCACGCCAAGCGGGTGTTCCGGCTGATCGAGGCCGTCGAGGACTCCGACGACGTGCAGGACGTCTACGCCAACTACTCGGTGTCCGACGAGGTGATGGAGCACCTGGGCTAGCGGTGGACATCCGCCAGCTCGGACTGCGCGCCGGGCAGGCGTTCCTGCTCGACCACTTCTGACCGGCCGGCGACACGCCGGGCCGGGTCGCGGCGGCGCGGGGCGCCGAGCCGGTAATGTCTCGTCCGAACAGATGTTCGCCAGCGATGCGCGGGCCGGTGACCGGGATGGTGAGCGATGCGGGTGCTCGGCGTGGACCCCGGCCTCACCCGGTGCGGGTTCGGGGTGATCGAGGGCGAGCCCGGGCGCCCGCTGAGGCTGGTGGCCACCGGCGTGGTGAGCACCAGCGCCGCAGACGAGATCGGCCTGCGCCTGCTTGCCCTGGAAGAGCACGTCGAGGGCTGGCTGACGGGCTACCGGCCGGACGCGGTCGCGGTCGAGCGCGTATTCAGCCAGCACAACGTGCGCACGGTCATGGGCACGGCGCAGGCGGGCGCGGTCACGATCGTGTGCGCCGCGCGCCGGGGCCTGCCGGTGGCGCTGCACACGCCGAGCGAGGTCAAGGCGGCGGTCACCGGCAGCGGCCGGGCGGACAAGGCCCAGGTGACCCAGATGGTGACCCGCCTGCTCGCGATCGCCGACCCCCCGCGGCCGGCCGACGCGGCCGACGCGCTGGCCCTCGCCATCTGCCACTTGTGGCGGGGCGGCGCCCAGCGCCGCCTGGCGGCCGCGCTCGCCGCCCACAGCAACCCCGGGAGGATGAAATGATCGCCCACCTGGACGGGACCGTGTCCGGCGTGGCACCCGACGGCGCGGTGATCGACGTCGGCGGGGTCGGGCTGCTCGTGCAGTGCACGCCGGGCACGCTGGCCAGGCTGCGCACCGGCGAGCGGGCCCGGGTCGCCACCTCGCTGGTGGTCCGGGAGGACGCGCTGACCCTCTACGGCTTCGCCAGCGAGGACGAGCGGAACACGTTCGAGCTGCTGCAGACGGCCAGCGGGATCGGTCCCCGGCTGGCCCTCGCGATGCTGGCCGTGTTCACCCCGGACGCGCTGCGCCGGGCGGTCGCCACCGAGGACCTGGCCGCGCTGACCACGGTGCCCGGCATCGGCCGCAAGGGGGCGCAGCGGATCGTGCTCGAGCTGGCCGGGCGGCTCGGCCCGGCCGGGGAGCTGAGCGTGCCGGCCGGCCATCCAGGGAACGGGGCGCCCGCGGCACCGTGGCGCGAGCAGGTGCGGGCCGGCCTGGTGAGCCTGGGCTGGCAGGCGCGCGACGCCGACCAGGCGATCGCCGCGGTAGAACCGGAGCTGACCGGCACGCCCGACGGCCAGGCCGTCGACGTCTCCGTGGCGTTGCGGGCGGCTCTGCGAGTGCTGGGGCGCACATGACCGGTGGGGACGCCGCCCCGCCCGGCGGCCAGACGGACTCCGAGCGCGTGGTGTCGGCGATCGCCGACACCGACGACCGGGTGATCGAGAGCGCGCTGCGGCCCAAGCGCCTGTCCGAGCTCGTCGGCCAGACCCGGGTGCGCGAGCAGCTCTCCCTGATCCTCGAGGGGGCGCTGCGCCGCGGCAGGCCGCCCGACCACGTGCTGATCTCCGGCCCGCCCGGCCTCGGCAAGACCACGATCGCGATGATCATCGCCGCCGAGCTCGGCGCGCCGCTGCGGATCACCAGCGGCCCGGCCATCGAGCGCGCGGGCGACCTCGCCGCCGTCCTGTCCACGCTCAGCGAGGGCGAGGTCGTGTTCATCGACGAGATCCACCGGGTCGCCCGGCCGGCCGAGGAGATGCTGTACCTGGCGATGGAGGACTTCCGGGTCGACGTGGTGATAGGCAAGGGCCCGGGGGCGACCGCGATCCCGCTGGAGATCGCGCCGTTCAGCCTGGTGGGTGCGACTACGCGGGCCGGGCTGCTGCCCGCGCCGCTGCGTGACAGGTTCGGGTTCACCGCGCACCTGGACTTCTACGACCCCGAGGAGCTGGGCATCATCGTGCGCCGGTCGGCCGGGCTGCTCGGCGTGGCGCTGCGCGACGACGGCGCCGACGAGATCGCGGGCCGCGCCCGCGGCACCCCGCGGATCGCCAACCGGCTGCTGCGCCGGGTCCGCGACTACGCCGAGGTCCGCGCCGACGGCGTGGTCAACCGGGCCGTGGCCCGGGCCGCGCTCGAGCTGTACGAGGTGGACGACACCGGCCTGGACCGGCTGGACCGCGCCGTGCTGTCCGCGCTGGTCCGCAGGTTCGGCGGCGGCCCGGTCGGCCTGTCCACCCTGGCCGTGGCCGTGGGGGAGGAGGCCGAGACCGTCGAGGTCGTGGTCGAGCCGTTCCTGGTCCGGGCCGGCCTGATGGCGCGGACCCCGCGCGGGCGGGTGGCCACGCCCGCCGCGTGGGAGCGGCTCGGCCTGCAGCCCGGGACCGCCGGTCACGCGGGCTCCGCGACCTTGTTCGGCTGACCCGTAACGGCAAAGCCGTTAAGGGCTGGTCACGATCACGGCTCAGACACCGTAGCCTGTTGGTTAGCCGCGTGCGCGCCGCTACACTTCGGCAGTTGGCCTACGACAGCCGCCTGGCGCGGGTGTCGGCCTCGCGCAGGCCCAGCGCCCGGGCGGGTTGCCCGGCCACTGCACAAACAACTGGAAGGATGCCCCGCGATGGGGAACATAACGATTCTCGCGGCCTCGACGAAGTCGTCAGGCACCAGCCTCCTGCCCATCATCCTCATCGTCGTGCTGTTCATGATCGTGTACATGACGATGACCCGGCGCTCCCGGGCCCGCCAGGCCCAGCAGGCGCAGACCAGCGTCGTCCCCGGGGCGCGGGTCCGGACCACGAGCGGGATGTACGGCACCGTGACGTCCGTGGAAGACAACGACGACGTCATGATCGAGGTCGCCCCCGGGGTCAACATCCGGATGATGCGGCGGGCGGTGGTGCCCGTCCCGCAGGACGCCGCCAGCGGCACCGGGCCCGAGCCGTCCCCGGACCCCCCGGCCGATGCCGCCAGTGACGACGAGCCCCGCGCCGACGACTGGAACCCCCAGGACCGGAACATCTAGCGGCGCCTAGGCCCGACCGAACCTGAAGGACAGACGAGCATTGGCCCCCCCTACCACCACGTCCCATCCGGGACGCTCACTCCTGGCGCTGGTCGCGCTGATCGTCGTTCTCGTGCTCGGCGTCCTGGGCAGCGCCCTGTTCCAGCCCGCGAGCTGGCACGGGCGGTTCAAGGTCGGCCGCGGCCTGGACATCTCCAGCGGCACCACCGTGACCCTGAAGGCGGTCCCGCCCCAGGGAACGACGTCGAGCCAGCTCGCGGCGGACATGGCCACCGCGATCTCGATCATGAACAGCCGGGTCAACGGCGCGGGCTTCAACGGGGCGTCGGTGACGTCGCAGGGCAGCGACCTCATCAACGTCACCGTGCCGGGCAAGGGATCGCAGGAGGTCGTCAACCTGGTGGGGACCACCGCCCAGCTGCGCTTCCGCCAGGTGCTGCTGGTGGCCCCCAACTACGCCACCGCGCCGACGCCGACCCCGAGCCCGACCCCGAGCCCGACGCCGAGCCCGACGCCGAGCGCGAAGGCCACGGCGAGCGCGACCCCGAGCAAGTCGTCGTCGGCCCTCGGGGAGGGCTCGGGCAGCCACGGCCTGGCGGTGAGCGCCCAGCGCCTGGCGGGCGGGGCCGCGTCGGCGGCCAAAGCCAAGCCCAAGGCGAGCGCCTCGCCGACCCCGTCGCCCAGCCCGTCAGCGACCCCGTCGGGGTCGACGAGCCCGAAGCTGGCCACGACCACCGACCCCGAGGCCCAGGGCAACGCCGCCCTGCTCAGCCCCACGGTCAAGGCCCAGTTCGACAAGCTGAACTGCAGCAACGCGGACTGGAAGAAAGAAATCTACGGTACCGAACCCAACAACTGGGACAACCCGGACATCCAGACCGTCACCTGCTACCAGGGCGAGAAGTACGCGCTGGACAAGGCCCTGGTCACCGGCGAGATGCTCAAGCTGGGCGGGTCATCGGTCACCCTGCAGTCCAACGGCGACTGGTACGTCAACCTGACCTTCAACGGCGAGGGCACCACGAAGTTCGGCGCGCTGAGCACCAAGATGTACGACAACTACTACGACGCCACCACCTCGCAGCCGAAATCGGAACTTGACTACTTCGCCATCGTGCTGGACGGCACGCCGGTCGCCGTGCCCTACATGGGCGCCGTGCTGGACACCGGGACGGCCCAGATCCAGGGCACGTTCACCGAGAGCCAGGCCGACAACCTGTCGAACGTGCTGAACTACGGTGCGCTGCCGATCACCTTCCAGGAACTGTCGGAAACCTCGGTCAGCGCCGAGCTCGGCTCGTCCCAGCTGGAGGCCGGCCTGCTCGCGGGCGCGTTCGGCCTATTCCTGGTGGTCGTCTACGCGTTCCTCTACTACCGGGGCCTCGGCATCGTGGCGATCTCCAGCCTGGCCATCGCGGGGCTGCTGACCTACCTGTCCGTGGTGCTGCTCAGCCTGTACGAGAGCTTCACCCTGTCGCTGGCCGGCATCGCGGGCCTGATCGTCGCGATCGGCATCACCGCCGACTCCTTCGTGGTGTTCTTCGAACGGCTGCGGGACGAGGTCCGGGACGGCAAGACGCTGCGGACCGCCGTGGAACGCGGCTGGCATCGCGCCCGGCGGACGATCCTGGTCTCCGACACCGTGTCCTTTATCGCCGCCGCGGTGCTGTACAAGTTCGCCATCTCTGACGTCCAGAACTTCGCGTTCACCCTCGGCCTGACCACGGTCGTCGACGTGGTCGTGGTGTTCCTGTTCACCAAGCCGATGGTCACGCTGCTGGCCCGGACCAAGTTCTACGGCGGCGGGCACCCGCTGTCCGGGCTGGACCCGGCCCGGCTCGGCGCGCGCTCGCCGTGGCGCGGCAGCAGGCGCCCGGCGCCCCGGCCGCAGCCCGGCCCCGCCCAGCCCGGCCGGGTGCCCGGCGGGGCCTCGTCCCCCGCCCCGCCCCGGACCGACCCCAAGGAGGCGTGATGTCCCGGCTCGGCAGCATCGGCGGCCGGCTGTACCGCGGCGAGGTCTCGTTCGACTTTGTCGGCAGGCAGAAGCTCTGGTACACGATCTCCGGGGTGATCCTGGTGATCAGCATCGCCGCGCTGCTGTTCCGCGGGCTGGACTACAGCGTCGAGTTCAAGGGCGGCAACCTGTTCATCTTCCAGGCGCCCGGGGTCTCCACGACCCAGATCAGCTCGGTGGTGAAGGATGCGGGCGGCGGCGATGACCCGATCGTGACGCAGCTCGGCGTGGGCCAGAAGGCCAAGTGGCAGGTGCAGACCGACAAGCTGACCTTTGCCGACCAGAGCAAGGTCCAGGACGCGCTCGCCAGCGACCTGCACGTGGCCGGGGGACCCGGCGCGGTCAGCGTGACCTTCACCAGCGCGAGCTGGGGCTCGCAGATCACGCACAAGGCCCTGGAAGGGCTGATCGTGTTCCTGGTCCTGATCGTGGCCTACCTGTCGATCGCGTTCGAGTGGAGGATGGCCGCCGCCGCGTTCGTCGCGCTCATCCACGACATCGTGATCACGACCGGCATCTACGCGCTGGCCGGCTTCCAGGTGAGCCCGGCCACCGTGATCGGGCTGCTCACCATCCTCGGCTACTCGCTCTACGACACCGTGGTCGTGTTCGACAAGGTGCGGGAGAATACCGCGGGGCTGCTCGCCACCGAGCGAAGTACCTACAGCCAGGCGGCCAACCTGGCCCTGAACCAGACGCTGGTCCGGTCCATCAACACCTCGCTGATCGCGCTGCTGCCGGTCACGGCGATCCTCCTGGTCGCCGTCATCGTGCTCGGCACCGGCGAGCTGCAGGACCTGGCGCTGGTGCTGTTCGTCGGCATGCTGTCCGGCACCTACTCCTCGATCTGCATTGCCACGCCGGTGCTCGCGGACCTGAAGGAACGCGAGCCGCAGTACAAGAACCTGGCCCGGCGCGTGGCGCTGCGCGCGTCGGGCGGGCGCGCCGCCCAGCGGGCCCGGGCCAAGGCGGAGAAGGCGGGAGTCGCCGGGCGCGGCCCGGGCCCGGCGGACGGGACCGGGCCGGACACCGCGGCCGGGAACGGCCCGCAGGTCCCGGCCGGCCGCGGCGCGGACTCGGCCGCCGAACCGCTCGACGATGACTACGACGAGGCCGCCGCCGACGGCGGCGCGGCGGAGGCCGGGCCCGCCGAGCCGGTCCCCGCGGCGCGGTCGGCCTCCGGCCCGGTGCCGCGGGGCGCCCCCGGTGCCCGGCCGGGGCCGCGGCAGCAGCCCAGGAGGTCCAGTTCGGCCCGGCGCCGGCCGGCGGGCAAGAAGAAGCGCCGGTAGAGCCGCCACCGTGTGCAGCGGCCTCGCGGCCTCGGCCGACTCCGGTCTGCCCGAGCTGATCCGCACCAGGATCCGGGATATCCCCGACTACCCCCAGTCGGGGATCGTGTTCAAGGACATCACCCCGCTGCTGGCCGACGGCGCCGTGTTCGCGGCGGTGGTGGCGGCGATCGCGGCCGGGCACCAGGAGCGGCCGGGGGAGGCCGGCTGGGGCGAGATCCACAAGGTGGTGGGGATCGAGGCGCGCGGCTTCATCCTCGCCGCCCCCGTGGCCTGCTGCCTGCAGGCCGGCTTCGTCCCGGTCCGCAAGCAGGGCAAGCTGCCGGCCAAGGCCTACTCCGAGTCGTTCCAGCTCGAGTACGGCTCGGCCACGGTCGAGGTGCACACCGATGCCTTCGAGCCCGGCGAGCGGGTGCTGATCGTCGACGACGTGCTGGCCACCGGCGGGACCGCGGCCGCGACCGCCAGCCTGGTCCGCCGCAGCGGCGCGGAGGTCGCCGGCGTCTCGGTCCTGCTGGAACTCGGCTTCCTGGACGGGCGTGCCCGCCTGCCCGGCCTCGAGGTCCGCTCGCTGCTGGCGGTGTGACGGACCGCAAGGAGCCGGGCACGTCATGAATCGACCGCCGATAGAATGTTCACTTCGGCGGACGTGAGGAGCACATGTGGCCGGTGACGTGGTAACGGCCGGGACGGCCGCAACCGACGTCACCCAGGCCGACTCGGGGCAGCAGGACCAGACCGGACCGGAGCTGCCCGCGGCGGACGGCGGGGTGGCCCCGGCTGAGGCCGAGGCTGCGCCCGACGCGGCCGGCCAGCCGTCATCCCCGGGCGCCGCGGCCGCAGCCGGCGGAACTGCCGCAGCCGGCGGAACTGCCGCAGCCGGCGGGCCTGCCGCGGTCTCGCCCGCAGACAGCTCCCCGGCCAGCGCCGCGCCCGCAAAGGCCCCCGCCTCCGGGCGCACCCGCAACGGCGCCCTGCCGAGCCGGGCCCGCGGCGGGGTCCTG
Source organism: uncultured Actinomycetota bacterium (assembly GCA_963808705.1). Lineage (GTDB taxonomy): Bacteria > Actinomycetota > Actinomycetes > Streptosporangiales > Streptosporangiaceae > JASHPR01. The sequence continues at coordinate 602,388 of CAWEHB010000016.1, read as the reverse complement.
CCCGCGCGGGCCGCGCCCGCGGGCGACACCAGCGCGGCCGCCGCCGGTACCGCGGCCGTCCGCCGCCGGCTAGCCCGGCTCGGGGCGCCCCGGGGCGGCGGCGCCAACCCGGTGCTCGAGCCCCTGATCAAGACGGTCCGCGCCACGCACCCCAAGGCGGACGTGCGGCTCATCGAGCGCGCCTACGACGTCGCGGCCCGCCAGCACGCCGGCCAGGTGCGCAAGAGCGGCGACCCGTTCATCACCCACCCGCTCGCGGTGGCCACGATCCTGGCCGAGCTGGGCATGAACTCCGAGACGCTCTGCGCCGCCCTGCTGCACGACACCATCGAGGACACCGACTACAAGCTGGACGAACTGCGCCGCGAGTTCGGCGATGACGTCGCGACGCTCGTCGACGGGGTGACCAAGCTCGACAAGGTCAAGTACGGCGAGGCGGCCCAGGCTGAGACGGTCCGCAAGATGGTGGTCGCGATGTCCCGCGACATCAGGGTCCTGGTGATCAAGCTCGCGGACCGGCTGCACAACATGCGGACGCTCCGCTACCTCCCGCGCGAGAAGCAGGAGCAGAAGTCGCGCGAGGTGCTGGAGATCTTCGCGCCGCTCGCGCACCGGCTCGGCATGAACACCGTCAAGTGGGAGCTCGAGGACCTGGCCTTCTCGATGCTGTTCCCCAAGCGCTACGACGAGATCGCGCGGCTGGTCTCCGAGCGTGCCCCGCGACGGGACGTGTTCCTGCAGGACGTCATCGAGTACGTCTCCGCGGACCTGCGCGAGGCGAAGGTCAAGGCGCGGGTGACCGGCCGGCCGAAGCACTACTACTCGGTCTACCAGAAAATGATAGCCAGGAATGTCGGCTTTGATGACATTTACGACCTAGTGGGAATCCGCGTCCTGGTCGACTCGGTCCGCGACTGCTACGCGGCGCTCGGCACGGTCCACGCCCGGTGGAACCCGGTACCCGGGCGGTTCAAGGACTACATCGCGATGCCGAAGTTCAACATGTACCAGTCGCTGCACACGACCGTGATCGGGCCCGAGGGCAAGCCGGTTGAGCTGCAGATCAGGACCTGGGGCATGCACCGGCGGGCCGAGTACGGCGTGGCCGCTCACTGGAAGTACAAGGAGGAGACGACCGCGGGCGGCGGGAGCGGCACCGCGGACCTGGCCTGGCTCCGCCAGCTCGTCGACTGGCAGCGGGAGACCACCGACCCGGCCGAGTTCCTGGAGTCGCTCCGGTTCGACCTCGGCGCCGCCGAGGTGTACGTGTTCACGCCGCGCGGCGAGGTGATCGCGCTGCCGCAGGGAGCCTCGCCGGTGGACTTCGCCTATGCGATCCACACCGAGGTCGGCCACCGGTGTATCGGCGCCCGGGTCAACGGGCGCCTGGTCGCGCTGGAGAGCGAGCTGAACAACGGCGACGCCGTGGAGATCTTCACCTCCAAGGCCCAGGACGCCGCACCCAGCCGGGACTGGCTGCAGTTCGTCAAGAGCGCCCGCGCCAGGAACAAGATCAGGCACTGGTTCTCCAAGGAGCGCCGGGAGGCGGCCGCCGAGGCCGGGAAGGCCGCGATCGCGCGGACCATGCGCAAGCAGGGGCTGCCGCTGCAGCGGCTCGCCACCGGCGACGCGCTGCTCGCGGTGGCCCACGACCTGCGCTACGCGGACCTGTCGTCGCTGTACGCCGCGATCGGCGAGGGTCACGTGAGCGCGCAGTCGGTCGTGGCCAAGCTGGTCAAGTCGGCGGGCGGCATCGCGGGCGCGCAGGAGGACCTCGCCGAGACCACGCTGCTCACCCGCGCGCCCAAGCCGCAGCCCGCGGGGGACTCCGGCGTCGTCGTCGAGGGCTCGGCCGACGTGTGGGCGCGCCTGTCCAAGTGCTGCACGCCGGTGCCCGGCGACTCCATCACCGGCTTCGTCACCCGCGGCAACGGGGTGTCCGTGCACCGCTCCGACTGCGTCAACCTCCGCCACCTGCTCGAATCGCAACCGGAGCGGGTGGTCAAGGTGCACTGGTCGCCGCGCGAAGGCTCGCTGTTCCTGGTGGCCATCCAGACCGAGGCGCTGGACCGCACCGGCCTGCTCTCCGACGTCACCCGGGCCATCTCCGACCAGCACGTCAACATACTGTCCGCGTCGGTGACCACCACCAGGGACCGGGTCGCGGTCAGCCGGTTCACCGTGGAGATGGGCGACCCCAAGCACCTGGGCCACGTCCTGCGCGCGGTCCGTTCCGTGGACGGCGTCTACGACGTCTACCGGATAACGAACTGAGTTAGCCCGGGGATAACCCCCGGACCCCGGCGTGCTCAGCTGGACAGCTCGGCCAGGGTGCGCTCGGCTTCGGCCAGCCAGGACCGCCGCGCCGCCAGCGCCTCCTCGGCCTGCTGCTGCGCCCTCGTGTCACCGTTCGCCTGCGCCCGCGCGAGCTGGCCCTCAAGCTGGCTGATCGCGGACCGGATCTGCTCCACCGTCCCCCGGGCCCGCGACAGGGCCTCGGGGTTCGACCGGCGCCACTGCGAGTCCTCGGCCCGGCGCACCGCCTCCTCGACCCGCCGCAGCCCGCCCTCCAGCTGCTCGTGCGCTTCCCGCGGCACGGCTCCCGCCTGCTCCCAGCGCTCCTGGATGCCGCGCAGCGTGGCCCGGGCCGCGCGCGGGTCGGTCACCGGCACCAGCTTCTCGGCCTCGGCGAGCAGCTGTGTCTTGACGTTCGCGTGCTCGCGCAGCTCCGCGTCCTTGGCGTGCAGCACCTGCGCCCGGGCCTGGAAGAAGCCGTCCTGAGCCGTCTTGAACCGGCCCCACAGCTCCTCCTCCGCGGCGCGGTCGGCCCGGCCCGCCTCCTTCCACGACCGCATCAGCTCGCGGAACGCGGACGCGGTCGGTCCCCAGTCGGTCGAGGAGGCGAGGGCCTCGGCTTCCACGCACAGCTTCTCCTTGCGGGCCCTGGCCCCCTCGCGCTCCTCCTCCAGGCCGGCGAAGTACGCCTTGCGGCGCTTGGTGAAGGCGTTGCGCGCCGCGGACAGCCGCTTCCACAGCGCCGTCTCGGTCGCCCGGTCGCCGCGCGGCGCGGCCTTCCACTCCTCGAGCAGCTGGCGCATCCGCTCGCCGCTGACTTTCCAGTGCGTCGCCTCGGCCGCGATCCGCTCGGCCTCGGCGACGATGCGCTCCTTGGCCTCGAGGGCCTCGGTGCGGGCCTGCTCCCGGGCGGCCTTGTGCTCCTCGCGCCGGTGATCGACCAGCCCGGTCATCGCCTCGAGTCGGCTGCGCAGCCCGTCCAGGTCGCCGATCGCGTGCGCGTCGGCCACGGCGGCCTGCAGCCGGGTGATCGTCGCCTCCGCGTGGGCGGGGGAGAGGTCGGTGGTCGCTATCCGCTGCTCGAGCAGGCTGACCTCGGTCTCCAGCGCCGCGAACTTGCGCTGGAAGAAGGCGAGAGCCTCGTCGGGGCTGCCGGCCTGCCACGAGCCCACCACGCGCTCGCCCGCGGCGGTACGCACGTAAACGGTGCCGTCGTCGGCTACCCTGCCCCACGCATCGCTGGCGGTGCTCACCGGCGAACCTCCTGCTCAGTGCTGGCCGGGGGAACGGCCCCCCGGAGCTCCCCGCCAGGTACCTGGCGGGTGGCGCCGCTCCAGTCATGTCTTCGTTATGGTCACGCTCTCGATTTCCACGCTCTCCTTGGGCGCCCCGCCGCCGGACGAGCTGAGCGGCGGCCCGTATCCCCGCTTTCCTACATCCTGGAGGATATTAAGCCCGCTGACGATCTTGCCAAACGGCGTGTAATCGGGCGGTAGTGACGAGGTTTTATATACCAGGAAAAATTGACTGCCGTTGCTGTCCGGCACGCCGGTCTCGTTGGCCATGGCCAGCGTCCCCGCCGGGTACGTGGCGCCGGCCAGGTTCTCGCTGGCGAACTCGTAACCCGGGCCGCCGCTTCCCTTGCCTGTCGGGTCACCGCACTGCAGCATGTACAGGCCCCCGGAGGTGCTCAGCCGGGGGCACGGGGTGTCGTCGTAGAAATCCGCCGTGGCCAGGTGCACGAACGAGTTCACCGTGCAGGTGGCCTTGCTGTTCAGCAGGTCGATCACGATGGGGCCGCGGTTGGTCGTGATCGTCGCCTGGTAGGTGGCCTTGTAGTCCGGCGTGGCCGGCGGGAAGCTCACCTTGCGCGCGGCAGGCGGGTTCGCGAGGTAGGTACAGTGCGTCGCGGGCTCGGCCACCGTGGAGGGCGTGGGGCTCGGCGTCGGGCTGGCGGTGGCGCTCGGCGTGGCCGCAGGCGTGGTCGTGGTCCCCGTGGACCGGCCGGCGAACAGGACGCCGCCCACCGCGATGCCGACCACCACGATGACGGCGGTGACGCCGATCGTCCACTGCCGGGTTCGCCGGTCCCGCTGGGCCTGCCGGGTCGCCCGGCGCTGATAGCGCTCCCTGGCCAGTTTGCGCTGCCGCTCTTTCTTGCCCGCCACCCTGCCGGTCCTCCTGTTGCCGCACGGGTACAGTGATCAGCGAAACTTTCGCGAAGCGTACCTGCGCGCAGCCCAAATTAGCGTGGCCGTTACCTGTTCGCCGCACCAACCGCGTCCTGTCCGTGTCCTGGCGGGCCACCGGCGCGGGCGCAGGTCGCCGCCGATAGCCTGTACGCACAGTCCCCCGCCCGTCCTAAGGAGGCCAGCCGTGCTTGTCGCCGGGTTCCCGGCCGGCTCGTTCGCCGCGAACTGCTATCTGGTGGCGGCCGCGCCAGGCGAGCAGTGCCTGATCATCGACCCCGGCCAGGACGCGGAGCAGGGCATCGAGGAGATCGTCGAGCGGTTCCGGCTCCAGCCCGCCGCGGTCCTGCTCACGCACGGCCACGTGGACCACATCTGGTCCGTGGCCCCGGTGTGCGGGGCCCGGGACATCCCGGCCTACATCCACCCGGACGACCGGGCGCTGCTGACCGATCCGGGCCGCGGGCTCTCGCTACAGCCGGGGCAGCGGCTGTTCGGCGGGATCACGTTCAGCGAGCCCGACGATGTCCGGGAACTGGCCGACGGCACCGTGCTCGAGCTGGCCGGGGTCCGGGTCGTGGTGGACCACGCGCCGGGGCACACCCCCGGCTCGGTGACGTTCCGGCTGCCCGCCGCCGACGAGCCGGGCACCCTGTTCAGCGGCGACCTGCTGTTCGCCGGGTCGATCGGCCGTACCGACCTGCCCGGCGGGGACCACGCGACGATCCTGGACAGCCTGGCCCGGGTGTGCCTGCCGCTGCCCGACGAGACCGAGGTGCTGGCCGGGCACGGGCCCGCGACCACGATCGGCGACGAGCGCCGGTCCAACCCGTTCCTGGCCGGGCTCACCGCCCCCGGGACCACGGGGCCCGCGGCCACGACGGCGACGATGCCCGGCGTACGCCGGCCGACGGGGCTGTGAGCGATGATCCGCACCCGTGAGGCCGGCACGCTGCGCCCTTCGGACGAGGGCCGGAACGTAACGCTCGCGGGGTGGGTCGCCCGGCGCCGGGACCACGGCGGCGTGGTCTTCATCGACCTGCGCGACGCCAGCGGCGTGGTGCAGGTGGTGTTCCGCCAGGAAGACGTCGCGCACGACCTGCGCGCCGAGTTCTGCGTGCTGGTGACGGGGACGGTGCGGCGCCAGCCGGCAGGCAACGAGAACCCGGAGCTCGCGACCGGCGAGGTCGAGGTCGCGGTCACCGAGATCGAGGTGCTGTCCGAGTCCGACCCGCTGCCGTTCCCGATCGACGGCGCGGCCGACCTGAACGAGGAGGTGCGGCTGCGCTACCGCTACCTCGACATCCGGCGGCCGGAGATGGCGGCGACGCTGCGCGCCAGGTCGGCGGCGGCGTACCTGGTCGGCGACGTGATGCGGGACCACGGGTTCGTGAACGTGGAGACGCCGTTCCTGACCAGGTCCACGCCGGAGGGAGCGCGCGACTTCCTGGTGCCGGTGCGGCTGCGCCCCGGCAACTGGTACGCGCTGCCCCAGTCGCCCCAGCTGTTCAAGCAGCTGCTGATGGTCGCCGGGCTGGAACGCTACTACCAGCTGGTGCGCTGCTTCCGCGACGAGGACTTCCGGGCCGACCGGCAGCCGGAGTTCACCCAGATCGACCTGGAGATGTCGTTCGTCACCCGCGAGGACATCGTCGAGGTGGCCGAGAACCTGATGCAGCGGTTGTGGGCGGAGATCGCCGGGTACCAGGTGCCGCGGCCGATCCCGTGGCTGACCTACGCCGACGCCATGGCCCGGTTCGGGTCGGACAAGCCGGACCTGCGGTTCGGCTGCGAGCTGGCCGACCTGACCGAGTACTTCGCGCAAACGGATTTCCGGGTGTTCCAGGCGCCGCACGTGGGGGCGGTGGTCATGCCCGGCGGTGCCGCGCAGACCCGCAAGGAGCTGGACGGCTGGCAGGACTGGGCCCGCGCCCGCGGCGCCAGGGGGCTGGCGTACGTGCTGATCGACGCCGACGGCCAGGCATCCGACTCCGGCCCGGTCGCCCGGCACCTGTCCGGGGCCGAGCGGTCCGGCCTCGCCGCGGCGGCGGGGGCGGGCCCGTCGGACTGCGTGTTCTTCGCGGCCGGGACGGCCGGCACCGCCCGCGAGCTGCTCGGTGCGGCCCGGCTGGAGATCGGGCACCGCTGCGGCCTGATCGACCCGTCGGCGTGGGCGTTCACCTGGGTGGTGGACGCGCCGATGTTCGAGGATGACGGGTCCGGGGGGTGGACCGCGGTGCACCACCCGTTCACCGCGCCGCTGCCGGAGTGGGCGGACAAGTTCGCGGCCGAGCCCGCCGGAGCCCTGGCCGACGCGTACGACATCGTCTGCAACGGCACCGAGATCGGCGGCGGGTCGATCCGGATCCACCGGCCGGACATGCAGCAGCAGGTGTTCGACGTCATCGGGCTCTCCCGGGAGGAGGCCAGGTCCCAGTTCGGGTTCCTGCTGGACGCGCTGCGCTTCGGGCCGCCGCCGCACGGCGGGATCGCGTTCGGCTGGGACCGGATGCTGATGCTGCTGACCGGCCGCGACACGATCCGCGACGTGATCGCGTTCCCGAAGGCCGCGTCCGGGCTCGACCCGCTGACCGGCGCGCCCACGCCGATCACGCCCGAGCAGCGCAAGGAGGCGGGCATCGACGTGATCCCGCCCGCCGGCCAGCCCTAACCGAGCAGGCGGGCGGTGTCCAGCGCGATGCCGAACGGCTTCGGCAGCCGCAGCGGCTGGCCCGCGGCCGCGGCCTGGCGCTTGCCGTAGCCATCCTCGCCCGGCTGGCTGAACAGCGTCACCGCCGCCGGGCTGGCGAACCGGTCAAGGAGCAGATACAGCGGCACGCCGCCCTGGGCGTACGCGCGCGGCTTGACCTCCCGGTCCCTCCGCCCGCTGCCCGGGGAGACAACAACCTCGGCGACCAGCAACACCCCGTCCGCAAGCAGCTCGGAGTCGCCGAACCCTGGCGCGTCTTTGGGCGCGATCATGAGATCGGGAATGAGCCGCTCCCTCGTCGGCGGGATATGCACGGTCAGATTGGTGTGGAAGCGCCAGCCGCGGCGGCGCTTTAGGGCGAAGAGCTGCTCCATCAGCTCGTCGACAGCCGCCGAGTGCCGGACGCTGCCAGAAGGGCTCACGACGAGCTCACCGTCGATAAGCTCGACCCGGCTGCCCGGCGGCCAGTCCACCTCGTACCAGAGCCGCTCCAGCTCGGCGAGCTCCATGGCGGCCGCCGCCGCCAGGTCCGTTCTCGCCGCAGCCACCGCTGTTGCCTCCACTGCACTACTCACCTCCACGGTACGCCGTTCGTCGGTGCTGCCCCGGCCGCAAGCTACTGCCTGGCACTGACAGTCTGGACGCCCGGCGCGGGCGTACATGTGTCACGGAGAGCGAGGTACTGTCGGGGCGTGCCCAGAGTTGAGGCGGGCCAGTCTGGCAGCCTGTTCGACGACGTGGCGGCCGAGGCCGAGCAGGCCGCCGCGCCGCTGGCCGTGCGGATGCGGCCGCGGACCCTGGACGAGGTGGTCGGCCAGCCCCACCTGACCGGCGACGGGTCGCCGCTGCGGAAGCTGGCCGAGCACGACGCCCCGATGTCGCTGCTGCTGTGGGGCCCGCCGGGGACCGGGAAGACCACCCTGGCCTACGTGGTGAGCCAGGTGACGCGGCGGCGGTTCGTGGAGCTGTCCGCCGTCTCGGCCGGGGTCAAGGACGTGCGCGCCGCCATCGACACCGCGCGCAGTGAACTAGGCCTGACCGGCGCCCAGACCGTCCTGTTCATCGACGAGGTGCACCGGTTCAACAAGGCGCAGCAGGACGCGCTGCTCCCCGCGGTGGAGAACCGGTGGGTGTCGTTCATCGGCGCCACCACCGAGAACCCGTCGTTCTCGGTCGTCGGGCCGCTGCTGTCCCGGTCGCTGCTGCTCACCCTGCAACCGCTCGGCGACGACGACATGCGGGTCGTGATCGACCGGGCGCTGGCCGACGAGCGCGGGCTGGCCGGGGCCGTGACCCTGGGCGACGGAGTCGCCGACCAGCTGATCCGGGTGGCGGGCGGCGATGCCCGGCGGGCCCTGACCTACCTGGAGGCGGCGGCTCTGGGCCTGCCGCCCGGCGCCGTGATCGACCTGGCCGGGCTGGAGCGCGCGGTGGACCGGGCCGCCGTGCGCTACGACCGGGACGGCGACCAGCACTACGACGTGATCAGCGCGTTCATCAAGAGCATCCGGGGCAGTGACGCCGACGCCGCCCTGCACTACCTGGCGCGGATGATCGAGGCAGGCGAGGATCCGCGGTTCATCGCCCGGCGGCTGATCGTGCACGCCAGCGAGGACGTCGGGATGGCCGACCCGTCCGCGCTGCCGCTGGCGGTCGCCGCGGCCCAGGCGGTCGAGTTCGTCGGGCTGCCCGAGGCCCGGATCAACCTCGCGCAGGCCGTGATCCACCTGTCCCTGGCGCCCAAGTCGAACTCCGTGATCCGGGCCATAGGCGCCGCGCAGGCCGATGTCCAGGCCGGGCTAGGCGGGCCGGTGCCCGTGCACCTGCGCGACTCCAGCTACCGCGGCGCGGCGCGGCTCGGGCACGGGCGCGGCTACCAGTACCCGCACGACCACCCCGAAGGCGTCATCCCCCAGGCCTACGCGCCCGACCAGGTCGCGGGGCGCCGGTACTACGAGCCGTCCCGGCACGGCACCGAGGCCAGGTACGCGGAGCGATCCGAGCGGATCCGGGCGATCCTGGGCCGCGACGGCGACGGCGACGAGCCCGCGCCGCCGCCCGCCGGGTAGCAAGACGAGCAGGCCGGGTCGGGCCGGATGCGGGCGCAGCGGCAGCCCCCCTTTCCTCGCCCTGCGCGCCGCCGACCCTATCCCGGCCCCGCGCCCGCGGCAGCGACTCCCATCCTGGCCCGGCCGCCGCCGCGCAGCGATAGGGTCGGGCAGGTGACAGACCAGGCAGGACGACGGAATCGGAGCAGCGGGTGAACGCCGGGCAGCTCGCGGCGCTCATCGCAGCGGGTTTCTTCGCGATCGGGATGTGTGCCGCCGTGTTCGTGCTGTTCCGGCTGGCCGGGCTGATCTCCCACGCCAACCGGGTCCTGACCGACTACGGGGACAGCGCCAGCACCCTCATGGAGCGCGCGCAGGCCGCGGTCGACCAGACCCAGGAACAGCTGGCGAGGACTGATTCCATCACCGCGAGCATGGACGAGGTCACGGCCAACATGGCCGAGCTGTCCGGGCACGTGTCGGCTCTCGCGGGCCTGGCGCGCGGGATCTCGGATGGCCTCGGCACGCCGCTACTACGGGTCTCCGCGTTCGCCTTCGGGGTCCGCCGGGCCGTGGCGCTGCGGCGGCCGGGCCGGGCCGCGGCGGCCGCGCCGCGGGAACCGGGCGCGCTGCCGTACCGGCAGGCGGCGGTGCCCGGCGGACCGGACGCGCTGCCCGCCGGCGGCCGCTCCGCCGCGCCCGGTCACGAACTGCCGGGGCCGCGCAGCCGTTCCGGCCGCGACGGCCGCGAGGAGGTACGGAGTTGATGCGCAGGCTCTTCTGGGCGAGCGCGGGCGCGGTGCTCGGCGTGACCGCCTACCGGCGGGTCGGCCGGCTGGCGCGCGCGGTCAGCGCGAGCGGGCGGCCGGCCGCGACACCGGGGAGGGGCGAGATGCCCGGCGCCGGGTTGCCCGCCGGCTGGGCGCGCGGCGCGGCCCAGTTTGCCCGCGACGTGCGCGATGGCATGGAGCTGTACACGGATCGTCATCCCGGGCTGGCAGGCCGTACCCTCGAAGGTCAGCAGGCACGCGCGCGGCGCCATGCCGACGAGGGCCGCGGCCGCGCGCACCCCGGCACCGACTATGCGAAGGATGGCCGTTGATGGAGTCGGCAGAGATCGTCCGCCGTTTCCTTAACTATTTCTCCCAGCGCGGGCACACCGTGGTCCCGTCGGCCAGCCTGATCGCCGACGACCCCACGCTGCTCCTGGTCAATGCCGGGATGGTGCCGTTCAAGCCGTACTTCCTCGGCCAGCTGGCGCCGCCGTTCCGCCGCGCCACCAGCGCGCAGAAGTGCGTGCGCACGCCGGACATCGACGAAGTGGGCAAGACCACCCGGCACGCGACGTTCTTCCAGATGCTGGGGAACTTCTCGTTCGGTGACTACTTCAAGGAGCAGGCCATCCCGTTCGCGTGGGAGCTGCTCACCAGCCCGGAGTCGGCCGGCGGGTTCGGCTTCCCGGAGAGCCGGCTCTGGGTGACCGTGTACACCGACGACGACGAGGCGGCCAAGCTCTGGCATGACGAGGTGGGAGTGCCGGAGGACCGGATCCAGCGCCGCGGCCTGGCGGACAACTACTGGCACATGGGCGTGCCGGGCCCCGGCGGCCCCTGCTCGGAGATCTACTACGACCGGGGGCCCGAGTACGGGCGCGAGGGCGGCCCGGTCGCGGACGAGGACCGCTACCTCGAGGTCTGGAACCTGGTCTTCATGCAGGACCAGCTCAGCGCGGTCCGCGCCAAGGTGGACTTCGACATCGCCGGCGAATTGCCGTCGCGCAACATCGACACGGGGATGGGCCTGGAGCGGATGGCCGCCCTGCTGCAGGGCGTCGACAACATCTACGAGATCGACACCATGTGGAAGGTGCTGGACCGCGCGGCCGAGCTCACCGAGCAGCGGTACGGCCAGGACCACCGGAGCGACGTGGCGCTGCGGGTGGTCACCGATCACGTGCGGACGGCCGTGATGCTGGTCGCCGACGGCGTGGTGCCGTCGAACGAGGCCCGCGGCTACGTCCTGCGCCGGATCCTGCGCCGCAGCGTCCGCAACCTCCGGCTGCTCGCCGGCGCGCAGCGCGGCGGGGCGGGCGGCAGCCGGGGGGAGGACGAGCGCTACCTGCACGAGCTGGCCTCCGTGGCTATCGACGCGCTCGGCGAGCAGTACCCGGAGCTGCGCCGCGATGCCCCGCACATCCACACGATCATCGATGCCGAGGAGTCCGCCTTCCTCGGCACGCTGCGCACCGGCAGCGCGATCTTCGACGCCGCGGTCGAGGAGACCAGGCGCCGCGGCGGCGACACCATCCACGGCGACCAGGCCTTCCAGCTGCACGACACCTACGGCTTCCCCATCGACCTGACCCTGGAGATGGCCGCGGAGCAGGGGCTCTCCGTGGACGAGCCGGGGTTCCGCAGGCTCATGGCGCAGCAGCGGCAGCGGGCCAAGGAGGACGCGGCCGGCAAGAAGACCGGCAACGCGGACATCTCGGTGCTCGCGGCGGTCCTGGAGCGCTCGGGGGAGGTGAACTTCACCGGGTACGACCAGGTGGCCGACGACGCGACGGTGACCGGCCTGCTGGTCGGCGGGGTCTCGGTGCCGGTGGCAGGCCCCGGAACCGAGGTCGACGTGGTGCTCGACCGGACCCCGTTCTACGCCGAGGGCGGCGGCCAGCTCGCCGACGCCGGCCTGATCAGGGCCTCGGGCAGCGGAGCCGGGGAAGGCGCGGTGGTCGAGGTGCACGACGTGCAGACGCCGGTGCCCGGGCTCATCGTCCACCGGGGCCGGGTGACGTCGGGCGAGATCGTCGTCGGGGCCGCCGCGCACGCCGAGATCGACGTCGAGCGCCGCCGCGCCATCTCCCGGTCGCATACGGCAACGCATCTCGTGCACCGCGCGATCCGCGGCGCGCTGGGCCCGTCGGCGGCCCAGGCCGGCTCGGAGAACTCGCCCGGCCGGTTCCGGTTCGACTTCACCGCGATGGGCGCCGTGCCGCCGTCCGTCCTCGCCGACGCGGAGGACGAGGTCAACGAGGTCCTGATCAATGACCTGGACGTCCGTGCCTACCACACCTCGATCGACGAGGCGCGGGCCATGGGCGCGCTGGCGCTGTTCGGCGAGAAGTACGGCGACCAGGTCCGCGTCGTGGAGGTCGGCGACTACTCCCGCGAGCTGTGCGGCGGCACCCATGTCGCCCGCTCCGGGCAGCTCGGGCTGGTCAAGGTCCTTGGCGAGTCCTCGATCGGCTCCGGGGTGCGCCGTGTCGAGGCGCTGGTGGGGCTGGACGCGTTCCGGTTCCTCGCCCGGGAGAGCGTCCTGGTCAGCCAGATCTCCGAGCAGCTGAAGGCCCGCCGGGAGGAGCTGCCGGAACGGATAGCAGGCATCGTCACCCGGCTCCGGGACGCGCAGCGGGACCTGGAGCGGCTCAACTCGGCCCGCCTGCTCGACTCCGCGGCCGAGCTGGCCCAGGGCGCGGCCGACGTGGCCGGCGCGTCGTATGTCGCGCACCGGGCGCCCGATGGCACCACGGCCGAGAACATCCGCAAGCTGGCGCTCGACATCCGCGGCCGCCTGGCGCCCGACCGCGCCGGCGTCGCCGTCGTCGCGGGAGTGCCCGCCGACCGGCCCACGGTCGTGGTCGCGGTCAACGACGCGGGGCGGGCCCGCGGCCTGGCCGCCGGGGCTCTCGTGCTGACCGCGGCGGGCGCGCTCGGCGGCCGCGGCGGCGGCAAGGATGACGTGGCCCAGGGGGGCGGAGCCCCGCTCGGAGACGGGGCGGACCGGGCTATCGCAGAGTCGTTTGAGGCAGTTGGTGCGGCCATTCGGGACATAATGGGGCCGGGTAGCGTACGGTGAGACCGTGCCGCAGCCGTATCGTTGCCTGGGCGAGACCCGGTTGCCCCGGAGCCGTCCGTTGAGGATCGGCGTCCGGCTCGCGATCGACGTCGGCTCGGTGCGGATCGGCGTAGCGCGCTGCGATAGCGACGGCCGGCTCGCCAGCCCGCTGACCACCGTCCCGCGCGGCCGCGGGGACCTGGATACCATCGCGGGCCTGGCCGCCGCCGATGACGTCATCGAGATCATCGTGGGCCTGCCCATCGGCCTCTCCGGCCGGGAAGGGCGGGCCGCCGCGGAAGCCAGGACGTTCGCGGCCGCGCTGGCCCGCCGCCTCGCGCCGGTCCCGGTCCGCCTGGTCGATGAGCGGTTTACCACGGTCATCGCCCATGACGCGCTGCGGCAAGGCGGCAGCGACGCCAAAGGCCGCCGCCCTAAAGTGGACAAGTCAGCGGCGGCGCTGCTGCTCCAGGGAGCGCTGGACATGGAGCGCTCGACAGGTCAGCCCGCGGGGGAGCTGGTTGGCTCATCCCCGGGAGGTACTAGGTGACTCGCGAGAGGCAGGGGGACTGGCCGGAGCGTCAGATGCCGCGCAACTCGGGCCGGCACAGCCGCGCCGCTCACGAGTACGGCGGTCCCGACCTGCCGGATGCGCCGGAGCAGTACGCCCCGCCCGGCCGGCCGGACCCCTATGCCGCGCCCGGTCAGTACGGGCAGCCGGATCCCTACGCCTACGCCGGGCCCGACGCCTACGCCGCGCCCGACCCCCACGCCGCGCCCGACCCCTACGCCGCAGTGGACCCGGCCGACCAGACGGACCCGGCCCAGCTGCCGGGGTCCTACGGCCAGCCCGGCTACCCCGCGCAGGCGTACGGCCCGGGACCCGATGCCCATGATGAGCTGGCGGGGTACCAGGAGCAGAACGGCTACCGGGGGCCGGGTACCTACGATCAGCCCGCGGGATACCCGGGCCAGAACGGCTACGGGCGCGGGGATTACCACGGCCAGCCGCAGCGCGGCGCCGGGCCCGCGTACGGCGGTCCACCCGGCCAGCTGGGCGCACCCGCCGGGCCGGATACCTACCCGGCCGCCCCGGGTCCCGGTGACCACGCCCCGTACCGGTGGCAGCCGTCGCCGGATGCCTCCAGTCCGGAAGGGCCGGGCGCCGGGCCCGGCTATGCCGGCGGGACGAATCACGATCCGCAGGCCGGATCCCGTGACTGGGACCAGGGCCGGGGGCAGGATTGGGACGTGAGCCAGGAACCTGGCGAGTTCGCCGAGCTCCGGCCCAGCCACGAAGACACCGGCACCGGGCCGCAGCCGCGCGGGCCGGACCCGGCCGACCGGCGGCCGCGGCCGCCAGAGGCGGGCCAGCCGGGTGAGTGGGGCAAGGCGCCGCCCCCGGAAGGGCTCATCCCCGGCTTCTGGGACGGCCCGGACTCCCGGCCGAGCCGGGCCCGCCGGCCCCGGCGGCGGGTGAGCCGGGTGCTGGCGCCGCTGCTCGCGGTGGCGCTGCTGTGCGTGCTGGCCGCGGGCGGTTACGACATCTACCAGAAGTTCCAGTCCAAGGACTTCTCCGGCTCGGGATTCGGGCACGTCACGGTGCAGGTGCTGCCCGGCGCCTCGGCCACCTCCCTGGCGCCGGAACTGGTGCAGCTCGGGGTCGTGGCCAGCGTCAGTTCCTTCATCAGCGCCGCGAAGAACAGCTCAGACCCGGACGGCCTGGAGCCTGGCTTCTTCAGCCTGCACAAGCACATGAACTCGGCGATGGCGTTCCGGATGCTGCTCAGCCCGGCCTCGCGGATCCAGACCGTGGTCACGATCCCGGAGGGCCTGCGGATGTCGGAGATCCTCACGGCGCTGGAGCAGAAGTCCGCGCGCACCATACCGGCCAGCGCGTTCACGGCGGCCGCGAACGACACCAGCGCGCTGGGACTGCCCGCGTACGCCCACGGCAACCCGGAGGGTTACCTGTTCCCGGCTACCTACGACTTCAGCCCGGGCACCAGCGCGCTCGCCATGCTGCAGGCCATGGTGGCGCGGTTCAAGGTGGAAGCGGCCAGCGTCAACCTGCCCGCGGCGGCCAAGGCCGCCCACCTCACCGAGGACCAGGTCATCACCGTCGCCAGCATCCTGGAGGCCGAGGCCGGCAGCCCCAGGTACTACCCGCAGGTGGCCGAGGTGATCTACAACCGGCTGAACATCGGCATGAAGCTGGAGCTGGACAGCACCGTGAACTACGCGCTGCACCGGTTCGGGGTCCACCTCACGGCCACGCAGCTTCAGGTCAACTCGCCCTACAACACCTTCATCCACACCGGGCTCCCGCCCGGCCCGATCGACAGCCCGGGCGACGCCGCGATCGAGGCCGCGCTGCACCCGGCCCACGGGAACTTCCTCTACTTCGTGACCGTGAACCTGACGACCGGCCTCACCAAGTTCACCAGCAGCGCCGCCCAGTTCCAGCAGTTCGTAGCCGAGTGCGATAAGAACAACGCGTGCTGAGGCCGGCTCGATGAGAGCCGCGGTGCTCGGCTCGCCGGTAGGCCACTCGCTGTCGCCGGCGCTGCACCGGGCGGCGTACCAGGCGCTGGGCCTGGCGGGCTGGACCTACGAGGCGATCGAGTGCGACGAGGCGCGGCTGCCTGACGTGCTGGGCGGCTGCGGCCCGGACTGGGCGGGCCTGTCCCTGACCATGCCGCTGAAGCGGGCCGTGCTGCCGCTGCTCGATGTGACCGAGCCGCTCGCGGCCGACGTGGGCGCCGCCAATACGGTCATCTTCGCGGCCGGCGCCAGGCACGGGCACAACACCGACGTGCCCGGCATGATCACGGCCCTGGCCGCGGCGGGCGTGTCCGGCTCGGGGCCGGTGCTGATCCTCGGCGCCGGGGCGACCGCCTGCTCCGCGCTCGCCGCCGTGCGCGGGTTCGGCGCGGGGGAGGTCACGGCGGTCGTCCGGGATCCGGCCCGGGCCGGGGAACTGCTGGCCGCGGCGGGCCGGCTCGGCATGACCGTCCGGCTGGCCGGCTTCGGCCCGGGAGGCCCGGCCGGGAGCTGGCACCTGCTGATCTCGACGGTTCCGGCCGGGGCCGCCGATGCCTACGCGCAGCAGGTACTCCACGGGGATCTCGTCCCCGCCGCGGTGCTCGATGTGGTCTACCACCCCTGGCCCACCGGGCTGGCCGCCGCCGCGGAGCAGACCGGGGCGGTCGTGATCGGCGGCTTCGAGTTGCTGCTGCACCAGGCGGCCCGGCAGGTGGAGCTGATGACGGCCCGCGCGGCGCCGACCGCCGCGATGCGCCGGGCTGGCCTCGCTGAACTGCGGCGCCGGGCGGACGGCGCCGCAGGCCCGCCCGTGACCTGACCGATGCCCTGCCTGACCTGCTGCCTGCCCCCGCGGCGGGATTACAACGGTCCCGGAATGCGTTACCCTGTCCGAGACGACCAGTCCGGCGCACCGCGTGCCGGACGTGCAAGCGGAGGACCACTTACGGCCACCTCCCACCTGGCCAGCGCGGTAGCTGGCGGGTACAGCCGGGCAGTTCCCTTAGGGGCTGGCCGGCGGCTGGCAGGCTCACGAGCCGGCCAGCCTGGCCGGGCGCACCGGCACCGTCGCGGGACAGCCGCGGCGGCGGCGGGCGTTACGTGGCGGACCGGATCCGGGCGTGGCCAGGTTCTGGGCGCCGCGTCATGGTGGCCCTGCATGCATGCGATGCGGGGCCTTTCCCATGTCAGGTCCTGCCGAAGGTCGCAGCCCGCGCGCGGGGAGGTCCCGCGGCGGGGAGAGTGACACAAGGAGGTCACATCAGCACTGAACCCCGTATCAACGAACGTATCCGCGTGCCCGAAGTACGGCTCGTCGGGCCGAACGGTGAGCAGGTCGGCATAGTCGCCATCAACGACGCGCTCCGGCTGGCCCAGGAGGCAGACCTGGACCTGGTCGAAGTCGCCCCGACGGCGCGGCCGCCGGTCGCCAAGCTCATGGACTACGGCAAGTTCAAGTACGAGTCGGCGCTCAAGGCCAGAGAGTCACGCAAGCACCAGGCGCAGACCGTCATCAAGGAGATCAAGCTCCGGCCGAAGATAGACCCGCATGACTACGGGACCAAGAAGGGCCACGTCGAGCGGTTCCTGCGGCAGGGGGACAAGGTCAAGGTAACTATCATGTTCAGGGGACGCGAGCAGTCCCGGCCGGACCTCGGCTACCGGCTGCTGCAGCGGCTGGCCGGCGATGTCGAAGAACTGGGCTTCGTCGAGTCACAGCCGAAGCAGGACGGCCGGAACATGATCATGGTTATCGGGCCGCACAAGCGGAAGCCGGACACCAAGGCCGACCGCGCGGCGCCCCGGCCCGGACCCCGCGCCCAGGGCAACGCCGACCGGCCGGTACCGCCGCCGCGCGGGGCCAGGGACAACGGGCCCGGGCCGGCGGTAGCGGCCGCCGAACCCGCCGAGCAGGGAGCGGCGGACGCACCAACGGCGATCTGACCGGCGGGCCCAGCGGCCCGTCACGTCGGCCAAGCGCGTGCCGCAGGGCACGTTAGCGTTAACAAACACGTGCCGAAGGCACCGGGAAGGGCCCGGGCCGGCGGCACGCCAGGGAAACGGAGACGACGGCGACATGCCGAAGATGAAGACGCACAGCGGTGCCGGCAAGCGCTTCCGGCTGACCGGTACCGGCAAGGTCATGCGCCGCCGGGCCAACCGCGCACACTATCTCGAGCACAAGCCGAGCACGCGCACCCGCCGCCTCAAGGACGAGGCGCTGGTCTCGCCCGCTGACCTGAAGAAGATGAAGAGACTGCTGGGCAAGTGACCCGGCCCGCTTAAGGGAGTCGAAGAAATGGCACGCGTGAAGCGGGCGGTCAACGCCCACAAGAAGCGCCGGGTCGTCCTCGAGCGGGCCAGTGGCTACCGTGGACAGCGATCCCGCCTGTACCGCAAGGCCAAGGAGCAGACGCTCCACTCGATGGCCTACGCCTACCGCGACCGCAAGGACCGCAAGGGAGCCTTCCGGCGGCTGTGGATCCAGCGCATCAATGCCGCGGCGCGAGCCGACGGCATGACCTACAACAGGTTCATCCAGGGGCTGAAGATCGCGGGCGTGGACGTCGACCGCCGGATGCTCGCCGAGCTCGCGGTGGCCGACCCGCCGGCCTTCTCCGCGCTGGTCGAGGTGGCCAGGAAGGCGCTGCCCGCGAACGTCAACGACCAGGCCGCGGACACCGAAGCCGCCTGAGCCAGGCAGCTGTCGCGGGCGACGTGATCACCGGGAGCGAGGTCACCAGCATCCGGTCGCCCCGGGTCAAGGCCGCCCGGCAGCTCGCCAGGCGCTCGGCCCGGCAGCGCACGCGGCTTTTTCTCGCCGAGGGCTCGCAGGCGGTGCGGGAGGCCCTGGGCTGGCCGGGTGAACCGGGCGCGCGGGAGGCCGCGGGCGCCGGGCTGGTCACCGAGCTGTTCGTCACCGCGCCCGCCCGGTCCCGGTACGGCGAGCTGATCGAGCAGGCGGCCGGGCGCGGCGCGGCCGTGCACGCCATCAGCGGGGAGGTGATGGCGGAACTCGCGCAGACCGTCACACCGCAGGGCCTGCTCGCCGTGTGCCGGTTCGTCGACGTGCCGATGGAGCGGCTGACTGCCGCCGTGCCCCGGCTGGTGGTGTTGCTGGCCAACGTCCGCGACCCCGGGAACGCGGGGACCGTGCTGCGCACCGCGGACGCGGCGGGCGCGGACGGGGTGGTGTTCTCCGACGCGTCGGTCGACCCCTACAACAGCAAGTGCGTGCGGGCCTCCGCGGGCAGCCTGTTCCACCTGCCGGTCGTGGTCGGCGCCCCGCTCCGGCAGGCGGCGGCGGCGCTGCGCCGGGCCGGGCTGCGGATCCTCGCGGCCGACGGCAGCGCGGGGCGGGAACTCGACGACCCCGACCCGGGCCACGGGCTCGCGGGCCCCACCGCGTGGCTGTTCGGCAACGAGGCCTGGGGGCTGCCCGGCGAGCTGCTGGCGCTGGCCGACGAGGCCGTCGCCGTGCCCATCTACGGCCGGGCGGAGAGCCTGAACCTGGCCGCCGCCGCGGCGGTCTGCCTGTACGCGTCCGCCCGTGCCCAGCGCAGCAGCCGGGCGCGGACTTCGGCACCCGCGGGCTGATTCCTGCAACCGTTAGCATTCTCAGGCCGCCTCGGGGTGCCGCACAGCGTTCCGGACGCGCTAGAGTCTGATCTGATCACGTTGCGTCATGAGTAGCTCTGGCCGGCGTTACCGCCGTCCGGCTGCGGGCGCGGCGGCGCCGGCCCGCGGATACCCCCGGAACCGCGGGCCGGACGGCAGGGCAGCCCGGGGCAGGCGCAGGCAGGAACGGGCCGGGTGGAGGCGGCGTTCGAGTGGACAGGATCATGCCGGGACAGGCAGCCGAGGCGGCGGGCGACGCCCTCGCCACCCCGGCGGCCAGCGCGCCCGGCCCTGCCCCGGAGCGTGCCGACGGGCTGGTCCACGCCGATGACCTGCCCGACGGCCTGGTGATCGCGGACCACGCGGGCGAGGTCACGGTGTTCAACCGGGCCGCCTCGCGGCTCACCCGGATCCCCGCGTCCGCCGCGCTCGGCCGGGACGTGCGGCAGGTGCTCCCGCTCGTGGACGCCGACGACCGCTGCTGGTGGGCGCAGACGCAGCCGTACCACGGCCTGTGCACGCGCAGCAGGCATCCCGAGCGGTCGCTGTACCTGCCGGACGGGACCGAGCTGCTAGTCAGCATGGGCTACGTGCGGGACTGGAGCGCGGACGAGGGACGCCAGCATCAGCCGGGCGCGGTCCGCCGCCTGACCATCACGATGCGGGACACGCAGCAGCGCTCCCGCGCCGAGCGCAGCCGCGCCGACCTGGTCTCCACCGTGGCCCACGAGCTGCGCTCGCCGCTGACCAGCGTCAAGGGCTTCACCGCGACGCTGCTGGCCAAGTGGCCGCGGTTCACCGACGACCAGAAGCTGGTGATGCTGGAGACGGTCAACTCCGATGCGGACCGGGTGACCAGGCTGATCACCGAGCTGCTCGACGTGTCCCGGATCGAGTCGGGCCGGATCGAGGTGCACCGCGAGCTCGTCGATATCCCGGCGCAGGCCAGGAGGGTCATCGCGGGCCGGGTCGCGGCCGGGGAATCGGAGGACCGGTTCCGGCTGGAGGCCAGCGACGGGCTGCCGGAGACCTGGCTGGACGCGGACAAGATCTTCCAGATCCTGGCCAACCTCATCGAGAACGCGGTCCGGCACGGGGCTGGTACGGTAACCATCATGGTGGAGCCGGCCCGGACCGGGAACGCTCCTGGCGTGGCGGTCTCCGTCCGCGACCAGGGGCAGGGCATCGCGCCCGAGTTCGCGCCGCGGGTGTTCCGGCAGTTCTGGCGGGTCAAGCGCCGCGGCGGGGCGGGTCTTGGCCTGTTCATCGTGAAGGGCCTGGTCGAGGCGCACGGCGGCACGATCGCCGTGCACCAGGCGCCCGGCGGCGGGGCCGAGTTCCGATTTACGATGCCCGCCGGCGCCCCCGACTTCGGCTGACCGGCGGGCCCGCAGCGGCGCACCGCGGCCGTCTGGCCAGGGATGTCTGCGCCCGGACGGTTCGTTCCGAAAACCATCGGTGATCGCAGGAGAGCAGCAGGCCATGTCCGCACCGAACAAGAGTTATGACCCCGTGCCGGTGACCGCGCTGTCGCCCGAGGAGGTTCAGCGCATGCTCGGCGACGCGCTGGCCGCCATCGCCAAGGCCGCGGACCTCGACGAGCTGAAGGCGGCCCGGCTGGCCCACGCCGGCGACCGGGCGCCGATCACGCTGGCCAACGCCGAGATCGGGGCGCTGCCGCCCGCCGCCCGGGCCGAGGCGGGCAAGCGGGTCGGCGCCGCGCGTGCCGCGATACGGGCCGCCCTCGCCGCCCGGCAGGACGTTTTGGAGTCAGAACGCGACGTCAGGGTCCTGGTCGAGGAGGCCGCCGACGTCACGCTCCCGTGGGGCCGCCAGCCGGCCGGCGCCCGGCACCCGGTGACCACGGTGGCCGAGCGGCTGGCCGACGTGTTCGTGGCCATGGGCTACGAGATCGCCGAGGGCCCCGAGGTCGAGGACGAGTGGTACAACTTCGACGCCCTGAACTTCCCGCCCGACCACCCGGCCCGGGAGACGCAGGACACGTTCTTCGTGGCCGGCCCGGCCAGCGCGGCCAACCCCGGCGGAGCACGTTCGGGCGTGGTGCTGCGCACGCACACCTCGCCGGTGCAGATCCGGGCCATGCTGACCCGGCCGCTGCCGCTGTACGTGGTCAGCCCGGGCAAGTGCTTCCGCAGCGACACGCTGGACGCCACGCACAGCCCGGTGTTCCACCAGATCGAGGGCCTGGCCGTGGACGAGGGGCTGACCATGGCCGACCTGCGTGGCGCGATCACCGCCTTCGTCGACGCGATGTTCGGCGAGGGGCTGCGGACCAGGCTCCGCCCGGACTTCTTCCCGTTCACCGAGCCGTCCGTGGACGTGTCGATGGAGTGCCACGTGTGCCGTGGCACGGGTGTTCGCGGCACGGGTGTTCGCGGCACGGGTGTTCGCGGCACTGGCACCCGGCCGGGCGGGGAACCCTGCCGGGTCTGCCGGTCCCAGGGCTGGATCGAGATCGCGGGCGCGGGCATGGTCAACCCGCGGGTGCTGGTGGCCTGCGGGATCGACCCGGACCGCTACCGCGGGTTCGCGTTCGGGCTGGGCATCGAGCGCACCCTGATGATCCGGGACGGGGTCACCGACATCAGGGACACCGTCGAGGGCGACGTGCGGTTCAGCCGGGCGTTCGGGATGGAGGCGTGATGCGGGTTCCGCTGTCGTGGCTGCTCTCCTGCGCGGCCGTCGAGCCGGGCACCGGCGCCGCCGAGGTGGCGCGGCGGCTCACCGCGGCCGGCCTGGAGGTCGAGTCGGTCGAGCGCGTCGGGTACGAGATCAGCGGCGTGGTCGTGGCCGAGGTGGCCGAGATCGAGGAGCTAACCGAGTTCAAGAAGCCGATCCGGTACGTCCGGGTGAACACGGGCTCCGGCGAGCAGCACGTGATCTGCGGCGCGGTGAACTTCGCCGTGGGGGACCGGGTCGCGCTGGCCCTGCCGGGCTCGGTGCTGCCCGGCGGCTTCGAGATCGGCGCCCGTCAGGCCTACGGCCGGATGTCGGAGGGGATGATCTGCTCCGCGGCCGAGCTCGGCATCGGGGACGACCACTCCGGGATCCTGGTGCTGCCGCCCGACGCCCCATCCCCCACCCGCCTCCCCATTCCCCCTTCACTGGCCCCCTCCATTGGCGAGGATTTCGCCACCTACGCGGGCCTGCGCGATCATGTGCTCGACATCAACGTGACCCCGGACAAGGGCTATGCGCTGTCGGTCCGGGGGGTGGCGCGGGAGCTCGCGATCGCGTTCGGGGCGGAGTTCGCCGACCCCGCGGACACCGGCCTGCCCGCGGACGTGGCCGAGGTCAACCCGGAGGTGTACCCGGCCAGCATCGCGGACCCGACCGCCTGCGACCGGTTCGTGCTGCGCGAGGTGCGCGGAGCCCAGGTGTCGCGGCCGACCCCGCTGTGGATGCGGGTCCGGCTGGCCCGGGCCGGGATGCGCTGCGTGTCGCTGGCCGTGGACATCACCAACTACCTGATGCTGGAGCTCGGCCAGCCGCTGCACGCGTTCGACCGGGACCGGCTCTCCGGGCCGATCGTGGTCCGGCGGGCTCATTCGGGCGAGCGGCTCGAGACCCTCGACCACGTGGTCCGGGACCTGGACCCCGACGACATCCTGATCACCGACTCCTCGGGCCCGATCTCGATGGCCGGGACCATGGGCGGCCTGGCCACCGAGATCACTGAGGAGTCGCGCGACCTGGTCATCGAGGCGGCGCACTTCTCCGCGGCGGGCACGGCGCGGATGAGCAGGCGGCACCGGCTGTTCTCCGAGGCCTCGGCCCGGTTCGAGCGGGGAGTGGACCGGGAGCTGCCGCTGCGTGCGTCGGCGAAGGCCGCGTCGCTGCTGGCGTCGCTGGCCGGGGGGACCATGGTGCCCGGCTGCACGCACGCGTCGGCCGAGGTGGCGCCGGTCTCGATCACGATGGCCGCGGACTACCCGGACCAGGTGGCCGGGATGGCCTACGGCCCGGACACGGTGACCCGCCGGCTGCGCCAGGTCGGCTGCGAGGTCAGCCAGGAGCGCGCCGGGCAGCTCCTCGTCGCGGCGCCGCCGTCCTGGCGGCCCGACCTCACCGACCCGAGCGACCTGGCCGAAGAGGTCATCCGGCTGGAGGGCTACGCGAACATACCGGTGCGGATGCCGCGCGCCACCGCCGGGCGCGGCCTCACCGACCCGCAGCGGCTGCGCCGGACGATCGGGCGCACCCTGGCCGGATCCGGGTACGTGGAGGTGCTGAGCAGCCCGTTCGGCTCGGCCGCGGACGCCGACCGGATGCAGCTGCGGCCCGACGACCCGCGCCGCAGCGCGCCCCGGCTGGTCAACCCGATCCGGGATGAGGAGCCGCTGATGCGGACGACGCTGCTGCCGGGGCTGCTGCGGGTCCTGGGCCGCAACCTGGGCCGCGGCTTCGCTGACGTGGCCCTGTTCGAGATGGGCCTGGTCTTCCTGTCCCAGCCGGGCGAGCCGCGGGTCGCGCCGACCCCGCGCGTCGACCGCGCGCCGACGCCGGCCGAGCTGCTCATGCTGGAGGCGGCGCTGCCGGAGCAGCCGCGGCACCTCGCGGTGGTGCTCGCGGGCGACCGCGAGCTGTCCGGCTGGTGGGGCACGGGCCTGGCCTCGTTCTACGACGCTATCGAGGCGGCGCGGCAGGTGATCGGAGTGAGCCGGGTGCCGTTCACGGTCCAGGCCGCGCAGCACGAGCCGTGGCACCCGGGCCGGTGCGCGGCGCTGTACCTGGACAGTGCAGGGGGACGGGGAGGTGGGTGGGCAGCCGGGCACGCCGGCGAGCTGCATCCCCGGGTGGCCCAGGCCTTCGGGCTGCCGCCGCGCACCTGCGCGGCCGAGCTCGACCTGTCCGTGATCGAGACGGCCGCCGCGGGGCGCGGCCCGGTGCAGGCCCCGCCGGTGTCCGGCTACCCGGTGGCCACGCAGGACGTGGCGCTCATCGTGCCGGACACGGTGCCGGCCGCGGACGTGGCGTCGGCGCTCGCCCTGGGCGTGGCCGAGGCCGGCGCCGGCCCGCTGCTGGAGGACGTGCGCCTGTTCGACGTCTACACCGGGGAGCAGGCGGGCGAGGGGCGCAAGTCGCTGGCGTACACGCTGCGGTTCCGGGCCCCGGACCGCACGCTGACGGCCGACGAGGTGAGCGCGGCCCGGGACGCGGCGGTGACCGAGGCCGCCCGGCGTACCGGGGCCGTGCTGCGCGACGGCTCCTGACCGGCCGGGTCAGGCCCGGCCGGCGGCGGCTGCCTCCCGCAGGAACTCACCGACCAGGGCCTGGAACTCGGCCGGCTGCTCCAGGTGCGGCGAGTGCCCGCAGTCGGCCAGCACGCGCTCCTCGTAGCGCCCGCCCGCCGCGCGGTAGCGGTCGAGAACGCCACGCATCTGGCTGACCATGGGCTGCGGCGGGTAGACGCCGGCCCCCGGCCAGCCCGGCACCGCGCCGATCTGGCCGAGGTAGCCGAGGTCGACGAGCGAGGCGTCCGACACGATCTGGTCGCTGTCGCCGCGCACCCAGAGCACGTCCGGCCGGGCGGTGATCCGCGCGAAGCCGGACACGTCGCAGTACCGCGGCGAGATCGCGTTGTTGACGCCCCGGGTGCCGGGCGCGGTTCCCGGCCAGTTCGGGGAGGCTGCCGCGTCGCCGGGATAGAAGTCGTCCCCGGTGGCCATCTGCAGCATCGCGTCGACCAGCTCGTCCTCGAGCTGGGCCGGGCTGCCGGAACGGCGGCTTGCCGTACAGCGTGGTGAGCACCTGGCGCGGCGAGGTGGGGTCGTCGCGGCGGCGGTCGCCCTCGGCGATGCGCCGGACTAGCTCGGGGTTGGCCGTGCCGCCGCCGGAGCCGGCGAAGTCCGGCCAGCAGGGCGTGCCGCCGGGATCCCTGGTGCCCCCGAAACCGTACGGCGACATCGGGCTCTCGAGCACGATCGAGGCCACCGCCCCGGGGTGGTCGATCGCGTACTGCAGCACGACCCCGCCGCCGAGCGACCAGCCCAGCAGGTGCACGGGCTGCCCGGCCGGCACCAGGCCGCTCTCGGTGAGCAGCGCGTGCAGGTCGTCGGCGAAGTCACGGACGCCGCGCCGCGCGTCCGCCGGGACGGTCTCGGAGAGCCCGAACCCGCGCAGGTCAGGGGCCAGGCAGCGGTATTGCCCGCCCAGGACGCTCATGGCCGGGGCGAAGAATCGCGCGGACGAGACATTGCCGTGCACCAGCACCAGCACCGGCGCGTCGCCCGGGCCCGCCGTGAGCACGTGGGTTCGCAGGCGAGACGTGGGCACGTCGGCGTGGTGGACCGCGACTGGCGTGCTGGGCATGGCCGGCCTCCCGCTCGGAGTTGGAGATGTCTGAATGGATGATCTCAGGCCACCCGCGCCGGCCGGGGCCCTGTCACCGGCGGCGGCTAGGAGGGCGCGAGCAGGACCGCGAGGATCTCGTCACCGCCGTGAACGCACTTGGACGCCTGCCCGGTCTTGAGCACCACGGGCGTGGTGAACCCCTGGCACGTCCAGCCGTGTACCCGAACCGGTGCGCCGCCGCCGGTCCCGGGAACCTGGCCGGACAGGATCGCCCTGGCGTAGTCGCGCTCGACCGCCAGCGCCGTGGCGCAGGACACCTGGCCGTGGGCGATCTGGATGTGGACCGGGACGTTGGCCGCGGTCCGCGTGGTCCCGCACACGGTCATGCCGGTGGTGCCCGTCGACGCCGCGGACGAGGCCGGCGATCCGCAGCCGGTGACGGCCAGCAGCACCGCGGCCGCCACGGCGCCGCACGCAGGTGCGGTCAACCGTTCGCAGGCCCAAGCCCGCGGCCGGCGCACGCGCATGGCCGTCTCCTTTCCGCGACCCTCATCATGCCGCCTGATCATGCCCGGAGTCAGGCGCCGCCCCAACTTGGCGGCTTGCATAATCAAGCATTTAACTGCATAATAATTCAATATTACCCGTTCACCGTCACCTCACTAGCGGTGAACATCGGCGCGGTGTCGGGCAGAGGGCGGGTGGCGCATGGGTGCGCGGGTAGCGGTGGCGGGCGCAAGCGGATACGCCGGCGGTGAGCTGCTCCGGCTGCTGGCCGGGCACCCCGACCTGGAACTGGGCCCGGTGGCCGCGGAGAGCAACGCGGGCCGCCTCGTCGGCGAGGTGCACCCCCATCTCGCTGGCCTGCCGTCGCTGGCGGGCCGCCGGTTCGACGCCGCCGCGACCGTGGCCGGCTCCGGCTGCGACCTCGTGTTCCTCGCCCTGCCCGCCGGGCAGTCGCCGCGGCTGGCCGGCGATCTCGGCCAGGACGTCAGGATCGTCGACCTGGGGCATGATTTCCGGCTCGCCGACGCCGGCGCCTGGGCCAGGCACTACCGCCTGCCGCACGCGGGCCGGTGGGTCACGGGCCTGCCGGAGCTGCCCGGGGCGAGGGAGCAGATCCGGGCCGCGACGCGGGTCGCCGTCCCGGGCTGTTATGCGACCGCGGCCATCGTCGCGCTCGCGCCGCTGCTGGCCGCGGGCCTGGTCGAGCCGCAGGACATCGTGATCGTCGCCGCCTCGGGCACCTCGGGCGCCGGGCGGGCGGCCAAGCCGGAGCTGCTCGCCAGCGAGGTGATGGGCGCGGTCTGCGCGTACCAGGCGGGCGGGACGCACCGGCACACGCCCGAGATCGAGCAGGCGCTCGGCGAGGCCGCCGCGCTGGCCGGCGTGACGGTCAGCTTCACTCCGCTGCTGGCGCCCATGCCGCGCGGGATACTCGCGACCTGTACCGCGCGGCTGAGACCAGACCGCGGCGAGCCGGTGACCGCGCTGCCCCGGGAGGCTCTGGCCGAGGCCTACGCCGGCGAGCCGTTCCTGTGCGTGCTGCCCGAGGGCCAGTGGCCGACCACGGCGGCCGTGGCCGGGTCGAACGGGGTGCACCTGCAGGCCGCGGCCGACACCCGGGCCGGCCGGGCCATTGTGGTGGCGGCCATCGACAACCTCGGCAAGGGCGCCGCCGGCCAGGCCATCCAGAACGCCAACCTCATGCTCGGCCTGCCGGAGACGGCCGGCCTCACCTCGTGCGGAGTGTCCCCTTGAGCGTTACAGCAGCCGCCGGGTTCCGGGCGGCAGGCATCACGGCCGGGATCAAGGAGTCCGGGCAGCCGGACCTGGCCGTGGTCATCAACGACGGCCCGTCGGACGCGGCGGCGGGGGTGTTCACCGCCAACCGGGTCAAGGCCGCCCCGGTGCTCTGGACCCAGCAGGTCGTCAGCGGCGGCCGGGTCCGGGCCGCCGTGCTCAACTCCGGCGGCGCCAACGCCTGCACCGGGCCGGGCGGCTTCGCCGACACTCACCACACGGCCGAGCGGCTGGCCAAGGCGCTGTCCGCCTCCGCCGGGGAGATCGCGGTCTGCTCGACCGGCCTGATCGGAGACCGGCTGCCCATGGACCGGCTGCTGCCCGGCGTGGACGCCGCGGCGGCCGCCGCGTCGGCCAGCGGCGGTACCGCGGCGGCGGACGCCATCAGGACCACCGACACGGTCCCCAAGACCTGCCGGGTCGCCGGGGCGGGCTACACCATCGGCGGCATGGCCAAGGGCGCCGCCATGCTCGCCCCGGCGCTCGCGACCATGCTCGCGGTGCTCACCACCGACGCCGACCTGGCCGCAGCGGATCTGGACGCCGCGCTGCGAGAGGCTGTCGCCGTCACGTTCGACCGGCTGGACACCGACGGCTGCATGTCGACCAACGACACGGTGCTGCTGCTGGCCAGCGGCGTGTCCGGCGTCCGGCCCCGCCCGGGGGACTTCGCCGCGCTGCTGACCCAGGGCTGCGCGGACCTGGCCCGCCAGATGCAGCTCGACGCCGAGGGAGCGGGCAAGGCGATCGACATCGAGGTGACCGGCGCGGCCAGCGAGCGCGACGCGGTGACCGTGGGGCGGGCCGTGGCCCGGTGCAGCCTGCTCAAGTGCGCGATCGCCGGAGAGGATCCGAACTGGGGCCGGGTGCTGGCCGCGGCGGGCGCCACGGACGCCGGGTTCGAACCGGATCAGCTCGGCGTGGCGATCAACGGGATCTGGGTCTGCCGGAACGGGTTCGCGGCCGAGGACAGGTCCCGGGTGGACCTGCGGCCGAGGGACGTGAGCATCACCATCGACCTGTCCGCCGGGCCGCATGCGGCCACGATCCGCACCACCGACCTGACCGAGGCCTACGTGCACGAGAACTCGGCGTACTCCACTTGACATCCTCCCCTGCGCAGGCAGGGGATTTCAGCCCACTACCTATAGGAGAATAGGAGAGCAGGTTGAGGTTCGCGGTTCACCTGCCCGCCCAGCGGCGAGCGTCCCCGCGCAGTCACGACATGCCCTGCCGCGATGTTGCGCGCCGCGTTCACGTCAGCGTTGCCGGTGTACCCGCAGGACCGGCAGGCGAAGACGGCTTGACTCTCGCGCGCCTTCGCATCCATGGTCCCGCAGACCGAGCACTTTTGACTGGTGTACGCGGGTTTGACCTTCTCGACCCGCCCGAAGGCCTTGTCTT
Source organism: uncultured Actinomycetota bacterium (assembly GCA_963808705.1). Taxonomy (GTDB): domain Bacteria; phylum Actinomycetota; class Actinomycetes; order Streptosporangiales; family Streptosporangiaceae; genus JASHPR01. Next base: position 573,628 of record CAWEHB010000016.1, on the reverse strand, counting down.
CCAAGCGCCTGGCCAGCATCCCCCAGCCGCTGGTCAGGATGCCGCGGTTGAGCCCGGCCTTCTGGCGCACGTTGCGGCCCGGCCGATCGACGGAGCCTCTCGCGGAGCGCGTCATGCTCGTGATGTGCAGATCCTCGATTCGGATGATGTCGAACCGGCGGGCGAGGTCAGTGGAGACCTTCTCGCACCAGTCTTTGCGCATGTCCACCTGTCGTGCCTGCAGCCGAGCAATCGTGGCCTTGATCCGGGTACGCCTTTTCGAGCCGCGCTGGGCACGGGCCAACCGTCGCTGAAGAGCTACGAGCCGCCGCTGCCGCTGTGGGCTCATCCTGGGCACGGTCAACAACTCGCCGGTAGACAAGGCCGCGGACACGGTGATGCCGCGATCAATGCCTACGACCTCGCCATTTCTAGGAGCGGGGATCGGCTCTGGGATGGCGGCGAATGCGAGATGCCAGCGGCCTGCCCGATCGCAGGTGACCCGGTAGGACTTGACGCCTGCCGGAATGGCCCGGGACCAGCGGAACCGAACCCAACCGATCTTGGGTATCCTCACCTCTCCCACGTGGCGGGACTGGCGGCGGATACGTTGTGCCTGCGCGCCGGTGATCCGGAAGCCCTCGTCCCGACCAGCCTTTCGCCAGGTCGGCCTGCGGTGGGTCCCTGCGAAGAAGGCTGTCATCGCTCTGGCGAAGTCCCGCAGAGCTTGTTGCTGTACGGTCTGGGACCCGGCCGCCAGCCAACTGAATCCGATACGGGCCTCGCTGAGCTGGCGACATTGGGCCGGGTACCCGGGAGCGGAGGCGCGTCCTGGCCGCCAGGACTGGTGCTGCTCGACCGCGAGATTCCAGATGTACCGGGCGTGCGCGCAGTGCTGTCCCAGGGTTTGCTCCTGCTGAGGTGTCGGCATCAGTCGGTAGCGGGACATGAATCGAACGTACTAGCGGACTCCGACATTTCTGAGGATGTGGGGCAGCATCCCTATCTAGCCATAAAGTGCCAGATTTCTGGACTGCGATATCTATGACAGCGGCAAAGGGCATGGGGACAGAGCGCCTGGAGACCGGCAAGAAGGCGGCGGGGTTCGGGCCGCTGGCCGGGGAGGCGGGCGCGCTGACCAAGGCGGCGACCCTGATCGAGGCGCTGCCCTGGCTGGAGCAGTTCCACGGCGAGACCGTGGTGATCAAGTTCGGCGGGCACGCCATGGCCGATGAGGATCTCTGCTTCGCGTTCGCACAGGACGTGGTGTTCCTGCGGTACGCGGGACTGCGCCCGGTGGTGGTGCACGGCGGCGGGCCACAGATCAGCGAGCACCTCGGCCGGCTCGGCATCCCCAGCACGTTCGCCGCCGGGCTGCGGGTGACCACGCCGGAGGCCATGGACGTGGTCCGGATGGTCCTCACCGGGCAGGTGAACCGGGACCTGGTCGGCCTGATCAACCGGCACGGGCCGTTCGCGGTCGGGATGTCCGGCGAAGACGCCAACCTGCTCACCGCGACCCGCGCCCAGGCCACCGTGGACGGCGCGCCGGTGGACCTCGGCCAGGTCGGCGAGATCCACACCGTCGACCCCGGGGCGCTGCGCGCCCTGATCGCCGACGGCCGCATCCCGGTCATATCGAGCGTGGCCCGGGGCGCAGCCGGCGAGATCTACAACGTGAACGCCGACACGGCGGCCGCCGCGGTCGCCGTGGCCCTGGACGCCGCGAAGCTCGTGCTGCTGACCGACGTGGCCGGGCTGTACGCGGACTGGCCCCCCGCCGGGCCGGGCGAAGTGACCGCCGCCCGGCCCGGCGAGGTGATCAGCCAGCTCGGCACGGCCGACCTGGCCGCGATGCTGCCCGGCCTGGACGGGGGGATGATCCCGAAGATGGAAGCCTGCCTGACCGCCGTGCGCGGCGGCGTGCCGCGGGCGCACGTGCTCGACGGGCGGCTGCCGCACGCCATCCTGCTCGAGATCTTCACCGACTCGGGGATCGGCACCATGGTGCTGCCGGACGTGACCCACCCAGCCAGCCATGCCGGAGGGAACGCATGACCGCAACGGAACAACTGCAGGACCGGTACGCCGCCGCGATCATGCTGACCTACGGCATGCCGCCGGTCGCGCTGGCGCGCGGCAGCGGGTGCGTGGTCTGGGACCTGGACGGCAACTCCTACCTGGACCTGGTGGCCGGCGTGGCGGTGAGCGCGCTCGGGCACGCGCACCCGGCGATCGTGGCGGCCGTGACCGAGCAGGCCGGGCGCCTGGTGCACGCCTCCAACTTCTACCTGCACGAGCCCCAGGTCCTGCTCGCGGAGCGGATCATCGGGCTGCTCGGCGTCGACGGCCGGGTGTTCTTCGCCAACTCCGGCGCCGAGGCCAACGAGGCGGCGATCAAGCTGGTCCGGCGCCGCCAGGGCAGCGAGCGGCCGGTCTTCGTCGCGGCCGAGCACTCGTTCCACGGCCGGACCATGGGCGCGCTCAGCCTGACCGGCAAGAGCTCGATCCGGGAGCCGTTCGCGCCGTTCGGGCTCGACGTCCGGTTCGTGCCGTACGGCGACGCCGACGCGCTGCGCGCGGCGGTGACCCCGGACTGCGCTGCGGTTTTCCTCGAGCCGACCCAGGGCGAGGGCGGCGTCGTCCCGCCCCCCGAGGGCTACCTGCGCGCCGCGCGCGTGGCCTGCGACGCGGCCGGGGCGCTGCTCGTGCTGGACGAGGTGCAGAGTGGGGTGGGGCGGACCGGCGCCTGGTTCGCGCACCAGCGCGAGGGCATCATCCCCGACGTCATCACGCTGGCCAAGGGGCTCGGCGGCGGCCTGCCCATCGGCGCCTGCGTCGGCATCGGCCGGTGCGGCTCCGCGCTCGGCAAGGGCGATCACGGCAGCACCTTCGGCGGCAACCCGGTCGCCTGCGCGGCCGCGCTGGCGGTACTCGACACGATCGAGCGCGAGGGCCTGCTGAGAAACGTCACCGAGGTCGGAGACCGGCTGGCCGCCGGGATCGCGGCCATCGAGGATCCGCTGGTCACCGGGGTGCGCGGCAGCGGGCTCTGGCGGGCGATCACGCTCGCCACCCCGGCGGCGGCCGCGGTGGAAGCCGCGGCGCGCCGGGCCGGCTTCCTGGTCAACGCGGTCCAGCCGGACGCGATCCGGCTGGCGCCGCCGCTGATCCTCAGCACCGAGCAGGCCGACTCGTTCACCGCCGAACTGCCCGCGATCCTGTCGTCGGCCAGCCTGCTGGCCGGGCAGGCACCGTGAGCACCGTCAGCCCGGCCACCAAGACCGCGCGGCACGCGCAGATCGCCGCGATCCTGGCCCACGCCGACCCGCCGGTCCGGTCCCAGGAGGAACTCGCCGAACGGCTGGGCCAGCGCGGGGTGCGGGTCACCCAGGCGACGCTCTCCCGGGATCTGGAGGAACTCGGGGCGGTGCGGTTGCGCGCCGCCGACGGCGGACTGGTGTACGCGCTGCCGGGCGAGGCGGGCGGCCCCGGCTCCCTGCCGGGCGGCCTGGCCGAGGCCGGCGACGCCCCGCCCGGGGCACCCGGGGATCCCGCCGACCTGGCCGCCGCCCCGTCGGGCCGGCTGGCGCGGGTGGCCGCCGAACTGCTGGTCGCGGCCGAGGCGAGCGCCAACCTGGTGGTGCTGCGCACGCCGGCCGGGGCCGCGCAGTTCCTGGCGTCGGTGCTCGACCACTCGGCCTGGCCGTCCATCCTCGGCACGGTGGCGGGCGACGACACCGTGCTGGTCATCGCGCGGGACCCGGCGGGCGGGGCGGACCTGGCCCGCGCGCTGCTGCGGCTGGCCGACCGGCACAGTCACCAGTGAGACGACCGGCACAGCCACCAGTGAGATGAGCACTCCTCCTGACCGGGGGAGCTGAGGGAGGAATACATGACCGAACGCATCGTCCTCGCCTACTCGGGCGGCCTGGACACCTCGGTGGCCATCGGGTGGATCGCCGAGCAGACCGGCGGCGAGGTCATCGCCCTCGCGGTGGACGTCGGCCAGGGCGGCGAGGACCTGGACACGATCCGCGAGCGCGCGCTGGCCTGCGGCGCGGCCGACGCCGTGGTCGCCGACGTGCGGGCGGAGTTCGCCGCCGAGTACTGCATGCCGGCGCTGCGGGCCAACGCGCTGTACATGGACCGCTACCCGCTGGTGTCCGCGCTGTCCCGGCCGCTGATCGCGAAGCACCTGGCCCGGGTGGCGCGCGAGCGCGGAGCCGGCATGGTCGCGCACGGCTGCACCGGCAAGGGCAACGACCAGGTGCGGTTCGAGGTGGGCCTGGCCTGCCTCGCCCCGGAGGTGAAGGTCTTGGCTCCGGTCCGCGACTCCGGGATGACCAGGGACAAGGCGATCGCGTTCGCCGCCGACAAGGGACTGCCGATCAACGTCACGTCGCGCTCGCCGTACTCGATCGACCAGAACCTGTGGGGCCGCAGCTGCGAGACCGGGCACCTGGAGGACATCTGGGAGGCGCCGCACGACGACGTCTGGGGGTACACCAGCGACCCGGCGCTGCCCAAGGAGCCGGAGGAGGTCACGATCTCGTTCGCGGACGGCCTCCCGGCGGCCCTCGACGGCCGGCCGCTGACCCCGCTGCAGATCATCACCGAGCTGAACGCGCTCGCCGGGGCGCACGGAGTCGGCCGGATCGACATGGTCGAGGACCGGCTGGTCGGGATCAAGAGCCGGGAGATCTACGAGGCACCGGGAGCCATCGCCCTGATCACCGCGCACGCCGAGCTCGAGAGCGTATGCATGGAGCTCGACCTGGCCCGGTTCAAGCGGCAGGCCGAGCAGCGCTGGACCGAGCTGGTCTACGACGGGCTGTGGTTCTCGCCGCTGCGGCGCGCGCTGGAGGCGTTCATGACGACGGCCTCCCAGCACGTGACCGGAGAGGTCAGGCTCCGGCTGCACGGCGGCCGGGCGGTGGTGACCGGGCGCCGCAGCCCGGCGGGGCTGTACGACTACGCGCTGGCCACCTACGACACCGGTGACATGTTCGACCAGCGGCTGGCCAAGGGCTTCGTGGAACTGTGGGGCCTGCCCAGCAAGATCGCCGCGGACCGAGACCGGAAGGTGGCCGGCTAGGCCCGCCGGCCTGGCCGGGCCGGCGGCGTGGCGTTCGCGTTCCGGGATCCTCTTCCATGATCGTGGCCGTCTGGCACAATGCGCCTGATCATGAAGAGGGAGAGGAGCGCCGTGGGTGACGAGGATGCCGCGCCGCCGGTCCGGCTGTGGGGCGGCCGGTTCGAGTCCGGCCCGGCGGAGGCGCTGGCCCGGCTGTCGGTCAGCGTGCAGTTCGACTGGCGGCTGGCCGCCTACGACCTGCTTGCGTCCCGGGCGCACGCCCGGGTGCTGCACCGGGCCGGGCTGCTGGACGAGGCCGAGCTGGCCCGGATGCTGGCCGCGCTCGACGACCTCGACGAGGCGTGCCGGACCGGCCGGTTCCGCCCGGCGGCCACCGACGAGGACGTGCACACGGCGCTGGAGCGGGGCCTGCTCGAGCGGGCCGGGTCGCTGGCCGGCAAGCTCCGGGCCGGCCGCAGCCGCAACGACCAGATCGCCACCGACCTGCGGCTCTACCTGCGCGACCACGTCCGGCTCGTCGTTTCGCGGCTGACCGAGCTGGAGCTGGCCCTGATGGACCAGGCGCAGCGGCACCTGGGCACGCCCGCGCCCGGGATGACGCACCTGCAGCACGCCCAGCCGGTGCTGCTGGCGCACCAGCTGCTCGCGCACGTCCAGGCCTTCGCCCGCGACTGGGGCCGGCTCCGGGACTGGGACAGCCGGGCGGCGGTGAGCCCGCTCGGCGCCGGCGCGCTGGCCGGCTCGTCGCTGCCGCTCGACCCGGAGGCGGTCGCGGCCGAGCTGGGCTTTGCCGCCGCGTTCGGCAACTCGATCGACGCGGTCAGCGACCGTGACTTCGCCGCCGAGTTCTGCTTTGCCGCGGCGCTACTCGGCGTGCACCTGTCCCGGCTCGGCGAGGAGGTCGTGCTGTGGTCGTCGCACGAGTTCGGCTGGGCCGAGATCGACGACGCCTACGCGACCGGTTCGTCGATCATGCCGCAGAAGAAGAACCCGGACGTGGCCGAGCTGGCCCGCGGCAAGGCAGGCCGGCTGATCGGCGGGCTGACCGGGCTGCTGGCCATGCTCAAGGGCCTGCCCCTGGCCTACGACCGTGACCTGCAGGAGGACAAGGAGCCGGTCTTCGACGCGGTGGACACGCTGCTGCTGGTGCTGCCCGCGATGGCCGGGCTGGTCGCCACCCTGCGCTTCAACTCGGAGCGGATCGCCGCGGGCGCCGCCAGCGGCCACGCGCTCGCCACCGACCTGGCCGAGCTGCTGGTCCGGCGCGGGGTCCCGTTCCGCGAGGCGCACGAGGTCGTGGGCCATCTCGTGGTCTGGTGCCAGGTGCACGACTGCGAGCTGGCCGATGTGAGCGACGCCGACCTGGCCCGGGTCTCGCCGCAGCTGACCCCTGACGTGCGCGAGGTGCTGACCGTGCCGGGCGCGCTGGCGGCCCGGCGGAGCCCGGGCGGCACGGCCCCGGACCGGGTAGCCGAGCAGCTGACCCAGCTACGCGCCGCCGTGGACGAGCAGGCGGCCTGGGCCGCCGGCTGACTGGCCCTCGCATGACCCCCCGCGCCCCCGACCCGCCCGCCCCCCGCGGCCCCGACGACCCCGCCTCCGACCCGCCCGCCCTCCGCGGCCCCGACGACCGCGCCCCCGACCCGCCCGCCCCCCGCCCCCCCGACGACCGCGCCCCCCACCCGCCCGCCGCCGATTTCCATGATCACGTAGGGTTTTTGCCAGATGGCGGACAAAAGTCTGCACGATCATGGTCGGCCGGCACCGAGGTGCTGCCGCGGGACTTCTTCGCGCGCCCGTCCGTGCAGGTGGCCCCGGACCTGCTGGGCTGCGTGATCGCGCACGAGACCCCGGAGGGCCTGGTCGCGGTCATGCTGACCGAGGTCGAGGCGTACGACGGCCAGGCCGATCCCGCCTCGCACGCGTACCGCGGCCGGACCGCCCGCAACGCGGTGATGTTCGGCCCGCCCGGCCACGTCTACGTGTACTTCACCTACGGCATGCACTTCTGCATGAACCTGGTCTGCCGGCCGGAGCACGGCGCATCGGCGGTGCTGCTGCGCGCCGGGCGGGTCATCGACGGGGTGCCGCTGGCCACGGCCCGGCGGGCCCGGCGCCTCTCGCGGGGCGCCCCGCGAGAGGTCGACCTGGCCCGCGGCCCGGCCCGGCTCTGCGAGGCGCTGTGTGTCGACCGCTCGCACGACGGCGCGGACGCATCCGATCCCGCCTCGCCGCTGCGGGCCCTGGCCGCGCCGGCGCCCGTGCCCGCGGCCAGCATCAGCCGCGGCCCCCGGGTCGGCGTCAGCCGCGCCGCGGACGTGGCCTGGCGGTTCTGGATCACCGGCGAGCCCACCGTCTCGCCCTACCGGGCGTACGTCCCGCGGCGCACCCGGCCGAAACCGGTTACCGGTCCGGGCCGTGCGAGTGGGACTATTCCTCCGTGACCGACATCATCGACGACCTGAACTGGCGCGGCCTGATTGCCGTGTCCACCGACCTGCACGACCTGCGCAAGGCCCTGGACACCAGCCAGGTCACGTTCTACGGCGGATTCGACCCGACCGCCCCCGGGCTGCACATCGGGAACCTGGTGCTGCTGCTGACCATGCGGCGCCTGCAGCTCGTCGGCCACCGGCCGATCGGGCTGGTCGGCGGTGCGACCGGGCTGATCGGCGACCCCAGCGGCAAGTCGGCGGAGCGGGTGCTGAACTCCCGCGAGGTGGTCGCGGATTGGGTAGGGCGGATCCGGCGCGAGGTGAGCCAGTACCTGGACTTCGAGCCGGGCCCGGCGAGCGCGCTGCTGGTCAGCAACCTGGACTGGACCGGGGACCTGCTCGCCCTGGACTTCCTGCGCGGCATCGGCAAGCACTTCCCGGTGAACCAGATGCTCTCCCGTGAGGTGGTCCGGGCCCGGCTCGAGGCGGGCGGGATCAGCTTCACCGAGTTCAGTTACCAGGTCCTGCAGGCCAACGACTACCTGGAACTGCACCGGCGGTACGGCTGCTCGCTCCAACTCGGCGGCAGCGACCAGTGGGGCAACCTGGTATCGGGCGTCGACCTGATCCGGCGGGTCGCCGGGGACGTGGTCCACGCCCTGGCCACGCCGCTGATCACCAAGCCGGACGGGACCAAGTACGGGAAGACCGAGGGCGAGGCGGTCTGGCTGAGCCCCGACCTGACGAGCCCGTACGCGTTCTACCAGTTCTGGATCAACCGGTCCGACGCCGAGGTGCCCAGCCTGCTGCGGGTGTTCACGTTCCGCAGCCGTGAGGAGATCGAGGACCTGGAGCGGGAAACCGCCGAGCGGCCCGCGGCGCGCATCGCGCAGCGAATGCTCGCCGAGGACGTCACCATCCTCGTGCACGGTGACGAGGAACTCGTCCGGGCGGTAGCCGCCAGCGAGGCGCTCTTCGGCCAGGGGGACCTGCGGGCCCTAGACGAACGGACCCTGGCGGCGGCCCTGGCCGAGGTGCCATCGGTCACGCTGCGGGCCGGCGACCCGCTGCCCCCCGTCGCCGACCTGATGGCCGCCACGGGCATCGCGCCGAGCA
>CAWEHB010000016.1:0-560000 GCA_963808705.1 uncultured Actinomycetota bacterium | reverse complement strand
AAGCGACTGTTTACTAAAAACACAGGTCCGTGCAAAGTCGCAAGACGACGTATACGGACTGACGCCTGCCCGGTGCTGGAACGTTAAGGGGAGGGGTTAGTGGCCTTCGGGCTGCGAAGCTCTGAACTTAAGCGCCAGTAAACGGCGGTGGTAACTATAACCATCCTAAGGTAGCGAAATTCCTTGTCGGGTAAGTTCCGACCTGCACGAATGGCGTAACGACTTTCCCACTGTCTCAACCACGGACCCGGCGAAATTGCACTACGAGTAAAGATGCTCGTTACGCGCAGCAGGACGGAAAGACCCCGGGACCTTCACTGCAGCTTGACATTGGCGTTTGGGGCGTCTTGTGTAGGATAGGTGGGAGACTGTGAAGCAGAGACGCTAGTTTCTGTGGAGTCAACGGTGAAATACCACTCTGGTCGTTCTGGATGTCTAACCTGGGTCCGTGATCCGGATCAGGGACAGTGTCTGGTGGGTAGTTTAACTGGGGCGGTTGCCTCCTAAAAGGTAACGGAGGCGCCCAAAGGTACCCTCAGCCTGGTTGGCAATCAGGTGTCGAGTGTAAGTGCACAAGGGTGCTTGACTGTGAGACAGACATGTCAAACAGGAGCGAAAGCTGGGACTAGTGATCCGGCGGTGGCATGTGGAAGCGCCGTCGCTAAACGGCTAAAAGGTACCCCGGGGATAACAGGCTGATCTTCCCCAAGAGTCCATATCGACGGGATGGTTTGGCACCTCGATGTCGGCTCGTCGCATCCTGGGGCCGGAGCAGGTCCCAAGGGTTGGGCTGTTCGCCCATTAAAGCGGTACGCGAGCTGGGTTTAGAACGTCGTGAGACAGTTCGGTCCCTATCCGCTGCGCGCGTAGGAGACTTGAGAGGGGCTGTCCCTAGTACGAGAGGACCGGGACGGACGAACCTCTGGTGTGCCAGTTGTTCTGCCAAGAGCACGGCTGGTTGGCTACGTTCGGAAGGGATAACCGCTGAAAGCATCTAAGCGGGAAGCTCGCCTTAAGATGAGGTCTCCCTCGGGGTTAACCCGGTAAGGCCCCCAGCTAGACGACTGGGTTGATAGGCCGGAAGTGGAAGCACGGCGACGTGTGCAGCTGACCGGTACTAATAGGCCGAGTGGCTTGGCTTCTACTTACAGATTTTGCATGCGTCCACTGTGCGGTTCCCGAGGTGCGGTCGGTTATGACCTGACATCTCCATAGAGTTTCGGTGGCCATGGCGAAGGGGAAACACCCGGTCCCATTCCGAACCCGGAAGTTAAGCTCTTCAGCGCCGATGGTACTGCGCGGGGGACCGCGTGGGAGAGTAGGACGCCGCCGGACATCTTCGTGCTGAGGGCCGCTACCGTGCTGGTAGCGGCCCTCAGCACGTCTGCCGCGTGTTGGAAATATCGTGTGTTCGTAGCGGTTTACGGTACTTGCGCCGGCGTTGCCGCGCATGGCTAGCTTGGGCTGGGAGCTGACAGTGGTCGGGAACGAGCGCGGGCGGCGGGACGGCGGTTCGCCGCCCCAGGCCGGCGCGGGACAGCGCGCATCCAGCTCCGGTGCTGGCCAGAAAGGCCGGGCCGGCCAGGGTGGTGCGGGCAGGCCGGGCGCGCGACGGGCCGCCGGCACCGGCGCGGCCGGCTCGGGCCGTGGCAGTGGCCGTTCCGGCGGTGGTCGGGGTCGTCCGGACGGCGGCAGCGGGCGTTCCGGCGGTGGTCGGGGTCGTCCGGACGGCGGCAGCGGGCGTTCCGGCGGTGGTCGGGGTCGTCCGGACGGCGGCAGCGGGCGTCCGGACGGCGGCAGCGATCGGCCAGGCGGCAGTGACAGCCGTTCAGGCGGCAGTAGCCGCCCGGGCCGTGGCGGCGGCCGCCCGGGGAGCACGGATGGCCGTTCCGGCGGTGGCGGCCGAGCCGACACGGCGGGCCGCGACCGTCGGCCTGCCGGACCCCGAGGCGGACCCGGCACCGGCGCGAATGAGGGCCGGGGCAAGCCCGTTCGCGCGCCGAGAGGCTCGTCTCGGACCCGTGATGCGGCCGAGAACGGCAGGCGCGCTGGCCGGGACCGGCCAGTAACCCAGCCAGGTTCCGACGGGACGAGTGGTCGGCAGCGGGGTGAGCAGCCGCCAGCCCGGCGGGCAACCTCGGCCAGGCCGGGCGCTGGCCCGCGAGGCGCCGCCCGGTCCGGGCCAGCATCCGGGTCGAGGTCCGGGGCGGTTGCGTCCAGAAGGCCAAGGCCCGGGGGAGCCCCGGGGTCACGGTCCCGGGAAGCGCCGGGTCGGCCGCGCTCCCGGGCAGCGGGCGATGACCGGTCCCGGCCGCAGCGGTCCGGCCCGGGCGCCGCGGATGACCGGTGGCCTGACCTTCCGGCGAGCATCACGGCTGACCAGCTGGACCCTGAGGCACGCGCGGAACTGAGGACCCTGCCCGGGGACCTCGCCGACGCGGTGGCCCGAAGGCTGGTGGCCGCGAGCCTGGAGGAGGATCCGGCGCTGGCATACCGGCACGCGCAGGCGGCGCGCCGGCTCGCGGCCCGGGTCGGTATTGTGCGCGAGACCTCCGGAATCGCGGCCTACCGCGCGGGCGAGTGGGCCGAGGCGCTGACCGAGTTGCGGGCCGCGCGGCGGCTCACCGGCCGGGGAACCTACCTGCCGATGATGGCGGACAGCGAGCGTGCCCTGGGTCGGCTGGACCGGGCCCTTGAGCTGGTCACCGGCCCGGAATCCCGCGACCTCGACCGGGCCACGACGATCGAGCTGCGGATCGTGGAGTCTGGGATCCGCCGGGACCAGGAACTGCCCGAGGCGGCCGTGGCGGCGCTCCAGGTTCCCGAGCTGACCAACGGGCGCGCGGGGGCCGAATCCGCGCGGCTGTTCTACGCCTACGCCGACGCTCTCCTGGACGCGGGGCGCGAGGACGAGGCGCGCGACTGGTTCGGGAAGGCTGCCGCCGCGGACACCGAGGACGTGACCGACGCCGCGGAGCGCTTCGAGGAGCTAGACCCAGTGGTCTTCGACTACCTAGCCGATCCCGAGGAAGCCGGGGAGGACACCGCCCATGATCCTGGTTGATCGGTGGCCATATGCGGGCTGTTGCAGAATCGGCTAGCCCGGCGCGCCTTTCCTCCGGATTAATAATCTTTTGAGATGATTGAGTGGTGCGGTCGCGGCGTTCTTCGCGCAGGTGCTGGCGCTGTGCGCCCGGCTGGGGATGGGCAAGCCGGGCGTGGTGGCGCTGGACGGCATGAAGATCGCCGCGAGCGCGCCGGAGCCGGCGAACCGGACCGGGGAGAGCTTGCGGAAGCTGGCCGCCGAGACCGTCGCCCGCCACGGCGAGACCGACGCCGCCGAGGACGGCCTGTTCGGGGCGGGGGCGCGGGGGGACGAGGTGCCCCAGGACGCCTGGTCGCCGCGGCGGCGTGCTGAGCGGATCGCCGCGGCGCTGGCCAGCTTGGCCGCCGAGCGGGCCGCCGCCGAGGCGCAGCGGGCGGCGAAGGAGGCGCAGTACCTGGCGGATGCGGCGGCCGGGACGCCGCGTGCGGGGAACCCGCCGGCCGGGGCAGCGGCGGGACTGGCCGCGATGGCCGTGCAGCAGGCCAAGGCCGGCGCCTGGCAGGCCCGCGCCGCTGCGGGCAGGCCGCCAGCCGGCCCCGCCCGGCCGGCCCGGACAGCTATATCCGGGTCCGCCAGGCCGCCGCCCGGCTGGAGAAGGCCAGGGCCCGGGCCGCCGAGGCCGGGCGCAAGGCCGCGGGACAAGACAACAACCGCGCCGCGCCGGCGCGCAATATCACCGGCCCCGACGCCCGGCTGATGCCCGTGCGCGGCGGCGGGTTCATCCAGGGCTGCAACACCCAGAACGTCACCAGCGAAGACGCGCCCGTCATCGCCACCGAGCTCACCGCCGATACCAACGACGCCCCCTGGTCCGGGCCGATGCTGCGCCAGGCCGAGGCCGCCGCCGCGTTCATCACCGCCCGCCGCCCCGCCGCCGGCGACCAGCCGGCCCGCAGCGGCCCTGGCCAGGCCCCCGGCCCCGGCGGCGGCACGGCCAGCGCCAGCCTGATCGGGCTGTTCTTGCCCGACGCCGGCTACCTGTCCGAGCACAACCTCACCATCGAAGGCCCGGACCGGCTGATCGCCACCGGCAAGACCCGCGACCTGGAAAAAGCCGCCCGCGACGGCGCCTGCGCCAAGGACAGCGGGCACAGCCCGGCCATCGCCGCCATGGCCGCCCGCCTGGCCACCGGCGACGGCATCGCCGCCTACCGCCAGCGCGGCCACATCGCCCAGACCCCGCACGGCCAGATCAAGCACAACATGCGCTTCCGCCAGCTCTCGGTGCGCGGCAAGCCCAAAGCCGCTGCCGAATGGACCTTCACCCGCGCCGTGCACAACCTGTTCAAGGCCATCACCACCGGCCACCTCACCACCACCGCCCTGGCCAGCCTCCCCAGCCGGGCCGGCCCGCAGGCCAGCCCGCCCTGACCGGCCCGGCGGCCAGCAGGCCACCACCATCACGGTCACCACATCCGCCCGGCAGGAACACGCGACATCAACCCCGGACACCTACCTACCGCCGACATCCGGCACCCCGGCGATTCCGCAACAGCCCGTATGCGTAGGCCAATCAACCACGATCATGGAAGGAGCGGCGGGCAGCAGGAGCGGCGGGGGTCAGCCCGGGGCTCCCCAAGGGGAGGCGGCGGGACTTGGGCAGCGCGGCGGCTGCGTCTCGGCCGGGCCAGGGCTGGGCGGGGCGTCGCGTTATGGATCCTGGGGGTCTTTGTCCAGGTAGTGCATGATTCCGGCGACGTTGGCGGCGGTGCTGCTGGTCCGGTCGTACTTCGCGGCCATGACCGGGTCGACGTCGTCGCGGAGCACCTCGTACCGCTGCCTGGTCCGCTCGGCCACCCTGGCCACCGCGTGATCGAGATCCAGGCCCTGGCCCCGCGCCCGCCTGGTCTCGTCCACCCAGACGTTGATCTCTTCCGCCGAACGGTCCAGCGTCTCGGTCACCTCGTCCACGGGGCCGTAGTGGCTGAACAGCAGCCGCGTGGGTTGCAGTGCGGCGAACATGCGCAGCGACTCCAGCGCCGCGGCCAGGTCGAAATCCGGGGGCGGCGTAGCGGGCCGCAGGTCACCGGTGTCCGGGATGTAGACGCCGGCCGCGTCTCCGACGTACAGGTCGCCGCTCACCGAGTCGATCAGGGCGACATGGTGCCGGGCGTGCCCGGGCGCGTAATGGCTGTCCAGGCGCCGGCCGCCGCCAAGGTCGATCGTGCCGACCCGGTCCACGGTGCGGATCCGCTCGGCCGGGGTCGGCGCCAGCGTGCCGAACAGCTGGTCGAGCTCGTCGCCCCACACCCCCCGCGCACTGGCCATCAGCCGCGACGGGTCGGCCAGGTGGCGCGCCCCGCGCTCGTGCACCACGACCTCGGCAGCGGGGAACATCCTGGCGATGTCACCGGTGCCGCCCGCGTGATCCAGGTGGATGTGGGTGACCACGACCGTGGCCAGGTCAGCGGGTCCGACGCCCAGGTCGGCCAGGGCATCGCGGACCACCGGCGCCGAGGCCCCGGTCCCGGTTTCCACCAGGCACGGCCGCTCGCCGCGGATCAGGTAACCGGCGGTGATCTGCGAGTACCCGGCCATGAACGTGTCGATCTGGTAGACATCGTGACCCAAGTCCACGACGGCGTCGGGACTCTCAGCTGCGGTGTTCACGCGCCCCATCCTCGCAGACCGAGCGGGTAGTATCTGGTGGCGATTGCGGCGGGGGGCCGCGCGGACGCTAAGGTTCGCGGCCGGAGACCCGGCCAGGGCAGCCTCGTCGCCGGATCTCACCGGAAGCCTGCGGGAAGTAGCTAGCTGTGAGCGGAACGACTGTACGGCCGGCCGCCGGTTCCTCCCGCCGCGCCGCGGCGGGACCGGGACGGCTGCCGTTCTCGCTCATGCCGGTCGGCGCGGTCATCGTGGCCGCCACCCTGCTCGCGCTGGGGCTCCGCGGCTTCCAGATCTTCCGGCCCGGTCACCTGCTCGGCGTCGGCGACTACGACGACGGGGCGGACTTCGGTAGCGCCCTGCGGCTGATCCGCGGCGTCCTGCCGTACCGGGACTTCATCCTCGTGCAGCCGCCCGGGATCGTGCTGCTGATGATCCCGGCCGCCGCCCTGTCCCCGCTGACCGGCACGGCCGGGGCCATCGCGGTCGCGCGGATCCTCACCGTGGCGGCCAGCGTCGCGGCGGTGGTGCTCGGCGGGCTGCTCGTCCGGCACCGGGGCGTGTTCGCCACGATCGTGACCTGCGGTGTCATCGCGATCTACCCGGGCAGCGTGCAGGCGGCGCACACGGTCATGCTCGAGCCGTGGCTGACGGTGTTCTGCCTGGCCGGCGCGGTCGCGGTATTCGACGGCGACCGCCTCGCCCGCAGCGGCCGGAGGCTGGCCTGGGGCGGCGCGGCCCTCGGCTTCGCGGGCGCGGTCAAGGTCTGGGCGGTCATCCCGGTGGCCGTGATCGTGGTGTTGTGCCTGCTCGGCGCCGAGCGGGTCAGGCGGACCACCCGCTTCCTGGCCGGGGTCGCGGCCGGCTTCCTGATCCCGGTGCTCCCGTTCGCCGTCCTGGACCCCGCGCGCTTCTACGACAGCGTGATCGTGGCCCAGCTCATCCGGGCCGGCGCGCGGACCCCGCTGGGATACCGGCTGCAGTACCTCACCGGGCTGGCTGCCTGGGACCTCGGCACGGTCACGTTCCTGATCGCGGCTGTCGGCCTGGCCGCGATCGTGGCCGGAACGCTGATCGCGGCGGGCCGGGTCACCCACCGCGGGCCGCCGCCGCTGGAGTGGTTCAGCGTGGCCACGGCCGCCCTGATCGTGGTCGCGTTCCTGGTGCCCGACGACTTCTACTATCACTACCCCGCGTTCCTCGCGCCGTTCCTGGCCATGGCGTTCGCGCTGCCCGCGGCCCGTCTCCTCGACGGCTGGCAGCCGCCGCCCGGGCGGGCGGCCCGGCGGGCCGCCTGGCTGCGGCGGTCCGCGGCCGCAACGGCCGGGCTGGCCATCCTCGTGCTGCCGTTCGCCGCGGGCGGGGCGGAAAGCAGCCCCACGCCGACCTACGCCAGCGCCCTGACCGCCGTGGAGCGGGTCATCCCGCCGGGGGCCTGCGTGCTGTCCGACGAGGTGGCGCTGCTGATATCGGCGAACAGGTTCGTGTCCTCCGCGCCGGACTGCTCGGTCATGGTGGACGGGTTCGGCACCAGTTACGCGCTGGCTCACGGCCAGAGCTCGCTCACGGCGGGCCGGGTGCCGGCCGTGGCGGCAGTGTGGCGGCAGGCGTTCGGGGCCGCGCGCTACGTGCTGCTCACGTCGTACGACCCCAACCGGATCGCCTGGACGCCCAGGCTCTGGGCCTACTTCCGGGCTAACTTTGTCCCCGTCACCGGGAACTGGGCCCCGCTGCAGCTCTATGTCCGGAAGGGGACGGCCAGCCGCTGACGAAAGCCCGGCTGGCCGGGGCCGGTTTTCAGCCCTGAGCGAACGTCCTGATCACCAGCCCGGTGCGCGGCTTGGGGCCGAACGAGGTGGACTTGCGGGGGACGCGCTCACCGCGGGCGGCAACGGCATAGACATCCCAGGTCGACATCGAGGGGCAGATGACCGCGGTCCCGCCCGTCTCGTCGGCCTCGGCGACCGCCGCGGCGGCGTCGTTGTGGACGATCCGGACGTCTGGCTCATCGTCGCTGATGCCCCAGATGCGGGCGATCAGCAGCTCCTGCAGGACCGAGGCGGCGAGGGCGCGCCAGCGCGGCGAGTGGCCGGGCGGCATGGCCGCGTCGACCTGGACCGGGTCCGGGTCGGTGAGCAGGCGGATCTCGCCGCCGCCCGCGACCAGGAACGCCGGGCCGTGGCTGCTCGCGTCCGCGAGCTCGTCCAGGGCGGCGGGCAATGAAGGCGGAGTGGGGAGGCCCGGGGAGGCGGGCGGGGGCTGGGGGGTTCCGCCGGGCAGCCGCTGCACGGTGAACGCCGCCTTGGCCAGCTCCGCGGCGGCCGCCGGGGCCAGCCCGGGGATGACCCGGTGGATCGCGCCGATCTCCGGCGGGTAGGCCGAGGCGTCCACCAGCAGCGCCAGCCCGTAGTCCCACGGGCCCGGCCCGTCACCCGCGGCCCGGCGGCGGGCCTGCAGCTTGAGGTAGGCGGAGTACCGGTGGTGCCCGTCCGCGATCAGCGCGCTGCGCGGCGCCAGGTCGGCCGCTATCGCGGCCAGTTCGGCCGGATCGGCGATGGCCCAGAGCCGGTGCCGTATCCCGTCCCGGGTCACGGTGTCGACCAACGGCCGCCGGCCGGCGGCGGTCTCGTCGACCAGGCGGGTTGATGCGCCGGGCGCGCTTCCGTCGTGCAGCAGGAAAATGGGCTCCAGGTTGGCCTGGGTCGCCTCCATGAGCTGCAGCCGGCCGGCCACCGGCCCCGGCGCGACGTCCTCATGCGGGCGGATGACCCCGGCCTCCAGCGGGCTGAGCCGCAGCGCTCCGATCAGGCCGCGCTGGAGCACCGCTGGCGCTTCCTGCGCGCCGCCGTTGCCCTGCGGGCCGAGGACGGCCTGCTCGTACACGTACAGCGACGGCTCGGGATCCGGGCGCAGGATCTGCTCGTCCTGCCACTCGCCCAGGGTCCGGGCGGCGTCGTCGTAGACGTTGCCCTCATGCCCCGGAACGTGCCGTGGCAGGATCAGCCGGACGACGTTGTGCGGGTCGGCCGCGATCAGCTGGTCCTCTATGTCGTGCGCGATGACGTCGTACGGTGGAGAGGTGACCTCGGCGAGCCCGGTGACCTTGTCCCGGGCATAACGGACTCCGCGAAAGGGCGCCAGCGCGAGCCCGGCCTGCCCCGGCGCTGCTGGCTCGTGTCCGGACGGAAGGATCTGCACATATGTCAGAAGGACCAGCCGGCGGCCAGGATTCCCAGGCAGAGGAACAACCGCCGGGCGGCGATACCTACGACTTGTACCAGCGCGGGCTGGAACTGCTCGGCCGGGGCAGCGCCGCCGCGGCCGCGCAGCTGCTGGAACGGGCCGCCGCGGCGGAGCCGCAGTCCCGCAGCGTCCTGGAGGCGCTGGCCCGGGCCCAGTTCGACGCCGGCTGGTACGCGGCCGCGGCCGGGAACTTCCGCCGGATCGTGGAGGCCAGCCCGAGCGACGACTACGCGCAGTTCGGCCTGGGCCTGGCGCTGGCCAGGACCGGGGACCCCGGCGCCGCGGCCGAGCACCTGGCGCTGGCCGCGGCGATGCGGCCGGACCTGAGGCACTACACCGACGCGCTGCGCGGCGTCCGCGCCACGCTGCGGGCCAGGACGCAGCGCCAGGCCGAAACCCTCGAGGATCCGCAACGGGACGCCCGCGATGTCTGAGCCCGCCGCGGCCCGGCCTGTCCCCGGGGCCCGCGAGGCGGGGCTGCCGCGGGCCACCGAGCGCCCGCCCGCTGACGTCTACGACGCCGCGCTGCTGGACCTGGACGGGGTCGTGTACCTCGGCGGGGCCGCGGTGGCGGGCGCGACCGGGGCGCTGGCCGAGGCCAGGCGGCAGGGGATGCGGCTGGCATTCGTGACCAACAACGCCTCCCGCTCGCCGTCGGCGATCGCCGCGCAGCTGAACCGGCTCGGCGTCCCGGCCGACCCGGCCGAGGTGGTGACGTCGGCACAGGCGGCCGCACGGATGCTGGCCGAGCGCCTGCCCGCGGGCTCGCCGGTGCTGGTGGTGGGCGGCATCGGGCTGCGGATCGCGCTCCGCGAGCGGGGGCTGCGCCCGGTGTCCACGGCGCTCGACCGGCCCGCCGCCGTGGTGCAGGGCTACGGACCCGATATCGGCTACCCGCTGCTGGCCGAGGGCGGGCTCGCGGTGCGGGCCGGGGCGTGGTTCGTGGCCTCCAACGCCGACCTCACGCTGCCGACCCCGCGCGGCCTGCAGCCGGGTAACGGGTCACTCGTGCAGGTGATCGCCACCGCGACCGGCCAGCAGCCGGTCGTGGCCGGCAAGCCGGAGCCGCCGCTGCACGCCGAGGCGGTGGCGCGGACCGGCGCGGTGCGGCCGCTGGTGGTGGGCGACCGGCTGGACACCGACATCGAGGGCGCGGTGCGGGCCGGGGCGGACAGCATGCTGGTCCTCACCGGGGTCACCCGGCCGGCCGACGCCGTGCTCGCCCCCGCGCACCAGCGGCCCACCTACCTGGCCCGCGATCTGTCCGGCCTGCTCGAACCGCACCCGCCGGTGACGACCGCGGCCGGGAACGAGTTCCGCTGCGGCGGCTGGACCGCGCGGCTGCAGAGCGTAACAGGCACTGCTGACGGCCGGCCTGCGGCTGACGGGCGGGCCGCCGGGCTCGAGATTACCGGCGACGGCGCGGCCATCGACGGCCTGCGGGCCCTGTGCGCCGCGGCGTGGTCGGCGGACGCGGTGACCGCCGACAGCGCGCGGTCCGCCGTCGCCCGCCTCCGCTTCCCCGGGTAGTTCGCGGCAGCCCGGAGCCCAGCCGCGCTCGTCCTGCGCGCCGAATGACTCAGCCGGGCTGGCAGCGCGGGCACCAGAAGATGATTCTGTCTTCCGGGGCGGCGCCCTGGCTGGCCTTGCGGACCGGCGTGCCGCAGCGGCGGCACGGCCGCCCGGCCCGGCCGTAAACCCAGGTCTCCTGGCCGCGGGCCCGGTTCCCGGTCGTGACCTGGCCGACGCGCTCCTTGTTGGCGTCGAGCAGCCGCTGGACCAGGTCGACGAGCTCGGGCAGCCCGTCGACGTCGCCGGCCGGCCGCCACGGGCCGACGCCGCGCAGGAACAGCGTCTCGGCCCGGTACAAGGTGCCGATGCCGGCCAGGTTGCGCTGATCAAGCAGCGCCTCGCCGATGGCCCGGCCCGGGCCGGCCTGCAGCCGCCGCACGGCCTCGGCCGGGTCCCAGCCGGGACCGAGCAGGTCAGGGCCGAGGTGGCCGACGGCGCGCTCCTCGTTGCCGGTGGGCAGGACCTCGACCACGCCGAGCAGGTATCCGAGCGCCTGCCGCGTGTCGTTGGCCAGGATCAGCCTGATCCGGTGATCCCGCGGCAGGTAGTCGGCGGCCGGGCGGATCCGCCAGGATCCGTCCATGCGCAGGTGGGTGTGGATCGTCAGCCCGCCGTCCACGCGGGTCAGCAGGTGCTTTCCCCGGGAGATGGTCCCGGTCACGGCGCGCCCGGTCAGGTCGGTCGTGGCGAACCGCGGCACCCGGAAATGGCTGCGCTTCAGCGTGCGGCCGGTCAGCGCCTCGTCGAGCTGGCGCGCCGTGCGCCAGACCACATCGCCTTCGGGCATGCGGTAAGCATCGCACCGGGCGGGCGCGGGGCCGAACCCCGCCTGCGCCGGATAAACCCGCTATATCGGGCAGATCAGGCCCCTCGGAGTAACATCAGGGCCCTGCCGGCCCGGTGAGCTGCGATGAGTGCGCTACATCAGCTTCCTCAGGCGCAGCAGGTCGAACACGTTGCCCTGTACCTTCAGGCGCCCGGTCAGCCAAGCGCGCGCGAAGCTTCCGGGATCGTCAGCGATGGACACGACCACGTCGCTGTTCGCGATGAACCGGACCTGGGCGGGGCCGTCCCCGTCGCCCGCCTCCCGGACCGGATGCGCCCCGTCCGGTCCCAGCCGGGTCAGGAACCTCACCCCGAGATCGGGGATCTCGCAGCTGAGGGTCCGGTCTGCCAGGTAGGCGGCCTGATCGTCCTGGCTCATGTCTGAGATGCGAGCCGTGAGGCATTCCAGTGCCTTACGGCATTCTTCCGCGGTCGCCATCGTCACCTCGTTTCCAAGGTCATTCTCCGTCCCGCTCCCGCCGGCGGGTCGCCCGGGTCTAACTCGGCGCGTGCCGGCGTGGTCAGGTGCGCCAGCCCGGTGCCCGCGGACGGTAGCGTTCCAGACAGGGCAGAACAGGTACCAGCGCACGCCGGCCCGGCGCGAGGAGAGTGATGGCTGATGGAGACAGACCCGTATACCGCTGGCGAGCCGTTCCGGGAGCCAGGCGGGCTTTTTCCGGAGCCGGGCGAGGAATCCCGGGAGCCGGGCGAGGAATTCCGGGAGCCGGGCGAGCGGCGTCCGGCCACCGGCGAGCCCCGGGTGGACGCGACGCTGGCCAGGCTGGACGAGCTGGCGGGGCGCCCGGTGACCGAGCACCGGGCGATCTTCGAAGACGTGCACCGGCGCCTGCGGGAGGTACTCGGCGAGCTGGACACCCGCCAGCCGCCGCAGGCTCACGACGCCACGGGCGCGGTGAGCAGGCCGGGCCGCTGACCGGAACGCTGGCGAGTCCATGGTGAGGAGGATGCGACTGGATACCGAGCTGGTGCGCCGGGGTCTCGCCCGGTCGCGGGAGCAGGCGGCGGAACTGATCGCGGCCGGCCGGGTCGCCGTGGGCGGGCAGGCCGTGGCCAAGGCGGCCACTCAGGTGGGCCAGGACGCGGCGATCACGATAGCGGACCCGGCCAACGGCCCGGACTACGCGTCGCGCGGCGGCCGCAAGCTGGAGGGCGCGCTGGCCGCCTTCGCCGACCTGGCCGTCGCCGGGCGGCGCTGCCTCGACGCGGGCGCTTCGACCGGCGGCTTCACCGATGTGCTGCTCCGGGCCGGGGCGGCGCACGTGACCGCGGTCGACGTCGGGTACGGCCAGCTGGCCTGGTCGCTGCGCAGTGATCCGAGGGTCAGCGTGCTGGACCGCGTCAACGTGCGCCAGCTCACCCCGGAGCAGGTGGCGCCGGGGCCCGGCCTGGTGACGGCGGACCTGTCGTTCATCTCGCTGACGCTGGTGCTCCCCGCGCTGGCCGCCTGTGCTGCCCCGGACGCCGATTTCGTGCTGCTGGTGAAGCCGCAGTTCGAGGTGGGCAAGGGCAACGTCGGAGCCGGCGGCGTGGTCAAGGATCCGGCCCTCCGGGCCGCGGCCGTCGAGTCGGTGGCGGCCGCGGCGCTGCAGGCCGGCCTGGGTGTGGCGGGAATCGTGGCCAGCCCGCTTCCGGGGCCGGCCGGGAACGTGGAGTATTTCCTGTGGCTGCGCCGCGCGGCGCCGCCGCTGGACCACGCTGCCTTGCAGCAGGCCATCGCGGAAGGACCCCAGTGAAGCCGGAACGGACCGTGCTGGTCGTCGCGCACATCGAGCGGCCCGCCGCCGTGCGCGTGGCCCGCGTGGTCGTGGACCGGCTGACCGCCGCGGGGATGACCGTCCGGGTCCTGGCGCCTGAGGCAGCCGAACTGGGCACGGCGAAGACCGAGACCGTGCCGGCCTCGTCCGTGGCCGCCGACGACGCGGAAATGGTGCTGGTGATCGGGGGCGACGGGACGCTGCTGCGCGGGGCCGAGCTGGCCCGGCCGGCCGGGTGCCGCTGCTCGGAGTCAACCTCGGTCACGTGGGCTTCCTGGCCGAGGCCGAGCCGGAGGACCTTTCCGAGGCGGTCGACCAGGTCGTCGCGGGAAAGTACGTGATCGAGCGGCGGATGACGGTGGACGTGACCGTGCGGGCGAACGGCGACGTAAGCGCGACGACCTGGGCCCTGAACGAGGCCTCCGTGGAGAAGGTCGCGCGGGAACGGATGCTCGACATGGTGATAGAGGTGGACGGGCGCCCGCTGTCCCGGTGGGGATGCGACGGAGTGGTGTTCGCCACCCCCACCGGCTCGACGGCGTACGCGTTCTCGGCCGGCGGTCCCGTGGTCTGGCCGGAGGTCGAGGCGCTGCTGCTGGTGCCGATCAGCGCGCACGCCCTGTTCGCCCGGCCGATGGTCGTCTCACCGCGTTCCGTGCTCGCCGCCGAAGTGATCGGCGCCACGTGGAGTCAGGATGAGACGTCCCGGGCCGTTTTGTGGTGCGATGGACGTCGTAGGGTTCACCTGCGTCCGGGAGCGCGCGTCGAAGTGCGGCGCGGCAGCGAGCCGGTGCTGCTGGCCAGGCTGCGGGGCACCGGCGCGGACGTCGAGGGAGCCGAGATCGGCGCTCCCTTCACGGACCGGCTCGTGGCCAAGTTCGACCTCCCGGTGGCAGGCTGGCGGGGCAAGGGCGACCGGCGGCAGGCGGAGCACGGCGCTGCGGCCACGCAGCAGGGAACGACGGCAGCGCGCCAGGGAACCACGGCAGCGCGCCAGCGAGACGAGGAGCCGGGCGGCGATGCTTGAGGAAGTCCGTATCACCGGGCTCGGGGTGATCGACGACGCCGTGCTCGAGCTTTCCCGGGGCTTCAACGTGGTCACCGGCGAGACCGGCGCGGGCAAGACCATGGTCGTCTCGGGACTGGGCCTGCTGTTCGGCGGCCGGGCCGACCCGGCGCGGGTGCGGCCCGGCGCCGACCGCGCGAACGTGGAGGGAAGGCTGAGTGTCGAGGCGGGCGGCCCGGTGGCCCGCCAGGTGAACGACGCGGGCGGCGACCTCGACGACGAGGGCGGCACGCTGATCCTGAGCCGCTCGGTTTCGGCCGAGGGGCGTTCCCGCGCCTACGCCGGCGGCCGGTCGGTCCCGGTGTCCGTGCTTACCTACCTGGCCGACGACCTGGTCGCCGTGCACGGGCAGGCCGACCAGCAGCAACTGCTCAAGCCCGGCCGGCAGCGCGAGGCGCTGGACCGGTTCGCCGGAGCCGACCTCGCGGCGCTGCTGGCCAGCTACCAGCGGGCCTACCAGCGCCACCGTGAGGTCCGCCGCGAGCTCGACGAGCTGACCTCGCAGGCCCGCGAGCGGGAGCGGGAGGCCGAGGACCTGCGGCGCGGCCTGGCCGAGATCGAGCAGGCGGAGCCCGCCGACGGCGAGGACGTCGAACTGCTGGCCGAGGAGCAGCGGCTCGCGCACGCCGACGCGCTGCACCTGGCGGCCACGACCGCGCACGAGGCCCTGCTCGGCGACCCGTCGAGCGGCCAGTACGACGCGGCGGACGCGGTCACCCTGCTCGGCGTCGCCCGGCAGGCGCTGGAGAGCGCCGCCCATCACGACGCCGCCCTGGCGGCCCTCGGGGCCAGGGTCTCCGAGGCGGCCTACCTGGTCTCCGACGTCGCGGCGGACCTGGCCTCCTACGCGCAGTCGGTGGAGGCGGACCCGGCCCGGCTCGCCGCCGTGCAGGAACGCCGGGCGACGCTGAGCCGCCTGATCCGGCTGTTCGGCGGGCCGGCCGGGGGCCCGGCCGGCGTTCCCGGCCCCGGCGAGGCTCAGGGCCCCGGCGAGGCGGCGGGAGCGGGCGGGGCCGCAGCAGCCGCCCCGGCGGGCGAGGCCGGCGCGGCCGCCGCCCCGGGCGCGCCGGACGCCGCGGCCGGCGGCGTGGCGGCCGTGCTCGCGTGGGCCAAGCGGGCCGGCGCCCGGCTCGCGGAACTGGAGGGCGACGACGACCGGATCGCCAGCCTGACGGAGGAAGAGGCCGGCCTCGCCGCGGAAGTCGGGCAGCTGGCCGGCCAGCTCAGCGCGGCCCGGAAGGAGGCAGCGGACAGGTTCGCGGCCGATGTCACCGCGGAGCTGGTCGCGCTCGCGATGCCGCACGCCAGGCTGACGGTGGCGTTGACGCCGCTGAGTGAGCCCGGCCCGCACGGCGCCGACGACATCGAGATCAGGCTGTCGGCCCACCCGGGCGCTCCGGCCCTCGCGCTGCACAAGGGAGCCTCCGGCGGCGAGCTGTCCCGGGTCATGCTGGCCATCGAGGTCGTCTTCGCGGGCGCGGATCCCGTGCCGACCTTCGTGTTCGACGAGGTGGACGCCGGCGTCGGCGGCAAGGCCGCGGTGGAGGTCGGGCGCAGGCTCGCCCGCCTCGCCCGGCGGGCGCAGGTGATCGTGGTCACTCACCTGCCGCAGGTGGCGGCCTTTGCCGACACCCACCTGGTAGTGGAGAAGGCCGACGACGGCTCGGTCACCCGCAGCGGGGTCGCCCGGCTGGATCAGCCCGGGCGGGTCAGGGAGCTGTCGCGGATGCTGGCCGGCCTGGAGAATTCCGAGTTCGGCCGGGCGCACGCGGAGGAACTGCTCGCGGCCGCCGCCGCCGAGCGCGTCGTAAGCTGAAGCCAGGCTCCGGAGTTGCTCACGATTGCCGACCGTGATCCAACCTGCATCGTCCGGAGCAACGGGAATCTGGCAAACTAGCTGTGCGATGAAGGCGCAGCCTCGCAAAATACCCAGGATCCGCCGGAAAGTGTCCGAGGACCTACCCGGTGTAACTGCGACGGCCCGCCTGGACCGCAGGACCAAGAAACTCGCCACCCGGCTGTGCCCCGGCGACATCGCCATCATCGATCACCAGGACCTGGACCTCACCGGCGCCGACGCGCTGGCCGGCTGCCACGTGGCCGCCGTGGTGAACGCGGCGCCCAGCATCACCGGACGGTATCCCAACCGCGGGCCGCAGCACCTGATCGAGGCGGGCATCCCGCTGATCGACGACGTCGGCCCCGAGGTATTCGACCGGGTGAAGGACGGGCAGCGCGTCCGCCTGGACGGCGACACCCTGTACGCGGGCGATCAGGTCGTGGCCAAGGGCAGGCAGCAGGACGCCAGCACGGTCGCGGCCGCGATGGCGGAGGCCAAGGCCAACGTGGCCGCCGAGATCGAGGCCTTCGCCGCCAACACGCTGGAGTACATCAAGCACGAGTACCCGCTGCTCATCGACGGGGTCGGGATCCAGGCGCTGCAGACGAAGCTGGACGGCAGGGACGCGCTCGTGCTGGCCCGCGGCTACCACCACCGCGAGGACCTGGCCACGCTGCGCTCCTACATCCGGGAGCGCAGGCCCGCCATGGTGGGGGTCGACGGGGGCGCCGATGCCCTGCTCGAGGCCGGCTACCGCCCGGACCTGATCGTCGGCGACATGGACTCGGTGTCCGACCGGGCACTGCTGTGCGGCGCCGAGGTCGTGGTGCACGCCTACCCGGACGGCCGGGCGCCGGGCCTGGCGCGGGTCCAGGCGCTCGGTCTCGACCCGGTGATCTGCCCGGCGCCGGGGACCAGCGAGGACATCGCGCTGCTGATCGCCGACGAGCAGGGCGCCAGCCTGATCGTCGCGGTGGGCATGCACACCACGCTGGTAGAGTTCCTGGACAAGGGCCGGTCCGGGATGGCGAGCACGTTCCTGACCCGGCTCAGGGTGGACGACAAGGTGGTGGACGCCAAGGGCGTCAGCCGGCTCTACCAGAGCCGGGTCTCGGCCTCGGCCGTCATCCCGCTGCTGCTCGCCGCAGCCGTGACCATCGTGGTGGCCGCGACCACCCTGACTGCGGGCCAGATCTTCTTCAGGTACCTCGGCACGCAGCTGGAGACCTTCTGGTTTTGGCTGACTGGACTGTTGTAGTGATTGATTTTCGTTACCACCTGGTCTCGATTGTGGCTGTGTTCCTCGCGCTGGCGATCGGCATCGTCATCGGCGCGAGTGCGCTCAAGCCCGAGTTGCTCAGTGCCTTCAGCAATGCCTCGAGCCGCGAGCAGCGGGAGATCACCTCGCAGCGGGCGACCATCAAGAACCAGCTGAACCAGCTCGGCAGCAACCAGGCGTTCGCCCAGTCGGCCGCGCCGCTCCTGCTGGACAACCTGCTCGCAGGCCAGCACGTGGCGCTCGTCACCGCGCCGGGTGCGGACGCCACGACCATCACCGGCGTCACCGCCGCCCTGAAGCTGGCCGGAGCGAAGATCACCGTCCAGGCCCAGCTGCAGCCCGCGTTCTTCAACACCAGCGCCGGCACGCAGAACACCCTCGAGGCCCTGGCCGAGCAGACCGCGCCCCCCGGTCTCCTCCTGCAGACGACGCCGCCCGGCGCGAACACCGGGCAGCAGGAGGCCGCGCAGGTGCTCGCCGCCGCGCTGGTCACCAAGGGCGCCGACCTGTCCGCGGACGAGACCAACCTCATCCTCAACGGGTTCGAGCAGCAGGGATTCCTGCAGCTGAGCCCCGCGGGCACCGCGGCGCCGGCGCAGGCCACGCTCGCCGTCGTGATCATCCCCGCGTCCCCGCCGGCCACCGACGCCGACCCCGCCAACCTGGCGCTGATCTCCGTGGCCGAGCAGCTCAGCCTGTCGAGCCGCGGCGTGGTCCTCGCGGGCTCGCTGAACGGCTCGGGGCCGGGCAGCGCCATCGACGAGCTGATCAACGGCGGCACCGGGGCGCAGCTGTCCAGCGTCAACAACGCGGACAAGGAAATCGGCCAGATCTTCGTGGCCCAGGCCCTCGGCTCCCTGCTCGCCGGGCACAAGCCGCAAGCGTACGGCGTCGGCGCCGCGGTCCCGACCCCGGCGCCCACCCCGTCCCCGACACCGTCGGCCACGTCCACCGCGGCGGCCGCGCCCGAGCACCCGAGCCGCGGGTGAGCCGCGGCGCGTCCCGGACCGGCGGAGCTGCGCTGACCGGCGGGCTGGCTGCGGTCACGGCGCGGGCTGCCTGCGCCGCGCTGGGCGCCCGTCCGCCCGGCGGCCGGCAGGCCTGGGCCAGGACCAACCACCGCGGCGAGCCGGTGACCCTGCTCGAGGGCCCGGCGGCCGTCGCGGCGGCCGTCGCGGTCACGCTGGTCGCCCCCGGGCTGCCCGCCCGCAGCCGGGCCGCACTCGCGGTGGCCGGAGCCGGGGCGGCCGCGTTCGGCGGCTACGACGACCTGAAGGGCAGCGGAGCCCGGCGCGGGTTCCGCGGCCATCTCGGGGCGCTGGCCCGCGGCGAGGTCACCAGCGGCGCGGTGAAGCTGGCCGGGATCGGCGCCACCGGGCTGGCGGCGGGCGCGCTGGCCGGCGGCCCTGGCGCCGGCGGCGCGTCCGCGGCGGACCTGCTGATCAACGCGGGCCTGGCCGCGGGCGGCGCGAACCTGCTCAACCTGTTCGACCTGCGCCCCGGGCGGGCGATCAAGGTGGCGCTGGCCGCGGGCGCCGCGCTCGGCCTCGCCTCGCCTGCGGGCGGGACCGCCGCGGCCGCGCCGGCCGGCGCCGCGCTCGCGGTGCTGCCCGAGGACCTCGGCGAGCACGCGATGCTCGGGGACCTGGGAGCCAACGGTCTGGGCGGCATGCTCGGCGCGGCGGCCGCGGTGGCGCTGCCGCGGAAGGCGCGGATCGCCGTCCTGGCGGCGATCACCGGGCTGACCGCGGCCAGCGAGGTGGTGAGCTTCACCCGGGTCATCGACCGGACCCCGCCGCTACGGTGGCTGGACATGCTCGGCCGCCGGCCCGCGGCCAGCGGAGCCAGCGGGGAAGCCGGCGGGACGAACGGGCCTGATGAGGTGAACGTGCCGGGCGGGGCTGGCGGGATGAGCGAGGCGCCCCAGGCGGCGGCCCGGCCCGCGGCTTCGTCGCCGGCCTCCGCCGCCCCGCAGTGAGCCTTTTCATCCTCCCATGACCATCCACTTCATCCTCCCATGACCATCCACGTACTCTGAGCGGAAGATCGACGGATGAGAAAGGTTCAGTGACCAGGCCTGTCCTCCCGGTGGCCGACCGGAACCCGGAGCCGAGCCGTCCGCCCCAGGTGGCCAGGACCATCGGTCATGCCGCCGTCCTCATCGCGGCGCTGACCGCGGCGGGCCGGGTCATCGGCTTCGGGCGGCAGCTGGTGTTCGCGCACACGGTGGCCAACTCCTGCCTCGGATCCGCCTACACCACCGCGAACCTGGTGCCGAACATCATCTATGACATCGTGCTGGGCGGGGCGCTGGCCAGCATCATGGTGCCGGTGCTGGCGGGCCCGGCCGAGCGGTCCGCGGCCGACCCGCAGGCGGCCCGGGACACCCGGCAGATTGCCTCCGCGCTGCTGACCTGGACGGTGCTGCTGCTGGCCCCGGTGAGCGTGCTCCTGGCCGCGGCGGCCAACCCGGTGATCTCGCTCCTGATCCCGCACCTGCGGGGCTGCGCGAAGACCGAGGCCGTTGCGGTCGGCTCGGGCATGCTCGAGGTGTTCGCGCTGCAGATCCTGCTCTACGGCCTGGCCGTGGTGCTCTACGGGATCCTGCAGGCGCACCGCCGGTTCACCGCGCCCGCGCTGGCGCCGGTGCTGTCCAGCCTGGTGGTCATC
Organism: uncultured Actinomycetota bacterium; assembly: GCA_963808705.1. Taxonomy (GTDB): domain Bacteria; phylum Actinomycetota; class Actinomycetes; order Streptosporangiales; family Streptosporangiaceae; genus JASHPR01. The sequence continues at coordinate 540,017 of CAWEHB010000016.1, read as the reverse complement.
GCCGCCTACTTCGTGTTCGTGCCGCTCGGCGGGACCCACACCACCCACCTGGCCGGCCTGTCGAACGCGGCCGAGCTGACGCTGTCCGTGGGCACCACGGCCGGCGTGGCCGCGCTGGTGCTGACTGCGGTGGTGCCGGCCGTCCGGCTGCGGCTGGGCCTGCGGCCGACGCTCAGGTTTCCCGACGGCGTCGCCCGGCGGGCGGGCAGCCTGGCCACTGTCGGCATCGCGGCCCTGATCGCCCAGGACGCCTCGCTGATCGTGGTGACCCGGCTGGCCAACGGCCACGGCGGGAGCGGCGCCGTGGTCCTGTACAACTACGGCTGGCAGATGTCCTTCGCGGTCTACGCGGTGCTCGCGGTCCCGATCGCGGTCAGCGCCTTTCCCGTGCTGTCGGCCCGGGACGGCGCGGAGTTCGACGATACGGCGGCGTTCTCGACGCGGGCGGTGCTGCTCGTGTCCTGGCTGGGCGTGGCCCTGCTGGCCGGCGCCGCCGTGCCCGCCGCCCGCCTGTTCGCCTCGCACCCGGCCCAGGCCAGGCAGCTCGCCCTGGCGCTGGCCGCGTTCGCGCCCGGGCTGGTCGGCTACGGCCTGGTCGCGTGCCTGTCCCGGGTGCTGCTGGCGGACGGCAGGAACCGGGCGGCGGCGGCGGCCATGGCCGGCGGCTGGCTGATCGTGATCATGGCCGACGTGATCGCGGTCCGGCTGGTCGCTCCGCGCTGGGTGGTGCCGGTCCTGGGGCTGGGCAACACCGTGGGCCTGGTCGTGTCGGGAACGGCGCTGCTCGCGGCGGTCCGCCGGGCCAGGGGCGGCGCCGCGCTGGCGGGCACCGTCCGCGCCGCGACGGCCGGGCTGGCCGGTGCCGTGGCCGGCGCGGCGGCAGGCGCGGGAATGTCGGCGGCCATGCCGGTCACCGGATTTTTCCCGAACGCCACGGTCGCCCTCCTGGCCTGCTGTGGCGCGCTGATCGCGTTCGGGGTGACCGCGTACGCGCTGGACGGCGGCGACCTGCGCGCGGTGGTGGCCAGGACCAAGCGCAAGGTCATGCCGTGACCGCGGCCCGGATCGCCTACGTCATCGCCGCGACCGCGGGCGGGACCGGCCGTCACGCGGCGATGCTGGCCGAGGGCTGCGCCGTGCGGGGCCTGGCCGTCAGCGTGTTCGGCCCGGCGGCGACCCGGAGCCTGTTCCCGGCGGTCGCGTTCGCGCCGCTGGACATTGCCGGCCGGCCGCGCCCGGCGCGCGACGCGGCGGCGGTGAGGCGGCTGCGCGGGCTGCTGGCGCGCCACGCGCCCGATGTGGTGCACGCGCACGGCCTGCGCGCGGGCGCGGTCACCGCGCTCGCGCTGGCCGGGCCGCACGGCCGCCGGCGCGGGCCCGCGATGGTCGTCACCGTGCACAACTCGGCACCGTCCGCCGCCGTGTCCGGGGCGGTCTACCTGGCCCTGGAGCGGCTGACCGCCCGGCGGGCGGACGCCGTGCTCTGCGTCAGCGCCGACCTGGCCGACCGGATGCGCCGGGCAGGGGCGCGGGACGTCGCGCTGGCCGTGGTCCCGGCGCCGCCCGCCGCCGCCGCGTCGGCCGAGGCGATCGGGAAGGCGCGGGCCGACATCGGCGCCTGCGGGCGTCCCGTGGTGCTCGCGGTCGGCCGGTGCGCCCGGCAGAAGGGCTTCGACATCCTGCTCGACGCCGCGGTCATCCTGCAGGGCCGGGACCCGGCGCCGCGGCTGGTGATCGCGGGGGACGGGCCGCTGGCCGGCCCGCTGGCCGCGCGTTCGGCGGCGGCAGGCACCGACGTGAGGTTCCTCGGCCCGCGGCCCGACGTCCCGGCGCTGCTCGCGGTGGCGGACGTCGTCGTGGTCCCGAGCCGCTGGGAGGGGCAGCCGCTGATCGTGCAGGAGGCACTGCGGGCCGGCCGGCCGCTCGTCGCGACCCGGGTCGGCGGGATTCCCGCGCTGACCGGCGAGGCGGGGGCGCTGCTCGTCCCGCCGGACGACCCGGTTCGGCTCGCGTCGGCCGTAGCCTCGGTGCTCGATAACCCGGTACTGTCCGGACACCTTGCGACCGCCGCGGTGGCCCGCGCCGCGGCGCTGCCGTCACCGTCCGTTGCGGTCGAGGCCGCGGTCGCGGTTTACGCCCGGCTGGCCAGGCACGATCCCCCCTCGGCCTGAAAGCGCTGCGGAATCGCCTCCGGGCCCCGCCCTTCTCGGGCCTCCTGATTGCCCCAACGGCGGCTCCTGGTCCTCCCAGTCACGGCTCGGTGGTTACTGAGCGCACATTGCATACGTCAACTTGTAACGCTCGTGAGATTAAGGTAAAAATCCAGCATTTTTGCTGAGGCAATGACCGCCGATGTGCTCAACTGTCTAACTGGAGAGGCGCGCGCCTGCCCTGGGGGGACGAGCGTATGGACAAGATGTCCGGTTTCTGCCGTTTGCGAGGCAAATGCCCTGCGGTGGGGCTCCGCACGCGCCCAGCCCGGTGCCGGACACTACTGTCCCCGCCAGTCCCTCATCCGCGGACTTTGCGCAGGCCAGCCCCATGACAAACGGCCAGGTCCCCCCGCCCAACCCCCCCGGCCCGCTGCCCCGGCGGGTCCCGGGCAGCAGCCGCCTGATGCCGGGCCAGCGGCCCGAGGTCCCGCGGCCGAGGCCCCCGGGCGCGCCGGGCGCCGGGACCGGCGCGCGGGCCCCGGAGGAACAGCCACCCGGGTTCCAACTCCGGCCCGTGCAGGCACAGGTGGCCGGGACCGACGTGCAGCCCCCGGACGGGCAGGCGCCCGGGCCGGACCCGGAAATGCCGCAGCCGGACGTCCCGGCCAGGCGCGCCGGCGAAGACCCGGCTCCGCCAGCGGACGAGCGGGTGACCGGGCCGGTGGTCCTGCGGCAGGATGCCCAGGTCGAGCGGCAGGCCGCCGGGGCCCTCGCCCCGCAGGCCGGCGCCGGGGTCACCCCGTCCTGGGCCAAGGTCGCCGGCACCACGGTACGGCTGTGGGTGGCGCGGCGCCGGACCTGGTGGCGCGTGCTCGCCGTGCTCGCCGTGGTGCTGGTCGTCTTCGTCGCGGGCGGGCTGACGGTCGCGCTGCTGCGCGGCAACCGGTCCGGGAGCGCGGCCGGCGGGGGCAGCGCGGCGTCCGGCACGCCGGGCCTGGCCCAGGTGCAGGCGGCGGCGGCCGCCCGGCAGCAGGCCGCCGTCTGGGTCACGGCGCAGGTCAGCCACAGCGCCGTGGTGTCGTGCGATCCGGCCATGTGCGCCGCCCTGGAGGCGCGGGGCTTTCCCGCCGGGGACCTCCTGACCCTGGGATCCGCGGCCAGCGACCCCCTCGGCTCGGCCGTCATCGTGGCCACGGCCGCGGTGCGCAGCGAGTTCGGCAGCCGCCTGACCAGCGTCTACGCGCCGACGGTGCTTGCCACCTTCGGCTCCGGGTCGGCGCGGATCGATATCCGCGCCTATGCCGCCGGAGGCGCGGCCGCGTACCTGACCGCGCTCCGGGCAGACCAGGTTGTCCGGCAGGATCTCGGGCGCGTGCTGCTGCGCAATTCCCGGATCAGCGCCGCGCCGGCTGCGCGGGCGCAGCTGGCTGCGGGCCAGGTCGACACGCGGCTGCTGGCCATCCTGGCCACGCTCACCCACCAGGGCCCGGTGAGCGTCGTCGCGTTCGGTGACTCCGGGCCCGGGGCCAGCCCGGGAGTACCGCTGCGCGCCGTCGAGCTGGCCAGCCCGCCCGGGGCGAAGAGCGGGTACCTGCCGTCCGTGATCGCGCTGCTGCGCGCGCAGCAGGCGCCGTACCTGCCGAACAGCGCCACACTGGCGCGGCTGGCCGGCGGCCAGGAGATCGCGCGGATCGGGTTCGCCGCGCCGAGCCCCCTGGGCCTGCTGAGCGGCTAGGCGCGCGTTCCACCCAGTATCAAAGTCAAGGGGAGCACTCATGAAGCTGTCATGGAAAGGCGCCTGGGTCACCAGGCTGATCACCGCGTGCGCGCTGGCGCTCGGCCTGGCCGGGGCGCTCGCGGCCGGCGCCTCGGCCGCGTCCGCGATGACCGGAACCGGCTACCTCCGGCTCGCGCACCTGTCACCGAACACGCCGGCCGTGGACGTCTACCTGTACTCGTTCGGTGACCCCAGCGCCATAGTCGTGCTGCACCACGTCGCCTACGGCCAGGTATCACCGTACGAGACGGTGGCCGCCGGCGAGTACACCGTGGCCATGCGGGCCGCCGGCGCCCCGCCGTCCGCCAAGCCGGTCCTGTCCACGACCGTCGACGTGGTCAGCGGCCACGCCTACACCGTGGCGGGCATGGGACCGCTGTCGGGGATCCGGCTGCAGGTGATCGGCGACAGCCTGGCCATGACGCGCCACGCGGCGCTCGTGCGCGTGATCCAGGCGTCGATGCACCAGACATCGGTCACGGTGACCGCGGGCAGCAAGGTCCTCGGCCGCGACCTCAACTTCACCACCGTGACGCCCTATGAGACGGTGCACCCGGGAACCGTGACGATCAGCGCGGTCGGGACCACCGAGCACGGCAGCGGCCAGTTCACGCTGGCCCCCGACACGATCTACAGCCTCGTCATCCTGGACAACTCGGGCGAGCTCAAGGTCGACGCCCTCGTGGACTCGGCGGGCAGCAAGATCATGCCGGCCGGCGCCGCGTCCACGGGATTCGGCGGGACCGCGGCGCGGCCCGGCGCGTCGCTGCTGCCGTGGACCGGCGCCGCCGCGGCGGGACTGCTGATCGCCGCGGGCGGGACCATCCGGCTGCGCCGCCGTCGCCGCCCGGCCATGCACGCGCGGTGACCCCGTGAAGCGGCCTGGCCGGCACATCTCGCCGCTGCGCGTGGTGCGCCGCCCGGCCGCCGCGGCCGCGCTGGCGGGTGGCATCCTGGTGGCCGGCGCCGGGGTGACCGGGCTGGCGGTCGCCAGCCAGACCAGCCGCCCGGCCGTGCCGGTGGGCAAGCCGGCGCTGGTCCCGGTGCCCATCGGGCGGCAGGCGCCCGTGCCGCAGCCGACCCCGCAGAAGGTGGCCAGTCCGGTCAGCCTCACCATCCCCGCCATCGGCGTCCGCACCGGACTCGTCCACCTCGGGCTCACCTCGTCCGGCGCGCTGCAGGTCCCCTCGACCACCACGGTGGCCGGCTGGTACACCGGCAGCGCGCGGCCCGGCGCCATCGGCGCCGCCGTGATCGTGGGCCACATCGACTCGCTGACCGGGCCCGGGGTCTTCTTCCGGCTGCGCCTGCTGCACCCGGGCAGCCGGGTGTACGTCCGGCGGGCCGACGGCACGCTGGCCGTGTTCCAGGTCACGTCGGTTCGCTCGTACCCTAAGTCCCGGTTCCCCACGCTGGCGGTGTACGGGCCGGTACCCGACGCCGAGCTGCGCCTGATCACCTGCGGCGGCGCGTTCGACTACGCGACCGGCCACTACCTCAGCAACGTGATCGTGTACGCGGCCCTGGTTCAGTGAGCGCCCGCGCCGAGCCGGCCGAGCGCGAACCGGCGGGCCAGCGGGTCGGGTTCGCGGCCCGTGGCCAGGTCCGCTAGCCACTCGCCGAGCAGCGGCCCGAACTTGAAGCCGTGCCCGGACGTCCCGCTGCCGATCACCACCCGGCCGACCCGGTCCACGATGAAGTCCTCGTCCGGGCTGTTGTCGTAGACGCAGCGCTCGGCCTGCGCCAGGTCCGGGCCGAAGCCGGGCAGGTACCGGCGCGCCAGACCGGCCAGCTGCTCGGTCAGGCCCGGGTCGGGACCCTGCTCCTGGCGGTCCGGGTCGGCCGGCGGCCCGCTGTGGTGGAGCCCGATCTTGTACAGTGACGAGCCCGGCACGGGCAGGCCGTAGAGGTCGTGAGCGCCGTGGCAGATCACGATCGGCATCGCGGGACCGGGCTCCGCTGCCGGTGCCACGTAGCCGACCTGCTCCATCGTGGGTGCCGACGGCACCACGATCCCGGCGGCGGCGAGCAGCCCGCTCGTCCACGGCCCGGCGCACACCACGGCCGTGCCGGCGGTGACGGAGCCCGAGGCGGTGCGGACGGTTACCCGGCGGCCGTCGTCCTCGATGCCGGTCACCGCGGTGCGGGCCCGGATGCCGGGCACCGCGGCGGCGAGGGCGCGCAGGGCAGCGTCGGCGCTGATCACGCAGGAGCCCGGCTCCAGCAGGGCCGGGCCGCCGATCGAGACCTGCGGGAACCGGGCGGCCGCCTCGGCGGCCTGCAGGAACTCGTGCGGCGCGCCCGCGCTGTCCATGGCCTGGCGGACGGCGTCCAGCTCGGGCCCGAAGGTCAGATGCGGCGTCGGCTGGAGCAGCCGGCGCCCGTACTCGTCCTCGAGCTCGGCCCACGGCCCGCGGGCGCGCATGGCCATGCCGACCCACCAGGCGTCGCCGTAGCCCAGCCGGAAAATGCGGCAGCTGCCCCTCGACCCGCACCCCTCATGGCCGACCTCGGCCTGCTCCAGCACGGTGACGTCGCGGCCGCGCCTGGCCAGCGCCCGCGCGGCGGCCAGGCCGAGCAGGCCGGCGCCCACGACGACCACGTCGCACCGGGCCGGCGCGGCGCCGGGCGCGGGGTCAGCCGCTACCAACCCCGGGCCCGCCATTCGGGCACGTGCGGGCGCTCGGTGCCGAGTGTGGTGTCCTTGCCGTGGCCCGGGTACACCCAGGTGCCGTCCGGCAGCTCGCCGAAGACCCGCTCCTCGAGGTCGTCCATGAGCTGCCCGAACCGCTCCGGGTCGTGCTCGGTGTTCCCCGGCCCGCCGGGGAACAGGGAGTCGCCGGTGAACAGGTGCGGCTCGCTGGCCAGCTCACCGCCCGCGTCGTAGCAGAGCGCGATGCTGCCCGGGGTGTGGCCGCGCAGGTGGATGACGGAGAGCTCGCAGTCCCCGACGCTGATCTTGTCGCCGTGCCGGACCAGGTCGGTGGGGGTCACCGGCAGCGGGCCCGCGTCCTCGGGATGGGCGGTCGTCTTCGCGCCGGTGGCCTGCTGGACCGGCTGCAGCGCCTGCCAGTGGTCCCAGTGCTGGTGGGTGGTGACGATCCGGGCCAGCGGGGTGTCGCCGATCAGGCTCAGCAGCGTGTCGGCGTCGTTCGCGGCGTCGATGAGCAGCAGGTCTCCGGTGCCCGTGCACCGCAGCAGGTAGGCGTTGTTGTCCATGGGGCCCACGGACACCTTGGTAATGGTGAGGCCGGGAAGCTCCCTGGTGTCGGCCGGCCCGCCGACGCTGACGTCGCCTGTGTAGGTCATGCTCTCTCCGTCTCCATCGCCGATCTCGCACCGCCGGCCGCAGCATGCCGCCCGGCCGCCGCTCAGCTCCACTTCGGCAGCTGCCGCTCAGCTCCACTTCGGCAGCTTAGGCGGGAGGCTGCCGCGGCCGCCGGCCGGCTCCTGGCCGGCCCCGGCTGGCCCGGCGCTGACGGTCAGGGCCGTCCCGGCATCCCGGCCGGCGAGCCAGGCCAGCAGCCAGCGGCCCGGAACGGCACCGGGAATGCGGCGGCCGGGCGGAACGTTGCCGTCCGGGTGGCCTGTCGCATCCCCCGCCACCCCGCCACCTCGGAAGCGCCTCGTTTTGTCGGACCCCCCGGATACCATGGCGACGCGTCTCCTAACCCCCGAAGACCGACGTCAACGACCGGAGAGCTGAGCAAACCGTGGCTGATCGTCTCGTGGTCCGCGGCGCGCGCGAGCACAACCTCAAGGACGTCTCGCTCGACCTGCCGCGCGATGCGCTGATCGTCTTCACCGGGCTGTCGGGGTCGGGGAAGTCGAGCCTGGCCTTTGACACGATCTTCGCCGAGGGCCAGCGCAGGTACGTCGAGTCACTGTCCGCCTATGCCCGGCAGTTCCTGGGCCAGATGGACAAGCCGGACGTCGACTTCATCGACGGGCTGTCGCCCGCGGTCTCCATCGACCAGAAGGCCGCGGGGCGCAACCCGCGCTCCACGGTCGGCACGATCACCGAGGTCTACGACTACCTGCGGCTGCTGTACGCCCGGGTGGGCAAGCCGCACTGCCCGGTCTGCGGCCGGCCGATCGCGCGGCAGAGCCCGCAGCAGATCGTCGACCGGGTGCTCGAGCTGGACGAGGGCACCAGGTTCCAGGTGCTGGCCCCGGTGGTGCGCGGACGCAAGGGCGAGTACGGCGAGATGCTCCGCGACCTGCAGGCCAAGGGCTACTCCCGGGCCCGGGTCGACGGGGTCGTGATCAGGCTGGACAGCGTCGGCCCCGCGGGCGAGCTGCCGGCGCTGCGCAAGTACGAGAAGCACGACATCGAGGTCGTGGTCGACCGGCTGGACGTGAAGGACTCGGCCCGGCGGCGGCTGACCGACTCGGTGGAGACCGCCCTGGCCCTGTCCGGCGGGGTCGTGGTGCTCGACTTCGTCGACCTGCCCGAGAACGACCCGCACCGCGAGCGGATGTTCTCCGAGCACCTGGCCTGCCTCTACGATGACCTGTCGTTCGACGAGCTCGAGCCGCGGTCGTTCTCGTTCAACTCCCCCTGGGGCGCCTGTCCCGACTGCACCGGCCTCGGCACCCGGATGGAGGTCGACCCCGAGCTCGTGGTCTCGGACCCGGACCGGACCCTGGCCGAGGGCGCGATCGGGCCGTGGAGCGGCGGGCACGTCAGCGACTACTTCCTCCGGCTGATCGAGGCGCTCGGCGACGCCATCGGGTTCAGCACCGGCACGCCGTGGAACCGGCTGCCCGCCGCGGCCCGCACCGCCCTGCTGCGCGGCTATGACAAGCAGGTGCACGTCAGGTACAAGAACCGGTACGGCCGGGAGCGTTCCTACTACACCCACTTCGAGGGCGCGATCCCGTACATCGAGCGGCGGCACTCCGAGGCGGAGAGCGACTCCAGCCGGGAGCGGTACGCCGGGTTCATGCGCGAGGTGCCCTGCCCGGTATGCCGCGGGGCCCGGCTGAAGCCGGTGTCGCTCGCGGTGACGGTGGACGCCAAGTCCATCGCCGAGTTCTGCGCGCTGCCCATCGGCGAGCTGGCCAAGCGCCTGCTCACGCTCGAGCTGTCCGACCGGGACCAGCAGATCGCGGGCCGGATCCTCAAGGAGGTCAACTCCCGGCTCGGCTTCCTGCTCGACGTCGGGCTCGACTACCTGACCCTGGACCGGGCGTCGGCGACCCTGGCCGGCGGGGAGGCGCAGCGGATCCGGCTGGCCACGCAGATCGGCTCCGGCCTGGTCGGCGTGCTCTACGTGCTCGACGAGCCGTCGATCGGCCTGCACCAGCGCGACAACCACCGGCTGCTTGAGACCCTGATCAGGCTCCGGGATCTCGGCAACACCCTGATCGTGGTGGAGCACGACGAGGACACCATCCGCGCGGCCGACTGGGTGGTCGACATCGGCCCGCGCGCGGGCGAGCACGGCGGCAACATCGTCGTTTCCGGCCCGCTGCCCGAACTGCTGGCCAGCCAGGAGTCGCTGACCGGCGCCTACCTGACCGGCCGCGAGTCCATCCCGCTGCCCAGGACGCGCCGCAAGCGGTCCAAGGGCCGGGAGGTCGTGGTCAAGGGGGCCAGCGAGCACAACCTGCGCGGCGTGGACGTGGCGTTCCCGCTCGGCTGCTTCATCGCGGTCACCGGGGTGTCCGGGTCCGGCAAGTCGACCCTGGTCAATGACATCCTGTACAGCGCGCTGGCCAAGGAACTGCACGGCACCCGGATCGTGCCGGGCAGGCACACGCGGGTCACCGGGATGCAGCACCTGGACAAGGTCGTGCACGTCGACCAGGGCCCGATCGGCCGGACGCCGCGGTCCAACCCCGCCACCTACACCGGGGTGTTCGACCACGTCCGCAGGCTGTTCGCGCAGACCACCGAGGCGAAGGTCCGCGGCTACCAGCCGGGCCGGTTCTCGTTCAATGTCAAGGGCGGCCGGTGCGAGGCGTGCTCTGGCGACGGCACGATCAAGATCGAGATGCAGTTCCTGCCCGACGTGTACGTGCCGTGCGAGGTCTGCCACGGCGCCCGCTACAACACCGACACCCTGCAGGTGCACTACAAGGGCAAGACCATCGCCGACGTGCTGGACATGCCCATCGAGGAGGCCGCCGGGTTCTTCGAGGCCATCCCCGCCATCCACCGGCACCTGAAGACGCTCGTGGACGTCGGCCTGGGCTACGTGCGGCTCGGCCAGCCCGCCCCGACGCTGTCCGGCGGCGAGGCGCAGCGGGTCAAGCTCGCCTCCGAGCTGCAGCGCCGGTCCACCGGCCGGACGATCTACGTGCTCGACGAGCCCACCACCGGCCTGCACTTCGACGACATCCGCAAGCTGCTCGGAGTGCTGGGCCGGCTCGTGGACGGCGGTAACACGGTCATCGTGATCGAGCACAACCTCGACGTGATCAAGACCGCGGACTGGGTCATCGACCTCGGCCCCGAGGGCGGTTCCCGCGGCGGTGACGTGATCGCGACCGGGACCCCTGAGGAAGTAGCCCTCGTCGAGGACAGCTACACCGGCCAATTCCTGAAGAAGGTCCTGAACGTATAGCCGCGTGGCCAGGCCGCGGGGGGAACCGGCGGGCCGGACCCGGGCCGGCGCGTTCGCGCCGCGGCCTACCCTGGGGGTGTGAGGCCAGGTGTGGCCGCCGCCGCCGCGGCCGTGATCGCCGTCGCCGGCTGCTCGGCCGGGTCGCATCCGGCCGCGGGCCGCAGCGCGCCGCCCGCGACCGCTTCGGGCGGCGCCGGCCTGCCCCGGGCGGTGCCCGCCACCCAGGTCGCCGCGACGGCCCGCGTGCCCGGGTGCAGGCCGGACGCTGCTGGTGGCCAACTTCAGCTCCCAGCAGCTCGAGGCCGTCGACGTGGCCCGCCTGCCCTGAGCGTCACGCCCGGGCGCGCGCGGTTACGCTGCCCGGATGGAGATCGTGACCAGCGGCGGGGCGGCCCGGGTCGAGCTCGACGAGCCGGCCAGCCCGGCGTTCCTGCTCACGCTGACGCACGGGGCGGGCGGCGGCGTGGACAGCGCGGACCTGCTCGCCGCCCGGGACGCCGGCCTGCGGCTCGGCGCCGCGGTGGCCAGGGTGGTGCAGCCGTACCAGGTCAGGGGAGCCCGCGCGCCCGGGTCGCCGGACCGGCAGGACGCGGCGTGGCTGGAGATCATCGAGGCGCTCCGGCCCGGGTTCCCCGCGATCCCGCTGGTGCAGGGCGGCCGCAGCAACGGCGCCCGGCTGGCCTGCCGTACCGCCCGGGCGGCCGGAGCGCGGGCCGTCGTGGCGCTGGCCTTCCCGCTGCACCCGCCCGGCCGGCCCGAGCGCTCGCGCGCGGCCGAACTGCGCCAGGCCGGGGTGCCGGTGCTCGTGGTGAACGGGAACCGTGACCCGTTCGGCGTGCCGGACAGCGCCGACGCGTCGCGGCTGGTCGTGCTGCCGGGCGAGACGCACGCCCTGTCCCGGCGGCCACAGGACATCCGCCAGGCCGTCGAGTCCTGGCTGCGCGAGGTGCTGGTGCCCCCCACCCACTTCCCCGTTCCCCCTTCACGGGGCGGGTGACCGAGCGTTTTTCATCCTCCCCGCGACTCCCGCTTACTGTGAGCGCGAGACGGACGGATTAAGAAGGTTCGCTAGGCCGCGGGCGACTGCGTGCTGTCGGCCGGCGATTCCTGCCGCCTGGCGCCGCGGGCCGGCGGCGAGATCAGGTCGGTGGGCCGGTGCGGCGCTATCGGTTCCCCGTCGGGGAGCAGTTCCCCGGTGTCCTCAAATACGACAATGCCGTTGCAGAGCAGGCTCCAGCCCTGCTCGGGGTGGCTGATGATAGTCCGGGCCGCCTCGCCGTCCGGGCGACTCGCCTCCGGACACGGTGGCGTATGCGGGCACATGCGCGTGCCTCCTGGGTCATTCCTCGTTGTGGTCTTGATCACACCCTACTGTGCCAGCAGTACCGCGGGGCACGGCATGGCTCGTTGTGACTGTTTTCCGCACCACCCTTTGTAGCTTTCCGCGGGTACGCGTTCTGGTACGAAGGTGCTACCTGCCGTTACCGCCTGCGCCCAGCCTGTACCCAGGCCGGCAACGCGGGAAAGGCGACACGCCGGCGGGCCCGGCCGGGCCGGCTCAGGCGACCACGTACGGGACCGCCTCGCCGGACGGGAGGTCGGTGAGCGGCACCGGCGGAATGCCGGTGAGCCGGTGCGTCTCGCGCAGCGTCAGCAGCCGCTCCGCCTCGTCCCGCCAGGCGTGCACGGCCGACCTGGCCAGGGCCTTGCGCCGGTAGATCCGGTCCTCGTACCCGCGCGGGCCGGTCTCGGCGCGCTGGGCCGCGTACGCGGCGTGCATCGCGTCGGTCAGCGCGGTGTCGAGCCGCTGGGCCAGGGGATACAGTTCGCGGTCCGGCAGCCCGCGGGCCTGTGCGTTCCGGAAGGCCTGCTCGGCGGCGCGCGCCGCCGCGAGCAGGTCGTCGAATTGCGCGGCGAGGGCGGCATCCGCCGCGTACTCCGCCTCGGCCTGGCCGCTGACATGCTTGCGACGCGTGATCACGCGGTCAGCCTAGCGGACGCGCCCGCGCCTGCCGCTACCGGGAGAAGTAGTGCCAGCCGAGCCACAGCCAGCCGAGCAGGATCAGCAGGCGGCCGGCCCGCGGGCGCATCACGTAGCCGAGCCACTCGCCCAGCGTGGGGATCCGCGAATCCTTCCGCCGGCCGAGGAACTCCAGCGCGGACAGGGCTCCGATGGCCGCGGCGAAGCCGACGATCGTGATCATCCGGGTTACCATGGGGCCGTCACCGCCGCACCAGCACCCAGCCGCTGAGCAGCCAGACCAGGATCCCCGCGGCCTTGACCGGGCGCACGTCGAGCATCGGGTCGATCAGGGCGGTGAGCGACGGGTGCCACCACAGCGAGTTGTCCCGGAACGCGGCCGCCTCCCACTCGAACAAGGCGATGATGCAGACCGCCCAGTAGGAGAAGCCGGCCACGTCGACGCGCTCCGGAGCCGGGATGCGCCGGACCGGGCGCCCGTAGGCCAGCGTGGCCACCACCGCTCCCGGCAGCAGCACGACCAGCAGCGCGTTCCTGGTGAACGGCACGGTGCTGGCGGCGATCCAGGAATAGGCGACCAGGCCGGCACCGATCAGGATCTTCCGGACCGGGGGCCTGCCGGGAGCCCGGGCCCGGATCCGGCCGGGCGGGCGGCCCGGCCAGCGCGGGACATCGTCGGCGGCCATCGGCTCCATGATCTCACCCCGGCAGGTGCCGCCCGGCGCAAGCGGGATGAGCCTGCTCAGGCGAGGCTCTCCTGCCAGCTCGTGTGCAGGGCGGAGTACTCGCCGCCCTCGGCCAGCAGCCTGGCCGGCGGGCCGTCCTCCACGATCCGGCCGCCGGAGATCACCAGCACCCGGTCGGCGATCCGCACCGTGGACAGCCGGTGCGCGATGATCAGGGCGGTGCGCCCGGCCAGGATCGTGCGCAGCGCCCGCTGCACCAGCCCTTCGCTGGGGATGTCGAGCAGCGAGGTGGCCTCGTCGAGCACCAGCACGGCCGGCGCGGCCAGGAACGCGCGGGTGAACGAGATCAGCTGCCGCTGCCCGGCGGAAAGCCGCCCGCCGTGCTTGCCGACCTGCTCGTCGTAGCCGGCCGGGAACGCGGAGATGAACCCGTGCGCGCCGATGGCGCGCGCGGCGGCCTCGATCTCGGCTCGCGAGGCACCCGGCCTGCCCAGCTCGATGTTCTCCGCGATGGTGCCGGTGAACAGGAAATTCTCCTGGGTGATGAGGACGATCTCGCGGCGCAGGGCCGGTCGGACAGCTGCCGCAGGTCGACGCCGTCCAGCAGCACCCGGCCCTGGCCCGGATCGTAGAACCGGGCCATCAGCCGCGCGATGGTCGTCTTGCCCGCCCCGGTGGCCCCGACCAGGGCCGCCGTCTGCCCGGCGGGGATGGTCAGGTCCAGGCCCGGCAGCACCGGCGCCTCCCGGTAGCCGAACCGGACCGACTCGAACCGTACCGTTCTCCCGCCCCCGGCCGGGCCCGCGGGCTCGGGCAGCGCCGCCGGGGCCTGCGGCTCGGCCACGGCCGGGGCCTCGTCCAGCACCCCGGAGATCTTCTCCAGCGCCGCGGCGGCGGACTGGAACGTGTTATAGAACTGCGACAGGTCCTGCAGCGGGTCGAAGAAGCGCTGCAGGTAGAGCAGGAAGGTGACCAGCACGCCCACCTTCATGTCGCCGTCGATGACCCGCAGCCCGCCGTAGAGCAGGACCGCGCCGATCGCGAGGTTGCCGACCAGCGTGATGCCCGGGGAGTAGATCGCGATCAGCCGGGAGGAGCGCAGGCTGGCCGCCGCGTAGTCGGCGTTGAGCTCGCCGAATATCTCCTCGTTCCGGTGCTCCCGGCGGAAGGCCTGGACCGCGCGGATGCCGCCGAACGTCTCCACGAACTGCACGATGACCTGGGCGATGGTCTCCCTGGTCCGCCGGTACGCGGTCGCCGACTCGCGCCGGAACCAGACGGTCAGCCAGGTCAGCGGCACGAAGCCGGCCAGCACCACCAGCGCCAGCGGCCAGTCGAGCAGCAGCATCCCGGCGCCGACCAGCAGCAGCGAGAGCACCGCGGACACCAGCGAGTCCAGGCCCTCGTCGAACAGGTCGGACAGCGAGTCGACGTCGGAGACCTGCCGGGAGATGACCCGGCCCGAGGTGTAGCGCTCGTGGAACGAGACCGACAGCCGCTGGAAGTGGGCGAACAGCCGGCGCCGCAGCTCGTACACCACGTCGGCGCCGAGGCTGCCGATCGCGGCGATGTAAGCCCGGGTGGTGACGGCCTGGGTGGCCACCGCCACGGCGAACGCGACGATGATCACGGCGAGCGGTCCCGCGTCGTGCGAGCTGGTCACCTGCGGGATCCGGTCGATCCCGACCCCGACCAGCCACGGGCCGACCAGGGCGCAGATGTTGGCGATCACGATCAGCAGCAGGATCAGCGTCACCCGGGCCCGGTGCGGGCGGAGCAGGTCCTGCAGCAGGCGCCTGCCCCGCCGCCGCAGCAGCGAGGCCAGGCTCGCCGTGATGTCGTCGACATCCTCGGACGCGATGCCGCGCCAGGCCTGCGCCGCGGCCTGGGTCGCCGGTGTCCGGGCGGTCGGTGTCTGGGTCATGTCCGGGCCTCCGTCAGGTCCGGGTCCCGATCGGGGTCCAGGTCCTCGCCCCGGCCCGGCTCGGCCGTGCCGCTCATCAGCTCCCGGTAGCGGTCCTGGGTGGCGAGCAGTTCGTGGTGCGAGCCGGTCGCGGCGATGACCCCCCCGTCGAGCAGCGCCACCCGGTCGGCCAGCATGACCGTGGAGGGCCGGTGCGCCACCACCAGCGCCGTGGACCCGGCCAGCACCTGCGCCAGCGCGCGGGTGACCTTGGCCTCGGTGTGCACGTCCAGCGCGGACAGCGGGTCGTCGAGAATCAGGACGGCCGGCCGGGCCAGGATGGCGCGGGCGAGCGCCACCCGCTGGCGCTGCCCGCCGGACAGCGCCATCCCCTGCTCGCCGATCCTGGTGTCCAGCCCCCACGGCAGGTCGGCGACGAAGTCGGCCTGGGCCGCGGCGAGGGCGGCGAGGACCTCTTCCTCGCCCGCCCCGGCCGCGCCGTAGCTGACGTTCTCCCGCACGCTCGCCGAGAACAGCGTCGGGTCCTCGAACGCGCAGCCCACCGTGGCGCGCAGGTCGGCCAGGGATAGATCCCTGATGTCGGTCCCGTCCAGCAGGATGGCCCCGCCGGATACCTCGGCCAGCCTGGGCACCAGCTGCAGCAGCGTGGTCTTGCCCGCGCCGTTGGGGCCGACCAGGGCGATGGTCTCGCCGGGCTCGAGCTCCAGGCTGACGCCGCGCAGCAGCGGCGCGGGCGCCCCCGGGTAGCGGAAGGTCACGTCATCGAAGCGGAGCCGGCCCCGTTGTTCTTGCGCCGCCGGGGCCCCGCCCCCCGCCCGCCTCCCCGTCCCTTTCCACTCCCCCTGCACGGGCGGCACCGCGCCCCTTCGGCGCGCTGGGGGGTCGGTGATGGCGGGCTCGGTGTCGAAGATCTCGTAGATCCGCTGCGCCGCCGTGGCGGCCTCCTGCCCGGAGGCCAGGATGTACCCCATCGCCTCGATGGGCCACACCAGCTGCAGCGCGAGCGCGATGAACGCGACCAGGCCGCCGAGGCTCAGCTCGCCCTGGCTGACCGCGAGCGCGCCCAGCAGCAGGATCAGGCCGATGACCGCGTTCGGCACCAGGTCGAGGCCGGCCCAGAAGGTGCCGCGCAGCCGGGCCTTCTGCACCTGGGTCGTGCGCACCAGCGAGGCCTGGCCGGCGTGCCGGGCGGCCGCCTCGTCGCGGCGGCCGAGCGCCTTGAGCACCCGGATGCCGGTCGCGGCCTCCTCGACGTAGGTGGCCAGGTCGCCCTCCTGGTCCTGGGCGCGCCGGGACAGCACCCGGTACCGCCGCTCGAATCGGGTGCAGATCACCAGGACGGGCAGGAACACGCACCCGGTCAGCAGGCCGAGCCACCAGTTCAGCCCGATCAGCAGCGCGATCACGGCGACGAAGGTCACCACGTTGGTGATGAAGAAGATGATGCCGAACCCGGCGAACCGCCGGATCGCGGACAGGTCCGTGGTGGCCCGGGACAGCAGCTGGCCGGACTGCCACTCGTCGTGGAACCCGGCGTGCAGCCGCTGCAGGTGGGCGTAGAGGCTGTCCCGCATCGACCGCTCCATGCCGGTGACCGCGCTCGCCTGCACCCACCGTCGGTACAGGTTCAGCCCGGCCTCGGTCACGCCGAACGCGATCGCGGCCAGGCCCAGGGGGAGCAGCGCCCGGGCGTTCCCGTGCTCGATCGGCCCGTCGATGACGGCCTTGGTCAGCAGCGGGATGGCGATCTCGGCGGCTGCCGCCGTGATCGCGGCGGCGAGCATCGCCACCAGCGGCCAGAAGTACGGGCGCAGGTACTCCCAGGTCCGCAGCAGCGCCGCGAACGGAGTCTGCCCCGCCTGGTTCCGGCTCGCCGACCCGGGCCGGGCCTGTCCCGGCTGGGTTTGGGCATGCGGCAGCGAGCCGGAGGGATTGATGGACACTATTCGCAGGCTAACCGCGCGACCGGGGGCTGTCACCTCAATATCTGCGGCCGAGGTAGGGTGACGCGATGGCTTTTGATGTCGCCCGGGTGCGTGCCGCCTACCCGGCCCTGGCGGACGGCTATGCCTACCTGGACGGGGCGGCGGGCACGCAGCTACCCGGCGCGGTGATCGACGCGGTCGCCGGCGCGTACCGGGACGGCCTCGGAAACTCCGGGGGCGCGTTCCCGGCCAGCCGCCGCTCCGACGCGATCACCGCCGAGTGCCGGCGAGCCGTGGCGGACCTCACCGGCGGCCGGGCCGAGGGCGTCATCCTCGGCCCGAACATGACCACCCTGACCTACCGGCTGGCCCGCACGCTCGCGGCGGGCTGGGGCCCCGGCGACGAGGTCGTGGTCACCCGGCTCGACCATGACGCCAACGTCCGGCCGTGGACGGCGGCGGCGGCCCGGGCCGGGGCCAGGGCGCGCTTCGCCGACGCGGCGCTGCCCGAGGGCGACCTGCAGCTCGCCCAGCTGGCCGAGCTGATCTCGGACCGGACCAGGCTGGTCGCGGTGACCGCGGCGAGCAACCTCATCGGCACCCGGCCGGACGTGGCCGGCATCACCGCGCTGGCGCACGCGGCCGGGGCGCTCAGCTACGTGGACGGCGTGCACGCCACCGCGCACGGCCCGGTCGACGTCGCCGGGCTCGGCGCCGACTTCTACGCCACCAGCGCGTACAAGTGGGCCGGGCCGCACGTGGGCGCGGTGGTCGCGGATCCCGGGCTGCTCGAGTCCCTGGCCCCGGACAAGCTGGTGCCCGCGCCTGATCATGTGCCCGACCGGTTCGAGCAGGGCACGCTGCCGTTCGCCGACCTCGCCGGCGTGACCGCGGCCGTCGAGCACCTGGCCTCGCTGGCCGGCCCGGCTCCCGGCACCAGGCGCGAGCGGCTCCTGGCCGGCCTGGCCGCGGCCGCGGCCCACGAGCAGGACCTGTTCCGGGTCCTGCTCGGCGGCCTGGACGCCATGGAGCACGTCACCACCTACGGCAAGGCCGCCCGGCGCACCGCCACCGCGTACTTCACCGTGGCCGGCCGCACGCCGCGCCAGGTCGCCGAGCACCTGGCCACGCGGGAGGTCAACGTGTGGGACGGCGACAACTACGCCTGGGAACTGGCCGGCGCGCTCGGCCTGCGGGACTCGGGCGGCGCGGTGCGGGCGGGGCTGGTGCACTACAACGACCGGTCCGATGTGGACCGGCTGCTCGCGGCGGTCGCGGAACTGGCCGGGTAAGCCGGCCAGGGCGGGACGGGCGCGGGCGCGGCGGCGGGCCGGTCAGTCCTGGAAGGCGGGCCGGTCAGTCCTGGAAGGCGTGCCGGTCAGTCCTGGAAGGCGTGCCGGTACAGCCGGGAGTCGCGGAGCGTGAACCCGGCCCGCTCGTAGAGCCGCCCGGCCGCCTCGCGCGCGGGCCGCGAGGTCAGGTCCACGGTCCTCGCGCCGGCCTCGCGGGCCAGCCGCAGCGCCTCCTGGGTCATCGCCTCCCCGGCGCCCTGGCCGCGCGCCGACGCATCGACGACCACGTCCTCGATCCAGGCGCGCAGCCCGGTCGGGAGCGGGAACATCACCAGGGTCGTCGTGCCGATGATCGTGCCCCCGGAACGGGCGATCAGCACCGTGTTCGCCGGGCAGCCCGCGACCGTCTCGAGTTCCGCCTGCCCGAGCGGCGGGGCGGACCGGGACAGCTGCGGGAGCAGGCGGCCGAAAGCCTCGACCACCTCGCCGGTTACCTTGTCGAGCACCTCTACCTGGACTGTCACCCGGCGTATCCTACCGGCCCCGGCCCCGGACCGCGTACCGCGCTCGCGCCGGATCCGACAGGAAACGGGCCGGGCCCGGCAGGAGGTCGGGCCCGGCCCGTTGGCCGGCGTGCTGCGGGCAGCCTAGCTGGCGTAATCCAGCAGCGGCTGGGCGCGGCTGGGGTGGCGCAGTTTGGACAGCGACTGCTTCTCCAGCTGCCTGATCCGCTCCCGGGTCAGGCCGAGCGCGCGGCCGATCTCGTCCAGCGTGTGCGGGTTGCCGTCGTACAGGCCGAACCGCATCGCCATGATCGTCGCCTCGCGCGGGGTCAGCGCGTCGAGCGCGTGACGCAGCTGGTCGGCCAGCAGCTGGCGGTCCACCAGCTCGGACGCCTCGGGGGCGTCCACGTCCTCGATCAGGTCGCCGATGCTGGTCTCGCCGTCCTCGCCGATCGTGGAGTCGAGGCTGATCGGCTGGCGGCTGGTCCGGAGCAGCTCCTCGATCTGGTCCGGCGTGCGGTCCAGCTCGACGGCCAGCTCCTCGGGGGTGGGCTCCCGGCCCAGCCGCTGGTGCATGTCCCGCTCGACCCGGCTGAGCTTGCTGAGCATCTCCAGCACGTGCACCGGCAGCCGGATCGTGCGCGCGGAGTCGGCGAAGCCGCGCTGGATCGCCTGCCTGATCCACCACATGGCGTAGGTGGAGAACTTGTAGCCCTTGGTGTAGTCGAACTTCTCGACCGCCCGGATCAGGCCGAGATTGCCCTCCTGCACCACGTCCAGCAGGGACAGGCCCCGGTCGCTGTACTTCTTGGCCACCGAGACCACCAGGCGCAGGTTCGCCTCCAGCATGTGCGCCTTGGCCCGGCGGCCATCCTCGGCGACGTCCTCGAGGTCGCGGCGGTAGTCCTCGGCCAGCCCGGTCTCCGTCTCCAGCTTGTGCTCGGCGTACAGCCCGGCCTCGATCCGCTTGGCCAGCTCGACCTCCTGCTCGGCGGTGAGCAGGCTGGTCCGCCCGATGGACTTGAGGTAGGTGTGCACCGAGTCGCCCATGACGGACGTCTGGTCATCGAGGTCAACCTCGAGCACCGCCTCCGTCGTGGCGCCGGAGGCCAGCGCCGACGCCTCGGCCTCCGCGGAGTCGAGCGAGTCCAGCTCGATGATGCCGGCGATCGCGGCCTCGAGCCCGGGCGGCCGGGCCTCGGCCGGGCGGGCGGCGGGCCCGCCGCGGGCCTTGCGGGCGGGCGCCGGGCCGGCCACGGGGGCGGTCGGAGTAAGGGTGGCAGCCTGCACGGGAGCCTCCGGCTGGTCGTTACCTAGCTGAACACCGGCCTCGGTCAGTTCGCGGACGATGGACCGGGCCTCGGCGGGGGAGATGCGGGCCTGCTCGAACGCGGTGCGGAGCTCGGGAAGGGACAGGTGACCCTGGCTGCGCCCGCGCCGGATGAGCTCGTCCAGGTGGGTCATGGTTGCCTCATCGTCGTGTCGCGGCGACACGGCGGTCGCGTTCCTCGGCATGAGACACACCTCACCTTCGTGCGCGTATCGGGCGCGCTGCTCCAGCACCACCGGGGCGGCGCCGTCGGTTAGCGGGGGCCTTGCCGCACTTGGTATCGTGCAGCGCGGGCACTATCTAGTAACGCTCGACGCGGCCATTTGTTCCCGTGCCGGTACCGTGCGCCCACCGGCCGCCCGGCGGGTCCGCGCCGCTGGCCTCGGCCGCAAGGGCCCGCAGCGCCTCCCGGTCAGGCTTACCCGACGGTAGCAACGGCATGTCCGGCACGACCAGCAGGGCTGCCGGAACCGCGTAAACCGGCAGCCTATCCCGCACGTGCGCGCGGATGTCGGCCAATCGCGGCGGTGCCAGCGGATCGCGCGCGACGACCACCGCCGTGACCAGCTCGCCCCACTCCGGGTCCGGCCGTCCCACCACGGCCGCCTCCCGCACCCCGGCGCAAGTCGCCAGCGCCGCCTCGACCTCCGCCGCGACCACCTTCTCGCCGCCGGTGTTGATCACGTCGTCGGCCCGGCCGCGGACCAGCAGCTCGCCGGACGGCCCGATCGAGCCGATGTCGGAGGTGACGAACCAGCGGCCGTCGCGGGCCTGCGCGGTCAGGTCCGGGCGCAGCCGGTAGCCGGAGAACAGCACCGGCCCGGCGATCCTGATCCTCCCGCCGGGGCCGATGTCCACCGAGACGTCATCGAGCGGCATACCGTTATACACGCATCCGCCGCTGGTTTCGCTCATTCCGTAGGTGGTGATGATCCGGCCGCCCGCCGCCCGCGCGGCGTCCACCAGCCCCGGGGGCGGCGCCGCCCCGCCGAGCAGGATGGTCTTGGCGGCCGCCAGGTCGTCGCCGGCGTCCAGCAGCCGCCGCAGCTGGGTCGGCACCACCGAGACATGCGCGCAGCCGCTGGCGGCCAGCGCGCCGGGCTCCAGCCGGCCGGTGATCACCGGGTCGGCGCCCGCGAGCAGCGACCGCACCAGCACACCGATCCCCGCGATGTGGAAGACCGGCAGGCAGCACAGCCACCGCTCGCCCGGCCCGGCGCCCACGCGCCGCAGCGAGGCCCGGGCCGAGGCCAGCAGCGCGGCCGCGGTAAGCTCCGTGCCCTTGGGCGGGCCGGTGGAGCCGGAGGTGGCGATGACCAGGGCCGTGTCCGGCGCGACGCCCGGAGCCGGCGTGCGGCCCGGGTGGGTGCGGACGTAGCGTTCAGGACCCTGCGCCGTTTCGATGACCGACGGGGCGAAGGCATCGAGCAGGGCGGCCAGCCGGGCCCGCGGCAGGGCCGGATCCAGCGGCAGGATGGCCGGCCCGGTCCCGTCGAGAGCCGCCGCGAGCGCCTCGAGCACCCGCCCGCGAGCGCCGTCGGGGGCAAGCAGGACCGCGTGCAGCGCGCGGGTGGTCACGGTCGTAAGGTTATTCCGGGCCGATCCGGCACGGGCGGGCAGCCAAAGGGAGGGTGAAGGAGTGGTCGACTGGCAGGCGTCGGGTCCTGCGGACGGGCAGGAGTACACCGACATCGTCTACGAGACGGCCGAGGGCATTGCCAAGATCACCATCGACCGCCCCGAGCGGCGCAACGCGTTCCGGCCCACGACCCTGTTCGAGCTGTCCCACGCGTTCAACGCGGCCCGGGACGATCCCGCGATCGGGGTGATCATCCTGACCGGCGCCGGCGACAGGGCGTTCTGCTCCGGCGGCGACCAGAAGGTCCGCGGCGACGACGGGTACCTCGACGCCCGCGGCGTGGGCCGGCTGAACGTGCTCGACCTGCAGGTGCAGATCCGCCGCACGCCCAAGCCGGTGATCGCCATGGTGGCCGGCTACGCGATCGGCGGCGGGCACGTGCTGCACGTCTGCTGCGACCTGACCATCGCCGCGGACAACGCGGTCTTCGGCCAGACCGGCCCGAAGGTCGGCTCGTTCGACGGCGGGTACGGCTCCTGGCTGCTGGCGTCGACGGTGGGGATGAAGAAGGCGCGCGAGATCTGGTACCTGTGCCGCCAGTACAGCGCGGCCGAAGCGCTGGACATGGGCCTGGTCAACGCGGTCGTCCCGCTGGACCGGCTGGAAGAGGAGACGGTCGCCTGGTCGCGGGAGCTGCTGGCCAAGTCCCCGCTGGCGCTGCGGATGCTCAAGGGCGCGCTGAACGCGGTGACCGACGGCGCGGCCGGAATGCAGCAGTTCGCCGGCGACGCCACGCTGCTCTACTACATGAGCGAGGAGGCGCAGGAGGGCCGCGACGCCTACGTGGCCAGGCGCAGTCCCGACTTCGCGAAGTTCCCGCGCCGGCCGTGACCGGCCCGGCCGGCCAGCTCCCGGCCCTGCTCCCGACCGTCCGCGCGTTCGCGATCCCGATGCGCACCAGGTTCCGCGGCATCACCGTCCGGGAGGGCGCGCTGATCCGGGGGCCGGCGGGCTGGGGCGAGTTCTCGCCGTTCGCCGAGTACGGCCCGCGCGAGTGCGCCCGCTGGCTGGCCTGCGCGCTGGAGGCCGCGTGCGCCGGCTGGCCGGAGCCGGCCCGGGAGCGTGTCGGGGTGAACGTGACCGTGCCCGCCGTCGGCCCGGACCGGGCGCACCAGATCGTCGCCGGATCGGGCTGCCGGACCGCGAAGGTGAAGGTGGCCGAGGCGGGCCAGGCCGACGCCGACGACATCGCCCGGGTGGAGGCCGTGCGCGACGCGATCGGCCCGGCCGGCCGGGTCCGGGTGGACGCCAACGGCGCCTGGAGCGTGGGGCAGGCGGCCCGGATGTTGCGGGCCCTGGCCCGGTTCGGCCTCGAGTACGCGGAGCAGCCCTGCGCCAGCCTGGCCGAGCTGGCCGAGCTGCGCCGCCGGGTGGACGTGCCGCTGGCCGCCGACGAGTCGATCCGCCGCGCGGAGGACCCGCTGGCGGTCCGCGCGGCGGGGGCCGCCGACATCGTGGTGCTCAAGGTCCAGCCGCTCGGCGGCGTGCGCGCCGCGCTGCGGGTCGCCGCGCAGTGCGGCCTGCCCGTGGTGGTGTCCAGCGCGGTGGAGTCCTCGGTGGGGCTCGCGGCCGGGGTGGCCCTGGCCGCCGCGCTGCCCGGGCTGCCCTACGACTGCGGGCTGGCCACGATGAGCCTGCTGACCGGGGACGTGGCCGCCGAGCCGCTGGCCGCCGAGGACGGCTCGCTGCCGGTCCGGGCCTGCGTCCCGGATCCGGAACGGCTGTCGGCCTGGGAAGCTGACCCGGCGCCCTGGATCGCCCGGATGCGGGCGGCCGCCGAGTTCCTCGGCGCCGGTCCGGCCGGCCCGGGTCGGCCGGCACCGGGTCATGAACCCGTCCACCGCGTTCGGCACGGTGTTCGTCGACGAGCTGGTCAGGTGCGGCGTGCGGGAGGCGGTCCTGGCGCCGGGCTCGCGCAGCGCCCCGCTCACGCTGGCGCTCTTCGACCAGGCCAAACAGGCCGCGGGTGACCTGCGTCTGCACGTGCGGATCGACGAGCGCTCCGCCGCGTTCCTGGCGCTCGGCCTGGCCAAGGCGAGCCGGCGCCCGGCCGTGCTGGTGTGCACCTCGGGCACGGCCGCCGCCCACTTCCACGCCGCCGTGATCGAGGCGGACGAGGCCGGGGTGCCGCTGATCGTGCTCACCGCCGACCGGCCGCCCGAGCTGCGCGGCACCGGCGCCAACCAGGCCATCGACCAGCTCAAGCTGTACGGCGGCGCGGTGCGCTGGTTCTGCGAGGCCGGGGTGCCCGAGGCGCGGCCGGGGATGGTCGGCTACTGGCGGTCGCTGGCCTCCCGGGCCTGGGCCATGGCGTCCGGCCAGGCGGGCGGCTTTCCCGGGCCGGTGCACGTCAACGTCCCGCTCCGGGAGCCGCTGGTGCCCGAGGCCGACGGGGCGGGCAGGGCCGGCGAGGCGGGCGAGGCGGGCGGCAGCTGGCCGGAGCCGCTCGACGGGCGGCCGGGCGGGGTGCCGTGGACCAGCCTCGACGCCGCCGGGCCGCGGGCCGGGCCCGGCGCCGGGCCGCTGCGGCTGGAGTGGGCCGAACGGGGGGTGGTGGTCTGCGGGGACGGGGACTACGATCCGGGGCCGCTGCTCGAGCTGGCCGCGGCGGCGGGGTGGCCGGTGCTCGCGGAGCCGTCATCGAACGCCCGGCTCGGCCCGAACGCGCTGTCGGCCTACGGCTACCTGCTCGCCGTCCCGGGATTCGTCGCGGACCACCGGCCCGAGGTCATCGTCTCGGCCGGCCGTCCCGGGCTGTCCCGCGGCCAGCTGACGTTCCTGCGGGGCAGCCCCGGGCCCGCGCCACCCCGGCACGTGGTGCTCGCGCAGGGCCCGGGTCGCTGGGCCGATCCGGCCCGGACGGCGACCCGCGTGGCCGCGGCGCTGCAGCTCTCCGGGCCCGGGCCGGGCCGGCGTCGGCTCCGGGGGCGTGGCTCGCGTCGTGGCAGCGCGCCGACGCCGCCGCGCGCGCCGCGGCCGACGCGGTCCTCGATGCCGGCGCGGCGGTCAGCGAGCCGAGGCTGGCCCGCGACCTGGCGGCCGCCCTGCCCGCGGGCGCGCTGCTGTGGGCCGCGTCCAGCCAGCCCGTCCGCGACCTGGACCTGCACATGGCGCCGCGGGCCGGGATCCGGGTGCTGGCCAGCCGCGGCGCCAGCGGCATCGACGGGCTGGTCTCCTCGGCGATCGGGGCGGCGCTGGCGCACCAGGCCGCCGGCGGCGGCCCGGCCGTCGCCCTCCTCGGGGACCTCGCGTTCCTGCACGACCTGCCGGGCCTGCTGCTCGGGCCGGACGAGCCGCGGCCCGACCTGTGCCTGGTGGTCGTCAACAACGACGGCGGGGGGATCTTCTCGGACCTGGAGCAGGCGGCCTTCGCCGGCCCGTTCGAGCGCGTCTTCGGCACCCCGCACGGGGCGGACCTCGGCAGCCTGGCCCGCGCCGCCCGGCTGCCGTACGCCCGGCTGGAGCGTCCCGCGGACCTGGGCCAGGCGCTGGCAGGCCGCGGGCTGCACGTCATCGAGGCGCGGACGGAGCGCGGGGCGGCCGCGGCCCTGCGGGCCCGGCTCCGCGCCGCCGCCGCGGCGGCGGCGGCCGGATGAGCGGGAGCCGGGATGAGCGGGGGAGCGCCTGGCTAGCCTTCCAGCGCGTCCTGCATCGGCCGGAACTTGACCTGGGTCTCGGCGAGCTCGGCGACCGGGTCGGAGTCGGCCACGATGCCGCAGCCCGCGAACAGCCGCGCCCGGGACCCGTCCAGCTCCGCGCACCGCAGCGCGATGCCCCACTCGCCGTTGCCGCGCGCGTCGACCCAGCCGACCGGGCCCGCGTACCGGCCCCGGTCCATGCCCTCGAGCTCGCGGATCAGTTCCATGGCGGCACTGGCCGGGGTGCCGCACACCGCCGCGGTCGGGTGCAGGGCGGCGGCGAGCACGAGGGCCGAGGCGTGCTCGCTGAGCGCGGCGGCTAGGGCGGCCCGCTGCGGTCCGGCCAGCCGGCCGGTCACCCCGGTGGCGAGGTGCTGCAGGTTGGCCAGGCGCAGCAGCCAGGGCTGCTCATCGATGTCGAGCCGGTCGCAGAGCGGCGCCAGCGCGCGGCGCACGTCGGCGACGGCGTACCGGTGCTCCTCGACGTCCTTGGCCGAGGCCAGCAGCGCCGCGCCCAGCGCGTCGTCCTCGGCGGCGCTGCCGCCGCGCGGCGTCGTCCCCGCCAGCACCAGCGACCGCACGTCCGCGCCCACCCGCCTGATGTAGAGCTCCGGCGTGGCGCCGACGAGACCCGCGCAGGAGAACGTCCAGCAGTCCGGGTAGCGCGCGGCCAGCCTGGCCAGCAGCACCCGGACGTCGATATCCTCCGACGCGGCGGCGTACAGGTCCCTGGCCAGTACCACCTTGCTGAGATCACCGGCCCGGATCCGGGCCACGGCCGAGCGGACCGCGCGCTGCCACTGCGGCGCGGTCAGGCTCCCGTCGTGCCAGCGCAGCCCGGCCGGCGGCGGCGCGGGGCCGGCGGGCGCCAGCGGCGGCTGCCGGTCGCCGATCGTGGTCAGCCAGGAGCGGCCCGCGCTGCGGCCGAGCACCGCGCCGGGCACCACCAGGACGGAGCCCTCCGAGGTCGGGTCGAAGGTGAAGCTGCCGAACGCGACCGGGCCGCAGCCGGGGAGGCCGACCTCGTCGGTGACCTCGGCCCCGTCGAACAGCTCGACCAGCCACTTCTCGCCCGCGGTGAACCGGTCCTCGCCGGCCGGGATGGTGACCCGGGCGGCCTCGCCCCAGCCCGCGAGCCCCTCGCCGCGCCGGATCCAGGCCACGGACCTGGGGTGCGGCAGGCGGGCCACCAGGTCGCCCGGGTCATCGACCGGGACCGTCCGGACGACCAGCCGGTCGGGCATCCGCTGGCTCCGATCATCGCGCTGGGCTCCCACGGCAGACAACTTTACGTGGTAGTACTACCGGGGCTGCGCAGGGCGTAGACCCGCCGGGCGACTTCCGGGTCACGATCACCGGCGGCCCGTGCGAGTCCTGCCACGTTGGCCTATCACCCCTCTGGGGCGATGCCGCGGCAGGCTGCATGTGGTGGGATCGACGGCATCGGGAAGCAGCGGGGACTGGGCGGCCAGGGCTATCCGGCCGTAGGGTCCGCGCGGCATGCGGTTGACTTAGTCCGTGTGCAGGCGTCCGACAGCGCACGGATCTGCCCATCTGGTCAGGAGCGGGATACGGTGACGGCCGTGCAGCCAGGGCGTCCGGGCACCGGGGGAGCCCGCAGCCTGGAGGTGCGCTGGATCTTCCCCGGGCGGCTGGCGGCAGCTGTAGCCGGGTGGTTCGGGCGTTTCCCGGCCGAGACGAAGGCGCTGGAGGACGTCTACCTTCTGGATCCGCACCTGCCGGGGCTTTCGGTCAAGGTGCGCGAAGGACGGGCGCTGGAGGTGAAGGCATATCGCGGGAGCCCCGGGCTTCTCGAGGTGGCCGGGCGCGCTCGGGGCCGGCTGGAGACCTGGCAGAAATGGTCGTTTCCGCACGACCCGCCCAGCCAGCGTGTCGGTGACCGGGATGGCTGGCGGCCGGTGACCAAGCGGCGCCGGATCAGCTGGTTCTCGTCGGCAGGCAGGTCAGGCCGGTCGTACGGCGCGGGACCGGGCGAAGGGGCAGGATGTGCCGTGGAACTCACCGAGGTCCACGCGGGTGGCGAAGCCTGGTGGACTCTGGGGTTCGAGGCCACCGGCCCGGCGTGCCTGCTGCGCAGCGAACTTGAGGCCGCGGCTGCGCTGGTATTCGCCCAGCCGCTGCCCGGTCAGGCGGAGCTGAGCATGGACGACTCCAGGTCCTACGACCAGTGGCTGCGCGGGCGGGCGGGTGCCGGAGGGTGATGCCGGAGGACGGCGCCGCCCCTCACCGCCCGGCCTGGACGCTGGCGTCTGTGATGGCGGGTGCGTTCACGGCGGCCAGCCCCAGGAATGCCGTGGCCCGGCCGAAGGTCTCACCGATGGTGCGGCCCGCAAGCCGGGCCTGGTAGGCGCGGTAGCGTGTCGTCTCCCATGCCTGTCCGCGTGGCGGCAGCGACGCCGGCGCCGGTTCCGGCGCTGGCCGCCAGGTCCAGCCCGTGATCCGCTCCTGGCCGGCGTCCGGACTGGCCTCGCGGACCTCGATCAACTCGGCGAGGTCGCCGCCACGCTACGGCTAGCGGCGTTCCCCGTCGCTGCCGCCAGTCACCGTGGTCATCCCTGGCCCGAAGGCTCCTCGCCCCTGCCTGTCATGGCTATCTTCTCACCGTCAGCGGCCCCGCGTCGGCCGCGCAGAGGCTGCGGCGCGGTCATGTTGTCGCGAACCAGCGCGAGTTTGCCCCGGGACCGGTGGGGAGCATGCTAGCTTTGAGGCCTTATTCCAACTAAAACGATGGGGGAACTAGGATGACGCTCCTCGACGACGTGGCCGCGCTCGACCAGACAGATCCCGGCCAGGGGCATCCCGGCCAAGCACGCCTGAGCCAGGCGCGCCTGCGCCGGATCGTGGGCGCGGTGGCGGCGCGGCCGGATTCGTGGGACGGGCTGGTGCGCTTCGGCGCCGGCCAGCGCTGGTACCGGCGCCTGGAACTGGCCGGCGACCACGAGGTGTGGCTGCTGTCCTGGCTGCCCGGGCAGGGCACCGGCTTCCATGACCACGGTCTCGCGGCCGGGGCGTTCGCGGTGGCGCAGGGCCAGCTGCGGGAGCGGACCGTGGCCGCCGGGTGCGGCCAGCCCCGGCAGCGGACGGTCACCCGCGGCAGCATCAGGTCGTTCGGCCCGCGGTACGTGCACGACGTGGCCAACGCCTCCGCGGAGCCGGCCATCACCGTGCATGCCTACTCGCCGCCGCTCACCGCGATGCGGCGGTACGAGCTGACCGAGTCCGGCCTGGTCCATGCCGCAACCGAGCACGCGGAGCAGGACTGGTGACGTACGATCCTGCGATGGCGCCTTCCGCCCCGCCCCCGGGCAGCCGGACCATCGACCAGGTGCTCACCGAGGCCAGGACGCGGCTGAACCGCCTGGCGCCGCGCCAGGCGCTGCGCGCCGTCGGCACCGGGGCGGTGCTGGTCGACATCCGCCCCGCCGCCCAGCGCGCGGCCGAGGGCGAGATCCCCCGGGCCCTGATCGTGGAGCGCAACGTGCTGGAATGGCGCTTCGACCCGGCGTCGGCGGCCCGGCTGCCGCAGGCGGGCTACGACCTGCACGTGATCATCTTCTGCTCGGAGGGCTACACCTCCAGCCTCGCCGCAGCGGCCCTGCAGGACCTCGGCGTCCGCCGCGCGACCGACCTGGACGGCGGCTTCCTGGCCTGGCAGGCGGCGGGCCTGCCCGTGGTGTCAGCGGGTCACAGCAGCGACAGCTGAACCGGGCCCGGGGGTTCGGGGGCCGGCGGCGCACCCGGAGCGCCGCGCCGTCCGGATGGGCGGCCCGGCCCGGGGGGCTGGGTGCCGCGCGACGGGGCGCTGCGCGCCTGACGGGGGCTGGCGCGGCCGACGCCGTAACGCTGAGCCAGCTCCCTGACCTGCCCGGCGATCCGCTCCTGGTAGGCCCGGGGCGCGTACGCGCCGCGGGCGTACAGGTCGCGGTAGGAGTCCGCGAGCTCCGGGAAGTGCTCGCCCAGCCAGAGCAGGAACCACTCGCGCGCGCCCGGCCGCAGGTGCAGCACGATCGGGGTAACGCTGGCCGCGCCCGCCTCGGCGATCAGCCGCACCGTGGCCTCAAGCTGGCCGGGGGAGTCGGTGAGGAACGGCAGCACCGGGCCCATGAGCACCCCGCACCGCAGGCCGCGGCCGGTCAGCGCGGCGCAGACGTCGAGCCGGCGCTCCGGGCTGGGCGTTCCCGGCTCGACCGACCGAGAAAGCTCTTTATCGACAAATCCGACGGAGACGTTCAGGCCGACGTCGGTGACCTCCGCCGCCTGGGCCAGCAACTCCAGGTCACGCAGGATCAGGGTGCCCTTGGTGAGGATGGAGAACGGGTTGGCCGCGTCCCGCAGCGCCTCGATGATCCCCGGCATCAGCCGGTAGCGGCCCTCGGCGCGCTGGTAGCAGTCCACGTTGGTGCCCATGGCCACGTGCTCGCCCTGCCACTTGGGCGAGGCCAGTTCCCGGCGGGCCAGCACCGGGGCGTTCACCTTGACCACGATCTTCGAGTTGAAGTCCTCCCCGGAGTCCAGGTCCAGGTAGGTGTGGCTCTTGCGGGCGAAGCAGTTGTGGCTCACCACGCCGTTCGCGATGAAGTCGCCGGTTCCCGTGGTGATGTCAAACATCTCCAGGTCCAGGCCCATAGGCTCGATCGACGCGACGCCCAGCCGGGCGTCGCTCTTGATCGCCATGCCCGCGATCGAGCGCTTCCGGGTGATGGCCGGCTCGGTGGTGTGGAAGAACCTGAGCACCTCCCTGAGCCCGCCGCGCATCCGGATGTATTTCACCCCGTTATGCCGGGCCGGATGCTCTACCACGACGTCGAAACCCAGCGACTGCATCGACGAGACGGTCCAGCCGATGATCTCCGGGTCGCTGTTGGTGACTCGCCAAACACCGCTATAACTTCCCTCGGCGTCGAAGATGCCCGCCAGGAAGCCCTTGCGCCAGTCCGGAGCAGGTGACCGCGGCCACTCGATCAGCCACTTAATGAACTGGACCTGGTCCTGGCCGTATGCGCCTATCGCCATCACGCGGCGCCGTGTGGCAGACCTTTCGGCGAAGACGCGCTCCGTACATCCGACGCCAACATCGGCGAGGTAGCCTCGCGTCCTGCTGAGGGCATCCGTGTCGGTCAGCGCGAGCCGGAACGAATAGCTCTGGCCCAGCGACCCGTCAACTCGCTTATAGGAACTGTTCCAGATGCACCCATCGCCGCGGATCATGCCACACAGGTAACCGCGGCGGTAATCGATGGACTCCTTGGGCGGCTCGGCGAACGCGCCTACGCCCATCAGCTCGTTGTTGACAGTCAGGTGGGGTCGGCGGGCACGGCCCTGCTCCGCGCCGGTCACGTACTTCCAACCGCGGTTGCTCAGGAACCGGTGGTCACCGCTGCAGAACAGGCGGGTCCCGTCCTCCAGCGTGACCACGTAGGCCGGCTTGATCGTGGACCAGTGCGCGAGTACCTCGGTGATCACGTAGTGCCGGTAGGAACCGCGGCGGACCGTGCCGTAGATGGCGTCGCCGGGCCGGACGTAGGCCAGTGGCTTGGTGCGCCCGTCGGCCATCAAGATCGGCGTCCCGCCGTGGGCGCAGTAGGCACACGAATGGCTACATCCCCGATAGGGATTTATCGTCCAGCGGAACGCCATCCGGGAGGCCTCGGGCACCTGGTTGATGATGGAGCGGGCGTGCACCTCGTAGAAGGTCATCCCGCGGAACCCGGGGGTGTCGAAGGTCCGGGCCACCGCGTCCCGCTCGAACAGGGCCGGGGCCTGCCCGGCCCCCGCGGGCCCGCCGCTGCCCTGGCCTCCGTCGAGGCGCAGGCTGTCCCATCGCATGCTGCTCAGTCTAGAATAAATGTTCGATAAGATCCAACTACTTAGCCGGTTCCGCTGGCGTGTTGCCTGCGGCTTCCCAGTTGCTTCCCGGCGCGGCGGCAAAGCGCGGGTAAAAGCTCAACAACCGGGGGATAGTAGAGGTGGATCCCTACCGCGGCCCGGAGAGTGGCGGTAGGCGGACGTGGTGCGGAGGTGGCCCTTGGCGCTGTCCATGGACGAGCAGCGCATCCTCGAGGAGATGGAGCGCAAGCTTGCCAACGACGATCCCCTGCTGGCATCCAGGCTGACCTCGTTCGGCCGGCCGGGCCTGCCCGCGCTGATCCGGTCGCGGCGCGCGCGGATCGTGCTGTCGTTTCTCGCCCTGATCGTGATCGCCGCGGTCTCGCTGGCGGTCTACGCGCTGACCCCGTTTCGGGCGAGCTTCGGCGTCACCGGGCGCTCCACCGTGCCGCACAACGTGACCAAGTCCGCCGCGCCGCCGTCCTCGCACCGCAGCAGCAGCGCCACGGCGCAGCCCTGACCGGGCCGGCGCGCCCTAGCCCCGGCCCCGGCGCGGCCGGCCGGGCCGGCCGGCCTTCATGACTCGCGCCAGAGCTGGATCAGGTACTGCTCCAGCCCCTCGAGCCGCTTCCGCGCCTGCTGGAACTCATCGCCGAGCGGGTCGGCCCTCAGCTTGAACAGGTCGGCGTAGCGCTGTACGGCCTCGGCGCGGTTGCGGGTGTACACGTGCACCCCGTAGTCACCCACCCCGCCGGCCAGCCGGACGTTTCCCACGGCCGAGTCCGCGCGGCTGATGTCGATGACGCTCAGCCGGCCGCGCAGGTACAGCACGCACTTCGCCTCGTCCTCGTAACCGTCGCTGAGCGGGGGCGGCGTGTCCTCCCATTCCTCGATGGTGAGCTGCACGCTGAGGTGTTCCTGGGCACAGGCCACGAGCATCTGCTCCCGGCTGGTGCTGATCAGGGCGCTGACGGGCGGCACGGGACCACTCGGCGCGTCCGGGTCGACCGCCGAGTCATAAACCCGGAACACCCCTCGTTCCGGGAAGACCGGGATCTCCAGCCGTAGCAGCCTGCGGCCCACGATCCCCCCTCAGGCAGACGATATCCCTGGAATACAGCATGGATCATGGCGGCTCGCCATGTACCTGCAATCCGCCACAAAGGTACGTTACGCTGGCCTGCCGTCGTTCGCGCCGGACTTGGAGGCGGGTTCGCCGCACCGTTATCCTCCGACCATGGCGCTGCACCCTGACCGGCCCGGGGACGACCTGCCCGGGGTGCGTCACCGGTACGTGGATACCCGCGGGCTGCGCATGCACATCGCCGAGGCAGGCAGCGGGCCGCTGGTGCTGCTGCTGCACGGGTTCCCGGAGTGCTGGTACTCCTGGCGGCATCAGCTGACCGCCCTGGCCGAGGCCGGGTATCACGCGGTCGCGCCGGACCAGCGCGGCTACTGCCGGACCGGCGGCCCGGAGGCCGTGGACCAGTACACGATGCTGCACCTGACCGGCGACGTCATCGCGCTGCTCGACGCGCTCGGCGAGCCGCGGGCGGTGGTGGCCGGGCACGACTGGGGCGCGCCGGTGGCCTGGCACGCGGCGCTGCTGCGCCCGGACCGGGTCCGCGGCGTGATCGGGCTGAGCGTCCCGTACCGGCCGCGGGGGAGTACCCCGCCGACCGCGGCCATGCGCGCGACGATGGGGGACGGCTTCTACATGATCTACTTCCAGCGGCCGGGCGTGGCCGACGCCGAGCTCGCCTTGGACCCGCGGCAGGCCTTCACCCGGGTGCTCTACGGTGCCTCCGGCGACGCGCCCGCCGTGGTGCCGGTCGTCCCGCCGGGCGGCGGGTTCCTCGACATCTGCGCCGAGCCGCCCGCCGCTTCGGGCCTGCCCGCGTGGCTGACCAGCGCGGACATCGACGCCTTCGTGGCCGAGTACCAGGACTCGGGCTTCACCGGGCCGCTCAACTGGTACCGCAACCTGGACCGCAGCTGGGAACTCACCGCCGCCTGGCACCACGCCCCGGTCACCGTTCCCGCGCTGTTCATCACCGGGGACCGCGACCTGGTCATCCGGGCCCCCGGCGGGCGGGAGATGCTGCCCCGGCTGCGCGACTGCGCCCCGGCGCTCCGCGAGCCGGTCCTGCTGGAGGGCTGCGGGCACTGGACCCAGCAGGAGCGGCCGGACGACGTCAGCAAGGCCATGATCGGCTTCCTGCGCGAGCTGGACTGAACCTGCGAGGCCCCGATGACCGTCGTGACCGACCTGGACCTGCCCGTTATCGACCTCGGCTCCGACGAGCTCGCCGGTGACGGGTATCACCGGCGGCTCGCCGAGCTGCGTGAGCAGGGAGGCTGGCTGGCCAGCTCGCCGCTGGCCTTCATCGTGCTCGACCGCGAGTCGGGCGAGTTCTTCCTCCGCTCGCGGCAGGCCGCGTTCCCCGGCCGGGAGATCGCGGACCTGTTCGGCATCACCCGCGGCCCGCTGCGGGAGCAGATCGACGCCAACATCCTCAACCAGCAGGGGGAGCGCCACCGGCGGCTGCGGGCCCTGGTCGGGCCGGCGTTCACCCCGCGCGCCGCGGACCGGTGGCGGCCGGCCATGCGCGGCTTCCTCGCCCGGCTCTGGGACGCCCTGGGCCAGGCCACGTCCTGCGACTTCGTCGCCGCGCTGGCCAAGCCGTACCCGTCGCTGACGATCGCAGCCGTGCTCGGCGCCCCGGACCGCGACGCGCCGCGGCTGCACGAGTGGTCGAGTCTGGTGCAGCGGCAGTTCGACATCAGGGCGCTGGCCACCGGCGTCCCCGAGATCGAGCGCGCGGTCACCGAACTCCAGGACTATGTCGAGGCGCTGCTGCGGCAGCGGCGGGCCGAGCCGGGGGCGGACCTGATCACCGCCCTGGCGGCCGCCGAGGACCAGGGTGACCGGCTGTCCCACGCCGAGTGCGTCAACCTGGTGCTCAACGTCATCGCCGGGGGCATCGACACCACCCAGGCCCAGCTGTCGCACGCGATGCGGCTCTTCGCCGCGCACCCGGGGCAGTGGGAACGGCTGCGCGAGGAGCCGGGCCTGGCCGCCCGCGCCGTGGACGAGGTGCTCCGGGCCGAGCCGATCACGCCGTTCACCGCGCGGATCTGCACCGGGCCGGTGGAGCACCGCGGCGTGACGTTCCCGGCCGGCACCATCGTCGCGATCTGCGCGGAGCGGGCCAACCGGGAGCAGGACCGCGGCGAGGACTTCGACATCACCGCCGAGCGGGACGGGCGGCTGCTGACCTTCGGCGCGGGCGCCCACTACTGCCTGGGCGCCAACCTGGCCCGGGCCGAGCTGCAGGAGGCGCTGGCCTTCCTGGCGCCGCGCATGCCCGGGCTCGCCGCCGCCGGCCCGGCCGTCCTGGGCGGGGTGGAGGGGATCTACGGCATCGACGAGCTGCCGCTGCGCTGGGCGGCCGGGACGGCCGGGGCAAGCGGAGCGACCGGCGCAGCCGCCGGGCCGTCCCGCTGATCACCCCTGGTCACCAGGCGTCGTCGGGCTTCGGGTCGGGCAGCCCGGCGCGCTCCCGGACCTCCGTCCAGAGTTCCGCGTAGCGGAGCGCGGCCGCGCTGCGCGGCGCGAACGCGGTCACCGGGGCGCGCTGCACCGACATCTGCTCGATCATCGACATGGCCGGGATCGCGGTCGCGGCGACGTCGGTGCGCTGCTCGGGCAGCTGCACGGAGATCTCCTTGTGCAGCCGCTTGCGCCGGTCGATCATGGAGAAGAACGCCAGGATCGCGGGCCGGTGCCCGTTGAGGCCGGCGATGAACTCGGTCAGCTGGTCCAGCGTGCGTACCGACAGCGTGGTCGGGATCAGCGGCACGAGCAGCGTGTCCGCGGCCTGCAGCACGCTCTCGGACAGCAGCGAGATGCCCGGCGGGCAGTCCAGGAAGACCACGTCGTACTCGGCGCTCAGCGGCGCCAGCAGGCTGCCGAGCCGGCGCGCGGGCTTCTTCGCGGCGTCGAGCACCAGGTCCAGGTTCCGGTAGGTGAAGTCGGCGGGCAGCAGGTCCAGGCGGTCGAAGTCGGTCGCCTTGATCGCGTCGTCGATCGAGCGGGTGCGGCGGATCAGCGCCTTGCCGCCGCCCTTGACCCGCGGCCGGATCCGGAACAGGAAGCTGGCGGCGCCCTGCGCGTCGAGATCCCAGAGCAGGACGCGGTAGCCGTCCCGGGCCGCCAGGTAGCTGAGGTTGACGGCCGTGGTCGTCTTGCCCACCCCGCCCTTGATGTTGTAGGTCGCGAAGATCTTCATGCCGCGGCTGCCCCGGTCAGGGTCTGGATCCGGCTCTGCCCGGCCGGGCTGGCGAAATCGCGGAACCGCCCGGCGAACTCGCTGCGCGCGTTGCGCTGCCGGGTGGCGAGCCCGGCCGCGATCTCGCCCATCGCGAGCAGGGTGGCGGCAGGCGCGGCGCGCTGCTCCATCATCTGCGCGGCGAACACCCGGATCTCCTCGTGCTGCACCTGCATGTCCTGAAACTCGCCCAGGCAGTCCTGCAGGGCCTTCAGCTCCTTGACCGCCTGCCAGTGCTGGCCAGGATCGTACAGCGATCCGAAGAACTCCAGCAGGTACCTCAGCTCCTTGCAGCGCTTCCGCAGCTCGTGCAGGCTTTCCGGCGGCGACGTGGGGGTGATCGCGCTGCCGTCGCGCAGCACGCGCCGGTGGGCGCGGCCGATCCGGCTGGCGGCGAGCCGCCCGACGGTGGTCCGCGCCGCGGGCCGCGGGCCGCCCGTGCCGCCCGCGGAGGCCAGGGCGTGCGCCCACTCCCGGCCGAGCCGGGAGAACCGGGCCGAGCGCAGGCCGCGGGCCAGCTGCCGGTGCGCCGCGGCGCGGCTGCGCTCCAGGTACGCGTGGAACGGCTGGAGTTCCTCGGCCGTGGCCGCGACCAGGCCGGCCGCCATGCCGGCGTAGCCGAGCAGGTAGACGTCGAGGTCCCGGGTCGGCGTGGTCAGGTCGCCCAGCCACTTGAACTCGGGGCGGAACCTGGCGGCCATGTCGCCGGGCAGCACGTCGCCGGTCAGCTTGAGCGCGGACCGGGTGCGCCGCACCGCGACCCGCAGGTCGTGCAGGAACTCGGTGTCAATGTCGCGCACCGTGCCGTTCACGTTGGCCGTGAGGGTGTCGAACAGGTTGGTCAGCACGGCGGTCATGGCCACGGCGGCGGGCATCCGGGGGGCCAGCCGGACGTCGACCTTGCCGGTGTAGCCGCCGGGGCGCCGGCCCGCGGCCGCCAGCGCCGCCTCGAGCCCGGACTGGCCGGCCTCGGTGACCCCCGGCTCGGCGGCCAGCAGGTCGGCCACCCGCAGCGCCTGCGCCTGGTAGCCGCGGAGCGCCGACACGGTCAGGCGCGGCGGTACCGACCCGGCCTGCGGGTAGGTGACGGACATGCGGTCCACGGTGATCCGGGCGATCGTCTTGTCGTCAGAGTTCAGCACCCGGACCTCGCGCACCACGCTCACCGCCCGGGCCACCGGCAGCAGCGCGCGCACGCCGACGACCGGGCCGAGGTGGCCCCGCAGCGGGCCCAGGGGCAGCGTGTCCAGCCGCCCCGGCCAGGCCTGGCGCGAGTGCCCGGCCCGGCGCCCGCTGGCGGGCGGCGGCCCGGGATGATCGGCGGCGATGACCTGGCCGTCCCGGCCGGTGAGCACGAGCTCGGCCGTGCCGCCGCCGCGGCTGACCTGCTCCAGGGTGAGCCCGGAGCGGTAGAGCCGCCAGTCGAAGGTGTCCAGCCACAGCCGCCGCAGCGTCACCGACCGGGACGCCTCCGACACCGCGAACGCCGACCCCGGCAGCTTCAGGACCTGATCCGGCAAGGAGCTGTCCTCGCCGTTGAGCACGAATTGCCGCAGAACGCTCTGCAACATACAACCTCACGCGAAGTGCAGTGGAAGGGAAGCGTGCCGTGGCGCCGCGATGTGGCGCAGCGGCGCAGTGCCCGGGGTGTGGCGGACCGCACCGAGGTGCTGGGGTGGATGAACCATCATACGTGCTGTCGCGTGTGTCCCGGTACATCCTTCAGGGTCCCGGAACGCCTAGGCTCGGGGTGTGACCACCAACGTGGACCAGCCAGACCCGCGGTAGGACCATGGGCTGGGTGGGCCAGGTGATCTGAGGAGGCGCCATGCTCTACGCGTTCGGGTTCGAGCGGGTCGGCGTGCTGGTCAGCGACATGTACATCGTCATCCCCAACCCGCGACCCGGCCAGGAGGGCGCCGAGCGCGGCGTCCGGCTCGAGGTCCGGCTGCTCGAGCGCGGCGAGCTGCGGGGGTCCATCTACTCGGCCCGGCCGATCGAGGTCGGCCGCCCGGTCTGGCGGGCGGACCTGCTCGAGGCCGTGGACGGGCCGCCGGGCAGCCTGAACCGCGCGCACCATCACCCGGCCTTCCGCGGCTGGGAGCCGGGCCGCCGCGTGTTCGACGCCGACCTGACGGCCGGCCCGGTGCCGTGGGTGGGGGAGCAGCTGGCCGACCTGGAGGGGCTGCTGGACCGCGCGGGCATCCCGGCCGACGACGCCACGGCCGCCGACGCCAAGGCCCTGCGCGGCTGCCTGCCGGAGATCCTGGACACGGTCGCCCGCCTGCTGGAGCGGGTCGGCCGCGGCGAGCTCGCCGCGGCTCCCGGCGGCGAGCCGGTGGCCAGCGCGCGGGTCGGCTGGCTGTGAGCGTTCAGAACGGGGTGGCGGCCAGCCAGCCGGCGAGCAGCGCAGGGTCGCCGAGGACCTGGACCTGAGGGTCATCCGGCGGCACCCGCCGGAGCAGCACCAGCAGCAGCCGCGCGGCCGGGCCGCGCAGGGCGACGTCCCCCCGGCCGTGACCGGGCTGCACCGTCACCGTGGCCCCCTCGCGGCGCACCAGCCACTCGCCCGCGCCGTCCAGGCCCTCGTCGGTCGCGTGGACGTGCAGCACCGCGCCGTCGGGCAGGGCGCCGAGGCGCGGGTCGCCCTCGCCGCCGAGGCCGGACAGGAAGCCGAGCCACTCGTCGATGGCGTCCGCGGCGAGATCCGGCTCGAACCTGGCCTCCCGGCCGGTGGCGATCTCGGCGTCGGCCCGGTGCACCGCGGTCTCGTGCGCCATCCGGCGGCCCCAGAAGCTGGCCGGGCGCAGCCCGTCGAACGCCCACACCGGGTCGCTGCCTGCCTGCCGTACCGCTTCGATGACCCGCGCCGCGCCCGCGCGGAGCCACGGCGCGTGCTGCGCCGGGTCGTCGGGGAACCTGCCGTCCGGCACCTGGCGGAACGGGATGAACTCGGCCGACCGGGTGCTCGCGATCTCCGCCGCCCAGCGGTGGGCGCGGCCGACGTGGGTGGCGAGCTGCCGCAGCGTCCAGTCCGGGCAGGTCGGCACCGGCCGGGTCAGGTCGGCGCCGTGCGCCAGCCCGGCCAGGGTCGCGGTGCTGGCCTCGATCTCGGCGTAGCAGCGCTCGGAGCTGATCGGCATCGCAGTCCTTCGGCGGATCGGGCGGGCGGTGACCCAGGCTACCGCGCCCGACGGATGAAGGGGTTCAGCGTTCCGCGGCCATTTCCGGGGATGACGGTTAAATTTCGCCAACCCGCCTATCGGTACATGCTGGACGATTATGGCCGAAGACCATTACTATTTGACTGAACGATCAGACAGCAGTGGGCCGTGTCCCGAACAACTCGGTCGTGGCGGTGCGTACCGCGTCACGGAAGGGGCATCGCGATGACCCGACTCAGGGGACGCCGGGCCGCCAGCATCCTGGCCGCGGGGGCCGTCTGCCTCGCCGCGCTGGCGGTCGCCGCCGGGCCCGCGCGCGCGGCCACGCCGGGCCTGGCCGCGCCCGCCCCGGCCGGGCCGGACGCCCCGGCGGGCAGCAACCTGCTGGTCAACCCCGGCGCGATGACCGGGGCCGTGTCCCAGCAGGGCTGGGACGCCGTGACCATCCCCGGCTGGCAGGTCCGCCAGGGGCTGCCGACCGTGGTCCGTTACGGCACTCCGGGCTTCCCCGGCCGCGCCGACGCCGGCACGCAGGGCCGGGGCCAGCGGCTGTTCGCCGGCGGGGCCGGCGGCCCGGCGGTGCTGGCCCAGCAGGTCGCGCTGCGGACCGGGGCCGGGCGGGCCGTGCCGGCCGGGACCCGGTTCCGGATCTCGGGATGGCTCGGCGGCACCGTGGTGAGCAAGGCCGAGCTCGAGGTGGTGTTCCTGTCCGCGACCGGCCGGGCCCTCGGCGAGAGCCGGATCGGCCCGGTCGGCGGGACCGGGGACGCCAGCCACCCGGACTTCGGGTTCCGGCAGCGGAGCGGCCTGGTGCCGGCCGGCACCCGCTCGGCCGAGGCCGAGCTGTACCTGACGACCTCGCTCACCGACTACGACGGCCCGAACGCGCCCGTGGTCGGGTACGACCGGGCCGTGGCCGACAGCCTGCGGTTCAGCGTCTCGGCGCCGGCCCGCCGCCCGGTGCTGGCCGTGCCCGCCGCCCGCGTCCCCCGCTTCCAGCACGTGTTCCTGTTCTACCTGGAGAACGAGGACTTCACGTCGGTCGTCGGCAACACCGCGCAGGCGCCGTACCTGAACAGCCTGCTGCCGCGGTCCAGCGTGCTCGCGAACTTCTTCGCCGAGGAGCACCCCAGCGACGGCAACTACCTGGCCCTGGCCGGGGGCAGCACCTTCGGCGTCCCGCTCGACGACCCGGCCGAGGAGAACCCGCTGTACACGATCGACGCGCGCAACATCGGCGACCTGGTCGACGCCGCGCACGAGACGTGGAAGGGGTACCTGCAGAGCGCCGACGGGCCGTGCGACAACACCGTCCACGTGAACTACTGGGACGACGACCTGCCGATGATGTACTTCGCCGACGTCCGCGAGCGCCCGGCGTACTGCTCAGCGCACCTGGTCCCGTTGCAGTCACTGGCGGCCGACCTCGCGCACGCCTCCACCACCCCGAACTTCGCCTGGGTCTCCCCGGACGACTGCTTCGACATGGAGGGGTGCGGCATCCAGGCCGGAGACGACTTCATCCGCCAGGAACTCGGGCTCATCATGCGCTCGCCGGCCTGGACGATGCAGCGGTCACTCGCGGTCATCACGTTCGACGAGGACGGCTACGACTACGAGCATCCCGCCCAGAAGGTCGCGACGATCATGATCGGGTCCCGGGACGTGCGGCAGGGCTACGTGTCCACCACCCGCTACACGCACTACAGCCTGCTCCGGACGATCGAGGCCGCCCTCGGGCTCGGGACCCTGACCGGGAATGACCGGTACGCGCAGCCGGTCAATGACGTTTTCACGCGGAGCGCGGCGCCCCCGGCGACGGTGGCGGCCCCCGCCCCGGCCGCGCCGCCCGCCCCGGCCGCGCCGCCCGCCCCGGCCGCGCCGCCCGCCCCGGCCGCCCCGGCCGCGGTCTCCGCCGACCCCGACCCGACGGCGTTCGTGGTGAACTACGGCCTGGGCACGGTCAGCCCGGGCACGGTGACCCCGGTCAACCTGGTGACCCGCCAGGCGGGTCCCGCGATCGGCGTGGGCGCGGACCCGCAGGCGATCGCGATCACGCCGGACGGCAAGACCGCGTACGTGGCCAACTCCGGCTCGGGCACGGTGACCCCGATCAGCACGGTGACCCGCCAGGCGGGTCCCGCGATCACGGTCGGGACGGACCCGCAGGCGATCGCGATCACGCCGGACGCCAAGACCGCGTACGTGGCCAACTCCGGCTCGGGCACGGTGACCCCGATCGCCGTCGCCAACGGCCTGGCCGGCCCGCCGATCCGGGTCGGGGCTTACCCCCGGGCCATGGCACTCACCCCGGACGGCCGCACGCTCTACGTCCTGAACTGGGAGGGCGGGTCCGTCACCCCGATCGCCACGAGCACGAACCGGCCGGGCCGCCCGATCCGGGTCGGCTCGTTCCCGTTCGCGATCGCGATCGCCCCCGATGGCCGGACCGCCTACGTCGCCGGTTACGGCTCGGACACGGTGACCCCGATCGCCACCCGGACCAACACGGCGGGCCGCCCGATCCCGGCCGGCCAGGCCCCGGACGCCATGGCCATCACCCCGGACGGCCGGACCGTGTACGTGGTCGACGGCGACACCGACACGGTCACCCTGATCGCGACCGCCACCGGTCGGCCGGGTGCCCCGGTCGGCGTCGGCTACGCGCCCGCGTCGGTCACGATCTCCGGGTCCGGCGCCGTGGCGTACGTGGTCAACACGATCTCCGGCACCGTGACGCCGGTCGCCATCGGCACCGGCCGGGCCGGCCGCGCCATCTCGGTCGGCCTGTACGACTACCCGCTGGCCATCGACCTCGGGCCGGGCAGCGACGCGCTGGTGCTCGACACCTACGCGGGCCAGGTGACGCCCGTCGATACCGCCACCGGGCACGCATATCCCGCGATCACCGTGGGAGACTTCCCGGTGGCGGCCGCGATCGCGCCGTGACCGGCGCAATCGGGCGCGATACGGGCTTTTAAAGGCGCGCTGAGGTGGTCACACTGGAAAACGTGCACGATTTCGACCTTGTGGTGATCGGATCCGGGCCGGGCGGGCAGAAGGCCGCGATCGCGGCGGCCAAGCTGGACCGCCGGGTCGCCGTCGTGGAACGGCCCCGCATGCTCGGCGGGGTGTGCCTGAACACCGGCACGATCCCGTCCAAGACGCTCCGGGAGGCCGTGCTCTACCTGACCGGCCTGGACCAGCGCGAGATGTACGGGCAGGCCTACCGGGTCAAGGACGAGATCACCATCGCCGACCTGACCGCCCGGACCCAGCACGTGGTCGGCCGGGAGAGCGACGTCGTGCGCAGCCAGCTGACCCGCAACGGGGTCACGATCCTCTCCGGTACCGGGCGGTTCACCGGCCCGAACTGCATTGAGGTCGACGACGGCGACAGCCGGCTGCGCCAGGTCAGCGCCAAGGACATCGTGATCGCGACCGGCACCAGGCCCGCCCGGCCGGACAGCGTGGCCTTCGACGAGAAGACGATCCTCGACGCGGACGGGATCCTGCACGTGGAGCGCGTCCCGCGATCGATGCTGGTCGCGGGGGCCGGGGTGATCGGCATCGAGTACGCGTCGATGTTCGCCGCGCTCGGCACCA
The DNA here is from genome assembly GCA_963808705.1 of uncultured Actinomycetota bacterium. Classification (GTDB taxonomy): domain Bacteria; phylum Actinomycetota; class Actinomycetes; order Streptosporangiales; family Streptosporangiaceae; genus JASHPR01. Next base: position 497,649 of record CAWEHB010000016.1, on the reverse strand, counting down.
AGGTGACGGTCGTGGAGCAGCGCGACCGGATGCTGGAGTTCTGCGACCTCGAGGTCATCGAGGCGCTCAAGTACCACCTGCGGGACCTCGCCGTGACGTTCCGCTTCGGCGAGACCGTCACCTCGGTCGAGGCCCATCCCGGAGGGGCGATGACCACCCTGGCCAGCGGCAAGCGGATCCCCGCGGAAACGGTGCTGTACTCCGCGGGCCGTCAGGGCCAGACCGACGAGCTCAACCTGGAGGCGGCCGGGCTGAGCGCGGACAAGCGCGGCCGGATCAAGGTGGACGAGTTCTACCGCACCACCGTCCCGCACATCTACGCCGTCGGCGACGTGATCGGGTTCCCCGCCCTGGCCGCCACGTCCATGGAGCAGGGCCGCCAGGCGGCGCACCACGCCTGCGGCGAGCCGGTGCACGCCGCGGACACGCTGCAGCCGATCGGGATCTACAGCCTGCCCGAGATCAGCTTCATCGGGAAGACCGAGGACCAGCTCACCGCCGACTGCATCCCGTTCGAGGTCGGCGTGTCCCGCTACCGCGAGCTGGCCCGCGGCCAGATCATCGGCGACTCCTACGGGGTGCTCAAGCTGCTGGTCTCGCCGGACGACCGCACGCTGCTCGGCGTGCACGTGTTCGGCACCGGCGCCACCGAGCTGGTGCACATCGGCCAGGCGGTGATGGGCTGCGGCGGCACCATCGACTACCTGGTCGACGCGGTCTTCAACTACCCGACGCTGGCCGAGTCGTACAAGGTCGCGGCGCTGGACGCGACCAACAAGATGCGCCAGGTGGAGCGCTTCGCCGGATAGCCCCGGCCGGCGGGCGGGCCGGTCAGCGGCAGCCGCAGGCGCCGCCGCAGCAGCCGCCTCCGCCGTCCCGGCCGGCCGCCGACGAGCTGGCCCGGCCGCCGACCGCCACCGTGGACAGCAGCTTTACCGTGTCGTCATGGCCTTGCGGGCAGGGGCAGGGCGCGGACGACTCGCTCATCGGGCGGGTCCGCTCGAAGGTGTCGCCGCAGGCGCGGCAGCGGTACTCATAGCGCGGCACGAGGCCAGTCTACGGGGCCGCCGCCACCGACGTAAGCTCGTGACGTGCGAGGTTACACCCAGGACAAGGACGCCTACCTGAAGCGGCTGCGCCGGATCGAGGGCCAGGTGCGTGGCCTGCAGCGCATGGTGGATGACGACGTCTACTGCATCGACGTCCTCACCCAGGTCTCCGCGGTGACCCGGGCGCTGCAGGCGGTCGCCCTCGGGCTGCTCGAGGATCACCTCGGCCACTGCGTCGCCCAGGCCATCGAGCAGGGCGGCCCCGAGGCCGAGGAGAAGGTCAGGGAGGCCGCGGCGGCCGTCTCGCGCCTAGTCAGGTCCTGAGCCCGGTGGCGCGGCCACGGGCGGTGCCGCCACAGATGGTGCCGCCACAGATGGTGCCGCCACAGATGGTGCATGCCACGGGCGGCGCCGCTGCCGGCGGCGCGGCCGCGGGCCGCCCGGCCGCCGGCGCCGGGTCCTCGTAGTAGAACTGGCGGCCGCGCAGCAGCGAGATGAGCGCCCCGGTCAGCGACATCGCGATCGCCGCGCTGAACACGATGATCAGGCCGTGGTGGAACGGGCCCGCGATCAGGTGCGGGAAGAACTGCTTTCCGGTCAGCACGGAGGCGTTCCGGGCGGGCAGCCGGGCCAGCACCCCGGACGGCCCCAGCAGGCTGCGGATCGGGTTGTAGCCGAGCAGCGCCGAGAACAGCGTGCTCACCGGGGGCAGGTGGGCGATGTGGGCGGCGACGGACGCCGGGACGCCCTGGGCCCGCAGCCCGCTGCTCAGGGTGCGCGGCAGCGTGGCCGCCAGCCCGGCGATCATCAGCGAGAAGAAGATCCCGATCGACAGCGACATGCCGGAGTTCTGGAACGTGGAGCGCATGCCGGAGGCGGCGCCGCGGTCCCAGGCCGGGACGCTGCTCATGATCGCTGAGGTGTTGGGCGAGGCGAACAGGCCGGAGCCGACCCCGTTGCCGAAGATGATCAGCGCGAACAGCCAGTACGGGAAGTCGACCGGCAGCAGCATCAGCCCGGTGAACGCGCACGCGGCCAGCAGCAGCCCGGCGGTGGCGAACGGGCGCGGCCCGTACCGGTCGGACAGGGTCCCGGAGATGGGGCCGGCGATGAGGAACCCCGCGGTCAGCGGCAGCATGTAGATGCCCGCCCACAGCGGCGTGACCACGTAGTCGTACCCGTGCAGCGGCAGCCAGATCCCGGCCAGCCAGATCACCAGCATGAACTGCAGCCCGCCGCGCGCGATCGACCCCATCAGGCTGGCGGTGTTCCCCGCCGCGAACGCGCGGATCTTGAACAGGCTCATCCGGAACATCGGTTCCGGGATCTTCGTCTCGACGATCCCGAACGCGATCAGCAGGCCGGCGCCGCCGAGCAGGCCGCCGAGCACCCAGGGGTTGGTCCAGCCGGTCGGGTGCCCGCCGTACGGCTGGATGCCGTAGGTGATGGCCACCAGCAGCGCCCCGGCGCCGAGGGCGAACAGGACGTTCCCGGCCCAGTCGATGCTCGCCCGCCGGGTGGTGGCGATCTCGCGCAGGCTGCGGTACGCCCAGACCGTGCCGAACAGCCCGATCGGCACGTTGATCCAGAACACCGCGCGCCAGTCCCACGCCGCCAGCAGGCCGCCGAGCAGCAGCCCGACGAACTGCCCGGAGATGCCCGCGATCTGGTTGACGCCCAGGGCCATGCCGCGCTTGTTCGCGGGGAACGCGTCGGTCAGGATCGCCGCCGAGTTGGACATCAGCATCGCCCCGCCGAACGCCTGCACCATCCGGAACCCGATCAGCCACATCGCGCCCGCGGCGCCGGTCAGCGGGTCGAGGGACAGGATGATCGAGGCCAGCGTGAACACGACGAAGCCGAGATTGTAGATGCGGACCCGGCCGTACATGTCGCCGAGCCGCCCCAGCGTCACCACCAGCACGGCCTGGACCAGCAGGTAGCCCATGATCATCCACAGCACGAAGGCGATGTTTCCGGGGGCCAGCGGGTCCAGGTGGATGCCGCGGAAGATGGCGGGCATCGCGATGATCACGATCGAGGCGTCGATCGTCGCCATCGACATGCTGAGCGTGGTGTTGGAGAGCGCTACCCACTTGTAACGATCGCCGCCGCCCCGGAAGCCGCGGCTGCCGGGCTGGGCCGGCTCGGTGATCGTCTGCACTCGGTTAAGTGTACCGCGAGTCAGTTGCTTGATCGCAACTACCTAACCGCGAGGCACACCCGGTACGTCCACCACCAGGTCCGCGGCTGCCGGAGCCGCCGCGCCGCCACCTCCCGGAGGCGGTGACGCCCAGGTCGTCCTCGGTGCACCCGTCGGCGAGGAAGTTCGCGGCGTGGGCGATCGTCTCCCACCGCGCCCGGCGGATCCGGTTCCGGCAGTCCCGGCCGTCCCGGCCGGAAAATCGCTGGCCTGCCGCCGCCCGGCCGGCCCATGATGGACAGCATGTTCGCCTGCGCCGCCTTTATCCCGCCCGCCCGCGCGGCCGGGATGACGGCGGCCGCTCCGGTGCGCGCGGAAGCGCGAGACGCGGCGCGCTCGCTGGCCCCGGGCAAGCCGGCCGGCCTGCGACGCTGACCCTTCCCCGGTCCGCCGGCCGCCCGCCAGACGGGCCGCTGGGAGACCCCGCGGGGGAGGGTCGCCAGCCACGCGGGTCTCGCGGTTGCCACCAGGTCTGCGACGCACCGGAGGAAGGAACATGCCCAAGCAGGCGTACGCGCGCACCAAGCCGCACCTCAACATCGGCACGATGGGCCACGTCGACCACGGCAAGACGACCCTGACGGCCGCGATCACCAAGGTCCTCGCCGAGCGCGGGACCGCCGCGTATGTCCCGTTCGAGCGGATCGACCGCGCGCCCGAGGAGGTCGTGCGCGGCATCACCATCAACATCACGCACATCGAGTACGAGACGGCCACGCGGCACTACGCGCACGTGGACATGCCCGGGCACGCGGATTACGTGAAGAACATGATCACCGGCGCGGCCCAGGTCGACGGCGCGATCCTCGTGGTGTCCGCGCTCGACGGCGTGATGCCGCAGACCCGCGAGCACGTCCTGCTCGCCCGCCAGGTGGGCGTCGGGCACATCGTGGTCGCGCTGAACAAGGCCGACGCGGCCGACCCCGAGCTCGCCGACCTGGTCGAGCTGGAGGTGCGCGAGCTGCTGTCCGGGTACGGCTACCTGGGCGAGGCGGCGCCGGTGATCCGGGTGTCGGCGCTGTGGATCCTGGCGGGCGACCCGGGCTGGGCGGCCGCCATCGGCGCGCTGCTCGACGCGGTCGACGCGCACGTGCCCGTGCCCGCGCGGTACACCGAGGCCCCGTTCCTGCTGCCGGTCGAGAACGTGCTCTCGATCACCGGCCGCGGCACCGTGGTCACCGGGGCCGTCGAGCGGGGGACCGTGCGCGCCGGCGACACGGTCGAGGTCGTCGGGCTCGGCACCGGGCTCACCGCCGTGGTCACCGGGGTGGAGACGTTCGGCAAGCCGATGGAGCGCGCCGAGGCCGGCGACAACGCGGCGCTGCTGCTCCGCGGCGTCCGCCGCCACCAGGTCCGGCGCGGCCAGGTCGTGGCCCGGCCCGGCAGCCTGGCCCCGCACCACAGGTTCGCGGCCACGGTCCAGCTGCTGAGCGAGCGCGAGGGCGGCCGGCGCACCCCGATCAGCACCGGGTACCGGCCGCAGTTCTTCGTCCGCACCACCAGCGTGGCCGGCGAGGTGGACCTGGGCGGGCCGTCCGGCCTCGCGGCCCCCGGCGACCGGGTGGACCTCACGGTCACGCTGGGCCGGCCGGTGGCGCTGGACACCGGGCTCGGCTTCGCGATCCGGGAGGGCGGCAAGACGGTCGGCGCCGGGACGGTCACGGCCCTGCTCGACTGACCGGCCGCCCGGGGCGGCCCCGGGCCACGCCGGCCCGGGCCGGCCCGGGGCGGTCAGGCGTTGCCGCGCACCATCGCGATCAGCCGGTCCAGCACCCGCCCGTCGCTGACCCGCAGCCCGTCGTGCTCGAACTCGTTGGTGACCCACGGCCGCAGGCCCCGGATGGCCCGGGCCGTCGGCACCGAGAACTCCCGCGGCACGTACATGTCGTCGAAGTAGATGGCGGCCGCGGCGGGCACGTCGCAGGCCCGCAACCGGGCCTCGTCGTACAGGGGCGGCCAGGAATCCCGCTGGGCCAGGATCTCCCCGGCCTCGGCCAGCGGCGCGAGCACCGGGTCGTTCTCCAGCATCCACGGGTAGATCATCTCCCCGGTGAACAGCACCGGGCCGTCGCCGTCCAGCGCGGTCGCGGCGTCGAACTCGGGGAACTCGGCCCGGACCCGCTGCGCGGCCCAGCGGGTGGCGGGGCCCTGGGCGTAGCAGGCCTCGTGCAGCAGCGCGTACAGCGGCCCGGCCGAGAACGACAGGTGCTCCTGCACCTGGTACAGGAAGTCGTCGGAGAGCTCGTCGCCGGCGAACGGGTCCTCCAGCAGGTAGTGCAGCGCGTGACTGCCCGTGCTCGAGCCCAGCATCCGGCCTAGTGTCTGGAAGGCCTCGACGGTCAGCCGCGCGCCGCCGGGCAGCCGGGTGTCCCCGGCCGCCAGCCGCGCGGCGATCTTCCGCACCTGCTCGACATCGCCCGGGTAGCGCGTGTAGTGCTCCGCGTTCTTCTGCGCCACCAGCGGGTACGTCGCCCGGTAGAGGTCGTCGGCCGACGCGTCCAGGCTGGGCAGGCCGCCGGTGATGAGGGCCTCGCTGAGCCCGCCGGGCGCCTGCGACAGGTAGCTGACCGAGCAGAAGCCGCCGAAGCTCTGGCCCAGGATGCTCCACGGGCGCCCTCCGGTGAGCTCCGCGCGGATCAGCTCGGCGTCGGCGACGATCGCGTCGGCCCGGAACCGGGCCAGGTAGTCGGCCTGCGCCTGCGGGCTGCCCAGCCGGGCCAGGGTGCGCCGGTTGGCGGGGGAGGACCGGCCGGTCCCGCGCTGGTCCAGCAGCAGCACCCGGTAGTCGTTCAGGGCCCGGTTCAGCCAGCTGTCCCGCCCGGTCGGCCGCAGCGCCCCGAACCCGGGGCCGCCCTGCAGGTACACCAGCCAGGGCAGGTCGGCCGCGGCCTTGTCCGCCGCGACCACCTCCCGCGCGAAGACCTGGATCTGCTCGCCGTCCGGCCGGGCGTGATCCAGCGGGACGGTGAAGACGTGGTCGGTGAGCACGGTTCCCGGCTGGCGGTAAGAAATCATGAACCGCACCGTACTGGACAGCCCGCCCCGGCGCATGAGCGGCGGCGGCCGCTGGGCTAGCGGGAGTTCTTCTCCGGGCCAGAACGGATGGTTACGGGTACGGGGTGGTGCGAGACTGTTACTCGACGGTCACCGACTTGGCCAGGTTGCGCGGCTTGTCGATGTCGTGCCCGAGCGCGAGGGCGGCGTGGTAGGCCAGCAGCTGCAGCGGGACGGTCAGCAGGATGGGATCAAGCTCGCGCTCGTTCTTGGGCACGGTGATGCACGGCGTGTCCGGGTCGCCGAGCGAGACGCCGGGGTGGGTGATCACGACGAGCGGCCCCTTGCGCGCGGCGATCTGCTGCATGGCCGCGAGGTTGCGGTCGGTGAGCTCGTCGTCCGGCAGGATCGCCACGGTCGGCAGGCTGGCGTCGATGAGGGCCAGCGGGCCGTGCTTCAGCTCGCTGGCCTGGTACGCCTCGGCGTGCCGGTAGGAGATCTCCTTGAATTTCTGGGCGCCCTCACGCGCCACCGGGAACCCGCGGACCCGGCCGATGAAGAACAGGCTCCGCGCGCCGGCCAGGCCCTGCGCGATCTCGGCTATGTGCGGCTCGTCGGAGATGATCTCCAGCACCTGGCCCGGGAGGCCGCGCAGCCCGGCGATGATCCGCTGGCCGTCGGCGATGGACAGGTCGCGGACCCGGCCCAGGCACAGGGCGAGCATCGCGAACCCGATGCCCATGTGCGTGAGGGCCTTGGTCGACGCGACCGCGACCTCGGGCCCGGCGTGCAGGTAGATCCCGCCGTCGCACTCCCGGGCGATGGTCGACCCGACCACGTTGACCAGCCCGACGATCTGGCCGCCCTTGCGCTTGACCTCCTGCACCGCGAACGCGGTGTCGGCGGTCTCCCCGGACTGGCTCACCGCCACGTACAGCGTGTCCGGCTCGATGATCGGGTTGCGGTACCGGAACTCCGAGGCGGGCTCGGCATCGGCCGGGATGCGGGCCAGTTCCTCGATCATCGCGGCGCCCATCTGGCCCACGTAGTGCGCGGAACCGCAGCCGAGGACCTTCACCCGCCGGAACCAGCGCAGCTCGCGCGGGCCGAGGTTCAGCCCGTCCAGGCGCGCGGTGCCGAACCGCTCGTCCAGGCGGCCGCGCAGCATCCGCTCGATCGAGGACGGCTGCTCGAGGATCTCCTTGCGCATGTAGTGCCGGTAGCTGCCCAGCCCCACGTCCTCGAGGTCGAGGTCGATGCTGGTCGGGACCTTGGCCGTGTTCTCCTCGTCCCGGCTGAACGTGCGGAACCCGGACGCGGTCACCGTGGCCAGCTCCCCGTCGTCGAGGTGGACGACGGACGTGGTGTGCCGGACGAGCGCGGCGAGGTCGCTGGCCACGTACATCTCGCGGTCGCCCACGCCGAGGATGAGCGGGGAGCCGTTGCGGGCGACCACGAGCCGGTCCGGGTGCCGCTCGTCGAGGACGGCGATCGCGTAGGTCCCGGTGACCCGGGACAGCATGTCGAGGACCGCGCCCTCCAGGGTGCCGGCCTCGGAGCGGGCCACCAGGTGGGCGATGACCTCGGTGTCGGTCTCGGAGGTGAGCTTGACCCCCCGGGCGTCCAGGCGCTCGCGCAGCGCGGCCGCGTTGTCGATGATGCCGTTGTGCACGACGCTGATCCGCCGGTCCTCGCTGGTCTGCGGGTGCGCGTTGTCCTCGGTGGCCGGGCCGTGCGTGGCCCACCGGGTATGCCCGATGCCCGCCTTGCCGGCCAAGCGCCGGGGCAGCGACGCCTCGAGGTCGCGGACCCGGCCGACGCTGCGGAAGACCTGGGCGCCGCGGCTGCCCAGGACCGCGATCCCGGCCGAGTCGTACCCGCGGTACTCCAGGCGGGACAGGCCCTCGATGAGGAGCGGGGCGGCGTTCTGGTTGCCGATGTAGCCGACGATTCCGCACATGGAAGGCTCCTAGCCGTAGATGATCCGGCGCAGCTGGCGCTGCGACAGGGACGGCGCGGCGACCAGGCGGCCGGCCAGCTCGCCGGCGATCAGCGCGAAGGTCTCGGGATTGCGCTGGCCGAAGAGCCGGTGGTGCTCGTGACGGCGCCGCACGTAGTCCTGGACCGGCTCGTGGTACCAGGCCAGGACGTCCTCCACGACCCGGGCCGCCTCGGCCTGCGTCAGGCCCGTGGAACTGGCCACCCGCTCGATGAGATCGTGGTCGTGCACCGCCCAATCGTGCACCGTTTCCGGTTCGCTGCCAAGTTTCTGCCCGAATTCGGGCAAGAAGTGGCGCGCAGGCCCGGCTCTGGCCAAGACTGCGGGCATGGAGGTAGTCCTGTCCGCGCCCGCGGCGTCCGACGCGGACGAGTTCATCGACGCGGTGCGCGCCAGCCGCTCGCTGCACCACCCGTGGCTCGACCTCCCGGACACCCCCGGGCGCTTCGCCGCCTACCTGGACCGGGTCGGCCGCGAGGACCAGGCCGGGTACCTGATCCGGCACCGCGCCTGCGGAGGGCTCGTCGGCGTGGCGAACATCGGCAACATCGTGCGCGGGGGCCTCCAGTCCGGCTACCTGGGCTACGGGGCGTTCGCCTCCCACGCCGGGCGCGGCCTGATGACCGAGGGCCTGCGGGCGGTGATCGGCGCGGCGTTCGGCGAGCTGAGGCTGCACCGGGTGGAGGCGAACATCCAGCCGGGCAACGCCCGCTCCATCGCGCTGGTGCGCCGCCTCGGCTTCGAGAAGGAGGGCTACTCCCGCCGCTACCTGCTGATCGACGGGGACTGGCGGGACCACGAGCGCTGGGCGATGCTGGCCGAGGACTGGCCCGGCGCGGGCGGCGGCGCCCGGTAGCCGGCGGCCCAGCGCGGGGAGGGGCGGCTGGCAGCCTGCGGCCCAGCGCGGGGAGGGGCGGCTGGCAGCCTGCAGCCCGGGGACAATGACAGGGTGGCCGACCCCGAGTTCCGACGCGACCTGTTCCGGGGGACCGCCCGGTACTACGACCGCTACCGGGTGCCCTACCCGCAGAGCCTGATCGATGACCTCGCCCAGCGATCGGGGCGAGCGGCGAGGGTCGGCTCCTGGACCTCGCCTGCGGCACCGGCCAGATCAGCTTCGCCCTGCAGAACCGTTTCGCGGAGCTCTGGGCCGTCGACCAGGAGCCGGACATGATCGCGATCGTCCGGGAGAAGGCCGAGGCGGCCGGGCTCGGCCACATCCGGCCGCTGACCTCGGCCGTGGAGGACCTGTCCGCGCCGGGGGAGTCCTTCGACCTGGTCGCCGTCGGGAACGCGTTCCACCGCCTGCGCCGGGAGAGGGCCGCCGCCCACGCCTTCCGCTGGCTGCGGCCGGGCCGGTTCCTGGCCCTGGTGTGGGGCGGATCGCCCTGGGAGGGCGAGGAGCCGTGGCAGCAGGCCCTGTCGGCGACCATGCGGCGGTGGCGGACCCGCGCCGGGGCCGACGACCGCATCCCGCCCGGCTATGAGCAGGACCGCAGGGAGCGGCCGGACCTGGCGATCCTGCGGCAGTCAGGGTTCGGCGTCGTCGGCGACTACACGTTTACCGCCGCGCACGAATGGACGCCGGACGCGCTGGCTGGCTTCATCTTCTCCACCGGGGCTCTGTCTCGTGCGGCGCTGGGCGACCTCGCCCCGGGCTTCGAGGAGGATCTCCGGCGGGAGTTCCTCGACTGCGCCCCGGACGGGCGGTTGCCGCAGGTCATCGGGTTCGGCTACCAGCTGGCCCGCCGTCCGGCGTGACGCCGCGGTCCAGCCTGACGCCGCGGTCCAGCCTGACGCCGCGGTCCAGCCTGACGCCGCGGTCGTGGCGTGAGGCTGCGGTCCGGTCCGGCACCGCCGTCCGCACGGTGCCGCCGCCGGGTCAGGACCGGGGCCAGGCCGCGAATCTCTTCCGCAACGCGGAGACGTCCTGCGGGCTGAGCCCGAAGGCAGCGAACACCCCGTCGCCCCACTGGTCCAGCCGCCGGCCCGCGTCCCCGAAGTCCCGATCGGTCAGTCCCGGATCCAGCCGCCGGGCGAAGCCGATCATCTGCTCGATGCTGTAGTGCTCCATGGCGCACGCGGTGTCAAGGTAATCCCGCGGCTCAGCCCGGCTGGCCAGCGCGCATACCTTGCCGCCGACCACATCCTCAAGATCCAGGACAGGCCCGACATCCATGATCACTGGCCTGCGCGCCCGGTCAAAATAAGCCATCTGCAGCATCATCTGCTCCCCGCCGGGAGCGGTGACGATCCACTCGGCCAGCCCTTCACCCATCCCGTAAAAGATGTCCGCGAGGCCGGCGGTCTTATCCCGGCGCTCGGTCCCGAAGCCCACGTCGCGCAGCGCAGCCTCTACGGCATCCGCGGCAGCCTCCACGCCCCCCTGCATGTCACTGAAGACATCGACGTCCTCGGTAGGCCTCTCGATGACTCCGTGAGCGATCAGGGCGTTGCCGCCGCCGAGAGCGAATCCATGCGGGGCGGCGGCGCGCAGCGCGATAACGGCCACCTCACGGTGGAGCTCGCTCAGTGGCATCAGGCGGTGGCGGCTACGGTGGCGCTGGCGCGCAGGAGCGGGTGCGCCTCTTCCCACGCTTGCCGCACACCCTTGGGCAGATACAAATCAGGCCACAGGGCGACCAGGGTGTCACCGTCCAGGTAAGCGGTGAGGTCCTCCAGTCGGCTCGCTTCCCGGAGCACGGTCTGGTACAGCCACAGCCGCATATCCTGGTCACCGAGGTCAAACGCATGACCGGGGCGGCTCCAGAACAACCACAGCGGCAATTCGACCGTGCCCTCGGTGGGTCCCCGCAGGTCCGCCAGGCTCGGGGCGACCATCACCCGGCGCCCGGGGCGGGACTGGTACCGGGTCCCGGGCGCGGTGGCTTGCACCGCGGCCATGTCATCCAGCGTAGCCGCTTGGGTCCCAGTGTGCCGTGCCTCAAACGTAGTTGTCATCTGCAGCCCTAGCCATTGCGTATTGCCGCAACTTCGTTCTAATGATAGCAGGCCATGTCGTGCCCGGCAGGTCAAGGACGCCCGCTCCTGATCCGCCCGGGGTCCGTGCCGTTCACGCTGGGTACGGTTCCGCGGTCACGGTGTAGCGGCGCCCGCTGGGCGTGGTCCAGGTCAGCTCGCCCGGCTCGTCCTGGCTGAGGTGCCATCCGGATTGTTGTTTCGTCTGGTGATGCCGGCGGCAGAGCGGGTGCAGGTTGCATTCGCAGGTCTTGCCGCCCTTGTGGTGGGGGATGGTGTGGTCGTCGTCGCAGCGGGTGGCGGGGCGGCGGCAGCCGGGGTAGCCGCACCGGGGGCTGCGGATCTTGACCAGGTGCCGCAGCGTGGGGGAGGGCCGGTAGCCGGCTGATTCCCGCCGGTGTGAGCAGGTCCCGGACTCGATGGGGGTGGTCGTGATCTGGGCCAGCCAGGAGCCTTGACCGGAGCTGGCGGGCGGGCCGGGTCCGGCGCGGGCGCAGCCGTGGGCGATGGCGCGGCCGTGGCGGTCGGTGAGGGTCAGGCACCAGCGGCTGTCGCCGGGCCGCAGCGCGGCGGCCAGGTCGCGGCAGGTGGCGGCGTCGGCGGCGCCGGTCCCGGCGATCTCGCCGGGGGAGTCGGCCAGGCCGAGCCAGGCGGCGGCGGGCATGGTCAGGTTCACCGACCCGCCCGGGCCGGCCGGCCCGGCCGGCCCGGCGGGCCAGTGGCGGGGGCTGCCGGGCGCGGCCGGGTCCGGGCTACGGCCGGGGCCGGCCGGGCCCGCGGCGGGCTGGGGGAGCAGGGAGGGCAGGGGCTGGCCGGTGAGCCGGGCGAGCAGGGCCCGGGCGCGCAGCTGGTCGTGGGTGCCGGGCGCGCCGCGCTCGCGCAGCCAGCGGGCGGCGGCGTCGAGGTGCTTGTCCGCGGCGATCACCGCGGCTAGGTTCAGGTCCCGTCCGGCGATCGCGCCGGTGCCTGCTGCTTCGGCCCAGCATTCCACCCGGGCGTCTTGCTCGGCCTTTTCCCGGCGGCGGATCGCGGCCTGCGGGTCGTGAGCCAGGACGGCGCGCTGGCAGGCGGCGCGCAGCTGCCCGGTGGTCAGGGCGCCCGCGCGCGGCGCGATCCGGTCTTCCACCGCGGCGGCGCCGGCGTCGGGCAGCATGCTCAGCTGGTCGGCGATGACGCCGGCGCGGGGGCGGTCGATGATCCCGGCGGCTAACAGCGCGGTGGTCTGCGGCAGCCGGCCCAGGCGGCGGGACAGTTCCAGCAGCGATCCGGCGGAGCGGCCGGTGAGGGTGAGCGCGGCCGCGATCTCCTCGGCGACGTGCTCGCCCTCGCGGCCGTCCGGCCCGGCCCGGCGGGCGTCCAGCTCGGCTGCGGCGGCCAGTTCCAGCTCGGCCTGCCAGGAGCCCAGCCGCCGGGCCGCGCCCAGCACGCCGATCAGCTCGTCGTCGGACAGACCGCCCAGCCCGGTGCGCCGCGCGGCACCGACGTGCCGGGCCAGTTCCGGGCCCGGCAGCATGACATCCAGGGGACCGCCGGCCGCGAACCCGTCGCCGTTGCCGCCCTCGCGGTGGGTGAACCCGGCATCGAACGCCTCCGGCACGGTCGGCCCGGCATCGCAGTCCCGGTCCGGATCGCAGTCCCAGCCCGGCGGTGGCTCGAATTCGAGATTGTAGTCCCAGGCATCATCGTCGTCCGGGCCGCCGTCGAGCCGGGCTAGCGCGGTCAGTTCGGCGACCGTTAGCTCCCCCTCGGCCTCGAGCCGGCGGAGAAGCTCGTCGGTGGTTAGCTTCTGCTGGCCGCGAGGGGCCGGGGGCACTTCCTGCTGGCCGCGAGGGGCGCCGGGATCTGCGGTCATCTGGGCAAGCCCCCTTCCAGGCCGGATCAAGAGGCTGCTATCTTTGTTCGATCAGCATATCATGTTCTCGAAGATTTCGACTGTATTTTCGAAGTGCGCTCGTGCCCGGGAATGTCGACAGAGGCAAGCTGCTCGCCGGAGGGCAGCGTCATCCACGCGAAGCCAAGGTCAATGGGCAGGTCCCGGCGGCGCTCAGCCTCCCACCGGTCGGGTTCCATGCCGGTGAGCGCGCGGGCCAGCGTCGACTTCCCGTGATCCACGTGCCCGGCGGTCGCGATAACGTGCACGCGCTACTCACCGGCGGGGGAGACCGTCCCCAGGGCGGGGGCCGGGGCGGCGGGACGGCCGGCACCGTCCCGGCCCGCGCTGCCGTCCCGGCTCGCGGCGGCGGCGACGGCCGCGCCGAGCTGCTCGTCGTCGGCGGGCGCGACGGCGCGCAGGTCGAGCAGCAGTCGGCCGTCCTCGATCCGGCCGACGACCGCGGGCATGATCCCCCGCCGGACCGCTGCGCCGGCGCGTAGTTCGGCCGCCAGTTCCTCCGGCAGGGACAGCCCGGCGCTGGGCAAGGCCACGCCCGGGCCCCCGCCGCCCCCCACGGCGGCACGGGTGGCCACCGCGCGGCAGTCGACGCCCGAGGCGGCGAGCCGCGCGGCAAGCTGGTCGGCGCGGTCACGGACCGAGCCCGGGCTGGCGGCGAGCGCCAGGGCGACCGGCGGGGCCGGCCCGGTGAGGGTCGCCTCGAGAGCGGCGAGCGTCAGCTTGTCCACGCGCATCGCGCGGGCCAGCGGATGGCGGGCGAGGCGGGTGACCGTCTCGGGCTGGCCCAGCAGCAGGCCTGCCTGCGGCCCGCCGAGCAGCTTGTCGCCGCTGGCCGTGACCAGGTCGGCGCCGGCCCGCAGCCAGGAGCTGGCGTCGGGTTCGTCGGGCAGCACCGGGTTCGGCGTGAGCAGGCCCGATCCGATGTCCCCGACCACCAGCGCTCCCAGGCCGGCCAGCTCCCGGACGCCGACCTGCGCCGTGAAGCCCTCGATCCGGTAATTGGACGGGTGGACCTTGAGGATGAACGCCGTGTCCGCGCACATCGCCTGCTGGTAATCGTCGAGCGTGGTCCGGTTGGTCGTGCCGACTTCGCGGATCCGGGCCCCGGTGGACTGCAGCAGGTCCGGCAGGCGGAACCCGTCGCCGATCTCGATCAGCTCGCCGCGGCTGACCACGATCTCGCGCCCCGCGGCCAGCGCCGTGGCCGCCAGGGCCAGCGCGGCGGCGTTGTTGTTCACCACGTGCACGGCCCCGGCCGCCGGGACCGCCCGGGCGAGGGCCCGGAGCGCGCCCGCGCCGCGGCGGCCCCTCCGGCCGGATCCCAGGTCGAACTCCACGTCCGTATAGCCCGCGGCCGCGCTGACGGCCTCGCGCGCGGCCGCCGACAGCGGAGCCCGGCCGAGATTGGTGTGCACCACCACGCCCGTGGCGTTGATCACGGGGGTCAGGGTGGCCGCGACGGGCGGCAGCGAGGCAGCCGCGGCGTCGGCGACGTCCGCGGGCGCGATGGCGCCGGCCCGTGCCTGATCTTGTGCCCGGGCGACCGCGGCCTTGACCAGGGCGCTGCCCAGCCGTTCCCGCGCGGCGGCCAGGCGGGGGTCGGCGAGCACGGCGTCGGTCCGTGGCACGTTCCTGCGCGGGTCCACGCTGGCGACCATACGCCGCGCCTGCGGCCTGCCGTGCCCCGGGCTGAACCGGGCGCGGAGGACCTGCTCCTGCTCGCCGATGCCCAGACATCGGGCGGGCCACTGGTGGCGGGGAGACCCCCGGGGCCGCGATAATCGGGGAGCTGGTCCCGCGCCGCGAGAGCGTCCTGAGCATCCGGTAGCCAGGCCTGCCGCGCCGGGTTTTCGTCAGCTGACGACGTTACGCGACGGTAGCGGGCTC
Organism: uncultured Actinomycetota bacterium; assembly: GCA_963808705.1. Classification (GTDB taxonomy): domain Bacteria; phylum Actinomycetota; class Actinomycetes; order Streptosporangiales; family Streptosporangiaceae; genus JASHPR01. The sequence continues at coordinate 482,647 of CAWEHB010000016.1, read as the reverse complement.
GCCTCGTTCGCGGACGCGCTCGCGCTGCGGGCCGACCGTGTACCCGGGGTCCCGGGCGGAGGCCCGGCCTCCCTCGAAGACGCCGAACCGGGTCACAGCCGAGCTGGCCAGCAGGGCCGCCCCGGCCAGCGCGGACAGCGCCCGGCTCCGGCGGCCGAGCAGCGCCACGGCGATCCCGCTGGCGGCGAGAACCTGCCCGGTCCGCATCAGTGCCCCGGGCCGCCCGGTGCGGTAGGGCCGTGCCACCGGGCCGAGGCGCTGGTGCAGCAGCCGCTCTGCGGTGAGCTCCGCCGCGGCGCCCACGATGGCCAGCCGCGCCGCGGGCGTGGCGTGCTCGGGGGCGACGGCCAGCAGGCCGAGACCGCCGGCCGCGGTGGCGGCCGAGCCGACGAACACGTACGGCAGCTCGCGGTAGGCGTCGTGCCAGGCCGGGGTGGCGGTGTCGGCCAGCAGCACCGCCGTGTACGCCGCCACGGCCGGTCCGAGCGCCGCGGCCCCGGCCGTGGCGGCGGCGCCGGCTTGCGGCATCTTCCCGGTGACCGCGCACCCGGCCGCGGCCACGGCCAGGGGAGTGTATCCGGACAGCAGCCAGGTGCCGACGCTCATCGGCGAGGTCACCTTGAACACCCGCAGCATGTTGAGGAACCTGGCCGGCCGGCCCAGGTCGTGTACCAGCGCCACCATCGACAGGCTGATGGCGCCGGCCGCCCCGGCCTTCGCGGCCCGGGCCAGCTCCGGATGGCCGGACAGCTGCGCGCCCGCGGCCAGCGCCGACGAGGCGCCGGCCAGCCCGCCAAAGAACAGGTAACTGGGAACGTCCAGGCCCCACACCGTGTCCTTCACCACCGGCCGGCCGTAGTAGGACGTGAACTCGGCCCGCGGCACCATCGGCTCCTCGCCGCCGCGGCGCCTGCGGCGGCCGTTCTCGGAAGCGCTCATCCCCGCCTCCCGAGGCACGCCGCGGCGGCAGCCACGGCGAGGCCCGCGGCGGCGGCGGCCGCGTGCCGCCACATGCGGGGCAGGTCACGCGTGGTAACCGCCGGGTCCGGCGGCAGGCCGTACACCTCGGGCCGGTCGAGCAGCAGGAAGAACGCCCCCGCGCCGCCGATGCCGTCGGCGGGGTCCTCGCCGTACAGCCGCGCCTCCGGCCTGCCCGCGTCGTGCAGCTCGGCGGCCCGCTGCTGAGCCCGCTCCCGCAACTCGTCCAGCGGCCCGAACTGGATGGACTCGGTCGGGCAGGCCATGGCGCAGGCCGGCGTCAGGCCGTCACCGATCCGGTCATAGCACAGCGTGCACTTGTGCGCGCCGCCGTCGGACTCGCGCCGGTCGATGACGCCGAACGGGCAGGCCGACACGCAGTAGCCGCACCCGTTGCAGACATCGTCCTGGACCACGACCGTGCCGAACTCGGTGCGCATCAGCGCGCCGGTCGGGCAGACGTCCAGGCAGGCCGCCTCGGTGCAGTGCTTGCACACGTCGCTGGACATCAGCCAGCGCAGGTCCCCGGCTTCCTCGGCGCCCTCTGGGACCGCGGCGCCCGAGGGCGGGCCGTCGAGCCTGCGCGTGGTCACCGCCGATTGCTCGATGAACGCAACGTGCCGCCAGGTCGACGCGCCCAGGCCTCCGGTGTTGTCGTAGGACATGCCGGTCAGCTCAAGGCCGTCCTCGGGCACGAAGTTCCACTCCTTGCAGGCCACCTCGCATGCCTTGCAGCCAATGCACACCGAGGTGTCGGTGAAGAACCCCATCCGCGGCGGGTGATCCAGGTGACCGGCCTGCGCGGCCGGGTCCAGGCCGCCGGGCTGTCCCGGCCCCGGTTCCCGCGGGGCCGTCAGGTGCTGAGCTGGTTGCGTGTCCATCTCACATCTCCGTGCCCGTCTGATCCGTTATGCCGGCGCGCTTGCGGTACTCCCGCACCAGGTCGGCCAGGGCTGGCCCGCGCGGCCGCCGGCCGGGGCGGATATCGCAGGTCAGGGCCTTGACCTCGTGGATGTGCACGTTCGGGTCGAGCGCCAGGTTCGTCAGCTCGTTGGCAGAATCACCGGTGGTGTACCCGTTATGGCCCCAATGCCACGGCAGCGCTATCTGGTGCAGCACCCGGCCGTCGACCTCAAGCGGCCGGATCCGCTCGGTGACCAGCGCCTGGGCCTCGACCGCGCCGCGAGCCGTGATGATCGTGACCCAGCCGAGGTGTTCCACGCCGCGCTCGGCGGCGAGCTGCGGTGAGATCTCGCAGAACAGCGCCGGCTGCAGCTCGGCCAGGTAGGGCAGGAACCGGGTCATGCCGCCCGCCGTCTGATGCTCGGTGAGCCGGTTGGTCGTGATCACGTACGGGAACACGTCGGCGCCCGGCTCGCCTGCGCTCGGCTGGTACTCATTCTCCGGGTGGCGGATGATCTGCCGGACCGGGTTGCGCTGCTGGCCGTAGAGCAGGTTGCGGAACGGGGATTCCTCTGGTTCGTAGTGCGTCGGCAGCGGGCCGTCCACCAGGCCTGCCGGGGCGAACAGCCACGCCTTGCCGTCAGCCTGCATGATGAACGGGTCGATGCCCGAGATCGCGTCCACCCCGGTAGCGCTCGGCGGCGGACGGTACGACGGCGGCCGGTCGGCGATGAAGTCGGGAACGTCATGCCCGGTCCAGCGGCCCTGCTCCGCGTCCCACCAGACCAGGGCCTTGCGCTCGCTCCACGGCGCGCCGTCCGGATCTGCTGACGCCCGGTTGTAGAGCACCCGCCGGTTGGCCGGCCAGGCCCAGCCCCACTCCGGCGCCACCCAGCTCTGCTGCTGTCCCGGCTTGCGGCGGGCCGCCTGGTTCACCCCGCCGGCCCGGGCCCCGCTGTAGATCCAGCAGCCGCACGCCGTGGAGCCGTCGTCGGTCAGCTGGGTGTAGCCGGACAGCGGCCGCCCGCTGGCGTCCCAGCCGTTGATCTCTGCGAGGACCGCGTCGGCGTCTGGGTCGTCCAGCGGGCCCCGCACCGGGTAATCCCAGGTCAGGTCGAGGATCGGCCGGTCGGCCTCGTCGGCGGACGAGGCCAGCTTGGCCCGGATGCGCCGACCGAGATGGTAGGTGAACCACAGGTCGCTGCGGGCGTCACCGCTCGGCTCGACCGCCTGATCGTGCCACTGCAGCATGCGCTGGGTGTTGGTGAAGCTCCCGGCCTTCTCGGTGTGCGCGGCAGCGGGGAGGAAGAACACCTCGGTGCCGTTCTCCTCGGTGGCCAGCTCGCCGTTCTCGATCTCCGGGCCGTCTTTCCACCAGGTGGCGCTCTCGGTCATGACCATGTCCCGCACCACCAGCCAGTCCAGGCTGGCCAGGCCCAGCCGCTGCATGCGCGCGTTGGCCGAGCCGACCGCGGGGTTCTGTCCGAACAGGAAGTAGCCCTTGCACGTGCCGTCGAGCTGGGCCAGCACGGTGTCGTAGGTGCCGTGGCTGCCGGTCAGCCGGGGGAGGTAGTCGTAGCAGAAGCCGTTCTCGGCCGTCGCGGCGTCTCCCCACCAGGCCTTCAGCAGGCTGACCAGGTAGGACCGGATGTTCGCGTAGAAGCCCTTCTGCGGGGACTCGGCGGCCACGTACGTGTCGAGGTCCTCGTTGCCCCAGGCGAACGGCATCGGCAGGTAGCCGGGCAGCAGGTCGAACAGCGTCGGTATGTCCGTGGACCCCTGGATGCAGGCGTGCCCGCGCAGGGCCATGACGCCGCCGCCGGGCCGGCCGATGTTGCCCAGCAGTGCCTGCAGGATCGAGGCGGTGCGGATGTACTGCACGCCGACTGTGTGCTGGGTCCAGCCCACGGCGTAGGCGAACGCGGTGGTGCGGTCGCGGCCCGAGTTGTCGGTGAGCGACCGGCATACCCGGGTGAACAGGTCCTGGGGTATCCCGCAGACCTGCTCGACCAGTTCCGGGGTGTACCGGGCGTAGTGCCGCTTGAGCACCTGGAACACGCAGCGCGGGTGCTGCAGGGTCGGATCGGTGTCCGGCGCGGGGTGGCACGGCGCGCCGGCCGAGCCGTGCGCCTCGCCGCGCCCCGCCAGGTGCAGCTGGCGCCGGATGCGCCTGCGCTCGGTCTCGGGCAGGTCGCGCCGGCCGGCGGCGGCCTTGACCTCTATCTCTGGCCCCTGGTAGCGCCAGGCATCGAAGTCATAGCAGCGGTCCTCGCGGTCCAGCCCGGAGAACACGCCATCGAGATCCTCGGTGTCGGCGTAATCCTCGGTCAGGATCACCGGAGCGTTGGTGTAGGCAAGGACATAGTCCCGGAAGTACTTCTCGCTGCTGATCACGTAGTTGATCAGCCCGCCGAGGAACGCGATGTCGGTTCCGGCCCGGATCGGCACGTGCAGGTCGGCGAGCGCGCTGGTCCGGGTGAACCGCGGATCGACGTGGATGACCGTTGCGCCCCGGGCCTTGGCCTCCATGACCCACTGGAACCCGACCGGATGGCACTCGGCCATGTTCGAGCCCTCGATGATGATGCAGTCGGCGTTCTGCAGGTCCTGCTGGAAGTTGGTGGCCCCGCCGCGGCCGAAGCTAGTCCCCAGACCGGGGACGGTGGAGGAGTGTCATATGCGGGCCTGGTTTTCGATCTGGATCGCGCCGAGGGCGGTGAACAGCTTCTTGATCAGGTAGTTTTCCTCGTTGTCCAGGGTGGCCCCGCCGAGGCTGGCGATGCCCAGCGTGCGGCGGGTGCGCGCGGCGTCGGCCTGCCACTGCCAGCCTGCCCGCCGGGCCGAGATGACCCGGTCGGCGATCATGTCCATCGCCGCGTCCAGGTCCAGGTCCTCCCACTCGCGGCCGAACGGCCGCCGGTACCGCACCCGGTACTGGCGCGCGTCGCCGGTCGTCAGTTGCAGGCTGGCCGAGCCTTTCGGGCAGAGCCGGCCGCGGCTGACCGGCGAATCCGGATTGCCCTCGATCTGGGTGACCCGCCCGTCCCGCACGTATACGTTCTGCCCGCAGCCGACCGCGCAGTACGGGCAGACCGACTTCACGACCTTGTCGGCGACCGACACCCGCGGCCGGAGTTCGCCGGTCCGCTTGCTTTTGACCGCCGCGCCGAGGCCTAGCCGGTCCGGACCGGCTAGCTGGCGCAGCAGCGGCCACGAACCAAGCCAGCTGCGCTCGCGCATGGCGGCATCTCCTCACGAGTCCGGCTGACGCGATTTTCCCACGCGCGACGGCGGAAACCTCACCCGGGCTCGGCAAGGATCAGGGCACGCTGTCCGCGAGGACGTGCGCTAGCGCCCGCGAGGCCGCTGTCGGCGTTCGCGCCCGGCAGCCACGTGCACACCGACCAGTCGAAGGGATAGCCCTCGGCCGGGCGTCCCATCGCCAGCGGCACCGGAATCGCGAGCGGCAGGCGCGGCGCGAACTTCGGCAGCCACCGCGCTTCCATTGCGGCCTGCGTCGCGGCCCCGCCGATGCGCGGCAGCCGGGCGGCCAGGCGGCCACCGAGCCGGTAGATGTCGTGATCGGTCCCGTACGACGCGACCGGCTCGATCCGCAGGCCGGCCCAGCGCGGGAACTGCCCGGCGAGCAGCCGGCGCACGAGCGCGACGTCGGTCTCGACCTCGTCGGCGTGCATCCTGGTGGCGCCCATCGCCGTCATCCTCAGCAAACGCACCGGCCGCGGCAACCCGATTTCCGGCGGCACCGCCCGGCCGCGCCGACGGGCACCGCAACTATTGCCAAAAGCATCAATAGTCTATAGAGTAGTGCTATGGCAAAGTATAGGGACATCGCCGACGATCTCCGCCGCCGCATCGCCGCGGGGGAGTTCCCGGTGGGCTCCCGGCTTCCCGGCATCCCGGCGCTTCAGGAGCGGTATGACGCCGCGCTGGGGACGGTCCGCGCCGCAGAGGACATCCTGCGGGACGAGGGCCTGCTGCGGACCGCGCAGGGCGAGGGATCCTTTGTCCTGGCGCTCCCGGAGCCCGCCCCCGCCGACGTGCTCGGCAAGCTCCGGATCGCCCAGTCAGCCATCAGTGCCGCGATCGACGCGCTCGAAAGCCGGGCAGCGCCGGGCCGGTAGCAGCAGAAGCCTTCGGGGCGGCCGTCGGCGTGCGGGCGGACCAGGTCGTCGTAGCGGGCGATGCCGACGGGGGACGGGGGATAACGCGGCGGCTGAAACCTTCCGCAGACGGCCGCGGCCGTGGTAGCGCAGGCATATGACGGAAAGCGACCCCAGCCAGGGCGGCGCGCCGGCCCGCGCGCCGGCCCTGTCGGTCCGCGGGCTCGGCCCCGGCGAGGTCACCATCGCCGGCCTCACCACGGGCGGCTGCGCGCTGCTGCTGTTCGTCTCCGAGGAGTGCCCCACCTCCGCGATGGCCCTGCGCAGGCTCGGCCCATTGTGCGGGGCCTGGCAGGAGGCCGGGCTCACCGCCACCGCCGTGTTCGAGGACCCGCTCGAGGTCGCCGTCCGGGTGGTGCGCCGTCTCGGCTGGCAGGCGGGGGTGGCCTCCGCGGACCCGCCATACGAGACGTCGCGCGCCTACCGGCTCGTCTCGGTGCCGACGGCGGTCCTCGTCGACCGCGCCGGGACGATCGCGGGCACCGTGACCGGCTGGGACCACGCGGCCCTGGTGGCTCTCATCGGGCGGGCGGGAGCGCTCCTCGGCGCCGAGCTCGCGGTCCCGCAGGCCACCGAGCCGCTGCTCAAGCCCGGATGCTCGTCCAAGGCCGCGATCGACCCGGATCTGGCGGCCGCGATGTCGGCCCGCGCCGGCACCGACGACGTCGAGGAGATGTTCGAGCGCGGCTGGACCGACGGCCTGCCGGTCGTCCCGCCGACCCCGGACCGGGTCGAGGCGATGCTCGGCGGCTGCGACGGCCGCGTCGGTATCGGCCTCGTCCCGCCCGACATGGGCGAGGCGACGCTGGAGCGGGTCGCGGCCTGCGCGGTGCTGGCGGGCTGCCGCCCGGCCTACTTCCCGGTCGTGGTGGCGGCCGCCCAGGCCGCGCTCGATCCCGCGTTCAACCTCCACGGCCAGGCGGTGACCACCCAGCCGGCCGGGCAGCTGGTGGTGGTGAACGGACCGGTGCGGGAGGCGATCGGCCTGAACAGCGGCATGGGCGCGCTCGGCCCGGGGTTCCGGGCCAACCTCACCATCGGCCGGGCGCTGCGGCTGCTCGTCACCCTCACCGGCGGAGCGATGCCCGGCAGGCTGGACCGGGCGACCCAGGGGCAGATGGGGAAGGTCGGGTTCTGCATCGCCGAGGACGAGGACGTGAGCCCCTGGGAGCCGCTGCACGTCGAACGCGGTTTCCAGCCCGGCCAGTCGGTCGTCACGGTCATCGGCAGCGACGCGCCGCTGTCGATCTCCGACCACCGCAGCCGCACCCCCGAGGATCTCGCCTGGGTCCTCGCGTGGGCAGCGGCGAGCGCCTGGAGCACCAACTGGTGGCCGCTGGAGGAGCCGTCAGTGTTCGTGATCTGCCCCGAGCACGCCGAGATGTTCCGCGCCGCCGGATGGACCAAACCGCAGCTACGCCGCTTCATGTTCGACGCAGTGCACAAGCCCGCCGGCGAGCTGCGCCGCGGCGAGACAACTCCCTTCGTCCACGCCGCCGACCCCGCCGCCCAGGTGCCCAAGTGGGCGTCGCCGGAGGCCATCGTGCTGATCGTGGCCGGCGGCGAGGCCGGGCGTTACTCTGCAGTTCTAGGCCCGTGCACCGGCATGGGGTCCCAGATGGTCTCCCGGGAGGTGGGGTCACCGTGGCCGCTGACTACGTGAGCCCGTTCGACGAGCGCGTCCGGGCGCCCGAGCCGCTCGCGCCGCGCCCGGCCAGCATCGCCGGTCGCCGGGTGGTGCTGCTCGACATCCGGAAGAACCGCGGCGCCGAGTTCCTCGACCGGGTCGAGACGCTGCTGCAGGCGGCGGGCGCGGTGACGGCGCGCACTACGAAGGAAATCTTCTCCAAGCCGGCCGCCCTCGCGCTGATCGGCGACATCGCAGGCCAGGCCGACCTGGTCGTGGAGGCCCTCGCCGATTGAGGCTCATGCACGTCGTGCAGTTTGCATGACCTGGTTCACCTGGAGCGCCGGGCCATCCCGGCGGTCGGCATCGCGACGGCACCGTTCGCCGACGAAGCCATCGAGCAGGCACGCCGGCTCGGCATGCCGGGCGCGCGCATGGTCTACATCCCCCATCCGGTCCAGCTGCTGACCGACGACGAGCTGGACGCCCGGGCCGACGCCATCTTCCCCGACGTGCTCGCCGCGCTGACCGAACCCGCCGGGCCGTCGCGACCGCGGCAGGGCCATCACTGACCCGGGCAGGCACGTTCACCGCGCCGGGGCGCGCCGCGCCCACCGAGCCCTGCCTACCGGATGATGAGCACGCTTTCGCGGCGCGGGACCAGCTCTCCGATCACCGGTGCCCCGGGCAGCTCCCCGGCCACGAGCAGCCCGCCGGAGGTTTGCGCGTCTGCGAGCAGGAGCAGGTCGTCCCCGGCCAACGCGCCGGTGTCGGTGTGCGGGAGCACCCAGTCGAGGTTCCGGCGGCTGCCGCCCGGGATGTGCCCGGCCTGTGCCGCGGCCCGGGTTCCCTCGATGAGCGGCACCGCCGCGTGGTCCACGACCGCGGAGACCTCGCTGGCCCGGGCCAGCTTGAACAGGTGGCCGAGCAGGCCGAATCCGGTCACGTCGGTAGCACAGCCGATCCCGGCGGCCAGGGCCTGCCGGCTGGCGTCAGCGTTGAGGGTGGTCATCACGTCGATCGCCGCCGCGCTGACCTCGCCCGTGGCCTTGTGCCAGGCGTTGAGCACGCCGGTGCCGATCGGCTTGGTCAGGCTGAGCGGCTGCCCCGGCCGCCCGGTGTCGATCCGCAGCAGCCGGGCCGGATCCGCGACGCCGGTCACCGCCATGCCGTATTTCGGCTCCGGGTCGTCGATGCTGTGCCCGCCCGCGACGTGACAGCGCGCCGCGCGCCCGGTGTCCAGGCCGCCGCGCAGCACCTCGGCGGCCAGCTCGGCCGGGAGCCGGTCGCGGGGCCAGCCGAGCAGGTTCAGCGCGACCAGCGGCTCGCCGCCCATGGCGTAGATGTCGGACAGGGCGTTGGTGGCGGCGATGCGCCCGAACGTGTGCGCGTCGTCCACGACCGGGGTGAAGAAGTCGGCCGTCACCACCACGGCCAGGGCCGGGCCGACCCGCACCACGGCGCCGTCGTCACCGTGCTCGACCCCGACCATCAGGTCCGTGCCCCCGCCGTCGGGCACGAGCCCGGCGATGGTTTCCTCCAGCTCGCCGGGCGGGATCTTGCAGGCGCAGCCGCCGCCGCGCGCGTACTGGGTCAGCCGGAACGCACCTGGATCGATCACAGGGCCAAATGTAATGCTCTGTCCGGACCCGCCGGCGCGCGCCCGGGTTCTGGATGGCGGGCGCCGTACGGCGCGGGTAGCCTCGGCGGCGGAGGCGTCCGGGTGCCTGGTGGCCCCCCCGGTCTTCAAAACCGGCGGGCGGCGTTACGCGTCGTCGGCGGGTTCGATTCCCGTCCGCCTCCGCGGTGTCTCGTCGCGGGCGTTGTCGCGCCTCCGTGCGGGCTCGGCGGTTGAATGGCCGCGGGCCGCTGCCGCCGTTAGGGTCGCGGTTGTGGATCCGCGCCGTCACGTGCCGAGGACTGACGTCGTGCTGGCCCGCTCCGGGGCCGTCAGCCCGGCGGGGGTGGCCGACGCCGCGGCCCACGACAAGGCCCCGCAGCCCGCCGACCCTCCAACCGCGGCCCCGGCGTCTGCCACTGGCAGATCCGCCCCGCGGGAGTAGCACGTGCACGTCATCGCCACCGCCGGCCACGTGGATCACGGCAAGTCTCTGCTGGTGCGCGCGCTCACCGGGATGGAACCCGACCGCTGGGAAGCCGAGCAGCGTCGCGGCATGACCATCGATCTCGGCTTCGCCTGGATGACCCTGCCATCCGGTGAGGCGATCGCGTTCGTCGACGTGCCCGGGCACGAGCGGTTCATCACCAACATGCTGGCCGGCGCGGGCCCGGCCCTGGCGGTGATGTTCGTGGTGGCCGCCGACGAGGGCTGGAAGCCCCAGTCCGCCGAGCATCTCGCGGCGATCGACGCCCTCGGTGTCCGGCACGGGGTCCTGGTGATCACGCGCGCCGACCTGGCCGATCCGGCGCCCGCGCTGCGGCAGGCCTTGCTCCAGATCGCCGGCACCAGTCTCGGCCAGGGCGCCGGTCCGGAAGCCGTGGCGGTCAGCGCGCTCACCGGCCAGGGCCTGCCCGACCTGGCCGCCGCGCTCGGCAGGCTCGCGGCCCGGCTCCCCGAACCGGACCCGGGTGCCGGTGTCCGGCTGTGGCTGGACCGGGTGTTCGCCATCAAGGGCATCGGGACCGTGGTCACCGGAACCCTGCAGGCCGGGACCATACGCGCCGGGGACGAACTGACGGCGACCCCCTCCATGCGCACGGTGCGAGTCAGGGGCGTGCAGTCACTCGGCGCCCCGGCGGCACAGGTCAGCGGCGTGGCCCGGGTCGCGCTGAACCTGCGCGGCATCAGCACCCGCGAGCTGGGCCGCGGCATGGCCCTCACCCAGGCCGGCCACTGGACGGTAACCAGCGTGATCGACGTCCGCCTGGCACCGCCCCCGCCGCAGCAGCCGCCCGGCACCATCCGCCTGCCGCCGCAGCTCACGCTCCACATTGGCGCCGCACGCACCGTGGCCAGGGTCCGGATGCTGGGTAGCCGGTTCGCCCGGCTGAGCCTGGACCGCCCGCTGCCGCTGCACATCGGCGACCGGGTCCTGCTCCGCGATCCTGGCGCGGCCCCGGACCACGCGGGCGGCCGGCCGGTATTCGGCGCGACCGTGATCGACGTCGCGCCGCCGCGGCTGCGCGGCAACGGTGCCGCCGCCGCCGCGGAGCGCGAGCTGGCCTCCTGGCCGGAGGTGCCGCGGATACCGGATCTGCTGCGCCGTCACCGGCTGCTACGGGCCAGGCAGGCCACGGCCATGGGCCTGCGCGACCTGCCCCCGCCGGTCAGCGGGGAATGGCTGGCCGACCCGGTGCACTGGCGGAGGCTGCGCAGTCTCCTGGCGGCGGCGGTCGCCGCGCATGCGGCCCGCGACCCGCTGGCTCCCGGCCTCTCGCTGGAGGCGGCCCGGGCTGAGCTGCGCCTGCCCGACCGCGGCCTGGTCGAGGCTCTCGCCGCCTGGCACCCGGACGACGGTGCCGACGAGATGCTCCACGCCAGCGGCGGGTACCTGAGCCATGCCGACCGGGGCAAAGGGGAGCCGCCGGAAGACGATGACGCCGCCCTTGCGCCGGGGCAGCGCCCGGCCGCCGACGGCAGCGCCGCGCAGGCCTCCCGTCCGCGCCTTCCGGCTCCGGTAGCCGAGGCGGTCCAGGCGGTGCTCGCCGACCTGGCGGACGCCCCGTTCAGCGCACCCGACGCGGAGCGGATGGCCGAGCTGGGGCTCGACGCCCGGGCCGCCGCGGCGGCGGAGCGCGCTGGCCTGCTGCGCCGCCTGCCCGGCAACGTGCTGCTAGCGCCCGACGCACCGGAGCGAGCGGCGCGGATCCTGGCCGGCCTGCCCCAGCCGTTCACGGCGGCACAGGCCAGGCAGGCGCTGGGCACGACGCGGCGGGTGGTGATCCCGCTGCTGGAGTGGCTAGACCGACAGGGAGTCACCCGGCGGCTGCCCGACGATCGCAGGACCATGCGGGAGCCATCAGGCTCCCTGAAACCGAACGGAGAACGATGAGCACGCTGGACGACTGGACCGACGCGCTGTGCGCCGAACTCGGCCTTGACCCAGAGGACATCAACCAGAAGACGGTGCTCAACCTGGCCAGGGTCGCGGCCCACACGGTGGACAGGCCAGCCGCGCCGCTGACCGCCTACGCCCTGGGCGTCGCGGTCGGCCGCGGGCAACCGCTGGCGGAAACCGCCGAGAAACTCCAGCAGCTTGCCCGCGGCTGGTCAGCTGACCACTGACCGACACCGGTCACGGCAGTACGCCGGTCATCGGGCGGACATCAATGTGCTCGCCGCGCGCGAACTTCCCCTGCCCGATGGGAATCGGCCGCCCGCGCCTTCGATGAGACAGGACACGAGCGGCAGGCGGGCGGCCGCTGATCACGCTACTTTACATAATGCACATTATCGGCACTGTGCCGCGCCCAGGCTGATAGCAGGTTTGCGACTGTCCTGTCTCAGCGAACATGAGGCAGTGGCCTGATACCTGAGGCATTCGCACTCCCGTCTCACGCATGTGAGGCATCCGGCGTGTCGTCTCACCTATCTGAGGCATCGATCGCTAGCGTTGCTGGCAAGCCGATTATGACGATGATCGCCGAGATGCTATGCCTGCCGCATTAGCCGAGGCAGCGGGCCGGTCGCTCGCTGGATTCCAGGTCGCCTACGTAGATAGCGATGGCTTGCATCACCAGGAGCCGCTCGCAGTGGGCTGGGTTGCCCGGCTTGAACATGCGCAACCCGTGCGGAAGTTCCCCTCCTATCGCGGTCAGCGAAGCTTTCCGGGGCTCTGGTGGTCGGCCACGACCGGCGAGCATGTCGGTTTCGAGTCGTGGCTCGAACGCGAGCATGTGATGTTGCTCGACTTCGACCCGTCGGTGATCGCGGTTTCGTCTCAGCCCTTCTGGCTGCTATGGCCTAGCGGACGGCGACTGGGCCGACATGCCCCCGATTTCTTCGCCCGCCTTGATGACGGTACCGGCCTGGTCGTGGACGTTCGGGCTGATGACCAGATTCCTGCCTCTGATGCCGAGGTGTTCGCCCTGACCGCCCGTGCATGTGCTTCAGTCGGCTGGGCTTACCGGCGAGTTGGGATACCTGATCCGGTGCTGGCTGCCAATGTCCGGTGGTTGGCGGGATACCGGCATGCTCGTTGCGCCAACAGTGAGATGACAACCGAGTTGAGGCGAGTGTTCAGCAGGCCTGTCCCCTTGCTGGAGGGCGTTCGCACGGTGGGCGACCCGATCGGAGTCCTGCCGGTCGCTTTCCACCTGCTCTGGGCTCACATCCTGCAGGCCGACCTGGCGTGTGCTCCCTTGAGCGGAGCGTCGCTGGTGACTGTTGCGGGCGTGACGTCGTGACCGTCTCCAAGCCTTCCCGGCTCGGAATCGGCGACGTGGTGAACATTGGCGGCGTCACACACACCGTTGCTGGGCTGTCCGGTGGGAGGGTGCGGCTCATCGATGCAGCAGGCGCCATATCGGTGGCGTCTCCGGGTGAGCTGTTCAGCACTCCCGGCACTGCGGTGCCGTCCTCTCCGCGAACGGCTCCCCTGCCGCCGCAGGGCCTGCTGCAAGGCGTCCCGGCCAGCCTCGTGGAGAGAGCGTGCTGGTGGGAACAGCACCTTGTCGAGGTGCTCACCGGGTTGCCACCGGAAGCTGGCCGCGGCGTCGTACCCAAGCTGGAGTTCGATCTGAACACACGCACGCTGCGGCAGCGTGAGATGGCGAAGGTGGCCGAACTGAAAGCTCTCGGTCATGATGTTTCGCTCAGCACTGTTCAGCGGCTAAGACGCAGCTACGAGCTTGAGGGCTTGTGGGGCTTGGTGGACGCCCGGGTGAGCCGGTGGCTATCTGCCGCGGGAACGGTCGATGAACGGATCGTGGAGGCGGTCCGGCAGGCGGTGGCCGAGCAGACAGATCAGTCAACGGGGACGATAGGGCGGCTGCGTCGGCGGGTGGAGAAGATCTTGGTGGCCGAATGCGGGACCGATGCGCCGCCGATGCCATCCAGGGCCACGTTCTACCGGCTGGTCGAGCGAGTTTCTCATGGCACGCACGCGTTCGGCTCTGCCCGGACTAGGCGTTCGCTGGCTAAGCAGCCTGAGGGCCCGTTCGGCACGGTCCGGGCCGTCCGGCCCGGCGAGTGGGTGCAGATCGATTCCACTCCGCTGGACGTGCCGGTGGTGCTGGATGACGGGCTCCCCGACCGGGTGGAGCTGACCTGGATGATCGACCTGGCCACTGGCACTATCGCGGCGGCCGTCTTGAGCCCGACGACTAAGGCGGTCGACGCGGCGCTGCTCTTGGCCCGGGCGCTGACCCCCGAGCCGATGCGGCCAGGCTGGGCAGATGCCTTGCGCATGTCCCGGTCCGTGCTTCCGCACCGCCGGCTCACCGACATCGACTCGCGGGTTGAGCACGCCGCGGCGCGGCCGGTGATCGTGCCGGAGACGATCGTCTGTGACCACGGCATGGTCTACGTCTCCCAAACGTTCCGGGCGGCCTGCCGGGCGCTGGGCATCAATTTCCAGGCCGCGCACAAGGGCTCGCCGTGGGAGAAAGGCGCGGTCGAGCGCAGCTTTGGCTCCGTCGGCACGCTGTTCGCCCAGTATGTGGCTGGCTACGTGGGCTCGAGCGTGGAACGGCGCGGCAGCCAGGCGGAGCGAGGCGCTGCCTGGCCGATGACCGAGTTGCAGGACCTGCTCGATGAGTGGATTGTGGCGTGCTGGCAAAACCGGCGGCATGACGGCCTGCGTGACCCGCTGGTGCCCGGCCGGGCCCTGACACCGAACGAGAAGTACGCCACGCTGGTGGAGGTCGCCGGCTACGTGCCGGTCCCGCTTCCCGAGACCGACTACATCGAGCTGCTGGCCGTGACCTGGCGGGCGATCAACTCCTACGGGATCAAGATCCGGCACCGGACCTACGATTGCAAGGCTCTCAACCCCTACCGCCGCCAGCCCTCCGGGGTGAGGGCTCAGCAGGACCGGTGGGAGGTCCATTACGACCCATATGACGTGTCGCGGATTTGGGTCCGCAACCATCACGACGGGGGCTGGATCACGGTCCCGTGGACTCACCTGCGCACGGCGCCAGTCCCGTTCGGCGAGATGGCCTGGGACCATGCCCGCAAGGTCATCAGCCGCCAAGGTACCGGGCAGGCGACCGAGGAAGAGATCGCCAAAGCAGTCGATGCCCTGCTCGACAGGGCCGGGCAAGGGCCCCCCGGCGTGGCAAAGCCATCCAAGGCCGCCCGGCGGGTCGCCGGACGCACCCGCGCCACCGCCAGGCGGCCGACCTCGGCCCCGGCTCCGGGCCCGGACCCACAGGACGCCGCCGCGGAGGACCAGATCCCTGACGACGCGGAGGCTGATGACGGGGCCCTGGCCCCGGTGATCCCGCTCGCAGTATTCGATGCCGCAGAGGAGGCCAAGCGATGGTGGTAAGCGAAACAGCCGCCGAGCCGGTCGGCGAGCGCCGCGAGCCCACCACCACCCTCAGCGGATGGCGGCACTTCGTGGACGCCGCGCCTGCCACGTTCGACCTGATGGCTGAGGACGCCCGGGCGGCCTTGGCGTCCCACGACAGGGGGGCATATGACGATGCGAGGGTCAGCTACCACTCCGAATTGGTCGTCGTCGCGACCTCCATCCTCCGCGATGTCACCCGCCAGGGCCTCTGCTGACCTTGCTGAACCAGCGCGAGATCAGCGCCCGCCGCGGGCTGATCGTGTCCGGGCCGCAGACCACCGGCAAGAGCACAGCCCTCAAGCAGCTTGGCCGCACCTACGAGCTGATGGCCCGGCAGCAGCACGCCGGCTCGGGCCGGATCCCGGTGGTCTACGTGACCACGCCTCCCCGGGGATCCCCGCGGAAGCTTGCGCTGGAATTCGCCCGCTTCCTGGGTCTGCCGGCAATCAAGACCAGCTGGAACACCACCGATATCGCCGACGCCGCCTGCAGGGTCCTCATCGAGGCCAGGTGCGGCCTGGTGCTCGTTGATGAGATCCACAACCTGAACCTGGCCACCACCATCGGTGAGGACATGTCCGACCACCTGAAGTACTTCACCGAGCACCTGCCCGCGACGTTCGTCTACGCGGGCATCGACGTGGAACGCTCGGGCCTGTTCACCGGCGTGCGGGGCAAGCAGATCGCTGGCCGGTGCGTCCTGATCTCCACCGCCCCCTTCCCCTACCAGCAGGAATGGAAGAGCCTGGTCGCCACCATGGAAGCAGCGTTGCGGCTGTATCGGCATCCGTCGGGCTCCCTGGCCAAAATGGACCGCTACCTGCACCACCGCACCGGTGGGATGATCGGCAGCTTGTCCCACCTGATCCGCGCCGGCGCGATCACCGCCGTCATTGAAGGCAGCGAAGCCATCACCCGCGACCTCCTGGAACAAATACCCCTCGACCACGGCGCGCAGGCCCTTCGCGACGGCGTCGCCTGACCATGCCACGAGGCAGACCGCCGGAGCCTCTGACCCAGCTTCCGCAGCGCGTTTCACCTTTTCCAGGCGAAATCCTCAGCTCATACCTGCGTCGGCTGGCGCATGCTAACTGCCTAGACCCCGAGGCTCTGCGCGGACACATCGCGGGCCGCTACCGGCAGCGGTCGGTGCCCACCGACCGGCTCGCCATCGCTGCGGGCGTCCCAGCCGCCATTCTTGAGCGCGCCCTCGCCGATCTCGATGGTGGCAAGGTCTGGACGTTCTATATCCGGAACGTCCCGATCCACCCGATGATCACCGGCCTGGCCTGCCGACTGTGCGCTTTTGCGCGCGGTGCAACGGAACCGGTCTGGTGCCGACAGCACCCAGAGCAGGTGATCTGCCTGCGTCACCGCCGGTGGATTGGGGCCGGTGGCGCAACCGCACAGCCATGCCTCGACAGCCAGCCCGACGTCCTTCAGGCCCACAAGCAGCATCTGCGCCTGGTTCGCCGGTTCGGGCGTGAACAGGCGATGATCGGATTGCGTTCGCAGACCACATCTGTTGGCAATGGCGTGCCGAGCGTCAGAATGACGAGGGATTCCGTCAGCGGATGCGGATCTTCCGCGACTCCGATTGGGAGGTGCCCGCAGCTGACTCCACCATCGCGGCCGCGTCATACCCCCAGGTGGTGGCACTGGCCCGCCTGCTGATCTCCCCCTATTGGAGATCGCTGGCCGTGGATTTCTCAGACAGCGAGAACTCGCTTTTCGCCCGGGAAGTACGGAACACCGTGGCGCCGCGATACCAGTGGCCGCAGCCCAGCTACTCCAAAGACCCGCTCCACCGGTGGATCATCGGTGGCAACCGGAAATCCGCGTTCGACTTCCTTCCGCCGTGACGCCCAAAGACCGACTGAGCGTCGAGCCGGCCTCGCCCGCTCAAGCTGCTCAGATCCACCAGATCGCGGGCACTGGTGATCACGTCGCTGGCCGGCGTTACGCGCTTCGGGCCGCCCGAGTTCGTACGGCTTCCAGAGCGCTGCTTCGGATGAGCTCGGAAAGGCTGATCTGAAGGTCTTTCGCTGCGGTCTCAAGCTGATCCCGTTCGCCGGGAAGCAGTCGGAGTGCTACCACCTCAGTGCGCTGACGGACCTCGGAGCGCTTGCGGGCCGAGGCATCGAGTCCGGAAGCCGTCATTTCCACGACGTTTTTGTCCCCCTCCGTCATCCCTGGGCGGATATGTTTCTATTCTCGCAGAGAAATGGATCAAAGCTTGGGACGCGGACGGTAATACCGCCGGCGTGTCTTCGGCGGTATTACCGTCGACGTCTGTCACGATGAGCAGTGCACACAACGTGGCTGCGCCATGCCTCGGTTCCCTCTTCTGGGCGGCGCGCGTCCCCTGTGATCCCTGGATCGGAGCATGAGTATGGCTGCTTACGGCCGCGACCCCCGTAGGTATCTCACCACTGCAGAGAAGCGCCTGCTCTACGTCCGCGCTAATGGCCTGTGCCAGGGCTGCGGCGCTGAGCTGGATGCCAGCTGGCACTCGGCGCACATGGCCGCATGGGTGGCTGGCGGCGCGACGAGCGTCGATGAGATGCGTGCCCAGTGCGCACGGTGCAACCTGGGCTTGGGTGCCCGTGACATGGAGCAGGTCGAGGGCCTGTCGCTGCGGCTATGGCAGCAACTGGCCCTCCCGGTGATCTTGGAGCGGCTCTGGCAGCACGGCAGCGCCACCTTGCACGCGGCTCCCGGCGCAGGCAAGACCCTGTTCGCCGCAGCGGTGTTCCGGCAGCTTGTGGACACCGGGCTGGCGTCCCGGCTGGTGGTCTTCGTGCCGAACGCCAACCTGGTCAGCCAGACCGTCGAGGCCTACAAGCGGGTCCGCATCCACCTGGACGACAGGCCGCGAGACGGGATCATCGAGCACCCGGACACCGTGGGCCTGGTGGTGTGCTACCAGTCGCTGTCGGAGGCCGCCGCCGAGGCTCATGCTCTGCGGATGACCCATGAGGCGACCATGGTGGTATTCGACGAGGTCCATCATCTGGCCGAGCAGGAACACAGCGCCTGGCCGGTACGTGGCGGGCATGGTCGGGGAGGTGTCCAGCGGGCCGCCGGAAAACGCGGCCACTGTCCTTAATATGACTGGGACCTTGTTCCGGTCCGCCGCGTCGCAACGCATCGCCACGGTCCGGTACCGGAAGCTGCCGGGCAATAAGTGGGAGGCGGTGCCGGACTGGTCCATCACCACCACCGAGCTGATCGGCATCGAGCTACGGGCCCCTGACCTTTACTCCTACGGTGGCAAGGCCACCCTCATCGACCTGGAGCACGAGAAGGTCATCGAGAGCGAGGTCGTGGACCTCAGCCAGACACAGCGCAGTGCCGTCAACCGCGAAGCCTTCCGGTCCAGGCAATGGCTGACCAGATTTTGCAGCGAGGCTTGCGGTTGCTGAACTCCCAGCTGGTCACCGTGGGTCGCGAAGTCCCGCTCAAGCTGCTGCACGTCGCAGACGACCAAGACACCGCCAAGCTGGCCGCCGACATCTACAACGACTTGGCCAAGCACGACATCGCGGTCCTGGTCATCACCGACGAGCCGCTCGGCCAAAAAGCTCAGGAAGGTCCGGACAGACCCGCAGCCGCGGGTGATCGTCACCTGCCAGATGGTCACCGAGAGCTTCGATTGTCACGAACTGTCCGTCCTGGTCCACGCGACCCGGAAGGCGGCGCGGCTGTTCGTGGCGCAGGTCATGGCCCGCGTCATGCGGTCACCGACTACGAGCGCGCCGCCCGGCAACTGCTACCGCCCAGATCCTGATCCCTGACGACAAGTGCTAAGGGGCGTTTACGCCGCGGCGATCAAGTCCGGCCCCCACATCATCGAGGCGGATGAGGTTGAGGCGCGCTGCCACGCCGGCACCGGCACAGGATGTGTCCATGTCAGTACCCAGCCGACAACGAGTGCACCTGCCCGTGGTCACGGGCCCAGGCGCGCTGCGGAAGTACGACCTGCTCGCTCTGGACGATCCGCGCCTGGACCTGGCCACCGTCCTCGGCCATGACGATGGAGACGTGTCAGCACCCGAACTGGACTTCTTCATCCAGCAGTGCCTCAGTCTGGCATACCCGAGCCATTCGCCCCCAGAGTGGCGGTGGCCGTCAGGCGGGGGGCGCCCGCCCTGCGCAAGTACAGCACTGAGAAGACGGCCAGCGTGACGTCACCGAAACGCCGCCGGCCCCCGCGAGGTGGTGGACGCCTACCGAGCCCAGCTCAAGCTCGCAGCCGGGTTCATGGAGAAGCACATCAGGCATGACACGAGCTTCCGCAACGTGGCAGAGTTCCAGGGCAGGGCCAACGACGCCGGTGAAATCCCGCCGGCGGCCGTGACCTGGCGACCGCTCGCCAGCTGGCTGCGGCATCACGCTGGGCACGCGGATGCGTGCGCCACCACTGCCACACTCATGGCGAGCAGGTCCCGGAATGGGCAAAGGGTGTGGACGATGGCTGACGAGGAACTGACCGACCTCAATGGCAAGCAAGTCCACGCCTTCGCCTCCCAGATGGCCAACCTTGGCTTCCAGCACATGACCGACCTGCTGATCGCCATGTTCAAGTCGGGCGTCTGGCGGCAGTTCCGGGACGGGCTGGGCACCTACGACTTCCTGCCCGGGGAGTTCGACTACTTCCTCACCCAGCAAGGAGTGAGTCGCACCGACATCATGGACGGCGTCCGTGACATCGAAACCAAAGCCATGCTCGAAGCCGCGATGGACGAGCGCCGCACCGGGGAGGAAGGCTACCGCCGCCGCATCGTCAGCGTCCGGGACGCCAACCCGCAACGGCCAGGCCTGCCGATCCTGCCGTTTGGTTATACCAAGCGCGAAGCTAAATCCCTCGCCGACGACGGCGTTACCTCGCGCACCCGGGAACTGCCAGCTCTAGGCAGCGGGGTCCGGCGCTGGACTAAGACCGGTGGGAAGGCAGCCAGGGCACCGGCGCGTCTCAGCCCTGCGGAGCGCGCCCGCAGGATCGCGCTGCGCCTCACCGACGACCACCTCGACCAGCTCGTCGAGCACCTCAAGCAAGAGCAGCAGCGCCAGGCGTGGTCACGGGACAGTGACGTGAGCCCAGACGGCAATGCCCGCGCGACGGATGAAGGGAGCCAGTCGGACGGGGCGGCCGCCACTCTGCGCAAGCGGTTTCAGGCCGAGGAGCGGCAGGCCATCACCGCGCTGGCCCGCTGGATCGGGCATCCGGCCGTCCGCGGCGTGATCGAGCGCCGGCGCGCTGGTGCCGACGCGGTCGTGATGCCGATCGGCCGGTTGCTGACCGACCAGATCCAGGTGATCCGGTTCTGCTGGCACGTCTACGGAATCGCCGGGGCAGAGCCCGGCTGGCATCTCCGTCGGGGCGAACCATGGCTGCTCACCCATAGCGAGATGAGTGTGATCGACCGCGTCGAGGCGGACTTCCGCGGCGTCGTGCAACTGGCTGTCAACGAACTCCACGGCGCCGGGGTCGGCCTGGTTCCCAGCTGGGACGGAGACCATGTCATCGTCGGGGAACTCCTGCTCCTAGATGTCGACTGGCAGCTCTCGGCACGAGAACTGGCCGGGGCCATGCAACCCCCGGCGATCGGTGCGATCCACATCGATGCCTCCGGCACCATTCACCGGCGCGGCACCTGGGAGAAAGCCGAGAGCAACATCGCTGTGCTGCGCCGCAGCTACGAACGGCACCTTCACGGGCCACCGCCCCGGGCTCCCTACGCCGGGGGCGGCACGCGAGCCATCCCCGAGAGCACCCGCAGGCGGCGAGACGCTCTCCGCAAGGTTCTCGATCGGTGGCCTGATGTCACGGCCTCGCGGATTTACACGACGTTCGGTGACTACGCCCGGCGGCGCGGCGGCGAGGCTGCGACTCCTGGCGGCTACCTGCGCCAGTTGCTTGAGGCGAACGCCGATGCAGGCGACATGGTGAAGAGGCCACCGAGGACAACCCTCTATGAAGACCTCGAGCTTCTGCGCGGCGAACCGGTCAAGAATCCGTCCGGCTGAATCATCCGGCAATATTCAGCCGAACACCCTTGCGCGCAGGATCTTTCTCGAAGCACAGACCGGTCCGGCCCCAGGACCCGGTCGGCAACGGGCATACTCGAGAAAGACTCACCCCACATGGTCATCTCCGGTGACAGCCAGCCATCGCCTTCAGGACGCGGCCCCTGGTGGCTGGCCACCGTCGGCGGCAGCAGCGGCATCACCGCTCTCGTCCTCCAAGATCACCAAGTCGCCTGGATCGTCCTTGCAGCATTCAGCGCCTGGCTCGCCCACAACGTGGTCATCACCTGGATCAAGTACAAGACCCCAAGCAATCGCGGGTAGCGGCGAAACCCGCTAGTCGAGTGGCCCGAACGTGGGTTTGGGCGCAATAACAGGGGTCCGCGCGGCGTTGAGGTGCAGCCACGGTGGCGCATCCACGGAAACGAGCCGCGTCTCGACGCCGACGAGATCCTGCTGGGCAGCCTCGTTGAGCGCGTACTCGACATCGAGAACTTTGGCATTGCCGTACTTTTCGAGTTGCTCCTGGAGTCGCTGTCCCTGCGGCGTGGGCTTATAGAAGTAGCTACCCCGGTCGTGCTTTCCGAGAGTAAAGACAGCCTCGGCCACGCCCTGGTAAGCGTCGTTGAACAGGCCCATGAAACCGTTCGGGTCGGGCAGAACTGCGAGCCAAAGGTCGCTCCGGCGCCGGATTCCTGCAGGCAGATCCTTCGCCTCCGGGACGATGCCCAGGCGGAGGCCGGGACCGCCCTCAAGTTGGTGCCAGTTGCTCTTGATCGTTGCGGCGACGTGGCGGTGCCGTGCCTCGTCGGACAGGAAGAGGTCGGTCTTCCACACCTTGCTGATGCGCGCGGCGAGTTGTGCCTCGGCGCGCTGCCCCCGGGCAGCCACTCTCATCCACGGCCCGTCGAAGTAGAACGGCCGGCCCGGCCGTCGGGCATCAAGACGGCCTTCTCGTCGGCGTCCTCGACGATCGCGTTCAAGAAGCCGAGATACTTGGCACGTTCATACCCGAACAGCAGGGAAGTCGGCGCCGTCATCGTGGTGAACTTCTTCGAGGCCTTGACCATGGCGTCGAAGACTGGCTCGATCACGGTGGGCTCTTTGCCCAGCACAGCCTCATGGACCGCCCACTCGAAGCCATCCCCCCGCATGCCCTTGTCCCGGTCGAGCCGGGCGAGCTTGGCGAGCTGACGGAGCGTCACATCTTGACGGTCGCGGTTGAGATCTTCCAGGTCCTCCTGGGTCAGCTGGTCGAGTTGTGCCCTGACGATGGAGCGCGCCACCGCATACATGGCGCGGCCGCGCTCGTCTATGGGCTGCCTCTGCTCCAGGAAGGTCACCTTTCCCGCAGCCGAGGCTCCTGTACCTGGCATGCGGTCAGTTTAGGGGTTCAGCGCCCGGGCTTGGTCACCCGAGCGTTCGGCGGATCTTTCAACTTGCCTCATGATCGATGAGACGGGTCAGCTAGCCATGGCAGCCTTTGGGAGACCGGGGTTCGGCCACGCGTGGTCAGTAGCCTCCGGGTGCCGGGTAGCGTGGATCTCTGCAGAGTGCCGGACATTGTCGAACGCTCGAGCGGCACGTCGGCGGTCAGCCACAGGGAGGCAGGCGAACAAGGTGGCCGACATCGACTGGGCGGTGATCAGCAGCGGCCTGGACTTCCTTGAGAGTGCCGTAGATCACCTGGCCAAAGGCGGTGAGAGAGAGCTCCGCTACGGTGCGCTGCACGTCACCGCCGCTATCGAGGCCCTGCTCAAGGCTCAGCTTGCCCGCGAGCACTGGACCCTGGTGGTCGATGACGTCAACCGGGCCCGCCGCACCGAGTACGAGACCGGCAGCTTCCGCAGCGTTACCATCGCTACGGCACTGCAGCGGCTGCGCAATGTCGTCGGCTCATCCATCACCGACGAGGAGGTCAGCCGGATCAGCGCGGTGGAGAAGTTGCGTAACCGGGTCGCGCACTTCGCGCTGCACGGCGAGAACCCCCTCCGCACCGAGGCCGTCGTGGCCGGCGGCCTTGACGTCCTGCTCCACCTCCTCGACCGGGAGTTCCTGCCCGATGCGGACACCGCGGAGCGCGAGCTGGTCGAGAAAACCCTTGATCTGGTCCGGGTCCGGCTGGGCAAGATCCAGGCGCTCATCCGCCAGCGGATGAACTCGCTCAGGCCAGAGCTCGCCGCGGCGCCGCACCCCGTGCTTACCTGCCCCGGCTGCGGCCAGCCCGCCTACGTCCTCGGCGACGGTGAGCCGGGCCGCTGCAGGTATTGCTTGCACCACCCGTTCGGCGAGGTGGCAGCAGACGAGTACGTCTCCGCAGTGCTCCGCGTGAGCTCGTACGAGGTCGCCACGGACGGCGGGATCTGGCCGGTGCACGACTGCATCGAGTGCGGTGCCGACGCGCTGGTAGCAGGCGTCCTGCCCGTCGATGGGGTCGGCGACGACACCACATACGCCTGCTTCGCCTGCGGCTACTCCTGCACCAACCGGGATATCGATCAGTGCCACCGATGTGGCGTCCTGACTCACCGTCCGGACGACGGCCTTGCCGTATGTGAACAGTGCGCAGCTGCATGGATGGCCGACTGACACAGCACCAACCGACCGGCCCCACCGAAGGGGCGGCCCTTAAGGACTGACGGCAGCCTGCGGCCCGGCCTTAGGGTCATGAGCTCGCTGGCGGTGAACGAGCGGCCTGCGGCGTCGATCAGCAGGGCTAGCGTCGGGTCCGACGGCACGCGAGCTGACCGCGGCGGCGGGGCGCGGGCGTTGCGGGCCGCGATGACCTTGCCGGTCGCTGTCACCGGCAGCGCGATGCCGGCGTTGGTGACCCGCCTGCCCGCCGGGGCGGCGCCGCTCTAGCGCCAGGCCAGGACGGGCCTGGTTGTGCCTACAGTTCACGGCAGGTCCAGCGGCCAATCGGCAGGCGGCGAGAACGCCGATGATGTTCGCGCCGGAGCCCGGGCGCCAGGTGAGCATGCAATGGCGGCACAATTGGCGGATGGCATCGGCTCCGCCACGCCCTTTCTCCGCCCAGGTGATCGAGCAGGTCTGCAAGATTCTTGCTGATGAGGTGACCGGGTCAGAGATCCCGAACCTCATCGCGCCCTTCAACAGCACCCCGGAATCAGCGGAGGAGCGGCTCCTTTCGAAATGGAAGCGGTTGTTCAACGCTGTCGTCACCGTGCAGAACCGGATCCACGACGGCCGCCCGCTGATCAACCTCGTCCTTCGGGTCATGACACCGGTGCGGTTCTCCTCGCAGGCCGGGTTCGACACGACCAGGACGCTGGTCAACGAAAAGCTCCTCCTGGTCGGCTTCTCGGTCCGCGAGGACGGCAAGGTAGTCCGCACCAAGGCGGCATCCACCGTGGCGGAAGCCCAGGCGCGGGCCGATGATCTGCGCGCCGAGCTCACCCGGCGTCAGGTGCATCCCGACGTGCTGCGTTTCTGCCGGGCCGAGTTGTTGCAGCAGAACTACTTTCATGCCGTGCTCGAGGCGTGCAAGAGCGTCGCGGACAAAGTGCGCACTCTCACCGGCCAGCAAGGGGATGGGTCACCGCTGGTCGACGCGACGTGCGCGCTGTCGTCGGGCCCGCGGATCGTGTTCAACAGGCTCGCCACGGACTGGGAGCGATCCGAGCAGACCGGGCTGGCGACCTTGATGAAGGGGTTGTTCAGCACGTTCCGTAACCCGACCGCTCATGCGCCGAAGGTGGTATGGGCGACGTCCCGGGCAGACGCTCTGGACATGCTCACGCTGGCCTCGATGCTGCACCGTCGGCTGGATGAGGCCACGGTCCGGTAACGCCGGGAGTAGCAGGCTACGCCCCCGGCAGACATGGCCGACAGACTGATTCAGCCCAGTTCGCCGTATCTTGCGCGGAGCTGGAGTTCCCCGACGCCCGGTTCCCAGATCGGCAGGTCCGCGCGGTCGAGCCAGTCGCTGCAGGGCCGATCCCCGTTCCCCAGCCATGCCCAGGCCCGGAACCGCCTCGGGACGTGGCCCCGGCCGGTGAAGAGATGGTCCACGAACCCCCGGATGCTGTCTGCATCGTCGAACCACCGGCGAGTGGCTCGCCCGTCCACCCGGCACGGGAATCGCCATGGGGTGAGCATGTTCGCCGGGAATGCGTACTGCCAGGGCTCCGGATGGCCTGGCCCGAGATCGATGTCGATCCCGGCCGCCTCCACCTCCGCGCCGACCGTCCCGCCATTCTCTACCTCGACGCCGATCAGCCGGCCGACGCGGAACAGGTGGGCCCCCCGGAGCCCCATCTCCTCGAGGGCCTCCAAGGGCACGCAGACGACCTGGGGAGGCGACGGCAGGCCAACGCGCCCCCCGACCAGGCGCACCTGCAGCTGCAGGCGAGTTGCCTGGACGAGCTCGTCCAGGGCGGACTCCAGGCGCGCCGCGAGTTCCTCGAGGTCCCGGTCCTGGAGCAGGTATCCGCCGCCGTCGGTGACCTGTTTCTCCTTCCAGGCCAGCAATTCCTCGGTGGTGTATGTGGATCCGTTCCGGTCGACGGGGTGGTGGTGGACACCGCAGAGCAGCAAGAGGTTCTCCTCGCGGTTGAGCCGGCCTACCGGGAACGCCGGGTCATACCGGGGCCCGCCGGGCTTCGGCGAGCGGATGTGCGCGATCTGGACCGCGATCTCCCGGACGCCACGGTCTTCGTCGATGTGGACGAGAGGGGTCGCGCAACCGGGATAGGCACACGTCCGCGCCGTGGCGAACAGGAACTTGATGGTCGGCAGGGTGTAGCTGTGGCCCACCCCGATATTCTGCCGCCTGCCGGACGTTTTGCTGCCCAGCGCTGGCCCGGCGGTGGCGCCAGGCACCCGGCCATGCCGGAGGACTTCCTCGACCTCGGGTAACACCAGTTTGGCGTGCTGCTCCGTCATCGCGGTCAGCAGGTGCTCGGCATAGCCGCGAATGTGATCCAGGCCCGCGCCGGCGGTCAGCCGTCGGCCACCGGTCTTCCGGACATGGGCGGCCCGGCGGTTAGCCCGCGCTGGCAGGGCTGTTGCGGGTCGCGGCGTCGGCGGGCATGTCGTCGGTCTTGGCCAGCTTCCTGGCAGATAGTCCGGCGGCCCGGGCGCGGGTGAACTGGCCGGTGTCGTAGGTCAGCAGGGTGACCTGGCGGCCAGCAAGCGGCTGGATGGCGAGGATCCGGTCGATCAACTCGTCGTCATTGATCGGCAGACGGACGTGGCCGGGCGGGTCGAAGACGATTTCGGCCGTGCAGCCGCCGCCCCCCTGGCCGGGCGGAATCACCGTGCCGGCCATAGTCCCGCCGCCCGAGGGGGCCAGCACGCGGTCCAACACGGCCAGCGTATAGGCGGCCCGCCAGCGAGCGTCCCTGTCCTTGGACCTCTTCAGCCCGTCGAGCTCATCCACTACCACGATCGGCACGAGCACGTGCACCGGCATGCCCGGCAAGTCAAGTAGTGACTGGAAATCCGCCTGTTCCAGCTTGTCCTGGTGCTCGATGTAAAAGCTGGTGTCCGCCACCACGAACGCGTGCGTGAGCGGCCAGCGCTCGATCTGCGCCTGCAGCGCCTTGATTGCAGCCTCGAGCGCCTCGGCGCGCTGGTCGAGTTCGAGGCTGATCATCCCGTTCAGCACACGCTGGGTGGTGATGTCGGTGCCGGGCAAGCCGATCGCGGGCAGCAGCCGGTCGTAGCCACGGGTCAGCACCAGCCGGTCGATATCGGCGGCCGCAACCTGATTGCCCAGATGCCGGACCGCGCTAGCAGCCCACTCCAAATAGCGGCCGATGCGGTCCTGCGCCGGCCCGGGGCCGCCTCCGCCGCGCAGATTAACCACTTCTGTATGGAGGGAACGCAGAGTATTCAGCAGCTGGTTCCGGTCGACGCCGGGCCGCAGGGTGACGTGCATCCGCCCAGACTGCCCGAGACTCAGGCAGCTCAGCCACACGATCCCGGACCACGGCACCAGCCGGGCTGTCGTCAGAGCCGGCGTAGCACGGCGACCACCTTGCCGATGATCTTCGCCTGGTCGCCCAGGATCGGCGTGTAGGCAGGATTATGCGGAATCAGCCACACGTGCCCGGCGCTCTTCTTGAACGTCTTCACAGTCGCCTCACCATCGGCCGACGTGTCGCTCTCGATCATGGCGGCCACGATGTCGCCGTTCTCGACGTCCGACTCCCGGCGGACGACCACCCAGTCCCCGTCGGCGATCGCGGCATTGATCATCGAGTCACCGACGACCCTGAGCATGATCAGGTCCCCCTCGCCGACAAGTTGCCTGGGCAGCGGGATGGTGTCCTCGACCAGCTGGTCGGCGAGGATCGGGCCGCCTGCCGCGATACGGCCGACCAACGGCACCTCAGCGACCCGTCGGCCCTCACCGCCCCCTGGCGTGTGAACGGCTTGCTGTTCGACGGCCGGACCAGCGAGCAGGCGCACTACCGCTGTGCGCGGCCGTCCCGCACCGCGGCTCAGGTAACCCTTCTTCTCCAGGCTCGACAGCTGGTGACTAACGCTCGACGTGCTCGCCAGCCCTACTGCGTCGCCGATCTCTCGCAGAGTGGGCGGGTAGCCGTCGCGTCGAATGGAGTCCTCGATGACCTGGACGATCTTGAGCTGGCGCGGGGTTAGGTCCCGGCGGATCAAGGCATCTGGTTCCGCACGTCGCATGTCAGGTCTCCGGCCGTCTTAACTTTTGTTATGCGACGCTACCAGCTCAACGGTGTTTATCAAATACAGATTCGAAGTTCGTGGATATGGCTGGCAGGCGTGTCCATGGTGACGCCCCACCCTGATGTCAGGCGCCTCGCACCAGGGTGGGAAACCTGGATAGGCCGGCTAGTCGTTGCCGTAGTCGGGCTCGGGCCATTCTGGGTCGTCATCGATGACGTCGAAGGTGTCTGGCAGGCCAACCTCGTCGATCAGATCCAATCCGTCTAGGACGAGGTGACAGGTCCGGCAGCTGAAGTACTCAGAAGGAACGTGGATCGTTGCCCAGGCATTGGTGGGCTCGCCCTCGCGGTCCACCGCGTAGTCGAACTCCATGTCGCTAGAGTCCTCACCCTCAAGTGTCCCGGCCTCACCACATGCTGGACAGTTCGCCGCGCTGCTGTAGCCGAAGCCCACCGTGAGATCCGGGCTAGCTTTCCACTCCATCTGGATCTTCGCTGGCAGCGTGCCGGCACGGTACTGGGCGAGGCGCTGCCTGGCGCGGGTGACCAGGGTCTCGGCTCGCTCCTCGATGTTCTTGGCATTCTGCCTGAGGTAGGCCTCGACGACCGGGACTCGGTCCAGTCCGACCAGGTCTTCGATCTCACGGTCAAGGGCCGCGCCGAGGATGGCCGCCAGCGCCCAGAACCGCGGCCACCACGCCTCGGGAGGCAGGGTCATGAACCCGATCGAGGAGCCGTGCAGGTACTCGTTCCGGGCGCTGGCGAACCCTTGGGCGGCCTCAGCGCTGAACGGCTTGAACGCCTTCTGGCATCGCTTGAAGATCGTGGACGCACTGACAGCAGTGAATCGTGCCGTACCCTCGATCAGCCCGGTCGCGATCAGCAGATTCGCGCCGTCCTCAGTGGGCTCGGCGATCAGCAGCGGCGATACCCGCGCGAGCGCGGCCTTCCCGAGTAGCTCCAGGGCAGCCGAGGCCCACAGGGCCTGCTCGTCGAATGCCCGCTCCGGGCCTGGGTCCATTGCCCGGTTCAGGAAGACTTTCGCCTTCGCCCAGAGCGCCTCGTAGTCGTATGGCTCGATCACCGGGTTGCCTTGGCCTGGAATGCGATCCGGGTCAGCTCTCTCCCAAGGTCACCTTCGGCGACTGCGGAACGAGCGTGCAGGGTCCGGCGGTTGTCGAGGACAAGGAGTTGGCCGGCTGCCTTCCACTCATGAGCTACCGCGCTGCCGAGCTGCTCTTCGAAATACCGGGAAACCTCGCGGGCACGGGCGTCGCACGGCGTCATGCAGCCCGGATCGTACCGATACCGGATGTCGCGGGAGAGGGCTGGCGCGTAGAAGCTATCGCGGCCGTTGCGGACGAGGAACATGCCGTTCCAGAAGGCTGCATTGGGCGCTCCTCGCGGCGGTATGTCATTGCCGGATGACCAGGTTCGCGTCGTGGTGGGGCTTGACTCGCCCGCGATGAGCACGACGATATCTGGCGGAGTGCTCAGGTGAGCGCCATCGGTATGAAGGGGCTGCTGCCCGAGCCCGTAAACCGAGCTCAGCGAGTTCGGGCGGGCGACATCGGCAGCTGCCGGGCGCAGCACGGAGACGGTCGGATCACCTCGCCGGGGGGCGATCTCTGCCCAGCCCAGCGACGCCGCCTGCTGCCGGATCGACTCGACGTCGCCGAATCCGGCGGCCCAGCCGTCCTTGATGGCTGCTGCCGCCAGGATTTTCAGGTCTGTCACGGCTACAAACCTAGAGGACCGGGCCGCGCTCTATGTCTTGCTCGCCCGTCCGCAATAAGTCGGCTTGGCGGCCGAATTTGATGCGTGAGCGTTTGTAGCGTGACGGCAAGTCGCCGGGATGGGGTCCCCGTCCTATGAGAGATACTGCGCTCATGTCGGACGGAGTGCGGGAGGTCGTTGCCGCTGTGATTGCGTCCTCGCTGGGCGTGCTAGCGGTGAGGCGGGCAGACGGCCTGCCGCCGTGGGCGTTCCCGGGTGGGGAGATTGAGCCAGGCGAGAGCCCGCTGCAGGCCGCCGTCCGCGAGGTGCGGGAGGAGACTGGCTACAAGGTCCGGGCGGACCGCATTCTCGGAAGCCGTCTGCATCCTGCTACCGGCCGCGACGTCATCTATGTGGCTGCCGTCCTGGGTTGTCACACGGATGCGGCCGTTGCGGCTCCTGGCGAGGTCGTCGAGGCACGCTGGCTGACTTCGGCCGAAGCGGCCCGCCTGATGCCAGATATGCACGAGCCCGTCCGCACGTACCTCGCCGCTAGGGCGCTCCGGTAGCCCCGCTGTCGCAGGCATGCGCTGGCGCGATGCCCCGGCCGGCAAACCGCCGAGGCAGCTGGAACGTCTCCTCGGCCAGCTCCACGGCGCCGTGGCTTTTCACGTCGCACTCGTGTCCGCTACGCGATCCCGCAGGTCAGCCACGATGCGAACAAGTCGTCGGTCGGAAAACTGGACGTATCTCCTGGGTTCTACCGCGTAATCACGCCGTGCCGCGGCTGGCGGACCGGGGGCCCCTGCCGACCCGGGTCCGCAGTCTTGCGCCCGGCGACCTGGGTTCCCCTGCTCGGTGCAGGGCTGTCTGCGACCGCCGATGGGAACGCCAGGCCAGTCTCGCGCGTGAGCGTCGCCCACGTGTTGTCGAGTGCACGACCGTCCCGGTGACCAGAGTTCGGAGCTGACGTGGCGATCGCTGTCCCCGCGGGGCCTGTGACTTTCAGGTGGCCTTTTGGCGTTCGCTCGACGGCGCTGTCGGCTTCCTCGAACAGCCGTGACTATGTCTGTAACTTGCCTCATGATCGTGAGACAGATCGGGCCGATCGGCGTCTCAGCTACCCGAAGCATCGCAGGTCAGAGTCCCGCCTTGCCTCGGGTTCGGTGAGACAGGACAGCGACATGACCCCCGGGCCGTGGCGTTCATGTCGGATTTTCGCTAGACCTGGGCCCGCGGGAGACCGATGCTGGGCGGGTGCATGAGGACAGGGAGCGATGCCTCCGGGCCGTCCAGGGCAAGGACGCGCGCTTTGACGGCTGGTTCTTCACCGCGGTCGTAACCACCGGGATCTACTGTCGGCCGAGCTGCCCGGTGGTGCCGCCGAAGCCGGAGCACATGCGGTTCTTCCCCAGCGCCGCGGCGGCCCAGCAAGCCGGGTTCCGCGCCTGCAAGCGGTGCCGGCCGGACGCCAGCCCGGGATCGCCGCAGTGGAACGAGCGCGCCGACCTGGTGGCCCGGGCGATGCGGCTGATCGCGGACGGGGTCATCGACCGCGGCGGCGTCCCTGGACTGGCCGCCCGGCTCGGCTACAGCGTCCGCCAGGTGGAGCGGCAGCTGCTCGCCGAGCTGGGCGCCGGCCCGCTCGCCCTGGCCCGGGCGCAGCGGGCGCAGACCGCCCGGCTGCTCATCGAGACCAGCGCGCTGCCCATGGGCGATGTCGCCTTCGCCGCGGGCTTCGCCAGCATCCGGACCTTCAACGACACCGTGCGCGAGGTGTTCGCGCTCTCCCCCACCGAGCTGCGGCGGCGCGCCCGCCGCGGGCACGCGGCCGCGGCGCCCGGGTTCCTGTCGCTGCGGCTGCCGTTCCGGGCGCCGCTCGTCCCGGACAGCTTGTTCGGCCACCTGGCGGCCACGGCGGTGCCCGGGGTCGAGGAGTGGCGGGACGGGGCCTACCGGCGCACGCTGCGGCTGCCGCACGGGCGGGGCGTCGTGGCGCTCGCGCCCGGGCCCGAGTACATCTCCTGCCAGCTGTCCCTCACCGACCTGCGCGATCTCGCCATCGCGATCAGCCGGTGCCGGCGGCTGCTCGACCTGGACGCCGACCCGGTGGCCGTGGCCGACCTGCTGCGCCGGGACGCGGCGCTGGCGCCGCTGGTGGACAAGGCTCCGGGCCGCCGGGTGCCGCGCACGGTCGACACGGCGGAATTTGCCGTCCGGGTGGTGCTCGGCCAGCGGGTGTCGACCGCGGCCGCCCGCACCCACGCCGCCCGGCTGGTGGCCGCGCACGGTGAGCGGGCCGACGACCCGGTCGGCGGGCTCACCCGCCTGTTCCCCGGCCTGGCCGCGCTGGCTGCGGCCGATCCCACCACGCTGGGCCTGCCGCGGGCGCGCCGGATGACCTTCGGCGCCCTGACGGCCGCGCTGGCCAGCGGCGAGATCGACCTCGACGTGGGCAGCGACTGGGAGCAGGCCCGCGCCCGGCTCGGCGCGCTGCCGGGGCTCGGGCCGTGGAGCGTGGAGACGATCGCCATGCGCGGGCTCGGGGACCCGGACGCGTTCGTCCCCGGCGATCTCGGCGTCCAGGCCGCGGCTCGGACGCTGGGCCTGCCGGCCACGCCCGCCGCGCTGACCAGGCGTGCGGCGGCCTGGCGGCCCTGGCGCGCCTACGCCGTCCAGTACCTGTGGGCCACCGGCGAGCACGCGATCAACCGGATGCCCGCCGGCGATCCGGCCCGGCGCCGCCGGTCCACGAGGAAGGATGATTCAGCATGAAGCCGAGCACGCGAGCCGGGCACAGGTCGCACGCCGTGGTGGACAGCCCGGTCGGCCCGCTCACCCTGGTCGCGGACGGCGGCGCCCTGGTCGGCCTGTACATGACCGAGCAGCGGCACTGGCCGCCGCGCGAGGAGTTCGGCCAGCCCCCGGACGACCCGGGCAGCGAGCCGTTCGCCGCGGCGTCCGCCCAGCTGCGGGAGTACTTCGACGGCCAGCGGACCGAGTTCGACCTCCGGCTCGCCCTGGACGGCACGCTGTTCCAGCGGCGGGTCTGGGCCGCCCTGCAAGACATCCCCTACGGCCAGACGGTCTCCTACGGGCAGCTGGCCGACCGGATCGGGCAGCCGTCGGCGTCCCGGGCGGTCGGCCTGGCCAACGGGAAGAACCCGGTCGGCATCATCGTGCCCTGCCACCGGGTGGTGGGTGCGGACGGCGGCCTGACCGGCTACGGCGGCGGGATCGAGCGCAAGCGCTACCTGCTGGCCCACGAGCACCGGGTCAGCGGCCAGACGCTGGCCTGAGGGACCGGGAGCGCCGCCGGCCTACGCGGGCCAGGTCGCGTAGGCCCGGACCGGGAACGTGCCGAACCCGGCGACGCGCGGCGGCACGGCGCTGAACCGGAACCCGGCGGCCGGGAGCGCGCCCAGGTTGGTCAGGTGCTCGCAGACCGGGATGCCCGCGGCGAGCAGCAGCGAGTGGGCCGGGCGCTCCGGGTCCCCGGTGTCGTCGATGTTGATCGCGTCGATGCCCACCAGCAGCGCCCCCGAGCCGGCCCGGTGCGCGGCGGCCGCCCCGGTCAGGAACGGGTGCGGGCCGGCGTAGGCGCCGGTCCCCCAGTGCCGGTCCCAGCCGGTGCGGACCAGGACCGCCTTGCCCCGGACCTGATAGGGCAGGAAATGGGCGGGGCCGACGGCCCGGGTGCGGCTTCCGGTCACGTCGACCACCACGCCGTCCAGGTCGGCCAGCCGGCCGAGCGGCAGGGCGGCCAGGTCGTCGCCGCCCGGGTAACGGTGGAACGGGCTGTCGAGGTAGGTGCCGGTGTTGCCGCACAGCGTGACGTCCCCGATCGCGAACTCCACGCCCGGGGCGTACCGGCCGGGCGGAAGCAGCGCACTGACCGAGTCCGCCCGGATCCGTGGCGGCGGCAGGCCCGGAATGGTGATCATCCCGTCCTCGATCGGGTGGCTGAGGTCCGCCCGCCGCAGGTCCCGCCCTGCCGCTCCGCGCTCCCCCGGCTCCCCCGCGCCGGCCGCCCGCTTGTGCCGCTCGGCGATGATCCGGTGGCGGCGGATCTCGACTCGGTCCGCCATCAGCAGGCCCAGGTCGCGGACCAGGGCGGCGCCGAGCTCGGGCTCGGTCAGGCCGGGACCGCCGATGTCGATGCGGAATCCCTCGCCGCGCAGGCTGCCCCCGTTGGAGAAGGTGATCTCGAAGTCGAGCTCGGCGCGGTACTGGGCCGCCGGATCGCTCACTCCCCTGTCCCCTTTCTCCGCTCCGGCGGCGCTCCGGCGGCCAGCGCCCGCACGACGCCGTCCACGTACCGGCTGAGCTGGCTGCCGTCCGCGTCGTGCGTGGGGTTGACCTCGGTCAGGACCAGCCCGGCGAACGACGGATGGGCCCGCAGCACGCGCAGGCAGGCGACCGCGTGCTCGAGCCGCACGCCCGAGCCGTAGTGCGGGAAGTTGCCGAGCGGCAGGTCACCGGAGTCGATCACGTCGACGTCGAAGTGGACCACGACCGGCCCGCTGGCTGCGGCGACGGCCGCCACCGCCCGCGCTGCGGCCGCGGCCGGGTCGGGGATGAACGCGGGCGCCTCGGCCAGCCTCACGCCCGCCCCGGCGAGGTAGCCGCGGCCCGCGTCGTCGGTCTCCCGCGGGTCGGCGCCCACGATGGCCAGCCGGGCCCCGTCCAGCAGCGGCGCCGCGCCGCCCAGCCCGGTCAGCTCCGGCGCGCCCCGGCCGAGCAGGTGCGAGACGCCCATCGAGTCGAAGATGCCCGAGCCGCCCGAGTCCGGCAGGCCCACGTCGGTGTCGCCGTCCACGTAGACCAGCCCGACCTCCGGATGGCGGCGCCGGAAGCCCGCGACCACGCCGAGGGTGATCGTGCAGTCACCGCCCACGACCAGCGGCAGCCGCCCGGTCCCGGCCGTCGCGGCCACGGCGCCGGCCACCTCCCGGGCCACCCGGGTCACCGCCGGCAGGTTGCGCGCGCCCGGATGCTCGTGGTCGACGGCGAACGGGGCGCGCGGCAGGTTCCCGGTGTCCTGCACGGACTCCCCCGCCGCCGCCAGCCGGTCCAGCAGCCCGGCCGCGCGCAGCGCGTCCGGTGCCTGGTCCTGGCCGGCGTGATGGGCTCCGGCGCTGCTCGGGACCCCGATCACGACCCAGTCGCCCATGCCGCCCGCGCCTCCTTCGTCACCTCAGGAACAGGATGATGGTAAACGGGCCCGGGGCGGCCCTTGCTCATCGGGACATAGGAATATAGCTTGTCTCCTATGAGCACGGGATCCATGAGCACCGCGTCAGCCGGGCTGTGGTCGGCTCCGTACGGCGACGGCTCCACCCCGCGCCGGTACGTCATCGCGGACGTGTTCACCGACACCCCGCTGCAGGGCAACCAGCTCGCGGTGTTCACCGACGGCCGGGGCCTGCCCGCCGGGCAGATGCAGCGCGCCGCGCGAGAGCTCAACCTCTCCGAGACCGTCTTCTTCCTGCCGCCGGAGCGCGACGGCGACCTGCGGATCCGGATCTTCACCCCGGCCAGCGAGCTGCCGTTCGCCGGTCATCCGGTGCTGGGGTCGGCGTTCCTGGCCGGGGAGCTGCTGCAGGCGGCGGCGGTGCGGCTGGAGACGGGCGCCGGGGTGGTGCCCGTCGAGCTGCGGCGCGAGGGCGGGCAGATCGTGTCCGGCCAGATGGAGCAGCCGATACCGGAGTGGGCGCCGTACGAGCACCCGGAGCGGCTGCTGGCCGCCCTGGGCGTGACCGGGTCCGCCCTGCCGGTCGAGGCCTACCGGAACGGGCCGCGGCACGTGTACGTCGCGGTCGGCGACGAGGCCGCGGTGGCCGCGCTGCGGCCGGACGCCGGGGCCCTGGCCGACCTGGGGGCGATCGGCGTCAGCTGCTTCGCGGGCTCCGGGCGGCGCTGGAAGACCCGGATGTTCGCGCCCGGCCTCGGCGTGCCGGAGGATCCCGCGACCGGCTCGGCCGCGGGCCCGCTCGCCATCCACCTGGCCCGGCACGGCCGGACCGGCTTCGGCGAGGAGATCGAGATACGGCAGGGAGCGGAGATCGGCCTGCCGTCCCTGCTGTACGCGCGCGTGGACGGCTCTCCCGAACGGATCGAACGCGTGCTGGTCGGCGGATCAGCGGTGGTCGTGGCCCGTGGCGAGTACCGGCTGGGCTGAATCATGGCCGATGCCGAGCTCTTCGGGGCGCTGGCCAGCGCGCGGCGGCTGCAGGTGCTGGAGTGGCTGAAAGATCCCCGGTCACATTTCCCGCCGCAGCGTGACGGCGACCTGGTGAATGACGGGGTATGCGTGTGCTTTATCGCCGAGAAACTCGGCGTGGCCCAGCCCACCGCGACCGCGCACATGCAGCGGCTGGCCCGGGCCGGGCTGGTCACCTCCAGGCGGATCGGCCAGTGGACCTTCTACAAGCGCGACGAGGACGCGATCAC
Organism: uncultured Actinomycetota bacterium; assembly: GCA_963808705.1. Taxonomy (GTDB): domain Bacteria; phylum Actinomycetota; class Actinomycetes; order Streptosporangiales; family Streptosporangiaceae; genus JASHPR01. Next base: position 446,613 of record CAWEHB010000016.1, on the reverse strand, counting down.
CGCGGTTAAGCGCAGCATCACCGCGGACCTGTGACCGGGCTCGTTAAACCTTTCTTCAATCCCTGCTTGTGCCGCAAGAACGTCACTATGCTGTCAGGCCTGACTGGCATGGGCATGGCGAGCAGCGAAGCACCGGAATTCGATCCGAAAAATGGTCATAGATCAGGTTCGCAGTTATTTTGCGGAGCCGAACAGTTTCGTCGGCCGCGAGCGCGAGCTCGACGATCTGCGCGGGCTCACGGCGTCGATGCGCGCCGTGACCCTCTGCGGGCCGGGCGGGATCGGGAAGACGCGGCTCGCGCAGCGGGTCCTGGCCGGGCTGGCCGGCGAGTTCCCCGACGGGGTGTGGTTCGTCGACCTCGCCGATCTGCGCCAGCCCGACCTGGTGGTGTCGCGGGTCGCGTCGGTCATCGGCGTGGACGAGGAACCCGGCCGGGCGCTCCTCGACACGCTGGCCGACGCGCTGCGGCCGCGCCGGCTGCTGCTGGCGCTCGACACCTGTGAGCACCTGATCGACTCCTGCGCCCGGCTGTGCCACCGGCTGCTGGCCAGCTCGCCGGGGCTGCACGTGCTGGCCACGAGCCGCGAGCCGCTGCGGATGGCCGCCGAGACCGTGTGGCAGGTGCCGCCGCTGTCCCTGCCGCAGCCCGGGGTGGCCGGGCCGCCCGAGGAGCTGTGCCGCTATGAGGCGGTCCGGCTGTTCGGCGACCGGGCCGAGGCGTCGCTGCCCGGCTTCGCCCTGGGGTCAGCCAATGCCGCGGCCGTGGGCGCGCTCTGCCGGTCGCTGGACGGCGTCCCGCTGGCGATCGAGCTGGCCGCCGCCTGGGTCCGGGTGCTGTCCGTCGAGCAGATCGTGATGCGGCTGGGCGACCGGTTCCGGCTGCTCACCAGCGGTGACCGGACGGCTCCGCCGCGCCAGCGCACGCTGCGCGCGGCGATCGACTGGAGCCATGACCTGCTGGCCGCCCCGGAGCAGGTCATGCTGCGCCGGCTGTCGGTCTTCGCCGGCTGGTCGCTGGAGATGGCCGAGCAGATCTGCCCCGGCGATGACCTGCCCGCCGCCGACGTCCTGGACCTGCTGGCCGCGCTGGCCGGCAAGTCACTGGTCGTGGTCGACACCGCGCGCGGCCAGACCAGGTACCGGATGCTCGACACCATCCGCGAGTACGCGGCCGCCCGGCTGGCCGAGGCCGGCGAGACCGAGCTGATGCGCCGTCGGCTGCGTGATTACGCGCTGCGCGAGACCGAGCGCCTGATGCAGATGGGGATGGCGCAGATCCGGGCCCCGTGGTCGGCGACCGTGGAGATCTTCGGCCGGTTCGACGACGATGTCGACAACCTGCGGCAGGTGCTCAGCCGCTGCCTGGCCGAGCGGGACGCCGGGACCGGGCTGCGGACGTGCACGGCCATGGCGCCGGTCTGGATCGTGCGGGGCTCGTTCGCCGAGGGCGCCGAGTGGCTCGACTCCTTCCTGGACGTCGGCGGTCCGCCGGCCTCGGTGCGGGGCCCGGCCCTGGTCGTGCGGGCGCAGCTCGCCCTGGCCCGCGACCCCGAGGGCGCGCAGGCGCTCGCCACGGAGGGGCTGGGGCTCTGCCAGGCGGCCGGCCAGGACTTCTGGACGGCAAGCGCCTTCAACCTGCTCACCGAGGTCGCGCTGCACGCCGGGCGCGCCGAAGAGGCCGTGGCGCACGCGGGCCGGGCCCTGGCGACGGCCCGGCCGGCCGGCGACCGGTGGAACGAGGGGTACGCCCTCGGAACCATGGCCGCCGCGGCCGGGCAGCGCGGCGACCTGCCCGAGGCGCAGCGGCTCGGGGAGGCCGCGCTCGCGGTCATGCGCGAGATCGATCAGCAGTGGGGGGTGGCCAGGACGCTGCTCGGCCTGGCCGACCTGGCCAGGCTGACCGGCGACTCCGGCGGCGCGCAGCGGCGCTATGAGGAGGCGCTGACCATCCTGAGGGTGCTCAGCGCCCGGCCCGAGATCGCGCGGTGCCTGGCCGGCCTCGGCCGGATCGCGATCGACCGGGGAGACCTCGCGCTCGGCCGGCGGCACCTCGCGCAGAGCATCGAACTCAGCCGGTCCACCGGCAGCCGCATCGGCATGATCCGCGGGCTTGAGGCGTTCGCCAGCCTCGCCGTCACCGAGCAGCACCCGGACCAGGCCGTGCCACTGGCCGCCGCCGCGGCCGCGCTCCGCGAGGCGGCGCACCTGCCGCCGCGCCCCGCCGCGTGGACGGAACGCTACCTCGCCGCCGCCCGCGGCCTCGGGCAGGAGGCCGTCACGCGGCTGTGGGCCCAGGGCGCCGGCCTGGACGCCAGCTCCGCGGTCGAGCTGGCCCTGGCCGCCCCGTGCCCGCAGCCCCCGGCCGGCCCGGCCCGCCCGGACCAGGACAGCGGTGCCGCCGCCCTAGGGGAGCTGACCCCGCGGGAACGCCAGATCGCCGCCCTGATCGTCGAGGGCCGCAGCAACAAGGCCATCGGCGAGGAGCTGGTCATCAGCCCGGCGACCGCGGCCCGGCACGTGGCCAACATCCTGCTGAAGCTGGGCTTCAGCTCCCGGGCCCAGATCGCCGCGTGGGCGTCCCGCGCGGATCAGCGCTCCCACCCGCGCCGCTGAGCGCGCCAGCCCGCGGCCGCGCTAGGCGGGCGCGTCGAACAGCGCGCTGACCGATTCCCCCTCGTGGATGCGGCGGATGGCCTCGGCCAGCGCCGGGGCGAGCGAGATCACGCGCAGCTCGGGGTCGCGCTCGCTCTCCGCGATCGGCACGGTGTTGGTGCAGACGACCTCGACCACCTCCGGCTGGGCCGTGATCCGCTTCAGCGCGCCGTCGCAGAACAGCCCGTGGGTGCACGCGATGCGCACAGAGCGGGCGCCGTGCTCGCGCAGCCGCTCGAGCAGCTCGATGGTGGTGGTGCCGCGGGCGATCTCGTCGTCCAGGACGATCACGTCGCGGCCGGCCACGTCGCCGATGATCGAGCTGATCGTCACACTGGTGTCGCTGTGCCGCTCCTTGGCGCCCGCCGCGACCGGCAGGCCCAGCATCCGGGCCAGCACCGAGGCCTGCTTGGCGTAGCCGAGGTCGGGCGAGACCACGACCATCCCGGTCAGGTCCTGGCGGCGGAAGTGGGCGGCGATCTCGCGCAGCGCGTGCAGGTGATCGACGGGAACCGAGAAGAACCCGTGCACCTGCGGGGAGTGCAGGGTCATCGTGAGTATCCGGCCCGCGCCCGCGGTGACCAGCAGGTCCGCGACCAGCCGGCCGCCGATCGAGACCCGCGGCATGGTCTTCTTGTCGGACCGCGCGTAGGCATAGTAGGGGATCACTGCCGTGACCCGGGCCGCCGAGGCTCCCCGCGCGGCGTCGAGCATGAGCAGCAGCTCGACCAGGTGCTCCTGGACCGGCGCGCTCAGCGGCTGGATCAGGAACACGTCCCGCTCCCGGCAGTTGGACTGCAGCTGGACCTCGAGGCAGTCGTTGGCGAAGTGCTGCAGCCAGACTGGCTGCAGCGCGACCCCCAGCTGCGCGCATATCTCCGCCGCCAGGTCCGGGTGGGCGCTGCCGCTGAAGACCGCTATTTCCCGCACAGGCCCAGGCTAAGGCCTCACGCGCGGGGCGTCCCCAGGTCCAGCGCGAGCATCCGGCCGGCCGAGCGGAGCCATCGCCCCGGGCTCGCCATCGCCGCCGCGGCCCCGCCGGCCAGCGCGTCCAGCGCCACCGCCGCGACGCCCGGCGGCGGATCGGCGGCGATGACCCCGGCCACGACCGCCGCGGGCACCCCCGCCCGCGCCGCGGCGGCCAGCACGGTGCCGGTGATCTTGCCGTCACCGGAGGTGGCGTCGTAGCCTCCCTCGCCGGTCAGCACCAGGTCGGCCCGGCTCAGCTCCCGGTCCAGGCCGACGATCCGGCCCAGCTCCGCGGCGCCGGGCGTGATGTCAGCGCCCCAGGCGGCGGCAAAGCCGTAGCCGGTGCCGCCGGCGGCCCCGGCTCCCGGAGCGTCCGGATCGCCGCCCAGCACGAGGGCCAGCCGGGCCAGGCCCGCCTCCAGGATCGCGACCTGCGCCGCGTCGGCGCCCTTCTGCGGGCCGAACACGGCGGCCGCGCCCCGCGGCCCGAGCAGCGGGGCCCGCACGTCGGTCAGGCAGGCCACGCCGCCGGGCGGCGGGGGCCGGAGCCCGGTCAGGTCCGCCGAGGCCAGACCGCGGAGCGCTCCCCCGCCGGGCGCGAGCTGCTGCCCCGCGGCGTCCAGGAACCGGGCACCCAGCGCGGACAGCGCGCCGGTCCCGCCGTCGGTGGACGCCGATCCGCCGAGCGCGATCACGATCCGCCTCGCGCCGGCGCCCAGCGCGTGAGCGGCCAGTTCCCCGGCGCCGGCGGTCTGCGCGCCGAGCGGGTCGAGGGCGGCCATCAGCGGCAGCCCGCTGGCCTGGGCGAGCTCGACGTAACCGGTGCCGTCGTGCCCCTCCAGCCAGCGGCTGGGCACCAGGCCCCCGTCCGGGCCGGTGACCGGAACCAGGTGCCAGTGGGCCGCCGGGTCCGCCGCCGCGAGCACCTGCAGCGTGCCCTCGCCGCCGTCGGCGAGCGGCAGGCACACCAGCTCGTCGCCGGGCCGCGCGCCGCGCCAGCCCTCGGCGAGCGCCGCCGCGGCCGCGGCCGCGGCGATGCTGCCCTTGAACGAGTCGGGCGCGACCAGAACCCGCATCCGCGTCAGCCGGCCTCCTGCTGGGCGGGGTGATAGGGCGGCGGCAGGCCGAGCCGGGCCCGGATGGCCTGCTGGACCTCCTCCTTGCCGGGCCGGGCGTCGATGGTCACCACGTATTCCTTGCGGCGGAAGATGTCGAGCACCGGGTTGGTCTTCTGGTGATAGTCGCGCAGCCTGACCGCGAGGGCCTCTTCGGTGTCGTCCTCCCTGGTCACCAGCTCGCCGCCGCAGGCGTCGCACTTCCCGGGAACCTCGGGGCTGCTGGCCAGGAGGTTGTAGTCCAGGCCGCAGCCCGCGCACAGCCGCCGGGCCAGCACCCGGCGGCGGACCTCGCTGTCGGGCAGGTCGAGATGGATCACCCCGTCGATGTCGTAGCTCTCCAGGAAGAACTCCGCCTGCCGCTCGTTGCGCGGGAACCCGTCGATGATGAACCCGTAGTTCCAGTCATGCTCGGTCAGCCGCTCCCGGACGATGCCCTCGACCAGGTCGTCGCTCACCAGCTGGCCCAGCGCCATGGTGCGCCGGACCTGCGCTCCGATCTTGGTGTGGTTCTGCACGTTCCACCGGAAGATGTCTCCGACGCTGATGTGCACCAGGTCCAGGTCGGAGGCGAGCATGATGCTTTGCGTGCCCTTGCCGCTGCCCTGCACGCCCATGATGACGTATTTCCGCATGCCGCTACCCTGACACACCCCGCGGGCCGGCCGGCCCGCCGGGCCCTATCCGCGCGTCTTGCGGGTATCCGCCGCGCCGCGGAGCGCGAACCGGCGCTCGCACCAGCGGCGCAGCTTCGGATCCAGCGAGGCGCGGAGCACGGGCCAGTCCTCGATCAGCAGCCGGGCGTTGAGGAAGCGCGCGACGTCGTTTCGCCTGCCCTGGGTCAGCACCACGCCGTACATGCTGCGGCGGACGTCGTCATCGGACACGTCGAACTCGCGCATGCCCGGCCAGGACAGGTGCCTCGGCAGCACGATGACTCCCTTGACCGGCCCGCGCAGTTCCTCCAGCCGTCGCGGGAGACGCCGGGCGATCTCGCCGTGCCCGGTGAGAAGGTCCCCAAGAGACATGCTGAAGATTATCGCCGACCGGGCGGGTTGCCGGGGCCTTCCCGGCATGGGGAATGATCGGATCATGGAGCGTCCTGGCGAATTACTCACCCGCGGCCCGGTGGTCCTGCGGCGCTGGCGCGCGGCGGACGCGGACATGGTCTGTGACCTGGTCCGCACGTCCCTGGAGCACCTGGGGCCGTGGATGCCCTGGGCCGCCGGGTTCGGCCCGCGGGATGCGGCCCAGTTCGCCGAGCAGTGCGAGCAGGACTGGGAATCTGGCGCCGCGTTCAACTACGCCATCATCTCCGGCGGCGCGGCGGTGGGCAGCGCCGGCCTGATGGCCAGCAGCGAGCCCGGCGGGCTGGAGATCGGTTACTGGGTGGACGCCAGGCACCTCCGGCAGGGACTGGCCACGGCGGCCGCGGCGGCGCTGGCCGACGCCGCGTTCGGGCTTCCCGGCGTCGGCCAGGTGGAGATCGTGCACGACGAGGCGAACGTCGCGAGCGGCGGCGTGCCGCGCAAGCTCGGCTTCACCGAGATCGCCCGGCGGCCGCATCCCGGCGGGCCGCAGGCCCCCGCCGAGTCCGGCACCGACGTGGTGTGGCGGCTGACGCGGCCCGGGCCCGGGCCGGGCGCCGCGGCAGCCGGATGAGGGCTGCCCCGGGCCGCCGGGCCGCGCGGCGGGCGCGGTAACGGCGGCACTGCACCATCGTGCGCCAGCGCGGCGTTAGGCTCTGTGCATGTCCAGCGTTCCGGCCCGGCCGCGGTGGCGCATCCTGGTCACGCCGAGGTGGCTTGGCTGGCATGCGTTCGCGGTCGTCGCGGCGCTCGGGATGCTGTGGCTCGGCGACTGGCAATTCCACCGGGCTGAATCGGGTAACGCGCTGAGCTGGGCCTACACCTTCGAGTGGCCGATCTTCGCGATCATGGGAGTGGTCTTCTGGGCGAAGACCGTCCGGGACGAGCTCAGGCCGCCCGCCGCGGCCGCGCCGGAGGAGATCGAGCTTCCGGTCGGTGCCGAAGCGGGACCGAGGCCAACCCGTGGCCAGGACGACGAGGAAGCGGACGATCCGGAACTCGCCGCCTACAATGCCTACCTGGCCCGCCTGAACCAGCAGGTCAAGGGACACGGCAAGTGGCACGGCCTGCGCTAGCCGACAATGTCCGAGCCGAAGGGGCGCGCCGCCGTCTGGACTGACGAGCGAGGGCGCGAGGAACGAGCGCCCGAGCGAGGAGGGAAGACGGCGGGCTAAAGCGCCCCGGAGGCGAGCAAAGAATGGAGGCAGGACGGTGCGTGCAGATGCGCTGGCCCGGGCGGTGCGCCGGTACCGGATCATGGCCTACATCACCGGCGTGGTGCTGATCATCTTGTGCTTCGTCGGGATCCCGCTCCAGGTCTTCGCGCACGACCAGTTCGTGGTGAACTACGTGGGCACCACGCACGGGATCCTCTACATCATCTACCTGGTGACCGCCTACCTGATGACGCGCCAGGTGGGGATGAAGCTGGCCACCCCGCAGACCGTGCTCGTGCTGCTGGCCGGGACGATCCCGGTCCTGACGTTCGTGGTGGAGCGCTGGGTCACCCACCGGTACATCGACCCGGCCCTGGCCGCGGCCCGGGCGGCCGACGCGCAGTCGGCCGGGGCGCGCCCAGCCCCGGCGCGGCAGCAGCCAAGCTAGCGGCGGCCAGTGAAGGGGATGGGGAGGCGGGCGGGGTGAGCCAGCAGTACTTCGCCGAGCGCCCGGCCGCGGCCCGGCGGCCGGGGATGGTGCACGTCGTCACCGAGGACCTGCACCTGGAGCTGGCCACCGACTCCGGGATATTCTCGCCGTCCCGGCTCGACCCCGGCACCCGGCTGCTGCTGGAGACGGCGCCGCCGCCGCCCGCCGCCGGCAACCTGCTCGACCTCGGCTCCGGCTACGGGCCGCTGGCCCTGGTCCTGGCGGCCAGGTCCCCGGGCGCCCAGGTCTGGGCGGTCGACGTGAACACCCGGGCCCTGGAGCTCTGCGCCCGCAACGCCGAGCGCGCGGGCCTGCCGAACGTGCACTGCGCCGCGCCCGACGACCCGGCCGTGCCCGGCGCGTTCGGGCTGATCTGGTCCAATCCCCCGATCAGGATCGGCAAGGCCGCCCTGCACGCGCTGCTCGTGGCCTGGCTGGCGCGCCTGGAGCCCGCCGGCGCCGCCTACCTGGTGGTCCAGCGCCACCTGGGATCCGACTCGCTGCAGCGCTGGCTGGAGAGCGCGGGCTGGCCCGCCGACCGCGTCGCCGCGCGTGCCGGGTACCGGGTGCTCCGGGTAAGCCGGTGACCGCCGCCCCCACCCCCCGGCCCCGGCCGCTCGGGCCCACCGAGGTCAAGCGCCTGAACCGGTCCTGGCGCCACCTCGCCCGGGCCCGGGTCGGGCTGCTCCTGGACTCGGTCAGCCAGCCGTTCAACGTCGGCTCGATCATCAGGACCGCGGCCGCGTTCGGGGTCGAGCGGATCTGGCTGTGCGGTGACACCGCCCCGCCCGAGCATCCGCAGGCGCGCAAGACCGCCCTCGGCACCGACCGCTTCATCACGTTCGAGCGGGAGCCGAGCCCCCGGCTGGCCGCGGCGTCGGCCGCGGCCGGCGGCCTGCGGGTCATCGCGATCGAGCTGGCCGCCGGCGCGGTACCGCTGCACGAGGCGCCGCTGGGCAGCGACGTGTGCCTGGCGCTCGGCCACGAGGACCGCGGCTGCTCGGCCGCGCTGCTCGAGGCGGCCGACGCGGTGGCCTACATCCCGCAGCTCGGCCGGGTCGGATCGCTGAACGTCGCGGCGGCCGCGGCGATCGCCCTGGCCGAGACCCGCCGCCAGGAGTGGCAGCGTGCCTGACTACCTCGACCTGCCGCGGCCCCTGGCCATCGCGCACCGCGGCGGCGCCGCGCACTACCCGGAGAACTCCTGGCGTGCCTTCGAGCACGCGGTCGGCCTGGGCTACTCCTACCTGGAGACCGACGTGCACGCCACCGCGGACGGCGTCCTGGTGGCGTTCCACGACCGGGCGCTGGACCGGGTCACCGACCGGGCCGGGCGGATCTGCGACCTGCCGCACAGCGCGGTCAGCGCGGCGCGGATCGGCGGGACCGACCCGATCCCGCTGCTCGAGGACCTGCTCGGCGCGTGGCCCGGGGCGCGGTTCAACATCGACGTGAAGGATGAGCCCGCGGTGCGGCCGCTGGCCGAGGTGCTCCGGCGCACGGCCGCATGGGACCGGGTCTGCGTCACCTCGTTCTCGGCGCGGCGGCTGGCCGCGGTCCGGAGGGTGCTGCCCCGGCCGGTGTGCATGGCCACCTCGCCGCTCGGCGTCGCCGCGCTGCGGCTGAGCGCGATGCGGGGGGCCGCGCCGCGCCGGGCCCTGGCCGAGCGGCTGCGCCGGCTGTCGGTGCGCTGCGCCCAGATCCCGATCAGCGTCGCCACCGGCTCGTTCCTGCACGCGGCGCACGCCGCGGGCCTGCAGGTGCACGTGTGGACCGTGAACGACCGGAAGACCATGACCGACCTGCTTGACCTGGGGGTTGACGGCATCATGACCGACGAGACGGCGATCCTCCGGGACGTGCTGGACGCCCGCGGCCAGTGGCACGCACGGACTGGCGGATAGCCGATTTCTGCAATCCGCACGGTCGGCTCGGGTTGGAATAGCCGGCTGGCGGGAATCTTGTCCGGGAACTCACCGTTGTCATCAGGGACGGCTGAGCGCCTGGGAGGCAGTTGACCATGGCCGAACGCGCACTACGCGGCACCCGGCTCGGAGCCACGAGCTACGAGAACGACCGTAACACCGATCTGGCCCCGCGTCAGGAGGTGGCCTTCGACTGCCCGAAGGGCCACCGTTTCACCGTGCCGTTCGCAGCCGAGGCAGAGATCCCGGTGAACTGGGAATGCCGGGTCTGCGGCGCGACCGCGGTCACGGCGACCGGCGACCTCCCCGCGCCCAAGAAGGTGAAGCCGCCGCGCAGTCACTGGGACATGCTGATGGAGCGGCGCAGCGTCGCCGACCTGGAAGAGGTGCTGGCCGAGCGGCTGGCCGTGATCAGGGGGCAGCGCAGCGCCGGCGGGCACGACCAGGCGGGCACGCACTCCTCGCGGCACCGCAAGAGCGCCTAGCCGGGCAGGCTACCGGCCGTGCGGCTTCCGCCGGCCGTGCAGGCGGTCGGCCACCCCCCACTGAGCCACCCGCCAGAACGCCTCCGCCATGACGGCCCGGCTCATCTTGCTGGCGCCCCGGGTCCGGTCGACGAAGGTGATCGGGACCTCGGTTACCGTCAGGCCCGCGTTGACGGCGCGGAGCGTAAGGTCGATCTGGAAGCAGTATCCCTGCGACTGCACGCTGCTCAGGTCGATCGTGCGCAGCGTCTGCGCCCGGTAGGCGCGGTAGCCGGCGGTGGTGTCCCGGACCGGGACCCGGAGCATGAGCCGCGCGTAGGTGTTGGCGCCGCGGGAGAGGGCCTCCCGCGACTTCGGCCAGTTACGGACGGTGCCGCCCGGCACCCAGCGCGAGCCGATGACCAGGTCGGCGTGCTGCAGCGCGCTCAGCAGCCGGGGCAGGTCCTGGGGCTGGTGCGAGCCGTCGGCGTCCATCTCGACCATCACGCCGTAGCCCCGGTCCAGCGCCCAGCCGAAGCCCGCGATGTAGGCGGCGCCGAGGCCGGCCTTGCCCGGCCGGTGCAGGACCTGGATCTGCTCGTCGCCCGCGGCGAGCTTGTCGGCCAGCTCACCGGTGCCGTCCGGGCTGTTGTCATCGACCACCAGCAGGTCGGCCTCGGGAACCGAGCTGCGCACCCGCGCCACGATCGACTCCAGGTTCTCGCGCTCGTTGTACGTCGGCATGATGACGGCCACGCGGCCCAGCGGGCCCCGGGGCCGGTCGGTATCGGTCAATGTTCCTGCCTCAGCGTCCGGGAGCGGGCAAGCCCGCCGGTCGAAAAGGATATTCGATGCCGGGACCAGAACCGGCATCGGCGCGCGCCGGGCGGCCCGGACCGCGGTCCGGGGCGGCCGCGCCGCGGGCGCCCGAGCAGGCCGGGTGCTCAGGGAAGAGGGCCCGGGCATCCCTTCGGACCGGAGTTCGTCCCGTCGGCCACGGGCTCGGCCTCCGTTGTCTACTGGGTGCCCGGGCCCCTCCCAGGTCCAACCCGCCGCCCAGCCGGGGCCGGAGCGGACCGGAAGAGCCCCTCCTGGCACGGCCGGGCCCCTCCTGGCATGGCACGGCCGGGGCTGACCCCCCGGCCGGCTGACCCGGTGCTGGACTGCGCAGCAACATACCGTTGATCGTGACGATGTCAACCGCTGCCAGTGACGTTTAGTGCCGCGCGCGGCGCGCCGCGATCAGTGCCGCGCGGCGTGCCGTGATCAGTGCCGCGCGCGGCGTGCCGTGATCAGTGCCGCGCGCGGCCTGTTCGCCCTTGTGCTGCGGCGATACGATTGAGCCCCCCGCTAGTTGGCGACGACGGCTCTGTCCGCTTTTACCGGATTCATAGCTGGAGGACGAGAATGACAGAAAGTCCCGAGACACAGGTGTCCGAGGCGCAGATCGCGGTGCACTGGCGCGAGGAGGAGTACATCTACCCCCCGCAGAAGTTCATCGACCAGGCCAACGCCGCCGACCCGGCCATCCGCGAGCGGTTCACCGAGGACAAGTTCCCCGAGTGCTTCAAGGAGTACGCCGACCTGCTCAGCTGGGATGAGCCGTGGCACACGACGCTGGACACCAGCAACGCGCCGTTCTGGAGGTGGTTCGTCGGCGGCAGGCTGAACGCCTCCTATAACTGCGTGGACCGGCATGCCGAGGCCAAGCCGGACAAGACCGCGATCGTGTTCGTGCCGGAGCTGGAGTCCGACGAGCACGTGCACATCAGCTACGCCGAACTGCACCGGCGGGTAAACGAGTTCGCCGCGGTGTTGCGCGACTCCCTCGGCCTGAAGACTGGTGACCGGGTGACGCTGCACATGCCCATGGTGCCCGAGCTGCCGGTGACCATGCTGGCCTGCGCCCGGCTGGGCGTCATTCACTCGCAGGTGTTCGGCGGCTTCAGCGGCACCGCCTGCGGGCACCGGATCGCCGACTCCGGCAGCCGGATCCTGATCACCATGGACGGCTACTACCGCGGCGGCCAGCTGACCGACCACAAGGTCAAGGCCGATGAGGCGGTCGCGGCGGCCGCCCAGGAGGGGCAGGCGGTCGACAGGGTGCTGGTCTGGCGTCGGCACCCCGGCCAGTACGCGTCACAGACGCCGATGGCCGAGGGCCGGGACGTGTTCGTCGACGACCTGCTCGCCGGGCACCGGGGCGCGACCGTCGAGCCGGTGTCCATGCTGGCCGAGGCGCCGCTGTTCCTGATGTACACCAGCGGCACCACCGGCCGCCCGAAGGGCTGCGTGCATAGCACCGGCGGCTACCTGGCCTACGTGACCGGGACGTCGAAGTACTACCAGGACATCCACCCCGACGACATGTACTGGTGCATGGCCGACATCGGCTGGATCACCGGCCACTCCTACATCGTGTACGGGCCGCTGGCGCTCGGCACCACCACGGTGATCTACGAGGGCGTCCCCAACTATCCCGACGGCGGGCGGCCCTGGCGGATAGCGGAGAAGCTCGGGGTGAACATCTTCCACACCTCGCCCACGGCCATCCGGATGCTGCGCAAGGTCGGCCCCGAGGAGCCGAAGAAGTATGACTACCACTTCAAGCACATGACCACGGTGGGCGAGCCGATCGAGCCCGAGGTCTGGCGCTGGTATCACTCCGAGGTCGGCAAGGGCGAGGCGGCGATCGTCGACACCTGGTGGCAGACCGAGAACGGCGGCTTCCTGGGCAGCACCTTGCCCGCGCTGCAGCCGATGAAGCCGGGCAGCTGCGGCCCGGGCGTCCTTGGCGTCTACCCGGTGATCTACGACGAGAACGGCAACGAGGTGCCCGCGGGGAGCGGCAAGGCGGGCAACATCTGCATCCGCAACCCGTGGCCGGGCATCTTCCAGACCATCTGGGGCCAGCCCGACCGGTTCGTGTCGACCTACTACGCCAAGTACAACACCGACCCGGACAGCAAGGACTGGCGCGACTGGCCGTACTTCGCCGGCGACGGCGCGGTCCAGGCCGCCGACGGCTACTTCCGGATCCTCGGCCGCGTCGATGACGTGATCAACGTGGCCGGGCACCGGCTCGGCACCAAGGAGATCGAGTCGGCCGCGCTGACCGTCCCCGAGGTCGCCGAGGCGGCCGCCGTCCCGGTGATCGACGACATCCGGGGCCGGGCCGTGGAGGTGTACGTCTCGCTCAAGCCCGGCTTCGAGCCGAGCAAGGAGATGGAGAACAAGGTCAGCAAGGCGATCGAGACCGAGATCGGCAAGATCGCCCGTCCGAAGAACGTCTGGATCGTGCCGGACATGCCGAAGACCAGGTCGGGCAAGATCATGCGCCGGGTGATCGCGTCGATCTCCAACTTCGCCGACGTCGGGGACGTCACCACGCTGGCCAACCCCGAGATCGTCGATGACATCCGGCACCACGTGCAGACCGAGAAGGTCGCCAGGGACGACGTGCCGCGCGAGCTGACCGAGGCCGAGTTCGAGGAGATCAAGAAGTTCGGCGCGGAGTAGCGGCTCGCGCGCCGTTGCGACTGGGCGGCGTAGGTTCAGGTCGGCTAAGCGCCGCCAGCTACCGTGTCTGGGATGCCCTCCGATCCTTGCGGTGCTGGCGGCGCGGCCGACGCTGCGTGCCTGGAGCCGGCGGCCGGCGGGCCGCTAGCCGCTCCGGGGAAAGCGCCCCGTGCAGAAAGGTTGCCTTCCCGTAATCGCTCCCGGCCCCCCCGGCTTGACCGGCTCGCTACGATGCCCGACTATGGCCGCATTGTTCAGCCGGATCATCCCGATCCTGTTCGTCGCCGACCTTGCGGCCGAGCGCGACTTCTACATCCGGCTGGGCTTCCACGTGACCTACGAGGGCCCGGAGTACCCGGACTTTGCCTCGCTCGGCTGCGGATCGGTCGAGTTCGGCATCGAGCGCCGGGCCGGGTTCCGGTTCGGCGCCCCGGATCACGTTCTGACCTGGCAATTCGGCGTCAGTGACATCGATGAAGCCCGGCAGCGGCTGGCCGAGGCGGGCGTCCCGTTCCGGGAAGAGCTGATGGCCCCCGCGCCGGACTGGAAGTACCGCGTGCTACACGCCCGCACCCCCAACGGCTACCACCTGCTGCTCGAGGAGGGCAGCGAGTAGCGTTCCGGTCGAGGAGGGCAGCGAGTAGCGTTCCGGCCCGCTGGCCGCCTCAGCCGAGCAGCTCGCCGAACCGCCGCCGGACGGTGGCCGCGGTGTCGTCGGGCGGCGCGTCCCACACCTGCCGGCTGAAGATCTCCACCTCGGCGTAGCCGCGGTAGCCCGCCGCCAGGACCTGGGCCATGATCTGCGCCAGGTCGATGCACCCGTCGCCGAGATGGCCGCGGCCGAGCAGGGCGTCGGCGGGAAGCGGCTCGACCCAGTCGGCGAGCTGGAGGCAGGCGATCCGGCCGCGGGCGCCGGCGATCTGCTCGGCCAGCTGGGAGTCCCACCACACGTGGTAGGTGTCGACGACGACGCCGACGGCCTCCGCCGGGAACCGCCGCGCCAGGTCGACCGCGTCGCCGAGCCGGGACAGCACGCACCGGTCCGCGCAGAACATCGGGTGCAGGGCCTCCACGCCGAGCCGGACCCCCATCTGCTCGGCCACCGGGACCAGCTCGGCCACTGCGTCGGCCACCATCCGGCGGGCCAGCCCCAGGTCCCGGCTGCCCGGCACCAGCCCGCCGCAGACCAGGACCAGCACGTCCGCCCCGAGCTCGGCCGCCTCGGCCACCGCCGCGCGGTTGTCGGCCAGCGCGGCCGCCCGGGCGTCCGGGTCGGCGTGGGTGAAGAACCCGCCCCGGCACAGGCTGGACACGTGCAGCCCGGCGGCGCGGACCACGGCGGCCGCCCCGGCCAGGCCCAGCTCGGCGACCCGGTCCCGCCACAGGCCGATCGCCGGGATCTCGTGCCGCAGGCACAGGCCGACGGCCTGCTCCAGGCTGAGGTGCTTCACCGTGGCCTGGTTGAGCGACAGCCCGCGCAGCCCGCCTCCGGCCCCGGTCACCGCGGCACCGCCGCGGCCAGGTACTCCCGCATCCGCGCCACGGCCAGGCCGGGCTCCAGCAGCGCGCCCGCGCCGGCCGCGAGTTCGAAGACCCGGATGAGATGCCCGGGCCGGCGCTGCCGCTGCAGCCCGCCGAGCATCGCGAAATGCGGCTGCAGGCCGTTGAGCCAGGCCAGGAAGGCCACGCCCACCTTGTAGTGGAACGTGGGCGGCTCGAAGATCGTCCGGCTCAGCGGCATGGTCGGGCCGATGGCCGCGTCGTAGCCGGCCAGGTCCCCGGCGTCCAGGGCGTACAGGGCCGCGGCCGCGGGCGCGGTGACCGCGGCGAACGCGCCCAGCAGCGCGTCGCTGTGCCGCCCGTCGCCGTCCCCCGGCCCGGTGCCGCCCGGGCCGGGGCCGCCGCGGATCAGCTCGTCGTAGTGGAAGTCGTCGCCGGTGTACAGCCGGACGCCCGGGGGCAGCCGCCGCCGCAGCGCCGCCTCCCGCCTCGCGTCCAGGACCGACAGCTTGACCCCGCCGACCTTCCCGTCCGCGCGCTCGGCCAGCCGGACGACCAGGTCCGCGGCGGCCTCGAAGTCCGCGGCCCCCCAGTAGCCGGCCAGCGCCGGGTCGAACGCGGTGCCCAGCCAGTGCAAGATCACCGGCCGGTCGGCCTGCCGCAGCAGGTGCAGGCACACGTCCAGGTAGTCCCGGCCGGACCGGGCGCTGGCCGCCAGGGCCCGGCTCGCCATCAGGATCACGCCGGCCCCGGCGGACTGCACCAGCTCCAGCTGCCCCTCGTAGGCCGCGACGATCGCCGACAGCGAGTGCGGGCCAGGCGGCAGCTGGTCGGTGCCGACCCCGCAGGCGATCACGGTGCCGCGCTCGGCGGCCCGCGCGGCCGACCGGGCGATCAGCTCCTGCCCCTGCGCCCAGGTCAGGCCCATGCCGCGCTGGGCGGTGTCCATGGCCTCCGCGACCCCGAACCCGTAATCCCACAGGAAGTCCCGGAAGCCCATCGTGGCCTCCCAGTCGATCTCGCCGTCGGGCCGGGCGGCCACGTGCGCCGCCGCGTACGCGCTCCGCGAGACCGGCGGCGGGTAGCCGCGCGCCCAGCCGGGATCGGCGACCAGCAGCGGCTCCGGGCGGCCGGGCAGCCGGATCTGCGCGGTCATCTCCGTGGCCATCAGATGACCAGCGGCGGGACATCGACCCGGCGGCCCTCGGCCGAGGACCGCCGCGCCAGCTCGGCCAGCTGCACGCCCTTGGCGCCCTCGGCGAGGTCCCAGCGCAGCGGCCTGCCCTCCGCGGCCGCGCGCAGGAACTGCTCCCACTGCGCCTTGAACCCGTTGTCGAACTCGGCGTTGTCCGGGACGTCGGTCCACTGCGCCGGGTAGTCGGCCAGGTCGGGCAGGTCCGGGTTCCAGACCGCCCGCGGGGTGGACACCCGGTGCTGCACCGCGCAGTGGCGCAGCCCGGCGACCGCGCTGCCGTCCGTCCCGTCCACCTGCAGCTCGACGAGCTCGCGCCGGTTCACCCGGACCGCCCAGGACGAGTTGACCGAGGCCATCACCCCGCTGGCGAACTCCAGCACCGCGTACGCCGCGTCGTCGGCGGTGGCGTCGTACGGCGCCCCCGACTCGTCCCAGCGCCGCGGGATGAGCGTCGCCCGCCGCGCGTACACCGCCGCGACCGGGCCGAACAGGTCCTCCAGCAGGTACCGCCAGTGCGGGAACATATCCAGCACGATCCCGCCGCCGTCGGCCGCGCGGTAGTTCCAGGACGGCCGCTGCGCGGGGATCTCGTTACCTTCGAACACCCAGTAGCCGAACTCCAGCCGCACCGACAGCACCCGGCCGAAGAAGCCCTCCCGGGCCAGCCGCCGCAGCTTGATCACGCCGGGCAGGAACAGCTTGTCCTGCACGACGCCGTTCGTGATCCCGGCCTCGCGCGCCGCGCGGGCCAGCCGCAGCGCGCCGTCCAGCGACCCGGCCACCGGCTTCTCGGTGTAGACGTGCTTGCCGGCCGCGATGGCCCGGGCCAGGCTCTCCTCGCGCGCGCTGGTGACCTGGGCGTCGAAGTACGCCTCTACCTCCGGGTCGGCCAGCACCTCATCCAGGCTGGCCGACCAGCGCGGCAGGCCGTGCCGCTCCGCGATCTCGCGCAGCCGCGCCTCGCTGCGCCCGATCAGGATCGGCTCGGGGTACACGGTCGCGCCGCCGGCCAGCGGCACGCCGCCCTGCTCGCGGATGCTGAGCAGGGACCGGACCAGGTGCTGCCGGTACCCCATCCGCCCGGTGACGCCGTTCAGGGCCACGTGCAGGACCTTGCGTCCCATCGGTCACCCTCCGCCTACGGCGCACTCGGCATGGGAGAGCATTTTCTGAGGCTAGGCTCGGCCGAGAGTGAGGTCAACGCTGCCGCGTGCTCCGCGGCTGACTGGGAGGCGCTTCCTAGCAGGCTCACCGCCGGGCTGTGCACAGCGGGTCCGCTCGCTGTCGCTGCTGATAACGGGTGTGTCGCAGCCCTTCCCATATGCTGCGCCTCGTCCCACAATTTCAGGCAGGGCCGCTGATCAGGCGGCTGAGACGAGGAGTGGACATGAGCGAAGCGGCTCGGGTTCCGTTCTCCGAGACCAAGGCGCCGGAATCCGCGGACCGGCTGCACCGCGGTGCGCTCGGCCTGGTGGACATCGCCGCCTCCACGATGGCCAACATCGGCCCCGCCTACAGCTTCTACTTCGCCTTCGGCCTGATCGTCGTGACCGCGGGCATCGCGGCCCCGCTGACGATCATCGCGGCCGCCATCGCGATCGCCTTCCTCGGCAACACGCTGTCGCAGTTCTCCCGGGTCCAGCCGTCGACCGGCGGCTTCATCACGTTCGTGGGCAAGTCCTTCGGCGGCACCAGCGCGGTGACCACCGCCCTGCTGTGCGGGGCCGGCTACATCATCGCGATCTCGTCGGTGCTGGCCGTCTCCGGCTGGTTCCTCGGCTACGTGCTGGCGTACTACTTCGGCTGGAACATCCCGTGGATCATCCTGTCGGTGCTGCTCACCGCGGGTTCGGTGGTGATGATGTACCGCGGCGTGGCCGTCTCGACCAAGCTGGCCGGCTTCTTCTTCGGCTTCGAGATGCTGGTCCTGCTCATCGTGTCGGTCGCCGCGCTGATCAAGAACGCCGGCCACCTCAACTTCACGCCGTTCGAGTGGAGCCACCTCAATAACGGCTTCAGCGGGCTCGCGCCCGGGTTCCCGCTGGCGGTGTACCTGTTCATCGGCTGGGAGAACTCGGCCGCGCTGGCCGAGGAGACCAATAGCCCGCGGCGCAACGTGCCGCGCGCGGTCTACCTGTCGATCGCGCTGATGGCGTTTCTCTACATCCTGGTGGCCTACTCCACGGTCGTCGGCTTCCACTACAACGGGACCGCGCTCTCGGTGGCCCCGATCCCGTTCATCACCGTCGCGCACAGCACCCTGGCCAAGGCCGCCGTCCTGGCCTACCTCGCCGGGCTCACCTCCACCGTGGGCGTGCTGATCGCCGCGGTGAACTCGCAGGCCCGGCTGATCTTCAACGCCGGGCGCGAGGGCCTGCTGCCGCGCTGGATCGGCAAGGTGCAGCCGACCCGCAAGACCCCGGTCAACGCCATCTACACGTTCGTCGGCATCGCCGGGGCGCTGATCCTGGGCTGGTGCCTGCTCCACCTGATCGGCGGCGACGGCGGCAGCATGAACGGGCTGAACTACTTCGACGAGTCCGGCACCATGGGCACGATCCTGATCCTGGTCGTGTACTTCGGGGCCAACCTGGCGCTGCCGTTCTACTACCGCAAGTACCGGCCGCAGGAGTTCAACCTGCTCAAGCACCTGATCCTGCCGGTCCTCGGGATGATCGTGATCGCCGTCCCCATCTACTACCTGTGCAAGCCGCCGCAGCCGCAGCCCTACAACTGGTTCCCGTACGCGGCCCTGGTCATCCTGGTGCTCTCGGTGATCTACGCGTGGTGGCTGAGCCGGCGCGACCCCGGGCTGGGCGACCGGGTCGGCTCGATCGTCGCCGACGAGTAGCCCGGCGGCCAGGCCGGCCGGACGGCGCCCGGCCGGGCGGGCGGAGCCGTCTCGTTCCCGAGCATCCTGGGGGTTTGCCATGACCGACACCGCCGTCCGGCCCGCCGAGGTGCCCGGGGCGGCCCCGGAGCATCCGCTCGACCCGGCCACCGGGGCCGAGTACCTGGCCGGGCGGGAGATCCTGGTCGGCGCGGGCCTGCTCGGCGACACCGCCCGGTTCGCCTACTACGGGCTGGACGAGCCGCCCAAGGGCGTGGTGCTGGCCGGGGCGGCGGGCCGGCGGCCGGACCGGCGGCTGCGGGCGTTCCTGATCGACGTCGCGACCGGCCGGTCGGCGGACGTGGTCGTGTCGCTGGGCGAGGGCCGGGTGGTCTCGCAGCGGGTGCTCGACCCGGCCGCCGACGGCCAGGTGCCGATCTTCAGCGAGGAATTCGGCGTGGTCGAGGAGGTGGTCCGCGCCGACCCGGGCTGGCAGGCGGCGATGGCCCGGCGCGGGCTCACCGACATGACCAAGGTCCGGGTCTGCCCGCAGACCGCGGGGGCGTTCGGCCAGGGTGACGACGACCGGCGCCGGTTCGTCCGGGTCCTGGCCTTCCGGCAGGAGCGGGAGCACGACTACGTGTGGGCGCACCCGATCGACGGGGTCACCGCCTACGTCGACCTGGTCGAGCGCAGGGTGTTCCGGGTCGTCGACGAGTTCGAGCGGCCGGTGCCGGACGAGTCCGGCGACTACGACGACCCGGCGGTGCGCGGGCCGCTGCGCGAGGGCCTACGGCCCATCGAGATCATCCAGCCGGAGGGGCCCAGCTTCACCCTGGACGGGCGTCGGCTGAGCTGGCAGGGCTGGTCGATGCGGGTCGGCTTCGACGCGCGGGAGGGCCTGGTCCTGCACCAGATCGGCCTGGACGACGCGGGCCGGGCCCGGCCGGTCATCTACCGGGCGTCCATCCCCGAACTGGTCGTCCCGTACGGCGACCCGCGGTTCCGGTGGTGGCAGACGTACTTCGACTGCGGTGAGTACCTGCTCGGGAAGTGGACCAACTCGCTGGAGCAGGGCTGCGACTGCCTGGGCGAGATCGCCTACCTGGACGCGACCGTGACCGACGACCTCGGCGCGCCGCAGGTGATCCGCAACGCGATCTGCATCCACGAGGAGGACTTCGGCATCCTGTGGAAGCACACCGACGTCTTCAACGGCTCGGCGCAGACCCGCCGCCAGCGCCGCCTGGTCGTCTCGTCCTGGGCCACGGTCGGCAACTACGACTACGGCTTCTACTGGTACTTCTACCTGGACGGCACGATCGAGCACGAGGTCAAGATGAGCGGCGCGCTGTTCACCGCCGCCTACCCCGGCGGCGACGACCCGCACTCGGCCGAGGTCGCGCCGGGCCTGGGCGGTCCCGTACACCAGCACCTGTTCAGCGCGCGGCTGGACATGACCGTGGACGGCGTGGCCAACGCGGTCGAGGAAGTGGACCTGCACGGCCTGGAGGCCGGCCCGGGCAACCCGTACGGCAACGCCATCGCCCGGACCGTGACCCGGCTGCGGAGCGAGCAGCAGGCCCGGCGCCGGTGCGACACCTCGCGCGGGCGGACCTGGCGGGTGCTCAGCACCGAGCGGACGAACCGGTACGGGACGCCGGTCAGCTACACGCTGTACCCAGACGCGGCGCCGGTGCTGCTGGCCGGCCCGTCGTCGTCGGTGCACCGGCGGGCCGGCTTCGCCACCAGCCACCTGTGGGTGACCCGGTACGACCCGGCGCAGCGCTACCCGGCCGGCGACCTCGTCAACCAGCACCCGGGCGGGGCCGGGCTGCCGGCGTTCATCGCCGGCGACCGGGACATCGACGGCGCGGACATCGTGGTCTGGCACACGTTCGGGCCGACGCACTTCCCGCGGCCGGAGGACTGGCCGGTGATGCCGGTGGCCCGGTGCGGGTTCACGCTGAAGCCCACCGGCTTCTTCGACCGGAACCCCGCGCTCGGCGTCCCGCCGCCGGCCGGGCACGCCGGCCACGGCCCGGGTGGCTGAGCCGGGCGCGGCCGCGATCCGGCCGGCCCGCCCCGGCGACGTGGCCGCGATCCACCGGCTGGTCCGCGAGCTCGCCGACTACGAGAGGTCCCTGGACCAGGTGGCCGGCACCGAGGATGACCTGCGGCGGTCCCTGTTCGGCAGGCCGCCAGCGGTCTTCGCGCACGTCGCCGAGCACGAGGGCGCGGTGGCCGGGTTCGCGCTGTGGTTCCTGAGCTACTCGACCTGGACCGGCCGGCACGGCATCTACCTGGAGGACCTGTACGTGACGCCGGCGCTGCGCCGGCACGGCTACGGGAGGGCGCTGCTCGCCGAGCTGGCCCGGATCTGCGTCGACCGCGGCTACGGCAGGCTCGAGTGGTCGGTGCTGGACTGGAACGCGCCCGCCATCGCCTTCTACGCCTCGCTGGGCGCGGCCGCGATGGACTCCTGGACGGTGCACCGGCTGGCCGGACCCGCCCTGCTCGCGCTCGTCTCCGGGGCGCCTGGTCAGCTCCCGCGCGCGGCGCCGCCGAGGTAGAGCGCGCCGATCTCGGGATGCTCGAGGACTTCCTGGCCGGTCCCGGCCAGGCGCACCCGCCCGTTCTCCATGACCACGCCGTGCGTGGACAGCCGCAGGCCGGCCCGGGCGTTCTGCTCCACCAGCAGGATCGTCTTGCCGCGGGCGTTCATCATCCGGACCGCATCGAAGACGGTCTTCAGGACCTTCGGCGACAGCCCCATCGACGGCTCGTCCAGGATCACCAGGTCCGGGTCGAGCATCAGGGAGCGGGCGAACTCGACCAGCCGCTGCTCCCCTCCGGACAGGCTGCCCGCCTTCTTGCTTGCCCACTCCGCGACCTGCGGGAACATCTCCTCGATGCCGGCCCGCCTGCGGGCCAGCAGCCCGCGGTCGGAGATGGTGTAACCGCCGAGCTCGATGTTCTCCCGGACCGTCATCTCGCGGAACAGGCTGTGGTTCTGCGGCACGAGCACCAGGCCCAGGCCCAGGACCTGGCGCGGGCTCTTGCCGACCAGCGGCTGGCCGCGGAATGTGATGCTCCCCCGGCGCGGCCGCAGCAGCCCGCTGATCGTGGCGAGCAGGGTCGACTTGCCCGCCCCGTTCGGTCCCACGACACAGGTGATCCCGCCCTCGGCCACGGTCATGGACACGTCGTGCAGCACGTCGCCGCCGCCGTAGCCGGACACCAGGCCCTCGATGACCAGGGCTGACTCACCGGCCGGGGGCATCGTCGTCCTCCTCCGCTATGCCCAGGTAGGCGTCGAGCACCCGCGGGTCGTTCCTGATGATCTGCGGGGGGCCGGCCGTGACCACCGTTCCGTAGTCGAGGACCGTGACCTGCCCGCACAGGCCCATCACGAACTCCATGTTGTGCTCCACGATGAGGAAGGTCTTCCCCGCCGCGTTGAGCTCGCGGATCCTGGCCGACAGGTGCTGGATGAGCGACGGGTTCACCCCGCCGGCGGGCTCGTCGAGCAGCACGATCGCCGGGTCAGCGACCAGCACGTAGGACAGCTCGAGCAGCTTGCGCTGCCCGTAGGACAGGGTCTCGGCCAGCGCGTCGGCATGCCCGGCGATGCCGGCGAACTCGAGCATCTCCGCGGCCCGCCGCCGGTCGGCGCGCCCGCCCGCCCGGGCCAGCGGGTTGCGCGGCCCTCCCCGGTCCGCGTGCTGCGCGGCCACCAGCATGTTCTCCATGACCGTCAGCCGCGGGAAGATCCGGGTGAGCTGGAAGGTCCGGCCGATGCCGAGGGCGAACACCCGCTGCGGCTTCAGGTTCGTGATCTTCATGCCGCCGAGGTAGACGTCGCCGGCGTCGACGCGCTCGTAGCCGGTCATGGTGTTGAACAGCGTCGTCTTCCCCGACCCGTTCGGCCCGATCAGGCCGGCGATGCTGCCCTCTTCCACCTCGACCGTGCAGTCCCGCAGGGCCTCGACGCCGCCGAACGCCTTGGACACGCCCTCGGCCCGGAGCATGACGGTCACGGCCGGGCCTCCCTCGCCGCGGCCCCGGCCTCGGTGCCCGCCTCGCCGGCCTGCGTGCCCGCGGCCCCGGGACCGGCAGGACCGGCAGGAGCGGCGGCTTCCGCGCCCGCGGCTTCCGCGCCCGCGGCTTCCGCGCCCGCGGGTACCGGCCCGCGGGCAGGCGGTCCCGCGGCGTCCGCCTTCCGCGCGCGGAGCCGCGCCCGGTACTTCGCGATCAGCTCGGCGCCGGTGGGTATCACCCCGCGCGGCAGGACCAGGATCACCAGCAGGAAAAGGGCCCCGAGCAGGATCTCGCTCAGGTACTCGTTGGTGTACTGCAGCGTGAGCCACTGCTGGGCGGGCTCGATGATCAGGGCGCCCAGGATCGGGCCCGACAGCGTGCCGAGACCGCCGAGGAACGCCATCACCACGACCGACAGGTCGAACAGCGGGTCAAAGGCGAACTGGGGTATGGCCTGGCCGATGAAGTAGAACCAGAGCCCGCCGGCCATCCCGGTCACGAACGCCGAGATCACGAACGCGGTCAGCTTCACCGGCATGGCGCGGACGCCGAGCCCGGCGGCCCGGTCCTCGTCGTCCCGGATGGCCCGCAACTGCAGGCCGAACCGCGATCTCCGGATCAGCCAGGACAGCCCGGTGGCGACCACCAGGAGGGCGAGCGCGATGTAGTAGAACGGGTTGTTGAACGTCGCGGGCGCCCAGTTCGGCGAGGGCGCGAGGATCCCGCTCGACCCGCCGGTCACCGACAGGTTGGTGACCGTGAGCTGAGCGATGAAGAAGTACGCGATCGTGACCACCACGAAGGTGTGCCGCCGGACCCGCAGCGCGATCAGCCCGAGCGGCACCGCGAGAACGGCCGCCACCGCGGCGGCCAGCAGCAGCAGCACGAACACCGCGTCCCCGGTCACGTGCCAGGCCCGGGCGGCGATCCCCACCGTGTAGGCCCCGGCGCCGAAGAACACCGCCTGGCCGAGGGAGATGTAGCCGGAGTACCCGGAGAAGATGTTCCAGGCCACGGCGGCCACGGCGAAGATCAGCGTGTCCACCGCGATGGTGGTCACGGTTGCGTTGGTGAACACCAGCGGGAAGACGGCGAAGATCACCAGGACGGCCAGGGCTCCCGCGGGGCGCCAGGCCGCCGCCAGCCCCTTGGCCGGGCTCTCGCTCACTGAGCCCTCGCCGTGCTCCGGCCGAACAGGCCGGCCGGGCGAAACACCAGCACCAGGACCAGGACCAGGTAGAACACCACCACGGCCCAGTCCGGCGACCAGATGTCGACCAGGGATTCGGCGGTGGTCATGACCAGCGCCGCCGCCAGCGCGCCGCCGATGCTGCCCAGCCCGCCGAGGATGATGATGGCCAGCAGCCGGGAGATCAGGTCGTAGCCGCTGTTGGGGTTGAAGCCGCCGCTGGTGGCGCCGAACATCATGCCGCCCACGGCGGTGACCGCCACCCCGATCCCGAACGTCAGCGCGGCGACGCGGTTCACGTCGATCCCGACCAGGCGGGCGGCGGTCTGGTCCTGCATGGTAGCCCGCACGCTGCGGCCGAACCGGGTCCGGTACAGCAGGAGGTAGATCGCTGCCACGCACGCCACGGCGAGCGCGAAGCCGTACAGGTAGATGTACGGCAGGTAGAACCCGAATATGTACACGCTCGAGGTGATGTACGAGGCCTTCAGCACCACGTAGTCCGGCCCGAAGAACCGGTACAGGATGCCCTCGATGATGAGCGCCACCGCGTACGAGGCGAGCAGCGACATCGACGTGCGCTCCCGGCCGTGCAGCGGCCGCATGAACAGCACCTGGATCGCGACGCCGATCACGAACATCGCCGGGACGGTGATCAGCAGCCCCACGAACAGGTCGATGTGCAGGTGGACGGAGAGCACGTAGCTGAGATAGGCGCCGAGCACCACCAGGATCCCCTGCGCGATGTTGATGATGTCGAGCACGCCGAAGATCAGCGTTAGCCCGACCGCCATCAGCGCGTAGACCCCGCCGCCGAGTATCCCGTCGACGATGGCCTCGTAGATCTGGTGACCCATCTCAGCTCCGTGCCGCTCCGCCGCCCCGCGGCTCAGCTAGACCATTTTGGCTTGGGGTTGACGATCGCCACCGAGCCGCTCGCGCCGACCGGGAGCACCTGCACGAACTTCCCGTCCTGCCACTGGAAGATGAACGCGATGGCCTTGATGTTCTCACCCAGGGAGTTGAACTTCACCGGGCCCTGGACGCTGCTCAGCGTGACGCCGCTGTGCAGGTACGAGATGATCTTCGAGTTGTCGGTGCCGCCGGTCGCCTTCACCGCCTGCGCCGCCACCTCGCCCACCGAGTACGCCTCGGCCACGTCGGCGTTGACGTCCGAGGGGCTCCCGCCGTACTTGGCGACGTACTCGCTGACCATCTTCATGCTGGACGCGTTGTCATAGCCGGGGTACCAGCCGTCGGGGACCATCATGCCGGTGGCGTTGGCGACGCCGACGGTGCTGGTGAAGGCCGCGCCCTGGTCGGGCCCGGCGGTGGCGACGAAGATCTTCGGGTTGTAGTGCTGCTGCTCGAACGCCTGCATGAACGCGGCCACGGTCGGCACGTCGGTGGAGCCGAGTATCACCATCTGCGCGCCGGTCGCGGCGACCTGGTCGGCGTTGGGCTTGTAGTCCGGGACCTCCTCGGGGAAGACCTTGGAGTAGACGGTCTTGACCCCCATGGGCTGCAGCTTGCTCTGCGCCAGCATGGTCTGCGGCGTGGCGAACGGGTCGTCGGCCATCGGGTAGGCGGCGGTGGCCGGCCGCTGGCTGGCGGACATCGAGCTGATCCAGTCGACCAGCGGATTGAGCTCGTTCGCGACCGGCAGGCTCACGTCGAACACGTTGGGCAGGTTCTCGCTGAACACCAGCCCCGACCCGCCCGCGCCCTCGACGAACGCGTAGCCGTACCGGTGCGCCACCTCCGCGGCGGGCGCGGTGAGCAGCGAGGAGAACGGGCCGAACGTCAGGTCGACGTGATGCACGGTGATCAGGTCCGTGTAGTTGGTGTCGACCTGGGTCGGGCTGCTGTTGTCGTTGAGTATCACCAGCTGCACCTTGCGGCCGAGCAGCCCGCCGCTGGCGTTCACGTCGTGCGCCCAGAGCTCGTATCCGCGCTCGTACGCCTGGCCGTCGGCGGAGAAGTCGCCGGTCAGCGAGAGCGAGGCGCCGATGAGGATGGGCGGCTTGCTGGCGCTGCCGCCTGAGCTGGTGCTTGAGCTGCTGCAGCCGGCGGCCAGGGCGGCCGTCACGATGGCCGCGGCGCCGAGAGCCAGGAACCGGGCGTGGTGAGATCTCATCCCCGGTCCTCCTTCCGATTCATGATCGTGTCTAGTTAGGGTCCGGTCCGGGGCCGCGCGGCCCCGGCCGGGGTGGCAGGAGCGGCCGGCTGGCGGCGGGCCGCAGATGGTGAGGCCAACGGCTCACCGTGCTTCGTCTCCCCCGGTGTTACCTCCCCTTGCGCTCCTTCCCCCGGCGGGCACGCTTCCCCCGCCGTCCGGCGGCTCCAGGCCGTCGGAGACCTCGGCGTCCTCGCCGACCAGGTGCAGCCCGGCCGACTCGGCCTCGAGCTGGATCAGCGCCGCGAAGTCCTGCTCGCCGTACCCCCGGCCAACCAGGCCCTGCACGATCTGGTGTACCAGCGAGGCCACCGGCATCGGGACCTCGCGCTCGCGCGCCGCGGCCAGCCCCAGGTCGAAGTCCTTGCGCAGCAGCGTGGCGGTGAACGTGGGCGTGAAGTCCAGGCTGACCAGCGCCGGGGTCTTGTACCGGGTGAACAGCGAGCCCATCACGCTGGCGTTGATGCAGGCCAGGAACGCCTGCCTGCTGACCCCGCTCTTCTCGGCCAGAATGGTGATCTCCGCCATCGACTGGGCTACGGTGCCCAGGAACAGATTGTGGCAGAGCTTCACGACGCGGGCTAGCTCATCCTCGCCCACATACGTGGCGCCCGCGCCGAGCAGGCTCAGGTACGGCTCGGCGGCATCGAACGCCGCGCGCGGCCCGGAGACGGCCAGGGTCAGCCGGCCCGCCCGGGCCACCCGGGGGTTGCCCATCACCGGCGCGGCGAGCAGCGTGGTGCCCCGGGCGGCGACCTGCTCCCGGATCCGCGCGGACGCGTCGGCCGAGATGGTGGAGCAGTCGACGAGGATGGACGGCATCGCGGTGTCCGACATCAGCCCGCCGGGCCCGAGCACCGCGTCGATGAGGTCCTCGGACGTGCCGACCGTGGCGAAGACGATGTCGCAGGCCGACAGGTCGGCGGCCGAGTCGACGACCTTGGCCCCCATCTCGGTGAGCGGCAGCGCCTTGGCCCGCGTCCGGTTATAGACCGAGACGTCGCAGCCGGCGGCGAGCAGCCGGCGGGCTAGCTCCGCGCCCATGCGCCCGGTTCCCAGCCAGCCGAGCCGATGGTCACCGTGCTGGTCAGCCATGTCATCACCGCCTGGCCTTCGTTACAATCGTTTGCACGTCGAGCGTTCACCACCAGTCAACCGCTTGTCAACGCTTGTCAACGGCTGATGACCAAGCTGTTATCTGCGCGGCCGCCGGGTGACGGCGGCTTCCGCCCGGCCGGGGCGGGGCGAACGGAAGGATAACCGCATGACCGACCGGCGCGTCGCGATGGCCATCGAGCACTGGGCCGCCCGGTTCGTCGCCAACGGCGTGGACCCGGCGGACTTTACCCGGGTGACCGCCGGGATCGCCAGCTGGGACGGGTGGTGCGCCGCGTGGTGCGCCGCCGCCGCGGAGCACGAGGACCTCGGCCGGCGGGCGCTCGGGGACGGGCGCCTGGCCTCGGCCGGCGGCCATCTCGCGCAGGCGGCCGTCTACTACCACTTCGCGAAGTTCCTGTTCGTCCAGGACCTCGCCCAGCTGCGCCAGGCTCACGGCGCGGCGGTGCGCTGCCTGAACGACGCGCTGCCGCACCTGCGCCCGCCGGGCGAGCGGGTCGAGATCCCGTTCGACGGCTCGGTGCTGGCGGGGATCCTGCGCCGTCCCGCCGGGCCCGGCCCGCACCCGGTGGTGGTGCTGATCCCCGGCCTGGACTCGGCCAAGGAGGAGTTCCGCGCCACCGAGCGGCTGTTCCTGGACCGCGGCCTGGCCACGTTCTCGGTCGACGGCCCGGGACAGGGCGAGGCCGAGTACGACCTGGCCATCCGGCCGGACTGGGAGGTGCCGGGCGCGGCCATCCTGGACGCCGTGGCCGCGCTGCCCGGTCTCGACCCGGACCGGATCGGGCTGTGGGGGGTCAGCCTGGGCGGCTACTACGCGCCCCGGCTGGCCAGCGGCGACGGCCGGGCGCGCGCCTGCATCGCGCTGTCCGGGCCGTTCAGCTTCGGCCAGGGGTGGGACCAGCTGCCCGAGCTGACCCGCGAGGCGTTCCGGGTCCGCTCGAAGTCGGCGACCGCCGGCCAGGCCCGGCTCCGCGCGGGCGAGCTGACCCTGGCCGGCCGGGCCGGCCGGCTCACCGCACCGCTGCTGATCGTGGCCGGCCGCCAGGACCGGATCGTGCCCTGGCCGCAGGCCCAGCGGCTGGCCGAGGAGACGGGAGGCCCGGCCGAGCTGCTGCTGCTCGACCAGGGCGGCCACGGGTGCGCCAACGTGTGCTACCGGCACCGGCCCTACAGCGCCGACTGGATGGCCCGCCAGCTCAGCCGTTGAGCCGGGCCCGTGCCGTGGAGCCGCGGATGACCAGCTCCGGGGCGAGGTAGAGGATCTTCACCGGGCCGGCGTGCTCGGCGATCCGCTCCAGCAGCAGTTGCGCCGCCTCGGTGCCGACCTGGTAGTGCGGGAACCGGATCGTGGTCAGCGGCGGCCGGAGCCGGTCGATGAACGGCATGTCGTTGAAGCCCACCACGGAGATGTCCTCCGGGCAGCTCAGCCCGGCCTCGTCCAGCGCCGCGTAGCAGCCCACGGCGAGCATGTCGTTGCCGGCGGCGATGGCCGTGCACCCGGCCCCCCGGTCGAGCAGCAGGCGGCTGCACCGCACTCCCTCCTCGACCGTGAACGACTTGGCGAACACGACCAGGTCGCCGTCGACCGGCAGGCCGCTGGACTCCATGGCGGTGACGAACCCCCGGTACCGGCTGAGCCCGGTGGACATCTCCTGCGGGCCCGCGATGTGGGCGATGCGGCGGTGCCCGAGCGCGGCCAGGTGGCCGACGGCCATCCGCACGCCGCGCTCGTTGTCCACCGAGACCGAGGGGAAGCTGTAATCCTGCGCCAGGCGGTTGATCAGCACGACCGGCAGGTCGGCGCGGGCGGCCTCGGCCAGCAGCGGATGGCGGAGCCGCGCGGTGGCCAGCACCAGCCCGTCCACGTGCCGGGCCCGCATCTGGTCGAAGACCATGCGCTCGCGCTGGTCGTCGGAGTCGGTGTTGCCGATCAGCGCCACGTAGCCGTTGGCGGCGAGCCGGTCCTCCAGGCCGCGGACGATCGGCGGGAACAGCGGGTTGTTCAGGTCGGGGATCAGCACGCCGAC
The DNA here is from genome assembly GCA_963808705.1 of uncultured Actinomycetota bacterium. GTDB lineage: Bacteria > Actinomycetota > Actinomycetes > Streptosporangiales > Streptosporangiaceae > JASHPR01. The sequence goes on along the minus strand of CAWEHB010000016.1, from coordinate 417,156 downwards.
CGTGTGCGAGCGCCTGGTCCGCAGGCTCCTGGCCACCGGGTTCGGGCTGTAGCCGAGCGCCTCCGCGGCGTCGAGCACTCGCTGCGCGGTCTCCTCGCTGACCAGGATCCGGGTCTCGGGGTTCAGCGCGCGGGAGGCTGTCGCCGGGTGCACCCCGGCCCGGGCCGCCACGTCCCTCAGCGTCACCGGGGGGTCAGGCATCGGCAGTCACGCTCCGCTCTGCGCGGGTCCAGTCCTATAATGTGCCCGCTCGTTCCCTCGGCATGCTATCTGCCTGCGGCGACGGGCTCGCAACCGTTTGCCCGAACCCTTGCTCGCGCCGGCTGGCCAGATAGGCGGCGGAGAACGCGATCACGGCGGCCATGGCCAGCAGCAAGGCGCGGTAGCTCACGACCGCGATCAGCGCGGCGCCGACCGCGATCGATGCCGCCTGCGGCACGATGAGCGCGAACCCGAGGGCCGCGTCGACGCGGCCCAGCAGGTCACCCGGGGTGCGGCGCTGGATCAGCGTGACCGCGCCCACGTTGATCCAGACGATGCACAGGCCGAGCCCGGCGCTCGCGGCCAGCACCAGCGGCAGCGAGGCGGTGATCAGCAGCAGCGCGGCCACGGCGCAGGCCGCGAGGCCGGCCGCGATCAGCGCCCGCTCGCCGGCGCGGCGCATCACCGGCGCGGCCAGCACGCCGCCGGCCAGCGCGCCCGCCCCCTGCAGGCTGGTCAGCACGCCCAGGAACGGCGGGCTGCGGTGCAGGCCCTGGGCCACGACCGCGAACGGCACCGTCTCGAACAAGCCGAACGCGGTCACCGCGATCAGGCCCGCGATCATCACCCGCCGCAGCGCGGGCGTGCGCATGATGTACCGGATCCCGGCGCTGAACTCGGCCCCCCCGCCCCGCGGGCCCGCGGCGGCCGCCCCCGGGCGCGGCCGCGGCTCGCGCAGCCGGAGCGCGAGCACGGTGCCCGCGGCGACCACGAACGTGCCCGCGTCGAGCAGGATGACCGGCTGCGCCCCGACCCAGGCCAGCAGGCCGGCGCCGAGCAGCGGGGTGATCAGCCGCAGGCCCTGCGACGCCACCTGCAGCGCGGAGTTGGCGTCACCGAGCAGGTCACCGGGGACCAGCAGGGGAAGCAGCGCCGTCTGGGCCGACGTGATCAGGCTGTCGGCCGCGCCGTAGCCGAACATGACGAGGTAGATGAGCCAGACCTGGCCGCGGCCGTGGACCAGCAGCAGCGCGCACACCATCGCCGCGCTGCCCAGGTTGGCCGCGACCAGCAGCGGCCGGCGCCGCAGCCGGTCGACCATCACCCCGGACACCGGCGCGGCCAGGAACCCGCAGGTGAACGCGAAGAAGGTCAGCCCGGCCGCGCTGTTGCTGCCGGTGAGGATCTTGACCCAGATCCCCATGGCCAGCCACAGGGCGCTGTCGCCGATCACGGACAGGCTCTGGCCGCCGATGTAGATCCTGGCGTCGCGGTGGGCGAGCAGCCGTCGCATGTCAGCCTTCTTCCTCGGGAGGATCGGCAAGCGGGTAGCCGAAGACCAGCACCTCGTAGGGCAGGCTGCCGGGCGGCCGCAGCGCGGCGTCGTGCCACCGGGCCCCGTAGGGCTCGAGAAGTTGGCGCATGCCCTCGCCCAGGTCCTTGGCCTCCCGCGCGGTCAGGTACAGGTGGCTCTCGGAGGCGATCGCCGCCTCCTGCCACTCGGCGGGGTAGCCGAGCACGCGCATCAGCCGCTCGCCCGCCCGCGCCATCCAGCGGTCGATCCAGATCGACGCGGCCGCCCCCGCGGCGAGCCGGGTCTCCTGGTCCTGCCACGGCGGCGCCAGTTCGAGGCCGCGGAAGCACAGCCGCCACGGCCGCTGCCGGCCGCGGCCGCCGCCCGCCTCCTCGACGAACCCGTACTTGGCCAGGGTGCGCAGGTGGAAGGCGCAGTTGGCGGGCGACTCGCCGAGCAGGTCGCTGGCCTCGGTGGCGGTCAGCGTCCCGGAGTCGGCCTGGCCGATGGCCTCGATCAGCGCTACCCGGAGCGGGTGCGCCAGCGCCCGCATCATCTTCGGATCGCGTACCTCGAGATGCGGGCGGTCCATTTCGGAAGACATGTTTCGAAACGATACGCTCGAAACAATTCTTTTGACAAGTGAGGTCGGCCGGCCGGAACGCGGGCTCGCGGGGCCGCCGGCCGGGGCGCGGATTCGCGGGGGCCGGCCGGGGCGGGGCTCGCGGGGTCGGCGGGAGCGCGGGTTCATGCGACGATGACGGCATGCGGATCACCGACGTGACCTCGACGGACCTGTTCGGCGGCACCGCGGCCCGGCCGCTGGCGATCGTGCGCGTGACGGTGGCCGGCGACGGAGCGGACGCCGTCAGCGGCCAGGCCGGCCCGGTCGCCGTGCGGGTGGAGGGGCCCGCCGTGACCACCCCGGAGCCCGCGGTCGTCACCGGGCCCGGGCCGGGCCGGCAGCGGGAGGCCGAGGTCGGCGTGGAGGTGGCCGCCCCGCACGTCCCGGGCCGCCCGCTGCCGGTCACCGTCATCGCCGAGAGCCAGGCGGCGGGGCTGCGGGCGGAGCGGGCGGCCACGATCACCGCGGCCGAGCCGGGCTGGACGATGTGGATGGTGAGCCACTTCCACTACGACCCGGTCTGGTGGAGCACCCAGGCCCAGTTCACCCAGTCCCGCATCTTCCTGCCCGAGGCCGACGGCACGCTGCCGGACTCCAGGACCGCGTTCGAGCTGGTCCGGCTGCACCTCGACGAGGCCAGGCGCGACCCGGACTACAAGTTCGTGCTGGCCGAGATCGACTATCTCAAGCCGCATTTCGACGCCCACCCGGAGGACCGGGCGGACCTGCTCGCGTTCATCCGGGCCGGCCGGATCGAGATCGTCGGCGGCACCTACAACGAGCCGAACACCAACCTGACCAGCGCCGAGTCCACGATCCGCAACGCGGTCTACGGCCTGGCCTTCCAGCGCGAGGTGCTCGGGGCCGACCCGAGCACGGGGTGGATGCTCGACGCCTTCGGGCTCGACCCGGCCTACCCGGGGCTGATGGCCGCGGCCGGGCTGGCGGAGTCGGCCTGGGCCCGGGGCCCGTTCCACCAGTGGGGCCCGAACCGCACCGTGGGCGACAACCGGCGGATGCAGTTCGCGACCGAGTTCGAGTGGCTGTCACCAGACGGGAACGGCCTGCTCACCAGCTACATGGCCAATCACTACGGCGCGGGCTGGGTCACCCACGACGCCGCGAGCCTGGAGGCGGCCGAGCAGGCGGCCCACGAGCAGTTCCGCCAGCTCGCCCCCGTGGCGGCCACCCGCAACGTGCTGCTGCCGGTCGGCGCGGACCACGTGATCCCGTCCCGCTGGGCCGCCGGGATCCACCGGGACTGGAACACCAGGTACGTCTGGCCGCGGTTCGTGACCGCGCTGCCGTCGGAGTTCTTCGCCGCGGTACGCAAGGACGCGGCCGAGCGCGACATCTGGATCACGCCGCAGACCCGGGACATGAACCCGGTGTACACCGGCAAGGACGTGTCCTACATCGACACCAAGCAGGCCCAGCGGGCGGCCGAGAACGCCGTGGAGGACGGCGAGCGGCTGGCCACGCTGGCCTGGCTGGCCGGGGCGCGGTACCCGGCCGCCGAGCTGGACAAGGCGTGGCGGCAGCTGGTGTTCGGCGCGCACCACGACGCGATCACCGGCACCGAGGGTGACCAGGTCTACCTGGACCTGCTGGCCGGGTGGCGGGAGGCCTACGAGCGCGGCGACGCGGCGCGCCGGGCGGCCATGAGCCACCTGGCCGCGCGGACAGCGACCGGGGGCGGGCCCGGCGCCGGGCTGGCCGCCCGCGCGGTCGTGGTCTTCAACACGCTGTCGCGGCCCAGGTCGGGCCTGGCCCGGATCACCCTGGACTTCGCCGAGCCCGGCCCGGGCTGGGCCGCGCTGCAGGACGCCGGCGGCGACGCGGTGCCCTGCCTCGCCGAGGGCGTCACCCGGCACCGGGACGGGACCCTGGCCGGCCTCACCCTGACGTTCCGCGCCGCGGGCGTCCCCGCCCTGGGGTACCGGACGTACTTCGCGATCCCTGCCGAGGGGCCGGAACGCGACGGCGGCTGGCGGCCCGCCGGCGGCACGGTGATCGAGAACGCGGCGTTCCTGGTCGAGGCCGACCCGGCCCGCGGCGGCACGCTGTCCCGGGTCCTGGACAAGCGCTCCGGCACCGAGCTGCTGGCCGGGCCCGGCAACGAGCTCGTGCTCCAGGAGGAGTACGACCACCACCCGCGCTGGAACGAGGGACCGTGGCTGCTGTGCCCGAAGGGGCCCGGCCGCGGCTCGGCCGGCCGCCCCGCGCGGGTCCGCGCGGAGCGCTGCCCGGTCGGCGCCCGCCTGGTGGCCGAGCTCGAGCTCGGCGACCTGCGGGTGACCCAGGAGACGCTGCTGTGGGACGGCGCGGACCGGGTCGAGTTCCGCACCCACGTGGACGGCTCGATCGGGCAGGACCGGCTGCTGCGGGTGCGGTTCGGCGCCCGGGTGCCCGGCGGGCTGCCGGTGTACCAGACGGCCCTGACGGCGGTCGGCCGGCCGTTCGGCTCGGCCGACACCGACGTGGCCGAGCATGAGTTCACGCTCGACAATCCCGCGCACGAGTGGTTCGGCATCGGCTCCACCGCGCGGGTCGCGCTGGCCTCCCCCGCGGGCGCGCGCCGGATGCAGGCGATCGGTGTCGCGGAGGTCATCATGCCCGCCGCCGGCGACATTGGCGGCCGGGAACCGGTCCGTGATCTCATGGTGGCCCTGGCCCGCGCCGGGGTCACGGCGACCTGCTCCCGGGCGGACGGCCCGCGGTACGGCTCGATCGACGTCGACTCCAACCTGCCCGACGTCCGCATCGCGCTGGGCGGCCCGGCCGAGAACCCGTTCACCGCCGAGGTGCTCGCCGCGGCCGGGCTGACCACGGGCGGGCTGACCACGGGCGGCCCGGCGCCGCTGTGGGTGCCGGCCACCCTGACCCGCCAGGAGGCCTTCGCGCCCGGTGCCGACCTGCGCGGCCCGCGTGACCTGCCGGTGCTGATCGTGACCGGCGGCGACCTGGCCGCGGCGATCGCCGCGGTGACCGCCGACCTGGCCGACGCGGTGATCGAGGCCGACGAGGCGGCCGGGACCGGGGCGGGCGGCGCCGCGGGGCCCGACGAGCTGGTCGGCCACTCGGTCGCGCTGCTCAACCGCGGCACGCCGGGCAGCCTGGTCACCCCGGACGGGACGCTGAACATCTCGCTGATGCGCTCCTGCAGCACCTGGCCGTGCGGGGTCTGGATCGACGGCGACAAGCGCACCACGCCGGACGGCAGCAGCTTCGCCTGGCAGCACTGGAGCCACACGTTCGAGTACGCGCTCGCCGCCGGCCCGGGTGACTGGCGCAGCGCCGGGTTCCCGCTCGCCGGGCAGGACTACAACCGCGAGCTGCTGGCCTGCGAGACCGGGCGGCACGACGGGCCGCTCCCGGCCACGGCGAGCCTGGCCGCCGCCGAGCCGGCCACCGCCGCGGTGTCGGCGCTGAAGCCGCGCGGCAACCCGCTGTCCCCGGCCGCCCAGCCCCGCCCGGAGGACGGGGTGACGGTACGCCTGCGGGACGTCTCGGGCCACGCGGGGCCGTCGGCCGCGCGGGTGCGCCTGTTCACCGGCCTGGCCGCGGCGCGCCGCGGCAGCCTGCTGGAGGAGGCCGACGGCCCGCCGCTGCGGCTGGACTCCGGCGCGGCCGTCGCCGACCTGCCCGCCGCCGGGACCGTGACCATGGTGCTGATCCCGGACCCGGGGGCAGCACCCGCGGCGCCGTCCGGGCCGGTGCCTCCCGGAACCGTGCCGCCGGAGCCCGCCCAGCCGGTGTTCACCCGGTACTGGCTGCACGGCAAGGGCCCGGCCCCGGCCGGGAACCTGCCGGTGGCCGTGCACCTGCACCCCGGCCGGGCCGCCCTGGCCGCAGCGGAATCGCCGGATGCCCCGCCGGCGGCCGCGGAACTGCGGCTGACCGTGGCCTGCGGCCCGGCCCCGGCCCGCGGCACGGTGCACCTGGACCCGGGCGACGGGCTGGTGCTGGAGCCCTCCGGGCCGTTGCGCTATGACCTGGGCCCGCAGGGCCACGCCGCCTGGGATCTCACGGCCCGGGCGCGGCCGGGCGCCCGGCCCGGGCGGCGCTTCGTGGCCGCGCGGATCGCCGGAGACGACGGCCAGGCCTTCGAGGACGCCGTGCTGGTCAGCATCGGCGAGCCGGGCCCGCCCGCCCTCGACCTGCCGCTCGACGAGCTGTTCCCGCTGTACCTCGCCGACCAGCAGCGGGCCGCCGCAGAACTCGACCTGGTGCTGCTGAGCCCGCGGCTGGAGCTGCGGCCCGGCGGCCACGGCGAGATCGCCGTCCGGCTGCGCAACGCCACGGCGTCGCAGGTCCGCGGCGAGGCCCAGCTGGTCTCGCCGTTCGGCAGCTGGGCGCAGACCCGGCCGTGGACCCAGGGTTTCACCGCCGAGCCGGGCCGCAGCGTGACCCTGGGCTTCACGGTGACCGCCCGGGCCACGGCGCGCCCGGGACAGCACTGGTGGGCCCTGGTTAAGGTGATGTACTTCGGCCGGGTCCGCCACACCGAGCCCGCGGCGGTGACGATCACTGATGCGGCTCACTGAACTCTGGCGGACGGGGCCACAGGCGGCGCGCTGGTGAGAAACTAGAACGGGACAAAGGCCGTGAGCGCGACGACCACTGAAGGACCATGGCCATCCAGACCGCGATGAGCGACGGCAACCTGCCGGCGGAGCCGAACAGCTTCGTCGGCCGGGAACGGGACCTGGCGGAGCTCGCCAGGCTGCTCGATGATGTCCGCGCGCTGACCCTGTGCGGCCCCGGCGGCATCGGCAAGACGCGGCTCGCGCTGCGGCTCGCCCACGAGACCCTGCCCAGCTTCCCCGACGGGGCCTGGCTGGTCGAGCTGGCCGACACCGCCGACCCGTCCCTGGTCGCCCGGCGGGTCGCGGCCACGCTCGGGGTCCGGGAGGAGCCCGACCGGCCGCTGGCCGAGACGCTGACCGTGGCCCTGCGGCCGCGGCGGATGCTGCTGGTCCTCGACACCTGCGAGCATGTCGTGGACGCCTGCGCGGCGCTGGTCCAGCAGCTGCTCGCGGGCAGCCCCGAACTGCGCGTGATCACCACCAGCCGCGAGCCGCTGCGGGTGCGCGGCGAGACCGTGTGGCGGGTCCCGCCGCTGGAGCTGCCCGGTGCGGCCGACGGGCTCACGCCCGGCGAGCTGGCCGCGCACGAGGCGATCCGGCTGTTCGCCGACCGGGCCGCGGCGGTGCGGCCCGGGTTCGCGCTGGACGCGGCCAATTCCGGCGCGGCGGTGCGGCTGTGCCGGACCCTGGACGGCATGCCGCTGGCGATCGAGCTGGCCGCGGCCCGGGTCGGCGCCCTGTCCGTGGAGCAGATCGCGGCCCGCCTCAGCGACCGGTTCGGCCTGCTGGCCTCGGGCGATCGCACCGCCCCGCTGCGCCAGCAGACCCTGCGGGCGGCTGTGGACTGGAGCTACGAGCTGCTGACCGAGCCGGAGCAGCTGCTGCTGCGCAGGCTGGCGGTGCTGCACGGCTGGAACCTGGACATGGCCGAGCAGGTCTGCGCCGACGCGGCGATCCCCGCGGACCAGGTGCTTGACCTGCTGGCCGCCCTGATCGACAAGTCGCTGGTCACGCTCGACGCGGAGCTGGAGGGCGATGCCCGCTACCGGCTGCTCGATACCATCCGGGAGTATGCCACCGGTCGCCTGAGCGCGTCCGGCGAGGAGCCCGGGGTACGGCGGCGGCACCGCGACTACATGCTGCGGCTGGCCGAGGGCATCACCGAGGTGGCCTTCGTGCGCGGCGACCCCCCGTGGCCGGTGCGGGTCTCGCTGTACCGCCGGATCCTCGCCGAGCGGGCCAATTCCGCCGCGGCGCTAGCCGCCTGCCTGCTGGACGGCGACACCGAGGCGGGCCTGCGCCTGTGCTGCGCGCTGCGCAGCCCGTGGGTCGCGAACGGCGACGTGACCGAGGGCATCGGCTGGTTCGACCGCTTCCTGGACGCCGGGGGCGACGTGCCGCCCGGCGTCCGGGCGCGCGCCCTGGTGCTGCGGGCCGAGCTGGCCTTCGAGCAGCAGGACTACCCGGCGGCCGGGGAGTACGCGCAGGCCTGCCTGGATTTCGGCGGCGCCGCGGACGGCCCGGGCCCGGCGGCCGCACTGCGGGTGCTCGCCCTGGTCAGCCTCCAGGGCGGCCGTCTCGACGACGCCCTGGCCGGCATCGATGACGCGGTCAAGGCCGCCCGGGCCGACGGGAACGACTGGGAGGAAGGGCTCACGCTCGCGGTCCGGGCCGTGATCATCGCCCGCCAGGGCAGGCTGGACGAGGCCCAGCACGCCTACGAGGACGCGCTGGACGTGCTGCGGGACAACAACGGCTGGGGTGTGGCGCAGACCCTGTACGGATTCGGCGGGCTGGCCCGGGCCCGCGGCGACCACGCCGCGGCCCTCGGCCACTTCCGGGATGCGCTGGCACTGTACCGGGAGATCGACGCCCGGCCCGAGATCGCCCGGTGCCTGGCCAGCATCGGGTCGGTGGCACTGTCCCAGGGTGACCTGTCGCTGGCCGCCTCCAGCCTGGCCGACAGCCTGCGGCTCAGCCTGGCCACCGGGCAGCGTCTCGTGCTCGCCCGCGGGCTCGAGGCATCCGCCAAGCTCGCGGTGGCCAGCGGCGACCTGGCCCGGGCGGTGAAGCTCGCCGGCGCCGCGCTGGCCCTGCGCAAGGTCGTCGGCCAGGCGCACCCGGCCGCCGCGGGCGGTCCCGGCGGCCTGCTGGAGGCTGCCCGCCGCCAGCTCGGCCCGCCGGCCACGGACACCCTGCTGGCCCAGGGCGCGGCGATGAGCGCGCACGAGGCGGTGCGGCTCGCGACCGGCCCCGGCCGCGGCGAGTCCCCCGGTGACGCCGGCCGGAACGCGGTCCCGGCGCAGCTCCCCGGCTCCGGCGCGGCAGGCCCGCTGACCGCGCGGGAACTACAGATCGCGGCGCTCATCGCGCGCGGCCTGTCCAACCGGGGCATCGCCGGCGAGCTGGTGATCAGCCCGGCCACCGTGGCCCGGCACGTGGCCAACATCTTCGCCAAGCTCGGGTTCAGTTCCCGGGCCCAGGTCGCCGCGTGGCTCACGAAGCGCGAGTCCCGGGACGACGGCTAGCGGGGCGTACACATCTGTCCGGCCTGGGTACATAGCTGCCCTACACATCGGGCCGACCTGCGGAATGCACATGCAGATGCACAATTCAGGGCATGTGGAGTCGGCCCCGCCTCCCCTAGCGTCCTCACCAGAAGCGCACTGCGGGGCCCGGCGGATGTTCCGGCCACCGGGAGGGGGGTGGCCGGCCTTTCCGCCTGACTCCACAGGCGGGTCCTGGGCAGCTGCCTGCCCGGGCCCGTTGCGCTCTGGCGTCGGCTACATACCCGACTACATAGTCCTGACGATGCGCCCTGCCGTCGCCGGGCCGTAGCGTCGGGCAGCGGGAACCCAGCCCGGACCGAACCGGAGGTAGCCGCCTGATGACGATGAGCACCGAGGCGCCGCTCGGCGAGGTCACGGTCACCCAGCGGCTGCTGGCCGTGGCGCCGTCCCGCGGGGAGCACCGGGCTCTGGTCGGCGGATCGCCCGGCCTGGCGTGCGGCTACGCCGATCTCGCCGCTACCGTGCAGGCCGCCGCGGCCGGGCTGGCCTGGCGCGGGCTGCAGCCCAGCGACGTCGTCGGCGTGTACGTTCCCGATGCGGCCTGTTACGTGCTCGCGGCGCACGCCGTACGCGCCGCGGGGGGGGTGCCCACGCCGGTCGCCCCCGTGCTGACGGTGCCGGAAATGGCCGGCCAGCTCGCCGACTGCGGCGCGCGGATGCTGCTCACCGCGCCGCCGTTCGCCGCGGCCGCGCTCGCGGCGGCGGACCGCTCCTGGGTGCGCCAGGTGATCTCGTTCGGTGAGGCGCCCGGCGCGACCCAGTTCGGCCCCCTGCTCCGGATGGGCACCCTGCGGCCGGCTACGGGGCGGCCGCATGACCCGGCCCTGCTGCCATACGCGCGCCAGCCCGACGGGATGCTCGGCCCGGCACCGCTCAGCCATCACGACATGTCCGGCCTGCTACGCAGGCTGGACATCGAGGCGGGCATCCGCGAGGACGACGTGGTCCTCGCGGCCCCGCCGGCCGGGGACGGGCGGTGCTACACCGCCCTGCTCGACCACGCGCTGCTCCGCGGCGCGACCGTCGTGGCGGTCAGTGTCGAGGAGCTCGCCACGGCGGCCGAGGTGCATCACGGCACCGCGATGATCGCGGCGGGGAGCGTGGCGGCCGGGGCCGATGAGCGGCTGCGGGTCTTCGCGGTGGCCTCGTAACGGCTCGCGGCCGGCCCTCTCACACGTTCGGCGGGCGGTTCTCGTACGGGGTGCTCAGGACGACGGTGGTGCGGGTGGACACGCTGGCCGCCGACCGGATCTCCTGCAGCAGGTTCTCCAGTTCCGCGGGCGAGGCCACCCGGACCTTGAGTATGTAGTTCTCGTCTCCGGCCACGCTGTGACAGGCCTCGATCGCGGGCAGGTGCGCCAGCCGCTCCGGTGCGTCGTCCGGGGCCGCCGGGTCGAACGGCTTGATGGACACGAACGCGGTCAGCGGCAGGCCGGCGTCGTCAGGGTTGATGACCGCCGCGTAGCCCTTGATCACCCCGTGTCGTTCCAGACGGCGCACTCGCTGCTGCGCGGCCGAGACCGACAGCCCGGTGCGCTTGGCCAGTTCGGTGAAGCTCATCCTGCCGTCGCGGGATAGCAGCGAGAGGATGGTGCGGTTGGTGTCCTCCACCCGGCTACCGTAGCGGAACAGCCTGGTATCGGGCGTTCAACGCTCACGCAGGCGGCCGGGTCAGGGACCGGCCGATCACCATCCGCTGGATCTGGTTGGTGCCCTCCACGATCTGCAGCACCTTGGCCTCGCGCATGAGCCGCTCGGCGGGATAGTCCTCCACGTACCCGTAGCCGCCGAGCACCTGCACCGCGTCGGTGGTCACCCGCATCGCGGCGTCGCTGGCGAATAGCTTGGCCATCGCGGCCTGCGGGCCGTACGGCAGGCCGGCGTCCTTGCGCCGGGCGGCGGACAGGTACAGGGCGCGCGCCGCCGCCACGGCGGTAGCCATGTCCGCGAGCAGGAACGACACGCCCTCGAAGTCCGCGATCGGCCTGCCGAACTGGCGCCGCTCCCGCGCCCAGCCGACCGCGGCGTCGAGGGCCGCCTGGGCCACGCCGGTGGCGCAGGCGGCGATGCCGAGGCGCCCGGCGTCCAGCGCGGCCAGCGCGATGGCGAACCCCTTGCCCTCCTCGCCGACCAGGTGGTCAGCGGGCACCCGGGCCCCGTCGAAGATCATCTGTGCGGTGACCGAGGAGCGCATGCCCATCTTGTGCTCGGCGGGCGCGGCCGACACCCCCGGCGTCTGCGCCGGGACGTGCAGGCAGCTGATCCCCCGGGCCCGGTCCGGGCCCTCGTGATCGCCGGACGTGCGCGCGAACAGCGTGTAGAAGTCGGCCTGGCCCGCGTGCGAGATCCACGCCTTGACCCCGTTCAGGACGTAATCGGGCCCGTCCGCCTCGGCCGTGGTCCGCACCGCGGCCGCGTCGGAGCCGCTGGCCGGCTCCGACAGGCAGTAGGCGCCGAGCCGGTCCCCGCCGAGCATTCCAGACAGCCAGCGCTGCGCCTGCTCCGGCGTGCCCGCGGTGGCCAGGGGGTAGCAGGTCAGCGTGTGCACGCTCACCCCGAGCCCGACGGCCAGCCACGCGGCGGCCAGCTCCTCCACGACCTGGAGGTAGGTCTGGTACGGCTGGCCGCCGCCGCCGAACCGCTCCGGGTAGGGCAGCGCGAGCAGGCCGGACCGGCCGAGAGTCCGGAACACCTCGCGCGGGAACGTCCCGTCCCGCTCGGCCGCGTCGACCCTGGGCCGCAGCTCGGCGTCGGCCAGCTCCCTGGTCAGCCCGAACAGGGCGCGGGTCTCCTCGTCGGGGCACTCGCGCTCAATCATCATCCCTCGCTCGCCTCCGGGCGCCTTAAGGCACCGTCTTCCCTCGTCGCTCCGGTCGCAGGCTCCCTCGCTCCTCAGTCCAGACGGCGCCGCGCCCTTTGGCTCGCTCGACCCTGCTCACCGGATATCCACGCAGACCAGCTCGCGGCCGGCCTGGTTCAGCCGCTCGTACCCGTGCTCGGTGCAGACCACGATGTCCTCGATCCTGGCGCCGTGCGGGCCCGGGTAGATGCCGGGCTCGATGGAGAACGCCATGCCCGGCCCCAGCGGCTCGGCGTTCCCGGACACGATGTACGGGTCCTCGTGGCATTCCAGGCCGATCCCGTGGCCGGTCCGGTGCACGAAGAACTCGCCGTAGCCGGCCGCGGTGATCGGTTTGCGGGCGGCGGCGTCGACGGCCTCCGCGGCCACCCCGGGCCGGACCGCGTCGCACGCGGCCTGCTGCGCGTCCCGCAGTACCCGGTAGTATGCGGCGAACTCCGGCGCCGGCGTGCCGATCACGTAGGTCCGGGTGCAGTCCGAGCAGTAGCCGCTCGGCATGGTCCCGCCGATGTCCACGACGACGGCGTCTCCCGGTTGCAGGACCCGGTCGGAGACCTCGTGGTGCGGGCTGGCCGCGTTCGGGCCGGATCCGACGATCGTGAAGTCGACCCGCGCGTGGCCCTCCTCGAGGATCGCGTCGGCGATGTCGGCCGCGACCTGCCGCTCGGTCCGGCCCGCCCGCAGCCAGCCCGGCACCCGGGCGTGCACCCGGTCGATGGCCTCGCCCGCCGCGCGCAGCGCCGCCACCTCGGCTTGTGTCTTGCGGATGCGCAGCGCGCGCAGCGCCACGCTGGCCAGGTCCTGGCGGACGCCGGGCAGCGCGTCGCGGAACCGGAGCACCATCAGCGCCCACATGCGATCCGACAGGCCGACCGGGCCCGCCGGGCCTGCCGCGCCCCGCCCGGTGCCGAGCCGCGCCGCGACGAGCGCGTAAGGGTCGTCGGTCTCGTCCCAGGGGATGATCTCCAGCCCGAGGCCGCCGGCGGGTGACGCCTGGGCCGCGGGCAGCTCCAGCCTCGGCACGACCAGGAACGGCTTTCCGGCCGCGGCCGCGGGCGGGCCGCCGGCCGCGGCCGCCGCCGGAACCACCAGGCAGGTGAGCCGCTCGAGCTGGTTCGCGTCGTAGCCGGTCAGATACCGCAGGTCGGGCCCGGGAGTGAGGAGCAGCGCCGCCAGGCCCGCGTCCCGGGCGGCCGCCGCGGCCAGGTCCAGCCGGCCCGGCGGATAGAGGCCTGGATCAGGCCGGTCGGTTCCCATCGCGCCCTCCGGTCGCCGTTGAAACCCATGCCGGTACTTCCCCCTTGCACGGGCATCATCTCACCCGTGAGAATGGTGCCCGCATCTAGACAGTGCGGCGCCGGATGCCTCACGCTGGGTGCACTAAAGCTGACCTGATGCGACACACGATGACCTCTGAGGCTGCTGACTACCCGGCGCGCCGCCCGAGCACTGCGGCGGTGCCGCCGCGCGCCGACGCGGCTTCCGGCCTCGCGGCCCCGCCGCCGCCGGGGAACGGCGCCGGGTCCGGCCTCGCGGCCGAGGCCAGGCTCGCGGCCGAGCTCGCCGAGGAGCGCCACGTGGCCCTGGAACTGCAGCGGGCCATCCTGCCGCTGCACGATGAGGCCTTCGACCTGCCCGGGCTGCGCACCATGGTGCGCTACCTGCCGGCGTCTCCGGCCGGCCGGGTGGGCGGCGACTGGTACATCACCGCCGAGATGCCGGGCGGCCACGTGCTGATCGCGATCGGCGACGTCGCCGGGCACGGCCTGGCCGCGGCGGCGGGCATGGCCCGGCTGCGCGGCGCGCTCGCCGGGCTGGCCATCACCGGCTCGCCGCCGGAGCGGCTGGTCGGCTGGCTCAACGACCTGGTGCGCCACGTCGCGCCTGAGCACACCGCCTCGGTGATCGCCGGCTACTTCGACCCCCCCAGCCGCACCCTGACCTGGGCCCAGGCCGGCCATCCGCCGCCGGTCCTGGTCCGGGACTCGTGGGCGCGGCCGCTGGACCCGCCGCCAGGCATCCTGCTGGGCGCGGGCAACGAGGAGTATGCGGCGGCCACCCTGGCGCTGGCCTCCGGTGACCTGCTGCTGCTGTACAGCGACGGGCTGATCGAGCGCCGGGACCGGTCCGTGGAGGTCGGCATGGCCACGCTGTCGGCCGCCGTGCGCGGCATCGCCGACCCGGAGCACGCCATCGACGCCGCGCTGCAGGCGTTCGGCTCCACCGACCTGGAGGACGACACCTGCCTGGTGGCCCTGCACGTGCTGTAGCTGTGCTGCCCGGGGGACGACCCCCCAGGACCCCCCGCGTGCCATCCGCTCGGGCCGGCAAGCCGGCCGTCGCGGCTGTCCCGGCTCCGCCGGGTTCAGTCCGGGCGCGCGGCCAGCGCGGCGGACATCCGGCCCAGCGACGATGCCAGGTCCCAGCGCTCGTCAAGCTCGGCCAGCCGCCGGGGATCGGCGGGGGTGACCGGGAGCCGCCCGTCCACCGGCGGCAGCGGCGCGTCGGTCGCCACGCGGACGACGGGCAGCGCGGCTTCCAGGTAGTCCCGCGCCTGGACCAGCTTCGCCCGGCTGCCCATCGGGAAGCCGCCGTGACCCTGGTCCAGCGCCGCCAGCATGGCCTCGACGCTGCCGAACACCCGGACCAGCGCGGCCGCCGTCTTCTCCCCGACCCCCGGCACGCCGGGCAGGCCGTCGCTCGGGTCTCCGCGCAGCGCGGCGAACGCCGCATAGGACCGGCCGGGGATCTGGTAGCGCTCGGCCACGGCCGTCTCGTCCACGACCTCGAGCCTGGACATCCCCCGGGCGGTGTAGACCACCCGGATCTGGCGGGCGTCGTCCACGAGCTGGAACAGGTCCCGGTCGCCGGTGACCACGTCGACCGGGCCGTCGGCGCGGGCCGCCAGGGTGCCGATGACATCGTCCGCCTCGTACCCGGGCGCGCCGACCATGGCCACCCCCGCCGCGGCCAGCACCTGCTCGATCAGGGGGATCTGGGCCGTCAGCGCGTCCGGGACCAATTCGCTGCCGTCCGGGTTGGCCCGGTGCGCCTTGTACGACGGGATCGCGGCCACCCGGAACGCCGGCCGCCAGTCCACGTCCAGGCAAGCGACCAGCCGCCCCGGCCGCCGAGCGCGGACCAGCCGCGCGATCATGTCGAGCAGGCCGCGGACCGCGTTGACCGGCGTGCCGTCCGGCGCGGTCATGCTGTCCGCGGGAATGCCGTAGAAGGCGCGGAAGTACAGCGAGGCGGAATCGAGCAGCATCAGCGAACCCACCCCGCCATCCTGCCAGCCCGCTCCGCCCGCGGGGCTTTCATTCGGCTGCTCTATGGGTTTGTGAATGGTTTGGCATTGGAGCGGACCGGCGCGACATCCCTAGGCTGGGCTCATCCGGTCCAGGTTCCTCCCCCGGCGGAGGCTTCCGATGAATCTGACCACTGTGCCCCGCACCCGATGTCCTGCCGACCTGGTGGCCGCGGTACGCGCGGCCACGGCCCGCCACGCCGACTGGGCGCAGACGGCCGCCCTGGTCGCCGGCCGGCTACGGCCTGTCCTGCCCGGCCCGGACATCCTGACCGCGGCCGAGCGCGAGGGCAGCCCGGACGGGTACGTCTGCCACACGCTGCACACCGAGCCCGACGGGTCGTTCTCGGTCTGCGCCCTGGTCTGGCGGCCCGGTCAGATGACGCCGATCCACGACCACGTGACGTGGTGCGTGGCCGGCGTGGTGCAGGGGGCGGAGTACGAGGAGCTGTTCGCGCTGCGGGACGGCGAGACCGCCCTGGAGGTCGTCGGCCGCCGCGTCAGCCAGCCCGGTGACGTGGGCGGCTTCGCGCCGCCCGGCGACATTCACCGGGTCCGCAATCACGGCCGCGACATCGCGATCTCGCTGCACGTCTACGGGGCCGACATCACGCGCCTCGGCAGCAGCGTGCGCCGCACCTACGACCTGCCCGTGGTGGCCGCCTCCCGGGGCGCCGTCTAGCCCACCGAGGAGTACGCGACCACGCCGCGGCGCAGGGCGCCGATGGCGCGCCGCGCGGCATCGGCCACCGGAGCCGCCCCGGCCGCCGCGGCCACCTGGTCCAGCAGGTCGATCAGCTGCTTGACCGCGCGGACGAAGTCGCCGGGCGTCAGGTCGGGCGACAGCACCTGCTCCAGCGGCCGTCCCCGCGCCCAGGCGTGCGCGGTCCAGGCGAAGCCCAGGTCCGGCTCGCGCAGGAACGACAGCTGGTGCTCCTTCTCGACGCCGTCGAGCCCGCCCCAGACCCTGACCATGGACGTCAGCACCTCACGGACCTTTCCCTGCGGCAGCCGCGGCGGGCTCATGTCGTCCGGCCTGCGCGACTCGAAGGTCAGCGCGGACACGCATGCGGCCAGCTCGGCGGGTCCCAGGCCGTCCCACAGCCCCAGGCGCAGGCACTCCGCGACCAGCAGGTCGAGCTCGGTGTACAGGCCGGCCAGCCGCCTGCCCTCCGCGGTCACCGTGTCGCCGTCGGTGTACCCGAGCTGGTCGAGCACCGCGCAGACCCGGTCGAACGTCCGCGCGATGACGTGCGTCCGGCCCGCCACCCGGCGTTCGGCGTCTTGAGCCTCCCGCTCCAGGCGGTGGTGGCGCTCGGCCTGCCTGGCGTGCTCCTCGCGGTCCGGGCAGCCGTGGCACGGGTGCTGGCGCAGCCGCCGCCGCAGCCGCTCGATGTCGGCCTGGCTCCCGCCCGGCCCGCCCGGCCCGCCGGAGCCGTCGGCCCGGCGCCCGGCGGCCCGCGGCGGCCGGGCCAGGTCGTGGCCGGCCAGCTTGTTCCGCACGGTCGAGGCCAGGTCCCGGCGGTGCTTGGCCGACCGCGCGCTGAACCAGTTGGGTATCCGCACCCGGTCGATGGGCGTGACCGGCACCGGGAAGTCGGCCGCGGTCAGCCGCTTGACCTGGCGGCCCGCGGTGAGCACGAGCAGCTCGGGCGGGTCGGCCGCGGCCGCGGCCGCGGGAGACTCGAGCACCAGCGCGATCCCGGCCCGCCGCCCGGCGGGCACCTGGACGATGTCGCCGCGGCGCAGCTGCTCGAGCGAGGCCACGGCCTCGGCGTGCCGTGCCGCCGAGCGCTGCCGGGACTGCTCGGCCTCACGCTGCGACAGCTCCCGCCGGATGGACTGGTACTCGGCGAAGCCG
This sequence comes from uncultured Actinomycetota bacterium, assembly GCA_963808705.1. Taxonomy (GTDB): domain Bacteria; phylum Actinomycetota; class Actinomycetes; order Streptosporangiales; family Streptosporangiaceae; genus JASHPR01. The sequence goes on along the minus strand of CAWEHB010000016.1, from coordinate 399,849 downwards.
CCCCGGTCGCAGGAGACCTGCAGCTGCTCCATGGACTGCCGGATCTGGCGCGCCTGGCGGGCGAGGCCGACCACCGCCCGGTCCGCCTGGAACTGGGCGAAGGACGACTCGAGCAGCGCCGCGGCCCGGCGCCTGCCGACCTGCCCGACCAGGTTGACCGCCATGTTGTAAGACGGCCGGAAGCTCGAGGTGAGCGGGTAGGTCCGGGTACCCGCCAGGCCCGCCACCGCGACGGGATCCACCCCCGGCTGCCAGAGCACAACCGCGTGCCCCTCGACGTCGATGCCGCGCCGTCCGGCGCGCCCGGTCAGCTGCGTGTACTCGCCCGGGGTCAGGTCCGCGTGGTTCTCGCCGTTCCACTTGTCCAGGCGCTCGATGACCACCGTCCGGGCCGGCATGTTGATGCCGAGCGCCAGGGTCTCGGTGGCGAACACCGCCCGGATCAGGCCGGCCGCGAACAGCTTCTCCACGACCTCCTTGAACGTCGGCAGCATCCCGGCGTGATGAGCCGCGATCCCGCGCTGCAGCCCGGCCAGCCAGTCGGCGTAGCCGAGGACCGGCAGGTCCTCGGCGGGGATGTCGGCGGTCCGCAGCCGCACCAGGTCGGTGATCTCGGCGGCCTCCTGCGGCGTGGTCAGCCGCAGGCCCGCGGCCAGGCACTGCCGGACGGCGGCGTCGCATCCGGCCCGGCTGAAGATGAACGTGATCGCCGGAAGCAGCCCGGCCGCGTCGAGCCGGCCGATCACGTCCGGCCTGCTGGGCACCCGGAACCTGGCCGGGCGGCGGCCGCCCCGGGCGGGCCGCCCGGGCGCCTTGCGCTCCGCCCACTGGTCGCGCTCGGCCACCCGCCGCAGCTCGGGGTTGACCTTCGGGCTCCGGCCGGCCTGCGGCCCCGCCCCGCGGCTGCCGTCGGCGCCGGTGAACAGGTCGTACAGCCGCGAGCCGACGAGCATGTGCTGCCACAGCGGCACCGGGCGGTGCTCGTCGACGATGACCGTGGTGCCGCCGCGGACCTGGGACAGCCAGTCGCCGAACTCCTCGGCGTTGCTGACCGTGGCCGAGAGCGCCACCAGCCGCACCGACTCGGGCAGGTGGATGATCACCTCTTCCCAGACCGCGCCGCGGAACGCGTCCGCCAGGTAGTGCACCTCGTCGAGGACCACGTAGCCGAGCCCGGCCAGGGTCGGCGAGCCCGCGTACAGCATGTTCCGCAGCACCTCGGTGGTCATCACGACCACCGGGGCCTCGCCGTTGATGCTGTTGTCCCCGGTGAGCAGGCCCACCCTGGCCGCCGAGTACCTGCGGACCAGGTCGGCGTACTTCTGGTTGGACAGCGCCTTGATCGGGGTGGTGTAGAAGCACTTGCGGCCCTCGGCCAGGGCCAGGTGCACGGCGAACTCCCCGACCACGGTCTTGCCGGAGCCGGTCGGCGCGGCCAGCAGCACCCCGTGGCCCGCGCTCAGGGCCCGGCAGGCGTCCAGCTGGAAGTCATCGAAGCTGAACTCATAAAGATCCTGGAACGCGACGAGTTCCGGCTGATCCTGGGTCAAGCGACCGGTCCGGGTGGCTGCCCGTTGCCTGCGCCGTCCCCGGACAGGTCGAGGTCGAGCGGCGAGAGCTCATCGTCGGCCAGCCCGGCGTACGCCGACGGCCGGCTCGCCCGCCGGCGGTCGTTCATCCAGATGAGCACCTCGGCCACCTCGATCAGCAGCACACAGGGCACGGCCAGCAGCAGCATCGTGACCGGATCCGGGCTCGGCGAGGCGATGCCCGCGAACACGAACACCCCGAAGATCATTATCCGGCGCCACTTCCGCATCCGCTCGTGGCTGATGACGCCGACCATGTTCAGCATCACCAGGGCCAGCGGCAGCTCGAACGCCAGCCCGAAACCGAGGATCATGGCCTGGAAGTAGCCGAGGTAGTTGGACACCGTCGGGTAGACCGCTATCCCGCTCGGCGCCAGCGCGAACAAGTACCTCAGCCCCCGGCTCATCACGAAGTAGGCGAGGGTGGCGCCGCCCAGGAATAGCGGCGCCGCGGTGCCCACGAACGCGTAGCTCCACCGCTTCTCCCGGCGGTACAGCCCGGGGGCGATGAACGCCCAGAGCTGGTACAGCCAGAACGGGCAGGTGACGATGAGGCCGAAGAAGAACGCGATCTGCACCCGGAGCATGAACGGGTCGAAGACGCCGACGACGATCAGCTGAACGTGGTGCGGGAGGGCAGCCACGGCCTGCTTGAACGGGTGGTAGACGAAATTCCAGAGCCGGTCGTAGACCGCGGGGATGAACCCGATGCCCATGCCGATGGCTACCGCGGCCAGCGCCTTGAGCAGCCGGCTGCGCAGCTCACGGATGTGCTCCATGAGCGGCATCCGGCCCTCGGGGTTGGCCTGCCGCTGTGACGCCGCGATGCGAGAGCCGAGCAGGCGCGCGCCCGTGATGGTGTCAGCCAGCTTCGCCATGGGTCTTAGAGGGAACGGCTCAGCCGGGCTGCTGCGTCTGCGGTGTCTCCGTCGCGGCCGAACCGTTGACGGTCACCGCCTGGCCCGCCGCCGACTGCTGCTGCTGAAGGTCACGGATCTGCTGCTGCAGCTGGTCGATCTGCTGCTGATGTTGCTGGGGGGCCGCTATGGCCGGGGCCGGCTGGGCCGCCTCGGCCGTCTCCGTGTCGGGGTCGTGGTGCAGGTCCTGCACCTCGGCCTTGAGGATGCGCATCGACCGGCCCAGCGAGCGGGCCGCGTCCGGCATCTTCTTGCCGCCGAAGAGGATGATCAGTACCAGCGCGATGATCAGTATCTTCCACGGGCTGTCGAACAAGTCACCAATCATGTCAATCCCCATTCAGCGGGAAGCGCGTCCCCGCGCCCAGGGTTGCTTGCACCGAAAAGTCTACACGCGACATATGGCCACGATAGTTCTCCCGCCACGGCGGTGAGCCTTTCATCCTCCCGGACTGCCTACGTACTCCGAGTGAGATCGACGGATGGAAAGGTCAACTATCCGGCGTACTCGGCCAGCGCGGCGGTGGCGTCCTCGCGGACCTGGGCGGCGAGCTCCGCCGGGGAGATCACCCGGCCGTCCTCGCCGAGCCGCAGCGCGAGCCGCCGGACCAACCGGGTGTCCGGGGTGCGGAGGCCGACCCGGAGCCGGCCGTCGCCGAGCTCGTCGACCTGCTCGCACGGGTAGTACTCGGCGACCCACCGGCCCGCCACCGACAGCTCCAGCTCCACCCGGACGTCATCGTCGGACGGCCGGAACAGCCCTTGGTCCACGTCCCGGGGCCGCGCTTGGGCCGGCACCGACGCGGGCACGTCGAGCACGGCCAGGGCCAGCACCCGGTCCAGCCGGAACAGCCGCACCGCCTCGGCGCGCAGGCACCAGCCCTCCAGGTAGGTCCGGCCCTCCACCACCAGCAGCCGCATCGGGTCGACGTCCCGCTCGGTGGCCTCGTCGCGGCCAGGCACGTAATAGGACATATGCAGCCGCCTGCCGCGGTCCAGCGCGTCCCGAACCTGGGCCAGCACGCGGCCCGCGCCGGCGTCGTCGACCTGCACCGCCACCTGGGCGCTCACCGCGCCCGCGGCGCCGGCCGCCGCCTCCAGCTTGGCGATCGTCCGGCTGAGCGCCGAGCGGTCCTCCAGGTCCGGGACCTCGGCGAGCATCCGCAGCGCCACGAGCAGCGCGCTCGCCTCGTCCACGCCCAGCCGCAGCGGGCGGTCGATCGACTCGGCCTCGCTGACCACGATCTCGCCGCCCTCATACGACAGGTCGATCGGGCAGTAGGGGTCGGGCGAGCGGAGCTCGATGCACCAGAGCATGTTCAGGTCGTCGACCAGCTCGCGCTCGGTGAGCCCGAACGCGGCCGCGGTGTCGGCCAGCCCGACCACCTTCCGGCTGACGATGTAGGGCACCAGGGCGAGCAGCCGCTGCAGCCGGTCCGTGGCGGGCGATACCCGCGGCGGCGCGCCGGCCCGGCCGCGCCCGGCCGCCGGGCTTGCCGCGGCGCCGGCCGTCATGCTGTACTCCCCGCTCGCTTACGGGACACCTTGAGGCACCGTCTTCCCTCGTCGCTCAGTCGCAAGCTCCCTCGCTCCTCAGTCCAGACGGCGCCGCGTCCCTCCAGCTCGCTCAAGCGAGTGCTCCCTTCAGCCGTCCGATGACGGCGTCCCGCAGGTCGGCGGGCTCCATGACGACCACGTCCGCGCCGAACGAGGCGAGATGCTCGCTGTGCCAGCCCACGTCGGAGAACGCTACCTCGACCAGGTCCCATCCGGCCCGCTGCGGGGCGGGCCGGACGGCGCTGGCGCCGCGCCGGAGCCCGTACCCGGCCCCCTGCCTGACCTGCAGCACGGCGGTGCGCCGGGACGGCGGCTCGGTGTCCCACTCACGGACGAGCTCCCGCACGTCGGCGCCGTCCGGCACCGTGACGGCGCCCGCCGGCCCGGAGAAGGTCACCGGCCCGTCGATGCGGCTCAGCCGGAACACCCGGGTCTCGCCGCGGTCGGTGTCCAGGCCCGCGACGTACCACCGGCCATGCCAGTTCACCACCCCCCACGGCTCGAGCTGGCGCAGCTGGGACGAACTGCGGCCGACCCCCCGGTAGCCGAACGAGACCGGCCGCCGGTCCCGTACCGCCTCCCAGAGCGGGCCGAACGCCGCCTCGCCTGTCTGCAGCCTCGGCTCGATGCCCGGCTGCGTGGTCTCCTCCGCGTCGATCCCCGCGGCGCGCAGCTTGAGCAGCGCGCCGGCCGCGGCGCCGGCCAGCTCGGCGCGCCGCCAGGCCCGGGCGGCGAGGCCCAGCACGGCGGCCTCGTCAGGCTCCAGCCTGATCTCGGGCAGCACGTAGGCCTGGCGCGGGATCCGGTACCCCGGCTCGGCGTCCGGGGTCGCGCTCACCCCGGTCTCCAGCGGGATCCCCAGCTCGCGCAGCTCGTCCTTGTCCCGCTCGAACATGCGCTTGAAGGCGTCGAACGACTCCGGGTAGCCGGGCACGGCCTCCCTGATCTGGGACGCGGTGAGGTACTTGCCGGTCGAGAGCAGGCAGACGACCAGGCTGAGCAGCCGCTCCGTCTTCCGCCGTGACATCCCTGTCCTTCCCCGCCCGCTATCGTGCCCCCAATCCCCCGCACCCGACGGTACCCGAGCCGCGCCCCGGGTCGCACGGTAGCGCGGTTTCCGGCCGGCGCCACGGGCCGCGTCGACTAGCCTGCCCTCGTGATCAGGTGGCGCAGCGGCGTGGTGGCCGGCCTGCGGCGGGAGTGGGCCGGCGCGGTCGAGGTCGACGTGACCGTCGCGGGAGCCGTGGTCCGGGCGCTGGCCTACCCGGCGCTCACCGGCCGCCCGCGGCCCGGCGACCGGGTGCTGCTCAACACCGGCGCGCTCGAGATGGGACTGGGCACGGGCGGGTACGCGCTGGTGGTGGCGCTGCCCGACCGGCTGCCGCCGGACCGGGAGGAGCCCGGCCACCTGATCAAGGCGCGGTACACGCCGCTGCAGGCCACCGTGCTCGGCGCGGACGAGCCGGGCTCGCCGCACCACGAGATCCTGCGGGAGGCCGACGACCTGGACGGCATGCCCGTCGTGGTGGCCGACCTGCACTCGGCCCTGCCCGCCGTCCTGGCCGCGGTACGCGCCGAGGCCGGCCCGGTACGGGCGGTCTACGTCATGCTCGACGGCGGCGCGCTGCCCGCCTGGTTCTCCCGCACGACCGCCGCACTGCGGGACGCGGGCTGGCTGGCCGGGACGGTCACCGTGGGCCAGTCGTTCGGAGGGGACCTGGAGGCGGTCACGCTGCACAGCGGGCTGCTGGCCGCCCGGCACGTGCTCGGCGCCGGCCTGGTCGTGGTCGCCCAGGGACCGGGCAACCTGGGCACCGGTACCCGGTGGGGCTTTTCCGGGGTGGCCGCGGGCGAGGCCGTGAACGCGGTGGCCGTGCTCGGCGGCCGGCCGGTGGCCTCGCTGCGGATCAGCGAGGTCGACCCGCGGGAACGTCATCGCGGCATCTCGCATCACAGCCTGACCAGCTACGGGCGGGTGGCCCTGGCCCGGGCCGACGTGGTGCTGCCGGACCTGCCCGGCGAGTTCGGCGCCCGGGTCACCGCGGCGGCGGCGCCGCTGGCGGCGCGGCACACCCTGGTCCGGGTGAGCGTGGCCGGGCTGGCCGACGTGCTCCGGGCCTGCCCGGTGCGGCTGTCCACGATGGGGCGGGGGCTGGAGGAGGACCTGGCCTACTTCCTGGCGGCGGCGGCGGCAGGCCGGCACGCGGCGACGATACGGGCCGGGGCAGAATCTGACGGCGGGGGTCATCACGCTGACGACGAAAGGTGGCGAGGCCGATGAATATCTCGGCAAAGGCGAGGCGGCTGCCCGGGCGGCTGGCGGCCGGCGCGTTTATCCTCAACGCCGGCCTGGGCAAGTGGTCCGCGGACGAGCAGACCGCCGCCCGGCTGCACGGCGCGGCCGTCGGGACCTACCCGTTCCTGGCCAGGGTCAAGCCGAAGGATTTCGCGCGACTGCTGTCGATCGGGGAGATCGCGCTCGGCTCGGCCCTGCTGCTGCCGGTGGTGCCGGCCGCCGCGGCCGGGGCGGGCCTGGCCGCGTTCTCCGGCGGCCTGCTCGGCATGTACCTGCGCACGCCCGGCATGACGAGACAGGACGGGATCCGGCCCAGCCAGCAGGGCACGGCCCTGGCCAAGGACGTGTGGATGCTCGGCATCGGCCTCGGGCTGGTCGTCGACGCGCTCACCGACAGGCCGGCGGACCAGGTTCCCGTCGGAGCGGATCCGTCAGTGTGAGGCGCCGTCGACCGCGTCCAGGATGTCCACCACGAACACCAGCGTGTCGGTGCCCTTGATCCCGGCCTGAGACTCGCCGGCCGACCCGTAGCCGTCCTTGGGCGGGATCACGAGCATCACCCGGCTGCCGACCGGCACGCCGACCAGGCCCATGTCCCAGCCCGGGATGATCTGGGCCGGCGTGGCGTCGATCTGGAAGCCGAGCGGCGTGCTGCGGGACCAGGAGGAGTCGAACACCGAGCGCGTGCGCCAGTTCAGGCCGACGTACTGGGTGACCACGTACTGGCCCTTGGCCACCGGCGGCCCCGATCCCTTGATCAGCGTCTTGACCACGAGGCTGCTCGGCGGCGCGGTCGTGGGGATCTTGACTGCGGGAGCCTTACCGCTCGGGGCAGCGGTGACCGTCGGCAGGCTGCCCCCGCCGCTGGAGACCTGCGTGCCCGAGGCCGAATCGGTCGCCGGGTAAATCTTGATCATGTCCACGACGAACACGAGCGTGTCGGTTCCCGTCACCCCGACCTGAGGATTGCCGGCGGAGCCGTAGCCGTACTTCGGCGGCAGCACGACCAGCACCCGGCTGCCCATCTTCTTGCCTTCCAGGGCCGTATCGAGCCCGGGCAGCAGCGAGCCGGTCAGCACCTGCGGCGTCAGGGTGAAGGTGCTGAGCACCAGCTTGTGCGTGGTGCCGCTCCAGAGGTAGACGACGTAGTTGGACAGGAACGCGTCGCCCTTGGTCAGGGCCTGCCCGGAGCCGTGGACCTCGGTCTTGATGTACAGGTCGCTGCTGGCCTTCAGGGCCGGGATCTTGACGGTCGGCGCGGTCCCGAAGCTGCCGGACGCCGTGACCGTCGCGTTGGGGCTGGCCGGAGGCGCAGCCGAGGAGCTGCAGCCGACCAGGGCTGCGGCGGCGAGCAGGGGAAGCAAGAGCGCAGCGCCGATGCGTCGCATGGGGTTCCTCATGGTCTTCGGTGATGAGCGGAGCTAGCCTACCCGCCCCGGAGCGTGGTCCTGACCCCCCAGGGGGTCCAGCAGGTTCCGGTGCCAGACCAGCACCGGGTAGCGGCCGACGCGGTAGGCCCGCGCCGGCGGGCCGAAGGTGGCGCTGACCTGGCTGGCCGGGTCAAAGGGGGTCAGCCCGGCCTCGCCGGAGAATCCGGGCTGCCGGCATCGGATCTCCCCGGTCAGGCCCTACATGCCGGCGATGAGCTTCTCCACGCGCTCGTCCACGGAGCGGAACGGGTCCTTGCACAGCACGGTCCGCTGCGCCTGGTCGTTCAGCTTCAGGTGCACCCAGTCCACGGTGAAGTCGCGGCGCCGTTCCTGCGCCCGCCGGATGAACTCGCCACGCAGCCTGGCCCGGGTGGTCTGCGGGGGCACCGACTTGGCCTGGAAGATATCCAGGTCCCGGCAGGCGCGCTCCACGGCGCCGCGGCGCTGCAGCAGGTAATACAGGCCCCGGCCGCGGTGCACGTCGTGGTAGGCCAGGTCGAGCTGCGCCACCCGCGGCGAGGACAGCGGCAGGTCGTGCTTGGCCCGGTACCGCTCGATCAGCTGGTACTTGGTCACCCAGTCGATCTCCCGCGCCACCAGGCCCAGGTCGCCGCTCTGCACCGCCCGCAGGGTCAGCTCCCACAGGGCCAGCACCCGCTCGGTGACCGGGTCCGGGCCCTTGCGGTCGGCGAAGTCCCTGGCCTTGGACAGGTACTCGTGCTGGATGTCGAGCGCGCTCACCTCGCGCCCGTTGGCCAGCCGCACCCTGCGCCGCCCGGTCATGTCGTGGCTGACGTCCCGGATCGCCCGGATCGGGTTCTCCAGCGTCAGGTCGCGCATCACCGTGCCGGCCTCGACCATCCGCAGGACCAGGTCGGTCGCGCCGACCTTGAGCAGCATCGTGGTCTCGCTCATGTTCGAGTCGCCGACGATCACGTGCAGCCGCCGGAACCGCTCGGCGTCGGCGTGCGGCTCGTCGCGGGTGTTGATGATCGGCCGGGACCTGGTGGTCGCCGACGACACGCCCTCCCAGATGTGCTCGGCGCGCTGGCTGACGCAGTACACCGCGCCGCGCGGGGTCTGCAGCACCTTGCCCGCGCCGCAGATGATCTGCCGGGTGACCAGGAACGGGATCAGGATGTCGGCCAGCCGGCCGAACTCGCCGTGCCGGCCGACCAGGTAGTTCTCGTGGCAGCCGTAGGAGTTCCCCGCGGAGTCGGTGTTGTTCTTGAACAGGTAGATGTCGCCGGCGATGCCCTCTTCGCGCAGCCGCCGGTCGGCGTCCACCAGCAGGCCCTCCAGGATCCGCTCGCCGGCCTTGTCGTGCGTCACCAGGTCGATCAGGTTGTCGCACTCCGGGGTGGCGTACTCGGGGTGGCTGCCCACGTCCAGGTAGAGCCGGGCGCCGTTGCGCAGGAACACGTTGCTGCTGCGGCCCCACGAGACCACCCGCCGGAACAGGTACCTGGCCACCTCGTCCGGGGACAGCCGCCGCTGGCCCCGGAACGTGCAGGTCACGCCGTACTCGTTCTCCAGCCCGAAGATCCGTCTGTCCATGTGCGCCCCGGCTTACCAGTCCACCGCGATGTACTTGGTCTCGGTGAACTCCAGCAGCCCGTCGTGGGCGCCCTCGCGGCCCAGCCCGGACTGCTTCACCCCGCCGAACGGCGCCGCCGGATCGGACACCACGCCGCGGTTGATGCCGACCATGCCGGCCTCCAGCGCCTCGGCGACCTGCAGCGCGCGGCGCAGATCCCGGGTGTAGAGGTAGGACACCAGGCCGTACTCGGTGCCGTTGGCCAGCGCGATGGCCTCGTCCTGGGCGGTGAACCGGACGATCGGCGCGACCGGGCCGAAGATCTCCTCGGACAGGATGCCCGCGTCGGCCGGCACGTCGTCCAGCACCGTCGGCTGGTAGAAGTAGCCGCGGCGGTCCGGCGCGTGGCCGCCGGTGACCACCCGGCTGCCGGTCTTGGCCGCGTCGTCGACCAGGCCGGCCACCTTGGACCGGGTGTCCTCGTTGACCAGCGGGCCCAGGTCGGTCCGCTCGTCCAGGCCCGGGCCGACGCTGAGCCCGGCCAGCCGCTGCGCGAACCGGGCGCTGAACTCGTCGGCGACCGCCTCGTGCACGTAGAACCGGTTGGCGGCGGTGCAGGCCTCGCCGCCGTTGCGCATCTTGGCCAGGAACGCCCCGTCGAGCGCGGCGTCCAGGTCCGCGTCCTCGAAGATCAGGAACGGCGCGTTGCCGCCGAGCTCCATGGAGCAGTTGGTGACGGTCTGCGCCGCGGTCGCCAGCAGCGACCGGCCGACCTCGGTGGACCCGGTGAAGGACAGCTTGCGCACCCCCGGGTCGGCCAGCATCGCCGACACCAGGGGGCCGGCCTTCTGCGTGGTGAGCACGTTCACGACCCCGTCGGGGACGCCGGCCTCGCGCAGGATCTCGGCCACGGCGAACGCCGACAGCGGCGTCTCCTTGGCGGGCTTCAGGACCACGGTGCAGCCCGCCGCGAGCGCGGGCCCGATCTTGCGGGTGGCCATGGCCGCCGGGAAGTTCCACGGGGTGACCAGGACGCTGACCCCGACCGGCTGGTGCTGCACCATGATCCGGTTGGCCCCCGACGGCGCCGTGACCAGCGAGCCCTCGTTCCGGACCGCCTCCTCGGCGTACCAGCGGAAAAACTCGGCCGCGTAGGTGATCTCCGCCTTGGCGTCCTTGAGGGCCTTGCCGTTCTCGACCACCATCAGCCGCGCCAGCGCGTCCGACCGCCCGATCATCAGCTCCCAGGCCCGGCGCAGGCACTCGCCCCGCTGGCGCGGCGGGGTCGCGGCCCAGCCCGGCAGCGCGTCGCTGGCGGCGGTCACCGCGTCCAGGGCGTCCTCGATGCTCGCGTTCGCCACCTCGGCGATGGGGTCCTCGGTGGCCGGGTCCACCACGGGCAGCACGCCGCCGCGACCGCCGGTCCACTGCCCGCCGATCAGCAGCTCGGTCGGCACGTCCATGCCGGTGATGGTCGCGAGGTCAGCCGTCACGTTTCCTCCCATGTCGCAGGCGGCAGGTCTGGCAGCCTCCGCACGCCTTCGACATTACCCCGCCCCGTCCCTGCCCACTTCCCCCTGCACGGCCCGGGCCTAGTCCGCGCTCCCGTCGGCAGGTTCGGCGTCCTCCCCGGCCGGCCCGGCCTCCTGCGCGGTGATGGCCCCGGTCTCCTTCTTGCCCCCGATGGCCCCGGCCAGGAGTGTCTCCAGGCGGGCGCCGGTGAGCCGCCGGAACGTCCGGTGCGGCCGCCCCCGGTCCAGCAGGGCCACCTCGAGCTGGGCCGCCGTCACCTCCGAGCGGTCGCCATTGCCCTGGCTGCCCAGCGCGGCGATGGCGACGGTGAACGCTCCCTCCAGCGTCATCCCGTCGCGGTAGGCGTCCTTGAGCGCCGCGGCGACCTGGTCGGCCTGGCCGCCCATGACCACGAAGCCGTGCTCGTCGGCCACCGAGCCGTCGAAGGTGATCCGGTAGATCTGGTCGTCGTCAGCCGTCTTCCCCACCTCGGCCACCACGATCTCGACCTCGTAGGGCTTGGGGCTGTCGGTGAAAATGGCGCCGAGCAGCTGGGCGTACCAGTTGGCCAGGCCGCGAGCGGTGACGTCCTGGCGGTCGTACTGGAAGCCGGTCATGTCGGCGTAGCGCACCCCGGCCTTGCGCAGGTTCTCGAACTCGTTGTAGCGGCCCACGGCGGCGAACGCGATCCGGTCGTAGATCTCGCTGAACTTCCGCAGCGCCCGGGACGGGTTCGGCGCGATGAACAGGATCCCCGCGTCGCAGCCGATCACGACGCCGCTGCGGATGCGCGTGATGGCCTTGCGCGCGTAGTCCGCCTTGTCCTTCATCGCCTGCTCGGGCGAGACGTAGAACGGCATCGTCACCGCTGGGGCTTCCTCACTGTGCTAGTCGGGCTGGAAAAAGGACTGGACCGGGCCTAGCGCGAGGGCAGCGCGCCCCGCGAGCCGTTCGGGGTGACGGCCGGGCGCAGCGGCGCGTGCGGGCCGTCGGGGTCGGCCATCCGGTCCTCGAAAACCGCCCGGGCGTACTCCTCGGCGGCCTCGTCGGACAGCCGCTCGAAGCCGTCGGCGGTGACCGTCGCGACCACCGGGTACAGGCGCCTGGTCATGTCGGGACCGCCGGTGGCCGAGTCGTCGTCGGCCGCGTCATACAGCGCCTCCATGCAGGCCAGCACGGTGTCCGCGGCCGGCATGCCGTCTCGGTACAGCTTCTTCAGCGAGCCGCGGGCGAACACCGACCCGGACCCGATCGCATAGAACCGGTGCTCCTCGTACCGGCCGCCGGCCACGTCGTAGCTGAAGATCCGGCCGGCGCCGCTGTCGTCGTCGTACCCGCAGAACAGCGGCACCACGACCAGGCCCTGCATCGCGGCGCTGATATTCCCCCGGACCAGGCCGGCCAGCCGGTTGGCCTTGCCGTCCAGGGACAGGGCGCGGCCCTCGATCTTCTCGTAGTGCTCGAGCTCGACCTGGAACAGCCGGACCAGCTCGAGTCCCACGCCCGCCACCCCGGAGTACCCGATGGCGGAGAACTCGTCGCTGCGGAACACCTTGTCGATGTCGCGCTGCATGATCATGTTCCCGGCGGTGGCCCGGCGGTCGCCGGCCATGACCACGCCGCCGTTGCAGGCCGCGGCGACGATCGTGGTCCCGTGCGGCAGGTCGCGCGCGAACGAGCCCGGCGCGGCCGCGTCCGGCACCGCGGCCCCGGCCGCCGGGCCCGGGGCCCGCGGCAGCAGGTCAGGGGCTGCGGCGGCGAGGAAGTCGGCGAACGACGAGGTCCCCGCGCTCAGGTACGGCCCGGGGAGCCGGCGTCCGTCGGAACCGTAAGAATCAGCGCCCACGCGGATCCTTCCGTTAGTACGCGTCTGGTGATGACGACCCTACTGCCGCGGACCGGGCCGCGGGACCGCGGGCCTCACCTCATTGGCCGCCCTTCTGCACGTACGATCGGACGAACTCCTCGGCGTTCTCCTCGAGTACCTCGTCGATCTCGTCCAGAATCGCGTCGACGTCGTCGGTGAGCTTGTCCTGGCGCTCCCTGACGTCCTCGGTTGCCTGCGGCGCCGTGTCCTGCTCCTCTTCGCTGCGCCGCGGAGCCTGACGCTGGCCGCCGGTGTCCTTTGTCGTCATGCCGAAACCTCCGTGATCCGCGGGATTCGCCCGCAGCCTCAACGCTATCCTCGCCCGCGGACGGCCCGCCCAATCCTGCCATCCGGCATCGGTACCGAACCGGGATCTCGCCCCGCGTTCCGGATCTGCCTCGTCACCCCTGGCCGGTGAGCGCCGCGACCAGCTCCCCCGCGGTCTCGCAGCGGTCGAGCAGGTCGCCCACGTGCGCCCTGGTGCCGCGCAGCGGCTCCAGCGTCGGCACCCGCTGCAGCGACTCCCGGCCGGGTATGTCGAAGATCACCGAGTCCCACGAGGCCGCGGCCACCGCATCCGGGTACTGGCGCAGGCAGCGGCCGCGGAAGTAGGCCCGGGTGTCGTCGGGCGGGTAGTCGATGGCCCGGGTCACGTCCTTCTCGTCCACCAGCCGGACCATCCGGCCCCGGGCGGCGAGGTGGTTATAGAGGCCGCGTTCCGGCCGGATGTCGGCGTACTGCAAGTCGACGAGCTGCAGCTGCGGATGAGTCCAGGCGAGACCGTCCCGGGCCCGGTAGCCCTCGAGAATCTCCAGCTTGGTCACCCAGTCCAGTTCCCGCGAGGCGAGCATCGGGTCCTCGCCGAGCCTGGTCAGCACCGACTCCCAGCGGTCGAGCACGTCCTTGGTCATCTCGTCCACGTCCGCGCCGAACCGGTCCTCGGTGTACTTCCGGGCCAGGTCCAGGTACTCGAGCTGGAGCTGGACCGCGGTCATCCGCCGGCCGTCGCGCAGCGCCACCAGGTGCCGGCAGGCCGGGTCGTGGGAGATGGCCCGCAGCTCGGCCACCGGGGCCTCGATCGCGAGGTCGGAGCCGAGGAACCGGTCCTCGATCATCGCCAGCACCAGCGCGGTCGTGCCGAGCTTGAGATAGCTGGAGATCTCGCTCATGTTGGCGTCGCCGATGATCACGTGCAGGCGGCGGTACTTCTCCGGGTCGGCGTGCGGCTCGTCGCGGGTGTTGATGATCGGGCGCTTCAGCGTGGTCTCCAGGCCGACCTCGACCTCGAAGAAGTCGGCCCGCTGGCTGATCTGGAAGCCCTCGTCCCGGCCGTCGGCGCCACGGCCGACCCGGCCGGCCCCGCAGACCACCTGCCGGGACACGAAGAACGGGGTGAGGTGCCGCACGATGTCGGCGAACGGGGTGGCCCGGCTCATCAGGTAGTTCTCGTGGCAGCCGTACGAGGCGCCCTTATTGTCGGTATTGTTCTTGTACAGCTGGATCGCGGCCCCGCTGGGCATGGACCCGGCCCGCGACGCCGCCTCCGCCATCACCCGCTCGCCCGCCTTATCCCAGATCACGGCGTCCCGCGGGTTGGTGCACTCGGGCGCCGAGTACTCGGGGTGGGCGTGATCCACGTAGAGCCGGGCGCCGTTGGTGAGGATCACGTTGGCCAGCCCCAGGTCCTCGTCGGTGAGCTGCGCCGAGTCCGCCGCGTCGCGGGCCAGGTCGAACCCGCGGGCGTCGCGTAGCGGATTCTCCTCCTCGAAATCCCACCGGGCCCGCCGGGCCCGGGCGGACTTGGCCGCCTGGTAGGCGTTGACGACCTGGGAGGAGGTCACCATCGCGTTCGCGCCCGGCTGACCGGGCACGGCGATGCCGTACTCGGTCTCCGTGCCCATAACCCGCCGCACGCTCATGCCGTGTTACCCGCTCGCCTCCGAGGCTGGCTCATGCTGCAGAGCCTAATGCCGACATACCGCCATCGTGCCCAGGTGAGGCCGTGCCCGCAATTCCTGGGCATACTTTGGCCGCGGCTACAGGTACTGCCCAGTATGGGCCACCGTGTCGATGGACCGGCCCGCCTCGGTGCCGTGCTTGCCCGAGACGAGGGTCCTGATGTAGACGATCCGCTCCCCCTTCTTGCCGGAGATCCGGGCCCAGTCGTCCGGGTTGGTGGTGTTGGGCAGGTCCTCGTTCTCGCTGAACTCGTCGACGCACGCGGCCAGCAGGTGGGCGATGCGGATGCCCTTCTGCCTGGTCTCCAGGAACTCCTTGATGGCCATCTTCTTCGCGCGGGCCACGATGTTCTCGATCATCGCCCCGGAGTTGAAGTCCTTGAAGTACAGGACCTCCTTGTCCCCGTTGGCGTAGGTGACCTCGAGGAACCGGTTCTCCTCGGTCTCTGAGTACATGCGCTCGACGACGCGCTGGATCATCTCCTCGATCGTGGCCGCGGCCGAGCCGCCGTGCTCGGCCAGGTCGTCGGGGTGCAGCGGCAGGGCGCCCACCACGTACTTGGAGAAGATGTCCCGGGCCGCCTCGGCGTCCGGCCGCTCGATCTTGATCTTGACGTCGAGCCGCCCCGGGCGCAGGATCGCCGGGTCGATCATGTCCTCGCGGTTGGACGCGCCGATCACGATCACGTTCTCCAGGCCCTCGACGCCGTCGATCTCGCTCAGCAGCTGCGGCACGATCGTGTTCTCCACATCCGACGACACCCCCGACCCGCGGGTGCGGAAGATCGAGTCCATCTCGTCGAAGAACACGATGACCGGCATGCCCTCGCTGGCCTTCTCCCGGGCCCGCTGGAACACCAGCCGGATGTGCCGCTCGGTCTCGCCGACGTACTTGTTCAAAAGCTCCGGGCCCTTGATGTTCAGGAAGAAGCTCTTGCCCTCCTTGGCCTGGCCGGCCGCGGCCGCCTCGCCTTCGGCGCTGGCCAGCGCCGCGGTCCGGGCCGCGACCTGCTTGGCCAGCGAGTTCGCGACCGCCTTGGCGATCAGGGTCTTGCCGCAGCCGGGCGGCCCGTAGAGCAGGACCCCCTTCGGCGGCTTGAGCTGGTGCTCCTTGAACAGGTCGGCGTGCAGGTAGGGCAGCTCGATCGCGTCCCGGATCTGCTCGATCTGCGCCGCCAGGCCGCCGATCTCGGAGTAGGTGATGTCCGGGACTTCCTCCAGGATCAGCTCCTCGACCTCCGCCTTGGGAATGCGCTCGTACACATACCCCGACCGCGGCTCCAGCAGCAGCGAGTCGCCGCCGCGCAGCGTGGCCTGGCGCAGCGGCTCGGCCAGCCGCACGATCCGCTCCTCGTCGGCGTGGGAGATCACCAGCGCCCGGTCCCCGCCCTCGAGGATCTCCTTGAGCATGACGACCTCGCCGATCGTCTCGTAGCCCTGGGCGATGACCACGTTGAGCGCCTCGTTCAGCACGACCTCCTGGCCCGGCCGCAGCTCGGCCAGCTCGATCCCCGGGCTGACGCTCACCCGCATCTTCCGGCCGCCGGTGAACACGTCCGCGCTGCCGTCCTCGCAGCCGGAAAGGAAAATCCCGAAGCCGGACGGCGGCTGCGCCAGCCGGTCCACTTCCTCCTTCAAGGCCACGATCTGGTCGCGTGCCTCGCGCAGGGTTCCGACGAGCCGTTCGTTCTGGCCGGTCACGCTGGCCAGGTTCGCCTCGGCCTCGCGCAGCCGCTCCTCGAGCAGCCTGGTCTGCCGTGGCGAATCCGCGAGCCTGCGGCGCAGAGCGGCGATCTCCTCCTCGAGGAAGGAGATCTGAGTGGTCAGGACCTTGACCTCGTCGTCATATCGTCCGGCGCGCGCGCTGTCGTCGCGAGAGGCCATGCCCCTCACCCCCTCCCGAGAGCCGATTTACCCTTGACCCTACCTATCCGGGAAGCTTCCGTAACCTGCGGAGGGCGCCGGCTCGGCATTTCCCGTCACGATCCGGGAACAGTCGGGTGGCTTTTTAGCTTCCCGATGCAATTCCTGCTGCAACTTCCGTCCCGGCCCGGCCGCGCCCGCCGTCACCCGGTCCCGCCCGCCTGCTCGTGGTCGGCGTGCGCGCCCTTGGACGGCCGGCGCCGCCGCGGCGGCGGGGTCACCCCGTCCGCGAGCCGGCGGGCCGTCACCAGGAATCCGGTGTGGCCGACCATGCGGTGCTCGGGGCGGACGGCGAGGCCGTCGACGTGCCAGCCGCGCAGCAGCGATTCCCACGCCGCGGGCTCGTCGAAGTTGCCCTGCGACCGCAGCGCCTCCACGGTGCGCGACAGTTGCGTGGTGGTGGCCACGTAGCAGCAGACCAGCCCGCCGGCCCGCAGCGACCTGGCCGAGGCGTCGGCGTACTCCCACGGGGCCAGCATGTCCAGCACGACCCGGTCGAACGTGTCGCCGCCGCCCGTGCCCGCCGCCGCGCCGTCGGCGGGCAGCTCGCCGGTCACCAGCCGCCAGGACGGGTGCGGGCCGCCGAAGTAGCGCTCCACGTTCTGCCGCGCGATCTCGGCGAAGTCGGCCCTGCGCTCGTAGGACACCAGCAGCCCGCCCTCGCCCACGGCCCGCAGCAGCCAGCAGGACAGCGCGCCCGAGCCCGCCCCGGCCTCGACGACCCGGGCGCCGGCGTAGATGTCGGCCTGGGCCAGGATCTGCCCGGCGTCCTTGGGGTACACCACCGCGGCGCCGCGGGTCATGGACAGGGTGTAATCGGCCAGCAACGGCCGCAGCGCCACGTAGGCGGTGCCGGCCGATGAGATGACGACGCTGCCCTCGGGCCGGCCGATGATGTCGTCGTGCGCCAGCGAGCCCCGGTGCGTGTGGAACGACCGCCCGGCCTCCAGGATGACCCGGTGGCGGCGCCCCTTGGGGTCGGTGAGCTGAACCTGGTCGCCCGGGGCGAGCGGGCCGCGTGGCTGCCTGATCACGCTGGACAGGCTAACGGTGGCCTCAGACCCCGGCGAAGGCGTGGTCCAGGTCGCTGGTCGCGAGCACGCCGAAGACCTGCCCCGAAGGCTCGATGAGCAGGTACTCGGTGGCCGGGGAGCGCTGCACCGCCTCGATCAGCTCCATCCCGGACAGGTCCGCGGACAGCACCATCCCGGGCTCGAGGGCCCGCGCGAGCGAGCTCACCTCGATCCACGGCCTGCGCTGCGGCGGGGTGGCCATGACCGCGGTCTCGTTGACGATCGCGATCGGCGTGGACTCGTGGTCGACGACCACCAGCGCGCGCGCCTGCGCCTCGTCCGCCCGCCGGATCGCCTCGGCCAGCGGGACGTTCCCCGGGATCGCGATCGCCCGCCGCGCGAGCTTGCGGGCCTGCAGGCCGGGCAGCCGGTCGCGCACCTTGGCCGCCCGGATGGCCTGCCCCGAGCTCATCCACATGAACACCGCGATGACGACCAGCCAGAGCATGTAGGTGCTGGTCAGGCTCAGCCTGCTGCCGAGGAACAGGAACGGCACCACGACCAGCGCCACGGCCAGCACGCGGCCCGCCCAGGCGGCGGCTATCGTGGCCGTACCCGGCCGCCCGGTGACCTTCCACACCGCGGCGCGCAGGATCCGGCCGCCGTCCAGCGGCAGGCCCGGCAGCAGGTTGAACACCCCGACCACCAGGTTCGCGAGGATCAGCTGGTCGATCAGGATCCCGGGAATCCCGCCCCCGGCTGCCAGCACGTCAGCGCGGCTTGGGACGCGGCCGAGGTCAAGGGCGACGTTCAGGCCAAAGCCGATACCCGCGAGGGCCAGCGAGGTCAGCGGCCCGACCACGGAGACCGCGAACTCCTTGGCCGGGGTCGGCGGCTCCTGCTCGATCTCGGAGAATCCGCCGAGGGGGTACAGCAGGATCCGCCGCACCGTCAGCCCGAAGGCCCGGGCCACCACGCAGTGGCTCAGCTCGTGCACCAGCACCGACGCGTACAGCAGCACGACGAACGTGGCCGCCACGGCATACCGGACCCAGTCGGGGCGGATCGAGTTCGGCAGGCTGCCGGCGTAAAACACCACCACCAGGGCCGCCACCAGGAACCAGTACGGCGAGATGTACACCGGCACGCCGAAGGGCCGCGCGATGACGATGCCGTACCTGGTATCGCGCCGCGGGCGCGGCGGATCACCGGGCGGCCGGGGCTGCTGGCCGTCCTGCTCTGGGCTGATGCCTGCCACGCAGTCGATGCTACGTGCTGCGGGGCACCGGAACCGGCCTCGCGCTGCACGGAATCGGACGCGCCGGCGCCGGCACGAAACCCGGCAACTGTCGGTGCCGTCCCCTAGTCTCCGGAGGGTGGGCAACGAGACGATGGCACAGCCGGCCGGGGTAGCGCCGGACGGGACACGGCCGCCTGACGCGGATGACGCCGCCGCCGACGTCGGCGCGAGCGCGCCGCCGTCGCTGTCGCCGTCGCGCGCCGGTGACTTCCTGACCTGCCCGCTGCTGTACCGGTTCCGGGTGATCGACCGGCTGCCCGAGCCGCCGAGTTCCGCCGCCGCGCGCGGGACGCTGGTGCACGCGGTCCTGGAGCGGCTCTTCGACTCCCCGGCCACGGGCCGGACCCCGCAGACCGCCCAGGCCCTGCTGGAGCCGCAGTGGGAACGGCTGCTCGCCGAGGAGCCAGAACTGGCCGGCCTGTTCGACGACGAGGAGCAGAAACGCGTGTGGCTGGCCGAGGCCCGCGACATGCTCGACCGCTATTTCACCATGGAGGACCCCACCCGGCTCGAGCCACGGCACCGGGAGCACGCGGTCGAGGCGGTCCTGGAGTCCGGCCTGCTGCTGCGCGGGTACATCGACCGGCTTGACGTCGCGGCCGGCGGCGAGATCCGGATCGTCGACTACAAGACCGGCACCGCCCCCAAGGAGGAGTACGAAGCCCGGGCGCTGTTCCAGATGAAGTTCTACGCCGTGGTGCTCTGGCTGACCCGGCAGCAGGTACCAAAGTTGCTGCAGCTCATGTACCTGGGCAACGGGGAGATCGTGCGGTATGCGCCGGACGAGTCCGACCTGCGCGCCACGGTACGGAAGATCGAGGCGCTATGGCAGGCCATCGAGCGGGCGCGCTCCACGGGCGACTGGCGGCCCCGGCCGAGCAGGCTCTGCTCCTGGTGCGCGCACCAGGCGATCTGCCCGGCCTTCGGCGGCACTCCCCCGCCGCTGCCCGAACCCGGCACCCGGCCGGCCGAGGAAGCCCCGGCCCGGGCCGGGGCGCCGGCGCCGGCTCAGGCTCGGACAGAGGCCGGGCGCGTCAGGTGATGCCGCGGCGGCGCAGGATCTCCGCGACGTCGGCGTCGAGGCTGTCGTCGTCGGCTGCGCCGCCCTTGGCCGGCCTGGCCTGCTTCGCGGGCTTGGCCGCGCCTACCTGGGCGACCGCGCGGCCGGACGGCCCGGGGGGCACGGTCGGCGCGCCGCCTGCCGCGGACTGCTGCTTGAGCTCCTTCCTCCTGGCCCGCCTCTTCTTCCCCGACGGCAACGGGATCCCGCCGAAGGTCAGGAAGATCAGCGCGACCAGGATGAACAAGGCCACGCCGGCCCAGGTCCTGGGCGAGAACACGAACGAGCTCGCGAACTGCACGACGGCCGAGCCGATCCGGCCCACCAGCTCGATCGCGCCGGTGAGGTAGAGGGCGAGCGGCAGCAGGGACCACGCGACGCCCTGAATCCCGCGCCGGGCGCCCTTGCGCCGCCAGGTGAACCAGCTCAGGATCAGCCCGACCCCGGTCAGCCCGACGCAGAGCGGGAACCACGCGATGCTGTTCCAGGTATTCATGCCCGCCTCCCGTCATGCCGCGCGCGCTCGAACGCTTCGCTGCTGGGCGCGCGGCCAGGCGTGTCCATGTTTCATCGTACGCATACGCCGGGACCGTCTCCGACCACCACGGGCCGTCCGCCGGCCGCCGGCCGGGGACGCGGCCGGCTGCCATCCCGGGCGGCCGGCTACCCAGCGGCCACGAGGTCGCGCAGCCGGGCGAGGCTGACCTGGCTGAGCGACTCGACGATCACCCGGCCCGGCTGGGCGCGGATCGGCACCAGGCTCGGCACGGCGATCAGCCTGCACCCCGCGGCCTCGGCCGAGGCGACGCCGTTGGGCGAGTCCTCGAGCGCCACGCAGGATCGCGGGTCGGCGCGCAGCAGCGAGGCCGCCCGCAGGTATGGTTCCGGATCGGGCTTGCCGCGCCGGACGTCGTCCGCGCACACCGTCGCGGTGAAGCCGACGCCGAGCTGCGCCAGCACGGCCTCCATGATCGGGCGCTCCGAGGAGGTGACCAGGGCGTGCGGGACGCCGGCCGCGCGCACCTCGGCCAGCAGCTCCCCGGCCCCCGGCAGCATGGTCAGGGGCCGCGACCGCAGCAGCGAGGTCATCCCGTCCACCAGCCAGCGGCCGACCTCCTCGGGGCGGGCCGGGCGGACCGCCCGGGCCAGCAGGTAGGAGACCGTGCGCGGCAGCGACCCGCCGATGAGCGCCTGCTGGTCCGCCTCGCTCCACTGCCCGTCCAGCCGCGCCATGACCGCGCACTCGACCTCGAACCAGAGCGGCTCGGAGTCGACCAGCAGCCCGTCCATGTCGAACAGGACGCCCTGCAGTTCTCTGGGCCCGGTCGGCTCTGCGGGACCAGCGGGCTCGGTGGGGTGGCGCAGCATGTCAGGTGCTGAAGTAGCTGGCTTCGGGGTGATGCGTGATCAGCGCGTCGGTGGACTGCTCCGGGGCCAGCTGGAACTCCTCCGACAGGGTGACCCCGATGCGCTCCGGCCGGAGCAGCCGCATGACCTTGGCCCGGTCTTCCAGGTCCGGGCAGGCAGGGTAGCCGAACGAGTACCGGCAGCCCCGGTACTTCACCTTGAGGATGCCGTCCAGGTCGGCCGGGTCTTCGGCGGCGATGCCGAGCTCGTCCCGGACGCGGCCGTGCCAGTACTCCGCCAGCGCCTCGGCCAGCTGCACGGACAGGCCGTGCAGCTCCAGGTAGTCGCGGTAGGCGTTCTTCGCGAACAGCTCGGCGGTGGCCTCGCTGATCTTCGCTCCCACCGTGACCAGCTGGAATCCGACCACGTCGGTCTCGCCCGACGAGCGGGCCCGGAAGAAGTCGGCCAGGCACAGGTGGCGGTCGTGGCGCTGCCGCGGGAAGGTGAACCGCTCGCGCTGGTTCCCGTTCTCGTCCAGCACGACAAGGTCATCGCCTTCGCTGACGGCCGGGAAGTAGCCGTACACGACGCCGGCGTCCAGCAGGCCCTCGGTCTGGATGCGATCCATCCACATCCGCAGCCGCGGGCGCCCTTCGGTCTCCACGAGTTCGGCGTAGGACGCCCCGCCCTCGCCGCGGGACGGCTTGAGCCCCCACTGGCCCAGGAACGTGGCGCGCTCGTCCAGGAAGGCCGCGTAGTCGGCGAGCTGAATGCCCTTGACGACCCGCTCGCCGAGGAACGGCACGGCCGGCAGCGGGTTGTCCGCGGCCACGTCGGACCGGGCGGGCATGGCGTCGGGCTCGGTGAGCCGCAGCCGCGTCCCGGCCGGCACCCGCCGCTCGCGCAGCGCGGGCAGTTGCGCGCCCTTCTCCCCTCGCTTGACCGCCATGAACGCGTCCATCAGGCGCAGTCCCTCGAACGCGTCGCGAGCGTAGCGGACCTCGCCCTCGAACAGGCTGGCCAGGTCCTGTTCCACGTACGCCCGGGTGAGGGCGGCCCCGCCGAGCAGCACCGGCCACCGGGCGGCCAGGTGCCGCGAGTTCAGCTCGGCCAGGTTGTCCCGCATCACGACGGTGGACTTCACCAGCAGGCCGGACATGCCGATGATGTCGGCCCCATGAGAGTCCGCGGCTTCCACGATGGCCGAGATCGGCTGCTTGATGCCGATGTTGACCACGTCGTAGCCGTTGTTCGACAAGATGATGTCGACGAGGTTCTTGCCGATGTCGTGGACATCGCCCTTGACCGTGGCCAGCACGATCTTGCCCTTGCCCGCCTCGCCGGAGCGTTCCATGTGCGGTTCCAGGTAGCCGACGGCCGCCTTCATGACCTCGGCCGACTGCAGCACGAACGGCAATTGCATCTGGCCGGAGCCGAACAGGTCGCCGACGGTCTTCATCCCGTCGAGCAGGACGTCGTTGACGATCTCCAGCGCGGGCCGCCCGGCGAGCCCCTCGTCCAGGTCGGCTTCCAGCCCGATCTTCTCGCCGTCGATGATCCGCCGCTTCAGCCGCTCCCAGAGCGGCAGCCCGGCCAGCTCGGCGGCCCGGCTGGCCTTGACCGCGGCGGCGTCGACGCCCTCGAACAGCTCGAGCAGCCGGGCCAGCGGGTCGTACCCTTCCCGCCGCCGGTCGTAGACGAGGTCGAGCGCCGCCTCCCGCTGGTCTTCGGGTATCCGGGAGATCGGCATGATCCGGGAGGCGTGCACGATCGCCGAGTCCAGCCCGGCTGCCGCGGCTTCGGCGAGGAACACCGAGTTGAGCACCGCGCGGGCGGCGGGATTCAGGCCGAACGAGACGTTGGAGACGCCGAGCGTGGTCTGCACCTCCGGGTAGCGGCGCTTCAGCTCCCGGATGGCGTCGATGGTCTCGATCGCGTCCCGCCGGGTTTCCTCCTGGCCGGTGGCGATCGGGAACGTGAGGCAGTCGACGATGATGTCGGACCGCCGCATCCCCCAGTGGCCGGTCAGGTCCTCGATCAGGCGGGTGGCCACGGCGAGCTTCCACTCGGCGGTCCGGGCCTGGCCCTGCTCGTCGATGGTGAGGGCGATCACGGCCGCGCCGTGCTCGCGCACCAGCGGCATGACCCGCGCGATCCGCGACCCGGGCCCGTCGCCGTCCTCGTAGTTGACCGAGTTCACGACGGCGCGGCCGCCGAGCAGTTCCAGGCCCGCCCGGATCACCTCGGGCTCGGTGGAGTCGAGCACCAGCGGCAGGGTCGCGGCCGTGGCCAGCCGGCCCGCCACCTGCCGCATGTCGCTGGCGCCGTCCCGGCCGACGTAGTCCACGCACACGTCGAGCAGGTGCGCGCCGTCCCGGGTCTGCGCCCGCGCGATCTCGATGCAGTCGTCGTAGCGCTCGTCCACCATGGCCTCGCGGAACGCCTTGGACCCGTTGGCGTTGGTACGCTCCCCGATGGCCAGGAACGCGGTGTCCTGGCGGAACGGCACGTGCTGGTAGAGCGAGGCGACGCCCGGCTCCAGCCTCGGCTCGCGGGGAGTGAGCGGCCGGCCCCGCAGCCGCCGCACCACCTCGGCCATGTGCTCCGGCGTGGTGCCGCAGCAGCCGCCCGCCAGCGCCAGGCCGAACTCGCGGGAGAACACCTCGTGGGCGTCGGCCAGCTCGGCGGCGGTCACCGGGTAGTAGGCGCCGTCGGAGGTCAGCTCGGGCAGGCCGGCGTTCGGCATGCACGACAGCGGCAGCGGGGAGTGCGCGGCGAGGTAGCGCAGGTGCTCGCTCATCTCGGCGGGCCCGGTCGCGCAGTTGAGGCCGATGACGTCGATGCCCAGCGGCTCCAGCGCCGTGAGCGCGGCGCCGATCTCCGAGCCGAGCAGCATCGCCCCGGTGGTCTCGATCGTCACCTGGGCGATCAGCATGATGTCGGCGCCGGACTGCGCGGTCGCGGCGGCGATGGCGCGCCGGGTCCCGATGATCGCGGCCTTGGCCTGGAGCAGGTCCTGGCAGGTCTCCACGATCAGCGCGTCGGCGCCGCCGCGCAGCAGGCCCGCGGCGCAGGCCTGGTAGGTGTCGCGCAGCTCGGCGAACGTCACATGGCCCAGGGTGGGCAGCTTCGTGCCCGGGCCGATGGAGCCGAGCACCCAGCGGGTCCGGTCGCGGCCGGACCAGTCATCGGCGGCCTGCCGGGCGATGCGCGCCCCCGCCTCGGCCAGCTCCTCGATCCGCCCGGCGATGTCGTACTCGCCGAGGTTGCCGAGGTTCGCGCCGAACGTGTTGGTGCTGATGCAGTCGACCCCGGCGTCGAGGTAGCCGTCGTGTATGGACCGGACGATGTCCGGCCGGGTGACGTTCAGTATCTCGTTGCAGCCCTCAAGCCCGGCGAAGTCATCGAGGGTGATCGGGCTGCCCTGCAGCATGGAGCCCATCGCTCCGTCCGCGATCACCAGGCGCTCGGCGACGGCCGCTCTCAGGGTCGGACCGCGGCGGGCCACGGCCGTATCCTCCGCGCGGGGAGGCTGGGTGTCAGAGGTCATAGTGGGCCAATTCTAGGTGCCGGCCTTCAGCTGGCCACGTCATGACGCCCTGGCCGCCATCTCGACAGCGCCTGGTCCGGGCCGCGGCGGTCCCGGCCGGCCGGGTTACGCGGCGAACACGGTCATGCACGTAACCTGGAGCACGGAGGAACTCAGGAGGTGGTCCCAGATCGAGCTCGACGGCATCGGAAAGCTCAGCTCGCCCGCGGTCATCGCTGCCTTCGAGGGCTGGAATGACGCGGGCGAGGCGGCCAGCGGGGTCATCAGCCACCTCGCCGCCGAGTGGGAGTCCGCCCCGGTGGGCGCCATCGATCCCGAGGACTTCTATGACTTCCAGGTGACGCGCCCGGTCATGGAGGTATCCGACGGGCGCACGGACCGGCTGGTCTGGCCGACCACCCGGCTGACGCTCGCCCGGCCCGAGGGCGTCGGCCGTGACCTGATCCTGTTGCACGGCATCGAGCCCAACATGCGCTGGCGCGCGTTCAGCGATGAGCTGGTGGCCGCGTTCACCGAGCTGGGGGCCGACCTGGTGATCCTGCTCGGCGCGCTGCTCGCCGACTCGCCGCACACCCGTCCGGTGCCGGTGAACGCCGCGGTCTCCGACGCCGGGCTGTCCGCCCGGCTGCACGTCGACCCGGTCGATTACAAGGGACCCACCGGGATCGTGGGCGTGCTGCAGCACGCCTGCCAGGCGGCCCGGATTCCCTCGGTGTCGCTCTGGGCCGCCGTGCCGCACTACGTGGCCCAGCCGCCCAGTCCCAAGGCGACGCTCGCGCTGCTCAGGCGCGTCGAGGACATCCTGGACGTGACGCTGCCGCTGGCCGATCTGCCCGACGAGGCGCGGGCCTGGGAGCGCGGGGTGGACGAGCTGGCCGACCAGGACACCGAGGTCGCCGACTACGTGCGGACCCTGGAGGAGGCACGGGACGCGACCGACCTGCCGGAGGCCAGCGGCGACGCGATCGCCCGGGAATTCGAGCGTTACCTCCGCCGTCGCGGCGAGCCCGGGGGTTAACCCAAGCGCCGAAAATGCCGGATGCGAGGGTCGGGCTTGCCCGGCCCGAGCAGACGGCAGGGGGGCTCCGGGGGGCGAACACCCCCCGGTCTGGGGGTCCGGGGTTATCCCCCGGGCTAACACAGCTATACCGGCGGCCAGGGGACCGCGGGCCAGTCTTCCGGCGGGAACGGGTGGATCCGGTGCTGCAGCAGCAACTCGACCCGCTGCCGGGTGGCCTCGACCTCGGCCGGGGACAGCCACCGGTCGAGCTGGGTGCGCAGTTCGCCTTCGGCCAGCGCCTGCTCGAGCCGGTGCAGCGCCTCGACGGCGGTCTTGGGCAGGCTGCGGCCGCGCCACTGCCACAGCACCGTGCGCAGCTTGTAGTCCTCGCCGAAGCAGACACCATGATCGCAGCCGTACAGGCGGCCCTCGCGGTCGGGCAGCAGATGGCCGATCTTGCGGTCGGCATTGTTCACGACCGCGTCGAACACGGCCATCTGCCGCAGCGCCGGGTGGTCGTTGCTGCGGGCGAGCGCGATGACGTCGACGGTTTCGTCCGACTCGATCCACAGCTGGCACATGCCGGGGCCGAACGGGCCGTCGCGGAAGACGGTCGGCGGG
The DNA here is from genome assembly GCA_963808705.1 of uncultured Actinomycetota bacterium. Taxonomy (GTDB): domain Bacteria; phylum Actinomycetota; class Actinomycetes; order Streptosporangiales; family Streptosporangiaceae; genus JASHPR01. The sequence continues at coordinate 373,372 of CAWEHB010000016.1, read as the reverse complement.
ACCAGGTGCCAGCCGGCCGCCGAGGAGACCAGGTAGGCGGAAACCTCGCGGCCGGCCAGGCTGCCGGCCGGGAAGTCCCAGAGCGGGCGTTCGCCGGCCACCGGCTTGTAGACGCAGGCCGCTTCCCGGTCGCCGTCGCGCACCGTGCAGTACAGCGTGGCGTTCGAGGCGACGACCAGCCTGCCCTCCACCTCCAGGCTGCCGTGCGCCAGCAGGTCGAGCGCGCCCGCGTCAGCGCCGGAGTCCCTTGCTTCGCCGGGGCGGGAGGGGGGCACGCTGACCCGGTGGGCGTCGGGTGGCGGGCCGGCGGCGCGACGCTGCCGCTGACCGCGGCCGCGCGGCGTCGGCTCACGCATTGCTGATCCGGTGCCCGTTCTGCCGTGGGCAGATATGCCCGGAGGCGTCGAGCGGCAGCCCGCACAGCGGGCAGGGCGGCCGGCCCTGGCTGACGATCTGCAGCGCCCGCTGCGAGAAGGCCCGGGCCGCCGCGGCCGTGATCCGCACCCGGAGCACTCCCGGGCCGTCCTCGGGCACGTCGTCGGCCAGGTACTCGACCGGCGTCTCCGACTCCTCCTGTGCCTCGATCACCACGCGCTCCGTCTCGGCGTCCCAGGCCAGGGCGATGACGCCGACCCGGAACTCCTCGAGCAGCGGCAGGTCGAGCGGGCCGTCGTCGGCCAGGCTGGCGGGAGCCGCGGCCGGAACCGACGACCTCCCGCCGCTGTTGCGCAGCTCGTCGTCGAGCAGCTCGTCCAGGCGCTCGGCGAGGCGGCTGACCTGGACCTTCTCCAGCGCCACGCTCGTGACCCGGCCGCTGCCGCTGGCCTGCAGGTAGAACGCGCGCTCTCCCGGCTGGCCGACCGTCCCGGCGATGAATCTCTCCGGCGGATCGTACGTGTAGACCGCCATGTCCTATCCTCCCGCCCCGCCGCCGACCGCCGCGTCGGTCTCGCGGCGCGCCATGGCCCGTGCCCGCTTCGGCTCGGGCTTCTTCAGGCTGGTAACTCCCCCGCCGGTGTCATTCATCCGCAGCACGAACGGGCGCAGCGGCGTATACCGGATCACCGTGAGCGAGCACGGGTCGATCTGGATCCGCTGCAGCAGGTCGATGTGCATGCCGAGGCTATCGGCGATGACGGACTTGATCACGTCGCCGTGCGAGCAGATCAGGTAGGTCGCGTCGGCCCCGAGCCGGCGGTTCCAGTCCCGGACCGCGCTGACCGCGCGGTGCTGCATGTCCATGATGGACTCGCCGTCCTCGCCGGGGAACTGCGCCGCGCCCGGGTGCGCCTGGACCACGCGCCACAGCGGCTCCCGGGCGAGCCGCTTCAGCGGCTGGCCGGTCCAGTCCCCGTAGTGGCACTCGCCGAGCCGCTCGTCTTCCCGCACGGCCGCGGGGCGGCCCTCGCCGGTGGCGGCGATCGCGTCGGCTGTCTGCCGGCACCGCTCCAGCGGGCTGCTGATGATCGCGTCCAGCGGCACCGGCGCGAGCCGGGCCGCGAGCGCCCCGGCCTGCTGCCGGCCCCGGTCGTCCAGCAGGATGCCTGGCGTCCAGCCCGTCAGGACGCTGCCGGTGGTCGCGGTCAGGCCATGCCGTACCAGGAGAACCAGGGTCACGCCCCGACTCTACGGGGTGCCGGCGGCGCTGGGTTGCCGGGCATGCTCGGTGACCACCAGGGTGAGCGCGCCGAACATGACCTCGTCTCCCGCGCGGACCGGGACCGGCTCGGTGACCCGCCAGCCGTTGAGCCTGGTGCCGTTCATCGAGCCTGCGTCGCTCAGCAGCCAGCCGCCGGCCTCGCGGCGCAGGCCAGCGTGGCTGCGGGACACGGTCATGTCGGAAAGAACCAGGTCGCAGGCTGCGTCGCGGCCGATCGTGAAGCTGTCCCTGGTGCCGGAGGGGAGCAGGAGCGGTGCCGGCCGCGGCGGCTGCAGGTACCCGGCCAGCCGGCGCCCGGCGGCGCGCCGGGCCCGGGCCAGCCGGCCGAGGACGGCCTGGGCCGGCGATGGCCGCGGGGCGGGCAGGTCGGCCAGGATCCCGGCGAGGTCGTCGTGCCAGCGGGCGCGCAGCGCGGCGTCGACCCGGAACTCGAAGCTCTGGTGGGACAAGAACCCGTCGGCGAAACGTTCCCGCAGCTCGGCGATGACCTGGTCCCGGTCGGCATCACAGACGCGCACCACCGGCGAGCGGTCCGGTGGCCGGCCAGGAAATGCCCGCATAGCCAGAAGTATCGGGCCCGCCCCGGCCGGGCACAAGCCGGTGCGCTACGACGCCGGGACCTCGGCGGAGTCCGGGCTCACCTCGCCGAGCGGGTTCTGCAGCGGGAAGTGGCAGGCGGCCAGGTGCCCGGGGCCGGCGAACGGCCGCAGCGGCGGCTCGACCTCGGCGCAGATGTCCTCGGCCAGCGGGCAGCGGGTGCGGAACCGGCAGCCGGACGGCGGATGGATCGCGCTCGGCAGCTCGCCCGAGATGCCGGCCTTGACCTTGGCCTGCTCGGCCTCGGGGTCGGCGACCGGCGCCGAGTCGAGCAGCCCCTTGGTGTAGGGGTGCGCGGGCCGCAGGTACACCTCGTCGGCGGGCCCGATCTCGACCAGCTTGCCCAGGTACATGACGCCGATCTGGCTGGACACGTAGCGCACCACGGCGAGGTCGTGGGAGATGAACAGGTAGGTGAGGCCGAGCTTGCGCTGCAGGTCGCTCATCATGTTGAGGATCTGGGCCTGGATCGACACGTCGAGGGCGGAGACCGGCTCGTCGGCCACGATCAGCTTCGGGTTGAGCATCAGCGCGCGCGCGAAGCCGAGCCGCTGGCGCTGGCCGCCGGAGAACTCGTGCGGGTACCGCTCGGTCGACGTGCGCGGCAGTCCGACGTGGTCCAGCATCTCGGCCACCCGCTGGTTCCGCTCGCGGCGCGAGCCGATGTGCTGCACGGTGAGCGGCTCCTGCAGGACCGCGCCCGCCCGCATCCGCGGGTCGAGCGAGGCATAGGCGTCCTGGAACATCAGCTGGATGTCCAGGCGCTCCCGCCGGTACTCGCGGCCGCTGCTCTTCGCGAGGTCCCGGTCCTGGAAGTTGATCGCCCCGCTGGTCGGCTTCTCCAGGCCGACGACGAGCCTGCCGATCGTCGTCTTGCCGCAGCCGGACTCCCCGACCAGGCCGAGGGTGTGGCCGGCCCGGATCGTGAAGCTCACGTCGGCGACCGCGCTGACCCAGCCGACCCGCCGCTGCATGACGGCTCCCTTGGTCACCGGGAAGTTCTTGACCAGGTGCTCGACGCTCAGCAGCACCGGGGCCGTGTCGCCGTCGAGCGTGGCGAACTCGGGCTGGCGGGGGGCCACGTGCTCGACGCGCGTCACGCTGCGGCTGAATTCGGCGGTGCCTACCGGGTGGAAGCAGGCGAAGTGGTGACCGGCCACCTCCCCGCCCAGGACCGGCTCCTCCTCCCGGCACCGGTCGGTCACGTACCGGCAGCGCGCGGCGAACCGGCAGCCCGCCGGCGGGTTTACCAGGTCGGGCGGTATCCCGGGAATCGAGTACAGCCGCTCCTTGGATTCCGCGGCCTTGTCCGGCAGGGACTGGAACAGCGCCTCGGTGTAGGGGTGCCGCGGGTTGGCGAACAGCGTCCCGGTGTCGGTGATCTCAGCGATCTTGCCCGCGTACATCACCGCGACCCGGTCGGCGCGCCCGGCGATCACCCCCAGGTCGTGGGTGACCAGGATGACCGACATGCCCAGCCGGAGCCGCAGGTCGTCGATCAGCTCCAGGATCTGCTTCTGGATCGTCACGTCCAGGGCGGTCGTCGGCTCGTCGGCGATCAGCAGCTTCGGCTCGCAGGCCAGCGCCATCGCGATCATCACGCGCTGGCGCATCCCGCCGGAGAACTGGTGCGGGTACTCCCCGATGCGCTCCCTGGCCTGCGGCATCCCGACCAGGTTGAGCACCTCGGCGGCCCGGTCCAGGGCCTGCTCGTTGCTGACGCCGCGGTGCAGCTTGACCGTCTCCGCGATCTGCTTGCCCACCGTCATCGTCGGATTCAGTGAGGTCAGCGGGTCCTGGAAGATCATGCCGATCTCGTTGCCGCGGACCTGGCGCATGTCCTCGTCGGAGAGCGAGCTGATCTCCGTGCCGTCGAGCCTGATGCTGCCGCCGACGATGGACCCGCCGGTCGGCAGCAGGTTCATGACCGACAGCGCGGTCATCGTCTTGCCGCAGCCCGACTCGCCCACGATGCCGAGGGTCTCCCCCGATTCCACGTGCAGCGACACCCCGTCGACCGCGTGCACGACCGCCTGCTTCAGCCGGATCTCGGTGTGCAGGTCGGTAATCTCAAGTAGCGGCGCCACCAGGTCTCTCCCCCTTACCGGCGCTGCAGCCGGGTCTCGAACGAATCGCGGAGCGCGTCGCCGATGAAGTTGAAGCAGATGCAGGTCAGGATGATCGCGATGCCGGGTGGGTAGATCAGCCACCAGTAGTTCGTGCCGGACTGTATGTAGGTCAGTCCGCCGGACAGCATGTCCCCCCAGTCGGTCGCGGGCGGCTGGACGCCGAGGCCGAGGAAGCCGAGGCCGGCCAGGATGATGATCGAGTCCGCGATCGCGAACGTGGTCTGCACGATGATCGTGCCGATCGCGTTCGGGATGATATGCCGCACGACCGCGCGGGACCTGCCTCCGCCGATGACCTTGACCGCCTGCACGTACTCCCGGGTGCGCAGCGAGAGCGTCTCGCCGCGCACCAGCCGGGCCACGCCCAGCCAGTAGAACACGGCGATGATGAAGATCATGACCAGCGTGTCCGGGTGGAAGATCACCGACAGGATGATGACCACCATGATGTAGGGGATGGACAGCCCCGCGTCGACGATGCGCATCAGGAACGAGTCGATCGGGCCGCCGATGAATCCGGAGAAGGCCCCGTAGAGGCTGCCGATGAAGACCGCCACGATCGCGGCGGCGAACCCGACCTCCAGGGAGGTCTGGCCGCCGATCATCAGCCGGCCGAGCTGGTCGTAGCCGACGTTGTCGCAGCCGAGCGGGTGCGCCGAACTCGGCGGGCACAGCGCATCGGTCAGGTTCGTGTTCACCTGGTTGGTGTGGTAGATGTGCGGCCCGGCGAAGCAGAACAGCACGATGAACACGAGCAAGCCGAGGCTGGCCAGCGCGAGCTTGTTCTCCGCGAACACCTCCCAGCCGCGGCGCAGCAGGCTGCGCGGCTTCGCGGCCGCGAGCTCCCCCCCAGTGGCCTCGGGGGCTTCCAGGGGCACGATCGGGGCCTCTACCTCGCGGGGATCCGCGCCCGGCATGATGGCCATCAGTTGTACCTCACCCTCGGGTCGAGCACCGCGTAGCTCACGTCGGCCAGCAGGTTCCCCAGGATCGTCGCCAGCGTGGCGACCAGGGTGAACCCGAGCAGCACCTGGTAATCAACGTTCAGCGCGGCGTTGTAGAACGCGAGCCCCATGCCGGGATAGTTGAACACCACCTCGATGAAGATCGCGCCGGCGACCAGCGTGGGCAGCGAGAGCCCGAGCAGGGTGACGATCGACATCAGCGAGTTGCGGAACACGTGCCCCCACAGCACCCGCCGCTCGCTGGCGCCCTTGGCCCGCGCGGTGCGGACGTAGTCCTGCACCAGGTTGTCCATCACCGACGAGCGCATGTACCGGCTCCACAGCGCGTACAGCACGAACGAGTACGCGGCCACCGGCAGCACCAGCGCCTTCGGGTCGGACAGGATCTGGGCCACCGTGGTGCCCTGCGGGGCGAACGGCGGGAACAGGTGAATGTCGATGGAGAACCACTCGACCAGGAGTATGCCGACGAAGAACGTGGGGGTGGCGTACCCGAGGAAGGAGATCCCGGTCAGGATGTAGTCGCCGGTGGTGTAGCGCTTCACCGCCTGGTACAGGCCGAGCGGGATGCCGAACAGCAGCGAGACCACGGTGCCGAGCAGGACCAGGATGATCGTCTTGGGCAGGTCCTGGGCGATCAGGCTGGTGACCGTCTGGTTGAGCTTGAACGAGTAGCCGAGGTTGCCGTGCAGCAGCTGCCCGATCCACTTGAGGTACTGCACGTAGAACGGCTGGTCGAAGCCGTACAGGTTGTTGTAGTAGGCGACCTGCTGCGGGGTCGCCCGCGGGCCGAGCAGCGCCCGGATCGGCCCGCCCGGGAACAGGTGCACGAGGAACAGCGTGAACACCGTCACCAGGAAGATGACCAGGAGGGCCTGGAGGGTCCGGCGGATCAGGAACCCGGTCATCGCGCCACCGCCCCGCCTGCGGGCCGGTCACCGCCCGCGCCGCGCCATGGTGTCATGAGTTCCTCCCGTTCCGGCCAGCGTCTCACTGCCGCATGCATTCCGCCAGTGGCCGCCGTCCCGCCCGCGTCTTGCGGGCGGGACGGCGGCCAAGGCCTCCTAACTACTGCCTTACTACTTCCCGGCTACTTGGTGAAGTACCAGTACTCGGGAAGCAGGGTGTAGAGCGCGTTGAAGGTGACGCCGTGCAGGTCGCTGCTGACCGCCTGGATCGTGTACTCGTTCGGGTTCCAGATGAACGGCAGCTGCTGCGCCCCGTAGGTGGCGTACTGACTGAAGATGGACGGGCTGTTGCTGGTGTGCGTCGCGGTGATCAGGTTGTCCATCGTCGGGTCGGAGTAGTTGCCGGAGTTCGACCCCGCGCCGGTCGCGAACAGCGGCTCGCCGGTCGGCTCGAAGCCCGGGCCGTCGAAGTCCCAGCCGCCGAAGGCGAACACCTGTATGTTGCACTTCGAGCTCATCGGCGAGCACGGCGCGCTCTGGCCGATGATCGAGGTGAACGTCTCCCCGACCAGGTTGATGTCGATGCCGGCGGTGCTGGCGTCAGACTTGTACGCCTCCCACATCGCCGTGAGCGAGGCCTGGCCGGTCGCGTAGACGAATGTGAACTTCGCCTGCTGGCCCTTGGTGATGCCGGCGCCGCACTTGGCCGGGTCCTGGCAGGTCATCACGCCGCCCACCTCGGACCAGCCGTGGCTCTCCAGCGCCGACTTCGCCTTGGCGACGTTGAACGGGTACGGGCCCTGGCTGCTGTTCTCGGTCTGGATGGAAGGTATCCACTGGTTCCCGGGCGGCGCGTTCGGGGCCGGCCCCGAGGTCGGGAGGGCGTACCCGCGGAAGATCGCCTTGATGATGCCGGGCTGGTCCATGACCTCCTGCAGGGCCTGGCGCATATAGAGCTGCCGGACCATGTAGCCCACCGTCGGGTTGTTGAAGTTGGGCTGGGCGTAGAAGATGCCGAACGAGTAGAACGGCTGCAGATTGTAGCTGCTGCTGCCCAGCGGGTTGGTCGCCGGCAGGGCCGAGTTCGCCGGCTTCGGCGGCAGGTCCGCCGAGGGGACGTAGCCGATGTTGACCTGCCCGGCCTTCAGCGCGGTGTACTCGGTCGTGTCGTCGGTGTACGGCACCAGCTTGAATTCCGACAGCTGCGGCTTCGGGCTGCCAGAGTACGCCGTGTTCGGCACGAACGTGACGTTGCCGGTCGTGCTGTAGTAGGAGAGCTTCCACGGGCCGTCGACCACCGACCAGAGCGGGCTGGTGGCGTAGGTCGAGGAGATCTTCGACTGGGCGGTCAGGAACGTGTAGACCGCCTTGCACTTCGCCCAGCCGTCGGCCGCGGTGTCGGTGGTGCATCCGCCGCTACCCGGCTTCGCGCCCAGGCTGGTGACGTCCCAGGACAGCGGCATCGGGTTGAGCTCGGCCAGCTGGTTGTAGGTGAACCAGGTGCTGGAGTAGGCCTTGTTGAGCTGCATCGTGAGCGTGTTCCCGCTGGCCGAGGCGGACACGACGTTGTCCGGCAGCAGGCCGGGCGCGTAGGCGTACCAGTTCGTCTTCTCGGCGAACGCCATATTCAGGAAGAAGAGCACGGAGTCGGCGTTGACGGGCTCGCCGTTGGACCACTTCCAGCCCTTCATGGTGACGGTCACGGTCTTGCCGCCGTTGGAGTACACCGGCTGGTTGGCGGGCGACAGCTTGTAGTTGATGCTGACGTCGGTGTTGGTGTTGTTGCCGAACATGTACAGCGGCCGGTACATCAGCCACTGGAACTCCTCGTCGTCGTACACGCTGGCGTTGGTGATCGCGTAGAACGGGAAGATAAAGGTGTCCGTGGTGCCCGGCGGCAGCGCGAACGTCGCCGTCCCGCCCTTGACCGCCGTGCCGCTCGAGGAAGTACTCGGGCTGCTGGAGCTGCTGGAACTGCAGCCCGCAGCCACCACCGCGACCGCGGCCACCCCGGCCACCGCCGCGAGGCGCAGCTTACGTCTCCATAGGTTCATGTGTGCTCCTTCGTTGTCGCGCGTGCGCGCGCGTGATGCCATGCCGGTTCCTGCCCAGGCGCTCCGATTACCCGTTCGCGCGCGGGCCAACCCGCAACATCCCAGGTCGTCCGGGCCCGCCGCTGCGAGCCGCTGCGGTCGGCTTCGCGTGACCTTGACCGTGTCACCCGCTCGCCGCCTCTCTGCCAGCCCGCCCCGGCGTATCGATCCGCGCCCCAGCATGGCTGCCGCGCGCCAGCGACACCTTTGTCCCGGCTACGGTTCGGTCCGAGCGTAGTTTCACTGATCAGCTAGATTCCAGCAGTAAATGTCACAACTTCCTATCGATGTCGTCGCAGGCCATAGCTGGCCCTGCCGGCCACCACGTCGGTGTTACGCCGGTATTACCGGCTTACTACGAATAGGGCAAACGTTCCTCTAGCGGGCACGACGCGTGCTAGAGCGGTCCGGCCGCCCGAAAACCTGATGCGCGGGCCGGCCCGACGTGCCAGACTTCGCCGCGCACGGCCCCGCAAGATCACGCCCGGCGGCCGGCCCGCCCGGCCGGTCCGGTCAGCCGCCGATCGCGTGCGCGCCGCCGTCCACGTGCACGATCTCGCCCGTCGTGGCGGGGAACCAGTCGGACAGCAGCGCCACGCAGCCCCGCGCCGCGGGCTCGGGGTCGGAGGTGTCCCACCCGAGCGGGGCCCTGTCTCCCCACGGTTCCGCGAGCTCGTCGAATCCGGGAATGCTTCTCGCGGCGATGGTCTTCAGGGGGCCCGCGGACATCAGGTTCACCCGGATCCCGCGGGGACCGAGATCGCGGGCCAGGTAGCGGGCGCAGGACTCCAGGCCGGCCTTGGCCACGCCCATCCAGTCATAGCCCGGCCAGGCCCGGCTGGCGTCGAAGTCCAGCCCCACGATCGCGCCACCCGCGCTCATCAGCGGCAGCGTCGCTACGGCCAGGGCCTGCAGCGAGTACGTGGAGATATGCACCGCGCTGGCCACGTCCTCCCACGGAGTGTGCAGGAAGTTGCCGCCCAGCGCGGACTGCGGCGCGTTGCCGATGCTGTGCACCACCCCGTCCAGCCCGTTGACGTGCTCGGACACCCGGTCGGCCAGCGACGCGAGCTGGCCCGGATCGGTCACGTCCAGCTCGAGAACCGGGGGCGGGTCCGGCAGCCGACGGGCGATCCGCTGCACCAAGCTGAGCCGCCCGAACCCGGTCAGCACCACCGTCGCGCCCTCCTGCTGCGCGATCCGGGCCACGTGGAAGGCGATCGACGCATCGGTGAGCACGCCGGTCACCAGCACCCGCTTGCCGTTCAGGATTCCCATCGCGCTGCCCTTCGCCGTGGCCTGCTGGCCGGATGTCAGTGACCCATGCCCAGGCCGCCGTCCACCGGGATGACGGCCCCGGTGATGTACCCGGCGTCGGGCGAGGCCAGGAACGCGACCGCCGCGGCGACCTCGTCCGCCGACGCGAGGCGGCCGAGCGGGACGCTGGCCAGGATCGCTGCCCGCCGGTCCTCGGGCAGCGCCGCGGTCATGTCCGTGTCGACAAACCCGGGCGCCACCACGTTGGCCGTGATCGACCGGCTGCCCAGCTCGCGGGCCAGGGACCGGGCCAGCCCCACCAGCCCGGCCTTGGCGGCCGCGTAGTTGGCCTGGCCGCCCGAGCCGAGCAGGCCCACGACCGAGGAGATGAACACCATCCGGCCCCGCCGCATCCGGATCATGCCGCGGACGGCGCGCTTGGCCACCCGGTAGGCGCCGGTCAGGTTGGTGTCGAGCACCGCGGCGAAGTCGTCCTCGCTCATCAGCGCGAGCAACTGGTCCCGGGTGATCCCGGCGTTGGCCACCAGCACCTCGACCGGGCCATGCGCCGCCTCGGCCGCGGTGAACGCCTCGTCGACCGCGGCGCTGTCGCGCACGTCGCACCGGGCCACCGCCAGTCCGTCGACGGCCTCGCCCGAGCGGGAGGTGATCGTGACTTTGTCCCCGCCGGCCGCCAGCCGCCGGGCGATGGCCAGGCCTATTCCCCGGTTCCCGCCGGTGACGAGGACGGATCGGCTCATCTCGGGTTCCTCCGCAGGTCTGGATGGCAGATCAGATGCACAGGATAGATTGGCCTGTCGTGCGAGATAGTGGGGACCAGGCATCTACGCCGATCGACCCGGAGTTCACCTCGCACCCGCTGCGGCAGCTGGCGGACGCCGCCCTGCAGCGGGCCGCCGACCTGGGCGCCGAGCACGCGGACTTCCGCGCCGAGCGGATCAGGGGCCAGCAGATCGGCCTGTCCGACGCCGTCCTGGAGACCCTTTACGACACCGACGACCTGGGCCTAGCCGTCCGGGTGGTGGTCGACGGGACCTGGGGGTTCGCCTCGGCCGCCGACCTCACCGCGGACGCGGCGGCGCGGGCGGCTGCGGCGGCCGTCGACGTCGCCCGGGTGGCGGCCGCCGTCAACACCGACCGGATCGAGTTGGCCGCCGAGCCCGCGCACGGCGAGGTCAGCTGGATATCCGCCTACCAGGTGGACCCGTTGCGCGTCGGCGTCGCCGACAAGATCGCGCTGCTGGCCGGGTGGAGTTCCGGCCTGCTGGCCCGCTCCGGGATCGACCACGTGGACGCGTCGCTGCTGCAGGTCAAGGAGTGCAAGTTCTATTCCGACGGGGCCACCACCACGACCCAGCAACGGATACGGCTGCACCCGAGCGTGACCGCCGTCGCCGTCACGGCCGACGGCAGGTTCGAGACCATGCGCACCCTGGCCCCCCCGGCCGGGCGTGGCTATGAGTTCCTGGACGGGACGGCGGAGGGGGACGGGGCCTGGGACTTCGCCGCCGAGCTCGCGGAGCTGCCGGAGCTGCTGGCCGGCAAGCTGGCCGCGCCCCCGGTCCAGGCCGGCCGGTACGACCTGGTCGTCGACCCCTCGAATCTGTGGCTGACGATCCACGAGTCGATCGGGCACGCCACCGAGCTGGACCGGGCCCTCGGCTACGAGGCCGCCTACGCGGGAACCTCCTTCGCCACCCCGGACAAGCTGGGCCGCCTGCAGTACGGCTCGCCGCTGATGCACGTCACCGGGGACCGGACGGCCGAGCACGGCCTGGCCACGGTCGGGTACGACGACGAGGGGGTCGCCGCGCAGTCCTGGGACCTGATCACCGGCGGGGTGCTGACCGGATTCCAGCTGGACCGGCGGATGGCCCGGGTCCAGGGCGGCCGCTCGAACGGGTGCGCGTTCGCCGACTCGCCCGGGCATATGCCGATCCAGCGGATGGCGAACGTCTCGCTGCAGCCCGCCTCCAGCGGCCCGTCCACCGCCGGCCTGATCGCCGGCGTGGAGCACGGGATCTACATAGTCGGCGACAAGAGCTGGTCGATCGACATGCAGCGATACAACTTCCAGTTCACCGGCCAGCGGTTCTTCAAGATCTCCGGCGGCCGGCTGGCCGGCCAGCTCCGGGACGTCGCTTACCAGGCCACGACCACCGACTTCTGGAACTCGATGGAGGCGGTCGGCGGGCCGCAGAGCTACGTGCTCGGCGGGGCGTTCAACTGCGGCAAGGGCCAGCCCAGCCAGGTCGCGCCGGTCAGCCACGGCTGTCCCGCCGTGCTCGTGCGGGGGATCCGGATACTGAACACCGCGCAGGAGGCGGCGCCGTGACCGGGTTCTCGCCGTTGACCGGGTTCTCGCCGTTCTCGCCGCAGGACACCGTGGAGCGGGCGCTGCAGGCCGCGACGTGCGACGACTGCGTCGTGATCGCCGAGGAGGCGTCGGAGGCGAACCTGCGCTGGGCCGGCAATACCCTCACCACGAACGGCGTCTCCACCTCGCGCAGGCTCACCGTGATCGCGATCATCCGCGACGGGACGGCCGCCCGGGCCGGCGTGGTGTCCCGGGCCGGGGTCCGCGGCGAGCAGATCGGCGACATCGTGGCCGAGGCCGAGAAGGCGGCGTCCGGGAGTTCCCCGGCCGAGGACGCGCAAGAGCTGCCCGGACCGGCCGATGAGCGTCGGTCCGGGACGGCGTCTGGCGGCGCGGGCTGGGACGACCCGCCGGCCAGCACCGAGATCGGCGTGCTGCGCGGCTTCGCCGGGGCGCTCGGCGAGGCGTTCGGCGTGGCGGCGTCGGGCGGGCGGAGGCTGTACGGGTTCGCGGAGCACACGATGACCTCGCTGTTCCTCGGCAGCTCCAGCGGTCTGCGGCTGCGGCACGACCAGCCGTCGGGGAAGGTCGAGCTGAACGCGAAAACGGCCGACCTGGCGTGCTCGGCCTGGGCGGGCGCCGGGACCCGTGACTTCACCGACATCGACGTGGCCGGGCTGGAGGCCGGACTGGCGCGGCGGCTGGGCTGGGCGGCCCGGCGGGTCGAGCTGCCCGCCGGGCGCTACGAGGCGCTGCTGCCGCCGGCCGCCGTCGCCGACCTGCTCATCTACCTGTACTGGTCGTCCGGGGGCAAGGACGCGGCGGACGGCCGGACGGTGTTCAGCAGGCCCGGAGGCGGTACCCGGGTCGGGGAACGGCTCGCCAGCCTGCCGGTCACGCTGCGCAGCGACCCTGAGGCGCCCGGCCTGCAGTGCCCGCCGTTCGTGATCGCGCGCGCCTCCACCCGCCAGTCCTCGGTATTCGACAACGGCCTGCCGCTCGTCCCCACCGAGTGGATCCGCGGCGGCGAACTGGCCGCGCTGGCCCAGACCCGGTACTCGGCCGCGCTGTCCGGGCTCGCGGTGACGCCGGCGATCGGCAACCTGATCCTGGACGCGCCCGGCGCGGCGGCGTCGCTGGACGACATGGTCGCGCGCACCGGCCGCGGGCTGCTGCTGACCTCCCTGTGGTACATCCGGGAGGTGGACCCGCAGACCCTGCTGCTCACCGGCCTGACCCGGGACGGCGTCTACCTGGTGGAGAACGGCGAGGTCACCGGGGCGGTGAACAACTTCAGGTTCAACGAGAGCCCGGTCGCCATGCTGGGCCGGGTCACCGAAGCCGGCGTCACCGGCCCGGCCCTGTCGCGGGAGTGGAGCGATTACTTCAGCCGCTCGGCCATGCCGCCGCTGCGCGTGGCGGGCTTCAACATGTCCTCGGTCAGCCAGGCCAGCTGACTGCCTTGGCCCTCGCTCGCCTCCGGCCGCTCCTTTTTCCCTCGCTCGCCTCCGGCCGCTTTTGCGCGCCGCCTTCCCTCGTCGCTCGGTCGCAGGCTCCCTCGCTCATCAGTCCAGGCGGCACCGCGGCCTTTGGCTCGCTCGGGTAGGGGCGAAGCCTCCCGGTCTGGGGGTCCGGGGTTATCCCCCGGGCAGCTCAGGCGTCCTCGAGCCGGAACCCGACCTTGAGCCCGACCTGGAAGTGGGCGACCTCGCCGTCCACGATCTGGCCGCGGATCTGGGTTACCTCGAACCAGTCGAGGTGCCGCAGGGTCTGCCCCGCGCGGTGCAGCGCGCTGCGGATGGCCGGCTCCACGCCCTCCGGCGAGGTGCCGACGATCTCTGTGACGCGATAGGTGCGGTCGCTCATCAATGCCTCCATACTGGTGATCCGTGACCCCTGACGCCGCGGAACTGCAACGTCGCGCCCGAAAGCGGCTGCGCCGTCCTGTCTACGACTACTACGCCGGGGGCTCGGGACGCGAGCGGACCCGGCGCGCGAGCGAGAAAGCCTGGCGGAAGGTCTGGATGGCGCCCCGGGTGCTGCGCGACGTGTCCGCGGTGGACACCGGCGTCCGGCTGCTCGGCACCCAGTTCGCCACCCCGCTTGGCGTGGCACCGACCGGCTTTCACGGCCTGGCGCACCCCGACGGCGAGGTGGCCACCGCGGCCGGGGCGGCCCGGGCGGGAGCGTTGTTCGTGCTCTCCACCAGGAGCACCCGGCGGATCGAGGACGTGGCCGACGCCGTGGCCGCGGAGGATGGCGCCTGGTGGTTTCAGGTCTACCTGATGCGGGACCGCGACCTGACCGCGGGCCTGGTGCGGCGGGCCGCGGCGGTCGGCGCGGCGGCCCTGGTGCTGACCGCGGACACCCCGGTCGTCGGGCGGAAGCGGAGGGACTCCGACGACGGCGTGGTCAGCGATGAGGACTTCCTGGCCAACCTGGGGCCACTGCAGGACCGGGGCGCGGCGTCCCAGGCGGCCGACCTGACCTTCGCCGACATCGGCTGGCTGCGGGAGGTCGGCGGCGGGCTGCCGGTCGTGGTCAAGGGCGTGCTCCGCGGCGACGATGCGGCCGCCTGCCAGGCCCACGGCGCCGCCGCGGTGATCGTGTCCAACCATGGCGGGCGGCAGCTTGACGGCGCGCTGCCCTCGGCTCTCGCGCTCCCGGAGGTGACCGCTGCGCTGGGCGGCACCGGGACGGCCCAGGGCTGCGAGGTCTACGCCGACGGCGGGATCCGCACCGGGGAGGATGCCCTCGCGGCGCTGGCGCTCGGAGCCCGGGCGGTGTTCCTCGGCCTGCCGGCGCTGTGGGCGCTCGCCTGGGACGGCGCCGACGGCGTCCGCACGCTGCTGACCGGCCTCACCGACGACCTGAGCCACGCCATGGCCCTGGCCGGCGCCTCATCCGTCGCGGGAGTCGGACAGATCGCGCGGATCGAGGCGGCCGGGTGGAATCCGCGCTGAGCCGGTACCGGGCGTGACGCAGGTCCGGCACGGGCATACCGTGGAACCGTGAGAGCCACGCGCCATCAGCGACGAGACAGCCCCCACGTGGTCACCGAGGCGCGGCGGCCGATGTCCGAGGACATCGCCTACCGCGAGCGCCGGTACTTGATCATGATGGGCATCCGGCTGGTCTGCTTCGTGATCGCGGTGCTGCTGTTCGTGAACGGCGCGGGATGGCTGACCGCGATTCCGGCCGTGGGCGCGATCGTCATACCGTATTTCGCGGTCGTGTTCGCCAATGGCGGACGCGAGCCGAGCGGCCGCTCGAGGTTCCGCCCTTACGAGCCGAACCTTCCTCAGCGTTACGTTCCGCCGGCCGAGGACCAGGAAACAGATACGCGCAGTTAGCTAAGCGCGGATAGAGCCGGCGGCAGGCACGTTCCCGGTGCCCCCGGGCAGTAGCGCCGCGCCCCGCCGCGGCGGCTGAACGGCATTCAAAGGCCGGCGGTAAAACGCCTGGTCAGCAGCGGTCAGCGCGCCTCATGCCAAGACTCGCTTGAAATCCACTCTTGACGCACAAGGGGGGACTTCGGTGTAACATGTTTGCCGGTGCTCTGGTCCCCCGCCGGGGCACCGAGGCCGGCGTTCCGGGCCCCCGTCGGAGCGCCGATGAATGCGACGCCGGGTGGTTTGCCCCCGTAGCCACCCGGCGTCGCTCTTTTCTCTTATTTACCGCGTGTTTACTCGGTCTTGCGGAACTCCGCGATCGCGATCGCCATCATGCCGAGCCCCATGGCCGCGACGATCCCGAGCGACAGGGCAATCGGGACCGGCCAGCCCAGCCAGGTAATGCCGGGCGACAGGTGCTCCATATACACCGGGGGAATATCCAGGTGGCTGAACACCGCGTGCCGCATCGGCCCGACCACGTAAGTGAGTGGATCGATCCTGGTGAGGACGCTGAGCCAGGCCGGCAGCCCGGTCAGCGGGTACAGCGCGCCGGACAGGAAGAACAGCGGCATCACGAGCATCTGGGTGAGCGCCATGAACGCCTGGAACTGCTTGATCCTGGCCGCCATCATCACGCCGAAGGCGGTCAGCGTGAACGACAGCAGCAGCAGCTCCCCGATCAGCGTGATGATCAGCACCGGGTTGTAGGGCACGTCGGCGAAGCCGGCCAGGGCCAGGAAGATGATTCCCTGGAAGGTGGCGATCGTCGCCCCGCCCAGGCACTTGCCGATCACGATGGACGCCCGGCTGACCGGCGCGACCAGGATCTCCCGGAGGAAGCCGAATTCCCGGTCCCACACGATGGACGCGGCCGAGAAAATGGCGGTGAACAGCACCGACATGGCCAGCACGCCCGGGAAGATGAAGGTCTTGAAGCTTATGCCGGGCGGCAGGCTGTGACCCGCCAGCGCGCCCAGGCCGGTGCCGAGCACGAACAGGAACAGCACGGGCTGGATCAGCGCGGTGATGGCCCGCAGCCGGTCGGTGCGGAACCTGATCAGTTCGCGCCGCCAGACGATCCCGGCGGCGCGCATGTCGTGCCGCAGGCCGCCCTCGGGAACCGCGACCCGGATCTCCTCGACCAGCACGCCCGGGTCGGGAGGGGCCGTGACGTCAGTGGTCTGAGTGGCCATCGCCTATCGCCTCCCCGCGCGCCACCGCTGGGCCATCTGCCGCATGGCGTCGGTTCCCGACGCCTCGGCGTCGCGGATCGTGGTGCCGGTGTAGGACATGAAGACGTCGTCCAGCGACGGCCTGGACACGCTGACCGAACGGATGGGCACCGAGAACTCGGCGAACAGCCGCGGCACGAACTGCTCGCCGGCGGCCACGGAGAAGGTCACCGCGCCCTCGTGCATGGCGGCCTCGATCCCGAACGTCTCGGCCAGCGCGGCGATCGCCACGGGGTCGTCGCCGGTCTGGATCTGCACCCGGTCCTTGCCCACGCTGGCCTTCAGCGCCTCGGGAGTGTCGATCGCCACGATCTTGCCGTGATCGATGATCGCGATCCGGTCGCAGTTCTCCGCCTCGTCCATGTAGTGGGTGGTGAGGAAGATGGTGATGTCCTCGCGGCGCTTGAGCTCGTTGATGTAGGCCCAGATCGAGGACCGGGTCTGCGGGTCCAGGCCGACCGTCGGCTCGTCCAGGAACAGCACCCGCGGCGCGTGCAGCAGGCCGCGGGCGATCTCCAGCCGCCGCTGCATGCCGCCCGAGTACGTGCTGACCAGGCTGTCCTTGCGGTCCCAGAGCCCGACCATGTCCATGACCTGGCGCATCCGGGGCGCTACGGCGGCCTTCGGCACGCCGTAGAGCTCCGCGTGGAAGCGCAGGTTCTGCTCGGCGGTCAGGTAGGTGTCCAGCGTGGTGTCCTGGAACACCAGGCCGATGTTGCGGCGGACCGAGTCCCGCTCGGCCGTGGCGTCGTGGCCCGCGACGCGCGCGGTGCCCGACGTGGGGTTCGCCAGCGTGCACAGAATCTTGATCGTCGTCGTCTTGCCCGCGCCGTTCGGCCCGAGGAAGCCGAAGGTCTCCCCCCGGGCCACGTCGAAATCGATTCCCCGCACGGCCTGGACCTCGCCGTACTGCTTGGTCAGGCCGGAAACCGAGATCACCGGGTCCTTGATGCGCGGGGCGGCCGCGGTGGCCCTGTCCGGGGCCACCGCGCCGTCCGCGTTTGTGCTGGTGTGCGTCACCAACGCCGCTGCCTCCCTTGCCTTGTCACCTCGAGCCTAGCCGCGCGGGCGTGGTCTTGCCCGCTGGCTCACTGGCCGGTGCCTGCGGCCGCGTCGTCATCGGCGGCCAGCAGTCGGTACAGGGCCTTGCGCGTGTCCGTGAGCACCTCGCGGGCCTGGCTGACCTGGCTCTCGGTGCCCGCGCTCACCACCTGGAACGCGGCCATGGCGACCTGGCCGATGAGGTTGCGCATCTCGATGGCGGTGTCCCCGACGCTGCCCGCCACGACGTCCCACGGCGCGCGGAGCTCTTCGGGGTGCGCCTCGACGTAGGCCCGGCCCTCCTCGGTGAGCTGGTACGCGCGGCGGCCGTCGGCGGCCTCGGCACGGATCAGGCCCTCGTCCTCAAGCTGCTGCAGCGCCGGGTAGACGGAGCCCGGGCTGGGCCGCCATACGCCGTCGCTCCGCTCGGCGATCGCCTGGATGATCTGGTAGCCGTTCATCGGCTCTTCGGCGAGCAGCGCCAGCGCCGCCGCGCGGACGTCGCCCCGCCTGGCCCTCGGCCCCCGCATCCCGCGTCGGCCGGGCTCGCCGAACCACATCCCGAACATGTGAGGTCCGGGCGGGCCGGGAGGGAACCCGGGCCGGGCAGAGCGGACATGGCCGCGACGGCCGCGCCGTCGGAACCCGAAGTCCTCGTCACCACCGCGCCGCCAGCCCTCTTCCTCGCCCCGGCCTCTCCAGTTGCCTTCTTCTCGCATCGATTGTCTCCAATCTCCGGTCCGGCGCCGTACTTCGCTGGCCTATCCCAGACTGTCGCCAGACGCTCTAGATAGGTCAACGATATATCGTTAACTTTGATATGGCAAGCCCGGGAAGGATGAGCGGCAAGAGCAGGTGCCGGTGCCGGCCGCGGGCCAGCGGGGCGGCAGGCCGCGCCGTGCGGCTCCCGTTCGGCCGGGCCGGTCAGCCGCCGATGGCCGACATCGGCCGGGCTGGCTGCAGGAATCCCGGGTCGTTAATGCCATGACCAGGCAGCTTCGGCGCGACTGCCCGGCGCCAGAGCTCCGCGATCGCATCATCGCTCGCCCCGGCCCGCAGCGCGCCGCGCAGGTCGCTCTCGGTGGTCGCGAACAGGCAGTTGCGGACCTGGCCGTCGGCGGTGAGCCGGACCCGGTCGCAGGAACCGCAGAATGGCCGGGTGACCGACCCGATCACGCCGATCCGGACGGGACCGCCGTCCACCAGGAACACCTCGGCCGGCGCCGACCCGCGGCCCGCCGGGTCGTCGGGCGTCAGCGAGAACTCGGCGGACAGCGCGGCCAGGATCTCGTCGGCCGTCACCATGTTGTCCCGGCGCCAGCCGTGCTGCGCGTCCAGCGGCATCTGCTCGATGAACCGGATCTGGTAGCCGCGCTCCAGGCAGAACCGGGCCAGCGGCACGGCCTCGTCGTCGTTCAGGCCGCGCATGAGTACCGCGTTGACCTTGACCGGTGCGAGCCCGGTGGCGGCGGCGGCCCCCAGGCCGGCCAGCACGTCGCCGAGGCGATCCCGCCGGGCGAGGGCCCGGAAGGTCTCCGGCCGGAGCGTGTCCAGCGACACGTTGACCCGGTCCAGGCCCGCCGCCTGCAGCGGCCCGGCTAGCCGGTCGAGCCCGATCCCATTGGTGGTCAGCGATATCTCCGGACGCGGGCGCAGCGCGGCGGCGCGCGCCACGATATCGACCAGGCCGCGGCGGAGCAGCGGCTCGCCGCCGGTGAACCGGATCTCCGTGATGCCGAGCAGCTGCACCCCGATCCGGACCAGGCGCATCACCTCGTCGTCGGTGAGCAGCTCCGGCCGGGGCAGCCACTCCAGTCCCTCGGCCGGCATGCAGTAAGCGCAGCGCAGGTTGCACCGATCGGTGAGCGATACCCGCAGGTCAGTCGCCACGCGTCCGTACGAGTCGGCCAGCACGGCGTCACCTCCCTGCCTAGCTGCGTGTTTACGCCGCAGTGGGTCCACACTACCCAGCCCGGCGCCTGCCGCACGGATGAGCAGGGTCGGCTGGCCGGCGAGCGGGCCGGATCGCGGCGGCGCGCAGTTCAGCATGGCAGATGGCGCTGACACCGCGGCGCGGGCAGGGAGGTCCGCCCCGGGGGTCCGCCGGGTGGCAGGGAAGTCCGCCGGAGGCGGGCAGGCCCGCGGGCCGGTCAGGCCACCCGGCGCGCGGAGGACGTGGCGCCCGCGGCCCGGTGCTCCCCGGCGCGGGAGCCGTAGTCCGGTTTCCGGCGCCGGTAGCCGCGGTCCATCAGCGGGGACGAGATCAGGAAGTCGGCGCTGGCGCGGTTGCACGCTACCGGGATGTTCCACACCATCGCCAGGCGCAGCAGCGCCTTGACGTCGGGGTCGTGCGGCTGGGGCTCAAGCGGGTCCCAGAAGAAGATCAGCAGGTCGATGTCGCCATCTGCGATCCTGGCGCCGATCTGTTGGTCGCCGCCCAGCGGGCCGCTCTGGAAGCAGGTGATCGGGACGCCGAGCTCGTCACCGAGCAGCCGGCCCGTCGTTCCGGTCGCGTAGAGCTGGTGCCCGGCCAGCAGCACGCGATTGAACCTCGCCCACTCCCGCAGGTCCTCCTTCTTGTGGTCGTGAGCTATCAGCGCGATCCGGCGGCGGATCGGCTCTTCCTCCGTTGTCGTCGAGGTCATGCTGCAATCCTGCGGGACGGAGATTCAGGGCCGGTTAACTCGGTGTTATCGGCGCTTGACATCCTCCTCTGCCTGAAGGCGGAGGATTCCAGCCCCGCACGTATTGGTCAGGAGGCGGATCTGATGGCGCCTCAGCGCTAAGCCTTCGCTATAACAGGATCATGACTGTGGACGGCGCCGTCTGGCGTGACCAGCTCACCGCGGCGGAGCGGGCGGCCCTCGGCCGTGGCCACGGAGCCATCCCTGATCCGCGCCCGGACATCCTGGTTGTCGGCGGCGGCATCATGGGTGTCACCACGGCGGCCGCCTGTGCCGAGGCCGGGCTCGGCTCGGTGCTGCTGATCGAGACCGGGCGCCTGGGCACCGGCGCCACCGGAGGAGCCAGCGGGCTGCTGATTCCGGAGCCGCACCGGTGGAGCGATCCCGAACCGCTCGTGGACCTGGAGCAGGCCAGCCTGGAGCGGTGGCGGGAGCTCGAGCAGCGGCTGCCCGGCGGGGTCGGGCTCGTCGACATCGACTGGATCGGGCTGGCGCCGCATCCCGGCGGCTTCGCCGCGCACCAGCCCCCAGCCGTGGAGTGGCTGGCGCCGGCCCAGGTCGAGCGGCTCGTGCCGAACCTGGCCCGGCCCATGGAGGGCGCGCTGATCCGGCACCAGGCCCGGGTCAACCCGCTGCGCGCGGTGGCGAGGCTGGCCGCGGGGTTGCCGGGGGTCGCCACCGGGATCGCCGCCACCGCCGTCACCATCCGCGGCGGGCGGCTGGTCACGGTGACCACGTCGGCCGGTGACATCGCCCCCGGCATCGTGATCTTCGCCACCGGCCAGCCGCCGGTGCTTGACGGCCTGCCGCTGAGCATCCCGTCGGACCGGGTCAAGGGCCATCTGCTGGTCACGCAGGCCACGCCGGTCCGGCTGCCCGGCATCGTGGCGCCCGTCGCCACCCAGCTCGAAGACGGGCGGCTGCTGGCCGGCGGGACCTTCGACATCGGGGACGAGGACCCGGCGGTCCAGCCCGACGTGATCGAGTCGATCATGGATGGCCTGGTCGCCGCGCTGCCGGCCGCCAAGGGGCTGGGCATCGCGTACCGGTGGTGCTGCTTCCGGCCCCGTCATCCCGACCGGCGGCCGGTCATCGATCGCGTTCCCGGCCTGGACAACGCCTGGCTCACCTCGGGGCACTTCAGAACCGGAATACTCAACGCCCCGGCCACCGCGTCGGTGCTCGCCCGCTGGATCTCGGCCGGCCAGCCGCCAGCCGAGCCGGCCACCTGGTCCGCGACCCGGTTCAGTCGGCTGGCCGGCTGACCAGCCGGCGACGGTCGTCGGGCAGGCGCTGGGTGACGCCGGCCCGGTCCAGGAACTCCAGCAGTGGTATGGCCACGCGGCGGGTCGTCTGCAGGGCCTGCCTGGCCTCGGCGGCGGTGAACGGCTGCGGCAGGCCCGCCAGGACCCGTCCCGCCAGAGCATCGGCACCGGGAGCCAGCACGATCTGATCGCTGACCCGCATGAGCAGCCCGGCCCGCTCGGCCGCCGCGATCGCCCGCAGGTCGAGGCCGAGGTGGCGCAGCCGGTCCGCGTCGGGCGAGGCGAACGGCGCGGTGGCCAGGTCGGCCAGGAGCACCTGGACCGCGGCCGTGACGCTCGCCGGGAGCTCCGCGGCGGCGCCGCGGGCATTGTCGGCCGTGGTGATCTGGACCAGGCCATCGCGGACCCCGAGCGGCGGCTTGACCAGGGCCTCGACCAGGCGGCGGTCGGGCAGGCCGAGCGCCGCGCGGGCCGCCTCGAGCGGCAGGCCGGGCGCCTGCGGCTCCCGGCCGACCTGCGCGGTGACGGCCTCGCCGAGGCGGCCCGCGAGGTCCGCCCAGTGACCGGGGTCGGCCAGCCACTCGCCGCTGACCGGGTCCGGATGGTCGCTGATGCCCATGGCCAGCAGGGCGCTGGCGCGCAGCAGGCCGTGCCGCCGCAGCAGGTCAGCGGCGGCGGGCCGGTCGGGCCAGGAGCCAAGCTCGGCGGCGGCGGATGCGCCCGCGCCACGGCGGCTGAGCGGCGGCGGCGCCACGTCGAGTACGACCGCTCCGTGCACCACCGCCCCGGGCATGACCGCCCCGGGCACCACCGCCCCGGGCACCACCGCCCCGGGCACGGCCGCCCCGGGCGTTGACCGCCCTGGCACGACCGCCCCGGGCCCTGACCCGGGCGCTGACGGCCTCGGCCGTGATACCCCGTCCGGCCCGGCGGCGCACGGCGCGACCCGGCTGACGCCGGGGTCGCGCAGCAGCACGTGGTCGCCGACGTGCAGCGGCAACGGCTCGCGCAGCGCGAGCCTCGCGATCTGCCCCCCCAGCACGCGGACCCTGGCCATGGTCCGCGCCGCGCCGATGTGCACTGTCAGCGTCCGCGGCAGCCGCGCCGCGGTGCCCGCGCCGGCCGGCGGCGAGCCGGGCGCGGTCAGCCGCACGTCGATGACGTCGGTCAGGGTCCAGCGGCCCGGATGCACCAGGGCCATGCCCCGGCTGAGCCGCTCATGGCTGGCGCCGCGCAGGTTGAGCGCGGCCCGGGCCGGCCCGGCCAGCTCGGCCACCGGCTCGCCCAGGGCCTGGATGCCCCGCACCCGCACCGGCCGCATGGCGGGGGTGACGACCAGTTCGTCGCCGCACCGGACCGTCCCGGACGGCAACGTCCCGGTCACCACCGTGCCGCTGCCCGCGACGCTGAACGAGCGGTCCACCCAGATCCGCACCGGGGCGCCCGGGTCCGGCACCGGGAGGCTGCTGGCCAGCCGGCCGAGCGCGTCGACCAGCCCGGGCAGGCCCTCTCCGGTGACCGCGCTCACGGCGAGCGCCTCCACCTCGCCGAGGCTGGTACCGGCGATCAGCCGGCCTGCCTCGGACAGCGCGGGGCCGGGATCGGCGAGATCGATCCGGGTGACGACGAGCAGGCCCCGGCGGATCCCCAGCGCGTCGAGCGCCGCGAGGTGCTCCGCCGACTGCGGCTGCCAGCCCTCGTCGGCGGCCACCACGAAAAGCACGGCGGGGACCGGGCCTGCCCCGGCGAGCATATTCGGGACGAAACGCTCGTGACCTGGCACGTCGATAAATGCGAGCTGCTCGCCCGATGGCAGGGTCAGCCATGCGTGGCCCAGGTCGATGATCAGGCCGCGGCCACGATCGGATTCCCAGCAGGCGGGATCCATTCCGGTCAGCGCCCGCACCAGGGTCGACTTGCCGTGAGCAGAGTGCCCGGCGGTCGCAATAACCTGCATGTCAGGCGCGATCTGATGGGTCCACGAGCGCGACCATACCTGCCGGATGCGGCAAGTCGGCCTCTGCTGGGGACGGCGTATCCGCGCGTTTACCAGGCCTTTGCATAACGGGGCGCCCGCCGGGTACCCAACTTGTGCGAGTCTTAATCCTCCGATTACGGAGGGAGTGAGCGCTATGGCGGGCGTAACCCGGGTTCCGCGCAGTCGCGGCGGTGTGAGCGGGGTGCTGCTCATCCTGCTGGGCGCGTGGGGTGGCCTGGCCCCGTTCGTCGGCCCGTATTTCCGCTTCGCCTATACGCCGGACAAGGCGTGGGCGTATACCTCTGGCCGGCTGTGGCTGTCGATCGTGCCCGGCGCGGCCGCGCTGATCGGCGGCCTGCTGGTGGCCACCGCCTCGCACCGGGCGGTCGGCTGCTTCGGCGCGCTGCTCGCCGCGGCGGGCGGAGCCTGGTTCATCGTCGGTGTCGCGGTCACCAGGGTGGTGGTGGTCAACGTCTCGATCAGCCCGGGGGCCCCGCTGGCCCGCCCGGTCGGGTCGCTCTCCTCGGCGACCTGGCAGTTCCTGGAGGGGCTCGGCTTCTTCACCGGCACCGGCATACTGATCTTGTTCCTCGGGGCGCTGGCGCTCGGCCGATTCTCCGTGGTCGGCGTCAAGGACGCGGCCCTGGCCGAGCCCGAGGGGCCGTCCCTGATGGCCGGCGAGTACCCGGCATACTCCGGGCCGGATCCCGCCTCCCAGGACGTGACCTTCCCCCCCGCCCCCGCTCCCGGCCCGTACTCCGCCTCGGGCAGCCAGTACCCGCCGGCCGAACAGACGCAGACCGAGCAGCTGCCGGCGGAGCAGGCGCACCCCGGCCCGGGGCAGACCGCGCCCGAGCAGTTCCCGACCACGACCAGCCCGTTCCGGAGCCCGCCGGATTCCGATACCGGGCCGCTGCGGGGCCCCGGCCCCGGCTAGGCGGCCGGTCCCGCTTCCGGCTTCAGGCCGTAGACGCGGGCCGCGTTGCCCGCCAGCACCAGCGCCGCGGTCTGCTCGTCGGGGCACAGCTCGGCCACGGCGCGGGCGTTGCGCGCGATGCCGGGCACCCCCGGCCAGTCGGTGCCGAAGATCATGCGCCGGGTCAGCCGTGGCCAGCTGTGCCCGGCGTAGTACTGGCGCAGCCGTGACGGCGGCAGCCCGGACAGCTCGATCCAGACCCGCCCGCTGGACAGGGCCATGAACGCCGCGGCGTCATACCACCAGCCGCGCCCGCCGTGCGCCAGCACCACCTCGAGCGACCGGAAGTCGCGCAGCACGTCGTCGAGCAGGAGGGGGTCGGCGAAGGAGTTCGACGAGCCGGGGAAGGTGGACGTGCCGCAGTGCACGACCACGGGGATTCTCGCGTCCTGGCACACGGCGTAGGCCGGGTACAGCGCGCGGTCGTTGGCGGCGAATCCGCCGTGCACCGGGTGGATCTTCAGCGCGACCGCGCCGAGGCCGATCTGGCGCTCGAGCTCCTCGTCGAGCGGGTAGTGCAGGTGCGGGTTGACGTTGGCGATCAGGCGGAACCGGCCGCCGGGGTGCCCGGTCAGCGGCAGCAGGTCCTCGACCGGCTGGATGCCGGTCACCTTGGGGCTGTACTCGGCCAGCAGCAGCGCCACGTCCACCCCCTGGCCGGCCAGGTAGGCGTCGAAGCGGTCCGGGCTGATCGTGCCGGTCGGCGCGTAGACCTGCCCGAGCGCAGCGGCGTCGCCGAACTGCTCGGCCCACGCCCTCCAGGCCGGCTTGAGCGTGGGCAGCCGGGCGGCGTGCACGTGCGCGTCGATGAGCGGGCGGCCGTCCAGCATCAGCCGGCCTCCTCGCGCGCCCCGCAGCCCTGGCTCAGGTGAGGTGCACGTAGTCGTAGTCGAACGGCTTGCCGTTGATGCCGTTGCGCGGCGGGGCGATCCATGCTGCGATCTTGCCGCGTTCGTGGACCGGCTGCATCAGGGACCGCACGTGGGTCTTGTCCACCGCGGTGGGCAGCCACTCCCCCTGGCGGCGGTCCCACTCCTGCGCTGAGATGCGCTCTCCGCGCGGTGTCGCCTCGATCCCGGCGAACGCGCCGACCTTGCGGTTGAAGGCCACGTGCGGCAGCCGCAGCCGGGCCGGCAGGCCTGCGCCCTCCAGGATGCGGTTCCACCGCTTGACGCCGCCCTGGCAGTCGGCGATGTACTCCCGGCGCAGGTCGGTGTTCAGCCCGGTCAGCGCGGCCACCTCGGTCTGCCCGATCTGCCCGTCCTCGTCGAGCGCGTCCACCATGATCGAGTCGCTGGTCAGCTTGTGGTCGTCACGCCGCCGGTCCTCCAGCCAGCGGCCCTTCAGCCCGGCGGTGTAGTAGTTGGCCACGTTCGTCGAGGTCTCGCCGCCGAACAGGTCCAGGGACACCGAGTAGTGGAAGTTCAGGTACTTCTGGATCACCTCGAGCGGGATGCCGCCGCGCGCCGCCACCTCGTCGCTGTCGTGCTCCACCATCAGCTGCGCGGTGCGCTCGACCACGCGGTCCACGCCGGTGGTCCCGACCATCATGTGGTGCGCCTCTTCCTTGAGCATGAACTCGCAGGTGCGCGACAACGGGTCGAAGGCAGACTCCTTGAGCGTGCCGAGCTGGTACTTGCCGTCCCGGTCGGTGAAGTAGGTGAACATGAAGAACGACAGCCAGTCCGGCGTCTCCTCGTTGAACGCGCCGAGGATGCGCGGCGCGTCCTGGCTGCCGGAGTTGCGGTGCAGCAGTTCCTCGGCCTCCTCACGCCCCTCGCGGCCGAAGTAGGCGTGCAGCAGGTACACCATCGCCCACAGGTGCCGGCCCTCCTCGACGTTCACCTGGAACAGGTTGCGCAGGTCGTACAGGCTCGGCGCGGTGGCGCCCAGATTGCGCTGCTGCTCGACGGAGGCGGGCTCGGTGTCGCCCTGGATGACGATCAGCCGGCGTAGCTCGGAGCGGTACTCGCCGGGCACCTTCTGCCACGGCGGCTCCCCCTTGTGCTCCCCGAACCCGATCCGCCGGCCCGGGTCGCGCTCGGCCAGGAAGATGCCCCACCGGTAGTCGCGCATGGGCACGTGCCCGAAGTGGGCCCACCCCTCGCGGCCGACGTTGACCGCGGTGCGCAGGTACACGTCCCGGGTCGGCAGCGTCGGGCCCATCGATTCCCACCAGGACAGGAAGTTGGGCTGCCACGACTCCAGGGCCCGCTGCAGCCGCCGGTCCCCGGCCAGGTCCACGTTGTTCGGGATCTTCTCGGCGTAATCGGGTGCAGACGTCACGGCTCAGACTCGCTTCCGGTCGAAATGGGCTCGCTGCCCGGTGCCGAACCGGCGCAGCGCGCCGTCCGGGCCGGACGCGTTGGGCCGGTTGAAGATCCAGTTCTGCCAGGCGGTCAGCCGGCCGAAGATCTTCGTTTCCATGGTCTCCGGGCCGGCGAACCGGTAGTTGGCCTCCAGCCCGGTGAGCGCGTCCGGGCTGAAGCTGGCCCGCTCCTCGACCGCGATCCGGACCTCCTCGTCCCAGTCGATGTCGTCGGGCGCGAACGTGACCAGGCCGAGTTCCTCGGCCGCCTCGGCGTCCAGCGGCTGGCCGGCCGCCCCGCGCGCGGCCGCCAGCGCCGCGTCGTCGCCGAGGAACCGGGTCTGCAGCCGGGTCAGCCCGTTGCCCATGGGCAGCGGGCCCAGGTTCATCTCGCCCAGCGTGACCGTCGCGGGCCCCGCGTCCGGGCCGGCCTCCTCGAAGGTCCCGGACAGCATGTACGAGCGGTCGGCGGCCAGCGCGAGCTCGAGCAGCGACCCGGCGAAGCAGCTGCCCGGCTCGACGAGCGCGATCAGGCTGCGGCTGGTCACGTCCAGGCGCTTGTAGGTGCGCTTGAGGTAGTGCACGATCTCGTTGGCCAGCCAGTCGCCGGAGTTCTCCAGCAGCAGCCGGTCGTAGGCCAGCACCCGCTCCGGCTGGCCGGCGGTCTTGAGCACCCAGGTGCCGAGCTCCAGCTCGTTGGTGCGCAGGTCCAGGATCAGGTCGTCGAGCTCGCGGGTCACCGCGAGCGTCCAGAACGCGTCCCCCTGCGCGTGGATACCGGGCGCGCCGGCGGGCGGGTCCTGCTCCGGGCCGGCGATCGTGATCGTCACCGTGCCCGCCTCCCGGTCTCCGGCCGCGGTCACGTGCCGGTAGCCGATCCGGTCGTCGCCGCGCTCCTTCGTCAGGGGGGTCAGCGCGATCCCGGGCGCGTCCGCCGGGCGGCGGGACCGGGACCCGAGCTCGGCGGCGCGCTCGGCCACCGCCTGATCCCACTTCGGCCGCGGCACGACCTCGTCGACCAGCCCCCAGGCCGCCGCCTTCGGCCCGCCCAGCCCCTCGGACCTGGTGGCGAAGTAGTCGGCCCGGTCGCGCCGGACGTGCCGCTTGTCGACCACCCGTGTCAGCCCGCCGGTGCCGGGCAGCACCCCGAGCAGGGGCAGCTCGGGCAGCGACACCACGGACGAGCGGTCGTCGATCAGCATGATGTGCTCGCAGGCCAGCGCCAGCTCGTACCCGCCGCCGGACGCGGTGCCGTTCAGCGCGGCCAGGTAGGCCTGGCCGGAGTTCGCCGACGCGTCCTCCATGCCGTTGCGGGTCTCGTTGGTGAACTTGCAGAAGTTCACCTTCCACGCGTGCGGCGCCGCGGCCAGCATCCGGATGTTCGCGCCCGCGCAGAAGATCTTCTCCTTGACGCTGGTCAGCACGACCGTGCGCACCGCGGGGTGCTCGAACCGGAGCCGCTGCACCGCGTCGTACAGCTCGATGTCCACGCCCAGGTCATAGGAGTTCAGCTTCAGCTCGTAGCCGTCCCGCAGCCCCGCGCGGGAGTCGACGTCCATGGCCAGGGTCGCGACCGGGCCGTCGACGGTGAGCCGCCAGTGCCGGTACCGGCTCGGCTCGGCCCGGAAGTCGACCCGCCCGGCGCCGCCGGCCGGCCCCGCTGCGGCCCGTTCCGGAATCTGGTCGGTCAGCCCCATGACTACATGTTCTACATACTGGTGTCGCTCAGTCAAGTAGCTGTAGCATATCAGGGCCATGATCCGCAACGGAACGCCAGCCTCCGAGCCGGTGCCGCCGGGCCTGCCGCGGCGGTACGCGCCGAGCGCCCGCGGGCTGCTGTTCACCCTGCTCGGCGAGTTCGTGCTGCCCGGCGGCGGCACGGCCTGGACGTCGGCGGTAATCACCACCTTCGCGCGGCTGGGCATCGCGGAGAAGGCGACCAGGCAGGCGCTGCTGCGCACCGCGGACGGCGGGTGGCTGTCCGCCGAGAAGGACGGCCGCCGGACCCGGTGGCATCTCACCGCCGCCGCGCGGCGGGTGCTGACCGACGGCGCCGAGCGCATCTACTCGTTCCGGCCGGCCGCCGAGAACTGGGACGGGCGCTGGCTGCTGGTGGCGGCGCAGGTCCCCGAGGGCGACCGCGGCGCCCGACACATTCTGCGCACCAGGCTGAGCTGGGCAGGCTTCGGCTCGCTGGGCCCCGGCCTGTGGATCAGCGCGCACCCGGAACGGGAGGCCGAGGCGGCCCGGGTGCTGCGCGAGGCCGGGCTCGGCTCCTCCGGCGCCCACGTGTTCGTCGCGACCCGGTCCGGCCTGGCCGGTGCGGGCGGCATGGTGCGCGCCGCCTGGGACCTGGCCGCGATCGAGCGCGAGTACGAGCGGTTCATCGCCGAGTTCGGCCGGCCCGGGCCGGACGACGCGCTGGCCCGGCAGGTCGAGCTGGTGCACGCCTGGCGCCGGTTCCCGGCCATCGACCCGGCGCTGCCCGCCGAGCTGCTGCCGGCCCGGTGGAGCGGCCTGGAGGCCGCCCGGCTGTTCGCCGACCGGCACGAGCGCTGGTCCGCGGGCGCCCAGCTCGACTGGAAGCGCCTCAACGACCAGCCGGGCTAGTCACTTCCAGTTTCCTGGAACCGTGCGCTGCCCGCGACCCGCAGCCGCTGCGGCCGGCCCAGGCCGTGTACGAGGGCTCTGACCAGCGGGTATAAATGGCTCGTGGTGACGTGTCCGCAGTGCGGTGCGTCCCGGGGGGACGGCGACCGGTTCTGCGGTGGTTGCGGTGCTCCCTTGGGAGGGTGCCCGTCGTGTCGTCAGCCGGTCCCGCCGGGCGACCGGTTCTGCCCGGCATGCGGATATGCGCTGGCCGGATCGGCTTCTGGGTTGCCTGCGGCCGCTGGACTGCCCCCGGCCGCCTCACCTTCGCCTGCCGCGGCGCTGGCTGGGCCAGATGGGGGGGCAGTGGCGGAGCGCCGGGTGTGCTCGGTACTGTTCTGCGACCTGGTGGGGTTCACGCCGCTGTCGGAGTCGCGGGACCCCGAGGCGGTGCGGGAGCTGCTGAGCGAGTACTTCGCGATGGCGCGCACGGTGATCGGCCGTTACGGGGGGATCGTCGAGAAGTTCATCGGGGACGCCGTGATGGCCGTGTGGGGCGCTCCGGTTGCCGCCGAAGGGGATGCGGAGCGGGCGGTGCGCGCCGGGCTGGACCTGGTGGCCGCGGTCGCCGAACTGGGCGCCAAGACCGGCGCCCCGGGGCTGGCGGCACGGTGCGGGGTGGTGACCGGGGAGGTGGCGGTCACCGTGGGCGCGATCGGTGAGGGGATGGCCGGGGACACGGTCAACACCGCGGCGCGGGTGCAGACCGCGGCCGAGCCCGGGTCGGTGTTTGTGGATGGAGCGACGCAGCGGCTGGCCGGCGGTGGGGTGGGGTTCGCCGACGCGGGGGAGCACGCGCTGAAGGGAAAGACCGAGCCGCAGCACCTGTGGCGGGCGACCTGGGTGCTGTCCGGTGTGGGCGGGCTGAAGCGGCTGGATGGGCTGGAGGCTCCGCTGGTGGGGCGGGATGCGGAGCTGCGCACGGTCAAGGAGCTGTTTCACGCCGCCGCGGAGCGGCGGGTGCCGCGGCTGGTGCTGGTGTCCGGGCCGGCCGGGGTAGGCAAATCCCGGCTGGGCTGGGAGTTCGACAAGTATGTCGACGGCCTGGCCGAACCGGTGTGGTGGCACCACGGCCGGTGCCTGTCGTATGGCGACGGAGTGGCGTTCTGGGCGCTCGCCGAGATCGTGCGCCAGCGGCTGTCCATCGCCGAGGAAGACCCGGCCGACGTCGCCGCAAACAAGCTGGCCGACGGCCTGGACAGGTATATCCCCGATCCCGGGGAACGGGTGTACGTCGGGACGCGGCTGGGCCGGCTGCTCGGCGTGGCGGTCTCGGAGGACGGCGGGGAGCCGCTGGCGCGCGCCGAGCTGTTCGCGGGGTGGCGGCTGTTCTTCGAGCGGCTGGCGGCGGAGAGCCCGGTGGCGTTGCTGATCGAGGATGCCCAGTACGTCGACGGAGGCCTGCTGGATTTCCTGGATTACCTGATCGACTGGGTGCGGGACCTGCCCATTTACGTGCTGGCGTTCGCCCGCCCGGAGCTGGGCCAGGCCAGGCCCGGGTTCGGTACCGGACGCAATCGGATCACGCTGACGCTCGACCCGCTGGACGCGGCGTCAATGGACGCGCTCGTGGAGGCACTGGTACCGGGCATGCCGCCGACGGCCCGGGCGAAGATCACCGCCCAAGCGCAGGGGATTCCGTTGTTCGCGGTGGAGACGGTGCGCGCCTTGATCGACCGTGACATCGTCCAGCCCGTCGAGGGCGCCTACCGGCTGGTCGGCGACATTGGTCAGCTCACGGTTCCCGACAGCCTGCATGCCCTGCTCGCAGGCCGTTTGGATGTCCTCGACCCGCAGGCACGGCGGCTCGTGAGCGACGCTGCGGTACTGGGCACGACCTTCCCCGCCGAAGCCCTGATCGCCGTGTCCGGCCAGGACGAAACGGCAGTGCGTTCCGTCCTGGCCGAGCTGGTGCGCCGTGAGGTGTTCAGCGTGTCCGCGGACCCGCTGTCGCCGGAACTCGGCAGCTACCAGTTCGCCCAGAACATGGTGCGCCAGGTGGCCTACGAGACCCTGTCGCGCCGCGACCGCAAGGCCCGTCACCTCAAGGTCGCCGCCTACCTGCGCACCGCCTTCCCCGGCGACGGGGAAGAAGTCACCGACGTGATCGCCCGCCACTACCTCGACGGCCTGGCGGCGGTCCCTGAGGACCCGGATGCAGAACAGATCCGTGCCCAGGCAGTCGCTGCGCTCATCCGCGCGGCCGAGCGTGCCGACCGCACCGGCGCTCCCGCCCTGGCCGTTACCATCTACGCCGCGGCTGCCCAGCTCACCCCGACCGATGCGGTCGACGGGCAGGCAACAGCTGCCGTCCTCTGGGAACACGCCGCAGACGCCGCTCTCACCAGTGCCGACTTCGAGGTGGCGGTCCAGCACGCCGACCGCGCCCGCAGCTGCTTTCTTCAGCGGGGGGATTCCCGGGCGGCCGCCCGGGCCCAGGCCATCGCCGGCCAGGCACTACGCAGGTGGGGCCATCACGCCGACGCGCGTGAGAAGCTCACCACCGCCGTGGAGGTGCTGCGAGCAGACCCCGACGCCGACACCGTCCGCGCCCTGGAGGAACTGGCGGCCCTGGAGATGTTCGCCGGCTCGCCCGACGCGGACAGGCTCACCACCGAGGCACTCGCCCTCGGCCAGGCCCTCGGCACCGACGCGGGCCAGCTCACCGGCCTCTTCACCACCCGCGGGGTCTACCACGGCATGGCCGGCCGCCACCCCCAGGCGGTCGCCTACTTCCGCGAGGCGGCACGGCTGGCCGAACATGCTGGCGACAACCTGCGCCTGGGAGTGGCGCTGCTCAACCTCTCCGAGGCACTGGCGGTTACCGATCCGACAGCTGCGGTCGACGCCGCCCGTACCGCCGCCGAGCATCTCCGCCAGGCCGGCGCCCGGGATTACCTGACCTTTGCGGTCACGAACCTGGCCTATGCACTGCTGCTGCTCGGCGACTGGGACACCGCCGAGCAAGAGCTCACCCAGGCCGTGGATTCCGGAGGACTGGCTGGCATTGACTATGTCCCCTGCTACCTGGGCTGGCTGGCCGCATTGCGCGGTGACGCCGATACCGCCGAGACCATGCTGGGAGCCCTGCGGGATCTGCATGCCAGCGAAGATCCCCAGGACCAGGCGAAGATCGCCGTCGCGGAAGCCTTCACCGCCGCCGCCCGCCATCAGCCAGGCAACGCGCTACGCCGCGCCCGCGACACGCTCACCCACGTCGGCGCGCTCGGGATAAGCCACGAATGCCTGTGCTGGGCGTGGCCGCTGGCCGCGCGGGCCGCCCACGACCTGGGTGACCTCACCGCCACCGGCGAACTGCTGGGCCTGCTCGACTCCTATCAGCCCGGCAACCTTGCCCCCATGCTGCGGGCCGAGCGTGACCTGGCGCGCGCCCGCCTCGCCGACCATCACGGTACCCCCGATGTCATGGACTCTTTCGCAGCGGCGACCGCAAGCCTGCGCGAGCACAGCACCCCCTACCACCTCGCCCACGGCCTGCTCGACCACGCCCAGCGCCTCAGTCGGCTGGGCAACGCCGAGGCCGCCGCGGCAGCGGCCGATGAGGCCCGCGAGATCGCCCGTCAGCTGCGCTGCGAACCGTTGCTCGACCGGACCGAGCTGATATCTAGCCAACCGGCCGTGCGGGTGTAGGCAGCAGCCCTCGTCTACGGTGCGGGCGCCGTCCGGTAGGGGGCTGCGGGCGTCGTCCTATGTCCGGTAAGAGTCCAGGATCGCTGTCCTGTAGGAGGCCTGAGTCAGCCGCCGCCGGGCGCGCGCCGCCGGCGCCGCCTTCATTTGCTTGCGCCATTCGGGGAAGTCCTCGCCGAACTCCTGGTGCTCCTGGCCCGCGGATTCATACACCACGTAGCCGCCCTTGAGGATGCTGAGCGGAGCAGTGACCTGGCCCAGCTTGTCGAACTGGGCCGTCGCCCGGGCCATCGGATCGAACCAGGCTGGGGTCACGAAGTTGCATACCGATACCCCGTTGACGGTGTAGCTGGGGGCCTCGACCGGGTCGCACACCTCGAAGCTGTAGGCCGACCCCTTCCCGTCGCTGGCCCACAGGTTGCAGTTCGGGTCAATGAACATCTCCAGGACCTCATGGGACAGCACGCTGGAAACGCTCCAGTCGCCGGTGGTTACCTGCCCGCCGTTATCAAGCTCCGGCTTGGCCGCCACCACGCCCCACAGCCTCCCGCCCTTAGCTTCGGTGTGAAAGCCGTCCACGCCCTGGGGCTGATCCTGGATGGTGTCCACTATCGATATGCCGTGCGCCGTCGCCGGGACGGCAGCCGGGTCGGTGTAGAACACGACCGCCGCCGGTATCCGGTCCCACAACGGGGCAGCGTCCAGCCGGACCTGGGTGGCGATCGCCTGGGTCATGGTCGCGGCGTCCGCGTCGGACACCAGGCTTGACTGGTTGAGAATCGCGATCAGCATCCCGGTCCCCCTTGCCCCTCACGCCGTGACGGCGCCACATCCGCCTTCGCGCGCGTGCCTGCCTCATGTTCCTCCAGAGCCAGCGGTCCTGACAAGGCTCCCCTGGCCAAGGATCACCTGGTCATGACCCGCCTGCGAGCCACCGGGTAGCCGCCTGCAGGGTCAGGCGATGAGGCGGGCGCCGGGGCCGGGGACCGGGATGACCTCCCGCGCCGAGTTCACCGGGTGGCCCTCGGCGCAGCGCAGCTCCAGCCGTACCGGCGCCCCGCAGTCCCGGTGCGTCAGTTCCGCCACCGGCCCGGCCGGGCTCGCCGCGTACTCGTTGCCCCACTCCAGCAAGGCCACGATCAGCGGGAACAGCGCGAGCCCCTTCTCGGTCAGCCGGTACTCGCTGCGCGACCGCTGGCCGGGCTCCCGGTACGGCACTTTGCGCAGCAGGCCCTGGTCCACCAGGCGGGCCAGCCGGTCGCTGAGGATCTGCCGCGGCGCCGAGATGCGCCGTCGGATGTCGTCGAAGCGGCGGACGCCGTTGAACGCCTCCCTGAGCACCAGGAAAGTCCACTTCTCCCCCACGATGGCCAGGGCGGCGCCGATCGTGCAGTTCTCCGTGTCGTAGTCGAGGACCCAGGGACGGCTCATCTCCACATGCTAAGTCTAGTTGACAGACTTAGCAATGACGGTGCAAGCTGGGTCTGTGACTCGAACTCAGTTGGCTCCGGGCGGCACGTGCCCCGCCGCCGGCCTGCCGGGCGGCGGCCTCCCCCGGGGCGGCATCCAGGTCCGCGCCGCGTCAGCCGCGGACTGCGAGGCGATCAAGTCGTTCATGGCCGGGCTGTCGCTGCGCGCCCGGTATCTCAGGTTCTTCACCCCGGCCGCCGCGCCGAGCCCGGCCGTGCTGCGGGGCCTGTGCGGGGCCGGCCGCACCACCGACGTGCTCGTCGCGACATCCGGCGGAGCGGTCATCGGCCATGCGATGGCGGCCGACGCCGTCGGGCCGGACGGCTGCCGGGTCACCGACATCGGGCTCGTGGTGGCGGACCGCTGGCAGCACCACGGAGTCGGCTCGGACCTGCTGGAGCGCATCATCGCGCGGGCCGCGGCGCGGGGCGTGAGCGGGCTGGAGATGGAGATCCTGCCGGAGAACCGGACCATGCTCGCGATGATCCGCCACCGGTGGGCGGCCGCGGGATACGAATACGGCGGCGGCTCGGTGACCGTGCGGGTCCGCCTGGCGGACTCGCCCGAGGCGAAGGGAGGCTGCCGTGGCACAGCTCTCCGGGCGGCGTGACGTGCTGCCGGGCGGCCGCCCGGCGGACCGGCCGGGGACCGGCCTGGTCGGCGGGTCCCCGTTCAGCCCGCGTACAGGGCGTCGATGACGTCGGCGTACTTGGCGTGCACCACCCGGCGCTTGAGCTTCAGGGTCGGCGTCAGCTCCTCGCTCTCCGCGGTCCACTCCACCGGCAGCAGCCGCCACCGCTTGACCTGCTGCACCCGGGCCAGCCGCTCGTTCGCCGCGGCCACGGCCTCGCCCACGGCGTCCAGGACCGCCGGCTGTTCGGCCAGCTCGGCCAGGGAGGACGCCTCGATCCCGCGGGCCCTGGCCCACGCGGGCGCCACGTCGCCGTCCAGGGTCAGCAGCGCCACCACGTACGGCCGCCGGTCCCCGTAGCTCAGCGCCTGGCCGATCAGCGGATCCGCGACCAGCAGGTTCTCGATCGCTGCGGGCGAGATGTTCTCCCCGCCCGAGGTGATGATGAGCTCCTTCTTGCGGTCCACCACGGACAGGAAGCCGTCGGCGTCCAGTGACCCGATGTCGCCCGTGTGCAGCCACCCGTCGTCGTCGATCAGCCCGGCCGTGCGGTCGGGCAGGTTGAGGTACCCGGGGGTGTTCAGCGGCCCGCGAGTCAGGATCTCCCCGTCCTCGGCGATCCTGACCTCCACGCCGGGAACCGGTTTGCCCACGGTCCCCAGCCGGAACGTGCCCGGCCTGTTGGTCGTGAACGCGCCGGTGGTCTCGGTCATCCCGTACACGTCGAAGATCTTCAGCCCGAGCCCGGCGAAGAACTCCCCCACGTCGGGCGGCAGCGGCGCCGCCCCGCTGGACACCACCTCGGCCTGGCCCAGGCCGAGCAGCGCCCGGATCGGCTGCAGCACGCTCTCGTCGGCCCGGCGGAACTCCTCCGCCAGGTCGTCGGGGGTGGTGCGGCCGAATTCGCAGCTCCGCACGTAGCGGCGGCCGGTCTCCATCGCCGCTTCGACCGCGGCCCGCTTGGCCGGGTCCTGCTCGACGGACAGCAGCGCCTGGATGCCCGCCTGGATCTTCTCCCAGACCCTGGGCACGCCGAAGAAAAGCGTCGGCTGGGCTGCGCCGAGCGTGGCGAGCAGGCCGGTGGCGGCGTCGTGGCAGAAGTACGCGTGCCCGGCGAAGTGCACCGGCAGGTAGATGCTGAGGACCCGCTCGGCGATGTGGGCCAGCGGCAGGTAGGACACGCAGCGGATGTGTTCCATCGCGTAGCCGGTGACGTCGGCGGTGGTGACCTCGTACAGCATGCTGCGGTGGGTGACCACGACGCCCTTCGGGTTGCCGGTGGTGCCCGAGGTGTACAGCAGGGTGACGGGGTCGTCGGGCGTGATCGCGGCCATCCGGCCGGCCAGGGCGCCAGGCTCGGCGGCAAGCCGCTCCCGGCCCAGCGCGACGAGGTCCGCCCAGCTCAGGTACTGATCGCCGGACGGGCAGGCCGCCGCGTCCCTGACGATGATCTTCGTCAAGCGGGGCAGCTCGGCCAGCACGGCCTGCCAGCGCGCCAGCTCCGGGGCGCCGTCGAGCACGGCGACCCGGGCCTGGCAGTCGCCGGCCACGTAGGCGATCTGGTCCGCGGCCAGGGTCGCGTAGAACGTCACCGGCACGCCTCCGGCGTGCACCACGCCGAGGTCGGCCAGCACGTGCTCGACCCGGTTCGGCAGCATCAGCGCGGCCCGCTCGCCCGGCTGCAGGCCGAGCCCGATCAGCCCGGCCGCGAGCTCGAGCGCGTGCTGCCGGGTCTGGGCCCAGGTGAGGGTCTGCCACGGCCCGTCGTCATCGCGGTCGGAGTACGCGGGCTCGCCGCCCGACTGCTGGGCGGCGAGTTCTAGCATGCCGCACAGGGTTGCCCCGTTCGCCAGGGCCGCCCGCTCCGTGTCCGCCCGCTGCTGCAGGATCTCTGCCGTCACAGCCCACCCCCTACTCGGGCGGGGACCTCGCCCCGCGCAATGCCGCTCGTAAGGCATGCCACCACGTCGCCGCCCGCGCCGCAAGATTGCGGGGCGGAGAGCCGCGGCGGGCCCGGTGCTGATCGCCGGCTGACTTTACCCTGACCGTTGCTTGACCCTCGGCTGGCATAACCGCCGGTATGGTGACGGCTGGCGAGGGGGCAGCAGGCACCTGGAGGGATGCCCGATGGTACTTGCCGGCCCCGGGCTGGCGCGGGCCAGCGGCGCCGGACCGGTATCCCGGCGGCGCTGCTGGGCCCTGCCCGCGGCGGCCGCGGCCTGCGCGCTCGCGGTGGCCGGGTTCGTGGCCGAGCTGGCCTGGCACCCGGGCCCGATGCTGAACTGGTACGACCTCAACGTCTACGACCACGCCGGCCTGATCGCCCGGAGCCTCCCGCAGCGGCTCTACGCGTGGCAGCTGCATCCCGGGATCAAGTTCACGTACACGCCGTTCGCCGCGCTGGTCTTCGCCGCCTGCTCGCTCCTGCCGTGGGCGGCGCTGCGCTGGCTGATGACCGTGGCCAGCCTGGCGGCGCTGGCCGGGACGGTGTGGTTCACCCTGGGCGGGCTCGGCTGGCGCGGCCGGGCCCGGGCGACCGCCCTGCTCGGGCTCACCGCGGTCGCGCTGTGGCTCCAGCCGGTGCAGCGCGCGCTGCACCTGGGCCAGATCGAGCTGGTGCTGATGGTCCTGATCGCCTGGGATCTGTGCCAGCCGGACGGCCGGCGGTGGAAGGGGGCCGGGGTCGGCCTGGCCGCGGGGATCAAGCTGGTGCCGCTGCTCTTCATCCCGTACCTGCTGCTGGCCGGGAAGCGGCGGCAGGCCGCGGTCGCCTCGGCCGTGTTCGCCGGCACGGTGGTGATCGGGTTCGCCTTCCTGCCGCACGCCTCCGCGCAGTGGTGGCTGACCGGGTACTTCCTGCACCCGGGCAACGTGGGTGATGTCGGATCGTTGCTGAACCAGTCGCTGTTCGCCCTGGTCACCCGGGTGACCGGGGGCGTGCGGGCCGCAACCGGGCCGTGGCTGGGGCTCTCGGCCGTGATCACGGCGGCAGGCCTGGCCGCCGCCGCGGTCCTGCACCGCAGCGGGCGGCCGGTGCACGGCTGGCTGACCTGCGCGCTGACCGGGCTGCTGGTCTCGCCGATCAGCTGGGATCACCACTGGGTGTGGATCGTGCCGGTCCTGGTGGTGCTCGCGGACGCGGCGGCGCGCGCCTGCGGCGCCGCCCGGTGGGCGTACGGCGGGCTGGCCGCCGGGGTCGCGGCGCTGTTCGCCGCCTGGCCGGATCGCTGGACCGGCGCGGGCGCGCTCGTACCGCAGGGCCTGCTCGGGTTCTTCATCGGCCCCCACCCCCAGCTCGAGAAGTATCACCTGTACGGCCTGCAGGTGATGGGCTGGAATCTGTACGTGCTGGCCGGCCTGGCGCTGTTCGCGCTGGCGGTGGCCGCGGCGGCGCGCACCCGGCTCGAGCGGCGCGCGCGACCCTAGTCGCGGCTCAGTCCGGGCGGCGGCCGCCCGATGCCCCTATCCTGTGTCCCTGGAGTACGCCGCGTGCAGGTCGCACGCCACGCGAAGCCCGCCGGCAAGGCGGCATAGCTACCCTCGGGAAGGGACGCCGATGGCACGGGCAGAGTCGGGCCTCGCCCCCACGGCCGGAGCGCAGCCCGCGAGCGGGCCGCGGCCTGCGGGCGATCGGCGCGGCGGGCCGGCGCTCGCCTGGGCCGCCGTGGCGTTCGGGCTGGCGCTCGCCGCGTACGTCGCCGACGTGGCGACCCACCCGATCAAGCTCACGCTGGGCTGGTTTGACCTCAACATCTACAACCAGGCCGGCCTGATCACCCGGCACGCCCCGGACACGCTGTACACCTGGCATTTCCTGCCGGGCGTCCAGTACCTCTACACGCCGTTCGCCGCGCTCGGGTTTGCGGCCGGCTCGCTGCTGCCCTGGGCGGTGCTCAAGTGGCTGATGATGGCGGCCAGCCTGGCCGCGATGGTGTTCACCGTCTGGGTGACGTTCGGCCAGCTCGGCTGGCGCGGCCGGAACCGGTCCACCGCGGTGCTCGCCGTCTCCGCCGTGGCGCTGTGGACCGAGCCGGTGCTGCGCTCGGTGCAGGTGGGCCAGATCGAGCTGCTGCTGATGGCGCTCATTGCCTGGGATCTGTGCCAGCCGGACGACCGGAGGTGGAAGGGGGCCGGGGTCGGCCTGGCCGCGGGGATCAAGCTGGTGCCGCTGATCTTCATCCCGTACCTGCTGCTGGCCGGGAAGCGGCGGCAGGCCGCGGTCGCCTCGGCCGTGTTCGCCGGGACGGTGGTGATCGGGTTCGCCGCCCTGCCGCATGACTCGGTGAAGTGGTGGCTGACCGGCTACTTCCTGCACGCGGGCGACTTCTCGAACACCAGCCAGGGATCCCTGCTCAACCAGTCGCTGCTGGCCCTGGTCACCCGCACGCCCGCGGGCGCGGGCTCGGTGACGGCGCTGTGGCTGCTGCTGGCCGCGGTCATCGGGTGCCTCGGGCTGGCCGCGGCGGCCCTGTTCGCGCGGACCGCCCGGCCCACGGCGGGCTGGGTGACCTGTGCGGTGACCGGCGTGCTGATCTCCCCGATCAGCTGGGACAACCACTGGGTGTGGATCGTGCCGGTGTTCGTCCTGCTCGCGGACGCGGGCTTCCGCGCCCGGGGCGCGGCCCGGTGGGGATACTGGGGGTTCGGCGCCGTGCTGGCCGGGATCTTCGCGGACTGGCCGACCCACTGGACCGGGCGACTGGCCTTCGTCCCGCACGGGCTGGTCGGCTTCGACGTCCGCAGGCACCCGATGAGCGAGATCTTCCACCTGAGCGCCATCCAGCTGATCAGCTGGAACCTTTTCGTGCTCGGCGGCCTGGCGACGTTCTGCTTCATGGTGAGCCGGGCCTGGCTGGCCTGGCGGGACCGCCGCGCCGCGGCGGCTACCTGATCCGCCGGCCCATCTCCTCGGTGCCGTAGCCGCCCAGTTCCTCCACCGCCGCCCGGAACCGGCCGGAGCGCAGCAGCGCCCATAGCGGATCCAGCCGCGGGCTGTCCGCCTCCGCCGCGGTGACCACGAGGTCGTACGGCTCGCGGGTGACCGGCAGGAAGTCGAGGCCGAAGGCGCGCGCGGCCGCCATGATCCCGAGCCCTGCGTCGCCGCGCCCGGCGGCGACCGCCGCCGCCACGGCCAGGTGGGTGGGCTCCTCGCGCGCGTAGCCGTCGATGGCGCCGGGGCTGATCCCCCGCCGCCGCAGCTCATGGTCGAGCAGCACCCGGGTGCCCGCCCCGCGCTGGCGGTTGACGTAGCGCACCCCCGCGCGGGTCAGGTCCTCGATCCCCTTCAGGCCGAGGGGGTTGCCGGCGGCGACGATCAGGCCCTGGTCCCGGTGCACGAGCCGGACCACGGACACGTCCCGCCCGGCGAGGACCCGGTCCAGGTAGGGCAGGGTGTACTCGCCGGTGGCCGGGTCCAGCAGGTGGGACCCGGCGATGTGGCACAGCCCGTCGCGCAGGGCGACCAGCCCGCCGAGGGAGCCGACGTTCGATGACGCCAGGGTGACCCGCGGGTCCGCGGCGTGCAGCGCCGAGGCGGCGAGGTCCAGGACGAGGTCATGCGATCCGATGGCGACGATCGTGCCGGAGATCTCGTCCAGGCCGCGCAGCAGCTCGACCTCGACCTCGTCGCCCGGGTGGTGGCCCTCCAGGCCGGCCTGGCACCACCAGCAGCCCGTCGGCCCGGACCAGCGAGGTGAGCACGCCCGCCCCGCGGGGCAGCGGGGTGGCGACCATCGCGGCGCCCACCATGCCCAGGCGCACCCGCACCCAGTCGTCCATGCCGAGCGGGGAGGCGAGCTTGCGGGCCAGCCGGGCCCGGGCCCGCGGGCGGCGGCGGGGCACGGTCCCCTCCAGCTCGGCCAGCAGCGGCGCGGCGAAGATGTCGAAGGTCAGCGCGGCCGACACCGGGTAGCCGGGAGCCCCGAGCACCGGCGTGCCGTCGACCACGCCGAGCACCACCGGGTGGCCGGGCCGGACCGCCACGCCGTGCACGGCCAGCGTCCCGAGCTGGGCCACGATCCGGGCGGTGTAGTCATCCCGGCCCGCGCTCGAGCCCGCCACGACGATGAGCAGGTCGCAGCCGGCCACGGCCGCCCGGACCGCCGCGGCCAGGCCCGCCGGGTCGTCGGGCTCGATCGGCAGGCAGTGCGCCGCGGCGCCGGCCTCACGGGCCTGGGTGGCCAGCATCAGCGAGTTGGTGTCGAGGATCTCCCCGGGACCGGTCGGCGCGCCGATCGGCCGTACCTCGTCCCCCGTGGGCAGGACGGCGACGACCGGGGCGCGCCGCACGCTCAGGTGCGTGGCCCCGGCGGCCGCGGCGGCGGCGAGGTCGACGGCCCGCAGCCGGTGGCCCTCGGGCAGCAGCAGCTCGGCGGCGGAAACGTCCTCGCCCACCGAGCGGACGTGCTGGTAGGGCGGCACCGCGGCACGCAGCTCCGCGGCGGCGCCGGCGTAGTGCACGTACTCGCGCATGACCACCGCGTCCCGCCCGGCGGGCATCGGGTCGCCGGTATCCACGACGTCGTAGGCGTCTGGCTCCAGGTAGACGGGGGTGGTCTCGCTGGCGCCGAGGGTGTCGGCGGCGCGCACCGCGATCCCGTCCATGCCGGCCGCGTCAAAGGGCGGCGAGGAGCGGGTGGCCCACACCGGCTCGGCGGTAACCCGGCCCGCGGCGTCCTCGACCCGCACCCGGATCGCCGGCAGCCGGGCCGGGCAGCCCGCGGCCGCGCGGGCGCTGCGCCAGGCGTCGAGGGCGCGGGCGGCGGGCACGTCGGACAGGAACGGGCTGTCGGCCATGACGGTGATCAACGGTACAGGGTGACGTCGACCTCGGTACCGGCGTCGAGCCCGGTCGCCTCCTCGGGAACGATCACGTATCCGTCGGCGGCGGTGAGCACCGACAGCAGCGCCGACAGCCCGAAGACCGGGCTGGCGGTGCCGCCGGCCACGCGGACCTGGACGACGTCCAGGCGGCCCGCGGCCGAGGCCAGGTCACGGTCCAGCCGCGCCCGCACCACCGGCTCGGCGGGCGGGCGGGTGCACCCGCCGACGAGCCGCACCAGCGGCATCCCGATCAGCCGGAAGATCACGAGGGCGGAGCGCGGGTTGCCCGGCAGCCCGATCACCGGCACTCCCGCGCACTCGGCCAGCAGCGTGGGCTTGCCGGGCCGGATGGCCAGGCCGTGGCACCAGATGCCCGGCGGGCCGAGGCGGCGCACGGCGGCCCCGGTCTCGTCGCGCGCCCCGACCGACGAGCCGGCCGAGATCACGACCAGGTCGCTGCCGGCCAGCGCGGCGCGCAGGGCGGCCTCGAGCAGGCCGGGATCGTCCGGGACGATCCCGGCGCCGGCCGGCTGGCCGCCGGCCTCGGTGACCAGCGCGGCGAGCGCGACCGCGGACGCGTCGCGTACCTCGCCCGGGCGCAGCGCCGCGGTGTCGGCCGGCACCACCTCGTCGCCCGTGGACAGGATCGTCACCCGCGGGCGGGCATGGACGGCCACGCTGGTGACCCCGGCCGCGGCCAGCATGCCCAGGTCCTGGGCGCGCAGCGGGCGGCCGGCGGGTACCAGCTCGGCCCCGGCCGCGGCGTCCTCGTCGGCCCGGACGACACCGTCGCCGGGAGCCACGGGGCGGACGATCTCGATGGTGCCCTCCGACACCGCCTCGGTGTACTCGACCATCACCACGGCGTCCGCGCCGGGGGGCAACATGCCGCCGGTGGGCATGCTGACCACGGTCCCCGGGCCGACGTCGACGTCGGGTGCGGAGCCCATCCGGATCGCGCCGACCACGTCGAGGTAGCCGGGCAGCCCGTCGAAGACCCCGTAGGTGTCGGCCGCCCGCACCGCGTAGCCGTCCACGGTCGAGCGGGCGAAGCCGGGCAGCGGGTGCGGCGCGGTGACCGGCGCCGCCGGGACCCGGTGCAGCGCGCTGGCCAGCGGGATGGTCTCGGCCGGGGTGCGCCGCTCGGGCCGGAAGCCGGAAAGCGCCTCGGCGACCGTCCGGGTGGCGAAGAACTCCCGGCCCCGGGGCGTGGGCGTTAGGTGCTCCGTGGCTGTTCCCCTAGCCTCAGCACGCTCACCACCGGGCCCAGGGCAACCTGGCCGAGCCCGCAGATCGAGGTCTTGCGCAGGGTCTCTTCCAGCTGGCGCACCTGCCCGTTCACCTCGGCGGGCCCGCCGCCCCCGGCGAGCAGGTCGCTGAGGACCTGGTGCGCCTTGGCCGATCCCACCCGGCACGGAACGCACTTGCCGCAGGACTCGTTGCGGAAGAAGCGCAGCACGTTCGTGGCCGCCGCGAGCAGGTCGGTGCCCGCGGCCATGACCACCAGCGCGCCCGAGCCGAGCATCGACCCGGCCCGTGCCAGCGTGTCGAAGTCGAGCGGCACGTCGAGCTGGTCGGGCCCGAGGAAGTTCGACGACGCGCCGCCCGGCTGGATCGCGCCCACGGCCCGGCCGCCTGCCACCCCGCCGGCCAGCTCGAGCAGGTCGGCAGCGGTGCTGCCCATCGGCACGCAGTACACGCCGGGGCGCTCGACGTGCCCGGAGACCGCGAAGAACTTCAGCCCGCTGCCGCCGCCCACGCCCTGCCGCTTCCACCAGTCGGCCCCGCGCAGGATGATGACCGGGACGTGGGCGAGCGTCTCGACCGAGTTCATCAGCGTGGGCTGACCCCACAGGCCGTAGGTCCCGGGGAACGGCGGCTTGTTCCGCGGCTCCCCGCGGTGGCCCTCCATGCACTCGATCAGCGCCGATTCCTCGCCGAGGATGTAGCCGCCCGGCGAGGTGAACACCTCCACCGAGAGCCGACGGCCCGGGCCCGCCCCATTCTTTCCGGTCGGCACAGCCGGCCCGACCAGCCCGGCGGCGCGCAGCGACTCGATCTCGCGGCGGATCACCGCCTCCTCCGGGCCGTACTCGTGCCGGATGAACACCCAGCCTTCCTCGGCGCCGACCGCCGCCATCCCGAGCAGCAGCCCCTCCAGCACCAGGTGCGGCTGCTCGGCGAGGATCTGCCGGTCCTTGAACGTCCCCGGCTCGGACTCGTCCGCGTTGCAGATCACGTACTTCGGCGTGGCCGCCTGCGCGGCGACCAGCCCCCACTTCCGGCCCGCGGGGAAGCCGGCCCCGCCCATCCCGCGCAGCCCGGAGTCCTGCAGCGCGGTGATGACCTGATCGGCGTCGAGCTCTCCGGAGAGCAATTTACGCAGCGCCGCGTACCGCCCTGGCCCGGCCGCCGGGTACGGGTCGTTGGGCCAGGGGCCGCCGCCGCCGTAGGCGCGGGGCACGGGCTCGGCCCGGTGCCCGGTCCGGGCCGCGGTGACCAGCGCGTCCGCGTCGTCGGCCGCGGACGGGCACTCGTTGACCGCCACCGCGGGCGCCGCGTCGCACCGGCCGAGGCAGGACACCTCGGTGAACTCGACCTCGGCGTCGTCCCCGTAACGCTCCCGCAGGGCCGCGATGCGCTGGTCGGCGCCCTGCAGCCAGCAGGACAGGTCGTGGCAGGCGTGCAGCGCCACCTTGGCCGGCGGGTCGGTGCGGAAGTGCGGGTAGTACGAGATCAGCCCCTCGATCTCGTACAGCGGCCGGCGGGTGTCCCGGGCCAGGGTCACGAGCTCCTCGCGCGGCAGCCAGCCGAGCCGCTCCTGGATGGCGTGCAGCGCCGGGA
This sequence comes from uncultured Actinomycetota bacterium, assembly GCA_963808705.1. Classification (GTDB taxonomy): domain Bacteria; phylum Actinomycetota; class Actinomycetes; order Streptosporangiales; family Streptosporangiaceae; genus JASHPR01. The sequence continues at coordinate 328,482 of CAWEHB010000016.1, read as the reverse complement.
TCAGGCTGGGGCCGGGGAACTTGCCGGCCCGGGCCTCGACCCCGGGCACGCGCGGCCGGGCCTGCGCCATCACAAGTCCTGCGGCTCGGGCACGGCCGCCTCGATGCGCACGGCGCAGAACTTGAACTCGGGGATCTTGCCGAGCGGGTCGATCTCGTCGATGGTCAGCAGGTTGGCCGCGGCCTCGCGGAAGTGGAACGGGATGAAGCAGCTGCCGCGGCCCTCCCGGTGCGAGAACCGGGTCTCCAGCACGATCGTGCCCCGGCGCGAGGTCACCCGGGCCATCTCGCCGTCGGCCAGGCCGAGCTCGGCGGCGTCGTCCGGGTGCAGGTACACCTGGGGCCGCGGGCTGATCGCGTCGAGCGCGTAGGACCGGCGGGTCATCGAGCCGGTATGCCAGTGCTCGAGCAGTCGGCCGGTGCTGAGGATGACGGGGTATTCGGCATTCGGCAGCTCCTTGGCCGGCAGCCACTCGGCGGGCACCAGGTGGGCAAGCCCGTCGGGGGTGTTGAACCGCTCGCCGAACATCACCACGGTCCCGTCGCTGTGCTCGGGATCGGGATTCGGGTAGAGCTTGCCGGTGGACCCGAGATTGTCGTAGCTGAGGTTCTTATAGCTGCGCATCACCGAGACGATCTCCTCGAAGACCTCACGCGGCGATGAGTAGCTCCAGCCGAGCCCGATCCGGTTGGCGATGTCCTGCACGACCTGCCAGTCCAGCCGGGCCTGGCCCGGCGGGTCGAGCACCTTGCGTCCTAGCTGCACCCGGCGGTCGGTGTTGGTGTAGGTGCCGTCCTTCTCCAGGTAGGACGAGGCAGGCAGGATGACGTCGGCGAACTCGGCGGTCTCGGTCAGGAAGATGTCCTGGACCACGAGGAAGTCGAGCTTGGACAGCGCCTTGCGGACCTTGTTGATGTTGGGGTCGGACAGGAACGGGTTCTCCCCCATCATGTACATGCCGCGCACGCCGCCCTTGAGCGCCGAGCCGATGATCTCGGTGACGGTCAGGCCGCGCTTGGGGTCCAGGTCGTCGGTGCCCCATAGCTGCGTGAACCTAGCGCGGACGTCGGGGTTGTCGGCCTTCTGGTAGTCCGGGTAGTACATCGGGATCAGGCCCATGTCCGAGGAGCCCTGCACGTTGTTCTGCCCGCGCAGCGGGTGCAGCCCGCTGCCCGGCCGGCCGACGTTGCCGGTGATCGCGCACATCGCGATCAGGCAGCGGGCGTTGTCGGTGCCGGTGGTGTGCTGGGAGATGCCCATGCCCCAGAAGATCACGCCCGCGCCCGCCTCGCCCCAGGCCCGCGCCGCCCGCCGGATCACCGCGGCGTCCACCCCGGTGATCTGGGCGGCCCGCTCTGGCGGGTAGTTCTTGACCGTCTCGGCCAGGGCCTCGAAGTTCGTCGTCCGGCTGCGGATGAACTCGTCGTCGGTCAGCCCGAGCCTGATCACCTCGTGCATGACGCCGTTGTAGAACGCGACGTCGGTGCCCGGCTTGATCTGGCAGAAGATGTCGGCGTGGTCGGCCATCTTGTCGGCCCGGGGATCGACGTAGATGATCGTCGTGCCCCGGCGGCGGGCCTGCTTGAAGAACGACGACGCCACCGGGTGGTTCGCGGTCGGGTTGCTGCCGGTCACGATGGCCACGTCGGCGTTGATCACGTCGCCGTAGGTGGTGGAGACCGCGCCGGAGCCGATGCCCTCGAACAGCGCGAATACGCTGGACGCGTGGCACAGCCGGGTGCAGTGGTCCACGTTGTTGGTGTGGAAGCCGGTCCTGATCAGCTTCTGGAAGAGGTAGGCCTCCTCGTTGGAGCACTTGGCCGAGCCGAAGCCGGCGATCGCGCCCGGCCCGCCGTCGGCGTAGACCTCGGTGAGCCGCCGGGCGACCAGGTCCAGCGCCTCGTCCCAGGTGGCCTCCCGGAAGTGCGGCAGCACCTCGGCGTAGTCGACCAGGCCCCCGGGCTTGCGCCCGCGCTGCTCGCTGCGGCCGCCGTCGCCGTTGCCGCCCCGGCCGTTGCCGCCCCGGCCGTTGCCGCCCCGGCCGTTGCCGCCCCGGCCGTTGCCGCCCCGGCCGTTGCGGGTGGCGTTGACGTCGCGGCCCGCGCTGAGCTGCCTGCGCTCGGCCCGCTCTTCGGTGTCTTCGAGGTACTCGCCGCGGTTCATCTCGCCGCGTACGTCCGCGGACAGCGGTCCCTTGGGGTAGGCGTCGTCGCGGCGGATCAGCGGCACGGTGAGGCGCTGTGGTGAGGCCGCGTAGTCCCAGCCGTACCGGCCCTTGACGCACAGCCGGCCCTTCGAGCCCGGCTGGTCCCGGCCCTCGGCGAACGCGATCGCGCCCCGCTCCCGGTCGACGTGGTAGGTGAGCGCGCAGCCGACGCCGCAGTACGGGCAGACGCTGTCCACCTGGTCGAGCTCGCTGCGCGGGCGGATCGGAATGCTGCCGATCGGCTTGTTGGTCAGCGCGCCCGTCGGGCAGGCCGCGACGCACTCCCCGCAGGTCACGCACGACGACGCGCCCATCGGGTCGTTCAGGTCGAAGGCGATCCGGGTGGCGTAGCCCTTGCCGCTGCGGCCGATGACGTCGTTGCCCTGGATGTCGTCGCAGGCGCGGACGCAGCGGTCGCACAGGATGCACGCGTCGTGGTCCACCGCGATGACCGGGTTGGACAGGTCCGCCCCCCGGCCCGAGCCGGCGGGCAGGCCGCCGCCGTCGGCCAGCCCGAAGTGGTCGGCCAGGGCGAGCAGCTCGTTGTCGCCGGTGGTGGTCTGCTTCGGGTCGCGCTCGCGCGCGGGCTGGTCGGCGAGCAGCAGCTCGGTCAGGGTGGCGCGGTTGCGCTCCACGTCCGGCGTGGCGGTCTTGACCTCCATGCCGTCCTCGCACGGGCGCACGCAGGCGGCGGCGTAGGCGCGCGCCCCGACGTCCACCACGCACATCCGGCAGACGCCCACGGGGTCGTAGCGCTCGTCGTGGCACAGGACCGGGATGTCGACGCCCGCCTGCCTGGCCGCGGCCCAGATCGTGGTGCCGTCCGGGACGGTGACCGCCACCCCGTCGATCGTCAGGGTGACCGTACGGGCCTGAGCCGGAGCATGAATGACCATAACTTAGTATCTACCTCCGCAACGGCCCCCGCGCCTAGCGTGTGGCACGGCCGCGTCCTCCGCGGCCCGCAGGCCCGGCCGGCGGAACGGCGCTCCGCGGCACTCTCCCGAGTCCCTGGTTGCAGAAAACGTCCTAATCAGTCGTATCGTGTCGGAGTACGATAACCGCAGCCAAATCCGGACTGATCCGAGGAGGTCGCGTTGTCCCAATCCTTAACCCAGTCGCTTCAGGCGGTCATCAGCCTCCCCGCGTCCCCGTTCCCGCCGCTGGCCGTGGGGTTCTTCGGCCTCGGGACCGGATACATGATCTACGGCACGCAGGAGCTCTTCGACTTCCCCGAGCGTGACGAGAAGGTGGACTTCGCCACCGGCATGTGGGGCATCTGGATGCCCGGCTTCATGCAGTTCATCACCGGCATCTACCTGCTCGCCGGGCTGACGCTGTTCGGCACGTTCGTGGGGGCGGCCCCGCTGTACATGGCCGCGCTCGCGTTCACCGCATACGGCGTGCACTGGTTCGCCCTGGGCTGGAACCGGCTGCGGCAGGCCGATCCCCGGGTCAACGTCGGCATGTCGGTCGCCTTCACGGCCATCTCCGTCCTCGGGATGATCGTCTTCTTCAAGGCGGGCGACGATGAGGTCGGCGGCCTGTTCCTCGGCCTGACCCTCATCTACATCGCCGAGTTCTTCGTCAGCCTCAAGGCCAGCCTGCCGCAGCTCGGGAAGGTTCCCGAGCGGGTGCTCGGCTTCCTGCACCTGGGCACCGGAGTCTGGCTGTTCTACCTCATGTTCGCGGTCGTGCTGGACTTCACGCTGAAGTGGACCCTGAAGTTCTGACCGCGCCGGGGCCTAGTTGTTCAGCCGCAGGTCCGCGAGGCTGTCCTGGTCCGGGCGGCCTTCGCCGTCCAGCCCGCGGGCCGCGTAGTAGCCGTCGATCATGTCCCGCAGCCGCTCCGGGGTCAGCGTCGCGACCCGGCCCGACGCCATCGGGAGCGGCTCGGACAGCAGCCGCTCCGGCAGCCAGTCATCCTGCGGCCGCCAGCCCTCGCGGAGGTTGAACACCCGCTTGGCCAGGACGATCCGGCGCGCGGTCTGCCGCAGCTCGGCCCCGCTCGTGTCCCAGCCGGTCACCGCGGACAGCAGCGCCGCCCACTCGTCGAACGGCTCGCTGAACACCCCGCGCAGGAACTTGCAGAGGATCAGGGAGTCCATCACCGCGGCCCGGTCCTCGGTCTCGATCGCCGCCGCCACATGCGCCTGGCCCCCCGCGAGCCGGTCGTGGGCGCCGGACAGGTCAGCCTCGTAGGCGCCCGAGCGGTTGTGGTCGGCGCCCCGGGAGTTCACCGCCAGGCCCAGCGCCATGGCCTGCATCGTGCGGGGCTCGTATCCCGGCAGCTCCAGGCCCTTGACGTGCGGCGCGAAGGCCGCCGACCCTCCCCCGACGTGCTCGGCCGCTCGCCGCGAGCCCTCGGCCAGCAGCTCGCCGAGGCCCTGCCGCGCGCCGATCTCCTCCAGGGCACGCAGCAGCGCGTCGGCGTCGCCGAACCGCAGCCACGGCGCGTCGATGAGGCCCCGCTCGGCACACTCCATGGCCCAGGCGATGGTGCCGCCGGCCGAGATCGTGTCCAGCCCGAGCTCGTCGCACCGGCCGCTGGCGGCGAGCACGGCATCGGGGTCGGACACCCCGCACATGGGACCGAGCGCGAACACGTTCTCGTACTCCACCCGCATCTGCTTCCCGCCGCGGGCGGAGTAGATGTGCTCGCAGCCGATGGTGCACGAGGCACAGCTGTTGCGGGTGACGCTGCGCATTTGAGACAGGTCCTCGGCGGCCAGCTGCTGGGCCCCGGCGAACTCGGCGGCCTGGAAATTGCGGGTCGGGAGCGTGCTGATCGCGTTGAACGCGAGCAGGTTAGCCAGCGTGCCCAGCTCGCGGTACTTAGCCGTGGCCGGGCCGAACGAGCGGGCCCGCAGGTCGCGCGCTGCGGCCAGCACGGCCTGCGGGTCGGCAGGGGCGACCTTGGCCGCGGCGCGCACCGCCACGGCCTTGAGCCGCTTGGCGCCCATGACCGCGCCAAGACCGCCGCGGCCGGCGTGCCGCCCGTCGTGGGAGATCGTTGCGTAACGCACCCCGCGCTCGCCCGCGGGCCCGATCACAGCCGCCCGCCAGCCGCGGCCCAGGCGCTCCCGCAGCAGCCGCTCTGCCTCCGCCGCTGGCCGCCCCCACAGCTCGGCCGCGCCGATGAGGCGCGTCCCGTCACCGTCGATGAGCAGCACAGACGGCTCCGCGCACGCACCGCGCACCACGATGGCATCGTGGCCGGTGAGCTTGCCGGAGATCGCGAAATGGCTCGACGACAGCGCATCGTTCAGCAGGCCGGTCAGCGGGGACTTGGCCACCACGGCGAACTTGGCGCTGGTGGTCAGCGGCGTGCCCACCAGCGGGGAGAACACGAAGGCCAGCGGCGCCTCGGCGGCCAGCGGATCAACGCCGGGCGGGCCGAGCTCGTGCATCAGCCAGGCACCGAGCCCGGCGCCGCCGATGTAGGCCCGCAGCAGCTCATCGGGCAGCGGCAGGATGCGGGCCGAGGCGTCTGCGGCGTCCACCACGAGCGCCCTGCCGAAATAGCCGCCGGCCGTCATCTGGATCAGCCGCCTGCGTCCGCCGCGAGGAAGAACACGACGTCCCCGGTCGCCAGCGGCGTCTGGCCGTCCCGGGTGATCTGGTCGCCGTTCAGCGCGGCCACCACGTGCCGGTCGAGGACCAGCCCAGCGGCCGCCGCCGCCCCGGCCACGGTGGCCGCGCGGACCGGCTCCGGGCCGCGGTGGCCATCGGCCAGGGTGCCGAAGCGCTGGATCGTGACCTCGGGCGCCAGGCGGGCCCGGGCCTCCTGGTAGTCGCCGGGCTCGTTGACGTTCAGCACCGAGTCGAGGTCGGGGTCCAGCGCGGCCAGCACCGGGTCGTCGCGCAGCGCGGCCTCGTCCAGCCGGGTGACCTGACACTCCTCGAACAGGAACGCCGGGCGCAGCCGGTTCTCCTGCACCAGCCGCCCGGCCAGTGGGGCCAGCGCCGTGCGGTAGGCGGCGGCCAGCGGCTGCGGATAGCCGCGGGCGACCGGCAGGCCCACGTCCGCTCCCTCGTCCGCCGCCCGCAGTACCCGCCGGACGAACGCGGGGTGCAGGAACGGCAGGTCGGTGGAGCAGACGAACGCGATCTCGGCGCGGCCGGCGACCGCCGCCAGGCCGGCCGCCAGCCCTTGCACCGGGCCTAGGCCCTCCCGCGGATCCTCGATGACCTCGACCTGCGGCGGCAATGCGGGCAGGTCCTGCCCGGGCGCCCGGACCACCACGACCGGCCCGTCGGTCACCCGCAGCATGACGCCGGCCGTGCGGTGCAGCAACGTGGAGCCGTGCCATTCCAGGGCCGCCTTGGGCGTGCCCATCCGGGACGACCGGCCGCCGGCCAGGACAATCCCGGCGGTATTCGACATGCTCCGATCCTACGTTCTGGCCCCGCCGGCCTGGCCCGCCCGATCCGGCCGGCGCGGCGGGATGGCCCACTGGTGGCAGGTTCCCTGATGGACCGCGGCGTAGATGCGGTCCCGCAGGGAGTTGGCCTCGTCGTCGGTCAGGCTCCGCTCCAGGTGCCGGAGCACGACGCGCACCAGCAGGTTGCGCTGGCCGGGCCGCGCTCCCAGCCGGGCGGCCGCCGCCGCGGGCAGGTCCTCGCAGGCGGTCGAGGACAGGATCGCCACGTCCTCCACGCCATCCGCGTCGGCGCCGAGCGCGTCCCTGATCCGGTCCCCGAGGGTTTCGTCGTCCTCCCCCGGGCCGACGGCGACGGATAGGTCCCGGCGGACGGCCGGCATCGCCGACACCGGCCGGTAGCGGTCCAGGTCCCGCATCTGGCTCGCCACGCGCGGGTCGGCGGACCGCAGCAGGCGGATATCCGGGATGCCCTTGCGCAGCATGAGCAGCCGGTCCAGGCCCATGCCGAGGGCCAGGCCGCCGCGGGACGGCAGGCCCGGCCGGGCCAGCACGCCTGGGCCGGCCAGGCCGCATTCCCACACCTCCACCCAGCCGCCGTCGTGGGCCACGTCGACCTGCCGCCCGCCGCTGGTGTACGGGTGCTGGCGGGGCTGCTGCCTGCTCGGGCGGCCCGGGGCCAGGGCGCCGAGCAGCAGGGTGATCATCTCGTCCAGGGCGGCCTCGCCGGCCTGCCCGCGGCTGATCCGCCACAGGTCAAGCTGGTGCGGCGCGGGCGAGTGCTGCCAGTCGATCGCGTCGCGCCGGTACGCGATGCCCGGGCACACCAGAAGCACGTCATCGGGCGGGTCGGCGGCCAGCCTGCGCAGCGCGGGCGGCACCATCGCGGTGGAGTGACTGCGCAGCATGCGCCGGCCGTCCACGTAGCGCGTGTACCGGGCGTCCCTGGTCACGGCCGCCGCCTGGTAGCCGAGGTGGTCGTAGTTGTCGGCGATGGTCACCACCCTGGGGCCGCGGCACCAGCGGGCCTCGCATCCCCAGGCGCTGGTCAGCGCGGTGACGGCCGCCTGCACGAGAAGCTGGATGGCGTGCGGTCCGTCCGACGGATCGGTCAGGTCGGTCAGCGCAAGGTCGCGCGCAAGCTGCGCGGCGGTGAGACGGGCGGGCATCGGGACTCCTTGTCCTTTACGGCGGGCCGGGGACGGGCCTCCCGGCTCCAGCCGTCGGATCGGAGTCACTCGCTAGCGCGCGCCGACACCTCCCGACGGCCCGTGACGGGCCGGGAGGCCGGCGAATCGCCGCGCTACCGAAGCCATAAGTCAAGGTTACCGGGGCGCGCCACCGGATAATCGGACCGCGGCTGCGGCGGAGGACCTGGTCGTCGAGGCGTTCGCCCGCGCCCCTGGCCGGCCCACGGCCCGGCTACGACATCGTGCCGGGCGCCAGCAGGCCCCGGCGGCGGCGGATCGCGAGGTCGGCCTTGGTGAACAGCGTGTCGACCACGATCCCGATCACCAGGATCACGATCACTATCGATCCGAGGCCGGCGAAGTCCTGCAGGTTCTGGTCGTTGCTGAGCAGCACGCCGAGCGACGGCTGGCCCAGGATCAGCACCAGCAGCTCGCCGGCCATCAGGCTGCGCCAGGCAAACGCCCAGCCCTGCTTCATCCCGGCCACGTACGCGGGCAGCGACGCGGGCAGGATCAGGTACCGGTACAGCGTGACGCCGCGCAGCCCCATGGTCTGGCCGGCCCGCAGCAGCAGCGGCGGCGTGTAGTCCACCCCGGTGATCAGGCCGTTCGCGATCGACGGCGCGGCGCCGAGCACCATGACGAACAGGATCGTCGGCGTCGACAGGCCGAACAGCACGATCCCGATCGGGAACCACACGATCGACGGCATCGTCTGCAGGCCGGTGATGATCGAGCCGACCGCCGCGCGCAGCAGCGGGATCCGGGCCACCAGGATCCCGATGACCGAGCCGATGACCAGGGCGAGCCCGTACCCGAGCACGGCGCGGCGCAGGGTAATCCCGATGGCCTGCCACAGCAGCGCGTGGTGCATCTGCCCCCACAGGTCGGGCAGCACCGTGCCCGGCCCCTTGAGCACGTAGGACTTCCAGCCGGTGAGGTGCACGACCTGCCAGATGACCAGGATCAGCGCGATGGCCAGCAGCTTGGGCCACGCGGCCGACCAGGCCGAGCGCGCCATCCGTCCTGCGTCGCGCCGGCGCGGCGCCGGCCCGAGCTCGAGCCGGTCCAGCCCGGCGATCGCGGCGTCCTGCTTCGCGGCGGGCTGCGTCTCAGTGGCCATGGCGGCTCATCTCCTCGCGGAGCCGGTCGGTGATCCTGGCGGCCAGCCGGGCGACCTCCGGGGAATCGATCCGGCGCGGCCCCTGCCGGGGCACCTGGTACTCCTCGATCACCCGGCCGGGCCGGCTGCTCAGCACGACCACGCGGTCGCCGAGCCGCACGGCCTCGCGGACGTTGTGGGTGACGAACAGGATCGTGAGCGGCTGCTGGTCCCAGATCCGCTCCAGCTCCTCGTGCAGCAGGTCACGGGTCATCGCGTCCAGCGCGCCGAACGGCTCGTCCATCAGCAGCACGTCGGCGTCCTGGGCCAGGGCCCGGGCCAGGGCCACCCGCTGCCGCATGCCCCCGGACAGCTCGTGCGGCCGCTTGCCGCCGAAGCCGCCCAGGTCCACCAGGTCCAGTAGCTCGGCGCACCGCTGCCGCCGCTGTGCCTTGGGCACGCCCCGGGCCCGGAGGGCAAGCTCCACGTTCCGCGCGGCGGTCAGCCAGGGGAACAGCGCGGGCTCCTGGAACATCAGGGTCACCCGCCCTCCCCCGGTGGAGATCGATCCCGCCGTCGGCTGGTCCAGCCCGGCTACCAGCGACAGCAGGGTGCTCTTCCCGCAGCCGGACGCGCCGATCAGGCAGACGAACTCCCCGGGGGCCACGGTCAGGGACACCTGCTCCAGCGCCAGCAGCGCGGACGCCCCCCGGCCGTAGACCTTCGAGACCTCGCTGAGCCGTACGGCGGCCGGGCCCGTGGCGGCCGGTCCCGGTTCCGGCCCCGGAAAGGCTGACGCCCCCGGAGCTGGCTCCGGGGGCGTGCGCCGCCGCTGCGTCACGCTCACGGGCTCACCGCTGGCTGTCCCGCCTTGGCCAGCAGCGCGTTCAGCGGGCCGAGGTCGTACAGGGCGCTGAGGTTCTGGACCGGGCTGAGCAGGCCGACGGCCACCGCGTGCTGCGCGTCGGTGGCCAGCGATGAGGCGATCGGGTCGTCGGTGAAGGTGATCTGCTGGAACGAGGCGGACAGGACGTTGGGCTTGAGGCCCTTGCCCAGGATGGACGTGAGCTCGGCGTTGGCGGCGGCCTCGGCCGCGGCCGGGTCCTGGTGGATGAAGTTGTTCGCCTCGATCTGGCCCTGCAGCAGCCCGTCGACGGCGCTCGGGTGCGCGGCGAGGAACGACTGGGTCACGACCAGGTTGGTGGTGACGAACTGGCCGCCCGGCCACAGGCTGGCCTCGTTGACCAGCACGTGCCCGCCGTCCTGCACCATCTCGACGTCGTATGGCGCGGGCTCCCAGCCGCCGGCGATCTGCCCGGACTTGAACTCCAGCACGGCCGCCGAGTTCGGCGAGACCGGCTTGACCGAGACGTCGCCGCCGCCGGTGGTCGTGGTGGTCAGGCCGTGCTGCTTGAGCCAGTAGCGGAGCGCCACGTCCTGGGTGTTGCCGAGCGACGGGGTGGCCAGCGACTGCCCCTTGAGCTGCGCGGCGCTGGTGACGCCCGACTTGACCACCAGCTCGGCGCCTGCGGACGCGGCGCCCGAGATGACCTTGATCAGCTTGCCGTCCGACGTCTGCCAGGCCTTGATCGCCGGGTTGGGGCCCACGTAGGCCGCGTCGAGCTGGCCGGCCAGCAGCGCGGTGGACTCCTCGGTCCCGGTGCTGAACGGCGTCAGCTTCAGGACCACGCCGTGGCCGAGGTCCTTCGTGAAGAACCCTTCCTTGATCCCCACCAGCGCCGAGGCGTGGGTGATGTTGACGAGGAAGCCGAGCCGCAGGGTCACCGGCGCCGAAGAACCGCTGGACCCGGCCGAGCTGGACGAGCCGGACGAACCGCATCCGGCGGCCAGCAGGGTTGCGGCCGCCACTCCCGCGGCCAGCAGCGCTCTTCTCATGGTGCGCCCGCCCCTCATCTCGCCCGCCCGTCCCTCCTCGATCAGGTCTTTCCGATCGTTATTATCGACTTAATAGGCAATGCGTTTATACCACAGCGCACGCAGGACTGCATGCCGAGCGGGCGCTCAGGGCGCGGGGGCCCAACTCACGGGGCTCAACCCACGGGGCTCAACCCACGGGCCCGCGGCGGTCAGCCGCCGGCGTCCCCGGAGTCCTCGAAGTCGATCCCGGCCACGGACGGGTACCGCTGCAGGCACTGCTGCAGCTGCGCCAGGTTGGCGTCGTTGGCGTGGTCGGTGCGGTAGGTCACCCCGCCGGCCATGGTCACCGCGTTCTGCTGCCGCGGGAGGGCCTCGGCCCGGACGTTGGGAATGTGCGAGCAGGCCGTGCGCACCCTGAGCATGGTCGCGATCGTGGTGTCCGGCTTGAAGCTCACCGTGGCCCACTGCTGGCTGAGCGCGGCGTCGAACTTCGCGCATCCGGCCAGGGCCAGCCCGCCGGCCAGCGCCACGGCTCCCGCGGCCACGGCCGAGGCTGCCCGGGCGCGGGTGATCACCCGGCTAGACTCTGGCACGCCTGTCAGCTTAGTGCCCCGCACGGGAGGGATCGTGGCCGCGCTCATCGAGGATTACGCGATCGTCGGGGACATGCAGACGGCGGCCCTGATCAGCCGGGACGGCGCGGTGGACTGGCTGTGCGCGCCGCGGTTCGACTCGGCCGCCTGCCTGGCCGCGCTGCTGGGCGACGAGCGCCACGGCCAGTGGCGGATCAGCCCGACCGCGGCCGGGGGCCCGCCGTCGCGACGCGGCCGGGTCAACCGCTGCTACCAGGACGACACGCTGATCCTGCAGACCGAGTGGCAGACGGCGGGCGGCACCGTGCGGGTCATCGACTTCATGCCGCCGCGCACCGACGGGGCCCCGGTCCTGGTCCGGATCGTGGAGGGCACGGCGGGCGCGGTCGAGATGGAGTGCGTGTGGCGGCTGCGCTTCGACTACGGCAAGGTCCTGCCGTGGGTGCGCCGCATCGGCCACGCGATCGTGGCCGTCGCGGGACCCGACTCGGTCTGGCTGCGCACCCCGGTCCGGCTGGTCGGCCACGACCTGGCGCACGAGGCGAGCTTCACGGTCCGGGCCGGCGAGCGGGTCCCGTTCGTCTTCGCCTGGACGCCCTCGCACCTGGGCCCGCCGCCCGAGGTCGACGCGGGCGAGGCGCTGGCGGCCACCAGGAGATTCTGGGCGGATTGGGTGGCCAAGTGCACCTACCAGGGGCAGTACCGGGACGCCGTGGTCCGGTCGCTGATCACGCTGAAGGCGCTCACCTACGCTCCGACCGGCGGCATCGTCGCGGCCCCGACGACCTCGCTGCCCGAGGACATCGGCGGGGTGCGGAACTGGGACTACCGGTACTGCTGGCTGCGCGACGCCACGATCACCCTGGAGGCGCTGCTGCGCACCGGCTACACCGGCGAGGCGTCGTCGTGGCGGGAGTGGCTGGGGCGGGCGGTCGCCGGGGACCCGGGCGACGTGCAGATCATGTACGGCGTGGCCGGCGAGCGCCGTCTCGAGGAATGGCAGGCGGACTGGCTGCCCGGCTACGAGAACTCGGCGCCGGTGCGGATCGGCAACGCCGCGGTCGGCCAGCTCCAGCTCGACGTGTACGGCGAGGTGATCGACGCCATCACGCTCGGCCGCCAGGCGGGGCTGAGGTTCGACGGCCACACCTGGAGCCTGGTCCGGGCCCTGCTCCGGTTTCTGGAGCAGCACTGGAGCGAGCCCGACGAGGGGATCTGGGAGGTCCGGGGGCCCCGGCGGCACTTCGTGCACTCCAAGGTGATGGCCTGGGTCGCCTTCGACCGGGCGGTCCGGGTCGCCGAGCTGGGCCAGCCGGGCGGACAGGCCCGGTGGCGCGCGGTGCGCGACCAGATCCACGCCGAGGTGTGCGAGAAAGGCTATGACGCCAGGCGCGGCACGTTCACCCAGTACTACGGCAGCACCGCGCTGGACGCGGCGGTGCTGCTGATCCCGGAGGTCGGCTTCCTGCCGCCGGACGACCCGCGGGTCGTGTCCACGGTGGCGACCATCCAGCGCGAGCTGGTCAGCGGCGGCCTGGTGCTCAGGTACACCCAGCCCGCCGGCCCGGAGGCGCAGGCAGGCGTCGACGGCCTGACCGGTTCCGAGGGAGCCTTCCTGGCCTGCAGCTTCTGGCTGGTGAACGCGCTGCGCCTGATCGGCAGGCCCGGCGACGCGGTGCGGCTGTTCGAGCGGCTGCTGTCCATGCGCAACGATGTCGGGCTGCTCAGCGAGGAGTACGACCCGCGCTACGGCCGGCAGGTCGGCAACTTCCCGCAGGCCTTCAGCCACATGCCGCTGATCCAGGCCGCGCTCAACCTCGAGGACCACGCCGGGCACCACGGCCGCCGGGCAGCCATCCCGCCGCGGGCTCACTGACTGTCATCCGGAACGGGAAGCCGTCGGCGGCGCGTCCCGCCACCGGCTGGCCCGGCCCGGGCATGATCGCCGGCGGGACCCGCGATGCGGTCCGGATGATGCCACACTTATCCCTAGTCATGGCACCTCATCCGCACATCCTGGTCGTCAACGGCCGCAAGGTCCGCCAGCCGGTCTTCATCCTCGGCGCCCCGTACTCGGGAGCGGACCTGCTGGCGCGCGCCCTGAAGAACACGCCCGGCTTCCACGTGACCATCGGCCAGCGCAGCGTGCTGAGCGTCGTGTACGCGTTCGCGCGCAGCCCGTCGATCCAGCGCGGCCGCGGCGAGGCGGCCGCGACCGTGCTGCGCGACGCCCTCGCGCAGGCCTGGCAGGTCACCGCGCACGGCTGCCTGGGCTGCTCGCCGGCCTGCCGCGACGCGGGCGGCGTGAACGGGGCGGGCAGCTGCGTCGCCGGGCGCGACATCCGCCGGTACGGGGACGCGACCCCGGACCTGATGTACTGCGCCGAGGGCCTGGTCTACGCGTTCCCGGACGCGCGGCTGGTGCAGATCATCCGGGACGGCCGGGACGTGGTGGCCGCGATGCTGGCCGACGCCGACTCGCTGGCCTGGTTCAAGCCCGGGGTGGTCAACGTGGACAGCGAGTTCCCCAACCCGTTCTTCGGCATCGAGACCGATGCCGACCGGGCCGCCTGGCCTGCCCTGTCGCTGGCCGGGAAGTGCGCGATGCGCTGGCGCGGCTCGGTCCGGATGATGGCCAGGCTGCGCAGCAGCATGCCCGCCGAGCGGCTGACGACCCTGCGCTACGAGCAGGTGATCCGGCGGCCCGCCGAGGCGGCGCGGGCGGTGTCCGGCTTCATCGAGGCCGAGGTGGCCGCGATCGGGGTCCGGGCCCGCGGGCAGGGCGTGGCCGGCTCGCTGGCCATCCAGCCCGGCGGCTGGCGCCGCACCCTGACCCCGCAGCAGGTCACCGACGTCGAGCAGGTGGCCGGCCTCGACCTGCGCCGGGTCGGCTACGGGGCCTGACCGGGGTCAGGCGGGGGGCCCCAGGCCGGCGCGGCACCCGGCGGGAGCGGCACGGTGAAGGCGTTCAGCAGGAACGACACCAGCGTGTAGTAGCCGCACAGCGACACCAGTTCGACCATCCCGTCGTCCCCGAGCAGCTGCCGGGCGGCGGCGTAGGCGCCGGAGTCGACCTGGCCGTGCTCGGTGAGCTGCCGGGCCACGGCGTACACCGCCCGCTCATCGTCGGCCTGCAGCGGCGGCTCCTCGCCCCGGCCGATGGCGTCCACCACCGCGTCGGCCACGCCGTGCTCGCGAGCCATGCGGGCGTGCGCCCACCACTCGAACTCGGCCTTCCAGCGGGCGCCCACGGTGATGATGGCGACCTCGCTCAGCCTGCGCTCGATCGACGTCTCGAATCGCACCACGTGCCCCAGCGAGGTCAGGCGCCGGCCGACGCCCGGGGCGTGCACGAAGGCGTTGAACGGGCCGATCAGCCCGCCCTCGGCGTTGACCAGGTCGGTGCCCCGGGAGCCGACGATGGCGTCCCACACCGCCCGGCGGCCGGGGTCGAGGTCGTCATAGCGCAGGTAAGGCAGACGGCTAGGCACAGCAAGACCATACGTGCCCGGCCGCGTTCACGGCAGGATGACCGGAACTCAGGCCAGCGCCGCGGGCTCCTGACGGGCGAACTGGGTGCGGTAGAGCTCGGCGTACAGGCCGCCGGCCGCGAGCAGTTCCTCGTGCCGGCCGCGCTCGCGGACCCGGCCCTCGTCGATGACGAGGATCTGGTCGGCCTCCCGGATGGTGGACAGCCGGTGGGCGATGACCAGCGAGGTGCGCCCGGCCAGCGCGGTGGCGAGCGCGCGCTGGACGGCGGCCTCCGACTCGGAGTCCAGGTGGGCGGTGGCCTCGTCGAGGACCACCACGGCGGGTGCCTTCAGCAGCAGCCGGGCCAGGGCGACGCGCTGCTTCTCGCCGCCGGACAGCCGGTAGCCGCGGTCGCCCACGATCGTGTCCAGGCCGTCGGGCAGCACCGAGATCAGGTCCCAGATCTGCGCGGCCCGGCACGCGTCGATCAGTTCCTGCTCGGTGGCCCCGGGCCGGGCGTAGGCCAGGTTGGCCCGGAGCGTGTCGTGGAACAGGTGCGCGTCCTGGGTGACCACGCCGACCACGTCGTGCAGCGACTCCTGGGTCACGCCGGAGATGTCGGACCCGCCGATGCAGACCGTGCCCTGGTCCGGGTCATACAGCCGCGACACCAGGTGGGTGATCGTGGTCTTGCCCGCGCCCGAAGGGCCGACCAGGGCGGTGAGCTGCCGGGCCGGGGCGGTGAAGCTCACGTCGTGCAGCACGCCCAGGTTGGCGTCGGTCCGCTCCGGCACGGGCAGGGCGATGGACTCCAGTGACGCGAGCGAGACCTCGGACGCCGCCGGGTAGCGGAACGAGACGTGGTCGAAGACGATGTCCGCCAGCGGCCCGGCGGGCCCCGATCCGTTGGCCTGCCCGGCCACCGCCAGCGCCGTCGCGCCCGGCCGGTCCTCGATCAGCGGCTTCAGGTCGAGCACCTCGAACACCCGGTCGAAGCTGACCAGCGCGGTCATCACGTTGACCTGCACGTTGGACAGCGAGGTGATCGGCCCGTACAGCTGGCGGAGCAGCAGGGCCAGCGTGACCATCGCGCCGAGCTGGAAGGCGCCGTGGATGACCAGCGTGCCGCCCACCCCGTAGACCACCGCGGTGGCCAGCGAGGCCAGCAAGGTCAGCGCGATGAACAGCGTGCTGCCGTACATGGCCTGCGTAACGCCGATGTCCCTGACCCGGGCCGCCCGCCCGGCGAACACCTGGCTCTCGGCGTCCGGCTTGCCGAACAGCTTGACCAGCATCGCCCCGGCGACGTTGAAGCGCTCGGTCATCGTCGAGCCCATGGCCGCGTCGAGCTGCATCCCCTCCCGGGTCAGCCGCTGCAGCCTGCGCCCGACCAGGCGGGCCGGGATCAGGAACATCGGCAGCAGCACCAGCGAGATGACCGTGACCAGCCAGGAGTAGTAGAACATCGTGATCAGCACCAGGACCAGCTGCAGCACGCTGGACACCACCGACGACAGCGTGGAGGTGAGCGCCGTCTGGGCGCCGATCACGTCGCTGTTCAGCCGGCTGACCAGCGAGCCGGTCTGCGCCCGGGTGAAGAACGCGATCGGCTGCTGCTGCACGTGGCCGAACACCTCGGTGCGCAGGTCGTAGATCAGTCCCTCGCCGACCCGCGCGGTGAAGTAGCGCTGGGCGACGGTCAGGAGCGCGTCGAAGATCGCCAGGCCGACCACGACGCCGGCCAGGATCAGCACGACGTCGGCGCGCTTGGGGAGGATCCCCTTGTCGATGATCACGCCGAGCAGCACCGGGTACGACACCGTGACCACCGCGTCCAGCGCGGCGGCCAGCAGGAAGATCACCAGATCCCAGCGGTACGGCCGCGCGTACCCCGCGATCCGGCGGACTGTGCCCGGCTTCAGCCGCTGCCTGGTCACCGAGGGATCGCGGGAGAACCCGCGCATCGTGTGCCACTGGTTGGCGTACATAGGGCCAGGAACCTCCCGGCGGCCCGTGTTCTTCCCGGGTCAGCTCAGGGCGAACCCGCCCCACCCGCCTACCCTGCCCTCCTCACTGCCCGGCGAGCCGTGCCCGGAGCAGGGCCGTCTGAGCGCTGCGTTCCGCGGCCGCCTGCTGCACCAGGGTATTCGCGCCGGCCTGGGCCAGCAGCCGCTTGGTGGCTCGGGCCGCCGCGGCGTCGGTGGCCAGCAGCGCGGCCGTCAGGTCGGCCACGGCCGCGTCCAGGTCGGCGGCGGGCACCACCAGCTCGGCCAGCCGCAGCTGACTAGCCTCGGCCGCGGACACGGTGCGGGCCGTGAGGCACAGCTCGATCGCCCGCGGCAGCCCGACGATGTCGACCAGGGGCTTGGTCCCGGTCAGGTCCGGAACCAGGCCGAGCGCCGGCTCCTTCATGCACAGCTTCGCGTCGTCAGCCAGGATGCGCAGGTCGCAGGCCAGGGCCAGCTGGAAGCCGGCGCCGATGGCGTGTCCCTGGACCGCGGCGATCGACACGATGCCCGGATCGCGCAGCCACAGGTACCCTTCCTGCCAGGCCGCGACCGAAGGCTCGAACTCAGGGTCGGCCGCGGACAGCGGCGGGTCCTCGCCGGGCACGCCCTCCGCCGAGAACATCCGCAGGTCGATCCCGGAGCAGAACGACGGGCCGGCGCCGCGCACGACGACCACGCGGACCCCCGGCGGCAGGCCGGCGCCGATCGCGGCGAGGCCGCGCCATACGGCGGGGGTCATCGCGTTACGCCGCTCGGGCCTGCTGAGCGTCACCGTGGCGACCGAGTCGCCGATGTCCAGGCGCAGCCCGCCGGCCTCAAGCGCTGATGCGGGGATGGCTCCGCTCAGCGCTTGGCCTTGCCCCGGGTGGCACCGCCCCGGCCGCGCAGTGACACCCCGTTCTCGGTCAGGATCCGGTGCACGAAGCCGTAGGACCGGCCGGTCGAGCCGGCCAGGGAGCGGATGCTCTCGCCGGCGTTGTATCTCTTCTTCAAGTCGGCCGCCAGCTTGGTGCGGTCGGCACCGGTCACCCGGGTGCCTTTTTTGAGAGTCTCGGTCACGCGTACCTCCCGGTGAACTGAAGTGACCGCTGCGTTACCGTCTCCCGCCATGATCACGCATGAAGTCGTGATCGGCTACCCACACGCGCGCAAAAGATCTCTTCTTTTTGGGGCGGCACGGGCCCGGCGGCGGGCGCGGCCGGTCAGGCCAGCGCCACCAGGTCCGCGAGTTCCTCGCTCCACGCGTCCTCGACCCCGTCCGGGAGCAGCACCACCCGCTCCGGGCCGAGCGCCTCCACGGCGCCCTCGTCGTGCGTGACCAGAACGATCGCGCCCTGGAAGCGGCGCAGCGCGGAAAGGATCTCCGCCCTGCTCCCCGGGTCCAGGTTGTTGGTCGGCTCGTCGAGCAGCAGCACGTTCGCCCCGGACACGACGAGCAGGGCCAGGGCGAGCCTGGTCTTCTCGCCGCCGGACAGCACCCCGGCCGGCTTGGCCGCGTCATCGCCGGAGAACAGGAACGACCCGAGAATGCGGCGCTGCTCCGCCTCGGTGAGATCGGGGGCGGCCGAGCGCATGTGCTCCAGCACGGTCCGCCCGGTGTCCAGGGTCTCGTGCTCCTGGGCGTAGTAGCCGAGCCGCAGGCCGTGCCCGGGCCGGACCTCGCCGGAGTCCGGCTGCTCCAGCCCGGCCAGCAGCCGCAGCAGCGTGGTCTTGCCCGCGCCGTTCAGGCCCAGGACCACGACCCGCGCGCCGCGGTCCACGGCCATGTCCACCCCGGTGAAGACCTCGACCGAGCCGTAGGACTTGGTCAGGCCCCGGGCGGTCAGCGGGGTGCGGCCGCAGTGGGCGGGGACGGGGAACCTGATCCGGGCCACCCGCTCCGGCGCCCGGTCGGCGCTGACCCCGGCGAGCAGCCGCTGCGCCCGGCGCTGCATGGTCTGCGCGGCCTTCGCCTTGGTCGCCTTGGCGCGCATCTTGTCGGCCTGCGACTGCAGGGCCGTGGCCTGGCGCTGCGCGTTGACCCGCTCCCGCCTGCGGCGCCGGGCGTCGGTCTCCCGCTGCTCCAGGTAGCTCTTCCAGCCCAGGTTGTAGACGTCGAGGGCGCAGCGGTCCGCGTCGAGGTGGAACACCTTGTTGACCACGGCCTCCAGCAGCACGGCATCGTGGCTGATCACCACCAGGCCGCCGCGGTAGGCCCGCAGGTGATCGCGCAGCCAGGACACCGAATCGGCGTCGAGGTGGTTGGTCGGCTCGTCGAGCAGCAGCGTCTGCGACCCGCCGAACAGGATCCGGGCCAGCTCGATCCGCCGGCGCTGGCCGCCGGACAGGGTCCGTAGCTGCTGCCCGATCACATGCGGCGGCAGGCCCAGGCTGGAGGCGAGCGACGCCGCCTCTGCCTCGGCCGCGTACCCGCCGAGCACGGTCAGCCGCTCCTCGAGATGGCCGTACCGGCGCACCGCGGCGTCGCGCCGGGCCGGATCGGAGTCGGCCATGGCCAGCTCGGCCTCTCGCAGCGAGGCCAGCAGGTCGTCCAGGCCCCGGGCGGACAGCACCCGGTCCACCGCCACGCCGTCGAGGTCGCCGACCATCGTGTCCTGCGGCAGGTAGCCGACCGACCCGGTGCGGCGGACGGTACCCGCGGCCGGCGCCGGGTCTCCCGCGAGCACCCGGGCCAGCGTGGTCTTCCCCGCGCCGTTCCGGCCGACCAGGCCGATCTTGTCGCCGTCAGCGACCTGGAACGTGGCGGCCTGCACCAGCAGCCGGGCGCCGGCGCGCAACTCAAGGTCGTTTGCGGAAATCACTCCATCGCTCCATAACGGGATATAGCGGGCATCTCACGTCGTGCGGCACCCCTGGTGCCAGGACGGCCCGTTACGACAGGAGCGGTTGCATGCGGTCAGTTTATCCGAGCTGGCAACGGCATTTCCTCACCCGCCGCTGGGCCCGGAGGGGCTCGCCAACGGGTCGGCCATCCCCCGCCCCTGGTTGATCGCTTAGCGCGGACGATCCTCAGTCGTTACTGAGGATCGTCCGTTCTAGTCGATCGTTACTGAGGATCGTCCGTTCTAGTCGATCATGGCGGTGCCTCAGTCATCTGGTCGGCGAAGAGGGCTCGGTCAGCCGGATCCGGATCGCCTGGAACAGCCGGGGCGCGCCGCGCAGCACGGTGAGCCGGGGATCGGGCACCGTGAGGAAGCGCTCCACGGCGAGGTCGAAGTACGGCCTCAGCCGCGGGTCGCCGCGCAGCCCGGCGATCGCTCGCCGGTCTCCCCCGAGCACCACCGCGTCGAGCTTCCCCTCGTACGGGCCGAACACCGCCGCCGCCGTGTCCGCCGCGGCGCCGAGCGCCTCGCTGGCCTGCTTCTCCCGCCGCCGGGCGAAGCGCTGCTGCGATGTGCCGCCCGCGGCGCTCCGCCCGTGCACCAGCCGCGAGCCCACCTTGGAGGCGGCCAGGTGCGCGGCGGGGCCGGTGAACACCCCGGCCGCGTAGCCGCCGAGCCGGACCAGGAGCACGCCCACCGTGCGCTCGGCCCGCGCGTGAGCGCAGATCCGCTCGGCCGTGTCGGTGCCCTCCGGCAGCGGCGGGAACGGCACGTGGCACTCTGCCACCGCCCCGTCCGCGGCCCGGAACGTGACCACGGCCGGTCCTGCCGCACTGGTGATATTGCCGTGACGCTGCGCGAAGGACTCCAGCCAGCCCGCGAGGCGCTCCGGGCTGACCTCAATCCATCGCGCGCCGCCTGCCGCGCCGTCTGCCACTTCGCAACGCCTCCCGTGCCTGATCCGTGAGCCGGCCGTCAGGGCCCAGCAGGATACCCAAGGTGACTATCCCGGTGACGATGGTGACCGGTGACAGTGTGCCCCGTTAGCCGGGGCACAGGCCACGCGGGTCAGGTTCCCGAAGCGGCGGGACGTGCCGCCACCCGTCCGGCCGCGCCGGGTTCCCTCCGGATACTTAACGCTAAGCTGAACTAAACAGCCAAACGATTAAAGATTGCCCGCCGAGCAGGAGTTCGCGGTGACGCTGAATCAGCTCCGCACGTTCCTGGCCGTGGCCGAGACCGGGTCGGTCCGCGCCGCGGCCGAGCAGCTCGTGGTCACGCAGGCCGCGGTGTCGGCCTCGCTCGCGGCGCTGCAGCGGTCGGTCGGGATGCCGCTGGTCCGCCCGGACGGCCGGGGCCTGCGGCTGACGAGCGCGGGCGAGCAGTACGCGGCGTACGTGCACCGCATCCTCGGGCTGCTCGACGAGGCGCGCCGCGCTGCGGCCGCCGCCGCCGATCCGGAGCGGGGAGAACTCCGCATCGCCGCCGTCACCACGGCGGCCGAGCAGATCGTTCCCGGGCTGCTCAGCGGTTTCCGGCGGGTCAATCCGCACACCGGGGTGCTGCTCGAGGCCGGGAACCGGGACCGGGTCCGGGCCCTGCTTGACCATCATCAGGTTGACCTCGCGCTGGCCGGGCGGCCCGAGCCGGGCTGGGACGTGCGGGTGCGCGCGGTCCGCGCACACGAGCTTGTCGTGGTGAGCTCGCCGGACCTGGCCGCGCAGTCCCGTGCCGCCGCCGCGGCCGGGGAGGCCGGGATGCTGGAGTGGCTGTCCCGCCAGCCGTGGCTGCTGCGGGAACCAGGGTCCGGCACCCGGCTAAGCACCGAGGCGCTACTCGCCGAGCTGGACATCGCGCCGTCCACGCTGACCGTCGGGTCCAATGGGGCGATCCGCGAATCGGCCGCGGTCGGCCTGGGCGTCACGCTCGTGTCCCGGGACGCCGTGGCGCAGGAACTGGCCTCCGGCCGGCTCGACGAGATCGCAGTTCCTGGCACCCCGCTGCACCGTGACTGGTACCTCCTCGCGAATCCAGGCCTCCTGCCGCTGCCCGCCGCCAGGCTCGTCGCGCACGTGCTCGGCAACAGCGACTTCCATCTGCCCGCCCGGCCTGCCTGAGGTGCCCCGCCGCGTCCTCCCGGCCCGCCCGGCCTGCCTGAGCCGCGCCGCCACGGCCCTCCCCGCTGTCTGCCGGAGAGCCACTCCCGCAGCCATTATTAAAAGATCACTTAATAATCAGCCGTTAAGTTTCAATAGACAGTAAACATTTGGCCGGCCATGCTGGCGGGGAGAAGGGCCCATCGACGGGAACGGCGGGAACACGGCATGGATGCAGCGCAGGACCGGTGGAACGCGGGCGTCATCCCGTACGCGGAGATGGGCTACTACGACCCCGACTACGAGCCGAAGGACACCGACATCCTGGCCGCCTTCCGGATCGCCCCGCAGCCCGGCGTGCCTCCCGTGGAGGCCGGCGCCGCGGTGGCCGGGGAGTCCTCGACGGCCACCTGGACGGTGGTATGGACCGACCGCCTCACCGCCCACGAGCACTATCAGGCGAAGTGCTACCGGGTGGATCCGGTGGCCGGCCGCGACGGTGAGTACATCGCCTACATCGCCTACGACATCGACCTGTTCGAGGAGGGCTCGATCCCGAACCTGACCTCCTCGATCATCGGCAACGTCTTCGGGTTCAAGGCGCTGCGCTCGCTGCGGCTGGAGGACATGCGGATCCCGCTGCACTACGTGAAGACCTTCCACGGCCCGCCGCACGGCATCGTGATGGAGCGCGAGTACCTCGGCAAGTACGGCCGGCCGCTGCTCGGCGCCACGACCAAGCCCAAGCTCGGCCTGTCCGCGCGGAACTACGGCCGGGTGGTCTACGAGGCGCTCAGCGGCGGGCTGGATTTCACCAAGGACGACGAGAACATCAACTCCCAGCCGTTCATGCGCTGGCGGGACCGGTTCCTGTTCGCCATGGATGGCGTCAACCGGGCGGTCCAGCAGACCGGCGAGATCAAGGGCCATTACCTGAACGTCACGGCCGCCTCCATGGAGGACATGTACGAGCGGGCCGAGTTCGCCCGTGAACTCGGCAGCATCATCATCATGGTCGACCTGACCGTCGGGTACACGGCCCTGCACTCGATGTCCAACTGGGCCCGGCGCAACGGCGTCCTGCTGCACCTGCACCGGGCGGGCCACGGGACCTACACGCGGCAGAAGTCGCACGGCGTGAGCTTCCGCGTCATCGCCAAGTGGTGCCGGCTGATCGGCGTCGATCACCTGCACGCCGGGACGGTGGTCGGCAAGCTGGAGGGCGACCCGGCCATGGTGCGCGGCTACTACGACACGCTGCGCGGATCGCGGGTGCCGCAGGACCTCGGCCACGGGATCTACTTCGACCAGGACTGGGGATCCATGCCGGCCGTCATGCCGGTGGCGTCGGGCGGCATCCACGCGGGCCAGATGCACCAGTTGCTCGACTACCTGGGCGAGGACGTCATCCTGCAGTTCGGCGGCGGCACCATCGGCCATCCCATGGGCATAGCCGCCGGCGCCACGGCTAACCGGGTCGCCGTGGAGACGATGATCAAGGCCCGTAACGAGGGCCGCGACTTCGCCCGGGAGGGCGAGCAGATTATCGCCGAGGCCGCCAAGCACTGCCGGGAGCTGCAGGCCGCGATCGACACCTGGGGCGACATCACCTTCAACTATGAATCGACTGACACCCCAGATGTCACTCCCACGCCGACTGCCTGACGGCAGCGCGGCCGGCGGACGGCAAGCCCGCCCGCCCTCGACGCACCGAACCAGGAGCTTTCATGCGGATAACTCAGGGCACGTTCTCGTATCTGCCTGATCTGGAGACCGATGAGATCAGGGCACAGGTTCAATACGCCATTGACCAGGGCTGGGCAGTAGCCGTCGAGTTCACCGACGACCCGCACCCCCGTAACGTCCTGTGGGAGATGTGGGGGCTGCCCATGTTCGAGATCTCCGACGCATCGGCGGTCATGCACGAGGTAACTGCCTGCGTGCAGGTCTGGCCCGAGCACTACGTCCGGGTATCTGCCTATGACTCCGCGCTCGGTCGGCAGACGACGGCGCTGAGCTTCATCGTCAATCGTCCGGGTCATGAGCCGGGCTTCCGCCTGGACCGGCAGGAGGCAGCTGACCGGCGCATCAGGTACTCGCTGCATGCCTACGCCACGGACAAGCCGAGCGGCGAGCGCTACGGCAGCCCGAACGGCCAGCGCGGCGGCGCATGAGCACGCCAGCCGAGCGGAGCTTCACGATGCCTCGCCCGGGAAACGGTGCGGTCGGCCCGACGTCGCGCCGTACCGGTGCTGACGCGGGGGCAGGCAGCGATCCGGAGTCCGGCGCCAGCGAGCTGCTCCCGGCGGACGCGCTCGTCGACCTGGACGAAGAGGGCAAGGCGCTGCAGATATCTGGACTACTTGAGCGGCTCGACGCCGAGTTCGTCGGGCTGTCCCCAGTCAAGGGCCGGGTCCGCGAGATTGCCGCGCTGCTGCTCATCGACCGCCTGCGGGCCCGGTACGCGCTGTCGTCATCCCGGCCTAGCCTGCACATGTGCTTCACGGGCAGCCCGGGAACCGGCAAGACCACCATGGCGATGCACATGGGTGAACTGCTGCACGAGCTTGGCTATCTGCGCAAGGGCCAGCTGGTTACCGCGACCCGCGACGACCTCGTCGGGCAGTATGTCGGCCATACGGCACCCAAGACCAAGGAAGTGCTCAAGCGGGCGATGGGCGGGGTCCTTCTGATCGACGAGGCGTACTACCTTTACCGGCCGGAGAACGAGCGCGACTACGGCCAGGAGGCCATCGAGATCCTGCTGCAGTTCATGGAGGCACACCGCGATGATCTCGTGGTCATCCTGGCCGGGTACAAGGAGCGGATGGATGTGTTCTTCCGGTCCAACCCGGGCATGGCGTCCCGGATCGGCCACCACATCGACTTTCCCGACTTCAGCATCTGTGACCTGATGCAGATCGCCGAGCGCATGCTGGAGCAGGAGGAATACCGGCTCTCGCCCGAGGCAGCGGAGGCGTTCCGCGAGTACATTAGCCTGCGCATGCGGCAGCCCCGCTTCTCCAACGCGCGCAGCATCAGGAACGCCATCGACCGGCTCCGGCTGCGCCAGGCGGGGCGCCTGGTGGCGGCGGGCGGGCGGATCAGCCGGGCGGATCTCATCGAGATCACGGCCGCGGACGTCCGCGGCAGCCGCGTCTTCAGCGACACCGCCGCCCGGCCACCCGGCTCACCAGATCACTCAGCCTGAGTAGCCGGGCTGAGCGGCAGGAGCAGCCGGACCGTGGTGCCCCGGCCGGGCGGGCTGGAGATCTCCAGCTTCCCGCCGAGCAGTTCCGCGCGCTTGCGCATCCCGGACAGGCCGAAGCCGGTGGGGCCCGCGGATTCCCGGGCCCTGCCCCGCGCGGCGGCGGCCAGCCCCTGGCCGTCGTCGCTCACCTCGAGCAGGACGCGATCGTCCCGAACGGACATGTGCAACCGGACCGCCTTGGCCCGGGCGTGCTTGACCACGTTCTGCAGGGCCTCCTGCGCCGTGCGGTACACCGCGGTCTCGACATGCTCGGCGATCCGGCAGCTGACCGCCTCGACCTGGACGTCCAGCTGCGGGAAGGACCGGCCCAGGCTCTCCAGGCTGGCGGCCAGGCCGAGGTCGTCGAGGACCGGCGGGCGCAGGCCCGCGATCGCCAGGCGGGTCTCGTCGAGCGCGGCCGCGGCGAGTTCCTGGGCGCGGGCCACCTGCTCGGCCGCGACGTCCGGCTCGCCGGGAATCGCGTCCGCGGCCGCCGAGAGATGGAAGAACAGGCTCACGATGCGCTGGCTGATGCCATCGTGGATCTCCCCCGCCAGGCGCCGGCTCTCGTGCTCCTGCCATTCCACCATCTCCTCGGCGAACCGCTCGAGCGCCTCCTCCCGCTCCGCGAGCCTGCTGTGCAGCCTGGCGTTCTCGATGGCCCCGGCGACCAGGCCGGCCACCGAGCGCAGCAGTTCCACGTCCGCGCCGGTGAACTCGCGGCGCAGCTTGGTGTGCACATTCAGGACCCCGACCAGGTGGCCGAGCGGGGTCACCACCGGCACCGAGACCATCGAGGCGAAGTCCTCGCCGCGCAGGGCCGGGATGTACCGGTACCGCGGGTCATCGGTCTTGTGGTCGAGCAGCACGGCCGGCTCGCCGTGCAGGGCCACCCAGCCGGAGACGCCCTCGCCGAGGGAGAGCTCGATCTTGCCCACGAGATCGTCGAACGGCGGCGTCGCGCCGCGCAGCTGCAGCCGGGTGCCCTGCTCGTCGAGCAGGTGCACGAAGCACACGTCGGTGTCCGCCGTCTCGGTCACCAGCCGGGCCACCCCCTGCAGCATGCGGTCCAGGTCCAGCCCGGCCGAGATGGTGTCGATGACCCGGGACAGCAGCTGCGCCTCGCGCTCCGGGTCGGCCCACGCGGGCCCGGCCCGGCTCAATGGAAGACTCCCTCGCGCAGCGCCGCGGCCACCGCCCCGGCCCGGTCGGACACCCCGAGCTTGCGGTAGATGCCCCGGGAATGAGTTTTCACCGTCTCCTCGCTGACCACCAGCTTCGCCGCGATCGCGCGGTTGCTCAGCCCGGCCACCAGCAGCGAGAGCACCTCGCTTTCCCGCTGCGTCAGGCCGAGATGGGCCCCCGGCCAGAACTCGCCGCTGTGCAGCCGGGCCGCGGACAGGGCCACCCGCCCGGCCAGGGCCGGGTCGATGAGGACCTCCCCCTCGCAGATGCGGCACAGGTGGTCGACCAGCTCGCCGCCGCGGATCCGCTTGAGCAGGAAGCCGGCCGCGCCGACGCGCAGGGCCTGGTACAGGTACTGCTCGTCGTCGTAGACCGTGAGGAAGACGACCTTGCAGCCGGGCACCCGGGCCAGGATCTCGGTGCACAGGTCCAGCCCGCTGGTGCCGCGCAGCCGTACGTCCAGCAGCACCGCGTCCGGTTTCTGGTCGGTGACGAGCTGCGCGGCCTCCCGCGCGTCGCTCGACTCGCCGACGATCTCCACCTGCTCGCGGTACGGCCGCAGCATGGCCGTCAGGCCGTCCAGCACCATCTGGTGATCGTCGATGATCACCAGCCGCAGCGGCCGGCGGGGCGCATGGCGCTGGCCGGCGCTGGCCTGGCCGGCGTCGGCCCTGTCAGTACCGCCGTTGTCAGCACGGCCCATGCCAGCACGGTACCCATCGCGGGGCCGGTCGCGGCGCGACTGGCGTGACGATCACTCCAGCGCCTCCAGCAGATGCCAGACCAGCAGCAGCTGCGCGATCGCCAGCGCCTCGCTGCGCTGGCCGTTGGCGAGGCACCCGAGCGAGTCGGGCATCGGCGCCCCGTGGCGGGAGGACAGCTGCTCCCAGATCGCCTTCTCGACGATCCTGCTGTCCTCCCGCGGCGCATAGCCGTGGATGTGCAGCGCGTCCACCGGACGGCCGTCGGCGTCCCTGATTAGCTTGAGGTGGACGGTGCGCCGGTCGTCGTCGGTCAGCACGTCGGTCAGGTCAGGGTGCTGGATGGTGGGGCGCAGCAGCAGTTCCGCGGACAGGGGCGTGCCCGGCGCCAGGGCCCGGCCTTTGATGGGCGCGAACCGCACGCAGATATCCGCCCACTGCCGCTGCGGGCGGATGAAGGCCGCCGATTCGGGCTCCCGCCGTTCCAGCTCCGCCAGCACCTGGTCCGGCGCATAGCCGCGCTCCGCGCAGTCGCGCCGCAGCTTCCACTTGCGCCGGATCTCCTCCGGGGGATCGAGGTAGACCGTGATGTCGAAGCAGGCCCGGGCCAGCTTCGAGTGCAGCGGCAGCAATCCCTCGACCAGCACGAAGTCGCTCGGCTCGACCAGGACCGGCCGGGCCAGCCGGCCGGAACCATGATCGTAGACCGGCTTGAGTATCGGCTGGCCGAGCGCGAGCAGCTGCAGGTGCTGCTCCATGATGTCGACGTAGTTGCAGTCCGGGTTGAGCACGGTGAACGGGACGTCGCGGCGTTCCGCCCGGTCGTAGCGGTGATAGTCGTCGACGCAGATGGTGGTGGCCCGGCCCGGGCCGAGGGCGTCGGCGATGCCGCGGGTGAGCGTGGTCTTGCCCGCCGCGCTGTCGCCGGCGATCGCGAGCATCACGGGCCGCCGCGACTGGACGCCGGAACTGTTGCGCTGCAGCCGGATGAGCTTGTGGGGCACTGCGATCTCCTTACCCACGCCCGCGGATCCGGAGGTACCTCAGTCCGGCAATCCGGTCAATGAGTACGACACTAGGCGGGGGGGAACGCAATCGCCTCCCCCCAGGCGGTGAGGCGGCGGGTGAGGAGCCGGGCCCCCGCCGCGCGGCGGCCTCCCCCGGGCGGTTCCACCCCCGCGGGGGATGCGGGCCGCCCGGCCGGCTGGCTAGCGTCGGGCGCCATGGAACCGGGCCGATGACCGACCTCGCTGCCGTGGCCGCCGCCCTGGTCGCGCCGGGCCAGGGAGTGCTCGCCGCCGACGAGAGCATCCCGACCATGTCGGCGCGACTGGTCCGGGCGCGGGTGGCCCCGACCGAGGAGAACCGGCGCGCCTACCGGGAGATGCTGGTCACCGCGCCCGCCCTGGCCGACGCGATCAGCGGCGTGATCCTGGGCGATGAGACGCTGCGCCAGCGGGTGGCGGGCGGACGGCCGTTCCCCGACGCGCTGGCCGCGCTCGGCATGCTGACGGGCATCAGGGTGGACGCCGGCGCCCGGCCGCTGCCGGGCGCGCCGGGCGAGACGGTGGCCGAGGGCCTGGACGGCCTGCCGGCCCGGCTTCGCGAGTACGCCGGGCTCGGGGCCGTGTTCGCGAGATGGCGCGCGGTGCTCGCGATCGGCCCGGGCACCCCGTCCGCGGCGGCGCTGCGGGCCAACGCCCAGGTGCTGTGCCGGTACGCGGCGGCCTGCCAGGAGGCCGGGCTGGTGCCGGTCGTGGCGGCCGAGGTGCTGATGACCGGGGCGCACTCGCTCGGCCAGTGCGAGACCGTGACCTCGCTGGTGCTGCTGGAGGTGGTGACCACGCTGCTGGACTCTGGCATCGATTTCGAGGCCGTCGTGCTTCAGCCCAGCATGGCGCTGCCCGGGCTCGACTCCGGGCAGCGCGTGACACCAGGCCAGGCCGCCGAGGCGACCCTGGCCACGCTGGGCAGCCTGCCGGCCGCCCTGGCCGGAGTGGCCTTCCTGTCCGGCGGACAGTCACCCGAGCAGGCGACCGGGAACCTCGCGGCGCTGCAGCAGGCGCCGCACCTGTGGCCACTGACGTTCGGCTTCGGCCGGGCCCTGGCCGGCCCGGCCCTGGCTGCCTGGCGCGGCGAGCCGGCCGCGGTCGCCGCGGGCCAGCGCGCCCTGCTGCGGCGCGTGGCCCTGAACGTAGCGGCGCTCGCCGGCCGGTACACGCCCGAGCTTGAGCTACAGCACGCCTGAGCGGCCCGCCTCCGCTACGGCTGGCGGGCCACCCGGTTCAGCGCGCTGATCACGCCGCGCAGCGACGCGTCCACGATCGAGTGGCTGACGCCCACGCCCCACACCACCCGCTCGCCCGCGGCGATCTCCAGGTAGGCGGCGGCCTCGGCGTCGCGCCCGGCGGTGAGGGCGTGCTCGGAGTAGTCGAGCACCCGTACTGTGTCACCCACCCCTCCTCCCGGCGCCCCTCCTCCCGGCGCCCCTCCTCCCGGCGCCCCTCCTCCCGGCGCCCCCCCGCCCTCGCCCAGGCCCAGGTCGGCACCGGACAGGGCGTCGCAGAACGCGGCGATCGGGCCGTTGCCGGTGCCGGCCAGGGCGTGCTCCGCGCCGAAGGCCCGCACAGTCGCGGTGATCCGCTCCACGCCGTCTTCGCTGACCGACCCGAACCTGACCAGCTCGAACGCGCCGGGCTCCAGGTACTCCTCGGCGAAGATCTGCCACATCAGCGCGGCATCTACCTCGCCGCCCTCATCCTCGGTGTGGCGCTGGATGACGTGGCTGAACTCGATCTGCAGGCGGCGCGGCAGGTCAAGGTGGTGGTCGGTCTTCATGATGTAGGCCACGCCGCCCTTGCCGGACTGCGAGTTGACCCGGATGACCGCCTCGTACGACCGGCCGACGTCCTTGGGGTCGATCGGCAGGTACGGCATCGCCCACGGCAGCTCGCCCACGGGCCGGCCCGCCTGCGCCGCCTGCCGCTCCAGGTCGTCGAAGCCCTTCTTGATCGCGTCCTGGTGCGAGCCGGAGAACGACGTGTACACCAGGTCGCCCGCGTACGGGTGCCGCTCGTGCACGTCGATGCGGGTGCAGTACTCGGCGGTGCGGCGGATCTCGTCGATGTCGCTGAAGTCGATCATCGGGTCGATGCCCTGGCTGTACAGGTTCAGCCCGAGCGTCACCAGGTCGACGTTGCCGGAGCGCTCGCCGTTGCCGAACAGGCAGCCCTCGATGCGCTGCGCGCCGGCCAGCACCGCCAGCTCGGCGTCCGCGGTCGCGGTGCCGCGGTCGTTGTGCGTGTGCACCGACAGCGCGATGTGCTCGCGCCGGGTCAGGTGCCGGCTCATCCATTCGATCTGGTCGGCGTAGACGTTCGGCGTGGACCGCTCGACCGTGCAGGGCAGGTTGAGCACGATCTCCCGGTCCGCCTCGGGCTGCCAGACGTCCATGACCGCCTCGCAGATCTCCAGCGCGAAGTCGAGCTCGGTGTCCATGAAGATCTCCGGCGAGTACTCGTAGCCGAAGTCGGTACCCGTCAGGTAGCTCTCGGCGAACTTCATCACCGCGCGGGTGCCCTCGACGGCCACGGCCCGGCACTCGGCGCGCCCGTCGCCGTCCCAGCCGAACACGACGCGGCGGAAGATCGGCGCGGCCGCGTTGTACAGGTGCACGGTCGCCTGCCGCGCGCCGACCAGCGACTGCACGGTCCGCTCGATCAGCTCCTCGCGGGCCTGGGTCAGCACCGAGATGCGGACGTCGTCGGGTACCGAGCCGTTCTCGATCAGGCCGCGGATGAACTCGAAATCGGTCTGGCTCGCCGCCGGGAAGCCGACCTCGATCTCCTGGTAGCCCATGCGTACCAGCAGGTCGAACATGGCCTGCTTGCGGGCCGCGTTCATCGGGTCGATCAGCGCCTGGTTGCCGTCCCGCAGGTCGGTCGACAGCCACCGCGGCGCGGCCGTGATCGTGCGCGACGGCCACTGCCGGTCGGGCAGGTCGACCGGGGGGAACGGGCGGTAGCGGTGGCAGGGCATGCCGGACGGGCGCTGGTTACCTGGGTTGCTCATGATGGTGCTGCTCCTGACGGTGGCCGAAGGGGATCGGTCGGCGCAGCACAGCAGCCCGCGGCGAGGGGCCGACCGGCGTGTTACCGGGCCTCGCCGCGGCTGCGAAGAAGCAGCGCGCGCATCATGACTCCGGTCATGCTAGCCGACGCCGCCGCGGCACGCGAGCCGGGCACCGTGCGGCGGGCCCTGAGGCCATACTGGCCTGGGGGTGGGCATAGGTGATTCCCGGGCCGTCGGTCGTGCAGACGCTGACCTTTCTCTTTACCGACATCGAGGGCTCCACGGCGATGCTCCGGCAGCTGGGCAGCGCCTACGCCGGGGTTCTGGCCGACCACCACCGGATCATCCGGGCCGCCCTCGCCGCGCACGACGGCCAGGAGGTAGACACCCAGGGCGATGCGTTCTTCGCCGTGTTCACGTCGCCGAGCGCCTGCGTGGCCGCGGCGGTCGAGATGCAGCGGGCTCTCGTGGCCTACCCGTGGCCCGACGGCCAGCGGGTGCGCGTCCGCATGGGCATCCACTCCGGCGAGGCGTCGCGGACGGCAATCGGCGTCGTCGGCCTCGAGGTGCACCGCGCGGCCCGCGTCGCGGCGGTCGCCCACGGGGGCCAGATCCTGCTGTCCGCCACGACGGCCGCTCTGCTCCACGACTCGCTGCCGGCCGCCGCCGCCCTGAGGGACCTCGGCCTGCACCGGCTGAAGGACCTCGGCCGTCCCGAGCAGATCTTCCAGCTCGACGCCGACGGATTGCCGTCGGACTTCCCGCCGCTGGCGTCGCTCGACAACCCGAAGCTGCGGAACAACCTCCCGGCGCAGGTGTCGAGCTTCATCGGCCGCGAGGCCGAGCTGGCCGAGGTGCGCCGCCTGCTCGCCAGCTCCCGCCTGGTCACGCTCACCGGCCCGGGCGGGGCGGGCAAGACCCGCCTGGGGCTGCAGGCCGCAGCCGGGCTGCTGGACGGCACCGGAGACGGCGTGTGGTTCGCGGATCTCGCGCCGCTGCAGGACGCGGACCTGGTCGCGTTCACCGTGGCCAACGTGCTCGGCATCCATGGGGAAGCCGACCGGCCCCGCCTCGCCGCGCTGGCCGAGGCGGTCGGCCAGCGCAGCCTGCTGGTGCTGCTTGACAACTGCGAGCACGTCATCGGCACGTGCGCCAAGCTCGCCGACGCCCTGCTCCGGAACTGCCCGAACATCGTGCTGCTCGCGACCAGCCGAGAACCGCTCGGCATCGACGGCGAGCGGGTCTACCGGGTGCCGTCGATGAGCACGCCGGCCGACGGCGACGACGCGGACGCGATCAGGAGCACCGAGGCGGTGCGGCTGTTCACCGACCGGGCCGAGTGCCACGGCGTGCGGCTCACCTGGGACCAGCCGACCGCTGAGCTGGTCGGCCGCATCTGCCGGCGGCTGGACGGCATCCCGCTGGCCGTCGAGCTCGGCGCGGCCCGGCTCCGGGTCATGTCCCTGGCCGAGCTGGATGCCCGGCTCGACCAGCGCTTCGCCATCCTGACCGGCGGCTCGCGCGCGGCCCTCCCTCGCCAGCAGACGCTGCTGGCCATGGTCGACTGGTCCTGGGAGCTGCTGACCTCCGCCGAGCGCCACGTGCTCGCCGGCCTGTCGGTGTTCGCGGGCGGGTTCGACCTGGCCGCCGCCGAGGCGGTGACCGCGAGCGAGGCCGTGCGCGCCGGCGAGGTGCTGGGGCACCTGGGCGCGCTGATCGACAAGAACCTGGTGCAGTTCGACGACACCGGCGCCGCCCCGGCCCGCTACCGGCTGCTGGAAACCGTGCGGCAGTACGCGACGCGCCAGCTCGAAGGGCAGGACCGGTCGGCCGCGGTCGAGGCCAGGACCGCGCACTGCGACCACTACCTGGCCCTGGCGCTGGCGGCGGCCCCGCGGCTCGTGGCGCGCGGCCAGGCCGAGTGGCTGGACCGCCTCGACACCGAGCTCGACAATCTCCGCGCCGCGATCGCCTTCCGCCTGGAGCAGGCCGACCCGGCGCCCGGCATCCGGCTGGTCACCTCCTTGCGGACTTTCTGGAAGGCACGCGGGCACGCCTCGGAGGGAGTCGACGCGCTCCGCGCGCTCCTCGCCATCCCGGCGGCCCGGGAGGCGACGCTGCTGCGCGCGAACGCCCTGGCCACCGCGGCCTACCTGCTGGAGCAGACCGGCGGCTACGCCACTGCCGAGGAATACTGCGACGAGGCGCTGGCCGTCGCCCGCGCCGCCGGGGACGACTACCTGGAGGCCGACGTCCTGAACGTGCGCGCATTCGTGTCCGTGCGCCAAGGTCAGCAGGCGGCCGCGCTGCCCCTGGTCGAGCGGGGCCTGGACCTGGCGCGGCGGCTAGACGACCCGCATCTCACCGCCCGCCTCCTGTCGGTCCGGTCGTACGCCGTGGACTTCGGGGGCGACCACGCGGCCGCGGCGTGCGATGCCGCCGAATCCGTGACCCTCTTCCGCCAGGCCGGTGACCGGCGGGAGGTAGGGACGATGCTCGGCAACCTCGGGTACGCGGAGCTGTCCCTGGGCGGCCTGGAAACCGCCCGCGGCCACCTGGCGGAGTCGCTAGCCATCGCCCGCGAGCTGAACGACACCTACGGCGTGGTCTACGAGACCTTCAACCTCGGCCTGGCCGTGTACCTCGGCGGCAGGCCGGACGCGGCCGGGGACCTGTTCGCGGAATCATTTGACCTGGCCCGGCGGGCGCAGATGAAGGCCGGCACCGCCTACGCGCTGATCGGGCTGGCCATGGCGGGCAGCGGCACCGACCCGGCCAGGTCGGCCCGGCTGCACGGGGCGGCCGACGCGGCCCTGGCCGCCCTGGGCGAGACCGTCGATTCCCTGGAGGCCCGGCTGCGGGACGCCGACCGGCGGCGCTTGCGCGCGGCCCTGGGCGCCGCGGCCTTTGCCGCCGAGTACGCCGCCGGGCAGGCCCAGACTTCCGAGGAGATTCTCGCCTGCGCGCTCGGGCTGGGGGCGTGATGACCGCCGTGCGACGCCTCGGCCGCGCGGGCAGGTGCCCGGGTTCCGCGTCGCGGAAGTCGGCTGGCCTGCGGCGGCGCCGGGCCGTAACGTCGCATGCAGCGAAGCGCGCACGCCACGGCGTCCCCGAGCCGAGGGGAAGCGCACGCCACGGCGGCCAGAGCCGAGGAGAGGCTGTGTTCGACAGCATCATCGATCCCACGATCGGTCCCGCCGCCGGGCCCGGACCCGGCCGGGCGGCGCTGGCCGAGCGCCCGGCCAGCCTGTCCGGCCTGAGGCTGGGTCTCCTCGCCAACACCAAGCGCAACGCGGAGCAGTTCCTGGACCAGGTCGGGAAGCTGCTGGCCGCGCAGTACAGGGTGCAGAGCGTCCTGGCCGCCAAGAAGCCCAGCATCACCGACACGGCGCCGGAGCAGATCCTGGACGATCTTCGCGCCGGGTGCGACATCGTGGTCACCGGGGTGGGCGACTGCGGCTCCTGCAGCGCGTCGGCGGTCGCCGACGGGCTGCTGCTCGAGCAGGCCGGCGTGCTGGCCGTCGTCATCTGCAGCGACGCGTTCATGGTCAGCGCCGACGCCATGGCCGACCTGCGGGGGGCGCCAGGCTACCGGTACGTCACCACCCCCCACCCGGTCGCCAGCCTGACCCCGGACGGCGTGCACGAGCGCGCCCGGCAGGCCCTTCCTCAGATCGTGGCCCTGCTGACCCGGCCCGCCATGGCGGCAAGCCCGTGACCACGCCGCTCGCCGATCCGGTCGAGCAGGCCAAGGCCGCCATCGAGTACTGCTACGCCCAGGGATGGACCGACGGGCTTCCGGTCGTGCCCGCCACCCGGTCCGACATCGACGCGTGCCTGGCCACGACCGACCGCGGGGCCGCCGAGATCATCGGCTCCCTGGATCACCTCGGCCGCAGCATCACGGTGGCGCAGGCGGCGGCGAACGCGATCATGGCCGGCTGCAAGCCGGAGTACTTCCCGGTGGTCCTGGCCGCCTGGCAGGCCGTGAACCTGGAGCGATCCGCCCGCGGGGCCTGGCAGTCCACGAGCGGCCCGGCCCCGCTCCTCATCGTCAACGGCCCCGCCCGGTCCCGCCTGGGCATCAACTGC
This sequence comes from uncultured Actinomycetota bacterium, assembly GCA_963808705.1. Classification (GTDB taxonomy): domain Bacteria; phylum Actinomycetota; class Actinomycetes; order Streptosporangiales; family Streptosporangiaceae; genus JASHPR01. The sequence continues at coordinate 293,434 of CAWEHB010000016.1, read as the reverse complement.
GCGGGCGGCGTCTTCGGCCCCGGCTTCCGCGCGAACGCGACCATCGCCCGGGCCATCGGCCTGATCGTGCGCAACGGATACGGGATCCGGCCGCAGCAACTCGAGCAGGCGACCCAGGGCCTGCCCGGACGGTGGTCGATCTGCCTCGGCGAGAACGAGGAGGCCTCCCCGTGGGAGCCGTTCAGCGTGGTCGGCGGTCTCGCGCCGGGTGTCGACGCGGTCTCCGCCGTGCTGATCCGGACCTGTGAGTACGTGGACAACCGGCAGACCGACAGCGCGGAAGCCGTGCTGGCGGACCTCGCGGACACGCTGGCCCGGCTGGGCGCCTACGTCGGCGGGGCGCATTCCAGCGGCGGGCTCGTCCTCGGCCCGGAACACGCGCAACTGCTCGGCAACGCCGGGTACAGCCGGGCCGGCGTGCAGCAGTGGCTCTTCGAGCATGCGGTGCGCGAGCGCGCTGACCTCGTCGCCGCGGGCAAGGTCGAGCCGGACCCGGCCAGCGCCGGCCCGGCCGCCCGCCCGTTCCCGATGCTGCCGTCGGCCCGGGACATCCCGATCCTGGTCGCGGGCGCGGCCAACGCCGCAATGTCCATGGTCTTCCGCCCGTTCGGCTGGTCGCCGTGGTCTGGCCGCGCGGTGCCGGTCGCCTGGGCGGCCGGGCCCGAACACGGCGGGAAGGTCTAGCGGTGGAGGTCTCGCTGGCGGGTAAGGTCGCGCTGGTCACCGGGGTCGGGCCCAACATCGGCAGCGGGATCGCGCTGGCCCTGTCCCGGTACGGCGCCCGGGTGGCCTGCAACGACGTGGACTCCTCGGCCATCAAGGCGTGCCTGGCCCGCATCGAGCGCAACGGCGGCGAGGCCATGGCCGCGCCCGGCGACGTGACCGACGAGACCGCGGTGCAGCGCTACGTCGGTGACGTGCTCGCCCGATGGGGCCGCATCGACATCCTGGTCAACAACGCGGCGCTGCTCGGCGGCCGGGGCGTGCTCGATGAGTCCGCCGAGTTCTTCGAGCGGGCGGTGCGCGTCTCGGCGCTGGGCTACTTCCTCAACACCAAGCACGTGGGCCGGGCGATGGCCGAGCGCGGGATCAAGGGCTCGATCGTCTGCATCTCCTCCTCCAACGGCTGGACCTCGTCGGCGGGCATCATCGCCTACGCGTTCAACAAGGGCGGCGTGAACAACTTCGTCCGGGCCGCGGCCATGGACCTGGCGCCGTACGGCATCCGGGTCAACGGCTTCACCCCGACCGCGCCGAACCCGGACAACCCGGAGCTGATGGCCGAGCGGGCCCGGGCGGGGCTGAACCCGGGCGGGATCATGAGCCAGCGGGGCGGCGGGCTCGGCGGCCCGGCCGGCGACGAGGAGTGGCGCCGGCCGACCCGCTGGTCCGGCCAGCGGGCGCCGATGATCCCGATGGGGACGACCGGGACCCCGACTGACATCGGTCACGCCGTCGCCTGGCTGTGCTCCGACTACGCCCGGCTGATCACCGGCATCGACCTGGTCGTCGACGGCGGCGCGCGGGCGAAGAACTTCGCCTACGCGCCGGCCGCGCCCGAGGACCTGGCCGGGCCGCTGCCGCTGATCGCGCTGGACTCCACGCCCGCTTACGAGCCGTCCGACCCGGCCTGAGGCGGTGCCAGCCGGAGCAGCCGGGCCGCGTTCTCCTTCATGATCAGCGGCCGCACCTCGGGCCTGATGTCCAGGTTCTGGAAATCGGCGATCCACCGGTCCGGGGTGATGGCCGGGAAATCCGAGCCGAACAGCACCTTGTCCCGCAGCAGGGTGTTCGCGTACCGCACCAGCAGCGGCGGGAAGTACTTGGGCGACCAGCCGGACAGGTCGATGTAGACCCGCGGCTTGTGCGTGGCGACCGCCAGCGCCTCGTTCTGCCAGGGGAAGGACGGGTGGGCGAGGATGATGTCCAGGTCGGGGAAGTCGGCCGCGACGTCATCGACGTACATCGGATCGGCGTACTTCAGCCGGATCCCGCCGCCGCCGGGGGTGCCTGCCCCCGCCCCGGTCTGGCCGGTGTGGAACAGGGCCACCAGGCCGCGGGAGGCGATGACCTCATACAGCGGGTAGGCCATCCGGTCGTTCGGGTAGAAGCCCTGCACGGCGGGGTGGAACTTGAACCCCCGGACGCCGAGATCGTCGGCCAGGCGCCGCGCGAGGCGCACCCCGGTCTCGCCGCGGGCCGGGTCGATGCTCGCGAACGGAATGATCACGTCCGCGTGCTGCGCGGCGAGCTCGGCGACCTCGATGCTGTCCGGCACCGGTTCCGCACCGGTCGCCGAGACGCTGTCGACGGTGAACGCGACGCACGCCATGTTCCGCTCACGGTAGTAGCCGGCCAGCTCGGGAACCGTGTAGTGCCGCATCGACCCGATCCCGAAGTACGCCCCCATGTCCTGGTTGCCGTCGGCGCCCTCGCCCGGACCGGAGCGGACCGACCGGTGCACGTGGGTGTGCACGTCGATCGCGGTGATGGCGGCGACGTCCATCAGCGGTCGTCCAGGTACCGGGCGGCGGTCCGCGCCCTGATGGCCTCGGCCGGGACGCCGGGCGCGCACTCGGCCAGCCGCAGCTGCCCGCCGGCCAGGCGGAAGACGGCCAGGTCGGTGTACACGCGGGTGACGACCCGGCGGCCGGTCAGCGGGAACGTGCACCGCTCGACGAGCTTCGGGCGCCCGGCCCGGTCGACGTGCTCCATCACGACCCAGACCTCACGCGCGCCGGCGACCAGGTCCATCGCGCCGCCGACCGCCGGGCTGCGGCCGGGCACGTACCAGTTGGCCAGGTCGCCATCGGCCGAGACCTGCAGCGCGCCGAGAACGGTCACGTCCAGATGGCCGCCGCGGATGACGGCGAACGACATCGCGGAGTCGACGATTGCCGCGCCGCTGACCAGCGTGACCGGCTGCTTGCCCGCGTCGGTCAGGTCCGGGTCCCCCTGGCCCTCGGGCGGCTGCGGGCCGAGGCCGAGCACCCCGTTCTCGGCGTGCAGGATGACCTCGACGCCCGGCAGGATGAACCGCGGGATCAGCAGCGGAATCCCGACCCCCAGGTTGACGATGTAACCGTCCTGCAGGTCCCGGGCCAGCCGCTCGGCCATGCCCTCCCGGGACAGGCCGCGCACCGCGGTCGCGGCGGCGTCCTGCGTCATGGTGACGCCCCCTCGATCATCCCCAGCTTCGGCGCTGCGGCCGACGCGAGGACCACGTCGTCCACGAACACCCCGGGCAGGTGGATGTCGTCGGGGCGCAGCTCGTCCACCTGCACCAGGTGCTGGACCTCGGCGAACGTGCGCCGCCCCGCCATGCCGGCCAGCGGGTTGAAGTTCCGCGCGGAGAGCCGGAACCGCAGGTTCCCCTTCCGGTCGCCCTGGTACGCCTTGACCAGGCCGAAGTCGGCCACGATGCCGTACTCGAGTACGTGTTCGCGGCCACCGAAGTCGCGGACTTCCCGTTGCGGAAGGTACTCGGCGGCGGTGCCGTCGGCGGTGTACCGGAGCGGGAACGTGCCGTCGGACAGCATGGTGCCGGCGCCGGAGGGAGTGTAGAACGCGGCGATGCCGGCCCCGCCGGCCCGCAGCCGTTCGGCCAGCGTGCCCTGGGGCACCAGCTCGAACTCCACCTGGCCGGCGAAGTACGCGTCGTAGAACTCCGGCAGGACGGGAAACGACGCCGTCAGCCGGCGGATGCGGCCCTCGACCAGCAGCCGGCCCACGCCGGTGAAGTCGCTGCCGACATTGTTCACGATGAGGTGCAGGTCGCGGCGGTCCAGCTCGCACAGCGCGTCCAGCAGCGTGTCCGGCCGTCCCGAGCTGCCGAAGCCCCCGACCGCTACTGAGGCGCCGGAGGGGACCGCGGCGAGCACGGACATCACGTCCGCCCGGAACTTGTCGATCACGCCAGGTCCTTCCCGAGACTTGGCTGCAGCCCGTGTGGCGGAAAGTAGCACGGCCGCGGCCCGCGGGGAACACGCCCTTCCGTGTCACAGAAGCCGCGGACCGGGGCGTTTGTCTTCCGTGAAGTGAAAAAAGTATGGCGGGCACCGTCATCCCGGCTTCATCGTGGACTAGGCCGACGAAAGGGGTCCACATGAGCATGACCACCCGCGCCGCGGTCTGCCGCGTGCCCGGCCAGCCGTGGGAGATCACCGACCTCGAACTCGACGAGCCGAAGGCCAACGAGGTCCGGATCAAGTTCTACGCGGCCGGGTTGTGCCACTCCGACGACCACATCCAGAAGGGCGACGCGCGGATGCGCTTCCCCGTGGTCGGCGGCCACGAGGGCGCCGGCGTCGTCGACGCCGTGGGGCCGGGAGTGACCAGGGTCAAGGCCGGGGACCACCTGGTCTGCTCGTTCATCCCGGCCTGCGGCTCGTGCCGGTACTGCTCGACCGGCCGGCAGAACCTGTGCGACGCGGGGAAGAACGCGGCCACCGGCGAGTTCCCCGACGGGACGTTCCGGTTCCACCAGGGCGGCGAGGACTTCGGCGGGCTGTGCGTGCTGGGCACCTTCTCGCAGTACACGGTGGTCTCCGAGTTCTCCTGCATCCCGATCCCGGGCGACATCCCGTTCGACGTCGCCGCGCTGGTCTCGTGCGGGGTGCCGACCGGCTGGGGCTCGGCGGTGCACGCGGCCGGGGTCCGCCCGGGCCAGACCGTGGTGATCTACGGCTCCGGCGGCGTGGGGAGCAACGCGGTCCAGGGCGCGGCGCTGTCCGGAGCCAAGAACGTCGTGGTGGTCGACCCGGTGCCGTTCAAGCGGGAGATGGCCGCGGTCTTCGGCGCCACCCACACGTTCGCGACCGCCAGCCAGGCCCACGAGTTCGTGGTCGAGACCACCTGGGGCGAGCTGGCCGACCACGCGATCATCACCGTCGGGATCCTGCACGACGAGGTCATCCACAACGCGATCCAGGTGGTGGGCAAGACCGGCCAGGTCACGATCACCGCGGTCGGCAACGGCTCGATCGACGAGAACCCCGGCATGCTCATCGGCTACCAGCGCCGGGTGCAGGGCGCGCTCTACGGCGCCTGCAACCCGCTCGTCGATGTGCCGCGCCTGATCGGGCTGTACCGGTCCGGCGACCTGAAGCTCGACGAGCTGATCACCCGCAGGTACCGCCTGGACGAGATCAACCAGGGCTACCAGGACATGCTGGACGGCAAGAACATCCGCGGCGTGATCATCCACGAGCACTGAAGTCCCAGGGGGACGACGACCTCCCCGGTAACCCCGGCCGCGGAGCAAGCCCCTTGAGCACTGAAGCCCTAGGGGGGACGACCCCCCTATAACCCCCCGCCGCGGAGCAAGCTCCGCGAGCCTTAGGGAAAGGACCGGACCTGATGAGCATCACCACCCGCGCCGCCATCGCCCGCGGCCCGCGCATCGGCTGGGAAACGGCCGACCTGCAGCTCGACGAGCCGAAGGCGCACGAGGTCCGGGTGAAGTTCTACGCCTCCGGGCTGTGCCATTCCGACGACCACATCACCCAGGGCGACGCGCCGGTGCGGTTCCCGATGGTGGGCGGGCACGAGGGCGCCGGGATCGTCGACGCGGTCGGGCCGGACGTGCGCCGGGTCGAGGCCGGCGACCGGCTCGTCACCTCCTACATCCCGGCCTGCGGCGCCTGCCGGCCGTGCGTGACCGGGCACCAGAACATGTGCGTCAAGGGGCTCAACGCGGGCAGCGGCATGTTCCTCGACGGCACGTTCCGGTTCCACCTGGGCGACGAGGACCTCGGCGGCTTCTGCTCGCTCGGCACCTTCTCCCAGTACGCGGTGGTCTCGGAGTGGGCCTGCGTCCCGATCGCGGACGACATCCCGTTCGAGGTCGCGTCGCTGGTCGGCTGCGGCGTCCCGACCGGGTGGGGGTCGGCCGTGTACGCGGCCGGGGTGCGGGCCGGCGACACCGTGGTCGTCTTCGGCGCGGGCGGCGTCGGCAGCAACGCGGTCCAGGGCGCCCGGTTCGCCGGCGCGAAGAACGTGATCGTGGTGGACCCGGTCGAGTTCAAGCGGGACATGTCCAAGGTCTTCGGGGCGACGCACGCCTTCGCCGACGCGGGCGAGGCGCACGACTTCGTGGTCGAGGCGACCCGGGGCCAGCTGGCCGATCACGCGATCTGCACGCCCGGGGTGGTCACCGAGGAGATCGTGAACGCCGCGACGGCGATGGTCGGCAAGGGCGGCAAGGTCACGATCACGGCCGTCGGCCACGTCGGCGAGCACGCGGTCCACGTGCACGCCGGCCACCTGATCAGCTACCAGCGCCAGGTCCGGGGCGCGCTGTTCGGTGACTGTAACCCGCTCTACGACATCCCGAGGCTGCTCGACCTGTACCGCTCCGGCGACCTCAAGCTCGACGAGCTGGTCAGCCGGCGGTACCGGCTCGACCAGGTGAACGAGGCCTACCGCGACCTGGCCGAGGGGAAGAACATCCGCGGCGTGATCGTCCACGAGCAGTAGGCCCTAGGGGGGCGACCCCCCTAGAACCCCCCGCGCGGAGCAAGCTCCGCGAACCCCGGGGGCCCCTATAACCCCCCGCCGCGGAGCAAGCTCCGCGAACCCCGGATCAGACCGGGGCGCTGACGGCCCGGGCGGGCACCGGGGTGTAGCCCGGGCGCCGGCGCACCGCGGCGGCCAGGAGCGGGCCCGGCTGCGGGGCCAGCACGCGGGTTATCGCGCCGGACGCGGCGATGAGCATGTTCGCCAGGGCCGGCGGGTTGGCCCGCTCGGCTTCGACCACCACGCTGATCGCCGCGGCCACCTCGCCGAACTGGTCGTAGACCGGCACCGCCACCACGAGGTCCGGCAGCGTGATCCGCCCCCGGGCGACGGCGAACCCCGCCCGCCGGACCTGGGCCAGCTCGCGGCGCAGCTGGGCGCGGTCGGTGACGGTCAGCGGCGTGAAGCGCTCCAGGGGGCCCTGGAGCACTCGCTCCTGCAACTCCCGGTCCGCGAACGCGAGCAGGACCAGGCCGGTTCCGGTGGCGTGCATCGGCCAGCGGTCACCCATCCGGCCGTTCGTCGGATGGGTGGCGCAGGCCCGGATCGTCTCGACATAGATGACTTCCCGGCCGTCGCGCACGCCGAGGTGCACGTTGCCGCGGGTGCGGTGGTGCAGTTCGTCCAGGTAGGGGAATGCGGCCTCGCGCAGGCCCAGGCCGCGCGGGGACAGGGCCGCCAGCTCGAGCAGGCGCAGCCCGATGGAGTAGCGCCCGCCCGGGCCGCGCTCCAGCGCGCCCCAGTTCGTCAGCTCGCAGACCAGCCGGTGCGCCGTGGACAGGCTCAGCCCGGCCCGGCGCGCGATCTCGCTGAGCGACAGGGCGCGCTGCTCCGGGCCGAAGGCGTCGAGCACCGCCAGCAGCCGCCCGGCCGCGTTCGTGCGCGCGGCCCGGGCGCCGGGCTGCTTCGGGGTATCGAGAGATTCCGGCATGCCCGACCCCCTTCGTCTGGGCCCGCGGGCCAGGCTCCGGTCAGACGTTGAAGCCGAGCGCGCGGAGCTGCTCGCGGCCGTCCTCGGTGATCTTGTCGGGTCCCCACGGCGGCAGCCAGACCCAGTTGATCCGGAAGTCGGCCACCAGCCCGTCGAGCGCCGAGCGCGCCTGGTCCTCGATCACGTCGGTGAGCGGGCACGCGGCGCTGGTGAGCGTCATGTCGATGGTGGCGACACGGTCCTCGGAAACGGTCACGCCGTAGACCAGCCCGAGATCGACGACGTTCACGCCGAGCTCGGGATCCACGACGTCCCGGAGCGCCTCCAGCAGGTCCTCGGTGTCCGGGGTGAGCTGGCCCGTCATCCCGGGCGCGTTGTCGGTCGTCATGTCTGCTCTCCGTTTGGTCGTGGGGCTGCCGCCCCGTCCAGGGCCTGAGCGGTCGCGTCCTTCCAGGCCATCCAGCCGAGCAGGGCGCACTTGATCCGCGCCGGGTACTTGGCCACGCCCTCGAACGCGACCGCGTCGCCGAGCAGGTCCTCGTCGGGGTCGGCCGCGCCCCGGGACTGCATCAGCTCGAGGAACGCCCCGCTGATGTCCATCGCCTCGCGCACGGTCTTGCCGATCACGGCCTCGGTCATCACCGACGCGCTCGCCTGGCTGATCGAGCAGCCGAGCGCCTCATAGGACACGTCGGCGACGGCGGCCTCGCCGCCCGCGTCCTTGAGCGCCACCCGCAGCGTGACCTCGTCGCCGCAGAGCGGGTTCACGTGGTGCACCTGGGCGTCAAAGGGCTCCCGCAGTCCCTGGTTGTGCGGGTGGCGGTAGTGATCCAGGATGATCTCCCGGTACATCGACTCGACTCCCATAACACCGCCTTCAACGCCCCGCCGGCCGGGGGGTGTTCCCGCCGGGACCGCTCATCAGCTGAAGAACCGCTGCGCCTGGCGCACTCCCTCGACCAGCGCGTCTACCTCGTCGTGGGTGTTGTACACGTAGAACGTGGCCCGGGTGCTCGCCTGCACGCCGAGCGCCCGGTGCAGTGGCCAGGCGCAGTGATGGTTGGCCCGTACCGCGATGCCGAGCTCGTCGAGCACCTGGCCGACGTCGTGCGGGTGCACCTCGTCGACCGTGAACGACACCGCGCCGCCGCGCTGTTCGGTGGTCAGCGGGCCGAGGATGCGCACGCCGGGGATCTCCCCCAGCGCGCCGAGGGCGTGCGCGGTCAGCTCCTCCTCGTGCGCGGCCACGTTCTGGATGCCGAGCGCGTCGAGGTAGTCACAGGCCGCGGCCAGGCCGACCGCCTGGGCCGCCGCGGGGACCCCGGCCTCGAACCGCTCGGGGGGCGGCAGGAAGGTCGAGCCCTCCATCCGGACCACCTCGATCATCGACCCGCCGGAGATGAACGGCGGCATGGCCTCGAGCAGCTCGCGCCTCCCCCACAGCACGCCGATCCCGGACGGGCCGAGCATCTTGTGCGCGGAGAACGCGAGGAAGTCCGCGCCCAGGGCCGTGACGTCGGTCGGCCGGTGCGGCACCGACTGGGCGCCGTCGGCCACCACCAGGGCCCCGCGGGCGTGCGCCCGGGCGGCGATCTCGGCGACCGGGGGGACCGTGCCGGTGACGTTGGACTGGTGAGTGACCGCCACGACCTTGGTCCGGTCGCCGATCAGCTCGTCCGAGCGGGACAGGTCCAGGCGGCCCTCCGGGGTGACGCCGAACCAGCGCAGCGTGGCGCCGGTGCGCTGGCACAGCTGCTGCCAGGGGACCAGGTTGGCGTGGTGCTCCATCTCGGTGACGAGCACCTCGTCGCCGGGGCCGACCCGGAACCGCTGCGCCTGCCGCCCGGCGGTGGCCGCGTTGCTCATCGCGTACGCGACCAGGTTCAGCGCCTCGGTCGCGCTCTTGGTGAACACGATCTCGCCGGGATCCGCGCCGATGAACGCCGCGACCCGCGCCCGGGCGCCCTCGTAGGCGTCGGTGGCCTCCTCGCCGAGCAGGTGCGCCCCGCGATGCGCCGCCGAGTTGTGGATGGTGTAGAAGTCACGCTCGGCGTCGAGGACCTGGCGCGGCTTGTGCGAGGTGGCGCCGGAGTCCAGGTAGACCAGTGGCTTCCCGCCGCGCACCGCCCGGCCGAGGATCGGGAAGTCGGCCCGGACCGCGGCCACGTCGAACGGCAGCACGGCCTGCCCTGTCGTGGTGGTGGTGGAGGAGGTCATGCCGGCGCGCCCGCGTTCAGGAACCTCTCGTAGCCTTCCGACTCCAGCACGTCGGCCAGCTCAGCGCCGCCCTCCTCGACGATCCGGCCGCCGACGAACACGTGCACGAAGTCGGGCTGCACGTACTGCAGGATCCGGGTGTAGTGGGTGATCAGCAGCACGCCGTGCCCCGGCTGCTCGCGGAACGCGTTGATCCCCGCCGAGACGACCTTCAGCGCGTCGATGTCCAGGCCGGAGTCGGTCTCGTCCAGGATCGCGATCTTCGGGTTCAGCAGCTGCATCTGCAGGATCTCGTGCCGCTTCTTCTCGCCCCCGGAGAAGCCCTCGTTCAGGTTCCGCTCGGCGAAATCCGGGTCGATCGACAGCGCGTCCATGCTCGCCCGCAGCTCCTTGACGAACGTGCGCAGCTTGGGCGCCTCGCCGCGGACCGCGGTGACCGCCGTGCGCAGGAAGTTCGACACCGAGACGCCGGGCACCTCCACCGGGTACTGCATGGCGAGGAAGAGGCCCGCCCTGGCCCTCGCGTCCACGCTCATGGCCAGCACGTCCTCGCCGTCCAGCGTGACCGACCCCTGGGTCACCCGGTACTTGGGATGGCCGGCGATCGCGTACGCGAGGGTGGACTTGCCGGAGCCGTTCGGCCCCATGATCGCGTGGGTCTCCCCCGCCGAGACGGTCAGGTCCACGCCGCGCAGGATCTCCCGGCTGGCGCCGGACGCCTCCTCCACGCTGACGTGCAGGTCCTGTATCCGCAGGGTGGCCGCCGGGGCGGACGGCGTGGGCTTGTCTGCCGTGCTAGGCATTATTTCTATTTCTCCTGGTCGGGCAGTGACACGTAGACGTCGCTGCCATCGGTATGCACTGGGTAGGTGGGAACCGGCTTGGTGGCGGGCGGCCCGGTGGGCGCGCCGGTGCGCAGGTCGAAGCAGGACCCGTGCAGCCAGCACTCCACCGTGTGGTCGTAGATCTCGCCCTCGGACAGCGGCACCTCCTCGTGCGAGCACACGTCGTGCAGCGCGAAGATCTCCCCGCCGGCCTGGATGATCGCGATCGGGGTGTCCTGCACCTCCACGCCCAGCGCCCCCTCCTCGGGGACGTCGGCGAGGGTGCAGGCGCGCACGTAGGTGGCGGGCACGCTCATGCGGCACGCTCCGCCGAACGGGCCAGCTCGGCATCGATCGCGCCCGTCACCCGGTCCCGCAGCTCGGGCACCTCGATCTGGTCGATGAGCTGGCCGAAGAACCCCTTGATCACCAGGCGCCGCGCGTCGGCGTAGGGGATCCCGCGGGCCATGAGGTAGAACAGGTGATGGTCCTCCAGCCGCCCGCTGGCGCTGGCGTGGCCGGCGCCGACCACCTCGCCGGTGAGGATCTCCAGGTTCGGCACCGAGTCGACCCGGGTGCCGTCGCTCAGCACCAGGTTCCGGTTGTACTCGTAGGTGTCGGTGCCGGTCGCCGCCGCGCGGATGATCACGTCGCCGATCCACACGGCGTGCGCGTCCTCGCCCTGCAGCGCGCCCTTGTAGCTGACCCGGCTGCGGCAGTTGCGCTCGGCGTGGTCCACGAACAGCCGGTGCTCCAGGTGCTGGCCGGCGTCGGCGAAGTACAGCCCGCGCAGCTCCGCGTCGCCGCCGGGCCCCGCGTACCGCACCGACGGCGCCAGCCGGACCAGGCTCCCCCCCAGCGTCACCGCCGTATGCGTCAGCTTCGCGTCCTTCCCGAGCTGCGCGTGGTGATGCGACAAGTGCACCGCGTCATCAGCCCAGCTCTGCAGCGACACCGCCGAAAGTGTGGCACCGTCCCCGACCACCAGCTCGACGTTGTCGGCATACGTTGCCGACCCGCCGTACTCCAGCACCACCACGGCCCGCGCGTTCGGCTTCACGTCGACCACGAGGTGCCCGAACGCCGCCCCCGCGGCATCCTCCCCCCGGACCGAGACCCACGTAGGCTCCGTGCTTTCGACTCCCGAACCCACGGTGAGGATCGTGGCCTCGCCAAACGACGCGAAAGCCCGCGCACTGACCCGGTCGGCGGGCACATAGGCGACGCCGACCCGCGGGTCACCGTGTTGCGACAGCTCAACGGTGACCCGGGGCGCGGCGTCGACTCCCACCGTCACCTTGCCAGGCACCAGATCACCGTCGGTATGCAAACCACGGAGCCGCCGTAGCGGCGTGAACCGCCACTCCTCCTCGCGCCCGGTGGGCACGCCGAAGTCCGCGGGGTCGTAAGACTGCCGCTCGTGCAGCCTGGACACAGGGGCGGCGGACTCGACTGCCCCCTGAAGAGCCGACGACATCAGCCGACCGCTCCTTCCATCTGCAGCTCGATCAGCCGGTTCAGCTCGAGCGCGTACTCCATCGGCAGCTCGCGGGCGATGGGCTCGACGAAGCCGCGCACGATGGTGGCCATGGCCTCGTCCTCGGTCATGCCGCGGCTCATCAGGTAGAAGAGCTGGTCCTCGGAGATCTTCGACACCGTGGCCTCGTGGCCCATCTCCACGTCGTCCTCGCGCACGTCCACGTAGGGGTAGGTGTCAGAGCGGCTGACCGTATCCACCAGCAGCGCGTCGCACCTGACGGTGGACTTGGCGTGGGCGGCGCCCTCCTGCACCTGCACCAGGCCCCGGTAGGAGGTGCGGCCGCCGGCCCGGGCCACCGACTTGGAGATGATCTGGGAGGAGGTGTTCGGCGCGCAGTGCACCATCTTGGCGCCGGCGTCCTGGTGCTGGCCGGTGCCGGCGAAGGCGACCGACAGGGTCTCGCCCCGGGCGTGCTCGCCCATCAGGTACACCGCCGGGTACTTCATCGTGACCTTGGAGCCGATGTTCCCGTCGATCCACTCCATGGTCGCGCCCTCCTGCGCCACCGCCCGCTTGGTGACCAGGTTGTACACGTTGGCCGACCAGTTCTGGATGGTGGTGTAGCGGCAGCGGGCGCCCTTCTTCACGATGATCTCCACCACCGCGGAGTGCAGCGAGTCGGAGGAGTAGACCGGCGCGGTGCAGCCCTCGACGTAGTGCACGTAGGCGTCCTCGTCGACGATGATCAGGGTCCGCTCGAACTGGCCCATGTTCTCGGTGTTGATCCGGAAGTAGGCCTGCAGCGGGATCTCCACGCGCACGCCCTTCGGCACGTAGATGAAGCTGCCGCCGGACCAGACCGCGGTGTTCAGCGCGGCGAACTTGTTATCGCCCACCGGGATCACGCTGGCGAAGTACTCACCGAACAGCTCCGGGTGCTGCCGCAGCGCGGTGTCGGTGTCCTCGAAGATGACGCCCTTCTCCTCCAGGTCCTCCCGGATCTTGTGGTAGACCACCTCCGACTCGTACTGCGCCGCGACGCCCGCGATCAGCCGCTGCTTCTCCGCCTCGGGGATGCCCAGCCGGTCGTAGGTGTTCTTGATGTCCGCGGGGAGCTCGTCCCAGTTCGCGGCCTGCTTCTCGGTCGACCGGACAAAGTACTTGATGTTCTCGAAGTCGATGCCGGACAAGTCCGCGCCCCAGTCGGGCATGGGCTTGCGCCGGAACAGCTGCAGGCCCTTCAGCCGCAGGTCCAGCATCCAGGCCGGCTCGTCCTTCTTGGCCGAGATGTCCCGGACGACCTCCTCGGACAGGCCGCGGCGCGCGGACGCGCCCGCCACGTCGGAGTCGGCCCAGCCGAACTTGTAACGCTCCAGCCCCTCAAGCTCGGGGCGCGCGATGGTCGTCATGCGGAGATGCCTCCGGACTGTGTTGTGTTGCTGCTGGTTGTAGTGATGCGTGGTGAAGGGGCGTGCACGAGCGATGGCGCGGTGACGTGCGTGGTGCAGATCCCGTCGCCGCGGGAGATCGTGGCCAGGCGCTGCACCGGGGTGCCGAGCAGGCGGCCGAACGCCTCGGTCTCAGCCTCGCAGAGTTGCGGGAACTCCGCGGCCACGTGGGCGACCGGGCAGTGGTGCTGACAGAGCTGCTCGCCGCCGGCCGTTGCGGGCGCGCCACTCGCCGAGGCGGCGTAGCCATCCGCCGACAGCGCCTCGGCCAGGGCCTGCACGCGAAGCGCGGCCGGAGCGGCGTCGACCACCGGGCGGTACCTCTCCTCCAGGTCGGCGACCTGCCTGCGGGCGAACTCGGCGACCGCGCCGGGCCCGGCCCGCTCGGCCAGAAAGCGCAGCGCGCTGGTGGCGAGGTCGTCGTAGGCGTGCTCGAAGGCACTGCGGCCCGCGTCGGTGATCGCGAACAGCCGGGCCGGGCGGCCCCGTCCCCGGCTGCCGTAGCAGCGGGCCTCCCTGGCCTCGATCATGCCGTCGGCCAGCAGGTTGTCCAGGTGGCGCCGGACCGCGGCCGGGGTCAGGCCCAGCCTGCCGCTCAGCCCGGCCGCGCTGGCCGGGCCGTGCTCCAGGATCAGCCGCGCGATCCGGGCCCGGGTCCCGCGCTCGGTGCCTGCAGGCCCCGTGCCTGAGTGTCCCGCGGTTCGGTGTTCCGCGCCTGCATGCCCCGTCGTAGGCTGGGCCGGTGCAGCACCGACGCCGGCACCAGCCGAGGTGCCGGACACCGTGCCTTGCATCATGTCCTCCGTTCCCAGTCCCACCTTTTTCACAACATCATTGTGCCGTAAATACTTCCGCGTCCGCAAACGATTCGCCCCGATCCGCCAAACTGCCCCAGCTGTCCCTCTGGGCCCAAGGAGAGTCCGGCGGCCGACTTGCCCTCCGGTGCCGGCAGTGGTAGTCCACATCGTGAGGTGAGGCGGGCATGAACGATGCGGCGGGGGCGGCCCGGCCCGCGCTGAGCGCGCTCGCCGACCCGGCGGTGCTGCCGGATCCCTACCCGGTGCTGGCCGGGCTGCGCGAGGCGTCGCCGTTCACCGAGGCGGGTGGGGCGCTGGTGGTCGCCGGGCGGCACGAGGACTGCTCGGCGATCCTGCGCGACCCGCGGGCCAGCAGCGAGCGGAACAACTCGCTGCTGGCGCCGCCCGGGGTGCGGGCGCAGCGGGCCCCGTCGTTCCTGTCGCTGGACCCGCCGGATCACACCCGGCTGCGCCGCTTGGTCTCCAGGGCGTTCACGCCGCGGGTCATCGCCCGGCTCGAGCCCCGGATCCGCGAGCTGGCCGACGAGCTGCTGACCGCGGCCGGGCCGGACGGCGCGGCAGGAGAACGGCGGCTTGAGGTCGTGACCCAGCTCGCCTACCCGCTGCCGGTCCGGATCATCTCCGAGATGCTCGGGGTCCCGGCCGGGGACCATGCCCGGTTTGCCGGGTGGTCGGCCAGCCTGGCGCACTCGCTGCAGCCGCAGTTCATCGCCGCCGACCCGGCCCCGGCCGGGTCGGCGCAGCAGGCCAGGCTCGAGTTCGCCGACTACTTCCGGGAGCTGATCACCGCCCGCCGGGCCCGCCCGACCGACGACCTGCTGTCCGAGCTCATCCGCGCCGAGGACGACGGCCAGCACCTCAGCGAGCAGGAGCTGATCGCCACCTGCGTCCTGCTGCTGGTGGCCGGGCACGAGACCACGGTGAGCCTGATCTCCAACGCGATCCTGGCGCTGCTGCGCCACCCGGACCAGCTCGCGGTGCTGCGCGCCGACCCGGGCCTGGCCGCGGGCGCGGTCGAGGAGACGCTGCGCTACGACGCGCCGGTGCAGTTCACCGGCCGGGTCGCGCGCGGCGGGATGCAGGTCGGCCAGGTCAGCGCGCCCGACGGCGCGGTGCTGCTGCTCCTGCTCGCCGCGACCGGGCGTGACCCGCAGGTCTTCGACGACCCAGACTCCTTCGATATCCGCCGCGCCGCAGCTAACCACCTGGCCTTCGCCGCCGGGCCGCACTTCTGCCTCGGCGCGCCGCTGGCCCGGCTGGAGGCGGCGGTCGCGGTGCGGGCGTTCGCGACCCGGGTGGCCGACCCGGAACTCGACCCGGCGGGCCTGGCCTACAAGCCGAACCTCAACCTGCGCGGGCCCGGGCGGCTGGTCGTGGGCTTCGCCAGGATCACGGGGGTTCCAGGGGGTCGTCCCCCTGGGCCAGCACAGCGCTAGGGCTGGGACGCGGCCGTCCGCGATGCGGTCGGCGACTCGGCAAAGTTCAGCGGATGGTGGCAGGCGGCCAGGTGGCCCAGGCTCCCGTGCAGGACGAGCGGCGGCTCCTGCCGCGAGCAGATGTCGGTGGCGTACCGGCAGCGCGGGTGGAAGCGGCACCCCGCCGGCGGGGCCACCGGACTCGGCACGTCACCCTCCAGCACGATCTGCTCCCGCCGGGCCGAGAGATCGGGGTCAGGGAGCGGCACCGCCGACAGCAGCGCCTCGGTGTACGGGTGGACCGGCCGCTGGTACAGCTCCTCGGCGGGCGAGATCTCGACGATCTTCCCCAGGTACATGACCGCGATCCGGTCGGAGATGTGCCGGACCACGCCCAGGTCGTGGGCGATGAACACGTAGGTGAGGGCGAGCTCGTCCTGCAGGTCGTCCAGCAGGTTGATGACCTGGGCGCGGATCGAGACGTCGAGGGCGGAGACCGGCTCGTCGGCGATGATCAGCTTGGGGTGCAGCGCGATGGCCCGGGCCACCCCGATCCGCTGGCGCTGGCCGCCGGAGAACTCGTGCGGGTAGCGGTTGACGTGCTCGGGCGAGAGGCCCACCAGTTCCAGCAGCTCCCGCACCCGGTTCTTGATCTTCGCGCGGTCTCCGTAATTGTGGATGCGCAGCGGGTCGGAGATGATCGTTCCCACCCGCTTGCGCGGGTTGAGCGAGGCGTACGGATCCTGGAACACCATCTGCAGCTCGCGCCGCACCGGCCGCAGCTGGCGCCGGGACAGCCGGGAGATGTCCCGGCCCTCGAACGTGATCGTGCCGGCGGTCAGGTCGTACAGCCGGGCGATGCACCGGGCCAGCGTCGACTTGCCGCACCCGGACTCGCCGACCAGGCCCAGCGTCTCGCCGGTGCGCACCTCGAGGCTGACGTCGTCCACCGCGTGTACCCGCGCCACCTCGCGCTGCAGGAGCCCTTTCCGGATCGGGAAGTACTTCTTGACGTGCTCGGCCCGGACGAGCATCTCGCCATCCCACAGGGTGGTCACAGGGGCTCCTCGCTCAGTTCCGGCTCGCCCGCCCGTTCGGCCTGCCCGATCAGCTCGGGATGGATGGCGGTCTCGCGCAGGTTCTTCTTCTGCGCCGGGTCGAGGTGGCAGGCGTCCAGGTGGCCGTTGCCGAGCCGGTCCTCCAGCCGCGGCACCTCCGCGCACCGATCGAACCGGTACTGGCAGCGGGGGCCGAACGCGCACCCCTGGGGCAGGTGGATCAGCGACGGCGGCGTGCCCTTGATCGCCGTGAGCCGTGGCGGCCGGGGCCGGTCCAGCCGGGCGATGGACCCGAGCAGGCCCCACGTGTACGGATGCTCGGAGTCGTAGAAGACGCTGCGCAGGCTGCCCTGCTCGACCACCCGGCCGGCGTACATCACGGCCACCCGGTCCGCGATGTCGGCCACCACGCCCATGTCGTGGGTGATCAGGACCACCGCGGTGCCGAAGTCGTCCCTGAGCTTCTTGATCAGGGCCAGGATCTGCGCCTGGATCGTCACGTCCAGCGCGGTCGTGGGCTCGTCGGCGATCAGCAGGTCGGGGTTGCAGGAGACCGCCATCGCGATCATCACCCGTTGCCGCATGCCGCCGGAGAACTGGTGCGGGTAGTCATCGACCCGCTCCTGGGCGTGCGGTATGCCGACCGCCCGCAGCAACTCGGCCGCACGGTCGTGCGCGGCCTTGGCGGAGATCTTCTCGTGGGCCCGGATCTGCTCGGCGATCTGCCAGCCGACCCGGTAGACCGGGTTGAGCGAGGTCATCGGGTCCTGAAAGATCATGGCGATCCCCGGGCCGCGGATCTGGCGGATCTGGTCCTGGCTCAGCTTCATGAGGTCGCGGCCCTTGTAGATCACCTCGCCCTCGAAGCGCGCGTTCGGGTCGTTGATCAGCCGCATCACCGACATCATCGTCACGCTCTTGCCCGAGCCGGACTCGCCCACGATGCCGAGCGTCTCGCCCTCGGCGACCTCGAGGGAGACCCCGTCCACGGCGTGCACGGTCCCGTCCTCCGTGCGGAACGACACCTTGAGGTCGCGCACCTCCAGCAGCGGCTCGGCCATCAGGTCGGCCGCACCCTCGGGTCGAGCCAGGCGTAGGCGATGTCGACCAGGGCGTTGGCCAGCACGATGAAGAACGCCCCGAACACCACCGTGGCCATGACCGTGGGGAGGTCGAGGGTCTGAAAGGCCTGCCAGGTGAGGTATCCGACGCCGTGGATGCCGAACACCACCTCGGTCAGCAGCGCCCCGCCGGCGACCAGGGCGCCGAAGTCCAGCCCGAACAGGCTCACGAACGTGATCATGGAGTTGCGCAGAGTGTGCCGGACTACCACCCGCCGCTCCCGCAGTCCCTTGGCCCGGGCGGTGCGCACGAAGTCCTCGTTCTGGACCTCGAGCAGGTTCGCCCGCAGCACGCGGGCGTAGAAACCGATGTACAGGATCGACAGCGTGATCCACGGGATGATCAGCCCCTTGAACCACAGGGACGGGCTCGTCGTGAACGACGTGTACCCGAGCGGCGGCACCCAGCTGAACAGGAACGTGCTGTGCAGGCCGCCCTGGGTGATGTAGTTGGCCACCGTGCCCACCCAGAAGACGGGCATGGAGATGCCGATCAGGGCCAGGATCATCAGCACCGGGTCGAGCAGGGTGCCGCGGAGCAGGGCGGCCGCGACCCCCATGGCGATCGCCATTATCACCCAGAGCACCGCGGCGCCGAACACCAGCGACAGGGTGGCCGGCGCGGCCGCGGCGATCTCGGGCACCACCAGCAGGCCCTGGTTGGAGTAGGACACCAGGTTGCGGGTGATGAACAGGCTCTTCATCATCAGGGCGTACTGGACCGGGAGCGGCCGGTTGAGCCCGAACTGGGCCCGGATCTCGGCCAGGACCTGCGGGCTGGGATTCCGCCCGGCGAGCGCGCGCGCCGGGTCGACGCCCGGGGTCTTGAAGAAGATGACGAAGGTGATCACCGTGATCACGAACATGACCAGCACGGTCCACAGGATCCGGCGCACGATGAACGTCAGCATCGGTTCCCGCTCCCGGCCCGGCCGGCCGCCACTACCCCTCCACCCGCAGCTTGGCCCGCGGGTCGAGCGCGTCCCGCAAGCCGTCCCCGAACACGTTCATGGCCAGCACGGTGAGCACGATCATGATCCCGGGCGCGAGCGACACCCAGGGCCGGGTGTACAGCAGGTCCTCGCCGTCGCTGATGATCGTGCCCCAGCTGACGTTGGGCGGCTGCACCCCGATGCCCAGGAAGGACAGCGCCGCCTCGGTCAGGATCGTGGTGGCGATCATCAGCGGCAGCAGCACGATCACGGTGGACACCACGTTCGGCAGGATCTCCGAGAAGATCAGCCGCCGGGCGGACGCGCCGCTGGCGATGGCCGCCTCCACGAACTCCTTCCGGACCACCGACAGCACCTGCCCGCGGACCGGGCGGTAGACGTACGGCACGTAGATGAACGCGATGATGAGCGTGGGCACCCACAGGCTGGAGGCGCTGACGTGCACCGGCCCGAGCTGGAAGCCACTGTTGTGGGTGAGCAGCTCGGTCGCGATGCAGATCGCCAGCAGGTACACCGGGAAGGCCCAGATGATGTCCATGATCCGGGACAGGATTGAGTCCGTGACCCCGCCGAAGTAGCCCGCGATGAGCGCGACCACGGTGGCGACCAGGCAGCAGAGCACCGCCGACCCGATGCCGATCAGCAGCGAGCTGCGCCCGCCGTACAGCAGCAGCGCGGCCACGTCGCGGCCGAGGTCGTCGGCGCCGAGGAAGTAGTGGTGCAGGTCCCAGGTGGGGCCGATCGGGGTCTCGCCGAGGCGCAGCGACCCGCCGCCCTGCTGCATCACCGGCACCACCTTGCCGCCCACGACCGTGGTGCCGTTCAGGTTCGGCGCGAACGGGTTCACGTGCGCCACGTAGTTCGCGTACAGCGGCGCCGCCAGGCACAGCACCACGATCAGCACGAACAGCACGAGCGCCGCCATCGCGATGCGGTTGCGCCACAGCCGCCGGGCGGCCAGCGCCCACGGATTGCGGCCGATGATCTCCGGCCGCAAATCCGCGGGCGCCTCAACCGGGTCAAGCAGTGTGGCCATCGGGTTTCCCCCAGCTGCGGCCTACGACAGCCACAGGCGGTCAATGAGGATGTACCACTGCGGGTTCCACTCGTAACCATGCACGTCGCTGGACAGGAAGTCGATCTGCTTGGGGTTGTACAGGTCGACCCAGGGCGCCGCGTTGGTGTCCTCGTGGTCGATCTGCGTCCACAGCTTGGCCGCTCCGGACGGGTTGGCCGCCTCCTCCGACTCGGCCTGGTTGATCTGCGCCTGGGTGGACTGGTCGCAGTACGCGGCGATGTTCGGGCTGGCGTCGCTGTTCGGGTGAATGGTGTTGCACCCGAGCAGCACGTTCAGGAAGTCCGACGGCGCCGGGTAGTCCTGGTACCAGGCCGACCAGCCGACGTTCCACTTGGAGGAGTTCGACGAGTTCTGCACGAACGGGTACTGGATGGTCCCGGTGAGCAGCTGCGCGGACGCCTTGTAGCCGATCGAGTCCAGGTCGGAGATCATCTGCTCGACCAGGGCCTTGCCGACCTGGTCGTTGGTGCCGTCGACCACGACCTTCATCCCGGCGGTTCCGGAGGCCTGCACCAGCTGCTTGGCCTTGGCCAGGTTGGGCCCGGACCAGACGGTCTGCGCCCCCGTGGTGTACGGGCAGTACGGCACGTAGGAGGGGAAGTTCGGCGGCAGGATCTGGCAGGCCGGGACGGCCAGCGACGGGCCGCCCGCGATCTTGACGTACGCCGTCCGGTTGGCCGCGTAGTTGATCGCCTGGCGGGCCTCAACGTTGTTGAACGGCGGCGTCCTGGTGTTGAGGGCGAAGTACCAGTCGGCGGTGAGCGTGTTCACGTGCACCTGGCTCGCGTACTTCGCGCTGTTGAGCTGGGTGAGCTGGTCGGACGGGATCTGGTCGCCGTCGAACACCTCGTTGGCCTCGCCGTTCATCACCTCGGTCACCTCGTCGGAGACCAGCAGGCCGTACTTCTCGATGATCTCGTTCGGGTAGCCGGCAGGCTGGGCGTCCGCGCTCCACACCTTGAAGTACGGGTTGCGGACCAGCACCGCCTCGGTGTTCGGGTTGTAGGACTTCCACATGTACGGCCCGGTGCCCGGCGGAACGCTGTTGCCGAGCAGCTTCAGCGACGTGTCGGCCGGCACCGCGTAGGCGAACGGCAGCGCCAGCTGGTCCATGATCTCGGGGTCGGGCGCGGTCAGGTTGATGGTCAGCGTGTAGGCGGAGTCGTTGGCGATCACGCCCTTGCTGAGGTTGCAGCCCTTGGTCGAGCAGGCGCTGGCGCCGACGATATCGGAGTAGAAGGACGTGGGCCCGGGCACCGTGAACTGGCGCTCGAACGTGGTGACGAAGGCGCTGGGCGTGAGGACCTGGCCGTTGGAGAACTTGATCCCGTGGCGGATGTGGAAGACGTAGGTCTTGCCGCCGTTGGTGGGCAGCGGGATCGACGTGGCCAGGTCGGGCACGATCTTGGTCCCGGGAATGCCGCCCACCTTCGCGAATCCGGTCAGGCCGTCGTGGGTGTCGATGAGCAGCTGCCACTCCTCCAGCGTGTAGTTCTGCGCCGGGTCGGCGACGCCGAAGCTGGAGTTGGCCAGGATCGTGAAGGTGCCGCCGGGCTTCGCTGTGGACGACGGGGCGGCGCTCGGCGACGACGAATTGGAGCCGCAGCCCGCCACGGCCAGGGCCAGGGCCACCAGGGCCGCCCCGGACCATCGCAGCGGATGACGTGCCACGCGGCGCGCCACGACGGTGGGAACTGTGCGCACAAGCCTCATCTGACGCCTCCTGAGGGGCTCCTGCTGACGCCTCACGTTTGCCGGGATCATATGCGCGGCAGGTATGGCGCACGAGCAGCAGATAGATAACGCTTTGGGATCAATAAGTAAGTGAGCTTGCCTAATATCGTGGCCCCCGGGTGGCCGCGCGCGCCGTGGCGATGGCGAAGCATCGCCTCATCAGGCCAGGAAGCCGCGGAGCAAGGCGGCGGTGCCCTCCAGGTGCTCGGCCACCGCGTGCCGGGCCCGTCCGGCCTCGCCGGCCAGGATCGCGGTCACGATGGCCGTGTGCTGGCCGGCCGTGTGGTCGATATTGCGCTGCAGCACCGGGATCGCGTTCAGCAGGTCGTTCAGCCGCATCCGCGCGTCGGCGCAGGCCGAGGTGAGCAGCGTGGACCCGGTGAGTTCCGCGATCGACAGGTGGAACAGGGTGTCCAGCCGCCGGTAGTCCTGCGGGGAGGCGCCGTTCACCTCGGCCAGCCTGGCCGCCAGCACCTGCGGCGCGTCGTCCCGCGCCGAGGACTGCCTCATGAGCTGGGCCAGGGTGTCCGCCGCGCCGGTCTCCACCGCTAGCCGGAACGTCAGCGCGTCGGCGAGCTTGTCTCCGTCCTCCCGGGCCAGGCGGCGCAGTTCGCCCCGGTCCGGCGCGGGCGGCGCGCCGGTCACGAAGGTGCCCCCGGACCGGCCGCGGCGTGACTCCACGTAGCCCGCCTGCTGCAGTTCCCTGATCGCCTCGCGCAGGGTCAGCCTGCTGATGCCGAGCCGGGCGGCGAGATCGCGCTCGGCCGGGAACCGCTCGCCCGGCCCGACGAAGCCGAGCTTGATGACGGTCAGCAGCCGCTCCACGGTCTCCTCGAACGCGTTGCCCTCGCGCACCGGCCGGAGCAGCCCGGTCAGGTCAAGCCCGCTGCTCGTCACGATCGTCCTCCGCGGGCCCAGCCCGGTTCGAGCCTGCGCTGTGCCGCCACGGCCGGATCTGCACCCGCTGACTCTACGGGCGCGTACGCCGCTGCGTACCGGTACCAGCGGGGCGCATGTGGTGAATCTGGCCTGGGGGTCTTGTACATTCCCTGGCCCGCATTCATCATTGGTTCGGTATTGAACCATTAAAGTCGGCGGCCGGCCAGCGTCAGCCGGGCGGCATTCCCCTGATCCGAGGAGCACGCCGTGGCGGTCAACGAGCAAGCGCCCTCAGCGGCCGGGAGCGACGAGGAAATCCTGCACCGGCTCGGCTACGCCCAGGAACTGCGCAGGCGCATGTCGGGGTTCTCGAACTTCGCCGTGTCGTTCACGATCATCTCCATCCTGTCCGGCTGCATGACCCTGTACGGCTACGGGATGATCACCGGCGGCCCGGTCGCCATCGTCTGGGGCTGGCCGTTCGTGGGCATCATGACCCTGATGGTCGGGCTGGCGATGGCCGAGGTGTGCTCCAGCTTCCCGACCGCCGGCGGCCTGTACTACTGGGCGGCCAAGCTGGCCCGCCCGGGGAGGGGCCCGGTGTGGTCCTGGTTCACCGGCTGGTTCAACTTCCTCGGGCAGGTCGCGATCACCGCGGGCATCGACTTCGGCGCGGCGTTCTTCATCAACGCATGGCTGAGCCTGGTGTTCGGCACGCCCACCTACCACTGGGTGACGATCATCATCTACGCGTGCGTGCTGCTGTTGCACGGCATCATGAACCAGTTCGGCATCCGGCTGGTCGCGCTGCTGAACGACATCAGCGTCTGGTGGCACATCATCGGCGTCCTGCTCATCGTCGGCCTGCTGGCGTTCGTGCCGGCGCACCACGAGTCGGCAAGCTTCGTGTTCACCAAGATCGTCAACCTCACCGGCTGGCACAGCACCATCTACGTGCTCGCTCTCGGCCTGCTGCTGGCCCAGTACACCTTCACCGGTTACGACGCCTCGGCGCACATGACCGAGGAAACCCACTCGGCGGCGCGCAGCGGCCCCCGCGGCATCGTGATGTCCATCATCGTCTCCCTGTTCGCCGGCTGGATCTTGCTGATCGGGCTCACCTTCGGCATCCAGCACTACGCCACCACGGTGACCTCGCCCACGGGCGAGCCGCCGGTCCAGATCTTCATCGACGCCCTGGGCGCGACCACCGCCAAGGTGCTGGTCCTCGTCGTGATCGGCGCCCAGCTGTTCTGCGGCATGTCCTCGGTCACCGCGAACTCGCGGATGATCTACGCGTTCTCGCGCGACGGCGGGCTGCCCGGATCGTCCCTCTGGCACCGGGTGAACAAGCGGACCAGGACGCCCACCAACGCGATCTGGCTCGCCGCCGCCGGCGCGTTCATACTCGGCCTGCCGTACCTGTGGAACAGCACGGCGTACGCGGCGGTCACGTCGATCGCGACCATCGGCCTGTACGTCGCCTACGTGTCGCCCACCTTCCTGCGGCTGCGCCTGGGCGACAGGTTCCAGCGCGGTCCCTGGCACCTGGGCCGGTGGAGTTACGTGGTGGGGTGGATCGCGGTCGTCTGGGTGGTCTTCATCTTCTTCCTGTTCATGCTGCCCACGGTCAGCCCGATCACGAGGTCGACCTTCAACTACACGGTCGTGGCGGTGGTGGCGGTCATCGGCTTCGCCGGGATCTACTGGCTGGTGTCCGCTCGCAAGTGGTTCACCGGGCCGCGGGTGCAGGGCACGCCGGAGGAACTGGCGGCCATCGAGCGCGAGCTCGCGAGCTGACCGGCGCCGCCCGCCGGCGCTCCGGGTGCCTACCCTGATGGGATGCCAATGCCGAAATACCGGGGTCCCGGGCCTACGACGAGCCACCGCGGCATGCTGACCCTGGAGCGGCTGCGGGTCGAGGTCAGCGACGCCGCGATCGACACCGTCGTGCTGGCCTTCACCGACATGCAGGGCCGCCTGCAGGGCAAGCGGCTGTCGGCCGAGTTCTTCCTCGACGAGGTGGCCGAGCAGTACTCCGAAGGCTGCAACTACCTGCTCGCGGTCGACGTGGAGATGAACACCGTGGACGGGTACGCGATGTCGTCCTGGGACCGAGGTTACGGCGACTTCGTGCTGGTGCCGGACATGGCCACGCTGCGCCGCGTCCCGTGGCACGAGGGCACGGCCATGGTCACCGCCGACCTGACCTGGCTGGACGGCGCGCCGGTGGTGGCCTCGCCGCGGCAGATACTCAAGGCCCAGACGGACCGGCTGGCCGGGCGGGGATGGGCGGCCATGGTCGGCACCGAGCTGGAGTTCATCGTCTACGCCGACTCCTACGAGCAGGCCGCGGCCAAGGCCTACCGCGACCTGGTCCCGGCCAACCTGTACAACGTGGACTACTCGATCCTGGGCACCTCCCGGATCGAGCCGCTGCTGCGCCGGATCCGCAACGAGATGGCCGGGGCCGGCCTGTACGTGGAGTCGGCCAAGGGCGAGTGCAACCTCGGCCAGCACGAGATCGCGTTCCGCTACGCCGAGGCCGTCGCCACCTGCGACAACCACTCGATCTACAAGACCGGCGCCAAGGAGATCGCGGCCCAGGACGGGACCAGCATCACGTTCATGGCCAAGCCGAACGCCCGGGAGGGCAACTCCTGCCACATCCACCTGTCGCTGCGCCAGCAGGGCGAGAGCGGCGGGGGCGGTGCCGCGGTGCTGGCCGGGGACGGGCCCCACGGCCTGTCCAAGCTCGGCGAGCACTTCCTGGCCGGCCAGCTCGCCGCGATGCGGGAGTTCACCCTCTGCTATGCACCCAACATCAACTCCTACAAGCGCTACGTGCCCGGCAGCTTCGCGCCCACGGCGGTCCGCTGGGGCCCGGACAACCGGACCTGCGCGCTGCGCCTGGTCGGCCACGGCGCCTCGCTCCGGGCGGAGAACCGCGTGCCCGGCGGCGACGTGAACCCGTACCTCGCGGTCGCCGCGATGATCGCCGCCGGGCTGCACGGCATCGACCGGGAGCTGCCGCTGGAGCCGGCGGTCGAGGGCAACGCGTACCTGGACACCAGCGCCCGGGTGCCGCACACCCTGCGCGACGCGCTCGAGCTGTGGTGCAAGAGCGACCTGGCCCGCGAGGCGTTCGGCGCCGAGGTCGTCGAGCACTACGCCAACTACGCCCGGGTCGAGCTGGAGGCCTACGACGCCGCGGTGACCGACTGGGAGCTGCGGCGCTGCTTCGAGCGCCTCTAGCCCAGCACCCACCAGCCGCCGCGCAGGAGATCGGGAGGGCCACCCATGTCCGAGTTCACGGTGCTGAATCCCGCCACCGAGCAGCCCGTCACCACGGTGACCCAGGCCTCCGCCGAGGACACCGACGCGGCGATCGGCCGGGCGGTCGCGGCCCAGGGCGGCTGGCGCGCCGTGGCGCCCGGAGACCGGGCCAGCCTGCTGCGCCGGTTCGCGGCCGCGGTCGACGCGCACCTCGACGAGCTGGCCAGCCTGGAGGTGGCCGGGTCCGGCCATCCCGTCGGGCAGGCCCGCTGGGAGGCCGGGCACGTCCGGGACGTGCTGCTGTACTATTCCGCGGCGCCCGAGCGCCTGATCGGCAAGCAGATCCCGGTGCCGGGCGGGCTGAACGTCACCTTCCACGAGCCGGTGGGCGTGGTCGGCCTGATCGTGCCGTGGAACTTCCCCATGCCGATCTTCGCCTGGGGGATGGCGCCCGCCCTGGCGGCGGGGAACACGGTGGTGGCCAAGCCGGCCCAGCTGACCCCGCTGACCGCGGTCCGGATCGGCGAGCTGGCCCTCGAGGCGGGCCTGCCCGAGGGTGTGCTCCAGGTGCTGCCCGGCAAGGGCAGCGTGGTCGGCCAGCGCCTCGTCGACCACCCCGCGGTGCGGAAGATCGTCTTCACCGGGTCCACCGAGGTCGGCAGCCAGGTCATGGCCGGGTGCGCCCGGCACATCAAGCGGGTCACGCTGGAGCTCGGCGGCAAGAGCGCCAACATCGTGTTCGCCGACGCGGACCTGGAGCGCGCCGCCGCCACCGCGCCGTACGCGGTGTTCGACAACGCCGGGCAGGATTGCTGCGCCCGGTCCCGGATCCTGGTGCAGCGCTCGGCCCTGGACCGGTTCATGGAGTTGCTCGAGCCGGCCGTGGCCGGGGTCGCGGTCGGCGACCCGGCTTCCCCCGGCACCGAGATGGGCCCGCTGATCTCGGCCGCGCACCGGCAGCACGTCGCCTCCTACGTGCCCGACGGCGCCCCGGTCGCGTTCCGCGGCAGCGCGCCGGACGGGCCGGGCTTCTGGTTCCCGCCGACCGTGCTCGCCCCGGTCAGCCTCGATGACCCGGCCTACACCGAGGAGGTCTTCGGCCCGGTGGTCACGGTCACGCCGTTCGAGGACGAGGCGGACGCGGTCACGATCGCCAACGACACGCCCTACGGCCTGTCCGGGTCGATCTTCACCTCCGACGTCGGCCGCGCGATCCGGGTGGCGCGGGCCGTGGAGACCGGGAACCTGTCGGTGAACTCGCACTCGTCGGTGCGCTACTGGACCCCGTTCGGCGGGTTCAAGCAGTCCGGCCTGGGCCGCGAGCTCGGCCCCGACGCCCCGGACGCGTTCACCGAGACCAAGAACGTCTTCATCGCCACCGGGCCATGAGCACCAGCGGCGCGAGCCGGGAAGGGAGCCGCAGCATGCAGCGCTTGCAGGACCGGGTGGCGGTGGTCACCGGGGCAGGCAGCGGCATCGGCCTGGCCAGCGCGCGCCGGCTCGCGGCCGAGGGAGCCGTGGTCGTGGCGGTCGACATCGACGAGGCGGCGGGCAAGGCCGCCGCGGAGCAGACCGGCGGCACGTTCATCGCGGCCGACGTGTCCCGCGAGGACGATGTGCAGCGGCTGTATGAGTCGGTGGCGGGCCGGCACGGGCACGTCGACGTCGCGTTCCATAATGCGGGCATCGCTCCCCCCGAGGACGACTCCATCCTCGCCACCGGCCTGGAGGCCTGGCGCCGGGTGCAGGAGGTCAACCTGACCTCGGTGTACCTGTGCTGCAAGCACGTGATCCCGTACATGCAGCGCCAGGGCAAGGGATCGATCATCAACACCGCGTCGTTCGTCGCGGTGGTTGGCGCGGCGACCTCGCAGATCTCCTACACCGCGTCCAAGGGCGGGGTGCTGGCCATGACCCGCGAGCTCGGCGTGCAGTTCGCCCGGGAGGGGATCAGGATCAACGCGCTCTGCCCGGGACCGGTGAACACGCCGCTGCTGCGCGAGCTCTTCGCCAAGGACCCGGAGCGCGCGGCCCGGCGGCTCGTGCACATCCCGCTCGGCCGGTTCGCCGAGCCGGAGGAGATCGCGGCTGCGGTAGCCTTTCTGGCCAGCGACGACGCGTCGTTCATCACCGCGTCGCAGTTCCTGGTCGACGGCGGTCTCACCGGCGCCTATGTGACACCGTTGTGAGCGGCCGGCCGGGGGTTGGGAGGTTTCGTTCGATGGCTGAGGGTACGGGCGCTCCGCTGATCGGGATCAGCGCCTACTGCGAGCAGGCCCGGTGGGGCGTGTGGGAGGCGCAGGCCATGGTGCTGCCCCGGCGCTACGCCGACCGCGTCTCGGCGGCCGGCGGGATCCCGGTGCTGCTGCCGCCGGTGCCCGGCATCGAGGACGCGCTCGGCCGCCTGGACGGGCTGCTGCTGTCCGGGGGCGGGGACGTCGACCCCGCCCGCTACCGCGCGGAGCCCGCGCCGGAGACCACCAGCGTGCGCGAGGAGCGCGACACCGCGGAGTTCGCGCTGCTCGCCGCGGCCATGGCCCGGCGCCTGCCGGTGCTCGGGATCTGCCGCGGCATGCAGGTCATCAACGTGGCCCGGGGCGGCAGCCTGCACCAGCACCTGCCCGCCGTGGTCGGCCACGACGGCCACGCCCCGGTGACGGGGGCGTTCGGCGCGCACCCGGTGCACGTCGCGCCCGGCAGCAGGCTCGCCGGGATCCTGGGCCGCGAGGAGATCGACCCCCCGATCACCGCGCCGACCCACCATCACCAGGCGGTCGACCAGCTCGGCGACGGGCTCGTCCCGACCGCCTGGGCGGCCGACGGGACCATCGAGGCCTTCGAGCTTGACGCCGGAGGGGACGGCTCGTTCGTGCTGGCCGTCCAGTGGCACCCCGAGGCCGGCGACGACCCGAGCCTGTTCCGTGCCCTGGTCAGCGCGGCCCTGGCCGGCACCCCCGCCCCCGCCTGACGCCCGCGCCGACCTGACACGAGCGCATGCTATCGGCCGGCGACCCCGCCTCGCGTCGGCCCGGCGGGCGTCGTGGCCGGTGAGCCGGACCCCTGGGGGTTGCCTGTAACCCCCAGATGGACCATGGCCGGGGCTGGGGGTACACGATGCCCGTAGACTCGCGTCGTGTGTTCCGCTCTGGCCGTCGAGATCACCGGTCTGGTCAAGCACTATGGGCGCACGACCGCGGTAGCGGGCCTGTCGCTGCGGGCCGAGCGGGCGCAGGTGACCGCGTTCCTGGGCCCGAACGGCGCCGGGAAGACCACCACGATCGAGATCTGTGAGGGCTACCGGCGGCCGGACGAGGGCACCGTGCGGGTGCTGGGCCTGGACCCGATCCGGGACGCCAAGGCGCTGCGGCCGAAGGTCGGCGTCATGCTGCAGTCCGGCGGCATCCCGACCGCCGCCCGGGCCGGAGAGTACCTGCGGGTCATGGCCAGCTTCCACGCCAGCCCGATCGACCCGGCGCTGCTGCTGGACCGGCTCGGCCTCACCGGGTGCGCCCGTACCCCGTTCCGGCGGCTGTCCGGCGGCCAGCAGCAGCGGCTGGCCCTCGCCGCGGCCGTGATCGGCCGCCCCGAGCTGGTGTTCCTCGATGAGCCCACGGCCGGGCTCGACCCGCAGGCCAGGCACGCCACCTGGAACCTGATCAGCGGCCTGCGCGCGGCCGGAGCCGCGGTCATCCTCACCACGCACTACATGGAAGAAGCCGAACGCCTCGCCGACCAGGTGGCCGTGGTCGACCACGGGAGCCTGGTCGCGGAAGGCACCCCGGCGGAGCTCACCGGCACCGCGGGCCAGCTCAGGTTCCGGGCCGAGCCCGGCCTGGACACCGACAGCCTGCTCGCCGCCCTGCCGCCGGATAGCGCGGCGAAGGAGTCCCCGGCCGGCTACTACGTGGTCGAGGTGCACGACCGGGTCGATCCCCAGCTCCTCGCGGCGGTGACCGCCTGGTGCGCCGAGCGCGGCGTGCTGGCGCAGAACCTGCGGATCGAGAACCGGACGCTGGAAGACGTCTTCCTCGAGCTGACCGGGCGGGAGCTGCGCTCGTGACCGAGACCGCGCAGGCCTGGCCTGCCCCGGCGCCCGGCGCGGCGCCGCTGCCGCGGATGGTCGGCGCCCAGGCCGGCCTTGAGCTGCGGACGCTGCTGCGCAACGGCGAGCAGTTCGTGCTGACCCTGATCATCCCGGTGCTGCTGCTCGTGGCGTTCAGCCAGGAGAACCTGGTCAGCTACGGGCCGGGGCCCCGGATCGACTTCCTCACCCCGGGCATCCTGGCCCTGGCCGTGCTGTCCACCGCCTTCACCAGCCAGGCGATCGCCACCGGGTTCGAGCGCCGGTACGGCGTGCTGAAGCGGCTGGGCGCGACGCCGCTGGCGCGGAGCGGCCTGATCGCCGCGAAGACGCTCACCGTGCTGGCCGTCGAGGTGCTGCAGTCGGTCCTGATCGTGGTGGTGGGGCTGGCGCTGGGCTGGAACCCGCACGGCGGCGCCGCCGGGGCCGTGTGGTCGGTGCTGCTGATGGTCGCGGGGACCGCGGCGTTCAGCGGGCTCGCCCTGCTGATGGCCGGGACGCTACGGGCCGAGGCCACCCTGGCCGCCGCGAACCTGGTGTACCTGGTGCTGCTCGGCATCGGCGGGGTGCTGTTCCCGCTGACGAAGTTCCCGCCGGCGGCGCGGCCGGTGCTGCGGCTGCTGCCGTCCGGCGCGCTGTCCGACGGCCTCCGGTCGGTGCTGCAGCACGGCAGCGGCCTGCCCGCGGCGGACCTGCTGGTCCTCGTGGTCTGGGCGGTGGCCGGGATCGCCCTGGCCGTGCGGTTCTTCCGCTGGGAGTAGCGGGAGCCTCCGGTCACCGCCACCCGATCCCGATCCCGATCGCTCCGGAGCCCTGCCGGGGCCCTGCGCGCGGTGCCGCCGTCGGCGCTCGTGATCACCGGCATCTTCTCGGTCCAGCTCGGCGCGGGCCTGGCCGGCCGGATGTTCAGCCAGGTGGGGCCGGCCGTGATGACCGGGCTGCGGCTGTGGACGGCCGCGGCGCTGGTGGCGGCGTTCGGCGGCCGGGGGCTGGCCAGGTCCGTCCGTGGCCTGATCCGCGAGCGGGCCTGGCGGGACTCGGCGGTGGTGCTGGCGTTCGGCGTGACGCTGGGCATCATGAACTTCTCGATCTACCAGTCGTTCGCGCGGATACCGCTAGGCATCGCGGTGACCATCGAGTTCCTCGGCCCGCTGGCGGTGGCGGTGGCCTTCTCCCGGCGGCTGGTCGACCTGCTCTGGGTCGCCCTGGCCGGGGCGGGCGTGGCCCTGCTCAGCGACGGCTGGACCAGCCTGTCGGTGCACCGCGGTGCGGCGCAGCCGGCCGGCGGTGCCGGGCTCGCGCTGTCCGGCGTGGCCTTCGCGCTGGTCGCCGCCGCCGGCTGGGCCGCGTATATCCTGCTCAGCGCGTCCACCGGGCGGCGGTTCCGCGGGTCGTCCGGGCTGGTGATCGCCATGCTGGTGGCCGCCGTGGTGGTGACGCCCGCCGCGGCGGCCAGCCCGTCCGCCGGGCACGGCTCGGTGCTGCAGGCCGGCGTCCTCGGCACCGGGGTCGCGGTCGGGCTGCTGTCGTCGGTCATCCCCTACCGGCTCGAGCTCGAGGCGCTGCGCCGGATCCCGGCGCGGATCTTCGGCATCTGGATGAGCCTGGAACCCGCGGTCGCCGCGCTGGCGGGCCTGGTGCTGCTCGGCGAGGTGCTCGCGCCGCGGGAATGGGCGGCGATCGGCTGCGTGATCCTCGCCTGCGCAGGCGCGGCGCGCGGCGCCGGCCGGGCGCCGCCGGAAGGGGCCGGCGCGCTGCCTCCCCCGCCGGCCCCCTAGCGGCTTCCGGCGGGCCCGGCTGCGGACGGCGCGGCACGATGAGCCTTTCTCATCCTCGCCACGACTGTTTACGTAATCTGGGCGGCAATTTACGTAATCTGGGCGGCAATCGACGGATGAAAAAGGTTCACTCCTACGATGGGATCCGTGCCTGGCCAAGCCCGCCACTGGGCGAATGCGGTGCTCGCCCCGTCGCCGACCTCGATGCGGCGGATCGCGCTCGCGGGCGTCGCGGCGTCCGCTGGCATCATCATGACCGGCGCCGGGGTCCGGCTGAGCGAGTCCGGGCTCGGCTGCCCGGACTGGCCGAGGTGCACGGCCACCAGCATCGTGGCCGGCGGGACCACCGGAGACCCGCTCATCCACCGCTGGGTCGAGTTCGGCAACCGGCTGGTGACCGTCGCGATCTTCGTGGTCGCCGTGGCCGTCTTCGTCGCGGCCTGGCGGTACCGGCCGGACGGCACCGGCCGCCGCCGCAAGGACCTGGTCTGGCTCGCCTCGGCGCAGCCGGCGGGGATCGTGGCGCAGGCCGTCCTGGGCGGGATCGTGGTGCTGACCAAGCTCGACCCGGTCTGGGTCAGCGTGCACTTCCTGCTGTCCATGGCCCTGGTGGCCGCCGCGGTCGCGCTGCACGTGCGGTGCACGGAAGGCCAGGGACCTGTCCGTCCCCTGGTCCCGCGCGAGGTACGGCTGCTCGCCTTCGGCGCCGTGGCCGTGCTCGGCCTCATGCTCGCCGCCGGCACCGTGGTCACCGGCACCGGGCCCCTGGCCGGCGCGGGTGACGTCCCCCGGTTCCATCTGCCGCTCACCGGCGTGACCCAGTTTCACGCGGATATCGGCTGGCTGCTGGGCGGCCTGGTGATCGCGCTGGTCCTCGGCCTCCGGCTGGGCGGTGCCCCCCGGCGGGCCGTGCGGCTGGGCTGGCTGCTGCTGGCGCTGATCGGCGTGCAGGGGGCGATCGGCTACGCGCAGTACTTCAGCGGGCTGCCCGCGGGGCTGGTCTGGGTGCACGTGGCCGACTCGGTGCTGATCTGGATCACCGCGCTCCGGCTGCTGTTCGCGCTGCGCGACCGGGGTACGGCGGCCGGCGGTGACCAGCCCCGGGCAGACGCGGCGGAGATCGCGGACGTCGCGCCCGCCCCGCCCGCGCCGGTCTCGCCCGCGCCGGTCTCGCCCGCGCCTTCCCCGGTCCGCGGGGCGCTGCCGGCGGATGTCCCGCGGCGGTAGCTCCGGCCGGGTGATCAGCGCGGCCGCCCGGTGGCAGGCCGCGCAGCCCGGGGTGCTGGTGCTCGCCATCGACGGGCACGGCGCCGCGGGCAAGTCCACGATCGCCGGCGCGGTGGCCCGCGCCACCGGGGCCGCGCTCGTGCACACCGACGACTTCTTCCGGTCCCGGCCCGCCCGGTCCCGGCCCGCCGTGGCGAGCGCCCCGGCGATGGGCCGCTACTACGACTGGCGCAGGCTCCGGGCCCAGGCGCTCGAGCCGCTGCGGGCGCGCCGCGCCGCGACGTTCCGCCGATTCGACTGGGAGCGCGGCAGCGGCCTGGACGGCACCGTGGTGGTGGAGCCAAGCGACCTGGTCCTGCTGGAGGGCGTCTTCTCCGCCGCGCCGGAACTCGCCGACCTGGTGGACCGGTCGGTCTTCGTCGAGACGCCGGAACCGGAGCGGCTGCGGCGGCTGCGGCGCCTGGTGACACAAGAAGAATGGGACGAGGACTGGCTGACCGCCGAGCGGGCCTACTTCGGCCTGGCCCGCCCGCCCTCGTCCTTCGATCTCGTCGTGCCCGGCACGGGCCCGTTCCGGCAGGTGGCAGGGCGGTAACATAAAGGCAAATCACACGGGAGCTCGGGCTGACCGGGCTGAGAGGGTGGCTGGCCGCACGGCCTGCGCCACCGACCGTCTGAACCTGACCGGGTAATGCCGGCGTAGGGAGGCAGCCATGACGGCCAGCAGGCCAGGACACCGGCGCACCGCGCTCGGGGCGCTCGCGCTCGCCGTCACCGCCGCACTGGGCCTGGCCGCCTGCGCCGCGGGCGGCGGGCCGACCAGCCCCGCCGCCTCCGGACCGCCGGTCCGGGGCGGCACCGCGTACTTCGCCGAGCAGCCGCTGTCCCCGCCGACCTACATCTTCCCGCTGGTCTCCGGCCAGTACTTCACCGTGGCCAACACCAGTGACCTGCAGACCCTGCTCTACCAGCCGCTCTACTGGTACGGCGACCGGGGGAACACGTCCATCGACTACCGGCTGTCCATCGGCGACCCGCCGGCCTACACCGACGGCAACCGGGTGGTCACGATCAGCCTCAAGCACTACGTCTGGTCCGACGGCGAGACCGTGAGCGCCCGCGACGTCGGATTCTGGATCAACCTGGTCAAGGCCAACAAGGCCAACTGGGCGTCCTACGTGCCCGGCGGGTTCCCCGACAACGTCGTTTCCTGGCGGGCGCTCGGTCCCACGACCGTGCAGCTCCGCCTGAACGCTGGCTACAACCCGTTCTGGTTCACCTACAACGAGCTGTCCCAGATCACTCCCCTGCCGATCGCCTGGGACCGGACCTCGCTGAGCCGTCCCGCCCCGGCGCCCACCGCGTCGAACCTGCCGGACACGACCGCCGCCGGGGCGAAGGCCGTGTACGGCTTCCTGAACGCCCAGGCGACCAGGGTCACCGGGTACGCCTCGAGCCCGATCTGGTCGGTGGTGGACGGCCCGTGGCAGCTCGCCAGCCTGACCAGCGACGGCACCGCCACCTTCGTGCCCAACCCGCGCTACTCCGGCCCGCAGCAGCCCCGCCTGGCGAAGTTCGTCGAGCTGCCGTTCACGTCCGCCGCCGCCGAGCTCTCCGTGCTGCGGGCCGGCCAGGCCGCGGGCGGGCCCGGCACCTCCGGCCAGCAGATCTCGGTCGGCTACGTGCCCGACGATGACCTGCCGCAGCAGCCCGTCCTGCGGGGGCAGGGCTACCAGCTGGTCAGAGACTTCCCGTTCGGCTTCAACTACCTCGAGCCGAACTTCAACAACCCGACGGCCGGGCCCATTTTCCGCCAGCTCTACTTCCGCCAGGCCTTCCAGCACCTGATGGACCAGACCGGGTGGATCAACGCCTACTACGACGGCCTGGGCGTGCCCACCTACAGCCCGGTGCCCGCCCGGCCGGCGAACCCGTACGCGGACGCCCAGGCGTCGGTGAACCCGTACCCGTTCAGCGTGCCGGCCGCGCGGGACCTCCTCGCCGCGCACGGCTGGCATGTCGTCCCCAACGGGGTGAGCACCTGCTCCAGGCCCGGCCCCGCGGCCGACGAGTGCGGCGCGGGCATCAAGGCCGGCCAGCCGCTCAACTTCACCCTCATGTACCCGAGCGGCCAGCCCTACACCGACGGCTCCATGGCCGACCTGCAGTCGGCCGCGAAGCAGGTCGGCATCGAGATCTCGCTGGACCAGGTGACATCGGCCACGATCGCCGCGACGATCGAGCCCTGCGCCCCGGCGTCGGCCGCGTGCAGCTGGCAGATCGGCAACTACGGCACGGCCTGGCTCTTCGAGCCCGATCACTACCCGAGCGGCGAGGAGATCTTCCAGACCGGCGCCCTCGGCAACGTCAACAACTTCTCGGACCCGGCGGTCGACAAGCTGATCCTCGCGACCACCCGGACCCCGGCGGGCGGCGCCCAGGCCGCACTGGACGCGTACGCCGACCAGGTCCGGCTGCAGCTGCCGGACTTCTGGCAGCCGAGCCCGGGCACCCTGGTCACCGTCCAGTCCAACCTGCACGGCTTCGCGCCGAACGCCTACGGCTTCATCAATCCCGAGGAGTGGTATTTCACGAAGGCGGCCGGCTGAGGCGGCGGGCCGCCGCTGTTCACTTGCGGTTAACGCGCGAGGCAGCTAGGACCGCCCCGCCGCGAGATAGGGTCGGTCTCATAATCCCGCTGCGCGACAAGGAGACCGATGCCGCGGTGAGCAGCCCGCCTGATCACGCGCTTGCCTGGTCCGAGGGGACGGCGCGCGTGACGTCCATGCCGTGCGTGGAATGGTTCGCCGAGCAGGATGCTTCCTATCAGGAGGAAGTACTACCGCACGCGATCAGGGCCTCCACCGCCGACCAGACCCGGTACGAGGAATTCGGGATAACAGCACAGCAGGTCGCTCTCGCGGCCCGGGCCAGCCTCGCCCGGCTGAGCACCGCGGCAAGCCCAACCACAGCAAGGGGTGGAAGTTCATGAATTCCCGGCCTGACGACGCACTGGCCCAGCTGACCGCCGCAGGCGTGGCGGTATGGCTCGACGACATCAGCAGGGAGCGCCTGTCCACGGGCAACCTGGAGATGCTGATGCGGGACCTGCACGTGCGCGGAGTGACGTCCAATCCCACGATCTTCGCCAAGGCCATCTCCAGCGGCTCCGCCTACCAGGCGCAGATCGCCGACCTCGCGGTGCGCGGCGTCGCCGTGGACGAGGCGGCCCGGGCGATCACCACCTACGACATCCGCTGGGCCTGCGACGTGCTGCGCCCGGTCTACGACGAGACGGACGGCCTGGACGGCCGGGTCTCGATCGAGGTTGACCCCCGGATCGCCCGGGACACGGAGAAGACCATCGCCGAGGCCCGGGCGCTCTGGTGGCTGGTGGACCGGCCCAACCTGTTCATCAAGATCCCGGCCACCGCTGAGGGGCTGCCCGCCATCACCCAGTGCCTGTCTGAGGGGATCAGCGTCAACGTGACGCTGATCTTCTCGCTGGAGCGCTACGGGGAGGTCATCGACGCGTTCATGGCGGGCGTGGAGAAGGCGGCCGGCGATGTCACGAGGCTCGCCTCGGTGGCGTCCTTCTTCGTCAGCCGGGTGGACACCGAGGTCGACGCCCGGCTCGACAAGCTGGGCACCCCCGAGGCCCGGGCACTGCGCGGCAAGGCCGCTCTCGCCAACGCCCGGCTGGCCTACGAGCTCTACGAGCAGAAGTTCGCCACGCCCCGCTGGTCGGCCCTCAGCGCGCGCGGCGCCCGCGTGCAGCGGCCGCTGTGGGCCTCGACCAGCGTCAAGGACCCGTCCTTCGCGGACACCATGTACGTGGTGGAACTGGTCGCGCCGAACACGGTGAACACCATGCCGGAGTCGACGCTGCACGCGACCCAGGCCCACGGCACGATCCGCGGCGACACGATCCACGGCACGTACGACGAATCCCGGCGGGTGTTCGAGCAGCTGGAGGCCCTCGGCATCGGCTACGACGACGTGGTGACCGTCCTGGAGAACCAGGGCGTGGACAAGTTCGAGGCATCGTGGAACGAGCTGCTCGGGACGATCAAGACCGAGATGGCCGCCACCGGGTCGACGAGCTGACGAGCCGGGGCGGAGGAGCCGCATGACATCGAATCCGCTGCGCGATCCCCGGGACCGCAGGATCCCCAGGGTCGCCGGGCCGTGTGTCCTCGTCCTGTTCGGCGTGACCGGTGACCTGGCCGGCAAGAAGCTGCTCCCGGCCATCTACGACCTGGCCAACCGCGGCCTGCTGCCGCCGGGGTTCTCGCTGGTCGGCTTCGCGCGCCGGGACTGGGTAGACGAGGATTTCGCGAAGATCGCCCATGACGCGATCAAGGCGCACGCGCGCACGCCGTTCCGCGAGGCGGTCTGGCAGCAAGTCTCCGAGGGCGTCCGGTTCGTGCCCGGCGAGTTCGCCGACGACGCCGCGTTCGACCGGCTCGCCCAGACCGTCAGGCAGCTCGACGCCGAGCGCGGCACCGGCGGGAACTACGCGTTTTACCTGTCCGTCCCGCCCAAGGCCTTCCCCCAGGTGGTAATGCAGCTGAAGCGGTCCGGGCTGTCCACGCCGCACGTTCGCCCCGATGGCCACCTGCCCTGGCGGCGGGTCGTGATCGAGAAGCCGTTCGGCCACGACCTGGCCAGCGCCCAGGAACTGAACGCGATGCTCGACGCGGTGTTCCCGGAATCCTCGGTCTTCCGCATCGATCACTACCTGGGCAAGGAGACGGTCCAGAACATCCTCGCGCTGCGGTTCGCCAACACCCTGTTCGAGCCGATCTGGAGCCGCGGCTACGTCGACCACGTGCAGATCACGATGGCGGAGGACATCGGCATCGGCGGCCGGGCCGGATACTACGACGGGATCGGCGCGGCCCGCGACGTGATCCAGAACCACCTGCTGCAACTGCTGGCGCTCACCGCCATGGAGGAGCCGGTGTCCTTTGACGCCAGCTCGCTGCGCATGGAGAAAGAGAAGATCCTCTCCGCGATCAAGATCCCCGACGACCTCGCGGTCGGCACCGCCCGCGGCCAGTACGCCGCGGGCTGGCAGGGCGGGATCAAGGTAGGCGGCTTCCTCGAGGAGGAGGGCATCCCGCCGGACTCGACCACCGAGACCTACGCGGCGGTGCGCCTGGAGGTCGACACCAGGCGGTGGGCCGGGGTGCCGTTCTACCTGCGCACCGGCAAGCGACTGCCCAGCCGGATGACAGAGATCGCGCTGCTGTTCCAGCGCGCCCCGCACCTGCCGTTCGCGAGGACCGATACCGAGGAACTGGGCCAGAACGCGCTGGTGATCCGGGTGCAGCCGGACGAGGGCATCACGGTCAGGTTCGGCTCCAAGGTGCCCGGCTCGGCGATGGAGGTGCGCGACGTGAACATGGACTTCGCGTACGGTGAGTCGTTCACCGAGTCCAGCCCCGAGGCTTACGAGCGGCTGCTGCTCGACGTGCTGATCGGCGACCCGCCGCTGTTCCCCCGCCAGCGGGAAGTCGAGCTGTCCTGGAAGATCCTCGACCCGATCGAGGACTACTGGGCCAGCCACGCCAAGCCCGAGCAGTATCCGGCCGGCTCGGCGGGGCCGGCCGGAGCGGACGCGCTGATCGCCCGCGACGGCCGGGCCTGGCGCCGGCTCTAGCCACGTCGCGGGACGGGCGTGCCGGGTGCGGACCGGCCGGTTGAGCTGCCAGGCTAATAGGGAGAAGGCGCGATGATGATCGACCTGACCGATACCACCACCCATGCCATCCACGACGCGCTGACCCGGGCCCGGGACCAGATGGGCGGGCCGACCACGGGCATGGTGCTCAACCTGATCATCATGACCGACGAGTCGGCCCAGTACGACGCGGTGCGCGCGGCGACCCAGGCCGGGCGCGAGCACCCGTGCCGGGTGCTCGGGGTGATCGCCCGCGATCCCGGCGCCGAATCCCGGCTCGACGCCGAGATCCGGACCGGCGAGGGCGCCCCGGGGCAGACCGTGCTGCTGCGGATGTACGGGCCGATGGGCTTGCACGCGGACTCGGTGGTCATGCCGCTGCTGGTGCCGGACACCCCCGTCGTCACCTGGTGGCCGCGGGGCGGGCCCACGATACCCTCCGGCGATCCGCTGGGCATGCTCGCGCAGCGCCGGGTGACCGACGCGGCCTCGGCCGCCGAGCCGGCCGAGGCCCTCATCGCCCTCGCGGTCGGCTACCGGCCCGGCGACACCGACCTGAGCTGGACCCGGGCCACGCCCTGGCGCTCCCTGCTGGCCGCCACCCTGGACCAGCCGCACGGCGAGATCACCGGCGGCGTGGTGGCCGCCGAGCCGCGGAACCCGAGCGCGGACCTGATCGCGGCGTGGCTCTCGGGCCGACTCGGAGCGCCGTTCACCCGGGACGTGTCCGGCGGGCCCGGGATCACCGAGGTGCGGTTCACCACCTCCGACGGCGACATCACGATCGCCCGGCCGGACGGCCGGACCGCCACCCTGAGCCGGCCGGATGAGCCCGACCGGCGGGTCGCGCTGCACCGCAGGGACATCGCCGAGCTGCTGTCCGAGGAGCTGCGCAGGCTCAATCCGGACGAGGTCTACGGCGAGACCCTGACCCGCTTCGCCGCCGTGACGGGGAGGTAACGCCATCACCGCCCCCCCGCAGGTTCTGATCCACCGCGACGCAGAGCTGCTCGCGAAGGCCGTGGCCGCCCGGCTGGTGACCAGGCTGGTGGATGTCTGCGCGGCCCGGGGGCACGCCTCGCTGGTGCTGACCGGCGGCGGCATCGGCACGCAGGTCCTCACCGAGCTCGCCGCGGCCCCGGCCCGGGACGCCGTGGACTGGCGGCACCTGGACATCTGGTGGGGAGACGAGCGGTTCCTGCCGGCCGGAGATCCCGAGCGCAACGAGACGGGCGCCCGGCAGGCCCTCCTCGATCACGTGGACACGAGCCCGGACCGGGTGCACGCCATGCCGGGCCCGGACGGGCCGGACGGGCCCGACCCAGAGGCGGCGGCCGCGCGGTACGCGCGATGCCTGCTGGCCGCGTCGCAGCCCGAAGATCACAGCCAGGTCCCCTCCTTTGACGTGCTGCTGCTCGGCATCGGGCCCGAGGCGCACGTCGCCTCGCTCTTCCCCGGCATGCCGGCCCTGTACGAGGAGCGGACGGTCGTGGCCGTGCACGGGGCACCCAAGCCGCCGCCGACGCGGCTCACGCTGACGCTCCCGGCCATCACGGCGGCCCGCGAGGTCTGGATCATCGCCTCCGGCGAGGACAAGGCGGGCGCGATCCGGCTGGCGCTGTCGGCGGCCGGGCCGGTGCAGGTCCCGGGGGCGGGCGCGAGAGGCAGGCAGCAGACGCTGTTCCTGCTGGACCGGGCCGCCGCGGCCCGGGTGCCGCCGCAGCTCGGCCGCCTCGCCTCGCCCTAAGCCGCCGGGCCCGCTAGCCCCCCTCGCCCTGAAGTCGGCTGGTCACCGCGGCCCGGTGACGAGCTGCGGCCCGGCGACGGGCT
Organism: uncultured Actinomycetota bacterium; assembly: GCA_963808705.1. Lineage (GTDB taxonomy): Bacteria > Actinomycetota > Actinomycetes > Streptosporangiales > Streptosporangiaceae > JASHPR01. The sequence goes on along the minus strand of CAWEHB010000016.1, from coordinate 253,084 downwards.
GGTCGTCCTGGCCGCCAGGGCGGGGCTGAGCCGGGTGCTCGCGCGCTTCCGTCCGCGGAGCCGCCAGGCAGACGGCCCGGAGCCGGCAAAAGTGGGTCTCCCTAAAGCAGCCTTCCAGCGTTACGCTCAGGGCAGATCTTCCATTTGGTTCTGCTGAGCCAGCTGTGAAGAGAAGGAAGGTTGGCTTATGACGGCATTTGCGGCTTTTCCCGGTCGCAAGGCTGCCGCTGCCCGGTGCTCGACGCCGGGCAGCCGATTCCGCGTGACCGGCCCGTCGTGCTCCTTCCGTCCATCCAAGCGCCTGCCTTGCCCCGCGGGCGACATGCCAGCAGGTCCGGGCGGCGCAAGCGCACAGGAGGAATCTATTGAGCACCACAGATGATGCTCCCGTACTACCGCCACCCGGCATAGCCGATCCCGCGCCGCTTGGCCTGGCCGCGTTCGCCCTGACCACGTTCCTGCTGTCGGCAGCCAACGCGGGCTGGATGACCAGCGCTACCGGCAACGCCTGGCTGGGCTACGCGTTCGCCTACGGCGGGCTGTGCCAGCTGCTTGCGGGCATGTGGGAGTTCCGGAACCGGAACGTCTTCGGCGCGACCGCATTCTCCACCTACGGCGGCTTCTGGATCGGTCTCGGGCTGTGGGTACTTCTCGTGGCCAACGCGGGCCCGAAGACTCCCCTGGCCGCCGCGGCCTACGCCGCGGCCACCGGCAAGGACCTCGGCTGGATCCTGCTGGCGTTCGCCATCTTCAACACCTACATGCTGATCTTCAGCTCGCAGCTGAACATGGCGGTGTTCCTGGTGTTCCTGACGCTGGAGGCCACCGAGGTCATCCTGTTCATCGGCTTCTTCGCCAACAGCTCGGGCGTGCACAAGTTCGGCGGCTACATCGGGGTCCTGACCGCGGTAGTCGCCTGGTACACCTCCGCGGCCGGCGTGCTCAACGGGATGAAGGGCAAGCCCGTCGTGCCGGTGGGCGGTCCGCTGTTCAACCTGGGCGGCTGACTGAGCACCGGATAGTAGCTGGGCAATACCGATCCCGGGGACTCATCCGAGTCCCCGGGATCGGCTGCGTCCGCGCCTCGGTAGCGTAGGCACGTGGATCTGCAGGAGAGCCGTCAGCTTGAAGCGGCCCGCGAGCACGTGGCCAAGGTCAAGGCGCGGGCCAGGCCGTGGCGGGCCATCTTCGCCCTCGTCGTCGCCGTGATCGCGGCGGCCGTGTCCGTCCAGGCCCGCATCGTCGCGAACCTGCCCGCCGAGGCCCGCAGCGCCAGGCTGCTCGGTTCGCTGGGCCGAACCGGGAACCTGGCCCTGGCGTACGGCGCGGCGGTGGTGTTCTTCCTGCTGGCTTCCGTCGGCACCATCGGGCTCGGCAACAAGGCCCGCGAGGTCCTGCTGCCGAAGCTCGGCTACGCCCATGCCGCGGTGGTCCGCTTCGCCATCGTCGTGGCCGGCCTCCTCGCCACCATCATCATCACGCTGCAGCTGTTCGACATCGCGGTCACGCAGCTTGTCGTCGGCGGCGCGGTGACCGGCGTGATCCTCGGCATTGCCGCGCAGCAGAGCCTGGCCAACGTCTTCTCCGGGATAATCCTCCTCTCGGCCCGGCCGTTCCGGGTCGGCGACCAGATCGGCATCAGGTCCGGCGCGCTGTCCGGTCTGATCGAGGGCACCGTCACCGAGATCAGCCTGACCTACGTCCTGTTGGAGACCGCGAACGGCCCGGTCCACGTGCCCAACTCCCAGGTCCTGGCGGCGGCCGTGGGCCCGGCCGGCGCGGTGCCGCCGCCTCCCGGGCAGGGCACGCCGCCTGCTGACGCCGGCGCAGCACAAGGCGGCTAGGAGGCACCGCCGGGCGGCGGCCGGGAAGAACCGCCGGGGCGGCCAGGAGGTGCCGCCAGGCGGCCGCGCCGGGGCGCCTGCGGGCCCGGGAGCGGCCGCGCTGGCCAGTGCCGCCGCTACGGAGGCAGGTCCCTCAGCGCCGGCGCAGCCACATCCGGGCCCGCAGGCCGCCCAGCGGGATGTCGGCGGCCGTCAGCCTTCCTGATCAGCGGCGCTCAGCGCCAGACGGCTCAGCCGTGGCCCGCCTCGTACTTCGCGATGACCTGCGCCGGAATCCGGCCGCGGTCGCTGACCGCGATACCGTTCCGCTTCGCCCAGGCCCGGACTTCGGCGCTGTGCCGGCGGTGAGCCGCCGTTCGGCGCTTGGTCCGCGTGACCCTGCCGGTCACCTTGCGCGCCTTGTCGGCGAACTGCCTGAGCACCTCGTCGAACTTCTGGCTGTGCTTCTCGCATAGGTCGATCTCATAATCCCGGCCGTCGAGGCCGAACGCACGCGTCAGGTGCCCACCTTCCGTGATCACTTTTGAGTCGTAGTCACATGCGAATGTCACCGAGACCTTCTGCGCCACTTGTCACTCCCCCTTTCCCCCCGGCGCGAATATCCCCAGGCACATGGCATCTGTAACAGCACCCGGCCATGCCTTTTTCGCAACGACCTTTGCGTCGCTGATCCGGCGGGAAAGCTCCGGCCGGATCAGTCGAACGGCACGTCCGGTGCGGCGTGCCGGTTCGCTGCCCGGCGCCGGCCCCGCGGCCGGTCGTAGGGGGTCGAATCCGGTGCTGCCCCGGGCAGGATGTCATCGGTAACGGCACTGCCGTAATGGGCCGGGTAATCGGCGTCAGCTTGGCCGCGAACATCGCCGTGTCCGGGCGCAGAAGTTCCGCGCGGGTAATGCGAGCCTGGATAATCCACGGGGCCCGTGCCGCCGAGGTAAGGATCGTCCGCAAGCGCTTCGCGGCCGGTGCTGCGCGGATAAGGTCCGCTGGCGCCGGCGGGCGGGTAGCTGGCTCCGGGAGGGCCGCCCGTGCTGAACGCGCTGTCGTAGCCAGCCGCGGCCGTCGGACCGGTAGCCGGCAGGTCCGCCAGGTACTCGGTCCGCCGGTCCGGCGGTGCCTGGTAGCCAGCGGGCCCGGTCAGCGGATCCGGCGCGGGCCCGGTCAGCGGATCCGGCGCGGGCCCGGTCAGCGGATCCGGCGCGGGCCCGGTCAGCGGATCCGGCGCGGGCCCGGTCAGCGGATCCGGCGCGGGCCCGGTCAGCGGATCCGGCGCGGGCAGGTACTCCGGCGGCGTCGCGAGGTGTGACATCGCCCCGGTCCTGGGGTCGTCCGGCAGTTCCGCCAGGTACTCCGGCGCCACCGTTTGCGGGCCGGACGGCACCGCCCGGTGGCCTGGTGGCCTGGCGGGATACCCGGTGGCGGTCCCGGTCTGAGGGCCTCGGGGCGGCTCGGTCAGGTACTGCGCCGCCTGATGCCGGGCGGTCTGGTACTGCGCCGACTCCGTCCGGTACTCCAGCTGCCCAGCCCCCCGATCTGGCCGACGCTGATCAGGCAGCGGCTCCATGGCCTGTCCGTGGCCGGTGGCCACCCTCGGGACCTGGGCGAACGCCTCGCCCGGTGCCTCGGGGTCCCATTCCCGCCGCTGCCCGCCCGGGCCGCGCTGCAGCGTCTCGACCATCCTCGGCAGGTCGGCGATGGCCAGCCGGAAGGTGCCGGTGCACATCCCGCCCTGCCAGATGCTCAGGACCGCAACTCCGGTGTCCGCGTACCAGCTCAGCCGCATGCTCCGGGCATTGCCCCGGACGTCGAAGAAGACCTCGCCCAGACGGGGCAGCGGGGCCGCATCCGATGCCGACATGCCGCCCATAGTTACGCTGAACCATCGGCTTTGTCTAGTTCGTGAGCAGTTGCGCGGGGCTAGCCAGCCCCGCCGCGGGGTAACGCCTCGGGCCAGTTTCCCGATCTCGCCTGCATGAGGGCTGGCGCTGATGGCATGATGATGCGTCGGCTTCCTGGCTGGTCGGCTCCCTGGCCGCCGCTTCGCACCCCGCGATGACCCGCAGGAGCGGGAACACCACGGCGACGTAGTGCGTTGCATCTTGCGACGGGGCGAATGCCGCATCACGCGAGAAATTTTTGTGCGTCCAGTGAGCCGGACGCTCCGCTAGGCGAGGAACTACACGGTGAGCTGGTTGAGGAGAGTTATCCATGTCTGAGGTACGCCGTCAGGCCGTCTTGATGCCACGGCCGAACTGGGGCTGGCAGGACGAGGCTGCCTGCCGCGGTAAGGACGTCGTGCTCTTCTTCGGCCCCGATGGTGAGCGGCAGCCCGAGCGCGACATCCGCGAGCGGAAGGCGAAGGCCGTATGCGCCGCCTGCCCGGTCCAGGCCGAGTGTCTCGGCTACGCCGTCGGCCGTCCGGAGAAGTACGGCACCTGGGGCGGGCTGAACGAGGAGGAGCGTTCGGCGGAGCGGCGGCGCCGGATGCGCCGGGCGAACGCGGCCTGACGGGGCAGGTCACGCGCATCGCCCGCCGGCCGATGGCCGGATGACGCCGCTCAGCTAACGCAGGGACAATGGGAACATGATCTGCCCGTCCTGCCGCCAGCAGCACCACGAGAAATGCCCAGGAGGAACCTGGTGCGACTGCCAGCACCGGCAGCCCGATACCGGCACCGAGCCGCGGCTCGGCTGGATCCGGCAAGGTTAGGCGGCCCGAGCGGAATAGCCGCGGCGGCCGCGCAGTTGGGGTGACACATGGGAACCAGCGCTCCGTCCCCGGCACCGGTTTCGCCCCAGTCGCACGCCCCCCGGCATCCGGGCCGGAAGCCGGGAGTGGCGCGCGGGCCGGTGCGCCAGTTCGTGACGCCGGGCGAAGCTGACCCGTTGCTTGTTACCCGCCGGCATGTTGATTTCCTCCGGATCGGGAGCGCGCTCTGTCTCCCGCGGCCGCTGACCACAGCCCGTCATTCCTGACGGGCGCGTGCCGCGAGCAGCGCCCTCGACGCAAGATCGAGGACTAATGCGCCCGCGCAGGCTGCCGCCCGCGAGGTCCAGGCACGCGCCCCGTGACCGAAGGGACGCAGCACTTGCCCGCGCCGAGCAGCACAACATACGGCCCTACGACCATGCTCCCCGATGCCAGGAGCCAGCCCAGCCGACGCCCGAGCCGCGGTGACGGTCAGTGGGCGCTTGGCTACCATGAGCCGCTGAACAAGAACGAAGAGCTCAAAAAGAACGACGACGGGCTGAACGTCCGCACCCGGATCATCGACATCTATGCCAAGCACGGCTTCGACTCGATCGATCCGGCCGACCTGCGCGGGCGCTTCCGCTGGTTCGGCCTGTACACCCAGCGCCGCCCGGGCATTGACGGCGGCAAGACCGGCAGCCTGGAGCCCGAGAAGCTGGATGACAGGTACTTCATGCTGCGGATCCGCATCGACGGAGGGCAGCTCAGCCGTGATCAGCTGGTCACGGTGGCGGACGTCTCCCGCCGGTTCGCCCGGGGCACGGCGGACGTGACCGACCGCCAGAACATCCAGCTGCACTGGGTGCGGATCGAGGACGTCCCGGCGATCTGGGAGGCACTCGAGTCGGTGGGCCTGTCCACCACCGAGGCCTGCGGCGACACGCCCCGGGTGATCCTGGGCTGCCCGCTGGCGGGCATCGACGCCGAGGAGATCATCGACGCCACGCCGGAGATCCGCCAGACCGCCGCGCGTTACGTCGGCGACCCCGAGTTCTCCAACCTGCCGCGCAAGTACAAGTCTGCGATGAGCGGCTGCGCGGCGCAGTGCACCATGCACGAGATCAACGACGTCGCGTTCGTCGGCGTGCCTGGCCCGGACGGCGAGCCCGGCTACGACCTGTGGGCGGGCGGCGGGCTGTCCACCAATCCGATGATCGGCAAGAGGCTCGGCGCCTTCGTCCCGCCGGGCCAGGTCCCCGAGGTCTGGGCGGGTGTCACGTCGATCTTCCGCGACTACGGCTACCGGAGGCTGCGGCATCGTGCCCGGCTGAAGTTCCTCATGGCCGACTGGGGCCCGGAACGGTTCCGCGAGGTGCTCGAGCGCGACTACCTCGGCCACCCGCTGGCCGACGGGCCGGCGCCGAAGGCCCCGGGCGGCGGGCAGCGTGACCATGTGGGCATCCACCGGCAGCGGGATGGGCGGTACTACGTCGGCTTCGCCCCGCGGGTGGGCCGGATGTCGGCCGAGTCGCTGGCGCTGGCGGCCAGCCTCGCCGCGGAGTACGGCAGCGGGCGGGTCAGGACCACCACCGAGCAGAAGATGGTGATACTCGACGTCCCCGAGGCCCGGACGGCCGAGCTGGCCGCCGAGCTGGCCGCCGCGGACCTGCCGGCCACCCCGAGTGTGTTCCGCCGGCACACCATGGCCTGCACCGGCATCGAGTTCTGCAAGCTCGCGATCGTAGAGACCAAGACGCGGGCCTCCGGCCTGATCGCCGAGCTTGAGCGGCGCCTGCCCGGCTTCACCGAGCCGATCACGATCAACGTCAACGGCTGCCCCAACTCGTGCGCCCGGATCCAGACCGCGGACATCGGCCTCAAGGGAACGCTGCTCACCCTGCCTGGCGGTGAGCAGGTGGAAGGATTCCAGGTGCACCTAGGGGGAAGCCTGGATGGCGGGGACGGGGAAGGCTCCGGGTTCGGCCGGAAGATCAGGGGCCTGAAGACCACGGCCGACCAGTTGCCCGACTACATCGAGCGGGTGCTGCGCCGCTTCGACGCCGGCCGGATGCAGGGCGAGACGTTCGCCGCCTGGGCCGCCAGGGCGAGGGAAGAGGACCTGGCATGAGTTCGCCGATCCGGCCAGCGTCGCCGACCCCGGCTCCTATCCAGACCTTTCCGGCGGAGCGCGCGGTTCCGTTCTACTGCCCCTACTGCGGCGAGGAAGACCTGGAGCCGCGGGAGGCGGACGGCGAATGGCATTGCCGCAGCTGCGTCCGGTCGTTCCGGCTACGCTTTGCGGGAACCGGAGCCGTCCGGTGAGCCGCGACATGATCAGGCCGACCGCCGACATCACGACACCCGCGCGTCTGGAGGAAGTCATCCGCATGGAGAGGCTGGCCAACCAGGCGGCCGAGGCGCTGGCCGGCGCGCCCGCCGAGGAGGTGGTCCGGTGGGCGACGGACACGTTCGGCGACCGGATCTGCATTACCTCGTCGATGACCGACGCCGTGCTCATTCACCTGGTGTCCGCGGTGTGCCCGGGCATCAACGTCATCTTCCTCGATACGGGCTACCACTTCGCGGAGACCATCGGCACCAGGGACGCGGTGTCCGCCGTCTACCCGGTCAACGTGATCAACGTCACGCCGGCGCAGACCGTGGCCGAGCAGGACGAGCAGATGGGTCCCCGGCTGTACAGCCGCAACCCGGACCTCTGCTGCTACCTGCGCAAGGTGGTACCGCTGGAGCAGGCGCTCGAGCCGTACGACGCGTGGTTCACCGGGGTCCGCAAGGAGGAGACGGACGCCCGGAGCGACACCCGCGCCGTGCAGTGGGACGCCCGGCGGGAGATGGTGAAGGTCAACCCGATCGTCGACTGGACCCAGGACCAGGTCGACGCCTACATCGCCGAGAACGGCGTGCTGGTCAACCCGCTGGTCTACGACGGCTACCCGTCGATCGGCTGCGCCACCTGCACCGCCCGGGTCGAGGCCGGCGCCGACGCCCGGAGCGGCCGCTGGGCGGGCACCGGCAAGACCGAATGCGGTATCCACACCTGAGCAGTCCCCGGGCGAGCCGGGCCTGGCCGCCGCCGCTGGTCGCCGCCGCGCACGGCAGCGCCGACCCCCGGGCCGCGGCGGCGGTCGCGGAACTGGCGGACCTGGTGCGGGCCCGGGCCGGCCGCTCCGGGCTGCGCGGCCTGCAGGTCCGGGCCGCCTACCTGGGACACGCGCTGCCGTCCGTTCCCGACGCGCTCGAGGCCCTGTGCGGCGACGGCCGCTGCCGCACGGCCGTGGTGCTGCCGCTGCTGCTCACCGAGGCCTATCACAGCGACGCCGACCTGCCGGCCGTGCTCCGCGCGGCTGGCCGCCGCGTGCCCGGGCTGCGGCTGCGCTACGGCCGCCCGCTCGGGCCGCACCCGGGGCTGCTGCGTGCCCTGGAGCGCCGCCTGGCCGGGGCGGGCGTGCCGGCCGGCGCGGCCGGCACCGCCGTGGTCCTCGCCGCCGCGGGGTCCAGCCGCCCGGCGGCGAACGTCGCCGTGGCCCGCGCGGCCCGGGCCTGGCGGTCGGCCCGGGGCTGGCGCGACGTGGTTCCCGCGTACGCGTCGGCCGCCTCGCCGACGCCCGCCCAGGCGGTCGGCGCGCTGCGGCGGGCCGGCGCGCCGCGGGTCGCCGTCGCGACCTACCTGCTGGCCCCGGGCGTGTTCGCGGACCGGGTGCGCGAGCAGTCGCTGGCCGCCGGGGCCGACATCGTGTCGGACGTGCTCGGCGCCGTCCCCGAGGTGGCAGACGTGATCATCGACCGGTATCTCCAGGTGACGGCCGCCGCGCGGCCGGCGGCCGGTCCGGCCCGGGCGCTGGGCCCGTTGGCCTCATGATCGTGGTCGATTGAGTGCCGTGTTCGGGCTGTTGCGGAATCGCCGGGGTGCCGGATGTCGGCGGTAGGTAGGTGTCCGGGGTTGATGTCGCGTGTTCCTGCCGGGCGGATGTGGTGACCGTGATGGTGGTGGCCTGCTGGCCGCCGGGCCGGTCAGGGCGGGCTGGCCTGCGGGCCGGCCCGGCTGGGGAGGCTGGCCAGGGCGGTGGTGGTGAGGTGGCCGGTGGTGATGGCCTTGAACAGGTTGTGCACGGCGCGGGTGAAGGTCCATTCGGCAGCGGCTTTGGGCTTGCCGCGCACCGAGAGCTGGCGGAAGCGCATGTTGTGCTTGATCTGGCCGTGCGGGGTCTGGGCGATGTGGCCGCGCTGGCGGTAGGCGGCGATGCCGTCGCCGGTGGCCAGGCGGGCGGCCATGGCGGCGATGGCCGGGCTGTGCCCGCTGTCCTTGGCGCAGGCGCCGTCGCGGGCGGCTTTTTCCAGGTCGCGGGTCTTGCCGGTGGCGATCAGCCGGTCCGGGCCTTCGATGGTGAGGTTGTGCTCGGACAGGTAGCCGGCGTCGGGCAAGAACAGCCCGATCAGGCTGGCGCTGGCCGTGCCGCCGCCGGGGCCGGGGGCCTGGCCAGGGCCGCTGCGGGCCGGCTGGTCGCCGGCGGCGGGGCGGCGGGCGGTGATGAACGCGGCGGCGGCCTCGGCCTGGCGCAGCATCGGCCCGGACCAGGGGGCGTCGTTGGTATCGGCGGTGAGCTCGGTGGCGATGACGGGCGCGTCTTCGCTGGTGACGTTCTGGGTGTTGCAGCCCTGGATGAACCCGCCGCCGCGCACGGGCATCAGCCGGGCGTCGGGGCCGGTGATATTGCGCGCCGGCGCGGCGCGGTTGTTGTCTTGTCCCGCGGCCTTGCGCCCGGCCTCGGCGGCCCGGGCCCTGGCCTTCTCCAGCCGGGCGGCGGCCTGGCGGACCCGGATATAGCTGTCCGGGCCGGCCGGGCGGGGCCGGCTGGCGGCCTGCCCGCAGCGGCGCGGGCCTGCCAGGCGCCGGCCTTGGCCTGCTGCACGGCCATCGCGGCCAGTCCCGCCGCTGCCCCGGCCGGCGGGTTCCCCGCACGCGGCGTCCCGGCCGCCGCATCCGCCAGGTACTGCGCCTCCTTCGCCGCCCGCTGCGCCTCGGCGGCGGCCCGCTCGGCGGCCAACCTGGCCAGCGCCGCGGCGATCCGCTCAGCACGCCGCCGCGGCGACCAGGCGTCCTGGGGCACCTCGTCCCCCCGCGCCCCCGCCCCGAACAGGCCGTCCTCGGCGGCGTCGGTCTCGCCGTGGCGGGCGACGGTCTCGGCGGCCAGCTTCCGCAAGCTCTCCCCGGTCCGGTTCGCCGGCTCCGGCGCGCTCGCGGCGATCTTCATGCCGTCCAGCGCCACCACGCCCGGCTTGCCCATCCCCAGCCGGGCGCACAGCGCCAGCACCTGCGCGAAGAACGCCGCGACCGCACCGGGGAAATCGCCCCGGAACCGGGCGATGGTCGCGTGATCGGGCAGGTTCCCGCCGCAGATCACCCGGACGCCACGTCGGTGTGGCACAGCTGCCCGGTCCGCCGCGAGGAGGTGACCTGGTGCGCGTACGCCCACGCCAGCACCGTCACCAGCATGTCCGGGTCATAGCCCGCCGTGCCCGCGCCGCCGGTCTTGCGCGCGGCGTGGAACGCGCTGGTGTCCAGGTGATCTTCCACCGCGGTGATCACCAGCCAGACCGGGTGATCGTCCGGCAGCCAGTCCCGCATCGACGGCGGGAACAGGTAGGGCTGGTCCCGGTTCACCGGGCGGTAGCGCTTGGCCATACTCAATCATCTCAAAAGATCATTAATCCGGAGGAAAGGCGCGCCGGGCTAGCCGATTCTGCAACAGCCCGTGTTCGGCACGAATCCACCACGATCATGAATCGGCTAGGCCGCGGAGGGGCGCCGGCCCGGGCCGGCACGAGCGCACGAGTTCGCGATTGCCTCAGATGATGGTGAAATGGGACCAGGGGAGATGCCCATGACTCACGCGATGCCGCATGTGACCCACGAGGTCGCCAATCAGGTCCCGCCGCTGGCCGGGTACGACGTCGCCGACGACCCGGCGCTGATCCAGGCGCTGCGTCGGGAGGCCGGCCCGCTGGCCGCGTCCCAGGACGGCCGGGAGGGCCGGGAAGGGCAGGAGGGCCGGGAAGGGCGGGAGGAGCGGGAAGCAGAACTGCACGAGCTCGGCGTGCGCGCCGGATCCGCCGGCACCCGCGAGCTGGCCCGGCTGGCCAACGAGTACCCCCCGGTGCTGCGCACGCATGATCCACGTGGCCACCGGGTCGACGAGGTGGAGTTCCACCCGGCCTGGCACGAGTTGATGGCCACCGCCGTCAGCCACGGGCTGCACGCGGCGCCGTGGCTTGATGACTCGCCCGGGGCGCACGTGGCCCGGGCCGCGAAGTTCTACGTGTGGACGCAGGCCGAAGCCGGGCACGGCTGCCCGGTCTCCATGACCTACGCGGCCGTCCCGGCCCTGCGGCACGAGCCCGCGCTGGCGGCGCGCTTCGAGCCGCGGCTCGGGTCCCGCGCCTACGACCCCGGCCTGCGGGCTCCCGACGGCAAGGCCGGCCTGCTGGCCGGCATGGCCATGACCGAGAAGCAGGGCGGCTCCGACGTGCGGGCCAACAGCACCCGGGCGGTTCCCGCGGGCGGCGACGGCTACCTGCTCACCGGCCACAAGTGGTTCTGCTCCGCGCCGATGTGCGACCTGTTCCTGGTCCTGGCCCAGGCGCCGGAGGGGCTCGGCTGCTTCCTGCTCCCCCGGGTGCTGCCGGACGGCACCCGCAACTCCATGCGCATCCAGCGGCTCAAGGACAAGCTGGGCAACCGGTCCAACGCCTCATCGGAGGTGGAGTACGACGCCGCGTTCGCCTGGCGGGTGGGAGAGCCGGGCCGGGGCGTGACGACCATCATCGAGATGGTGAGCGCGACCAGGCTGGACTGCGTCCTGGGCAGCGCGGCCGCGATCCGCCAGGGGTGCGTCGCGGCCATGCATCACGCCAGCACCCGGCGCTCGTTCGGGGCCACGCTGGTCTCGCACCCGCTGATGGCGTCGGTCCTGGCCGATCTCGCCCTGGAATCCGAGGCGGCCACCGCGCTGGCCATGCGCCTGGCGGGCGCCGCCGACCGGGCCGCGCGCGGTGACGCGGCCGAGGCCGCGCTGCTGCGGCTCGCCCTGCCCGCGGCCAAGTACTGGGTGTGCAAGCGGGCGCCCATGGTCGCCGCGGAGGCGCTGGAGTGCCTGGGCGGCAACGGCTACGTCGAGGAGTCGGGCCTGCCGCGGCTGTACCGGGACGCGCCGCTCAATTCCGTCTGGGAAGGCTCCGGCAACGTGACCGCCCTCGACGTGCTCCGCGCGCTGGCGCGCGCGCCCGGCTCGGCCGACGCGCTGCTCGCCGAGATCGGCCTGGCCGCCGGCGGCGACCGGCGCCTCGACGCGGCGCAGGAGCGACTGCGCGGCGAGCTGAAGGAGGCCACCGCGGACGCCGGAGCCGGGGCCCAGTACCGGGCCAGGAGACTGGCCGGGCTGGTCACCGTGACGCTGCAGGCCTCGCTGCTGGTACGGGACGCCCCGGCCGCCGTGGCCGACGCGTTCTGCGCCTCCAGGGTCGGCTCCCCCGAGCTGCCCGGCGGCCCCGGCGGCGCGTTCGGCACGCTGCCGGACGGACTGGACCTGGACCCGGTGCTCGACCGGGTCAGGGTCAGCGTCCGCGGGTAAGGTCCGCGAATGCAGGTCTGGCCGGGAACCCCCTACCCGCTCGGTGCCAGCTGGGACGGAGCAGGCACCAACTTCGCGCTGTTCTCCGAGGTGGCCGAGCAGGTGGAGCTGTGCCTGTTCGACGCGGACCCGGCCGACGGCCGCGAGCGGGAGACCCGCGTCGCCATCACCGAGGTGGACGGGCTGGTCTGGCATTGCTACCTCCCGGCCGTGCAGCCCGGCCAGCACTACGGTTACCGGGTGCACGGCCCCTACCAGCCCGAGCGCGGCCACCGGTGCAACCCGGCCAAGCTGCTGCTTGATCCCTACGGCAAGGCGACCTGCGGCGAGGTCACCTGGCACCAGGCGCTGTTCTCCTACCAGCACGGCAACCCCTCGGTGCGGAACACCGAGGACAGCGCTCCCTACATGCCGCGGAACGCGGTGATCAACCCGTACTTCGACTGGGGGGACGACCGGCCGCCGCGCACGCCGTACCACGAGACGTTCATCTACGAGGCGCACGTGCGCGGCCTGACCATGCGGCATCCTGAGGTCCCGGACGGGCAGCGGGGCAGCTACGCGGGGCTGGCCCATCCGGCGGTCATCGAGCACCTGACCCGGCTGGGGGTGACCGCGGTCGAGCTGATGCCGGTGCACCAGTCCGTGGCCGAGTCGGCGCTGGTCGGCCGCGGCCTGACCAACTACTGGGGCTACAACACGATCGCGTTCTTCGCCCCGGACAACCGTTTCTCCTCGTCCGGCGCGCCCTACGGCCAGGTCGCCGAGTTCAAGGCGATGGTCAAGGCGCTGCACGCGGCCGGCATCGAGGTCATCCTGGACGTGGTCTACAACCACACGGCGGAGGGCGGGGCGCTCGGCCCGACGCTGTCGTTCCGCGGCATCGACAATGCCGCGTACTACCGGCTCGCCCCCGGCAACCCGCAGGACTACCTGGACTACACCGGCTGCGGCAACAGCCTGAACGTGCGGAACCCGCAATCGCTGCAGTTGATCATGGACTCGCTGCGGTACTGGATCCTGGACATGCACGTCGACGGGTTCCGCTTCGATCTCGCCGCGGCGCTCGCCCGCGAGCTGCACGACGTGGACCGGCTGGCGGCCTTCTTCGACCTGGTGCAGCAGGATCCGGTGGTATCCCAGGTCAAGCTCATCGCCGAGCCCTGGGACGTGGGCCAGGGCGGCTACCAGGTCGGCCAGTTCCCGCCGCTGTGGTCGGAGTGGAACGGCAAGTACCGGGACACGGCGCGGGACTTCTGGCGTGGCAGGCCGGCCACGCTGCCGGAATTCGCGTACCGGCTGACCGGGTCCAGCGACCTGTACGAGACCAGCGCGCGGCGGCCGGTCGCCTCGGTGAACTTCGTCACCTGCCATGACGGGTTCACGCTGCGGGACCTGGTGAGCTATGACCGCAAGCACAACGACGCGAACGGCGACTACAACCGCGACGGCACCGACGACAACCGGTCCTGGAACTGCGACGCCGAGGGCCCGTCCGACGACCCGGCCATCAACGAGCTGCGGGCCAGGCAGGCGCGGAACTTCCTGGTCACGCTGTTCTGCTCGCAGGGCGTCCCGATGCTGCTCGCGGGCGACGAGATGAGCCGGACCCAGCGGGGCAACAACAACGCCTACTGCCAGGACAACGAGCTGTCGTGGGTGGACTGGGAGGCCGCGGGCAAGCACCAGGACCTGATCGACTTCACCTGCGCGCTGTCCGGGCTGCGCCGGGCGCACCCGGTGTTCCGCCGCCGCAGGTTCTTCAGCGGGCAGGCCCTCACGGCCCGGGGCGGGCCGGACGGGGGCCTGCAGGACATCGTCTGGCTGACGCCCGCCGGGCGTCAGATGACCGACAGTGACTGGCAGACCGGTTACGCTCGGTCGCTCGCTGTCTTCCTGAACGGAGACGCGATCACCGAGCCGGGGCCGCACGGCGAGACCGTGCGGGACGACAGCTTCCTGCTGCTGTTCAACGCGAACCGCGAGCCGGTGAGCTTCACCGTGCCGGGCTCCCGGTTCGGGCCCGGCTGGGACGCGCTGATCGACACCGCCGCCGCGGGCCGGGCCGATGCCGCCGTGCCCGCCGGGGGCAGCGTCGAGCTGGCCGGCCGCTCGATCATGGTCCTGCGCGGGAGAAGGTAATCCCGCCCGCCGCTGGCCGGGCCTGCCCGGCAGTGGTTGACTGCTTGCCGTGCGCCTGATCTTCCCCGAGGCCGCGGGCACGCCCGAGATCGGCCCGGTCCCGCCCGGCGGGCGGCAGGAGGCCGGGCCCGCGGTCACCGCCCTGGGCGCGCTCTACGCCTACCCGGCCCTCGCGGCGGGCGCGGCGCCGTGGCTGCGGGCGAGCATGGTCGCCAGCGTGGACGGCGCGGCCTCGCTGGGCGGGCGCTCCGGAGGACTGTCCGGCGACGCCGACCGCCTGGTGTTCTCGGTCCTGCGCAGCCTGGCCGACGTCATCCTGGTCGGCGCCGGGACCGCACGGGCCGAGAGGTACCGCCCGGTCCGCGACGGCGAGGTCTGGGCGGCGCTGCGCGACGGGCGAGCGCCGGTGCCGCCGATCGCGGTGGTCACCGGGAAGCTTGACCGCAGCGATGACGCCCCGTTGCTGGCCGGGGCGGCCGGGGGGGCGCGCACGATCGTGCTCACCACCGAGGCGGCGCCGGCCGCCCGCCGGGCCGCCGCGGCCCGGCACGCCGACGTGGTCGTGGCCGGGCGGGACACGGTCTCGCCCGGCGCGGCCGTGGCCGCCCTGGCCGCCCGCGGCTACCGGCGCGTGCTCGTCGAGGGCGGCCCGGGCCTGCTCGGCCAGGTCGCCGCCGCCGGCCTGCTCGACGAGGTCTGCGTGACCTTCAGCCCGGTGCTGGAGGGCGGTCGCGCGGGCCGGATCCTGGCCGCGCCGGGCGGGGACGCGGCGGCCGGGCTCAGCCTCGCCCACGTGCTCGAGGACCACGGGTTCCTGCTGTGCCGGTACCTGCGGGCCGCGGGCTGACGCCGGGGCGACGGCCCTGACCGCGGCCGGAGCCCGACCCGATAGCGTGACCCAGGTGATGACCAGGACAGGCCACCCGGCCCGCTGACGAACGGAAGCGATCCATGCCACTACATAGCAAGGCCGACGAGGCCAGCGCGGACGCCGAGCTTGACATCAACCCCGTCTACGTCCGCGAGCTGCAGATCCGCGTGCCGCGCAACCGGATCCCGGAGCACGGCATGCTGCCCGACACGGCGCTGCAGGCGGTGCGGGACGAGCTGATCCTGGACGGCAACGCCCGGCTCAACCTGGCCACGTTCGTGACCACGTGGATGGAGCCGCAGGCGCAGCAGCTGATGGCCGAGTGCTTCGACAAGAACATGATCGACAAGGACGAGTACCCGCAGACGGCCGAGCTCGAGCGGCGCTGCGTGAACATCCTGGCCAACCTCTGGCACGCGCCCGCCGCCCAGGCGGGGGCGGACGGGCAGGCGGCCCTGACCGGCGTCGGGTGCTCCACCACCGGGTCGAGCGAGGCGTGCATGCTCGGCGGGATGGCGCTGCTGTGGCGCTGGCGGGCCCGCCGGGCGGCCGCGACGGCCCCGAACCTGGTGATGGGCAGCAACGTCCAGGTCTGCTGGGAGAAGTTCTGCCGCTACTGGCAGGTCGAGCCCAGGCTGGTGCCGATGGGGCCCGGCCGGCTGCACCTGACCGGACCCGAGGCGGCCGCCCGGTGCGACGAGAACACCATCGGCGTGGTCGCGGTGCTGGGCTCCACGATGGACGGCAGCTACGAGCCGGTGCTGCAGATCAGCCAGGAACTGGACAAGCTCCAGGCCGCCAGCGGCCTGGACATCCCGATTCACGTCGACGGCGCGTCGGGCGGGTTCGTCGCGCCGTTCCTGCACCAGGACCTGGAATGGGATTTCCGGGTGCCCCGGGTCGCCTCGATCAACACCTCGGGTCACAAGTACGGCCTGGTCTACCCGGGCGTCGGCTGGGTGGTGTGGCGGGACGCCGCGGCGCTGCCCGAGGACCTGGTGTTCCGGGTCAACTACCTGGGCGGGGACATGCCGACGTTCGCGCTGAACTTCTCCCGGCCCGGCGCGCAGGTCGCCGCCCAGTACTACAACTTCCTCCGGCTGGGCTTCGAGGGCTACCGGAGCGTGCAGCAGGCCTGCCAGGACGTGGCCAGGTACCTGTCCGGCCAGATCAGCGAGATGGGCCCGTTCACGCTGCTCAGCGACGGCAGCGAGCTGCCGGTGTTCGCGTTCCGGATGCGCGACCCGGACTCCGTCGGCTACACCGTGTTCGACCTGTCCGAGCGGCTGCGGATGCGGGGCTGGCTGGTGCCCGCTTATACGCTCCCGGAGGACATGCAGGACACGGCGGTGATCCGGATCGTGGTCCGGAACGGGTTCAGCATGGACCTGGCCAATAGCCTGCTCGACGACCTCCGGACGCAGGTGCAGGTGCTGGCGTCGCACCCGCAGCCGCCCGCGCCGCTGATCCCCGGGCCGGACAAGAACCGCGGGGGGTTCGCGCACTGACTCCTCGAGCCCGTCCTTCCCGCTCGGGTCGGGACCCTAGCGGCTCCGCCGACGCTCAGGCGCCCCGGCGGAGCCGCTCCAGGGCCTCGGCCAGGATCGCGGCGCCGTCGGTGTCATTGCGGCGTTCCTTCACGTAGGCCAGGTGCGTCTTGTACGGCTCGGCGTGCGGGGGGGCCGGCGGGTTGGCCTGGTCCTGCCCGGCGGGGAATCCGCACCGCGGGCAGTCCCAGGTCTCGGGGATCGCGGCATCGCTGGCAAAGCTGGGCACGGTCTCGTGCCGGTTGCAGCACCAGAACGAGACCCGTACCCGGGGCGCGGCCTCGCCGCGCTCGGCCTCGCCCATTGGACCTGCGCCGACCCGGCTGCCCCGGATCGCGTTGCCACTACTCACTGCTCACCCCTTGCCTCATGACCCGCTGAATTCTGGCGTGCGTAATGAGATTGCCGGCCTGACTGCCACCGCGGTCAGCGGTTCAGCAGCAGGTTGAGTCCGATGATGCAGAGGAACCATACGATCCCGGTGAAGATCGTGATCCGGTCCAGGTTCCGCTCGACGACCGACGAAGACCCCAGACTCGACGAGATTCCCCCGCCGAACAGGTCGGACAGCCCGCCGCCCTTGCCCTTGTGCAGCAGCACGAGCACGATCATGAGGATGCTCGTGATGATCAAGACGATCGAGAGTGCGATGATCACTGCTGGTTCTTGTCCCCTCCGGGCTTCCCGCTCAGGTAGTGGCGCTCAGCTCACGATACCGGCAGATCCTGACGAATTCCCCGGCATCGAGGCTGGCCCCGCCCACCAGGCCGCCGTCAATGTCCGGCTGCGCCATGATCGCAGTCATGTTGCCGGACTTAACCGACCCGCCATACAGGATACGCACACCGGACGCCACTACGTCCCCGTGAACGGCGGAAACGCGGCCGCGAATGGCGGCGCAGACTTCCTGGCCCTCCTCGGGCGCGGCGACCTCGCCGGTTCCGATGGCCCAGATCGGCTCGTAGGCGACGACCAGGCCCGCGACCTGCTCGCCCGGTATCCCGTCCAGGCCGCCATCCAGCTGCGCCCGCGTGTAGGCGATGTAGTCGCCTGCCTGGCGCACCTCCAGCGGCTCCCCCACGCAGAGGACCGGCGTGATCCCGTACCGCAGCGCCGCCTTCACCTTCGCGTTCACCAGGGCGTCGTCCTCGCCGTGGTACTGCCGCCGTTCCGAGTGCCCGGCCAGCACGTACTGGCAGCCCAGCTTGGCCAGCATCCGCCCGGACACGTCGCCGGTGTAGGCGCCGTCGTCATGAGGCGAGACGTCCTGGGCCCCGTGGGCCAGCCGGAGCCGGTCGCCCTCGATCAGGGTCTGCACGCTGCGCAGCGCGGTGAACGGCGGCAGCACGGCCACGTCCGTGGCGTCGAAGTCCCGGTCGGCCAGCGCGAACGCGAGCTTCTGGGTCAGCGCGATGGCCTCGAAATGGGTGTTGTGCATCTTCCAGTTGCCGGCGATCAGCGGCTTCCTGCCCGCCGCCCGGCTCACCCCGCGGCCCCGTTCCCGGCCGCTCGGCCCTCGGCCGCCTCCAGCCCTGTGTCCTCAAGCGCGGCCAGCCCGGGCAGCGGCCTGCCCTCGAGGTACTCGAGGCTGGCCCCGCCGCCGGTCGAGATGTGCGAGAACGCGCTCTCGGGAAAGCCGAGGATCCGCACGGCCGCCGCGGAGTCGCCGCCGCCGACCACGGTCAGCCCGGCCACGTGGCTGATCGCCTCGGCCACCGCGCGGGTGCCCGCGGCGAACGCCGGGAACTCGAACACACCGACCGGACCGTTCCAGAACACGGTCTTCGCGTCCGCGATCTTCTCCGCGAACAGCTCCCGGGTCGCCGGGCCCATGTCCATGCTCTCGCGGTCCGCGGGGAACTCGCCGACCCTCGCGACGTAGTGCTCGGCGTCCGGGGCGTAGTGGGTGGCCGCGACCAGGTCGACCGGGAGCACCACCTCCACCCCGCGCCTGGCCGCGTCCTCGAGCACCGCGGACACCTGCGGGATCTGGTCGGCCTCGAGCAGCGACTTGCCGACCTCGTGCCCCTGCGCCTTCAGGAACGTGTACGACATGCCGCCGCCGATCACCAGCCGGTCCACCTGGCCGAGCACGTTGGCGATCATGCCGAGCTTGTCCGACGGCTTCGCGCCGCCGAGGACCATGACGTAGGGCCGCTCCGGATTCTCGGTGAGCCGGCGCAGCACCGTGACCTCGGCGAGCACCAGGTCCCCCGCGGCGTGCGGCAGCAGCGCGGGCAGGTCGTACACGCTCGCGTGCTTGCGGTGCAGCGCGCCGAACCCGTCGCCCACGTAGCATCCGCCGGGCCCGGCCAGGGCGGCCATCCGCCCCGCCAGCCCGGCCCGCTCGGCGTCGTCCTTGCTGGTCTCGGCGGGCTCGAAGCGGACGTTCTCCGCCATCCCCACCCGGCCGTCGGCCAGGCCGGCCGCCACCGCGGCCGCGGACTCCCCCGCGACGTCGGCCGCGAGCGGGACGCCGGCGCCGAGCAGCTCGCCGAGCCGCTCGGCGACCGGCCGCAGCGAGGGGCCGCCAGCGGCGCGCTGAGCGTAATCGGCCCCCTGAGGACGGCCCAGGTGGGCGAAGATCAAGATCCTCGCGCCCCGGCCGGCCAGCTTGGTGATCGTCGGCAGGCTGGCCCGGATCCGGCCGTCGTCGGTGATCCTCGTCCCGTCCAGCGGCGTGTTCAGGTCGGCGCGCAGCAGGACCGTCTTGCCGCCGACGTCCTGCAGTGCGTCGATGCCTCGCATCCCGCGGCTCCTCAGGCCCGGCCGGGCAGCCCGGCGCCCACCAGCGCGACCAGGTCGGCGAGCCGGTTGGAGTAGCCCCACTCGTTGTCGTACCAGCCGATCACCTTGACCTGGTCCCCGTTGGCCATGGTGAGCAGCGAGTCGAACGTGCACGAATACGGGGACTTGACGATGTCGGAGGATACGATCGGGTCGGCGGTGTAGTGCAGGTAGCCCTTGAGCGGGCCGTCCGCGGCGGCCCGGTAGGCCGCATTGACCTCCGCGGCCGTTACCTCGCGCCCGAGCTGGACCACCAGGTCGGTCACCGAGCCGTCGATGACCGGGACCCGCATCGAGATCCCGTCCAGCTTTCCCTTGAGTTCGGGCAGCACCAGAGCCGTGGCCTTCGCGGCGCCGGTGGTGGTCGGGATGATGTTCTGCGCCGCCGCCCGCGCCCGGCGCAGATCCTTGTGCGGGAAGTCCTGGAGCACCTGGTCGCTGGTGTAAGCGTGGACCGTCGTCATGAATCCCCGGACGATCCCGAAGCTGTCCAGCAGTACCTTGGCCATCGGCGCGACACAGTTCGTGGTGCACGACGCGTTGGAGATGATGTCGTGCCGCGCGGGGTCATACGCATCATCGTTCACGCCCATCACGATCGTGATGTCCTCGTCCGTGGCCGGCGCGGAGATGACCACCTTGCTCGCTCCCGCCTCCAGGTGCTTGCGGGCGTCGGCGGCCTTGGTGAAGCGCCCGGTCGACTCGACCACCACGTCCACGCCCAGCTCGCGCCACGGCAGCCCGGCCGGATCCCGCTCGGCGAGCATCCTGATCGTCTGCGACCCGGCCCGGATGGAATCGCCGTCGACCGTCACGTCCATGTCGAGCGGGCCGAGCAGGGTGTCGTACTTGAGCAGGTGCGCGAACGTCGCGACGTCACCGAGGTCGTTGGCCGCGACGATCTCGATACCGGCCGCACTGGCCGCGCCGGCGTGCACCGCCCGCCAGAAGTTACGCCCGATCCGGCCAAATCCGTTGATGCCCACCCGGACAGTCACCGCGGAGTTCTCCTCATCGTCGTCTTGCTTGCCGCAGCGGTGCGGCACCCTTATGCCCCCGCACGGAACCCTATAACGAACTCCGGCCGCCCACTTCAGGCCGCCTCCTCGCCGCGGGCCGGGCCGCCCTGCGGCGGAACCCGCGTCCAACGGCCTTTGCCCGGCCTACGCTGACTCATGAGCATCTGCCCGTTAGGACCATTAATATGGTATTTTATAGGTTTTCTCCGAGGCCGGCCTCCGGGGTCAGGGCGCCAGCATGTCGGCGGTCAGGTGCGCCTCGGTCCCGGGGATGCCAAGCTCCATCGCGCGCCGGTCGGCCAGCGCGAGCAGCCTGCGGATCCGCCCGGCTATCGCGTCCTTGGTCAGCGCGGGCTCGGCCAGCTGGCCGAGTTCCTCCAGGCTCGCCTGGCGGTGCTTGATCCGCAGCTCGCCCGCGACGATCAGGTGCTCGGGGGCGGCGCTGCCGAGGATCTCCAGGGCCCGCTCGACCCGGGCGCCCGCCGCGACCGCGGCCCGGGCGCTGCGCCGCAGGTTGGCGTCGTCGAAGTTCGCCAGCCGGTTCGCCGTGGCCCTGACCTCGCGCCGCATCCGCCGGTCCTCCCAGGCGAGCATGCTGTCATGGGCGCCCAGCCTGGTCAGCAGCGCGCTGATCGCGTCGCCATCCCGGATCACCACCCGGTCCACCCCGCGGACCTCGCGGGCCTTGGCGTGAATCTTGAGCCGCCGCGCCGCGCCGACCATGGCCAGGGCGGCCTCGGGGCCCGGGCAGGTGATCTCCAGTGACATCGAGCGGCCGGGCTCGGTCAGGCTGCCGTGGGCCAGGAACGCGCCGCGCCACGCGGACTCGCAGTCACAGGTGGTGCCGGACACCACCTGCCGCGGCAGCCCGCGGACCGGCCGGCCGTGACCGTCCACCAGCCCGGTCTGGCGGGCCAGGCTCTCGCCGTCCTTGTGCACCCGCACCACGTACCGGTTGCCCTTGCGCAGGCCGCTGGGGGCCAGCACGATCAGCTCCGAGGAATGGCCGAAAACCTCGGCCACGTCCTTGCGGAGCCGCCGCGCCGCCGCGCCGGTGTCGAGCTCGGCCTCGACCACGATCCGGCCCGCGGCCAGGTGCAGGCCGCCCGCGAACCGCAGCAGCGTGGACACCTCAGCCTTCCGGCAGCACGGCTTGAGAATGGTGATCCGGCTCAGCTCGTCCTTGACCAGACCGGTCATGGCCATCGGCGTCACTCCCCCTCGAAAATTTGCGCGAACGCGCCAGCCAGCAGCCGCGGATCGTGGCGCGGCGTTCCGTCCCGCATGGCCAGGTCCGCCAGCACCAGCCTGCCGCCGAGAATGGCGGCCGCCTTCTCCAGCTCGGCCACGGCCGCGCTGGCCGCGCCGCGGTCGGCGAGCACCACGTCAACGGTCAGGTCCGGAGCATGGTCGGCCAGCACCTCCAGGTGCGTGTGCGGCGAGAACCCCTCGGTCTCGCCCGGCTGCGGCGCCAGGTTCAGCGCGACCAGCCTGCGGGCCCTCGTGGTCACCAGCGCCTCGGCCAGCCCGGGCACCAGCAGGTGCGGCAGCACGCTGGTGAACCAGGACCCGGGTCCCAGCACCACCCAGTCCGCCGCCCCGACCGCGGCCACTGCCTCGGGGCACGCGGGCGGGTCTGCGGGCACCAGCGAAATCGACCGTACCCGCCCGGTCGTGGTCGCGCAGGCGGCCTGGCCCCGGACCGTGCTCATCTCGTACGGCCGAGCGGGGTCGGCGCCCTCGACCTCGGCGGCGAGATCGAGCGGGACGGACGCCATCGGCAGGACCCTCCCGTGCGCCCCGAGCAGGCGCCCGACCCAGTCCAGGCCCTGCACGGTGTCCCCGAGAAGCTCCCAGAGCGCGACGATCAGCACGTTGCCGACCGTGTGCCCGCCGAGCTCGGCCTCCCCGGTGAACCGGTGCTGCACGACGCGGCTCCAGGTCGTGCCCCACGTGTCGTCGCCGCACAGCGCCGCCAGCGCCATCCGCAGGTCTCCCGGGGGCAGCACGCCGAACTGCCTGCGCAGCCGGCCGCTGGAGCCCCCGTCGTCGGCCACCGTCACCACGGCGGTCAGCTGGCGGGTGACCCGGCGCAACGCGGACAGCGAGGCGAACAGGCCATGGCCCCCGCCGAACGCGACCACGTTGCGGCTCAGCGGGCGCCTGGCATGGGCCGCCGCCAGCATCTCCGGGCCGGTGCCTTCCGGCACAGTGTTTTCCGGCACGGGACCCGTGCGCTCTCCCATCGTGACCCTCACTCGCGCCCGAGGTCTCTGTGCACCACCCGGATGGCCGACGAGGAGCCGGCGAGCCGGGCGGCGATCTCCTCGGCCATCACGACGCTGCGGTGCTTCCCGCCGGTGCAGCCTACGGCCAGCATCACGAAGTGCTTTCCCTCGCGCTGGAAGCCGGCCAGCGTCACGCGTACCGACTCGACGTAGGCGTCGAGGAACTCCCCCGCCCCCGGCTGGCCGAGAACGTAGTCCCTGACGTCCTGGTCCTGGCCGGTCAGCGGGGCGAGGTCGTCCACCCAGCGGGGGTTCGGCAGGAACCTGCAGTCCGCCACCATGTCGGCGTCGACCGGCAGCCCGTACTTGAACCCGAACGACACGATGTTCACCCGCAGCCCGGTGTCCGCGTCGCCGCCGAACGTGTCGCGCATCCGGGCCCGCAACTGGTGCACGTTGAGCCGGGAGCTGTCCAGCACGAGGTCGGCCTCGCCGCGGACATCCTGCAGCAGTTCCCGCTCGGCGGCGATGCCGTCGACCACCCGGCCGCCCTCCTGCAGCGGATGCGGGCGGCGGACGCTCTCGAACCTGCGGACCAGGGTGTCGTCGCTGGCCTCAAGGAACACGACATAGGGCCGGGTGCCCCGGGCTTCGAGGTCGCCGACGACCGACTTGAGATCGGTGGAAAACGCGCGGCTGCTGCGCACGTCGACCACGGCCGCGAGCCTCGGCACCGCGCCGCTGGAGCGCCGGGCGAGGTCCAGCATGGTCGGCAGCAGGCCCGGCGGCAGGTTGTCGGCCACGAACCAGTCAAGGTCCTCGAGCGACTTCGCCGCGGTACTCCGGCCGGCTCCGGACATTCCGGTGATGATGACGATATCCGGGACGGTGCGCTCCGGCTCCGCGGAGCTCTCCGGCCTCATGGCGAACCTCCCCCGTTGCCTGTGGCGGGCCCGGGGCTTCCTGGGTCCCCCGGGTGCAGGGCCGCCGCGACCGTCTCCGCGATCCGCGGCCCGATGCCCGGCAGGTCGGCTATCTCAGCCACGCTAGCCCCCGCGATCCGCCGGACGGAACCGAAATGGCGGAGCAGCGTGGCCTTGCGGGCGGGGCCGAGCCCGGGAACGGCGTCGAGCTCGCTGGCCGTGAGCGCCGCGGACCTCTTCTTCCTGTGGTAGGTGATCGCGAACCGGTGCGCCTCGTCCCGCACGCGCTGCAGCAGGTAGAGGCCCTCGCTGGTCCGCGGCAGGATGACCGGGCCGTCCTCGCCGGGCAGCCAGACCTCCTCCAGCCGCTTGGCCAGGCCGCAGACCGAGACGTCGTCGATGCCGAGCTCGTCCAGCGCCCGGGCCGCCGCCGCCACCTGGGCGGGGCCGCCGTCGATGACCACGAGGTTCGGCGGATAGGCGAACTTGCGCCGCGCTGTATCGCCCCACCCACCCGATCCTGCCGGCTCCTGGGCGGCCGGGTCGCCGAGGACGTCGAGCTCGCCCGTGGCCTCCCGTTCCTCCAGATAGCGGCGGAACCTGCGGGAGATGACTTCATGGATGGAGGCCACGTCGTCGGTGCCGTCCAGGCCGCGGATGCTGAACCTGCGGTACTCGGACTTGCGCGCCAGGCCATCCTCAAAAACGATCATGGACGCCACGACATGGGTCCCCTGCAGGTTCGACACGTCATAGCACTCGATCCGCAGCGGCGCCTCGTCGAGCCCGAGCGCCTCCTGGATCTCGTGCATCGCCCGGCTGCGGGTGGTCAGGTCGCTGGCGCGCTTGGTCTTGTGCAGCGCCAGGGCCCCCGCCGCGTTCCTCGCGACGGTCTCGAGCAGCGCCTTCTTGTCCCCCCGCCGCGGGACCCGCAGGCTGACCCGGCTGCCGCGCCGCCCGCTCAGCCATTCCTCGACCGCCGCCGCGCCGGGCGGCAGCACCGGCACCAGCACCTCGCGCGGCACCGGCGCGTCCGGCCGCTGCGTGTCGCCGATCGCCCGCCGCTGGCCCCCGCGCTGGGCACGCGGGGCGCGCTGCCCCGCTTCGCCCCCGGACGCCCCGTTCTCCCCGGCCACCGGGTCTTCGCCGTAGACCTGGCCGAGGAACTGCTCGACAAGCTCGCCCGGCGTGATCTCCTCGACCTTGTCGACCACCCAGCCGCGCTGCCCGCGCACCCGGCCGCCCCGCACGTAGAACACCTGGACGGCCGCCTCGAGCTGGTCTTCGGCCAGCGCGATGACATCGCAGTCGGTGCCGCCGCCGAGGACCACCGCCTGCTTCTCCAGGGCCCGGTTCAGGGCCTGGACGTCGTCGCGCAGGCGCGCGGCGCGCTCATACTCCTCGGCGTCGGCGGCGCGGCGCATCTCGTTCTCGAGCCGCCGGATGAACTTCCCGGTCTGGCCGGCCATGAAGTCGCAGAACTCCTCGGCCAGCTGCCGGTGGCTCGCGGCGTCGATCCGGCCCACGCACGGCGCCGAGCACTTGCCGATGTAGCCCAGCAGGCAGGGCCGGCCGATCTGGCCCGCCCGCTTGAACACCCCGGCCGAGCAGGTCCGCACCGGGAACACCCGCAGCAGCGTGTCCACGGTTTCCCTGATCGCCCAGGCGTGCGAGTACGGGCCGAAGTACCGCACCCCGCGCCGCCGCGCGCCGCGCATCACCATGACCCTGGGGTACTCCTCGTCCATGGTGACGGCGAGATAGGGGTAGCTCTTGTCGTCGCGGTACCTGACGTTGAACCGGGGGTCGAATTCCTTGATCCAGGAGTACTCGAGCTGGAGCGCCTCCACCTCGGTGGAGACCACCGTCCAGTTCACCGCGGCTGCCGACCGCAGCATGGACTGGGTCCGCGGATGCAGCCCGGCGAAGTCGGCGAAATAGGAGTTCAGCCGGGACCGCAGGTTCTTGGCCTTCCCGACATAGATCACCCGGCCTCGCTCGTCGCAGAACCGGTAGACCCCCGGTGACTCGGGAATCGACCCGGGGGCGGGCCGGTAGGCGAGCGGATCTGCCACGCAGCAACTCTATGCGCGACCGCGCCGTCGGCCATCCTCATCGCCCGGCGGTTCACCGTTTGGCTTGGCGTATGTCAGGCTGTGCCGGTGCCCGTAGCCGTCGCCGCCTGCTTGCTCGCCGCGGTTACCTGGGTGTACCTGCTGGCCGGCCACGGCGGTTACTGGCGCACCGGCCAGCGGCTGCCTCCCCTTGGCCGCGCAGCGGCCGATCGGGGGGGTCTGGGGGGGTCGCCCCCCGAGAGCGGCACTGCGGCCGCCGACCCGGCGGCCTGGCCCAGCGTGACGGCGGTCGTGCCCGCCAGGAACGAGGCCGCGGTGCTGCCGGGCACGCTGCCGACGCTGCTCGGGCAGGACTACCCGGGCGCCTTCGCCGTCGTGCTCGTCGACGACGACAGCTCGGACGGGACACCAGAGGCCGCCGCCTCTCTCGACGAGACAGGGCGGCTGCGCGTGGTCGCCGGCAGGCCTACCCCGCCCGGCTGGGCCGGCAAGGTCTGGGCCATGCAGCAGGGGCTGCGCGCTGCGGGCGGCGCCGCGTACGTCCTGTTCACGGACGCCGACATCAGCTACGCGCCCGGGGTGGTCACCGCGCTGGTGCGGGCGGCCGAGGCCGACGACCGCGGGATGGTGTCGCAGATGGCGCTGCTGCGGGCGGACACGTTCTGGGAGCGGCTGATCGTCCCCGCGTTCGTCTACTTCTTCGCCCAGCTTTACCCGTTCCGCCGGGTCAACCGGCCCGGCGGGCGCACCGCGGCGGCCGCGGGCGGGTGCATGCTGGTGCGCCGGAGCGCGCTGGCGGCCGCGGGCGGGCTGGAGCGCATCCGCGGCGCCCGCATCGATGACGTGGCGCTCGGCCGGCTGCTGAAGAACCCGCCCGCCCCGGTCCGCTGCTGGCTCGGGCTCACCACCAGCGTCACCAGCCGCAGGCCGTACCCGCGCCTGCCGGAACTCTGGGACATGATCGCCCGGAGTGCCTACACCCAGCTGCGGTACTCGCCCGCGGCGCTCGCCGCCACGCTGGCCGGCCTGCTGTGGCTCTACGCCCTGCCGCCCGCCGCCGCGCTCGGCGGGCTGGGCTGGCTGGCCGCGGGCGGCGGCGGCAGCGCTGGCTGGCTGGCCGCGGCCGGGCTGGCCGGCTGGGCCATCATGTCGGTCAGCTACGTCCCCATGCTGCGGCTGTACCGGCTCTCGCCCTGGCGGGCGCCGGGCCTGCCGCTGATCGCCATCATGTACGCGGGGATGACCGCCGACTCCGCCCGCCGCTATCACCTCGGCCGGGGCGGGCAGTGGAAGGGACGGACGATCCCGGCGGCTACCCAGTCCCGGGGGCCCGCGCGCCCTCGGCGGGCGCGAACACCACGAGGGCCGCGAAGTCCTCGGTGACGTCGGTGAACCGGTGCTCCTCGCCCGCGGCCACGTAAACCACCGATCCGGGGCCCACCGCGGCCCCGCCGGAGCCGGCCTGCAGCACCGCCCGCCCCGCGGTCACCACGTAGATCTCGTCCTCGGTGTGCGGCACCTGGTCGTCGATGCCTCCGGCCGGGATCGAGTAGGTGCCCACGCTCAGGTCGGCGACCCGCAGTTGCTCGGCCCAGTGGTTCGGGTCCGGCCCGGCTGGCGGCGTGAACCGCCCGGCATCGCTGATCACCCTCATGACCGCCTCCTGTCAATCCTCGAAGGCCGCTGGCGACGGGCAGGCGCAAACCAGGTTCCGGTCGCCGTAGGCCTGGTCGATCCGGCGGACCGGGGGCCAGTACTTGGCCCGGCGGTCGCCCGGAACCGGGTATGCCGCCTCGGCGCGCTCGTAGGGGTGCGCCCAGTCGGCAGACATCAGCATGCTGGCCGTGTGCGGTGCGTTCTTCAGCGGGTTGTCCTGGGCGTCGAACTCGCCGGAGGCGACCTTCGCGATCTCCTGCCTGATCGCGATCATGGCGTCGCAGAACCGGTCCAGCTCGGCCAGGTCCTCGCTCTCGGTCGGCTCCACCATCAGCGTGCCGGCCACGGGGAACGACATCGTGGGCGCGTGGAAGCCGTAGTCGATCAGCCGCTTGGCCACGTCCTCGGCGGTGATCCCGGTCTGGGTGGCCAGTGGCCGCAGGTCGAGGATGCACTCGTGGGCGACCAGCCCGTCGCGGCCGGTGTACAGCACCGGGAAGTACGGGTCCAGCCGCCGGGCCACGTAGTTGGCGGACAGGATCGCGACGCCGGTGGCGCGGCGCAGTCCCTCGGCGCCCATCATCCGGATGTACGCCCAGGAGATCGGCAGGATCCCGGCCGAGCCGTACGGGGCGGCCGCGACGGGGCCCGCGGGACCGATCGGGCGGCCCGGCAGGAACGGGGAGGGCAGGGCTGGGTGGGAGGGCAGGGCTGGGTGGGAGGGCAGAAACTGAGCGAGGTGCGCCCGGACCGCGACCGGGCCGACGCCGGGGCCGCCGCCGCCGTGCGGGATGCAGAACGTCTTGTGCAGGTTCAGGTGCGACACGTCGGCGCCGAACGCTCCGGGCCGGGCCAGCCCGACCAGCGCGTTCAGGTTCGCCCCGTCCACGTACACCTGGCCGCCGGCGGCGTGCACCTCCTGGCACACCTGGCCGATGGTCTCCTCGAACACGCCGTTGGTGGACGGGTAGGTCAACATGATCGCCGCGACGTGCCCGGCGTGCGCGTCCAGCTTGGCGCGCAGGTCGCCGGTGTCGATGGCGCCGTCCGAGCCGCACTTGACCACGGCCACGCGCAGCCCGGCGAGCACCGCGCTGGCCGCGTTCGTGCCGTGGGCGGACTCGGGGATCAGGCACACGTCGCGCCCGGGCTCGCCGCGGGAGGCGTGGTAGTGCCGGATCGCGAGCAGCCCGGAGAGCTCGCCCTGCGACCCGGCGTTGGGCTGCAGCGATACCGCGTCGTATCCGGTGATCTCGGCCAGGGCGTCCTGCAGCCCGTGGATCAGCTCCAGGTAGCCCGCGGCCTGCTCGTCCGGGGCGAACGGGTGCAGCTGGGCGAACTCCGGCCAGCTGATCGGCTCCATCTCGGCGGCCGCGTTCAGCTTCATCGTGCAGGAGCCCAGCGGGATCATCGACCGGTCGAGCGCGATATCGAAGTCGGCCAGCCGCCGCAGGTACCGCAGCATCGAGGTCTCGCTGCGGTGGGCGTGGAACACCGGGTGGGTCAGGAACTCGCTGTGCCGCCGCAGCCCGGCGGGCAGCATGTCGGGAGCATCGGTCACGAGGTCGCAATCGCGCCCGGTGAGCGCCGCCACCACCTCCCGCAGCTGCGCCTCGGTCGTGGTCTCGTCGCAGGCGATCTGCACCGCGTCCGGCCCCGCCGCGTGCAGGTTGTAGCCGGCCGCGCGGGCCCGGGCCGCCGCCTCGGCGGCGCCGCCGGGCACGAGCACCCGGACGGTGTCGAAGAAGCCGTGACGGCCCGTTGCGAATCCGTGGTCTTCGAGCGTGCGGGCGAGGACCGCCGCGCGCCGGTGCACGCGGCGCGCGATCGCGGTCAGGCCGCCCGGGCCGTGGTAGGCCGCGTACATCGCCGCGACCACCGCCAGCAGCACCTGCGCCGTGCAGATGTTGCTGGTCGCCTTCTCCCGGCGGATGTGCTGCTCGCGGGTCTGCAGCGCGAGCCGGTACGCGGGGTGGCCGTCCGCGTCGACCGAGACGCCGACCAGCCGGCCCGGCAGCTGGCGCTTGAGCGCGTCGCGGACGCAGATGTAGCCCGCGTGCGGCCCGCCGAAGCCCATCGGCACGCCGAACCGCTGGGTGGTGCCGACCGCGATGTCCGCGCCGAGCTCGCCGGGCGGTGTCAGCAGCGTCAGCGCCAGCAGGTCGGCGGCCACCGCGGTCAGCGCGCCCCGGGCGCGGGCCGCCTCGATCGCGGGCGCCGGGTCGCGGACCGCGCCGCTGGCTCCCGGGTACTGCAGCAGCACGCCGAACAGCTCGCCGTCCGGCTGCGCGGCGATCAGCCCAGGGCTGACCTCGGCGGTGACCAGCTCGATGCCCAGCGGCTCGGCCCGGGTGGCCAGCACGGCCAGGGTCTGCGGCAGGCAGTCGGCGTCGGCCAGGAAGATCCGGCCCTTCCCGGCGGCCCGCCGGGCCAGGGTCATGGCCTCGGCGGCCGCGATCGCCTCGTCCAGCATGGACGCGCCGGCCACCGGCAGCCCGGTCAGGTCCTCGACCATGGTCTGGAAGTTGAGCAGGGCCTCCAGGCGGCCCTGGGAGATCTCCGGCTGGTACGGCGTGTAGGCGGTGTACCAGGCCGGGTTCTCCAGCACGTTGCGGCGGATCACCGCGGGGGTCACCGTGCCGTAGTAGCCCAGGCCGATCATCGAGGTGAGCACCTGATTCTGGTCAGCCAGGCGGCGCAGCTCGGCCAGCGCCTGGTCCTCGGTCAGGGGCCCGGGCAGGCTCAGCGCGCGGTCGGCCAGCGCGGCGGGCAGCGCGGCCGAAGTCAGCTCGTCGAGCGAGGCGTGGCCGACGGTCTTGAGCATCTGCGCCTGATCGTCCTCGGACGGCCCGATGTGGCGGTGCGCGAAGTTCATGGGAGCCTCCTTGCCGGCTCGCCCGGGCGGGCGGCCAGACGATGTTTCCGGAGTCCCCCTCTGTTGCCGCGTTCGCGCGGGTCCAGAGCCGCTTGTCCCGCCCGGTCCTGGTGCCTGAGAGGTTCCGGGGAAGTTGCCCCTTCGGCGCCCGCGGCTGGCTGCGCGGGAACTCTCCCGGGCGGTGTCGTCAGCGCCCACGAGCCTACCCGAGCAGGGCGCTTACCGCAGGTAACCGAGGCGTTCCATGATCAGGATTCCGGCCCGCAGCGTGGCGCGCCGCCCCTGACCCCGTCCGTCCATGATCACGTCGACTTTTGCCCGCATAGTGGTCAAAACCCCACGTGATCATGTGCGGCCGGGGAGCCGGCCCGCCAGCCGGTCACGGCGGGCCCGCCGCCGGATCCGGCGTCAGGCCGGTCAGACGTCGTCCCAGCGGAACACCCGGACGGCGATCAGCGTCAGCACGCCGGTGATCACGAGCATCACGCCGATGGCCGGCAGCGCTGAGGCGGGGCCCTCACCGCGCGCCATCACGTCCTGCATGCCCGTGACCAGGTAGCGCAGCGGCATCGCGTAGGAAACCTGGCGGATCCAGGCCGGCGCGTAGTCCAGCGGGATGAAGGCGCCGCCGAGGAACGCCATCGGCAGGATCACCAGGTTGGCGATGGCCGTCGCCGCCTGCTGGGTCTTCGCGATGGCCCCGGCGAGCAGGCCGATCGACATGAACGCCAGCGTGCCGACGAGCACCACCGGGATCGCCATCCACCAGGACGCCGTGAGCTTCAACCCGAAGTACGGCGTGGTCGCGATGGCCAGGAACGCGGCCAGCTGGATCAGCGCCACGCCCACGCTCACCCCGATCCGGGCGCTGACCACCGACACGGTGCTGACCGGCGACAGCCGGAGCCGCCGGAGCAGCTTGTTCTCCCGCCAGCTCACCAGCGTGATCGCCGCGCCGAACGTGGCCCCGGAGGCGATGGCCCAGCCGAGCAGGCCGGGCGCGAGGTACTGGATCGGCTTCAGCGACTTGTCCTCGACCTGCGCCACGGTCAGCTGGTAGGCGGCGAGGCCGGCCGCCGCCTGGTTGGCCTGCTGCACGATCGAGGCGAACACGGCCTGGACCACGCCCGCGGTAACCTGGTCGGCGATCGAATAGCGCACGACCAGCGTGCGTCCCTGCTGGAGCACGGCGGCGTCGTCGTTGCCCTTGCGGACGTCCTCGAGCGCCGTGGCCAGGCTGCCGGTCCTGGTGATGCTCATCACCTTGCTCAGCTGGCCGCGGCTGCCCGCGACCGCCTGGTCGAGCAGGCTGACCCGGCCGACCTCGATCACGCTCACCTTCGGCGCGGCGGTGCTCTTGTAGATCGAGCCGAACAGCAGCAGGAACAGCACCGGGATCAGGATCGTGAACACCATCGCCACCCGGTCCCGGACGAAGCCGCGGAACATGGCTGCCGACAGGCTGCGGAACGCGGTCACGCGCGGTACTCCCGCCCGGTAAGCTGCAAGAACACGTCCTCCAGCGTGGCGCCGGACACGCGCAGGCCGGCCAGCGCGTCGCGCTCGGCGAGCCCGGCGAGCACCGCGGCGGGATCCCGGGTGGCGATCGTGAGCGACACCCCGTCGTCGGTCACGCTCTCCGGCGCCGTCCCCGCCCGGGCGGCCAGCGCCCGGGCGGCGTCGGGCGGCAACTGCCCGGAGGTCACGCTGACCCGCAGCGGCTGGTCCAGCCGCCGGACCAGCGCGGCCGGCGGGCCCTCCTCGAGGATCACGCCGTGATCCATGATCGCCACCCGGTCGCAGAGGGTCTCCGCCTCGTCCATGTGGTGCGTGGTCAGCACCACGGTCCGGCCCTCGGCGCTGATCTGCCGGAGCAGGTCCCACAGGTTCCGCCGGGCCTGCGGGTCGAGCGCCCCGGTCGGCTCGTCGAGGAACAGCACCTCCGGGTCGTGGACCAGGGCGCACGCGATCGACAGCCGCTGCGCCTGGCCGCCGGACAGCTTCTCGGTGCGGACGGCCGCCTGGTCCTGCAGGCCCACCACGCCGAGCATCTCCTCCGCCCGCCGCGCCGGCACCCCGTAGAGGGAGGCGAAGGTCTGCAACTGCTCCCGGGCGGTGAGCCGCTCAAAGAACGACGACGCCTGCAACTGGACGCCGATCCGCGGCAGCAGCGCCGGGTTGCGCGGCCAGGCGGGCAGGCCCAGCACGCTCACCTCGCCGCCGTCGGCCCGGCGCAGGCCCTCCACGATCTCGAGCGTCGTGGTCTTGCCGGCCCCGTTGGGTCCCAGGATCCCGAAGAACTCGCCCTGGCGCACCTCGAAGCTGACCCCGTCGACGGCCTTGAGAGCGCCGTAGGACTTCCGCAGGCTGCGCACGGTTATCGTCGCTGCCACGCCGGCCACGATAACAGGACATAACGCTAAGCAAGCGGCTCGGCCGCCCGAGGGCTAGCGGGTCCTGCGGGCGGCTAGCCGGTGCGGCGCGCGCGGCGGCGGGCCAGCTCGTCCGGGCTGACGCCCGACGAGCCGGGCCGGGACCCGTCGGCCGCCCCGGGCCCGGCGTCCTCGGCCCGCTCCCCGGGAAGGTCGGCCAAAGTGCCCTCGACCTCCTGGCAGACCCGGCCCAGCGCGATGCCGAACACTCCCTGGCCGCCCTGCAGCAGGTCCACCACCTCGTCGGGGGACGTGCACGCGTAGACGGTCGCGCCGTCGCTCATCAGCGTGACCTGCGTCATGTCGCTGGCCCCCTGCTCGCGCAGGTAGGCCACGGCGGTCCTGATCTGCTGCAGCGAGATCCCGGCGTCGAGCAGCCGTTTCACGATCTTGAGGGCCAGGATGTCCCGGAACCCGTAGAGCCGCTGGGATCCGGAGCCGCTGGCCGCGCGCACGCTCGGCTCCACCAGCCCGGTCCTGGCCCAGTAGTCCAGCTGGCGGTAGGTAATCCCGGCCGCCATGCAGGCGGTCGGGCCCCGGTAGCCGACGTCCTCGGGGCTCGCCGGAGGCTCCTCGCCGAACAGCAGGCCCTGCTCGTCGGCGCGGGACGTGCTGGTGCGGCCAGAACTCCCCCGGCGGGTGCTCGCGCGGCGGGCCGCGTCGCCGCGTGAGCCCGCCGACTGGCCGTTGCCCTTGATTACCGCCACGCGCACCTCCGGCCCGGGACCAGGAGTCCCCGGGTACTCGCTTCGAACCGTAGGCCGACCGCGGCGAGGTCGTCAACGATCCCCCACGGCGCGTCGCGGTAACAGTAAGGAGTCACGATAAACCGTCATCCCCCGGCTTACCCGGGTGCCCCCGAGGCCACCCGCTCAGGTCGCGCGGCCGAAGTCCTCGGGAGTGATCGTGTCGAGGAACTCACGGAACTTCTCTACCTCGTCCTCTTGCTCGTCGGGGATCGCGATGCCGGCTTCCTCGAGGATCTCGTCGGCCGCGAAGATCGTGG
Organism: uncultured Actinomycetota bacterium; assembly: GCA_963808705.1. Taxonomy (GTDB): domain Bacteria; phylum Actinomycetota; class Actinomycetes; order Streptosporangiales; family Streptosporangiaceae; genus JASHPR01. The sequence continues at coordinate 219,341 of CAWEHB010000016.1, read as the reverse complement.
CGCCGGTCCTCAGCGCCAGGGCGATCGAGTCCGACGGCCTCGCGCTGACCTCCTTGCCGTTCGAGAAGATCAGGTCGGCGTAGAACGTACCATTCCGCAGCGCGGTGATGTTCACCGTCCGCAGCTGAACGTCCAGGGCCTCGAGGATGTCCCGCAGCAGGTCATGGGTCAGCGGCCGCACTGGCACGAGACCCTGCTGGGCGTAGGCGATAGCCGTCGCCTCCATCGGGCCGATCCATATCGGCAAGTACCTCTCCCCCTGCGTTTCTTTCAGCAGGACGATGGGCTGGTTCGTGGGCATCTCGACCCGGACGCCTACGACCTCCATCTGCCTCACGGCGGCTCCGTCCTCACGTGCGCCTGGCGCGCTGCCTTACTTCCGGACCCCGGTCAAAGGCCACTCCCTTTGTCAACGTACACCCGCCACCGGGGCGTGCCCGCCCGCGCCCCGATCGCATGGGCCGGGAAAACCCGTTGCGGGCGCGGTTCCGCGGGCGACGTCAGGCACTGGCCCCTCCTGCCGGAGAGTTATACCCGGCCGGCGGCCGGGCCAGGCCGTCGCCGGGAAACCCCGCCTCGGCCAGGGCAGATTCGATCAGAGCGCCGTGCAGCCGCCTGGTCAGGGCCGCTATCTCCTGCGCCGTCCGCCCGGCCTGCTGGATGGCCTCGGGGTTGCGCTGCCGTAGGGTCGGGGCGACCACCTGCTCGATGAACGAGATCTCGCGTTCCACCGCCGCCCGGACGGCCCGCAGGTGCCGTGCCTGCACGCCGTACTTGCCCAGCGCGGCCGCGGCGGACGCCACCTGGAGCGCGTCCCGGCCGTACATCCGGCCGACCCGGCGGACCAGCCCGAACGTCTCAAGCTCGGCCAGTTGCTGCTCGTCGATCCCGGCCGCGGCGAGAAGCTGGCGGCGGCTCAGCGAGCCGCCGGGCGGGGCGCTCGCTGCGCCGGAATCCGGGGGGCCCGGGCCGTCGGCCGGGCTGTCCGCGGTGCTGGCCGCGGCGGGAGTGCGGCCGGCCGCCGGGGGTACGAGCCGTTCCTTGATCACTCGCAGCGGCAGGTACTGGTCCCGCTGGGCGGTCAGGATGTAGCGGAGCCGCTCGATGTCCTCGGCGTCGAACATGCGGTAGTTGGATCTAGAGCGTGCGGGCTCGATCAGCCCCTCCGACTCCAGGAACCGGATCTTGGACACGCTGACGTCAGGAAACTCCGCACGGAGGCGGGCCAGCACCTCGCCGATGCCGAGATACGCGCGGGCAGGCTGTGCACTCATCCCCCGACCTGCGCGCCTCCGCCGCCAAGCTCTGCCTGCGAGCGCGGGCCGAGCAGGAACACCAGGCGGAACTTGCCCACCTGGACCTCGTCGCCGCCGGTCAGGTCCGTCTCCTCGATCCGTTCCCGATTGACGTAGGTGCCGTTCAGGCTGCCCACGTCGCGGACCGTGAAGCGGTTGCCCGAGCGGTAGAACTCGGCGTGCCGCCGCGAGACGGTCACGTCATCCAGGAAGATGTCGCTCTCCTGGTGGCGGCCGACCAGCGTGAGGTCGCTGTCCAGGAGAAACCTGCTCCCGGCGTTCGGCCCGCGCTGGACGACCAGCAGGGCCGTCCCAGGGGGCAGGGTGTCCACGGTCGTGGCGTCGGCGACGGACTCGTCGCCGAACTCCGCCTCGCCCGGGTCGCTGCCGCCGACAGAAATGATGGACGTGGTCTCCGTCGTCCCCTCGCCAGAAACGCCAGCAAGCGGGTTGCCGCACTGCGAGCAGAAGCGCGCTCCTTCAGGGTTTTCCTGACCGCATCTGATGCAGTACACACTGGCCATGTCCCTGCCTAGCCTCCCCTTTGCCGGCCATGCCGCCTGGGCGGGAACCATGTCAGCCCGCTGGTCCTGGGTGGTTCGCCGTGAGAATTCCGCTGGTGAAGTCAACGCTACCCGCGCCGTACCGCGCCGGTCCATGCGCCACGCACGCCGCCTCCAGGTGCCGCCCGGGGCGGTAGCGTCCGTCCGGGCGGATCCCGCGCGCGCCTTCTCGCGACGCCTCCGCCACATCCTGGCGCACCTCCGACCCCCCGCTGTTACCGGCAATCCCGCGATTCTCTCATGCCAGGCGGCCTTCGCGCGGACACTCTGCGGCGGCTCGGGCGGCGGTCCGGACCCGCCGTGCGCCGCGGCCCGGCTCAGCGTCCGGCGTCGGCGACGACCGCGGCCCACTCATCCAGCAGGGCCTGTGCCGAGTCGCCGTCGGTGCTCTCCGCCCACAAGTGGGTGACGGCGTCCGAGGGGTCCGGCAGGACCAGGATCCAGCCCCCGTCGGGCTCTTCCACGCGGACCCCGTCGGTGGTGTCGACCTTGCGCTCCCCGGCGGCCTCCACCACGGTCCGCATCACGCTCCCCTTCGCCGCCCACGGGGTCGGCATGGAGCGCCTGAGCAGGTGCGCGACCGGGATCCTGGTGTCGATCTGGCTGAGTGTCAGCCGGGTCCTCGCCACCAGGCCGAGCAGCCGGGCGAACGCGGCGATCCCGTCGATGGAGCGGGAGAACTCGGGCATCACGAAACCGCCGCGGCCGTCCGCGGCGAAGATGACGTCCTCGGCGGCCGTGGCCTCGTACAGGCCGTGCAGCGACGTCGGCGTCGAGTCCACCTGAACGCCGTGGAAGCGGCAGACCCGCTCGGCGACCATGGTGGTGGTCACCGGCAGCGCGACGCGCCCGGTCCGCCGCTCGGCCGCGACCAGGTCGAGCACGACGAGCAGCGCCCGCTCGTCGCTGACCAGGGCGCCCTTGTCGTCGACGAGGGTGATCCGCTCGCCCACCGGGTCGAACCGGACGCCGAACGCGGCCCGCGACGACGAGACCAGCTCCGCCAGCCGGTGCATCCCGGCGCGGATCTGGGCCAGCGACTGCGTCGGTGACGCCTCGTCCAGCCGGTTGTTGACGGTCAGGACGTCCACGCCGATCCGGCCTAGCAGCCCGGGCAGCACCAGCGACGCGGTCCCGCCGGCGCAGTCGGCGACGACCTTCAGGTCGGCGTCCCGGACGCCGCTCATGTCGATGCCGCGCAGCAGCGCATGGGTGTACGCCTCGACCACGCGCGGCGGGTAGGTCAGCTCCGCGATCTCGCCGGGGAACGCGCGCCGGTACTCCTGCCGGGAGAAGACGCGCTCCAGCCTGCGCTGCGCGGTCAGCGACATGTCGGCGCCGTCGGAGTCCAGGAAGATGATGTCGATGGACTGCGGATCGCCCGGCGTGGTGCGCAGCGCGATCCCGCCGCTGTACTCGCTGCGGGCCGTCTCGAACCTGGCTACGGGCAGCGGCTGGGCCTCGAGGTCCACGACGTTGATCGCGCTCGCGTTGAGCGCGCCGTGCACCGCGCGTTTCAGCGCTCGCGCGGCGCGGGACACGTCCCGGGAGGTGGTGACGGTGGTGCCCTTGCGCAGCGTCGTCGCGTAGGCGCTGGCCAGCCGCACGCACAGCTCCGGAGTGATCTCCACGTTGATCAGGCCGGACACCCCGCGCGGGCCGAACAGCGTCCGCTGCCCGCGGGACTCCCAGATCACGCTGGTGTTCACCACGGCGCCGGCCTCGATCGTCTTGAACGGGTACACCTTGACGCCGGCGGACAGGTAGGCCTCGGGCTCGATCACGCACTCGTCTCCGACGACCGCGGATTCCTCGATCCTGGCCGACCGCATCACGTCGGTGTTCTTGCCGATCACGCAGCCGCGCAGGGTGGCGCCCACCCCGACGTAGACGTTGTTGTGGACCACCGCGCGGTGCAGGAACGCGCCCTCCTTCACCACCACGTTGCTGCCGACCACAGTGAACTCGCGCAGCTGGGCACCGCCCTCGATCTTGGCGTAATCCCCGATGGCGAGCGGCCCGGTCAGGGCCGCGTCCGGGTCGACCTCGGCGCCCTCGGCCACCCAGACGCCCGGCGACATCTCGAACCCGGCGATCTCCGCCTGCACCCGCCCGGTCAGCACGTCGGCCTGGGCCTTCAGGTAGCTCGCCAGCGTGCCGACGTCCTCCCAGTAGCCGTCGGCGATCCAGCCGTACAGCGGCGCGCCCCGGTCCAGCAGCCGCGGGAAGACGTCGGCGGACCAGTCGGCGACCTGGCCGGCCGGGAACTCGGCGAGCACCTCGGGCTCCATCACGTAGATGCCGGTGTTGACCGTGTCCGAGAACACCTGTCCCCAGGTGGGCTTCTCGAGGAAGCGCTGGATCCGGCCGTCGTCGTCCACGATGATGATCCCGAACTCGAGCGGGTCGGGCACCCGGGTGAGCCCGACGGTGACCAGCGCGCCGTGGTCCTTGTGGAAGCGGACCAGCTCGGACAGGTCGATATCGGTGAGCGCATCGCCCGAGATGACCAGGAAGGGCTGGTCCCGCAGCGCGTCTTCGGCGTTCTTCACGCTGCCCGCGGTGCCGAGCGGGGTCTCCTCGGTGGCGTACTGCAGGCTCATCCCGAAGTCCTCGCCGTCGCCGAAGTAGTTGCGCACCATCGACGCGAGGAACTGTACGGTGACCACGGTCTGGTCGAAGCCGTGCCGCCGCAGCAGCCGCAGCACGTGCTCCATGATCGGCCGGTTGACCACCGGCAGCATCGGCTTCGGCTGGTTGGCGGTCATCGGGCGCAACCGGGTGCCTTCCCCGCCTGCCATCACAACGGCTTTCACCGCTGCCCAGCCTCCCTGTCTCCCCCTGGATCCCCCTGCAGTATCTGCCGGCCCCCCGGATCCTCCCGCGGAATCTGCCCGGGGGCACCATCCCCCGGATCTTCCTGCAGTATCTCCCCGGGGGGACGACCCGCCCGATCCCCCCGCACGAGACGTCGCGCCTGCTCTACGTACAGGAGGGCCGCGACCCAGTACAGTGCACTTCCCCAGATGGCAAACGCCCAACCGACAATCCTGGCGATCTCGGAGTAACTGGCCGTGTGCGAGCCCAGGAACAGCAGCGGGAACGCGTAGAGCAAGGCCAGCGTGGCCGTCTTGCCCGCGAAGCTGACCTGCAGCGCCTCGTAGGAGTGCCGGCGCAGCACCAGGAGCACCACGGCCATCAGCACCTCGCGGGCGGCGAGCAGGCCGACCAGCCACCACGGGATGATCCCCCGGATGGCGAGCGCGACCACCGTGGCCGCGATGTAGAGCCGGTCCGCCGCCGGGTCAAGCACCTGGCCCAGCCGGCTCTGCTGGTTCAGCGCCCGGGCGATCTTGCCGTCCAGCCAGTCGGACAGCCCGGCCGCGATCAGCAGCGCGACGGCCCACCAGTCCCCGGCCTGGCTGCGGGGGCCAAGGACCAGCCACAGGAACACCGGGACGCCCAAGAGGCGGGCCACGCTGATGGCGTTCGGGATCGTGACGATCCGCGCCTGCGGGTCACCCGCGGCCACGTCGCCCGCCGCTGCCTTCGCCATCCTGCCTCGCTGCACGCCTGCCGACCCTCTCATTCGCGGGCGGTCCGCCCAGGATACGGGGGCGGCGCGCTCGGCCTGCCGGGCACGGGGCGCAGTAGGGTAGCCGGGGAAGCCGTGTCTGGCCGACGACGGCAGGTGTCCGCAGGGGGCGGAAGGTAAATCTTGGACGCCAGTAGCTTGGAGACCCTGCTGGTGGTAGCCCTGGTGGCCGCCATCGCCCCGCTGCTTGTCGCCGCTATTCCGGCGGCCTGGCGCATCCCGCAGGTGGTCGTCCTCATCTTCAGCGGCATCCTGATCGGCCCGCACGTTCTCGGCCTGAGCGACACCAGCAGCGTCAAGCTGCTGGCCAACATAGGGCTCGGCTTCCTGTTCCTGCTCGCCGGGTACGAGCTTGACCTGCGCCTGCTCGCCGCTCATGAGGGCCGGCTGGCCATCATCGGCTGGGTGGTCAGTGCCGTGATCTCGCTGGTCGCCGTGGCCGGGCTGACCAAGGTCGGATACGTGCGCGACTTCATCCCGATCGCACTGGCGCTGACCACCACCGCGCTGGGCACGCTGCTGCCGATCCTGAGCGACAACGAGATGCTCGGCGGGCAGTTCGGGCGCTACATCCTGGCCGCGGGAGCGGTCGGGGAGCTGTTCCCGATCATCGCGATCTCGCTGTTCCTGACCAAGCGCGACGAGTTCGTGGCCATCGGGTCGCTGATCGCCATCGCCGCGGCGGCAGTGCTGCTGACCACGCTGCCTCGGATCATCGGCGACGAGCGGGTCCGGGCCATCATCAGGCAGGGCCAGCGCGCCACCGCGCAGACCACGCTGCGCTGGTCCGTCGTGCTGCTGCTGGGGCTGCTGGCCCTCGCCGAACGGTTCGGGCTGGACGTGATCCTGGGTGCGGTGCTCGCCGGGATGGTCCTGCGTACCTGGTTGCGCCGCGAAGACGTCGACGTGCATCCGCTCGAGGAGAAGCTCGACGCCGTGGGGTACGGCATCTTCATCCCCATCTTCTTCGTCACGTCCGGCATGACCCTCGACGTCCCGGCCGTGGTGAAGGACCCGCTGCGGCTGCTCATCTTCCTGGGCCTGCTGCTCGCGGTCCGCGGCCTGCCGTCTCTCCTCGTCTACCGCAAGGCGCTCCCGTGGTCGCAGCGTGTCCAGATGACCTTCATCACCGCGACCACGATGCCGCTGCTGATCGCGCTCGCCGAGATCGGGCTGCAGGACGGCGTCATGCTGCCGGCCAACGCGGCAGCCATCGTCGGCGCCGGCGTGCTGTCGGTGCTGATCTACCCGGCGGCTGCCGTCGCGGTGGCCCGGCGTGGGCGGTGGGAGGCAACGGGGGCCGACGCCATCGCCACGCCGACCGCGGCGGGCGAGCCACCCGTGGCGATGGCAGACGGCGCACCGGGAGCAGACGGCGCCCGCGGAACCGAGCGAGATCGCGGAACGGAGAGCGCGCCCGGAACGAACGCGATACCCGGAACGGGAGGGCGGCCCGGGATAGACGCGACGCCCGGGATAGAGGAGGCGCCGGGCGCGCCGGCCGGATTATGACGGCGGCTTCGCCGGGTCAGGGCAGGCTAGGCCGTCTCCCACAGCGTGGCGATGCCCTGGCCGACGCCGATGCACATCGTGGCGGCGGCCCGCGCCACCCCGCGCCGCCGGAACTCGTGCAGCAGCGTGGTGGTGATCCTGGCGCCCGAGCAGCCGAGCGGGTGGCCGATGGCGATCGCGCCGCCGTTGACGTTGACCAGCTCGGGGTCGAGCTTGAGCTCGTCGACGACCGCGACGGCCTGCGCCGCGAAGGCCTCGTTGACCTCCACGAGGCCGAGGTCGCCGGCCTGCCAGCCGGCCCGGGCCAGCAGCCGGGTCATCGCGGGCACCGGGCCGATGCCCATGTAGTCCGGGTGCACCCCGGCCGCGGCGGTGCCCGCGTACCTGGCGATCGGCTGGATCCCGGCCGCGGCCACCGCCCGCTCGGACATCAGCAACAGGCCGGCCGCGCCGTCGTTGAGCGGCGAGGAGTTGCCGCCGGTCACCGTCCCGTCCGGCCGGAAGGCGGGCTTCCGGGCCGCGAGTTCGTCCAGGGTCAGGTCCGGCCTGATCCCCTCGTCGGCGGTCACCTCGCCGCCGGGCGTGGTGACCGGGATGATCTCCTCGGCCAGCACCCCCGCCGCCGCGGCGCGGCCTGCCCGCTGGTGGCTGCGTAGCGCGAACCGGTCCTGCCGGTCCCGGTCCACCCCGTAGCGCTCGGCCACGTTCTCCGCGGTCTCGCCGAGGCTGACCGGCGGGTAGAGCTGTTGCATCAGCGGGCTCACCAGCCGCCAGCCGAGCCGGGTGTCGGCCACCCCCGCGTCGCGCGGAAACGGCTCGGCGGCGCGGGGCAGCACGAACGGCGCCCGGGTCATCGACTCGGTGCCGCCCGCCAGGCAGATGTCGGCCTCGCCCGCCGCGATGGCCCGCGCGGCGTCGGCGATCGCCTCCATCCCCGACCCGCAGAGCCGGTTCACCGTGGCCCCGGGGATTTGCACCGGCAGCCCGGCCAGCAACACGCCCATCCGCGCCAGGTTCCGGTTGTCCTCGCCCGCCTGGTTGGCCGCGCCCCAGTACACGTCGTCCACCCGCGCCGGGTCAAGCCAGGAATTGCGCGCGATCAGCGCCCGGATCACGTCGGCCGTCAGGTGGTCGGGCCGCACGCCCGCCAGCGATCCCTTGACCTTGCCCACCGGCGTCCGGCAGGCGTCAACCGCAAAGACAGCGCTCATCGGGAACCTCGTGAACGTACTGCTGCTCGCCCCGTGCCACGCCTAAACGGTACCTCCCGGCCCCCTCCCCCCGGCCGGTCAGCCGGGCTGGTGGCCGTCGCCATCGGTGCGCTCGGAGATGAAGGCGGCGAGCGTGCCCAGCGTGGCCAGCGCGTCGAGGTTGAGATCCTCGCCCGCGACATCCACGCCGAACCGCCGGTGCACCTCGCGCAGCAGCAGCGTGCCGGTCAGCGAGTCGAGTCCCACGCCCGCGCCGAACAGCGGCGCCTGGGCGGGCAGGCCGAGCAGTTCCTCGCGCCCGGTCGCCCGCGCCAGAATCTGCCGCAGCTCGCCGATGACCTCCGGCGCCTCACCGGTCATGACCCGGTGACCTCGCTGGTCACATAGCCGGGCAGCTCGGGCGGCGGCCCGGTCAGCGGCCGGGAGAACAGGGCCACGGGCTGACCCGCAGGACCGTCTCCCGCGCTGTCCCGGGGAGGCGACCCCCCCGATCCCCCCGCGGTGTTGTCCCGGGGGGGCGACCCCCCGGATTCCCGCGCGGTGTTGTCCCGGGGGGGCGACTCCCCGGATCCCCCCGCGGTGTTGTCCCGGAGAGGCGACCCCCCGGATCCCCCCGCGGTGTTGTCGTCGGCGGCGCGGAAGTCGGCCGCGGCGAGCGCGAGCCGCAGCGGCACGTTCCTCGGGGTGACCAGGCACGGAACGGCCAGCGTGGCTGCGCCGGCCTGGGCTGCCGACCGGGCCAGCCAGGCGAGCAGCGCCTGGATGACGCCGCGGCCCATGGCCCGGCACGACATCATGAGCAGCGTCACCGTCCAGGCGCGACCGGGGCCGCGCTCGACGACGCAGCCGCCGACCACGCCGTCATCACCGAACCGGTCGGACAGGCGCACGATGGTGACCTGGTGCGCCTGGGAGCCGATCAGCTCCCGCAGGGCCGGCTCGGGCACGGCCTCGCCGGCCGTGTTGAACTGGTGCGTGCGCACCGACAGCTCGTGCAGCCGCGGCAGGTCCGCCGCAGTGGCCGGGGTGATCGTCACCTCGGTACGGCAGTAGCGCAGGAATTCGTCCCGGGACCCGGCGAACGCCCGCGCCTCCTCGAGCCTGCGCCGCCGCTCGGCGTACATCTGGCCGCGCGCGCGCGCCTCGGCCGTCACCACGGCGGGGCTGAACTCCGGCCAGCCGACGGCGTCGGTCATGTCCTCCGGGGACAGCACGATCGCTTCCGGCAGCGCGGAGGAGACCTCCGCCCGCTCGTAGAGGTCATCGTCCACGAAGGCCACCGCGTCGGTCGCGAGGCCCAGGTCCGCGGCGATCCGCCGGACGGCGTCCGACTTGCGGCCCCAGCCGCACTCCGCGGCCGCGAAATCCAGGCCGGTGGCCCGCGCCGCGTACTGCGCCGCCTCCGGCGGGTTGCGGCTGGCGATCGCGTGGATGATGCCGCGGTCACGCAGCTGCGCCGCGGCCGCGACCATGGCCGGGTCGGGCGGGGGCGGCTGCGCTCCCGATTCCAGGTACACCCCGGACAACAGCGTGTGGTCGAGGTCCCAGATGACGCATTTCACCGTCATCGCGGCCCGTATCCTGTCCCGGGAGCCTGCCGCTCCATCGTGATGTGCGTCGCCTCGAAGCCGAACTTCCGGTACAGCGCTCGCATGCCGAGGTTCCTGGCGTGCACCTTGCCGGTGAGCTGGCCCATCCCCGCCTCGTCGGCGGCCCGCAGGACCGCCGCCAGCAGCAGCTCGCCGACCTGGCTGCGGTCCGGGATGTCGGCGACGGCCAGCGACCTGAAGTTCCCGTACCGGACCCCGGTCAGCGAGTTCGTCCGCGCCGACAGCCAGGCCCAGCCCACCGGCCGGCCCGGCGCGGCCTCCGCCACGGCGACCAGCGTGACCTCCCCCGGCTTGCCCAGCGCGCCGGCGGCCCTCCGGCGGTGCAGCCCGGCGTCGGTGATGGCCTCGTCGCCGAACGACACCTTCGCGATCTCCACCTCGAACCCGGCGATCGCGTCAAGATCGTCCTCGCCGGCCGGCCGGATCAGGTAGCCGGGCGGGCTGGCGGCCGCGGGCGACGCGGTCATCGCGCCTGCAGGGGCATCGGCCGGAACACCTCGCCGCCGCACTCCGGGCAGCGGGCCGCCTGCAGGTCGGCGATGCGCGGCCACCGACTGCCCGGTCCGACCTGGTGCACCGCCCGGCAACCGACGCACCGGTAGGGCCGGGTGGCGGCCGCCCGGGTCTGCGCGGTGTACAGCGGCCCGGAGAAGTCGCCGGCGATCAGCGGCCGGGCCGCGGCGGTGCTGCGCAGGTGGTACAGGTGGCTCACGCCGGCCAGGACGCCCGCGCCCAGGTACTCGTTGAAGCCGGGCCACAGGCCTCGGACGGTCAGCCCCATGGCGCAGATCAGCTCCTGGGCGCGCAGGGTTTCGTCCGGCCTGCGCGCCCCGAACGAGAAGAAGACGTGCCGGCCCGGCTCGGGCGCCAGCGCGGTGACCGCGCGGGACAGGAACAGCTCGGCCCCGGCGACCGTGTACGGCGGGTCGGTGCAGGCCACGTCGAACGCGCCGGCCAGGCGCCCGGGCAGCGGGCGGCGCAGGTCGTGCTCGACCAGCTCCGCGTTCACTCCGGTGCCCGAGATCTGCCCGCCGGCCCAGGCCAGCACGTCGGGATCGGAGTCGATCACGGTCAGCCGCTCCACGCCCGCCCCGAGCCCGCCGGTCCCGGCGAAGGCCGCGATGGCCACCGAGATCAGGTCATCGTCGCCGAGCAGCAGGATCCGCCGGCCGGTCAGCGCCCCGGCCTCGTGCATCCGCAGCACCCGCCGGATCTTCGTGGCGACCGTGCAGTGCGTCTGGTCCAGCTCGGGCTTGGCCCCGGGCGCCCCGGCCGCCGCGCGGTCCAGCCGCGCGGCCAGCCCGGCCAGCGGGTCGGGGACGGCGAGCCCGGTGCCGCCGCAGCCCGGGCACGCCGCGCTCAGGCCGGCGTGCTGTCCGGCGAGCAGGTCCCGGCCGGCCGGGGTGAGCCGCACCGGCCGGGCCCGGTCGACCACGCCGTGCCGCCGCAGCTCGTTGCAGACCGCCGCGACGATCGGAACCGGCAGCTCGGCCATGCGGCTCACGTCGCGGACGGCGACCGGCTCGCTGCGGGCGATGGCCCGCAGCACGTCGCTCACCCCGGACCGTCCCTCGGCCAGCCCCACGGCCAGCGCCACGTCGGCGATCACTGCGTCCATGTCCATGTGCGTTGCGTCCGCGACCGTGCTCGGGCTGGTGGGCTGATCCGGCTGATCAGCGGGGTCAGCCGGAGTGTACGGTATCCTCCCACATCATGCCCGGCATGGATGCGGCGAGCAGGTCCGCGCGCCCGCACGCGCGCCAGACGCTCCCGCCGAAGCTCCTGCGCGCGGTCGACGCGAGGCTCACCCGGTCCTCGCCGGTGACCGACGTCGCCGAGCTGACCTCGCTGGCGGCCGCCGCGGTCGCGGCCGGCCACGGGCACGTGCTGGACACCAGCCACGTGATCTTCCCTAACGGCGCGATCACGCTGGTGCTCATCCTGGCCGAGTCGCACCTGAGCATCCACACCTGGCCGGAAGAGAACCTGATCGCGATCGACCTGTTCAGCTGCGGCACGATCGACGGCGAGGCCGTGCTCTCCGGGCTGGCCCGCTCGCTCCGGCTGGACGCGGTCTCGGTCCGCACGCTGCGCCGCGGGCCGGCCCCGGACGGGCCGGGCCGGCCGGCGTAACCGGGGTTCGCCGGGCGGACGCCCGGCGGCTGCCTGCCAGCGTGTCGCTCGCGGGGGCGGCCGATCCGCGCTTGGATTGGCCTGGTGACCGAGCATGAGGTGGACGTCGTCGTCATCGGCATGGGCCCGGGGGGTGAGCACGCCGCGGGCCTGCTCGCCGAGGCGGGCCTGCTGGTGGCCGGGGCGGAGGCCCGGCTGGTCGGCGGCGAGTGCCCGTACTGGGGCTGCGTGCCCTCCAAGATGATGATCCGGTCGGCGAACCTGCTGGCCGAGGGCCGCCGGATCCCCGGCATGTCCGGCGCCTCCGCCGTGCGGCCGGACTGGGCCCCGGTGGCGGGCCGGATCAGGGCCGAGGCCACCGACGACTGGGACGACCGGGCGGCCGCCGACCGGTTCACCGGTAAGGGCGGCCTGCTGTTCCGCGGGCACGGCACGATCGCCGGGCCGGGCCGGGTCGCGGTCGGTGACGACGTGCTGCGGGCCCGGCGCGGGATCGTGATCGACACCGGCACCGCGCCCGTGATACCGCCGGTCCCGGGCCTGGCTGGCACGCCGTACTGGACCAACCACGAGGCCATCGAGGCCGAGCAGGTACCGGAGTCGCTGATCGTGCTCGGCGGCGGCGCGATCGGGTCGGAGCTGGCCCAGGCCTACTCCCGCTTCGGCGCCGCGGTCACGGTGGTCGAGGCCTCCGGGCGGCTGCTCCCCGCCGAGGAGCCGGAGGCCGGGGCGCTGCTCGCCGAGGTGTTCGGGCGCGAGGGCATCGAGGTGCGGACGGGCGCGAAAGCGGAGCGGGTGGCGTACGACGCCAGCCCGGGCGACCGTGCCGGATTCACCGTGACGCTGGGCGACGGCACCGAGGTGAGCGGGTCCAGGCTGCTGGTCGCCGTCGGCCGGCGCGCCAGCCTGGCCGCGGTCGGCACCGGCCGCGTCGGGATCGACGAATCCCAGCCCGCGGTGCCGGTCGACGACCACATGCGCGCCGCGCCCGGGGTCTGGGCGATCGGCGACGTGGTCGGCCAGGGCAACTTCACGCACCTGTCCGTGTACCACGCGGACATCGTGGTGGCCGACATCCTCGGCCGGGAGCACCATCCCGCCGAGCACCACGCGGTGCCGCGGGTCACCTTCACCGACCCGGAGATCGGCGCGGTCGGCCTGACCGAGGCGCAGGCCCGGGACCGGGGGCTGGAAGTCAGGACCGGCCTGGCCCAGGTCCCGGCCTCCGCCCGCGGCTGGATCCACAAGGCGGGCAACGACGGCTTCATCAAGCTGGTCGAGGACTCCGGGCGCGGCGTCCTGGCCGGGGCCACGTCGGCCGGGCCGTGGGGCGGCGAGGTGCTCAGCATGCTGGCGCTCGCCGTGCACGCCCGGGTGCCGACGCGGCGCCTCCGGGAGATGATCTACGCCTATCCGACCTTCCACCGCGCGGTCGAGGACGCGCTGCGCGCGCTGTAGCGCACGAAGCCGGGCAGCACCGCGCAGACCACGGCGACCCCGCCCGCGCACAGCAGCCCGCCCGACCAGAGCGAGAACCGCGGCGTGGTGACGCTCGCCACCGCCCCGGCCCGGATCTGCCCGGCCGACGGGCCCAGGCCGTAGCTGAGCAGTTCCACCCCGGCCAGCCGGCCCCGCAGCGAGTCCGGAATGGTCTGATTCCACAGCGTGCCCCGGAAGATGCCGCTCAGCATGTCGGCCGCGCCGGCCACGATGAGCAGGCCCAGCGCCGCGCCGATGTCCGGGGCCAGGCCGAACCCGGTGATCGCCAGTCCCCAGGCCGCCGCGGCCAGGGCGATCGCCCGGCCGTGGCGGTGCACCCGGCCGGTCCACCCGCTGGTCGCCGACGCGGCCAGCGCGCCGGCCGACGGGGCCGCGAACATCAGCCCCACCGCCCACGGCGCGTGCAGCTCGGCCGCCAGGAATGGAAACAGCGCGTTCGGGTAGGCGAAGGTCATCGCGGCCAGGTCGGCCAGGTACGAGCCGATGAGCTCCGGCCGCCCGCGGGCGTACCGCAGGCCGGACAGCGCCCGGCTCAGGCCGCCCCCGCGGTCCTGGCCGGGCGCGTCGCCCGTGGCCGCGGGCAGCGGGCCGAGCCAGCCCAGGAACCCGAGCGAGACGGCGAAGCTCACCGCGTCCAGGACGTACACGGCCTGCGCGCCGGGCCAGGCGGCCAGCAGCCCGCCGAGCGTGGTGCCGACGATCAGGCTCGCGTTCGAAGACAGCGACAGCAGCGCCGCCGCCGCGGTCAGCTGGTCGCGGGGCACGACCCGGGGCACCGACGCCTCCAGCGACGGCCGCTGCAGTGCCGCCAGCGCCATCATTACGGCGGCGATGAGGTACAGCGGCCACGCCCTCGGCCGCGGCAGCGACGCGTTGAGCACCAGCAGTGCCGCGCAGCAGCCCAGGCCGGCCTCGCACCACCGGATCAGCCGCCTGCGGTCCAGCCGGTCGGCGAGCGCCCCGCCGTATAGGCCGAACACCACCAGCGGCACCAGCTCGACCGCGCCGAGCAGGCCCACCGCCACGGCCGACCCGGTGAGCTGCCTGGCCTGCACGAGCAGCGCGACCTCGGTGGCCTGGCTGCCGAACAGGGTGACCGTCCGGCTGGCGAACACCAGCCGGAAATCGCGCGAGGTGCGCAGCGGCGTGACGTCTGCCACCAGGTCGCGCAGCCCGCCGCGGCGCCGGGCCGGGCCGGCGCCGTCCTGGTCTTCGCGGTCGTTCGTGATCATCTCGGTCTCCCCGGTGCGGGCCGTCTGGACTGGGGCCGCGCGAGAGCGCGGCGGATACCGGGGGTGGCGCGCCGGTCAGACGGCGCCGATGGAGACCTGGTCAGCCACGTCGCGGGGCGTTAAGGAAAGCTGGCCACGCCGGGATGCGACGGCGGATCGACCGTGCCGGGAAAGCGGCAGGCGCTATCGCAGATCATTCATCGGCCACCCCACGGTGGCGCGATGTGAAGAGCGCGACCCCCGGCCCGGCCTGGAACAGCCCGGCTCGTTGACGCCGGAGGCCCGCGCTGATCTGCAGTTCAGCTGTCACGCCCTCACGCTATCAGCGGCCGCAACCGAAATACCGGCGGCCGCGCGGCCTGGGCGGTCAGCCCCAGACCTCGGCCGCGGTCTCCACGATCAGGCGCAGCTTGGCGGCCTGCTCGTCGACGGTCAGCACGTTGCCCTCGACCGTCGACGAGAAGCCACACTGCGGCGACAGGCACAGCTGGTCCAGCGGCACGTACTTGGCCGCCTCGTCGATCCGCCGCTTGAGCACGTCCTTGCTCTCCAGCTCGCCACGCTTGGTGGTGACCAGGCCGAGGACCACCATCTTGCCCTTGGGCACGAAGCGGAGCGGCTCGAAGGTCCCCGAGCGCTCGTCGTCGTACTCCAGGAAGAACCCGTCCACGGCCAGCTCGCCGAACAGCGCCTCGGCCACGAAGTCGTAGCCGCCCTCGGCGGCCCACGACGACCGGAAGTTCCCCCGGCACAGGTGCGTGGTCACGGCCATGCCCTCCGGCCGCCCGGCGATCGCGGCGTTGACCTGCTTGATGTAGCGCAGGTGCATGTGATCCGCGTCCTCGCCCCGGCCGGCGATCTCGGCGCGCTGCGCGGGGTCATTGAGGTAGGCCAGGCTGGTGTCGTCGAGCTGCAGGTACGTGCAGCCGAGGCCGGCGAGCCGCCGGACCTCCTCGGCGTAGGCCGCGGCCAGGTCGGTCCAGAAGCCCTCCATGTCCGGGTAGACGGCGGGGTCGACCGCCGCCGGGCCGCCGCGGTAGTGGACCATGTTCGGCGACGGGATCGTGAGCTTGGGCGTGGCCGTCTTGACCGCGGACTGCACGTAGCGGAAGTCGCCGGAGAAGATCGTGTGGTCCAGCCGGAGCTTGCTCCCCACGTGGATCGCGGCCGGGGTCCACTCGATGGTGCCCGACGGGTTGCGGAACTTCACGGCCAGGTGACCGGGCGCCTTGCTGATGCCGCCCAGCTGGTAGATGAAGTCCATGTGCCAGGTCGCGCGGCGGAACTCCCCGTCGGTGGCGGACTGCAGGCCGGTCTCCTCCTGCATGGCGACCGCCTCGGAGATCGCCTCGTCCTCAACGGCCTTCAGCTGCGCCGCGTCGATGCGGCCGGCGGCAAAATCGTCACGCGCCGCGAGGAGCTGCGGGGGACGGAGCAGGCTGCCGACATGGTCGGCGCGGAACGGCGGTGTGCTACGCATAGCGATCATCGTGGTGCGGGGCGGCCTCGCGCGTCAATGCCCGGCGGCCCCAAATGCGGGGACGTGCCGGTGGGCCCCGGGCACAACCGCCGGGCAGGCCCGGGATCCCGGCGGCGGCGCCCGCGTTCCGGCCCGCGGGCCGGGCTGTTTCCTTCCGCGCGGTAGGTTGGGGCGCATCGGGCGCGCGATGCGCGCGGCGGTGCGCGGCGCTAGGAGGATCGTGAGCATCGGCAGCCTGGTGAGCTCGGGGCCGCTCCTGCTGGCCGTGCCGGTCGCGGCGGCGGCCGGAGCGGTCACGTTCCTGTCCCCGTGCTGCCTGCCGCTGGTGCCCGGCTACCTCTCGTACGTGACCGGCATGTCCGGGGTGGGCGCCCAGCAGACCGACGCCGAGCAGGCCAGCGCGCCGCTGGCCAGTCCCCAGCCGGTGGGCGCCCGGCCGGCCGGAGCCCAGCCCGCCGGCGCCGGGCCGGGCAGCGCCGACGCGCCGTCCGCGGGGGTGCTGGCCGCGCCGCCCCGCAGCCGGGTGGTGGCCGGCACCGCGCTGTTCGTGCTGGGGTTCTCGGCGCTCTACACCTCGTACGGGCTGGCGTTCGGCGGGCTCGGCACGGTGCTGAAGTCGCATCAGCAGGTCCTGACGCAAGTGCTCGGCGTGCTGACGATCATGCTCGGCCTGCTGTTCGCCGGCGTGTTTGACCGGTTCATGTTCACGGGACGGATCCTGCGGCCGTCGCTGCGCCCCCGCGCCGGGCTGGCGGGCGCGCCGCTGCTCGGCGTGCTGTTCGGGCTCGGCTGGTCCCCCTGCATCGGCCCGACGCTCACCGCGGTGCTCACCCTGGCCGAGACCTCGGGCACCGCGGCCCGCGGCGCGTTCCTCGCCTTCATCTACTGCCTCGGCCTCGGCATCCCGTTCCTGATCGTGGCGCTGGCGTTCCAGCGCGGCATGCGCGTGTTCGGGTTCGCCCGGCGGCACGCGCGGCTGGTCACCGCCATCGGCGGCGGGATGCTGGTGCTGGTCGGGGTGCTCGAGGTGACCGGGGCCTGGACGGCCGCGATCACCTGGCTGCAGACCCACTGGGTATACACGCCGCCGATATAGGGCAGGGCACGCACTAGCCGCCCTAGCGGACTACTCGCCACGCGGGCAGCGGCACGCGGGTCAAGGAGGACCACATGCGGTTCGGCATCTTCTACGAGCATCAGCTGCCCCGGCCCTGGGGGCCGGACTCGGAGCACAAGCTGCTGTCCGACGCGCTGGAGCAGATCGAGCTCGCCGATGCCTCCGGGCTCGACTACGTCTGGGAGGTCGAGCATCACTTCCTCGAGGAGTACTCCCACTCCTCGGCGCCGGAGGTCTTCCTGGCCGCCGCGAGCCAGCGGACCAGGCGGATCCGGCTGGGTCACGGCATCGTGCAGGCCCCGCCCGCCGTCAATCACCCGGCCCGGATCGCCGAGCGGGTGGCCACCCTGGACCTGGTGTCCGACGGGCGGGTTGACTTCGGCACCGGGGAGGCGAGCTCCGCCGCCGAGCTCGGCGGGTTCGGCGTCCCCCGCGAGGCCAAGCGCGCGATGTGGGCCGAGACCCTGGACGCGGTGACGCGGATGTTCGCCGAGCAGCCGTTCGCCGGCTACGACGGGGATTTCGTCACGATGCCGCCGCGCTACGTGCTGCCCCGGCCGCTGCAGAAGCCGCACCCGCCGCTGTGGGTGGCCTGCAGCCGCCGGGAGACCATTCACCTCGCGGCGCGCAGCGGCATCGGCGCGCTGTCGTTCTCGTTCGTGGAGCCCGAGGACGCCGCGCGCTGGGTGGCCGAGTACTACGACCTGATCGCCTCGGAGGAGTGCGTGCCGCGGGGCTTCGCGGTCAACCCGAACGTCGCCGTGGTCCTGCCGATGATGCTGCACCCGGACGAGGAGACCGCGATCGACCGCGGCATCGACGGCGCGCACTTCTTCGCCTACTCGCTGGGCCACTTCTACGGCGGCGGCAGGCACCGGGTCGGGGACAGCAACCTGTGGCAGAGCTTCGGCACCGACCGCGCGGAGCACGGCTTCGCGCGGGAGATCGTGTACGCGGACGCGCAGCCGCTCGCGGTGCGGCTGCTGCAGGCGGGGATGGGCTCGCTGCGCGGCGCGATCGGCACCCCGGCGCAGGTCACCGAGCTGATCGCCCGCTACGAGGCGGCCGGGGTGGACCAGGTGATGTTCGTCCTGCAGGCCGGGAACAACCGGCACGAGCACATCTGCGAGAGCATCGAGCTGTTCGCCCGCGAGGTCCTCCCCCGCTTTGCCGACGGCCGGGAGGAGAAGGAGCTCGCCAAGGCGGACCGGCTGGCGGCCGCGGTGGACAAGGCCCTGGCCCGGCGCGCGGGCCCGCGGGACCTGCCCGTCCCCTATCACGTGAGCGAGGACGCGGAGGTCGTGACGGTGCGGAAATCGGCGCACCCGCCCCTGCGTGACCTGGCCGGCCGGGCCCGCCACACGGCGCGGGAATCGCTGCGCGGCCACGGCCAGGCGGGCCTGCGGCGGGTCGTCGGCCGGATGTCGGACAACCGGCTGGAGCAGATCTTCGCCAGCAGCCAGGCCCAGCGCGCGGTCATCGGGATGATGACGCGCCAGTTCGACCCGGCCAAGGCCGCGGGGTTCGAGGGCGCCGTCGTCTACGATCTCGGGCTGGCCGACGGAACCCGGCGGCCCTGGGCCATCGAGGTGCGCGACGGGCAGGCCCGGGTGCATCAGGGCGGCAGCGCCGACCCGGCGCTCACGATCCGGCTCCCGATGACGGACTTCATCCGGGTGCTCACCGCGGCGGGCAGCTTCTACCCGCTGATCCTGGACGGCCGGATGACCATGGAGGGCGACCTGGCGCTGGCGAACCGGCTGGCGGAGATGTTCGGCGCCCGCTCGAACTACTAGATCTCAGGCCGCGGCCGCGCGGCCGCTGGCCGCCTCCCGGAACTCCTCGAACAGCCGGGTGCCCTCGCCCTCCTCCGGGTGCCACTGCATCCCGATCGCGAACGGGTGCCCGGCCAGCTCGACCGCGGCCACGGCCTGATCGTCGGCCCAGGCCACCGCCTCCAGTCCGCGGCCCAGACGGTCTACCGCCCGGTAGCGGCCGTCGGGCTGCGGCGCGGCGGGCACCGTCACGCTCGGGCCGAGCAGCCGGCCGAGCCTGCTGCCCGGGCTGATCCGCACCTCGAGGGAGGCTTGCCGGGCCGGGCCGTCATCGGCCCCCCGCCCGGCCGGATCGCGCTCGCGCTCGGTCGCCGACCCGCCCCGAACCGCGTTGAGCAGGTACATGCCGCGGCCGATCGCGAGCACCGGGCGCCCGGCGTCGATGACCGCGCGCATCAGTGCGAGCTCGGCGGCCTCCCGGGCCAGGTCCGGTTCGGGCGCCTCATCGCGCGGCGGCCCGCCGTGGCGCCGCGCGCCAGCCCCGCCGCCGTCGGAGAACACCACCCCGTCGAGCCGCGCTGCGAGGCCCGCGACACCGTGCGGCGCGGGCACGAGCAGCACCGGGACGCAACCGGCCCGCTGCAGCGCCCAGGCGTAGCTGGCCGGCAGCAGCACGGCCTCCCGCACGCGGTCGCCCCAGCCTGCGGCGGCCATCTCGCTGGTGATGCCGATGAGCGGGCGAGTCATGACCCCATGATGGTGCACGCCGCGACGCTGGCGTGGGCAAATGGCCGGTTGCCGTCGGCGGTGCCCGGCCGTCACGCGCTGAGGCGCCGGCCGAAACTAGCCATCACGCGTCGAGATGGCCGCCAAAGCTGGCCCTCACGCGCCGAGGTGCTCGCCGAAGAAGCCGTAGATCCGCTGCCACGTGTCGGCCGCGTCCGCCTCCTGGTACCCCATCCTGGCGAACCTCGCCAGCACCGCGCCCGCGCCTGAGGTCTCGGTCAGGAAGCGATGCCCGGAACCCGGGTATACCTTCACGTCGTGTGGGATCTCCAAGGCGGTGAGGGCACGCTGTAGCCGTTCCGGGTGCTTGGTGCCCATAGCGTCCCTGGCCCCGTAACTCCCGACGATCGGGCACGCGCCCCGCAGCGCGGTCTCCGCGTCCTGGGGCACCTCGCCGTAGTTCACCGAGGCCGCCGCGAACCCGCCGGAGGGCGCGCACAGCAGCGCGAACCCCCCGCCCATGCAGAACCCGATGACGCCGGTCTTCCCGGTGCAGTCGTCGCGGGCCGCCAGGAAGCCCCGCGCCGCCTCCAGCGCCGTAAACGCCGGCCCGGAGCCGGCCCGGAGCTGGCGGAACGCGCCGAGTATGCAGCGAATCCAGGACCTGCCGTCGAACAGGTCGGGGGCGAGGGCGAGGTACCCGTGCGCCGCGAACTGATCCGCCTTCGCCCTGACGTCGTCGTTCAGCCCGAACGCCTCGTGGATCACCACGACGCCGGGCCACGGGCCCGGCCGGCCCGCATCGCCCGGCTCGTCCGGGCCGACGGCCAGCGGCATGGCCAGGTATCCGCGCCCGGTCCCGCCGCCTACCGGGTACGAGATGTCAGGCACGGACGAAAGACTGTCACACCTTGCGCCACTTCGGTATCCACGCGCCGTCGGAGATCTCGTAGTCGCCGAACAGGGCCGGGGCCTCGGCCCGCATCAGCTCGCCGATGCGGCCGAACACGAGCCGGATCTCCTCCTCGGCGCCGGGATCGGTCCGCGCCTCGATGGTGTGCCGCAGCGTCCGGATGTTCGCCGTCCACAGCAGGCCGGTGGCCACCCCGTCCGGCGCGAACCGGCGCATGAACGAGGTCTTGTGCTTCTTCTCGTGGAACGGGACGCCTTCCTCGTCCAGCCCGAAGTGCCCGGCCATCCACCGCTGGAACTCCTCCATCTGCTCCAGCAGGGCGGTCGACCGCTTCATCAGCTCGGCGTCGGCCAGCGCCCAGTCCGGGAACCAGAACGGGATGTCTGCGAGCCGCACGAACCGCAGCGACTCCTGCGAGATAGCGGTCCCCGGCCGATGCCTAACTAGTTCATGCGTATTTCCTGATACGACTGGAAGTCCGTGGCGCCTGACGAACAACAAGCCATTGGGCACCTTGACACAATGCACTTGGCCTTCGTAGTGGATCAATGCGTCGTTGTTACCAGCCTGGTCTTTGAACCTGCCTGGCTCATGGCGGTTGTGATTCACCAGAGGTCTGAGCCTGCGGGCCACAATCGAGACGATGTAACACGGTCCTAGATTCCGGAACTGCTGACCGTTCGGCATTGTCCGCTGCAACCCGGTTCGGTCATCGATCCGAATGTTTGCTGACCAGCCTGCCTTGATGGCTAGCACTTGAAGGTCGTCCGCCATGTCACGTGATGCGGTATAGATCACCCGGTGACCATTGGTCGGGTGGACATTGCCATCGCCCTCGATCATGGCCTCCAGGAAGATCCTGATCGCAGGCGGAGCCCACCCATGGACCATTGCTGGCACATACTTCTCACAGGAATGACCCAGCGAAGCAAGCAAGTCGCGAAGCGGCGTACATTGGGTACGGACCACGCCGCTGCCAGTTGCCGGAAGATAAGCCGACAGCCCCATGGAGCGGATCGTCTCTGCCATACGGTCCAAGATCGGGCCCCGGTTCTGCGCCAAGCATATGTTGTGCCCATTGACGGATCCTTCCGCGAGGTAGTAGCCAAGGAACCTCGCGAACGGTTCTAGCGGGAATGACACGGCAGGATAGATACGTGTGGCCGGTCGGTCGCGGTCCCGGCGCTGGTAAGTGCGCTGAGTCGCAGGAATCACAACGCGATCGGGAGAGTGACCAACCCAATGCGCGCATTTCTGATACTTGACGCGCTCGTGCAGAAGGTTTTCGGCCGGCTCGACGGCAAACTTCTGTTCACCGCGTCTCGCCGCCTGAGTATCGTGGCGCTGAACCCACATCCGGTGATTCGGCGTGACCAGCAGGTTCACCTGCTCTGATACCACTCGATACATGGGGCCTTCGTAGTCGGCATGGAAGACCTCAGTCGCCTCCTGATATTCAAGCTCTCCGGTAGCGGGATTGAGGGTGCCGAAGACCTCGTTGCCGTCCACCTTCGGCCATGGCTTCCAGCCCTCGGCGGTTAGCACCTCGGTCTCATCGTCGTAGCAGCAGACGCGGCTGACGTTGTGCAGCACGAAGCTGAAGCTGACGTGCTCCAGCACCGAGCCGTGCGCCTGGGACAGGATGTTCTGCAGGTACTTCTCCTGGTCGCTGCGGACCCGGACGATGTTCGGGTTCAGCCCCGGCTCCCAGGCCCGGTAGCAGATCTTTCCGGCGAACTCGGCCAGATTCTGCGCGTCGTCCAGGTCGCCGCGGTCCAGCTTCTCCAGCCACTTCTCGCCGCCGACCTCGCTCAGGTACGCGGCCAGCTGGCCGTAGTCGATCTCGGGACGGGCGACGAGGAACACCTCGGGCTGCACGCTCTTCATGGCACGGGACACTACCGGGGACCGGTGACATCCAGCCGCAACCAGCCGCAACCCGCGGCGTCCGGCGGTCCCGCCGCCTGCCTCCCGGCCGCTCCGCGCGCGTTGCAGGGTAGCGGCTTCGTTACTGGTGAGAAAAGATGGGGTAAGCAGGGCTTTGGGATGTCAGCTCTTCGAACGGCACGTCGGCACAGCGGACGGGAGAGCACGAGATGACGCAACCAGGCGATACCCAAGGTGACACCCCAGGCTCCCCATCGAACCGGCCCGTCGTGTTCATCCACGGCCTCTGGCTGCACGCGACCTCATGGGGACCATGGGTGGACCTCTTCCGGGAGGCAGGCTACGCGCCGATCGCACCGGGCTGGCCGGGAACCTCGGACACCGTCGAGGAAACCCGGCGCGACCCCGGCCAAGTCGCCGACAAGGGCATCGACGACGTGGTCGGCCACTACGCGCAGATCATCCGGGGGCTGGACGCCCCGCCGATCGTCATCGGCCACTCCTTCGGCGGCCTCATCGCGCAGCGGCTGCTCGGGCAGGACCTGGCCGCGGCCGCGGTGGCGATCGATCCGGCGCCCATCAAGGGCGTCCTGGTCCTGCCGGTGTCGGCGCTGCGGGTCGCCTCGATCGCGCTGCGCAAGCCGGCCAACCGCCACGAGGCGATATCGCTGACCGCCGACCAGTTCCGGTACGGCTTCGGTAACGCCGTGCCCGCGCAGGAGTCGGCCGAGCTCTACGAGCGCTGGAACGTCCCGTCACCGGGCAAGCCGCTGTTCGAAGCCGCCCTGGCCAACGTCACCCCGCACTCGCCGGCCAAGGTCGACACCGGCAACCGGGACCGCGGGCCGCTGCTGGTGACCGCGGGCGGGCAGGATCACACCGTCCCGCCCGCCATCAGCATGGCCACCCGCAAGCTCTACCACAAGTCGCGCGCGGTGACGGACTTCTGGGACTTCGCGGACCGGGGCCACTCGCTCACGATCGACCACGGCTGGCGCGAGATCGCCGAGTACGTGCTGAGCTGGCTCCAGCAGCGTCCCGTCTGAGCACCGGCCGCCCGCGGGCGGTGCCCTTACGAACCGCTGCCCACCCCGGGCGGAGCCGCGGCGCTCAGGAGACGGTGGTGACGACCGCCTCGCGCGACCGGGCCCGGGCCAGCCGCAGCACGTTCGCGATCACCTGGTGGCCCGCGCGGCCGGACGCGGTCAGGATCGACTCCGGGTGGAACTGCACCCCCCACCGGCCGGCCGCGTCGTCCTCGATCGCCATGACCACGCCGTCCGGGGTCACCGCGGTCACCGAGAACCCGCCCCGGACCCCGGCCGGCACCGCGTGCAGCGAGTGGTACCGCCCGGCGGTGAACTCCGCGGGCAGCCCGGCCAGCAGCCCGGAGCGCGCCGCGCCGCCCAGCACCCGCACCGACCCGGGCTTGCCGTGCGCGGGCGTGGCCAGCAGGCCAAGCTGCCCGCCCGCGTGCTCCACCATCGCCTGCAGCCCCAGGCACACGCCGAACGCGGCGATCTCCCGCTCGTCCAGCGCGGCCAGCAGCCCGTCGCAGCCGAAGTCCGACGGACGGCCGGGCCCCGGCGAGAGCACCACCAGGTCGGGCCGGTAATCCTCGAGCCGCGCGGGGTCGAACCCGGCCCGCAGCGTGGTCACGTCCGCGCCGGCCTCGCGGAAGTAGCCGGCCAGGGTGTGCACGAACGAGTCCTGGTGGTCGACCAGCAGCACCCGCAGGCCGGCCCGGGCGCCGCCCCGGCCTGCTCCGCGGGGGCGGGCGCCTGCCGCGGCACGCCGAGCGTCTCCAGCAGCGCGCGGGCCTTCAGCTGGGTCTCGCGCTCCTCTGCCGCCGGGTCGGACTCGAACAGCAGCGTCGCGCCGGCCCGCACCGAGGCGACGCCGTCCCGGATGTGCGCCGTGCGCAGGGTGAGCCCGGTGTTCATCCCGCCGTCGAACCCGATCATCCCGACCGCGCCGCCGTACCAGCGCCGCGGGCCGTCCTCATGGTCCTCGATGAACTGCATGGCCCAGGTCTTGGGCGCGCCGGTGACGGTCACCGCCCACATGTGGGTCAAGAACGCGTCCAGCGCGTCGAAGCCGGGCCGCAGCCGCCCCTCCACGTGGTCCACGGTGTGGATCAGCCGGCTGTAGATCTCGATCTGGCGGCGGCCGATGACCCGCACGCTGCCCGGCTCGCAGACCCGGGACTTGTCGTTGCGGTCGACGTCGGTGCACATGGTCAGCTCGGACTCGTCCTTGACCGAGGTGAGCAGCGCGCGGATGTTCTCGGCGTCGGCCAGCGGGTCCGCGCCGCGGGCGATCGTCCCGGCGATCGGGCAGGTCTCCACCCGGTCGCCGGTCACCCGCACGTACATCTCCGGCGAGGCCCCGACCAGGTACTCGTCCTCCCCCAGGTTGAGGAAGAACTCGTACGGCGCCGGGTTGCGCTGCCGCAGCCGCTCGTAGAACGCGGCCGGCGAGTCGCACTCCCCGTGGAACGCATGGCTCGGCACCACCTCGAACAGGTCGCCGCGGGCGAAGCGCTCCCGGGCCTGCTCCACGACGCGCGCGAACGACCCAGGCCGCGGGTCGCCGGGAAGATCAGGAGCCGCAACGGGCCGGCGCCCCTCACTCTCGCGCCGGCGGCCCGGCGTGGTCTGGCGGGCCAGCCCGGCGGTCGAGACTCCGGCCACCTCGAAGTCGTAGCTGTAGCAGGTCGCGATCTCCCGCTTGCGGTCGAGCACGTACATCTGGTCCGGCAGGTGCAGGACCAGGTCCCGCTGGCCGGCCGGCCGGGCGTGCCGCTGCCGCACCGGCTCGAACTGGAACGCCAGGTCGTAACCGAGCGCGCCGTACAGGCCGAGGTGCGGGTCGGGGCCGGAGAACGCCGCGATGATCTCGCGCAGCGCGGAGAACACGGTGGGCTGCCGGCTGCGCTGCTCCTCGGTGAACGTGCCGCCGGCCACCGGGATGATCACGGTGACTGTGTTGTCCCGGGGGATAACCCCCGGACCCCCAGACCGGGGGGGGAAGCCACCCGGAGCCCCCGTCCCCCCACCCACCTCCCCAACCCCCTGCACTCGGGCCGACCTCTGGCCGACCCTCGCATCCGGCACTCCTGCCTTGCGCATCGCTTTACTGATCACCGGCAGCAGCACCAGGCCGCGGCCGTTCAGCGCGGTCGCCGTGACCTGCCGGCCGCGCGCGATCAGTTCGATGCACGGGTCGACGTAGGCCATGTGCCACCGGCTGTACCGGCCCGGGTACTCCATCCCCGAGCTGAGCACCCCGCCCCGGCGCTCCTCGACCTGCAGGGTCATCCCCGCGAGCAGGTCGGGGTCGAACGGGGCGGCGGTGCGGCTCACCCGGATCCCGCCGCCGGTCTCGAACTGTGTCAGGTCCATATCGGCCCTCGCCTCGGTCATCGGGCCCGGTGCCGGACGGTGCGGACAGCAAAGGCGACCGCCGGCTGCCGGGCGGTCGCCTTCAGGATCTGCTGCGTGCGCGAACCAGGAACCGCCTCAGGGGCGGCGCCACCAGCCAGCGGTGCGGTTCGCGCGCATGCAGTCATATTAGCTTCCCTCGCCTCCGGGCGCTCTTATCCTCCTCGCTCGCCTCCGGGCCCCGCCCGCCTCCCCATCCCCCTTCACTGCGCCTCCTTCCCTCGTCGCTCGGTCGCAGGCTCCCTCGCTCCTCAGTCCAGTCGGCGCCGCGCCCTTTGGCTCGCTCAGTGTTTCTCTCTCGCCTCCGGGCGCTTTTGCGCGCCTCCTTCCCTCGTCGCTCGGTCGCAGGCTCCCTCGCTCCTCAGTCCAGTCGGCGCCGCGCCCTTTGGCTCGCTCAGCTACCGGGGCGGGAGCGGGGGGCGCCGCTTGGAGGGGCGGTCGGCGGTGGTCGGAGCCTTGGCCGCGGGCGTCGCCGGGAGCGCGTCGAGGGCCATCCGGACCGCGGTCTCCAGCTGCGGGTCCCGGCCCGCCGCGTAGTCCTCGGGGGACGAGATCACCTCGACGTCCGGGTCGACGCCGTGATTCTCCACCGTCCAGCCGTAGCCGTCCAGCCAGAAGGCGTAGCGCGGGACGGTGATTCCGGTGCCGTCCACGAGACGGTGCCAGCCGTCGATGCCGACCACGCCGCCCCAGCTCCGGGTCCCCACGACCGGGCCGAGGCCCAGGATCTTGATGGCCGCGGTCACGATGTCGCCGTCCGAGCCGGCGAACTCGTCGATCAGCGCGACCATCGGGCCGCGCGGGGCATCCTGCGGATAGGTCTCGGGCAGCAGCCCGCGCGGCACGCTCCAGCCGATCACGCGCCGCGCGAGCTTCTCCACCACCAGCTGTGACGTGTGCCCGCCGCTGTTGCCCCGCAGGTCCACGATCAGCGCGTCGCGGGCCATCTCCGTGTGCAGGTCGCGGTGGAAGTCCGCCCAGCCCCCGCCCACCATGTTCGGAACGTGCAGGTAGCCGATCCGCCCCCCGCCGAGCTCGCGGACCTGCTGCCGCCGCCCGGCGACCCAGTCCTGGTAGCGCAGCCGCCGCTCCTGCTTGAGCGTGACGACCACGACGTGGCGAGGCTCGCCGCCCTGGGCCGGGCCGATCGTCAGCTCGACCGGCTTCCCGGCCGCGCCGACCAGCAGCGGGCCCGGCCCGGTCCCGTCCAGCAGCCGCCCGTCCACCGCGAGCAGCGTGTCTCCGGGGGCGATCTGCGCGCCCGGAGTGGCGAGCGGGGAGCGGGCCGGGGGGTCGGAGGACTCGCCCGGCAGCACCCGTCCCACCGTCCACCGGCCGTCGGCGCCGTGCTCCAGGTCCGCACCGAGCACGCCCACCTCCGGCCCGGAGTCGCCAGCGTCGTCGGCGGCCGGCGAGACGTAGGCGTGCGAGGTGCCGAGCTCGCCGAACACCTCCCACAGCAGGTCGGCGAAGTCACGGGTACCGGCGATTCGGTCCAGCAGCGGCCGGTACGATTCGAGCACGCCGTCCCAGTCCACCTCGGACATGTCGGCGACCCAGAAGTCGTGCCGGATGAAGCGGCCTGCCTCGGCGTAGGCGTTGCGCCACAGCGCGGCCGGGTCGGCGAGGTACCTGGCCCGGGACGTGTCCACGGCGACCCGGTCCGCCGGGTTGTCCGAGTCTGGCTTGCGGCTGGCGGGCACGACGCTGAGCTTCCCGTGGTCGGAGACGACAAGCACGCTCCCGTCGCCGCTGGGCTCGAACCAGTCCAGCTCGTCGGCAAGCTCGGTGCACCGCTGCGCCTCGAGATCAAAGTGCTCCAGGGACGGCCGGGGCGCCGCATCGCCGGGGTCGGCACCGCCCTGCCCGAGGCTGCCGGTCACCGGCTCCTTGAGCCAGGCCAGCCCGCCCTTGACCGCGCGCAGCGAGGCGTAGCGAGATTCGGCGACGGGGATCTGCACGACCCGGCCGGCCAGGCCGTCGGTGTCCACCACGACCGGCGGAGTCGCATCCTCGTGCCCGCCGTCGTCCTGGGCGGCCGGCCCGTCCTCGGCGCGACCGCTGCCGGCCGGGCCCGCCGGGTCCGGCCGGCTCGCGGCCTTGTCGTCCTCGGGGCGGCCGCCGACCGGCCGGCCGCCGGGCAGCGGCGCGAACGGCGACGGCGTCGCCGCCGCCAAGGGCACCAGGTAGGGACGCCACCCGTACGGGAAGGACAGGTCGAACACGTGCGCGTCATACACCGGGTCAAAGCTGCGCACGGACAGGAACGCCAGGTACTTGCCGTCCGCGGTGAACGCGGGGTCGGTGTCGGTGAACCGTCCGTCCGTGACGTCCACGACGGTGCGGCCGGGATCGGCGAGCCGGATCATGCGCACCTGCCGCAGCGGCTCCGGCCCGGGATGTGACCACGCCAGCCAGGCCGAGTCGGACGACCAGGCCAGCCCGGTGACTTCGCCGTTGCCGGACGATGCCAGCTCGGTCACCTCACCCGACGAGACGTCGACGACGAAGAGCCTCCCGTCGCGCGCGGCGACGGCGACGGCGCTGCCGTCCGGTGCCGCCGCCAGGTCAGACGCCCAGCCGACGGCACCGGCCGCGAGCCGCCGCGGCGGCGTCCCGGCCGCGGACCCGTCGGCCGGGGCTATCTCGATCGCGTCCGCGCCCTCGGCGTCGGTCACCCACGCCACCAGGCCGGTCTGGCCGAGCACCCGGGGCAGCCGCGCCCGGACGCCGGGGACGACCGACAGCGCCCGCGCCGGGCCGTCGCGGTGGGTGAGCCAGTGCACGGTACCGCGTACCTCGATCGCGCTGGCCTGGCCGGAGTGATCGCAGGACAGGCCGCCCAGATGATCATCGGCCGAGATCAGCCTGGGTGACCGTGCCGCCGACGGGGCCAGGCTGAACTCCAGCCGCCTGGGCCCGTCCGGGGTGTCCAGCCCGTCGAGCAGCCAGATGTCGCCCGCGCAGTGATAGACGATCCGCCGGCCGTCGGTGCTGGCGTTGCGGGCGTAGTGGCCGTCGTGGTCGGTGTGCCGGCGCAGGTCGCTGCCGTCCAGCGCGCAAGAGTACAGGTTGCCGGTGCCCTCGTGGTCGGACAGGAACGCCAGCCTGCCGCCGACCAGCATGGGGCTGGCGAGCTGGCCCGCCAGGCCGGCGAGCTTCCGGGTGAACACCGGCGACGGCGGCTGGCCGCCGTCGGTCGCGGCCGGGCGCAGCCACAGCCGTCCCGACGTCCCGCCCCGGTACCGCTTCCAGAACGCCGGATCGCGATCGGCCGCGGTCAGCAGCGCGACCCCGGGCGCCTCGATGGCCAGGTCGACGACCGGGCCGAACGGCAGCAGTCGGCCGCCCGCTGCCGAGCCGTCGCTCCCGGCCGCCGAGCCGTCGCTCCCGGCCGCCGGGGCCGGATCCGCGACGGGCAGCGCGTAGGCCCAGGTGAAGTGCGCGAACGGCTGGCCCGAGGCGGTGATCGCGATGACGTCGCCGTCCGGCGTCCAGCCGCAGACCCTGGTTCCCTGGTCGGCCCAGTAGCTGAGCCTGAGGCCGTTCCCGCCGTCGATCCCGGCCAGGTAGACCTCGGGCGGGCCGTCCCGCTCGCTGGTCCAGGCGATCATCGTGCCGTCCCGGGAGATCCGGGGGTGGCTCACGGCCGCGCGGTCGGCAGAGACCCGCCAGGCCCGGCCGCCGCCGGCCGGAGCGAGCCATACGTCGTCCTCGGCGACGAAGGCGACGACGTCTTCGTGAATGTGGGGGAAGCGCAGGTACCCGGCTGATGTCACCGGCTCATCGTAGGCCCGGCGGTTAGAACTCCACCCATGACCCGGTGTCGAGTTCCGTGGCCTTCCGGTAGGCCAGCGCGGCCGCGGCCAGGTCCTCGACGGCTAGGCCGAGCGACTCGAACACCGTGATCTCGGCGTCGCCGGTGCGGCCCGGCACCGCCCCGATGAGCAGCTCGCCAATCTCGGCCCGGATGTGGTCCGGCCCGATCGCGCCGTCCGCCTCGGCCAGCAGGTAGTCGCCGGCCTCGCTGGTGGCCGACTCGCGGCTGTCCGTGAACAGGGCGGCGGCGGCCATCGTCTCGGTGTCGAGCTCGCGGGCCTGCGGGACGCACGCCCCCACCGCGTTGACGTGCGCTCCGGGGGCCAGCCAGGCCTTGCGCAGCACCGGCTCGGCCGAACTGGTCGCGGTGACCACGATCCCGGCCCCGGCGACCGCGTCGGCCGCCGAGCCGCAGGCCGTGACCGGGGCCGGGACGCGCTCGCGCATGTCCTCGGCGAACCAGCGCGCCCTGGCCTGGTCCCGGCCAGCGACCCGGACGCGGGTCAGCGGCCGCGCCGCCGCGATGGCCAGCAGGTGCGCCCGGGCCTGGACGCCGGTGCCGATGATGGCCAGCTCGGTCGCGTCGGCGCGGGCCAGCAGCTCGGTGGCGACGGCCGACACCGCGGCGGTGCGGACCTCGGTCACGGCCGACGCGTTGAGCACGGCCAGCGGCTCGCCGGTCCGCGCGCTGGACAGCAGCACGACGCCCTGGTGGGAGTCCAGGCCCGCGGCCGGGTTGCCGGGGAAGATGCAGATCGCCTTGAGGCCGTAGGCGGCCTCCCCGGCTGCCCCCGCCTCGCTGGCTGCCCCCGCCTCGCTGGCTGTCCCGGCCTCCCCGGCCGCGTCCGCGGCCGCCCCGTCCGCCTGGTAGGCCGGCATCAGCGCCATCATCCCGGCCGCGCCCGGCGGCCTGACGATCGTCCGCAGCGGCTGGTGCACCTGCCCGCGGGCAAGCGCGGCGAGCGCGCCCCGCATCGCGTCGGCGCACTCGCCGCAGGGCAGCAGGCGGTGCACGTCGCCGGCGCCGAGGACCAGGAGCTTCACGCGGGCTGGTTACCGCTTCTGGGCACGGCCGGCCGGGTCCCGTCGTGCGCGACGGTGGCGGCGGCCGCGGCCCGCGGCCCGATCGCCATCTCCTCCGGCCGGTGCGCGGGCACCGGTTTGCCGACGATCCGGTACACCTCCTCGCCGTCCACCGTCTCCTTCTCCACCAGCAGGTCGACGAGCTGATCGAGCTGGGTCTCGTGGGAGCGCAGCAGCCCGACCGCGGTCTGCTCGGCCTCGCGCAGCAGCCGGGACACCTCGCTGTCGATCATGGCCTGGGTGGCCTCGGCGAACGGCCGGCTGGACAGCCCCTGCCCGCCTCCGCCGCCGAGGAACACCGAGCCGCCCTCGGGATACCCGATGGGTCCCAGCGCCGGCGACAGGCCGTACTCGCGGACCATCTTGGTCGCCAGGTCGGTGGCGCTGGCCAGGTCGTTGGCGGCCCCGGTGGAGCCCTGCCCGAACTTGACCAGCTCGGCGGCGCGGCCGCCGAGCCGCACGGCCAGGGAGTCGGTGAGGTAGTCCTCCTGGTACAGGTGCCGCTCGTCCAGCGGCAGCTGCTCGGTGACGCCGAGGGTCTGCCCGGCCGGCAGGATCGTGATCTTGGCGACCGGGTCGGCGTGCTCGGACAGCGCGGCGACCAGCGCGTGGCCGGACTCGTGGATCGCGACCGCCTGCTTCTCCTCCGGCAGCAGCACGTTGGAGCCCTCCCGGCGGCCGAGCAGGATCCGGTCCCGGGCGTCGGAAAAGTCCTCCGCGGTCAGCACGTCGCGGTTGTCGCGGACCGCGACGATCGCCGCCTCGTTGGCCAGGTTGGCCAGGTCCGCGCCGGAGAAGCCCGGGGTCCCCCGGGCCACGACGTTCAGGTCGACGTCGGGGCCGAGCTTCTTGTCACGGCAGTGGACCTTGAGGATGGCCTGCCGCTCGGGCAGGGTGGGCAGCGGCACCGTGATCTGGCGGTCGAACCGGCCCGGGCGCAGCAGCGCCGGGTCAAGGACCTCGGGGCGGTTGGTCGCGCCCAGCACCACGATCCCCTGGGTCACGTCGAAGCCGTCCATCTCGGCCAGCAGCTGGTTGAGGGTCTGCTCCCGCTCGTCGTTGGACACCGCGACGCCCGCGCCGGCCCGCCGCTGGCCGATGGCGTCGATCTCGTCGATGAAGATGATCGCGGGGGCCCGCTTGCGTGCCTCGCTGAACAGGTCGCGGACCCGGGCCGCGCCGACCCCGACGAACAGCTCGACGAAGCTCGAGCCGGTGACCGAGAAGAACGGCACCGAGGCCTCGCCGGCCACCGCCCGGGCGATCAGCGTCTTGCCGGTGCCCGGCGGGCCGATCATCAGCACGCCGCGCGGCGCCATCGCGCCCGCCCGCTTGTAGCGGTCGGGGTTGCGCAGGAAGTCGACCACCTCGCTGATCTCGGACTTGACGCCCTCGTAGCCGGCCACGTCGCTGAACTTGGTATCTGGCCGCTCGGCATCGAAGACCTTCGCCCCGCTCCGGCCCACGCCGAGCACGCCCTGCAGCCCGCCGGCCGCGCCGGCGCCCCGGCTCATCCGCCGGAACAGCCAGAACACGAAGATGAACGGCAGCAGCAGGAACAGCCAGTACAGCAGGTCGGTACCCAGGCCCGAGCTGGGCGGCGACGCGGTCACCGTCTTCACGCCGTCCGCGGTCAGCTGCTGGCTGAGCTGGGGCGTGGGCGGGCCGGGTATGACGGTCGTGTACGACTGGCCGCTCGTCAGCTCACCGGTCGCCGTGGTGTTCGACCCGCTCGCGCCGTTGCCGAAGTCCACGGTCTTGATCTTGTGGGCGCTGGCGTCCGAGATGAACTGCGAGTAGCTCAGGCTGACCGGCTCGTTGACGTGGATCCCGGGCAGGAAGAGATACAGCAGCACCGTCGCGAGGAGCGCGATCGGCCAGAGCCAGTGCCGCCACGCGGGTGGCGGCGGCGGTGCCGTGGGAACGGGCTTGTCGCCGGGGGGCGGCGGGTTCGGCTGCTTGCTCATGAGTCATTCTTACGCCTCGCCGCCACCGGAACGGTAAACGCCTGCGTCTCAGCCGGGCACGAGGCCATTACCCCTTGGCCGCCGCGGCCGCCAGCCCGGTCAGTACCTGGTCCTGGGCCGCGAGGTGCTTCTGGATCTCCAGCGCCTCGTGCAAGACGGCCGCGGCGTCGTTGTACGTGTCCTCTGCGCGCTTGTCCGACGCCTTGGCCTGCAGGTTCTGGCCGACGATGATGACTGGCAGCAGCACCAGCTGCAGGAAGTTGCTGCTGACCCACGCGATAATGATCGTCAGGTTGTGGCTCGTGATCGCCGACGGCAGGCTGACAAGCGCGATGATGCCGAACACATATGCGCAGATCATCGTGCCGACCAGCGTGGTGATCAGCAGGCCGATCTTGCCGTTGAGCCCCACCCGCCCGTCATTCACCTTCGGCGGGGGAGGCCGGTGCTCGGACAGCGCGTGCATGGTCCACGGGTGCATGCAGTGCTCGAAAATGACGTGCTCGTTAATTTCCATGGCGATGTGTCCTCGGTCTGGGCGGGGATGATCAAATATCCGGAATACGCTAACCGTACCGAACGTGTCCAGCCGGACCCTTGCGAGCTATCGTCGGGAAACTGACCAGGTCGTGGTGCAGGAATGGGATAGCGCATGCAATTCACGCTCACCGTCAATGGCACCCAGCGGCAGGTGACGGCCGGCGGCGGCCGGAGCCTGCTCGACGTGCTCAGGGAGGACCTGGGGATCACCGGCCCGAAGCTCGGCTGCGGCGAGGGCGTGTGCGGCGCCTGCTCCGTGCTGATCGGCCGGCGCGCGGTGACCTCGTGCGTCACGCCGGCCAGCGAGGCGGCCGGTCAGCGGGTCACGACCGTCGAGGGCCTGGCCGAGGACGGGATCCTGCATCCGGTGCAGCAGGCCTGGCTGGAGGCGGGGGCGATGCAGTGCGGGTACTGCACCCCGGGCTGGCTCACCGCGACCGCGGCGCTGCTCAACCGGGTAGCGCGCCCCGATGACGCGAGGATCGCCGCCGAGCTGGCCGGGAACGTCTGCCGGTGCTGCACCTATCCGCGGATCCTGCGCGCGGTCCGGCGCGCGGCCGAGCTCATGGAGCAGCCGGAACTGCTCGAGCCGGTGCCGCCGGCCGGATCCGCGGCCGCCGGGCCGGCCGGTACGGCCGGGGCCGCCGCCCGGCGCTGAGCCACCCGCTCCGCCGTGGGACCAGGCCCGGGACGCGGCCGCGTTCTTCGAGCAGCTTCCCGACGGCCTGGTCACGGTGGTCGCCGAGGACGCCGATCCGGCCGCCGGGCCGGGCCAGGGCCGGTGGGGCGGTCCGGCCCGTGGTTCGGAGCAGAGTGCCTGGGTGCATGTCGGGGCCGACGGCTCGGTGACGGCCTTCACCGGCAAGGTCGAGGCCGGCCAGGGCACCCGCACCGCGCTCGGGGTGCTGGTCGCCGAGGAGCTCGCGGTGCCGCCGGCCTCGGTGCGCGTGGTGATGGGCAACACCGACGTCTCACCCTTCGACCTGGGCACGTTCGGCAGCCGCTCGATGCCGTTCGCGGCGCCCCCGCTCCGCGCGGCCGCGGCGGCCGCACGCGAGGCGCTGCGCGAGGCCGCGGCGGAGCGGTTCGGCCTGCCCGCCGCGGACCTGACCGTCGCGGGCGGGATCGTGGCCGGGCCCGACGGCGCGCCGAGCGTCGGCTTCGCCGAGCTGCTGACCGGCGTCCGCCGGGTCGAGAGGGTGCCGGCCAGCGGGCCGGTGACCCCGGCGGCGGCCTGGCGCACGGCCGGCCGACCCGCGCGGGCGGCCGGCGGCGCCGACGTGGTCACCGGCGTCAAGCGCTTCCCGGCGGACCTGCGCGCCGACGGCATGCTGCACGGCTGCGTGCTGCGCCCGCCCGCGTTCGGCGCCACGCTGCGCAGCGCCGACACGGCCCCGGCCGAGGCGCTGCCCGGGGTGAGCGTGGTCGCCGAGGACGGGTTCGTCGCCGTCGTCGCCCCGGACGGGGCCGCCGCGCGCCAGGCCGTCGGCGCGATCGACGCCGTGTGGGACCGCTCGCCCCAGCCCGGGCCCGATGACCTGGCCGGCTACCTGCGGTCGCACCCGATCGACGGCGAGGGCTTCGGCTCCGTGTTCCGGCATGAGGAAGGCGATGCCGACGCGGCCCTCGCGGCCGGGCATGTGCGCCTGGCGGAGCACTACACGACCGCCTACATCGCGCACGTCCCGCTGGAGCCCAGGTCCGCCGTGGCCGCCTGGCACGACGGTCACCTCACGGTCTGGACCGGCACCTCCACGCCGTTCCGGGCCCGGCGCGAGCTGGCGCAGGCGCTCGGCGTGCCCGAACCGCGGGTGCACGTCATCGTGCCCGACTATGGGGGGGGCTTCGGCGGCAAGCACGGCAGCACCGTCGCCGCGGAGGCGGCCCGGCTGTCGCGGGCGGCGGGCCGGCCGGTCAGGGTCCAGTGGAACCGTCATGAGGAATTCCACTGGGGCTACCTGCGCCCCGCGGCGCTCATCGATATCTGCAGCAGCGCGGACTCCTCAGGCGAGATGACCGGCTGGTCGCACGTGAACATCAACTCGGGAGCGGTCGGGATCCTCACCCCGTACCGCGTGCCGAACCAGCGCATCCGGTACCAGCCGGCCGACTCGCCGCTGCCGCAGGGCTCCTACCGGGCGCTGGCCGCCACCGCGAACCACTTCGCCCGGGAGTCCCACATGGACGAACTGGCGCACCGGCTCGGGACCGACCCGCTGGACTTCCGGCTGCGCCACCTGGCCGACGGCAGGCTCGCCGACGTGTTCCGCGCGGCGGCCGGCCGGATCGGCTGGCCGGGCCCGGGACGGGACGGCACCGGGGTTGGGATCGCCGGCGGCATCGAGAAGGGCGGGCGGGTCGCCACCGCGGCGCAGGTCCGGGTAGACGGTGACGGCACGCTGCACGTGGACCGGCTGGTCACCGCGTTCGACTGCGGCGCCGTGGTCAACCCGGACAACCTGGCCAACCAGATCGAGGGCGCCGCCATGATGGGCCTGGGCGGCGCGCTGTTCGAGGCGATCGACTTCGCCGACGGACAGATCCGCAACGCCTCGCTGTCGGAATACCGGGTGCCGCGGCTCCCCGACCTGCCCGAGATCGACGTCGTGCTGATCGACCAGCCGGATCAGCCGTCGGCGGGCGGCGGCGAGACCCCGATCATCGCGGTGGCCCCGGCCATCGCCAACGCCATCTTCAGCGCGTGCGGGGTCCGGCTGCGGGCCATGCCGCTGGCCCCGCGCGGCGTGGTGGCCGGAGCGCCCGCGCTCACCTGAGCTTCACGAAGACTTCCCGCTGCCGTCACCCAACCTGCGGCGACCTGACCTCGGCGTTCCGGTTCGCGGCGCCGACCGGCGGTCAACGAGCGGCTGCCGAAGCAGTAGTCACTCCAGCTGCCCGTCGACCCTGCCGTTCCATGATCCTGGTAGATCAGCTGCTTATGGCGCATCTCAGCGACCGGGATCATGAACGGTCAAAGACCCAGATCCGGGCCGGGACTCCGAGCAGCTCGACCGGGTAGGAACCGGACAGTGTCAGGCCATCGGCGTGGCCGGGAACCGGTGGCGGCACCAGCACGACCACCCGGCCTCCGGGGCGGGTGACCCGGGCGGCTTCCCGCAGGGCGCCGTGCACCCAGGCGGCGTGGCTCGAGGCGGCGGAACTCCGGGCCGCGTGGCTCGAGCCGGCCGGGCCGCCGCGAGACCGTTCCGCGTCCGGGCGGAACTGCCTGCCGAAGGGGAGATTGGTCACGACGGCGTCGAACGCGCCGTCCGGATGCGGCAGGTTCCGGGCGTCCGCCCGCTGGATGACCGCCCCGGCAACGTTGGCCCGGGCCACGTCCACCGCGTCCCGGTCGAGGTCGGAGCCCTGCGCGGCCCAGCCGGAGGCGAGCGCCTCCTGCACGATCGTTCCGGACCCGCAGCACGGGTCGAGGAGCCGCCCGGGCGGCGCGCCCGCCAGCCGTACCATCGCGGCGGCGACCACCGGGCGCAGGGCGCCGTGCCGCTCGCGGGCACGCCCCTCGCCGTGGCGGCGCAGCCGCTGGTCGGACAGGCGCAGGCCGGAGGCGAACCGGGCGCGGCGATGCTCGACCGCCCACACCTCGAGGTCGGCGGGGTCCGCGATCCGCCAGCGGGGACGGCTCGCGCCGACCGCGCGCTCGATGGCGCTGCGCAGTTCGGTCCGCTTGAACCGGCTCTCGTCCATCACCCGGGTGATCACCCGGAACGTCATCGCCGGGCTGAGGTGGCGCACGTAGCTCGCCCGGACCGACAGCGCACGTTCCAGGCCGGCCTGGGTGACCAGCGCCGCGGCCACCCGGGCCGGCAAGCCACCGGAAGCGTCCGAGATCGTGACGAACACGTCCTCGGCGAGGCGCAGCCCGTCGAGCTGAAGCCGGGCACCGCGCCGGACCCGGAAGAAGACGAGGTCCGCCCGGCCATCGAAGCCGACCCCGCGTTCTGGTTCCAGGTCAGGATGCGCGGCTACCTCGTCCCTGAGCAGCGGGCCGAGGCCGGGAACCGTGGCGGCGAAGAACGAGACGCGCCCCGGCGGGTCAGACGCCAAGGTGTCGCATGATGGCCACGACATTCTGGTCGATGCCCGCGATCTTGTGCTCCACGTTGATCACGCGCTTGTCGACGCCGCTGACGCGCTCCTGCAGGCCATTGATCGCCAGGACCATTCCGCCCAACGCCTGGCCCTGCTCAAGCAGCACCGTGTTCATGCTGTTCTGAGTCTCGCGGAGGGCACCGAGCAACGTCGTCTGATATCCCAGCAGCTGCTTGTTATCCATGCTGTCCTGGTCCGCGGCAGTCACTAAGGACCGCATATGCGTGATCTCCGCCCGGAGCTCGTTGATGTCGGACATGGGTTTCACGGTAGCGCCAGGGCCGGACAGCACGTCGCCGGGAAGCTCGACATCGGCCGCGGCCAGCTGGGGAACGCGCAGCGCACTTTCCGCTCGCGCACAGTCCGTCATCTCGCGCTCGGTTATTACCGCACGTCCAGCCCGGTGGCCGCGCGGCCGATGATCAACCGCTGGATCTCCGAGGTGCCCTCGAAGATCGTGAAGATCTTGGCGTCCCGGTGCCAGCGCTCCACCGGGTACTCGCGGGTGTAGCCGTTGCCGCCGAGGATCTGGATCGCCTGCTCGGTGACCCGGACCGCGGTCTCGGCCGCGACCAGCTTGGACATCGACCCCTCGGCGTGATCGAACCGCTTGCGCTGGCGGGCCATCCAGGCCGCGCGCCAGGTCAGCAGCCGGGCCGCGTCGATGGCGGCACTCATGTCGGCGAGCATGAACGCGATGGCCTGGGTCTGGCCGATCGGGCGACCGAACTGGACCCGGCCGACCGAGTAGTCGCGCGCGTACTCGTATGCCGCGCGGGCCACCCCGACGGCCATCGCCGCGACGCCGGGCCGCGTCGCCTCGAAGGTCTTCAGCGCGGACTGCTCACCGCTGCGGGCGCCCTCCTTGCCCCGGGCCAGCCGTGCGTCAAGCCGTTCCTTGCCGCCGACCAGGCAGCGCCCGGGCACGCGCACGTCATCGAGCACCACCTCGGCGGTGTGCGACGCCCTGATCCCGTGCTTGCGGATTTTCTGCCCCTGGGACAGCCCGGGCGACCCCGGCGGGACGATGAAGCTGCCCTGCCCCCGGAGGCCCAGCGCCGGGTCGACCGCGGCGACGACGACGTGCACGTTGGCGATGCCGCCGTTGGTGACCCAGGACTTCGTGCCGTTCAGCACCCACTCGTCGGTGGCCTCGTGGTAGACGGCCCTGGTCCGGATCGCCGCGACGTCGCTGCCCGCGTCGGCCTCGGACACGCAGAAGGCGCCGAGCTTGACGTCGTTGGCGTCACCAAACATCAGCGGCAGCCACTCGGCCATCTGCTCGTGCGTCCCGCTGCCGCTCACCGCCACCGCCGCCAGGCCGGTGCCCACGAGCGACAGCGCGATCCCGGCGTCACCCCAGAACAGTTCCTCGAACGCGACCGGGATGCCCAGGCCGGTGGGCTCGAGCCACTGCTGGGCGAAGAAGTCGAGCGAGTACAGGCCGATCTTCGATGCCTGCTCCAGGACGGGCCAGGGTGTCTCCTCCCGCTCGTCCCATTCGGAGCCTGCCGGCCTGATCACGGTCTCGGCGAACCCGTGCACCCAGTCGCGCATATCGCGCACATCCTGGCTCAGGTCCATGGAGAAGCCGCTGCCGGAGTCCTGGTCGCTGCTCATCGTGCTCCTCGTCGGCCCGCGGAGTCAGCCTCGATGTTACTCAAGAGTAACAGACGTCGGCGCCTGCCGCACCAGCCGGGCGGGCCACCGCTTATCCTGGCCCGACGAGTCAGCCCGCGTTCGAGGGAGCCGCACCGGCATGGACTACAGCAGCTACGATTGCCTGCTCTTCGAGCGGCACGAGCACGGCGTGCTCCTGGTCACGATGAACCGGCCGGAGAAGTACAACGCCGCCCACGAGGCCATGCACGGCCAGCTGGCCCGGGTGTGGACCGACATCGCGCGGGACGAGGAAACCAGGGCCGTCGTGATCACCGGCGCGGGCAAGGCGTTCTCCGCCGGCGGGGACCTCGCGATGGTGCAGCGGCAGATCGGCGACTACGGCCGGGTGACCGGCATGCTCAGCGAGATGAGCGACCTGGTCTACAACATGGTCAACTGCCCGCAGCCGGTCGTGTCGGCGATCAACGGCGTCGCGGTCGGGGCCGGCCTGGTCGTGGCGCTGCTCGCGGACATCAGCATCTGCGCCGAGGACGCCCGGCTCGGCGACGGGCACGTCCGGCTGGGCGTCGCGGCCGGCGACCACGCCGCGATCATCTGGCCGCTGCTGTGCGGGATGGCCCGGGCCCGCTACTACCTGCTCACCGGCGAGATGGTCACCGGCACCGAGGCGGAGCGGATCGGCCTGGTCAGCAAGGCGCTGCCGCGCGGGCAGGTGCTCGAGGAGTCGCTGCGCGTCGCGCGCGGCCTCGCCACCGGCCCGCAGCTCGCGATCCGGCTGACCAAGCGCGCGCTGAACAGCTGGCTCCGGGCGGCCGGGCCGATCTTCGACCAGTCGGCGGCCTACGAGATGCTCACGTTCATGGGCGAGGACGTCAGGGAAGGCACCGCCGCGCTGATCGAGAAGCGGCCGCCGGCCTTCCCCTAGCGGGCTCGGCTCACTCCTTTTCGTGGCGTTCAAGAAAAGCGAAAACGTCGGCCTCATCCACGCCCGGGAAGCTGCCGGTGGGCAGCGCGGACAGGATGTGCGAATGCGCCCGCGCGGACGGCCACGCCCAGCCCTCCCAGCGCGCCGCGAGCCCGGCCGGGGGCCGCTGGCAGCACTCCCCGTCCGGGCAGGCCGAGGTGCGGCGCGCGAGCGTCTCCCGGCCGCGGAACCAGCGGGAGTGCTCGAACGGCACGCCGAGGGTGATCGCGAACCCGTGCTCGCGGCTGGCGTCCACGAACGCGGCGCACCAGTAGGTCCCGGACGGCGTGTCCGAGTACTGGTAGTACGGGCTGAACCGGTCCTCGGCCGCGAACACCTGCCGGCCTGACCACTGCCGGCACATCCGCTGGCCCTCGATCGCGCCGGTCGCGTCGGCGGGGAACACCACCCCGTCGTTCTCGTACGCCTTGTAGATGATCCCGCCCTCGTCGTTCTTGACGAAGTGGCATGGCAGGCCGAGGTGATGCGTGGCCAGGTTGGTGAACCGGTGCGCGGCCATCTCGTAGGACACCGAGAACACGTCCCGCAGGTCCTCCACGGACAGGCTCCTGGCCTCGGCAGCCTCCCGCAGGAACGCCGTGGCCTGCTGCTCCGGAACCAGCATGGCCGCGGCGAAGTAGTTCGCCTCCACCCGCTGCCGCAGGAAGTCGGCGAAGTCGAGCGGGGCGCTGTGCCCGAGCACGAAGTGCCCGAGCGTCTGCAGCAGGACCGTCCGCGGCGTGTGCGTGCCGATGGACTCCTGCTTCAGGTAGATCCTCCGGTTGCGCAGGTCGGTCACGGACCGCACCGAGCGGGGCAGGTCCCCGACGTACCGGACGCAGAACCCGTGGTGGCGTACCACCGAGAGCAGCATCCCCTGGGAGAGCGCGCCGCCCGCGTAGCCCACCGCGGCCAGCGCCGCGGCGGCCTCATCCTCGATCTCCGGGAAGTAGTTGCCGCGCTCCCGCATCATCGCCCGCAGGCTGGCGTTGGCCGCGCGGGCCTCCTCGGGCGTGGCCGTCGGCTTCACCCGCTGCCTGCGCAGCTCGGCTTGCAGTGCGACCAGGTGCTCGATCACGTCGCTCGGCACCCGCGCGCCGACGCGCAGGTGCGGCAGGCCCAGGTCCCGGTAGGCCGGGTCACGCTGCGCCTCCTCCAGGGCGATCTCCAGCTGGGCCCGCCGGCTGGGCGGCTCGCGGCGCAGCAGTTCCGCGGCCGGTACCGACAGCGCGGCCGCCAGGGCCTCGATCAGGGACAGCTTGGGCTCGCGGCGGCCGTTCTCGATCAGCGACAGCACCGAGGGGGCGCGGCCGACGCGCTCGCCGAGCTCGGCGAGCGTCAGCCCCCTGGCGCGGCGGGCATGCCGGAGCCGCTGGCCGAACACGCTGAGATCCAGGCCCTTATCGGTGAAGGAATCAGGATCTTCTTGTGTGAAGACTGGCACATCTTCATTCTAGACGAATTACCCCTGATGTTCAGGACCTTATGCCCTGGCGCTCGGGTGACCCCTGACGCAAGCTGGCTGGTATCGGCCCGGGCCGCGGCACGACCCGGGACGGCCGGACGGAGGTTTGGGTGAACGGTCAGGCAGCGATACTGCGGCACGAGTGGGCGACAGATCCGCGCTGGGCCGGCGTCGAGCGCAGCTACACGGCGGACGACGTGGTACGGCTGCGCGGATCGGTGCAGGAGGAGCACACCCTGGCCCGGCTGGGCGCGGAGCGGCTGTGGGCGATGCTGCACGAGGACGGTTATGTGGCCACCCTCGGCGCCCTGACCGGCAACCAGGCCGTGCAGCAGGTCAAGGCGGGCCTGAGAGCCATCTACCTGTCCGGATGGCAGGTCGCCGCCGACGCCAACCTGGCCGGCCAGACCTACCCGGACCAGAGCCTTTACCCGGTCAACTCGGTCCCGCAGGTGGTCCGCCGGATCAACAACGCGCTGCTGCGCGCCGACCAGATCTCCTGGGCCGAGGCCGGGGGAAGCGGGCCCGGGCCCTACTGGCTGGCGCCGATCGTCGCCGACGCCGAGGCCGGATTCGGCGGCGTGCTGAACGCGTTCGAGCTGATGAAGGCGATGATCGCGGCCGGGGCGGCCGGGGTCCACTGGGAAGATCAGCTGGCCTCGGAGAAGAAGTGCGGCCACCTGGGCGGCAAGGTCCTGATCCCGACCGCCCAGCACATCCGCACGCTGAACGCGGCCCGGCTCGCCGCGGACGTCTGCGGCACCCCCACGCTGGTCGTGGCCCGCACCGACGCCCAGTCGGCCACCTTGATCACCAGCGACATCGACGAGCGGGACCGGCGCTTCGTCACCGGCGAGCGGACCGCGGAGGGCTTCTACCGGGTCCGCGGCGGGATGGCGGCCTGCATCGCGCGCGGCCTGGCCTACGCGCCGTACTCGGACCTGCTCTGGATGGAGACCTCCACCCCGGACCTCGAGGTGGCCCGGGAGTTCGCCGAAGCGATCAGGGACGTCTACCCGGACCAGATGCTCGCCTACAACTGCTCGCCGTCCTTCAACTGGCGGGCGCACCTGGACGAGGGCACGATCGACAAGTTCCAGCGCGAACTGGGCGAGATGGGGTACAAGTTCCAGTTCATCACGCTGGCCGGCTTCCACGTGCTGAACCACTCGATGTTCAGCCTGGCCCGCGAGTACGCCGAGGAGGGCATGCCGGCCTACGTCCGGGTGCAGGACGGCGAGTTCGCCTCCGAGGCCGACGGCTACACGGCCACCAGGCACCAGCGGGAGGTCGGCACCGGCTACTTCGACCTGGTGACCTCGGCCATCACCCCGCAGTCCGCGACGACCGCGCTGGCCGGCTCGACCGAGGCCGAGCAGTTCACCGCCGCGCACTAAGGCTTACCGCAGCAGCCCGATCAGGAGCAGCGCGGACCAGCCGGGCGTTCCGCTCCGCCCGCCGGAATCTTGCGGCCCGCCGCGAGCTCAGGGCAGCGGATCTGGCTGCTTGGACCCAGCCGCCCCGCCGGTCACCCCGCCGGCCGCGGGGTGACCGGGCGCCGCCGGGGGCGCAGGCGCCGCCGGGGCGGCAGGCGCTCGGGCCGACGCTCCGGCGGGCAGGTCCGCGCTGATCCGGCTCATCTTCGACGGCCACCAGTTCCACCGGCCGAGCAGCACCACCGTCGAGGGCACCAGCAGCGTGCGGACCAGGAAGGTGTCCATCAGGATGCCCAGCGCCAGGCCAAATCCGATGTCGCGGATCTGGGCGCCGCCCGATCCGCTGCCAGCCACGACGGTAAACACCAGGAACGTGCCGGCCAGCACCAGGCCCGCCGACGTCACCGTGGTGCCCGTCCGGCCCAGCGCGCGTGTGACCGCCTCCCGCAGCGGGTGTTCCTGCGCCTCCTCCCTGATCCGCGTCATCACCAGGATGTTGTAGTCCTCGCCCAGGGCCAGCAGGAAGATGAACATCAGGAAGGGCATGAAGAACACCAGGCCCCCGCTATGGCCGAGCTCGATGAAGACCAGCACCGAGAGGCCGAGCGCGGCGAGGTAGGAGACGCCGACCGAAGCGACCAGGTAGAGCGGCGCCACCAGGCTGCGCAGAACGAGGGCGAGTATCACGCCGATGGCCAGGATTGCGATCGGGATGATGCGTTTCAGGTCGCTGTTCGAGATACTGCTGATGTCATGGAGGGCAGGTGCCTCACCGCCGACGGCGGAGTCGACGGCGCCGACCGACTTGGCGACCGCCGTGGTCTCGGCCCGGATCGCCGGGACCGCATTCAGCGCCGCCGTGGTACCGGGATCACCGGCCTTGAGGCTGGTCGAGAACTGCACGGTCCGGCCGTCCGGGGCGACGTAGTTCGAGGTCGCCCGGTAGATGTCGTAGCCGATGGTGGGCACGACGCTGTGGGCCGGCGGGACGGCTGGCAGCGCGCCGGACGGGCCGAGCGCGGCGTGCAGCTCGGTGTACTGCTGGGGCGTCAGCATTGGTCCCACCGGATTCAGCGGCCCAGTGACCTTGGTGAAGAGTCCGCTGGCCTGGAGCTCGCTGGTTGCTTTCGCCACCGGCGCCGGGTCCTGCCACACCGGGGTATTGAAGCGGAAGATGATGCTGGTGGGGTTGGCGGCCGACTGCGGGAAGTACCTGGTCAGCAGCGCCTGGCCCGCGGCCGAGTCGCTGCCAGCCGGCGGCGCGGTGTTGCCGCCGAAGCCGCCGGCCGTGTAGCCGAAGACCGCGAGCCCCAGGGCGCCGAAGAAGACGACGCCCGCGAGCAGGGTCGGCACGGGGTATCGCACGATCTGCCCGGCCACCCGGCCCCACACGCCAGGCCGGCCGCTGCCCTGGATGTTCCACGGCAGCAGCTTGGGCCGGCCGAAGGCCCTCTGGAAGGCAGCGCGCTTCATGGCCAGCAGCGACAACCGGATGGACAGCAGCGCGGGCAGCAGGGTCAGCGCCGAGATCAGCGTGACGCCGATGGCGATCGCGAACGGGGCGGCGAGGCCGGAATAGAAGGAGAAGCTGGCGAGGAGCAGAGTGAGGACCGCGGCGATCACCGTGGCGGCGGAGAAGGTGATCGACTCGCCCACCTTGGTGACCGACCAGACGATCGCCTCCCTGGCCGCGGGCCGGGGATGGATCAGGTCGCGGGCCAGGCTGCCTCCCAGGCCGGACGAGCCCGGGTAGTACTCGCCCGCCGCCCCGTGCTGCCGGGCGCGCAGTTCCTCGCGGACCCGGAAGACCAGGAACAGCCCGTAGTCGGTGCCGGCCCCCAG
The DNA here is from genome assembly GCA_963808705.1 of uncultured Actinomycetota bacterium. Classification (GTDB taxonomy): domain Bacteria; phylum Actinomycetota; class Actinomycetes; order Streptosporangiales; family Streptosporangiaceae; genus JASHPR01. The sequence continues at coordinate 174,500 of CAWEHB010000016.1, read as the reverse complement.
CACCAGCACGATCATCAGGAACTGGGCGAGTGACGACACCTGCAGCCCATGCTCCGCGGCCTCGGCAACCAGCGGGCCGGCAATGGTGAACGAGACGAGCGGGGGGATAAGGGTGACAAGCGCCAGCGACAGTGACCGGAAGATCAGGACCAGCAGGACGATGATGAGCAGCAGCGAAAGCTCCTCTATCCTGGCCCCGGTGTCGCCGGACGCCTTCTGCTGGTCCACCTGCGCGGCGATGTCTCCGGCCAGGTGCACTTGCAGCCCGGTCGGCAGCCCGGCCCCCGCGATCTTGGCGCGCAGCGCGTTCACCAGGTCGGACGCGGCGTTCGGGTTACCGCCGTTCAGCTGCGAGGCCAGCACGACAAGCTGAACGGCATGTCCGTTGGGCGAGACCCCGGCGTCCAGGACCTTGCTGACTCCGGAAACCGACTTCAGCTTGCCCTGGAGCGCGGACATGGCTGCCACGTCGGCCGGGGTGAGCCGTGACGCGGTGCGGGCCGCCACCACCGGGACCGGCTGCAGGCCCGCGGTACCGAACGGCGCGGCGAGCACCGCCGCCTGCTCGCTCGGCGCGCTGGCCGGCAGGAACTTCGTGTTGTTGCTCTGGGCCACGCTGGAAAGCGACGGCAACTGGGTGACCGCCGCGATCGCGCCGACTATCCACACCACCACGACAAGCCAACGGAACCTGACCGCGAAACGCCCGATGCCCCCGAAGATCGCGTCCATACGCATAGTGAGAAAGACTACGTGAGGGTCACGAATGGACGATTACGCTACCCGCCCCGCCCGGCCCGGGCGTCCGGCCCGCCGCGGCCCGCCGCGGCGCCGCCCGCGATTATCGGCGTTCCGCGCCCCACGGCCGCCCGGCATCAATACGCTGCGGACCAGTGCCTGCCGCGAGTGGTCAGGGCCAGGACGGATTACCACATGTTTATGCAGGACATGCCGGGCGAGGTGCTGGCCAGGACGGGGCCGCAACCGTCAGACTCGTGGCGGGGGAGGTCCGAGCTACGCCTCCGCGCGGCCGGGCAGCGCGGAAGGGACGCCGATGCACGAGTTGCGCCTCGTCGCAGTCAGCGAGGACGGCAGTTATGCCATCCTCGCGGTGCCGGGACGGGGAGGACGTTTCTCACTGCCCATCGATGACCGCCTGCGGACCGTAGCCCGCGGCCAGTTCTCCCGGCTCGCCCAGTACGAGATCGAAGTGGAGAGTCCGTTGCGACCCAAGGAGATCCAGGACCGGATACGCGCCGGAGAGACCGCCGATGAGATCGCCGATGCCGCGGGAATCCCGATCGAGCGGGTGCGCCGCTTCGAGGGCCCGGTCCTCGCCGAGCGCGAGTACCGGGCTCAGGAGGCCCAGCGGGCTACGGTCCGCAGCCCGGGAGACACCGGACCCGGGCCGCGGCTCGGCGAGGTGGTCGCCGAGCGGCTCATCGAGCTGGGCGCCAGCCCCGACGACGCCCGGTGGGATTCCAGAAAGCGGTCCGACGGGAACTGGCAGGTACAGCTCACGTTCACGGCAGGCGGGCGCTCGCAGGCGGCCGAGTGGGTCTTCGACCCGCGACGCAGGCACATCACCCCGGACGACGACCAGGCCGCCAGGCTCTGCCTGTTCGCGGACGACCTGCCGCCCATGAGCTTCGCCGCGCCTGGCCCGGCCACCGCCACGGTGACGCCCATCGCCTCGCGGCTCGCCGGCCAGGCCGCGCACCATCCCGAGCCGCGCGGCTCCGCCGTCCCGCCACTCCCGGCGGCCGCCCACGGGGCAGCCCAGCCGGGCCCGCCGGCCGCAGCCGGCCCGGCGGCACGGGAGCCGGACGGCGAGCACCACCCGGCCGAGCGCGACGCGGCAGCGGCGGACGGGCATCCCGACCCGGCCCGCGAGCGCCCGGTCCGGAAGGCCGCGGGAGGCCGGTCCCGCCGCGCGTCGGTTCCCTCCTGGGACGAGATCATGCTGGGGAACTCCCGTCAGCCCGACTGACACCCGGCTGATCGGCCCTCGGAGAGAACTGACTGAGCACTTCCTGGTGCCAACGGGACCGCGCGCCCGAACGCGAACGCTACCGGGCCAGCCTGGGCGGCCCGGTAGCGTAGGATCGCCCACCGAGGTGGACTGGGCGACGGACAAGGGTGGGTGTGCTTGGGCCGGTGTGGGTGCGTGCTCGGCCGGGCGGCCTTGCGGGCCGTGGGAGCGGCGGTGGCGGCCTTGCTGCTCGGCGGCTGTGGCCTGCTCAGCGGGCCGACGGCGCTGCAGGCGGATGATCCGCAGGAGATCACCGTCACCAGCCCGGAGTTCGGCCAGGGCGTGCCGATCCCGCTGCAGTACACCTGCCACGGCGCGGGCGAGAGCCCGCCGCTCGCCTGGTCCGGCCAGCCATCGGGCACCAGGGCGCTGGCGCTGGTCATGGACGACGCGGACGCGCCCATCACGCCCTACATCTACTGGATCGTGTTCAACATCAGCCCGGCGACGCCCGACATCCAGCCGGGTCACACGCCGCCGGGCTCGCTGGAGGCGGTCAACAGCAAGGGGACCATCGGCTACTCCCCGCCGTGCCCGGCGCACAGCCACCAGTACCGGTTCACGGTGTACGCTCTTAACGCGCCATTGCGGCTGCCGAACGGAGCCAGCCTCCAGGCCGCGTGGGAGGCTATTGCCAGCCACGCGATCGCGCGGGGCAGGCTGCCGGGCACCGTTAATCCGTAACTGCTTGGCCAGCGCGTCGACACGGCTGGGTAAACTTCTCGAATCGCGTGACAAGGTCTATAGCGGTCCGACAGAATCACTGCCAGGTGTTAGCACGGATTTAGATCCAGGGTGCTCGCGCAAACGGGAAAGGCCCGCGTCAATGGCTGCGTGTGCCTCGCTTGCACCGCTCTGTGAGGCCATGCCTGTTGGATGGTGCGATGACCAAGCTCGTGATCGTCCTGGCCGTAGTTGTCGTGGTCATCCTTGTCGTTGTCTTCGTGGCCGTGCGGAACATGCGCGCCGAGGACCCCGAGGAATTCGCCGACCGGCCCCACGGCCGGGGCGGTAACCGCGGCGGCCGGGACGAGCGTGACCTGCGTTATGACCGCCGAGAGCCCGCGGAGCGGCAGCCCGCACGCGCGAGCCGGGGTGGTCGGCCCGCAGGGCGCCCGGGGGCCGACGGGCACCGGCCGGCCGCCGCCCGCGGCTACGACGAGGACCGCGATCAGCCGGGCGACGGTTATGACCAGCGCAGGCAGAACGGCCGTGGCCACGACGAGGACCGCGGTTTCGACCAGCGCCGCGGCCGGGACGGCCGCCGCGGCGCGCCGCGGCCGCCCGGCTCCGAAGAGCGCCGCCGCGGCGGCAAGGCCGCGCCGCCCCGGCCGGAGGAGAGCCAGGCCCGCAGCCGCCAGGCCCGTGCCAGGCGGTCTGACGACAGCTCGCAGTGGGACAGCAGCGAGTGGGAGAAGCTCTCCGACATTGACTACTGGACCGAGCTAGCTTCGGACAAGCCGCTGGCCACCACGGCACAGCCCGCCGCGCAGGCGCGGCCCGAGCGGCCGCGGGCGGACCGGGAGGCTGAGACAGCCGCCATCCGCGCTCCCCGCTCCGCTGAGGCAGGTCCCGGGGGCGCAGTTCCGGCAGTTCCGGTAGTTCCGGGAGGAGTTCCGCGCCGGGATCCTGTCACCGGCCTGCCCGTCCGGGGCGGTCCGCAGCCGGCCGGCCCCGAGCTGGTCGCGGCCGCGGGCGCCCGGGCCGATTTCGCCTCGGCGCCCGTTCCCGCCGCCGTGGCCGAAGACCAGCTGCGCCCGCTCGCCGAGCCGCGCCTGCCGCCGCCCAAGCACGCGGACCCGTCCGGGCTTCCGGGCCCGGCCCGCGGCCTCGCACCGAACCGCCCTCTGGTTGATCCCGACGATGATCCGCTGACCAGCCCGTCCTTTCCCAGAATCCCGGCCTCTGACAGCAGGTCGTACCACAACGGGCGGACCAGCACGCCGGCCTGGGGTTCCCGCGCTCCGGCACGGGAGCTGGAGCCCACGCAGCAGTTCACGAGCTACGGCTCGCCGGCGCCGCCGCCTGCCGCCGCCCGGCACGCCGTCCCCGCCGACGTCGGCGGGGACACCGATCGCACGAACCCGAACAGCTACCTGCCCGATCCCCTGCTGAACGGGGACCCTTATCCGGTCCCGAACGGGAATCCCTATCCCGCGCCGGACGGGAACCACCATCCCGTGCCGGACGGGGACCCCTATCCGGTCCGCGCCGCAACCGCGCCGGCCGCTCCCGCGCCGTCGGCTCCCGCCGCGTCAGGCAACCCGTACGGCAGCTACGTGACGTCCGACAGCCAGGACACGGCCTTCAGCTACGGCGACTACCCCGACCTGCCGGGCGGCAACGGCCACGGGCCCTATCTCCCGTCTCCCGTGCCGGGCGGCACGAGCACGGGACGGCACAGCGGGAGTAATTACTGGCAGCACCAGCAGCCGACGGCACCGGCCGGCGTCCTCGGCGCGGGTGCCTCCGGCTACCCGGATGCCCCCGCCCAGGCCCCTGACCCGCGCGATTCTGGTGCGCAGGCTGCCGGTTACCGGAATGGTTACGGACAGCATGACCAGCCGGGTTACCTGCCGAACGGCTACCCTGCCGGATCGCATAACCCGGCAGGTTACGGCCTGCAGGACCCGTACGGGCACGATGGATATGGCGGTTACCCTGAGTATGGGGCAGCCGAAAACTGACAACCCGCCCGGCGGGCGGGCTTGACAAGGTGGGTCTGCCCGCGCCGACAATGTGCCGACCCCGCAAGGCAGGTGAGATGCAGGACGGCACGCACGACCATGTACGTAGTTACCACTTGCACCGGCTCGCGACGGCGCTGGACACTGAGGGCTTCCATGCCACGGTGAAGACCACCTACCCGGCCGCCCTGCACGTGTTCATTCCCGGCGCGTCCATGCTCGCGGAGAGCATCGACTGCACCCCGGGCACCGATGACAAAGGCCGCTTGTGCTGGTACTACCGGTGGTCGTGGGGCGAGGTGCTGCACGATGCCGAGGACCCGCCCGGCGCGGCCGCGAAAATCGCCGAGGTACTCGCCGCGCGCTGACCGCGCTGCGCCGGCGGCCGGGGCCGGTGAGCTCGCGGCCCACCGGGCCGGGCCCGCCCGGCGGGTCGCGGCCGAGGCGAGGCAGGCAACGCCAGACCCGCAGGTCCCCCCCACGACCCTCGTGCCCCGAGAGCGACTCGTCGCGCGAGTTTGGCCGACCGCAGGCGCCGCGGCCTCCCCCGGCGCGTTGCTGCCTCGCCCCGGCATAGGCAGCAGCCAACCGTGGGAAGGCCCGCCAGGCCATCCCCGAACTCCGGGATGCGAGCCGCGAGCCGGTCGCCCTAGAATGCCCGCTACCGCACGCACGCCACCCCGGCCGACGCACCGCCAGGGGGCGCGGCAGGCACCGGCGGCACCAGGACACCCCGCGGCAGGACGGTGATGGCGCACGATTCGACCCCGGCGACGTCGCGCGTCACCAGCCCGTCCGCGCACGTCACCACCCCGTCCGGGCGGGTGATCGGGATTCCCGAGGGCACGCGGCTGGTGTTCGGCCGGGGTCCCGACGCGGACCTGGTGATCCCGGCGGGGCGCGGGCTGTCCCGCCGGGCCGGCGCCATCACCGCGGCCGCGGGCGGCGCGTGGGTGTCCAACATCAGCTACACCCATGCGCTGTACGCCGAGGGCGACGGATACCGGATCCGGCTGCCGCGCATGGACGGGCCGGGCGAGCCGTCAGCCGGATGGTACCTGCGGCACGGGACCGCGCTGATCGGCTCCCGCGCGATGCTGGACGAAGGTCAGCCGCTGCGCCTGGCCGTCGCGGCCGGGACCGCCGGCCAGGACGACGCCCGGGCGCGGGCCGAGGGCGACTCGACCCTGCTCCCGCTCTACCTGGACCCGAACACCAAGCTGTTCCTGGTGGCCCTGATGTGGTGTCGGCCCTGGCTGATCGATCCGGCGCGCAGCCTGCCGCTGCCGCGCACGCCCGAGATCGCCCGCGCGGCGCTCGAGGTCACCGACGCCCATCACGAGATCGAGTGCTTCGACAACGACCCGGCGTTCCGCGACCGGCTGTCCGCGCGGGTCGGCGAGCATCTCAAGGTGCTGCGCCGCAAGATCGCGGAGCGCGGCCTGGTACGCGCCGGTGTCCGGCTGTCCGACGAGGTCGCGGTGGGGGCGCTCATCGACACCGGGATCATCGCCGCCGACGACCTTGGCCGCCTCAGCGACCCGGCATGGTGCTCCCGCCAGGAGGACCTGTGGTGGACGTAGGACCGGGCGGGGGCTGCACGACGAAGCTCGTCACCGCCCTGGCGCCGCCCGGCACGGTCACCACCACCCGGTAGGTTCCGGCCGGCAGCGCGCCGGGAAAGAACTCGTGGCCCTGGTTGATCGCGTAGCTGAAGGTGCCGGCGCTGTCCACGATGGGATGCTCGGGCGAGGCGCGCACGCCGACCAGCGCCACCGTCACCGGCTGGCCGGAGGGCCATCCCAGGCCGTACAGCACGAACACCGTGCGGCTGTCGCCGAGGCGCTGGTACAGCGCGACCTGTGGCTTCCCGCCCTGGCGCGCCGTTGCCTGCGAGGCCTCGGCGGGCGGGACGATCACGACGCCGGGTCCCGGCGGCGGCAGAGGCGGCCGGCGGCTGTCCGCGACCACGTAGCCCACCGCGGCGGCGCCGATCAGGACGGCCGCCGCCGCGGCCGAGCAGGCGGCGAGCAGCACCCGGCGCCGGCGCGGGCGGCCTGCGCGGCCGCGCGCCCCGCCGGCCCGCGCCCCGCGGGCATGTTTCCCGCGGTCCTGCTCCGCGCCGCCCGCATGCTCCTCGCCAGGCTGCGAGCCGAATGTCGCGTCCTCGCTGCTCTCCGCGCTCACCCGGGCTGACGAGCCGGGATCCCGGCGGTATTCCTCGATCAGGGCCAGCGCCGGGGCTGGCAGCGATGCGGGACCGGGCTCGCGGCCGGCGTCCGCCAGGTTGATGCCCGGCGCCAGGTGGGCGAGGACGGCGGCCGGGTTCGGGCGCTTGCGGGGGTCGCGCTGCAGGCAGGCCAGCACGATGTCGGTCAGGTCACCGGGCAGGCCGCTGAGGTCCGGCGGCTCGGTCGCCAGCCGCACCAGCACGTCCATGACCGTCTCGCCCAGGTACGGCGGGTGCCCGGTGGCGGCGAACAGCATCGTCGCGCCCAGCGAGAACACATCGCTGGCCATCGTGGCCTGACGGGTGTCCCGGGCCTGCTCGGGCGCCATGTACGCCGGCGTGCCCACCGCGCCGCGGGTCACCGTGAGCTGGATCCGCTCCGCGGCCCTGGCCACGCCGAAGTCGATGACCCTCGGCCCGTCCGGTGAGACCAGCACGTTGGACGGCTTCAGGTCCCGGTGCACCAGCCCGGCGCCGTGGATCGATTCCAGCGCCTCGGCGCAGCCAGCCGCCAGCCAGCGGACCGCGGGCACCGGCAGCGGCCCGCAGTCCCGCACCAGCGTGCTCAGCGCGGGCGCGGGCACGTACGCGGTCGCCAGCCAGGGCACGTCGGCCTCGGGATCGGCCGCGACGACCGCCGCGGTGAAGGCCCCGCTCACCCGCCGGGCCGCGGCCACCTCCTGGGCGAACCGGGTACGGAAGCCCGGCTCGTCGGCGAACTCGATCTTGATCGTCTTGACCGCGACCAGCCGTCCCGAGGCCGACCGGCCGAGATAGACCTGCCCCATCGCGCCGGCGCCCAGCCGGCCAGCCAGGACGTAGCCGCCGATCTGCTCCGGGTCCCACCGGCGCAGCGGCTCGGTGCGCGCTGGCTGCGGCAATCCAGTCCCCTCCCGGTACGGGAGGCTAGCCCCTATCACGCTGGCTGGCGAGCGCTTGGTGCCAATACCCTGTTGGCGGCCCTAGTCCGGTCAGATCGCAAGGGACGCCGACGATGCCGACAGCCGAGATCACCCGTGCCGAGACCAGCGAGCGCGCCCGGCTGCTGCGCGTGGACTCCTACGACATCGCGCTCGACCTGACGCGGGCCCTGCGATCACGCGCGCTGCCGGCCTTCCCCGCCTGACCGCGGGCCGGCTCGGCCGTGCGCGACGTCGGGCTCGTCGCCAGGGAAGGCGTCCAGTTCGGCCAGGTCCTCGTCGGTGAGCGTGGTGAACGGGGCGATCCGCTGGGCGTATTCCCGGGCCACGTCATCCACGGAATCGCCGAAGCTCAGGGCATTCTTGGTCACATGCTCGACCCATTCGGCGACTTCCCGGGGATTGAACCGCACGATCAGGGCGCTGTCCACCTCCAGCAGGTGCCGCGGCGGCGCGACGCCAATGGCGGCGCGGACGGCCACATCGGTAAAGTCATCCTCCGCCGCGGGCCCGGTCACCAGCCCGGCGTAGTTGCGATAACTGTCGGCCTGGACCAGGCCGTAGTTCCCGCGGCCGGGGCCTTTCCCGCCGACTATCACCGGATCCCCCACTTCCGTCATGGCGGCCAGTGCGACCAGGTGAAACCAGACTCGGCCATCGACTCGTTCGCCAAACCGCGCATGCAGCCCGAACGGGCTGTCGCGCAGCAGGCTGCCGACCCTAACGCCAGACCCCACAAGGCCATTGTCGCTGATAGCACCGTCAATTCCCGGCATTGCGCCGCGTCTTTCGAACTCAATGTCCGTTTTCCCGGGTCAGGGACCCGCGCCGGTCCCGTCGCCGACCTGCGGCCGGAGGACAATGAACGGCGGTCGGCAAAGAAACGTCCGGTCGGCGACGGAGCAAAGGGATAGAGATGCCGTCCAGTGAGCCAGATCCGCTCGTTGCGGATGCGCATGCCCGCCGCAGCCAGGCCGCGCCGCGGTGTTTTTTCCCGGTCCCTGCACGTGACAGGCTCAGCGCATGACAGCGCACGGAACCATTCACGTCCGCTCCTACCAGCCCGGTGACCACGCCCAGGTCATGACCCTCGCGCCACGGCTCGCCGAATGGGTCGCCCCGTGGCGTGACCCCGCCGCCGTCCTGACCGCGGTACACGGCTGGATCCAGGACTCCATCGGCGCCCTCGGCCAGCCGGGCCACGCCGTCTACCTGGCCGTCGACGGCGAGGCCATCGTCGGCGTGGTCACCGTCTGCGAGCGCACCCACTTCACCAGCCAGGTAGATGCCTACGTTGGCGAACTCGCCGTTCGCGCCGGGATGGAACGGCGCGGGATCGCCACCCGGCTGATGCAGGCCGCCGAGACCTGGGCCGGGCGCCGCGGCCTGCCGTTCCTCACCCTCGACACCGGTGCCGCCAACCAGCCCGCCCGCGGCCTCTACCACGCGCTCGGCTACCAGGAAGAAGACGTCCGGCTCACCAAGGCCATCCCGCCGCAGCCACGAGGATGATCTGGAACGGTTCGTCTTCCTGCTCGGCGGCCGCGACGGCGAGGCCCCTGTTCGGCCCATGACCAGGATTCCCGGGCCAGCCGAGCCTACGCGACGCCTTGCGGGCGTCAACGTCGTTCGTCCTCGCGCTGGCGCTACGGGCGCTGCACGTTGCCCTCCGCCGCAGCCCGGCATTAACTGGCACCTGCCCGGGAACCCTGCCGGTTGTCCGCATGCCCGGTCAGCTAGCGAGAGTCACCCCTGGCGGATGAGTCCGGTGGCGGTACAACTTGCCTACGTTGAGCCTGACGGGCAGGAACGCTGCCACAAAGGCCGGTGTCTTGCTCGGCAGAGGCGCTCACGCCGAGAGATCAGGGGTCTGGGATGGCCGGTCGGAGCAGGGATGACGCGCTGGATCATGTGGTCGTGGTGGTGTTCGAGAACCGGTCGCTGGACAACCTGCTCGGACGGTTGTACGGGCCGGGGGACGGCAAGACGTTCGAGGGCGTGACCGGCAAGGACCTGTCGAACCCGATCCCGGAGTGGGCCGAGCACGGCGCCGACCGCAAGGTGGTGCCCTACACGGTGGCCACCGACATGGACAGCCCCAACCCCGACACCGGGGAGGAGCACCAGCACACCAACACCCAGCTGTACAACATCCTCAACGAGCAGAACCGGTTCAAGCCCGCCGGGGAGATGACAGCGCCCTACAACGCCCCAGAGCCGGGCCAGAAGCCGACCATGGACGGCTTTGTCACCGATTACATCAGCACGCTGACGGTGGAGCTGGGCCGCCAGCCCGCCTACGAGGAGTACGCGCAGGTGATGACGGGGTTCACCCCGGAGCAGGTGCCGGTGCTGAGCGGGCTGGCGCGCGGGTTCGGGGTGTTTGATCACTGGTTCTGCGAGGTGCCGTCGCAGACGTTCACCAACCGGTCGTTCTGGACCGCGGCGACGGCGTCGGGGTTCGTGGTGAACGAGCGGTCACCAACTGGCTGACCGGCAACACCGCCGAGACGATCTTCAACCGGCTGGAGCAGCACGGCAAGACGTGGAAGGTCTACGTCGGCGAGCCGGACCGGTTCTCGGCCACCGGCCTGATCCACTACCCACGGCTCAAGGACCGGTTCGCGACGCACTTCGTGCCGTTCGCCCAGTTCGAGGCCGACGCCGCGGCCGGGATGCGCTGGCCCTGGGCCAGACCCTGTCCACCCTGGGCAAAGCCGCCTTCAACGGGATACGCGCCTACGCCGAGCAGAACAACATCAAGATCGACGGACTGCCCGCCGACCCCAACGCCCAGATCCCCCCCGAGCAGGCCCTGCACATCATCCACAACTTCCTGGCGATCCAGTTCCCCCTGCTGCACCCCGCCGATTCAGGTCCGGGCGCCCCACGTTGACCCCTCCACGGCATCGACGTTCACTGGCGGCTACCGGGGAACCGGCACCCCTGAGCTGTAGCCCAGACCGGAGGATCAGGCCCTAGAAACCGTTAAGCATCACCTGAAGCCAAACTGTCAACGATCAGCTGGACCTAGGCCAGAAAAGGCGTATAAAACGGACTATCCTCGCGACACGCGCAAAGGTCAACCAACGGATGGCAGATGCCGTCCGGCCAGGGCGTCGGCCAGGCTCGGGACGGGCGGCGCAACCGGTACACCGTCAACTCCGACAGCCTGTTCCGCCACCCTGCCCAGGAAGGACACCGGGTCGGACCGTTCCTCGCCCTGTTCGCCACATCCGGCGACGCCGATACATCCGAGCCCTCGGTGGATCCCGGCACCAAGCCGCTAAACGCCGACCGATGATCTCAGGTTGGTGTCTAGCGGCCTTGGATGACGGTCTCGACTTGGACTCGCAGGATGCTCAGGTCTCGCCACCGGGTCATCAACTGCGTGCCCTGCCTGACCATCATTCTCACTGCGGTGCAGGTCAGCGTCGTGGGCAGCGGGCGAGCTGGCCTGTAGGCCGGGTTCTGTGCACCCGCGTGAAGCGGGCCGACGGCCATCCATCTGGGACTGCCGTTGCCGGCAGCCTCGTGCGGTCTACCCGCGAGCATCGGGCGGGCCGCCCTCAACCGCTCGCGCAGGGGACGCGCGCCGTGGCCCGCGTCCCCCTCTTGACCTTGCTCCGGGTGGGGTTTACCGAGCCGCCCGGATCGCTCCGGGCGCTGGTGGTCTCTTACACCGCCGTTTCACCCTTACCCCCGGCGAGCCGGGGGCGGTCTGTTTTCTGTGGCACTATCCCGCGGGTCGCCCCGGGTCGGCGTTACCGACCACCCTGCCCTGCGGAGCCCGGACCTTCCTCGACGCCGCCTGGTGACCAGGCAGGCGCCGCGGCCGCCCGGCCAGCTCGCCCGCTGCTACGCCCAGGATAGGGCGTCACCGCCCGGGCCGGCGCAGATGCGCGGTGTCGTTGAGCGACCGGACCATGGCCGGGCCGTCGGAAAACCAGTCGATCTCGCACAGCGACGCCACGTCCAGCTGGATCCGGAACAGGGCCGCCGGCGGGGCGAGCATGGCCCGGCAGGCCAGCGTCTTGATCGGCGTGACGTGGCTGACCAGCAGCAGCGTGCGCCGCGGGTGCTCGGCCAGCAGCCGGTCCAGTGCGGCGTCCACCCGCCGGCCGACGGCGGCGAAGCTCTCCCCGCCCGGCGGCGCGACGCCGGAGTCGGCGAGCCAGGCCGAGATCTCCCCCGGCCACCGCGCCGACGCCTCCGCGAAGCTCAGGCCCTCCCACTTGCCGAAGTCGGTCTCGGCCAGGTCCTCCTCGACCTGCAGCGGCGCGCCGGCGGCCCGGGCCACCTCCTCCGCGGTCCGCCGCGCCCGCTGCAGTGGCGAGGTCACGATCACGTCGATGCCGCCGCGAGCGGCCAGCCGGCGGGCCGCCGCGGCGGCCTGGCGCAGGCCGGCCTCGGTCAGCGGGATGTCGCCGCGCCCGGCGAACCGGCGCTCCGCGGACAGCGCGGTCTGGCCGTGCCGCAGCAGCAGCGTGGTGGTCGCCTGCCCCCGCGCGGGGCCCCAGCCCCGGGCCGGTCCGGGGTCGGCGGAGTCCCCGGCCTCGGACCCCTCTTCCGATTCCGATCCAGAACGCTGACGTCTCCCCCGCCCTGGCCCGCCCGGGCCGGCCTGGCCCGCGGCCGCATCCATGGCCTGGTTCGCGAGCCGGTCGGCGTCCGCGTTGCGGGCCCGGGGTACCCACGTGTACGACACCTGCCCCAGCCGCCTGGCCTCGTCCTGGGCGGCGCGGGCCAGGACGCGGAGGGTCGGGTCCTTGATCTGCCAGCGCCCGGACATCTGCTCGACGACCAGCTTGGAATCCATCCGCACCTCGACGTCGGCCCGCGGGGCCAGCCGGGCCGCGGCCCGCAACCCGGCCACCAGGCCGGAGTACTCGGCCACGTTATTGGTGGCCGCGCCCAGGCTGTCGCAGATCTCCTCGAGTACCTCGCCGGTCACCGGGTCGCGCACCAGCGCGCCGTAGCCGGCCGGGCCGGGATTGCCGCGCGAGCCGCCGTCGGCCTCGACGACGAGCTTGCGCGTCGGTGCTGGCCCGGGACCGCTCAAAGCCCCGACTCGGGGGTCCGGACCAGGATCCTGCGGCACTCCTCGCAGCGCAGCACCTCGTCGGGCTCGGCCGCCCGGATGCTGTTGAGGTCCACCGTGTTCAGGGACAGATGACAGCCCTCGCACCGGCCCGCGCGCAGCGCGGCGGCCCCGACGCCCCCGTGCTGCTCCCGCATCCGCTCGTACAGGGCCAGCAGGTCCGGCGGTTCCTGGCCGGCCACGGTGGCCCGCCGGTCGGCGGCCTTGCCCGCCTGCTCCGCGATCTCGCCCAGCTGAGCGTCCCGGCGCGCGGTGATGACGTCCCGCCCGGCCGCGATCTCCGCCTGCTCGGCCGCCGCTGCCTCGCGGCGGCCCTGGGCGGCCTCCTGGTTCTCCATGACCTCCAGCACGATTTCCTCGAGGTCAGACTGCCTGCGCACGAGGGAGGCTATCTCTGACTGCAGGTTCTCGAGATCACGGGGGGACGAGACCTGCCCGGCGTCCAGCCGCTGGCGGTCCCGCTGGATCCGGGTGCGCACCTGCTCCACATCCGCCTCGGCCTTGACCTGGGCGCGCCGCAGGTCGCCCTGCTCGGCGTCGAGGGACGCCAGGGTGTCGCGCAGCTGCGTGTCGCGCTGCTCCAGCTGGTCGAGCTCGGCATGCTCGGGCAGTCCGCGGCGGCGGTGCTCGAGCCGGCTCAGCTCGGCATCCAGGTCGGCAAGCTCAAGCAGCCGCAGCTGCGCCTCGGGAGATGCTTTCACGGATCCCCACGTTAGCCTGCCGCCCCGGGCATGTCGCAACCAGGCGACCGCCGCGCCGCCGCAGGCGGCCTACGATGCCGCGGCGCGGCGGGCCTGCTGCGCCTCGGCGGCCAGCCTTTCCTCCTCCCCGCGGTAGAGCAGCTGGTGCAGCCCGGCCGCGAGCACGCCTCCCACCAGCGGCGCCACGATGAACAGCCACACCTGGCTGAGGGCCGCGCCGCCGACCACGAGGGCCGGGCCGAGGCTGCGGGCCGGGTTCACCGACGTGCCGGTGACCGGGATGCCGACCAGATGGACCACCGTCAGGGTCAGCCCGATGGCGATGGCCGCCGTGGCCGCGTTGGCCGTGGCCGAGGTTACCCGCAGCACGACGAAGACGAAGATCGCCGTCAGGATGACCTCGAAGACGAACGCCCCGCCCACGCCGATGTGGATCATCGACTGCTTGCCGTAGCCGTCGGTGCCCAGGCCCGTCCTGGTCCGGCTGTACAGCGGCGAGGTGCTGAACGTCCCCCACAGCGCCAGCGCGCCGACGATCCCGCCGGCGAACTGGGCGATCCAGTAGCCGACCGCCTCCACCAGCGAGATGCGGCGAGCGAGCAGGGCCCCGATCGTCACCGCCGGGTTCACGTGGCTGCCGGACACCGGTCCGATCAGGTACACGAGCGCCAGCAGCGTCAGGCCGAACGCCAGCGCGGTGGCCACGACCCCGGCCGCCACGCTGGCGCCGGCGAACTTGAAGCCGAACATCAGCGTGGCCACGCCGACGGCAAAAAACACCAAGATCGCGGTCCCCAGGAACTCGGCAGCGAACTTCCGGATCATTGTCTGCCCTCCCCGTCGTACGTGAACACGGGCCGCAGGAGTGTCGTGCGGCCCCAGACATGACGTTACTGGGTGGGCTCCCGGGACGTCTGCCCAGGATGGCGGGTACGGGATGAGTTAGTTCAAGACGTGGACTGACCGTCGTTCAGCATGCCAGACTGCCAGGGACCGTTGCTGAGCCGTGAGTTCGAGGGGGGGCTCCTACCTGTTTCGGGTCCTTTGCCCGTTTCGGGTCCTTCGAGTTGCGGCCGATAGGTCCGAGGTGAGCTGAGCATGGTTGATCAACAGCGCTTGACCCCGCTCCGGGAAGGGCCGCCCCTGGTCACGTCCTGTTGGATGTGCGGTATCCGGCTGTCGGCCGACCACATGATGGCCGATGGCGGCAGCGCCTGCGATGACGTCCGCTGGTACTGCCGGGACACGAGAGCATGCACCGAGCGCTGGACCGCGCGTTCGGGCAGGCCCGGTGACGTTCACCATGACGCTGAGGTCCGCCAGGGCACCGGGGGAAACCCCGGGGGCACGAGGCAGGCAAGCTTAACCAGCCCGGGCTTTGCCGGGCCCAGCGCCGGTAGCAGGACGGAGGCCGGCCGGTAGGGCACGGCAGCCGCAGGAGCAACGCTCATACCGCGGCTGCCGACCCCTGCCCTGTGACCGTCCGGATCAAGGACCTGCGCGATCATGCGCAACCATCGCTCATTGTGCTACCCGGCATCCGGGGTGTCCACAGTGCCCGGCAGCAACACTTTTGTGTGAACGCTCACAATTTACCTTGCCTGCAGTAAAGTCCGGAATTGCGGCACTGTGCGCGGAATGCCGGATTTAACGAAGACTGATCATCAGGACCGGCGGTGACGTCGGCCGCGGCGAGCCGCCGTCCGGCTCCACCGTCATCCCGACGCTGTCGCCGGTCGCGAGGCCGGACACGACCATGGGGCCGACCATCCTGGCGTGCGCGGAGGCATCGATCATGCCGGCCGGCCTGGTGCCCGCGGGGCCGATCAGCCACAGCTCATAGCTCTCCCCCGCTGGCAGCATGTGCAGGTCGGCCGCGGTGAACACCAGCGCCCGCTGATGGTGGGACATGACCACGGTCGCGGTACCCCCGGTGGTCACGTGGGCGCTCATCATCTTCGCGTCGGACGCGCTCAGCACCGCCGCGACCGCATGGTCGCGGCCCTGGGCCTGGTCGAGCCGGCCCTGCATGCCGTAGGTGGCCACGCCCGCCGCCACCGCCACGGCCGCCAGCGCGCCGGCCAGGGCGACGGCCACGACGACCACCAGCCGGGGCCGCCACCGGGGTCGGCGCCGGTCGCGGGCCGCCGCCCACGCCGCCGGCGCCTGGGCGGCGGCCGGCGGGAGTTGCCTGGTCTGCCCGGCCGCGCGCAGCACCGTGTCCCTGAGCTCGGCGGGCGGCCGCACCGCCGCGGCGGCGGCCAGCGCGGCCGTCGCCTCGCGCAGCCCGCGTACCTCCTGGCGGCACGAGTCGCAGCCCGCCAGGTGCCGCTCGAACCGGGAACGGTCCGGTTCCGGCACCGCGTCCATCGCGTACGCCCCGGCCAGGGTGTGCGGATCGCTGCCGTCGAGCCTCAAAGGTCCACCCCCAGGCAGTCCCGGAGCCTGATCAGCCCGTCCCGCATCCTCGTCTTGACCGTGCCGACCGCGACGCCGAGCAGCCCGGCCACCTCGCGGTAGGTGTACCCGCCGTAGTACGCGAGCGTCACCGACTCGCGCTGCAACTCGGTGAGCGAGCCGAGGCACCGCCGTACCCGCTCCCGGTCCAGCCGCGCCTCGACCGCCTCCGCCACCTCGTCGTAGGCGACGGCGGACGACGCCACGCGCATCTCGCGTTCGGCCGCCTTCTGCTCGGACCTCACCCGGTCCACGGCCCGGCGGTGGGCCAGGGTCATCACCCAGGCGGCCGCGCTGCCCAGCTCCGCATCGAACCTCGAGGCGGAACGCCAGACATCGAGCAGCACCTCCTGCGTGACCTCCTCGGACTGGGCCGGATCGCGGACGACCGTGAGCACCAGGCCCAGCACCTGGCCCGCCGTCCGGTCGTAGACCGCCGCGTAGGCGTCCTGGTCGCCGCGCGCCACCCGGGTCAGCAGGGCGCCAAGCTCGTCGGTGCCGCGGCCAGGACCGGCCTGGCCGCTCGCGCCGGCGGCGCGGCCCGGGCGCCGGGCCGACCCACCATGCGACCTGTGCTGGCCTTCTGTCACGCCCACGTCCTTGATTCGTAGCCGACCCGCCGCCGGCTTGGACCCTACGTCCGCCACGGCGCAGGTTCCTGTGTAGCTTGCAGAGATGAACGAGCCGCCGGCCAAACCGCCCAGTGACCGGCGCCGAATTAACAGTGTGACTCCTGCGATGGACCGGACGCGATCCGGCTGGGGGATGGTCGCGGGATTGCTCGCCGCCGCGGTGGCGGTCGGCGTGGGCCAGCTTGTGGCCGGCCTCGTGGCTCCGGACAGCTCCCCCGTGGTGGCCGTCGGCGAGGCCTCGATCGACCTCACCCCGCCGCCGGTGAAGGACTTCGCGATCTCCGCGTTCGGTTCCAACGACAAGCTGGTCCTGGTCACCGGGATCCTGGCGGTGCTGGCGATCTTCGCCGCGATCGTGGGCGCGCTGGCCGTGCGCAGGCTCTGGTACGGCATGGTCGGCCTGGCCGGCTTCACCGCGATCGGCATGGCGGCCGCGCTGACCCGCCCGACGGCCGGGCCGGCCTACGCGCTGGCCACGCTGGCCGGGGGCGCCGCGGCCGCGGTCGCCCTCACGCTGCTGATCCGGGCCGTCCCGGCTCACCCCCGCGCGAAGCCGCCGGCGGCCACGAACAGCGGGCCGGCGCCCAGAACCCCCCGGGTCGGGAGCCGCCCGCCCGGCCGGCGCGGCCAGATGCGCCTGAACCGTCCCGCCCGGGTCGCCCTGTCCCCGCGTCGTCTCCAGAGCGCCGGAGATTCCTGGTCACCGGGACCGTCACCGCCGGGGCGGCGGCCGTGGCGTACCTGGGCGGCCGTTACCTCGCCGAGGGCACCAGTGTCTCGCAGGCGCAAGCGTCGCTGCGCATCCCCGCTCCCGCGGTCCCCGCTCCCCCGCTCCCGGCCGGGAGCAACCTCCGGATACCCGGCCTGAGCACGTTCATCACGCCCAACAACTCCTTCTACCGGGTCGACACCGCGATCGTGCTGCCCGAGGTCCCCCCATCGAGCTGGCAGCTGCGGGTACACGGCATGGTGGCCAAGGAGATCACGATCACCTTCGACGAGCTGATCCGCCGCCCGCTCACCGCCGACTACATCACCCTGACCTGCGTTTCCAACCCCGTGGCCGGGCCCTACGTCGGCAACGCGCTCTGGCTCGGCGCGAGCGTGGCCAGCCTGCTGCGCCAGGCCGGGGTGCGGGCCGGCGCCGACGAGCTCCTGTGCACTTCGGCCGACGGCTTCACCTCGGGGACCCCGCTGCAGACCGTTATGGACGGCCGGGACGCGATGCTCGCCGTGGCGATGAACGGCACCGCGCTCCCGGTCGAGCACGGGTTCCCGGTCCGCATGGTGGTTCCCGGCCTGTACGGGTACGTGTCCGCGTGCAAGTGGATCACCGATATCGAGGTGACGACCTACGCGTCGAACGTCGCGTACTGGGCCCAGCGCGGCTGGGACCAGCAGGCGCCGATCAAGACGGAGTCACGGATCGACGTGCCGAACGGCTCCACCCAGCTCAAGCCGGGGCTGACGCCGGTCGCCGGGGTCGCGTGGGCGCAGCACAAGGGCATCGCCGCCGTCGAGGTCCGGGTGGACAACGGCCCCTGGCACGAAGCCCGCCTGGCGGCCGTTCCCGACATCGACTGCTGGCGGCAGTGGGTCTGGGACTGGCACGCGACGCCGGGTAACCACCTGCTCGAGGCGCGGGCCACGGACGCCACCGGCTACACCCAGACCGCGCTGCAGGAGCCGCCGCCGCCGAACGGGGCCACCGGCTACCCCAGCGTCGCGGTCAGCGTCGCCAGTGCGTAGCCCGGCGGGAGTGATGCCGTAGCCTCGCAGCATGAGCGGCAAGCTGACCGAGCACCTCGAGATCGAGTCGAAGTTCGACGTCGACAACGACTTCGTGGTTCCGGATCTCAGCGGCGTGGCCGATGGCTCGGGCGTGACGGAGCCAGAGGTCAGGCTCCTCGCCGCGCACTACTTCGACACCAGCGATCTGCGCCTGATCGAGGCCAAGGTCACGCTCAGGCGCCGGACCGGCGGTCCCGACGAAGGCTGGCACCTCAAGCTGCTCG
The DNA here is from genome assembly GCA_963808705.1 of uncultured Actinomycetota bacterium. Classification (GTDB taxonomy): domain Bacteria; phylum Actinomycetota; class Actinomycetes; order Streptosporangiales; family Streptosporangiaceae; genus JASHPR01. Next base: position 155,725 of record CAWEHB010000016.1, on the reverse strand, counting down.
CCGGCGCGGGCCGCCGGCGCGAGATGCAGGCCCCGCTCGGCGACTCGGACACGGCTGTTCCGCCGCAGCTCGCGTCGCTGGTCTCCGAATGGGTCGGTGACGAGCCGCTGCGGGTCGTCGCGGTGCTGGAGACCCGTCGCACGGTGCGGAATCTCACCGGCGCGGGCGGCGAGGCCCTGGCCGAGGTGGCAGATGACCTGGTGACCGGCCGGGTTCCGGGTCCGGGAGACGACCCAGGCGAGCCCGTCACCTGGCGCGAGATCGAGGTCGAGCTGGTCTCCGGCGGACCGGAGATCCTCGCCGCGGCGCGCGACCGCCTGGTCGCGGCCGGCGCCCGGCCGTCGCGCTCCCCCTCGAAGCTCGCCCGGCTGCTCGGCACGAGCGCGGCCACCTCCGCGCCTGCGGACTAGCCGCTGCGCTCGTCCAGCTGCACCTCGACCTCAACCGGCACCGCGCTGGCCAGGAACGGCAGGCCGAGCCCGGCGCCCGTGTGGCACACTCGCAGGCGTGCAGCGTGCCTTCCGCCAGGTCGACGTGTTCACCACCACCCCGTATCTCGGCAACCCGGTCGCCGTGGTCCTCGACGCGGACGGCCTGGCCGACGCCGACCTGCAGCGGTTCGCGCGCTGGACGAACCTGTCCGAGACCACGTTCGTGCTCCCGCCCGCGGCCGACGGCGCCGACTACCGGGTCCGCATCTTCACCCCGTCGGTCGAGCTTCCGTTCGCCGGCCATCCGACCCTGGGCACCTGCCACGCCTGGCTCGAGGCGGGCGGCACGCCGCATCAGGCGGATGTCACGGTGCAGGAATGTGCGGCCGGCTTGATTCCGGTACGCCACGCCCCGGGCAGACTCGAGTTCGCCGCGCCCCCGTTGCTGCGATCCGGACCAGTGCAGGAGCCCTTGGTGCGGCACATCGCCGACATCCTCGGCATCGACCGGGGCGACATCGTGGACGCCGAGTGGGCCGACAACGGACCGGGCTGGGTGGCGGTGCTGCTCGGCAGCGCGGACGCGGTGCTCGCGCTGCGGCCGGGCGTCACCGACCTGGACCTGGGCGTGGCTGGCCCGTTCCCGCCGGGCTCGCCGCAGGCGTTCGAGGTGCGGGCGTTCGTGCCCAAGGACGGCGGCACGGACGAGGATCCGGTGACCGGCAGCCTGAACGCGTCGCTGGCGGAGTGGCTGCTGCGGACCGGCCGGGCCACCGCCCCGTACGTGGCCAGCCAGGGCACGGCGCTCGGCCGCCAGGGCCGCGTGCACATCAGCCTCGGCGACGACGGAACGCTCTGGGTCGGCGGCGGCACGGTCACCTGCGTCACCGGCCAGGTGGGCCTCTAGCCATGGCGGTCATGGCGTGACCGCAATCCCCGCAGGAGGCGCTGGCCGACCGCTGTTGTCCTGCTAGCCCGAGGAGGTGGCCGAGCGCGCCAGTGCCCACCAGGATGACGACGGCAAGGGGGTGCCGCTCGCGTCACTTGCAGAGGACGAGCTGTTCGGCCGTGTCAAGAGCTAGATGCCAGGGGAAGGCATCTAGCTGCTGGTCGCCGGTTCCGGGTGGGTGCGGCTCGAACTGGCCTGGTCCGAAGAGGACGCTTACGCCTTCGTCGCGAAGCAGGGCGACCGCTCGCTGGAAAGGACGTCGGGCGGCGAGCGCGGAATTGACGAACGGCAGGATCACCACGGGGCTGGGCAGGCTGATGGCCTCGGCGAGGATGCCGAGGGCGTAGGTGTCGCTTATCCCTTGCGCGCACTTGTTGATCGTGTTGTAGGTGGCAGGGGCCACGATCACCGCGTCCGCCTTCAACGAACGCGGCTCCCCTGGTGAAGCGCAGGCACTTCGAACAATGACTTCCTGTCATCGGCTGAGCGCGGACTGGTCAGTGAGACCCGTCGATGCAGTTACGCTAATCGTCAATGATGACCACTTCGCGCAGAAGGATCTTGTACCTGGTGGTGTGCGCGGCACCGGCTGCTTTGCGTATCGCCGACTTCGTCCGACTGGCGCAAGAGGCCGGATGGCTGGTCCGGGCGATCGCTACGCCGATGGGGATGCGGTTCATCGACGCCGGCCAGCTGGCCCGGCTCACTGGCGACCGGGTGCGGGTGGACTTCCGGATGCCAGGCGAGGCGGATGAGCTGCCTGCGGCGGACGCGGTCGTCGTGGCACCTGCCACGTTCAACACGATCAACAAGTGGGCCGGAGGCATAGCCGACACCTTCGCGGCCGGGCTGCTGTGTGAGCTGACGGGTCTCGGCGTGCCGATCGTGGCTGTTCCCTTGGTCAAGGACGCGCTGGCCAGGCACGTTGCGTTCGGCCGGAGCCTGGAGGCGCTGCGCGGGATGGGGGTCCGGGTGTTGTTTGACCCTCAGGCGCCACCACAGTCACGCATGCCAGACTGGCCAAGGGTGATGGAAGAACTGCATGCTGTGACCGGGCGCAGGCAAGGCGAAGGGCACTGAGATGGACGGCTTGGGGCGCGGGCAGCGGATCGCGCGTGCGCGCCGCCGTCGCGGGCTGTCCCAGGCGGCGCTCGCGGGGTTGGTTGGCCGGTCGGAGAGCTGGCTGTCCCAGGTGGAACGCGGCCTGCGTGAGGTCGACAGCCACAGCATCCTGACCTCCCTGGCCGAGGTCCTCCGGGTGGAGGTCGCGGACCTGACCGGAGACGAGGCAAGCGACCCGCAGGCCACAAGGTACGCAGCGGCGCGGGAGATCGAGCGCGCCATGATGGCCTACGACTCCCTGGAATCGGTGATCGGCGCCGACAACGCCGTGCGCGAACCAGATCTGGCCGGGCTGCGACTGGGCGTGGACCGGGCGAACCGCTCCTACCAGGCCGCCCGCTATGACCAGGCAGGCCGGATGCTGCCCGGCCTGATCCGCGATGTTGAGACGGCTGCGCGGACCTGTCCCAGCCGAGACGCCATAGCGGTCGGCGAGTTGCGGTCACAGGTTTACCAGGCCGCCGCGATGGTGCTGAGCCGGGTCGGCGAAACGGGTCTGGCCTGGACAGCCGGGGACCGCCGCGGATCACGTGGATGCCGGATTGCTCGCCGCCGTATCAGCGTTCCGGCTGGCGCATGTGTTCATCAAGCGCAAGCGTGCCTCACAGGCCCGTGACCTGATGGCCGGCGCGGCAAGCGCCTTGCATCGTACGGCCGGAAACGATGATCCGGAGCGCCTTTCCGTCCTCGGTGCGCTTCACCTGGCCGACGCGCTTGCTGCCGCTTCCGACTTTGACCGGGCCGCTACGACCCGGTCCCTGGCCGCCGCGGGGCATGTGGCCGAGCGGATCGGCACGGAACGCAATGATCACTGGACTGCGTTCGGGTTTACCAACGTCCGCATCCACGAGATCTCCGCGGCCGTGGCCTTTGGCGACGCCGATACGGCGGTGGAGACCGGGGAGTCACCAGGCGAACCGGCGGATCGTGCCCCGTAATCGACGAGGCGATTCTGCTTGTCAGCGAGTTAGCTACCAACGCCCTGGAACACACGGCCACTGGCTTCGGCGGGCACTTCGATGTCACTATCCTCGGCGGCGAGAAATCCCTGATGATCGCGGTGACCGACAACGGATCCGACAAGGTCCCGGTGTGCCGACCGCTCGATCCTGAAGGAGCCTCTGGCCGCGGTCTCGGGTTGGTGGAACTCATCTCGGACCGATGGGGGCATTGCGGCGGACGTCACGGCCGGACCGTCTGGTTCGAACTGCGCTGGACGGAATCTTGAAGCACGCCTCGCGACGATAATCCCGGCGAGCGCTGGCTGCGGCGGAAAACCAGTGGCGCGGGCGGCGGGGGCTGGCCGCATACTGGCGCATGGAGCGCCGGTTCAGCAGCGACGAGATCCGCGAGACCTTTCTGCGATTCTTCACCGAAAGGCAGCACGCGCGGATCGAGGCTGCCTCGATCATCCCGGCCAACGACCCGTCGCTGCTGTTCATCAACGCGGGCATGGCCCCGCTCAAGCCCTACTTCCTGGGCGAGGCGCTGCCCCCGGCCCCGGACCTGTGCAACGTGCAGCCGTGCGTGCGCACGGTGGACATCGGGGACGTCGGCGACCGGCACCATATGACATTCTTCGAGATGCTGGGCAGCTGGTCAATCGACCACTACTTCAAGGACCACACGGTGGAGCTCGCCTTCGAGCTGCTCACGCAGGGGTTCGGGTTCCGCGTCGCGGACCTGTACGTGACCGTGTTCGCGGGAGACGAGAAGCTCGGCGTCGACCCGGACGGCGTGTCGGCCGTGGCCTGGGAGCGGGTCGGGGTGCCCCGCGACCACATCGTGTACCTGGGCGCGGAGGACAACTTCTGGTCCGCCGGGGACACCGGGCCGTGCGGGCCGTGCACCGAGGTCTTCTACGACACCGGCGCGCAGCACGGGGCGCCGTACCGGCCGGGCGGGGAGTTCGACAGCACCGGCCGGTACATCGAGATCTGGAACGCCGGCGTGTTCATGGAGTTCAACCGGCTTCCCGGCGGCACCCTCGAGCCGCTGCGGTTCACCAGCGTGGACACCGGCTCCGGGCTGGAGCGCATGGCCATGGTGCTGCAGGGCCGCGACTCGGCGTACGAGACGGACCTGTTCGCTCCGATCGTCGCGGCCGTGCGGTCGGCACTGGCCGGGACCGGCGCGGGCGAGCGGGACGTCCGGATCGTCGCGGACCACGTCCGGGCCTCGACGTTCATCCTCAGCGAGGGCGTCGTCCCGTCGAACGAGGGCCGCGGCTACATCCCGCGGCGGCTGCTGCGGAAGGTGATCGCGATCGTGACCCAGGCCGGGGCCGCGGACTTCGACCTGCGCGACGTGGCCGACGCGGTCATCGGCCAGATGGGGCGCAGCTACCCGCAGCTCGCGGACGGCCGCGACCGCACCATGGACCTGCTCGCCCGTGAGCAGCGCGACTTCGGCCGGGTGGTGCGCCGCGGCCTAGACCGGCTCGCCGCGCTGGCTGTCGGCCCCGGTTTCAAGATCACCGGTGACGAGGCCTTCAGGCTGTTCGCGACGCACGGCATGCCGGTGGATCTCGTCAGGGACTTCGCCGCCGAGCGGGGCGGGTCGCTGGACGAGCGGCGGTTCGGCGAGCTGTTCGCCGAGCACCGCGAGCTGTCCCGCGGCGCTGCGGCCGGGCCGGTCACCGGTGCCGGCACGGACCCGCAGGCGGGGGCGGGCCCGGACGTCATCGCGGCCCTCGGCGCCACGACGACCCGGTTCCGCGGCCACCGCCAGCTCACCGCCACGGGCCGGGTCATCGCCCTGGCCGGGCCGCGCGGGCCGGCCGACAGCCTGGCCGCGGGCGAAAGCGGCCTGGCGGTCTTCGACCAGACTCCCTGCTACGCCGAGGGAGGCGGCCAGGTCGGCGACACCGGCCAGATCACCGCGCCCGGCCTGTCGGCCCGGGTGACGGACACCCGGAACGTCGGCGGCCACCATGTCCACTTCGTGACGGTCACCGAGGGCGTGCTGCGCCGGGGTGACACCGCCGAGCTCGCGGTCGACGCGGCCCGGCGACGGTCGGTCATGCGGAACCACTCGGCGACCCACCTGCTGCACGCGGCCCTGCGCCAGATCCTCGGCCAACACGTCCGTCAGGCCGGGTCGCTGGTCGCCCCGGACCGGTTGCGCTTCGACTTCCTGCATCCCCTGGCGGTGTCCGAGGATCAGGTCGAGCAGGTGGAGTGGCTGGTCAACGCGGAAGTACTGGAAAACGAGCCGCGCACCACCGAGGTCAGGCCGTACCAGGACGCGGTCCGGGACGGCGCGATCGCTTTCTTCGGCGACTCCTACGGCGAGGACGTCCGGGTCGTCTCGTTCGGAGACTTCTCCGCCGAACTGTGCGGCGGCACCCACGTGCTGCGGACCGCCGAGGTAGGCCTGTTCCTGATCGTCAGCGAGGGCAGCATCGGCTCGGGCGTCCGCCGGATCGAGGCGGTCACCGGCGAGGCCGCGGTGCAGCGCACGCTGGAGCGCGACAAGCTGCTCCGGGGGCTCGCCGCCCGTCTGCGCGTCTCCGTGGATCAGCTTCCGCAACGGGTCGAGGCGCTGGCCGCCCGGGGCAGCAAGCCCGCGCCGGGCGGGCCCGCGGCCGAGTCCCTGGCTGACCTGGTGCGGACCGGCGCGTCCGGGCACCGCTACCTCGTGGCCGCCGACCCGGGCTTCAGGCCGTCCGGCCTGCCCGCCCAGGCCCGGCGGCTGGCCGGCGAGCTGGACGCGGTGGTCGTGCTGCTGCTGCCCAACCCGCGGGCCGGGCTGCTGCGGGTCGGGGTGAGCGTGCCCGGGAGCCTGGCCGCGCAGGTCCCGGCCACCGCGGTGCTGGACCGGGTGCTGGCCGTGACCGGCGGGCGCGGCGGCGGCAGCGCGGCGTTCGCGCAGGGCGGCGGCCCGCAGGCCGACGACCTCCCCGCCGCCGTCTCCCGGATCAGGGAGGCTCTCGGCCTCGGCGCGACAGCATAGGCGTAATGTTCGCGCCGCGGGAGATAGCCAGCTTTACCGCCCCTTAATGCACTCGTGATAATGCCTTGACGGAAGCCATGATCGGTTACAGCATCGACGCTATAAAGGGGGCACGCGATGGTGAATCCCGCGACGGTGACGTCACACGGCGACGCGGCCTTAGCCGCTGTCGCGGAACTGCGGCGACTGGTCCTGGATGAGCAGTTCGGGGCGGCTGACCGTATGCTCTCCAGCCTTCACGACATCGGATCTGCCACGACGATCGCTACGCTGCGCCAGCTCTGCGTGTCCTACGCCGAGCAGCTTCGGATTGCCTCTGAGCTGGATTCGGCGGCCCGGGCCCAGCGTCTTCTGGCCTAAGAGGTGCAGCACGGGATCGAGGCTCTGCTGACTAGCTGGGAGCGGCACATCAAGGCGGCCCGGGAGCAGGCGGCGCCGGCCTCCGTGGACCAGCGCGGCGAGGGCCGGCGCCGGCGGCGCTGGTGGATTCCCGGCTCGGGCTATGCCGCGCCCGAAGCCGGAGCCCGGGCCGGGCCCGCTGCGGCGGAGCCAGTGGCGCCGCCAGCCGGTGGCGTGGGACCGACGCCGGCACCGCAGGATGCCGGGCCCGAGGCTGAGGTAGCGGCCTGCGTGCTCGGGCCACTGGATCTGACCGTGGGCGGCCATCGCGTCCTGAGATGGCACAGCCTCAAGGCCAGGACCGTGTTCCAGTACCTGGTCGTCCAGATCGGCCGTCCTGTCCGGCGCGAGGTGCTCATGGAGCTGATGTGGCCTGACCACAGCGTCGGCTCCGCTCGCAACAACCTCAACGCCGCGCTGTACAGCCTGCGTAACACCCTCGACCATCGCGGCCGGAAGATCCAGTACATCCTTTACCGGGACGGCTGCTACCTGCCGAATCCCGAGCTGATGTGGTGGATCGACCGCACCGAATTCCTGACCGCGCTGCAGCACGCTGAACGGGCCCGGCGCGGCGGCCATTCCCAGCAGGCCATGAACGCGTACCTGCGAGCCGTGCGCCTTTACCGCGGCCCGCTCTTTGAAGATGACCGGGACGGCGATTGGTACCTTCCCGAGCAGCGCCGACTCAAGGAGCTATACCTCCAGGCCCTGGAAGGCCTGGCGAAGATGCATCTCGACCAGCGCGATCTCGCCGCCGCGGTTCAGTTCGGCCAGCTCGCGATCAGCGCCGACCAGTGCTGTGAGCCGGCGCACCGGCTCCTGATGCGCTGTTACGCCCTGCAGCACCAGCAGCAGCTCGTGAGCCGGCAGTACCAGCTCTGCTCAGCGGCCTTGCATGATGAGCTCGGCGTGTCTCCCGGGGCGGATACGGTCGAGCTCTTCCACAGCCTTACTTCGCGCGCTTAGCCGCCGTGGTGCGGCCCGCTGGGCGGGACGTCGAGCGCCGGGTTGCGGTCGAAGAACCCGAACGGCTTGAGCCAGAACGAGACCGCGTCAACGGGCATCACCGGCCAGTCCTCCGGGCGGGTGATGTGGTGGATGCCGAACACGTACCAGAGCACCACGTCGGTGTTCTCGATGGCCCGGTTCTGCGCGGTCCACCGGGGCAGCCCCGAGTCGTGCTCGCTGAGGTTCGGGAAGTCGCCGCACGGCCAGCGCTCGCCGTCCCGCTGCGGCGTGACCCAGAGGGTATGCCCGATCACCTCGGCCCGCTGGAACGCCGGCGAGGCACGGTCGATCAGCGGAGGGAAGGCACCGGTCGGGACCAGCTTGTACCCGACCGGGGTGCCCAGGCCGTTCCGGACGTTGTCGTTGACGACCTTCCAGCTCCGCTGCACGCTCCAGTCGTAGTCCTGCTTGCCCTCCGCCTCGGTGCGCAGCGGGGTGTCGCGGATCACCAGGCCCAGGCCGTACGGGTCGTCCTCGCCGACCGCGGCGGGCTCGGACTGTGACGCGTAGACGGTGTTGGCCGGGCCGTCGACGTCGAGGTCGAGGCGGGCCACGATGAAGTGCTGGTGGTACGGCGCGTAGGTGCGCTGGTCCACCAGCGTGCCGTAGGGCGGCTTGCGGCCGTCCGGGAAATACGAGGTGACCATGATCCCGGTGGCGCGCACCTCGCACTCGATGTTGCCGTCCTGGTAGAAGCGCCAGTAGACGAGGTACTCGTAGTTCGCCACCGTGACGTGGAACGAGATCACGAGCCGGCGGGCGCGCCGCACCTCCGCGCCGGACCGGTCGTCCACGTGCTTCCATCCGATCCCGTCGTCCTCCTCGTGGATGCAGATCGCGTTCGGTATCGTCCGCGGCTCGCCGCGGGAATCGTGCACCACCGCGTCCAGGTAGGTGATCTCGCCCAGGCAGTCGCAGTGCAGCTCGAGCGAGGTGGTCATGAAGCCCAGGCCCCACTCGCCGATGTCGAACGCCGTGCGCCGGTAGTGATCGGGGGTGGCGTCCCGGTACGGCACGACCATCTCGGCGAACGAGAGCCGGTGCGCGACCGGGCGCAGCCGCCCGGCGTCACGGAACCCCACGGTGTGCAGGACGAGCCCCTCGCGGTGGTTGAAACCCAGGCGCAGTTCCCAGTTCTGCCAGCGCAGCAGCCGACCGTGGAGCGTAAAGGAAACTCCGTCGGGCTGGCTGACCTGCAGCGGCTTCACCTCGCGCAGCGGCATCGGGATGAGCTTCGGCAGGTACTCGCCCATCACCTCGGGCGGTTCCGCGGCCTCCTGCCCGGCGCCGTCGAGGCTGTCCTCCAGCTCCAGCACCACCATCCGGTTGAGGTCCACGACCGGGTGCAGCCCGGTGACGTGGTGGGCGTACGGGTTGCTGTCCGCGCTGTCGCGGTGCCACACGTCGGCCCAGCCGATCCGCAGGCCACGGTAGCGCTCGGGCACCAGCGCCGCGCCGTAGGCCCAGGTGTCGGTGAGCACCAGGCCCATGTCGGTGATGCCGCGGCGGGCCAGCGCCGCGATCAGCGCCGGGTGCGCGCGGAGCATCTCGTCGCACTCGTGCCACTCGTCCACGGTCATGTTCGGCTGCTGGCCGGGCAGGTCCTCCCACGCGGTGACCGCGGCGTCGGCCATACAGACCACCGCCCGGTAGGCCCGGCCGTCCTCCCGGTTCCAGCACACGGCCAGGGCCTCGCGGCGGGGCCGGGATGCCCCCTTGGGCGGCTCGACCAGCCCGATCGACGCGAACCGCCAGCGCGGCGGCCCGACCTCGCGGTCGCGCCGCAGCACGGCGGCGACGGTGCTGATCTCCCCGGCGGTCAGCGGGTCCAGCGGATGCACGGTGAACTGCCCGGGCGTGCCCACCGGTCAGGCCATCTTGAACGACGTCGGGCTGGCCGGCGCGGGCTGTTCCGGGACCAGCGGCGTGCCGGCGACCTGGGCCCGGATCCCGGAGATCCATCGCTTGCAGCGGTCCTCGAGCTGGTTGTCATCGGTCTGCAGGCGGCCGCGGGTCACCAGCGCCCCCAGGTCCGCTCCGGGGTAGCGGTAGTCGCCGGGGGCCAGGATGCGGAGGTAGAAGGCCTCGGACTCGCCCGTTATCCAGTGCCAGTCGTAGCTCCACCGGGCGAACTCCGCGGTCCCGTCCTCGGTGAGCCGGTAGATGCCGGTGCGCGGGGTCCGGTTCAGCAGTTCCACCTGGTCCCCGGTCTCCTTGATGATGATCTGGCTCCAGACGTCGACGCTGGCCTCGCGGGACCAGCGCTCGTTGATCTCGCCGATGTCGACCTCGTAGTCCACGTCCAGGTACTCGAGCAGGTGGAACAGGAACAACGGCATGTCGGCGTAGGCGCCGGCGGTCACGTTCGTCATCGAGCTGATGCCGCTGATCCGCGGGTTGAGCTCGCCCAGGTAGAGATCGCCGGTGCCGGTGTCGACCAGGAAGTCGACCTCGAAGAAGCCCACGTAGCCCTCGTGGGCCAGCCGGTCGCCCAGCCGCTGGGTCATGTCCCTGGCCTTCTGCTTCTGCTCGACGGTCAGCGTGGCCGGGTAGTCGTTGCCGGCCCAGCCGCCGCGGTAGGGGGTGAGCTCGGGGTGGCCGGTGATGTCGTTCATCAGCGGCCCGACCAGCGTGCCGCACCGGGTCAGCACCGCCTCGACGGCGATCGCGCGGTGGTCGATCCTGCGCATGACCTTGAGCTCGTAGTCCGCCAGCGGTTCCTTATCCGAGCAGGCGTCCCAGTCGGCCTGGGTCTTGATGAAGAACGTGGTCTTCCCGGAGTCGCCGTAGGGCATCTGCACCACGAGATCCTCGCCCAGGCCGGCCTGGCCGGCCAGGGCGGTCAGCTCCTGGTAGCTGGCCGCGCGGCCGAGCACGTTCGGCACGCTGGGCACGCCGGCGTCGTTGCCGAGCTGGGTGGTGACGATCTTGGAGTCCAGGCGGTGCCTGAGCCCGGCCGGCGGGTGGGCGACCCGCAGCCCGGCCGCGGCCGCCAGCGCCTCGGTCCGGGAGTCGAACATGACGAACACCGCCCGGCCATCCGGGCCGTGCGAGTGCACCCAGCTGATCACCTCTGGGTGGGCGAGCAGGTAGTTGCAGATGTCCTCGATGGACTCGAACTCGGGCGTCTCCCGGTCGGCGGGCACGAACACATCGGGATGGCTGCCCTCGAACGAGTCGAAGTAGGTGATGTAGTGGAAGTTGCGGACCCAGCGGTCGATCCCGAGCAGGTTGAACGCCGTCGGCGAGATGAAGTAGATCGGCGTCTGATTGGTGCGGAAGAACTCCCGCAGATCGGAGACCCCGTGCAGCTTCGGCGGCTCTGCCATCCTGGCCTCCAGGTCCGCGATCCCGGCTCGTCCTGATAGAGCCTGACTACCCGCCCCGGGGGGAGGCCACGCGCGGCATCAGCCCGCGGCGCACCGGGTAGCCGCCCCACCGTGCCGGTGATCCGCCGGCGGGCGGCGGCATAGCCGGGCCGCGAGCGGCCGCGCTAGGTTTCGGCCATGCACAGCGTCGATGCCACCACGGAGCAGATGATCAGGTCGGTACTCGCGTACGCGGAGAACCGGCTGCGGCTCGACCCGGTACCGCTGGACGAGGGCGCGCGGGACCCGGCCGCGCTCGACGCCGCGCTGCGCGGCCTGCTCGGCGACCTGCCGCACAATCCGGACCAGGTGCTCGGCGTGTACACCTCGTGCGTGGCGCCCGCGGTGATCTCGGCGGACAGCCCCCGCTTCCTCGGCTTCATCCCGGCCGCGCCGACGAAGGCGGCGCTGCTGTTCGACATGCTGGTCTCCTGCGCCTCGATCCAGGGCATCTCCTGGCTGGAGGCCGCGGGCGCGATCCAGGCGGAGAACCAGGTGCTGCGCCTGATCGCCGACCGGGCCGGGCTGCCGGAGTCCGCGGGCGGGTGCTTCGTGTCCGGCGGATCGGCCGCCAACCTGTCGGCGCTGCTGGTCGCCCGGGAGGCGGCCAAGCGCCGGGCCGCCGGCCGGGGCCGGCCACAGCCAGCACGGGCCACGGGCGCCGGTGGCGGGTGGCGGTCAGCTCGGACGCGCATTCCTCGATCGCCGCCACGCTGCGGATCCTGGAGATGGACGCGCTGACCGTGCCGACCGACGATCACCGGATGACCGGCGCCGCGCTGCGGACCGCGGTCGAGGCCGACAGCGACCCGTCGTCGCTCGCGGCCGTGGTGGCCACGTCGGGCACCACCAACGCGGGCATCATCGACGACCTGGCCGGGACCGCCGCCGTCTGCCGCGAGCTCGGCGCGTGGTTCCACGTGGACGGGGCCTACGGCGGGGCCGGGCTGTTCGCGCCCAGCATCCGGCGCGCCTACGACGGCATCGAGCAGGCCGACTCCTTCATCGTCGACCCGCACAAATGGCTGTTCGCGCCGTTCGACTGCGCCGCGCTGATCTACCGCGACCCGGCGCTGGCCCGCTCGGTGCACCGGCAGGACGCCTCGTATCTCGACGTGATCCACGCCGACCCGGCGGAGTGGAACCCGACGGACTACGCCTACCACCTGACCCGCCGCGCCCGCGGGCTGCCGCTGTGGTTCTCGCTCGCGGTGTACGGCGTCCGGGCCTACTCCGAGGCCATCGAGGCCGCGATCGGCCTGGCGCGCCAGGCCGCGGCCGAGATCGGGACCCGCGACTACCTGGAACTGATCCGCGAGCCCGAGCTGGGCGTGGTGCTGTTCCGCCGCCTCGGCTGGACTCCCGGGCAGTACGCGGGCTGGGCCGGCCAGTTGCTGCACGACCAGGTGGCGTTCATCCCGCCGACGGCGTGGGAGGGCGAGACCGTGGCCAGGTTCGCGTTCCTGCACCCGCACACCTCGATGGACCTGGTCCGCGAGATCCTCGACCGGATGCGGTAGCACCCGCGGCGTCCCGCCGCAGCGTACCCCCCGGATCCCCGGGGTGAATATCCGCAGAATGACGTATGGACAGCCGGCCGGCCCGGGACCGAGCCTGGCCTCAGCGGAGACTGGCCGCCGCGGCGCGGTAGCGCCCGGGAATCTGGCCGGGAGCGTATCTCCGGGAGGCCCCGCGCCTCTGCACCAGGTGAGAGCCTCGGTCTCACCCATGCCGGCGGGTTCCGGCAAGGAGATGGTCATGAACGCGATTACCCGGAGGGTCCGGGGCAACCGCACCGGCGGGAAGCACGCCATGACCGGGTACCCGGGCTCCGCCGCCGACCCGGGCGCAGGACCGGGCCCCGCGGCGGCCGGTGACGCTGAGCGCAGCCCTGAGGGGGGTGACCGGCCGCCGCCTCGGTCCCGGGCGCTGACCGAGAGCGCCGGCCAGGGTTCGATCACCGACCGGCTGCGCCAGCTGCGCCTGCTGGGCGCCGAGCAGCTCCGGGTGGCCGTTGAGCTGGAATCGGCCGCCCACGCCCAGCGCCGGGCGGCCCAGGAGATGCACCAGGGCATCGACGCCCTGCTGACCAGCTGGGAGCGGCAGATCGGGACCGCCCAGACGAACGCTCCGCCCGGGCCGGGCCCGGTCCTGGCGTCGCCGGCCACGGTGCCGGCGGTCGGCCTGGAGCCGGTGCTCCCCGTCGAGCCGCCGGCCGTGCCCGACGCTGAAGTGGCGGCCTGTGTGCTCGGGCCGCTGGACCTGACGGTCGCCGGGCGCCGCGTGCTGAGATGGAACAGCCTCAAGGCCAGGACCGTGTTCCAGTACCTCGTCGTCCAGATGGGCCGCCCGGTCCGGCGCGAGGTGCTGATGGAGCTGATGTGGCCCGACCACACCCTGGGCTCGGCCCGCAACAACCTCAACGCGGCTCTCTACAGCCTGCGCAGCACGCTCAGCCAGCACGGGCGGGATGGCCAGTACATCCTGTACCAGGACGGCTGCTACCTGCCGAACCCGGAGCTGACGTGGTGGATCGACCGGACCGAGTTCCTGGCCGCCGTGCAGCATGCGGAGGCGGCCCGCCGCGAGGGTGATCTCCAGCGGGCCATCCACGTGTACCTGCAGGCCGTCCGCCTGTACCGCGGTCCGCTGTTCGAGGATGACGGCGACAGCGACTGGTACCTGCCCGAGCAGCGCCGCCTCACGGACCTGTACCTGCAGGCCCTGGAGCGCCTGACCGAGATGCACATCGACCTGAACGACCTCGCCGCGGCGGTCCAGTTCGGCCAGCTCGCGCTCAGCGCCGACCAGTGCTATGAGGCGGTGCACCGGCTGCTGATGCGGTGCTACGCCCTGCAGCACCAGCAGCAGCTCGTCAGCCGGCAGTTCCAGCTCTGCTGCGCTGCGCTGCACGACGAGCTCGGCGTATCCCCGGGGTCAGACACTGTCCAGCTGTTCCACAGTCTGACTGCAATCAGTTAATCCAGACTCTTGAGCACTTATTAAGTGCTTACCAAGATTTTATGCAGGAAATCAGCAGGTCTTGAGTGCGGCTTGCAGCCTCGCTTCACCGGCCCGGCACACGCTGGAGACAGGGCCGGCCACCGGCCCGTCCGTTACGTCTGCCGAAGGAGGCAACCCATGACCACGCCCACCACGACTGGCGCCGACACCAGCCAGTCCGACCACCGCCGGCGCTGTTGCTGGCCGGATGACGACCGCTGGCACAAGGCCCCGACCAAGATCGAGCTGCCGTCGGAGCGGTACCTGAGGGCCCGCTGGCACGCCGAGATCCTCGACGTCGACTCACCGAACCCGCACGACCGGATCATCGAGCGGGAGGAGCCCTTCGTGGTGCGCCTCCGCGTCGAGCTCGAGGGCCGGCTCTGGAAGTGCATCTGCGGGCACTGGTGCTTCAACGTCGGCTTCACGGCCATCGGCGACGGCCGGGACTTCAACCTGTCCGACGTCCTGCCCAACCCGGAGGAACTGCAGGTAGTCGACTGGAAGGGCTGCGAGACGGTGTGCATCGAGAGGTGCATCACCGTGCCGCCCTGCACCATCCCGGTGGAATGCTGCGGGACGGTGTACGAGTGCGCGGCCTGGTTCGAGCTGCGCTGCTGCGGCGGCTGCCGCGACGAGAACAGCCACCTCGCGGCCAGCGGGTTCGAGAAGCTGGGGGACTACCAGTTCGTCTAGGCCAGCCCCTGAGGCGAGAGCCGGGCCGGCGCCGCGCCCCGGGCGCCGCGCACCGGCGATCGCCCGCCCCGGTACGCACGCAGACAAGGAGCACCCAGTGCCGAGCGACGATCTGAGCTCGATCCCCGAGCTGCGGACCAGGCACCGCCGGGTCCTGGCCGAGCAGCTCAAGATCACGACTTTCCGCGCGCTGGCCTATGCCGACCGGCGCGACATCCACCGGGCCATGCGCAACCTGCGCCCGCGCCCGACCCTCGAGCACATCGCGGTATGGCAGGATCACGCGCGGAGCAGCCTGAGCGAGGCGGCCGCGGACCGGTCGGACTGGCACCCGGCCGCCTCGTTCGCGGTCGTGTTCGCGCAGTGCCAGGTCGACGGCGGCTGGGAGCGCCGGCTGGAGGTCGAGCGGACCGAGGTCGAGCCGGAGCAGGAGGGCAAGACCTGGCCGGGCTGGGACTGCCAGGAAATCTGCGGCTGGATGCTGGAGCAGATCAGCCCGGGGGGCGGCGCCCGGGCCCCGGCCCAGGCCGGTCAGCCCGCGGCCGCGGCCGCCGGCGCCGCGGCTCCTGCCCCGGCCCGGCCCGCGCAACCCAGCGCCCAGGCCGGCGAGCGCGCCCAGCTCCAGATCACCGGCGTCACGATCATCGGCGGGGCCACCCGGGTCGCGGTGCCGGCCGCCGATGACGCGCCCGGCGCCGCCCCGGCCGACCTGCCGGGCCCGGTGCGGGTCGAGACCAGGATCGGCGGGGCCCGGCCCGGCCAGGAGATCCACGCGGTGGCCCGGGTTGGCCGGGCCGGCGAGCGCGGCTGGAACGCGCACGACCCGGTGGTCAAGAAGGGCGCCGGCCCGGCGAGCTTCGACCTGTCCGGCCTGCCCGCCGGGCCGCACGACGTCACGCTGATCGCCTGGGCGCCCGACGGCATGGCGCGCCCAGCCGTGCTGCGGCTGCCGGTGCTGACCATCCGGCCGCCGGCGTGACCGTCCGCCCGCGGCGCGGGCCCGCCGATGCTCATAGCTGGCTGAGAGGTAGCCCATAGCAACCTCCGAGAGCCGGCCGGCAGACTCGCTGCCATGACCCCACACCACCAGAGCGGCTCGCCGCGCAGCGCCGGGCTGGGCGCCAGGGAGCGGGACCGGGGCACGGCCCGGCTGCGCGCGGTCACCGTCTCGGCCGCCGCCGCCAGCCTGATCGCCGCGGGAGCAATCGCCTTCAGCCTGCCCGGCGTCACCCACCACGCGTCCTCCGGTTCCGGGGCGAGCAGCACCCAGCAGGCCACCTCGGGCGCTGGCACCTCAGGCAGCTCCGGCACGTCCAGCGGCACGAGCAGCTCCGGCAGCTCGTCGGCCAGCTCCGGCAGCTCATCGAGCTCATCGTCGTCGAGCGGCCTGAGCTCGCCCTCCTCCACGCCGGCGTCCAGCTCCGGCGGCAGCCAGGTCACCTCGGGGGGCTCGTGATGCACGAGATCACGTCCAGCACCGCGCTCTGGTACACGAGCCGCGCGACCGGCGTGGTCAGCCTGGTCCTGCTGTCCGCCGTGATGATCATCGGCATCCTGGTGAACCGGCAGGGACGGCTGCCCGGCCTGCCGAGGTTCGCCGTCCTCGGGCTGCACCGGAACCTGTCCCTGCTCGCGGTGGCGTTCGTGGCCGTGCACGTGCTCACGGCGGTCGCCGACTCCTACGTCAGCATCAGCCTGGCCGCCGCCGTGATCCCGTTCGTCTCCGCCTACGAGCCCCTGTGGCTGGGCCTCGGCGCCGTCTCGCTCGACCTGATGGCCGCGATCATCGTGACCAGCCTGCTGCGCCGGCACCTCGGCCGCCGGACCTGGCGGGCCGTGCACTGGCTGGCCTACGCGTCCTGGCCGGTCGCGGTGGTGCACAGCGTCTTCTCCAGCAAGGACCTGCAGAGCGGGCCGCTGCTCTACCTGGCCCTGGCCTGCATCGCCGCGGTCATCGGCGCGCTGGCCTGGCGGGTGGCGCGGGCCCGGGCCGCGGTCCCGCGGGCCGGCCGGGTCCCCGAGCTGATGGACGACCAGTATCTGCTGGCCCGGGCGGGTGACCGGTGAGCGCCATGACCGTCCACGCCCCGCTGGCCCCGGAGGGCCCGGCCGCCGGCGGGCTGCCCCGGCTGCTGCCGCCCGCGGGCGGCCGCGGCGACCTGGCCAGCCACCTGGCCGGCCACGGGCCGGTGCCGTACCGCGGCCGGGCCGGGGCGCTGATCCCGGAGGTCCGCGCCGCCGGGCTGACCGGCCGCGGCGGGGCGGCGTTCCCGGTGCACCGCAAGCTGCAGACCGTGTCCGCGGCCCGCCCCGGGCGCGCGGTCGTGGTCGGCAACGGCGCAGAGGGCGAGCCGGCCAGCCACAAGGACCAGGCCCTGCTGTGCCTGGCGCCGCACCTGGTGCTGGACGGGCTGCAACTGGCCGCTGAGGCGGTGGGCGCCGGGCGCGTGATCCTCTACGTCCGCCGCGACGTGCGGGCCCGCGCCCGGCTGGACGACCGGATTCCCGAACGTCACGCCCGCGGGCTGGACCGGGCCGCCGTCGAGCTGGTGTCGGCCCCGGCGCGGTTCCTGGCCGGGGAGGAGTCCGCGCTCGCGAGCCTGGTCAGCGGCGGCGCGGCGGTGCCGCGGTTCACCCCGCCGCGGGTGTTCGAGCGCGGCGTGGACGGGCGCCCGACCCTGGTGCAGAACGTGGAGACACTGGCCCACCTGGCGCTGATCGCGCGCTACGGCCCGGACTGGTTCCGCGGCCTGGGCACGCCGGACGAGCCCGGCACGATGCTGTGCACGCTGCGCCGGGCGGACGGGTCGGTGAACGTGGCCGAGGCGGTCATCGGCACGCCGCTGGCGGGCCTGCTGGATTCGCCCGGCGCCGGCGCGGTGCTGGTGGGCGGGTACCACGGGGCCTGGATACCGGCCGATCAGGTGCCCTGGCTGACGCTGAGCAACGCGGCGCTGCGGCCGGCCGGCGCGTTCACCGGCGCCGGGGTGCTGGCCGCGCTGCCCGCGGACCTGTGCGGCCTGGTGGAGTCGGCCCGGGTCGCCCGGTACCTGGCGCTGGAGTCCGCCGGGCAGTGCGGGCCGTGTCGCAGCGGCCTGCCCTCGATCGCGGCGGCCATGGACGAGCTGGCCGGGCTGACCGGCCGCCGGCCGGACCCGCGGGTGCTGGAGAACCTGCGCCGCTGGGCCGGGCTGGTCGAAGGGCGCGGCGCCTGCCACCACCCCGACGGCACGGTCAGGTTCCTGCGCTCCGCGCTGCAGGTGTTCGCCCCGGAGGTCCGCCAGCACATGCAGGGCCGCTGCACCGCGGCCAGCGGCCGGCCGTTCCTGCCCATCCCGGCCGGACCGTCCACCGACGCGGACTGGAGCTGACCGATGACCATACCGCGGGGGGTTCCGGGCCATCGGGGTCTGGGGTATCCCCAGGGGACAGAGCGTCCCCCCAGGCCAGCACAGTCGAAGCTGCGGGTCAACCCGATCGCCTGCTCGGGGCACGGCCTGTGCGCCGAACTGCTGCCCGAGCTGATCTCGCTCGACGAGTGGGGCTACCCGGTCATCGCCGACCAGGCGGTGCCGCCCCGCCTGGCCCGGGAGGCCCGGCGGGCGGTGACCGACTGCCCGGCGCTGGCGCTGCGGCTGGCCCCGGCGCCGCTTCCGGCCCCGGGGCCAGAGCGGGCCGGGCGTTCCGGCCCTGCCCCGGGGCGTCGCGTTCAGGCAGGTTAGCTTTTTTCAGAAGGAACTCAGAGACAGCGCATACGGAAGCTAGAAGCTGCCGGCACATCCTGGAAGCATGACGAGCCTTATGGAGAATCAGCAGGCGGCAGCCGACAAGCTCACCGCGCGGCCGGACGGGACGCCGATCCGGGTCCTGGTCGTAGACGACGAGCCCAGCCTGGCCGAGCTCCTGGCCAGCGTGCTCCGCTAC
The DNA here is from genome assembly GCA_963808705.1 of uncultured Actinomycetota bacterium. Classification (GTDB taxonomy): domain Bacteria; phylum Actinomycetota; class Actinomycetes; order Streptosporangiales; family Streptosporangiaceae; genus JASHPR01. Next base: position 136,868 of record CAWEHB010000016.1, on the reverse strand, counting down.
GAGGGCTGGGACATCGCGGTCGCGGCGGACGGCGCATCCGCCGTCCGGACGGCGCGCGAGTTCCAGCCCGACGCGGTCGTCCTGGACGTGATGCTCCCCGACTTCAGCGGCTTCGAGGTGCTGCGCCGGCTGCGCGCCGAACTGCCGCACGTGTGCGTGCTGTTCCTGACCGCGCGGGACGCGGTCGAGGACCGGGTAGCGGGCATCACCGCGGGCGGCGACGACTACGTGACCAAGCCGTTCAGCCTGGAGGAGGTGCTCGCCCGGCTGCGCGGGCTGCTGCGCCGGGCGGGCGTGGCCCGGGCCCGGGCCGGGACCCAGCTGACCGTGGCCGACCTGACCATGGACGAGGACGCCCGGGAGGTGCGCCGGGGCGGCGACCTGATCGACCTGACCGCCACCGAGTTCGAGCTGCTCCGGTTCCTCATGCGCAACCCGCGGCGGGTGCTGTCCAAGGCGCAGATCCTGGACCGGGTGTGGAACTACGACTTCGGCGGCCAGGCGCACGTGGTCGAGCTGTACATCAGCTACCTGCGCAAGAAGATCGACACCGGCCGGGAGCCGCTGATCCACACCGTCCGCGGCGTCGGCTACGTGCTGAAGCCGGCTGGCTGAGGCGGGAGTCGGATGACCCAGGCGGGCGGATCCGGGGCGGCCCCGGCGCGCGGGCTGCGCGGGTGGCTGGCCGGACGGACGCTGCGCGGCCGGCTGATCGCCGGCCTCGTGGCGCTGCTGTTCGTGGCCTGCGCCGCGGTGGGGGCCGTCACCTACGGAGCCCTGAACCGGGCGCTGCTGAATCAGGTGGACAACCAGCTCAGGGACGCGAGCCAGCGCTATTACAACTGCCTGCACCCGCCGCCCGGCCCCGACAACGACGGTGACGGCCAGGACGGCGGCGCCCCGCCGGGCGAAACCGCCCAGGACTGCTACGCCCCGCCCGGGCAGCCGGCGTACACGCTCAGCGCCCAGATCACGCAGGGCATCGTGCTCAACCCGGCCACCACGACCGGCCCCTGCAAGCTGAGTCATGCCGACGACGCGATACTCACCGCGATGCCGCATGACGGCGAGCCCTACACGGCCACCCTGTCCGGGTTCGGCACCTATCGCCTGATGGCGGTGCAGGGCCCGAACGACACCGTGTACGTCAGCGGTATCCCGCTCAGCTCGATGACCGACACCCTGCACGACGTGGCGCTCACCGAGATCATCGTGTTCGCCCTGGCCCTGTTCCTCACCGGGTTCATCGGCACCGGGTGGGTGCGGCTGTCGCTGCGGCCGCTGCGGCGGGTGACGGCCACCGCGGCCGAGGTGGCCAGGCTGCCGCTGGCCAGCGAGGTCGACCTGCCGCACCGGGTGCCCGACGCCGACCCGCGGACCGAGGTGGGCCAGCTCGGCGCCGCGTTCAACCGGATGCTCGGGCACGTGGAGAACGCGCTCGCGCGCCGGCAGGCCAGCGAGGCGCGGCTGCGCCGCTTCGCCGCGGACGCGAGCCACGAGCTGCGGACGCCGCTGGCCGCGATCCGCGGCTACGCCGAGCTCGCCCGGCGGCACCCGGACACGCTCCCGCCGGACGTGGAGCACGCCCTGGGCCGGGTCGAGTCGGAGTCGGCCCGGATGAGCGCGCTGGTCGAGGACCTGCTGCTGCTGGCCAGGCTGGACGCCGGACGGCCGCTGGAGTCCCGGCCCGTGGACCTGGCCCGGCTGGCCATCGACGCCACCAGCGACGCGCGGGCCGCCGGGCCCGATCACCGGTGGCAGCTCGAGCTGCCCGAGGGCCCGGTGCTGGTGCCCGGCGATGACCAGCGGCTGCACCAGGTGCTCGCCAACCTGCTCAGCAACGCGCGGACGCACACCCCGGCCGGGACCACGGTCACCGTCGCGGTCGGCTCTGCCCCCGGAGGTGGCACCGCGGAACTCAGCGTGACCGACGACGGCCCGGGCATACCGGCCGAGCTGCAGCCGGACCTGTTCGAGCGGTTCGTCCGGGGCGACAGCTCCCGGTCCCGCGCGGCCGGCAGCACCGGCCTCGGCCTGTCGATCGTGGCCGCGGTCGTCGCCGCCCACCACGGGACGGTCGGCGTGACCAGCCAGCCCGGCCGGACCCGCTTCCTGATCACGCTGCCGCTGCTGCCCGACCCGGCGGCTCCGCCGGACCCGCCGGAGAGCTCACAGCCAACGTAGAGGCTGATCTCAGGGCGCGTGAAAAATGATCGGGTGACGTGGTCACCGTGACGTCACCCAGCAGAGTCCTTGACCACGGCCCCAGCTACCCCGGCCGGGCCCGCGCGCCCGAGGGGCCCGGCGCGCACGGCCGCCTCGCCCGCCTGCTGCGCGGACCCGCGACCGACCCGCCCTGGGCCCGGCCGGCGCTGCTGGCGGTGCTCGCGCTCACCGCGGCGCTCTACACCGTCGGCCTCAGCCGCAACGGGTGGGCCAACGACTTCTACGCCGCCGCGGCCCAGGCCGGCACGAAGAGCTGGAAGGCGTTCTTCTTCGGCTCGTTCGACGCCTCGAACTTCATCACCGTGGACAAGACGCCCGCGTTCCTGTGGGTCATGGACATCTCCGCGCGGATCTTCGGCGTGAGCTACTGGAGCGTGCTGCTGCCGCAGGCGCTGGAGGGCGTGGCCACGGCCGGCGTGCTCTACGCCACGGTGCGCCGCTGGTTCGGGCCCGCGGCGGGCCTGCTGGCCGCCGCGGCCATGGCGGTCACCCCGGTGGCCGCGCTCATGTTCCGGTACAACAACCCGGACGCGCTGCTGACGCTGCTGATGACCGGGGCCGCCTACGCCGTGACCCGCGCGATCGAGGCCGGCAAGACCCGCTGGCTGGTGCTGGCCGGCACCCTGCTCGGCTTCGGGTTCCTGGCCAAGATGCTGCAGGCGTTCCTGGTCCTGCCGGGCTTCGCCGTGGCCTACCTGGTGGCCGCGCCGCGCGGCCTGGGCCGGCGGATCTGGCAGGTGCTGGCGGGCGGCGCGGCGCTGCTGGCGGCCGCGGGCTGGTGGGTGGTGGCCGTGCTGCTCATCCCCGCCGCCGACCGGCCCTATATCGGCGGCTCCACCAACAACAACATCCTGCAGCTCACCTTCGGCTACAACGGGTTCGGCCGGCTGGACGGCAACGAGACCGGCGCGGTCGGCGGCGCGGCCGGCCACGGGGTCGCCGCGACCGGCGGCACCGCCGGGCTGACCAGGCTCTTCGCCGCCGACATGGGCGGCCAGGTCAGCTGGCTGCTCCCGGCCGCGCTGATCGCGCTCGCGGCGCTGCTATGGGGGACGAGGCGCGAGCCGCGCACCGACCGGACCCGGGCCGCGGCCCTGCTGTGGGGCGGCTGGCTGCTGGTGACCGGCGCGGTGTTCAGCTACATGGCGGGCATCATCCACTCCTATTACACGGTCGCGCTCGCGCCGGCGATCGGCGCCCTGGTGGGCATCGGCGCCGTGCAGTTGTGGCGGGTGCGCGACGGCTGGCGGCGGCACGAGGGCAGCTGGTTCGGCCGGGGCTGGCTCGCGGCCGGCGTTGCGGTCACCGCCTGGTGGTCCTATGTGCTGCTCGACCGGACCCCGGCCTGGAACCCGTGGCTGCGCGTGGTCATCCTGGCCGCCGCTCTGGGCGCCGTGGTGCTGCTGCTGGCCGGGCGGTGGCTGGCGTCGGTGGCTTCGGCGGCGTGGGTCAGGGTGGCGCTGGTGGCCGCGCCGGCGTCCCTGGCCCTGATCGCCGCGCTGGCCGGGCCGCTGGCCTACAGCGTGAACACGGCCGCGACGTCGCATGCCGGCGCGCTGCCGACCGCGGGGCCGGCGGTGACCGCGTTCGGCGGCCCGGGCGGGTTCGGCGGGGCCGGGCGTTTCGGGCCGGGCGGCGGGTTCGGCCGTGGCCGGGGCTTCGGCCGCGGCGGCGGCTTCGGCGGCACCGGCGGGACCGGCGGAGGCGGCGGGACCGGGGGCGGCGGCGGGTTCGGCGGCACCGGCGGCACCGGGGGGCAGGGTTCCGCGGGCACCGGGACCGGCGGGTTCGGCGGCGCCAACGGATTCGGGGGCGCCACCGGGCCGGGTTCCGCGGGCACCGGGACCGGCGGGTTCCCCGGGCGCGGCGGGTTCGGCGGGTTCGGCGGCCGCGGCGGCGGCGGCCTCGGCGGCAGCACCCAGGTCAGCAGCGCTCTCACCGCCCTGCTCAAGGACGGCGCGTCCGGCTACCGCTGGGCCGCCGCCACGGTGAGCTCGGACAGCGCCGCGCCGCTGCAGCTGGCCAGCGGCGACCCGATCATGGCCATCGGCGGGTTCAACGGCACCGACCCGGCGCCCACGCTGGCCCAGTTCGAGCGGTACGTGGCCGAGCACGAGATCCACTACTTCGTCGGCGCCAACTCCGACAGCTTCGGCGGCGGCTCCGGCGTCGCCGGGCAGATCGCCGCGTGGGTGCGGGCGCACTTCACCGCCCAGACCGTCGGCGGCGAGACCGTCTACAACCTCGCCGCCCTGTCGTCGTCCTAGCCGCGGCCGCGGGGTGACGCGGGCTACCCCGCCTCACCCCGCCCATGATCACGTCGGGTTTTGGCCATATGGCGGACAAAACCCGACGTGATCATGGAAGGTGGGCGGTCGCGGTGGCGTAGATGCGGCCCGACTGGCGCTCGTGCGGCATCCAGCGGACCGTCACGTCCCGCTCTTGCCCGCCAGGTCGAGCAGGTCGTCGAGTATCGGGCCGAGTTCCCTGGCCATCAAGGTGAGGTGACCCTGGCCGGGCCGCAGCCGGGCGCGGGCCCGCGGGATGTTCTCCGCGAGCCATTCGCCGTGCGCGCTGGGCACCATCCGGTCCTGGCCGCCCTGCCAGACCGCGACCGGCGTGGCGTGGCCGAGCGCGTCGAGGCTGAGTCCCCAGTCCTGGGTGAAGGCCAGGTCGTCGTCCCGCCAGCCGTCGATGCCGGTGGTCAGCGACGCGCGGAACAACGCGGCCAGGTACTCGGCGAACTCGCCGGTGAGCACCGCCTGGTCGGCCTCGGAGACCAGCCCGCCCAAGGCGTCGGCGACCTCCGCGGCGGTGACGCCGCGGACCGCGCCCGCGGCCTGGTCCAGGAACCCGGTGAGGTCGGCTTCCCCGGCCGTCGCGGCGCTGAACTCGGCGACGTTCTCCTCCCCCATGCCCGCCAGCCAGTCCAGGCCGGGGCTGTCGCTGGGCGCGACCCCGGCGATGGTGGCCGCCGCCAGGCACCGCACAGGCAGCAGGGCGGCGCAGGCCAGCGCGTGCGGGCCGCCGCCGGACCAGCCGGCGGTGACGAACTCGTCGATGCGCAGATGAGCCAGGATGGCGTCCACGTCGGCCGCCGCGTCCGCGACCAGCCGGCCGGGCTGCGGCGTCGAGTTGCCGTAGCCGGGCCGCGCGTAGAGCACGGTGCGCAGGCCGCGGGCGGCGGCCGCGCCGGCTACCGGCCCGGACTCGACCAGCCCGCTCGGCGTGCCGGTGTGGAACACCAGCGCCAGGCCGTCTTCGGGGCCAGAGACCAGGACATCGAGTACCCGGCCGCCGGACGCCTGGACCGTGAGCCGCTCATCGTCGCTCGCGCGCATGCCGAGAGCGTAGCCGGTGCCTGGCGGCGGCTCACGCTAACCCGGGTGGTTCCGGCGGCCGGGCGGCCGCCGGAACCACCCGGCACCAGGTCAGCTGCTCCTGATCCAGGTATTGCTGAACGCTCCCCCGGCCTTGCCGAGCAGGCTGGTGGAGTCCTCCGGCAGGCCGCCGCTGTCGTACATGACGATCCTGCTCGGGGTCTCCTTGCTCAGCACGATCCCGTTGATCCTGATCAGGCTGAACCGGACGGTGCCGAAGTCGGCCAGCGGCAGCACAGCGCCCGTCTGCCCCGACGACGGCGCCTCGGTGATCACCTCGGCCGAGGACCGGGCCAGGGTCGCGTTCCTCCTGATGATGGTGCGGGTCCAGTGGCGGGTCGCGTCCGTGAGCACCAGCGTGTACTTCTCGACGCCGCTGAACGTCACCGACGCGCTCATGTGGTCACCGGGCATGACCGGGTTCTTGAACACGACCGGCGCCTTCGGGAACATCTCGAACCAGCCGTAGTACTTCGGGGTCGTGCCCACGCAGTCGGAGTCCGTCCCGGTCTGCTCGACCGACGTGCTGTTGTAACCGTCCAGGCCGACCCAGAACGCCGCGAACTCGTCACCGGTCGACGCCGCGCACCGGGCGCGGGGCTGGATCCAGCTGGCCGACACGCTGTGGTAGACGTGCTTGCGGGGCAGGTGTGCCGCGTAGCCGGACCAGTTGGCGCTCTTGACCACGTTCAGCGCCCCGCCGCTGGCGTCGGGCCGGGTGGCGGCGGCGCCAGGCGCGCTGGACGTGACCATGGGGTGTCCCGGGAAGACACGGGCCGGGGCCGTATGCGCTGCTGACGCGGATGCTGCGGAGGCGGCGCCCGCCGCCAGCGCGGACCCGACCGCCAGGGCCAGGGCCGCCAGAACTACCCACCAGTGACGTGCCATAGGTGCTCCCCTCGGTCTTGCTCCCAATATCCCGATAGGGGAGCCTATAGCCCTCGGCCTGGCCGGCATGGCCGAACCCGCGTATGGGCGGCACCAGAACGCGCGCTGCCCGGCTGCCGGTACGCAGCCGGGCAGCGCCTGGCCCTGCCCGGATCGGGCTAGCTGCTCCTGAGCCAGGTGTTGCTGAACGCGCCGCTGCTTATCGCGCTCGTCGAGTCCTTATCCACGCCGCTGCTCCTTAGTTCCGCGTGAAGGCATGACAAATCCTGTTAACCAGGTGATTCGTCATACCTATGGGCATCGCAGCGAACGTATAGCGGGCCTAGGTAATGGTTAAACCAAGAACTGGCAAAGCCTCGGCAAGCCCGGCGGGGCCCAGGCGGTGCCCGGCCGGCCGGGATCCGGGCGGCATGCCGGCGAGCGCGGCCGCGTCACGGGCTGACCAGCGACGCTGCCCTGGCCGGCGGCCCGGGTTCGGCCGGGCCAGCCCGGGCTCACCAAAAGTAGCGATCACCCTACCCAGCGCTGATCGCGGCCGATTCAGCGATCTTGACTTGCGTGACGGTGCTTCGCAACAGCGGCAGCAGGGGCGTACGGTGAAGTTCCGCGAGCCTAGCGGGGTCGCCCCCGGGCCAGCACTGAGGAGACGCCGTGCCGCTTCCCGCCGCCCAGAGCGCTCCCGCCGCCGCGGAGCGCAACCGCTTCGCCCAGCACCTGTTCGCTCCGCTCCCGCAGCGGTACGACCGGCTGGCCGAGATCCTCTCGTTCGGGCAGAACGGCCGCTGGCGCCGGGCCATGATCAGCCGGATAGCGCCGGCCCCGGGCCAGGCCGTGCTCGACGTCGCATCGGGGACGGCCGGCGTCGCGATCCAGATCGTGACGCGGACCGGGGCCAGCGTGGTGGGAGTGGATCTCACCGAGCAGATGCTGAGACAGGGCCAGCGCAACGTCGCCGACGCGGGCCTGCGCGGCCGCATCCGGCTGACCGCCGGCCGCGCGGAGCAACTGCCGTTCGCCGACGCCACCTTCGACGCGCTGACCTTTACCTACCTGCTCAGGTACGTGCTCGACCCGCAGGCCACGCTCCGCGAGCTAGCCCGCGTGGTCAAGCCGGGGGGGCAGGTCGCGAGCCTGGAGTTCCTGGTCCCGCCCTCGCGGTTCTGGCGGCCCTGGTGGTGGCTCTACACTCGGCTGCTGCTGCCCGCCGGCGGCCTGGTCACCGGCGGCCGCGAGTGGTTCGAGGTCGGCCGGTTCCTGGGCCCGAGCATCTCCGGGCACTACCGCCGGTACCCGGTGTCGTGGACGGTCGACGCATGGCGCAAGGCCGGGTTCACCGACGTCGGCGTCCGGGTGATGAGCCTGGGCGGCGGGCTGGTCATGTGGGGAACGCGCGCAGGTGGCTGACGGGCTCGCCGCCAGCCCCCCGGAGCCGGAGCCGCCGCGATCGGATACCGCGTCAGCGGCAGAGCCCTCGGCCGGGATCCAGGCCGCCGCACGGCCCGCGTACTACGCCGCGCGCTCGGGCGGCTGGCGCGACTGGTGGACCCTGCTGCATCCGCCGTACACGGCCTGGCACCTCTCCTACGTGGTCATCGGCGCCGCGCTGGCCCCGCAGGTCAGCCTCACCGCCCTGCTGGCCACCCTGATCGCCTTCTTCCTCGCGGTCGGCCTGGCGGCCCACGCGCTCGACGAACTGAACGGCCGCCCGCTGCAGACCCGGATCTCCGCGCCGGTCCTGGTGGCCGTGACGGTCGTGGGCCTCGCGGGCGCGGTCGCCCTGGGCGCCGTCGGGGTGGCCAGGGTCGGCTGGACGCTGCTGCCGTTCATGGTCGTGGGCGTGCTCCTCGTCGTCGCCTACAACGCCGAGTTGTTCGGCGGGATCATCCATACCGACCTCGGCTTCGCCGCGGCCTGGGGCGCGTTCCCGGTGCTGACCGCCTACGCCGCGCAGACCGGGAAACTCGCCCTGGCCCCGGTCCTCGCGGCGACCGCGGCGCTGGCCATGTCGGCGGCGCAGCGCAAGCTGAGCACGCCCGCCCGGACCCTGCGGCGACGGTCGGTCCGGGTCGAGGGCAGCATGACGCTTGCCGACGGCCAGGTGACCGCGCTGGACCAGCGGGCGCTGCTGGCCCCGCTGGAGGGCGCCCTGCGGGCGATGTCCTGGGGGCTGGTGCTGCTGGCGGCCTCGCTGGCGGTGGCCAGGCTCGGCTAGCCGCGCGCCGGCGCGTTACGGCATGGTCAGAGGATGTCGCGGCGCTGCTGGTAGCTGAGCGCAATCCAGCCGAGGGGCACCGGGAGCCAGAAGGTAACGGTGCGGAACAGCAGGACCGAGCTGAACGCCACGGTGCCGTGCAGGCCCGCGGCGGTGAGACCCGCGGACAGGGCCGCCTCGACCGCGCCGATCCCGCCGGGCGTCGGGACCGCCGAGCCGATCGCGCTGCCGGTCAGGTAGACCACCGCGACGGCAGCGAACGGGAGCGAGCCGCCGAACGCCCGGACGGACACCGCGAGGCAGCCGATGTAGGCGGCGTCCACGACCAGCGTCCCGCCGACGCCCTCGACCAGCTTGGCCGGCTGCTGCGCGATGTCCAGCAGCCGCGGGATCACCTGGCTGAACGTGGAGGTCAGGCGGGACAGCAGCAGCCTGCGGCCGGCCGGCACGGCCAGGACCACCAGGGCCACGCTGACCAGGACGGCCAGGGCGATGTAGGTCCAGTCCGGCGGGCGTATCGAGGTGTCGTGTGACGAGCCGGCCACCGCGATGAAGATCACCAGCAAGGTCAGGTGCAGCGCGAAAGCGATGACCTGCGAGACGCCGATGCTGGCCACCGCGTCGGCGGACGTCACGTTCCTCTTGCGCAGGTAGCGGAGGTTGAGCGCCACCCCGCCGACGGCCGCGGGCGTGACCAGGGTCACGAACGAGCAGGCCACCTGGGTGAGGAAGGTTTGCATGAACTTCAGCCGTTCGAGCACGAACCCGGACAGCGCCCACGTGGCCCCGAAGTAGGTCAGCGCGGACAACAGGAGCGCGGCCGCGCCCCAGCGCCAGTCGGCCTGGCGGAGCGCCTGGCTGAAGCTGGTCTTGGTGAGATCGACGGCCAGGATGTAGGCCGCGAACACGGCCGCCACCAGCGTGACCACGGTCCGCAGCCGGATGCGCTCGAGCTGGACGGGGGCGGCCTCTGGGCCGGGCGCGGCGGCGACCAGTCCCTTCCTGAGGGCGGGCAGCACGTTCTTGCGGCGGCTCGCGGCGATCCTGGTCGAGCGGTACAGCACCACCGGCTGGATCAGCGGCACCACGGCGGCCAGCTCGTCGGCGCTGAGCTTCTGCCGGGCACTGGCGGCGGCCCGCTCCGGCCCGACCAGCAGCGCCAGCTCGGCCAGCAGCTGGGCCAGGTCCAGCCGCAGCTGAAGGTCGCTCGCCGCGACATCACCGTTGCCCGGCTCGAGCAGCATGACCTCACCGCCGCCCGGGCGGCCACCGTGCCGATGCGGCGGCCCGAGCCCGTGAGCCTGGTCGTCACCGTCGTCGCGGCCCTGGCCGTCGCTGGTCAGCAGGATCCGGTCGGCGGTGAGCGCCCGGTGCGTGACCCGCCGGCTGTGCAGCTGGAGCACCACGTCCCAGACCCGCGCGAGCTGCGCGTCGGTCGGCGCCTGCGCCAGCTTGTCCAGGGTCGTCCCGTCGTGGCTTTCGTTGGCGATCACCGCGGCCTCGGGGCCCACCCTGATCAGCGCGCTCAGCCGGGGCGTCGGCACGCCCGCGTCTTCGGTCGCGTAGGTCAGCAGGGCCCGCCGCTCGATGGCCCGCTCCACGGTGAGCGGGGCGCTGCGCGATACCTGCGCCCGCAGCCGCAGCCTGCGGTACAGCCGGTAGAACACGTCCGCCGCCTGCTGGTCTCGGTCGAACACGGTGACGTCCAGCCGTCCGCCGCCCTGCAGGGTCGCGGCGTACCGGCGGGTCTCCGCGCTGGAGTCCGCGATCCGCCGCATGTCCACCACCGGCGCCTCCACGGCGCCGAGCGCCTCGGCGATCTCCGCGGCCGAGGGGCGCTCGGATATCGAGCCGAACGCGTACCGCAGCCCGGCCCCGCACACGATGCCCAGCAGCACGGTGATCAGCAGCGAGAACACCGTCGTCTGCGCGGCGGCCAGGCTGGCCACTCCGTAGAAGCCGACGGCCAGCCAGAACACGGTCCGCCACCGTGGACGGCCGGACAGGCCGATGACCGTGACGTAGGCGGTGAGGCCGGACAGGTACCAGTCCAGCGCGGGCACGCTCTTGCCGACCGTATGGGCGGCGGTGGGGGTGAGCACGTCGTAGAGGCCCTCGGTGCCCGGGCCCTTGAGCAGCTGGTTCAGCACCAGCACCACGCCGACGGTCAGGCCGCCCGCCGCGACCCCCTCGGCGAGCCGCCGCGGCTGGCGGCGGATGAGGAGCCGGACGGCGAGGACGACCGGCAGGATAAGCAGCGCCGCGTGCGCGGCGAAGCCGAGGAACGACAGCACCGCCTTCGGCAGGCGATTGCTGGCCAGGACGATGTCGTACTCGGCGCCGTTCGCGGTCGCGCGGGCCAGCACGCCGAGCCCGGCCAGCAGGACGATCTCGATGAGGGCGATGACGCAGCGCAGCAGGTCGGCGGGAATGCGGACCCGCGATTCGAGGTGATCCTCGACGTGGACGGCTGGAGGCGCCGCGGGGGGATGCTGCGCGGCCGGGTGCTGCGCGGCCGGTTGCTTCGCGGCGGGATAGGCCGCGGCCGGTTGCTTCGCGGCGGGATGGGCCGCGGCGGATTGCTTCGCGGCCGGCTGCGCCGCGGCGGGGCGCACCGGCACGACCGGGGCCGGGCCGGCCTCTGCGGCCTGCGGCGGGTCCTCGCGGGGCAACGTCACCCTACGATCGTTCCACCTGGCGGTCACTACGCCCAGAGCACGCCCAATCCTTACAGGAGACCGGGAGCCAGCGGGCTCCCCGGCCAGGCCCGTGAGCCAGGCCACCTCGCGCCGTATGCGGCCGCCTCTCCCAGCCCCGGCCCTTCACCGTCACCGTCAACGACATCCCGGTCACGGCCTCCGCCGGCGGCCTTCCCGACTCGGCGAGCACCCAGCTGCCGGCCGGCTCGCCGGTGACCACCGGCAGTGGCGGCGGCCGGCGTCACTGGTAGCTGCGCACCCAGGCGGATGGCGGGCCGGGCGGCGCGGCCGAGGGTGGCCGGCCGCCGCCGATGAGCTGCTGGTACAGCGCAGCGGTGTCGGGATGGGGCTCGCCGTCGGCGGCGATGTCGGTCATCGCGTCCAGGCACCGGCTCCACGCCTCGCGCACCCCGGCGAGGTTACCCGCGGCGTGCTCGGCCCGCATCAGGGCCCGCCACAGCTGCTCCGCGGAGACGTCACCGGCCAGCCCGGTTCGCGCCGCGCGCGCCGAGGCCGACGGGTCCCCGGCCGCGAGCTCGAGCTCGGCCAGCAATTCGGCCGCGTCGACGATCTGCGCCCGCACCGTCTCGGTGAAGGCCAGGTCCAGCCACCAGTGGTAGCAGCCGGTGAACGGCTTGCCCCGGATCAGGGTCAGGGCCTCCCGCAGGCAGCGGAGGTCACGGTCACCGATGCCGCGCTCGCTCAGTTCCTCGAAGTCGGCCCAGTCGAAGTGCGCATCCGGGTGCAGCGCGTACTGGCCCGCTCCGAGATGCTCAATCCATTCCCGCCCGTCGGCGGCCCGGCCCAGCTGCCTGCGGGTGCGCACGATCAGCTGGCGGAGCGAGTCGCTCGGCTTCGGGTGATCCGGGTCGGCGCCGAGCAGGTAGCACAGCTGGGCGTTGGACAGGCCGTCCCGGCCGTTCAGGGCGAGGGCGAGGATCAGCTGGCTCTGCGCGGGCTGCAGCGCGGCGGGGGCGCCGTTGACCGTGAACGCCCCCAGGACGCCGATCCGCAGGCCGGTGGCCTGGCCCGGGTCGCCGGCCGGGTCAGGCTGGCCGGGCGGCGCCCCGGGCGAGTCCTCGCCCGGGGCCAGGAACGGCGCGGACGCCGGGAGGGCCGGCTCGTCGAGGCCGACCGGGGCCGGGTCCGGGTCCGGTGGCGCCTCCAGGCCGACCAGCCCCGGCGCGGGCGGCCATGACGAGCCGTCATAGGGCGGCTCGTCGGCCGCCACGTCCTCCAGGTCCGCCGCGGTCGCGAACAGGCTGGCCAGGGCCTGGTAATCGTCGCGGGCCAGCGGCTGCGGCCAGACATCCAGGTGCAGGGGCGAGACATGCCCGAAGATCCCGCCCGGCCGGGCCGGGTCACGGCTGAGCCGGAAGCTGGCCGGCGCGGGATGGCCTTCCGGGGCGTCGGTACCGCCGACCACGAGCGCCGCGATCCCGGCGGGGTAGCTGGCCAGGTCCAGCAGCATCGCCAGCTGCTCCGTCGTCGGCGCGGCCCGGCTGACCAGCAGCGTCAGGGCCCAGTCCTCGTCGCCGGGATCGGCCAGCCGACGACGGCGGACGCCGGCGCGGTCCGCGTCACCCAGCCTGCGCCGCAGCGCCACGGCCTTGGCGGCCAGCAGGTCCAGGGCCTCGGCCAGGCTGGCACAGCTGGTGGCCCGCCCGTCGACCGGGTCAAGCTCCGGGAAGCCGGCCAGGATCAGGTCATACCAGCCCGCCAGCTGGCTCGTGGTGAGCTCGGCCGCGGCGGTCGCCAGGACCAGGTCGGCCAGGTCGGCCGGGCCGTCCACCGTGGTCACCCTCAGGTACTCCAGGTCGATGAGCACGTACCCGCCATCGGGGGCGACGCCGGCGGTCAGCAGGCCCGGCAGCAGGTCCCCGGTCTCCGCGGGCGGGAACGGCGCAGACGGCGCGTGCCGCGGCAGCTCCAGCCGCCAGGCGGTGCCCTGCCGTCCGCCGGGCACGGCGAACGGTCCCGGGGGCGGTTCACTGGCGGGGCTGTCGAGCAGCAGTTCCAGGCCGGACCGGTGGACCCGGATCCCGGTGATGTCCGGGATCGGCCGCCCCGCGGCCATCAGGCCGGCGCCGAGCTGGCTGAGCGCGGCCCGCAGCGCCGTCGGCGGCTGCGGCAGCGGCCCGGGCTCGGGCGCCACGCCGGGGAACACCAGCTCCGCCTCGGGGTACAGCGCCAGCCCGGGATCCTCCGCGTCGTACAGCCCCGGCCCGGCCCCGTCGTACCGCGCTGGCCCGGCCCCGTCGTACCGCAGCGGCCCGTGGTCGGGTACCGCCCTGGCGTACGACGGCGGGCCGGACTCCGCTGCCTCGGACTGCACCTGCGCGGCGGCGCGCAGGCGCTGCTCGGCCGCGATCACCGGCGCGCTCACCGGCAGCGGTATCCTCCGGCCGAACCGGCGGGCCTGCCGCTGGCGGCGGCGCATCCGGGCCAGGGCCACGCTCGCGCCGCCGACCAGGACGCCCGCGCCGAAGATCGCGAACGGGGGGATCTGGTCCAGCTGGGCCGCGACCGGCTGCGCCGACACGGCCGCCCGCGCCGCCGGCTGGGCGGGCGCGGGCGGGGTGGCCCCGGCGGCGGGCGCTCCCGCCGCCACGCCGGCCGGGTCCGTGGCCGGCTGGCTGGCGCTGGCCGCCGCCCGGTGCGGGTGCCGGAAGCCGGGGTCGCTGGAGTCGTGGCCCGCGTGCAGGCTGGCCCCGTGACCCGTGGGGGCGGGCGGCGCCGTCGACGACGGCGCCGCGCCGGGGCTGGCCGGAACCTGCAGCACCCATCCCGGCCAGACCACCGCCGGATCGGTGAATACCTGGCCGTCGCCCATCTCGTGCCCGAGGTTGAGCTTGACGATCTCGGGATACAGGTCCCCGTCGCCGAGATAGCGCTGCGCGATCGTCCAGAGGCAATCGCCGCCACGTACCGTCACCATCTGGTAGAAGCCCATGTTCATCACCTGGGGGGCTTGCGGGTCAGCGGCCTTCGCCCCGGCGGGACGGCCCGGAGGCTGGACGACGGGACTGGCGGGCGGCGGTCCGGATCGCACAGCCGAGACGACCATGACCTGGGCGGGCGCGCTGGCCAGCACGGTGGCTGGCTGGCTGCTGAAGGCCAGGGTGGCGAGCGCGACCAGCCAGCCGGCCCCGTTCTGCAGGCCGCCCAGCCGGAGCCTCGGGGCGCTGCGTCCGCGCAGCGCGGCCTGGGCCTCCGCGGCGACCGCGAAGGTGAACAGGGCCCACGCTATCCAGCTGATGTCGCGGACGGCGCCGAGGAAGACCGTTCCGTTGTCGCGGTGCAGCAGCAGCGCGCCGACGTGGCGCCACGGCGGGACGTGGCCCGGGATCGGGTCGCCGCCCAGCCGGTACAGGATCAGCGGCAGCCCGAGCACCAGGACGGCCAGCGTCACCAGCGCGGCGGCGCCGCGCAGCACCGTTCCCGGGCGGCGGCCCCGGGAGGTCCGGCGGGTCACCGGCCCGGTCCTGTCACGCCGGCCACCAGCGAGGCGGTGGCCGAGCCGGTCGAGCTCATCGAGTCGATGCCGATGATCGACAGTACTCGTGTCGGCGCGGTCACAGTGACGGTCACCTGGATGGACTCCGTTCCCACCGTTGTCACGGCGCCGTGGTAGCCGGCGGCGGCGAGGTACTGCCGCGCCGCGGCCACGGCCTGGCCCTGGTCTACGGTGAACGACCCGGTTGAGTAGGCGTTCGCCGGATTGACCATGCCGGCGCCCGCCCTCGCGGCTTCCTGCGCGATGGCGCTGGCGTTCTCCGCCTGGTTCAGCTTGGCGCCGCCGTCGATCACGATCCCGGCCAGGGCGATCAGCGCCACGAACAGCACCAGCAGCATCAGCGTGATCGATCCCCGCTCGCGGTCACCGCCGCGTTCCGATCGCGCGCGCTGCCGACCCGGTGAGCTCATCGTGCGCTCCTTGCCCCGCCCGCCTCCCCCAGCCCTCTGCACTCCGCCGCCGGGCCCCTTCGGCCTGTCAGTATTCGCCTGGGCTGTGACAGTCAGTGTGAACATCACCGCTCCCGGAACGGGTCGAGTGGCGACGTGAACGTGAACCGCAGGGTCCGGCTGCCGGGCAGGCCGGGAACCAGCAGGTCGGACAGCGGCACCTGGCAGGAGACGGTGGCGGTCACCGTGGCGGGCTCGCCGACCGGCACGCTGAACTGGGCCGTGTCGACCGTCACCACGGGATCGCAGTCCAGGCCGTCCCGGCCGAGCGCCGCCTTGGCGCTGGACAGCGCGGCCGCCTGGGCCGCGCCCGGCGTCAGCGAGATCGACGCCTGCCGGGCCGCGTCGCGGGCGGCCGCGTCCACCGACCCCTGGGCGATCGACGTCCGCCCGGCGGCCACCACCAGGCCGAGGACGAACAAGAGCACCGGCGCCAGGACGACGAGCTCGAGCGCGGCGTTGCCGTCGTCACGACCGGCGCTGCGCGGCAGGATCGGCACGATGCTTCCCGTTCCTCTTAAGGGGCGACGAACTTCTCGACCGGGGCCTGGACGGCCTGGCTGATGTCGATGACCAGGCCGGGCACGAACGTCGGCACGTGGCCGGTCACCGTGATCTGGATGGTCGTGGTGGCGTTGCCCGCGGACGCGGACGAGGCGGCCGACGGGCCGAGCAGGTACCCGGACGCGTCGTTGCGGGCGAACGCGAGCGCGGCCTGGGTGCCGGCGCCGGCCGCCGCGCCGGGCAGCCGGGCCGCGTCGACGCCCTGCCGTGCCGCCGCCAGGGCCGCCTCCCGGGCCAGGTACCACAGGGCGCCCTGGATGATCACCATGATCACCAGCATGAACACCGGGACGATGATCACGTAGGTGAGGACCAGCGCCCCGTCGTCGCGGCGGGCCAGCTTGCGGAGGCCAGGCCCGCGGAGGTGGCCTGAGCGCATCGCTAGGGGATCTTGCCTTCCCATTCCGCGATCTTCGACCTCAGGAAGGTGGCGGTCAGCGCGGCGGCGCCGACCAGGATCCCGGCGATCACCAGCCACTCCAGGGTGAGCGCGCCGGACTCGGGATTTCCGTCCAGAGCCGCGCGGGCACGGCAGTAGGCGCGGTCCAGCAGGTATCTGACCGCCAGCCACATGGGGTCCCATACGGGGTCCATCGGGCACCTCCCTCCTCGGACCGGTTCTTATCCCGGCCCGAACGTGCGATAGACGATGGGAAAGATCAACAGCAGCAGGAACCCGGCGCCGAGCAGCGCGATCGGGATCACCATCGTGGTGCTGCGCGCGCCCGCCCTGGCCCGCTCCGCGGCCAGCGCCTCGGCCCGCATCGAGGCCGCGCGCGCCGCCAGCGTGTCCAGGATCTTGGCCCCCTCCTGGCCGGCCACCTCGGCGATGTCCGCGATGTCGGCGAGCTCGGGGATCCCGGTCTCGTCCGCCAGGCGGGCCAGCGCCGTCCAGGGCGGCGCGCCGGACCGGCGGGCCGCGTCGAGCGCGCCGGAGATGCGCCGGAACGCCCACCCGTCGCCGATCTCGGCGGCGGCCTCGAGCGCCTCGGTCGGGCAGGCGCCCGCGCCCCGCTCCAGCGCGACCAGGTCAAGGTAGCTGGTCAGGACCTGCCGGAACTCGGCCCGCCGCTCGGCCGCGTTGACCCTGGTGACCAGGTCGGGGGCGAAGAACAGCC
Organism: uncultured Actinomycetota bacterium; assembly: GCA_963808705.1. GTDB lineage: Bacteria > Actinomycetota > Actinomycetes > Streptosporangiales > Streptosporangiaceae > JASHPR01. Next base: position 119,815 of record CAWEHB010000016.1, on the reverse strand, counting down.
CGACCCCGCACATGATCGACACGACGACCGGGACGGACCAGGTCAGGCTGGGGTTGGCCAGCGATATCAGCGCGGAGAGCGCCAGCGGGCAGGCCAGCCCGAGCAGGCCGTAGCCGACCTTGCTGGCGATCCAGCTCTCCCGGTCCTTGCCGAGCAGGGCCAGGTCCGCCGTTGGCACCGGCAGCCAGGGCAGTTCCGCCGCGATGCGCCCGGCCAGCTTGCCCGCCGGGCGGGCCGCAGGCTCCGCGGTCCGGACGGGGTCCAGGACGGTGTAGTCCAGGCGGGCCAGGGCCGCGTCCAGCCGGGCGGGCGCGGGCGCGAGCTCGCGCACGATGACGAAGATGCCGGCGCCGGCGAGGATGCCCGCGGCAATGATCCACAGGTTCATCGCCGGCTCCCGACGGACATCCGGTCGCCCGCGGCCTGATGCCGGTCCTCGCTGGCGAGGAACCGCCCCTGGGCCGGCATCGCCCCGAGCCGGTACAGCCAGCCGAGGCCCAGCGCGTACAGCCCGGTGACCAGGGCCAGCACCACTTCGCCGGGTATCGTGCCGTAGGGGCGCGAATAGGCCCGGTTGAGCACGGCGAAGATCGTGAACCCGCCGATGAACACCGCGATCCACCGGAGCGTCGTGCGGTGCTGCGCCCGTTCCGCCTCGATCTCGCGCCGGGCGGCGACGTCCCGGGCGATCATCACCGCGAGCGCATTGAGCACGTCCCGCACTCCCCCGCCCCGGTGACCGGTCGCGATGATCAGCGCGGCCGCGATCCTGTCGCCGGCCGGGTCGTCGATCTCGGCCGCGAACGCGCGCAGCGCGGCCTCCGTGCCGGCGCGCGCGCTCAGCCGGCCGGCCAGGGCGGTCACCGGCCCGGCAATGGCGGCGGGCGCCGAGCGCGCACTGGCCTCGAGGGCCTCCTCCAGGCCCCGGCTGGCGGTGAGCATGTCGGACAGGCGCCGGGTCCACTGCTCCAGGCCCTCCAGCTTCGCGGTGCGCTCGCGCTGGCCCCGCGTGCTGAGCACGCGGGGCAGGAAGATGACCGCCAGCCCGGCCGCCAGGCCCGCGACCGGCCACCGGGTGATCGCGAGCGCGCCCAGGCCCGCCACCACCGCCAGCAGCGCCCGGCGGCGCGGCCAGTCGGACAACGAGCCGGCGAACGGTGCGCGCGGCGGCGGGGTGCCCGGCGGCCGCGCGCGGCCGATCAGCTCCCGGATGCCCAGCACCAGGCCGGCGGCGATCGCCGCGCCCGCCAGGGCGGCCAGTACGATCATCGCCAGCCGCCTCTGTGGGCCATCGCCTGCTGGGCCGCGGCCCGCTGCCGGTCCAGCAGCCCGGGGTCGAACCCGGCCGCCACGAGCCTGCTGAACAGCCGCGGCGACGGGGTGTGCGCGGCGACCGCCTGCCCGTCCGGCCCTTCGGGCAGGAACAGCCGGTTGACGGTCGGGCGGTCGGTGTCACCGGGCGGCATCACTTCCAGGATCTCCGACACGTACCGCAGCGTCCGCTTTCCGTCGTGCCGCTTGCGCACGTGCACGACCAGGTCGACAGCCATGCCGACCAGGATGTGGATGGCGCGCTCGGCCAGGCTCAGGCCGCCGCGCAGGCCCAGGATCAGGATCCGGTCGAACGACTCCCCCGGCGAGTTGGCGTGCAGGGTGCACATCGAGCCTTCCTGGCCCGAGTTCATCGCCTCCAGCATCGGCATGATCTCGCTGCGCCGGACCTCGCCGACCAGGATGCGCTGCGGGTTGTGCCGCAGCGCGTGCGCGATCAGGTCATGCAGCGAGATGCCGCCCACCCCCTCGGAGTTCGGCTCCCGTGCCTCGAACGCGATCACGTCCGGGTGCTCCGGCGTGCCGTGCAGGAACAGCTCGTACTCCGTTTCCAGGGTGGCTATCCGCTCACCCGGCGGGATTTCCGAGGCCAGCCCGCGCAGCAGCGTGGTCTTGCCCGCGTTCACGCCGCCGGTCACGATGACGTTGCAGCGGCTCCGCACCGCGGCGGCGAGGAAGCTGGCGAGCGTCGGGTCGATCGTGCCGAGCTGGACCAGCCGGGCCAGGTTGACGCCCAGCTGCCCGTGCCTGCGCAGCGACACGCACGGCCGCGGGGTGACCGACATCGTGGCCGTCATCCGCGCGCCGCCGGCCAGCGCCACGCTGACCAGCGGGGAAGCGGCGGAGAAGTCCCGCGCGGTCTGGCCGCCGCGGGCGGCCCAGTTGCGGATCATCGTGATCAGCTCGTCGTCGCTGGATGCCACCGGAAGCCCGATAACCCGCTCCCCGGTCGCGTAGGTGACCCACACCTCGTCGCAGCCGTTGAGGTCGATGTTCTCCACCTGCGGATCCCGCAGGTATCCGGACAGCGGGCCGAGCCCGTAGCGCATGTCGTAGACCGCCTGGGCCAGGGCGTCCCGCTCCGCGGGCGACAGCACCGGAGCGCCCGCCCGGACCTGCCGCTCGGCCCAGGCCCGGACGGCGTCGCCGATGAGCCGCATCGCCTCGTCCTGGCTCGCGCCGTCCTGCAGCCGGTCCGCGATCATCGCGAGGATGTCCGCGACCCCGCGCAGCCTGGCGTCGCCGAGGCCCGAGGGCGCCCGCGCGGCCCGGGGACGCCCGGGCCCGGCTCCGTCGCGGAGCTGGTGTCGCGGGCCGGTCACCGGCCGCTCCGGCGGGCGGGGCGGGGATGCGGGGGGCAGGCCCTGCGCGGGCGGGAGGGAGGGCGGCGGTACCGACGGCGCGAGGGTCGGGGCCGGGAGAGGCGCGGGCCGCGGGGTGTGGTCAGCGTGCGTCATCGGCTCGTGCTCGCCTCCCGCGCCCCCGGGCCGGGCGGCCTGGCCGGCGAGCCGGGGGCCGCCTCGCGCAGGGCCCGCCCGGCCGGCCCGGCCGCCCTGATCAGCGGCCTGCCCTGCAGCCCGCGGCGGCCGCCGACGCCGTCCGACAGCACGCTCGCGGCCTTCGCGTCGTACGGCAGCGAGCCGGCCACCGGGACTCCCAGGGCCCGGGAGACCTCGCGCGGGGGGTGCGTTCCCTCACCGATCAGGAGCAAGGTCACGCGGCCCGAACCGCCGAGCATCTGGGTCAGCATCTCGATCCTGGCCCTGGCCTTGCTGATCTGGCGCAACGTGGGACGCAGGACCAGCACCACCAGGCTGGCCGCGGCCAGCACCGGCTCCGGGCCCCAGCCGGCGTCCAGGCGCCCGCAGTCGGCGATGACATCAGCGGGCTGGGCCGCGAGCGTGGCGGCCAGCATCGGCCAGACGGGCGTCAGCGCGGTGCTCTGGCGGGGGTCGGAGATCCCGGCGAGCAGCAGCCTGCCCCGCTCGTCGTCGAGCTCGATCAGCTGCGGCCACAGCGCCGCGGCGGCCGCGTCCGGGCTCTGCCCGGCCTCGATGGCCAGCGCCAGCAGCCCGTTCCTGGCCGGCATGTGTCCCGCGAACAGCCCGGCCAGGATGTCGCCGCCGCTGGGGTCGCATTCGGCGAGGATGACCTGCCCGGGCCAGCCGAGGGACAGCGCCAGGGCTGCGGTGGTGACGCCGGGCGAGCCGCCCGCCGATACCAGCGCGTACAGGCTCACGGGGCGGTCCGGTGGGTGACAACGAGCGCGATCTGCCCGGTTGCGGCCTGCTCGGCCACGGCAGGGCCGGTCGCGGAGGCGACCAGGAGGTCGACGACGTCAGAACCGTTCTGGTCGGTGACCGTATTCACCGCCTCGACCACCGCGGGCACCGGCTGGGTGAGCACCGGCGCCCCGGACCCGGAACCCCCGGCGGCGGGAGTGGCGACCACCAGCACCTGATCGCCTGGCGCCAGGCCGCTGGCCGGCAGCCCGGACGGCTTGAGTGCGACCGGCACGAGGTCCTGGCCGGGGCCGGGTGACAGCTTGCTGGTCACCTCGGACGGGGCCAGCAGCGTTCCCGGCCGCAGGGTGGTGGCGGCGACCAGGCCCACCACCTGCGACACCTGCCGGGCGGGGATCGTGGTCAGGCCCGGCCCGGCCGCGATGGTGGTGGTGCCGACGTCGGCCGACGTGATGACCGCCCCGGCCGGCACCGACGCGGTCACCATGACCACGGGAACCTGGTGGTCCTCCCGGTTGTACAGCGCGGCGCTGGCCAGGATCCCGGCGCCGATGAGCGCCGCGGCCAGGGCGATCATGGCCGGCCGCCGCCGCCGCGGGAGCCCGCGCAGCTGGCCGTGCGCCTGGCCGCGCGCCGCCGTCCGGACCGGCCCGTTCCGGGGCGGCTGGGGCTCGGGATGGAAGACGGTCCCGAAATCAAGACCCGGGTCGCTGCCGCTCATCTGCCGGTCACCAAAGCCTCCCCCGCCGCGACGCGCAGCGTAAATGGCGTGCTCACGGGCCTGCCGTTGGCGACCGTTCCGCCGGTGCCGCCCGAGCCGACCCAGAATACGTTCCACAGCACGGTGACCGACGCCGCGAAGGCGTTGCCCGGCTGCCCGGCCGACGGCTGGTCATAGGTGTAGGAGCAGTCGGTGTGCTGGGCGCTCGCCGACAGCGCCGGCTGGTAGGCGGTGCCCGGGCCGTCGCAGGTGACGCCGGGCTGGCCGCCGCCCGGATTGAAGATGATCTTCTCGGGCACCGCGGTCGCCCTGGCCCACACCGGGCCGGCCGTGACGGTCCGGCTGACCGGGCCCCAGACGGCGCGGGGGACCCAGAACCATTCCGGGAGCCCGACCAGGCCGTCCCGGCCGCGGGGTGGGGCGGTGCGCGGCTGCAGCTGGGGGATGATCAGCTCGCCGATCGCGATGATGGACAGTTCCTGCGGGGTGACGGCGGGCGCGCCGGTCGCGTTGTTGACCAGGGTCACCCCGCCGAACGGCTGGCGGCCCGGGCAGGTGATCGCGTCCCAGGTGTGCCCCTGGGGCGCCGGCCAGGCCAGTCCGAGGAACTTGGCCTGCTGCTGCGACAGCGGGGTCAGCGTGCACGCCGACTTGGCCCCGCCCCCGGAACCGCCGGAGCCGGGCTGGCCGCCGGTGCCGGTGGTGTCCGTGCACACGAACTCGTAGCCGCCGTTGACCAGCTGGTAATGGCAGCTTCCGCCGGCCGGGGCGGCGGGCGCCGCCGACGCTGCGCTCGGCAGGGCGAGCGCGGCGGCCAGCAGCGCGGCCGCCAGGACGAGCCGGCTGATCACGCGGTTCAGGGAACGCATGGCAACACCACCGGAACCTGGTTGCTGACCAGCCATCGGCCGCGGGTGAGCACCAGCGTGCTGATCATGTTGACTCGGGGATTGCCCAGGCTGCCGGTCACCTGGCCGGTGCTGGCGCTCTGCACGCCGGCATTACTGAAGTCCGCGCAATCGTGCACGGCCGCGCGGTCGCCGCTGACCCGCACGCTCAGGATGTGCGGCACCGGGCCGCCGTACTGGATCTCGCCCCGCGCCCAGTCGGTCTCGAACCCGCCGATCAGGGACGGGATGATGGCCGGCGCCGCGTACGGCGCCAGGATGGCCCGCGCGCGGGCCGCGCTCTGCGTGTCCAGCGCCTGGCCCAGCGCCTGCCAGTAACCGGTATACGCGGCGACGACCTGGCCCGCAGCGGTCACCGGCCCTCCGGCCAGCGCGGCGGACGGTACCGGGGCCGGCGCCGTGGCCTTGGGCGGCAGCGCGACGTCCGGCTGGCCGCCGCAGCCCGCCACGGCCAGCGTTAAGGCCGCGAGCCCGCCGAGCCAGCCCAGCGCGCGAAGAAACGGCCAGCCACACCAGTTCGCCACTCGCCGGGACAGCCCGGACGCGCCGAGTGACGGTCGGTGCGCGGCAACGGGCAAAGTCATAAGCCGTGCTGCTCCCGCCAACTGTATTGTTAGCCACTGACCGCCGTGCCAGCATTGCGCACATCCCGCGGTCGGCACAAGCCACTTGACCTTGATCATGGGATATTTTTTTCGAACAGTGCCTGAGCAACGGCTCCAGGACGGCCCGGCCAATCGTCCGCTCCGGCGGGCCGGGCGGGGCCCGATCACCAGGGGGCAGCGGTGGCGCTGCGGCTGAGCCTCGCCTGCTCGGAATGCGACCGGACCCAGGGCCTGCGAGACGGCTCGGTGCCGGTGGAGGGAGTCAGCCTGACCTGCATCGGCCTGCCGGTCGAGGAGGTCTTCCACCGGATGGCGCGCTTCGCCGAGTTCGACGCCGCGGAACTCTCGCTATCCAGCTACGTGCTCAGCCTGCAGATGGGCAAACCGTTCATCGCGGTGCCCGCCTTCCCGTCGCGCATGTTCCGGCATAGCGGCATCTATGTCAATAGTGACAGCGGGATAGCCGAACCGGCTGACCTTATCGGCCGGACGGTGGGCCTGGCCGAATACCAGCTCACCGCTAATGTGTGGATCCGCGGCATTCTGGAAGAGCACTATGGCGTGCCAGTGGCGTCGGTAACGTACCGGACCGGCGGGCTGCACGCGCCCGGGCGCACCGAGAAGCTGCCGCTGTCGCTGCCGGACGGTATCCGCGTCGAGCCGATCGGCGACCGGCAGACGCTGGCGCAGATGCTGGTGGTCGGCGAGATCGACGCCCTGTACACGCCGCGGACCCCCGCCCCGTACGCGCAGGGCAGGCCGGAGGTGCGGCGCCTGTTCGGGGATGCCGCGGCCGAGGAGGCGCGGTACTTCGCCGGCACCGGCGTGTTCCCGATCATGCACACCGTGGTCCTGCGGCGCGCCCTGTACGACGAGCACCGGTGGCTCGCCCGGGCCTTCTTCAAGGCCTTCGAGCAGGCACGGTGCCAGGCGCTCGACGGCATCGACGAGACCGCCACCCTCAAGTACATGGTGCCGTGGCTGCACGAGGAGGTCGCCCGGACCCGGCGGGTGCTCGGCGACGACTACTGGCCCTACGGCCTGCAGCCGAACCTGCGGTCCCTGGACACCTTCCTGCGGTACTCCTTCGAGCAGGGCCTGGCCCGGAGCAGGCTCAGCCCTGCCGACCTGTTTGCCCGGGAGACGCTTGACGATTTCGTGACCTGATCTATACGAGACCGAGTGCCGCGGCCTAGCATGCGCTCGTGGCCATGGTGTACGGGGTGGTCAAGCGGCTCCTGGTCGGCCGCCCGATGCAGAGCGACCGGCCGGTGCGACGTTTGGTGCGACGTTTCGACCAGGCCCGAAACGTCTTTCTCCTAGGCTCGTGCCATGGACACCATCACCGGGCCCAGCCCAGCGCTGCCGAGGATCGTGGCCGACCCGGCCGAGGTCCGCGCGATCCTGGCCGACCCCGGCTATCGGGTGCCCGATCCGGGCCGCGGCGCGCCCGAGGGCACGATGGCGTGGCTGCGGCAGAACGTCGCCCGCCTGTCTAACGGCGCCGATCACGCGCGCCGCCGGGAACTCGCCGAGGACCTGCTGCGCCGCCTGGACCTGGCGGAGCTGCGCACCGGGGCCCGCGACGCGACGAACGCCGCTATCGACGGCGCGGGCGGGCGCCCGTTCGACGTGATGGCGCTGGTGGCCAGGCGCGTGCCCGTCCGGGTGCTGGCCGCGGCCCTCGACGTCGCCGACCCGGAGCTGGCCACCGGGGCACTGGCCGCGGTGGCCGCGGCCTTCCTGCCGGGCATGGCGGACCGGGGCACGGCCGACGGCAGCGTCGCCCGGCTGGCCGAGCTGCTGCCGGACGGGCCCGACGAGCAAGTGGCGGCGCGGATCGGGCTGCTGGTCCAGACCTACGACGCCACCGCCGGGCTGATCGGCAACGCGGTGGCCGCCGGGATGCGGGCCGCGGTGCCCCGGCCCACGGCCGACCTGGTGGCCCAGACCCTCCGCGACAATCCGCCGGTCCGGTTCACCCGGCGGGTGACCCCGTCCGGGGAGACCATCGCGCTGGACCTCACCGCCGCCCGCGACGACCCGGCCGGGCACCTGGCGTTCGGTTCCGGGCCCCGGGCCTGCCCGGGCGCGGCCCACGCGCGCGCGCTGGCCGAGGGCGCCGCCGAGCCGCTGCTGGCCCGCTGCCGCTGGACCGGCGCCGAGATCAGCTACCCGGAGCCGCCTGCCCTGCACGTGCCGGCGCGCCTGGAGATGGCCGAGCGCTGACGCCCGGCCGCGCCGGGCCGCCGGGCTCCGGCCGGGGTCACGGCCCGGCGGAGTCCGGGTCCTCGCCCCCGCCGAAGCGGTTGACCGCGATCAGGCCGAGGATGAAGACCGCGACCATGGCGATCAGCAGCGCGAGCACGGACGCGCTGGGCAGCTTCTCGCCGCTCAGCACGAACAGGATCTTCCTGATCACGGCGACCAGCCCGACGATGATGAACGGCTGGGCCACCAGCCGGTGCGAGCGCAGCGAGAGCACGACGGTGTGCACGATCTCGACCAGGATCAGCACCAGCAGCACCTCGTCGAGCAGGATGGTGGTCGCCGCGACGATGGACGCCGCGGTCAAGATCCTGGTCTCCATCAGCGCGTGGACGAAGTTGGCGATGCCCGAGATGAGCAGGATCGCGGACAGGATGACCAGCACCAGGCCGACGGCGACCGTGACGACGTCCTGCGCGTGCTCGAGCACGAAGATCGACCCGGTGACGCCGCGCCCGCGGTGCGCGGGAGGGCCGGGGCCGCCGACGGTGCGGTCCGGCTCCGCCCCCTCGCCGACTGTCTCGTCCACCGGCGGCGGCTACACCGCGCCGGGCACCGTGCAGACCGCCCCCCGGTCCGCGCCGGACACCAGCGCCGCGTACTTGGCCATGGCCCCGCTGGTGTAGTTCGGCGCCGGGCGCTTCCAGTCCGCCCGCCGCCGCTGCAGCTCCGCGTCGTCGACGGCCAGTTCCAGCCGCCGCTGCGGGACGTCCAGGACGATGCCGTCGCCGTCGCGGACCAGCGCGATCGGCCCGCCGTCCCAGGCCTCCGGCGCGGCATGCGCCACGCAGGCCCCGAACGTGGCGCCGGAGAACCGGCCGTCGGTGACCAGGACCACGTCGCGGCCGAGCCCGGCGCCCTTGATGGCCGCGGTGACCGCGAGCATCTCGCGCATGCCCGGCCCGCCCCTGGGGCCCTCGTTCCTGATCACCAGGACGTCGCCCTGGCCGACCTGCCGCGCGGTGACCGCCGCGAAGCAGTCCTCCTCGCACTCGAAGACCCGCGCGCGCCCGTCGAACCGGAGCGTCTCGATGCCCGGCGTCTTCACCACCGCGCCGTTCGGCACCAGGCTGCCCCGCAGCACGGCCAGCCCGCCGTCGGGCTGGAACGGGTCTTTCGTCGGCCGGACCACGTTGCCGTCGGGCTCGAATGCGTCGGCCACGTTCTGGCCGAGCGCCCGGCCGTTCACGGTCATCGCGTCGCCGTCGATCAGGCCGGCCGACAGCAGCTCGCGCAGGATCACCGGGACGCCGCCGACCTGGTCGAGCTCGCTCATGACGTACAGGCCGGAAGGCCGCACCGAGGCGATCACCGGGGTGCGGCGGCTCACCGCGTCGAAGTCGTCCAGGGTCAGCTCGACCCCGGCCTCGTGCGCGATGGCCAGCAGGTGCAGCACCGCGTTGGTCGACCCCGCCGTGGCCATCACCACGGTGGCCGCGTTCAGGAACGCCGCCCTGGTCATGATCTGCCGCGGCCGCAGCCCGGCCGCCAGCGCCTCGACCACGACGGCGCCGGTCCGCCGGGCCAGGTCGGTCCGCTCGGCCGAGACCGCGGGCGGCGACGCCTCGCCGGGCAGCGTCATGCCGAGCGCCTCGGCGCACATCGACATCGTGTTGGCCGTGTACATGCCCGCGCAGGAGCCCGCGCCGGGGCAGGCCGCCCGCTCGATCGCCAGCAGGTCGGCGTCGGAGACGTCGCCGGCCGCGTGACCGCCGACCGCCTCGAACACGTCCTGGATGGTCAGCGACCGGCCGAGCGCGTGCCCCGGCAGGATGGTGCCGCCGTAGAGGAACGCGGCGGGCAGGTCCAGCCGGGCGCAGGCCATCAGCATGCCGGGCAGCGACTTGTCGCACCCGGCGATCGCCACCAGCGCGTCGAACTGCTCGGCGCTGGCCATCAGCTCGACCGAGTCGGCGATGATCTCGCGGCTGACCAGCGACGCCTTCATGCCCTCGGTGCCCATGGAGATCCCGTCCGACACCGCGATCGTGCCGAACTCCAGCGGCACCGCCCCGGCCTGCCGGACGCCTTCCTTGGCCGCGGTAGCCAGCCCGTTCAGGTGCACGTTGCACGGGGTGACCTCGTTCCAGGAGGAGGCCACGCCCACCTGCGGCCGCTGCAGGTCGTCCTCGGAGAGGCCGACCGCGCGCAGCATCGAGCGGGCCGGGGCCCGCGACGGGCCGGTGGTGAGCGGGCCGGAACGCGGCCGGGGCAGCTGCGAAGTCATACCTTCTCCGGGATGGTCTCGAGATGAAGGGGGTCGTCCTGCGGGGCGCCGGGAGGCTCTGCGCCCGCGCGCAGCAGGCCGTAGGCGACGCCGTCGGCAAGAGCCTCCCACGAGGCGGTGACGATGTCGTCGGAAACGCCGACCGTGGTCCATTCCCCCACGCTGTCGGCCGAGGTGAGCATGACCCGGGTGACCGCGCTGGTCGCGGCCCGGCCGTCCAGGATCCGCACCTTGTAGTCGACCAGGTGGATGCCGGACAGGGCCGGGTAGAAGCCGCTGAGCCCGCGGCGCAGCGCCTGGTCCAGCGCGTGCACCGGGCCGACGCCCTCGCCGACCGCGACCACCCGCTCGCCGCCGAGCCGCAGCCGCACGATCGCCTCGCTCCGGTCCTCGGCCGCGGAGCGCTCGATCATCACCCGGTAGCTGTCCAGCGAGAACCACCCGGGCAGCGCGCCGACGATCTTGCGCACCAGCAGCTCGAACGAGGCGTCGGCGGCCTCGTAGGCGTAGCCGCGGTGCTCGGCCGCCTTGACCTGGTCCAGCACCTTGGTGGCCAGCTCCGGCGACAGGTCCAGGCCGAGCTCGTCGGCCTTGGCCAGCACGTTGCTGCGCCCGGCCAGCTCGCTGACGAGCACGTGCTGGCGGTTGCCGACCGCGCCGGGATCCACGTGGGCGTACGCGTCGGGCCGGCGCGCGATCGCCGACGCGTGCAGGCCCGCCTTGGTCGCGAAGGCCGAGGACCCGACGTAGGGCTGGCGCGCCTCGAACGGCAGGTTGGCGAACTCGGCGATGGTCCGGGCCGTGGACGCCAGCTCGGCCAGGCGGCCGGGCGGCAGCAGCTCGTGCCCCCGCTTCAGCTCCAGGCCGGCGATGATCGCGAACAGGTCGGCGTTGCCGCAGCGCTCGCCGTAGCCGTTCGCGGCGCCCTGCACGTGCAGCGCGCCGCCGGAGACGGCCACGACCGAGTTGGCCACCGCGCACGCCGAGTCGTTGTGGAAGTGCACCCCGACCCGGGCGGCGGCCGAGGCCGCGACCTCGGCGACCACGCGGGCGGCGTCGTCCGGCAGCGTGCCGCCGTTGGTGTCGCACAGCACGAGCGTGTCGGCGCCCGCCGCCAGCGCGGCGTCGAGCACCGCCAGGGCGTAGCCGCGGTCGGCCCGGTAGCCGTCGAAGAAGTGCTCGGCGTCGAACACCACGCGCCGCCCGGCGGCCGCCATGTACGCCACCGAGTCGGCCACCATGGCCAGGTTCTCCTCCCGGGTGGTGCGCAGCGCCTCGTCGACGTGCAGGGTCCACGCCTTGCCGACCAGGGTCACGATCGGCGTGCCCGCGGCCAGCAGGGCCGCCAGGTTCGCGTCATCGTCGACGCCGCGGCGCGGCAGCCGGGTGGCACCGAACGCCGCGAGCCGGGCGTTCTTCCACTCCAGCTCCCCGGCCCGGGCGAAGAACTCGGCGTCCTTGGGGTTGGACCCCGGCCACCCGCCCTCGACCACGTCCACGCCGAGCGCGTCGAGGGCCGCGGCCACCCGGAGCTTGTCGGCCACGGTCAGGTCGAGGCCGACCTGCTGCGAGCCGTCGCGCAGGGTGGTGTCGTAGATCTCTACCTTGGGCTGTTCATGCCCGCCCAGCCCTCCCGACCCTCCCGCGCTCACCGGGCACCTGCCCTGGCGCCGAGCGCGGACCGCAGCGCGTCGTCCCAGCCGGCGGTGGTCTGCGGGGCGCCGGAGCCGAGCACCGCGGACACGGCGGCGTCCAGGTCGGCGGCGGCATCCGGCTCGCCGAGGTGGTCCAGCATCAGCGCCGCGGACAGCACCGCGCCGGCCGGGTTGGCGCGGCCGGTGCCCGCGATGTCCGGGGCCGAGCCGTGCACCGGCTCGAAGACCGACGGGCCGGTCCGGTCCGGGTTGAGGTTCCCGCTCGGCGCGACCCCGAGGCCGCCGGTCAGCGCGGCGCCCAGGTCGGACAGGATGTCGCCGAACAGGTTGTCGGTGACGATGACGTCGAACCGCGCCGGGTCGTCGACCAGGTACAGGCAGGCCGCGTCGACGTGCGCGTAATCCAGCGTGACCCCCGCCTGCGCCGCCACCTCCCCGGCGGTGCGCCGCCACAGGTCGCCGGCGTGCACCAGCACGTTGGTCTTGTGCACCAGGGTCAGCCGGCCGCGCCGCCGCGTGGCGAGCTCGGCGGCGTACCGCACGCAGCGCTCCACCCCGGCCCGGGTGTTCAGCGACTCCTCGGTCGCGCTCTCGAACGCGGTGCCGCGGTGCACGGTGCCGCCCGCGCCCGCGTACAGGCCCTCGGTGTTCTCGCGCACGATCACGAAGTCAAGGTCGGCCGCCGGGTGCCGGCCGACCGCGCCGGCCACGCCCGGGCGCAGCTTGGACGGCCGCAGGTTCACGTACAGGTCGAGCTCGGCCCGCAGCCGCAGCAGCAGGCCGCGCTCGAGCACGCCCGGCGGCACCTCGGGGCTGCCGACCGCGCCGAGCAGGACCGCGTCGGTCTTGCGCAGCTCGTCCAGCACGGCGTCGGGCAGCACCTCCCCGGTGGCCAGGAAGTGCTGCGCGCCGAGCGGGTAGCCGCGCCAGTCGACGGCGAACCCGTGCCGGGCGGCCGCCGCGTCGACGCAGTCCCGCGCGACCGCGGTGACCTCCGGGCCGACCCCGTCGCCGGGCAGGTGCGCGATCGTGTAGGCCCGGGTCTGCCCGGGCCCGGCTACCTGGCCTGGCGACGTCATGCGCCCTCCCCGTCGGCCTCGTCACGGTCGGTGGGCGCGTCCAGCCAGCTCATCATCTGCCGCAGCGGGCGGCCGGTCCGCTCGATCTGGCTGTCGGCCGCGGCCTGGCGGAGGCGCTCGAAGTTGGGCCGGCCGTTGTCGTCCTCGGCGATCCACTCCCGGGCGAACTCGCCGGACCGGATGTCGGCCAGCAGCTTGGCCATCGCCTCCCGGGTGGTGTCCCCGATCACGCGCGGGCCGCGGGTCAGGTCGCCGTACTCGGCGGTATCGCTGACCGAGTACCGCATCCACGTCATGCCGCCCTCGTACATCAGGTCGACGATCAGCTTGAGCTCGTGCAGGCACTCGAAGTAGGCGACCTCCGGCTGGTAGCCGGCCGCCACCAGGGTCTCGAACCCGGCGTTCACCAGGGCGGTCACCCCGCCGCAGAGCACCGCCTGCTCGCCGAACAGGTCGCTCTCGGTCTCCTCCTGGAACGTGGTGACCAGCGCCCCGGCCTTGGTGCCGCCGATCCCGGCCGCGTACGAGAGGGCCAGGTCCCAGGCCTTGCCGGTCGCGTCCTGGGCCACCGCGACGAGCACCGGGGTGCCCTGGCCGGCCTCGAACTGGCGCCGCACCAGGTGCCCGGGGGCCTTGGGCGCCACCATCGCCACGTCGACCTCGGGCGGCGGGGCGATGTAGCCGAAGTGGATGTTGAAGCCGTGCGCGAAGAACAGCGCGTCGCCCGGCCGCAGGTTCGGCGCGATGGCCTCGGCGTAGAGCTTGCGCTGCCCGGTGTCGGGCGTGAGCACCATGATCACGTCCGCCCAGGCGCAGGCGTCGGCGGGCGTGGTGACCGTGAGGCCCTGGGCCTCGGCGCGCGGCCGGGACTTCGATCCCTCGGGCAGGCCGACGCGGACCTCGCAGCCGGAGTCGCGCAGGCTCAGCGCGTGGGCGTGGCCCTGCGAGCCGTAGCCGAGCACGGCGATCTTGCGGCCCTGGATCACGCCGAGGTCCGCATCGGTGTCGTAGTAGACGGTGGCCATGGGTGTATCTGTCCTCTCAGCGGGTTCAGTCGGGTGGTCAGACGGCCGCGGCGAGCGGCGCCCGGGCGTGATCGGTGATCGTGCCGCTGCCGCGCGACATCGCGATCCGCCCGGTGCGCACGAGTTCGCACGTGCCGTAGCGTTCAAGGTTCTCTAGCAGGGAGTCGAGCTTGCCCGGGCTGCTGGTGGCCTCGAGGATCACCGTCTCCGGGCTCATGTCGACGACCTTGGTGTTGAACACCGTCGCGACCTCGAGCAGCTCGCCGCGCAGCGCCGGGTCGATCCGGACCTTGATCAGCGCGAGCTCGCGCTCGACCGCGGCGCCCTCGTCGAGCTCGACCACCTTCAGCACCCGGACCAGCTTGTCCAGCTGCTTGGCCACCTGCTCCACGGGCGTCGACGCGCCGTCCACGACGATCGTCATCCGGCTGACCCGCTCGTCCTCGGTCGGGCCCACGGCGAGGGAGGAGATATTGAACGCCCGGCGCGAGAACAGGCCGGCCACGTGGGCCAGCACTCCTGGCTTGTTCTCGACCAGGACCGACAGGGTGTGGGTACTCATCGGGCCGGCACCTTTCTGCTGACTCCAGCGTCTCTGCTGACTCCAGCGTCGCCGCTTTCCGGGTGGCTGATTTCGGTGTGCATCTCGCGCGCGGTCGCGGCTCGCTGTTCCTCGGCGCTGAACTCGGGCCCGAGCGTGATCTCGTCGTTCGGCCGGCCCGCGGCCACCATCGGGAACACGCCCTCCCGGTCGTGCACCCGGAAATCGACCACGGTCGGGACGTCGGAGCTGGCCAGGGCCTTCTCCAGCACGGCGTCGACGTCGTCGGCGCGCTCGCAGCGCAGGCCCAGGCAGCCGTAGGCCTCGGCCAGCTTCACGTAGTCGGGGATGGCCGTGCCCAGCTCGACCTCGGAGTACCGCTCCTCGTAGAACAGCTCCTGCCACTGCCGCACCATGCCCAGGAAGCCGTTGTTGAAGATCAGCACCTTGATCGGCAGGTGCTCGATCGCGCAGGTGGCCAGCTCCTGGGCGGTCATCTGGAAGCAGCCGTCGCCGTCGATGGCGACGACCAGCTCGCCGGGCCGGCCCACCTGCGCGCCCATCGCGGCCGGGACCGCGAAGCCCATGGTGCCGAGGCCGCCGGAGTTGATCCAGCTGCGCGGCCTGGTGAAGGAGAAGTGCTGCGACGCGTGCATCTGGTGCTGCCCGACGCCGGCCACCACGACCGCCTCGCCGCCGGTGAGGGCGGACAGCCGCTCCACGACATGCTGCGGCTTCAGCGGGCCGCCGGGCTCCTGGGTGTAGCGCAGCGGGAACCGCCGCTTCCAGTCGCCGACGCACCGCAGCCAGGCGGCGGTGTCGGGCGGGCCGTCCTCGGCGATCGCGGCGGCGAGGCTGTCCGCCAGCCCGGCCAGCGTGGCCCGGACGTCACCGACGATCGGCACGTCGGGCACCCGGTTCTTGCCGATCTCGGCCGGGTCGATGTCGGCGTGCACGACCTTGGCCTTCGGCGCGAAGTCGGCCAGCCGCCCGGTCACCCGGTCGTCGAAACGCGCGCCGAGGGCGACGAGCAGGTCGGCCTCCTGCAGCGCCGCCACCGCCGTGTAGCAGCCGTGCATGCCCGGCATGCCGAGCGCGAGTGGATGGGGATCCGGGAACGCGCCGCGCGCCATCAGCGTGGTCGTCACCGGTGCCTGGGCCAGCTCGGCCAGCGCGAGCAGCTCGGCGTGGGCGTCGGCCTTGATCACTCCGCCGCCGACGTACAGCACCGGGCGCCGGGCCTGGCGGAGCAGCCGGGCCGCCTCGCGCACCGCCGCCGCGTCCGGGCCGGCCGGCAGCCGGTAGCCGGGCAGGTCCATGGCCGGCGGCCAGGTTCCGGTCCCCCAGGTCATCGTGGCCTGCAGGATGTCCTTGGGCACGTCGACCAGCACCGGGCCGGGCCGGCCGGTCGTGGCGATGTGGAACGCCTCGGCGATCGCCGCCGGGATCCGCTCGGCCCGGGTGACGAGTTCGTTGTGCTTGGTGACCGGCAGAGTGATCCCGGTGATGTCGGCTTCCTGGAACGCGTCGCTGCCGATCATCGCGCTGGGGACCTGGCCGGTGATGGCCACGATCGGCACCGAGTCCATGTAGGCGTCGGCCAGGGCGGTGACCAGGTTGGTCGCCCCGGGCCCGCTGGTGACGATGCAGACGCCGGGCCGCCCGGTGGCCCAGGCGTAGCCCTCGGCGGCGTGCCCCGCGCCCTGCTCGTGCCGGACCAGCACGTGCCGGAGCGACGACGACCGCAACGGGTCGTAGGCCGGAAGTATCGCGCCGCCGGGAAGTCCGAAGACCACGTCGACGCCCTGCTGCTCGAGACTGCGCACCAGCGCCTGGGCCCCGGTCAGTTCCACTTGTTGCTCCTTCGATTTCCAGCGGCGAGTCCAACAAAAAACCTCCTCGCCGTCTCGGCGTAGGAGGTGAGCGCGAGCCCTGCGTGCGGGCTCGCGCTACGTGATGAGGAGTACCTGTGATCGATCGGCAGGCATAACGACATCTCCGTCCAGGTGGTCAGCGAACAGGATAACACTATCCGCGGTGCGGCTGGCCGGGGCGCCATTCCGGTCAACTCACTGCGCCGGGGCGGCCAGGCCGGGCAGCCAGGCCGGGCGGCCCGCCTCGAACGCCGCGATCTCCGGCTCGTGCCGCAGCGTCAGCGCGATGTCGTCCAGCCCCTCAAGCAGCCGCCACTGGGCGTAGTCCGCGAGCTCGAACGGCTCGGCCAGCCCGGCCGCCGGGATGGCCACGGTGCGGGCGGCGACGTCCACGACGATCTCCGCGTCCGGGCCGGCCCCGAGCGCGGCGAACAGCCGGGTCACCGCGTCCTGCGCCGCCTGGGCCGGCACCAGCCCGGCGGCGACCGCGTTGTTGCGGAAGATGTCGCCGAAGCTCGGCGCGACGACCGCCTGGAAGCCGAAGTCCTGCAGCGCCCAGACCGCGTGCTCGCGGGACGAGCCGCAGCCGAAGTTGGCCCCGGCCACGAGCACCTTCGCCGCGGCCGCGCCCGGGCGGTTGAGCACGAAGCCGGGGTCCTCGCGCCAGGCGCCGAACAGCCCGGCGGCGAACCCGGTGCGCTCGACCCGCTTGAGCCAGGACGCCGGGATGATCTGGTCGGTGTCGACGTCGCGGCGGTCGAGCGCCACGGCGCGGCCGGCTATGCGCTGAATCCCGGGCATTTACAAATCTCCTGGCAGCGTGAAGTGTCCGGCGACGGCGGTTGCCGCCGCCACAGCGGGCGACACCAGGTGGGTGCGCCCGCCGGGGCCCTGGCGCCCCTCGAAGTTGCGGTTGCTGGTCGACGCCGAGCGCTGGCCGGGCTCGAGGATGTCGCCGTTCATGCCCAGGCACATCGAGCATCCGGCCGACCGCCACTCGAACCCGGCGTCGGTGAAGGCCTGGTCCAGGCCCTCGGCCTCCGCCTCGGCCTTGACCCGCGCGGAGCCGGGCACGATGAGCGCCCGGACGCCGGGGCTGACCTTGCGGCCACGGACCACGTCGGCGGCCGCGCGCAGGTCCTCGAGCCGGCCGTTGGTGCACGACCCGATGAACACGGTGTCCACGGTGATATCGCGGATCGCGGTGCCGGGGCGCAAGCCCATGTAGGCCAGGGCGCGCTCGGCCCCCTCCCGCAGCTCTTGGGTGCTCATCGAGCCGGGGTCCGGGACCACGTCGTCGATCGTGACCGACTGCGCCGGGTTGGTGCCCCAGGTCACGGCGGGCCGCAGCGCCGAGGCGTCGACGCGGATCTCCCGGTCGAACTCGGCGCCCTCGTCCGTGGCCAGGCCGCGCCAGTCGTCCAGCGCCTGCTCCCACAGCTTGCCGTTGGGGCTGTGCTGGCGGCCCTCGAGGAAGGCGAACGTGGTGTCGTCGGGGGCGATCATCCCGGCCCGGGCCCCGCCCTCGATGGACATGTTGCAGACCGTCATCCGGCCCTGCATCGACAGCGCCCGGACGGCCGCGCCGCGGTACTCGATGACCGAGCCGACGCCGCCGCCGGTGCCGAGCGCCCGGATGATCCCGAGCACCAGGTCCTTCGCGGTGAGCTCGGGCCCGAGCTCACCGTCCACGGTGACGGCCATGGCCGCGGGCTTGGCCTGGCGCAGCGTCTGGGTGGCCAGCACGTGCTCGACCTCGCTGGTGCCGATGCCGAAGGCCAGCGTGCCGAACGCGCCGTGGGTCGAGGTGTGGCTGTCCCCGCACACGATCGTCATGCCCGGCTGGGTGAGCCCGAGCTGCGGGCCGATGACATGGACGATGCCCTGCTCGATGCTGCCGAGCGGGTACAAGGTGATCCCGTGCACCTCGGCGTTCTTCCGCAACCGGGCGATCTGCTCGGCGGCCAGCGGGTCGGCGATGGGCCGGTCCAGGCCGATGGTCGGCACGTCGTGGTCCATCGTCGCCACGGTCAGGTCCGGCCGGCGCACCTTCCGGCCGGCCAGCTCCAGGCCCTCGAACGCCTGCGGCGAGGTGACCTCGTGCACCAGGTGCATGTCGATGTACAGCAGCGGCGGCTCGCCGGGCGGGCTGGCCACGAGATGCCGGTCCCAGATCTTGTCGAACAGGCGTCCAGCCATGGCTTCCAGCTCTCTCGCATTGTCTCAAATAATGAGATAGAATGTTCAGTCTATGGACACTGTAGAACGGGACGGCGCGGGCCGCAACCGGATCAGCGCGAGTGAGCCGGAGGCGAACGGGAAACGCAGCGGAGTGGGCGTGCTGGACCGCTCGATGGCCCTGCTCGAGCTGCTCGGCGACGGCCCCCGGTCGCTGCGGTCGCTGGCGCAGGCCAGCGGGCTGCCGCGGCCCACGGCCCACCGGCTGCTGGTCGCGCTCGAGGTGCACGGCCTGGTCGGCCGCGCCGCCGACGGCGCCTTCCGGCTCGGGCCGCGGCTGACCGAGCTGGCGCTGCGGGCCGGCGACGGGCTTGAGCTGGGCACGCTCGCGGCCGGGGTGCTGGCCCGGCTGCACGACCAGACCGGCGAGAGCGTCCAGCTGTACCTGCGCTCCGGCGACCGGCGGCTGTGCGTCGCCGCCCGCGACGCCGGCGCGGGCCTGCGCGACAGCGTGCCGGTCGGCGCGCTGCTGCCGCTCGACGCCGGGTCCGGCGGGAAGGTGCTGCTGGCGTGGTCGGACGATGCCGGCCGGTTCCCCGCCACCGGGCCGGACGAGCTGGCAGCGGTGCGGCGGCGCGGCTGGGCGGCGAGCGTCGCCGAGCGCGAGCCCGGCGTGGCCAGCGTCAGCGCCCCGGTGCTGCGCGACGGGACACTGCTCGGCGCCCTGTGCGTTTCCGGGCCGGCCAGCCGGCTCGGCAGCTCGCCGGGCCGGCGCCTGGCGCCGCTGGTGGTCGCCGCCGCCCGGGAAATCGCCGCGCTAGCCGGCGCCGGCCACGCCGCGCCCGCGCCCGGGCCCGGGGGCTCCGCCGGGCGGCCGCGCACGCCCGCGCCGTCCTAGTCCCGCGCGGCCCCCGCGTCGCCGCCGTTGTCCCGGCGGTCCAGGGCGACCTGGACCGCCTGGAGCGCCCGCTGAGCGTCGTCCGCGCTGTCGGCGGAATGGCTTGAGGGCTGGTTGTCGGACACTGCGTTCTCCTGACTCAGAGGTGAGATGGCTCGTCAGGCAGCCCCGGAGCGGGGCGGAGCCGCCGGGAGGTCTCGCCAGGACGTCGACCGACGATCCGGAAGGCCACGATGATCTGGGAAGGCCGGTGATCCGGGAAGTCAGCGGGATGCCAGGTCCAGCCACGGCTCACGGCCAGCGCCTCACCCCGTAGCGGGTTGCTGGCCTGCCCTGATCAGGTCCCGCTACGGCAGCTAAGGATGAGTACGTAGCGCCGCATGACGGAACTCATCGTAGCCGACATCGCCGGCGCGTGTCCCGCCGCGGCCCGCCCCGCGATCACCCGGCCACATCCGCCGGCCAGCCGGCGCAGCCGCCGCGCGCCGCCCGCGGCGGCTACGGTCGGTTCATGCGGCGCATCAGGGCGGTCCTGCTCGACATCGACGGCGTGCTCACCGTGTCCTGGCAGCCGGTGCCCGGCGCGGTCGAGGCGGTGGCCCGGCTGCGCGCAGCCGGCCTCGCGATCGCGCTGGTCACGAACACCACCTCGCGGACGCGGGCCTGGATAGCCGCCACCCTGGCCGCGGCGGGCTTCGCGATCGGCGCCGGCGACATCTTCACCGCGCCGGCTATCACCGCCGCCTACCTGGCCAGGAACCATCCCGGCGCCCGCTGCGCGCTGCTGAACAGCGGCGACATCGCCGCGGACCTGCCCGGGGTGAGGATCATTGCCGCCGGCGACCCGGCGCCGGACGTGGTCATCCTGGGCGGCGCGGGCCCCGAGTTCAGCTATCCGGCGCTGAACCGCGTCTTCGGCTACCTGCTGGGCGGCGCGCGCCTGGTGGCCATGAGCCGCAACCTGTACTGGCGCACCGGGTCCGGGCTCCAGCTCGACACCGGGGCGTTCCTGCCCGGCCTGGAGCGGGCCGCCGACGTGCGGGCGGAGATGACCGGCAAGCCCGCGGCCGCGTTCTTCGCCACCGCCCTGGCCGCCCTGGGCGCCGACGCGGCGCAGACCGTGATGGTCGGGGACGACATCGAGGCGGACGTGCTGGCCGCGCAGCGGCACGGGCTCACCGGCGTCCTGGTCCGGACCGGCAAGTACCGGCCTCAGACGCACCTGGGCGCGCCCGCCCCGCCCGATCACGTCATCGACTCCGTGGCCGACCTGCCCGGCCTCCTCATCCCCGGGGACGGAAGTGAATGACCTGGCGGGATACACGCTGGCCTGGTCGGATGAGTTCGACGGGCCCGCGGGCTCGCCGCCGGACCCGGGCACCTGGCAGCCGCAGACCGGGGGCCACGGCTGGGGGAACGCGGAACTGCAGTACTACACCGGCGGCACCGAGAACGCCTGGCTCGACGGGTCCGGCCACCTCGTGATCACGGTGCGGCGGCTGGATCGCGGCGTCCGCCGGCATTACGGCGGCTGCGAGTACTCCTCGGCCCGGCTGACCAGCAAAGATCACGTTACGCTCCGGTACGGGGTGGTCCGGGCCCGGATGCGGCTCCCCGGCGGCCGGGGGATCTGGCCCGCGTTCTGGATGCTCGGCCAGGACATCGACGAGGTCGGCTGGCCGCGGTGCGGCGAGATCGACGTGATGGAGAACTTCGGCAACGACCCGGCCCTGGCGCACGGCGCGGTGCACGGGCCGGGATATTCCGGCGGCGCGGGCATCTCAACGGCCCACCGGGCCGGCTCGAGCCTGTCCGGCGGCTTCCACGTGTACTCGGTCGCCTGGGAGCCGGACCGGATCCGCTGGTACCTGGACGGCCAGCGGTACGCGGCGGTCACCCCCGCCGACCTGCACGGCCGACCCTGGGCCTTCGATCATGACTTCTTCCTGCTGCTCAACGTGGCGGTCGGCGGGACCGCCGCGCCGGTCCCGGACCGATCGGTGGTCTTCCCGCGGCGGATGCTGGTCGATTACGTCCGGGTCTACACCGGGCCGGCCGGCCCGGGTTGACTTATTTGACACTGTCTTATAACACTGTCAGCATGGAACCGGAACGCCGATATACCCTGGCCGAGCTGGCCGAGGCGTCCGCGTCGGCGCTCGACGCGCTCGGCATCGCGGCCCGGAACGGCCAGGTGCGGGACCGGCCGGATGCCCGGACCATCCGCTACTACACCGCGCTCGGGCTGGTCGACCGGCCGGCCGAGATGACCGGCCGCACCGCCCGGTACGGCGACCGGCACCTGCTGCAGGTGCTGGCGGTCAAGGCCATGCAGGCGCACGGCGCGAGCCTCGCCGACGTGCAGCGCACCCTGGTGGGCGCCTCGGCAGCAGAGCTGCGGCGCGCCATCGGGCCCGGGCTGCCCGCAGCCCTGGCCGCGGCCGCCCGGCCGGCCGCGGCCGAAACGGACCGCGCTTTCTGGCGGACGCCGCCCGCGGCGGTCCCGCTGGCGGCGGTCCCGCCCGCCGCGGTCCCGCTGGCGGCGCGGGCCGGGCCGGCCCTGCTGGCGTCGGCCCGGCCCGCGCCGCCACGGCCAGGGTCGGCCCGGCCGGGGTCCGCCCGGCCGGGGTCCGCCCGGCCGGGGTCAGCGCAGCCGGCCGCCGCCGCGGCGGCCCAGGCCTCGCCCGGGCCCCCGCGCCAGCTCGTCGCCGTGCCGCTCGCCGCGGGCGCGACCCTGCTGATCGAGGGCGCCGGCGCCGCGACCTTCGACACGGCGGCCTTCGACGCCGAGGCGCTGCACGCGGCGGCCGCCCCGCTGCTCGCCCACCTCACCGCCGCCGGGCTGCTGCCCGGGTCACCGACCTAGCCCAGGAGCCACCTTGACCACGACCAACGCGACCTATGCCCCGCCTGCCGTGGGCGGGCTGCCGGGCCGGGCCTCACTGGTTGCGCAGCGAAATATGGTCAGACTCGGCGATGACGCCCGCGTCGACGGCCCGCAGCCCCTCGCCAAGGCGCTCGCGGGCCTGCCGCAGCAGCTTGAGCGAGTTGGTCGCGGGACCCTGCGCGGCCGCGCGCTCCGGATCGGCTCCGTGCTCCTCGATGAGGTGCGCCTGAAGGGCCGCGGCCACCTCGTCGGCCGCCTTCAGCGCCTGGTAGATGGCCTGCTCCCGGGAAATGTTGTCCACCATGCCGCCAGTATT
Source organism: uncultured Actinomycetota bacterium (assembly GCA_963808705.1). Lineage (GTDB taxonomy): Bacteria > Actinomycetota > Actinomycetes > Streptosporangiales > Streptosporangiaceae > JASHPR01. Next base: position 97,058 of record CAWEHB010000016.1, on the reverse strand, counting down.
CCCCCGGTTATCCCCCGGTTATCCCCGCTCAGTCCGGGCGCCGGGCGAGCAGGCGCCTCCGGGCGCCGTGCCCGCCGTCCGGCAGGTCGTCCTGGCCGAGAACCGTGAACCCGGCCGGGAGCAGCGAGGCAGGCTCGCCAGGCTGCAGGCACCATTCGGCGCGCAGGCCAGGCCGGGCGGCTCGCGCGGCGGCGGTGAACGCCTCCCAGCCCAGCGCGCCGCGGGCCGCCACCGCCGCCGCCGCGGCGGCGAATACGGCCCGGTCCCAGTAGCCGGTGCCCAGGACCAGCGCGTAGCCGCCCGTCGGCGGGCGCCATTCCCTCAGGTCGGCGTGCACGAGCGTGATCAGGTCCGCGAGGCCGCGGCGGCGGGCCTCCCCGCCCAGCAGGCCCAGGCCGACCTCGGAGATATCCACCGCGGTGACCCGGCGCCCGGCCGCGGCGGCCAGCAGGGCGCTGCCCGACGGCCCGCAGGCGAGGTCGGCCACCGGCCCGTCCGGCAGCCGCAGGGACAAGGCCTGCACCGCCAGCGGATGAGGCTCGAACGACGCCTCGAACCCTCCCCTGTACCTGGCATTCCACCGCACCTGGTCGGGATGGCCCGCCGGCGAGCCCTTTTCATCCGTCATCTCAGACCCAGAGTGCGTGGGCAGCAGCGGGGAGGATGAAAAGAGTTCGGTCCCCCTGGATCGTCGCGCCCCACGCCAGGCACCCTAGCGGCTCAGCAGAAACGCCGCTGCGGCGTGTTAGATGTATGCGGACTGATGTAAGGCGCGCGTCACGCGGCGCCACGGCGCCCATGCGGGCCGCCCGGCAGCCGCGGGGCAGCGGCCCGGCCACAGGGCGGCGGTGATCATGCGCGTGGCCACGGGACGGGGAGCATCCCGCGGCTCCGGCTCGCCGGAACCCTCGCAGCCGACGGGCCGGCCCGCCGCGGGGGCGGCCGATCAGCAGGCCGCTGATCTTGTCAGGGACCTGTACCAGGCCCACGCGGTCGCCCTGGTCCGGACGGCGAAGCTGCTCCTGCACGATCAGCCGAGCGCCGAGGACGTGGTCCAGGACGCCTTCATCGGCCTGTACCGGGCCCTGCCCCGGCTCCGGGACCACGACCAGGTGCTGCCCTACCTCCGGGCCGCGGTCATCAACGGGTCGCGCTCGGTGCTGCGGTCGCGGCGGCGAGCCTTGCTGCGCCGGGTGCAGCATGAGCCCCCGGCGTCGTCGGCCGAGTCGGCGGCCCTGGCCGGCGAGGACCGGCGTGCGGTGCTGGCCGCGGTCACCCGGCTGCCGCCCCGCGCGCGTGAGGTGCTGGTGCTCCGCTACTACCTCGACCTGCCGGATCAGGAGATCGCCGCCGCCCTGGGGATCAGCCGGGGCACGGTGTCCTCCACCGCATCCCGCGGCCTGGCCGCGGTGGCACGCGAGCTGGGGGAGGAATCGTGAGCACGCTGGAAGACCGGCTCCGGGACGCATTCCGCGCCGACGCCGAGACCGTCCGGCCGGAGGCCATCCCGGGTCCGCCCGCGCCGCCCCTGCGGCCCGCGCGGAGGCAGCCCAGGTCCCGCCGGCGCCGGGTACTGATCCCGCTGGCCGCGGCCGCGGCCGTGATCGCGATCGTGGCCGGGCTCTCGGTGGCCACGCCGCTGGTCCGCGGGCCGGGACGGTCGTCCGTCGTCGGGCCGGTCTCCCCGCTGCCGACCGCCGACTCCCGGCCGGCGGGCCCGGTGCCCGCGCCGACCCTGGCCGCCAATGCCAGCCAGGGCGTGCCCGCGTCCGCCCCTGCGCCGGGCGCGCCGCGGTTCTACGTCACCGTGTACAACGCCCCCGCGGGCCCGGTGAACTACCTCGTCGTCCGGCACTCCACGACTGGGCAGGTCACGGTCCGGACGAATCCCCCGGCCGGCGGCTTCTTCGCGGGGATCGCGGCGCCGGCCGGCGACCGGACGTTCGTCACCGCCGTCGAGTCCAACAGCGGGTGCACCTCGCAGCTCTACTGGTTCCGGCTGAACGACCAGGGCCAGCCCGGCCCCCTGGTGCCGCTGCACATCACGGTGCCGGGAACCTACAGCCAGACCGGTGACCTGGCCATCACGCCGGACGGCCGCACGATCGGCTACAGCACCTACCTGTGCGACGGCGAAGGCGAGGTCGGCGTCATCCAGCTGGCCACCCGTCAGGTCCGGGTGTGGGGCTCGGGCTTCGCGCAGGCGCCCATGAACCTGTCGCTGTCGGCGGACGGCCGCTGGCTCGGCTTTATCATGTTCGCCGAAGGGACCAGGGCTCCCGGGGGAGCCATGATCCTGCCGACCAGCGCCCCGGCTGGTTCCCTCGCCAAGCACAGCCGGGTGGTGTCCCGCACCGCAACCTGGAGCGCGCTCTCCGGTGACGGCGCGACGCTGTACGACTGCTGGGTCTCCCCGAATGGCAACCAGCCGGCGCGCACTGTCGGCACCCTGACCTATGGCACCGTGTCCCTCGCGGACGGCACGCAGCATGTCATCGCCAGCTGGCCCGACGTGCCCACCCCCCAGTGCTACGCGAGCCTGGACCCAGCCGGGAATTACCTCCTGGTTCAGTTCCCGACCCCGGTCCCGAACACCAGCGGCGGCTGGGTGCGGCCCGCTATCCTCAACCTTCGTACCGGCCGGCTGACCGGCATCCACGCCCCGGCGTTCTACGGCCCGCTCGACATCGCCTGGTGACCGGCCGGGCTAGTGAGCCTTTTTCATCCTCCTCATGGCTACCCACATACTCTGAGTCCGAGGCCGACAGATGAAAAGGTTCAGTCGTCGGACACCGTGATGCCCATGGTCTGCGCGAGCACCGGGGCCAGGTAGACGAGCTGCCCGGTGCTCACGATGGCGCCGCGCAGCGAGTCAGGGCCGATGATGACGCCGAGCTCGGCGCCGCGCAGGTCGGTCGCGTCCATGCGGACGCCGGTGAGGTCGGTCCGGGTCAGCCGGGAGCCCGGGAACGCGGTCCGGGCCAGCGTCGCGCCCGCGAAGTCCACGTCGCGCAGCTCGCAGCCGTCGAAGGTCACCTCGGTGAGCTCGGCGGCGCGGAAGTTCACCGAGTCGAGCTTGCAGCCGCGGAACGTGACCCGCTGCAGCTGCGCGCCGGATAGCTCGGCGCCCGCGGCGACGCTCTCGGCGACGATCACGTCTGCCCACTGCGTCTGGGCCAGTCCGGTCCCGACCAGCCGCACCTCACGCAGCCAGACGTCGCGGAACCTGGCCTTCGGCAGCCGCCCGCCCGACAGCGACACCCCGGTGAAGGCGCACTCGATGAAACGGCTGCCCGCCGCCCGCGGCTCGTCGAAGCTGAGCCGGTCGAAATGCACGCCGTCATAGACCGCGTCCGCGACCAGCTCGCCGCGGTGCGGCGTCAGCGCCGCGGCGAACGGAACGCCGGCGAGATCGCGCGCGTCCATGGGTGCCCTCCAGGCCGGGACCGGGGACGGCCTTTTAACCCGGCCAGCGTAGACTCCCGGCCGTGCGATCCTACCGTGAGCTATGGCTCTGGCTCGGCGGGCTGTTTCTGACGCTCTTTCTATTCCTGGCCGCTGTTGCCATCGCTTATTTCGCGAAGGGGACGCATTATTCGCTCTTCCTGAACGGGTGGATGCTCGGGGCGCTCATCTGTTTCCTCGCGTCCTACGCGTGCTTCTTCGCAAGCCTCAGAGGCTGGCCTTTCCCGCCCTGGGCGCGGTCCGGGTTCCCCGATATCGAGGTCGAGATATACGGCACCGGCTCCCTGGACACGCAGCGCGAGTCCGAGTCCGGCCTGGCCGTGCCCGCGCACCTGCGGTCGTTCCATGCCCGCTTCAGGAATGCCGAGGCCAGCCAGGGCGCGAGCCTGACCGTGCTGCTCTTCGTCCGGCTGGTACCCGGATCGTGGGGACGCGTCGGCGAGGCGGTCTGCCCGCCGCCGGACTGGGCGCTGCCGCCGTCGCTGGGCCTGGCTCCGATCAGCATGCCTTTCGAGCTGCCCCCGGGGGGTACGGCCGCCGGGCACCTGGTGTACGAGGTGCCCGGGTACTACCTCGATAAGATCGCCGAGCCGGTGAGCATGCGCCTGGAGCTATGGGACCATCTCACCGGCCGGCGGATGACCGTCCCAGCCGAGATAGGCAGCCACGACAAGAGCCAGATGACCCCGTCATCCGGCGACGCCCAGCTCCTGGGCCCGGAATACGAGAACGAGGCAGACCAGCAAAGCGACGCGAGGCGGGCGTCCGCCTGAGTTCCTCCCGGGAGGCCAGCTTGACCACGACCACGGAACCGAGGACCACCTGGAGGAAGGACCGATGTCCACCACCCCGCTTCGCCAGCGCCCGGCCTGGAAGGCACTTGAGCAGCATCACGCCGAGATCGGCGGCCGTCACCTGCGCGACCTGTTCGCCGAGGACCCTGGCCGCGGCGAGCGGCTGAGCGCCGAAGGGGCCGGCCTCTACCTGGACTACTCGAAGAACCGGGTCACTGACGAGACCTTAGGCCTGCTGGTCCAGCTGGCCGAGGAGTGCGGCGTGCCGCAGCGCCGGGACGCGATGTTCGCCGGCGACCGGATCAACGTGTCCGAGAACCGATCGGTGCTGCACGTCGCGTTGCGGATGCCGAAGGGCAGTTCGCTCGTGGTGGACGGCGTCGATGTCGTCGCGCAGGTGCATGAGGTCCTCGACCGGATGGCCGACTTCGCCGAGCGGGTGCGTTCCGGGGCCTGGAAGGGATACACCGGCGCAACGATCAGGAACGTGGTGAACGTCGGCATCGGCGGGTCGGACCTCGGCCCGGTGATGGCCTACGAGGCGCTGCGCTACTACTCCCGGCGCGACCTGACCTTCCGCTTCGTGTCGAACGTGGACTCGACCGACTTCGTGGAGGCGACCCGCGACCTCGAGCCCGAGGAGACGCTGTTCATCATCTCCTCCAAGACGTTCGGCACCCTGGAGACGCTCACGAACGCCCGCTCCGCGCGGGACTGGGTGGTCAGCCAGCTCGGCTCCGAGGAGGCGGTGGCCCGGCATTTCGTCGCGGTCTCCACCAACGCCGAGCGGGTCGCGGAGTTCGGCATCGACACCGCGAACATGTTCGGGTTCTGGGACTGGGTCGGCGGCCGGTACTCGATGGACTCCGCCATCGGCCTGTCGACCATGGTCGCCATCGGCCCGGGGCATTTCCGCGAGATGCTGGCCGGGTTCCACGAGATGGACGAGCACTTCCGCACCGCTCCCCTGCCCGCGAACCTGCCGGTGCTCATGGGCCTGCTGGCCGTGTGGTACTCGGACTTCTTCGAGGCGCAGACCTACGGCGTCATGCCCTACGAGCAGTACCTGAAGCGGTTCCCCGCCTACCTGCAGCAGCTCACGATGGAGTCGAACGGCAAGCACGTGACCGTCGAGGGCATCCCGGTGGACTACGACACCGGCGCCGTCTTCTGGGGCGAGCCGGGCACCAACGGCCAGCACAGCTTCTACCAGCTCATCCACCAGGGCACCCGGCTGATCCCGGTCGACCTGATCGGCTTCGGCCGCGCCCTCAACCCGCTGGGCGACCACCACGACATCCTGTCGTCCAACGTGTTCGCCCAGGCCCAGGCCCTGGCCTTCGGCAAGACCGAGGAGGAGGTGCTCGCCGACGGAACCTCCCCGGAGGTGGCACCGCACCGCGTCATGGAGGGCAACCGGCCGACCAACGTGCTGCTGGCCGAGAAGCTGACCCCGCACCTGCTCGGCACGCTCGTGGCGCTCTACGAGCACAGCGTCTTCACCCAGGGGACCGTCTGGGGGATCGACTCCTTCGACCAGTGGGGCGTCGAGCTCGGCAAGGTGCTGGCGGTGCAGATCATCCCCGAGCTCACCAGCGACATCGAGCCGAAGCTCGAGCACGACTCGTCCACCAACGCCCTCATCCGGCGCTACCGCCGCCTGGCCGGAAAACGATCTTCACGGTCCGGCTGACCTGAGGGAGGCGGCCGGGCTCAGCTGACGATCAGCGCGACCGCGATGTACTGGCAGGCCGCGGCGGCGCAGACGAACACGTGAAAGACCTCGTGATAGCCGAAGATCGAGGGGCACGGGTCAGGCCAGCGGCGGTGGTAGGAGATCGCCCCGGCCGTGTAGAGCAGGCCGCCCGCGAGCATCAGCGCTCCGGGCGCGGCGCCGGCGTGGATCCACACCTCCGGCAGCGCGAGGGCGCCCAGCCAGCCCAGCCCCAGGAACGTCGCGCCGACCACGCGCTCCGGCCCGGTCATCCAGGTCATGCGGATCGCGGCCGCGGTCAGCGCGAACGACCAGATCACGATGAGGCAGATCAGCCCGGGCGCGCCGCGCATGGCGAGCAGGAAGGCGGGGGTGGCCGTCCCCGCGATCAGGAAGAAGATCATCGCGTGGTCGAGGCGCTGCAGCCGCCGGCGCCACGCGTCGGTCCAGTTGCCCCGGTGGTAGAGCGCGCTGCTGCCGAACAGCGCGCTCACGCTGGCCACGTAGATCGCCACGGCCGTGGTCTGTGCCGCCCCGTGCGCGCGGACCAGCAGCAGTGTGCCCAGCACCAGCGACGCCTCGAACCACAGCAGGTGCAGCCAGCCGCGAAGCGCCGGTTTCGTGTAGTAGACACCGCGGCGGGCGTCGTAGAGCGCATCGATCTCGGGGGCTCCCGGTGGCCCCGCCGTGGATTCCGTCACGGTTGGCCTCCGCTTCGCTGCCGGGACCGGCGACCCTGGCTGTCGTCACGGTCCGCCCACCCAGTGTCGCGCACGGCGGCCACTCATCAAGCCCGGTTGCCAGGTCACGTCCTATCACTGGACTTACGGATTGACGATCGTCACAGGATGTGTCATGAATGGGTCCACGCCGAGGAGGGACGGGGCGGCCATGAATCAGCCGGTGGATCACCGGGCGAGCCCGCGACGAGACGACGCGACGAGCCTGGATGCCGCGCGCCCCGATGCCGGGGCGGCGGCGCATCACCGGGAGCGGATGCGGGTCGCCTGGGCCGACACCGACGCCAGCGGCCGGATCCACTGCACGGCCGCGTTCCGCTGGGCCGAGGTGGCCGAGCACGCGCTGCTGCGGCGGCTGGGCCTGAGCCCGCCCGGCAATGCGGACGGGTTCCCCCGGCGCCGTGTCGAGGCGACCTACCATATGCCGCTGCGCTTCGCCGATGAGTTCGACCTGGTCCTCGCGGCCGAGCGAGTCGGCCGCACCTCCGTCACCTACGTCTGGCAGGCGATCCGGGATGGCCAGGTCTGCGTGGAGGGCCGGACGGTCACCGTGCACGTGGACGGCGACGGGACTCCCACGCCGCTCCCCCAGGCCCTGCGCGAGCTCGCCGGGTAGCTGCTGAGCCGGGCGGCCGCCGCGTCCTCATGCCAGGACGGAGCCGCCGGCCACGTCGAGGACCACGCCGGTGATCCAGGCCGCCTCGTCCGAGGCGAGGTAGCGGGCCGCCCGGGCCACGTCCCCGGGCGTGCCGAGCCGCCGGATCGGGTGCATGCCGACCAGTTCGGCCTGCACCGTCTCGGGGATCTGCTGCCGGTTGCGCTCGGTGAGGATGGTCTCCGGGGCGATGCAGTTCACCCGGACGCCGCAGGGGCCGGCCTGCAGGGCCATGGCCCGGGTGAGGATCTCGATGCCCGCCTTGGCCGCGGCGTACGGCACCGGCGAGGCTACCGTGGGCCGGCGGCCCGCGGCCGACGACATCGTGATGATGCTCCCGGTGCCCCGTTCCTTCATCCCTGGCAGGAAGCTCTTGACGGTCAGGAACGTGGCCGTGAGGTTGGCGTCCACGGTCGCGCGCCAGCCCTCCTCGCTGACCTCCTCGACCGGGCCCGGCCGGACCGGGTTGCCGCCCGCGTTGGCGACGAGCACATCGACCGGCCCGAGTTCCTGCTCGACCCGCCGGCGCATGGCCTCGATCTCGGCGTATCTCGTGACGTCGGCGGTGACCTGGACTGCCTCCCCGCCGGCCTGCTCGATGCGCGCCGTCACCGCGGCCAGCGCCGCGCCGTCCCGGCCGTGGACGGCCACCTTCACGCCATGGCGGGCGAATTCGGCGGCGATCGCCGCGCCGATACCGCGCGAACTGCCGGTCACCAGGGCCACCTTGCCGTCAAGGCTGTTCACGTCTGCTCTGCTCCCCTCCGGGCTTCCCTCTGGGGCTTCCCCCAGGGTTTCCCCTGGGCTTCCCCTCGGGGCCTGGCTCCCGCAGACAAGCTTAGATTTCTAATAGTTGCGTGTCAAAATCTTCAGGGATCTATTGGTATAGTGGGCGCATGCCCGAGCCCGCGCGCCTGCCGATCGGCCGCCAGCTGGCCCGCGCGGCCAAGTCGGTGGGCCGCGCGTTCGACGACGCGCTGGCCGAGGCCGGCGGCTCGCTGCCGGTCTGGCTCGTGCTCATCTCGCTCAAGAGCCGGCCGCTGCGCAACCAGCGGGAGCTCGCCGAGGCCGTGGGCATCAGCGAGGCGACGCTCACGCACCACCTGAACACCATGGACGCGCAGGGCCTGGTCACCCGCGGGCGTGATCCGGCCAACCGCCGCGTTCACCTGGTGGAGCTGACCGAGGCGGGCGAGGCCGCCTTCGTCCGGCTGCGGGACGCGGCTTCCGCGTTCGACGAGCGGCTACGCCGCGGCTTCACCGGCCGTGACCTCGGCGATCTCGAAGACCTGCTCGGCCGGCTGGAGCGCAACGTCGCCGGCGACGGTCCCGGCTGACCCGGCCGTCACCCGAGCGGCGGGACCACGGCCTCGATGAGGTGCGGGCCTGGTTCCCCGAGCGCCTGGCGCAGCTGCACGGCGAAGTCCTCCGCCGTGCGGGCCCGGCTCGCGGGGACGCCCATGCCCGTGGCCAGGGCGACGAAGTCGAGGCTGGGCCGGGACAGCTCGAGGAGGCTCCGGGCGGCGTCCCCGGCCGGCTCGGCGCCGACCCGGCCCAGCTCCATGTTGAGGATCGCGTACGAGCCGTTGTTGAAGATGACCGTGGTGACGTCCAGCCCCTCCCGGGCGTGCGTCCACAGCGCGGAGAGCGTGTACATGGCGCTGCCGTCGGCCTCCAGGGCGAGGACCGGCCGCCCCGGGCAGGCGATCGCCGCGCCGGTGGCCAGCGGCAGCCCCAGGCCTATGGACCCGCCGGTCAGCGTGAGCCAGTCGTGCGGCGGGGCGCCCGCGGTGGCCCCGGGCAGCCACACCCCGGACGTGTTGGCCTCGTCGGATACGATCGCGCCCTCCGGCAGCAGCGCGCCGATCACCGCCGCGGCGGCCGGCCCGGTCAGGTCGCCGTCGGGCACCTCGGGGCGCTCCGCCTCCGGCAGCAGCGGCTTGGCGTCCGGGGCGGCGAGGTCGGCCAGCGCCGCCAGCGCGCCGCACACGTCTTCGCCGGGCTCGGCGAGCACGTGCACCTGGCAGTCCTCAGGGACCAGCGAGCTGGGCTGGCCCGGGTAGGCGAAGAACGCGACCGGGGCGCGCGCGCCCGCCAGGACCAGGTGCCGCGCGCCGGACAACTGCCCCGCCGCGAACTCGGCCAGGTAGGCCAGCCGGTCGACGGCCGGGATGCCCGCGCCGCGCTCCAGCCGGGCCGGGAACGTCTCGCACAGCAGCCGGGCCCCGGTGGCCTGGGCGACCTGGCTGGCCGCCTCCAGGCCGGGCCGCCGCGCCGCGGACCCGCCGAGCAGGATCACGCACGGCTCGCCGCTGCGCAGCGCGGCCGCGACGGAGCGGACCACGTCACCGGGAACGGATGCCGCCGGGCGTACCGGGAGCGCGGCCGCGGGCTCGGCACCGTCGGACCAGGAGACGTCGGCCGGCAGGATGAGCGTCGCCACCTGACCGGGCGGGGCCAGGGCGGCGGCGACCCCCTCTGCGGCGTCGGCGCCCACGTCGGCGCTGCGCGCCGAGCGGCGCGCCCAGGCGGACACCGAGCCGGCCAGGGCGTCGATATCGGACTCGAGCGGCGCGTCGTAACGCTTGTGGTACGTGGCATGGTCGCCGACCACGGCCAGCAGCGGTGTGCGGGCCCGGCGCGCGTTGTGCAGGTTGGCCAGCCCGTTGGCCAGGCCCGGCCCCAGGTGCAGCAGGGTCGCGGCGGGCCGGCCGGTCATCCGCCCGTAGCCGTCGGCGGCGCCGGTCGCCACCCCCTCGAACAGGCAGAGCACCCCGCGCATCTGCGGGACGGCGTCCAGCGCCGCGACGAAGTGCATCTCCGAGGTCCCCGGATTGCTGAAGCACACCTCCACGCCGGAGCCGACCAGCGTGCGGATCAGGGCCTGGGCGCCGTTCATGCGTCTCCTCCTTCGGACTGGTGAGCCTTTTCATCCTCCCCAGGACTGCCCACGTACTCCGAGCGTGACATCGACGGATGAAAAGGCTCATCGAACAGGACCCCGGGGCCGAGGATGCCCTGCGGGTCGAAGGCCTGCTTCACCCGGCGCATCAGGTCCAGGGCCACGGGGTCGGCCAGTTCGAGGAAGTAGCGCTTTTTGGCGTGGCCGATGCCGTGCTCTCCGCTGACCGCGCCGCCCCGGGACACGGCCGCCGCGAAGATCCCGCGCAGCAACTCGGCGCGCGCCGCCGGGTCGGGCTGGAACACCGCGAGGTGGACGTTGCCGTCGCCCGCGTGCCCGGCGCCGACCACGAGCCCGCCCTGGCCCTGGGCGATCTCGGCGGCCTCGGCGAGGAAGCCCGCCATGGCCGCGCGCGGCACGACCGTGTCCAGGATGTCGTCGGCCCCGGCGCCCTTGGCGGCCCAGAACGCCTTCTCCCGCGCCTCGATGAGGCGGCGGGCGGCCGCGGCCGGGAGCACGAAGACATCGGGGGCGCCGAGGCGGGTCAGCAGCTCCGCGAGTTCTTCCGTGGCGCCGGCCAGGCGCTCGGAGTCCCGCTCCTCCAGCACCACCATCAGGTAGGCCAGCGTCTTCTCCCGGATCGCCTCGGGCACCCCGAGGTCGATGTCCTCGTTCGCGGTGATCACCGACATCGTCACGGTGTCCACGTACTCCAGGATCAGCGGCCCGATCCCGCTGGCGACAATGCCCGGGACCGCCGCGGTCACCTGCTCGAGCTGGGCGAACGGCGCCAGCACGGTTGCCTGGAAATTCAGCCGCGGGTACAGCCGGACCGTGGCCTCGGTGACGAGCGCCAGCGTGCCCTCCGAGCCGACGAGCAGCTGGGTGAGGTCGTACCCGCTGCTCTCCTTCACGATCTTCCCGCCGGTGCGCAGCACCTCGCCGGACGCGAGCACGGCCTCCAGGCCGAGCACGTGACGGCGGGTGACGCCGTACTTCACCGCCCGCATCCCGCCCGCGTTGGTCGCGATGGTCCCGCCCACGCTGGCGCTCATCTCGCCCGGGTAGGTCGGGTAGACCAGGCCCTCGGCGGCGGTGGCCTGGTCCAGCGCGGCGAGCGTCACGCCCGGCTGCACGACCGCGGTGTGGTTCGCGCCGTCGATCTCCAGCACCTGGTTCATCCGCTCGAACGACACCACCAGCCCGCCGCTGGCCGGGACCGCGGCGCCGGACAGCCCGGTTCCTGAGCCGCGCGCGGTCACCCGCAGCCGGCGGGCGCCCGCGACCCGCAGCACGGCCGCCACCTCGGCGGTGCTGCCCGGCCGGACCACGAACGCGGGCGGCACGGCCGCGACGGTCAGGCTCTCGTCATGGCCGTAGTCCGGCGGGAAGTCGCCCGCCGCCAGCACGTGGTCCGCGCCCACGGCGGCGGCGAGCAGCGATCGCATGTCGGCCAACGGGATCCTCCTCGGGCGCATCCCGGAGCGTTCCGGCGCCAGGCCGAGGCTATCGCTTCGCGGTACGGCGAGACCGCCGCCGACGTTGGCCTGCTGTTATCGGCCTATTTATCTGGGTACGGATCGATGATCAACGGCAACGCTTTTCGTGACCGGCTGCCCGGGTCGGCCGCCCGGACTTCAGGATCACGAAGACATCCGAGGCAGTATGCGCGCAGGACGCCGTCAGCGAGTGGCGGCGGCAAGACGTCGGTTCCGGAAGCCGGGGTTTGCATCGGCCCCTGGCTCGGCTGCCGTCGCGCACCACCGTTGCCGGCGGCTGCTCTGTGCGACAGCCCGGCGAAGCTACCCGCTGCAGCCTGGGTTACGTCTCGATCGGTGCGGTGAGCACGTCGAGTTCGCCTTGAAGTGCAGCGACGAGGGCTGCAGAGTCGGGGCAAGCGTCGCTGTCGACGATGACGGTCACGGTGAGGGTGCCGGCATAGGACAGGACCGCGAACGCGACGGCTACGTTTCCGGCGACGCCAGCGAGCGGAATCATCTGGGAGACAGCCGCGCCGAGAAAGGAGACGGGGACATCCGGGCCCCGAAGGTTGGTCACGAAGCATGTGACCAGGTGCTGACGCTCTACGAGCCAGCGCAGCACGCCGAGCGCGGCAAGGAGCCGAAACGCCGGGGCGATCAATGCGGCTGATGCTCCTCTAGCTCGGCTCTTGTGTCGCCGGGTGATCTCAGCGATCGCCGCAAGCCGGTCGAGCGGAGCACCGGATGCCGGAATCATCACCGGCGTGACCCCGATCTGGTTGCCAAGTTGAGCAGGGCTGGCCCCGGCCCTGCCCGAGACCGGCACGGACACGACGATTTGATCGATGCGTTCACCTCGGTGGGCCAGCTGGGCCCGAAGTGCGCCGCCTACCGCGGTGAGGACGACATCGTTGACCGTCCCCCCGAAGGCGCGGCCGACCGAGTGGACCTGCGCCAGATCGGCCCGCACGACGCCGAGCCGGCGGCGGGTACCGACGGGGCGATTCAGCGAACAGCGGGGCGCCCGGGGAGTGGCCCCTGGCCGGAGTTCGGCCAGAGCATCGCGCAGACGGGCCGGGACGCGCCCAAGGTGAGCGAGTACGCGGACCCTGCTCACGGCTGCGTCCGCCGCCAGTCGCCGCGTCGATGGCTTCGCCCGGGGGAAGTTCTGCTGAGGAGTATCGACGGCTCCGTCGACCAGGCTGGCAAGGACCGCCAGGCCGCCCATTCCGTCAGCCAGCACATGGTGGAAGACGACGATCAGAGCGCAGGCGTCCCCGGCGAGCCCGGTGACGATCGTGGCTGACCACAGCGGCTGACCCGGCGGCAGCGGGACGGTCACGACTCCAGCCGCTGCCCGCAGGAGCGCGTCCTCGTCGCCGGGCGGTGAACAGGCGACTTCGTGAACGTGCCGGGCGACGTCGAACTCCCGATCGTCGACCCAGACCGGCCGGCCACACCCCGGCGGTGCTGAGACCAACTGCTGTCGCAGGCGCGGAATGGCACAGATGCGATCGGCCAGCGCATCGCGGACCTCGCCCAGTGCCAGACTCTCGCCAGGTCCGGATACCAAGATGGCTCCCACCTGCAGCGGCAACGGACCGAAATCCGAGGCGAGCTCCATCAGGTCGATTGCACTCGCCCGCTCGATCAGGTCGTACCCGGTGCCCGGCTCGAGCCCCACGAGACACATTATGGCTGCTGCGGCTACCAGGCGCAGCGCCCATACACCGGGGGTGCGAGCAGGGCGGCGGGCGAACAGGCTCGCGGGCGGCGATCCTCGCAGCTGCCGCTGGCCGCGCGCCAGATCGGCGGATACCGCACGTCCGTACTATCGCGCGGGCCGCCCGGCGACTCGGGGCCGGCGGCCCGCAGCGCGTAGGCTGCGAACAGCAGGCAGGTAGGAGGCCGCCATGGGGTTTGAGCACATCCTGGTCGAGCGGTCCGGCGATTTCGCGACCGTCACGATGAACCGGCCGCAGCGGCGCAACGCCCTGTCGCTGGCGCACATGCGCGAGCTGATCACGGCGTTCCGCCAGATCGGGGACGGCGACGCCCTGGGCATCGTGCTGGCGGGCAACGGCCCGGTGTTCAGCTCCGGGCACGACTTCGCCGACGTGGCCGACGCCGACCTGCCGGAGGTTCGCTCCCTGCTGATGACCTGCACCGAGCTGATGACGCTCATGCAGCAGGTGCCCCAGCCGGTGGTGGCGCGGGTGCACGGGCTGGCCACGGCGGCCGGCTGCCAGCTGGTGGCCACCGCCGACCTGGCGGTGGCCAGCGAGAACGCCGGCTTCGCCGCCCCGGGCGGGAAGGGCGGCTGGTTCTGCCACACGCCGATGGTGGCGATCGCCAGGAACGTCGGCCGGAAACGGGCCGCGGAGATGGCCTTGTCGGGCGATGTCATCGATGCCCGCACCGCGCTGGACTGGGGGCTGGTCAACCGGGTCGTCCCCGCCGACCAGCTCGACTCCGCCACCGCGGACCTGCTCGAGCGGGTCACCCGCGGGTCCGCGGACAGCAAGGGCATCGGCAAGCAGGCCCTCTACGCGCAGATAGACCTCGACCAGCCGAAGGCGTACGCCTACGCGGTGGAGGTGATGGCCGCGACCAGCCAGTTGCCGGACGCACGCGAGAACATGCGCGCGTTCCTCGAAAAGCGCAAGCCGCGGTGGAGCCGCGGCCGGCCGTGACCGCCAGGCGCCGCGGGCGGCCGCGGCGCAGCGTCCCGCGGCCCGGGCCGGAATAAGCCGCCGCGATCTGGGCAGTCAGGTCGTCGTTCCCGGCTGGGCAAGTCAGCCGACGAGCGAATCCGAGGCCTAAATGACGACTACAGCCGACCACCTGGCTGAGTGGTGGTCACTCGCCGCCTGCCAGCATGCCGATCCCGACATCTTCTTCCCGATCTCCGGCGCGGGGCCCGCCCGGGCCCAGCTCGCCGGGGCGAAGGCGGTGTGCGCCCGGTGCCCGGTCAAGCGCGACTGCCTTGGCTACGCGCTGGCCGCCGGCCCGGTGCAGGGCATCTGGGGCGGCATGACCGAGGAAGAGCGCCGCCTGCTGCGCCAGCGCGAGGCCAAGGCGCGGGTGCGGGCCGCGCCGCAGCCGGGCCCGCCCTCGCCCGGCCCCGCCCGGCGCGCCCGCGCGCGGCGAGCCGCGGCGGATGTTTAGGGCTCGCCGTCCGGGACAGCTAGAGGGCCCGGACCAGCAGGGAGGGCAGAGCGATTTACATCGGACTCGGGACGGTAGTCCTCATCGTCATCATCGTGCTCGTCATCTTGATGTTGCGCCGCTAGCAGGGTTGACGGCGCTAACGGCGCTTCCCGCAGGCCGCCGGCTCGAGCTGGCGGCCTGCGTTCTTCCTATGCTGAAGCCGCACGCCGAGAACACGCCGCGGAGGAGACCACGTGCCGGCAGCCGAGACATCCCCCGTCCTGTACGTCGTCGCCTGCGGCGGGCCGCCCGCCCGGGAGCTGCCGGGCTTCGTCGGCTTCGCCCGCGAGCAGGGCTGGGACGTGTGCGTGATCGCCACGCCCGACGGCACGAAGTTCCTGGACGCGACCCGGCTGGCGGACCAGACCGGCCATCCGGTCCGCAGCGAGTACAAGCAGCCCGATGAGCCGGACGTGCTGCCACCCGCGGACGCGTTCGTGGTCGCCCCGGCCACCTTCAGCACGATCAACCGGTGGGCCCTGGGGATCAGCGACACGCTGGCGCTCGGCCTGCTGAACGAGGCCGTCGGCCTGGGCCTGCCGATGGCGGCCGTGCCCTGGCCCAATGCGGCCCTGGCCCGTCACCCGGCCTTCCAGCGCAGCATCGCGGCCCTGCGCGAGTGGGGCATCCGGGTCATCTTCGATCCCGCCCGGCTGCCGGACGCCGGCCCGGGCCCGGCCGTCTTCCCCTGGCCGGAACTGCGGGCCGAGCTGGCCGCCCTCCGCCACGGCGTCCGCCGGTGAGAAATCGCGCTTGACCTTGACCCAGCGTCAGGGTCGCAGCATGGGGGCATGACGCAGATTCAGTCCACCAGGACGGCCGCGGTGTCGGCCACCGGGCTCCGCAAGTCGTTCGGCGACACGGTCGTGCTCGACGGCATCGACCTGAACGTGCCGGCCGGAACGATCTTCTCGCTGCTCGGCCCCAACGGGGCGGGCAAGACCACCACCATCAAGATCCTTTCCACGCTGATCAGCGCCGACGGCGGCGACGCCGCGGTGGCCGGTCACGACCTGACCGCCGAGCCCGACCAGGTGCGCGCGGCGATCGGCGTCACCGGGCAGTTCTCCGCGGTCGACAACCTGCTCACCGGCGAGGAGAACCTGCTGCTGATGGCGGACCTGCTCCACCTGGACCGACGCGAGGGACGCGGGCGGGCCGCCGAGCTGCTGGGCCAGTTCGACCTGGCCGACGTGGCGGGCAAGACGGCCGCGACCTACTCCGGCGGCATGCGGCGCAAGCTCGACCTCGCGATGACGCTGGTGGGCCGCCCCCGGATCATCTTCCTCGACGAGCCCACCACCGGCCTGGACCCGCGCAGCCGCCGCCGCATGTGGGAGATCATCCGTGCCCTCGTGGCCGGCGGGGTCACGATCTTCCTGACCACGCAGTACCTGGAGGAGGCCGACGAACTCGCCGAGCGGATCGCCGTTCTCGATCACGGCCGGCTGGTCGCCGAGGGAACCCCGGACGAGCTCAAGCGGCTCGTGCCCGGCGGCCGCATCCGGCTGCAGTTCGCCGACGCGGCCCAGCTCGACCGGGCCGCCGGCGTGATCAGCGAGGCGTCGCGCGACGACGAGGCGCTCGCGCTACAGGTCCCGAGCGACGGCAGCGTCGCCTCCCTGCGGGGGGTGCTCAGCCGGCTCGACGCCGAGTCGATCGGGGTCGCCGCGCTGTCGGTCGACACGCCCGACCTGGACGACGTCTTCCTGGCCCTCACCGGCCACCCCGACCCTGACACCACGGAGGACACCTCGCGATGAGCACCTTTTCCTACGCCACGCGTGATTCAGCCACGATGCTGCGCCGCAACCTCCGGCACCTGATGCGCTACCCCGCCATGGCGGTCTCGGTGCTGGGGATGCCGGTCATCATGCTGCTGTTGTTCGTCTACGTCTTCGGCGGCACGCTGGGCGCCGGCCTCGGCGCGGCCCGGGGCCTGTCCTACATCGACTACCTCGCTCCCGGGATCATCGTGCTGGCCGTGTGCTCCGGGGCGGTGTCCACGGCGGTCAACGTGAACGTCGACATGACCGAGGGCATCATCAACCGGTTCCGCACGATGGCGATCGCCCGCACCAGCGTGCTGACCGGGCACGTCGCGGGCAGCATGATCCAGACCCTGGCCAGCGCGGTCCTGGTCACCGGCGCCGCCGTGGCGGTGGGCTTCCGGCCCACGGCCGGCCCCGCCGACTGGGCCGCGGCGGCCGGCCTCGTCGTGCTGCTCGCGCTCGCGACGACCTGGCTGTCGGTCGCGCTCGGCCTGGTCACCAAGAGCCCGGCCACCGCGAGCAACGCTCCCCTGCCGCTGTTCTTCCTGCCGTTCCTCGGCAGCGCGTTCGTCCCCCCCGCCTCGATGTCGGCCGGGATCCGCTGGTTCGCCGAGTACCAGCCGTTCACCCCGATCATCGACACCCTGCGCGGCCTGCTGATCGGCACCCCGATCGGCCGTGGCGGCGTGATCGCCGTCGCCTGGTGTGCGGGCATCGCGCTGACCGGGTACCTGTGGTCCCGGGCGGTGTACGACCGGGGAGGTCACTGATGCTCACGATCGGCCAGCTCGCGGACTACGTCGGGGTCACGGTGCGCGCGGTGCGGCACTACCACCAGCGCGGCCTGCTGCCCGAGCCGGAACGGGACGCCTCCGGCTACCGGCGGTACGGCGCGCAGGCCGTGGTCGACCTGATCCGGATCAAGACGCTGGCCGACGCGGGCGTGCCCCTGGCCCGGATCCAGGCGCTGCTCGGCGCCGAGCCCGAGCAGTTCGCCCAGGCCATCGCCCAGATCGATAAGGCGCTGCGGATGCGGATCCGCGACCTGGAGCAGCAGCGGCGCCGGATCGCCGCGCTCGCCGCGGGCGACCGCCTCTTCCTGCCCGCCGAGGTCGTCGATCTTCTCGACCAGCTACGCCGGCTCGGCGTGGGCCAGCGGACGGTAGATATGGAACGCGACGGCTGGATCCTGCTGGCGGCTCGTTCCGCTGACCGGGCCGCGGCGTGGGCCAAAGACAAGCGGTCGGCCCTCGCCGACCCCGAGTTCCGGCGGCTCTACCTGGCCTGCGACCAGGCCTTCGGCTGGGATCCGGCCGACCCCAGGCTCGGTGAGCTGGCCGACGCGATGGTGGCCTTTGCCGCCCGCCACCGCCCCGGCCGACGCGGTGGCGGGACGACGCTGGACGACCCGGTGGCCGTGGACCTGCTGTCGTCGCAGCCCGGCAGCACCTCCCCGGCCTGGGACCAGCTGATGCGGCTCACCAGCGACAGGTCGCAGGCCGTCACCGGGTGACAGCGCTCTCCGCCGCGCCCGCGTAGAGCTCGGCGGCCCGCCAGCAGTACCAGGCGACGACCGACCGGTACGGCCGGTACGGATCGCCGAGCGGGTCCAGCTCTTTCACGGTCGGCGTCGGGATCCCCCAGGCCAGCCCGAACCCCTTGCGCACGCCCAGGTCGCCGGTCGGCCACACATCCAGCCGCCGCAGCTGGAAGATGAGGAACATCTCGGACGTCCACTTGCCGATGCCGCGGACCGCCGACAGGCGGGCGACCACCTCGGCGTCGCTCTGGGCTCGCAGCCCCTTCGGGTCGAGCACCACCGTCCCGTCCAGCACCTTGGCCGCGAGATCCTGCAAAGACGCGGCCTTGGCGGCGGACAAGCCGACGGACCGTAGCGTTCCGGAAGGCAAGGACAGCAGCCGCTCGGGGGCGACCTCGCCGTCGAGCGCAGCGATCAGCCGCCCGTGGATCGCGGCGGCCGCGGCGCCGGCCAGCTGCTGGTACACGATCGCGCGGACCAGCGTGGCGAAATGCGTCTCGGTCGGCGGCCGTACCCGGGCCGGGCCGGCCTCGGCCACGAGGCGCCGCAGCACCGGGTCCCGCCCGGCCAGGATGGCGGAGGCCGCCGGCCAGCTGCGGGCATTGGGTTCGGTGGCTGGCCGCTCGGGCATGGGGCTAAGCCTGCCACCACCCCGGCTCACCGGCCAGGCGGCCACCGGACGGCCGAAGGCCGGGAAACACGGTCCCGGCCTTCTGGTCGCTGGTCGAGCGCCGGTCACCGCACTAGCCGACCAGTTCGCACGCCGCCCGCTGGGCTTCGTCAATCCCGCCCTCTACCGGATCGGCCGCAGCCTCCTGGCCCGCTACGCCGGCCCCTGAGCCGGGCGCTGCCGGCACCGGGACCGCGCCGGTGACCCGGGTGCCTTGGCCCGGGGCCGACTCCACCAGCAGGCGGCCGCCGAACGCGCCCATCCGGTCGGCCATGTTGCGGAGCCCCGCGCCCAGCCCGCGGCCCCTGGTATCGAATCCCGTGCCGTCGTCGATCACCTCGAACGTGAGCGTTCCGGGCTCCTCTCGCACCCGCAGCCGGATCGTGGCCCGCTCCCCCGCGTGCTTGCACGCGTTCTGCAGGGCCTCAAGGCAGCAGAAGTAAACCGCCGCCTCGATGTCGGCCGGGTACCGGCCGAGCGACCCGGCCCGCATCGTGGTGGGCAGCGTGGAGAGCCGGGCCGCGTCGGATAGCGCGGCCGCCAGGCCGTTCTCGCGCAGCAGCGGCGGGTAGATCCCGTGCACCAGGTTCCGCAGTTCCTGCGCGGTGTCCTTGAGCTCGGCGCCGAGGTCCTCAAGCAGTCCGGCCAGGTCGGGGTCGTGCCCGGCCAGCGTGGCGGCCAGCAGCAGCTTGACGGCCAGGGACGTGAGGTGCTGCTGGGCGCCGTCGTGCAGGTCGCGCTCGATGCGGCGGCGCTCGGCATCGGCGGCGGCCACGATCCGCGCCCGCGAGGTCTGCAGCTCATCGTTGGTGCGGCGCAGCCCCTCGAGCGAGCGCTGCAGAGCGGAATGGAGCTGCAGCAGGATGTGCGCGCACGACACGACGAGCAGCAGGCCCGCGTAGCAAAGATACAATGTGGACAGCGCCGTCGCCCCCCTCCGGTGGGATGCTCCCCGGCCGCGGCCCTGCCCTCATCCGGTTGCTGGTCCGCGGCACGACAACTGCCGCTAAGCATCGCCAAACCGCCGCTGGCGGTCAGTCACGCAGCCGACAGCGCAGCTGTCAAGTTGCCGACACCTGACCGGCGAACCGGGCGAGCGCGGGCCGGGCGCGTCGGGTTGGGGCAAGTTAATCGTGCTTTGGTTGCAATCTCGGGAACTCCACTCCCTCGGCGCCGCCGGGCCAGGCGGGAAAGCGCGCGGGCGGGTTCTCCATGATCGATCCAATCGTGAGATGGTCCCCGGTCTGGGCCGGTCGTCAGACGTTGAGTTCAAACCACGTGGGTTTCCACGTTTACCACTCCCTGGGCGCCTCTTAGCCTCCTGGTGGGCGCCGTGCCCGGGAGGCAGGCGCAGGGTACTCGCCGCGGGTATCAACGGGAGGGAACCCGATGGGTGACAGCGACTCCGCTACCAGCACCGGCACCGGCATCGGCGAAGACGAAGTGACCCGCCTTGAGGCCCAGGGCACAGCGATAGCCCCGGCGACGCGGATGATCTTCGCCGAGGCGGGCATCCGGCCCGGCATGCGGGTGCTGGATCTGGGCTGCGGGGCCGGGGACGTGGCGTTCGTGGCCGCCGACCTGGTGGGACCCGGCGGCTCGGTGATCGGCGTCGACCGCTCCCCGGAGGCGCTGGCCCGTGCCCGGCTGCGGGCCGGACAGCGCGGCCCGGCCCAGGTCCGGTTCGTGGAGGGCGACATCTACGACCCGGTGCCGGGCGGGCCTTTCGACGCGATCGTCGAGCGGCTGGTCCTGTGGGCGGTTCCGGATCAGGCCGCGCTGCTGCGGCAGCAGGCCAAGCTGCTGCGCCCGGGCGGCCTGGTCGTACCGGTAGAAGTGGATCTCTCACCGATCCGCTCGCTGCCTGAGACTGCGTTTATGACCCAGTTCAAGTCCTGGCTGGTCGAAGCGTTCGCCAGGGCCGGGATGGTCATGCTTGGCCCGCGGCTGTGGGCCATTGTCGAGGAGGCGGGGCTGTCCCCGCTGGGGATGATCGGGGTCCAGCCGCACTTCGGACCCGGCGACGAGGTCGGTCTGGCCTTCCTGGTGGAGAACTTGCGTGTCGCCGAGCCGCTGATCGTGGGCACCGGAGTGGCCACCGCCGAGGAGATCGGCATGGAGACGTTTGAGCAACGGCTGCGGGACGAAGCGGAAAGGACCCACCCGGTGGTAGGCGCTACTTACATGCTGCTCAGCGCGTGGGCGACAACCGGCCCGGAGTAACGCTGGCGACCGGCTCACGTGGGCCGCTTTGGTCTCGTGTCTCGCCAGGATCCGCCGATCCTGTGTGAGCGGGCTGCGAGTCGAGGGTCGGCGAGGCCGAAGTGCGGCGGCGGGCGCGGGAACGCCCTGGCGGCGCCACCTGAAGCTGGACAACGGGTCACCGGGAACGCACCGCCCAGTACCGGCTGTCTGCCCGGGGAGTCTGGCTGATCTGTAGCCAGTTGCCATTACCCGTCCTCCCTTCCGGCAGACCTCGTCACCGGGCAGGCGGGGGCAGGTTGAATGCGACGCTATCGGGCACCAGGCTGCCGTCGATGTAAGGCATAGGACCCTCCGGCAGCTGCCACACGGCGGAGAGCGATCCCGGGATTCGCCGGCCGCCGGATGTCTGCCAGCTCCGCACAGGCGTGTGCCATTCGGCGCGGACGAGGCCGCCGGGCAGGTCGGCGTACCGGTCGGTAGTACTGAAGTCACGCGCTGCGCCCTGCTCGTCGACGTATACCCGGCCCGTGACACGGTGGCCGCTGTCGCTCAACGTCACGTCGAATGCGTGATCGCCCGCGGCGGCCCATGTCGTCGCCGGGCTAATCAGCATCGACGGAGCCAGGAGGAGGGCATCGTCCAGGTAGGTAGCGAGCTCGCTGATGTCGAACTCCTCGCCGTGGCCATCGGCGACAGTGACCCGGTCGAGCACCCTGGCGACGAACTGGCCGCGGCCGCCCAGGTAGGTGTCCCGGCCCGTGACGGGCACTACTGCTGCCAGCCGCACGCCCATGACGAAAATGCGGGCCGGCGACAGGCCCGAATTGTATTGCCAGGCTTCGGCTGGGAGCCATCGTGCCCCCGGGCGCATCCGGAACCGGCCGGTGAAACGCGCCTGGAACGACCAGTCCCGCGGCCGGCCGACAACCCCCATGAACCGCAGGTAAGACCGCGCCGGACCCGGCAGCCCGGCCAGGTCGTCCTCGGTCACCGGCGCGTCATCGCCAGGACCGGCCAGGAGGCCGGCCGCCGCGAGGGTGGCGGTGTACCGCCGGTACAGGCCATGGCTGGTCATAACGCCAGACTTGGCCGGCGTCTGGGATGGATGCCAGGGGCAAACGTCCCGTCCGAGGGTCCGGTGACCCGGCAGGCTACAGGATGGCGCGGACGCAAGGACACGATCCAGCAGGCCAAGACCTCGCCCTGGCAATGATCAAGGCGGTCCATACTCAGCGAGACGGGCCGGACTGGCGCTCCATCTCGCGCTTGATCTCGCTCTCCGAGATGGACCTGCGCCGGTGAACGTCCCAGCCGAACGCAGCAGTCAGGAACACCCACGCACCGACCGGGTAGACGATCCAGAAGTTCCACACGTCGTGGATCCCGGAACTCTGGCTGAACCCGTTAACCGGCCAGTCCGCGCTGCGGTTGCCGCGGCCGAGCCGTCATGTCGTCGTGCCGGGCTATCTGCCCGCGGGGTGCGCCCCGGTCCTGTTCGCGGATGGGGTCTGGGCGCTGAGGAATGCCTCGACGAGGGGCGCCAGGTGTGCGGCTTGGGTGACCAGGTCAAGGTGGCCGCCGTGGTAGATGGTCAGCTCGCTTCGCGGGATCAGGCGGTGCAAGATCCGTGCGTTGAGCTGCGGGATGATGGGGTCGTCGTCGCCGGCCAGTATCAGGGTGGGCTGACGCACCAGCGGCAGCAGCGGCAGGCTCGTCCAGCCGACGGTGGCCAGGAGCTGGTAGTGGTAGCCCCTGGTCGTTATGGGGCGTGGACCGCCCACGGCGAGAGCCCGTCGGGGGTTGAGGCGACGCGAAGCGGCGCGATCGAGGCGCCCCGCGTAAACCTCGCCGGCCTCGCAGGCGACGAACAATTACCTTCCCGGCAGGACAGGACACGCCATGCAAGCTGACACAGACGAGTTCCGCGCCATCGTCACCGAGCGCGACCAACTGCAGCCATCCAAGGTTGCAGTCATTTCTGAACCGCCTAAGGTGGCCGTCATGCTGAGCCGCCTCGCCGTGATGGCCCGCCTTGACTTCGCGCCCCGGCACCGCCCGCCGACGGCCGGCCGGCTTCTGGCCGCGACGGTGGGCTCGATCGCCGGCTCACTGGCCGCCGACGCCCTGCTGGTGACCATCGGCCAAGCGATCTTCCCGTCCACCAGGGGGTACGCGCACTTCCAGCTCCCCGACTACGCCAAGCTCACCGTGATCGGCGTGATCATCGCCTGTGCGGCCTGGCCCATCGTGACGCGGATCACCTCCGCCCCCCGGTGGATGTTCTTCCGGATGGCCGTCCTGGTCACGCTCGTGTTGTGGCTGCCTGATCTTTACATCCTGCACGGCGGCGCGCCCGGCGAGGCCGTCGCGGTCCTGATGACCATGCACGTGGCCATCGCCCTGGTCACCTATAACCTGCTGGTCCGGGTAGCGCCGATCCGGCCGCTCAGCCGGGTTCGCGCCGGGCCGCAGCACGCCCGTCGATAGATTGAAGATCTTGTTGATCTACTGTCTGGCCCCTGTCGGCTCACTGTCCAGGGCGGACTGGCAGTTCGGTCCGAGTCAGTTGTCGCCTACCCAGTTTCCTGGCTGCACACGACCCGCCGGGCAAGTCCGACGCTGGCCCGACGTCGGCGTCACCCCGGAGCTGGACCGGCGAGGAATGCCGTCCGGGCTGCTGGCGTTGGTGCGCTGGTGAAGAAGATTGGCTTCCTGTCGTTCGGGCACTGGTCGTCGTCACCCGGCTCGCAGACACAGTCGGCGTCGGACGCTCTGCTGCAGTCGATCGACCTAGCGGTCGCCGCCGAAGAGCTTGGTGCCGACGGTGCCTACTTCCGTGTGCACCACTTCGCAAGGCAGCTGGGCTCTCCCTTCCCGCTGCTGGCAGCCATCGGCGCGCGGACCAGCCGGATCGAAATTGGCACGGCAGTCATCGACATGCGCTATGAGAACCCGCTCTACATGGCCGAGGATGCCGGCGCGGCCGACGTCATATCCGGCGGCCGCCTCCAGCTCGGGATCAGCCGCGGCTCGCCGGAGCAGGTGATCGACGGCTGGCGATACTTCGGCTACCAGCCCCAAGAGGGCCAGACGGATGCCGATATGGCCCGCGGGCACGCCGAGGTGCTGCTCGAGGTGCTGCGCGGCAAGGGCTTCGCGCAGCCCAGTCCCCAGCCGATGTTTCCGAACCCGCCTGGCCTGCTGCGCGTTGAGCCGCATTCAGAAGGGCTGCGTGACCGCATCTGGTGGGGCGCCGCATCACAGCGGACCGCGGTGTGGGCGGCCGAGCTGGGCATGAACCTGCAGAGTTCCACGCTGATCAACAACGAGTCGGACAAACCCTTTCACCTGCAGCAGGCTGAGCAGATCCAGGCATTCCGTGACGCATGGCAAAAGGCGGGCCACGAGCGCGAGCCGCGGGTATCGGTGAGCCGCAGTATCTTCGCCCTCGTCGACGACCGGGATCGGGCGTACTTCAGCCGCCGGAACCAGGACACCGACGAGATCGGGTTCATCGACGCGAAGACGCAGGCGATCTTCGGCCGCACATACGCTGCCGAACCGGACGTGCTGATCCGCCAGCTAAAAGAGGACGAAGCGATCGCGGCCGCTGACACGCTGCTGCTCACCGTGCCCAACCAGCTCGGCGTCGACTACAACGCCCACGTCATCGACAGCATTCTTACCCAGGTGGCGCCCGCGCTCGGCTGGCGATAAGCCAGGTCTGTCCCGGCCGCTGCGCTGGCGGTGAGCACTGTAAACACTCGGCTGAGCCTCCCCAGCGCTGCTGTCTTCCTGCTGCTGCTGTGCAACGACCCCGAGGTGCTCGGGCCACTGGTCAACCCGCGCTGGCTGAAGGTCCTGGCGATCTGATAGCCAAGATCAAGCCGTCGGTGGGCTGGAGCCACGCAGGCTACCGCCCCCATGCGTAAACGGCAGCGCCGTCAGCGGTGAACAGCCAGCCGCCGGCGAAGACGCTCCGGGCGAAGTCATGGCCGTTCCCGGTGGTGGCGTATAGGTAGCCGGCCTGGTCCACCGCCACGCTCGACCAGACCGAACCGCCGATGGAGCCGCTGGGCACCGAGTAGAACTCGGCGAATTTCCGGCCGCCCACCTGCTCGTAGCCGTCGACGCCGCCGCGGATCAGCGGGGTGTCGCAGTTCGATGACACGCCGATGTAGATCTTGCCGTTCGCCACCGTGGGCGAGGACCACTCGAAGTAGTTGCTGGTTGTGGCGGAGGGGACGGCGATAACCGACTTCCACAGCAGCCCCAGGTGTGCCGCGCCAAACGCGTACAGGTAGCCATCCGGCCCCCCGACATACACGGTCTCCTGACGGGTCCGGGGGTTGGCCGCGACGGTGGCTGTGTCGACGATGCCCGTGGCGGGGCAGGTCTTCTTGGGCTGGTAGCCGATGAAGGCCTTGGCCAGGACCGTGCCGGTGGTCTCGTTGAGCTTGTAGAACCAGCCGGTGTCCGAGCCGATGAACACCGCCCCGTCGGCCGCGGTCGGGCTGGCCAGGTACCCGGGACCCGGCTGGCCTGGCATGGTGGCCGTGTCCCGACGAAATGCCACTTCTCGACGAGAGCAGGCGCGGTGGCGGGGGTGATCGCCTTCTCGGGCGCGGAGTATGACCAATGGTTGGGACCCTTAAGGTAGGCGGGCCAGTCGGCAGCGGTCACCGCCGCGGCCGGCGTGGCCGTGGCCAGCAGCGCGGCGGCGACTAACCCCGCCAGTACCCCGGCTGCCGCCCGGCCCGCGCGTCGCGCCGACCGCCTCATCCGCCACCTCTTCGTCGTGCTCGGATCGTCCGCCAGCGCAAACCTGACGTTCAGACAGGCAGCGCCCTCGGCGGCCGGCGCAGTTGTTCCGCGGCCGGCCCCTGACATGGATCCCTATCACGCCCGGGACCAACTGCGCCCACGCTTAGTGGCCAGGCCCATTAATTCGTCGGGGTCTCCTTGGCCGGCAGTATTCCGTGCGCGGACGTGCCGGTGAAGGTTGTGTCGCGGGTGCGGATGGCGGCGTGAGCTGGCTGCGGTGTCTTGTCAGTGCCAGCCCGGCGTGACCCACGCCGCCGCCCCCATCACGGCCGCGCACGCGTGGCGGGAGATCAGGCCGGCATGTACCTCTCGAACCAGGTCACGAGCCGGGTCAGGTAATCGGTGACGGCCGGGAATCGGCTGACGCCGTGTCCTTCCCCGGGGTAGATCACCAGTTCCGAGTCGACGCCATGGCTGATCAGTGCCTGGTAGAACTCCCTTGCCTGGCCGACCGGCGTGCACCGGTCCTTCGCGCCCGCCGTGAGCAGGGTCGGCGTCCTGGCCCTGCTCGCGTGCATAACCGGGCTGCGTGTGTGCACCTGGTTGCCGGTTTCCTCGGGATCGGCGTTGTCCAGGAACCACAGTCCCCAGCGGGGGATGTTGGTCGTGAACGTGAAGCTGTACCACTCAGTCACCGGCGAGCCGGCCACGGCGGCCTTGAACCTCTGGTCCTGGGTCACCAGCCAAGCCGACATGAACCCCCCGTAACTGACGCCCATCGTGCCGATCCGGGCCGGGTCGGCGATCCCGCGCTCGATCATTGCGTCGATTCCGGACAGGTAGTCGTGGGTGTCCGCGCCGCCCATGTCGCCGACGACCGCGGCGGCGAACTCCTGACCCCGCCCGGAGCTACCGCGCGGGTTCGGGAGCAGGACGGCATATCCGCGGGAGACCAGCAGGGGTACCGCGTAGCCACGCATCGTCCAGCTCCGCTGGCAGGCCCCGATCGGCCCGCCGTGGACGTGCAAGACCAGCGGGAACGGCCCGGCTCCGGCAGGCGTGCACAGGACTCCTTCGATCGCTGTCCCGTCGGGTGCGCTCCAGCTGACGTTCGTCGCCGAGCCCGCGACCGACTGGATGTAGTCGGTGCCGTCATGGGCCAGGGATGCCAGCACCTGGTCGGTGCCCGTGCCGACGATCGCGATCTGCTGCGGAGTGTCGTAGTCGTCCCGGATCACGACGACCCGGCCGTCGGACGTGAAGGCGCCGGCCGGGTAGAACCAGCTCGCCCACGACTGCGCGGACGCGACCAGTTCCTTGGCGGCGATCGTCTCTGGCAGGGGTCCCTCCCCGACGTCGGCGATCCCGGCCACGCTGTCCAGATGGCGCTGGCCGATGTAGCCGAGCCGCGTTCCGTCGATCCACTGGATCGCGGTGGCATCTGTCCCGGCGGTGTCTACGGCGCACCTGGTGTCGGCCACCAGATCCAGCAGGACCAGGTCACCCGCCACGATCCACCGGTCGCTGCATACGGCCTGTACCACGGCGGCCCGCCTGCCGTCGGACGTCCCGGCAGGCAGCCCGAGCTGGACGTCACTGCGGAGCAGTTCGGTCATCTCACCCGTCGAGATGTTGAGCCGGCTGAGCACCGCGGAGTACCAGTCGTCCTCGCTGGGCTGTTCGCTGGTGATGGCCAGCACATGCCCGGGGCCGGACCAGGCCGCCTCCCAGACGTTCAGCCCGTCGGGCGAGACCTTGGCGAGTTCGCCGGAGGCCGGGGTGTAGAGCCACAGGTCGCGCCAGGCATCCTCCGGCGTCCCGGTCTCGACCTCCGGGTACCAGGACGGTAGCCCGGACTCGCCCGAGCCGACCGTTCCCGATCCCTGCGCGTCAGCCATCTCCGCTCCGAGCCCGGCGACTCCCAGCAGGATCCGGGTGCCGTCCGGTGACCACGCGAGATACTCGACCGTGCCGGGGACAGCAGGCGCTGGCCGGGCCTCGCCGAGCTGCCCGTCGGCCAGCAGGTAGAGTTGGAACACCTCAGCCTTGGCCCGGTCGGACAGGAAGGCCAGGGCTGACCCGTCCGGCGCGAGCCGGGCGGCCTTGGCTGACCCGCCACCGGAAGTCAGCGCGCGCAGCGCGCCGTCCCTCACCTCGTACAGGGCGGTGCGTGGCAGCCCGTCGAGTTCGTCATAGACCGATCCGGTCACCACGATGCGGCCGGCGTCGGTCGTCATGACAAGGTCGCTGACATGGTACGGCCTGCCGAAAGCCGGCTCGTGCAGCCGCCGGACATGCTCGGCGACCGCGGCGTACTCAGGGGATTCCCGCAGGTCTTTGCGCATAGTCCGGGATGATCTCATGCATTATGCGGGTGCCGCTATCAGCCAGGCGACCCCCGGGCCGGCGCGGGTCCCGGCAGGCCCCTGCTGCTTGCGCCTTTGGTCAATACGCATCCGGCCTGCAGACTCGTGGGTACATACCGGGACGGGCGTGAGGGGACGGCGATGGCACGGCGAATCTGCGTGACGGGAGCCAGCGGGCAGGCAGGCAGGGCGGTAGTCGCCGAACTGCTCGGGCACGGCTACGACGTGCTGACGACCGATATCGCGGCGACCAAGGACGACCTGCAGGGCGGGATGCTCCGCGCCGATCTCACCGATTACGGGCAGGCGGCCGAGGCGCTGCACGGCGCCGAGGCCGTCATCCACCTGGCCAACATCCCGGCGCCCGGCCTGTCCACCCCGGCGGTCACCTTCAACGCGAACATCACCATGAACTTCAATGTGTTCCAGGCGGCCGCGAGCCTCGGCCTGGGCCGGGTGGTGTGGGCGTCCAGCGAGACCACGCTCGGCCTGCCGTTCGACGTGCCGCCGCGGTACGCGCCGGTGGACGAGGACCACTATCCGGTGCCGACGACGACGTACGCGCTGTCGAAGGTGGCCAGCGAGACGATCGCCGGGCACATCGCGCAGTGGTCGGGGATCCCGTTCGTCGCGCTGCGCCTGTCCAACATCATGGCGCCAGCGGACTACCAGCAGTTTCCGTCGTTCTGGGCGGATCCGCGGGCGCGCAAGTGGAACCTGTGGGGCTACATCGACGAGCGTGACGTGGCCGCGGCGTGCCGGCTGGCCCTCGAGGCTCCCGCGGAGGCCGTCGCGGGCAGCCCGGGCTTCATCATCGCGGCCGCGGACACCGTCATGAACCGCCCGTCGGCGGCGCTGCTGGCCGAGGTCTTCCCCGGTGTCCGGCTGACCCGCGACGTCGGGGAGTTCGGCACCCTGCTCGCGATCGAGCGCGCCCGGCAAGTCCTGGGCTTTGAGCCGCGCCATTCCTGGCGCGACCACGTTCAGGAAGGCGCGAACCGGCCGCGCCATTCCTGGCGCGACCATGTTCAGGGCACCGCGAACTGATGATCGCGCACTGACCAGGTAGTCCGGCTCGATCAGGCGGGCCGGCACGGACAGCGTGAATGCCGCGTCCCGGCTGTCCCGGATCACGCAAGCCAGTGCCCCTCCCGTTGCGGGCGGTTCCCTTGTTAGCCTGCTCATCGGTGGTTAGCTGCCAGCCGGCCTGGAATCGACCGTCCGGGCCCTCCGCGCGAGGGAGGCATGCCAGTGAGCGAGCAGATCAGCGGGACGCACGGGCCGGCGGAAGACGACGCGATCAAGCGCCAGGACCGCCGCGAGTTGCAGGAGCACGGCGACGAATGGCCGGACGAAGACGCGCCGGACGAGGGTGAGCCGGATGCGGTCTGGGCCGAGGAGGGCAGGTTCGCCGGACAGCCGGCCGGGGAGGACTGGCCGGGCATCGAACTGCGCACCGAACTGGCCCGGCACCTGAACCGGACCGATTTCCCGGCGACCCGGGCGCAGCTGCTGGAGACCCTGACCGTTCAGGGGGCCGACCAGCGGCTGCTGGACCGGGTGACGGCGCTCCCGGGCCGCGCCAGGTTCGCCAGCCTGAGCGAAGTGGCCCGGGCCCTGGGACTGCCCGCGGAGCACCGCCCGGCCTGAGGCGCCGCCGACTCTCCACGTCACACCCGAACCGAGCCGGAACGGAGCGACAGGTGCGAGGAACTGGGATCGGCTGGCGGGTCAAGGCCGCGGGCATCGTCGTGGCCGCTGCTACGGCCCTCACCGTCGTCGGCGCGGGCGCGCTGGCCCCCGGCGCGGCGGCGGCCCCGGCCGGGGGCGCCGGTCAGGGACTTGTCGTCCGCACCGCCGACGGCGCGGTCCGCGGCGCGGCGGTCGGCGATACCGACCAGTTCCTCGGCATTCCCTACGCCACCCCGCCGGTCGGCCCGCTACGCTGGCGGCCCCCGCAGCCGGCCGCCCCCTGGCACGGCATCCGCGACGCGACCACGTACGCCCCGCACTGCCCGCAGCCGCCCTCGTTCTTCGGCGTGGCCAGCACATCAGAGAACTGCCTGTACCTGAACGTCTTCCGGCCGACGGGCACGGCCAACGCGCGCAACCTGCCGGTGATGGTGTGGATCCACGGCGGCGCGCTGGTCGTCGGCGAGAGCGACGACTACAACCCGGCCGCCCTGGTGGCCCGCGGCGTGATCGTGGTCACCATCAACTACCGCATCGGCGTGCTCGGCTTCCTCGCCCACCCGGCGCTGGCCAGCTACCCGGGCGGCCCCTCGGGCAACTACGGGCTGATGGACCAGCAGGCGGCCCTGCGCTGGGTGCAGCGCAACATCCGCAACTTCGGCGGGGACCCGCGTAACGTGACCCTGTTCGGCGAGTCGGCGGGCGGGCTGAGCGTGCTCTCGCAGCTGGTCTCCCCCGGGGCACGGGGGCTGTTCGCCCGCGCGATCGTGGAGAGCGGAACCTACGCCCTGACTCAGGCGCCGCTGGCCGGGGCCGAGGCCGCGGGCGAGGCCTTCGCCGCCCAGGTCGGCTGTGCCAGCCAGACCGCCGCGTGCCTGCGCAGCCTGCCGGTATCGACCATCGTCGACAACGAGAACTCCGCCGGGTACCAGCCCGACATCGACGGCCAGGTCCTGACCCAGTCGATTGGGACCGCCCTGGCCAGCGGGCAGTTCGCCCACGTGCCGGTGATCATCGGGACCAACCACGACGAGTGGCGGCTGTTCGTCGCGCTGTCCGCGCTGGCGGGCGCGCCGGTCACGGCGGCGAACTACCAGGCCATGATCTCCTCAACGCTTGGCGTGCCCGCGGCGGTCGCCGCGGTCATCGCGGCCGAGTACCCGCTGAGCGACTACCCCAGCCCCTCGCTCGCGCTCGGCGCGGTCGGCACCGACGCGATCTTCGCCTGCCCCGCGGTCGAGGCCGAGGGGTCGCTGTCGAAGTACGTGCCGACGTACGCGTACGAGTTCAACGACGAGAACGCGCCGGAGGTCTTCCTGCCCCCGGTCGGCTTCCCCTACGGCGCCGCGCACGCGTCCGAGCTCCAGTACCTGTTCACGCTGAGCAACGCCGCGTTCCCCAGTCCGCTCTCGGCGGCGCAGCAGCAGCTCGCGGCGGCCATGCAGCAGGACTGGACAAACTTCGCCCGGCGGGGATTCCCCGCCGCGGGATGGCCCCAGTTCGGCCGCGCCAGCCCGCAGTGGCTGTCGCTGATCCCGCCGCAGCCGCAGGTCGAGACCGACTTCGCCGCCGAGCACCACTGCGCGTTCTGGGCTCAGCTCGGCTAGGGCGCGACCAGCGTCGTCACTATCCCCTGCGCCCGGCCCGCGATGGAAAACTGCCGCGTACGGGCTGGTAGCCGCCGAAGCTGGCTTCAAGCACACCTTCGCCGCCGGTCAGTCCCGGCAGCTGCCGTTGCATGTCGTGCACCCGTGCCGAAGCAAGCAGCGTCTCGACCACGGACAGGTCGCCCTGCAGCCGCGGCGCCTCTACCGCGGCTCCCAGCCGGGTAAGGGCCGACAGCACACCGCCCATTCTCTCCGCGGGGATCTCCAGGCGGACATGAGCCATCGGCTCGCAGACGACGGTGCCTGCCTGCCGGATAGCCCGCATCAGAACGACGGGCGTCAGCTTGCGAAAGTCGGCCGCCGTCGTCCGCGGCGTGGGGAGTATGCGCTTCCTCGGCCCGTCTCCTATGTAGTAGCCGCATTCGTTCATAGTCACGATGCAGTCGGTGACCTGCCAGCCGTAGAGACCTTCTTCAAGCGTGAGCCGCACGTACTGCGTCATGGCGTCACGGAAGCTGCCTGCGGTTTTGTAGATGTAGCTGGGGAGCGCGCGGGGATCTACCTCCAGCCGGAACTCCAGGCCAGAGCCGATCGGTCCGGGCTCGACGCGCAACCCGATGGTCGCGGAATACGGATGCGTGTCCGCCTGGAGAAACTCAACGGCGCTGCCACGGCGGACCGGGCGCTCGATGCAGATCACCGTCGTTTCCCGGAACGTGACATCGACATCGAAGTCGCCCGCCAAGGTGGCCTGGATGACCTCTTTCTGGACTTCGCCGTAGAGCGACACGGAGATTTCCTGCCGCTCGTCATCTTGGCGGATGGCGATGAGCGGGTCCTGCTCGGCGATCTGCCCCAGCGCGACCCGGAGGCGCGCGCGGTCGGCCGCGTCACGGGCCACGACGACGGACTCCAGCGTCGGCGGCGGAAACTGCTGACGTACGCCGCCACCGGGCAGCTGCCCGATTCGGTCTCCGATCTGGATCTCCGTCAGGCCCCAGAGCTTGCCGATCTCGCCCGCCGAGATCAATGGCCGCTGCGCCGCGGGCCCGCGTGCGAACACCGCAATAGAGGTCACCTTGTCCTCCAGTCCGGTGCCGAACCGTAGCCGGTCGCGGACGTGGACCGTCCCGGAGAACATCCGAAGGTATGCGATCTTCTCGCCCGCGCCGCCTCGTTCAATCTTGAAGACGGTGCCCGAGACGGGCCCATCGGCATCGCCCGCCGCGGCCGGCAGCAATTCGGCGATGCCCGCCATCAACGGCCCGATACCCGCGCCGGTGATCGCAGAGCCGAAGAACACCGGGTAGACGAACGACCGCTTTGTCTGAGCCGCCAGCTCCGCACGGAGCTGGTCGTACGGAACGCTGGCCTCGCCGGCCACGTACGCGGCCAGCATTCCGTCGTTCCGCTCGGCAAGCACCTCAGTGATACTCGCCCGGAACCCGGTGTCGCCGGCGCGTGACGCCATGAACCCGGCGCCACGGGTCCCGAGGCCACGAGTGCATCCCATCGGCACGACGGCGATCCTGAGCCGCTGCGAGATCGCCTGCAGGACCCTGCCGGTATCCGCGCCGGGACGGTCAATCTTGTTCACGAAAAGGAGTGTCGGAATGCGCAGGCGCTGCAGCGAGCGGAGCAGTATACGGGTCTGCGACTGCACGCCTTCTACGGCCGAGATGACCAGCACCGCACCGTCGAGAACGCCGAGCACGCGCTCCACCTCGGCGATGAAGTCCGGGTGCCCGGGCGTGTCGATCAGGTTGACCGTAACGCCCCCGATCGGGAACGAGGCCACGGCGGACTTGATGGTTATCCCGCGCTGCCGTTCCAAGGGCAGCGAATCGGTCTGCGTCGTGCCGGCATCGACGCTGCCGAGTTGGGCAATGACGCCGGCGGCGTAGAGGAGCCGCTCGGTGAGAGTCGTCTTACCGGCGTCTACATGCGCCAGGATCCCAAGGTTGAGCGTCTTGTGCGACACGCGCCATACCCTCCGGATAGGTCTCAAAGGCCATCTCGATGGACATGGACGCCTCGCGCATCTGCCCTCCCTGGATGATCGGTACCGGAGTTCTCGCACGTAACTGTACGCCCGGTGGTCAGCGTGCCCCACTCGATATTTTGCGTGCGCAGCAAGGCCATGAAGGCGGGGATCACTTCGCCGGTGAACGTCCACTGGCGCGTCGTATCGCCGCAACAGGCCGAGGAGTTCCCCGCCGCACGGCCTCCTCGCGAGGGCTCCGGTGCGCGGTGCGGACGGTTACCCCGCTACCGTTCATGTGCCGCAGACCTCTCGCCGAGGATCGACGTCAGCCCGGCTGGCCGAGGCGAGCGGTGATCGCCGGGGCCGCCTCGCGCAGCCACGTCTCGGCGCGCGTATCTGGACGTTATCTGCGCCCTGTATGCCTGAGGCATGTCGGCGGCCCGGCAGGCCTGGCCCGATAGCGCTGATACACTCCCGGCCGCGCCGGATTTGCCCTGGACGTCCCGCGCTGAGATGGAACCGGGAACTGGGCGGCGTGGGTGGGTGGGCCACCCGCGGGTCAATGGTCAGCGCTGGCCTGCCTGGCGCTCCATCTCGTGCTTGATCTCGGTTTCGGAGATCGGCTTGTGCCCGTACACGAACCAGGCGTCGGCTGCCGTGATCAGCACCCACGCGATGGCGGGGTAGATGATCCAGTAGTTCCACACGTTCGGGATGCCCGAGCTTTGGCTGAATCCGCTGGTCGGCCAGCCGCCCGCATTGTGGTACTCCGAGAAGGCCCAGATCACCACCAGAATGATCATGCCGAGGGTGCCCACAGACGCACGGATGCGGAAGTGACGCCGGCGCTCGATCTGCCTGATGGCCTGCTGGCGGGCGAGCTGCTCGCTGTCGGCCGGAGCGTCCGGGCCGCTGCCCCCGGGCTTGTCGTGGGAGATGTCATGCAGCATCTCGACCCCTCCTTCCGTACTGGGAGCAGTCCGATTCCTTGTGAGATCTACCTCGCTCCTTACCTGCAGGATCGGCCCGGTGACCATAGCCGGTCAGGGCCCGATGTCACCAGCCGCCCGGGGCGAACGGCCCTGCTGACGCTGACCAGACAGGGGCCAAGGGGCCCCTTCCCTGAGAAGGGCCTTGCCTTTGCCTAGCGACCAAGGATCGCTAGCGACCAAGGATCGCTAGCCGGGGCCGATGGTTTCCCGGAGAAGCCTGATGACCGGCGCCTTCAGCTCGGTGAAGTTGAAGTTCACCTCCGCCGGCGGGCTGAAATGGCCCGCTCCCGGCTCGAGGATCAGCTGGGCCGCCGCCGGGCCCGCGAATTTGACCAGTGCCTGGTAGAACTCGACCGATCCTTGGTAGGGCACGGTGCAGTCGTGCGTGCCGTGCGCGATGAGGAACCTCGGCAGGTGCGGGCCGGGAGTCAGGTAGGTGATCGGGTCGGCCGCCCTGGCCCGGCCGGGAACGGTCTGTACCGGCGCGCCGAGGTACTTCGAGGCCGCCGAATCGGGCAGGTCGGGGTTGAGGAACTTTCCGGCGCAGAAGGGGATCTGCGACAGCCAGGCCCGTTCGGCGAGCAGGTTGATGTCGGGGTAGAGCACGATGGCGGCCTTGACGCTGCTGGACACGCGGGGATAGCCCAGGCTCGCGCCCTCCAGGGCCGCAACGCCCTGGGAGGTGCCCAGGAGCGCGACGAGCTGGCCCCCGGCGGAATCCCCGAGGGCGGCGATCTCACCGGGGTCATAGCCGTACCGTGCGGCGTGGGCACGCAGCCACCGGACGGCGGTCTTGACGTCCTGGATCTGGGCCGGGAAGTGCGCCTCGTCAGACAGGCGGTAGTTGATCGAGGCGGCCGCGTAGCCGGCGGCCAGGAAGAAGTTCACGAACGTCTGGGAGACCAGGTTCGTCTTGACGTTCCCGGGCTCGAGCCACGCGCCGCCGTGGACGTAGACCACCAGGCCAGGTGGCCGGGAGTGCGCCGGGCGGCGCACAGGCAGGTAGAGGTCGAGCTTCTCCGAGCCAGAGCGGGTTGCATAGGCAAGATTGAGCCACTGCCGGTGCGGAGTGGGGATCAACTTCGACGTGACCACCGGTGCGCTCGCTGGCCGCGGGACCGCCGTGGCGGTGCCGGGCGGCTGAGATGAGCACGAAGCCAGGAGCAGCAGCACCGCGGCGAGCGCAAGCGGGCAGCGCACCGAACCCCGGACAGGTGGCCTTCGGGCCGTTCTCATGACTGCACCATCCGCCTCTCAGGCCCGGCCAGGCCAGGGACCAAGGCACCGCCCTTGCAGGCCGGATGCCCTGAACTCGGCAACCGGAGCCTGCGCGCCCGCACAGTTAACGGGCGCTGCCGCCACCGGCCGGGGCGGCGCGTTCCCGGGACGCGCCGCGAACCGGGAGCACGATCAGTAGCGCGGCATCCACCCGGACCGGGTACAGACCTCCAGCAGCCATCTCCATCACCGCCGGTCAGCCGGTGTGGACGTGCAGTGAGGACATGATCTGCTCGGCGAAAGCCTCAACCTTGTCCTGCCAGCCTTCCTCCAGCGGCCCCTTGATGCCGGTCACCAGGACCGCTCCCTCGGTGACCTCGGTTAGGCCCTTGGCCGCCAGCAGGTCATTCATGATCGGGATGACCCGCTCCCACCGGTCCAGTTCCTCCTGGGTCGGCATCTTGCCGGTCTTCTTGTCGGGCTTGGGGGCACCCTGGGTGGTCAGGATCGCGTACTTGGTACCTGGCGGCAGGCTGACCTTGCGCAGGAACCTCCGGGCGTCTCCCTTCGGCCTTCCCATGCGGCCCGGCGAGCTGAAGACGTACAGGTCTGCCATGGGCAGGTCCTTAGGGTTTGCGTCCCGGACATGCTGGGTACTGACCGCTACCCCCCTGGCCGCCATGATCTTTTTGAATTCCTCCGCGACCATAGCGCCGTTGCCGAATTTCGAGGCGTGGTAATAAGCGATGTTCATGACTGCCTCCACAAACTCGTCATTTGCCTCCATTTCAACCATCGCGCTTGCGCCTGCGCCGACGGCAGAGGCTAACGTCCCAAGTTGTTGTGCGGGCGTAGGAGCCTGTTCTCCCGGCAGCCAGAGTTGCGCTGCGGGCCCGGCCGGCAGCTCATTCGGAGTACCCCGACATTCACCAACGGGCAGTCCGCGCCGGTGCCAGCCACGGCTAGTTCGGCCAACTTACCCGCAGAATCCGCCCGCAGCCGTCCGTCGTCGCGATGCCGTTCGGGATGACCGGCCGTTGGTCCCTAGACCGCGCCGTTGCGATGCCGCAGGATCAGCGGTCTGAGCGCTTACAGCGGCAGCCGATGACCTTTGGCCTGACGACTTTTGCCCTTTGGCACTGACGTGCCCGGCGGTTCCCCCACATCGTCGAGGCGGCGGGGTACAGCCCGGCTGAGATGTTCAGGGCCAATGCTGCGGCAGGCGGTCTCCGCTTTGGCATTCACTCCTGAGGGGAGGGCGTTATGCCCGCGCGCTTGGCCGTCAAGGGGGCCGCAGCGGTACTGGCCGGGAGCATGGCCGCGTTCGCCATGGCTGGCTGCTCGGTCAGCGTCGGCGCCCTGCAGCATCGCACCAAAAGCTACTCGGTCGCCGGCCAGGTGCAGATCCTGGTTGTGAACGCACAGGTGGGCGGCGTCCACGTCCAAGGCGGTGCCTCCGGCACGGTCTCGGTCACCGAGCACATCACCTTCCAGCACAGCGCACCGGCCACCACGCACCGGGCCGCCGCGGGCACCCTGGTCCTGGACAGCAACTGCCCCGCCCTGGAGACCTGCAGCGTCGGCTACGACATCACGGTGCCCCGGGCGACAACTGTGCGGGTCTTTGACAACGTGGGCACCATCCGGCTCGACTCGCTTTCCGGGCGGGTCACGGCCCGCACCAACGCTGGCGACATCGATCTCGGCTCGGTGTCGGGGCCAATCGAGGTCAGCGGCCACGCCGGATCGATCCTGGGCCAGGACGTGTCATCGGCGCACGCCACCTTGCGCCTGTCGGCGGGCCAAATCGACGTCACCTTCTCGGCCGCGCCGGCCACCATCACCGCCACCGCCACCTTCGGCTCGGTAACGCTGCGAGTACCCAGCAACGTGTCGTACGCCGTGAACGCGAGCGCCTCAGTCGGGAGCATCGACGTCAGCGTCACCCGCAACCCGACGTCGCCGCACGTCATCACCGCCAGCACCAGGACGGGTTCCGTCACTATCCAGCCGGCACCCTGACCGGCAGGCCGGTTGATTGGATGGCACGCTGGAGCTATGGCCGCGCGTGTCACGACTGGCGCTGCAAAGGACGAAGCAGCTCTGCTAGGGCGGGTGAGTTCGTGACCCGGGCTGCCGTGTCGCGGCCTAGGGCCCGCATCTCGCCGGCGGCGTGCCGCGTGTGCGCGGCAAAGCAAAGCTCGCCCATCGGCGAGCCCATGGTCCGTGCCCAGTAGCGGACTGCGACCGGCCTGAGCAACGGGCTGTGCAGGACAGCGAGGTTGCGCGGTAGCCCTGCCGTGCCGCTCGTGCGCAGGGCGGCGAATGCCTCGGTGATGGCCTGGCACATGAGCGTCAGGGTCGCACGGTCCCCGGCGAGACGGACGGGGTCGGTTCCGCACCGGAAAAGGGCCGCTGCGATGCACGCGACGAACGCGGCATGGTAAACGAGCCAGCCGTCCATATCAGCTACCCGCTGGACAGCGAACCCGCGGTCCGACAGGGCCGCTTCGAGCGCTGCCAGCCGGGGATCAGATGTCTCCTGCAGAGCCGTCGGCTGCCGCCGTATGCAGACATAGTCAGCGGTCCCGCCGCTCATGACGCCGCCGACGCCGGGGAACCCGAGGTAGACATCGCCCGGCATATCGCCGGTGATTGCTGGCCGGCCGGCCGGGTTGTTGCCGAAGAAGACGACGGCAGGCTTCCCGGCCAGGCCGGCAAGCCCGGCGCATGCTGAGGCCAGCTGATCACTTCGAACTGCGACAAGGACCACGTCGTAGTCCCCATTGGCATCCGGCACTACGGCGGATTCCGCGCGAGCCCGCCCACCGCCGAGGACATCCCGGGCCGAAAGGCCCCCGGCAGCTACCTCATCGGTCCTCGGCCCGTGTCTGAGCACCGAGACCGTGCTCCCCGCTGCCGCGAGGTGCGCACCGTAGACGGTTCCGATCACGCCCGCCCCCACGACGAGCACCTTCATGACGACCTCCCAAGGTCAGTTTCTTCGCTAACTCCCGGCATCCACTGCAAGGGGGCCGAAGGCCATGTTCTCGCGGCACACGCATCCTGGAAACGGCACCGCCGCACGACGTTCCGTACGCCGGATCGACCTGACCGCCACGGCCGACCGCACTGGCCGGATTCCGCCCAACGGACTCGACCTGCGACAGGCCGAACCCGCGGCACTGGCAGGCGCCAGGCAGGACTCGGCGATCAAGCGGCCGGGAGGACCCCCATCCGCTCCACGAGCGCGACAGCCTCGGCCTTCAGCGAGCCAGTTGCGGTGCGGACCAGTTCCACCGCGACGCCCCGGGTCAGCGGGGAGTAGGGCGCCTCCTCAGGTGACTCGGCATAGGACCGTTCCAGGAAGTGCCTGGCCTGGTCGAGCTCGCGGCGCTGCAGGTGACCGGCCGCGATCTCCCCGTACGGTCGCCCCCGGCGCTCCCGTGACGGCACCTCCGGCAAGATGCCCGCGCGCCACGGCCGTAGCCATTCGCCGGTGAAACGTACGTCCGCTAGCCGGGACAAGTAGCAAGGCAGCTTGTCCGCCTGCCAGACATCCGCGCGCGCCTGCGCCACGGCAGCGGCGCGGACGAGGTCGGCGCCGGACAGGCTGGGATCGGACCATGCCTGAGCGCTCGCCGCCATCCAGGCTGCTCGGTCAGCCCAGCCGTCCCAGGCGTCTGAGGGCACTGGGTAGATGCTGCTGGAGGCGATGATCAGCCGACGTATCCGGCCCGGTATCGCCATGGCCAGGCGCTGGGCAAGCAAACCGCCCTAGGAGAAGCCGAGAACGTCCACGGCGTGAAGGTCTAGGGCATCGAGCAACACCATCAGGTCGGCTACAGCCGCATCCGGCGTGTACTGATCGTCGCGAAGCCCGGCCGTCGAGCGCCCGCATCCACGGAGGTCGGGCATGACTAGGCGGCGCCTCCCGTCCAGCCGACTCAGTGGTTCACGCAGGTAGCTATGGTCCCAGTCAGGGCCGCCATGGATCACCAGCAGCGCACGGTCAGCAGGCCCGGGCCGCTGCGCGACGAATAGTTCAACATGCGGCGCGCCAGACACCGTGACAGCACCCTCAGTGAACATCGTTGTCATGGTCTCGCAGAAACTGCCGTCAGCGCACGCCTCAGCCCTATCCGTCAAAGCGGGGTAACCCCAAGCCGGGCGCGCAGATCTTCCGGTTATGTTGTGCCGGCCACCGGCGAGTTGGCGGACGCGGCGTCTGCCTGGCCGGCCCGCGGTGATCGCCTGAGCGGCGGTGGCGGCGGTGGCCGCCGCGACCGCACCAAGCGTGCTGGTCAGCCCGTGCCCCTGCTGGCCCGCTACGCCGGCCCCTGAGCCAGGCGCCGCGGCCCAGCGTGCATGCCATGTTGCCACCTGATGCCGCGTTATGGCGGATGTCCAGATTGTTTGGTAACTTTCCTAATTAACTTACGGCGACCCGGTTCCCGGCGGCTCCGGGCGGCGCACCGGAGGTCGGCTCATGAGGTACGTGGCAGCGAGATGGCTGGCCCTCGCGGCGGCCGTGACGACGACGGCAGCGCTGGCGGCCCCGGCGCCCGCGGAGGCTGCGGCCGCGCTCCCCGCGCCGGTGGTCCGGGTCAACCAGGTCGGGTACGCCCCGGGCAGCCCGAAGGTGGCCTTCGCCATGCTGCCCCGCGCGGTGAGCAGCGTCAGCTTCACGGTCGTCGGCTCCCGCGGCGTGGTCTACCGCGGCCGGTCGGCCGATGACGTCGGGCGGTGGAACGTCAACTACCGGGCGGTGTACCAGCTGGACTTCTCGGCGGTAAGGCGCCCGGGCAGCTACCGGGTCGACATCTCCGGGCCGCCGTCCGCCGTGTCCCCGCCGTTCCTGATCGCCGGGGCGCAGCAGCTGTTCCACGGCCTCGTGCTCAACGGCGTGCGGTACTTCACCTCGGAGCGGGACGGCGCCGACGTCGTGTCCTCGGTCCTCGACCGCCAGCCGGCCAACATCACCGACCGGCGCGCCTACGTCTACGCCGACCCGCGCTACGACAGCAACGACAACCTGCTCGGCAAGCTGGCCAGGATCGGCGGCCCGGTCAACGTGGCCGGCGGCTGGTTCGACGCCGGCGGCGGATACGAGAAGTTCGGCTACACCGCGAGCTACGCCGACGGGCTGATGCTGATCGCGGCCCGCGACTTCCCCGGCCAGTACCGCACGCTGCTGCCCGAGGCCGACTTCGGCCTCAGCTGGCTGCGCAAGCTGTGGAACCCGGCCAAGAAGGTGCTGTACATCCAGGTGGGCATCGGCAACGGCAACGCCAGCAACACGATCCAGGGCGACTACAACTTCTGGTTCCTGCCGCAGCAAGAAGACCGAATGGACGTCAAGCCCGGCGGCAACCCCGGCCCCACCGCCTACTACGTCAAGTACCGGCCGGTGTTCGAGGCCGCGCCGCCCGGCAAGCCGATCAGC
The DNA here is from genome assembly GCA_963808705.1 of uncultured Actinomycetota bacterium. Taxonomy (GTDB): domain Bacteria; phylum Actinomycetota; class Actinomycetes; order Streptosporangiales; family Streptosporangiaceae; genus JASHPR01. The sequence goes on along the minus strand of CAWEHB010000016.1, from coordinate 55,841 downwards.
CCGGACCTCGCCGGGCGCTTCGCCGCCGACTTCGCGCTCGGCGCCCAGCTCGACGCGCGGACCAGCCGGGCCAGCGCCCAGCACCTGCTCTCGCTCGCCCGGGGCGTCTACGCGATGGCGAAGACCACCGACGTCGGCCAGATCGTCACCACGTTCCCCTACGACTACTACCCGGGCACCGAGTGGAAGAGCGACATGCTCTGGGGCGCGGCGGAGATCGCGCTCGCCGACGAGGCGCTGCACGCCCCGGCCGGGCAGCTGAGCGCCGACCTGCAGGTCGCGGCGCGCTGGGCCGGCGCCTACATCGCGCAGGGCCACCCGGTGGGCGGGGACACCCTCAACCTGTACGACAACGGCGCAATCGCCGAGGCCGACCTGCTGCAGGCGATGCGGCAGGCGCCGCTGCGGCCGGTCATCGCCCCGTCGGCGCTGCTCAATGACCTCGCCGCGCAGCTCCGGGTCGGCGAGGCCTGGGCCAAGAGCGACCCGTTCCAGCTCGGCACGGCCCTCGGCCCGAGCGACGCCACGCCGCACGCGTTCGGCCTGTACATCACCAACGCGCTGTACCAGCGGTACGGCGGCTCGGACGCCTACCGGGCGTTCGCGCAGCAGCAGCTGAACTTCGCGCTCGGCGCCAACGGCTGGGGCAGCTCGTTCGTGGTCGGGGCGGGCAGCACGTTCCCCAACTGCATGCAGAGCGAGATCGCGAACCTGGCCGGGTCCCTGAACGGGCAGGGCAACATCCAGCTCGGCGCCACGGTCGACGGCCCGAGCAGCCCGGCCAACTTCGTCGGCCTCGGCACCGTCACCGGGATGAAGGCCTGCCGCGCGGGCCACTACAAGGCGTTCGACACGGCCACGGCGGGCTACGAGGACAACGTGGTCAGCTGGCCGTCGGTCGAGCCGGCCGACGATTACACCGCCAACTCGCTGCTGGCGTTCGCGCTGGCCGGGGCGCACGCGCGCTAGTCGCAGGCGGGCTGCTCCGGCGGCGCCGCCTGGCGCTCCTCGTCCGGGCCCGGCCCACTCCGTCTGGGTGATCACACCTCCCCGGCCTGCTGCGACAATCGGGTCATGAGCGATGATCGCGAGCCGGCGGCACCGCCCGACCCGGCCTCCCTGACGGCGGAGGAGCGGCGGCTGCGGGAGGCCCGGGCGGGGGTCCCGTGGCGGGCCTGGGGGCCTTACCTGAGCGAGCGCCAGTGGGGAACGGTCCGGGAGGACTACAGCGACAGCGAGGACGCCTGGTCGTACTTCAGCCATGATCAGGCCCGGTCTCGCGCGTACCGGTGGGGCGAGGACGGTATCGCCGGGGTCAGCGACGACAAGCAGCGGCTGTGCCTGGCGCTCGCGCTGTGGAACGAGCGGGACCCGATCCTCAAGGAGCGGCTGTTCGGCCTGACCAATACCGAGGGCAACCACGGCGAGGACGTTAAGGAGTATTACTTCTACGTCGACAACCTGCCCACGCACAGCTACCAGCGCTACGTCTACAAGTACCCGCAGGCCGAGTTCCCCTACGCCGACCTGGTGGCGGTGAACCGGTCCCGGTCCCGGCAGGAATTCGAGTACGAGCTCATCGACACCGGCGTCTTCGGCGACGGCCGGTACTTCGACGTCGAGGTCGAGCACGCCAAGGCCGCGCCCGAGGACATCGTGTGCCGCGTCACCGTGCACAACCGCTCCGACCGGGACGCCGCGCTGCACGTGCTGCCCACGCTGTGGTTCCGCAACACCTGGTCCTGGGGAACCGGCGAGCCCCGGCCCCGGCTCTCCCGCGTCGAGTCCGCCTGCCCGGCTGTCCGGGCCGAGCACCACCAGCTCGGCGTCCTGTACCTCTACGCCGAGCCAGAAGCGGACCTGCTGTTCTGCGAGAACGAGACGAACATGGCGCGCGTCTTCGGCACCGCGCCCGCGACCCGCTTCGCCAAGGACGGCATCGGCGACCATCTGCTGCACGGCGCGGATACCGTGAACCCCGCCGGCCAGGGGACCAGGGTCGCGGCGCGGGTCCGGCTGGTCGTGCCGGCGGGCGGCCAGGCCGCCACGGCGGTGCGGCTGACCCGGAAGGACCCGGAGGCGCTCACGGCGCCGTTCGCCGGCGCCGGCGAGCTGATCGCGCGGCGGCGGGCCGAGGCAGACGAGTTCTACGACGCCATCACGCCGCCCGCGGTGACCGATGACGCGAAGGCGGTCATGCGCCAGGCCCTGGCCGGGATGCTGTGGTCCAAGCAGTGCTACTACTTCGACGTCGACCGGTGGCTGCGCGAGCGGCACGCCCACCCGCTGCGGGCGCCCATCCGGCGGGGCAGCCGCAACGAGGCCTGGTTCCACATGCTCAACCACGACGTGGTGTCCATGCCCGACAAGTGGGAGTACCCCTGGTACGCCGCCTGGGACCTGGCGTTTCACTGCCTTCCGCTGGCCATGGTCGACCCTGACTTCGCCAAGAGCCAGATCGACCTGATGCTCTCCCAGGGATACCTGCACCCGAACGGCCAGATGCCGGCCTACGAGTGGAACTTCGGGGACGTGAACCCCCCGGTGCACGCCTTTGCCACGCTGTTCCTGCAGAACCTGGAGTCCGGGCTGGGCGAGGTGGACCTGCCGTTCCTGCAGCAGTGCTTCTCCCGGCTGCTGCTGAACTTCACCTGGTGGGTGAACCGCAAGGACCCCGCCGGCCACAACGTGTTCGAGGGCGGCTTCCTCGGCCTGGACAACATCGGGGTGTTCGACCGCAGCGCGGCGCTGCCCACGGGCGGGCGGCTGGAGCAGGCAGACGGCACGGCCTGGATGGCGATGTTCAGCCAGAACATGCTGGAGCTGGCCCTGACCCTGGCCGGGCACGACGAGACCTACGAGGAGTTCGTGCTCAAGTTCGTCGAGCACTTCTTCTGGATCGCGGCCGCCGTGGACCCGGTCGGCGAGCATCCCGACGAGATGTGGGACGACGAGGACGGCTTCTTCTACGACGTGCTGCGCCTCCCCGACGGCACCGGGAAGCGGATCAAGGTCCGGTCCCTGGTCGGCCTGCTGCCGATCTGCGCCACCACGCTGATCGAGCCGGGGGATCTCGAGCGCTACCCGAAGATCGCCGCACGGGCCCGCGAGTTCCTCGACCGCAACCAGGACCTGCTGACCAACATCGCCGACCCGTTCGTGCCCGGCGTCCACGGCCGGCGGCTGCTGTCGCTGGTGAACGAGGACAAGCTGCGGCGCATCCTGGCCCGGATGCTGGACGAGGAGCGCTTCCTGGGCCCGCACGGGATCCGCTCGATCTCGCGCTGGCATCTCGAGCATCCCTACGTCCTGGACATCGCCGGGGAAGAGCACCGGGTGCAGTACGAGCCGGCGGAGTCGGCCAGCGGGATGTTCGGCGGCAACTCCAACTGGCGCGGGCCGGTCTGGTTCCCGATCAACCTGCTGCTGATCCGCGCCCTGCTGCAGCACTACCGGTATTACGGCGACGGGCTGAAGGTCGAGTGCCCGACCGGCTCCGGGACCATGATGACCCTGTACGAGGTGGCGCAGGAACTGTCCCGCCGCCTGGCCGGCACGTTCCTGCGGGACGACGAGGGGCGGCGCCCGGTCTACGGCGGGACCAGGCTGTTCCAGGACGACCCGCACTGGCGTGACCTGGTCCTGTTCTACGAGTACTTTCACGGCGACAACGGGGCCGGGCTCGGCGCCTCGCACCAGACCGGGTGGACCGGCCTGGTGGCCCGGCTGATCCAGAGCCTGGGCCAGTTCGACGCCGCCTCCGTGCTCGACGACACCCGGTGGCCGATGGCCCGCCCCTACCGCCGCCTCGCCGCGGCGCCCGTGGCCGAGGTGACCACCGCGCGCCGGGCCCGCGGCCTGACCGAGCAGGAATCAGCCCGCTGACCGGGGCCGGATCAGCCCTCTGACCGCGGCCGGATCAGCCCGCTGACCGCCGCCGGATCAGCCCGCTGACCCTACCGGTCGCACAGGGACAGCGCGGCGAGGGCGGCGTTCACGATCGAGCCGGGGTCAAGGTCGTGCGCGCGGTACAGGTCGCTGACGGTGCCGGACTGCCCGAACGCGTCCACGCCCAGGCTGACGGCGGGCACGCCCAGCGCCGACCCGAGCCAGCTCAAGGTGTGCGACGCCGCGTCGTGCACGGTCACGACCGGCGCCCGGCTCCCGAACACGGTGCGCAGCGCCCCGGGGATGGACGGCGTGGTCGCGGTGCGGACTGAATGCCGCAGGGCCCGCTGCCAGGCCCGGTAGAGCCGGTCGGCCGAGGTCACGTCGACGACGTGCGCGGCGATGCCCTCGTCGGCCAGTTCGGCGGCCGCGGCGAGCACCTCGGGCAGGACCGCGCCCGAGCCGGCCAGGCAGACCGCGGGCGCGCCCGCGGCGGCGGCCTCGGCCGCGTCGACCAGCTGGTAGGCGCCGGCCAGGACCTGGCGGCGCAGGATCGCGTCGCCCAGGCGGTCCCGCGCCCGGGCGAACGGGTCCTGGTCGATGCCGCGGGTGCTGAGCCGGAAGTAGTACGAACCCGCCTCGGCGGGGGCGGTCCCGGGCGGCGCGGCGCCCGCGGCCGCGATCGACTGCAGGGCACCGCACAGCAGCCAGTCGAGGGCGGCCGCGTACGCGGGCTCGAGGAACGTGACGCCCGGCAGTTCCAGGCCCACCGACGCGGTGATGGTCGACTGGTGCGCGCCCCCCTCGGGGGCGAGGGAGACCCCGGACGGGGTGCCGGCCACCACGAACCGCGCGCCGGAGTAGACGGAGTAGACGAAGGCGTCCAGGCCCCGCAGCACGAACGGGTCGTACACGGTGCCGACCGGGAGCAGCGGCTGGTCGGACAGGTCCCAGGACAGGCCGAGCTGGCCGAGCAGCAGGAACAGGTTCATCTCGCTGATGCCCAGCTCGATGTGCTGGCCCTGCGGGCCCTCGGACCACTTCAGCGCGGCGTCCTCGCTCCACGAGCGGCGGGCGGCCGGGCTGAACACGCCCATCCGGTTGATGAAGCCGGCCAGGTTGGTCGAGGTGGCGACGTCCGGCGCGGCGGTGACGAGGAACGGCGCGACGGCCTCGTCACGGGACAGGCCAACGAGGATCCGGCCCAGCGCCTCCTGAGTGGACATCCCCCGGCTGGCGCGCAGGCCGGCCGAGTCGGGCACGGCCAGGGCCGGCGGGTTCCCCCGCGGCGCCCGGGCCAGGTGCTCGCGCCGGGCCGCCACCCACTGCCCGGCCCTGGTCATGGGGTCGAGCCGGTCCCACTCGGTGGCCAGGGTCAGGCCCAGCCGCTCGCGCATCTCGTCGACCTGGGCCGTGGTCAGCAGCGCGGAGTGGTTGCGCGGGTTCCCGGCCAGGGGCAGGCCCCAGCCCTTGACGGTGTAGGCGAACACCACGCTGGGCCGGTCCTTCTCCCGGTCGCACTCGCCGAAGGCTTCCAGCAGCGAGCGGAAATCATGGCCGGCCAGGTCGGTGACCAGGCCGGCGAGGGTGTCATCGGCGATCGCGGTGCAGAACTGGCGGACCTCGTCCGGGGCGCCGTCCAGGAACCGGGCCGCCGCGTCCTGCGGCGGCAGCCCGAACAGCGACTGGTAATGCTCGTTCGGCATCTCGTCGATCCAGGTGCGCAGCGCCTCCCCGCCCGGGACCGCGAACGCGGCCTGCAGCCGGTGGCCGTACTTGGCCTCGACCACCTGCCACCCGGCCCCGGTGAACTGCTGCTCCCACTGGGCGATCCGCATCCCGGGCACCACCCGGTCCAGCGACTGCCGGTTCACGTCGACGATCCACATCACGTTGCCCAGGCCGTCGGTGGCCGGGTCGGAGACCGCCTCCCAGATGTTGCCCTCGTCCAGCTCGGCGTCACCGATCAGCGCCACGAACCGGCTGCGCGGCCTGGCGCCGAAGTGCGCGTCCACGTAACGGCGGGTCACCGCGGCGAACAGCGGCGCCGCGGCGCCGAGCCCCACCGAGCCGGTGGAGAAGTCGACGACGTCCGGGTCCTTGGTGCGGCTCGGGTAGGACTGCAGCCCACCGAACGCGCGCAGCATCGGCAGGTAGCCGCGGTCGAGGTTGCCGAGCAGGTACTGGATGGCGTGAAAGGCCGGGGAGGCGTGCGGCTTGACGCTGACCTTGTCCGGGGCGTCGAGGTACGCGAAGTACAGCGCGGTCATGACGGTGACCAGGCTGGCGCTCGAGGCCTGGTGGCCGCCCACCTTGACGCCGTCGCCGGTGTTGCGATCATGGTTGGCGGCGTCGACGATGCGGGTCGCCAGCCACAGCACGCGCTGCTGGATCGTGTCCAGGACGTCCAGGTCGGCGGCGGCCCCGGCCACCGCCGCTGCGGTGTCGGCCATGCTCTCATAGCAGTTCCGGGCCGCCGGGTTGTCAACAACGATCATCCATAACGCTCTCATCCATAACGCTCTGTCTCAGGGCGGACGTGGCTCGCGGTGACGCAAAGTTGACACCCCGTTTACACAGCGCGCACGAGTCGTGGCTTACCTTTGGGAACTATGCGCAAGCCGGCCTACAGCGAACATGCCCGCTCCTACAACCGGCGGACGGGCGCGTTCCAGCGCTACCGCCGCGCGATCGTCGACGCGCTGCCGGTCCGCCGCGGGCAGGTGGTCCTCGACGTGGGCTGCGGGACCGGGCTGTGCTGCGGCCTGCTCCGGGAGAAGGTGGGCTCCGCGGGCGGCGTGGTCGGCATCGAGGAGTCGCCCGAGATGGCCGCGGTGGCCCGGGAGCACATCGCCGGGGAAGGCTGGCGCAACGTCACGGTGGTGCAGTCGCCGGCCGAGGAAGCCGAGATCGAGGTCACCGCGGACGCCGCCCTGTTCTGCGCGGTCCACGACATCCTGCAGTCACCCGACGCGCTGCGGAACGTCCTGGGCAGCCTGCGTCCCGGGGCCTGGGTGGCCGCCGGCGGCGGCAAGTGGGCCGCGCCGGCCATGGTGGCCGTGAACATCCAGGCCAGGATGCTGCACGCCCCCTACGTACGGAGCTTCGAGGGATTCGACCGGCCATGGCAGCACCTGGAGCGGCTGGTCGAGGACGTGCAGGTCCGCGAGGTGGCGTTCGGCAGCGGGTACGTCATGACCGGCAAGGCGCCGGCCCGGGCCGGGGCCTAGCGGCGCACCTGGCCCGGCACCACCGACGAGCAGGCCCCGATGAGCGCCGGGGCGAACAGCTGCGGTGCGTTGACGCACATGCCGTGATCGGCGTCCACCTCGTGGACCGACGCCTCCGGGATCGCCTGGGCCAGCCTGAGCTGGCGTCTCGCAGGCACGATGCGGTCCTGGGCCGTGACCACCACCGCGGTGGGCACGTCGACCTGGCCGATCCAGGGGTCCGACGTGAACTCGCAGACGGCCTGGATGGCCGAGATGGCGGTGACCAGCGTGGTCCGGCTCAGCTGGGCGCGGGCCCAGCGGGCCGTGGCCGGATCGTCGACGCGGCCCAGCAGCGCGGTCCCGAGCACCTCGGCGCTGACCCGCCACAGCATCGGGTTCCAGCGCAGCGCGGTGGCCGCCGTCGGCAGCGCCAGGGCGGCCAGCATCTCGGTCGGCGACCCCCGGACGTTGCTCGCGGTGCAGCACAGCACCAGGCCGGACAGCCGCGAGGCGTGCCGCCGGTACAGCAGCTGGGCGACCATGCCGCCCATGGAGTAGCCCACCGCGGTGAACCTGCGGATGCCGAGGGCCTCGGCCAGCGCGGCGACGTCGTCGGCGCAGTCCTCCAGCCGGAACCGCGAGCCGACGCTGATCCCGTCACCGTGGCCGCGCAGGTCGGCCGCGACGACCCGGAACTGGCGCGCGAGCGGGACGAGGGCCGCCCGCCAGTTCAGCTCGGCCGTGCACGCCACCCCGTGGATGAGCACGAGCGTCTCGGCGCCGGGCGGCCCGGCGCACTCCCACACCCGGGTGACCCCGCGGCCGGGCAGCTCCACCAGGCGAGAAAGCGGGGTCGCCGCCTCCCCCAGCGCTTGCCGCACTACGCCCACTCTCCTGTGACGCCGGTCAGCGAGAGCCAGCGATCGGCCGGAAGGTCCGACACCATGCGGTGTTCTCGTGCTTGCAGTGAGGATACTGCGACGGGCGGGGCTGAGCACGCGCGACAGCACGCGCGTGGCTGTGATGCACGCGTTCAGGTCGACATTCGGCAGCGCGCAGGGCAGGGTGGCACAGTGTGGGGCGGGGCACCCAGACGCAGGAGGAGCGTAGATGACTGAGCAACCCGCCGAGGAGCGTGCGGCGGCGGATATCGGCGTGACCGGCCTGGCGGTGATGGGCCGCAACCTGGCCCGGAACCTGGCCCGGCACGGCTACGCGGTCGCGCTGCACAACCGGTCCCCCGAGCGGACCCGCAGCCTGGTCGCCGAGCACGGCGCTGAGGGCCGGTTCGTCCCCGGCGAGTCGATGGCCGATTTCGTGGCCAGCCTCCGGCGACCTCGGGCGATCATCGTGATGGTGCAGGCGGGCGCGGCCACCGACGCCGTGATCGACGAGCTGGTGCCGCTGCTGGACTCCGGCGACATCGTGGTGGACTGCGGCAACGCCCACTACACCGACACGCGGCGGCGGGAGGCGGCGCTGCGGGAGCGCGGCCTGCACTTCGTCGGCTGCGGCGTCTCCGGCGGCGAGGAGGGGGCGCTCAACGGGCCGAGCATCATGCCGGGCGGCTCGGCGGAGTCCTACGCCAGGCTCGGGCCGATGTTCGAGTCGATCGCGGCGCAGGTCGACGGCACGCCGTGCTGCGTGCACGTCGGCCCGGACGGGGCCGGCCATTTCGTCAAGATGGTGCACAACGGCATCGAGTACGCCGACATGCAGCTGATCGCCGAGGCCTACGACATCCTGCGCGCCGGCCTGGGCGAGGAGCCGGGCCAGATCAGCGAGATCTTCCGCGCCTGGAACGAGGGTGACCTGGACTCGTTCCTCATCCAGATCACCGCGGACGTGCTGGCGCACACCGACGCCCGGACCGGCCGGCCGTTCGTGGACATCGTGGCCGACCGGGCCGAGCAGAAGGGCACCGGGCGGTGGACCGTGCAGAGCGCGCTGGACCTGGGCGTCCCGATCACCGGCATCGCCGAGGCGACGTTCGCCCGGTCGCTGTCCGGGCACGCCGACCAGCGGGCGGCCGCCCGCGAGGCGTTCGGCAGCGACGCCAAGCCGGCAGACGTCATCGACCGGGACGCGTTCATCGACCAGGTCCGCCGGGCGCTGTACGCGTCGAAGGTGGTGGCCTACGCCCAGGGCTTCGACCACATCGCCGCGGGCAGCGCGGAGTACGGCTGGGACATCGACCGCGGCGCGATGGCCACCATCTGGCGCGGCGGCTGCATCATCCGCGCCCGGTTCCTCGACCGCATCCGCGAGGCCTACGACGAGAACCCCGCGCTGCCCAGCCTGCTGGTGGCCCGGTACTTCGCGGACGCGGTCCGCGACGGCGTCGATGCCTGGCGGCAGGTCGTGGCCCAGGCCGCGATGACCGGCATCCCGGCACCGGCGTTCTCCTCATCGCTGGCGTACTACGACGGGCTGCGCCGTGACCGGCTGCCCGCCGCGCTGATCCAGGGCCTGCGGGACAACTTCGGCGCCCACACCTACCAGCGCGTGGACGCCGAGGGCAGCTTCCACACCGAGTGGGCCGCGGGTCAGCGCGAGCGCCCGGCCTGACCCGAGCCGGCCCGCGGCGCCTGCCCCGGCCGCGCCGCGCAGCACGGCGCGCCGGGACGGCGCGCGGCGCTCCGGGCCGGCCGGAGGCCGGGCTTGGACCCAGGCGGGCGAGCGGCGGCTTCCGCTGCCGGTGCGGGGCTTTCATCGGCCTGGCGCTGGGGATGACGATGTTGGCGGAGGGCAAACGACGGAGCACAGGGAGTTGAGATGCCGTGGTATCCGGACTCGGTGGTGTTCCGCACCTACTGCCGCCAATGGCCAGTCGACGAGCGGCGTCGCCTCCGGCCGCCCCAGGCGGGAATCGGGGTCTACGAACGCGGCCCGGACGGGCTGCTGGCCGCGGCCCGCGTCTACGATGACGTCGAAGCACCCGCCGGGCCCTCATGAGGCGATTTAGGTGTAACCGGCTACGACGTTATCGTCATCGGCGGTGGCGGCACGTCAGCCGGCCGCGGTCGTGATGTCACCAGCAACCGACGGAGGTAACGATGAGCTCGAGCCATGACTATGACGTGATCGTTCTCGGCGGCGGAGCGCCCGGCGAGCACTGCGCTGCGGCGCTGGCTGAGCGCGGGCTGCGCGTCGCCATCGTTGAGCGCGAGCTGGTCGGCGGCGAGTGCTCCTACTGGGCTTGTATTCCGTCGAAGTCGCTGCTGCGCCCGGGCGAGGCGGTGCAGGGCGCGCGCGAGGCCGCCGCTAGCGCGCAGGTCGACGTCCAGGCCGCGCTGGCCTGGCGGGACTTCATGGTGTCGAACTATTCCGACGCCGGCCAGCAGCGCTGGCTGGCTGGCCGGGGCATCGACCTGCTGCGAGGCACGGGCCGGCTGGCCGGCACCGGCGTGGTGGAAGTCGACGGCGTCCGCCACACCGCGGACCATGTCGTCGTGGCGACCGGCGCGGATCCGTTCGTGCCCCCGATCCCGGGACTGCGTGACCTCGAGGGCGTCTGGGGTACTCGCGAGGCGACGAGCATGAAGGCTGTCCCGCGCCGCCTGCTCGTGCTGGGTGGCGGGCCCGCAGGCGTCGAGCTCGCACAGGTCGCGCGGCGCCTCGGCGGCCAGGCAGTGATCATCGAGGGTGCCGACCGGGTGCTGCCACGCGAGCCTGCGCCGTTGGGCGAGGCGCTCAGCGAGGCCCTGCGCCGGGACGGAATCGAGCTGATGCTCGGGACGCATGCCACCGCCGCGCGGCGGGAGGGTGACGAGTACGTCCTGCAGGTCGATGGCGGTCCGGACCTGCGGGGCGACCGGCTGCTCGTCGCCACCGGCCGGCGCCCGCGGGTCGAGGGGATCGGCCTCGAGACGGTCGGCGTCAAGGCCAACCCGCACGGCATCCCAGTTGACGAGCACCTGCGCGCGGGCGAGCGCCTCTGGGCCATCGGCGACGTCAACGGCATCTGGCCGCTCACCCATGTCGGCGAGTATGAGGGCGACGTGGTCGCGGCGAACATCGCCGGCGATGCGCGTCCGGCGAACTACGAAGCCGTTCCCCGGGTCACCTACACCGATCCGCAGGCCGCCGCGGTGGGCGCGGTCGAAGCGCAGTACACCGGTACCGCGCCGGTGTCACAGGTGCCGAAGACCGCCACCTACACCCACGCCTACGCCAAGTCCAACGGGTTCCTGACGCTGCTCAGCGACGGCGAGCGGCTGACCGGCGCCTACGCGCTCGGGCCCGAAGCCGGCGAGTGGCTGCAGCAGGCCACGCTCGCCATCCGCGCCCGCGTCCCGCTCGAGGTGCTGAGCGACACGATCCAGCCCTTCCCCAGCTTCTCGGGGATCTACGACGCGGCACTGAAGGCGCTCCGGATGGAGATCGCGGACATGCCGCGGCCGACCGGGCCGATGAACGCGCAGATGGCGAGCCTGTCGGGGTGAGGAGGACGTAGTACCTGGCCGCTCAGGAGGGCAGCGGCATGACCAGGACCGGCGTCGTGGTGGGCCGGCGAGTGCCGCCGGCGGGCTCAACCGTGAGGCCGACCTGGTGGGTCCCGGGCCGGAAACGGGACGCGCGGTCGGGTCAGCCGCGGGTCCGGGCCGACAGCCGGGCCGTCGGGTCAGCGCGACGGCGCTGTGAGGTCCCCCGGGCGGAGCCGGAATACCTGCAGGCGCAGGTCGTGGTACTTCTCGGTCTCGCCCATCCACTCCATGCCGATCCGGCGTACCGTCGCCAGGGCGCGCGTGTTGGCCGGCCGCACGACGGCGATGACCTGCTCGACGCCTTGCTGGAAGGCCCACCGGGCCAGCGCCAGCCCGGTCTCGGCGGCGTAGCCGTTACCCCACGCATCCCGGTGCAGCTGCCAGCCGATCTCATACTCGTCGTCGGGCGGCAAGGGCAGCAGGGTCGCCCCGCCGATCAGGCGCCCGTCCTGGCCGAGCTCGATCGCCCAGCGCCCGGCCGGCGTGAGCAGCCGGGCGCCCTCGGCCAGCCACTCCTGCAGGATGGCCCGCATGGCCGCCTCGTCGGGGACCTGGTCCAGGGTCGGGGCGAGCCACCGGGCCACCTCGGCGTCACCGTAGGAGGCCAGCGCCGCGGGGGCGTCGTCCACGCGCCACGGGCGCAGCACGAGGCGCTCGGTCATCAGCCGCTCGGTCATGGGCACACGATAACCGGGCGGCATGGCCGCCCGGGCCCGGGCCGGCCGGTGGCGGCCAAATCACCGGCGGCGCTCCAGGGCTAGGATTAATGGCATCAGCGCACGCGTCTGGGAGGTCGGGCCATGACGACAGCTGCACCCGTGACCGGTCCCGCCCAGGGCACGCAGGAGATCCAGGACGCCGGTCATGTCGATGTCCTGATCGTCGGCGCCGGGGTCTCCGGCATCGGCGCCGCGCATCACCTGCGGGACCAGTTCCCCGACCGGACCTTCGTCATCCTGGACGCCCAGGACAACCGGGGCGGAACCTGGTGGACCCATCGGTACCCGGGCGTGCGCTCCGACAGCGACCTGTTCACCTACGGCTACCGGTTCAAGCCGTGGCGCGGCCCGTCGATCGCGGCGGGCGAGGAGATCCTCGCCTACCTCGACGAGGTCATTGACGAGGACGACCTCGGCCAGTACATCCGCTACCAGCACCGGGTCAGCGCGGCCAGCTGGTCCACCGACGACCGCCAGTGGACCGTCGAGGTCACCCGGGGCGACACCGGACAGCAGCTGCGGTTCACCACCGGCTTCTTGTGGATGTGCCAGGGCTACTACAACCACGCCAAGCCCTACCGGCCCCAGTGGGAAGGCATGGACCGCTTCCAGGGCGTGATCGTGCACCCCCAGCGGTGGCCCGAGAACCTCGGCCTAGCGGGTAAGCGCGTCGTCGTGATCGGCTCCGGCGCGACGGCCGCGACGCTGATCCCCGCGATAGCCGGCCAGGCGGAGCACGTGACGATGCTGCAGCGCTCCCCCTCCTACTACTTCGCCCCGCCCACGACCCACGAGCTCGCCGTGACGCTGGGCCCCCTGGGCCTCCCCGATGAGTGGATGCACGAGATCTTGCGCCGTCAGTACATCTTGCAATACGACTGGCTGGCCCGGACGTCGCTGGAAGCGCCCGACGAGCTGCACGCGTTCCTCATCGAGTCCATGCGCCCGCTGCTGCCCGAGGGCTTCGACGTCGATAAGCACTTCACCCCCCGCTACCGCCCGTGGCAGCAGCGCATCGCCGTCGTCCCGGACGGCGACCTGTTCGCGGCACTGCGCGAGGGGAAGGCCTCGATCGTCACCGACACCATCGAGACGTTCACCGAGCACGGGATAAAGGTCAGCTCCGGTGAGGAGATCCCTGCCGACATCGTCGTCACCGCCACCGGCTTCAACATGTCGGTCCTCGGTGACGTCGCGTTCACCGTCGACGGCGAACCGGTCGACTTCACCGAACGCGTCACCTGGCGGGGCATCATGATCAACGGCCTGCCGAACATGGCCTACGTCTTCGGCTACTTCCGGCACAGCTGGACCCTGCGCGTGGACCTGGTCAGCGACCTGGTAGGCCGCCTGCTGTCACACATGCAGGACAAAGGCGCCACGATGGTGGTCCCCACCCTGCGACCCCAGGACACGGACATGCAGCTGCGAGCGTGGTCCGACCCGGAGAACTTCAACCCCGGCTACGTCATGCGCTCGCAGCACATCCTGTTCAAACAGGGCGATCGCGAGCCGTGGACCCACCTGCTGGAGCACGAGCAGGAGCGCGAGATGCTGCCCGCGGTCGACCTCGACGACGGGACGCTCGCCTACCGCTGAGCCCGGCAGGCTGGCTCGAGGCGCCGACGCCGGCCACGGTTGTCGCAGTGGGAAGAATGTCAGACCGGCGTCGTAGCGTGCGCGCCATGGGCAACAGGCCGGTGGACCCGGCGCCGTACGCGGACGCGCTGCGCGCCGCCGACCCGCGGCTGCGCGAGCCGCTTCCCGGGCCGCTGGCCCGCTCGCAGCCATCCTGCCTGGACACGCTCCGGGAGGCCAGGTTCGCCGCCTACCGCCGCCGGGCCGACGTCCGGCCGCCCGCGGAGACACCGCAGCGCCCCCGGATGCGCCCGGACGACGCCACCGCGCAGGCGTGGAACGCTCGCGTGGCGGCTTACCGGGCCCGGCTCGGTGACATCCGGGTTCGGGAACCCGGCTCACGGGCCGCCGTGGCGGCGGAGGTCTCCCGCCGCGGCGCGGCCGCGGCCCGGGAAGCGCTCCGCCGCCACCGTCAGGTGCACGTGCGCCAGGGATGATCAGAACAACGGGCCGTACAGGCCGCCGTCGACCCGGATGGTGGCGCCGGTGGTGAAGCTCGCCGCGGGGGACGCGAGGTAGAGGGCAGCACCGACGATCTCCTCGGGACGGCCGGCCCGGCGCAGCGCGGCCGACTTCCGCAGCCCCGCGGTCGCGGCGTCCATGTCCCAGGCCTTGCTGATATCGGTGAGGAACGGGCCGGCCATGATGCTGTTGACCCGGACCGCTGGCCCGTACGCCCGCGCCAGGCCGAGCGTGAGCACGTCCAGGCCCGCCTTGGCGGCCGCGTAGGGCAGCGCGCCCGGCGAGGGACTGGCCGCCTCCACCGAGGAGATGTTGATGATCGCCCCCGAGCCTGCGGCCGCCATCCGCTCCCCGATCAGCGTGCCCAGCCGGAACGGCCCCTTGAGGTTGACCGCGAACACCTTGTCGTACAGCGCCTCGGATATCTCGCCGAGAGACGGGTAGAGGGGCGAGAGCCCGGCGTTGTTGACCAGCACGTCGACCCGGCCGGCCTGCCGGTAGACGTTCTCGACCAGCTCATCGCACTGGTCCCAGTGCGAGACGTTGGCGCCGATCGCCCACGCGTCGACGTCGTGCTTCGCGCGGGCCTCGGCCGCCACCTCCTCGCACGCCTCTTGCTTGCGGCTGGCCACGACGACGCTGGCGCCGTGCGCGGCAAAGCCGAGCACCATCTGCCGGCCAAGGCCGCGGCTGCCGCCGGTCACCAGCGCGACGCGCCCGGACAGGTCGAACAACGGGTCGGTCATCGACGCCTCCCCGGGGTCGGCGCGCGGGTCACACCCGCGCGAGGCGGCGGCCGCGGGTGAACAGGGCCACGGCCATGGCGTGCAGCCGGTCGCCGATCGCGCGATCGGTCAGCCCGGCGCACGCGCGCGCGTGGGAACTCTCCAGGATGATCCCGAGCTTAAAGCAGGCCAGTACGACGTACCAGTCGAGCGCGTCGAGGTCCCGGTCGCTGCCGTCGGCGTACACCGCGACGATCTCGCCGACCGGGCCGACGCCGCCGGCCGTCCACAGCGCGCCGGCCGATTCCACGGTCTCGTGCTCGTCCGGCAGGGAGGCCAGGAACCGGCCCAGGTCGACCAGCGGGTCACCGATCGTCGCCATCTCCCAGTCGAGCACCGCGGTGATCGCAGGCTGGCTGACGTCGACCAGGAGGTTACCCAGGTGGTAATCGCCGTGCATCAGCCCTGGACGCCCGCCGGCCGGGCGATTGCCGGTCAGGAAAGCGGCCAGCGCGTCCATGCCCGGCAGCGGCTCGCCGGCGTAACCGGGCAGCTGCCGGTAGCTCTCCCATTCCGCCAGCCAGCGCGGCACCTGGCGGCCCAGGAACCCGTGCGGACGCCCCAGGTCGCCCAGCCCGGCCGCGGCGTAATCCACTCGCCCGATCCGGGCCAGCTCGGCGGCGGCGGCCCGCCCGAGCTGCCGCCGCCCGCCAGCGGTCGCGGCGTATTCCGGCAGCTGCACCATGGGGTTAACGCCGTCGACCGCGCGCATGACCACGAACGGCACGCCGAGCACGGAATCGTCCGCGCACGTCGCGGCCCACCGCGGGTGCGGCACGTCGGTGGCGGCCAGCGCCTCCAGCACGCGGGCCTCGCGCAGGATGGTCTCCCCGGCCCTGGGCCGCGGGTGCCGGGACGGGCGGCGCAGCACGTAGTCCGCGCCGGCCCGGCGGAACCGGACGAGCAGGTTCTGCGTGCCCCCCGCGAGCAGAACCGGGCCCTCGACCGGCCCGGCCGGAAACCCCTGCCCGTCCAGCCAGCGCGCCAGGGCCGCGACGTCGACCGGCTCGGTGAGCCCGGCATCGGGATGCTGGCTGGTCATGGTGTCCAGTGTCCACCTCGCCGGTCAGCCCCCAGGGCTCACAGCGGCGGCCGGCGGTCGGGCGCGTCCAGCCACCCGAAGCGCTCCTCGTGCGCGGCGGCGACCCGGAACACCGTGACGTCGTCGTAGGTCCGGCCGACGACCGACAGCCCGGTGGGCACCCCGTCACGTGACCGCCCGGACGGGATGCTCAGCACCGGGCACCGGCTCGCGATGTTGAAGGGCAGCGTCATCAGCACGTCGAGCCAGTCCTCGCGCGGCTGGCCGTTCACCTGGACCGGCTGGTCGGTGTCGTATTCCGCGGGCAGCGCGGGGACTGCGAACGTCGGGCAGATCAGCGCGTCGAACTCCTCCAGCAGCGCCCCGAGCGGGGCGTAGATCCCGGCCTCGAGGGCCAGGCCGGCCACCCAGTCGGCCTTGGTGATGTCGTCGGACTCGGTGATGAACCGCCGTGCGTACGTGGTGAGCTCGTCCGCGTGCTTCTCGTAGATGTCCCGCACCGACGGCCCGAAGATCATGCCGAAGTGGATCCGGGCCGCCCGGTTGATGGTCTCCAGCTGCCATGGCAGCGAGACCTCCCGCACCGTGGCGCCCGCGTCGCGCAGCCGGCCGGCGGCCGCGCGGGTACTGGCCGCGACGTCGTCGTCCACCGCGTAGCAGCCCAGGTCGACGGACATCGCGATCCGCATCCCGGTCACCGGTTCGAGCCGGCCCGGGATCTCCAGCTTCGGGCGCAGCGAGGCCACGTCGCTGGGGTGCGGCCCGGCGATGACGTTCTCCAGCAGCGCGCAGTCCGCCACCGACCGGGCCAGCGGCCCCTCGTGGCAGTAGTGGTCGAGGTTGAAGATCTCCATCTCCGGCACCCGGCCGTACGGCGGCTTGAACCCGGTCACGCCGCAGAACGAGGACGGGATCCTGATCGAGCCGCCGATATCCGAGCCGGTGGCCAGCGTCGCCGACCCGGCCGCCAGCGACGCGGCCGACCCGCCGCTCGATCCCCCCGGCGAGAACGCGGTGTTCCACGGGTTGCGGGACACGCCCCACAGCTTGGTCCAGGTGAACGGCGCACAGCAGAACTCCGGCGTAGCCGACCGGGCATGCACGATGCCGCCCGCATCGATGATGCGCTGGACAAAGGCGGCCGTGTGGTCGGCGACCACCTCGCGCAGCGGCAGCGAGCCGAGCGTGTTCTTCTGCCCCGCGATCGGCGCCTCCTCCTTGACCGCGACCGGCAGGCCGTCCAGCGGCCCGGGCGGCTCGCCGGCGCCCGCATACCGCTCCTGCGCGGCCCGCGCGGCGTCCATCGCCTCCTCGTAACGGGTCTCGGCGAAGGCATTGATGACCGGCTCGACCGCCTCGGCCCGGGCTATCACCGCCGCGAGCAGCTCGACCGGGGACAGCTCGCGGGTACGGAACAGGCGCAGCGCTTCGCTGGCCGGCAGGTAGTGCAGATCGCTCACGGGCTGCCTTCCTGGTGTTTCGGGCCGGACCGCGCCCGGCGGGCCGGCTTCCAGCCCGGCCGCGGGACGCTGGCCCGCAGCCGCTTGGTGTAGTCCTGCTGCGGGTCGTCCAGCACCTGGGGCGTCGGGCCATGCTCGACCACCCGGCCGCGGTAGAGCACGACCACCTGCTCGGTGAGCTGGCGGACGACCGCCAGGTCGTGGCTGATCAGGATGTAGGACACGCCGGTGGAGTCGCGGATGTCGGCCAGCAGGTTCAGCACCTGCGCCTGGATGGACACGTCCAGCGCCGCGACGGACTCGTCCAGGATCAGGATCCGCGGCTCGGCGGCCAGGGCGCGGGCGATCGCCACCCGCTGCCGCTGTCCGCCGGACAGCGCCCGCGGCAGCGCCCGGGACTGGCGCTCATCCAGGCCGACCAGGTCGGCGAGCTCGGCGACGCGCGTCCGGCGGCGGTCCGCAGGCCAGCCGTGGTGCAGCCGGAGCACCTCGTCGAGGGCGGCCTCGGCGGTCTGCCGCGGGTCCAGGCTGGTGTAGGGATCCTGGAACACGATCTGCACCTCACGCCCCCGGCGCCGCCGGTCGCGCAGCGACCGGGCCGGCCGGGACCGGTCGTGCCCGCAGGCGGTGATCGACCCGCCGGTGGGCCGTTCCAGGCCGACGATCATCCGCGCGATCGTGGTCTTGCCCGAGCCCGACTCGCCCACGATCGCGACCGATCCGGCCTCGGCCACCCGGAACGACACGTCGTCGACCGCGACCAGGTCGCCGAATTCCTTGCGCAGCGAGGTCACCTCGAGGACGGGCGCGGCGGTGCGGTCAGGCATTGGCCGGCGCCCCCAGCTTCCCGCGCAGCTCGCGGGCGCGGACGCACCGGGACAGCCCGCCGTCCAGCTCGGTGATCTCGGGCAGGCCCTCGCGGCAGGCGTCGAGCGCGTATCCGCAGCGGGGGGCGAACGCGCACTCGCCGGGCGGCGCCTCGAACGCGGACAGCGGGCGGCCGGGGATCGCGCGCAGCCGGCCTGCCGTCCGCGCGATGTCCGGGCGCGCCGCGGCCAGCCCCGCCGTGTAGGGGTGCAGCGGATCGTCGTGCAGCTGGGCGGACTCGCGGATCTCGACGATCTGCCCCGCGTACATCACGGCGGTGCGGTCGCAGATGGCGGCGGCGAGTTCCAGGTCATGCGTGATGAACAGCATGGCCAGGCCGAACTCGTGCCGCAGCTCGTCCAGGATCGCCATGACCTCGGCCTGGGTGGTGACGTCCAGCGCCGTCGTCGGCTCGTCGGCCAGCAGCAGGCGCGGCTCGGTGAGCAGCGCGGCGGCGATCATGACCCGCTGCAGCATCCCCCCGGACAGCTCGTGCGGGTACTGGCGGAGCCGCCGCGGGCCGCCGTCGATGCCCACCTGGGAGAGCATGTCCGACGCGCGGCGGCCGGCGTCGGCCGCGGATACCCCGAGGTTGGTCCGCAGCGCCTCGGTCATGTAGTCCCCGATCCGCCGGACCGGGTTCACGTGCGCGCGGGGGTCCTGGAAGATCATCGCTACCTGGTTCCGGTACCGGCGCAGGTCCGCCCCGGACAGGGCGTTGACGTCGCGGCCGCCGAACCGGATCGTGCCGTCCACCTCCGCGCCGCGCGGCAGCAGCCGGTCGATCGCCCGGGCCGTCATCGACTTGCCCGAGCCCGACTCGCCGACCAGGCCGAGCGCCTCGCCCTCGCGCACGGTCAGCGCCACGTCACGCAGCACCGCCCGCTTCGCGCCGCGCACGTCCAGGCGCACGGTCAGCCCGTTGACGGCCAGCAGCGGGCCGGTCATCGGCCCGCCGCCTGAGCCTGCTCGAACAGCCGCTCGCCGAGCACATTGAACGCGATGACGACCGCGACGATGCACACCCCGGCGGACAGGGCCGGCAGCGGGTAGCCCTGCAGGATGCCGGTCTGGTTCTCCGAGATCATCACGCCCCAGTTGGCCTGCGGCGGCTGCACCCCGAGGCCGAGGAACGAGATCGCGGCGAGGTCGACCATGGCCCAGCCGAACATGATGGTCCCCTGGGCCACGATGAGCGGCAGCATGTTCGGGATGAGGTGCCGCGCGCAGATCACGGTGGCCGACGAGCCCTGCACCTCCAGCGCGGCGATGTAGGGCTGGCTGCGCTCGCGCAGCGCCACCCCGCGCAGCACCCGCGCGACGTAGGGCATGTACGCGATGGACAGCGCGATCGCCGCGGCGGTCAGGCCCGCGCCGAAGACCGCCGTCGCGAGCACGGCCAGCAGGATGCCGGGGAACGCGAACAGGATGTCCAGCCCGGAGGAGATCACGGCGTCCGCCGCGCCCCGCCGCCACGCCGCGACCACGGCGAGGACCACGCCCGCGATCATGCTGAGGACCACCACGGCCAGCGGCCCGAGCATCGAGGACTGCGCGCCGGCCAGCAGCCGGGAGAACACGTCACGGCCCTGGAAGTCGAACCCGAGCAGGTGGCCCCCGACCGGGCCGACCCAGGCCAGCGAGAGGTTCGGCAGGTCGGGATTGTAGGGTGCGAGCGCCGGGCCGAAGACCGCCGCGAACGTCGCGACCGCGATGACCGCCGCCGACACCATGCCCGCGATCCCGGTGCCGCGCAGCCCGGACAGCGGCCGGGCGCGCCTGGTGCCGGGCGCGGCGACGGTGATCCCGGTGCTCATCTGCGCGCCTCCGGCACGGTGCTCATCTGCGCGCCTCCGGCACGACGCTCACTGGGCCCGGCTTCCCAGCGAGACCCGCGGGTCCAGCAGCGCGTACAGCACGTCGACCAGCAGGTTGACCACGACGAACGCGGTGACGAGCACGAGCGAGATGCCCTGCACGACCGCGAGGTCCTTCGACTCCGCGGCCTGGACCAGGTAGGCGCCCAGGCCGTTCAGGCTGAACGCGGTCTCCACCACGGCCGCCACCGCGATCAGCGACGCGATCGTGATCCCGCTGATCGTGGTGATCGGTATCGCCGCGTTGCGCAGGATGTGCCGGCGGATCAGCTGGCGGGACGGGATGCCGCGGCTGACCGCGGTCTGCACGTGCTCGCGGTCGCTCTCCTCGCGGATCGACGTCCGGGTCACCCGGGCCACGATCGCGAGCGCCGAGAACGCCAGCGCGACCGCGGGCAGCGTGAAGTGCTGCACGTTGCTGGCGAAGTCGGTCCCGTTGCCGAGCGCGGGAAACCAGCCGAGCTTCACCGAGAACAGCAGGATCAGCACGATCGCGGCGACGAACGCCGGGATCGCCGCCGAGATCGCGGTCACCACCAGCGTGCTGGTGTCGAGGAACCCGGGCCGCAGCCCGGCCACGATGCCCATGCCGATCCCGAACACCAGGATCAGCACGGACGCGTACAGGACCAGCCCGGCGGTGGTCCAGATCCGCTGCCCGATGAGCGTGGACACGTTCTCCCGCAGCGTGATCGAGATGCCGAGGTTCCCGTGCAGCGCGTTCCCCAGCCAGTACCAGTACTGGGCGAAGAACGGCTCGTTGAGGTGATAGCGCTGCTCGAGGATGCGGATGCTGCTGGCGGGCAGCGCCCGGCCCCCGGACAGCGCCGAGATCGGGTTGCCCGGGGCCAGGTACACCGCCGCGAAGATCACGAAGCTCGCGATCAGCAGGCTGGCCAGCAGCATGGCCAGCCTGCGGGCGAAGAACTGCCAGCGCACCGGGTCAGCCGGTCCCGCCCAGGCTGTTGGCCCAGGGCGCGAACATGTACGCGAACGACGCGACCGCTCCGGTGAGGTTCTTGCTCAGCAGCAGCAGGCTGGTCGGCTGGACGTCGGGGATCCACGGCATCAGCTGGTTGTTGATCTTCTCGGCCTGCACCATGAGCGCGGCCCGCTGGTCCGGGTTGGCCGTGCTGCGCGCCTGCTCGAGCAGGGCGGTGAGCTTGGGGTCGTTGAAGTTGTCGTAGTTCTGCGACCCGCCGGGCAGGTCGAGCGTGGCGAGCAGCGCGGCCGGGTCGGCGTAGTCGCCGTAGTTCACGGTCAGGAACCCGTCGATGCCCTGCCGGGCGCTGGCGTCGGTGAAGAAGTTGATGTAGTCCTGCGCCGACACCGACTTGAGCGCGACCTTCAGGCCGATCGCCTCGGCCGCGGCCTGGTACGCGCCGGTCACCGCGGCGATGTTGGCCAGCTGGCTGGAGGTGCCGATCGTGATCGTCTTCCCGGTCGCGCCGGCCTCCTGCACGAGCTTCTTGGCCTCGGCGATGTTCTGGCCCAGGTACGGCGCGCTGTCGTAGGCGGCGTCGAACACGGACTTGCCGTAGCCGAACGTGCCCGGGTTCGACAGCCACTTCGGCATCAGGGCGGCGCCCTTGTAGACCGAGTCGATGATGGCCGGGCGGTTCAGGGCCAGGGACAGCGCCTGGCGTACCCGCACGTCGCCGAGCGCGCCGGAGAAGCTGGACACGATGAACGCGTCGGTGGACCAGCCGGGTCCCTGGTAGACGCTGACGTTCTTGCTGCCCTTGAGCTGGTCCAGGGTGGGCAGCCCGAAGGAGTAGGAGCCCTGGATCCCGCCGGTCAGCATGGCCGACGTGAACGAGGAGACGTCCGGCGCACCCTTGATCACGATCTGCTGGACCAGCGGCTTGACCGCCGGGTTCCAGTAGTGCGGGTTCGCGACGGCGGTGACGCCCACCCCGGGCTTCCAGGACTTGAGCTCGTACGCGCCGGTGCACATGATGCCGCCCGCCGGGGTGCCGTAGTTCTTGCCCTGCTGCTCCGCGTAGCTCTTCTCGATGACGACCCCGGCCATCGACGACAGCTCGCCCTCCAGCCAGAAGTCCGGCTGCTTCAGCGTGATGGTCACCTGCGTGGGACTGGTGGCCTGGATCGACTGCACCCGGTCGAACACCTGACTGTAGAACCCGCCGAGCGCCGGGTTCGTGTTCCGGTCCAGGCTGTACAGCACGTCCGCCGAGGTCACCAGGTGGCCGTCCCAGAACTTAACCCCGGGCCGTAGCGTAAAAATCATCTTGGTCGGTGAGGGGTTCGCGATCGTGGCCAAGCCGGGCTGGAGCGAGCCGTCGGGCGCCTGCCGCAGCAGCGACTCGCACATCAGCGAGATCGCGGTGTTCTCGGGGTAGTCGAAGGCGAAGATGGGATCGAGCGAGTTCACGTCCCGGTAGACCGCCCAGGTGATCTCCGGCACCGGCTTGGCCCCCGCGGGCGTGGTGGCCACCAGGCCCTTGGTCGCCGAGATGTTCCCCGCCGCGGCGTTGCCGCCGGCCGACCTGCCGCAGGCGGAGGCCACCAGGGCGACTGCTGCCGCGACGGCCACTGCCGTCCACATCCTTTGTCGGCTGGCCATTTCTCCTCCTGGTTTCTGTGCTGCAGCCCGCCGCGGCGGGCTCAGCACTGCTGGTAGACGAGCTGGCCCCGGACCCAGGTCGCCGTGACCGCCGCCCGGCTGATCTCGTGGTCGCCGATGTGGCGCAGGTCGGCGTCGATCACGGCGAAATCGGCATCCAGCCCTTCCCGGATGGAGCCGGTCACCGCATCCAGGCCGTTGATCCTGGCGCTGCCCGAGGTGTACGCGGCCAGGATCGCCGCCAGGTCCAGGCGCTGCCGCGGCAGGAACGGGTCGCGGCCGTGCCCGCCCGCGTCGGCGGGCAGGCTCCGGTTCACCGCGACATGTGCTCCCCACAGCGGGTTGGGGCTGCTCACCGGCCAGTCGCTGCCGGCGCACAGTTCGCTGCCCGCGTCCCGCAGCGAGCGGAACGGGTACTGCCAGGCCGAGCGGCGCTCGCCGAGGAACGGGATGGTCAGCTCGTCCATCTGCGGCTCGTGCGTCGCCCACAGCGGCTGGATGTTCGCGGTCGCCGACAGGCGGGAAAAGCGCGGGATGTCGTCCGGGTGGACGACCTGAAGGTGAGCCAGGTGGTGCCGCCCGCCGTGTCCTGGCCTGGCCCGCCGGGCCGCCTCCACCGCGTCCAGGGCGTGGCGGACCGCGCGGTCGCCCAGCGCGTGGAAATGGACCTGGAAGCCTTCGCGGTCGAGCGCGGTCACGAACCGGGGCAGCTCGTCCGGGTCGATGAAGTCGAGGCCGCTGTGATCGGTGGCGCACCCGTCGCCGTCGAGGTAGGGCTCGAGCATGGCGGCCGTGTGGCTCTCGGCGATGCCGTCGAGCATCATCTTCACGCTGGTGGCCCGGAACCGCCCGGCCTGCCCGGCGTCCCGGCGCCGGATCAGCTCGGGGAGCTGCTCCAGGCCCCGGTCCCGGTCCCACCAGAGCGCGCCCACGACGTTGGCCACCAGGGTGCCGGCCCGGGCCGCCCGCAGGTAGGCGTCCAGCGGGTCGGCTCCCTGGCGGCCGTGGTCACGGCCGACGATGGCGTCCTGCCAGCCGGTGATGCCGAGGGACAGCAGCCGGGACTGGGCCGCCCGCAGGGCCTGGTCCCAGTCGTCCTCGGTGGGCGGGGGCAGCAGGCGGGACACCAGCTGGGCGGCGCCCTCCTGCAGCATGCCGGTAGGGTCGCCGGCGGCGTCACGCTCGATGCGGCCGTCCCGGGGGTCAGGGGCCGAACGGTCGATCCCGGCCAGCGCGAGCGCCCGGCTGTTGACCCACACGCCGTGCCCGTCGCGGTTGGGCAGGAACACCGGGCGGTCGGGCACGACGGCATCCAGCGCCTCGCGCCGCGGCATTCCCCCCGGGAAGACGTCCAGGGACCAGCCTCCGCCGGTGATCCATTCCTCGTCGGGATGATCGCGGGCGTAGGCGGCGACCACCTGCAGGTATTCCGCCGCAGTCGCGGCCTGGCGCAGGTCACAGGCCCGCAGCTGCGCCCCGGCGAACAGCGGGTGCGCGTGTGCGTCGATGAACCCGGGAACGATGGTCCCGCCCTGCAGGTCCACCACTTCCGCCGGCCCGGCCGCCCCCGCGGGCCCGACTCCGGTGATGCCACCGCCGCTGACCCGGACGCAGGTACCGGGAAGCAGGAACCGGCGGCCGTCGAAGACGCTGCCGTGGCAGAAGACAAGGTCGCGGGCGGCGACAGTCACCCCACACCTCCCTGCGGGAGGGGACATCGCCCGACATCGAATCATTGAGTCAAAGCTATTGTCAATGCCTATGACATAGAGCGTGACAAGCGTAAACTCGTGCCCTGCACGAGCATCGGCCCAGGTGGCGCGCTCAAACAGGGGGTTGGCAGATGACGGCACCCACCGCCGGCCGCCGGCCGCCGCGACCCACGCGGCCGGGTCTGTCGCGGGGCACCCTGACGCCAGAACGGATCGTGGCCGAAAGCCTCGCGCTGCTTGACAAACAGGGCGTCGCCGGGTTCAGCCTGCCCAAGCTCGGCCGCGCCCTCGGCGCGGATCCGACCGCGGTCTACCGCCACTTCGCCAGCAAGGACGACCTGGTGCTGGCGATCGCGGACCGGCTGCTCGAGGAGGCGTTCGCCGACGCGGAACCCCGGGCCTGCTGGGTCGACACCGTGATCGAGGGAGCGAGGCGGCTCCGCGCCACCTACGCCGCTCATCCGGCGGCGGCCTCGCTGTCCGCGTGTCGCACCACGCAGCGCCCGGCCGAGATGCGGAGCGTCAACATCCTCATCGGCGCCGTGCTCGAGGCCGGGTTCGAGGGCGCCGAGGCGGCTCGCGTCTACCGCGCCCTCGGCGACTTCGCCCTGGCCTGGGCGGGCCTGGACGCAGCGTTCCTGGCGCTGGACGAGCGCCAGCAGGCGACCGACCGGGCCGCCTGGACGCGGGCCTACCTGGCCGCGGACCGAGCCGAGTTCCCGCACATCTGGCAGGTCCGCCTGGAACTGCCGGACGTGACCGACGACGAGATCTTCGACACCATCCTGTCGCTGGTCATCGGCGGGCTCACCCGGCGGGCTCCGCGCCCCTGCGGCTGCGGGGCACATCCCGCGTATCCCTCCGGCCAGGCCGCCGGGGGCGCTGAGGTGGCTGGCGCGGCTGAGGCAGCGGCGAGCGGCTGACGACACGGGACGGAAGCCTCCCGTCAGCCAGCAGGTACGGGCTTCCGGGCGACGAAGACCCATTCGCGGCCGGGGCGGTCCGGGGCGTCACGGACGTCTGCCAGGGTGTAGCCGGCCGAGCGGAGCGAGCCCTCGATCTCGGCTCGCGACCGGAAGCGCCGGGTCGAGTCCGAGGTCAGCGTCGTCCCGTCCGCGGCGAAAACGCAGGTCCGCCGGTAGCTTACGTACTCACCGCGGACCTCGGTCAGCTCCAGCCAGGTCTCGACCGCGCCCACGCCGGGAACGTCGAGCCTGACGCAGCTGTCCTGGCGGTTCCACTCCAGCCATGCCTTGCGGGCCGGGTCCCGGACCTCGAACACCAGATGGCCGCCCGGGCGCAGCGCGGCGCGGACGCCCCGCAACGTCGCCGACCAGTCCTCGTCGTCCAGGAACACATGGCCGACATTGGCGGTCATCGTCGCCAGGTCCACCTGCAGGCCCGGGGGGCTGGTCGCGTCGCCGTGCAGCCACCGCACCCGCTGCGCGCCCGGCTTGGCCCGCGCTATGTCCAGCGATGCCGCCGCGGGATCTACCGCGGCAACCTCGATGCCGCGGCCGGCCAGCAGGCAGGCGAAGGTGCCCGTGCCGCAGCCGACATCCAGCACGCTGCGGGCCCCGAACTCGGCCGCGATCGCCAGGTAGTGGTCGAGATCGTCGCGCTCCCCCTCCAGCACGTCGTAGATCGCGGCCAGCCGCGGCTCGACAAAGATGGCATCTGGCACACATGCAGCCTAGAGGCAGGCCGTGGCCCGGATGGGCGGCTAGCATCGCACGCGATGGATGCTTCCCCTCCGGCCGGCGGTCCGCTGGGTCTCACCACCTGCGTCGACTACCACACCGCGGGCGAGCCGTTCCGTATCGTGACGTCCGCCATCCCCGCGCTATCCGGTCATACGGTGGCTGAACGCCGCGTCAGCGCCCAGCATCATGCCGGCCTGGACGCGATCCGCAGGCTGCTCTGCCATGAGCCGCGTGGCCACGCGGACATGTACGGGTGCTTCCAGGTCCGGCCCGACGATGGGGAGGCGGACCTTGGCGTCCTCTTCTGGCACAAGGATGGCTATTCCACGGCCTGCGGGCATGGCACCATCGCGCTGGGCGTCTGGGCGGTGGAAAGCGGGCTCGTCCAGGCCGGGCCCGACGGGAGCAGCAACGTCATCGTCGATGTCCCGTCGGGGCGCGTCGTGGCCCGCGTGCAGTGCGCGCAAGGTGCGGTGCGGTCGGTGGCTTTCCGGAATGTGCCTTCGTTCGTCCTCGCGCGGGATGTCGCCGTGACCACGTCACGCGGGACCGTGCCCGTCACGCTGGCTTACGGAGGGGCGATCTATGCCACGGTGGCCGCGGACGCTGTGGGCCTCTCCGTCGTCAGTGGCGACCTGAACGCGCTCATTGCCCTCGGTCGCGAGATCAAGCGCGAGATCGACGCGGCCGGGCTGGCGGCGCACCCCGATGACGCCCGGCTTTCGGGTCTCTACGGGACCATCTTCTACGACGACCTGGGAGAAGAGCAGGGCTGTCTGCGGCAACGGAACGTGACCGTTTTCGCTGACGGTGAGGTTGACCGCTCTCCCTGTGGATCAGGTACCTGCGCCCGGATTGCGGAACTGGTGGCCGAGGGACGGCTCGCGGTCGGCGGCGAGTTCCGGCACGAGTCCATCATCGGAACGAGCTTCCGCGCCCGCGCCGTTGAGCGGCTCGGGCACGGAGAGCGCGCCGCCGTGATCCCCGAGGTCGAGGGCATGGCGTACCGGACGGGAGAGCACCGGTTCGTTCTTGATCCCGCCGACCCGCTCGGCACCGGATTCGTGCTCCGCTAACTCCGCGGTCTCAGGCTCGGTCAGCTGGGTGACCGCGCCGGCGACGGCGGCGGCGGGCAAGCCAGCCTCCGCAGCGGAAGTCTGCCACCGCGCATCCCGAGCGCGGCGGGAATAGCCGGCCGCCGAGGCTGTTGAGATACATGCAAACGCATATATCTTGATTCCGCCCGCGGGTACGATCGTCCGCTGGTACGGCCGGGAGCGCAGGAGGCATGGCATGCAGTTCGGGATCTTCTCGGTCAGTGACATCACCCGGGACCCGGTGTCGGGAGAGACGCCGGCCGAGGCGGAGCGGATCGACGCGATCGTGCAGATTGCGCAGAAGGCCGAGGAGGTGGGCCTGGATGTGTTCGCGATCGGCGAGCATCACAACCCTCCGTTCTTCTCGTCCGCGCCGACCACGCTGCTGGCGTTCATCGCGGCGACCACGAAGCAGCTGATCGTGTCCACGTCGACGACGCTGATCACGACGAACGACCCGGTGCGCATCGCGGAGGAGTACGCGATGCTGCAGCACCTGTCGCAGGGGCGGATGGACCTGATGCTCGGGCGCGGCAACACCGCCCCGGTCTATCCGTGGTTCGGCCAGGACATCCGGCAGGGCCTGCCGCTGGCGCTGGAGAACTACAACCTGCTGCACCGGCTGTGGCGCGAGGACGTCGTGGACTGGGAGGGGAAGTACCGCACCCCGCTGCAGGGCTTCACCTCGATCCCGCGGCCCCTGGACGACGTGCCGCCGTTCGTGTGGCACGGCTCGATCCGCACCCCGGAGATCGCCGAGCAGGCCGCGTACTACGGGGACGGCTTCTTCGCCAACAACATCTTCTGGCCCAAGGAGCACTACATGCGCCTGATCCGGTTCTACCGGCAGCGCTACGCGCACTACGGCCACGGCAGCGAGAAGCAGGCGATCGTCGGCCTGGGCGGGCAGGCGTACATCGCCAGGAACTCGCAGGATGCCAGGCGGGAGTTCCGCCCGTACTTCAACGAGGCGCCGGTCTACGGGCACGGGCCGTCGATGGAGGACTTCATGGACCTCACGCCGCTGTCGGTGGGCAGCCCGGCCGAGGTCATCGACAAGACCCTGACCTTCCGCGAGCACTTCGGCGACTACCAGCGCCAGCTGTTCCTGGTCGACCACGCCGGGCTGCCCCTCAAGACGGTGCTCGACCAGCTTGACCTGCTCGGTGAGGAGGTCGTGCCGGTGCTGCGCAAGGAAATCGCCGCCCGGCGCGACCCGGAGACGCGCGAGGCCCCGACCCACGCCAGCCTGGTCCGGGCGAAGTACGGCGATCAGGCTCCGCGCCAGCCGCGCCCGAACGCCAACCGCGGCGACAACGTCACGGGCGCGTCTCCCTACCAGGACACCGCCCCGGAACTCGCCGCCGAGTACCTGTGATGCCCGGCCGCAGCCATATCGCCAACGACGCGTGGGAGGCGCTGCTGTCCGCTCACGCCACGCTGATCAAGCAGTTCGCCGCCGAGGACATCTGGCAGGACATCTCCATGCGGGAGTACGACGTGCTGTACACGCTGTCCAAGTGCCCCGGACCCCTGCGCATAGGCGAGCTGAACCACCATGTCCTGCTCAGCCAGCCAGCCCTGTCCCGCCTGGTGGACCGGCTGGCCGAACGCGGCTTCATCGAGCGCTCCTCCGACGCCGCCGACGGGCGCTGCGTCCGCCTGTCGCTCACCGACGCCGGGCGCGCAATCCAGCGCCAGGTCGGGCGCGGGCACGCCCGCGGCGTCGCCTGCGCCCTGACCGCCGGGCTGAGTCCCGGTGAACTGGCGCAGCTGGAAACGACCTGCCGGAAACTGGCCGGCCAGCCCGCAGCCGCGGACACGGCCACCACGAACAGCAACAAGGACAACCGCCCATGAACAGCCCTGCGGAAGCCGGACCATTCCGGCTCGCCGTGGTCAGCGCCGGAACCGGCGACCCTAGCTCGACCAGCCTGCTGGCCGGTCGCACGGCCGAACGCGCCGCGGCCCTGGCGGCCGGGAACGGGCGCGCGGTGACGGTCAGCGTCATCGAACTACGCGAGATCGCCGCCGACATCTCCACCGCGCTGGTAACCCAGCTGATCACGCCGAAACTGCGCCACGCGATCACGGTCCTCGGCGACGCCGACGGCATCATCGCCGCCGCCCCGGTCTACAAGGCCGGCCCCAGCGGCCTGTTCACCTCGTTCTTCCAGATCCTGGACAACGACCTGCTCATCGCCAAGCCCGTGCTGGTCGCCGCGACGGCCGGAACCGCCCGGCACGCCCTCGTCGCCGATGACCAGATGCGCCCGCTGTTCGCCTACCTGCGCGCCCTGGCCGTGCCGACCTCCCTGTTCGCCGCGCCCGAGGACTGGGGCGACCCGGCCCTCAACCAGCGCATCGACCGGGCCGCCCTCGAGCTCGTGCTGCTCATGGAGAGCGGCTTCGCCTGCAAGATCAAGGACGAGTCCTGGCACAGCTACCAGCATGAGTACGGCAGCGCGGGCGGAACCGAATTCTCCATCGACCTCGACACCGACCTCATGCGGCTGGCCGCCGGAGGATCCGCCGCGTAATCCCGGGCGCCAGCAGATCCCGCAGCCCAGTGCCGTCGTCCGCGTTCACTGGCCGACGCGTCCGTCGATGCGCTCGCGGAGCAGGTCGGCGTGCCCGTTATGGCGGGCGTACTCCTCGATCATGTGCACGAGCAGTTCGCGCAGCGAGACCGGCTCACCCTCGGAGTCGTGGCCGGCGAAGCCGAGGTCGTGGTCGCGCGTGAACTGCTCAGCGAAGGCGATCTCCTCGCGCCACGCCGCCCACGCTTCCTCGACGACAGCCGGGTCGGCGACCGCGCCGTTGAAGTCGGCGTCGGGATCGGCCTCGGTCTGGTAGCGCCTCGGTACGTCAAGCCCGGCGAACCGGCGGCGGAACCAGGCGCGTTCCACCTCGGCCATGTGCCGGACCAGGCCGAGCAGCGACATCGTGGACGGTTCCACGGCGCGGCGGGCCAGTTGCCCGGCGTCGAGCCCGTCGCACTTCACCTGCAGTGTCAGCCGCTGGCCGCGCAGAAACTCATTCAGCGTGGCCCGCTCGTCCCCCAGCCGCGGGCCGCCTTCACGCGGGTCCGAGGCAGGATCAAGGAACAGGTCCGCCCGGTGTTGCGGGGTGGTCATGCCGACCGAGACTACTAGACAGCCCGCTGGTCAGCGCTGGCCGAACCGCTCGCCCACCGCCCGGAAACCTGCGCGAGCCGCGACCAGGGCGCGCTCGACATCGGACTCGGTGTGGGCCGCGGAGAGGAACCAGTTGTGCCGGGGATGGAAGATGACACCGTGGTCGGCTGCGGCGGCGCAGAACGCGAGGGCCTGGGCGTGCTTCTCGTCGCCGGGGAAGGACAGGTTCGGCAGCTGGACCGGCCCAGTCTGGCTGATCTGGACCCCGGCCTGCGCTGCCTCGCGTTCCAGGCCCTCGCGCAGCAGGGCGCCGGTCCGGGTCATGGCCGGGATGGCGCTCTCCTCGCGGATGGCCGTGATCGTGGCCACAGCCGCCGCCATCGGCACGGACTGGAACCAGAACGAGCCGGTGACGAAGATCCGGGCTGCCGCTTCGGCGTACCTGGCCGAGCCGAGGATCGCGGCCAGCGGGTAGCCGTTGGCGATGGCCTTGCTCCACGCGCTCAGGTCGGGCGCCACCCCGACGGGCTCCCAGCTGCCACCGTCGTGCAGGCGGAAGCCGGCCCGGACCTCGTCCATGATCAGGGCCGCGCCGACCCGGTCGCACAGCTCCCGGAGCTGGCGGGCGAACTCGGGGCGCACCATCTCCTGGTCGAAGCCGGCGTCGTGCTGGAACGGCGACACGATGATCGCGGCCACGTCGCCGCCCGCCTCCTCGACGGCCCGCTCCACGCTCGCGATGTCGTTGAACCGGTAGTACCGGAAGTTGGCGTGGTCCTGTGCCGTGACGCCGTCGGGCCGGTGACTGAACCACGGCACGGCGCCGTGGTAGGCGCCGGCCGCGGCGAGGACCGTGGGCCGCCCGGTCGCGGCCCTGGCCACCATCAGGCAGACGGTGGTGGCGTCGGTCCCGTTCTTCGCGAAGATCGCCCAGTCCGCGTGCGCGACGCGGCCGACGAGCAGTTCCGCGAGCTCGACCATGACCGGTCCCGGCCCGGACATGGTGTTGCCCAGGGCCGCCTGGGCGGCGGCGGCCTGGTCCACCTTCGGGTGCTTGTGCCCGAGCAGGTTGGGCCCGAAGCTGCACATGAAGTCGACGTACTCGTTGCCGTCCACGTCCCACACGTGCGCGCCTTCCGCGCGCTGGTAGAACTGCGGGTACTCGGCGGGCAGCGTGTTGACGCTGAGGTGCCCGTACATGCCGCCGGGGATGACGGCCCGGGCCCGCTCACGCAGGGCGGTGTCCATCGTCCGGATCCGGCGCTGGCTGATGACCTCGGTCATGGCGGGAGTCTCCTTATCGCGTGGGGTGTCAGCGGGCGAGCAGGTGCCTGGCCACGGACTCGGCTCCCCGCGACGTACCATCATGACTAGCAAGACGCAGTTATTTAATAACGGATGTGGTATGGCAGTCAGCCCTGGCGCGACAGGAAGCGGGTCGCGGCCGGCCTGCACCGCGTCCTGATCGGGCAGTTCGGGATGGCGCTCGGCGAGTTGTGGCATCTGGACGATCTGGCCGCAGACTGCGATCAGGACGGCGTCCATGAGTTCTTCCTGGCCAGCGCCCCGCTGAACGTGCCGGGCGGCATCGGGTCGCCGCCGAACGCCCTAGCCCTGAAGTAGGCCCGCCATCATGCGGCGCAACCCGGCAGAGACCGCGCTCCAAGGAGGACACGTGCCACCCACTCCGGCCGAATCACCCGAGACGGCCTCCGACCCGGCTGCCGCCAGCACCGAGCGGGCCTGCGAGGAAGCGCGAGCCGCGCTGGTTCACTACGGCCGGCAGATGGTCGCCGACGCCCTGGTCGTCGGCAGCGCCGGGAACATCAGCGTCCGCATCGGCGACAGGATCGTGATGACGCCAACGGGGGTGAATTACGACAAGGTCACCGCCGAAAGCGTGAACGTCCTGGACGCCGACGGCACGATCCTGGCGGGAACGGGCAAGCGGTCCTCGGAATGGCCGATGCACCGCAAGATCTACGACCTCACCCCGGCGAGCGCGGTCGTGCACACGCATTCGGTGTTCTCCGTGGCGGTCGGGACGATCTGCGACGAGATCCCGGCCGTGCATTATTCCGTGCTGCGCCTGGGCGGCCCGACCGTGCGGGTCGCCCCGTACACCACGTTCGGATCGGACGGACTGGCCGGGAATGTCGCCGCGGCGCTGGAAGACCGGTTCGCGGCGCTGCTGCAGAATCACGGCATGATTGCCTACGGGCCGTCGCTCGAGGAGGCCTACGAGCGGGCGCAGCTGGTGGAGTGGCTGGCCGAGGTCTACTGGCGGGCCCGGCTGGCCGGCACGCCGCGCATACTCGACAGCGCGGAACTCGACGCCGTGCGCGAGCAGGCCCGGCGCCATCGCTACCGGAGCGGCGGCGGCTGATGGCCGCGGCATCTTGCGGGCGGGTCGTCAGCCTCGGCGCGCACATCGTCGACATCCTGGGGCGGCCGGTCACCCACGTCCCGCCCGGGCAGGGCCGCCTGCTGCTGGACGAGATCCGCATCACCGCCGCGGGCACGGCCGCGGGCACCAGCGTCGACCTCGTCAAGCTCGGGGCTGAGGTCATCGCCATGGGCGCCATCGGCGACGACATGCTGGCCGACCTGCTGACCTCGCTGCTGGCCAGCTACGGCGTCGAGACTCGGCTCCTGGCCCGTAAGCCCGGGCTGCGGACTTCGGCCACGATCCTGCCCATCCGGCCCAACGGCGAGCGGCCCGCGCTGCACATGCCCGGCGCGACCTCGTCCCTGGAACTCGATGACATCGACCTGGACACCATCGCATCCGCCGATGTCCTGCACGTCGGCGGCCCGGACGTCGTAGGCCAGTTCGGCGGCGAGCCGTTGCGTAAAGTGCTCCGGTCTGCCCGCGAGCACGGCCTGATCACCACGGTGGACGTCCTTTCCCGGGGGGACGCCGCGGCCTGGGACCGGCTCCGGCCCGCGCTCCCGTACGTGCAGTACTTCCTGCCCAACTCCGACCAACTGGCCGGCCTGACCGGCACGAAGGATCTCACCGAGGCGGCGCGCATGGTCCTGGCGCTCGGCCCCGAGGCGGTGCTGGTCAGCCGGGCCGCTGACGGCGCCGCACTGATCACCGCCCGGCAGCGCGTCGACCTGCCCGCGTTTCCGGTACAGGTCGTGGACACGACCGGCTGCGGTGACGCGGTCACGGCCGGGTTCATCACCGGGCTGCTGCACGGCTGGCCGATCGAGGAAGCGTCCTGGCTGGCCATGGCGGCCGCGTCGCTGGTGGCTGGCGGCCTTGGCTCGGACGCCGGGATCGTGGACTACGCGGGCACCGTCGATGTCCTCCGGTCGCACGCGCCCAGCCAGGTCCTCCACCGGATCGGCCAAGGCTAGCGCCGGCTGACCTACGTCACTGACGGTTCTCGCGGGAGCCGGACGCGGAGCACGGTTTCGCCGGGCCGCGAATCGATGGTGATCTGGCCGTGGTGGCGCTCGACGACGATGCGGCGTGAGATGTCAAGGCCAAGCCCGGCGCCCTGGCCGACGTCCTTGGTGGTGTAGAACGGCTCGAACGCCCGGGCCCGCACCTCGGGAGGCATCCCGGGGCCGGTGTCGGCGATCTCGATAATGACGTGCTCGGCGCTGGCCCGTGTTGAGATACGGAGCGTTCCGCTGGCTTCCATGGCGTCGATGGCATTGCCGATGATGTTCGTCCACACCTGGTTGAGTTCGCCAGGGTTCGCCGCGATCTGCGGCACACCGGTTCCGTAATCGCGGATGACAGTTACACCGCCGCCCAGCTTTTGCCCCAGCATCACCAGGGTGCTGTCGATACCCTCTGTGACGTCGATAAATTGCAGCGAGGCCCGGTCGAGCTGCGCGTATGACTTCATCGCCGCGACGAGTTGCGAAACCCGCTCTGTTGCGTCCTTCACTTCCGAAAGCAGCACCGCCGCCGACTGGGTGCTTGCCACCCATTCCAGGCCAGGTTCGAGCGTGCCGCCGCCGAGTATCTGACCGGCCCGTTCGCACCAGGCAAGGTCGGCCCCCGCCGCCGCGAGAGCGGGAGCGATATCCCACGCGGCGGTGACCTCGTGTGCCTCCAGCCAGTCAGCGAGCGCTTCTTCGCGATCGGCGGCCGCCAGCGGACTTACGGCCGCCGTGCCCGCGTCGAGCTCACGCCGCAGCGTGTCGATGGCAAGGAACTGTTCAGCCGCCAGGGATCGCTCGGCGAGGCGCACCGTCGACGACAGCAGCACGTTGCAGGTGTCCTGCAACGCCCCGACCGCGCGCACGGCGGCCGCCGCCGGGTTGTTGATCTCGTGAGCCAGGCCCGCCGCGAGCGTGCCGAGCGCGGCAAGCGCCTCCCGCTGGCGCGAGAGGGCCTCCATGTTGCGCACCGTCTGGAAGAAGCCCTCAATCAGGTGCACGCCGAACGGGAACCAGGTGCGCGCCCATTCTCCCAGCGCTTCGGCGGGGACCCGCAGCATTACGCCCGAACTGGTGCCGCGGCCGGTGGCCAGGTACCCGGCCTGGTCGGACCAGGCCCGGAATCCGCCCGCCCAGACTCCCGGCCGGTCCATCACGCCGGCCACCGATTCCTCCCACCTGGTGCGGCGGAGCAGCTCCACTCGTCCCTCGACCAGGACCCACCAGAAGTCGGCGGCCTCGCCCTCGCGGAACAGCACATCGCCGCTGTCGAAATGCACCTCATCGCCGACCGCCGCCAGCTCGAGGAGTTGCTCGTCGCTGAGACCTTCGAACAGGAAGATGTCACGCAGGTCGTCGATGTGCATCAGCCGAACCTGCCCGGCACGGTGGGCACATCACTGCAGCCATCGCCGACCATCACCATTGTCGACTTCGCCCCCCGGCACCGTCCTGGCCCTTGTCCGGCCGAGACTACCAGAGTCGTCGCAGCTCAGCGCGGCAGCGGACGAGCCCAGCCAGCGCCAGCCGGGGCGCGTAGGGCAGGCCGTGACACTGCGCCAGCGCAGCACCGAAGCGCCGGAGAAAGCGCTCGGTGGCCGCCACCACCGCGTCGGTGTCACCGACCCAGGGCAGATGGTCAGCCCCGTCGAGATCCTCCCGCGCCAGTCCGACCGGATGTGACAACCGTCCAACCGGATGTTCAGCAGACATGGCATGGCGCTTGGTTCGCCTGGTGATCATCTCGTGCCCTTCCGGGCTGCTGGCCGGTGATCCTTCTGGGCACACGGGCAGTGCCACAGCCTGGCCGACTCGCCCGAGCCGATCTTGATCGTCTCCGGGCACAGATGGCAGTCGGCAGTACTGCAGAACCCGCAGGGCGTCCTCATGCCATTAGCGTACAGGTATTCGAATCCAGCGTGATGACTTGCACGTCCTGGTTGCCCAGACTTGCGGAAGGCCTGTCAGATCCGGACTCCTGGTACAGAAGCGGTGCTGATCGCCCAGGCCGGGCTTGCCCGGCAGCGCGTCGTCAGCACCCGTCGTAATTCGTCCAGTTCGACGCACCACCGTCGGCGATCGCGTTGTCGAATATCTGATCCTGGTAGGCGGGGCCGGCGACGCCGTACTCGCTGGCCGCCCCGCCATACTTCTCCCAGGTGCCCAGCAGGAACTGGTAGGCACCGCCGCCGTTGCCAGGACCCCAGGCGTAGCTGCCGCCCTCCTCGGCGTCGCGGATGCAGACCCCCAGCGGTGAGTTGGCGGCATCCCCGCCGCCGCTGGACGGCGGCGGTGCGGGAGCCGGGCCCGGCTGCGCCGTTGCCGGCGGAGCCTGCTGCTGCGCGAGCCGGGCGGCGGCGAGCGCGGCGAGGTGCCTGCTCCGGGCGGCCCTCTGGGCCCGCCGGACGATGCGGGCTTCCAGGGTGGCGACGTCGCGGTGGATGGCAGTAGCGACCCGGTCGCTGGTGAAGCCTGCTGACCCGGCACTGGTCGCCGGAGCCGCGAAGTCAGAGGGCCCGGGCGCCACGGACCCGCCGCCGTGCAGAGACACAAAGGCCGCAGCCACGCCTGCGAGCGTCGCTGCGGCCACTACCGGTGCCGCCAGCCTGGCGGCGGAGGTTCTGGGCTTGGCATGCCGGGCTACTGCGGACATCACGCTCCAGACCGCGATACTCCGCGTTCACCCGGCGAGCTGACCCCAACTGGCGTCAGGTGGCCCGGGAAACGCCTGTCCCGGGGAACCTACTGGAAGCAGGGCGGCACGCGCGGGGAAACGCGGGAAACACGCTGACCAGGAAAAGCCCCGGACCTGAGTTCTACATAATTCGGCGGTCTAGAGGCCCGATACCCGCGTGTGACCTGGGAAGCACGCCGTGGCACTCCGCGGGGGCGTGTCTCTAGGGTTTGACGGTCGCCTGAGGTGTCAGGCGGGCTCGAGCTCGATGATCTGCTTCGGCGGGGTGATGGCGAGCTTGGCGAGCAGCGCGCATTCGAGCTCTTCACTGCCCGCATCGGCGAGTGGTGGCCGCTCGCGACCCACTCCGTCGGTGAGGACCAGGCCACGGGCGTGGTCTTCGGAGAGGGGATCGGCGGCAGCATCGTCGAGTCGCTCGCCGATGGCACCACGTCCGTATGGGGGACGATTACCCGCTGGGATCCGCCGCATAGCGTGGCCTACACCTGGCATGCCGGAACGCCGGTGACCGAGGCAACCAGCGTCGAAGTGACGTTCACTCCCGGCGAGCAGGGCCATACCGTGGTGCAGGCCGCCAGGCGGCAGTTCTGGCTGGGCACCGCCCGGGCCCGGGCCATGGTCAAAGCGCAGAGCCGGGTTCTGGCCGGCGGCACCGCTCTCGACCCGGATGCACCATAACCGGCAACATCGCCGCTACCTTGCGTGCCGAGCTGGGCCGGATACTCGAGAGCTCCCCGTACTGGGACCGGCAGCAAGGCGATCTGCATGTCGAGGACGCGATCGGCCCAACGGTGAAGCTGATCGCCGTGGTGACGGCTGTCGATGGTGACGCCATCGAACCGCTGCGCCGCGAAGTCCGGGAAGGCCTCCTCACGTTCCTGCAGCGTAACTACCCAGAGGCAGTGCCCGGCGGCCAGGCTCGCCGCCCATCGGCGTGATCACGGCTGCCGGGGAAGGCGAGTGGACCTGATCTTCTCCAACGGGTCCAACCTGGTGGTGGATCAGAACGGGGTACTCCTCGACAGCGCCGGAGCTACGCAGGCCGTCTACGGCCTGTAGCCGCCGGTTGCTATCGAATTCCGGGCCCTGGCTCGTCGTCGGCCCGGCGGTCACCGCTCGGCGAAGAACGGGCACCGCCGGGTCGGCGACGCCTGCTGCTGCGACTGGCCGGACTGCCGGTCGAAGACGTACAGCGCGCCGCGCTGGCTGGCGCGCAGCCGGGAGGCGATCCGCAGCCGCTGCGACTCGCCGCCGGACAGGGACGGCGTGGGCTCGCCGAGCCAGAGGTAACCCAGGCCGACCTCATCGACGGGCCGTAGCGCCGCGGCGACCGGGGCCCGGCCGGCGAACCACACCAGGGCATCCCGCACGCTCAGACCGAGCACGTCGGCTACGGTCAGGCCGTCGATCGCCGCGGCCAGGGTCGCGTCGTTGAAGCGGGCGCCGTGGCAGGCCGGGCAGCCGACGGTGATATCGGGCAGGTACTGCACGTCGAGGTCGATGTGGCCGAGGCCGCGGCAGGTCGGGCACTGGCCCTCGCGGGTGTTGAACGAGAAGTGCCCGGGCTTCCAGCGCCGCCGCCGGGCGTAGGCGGACTCGGCGAACACCCGGCGGATCTGGTCGAACGCCCCGCAGTAGGTCGCCGGGGTGGACCGCGCGTTCTGGCCGATCGGCGAGGCGTCGACCTGAACGACCTGGCGGATGCCGCCCAGGTCCAGCCGGCGGATGTGCCCGGGCGGCGCCGACCCGGCCAACAGCGCCCGCGCGGCCGGGATGAGGCTGTCCAGGACCAGGGCGGTCTTCCCGGCGCCGGACGGCCCGGCCAGCGCGGTCAGCCGGCCCACCGGGAAGGCGGCGGTGAGGTCGTGCAGGTTGTACAGGTCGCCGATCTCGATCGTGATCTGCCCGCCGTCGGCCCGCGCCGGGCGGTCACGCGGCACGGCCGCAGCGCCGGCCAGGAACGGGCCGTTGCGGCCGCCGAGCCGTGAGGTCAGCGCCTCGGGCCGCAGCCGGGTGCCGTGGCACACCGAGCAGGCACGGGTGATAAGGAATCGCTGCACCAGGCGGCGGGTGCGCTCGTTGTCGCTGCGCAGCGAGCGTTCCACGGCGGCGACCGCGTTGTCGTAGCTGACCGACAGCTGGACGGTCCGCCCGCTGCGGCCCGAGCGCAGCGTCACCTGCTGCCGGACCGGTCCGCCGTGCAGCACGATGTCGCGCTCGCGGTCGGTCAGTGACCGGTACGGTACGTCGAGCCGGACCCCGAGCTCGCCCGCGGCATACATCGACAGCCGCCGCCCGCCGGAATTCCACGGCAGTACCGCGCCTTCCTCGATCGTCTTGCCCGTGTCGGGCACCAGGGCGGCGACGTCGACCTCGGACCGCACGCCCAGGCCGTGACAGGCCGGGCACGCGCCGTAGCACGTTGAGCACCTCTGACATGGTGCCGACCGTGCTGCGCGGCCCCGGCACCGGCGGGCGCTGCCGCAGCGCCAGCGCGGGCGGAAGGCGCTCGATCCGGTCCACGTCCGGCCGCTGGGCCTGGGTCAGCCGCCGGCGGCTGTAGGTGCTCAGGCTCTCCAGGAACCGCTGCAGACCCTCGGCGTACAGCGTGCCGATGGCCAGCGACGTCTTACCCGACCCGGACACGCCCACCACCGCCACCGTCCGCCACAGCGGCACGTCGACATCGATGTCCCGCAGGTTGTTATGCCGGGCCCCGCGCACCCCGATGACCGTGGGCAGGGTGCCCGGCACGGGGATATCACCGGCCCCCATAGCAGGCAACTTAGCCCGGCCCGTCAGCGGCGGCTGTTTGTCCGTCAAGGGCGCGGTCGAGGTTGAACGCGGCGCTGATCAGCGCCAGGTGGGTCAATGCCTGAGGAAAGTTCCCTTGCTGCTCCCCGGTGCGGCTGATCTGCTCGGCATACAGGCCCAGGTGGTTGGCGTAGGTGAGCATCTTCTCGAACGCCAGCCGCGCCTCCTCCAGGCGGCCGGCGCGGGCGAGCGCCTCCACGTACCAGAACGAGCACGCCGAGAAGGTGCCTTCCCCGCCGCGGACCCCGTCCGGGCTAGCCTGAGGGTCGTAACGGTAGACGAGGGAATCGGACACCAGGCTGGCGGTGAGCGCGTCGAGGGTCGACAGCCACTTAGGGTCGGTGGGCGAGATGAACTTGACCAGCGGCATCAGCAAAACGGCCGCGTCGAGGACATCTCCGCCTTCATATTGGGCGAACGCCTTCAGCCTTGGTGACCAGCCGCGGTCCATGATCCGCCGGTAGATCGCATCGCGCGCCTTCCGCCAGCGTTCCAGATCGGCGGGCAGGCCCCGGCGGGTGGCCAGCCGGATCGCCCGTTCGATCGCCACCCAGCACATGAGCTGTGAGTACAGGAACTTCCTGGGGCCGGCGCGGGTCTCCCAGATGCCCTCGTCGGGCTGGTCCCAGTGGTCGCAGAGCCAATCGGCCCCGGTGGTGATCGTGTCCCACTGGGCGCTGGAGATGGGCCGGCACCAGCGGTCGTAGAGGTAGACCGAGTCCATCAGCTCACCGTAGATGTCGAGCTGAAGCTGCTTGGCCGCGGCGTTGCCGATCCGCACCGGTGCCGAGCTCCGGTAGCCGGACAGGTGGCCCAGCTCCCGCTCGGGCAGCTCGGTGCGCCCGTCGATGCCGTACATCACCTGCAACGGGCCAGACGCGCTAGGTTCGCGCGCGGTGGCGTTGAACATGAAGTGGATGAAGGCATCGGCCTCGCTGGTGAAACCGAGCCGCAGCAGCGCGTAGACGCAGAAGGCCGCGTCGCGGACCCACACATACCGGTAGTCCCAGTTGCGCTCCCCGCCGATCTGCTCGGGCAGGCTTGTCGTCGGCGCGGCCACGATGGCGCCGGTCGGAGCATAGGTCAGCAGCTTCAGGGTCAGCGCTGAGCGGTGTACCACCTCCCGCCACCGGCCCCGGTAGCGCGACGCCGAGAGCCAGTTCCGCCAGAATGCGACGGTGGCGGCTAGCAGTTCCTCCGCCTCCTCACCGGAACATTGACGCGGCACGGCGTCGCTGCCCGCCTCGTCCAGCGCAAACACCGCCGACTCACCTTCGGCCAGCTTGAACTCGGCCGTCACGTCACGGCCGTCGTGCT
This sequence comes from uncultured Actinomycetota bacterium, assembly GCA_963808705.1. GTDB lineage: Bacteria > Actinomycetota > Actinomycetes > Streptosporangiales > Streptosporangiaceae > JASHPR01. The sequence goes on along the minus strand of CAWEHB010000016.1, from coordinate 14,940 downwards.
CGAACGGCACCGTCGCGGTCAGGCCGACAACCGAGCTGGATGCGGTGAAGACCACCCCAGCCTCCACTTCGGTGAGGGTGTGCGGCTGCATCCCGTAGTCAAACCGCGGCGAGACCTGTGCCCGGAACGGCATGGTCCCGCGCACGCATAGCACCCGCCGGATCAGCCGGTGCCGCTGTGCCTCACCCGCGCCGCCGACCGGCATGAAATCCTGGATCTCCCCCACCCCGTCCTCGGCGAAGAAACGGGTGATCAGCACGTTGGTATCGGGGTGATAGAACTGACGGGTCTGCGCCGGCACCGCGGCGGCCAGCGCAAAGCACCCGCCGCGGTCTGCGTCCAGGAGTGAGCCGAACACGCTGGGAGCGTCGAAAGACGGGCAGCAATGCCAGTCGATGGTGCCGTTGGTTCCCACCAGGGCCACGCAGTGCAGATCACCGATCAGCCCATGCTCAGACACCGGCAGGTAGCCGTGGTCGGTCAAACCGCCCGTCACTTGCGGTAGCTCCCGTGACGGAGGTCGTCGGTAAGGGACGGGTGGGCCGGATGCCAGCCGAGCTCAGCCCGGGCCTTGGCCGCGTCGGTGCCCTGATCGAGCAGCAGGACCTCGGCGAAAGAGTCGCCGAGGCGGGCCTGGGCCTCATCGTCGGAACCGGGGACCGCTCCCGGCGCGCCGACTGCGACCGCGGCCGCCCGCGTTAGTTCGGCAACGGCCGGGTTTACGCCGTCGCCGATGACGTAACGGCCTCGGGCCGAGTCGTCTTCCAGGACGCGCCGGAAGAAATCGGCCAAGTCCGCAACGTGCACGGTCGACCAGTGCTGTTGCCCCGTGCCAAGCATGATCAAGTTCCCGGCGTCGTCTCGGGGGGAACCGAGAAGCAGCCCGGGAATCCCTCCCCCACCGTCCCCGTAAGCGGTACTGGAGACAATCACGACTCCGCGCATGCCGGTGGCGCCGAGCACCCGGCGTTCGATCGGTACCTTCCATGCCACCAGCGCAGGCGCATGGAACGGAGACTCCTCGCTGACGGAGCGGTTGGCCCCATAGATCCACAGTCCGCTGATCTGGAGGTAAGGCTTACCGGTGCCAGCGAACGCAGCGATCACTGCATCGGCCACCGCGGAGTCCAGGTCTGCGGCCGTGGCGTCGGCCGGACTGGCGGTGTGGATGGCCCCGTCGGCGTCGTCGAGCAGGCTCATCACCGCCGGCCGGTCGTAGAGGTCGACCACGGCCGCCTTGGCGCCGCGTGCGGCGGCGGCCGCCGCTTGGGCGTCGTCACGGACCAAGGCCGTCACCTCGTGGCCGTGCCGTTGTATTTCGGTTAGCACGTGAGATCCGATGTACCCGGTTGCACCGGTGAGTGCCACTTTCATAGCCGGACAGCCTCCTGTCTTGATCGTCAGAGCACGCGTCGGCCGCGACGAGTTCGTCAGCCGGGCCCACACCGGGGCAGGCGCTTGCCCGGCCCCGGTGCGTTGTGGTCAGGGGTGAACCGGTCCGCTCGGCCCGCGGTCGAGGCGCAACGACTGCATGATGGCGAACGTGGTGGTCCAGGTGAAGACCTCGATGTCGGCGGCGGCCAGCACGCCGGTGTACTTGGCGACGACGGGCGCGGCCGCGCGCTCGGTCACGGTGTCGAGGTGAGCTTTGACCCCGGCCCAGACGTTCTCCCCGTAGTGCATGTAGAAGGGCAGCGGGTCGACCGCGGCCAGCGCCTCTCTCGCGCTGGCTTCGATGTCGGCGATGTAGGCCTGGTGCACCGCGACGTCATCGCGGGTGGCGAGCCGGCCCAGGTGCCCGCAGATGAAGTGGGTCCACGGGTAGGACAGCGCGGTAGCCGACGCGGCCATGTACCCGGGGACGTCCTCGGACAGGTTGAGGTTGTAGATGGGCACCCACCCGGCGTTGACGACGTCGATCAGCATCAGGGTGTCGTGGCCGGGCAAGTGGATGAAAATGTTGTCCGGCGAGTGGTTGGGGCCATGCCAGGCCAGCTCGGCCCGCTCACCGCCCACCTCCAGCGTGTAGCGGTCGGCGAAGGTCACCTCCGGCGCCGGCCGGGCCGGGTCGTTGTCGCGCAGCAGCAGCCGCCGGGTCTCCTCGTGCCCGATGCGGACCACGTCCCCGCCGAACAGCGAGGCCGCGCCGGCGTGGTCGGCGTGATGGTGGGAGTAGACCAGGTAGGTCACCGTGTTGGGCACGCCCTCGGCGGCGGCGATCTCGTCCACTGCCCGGCGCAGGTTACCGCCGATGGACGGCGGCGCGTCGAACAGCACGACGCCGTCGGCGGTGGTCAGGAACGCCGACTGGTAGACGCCGTCGGTGACCCAGTACAGGTTCCGCTCCACGCGTCCGACGTAGTACCCCTGATCGTTGAGGGCCGGGCCGAGCGCTGACCGGGGCACGGGCGCGTAGTCGGGCAGGTCTGCGGTGCCGCTGGCGCCGGGGGCTGGTGAGGTCACGGTATCTCCCTTGAATCTCGGGCACGTGCCCTGGCGGCCGTGCCGTCGCGACGGATCCAGGCTCGCCGCCAGGCAGGTGAGAGGTCGTCACCGGATCATGGTGATTCGCGCTGACCCCGACCTTGTCGGCGCAGTAGGTGCGTCGCGCCGGGTCAGCCTCCTTAAGCGCCGTACGCCGGCAGTATCGCTCCGCTCACCGGCGCGGCGGCGTCGCTGACGAGGAAGGCGATCACGTCGGCGATCGCGCTCGGCGCGACCGCGTGCGCCATCGTCACCTCCGGGAACGTGGCCCGGTTTGCGGGGGTGTCGAGCAGCTGCGGCGCGACCGCATTCACCCGGATCCCGTGCGGGCGCAGCTCGATATCGAGGATGCGTGTCAAGTGGACGAGAGCGGCCTTGCTCGCGCTGTAGGCCGCCATGCCGCCCGATGGCTCAATCCCCGGGCGGGCGGTTACGTGCACGATGGCACCTGAACCCTGCTGCTGCATATGCGGCGCTACCGCCTGGCTCAACCACAGCGCGGGTCCCAGGTTGACGTCGATCATGAGCCGCAACGTCTCGGAAGTCGTGGTGAGCGCGTCTCCTGGGCGGAACGCGCCGATGGTGTTCACCAGCACGTCAGGGGGCCCGACCTCGCCGGCGATCCGGTCGATGAGCCGCGCCACCACGGCGGGGTCGGTGGTGTCGGCCGCCTCGCGGCGGACATTGTCGGGGAGTTCCCGCAACGCATGCTCGTTCCGGTCGACCGCCACCACCGTGAGGCCGCCGGCGGCGAGAGTCACCGTCGTCGCGTGACCAAGCGAGCCGCCCGCGCCGGCCACGATCGCCACATGAGCGCTCATGACACCCACCGACCCAGCATCGTGGCGGCGTCGAACTGCTCGTTGTCCAGTGTCATCTCGTTCTCCTTGACCGTACGGCGGGCATACCGGGCGCAGACCTGCCAGCAGATGCGCCGCAGGCTGGTGACCCACGGCATTCCCTCGAAGCTCGCGCACGTCCCCAGGCGGCCGCGAGCGTTCGCGACGGACCCAGGATCGCCACCAGGCAGGTGAAAGGCCGTCACCGGATCCTGGTGATTCGCGCGCCGTTGACAGTCCGTGCGCTGGCCTGGTAGCGAGGGGACTGTGTCGCCGACGCCAGGGCGCCCGGCGTAGATACCAAGGCAGGCCTGTGAATCCGGCTCCGGCAACCTCCCGGCTGATCGACCGGGGTGATCTTCTCACCGCTCTCGATCACGCGGCAGAGCGGAAGGTGACGATCATCTCGGCTCCGGCCGGCAGCGGGAAGACGTCGCTGCTGCGCGCCTGGGCGGACCGTCCGGGCCGGCCGAACGGGCTGGCTGTCGTGCAGGTGCAACGCGACCAGCATGACGCCCAGCAGTTCTGGCTTGCTCTGCTCAGCGCGGTGCGTCAGGCCTCCGGCACAGCCGACGACGCCGAACCGCCAGCAGCGACGCCCGGCTTCAATGCGCCGGCGATGGCCGACCGGGTGCTAGCGGAACTCACCGATGCTCGCGGCGACATCACGTTGGTCATTGATGATGTCCACGAGCTGAACTCGCCGGAGGCCCTCGCTCAGCTCACCCGGCTGCTGGCGAACCTTCCCTCTCACGTGCACGCGATCCTGGCCACGCGTCACGATCTCCGGTTGCGCCTGCACCGGCTGCGCCTGGCCGGCGAGCTGGCCGAGATCCGCGCGGCCGATCTGCGGTTCACCGAGCGCGAAACAGGGGAACTCCTCGATGCCTCGGGTATCAACCTGTCCGAGGCCGGGATCGCGCTGCTGTATGGGCGGACGGAAGGGTGGGCCGCGGGCCTGCGGCTCGCGGTGATCTCACTGTCCGACCACCCCGACCCGGAGCGTTTCGTCGCCGAGTTCTCCGGCAGCGACCGCACGGTCGCCGAGTACCTGATCGCCGAGATGCTGGAACGCCAGCCCGCCGACGTCCAGGATCTGCTGCTGCGCACCTCCCTGCTCGACCGGGTCAACGGCGAGCTGGCGGATCTGCTGACCGGCCGCTCCGGCTCGGAACGGATCCTGCTGGAACTCGAGGACGCGAACGCGTTCGTCGTGTCGCTCGACCCGGGGCGTACCTGGTTTCGCTACCACCACCTGTTCGGGGATCTGCTCCGGCTGGAGCTGCGCCGCACGCTGCCCAAGGAAGTGCCGGCGCTGCACCGGCGGGCCGCTGGATGGTTCACCCAGCATGGCCAGGTTGTCGACGCCATCCGGCACACCCAAGCGGCGGGCGATTGGTCTGAAGCGGCCCGGCTGCTCGCCGACCATTCGTTCAGCCTGACACTCGACGGGCACGCGCAGACCATCCAGGCGCTGGTACGGGCCTTTCCGCAGGGGACCTGCGCGAATAACTCCGAGCTGGCCCTGGTGCGCGCCATGGGTGACCTCGACCATGGACGCCTGGACGAGACGGCCGCCCATCTGGCGGTCGCCGAAACGCACGTCCAGACGGCGCCGCCCGATCGCCAGCGTCGCCTCCAAGTGGCGATCGCGTCGCTGAGGCTTTCGCTGGCGCGGCGCCGCGGTCACCTGACCGGCGTCCTCGAACAGGTCAGATTCCTGGCTGCGCCGGTAACCGGGCAGTCCGACGAGGACATCGCGCTGGGCAGCGACCTGAGAGCAGTGGCGCTGATGAACCTGGGGGCCGTCGAGGCGTGGTCCCTGGGGCTCCCCGACGCCGAGCGCCACCTGCAGGAAGGCGCCGATCTGGCCCGGAAGATCGGACGGCCCTACCTCGAGGTCGGCTGCCTGGCACAGCTCGGCTTCGCGTCGAAGATCCGCCCGTTCGCCACTGCCCGGCGGCGCTGCCAGGAGGCGATAGCACTCGCCGAACGACACGGCTGGGGCACCGAGCCCATCGTCGCGCCGGCGCTGGTAACGCTCGCCGGCACGATGATCTGGACGGGTGAGTTCGATGGGGGCGAGCGATGGCTGCAGCGCACCAAACAGGCTCTGCAAACAGACACCGGGCCGGACATCAGGCTGCTGCTGCACCTGACCGTTGGGCTGCTACACGCCTGTCACGGCCGTCACCGCGAGGCGCTCGAGGAGTTCAGCGCCGCCGAACACCTGCGATCGCAGCTAGAAGGATCGCACGCACTGGCGAACCAGGTGACCGGGTGGCTGCTGGCCACGCAGGCCCGCCTCGGGATGACCGGCGAAGCCCGCGCCCGCCTCGCGGCCCTCGATGACGAGCAGGCCCGCTCGGGCGAAATCCGTGATGCCCGCGCGGTGATCTATCTCGCGGAGGGCGATCCGGCCGGAGCTCTCCGCGCGGTGCAAGATGTCCTGGACGGCACGGCACCGGTCGTCGGTTACGTCACGGTCGTTGTGACCCATCTGCTAGCCGGGCTCGCCCACCGCCAGCTCGGTGACCAGCGCGCGGCAAACCAGGCCGCCGAACGCGCCCTCGCCCTTGCCGAGCCGGACCGCCTGGTCCTGCCGTTCGCGATCACCGGCTCGCGGGAGCTGCTGGAGGCTCTGCCGCGGCACGAGACCGCTCACGCCGCGCTGCTCACCGACATCCTCGACGTCCTGCACGGCTCGTCCCTGACGGCCACAGACCAGTCCTCACCGCCGCAAACGGAGGAACTCAGCCCAGGCGAGCTCAGGGTGCTGCGATATCTCCCGACGAACCTGTCCCGGCCCGAGATCGCCAGCGAGCTGTCGGTCTCGGTGAACACGGTCAACACCCATGTCCGCAGCATCTACGCTAAGCTCCAGGCCCGGGATCGCTCCTCGGCCGTGCAGCGCGCGCGAGAGCTGCGGCTGCTGTCGGCCGGCCGCACGAGTTAGCCCCGGCGATCACCAGATCCTGGTGATGCACGTTCACCTACTCGCCCTCAACCATGGCGTCATGGACCCGGCGCCCATCCGGTACGTGATCCGAATCAACGGCCACCTCGGCGCGATGGTGCTGTCTGCGTTCCCGGCGATGGTGTCGCAACGGCAGGGCGCGCACACCGTGCTCACCGGCCTGCTGGACCGGTCGGCGCTGTACGGCGTGCTGGCGGAGATCGATGCGCTCGGCCTCGACCTGCTCGAGGTCCGCCAGCTCACGCCGGAACGCAAATCACCAGAATCAGGTGACAGCCGCTCGACCGGACCACGGTCAACTCCTGGGAGGACATCGAAGGAGCAATAGCACCCTCCCGGTCCTGGCCCGCAAGGTCGCCCGCAGGCCGTCTCCGGCCCGGCCGCGACCGTCTCTGCCGGGCGCCAGGGATACACCAGCGGTCTGCTGCCACTGGGGACGCCGCCGGAGAAGGACATCGGCTATCCGTACGCTGCGAGCTGGGGCGATGCATCCGCCTGGGCGGACGGCTGTCCTGTGCCAGCGAATCCGTGCTGATTAGGCAGAGGTCCGGCCAGGTCGGGCCAGGCATGTCCGGCGAGGCAGAGGTCCGGCTGAGCGACTGCGGGCCGCCTCCTAATTAGAACGGATCGTCAACGCCGGTTTTCCGGTGGCGGGCTAGCCCCGGGATCGGCAGGATCAGGGGCATGACCTCCGAACCGCACCGGCGGGCGATCGGCTCACTGCGGGCCGTGGCGCTGGACGCCCCGGACATCGACCTGCTGGCCACGTTCTACGAGCAGCTCGCCGGCTGGCGACGCGTGCCCGACGACGACGACGAGTGGATCACGATCGACTCCGGTGACGGCTGGCGGATCGGCCTGCAACGGGCCGCCGGCCACGTGCCGCCCCACTGGCCTGACCGGGACCGTCCGCAGCAGGCCCATCTCGACTTCCGGGTGCCGGACATCGATGCGGCGGCGGAACGCGCCCAGCAGCTCGGCGCCAGCCTGCTGCGCCGCAACGAACGGTGGCACACACTGGCCGACCCGGCCGGCCACCCGTTCGACCTGTGCGTCAGCCCGGACGATCCGCGGACCACCCTGATGGGCGTCATGCTCGACTGCCCCGACGCGAAGGCGCTGAGCCACTTCTACGCGGAGCTGCTCGGCAAGCCGGTGACGTACGAGGCGGACGGGGTCGCCATGATCGGCGAGGACGGCGCGCAGCCGGTGATGTTCCAGCAGGTGGAGCAGTACACCGCGCCGCGCTGGCCGGATCCGGCGTACCCGCAGCAGATCCACCTCGACGTGACCGTCCAGGACGTGGACGCGGCGGAACCGGCCGCTCTCGACATCGGTGCCACGCGGCTGGACGGCGCCGGCCCGAACTGGCGCGTCTACGCCGATCCGGCCGGTAAGCCATTCTGTCTGGTGTGGACGGTCTAATTAGCCAGCTGCCGGAGATCCTCCGCGCGCAGCGCCGCCACCTCGCCCGGCTGCGTCACCACCGGTGGAGGGAAGTGCAGGCCGCCATCAGCGACGCCAAGCACGCCATCCACCGCGCCCTCCGCGCCGGCGCCTGGACCCCCCGCCAACGGCAGCGCCTACACCAGCTCGACCCCAGCGCCTGGCCGCAGGCCGCGCCCGAGCCTGGCCCCGGCTGGCAATACCACCTTTCCGGCAACCTGGTCATCGAGATCGCGATCTACCCGGACATGGTCCGGCTTGCCGCGCACAACCTCCAGGTGCCTGCCAGCCACCGCGAGGCGTCCTGACGCGCTTAGGCCAGCCGGCCCACGGCGAACTGGCTCAGATTCACTGGCAGGCGAGCGCCGGTTCAAGGGCACCGGGACGGTCTTTATCGACCCGGGCCGAGCGCTGGGTCCACCGACTGCAGCTACAGCTCACATAGCGGGTGACTCATCAAGTGTCCCCTCACTGAAATAACACGGATTTGTGTTATCTCAGGAAACTATGTAGAGTGGTGGCATGCCAAGTGACGGTGAGATCACGTTCGCCGACCACGCCGGGCGCTTCTATGCCCGGCGCTTTGGGATGGCCCCGATGGTGGGCCGGCTGATCGGGTACCTGGCGGTGTGCGACCCGCGCGAGCAGAGCATCGGCGAGCTGGCCGAGGCGCTGCTGGCGAGCCGGAGCGCTATCGCCGGCGCGGTGAACTACTTGGAGAACCTCGGGCTCATCCAGCGCTCCCGGGCCGCGGGCGAGCGGATGGACCGGATACGCATCGACATGTCGTCGTCGCACGCGATGGGCTTCGACGTCTCCGAGCAGCGGGAGATGGCCGAACTCGCCCGAGAGGGCCTGCACCTGCTGGCCGAGGCGCCACCTGAGCGGAAAGCGATCTTGTTGGAGTGGGCCGCGTTCGCCGATTTCTTGGTCGAGCGGATGCCGGTCTTGGAGCAGGAGTGGAAAGCACACCGCGAGGCGCTGCGTGCCGCGGGCGAGCTTCCCGACGACTCGACCACACGGCAATAAGGGAGAAGGCCATGACAAGCGTGTCGGCTGCGACGGGGATCGTCGCCCAGGACGTGTGCAAGTCGTTCGGCGACCACTTGGTGCTCGACAGGGTGAGCCTGACCGTGGAGGAGGGCGCGATCTTGGCGCTTCTCGGCCCCAACGGGGCCGGCAAGACCACGATCGTCCGCATCCTGTCCACCCTGATCCCGGCCGATTCCGGCTCCATGCGCATCGCCGGTCACGACGTGGTCACCGACCCGGACGGGGTGCGGGCCGTCATCGGGGTCACCGGTCAGTTCTCGGCCGTGGACAACCTGCTCACCGGTGCCGAGAACCTGCGGTTGATGGCCGACCTTCGCCATCTCGGCCGCGAGGCTGGGCGGCGACGGGCGGCCGAGTTGCTGGAGCAATTCGACCTCACCGACGCCGCTCACAAGCTGCTTTCGACCTACTCGGGTGGGATGCGACGACGGCTCGACCTGGCGATGACCCTCGTCGGCAAGCCCCGGGTGATTTTCCTCGACGAGCCCACCACCGGCTTGGACCCGCGCAGTCGTCGCACCATGTGGCAGATCATTCGTGAGCTCGCTGGGGCCGGGGTCACCATCCTGCTCACCACCCAATATCTCGACGAGGCCGACCAGCTGGCCGACCGGATCGCGGTGCTCGACCAGGGCCGGATCGTCGCCGAAGGAACCCCGGCCGAGTTGAAGAGCCGCATCCCCGGCGGCCACGTCCGGCTCCACTTCGCCGATCCCCTCCTGCTGCGGTCTGCGGCGGAGTTCCTCCCGGCGGCTGCTCCCGACCAGGACCAGCTTGTTCTGCAGGTCCCGGCCGACGGCACCGTGGACTCGCTCCGCGAACTGCTCGACGAGCTGCACCGCGCTCGTATAGAGGTCGAACGGCTGTCGATCCACACTCCCGACCTCGACGACGTGTTCTTCGCCGTTACCAGCAGCCACATCAGCGCCCAGCCTTACCAGGACCCCACACCACAAGGAGCAGCGAAACGATGACCACGCTCGCTTACGCGCTCAGCGACTCACGGGTCATGCTGCGCCGCAACCTCAAGCACCAGCTCCGCTACCCGTCCATGACCGTGATGCTCATCGGCATGCCTATCGTGCTCTTGCTGCTGTTCGTATACGTCTTTGGCGGACAACTCGGCGCTGGCCTCGGCGCTCACGAGGGTCGCAGCGCCTACCTCAACTACGTGGTGCCAGGGCTGCTGCTCATCACCGTGATCTCAGTCGTCCAGGGCACCTCGATCATGGTCGCCATGGACATGACCGGCGGCATCATCGACCGGTTCCGCACCATGGCCATCGCCCGCGGCTCAGTCCTCACCGGCCACGTACTCGGCAGCCTCATGCAAACCCTGGCAGGGATCGCCATCCTCATCGGGGTCGCCTTCGGCCTCGGATTCCACTCCACCGCCGGGCCGCTGCACTGGTTCGCCGCGATCGGGATACTAGCCCTGTTCGCCTTCGCGCTGATCTGGCTAGCCGTCGCGCTCGGGCTCGCCGCCAAGAGCGTCGAGACCGCCAGCAACACCCCCATGGTCCTGTTCCTGCTGCTGTTCCTCAGCAGCGGCTTCGTGGCCACGGCCACCATGCCAACGGGCCTGCGCCAGTTCGCTGAGTACCAGCCCTTCACCCCCGTCGCCGACACCGTGCGCGGACTGCTCAGCGGCGCCGCGATTGGCGACCACGCCATCGCCGCCATCGCGTGGAGCATCGGCATCGCTGTCGTGGCCTACCTCTGGGCCATCCGCCTCTACAACCGGCGCCGAGCGGCCGAGCCGAAGTGAGCGGGAGCCGCACCGCCGTAGCTGAGCACTACAGCCCGGTCGAACCACCGATGGCGAGGGGTTACGGTCGCGTCCCTGTTCGATGCGGACCAGATACTCGACGCTGATCCCTGAACGGCACCCAGTTCGACAGCCTCTTCGAGGCTCAGGTCCTCACCGAGGCCTGGCGGATCGACTACAGCGACCACCCGACCCCTGCTGCTGGGAGCAGTCGACGCCTCGGTCATCGCCATCGCCGAACGGCTGGCAAAGACCTGGCGCGTTGCGCTGGCAGCTCACGATGCCATCCGGCGCCGGCCAGCGATTCCTTCCCTCCCTGGCCGGGCCCTGCCGGGACGAGCCCGGGCGGTAGCCGAGCGGGCTGCCGTGCCCCGCGAAGTGACCCTGGCCGGATGCGCGGCCGGCGGCGCGGGAGGGATGGGTGTGCCGGACGTGGCGATCTGCCGGACCACGTGATGGCCGGTCGCTACCTCGTCGCTGGCCGCGGTGACGCCCGCGGCGTCGTGCAGCCGCTGAAGATCGCGGACCTGGCCGCGCTCCGCCAGCGCGATGACCATGCCGGTGGCCCCAGCCCGGGCCGTACGGCCCGAGCGGTGCAGGTAGTCCTTATGGTCGTTGGGCGGGTCGAACTGCACGACCAGGTCGACGTCGTCCACGTGGATGCCACGGGCCGCGACGTCGGTGGCGACCAGGACCCGGGGATGCCCGGCGGCGAACGCGTCCAGGGCCCGCTGCCGCTGGTTCTGGTTGCGGTCGCCGTGGATGGCCGCGGCGTCGACTCCGGCCCGGGACAGCTGTTTCGCGAGCCGGTCCGCGCCGTGCTTGGTGCGGACGAAGAACAGCGTGCGTCCCGGCCGGCCGGCGATCTCGGCCGCGACCGGCACCTTGTCCTGAGCGGACAGGACCAGCACCCGGTGCTCGGCGGGCCCGGAATCGGTCGAGGAGGTGACCGCGTGCAGCGCGGGATCATGGATATAGGCCGTCACCAGCTGGCCGACGCCGCGGTCCAGGGTCGCGGAGAAGAACATCCGCTGGCCGGCCGGGGGCGTCTGGTCAAGGATGCGGGTGACCGCGGGCATGAAGCCCAGGTCGGCCATGTGGTCCGCCTCGTCGAGCACGGTGACCTGGACGCCGGACAGCGTGCAGGCCCGCCGCTCGAGCAGGTCGATGAGCCGGCCTGGCGTCGCCACCACGATGTCGGCGTGGCGGACGCGGGCGATCTGCCTGCTGATCGACACGCCGCCGTAGACCGTGGTGATGCTCACGCCCACGCTGCGGCCCAGCGGCGCGAGCGCGTCCGCGACCTGCTGGGCGAGTTCGCGGGTCGGGACCAGGACCAGGCCGCGGGGCGCCTTCTCACGCCGCTGGCCGGTGGTGGCGGCGAGCCTGGTTAGCAGCGGGAGGCCGAAGGCCAGCGTCTTGCCCGACCCGGTCTGGGCGCGGCCGAGCACGTCGCGGCCGGCCAGCGCGTCGGGAAGCGCCCGGGCCTGGATCGCGAACGGCTCGCGGATGTCACGCGCCGCGAGCGCGCGGACCAGCCGGGCGTCCAGGCCGAGCTCGGCGAACGTGGCCGCCGCGGGCGGCGACGCCGCGGCGGCGGCGTCCAGGCCCAGGTCAAGCTCGGAATACGGTTCTGCCCGCCGCGGCCGTGGGACCTGCGGGCGCCTGGCCGCGGCCGGACCACGGTGCCTGGCGGTACGCTCACCGCCCCGGCCGTAGCGATCCGAAGACGCGCGCGGACGCCTGGAACTGCGGGGCATGCGGAAACTCCATCGGTGGTTCGAGGATCGCATGCTCGGCAGACGTCAACGACAACGGCGACCGGCTCAATGAGCCGGACTGCTCACACTGCGACCGGCGGGCTGCTCGCCCGCGGAGCGGCGGCGAAGATCGCCGCCTATGGTGCAAGGCTATCAGCAGGCGCCCTATTCCCCGTGCCTTCCGGCCTCAATCTCGCCGCCGGATTACCCTGCTACGTCGGCCGTCAGCGTGATATCTCCCGGGGGTCGGGGCCTTCGCCGTTTCCGAGCTATCGGCCTACGGCCTCCTGCCGAGTTACAGGTAGCAGGAAGTCAACCCCGGCTGTCGGTACGCAAGAACGGGTTGGAGCGGATTCAGGCGACCAGGCGGGCCAGCAGCGGCCGGTCGTGCTTGGGCAGCTCGCGCATCCCGGTGCGGACCGTCAGGGCGGCGCCGATCAGGGCGCGGGCCCGGGCAGTCTCCGCGGCGAGGTGATCGACCTCGCCGACTTTCGCGGCGGCCAGCCACGCCGACACCTCGGCCCAGGAGTACAGGCTGGCGCGCTGGCGCCGGATGACCGGCTCGGGGAAGTTCCCGGGACCGCGCTCGCCGGTCACCCAATAGTGCGCCGAGGCCGAGGTCACCTTGGCCCGCTCGGCGATCTCGCCGATGGTGACCCGGTCCTCGGTCACCCCGGTGACCGGCATTCCCGCGGCTTCCACGTCCTCGATCGCGGACACGATCGCCTGCACCGCGTCGTCGGCCTCGCGGGAGAACATCACCCGCCCGCCACGGTGATCAGCCTGGACCGTGGCGTCGATCCCGCCCGCCGCCGACAGCACCTCGCCCAGGGCCTCGGCGTCATCCTCGGTGACCGGGCCCGCCACCTCGACATCAAACCAGTACGTGTTCACGCGCTCTCCTTCCCGGAATGCTCACACCGGGCCAGCGCCCGCCTGATCTTGGCTGCCTCGTTCTCCGGCACCCGGGGCGTGCCGTAGATGGTCAGCGGCTGGCAGCCGTCCGGCCCGTCCGGGCAGTAGGCGCGGGCGTAGGCATGCGCCCGCCCGCCGGCGATCTGGACCCGCTATCCGGCGGCTTCCAGCTCACTCCGATCGCCCCCAGGATCTCTTTGGCCGGCACGTTGCCTAGCCCACAACCCTAGTTGCGTTGAATACAACATGTGTTCGAGAGTGCCAGAGCACCAGGCAGGCATCACTGGGCGGTTCCGGCAACGTCGCAGGGCGGGCGGCCGCGCCAACGGCGCCAGCCGCGTGCCACGACCGGGGTTAGCCGCTCTCGCGCCTGCCAGCCTCAGCAAAGTAGCTGCGGCGGCTGGCAGGATTCCGGGGTTAGGAAGGTCTTGGAGCAAGCCGGTGCGGCACGTCCAGAAGCGGCGGGCAGGCCGGGCAAGTGCAATGCTGGCAGGACCCGCGACTAGCACACCGGGCAAAGGGAGAGACCGATGGCAGGAACGTACGAGCCGGTTGCGGTGCTCGGCATCGGGGCGATGGGCCACGGGATGGCGGCCAGTGCCTTGCGCGCTGGCATCCCGACGATCGTCTGGAACCGTGAGGTAGAGGCGACCCGGGACCTGGCCGGGCGCGGCGCGCAGGTCGCTGAGACCGCCGCCGACGCGGCGCGGCGGGCCGCGATCGTGGTCACGATGGTGACCGACGCCGATGCCGTCCTGTCGGTCGCCCGGGACCAGGGCATGCTGGCTGCCCTGGCGCCGGGCGCGATCTGGGCCCAGATGAGCACGATCGGCGTGGCGGGGATCGACCGGGTCGCGGCCCTGGCCGGCAGCCAGCGCCCGGACGTGATGCTCCTGGACGCGCCGGTGGCCGGGAGCAAGGATCCGGCCGAACACGGCCAGCTGACGATCTTCGCGTCCGGGCCCGACGAGGCGCAGCCGCGCGTCGCTGGGTTCTTCGGCGCGGTCGGCCAGCGCACGATCTGGGTCGGCGCGGCCGGGGCCGGGACGCGGCTGAAGCTGGTGAACAACACCTGGCTTGCCTTCGCGGCCGAAGCGGTCGCTGCGTCGGTGGCCCTGGGCCGCCGGCTGGGCCTGGACACCCAGACGGTGGCGGACGCACTGGGCGGCGGGTCGCTGGTGTCCGCCTGGCAGGCGGCCAAGCTGCAGCGGATCGCCCACGGCGAGTTCTCGGCCCAGTTCGCGCTCTCGCTCGCGCTCAAGGACGTGCACCTCGCCCTCCAGGCGGCCGGCGGCGACCGGTTCGCCGCCCTGGCCTGCCTGGCCGGCGAATGGCAGCAGGCCGTCGATCAAGGTCTCGGCGGGCAGGACCTGACCGTCGTGACCCGCGTGCTCGAGCAGCAGGAAGGAACGCCATAACCGCTCGGCGTTCTTCGCGGCTGGCCTGGCCACGGTAGCCGCGTTCGCGCTGTTCGGGCTGTTCACCTCGCTCACGCCGGGCTTCATCGCGGGAACCCTCGGTGTCCGCTCGCACGCGCTCGCGGGCCTCGCGACGTTCGTGGTGTTCCTCGCCGCCTACTTCGGCATCGCGGTTCCGGTCCTCGGCCTCGGCCTGGCCGCCCAGTTCGTCAGCGCCCAGGTCGCCGCGCCGGGCTTCGCCGCGGTCCTGGCGGCTGTCGCGGCGGCCGCCAGCCGCTAG
>CAWEHB010000015.1:0-231332 GCA_963808705.1 uncultured Actinomycetota bacterium | reverse complement strand
GGCGCCGATCGCCACGATCGTGATCAGCACCGCGATCACCCAGCCGCGCACGGTTCGGAACTTGGTCCACTCGGCGTGCACCAGGTGCCAGAAGCTGTCCCGCTCCGGGCTCACCGGGGGGCGCTGCGGGGTCACGGTCTGCGTCGTCATGACGTCGCCTCCGCCCGGTACTCGACGCTGTGGCTGGTGAGTTCCATGTAGGCCTGTTCGAGGGTGGCCCGGTGGGTGGTGACCTCGCTGAAGGGGATGGCGTGGCTGGTGAGAGCAGCCACCACTCGTTCTGGTGAAAGGCTGGAAACGGTGAGCACGCCGGAACCGGTGGCACTGACCTCGGCCCCGGCACCGGTGAGCACGGTCATCGCGTCGGCCGGCGCGGTGGTGGTCAGCGTGATGCGGTTGCCGGAGGCGGCGACGATGAGATCAGCGACGGAGGTGTCGGCGATCACCTGGCCGCGGCCGACGATGACCAGGTGGCTGGCGGTGTCCTGCAGTTCGCTCATCAGGTGGCTGGACACCAGCACCGCGCGGCCCTGCGCCGCCAGCGATCGCAGGAACCCCTTCATCCAGACGATGCCCTCGGGGTCCATGCCGTTGAACGGCTCGTCGAAGATCAGCACCGCCGGGTCACCCAGCAGCGCCGCTGCGATGCCGAGCCGCTGCCGCATGCCGAGGGAGTACCCGCCGGCCTTGCGGCGGGCGGCGGCCTGGAGCCCGGCCGCCGCGATCACCTCATCGACCCGGCCGGCCGTCAGGCCCTGGGAGTGGGCGAGCCACAGCAGGTGGTTGCGCGCTCGGCGGCTGGGCTGCAAGGCCCCGGCGTCCAGCAGCGTGCCGACATGGCGCAGCGGGTTCTTCAGCGCATGGTACGGGCGGCCGCCGATGGTAGCGGTGCCCGCGTCGGGGGCGTCCAGGCCGACGACGACACGCATGGTGGTCGATTTGCCGGCGCCGTTCGGCCCGACGAAGCCGGTCACCTGGCCGGGACCGACCGTGAACGTCATCCCGTCCAGCGCCTGTACCGGGCCGAACCGCTTGCGCAGTCCGTCGATCTCGATACTCGCGTTCATGGCGACAAGATGCCGCAGTCTGGGGCCGCGCCGCGTCTGCCCGCAAGCCCATCTGCATGGTGCCGCAGTCTGCCCGCAGGCATACGCCCGCGGGCAGACGACCCGGCACGACCAGGCGGCTACGATCGCGGTGAGGATGACCCGGCGGGCTGGAGGCGGCCATGATCATTTGGGGATTCCCGGTACTTGGCTGCGCCCTGCTGGTTTCCGCTCTCCTGCTGCGCCGCTGGCCGCTCGCGGCGCTGGCCGTGACGCTCGGCGGATCGGTGGCCAGCATGATGTTGCAGCCGAGGCCGGTCGTCGCGGTCGTGGTCGCCGTCGCAGCGGGCCTTGAGATCTGCTACATCGCGGCGACACGCAGCCGCAGAGTGTCGGTGACTGGTGCCGCCATGGCCTGCGCCGGCCTGCTGATTCCGCTCCTGGCAGTGCCCTCTCTGGGTTCGCTCCGGGGTGGCACCGTGGGGTCGGCGGGACCCCCCGTTGACACGATCGTTGTACTCCTTGTGACGATCATTGCCTGGCTTATCGGACATTCAATCCGGCAGGCACAGGCCCGGGCCGAGCTGGTGCGGGCCCAGACGGCCGCCCAGGCCGCGATGGCGGAGCGGCTGCGGATCGCCCGCGAACTGCACGACATCGTGGCGCACAGCATCGGCATCATCGCGATCCAGGCAGGCTCGGGCCGCAGCGTCTTCGACGCCCGTCCCGGCGAGGCCCGCGACGCCCTGGCCACCATCGAGACCACCAGCAGGGAGACACTGTCCGGGCTGCGGCGGGTGGTGACCGGGCTGCGCCGTGCCGAGCCAGAGCCCGGGTCCTGGCTGGCACCGCTGGGTCCGACGCCCGGCCTGGCCGACATCGACCGGCTGGCCGCCACGGCCCTGGACGCGGGCGTGCGGGTCGAGGTTGACGTGGACTGGCGCGGCAGCCGGGAACCGCTCCCGGCCGACATCGACCTGTCGGCGTTCCGCATCATCCAGGAGGCCGTCACCAACGTGGTCCGCCACGCCCGCACGGACCAGTGCCGGGTGTCGATCAGCCACCAGGACGGGCAGCTATCGATCGAGATCACCGACAGCGGCCGCGGCGGCAGCGCAGCCGGGACCGGCTACGGGATCACCGGCATGCGCGAACGCGCCGCGCTGCTCGGCGGCGACTTGTCGGCCGGCCCGCGTCCCGGCGGCGGCTTCCGCGTCGCCGCCCGGCTGCCGGTGCCCGCGCCAGCCCGATGACCATCCGCGTCATCCTCGCCGACGACCAGCCACTGGTCCGCGCGGGCCTGCGCAGGATGATCGACCAGGCACCCGACATCGACGTGGCCGCCGAGGCCGGAACCGGAGCCGAGGCCGTGCAGCTCACCAGAGACACCAGCCCCGACGTGGTCGTCATGGACATCCGCATGCCAGGCATGGACGGCATCGAGGCAACCCAGCTGATCACCGCCGGCGATGCGCGCGCCCGCGTGCTCGTGCTCACCACGTTCGACGACGACGACTACGTCTACGGCGCGCTGCGGGCCGGGGCGAGCGGGTTCCTGGTCAAGGACATGGCGCTGGAGGAGATCCTGACCGCGATCCGCGTCGTCGCGGCCGGCGACGCCATGATCGCCCCAGGCGTCACCCGCCGCCTGATCGCGCAGTTCGCCAGCCAGCCCCGTGCGGACCGCAAGCCCAGGGAGCTCACCGGGATCACCGACCGAGAACGCGAGGTGCTGCGGCTGGTGGGCCTGGGCATGTCCAACGCCGAGATCGCCGCCGCCCTGTACATCACCGTCGGCACCGCCAAGACCCACGTAGCCCGGCTACTGGCCAAACTGGGCGCCAGAGACCGGGTCCAGCTCGTCATCACCGCGTACCAGGCCGACCTGCTCGACACCTAAAGCGGCCCGCCGCAAGACAGGACCCACGGCCTGCAGATGCTCGAGGATCTCGGACGTACCTCATCGCGGCTAGATGGGTGCGGTGTAGAGGCGCGGCCGTGGAGCCCGGAAATGGGTGGCTGCCATCCCTGCGGTCTGCTTGGGTTACTGGCGTGGCAGGGTTTGATGATCCCGCGTTCTACGGCGACCGCTGGGCTGGCGTGTATGACGAGCACCACGCCGAGATGGACCCGGCGCTCGCGGTGGAGTTCCTCGCCGGGCTGGCCGGAGGTGGCCGGGTGCTGGAGCTGGCGATCGGCACGGGTCGGGTCGCGCTCCCGCTGGCCGGCCGGGGGATCGCGGTGGAGGGGATCGACGCCTCCGAGGCGATGGTAGAGCGCCTGCGGGCCAAGCCGGGCGGTGAGCTGATCCCGGTCGTCATCGGGGATATGGCTCAGGTCCCGGCCAGCGGGCCGTTCAGCGTGGTGTACCTGGTGTTCAACACGCTGTTCGGCCTGCTCAGCCAGGCCCGCCAGGCGGAGTGCTTCCGCAACGTCGCCCGGGTGCTCGGCCCGGGCGGGGTGTTCGTTATCGAATGCTTCGTCCCCGACCTGGCCCGGTTCGACCGGGACCAGCGCGTGCAGGCCCGGGCGGTGACCGAAGACTCCGCCGTCCTCGAAGTGTCCCGCCACGATGCGGCGCAGCAGCGGATCATCACCCAGATGATCACCTTCGACCGGCGCGGCACGCACTTGCGGCCCGTGGCACTGCGCTACTCCTGGCCCAGCGAACTGGACCTGATGGCCCGGCAGGCCAGCATGCGGCTGCGCCAACGCTTTGATGGCTGGGACCGGCGGCCGTTCGATTCCAGCAGCGCAGGCCACGTCTCGGTCTACCAGCGGGACTGACAGCACCAGCCACGCCGCACCAGGCAGGCCGTGCAGTCCATCGCCTAGGCCAGGCCCGCCTGTCGACCGAGCGCGACGCCAAAGCGCGCAATCCGCCACGGTGATGCTGGCCGCACAGGCACGGGCAACCGTGGCCCTGTTCCGGCGGCCGGACACTGCAGCGGAACGCACGCTGGGCGGTCTGGGCACCGCGATGGTGGCCGGGTACCTGGCTGAGCGGCTGGTACGGCAGCGGCTTGCACCCTCCGGCTGGGATGCAGCGGAGACGCCTGTACTCGCCGGTGGGATGTGCCTCGCCGCGGCCATGGCCGTGATCGGTCTGCGCCCCGCCGGCACGCAGGCAGAGATTGGCTGAGCCGAACCGATAGCTCAGGCCGAACGCCCCCGTCAGCGCGGACCACGCGATCGGCGCTGATGTGCGGGCGTCCGAAGCGAATTGGCTTCGGTACGCAGAAGTGCTGCTGGCTGCCTTGGTGACTACCGCGCGGCTTCTGGCCGGTTTGCCCGGGTTCCCGGCTCGACCGTGACGGCGAGGCCTGGTTGCGTGACCGCAGGAGCCCGGCGGTGGCCGGCGACGGCGGCACGGGTCCCGTGGTTTGCTGATAGGTAGTCCTCCGGTGGCGGCCGGGGCGGACCGCGGGTGATGCAGGCAAGGGAGCGGGCGATGGCCCACAAGCAGCGGATCAGCTATGTGCCGTTCGAGGCGATGGATGAGCAGATGCGCGCGGAGCTGGAGCGCTGCCGACGCGAGGGTACCCCGCGGCCGGAGAGTTCGGCCGTGCGCGCGCACGCGCCGGCGTGCTTCTGGGCGTTCGCGAGGTCATGGGAGGCGATCTTCCGCGACGGGGTCTGCGATCACGCCATCAAGGAGTTGTGCCGGGTCTACGTCTCGCGCTCGGTGAAGTGCGAGTACTGCGGCAACCAGCGGTCGGAGCAGGCCAGGGCGCAGGGCCTGAGCGAGGCGCAGTATGACGACCTGCTCAACTTCGAGACCTCAGCGCGGCTGGCCGAACCGGAGAAGGCCGCCCTGGCGTACGCCGAGGCGATCACGTGGCGGCTCGACACCGACGACGCCTTCTGGGAACGGCTTTACCGGCACTTTTCCGAACCCGAGCTCGTCGAGCTGGGCTGCTTCATCGCCTTGACGATGGGCCAGCAGAGCTGGCTGCGGCTGCTCAACATCGACCACCACGAGGTACTGGCCGGGACCGCCGCCGCCCTGGCACCGGGCTTCGGCACGCCGCAGGCACTCGCCGAATCGAAGGCATCGCCGCAGTACTGGGCGCGAAGAACAGCTACCTGAGGCCACGGCCACCACACCTCCCGGAGCCGGGAACCCAAACACGCGTCTCGATGCCGCGTGGGGCTCGCCAGGGCCGCCAGCTTGGGTTGCTGGTGATCGGGTGCCCGGCGGCGTTGAGGGTCTGCTCGGGCCGGCCGTCGGCGGCGATGGTGGGGTCCCAGCGCCGGCCGGTGGTGATGACGGCGTGTAGGTAGCGCAGCAGCGCGGCGTGGGCCTGCCCGGTGGTCAGCTTGGCGTCGACGACGCCGATCTGCTCAACCAGGACGCGGGTGGTCTCCCCGGGCAGGTCGATCTTGGGACGGAACGACGCCGGCCTGGCGCTGCGTGACGGCTTTGCGCGCCCGCGATCCTTGCGTCAGGCCCGCCCTCAGGCGGACCGGCATCGACTTCGCCAGCAGCCGTCTGCCGGCCGGGTCCAAGCCGATCGCGCGGCCGAAGGCGGCGGCGGGCAGCGTGTCGTGAGCTGAGGGGAGTCACGAGGAAGGGTAACGGCAGAACCTTCTGCTCCGGGACCGTCGCGGCGACGCCTTCGCCGACCCCGGTGGCTGGAAGGCAGCCGGGCTGGTTCCCGCGTGGGCGGTTCCGCTGGCGGGGCTGGCCTGGTACCGGCCCGGCCGGGCGACCTGCGTCTTCCTTGTCCTGACCGCGGCAATGACCGGGGTGAGCATCTGGTTCGCGGTGAACCCGCAAAGGCGGCGCTCCTTCGAGAACCAGCACGGCCCCGTCCGCGCGGTCATCACCTTCGTCCTGGTGGCCCATCGCCCTGCCCGGCCTGAAACGGACCGCCGCGGCCGGGGTCTTGCTGCTGGCCGCCGACATCATCCCGGTCACCGTGTCCAGCCCGGGAAGGTTGCTGGGCTTTGCCTCTTTGCCGGTGGTGAATGCGGCGCCCGTCATCACCGGAATCCTCTACCTTGCCTCCGCGCGGATCGCGGGCCGGGCTGCGCCACCGGCTCGCGCAGACACCAGGCCGACGAAACGGCCGCAGGCGGCGTGACCACGCCGGGCCAGCTGCGCATCAGCAGGAAGCACCTGGTCCACCTCAGCATCACCTGCCAGGCCGGGCTGCGCTTTCGGGCGGGTCACGCCAGCGCAGCGAGCCCTGGCGCCGAGGCCGGGGGGACGCAGCGGGCAGCCCGGTGTCAGCGGCCGCGCTCCTGGCGACGCCGCCAGCGCTCCTCCAGCCGCTCCATCAGCCCAGATCCCGCCCGCTTGCCAGCCCGCCGGCCCTTGGCGGCGCGCCGCTGCCTGCCAGAAGCCCCGTCCCTGGCGGGGACGCGTCCGGTGCTGAGACCGGTCATGCGCCGGTAGCTGGTCACCGCCCGCAGGCTGCAGGCGAGCATGACCACAAAGCCCGCCACTGCGATCGGGATGACATTGGTCACGACCCCGGCGAGCAGCAGCCCGACGCCGATTACCAACCCCAGCGCCGCCGCGATGACCCGGCGCTTGTGGTGCACCCGCGGGTCGGCCGCAGCCACGGCGTCAGCAAACCGCGGGTCATCGGCGCGGAGCGCCTGCTCGATCTGCTCAAGCTGGCGCCGCTCATGCTCAGAGAGCGGCACGGTGCCCTCCGGCGGAACTCAGCCAGGCGACCCTCCCTCACCGGGATCGCCAATTTCGCTACCAACATGCTCCTGCCGCCCCGACCCGGGGAAGAGTCGTTAGTCCCCACAGTGACAGCGAGTTCACGCACTGGCCGCAGGGCCTGACGACAGCCCTGGAGCAGTGCCGAGCAGCAGCCATCCTCAACTGGCCGCCGTGCGGGCGCCCGCGAGCTCGAGACGACCTTGCCGAACGATACGGCCGCAGATCGCCATGTAGTCACGGAACGTGGCCGATCCATGGGGATGGCGCGCTCGTAGCGGATCTGCCCGACAGCTGGATTTGTGGCGATCACCAGCTGAAGCACGCCGGTCATGGCGTTATGCGAGCCTGCCAGCGCTGCCGGTGAGGTGGCCGGGCAGTCATCGGGCGGCGGATCTCAGATGCCTTCCGCCGCTGCCGCTGCCGGCCCCATAGTTGGAGTGTGATCATCGCGGCCATCTTGGCGGCATTCTTTGCTGCCCTGCTCCTTGCCGACCGGCTCGCGTTGACCTGCGCGGAGGACTGGATGGCCAGGCAGATCGGGGACCGGGGCTTCCCCACGAAGCCGCGGGTGAGCATAGAGGGCTTCCCGTTCCTGACCCAGGTGGCGGCCAGGCGCCTGAACAAGGTGGTGGTGAGCGCAGCCGGCAAGAGACTGGGGCCGGTGGAGGTCAAGCGCCTCGATGTCACCCTGTACGGGATCCGGGTCAGCTCCAGCCGCCACGTCCGCACCGCCTCCGAGCTTTCCGGCACCGCCCTGATCGGCTTCGCAGGCCTCGCGGGGGTGGCCGGCCTGCCAGGGCTGACGGTCGCCGCCGATGGCCCTGACCGGGTGAAGATCACGGTCGGGCCGGGCCAGGGTATCGAGACTGCTACCGCGCGGGTGACCCCGGCCGGCCCCGGTGGCATCCGCCTCGTGGTGATCTCCGCCGGCAGCATCCCGATGGCGGCGCTCGGCTCGCTGCGCGACATCAGCTTGCCGCTACCCGCCCTGCCGCTGGGGACGACGATCCAAGATGTCAGTGTTACCGGCCAGGGTGTGCTGGTGCACCTGGTCGGCCAGAACGTTAGCTTCGGCGGCTGACGCGGTGCGGTCGTCACGTCTTCAGGTGCGCATCGAAGAACGAGACGATGCGGTGCCGGGCGTCCTGTGCCGACGCCTCGTGGTAGCCCGCGTGGGTGATCCGCGCCAGCACGCCAACGACTAGGCCTGGCTCGTCTGTGGACTGCTGGAGGAAGGCGTGTCCAGCATCCGGGTACACCTTGATGTCATGCTCGATGCCGAGTGCCTCAAGCGCCCGGCCCAGCCGCTGCGGGGCCTTGCGCAGCGCCCGGTCCCTGGCTCCGAAGCTGGCCACGATCGGGCAGGCACCGTCGAGAGAGTCTGCGGCGTTCTTGCGTACCAGGCCGTAGTTGACGCTCGTTACGGAGAATCCGTGACCGGCGGCCATCAGCAGGGCGAACCCGCCGGTGGCGCAGAACCCGATCACGCCCAGCCGGCCGTCACAGCCCGCCTGGCCAGCCAGCCAGGCCCGCGCCGCATCCACCTGGTCGAAGGTCAGGCCACGGCCGGCCCGCAGGTCACGGAACATCCTCAACAAGCACGCTGATGGGCGCCCCCAGAATCCCAGGTCAGCAGACAGGGCCAGATACCCGGCAGCAGCAAGCCAGTCCGCCTGCTCACGCACCGCCTCATCGATGCCGAACCCGTCGTGCAGCACCACCACCCCGGGCCACGGACCCCCGCCGCCTGGGCTGGACAGATAGCCAGGCATCCCGCCCAGGGACGTGGGAATCCTGACATCTGCCACGGCCCGCCCTCTGCTCGCGCGCAACCACAGCCAGCCTAGTCACCGGATCTTGGCAGACCGATCTCCGCAGGCCCGACCGCAGCGACCGGTCCCAGGCGCCGACCCCGGACACGTTACGGGCGGCACAAGACAACAAGCTCGCGCCCGCTCGGACCGAAGCCCGCCGTGACGCGCCGGCCCGCCCGGCCAGCGCCATAGCCGATTCAGGGGCGTTAGCGCGTAGACATGAAATGCCAGAACTGATGCTCTGCACTGCTCTGACAGCGGCGAACTGCCCTCGGCAGGCAGCACAAAATCGGCGATCTGGCCGCCTGGTGATTGGTCAGGTGTCCCGTGCCAAATAAATCGGCCCGGTAGGTGCGCCGTGACCTGGGCGGGCCTGTTTGACTGTCAGACGATCAAGCTGCCTGTTGCGGTCCAACTCGGGCTGTGATCGTACTGGAGCGGGCTCCTTGCCAGTTGATCTGGCCCGGTCATTCCTGGCCACGTAGCAGGGCCTCGACCGCGTGTTCGTGCTGGTACAGAGTGCGTACGGCCGAGGCGCGGTCGGGTCAGCTGAGGACACCTCGTCCGATCGTCGGCAAGGACATGCGAACGGGCCGGATTGGGTGTCAACGGGCCGATTTACGTGTCACGGGACACAGGCGCTTGGCGGGATATCTCCGGTGGATTGTCGAACGACGAAATGTACATGCTGATCCGCGCTTAAGCATGTACTAGCGCTACGTCCTCAATTCGGCTACTTGTTGACCGAGCGGTCACACCGCCGCAGAATGACCTGATCCGAGCGCCTCAGCTGGTGATCACCGTGGCATCACCTGCCGTCAGAATCAGCGGGATCGCGCCGCCGCGCACTGGCAGACCCGTTCGTGGCTGGTCGAAAATAATTTCGGTCGGCCGATCGGCGGGTCAATTCGGCGGGCTGATGGGAGCCAACGTGCGCAGACGCTGAGCCACGCCGGCCAGCATGGGGCGACAGATACTGGCTACCCGAATGGCTCCCAGCAGTAGATATCATATTTGAAAAACAGTCGGGATGGCGGGATTCGAACCCGCGACCTCCTGCTCCCAAATCAGCTCCGCCCAGTCGCCTGACGTAGCCCTGTGTCGCCTGACGTGGCGTTTGCCTGGGGCGATGGTGGCAGGACGTCGCTCAGCGTCGCCTGATGGCTGTGCACGTTGGCTCCCACTTTGGCTCCCACCCAGCGCCACCCAGAACCCGGCTCCAGCCTCTTGAACAGAACTTCGAATTTCGCAAGCGAGATCAAGGTACTCCGGCTCCCCGGCGGCCGGGCTGGTGAAGATCGCTAATGCTCTCGGCCTCGCCGTGTGGCCTGCCGTGCGGCCCATTAGTTGCAGTCGCGGCACGGCGTGGACCGCAGCGGATGCCGGTAGATATCAGAACGTGGTCTGAATATGCTGGGAGCATGAGCGCTGAGCCTGCCGATGCCGTGACGTTCTCCGACTTGTCCCGCAACCCGCGGGCTGTCGCCGAGCACGCCCGCCGGCTGGGCCGGCTGCGGGTAACCCATCGCGATGCGCCAGATTTCTACCTGACGGCCGCCGACCGGGAGGAGGAGCGGGACGAGAACCTGGTGACCGCGTCCCGGATGTTCGCCGCGCTGGCCCGCAGCGAGTCCGGCGCGCGGGCGGTGGAATCCGCGCTGGCGGAGGTGTTCCCGTGGGCCCGTCACCTGTCAGCCGCCGAGCGCAGCGAGTTCGCGGCCGAGCTGATCGCCGCGCTGTCTGATGCGGCTGAACTGACTATCGACCAGAACGCGCACGAGGTGATCGCCGGATGGCGCGCGACCGCGCGGATCAAGGCGGACAAGAGGCAATACGCGCAGGCGCTCGCACCGACTGAGGGGGACTTCGGCCCGGCCGAGGTTATCGCGTGAACCCCCACGCCTCGCCACGACATCCCAAGGACACCGACCGCTGACCACCGGACCCACCAGGCCAGTGGCCTCCCCCGGCCAGGCCCGCGTGGCGGATCACGCAGAGGTGACCGCCACGACGGAAAGAATGGTCGGACCGGCGGACTTTGCCCGACCTGCAACCAGACGATGCCCTTGACTGGGATATGTGACAACTGTTCCTATTGAGCCGTTAAGCACCGAAAACGGTTACGACGTCGCCCCGCACACTGAAACTATCCGCGGCAGAAGCGCGCATTCCGGTGGCCGGACGATCATGAACAATTATGCAATCTGCCTCGCTCTGGCGAGCGTCGGCGGATCAGGTTGGAACCAAGCAGTCCCGCGCACAAATCCGCCGATATGGATGGAATCACCGGTTCAATGCTGGACGCGGTTGGCCGCGCAGATCGGGTCAATCTGTACGCCGATGCCCCTGGCGCTTGCCGCTGGGCTGGTACCGTGACGGTCTTCGGTGGCGGGCTCAGGCTGGCGCACCGGTAGCTGCCTGCGAGTTTGCCACCGGGCTGGCCGCCGTCCCGGGATGGCGGAATCTGGCCTTGCTGGCGAGCAGGTGCTGGTAGGCGCCGAGATACATGGCGGCTGCGCGGCCGGGGGTGAACTGTCGTGCATAAGCCCGGCCCGGGCCGGCGTCGGGCCGCTCGCCGGCCAGGATCCGGGACAGCGCCGCGGCCAGGGCGGGCGGGTCGTCGGGGGGGACCAGGACCCCGCGGCCGTCGCCCAGAGTGCGCGCCAGGCCATCGACCGCCGTGCCGATGACCGGGACGCCGAGGCCGAGCGCCACCACGGCGCTTTGCGACCAGGACTCCTCCCGTGAGGGCACGACGTGCACGCTGGCCCCGGACACGTAGCGGGCCGGGTGGTAGGACCAGCCCGGAAGGCGCACCACGCCGCTCAGCCCGCGAGCCCGGATGAGCCGGGTCAGCGCCGGGCGCATGGGGCCGTCGCCGACCAGGTACGCAGCCGGGGCCGCGTCGAGCAGGGCGAGCGCCTCGACGAGCACGTCGGGTGCCTTGTCGTCGCGGAACCGGCCGGTGAAGGTTATCCGCGGCCAGGCAAGTCCCGGATATGGCCGGGCGGACATGCCCTCCACCGACGACCGCCCTTCGCGCAGCCGGCCGCCCAGGCCCAGCCCCGCCGCCCACGCGCCGACCGCGGGCCCGTGGGTGAACAGCAGGTCGACCCGGTGTGCCGCCTTCCGGGCCTGCGCCGTGTAGTCGCGGCCGGGCCAGGACATCTGGTTGTGCTCGCTGGCCACCAGCGGCACGACCGGCGGCACCGCCCGCGCCGCCGCCCACCAGGCCCCGACCATGTGCGCGTGGACCACATCTGCGGGCGCCAGCCGCGGGCCAAGCCAGCCGGCAAACGCGGGCTCAGGCGTCCACTGCAGGCTGCGCGGGCCCGGCAGCTCGCTCACCCGGAACGCCTCAGCCGCAAACCCGCAGCGGGCCGCCAGCGCCATCCCCGCCGGCGTCGCATCCCCGGCCAGCAACGTGGTCGCCACGCCACGCCGGCGCAACGCCGCCGACAACCACAGCGCCGACAGCTGGCCCCCGCCGGGCTCCAGCACGCCCAGCACCCGGACCACCCTCAGCCGACCGCCCATCCCGGCACAGTCACCCCGCTCCCCCAACCCGGCACACACTGCTCGCGCCGCGGTGGGCAGACAGGATAACGCCACAGGCCTACCACCCGATAGTGGCCGCAGGACACAAACCCATTCGCCCAGCGCCCCGCGCATCATGCCCCGGGCCCCACGGTGGGCGCCAGCCCAATGGGTCGGTAGATGCGCTGGCGGTGGCACCCGACGGCAGCTGGCTAGTCACCGGCACCCACAACGGGTATATCCAGATCTGGGATGCAGCCACGGGGCGGGAACGGGCCACCCTCAAGCGCAACCGCGACTGGGCTTCCGGGCCGGTGACAGCGGCAGCCGTGGCACCCGACGGCAGCTGGCTGGTCACAGGGCACCGGGGGTACTACGCGCAGATCTGGGATGCGGCCACCGGGCAGGAACGGGGGGGCCGCCTGAACGGGCACCAGGGCGAGGTGACGGCGGTGGCGGTGGCGCCTGATAGTAGCTGGCTGGCCACCAGCAGCCGGGACCAGACTGCGCGGATCTGGGATGCGGCTACCGGGCGTGAACGGACCGTCCTGACCGGCCATGTCGGCCCGGTGACAGGGGTGGCGGTGGCGCCGGATGGCAGCTGGCTGGCGACCGGCGGCAGTGACGGGATAGTGCGGATCTGGGACGCGGCCACCGGGCAGGAACGCGCCTGCCTGACCGGCCACGAGGGTGGGGTGACAGCGGTGGCGGTGGCAGCGGCGCCCGATGGCAGCTGGGTCGCCACTGGCGGTGATGACGGGACAGTGCGGATCTGGGATGCGGGTACCGGGGATGAGCGTGCCGTCCTGACCGCCTACGACTGCGATGTGGGGGTGTTGGCTGTGGCGCCAGACGGTAGCTGGCTGGCCACCGGCAGCCCCCATCACCTTACCTTGCGCATCTGGGACACGGTCACCATGCATGAAAGGGCCGTCCTGGCCAACCACGACAGCAAGGTGGCGGCGGTGGCTGTCGCGCCCGATGGCAGCTGGGTCGCCACCGGCAGCTGGAATCAGGTACGGATCTGGGATACGGCCACCAGACGGCAACAGGCAGTCGGCAGTGGCCCGGTGGAGGCGGTGGCTGTGGCGCCCGGTGGTAGCTGGCTCGCTACCGGAGGCGCTGATGCGGCAGTGCGGATCTGGGATGCGGCCACCGGGCGTGAACGGGCTGTCCTGACAGGACACCATGGCCCGGTGGAGGCGGTGGCGGTGGCGCCCGATGGCAGCTGGCTGGCCACCTGCGGCGACGACCGTACGGCGCGGATCTGGGATGCGGCCACCGGGCGTGAACGGGCCGTCCTGACTAGCCAGAATAGCGACATGGACTCGGTGGTAGTGGCGCCTGACGGCAGCTGGCTGGCCACCAGCGGCCGGAATCGGGTGCGGATCTGGAACACGGCCACTAAGCGGGGACGAGACTTCATGTACCCCTACTACGGCGAGGTGACGGCCTTGGTGGTGGCGCCTGATGGCAGCTGGCTGGCCACCAGCGATTGGAATCGGGTGCAGATCTGGGACGTGGCCGCCAGGTGGAGGCGGAGCCTGCGGACCAGACGGGAACGGGCCGTCCTGACCGCCGACGGCGACAAGCTGATGGCGATGGCGGTGGCGTCCGACGGCAGCTGGCTAGCCACCAGCAGCCGTGACCGCACGCTCCGGATCTGGGATACGGTCACCTGGCGGGAACAGGCAATGATGCGCGTCGACAGCAGGATCGTCTCCTGTGCAGGAATTGGCTCTCATGGACTTGTCGGCGCCGGGCGAGCAGGCTTGTATCTATTCGACTTCCTCAGCGGGACCAGCGCGGCCGCCACCGGGAAGTAACGTCGCCAGCCGCAAGCTCTTTCGGAGGGGTCCGCGAAAACCAGAGCAGCCGCAGGCCTTCGCCACGCCAGAACCGCGCGGACCTGACCTACTGTTCTGCTCCGAGCGCCGCTCTTTCCGTCTTGTCTGCTTGCTCATGGTCCGGTGAGGTAAAACTGTTCCTCCTGTTCGCGTTGTACCCGCTCGACCCACGCGCTGGGAGACCAGGTCCGGAGCCCCAGTGGGCGGTGTCGTCAAGTCGAGCGCCTGCGCTATCGCAAGCGGCCCATGACACTCCAGGACTGGAACTTCCACGCCGGATCAAAATCCCTACCAGCAGACAGACGTACCCTTAAATATCTTTTGCCGAGAAAACGACGCTCCTCGCGAACAGAACGGACAATCTGTGCGCTAGTCGATCGTCCTGTTCAATGACAGTTATGCGCGCCTATTCGGCGTTTAGCGCGGCCCTCGATCCGAACGGCACGACTGAGTTGACCATCGCCGCCACCGTTAACGACATACAGGTCGACGAATAAGTATGGGGTCTCGCAACGCCCGCTATTCGGCAGAAGAGTAAGATCGATGCGTGAGCTAGAACCGGGAGTTGCCGGGGTGCGAATGCAGGTGGCCGGAGGTACCGCAACGTCGGCGGGTTCCTGCCGGGCACTCGGGGGAGTACAGCAGGAAAGCACCGCAACCTGCCTGGATCTGGGAGGACTGATACGGACGTCCTGAGACGCTGGCCTGCACGTATGTACTGCTGTGGACGTGCTGCCTGCTGATGGCAGGCAAGAGGTCTGGGGTTCAAATCCCCATAGCTCCACAGGCCAGAGATATAATTCGAAATCCTGAGCCTAGGTTTCAGCGGCTTGTACAGCAGCAACGTACCGCGACGGCGGTGGGCACAAGCTGCCACACACCTGTTCGGATCTGGCCTCCGCACGATGAGGGCTGCTGGCGTGGCCGGTAGGCGCACGGGAATGACCTGCAACAGGCGCCAGCCCTGCAATGGGCAGCGTGGCCACTATCGACGACGACAGCCCGCTAAGGCTGTCGCCCGCGGCGCGGCGACTGCTTAGCTGCGCGAGCCGCGAATTATCTTGATCATCTTGGTGTTGATGCGGACGAATCGCCATAGCTGCCAGGGCACGAACGTCCGCAGGAAGATTGTCGACCTAGTGGGCCGGGTGACGTACGGAGCGGTTTCGGCGGTGACCTTGGCGGCGCCGCCGGCTGTTGTCCCGGCGGGCGGGCTGGGCGGGCCGTCAGCCGTAGCCGTGCTGCCGGTTGCCTCGGCTGGCTGGGTCGGGCTTGCGGGAGAGTCGGGGATGGCCATGACTGTCACTCCGGGATAAGGGCCCAGCCGGGGCGGAGCCTGGCCTTGTACAGGAACATGTGGTGCAGCAGGATCTTGATCCAGTGCCCGGCGAGGCCGATCTCGCCGAACGTCTGGTTCAGGTCCCGTCCGTACTGCGGATACCGCGCGAAGTCCGGGACGATCGGGTAGACGGTCATTGACGCGGCGGTGCCGGTCAGCAGGTGCGCGCCAGCGGACGCCACGCAGGCTGCGCCCATCTCGGCCATCGAGGCTGACTGCGTCGGTCCCTGAGCGCCGCGGATCATGTCGGCGACGCTGCGGGCGACGGTCTTGCCGATCTCTGCCGACGGCATCCCGGTACGCGGCGGCGCCGGGGCTATAAGCGTGCCGTTCGGGCTGGTGTGCGGGATCGAGATCGCGTGCGGCGGGGCGAACGCGATCCCGGCTGCGAAGATGCTGCCGTAAGCGGGTGATTGGTAAGTGCGCGGCCAGTCGCCCGGTACCCACTCCCCAGGCGGCTTGGCGGCGTAGTCCGCGTCCACCCGCATGAAGTCGTTGGCCAGGAAGAGCCGGTCGGTGATGTCCGCGCCATCCCGCGCGTAGGCTCGCAGGCCGACGCCCGAGAACGGGGGCAGCAGCATGGCGAAGTCGAACTCCTGCTCGCGCTGCGCTCCGTCGAGGGTCTCGTAGCAGACGCGGTCTTTGTCTACCTTGCTCACGTGCGCGCGGGTGATCCAGTCGATGCCGCGCTCGGCGAACAAGGACTCGGTGAACATGTTGCTCGGCACGACATAGCCGCCGCGCCGCAGGTGCATGCCGCCCATTCCGAAGTCGCCGAGTTCGTACTCGTTGGTGATCCAGGTAATCTCCGCCTTGTCGCGGACCTTACGGGCCCGCAGCTCGAACTCCAGGTTTACCGCATACTCGAACGCCGCGCCTTCACACGTGCAGGTGCCGTGACCGACGCCGACAAGGAAGCGCTGCCGCTCCCCGCGCCGCATCCGCTCGACTGCTTCGTCCAGCGCTGCGGAGGCCTGGACTGCGTGCTCGGGCGTGCACACTGACAGGCTGTTGCCCTCAGGGCCGAGCCCTTCGGTCTTGTCAAAGCGCAGCCTGGGCCCGGTCGCGTTGATCAGGAAGTCGTACGGCACCCGTTCCCTTGCGCCTGCGGCGGTCTCGATCACGACGTACGGGACCGAGTGGTCGGCGTCGCCCTCCGGGTGGATCTCACGTGCTGAGGCCTGCCTGAACTCGATGCCGTGGCGCTCGTAGACGGGGGCGAGCGGGAACGTGACCTGGCTAGGTTTCATCAGGCCGACGCCGACCCAGATGTTAGAAGGGATCCAGTTGTAGGTCTCGTTCGGCGAGACAACTGTCACGGTGTCCTCTGGGCCCAGCCACTTCCTGGCGAATGCCGCTGCGGTGTGGCCAGAGATCCCCGCGCCGAGGATCACTACCTTGCTCATCGGACGTTTCCCGTTAACCTGGTCATTCTCAGAGCGTTACCGCCTCCGTCGGCCGACGCCAGGGACAAACGTCCCGTCGCAACAGAGGCTTCGGGCATTCCGTCTGCTGTTTAGGGCTGTCATTCCCGGTCTCGTCACGCCGGGACTTCCGGCAGGACGCTGTGGCCAGCCGCCGCCGGCTGCCCTTCGATGCCGTTGGTCAGCGTGCGCCGGGACCTTCGGCCGTGGCCTCGGCGCGGGCAGGGCGCGGATGGTTGGGTCATGAGCAGGCGGATTGTGGTGCTCGGCGGCGGGACCGGCGGGACGCTGATCGCGAACAGGCTGCGGCGGAGGCTCGCAGACGATGACATGATCACGGTCGTCGACCGCGATGGCCAACACCTGTACCAGCCCGGCCTGCTGTTCGTCCCGTTCGGCCGGGTCCGTGCCGAGAGCATCACGCGCTCGCGGATGCGGCAGCTGCGCTTCGGCGTCGGCTATCACCAGAGCGGCGCCGACCACGTGGACATCGACGCGCGCCGCGTCCACCTCGAGGACGGCACGGTGCTGCCCTATGACGTGCTGGTCATCGCCACCGGCGCAGCGCTGCTGCCTGGCGAGACCGAGGGACTGGCCGACGCCACAGCGCGGGGGAAGGCCTTCACGTTCTATGACCGGCCGGGCGCGGTCGCCCTGCGGGATGCGCTGGCGCACTTTGACGGCGGACGGATCGCCGTGAACGTCGTCGACATGCCGATCAAGTGCCCGGTCGCCCCGATCGAGTTCAGCTTCCTAGCCGACTGGTACTTCCGTGAGCGCGGGATCCGCGACCGCGTCGAGCTAACGTTCGTCACCCCGCTGGACGGCGCGTTCACCAAGGCTGTCTGCAACCGCGAGCTGAGCGGCATGCTCGATGACAAGCGCATCGAGCTCGTCACCGAGTTCAACACCGGGGAGGTAGACGCCGACGGCGGCCAGCTCATCTCCTTCGATAGCCGCGAGGTCGGCTTCGACCTGGCAGTGACCGTACCCGTACACGGCGGCCAGGCGTACGTCGAACGCTCGCCCGGTCTCGGCGATGCGCTTGGCTTCATCCCGGTCGACGAGCGGACCCTGCAAGCCAAGGCCAGCCCTGACATCTTCGTCATCGGCGATGCCGCCGACGTCCGTGCCTCGAAGGCTGGTTCAGTCGCCCACTTCGAAGGCGAGATCCTGACCCGCAACATCATGAGCTTCCTTGGTGGTCAGCCGCTGAGCGCCAGCTTCGATGGCCATACCAACTGCTTTATTGAAAGCGGGTTCGGCAAGGCGCTGCTGATCGACTTCAACTACGACACCGAACCGGTCACAGGGCGGTTCCCCGGCCGCATCGGCCTGCCGCTGCTGCACGAGTCGCGCCTCAACCACCTCGGCAAGCTCGCGTTCCAGTGGTTCTACTGGCACATGCTCCTGCCGGGACGCGACGTCCCCGGCGTGGGCGCTGACATGCCGCTGGCAGGCAAGCGGCTCGAGACGATTCAATCCGGCGGCCGCACGCCCGGCAGTACGAGAGGAAAGGCCTGATCATGCCCACCAAGATCTACGCAGGCACCGAGGTCGCCGTCAACGAAGAAGGGTTCTTCGCTGACCCGCAGCAGTGGCGCGAGGACATGGCGCCGGAGATCGCCGCGGAAGCCGGCATCGGCACACTGACCGAGCCGCATTGGCAGGTCGTCAAGTTCATGCGGCACGAGTACGCAGAGAAGGGGACTGGCCCGAGCGTGCGCGCGCTGAGCAAGACCTCGGGGGTCAGCATCAAGGAGCTGTACGAGCTCTTCCCTAAGGGGCCAGCCAAGCTGGCCGCGAAGATCGCCGGCATTCCCAAGCCGCGCGGCTGCATCTGAACCAGACAAGGCGGTGCGTCATGGCCGACAACGGCACAAGCGCCAACGGCAGGATCGAGAAGGTTTCCATCATCGTGTCCAAGGGTTCCCTCGAGGGCATCTACCCGGCCCTGATCATGGCCAACGGCGCCCGCGCTGAGGGCATCGAGGCAAACCTGTTTTTCACCTTCTTCGGCCTCGACGCCATCCACAAGGCCCGGCACGAGCACATCAAGCTCGCCACCGTCGGCAACCCCGGGCTGCACCTTGCTACCTGGGCCGGCGGCCTGCCCGGCGTGTCCTCGGTGATGACTCACTACATGGCTCACAAGATGGGCGAGCTCGACATACCCTCGATCCCGGAATTCATCGAGATGATCGCCGACACCGGCGCTGGCCTGTACGGCTGCAAGGCATCGGTTGACCTCTTCGGCCTGACCAAGGACGACTTCATCGACCAGGTCAAGGACATCATCACCGTCGGCGAGTTCTATGACCTCGCCGCCGACGGCCAGATCATCTTCACCTGATCGCGGTCCCGGCTAGGCCGGTGGCGTGTCGGGATCGCCTGCCTGATGCGCCGCTTCAGTCGAGCTGACCGGATGCCGCCCGGCTCGTACTGGCCATGACGCTGCTGGCCCGTCAAGGCGCGCCCGCGGCCAATGTGATTGGTCCGGGAGTTGCTCAGATCAGGTCGATGATGATCGAAGGCGGGGAGGCCAGGCTGTTGTGCACGGTGCAATGCGAGACCACGGCATGCAGTGCAGGCCACCGGTCGGTCGGCAGATTGGCTGGCGCTTCGACGGTCAGGCGGATGTCGCTCACCCGCGCGGGGTGGTCAGTGGCCATATCGAAGCCCGCCGAGACGGTTAGCTCGTCGCGGCTGCACCCGTGGCGCGTCAGATACCGGCCTGCATAGAAAGCAACGCAGGTGGCCAGCGACGCGACAAACAGCTCAGTGGGGGTGGGCGCCGTGTCCAGGCCGCCGGATTCGGCTGGCTGGTCCACCATTACCTGATGCCCGCGTACTGACACCGCATACGACTCCCCGGATACATACCGCACCTCCATCTCGTTGGTGTTGCGGCTTGCGGGCCCTTCAGTCGCCTGTAGCTGTTCCATGTCTGCGCTCCATCTCGGTGCCTGCGTTTCGTCCTACAAAATACCCTAGGGGGTAACGTGAGCAGGTCCGATGGTCATCTCTGGCTGGGCCATTGGTCCCGGAGATGAGCGAGCGCTTGCAGCCGTCAGGCACCACCTGCCGCCAGGCCTCGTGACAGAAAACCCTTCTGAGCGGTCCCATGAGCGGGCAGGCGACACTCATCCGCCAGCCAGTCGGCCTGGTTACGAAGAGTGCCCGAGGGTGACGGGACAGAGACCGGCAGCACGGACGGCATGCGTGGGCTCCTGCCGGGCGCCTGGGAGAGTACAGCAGGAAAGTACCGCAACCTGCCTGAATCTATGAGGCTGCTCCGCGCGCCCTGAGACGCTGACCGAGGCCCGGCCGCGGGAGCCCGCTCCGGGCTGTGTCGCGTCACGTAATTTACGCATGCCGTTTATTTGCCCTCGTCGGCGGCATGGATCGCAAGGTGGTTGCGGCAGCGCCGCGAGATCGCCGCGGAAGGTGTAGAACTCGTACTCCATGCCGATCTTCGGCTCGAAGCCGTGCGAGCGGGGCTGGCCGGGACCTCGGACATGCGTCGTTCCTTTCCGGTGCGCTCGGATCAGATGCGCTCGAAGTAGCGGATCCGCTCCCAGTCGGTGACGCATTCGTGCTGGAACGCCTCGAGTTCCTGCCGCCCGAAGTTGACCAGGTGCTCGTGCACCGCGCCGCCGAGCGCCGCCGCGGCCAGCGGGCTGCGCGCGAACAGATCGAGCCCGTCGCGCAGCGTGGTGGGGACGGCCGACAGCTCGCGGTCGGTGTACGCGTTCCCCTCGTACGGGTCGCCGCAGTCGAGTTGCCGCTCGATGCCGTCGAGCCCGGCGATCACCGTGGCCGCGCCCGAGAGGTACGGGTTGACGTCGGCGCCGGGCATCCGGTTCTCCACCCGCAGCGACTCGCCCTCGCCGACCACCCGGTAGCCGCACGTCCGGTTGTCGCGTCCCCAGGCGACGACGGTCGGCGCGAAGGACGAGCTCTGGAAGCGCTTGTACGAGTTGACGTTCGGGGCGAACAGCCACATCAGCTCCGGCGTGTGCTCGAGCAGCCCGGCCAGGAAGGACCGGCCCAGGCCCGAGAGCTCGTGCGGTGACGCAGGATCGGGCATCTTCGCGGTCTCGCCGGCGCCCCACACGCTCGCGTGGATGTGGCACGACGATCCGATCTCGGCGATGGAGGGCTTGGCCATGAAGGTCGCGCTCCAGTCCCGCTGGTGCGCCATCTCCTTCACGCCGTTCTTGTACAGCGCGTGGCGGTCGGCGATCTCCAGCGCGTCGGTGTAGCGCAGGTTGATCTCCTGCTGCCCGAGCCCCCATTCCGACTTGGAGAACTCCACCTCGATCCCGGCCGTGTTCATCTGCCGCCGGATCGCCTCGATGAGGCTGTCGTTGCGGGTCGAGGCCAGGATGTGGTAGTCGGCCCGGTAGTACGTCACCGGCTCGAGGTCGAGGTAGCGGCGCGCCCACGCGTCCGCCGGGGAATTCCGGTAGAGGTAGAACTCCAGCTCGGTCGCCATCTTGAAGCGGAGGCCGGCGGCGGCCGCGCGCTCCACCTGGCGCCGCAGGATCGACCGCGGTGCCACCTCCACCAGCCGGTCGCTCTCCTCCTCGCAGGCGTCGCAGATCACGATCGCGGTCGCGTCGAGCCAGGGGACGAGCCGGAACGTGCCGAGGTCGGGCACCATCCGGAAGTCCGAGAAGCCGGTGCGCCAGCTGCTCAGCTCGTAGCCGGGGCGCGGGTCCATATCCATGTCGACGACGAACAGATAGAGCGAGGCATGCAGCCCCTCGGACCGCAACGCCGTCTTGAGGAAGCTCTCCGTGGTCACGCGCTTGCCCATCAGCCGGCCCCACAGGTCGGGTACCACGCAGAGCACGGTCTCGATGCCCTCGTCGCGCAGCCGCTTCTCCACCGCGGCCTGCTGGTCCGCATCCATGTCTGGGCGCCCTCCCTCAGGACGTCTCGAAGTACCGGCGGTGTTCCCACTCGGTGACCTGCCCGGTCTCCCACTCGCGCCAGAGCCGGAGCTCCACCTCGCGGGAGAGGAGGTAGTGGCCGACGAACTCCCGGCCGAGCAGGCCGGCCGCGACCGGCGAGTCCCGCAGCGCGGCGATCGCGTCGGCCAGCGTGGCCGGGAGGCGCGGGAACCGGTCGTCGGCGCACGCGTCGGCCGTGGCCGGGGCCGGGGGCTCGAGCTTGCGGGCGATGCCGTGCAGGCCGCCGGCCAGCATGGCCGCGATGGCCAGGTACGGGTTGACGTCGGCGCCGGGACGGCGGTGCTCCAGCCGGACCGCCTTGGCGGCTCCGGTGATCGCCCGGATGGCGGCGGTCCGGTTGTCCACTCCCCACGAGGCGGTGGCCGGCGTCCACGTTCCCGGCTGCAGCCTCCGGAACGCGTTCACCGACGGGTTGAACAGCACGCTGAAATCGGTCAGGGTGTCCAGCTGCCCGGCCAGGTAGTGCCGGGCGAGCGGAGACAGCGCGCCGTCCGCAGCGGCGAACACGTTGACCCCGTCTCGCCACAGACTCTGGTGGAAATGGCAGCCGGACGTCGGCGCGCCCGTCCGCCACTTCGGCATGAAGGTGGCCACCAGGCCCCGCTCGCCGCACAGCTCCTTCAGGTAGGCCTTGGCCCGGGCCGCGTGATCGGCGGCTTCCAGCGCCGGGGCGTGGGCGATGGCGAACTCGACCATCCCGTGGCCGAGCTCAGTGTGCATCGACTCGACGCAGATGCCCACCGCTTCCATGCGCTCGAAGAAGGCCTGGGCGAGCGGCCGCAGCTCACGCAGCCGGAGCGAACTGTAGGCGTTCATCGTCCGGCCCAGCGGGACCGGCTCGGCCCGCTCGCTCTCCCGCCCGGCGGCCTCCCGCCCGGCGGCCTCCCGCCGCCGCCCGCCGGCATGCGGTCCGTCGCCGGCGTGCACGACGCACAGTTCCCACTCCGCGGCGAAGCGGGCCTCGAATCCGAGCTCGGCGCACCGGTCGGCCACGGCCCGCAGGACCGTGCGCGGGGCCAGCGGGAACGGGGCCCCGTCGGCGCCGAACAGATCGCACAGGACCGCCGCCGTCGCCTCGCACCAGGGCAGCGGCCGTAGGGTCGCCATGTCGGGCCGCATCACCAGATCGGGATACCCGTTGTCCGCGCAGGACGCGGGGCTGGAGTACACGTCGTCGGCCTGGGTCAGCCCGAACATGATCGTGCACATCGCGGCGCCGAGGGGGGAGGCTGCCTTGGCCGCCGAGACCAGCTTCGCCCGCAGCCCTCCGTCCAGGTCGGGCACCTCGAGCTGGACCACGCGCGAGCCCGCGATCGCTGTGCTTTCCGCCCGCCTCCCTATCCCCCCTGCACCCTTCGGCTCGGTCATGCGAGCGCCAGGGTCCAGCCGCCGTCGACGACCAGGTCGACGCCGGTGATGAAGGCCGCGTCGTCCGACAGCAGGAACCGGCACGCCGACGAGATATCCGCAACGGTCCCGAGGCGCCGCAACGGGGTCCGGCTGGCCATCCGCTCGGCGCGCGCCGGGTCCTCGTCGTACAGCGGCTGGATCATGGGCGTGAGGATCGCGCCCGGGCAGATGGTGTTCGAGCGGATCCCCAGCGGGCCGTACTGCAGGGCGAGCGCGCGGGAGAGCGAGATGAGCCCGGCCTTCGAGACCTGGTAGGCGTCCATGGGGTCGTCGGCGTTGCGGAGCCCGGCCACGCTGGCCAGGTGGACGAACGCCCCGCCGCCGCTGCGCCGGACCAGCGGCACGGCGTGCCGGCTGACCAGCATGGCGGCGGTGAGGTTGACGTCCAGGACCCGGTCCCACACGCCGCGGTCCACGGTGGCGACCGAGCCGTCCCGGTCGAACCACCCGACGCCGGCGCCGTTGACGACGTAGTCGAGCCGGCCGCAGCTGGCGAAGGCCTCGCCCAGCGCGTCGGCGACCCGGGCCTCCTGCGTGACGTCGAACCGCCAGTACGTGTAGCGGTCGTCGGGCCAGTCCGGGTCGCGCGGCGGCGGCTCCTTCACGTCGACCGCGAACACCCGGGCCCCGGCCCGGGCGAGGTCGGCGGCGATCCGGTGGCCCATGCCGCCGCCCGCGCCGGTGACAAAGGCGGCCCGGCCGCCAAACGCCCCCCGTGGCTGCGTGCTCTGTGGCTGCGTGCTCCGTGGCTGCGTGCTCCGTGGCTCCATGCTCAGCCTGGGATCTCCGGCAGGATCTGGCCGCCGTCCACCACCACGCTCTGCCCCGTGACGAAGGAGGCCAGGTCGGAGGCCAGGTAGAGCACGGCGCCCCCCACGTCGCGCGGCTCGCCGAGCCGCTTGAGCGGGATCAGCGCCTCCATCGCCGCGATGGCCTGCGCGCCGAGGTCGGCGAGTCCCTCGGTGCGGATGCTGCCGGGCGCCACGGCGTTGACCGTGATCCGGTACGGCGCGACCTCGATCGCGGCGGTCCGCATGAACCCTTCCATCCCGGCCTTCGACGCCCCGTAGGCCGCGAGCCCGGGATAGCCGGTGACCGGCCCGGTGATGCTGGACACGAAGATGATCCGGCCGGCCGGGCTCTCCTTGAGGAACGGCAGGCAGGCGCGGAACGCGAAGAACGCGCTCTTCAGGTTCGTGTCGTGGATGAGGTCCCAGTCGGCCTCGGACATCTGCGCCAGCGGGACCTCGGGATAGATGCCGGCGTTGTGGACGAGTACGTCCAGCGAGCCGAACTGCTCCCGGGCGTAGCTCGCCAGGGACTCCAGGTCCTCGCGGCTGCGGACGTTGGCGCGGCGGAAGCGGCACGGCGTGTACGGGGTGGCGATCTCGCCCGCGGCCTTCTCGCCGCGGACGGCGTCCCGCCCGCTGATGACCACCCGGGCCCCGGCGGCGCACAGCACCTCGGCGATGCCCCGTCCGATTCCGCGCGTCCCCCCGGTGACCAGCGCCGTCCGGCCGGTGAGCAGCGCCGAGACGCCGGGTGCCGCCAGCCCGGATGCTCCGGGATCAGTGCCGTGGCTCATCTGCTCCACCTCGCCCGCGCCATGCGATCGGCCGTCGTTTGTTGGGCTATAAGCTAGACCTTTGACGACTCTGCGGCAACCGCCTGACCGGCCGGCGCGGGGCTACTCGAGCACGCGGCGGAGATCGCGCTGCGCTCGCCGGATGTGCGCGACCACCGCCCGCTCGGCCGCCTCGGGGTCGCGGTCCTCGATGGCCTGCAGGATCTGCGCGTGATGCTCGTGCGCTGAGGCGAAGACCTTGGAGATCACCTGATCGAGAGGCACCCAGGTCATCGCGCGGACGTTCTCGATGGCCTCACGCATGAACTTGTTCCGGGCGGCATCGGCGATGGCCAGGTGGAACACGTTGTCCGCGGCGCGGAACCGCGCCGTTTCCCGGCCCTGCTCCAGCTCGAGGTAGGCCTGGCGCAGCCGGGCGAGATCCTGCTTCGTGCGCCGCTGGGCGGCGAGTCGGGCGGCGGCGCCCTCTACCGCGATCCGGAACTCGAAGTCGTCATCCAGCTCAGCCATCCGGTGCTGCAGCACCTGCCGCAGCCCCATCTCATCCTCGCCCTGGTCGAGAACGGTGATGCCGCCCGCTGAGCCTCTCCGGCTGGAGACGTAGCCCTCGGCCCGCAACGCGCGGATCGCCTCTCGCACCGTCATCCGCGACACCCCGAGCTGCTGCGCCAGCGTCCGCTCGGGCGGCAGCTTGTCGCCGGGGAGGTAGGTGCCGATATGGATGGCATGACGAAGGCGCTCGGTGACGACCTGATGGGCCGGGACCAGGTCTACCGCCTCGATAAGAGCCACCGCTTCCGCCCTGGGCCTGATCGCGCCCACCCGCCGGTACGCCTCGGCCGGGACGAGCTGAGGATCCTTGTAGACGCTCCATGTGCAGTAGCCCCGGGGTTCGGTCGTGCCCCACACCGGCGGCTCCACGACCCTGACAGGATAGCCCAGCCGGGCGATGGACGCTCGTTCCTGAAGCTGGCAGCAATGCACGCAGTAGAGGCAGACCCCCTTGGTCTGCCAGGCCCAGTCGTGCTGCTCCGCGGTGACGCGAAAGCCGAAGGGCCCGCCCACCCGGGCGGCGCCGTCGGCGTTGGCGTCGGCTCGCAGCGTGCGGCCGCCGGACCCGCACGGGTCGAACCGGAAGACCCACCGGTCCTCCTCCTCCCGCAGCGACACCTCTCCCGTGCGGCCCGGCCCGCTGAGGTGCCCGCGCAGTGACGCGGCCGCGTCGGTGAGCAGCAACGCCACCGACTCCGCCCAGGGGCGGCGGGCCGTGTCGTAGGCGTCCCGGCTGGGGTACTCCTCGCCGATCGCGTCGTCCCACATGGCGCCCACGACCGACTCGCCCAGTTGCCCGGCCGCCAGGCTGAACAGCGCGCAGGTGATGTCGCAGAAGCGGTCGTGCACCGCCATCCACGCGGAGCGGAGCTCGTCGACCAGACCGGACGCGGCCGGGCCGTCGCCGGCCCGGCACGCCTCCTCGGCCCGGGCGGCCAGCTCTTGCACGGCCGCCCACTGCCGGGGCATGTCCAGCGCGTCCCCGGCCGTCGCGCCGAGCAGCGAGAGGATCCGGTGCTCCTCGTCGGACACGGTCGCCGCGGGCACGCCGCGATCGAGCAGGAACCGCCGGGCGCGCTCGATGAACAGCGGGAACAGCTCGCGGCCTTCGGCGGCCTCGTCGAGCAGCTGGCGGATCCGCCGGGCGCTCCCGGCCGCGTCACCCGCCGCGATCGCCCGTCGGGCGAGGGCGTAGGTCGACTCGGTCTGCGGCGGCCCCGGCACCATCGGTCTCACCTTCCTCGCAGGTTGACTCTAATGGCTCATTGGTCTATTAGATAGCCTATGGGTGAGAACACGTTGCCCCGAGCCACGCACCCGGAGGTCACCGCGCTGCTCGACGAACTGGCCGCCGTCGGCCGACCGTCGAGCCGGACCCTGCCGCTGCCCGACGGGCGCCGGAACTTCGACGAGCTCATCGCGCCGCTGACCGACTATCCCGAGGTCGGCGCCGTCGAGGACCGGGTGATCCCGGTCGACGGGCGTGACGTGCCGGTTCGCGTCTACCGTCCGCGGGAGCCGGCCGGAGCAGGCGCGTCGGTGTTCCTGCACGGCGGGGGCTGGGTCTTCGGGGACCTGCAGTCCCACGACGGCATGTGCCGGTCGATCACCCGCCGGTCGGGGATCACGACCGTGGCGGTGGATTATCGCCGGGCTCCCGAGCACCCCTTCCCGGCGGCGGTGGAGGATGCCGCCGGGGTGGTCCGCTGGCTGGCCGCCCACGGCGAGCAGATCGGCGTGGCCGCGCGGCCCCTCGCCGTGGTCGGGGACAGTTCCGGGGGAAACCTCGCCGCGGCCGTGTCCCTGGTCCTGCGCGACGAGGGCGCGGCGGCGGGCTCGCCGGTGGCATTCCAGGCCCTGCTGTACCCGGTCACCGACCCCGCCACGAACACGGAGTCGTACCGGGAGAACGCCGATGACCCGTTCCTGTCCGCGGACGAGATGGTCTGGTACTGGTCCCAGTACGGGGGCGGCGCGGCGCCCGGTGATCCGCGCGCCGCGCTGAGCGAGGTGACCGACCTGCGCGGCTTCCCGCCGACCTACCTGCTGGTCGCCGGGCTCGATCCGTTGCGTGATGAGGGCATGGCCTTCGCCGACGCGCTGCGCCGGTCCGGGGTGCGGGTGCGCTGCCGCGAGTACCCGGACATGCCTCATGGGTTCCTGCTGTTCGCGGGCCGGTTGTCCCGCGCCGTGGAAGGGCTGGCGGAGGTCGCCGACGAGATCGCCGCCGGCCTGCGCGATCCGGGCTGACCGCCACGGATCCCGCGTCCGTCGGCCGAGCCCGTGGTGGCCGGCCGAGCCGCGTCCGCCGGCCGAGCCCCGCGGCCGCGCCGACCCGCGCCCGTTGACGCCCTCGCTCCTTAGGTCTACTCTTTAGACCTAAAGACCTAGAGGAACCGGAGGACGCGCGCCGGATGAGATGGTCGTCGCCCCGATCGGAGCGCACGTCGGCGCGGGTCGCCGTGATCGGGGCCGGCTTCAGCGGGATCGCGGCCGGCGTCGCCCTGAAGCGGCAGGGCCTCACCGACTTCACCATCTTCGAAGGCTCCTCGGGCGTGGGCGGGACGTGGTGGCACAACCGCTACCCCGGCGCCGAGGTGGACCTCGAGTCGCACATCTACTCGTTCTCCTATGCCCCGGCCGACTGGAGCCGGACCCACGCCCGCCAGGATGAGCTGCAGCGCTACCTCGAGAGCGTCGTCGACGCGTTCGGCCTCCGCCGGCACCTGGCGCTGAACGAGAAGGTGACGAGCATCGCCTGGGAGGACGACCGGGGCGAGTACGTGATCAGCACGGCCTCGGGCAGGCAGCACGGGCGCTTCCGCGCCGTCATCAGCGCGGTCGGGTTCCTGAGCGCCCCGCGCATCCCGGCCCTGGCCCGCGAGGATCGCCACGTCACCCCGGTGATCTGCCACACGGCCCAGTGGCCCGAGGGCCTCGACCTGGCCGGCCAGCGGGTGGGCGTGCTGGGCACGGGCTCCTCGGCCGTGCAGGTCGTGGCGGCGGCAGCCGCCTGCGCCGCCGAGGTCAAGGTCTTCCAGCGCGAGCCGAACTGGCTGCTGCCCAAGAACAGCCGCGACTTCAGCCCGGCGGAACGACGGCGGAACCGCCACCCTCTCGTGCGCCGCTGGCACCGGTTCGACCTTTACCTCCGCTACGACGTCCGCCAGCTGCGGATGAGCCACGCGAGGCGCGACGGCCGGGTCAACCGCCGGCGCCGGCGCGCGTCGGAGCGGTTCCTGGCGGAGTCGATGGCCGGCCAGCCCCAGCTCCGGCAGCTCCTCACGCCGGCGTTCCCGTTCGAGGGGAAGCGGACCGTGCTCAGCGACGACTACTACCAGGCGCTGCTGCGGCCGAACGTCACACTGGTCCCGCACGGCGTGAAGGGGCTCAGCGCCACCGGGGTGGTCGACGACAACGGCGACCGGCACGACCTCGACGTCGTCGTGCTGGCCACCGGCTTCGACGCGGCGAACTACCTGGCGCACCTGAGGGTCACCGGGCCGGGCGGCCGGGAGCTGCACGAGGCGTGGGCAGGCGAGCCGCGGGCGTTCCTCGGGATGATGGCGCCCGGGTTCCCCAACTTCTTCATGATGTACGGGCCGAACACCAACAGCGTCCCGCTCGTCACCTTCTACGAGGCGCAGGCCCGGTTCGCCGCGCGCGCCATCGGGCGCCTGGCCTCCCGCGGCGCGCACGACGTGCAGGTGCCACCGGCCGTGGCCGGCTGGTATGACCGCTGGCTGCAGTCCGCGCTGCAGCGCACCGTGTGGGCGCGGACCGACAGCTACTTCCGGGCCGGCACCGGTCGCGTGGTGTCCCAGTGGCCGTTCAACGCCAGCCGGTACCTCATCGCCCTCCGGGCCGGGCGCCTCGCGCTCCGCTACCGCGACGGCCGTCCATGATCACGGTGGATTTGTCCATGCATGCGGGCACAATCCGCCACGATCATGAAACTGATCCAGGGAGATGACTCTGATGGGACAGATGGTGGTGACCGGCGGCGCGGGCTGCATCGGCCTGGCGATCTGCCGCCGACTGCGCGACGCAGGGGCCACGGCGGTCGCCCTGGACCTGGCGCCGCAGATCGGA
Organism: uncultured Actinomycetota bacterium; assembly: GCA_963808705.1. GTDB lineage: Bacteria > Actinomycetota > Actinomycetes > Streptosporangiales > Streptosporangiaceae > JASHPR01. Next base: position 202,027 of record CAWEHB010000015.1, on the reverse strand, counting down.
TCGGTGGACTGGGGCGATGCCCGCAACCGCGGCATCAAGGCGGTCGAGGGTGACGTGACGGTACGCGCCAGCGTGGAGGCGGCCGCGGCGGCGCTGGGGGGCGAGCCGCTCACCGGGCTGGTCAACTGCGCGGGGGTGCTCAAGGACACGTTTCTCGGCCGGGTCGACGACGCCGCGATGGACCTCATGTTCGAGGTGAACGTGGCCGGCACGGCCCGGGTGACCGACGTGTTCGCGCCGCGGCTGGCGGACGGGTCGGCGATCGTCAACATCGGCTCGCTCACCGGCCAGATCGGCCGGTTCGTGGGGGCCTCGGTGTACGGCGCGACCAAGGCCGGCGTCGCGGCGTACACCACCTACCTGGCGGTGGAACTGGCCGGGCGCGGGATCCGGGTCAACTGCGTCGCCCCCGGCGTCATCCGCGCGCCGATGAGCCCGTCGATGGCCGCCGTGTCGGGCGGCGAGGAGGCTTCGGCGGCTCACACCATCCTCGGCCGGATCGGGGAGCCGGAGGAGGTCGCGGAGGTCGTCGAGTTCCTGCTCTCGCCCCGCGCCTCCTACATCACCGCCCAGACGATCCTGGTCGACGGGGGGTTCGTGGCCCGATGACGGTCCTGGCGGGCGGGGTAGGCGGCGTGATGACGGTCCTGGCGGGCGGGGTAGGCGGCGCGATGACGGTCCTGGCGGGCGGGAGGTACCTGGCGCGATGACGGCCATCAGGCGCACCCAGGCGGAGGCGAACGCCGAGGCGGTCGAGCGGCTGTGCACCGCCGACCCGGTCGTCGTCGACGTGCGGCCCGCGGCGGACGTGCTCCCGGGATACTCCGGCAACCTCGTGCTGACCTCGGGCGCCCCGCTGCCGTGGCCGGAGTACACCGGCGGGCAGCGCGACGCGATCATCGGCGGCGTGCTGTTCGAGGGCCTCGCGGCGACGCGGGAGGAGGCGATCGCCGCGCTGGACGTCGGCGAGGTGCGGGTCGGGTCGTGCCACGACTACGGCGCGGTCGGGTCGCTGGCGGGCATCTACACCGCGTCCATGCCAGTGTTCGTCGTCGAGAACCGGGCGGGCGGCAACCGGGCGTTCTGCAACTTCTACGAGGGCAAGGACCCCCGGCGGCTGAACTACGGGTGCTACGACGAGGGCGTGCACCAGCGGCTGCTGCACGTGAACGAGGTGTACGCGCCCGCGGTCGGCGAGGCGATCCGCCGGGTCGGCGGGGTGGCGCTGAAGCCGCTGATCGCCAAGGGCCTGCGGATGGGCGACGAGTGCCACAGCCGCAACAGCGCGTCCTCGCTGCTGTTCACCAGGGAACTGCTCGGGGCCGCCCTGGACATGGCCGGGTCTGACCTGGACCGGGTCCGGGAAACCTTCCTGCATATCGCCGACAACGACTACTTCTTCCTGCGGCTGTCCATGGCGGCCGGCAAGGCGATCGCCGACTCGATCGACGGGCTGCCCGGCTCGAGCGTGGTCTCGGCGATGGCCTTCAGCTGCCGGGAGTTCGCGATCCGGGTGGCCGGCCTGGGCGGCGAGTGGTTCCGCGGGCCGACGCCGACCCACGAGGGCAAGCTCTTCGCCGGGCACGACGAGTCGGAGATCACCTGGATGGGCGGCGAGAGCCCGATCACCGAGACGGTCGGGCTGGGCGGCTTCGCCCAGGCGTGCGCCCTGTCCCTGCAGGACTACCAGGGCGGGTCTCCGGACAGCATGATCTCCCGGAACCTCGAGATGTACCAGATCACGGCGGGGGAGAACACCACCTTCCGGATCCCGCTGTTCGGCTTCCGCGGTACGCCGACCGGCGTCGACATCTTCAAGGTGCTCGACTCCGGCGTACTGCCGGTGATGGACGTCGGCCTGGCCGGCCGCGACGGCGGCCAGATCGGCGCCGGGGTCATCCGCGCGCCGCGCGAGTGCTTCGAGCGGGCGGCCGCTCGCTGGATCGAGGTCTACCCCGGAAGCTGACCGGCCGCCCTGCTACCGGATCAGTTGATGCCGGAGTTCACCATCCGGCCGAGGACATCGTATTTCTCCGGCTTCCGCCTGCGCATCACCAGCGCCAGGACCACGCCGAGGGCCAGCCAGCCCAGGCACAGCCACGGGATGATGTTCACCCAGATGATCGAGCCGCCGATCTTGGGCAGGTTCGCCCACAGCAGCCACAGCACCACGACCATGACCGCGATCGCCAGCACCGGGATGACCTCGGTGGTCCACAGGTTCCGCTCGTGCCGGTACTCGGGCTTGCGGAAGTGCACGATCGTGGCCAGCGAGGACAGCGCCATGTTCACCAGCACCGTGAACGTGGCCACGATCGCGAACCAGCCGAACAGCTCGTAGTAGGGGGCGTTCTGGAAGCTGGCGAAGGACTGCGCGGACTTGCTGGCGTACCAGATGACCAGGAACAGCCCGACCAGGGCCGCCTCGATGACCGCCGCCGTCGCGTTGGCCACGTGGGGGCTCTTCCAGTTGGGGTGGGTGCGGCCCAGGCGGGGGTGGAAGATCTGCTCCCGCCCGATCACGTACAGGTACCGCGCGTGGGTGTTGTGGAACGACAGCGCGCAGGCGAACGACGAGGTCAGGATCAGCCACTCCATGACGTCGGTCACCCACAGCGCGGCGAACTTGGTGGTGACGCCGTAGTAGAAGTTGCCGCCGTTGGTCGCCGCCTCGTGGACCGCGTCGTGCAGCCCCCATCCGGTGACCGCGGCCCAGGCGGAGATGGCGAAGAACAGCCCGCCCCCGATCACGCAGATGAACAGCGCCTGCGCCCCGATCCGGCGCGGGCGACGCGACTCCTCGGCGTAGTTCGGGATCGTCTCGAACCCCACCCAGGACCACACCGCGAAGAAGATGCCCACCCCCGGGGCCAGGCCCTTGAACGCGTTGACCGGGTTGATCGGCGCCAGCGGTATGCCGGTCGGGCCGCCACCGCGGGCGAACACCGCCACGATCATGATCGTCAGGACCAGGATCTCCAGGATCAGCGCGACCCCGAGCACCTTTGAACTCAGCCGGATGTCGAAATGACCCAGCAGCACGATGACCACCAGGGCGCCGAACGCCAGGTACGGCCACGGCACCCCGACGTGGAAGAACTGCTGGATGGTGATGTTGCCGAAATAACCGAACGCGCCCATCAGCGAGCCCACCACGAACGCATAGGCAAAGATCGACGACCAGCCGGCGGCCATCCCCATCGGACGCCCGAGCCCGTGGCTGATGAAGGAGTAGAAGCCGCCCGAGGAGGGAACGCTCCGCATCATCTTCACGTAGCCCACCGAGAACAGGGCCAGCATCACGATGCCAATCCAGAACCCCGCCGGCGCCCCGATCCCGTTGCCCAGCCCCACCGCGATCGGCACGTTGCCCAGTTGCCCGGTCAGCGGCGACATCGCGGCAAACGAGATGAACAGCACGCCGCCAAGCCCGATGGCCCGGTGGCGCAGTTTTTGGATGTCTTCCCGCTGGGAGACGTCCAGCGTCGCCGTGGCGGTCTGCACCTCGCCGGAACTCGCAGTGTCCATCCATCCTCCCGACTCGGTGCGCCCGCCGCTACGCGTGTGGCATAACGACACGAGTGGTCTATTGAGCGAACCATAAGACCATTAGGAACTGGCTGTCAACGGGTAGGCGGCGGCGCGTTCCGGCCCTCTGACCAGCCCGTCCTTGACGCGGCCCGGCCGGGCGAGCGCGGTCGCGGCGGCGCTGCGGACCGCTACGGGGGGGTCACGCTCAGTGCGCCTCGCGTCCGCAGGAAACGCCGATCGCCTGGCCGGTGATCGCCGCCGCGGCGTCTGAGGCGAGGAAAGCGCGCATCTCGGGGATCCCGGCCGGGGCCATCGGCCGTGGCCCGCCGGTCGGCCCCGCGCCGGTCACGGGGAGGCGCCCGGCGGATCGAGGGCCGTGACGTACGCCGCCGTGATGCCGCCGTCGACCAGGAACTCCGTGGCGTTGACGTACGAGGACGCGTCGCTGGCCAGGAACGCGACCGCCCCGGCGATCTCCGTGGCGCGGGCGAACCGCCCGGGCGGCACGTGGACCAGCCGCCGCGCCGTCTCCGAGGCGTCGAACAGCGACCGCAGCAGCGGCGTGTCCACCGGGCCGGGGCACAGCGCGTTGACCCGCACCCCGCGCTTGGCGAACTCGATCCCCAGCTCGCGGGACAGCGACAAGACCCCGCCCTTGGACGCGGTGTACGCGATCTGGGACGCGGCCGAGCCGACCCTGGCCACCAGCGACGAGGTATTGATCACCGACCCGCCGCCCCTCCGGAGCAGGTACGGGATGCCGTACTTGCAGCAGAGGAAGACGCTGGTCAGGTTGACCTCGATGACCCGGTTCCAGGTCGCCAGGTCGGTGTCGAGCACCGATCCGTCCTGCGGCAGCGCAATCCCCGCGTTGTTGAACAGGACGTCGATGCCCCCGAACCGCTCGGCCACCGTGGCGTACGCCGCGGCGACCTGGTCGGCGTCGGTCAGGTCGGCGAGCAGGAAGAGCGGGGCATCAACCTCGCCCTGCAGGTCAACCGCGGCGACGACCGCGCCTTCCCGGGCGAGGACGCTGACGGTCTCGCCGCCGATCACGCCCGCCGCGCCGGTCACCACGCAGACCTTGCCGTCCAGCGTGCCCACTTAGCGGTCCCCGCGGTGATTTGGGCCAGGCTTCATACCATAGGACCTTAGAGCGGCACGAGCAGCGTGGCAATGCCCGGAGCGGGCGGCGGCCCGTGCCCCGAGCGAGGCGGGCGGCGGCTGCGGCGGAGCCGCTACCGCAGGCTCCGCCGCAGGTCGCGGCGCGCGGTCTCGAGGTGGTCGACCACCGCCTTCTGCGCCGCGTCCGGGTCACGGGCCCGGATCGCGTCGAGAATCTGCATGTGGTGCCGGTTGGCGGTCAGGAACACCCGGTTGATCAGGCGGTCGATCGGCACCCACATCTCCGCCCGCGCGTCCTCGATGGCCTGGCGCATCAGGCGGTTCCGGGCCGCGTCGGCGATGGCCAGGTGGAAGGCGTTGTCCGCGGCACGGAACCGCCGGGTCTCGCGGTCGGCGGCCATGACGTCGTAGGCCTGCTGCAGGATGGCCAGGTCCTCGTCGGTGCGCCGCTCGGCGGCCAGGCGGGCCGCGGCCCCTTCCACCGCGGTGCGGTAGTCGAAGATCTCCTCGATCTCGGGCAGCTTCTCCGCGAGCAGGGGGCGGATGCGCTCCTCGTTCGCGGCCTGGTCGAGGACGATGATGCCGCCGCTGGCGCCGCGCCGGCTGACCACGTAGCCCTCGCCCTCCAGCACGCGGATCGCCTCGCGCACGGTGGTCCGGGACACGCCCAGTTGCTGCGCCAGCGTCCGCTCCGGCGGCAGCTTGTCGCCGGGCAGGTAGGAGCCGATGTGGATGGCCCGCCGGATCCGCTCGGTGACCACCTCGTAGGCCGCGGCGAAATCGATGGGCTCGATCCCCGTCACTCCTGGTCACCTACTCCCGGCTCGCCGCGGTGATACATCGTTGCACGAGGCACCTTACCGTGAGCCCCGGGCGGGATCAGGGCGCGTAGAACGGGACCGGGTCCGGCGCCCTGGCGTGGGCCTGGTAGGCCCGCAGGTCGTCGGGCTCGGACTGGGCGGCCAGGTCGGCGGCCACCAGGTCGCGGTACCGGGCGATCTCCCGGCTGGTCCGGGCCGCGTCCCAGCCCAGTTCGGCCGCCATCAGCGCCGCGGCGTGCGGCGCGGCCGCCAGCCCGCGGTCCCTGACCTCGATCGCCGCCCGGGTCCGGCGGGCGAGCACGTCGTCCAATCGCACGGCCCCCTCGTGGGTGCACGCGTAGACGATCTCCGCCGCGAGGTAGCCGCCGGCGCCCTCGACCGGCTTCCCGAGCGCGGGGCGGTCGCGGATGAGGCCGATCAGGTCGTCCACGGCAGAGCCATAACGCCCCAGCAGCCGCTCGACCTGGGCCACCGGCAGGCCGCCGGCCGCCGCGAGCCGCTGCCGCGCGGCCCAGTGCTGGTGGTACCCGGCCGCGCCGGTGAGCGGGACCGTTCCGGTGCGCGACGGGGGCACCGGCCCCGGCAGGTCGGCGGCGGCCGCGTCGATGAGGTCGCGGGCCATCACCCGGTACGTCGTGTACTTGCCGCCCGCGATCGCGGTGAGCCCGGGCGCCACCGGGCTGACCGTGTGCTCGCGGCTGAGCCGGGTGGTGTCCTCGGTGTCGCGCGCCGCCACCAGCGGCCGCAGGCCGGCGAACACGCCCTCGATGTCGGCGTGGCCGAGCGGCCGGCGCAGCATCTGGTTGGCCTTGGCCAGCAGGTAGTCGATGTCGCCGCGGCTCGCCACCGGGCGGTCCGGGTCGTGCCGCCACTCGGTGTCGGTGTCGCCGATGAGCCAGTGATCGCCCCACGGGATCACGAACAGCACGCTCTTCTCGGTCCGGGTGAGCAGCCCGGTGTCCATCCGGATGCTGCCCCGCGGGACCACGATGTGCACGCCCTTGGACGGCCGGACCCGCAGCCCCCCGTCCCGCTGGCCCCAGGCGCCGGTCGCGAGCGCGACGTGCCGGGCGCGGATGGTCAGGTCGGCCCCGGCCAGCAGGTCACGCGCGGTGACCCCGGTCACCCGCCCGGCCTCGGTGCGCAGCCCGTCCATCCGGACGTTGGTCGCGAGCGCCGCGCCGTGGCCCGCGGCGGTCCGGGCCAGGCAGGCCACCATTCGGGCGTCGTCCTCCTGCGCGTCGTAGAACTGCACCGCTCCGACCAGCGCGTCCGGCCGCAGCGCCGGGGCCAGCCGCAGGGCGCCCGCCCGGGACAGGTGGCGGGCCCGCGGCACGGCCCGCCGCCCGCCGAGGCTGTCGTACAGCAGCAGCCCGGCGCCCACGTACGGCCGTTCCCAGCCGCGGTGCGTGAGCGGCCAGAGAAACGGCACCGGCCGGACCAGGTGCGGGGCCAGTTCGGTCAGCAGCAGCCGGCGTTCCCGCAGGGCCTCGCGGACCAGCCCGAAGTCGAGCATCTCCAGGTAGCGCAGGCCGCCGTGGATGAGCTTGCTGGACTTGCTCGACGCGCCCGCGGCGTAGTCGCGCGCCTCGATCAGGGCCACGGACAGGCCCCGGGTCGCCGCGTCCAGCGCGGCGCCGGTCCCGGTCACGCCGCCGCCAACCACCAGGACGTCGAACACCTCGCCGGCCATCCGCCGCAGCGACCGGTCGCGGTGCCACGGGCCCAGCGCGGTGGGATCCGCGGGGTCCGCGGGCGCCGTGGTCATGATCCCGGGCCGCCCGCGGCCAGGGACCGGGCCAGCACCGCCTGCCAGGCCTGCCGGGCCGCGGACCGGTCAGCGGTCGGCAGCGCGGGGCGGACCACGGCGCCGGTCTCGAACGGGATGGCCTCGAGGGCGGCGAGGTCCCAGAGGCCGGTGCCGAGGCCGGCCAGGGTGCCCGCGCCCAGCGCCGTGACCTCGTCCGCCAGGGGCCGCTCCAGGGCGGTTCCGGTCAGGTCGGCGATGGCCTGCAGCAGCGAGTCATTCCGGCTCATGCCGCCGTCGACGCGGACCGCCCGCAAAGGCCCGGTAATCCCCTGCCCGACCGCGTCGATCGCGTCCGCGATCTGGTACGCCACGCCCAGCAGCGCGGCCTCGGCCACGTCGGCGGCGGTGGTCGCGGGGCCCAGGCCGGTCAGGTCCGCCCTAGGCGCCGCCGCCCAGCGCGGTGTGCCCAGGCCGAAAAGCGCGGGAACGCACCACGTTCCCCCGGCCGGGCCGTTCCGGGCGGCGGCGCTGATCGCGCCGTCCCGGATGACCGGCCAGCCGTCGCCGGCGAGGACGCCGAGCTGGCGCAGCCAGGTGGTGATGCCGCCGGCGTTGGGCACGAAACCCTCCAGCGCGTAGGCGGTCTGATGCCCCACCCGCCCTCCCCGACCCGCCCGCCCTCCCCGACCCGCCGGCCCTCCCCGACCCGCCGGCCCTCCCCGACCCGCCGGCCCTCCCCGACCCGCCGGCCCTCCCCGACCCGCCGGCCCTCCCTCGAGCCGCCAGGCGCAGCTGGCGACCACGCCCGCGGGCACCCGGTCCGGCGGGGCGGGGCCCGCGTGGCACCACAGGAACGCGCCGGTGCCCAGGGTCAGCTTGGCCATCCCCTCGCTCCAGCAGCGCTGGCCGTACAGGGCGGCTTGCTGGTCGCCGATGCTCGCCCCGATCGCGGCCCCGCCGCCGCAGGTGCGCGGGTCGGTCACCGCCAGCCGCCCGGCGGTGCTGGTCACCGGCGGGAGCATCGGGGCCGGGACCCCGAACAGGTCGAGCAGGGCCGGGTCCCAGGCCCCGGCGGCCAGGTTGAACAGCATGGTCCGGGCGGCCATGGACGGCTCGGTGACATGGACGCCGCTGAGGTTCCAGGTCAGCCAGCAGTTGACGTCGCCGAACAGCAGCTCCCCGGCGGCGGCCCGGCGGCGGGCGCCCGGGACCGAGCCGAGCAGCCAGGCCAGCTTGGCCGCGCTGAACGCGGACTGCAGCGGCAGCCCGGTGCGGACCCGGATCTCCGGCTCGTGGCCCGCCCGGCGGAGCTCGGCGCACCGCCCGGCGGCCCGGGTGTCCCGCCAGCTGATGGCCGGGTAGACGGGCCGTCCCGACGCGCGCTCCCACACCACGAACGTCTCGGTCTGCGCGGCCAGGCCGATCCCGGCGACGTCAGCCCAGCCCGCGCCGGCCCGGGCGATGACGTCCGCGATCGCGCCGAGCACGCTGGCGAGCAGCTCGGCCGGGTCATGCTCCACCCAGCCGGGCCGCGGGAACGAGCTGGCCACCGGGCGGCTGGCGATCGCCAGCGGGCGCAGCGCCCGGTCCAGCGCCACGCACCGGCTCGACGAGCTGCCCTGGTCCACGGCCAGGACGATGGCGCTCACCCCGGTTCCCGGCTCGGCCCCGCGGCGGCCCGGAGCACCTCCCGGACCTGCCCGGCGACCGACGGGCCGCCCGGCAGCCTGCCCTCGAAGATCGCGCCGCCGATCGTGAACCCCCACGCCCCGGCGCCGTCCAGCGCCGCGATCTGGGCCGTGCTCGCCACCGACCCGGCGGCGATCACCGGGCCGCTCGCCGCCCGGACCACCGCCCGGGTCAGCTCGGCCGGGTCGGCGGTCTGGTGCCGGTAAGCGAGCAGGTCGAGGCCGAACACGCCGTCCAGGCCGGTGATCCGGCGCGCGCTCTCGGCGATCTCCGCTATCTCGCCCTGCAGGATGCTCGGGTGGCCGACCACGGTGCCGGGAAACGGGCAGTACCGCGGCGGGCCGCCGTTCCGCCACTGGCGGCCGGCCAGCACCCGGAGCCCGTCCTCGGGATGAGTCCCGCCGAGCAGCCAGTCGACGCCGATCTCGGCGGCCGCCGCGACCGACCTGAGCTCCTCCTCCCGGGTGGTCGAGACCACCTCGAGCATGACCTCCAGGCCGTCGGCGTGGGCCCGGGCGCAGACCTCGCGGAGCTCGGCCACCGGCACCCCGATGTCCTTGAAGCCGACGTAACGCAGGCCGCAGTCCCGGACCTGCTGGTAGACGCCGGCCGGGTCGGGCACGGTCTGATCGTGGTGGGTCAGCATGAACACGAACTCGATCACCGCGGGCTCCTCTCGGTCAGGCCGGCTGAGCGGGCATCGGGCAGCAGCGAGGCGATGCCGCCGATGACGTAGTCGGGGCGCCGCGGCGACCGGGCGGTCTCCTCCGCCGTGGTGGCCCCGGACAGGACCAGCACGCTGGTCATGCCCAGCGAGCGGGCCAGCGCGACATCGGTCGAGATGCGGTCGCCGACCACGGCCGCCTCGCCGGCTGGCACGCCCAGCCTGCGCAGCAGCTCGGCCGCCATGTGCTCGCTGGGCTTGCCCATCACGGCTTCGGCGCGCGCCCCGGTGCACGCCTCCACGGCGGCCAGCATCGCAGCGCAGTCCGGGAGCCCGCCGTCCGGGGTCGGGCAGAACGGGTCGGGGTTGGTGGCCACGATCGTCGCGCCGGAATGGCGGACCGCGCGGTAGGCGGCCAGCAGCTTGGCGTAGCTGAACGTGCGGTCGAACGAGACCACGACCACGCCCGCGGCGGCCGGCTCGGTGGTGACCGCGATGCCCGCCGCGGCCAGGGTCTCGTCGACCAGCGGCTCGGCGACCGTGAGCACCGCGCACCCGGGGTGCCGCTCGGTCAGGTAGGCGGTGAGCACGCCGAGCGGGGTCACCACGTCGGCCGGGTCCGCCGGGATGCCGAGGCTGGCCAGGCGCCGGGCGTAGCTGTCCGGGCTGCGCAGCGGGTTGTTGGTCAGGAACACCAGCCGCGAGCCCTGGCGGCGAATCCTGGCGATCGTCTCCGCGGCCCCGGGCAGCAGCGCGCCGCCCAGGTAGACGGTGCCGTCGAGGTCCAGCGCGTAGCCGCGGAACACTCTATTTATTGGCTCGCTCACGAGATGACCCCGGCCAGTACCTCGTCGACGTCGGCGTCCTCCCACGCGCCGAGCAGCATGGCCAGGTCGGCCACGCCGAACCGCTGCCGCTGCAGCGCGCAGCTGGCCACCGCCCAGCGCGCGGTCTCGTCGCCGACCGGCTCGGGCAGGTCGCAGAACCGGGCCGGCAGCCCGGCGGCCCGCAGCGCGCCCGCGATCACCGCGGGCTCGATCAGCAGGCCGTCCAGCACGTCGCGGTGCGCCGCCCAGGACGCGCGCAAGGCGGCCAGCGGCCCGGCGGGACCACCAGCGGAGCCGAGCCGCCGCAGCTTCCTGGCGTAGTCGGTGAGGCACTCGGCGGCCATGGTCCCGCCCGGGTCGACGGCCGCGAAGGCCCGGGTGATGCGGCCGCGGACCGCGTCGGGATCCGGGAGCCTGGCCGGCCGGTCCAGCCCGCCGTCGGCCACGCGGCGCAGCACGTGGGCCCAGGTCCGGGCGGCGACGATGCTCGCCACCCCGACCTGCGTGCCGTGGAAGCTGGCCGGCTCGCCGCGGGCGGTCGCGGCCATCTCCAGCAGGTGGCTGATCGCGTGCTCCATCCCCGAGGCCGGCGCGGTCGAGCCGGCCACGCCCATCGCGATGCCGCTGAGGGTCAGCAGGCCGGCCAGCTCGGCCAGCGGGGCGGGGCCGGCGCGCGTCGGAGCCTGGCCGCCACCGTGGCCGGCGTCCGGTGCGGTGCCCGGGGCCAGGCCGCCCGCCAGCGCCAGCAGCCGCGGGCCGCGGGCCCGGACCAGCCCGGCCACGGCAGGGTGGTAGGGCGGGTCGCCGGGCTGACCGGGCGGGGATGTCCCGAGCACGGCCGAGGCCAGGTACCAGTCCGCGTTCGCGGTGAACATGGCCATCATGTCGCCCGCGCCCGCCCGGTTCAGGTCCGGCGGGGCGTCCCGCAGCACCTCGGGGTCGATGACCAGGGCGTCCGGCCACCGGGACACCGCGGTGCGCTTGACGCCGCGATACAGCAGCACCGAGAACGGGTCCGCGTAGCCGTTGACGCTGGTCGCGGTCTGCACCGCGACCAGCGGCCTGCCGTCGCGTACCGACTCCTTGCCAATGTCGGTGATCGTGCCCGACCCGACGGTGACCACGCAGGCGGCCCCGGCGGTGGCGTTCACGGCCGCGGTGAGCGTCGGCTCGTCGGCGTGCACGACGCCGTCGCCGGGCCCGATGGTGACCCACCGGACGGCGAAGCGGGCGGCCAGGGCCTCCTCGACCGTCACCCGCAGGTCCCGGCCGCCGGCCGAGATCGGGGTCGCCGCCGCGAGCACCACGACCTCGCGGCCGGGCGGGCGCAGGCCGGCCGCCACGTCGGCGAGCCCGGCCACCGCGCCCGCGCCGGTCACCACCCGGCCCAGGCCGAGCGGGCGCAGCCGGGCGCCGTCCGGGACGCCGGCCAGCTCGCGGCGGAGCCCGCCGAGGTCGAGCCCGCTCCCGCCGCCTGGCCCGAGGTCGAGCCCGCTCCCGCCGCCTGGCCCGCCGAGGCCGAGCCCGCCCGCGCCGCCTGGCCCGAGGCCGAGCCTGCTCCCGCCGCCGGGCCTCAAGCGAGCGCCCCTTCTACGCCGTCGTAGAGCGCGCGGTACTGCGCGTACCGCTCCTCGTAGACGGCCCGCGCCCGCTTGTCGGGCTCATGGCCGCGGGCAGCCGGTGTCACGGTCCGCGCCACTGCGTCGGCGGCGTCGCGGAACGTCCCCGCGGCCAGGCCGGCCAGGATCGCCGCGCCGAGCGCGGTCGGCTCCTCGGCCAGCACGGGACGGACGACGCGGCCGGTGACGTCGGCCTTGATCTGCAGCCACAGCTCGCTGCGCGCCCCCCCGCCAACCACGCGGATCTCCTCGCCGGCCAGGCCGAGCGCGTCCAGCCGCCCGAGCACGTCGCGCAACGCGAACGAGCAGCCTTCTACCACCGCGCGGGCCAGGTGGCTGCGGTCGTGGTTCATGGACAGGCCGGCGAAGCTCCCGCGCATCCGGTCGTTCCACCGTGGCACCGTCGCGCCGGACAGGGCGGGCACGAAGAGCACCCCGTCGGCGCCGGCCGGGGCCTGGCCGGCCAGCTCGAACAGCCCGGCCTGGTCGATGCCGAGCACGGCCGTGGCGCACCACAGCGTGCTGCCGCCGGAGACGAACCCGGGGTTCTCGACCAGCAGCAGCCCGGTGATCGCGTGCGCGTGGGTCTCCACCACGTGCTCGGCATCGAAGACCGGGCTGGGCGCGGTGACCGCCACCGGCTCGGCGGTGCCGGACACGTCCGCGACCAGGCCAGGCACGATCGCCCCGGCACCGACGCAGGCACCGTGCTCGTCCCCGGTCCCGGTCACCACCACGGCGTCCCGGCCGAGCCCGAGAGCCGCGGCCGCCTCTGCGGTCAGCGTGCCCGCGGCCTGCGCGGACGGGCGGATCTCGGCCAGCCGCCCGGGGTCGAGGCCGGCCGCGGCCAGCATGCGCTCGTCCCAGACACCGGTCCGCACGTCGTACAGCAGCGTGGATGAGGCGTTCGCGTGGTCCTGGGCCAGCGTCCCGGTGAGCCAGCCGAGCATGTAGCCGCCGACCGGGGGGAAGCACCGGGCTTGGCGGAAGGTGGCCGGCTCATGCTCGCGCAGCCACATCAGCTTGGGCGCGACGTGCGAGGCGTCGGCGTTGAGCCCGGTCGTGGCGAAGATCGAGTCGTGCCCGAGCTCGCGGGACAGCGCGGCCGCCTGGCTGGTGGCCCGGCGGTCCAGCCAGATCAGCCCGGGCCGTAGCGGCCGCAGCCGGTGATCCACCGGGACCACCCCGTCCACTTGGGAGGCCAGGCCGAGGTGCGTCACCTGTGACGGCGCGACGCCGGACCGGGTGATCAGCTGCCGGACGGCGGCGGTCAGGCCGGCCTGCCAGTCGGCGGGATCCTGCTCGGCCCACCCGTTGTGGGGGTGCAGCATCGCGCAGGCCTGACCGGCCGTGGCGACCGTCCGCCCGTCGGGGTCGAGCAGGACCGCCTTCACGCTCTGCGAGCCGATGTCCGCGCCGATCAGGTACCCCATCCCGGCCCGTGCTCCTTTCCCCGCCCGCGCGGCTGCTAGCGGCGGCTCACTCCGGCGGCTCCCGGTCCCTGGTGCGGCGCCACGCGGCATCGGCCCGCCCCACGCAGCACTGGCTTCCGATCAGCTCCAGTTGCCTGGCCGTAGCCGCGCCCAGCCTCCGCAGAACGCCGGGCCCGGCCCGGTCCGGCGGTCCGGCTCCGGCCCGGGTAGGCGCTCTGGCTCCGGCCCAGGCTCCGGGCGCCCCGGCCAGGGATGGCCCCCTGGCCGGGGATGACCCGTCGGCCGGGCCCGGCGCCGCCGCCGGACCCGCCTGGCCGGTGCTCATAGACCTTCGTTGATCAACCGGCCCGCGGACTCGTATTTAGCGCGGTTCCGGTACTTCAGGTAGAACGCGAAGGCCACGCCGACCAGGACGACCAAAAGGTCGATGGGCCCGAGCCACTTCGCGTAGCTGTACCCGCTGCCGAGGAACTGGATGTTGTCGAACAACAGGTAGACCACGAAGGCCTGGGAGATGAAGGCCAGGGCGGGCGCGATCATCGTCTTCCACCAGTGCACCTCGTCCTGGTGGTGCCGCCGGAAGTAGATCAGGATGCTCAGCGACACCAGCGCCTGGACCGACAGGATAATGATCACGCCCATGACGGCCATCAGCCCGTAGAGCTGGATGTACGCCTGGCTGCTCGGGTTGTTCGTCCCGGTGAACAGGGCGAACCCGAGCACGATCACGGCCGCGATCAGGGACTGGGTGACGGACGCGATGTACGGGCTCTTCCAGCGGGGATGCGTCTTGCCCAGCTGCCGGGGCAGCAGCCCTTCCCGTCCGAGGGAGTAGAAGTACCGCGACGTGGTGTTGTGGAAGGCCATGCCGCAGGCGAACGACCCGGTGATGATCAGGTAGCTGAGCAGCGAGCCGACCCAGCGCCCGGCGATCGCGTTCGCCGGGCCCAGGTAGTACTGGGCCGCGTTGGTCTGCGCCTGGTGCGCCGCGGCGTTGACGGTCGAGTAGCCGGCGAACGGGGCCCAGCTGGTGAGGATGTAGAAGATCCCGAGCCCGATCACCGAGATGTACATGGCCCGCGGCACGATCCGCTTGGGGTTCCGGGACTCCTCGCCGTAGTTGGGCGCCATCTCGAAGCCGACCCAGGACCAGAACGCGAAGAACAGCCCGACGCCGATGGCCCCGGCCGCCACGGCGTGCGAGGCCGGAAGGGCCTTGAACGCGTTCACCGGGTTGAGCGAGGCCATCGGGAGGCCGCCGTGCGCGAACATGAACCCGTCGAAGATCAGCAGCATCACGATCTCGGAGATCAGCCCGATGCCCAGCACCAGGCTGGAGATCCTGATGTCGAAGTAGGTGAGCACCGAGATGATCAGGACCATGGCCAGGGCCAGCCAGGGCCAGCCGACGTTCCAGCCGAACTGGGCCAGCTTGAGGTTGAGGAAGTAGGCGAAGCCGCCGCACAGCGACGCCTCGAACACCGAGTAAGCCAGCACCGACCCGAACCCGGTGCCTATGCCGATCTCCCGGCCCAGGCCATGGCTGATGTAGGAGTAGAAGCCGCCCGCGGTGGTTTTCTTGCGCGCCATGGCCACGTAGCCGACCGAGAAGATGACCAGCACGATCGTGGCGACGATGAACGCGGCGGGCGCGCCGACGCCCTGGCCGAAACCGACCACGATGGGAGTGTTGAACAGCATCGCCGAGATCGGCGCGGAGCCGGTCACGGTGAGGAACAGCACCCCCCAGATGCCCACCGCGCCCTTGCGCAGCTTGGCGACGTCTTGGCGCCCCGAGACGTCGATCTCCTCCAGCATCCCGGTCTTGGTCGCGGTGAGGTGCGGGGCGCCGTCACCGCCGGATCCTGCCTGCTCTCGGGTGTCGGACATGCAGCCAGCCTCCTCAGTGGGCCGGGCCTCGTGCGCCGCTGCAATGAGCCGGGCACGACGGGGGTGGTGGCCGCCGGATCGCCGGAAGGCCGTCCGGGCGGCAAGAATGACGGCTGCGGGAGGCGAGTCGGCCACGGCGGCCGGCCGCGGCGACATCATCGGGCGCGATCGCGTTCAGCGCGCTTCCGGTCTGACACATGACGACCGCCATGTCCCCTCCTCGGCATGCCGTCGTGCGGCATGTTTCCCGTTGGGGACTGCGTATGCCGAGATCGCCCGGGGATCCTCGCGGCGCCATCGACATGTTTCGGTCGCCCGCCGGAACCTGACCGTAACATACCGATTCTTGGCCGACAAGACTCCTGACCATTGCCTTTTGGTTATAAAACCGGCTCTTGACTATTGGGTCGGACCGATAGACTATTTGGTCTGGTATGGGTTGCGGCGGTCGCGGTCGCGGACGCGGACGCGGAGCCGGGCCGGGACCGCCGCAGGCGTGCAGCTGCTGGCGCGTAAGAGCGGCAGACGAAGGCGGGGCAATGCACGACTACGACGTCTTCACCGTCGAGTCCAAGGCCGAGGTCCTGGAGAAGTCGCGCGATTTCTGGAATCCCGGCAAGACCGATTTCTGGTCCGAGACCGGCGTGGACCTCGTCATCGACCGCCGGGAAAGCTACTTCATCTGGGACATGTCGGGTATCCGGCTCATCGACGTCCACCTGAACGGCGGGACCTATAACCTCGGGCACCGCAACCCGGAACTGGTCGAGGCCATCACCGTCGGCATGCGGTCGTTCGACATCGGCAACCACCACTTCCCGTCCAGCGCCCGGGCCGCGCTGGCGGAGGCGCTCATCCGCACCGCCCCGCCGAACCTCACCAAGGTGGTCTACGGCAGCGGCGGGGGAGAGGCCATCGACATCGCGCTCAAGACCGCGCGGCACGCCACCAAACGGCGCAAGATCGTCTCGATCATCAAGGCCTACCACGGCCATACCGGCCTGGCCGTGGCCACCGGGGACGACCGCTTCTCCCGGCTGTTCCTGGCCGACCGGCCGGACGAGTTCACGCACGTCCCGTTCAACGACATCGGCGCCATGGAGGAGGCCCTGGCCGGCGGCGACGTGGCGGCGGTGATCATGGAGACGATCCCGGCCACGTACGGCTTCCCGCTGCCGCAGCCCGGCTACCTGGAGGCGGTCAAGGCGCTCTGCGAGCGACACGGCACGCTCTACATCGCGGACGAGGTGCAGACCGGGCTGATGCGCACCGGCGAGATGTGGGCGATCACCAAGCACGGCATCGAGCCAGACATCCTGGTGACCGGCAAGGGCCTGTCCGGCGGGATGTACCCGATCGCGGCCGTGCTGGTCAGCGAGCGGTGCGCCGGCTGGCTCACCGAGGACGGGTTCGCGCACATCTCCAGCTTCGGCGGAGCGGAGCTCGGCTGCGTGGCCGCGCTGAAGACCCTGGAGATCTGCGGCCGGCCGGAGACGCGCTCGATGGTCCACTACATCGCCGACCTGACCGGCCGCGGGCTGCGGGCCATCCAGGACCGCTACCCGGACTGGTTCGTCGGGATCCGGCAGAACGGCGTGGTCATGGGCCTGGAATTCGATCATCCCGAGGGGGCGAAGTTCGTCATGCGGGAGCTGTACCGCCGCGGGGTCTGGGCCATCTTCTCGACCCTCGACCCGCGGGTGCTGCAGTACAAGCCGGGGCTGCTGATGACCCCCGAGCTGTGCGAGGAACTGCTCGAGCGGACCGAGGCCGGGATCGGCGCCGCCGCGGCGGAGGTGCGCGGCCGCACGGCGGGCGGCCGCGGGGCCCGGCGGTGAGCGCCGGTGCCGCGGCCGGGCAGGCCGGCCGGGCCGGTGCGGCTGCCCTCGGTCCTGCGGCGGCCCCTGGTCCCGTGGCGGCCCTCGGTCCCGCGGCGGCCCATGGTCCTGCGGCGGCCCCGGGAGACCCTGCCCCCGGGACGGCCGCGGCCACCTGGCGGGCGCGGCAGATGCTCGCACGCGCGCACTGGGCGGCCGGCGCCTTCGCCTCCTACGACCGGGCCTCGGTGCTGCGCATCGCCGAGGCCGTGGCCACGGCGGCGTACGCCGAGTCCCGGCGCTACGCGGAGTGGGCGGTCGCCGAGACCGGGTTCGGCGTCGTCGAGCACAAGGTCGTGAAGAACGAGGCCTGCTCGCTGGGGATCCTGGAACGCTACGCCGGCGACGACTACGTGAGCCCGCGGATCGACACCGCGGGCAAGATCCTCTCCATACCCCGGCCGGCCGGCGTCATCCTGGCCCTGACCCCATCCACCAACCCGGTGTGCAGCGTGTTCTTCAAGGTCATCCTGGCCCTGCTGACCCGGAACGCGATCGTGGTCAGCCCGCACCCCCTGGCTCAGGGCTGCTGCGCCGACGCGGCCCGGCTGCTGGCCGCGGTCGCGACCGAGGCGGGCGCCCCCGACGGCACGATCCAGGTGGTGCCCGACGCCACCGTCCCGCTGATCGAGGCGCTGATGTCGGATCCCGTCACCGACGTGATCGTGGCGACCGGGGGCACCGCCGTGGTCCGGGCGGCGCACCGGTCCGGCAACCCCGCGCTCGGCGTGGGCCCGGGGAACGTGCCCGTGCTCGTGGACGCGACCGCCGACCTGGCCGACGCGGCCCGGCGGATCGCCGACAGCAAGGCCTTCGACAACTCCATCCTGTGCACCAACGAGTCCGTTCTCGTCGCGCAGGAGGCCGTCGCCGACCGGCTGGTCCGGGAGCTGCACCGGCAGCAGGCGGCCCTGCTGGACGAGGCGGGGCGGGACAAGCTCCGCGCCTATCTCTTCCCGGACGGTCGTCTCAACGGCGAGGCGATCGGCAAGGACGCCGCATGGATCGCGGACCGGGCGGGGGTCCGGGTCCCGCCCCGGACCCGGGTCCTGCTGGCGCCGTTCGACCTGGTGGTGGACGAGGAGCCGCTGGCCCACGAGAAGCTTTGCCCGGTGCTCGGCCTGGTGCGGGCGGAGTCGGCCGACCGCGGGATCGAGGCGGCCCGGGCGGTCGTCCGGCTCGGCGGCGCCGGGCACTCGGCCGCCGTGCACAGTCGGGACCCGCGGGTCATCATGCGGTACGGCACGCGGGTGCCCGTGCTCCGGATCGCGGTCAACGCCGGGAACAGCACCGGCAGCGCCGGCCTGGACACCCACCTCGCGTTGTCGATGACCCTCGGCACCGGGTTCGTGGGCCGGAGCTCGGTCGGGGAGAACCTTGAGCCCCGGCACCTGGTCAACTGGACCAGGGTCGCCTACAACTCTGACGCCAGCGTGCCGTTCGATGACTTCGCGGCGATCACCGCCTTCCAGGCGCCCGACGGCCCGGTCCCCGGTTATCCGCATGCCTCGAACCTGGCCGCGGGAGCGGCGCGCGACCCGGCGGTCCCTGGCGGGGCGGCGGCCCAGGAAACAGCGGCCCGGGGAACAGCGGTCCCCGATGCGGTCCGGGAGCAGCTGCGGGCGCTGATCATCGAAGAGCTCCAGCAGCTCATCAAGAGGTAACCGTGGCCGAGCTGCGATCGTTCATCTTCCTGGACCAGCTGCAGCCGCAGACCATGTGCTACCTGGGTACCTGGGTCCGGGGCCGGCTGCCGCGCTCCGGGGTCGCGGCCCAGGTCATCGAGATCGCGCCAGGGCTCGACATCGAGCCGCTGACCGACGTCGCGCTCAAGGACGCCGACGTCCAGGCCGGAATCCTGGTCGTGGAACGGCAGTTCGGCTACCTGGAGCTGCACGGCACCACGGACGCCGTGCGCGCGGCCGGCAGCGCCGTCCTGGCCGCGCTCGGGGTGAGCGCGACCTCGGCCACCCGGCCGCAGGTGCTCGCCTCGCGGATCATCACCGGCGTGGACGCCCAGCACGCGTTCCTGGTCAACCGGAACAAGCTCGGCTCGATGGTGCTACCGGGCGAGTCGCTGTTCGTCTTCGAGCTCCAGCCGGCCTCGTACGCGATCCTGGCCGCCAACGAGGCCGAGAAGGATGCGCGCATCAAGATCGTGGACTACCGGATGATCGGCGCTACCGGCCGGGTCTACCTGTCCGGCCTCGAGGATGACGTGCGCCAGGCCGCGGAGGCGGTCACCGGCCTGCTGGGCGAGCCCCGATGACGCCCGACGGCGCGGCCCCCGATGCGCTGCGTGAGCTGGTGCGGGAGGTGCTGCGCGACGTCCTGCCCGGGCTGGCCGGCCCGGCCGGCCCGGCCGCCCAGCCCCCGCTTGCCGCCCGGCCCGGACCGCCCGCCGTTCCGCCTGCCACCCCGCCCACGTCCGAGCCCGGGCCACCGCGGCCCGCCGGGGGCGCCGGAGCCGACGGGCAGGCCCGGGCCGAGGGGTACCCGGCTGCCTCGCGCCCCGGTGTCGCGCTGCAGCCGGTCCGGCTGGCCACCGACGAGGAACTGCATGAGTTCGTGCGGCACATCCTGGCGCTGGCCGACAACCCCAAGCGCCGGCGAGACCTGCTTTCCGGGCGGCTCCGGTTCACCCTCGCGCCCGCCGGCCGCGGCACGCCCGGGCCAGGACCGTTGACCCGGGGCAGCGCGGCCCCCGGCCCGGCCGAGCACCGGGTCGAGAAGGGGGCGGTGACGGAGCGCGCCGTGCAGGCCGCGGCCGCGGCGGGCGCGCGGCTGGTGCTGGGCCCTCGCGCGGTGCTGACCCCGCTGGCCCGGGACCGGGCCCGCGCCCTCGGAGTCCCGATCGAGAAGGAGCGGTGATGCTGCAAGCAGTGGTGGTCGGGAATGTCTGGTCCAGCAAGCGGATCGACGGGCTGCCTAGCGGCGCCCTGCTCGAGGTCGAGGTGACCGGATCGGGAGAGCGGCTCGTCGCCTTCGACGTGCTCGGAAGCGGACAGGGCGAGCGGGTCCTGGTCACCCAGGGCTCGGTGGCGGCAGGCTGGCTGCCGGGGCGGCCGCCGGTCGACGCGCTCATCATCGGCTCCATCGACGAGCCGACGCCGCCAGCCGGGAAGCCCCCGAGACGGTCAGCTTCATGATCGCGGTTCATGGCACGCGTATTTCGCACCTCATGTACCGCGATCATGAAAATCGAACGGAACGGCCAACGGAAAGGATGCGCAGATGGCTCAGAACGCGCTCGGGATGATCGAGACGAAGGGCTACGTGGCGGCGCTGGCCGCCGCCGACGCCATGGTGAAGGCGGCCAACGTGGTGATCGTCGGCCGGCAGGAGGTTGGCGACGGGCTGGTCGCGGTCATCATCAACGGCGACGTCGGCGCGGTCAAGGCGGCGACCGAGGCGGGCGCCGAGACCGCGTCGAGCGTGGGCGAGCTCGTCTCGGTGCACGTGATCCCGCGGCCGCACGGCGAGCTGGGCAAGCATTTCGTTGTCTCCGAGTGAGACCGCCGGCCGCCGGGGCAGCGCGGCGGGCGCCAGCCGCCGGGGCAGCGCGGCGGGCGCCGGACGACGGGGCAGCGCGGTGACGGTGGGCGCCGCCGCGCGCACGGAGTTGCGGGTGTACCTGCCGATCGCGAGCCTGCAACGGCAGTTCGCCGCCTACCTCGCCGTGCCCACCCGGGCCCGGGGGTACCCGCCGGCCGAGGGCGATCACGCCCTGATCGTGGAGGTCGCGCCCGGCCTGGCGATCGAGCGGGTCACCGACCTGGCGCTGCGGGCCGAGCCTGCCGTCGAGCCCGGGATCCTGTTCGTGGAGCGCCACTTCGGGGTGCTGGAGATCCATTCCCGCAGCGCCGACGCTGTCGGGCGGGCCGGCCAGGCCATCCTGGACGGCCTCGGGCGCGGCGCCGACGACCAGTTGCGGCCGACGCTGCTGTACTCGGACGTGATCGAGGACATCACCGACCAGCAGGCCATCATCATCAACCGGTCCCGGCAGGCGTCCATGATTCTCCCCGGCCAGTCGCTGCTGGTCTGCGAGATGGCGCCGGCCCTGTTCGCGGCGGTGGCGGCCAACCAGGCCGAGCAGGCGGTGCCGGAGAACACGCTGGTCGACGTGGCCATGATCGGCGCGTCCGGCCGGCTCTACATCGCCGGGACCAGCGCGGGCGTCGGCCGCGCCCGGGAGGAGATCGAGCGGCTGCTGGCCGGCATCGAGGGGCGAGACCAGTGAGCGAGCCGAAGGGGCGCGGCACCGCCAGTGAAGGGGGATGGGGAGGCGGGCGGGGAGGGAGCCTGCGACCGAGCGACGAGGGAAGGCGGCGCCAGTGAAGGGGGATGGGGAGGCGGGCGGGGTCCCGGAGGCGAGCGAACCAGACAACAGCGAACCAGACAACACAGACCCGGCCGCGGTCCTGCGCGACTACGACCCGTACGCCCGGGCGGCGCTCGGCCCGTTCGGTTTCTCGGCCCGGGCCCGGCTGTCTCTGCTCAGCCTGTCGGAGAACGCGACCTACCGGATCGACGACCCCGGCGACGGGCGCACGGCGGTGCTCCGGGTGCACCGGACCGGATACCACCCGCCGGGCGCGGTCGCTTCCGAGCTGGCCTGGCTGCAGGCGCTGCGGCGGGACGAGGGGCTGCTCACCCCCGCGGTGTTCCCGGCCGTGGACGGCCGGGAGGTGGTCGACATCACGATCGGCCCGGTGACGAGGCAGACGGTGCTGTTCGAATGGCTGCCGGGCACCGAGCCCCCCGAAGAGCAGCTGGCGGAGAAGTTCGAGCTGCTGGGGGAGATCTGCGCGCGGATGCACCGGCATTCCCGCAGCTGGGCCCGGCCAGCCTCGTTCGTCCGCTTCTCCTGGGACTTCGAGGCCTGCGTGGGCGAGACGGGCCGCTGGGGCCGGTGGCAGGACGGCATCGGCGTCGGCCCGGAGGAGCTGGCCACGCTGGGCCGCGCCGCCGCGCTGATGGCCGACCGGCTGCGCCGGTTCGGCGCCGGGCCGGACCGGTTCGGGCTCATTCACGCCGACATGCGGCTGGCCAACCTCCTGGTCAGCGGGCCCGACATCCAGGTGATCGATTTCGACGACTGCGGGTTCGGCTGGTTCCTGTTCGACCTCGGCGCGGCGCTGAGCTTCTTCGAGCATGATCCCCGGGTGCCCGCGTTGTGCGACGCTTGGCAGCACGGTTACCGGCGGGTGCAGCCGCTCCCGGCGCAGGACGCCGCGCAGATCCCGACGTTCGTGCTGCTGCGGCGGCTGCAGCTGGTCGCCTGGGTCGGCTCGCACCGGTTCGCCGACGCCGCCCGCGACCTCGGCGCGGACTTCACCCGGGGCGCCTGCGAGCTTGCCGAACGCTACCTGCTCACCACCTCGTGATGTCCCGGCCGATGCGGCCCCGAGCCTGTTAGGAGTTGCGGATGTTCACCTCGATCAGCGGCCGGTCGGTGCTCGTGACCGGCGGCACCAAGGGAATCGGCAAGGGCCTGGCCGCCGCGTTCGCGGCCGAGGGCGCGAACGTCGTGATCGTCGGCCGGGACCGCGAGGCCGGCGAGCAGGCCGCGGCCGACCTCGCGGCCGCGGGCGGGACCGTGTGCTTCGTGCCGGGCGACGTGAGCGTGGCGCAGGACTGCGCGGCGGCGGTGGCGGCGGCGCAGGAGCGCCACGGCGGGCTGGACATCGTGTGCTGCAACGCCGGGATCTTCCCGGCCGCGTCGCTCGCCGAGATGACCCCCGGGCAGCTGGAGGAGGTGCTCGGGGTCAACCTGAAGGGCACCTTCTTCACCGTGCAGGCGGCCCTGCCCGCGCTGCAGCGCTCCGGCCGCGGGCGGGTCATCGTCACCTCGTCGATCACCGGCCCGATCACCGGCTACACCGGCTGGTCGCACTACGGGGCGAGCAAGGCCGGCCAGCTCGGCTTCATGCGCTCGGCCGCGCTCGAGCTGGCCTCCTCCGGGATCACCGTCAACGCGATCATGCCGGGCAACATCGCGACCGAGGGCCTGGCCGACCTCGGCGCCGAGTACATCGCCACGATGGAGGCGTCGATCCCGCTCAAGCGCCTGGGTAGCATCGAGGACATCGCCAGCGCGGCCTTGTTCTTCGCCACCGAGGAGGCCGGCTACATCACCGGCCAGACGCTCGTGATCGACGGAGGCCAGACGGTCCCCGAGTCGCTGGAAGCTATGGGGTGAGGCCGATGCCGGGGGAAGGCGCGCGCGAGCCGCTGCGCGCCCGGCCGCATCCGCGCGCCGTGCCCGACCGGCGGCTGGTGGAAGATGCCCGGCACCGCCTGCTCGACCTGATTAATTCCGGAACGCTACGGCCCGGCGACCGCCTGGGCACCGAGCGGGAACTGGCTGCCCGGCTGTCGGTCAGCCGGTCGACGCTGCGGCAGGTGCTGGCCGTGCTGGCCGAGGGCGGCGTCGTGCGGCGGGTGCCCGGCCGGGCCGGCGGAACCTTTGTCGCCCATGCCAAGGTGGACCGCGACCTGTCGGTGATCGTGGGCCTCCCGGAGTACCTGCGCCGCCAGGGTTTCGTGGCCGGGACCCAGGTGCTGTCGGCCACCATGTCCGGCGCCGACGACATCGCCGCCAACAACCTGGCCGTGCCGGCCGGGAGCCTGCTCATCGACATCGTCCGGATCAGGCTGGCGGACGGGATCCCGATCTCGCTGGAGCGGGTCCAGCTGCCGGCCGAGATCTTCCCGGGGCTGCTCGAGCTGCCGCTCGGCGGCTCGATCTACGACCTGCTCGACTCCCGCTACGGCATCAGGCCCGACGAGGTGGTCGAGCACCTGGAGGTGGCCGAGGCCAGCGCCGACGAGGCGGCGCTGCTCGCGGTGAACGTCCGCGCGCCGCTGCTCGCGATCACCCGCATCTCGGCCACCTCGGCCGGCGTCCCGTTCGAGTTCTCCCATGACCTGTTCCGCGCCGACCGGACCTGCGTCACGTTCCGGACCAGGGCCGACCGCGCGGCGATCGTCCGGCGCGGGGGCGGCGATCCCGTGGCCGACCTGCGTTCGGCGGCGAGTTCCGGCCACGGCTGAGACGCTCCACGGCCGGCCGGTCGAGGAGATATAGGGCTTTCCGTCCGTTATGGGCAGTTATTTGGTTAAGCTCTCAGCTAACTTCAGCCGCTAATGCGCCGAGCACTCCCCGGGCTTCGGCAGGGTGGAGCGCACGTCAGCACCCAGCGTGCGTGATGGTTGCCCTGAGCAACCCGCCGGCGCCCTGATCCGCGTCCGAGTCCGCGCGCCACTGCCTCCCCTTCGCGGCCAGGCACTTTGTCATGGGTGGAAGCCGAGCACGCCAGGCGTGCCCGACCGAGGGTTCATCTTGTCCTCCCCGCTGTCCGTAAAGCTCACGACCGTCATCGCAAGTTCGGCCCTGGCCCTGGGAGCCGCCGGCACAGCCGCGGCGTCATCCGCCCCGGCCCGGCCCGTCGCCCCGGTTCACCTGACCACGGGCCGCGCGGCCGCGGCTCACCTGACCACGGGCCGCGCGGCCGCGGCTCGCCTGACCACGGGCCGCCAGGCCACGACGCACCCCCCGCGCAGCATCAAGCTGGCCACCGTGCTGGCGCCGGCCGCGAGTGCCGCGAGTGCCGCGAGCAGTGCGCTGACGCCGCGGCAGATCGCCCGGCAGATGCTCGGCTCCTTCGGCTGGTCGCAGCGGCAGTTCCCGTACCTGAACTGGCTGTGGGACGCCGAAAGCGGCTGGAACGTGTACGCGCAGAACCCGTATTCGGGCGCCTACGGCATCCCGCAGGCCCTCCCGGGCGCCAAGATGGCCGCCGCGGGCCCGGGCTGGCGCAGCAGCGCCCGGACCCAGATCCGCTGGGGCCTGCGGTACATCCGCAGCACCTACGGCAGCCCGCGCCTGGCCTGGGACTACGAGGTCGCCGACGGCTGGTACTGAGCGGGTTCCGGCGTGCCCTCCGGCGCCCGGCCGGCCTGCACGGCGGCCGGGCAGCGGCCTGAGAACTTCGAAATGTCACATACGATGTGCGGCTGTGTGGCCGTTAGGCTGGAGATTATTCGTTCGTCGACGGTGACGACGGGAGGACTTCCGGTGGAATCGATCATCGGGTCTCGGAGCGGGACCGCGCCCAGCCCGGCCGACAATGTCGCGATCGCCCCGCAGCAGGTGCACGAGGTGCTCGCCCGGTACGTGCTGGCCGACGGGTTCAAGATCATCTACGACACCAGGGCCAGCC
Organism: uncultured Actinomycetota bacterium; assembly: GCA_963808705.1. Taxonomy (GTDB): domain Bacteria; phylum Actinomycetota; class Actinomycetes; order Streptosporangiales; family Streptosporangiaceae; genus JASHPR01. Next base: position 176,573 of record CAWEHB010000015.1, on the reverse strand, counting down.
ACGGCTCCTGGATCGTCGACGCGCGGACCGGCGAGGAGTACCTGGACCTCTATACGTTCTTCGCGTCGGCGCCGCTCGGGTCCAACCCCCGCGGGCTGGCCGACGACCCGGAGTTCATGGCCGTGCTGGCCGAGGCGGCGGCCAACAAGCCCGCCAACCCGGACATCTACACCACGCATTACGCGCAGTTCGTGGAGACCTTCGTCCGGGTGCTCGGCGACCGGGCGCTGCCGCACCTGTTCTTCGTCGAGGGTGGGGCGCTCGCCGTCGAGAACGCGCTGAAGGTGGCGTTCGACTGGAAGAGCCGCCGCAACGAGGCGGCGGGCCGGTCCCCCCGGCTCGGCACCAAGGTGGTGCACCTCACCCGGGCGTTCCACGGCCGGTCCGGGTACACGCTGTCGCTGACCAACACCGAGCCGGCCAAGACCGACCGGTTCCCGAAGTTCGACTGGCCGAGGATCGACGTGCCCGCGGTCACGTTCCCCCTCGGGGAGCACCTGGCCGAGGTCGAGCAGGCCGAGGCGCGGGCGCTGGCCCAGGCGCGGGCGGCCTTCGAGGCCAACCCGCACGACATCGCCTGCTTCCTTGCCGAGCCGATCCAGGGCGAGGGCGGGGACAATCACATGCGGCCCGAGTTCCTGCGGGCCATGCAGGACCTCTGCCACGCCTACGACGCGCTGTTCGTGCTCGACGAGGTGCAGACCGGGGTCGGGCTCACCGGCACGGCGTGGGCCTACCAGCAGCTCGGCCTGGAGCCCGACGTCGTCGCGTTCGCCAAGAAGGTGCAGCTCGGCGGCGTCATGGCCGGGCGGCGGGTCAACGAGGTCGCCGACAACGTGTTCGCGGTCTCCGGCCGGATCAACTCGACCTGGGGCGGCGGGCTGGCCGACATGGTCCGCTCCCGGCGGCTGCTGGAGATCATCGAGCGGGACGGGCTGATCGACCGCGCGGCCAAGACCGGCGACTGGCTGCTCGGCGAGCTCCGGGCCCTGGGCGAGCAGCACGCGGCCGTGGCGTCGAACGTCCGCGGGCGGGGGCTCATGTGCGCCCTCGACCTCCCGGACGCGGCGATCCGCGACACCGCGGTGCGACACCTGCGCGAGGAGCACGTCATCGTACTGCCCTGCGGGGGGCGCTCGATCCGGTTCCGGCCGGCCCTCGACATCACCGAGCGGGAGCTGCAGTTCGGCCTGGCTGCCTTCGACCGCGTGCTGGGCTCGCTGCATAGCCTGGCTAGCAGCTGACGACTACCTAAGGACGCAGGACATGGCTCACCCCGTGGCTGATTCCGCGGCTGATTCCGCCCGCCCCGAGGCCCGCGCGGTCTGCTCCGTCATCGACGGCCGCCCGGTCACCGGCCCGGCCGCCGGGCGGTTCCGGTCCACCAACCCGGCCCGCCTCGACGACGTGGTCGCCGAGGTCGCGCTGGCCGACGCGCCGCTGCTGGTGAGCGCGGCCCGGGCGGCGCGGGCGGCCCAGCCGGGCTGGGCGGACGTGCCCGCGCCGGTGCGCGGCCGGGCGATCGCGCACATCGGCCGGCTGGTGGAGGCCAACAAGGAGCGGCTGGCCCGGCTGGTCACCCGCGAGATCGGCAAGCCGTACCCCGAGGCGCTCGGCGAGGTCCAGGAGATCATCGACACCTGCGACTTCTTCCTCGGCGAGGGCCGGCGCCTGTACGGGCAGACGGTGCCGAGCGAGATGCCGGACAAGCAGCTGTTCACGTTCCGCAACCCGGTCGGGGTGGTCGCGGTGATCACCGCGGGGAACTTCCCGGTGGCGGTCCCGTCCTGGTACATCGTGCCCGCGCTGCTGTGCGGCAACGCCGTGGTGTGGAAGCCGGCCGAGTACTCCGCGGCCGCGGCGGCCGCCTTCCACGAGCTGTTCTGCCGCGGCGGCGGGCTGCCGCCCGGGGTGTTCAACGTGGTCTACGCCGACGGCCCGGAGACCTTCTCCGGCCTGGAGCAGGCGCTGGACGCGGGCCTGGTCGACAAGGTCGGGTTCACCGGCTCCTCCGAGGTCGGCGCGCGGATCGGCGAGCTGGCCGGCCGGCACCTGCAGTCGGCCTGCCTGGAGCTGGGCGGGAAGAACCCGATGGTGGTCACCGGGCACGCCGACCTGGACCTGGCCGTCGAGGGGGCGCTGTTCGCCGGGTTCGGCACCGCCGGGCAGCGGTGCACCTCGCTCGGCACCGTGATCTGCCACGAGTCGGTGCATGACGAGTTCCTCACCCGGTTCGCCGAGGCGACGGCCGCCGCGGCGGTGGGCGACCCGTTCGGTGACGTGCTCTACGGGCCGATGCTCGACGTGAAGTTCGCCGAGCGGTTCGACAAGTTCCTCGGCTGGATCGGCCCGCGGCACAAGGTGCTCGGCTCCACCGGGATCGGGCGGATCACCGCGGCGAACCCGCGGGCCGGCTTCGTGGGCGACCCGGAAGCGGGCATCTTCTACCACCCGACGATCGTGGACGGGGTGCGCCCCGGCGACGAGATCTTCGACAACGAGACGTTCGGGCCGCTGGTCGGGGTGACCACGTACCGGTCCATGGACCAGGCAATCGAGCTCGCGAACGCGCCCGGCTACGGGCTGTCCTCGTCGGTCTACACCGACGACGCGCGGGAGGCGTTCGCGTTCCGGCGCGGGGTGTCGGCCGGCATGGTGAGCGTGAATAACTCGACGTCCGGGGCGGAGGCGCACCTGCCGTTCGGCGGCAACGGCAAGTCCGGCAACGGGTCCCGCCAGTCCGGCGTGTGGGTGCTCGACCAGTTCACCCGCTGGCAGGCGCTGAACTGGGACTACTCCGGGCGGCTGCAGAAGGCGCAGATGGACGTGACCGAGCTCACGCCGGACCTAGAGTTCACGTTGTGAGCTCTCGCCGCGCCGCCGTAACCCGCCCATGACCACTGCAGCCGAGCTTGACCAGCACTTCATCGATACCGTGGGCGGGCTGCCCGGCGGCCCGGCCCGGCCGGGCGGCGGCGGCCCGGACTGGGCGGCGCCGGTGCGCGCGGGCAGCCGCCTGGACGGCGCCACCCTGCTGGCCATCTTCGACGCCCAGGCGCAGAGCCGGCACCTGGACTTCGCGGCGCGGTGGATGCAGCGCCACGGCCGCGGCTTCTACACGATCAGCTCGGCCGGGCACGAGGGCAACGCCGCGGTGGCCGCGGCGCTGCGGCCGTCCGACCCGGCGCTGCTGCACTACCGGTCCGGCGGGTTCTACTGCGCCCGCGCCCGCCAGGTGGCCGGGATCGACCCGGTCCGCGACGTCCTGCTGGGGGTGGCCGCATCCGCCGACGAGCCGATCGCGGGCGGGCGGCACAAGGTGTTCGGCCGGGCCGAGCTGGCCATCATCCCGCAGACGTCGACGATCGCCTCGCACCTGCCGCGCTCGCTCGGCGTCGCGCTGGGCATCGGCCGGGCGGCGAAGCTGGGCGTGGACTGCCCGTGGCCGCGCGACGCGGTGGCGGTGGCCTCGTTCGGCGACGCCTCGGCCAGCCACTCCACCGCGGTCGGCGCGGTCAACGCCGCCTGCCACACCTCATACCAGGGCATCCCGGTCCCGCTGCTGCTCGTCTGCGAGGACAACGGGATCGGGATCAGCGTGCCCACCCCGCGCGGGTGGGTGGCGGCCGCCTACGGCGAGCGGCCGGGCCTGCGGTACCTGGCCGCCGACGGCTGCGACCCGGTCGCGGCCTACGACGCGGCCGCCGAGGCGGCCGGGCTGGCCAGGTCCAGGCGGGGCCCGGTGTTCCTGCACCTGTCCGTGGTCCGCTTCCTCGGCCACGCGGGCAGCGACGCGGAGGCGGCCTACCGTGCCCCGGCCGACCTGGCCGCGGACCTGGACCGCGATCCGCTGGTGGCGGCCGCGGGCGAGCTGGTCCGCGCGGGCCTGCTGACTCCCGGCGAGGCCGTGGCCCGGTACGTCGCGATCGGCGGCCTGGTCCACGAGACGGCCGAGCAGGCGCTGGCCGCCACGCCGCTGTCCAGCGCCGCGGAGGTGATGGCCCCGCTGGCGCCACGGCACCCGGACCGGGTCGCCGAGCTGGCGTGCCGGGGCCCGGCCGGACCGGAGGGGCCGGCCGAGCCGGGGGGCGCGGCCGGGACGGAGACCGGGGCCGAGGCGTTCAGCCAGGCGACCGTTCAGGAGGTCACCCGGGCGGCTGCTCAGGAGGTCACGCTGGCCCGGGCGGCTGCTCAGGAGGTCACGCTGGCCCGGGCGGCTGCTCAGGAGGTCACGCTGGCCCAGGCGGTCAACCTGGCGCTCGGCGAACTGCTCGAGACCTACCCCGGGATGTGCGTGTTCGGCGAGGACGTCGGGCGCAAGGGCGGCGTCTATGGCGTGACCAAGGGGCTGCAGCGCCGGTTCGGGGCGGCCCGGGTGTTCGACACCCTGCTCGACGAGCAGTCGATCCTCGGGCTGGCCCTCGGCGGCGGGCTGACCGGCCTGCTGCCGGTGCCGGAGATCCAGTACCTCGCCTACCTGCACAACGCCGAGGACCAGGTCCGCGGCGAGGCCGCTACCCAGCAGTTCTTCTCGGCCGGGCAGTTCCGCAACCCGATGGTGCTGCGGGTGGCCGGCTACGGCTACCAGAAGGGCTTCGGCGGCCACTTCCACAACGACAACGCGGTCGGGGTGCTACGCGACATTCCCGGCCTGGTGATCGCCTCGCCCGCCCGGCCGGATGACGCGGCGGCGATGCTGCGCACCTGCCTGGCCGCCGCGGCGACGGACGGCTCGGTGTGCGTGTTCCTCGAGGCGATAGCGCTCTATCACACCCGCGACCTGCACGACGACGGCGACGGCGGCTGGCTGGCGCCATACCCCGGGCGGGACGCGCACGTGCCGGTCGGGCAGGCGCGCAGCTACGGTGACGGCCGCGATCTGACCGTGGTGACCTTCGGCAACGGACTGCGGATGAGCCTGCGGGTCGCCCGCAGGCTGGCCGGCCGGGGGATCGGTACCAGGGTCGTCGACCTGCGCTGGCTCGCCCCGCTTCCGGCCGGCGACGTGCTCCGCGAGGCAGAGGCGACCGGGCGGGTGCTGGTCGTGGACGAGACCCGGCGCTCCGGCGGGGTGTCCGAGGGAGTCGTCACCGCGCTGGTCGACGCCGGGTTCCAGGGCCGGATCTCGCGGGTGACCAGCGAGGACAGCTTCGTCCCGCTCGGCCCGGCGGCCAACGTAGTGCTGCTGGACGAGCCCACGATCGAGAAGGCCGCCGTAGACCTGGTGCACGCCTGAGGTTACGGCTTGAACGGGAAGTACCCGGAAGGGCTGTTCGGGCCGGGCGGTCCGGCGGGAGGGTCGCCGGGGAACGGCTCCGCGGGACCGCCGCCCAGTAGCGGCGGCGGCACCGGGCGGGCCGCTGGTTGCTGGAGGCCGTCGATCATGGCGCCGGCCACCAGGGCGTTCATCTTGATGATCACCGCCGGCTCCCCGGCCGGGTCTACGAATGGGGAAACGGCGCAGGACTGCTCCACGCCGCGGCGGCCGAGCCATTGGTCTATGGCCTTCTGCAGGTCGTCGGCGAGCCGGAGCGCCTGCCTGTCCTTGTCGCTGAGCTTCGGCATGCCAGCCTTCCCCGGTCGGTTTACTCGGATCTATCAGGGTGCAGAGGTTCCTGGCCATCGTACGCATGAACGTCTGCAAGAGCATCTGCAAGAACATTTGATTGCACAGAACAAATGCGCGTGCATACGATAACGTGCTAGAAGCGGCAAGGGGTGCCAACAGGGGCAGGTCCGCCGTAAGCAAACGGGGAGAAGGTTGATGGTTCAGGCCCGCAACGGCATGCCAGCATCCCAGCTCGAGGGGGTTAGCTGGCGCAAGAGCGACTACAGCAACCCGAACGGGAGTTGCGTGGAGGTCGCCGAACTGCCTGACGGGGCAGTCGCCGTCCGTAACTCGCGTCATTCCGACAGCCCGGCGCTGATCTACACCCCCGCGGAGATCACCGCGTTCATCCGGGGCGTCAAGGACGGCCAGTTCGACTACCTGCTCGGCTGACCTGGGAGGTTCTCCCGGCCGCCGGCGGCTCGCGGCGACTCGCTATGCGCCGGCACGGGCCGGTGGGATACTTGGCTAGCCGGCCAGGCGTCGGCTGCGGTTCCCCCTGGAGTTTGGATGATCTCAGATCAGGTACGGCACATCACGCCCGCCCGCGCGCCGTCCGAGCGGGCGCCGTCCGAGCGGGCGCCGTCCGAGCGGGCGCCGTCCGAGCGGGCGCCGTCCGAGCGGGCACTGATCGCCGCGCGCAGCGGGCCGACGGCGCTGCGGATCGCGCTGGGCGCTCAGCTGCGCCGGCTGCGGGAAAACAGCCACGTCACGGTGGCTGAGGCCGCCGAGGAGATCCGGGCGACCCATTCCAAGATCAGCCGCCTGGAGCGCGGACGCAGCGGCGCCAAGCAGCGCGACGTGGCGGATCTGCTCAGCCTGTACGGGGTGACCGACGAGGCGCAGCGGGAAGAGCTGCTGGCCCTGGCCCGCCAGGCCAGCACACCCGGCTGGTGGCAGCCGTACACCGACGTCCTGCCCAGCTGGTTCGAGCTGTACCTCGGGCTGGAGAAGGCCGCGTCGATCATCCGGCTCTACGAGCTGCAGTTCGTCCATGGCCTGCTGCAGACCGAGGACTACGCCCGGGCCGTCATCCTCATCGCCAACGCGAATGCGTCCGAGGAGGAGATCACCCGCCGGGTCAGCGTCCGGATGAAGCGCCAGCAGCTGCTGACCCAGCCCGATGCCCCCCGGGTATGGGCCGTGCTGGACGAGGCGGCGCTGCGCCGCTGGCCGGCCCGGCGGGAGGTGATGCGGGCGCAGCTCGAGCACCTGCTGCAGGTCACCGAGCTGCCCAACGTCACGCTCCAGGTCGTCCCGTTCGACGTCGGCCCGCATGCCGCGGCGGGCGGCCCGTTCACCATCCTGCGGTTCCCCGAGCCGGACCTGCCCGATATGGTCTACCTTGAGCAGCTGAACAGCGCGGTCTACCTGGACCACCCCGACGACGTCATCGACTACGTGACCGTCATGGACCAGCTGTGCGTACGGGCCAGGACCGGCCCGGCCAGCAAGGATATGATCAGCGCGCTGCTCAAGCAGGTCTAGGATCCGGCGTGGTTCCCGCGTCCCCTACCGCAGCACAGAGCGGAGAAATGATCCGTGAGCGACAGTTCGTCCACGGCTGACCGCATGCCTGAGATCGACACTTCGGTTCCGCATTCGGCCCGGATCTGGAACTACTGGCTGGGCGGCAAGGACAACTACCCGGTCGATCGCATGGCCGGTGATCAGGTCATGGAGATGTTCCCGGACATGACCCGCATCGCCCGGCTCCAGCGCTCCTTCCTGGCCCGTTCGATCCGTTACCTGGTCGCCGAGGCCGGGATCCGCCAGTTCCTGGACGTCGGGACCGGCCTGCCGACCGCCAACAACACCCACCAGGTCGCCCAGTCGATCGCGCCGGAATCGCGCATCGTCTACGTCGATAACGACCCCCTGGTCCTGGTGCACGCCCGTGCCCTGCTCACCAGCACGCCGGAGGGTGCCTGCGACTACCTCGATGCCGACGTGCGCGAGCCGGACAAGATCCTGGAGGGGGCCGCCCGGACGCTGGACTTCAGCCAGCCGGTCGCGCTCATGATGCTAGGGATCTTGGGCCAGATCCCCGACTCCGACGACCCGCAGGCGATCATCAGGCGGCTCATGGATCCCATGCCGCCGGGCAGCTATCTTGCCATCAGCGACGGTGTCAACACCAGCGAGACGCTCAACGAGGCCTCGCGGCAGCTGAACCAGTCAGCGCACAACGCGTACCACCTGCGTGCGCCAGAGCAGATCACCGGATTCTTCGACGGCCTGGAGCTGGTGGAACCCGGAGTCGTGACGCTGACCGCCTGGCGCCCTGACGCTACCCCCTTCCCGGAGCCCGGTAATGTGCCCGGAATGTGCGGAGTAGGCCGCAAGCCATAACGGGCCGGCGCTACCCGGCCCGCCAGCCGCCGGGATCCCCCCCGCCGGGTGCCGGCCCGCTGCCCCCGCCGATCCGGCCGCGCCCGCCCGACCAGACCAGCTCGCTCCCGCGCACCAGGCCGGCCGCCACCGACGGAAGCCTCCGGTCCGCTTGCTCCTGCGCCAGCCGGGCGGTCAGCAGGCGCCGGGTGCGCTCACCGGTCACGGGCGTCTGCGCTATCCGTCCCGGCGTGGGCAGGGGAGCGACGGGTGCGAGACTGGCCCTGGGCCGCCGATCGCGGAGCCCGCGGACCGCGGTCCGCGCACGGAAAGGATCACGAGTGCCCTACAAGACCCCGGAACGCGAAGTCGTTGCGATCATCGATGCCCCGCCGACCCCCGTGGCCCTGCTGGTTCCGGGCGGGCGGTTCGTCGCGCTGGTGCATTACGAGTCGCACCCGCCGATCGCCCTGCTGGCCCGCGGCTACCTGCCGCTGGCCGGAATCCGGGTCGACCCGGTGCTGGCCGGCCGGCAGCGGGTGCGCCGGCTGACCGGGTTGTCGGTGCTGCGGCTGGCGGACGGGGCGGAGCAGGCCGTGGCGCTGCCGCACGGGGCGCAGCCGAGCGTGCCCGCGTGGGCGCCGGACGGGCGGACGTTCGCGTTCACGGTGGACGAGCCGGACGGCATCGGCGTGTGGGTGGCCGACGCCGAGTCGGCGACCGCCTGGCAGGTGCCCGGGCTGCGGGTGCGCGACGTGCTCGGCGGGGACCCGCTGACCATCGGCGCCGCCGTCCGGTGGACCCGCGACGGCAGTGCCCTGCTGGCGCTCGGCGCGCCAGACGGGACGCACGAGCTGGCCGAGGCGCCGATCGAGCCGCACATCGAGGAGACGGCAGGCAAGCGGTCCCAGATGGCGACCTACCAGGACCTGCTGCGCACCACCGCCGACGCGGACGCGTTCGAGGCGCTGGCCACGACGGTGCCGCTCCGGGTCGAGCCCCGGACCGGGGCGGCCAAGGAACTCGGGCCGCCCGGGCTCTACCAGCGGCTGGCCGACTCGCCGGACGGCGAGCACCTGCTGGTGCACCGGGTGCGGCGGCCGTTCTCGTTCCGCGTCCCCTACCAGTACTTCGCGCGCAGCGTGGAGGTGTGGTCGGCCGCCGGGGACCTGGAGCGCATCGTGGCCGAGCTGGGCGTGAGCGACGAGGTCCCGCGGCAGGGCGTGCCGACCGGCCCGCGGCAGGTGTCCTGGGAGGAGCGGGCCCCGGCCAGCCTGGTCTGGACCGAGGCCCTGGACGGCGGGGACCCGGTCGCTCCCGCGGAGCATCGCGACCGCATCTTGCGGCTCGCGGCGCCGTTCACCGGGGAGCCGGAGCGCGCCTTCGACGTCCAGCACCGCTGCCTCGGCTGGCTCGACCTGGACGAGCCGCGCCGGATACTGCTGACCGAGCACGACCGCGACCGCCGGTGGCTGACCACCTGGGTGTGCGACCTGGCCGAGCCGGAGCGCCGCCGGATCCTGTTCGATCACTCGATGGATGACGCCTACGCCGACCCCGGCTCGCCGCTGATGGTCACCAACCCCGACGGCAGCCGGACCGTGCTGCAGGACGGCTCCCTGATCTACCTGCGCGGCGACGGCTCGACCCCCGAAGGGGACCGGCCGTTCCTGGACCGCCTGGACCTGGAGACGGCGCAGCAGGAGCGGCTGTACTCCAGCCCCCCGGACGGCCTGGACCACGTGCTCGGCTTCCCCGGAGACGCCGACCCGCCCCGCGGCGAGGTGGTGCTGTGGCACGAGAGCCACGCCGAGCCGCCGAACCTGTACCGCACCGCCCTGGACGGCTCGGGTTCCACGGCGCTGACCGGCTGGCCGGACCCGCATCCCCAGCTGACCGGCATGGAGAAGCGGCTGGTCGTGCACGACCGGGGCGACGGGGTGCAACTCTCCGGCATGCTGCACCTGCCGCCGGGCTACGACCCGGCCACCGGCGGCCGGCTTCCGCTGCTGATCTGGGCCTACCCGCTCGACTACGGCGACGCGACCACCGCAGGCCAGGTCCGCGGCAGCAGCCAGCGGTTCACCAGGCTGAACGCGCTCGAGCCGACGTGGTTCGTGCTCCGCGGCTACGCGGTGCTCTCGAACGCGACGATGCCGGTGATCGGCGATCCCGAGACGATGAACGACACCTTCGTCGAGCAGGTGACGGCGGCGGCGCGGGCTCACGTCCGGGCGCTGGACGAGATGGGCATCGCCGACCCGGCGCGGGTGGCGGTGGGCGGGCACAGCTACGGCGGGTTCATGACCGCGAACCTGCTCGCGCACACCGACCTGTTCGCGGCCGGGATCGCCCGCAGCGGCGCGTACAACCGGACCCTGACCCCGTTCGGCTTCCAGGCCGAGCGGCGCAGCCTGTGGGAGGCACCCGAGATCTACGACCAGGTGTCGCCGTTCCGCTACGCGAACAAGATCGCGGCGCCGATCCTGCTTATCCACGGTGAACAGGACAACAACTCGGGGACCTTCCCGATCCAGTCCGAGCGCCTCTACCAGGCGATCCAGGGCAACGGCGGGACGGCGCGGCTGGTGCTGCTGCCCCACGAGAGCCACGGCTACCTCGCGCGCGAGTCGGTGCTGCACGTGCTCGCCGAGCAGTTCGACTGGCTGCGCCTCTGGCTTGGCTGACTGGGAGATAGTTAGGTCACCCGGTGGCCCGGGGGTCACGGCCGGGCCCGTCCGGGTGACGTGCGCGGCATGCCGGATAATGGGAGCAGGACCGGTCCGGCGAGCCCTCGGCCGCGCTATGGGAAAGCCAATCGCAGCAATGTCAAGCTACGCTGAACGTGGTCTGTGGATTAGCTGGGTACTGCAAACCCGCTGGTCAGACGCTGATCCAGGGCGGGCTGGCGAGGATGACCTGGCGGTGATCCGAGGCGGGCTGGCGAGGATGACCTGCCGGTGATCCGAGGCGGGCTGGCGAGGATGACCTGGCGGTGATCCGAGGCGGGCTGAGCGTGGCGCCGACGCTGATCCAGGCGGGCTGGCCGGGTGGCCCCAGGCGCCCACGTTGGCAACTTGCCGCTGGTGCTGCACTATGAAGCCGTGGCAACCACTCGCGTCGGCCGGGCCGGATATCACCATGGTGACCTGCCCAACGCGCTGGCCGACGCCGCGACCGACCTGGCCCGCGGCGGCGGCCCGGAGGCAGTCGTGCTCCGGGAGGCGGCGCGCCGGGTGGGGGTCTCCGCCGCCGCGGCGTACCGGCATTTCGTCGGCCACGGCGAGCTACTGCAGGCGGTCAAGCAGCGGGCGCTCGCGGCGCTCGCGGACGCGATGCAGGACGGCCTGGACAGCGGCGAGCCGCTGGCCGACCCGGCCGACGACGCGGTCCGGCGGTTCCGCAACCTGGGTCGCGCCTACGTCCGGTTCGCGCTGGACAATCCCGGCCTGTTCCACACGGCGTTCTGCCGGCCTGATGGCGTACCCGGCGACGTCGACGTCACGGCGCGGATCGCCGCCTCGCGGCCGTACCAGATACTGTCCGGGTCCCTGGACGAACTGGTCGCGGCGGGCCTGCTCGACGCGCCGCGCCGCCCGCTGGCCTCGATCGCGTTCTGGGCGGCCGTGCACGGGCTGGCCACGCTCCTTGTCGACGGCCCGCTGGCCGCGCTGACCGAGCCCGAGCAAGCCGGGGCGATCCAGTGGACGCTCGACATTCTCATCGGCGGCATCGGCTCCCCGCCGCGTCCGTAGCCGAGGACCCGGGGGCGCTGGACGGCTAGTGGTGCTGTTTGTTAGTTCGTAGTCGTCTGGTTGTCTGCCCGGCTTGGGCGGCCGGCAGGTCTGGTGGGGGTGTTTTGTCGGCGGCGTGTGGTCTGCTGGGGGTATGCCCAGAGGTCGTGCTGCTGGTTCGCCGAAGGTGGTGTACCGCACTGCCCGGGCCGGGCTGCGGGTTACCCGGGGGCAGCGGCGCCGGGTGCTGGGGTTGCTGGCCGCGGCCGGGGATGTGTGGTGTTGCGTGCTGGAGTTAAACGCCTGGCGGCGGGGGCGCGGCGACCGGCCGCTGGCCTCCTATCAGGAACTGTGCCGCCAGCTGGCCGCGGCCGGGCCGGGCACGTTCGGGGAGCTGGACAGCGCCGGGGCCCGGTCGGTGTTGCGCCGGTATTCCGATGCGTGGATGGCGGCGGCCGCGCGCCGCACGCAGGGTGATCGTTCGGCGCGGTTCCCGCGGCGGCGGCGGGCGCTGGTGGCGGTGCGCTGGTATCACGGGCGGTTCGTGCTGGAGGGGCGGCGGCTGCGGCTCCCGGTGGCCCGGGGCTGCGCGCCGTTGTGGGTGCGGCTGGACCGTGATCTGCCCTGCCCGGCCGGTCAGGTGCGGTCGGTGACGGTGCTGTATGACGGGGGCCGGCTGTGGGCCGATGTCACCGCGGAGGTCCCGGTCGCGGCCTACCCCGCTGGTGGTGAGCCGGATCGCGGCCGGGTGGCCGGGGTGGACCTGGGGATCATCCACCCGTATGCGGTGGCCGGGCCGGGCGGGCAGGGCCTGCTGGTGTCGGGGCGGGCGATCCGGGCCGGGCACCGGATGCACCTGGCCGGCCAGAAAGCCCGCCGCCGCGCCGCGGCCCGCCGCGCCCCCCGGCCCGGCCAGAAGCGATCACGTCGCTGGCGCCGCCACCGGCGCCGGCTGCGGCTGGCCGAGGCCCGGCACGCCCGCCGGGTCCGCCAGGCCCAGCACGAAGCCGCCCGGGCCGTGATCGGCTGGGCGGTGTCCCGCAAGATCGGCACCCTGGCCGTCGGCGACCCCCGCGGCGTGCTGGGCCTGCGCGCGGGACGACGCCACAACCAGCGCGTCCGCGACTGGCGGGTCGGGCACCTGATCCGCGTGCTGGCCGACAAGGCCGAGGCCGCCGGGATCACGCTGATCCTGGTCGACGAGCGCGGCACCTCCTCCACCTGCCCCGCATGCGCCTGCCGCGTCCCCAAGCCGCCCGGGCGGGTGTTGTGCTGCCCGTCGTGCGGGCTGACCGGCCACCGCGACCTGCTCGCGGCGGCCAGCATCGCCGGGCGCGCGCCCGGCGGCACCATCCCGGCCGCCCTGCCGGCCGAGATCACGCACCGCCGCGCCGGAACACACCTGCCCGGAGTGTCACCAGCGCGACGTGACCCCCGGCGCTGGCCTGCCCCGCCGACGGCCCCGAAAATATGTTGACACCGTTCACTTCGGGAGTTCATACTTCGGAGTAAACAGTGTAAACATTTCGCAGAGAGTGGTTCCCGTGATCGACATGCAGCTCCTGAACGACGCCCTGATGACCGTCGCCTTCGTCGTGGGCCTGGCGATCCTCCTGTCGGTCCTGTTCGTGGCCACGGCGGCGCTGTGGCAGCGGTACGCGCGCAAGTCAGGTGTCAGCGAGATCGAGCAGCACCTGGCGGTGGTGGCCGGGCAGCAGCGCGAGACGACTACGAGGTAATCCCAAGGCGGAGCGGTATCACCTTGGCCTGCAGGGTGTCCCGGTCCACCACCAGGACATGACGGTTGGGCACCGAGACCCAGCCGTCCTGCGGCCACCCCGATGAGGCCACCACCACAGCGTCCTCGGTCTCGAGGTAGGCCAGGTGGAAGTAACTTTCCGTGGGACCGTCGTGGCCCCTCGCGGCCAGCGCTTCGTGCGGAATGCGTTCCGGGTAGTAAAAGCAGACCGCGTACAGGGTGTCCGGGGTCAGGAACACCGCGTTCAGGCTGTTGGCCGTGAACATGTGGTCCACGCGCGCGGTGGTGTCGTCGAGCGCGGCGATCATGTCCCCGTCGTGCGCCTCCAGGCCGGACATCACGTGCAGGAAGTAGCGCTCGCTGTCGGTGGTACCGGTGAGCTGCCGCTCCCAGGCCGGCGGCAGCAGGTCACCGAGCCGGTGCTGCGGGTGGATGGCGCCGTTGTGCGCCATGGCCACGCCGCCACGGCGGAACGGGTGGGTGTTGCGCGCCTCGATCGGCAGGCCCGGGGTAGCCCAGCGCAGGTGCACCAGGCCCAGGTCGCCGAGCCTGCGGCGCGCGAGCTCATGGTAGGCCGACTCATCCACGGCCCGCAGCGGGGACTTCTCCACGTGCAACTGCCGGTCGTCGTGCCAGGCCATGCCCCAGCCGTCGCCGTGGAACGACGACAGCCCGGTGAAGTCACACAGGCCCCGCTCGCCCATGATCTCGGCCAGTGAGGCGCCGTCCCGCGCGCAGTAACCCAGCAGCCGGCACATGTCTAGAGGTACTTTCCCATGCCGCCGGCCACGTCGATGGACGCGCCGGTGATGTAGCTGGCCCGGTCGCTGGCCAGGAACGCCACCAGGCCCGAGACCTCGTCCGGGCGCCCGAACCGGCCGAGCGGCACCTCGCTCGCCGCCAGCCGGCCGAAGAACTCCTCGGCCGGAAGTTCCGGCGCGCGCTTGCGGTGGATGTTCTCCCACTGCGGCGTGGTCACGAAGCCGATGTTCACGCTGTTGACCAGGATCCCCTCCTGCCCGAGCTCGATGGCCAGCGCCTTGGCCAGGCTGAGGCAGGAGGCCCGGTTGACCGACGAGGCGAGGAACCCCGGGTCCGGGTACCGGCCGTAGACGGCATTGATGTTGATGACCCGCGGGGCGGCGCTGCGCCGCAGCCGGGACAGGGCGGCCCGGGTGCAGCGGATCTGGGAGAGCACCTTGACCTCGAAGTCGGCCTGCCAGTCGGCGTCGCTCAGCGACTCGAACCGGCCCGGGCGCGCGCCACCGGCGTTGTTGACCAGGATGTCGATCGCGCCTTCCTGGCCCAGGGCCGACGCGGCGTCATCCATGAACACGGCCACCTGGGCGGGGTCGGTGACGTCGCAGCGGATCGCGACCACGGTGCCGCCGTCCTTGCCGAGCTCGGCGGCGGCCTCGTCTAGCTCGGCCTCGTTCCGCGAGCAGATGACCACCTGAGCTCCCTCGGCCAGCAGCTCGGCGGCGATCGCCTTGCCCAGCCCCTTCGAGCCGCCAGTGACGATCGCGCGCCGGCCAGCCAGTCCCAGGTCCATCTAGGCGCCGTCCGGCCCGCCTGCGGCGGGCCGCCCCTCGGCCGCCTGCCCGGCCTCCGGCTGCTCGGCGCCGGCCAGGGCCAGCAGCGTCTTGCGGGGCGGGCAGAAGACATCGACCTCCAGGCAGCTGGTGTCGGTGGTCCACGCCCCGTGTGGGACCCAGGCCGGGATCACGGCCACGTCGCCCCTGCGCATCGTGCGCACGTCACCGTCGAGGTCGAAGGTCATCTCCCCGTCGAGGATGATCACGATCTGCTCTTCCTCGTGGACGTGCCGCGGCGCCTCGGTCCCGGGCGCGAAGTTCACGAAGTTGGCCATGGCCCGCTGGCCGAGCACCGGGCGGAACGTCAGCCCGGGCACGTACTCCGCCGACGCGATCTTGTCGATGTGGACGTACCGGCCGGGTCCCGCCGGCTCGCCGAGCGCCTCGGCCCCGAAGTGCGTCTCTGCGTCGCTCAATTTTCTATCCCTCACTCGCCTCCGGGCGCCTTGAGGCGCCGCCTTCCCTCGTCGCTCGGTCGCAGGCTCCCTCGCTCCTCAGTCCAGGCGGCACCGCGCCCTTTGGCTCGCTCGGGGGCCATCCGTTGCTCCTCACGTTTTCGCTAGTGCTGTCCGGAACACTTCCCCGAGGCGTCGCGCTCCCTCGCCGATGAGGTCGTCGTCGACCCGGCTGTAGGCTAGCCGCAGCTGCGGCCCCCCGCCATCCCGGGGGTAGAAGGGCCGGCCGGGGACGTAGGCGACCTTGCGGGTGCTGGCCGCCGGCGACAGCGCCACGGTGTCTATGCCGTCGGGCGCGGTCACCCAGGTGAAGAAGCCGCCCCCCGGGGTGGTCCAGCTGGTGCCCTCGGGCATGTGCTCGGCCAGCGCCTTGCCCATGAGCTCGGCCCGGCGCGCGTACAGCGCGCGGGAGGCGACCAGCTGGCGGTCCAGGTGCCCGCCGCGCCCGTACTCCTCGAGCATCCGCTGGCCGAGCGCGCCCGAGCACTGGTCGGAGTTCTGCTTGGCCGTGACGAGCTGCGCGATCACCTCGGGCGGTCCCGCGGCCCAGCCGAGCCGGACCCCGGGGAAGAACGTCTTGGAGAACGTGCCCGACTGGATGACGACGTCCGGCGCCAGCGACCAGAGGCTGGGCGGCGATGCGTCCTCGAAGCCGAGCTCGCGGTAGGCCACGTCCTCGAGGATCAGGAAGCGGTACCGGCGGGCCAGCTCAACCAGGGCCAGCCGGCGCGGCGCCGCCAGGGACAGGCCGGTCGGGTTCTGGTGGTCGGGGATCGTGTAGAGCACCTTGGGCCGCAGCCCGGTGCCGAGCATGTCGGCGAGCACGTCGACCCGCATCCCGTCGTCGTCCATGGGCACGCCGTGCAGGTCCGCCTCATAGCCGCGGAACGCCATGATCGCGCCGAGGTAGCTGGGCGCCTCGACCACGACAGGATCGCCGGGGTCGACCAGGCTCTTGGCCACGAGCTCCATGCAGTCGATCCCGCCGCTGGTGACCATCAGCTCGCCGGCCGCGGGCCGCCGTCCCTGGAGCGCCGCCAGCCGCCCGGCCAGGTAGTCCCGCAGACTCGGCAGGCCCTCGGTCTGCGAGTACTGCAACGCCACGGCCACGTCCTGCGCCACGACGGCCTGCGATCTCCCCCAGCACGTCCCTGGGGAACGTCGCCGGGTCGGGGAAACCGCCGGAGAACGTGATCACGTCGGTGGCCCCGGCCAGCGCCAGGATCGCGGTGATCTCGCCGCCGCCCAGCGACCGAGTCCGGCGGGCGAAGCTCGCGGTCCAGTCACGCAGCTCCGGCGCGGCGGTCATCGATGCCTTCTGCATCTCCTGCCCCTCACATCCTTGACACGCGCCCTGGCAAACGTAAGAATTCTCGGCAGTAAGGCATACATTTGCTCGGGCCTGGTGCAAATCATACACGAGATCATTAAGCCCTCAGCAGGAGCGTCTGCCAATTGACAACCACCTCAGCGCCGTTCGCGCACCTCGCCGACGTAGCCTCGCCATCGCCCCGGAGGGTCGAGGTCGACGACCTGGACCTCACCCTGCTCCGGGCGCTGGCCGTGGACGCGCGCCAGTCCCAGCGGGCGCTCGCCCGGGCCGTGGGAATGTCGCCGCCGGCCATCGCGGACCGGCTGGCCCGGCTGGAGCGGACGGGCGCCATCCGCGGGTACCGGGCGGACCTCGACTGGGCCGCGCTCGGCTACCCGGTGGTGGTCTACCTGGCGGTGACCGCGGGACCTGGCATGGACCTGAGCCAGATCATCGGCGCGATCCGGGCGCTGCCCGAGGCCCAGGACATGACCGTGGTCACCGGCGGCCTCGACCTGCTGGTGCGGTTGCGGGTCCGCGACCATGCGCACCTGCGCGAGCTGCTGCTGGGCTCGATCTTCCAGATTCCCGGCATCCAGCGCACGGAGACCTTCCTGTCGCTGGCTGACATCGAGCCGGGCAACTTCGCGGAAGCCCTGCTCGACCAGATGAGCCAGCTGAGCCAGCGGGGCAGGCCCGGCGACAAGGCCCGGGGCGGCCAGGCCGGCACGGACGAAACCTGAGAGGAGCGCACCCGGTGAGCACTGTTTCCCCCGAATCCCCCGACCGGCTCGGCGCCGCCGGCGTCGGCCAGCCCGGTTTCATAGCCGGCCACGGCCTGTTCAGCGACCGGCAGGCCAGCGCGGCCGAGGTGGTCGCCGCGCGGATCCGCGAGCTCGGCCTGCGCACCGTGCGGTTCATCGTGGTGGACCAGCACGGCATGCCGCGCAGCAAGTCGCTGTCCGCGGATGCGGCGCTGGCCGTCCTGTCCAACGGGCTCGACTTCTCCGGGGCGATCTACAGCCTGGACACCGGCAACCAGGTGTTCGTGCCCGCGTTCGCCCAGGGCGGCGGGTTCGGCATCGAGGAGTTCACCGGCTTCCCCGACGTGGTGCTGGTGCCCGACCCGACCACCTTCCAGGTACTGCCCTGGGCGGACCGGACCGGCTGGATGCTCTGCGACGTCTACTTCGGCAACGGGCAGCCGATGCCGCTCGACGGCCGCGGCCTCATGCGCCGGGTCCTCGGCGAGCTGGCCGAGGCCGGCTACGACTACCTGGCCGGCATCGAGATCGAGTACTACATCGTCAAGCTGGAGTCCGACCGGATCACTCCGGAGAACGCCGGGTTCACCCCGCCGCCGCCCGAGGTGAGCGTCTTCGAGCGCGGCTACCAGTATCTGTCCGAGGTCCGCCTGGACAGCGTGGGCGACGTGCTCGAGGCGATCAGGGATGCCCTGTACGAGGTGGGACTGCCGCCCCGGGCCATGGAGGACGAGTGGGGCCCGGGCCAGATGGAGTTCAGCTTCAGCCCGATCGGCGGGCTGGCCGCCGCCGACGCGGTCGTGCTGTTCCGGTCCGCGGTCAAGCAGGTCTGCCAGCGCCGCGGCCTGCTCGCCAGCTTCATGTGCCGCCCGGCACTGCCGAACTTCTTCTCCTCGGGCTGGCACCTGCATCAGTCGCTGACCTCGCGCCAGGACGGCCACAACGCGTTCGCCAGCCCGGACGCGGCGCTGTCCGGCCTGGGTGTGCAGTACGTCGCCGGACTGCTCGAGCACGCGCTGCCGATGATGGTGTTCTCCACCCCGACCGTCAACGGCTACAAGCGCTACCGCCCGTACTCGTTCGCCCCGGACCGGGTGTGCTGGGCGCTGGAGAACCGCGGCGTCCTGGTCCGGGTCCAGGGCGCGCCCGGCGACGACAGCAGCCATGTGGAGATGCGGATCGGCGAGCCAGCGGCCAACCCGTACCTCTACATGGCGGCCAACATCGCCGCCGGGCTGGACGGGATGCGCCGGGAACTGCAGCCGCCGCCCGCGGTGGAGGCGGACCCCTACGCCGCCGAGGCGCCCATCCTGCCCACCTCCCTGGCCGACGCGGTCCGGGCCCTCGACGCCGATGACTTCTACCGGAAAGCGTTCGGCGACACCCTGGTCGACTACCTGCTGCAGATGAAGCGCGCCGAGCTGGCGCGCTACGACGCGTCCCTGGGCGAGAGCCCGCTGACCGAGGGGCAGGACGTCAGCGACTGGGAAATGCGCGAGTACTTCGAGTTCTTCTGACGGAGCCCACATCTACGGAGCCCACGGTGACCCTGCAGCACATCGTCCTGTTCAGCTTCCCGCGACCGCTCACCGAGCAGGAGGCGGCCACCATGCGAGCGATGGTGGCGAGCTGGCCGGGCGAGATCGGGCTGATGACCAGGTGCCGGTTCGGCACCGACCTCACCGGAGAGCGCAACCGCGGCTACGGCTACCTGCTCTACACCGAATTCCCGGACACCGAGACGCTCCGCCAGTACCAGGATCATCCGGTGCACGTCGCGTTCCGGGATTGGATCATAGAGCGCGGCTGTACCCCGCTCGCCTTCGACTACTACCTGGACGAGGGCACCGTTCTCATGGCCGAACCGGCCGCGGCGGCCAGGAAGTGAAGTAAAGGAGGGACCACCATGGCAGAAGTCGACCGCAGCCTGCTGGTCACGACCGGCCAGGACCAGCTGGCGCACGGCTCGCTCAGGGTCTGGGATGCCATCGCGATCTCGGTGTCGGTGATCGCACCGGGGATGGCGATGCTGCTGAACGTGTCCGGCGTGGCGATCGTCGCCGGCGGCTCCACCCCGCTCGCGTTCCTGCTCGGCGGCATCGCCTGCCTGGCCCTCGCGTTCGTCGTGATCGGCTTCACCCGGCGGATGGCAACGGCGGGCTACGCGTACACCTACGCCAGCCGCAGCCTGGGCAAGGAGAGCGGCTTCATGGCCGGCTGGCTCTACTTCGCCGGCATGATCTGCTTCGTGCCGATGACGATGTCCGGCGTCGGCTACCTGTCCGCGAACCTGCTCGGCCTGAACCCCGACTGGTGGATCCTGTTCTTCTTCCTCGGGATGGCGCTGCTCCTGGTGCTGTCGATCGTGAGGATCAAGGTCACCACCCGCACCCAGCTGGTCGTGGGCATCGTGACCGTGGCCGTCATCGTGATCGTCGACCTGTTCACCACGGCCAAGGGCGGCGTTGACGGCCAGGCGCTGTCCGCCTTCAGCTTCGGGCACACCCTCAGCGGCGGCTTCAACGGCGTCTTCTACGGCATCATCCTGGGCGTCACCTCTTACATCGGCTTCGAGACGGCCGCCGACTTCGGCGAGGAGACCGCGAAGCCGCGGCGTAACATCCCGATCGCGATCATTGCGGCCACGGGGTTCGTCGTCGTCTTCTACCTGTGGACCACGTACGCGATGGCCATCGGCTTCGGGGTCAACAACGGCGCCAAGTGGGGCGCCGACCCGGTTGCGCTGCAGACGATCGCCAACGAGTTCGTCACGCCCTGGGTGGGCACGCTGGTGGAGATCGGCGGCCTGGCCGCGGCGTTCATCGTGTGCGTCGCGTGCGCGACGGCGGCCTCGCGGACGCTGTTCGCCATGGGCCGCGAGGGCGTGTTGCCCAGGCGGTTCGCCCGTACCCACCCGCGGTTCAAGACGCCGGTCAGCGCGACGCTCGCGGTGGTCGCGATCGCCATCGTCATGGCCCTGCTGGTGGGCTACCCGTTCTCCGACCCCGCCTTCGGCAATCCGTTCAGCAACTACTACTTCTGGGCCACCCTGGGCACGCTGCTGATCATCGTTGTCTACATCATGATCTGCATCGGCGGCATCGTGTTCTTCCGCCGGACCAGGGACACCCGCCGCTGGAACCCGCTCGTGCACGTGCTGGTGCCGGTGATCGGCGCTGTCGTCTTCGCCGCGGCCCTGTACGGCTCGGTGCACCCGACCCCGCCCGGCATCCTCAAGTGGACCCCGTACCTGGCCATCGTCTGGCTGGCTATCGGCATCGGCGTGCTGCTCTGGCTGCGCGCCAGGCGCCCGGACGCCGTCGGCCGTATCGGCTCCATCCTCGGCGAGGAAGGCGGGAAGGACGCCGCGCTGCTGGACCGGTGACCGCCGGCCGCGCTACCCGGGCGGGCGGCGCGCCCGGAACAGCCCGGCGACCCGGTCGCGCGGCAGGGCGGGACTGCGGTGGCCGTCGCGGCCGGTCATGTCCTCGTTGGCGACGAGCGCGTTGGCCACCGCCTCCTCGGTGGACTGCACGACGGCCGCGTAGAAGGGGTTGATGTGGCCCCACGGGATGAACCGCAGCCGGTCGTACCCTTCCGCCGCGCCGTGCCACGCCATGGGGCCGGGGGTGATCGCGCCCGGGTTGCCGGTGGAGAAGGCCAGGAACAGGTCGCCGGAGAAGTGCGAGCCGATGGTGCCGGTGCGGGCCAGGCCGAGCGTCACCCGCCGGGCGAGCGCCGCGGTTTGATGCGGGAGCAGCGGCGCGTCGGTGCCGACGATCGCGATGACCGAGCCCGCGCCGCTGGGGTCGCCCATCGGGTTGTCGTCGGCCAGCAATTCGCCGAGCGGCAGGCCGGCCAGGGTCAGTTCCTCCCGCACGCCGAAATTGGCCTGAACGAATACGCCCACGGCGTAGGTCGTCCCGGCATGGCTCACCAGCCGGGAGGCGGTGCCTGAGCCGCCCTTGAACTGGTAGCAGTTCATGCCGGTCCCGCCGCCGACGCTGCCCTCGTCGACCGGCCCCGGCGCCGCGGACTGCAGCGCGTCCAGGCACGCCTGCTCGGTGACGTGGGGGGAGTTGATGTCGTTGAGGTACCCGTCCCAGGTCTCCGCCACCACCGGCAGCAGCCAGGCGTCGACGAGCCTGGGGTGGTGCCGGACCGCCCAGGCCACGATGGCCGCGTGCGCGATCCCGACGGCGTGCGTGTTGGTGATGGCCACCGGCCCCGCGAACGTGCCGGACTCCTGGATCCAGGACACGCCGGTCATCTCCCCGTTCCCGTTCTGGGAGTGCAAGCCCGCCGTCACCGGGTCATCGGCGGCCGCCGCGCCGCGGGGGAAGATGGCGGTCACCCCGGTGCGGACCGACGTGCCGCGGATCAGCGTCGTGTAGCCGACCTCGACCCCGGGCACGTCGGTGATCGCGTTCCACCGGCCCGGCCTGCCGGCGAACGGTATGCCCAGCGACCTGGCCCGCGGCCGACCCGACGGGGTCGCGGCGTGCGGGCCGGGCAGCCCGGCGGTTCCCTGGTCTGACGCTGACATGGCCTCACGCCCTCCTCTTTCGCCTGGGTGCGGGACCCATTCTCCCCGCCGCGCGAGGCCAGCTCTCCCGTCACGCGAGGCGTGTTCCATGATCGTGGTGCATGGCACGCGAATAGCGCACCTCATGCACCGCGATCATGAAACTGAAGGCCGGCCGGGCACATCGCAAGCCGCGCGGTCAGGCGTAGGCGGGCGTCCGGACGGGGAGCCAGTCCTCGGGGTCAGGTGCCGGGCCCGGCTCATGGCAGGCCAGGTCGGGGAACATCTTCCGGACCGCCTCGTCGACCACGCGGTGCCGGGCGGCCAGCACGGGCAGCACGCCGGAGTCTGGCGCGTCCGCCACCGCCTGGCGCTGCGCGGCCCCGGCCGCCTCGGCCAGCCGCTCGCCGACGCGCTGGGCGTACGAGGCCAGGAAGGACTGCCGGAACGAGCGGGTGCCCGGCGGCCCGGCGTCGTCGCGGTGCGGGCCCGCCCGGACCATCGCCGCGGTGGCCTGGACGAGCAGCGAGGCGAAGAGCATCTCTACCGCGTCCAGGTCGCCGGGGAAGCCGAGTACCGTGCTCAGGCCCAGGTTCTGGTGCCGCACGGCGCGGCACCGGTTCACCGCGGCCACCACGTCCAGCAGGTCCGTCTTGGCCAGCTCGTAAGGGCTGTCGACGAACAGCCTCCGGCCGGACGCCCCGGCCTGGCCGGCCGGTCCCGTCCCGGCCGCCCCTGTCTCCGCCGCCAGCAGCGCCTCGTTGATGGTGTGCCGGGTCATCAGCTCTTGCGCCCTGGCGGTCAGCGCCTCGGCCTCTTCGGGGAACTCGGTCGACTCGGCCTTGGCCAGCAGGGCCCGGACCCGGCCGAGCGCTCGCTGACCTGCCGCCCGGGCCGGGGCGCGTCCTGCCGCCGGGGCGCCGGGCCGTGCGGTGCCGGGCAGCGGGCAGAGCCGGCCGAGCCTGGGTAGCGTGGCGAACCCGTACAGCACCTCGAGGGTGCAGGTGACCGCCGCCTCCGCGCCGAGCTGTTCCCGCAGGCGCCACTGCTCCAGGTAGCCGTCATCCGAGTCCCACCAGGCGGTCGCGCCCAGCGCCACCAGCTGGGCCTGCCACCGCTCATCGACGGCCGCGCGGGCGTAGTTGCACATCTCCATGGCGGCCGCGTCGGTCGCCATGCGGGCGTGCCGGGCGCCGAACTGCCGGCCGATCTCCCGTACCACCTCGGCGGGCTGCCAGCCCTGGCGCCACCCGCTGGTGACGGCGCGCAGCAGGCCGTCGAGCAGTTCCTGCTCGACGGCCCGCTGCCAGCCGGGCTCGCCGGGTCGTTCGGCAAGCTGCGCGGCGCACCGGATGAACGCGTCATGCTGCCCGTCGAGGCGGGCCTGCAGCGCATCCGACACCAGTTGCTCGGCACGTGCTGCCGCGGACAGCGCGCAGTCGCCCGGATCGTCGGCCTGCGGTCTCGCCCCCTCGGGGGCCTGCGGTCTCGCGCCCTCGGGGGCCTGCGGTCTCGCGCCCTCGGGGGCTTGCGGTCTCGCGCCCTCGGGGGCTTGCGGTCTCGCGCCCGCCGGGGCCTGCGGTCTCGCGCCCGCCGGGGCCTGCGCCCTGGCGGCCAGGCCAGGCGCGTCGCGCGTGATGACCAGGTCCGGCTCGCGCCGGCGATCCCTCTTCCGCTGCCTCGGCTTCGCGTGGCGTCCAAGGCGGTTCGGCTTGCCCATGCTTCGCCTCCGTCGCACGGCCGTTCGCAGAATCTCACGAGGCGAACGTCTGGCCTGCGACGACACGCGGTAAGTCGCGCTGAACACAGGATGAATAAGCCGACTGGGCACCCGCGCGGGCGACCGTCCGCCGGGCCGGGCCGGGCCAGGTCAGTCAGGTCAGTCAGGTCGGGTCAGGTCGGGTCAGGTCGGGTCAGGTCGGGTCAGGTCGGGTCAGGTCGGGTCAGGTCGGGTCAGGTGGCGAAGGAGATGCTGTCGGCGCTCTCCGGGCGGCCGAGCGCGCGGTAGCGCCAGCCGGCGGCGCGCCAGCGGTCGGCGTGGAGGATGCTGCGCCCGTCGGCGATGTTGCGCTGCGCCACCGCCTTGCCGAGCACGTCGGGATCTGCCTCCGCGAACTCGCGCCACTCGGTGAGCAGCAGCAGCACGTCGGCATCGGCGGCCGCGGCGAGCATCGAGTCGGCGTAGTCCAGCTCGGGATGGACCTGCCGGGCCTTGTCCATGGCTGCCGGGTCGTAGACCGTGACCCGCGCGCCGAGGCCGTGCACGGTGCCGGCCACGTCCAGGGCCGGGGAGTCCCTGATGTCGTCGGAGTTGGGCTTGAACGAGCAGCCGAGCACGCCCACGGCACGGCCCTCCAGGGACCCGCCGGCCAGCTCGAGGGCCAGGTCCACCATGCGGGCCCGGCGCCGCAGGTTGATCGCGTCCACCTCGCCCAGCAGGGCGCTCACCGAGCCGACCCCGAGTTCCCTGGTGGCCGCCCCGAACGCCCGGATGTCCTTGGGCAGGCACCCGCCGCCGAACCCCAGGCCGGGGACCAGGAAGCGCCCGCCGATCCGCTCGTCGTGGCTCAGCGCCCGGGCCAGCGGAACGATGTCGGCCCCGACGGCCTCGCAGACCTCGGCGATGGCGTTGATGAACGAGACCTTGGTGGCCAGGAACGCGTTGGCGGCGACCTTGACCAGCTCGGCGGTGGGCAAGCCGGTGACCAGGAATGGCACCCCGGCCGCCACCGGCCCGGCGTACACCTCCCGCAGGATGGCCTCGGCCCGGGCCGAGCGGACCCCGACCACGATCCGGTCCGGCCGCATGGTGTCGGCGACCGCGTGCCCCTCGCGCAGGAACTCGGGATTCCACGCCAGCTCGGCGGCTGGCCCGGCGGGGGAGAGCCGTGCCAGGCGCTCGGACAGGATCTCGCTGGTGCCGACCGGGACGGTGGACTTCCCGACGACCAGGCAGGGCCGGCGCAGCAGCGGCGCCAGCGCCTCGGCGCAGGCCAGCAGGTGGGTCAGGTCGGCGGCGTCGGAGTCCGCCCGCTGCGGGGTGCCCACGCAGATGAAGTGCACGTCCCCGAACGACGCGGCCTCGCCGTAGCTGGTCGTGAAGCGCAGCCGGCCCGAGCGCAGGCCGCTGCGCAGCAGGTCCTCAAGGTCAGGCTCGTGGAACGGCAGGCGGCCCGCGGCCAGCGCGTCGACCTGGGCCTCATTCGTGTCCACGCCGAGGACCTGGAAGCCGAGTTCGGCCAGGCACACGGCATGCGTCGCACCCAGGTAGCCGGTGCCGAGAACGGTGATGCGCGGTGGCATGGATGCCCTTCATCATCTCGGGATCATCGTCCGGGGCCATTGAACCAGAAGCGGTCCGACCGACCGCGCCTCGCCTGCGGTACCGCGGCTCGTTGTTGTCCCTGGCTCACCTTCGCTAGGCCCCCGAGGAAGCATAACGTCACCAGATCGGCAGGTTGCGGCTTTGCGGCGGCACGGCCGCAAAGTTGACCGGACCGGGTCCGTTACGAGACGTACTTTTCCGCGAGGGTCTGGTACTCGAATATGTCGCCCTCGGCGAACCAGACGTCGATCTCGCGCTTGGCCTCGGCGGGGCTGGCCGACGCGTGCACCAGGTTGGCGACCGGGAGCCCGTTGGCGTTGGCGTACGCCTTGCTCTGGTGCGCGAAGTTACCGCGGATCGTGCCCGGCGCCGCCTGGTCCGGGTAGGTCGCGCCGACCAGCTTGCGCACGATGGCGACCGCCTCCACGCCTTCGAGCACGAACGCGAACACCGGGCCGGTCTGCATGAACGTCGCCACCGCGTTGTAGACCTCGGGCCCGAAACGGTCCTCGAGGTCGAAGTAGTGCTGCCGGTTGAGGTCCGCGTCCATCCAGACCATCTTGCTGGCGACGATCTTCAGCAGCGCGTCCTCGAAGCGTGCCAGTATGCGCCCCACGAGGCCCCGAGATACAGCATCGGGCTTGAGCAGGACCAGGGTCCGCTCGATCCCCGTGACGTCACCCATAACGAAACCGATCCTTCCGGCGCTTTCCGGCCGCCTGGCGAAGATTTTGCCCGCACAGCATAACGAGCCAAACGGGTTGCCACGAACGAGCCGCCCGGCGAGAGTGCCCAGCAAGATACGTAACGCTCAGCCCCGGGGTCGGCGTGGTGTCTCCCGGCCGGTCCGCCCGGCGGTCCCGCGCCCGGGCACGGTGCGGCGCCCGGCCGCCTCGCCCGGCCCGGATTGCGGCGATGCAATGTTAGTTCGAGTTTGCTGCAGGGACCTGGTTTGTCGGTGGGGCTCGGTAGCGTGACCGGCGTGTCAAGCCGATGGAGTACCGACCGCGTGCTGGCCCTGGCGCCGGACGCTTCCTCGGGCCGCGCCGCGGCCGGGCTCGCCAGCCCGTCGTCCTGGACCGGGGCCGGGGCGGCCGGCGAGCTGGTCTGGGGGCTGTGCGCCGGGTCGGGGAAGGATCCCTACCAGGTGGTCGCCGACCTGGCCGGCCCGTCGTACCAGTGTTCCTGCCCGTCGCGGAAGTTCCCCTGCAAGCACGCGCTCGCGCTGCTGCTGACCTGGGCCGGCGGCATCGTGCCCGAGCAGGGCGAGCCGTCCGACTACGCGCGGGCCTGGCAGGCCGCCCGCAACGCCGCCGCCTCGCGCCGGGCGGCCGCCGCCGCGGAGCGCGGGACCGCGGGCGCGGCCGCGGGCGGCAAGGACGCCGCCGCCGCGGCCCGCCGGTCGGAGCAGCGCGCGCGGCGGGTCGCCGCCGGGCTGGCCGAGCTGCAGATCTGGCTGCGGGACCAGGTCCGGGCCGGCCTGTCGGGCGTGCCCGCGGGCGGGTACCGGCACGCGGAGGCGATCGCGGCGCGGATGGTTGACGCGCAGGCGGCCGGCCTGGCCGGCGTCCTGCGCAGGCTGTCGGCGATTCCGGCGTCCGGGGACGGGTGGCCGGCCCGGCTGCTCGACGAGTACGCGCAACTGCACTTGCTGGCCCGGGCCCACGGCCGGCTCGGCGCGCTGCCGCCTGACCTGAGAGCCGTCGTCAGGTCCCGGGTCGGGTACACCACCAGCCGGGAGGACGTGCTCGCGTCGCCCGCGGTCACCGACCGGTGGCAGGTGCTCGCGGCCCGCGACCTGCTGGATGCGCCTGTCCCCGCGCGGCGTATCTGGCTGCGCGGCCGGGACACCGGGCGGTTCGCCCTGCTGCTGTCGTTCGCGGCCGGAGGGAACTTCGGGCCGAACCCGGACGCCGTGCTCACCGCGGGCACCGAATTCCGTGCCGACGTGCACTACTACCCGGGGCAGCCGCCGCTCCGCGCCATCACCGGGGCACGCCGTGGCGCGCCGGCGGCGTGCTCGCGCCCGGACGCCGCCCGCGGGGCCGCCGAACTGCTGGCCGACTGGGCGGCCGCGCTG
The DNA here is from genome assembly GCA_963808705.1 of uncultured Actinomycetota bacterium. Lineage (GTDB taxonomy): Bacteria > Actinomycetota > Actinomycetes > Streptosporangiales > Streptosporangiaceae > JASHPR01. The sequence goes on along the minus strand of CAWEHB010000015.1, from coordinate 149,085 downwards.
GCCCAGGACCCGTGGCTGACCGAATGGCCGGCGCTGCTGGCCGGCACGCCGGCCGCGGCCGGAGGCCGGTGGTATCTGGCCGACCCGACCGGCGCGGCGCTGCCGCTGCTCGGGCAGGAGTTCCTGTGGCCGCTGCTGGCCGTCTCCGGCGGGCACCCGGTCACGGTCGCCGGCGAGTGGAGCCCGGCGGGCCTGACCGCGCTGACCGCGTGGCACACAGACCGGGCGGTGCCGCTGGGCCCGATGTCACTGGCCCCGGTGCCGCTGGGCCCGGTGCCGCTGGGCCCGATGTCACTGGGCCCGGTGCCGCTGGGCCCGATGTCGCTGGATCCGGCGGCGGGGCCATGACCGGCGTGTCCTACGACGACCTGGTCGCTGCGGCCACCGTCGGCCTGTCCCGCCGGCCGCTGCACATCACCGGGCTCTCCGGCGCGGCCGGCCAGCACGCGGGCGTGCTGGACGCCGGCGACGACGCCGCGGCCCTGCTGGACGCGGCGGCCCTGATGGTCGCCGCCCGCCGGGCCGGGGCGCGGCCCGCGCCCGGCGTCGCCTGCCCTGCGCCCGCGGCCGCGGACACCGCCCCGGAGCTGCCCGCCCGCGCGGCGGACCTGCTCGAGCGGGCCCAGGGCGGCGACCGGGGCCTGCTGGCCGACCTGCTCGCGGCGGCGGCCGGCCGCGGCTACCGGGCGCCGGCCCCGCTGCTGCCGGCCCTGCTGGACGCGGCCGTCCGGGACGTCGAGCTACGGCCCGCGGTGGCGGCCGTGCTCGGCGCCCGCGGCCGCTGGCTGGCCGGGCACCGCGGCGACTGGCAGCGGGTGGCCGGCGCGGACGCGTCCGCGCCGGCCGGATCCGGCACGGCATCTGATGACCCGGCCATCTGGGAGACCGGCCGCCGGGACGAGCGCCGCGGCTACCTCGCGGCGCTCCGGAATCGCGACCCGGCGGCGGCCGCCGGCCTGCTCACGGCGGGCTGGTCCCGGGAGACCGGGGACGACCGGGCGGACCTGCTCGGCGTGCTGGCCCGGGGTCTGTCCGCCGCGGATGAGGAGTTCCTCGAGACGGTGCTCGACGACCGGAAGGCGGCCGTCCGCGCCGCGGCACGCCGGCTGCTGGCCCGGCTGCCTGGCTCGGCGCTCACCCGCCGCGCGGCGGAGCGGGCCGCTCCGCTGCTGCGGCTGGAAGGACGGCGGCTGGTCGCCACCGTGCCCGGCGCCCCGGACGCGGCCGCGATCCGGGACGGGATCGACGCCAGGTCGCGGTCGTCCCGGATCGGCACCGGGGCCTGGCTGCTCATCCAGATGATCTCGGCCGCGCCGCTGGCCGGCTGGGTGGACGGGCTCGGGCTGGATCCCGGGCAGCTCGTGTCCCTGCCGGTCGCCGGGGACCTGCGGGTGGACGTGCACGCCGGCTGGCGGCTCGCCGCCATCGACCAGGCCAGTTCCCCGTGGGCGGAGGCGCTGCTGGCCGTGCCCGGGCCCGGCCGGGCCCTCAACCGCCCGTCGGACACGTGGCCGCGGGACTACCAGCTGGCCGCCGTCCTGTCCCCGGCCGCCCGCGCGGCGCGGGCCGAGGCGCTCCTGGCCGACGGGGCCACGAATTTCCACGCGCTGGCCGAGGTCAGCGGCTGCCCCGGGCCATGGCCCGACTCCCTGGCCGACCTGGTCATCGCCGCCCTCCGCCGCGTGGTCATCCTGGCGGCCAGGCATGACGCCTCGGCAGGCCCGTCCCGCTGGCGTGAGGAACTCGCGGTCGCGGCCGGGCGCGGCCTGCCGGTCACCGGCCCGACCGACTACGCCGCCGCCGTGAGGCGGCTGACCCAGATCGACAACTGCCCCGCGTACTGCTCGGCGGCGCTGCGCCGCGCCGCCGACACCATCGCCGTGCGCCGTGCCTTCCTTGAGGAGATCAGTTGAGTACTACCGACGTCATGCCCGCGGCGGCCGCGCTGCTGCGCCCGCACGCCGAGCAGGTCTATGCGCCCGAACTGGCCGCGCTCATCGCCGCCGACGACCGGCCGCGTCCCCCGTCCTGGCGGATGTCGCCGCAGGCGGTGGTCACCTACCTGCTCGGCGGCGTCCTGGCCGACGGGACCGTGATCACCCCGAAGTACGTCGGGCCGCGCCGGCTGATCGAGGTCGCGGTCGCGACCCTGGCCACCGACCGGGCGCTGCTGCTGCTCGGCGTGCCCGGCACCGCGAAGACCTGGGTATCCGAGCATCTCGCGGCGGCCGTGTCCGGCGACTCGACCCTGCTGGTGCAGGGCACCTCCGGCACCGCGGAGGAGGCGATCCGGTACGGCTGGAACTACGCCCGCCTGCTGGCCGAGGGGCCGAGCCGGGCCGCGATGGTGCCCTCTCCGGTGATGACCGCGATGGTCGAGGGGCGGATCGCCCGCGTGGAGGAGCTGACCCGCATCCCGTCGGACGTGCAGGACGCGCTGATCACGATCCTGTCCGAGAAGACCCTGCCCGTGCCCGAGCTCGGCATCGAGGCGCAGGCGGTCAGGGGCTTCTCGGTCATCGCCACCGCGAACGACCGCGACCGGGGCGTGAATGACCTGTCGTCGGCGTTGCGGCGCCGGTTCAACACCGTCGTGCTGCCGCTGCCCGCCAGCGAGGAAGAGGAGGTCGACATCGTCGCCCGCCGGGTGGAGCAGCTCGGCCGCGCCCTCGAGCTGCCCGAGGTGCCTTCGGCGCTGGACGAGATCCGCCGGGTGGTGACCGTGTTCCGCGAGCTGCGCTCGGGCGTGACCGCCGACCGTCGTACGACCCTGAAGTCCCCGACCGGCACCATGTCGCCGGCCGAGGCGATCTCGGTCGTCACCAGCGGCATCGCGCTGGCCGCGCACTTCGGCGACGGCGTGCTGCGCCCGGCGGACGTGGCGGCCGGACTGGTCGGAACGGTCATCAAGGACCCGGTCACCGACGCGACCGCGTGGGCCGAGTACCTCGAGGCCGTCGTGCGGGAGCGCCCCGGCTGGGGCGACTTCTACCGCGCCTGCCGCGAGGTGAGCTCTTGATCGGCCCCGCCTGGACCGAGGAGCGAGGGAGCCTGCGACCGAGCGACGAGGCTTGTCCGAGCCGAAGGGGCGCGCCGCCGTCTGGACTGACGAGCGAGGGCGCGAGGAACGAGCGTCCGCGCGAGGAGGGAAGACGGCGGGTTAAAGCGGCCCGGAGGCGAGCAGAAGATCGGGTCGCGGTGCTCGGGGTCCGGCACCACGGGCCGGGCTCGGCCCGCTCGGTGGTGGCCGAGCTGGACCGGCTCAGGCCGGCGGCCGTGCTGGTCGAGGGGCCGGCCGACGCGGGGGAGATGCTGGGGCTCGCCGCCGACCCGGGCATGGTCCCGCCCGTGGCCCTGCTCGCCTACGCACCAGACGCGCCACGAGACTGCGCGTTCTGGCCTTACGCGGTGTTTTCCCCGGAGTGGCAGGCGCTCGCCTGGGCGGCCGCGCACCAGGTGCCGGCCCGGTTCTGTGACCTGCCCGCCTCGACGATGCTCGCCTGCGACGGCGAGGCGGAAGCCGAGCCGGACGGCGACCCGATCGCGCAGCTGGCGGCCGCGGCCGGCTTTGACGACCCGGAACGCTGGTGGGACAGCGTGATCGAGTCCCGGCTGGACGGCGGGTCGCCGTTCGCCGCGCTGACCGAGGCCATAGCCGAGCTGCGCGCCGGCACGCCCGGTGAGCAGCTCCGCGAGCAGCGCCGGGAGGCGCACATGCGCCAGGTCCTGCGCGCCGCGCTGAAGGACACGGCCGGGACGGTCGCGGTCGTGTGCGGCGCCTGGCATGCCCCGGCCCTGTCCGGGAAGCTCCCTCCCGCCGCGGCGGACGCCGCGCTGCTGCGCGGGATGCCGAAGCGGAAGATGACGCTCACCTGGGTGCCGTGGACGTACTCGCGGCTGGCGGCGGCCTCCGGGTACGGCGCCGGGATCACCTCCCCGGGCTGGTACCACCACCTGTTCACCACGCCGGAGCAGACCGTCATCCGCTGGCTGGCCAAGGTCGCGGGGGTGCTGCGGGATCACGACCTTCCGGTCTCCTCCGCGCACATCATCGAGGCCACCCGGCTGGCCGAGACCCTGGCCGCGTTGCGCGCCCGGCCGCTGGCCGGGCTGGCCGAGGTCGACGAGGCGGCGAAGTCGGTCATGTGCGACGGGGACGAGTTCGCGGCCGCGTTCGTCACCCAGGACCTCGTCGTGGGGGAACGGGCCGGCGCGGTTCCCGACTCCGCGCCCGCCGTCCCCCTCGAGGCCGACCTGCGCTCGCAGGCCCGGGCGGTCCGGCTGAAGGTCGACGCGCTGGAACGGACGCTCGCGCTCGACCTGCGCCGCGACACCGACCGGTCCCGCTCGGTCCTGCTGCACCGGCTGGCCATGCTCGGCATCGGCTGGGGCGCGGTCGTGGCGGACCAGGTCCGCGGCAGCGGCACGTTCCACGAGACGTGGACCCTGCGGTGGCGCCCGGAACTGGCGGTCGCCATCATCGGCGCCGCCCGCTGGGGCACCACGGTCGCCGCCGCGGCCACCGCGAAGATCGTCGACACGGCCGGGTCCGCGGCCGGGCTCGGCGCGGTCACCGCCGCGGTCGAGCAGGTCCTGCTGGCCGACCTGCCCGGCGCCCTCGGCCCGGTGCTGCGGGCCCTGGACGAGAAGGCCGCGGCCGACTCCGACGTCGCCCACCTGATGGCGGCGGTCCCCGCTCTGGTGCGCGCGGCCCGTTACGGCGACGTGCGCGGCACCGATACCGGCGCGCTGTCGGCCGTCGTCGACGCGCTCGCCGCCCGCGTCTGCGCCGGCCTGCCGGCCGCCGTGGGCAGCCTGGCCGACGACGCCGCCGCGCAGCTGCGGGACGCCGTGGACGGGATGCAGGCCGCGCTCGCGCTGCACGCCCAGGACGGGCGGGGGCGCGCCGCCTACGACCTGTGGGTCGCCGCGCTGGCCGCGCTGGCCGGCCGGCGCGACGTGCACGGCCTGCTCGTGGGGCGGGTGGTGCGGCTGCTCGCCGACACCGGCGTGCTGCCCCGGGAGGAGGCGGCCCGCCGGTTCGCCGCCCACCTGTCGATCGGGATCCCGGCGGCCGGCCAGGCAGCCTGGGCCGAGGGGTTCCTGTCCGGCGGCGGCCTGCTCCTCGTCCACGACCGGGACCTGCTCGCGATCCTCGACGGCTGGGTCGCCGCCCTGCCGGGCCGGGACTTCATGGACGTGCTGCCGCTGCTGCGTCGCACGTTCGGCGGGTTCACCGCCCCCGAGCGGGCCAACATCGCCGCCGCGGTCAAGCAGCTCGCCAGCGGCGAGCCGAGCCGGGCGGCCCCGGAGGACTCGCTCGACGCCGACCGGTCCGCCGGCGCGTTGCGCACGGTCGCCGCCATCCTGCGGGGAGGAGCCGATGACTGAGCCAAAGGGGCGCGGTGCCGACCGTGAAGGGGGAAGTGGAGAGGGACGGGGAGGTGGGTGGGGGGTGGGGCCCCGGAGGCGAGCAGAAGACACAGAGCGGCTGCGGCGGTGGCGGCTGCTGCTCGGAGCCCCGGCCGGCCCCGGCCTCGGGTTCGGCGCCGACGGCGGTCCCGGCGCCGGCCTGAGCCGGGCCGACCGGGCGGTCGACGCCGCGCTGGCCGCCCTCTACGATGCGGGCCAGCCCGGCGACCGCGGCCCGCGGACCGCGGGCCTGAACGCATCGGCGCCGAGGGTCGCCCGGTGGCTGGGCGACATCCGCACCTACTTCCCCTCGACCGTGGTCCAGGTCATGCAGCGGGACGCGGTCGAGCGGCTCAACCTGCGGCAGCTGCTCCTCGAGCCGGAGCTGCTGGAATCGATCGAGCCGGACGTGCACCTGGTCGGCACCCTGCTCAGCCTGAACCGGATCATGCCGGAGACGACCAAGGCCACCGCGCGGCAGGTGGTGGCCGCGGTCGTGGCCGAGGTCGAGCGCCGGATCGCGAACCGCACCCGCGCCGCCGTGTCCGGCGCGCTGAACCGGGCGGCGCGGACCCGGCGGCCGAAGCTGCGGGACATCGACTGGAACCGGACGATCGCCGCGAATCTGTCCCGCTACCTGCCCGAGCACCGCACGGTCGTGCCCGAGCGGCTGGTCGGGTACGGGCGGCGGCAGCAGGTCGTGGCCCGGGACGTGGTCCTGGCCATCGACCAGTCCGGGTCGATGGCGTCCTCGGTCGTGTACGCGTCGGTGTTCGGGGCCGTGCTGGCCTCGATCCGGGCGCTGAAGACCTCGCTGGTGGTGTTCGACACCGCCGTGGTCGACCTGACCGAGAAGCTGCAGGACCCGGTCGACGTCCTGTTCGGCACGCAGCTCGGCGGCGGCACCGACATCAACAAGGCGATCGCCTACAGCCAGACGCTCATCACCCGGCCGCGGGACTCGATCTTCGTGCTGATCTCGGACCTCATCGAGGGCGGCGTGCGCGAGCAGATGCTGTCCCGGGTCGCCGCCCTGGACGCGGCCGGGACGGCGGTCGTGGTGCTGCTCGCGCTGTCCGACGACGGGGCGCCGGTGTTCGACTCCGGTAACGCGGCCGCGCTCGCCGACCTCGGGGTGCCCGCCTTCGCCTGCACCCCGGACGCGTTCCCTGACCTGCTCGCGGTGGCGATCGAGGGCGGCGACGCCGGCGCGTGGGCGCACCGCAGCGACCTGGCCGCCCGGTAGCCGCCCGCGCAGCACCGGGACCCGGGCGGGGTACTGTCTGGCCATGACCGGCCCTGCGACCGCGTGGGTGGTGGCTGGCCCGCCCGGGTCCGGGAAGAGCACGGTCGCGGGCCTGCTGCTGGCGTCGCTGACGCCCAGGCCCGCGCTGCTCGACAAGGACACGATGTACGGCTCGTTCGTGGCGGCGACCCTCGCGGCGGCCGGGCGGCCGCCGGGGGAGCGCGAGGGCCCGTGGTACGACGAGCACGTCAAGGTGCACGAGTACCGCGGGATGACCTGCACCGCCCGCGAGATCCGCTCCCACGGCTGCCCCGTGCTGCTGTCCGGCCCGTTCACCGAGCAGATCCACGACGCCAGGCTCTGGCGGTCGTGGGTGGCCGACCTCGGCGGCCCCCCGGTGCGCCTGGTCTGGATCCGGTCGGACGCGGCCACCCTCCGCCGCCGCCTGGCCGACCGCGGGTCGGAGCGGGACACGGCCAAGCTGGCGGACTTCGAGTCGTTCGCGGCCCGCATGCGGCTCGGCGCCGAGCCGGCCGCCCCGCACGCCGTTATCGACAACCGCCTGGAGTCCCCGGTCCCGCTGGAGGCCCAGGTGGAAGGCCTGATGCGCGGGGACTGCCGGTAGCCTCGGTGCGGATGGACGACTCGCGTGCGGCCGCGGCCGCCCCGTTCCGTGCTGCCCGGCGGCGCCCGGCGTGGCTGGTGCCCGGCGGCCTGCTGCTGGTCCTCGTCCTGCTGACGGTCAACGTGCTCGCCGACGGCCCGCTGGTCGCCGTGGACCGGCGGATCCGCGCGGCGGTCCAGGCCCAGGCGGCGTCGGCCACGTGGCGCTGGGTCGGCGACAGCTGGCACGCTCCCGCCCGGCTGCTCGTCGAACTGGGCAACAACCAGGTCGCCGTGCCGGTGCTCGCCCTCAGCGCGCTCATCGTGGCCGCCCGGCACCGCTCGCTGCGCCCGCTGCTCGCCGCGGCGGCCGGCGTGGCGCTGCTGCTGGCCACGGTCATCCCGGCGAAGATCCTGATCGCCCGGCCCGGGCCGAGCCAGCCGGTCATCGCGCCGGGCAGCATGGGCGTGTTCCCCTCCGGCCACACGACCACGGCGGGCGTGTGCCTCGCGCTCGCCGTGCTGCTACTGGCCCCGGAGCTGCCGGCCAGGATCCGGCGAGCCGCGGTGGCGGCCATGGCCGCGCTGTGCTTCCTGGTGGGCATGGCCCTGATCTGGTGTGACTTCCACTGGTTCACCGACGTGGTCGCGGGCTGGGCGCTGGCGGCGCTGATCGTCAAGGCCGCGCTCCGGCTCACCCGCCCGGGCCCGGCCAGCCAGGCTGGGAACAGCGGGTCAGGAATTGCGGTTGGCGGTGAAGCGACCACCGTGAACAGGGAGCAGGCCGATGACTCAGCGCGTGCGTGATCACCTGGGCCGGTTCGGCATCTGGCGGGGCTCGAGCCAGGTGGCGCCGGGGCTCGCCGTGGACCTGGAACGGCTCGGCTTCGGCACGCTGTGGCTGGGCGGCTCGCCCAGCGGCCAGCTCACGGCGCCCGAGCAGATCCTCGACGCGACGACCACCCTGACCGTGGCCACCAGCATCGTGAACATGTGGCAGGACGACGCGCACGTGGTCGCCGCGTCGTTCGCGCGAGTCGAGGCCCGCCACCCCGGCCGGTTCCTGCTCGGCGTGGGCGCGGGCCACCGCGAGGCCACGCAGCACTACGCCAAGCCGTACGAGACGCTCGCGAGCTACGTCGACGTGCTGCTCGGCGACGGCGTCCCGGCCGACAGCCTGGTGCTCGCCGCGCTGGGCCCGAAGGTGCTCCGCCTGGCCGCGGAGCGCACCGCGGGCGCCATTCCCTACCTGGTCACGCCCGAGCACACCCGCCGGGCGCGTGCCATCCTCGGCCCCGGGCCGCTGCTGGCCCCGGAGCAGAAGGCGGTGCTGGAGACCGACCCGCGGCGGGCGCGCGAGATCGGGCGCCCCCGGGTGCAAAACCCGTACCTCGGGCTGGTCAACTACACCAGCAACCTGCGCCGCCTGGGCTGGAGCGACGAGGACCTGAGCGGCGGCGGCAGCGACGTGCTCATCGACGCGCTGGTCGCCCACGGCAGCGGCGAGCAGGTGCCGGCCCAGCTGGCCGAGCACTTCGACGCGGGCGCCGACCACGTGGCCGTCCAGCTGCTGACCGCGCCAGATGCCGACGTGGCCGACGGCTACCGGAAGCTGGCCGAGGCGCTGGCGCTCTGACACCCGGCCGCAGGCCTGGCGCCGCGGCTCGGCGTCGGCTCAGGGCTAGGCCGGGCGATCCTTCTTGGGCAGCCTGCTGACCACGGCCTCATAGGAGGCGTCGACGGCCTCCAGCAGCTCGTCGTCCGGGATCGCGCCCGCGAACCGCAGGCTGTTCCAGCCGGACCGGCCGATGTAGGCCATGACCGACGCGTCGCCGGGGTAGCGCAGCAGCCACTCGTCGGCCGCCTCCCGGGACGGGCCGCACTTGAGCCCGACCGCCGATTCCGACCCCAGGAAGGCGAAGATCTTGCTGCTCACCTTCACCACGACGTCGCCCTCCCAGGGCTCGTCCTGCCACGCGCCCGGCTTGGCCAGGCAGTAGGCGAGCAGCTCATCCCTGGTCATCACAAGGCCCTCCCTGCCATCGTCGGTGATCCCCGCCGCCATCCGCGCCACCCCGGCGGGCCACGCTGGTCGTCAGCCGCCGTCGGCGATCGCCGCCACGACCGCGTACGGCAGGTGCCGCGGGTGCACCAGCAGCGCCCTGGCCACCTCGCGGATCGTCAGCCGCAGGGGGGTCAGCAGCTGCTCGCTGCAGCGCCACGCGGCGCATTCGTCGGCGCCGAAGCGCTCGCCCCGCTGACTCACGGCGCGGCGGAATCGGCGCGCGTCCCCGCCGTCGCGCTTCCAGGTGGGCAGCCAGGCGCGTAGCTCGTCGTCACGCTCGAGCATGGTCCAGGTCCGCAGCCGCTGCGCGATCTGGCCGGCCGCGTCGACGACGAACGCCCGGTCGGTGGCGCCCCTGATGCCGTGGACCCGGCCTTCCTGGCCGCAGGCGTGGCGGATGCTGGCCGAGCTGAAACTCGCTCCCACCGCCAGTGCGGCCACGGCGTGACCAGCCTCGTGCCAGGCGGTCTCGACGGTGGCCTTCCGGGCCGTGGCCAGGCCGGGAAAGCAGCCGCAGTCATAGCGCTGCCTGATCCACACGTCGTTCACGATGGACTCGTCGTCGTACCGGATGACCCGGCCCAGCTCGGCCCGGATCCCGGTCAGGACACGCTGCTCCACAGGCTTCATCGCGCGGCTACTTGGGCGGCTTGCCCTCGGGCGGCCGGATCGGGGGGATCTGGGGGCGCGGGTTGGGCCGCGGGCCGGACCACAGCGCCGGCACCACGTCGAGGGCGTAGGCCACCGCGTAGGCGGCCTGCTCGTAGTTCACCCGCCAGCCCACGAAGTCCGGCCACGCCTCCTCGGGCGTGCGCTCGGTCGGGAAGTTCACCTTATGCATCCGGGCCACCGCGTCCAGGAACTCGTCGTAACTGAGGCTGATCCCCGCGCTCGGGTCGGGTTCGGCCGGGACCTCGATGCCCATCGCCCGGGCCACGTCGCCGAAGCACAAGAACCCGCCGCGCAGGCACTGGCGAGCCGGGACGACGGGCGCGTTCTTCGGGGACAGGGCAAGGATCAGCGCGGCCGAGTCGAGGACCGCCAGCAGCGCGGTCACCCAGGACGACATCGGCTTGGGCGAGCGGAACCGGACCAGCGGCAGGTACGTAGTGTGGCTCTCGGCCACGTCGGCGGCCCAGCGTTCCCACCGGTCGTAGAGATCGGGCAGGGTGTCGATGGTCGACACCCCGGATCCCAGCGCGTAGTGGGTGCGAGCCAGCAGCTCCGGGCCCCAGGACGGGACGCCGGCCCGGGCATTCAGCAGCGTCACCTCGGTCTCGCGCCGGTTGAACGCCGCGTACAGGGTGGGCAGGTAGGCGATCTGCAGCGAGACCGTGACGAGCGCCGCTATCGCCGCGAGATCGGCGATGGTCCGCTCGGCGGCGGAACGGGCGTCGTTCGGCCCGAACACCGCGGTGCCCGCCAAGTCGAACGCGGACGTGATGCCGCGGGACGTGAACGGCCACTGCAACAGCGAGAAGCCGAGGTAGAAGATGGCCAGCCAGGCGACCAGCTGGAGCAGCAGGATCGTGGCCGCCTGCCCGGCGAGCACCCGGTCGCGCCGCTTGTGGTCCTTGATCTTCTTCGACGCGGCGCCGTAGCAGAAGGCCACGATCTTGTCGACCCACCGGGTCAGCCAGCTGCCGACCGGCCTCGGCACGATCACCGTGCCGATCACGCTGCGGGCCGCGGTGTACACCAGCACCGCGCCAATGACGGCCGCGATGACCCGGCCGGCCAGCGGCACCACCATGGCTCTCCTCGACGTCTCTCGCGCCGGGCGGGCCGTCCGCCCGGCGATCAGCCGCATTACCCGTGCTTACCAGCGCCTTGCATGGATTCTCGCCGGCCGGGTAGCTGAGCGCGCGCAGGCTCCTAAACCCTCCGCCTGCAGAGGGAGATGTGATCCACATGAACGGGATGCTGCGGGTTCCCCGGAGCCGCGGCGTGCTCAGCGGCCTGCTGCTGGTCCTGCTGGGCGCCTGGGGCGCTCTGGTTCCCTTCGTCGGCCCCTATTTCCACTACGCCTACACCCCCGACCAGGGCTGGACCTACACCACGGGCCGCCTCTGGCTGGAGGTCCTGCCCGGGGCCGCCACGGTGCTCGGCGGCCTGATCGTCCTGGTCAGCGCCTACCGGCCGATGGCGCACTTCGGCGCGTGGCTGGCCGCGCTGGCCGGTGCCTGGTTCGCGCTGGGCAGCGTGATCGGCCCGACCTGGGCCGGGATGAACATGACCACCGGGACGCCGGTCGGCGGGTCCGCGGCCCGCGCGCTGGAGCAGATCGGCTTCTTCACCGGCCTGGGCGTGGCCATAGTGCTCGTGGCGGCGATGGCGCTCGGCCGCTTCTCCGTGATCGGCGTCCGGGACGCGCGGCTGGCCAAGCCCGCCAAGCCGGCCACGTCGGCCGAGCCCGTCCCGTCGGCCACGTCGGTCACATCGACCACGTCGGCCACGCCGGTCACCACGGATGCCCCGACGCGCACCGGCGCCTGGCGCAGGTCGGCAACGCCTGCCACGTCGGCCACGCCTGCTGCGACGGACGCCTCGACGGGCACCGGCGGCTGGCGGAGGTTCGCGCTCCGGAACAAGGCGGCGACGACCGAGACCGCCGAACCCGCCACCGAGCCCGTGAGCTCCGCGAAGAGCTGACGAAAACGCGGGCGCGCCGGACCGCGCGTCGGTAACGATCACCCTGCCGCCCGCGCAACTCGAGCCCGCCGTGCTCAACGTCAGCCAGTCCTACGTCTACGCGGGGCAGCAGGGGCTGCTGAACCGGATCGGGAACTTCTTCTCCGGCAACCCGAACAGTCAGCAGCAGGTCTACATCCTGGCCCAGCAGAAGATCGAGGACGCCGCCCGGCAGAGCCCGCTGCTCGCCGAGGCGGAGCGGAACACCACGGGCATGCTCGACGGCATGCTGCACTCACTGGGATTCCAGCAGGTCACCGTCACCTTCAGCCGCGCCGCCGGCTAGGAGCGCAGGTAGGAGGCGCCGTTGAGGTCGAGGATGGCGCCGCTGGCCCATTCGGCCTGCGGCGAGGCCAGGTACAGCACCGCGGCCGCGATCTCCTCGGCCTCGGCGACCCGCCGGAACGGGCTCTGGGCCCGGATCTCCTCGCCGGCCGGGCCGCTGAGGTGGTCCGCGGCCATGTCGGTGTCGACGAAACCGGGGGCCACGGTGGCGACCGCGATGCCGTGCGGGGCGAGGGCCCGGGCCAGCGACTGGCCCAAGGCGTTCAGGCCGGCCTTGCTGGCCCCGTAGGCCGGCTGGCGGGGCTCGCCGCGGAAGGCGCCGCGGGAGGACACGTTGACGATGCGCCCGCCGCCTCCCCGGCTGATCATGTGCTGGACCGCGCACCAGGTCACGTTGGCGGCGCCGACGAGGTTGACCCCCAGCGTCTGGTGCCAGGCCGCCTGCCACTGTTCGTACGACACCTCCGCGATCGGGTGCGGGGCGAAGACGCCGGCGTTGTTGACCAGGACATCCAGGCCGCCCAGGGCGTCGCAGGCGCGGTCTACCATGCGGCGGACCGCGTCCGGGTCGGTCAGGTCGGCCTGCACCACCGCGTGGCCGCGGCCGGGCAGCCCGGCCAGCACCTCGGCCGCGAGCCCGGCCGAGTCGCGATGGTGTACCGCCACCCGGTCGCCCTGGCCGGCGAAGGCCCGGGCGATGGCGCGGCCGATGCCCCGCGAGGCCCCGGTCACCAGGATCGCCCGGTCGGCCCGGTCCGCCCGGTCCGCCCGGTCCGCTTGATCCGCTCGGTCCGCCACCCATCGACCCTACGCGGCCAGGGCCGCTCCCGGAGCGGCCCTGGCCGTCCGTCACCGCGGAGTGTCGCCGCGGGAGCGATTCACGAACCGGATAATCTGATCGCGCAGGTCGACCAGGTCCTCTCCGTGGACCATCACCGAGGGAACGGCTCCGCGGACCCGCGCGTGCCACAACCGGTCGATGCCCTGCCAGGCTTCCCAGTCCGGGGACTCCCCGGCGATCTTGGCGGCGTCATCAGTGGAGTCCATGGCGTTGACTATACAAGCCATGACAAGCTATGTTAGACAATGCCTAGTCTGGTTTTCCTATGTCGCAGCCGGTTAAGTTACCGGCGTGCAGATCGACGAGACCTCGCCGGAGCACCCGTACCTGCAGCTCGCGGGGCTGTTGCGGGCCGAAATAGAGTCCGGCAAAATCACGAGCCAGCTGCCGTCGATCACCAAGCTCACCGAGGAAACCCGGCTGGCAGTCGGCACCGTCCGCCGGGCGATCAACATCCTGGTCAAAGAGGGCTTGGTTGAAACCGTCCCGGGCCGGGGGACCTTCGTGATCGAGCGGCGGCCAGGACGGTCCGGCGGCGCCGGTGACCGGCAGGTCCCGGTGCGCCCGCACGGCCACGTTTCCCACTAGCGGCGAGCAACGTGAAGCCCCGGGAGATCCGCGAGCTCGTACGGCCGCAGGGGTTCCAGCCGGGTCGCGACCGTCGGGTGCTGAGCCGCTGCCACGACGTCGGTGACCTGCGCCGGGCCGCGTACCGTCGGCTGCCCCGGCCGGTCTTCGGCTATGTCGACGGCGGCGCCGACGACGAGCTCACGCTGCGCGCCAACCAGGCGGCGCTGCGTCGCTGGAAGTTCCGGCCCCGGGTGCTGCGCGACGTGGCCGATCCGGAGCTTCGCGTGTCGGTACTCGGCTCCAGCATGTCGGCGCCGGTCGGCCTCGCCCCCACGGGCTTCACCCGGCTGGTGCACCAGGCGGGGGAGTGCGCCGTGGCCCGGGCGGCGGCCGCCCGCGGGCTGTCGTACTGCCTGTCGACCGTCAGCACGGCCACGATCGAGGAGGTGGCCGGGACCGGCCACGGCGACCTGTGGTTCCAGCTGTACGTGCTGCGCGACCGGGACCTCGCGGACCAGCTGATCGGCCGGGCGGCCAACGCCGGGTTCGGGGTGCTCGAGATCACGGTGGACACGCCGGTGTCCGGGCGCCGGACCCGGGACCTGCGGGCCGGGCTCACGATGCCGCCGAAGCTCACGCCGCGTGCCCTGCTCGACATCGCGGTGCGCCCCGGCTACTGGACGTCGATGCTGCGCGGCCCGGCCCTCGGGTACGCCAACATCAGCCCGCCCGAGTCGGGCGCCGGCACCACGATCGCCGACATCATCTCGCTCTTCGACCCCACCCTGGACTGGGATGATCTTGACTGGATCCGCGGGATCTGGCCGGGCCGGCTGCTGCTGAAGGGTCCTCTCGGCCCGGCCGACGCCGCCCGGGCGGTGTCCGCCGGGGTAGACGGCATTCACCTGTCCAACCACGGCGGCCGCCAGCTTGACCGGTGCGTCCCCACGATCGACCTGGTCCGGCCGGTGCGAGAGGTGGTCGGCGAGAACGTGGCCATCGTCTTGGACTCGGGCATCCGCCACGGTGCCGACATCGCCGTGGCGATCGCACGCGGAGCCGACATGTGCGTGGTGGGCCGCAGCTACCTGTACGGCCTCGCCGTGGCCGGGCAACCCGGCGTCGAGCACGCCATCGACCTGCTGGTCGCACAGTTCCGCCGCACCATGCAACTGCTCGGCGTGACCACGGTCGCCGAACTCAGGCGCCGCGGCGACGAGCTTGTTGTCCCGGCTTAGCCGTCGGCCCTGTGGTCAGGAGGCTCATCACCGGTCGGCCGGCCGGGCGGGACACGGCCGGGGGCGGAGGCGCTGCCGTTCCGGACGGCATGCGGCGCTGCAATGCCACCGGGAACGGCGATGCCTCAGAGCTTGGTCAGCTTGGAGTACGGCGAGATGATTCGTTCCTGCTGGGTGCCGAAGTCGACGAGCACGGCGACTTCTTCCTCGACACCGATGACCACGCCGAGCCCGTACCTGTCGTGCGTTACCTGATCATGCAGGGCGTAATGCTCGACGTGCCGGACTGGCTCCGGGATGTTGTTGAAAGGGCTTCCGGGGAAATAGCGCCGAGTCGTGGCGCGCGCTGTTTTCACGGAATACCAGTATGGCCCCCCTAGGGGATTTTTGCGGGCCAGTCGCTCAGGTTGGCCGGGCGAGATGGATGTCGCCGGGGTCGGCGCCGGGTGCGACGGAGGCCAGCAGCCGGGCGCCTTCCGCGGTGACCGCCGCGGCCTGCCCGGCAGGTAGCCGCGGGAAGGGCTCGATCCGCAGGGTCACGCCGCCGCGCTGGCGGACGATCTTCCAGGTGGCCTGGCACAGGCCGTCGATGAGCACGGTGCCGCTGGTCCCGCCCAGGCCGGGCGGCAGCGGGACCTTGCGCCGGCCGGGGATGATCCGGGCGCGGTCGGCGTGGGAGAGCAGCACGTTGTCGTACTCGGGCAGGAACCGCGGCGGGGCCGGCGTGTCCGGGTCCGGCCTGGGGGCGTCCGGCAGGTCGAGCAGCTCGCGGCCGTCCTGGTCGCGGAACGCGCGCAGGTGCGGGCGCAGCCGCCCGGCCACCTCGGCGAGCCGGGTCAGCCCGCACCAGGCCTGGACGTCCTGGACCGTGGCCGGCCCGTACGCGGCCAGGTACCTGAGCACCAGTCCGTCGAGGGAGGCGTCGGTCGCGTCGGGCGCGCCGCTTGCGCCGGTCGCGCCGGTCACGCCGGCCGTCGGCCGGTCGCCCAGCCACGCCTCCGCCGTGGTGTAGGCGGCCTGGCCGGTCGCCCCCCAGATCCCGCGGGGCGGTACCTGGACCGCGGGCACCAGGTGAGTGATGGCGTAGGCCAGCGAGATGGGGTCTCGGTCCGGCCACCGTTGACCGAGCAGCCTGCCGAGCTCGGCGCGGGTGCGCGGCCGGTCGGCCAGCAGCGCCCGCCCGGCGTCGAGCAGCGCGCCCAGGTCGACGCCGTCCAGGTTGCGGGCGAAGACGGAGCTGGCAAAGGTGCGGGCCAGGACGGGCTGGAGCAGGCCGCGCACGGCCAGGAAGTCGCGGGCCGACACCAGGTGGACCGTGTTCCGCATCAGGTGGCCGCGCACAACGGCCCGCTCGGTCATCAGCGCCGCCAGCTGCCCCGGCCGGAACTCGGCCAGCCGGGTCCACAGACCGAGGTAGGGCGCGTTCGGTGCCTGGGACTGCATTCCCGCCAGGTGCTCGATGGCCGGCAGCGGGGCCAGGTGGGCCCGGCGCAGCAGCATCTGGCGCTCGAGCAGTGCCCGGCCCAGCGCGCGCGGCCCGAGCACCTGCGATTCAGCCACCGGACGGCCCCGGTGTCGGCCCGTGGGCGCCGTAAGCGGAACGCGCCGCCAGCACTTGCTGCAGGATCGCCCGCTGCTCGAGCAGGACCATGCGGAGCGGGCCGCCGAGGCCGTCGCGGTCCAGGGCCGCGTCGGTGGCGGCGATGGTCACCGGGTCCGCGAGGGTGGCAGGGTAGAGCAGCCGGGCGAGCTTCCTGGCCACGCTGACCTCCTGGCGGCCGGAAGCCGGCAGCGCCTCGGTGAAGTAGCGGTCGCGATACGGCGCGAGGATGCGCTCCTGGCCGGGCGCCCAGATGCCCCGGGCGTGGGCCTGGGCGGTGCGGGGCGACTGCCCGTCGGCGAGTGCGGCCGCCCAGGCGGCCTCCTTCGCCGCCGGGTCCGGACGCAGCGCGCGGCAGGTCGAGCGCTGCGCCTCGCCGCCGACCGGGTCGGCGGCGGCCAGCGCGTCGAGGTCGTCGTCGTCGGCCAGGCCGCGGGTGGCCAGAGTGGCGAGGATCTGGCCGCGCAGTTCCAGGTCAGCGTGCACGCCGTCGGGCAGCGAGACCCCGTTCAGCCACGAGCGAAGCAGGCCGAGCTGGCTCTCGCTGTGCGCGGAGGCGGCGAAGCCGACGGCGAGCGCGCGCTGGGCCCGGCTGCCTGGCTGCGCGCGCCTGGCGCCGTCCAGGGCGGCCGCCGCCACGCGCTGCCGCAGGTCGGGCCGGCGGGCGGGAACGGCGTAGTAGTCCGCGCCGTCGTGGACGTGTTCCAGCAGTTCCGCGACGCCGGCGGGCGGCCTGCTGCCGCTGATCCTGCGGGCCGCGAGATCGGTGAACTCGGCCACGCTCAGCTCGGCGGCGGTGGTCATGTCCCAGGCGGCGTTCCAGCACACGGCTTCGGTCAGCGGGTCGTCCACGTCCATGGCGCAGGCCAGGAGCGCGTGCAGCGACCGGTCGTCGAACCGGATCTGGGCGAAGGTGCGGTCGCCGTCGTTGACGATGAGCGCGTCCGGCGCCGGCGTCCCGGCCAGCTCCGGCACCAGGGTGCGGGCGCCCGTCAGCTCGGCTCCGGCCACCCGGCGGCGCCGGAGCCGGGGGCCGTCCCGGTCATACACCCCGATCGTGACCTGGTGCGTCCGCAGTGGGCCCGCGGCGGGCGGCGGTTCCCGGCCGGCGGCGGAGGCCGGGGCACTGGCCGCCGGGGCGCGGGTGGCCGGGGGAGGCGGGTCCTGGACGACGGCCAGGGACCGGACGGTGCCGTCCGCCGCCAGCGTCAGCTCGGGCCGCAGCGTGTTCACGCCCGGCGTCCGCAACCACTGCTCCGCCCACCCGCTCAGGTCCCGGCCGCTGGCCCGCGACCAGCAGCCCACCAGGTCGCCCAGGGTGGTGGCCGTGCCGCCGTAGGCGGTCACGTAGTCGCGGAGCCCGTCGTTCAGGACCTCGGCGCCGATGAGCGCGGCGAGCTGGCGGATGACGCTGGCGCCCTTGGCGTACGTGATGGCGGACGGCCGGGCCAGCGCCTCGGCCGCATCCGCCACCGGCGAGGACACCGGCTGGGTGCCGGGCAGGCTGTCGGCCCGGTAGGCGGCCGCCTGCTCGCGCATGCAGAACGCACGCCACGGAGAGTCGAGGCCGAGAACCTCCTCCCAGGCGGTGTAGCTGAGATAGGTGGCCAGGGCCTCGGCCAGCCACAGGTCGTCCCACCAGCGCCCTTCCACCAGGCAGCCGAACCACAGGTGCGCGGCCTCGTGCGCGAGCACCAGCGGGCCGAAGTCATCGCCGGGGTCGGTCAGCCGCTGCAGCAGGGTCTCGCTGACCAGCATCAGCCCGGGCAGCGACACGGCCGCGGGACCCAGGTCGGGCACGAACACGACGTCGTACTTGGCGTACGGGCAGCGAACCCCCAGCATCTGCTCGTAGTAAGCGAGCGCCTGGCGCACGACGCCGCCGACCCGGCTCAGGCCGGCCGACCCGGCCAGCGTGCGCCGGCTTCGCGTGCTCATCCGGACGGCGCCGCGGTAGTCCTCTTCCGACGCCATAACGTACGGCCCGGCGCACACCGCCAGCTCGTACGGCTTCATGGCCGGCACGGTGGCGAACCGCCACGTTCCCGCGTCGCCGTCGGCCGGGCGGCCGGTCACCGCGCCGTTCGCGGCGCACTCCCAGCCGGCCGGCGCGGTCACGGTGAGCGTGAGGTCCGCGCGCAGGTCCGGCTGGTCGAAGCAGCAGAACACGCTGGGGGCGCTGGTCGGGTAGCAGTAGCCGAACGTGTACGTCGCGCCGTCCGCCGGATCGGCGAACCGGGACAGCCCCCGGCCGCCTCGCGAGTAGCCGGACTCCGCCTCCACCTCGAGCACGTTGACCCTGGCCAGCCCCGGCAGATGCAGCCGCCCGCCCGACAGCGCCAGGGCAGGATCGAGGCTTACCCCGTTGCAGGTCACCCGGTTCACGGCGGAGGCGCGCAGGTCGGCGAAGGTCGCGGCCCCGGGCTCCCGGCACCGGAACCGGATCTCGACCCGGGAGCGGACCCGCTCCGGGTCGGCGGCGAGATCGAGGGACACCGCATAGGACTCGACGTCCAGCAGGGCGGCCCGCTCCCGGGCTTCTGCCTCCGTGCACCCGCCCAGCACGCTCGCAGCCGCCACGCCAGCATCCTAGAGTCGGGTCCCTGTCGATCCGGCCCGGGGCCGTTCGTGTAACCGGTAAGAGGCCGGCCCGGGCCGGCCGCAGGATAAGGAGGATCTTCCGATGACGCAGTACCTGCTCAGCGTGTACCAGCCGGACGGGCCGACCCCGCCACCGGCCGAACTGCGCCGGATCAGGGCCGATCTCGACGCCCTCAACCAGGAGATCAAGGACGCCGGCGCGTGGGTCTTCGCCGCCGGGCTGCAGCCGCCGGACACGGCCGCGGTGCTGCGCCCGCGCGGCGGCGAGGTGCTCACCACCGACGGCCCGTTCACCGAGGGCAAGGAGCACCTGGGCGGGTTCACCGTCGTGGAGGCGCCCGACCGGGACACCGCGCTGGGCTGGGGCCGCCAGCTCAGCCGGGCGACCGGCCTTCCGATCGAGGTGCGGCCGTTCGCCGGCTGAGGTCATAGGCGGCCACCAGGCGCCGGGGGGCCTTGCGGCGCCAGGATTCCTCGATAAGTTCCTGAACGCGAACGTCCGGTGCCGACCCCAGCCGCACGCGCAGCCCCCGGACCCGCTGTCCCCAGCGCAGCGGCTCGAACGCCGCCGGGTTCTCCGCCGCCGAGGCGCCGGCCTCCAGTTCGTCGACGAACACGTGCAGGTGGGCGCGGTCCGGGGGCACCGTGACGAAGATCTTGCCGCGCACCCGGAACGACGACATCTCGAAGTGCGGTTCCTCGGTCACCTCGGGCAGGGACAGGGCGAACCGCCGGGCCGCGGCCAGGTCGCTCACCAGGCCAGGCTATCCAGCCGGGTGCCCGGCCCGGCCCGCCCGGTACGGCCCGGGCGGGCCGGGCACAATTGACCCAGATGACAGCCAGGCGGCGCGCGAGGGCCGCCGCAGCGTTGGGAGGGCCGGGAATGCCAATCGTGCAGGCGAACGGGATAGACATCAACTACGAGGAGCAGGGCGTCGGCGAGCCGATCGTTCTCATCCCGTACCTCGCGGCCGACCAGGCGTGCTACGCGTTCCAGGTCGCGGAGTACGCAAAGCACTTCACCTGCTTTTCCGTGGACCTGCGCGGGGCGGGCCTGTCCGGCAAGCCGGAGGGCACGTACACCACCGAACTGCTCGCCGACGATGTCGCCGCGTTCATGCAGGCCGTCGGCATCGAGCGGGCGCACATCTTCGGGCTGTCCCTGGGCGCCGCGACCGGCATGTGGCTGGCCGCCAGGCACCCGGCCCGGGTGAAGTCCCTGTCGCTGCACAGCGCCTGGCCCCGCACCGACCCGTTCCTGCGGGCCGTGGTCGAGACCTGGCAGGTGATGGCCGAGGGCCTGGACAGCGTGACCGAGATGGTGATCAAGGGGATCTTCCCCTGGTGCTTCACGCCCGAGCTGTACGCCGCGCGGCTCGACTACATCGCCTCCCTGGCCGACTTCGTCCGGGGCCGCCCGATGCCGCCCGTCGATGCCTTCCTCCGTCAGTCCGAGGCGGTCCTGACCCACGACGCGGAGCGGGCGCTCGACTCGATCGCGGCGCCGACCCTGATCACCTTCGGCCGGTACGACATGGTGACGTCGACCCGCTTCGCGGGCCCGCTCACCGACGCCATAACGGATGCCGAGCTCGTCGTGTTCGAGAACTGCGCACACGCCCCCATCTACGAGAACGTCGAGGAGTTCAACGAGAGGACCCTGGCCTTCCTGCAGCAGCATTCCGGATGACGGCAGCCGAACACGGCGGTCAGCCGGACACCGCCGCCAGCCGATACTGAGCGGATGCCGACGTCGCCCGGGCGTGCTGTCCCGGCAGTGGCCGCAGCACCCACCGGCAGCGCTCGCCCAGGGGGTCCGCGCCCTGGTCCCGCTGGTCCAGGTGCCGCCCCGCGCCGTGTGGGGCTCGGCCGGGCAGGCCGCGCACACCTCGGCCGAGATCTGGCTCAGCCGGGACCTGGCGGCCAGCCCGTCGCTGGAGCGGCTGGTCACCAGGTACCTGGCCGCGTTCGGCCCGGCCGCGGAGGCTGACGCGCACGACATCCGGTTCGCGTCCCTGGCCTAGGGATCGCGGACGACCCCTTCGCCGCGGTCATAGTCGTAGGCGTAGATCTCGCGGCCGTCGGAGTAGGCCCGCTCGGCCCGGCTGGTCACATCCAGCGGATCGCCGGACCAGATCACCAGGTCGGCGTCCTTGCCGGGTTCCAGCGAGCCGAGCCGGTCGGCCACGCCGATGATGCGCGCCGGGTTGATCGTCACGGCCCGCAGCGCGGTCTCGGGGTCCAGGCCCTCCTTGACCGCGAGGCTGGCCTCGTGGATCAGGAAGTTAATCGGCACGACCGGGTGGTCGGTGGTGATCGCGATCGTGACTCCGGCCGCATCTAGCCTGCCGGGGTTGGCCAGCGACCGGTTGCGCAGCTCGACCTTGGACCTGCTGGTGAACAGCGGGCCGATGACGACCGGGATCGATTCCGCGGCGATCAGGTCGGCGAGCAGGTGCGCCTCGGTGCCATGGTCGATCACCAGCTGGTAGCCGAACTCGCGGGAGATCCGGATCGCGGTCGCGATGTCATCCGCGCGGTGGCAGTGCTGGCGCCACGGAATCTCCCGGCGCAGCACCCGGGCCAGCGCCTCCAGGCCCAGGTCGCGGTCCACGGGCTTGCGTTCCGACGGCGGCTGGTCCTCGGCCGCGGCCAGCCTGGCCAGGTAGTTGCCGGCCTGGACGAACGCTTCCCGGATGACCGCGGCGGTGCCGAGCCTGGTCGAGGGGGTCTCGTTCTTCTCGCCGTAGACGCGCTTGGGGTTCTCACCGAGCGCCGACTTCAGGCCGGACGGCTCGCGCAGCACCATCTGGTCCACCACGCGGCCCCAGCACTTGACCGCCACGGTCTGGCCCCCGATCGGATTGCCGGACCCCGGGTTGATGTTCACCGCCAGCACGCCGCCGCCGATGGCGTCGCGGAAACCCTGCTCGGCCGGGTTGATCCCGTCGAGCGCGCGGACGTAGGCGGTGACCGGCCTGGTCATCTCGTTCACGTCGCTGCCGGCCCATCCCTCGGCCTCCTCGTGCAGGCCCAGGTGCGCGTGCGCGTCGATGAAGCCGGGCAGCACCCACTTGCCGGCGGCGTCGACCACTTCGGCGTCGGCCGGTACCGCGAAGCCCGGTCCCTCCACCGCGACGATCTTTCCCGCGTCGAACAGGACCGTTCCGCCGTCGATAGGCTCGCCCGTGACCGGGATGACCCGGCCGCCCGTAATCGCCGTGTTCATTCCAGCGAGGCTACTCTCACGGCCGATCCATGATCAACGGGAAGGAGCCGGACGAGACGCCGGGGCGGTCAGGGCCGGACCATGCTGCGGTAGACCGCGAGCAGCGCGGCCTTCTGCTCATCGGCTAGGCGCTCGTCGGCGTTGATGGCGGCCTCCACCGACGTCGGCGGCATCTCGTCGGCCGCCGCGGCCTGGTCCCCTGCGGCCTGGTCGAGCAGGCCCGCCTGGGCCAGCAGCGTCTCGGCAGAAACGTTGAGCGCGCCGGAGAGCAGCTTGAGCACGCGGACCGACGGCTGGTGCAGGCCGCGCTCGATCTGGCTCAGATAGGGGTTGGAGAGAGTCGTCATCTCCGCAAGCTGCCGCAGCGACAGGTTGGCGAGCTTGCGCTGGCTGCGGATGAAGGCGCCCAGGGCCTCCATCTGCGCGTTCCAGGTATCGCTCATCGTCGGCTGCTCCGGTGTCTCAGCCCTTGCCGTCTGCTCTGGTGTCTCGGTCACTGCCGCCTGCCCGGTGGTCCGCTGCTTCGCCGCTCACTATAGTAAGCAGCCCCGCGGCGAGCCGGTTGGCTCGCCGCGGGGCGAGGACCCCGGGGGGTGGGGTCCGCTGTGGGTACGGGCCTTACTTGGCCGCGCCGTTCTTCTTGGCCTCGTTGCCGGCCCCGGGCAGCAGCGCCTCGGTGGCGTGCAGCACGTCCTCGGCGAACTTGCGCTGGTTGGCCAGCATCTTCTCGGCGAAGTCGTAGGCGTTCGAGATGAGTTCCTCCGGCTTCGGCATCTTGTCGCTGAACGGCACGTTCACCTCGGGCATCGGCAGCGTGATGCTCCGAACGGTGTCGGCCCACGTCCTGATGGCCTCGATGACGGCTTCCTGGCTCCTGCGAACGGTCTTCAGAATCTCGGCCTGCATTTCCTGGCCGACATTGCGGGTCTCGGTCATGGCTCCTCCTCGTTGGCTTCTGCTCACTATACTACGCAAAGACGATAGATTTGTCAAGCGGAGCCGTGCGGACGGCCCAGCCCGGGCTCTCGCCCTGGGCCGGGCCGCCACTCCGATCTGGCGCTGCCGGGGAGCCACCCCGGCAGCGCCGGGCGATGGCCCTGCGTCAGGTGGCCGCCTTGCCCGCGGCCCCGGCCTCGACCTGGCCGCTGTCCGGGCCGGGCGGCGGCTGCGACCGGTACCAGGTGCGCCAGACGAGCCGGTGCAGCGGGATGAGGCGGGGTATGTCACGCAGGCCCGGGATGAACGGCACCAGCAGCAGCAGGATCGTGGCCAGGCCGGTCATGTAGATGGCGATCATGTCGATGTTGGCGGAGTTGGTCCACCCGGGGACCTGGTACCACAGCGTGTAGAGCCACAGCCAGGGCTGGCCGGGGTAGCTGCCGGTCTCGTTCATCACGCCCCACTGGCTGCCGGTCAGGTTCATGGCCGTGGCCTGGTTCACGAAGTACTGGCCGTCCTCGATGAACAGCAGCGGCTTGGTGTAGTTCGTGCCGTAGAACGGCTGCTGGGCCAGCAGGTCGGCGTCCAGCGCGCCGCTGCGCGCGAGACTGAGCTCGTTGGCCATCATCGCCGCGACCGGCCCGTAGGGACCTCGCGGGACGATCGGGTTCCCGTTGACGAACTTCACCTTGGTCACCGCGTTGGCGTAGGCGTTGGCCCACTTGAGCTGCTGGGCGGGGGAGGCCGCCAGGTAGACCCTGAGCGACGGGGCGGTCGCCGGGTTGGAGCTCGCGAGCGTGGTCAGCGGCACGATCACGAAGTCCTTCGCCGCATCGACCGGCTGGGTGACCCCGGGCCAGGTCTGCGGGGAGAACAGCAGCTTCTGCACGCTGCCGGACTGGGTGTTGTACGGCGGGCCGTAGGTGGCGGTCTCGCTGGTCCCGTTGAGCTCGCTGTCCGCGGTGCCCAGGAAGTCGGCGGGCGCGACCCGTGCCCAGGTGCCGATGGTGATCGGCGGCACGTCCGGGGAGGACAGCACGCCGGCCAGCACGAAGGTGAGCGCCAGGATGATCGCCGTGGCGATCGTGCCTTCCTTCAGGATGTCGTAGCGGCGGACCGGGCCGCGCCAGGAGCGGGCATCGGCCGCCGCGACCGCCTGCCGGCGCGCCCGCCCGTGCTTGCGGCCCGCCTCGGCGAGGCTGGTGTCGATCGGGTGCGCCACCCCGCGCACCCGGACCAGCAGCACGTGCGCGCCGACGATGGCGACCAGGATGAGCGGGACGAGCACGATGTGCCACATCAGCTGCTGGCCGAAGTTCATCACGTTGAAGAATGCGCCCACCCCGACCGAGTTGAACGCGTCCTTGCCGCTGGTGGAGATCCACTGCGAGTCGAAGTTCTGCTGCGACAGGTACCCGGTGAAGCACTCCACGACCGAGGCCACGAACGCGACGACGCCGGTGATCCAGGTCATCGCCCGGCGGCCGCGCCAGGCGGCCATCCAGAACTTGGCCCACAGGTGGATGACCAGCAGCGCCATGAACAGCTCGACGCTCCACAGGTGCAGGCTGTTGCAGAAGTGCCCGACCGGGTTGTAGTGCCACCAGTCGGGGCCGCCGAGGGCCAGGGCGAACCCGGACGCGATCGCCACGCCCAGCGCGGCCAGGGACGCCACCCCGAACACGTACGCCCAGGACCCCACGTAGGCGGGCTGGCGGTCGGGCAGCAGCTTGTTCGGCGGCAGCAGCCTCAGTCCCAGGCGCCGGACCTTCGCCGTCCACATCCGCGCGGTCTGCTCGTCAGCCGGCTGCGCCGTGACGAGGTCACCCTCGGCCGGGCCGGCCGGGGCGGGCTCGCTGCGATGCCCCTTGGGGAACGGCAGCAGCAGCGCCGCCGCGAAGATGACGACCATCACCGCGATCAGGGCCAGGTTGGCCACCGACACGGTGAAGATCGACCAGTGCAGGTACGTGCCCGGCTGGTTCAGGTCAATGGCCAGCGAGTGCGCCTCAAGTGGCGGATTCATGGTGCGCTCCAATGCCATGTGGTCGGTTCTCGAACGGGGCTGACGGCCCCCTCGCCGGTCGCGCGTGAGTAATCATTGCCCGATCATGCGAGCGGGCGGCCCTCCGGTGGGAGGGCCGCCCGCCCCGTGCTTGCGGGACCTTGGTCCCGGGTTGTGGTGATTCAGGCAGTGGCCTTCTCGGCCTGCTTGGGCATGAACTCGGTGGTCGGGGAGACCCGGCGCGAGTGGACGAAGCCGAGGATCGACAGGATCAGCAGCAGGCCGGCGCCGATGAAGGAGACGATCGCGCCCCACAGGGCGATCACGCCCATCTGCCAGAACGCGTAGGCGTTCAGCAGCAGGCCGCGCAGCGTGGTGCCCTTGAACACCACGTTGACCAGGGCGGCCAGCTTGAGGTTGTTCGGCTGGGCCAGCGAGGCGGCCGACAGCTGGGAGTAGGTGCCGCCCATCTTGGACAGGTGGAAGGCGATGAAGTTGTCGGCGTAGACCTTGGCCTGGGCGCCGGTGGTCATGGCCTGCCCGGCGTACTGGCCCATGGCCGCGGCGTCGGCGGGCGGCAGCGCCTTGAACTCGGCGTTGCTCGTCGTCGGGAACACGATCTTCTGGGCGGTCAGCTGGGTGGAGACCTGGTTGTCGACGAAGTTGTGGCTCCACAGCAGCAGCCCGCCGGCCACCAGCAGCACGGCGGCCAGGACCAGCCCGGTCACCGACGCTAGCGCGTCGAATGTCCTTCTGCGCATCTGAGATCCCTCCTCGGATCTGGCCGGGCCGCTGGCCTGGCGTTACGTCGTTCGCAGTTCTTTTCCATCGTCGCGCCGGCGAGCAGGTCCTGGTCAGGGGAGCATGGCCTGTCACGGAGGGACTTCGGTCGCCAGTTCGGCTGCCATTGGTCCCGTCCGGGGGCCCGGGCATGGCCGGCGACTCTTGCGCCAGCGACCGGCGGCCCGGTTTAGTAGGCACCTGGTGCGCCCGCCTCCGCGGGTACTGCCGGCTCCGCCCGTTACTGGGAGCTGGCTGGGAGGTCCCATGCCGGTTGAGTTCCGCAGCGGGTCCGCCAGTGGGTCGGCCGGGGATCAGCGCATGGCCGACGCGTCCCACGGCGCGGGCCAGCACATGTACGAGACGTTCGCCGCGCCCCTGTTCGATTACTGTGCGGGGCTGCTCGGCGACCAGGTTGCGGCCACCGACGCGGTACAGGACAGCCTGATCGCCGTGGACGCGCAGATCAGCAGGCAGCCAGAGCCTGACCAGCTGCGCGCTTCGCTCTACTTCGCGGCCCGGCGGCAGTGCCTGAGCAGGCTGCCCGGCCGCCGGTTCACGTCGGTCGGCCCGGCCAGCCCGGCCAGCCCGGCCGGGGCGGCCGCGGCGGCCGCGGTTGACCCCGCCGGCGTGGCCGCCCCGGACGTCAAGGTCTCCTGGACCGTAGGGGAGATGCTGCCGATCGTGACGGCTGCGCTCGCCAGGCTGCCCGATCGTGACCGGGAAGTGCTCAGCCTCGCGTTCCGGCACGGCATCGAGGGCACGGACCTCGCCGCCGTGCTCGGCCTCTCGCCCCGCCGCACGGAGTCGTTGCTGTCCGGCGCGGGCGCCCGGTTCGGGCAGTCCGCCGCCGTGGTGGTGATCCTGCGCGCGGGCGAGGCCGGATGCCAGGTCCTGGAGGGCATCGTCAGCCAGCAGGACGCGGTCCCGGCGCCACCGGAATCAAAGCTCATACGGCTCAACCGTCACACCGAGTCGTGTCCCGGCTGCGCCCGCGTCCTGGGCGACCGGGCCTTCAGCCCCGACCTGATCAGCCAGGTGCCGCTCACGGCCCCGGCCGGCCTGCTGGCTGCGGATCATCAGGACGACGCTCGCCCTCGGCGCGTACCGCCGCAAGGCGGCTGGCCTGCCGGACGGCTCCGGCCCCGGCAGCTCCCGGTCCCGGTCCGGCGGCGGCTCGCGCCGGCAGTGACGGAGGCGCCAGGACCGCCCGGCAGCCGGCCCGGCCGATCCGGGCCGGGCCGGGCCGGGCCGGGCCGCCGGGCAGGCGATATCGTCGGCGCGTTGGGCCAGTTCTTGTCGGCGTTGCTGTCTAGGCTGCTCCGCAGCGGGCATCGGCGAGACGAAGTGGCGTGAGGGCGAAGGAGCGTCGTGACGGATAGCTTCACGGCCGACGGGGCCGGAGCACGGTCGAACGGGGCGGCGGCCGCGGCGCCGAACGGGGCAGCCGCGCCGGCGCCGTTCACCGGTCCGGGCGGTCCGGGCGGGCCGGACGGCGCGGCGGGCGACCCTGCCGACCTGGTCGGACGGGTGGCGGGCACCGAGGACTCCACCCCGCTGCAGTTCGCCGTGGCCCTCGACGAGGCCTCCTACCTGCAACTGGACGACGTGGTGGTCACCCTGCGGCACATCCCCGGGGTGGGGCCGATCCTGACCAGCGGCGTGGTGACCCAGGTCCGGGCCCGGCACGAGGGCGCGAGCTTCGGCTCGGATGTCTTCCTCATCTCCGACGGGGTGCTGCCCGCGCGGGTGCAGGAGATCGCCGAGGTCGCCGTGACCCGGGTGGAGCCCGAGGTGTACGTGCCGCCCCGGCCGGGGGAGATCGTGCGCCGGGCCAGCGGGCCCGAGCGGTCCCGGGCCCTGTACTTCGACCAGATGGCGTCCCGGCTGCCGGTGGGGCGGGGCCGCGACGGAGCCCCGATCTACGTCAACATGGAGTTCCTCGACGGCACGCGAGGGGCTCACGTGTCGATCAGCGGCATCTCCGGCGTGGCCACGAAGACCAGCTTCGCGCTGTTCCTGCTGCACTCGATCTTCCGGTCGGGCGCCCTCGGCGCCCGCGCCGTCAACGCCAAGGCCCTGGTGTTCAGCGTGAAGGGCGAGGACCTGCTCTTCCTCGACCAGCCGAACGTCCGGCTGGACGACGACCTGCGCACCGCGTACGCCGGGCTCGGGCTGCCCGCGGAGCCGTTCGCCTCGGCCGGGTTCTGGGCGCCGCCGATCCCGGATGACCAGACGGGCCGGCCGAACGTCACCGGGCGCACCAGCGGCGTGGAGGCGTTCTGGTGGACGATCGCCGAGTTCTGCGCCGGGAACATGCTGCCGTACGTGTTCGCCGACGCCGAGGACGAGCGCAATCAGTACACGATCGTGATCCATCAGGTGGCGGCGCGGCTGCGCCAGGACGCGGCCCCGTACGGCGAGCGCGGCGCGGTGAAGATCGGCGACGACGTCGCGACGACGTATTCCGAGCTCATCGACGTCATCGTGGCCCGGCTGACCGACGAGACGACCCGCGCCGACTGGGCCGGGCCGGTCACCGGCGTGGGGACGGTCAACGCGTTCGTCCGGCGGCTGCGCTCGTCGCTGCGGCCGCTGCGGCCGATCATCCGCGCCGACCTGACGCCGGCCCCGCGGCGGCTGATCTCCACCCAGGACCAGCAGGTGACCGTGGTGGACCTGCACAACCTGCACGAGCGGGCCCAGCGGTTCGTCGTCGGCGTGGTGCTGGCCGCCGAGACCGCGCGCAAGGAGGAAGCCGGCCCGGGCGGGCTGCTGTTCACCATGATCGACGAGCTGAACAAGTACGCCCCGCGCGAGGGCACCTCGCCGATCAAGGAGGTGCTGCTCGACATCGCCGAGCGCGGCCGCTCCCTGGGGATCATCCTGATCGGGGCGCAGCAGACCGCCAGCGAGGTCGAGCGCCGCATCGTGTCGAACTCCGCCATCCGGGTCGTCGGCCGCCTTGACTCCGCCGAGGCAGGGCGCCCGGAGTACGGGTTCCTGCCGGCCTCGCAGCGGACCCGCGCGACGCTGGCCAAGCCCGGCGCGATGTTCGTCTCCCAGCCCGAGATCCCGGTGCCGCTGGCCGTGGAGTTCCCGTTCCCGGCCTGGGCGACCCGGCGGTCGGAGTGCGCGGCGCCGCCGTCCGCCCCCGCCGCGCCGCGCCAGGACGCCTTCGCCCGGCTGCCCACCCCCGACGACGATGTCCCGCCGTTCTGAGCCGGCCATGCCTAGTTAAAGGAACGCGACGTCATGAGGTTCATCCACACCGCCGACTGGCATGTGGGAAAGGTGCTGAAGGGCCGCGACCGGCTGGACGAGCAGCGCGCGGTCCTGGCCGAGATCGCGGCGATCGCCGAGCAGCATCAGGTCGACGCGGTCCTGGTCGCCGGCGACGTCTACGACACCGGGGTTCCCTCGGCGCAGGCGCAGAAGCTGGTCATCCAGACGCTGCTGCGGCTGCGCCGGACCGGCGCCGAGGTCGTCGTGATCGCCGGCAACCATGACCACGGCGGGACCTTCGAGGCCTACCGGCCGCTGATGGGGGAGGTCGGCATCACGCTGGCCGGGCAGACCAGGCCGCCGGACCAGGGCGGGGTGGTCCGGTTCCGCGCCCGCTCCGGCGGCGAGGACGTCCAGGTGGCCGTGATCCCGTTCCTCACCCAGCGCTACGCGGTGCGCGCTGCCGAACTGGTCACGCAGACTCCGTCGGAGAACGTGCGCGCGTACGACGAGATGATCCGCCAGGTGGTCACCGCGCTGACCGCGGGGTTCAGCGGCGACACCGTCAACCTGCTGATGTCCCACCTCACCTGCATCGGCGGCGCGTTCGGCGGCGGCGAGCGATCGGCCCAGTCGATCTTCGAGTACAGCATCCCCGCGAGCATCTTCCCGGTCGGCGCGCACTACGTCGCGCTGGGCCACCTGCACCGGCGGCAGTCGCTGCCCGCGCCCTGCCCGGTGCACTACAGCGGCTCCCCGATCGCGGTCGACTTCGGCGAGCAGGACAACACCAGCGTCGTGTGCCTGGTCGAGGCGAGCCCGTCGGTGCCGGCCCGGGTCACCGACATCCCGATCACCTCGGGGCGGCGGCTGCGGACGGTCCGGGGCACCCTGCCCGAGCTCGAGGCGCGGGCCGCCTCGTTCGGCGAGGACTACCTGCGGGTGTGGCTGCGCGAGCCGGCCCGCGCCGGGCTGCGCGACGACACGGTCGCGGTGCTGCCGAACACGCTCGAGGTGCGCATCGATCCCGAGTTCGCCGCGCCGCCGCGCCCGGGGCGCCCGGACGTGGGCAACGTGATCCAGAGCCCGGACCAGCTGTTCGCCGACTACTGCGCCGAGCAGCAGGTGCAGGACGCGCGGGTGGCGGCGCTGTTCGCGCGGCTGCACGACGAGGTCACCGCGGCCGACAGCAGCACCGCCGAGCCCCGGCAAGCCGGCTGAGCCCGAGGAAGAGGCACGCTCATGCGACCGATCACGCTGGACATGAACGGGTTCGCCTCGTTCCGGGAGGCGGCGACGATCGACTTCACCGACGCGGACTTCTTCGCGCTGGTCGGCCCCACCGGCTCGGGCAAGTCGACCGTGATCGACGCGATGACCTTCGCGCTGTACGGGTCGGTGCCGCGCTGGGGGCGCAAGGGCATGGTCTCGCTCGCGCTCGCGCCCACCACCGGCCGGGGCACGGTCAAGCTCGTCTTCGAGGTCTCCGGCCGGCGGTACGTGGTGGCCCGCGAGCTGCGCCGGGTCGGCAGCCAGGTAAGCCAGCGGGCCGCGAGCCTGGAGCGGCTCGCCGACCCGGGCGGCCGGGCCGAGCCCGGCGAGCCGACCGAGGTCCTGGCCAAGGACCTGGCGGGAGTCGCGGAGGCCGTGGAACGGCTGCTCGGGCTGTCCTACGAGGACTTCTGCCAGTGCGTGGTGCTCCCGCAGGGGCAGTTCGCCGATTTCCTGCACGCCAAGGCCAGCGAGCGGCAGGAGATCCTGCTGCGCCTGCTCGGCGCCGAGCACTACCGGCAGATGATGGTCCGGGCCAACCAGCGCGCCAGCGACGCGGGGCAGCGAGCCGAGACCCTGGACGAGACCCTGGCCGCCCTCGGCGACACCACGCAGCAGGCGCAGGATGCCGCGCGTGCCGCGGAGCAGGCCCTGGACGGGCTGGCCGAGCGGGTGATGGCGGCCCAGCCGCGGATCCGCGCCGCCGAATCCGGGCTCTCCGCCGCCGAGGCCGAGTTCGGGCGCCTGGAGCAGGACCGGGCGGCCCTGGCGGCGGTGCGCATCCCGGACGACGCCGGCGCACTCGACGCGGGCCTCGCCGCCGCCCGGACCGCCCGGCAGCAGGCCCGGGCCGACGAGGACCTGGCGCTGGAGGCCGACCGCGCGGCGCGCGCGGCGCTGGCCGCGGGCCCGCGGCGGGCGCCGCTCGAGCTGGCCCGCGAGCGGCGGGCCGAGCGGGACCAGCGCGTCGCCGGCCAGCCCGTGGCGGAGCAGGAGCTGGCCCGGCTGGCCGGCCGGTCCGCCCGGGCCGGGGCCGCGGTCACCGACGCGGCCGCCACCCTGGAGGCGCTGCGGGCGCAGCGGGACGACGCGGCCGCCCGGGCGGACGCCGCCGAGCGGCGGACCCGCGAGCTGAGCGCCGAGTATGCCGTCCTGGCCTCGGTCACGGTCCCGGAGCAGGTGAGCGAGCTCGACGAGCGCACGCAAGCCGCCGCCGGCGCGCTGGGCCAGGCGGCGGAGAACCTGCAGGCGGCCGAGCGGGCCGACGTCGGCGCCCGGGCCGCGCGGGACCGAGCGGTCCGGGCCGGGCCGCTGGAGCAGGCCCTGCGGGACCTTCGCGACCTGGCGGAACTCGCCGGCGGCCGGGCCCTGGCCCGGGACCGGCTGGACCAGGCCCGCGACCGGCTCGGGTCGGCGGACGCCGCGCTGCGGTCGGCCGAGGCCGGCCGCCAGCAGCGCCAGCGCGAGGCCGACCAGGCCCGCCGCGCGCACGCGGTCGCGGACCTGCGCCCGCACCTGGTACCGGGGCAGCCCTGCCCGGTGTGCCAGCAGCCGGTCGGCTCGCGCCCGGCGCCGCTGGCCGCGCCCGCGATCGAGCAGGCGCAGGCCCGCCTCGACGAGGCCGCCGTGGCGGTCACGGCCGCCCAGGAGGCGGCCCGGAAGGCCGCCTCGGCGCAGGAGCGGGCCGCCGCCGAGCTGGACTCGCTGACCGGCCAGCGGAGCCGCCGGATCGCGTCGCTCTCCGCCGCGCAGGCCGGGCCGCTGGCCGGCGCCCGGCTGACCGCGGTCGCCGCCGTCCTGGAGCACCAGCCCGGCCCGGCAGGGGCGGGTGGTGGCCGGGTCGCGGCGGCGGCGGCGGAGGAGGAGGCGGCGGACCGGGTCGCGGCGGCGGAGGAGGCGGACCGGGTCGCGGCGGCGCTGGCGGAGGTGGACGCGGGCCTGGAGGCCTGCCGCGGGCTCGACGAGGCCGCGGCCGCGGCGGTGGCCGCGACGGCGGCCGCACGCGACCGGGCGCGCTCCGCCCAGGCCCGGCTGGAGCAGGCGCAGGCCGAGACGGCGGCGGCCCGCGGCGCGCTGCGCGACGCCCGCGACCCGCTGGTCGGGCTCGGCGCGCCCGCGGCCGATGACCCCAGCCTGGCGGCCGCCTGGGCGCAGCTGGCCACCTGGGCCGCCGGGCTGGCGCGCGCGCGAGCGGCGGAGCTGGCCGAGGCGCGCGAGGCGGCGCAGGCCACCGCGGGCGAGCGGGAGAAGGCCCAGGACCGGTTCGACCAGGCCGAGGCGGACCTGGCCCAGCTGCGCGAGGACGCGAAGCGGGCGGACCAGGCCGGGCAGGAAGCCAGCACCCGCCTGGCCGAGCTGACCCACCGCATCGCGGAGCTCGGCCGGCTGCTGCACGGCGCACCGGACGCCGGGCAGGTGACCGCGCAGCTCGCGCGGCTGGACCGGCTCGAGGCGGCGGCGGCCGAGGCCGAGCAGCGGCTGCTCGGCGCCCGCGCGGCCCGCGGCGACGCGGAACGGGCCGCGGCCGACCTGGAACGGTCCGAGTCCGCGGCCCGGGCCCGGCTGTCGGCGGCCCGCGACCCCCTGGTCAGGCTGGGCGCGCCTGCGCTCGACGGCCTCGGCCTGGCCGCCGGGTGGACCGCGCTGCAGGCCTGGGCCGCCGGTGAGGCCGCCGCGCGGGACCAGGACATCGCGTCCGCCCGGCATCTGGTCACCGCGGCCCGGGCCGGCGTGCAGGAGCAGGCCACCCGGCTGTCCGCCGACCTGGCGGCCGGCGGGGTGGAGCTGGACCCGGAGGCCGCCCTGGCGGGCGCGCCCGCCGCGGTCGCCGGGGCGCTGGAGCGGGCCCGCGCCGAGACCAGGAGGATCGCGGACCGCCGCGCCCAGGCGGCCGACCTGATCGCCCGCCGGGACGCCGCGCGGGACGGGCAGCAGGTGGCCCGGCAGCTCGGTGACCTGCTGCGCTCGAACCGATTCCCGCAGTGGCTGGTGACCGCGGCCGTGGACGAGCTGGTCGCCGAGGCCTCGGTGAACCTGGCGGGCCTCACCAGCAACCAGTTCGACCTCACCCACGAAGCTGGGGAGTTCTACGTCGTCGACCACGCCGACGCCGACTCGCGCCGCTCGGTGCGCACGCTGTCCGGCGGGGAGACCTTCCAGGCGTCCCTGGCCCTCGCCCTGGCCCTGTCCGCGCAGATGTCCACGCTCGCGGTCGCGGGCGCCGCCCGCCTGGACTCGATCTTCCTGGACGAGGGCTTCGGCACCCTGGATCCCGAGACCCTGGAGGTGGTCGCGACCACGCTGGAGACCCTGGCCCAGGGCCAGCGGATGGTCGGGGTGATCACCCACGTGGCCGCGCTCGCGGAGCGGGTCCCGGTCCGGTTCGTGGTGTCCAGGAACGCGCGGACGTCCAGCGTCACCCGTGAGGGCCCGGCCGGGCCGGAGCTCGCCGATGCTGACTGACTCGCCGCCGATGCGGTTCAGCGTGGACGGGTGGGACCCGGCGTACGGAGCCAGCCTGGAGCCCGAGGACTTCCTCGGCGAGTCCACCGCCCGCGTGGCCGTGGACGTGGAACTGCCCGCGGGCCGGTGGCGGGCCATCGACCCCCGTCCCGGCCGGGCCCTGCCCGCGGCGCTGCTGTTCGTCGACGGGGTGCGCCGCATCGAGGCCCGGGTCTGGATCGAGGAGGACGCGCCGGCCGAGGCGAGCGCCGCGCTGTGCGCGTCGTACGCGGCCGGCGTGGTGTGCTGCTGCGCCCGGCAAGCCCACCTGGTGCTGGTCGAGACCCGGCGCGGCCTGTTCACGGTGGCGCCGCGGGCCGTCGACATCATGACCTGGGCCGGGGCGTACACCGCGTGCCACACCACGCCCAACGCCGCCCGGCCGCTGTCGGTGACGCTGACCCAGGCCCTGCAGCGCCGCCTGGGCGACGTCGAGGTGCAGGCTGCGGTCGCGGCCCGGGCGGCCATGGCCGGGCACGGCGTGCCCGCGGACGGCGACCTGCTGGTGATCGACGGGCCGCTGCGCGGGCGGCAGCACCTGCCCCGCGCGCTCGGCTACATCAAGTCGCACCGCACCACCTATCTGCCGCCGGAGCTGAACGCGCTCGTGGCCGCGCTGGCGCCGGGCCAGCGCACCCCGGTGTTCCTGATCGGCACGAGCTGGGACCGGCACACCTGGTACCTGCGCCTGCCCGGAACGGCCGACGCGCCGTGGGCGGGCATCGTGCGCATCGAGTGCTCCGCCGACCTGCCCGCGGGCGAGGTGATCGGGCTGGCCGAGCTCAGTCAGCTCTGCCTGGGCCGGTTCGCCTCGGCCGAGTACAAGGATGCCCGCGCCCCGCAGAACCTCTACCCGATCGCGGGCCTGGAGCGCGAGCTGCGCCGCCGCCTGGGCGACCCGCGGCTGCTGTACCGGGCGCTGCGGCTGACCGCGCGGGCCGTCCGCGCCGGCTGACCGCGCGGGCCGTCCGCGTCGGCTGACCGCGCGGGCCGTCCGCGCCGGCCGTCCGCGCGGGCCGTCCGCGCCGGCCGTCCGCGCCGGCCGTCCGCGCAGGCTGACCAGGGCCGGACCTCGCGGCGCGGCCGGCCCCGGGCCGTCGCGTAAAGGTCCGGTAAAAGACTTCTGCCCCGGAATACGAGCCCTCCCCGCGCCGTTGCCGCAGAGATAAGATAACGAAACGTTGAGTATCGAATAGGTGAGAGACGGCATGGCGAGCACGACCACCGCCGGGGAGATCCGGACGCGGCAGCGGGAGGCGGCGCGGCACGACGCGGGCGCGTCGGCCCCGGCCCCGGCCCCGGCCCCGGCGCCGGCCCTGGCGCCGTCGCGGCACCGGCGGCTGGCCCTGGCGCTGATCCTGACCGCGGCGTTCATGGTGGTCCTGGACTTCAGCATCGTGAACGTGGCGCTGGCCTCGATCGAGCGGGAGTTCGGCTTCTCGGCCTCGGCGGTGCAGTGGATCGTGACCGGCTACGCGATAGCGTTCGGCGGCCTGCTGATCCTGGGCGGGCGCGCCGCGGACATGTTCGGCCGCCGGCGGATGTTCATGACCGGGCTGGCCATCTTCACGGCCGCGTCGCTGGCCGGCGGCCTGGCCCACGACCCGGTGCTGCTCGTGACCTCGCGCGTGGTGCAGGGCGCCGGCGCCGCGCTGATCGCCCCCTCGGCCCTGTCCCTGATCACCACGGGCTTCGCCGAGGGGCCGCAACGCACCCGTGCGCTCGGGATGTACGGCGCCACCGCGTCGGTGGGCTTCGTGGCGGGCCAGGTGCTGGGCGGGGTGCTGGTCCAGTTCACCAGCTGGCGGTCCGTGTTCCTGGTGAACGTGCCGGTGGGCATCGTGGCCCTGCTGCTCGCGCCGCGGCTGCTGGGCGAGTCGCGCCTGGCCGGCCGGGAGGGCCGCAGGCTCGACCTCGGCGGCGCGCTGCTGATCACCGGCGCGGTCGCCGCGCTGGTGTTCGCCGTGTCGCAGGCGTACGTGCTGGGCTGGGCCTCGCCGGCCGTGCTCGGCGCGCTGGCGCTGGCCGCGGCGGCCGGCACGGCGTTCGCGGCCGTGGAGCGGCGTCATCCCGAGCCGCTGGTCCCGGCGGGGCTGCTGCGGCTGCCGAACCTGCGCAAGGCGAGCACGATGAACCTGCTGCTCGGCTTGTGGAACGCGGGCGAGCTGATCGTGCTCTCGCTGTACCTCCAGCAGGTACTGCACTTCTCGCCGCTGGCCACCGGGCTGGCCATCGCCCCGCAGGGCGTGGTCGGGTTCATGGCCGGGGCGTTCGGCGCCCGGCTGGCCCGCCGCGTGGGCATCCGCCGGGTGCTGATCCTGACCAGCGCGGTGGCCACCATGGGGTTCGTGGCCCTGACCAGGCTGCCGGCCGGCGGCGGTTACAGCCCGCTGCTGGCCGCGGTGATGCTGGTCGGCTTCGGCACCGCGGGCACCGCGTTCGGCACCATGGTCACCGCCAGCGCGGGCGTGGCCGACGGCGACCAGGGCCTCGTCGGCGGGGTGATCAACACCAGCCGCCAGGTCGGCGCGGCGATCGGCGCCGCGCTGCTGCCCGCGGTGGCCGAGGCGGTCAGCCACGGCAGCCACGCGGCGGCCGGCGGCGACCGGGCCGCGATGCTCACCGCGGCGCTGGCGGCCGCGCTGGCCACGGTGGTGGCGTGGCGCAGCGGCCACGTGTCCCGGGCGCGGCTGCGGCACACCTGACCGGCGACCGGAACGGGCCGCCGGGATCGTCCTGGTCAGCACCCCGACCCCGGGGCGATCGCCCCGGGGGCGTGCGGTCGGCCTAGCGCGGCAATCGGTAGACGGCGGCGCCGTCGGCCCGATAGTCGAACCGGAAGCCGACGGCCGTGAGGTAGTGCAGGATCACCGGAGTCGGGGACCAGACGATGGCCCAGCCGATGTCCATCCGGCGGGCGTCCAGCCGGACCGCGGCGAGCCGTGCCGAGTCCGCGCTGCGGGCCGCGAACAGCTCGCCGTACAGCCTGGACGGCGTCTGCTGGGCGTCGAGCAGGTAGGCGTAGAACGGATGCCGCCTGACGGCCGCCAACTCGGACTCGGGCAGCCGGGATATGTAGGCGATGGCGCGCGGATGACCGTCGGCCGTTGCCTGCACCTCGGCCTCGGGGTTGAACCCTGCTCCCTCATCGGGCAGCGGCACCGCGCTGCGCACCCCGAAGGGGATGTCCACGACGATCGACCCGGAATGGTCGGCGGCGATCGGGCCGTCCAGGGCCGGCATGGCCGTGGGCATGGTGACCAGGGGAGTGGGGCCAGGATCGGCGCCCACGCTGCCGGCCTCGAGGATCGCGAGCGCGAGCGCCAGGACCAGGACCCGCCGGGCGTGATAGCGCAGCCAGTTCACGCCGGCTCCGGCGAGCAGCGCCGCGGGCACCAGCCCGAGCTCGGTGATCCGGTTGGCCTCCCGGAAGGAGGACAGCAACGGTACCCGTACCATCCAGGTGTACGGCAAGATCAGCGACACGTGTATGCCATGCCAGAACTGGCCGACCGGAACGTAGCGGTGAGCGCCGATGACGATCCCGGTCCCCAGGGCAGTGATGGTCGCGCCGAGCCACAGCAAGCCGAGCGCCCTGGTGCCGGGCCTCCGCCACCAGACGGCCAGGCCGAACAGCGCCAGCAGGGTCAGTACCACGCCATAGGCCGTGAACGTCAGGCTGGAGCCTGC
This sequence comes from uncultured Actinomycetota bacterium, assembly GCA_963808705.1. Taxonomy (GTDB): domain Bacteria; phylum Actinomycetota; class Actinomycetes; order Streptosporangiales; family Streptosporangiaceae; genus JASHPR01. The sequence continues at coordinate 111,292 of CAWEHB010000015.1, read as the reverse complement.
ATGTTGGTAGTCCGCGGCCAGGACCTTCAGCCCGAAAAAGGCCACCCGCGGCGATGGCGCGAATATCTGCTGCAGGTTGGCACCGGAGTTCATGTAGTCGGCCGCCAGGGCGCTCTGCGACACCGACGCGTCGCCGGCCTGCTGGACCATCGCGATGAGCTGCGGGCTGGCGACCACGACGGTGACCACCCCCGCGAGGGCGGCCGACCGCAGCTTGACCCACGCCCGGGGACCGCCGTTGGCCGTGCGGCCGGCCAGCCAGTGCACGAGGACCAGCGCGGCCAGGAACCCGGCCAGGATCGCCGACTCCTGGTCGGTCAGCAGCGCGGCCCCCAGCACCACGCCCAGGATCGTCGCCTGCCGCCAGCCCGGCCGCCGCCGCAGCCTCACCGAGGTCTCCAGCGCCAGCGGCAGGAAGATCGCGCCGAGTGCGCCCTGGATCTCGAACCAGGCGTTCCACGTCATCATCGTGGACAGGCCGAAGAACGCCCCCGCTGCGATCGCGCCGGTCTGTGAGGGCAGCCACAGCCGTGCGGCGCGGTACATCGCGTAGCACATCAGGCCGGGCGCGGCAGCAGACAGCAGATTGTAGCTGAAGCTAGGCCCGTACAAGACCGTGACCGGTGTCATCAGCACGCCGGGCAGCGGCATGAGCGTGTGGAACGCCAGCGGCGCCCCCACCGGCGCGGCGAGGTAGCCGGTGTACCAGGGATTGCTCAGGTGCAGCACCGAGCGCGCCATCCACCAGAAGTCCCAGACGAACAGGCCGGGATCCCGGGCGTCTCCCGGCAGTACGTGTTCGGTCAGGTAAATGGCCCGGGTCCAGGTCACGATGATCCCGGCGACCAGGTAGCCGATCAGCACAGCCAGGTGCACGGTTAGCGGGCGGCGGGCAAAGCGGATCCGCGCCGGCCAGGCCCGCCTCTTGGCGGCCAGGTCCTCGTCGCGGCCGAGCGCTACGTCCCCCGTCGTCATGGTGCCAGCCTGAGCCGTGCCGCGCAGCAGTCGGCCTGCGGCGCGTTCCCTGCCAGGAGCAATCGCCTGGAAGGCCGCATATCAAGAACTCGCCTGGAAGGCCGCATATCAAGGAGATGCCAGGATTTATTCAAGGTTTGACCCAGAATTCTTCAAGAGAAGGTAAAGGAATCGCAAGTGGAGCGTCCTGCTTTCATGCAGGTTGAGGTTACACATAGTCCGCGCCACCTGGCATGACACGGCCGGAAAGCCGGGCCGCTGGAGCTGAAGAATGACCGCTCCGGGCCCTATTTCGCGATTTTCGGGCGGGTGCGCATCTCCCGGGGCAGTCATCCGGCCCGCACAAGCCGTGCCGTCCGGTGACCCACGCAAGCGACCTCGCCTGGCCCGGGGCCTAGGGGGCCTACGACGAGGAGATCTTCCCCGGTGCCGGGCCGATCAGGCCGCAGGCGGCCGCCTGGCGGCGGAGCCAGGAGGGGGACTGCCCGGATTCCGCCGCTATCGCCGACCAGGTCCAGCCGGCGGCCCGGCGCCGGGTGAGATAGTCGGCCAGGCTGGCGAAGCCGAGGCCCGCGGCCACCTCGGCCGCGCGCTGGCGCGATGCGTGGCGGCTGGCGGCGTGCGCGGTCCGGTCCAGCCGGTGGCGGCGCAGCGCGGACGTGACCGCGTGGTGCGACAGGCCGGCCTCGGCCGCGATGGCGCTGACCGTCCAGTGCTGCCGGATGTGGCGCTCGCGCAGGTAACCGGCCACGTCGGGGAAGCCGAGCCGGCTCAGCGCCGGCCGCCAGGCGGCATCCCACCGGTCCGGGCGCAGCGGCCGCACGGCCGCGGCCGCGGCCGGATCGACCTGGCCGAGGTGCCGCGACAGCCAGTCCTTGTGCAGCCCCGCCTCGCGGCTGATCGCGGCCAGGCTGCCGCCGTCCGCGGCCCGGGCCAGGACAAGGGCCCGGATGTCGGGGTGTCCCGCCCGGCGGGCCGCCGTGGCGGCCACCTCGGCCAGCCGCTGGCGGGCGCGCTGCGCGTTGGCCTGGGCGACGGCGGCGGGCGAAACCCCGGCCAGCGCCCGCAGGGCCTTCCGGCGGCGCTGCTCGGGAATGGGCCGCCCCCTGGCCGCCTTGGCCGCGTCGCGGGCCAGGTCGCCGGCCCGGGCCCGGTCCCGTCCCGCGGCGCTGCCCTCGCGGACCGAGGCGTCGAACACCAGGCGGGCCGTGAGCGCGGCCGCCCGGAGCTTGCGGGTCTGCGGGCCCTCCAGGGACTGGCCGCGTTCCAGGCCGAACGCCTCGCAGTAGGCGTCCTTGGTCCAGCCGTGCGCCTTCAGGTGAGCCGCGACCGAGCGCAGCGACCGGCCGCACAGGTGGCAGGTCACCAGCGAGTCATCGACGATCACGACCTCGCCGAACGGCGCGTAGCAGGCCGTGCCGTCGGCCACCGGGCTGATCATCTCGACGAACACGGCCCGCCTTCCCGCGGGAGGTAGCTAGTCACATTGAGACTACTCGCCTGGCTGGCTGACCGCACCCGGACCTCGTAGCCTTTGGGGATGAGCCTGCCCGAGGAGCGCTCGCTGTCACTGGCCGAGTGGCTGGTGCTGTGCCTGGTCTGCGAGCAGCCCCGGCACGGGTTCGCGATCGCCCGGCTGCTCGACTCCGACGGCAGCCTGGGCCAGGTCTGGCGGGTACCCAAGCCCGTCATCTACCGGTCGCTGCAGCGACTCGAGCGTCTCGGCATGGTGCGGATCGCGGAGCAGCAGGCGTCGAACCAGGGCCCGGTCCGCTCGCTGGTCGACGCCACCGGGGTCGGCCGGAAGGCGGCCGCGGGGTGGCTGGCCAGGCCGGTCTCGCACAACCGGGACGTGCGGTCCGAGTTGCTGGTGAAGCTCGCCCTGCTGGATCGCGCCGGGCAGGATCCGCAGCCGCTGATCCGGGCGCAGCGCGAGCACCTGTCCCCGGTCGCCGAAGCCCTGCGCGACCGTCTCGACGCGGTCAGCGGGTTCGAGCGGACGCTCGCGCTGTGGCGTTATGAGACAGTATCCGCTACCGTCCGGTTCCTCGAAGCGCTATCCGCGCAGGTCACGGGGCAGGTTCCGGCGCGGTAGGCGGCACTGCCCGCCGCGTTTTCCGAGCGTTTCCGCAGCCGCAGGCCCTTGTGCGGGTCCGGGTCATGTTGTCTCATTGAGACTACTGAGCTTGTTGTCTCACCGAGACTACCGAGCCGCCGTAGCCGATCAACTGCTACAACGCGTTCGACGCCTCGCTGCCGTTCGGCGGGTACAAGCAGTCCGGCTGGGGCCGCGAGATGGGCCACGAGGTACTCAACAACTACACCGAGCTGAAGGCCGTCACCACGCTGCTGTAACCCAGATTCGCGGGTGCCGGAGCGTTCCGGGTATCCATGGGGGATGACCGGAACGGGGCGGCAGGTCCTGCCGGGCCGGATACGGCCGATGCTGGCCACGCTGGGCAGCCTGCCGCCCGACGCCCGCGGCTGGGCGTTCGAGATGAAATGGGATGGCGTGCGCGCCATCGCGTTCGCCGAGCGCGGGAGCGCGCAGTTCTGGTCCCGCACCGGCCGCGAGATCACCTACAGCTATCCCGAGCTACGGGGGCTGGCGGCCGCCGCCGGGACCGCCCGGGTGGTCCTGGACGGGGAGATCGTGGCCTTCGGCGGCGGGCAGTGGCCGAGCTTCGAGGCGCTGCAGCAGCGGATCAACATCTCCTCGCCCGCCCAGATCGCGCGGCTCGCGGCCGACGTGCCGGTCAGCTACCTGGCCTTCGACCTGCTATGCCTGGACGGTCGGCCGCTGCTCGATGCGCCCTACTCCGCGCGCCGCGCGCTGCTCGACGAGCTCGGCCTGGACGGCAGGCACTGGCAGACGCCGCCGTCGTTCACCGACGTGGCCGGCGCCGACCTGCTGGAGGTCTCCCGGCAGCAGGGGCTGGAAGGCGTGATGGCCAAGCGGCTGACGTCGCGTTACGAGCCCGGCAGGAGGTCACCAGCCTGGCGCAAGGTCAAGGTAGTGCTCCGGCAGGAGGCCGTGGTCGGCGGCTGGACACGGGGCGAGGGCAACCGGGTCGGCCTGATCGGCTCGCTGCTGATCGGCGTGCAGGGCCCGGCCGGGCTGGATTACGCCGGGCACGTCGGCACCGGGTTCACCCAGGACACGCTGGCCATGCTCGGGCAGCAGCTGGCGCCGCTGCGCCAGGACACGTCCCCGTTCGCCGCGCCGGTCCCGCCCGAGCACGCCCGGGCCGCGATCTGGGTCCAGCCGCGCCTGGTAGTGGATGTGGCGTTCGGGGGCTGGACCAGCGCGGGCGTGATGCGGGCCGCGGCCTACAAGGGGCTGCGCGACGACAAGGACCCCGCCGAGGTGGTCCGCGAGGCCTGAGCCCTCGCGGCGCCCGCCGTGGACGCCCGACCATGGCCAGGTGGGCGTCCATAGAATTCGTTGCGGGGGTTTATGAATCGCGTTCCGGGAACAGGCGGGTCTCGCCGGTTCGGCGGGCTGCTGCGGCAGCGCAGCTTCCGGCTGCTGTGGACCGGGGAGACGATCAGCCAGCTCGGCAACGCCATGGCCGTGGTGGGCGTGCCGCTCGTCGCGGTCGTGGTGCTGCACGCCAGCACGTTCGCGGTCGGCGTGCTCGCCGCGGCGGCATGGCTGCCCTGGCTGGTGATCGGACTGCCCGCGGGCGCGTGGGTGGACCGCTGGCCGGCCCGGCGGGTGATGATCGTGTGCGACGTGATCTCGGCGGCGCTGTACGCGAGCGTGCCGATCGCGGCCTGGGCCGGCGTCCTGACCACAGGGCTGCTCGTCGCCGTGCAGCTGGCCGGGGGAGCGGCCAGCGTCCTGTTCATGACCGCCTACCAGGTCTACCTGCCCTCCCTCGTCGCGCCGGGAGAGCTGATCGAGGGCAACACCAAGATGCAGGGCAGCGCGTCCGCCGCGGCCTTCGCCGGGCCGAGCCTGGCGGGCCTGGTGGCTCAGCTGCTCGGGGCGGTAACGGCGCTGCTCGGCAACGCGGTCAGCTTCCTGGTCTCGGCGTCCTGCCTGCTCGGCACCCGCGCCGGACCGTCCCGTCCGGCAGCCGCGGTACGCTCGCCCGCGCTACGCCTGACCGCACTGCGCTCGCCCGCGGTACGCCCGGGCCCGGCGCGCCGGACGACGCTGCGCCGGGAGATCGCCGACGGCCTGATGTTCGTGCTGCGCGACCCGTACCTGCGGCAGCTCAGCACGTTCTGGGCCGCCGCCAACCTCGCGCTCACCGGTTATGCGGCGCTGCTGGTCGTGTTCCTGGTCCGGGTGATCGGGCTCACGCCCGGCTCGGTCGGGCTGCTCACCGCGATCCCCGGCATCGGCGGGATACTCGGCGCCCTGGTCACCGGGCGCATCACCGCGCGCTACGGCACCGCCCGCGGGCTGCTGCTGAGCACTCTGGGCACCGTGCCGTTCTGCCTGCTCATCCCGCTCACCGGGCCGGGGCCCCGGCTGGCGTTCTACGCAGCGGGCTCCCTGGTCGCCTGCACCGGCATCGCCGTCGGCAACATCGTCATCGCCGCCTTCCGCCAGTCCTACTCGCCGCCGGGGATGTGCGGCCGGGTCACCGCGACCATGCGGTTCCTGATCTTCGGCACCAGCCCGCTGGGCGCGCTGCTCGGCGGCAGCCTGGGCACCTGGCTCGGCGTCCGCCCCGCGCTGTGGGTCCTGCTCGGCGCGGTCACGCTGTCCGGGACGCTGCTGCTCACCCCCGCCCTCCGCGGCCGCCGGGACCTGCCCGCCGCCCCGCCGCTGACGGCCGGCGATGCCGGGCCACCCGCGCCGCAGCCCGCCGTCCCCGTGCCCGGCCGGGGCTAGCACGGCGCTGCGGCGGCTGAGGCCCTGACTGGCCGGCATCGCTAGTCGTGGCCGCGTCTACGAGAAGCGATCAGCTAGTGCCTGCCAGGAGCGTTCCAGCTAGTTGCCCAGCGCAAATAGCCTGGTCATCGGCTGTCGGCCGGGCAGGTAGTCGCTAGCGTGATCGCGTGCTCGGGACTGGCTGGACCGAGGCCGTTGCCCTGGTCGCGGCGTACGTCATCGCGGTGCTGTCGACTCCGGCGGGGATCTCCGGCGCGGTGCTGCTGCTGCCGTTTCAGGTCAGCGTCCTGGGCACCCCCAGTCCGTCGGTCACCCCGACCAACCTGCTGTACAACGTCGTCTCGACACCGGGGGCGCTGTACCGGTACTGGCGGCAGGGGCAGACCGGCGGCCGTCTCGCCCTGGTGCTCATCGCCGGGACCCTGCCCGGCGTGGTCGCGGGCTCGGTCATCCGCGTCAAGGTGCTGCCCGGCCCTCAGGTCTTCGACCTGGTGGTGGCCGCCGTGCTGCTGCCGCTGGGTATCTGGCTGGGGCTGACCCGGCCGTCCCGCCCGGACGGCGAGCCGGACCGCCCGGCGCGGCGCATCCCGGTGCCGGTCCTGATCGCCCTGTCCGCCGCGGTGGGCTGTGTGGGCGGGATCTACGGGATCGGCGGTGGCTCGATCCTGGCCCCGATCCTGATCGGATCGGGCCGCCGGGCAACCGAGGTTGCCCCCGCTGCCCTGGCTTCCACGTTCGTGACCTCGGTCGGCGGCGTGATCACCTTCACCATCTTGTCCATCAACCAGCACGCCCCGGTGGCCCCGAACTGGCCGACCGGCATCGCGCTGGGCGTCGGCGGCCTGGCCGGGGGCTATACCGGTGCCCGGCTCCAGTCCCGGCTGCCCGATGCCCTGATCCGCCGCCTGGTCGGCATCCTGGTCATCGCCATCGCTGTCCGTTACCTGGTGCCCGGCCTGAGCTGACTACTCAGCCTTCGTGGTCCTGCGGACCGCCGACTAAGCGAGCCGCGAGGCCGCCTCCATGATCGTGGTTGATTGAGTACGGCATACGCACCGAACCCACCACGATCATGGAAGGAGGCGGCGCTGGACACGACTGCGTGTGGCGAGTGTGGCTAGACGTACTGGTGTGGCGCTGCCGGGAACAGCCGGGCGCGCGAGCGGGCCGGCCCGGCAGCCGACATGGGTCAGATGGGCTCGTCGCGCTGGCGCACGGCGTTGCGCACGACCGGCGGCACGCGCAGCCGGTTGTCGTCGCAGAGCCGCCGCAACTCGGCGAACCCGCGGTCCGGTTCCCGGGTGAGCGCGGCGAGGCGGTCGAACAGGGCGCACCGCGAGTCGCCAATCACCTCGTCCGCTTCCGGCATCGCGCCCCAGCAGTCCCACGGCAGCAGCTCGAGGTTGCCCAGGGCGGCGGCGTCGCGCATGAGGTTGCCCGCGATCCACCAGTCCCCGGCCTCGCCGATCATGCTGAGCCCGAACTTGCCCGGGTCCGCGGCGCCGGAGCGGCACGCCGCCCACGCGTCGCCGGCGATCAGGAACCGGTCCCGGGGCACGTCGGTGACGTCGAAGTCGATCGAGAACAGCTCGCGCTGCCTGGCGTCGATCTGCGCGTCGACCAGGGCCCAGCGCTGCTGGCCCGGGTGCCAGTACTCGCAGACCCAGTGGTCCTCGAACCGGCCCTCGGTGAAGTACCCGCCGAACCCGCAGCGCGCCCGGGCCGGCGTGCCGTGCGCCCGCAGCAGCGCGACCATCAGCACGGTGAACCCCCGGCAGTTGCTGGCCAGCCGTTCCGGCGCGGCCCGCGCGGCGGTGAGCGGCCGGCCGTCCCTGGCCATGATCTGCTCCAGCAGCCCCTCGGTCGGCCGGATGTGCACGCTGCCGCGGTCCTGCTCGGTCAGCGTCACCCCGTAGGCAGGCGCGATGAACTCGTGGATCAGCAGGCCCTGCGCGACCGCGGCGAGCCCGGCGACGTCACCGGGCAGCCCCTCGAGCAGTGGCGCGGATCGGCCCGCCGAGGTCATGACCCCCGGCTGCGTGTAGAACGCGAGCGTGCGCATACGGCTCTCCTCCGGTACGGCTTCCGTGCCAACGGGACGTTACGCAACGGCCGCTGACATCTCGTGTCAGCGATAACGCCTAGCCTGGTCTCGTGCGTGCCGATCGCCTGGTTTCCCTGGTGCTCTTGCTCCAGGCCCGGGGCCGGATGACCGCCCAGAACCTCGCCCGCGAGCTGCAGGTGTCCCCGCCGTCGGTCCGCGGGCGGCTGCTGGCCACCGCGCAGGGAATCCTCGACCGCTACGGCGGCCTGGCGGGCCCGGCCGGTCCGGGCGCTGGTGCCGGGCCAGGCTCCACCGGCACCAGCACCAGCACCGGCGACAGGGACGGGGACGGGGAGGGCTCGTGGTCACCGTCGCCGCGGGCCTGGTGAACGTCCAGGACCGCGGTGCCCCGCGCCGCGAGCACCGCCACCAGCAGGGTCCCGCAGGCAATCGCCGAGTCCGCGATGTTGAACATGGGCCAGTGCGGGAACCTGATCCAGTCCACCACCCAGCCCTGCAGCGGCCCGGGTGACCGGAACAGCCGGTCGGCCAGGTTGCCCATCGCCCCGCCGAGCAGCAGGCCGAGCGCCACCGCCCACGGGGTGCTGCCGATGTGCCGCGAGTACCGGACGATGATGACGGCCACCCCGCCCGCGATGGCGGTGCAGGCCACGGTCACCGAGGGCCCCCCGATGCCGAAGGCGGCTCCGGGATTGCGCGCGACCAGCAGCGTCAGCAGCCCGCCGAAGAGCCGCACGTGCCGCCGTCCGGACAGCAGGGCCACGACCGCGACCTTGCTCCCCACGTCAGCGGCCAGCACGATCGCGGCCACCCCGATGAGCACGGCGATGCGGCGGCGCGGGGCAGGGGGCGGACCGGCAGCGACCATCCCCCGCCCCTCCAGTCCCATGGCTCACTACAGCACGTCGTGAACCACTAACTCTACGGGCTGGTCATCATCTCCTGCGGAGCTGGGTGGCGTACAGCAGCGCGCCGAGGAGCCCGAGCCACACCCAGGTGGAGAACGACCACGCCAGGGCGTGCGCGGCGGTGGCCACCCCGATCACGATGATCACCGTGAGCAGCAGCACCCGGGCGTACGGGTGCTCGTGCCGGCGGCGGGCCGTCGCCTTGGGCGCCTCGGCGGCCTCGGCGTCGGTCCGGGGCAGGTCGGCGAGTATGCCGTCCAGGTCCGAGTACGTCTTGGCCTTCATCGCCTGGTCGAGGCGCTGGTTGAACTCGGCCTGGTCCAGCCGCCCGTCGCCGTAGTGCTTGGACAACAGGTCGGCGACGTCGGCCCGCTCGGCATCGGAGATCCGCAGGCCGGAATAGCTGGTGCGGCGGCGGCTGGCGGCTAGGAGCCAGGTCGGACTGCTGCTCGTCCCGGACATGGTGATGTGGCCTCCTTGGTCAGCGCGGCCGGGCGGACAGGGACTGGATGAGCTCGCTGGCCAGGGACTGGCCGGCGCCCTCCTCGGGGATCAGCAGCCAGCCGGCCAGGTAGATGGGTATTCCGGCGCCGCCCATGACGGTCAGCACGGCCAGGATGATCCGCACGATCGTCACGTCCACGCCGAGGTAGTCGGCCACGCCAGCGGCGACGCCGGCCAGCATCCGGCCGTGGAACGGGCGGTACAGCGGCAGCGACCGGCTGGAGGGGGTTGCTTCGGGATCGATGGTCGGGTGGCTGATGGCCTCTGCGGTGTCTGTGCTGGTGTCCATGGCTCCAGCCTGGTCCCGGCCGACCGGCTTGGGTATCGGGAAGAACCCCGGTTCAACCCTGATGATCGGCGGCGAGGATCGGGGTTTGCCCGGATAGCGGGATCGACGCCCGCGGCGTGATGATGGATACGTGCAGAAATCGACCGGCCCCGCCTCGCGCCCGCCCGCGGGAGAGGGCACGCCGGCCGGGCCGGGCGATCCCGGCGATGGCTGGCCGCCCGGCGACGGCACGGCGCCGTGGCTGCGCCGGCGGGATCGCTGGCGCTCGCGGCCGCGCGGGCCCGGGCTGTGGGCGCGCGGGCCGAAGGACAGCGGGCCGCTGCGGCGCCTGCCGGAGGAGGGCCTGCTCGGCGGGGTGGCGGCCGGCCTGGCCGCGCGGACGGGCCTGGACGTCACGGTCGTCCGGCTGGCTTTGGTGTTGCTGGGCCTCGTGACCTTTGGCTACGCTTTCGTGGCCTATGTCCTATTCTGGCTGCTGGTGCCGGTCGCGGGCGCGGACATCAGCATCGCGGCCCGGGTCAAGGAGGACCGGCGGGGCATCGCGCTCGCCGTGGGCCTGGGCTCGATGCTGGTCGCGGTGCTGGTCATCGTGGGGGCGCTCGGCGGACGCTGGGTCGGCACCCTAGGCTGGCCGCTGATCATCAGCGTGGTCGGCCTGGTGCTGATCTGGCGGAACTCGCCCGCCCGCGAGCAGGCGACGATGCGGCACCTGGTCGAGCCGCTGCTCGGCCTGACCGGGGGCGGACGGCGGGGGATCGTGGCGCGCCTGTCGGTGGCGGGCGTGCTGCTGATCGCGGGGGTGTCCATCCTGGTCTCGGTGCACGAGAGCATCAGCCTGCTGTGGCCGCTCGCCGGGGCGGCGCTGGTGATCGCCGCGATCTCGGTCGTGCTCGGCCCCTGGTGGCTGGGCATCGCCCAGGACCTGGTCGCCGAGCGCCGGGCCCGGATCCGGGCCGAGGAGCGCGCGGACATGGCCGCCCGGGTGCACGACTCGGTGCTGCAGACGCTGGCGATGATCCAGCGCCGCGCGGACCAGCCGCAGCAGGTCATCCAGCTGGCCCGGGCCCAGGAACGCGAGCTGCGCGCCTGGCTGTTCGACGGCCGGGCCCCCGGTTCCCTGGACGAGATGACACTCGCCGCGGGCGTGCGGCAGATCCAGCAGGAGGTGGAGGCCCAGCACGGGGTGTCGGTCGAGGCGGTCACGGTGGGGGACTGCGAGCTCGATGACGACCTCAGCGCGCTGCTCGCCGCCGCGCGCGAGGCGACGGTCAACGCCGCGAAGTGGTCCGGGGCCGACGTCGTCTCGGTGTTCGCCGAGGTCGAGCCGGACTCGGTGTCGGTGTACGTGCGCGACCGCGGGCAGGGCTTCGACCCGTCGGCGGTGCCCGGCGACCGGAAGGGGCTGGCCGAGTCCATCCACGCCAGGATGGCCCGCCGCGGCGGGTCCGCGACCGTCCGCAGCGCCCCGGGCCAGGGCACCGAGGTGTCCCTGACGATGCCTCGCCGGGCCGGGGAACGCCAGCCGAGCCGCACGTGAACGCACCCAGCCCATCGCCCGCGGACGGCGGCCGGCCCCGGGAGGTCACGTGACCGCGCCCGGCCCCCCGCCCGCGGCCCGCGGCCGGCCCCGAGTCGTCATCGTTGATGATCATGGTTTGTTCCGGTCCGGCGTCCGGTCCGAGCTCGGCGACCAGGTCGAGGTGGTCGGCGAGGCGGACGATGTGCAGCCGGCGATCGCCGTGATCGGCGAGCACCTCCCGGACGTCGTCCTGCTCGACGTGCACCTGCCCGGCGGCGGCGGGCAGCTCGTGGTCACCGCGCTCAAGGCCGCGCACCCGGAGGTGCGGTTTCTCGCCCTGTCCGCCTCGGACGCTCCCGAGGACGTCATCGCGGTCATCCGGGCGGGCGCCCGGGGCTACGTGACGAAGACGATCTCCGGTGCCGACCTGGTGGACGCGGTGCGCCGGGTCGCGGCCGGCGACGCGGTCTTCTCGCCCCGGCTGGCCGGGTTCGTCCTGGACGCCTTTGCCGCCCTGCCCGCGGCGGGCGAGCGGCCTCCGTCCTTCGATCCCGAGCTTGACCAGCTCACGACCCGCGAGCGGGAGGTGCTCCGCCTGATCGCCCGCGGCTACACCTACAAGGAGATCGCGCGCGAGCTCACCATCTCGGTCCGGACGGTCGAGACCCACGTTTCCTCGGTGCTGCGCAAGCTCCAGCTCTCGACCCGGCACCAGCTGACCCGGTGGGCGGCCGAGCGGCGCCTGATCTGATTCTTAGGCTCGCTCGCCTCCGGGCCCGCCCACCTCCCCATCCCCCTTCACGGGCGGGTGCCGAACGAGGGCCGCCCCGGGCTGGCCGGCAGCACGGCGTAAGCGTCGCGGACCCAGTCGCACAGCAGCGGCCGGGTCTCGCGCGGGTCGATGATCTCCTCGACGCCGAACCGCTCCGCGGTATGCAGCGGGCTGCGCACGGCATCAAGCCGGGCCCGGATCTCGGCCAGCAGGGCGGCCGGGTCTTCCGACCGCTCGAGCTCGGCCCGGTAGGCGGCCTCTATCCCGCCTTCGACGGGCAGCGAGCCCCAGTCGGCCGAGGGCCAGGCCCACCGGCGGATCAGGCGATGCCGGTTGGTCAGGCCCGCCCCGCCGACGCCGAAGACCCGGCGCACGATGACCTCGGCCCCCGGCACGCTGGCCTGGTACACCGCGCTGATCGCCCGCACGCCGTGCCGGATGGTGGCGCGCTGCTCGGCGCGGGTGCCGATGAGCAGCCCCGGCTGGTCGGTGAGCGTCACGATCGGCAGGTGGAACGTTGAGCACAGGTCGGCGAGCCGGGTCACTGCCTCGGCGCCCTCGACGGTGAGGCAGCCCCCGGCCACGTACGGGTCACAGGCCACCACGCCGACCGGATGCCCGTCGAGGCGGGCCAGCGCGGTCACGATCGACCCGCCGTAACGCTGCACCTCCATGAGCGACCCGGCGTCGAACACGGCGCGCAGGATGTCCCGGACCCGGTAGGGCTGGCGTCGGTCCCGCGGCACCGCGGACAGCAGCAGCTCATCGCGCCGGCCGGGCGGATCCTCTCCGGCGATCACCGGCGGAAGCTGGTACGCGCTCGCCGGCAGGTAGGAAAGGAAGCGGCGGATCATGCCGAACGCCTCGGCCTCCGACGCTGCCACCAGGTCCACCGCCGCGTTGCGGCTGTGCACCCGCGACCCGCCCAGTTGCTCCTTGTCCACGTCTTCGCCGATGCCGCCGCGTACCACCGGCGGCCCGGCCACGAACAGCTGCGCCGTGCCTTCGACCAGGATCGACAGGTGCGCGGTGCACAGCCGGGCCGCGCCCAGGCCTGCCACCGGGCCCAGGCCGGCGGCGATGACCGGAACGACCGACAGGTTGTCGACCACGTAGTCCCAGCCCGGGTTGACCGGAACGTAGGTCCGGCCCATCTGCTCGAGCATCTTCACGCTGCCGCCCCCGCCGGTGCCCTCGACCAGCCGCACCAGGGGCAGCCTCAGCTCGTTCGCGAGCTGCTCGGAGAGGATCTGCTTGCCTGCGATGGACGCGTCGGCGGCGCCGCCGCGCACCGTGAAGTCGTCACCCCCCACCACGACCTTGCGCCCGTCGATGCGGCCGGTGCCGGTGACGAAGTTCGCGGGCGTGAAGCGCTCCAGCTCACCATCGTCGTCGTAGACGGCTGCCCCGGCCAGTGCCCCGATCTCGTGGAACGAGCCGTCGTCGAGCAGTTCCGCCAGCCGCTCCCGCACGGTCAGCCGGCCGGCGTCGTGCTGGCGCCGGATCTTGTCCGGCCCGCCCATCCGCTCGGCCAGGTCCTGCCTGCGGCGCAGGTCGTCCAGCTCTGGTTGCCATGTCATGAAGACAGAAGCTAACCAACGCCAGGGCCGGGCCGGGAGCCGGCGTGCCCCGGCGTACCCTGCTGTGCATGCCTTTTTGCCGGCGCCGACGCGCTACGGATGTGATCGATGACTGAACCGGAGCACCTCAGCAACCGTCACCGCGACACCCTGCGCCAGCTGTTCGAGCATCCGGCGAGCCGCAACGTCGAGTGGCGGGCCGTGATCTCGCTGCTGGAGGCGGTCGGCTCGGTCACGACGCAGCACAACGGCAAGCTCGCGGTCACGGTGGGGCCGCGGACCGAGTTCTTCGACCCCGGGGGGCAGAAGGACCTCGACGTCCAGACCGTCGTCGACCTGCGTGAGCTGCTGACCTCGGCCGGCTACCGAGCCGACAGATAGCGGGCCGGCGGGCTCCCGCGCATCGCGGCGGCCCCTCTCGGCCGCCCGGCGAGCGGCGAGCCCATCGTCGACGGGGAGCACACGACGTTTGCCTTCGCCCTCCTGCTGCTGGCGTTCCTGCGCGCGGGGAACTGGTTCGGGCTCGGGCGCTGGTGGGAAGCGCGCCTGCCCTCCCTGCTGCATTAGCCCGCCGGCGGCTGATCTCCGTCCCGATCTTGGCCCGCGCTACCATGAGCGCCTGGGCGGCCGGACCTCGCCGCTTTCCGCTGGCTCAGCGCACCGGAGGCATCACGATGGCAGTCGACACGTTCATCGCCTACGTCGGGGTATATGACAACGTCAGCGACGCTGACGCCGATTACGAACTGGTCAAGGACCTGCATACCAAGGCCAACCTGATCGACTCGTACGACGCCGCCGTGATCGAGCACCGGGCCGACGGCAAAGTCAAGATCACCAAGAAGCACGAGACGCCGACCCGGGTCGGCGGCGTGCTCGGCGGGGGCGTGGGCCTGGCCACCGGCCTGGTCCTGGTCCTGTTCCCGTTCGCCGCGATCGGCGGGGGCCTCCTCGCGGTCACCACCGGCGGCGGCGCTCTCCTGGGCTCGCTGGCCGGTCACGCGGCCGCCGGCATGAGCCGCCACGACCTCAAGGAACTGGGCGAGCACCTCGACGCCGGCCAGGCGGGCCTGGTCGTGGTCGGGGTGTCCGACATGGGGGCGAAGATCGAGCACGCCATGAAGAAGGCGCGGAAGGTTGAGGCCAGGGAACTGAAGGCCGACACCGCCGACATCGAGGCCGACGCGACCTCCGCGGCGGTTGACAGCGGCGCGAAGGCGGAGTGACCCGGCCCCGGTCGCCGGGCGGCGGGCCGCAGCCACCACGGGCCGGGTTCGGCGAGCGGGACCGGGTTACGCTGGCCGGAGCACGCGCGGTGGGCATGCAAGGAGTGCTGCACCGATCTGCCCGGCAAACCGCTGCGCAAGTCAGCGCGCTCTTGCTCCCTTAACGGGCCGGACGCCACCGCCGGTTACCCGGTTCCACCGAGACCCGGGCCATGCCCGCGAAGGCGACCTGCTGCAAGGTCTGCCCGCCGCGAAGCTAAACCCTGTTCGTCTCGGCAGAGGTCGATCTCCGGCTCTTCGAGGAGGACCGTGTGGCGGGCGCTGCCTTCGCATTGACGCAGCGGACCGTGATCCTCCTCTCGTTCGCGTAGTCGTCGCAGTTTTCCGTTCCGGGGTTGTCGCGCAGCAGGCCGGCCCAGTCCGAAAGCCGCTCGACCCGGTAGCCGTACGCCCCCAGCATGGTCTGGATCGCTGCGAGGTTCGGGCGGCCAACCAGGACCCACGCACCGTGGGTGTAGGTGTCGGCCGCAGCTTTCCCCTCCTCGTCGGCATGCTCGGTGATGACGTTCACGTTCGGCACGGGCCGCATCATCTGCGGGCTGAACGTGTCGATGATCAGGTACCGGGCATTGGCCCGGCGGATTCCGTCCAGCAGCTCGTTGTAGCGCAGCGTGTGATACAGGAACCCGAGGCACAGCACGACGTCCGCTTCGAAATCCTGCGTGTTGAGCACCTCGTGCACATCGCCGGTGACGAAGCGGACGCGGTCCGCCCCGTAGCCGTACTCGCCGAGGTTCTCCGTCGCGGCCTGCACCAGCTCCGGTCGTGCCTCGATGCCGATCACCGACCGTGCTCCGGTCGCGAGCGCCGCGAGCGACCAGCGGCCGTCGTGACTGGCGAGGTCGAGCACTGACGCGCCCGCAAAGATGTCCCGGTTCTCGCTGAATATTGCCTCGTAGCGCAGGTTCAGCCGCGCGGTGGTCGGATGGGTGCTGCTCGTCAGGTAGAACCGCGGGAACCGCTCGAAGAACCACGAGGTCGTGCGGGATCCCGGTGCCGAATCGGCGCGAACGAGCGCGCCCGCGTCCTGGGGCGGGGCGGCTCGCCGTCGGCGGCTGCTCGGAGGGCGCTCAATGCGCCACGCAACGCCGCGTAATGCCCTTGCCGCCTGCTGTCTGAGCGACATGCGCGTATGGTAGCGAGCGCCCAAGATCAACGGCAGTCTTCCGCGGCAAGATCCTGGCGCCTGTCGCGAGGCCGGGGATAGGGCCCGCCCCAAATATGAGACAGCGGCGGCCGAGCACTGGGGCTACTGGTGGGAGCGGCGCGGCCGGAACTTGATCCAGGCCAGGATGGCGATGGCTACCAGCAGCCAGGGGGAGAACAGGAAGTGCACGGTGAAGCTGAGGACGGCCAGGGCCACGATGGCGATAAGGACAAGGGCGATGATTCCGGGCATAGCGATCGGTCTCCGTTCACGTCAGGCTGGTTGCGGGTCAGGGTTTAGCGGAAGCGGTCCCGGCGGCTGGCGACCCACGCCGCGGCGACCGTGTAGAGAGCCACGCCAGCCAGCATCTTGTCGTCGCCGGGCCGGCGCAGCTGGTCGGTAACGGTGGCCGACCTGGCGTCTGCGGTGGTTGCGTTCATGCTTTAAGGCTGCCGCCGACGGTGGCCGCCGTCGATCGGGATCAGCCCTGGTTCCACCCTGGTGTTGCACCCGAAGGCATCAGGGTCATCCCTGATCGCGGTCAGGGATGCCGTCGTTGTCGCGTGGTTTACCGCTCGATCGGGTACGACCCGCCGCCGCGGTCTCCCTATCAGAGTGCTTCGGCGCTGAGCCGAGCTAGGACTTCTGGCATGGTGGCGCCCGGCGCCGTCCGTGTGATCGTCCACTTGGCGACGCATTCCAGTGTTTCGTCATGGAAGGTGAGCATGAAATGGCGTCTCCCGCTCCACTGGCTTCCATCGAAGTGTTCATGAGCGCGGTCCACTTCCATCAGCCCGGTGATCCAGGGTGAATTCTTGACCTCATGTGCGCTGTAGAACTCCAGCCCACTGCCCCAGAGGGGGTGCCCACGGAGAACCTCGTCGTTGGGGGAGCCGATCTTGACGCTCGTCACCCTCTTGAACTCCACGATGCCAATACCACGATCCGCCTGCGGGTCTCGTACGCGAGGGTTAGTTCTGCCGGCTACGGGCTCGTGGACACTCAGGTAGAAGGCTGCAAAGGTCCGCAGGCCGGATAGCAGCAGCGGCATCGGCGTGTCCGCATCCCACCTCACTCCGAGGTCGACCGCGTCGGCGTAAGGCAGGCCCGACTCGGCCGCGGTGCTTCGTTCCAGGCCTAGTTGCCGTTGCCGCTGTGCGCGGGCCTGGGGTGAGTCCCATCCGTGTTCCCGGCTGACACGGCGAACTTCGTCTTCTGCCCTGCGCAGCAGGTCATATCGCTGATCTTCGTCCACGAGAGCATCATGAGGCGATCCGCCCGACGAATCAAAAGAGGCTGCCGCATAATCGTCCGCACGATCGACTGCTTGGGAGGTTAAATCGGGAGGCTGCCTTGCGTGCTCCTGCACAGGTCATCCAGCGGAGGACGCTCGGTGAGAGGACTGTTCATACATAGCTCGAGGGCCCGCGCGCGGGCGGCCTGGCGGACCAGGTGGTCGCGCTCGGCGACGTTCGTGGCCCGGCGGGCGGCAAGTCGAGGGGCGACCCGGCCAGGATCGAGTCGCTGCGGGCCGCCCTGTGGCGCTTGCTGACCGGAGTGCCGGCGGACGATCACCGGAACACCGCGAGCTGGCCGGCGTCCCGGACGAGCAGTCGGGGAAGGGAAGTCCTCGGCACCGTCCGGATTCCTGCTGGTCATCGCCCGTCCTTGGCGTGGCGGGCCGGGGGGATGCCCGCCAGGCACTGCATCCTGGCGGCCCGCTGCAGCCTGTTGTGCCGCCGCTGGAACTGGTCGGCTGCCAGGGCGGTGACCAGGGCGCAGGAGGTGCCGAGCAGGATCCCGGCGGTGGCGTCGGAGAGCCAGTGGGCGGCGAGGTAGGCGCGGGAGAGCCCCATCAGTATGGAGAACGTGACCGCGGCCGCGCCCCACCAGGCGCGCCGCCTTCCCGCGGGTACCAGGGCGATGACCGCCGCGAGGGCGGTGACCGAGGCGGCGATGGCGTGCCCGGACGGGAACGACGCGCCGCTGGTGGCGACCAGCGGCCCGGGCGGCCTGGCCCGGTCGTAGATCCCTTTCAGCGAGCCGATCAGCACCTCCGACAGCACTATGGCGGCGGCGAAGGCGGCCAGGTGCCACCACCGGCGGCGCAGGGCCAGGTACCCGGCCAGGGCGATCCGCACCGGCAGCGTCACGTACACCAGCCCGAGGACGTTGAGGATCTTGGCGATGGCGGTCAGCGGGGGCGTCCGTCCGGAGATCATCAGCCGCAGCCACGCGTCGTCGAGCCGCTGGATGCGGGCCAGGGTGCCGTGGCCGGCGGCCAGGGCGAACACCACGGCCGTGAGTGCCACCACCGCGGCGGTGAGCACAGCAGCCTGCCGGGGGCGGCCAAGCAGCGGGTCCTCCTGCGGCCGGGCGGCGGCCGGCCGGGTCATCCCGGGCATGGCGCGCCTCGCCCGCACAGGGCCAGGCCCTCGGTCCGCCGCACGTAGCTGACCAGCGCCGACCGGGGCATGAACGCCACCGCGGTGTCGACGGCGGTGGCCATGGCCGGGGACGCGCCGGGGGCGAAGGCGAACTGGTAGGTGACGCAGCCGCCGGGGAAGGTGTAGTAGCGGACGTCGGAGTACTGCGGGACCAGGCTCAGCGGGCGCTCGAACCGGCGCATACCGGGCTGGTCGGAGGGGATCTGCTGGGCGCCGGAAATGTCGCAGGTGGCGGTCAGGGTGATCGTCACCGTCTGCAGCTGCGCTGCCTGGCCGAGCACGAAGTGGACGCCGCCGGCCCCGGCCTGGGAGCCGGAGTCCAGCACGAAGCTGGCCTTCCCGCTGGCGATGTCCGTGCCGCCAACGCTCCAGCCCGCCGGGAGCGCGGCGATGCAGGGCAGCAGGGCAGCGGACGGGACTGCCTGGGCGCTGAGGATCATCGAATGGCCGGTGCCGCAGCTGGGGGCGTAGGCGCCCAGATTCCGGGCCGCCGGGAAGAAGGCATTCCCTGTTTCGAACACGGCGGCGGTGATGATGGCGAGCGTCGCGGCCGCCAGAGCGACCCGCCGGATGTTCCAGCGTTGCAGCGCGATCGGCGGCCGCTGCGGGGCGAGGGCGCGGAATTCGCCGAGCAGGTCCCGGGGATCGCGTTTCATGAAGGCGCGCAGCTGGGTCGGGCTGGCCACCCCGCGGGTGGCGGCGAAGGCTTCGGCCAGCTCGGCCTCGGTGAAGTAATTCAGCGCCCGCTGGTATACCCGCGCGGGGTCGGCGCGGACCGCGAGGACCAGCATCATGTTGCCCAGGTCGACGGCCTGCCGCCATGGTGACGGGCGGACCTGGACGAAGGCCACGTCGATCAGCAGCAGCTCCCCGGAGCGGACCATCAGGTTGCCTGGTTTGATGTCGCGGTGGGCGATCCCGGCGTCCCACAGCGTGCGGATCAGCTGCAGTCCCTGGTCGATCACCGTGTCGTCGACGTCGGCTTCGCCGATTTCGACGGCGCCGGTATGGAATTCGGTGACCAGCATGTACTCGCGTTCGGGCGTGATCTCCACGATGCCGTACGGCCGGGCCGTGCGGATCCCGATGTCTTGCAGCAGGCGCAGGGCATAGTCCTCGTACTCGACCAGGCGCCGCACGGTCTGGAAGGGGTGCTCGTCCTCCAGGGAGCCGTACAGGATGGTCCGCCACAGCTTGTACCAGCGGTCGGCGCGGACGTGGCCCTTGGTGTAGAGCTTGGCGAACACGAACTCCTCCGGGCTGCCTTCGACCCGCAGCCGCAACGGCGTGGAGCCGGCGGAGGACTCCAGGCCGACGGGCTTGATCTCGGTCACCGTGAGCCCGAGCTGGTCACGCACGGCCTGGCGGATCGCCTGCCCCCGCCGGCCGGTCACATCCACGTGCGCGGTGTTGCCGCGCCGGTAGGCGACGGGGAACGCCTCGTTCGGGGTGAAGTACCGGAACGCGGTGACCGGGATCGCGACGGCGAGCGCCACGGCCAGGAGCAGGTCATCCACGTGATCGACGGCCAGGTACAGGCGGGCCAGACAGAACACGGCGACCACGACGGCCACCGCCGCCTTGGTGTAGGTGCGGGGGCGGCCCGGCACGGCCAGGCAGTAGACGGCGCCCATCAAGAAGATCGTCAGGACCGCCGCCGGGGGCGACACCCCGGAGTACCCGCCCCAGCTGCCGATGATCGTTACGCCGTACGGGCGTGGCCTGGACAGCCCGAAGTAGATCGATGTCCCGGCAAGCTCCAGGAACAACACGCTTCCCAGGAACACCAGCAAGTGCCGCCAGCGCCGGAACGCCATCGTCAGGGCGACCACCGACAGGCCGAGCGCGGTGGCCCCCCAGCCGGAGCCCGCCCCGTTGATCCCGTTGGCCACATCGGTCAGCCACGGCGTCCGTATCCCGGCCAGGAGACGCAGTACCCACGTGCTTGCCCGGTCATCAATCCGGAGCCACGGCGTGTGCTGGGACGCCAGGAACGCGCCGGCGAGCGCCACGGCCCCAAGGATCAGCCACGCCGTTGTGCTGATGGTGATGGGGTGCGGCAGCGGCGGCGGCGCACCGGTCGGGCGGCGCTGACGACGGTCCTTATGGACGGCCGGGCCCGGAGGCAAGCTGGCCGGGCCGTTCCTGGCGGCCACGCGCCCGATGTCGTCACTCAACGTACGTCACCCCCCGCCGAGATCAGCCCATGTGCGCGTAGCCAGCTCTCGGCCACCAGGCGCGGATCTTGCCCGCGTAGTTCCACCCGCGCGTCCAGGGCGCGCAGCGAGCCGGTGCTCAGCCGCGCCGACACCGTGTCGAGCACCGCGATCAGCCGCGGGCCGTAACGGGCGACGGCATCGCGGCGTACCAGCGGGACGACGTTCTCGGCTGGCTGCAGGCCGCGGTCGTCGGCCAGCACCACAAGATGATCCGCGGTGATGGCCGGGTCGGTGCTGAACAGCAGCGCGACGCCGATGTCTCCGGCCTCCAGGGCCTGCAGCGTCAGCGGGCCCCCGGCGTCCAGCGGTATGAAAGCCCGGAACCGGAGCCGGTAAACCTGTCTCAGTCCGAGCAGGCAGTAGACGCGCTCCGGGCATTCGGGCGGTCCGCCGAACGCCAGCCGCGGTGCCACCCGGGCCAGGCCGGCGACCGATCGCAGGCCATAGCGGGCCGCGGTCGCGGCGGTGACCACGATGACGTTGGCGTCCTGGGCGGCGGACGGCCGGCCCGCCACCAGCCCCCGGCCGGCCACCGAGCTCGCAAGGGCCCTGCTGGTCGCCGCGGCATCGGATGTCGCGGACAGCCGTCCTACGCTGACGAACTCAAGCGCTGATCCGGAGTACTCCGGCACGACCTGGACCAGGCCGCTCATCAGCGCCGGGTCCACCAGCTCACGAGGGCCCAGGTCCGGCAGGACGCGGACGGGGAAGCCCTTCGCGCCGAGCGCGCCTGCGTAAAGGTCAGCGAGCAGCACGCTCTCCGGGAAGTTGAATGACCCGACCGTGATCACGGCGCCGGGCCGGGCGGCCTCGCCCGCCCGGCCAGCCGGCCCGCTGCCGCTGGCCGAAGTGCAGGCGCAGCACGCGGCGGCCAGCGCCAGACAGGCAGCGCGCAACATGTTCCGTCGTTCCGGCACTGCTCTCATCACGTTCCATGCGGGGCGGTCATACATATTCCCGGTGTTGCAGGGACCGCCAGCACAGCCAGCCCGGCAGCACCGGCAGCCAGTAGGTCGACAGCCGGTACACCAGCACGGCCGAGACCGCGGGCCCGGGCGCCATGCCGACGCCGGTCAGCCCGGCGACCAGCGCTGCCTCGATCGCGCCGAGGCCGCCCGGGGTGGGCGCTGCGGCTGCCAGCGCGGCGGCGGCCAGGTACACCGCGCCGAGCACGATCAGGCCGGGGCCCCCGCCGAACGCCTGGACCGAGGCGTCCAGCCCGGCGATGTAGGCCAGGGTGAGCAGGGCCGAGCCGCCGAACAGCAGGCCGAGCTTGACCGGGCTGGCGGCGGCCTGGCGCAGGCTGCCGGCCGCCGAGCAGAGGCCGGGGATCAGCTGCTTGCGGGTCCAGCGGCGCCCGGGGCGTGTGGCCAGGACCACCCCGATGATCGCAAGTATCACCGCCAGGATGAGCAGGATCTTGCTGGCGGACGGCAGCTTGAACGCCTTGGTGAGGTCGTGGCCGGCCAGCGCGAAGAACACCACGATCAGCGCGACGTGCATGACGGCGCCCGCGAGGGCGTTCACCCCGACCGCTGCGACGCTGGCCGGGGTGCTAGTCCCGCTCTTTTGCAGGAACCGGGCGTTCAGCGCCATCCCGCCGACGTTGGCCGGCGAGACCCGGTTGATGAACGACGACGCGCCCTGCGCCAGCAAGGCCGGGCCGAACGGGACATGGCCGGGCACCGAGCCGATCAGCGCCATCGCGCTGGCCACGTAGGTCAGCGCGGACAGGGCGAGGATCACCGGCAGCCAGGCCCAGCTGACGTGCGCCAGCGCGTGCCAGCTGCTGCTCACATCGGCGATCTGCGGCAGCACGAAGTAAAACGCGCCGGCCAGCGCGGCGATCGCCAGCAGCGTACGCGGCCGCACCCGCTGCAGCCGGACGAGGTCGGTGTCCGCGTCGTCGCCGCAGGCCGCGATCGCGGCCGTGCGCGTTTTCTTCAGCAGCCCGTCCTGGCCCTTGATCTCGCGCCGGGCGCCGGCCGACAAGGCGAGCGGCTGCAGCAGCGGCACCGCGGCGGCGACGCCGTCAGCGCCGATCACGGCCGCCGCGGCGGCGACGGCACGGTCCGGGCCGATCCGGCCGGCCAGCCAGGTGAGCAGCTCGGCCACGTCGATCGCCCGCTGACGGCTGCTCGCGGCGAGCTCGGCGAAGCTGAAGTCGACCAGACAGGGGCAGCCATCCTGGCTCACCATCATGTTGGTGCCGTGCAGCGACCGGTGCGCGATCTGGGCCTGGTGGAGCCGGCCGACCTCGCGCCACAGGTCCTCGGCAAGCTGGTCGGTGATGCGATCGGCCGGGACCTGGTCCAGGGACTGGCCCGCTACCAGTTCCATGGTCAGCAGCACCGACCCGTCGCCGGCCCTGATCACCTGGCCGATGTGCGGCACCGCGACGCCGGCCCGCTCGGCCATCACTCCCAGCAGCGCCTCATGCTCGACCGCCTTGAAAAGCGAGGCCGCGGGCCGGGTGTCGCCGACGCCGCGCAGCCGGACGCCGCGCCAGGCCCGGTACAGCAAGTCCGCGTCGCGCTGGTCGGAGCCGAAAACCTTCACGAACAGGGCCCGCCCGTTACCGGTCACCGCCTCGAACGGCCGCGATCCCTTAGCGGTGGCGAGCGGCCCGGTCACCTGGCCGACATTCACGCCACCCGCGCGCAGCGCGGCTGCCACCCCGGCCGGGCCCATCCGCCGGTCCGGCACGCCGAACACCACCAGCAGGCCCGCCCCCACCGTCACCCCGGTGGCCAGCGCCAGCACCAACTGCATCGGCAGCAGCCCGCCGGTAATCAGCCGGGCCGCGCCGATCAGCAGCAGCGTGGCCCAGGCCGCCCGGCGCCAGGGCCGGCTCAGCCACGGCGCGGCCGCTACGGCGACGGCTGCCAGCCCCGCCAGGACTGCCGGATCGGGGAATCCGGCGCCGGTCAGCCAGGAACCCTGGCGCAGCCCGGCGGGCAGCGCGGAGCCGCCCGGCCCGGCCAGGTAGGTGATAACGGCCATCAGCGCCGCCGCCGCCGCGAACCCGCCCGCCACCGTGGCCAGCACCCGGAACCGGCGGTACCGCAGCGCAGCGACCAGCAATACCAGGGCCGCCGCCGCGACCGTCACCTGGACCAGGCCGGTCAGCACCCGCCCGGCCGCAGTCGCGGGCCCGACCCCGGTGATCGCCGCGGCGCTCGGCCGGAGCAGGGCGGGCAGCAGCGCAACGACCACGGCCGCGACGGCCAGCACCGAGACCGCGGCGATCAGGCGGATCACATCGCCCGGATGCCGGTACCGCGTCGGCGCCAGGACACGACCCCACGGCCACGTATTCGGCCCGCCAGCGGCCAGCCGCACTCTGTGCGAATCCGCCACGGGCGGCTCTTCGGTGACTGTGCCGCTAGTGCGGGCAGCCGCCGGAGTGGTGTGCCCGGTCACTGTCACTTCCGCTCTGCGGCACGGTTACCCCGCCGGCGATCCACCGCGCCTCCTCGAACCTGCTGGCCTAGATGCGCCCTGCCCTAGGCACGGCCCTTGACCGATTTCAGGAAGCGCAGGACTGCGCCGATGGTGACGCCAGGCCGCTGCGACGGGATAATGCACGGCCTCGGGCGCCATCACGACTTGTCCGCGCAGGGAGCCGGCGCCTGCGACGTCGTAGCCGATCCACCCCACAGGGCAGCTGAGATAGCTGGTTTCCCCGGCGCCAGGCACGGAGCCGGAATGGCTAGCGCGCGCCGTATGGTTCGCTGCAGTGCTCATGCGCTCATCGCCTTTGGTTGGTCTTTGGCCTGGCTTCGCTACCAGGCGGTGGTCGTGGCAGCGGCGAGCGGAGTTCCGGCCGACCCGGACGTCGGAAACCGCCGCCGGTCAGTTGCCGGATTGTTCCAGGTGGCCTCACAGCCAGCTCCCGGCCCTCTAAGACGTCGGAGCCGCAGGTGTCCTGGATGCCCTTCACCCCGATCTCCTCGGGCATCACGGGCCTCCGTCCGTCCGCTGGGCCGGCACACAACACCTGGAACCAGTCCTAAGTTCTCCTCCTGCCTAAGTTATGCTGGCATCCGAAAACTAGCAATAGTTTTCCAGAAACCAAGGTAGCCTACCGGAGAGCAGGGTAATCCAAAGGCGTGGCCGGACCGCGGCTCCTGCCGCGAGCCCGAGTAGATTTGGACGATGAAGAAGCTCTTCGAGATCCTGCTTTGTTTCCTGCATCCCATCGCCGTTGTGCTGGTGTGGATCGACCTGGCCACCGACCGGCCAGACTTGGGACGGGGCGGGAAGCTGGCGTGGGGGATCTTCGCTCTCATCCCGTTGGTGCCATTCTTGTACGTACTTACTGGCGGCGATCTGTGGTGAACCCGCCGCGTACGGCACCGCTGGCCGCGCCCTGCCAGGTTCATCATTGTTCCGCAAGTGCACGTGTCAGCGCACCGGTTACCGGCGGACGTCACGCGGAACTGACACGGAGGAGGAAGAGACCCCGCAGCAGTACGACAGGGTGCTGACCGGCGCACACCGCTCGATGATGCTGACCTTCGTGCCGTCAAAGGCGAATTTACTGCACCTGATTTCTGCCTCGGGACTTCGTGGTGCGACAGCACCTGATTGGCGTCAATAGAGGCTCGCTCTGCGTCCCTTGGTGTGGTCGGTGAGCGGGGGTGCTACGGGGGTGCGTCCCTTGGTGTGGTCGGTGAGCGGGGGTGCTACGGGGGTGCGTCCCTTGGTGTGGTCGGTGAGCGGGGGTGCTACGGGGGTGCGTCCCTTGGTGTGGTCGGTGAGCGGGGGTGCTACGGGGGTGCGTCCCTTGGTGTGGTCGGTGAGCGGGGGTGCTACGGGGGTGCGTCCCTTGGTGTGGTCGGTGAGCGGGGGTGCTACGGGGGTGCGTCCCTTGGTGTGGTCGGTGAGCGGGGGTGCTACGGGGGTGCGTCCCTTGGTGTGGTCGGTGAGCGGGGGTGCTACGGGGGTGCGTCCCTTGGTGTGGTCGGTGAGCGGGGGTGCTACGGGGGTGCGTCCCTTGGTGTGGTCGGTGAGCGGGGGTGCTACGGGGGTGCGTCCCTTGGTGTGGTCGGTGAGCGGGGGTGCTACGGGGGTGCGTCCCTTGGTGATGGGGTAGTCGTTTGCTCGGCCTGTTGTCTCGCGATTGTGCCCTGTGCTGCTTCCACCAGATTCGCGCATCTGACCCGCCGGTTCTCTCGGCAGACGCTCTCGACCCCGCCATGATCGACATACGCCTCACCTACAACGGTAACGCGGACTGAGTCCATCCGATTCCCCTGAGTTTCCCGCAGTCGTGCCACAGCCTCGGCGGCGTGAAAGTCGTCAGACCGAGTCCGGAAGCCATCACGCCAGCCTGTCATCCGACCCGGCGAGCGTTCATGGACAGCGCACGAGCCTCTACTCCCCAGCCTCGGGCGTTGTCCTTGTCGCCCCCCGCGCGGCCGCTGCCTGCCCGGTCGCGAGCGGTCGTTATCGCCAGTGCTTGGTGATGGGCGGCAGGCATCCGATCGCCGGACCCCACAGTAGGCTCACCGTGATCGAGTCCCACCGCACCGCGGCCGGCGAGCCGGATGGGGGTCCGGGCTTGGTCTGGGTCACCGTGAGGCTGCAGACTTCCGTCGCATACCAGGACCATCTGCCGGCCGCGCCGATCCGTTTCGTCGCGATCAGCTTCCAGCCGCGCGCGCGGTGTGCCGGTAGCCGACCACGGTGATGGTGGCCATCGGTCCCGGGCTCGTGCCAGGTATGCGGGTGGCGGTGAGCACGACCTTGAAGCTGGACAGCGTGGTCACGGCGAGGAAGCTGGACAGCGTGGTCACGGCGAGCTGCCGCTGCTGGGGATGGGCGGCAGCGCCGCTAGCAGAGCTTGCCAGGGGCAGCAGAGTCAGCAGGCTCACGGCGCAGGCGCCAGCTGCCTGCCGGAGCGAAACGTTCATCGTGGGCATCCTTCCTTGGGTGTTGAGGTGCGGGTGCGGGCGTAGGCGAGGATCACGGCGTTCGAATGCAGGCCGACGGGCTCAGCATTCGGGATGGTGTTTCCGACCGTGATGGCGCGCCGCGTGCCCGGGACGGCTGCCGCGGCCGCCAGGTGCAGCACGCTGCCCTTGACTGCTGGCAGCGCAGCGAACGTCAGGTGCCCGCGCGCGTAGTGCAGCATGACGGACGCCCGGAACTCGAAACCGCGTATGGGTATCCACAGGCCGCCCGTGCCGTCGGGGATGACCGAAACCGGGTCGTCGCAGCTGTCGCATACTGCCACTCGGGTCCAGTGGTGCCCGTTGAAGTGCAGCACCGCGACGGGGCCGCCGATGGTCTCGCGTTCGCCGGTACCGATGGCCCAGATGCTGTCCGGCGACAGTGCGCTGCCGTAGGTCAGGGCGTTGCTGTTGGGCGTGCGCGACCAGCGGTGGCCGTTGTATTGCCAGACGCCGCCGGGCTGGCCGGTGTCGAAGAACCAGGCGTCGCGCAGGCTCAGCGGGACCATGTCGCCGCCAGGCCCCGGGAACGATCCGGCAACGGCCCAGCTGGTTCCGTTCCACGACAGGACCGGAGGCTGATCAAATACGCGCGGCAATGGCCGGACCGGGTGCGGGCCGTTGAGGGCGCGAACGGGATCGGGCGGCCGCTGGCGCAGCGACTGCTGGCCGTGGGGGAGTGGGTGCGCGGTCGGCACTTTGCGGAATCTTGCGGCTGCTATATGGGGCATTCGCCGCCAAGACTGGCTGATCCGGCACGATGCGGGTTTCGCTATGACTTAATAGCGCGGTCAGAGAGGGCACGGGTGACGGCGGCGGTACGGCTGGAGACGTGCAGCCTTTCGTAGATGTTCTCCAGGTGGGTGCGTACGGTTCCCTCGGAGATGCCCAGCCGCCGGGCGATCTGGGTGTTGGTGTGCCCGGCCGCCAGAAGGCGCAGCAGGTCCATCTGCCGAGGGGTGAGCCGGCGGCCGGGGAGGCGTCGGCGCTCGGCGTCGAGGTAGGCCTGGTGCAGGTGCGGGCGCAGCAGCGTGAGCAGCGCCCGGTCACGCTCGGAGAAGTCTGGCCCGGGCCCGCGGAAGAAGAACAGCCGCATGGTCCGGCCAGGCTCGATGACCGGGCCGGGCGTTGCGGGCAGGGTCAGCATCAGATCGTGTTCGAACCCTAGCGACCGGTAGATGCCGCAACGGGTTCCGATGGAATGCCATTGCCGGGCCGAGTAGAAGTCTGCGATCTTGACGATGCTGCGCAGGTCGCCGGTCCGGTCGGGATAACTGCAGGGCTGGCAGTGCCAGTAGTGCTGCCAGTTCACCGGCGCTGCGTCGTCAACCACGGCGACGCCGCCGTCCGGGATGGACTGCACGGACCACGTTTCCTGACGTCGGCTATCGAAGCCTCCGAATGCGATGACGTCGCAGCGGATCTGGCCCATCAGCTCGGCCAGCAGGGACGGTGGCAGCCCGCCCTTGGCGAGCACGTCGGGGCGGTCCTCACTGACGATGGCCGCTAGGGCGCGCACGTCCCGCTCACTGGCCGCAACCGGAGCTGTCATCACGCCCCCCGCCAGTCGTAGTGGACGGATCCGACTGAACCTCCCTACCAAGCCGCTGGTAGGCCACTCGCCTACCATCTTCCTGCGCCTATGGTCATGGCGCCATAGTGGTTCCTTTACCTTTCTATGGTGTGCCTACTACTACCAGTTGACCCAAGTCCGGTATACGCCGAGCGCCGAGAAGCGATCAGGCAACTGGCAGCCGAGATCAGGCCCCGGTGAAACACACCGAGACGATCAGACAAGGATGCGGTCGCTGGGAGTCATCGGCGCGAACGACTTCCCGCGCTAGGCGAATGGGTCCCGCCCGCCGGGGCGCGCAAGCCCGGTTCGCCGCCGCAACCGGGGGTGTCACCACGCCCTCCAAAAATACTCCGGCCACGTCGGCCTGGGTATCCGCAGAACGTCGGATGGAACCAGCAGCGCGGGCTTGGCCACACTGGTACCTGAAAGAGGCAGCCTGAGCCGCAGGAGATCACCACCAACCGCATCCGAGGTATGCCCGTGTCCTGATGTGCTCACCGTGGCAGACGTGTCTTGCGTCCGGCGATATGCGGTCCGGCGACTTGGGACAGGAGACGTCGGAGGCTGCAGCGGCTCGATTCCGGCGCTGCGTCGGACTCGTCCAAGGTGATGGGCTCGCCGCAACCGAATGGGGGGACGCGGTGAACGTCGTACGCGGCACGGTGGTGCTGAAGGAGACGCGTGTCCCGGTCCCTGGCGACGTCGAGGGCGCCCGCACGGCGCTCCCCAGCGGGGTGACCGCCGCGCACTCGTCGGCTGGTGTCGGCGCGGAAGCGGGCGCTGGTGGCGGTGGCGCACCGCCCGCGATCGATCCCGCTGCACCCGCGAAGGCGGTCATCTGGTCTCGGGCGACCGGGCCATACGGCTCCTTGGAGGTCAAGTACGACGTCGCCCGGCATTGCGGCGTCGCTTGGCCTGGCAAGAAGCACGGCAAGCACGCCGCAGCGCGGCGGCGGCCACACCCGAGAGGACCCAGCTGTCATGTGCGACGACTCGGTGGTCACTGACCTGGTGACCCGTGCCCGGCGCGGCGACCAGCAGGCCTGGGACGCCCTGGTCGAGCGTTATGCGCCCCTGGTGTGGTCCATCTGCCGCCGCTACCGCCTCAGCCACGCCGACACCGACGACGTCGGCCAGACCGTCTGGCTGCGCCTGGTGGCCCAGCTTGACCAGGTGCGCGACCCAGCCGCGCTGGCCGGCTGGATCGCTACCACCACCGGGCGGGAATGCGGCAGGATCCGCCGGGCCGCACGTCCCGCGCAGACCGCCCGGCGGGACCTCGACATCGGCACCATCGCCGACACCCGGGCCGAGCCGGCCGACGCCGGGCTGCTGGCGGCCGAACGCCACGCGGCGCTGCGCCAGGCGTTCACCTGCCTGCCCTCCCGCTGCCAGCAGCTGCTCGCCCTGCTCATCGAAGACCCGCCGGTACCCTACGCACAGATCAGCGCCCGGCTTGGCATCCCCGTCGGGAGCATCGGGCCCACCCGCCGCCGGTGCCTGCAAAAACTACGCCGCCACCCGGCCATCGCCGCCTTGATCCACGCGGAACCCGAAAGCACAGGAAGTGGGCAGCCTAGTCGAACAGCGTGTGCAATGGCGGCGGCCAGATAATGGCCTCGGCCCCAGCCTCAGCCAATCATGATCAAACTAGGCTAGGCGGCATTGGGCCTGGGCCAAGCAGCGCGAACCCGGCCAGCAGCAGCCTGCCGCCGGGCACCGGAACCCGGGCGCCGGGCTGCTGCTGGCCTGGGCTTGGCCGATCCTGCGATGTCGTTCCGCCCGCCCTGGCTTGACGTAGCTGATAACACATGCTTATCATAGTGATATCAGTTTTTACGAGCCTGAGGAGGGCTCCATGGAAGCTTCAGCCGGCAGTGGTTTTCTTACCTGGATCCACCGCAGAACCCCAGCACGCATGAACACTTACACGGCGTACAGCATCGGGACCTTCGCCGCCTGGGCGGTGCTCTGGGCGATCCTCGGCGCCACCCAAAAGAAAGTGACTCTGGGCTATATCTTCGCGATCTTCTTCGGATGGTGCATCGGGTGGCTCTCCGCCACGATCGCCCGAGCCGTCTATCCGCCCCCGAAGAAGGTGCATCTGACCGGAGACCCAAGGCAACCATGACGGCAACGGGAGCAAGCGCCGCCGCGCTGGGACTGAGCAGCACAGGAGGCAGGCGTGGTGGCGGCCATTGCGGCCGCCACCACGCGCTGTATCTGCCAGATCGCGCTGACGATGAACACCTACCGTCACGTCGCCCCGGAAGTCGGCGGGCGGGCGTGGTCTCTTGAGCTTGTGCGCCCGCGCGATCTGGGCATGGGCCTCGCCGACGATCGGCTCCACGGTCCTCTAAGGTTGTCATCATCTTGGCATCCAGCCTTAGGCGGCAAGCGCGGGGCGATCGGCTGCTGCCACACGTCCCGCGTCAGCCCACGGCCTACGCGATGTGCACCGTCCTGGCTCGTTGGGGCAAGCGCCGCGGTCGTCCAGGCCGGGTGATCGCGGAGCTCATCCGGCCACCACGCCGTAACCGCCGCCTGCCGCCGCTGCTTATTCCTCCGTCTGTGCTCCAGGATGCAGAGGGAACGAATCTAAGAAATATGCGCACAGAAGTGGGCGATCTGCGCGCTTAAAGCCAGGCGGGCAGACGCCTGCCGTGCCGCGAGTGGCCCGGCGTGTCTGGTCCCGGCGGCATCGGGCTGATGAGCGTGTGCTGCCGAGCCGCATCCTTTCCCAGCCCGCTCAGTGGCCATCCGGGCTCTGGCCGGTGGGGTAGGCGGCGACAAATACGGTCGCCTCACGGCGATCGCGCGGCCATCGGTACGCCCGGCACCGCTGTCCAGCGGGCAGGACAAGTACTTCGCCCGCGCTCAGCACGCGGTCGGGCTGGCCGGGCGATTCGAACTCGAATTTCAGCTGCCCCTGAACCACGAGGATCAGATCGACCCGGTCAGAGGAGAACCAGTTCTGGTCGATGGGCTCGGCCAGCTTGCTCACCCACACCATTTCGATGCCCTGCCCGGAGAACACGGTCCCGACATCGCCGAACGGCGTGGACCGGACCTCACGGGCCTGGCCGAGCACGACGTTGAAAACTCCCGGGGCCGGGCCGCCAGGATCCTGGATCGTCACGAGATCCTAAGTGTAGGCGGTGATGCGGCCGGCCTGCCGCGCCGCGCGACCCGATTCCCTCCCGGGGAACATCTGCGTTGCGGGCGGACCGGCGATCGGAGCCAGGGATCGCGCCGGGAACTGGTGACCTTGGTCCCGGCCGCACGGGACCAACGCCCACGGAACCGCCTGGCGGCAGCGCTAACGTGAAGGTTGCTCAAGGGGAAGGGAACCCGGAGGGAAACCGACGGGGAACCGAACCGGAGAGCGAAGGCCGAAGGGACGGAACCGGAGAGCGCCTGGCGAAGGGAAACCGGAGGAAGGCGGACGAAGGGGAAGAGCCCGGGTGGGCAAACGGGAAACCGGAGGAAAGCCCGGACGGGAAACCGGAGGCCGTGAGATGAGGCCCCAAACCACCCGGTGAGAATCCGGGGATTTGGGGCCGCACCTATGTACCGGTGCTGCCGACCGAATTCCGGCATGGTCTGAGCGAACTGGGTATCGTCGGGCAGCGGCTGGATGGGCAACGGGCCGCCGCCAGCTCGATCGCGACAATCGCAGTGTCCCGGGTCCAGGTGAAGACGCAGTCGTGGCCCGTGCGTAGCGTTGTCTTCCCACGACGCGAGGCGAGCACGTCTTTGCACAACCGCATGCCGACCCGCCGTTCGGCACGCTGATAATGATCGGCAGCAGGTCGGTGAGAGCGTACCGAAAGATCGTTATGGAGAGTGTCGTCATTGGCTGGTCGCTGACGTCCCAGCCATCAGAGGGTTAGGGCGTGTCCGGGTTCTAGCAGGGTCAGCCTGTCCGCGAGGCCTGCCTGCGCGAAGGCATGTGCGAGTTCGCGGGGCTCCTTCGGTCAGGTACTTCCAGCTGTCGTAGCGCACTGGCAGGAGCCGGGCGGCACCGAGGATGCGGGCGGCTTGGGCGGCCTGGGAACTGGTCCGTGTCTGTATGCCCCGGGGACGGCGGGTGCGGACGCCGCCCCGGCGAACAGGATGGCGATCTCAACGGGCCCGGGGCGGACGGGTTCAACCGGGAGATCTGCTGCGACGCTGCCGGCGGCCTACCTCGGGTGCAGGCGGTTGCTGATGTGGCCGGGCGCGGCGTCGACAATCGTCGGCTGTGCTGGCACGACCGGGCTGTTGACCTTGGCATCCTCGGCCTGACGCCGCAAACTCGCGAGCGCTTCAAGGTTGTGCTGCAGTGCTGAGGTGATGTCCTTCTCCCGCTCGGCGAGATCGGACCGCGCCTGCGCCATCACCTCAGACATCTTCGCCAGGACGCCGTCCACGGTGTCCGCGCTGAGCGATTTCGCACTTCCGGCCGGCAGCAGGTTCGCGGCGGCGCTGGACACCGCGGCGATCGCGTTGAGGGTCACCACACCGGCATAGAGCGACGCGCCACCAGATGGTATCGCCAGGGCGGCACCGGCAATCCAGGCCACAGCACTGAGGATCGTCAGATGGGTCCGGTGCTCGGACTTGCCCTCCTCGCCGCTGCCCTCGATCGCAGGGCGGATATCGTCAGCGAGCTGCAGCATGTTGCTTTGCGCCTGCCGGTACAGGGCCTGCTCGGCCTCCAGCAGTTCGCGCAGCGTCCGCGCGACCGCCTGCTGGTTGCCTGGCACGACGAGCAGTGTGCCGAGGAAATTCCGCAGGTTCGTGCAGTACGCGCCGTCCCACTGCGACGCGAGATTGATCTGCGCGCTGGTCGCGAGCCGGAGCGCTTCGCCGTCGCCTAGCCGGCCCTCCACGCCACGAATGGCGGCTACGTGCCCGGTGAAGACATCAGGATCTGAGGCGGCCCATTCCTGGAACGCCGGAACGATCCATTCGTAGGAACTCTCGACCTCCTTGTCATAGGCGGCCTTCAGCCCGGACGTGGGTATCCGATCGAGCTGAAGCGGCCGGTCCGGCGGAGGCGGACCGTCGGCGCCATGCCTGGGCCGCTGCTTCTTCCACTGCTCGTAGGCCTCAGCCCACTCACCATACGCCGTATCGACCTTGTCGCTGTAGGCACGGAACTGGTGATCGATCCAGTCGCCGAACGCTCTCGGATCGTCCTTCTTCTTCGCGATCGCCACGTGCTTGACCGCTTCAGCCTTCGTGGTCAGCTCGGCCAGGTAGTCCGGCGTCGCAGCGGACGCCGCGGCAGCCCCGGCGCCGGCGTTCCGCACATACGGAACGTCCCGAGCGGTTCCGCGTGGCGGTGCCGGCGGCGGATTCTGTTCCGGATCCTCGGGGTCGACCTCCCGAGGATCGTTGATCTTCCGCCAGAGCTCCTGGCCGGCCACGGCACTGGATTTCCTGCCATCGGCATCGGCGCCGGTGTACTCCACGATCGCCCGGCACACCGCGTCGCTCGCGGCCTCGGTGCGGCGCGCAGACACCACGAGGACACGCCGGAGCTCGCCGCGCACCTTCGCCCAGAGCGCAAAGACCTCGCCGGGTCCGGCCACATCGGCGTTCTTCGTGCCGTCCAGGCCGGCCAGCGCGTCCCGGTAGACCTTAGTGATCCTCGGCAGCTCGACACGGCCAACCTTCCACAACGTCAGCAAGGCCGTCCCAGTGGCTCCGCCGTTGTTGGCATCAGCCATCATCGTTGCCATCGGCTCCGTCGTCGGTTCAGTCCAACCGGACTGTGTGCTAGCAAAGCAGCTAACAATCGTAATATCTCAGAGCCGAACATAAGGTTGTACCATCCGGAGGGCGCCGGCTCGGGGAGTAGCCACTTGACCTGGCCCAGAACGCTGCTGCGGTTCACCACCGCCGAGGGCGCCGGGGGCCACTGCCAGGTCGGCGCTCAGCGGCTGGCCTGCGCCCGCATCTACGACTGGCTCGACGACATCCTGGCGGCCAGCCGCTGACCGGGCCGACCAGCAGGACATCACCCACCGCCACCGTCGGGCCCGCCGGGCCGGACAGTACTGTAACCTCCCGCTCCCGAAGGAATGATTTGCGCGCCGCAACGGTGACCGGCCGACTGCGCTCGCGAAGCGCAAAATCAGCGATCTGTCTGTAGGTGAGCGCCCACCGCACCACCGGATTCTCACTTTGCGTAGCGATCCGGGCTTCCTGGGACGGTCTTCACAGAAGTCCATCCCATTGGTCGTCCGTGATGTGCGTCACTGCATCCGCTGCCTTCGCAGCGGCGGGTAGGTCACGTCTCGTGGATGGCTCTAAACCCGGGGCTCCGCGTCCTGCGGAACTGACCTTAGGCTCCCCACAGCACGCCAAAATCGTTGATTACACTGCAAAACTGGTGGTCAGGGGTGGGGTCGAACCGCCGACCTTCCGCTTTTCAGGATTAAGGACCACCGTGCAGGACCGGCCAGGGAGGTCTCTTTGGCTGCTCAGCGACCTGCGGTACACGCCGATCGACGCTGGTGTACGTGGATGTATGAGACTAGGAATGAGACTGACCTCCCGCCGCTAGCTATAGTCACGGGCCGCGGTCTGCTAGTGATGCCAGGGAAGGGCAATCGATGTAGCCGGCAGCCGACCAGCGATCAAGTCGGCGACCAGGGCAGCCAGGTTGACCGGATAAATGGTTTCGTGGGTCGCAGCCAGTTCGGCTTGAGTCCACCACCGGTGGCCACCGTAGTAGCGGCGCTCGAACTCGTTCAGCCCAGCGGGGTCTACCTGGTGACTGGTGACGCGGTGGAGGAAGAAGTCATCGTGGAACAGCCCGCTGGCCCACCCCAGGTCGGCGCGGCCGGTCGTGTACGCGACCGGGTACAGGTTGGTGGGTGTGACGGTGAGCCCGGTTTCCTCGCGCAGCTCCCGCGCTGCGGCTTCCGCGAGACCTTCGCCTTCTTCGACGCCGCCGCCGGGAACCAACCAGGCGTCGCCGGACTGGACCAGCAACAGCCGGTCCGAAGCATCGAGCAGCAGCACACGTGCCGACCTGCGCGTGAACTCTGTCATGGAGCGAATAGTAAAGCATGCAGGCGCAGGCGGCGGTTTTACAGACGCCCGGCTACGACGCTCTGACCTGCACGTACGTCCCGACGAAGCACTACCTAGGCACGCATTGGACATGATCATGCTCATCGCGGGTGCTCTGCTGCTAGCACCGGGCAGCGAGCGGCTAGCAAGGCCATGTAACTTGACACCCCCAATAGCTCGATCAACATGATTCGCTGGCCTAGTGATGGTGTGACGGCTCGCCGGACCTGACTTCCTCCCTTTACTGCGCTCGGAGTTTGGCAGATTATGGCTCAATACACGACGAACACTTGAGTTCGCGAAAACTGGGGGTCACGTATGGGTACTGGGCTCACTGTCGCGTTGATCTCGGGTGTCGTAGCCTTGCTCAGTATCTTGCTGAGTGCCCACGCTGCGCGGTCCAACTCCAAGCTTCAGGCTCAACTCAACGACGAGCTCGAGGAACGCCGGGAGCAAGCAACCAGCCAATCACGGCTCGAGCAGCTGCTGAGCCGCTACCGGGACCCCCTACTGCTTGCGGCCTACGATCTCCAAAGCCGCCTTTACAATATCGTGGTCCGCGACTTCATTGACCTACTCCAGAAAGGTGACCAGGATGAGCAGGCCTACGCTGTTGACAGCACCCTGTTTGTCATAGCCCAGTACTTTGGCTGGGTCGAGGCACTACGCCGGGGTGTCCAATATCTCGACCTGGGGGACGTCGAGGACAGCCGTGAGTTTGTCCGCCGTCTAGAGGAAGTTCGCCACACGTTCTCAACCCGCCATGTCATTGAGGACGCTCCCTTCCGTGTCTATCGCACCGAGCAGCGTGCAATCGGTGAACTCATGCTCAGAGGGCGCTTGGACAGACGCTCAGGCAGTATGCTCTGGCATACCAGGGGCTACGCATCCTTCTGCGTCAGGTTCAGGCGGGACCAAACCTTCGCCCCTTGGTTCACCCGACTCGAATGTGACGTACGGGCGCTTACCACCACAAAGGAAACCGCGCTCGGCCGACTCGTGGCATTGCAGCACGATCTGATCGACCTCATCGACTTCCTCGACAATCCACCGCTTCGTGTCCCATCAGAATTGCGCTCCAAGATTCCGCAGAGTCCGCCTGCATGAGTCAGCAAAACCGCTACTGGGGTTCGAACCACGGATTAAAAGCTTGACCGGTCTACGTTCGTCGCGGTTCGCGGAAGGCCGCTGCGCAGCTCAGACCGGTGCTGTGTACGCCTGCGGACAGGTGCGAACGAGACCGAACTGCAACTAGAACTGCAACTAGGAGTGATCCACTATGCGCTGAGGCGGTGTGCAGTTCCACGTGCCTCTTCATCGCAAGGTGGCCCTGGCAGCCGCCGTCCTGCCTTGCAGCACAGCTACTTGATAACTCAACAGCGGACGGCTGAGTTCGCCGTGCATGGCTGGGTTGCCCGCCTTTATGATCTGGCCGTGAGCACTCGGCTTGAGACAGCACGCCTGGTCATTCGCAGCTTCGAGGCCCGTGACGCCGGGCCGTGGCTGGCGATGGTCAATGACCCCGAAGTCGGCCGGTTCCTCCCGCCGGAACCAGACGCGACGATGGAGCTGGCCCGGCGCGTCATCGGCGAGCGCCAGGCGATGGAACGCGAGCTTGGCCATGCGATGTGGGCGGTCGATGACAAGACGACGGGCACCTTTGTCGGGCAATGCGGCCTGCGGCCGGTCGATGAGGGAGCAGGGCCAGAGATCGACCTCGGCTACCACTACACAAGGGCCAGCTGGGGCAAGGGATACGGCACCGAGGCGGCGATCGCCGTGCTCGCCCACGGTCTGGGGCCGGTCGGCCTTGACTGCATCATGGCGGTCGTCGTGCCGGAGAACGTCAGCTCGTGGCGGGTCATGGAGAAGGCGGCCATGCGCTACGAGGGGCTCGTCGACTACTACGGCATGGAAGGCCTGAAGAAGTACGTCGCTGCGCGGGAATGGTGGAGGCCGCCACTCGTCTAATGCGACGGGCGGAGGCTAGGCCGAGCACGACTGGTTGTCACGACCAGTTCGCTGTCGAATCGAGCCGTTCCTGACGCGTCCCTCTCGCTGGGTTCTTGCATGTGTTTTACCTGGTCAGAGGTGGTGGTCAGGAGTGGGGTCGAACCACCGACCTTCCGCTTTTCAGGATTAAGGATCACCGTGCAGGATCGGCCACAGAGGTCTCTTTGGCTGCTCAGCGACCTGCGGTACACGCCGATCGACGCCGGTGTACCTGGATGTATGAGACTAAAAATGAGACTAGGTCCGGGGCAGGAGTGGCGTTCTCCGCGTTTCCCGGAGGTGCCAGTGAGCGTCGAGGCGGATCCACCGGGCACTCAACGCGGCCAGGCTACTCGATCGCGGCATCAATGTGCACCTCGCCCGATGGCGACCCAGACCAACCAACCACACCGCACGAGTCGACGGCCGGTATCAGACCATATCAAAACGGCATAACGCTGAGTAATGAGGAAGTTCAGATAACGTACGCGGAGCCGCTGTTAGGAGTGCGTACATGATCCGGTTCACGCACCGCTTGTCCATACAGATCAGGACCATCTGCACGCACGAGGCGGCCCAAGTAGTGGTGTGAACCTACACCCGTCCTCATTTACAGCTGATCTTGGTCGTTCACCTCGAGCGGCTGGAAGGGTCATCTGATGATCTAGGCGAACGCTAGTCGGTTCGACCGGGCCTACTGGTTTCGAGCATGCGTAGGAAGTCCGCCTTGGTCGTCCATCGAGCCCAGTCCAGTTGTTGCATGGCGTCGCCTATCCGCTCGTGAATTGGCAAGTGGACATGTTGATGCAAGGCCATGATGCGCGCCCAGGCGGCACGAAGGTCCTCGGTAATGACGACGGCGTCGTCTGGGCCGTAAAGCAACTCGTGCAGGCACGCCCTGATAATAGGTAGGGCCCGTACGTACTCTTCGAGCGCTCTTCGGTCCAGCCGGACGTTCCAATTATTTGATGCGACGTAGTAGTATGCCATGAGTTGTCGTCCTTGCTGTGACCGTGGCAGGAACTCGGTAATAAAGGCTCTGGCCGCAGGGAATTCGACCTCGTCCAATGAAACGAGACCGGCTTGGATGGCTTCTGTGAAAACGCCGACCCACGCGTCGCCGGTGACGCCTGTTTTGCAGTAATATCCTGCAGAGAATTTGGGTGGCACAGGCTCGCAGCTGCCTGTTCCAGCGCTGCAGGAGGTGCTGTTCCCACAATTCGCGGCTTCCCCGCCTTCGCCCTGCGGCCGCTGCAGCAGGGCCGTGTAGACCTCGTGACCGTTCAGACCAATCGCTGGCGCGCCAGCGAGCTTCCCGGCATCCAGGAGTAGTGCGGTGCGCAGGGTAGGATCGGAAAGATGCAGGACGTGCTCGACTCCCCAGTATTCTGCCTTGAACTCGTAGAAGGCGGACACGGCTGGTAGCTCCCCGAGGCCGAACGCCGCGAAATGCAGAAGCCGGATATCGTCAAGGTCAGGCATTGCCCTGGTGGTAACTGTAAGCTCAGGGACCTCGCGGAAGTCTTCACCGATACGTTCGAAGTATCGATGCGCCATCCCGTCAGCAGCCCGAGAGAACACGCTGACCGCATGGGCAGAATCCCTCGGGACAGCCTGATTCGAGCATTCAGATCCGTGAGCAAACACAAAGACCCAGATGACGTCCCGGAGATCTCGACTAGGGGCAATATTGGCGTTCAAGACTCTGGTCAGCTCCTTCATAGGCTCGGAGCCAACCTTCTTATAGAAGAAGTGCCGCAGGTCCGTCACGCCAACCACTTCGAGAAAGCGTTCGTTGTGTCGGTAAGAGCGGCATGGGACGTCGAAGTCGAGCTCACTATTAAGTATGACCACCGACATTGGGACTCCTTCTCTTCCAATCTGAAGACTCTTGTACAGTTTCTCTTTTACCGGCCCGAAGTGCACCATCATAGACGTCTGCCTAATTCTGTGGTCAGTTGGACCTAGGCGCTGTACTGGCGCGAATGTCGTCCGGTTCAGGTCTCCCGACTCTCGGCAAGGTGTTTCTGGGCCCGAACCACCAACGCTTCCAGACTGTGGTCTTGGTATCCCTCACCTGTTGGTTCGCCGATGCTGAGGTCAAGTTGTGTGTGCACGGCACCGACCTTCAGGCCGATCAGTTCAATATCAAGAGCGGTGCAGAAGGCCGGGTCTTCGGTCTGAAGGATGTGGTAGACGTCATTGTACTCGTCAGCAGTCATGAAGATATTGATGGCGCCCGGCGGGAACTGCAGCCAATCAGCAGGACGGACCGCGGGAAACCCGATATACACAGTGGTACCGGACTCCAGCCTCATTCTGATAACTCGTGTGTAGTTCAGGTAGTCGGTTTGAGCAACCCAAACCGTGTAGTCAGTTATCCGTTCCGCGATGGCCACGGTTCTCCGCCCCTCTTGGGCTGTCAGGAATCAGTCAGATGATCCGATGTGTATCGATATCGAGTGGCTCGGCGGCGCCGCTCGGGCCATCGGGCGCTCTCACTGTGATGACGTGCGTACCGTTTGATAGTCCCTGGGCCGCTAGTTCAAATCCTCGTCCGATCCCTTCGGAGCTGCCCGTGCTGTGGTAGGCACCGCGACCCAGCTTTCCGCCACGCCCCGCCATACGTTTGCGGACATTACTTCCGGGATGTACACCTTTGCCGGATTGCACCAGCTGTAAGGCGCCGCCCTTGAGTCGTTGGCCAAGAGCTCTACGCTCCGTCCGGGACTTCGCCCGGAAGGAGTGGCCCTTCGGGCAGTTCGGCTGACGGGCCGCGATGAGGCTGGCACGTTCGGTGCGTGGCTGATGACTTCTCCGGGCGGTACGGGGATCTGCTGACCGGCTCCTATGACTGCGTGGACCGGATCGTGCTGAACGCCTACTTCCCTCTCGGGCATAACCCGGGCGGGTTCCGGACCTGGTGGCGGCGCTGGCACGACGGCTCCGACGACCAGCTGGACGACACGCACCTGATGCGGATGGCCGGCCGGTTCGCCCGCCGGGTCAAGGCGTGGGGCCAGGCCAATGATGTCCCGGTGATCTACTGCAAGGCCGGGGAGCGCAAGCACCTGATCGCCGAGGAGCACCTGGCCGCCCGCCCGCCGTCCCGGCCGGGCGTGTTCCTGGTCCTGGTGGCGAAGGCACCGGCCACTGTGTGGGAGGTCCGCCGCTCGCAATCCAGCGGTGTGATCGGCAACATCGCCAAGAAGACCGCGTACGTCAACCACTACTCGTTCCACATCATGGACCCGGCCTGGGGGCACGTGACGATCAAGATGTCCGGGCACCCGCCGTTCCCCGCCCAGGTCATCCTCAACGGCCACGAGTACGTCGCGGCCGCCGCCCGCGCCGCAGGGATCGGGTTCAGCAAGGAGGGCAACTGCTTTACCGGCATCGCGGATCCGCATCGCCTGGCCCGGGTCGCAGATACCTTGTCGCAGCCTGCGGCTATAGGGCGCCTGGGCCAGGTCTGCGACCGGTGGATATACACCGCCTGCCTGTGCTTCGGCCTGGACCTGGCCGAGCAGGGCATGTCCTGGTTCCGGTACAGCTACACCGTCTACCAGGCCGAGTACAGCCGCAACCTGCTGTTCCGCTCCGGCGGGCAGATGGAGGACCTGTTCGACCGGGTCCTGGACCGGACCCGGTCCCGCCTGGACATCCCCGCCCTGCGGACCCTGTTCGGCCTGAAAAACCGGCCGCACGCCAACCGCGCGGCCGGCCCGCCCGCGCAGGAAGCCGTGATCGAGAAATCCCAGTACGGCCTGACCTGGTTCAAGGTCGCCTTCGGGCGCCTGCAGTGCAAGGCCTACACCAAGGGCGAGCACGTCCTGCGCTTCGAGGCCACCGTCCACAACACCAAAGAACTGCGCTGCCGCCGCGGGCTGGATAACTTCCCCGAGATCATCACCCGGCTGGCCGGGATCGCCGGACGGTTCGCCACCATCCTGGACTGCGCCGACATCAGCTTCATCGCCGACGGCCTCCTCGACGAGCTGCCGCTGCCCTCCCGGCCCGGCTCCACTCACACCGGCGGCATCGACCTGAACAAGCCCCGCATCCGAGCCGCCCTCG
This sequence comes from uncultured Actinomycetota bacterium, assembly GCA_963808705.1. Lineage (GTDB taxonomy): Bacteria > Actinomycetota > Actinomycetes > Streptosporangiales > Streptosporangiaceae > JASHPR01. Next base: position 70,062 of record CAWEHB010000015.1, on the reverse strand, counting down.
CGGCGGCACTGACCCTGGCCGCCGCGCCACATGGCTTCACCGTCGCCCAGTTCACCGCCCAGGCCCGGCAGCTCGGCAGCAACGCCGGCTACACGATCCGGCAGGGCGCCTACGATCTGCGCAAGCTCCGCGGCAAGGGCCTCGCAGCCAAGCTAGGCGCAACCCGGCGCTACCACGTCCCCGCTGCACAGGCCCGCACCATCGCCGCTCTGCTCGCCATCCGCGACCAGGTCATCGCCCCGATCCTGGCAGGCGTGCGCAGCCCGCGCCGAGGACGCAAGCCCGCGCACTGGACCCTCATCGACCGCGACTACGAGACCCTCCGCATCGGCATGCAGAACCTCTTCCACGACCTCGGCATCACGCCCGTCACAGCAGCCGCATAGACAACATTTTGTCGATCGGAGAAATGCAAGCTCCTAGTGCTCTCTCACCATCCCCCCAGCATCCCGCTGTGTCAAGACTTGGCAAAGTCAGCCACGCAAACAGGTAAAGCCCCTCGCTGCTCCGATGCCACCCTGATGGGTGCGTAGATCTTGCCGAGGAAGATCACTGAACTGGGTTCGTCACCGTCGAGAATGAGAAGCTGACCGGCGTGGAGGGTCACCTGGACGGCTTGGGTGTCTTGAGCGCGAGACGGTGGGCTGTGACCGACCCCGGGTGAAATCGTGGCTGTGATTTGGGATAGCAAGCCGAAGACCTCGGCGGGCCAGTTCCTGCGGGCAGCATTTTGCCTGGTCAGGTTCTCACATTTGGCTGTGAGCTGCGGGAACGCATGCCGGTAGAGGGCTTGCCCACGGGCTAAGCGGGCCGGGTCCACAGTGTTATGCGGTGGTTTGCGGGTTTCGGCGGGCGGGGGCGCGGCGCCGGCCGGGCTGGCGGCCGGCGCTGGCGTCGGCGACGGCGAGGGTGAGGTCTTCCAGCTCGGCGACCAGCTCGCGGAGGCGGCGGTGGTTGTCCAGCCATTGCCGGTAGCCGGCGACCTGGTCGTCGGGGACCAGGCGGGTGACGGTCTTGCCGGCTGCCTTACGGGTCCACTGCCAGTAGGGGCCATGCAGGACGGGCGGGTCGGCGTGGCAGCGGCAGCCGGCCCATCCGCAGCGGACGTGCCGCTGGATGAGGGTGCCGGGCAGGGCCAGGCCCAGGCCGGCCAGTTCGGCGGCGATGCCGGCGGCGCGGTCTTGCTGGCTGGGCGTGGGCGACACGCTCTCATGGTCGCACGCGGGGTGCGTGATCCGGCCGCGTTCTTTCAGTACTAATTACTTTATGGACACTGGCGGCGTGACCGGCTACATCGCCGGCTGGAAGCCCGCTCCAGGCGTTCCGGCGGCGGCCGCCGAGTTCGCCCGGCAGGTCGTGGCTGCGGCGGCGCCGGGCGGGCGGGACCGGGCCAAGAGCCTGCTGTGGGCCGCGGGCAAGCTGGCGTGCTGGGCGATCCCGCTCGGCATCGAGCCGGCGCCGGGAGTGTTGCTGCGCCCGTCGGTGACCGGGCGGTTCGCCGCGCACGCCCCGGGCATCTCCGGGCCGGCGCGGCGGACGCTGCGCACCAGCCTGAGGTTCCTGGCCCGCAAGGTCGTGCCGCACCTTCTGCCGGCGGATGAGCCGCTGCCGCGCGAGCGCGCCAGGGCCCCCTGCACGCCGGCGGAGATCGACGGCTACCTCGCCCTGGCGGCGGCGCAGCCCACGACGGCGCGGGCAATGCGCGCCGCCGCGCTGGTCTGCCTGGGCGCCGGCGCCGGGCTGATCCGCTCCGGCCTGCGCCAGGCCCGCGGGACCGACGTCACCGCCCGCTCCGGCGGCGTGATCGTGCAAGTGCGCGGCGGCCGCGCCCCGCGGGCGGTGCCGGTGCTGGCCCGCTACCACGCCCCGCTGCTGGAAGCTGCCGAGTTCGCCGGCGAGCACTTCCTGACCGGCGGCGCGGTGCCCGAGCGCGGCAACATCACCAACCCCCTGGCCCGCTCGCTGGCCGGCGGCACCGGGCTGCCGCCGCTGGATTCCTCCCGGCTGCGCGCCACGTGGCTGGCCGGCACCGCCGCGCTGACCGGCCTGCCCGCCTTCCTCCAGGCGGCCGGGATCTCCTGCTGCCAGCGGCTGGGCGACATCGCCGCCGGCCTGGATCCCGGCGACGAGGAGCACGCCGTCGCCCTCCTCGGCGGGCTGCCCGGCCCGGGCAGCGACGAACAGGCGGTCGTGCCGCCGGGCGGCAGCGCGCCGTGAACGTCCCGCTGGCGGTCATCGAGGGCATCGTCAGCGCCAGCGGCGCCGGCGAGGCGATCGAGGAACTGCTCCCGGACGGGGTGCGGGACCGCCAGCTGAAAGCCGGCACCTTACTGACCGGCATGATGCTCGCCCTGGCCGACGGGCGTGGAACGGCACCGCCTGGCAGGCGATCACACCAGCGACCTTCAGCGCCGGACCCCCGCCGTGCGTCTCGTTTGTTCTCAGCGCCACCTCGTCGCCGTCGCTGTCGCAGCTCACCGGAACGCTCTTCGCGGCCACGCTGACCAACGTGCCCCAGTCCATCACCTTTAACGCTCCGGCGACCGGTACCGTGGGCCAGTCCGCGACCCTGACCGCGACCGGCGGCGCGTCGGGGAACCCGGTCGTGTTCACGGTCGACCCAACCTCTGGGGCTGGGGTCTGCACCGTGTCCGGCACCAACGGCAGCATAGTGAACTACACCGCCGCGGGCAGCTGCGTGATCGACGCCAACCAGGCCGGCAACGCCAACTACACCGCCGCGCCGACGGTCACCGCGACCATCACGGTCGACCAGGCGCCCGCGTTCATGATGGACAGCCCGCCGCTGACCGCGGTGGCCGGGCAGGAATACAGCTACACCTTCGCCGCCTCCGGCACCCCCGCGCCCACGTACGCGCTCGGCACCGGGGCGCCGTCGTGGCTGTCGGTCAACGCGAGCACCGGCCAGGTGACCGGCACGCCGCCCGCCGGCACCACCTCGTTCAGCTACACGGTCACCGCGTCCAACACGGCCGGCACCGCCACCGCCGGACCGTTCACCGTGACCGTGTCCAAGGCCACGACCAGCGCCGACATCTCCGTCGTCATGACCTGCCCGTCCGCCATGACGGTCGGCGGCACCGGGACCTGCAAGCTGACCGTGGCCAACGCCGGGCCCGCCACGGCCAGCAAGGTCGTCGCGGCCGTCCTGCTCCCGGCGGCGCTGTCGGAGGTGTCGTGCACGGCCTCCTGCACCCGGCACGGCAACGTGTTCACCTGGGCGCTGGGAACCCTGGCCAGCGGCGCCTCGTCGGGCTTCAGCATCACCGTCAAGGCCAGCAAGACCGGCACCGTTTCGGTGCTGGCCGTCGCGGCGTCGCAGAACCCTGACCCGAAGCCGCTGAACAACATCGCCATCGACAAGATCACCATCACGAAGTGACGCCGCCAGTCGGTCAGGCCAGCGCGGCCGTGAGCCGTCCGGCGGCTGCCGCAAGCGCCGTCGGTTTCTTTGCCGCAGGCCATCGGCCCGCAACCGGGATCCTTCGGCGGGCGGACGCGATCGCCGGGCAGATGGGCCTGGACCGGCATCGCGCGCAACGATGGGCGGCCGTGTAGACCATCCTGCAGACCTGTCATGCTTGGCGGGAAGATCAATCCGATCTTGAAACCTGCCTGGTAAGTAGCGAGTTCGAGCAGCTGCTGCGCGTCGGTGAAGAGGAGTGAGTAAGCCTCGGCCACATGCGGGGCCACACGTCACGGACTTCTACAGAGAGTGGTGACGACAGCGCTCAATGGCGTGCTACGTCGGCGGAGCAGAGAATGGGCAGGGCAACCATCAGCGGGCGTCCGGGTGCGCGTCAGTGTCGATTGCCCAGGGGCATCAGGCATGCCCTGGAAGACGAAACCTCCAACTGCACAGGCGCGTGCCATCCGCCCTCGAACCACGCAGGGCAGAGGCAGCCTGAGGATGCGAGCAGACCGGCGAAGGGCCTTGGTTGTGTCAGGACTTTCTCGTGGCAGCTTCGTACTGCTCGACAACGCTGGCTGGGATACGCCCGCGCTCGCTGACGTGGATGCCGTGCTCCTTGGCCCAGGCCCGGATATCGCCGCTACGCTCGCGGCCCGCGGTGGTGCGTGACGTCCGGCGGCGCGGCCCTCCTCCGGCCTTGCGGGCATGCTCGATATAAGGAGCGATCCGCTGGCGGAACGCGCTGGCGTTCTTGGTGCTCAGGTCTATCTCATAGGCCGACGCGCCCAAGCCGAACTGCACCGTCTCGTCGGCCGGGCCGCCCTGCAGATCGTCTTCAAGCTCGATCGTTACCCGTCGCGCCATCCCTGGCCTCCCCGGTTTGCTATTGATACTTGCACCGTACAAGATCGTCTGCTATCTCGGGTAACCGCCGCGCTGAGCGGCTGCGGGTCTGGGTAACTGGCAGCTGACGGTATCCGGCGTGGCACTTTTGCAGAAGATAAAGTCAGCGCGGTGAACCGCGTGGATGCAATTCGCCTGTGCGGGTTACGTCGGCATGACTGACGGCGAGTGGCACCGTTACCTCGCTGCGCGGCCGGGGCTGCGCGAGGTCAACTTCTGGCGGCCCGTCCGGCGGCGGAAGGTTTGGCGCGCTGAGTGTCGGTGAGCCTTTCTTCTTCAAGACCCATTACCCGGACAATCGCGTGGTGGGCGGCGGGTTCTACAGCGACTTCGCCGCGATGACGGCATCCAAAGCGTGGCCGCTGTTCGGCGAGGGCAATGGCGCCGCCACCCCGGAGCAGATGCTGGCGAAGATCGGCCGCTACCGCCGCGCTCCGATCGCGCCGGGCGAAGATCCGGTCATCGGCTGCGTGTTCATCCAGGACGTCTGCTTCTTCCCGCCCGATGAGGCCGCGCCGCCGCCACCGGGCTTTTCGGCCAACATCGTGCAGGGCAAGAGCTACGACCTGAGCCAGCAGCCCGCGGCGGCTTACTTTAGTGATCTCATCGAGCGGATGCTCGGCCAGCGGCGGCTACCGGGGCGTGTATCCGAACAAGAGCAGATGGCCGCCGCTCACTACGGTGAGCACAGAACCCGGCTTACAGGCCGGCTCCCACGACCTGCCGTAATTACGCGGCTCCGATCTGCTGGAGGAAGGTGAGCATGTCGAAGTAATGCCGGCTCTCCCTCAGCTGCCCGCCCTCGTAGTCGAAGACCCACACGGCAGGCGTCCTCTGCCGGTTCCCGGAAGCCGGGATGGTGCCCTGCTGGGTGACCAGCTCACCGGTCTGGGTTCCCTCCCACATGATTTCGAGGGCGACCCGCTGACCTTCCTCGGCGGCGCCCGTCACCGTTCCCCGTACATCCGGCATCGCGGCCTTCCAGCCCTGCATCAGCTCGAGGAGCGCGTCGAACCCGGAAACCGAGCGCTGCGTCCCGAACTCGGTGTACGCCGAGTCCGCGAAATACTTCCTCGCGCCATCCCAGTCGGCGTTGTTGAATGCCTCGACAGCGCCCCTGGCCTCGGACGTCAAGTCAGCCATGGTGTGCCACCCCCTGCACGATCCTGACGACAGATGCGGGGAGCGTACGCCGCGGCCTTGGCCCGTGTCATCCCCCTCGCCGGGTGACAGGCCCGCAGGCGGAACCTGCGGCGCATCAAGGCACATTAACTTAGCGCACAGCTATAGCACGTCACGCGTATAGCCGGACGCAGCCCTCGCACGCTCACTCTTGCCGAAGAATTCCCAGTTATGGGCGGCCAGCGGATTGGCTGAGGTCCTCAGTTACAACGTTCAGAACGGCGCGCCGACGCGCGGTTATCACGAGCCCAGGACGTCGTTGGACTGTGTAGCAGGCCCCCGCCACAGTCCGGCGGACACTCGGCCGGGCTGTATTTTTATACATCGGCGCCGACGCCGGGAACTCACTATTCTGCCGCTGGGAGCACGAACGCCCGAGGGCATGATGGCGACTTGAGGGGTTGCGCGCTGGCTGCCTGGGGCTTGGCTGGCCCGTTCCCGGGAGCACCCCGGCCTTTCGCGAGTTACATCACTGACGAGGCCTGTTCGTTACGTTGCGGGTGGCTGGGCCCGCAGCGTCTTGTTCACGTAGGCCTCGACCGCCTGGCGGGCGGAGGGGGAGGCCCACATCCGGTGCACCTCGCTGTCGGTCGCGCGCTGCTGGGCGATCCGCTCCAGGACCGGACCGCGGACCTGGCTGCGGGTGTGCCGCAGCGGTCCGGCCGGCAGCGCCGCGAGTTCCGCGGCGACCTCGGCCGCCCGGGCCAGCACCTGCGTTTCCGTCACAGCCTCATCGGCCAGGCCAAGGCCCACAGCCTCGGCGGCGCGGTAGGTCCGCCCGAAGCAGGCGAGTTCGCTCAGCCGGCGGGTTCCCGCAGCGAAGCGCAAAATCTCCAGCGCGGTAACCGGGAACGGGACGCCCACCAGCAATTCGGTGACGCCGATGCGCCCGCGGCCCTCGTTCATCACCCGGTAGTCACAAGCGCAGGCCAGGACGCAGCCGCCAGCGATCGCGTGCCCATTCACGGCGGCGACCACCGGCACCGGGCAGTCGAACACCGCCAGGAAGGCCTGGCTGAGCGCGGGCAGGAACTCATCGAGATAGCCCGGGCCGCCATCGCGCAGCCGCAGCAGGTCTGCACCCGCCGAGAAGATGGAACCACGGCCGGTCAGGACCGCGGCGCGGCAGCCACGGCCCGCAAGCCCGCCAAACTCCGCGGTCAGGCTCCGGCACAACGCCGTGTCCAGCGCGTTTGCCTTGCCGTGCCCCATCTGGACCACGGCCACCTGCCCCCGCACCTCGACGCTGATCACCGCCGCCGGCTCAGTGCCCATCCACATCCTCCCCGGCCGCCCGCCACCTGCCCGTCCGCACCCAGCCAACCAGCTCCAGGTCACAGCCAGAACGCGCCCGAATGACCCTGCCGTTCCTGGCGGCGCGCCCATCGTCACGCCGCGGGGCGAACGCGAACCCTCATGCCGGCCGGCCGCCGGAGGGCGCGCGGACACATACCGCCACTGCCCAGCCCGGCACGAATGCCACTATTGCCGATTTGAGCGAATTCCATCTGTGCATTCTTATGCAGCAGCCAGTATCTCCATTCGCGATCAGCGAGGCGGAAGAGGTAAGTGGCTTAGCACTGACACTCGCCTTCTGGGTGGGCTCCCTGCCGACTCGGTGCGTTGTCCGGGTCGGCTCAACGGCGTGAGTGGCGGCGTGCAGATCATTCTTTCTGCCCGGCGGCGAGAGGCTGGCAGCTGCAGGCCAGCTCGGGCGCGACCGCGGCTGGCTGCCGCGCGGCTGGTCAGCGTCGTGTCGGGACGGCTGACCAGCACCAACGACGTCCAGGTGTCCAGCATCCCCCGGGGTGCCCTACCCGGTGTACATCGCGGGCTCACGGATCACGGGGATGTACCCGTTCGGCCCGCTGCCCGGGTGCGGCCCGCTGATCACCATGCTCTCGCACGACGGGACGTGCTGCATCGGCATGAACACCGACACCCTCGCCGTCACCGACCCCGGGGGCTCGCCGACGAGCTGCGGCCAGGCTGGACGAGGTGGTAGCGCTCAAGGGCTGAACGTCGGCCGATGTGGCTGGGTCAGCTCGAGGACGAGGTGGGTTTAGGGCCGGTCGAGCGGAGGGTGCCCAGCTTGCCCAGCAGGTCGAACCAGAACCGCGCGCCGGGCGTCAGCGCCACGATCGTGATCAGGAAGCCGACGACGACGAGCAGGATCTGCCAGGCGGAGTTGCCCGTGGTGCTGGTAATGCCCCGCGCCTGCCACCAGTTGCAGGCCGGGCGCGCGTCGGCGCAGGCGGAGACCGTGGCCCAGCCGATCGGCAGCCCGGCTTGGGCCACGGTCGCCAGGTCGGTCTGGAGCTGCCCCAGGCATGTCGAGTCCGCCGTGGTGCAGGGTGGGCGATTCCCCGCCGCGGTGGCCACGGCCGAGCCGATGACGCTGTTGCTGTACAGGGCGCGCCCGATGGTGATCGCGTTGATATTGAGCAGGATGACTAGGATCGCGCCGGCGATGATCGTGAACCAGGCGACGTGCCGCTTATACCAGCCGGACACGCGGTCCATGTGGTCGTTGTACCAGTTCTCGATCGAGGTGCGGACCGACGTGATGTCGTCCTCAGCGGTGGTGACCAGCGTGTTGACCGAAGTCATGAGCGGCATCAGCGGCGCCATGTATGCAGGCATCGGGTCCTGGCTCATGATCTTCTGAAGGGACTGCCTGACGGTATCCAAGGTTGTTTGGCCGGTGGCGGTCGTTTGGCCGGTGGCGGTCGTTTGGCTGGCGGGAGTGGTTTGCGCGGTGGGCTTGGGCACCAGCAAGTCGATGACCGCATCAGCGAACGCCGTGGGGGAAATGTAGGCGGGCAGGCTCCGGAGATCGCTGAGCGGCGCGCGTTTCTGCGGGCTCCGGCGGTTGCTGCGCGGCGCGTGTTTCTTGGGCTCGATGTTTCTCACGCTAGGGCGGTCCGGCTTGCTTGCCTGCACGAGCAGCTTCCGGCTGGTGATGTCGCCGACCATTCCCTGGCTGCGCAGGATCGGGCTGCCGAGCACCGCACCGGTTGCAGACTGCGGCTTCTCTTCGGTGGAGGTCCCAGTCACGATGTTCTTCCAGGCGTCGTAGTCCTTCTCTGCTCTGGTCAGGTCCGTCCCGACCTGCTCGCTGTCAAGGAGCTCACGAAGGCCACCGAGCAGGTATGCCCCGCGCAGCCCGAGAAAGCGTGAGATCAACTCGGTGGCCACAGAAGCAAGGGCGGCGGTAACGCCGAAGATAAAGGCCAGCCCGATGGCTAGATCAATGATCCCTGAACTCAGCATGACGCCCCCCTGAGCCGGACCGATGTGATGAATGAGATACACGGAAACTGCCTCAGCGTGGCCAAGTCCGGCAAATCCATTCGGGGCAGGAACTCATCCGCTTCACCGACTGCGCGGAATACTATAGCCATCCCGCATCTACTGCGCCATCCTATATAACAAATTGGGCGTAGAGGCCACGTAAGCCGCACAGGGTGTATCGGCGGGGGCTGGCTTGCGCATCAGGCCAGCCGGGCGATCCCCGGGCGGGTTGCCCGCTGGATGTATCAGTTGCCGCCTTGGCTCTTCCGAATGGGCACACAGGAGCTTCGGCCTCCGGACCGGCGGATGTGGGGGCGCCGGTCCGGGCCCGAGCTCCTGGCGTCGGCGGGTGTCAGCGCGAGGCGTCGACCACCGGCCAGACCACTTCCGGATGCTGGATGTCGCTGTGGGCTCCGCTGAACTGTGACTGATCGGCCTTGATGACGGCGTTGGAGTCGAGCAGGTAGAACTGGCCCGGCTGGAAGCCGTACTCTGTTTCCTGCGTTTCCTGCGCCGCGAGGGGGATCTGGGTCCCGCCCGGCGGCTGCTGCTGGCGTTTCGCCCCTGTGGCGCGCGGTCTCGTCGCTGATGACCTGCTCCTGTCCACAGTCATCAGCTCGTACCGTGCCGCCCGGCCGGGGCCTCGGACACCGCTGCTTGCGATGCTCGTGCACGGCGAGGTGACCCCGGCTGGGAAGGGCCTGGTGGCCGGTCAGCACAGCTGCCGGAGTTCGCAGCAACCGTTGACGCCCGCCACGCCAATGCTGGCCACAGGACGCGGGCTAGCTGGCGTGCGTCAGCGTCAGCGGGCGTAGCCGTGCTGGTCGAAGCTGAGCCCTCCCCTCTCCTCGACCGACAGCCGCTGATGGGGCACGTAGACGGGTGCGCGGCGCAGATACTGGGTGAAGCCAGCCGCGCGGAGGCTCATGGTGAACAGGTCGCCTTCGATGGTCCAGTCGAATGAGCCGTGCTCGTCGGGCCCGGCCCGCTCGATCGCACCAATGGACAACTGGAAGCCCCACCCCTGCAGGTTGATGTCGGTCACCAGATCCCACGCCTGGTGAAAGACCAGGGTGGCCGGACAAACCCAGAAACTGAGCGAGCCCCCCGGCACCGGACACGGGCCCCACTCGACGATGTAGTCGATGTCTAGCAGGAGGCTGCCGGGATCAGGCGGCGCCGGCTCGAGCGCGATGGCGTGCACGGCGTTATCGTGCCAGGCCATCGTCCCGAAGTCGGTATCCGTCCAGACGGTCTTGGTAACTGCTGGGCCGTCGCTCATGCTGGCGCACCCTGCTCGGCGAGCACCCTGTTGCTGGCAGTAGTGGTCACAAACGCCCAGGCTCGTCGCATGCCCTCGACCTCCCCGCCCGTCCGCCGGGCCGGCAGCGCCATGCCCGGCAAGCCAATCAATCGTAAGATCCCGGCCGCGATCACAGCCAGCTGGCCGAGCCTTCCGGGCCACAACGATGACCAGAACCTGCGTGAGCGGCGGATCCAGGATGCCCACATCGGGCCAGAATCCGGTCGCCCGAAGATCACGTGTGCGCTTTGGGCCTGAATGGTTATGCGTAACCACCCAACGCCAAGAACGCGCGCTTCTGCCGCGGTGGGCCTATGCGAAGCGCTCGAGTTCGGCTAGGGCGGTCTCGAGGTCGTCTGCTCCTCCTTGCGCCACTATCCGGGCGAACAGCGGATCGCGCGCGGCTAGGTCGCGCAAGCTCGTGACGTGGGCCTGAATCCGGGCGGCCACGACCTCAAGAAATGCTGGGATTGAGTTGGTCCAGCCGTACTCGGCCAGGAACAGGTGCAGCCGGCGTGGCCGGCCCTCGAAGTCAGTGAAACCCTCCCGGGCGACGACGTGCCGGGCGTGCAACGGCACCCAGCTGAACGCGGCGAACGCCACATCCCACGCCGCGGGCACCGGGCCGGCCATGTCCCAGTCGAAGAACCCGGCCAGCCTGCCGTCGCGCCACACGGCGTTATAAGGAGCAGCATCATTGTGGCCCACAATCAGCCCCGGCGCCCACTGGCCGCCCATCCGCCACACCGCGCCCGCCGGCGGGACGAAGTCCGCGACCGCCCGGTGAAAGCTGCGCACCCACCTGGCGACCTGCACCAGGGTGTCCTCGGCATACACCCACCCCGGCCACGGCCGCGCGCTGCCCACCGTCTCGCCCGCCAGGAACGTCAGCACCTCCCGTCCTTGCGCATCGAACCCCAGCGGCCGCGGGCTGCCGACAAAGCCCTTGTCAGCCAGGTACGCCAGCAGCGCGTGGACCGTCGGCGTCCACTGCCCGGCCGCCCGCCGCACGGTGTCGCCCACCCGGACCGCCCCGCCGGTATTGCCGCCGTCCAGACGAATCTCCACCCCGCCAGTGTGCCCACAAGCACACCACCGGACATCCTTTCTATGCCGCGTTGCGGACTTCGAGCTGGCGGCTGTCAGATGACCGTTGGCCCAGGCGGACGTGAGGGTCGGAGAGTGCGCGGGTACGGGGCAGCCCTGGTTTACATGTATCTATCATCGGTATATAACCGTGACATGAGCAGCAGGCAGATGCAGGAGCCTTCCTTCCTCATCCTGACCGCACTGGCCGCCGGGCCGCAGCATGGCTACGGCATCATGACCGACGTCCCGCAGATCTCCGGTGGCAGAGTAAAGCTGCGGGCCGGCACCCTGTACGCGGCACTGGACCGGCTCAGCGCGGACCGGCTGGTGGAAGTCGACCGCGAGGAGATCGTGGGCACCCGGCTGCGGCGGTACTACCGGCTGACCCCCGCCGGTCGCTCCAGGCTCGCGGCCGAGACCGCGCGGCTACGCGCCAACGCGGCAGCAGCAGCCAAGCGGCTGCGCCTGGCGGGTAACTGATGGCACCCGTCGGGCTGGAGATCTGCTACCGGCGTCTGCTGCGCTGGTTTCCGGCCGAGCACCGGGCCTTGCACCAAGAGGAGATGCTCGGCGTGCTGATGGCGGGCGCCGAGCCTGGCCGGAACCGGCCAAGCCGGGCGGAGACGGCCGACCTGCTGCTCGGCGCAGCGCGCATCCGCCTGCGGCCGGGCCGGGCGCTCTCCGACGGGCCGGGCTGGCGCGACGCGCTGGCCGTGTACAGCATCGCTGCACCGCTGCTGGTGCTGATCTCCACGCTCATCGGCTGGCTGGCCGCCGAGCTGGAGTTGACGCGCACCGGGCTTAGCGGGCTGACCATGATGCTCATGGGCATCGGCTCCGCCCGCCTGCTGGTCACTGCGGCCTGGGTGGCGATCGGCGGCCAGGGCCTGGTCGCGGTCCTGGCCCTGCTTGGCCTGCGCCGGTGGGCAGCAGCAGCCGCGGCGATCTCCGCGCTGTATCTGGGCATTACAGCCGTCCTCCAGCTGTACACGCCGCTGTCGGTCGGCATTCCGATCAGCCTGCTGTACGTCCCGTTCGCGCTGGTCGCTCCGATCAGCGAGACAGTCGCGCTGCTCGCATCGCCAGGCCCGCGCCGGGGCAGGCAGCTCATGCAGCGCCGGGAGTGGGCGCTGCTGGTAGCCGGATCGGCGGTGGCCGCCGCGCTGACGCGCGATTTCGGCTTCGTCCTGTTCAAAGCTGGCGGCGAGAGCCTGCACCGCAACGCGTCGCTGCTGGCCGGGCTCGTCGTCGTCCTGCTGCTGCTGGCCCTGTGGCTGAGCTCGGCACACGGCAAGCGCCTGGCTTTCTTGTTCGGCGTGCTGGCCTACGGGTTGCTGCTGATGGACGGATTGATTGACGAGAGCGGGCCATGGGGCGCAGACACGATCAATGGCTCCGTGGGCCAGGTGCTGGTTATCTTCTTGCTGGCGGCAGTCATCTACCGGACCTGGCGCCGATCCAGGTCTGCCGCAGGCGGATCTGGCCAGAGCCTGACCTGACGGCCCGCACTGGTTCGCCGGAACGCTCGCCAGAACCGGCCTGACGCGGGGCCGGCCGGTCCCGGCGATGGCTGCGCCCAACAGCTCCGTCCACACCGAACAACCAGTTCAACAACCAGTTCTAGGTGGCAAAGACCAGCTCGACAGCGCAGCTGCCGCCGTCCTCAATCAGGCGGCTCGGCGCGCGGTTATTAAGAGCCCTTCACCCGGTAGGCAATCCCGACCACGGCCGGGCAGACAGCAGCGAGGTCGTATTTTTATGCATCACCGACGTCTGGCGTGAACTTCCGCTTCTGCCGCTGTGGTGTCGTCTCGGCCAGGGCTTCGTTGATGGGGGAGGCTGGCAGTCGGCTGGTCTCGGTGTGCATGTCAGTCTTGGCGGGTGACTAGGGCGGTGACGTTAACAACGGGGTCCTTGGCTGCGGCACGCGCCACGTCGCTGCCCAGCCGTGCGGACGTGGACAAGCTGCTGAGCGTGCGGGCGACGGGGCCGTCGGTGCTGTCGATGTACCTGTGGGTGCCGGTGGCCCGGCCGCGTGGCGCGGCTTTTCGGCCCGCGCCGATGAGCTGTACGCCCTGACGGCGTGCGACGGTCCCGGCACCCGGGGTGTGGTCCGGGTACCGGGCGAGGACCGGCGGACCGTCCGCGCGATGCTGGCCTCCCGAGCCCGCGATTGGCTGGGCCACACCGTGGCGATCTTCACCTGCGGCGAGCTCGGCCTGGCCGAGGCGGTGCCGCTGCCATGCCGACTCCAGGAGCGGGCCGTGCTCGCCGCCCGCCCGCACGTGCGGCCGCTGCTGGCGGCCCTGCAGCGCTGCCCGGCCTACCGCGTCGTCGTGGTCGACCGGCGCCACGCCTGGCTGTTCGCCGTGGCGGGCGACGATATTTCTGCTGCCGCCCTGCCCCCCGGGGAGGGGGTGCGCAGCCACGGGTACAGCGGGTGGTACGGCCTGGAGGCCTACCGGGTCGACGAGCGCATCATCGAGCTCGCCCGCCACCACTACCACGACACCGCCGCGCTGCTGGAGCGGGCCGCCAGCGCCTCCGGCCCGGAGCCGCTGGTCATCGGCGGGCACCAGGACACGATCCCGCAGTTCCTCGCCGTCCTCCCGGCCGGGCTCGGTGAACACGTCGCCGGCAGCTTCGCCGCCGACCCGGATACCCTGACCCCGGCCATGGTCCGCGATCTGGCCAGGCCCGTGATCGAGCATTGGGTGGGCCGCCGTGACCAGCAGCTGGCCGGCCAGCTGCTGGGCCAGCCGCCGGACGGGCTGACCGTGACCGGGCTGAGCGCCTGCCTGGCCGCGGCCAGCCAGCACGCCATTCAGCTCCTGCTGGTGCCCGCGGGCGGGCTCGTGCCCGGATACGCCGGCCGGCATCGCGGCACGCCTGCGGTTCCCCCTGGCCCAGCCGTGACGAGAGAACATCCCGCCACCGGAGCCGCAGGCGGCGCACCTCATCGCCAAGGCTCACTCCGGTGCCCCTGCCGCGGACCCAGGCCCGGCTTGCCGGGGCGCCGTTCGCGCCGCCCGAGCGATGGCATAAGACGCTGCTCCCTGTGATGCCCGATGACGTCGGCGAGTTCGCTGAGATCGCCGCCGGTCAGCCGGCTATCAGCGGCAGCGCGTTCACAGGCGCAGGACGAGCGCGCCTCCGGGCTCAAGGTCGATCCGTGACTCGCGGGGGTGGCTGATCTGGTCGAGCATCATCGCGAGCCATTCACTGTCCGCCGGCCGGGCACGGTGCAGCCGCATCTTTCTGGCCTGCATGGGCACCATGCGCAGGACCGCCAGTGTCCCGGTGCCCGGCAGGACCGAGGCGAAATACAGCAGCCGCAGGTCGTCGCGGTACTTCTCGTAGCCGCTGATGCCTTCGTAGTCGTCGATGCAGTCGCCGCAGCCGTAGAGGACGAGCTTGCCCCGGTACGTCTCGACCGGGCGGGGGTGGTGCGAGGAGTGGCCATGGATCAGGTCGACACCGCCGTCGATCAGACGGTGAGCGAAGTCGACCTGGTCACGGCCCACCTGATAGCCCCAGTTGGATCCCCAGTGGATGGAGACAACGACGACATCGCCGGGCTGCCTGGCGGCGCGCACCCGGGCGATGACCTCGCCCGCCACGGCGCCGGACAGGTCGGGCAGGAAATCCACGCCTGGCCGGCTGGCGGTAGCGGCCCATCCCGGGGGGATGCCGCTGGACGCCGCCCCGCATGCGAAGATCACGACGCGGCTTCCCCCCGGCACCGGGATGACCGCAGGCTGCCGCGCGTGGGCGACGTCATGTCCGGCGCCCACGGCCGGCAGCCCGGCACCGGCCAGGGCGCCGAGAGTTTCCGCGAGCCCGGCGCGGCCGAAATCGAGCACGTGGTTGTTCGCCAGCGCGCAGGCGTCCGGCCGGATGGCGGCCACACAGGGCAGGTTCTGCGGGCTCATCCGGTAGTGCACCGCCTTGCCGGGCGCGAAATCAGCACTGCGGGTGACGCCGGTCTCGAGGTTGATCACCCGCACATCCGGTGCCATGTCATCCAGCAGCCCGAGGGCATCACCCCAGGGCCAGGAGAAGCTGACCGGCCGCGGAATCCGGCCGTTGGCGCGTTCGGCCAGGCGAACATAGGTCCTGGCGTCATCGACGTACTCTTCCCTCAGCTGCGGGTCGCCGGGGTGCGGCAGAATCTGGTCGACCCCGCGGCCTGGCATCACATCGCCGCAAAGAAACAGGGTTATCAGCCCGCCCGCCACGCCGTCCCCCGTGACACGAGGCGCACCGCGGCAGCCGTTAGGTAGTCCCCTCGCCCGCCCCGGCCTGCGGGCCGGACGTCCGCGGCTCGGCCACCAGCAGCAGGTCATAGGCTCGCCTGGCTGCTTCGGCCGCAGGCTGCTGCCCGGGCCCGGCGGCGGGAAGGTCTTCGAGCCCGTGAGCCAGGACGCGGACCACGTCGGCGAGGGCCGTCACACGGTCCTCGAGCATGTTCACACGCTCCTCAAGGGCAGCCACTGACGGTTCCTGGTAATGCTCGCCCATCTGCTTGCTCACCGGTCCACCTCCGCCTGTCAGGGGAGACACAGAATTTGATCCACAATCCGCTGTCACCCGTCCTTCACACCAGAGCAGCGCCCGGACCCAGCCGGGCAGGGCCAAACGGCCCCTCCTGTCGCCCTTGCTCGGCGCATGTGACAGCATGATCGGCGGAAGCGTGTGCCTTAGTCGAGCCCAGGCCGATCACGCAGCGTGAGACATATCACCTGATCTGCGAGACCCCTGCCGAATCTGAGCGGCTGAGAGTTGCGCCAATCGTGACGGTCGCTGCACGCAAATCATCTGGGCGTCCCCGGCCCCGGCACGCGATCGACCTGACTCGGCGTGGGCCACGCGCCGGCGGCGCGGCAGGGGCTGCCTGCCCAGCAGCGAGCGCGGTCCGCGACACGGGGAGCATCCGGTGAGCCTGCGACCGCGTGGCTGCCGCATCTGAGGTGGCGCGTCCGCCCGTGCCGGCTCTGGCAGCCGACAGGACAGGCCGGGCAGCGCGACGCGCGAGGCGTCGTGGCCGGGCGGCGAGGTCCTTGGCCCTTGCGCCGGGGGAATTTCGCCCCTATCGAAGGGAACGCCTGCGCGTGAGGCTTTGGGCATGAAGGCCAGGTTCCCGCACCTTGGCGCGGTGGCTCGCAGGAAGCCCGGCTACCAGCCGGCTGATCGGGCTGAGCCGCTTCTCCTTGCCGGGCGGGCGTGTTGCTGTCCGGCCCGGCCGGTGGTCACGGTGGTGATGCCGCCGACGCCCGCCCGCCCGCACCCGGTAGATCTGCTGCTGTGCGGCCATCACTACCGCGTGTGCCGGGCCGCCGTGACGGCCGCCGGCGCCACCGTCTATGACGAGCTGGGGATACCGATCAGGGTCGGCGCAGGTCAGCACGAACTCGCCCGCCGCGTGCCCGCCGATACCGCGCCGGGCAGATGAGTCCGCGAGCCGAATGTGGGAAGGACGGTGACCTTTTGCCTGTGTCCTGGCGACTAGCCGCTTGCCTGTGTCCTGGCGACTAGCCGCGCCGAAGCAGGCGATGAACTCATAGTCAGGGGCCGCCACGTCGGTGATGGGAAGCGGGAATGGTGATCACAGAGATTCACGGGTAGGACGGTTCGCCGCCCTGCCTGGTCCGGTGGAAGGACGGTCACGACAGTCTGTTCGTCCTATCCTCCGACACCCTTTGTCGAACATCGTCCTGCCCGGGAACGATCCCCGCAGCTGAGGCAGGTGACGGCGTCCGGGCTCCGCCTGCGCTCCGGCCCGGGGCCGGAGCCAGGTCAGCGATCATGTTCGGCATGCGGGGAAGCCGAACCGGCCGTGCAGCCGGACGAAGCTGGCCGACGTCAGGAGCCTCAGCTGTACCAGTCCTCCTGGCCGCCGTTCGAAGAGCATGACTTGTTCCTGCCCGCCTGGCCCGACCGGCTGGACGAGCCGCCCGCCGGCCTGTAGCTGGCTGACCAGCGGCGCGGTACCTGCGGGAACGCGGCGGAGACGAGCACCGCGTTGTAGGGTGCGCGGGCCGGGTGTCCCTCGGTCCCGTCACCGGTGACGACCAGCGCGTTGCGGACGCACTGGGCTCGCAGGCGGCGGCGGGCCTGCGCGGCGATGTCGGGCCAGATCTCATGCTGACGACGTGCGCGGCCAGCCGTGGCACCAGCGCGGTCTGGTAGCCGTAACCGGTTCCGATCTCCAGCACCTGCTCGCCGCCGCGCAGGCCCAGCCCGGCGATCATCACCGCGGACAGTGACGGCTGGGTGGTGACCTGGCCGTGCGGGATCGGCAGCGGCTGGTCCGAATACGCCTCCGCCGCGTATCCGGCGGGAACGAAGGCCGCGCGTGGGGTGGCCCTGATCGCTGCCAGGACGCGATCGTCGGCCACCCCCGCCCGGCGGGCCGCCAGGACGAGGCTGGCTGGCGAGTTCCCGCGGTCATGGCATGCCACGGGAACAGGATCCCGCTGTCAGGCAGGCACCAACCTGGCTCCTGGCAGGACCCGGTACCCGGCCCGGGGCCCCTGCCGTTCCCGCGCGCTTGCGAATCCGCGGGCCACTACAGACGTGGTGGCCGCCCGCAGGCGGACCGGGATGCAGCAAAGCCCGCGGTCCCCGGGAGCGCTGTCGGCAACGGCCGCCCTCATGGCCGGGCTGCCCGCCGACAGGAGTGCCCGCGCCCGTACGGCGCAGGCATCTACTCCGCGCGGAATGGACCGGGCGCACCTACGCCGAGCTGCTGCACCGCGCCCGGGCCTTGCTCGCCCGCGGCGAGTCGGTGATCGCCGACGCGTCCTTGGTATCCGCGGCGCACCGGGCCGCGGCAGGAAGCGGCCGCGGATACCAGCGCGGACCTCGTGCAGCTGCGCTGCACCGCATCCCGGGAAATGGCATCCCGGCGGATGAATGCCCGCACCGACGGCGTCTCGGACGCCGACCCGGCGATCGCCGGTGCCGTGGCGGCCACCATGGCACCGTGGCCCGACGCCGCGGTGGTCGACACCGGGAACGGCGACACCCCCGGACAACTCGGCGGTCTCGTGCGGCAGGCACTGGGCGCGATCCGCCCGCCTGGCCCCGAGCATGTCTGGCGCCCCGCCCGGCCGGTCACGCTCTCCGGGTGAGCCGCAAGCGCGCCTGGGACGAACGGCCCGTCCGCCTGCGACCTTGGCCCCTGGCGCCGGAGTGCCTCGGTCGGGTCACGGTGGGAGGAAGGAACCCGGCGATCGCCGGGGCCGGGAAGTTCGGGTTGCCCCCGATTTCCTGGCATCCGAGCAGGACACATCGCGCCAAGAACTCAGAAGCGGAGGCGGCGGTGGCCGGAACCCGGCACTCTAACCGAGGCGGCAAACCTGGCCTGCGACTGGTTCACCCGGCGCGCGCGCCGGACGGCGGTGCCGCCGCGGAGATCCGTTCTCTGGCCCGCCCGCTGACCGCCGCTGGCGACCTCGCCCCGCTGATCGACCGGGTAAGCACCGCTTGCCTGGTCTGCATCGGGGAAGCCTCGCACGGAACGCACGAGTACTACCGCTGGCGGGCCGAGCTCAGCCGCCGCCTGATCGAGGAACACGGCTTCACCTGGATCGGCGTGGAGGGCGACTGGCCGGACTGCTGGCGCATCAACCGCTGGGTACGCGGGCTCGCCGACCAGGATCTCGACGCCTACGGCCTGCTCGCCCGCTTCGAGCGCTGGCCGACCTGGATGTGGGCCAACCAGGACGTCGCCGAGTTCCTGACCTGGCTGCGCCGGTACAACCTGGCCCGTCCCGGCCAGCAGCGTGCCGGGTTCTACGGCCTCGATGTGTACTCGCTGTGGGACTCGCTGTGGCAGGTCATGACCTGGCTTGAAGCCCACGCGCCGGATGCGATGCCCGCGGCGCTGCGCGCCTGGCAGTGCTTCCTCCCCTACGGCGAGGACCCGCACAAGTACGCCTGGAGCACCCGACTGGTGCCCGCGTCCTGCGAGCCAGACGTGGTCGCCCTCCTCGTCGAGGTACGACGCCGCGTACGCGACCGGACCGAGGACGCTTTCGACGCGGCGCAGAACGCTGAGGTCGCCGCGAGCGCCGAGCACTACTACCGCACCATGGTGCGCGGCGACCGTGAGTCGTGGAACATCCGTGATTAC
Organism: uncultured Actinomycetota bacterium; assembly: GCA_963808705.1. Classification (GTDB taxonomy): domain Bacteria; phylum Actinomycetota; class Actinomycetes; order Streptosporangiales; family Streptosporangiaceae; genus JASHPR01. Next base: position 50,721 of record CAWEHB010000015.1, on the reverse strand, counting down.
CACATGGCCGACACGATCGACCGGATCACGCATCACCTCGGACCCCGGTCCAAGGGGCTCGTCTGGGAGCATAACACCCATGTCGGCGACGCCCGCGCCACCGACATGGCCAGTCACGGCCTGGTCAACGTCGGCCAGGTCGTCCGGGAGCGGCACGCCGCCGGCCGCGCTGTGCTAGTCGGCTTCGCGGGCCACCGCGGGTCGGTGCTCGCCGCCAGCTCCTGGGGCACACCGGAGCAGCAGTTCCCGATGCCCGCAGCCAAAGCCGGCACCCATGAGGACCTGCTCCATCACGCACTCGGCCGGCCCGCAGTCCTGGTATTCACCGACGACAAGTCCGGGCCCTGGCTCTCAGCATGGATGGGGCACCGGGCGATCGGCGTCGTCTACGACCCCCAGCACGAAGCCGCCAACTATGTCCCCACCTGCATCGGCCAGCGCTACGACGCCCTGATCTGGCTCGAGCAGACCACCCCACTGCGGCCGCTCCACCACGAAGGCCGCCCGCAAGAACCTGAACTCGAGACCGAACCTACCGGCTTTTAGCCCGCGAGGCCTGCGGGCTTGCGGCGGGGGGGTCTGTGCGAGCGGTCCGCTGCGGTCCGAAGGTTGCTGGGGTGGTAAGGGTTCTGCGGCTGCGGTGCGACTTACCGTCGTGATATCTCGGTCTTACGGTGAACCGGCTGGGTGCGGCCGTGTTGGGGCAGGCCCGGCCGGGTCCGGGGTGGCGGCGACGGTCGTGTCCGGGCAGGCCGCCGGTTCGGCCCTGATCGTCTGGGGCCAGCGTGGTGGCGGAGTTGGCCGGTTGCGGCGCGGAGGCCAGGGTGGGTGATGAGAAGATCTCCTCGCGTGACGCCGAGGAGCTCGCTGCGTGTTTCACTGCCCATGCCCGCGACCTGTTCGGGTGTGCGTGCGTCCTGGCCCGCGGGGACCGGGCGCTGGCCGATGATCTGGTTCAGGCCGCATTCGAGGCGGCCGGGCGGGCGTGGTGGTCACTGCGGTGCCTGGCCGGGGATCAGCGCCGTGGCTGGCTGCGCGCGACGCTGACCAACATCGCGGTGAGCGGTTTTCGCCGCGATGCGGCCTGGCGCGTCCGGCTGCCGCGCGTCGAGGCCAGGTACCGGAAGACTCCGGCGGATACCCCGGCGGGGGCCTTTTCCTCGATGGTGTTGCACCGGTGCTGGCAGATCATCCAGGGCATGCCCGAACGGCAGCACGCTGTGGCGCTGCTGCGCTGGCAGCAGGACATGAAGGAAAGCGAGATCGCCGCCGCCTCGGGCATCGCCGAGAAGACGGTGAGCGTGCACCTGTGCCGGGCACGCCGCAAGCTGATCGCCCAGCTCGGCCCCGACTACCCCTTTGCCAGCGACAATCCTGAAGGAGAGTCATGACCACCGGCAGTCGCTGGGCCGGCAGCTCGCGCGAAGACGAGCTGCTGTCCCGGATCTACCAGCACGTCACCGAGCAGCAAGCAGTCCGGTCCGGCGGCGGGTACGACATCGCGGCCGCCCTGGGCCGTTACCAGGCCTGGCTGCGTGAGCACGCCGCCGAGGACGAAACTGGGCGCGAAGCCATCCGCGCGGGCACGGTCATGGCGATGCGGGCCAGTCCTGCCGGGATCGGCGCGATCAGCCCGGTACCCGGGCCCGGCGAGGCAGCGACCGGGGACCCGGCCGGGCGGACGCCGGCGAGCACCGGTAGCCACATCCCGGCAGCCGGGGCTGGCTGGGACGCCGACCAGGCAGTGACCGCGCTGTACGGCATGCACTACCGATCGCTGGTCAGGCTGGCAGCGATGCTGGTACACGACATGCCCACCGCCGAGGAACTCGTGCAGGACTCGTTCGTTGCCCTGCACGCGAGCTGGCCGAGGCTGGCAGACAGCGACCGCGCGCTGTCCTACCTGCGCCAGTCGGTGGTCAACCGTTCCCGCTCGGTGCTGCGGCACCGTGTGGTTGCGGACAAGCCAGCGCCCAAGCTCGCGCCGCACCTTCCCGATGCCGCCCAGGAACAGGTCACCTGGCTCGAGCGCTCCACCGTGATCTCGGCGCTGTGGGCCCTGCCCCTCCGCCAGCGCGAGGTCCTGATGCTGCGGTACTACGCTGACCTGTCCGAGGCGCAGATCGCCTCGACGATGGGCATCAGCATAAGCGCGGTCAAAAGCCACACCGCCCGGGCAATGTTGTCGCTGCAAGCCGTCCTGCGCGAGATCGATGAATGACACAGCGCCGCCAGCTGCAAGCGAGTCTGGACACCAAGCGGCCATTGCACCCATAACGATCTTCCGGGACTGCGCCGGCCCTGGCCATCGACCAGCGCAAAGCCCAGGCCGACCCCGCCAACGCCGGGTTCCAGCGCGACCTGGCGGTCTCGTACAACAGGCTCGGTGACCTGGCCGGGGATGCCGGGGACCCCGGCGAGGCCGCCCGGCTCTACCGGCAGGCCCTGGCCATCAGCGAGCGGCTGGCCCGGGCCGACCCCGCCAACGCCGGCTACCAGCGCGACCTGGCGGTCCCCTACGAACGGCTCGGCGACTTGGCGGCCGCCGCCGATCCGGATAGCGCGGCGCGGATCTACCGCCAGGCGCTCCAATTCAGCGAGCGGCTTTACGGAGCCGACCATCCTCTCACCGCAAGTATCCGAAGTAGACTTCAAGAGCCCGCTGGAAGCGATGGCTAATCTGGCGAGAATGGTCACCCCTTCGAGTTGGCGGCCAAAAATGCAAGCCGTTAGAAAGGAACACTAACAAGCAGCAACGAAAGGATAACTATCGACCGAGAGATCTAGACTAATGCCGCACATAACGAAGCAGCTCAGTGCGCACCCAGTCGTGGCCAGAATGGTCCCCGGACTAGCCAATCTCACCAGCGACATGCCAATCCGCCGGCTGAGTGTGCATAACTATCCAGAGCGGCCCAGCCTTGGGAGCGACCTCATCTGACGCGTAGCGGCCATTCGGCAGAACGGCCGCCCCATGCGAGCCCGGGTGCGCGGAGACTGCATGCCAGACTGTGCTATGGCGCGGTTCAGCCTTACCGGTGATGTGAGCTCGCATGACCTCGCCGCGATCCGCCCGGTGCTTGCCCAGATGGTGGGCGATGCATCAGTCACCGAGACCCATGACGGCCTGCACGTGGAGGGCGTGATGGACGGCGCAGACGCCCGCGAGGTGAACCGTCGGCTGCTGTCGGCCCTCCGGCGGGCAGAAAAGCGGACCCGTCTTCGAGCCGAATGGGCAGGCGGAGGCTATATCTACAGGTTTTTTGATTACGTGCCAAAGAGCACGCGTGTCGGCCCGGCAGAGCCAGGGGCGTGACAAGCCACGTCAGCGCCGCGGCCGTCTGAACGCACTCTATGCCGCTGCGAGCGCGCGACTTGCTGGGGGTATCGGCTGGTTGCTATCAGATGCGGACGCGCACGACGATGAGTCACATGGCAATGGTGTACCGCCGCCCCGTAGGCGTTATGCGGCAGAGCGTCAAGCCGCAGCTGGCCAGCTGGGATCGAGCAGGGCATCCCAGCCAGGTGAAGCTGGCTCGCTTCCTGGCGCACGTGGACGCCATAGCCGGGCCGGTGCTGGCGGCTGTGAGCGGCCGTGTCGTTGCCGAGTTGATCGTCGGGTTCAGCGATGGCGTCTCACTGATTGATGGCGGCCATGACCTGGACAACTACCTGTTCCCGGTCGCTCAGCGGCTAGGCCCGGAGCGGGTGGCGGCCATCTTCGGCCGCAAGATCCACGGGCCGTCGTCACTAGCGGTGGGCCCCGCCCAGCCGGACGCGGCCGAGGCCACCCCGCAGTTCTCGACCCGGATGGCTGGGTCCTACGAGCGCAAGGAGTGGAAAGAAGAACTCCATGATCGGCTTGCGGTGCAGGCGGCCACGATCGATCCGGGTCCTGTGGGGCTGAAAATCGCGCTGACGACCGGGCCGGGCCGCAACTGGGCCAGCCTCTGGAAGCCGCTCATCGATGTCTTCGGCCCCGTGCTGGGCGAAGACCCCACCCGGCCGTTCCACCCGCACGATGACCGCATTGTTAGCCTCGGCCTGCATCACAACATCGACACCGGCATCGCCCACGACGTGATCATCGACGCCTGGTGGGCCGGCCTGTAGCTAACCCCCCCACCCCTCGCCGCGCATGCCATAACGAGGCCGGTCCTGCCGATGAGCGGACGCGCTCATCAGGGTTATGCCGGTGATCCGCAGATGCCGAATAGCGGACGTTGCCTCCGCACATACTCATGCAGCGGTTCGCATGTTCACTCGTAACCTGGAGACGGGCCGGAGACCATGATGACCGGCGGCTCGGCATCCTCATTCGCAGCCAGGGCACGCCGCCGACTATTTGCGCTCTCATCCATCTGTCGTCGGCTCCGCGACAAGCACAGATCGCCGTGATCTGCGTGCCACGATTGGCGAGCGCAGGACGGCGATTTGGTGTAGGTGGCGGTTCGGACCCGGCGCGGGCAGCGGCCGGGCCCTTGGCGGGCCCGGCCGTGTCACGCGGGTGGGCGTATGCCCGGTGCGCGGGTGACGGTGGCGCCGAGCTCGGCCAGGCGCAGGTCGCCTGCCGGCGTGCCGGTGCCGCGGTTGCACACCATCGCCAGCGCAAGGTCACGCCGCGGGTCGGCCCACCCGCCCGACCCGCCGAACCCGAAGTGGCCGAACGCGCCGCGCACCGCGCCCCGGGTGGTGAACGCGCTGTGGTAGCCCAGCCGCCATCCCATCGGCAGGACTAGGACCAGGTCGGGCCCGCGGGAGTGCACCACGGCAATCTGCTGCACGGTTTGCGGGGAAAGCAGCCGTATGCCGCCGACCTCGCCCCCGTGGGCCAGCATCGCGTACAGCTTGGCCAGCGACCGGGCGGTGAAGAACCCGTTCGCCGCGGGGATCTCGGCGTCCATCACCTCCGGGCCCCACAGCACGTCCTCGATGCCGCGCGGCAGCAGTGCGTTGACGAACCGGCGCGGGCTGACCGGCAGCCCCAGCAGCGCCGGGATCCGGCCGACCGGGCCGCCCATCACCGCGCCCGGCTGCAGGCCCAGCCGGCGGCCCAGCCCGGCGGCCATGGGGGCCAGCGGCGCGACCCGGCCGCGGTGGGCGGGCGGGCACCCGACATACAGTCCGTCCAGGCCGAGCGGGCGGGCGATCTCGTCATCGATGAACGTCGCGATCGGCCGCCCCGACACCCGGCGGACCAGCTCCCCGGCCAGCCAGCCGTAGGTCAGCGCGTGGTAGCCGTGTCGGCTGCCCGGCTCATACGCCGGCTCGGCGCGCTCGAGCGCCGCCACCATGTACTGCCAGTCGAGCATCCGGGAAGCGTGATCCACCAGCGTGCGCATCCGGTGCAAGCCCGCCGAGTGGGTGAGCACATGCCGCACCGTGACGCTCTCCTTGCCGCCCTGCGCGAACTGCGGCCAGTACGCCGCAACCGGCGCGTCGTAGCAGATCTGCCCCCGGTCGGCCAGCAGGTGCAGCGCCGCCGAGGTGACCCCCTTCGTGGTGCTGAAGCACATCGCGACCGTGTCACGCTGCCACCGCTCGCCCTCGGCACGCCACCCGCCCCACAAGTCGGCCACGAGCTCACCCCGGTGGTAGACCGCGACGGCTGCGCCGCCCCTGGTACGCCGCAGCTGCCGCCGGAACACTCGCGCCACGTCCTCGAAACCGGCGCGCGCCCACCCGTCCACGCCACCCCTTTCCTATCGGTGCGCCGGGCGCTGCCGCGGCCGCCCGGCCAGCCGCGGCAGCAGACCAAGGACCCTTCCCGGCAAGCGCCGATGCGGGCAGTGTAAGCACGGGAGGGAGCATGTCTAGCCGCGCTGCCGTGCAGGACGCAGGCCCGCAGCAGAGCCGGGGGCCGCACGCGAAGATGCTTGCGCCGCTTGCGCGGTGGATCGCCGCCGGCCGCGCCGACACCTCCCGGCAACGAGACCCGGACTTCATCCGTCGGCACCTTCCTGCCATCGCCCGCTACACCAGCTACTTCACCCCAGAGGTCAGAGGCCTGGACAGGCTGCCCGCCGAAGGCCCCGTGCTCGTGGTCGGGAATCATTCGTGCCTGTTCTACATGCCCGAGGTGTTTGTCTGCGGCCAGGCAATCCTCTCCCGCCGCGGCATCGCCGCGCCGGCACACGTGCTCGCCTACGACCTGCTCTTTGCCCTGCCCGGTGTCGGGGCCGTCCTGCGCCGGCTCGGCGTGGTCCCGGCGAGCATCGGTGAAGCCGAGTCCGCGCTGGCGGGCGGGGCGTGCGTCCTGGTGTACCCGGGCGGCGACCTGGAAGCCTGCCGCCGGTGGACCCAGCGCGACAAGGTTGATTTCGCCGGCCGGAAAGGCTTCGTGCAACTCGCCCTGCGATGCGGGGTCCCGGTCATACCTGTCGTCGCCCACGGCGGCCATCACGCCGTCGTAGTGCTGGCGCGCGGCGACCTTCTCGCCCGCGCCGCCGGGCTGCACACGCTCCGGATCAACGTCTTCCCCCTCCTCGCAGGCCCACCCTTCGGCATCAACTCCATCCTCACCCCGCCGCTGCCGATGCCAGCACACCTCACCCTCGAGTTCCTGCCCCCGCTCGACTGGACCGCCTATGGCCCAGACGCGGCCGACGACCCGGCCGTCGTCTCCGCCTGCTACGAAGACATCACAAGACGGCTGCAAGCGGCGCTTGACCGTCTCTCCGCCGAACACCCTCACCCGGTGCTCCTCGGATGCTCACACCTCACCGCGCGGGCCGCCACCAGCGCGATACAGCACGCCAGAAACCTCAGCAGAGCCGGTCAACCAGCCTAAGAAGACGGCCAAGGCGGGGCGACCGGCCCGGTCACCGGGTTGCGCCACCGTCCAACAGCCAGTCCCACAGCACGCGGCCGGATCGTCCAATACACAGGTGATCGGCTGCCGAGTGATGCGGCTGCGGGTATGGGCTACCAGGCGGGTCTTGCCGCCCGCGGCGGCCCTCATGTAGAACCCCGGATCCCGTCCAGGTACACCCGGGACTTCGGACCGGACTGCGGGTCGAAGGAACGCCCGGAGGACAGGTCCGCGTTCGACCGCAGCACCAGGGTGCGGCCCGGCTGTACGAGTTCCACTGGGCCTGGCGACCGTCGTCGCTCGCGAACTGGTGTGGCGTGGCCGCCACCTGGGCTGCGATTCGGCCGGTGCTGCAAGTCGGCTCGTCGCCGGGCAGCGTCGCGCGGACGTGCTGGCGTCTTCGGCCGACCGGACGAGGAGATCCGCCGCGAGATCGTCGACAAGGTCATCGCCACGGAGTTCCTCGCCGACCCGGCCAGGTTCACGGTGACCGTCGCGGTCGGTGTCATGACGCTCGGGGGCGCCCCGGAGACCGCCGTGGCGGGCCAGGAGATCGCCGGCGGGCTTGGCTCTTGCGCGGGGAGAAGCGCTATGGCATATGGAAACGCCGGACGCGACCTCGCGGCGGCACGCTTCCCGAGGCGGGAACCAGAGCGGGTCGGCGCTGTGAGCCGTTAAGGACGGGACTGACACGGCGGACGGCTGTCTCCTAGCCCCGCCCCCTTGATCGTGCGGACCCGGGCCATGGCGGCCCCCGGTGACGCATAGACCCGCCGCGGCCCGAAGGCCCGGTGCTCGATGGCTGCCTACTCTTCGGCCCATGTCCCGTGCGGACGAATCGATGACTCTGTTCGCTTACTCGGGTCAGGCGGCGGAGTTGAGGGTGGGCTGCTGGAGGTGGCCCGGGCCGTTCGGGCTCGTGATGACCGAGGCGCAGGCGACGCCCACGCCTGTCCCAAGGGTTCGGCAAGGGCGCTGCACCTGAGATTATCGACCATAGCTGCAGCGGACACCTATGCGGGAACGAGGAAGATGATCACTGCCGTCGCTCATGTGGGCCGGATCGACCGGCGGTCATGCCGAGCCGCAGCCGATCGGCCGTCCTCCCATACCCGGATGGCCGCCAACTGCGACCGGCTTTACCACGCCATCCCGGAACACCCGGGCCAGCTCACGCCTAGCTGCGGTACACGGTGACCCCGCCCTGTCCGGCCAGCGACACACCGGTGGTCCCCGGCCTGCGCCGCGCCACCGTGACCCTCGTCGAGGGCTTGACCTTTTGCATCACCCAGACCAGCGGCGTTCTGCGGGCAAACTGCGGGCCCGGCCCGGCGGCGAATATGCCGCCGGGCCTGGGGCAGCGGCGGGGTGGGTCGTGACCGCGGCCGGCGCCCCGGCTTGGGAGGAGACGCTGCGTGATGGCCGGGTGGTGGCGCTGCGGCCGCTGCGCAGTGATGACGCCGCGGGGGTCGAGGCGCTGTGGCGCCGCCTGGATGCTCGTTCCCGGCGCCTGTTCACCGACCTGGCTCATCTGCCGCCCGACCGTCCCGGTGACGTGGCCGTCCCGCGGCCCGGCCGCGCGGCCGGGATCGTCGCCATATCCGCGGGCCAGCCGGGACGGGTCGCCGGTGTGGCGCGGTATGAGCGCACTGCAGCAGACACGGCCAGGGCCCTGGTGTTTGTTGACGCCTTGTGGCGGCGCACCGGGCTGGGCACCCTGCTGCTGAGCCGGGCTAGCCGAGGCGGCCCGGCACGCCGGGGTGCGGCGGCTGGCCGGTGATGTGCCCAGGAGCGATGTGGCGATGCTGGGCCTGTTGGAGGAGCTGGGCCTGGAGTATGAGGAGCAGCTGACGGCGGCGAGCGTGCACGCCAGCTTCGCCGTGCAGGAAACCGATGCCTACCTTGATGCGTTGCTGGGCGACCAGCGCGCCGCGGCGCGGGTATCGGTCGCGCCGTTCCTGTGCCCCCGGTCAATCGCTTTGGTGGGGGCCAGCGACAAGCCCGGCAGCATCGGCGCCCTGCTGCTGGCCAACCTGCTGGCCAGCGGGTTCACCGGGCCGGTGTACCCGGTCAACCCCCGCCATCGGGTCCTCCAGGGAGTGCCCGCCTACCCGGACCTGGCCTCTTGCCCCCAGCTGCCAGACCTGGCGCTGGTGGCCGTCCCCGCGCCGCTGGTGGCCGGGGTCGTCGACCAGGCCTGCCGGCTGGGGATCCGGGCGGTGTGCGTGATCTCGGCCGGGTTCGCCGAGGTGGGTGGCGAGGGCCGGGTCCTGCAGGACGAACTGCGTCACCGCGCCCGGGCTGCCGGGGTGCGGCTGATCGGGCCCAACTGCATGGGCCTGCTTAATGGCGGACCCGATCCGCGGTTCAATGCCACCTTTAGTTCGGTCTTCCCGCCGCCAGGCCGCCTGGCGTTCGTGTCACAGTCCGGCGGGCTCGGGCTGGCCGCGCTCGCCCTGTTCACCGGCCCCTCGCTGGGCGTCAGCGGCTTCGTGTCGGTCGGCAATACCGCCGACCTGACGCCCAACGACCTGCTGCTGTACTGGGATGAGGACCCTGCCACCAGCCTCATCCTGGCCTACCTGGAATCGGTGCCGGATCCTCGCCGGTTCGCCCGGATCGCCCGGCGCATCTCCCGGCACAAGCCGATCGTGGTGGTGAAATCGGGCCGTTCCGGCGCCGGGCGCCGGGCAGCGTCCTCGCATACCGCGGCCATGGCGGCCCGGGACACGGCGGTCGAGGCCCTGGTCCATCAGGCCGGGGTGATCCGGGCCGGCACTCTGGAGGAGATGTTCGACGTCGCCGCCGTGATGTCATCGCAGCCGGTGCCCGCGGGCCGGCGGGTCGCGGTGCTCACCAACGTCGGGGGGCCGGGCATCCTGGTCGCCGATGCCTGCGAAGCAGCCGGGCTGCTGGTACCGGAACTGTCCCACGACATCCAGACGGCGCTGCGCGCCGGCCTGCCGGCCCAGGCTGCCGTCGGGAACCCGGTGGACGTCGTCGCCGGGACCAGCGCCGAGCAGTACGGGCGGACGATGCGCCTGCTCGGCGCGGCCGAAGAGATCGACGCGATCATTGCCGTGCTCATCGCGTTCGGCGCCACCCTCGCTGAGGACTTCGCCCGGGAAATCGCCGCCGCCGCCGCCGGCCTGCCTGGCAAGCCGGTCATCGCGGTCTTCATGACGGCCGGGTCCGCGCCAGCCGGCCTGTCCGAGGCCGGCATCCCCGTGTTCACCCGTCCCGAGCAGGCCGCCACCGCACTCGGTCACATCGCCGGGTGGGCGGAATGGCGCACCCGGCCCGCGGGCCACATCGTGACTCCCTCCGGCATCGACCCGGGTCGCGGGCGGGCAGCGATCAGCACGATGCTGGCCAGCCAGCCCGGGGGCGGGTGGGCCGACGCCAAGACGGCCGGGGAGCTCCTCGCCGCTTACGGCATCGCCGCCGCCCGGTCCCGCCTGGTCCGCACCCCCGCCGAGGCCGCGGCGGCCCAGGCCGAGTTCGGCGGGCCGGTCGTGGTCAAGATCGCTGCGGCCATCCACAAAAGCGACGTCGGCGGCGTCGCCCTCGGCATCGACAGCCCGCATGCCGCAGCCGAGGCGGTGACCGCCATCCGCGCCATCTTGACCGAAGCCGGCATCGCCGAGCACGCCGCGGAATTCCTCATCCAGGAGCAGATCCGCGACGGCGTGGAAATGATCGTCGGCGTGACCCACGACCCCGCCTTCGGCCCCCTCGTCCTGGCCGGCCTCGGCGGCACGTTCGTCGAGGTCCTCGGCGACGTCGCGGTGCGCATCACCCCTCTCAGCGACACCGACGTGAATGAGATGCTCCGCTCGCTGCGCTCTTACCGGCTGCTCACCGGATACCGCCAGTCCCCCCGCTGGACGTGGCGGCCTTCGCCGAGCTCCTGCACAGGGTCAGCGCCATGGTCGAGGACATTCCCGAGATCGCCGAGCTCGACCTGAACCCGGTATTCGCCCGCCGGCACGGCGCCGTCGTCGCCGACATCCGCGTCCGCCTCACCGGATGAGGGACTGTAATTTGACAGACCCCCGGATATGACGGCCCTGGTGGCGTGGCCAGGTCGCCGTGTCGGAGGTCAGCCGCAGTATGTGCAGTTGGATCATGGACCGGGGAGAATGGGTTCGTGACGGGACCAGCCGTAGGAGCCGGAGGCGGTCGTTGACCGGGCTGGCGGGGGACGGCCGGTCCTATGCCTTGCTGGTCGATGGCACCACGCTGGCCATCCGGCCGTCCGGCCCCGGGGATTACGAGGCTGTCAGGCGGCTGCACGAGGCGATGTCTGCGGACAACCTGTACTTCCGGTTCTTCAGCATGAGCCGGGCATCGGCCGGGCGTGAGGCCCGGCGGGTGTGCCTGGAAGGCCGGGCGGGCACGGTGGCACTGGTCGGCCTGCTGGGCGGCGAGCTGGTGGGAGTGGCCAGTTACGAGCTGGCCGGCGACGGGGTGAGTGCGGAGATCGCGCTTGCGGTCGCCGACGGCATGCACCAGCGCGGCGTCGCCACGTTGCTGCTTGAGCACCTGGTTTCGCTGGCCCGTGCCCGCGGCGTGAGGGCCTTCACCGCCGAGGTGCTGGCCGGCAACTACGCCGTGCTGCATCTGCTGGCCGGCTGGGGCTCGCGATACGGCGCAGGCCGGACGATGGCGTGGTTGAGCTGTCCATACCGGTGCCGCGCGTTGCGGCCCTCGGTGAGGCCAGCGCCTATCTGGATGCGGTGGCCGGGCGGGAGGGGCACGCGGATGTGGCCAGCCTGGAGCCGCTGCTGAATCCCCGGTCGGTGGTGGTGGTCGGCGCGGGCCGCCGTCCCGGCTCGATCGGCCGGACGATCCTGCTTAATATCCGCGGCGCCGGGTTCGCCGGCACGTTGTACGCGGTCAGCCGCGGCGGCGGCGGCGTCGAGGGCATCCCGTGCCTCCCGTCGGTCGCCGCGCTGCCCGAGGCCCCCGACCTGGCGGTGGTGACGGTGCCGGCGGCACGCGTGGTGGAGGTGGCCCGGGAGTGCGGAAACCGCGGCGTCAAGTCGCTGGCGGTGATCACCGCTGGCCTGACGGCGGCGCAGGAATCCGGGCTGATGGAGGCCACCCGGCGCGCGGGCATGCGGCTGGCGGGCCCGGCTTCCTACGGGATCGCGGTGCCAGGCATCGGGCTGGCGGCCACGCCGGCTGTGCGCCATCCTCCCCCCGGCCGCGCCGGCCTGGTCGTCCAGTCCGGCGGGGTGGGTGCGGCCATGCTCGAGCAGTTCTCCCGGCTCGGCATCGGGATCTCCTCGTTCGCCGCGGTCGGCGGGAAGCTAGATGTCTCGAGTACCGACTTGCTGCTGTGGTGGGAGGCTGACAACACAACCGAACTGGCCCTTCTGCACCTGGAGTCGTTCGGCAACCCGCGCCGGTTCGCCGCTGGCGGTCCCGGCCGCGGCGGTCGTGCTGGACCAGGCCGAGGCCGTCCAGCTGCTCCGCGCCAGCGAAACGGCCGTGCCCGCGTACGCCTACCCCGAATCGGCGGCCCGGGCGCTGGCCCGGGCCGCCCGCTACGGCTCCTGGCGATCCCGGCCGGCCGGCACGGTGCCGCAGTTCACCGACCTGCGCGCGGCGGACGCGCGCTCGATCGTCGATTCCTTCCTGGCGCGGATGCCCGGCGGCGGCTGGCTGTCCGCCGAAGAGGCCGACTACCTGCTGCGCTGCTACGGCATCCCGATGGTGGACTTTCTCAGGGCCGATGACGCCGGCGCGGCGGTCGCGGCGGCGGCCGGCTTCGGCGGTCACGTGGTGATCAAGGCTGACGTGCCCGGCCTGCTGCACAAGACCGCGGCGGGCGCCGTCGAGCTGGACCTGCGCGGCGCCGATGAGGCGCGCGCGGCGATGCGCCGCCTGCAGGACAGGTTCGCCGGGCGGCTGTCCGGAGCGATCGTGGAGCCCATGATCACCGGCGTGGAGACCATCGTCGGCGTCGTACAGGAACCGGTGTTCGGCCCGGTCGTGGTGTTCGGGCTCGGCGGGGTCGCCACCGAGGTCCTCGGCGACCGCGTGGCCCGGCTGGCCCCGCTCACCACCGCCGACGCCGACGACCTGATCCACTCGATCCGCGCGGCACCCGCGCTGCTCGGCCACGGCGGCCAGCCCCCGGCCGACATCGGCGCGCTGCGCGACACCCTGCTCCGGGTGTCGTGCCTGGCCGGCGACCTGCCGCAGGTCGCCGAACTGGACCTCAACCCGGTGATCGCCCGGCCGGACGGCGTCATCGCGGTGGACGCCCGCATCCGCGTGACCAGCCACCGCCTAGCCGACCCCTTCTTGCGCCAGCTTCCCCAGTGACGGCACGCTCGGACCCGGCACACCGGCGTCCCCCGTCACCGCCATGGCGGGCGCCGGACAGCTACGGCTACAACGAGGTGTTCATGGCCGTGGCCGCGGTCGTCATCCTGCACCTGGAGGCGGCGCTGCGCCGACAGCTCGGCGTGTGGCTGGTGCCGCAGGGCTGAGCATAAGAGTGCCCGAGATGGGCGGCGATCGCGGAGTCGTGACCGTGGGCATGACGTTGTTCGCCGATGAAACTGACCACCAGGTAGCCGGCTGGCTACCGGAAGGTCCCCGGCCTCCATGCAGGTGTCGTGTCGCCATCTTTCAGCGCCTGCGGCTTATGCCCGGGAGGCGGGCGAAGGAGGCGGGACGTGAGTCCCTTCCCGCGCGATCCCCGTCGACCGGAAGATGGAAGCGACACCACTAGCCGCGCCACAGCGACACCAGCAGGAGGAAGGTGAGTGGTCATGGCGACGATTGACAGCTTGGCGTTTCCAGGGCAGGAGCCCGGTTCTCCCGTTGCTGGCCCGGCGGGCGGCCTGGTCATGCGCGGCCGGCAGGTCGGCCTCGGATACCACCCCGGCCACGTGCCGGCCCATGATCAGCACCGGCACCGCGCTGATCTTGTGCTTGGCCAGCAGCTGGGCGATCTCCTTGTGCGTGGTGATCCGGTCCACGGTCACCACGTCCGTGGTCATGACGTCCCGGACCGTGCTGTGCCACCGGCCGTGGTGATGCGCTTCGGCCGGCGGCGTTCCCCCTGCTTCCTGGCGTCGCCAGGCCGGGCGGCGGCGCCGGGCTGCTCGGCCAGATGCTCCTCGATGGCGGTGCGCGCCCGCGCCACATCCGCCGCGCTGGCCCGGCCGTGCAGGGACTCGTAGTAGGCCGCGCCGAGGTGGCGAAGCATGGCGTCCAGATGGGTATCGCGGCATGTCATGCCCGTTCCCTCCTCGGTGGTCCCGTGTTCAGACCATCCGGGCCTGCAGGCCCGGGCGCCCTCGGTTCCCGTCGTCTTCACTGTCTCGTGCTCGGGCCAGGCGTGTCACGGCTGAATGTCCCCTGTGGCAGAAACTTCCGTCACTGCCGCAGCCGGGGGTGGTGCGCCGCTGGGTGGGGTTGAGAAGGGGGCCGTTCGGCCCTGCCCGGCATGACCCGGCTGTGCTCCAGTGAAGGAGACGGACGCGAGAGCTCGACTGGGGGCGAGGGCCATGAGCTTGACGGGTGAGGTGCTTGTCCTGGTGCTGATCTTTCCTGCGGTGAGCCTGCTGCTCTGCGTCCTGACCGTTTTGGAGCGGTGGGTGCTTAGCGATCTACCTCACTCAAAGCCGCACGTGCGAGCGGCGCGTGCCCGCGGACGAGTGCCCCGCCGCGCCTGGCCTGCCGATTCCCGGGTCGCCCATCGGCGGCGCCAGCGTGCTGCGCCTTCTGCCAGGCAGGCAGCGCGGTCGGGCCGTTCCGCCGCCGCATAGGGACTTTCGTCCCTGCTAGTGCCAGACGTCGCGCGGTCGGGTGGATATGCGGGGACCAGCGTGCACCAGTCCGCCGCCATGGTTCTGCCGTACGGCGCTGGTCCGGGGAGCGGCCCCGGGATCCCCGCAACGTGCTGGCCCGTGAAGGGGGAAGAGCACAATGGAATACGTTCAGCCAGGACAGCCCGGCAGCATCGTGGCCGTGCAGCCGCGTTACGACAACTTCATCGGCGGCAAGTGGCTGGCGCCGGTGGCCGGCCGGTACCGGGTCAACCTGAGCCCGGCCACCGCGGGGGTGATTAGCGAGGTTCCCGAGTCCAGCCCCGAGGACGTGGAACTTGCCCTGGACGCCGCGCACGCCGCCAAGGACGCGTGGGCAGAAGCATCGCCCGCGCAGCGGGCCGCGGTGCTGAACAGGGTCGCTGACGCGATCGATGAGCATGCTGAGATGCTGGCGGTCGCCGAGAGCTGGGATAACGGCAAGCCGGTGCGGGAAACGCTGGCCGCCGATATCCCGCTGGCCGCCGATCACTTCCGGTACTTCGCCGCGGCCGCCCGTTCGGAGGAGAGCTCGATCTCCGAGATCGACAAGGACCTGATCGCCTACCACTTCCGGGAGCCGCTGGGCGTGGTCGGGCAGATCATCCCGTTCAACTTCCCGCTGCTGATGGCGGCGTGGAAGCTGGCGCCCGCGCTGGCTGCGGGGAACTGCTCGGTGCTCAAGCCGGCCTCGCCAACGCCGTGGTCGATCCTCAAGCTGATGGAGGTCATCGGCGACATCGTCCCGCCGGGCGTGATCAACGTGGTGAACGGGCCGGGCGGCGAGATCGGCAAGGCGCTGGCGACCAGCCCGCGGATCGCCAAGGTGGCGTTTACCGGCGAGACCGTCACCGGGCGGCTGATCATGCAGTACGCGGCGCAGAACATCATCCCGGTGACCCTGGAGCTGGGCGGCAAGTCGCCGAACATCTTCTTCGCCGACGTGATGGCCGCAGACGATGAGTTCCTCGACAAGGCGGTCGAGGGCCTGGTGCTGTACGCGTTCAACAAGGGCGAGGTCTGCACCTGCCCGTCCCGGGCCCTGATCGCGGAGAGCATCTATCCCGAGTTCATGGACCGGTGCCTGGACCGGATCGCCAAGATCCGCCAGGGCAACCCGCTGGACACCCAGACCATGCTCGGCCCGCAGAACTCGGCGCAGCAACTGCAGAAGATCAGTTCCTACGTCGACATCGGGCGCGCCGAGGGCGCCGAGGTCCTCACCGGCGGCAAGCGGCCTGACATCGGCGGCGAGTTCGCGGGCGGCTACTTCTACGAGCCGACGGTGCTCAAGGGCCACAACTCGATGCGGGTGTTCCAGGAGGAGATCTTCGGCCCGGTGCTCGCG
Organism: uncultured Actinomycetota bacterium; assembly: GCA_963808705.1. GTDB lineage: Bacteria > Actinomycetota > Actinomycetes > Streptosporangiales > Streptosporangiaceae > JASHPR01. Next base: position 34,733 of record CAWEHB010000015.1, on the reverse strand, counting down.
GTGACCACCTTCACCGACGAGGCCGACGCGCTGGCGATCGCCAACGACACCCTCTACGGGCTCGGCGCCGGGGTGTGGACCCGCGACGGCACCCGCGCCTACCGGATGGGCCGCGCCATCCAGGCCGGCCGCGTCTGGGTCAACTGCTACCACCAGTACCCAGCCGGAGCCGCGTTCGGCGGGTACAAGATCTCCGGCGTCGGCCGCGAGACCCACAAGATGATGCTGGAACACTACACCCAGACCAAGAACCTGCTGGTCAGCTACTCGCCCAAGCCTCTCGGGCTGTTCTAAGGGCGCCTGATGACCAGCCGGATCACGGGTCAGCGGATCACCGCTACCCCGGCGGCGCGCCAGGCGATCGGGCGCCTGCGCGCCGCCCGGGGCGCGGTGATGTTCGTGCAATCGGGTGGCTGCTGCGCGGGCAGCGTCCCGATGTGCTTCCCGGCCGGCGAGTTCCTCACCGGCCCCGGCGACGTGCTGCTGGGCGAGATCGACGGCTGCCCCTTCTACATCGCCGCCGGCCTCGACCAGGCGCTGCGCCATCCCCGTCTGTGCCTCGGCGTCGTCCCGGGCCACCCGGAAGGCTTCTCCCTCGGCCCCGGGCCCGGGCAACGCTTCATCACCCGCCCAGCGGCCGCGGCGACGACCGTTGAGGAGGTCATGACCACCAGGGTGATCTCGGTGACCGAGTCCGCCGGGTACAAGGACATCGTCACGCTGCTGCGCCGCTACCGGGTCAGCGCCGTGCCCGTGCTCGATGCGGACGGCCGGGTGACCGGTGTGGTGTCCGAGGCGGACCTGCTGATGAAGCAGACCGCCCCGGCGCTTCCCGTGGGCGCAGTGCGGCTAGCGTGGCGGCTTCGTGAACGGTCGAAGGCATCAGCGGCGACCGCAGCCGAGCTGATGACCAGCCCGGTCGTGACCGTCGGCGCCGAGGCCGACGTCGCCGTCGCCGCCCGGCTGATGCGCGACCACAACGTCAAGCGGCTGCCCGTCATCGACGCCGACCGGCGCCTGGTCGGCATCGTCACCCGCACCGACGTGCTCAGCGTCTACGAGCGCCCCGACGAACAGATCCGCGACGAGGTAACCGATGGCGTGATCGCCGGGCGGTTCCATCTCAACCCCCTCGACTTCGACGTCAGCGTGACATCCGGGATCGTCACCATCGCCGGGCGCGCTCAAAGCGCCGCCGCCGCGCTCGCCCTTCTTAGCGCTATCCGCAACGTGGAAGGCACCGTGGCCGTCCGCGACCGGCTCAGCTACCCGCCGGCCCAGCGCCACCCCCCGGCCGAACCGGTGTGAGGCTGCCGGCGTCGCCGAGAACGATCACTCGCCGCTGGCGGTCGCGGAACTGGCGTTGGCGTGGGCAACGCGACCTGCGCTGAAGGCAGATGCGGGCCTCGCCCTGGCCGCGCTCACCGATGGCACGCCGGCATCGATCCAGGCGTCCAGGTGAACACGCTGATAACCGGCGTCCGCCAGCACGACCGATCGCGGCGGCCACAGTGGGGAGTCGGGCGCAAGCGCGTCGTCGGTGACCCGCACGCCCCGGCTGTCCATATTGGTGACCCAAGTTTTGACATTGCCGCCTGCCGGGCCGGGCGGCGCAGGGATGGGCACCTTGTCTGGCCATACCAGCATGAGTAACAGCACAATGACCTCCCATTCCATGATCGGCAGCGTGGCCGTGCGCGCATGCAGGCGCCGCGGCAGCGCGTAACTCAAAGACTTCATGACGCTGGCCGACATCTACCGCTACCCAACCCAGCACTTCAGCTTCCACCAGCAACAGCTCACACTCGACGGCATGAGCTGACTTCCACGCCCACCTGCTCTATGTGCTGGTCAGCGCGTTCCTGGTGGTGGGTGATCTGGGCGGTCATCGACGTCCACGGGTTCTTCTGACCGATATTCCCCATCGCCGGATGGGGCCTTACCGCCGTTCTCCAGGGCCAGCAGCGCGCAGAAGCTGGCATCGCCGACCTTCCAGGTCCCGTTCTGGTACACGGCCAGGCCGGACTGATTGGTCAGCGCGGGCGTGGTTCCCAGCAGGATGTTGTAAGCCACCGTCGCCTGCGTCGGCGAGGTCACGGTCACCTTGGTGACCTTCGCCGAGGCCGAGCTGGCCATGCTCGATCCGGACTGGGCGTTGATGATGGTGGCGAACGCCTGCCCGTTCTGCAGCAGCGTGATCTTCTTCGCGGCGGAGGTCTTGCCGCTGAAGAACGCCTCCCAGTTCGCCGTGATCAGGGCCGTGGCGCTGGGCGGGGAATGGGTGGACGGAGGCGGGCTTACCGAGGACGTGCTGGAACTGCCGCAGGCAGCAACGGCCGCGAGCAGGGCCAGGCCGAGCGCCGGAGCGGAGATGATCCGGCGAGCCAGCGGACGGGATCGCATGACGCGCCCCCTTAATCTCGGTCAGATGTGCTGAGGGCGGTCATTTCGAGGCCGGGCCCGGCGTCCGCAGGGCGTGCTGATGACAGCGGGCCCGGCGGCCGGGGACTCCCGGCCGGGCAGGCACCTAGCGTCTCAGCTGCACCTGGCGCGTCGTGCACCTCTAGCGGCTATGCGTGAGGACTGCACTGCATAGTTCGGGCCCTTTGGTCCACCAGATGCAGCCGTTCGGCTCTCCGCAGTACGGGGCCGGATGCCGGAGGCTGAATATGGGCGGTGATGAGCGCCTGTTGCTCCAAGCCGCTGGCAGAGGTCACGATGCGACGTTTCCTGGTTCTCCTGGTGCCGGTGTTCGCACTGGCCCTGGCTTCCTGTGGCGTCGTCAGCGCACCGACCGGGACTGTGCGGTCAGCGTCACCGTCTCATCCGGCCACGTCATACCCGGCGCCGCCCGCACCCGCGTCCCCGTCGTCACCATCGCCCCCTGCGCCGCCACCTCCCGCGGTCAGCCAGACCCTCGTGCCCGGCATGAGCGGGCCGGATGTCAGGGAGCTTCAGCAACGGCTCGCAGCACTGGACTACTACCCGGGCCCGGCGGACGGGCAGTTCGGCCCTGACACCCTGGAGGCCGTCTGGGCGTTCCAGGAGGCACAGGGCCTGCCCGCGCAGGACGAGGTGAACTCCGCGATGCAGCGGGCGCTGGCCGACCCGCAGCCCCCGCCGGTGCTCGTCCCCGATGGCGGGAGCCTGCGGATCGAGATCAACCTGACGGACGAGATCCTCGTCCTCTACGACAACAACCAGGTCGCGCTGATCAGCCATGTCTCCACCGGCGGCGGCTACTACTACTGCTCGCCGGGCGGCGGCTGCGCTTACGCGATCACGCCGACCGGCGACTTCGCGACCACCGCCTTCATGCCCGGCTGGGTCACCGTGCCGCTCGGCGAGATGTACAACCCGGTGTTCTTCATCGACACCGCCTACGCCATCCACGGTGACGCCTACGTGCCCCTGCAGCCGGTCTCGCACGGCTGCGTGCGCATCCCGATGGACATCGCCCAGTTCTTCTACACGCTGGTGCCGACCCCGGGCACTCCGGTGTACATCCGCGGCTGAACGGCCATCTGCTGGCCAGCGCCGGGACTTACCACGGCAACGGCACGTACGCGGCCGCGGTCAGCCGCATGGTCGGCGGCAGTACAGTCGGCTGCCGATCATCACGGCCCTGAAGCGCGCATGTCTGATCTCTCGAAGACCTGCGGTCGGCTGGCGTGATCGCGAGCTGCCGGGTGGCGGGGGTCTCCACCGAAGCCGGGGGGGTTCAAGATCAGCATCATGCTGATGTCCGCGCCGATCGGCGGCTTGGTGCGTTTCAAGCACCTGAAGGCTCGTGACGGAGCGTGATAGGCGGGTCGGTCGCCGGTGCTGTTGGCTGCTGTCAGCCTGCGCGGGTACTCGGCGAGGTCATCGAGGGGCAGCTGCCACTGCTACCGGGCCTGCCGCAGGTTCGCGAATGGCTCGATAAGCCTCACATGATCGTGTTCATGTCGATGTCGCGGCAGGTCTCGGCGCCCGCGTCCCGGCTTGGTGAAGCAAACGGCCGCCCTCCTGTAGCGGCGTGGCGGCGATCGTCTGGTGAGTAGCTGAGATGGCCGGCGGACCGGTGTTTGGCGGTGCCGTGCCTCCCGGCCTTGTCGTCCGCGCCGTGCCGGCCAGCAAGCATGCGCGGTGCGGCCCGGGGGCCGGATGGTCAGTCCGGCCCGGCGGGTCGGGTGATGGTGTCAGCGGCGACCTCGACCGCGAGGTCGTGCCCGGCGCCGCTCAGGGCCCGGCCCACCCTGCGCAGCCGTTTGCGCTGCTTGGGGTCCGTCTCGTGCCCGGCGGCGGCCGTGAATCCTGCGGCAAGCCGCGTGATGAGGACTTCCGGTACCGGCCACTGCCCGGCAGCGCGCTGCGCTGCTGGCACAGCTGTGCGCGGGTGGCCGGCCCGGCCTTCAGCTTCTGCGGCGAGAGTGTCGACTGCCTCTTCTACCGTGGCGAACAGGCGGCCGGGGCCGAGGCTGCGCAGAAGCCCGCTGCGCTTGAGTTCGCGATGGATGAGGCGCGATGACCGGGCGATGGCGGTCACCATGTTCCGCTGCTGGAGCTCGGCGATGAGCTCGCCGAGCGTCCGCACCCCGGTGTAGTCGATGTCGGACATGCCGTTGGCGTCCAGGACGAGGGAGTGCACCGGCTCGGCGGCGAAGTCGAGCATCTGGAGAATCCGCAGCCTGACGTATTCGGCGTTGCCGTACCACGGTGGCGCGTAGATCAAGTAGACGAGCACGCCGGGAACCTGCTCGGTCGGGTGGCCGACGTCCGGGGGGATCCAGTGATCGGTGCCAGGCTCGCGGCCGAGGATGACGCCGCTGGGCCGGGCGGCACGGCGGGTCCGGTCGGCCAGGGACAGCAGCAGGGCCACGACGACGCCGGTCTCGATCCCGAACAGCGACACGGCCAGCAAGGTGGCGACCGCCAGGGCGAACTCCAGCCGGTCGTAGCGCAGGATCGACTTCAGGTCACCAGCCCGGAACAGCCGCGCGGCAATAAACAGCAAGATGGCCCCGAGTGTGGCTTCGGGCAGGTCCTTCAGCAGCCCGGCGGCGGCAAGCACCACCGCCAATACCAGGGCGGCAGCGACCACGCCGGCCAGCTGCGACCGCCCCCCCGCGGCCGTCACCACCTGGGTGCGGGGCGGGCTGGAGTTGACCGCGAACGATCCGCTCAGGCTCGCGGCCAGGCTCCCGGTCCCGACGGCCACCAGATCCCGGTTCAGCTCCGCGGCGCCCAGGGAGCTCGCCCCGGAGGCGCGCACGACCGCGGACGTCTGGGCCAGGCAGACAAACGCGATGGTCAGCGCCGGGCCGATGAGCTGCCGGGCGTCGGCCAGCGACGCCGACGGGACCGCGAACGCAGGCACGCCGCCGTGGATCGGCCCGAGCACTGCCACGCCATGAGAGGTCAGGCCGAACGCGGCGACGGCCAGGATCGAGAAGACGAATCCGATGAGCGCGCCGGGAACCCGGCGGTCGACGCGTTCGGCCAGCACCAGCACGGCGAAGACGACGGCGGCGATCGCCACCGACCAGCCGTTGGCATGGCCGATCTGCCCGGTGATCTTACGCACCCGGTCCGGCAGCGCGGTGCCGCCCCTGGCAGCCCGAGGATGGCAGGGATCTGGCTGACCGCTATCTCGACGGCGATCCCGGCCAGGACCCCGGTGATCACGGGCGTGGACAAGAACTCGCAGATCCAGCCAAGCCGCACCAGGCCGCTGACGATGATCAGCGCGCCGGCCATCAGGGTGAGGAACGAAACGAGGTGGACGTAGCGGGGCGTGCCCGCCGCCGCCAGGCCCGCGGCACCGGCAGCCAGCACCGGGGCGATGGTGGAATCGGCGCCGGCAGATATCTGGCCGCTGCGCCCGAGAACGGCGAACAGCAGCGACCCGGCGATGAACGCGTACAAGCCAGCAGCAGCGGGCATGTACGCCAGCTTGGCCGTGGCAATCTGCTCGGGCACGGCGATGGCCACCAGGGTCAGGCCGGCCACCACGTCAGGCCATAGCCAGGAAGCCCGGTAACCACGCAGGCTCGGAAAAAACAGCGGCACACTTCTCGATCGCATCCTGGACACCCGCAACGTGCTGGCAGCAGTTGGCACCGACTATCTCACCCAGCACAGCTACCGCCCGCCAGCAGCGGCCAGCCGCGGCACACCGCCGGGCTGCCGCTCACGCGCCGCTCCCCTCCGCCCCGCCAGCGCAGGACCCCCGGCCGCAGGCAGCTTGCAGTGACGATGCAAAAGGCCAGCAGATCGGGAACGCCCGCAGATCGTGACCACCAACAGGCGACACGGAGACGGGCTGTCGGCGTGGCTTACGGCCAGTGCCGGGCCGGGCCGGGCCAGCCGAGGACAACCGCGACCCCCGGGCGGACTCCGGCGTGGCAGAATGTCTAATCTGTACGGCGCTCATGCTTGATCGCATCGGGCCGACATCCGCGTATATCGGCGGGCCGGCGCGCGGTTATCAACCCGGCTTCGCGTAGTTGGCCGCCCCGATTATGGCCCAGCGCGCGTTTAGCCGATCCGTATGTTCTTATGCAGCGGCTCCCTCGGGGCGGACGCCCGCATCTGCCGCGTTGCGGGCTTGGACTGGCGGCTGGGCCGGGTCTACTTCCTGGCCTTCTTGAACCCCTTACGGGGACAACCGGACCCAGCCCTTACCGCCAGGTTGGCCAGTCTCTGCCACCGTAGGCGGGCCAGCGGCGGAGCTCGACCGATTTACCGCTCATGCCGCGATGAGGTGCGTCGGGACCAGGGCACCGACCGTCCACGCGAGGGTCCTAACCAGTAGGCCAGCCGCCCAGTCGCGGTGGCTGGTAGGACGCGACCGCACGGAGGCCGTGTCGGCTGAGCCGATCGCACGGAGTAACAAACTCGTCGATGGCAGCCGCGCACAGTCGATATGGCGCGGATGCTGACGGGTCGGCGTGATGGTCATAGCGCCGCAAGAACGGATGTTCTGTGCCGACGCACTGAGCCCGTTCGCTTGCTGAGGCGTGCGGGCCGACCGTCACGGTGCCCGCCGTCAGAGTCGGCTTGGCGTCCATGACCGCGCCCTGGAGGTCGGCCTCGTAGTCGGGCTGCCGGCGTGGCGGCACGGCCGGCTCGCGCAGCGGTCCGGCCCGGCTGGCGTCATCGGCAAGCCAATTCTGCGCCATTGGCTCTAGGATCGCCGTCCCCGCCCAGGGAACATGGTTCGGTAACACGAATCGCATGACTGCCCGGCGTTAAGTTCACTGGCCGATACGCGACGGGAGCTTCCTTATGCACGCTCAGAGCGAGTCGATGGAGACCTTGGTGGTCCACGGCGGGGAACGGCGGCCGGGACCTGAAGGGTCGGTGGTCTACCCGATTTACCAGGGAACGGTGTACTCGGTCGAGCCGGGGACCGGGTACCACGACATCCCTTACATCCGGTTGAGCTCCACGCCGTCTCAGCGGTACCTGCATGACAAGCTGGCCGCGCTGGAGGGTGCGCAGGCAGCGGTCGCGACCGCGTCGGGCATGGCGGCGGTGACGACCACGCTGCTGAGCGTGCTGCGCGCCGGGGATCATCTGCTGGCCAGCGACTGCCTCTATGGCGGCAGCCACGACTTCCTCACCCATCACGCCGAGGATCTCGGCTGGCGATACAGCTTCGTCGACGTGCACCGCCCGGAGACCTGGGCCGCCGCGCGCACCCCGCAGACCAGGGCGTTCCTGGTCGAGACGATCACCAACCCGCTGATGCGGGTGGGGCTGCTGCGCGAGATCGCGGACTTTGCCCGCCGGGAGGGCCTGCTCGCGGTGATCGACAACACGTTCGCGACGCCGGTGAACTTCCGGCCGTTGCGGGCCGGGTTCGACCTGTGCCTCCACAGTGCCACCAAGTACCTGGCCGGGCATTCCGACCTGGTGGCGGGGGCGGTCATGGGCAGCGCGGAACTGATCGGCCGGGTGCGCACGACGCTCAACCACTACGGCGGCAGCCTGGATCCGCACGCCGGGTTCCTGCTCGCCCGCGGCATCAAGACGCTTGCCCTGCGGGTCCGGGCCCAGAACGACAACGCCATGGCGCTGGCCGGCTTCCTCGCCGGACATCCGCAGGTCGCTGCCGTCAACTACCCGGGGCTTGCCTCGCATCCGGACCACGGGCACGCCGCGGAGCTGCTGTCCGGGTTCGGCGGCATGCTGAGCCTGCGGCTGCGCGGCGGCGAGGCGGCCGCGCAGGCCCTCCTCGACGGGGTGCGGCTGCCGTACGTGGCGCCGAGCCTGGGCGGCGTGGAGACGCTGATCACCCGTCCGGCCACTACCTCGCACGCTGGGATGAGCCCCGAGGACCGGGAGCGGCTCGGCATCACTTCCGACCTGATCCGGGTGAGCTGCGGCGTCGAGGGAACGCAGGACCTGATAGCCGACTTCGACCAAGCCCTGACCAAGATTCAGCACTAACATAGTCATTGCCACGAGCACCTGTGCCAGCGCATCGAGAAGCAGGTAAAGCATCGTCCGGCAAGCCGGCGGAATGAGCCGGTCGCAAGCCTGCAAGCTGCGATGAGGAACGCCGGCTGGGGCATGAGCCAGAACTGGACGTTCAGCAAGCAGCGCACGTCCCATCCGGCGCGGTTGCAGCCTGGGCGTAGTCGACCCGTATCCGGACCGCCGTTCCGCCTATCACGCCTCGTAATCAGCCGAACCTGCGGTAGCCGAGAAATATCCGCCTTATGGTCGGCGGCGAGATCGAGGTCAGGCACACCGGCTACCGCCCAGATAGGTCAATATGTCGCTCCGGCGGGTCGATGCGCGGCCGAGCCGGTTGGAGGCCGAATCACGTCACGGCTGGTCCTCGTGCTGATTCTCGGGTGCCAGAAGGCGGCCAGCTGCTGAACTCCGACGGCGGCGAGGTTTAGCCGCGCCGGCTCGAGTAGATCGCTAGACAGAGGATCCTCGCCAGAGCACCTGCTGACAGGCGCCCAACCTTGCTGGCCGGTGCCGGAGCTGGACGGGCTCAGGGTCTGGCGGGCGGAACAGGCCCGGCGTCCCGTGCGGCAGGCGATGGCGACCGGGCAGCTACCGATGCCCTCGTCCACGCTGGGCGAGGGCATCAGGATGCGGCGAATTTAGGTGCTGGCACGGCTGGTTTGGGGTGCGGGCGGAGCGGGCGGGCGGCGCGCGGCTGCGGGGGCCGTGATGATGACGGTACGGCCGCCGCCGCGGGTCTGCTCGCATCGGAGTGTGTCGCCCATCGCTTCGGTGAGGTCGCGGGCAAGCCTGAGCGCCAGGCTGTTAGTGCCATTACCTTGATGCGGGCCGGGCCCGTGGTCGGTGATGCGGATCTCCACGTGGCTTGCCAGGGCGGCGATGGTGAGCACGGGCGGAATGTCGGCGGGGCTGCGCTGTAGGGCGTCAGCCATCAGGCTGGTCAGGATGCGGGTGAGGAGCGCAGCGTCGGCGATCACATCGGGCAGGTCCCCGGGGGTGCTGAGGGTGATGTGGTGGCCGCCGGGGCCTAGGTCGTCGAGGGACGCGGCGATAACGTCGTCAAGATCGACTGGCCGGAGGTAGGTCTCCAGTGCCCCGGCGTGCAGCCGGCTCAGGTCGCTGAGGTCGGTGACGAGCCTGCCGATGCGGTCCACCGCGCGGCGCGCGACGGCGACCAGAGCGGCGCGATCGTCGGGTGTGGCAGCGGCGCCGTGATCAGCCAGGCCTGCCAGGGCCGCCTGGGCTGCGGCGAGCTGTTCGCGGGCGTGCTGACTGGTGGCGGCGAGCAGGGCGGAGCGGGAACGCAGGTCAGCCGCGTGCTGGGCGGCGTGGGCGTCCTGCTCGTCTTGGCGGCGGCAGGTGATGCCGGCGACCACCTGGACCGCGCAGGCGGACAGAACCCTCGTGTCATCCGCGCCGGGCACGCGTCCCCGCCCGGCCAGGGTGAAGGTCTCGCTGACCGGGAGTTCCACGTCGGCTCCGGGACCTTCTGGCGGCCGTTCGCCTGCGCTGGCCACGATGTAGCAGCACGGGCCTGCGTCATCCTGCCGCCGTTCCAGCAGGCTGACCGCGGCCAGGCCGAACATCTGGCGTATCTCCTCAAGCAGGGCGGGCGGGTCGCCGCGCCCGCGCAGCACGCTGGCCGCCAGCCGGGTGAGCGCCGCCGCCTCCGCGCTGGCACGCGAGGCCCGCACCCGGCGCGAGCGAAGCGCGGCCAGGAGCCAGGCGAGCGTCGGCTTGCGCCGGCTTGAACCGTTGCGGCTGACGAGGTGCACGTCGATGTGCTCGGCCCGGCGCGCGAGCCTGGTCGGGGTGCTCTTGCCCGCCAGCAGGGTGGCGAGCCGGCTGCGGCGGCTCGCGCCGAGGACCATCTGGGTGGCGTTCTCGGCACGGGCGAACCGCAGCAGCGCCTCGGCCACGTCGTCACCAGGCACCTGCTGAAAGCTGCCGCCCAGCGACGCCACAAGCGCCCGCTGGGCATCCAGCGCCGCGGCATTGCCGCCCGCCAGGCCGTCGTCACGGTTCACGTGCACCGCCAGCAGGTCGCTGCCGGGGGTGCGGGCGGCGATCCTGGCCGCACGCCGGATGACGGCCTCATCGTCGTTCTCGCCGGCGATGCCGACGACGATCCGCTCCCTGGCCTCCCAGGGTGCGGCGATGCCGTGCTCGGCACGGTAGCGCTGCAGGCCCTCCTCCACCCGGTCGGCCAGCCAGAGCAGGGCCAGCTCCCGCAGCGCGGTGAGGTTCCCTGGCCGGAAGTAGTGAGTGAGCGCGGCCTCGATCCGGTCCGGCGGGTAGACATTGCCATGCACCATCCGCCGCCGCAGCGCCTCGGGGGTCATATCGACCAGCTCGATCTGGTCAGCGCGACGCGCTATCTCATCGGGCAGGGTCTCGTGCTGCTCCACGCCGGTGACCTGTTTCGCCACGTCGCTGAGCGACTCCAGGTGCTGAATGTTCACGGTGGTAATGACATCGATGCGCGCGTCGAGCAATTCATCGACGTCCTGCCACCGCTTGGGGTTCCGGCAGCCGGGCACGTTGGTGTGGGCGAGCTCGTCCACCAGCGCGACCTGGGGGCGGCGGGCGAGCACCGCGTCCAGGTCCATCTCGGTGAAGGCCGCACCGCGGTAGCTCATCGAGCGCCGCGGCACCAGCTCCAGTCCCTCGGCCATCGCCGCGATCAGCCGGCGGCCGTGATCCTCAACCAGCGCGACGACCACGTCCGTGCCGCGTGACCTGCGGCGCTGGCCCTCGGCGAGCATCGCGTAGGTCTTCCCGACGCCGGGCGCGGCGCCGAGATAAACGCGCAATAGTCCCCTGGCCACAGCTGCGATGCTCGTCGCATCGTGACCCGCCGGACAGGGAAATTCCTCCCCACTCAACGGGCCAAACGGCCCTTATATCCCCGGGCCGGCTCCGGCTGACCTCCGCCGGGCACCGCAGGAGTGCCGCGATAGGCGGAGCCTGCGCCGGTTCCGCTGCCGAGCGGCACCGGTCGATCGGGCGCTGACACCGGCACCGATACCCGCAGGCTACCGCCGAGGCCGTGGGTGATCAGCCACCACAACTGGTCACGAAGCGTAGTCGAAGAGCCGCGTGAAGAGGCGCACGTAGCCGCCGTTATCTGGAGACCGAATCTGGGTGTCCTCGCTGTAAGCGCCGCAGGTGTTTTGTGTGCTTTTTGCTGGGTGCTGGACACATTACCTGGACAGTGTCTCCGCCGTCTCCGCCGCAGACCCCGTGCAAATCCCCTTGTCGCTGATGCTTTTCGAACTAAGCGGCTATTACGTGAACACTGTTCAGCTACATGTCAACGCCGCAGACGTCCTAGTCAGGCGCGGCGTACACAGGGAGGACTCCAGATAACCGCCTGGGCTGCTACGTGCGACGAGGGAGTGGACGTCCAGCGGCGCATAACCGGACAATATGCGTGCGGCAACCGTGGTCGACGCGCTTGACCCGCTGGCCGCTCCGCCCGTCGGCGGCTGCTTGGCTGGCCTGAGCCTATCGGCCGGTGATGGCATCATCGCCGGTGACGACACGCCGGGGCTCCTGCATAGCAATATGAGTGACCATGCGCACAATGAGGGACAGTTGGCCCGATCAGGGTGGCCCAGCGCTGGAGTGGAGAGAGCAGTTGATCAAGACAACCAAGCCCGGGCGTAACGGCACTGTCCGCGTCACCTTCGCGCTGCTGGCCGATGAACCTCGCGGGGCGGTGTCGGTGGTGGGTGATTTCAACGGCTGGAACCCCTTCGCCCATCCGCTGCGGCGGCGGGCGAACGGCATCCGCAGCGCCGCGGTGACCGTCCCGGCCGGCAGCATGCTGCGCTTCCGTTACCTGGCCGAGGGCGGGGTATGGTTCGACGACGAAACCGCTCCCGCAGGGGACGGCCAGGACGCCAGCATCGCGGTCTGATTCCGGGCCGCTAGCAGTTCGCACGCCATCCGTTTCGAGGCGGCGATCTGCAGTAGCTGGACGGCCTCACCGGTGGCGGACAACTGTACTGAACGCTCAGCCTTGGCCATCCTTCCGGTAGATCCCAGGTCACTGTCGTGACGCCCGTGGATGGGTGAAACTGGCGCGCTCAGCGGCAATATCCACCCGCGTGCAGGTGCCGGCAGGCTGATCGGCCATGCCATCCAGCGGCCGGGATCATTTGATCCGCATCATCCCAGGCGTCGTGCTCGGAGGTCGGCTATCGCCATCGGCTGGCCCGGGCAACGAGGGTGGATTGCTGAGCGCGGGGCAGCGTGCTTGGGTAGGCAGATAATGGCCTGTACGTTGCATGTTGCCTGGGACGACCGGCTGGCGGGCTATGACTTCGGCGCCGGCCATCCGCTGGCGCCGGTGCGGCCGGAGCTGACGATCGAGCGGGCCCGCGCCTTCGGCCTGTTTGCGGCGGCGGGGGTGTCGGTCGAGCGCCCGGCGCCCGCCACTGACGCGGAACTGGAACTGGTGCACATCGGGCCTTACATCGCTGCGATGCGCCGGGCGGGCGGCCCGGAGCTGGGCGCTTCAGCGCCGGGATTCGGCCTGGGAACCGAGGACAACCCGGTGTTCGCTGGCATGCATGACGCGCGCATCGCAGCAGCTCACGGGCCAGGCAGGTTTCTGGAACGGCGCAGGGTGCCGGGGCCGGCGGCTCGTGGGTGCGTTTGGCTGAGCGGCTGCCCGCAGCCATCGGTCACCAGGTCTTGACGCGGTCGGTGGGGCGCCGGTGTTCGATTCGCAGTCGCATGTCCAGCACGAGGCAGCCGCTTGTCATGCACCGGACGGGGTTGAGATCGGCCTCGGCGATCTCGGGGACCTCTGCGAGCAGGAGGGTGAAGCGCAGGATGAGCTCGCGCAGTGCCTCCCGATCGAGCGGAGCGCTGCCGCGCAACCCGTTCAGCTCGGCGGCGACGCCCTTGGCGGAGTCGATCAGCTCGTCGGCTTCAGTGTCGGTGGCTGGGGGCAGGCGAAACGCCGCCGTTTCGGTAAGGCGGGCTTGGAGTCCGCCCAGGCCGACCGCGATCACCGAGCCCAGATCGGGGTCGTTGACGGTGCCCACCAGCATGTCGGAACCGGGCGGCACGAGGGGCTGGACGATCGCTCCGGCCCATTCCCGGCCGGAGGCCAGCACCCGCCGTTGGAGCTCGCGCCAGCCGGATCGCACCGCCGGCCCGCCCTCCAGCCCGAGCAGCACGGCGCCGATGTCGCTTGCGTGCGCGGGTGCGGCAAGGTCAGCTTTCAGTGCCACCGGGCCGTCGCTTTCCCCGGCGACGGCGACCGCGTGCTCGAGCTCGGGGCAGCGATGCGAGGCGGCCACCGGGATTCCGTGCGTGGCCAGCAGCGCTTCTGCCTCATCGAGCGAAAGCCAGCCGCCTGCGGGCTCGCGCTCCAGCAGCGCGGCGATCAGCGCGCGCGCCGCCGCCCCGTCCAGGTCGGGGTAGTGCGGAGGCTGGCCGAGCGGCCGTGACAGCCACTCACGGCGTTCGGCCGCGCGAGCGAGCACGGCCACACACGACTCGGGGAACAAGAAGTTCGGCACGCCCGGGCCCGTCCGCGCGGGCAGCTGGCCATCTGGCCGCACGACAGATGCCACAACCGGCTTGGGCTGCCCCGCCGAGGCGGCGGAGATCGCCTCCAGCACGGCCTCCGGGTCGCCCCCTAGGCGCTCGGAGTAGTAGACCGTCAGCGCGTCGATGCCGGCATCGCCAAGCAGCTGGCGGATGCTCGCGGCGTATTCGCCCGGCCCGGCGCTGATCCCCAGCACCAGCGGGTTGCCCGCCTGGCCCGGCTGCCCGACCTGCAGCCCCCACCCCGCGCAGGCGTTGGCGCCAAGCGTCGCCATGCGCGGCGAGTTGCTCACAATCCCGATCTCCCGGCCGCTCGGCAGCGGCTGGCTCTCGAAGAACACGGCGGCGTCGAACAGCTCCTCGCCGCCGCGGAACCGCAGCACCCCGGCCTGATGCAACAGCGCGCCGGCGACCTGGTCGCCGCGCAGTGCCGCGGCCGTGTCCGAACGCGGCTCGCTGCGCGCCAGCGTGCCGCTGCGACGCCCCTTCAGAGCCAGAATCGGTTTCTTGCGGGACACGCGCCGCGCGATCCGGGTGAAGTGCCCGGGATTGCCGAACGTCTCCACATACAGCATCACCGCGGCCGTCCGCTCGTCTTGCTCGCACCACTCAAGCAGGTCGTTGGTCGAGACGTCGGCGCGGTCGCCGACCGAGACGAACAGCGAAACCCCCAGCTGCCGGGCCGCCGCATGTCCGACCAGCCCGAGCCCGCCCGATTGCGAGCCGATCGCCAGCCCCCCCGCACGCACGCTCGTGCCGGTGAACGTCGTGTTCAAGCTGACCTCCGCGGCGGTATTCAGCACCCCCCACGAGTTCGGCCCGACCATCCGCAGGCCTGCGCCCCGGACGATCTCCAGCAGCCGTTCTTCCCGCCCGGCCGGCGCTGCACCATCCTCGCCACCGGCGGGGACAACCAGCAGCGCCCTTGCCCCGCTGGCCGCCGCATCGGCGGCGAACTCGAGCAGCTCATCGCCCGCGGCGGCGATGATCACCAGCTCCGCAGCGGCTTCCAGCCCGCCCAGGCTGCGAGCGGCCCGCATCGAGCACACCACACCCCCCGCCCGGTTCACCGGCGTCACCACACCCTGAAAGCCGCCGCCGATGATATTCGCCAGCACCGCGCGGCCGACATTGCCCGGCGCCGCCGCAGCCCCGGCCACCGCAACCGACGCGGGCGCCAAGATCGGCCGCAAGGACGCGACCGCGGCGAAATGATCACGCTCATCGATCCGCTCCCGCACCGCCTCCGTCGGCGTGATATCCAGCGAAACAGTGACCTCACCAAACGAAGTCCGGCGCCGCACCGCAAAGCCGGCATGCTCGAACACCCCCAGCATCGGCCGGTTGTCCGGCATGACCTCCGCGTCGAACCGGTGGATCCCGCGCTCCGCCCCGATCGCCGCGAGCTGCTCCAGCATCCGGGTCCCGATCCCGTGGCGCTGAAGATCATCGGCCACCGCAAACCAGACCTCGGCAACGCCGGGCTCACGCAGCCCGTCATAGCCCGCGACAGCCACCACGCGGCCGTCGTGCCGGCCGATCAGCGCCAGGCGATCAACGCCACTAGCCTCAACAGCTGCCCGCGCGGCGGTGTCGGTGCGCCCGTAGCTATGGAACCGGAAATAGCGGCTCTCCATCGACAGGCCGTCGTAGAACCCCTTAATGTCCCCGAAATCCGACGGCACCGGGGCCTGCAGGCGCAGCGTCGACCCATCGCGCAACAGCACGTCCCGGACCAGCAGCCGCGGCCCGCCCTCCGAAGCCAGCGTCACATCTGTTACCCGCCGTTGACCGTCCGCACCCGACCCATGATGCAGCAGAACGCGGCCGCGCACAAAGGTGCGACATACGCGCCACCCCCTCGGGCGGCCCAGTTGGCCGGCCCGCTGTGATCGATCGCCGCGCCGACCCCGCGCATGCCGCCACGAACCACAATGACCCGGCCCTTCAGCTTCTCCCCGGCGAGCAGCGGCGTCTCCCGAGTTTCCAAGCCGTCATCTCTGCTCGCCGCACCGGGGCACAAGCCCCGGCTGCCCAGCCACGTAGACCACCCGGCCGACGAGGTTGATGAGCTTCACCGAACTCGAAGTCGTGCCCGGATAACACCCGACATCGCGCCACCGACGTCAATGATCACCGATGCCCCGGCCAGGAAGATGCAGCGGTCACTGCCCGGCCGGGAACCTGCCCAGGCGGCCGACCGACCGGCAGGGCTAAACCCGCCCCGAACTAGCCGATCTGAGCCAAACACCCCGCGCACGGCCAAGATCGCAAACCCACAAATAATCGGCAGCTGCTTTCGTGCAAGTGATGAGCACGCCAGGGAATGCTTACGCTGAGTAGCGGGCGAGGCCGCCCGGCCGTGGCTTGCCGTCGGCTGGGCTGGGCCGCTCGCGGGCGCCTGCACTCCTTGTGTTCCGCTGGCATGCCGGGCTGGCCAGGCTCACCAACCTCGTTGCCTGCAGGCGGCAGTTGCTGGGTGAGGGAGGGCTGGCGTGTCCCGATCAGGCGGGTCAACGTTCAAGCGGTGCGGGTGCCGGGATCAGCGCACCGGGCGGCAGCTAGGCCAGCGTTGCCCGCACCTGGGTGAGCGCGGGCATGGCAGCTGGTACCTGGCGATCGAGCTGTCCGCGGGGCCGGACGGTCGGCGCAGGCGGGTCCGGCTGGGCGGCTATGCGACCCGTGCTGGCGCACGGGCGGCACTGGGCCGGCTGGGCACGGCGGGCGGCCGGGCCCGCTGCAGCGTGGCCGGCTGCACGACCGGGCAGTGGCTGGTGGCCTGGCTGGCTGGGCGGCAGTCGCTGCGGCCCTCGGCCCGTCGCAGTTATCAGCACCACCTGGACACCTACCTCCTGCCGCGCATCGGGACCATCCCGCTGGCCATGCTGACCGCCGCTGACCTGCGGGTGATGTTCACCGCGATCAGCCGCCAGCGGCCTGCCACCGGCGCGCCGCTGTCGGCGGCGACTTTGGCGCGGATCCGGGCCACGTTGCGGGCCGCGCTCAATGCGGCGATCCGCGAAGGGCTGATTTCCGCCAATCCGGCCCGGCTGGTTGAGCTGCCGCCGGCTGCGCGCCCGCACCCGGTGGTCTGGACCGTCCCTCGCGAGGCCGCCTGGCGCGAGAGCGGCGTCCGGCCTGCGGTCGCGGTGTGGACCGCTGAGCAGACTGCCCGGTTCCTGGCCGCGATCGGCGGCGAGCCTCTCTACCCCTGCTATCACCTCATGGCGGTGTCTGGGCTGCGCCGGGGCGAGGCGGCCGGGCTGCGCTGGTGCGATATCGACTTCGCCGGTGCCACGCTGACGGTCAGCCGGCAGCTGCAGGAAACCGGCCGCGGGCTGGTGGTGCTGCCACCCAAGAGCGTCGCCAGCAATCGCGTCCTGGCCCTCGATCCCTGGACCCGGCAAGTCCTTGCCGCCTACCGCGACCGGCAGCTACCTGCGCCGTGTGACGGGTACGTCTTCGCCCGCCCGGGCGGCCGTCCCTGCACGCCCGGGTACCTGACCCGCAGGTTCATCCGGCTCATCCGCCGTGAAGGCCTGCCCCCGATCCGGCTGCACGACCTGCGGCACGGCGCTGCCAGTATGGCCGGCGGCGCCGACCTGAAGATGATCCAGGCCATGCTCGGTCACGCGAGCATCATCTTGGCCGCCGACACCTACACCAGCGTGCTGCCGGATCTGGCCCGCACAACGGCCGAAGCGGTCGCCACACAGATAATGAAGTCCGCCCGGACACCCCCCGGCCTCACCATGCCCCCACCCTGGCCTCACGTGCCCGCAGCATGATCGCTGCCGTCGCGTGAAACCCCAGCTCACAGCCGGTGGGGCGCCTGGGGCTCGAACCCAGAACCCACGGATTAAAAGTCCGCTGCTCTACCATTGAGCTAACGCCCCCGCGGTGCCGGACAGACGGCGCTACGGCAGGAAGCGTACCGACTCAAGGCGGCTCCCCAGCCGTCGGCGCGGCTGTCACCCGGACGATGCAAACGATAGCAGCGCCAATAACGCGGTGCCGTCCGGTCATCCTCGCCGCATTACTAGCCCGCCCCCCGCACCCGAAACCTCCGGTAGCGTCCAGTCTGTGCCCAGCGTTTTCTTTGAGCCTGCCGGAACGGACAGCTTCGTGGCCACCCCGGCGACCGCGGGACCGTGGAGCGCGCACGCCCAGCACGGCGGGCCGCCGTCGGCGCTCGCGGCGCGGGCGCTGGAGCTACACGAGCCGGACGAGGGCCAGCGCCTCGGCCGGGTAGCGGTCGACATCCTGCGGCCGGTGCCGGTCGGGAAGATCACGGTCAGGACCCGGACCGTCCGGCCGGGGCGAAGGGTGGCCCTGCTCGAGGCGGTGCTGGAGGCCGACGGGCAAGAGGTCATGCAGGCCCGCGGCTGGCGGATCGCCGTGCCCGCCGGCCAGGCCGCGTTCACCCCCGAGGGCCCGCCGCCCCCGCCCATCCCGGCCGAGCAGCCGCCGCCTGCCTTCCCCGGCGGGCACATGGCCGGCTACCTGGAAGCCGTCGACTGGCGGTACGTCGCGGGCCGCGGCTTTGAAACGCCCGGCCCGGCCACCGTCTGGGGCCGCCCGAAGATCCCGCTGATCCCGGACGAGGAACCATCCCCGATGTGCCGCGCCCTGCTGCTGGCGGACTCGGGCAGCGGGGTGAGCGCGACCCTCGACCCGGTGAAGTTCCTGTTCATCAACGTGGACCTCACGGTCATCCTGCCGCGCGACCCGGTCGGCGAATGGCTGCTGCTCGACGCGGTCACCACGATCGGCGGGCGGGGCATGGGCCTGGCCGAGACCTTTGTCTCTGACGTGCGCGGCCGCTGCGGCACCGCGATCCAGACCCTGCTGGTCGCGCCGCGCTGACCCCGGATGCTAGCGCGGCGGGATCGTGACCGTCGGGCTCACCGACAGGCCGTGCGCGACGGTGGGCAGCAGCACCACACGGTATTCCCGGCTCTGTGCGGCCAACCGCACCAGGAACGCGGCCTGGCGGGCGGTGTTCAGGCCGCGCGCCTGCGCGCTCCGCCAGCGCGTCCCGGTCCAGACCTGCAGCACGACCGCGTTGCCGGAGGACGCCAGCGGGCTGCCGGCGGTCAGCATGTCGGCTGGCCCGCCCGGGCCGCTGGTGACGCTGACCGACACCTGGGGGACCACGATGACCAGCACCGGCCGGCTTACCTCCTGGCCCGGGCCGGCCAGCCGGAACCCGGCGTTCCTGGTCAGGTCCTTGGCGGTCACCACGGCCATGCCGTCGGCACCGGTTGTCGCCGAGCCCACCGGGCGCCAGGAGATCTGGCCCGCCGTGCGTTCCTGCAGGCTCAGCCGTACGCCCGCCACGGCCCGGCCGCGGCGGGCCAGCCGGCCGGTGAACGTATCGCTCCCGCCCGCGACGATCCGGCCGCTTGCCGCGGTGACCGACAGCCCCGCTGCCCCCGCCGGGCGCGGCGGGCTCAAAGCGGAAGGCGAGGAACCCGGCTGCGGCGAGGCTGGTGTGGAGGCCTGTGCCGCGCCCGGCGCGCGTGACCTGCCATGCGCCCGGCCGCGCCCGGCCGGGTTGGAGCTGACCGTGGCCGGCGCGGGGCGGGGGACATCCGGAACGCCGGCAAAGCCGAGCACGCCGTAGGCCGCGTGCTGCAGCGGCGTGGGCAGCGCCTCGGTGTAGGCCGCCGTGGCGAGCCCGGCGGCCGCGGCGAGAGTGACGGCGGCCGCGAGCCGCCGCGCCGAGCGGGTGCGCCACCCGGACGACTGCCGGCTGAGCTCACGCGGGCTGGGCTGGTGCGGTCTGGACGCGCGCCCGGCCGCATGCGGTCTGGACGCATGCGGCCCGGGCGCGCGGAGCCCGGGCGCGCTGGGTTCGGGGGCAGGCGGCCCGGGCAGGGCAGCGGCCGGCGGCCGGCTGCTGCGGAACATGGCCAGTGCGGCGCTCTGTCCGGCCAGTTCGTCTGGCGTCGGCTCGGCGGCCAGCAGGCTGAGCAGCACGTCGAGCCCTGGCTCGCTGGACGCGATGTCGCCCAGAAGGTCACCGGGAAGGGGGTCAGGGACGGCACCGGGACGGTCCTGTAGAGGGTCGCCGGGAAGGTCAGCGTTCACTCCGTCCCACCTCCCCCAGGGCTAGCAGGCTTGGACCCGGAACCGGCCCGGGCAGGCCAGGATCGGCGGCCGCGCCGCTGGCCAGTGCCTGTACCCCCGGGTCGGCGGCGAGGGCGCGCAGCCCGCGGTGCAGGGCCACCCGCACGGCGCCGGGGGACTTGCCCAGGATGCTGGCCACCGCGGGCGTGTCCAGGCCCGCGATGACGCGCAGCGCCACGGCTTCCGCCTGATCCTGGGAAAGGCCGGCGAGCATCGCTATCGCCTTCCTGACCGACATCCCGTCCAGCACCTGATCCTCGACCGTCTGCCCGTCGGCCAGGCTGTCCAGGCCATCGGCCACCGGGCTGACCCGGCGCCGCATCCGTGCCCGCGCGGCGTCGATCGCCCGGTGCCGCCCGACGGTGAACACCCAGCGCCGGAAGTCCTCGTCATCGCCGTCGAACCGGTGCAGGTCGCGGACCACCTGCAGCCACGTCTCGCTCGCGACGTCATCGGGATCGTCACAGCCAAGGACGCGGAGGTAGCGCAGCAGGGGTGGCTGCAAGCTCCGCCACAACCCGAGAAACGCGGCCTCGTCACCCGACCGGGTACGCGCCAGCATCCCGCCCAAGTCATCAGCCCGTGTTGCCATCGCGGCAGAAAGAGTCCCACACCGGCGGGCCGTGCGTGCCAACACAGGCTATTTCCCAGCATATGGTTAGCCATTCCCCAGCACCGGGTCAGCCGGCCCGCCGATGTGTGACCTCATGCCGCGTCAGCCCTTGACGGTCAGGACGCGGCTGTGGCTCGAGTGCAGGCGATGGGTGCCCTCGAAGACCCACACGTAGTGCGTGGTCTTCATCGGGTCGACCGTCATCGAGACGTCGCCCACCGTGCCCTTCGTGGTGCTGGTTACCTCGCGGGCGACCCTGGTCAGGATGATCTTCCCGTGCTTCCACCTCACGGCATCCAGGAAGACGACCCTGCCCCCCAGCGGGATGTTGCGCAGGTGCCGGAACCCGGTCGTCAGCCGGCCGTTGATCATCGTGTCGGTCGAGCCCATGACCGCGGACTTCGAGGCCGACACGTGGGTGGGAATCCGGTGGCGGTAGTGCGTGGAGGCATCGGCGGCGCCAGCCACGGCCATCGCCCCGGTCGTGGCGATCACGGCGGCGGCGACAACAGATCCGGCCCGCGTCAGCAGGGATGCGCGCATTGTTCTCCTTGAACGGTTGGGCCTCGGTCCGAGGCGTGATAACACCCGTAGAGCGCTACCGGCCCGCCGTGCGTTACTCAGGCGGCGAGCTTCCGCGGTCCAGCGTCACGACCTGCAGGTATACCTGAGGGCATGGAAACGGACCTGCCCATCTGCGCCACCTGCGGCGTCCAGTACCCCGCCCCGCGCGAGGACTGCCCGATCTGCCTGGACGAGCGCCAGTACGTCGGCTGGGACGGGCAGCAGTGGACGACTCTGGGCGAGTTGCGCAACGCGGGCCACCGGGGCGTGACCAAGCCGGAAGGCCCGGGCGTCACCGGGGTCGGCGCGCAGCCGCCGACCGCGATCGGCCAGCGCGCGCTCCTGGTCCGCGCCCCGTCCGGGAACGTCCTCTGGGACATGATCACCTACATCGACGACGACCTCATCGCCGCCGTGACGGAGCTAGGCGGGGTCAGCGCCATAGCGATCAGTCATCCCCATTTCTACGGCTCCATGATCGAGTTTGCGCACGCCTTCGGCGCCCCCGTCTACATCCACGGCAAGGACCGGGAGTGGGTGGGCCGCCCGGACGACTCGGTGGTCTTCTGGGACGGCGACACCCGCGAGATCGGCGACGGCCTGACGCTGGTCAACGCCGGGGTGCACTTTGACGGCGGCCAGGTGCTGCACTGGGCGGCCGGGCCGGACGGCCAGGGCGCGCTGTTCTCCGGAGACATCTTCACCGTGGTACAGGACCGCCGCTGGGTCAGCTTCATGCACAGCTACCCCAACCTGATCCCGGAGCGGCCGCGCACGATCCGCCGGGCCCTGTCGCTGATCGCGCCGCTGCGCTTCGAGCGTGTCTACGGCGCCTGGTGGCGGCGCGTGGTCGCCGGTGACGGCGCGGCGGCTGTCCGGCGTTCCGCGGAACGGTACCTCGGCTTCGCCCTAGACGGCGACCAGTCATAACGCACCGTCAGCGGCTTTCTCATCCCCGGGCCGCATACGTGGCATCTCACACAGCGTTGCCTGTGCATGGCCACAGGTCTCCAAATTCTAGCTGTCGCTGTCAGGCTTGTCCTTATGACGACGGCTGCCGCTCGCTGCCGCACGGAGCCGAGCACGATGCCGCGCTGTCCACTCACGAGTCACCTGGAGCTGGGGGCCCGGCCGGCAGCCGTGCCGTGCGCCCGGATGATCACCAAGCAGGTAGTCCGGGAATGGGGGCTGCCCGATCTGGCCGAGACGGCCGAGCTGCTGGTCTCGGAACTGGTCACCAACGCCATCCGCGCCTCGTGCGGCCTGCCGGAACCGGCCATCCGGCTGTGGCTGGTCTCCGACCGGAGCACCCTCGTCATCCGCGTGTGGGACGGCAGCAGCGAGATGCCCGCCGTATGCCAGGACGCGACGTCGGCGATGCCCGGGCCGGCCGGGCCGACCCGGCCGGCGCCGGCGGTCAGCGGGGATCACAGCCGCAACCGTCGACAGCTTCGGCTGTTTTCCCAACGCTGATGACACCGTACGAAAAACGAGGATGATTCTGCATCAAGGGGAGCCATGCCAGCGACCGGCGATGGGCCTGGCAGGCCTGGCCAAGGGGGGATGCGGTGACGCCCGCACCGTCGCTGGAGACCGTGCTGGCCCGGATCGGGGAGACGCAGGCGGCGCTGCCGCCGGCGGCCTCCGTGCTGATCGGGCTGGCGGCGTTGGCCGCCGCGAGCGTGCAGGAGATCTGGCTGCTCGTGCGGCATGCCAACACGATCGCGCACGAGGGGGCGCACGCACTGACCGGGTCAGCCATCGGCCAACGGGTCCAGGGCGTGACCCTGAACGCGAACGCCACCGGAGTCACCTCGATGAGCGGGGGCGCGACCGCGGGCTACGTCACCGTCGCCTTCGTCGGCTACCTCGGCCCGAGCGGGTTCGGGCTCGGGGCGGCGAAGCTGATCGAGGTCGGGCACAGCGTCGCGGTGCTGTGGCTGACCCTGATCCTGCTCGGCGTCTTGCTGTTCGTGCTGCGCAGGGCGTTCAGCTACGTTCCGGTGCTCGTCATCGGCGCGCTGATCTACCTCATCGCGCGTTATGCCTCGGTGGGCGCCGACATCGTCGCGGCCTACGCCGTGGCCTGGTTCCTGCTGCTGTCCGGCGTCCGCGTGGTGCTCGATCACAATCTGGACGCGGGTGATGCCGGGAACCTCGCCCGTGTCACCCACGTCGCCCGCGGGTTCTGGGTCTTGCTGTGGCTGGCCGGCTCGGTCGCCGCGGTCGCGATCGGCGGCTCCTGGCTGGTCTGATCCGGAGCTGGCGGCCGCCGTCGGCCGAGACGGGCCGGTGCAGGGATATGGCCGGTCCTCCCGGTGCGAGGCGTTGATCAGGTATCGGGCCCGGCGACGAAGCGCTGCCGCAGCTCGCCGATGCCCTCGACGTAGCTGACCAGCTCGTCGCCGGGAGCGAGCCAGCGCTGCGGGTCACGGCCCATGCCGACGCCGGCCGGCGTGCCGGTGAAGATGATGTCGCCGGGCAGCAGCGGCACGACCGCCGACAGCTTCGCGATGAGCCGCGGCACCGAGATGATCAGGTGGCTGGTGCGGGACTTCTGCATCTCCTCGCCGTTGATCGCGCAGCCGAGTTCCAGGTCATCAGGATCGGCGAACTCGTCGGGCGTGACCAGCCATGGCCCGGTCGGCCCGAACCCGGGAAACGACTTGCCCAGGCTGAACTGCGGTGCCTGGCCGGCCAGCTGGGTGATCCGCTCGGAGAGGTCCTGCCCGACGCACAGCCCGGCAACGTGGCTCCAGCCCTCCGCCTCGCCTGCCTGCCACGCCTCGGCGCCGATCACCGCGACCAGTTCGACCTCCCAGTCGGTGTGGCCGCCGGGGGGCAGCATCACGTCGCCGTACGGGCCGGCGATGCAGCTGGGGAACTTGGTGAACACGCTCGGCTGATCGGGCACGCCGAAGCCCGACTCGTCGGCGTGATCCCGGTAGTTGAGGCCGATGCCGAACGACTGCCGCGGCGCCGGCGCGGGCGCGCCGAGCAGTTCGCTGTCATAGAGCACGGGCTCGGCGTCCTGGGCGGCGGGCGCCCACGCCGTGAACTCGGCCCAGCGCTCGTACACCGCCTGCGGGTCGGGGCCGAACCGGCCGGCGCTGGCATATTCCACGTCGACGGCACTGGCGCCGGTCAGGATGACCAGCCGGCCATCAAGGTTGCCGATCCGCACGTAAACCTCCCATACTCTCCGCTGGCTGACCCTCGCTCGGCAAAGCCTGGCAGGCCGCCCGCTGCCCAGCCACCCCCAAGTCTCCGCCGCCGTCACCAGCCGGGCAAGGGACCTGTCTTTTTCATGATTCTGGGCTTAAACCCGTATATAGGGTTCGTGGGGCTTTCCCGCCCGTCCGGCCCGGCCGGCGGCTGGGAGGGCGCGGGGAAGCGGCGGGCCCGGGGGAAGCGGCGGGGCCGGGCACGCGGGCCGGGAGGGGGTGCGCACCGGGCGTCCGGCATCACGTCGGCCGGCGGCCGTGCCGCGGCCGGGTGTCGCGTCGTAGTGTGGGGGCGTGCTGACAACCCGAGGCCGCCACCGCCCGTGAGCGTCGTCCGGCACCAGGCGCGGCGCCGTTGGCTCGTCGTGGCGTGCGGTGTCGCCCTGCTGTGCGGGCTGCCGGCCATCGTCGCCGCGCTGCCGGCGCCGTCCTCGACGCTGACCGCGGCCGCGCTGCGGGCCCGCATCCTAGCCTCGGCCGACGTGCCGTACCAGGCCTACGCGGAGAGCTCGGTCGACCTCGGCCTGCCGGCCCTGCCCGACCTCGGCGACGTGAGCACGCTGCTCGACGGCATCACCGACCAGGAGGTGTGGTACCGCTCGCCCGGCCAGTGGCGCGCCGACGTCGTCACCTCGGCCGGCGAGACCGACACCTACCAGACCAGCCACGGGATTTTCCTCTGGGACTACAGCAGCAACCTGCTGACCCAGATCCTCGGGTCGGAGCCGGTCCGGCTGCCCCGGGCCGCCGACCTGCTGCCGCCCGACCTGGCCCGCAGGCTGCTGGGCTACGCTTCGCCGGCCGATCACCTGTCGCGGCTGCCGTCGCAGCGGGTGGCCGGGGTGGCCGCGGCGGGCCTGCGGCTGGTGCCTGCCGATCCCGCGACCACGGTCGGCGCGATCGACATCTGGGCCGACCCGGCCAGCGGCCTGCCGGTCGAGGTGGCGGTCACCGGCCGGGGATCGAGCCAGCCGATCCTGGTCGCCCGGTTCCTCGACCTGAGCCAGAGCCGACCCCCGCTCGCCACCGTGACGCCGAGCCCGGCCCCGGGCGTCGGCTTCACCACCACCGTGCTGCCCGACGTCAGCGGGATCCTGAACGGCTTCGGCCCGCTGCTGCCGGCCCAGATCGCGGGGCTGGACCGCGTCGCGGCCCCCGGCGGCCTCGCGGACGTGGCCGCCTACGGGACCGGCTTCTCCCGGTTCGCCGTGCTGCCGCTGCCCTACGGCGTGGGCGAGCGCGCGCTGAGCGCGGCCGATGACGCCGGCGCGGGCGGGGTCAGCCTGTCCGGCGGGACCGGCGCCCTGATCACGACGCCGCTGCTCACCGTGCTGCTGGCGCAGGCGCAGTCCGGCGGGCCGGTGTACCTGCTCACCGGGACGGTCACCCCGGCCCTGCTGGTCCGCGCCGCGACTGACCTGCTGAACATCGCCCAGCAGGAACAGCCATGATCGTCACGCGGGCGCTGACCAAGCGCTACGGCCGGGTACTCGCCGTCGACCACGTCGACCTGGACGTGCGCGAGGGGGACCGGTACGGCTTCCTCGGCCCGAACGGCTCGGGCAAGACCACGGTCGTGCGGATGCTGCTCGGCCTGGTGTACGCGACCAGCGGCGAGATAGAGGTCATGGGTAAGCCGGTGCCGTCGCGGGTCACCGAGGTGCTGCCGCAGATCGGCGCGCTGGTCGAGGGGCCGTCCTGCTACGGGCACCTGTCCGGCCGGGCCAACCTCGCGCTCATCGACGCCTCGGGCCGGGCCCGGGGCGGGCTCGGCCGCCGCACCCGCCGCCGGCGGATCGCCGAGGCGCTGGACCGGGTCGGCCTGGCCGGGGTCGACCGCCGCCCGGTCAAGAAGTACTCCCTCGGGATGCGGCAGCGGCTCGGGCTCGCGGCCGCCCTGCTGCGCGCGCCGCGCCTGCTCGTGCTGGACGAGCCGACCAACGGCCTCGACCCGCAGGGCATCCGCGAGATCCGCGACCTGCTCGCCGAGCTCAACCGGGCGGGCACCACGGTCTTCTTGTCCAGTCACCAGCTCGGCGAGGTCGAACTGCTGTGCACCCGGGTCGGCATCGTCGACCGCGGCCGGCTCGTCTTGCAGCAGGACCTCGATGAGCTGCGGGCGCCGACGGGCCGGGTGATCGTGCGCACCCCGGACGCCGACCGCGCGGCGGCCTTGCTCGACGGCCGCGTGGAGCAGCGCGACCATGACCGGCTGGTGGTCGCGGAGGCCGACCCGGCGGCAGTCAACGCCCGCCTGGTCAGCGCCGGGCTGCGGGTCTCGGAGATCGGCCCGGAGCGCCGCTCGCTGGAGGATCTGATGCTGTCGGTGACCGGTTCCGGCTCCGACCGGATCGACGCGGCGGGCAAGGGCGGGCCGGGCGAGGGCGCGGGCGGGCCGGGCGAGGGCGCGGACGGCGCGAGCGGGGATAGCGCGAGCGGGGCAGGCGCGGGCAGCGCGAGCGGGGATAGCGCGAGCGGGGCAGGCGCGGGCAGCGCGAGCGGGCCGGGCGGGGGGAGCCAGTGATCGGGGTCGAGCTGCTGAAGCTGGCGCGCAGGCCGAGAAGCTGGGTCAGCATCGCGCTGCTGTGCGGGCTCCCAGTCCTCGTCGCCGTGTTCGTCGCGGTCACGCACCTCGCGCCGCCGCCCGGCCAGGGCCCGGTGCTGCTGTCGGCCGTGCTGTCCAACGGGTCGCTATACCCGGCGGCCGCCCTGGCGATCGTGTTGCCGATCTTCCTGCCGGTGGCGGTCGCGGTCGTGGCCGGCGACACCATCGCGGGCGAGGCAGGCTCGGGAATGCTGCGGTACCTGCTGGCCCGGCCGGTCGGCCGGACCCGGCTGCTGGTGGCCAAGCTCATCTCGGTCATCGTGTACACCCTGACGGCGGTCGTGGCGGTCGCGGGCACCTCGTACGTGACCGGGCGGCTGCTCTTCGGCACCCAGCCGGTCGCGGTCACCTCCGGGGGCGTGGCCGGCCCGAGCCTCGCCGCCGGCGCGGCCGCGACCTCGCTGTCCGGCACCACCCTGACCCCGGGCGACATACTGGTCAGGACCATCGGGGCGATCGCGTTCATCGCGGTGTCCATGCTCGGGGTTGCCGCGGTCGCGCTGTTCCTGTCGACCGTCACCGACTCATCCCTCGGGGCGGCCCTGGGCGCGCTCGCCGCGCTGGTGACCAGCCAGGTGCTGGTCACCCTGAACGCCGCCGGCTCGGTCAGCCCCTACCTGCCCACCCGGTACTGGCTGGCCTGGGTCGACTTCTTCCGCGAGCCGGTCCTATGGCGGAACATCGACCGGGGGTTCGCCGTGCAGGGCGTCTACGTCGTGGTGCTGCTCGGCGCGGCCTGGGCCAACTTCGCCACCAAGGACATCACGAGCTGACGCCGCAGTCGGCGGCGGTCGGGCGGCGGATCGGGCCGGGGCCGATGGCCTGCAACACGATCGCGGTGACGAGCGGATTGGTCGGCAACTCGCCATGGCTGATCCGCTCGTCCGGGCAGACCGACTGGATCGGCACGTTGATCGCGCCGGCCAGCCGGGCCGATCCGGGCGGCGTGACCACCTGATCGTCGGTCGTCCACAGTGACATCCAGCGCGGCCGCTGCGGTACCGGCGTGGCGTCGAGCCTGGCGAGCAGGCTGCTGCCCGGCACCAGTTGCTGGCACGCCACCGGGCACGCGCCGGGCACGAACCCGGCCGCCCCGGCGGCGATCTCGGCGCCGTGGTACGGCGAGCCGAGAGTGATCACCCGCCGGGCCTTGGCCGGGCCGTCATCCTGGCGCGCCCACAGCAGCGCCACCACGCCCCCGGCGGAGTAGCCGATCACGTCGACCGACGGCGCCCCGCCGTCCAGGGCCCGGGTCACGGCCGCGTTGAGCGCGCTGGCGTCGGCGTTCAGGTCCCCGGTCCCGTCGCCGGGCAGGCGCACCACCGTGGCCTCGCGGCCGGTGGACCGGATCCGGGCGGCCAGCACCGACAGCGCGCCGGTCTGCCCGCCGTAGCCGGGCACCAGCAGCACCGGGCCGGGCCGGTCCTGGGGCGGGTATCCGGTCACCGCGCTGGCCGGTCCCCCGCCCGCGGCGGCCAGGCCGGCCACCACCGCTCCCGCCGCCACGAGCAGCGCGATCCCGGCCACGAGGAGCCTGCGCCGGGGCGAGAGGCCGCCGAGCCACGCGGCCGCGCGGCCCGGCCGCGGCGGCGCGCTCGGCGTGCTCACCTGGCGCTACCCCAGTCGACGGCGACCTCGGCCGCCTCCGCGGCGTGGCGTTCCAGCCAGCCGCGCGCGAACAGGCACAACGGCACCACGGTCAGCCCCTCCCGTTTCGCCCGGTCGACCGCGGCCGCCACCAGCCGGCCGCCGAGGCCCCGCCCCTCGAGCTCCTGGGGGACCTCGGTGTGGATCAGGACGAGCCGCTTCCCGTTGCGCCGGTAGTCGAGCTCGGCGAGGCGGCCGTCGGCCCGCAGCTCGAAACGTGATTCGGCCTGATTGTCGGTGACCTGCGGGGCATCGTTCACGTGCACCATCGTCGCATCCGGCGCGGGCGCCGGCGCCGGGCAGCATCGCCGCCACGGCGGCCGTCCTGCGGGCCGCGGCGCGGTTGCCGCCGGCCAGCGTGAGCACTACGGGGGTGCGCACCAGCGGGACCGGCTCGCCCTGGGCCATGTGCCTAGTTTCCCGAACGCCACGTCCGCCTCCGGCCTGGCCCGCCCGCCGTGATCGCCGTCCGGGGCATAGATCCGGGCGGCCGGCGGTTTCCGGTGACCGGCTCTATAAACCTTTCATCTTCGAAGGGAGTTCCGGCCATGCCCCAGGCGGTCAGGTTCGACGAGTACGGCGGGGTTGACGTGCTGCGGGTCACCGAGGTGGACCGCCCGGTCCCCGGTCCCGGGCAGGTCCTGGTCCGGGTGAAGGCCACGAGCATCAACCCCGGCGAGGCCAAGATCAGGCAGGGGCTGCTGGCGCAGCGATGGCCGGCCACGTTCCCGTCGGGGGAGGGCAGCGACCTGGCCGGCGTGGTGGCAGAACTGGGCCAGGGCGTCACCGGGTTCGCGGTCGGGGACGAGGTCATCGGGTTCACCGACAACCGGTCCAGCCACGCCGAGCTCGCCCTGACCGAGGCGGCCAACCTGATTCCCAAGCCGGCCGGCGTCTCCTGGGAGGCGGCCGGCTCCCTGTACGTCGCGGGCGCGACCGCCTGGGCCATGGTTCACGCGGTCGCGGCCGGCCCGGGCGACACCGTCGTGGTCTCCGGCGCCGCCGGCGGCGTCGGCTCGATCGCGGTGCAGCTGGCCAAGATCGCCGGGGCCACGGTCGTCGGCCTGGCCAGCGAGGCCAATCACCCATGGCTGGCCAGCCACGGGGTGATCCCGGTCAGCTACGGCGAGGGGGTCGCCGACCGCATCCGGGCCGCGTCCGGCGGCCGGGTCGACGCCTTCCTCGACACGCAGGGCGGCGGCTACGTGGAGCTGGCGCTCGAGCTCGGCGTCCGGCCCGAGCGGATCGACACCATCGCCGACTTCGCAGCCAAGGAGAAGTACGGGGTCAAGATCGACGGGAACGCCGTCGGCGGTAACGCCCGGGTCCTGGCCGAGCTGGCCGGCCTGATCGACCAGGGGCGCCTGGAAATCCCGATCGCCAGCACCTATCCCCTGGCCAAGGTGCAGGACGCTTACCGGGAACTGGAGCAGGGGCACACCCACGGCAAGATCGTCCTGAAGCCGTGACCGGCCGGCCTGCTCAGGGCCCGGCCCGGAGCAGGACCTCGCTGCCGGCCGGCCGGTCAGCCGGCGGCGAGGAAGGCCCGGACGCTGGCCGCGTTGCCCGGCGTGATCTGGGCCCAGAGCGGGGCGCCGCCGGGCACCAGGTGCCGGGCAGCGGCCACGTCGTTCAGCAGCGCGGCGAGCGGTCCGGTCACCGTGTTTCCCGCTCAGCTCACCGGTAGGCCGAGATGCCGGTGATGGCCTGGCCGAGGGCCAGCGTGTGGATCTCCTCGGTGCCCTCGTAGGTGAGCACCGACTCCAGGTTGTTCGCGTGCCGGATCACCGGGTACTCCAGGGTGATCCCGTTGGCGCCGAGCACGGTCCGGGCCTGGCGGGCGATGTCGATCGCGGTCCGGACGTTGGCCATCTTGCCCAGGCTGACCTGCTCCGGCGTGATCTTCCCGGCTTCCTTCAGCCGCCCCAGGTGCAGCGCGAGCAGCTGAGCCCGGGACAGGTCGGCCAGCATCCAGGCCAGCTTGGCCTGGGTGAGCTGGAACCCGCCGATCTTGCGGCCGAACTGCTCCCGGGTCCGCGCGTACTCGGCGGCCGCCAGGTAGCAGGACCGGGCCGCCCCGGTCGCCCCCCACAGGATCCCGTACCGCGCCTCGGACAGGCAGGACAGCGGCCCCTTCAGCCCGGTCACCCCGGGCAGCACCGCGTCGGCGGGCAGCCGCACCTCGTCGAAATGCAGCTCCGAAGTGACCGACGCACGCAGCGACAGCTTCTTGTGGATGTTCCGGGCAGTGAACCCGCGCGCCCCGCGCGGTACCAGGAAACCGCGGATCCCGTCCGGCGTCTGCGCCCAGACCACGGCGATGTCAGCGATGGAGCCGTTGGTGATCCACATCTTGGTGCCGGAGAGGATCCAGTCGTTCCCGTTGTGGATCTTGGCATGGGTCGTCATGCTGGACGGATCGCTGCCGTGGTCCGGCTCGGTGAGGCCGAAGCAGCCGATCGCCTCGCCCGCCGCCATCCTCGGCAGCCACTCCTGCTTCTGCTCCTCGGACCCGTATTTCCAGATCGGGAACATCGCGAGCGAGCCCTGCACCGAGACCAGGCTGCGCAGGCCGGAGTCGGCGGCCTCCATCTCGCGGCAGGTGACCCCGTAGGCGACCGGCCCCATGCCCGCGCACCCGTACCCCTTCAGGTGCATGCCGAGCAGGCCGAGCTTGCCGAGTTCCGGGGCGAGTTCGCGGGGCAGCGTTCCGGCCTCGAACCAGTCGGCGATGTGCGGCATGATCCGGTCGGCCGCGAACGCGCGGACGGTGTCGCGGACCAGGCGCTCCTCCTCGCTCAGCTCGTCGTCGATGCGGAGCAGGTCGGTGGGGGCGCTGTCGGTGCTTGGCGGCATGGCCGGTCCTCTCTCGTTGCCTCGCCCGCCAGCGTATGCGCGCGCCCCCTGCCTGTCGTTACCAGGATTGGGTGGAGCATGATGGCAGGCATGAGCGACTACAACGGCAGAAAGATGCTGGTTCGCACCCGCGACGGCCGCATCGTGGCGGGCGTGTGCTCGGGACTGTCGGAGTACTTCGGTCTCGACGCCACCCTGATCCGCGTGATCGTCGCCGTGCTCACCGTCTTCACCGGCGGCTTCGGCGCGCTGGCGTACCTGGCGGCGTGGGTGGTGATCCCCGAGGAAGGCGAGAAGTCCTCGATCGCCGAGAACCTGGTCAACAAGAACCGGAAGCCGTAGGTTCGCGCTTTGCGGTACTTGGGGGGTTGCGGTTTCTTGCGCCTGCGGTTCTGTGCGGCGTGCCGTTTTCCGCGGACCTGCGTGCTGGCTCCGGCCTGAGCCAGGCGTCGACGTGGCCCGGCTGACCAGCGCGAACGGCCCGTCACCGCGGTGACGGTGTGCTGCCGGCCGTCGGGTGCGGGACGTCGGCGTCCGCCGAAGATCGGTTCATGGGTCGGGCGCTTTGCCGGCAGCGTGCTTCGTCCCCTATGCTGGGGCGGTCCCCGACGGCGGGCGCCACGGGTCCCGGCGGCGAGAGCCGTCAAGCCCCCATCGTCTAGCGGCCTAGGACACCGCCCTTTCAAGGCGGCGGCACGGGTTCGAATCCCGTTGGGGGCACCGCTGGCAGCCGGTCAGCACAACATGGTCCTGTAGAGCAGCTTGGAGTGCTCGCCACCCTGTCAAGGTGGAGGTCGCGGGTTCAAATCCCGTCAGGACCGCTCGGGTCGGCGGCGCTTGGGCTCGAACCGGTGCCGGTGCCCCGGCAAGGTCAGGTAGCTCAGTTGGTACGAGCGTCCGCCTGAAAAGCGGAAGGTCGGCGGTTCGACCCCGCCCCTGACCACGTGGTCTGACCTGCTAAAACACCCGGATCGTAGTCGCTGTCCGGGCGTTTTGTGATGCTGGGGTCTCAGTTTGGGGCCAAGGACCGGAGCTTGACAGGGCCAAGGACCAAGTGTTCGGGCCGTTGTATGGCGATGCCTGGGCTTCGCCGTTGGCCCGGGCGTCGCCTGCGGGGAGGGCGGTGTCGGCGGGTTCGGCGTCGGCACGGGATTCGGCCGTGTGGCCGAGGGCGAGGGCGGCGGCGGCCGGCTTGGCTGCGGTGTGCGCGTTGCTGCGTAGTCAGGCTTGGCTGGAGTCTGCTGCTTTTGTCACTGCGGCGAGCAGGTCCGGGACTCCGCAGGCTTTGGCCATCAGCCGCGCGTAGTCGCTGAGCGTGTCGCGGAGCCCGTCCAGGGCAGACCGCAGTTCGGGAGCCCGGTCCCAGGTCTGTTCGTGCTGGCCGCGGGAGTGCTCGGGCGGCTTGGTGGCTTCCCAGTCCTCCAGGGCGGGGTGCCAGGTCGCGAGCACTGGCCTGAGTACCAGGTTCAGCATGGACACGGCCAGGAAGCCGAAGCTGTGCTGGCGGGGGTGCCCCGGACCTTCCGGCTTGGGCTCGGCGATGTCGGGGCCGTAGCGCCGCAAGATCTCGCGGGTCGTGGCGAACAGCGAGTAGAGGCTCGCAAGAGCCTCGCGGAGAAGGCCGGCTGCCGGGTCTAGGGGAACGACGGCAATACGTGTCACGAGCTCGACGTACAGTTCCCATGCGGCCTTGCGCTCGTCGTCATTCGGTTCCCACGTGCCGCTGATCTGGAAAACGCGGAGATCCAGGCCAACGGTCACGCTCTTAGAACTGCTAACAGAATGACTGGTGGGAATACCGGTGGGGGTGTGGTGGTTGAGCACGCCCGTGAGGAAGGGCGAGCAGCCACCGTGGATCGTCCCGGACGAGTTATGGGAGCGGATCGAGCCGCTGCTGCCGGTGGTGCCCCGCCGCGCTGACCACCCCGGCCGCAAGCGGCTGGACAACCGCAAGGTCCTGTCCGGGATCCTGTTCGTGCTCTACATGGGCATTCCGTGGGAGTTCCTGCCCCAGGAGCTGGGGTTCGGCTCGGGGATGACGGCCTGGCGGCGGCTGCGCGACTGGCAGCAGGCCCGGGTGTGGCAGCAACTGCACGAGGCCCTGCTGGCGGAACTGAACGCGGCGGGCGCCTTGGACTGGTCGCGGGCGGTGATTGACAGCTCCCACGTGCGGGCGGTGAAAGGCGGCCCAAAACCGGCCCGAGCCCGGTCGACCGTGCCCGGCCCGGCTCCAAGCACCACCTGATCACCGAAGCGCACGGCATCCCGCTCGCGGTCTCGCTGACCGGCGGCAACCGCAACGACGTCACCCAGCTCATCCCCCTGATCGAGGCCATCCCGCCCGTGCGCGGCCGCCGCGGCCGGCCGCGCCAGCGCCCGGAGAGGGTCTACGCCGACCGCGGTTATGACCACGACAAGTACCGCAAGCAGGTGCGCAAGAAGGGCATCACGCCCGTGATCGCCCGCCGCAGCACCGAACACGGCTCCGGGCTGGGCACCTACAGGTGGGTCGTGGAACAGTCCATCGCGCTGCTGCACTGGTTCCGCCGGCTGCGCATCCGCTGGGAGATCCGCGACGACATCCACGAAGCCTTCCTCAGCCTCGCCTGCGCCATCGTCTGCTTCCGCCGGCTGCGCAACCTCTCACTTTGTTAGGACCTCTTAGGCCCGCGCAGCCTTACCATCGGAGCATTCACTCCTCACTATCACTGAGCCTTTTTCGTGCCCACCGAAGACGGCGCGCGCACGCGTCAGTTTGCTTGCCAATATAAGGGCATGTTCCTTGTCTTCTGATGAATGACAGAGTAATGCGCGTCGCATTGAAGGGCTCTCCGCGTGTCACTTCAGGGACCAGCCAGATGCCTGGGTAGTTTAGCAGCGGCGCATGCTGTGCTGGCGCCATCGTCATGTGCTGGTCCTGGCCAGCGCGATCGCATCGGCTTTGCCGGCCGGGACGCCCGCCTGCCGGCTAAGGCCAAACGCACCGCGGGCGCGGGGGGCTGGGTGCCGGGTGGGGGTTTTTGCGGGTGGTGGCGGCGTTCGGCTTTTCCTGGCGGATGGG
>CAWEHB010000014.1:0-246482 GCA_963808705.1 uncultured Actinomycetota bacterium | reverse complement strand
AAGCGGAAGGTCGGCGGTTCGACCCCGCCCCTGACCACGCAAGTTACCTCTCACCTGCGGAAACACTGATTCCCGGGCAGCTGCCAGCCCTGGCTCATCTGCGGGAACAGAGGAAAACTATGACCGTAGAGGGACAGCGCTCCCGGCAGCCGAAGCCGCTCGTCGCGGGAGCGTTCCAGGGGGCAGTTAGCTCGTTCCGGCTTCACCTGGCGGCTGAGGGCAAGTCAGCCAAGACGGTGCGCATGTATACCGAGGCGGTCCAGTGGTTCGCCGCCGCTCATCTTCTCCGCGAGACCAGGCACATGGACTGGGACCAGATCTGCGCGCAGGATATCCAGCGCTGGATGGTCTGGCTGCTGGGCTGCTACAGCGACTCCTACGCCAATAACCAGTACCGGGCCTTGCAGCAGTTCTTCCGGTGGTGGTCCGACGAGGAGAAACTGCCCGACCCCATGGGACGGCTCCGGCCACCGCCGGTGAGGGAGAAGCTGGTGCCTGTCTTCACCAGCGGTGAACTATCGGCATTGGAGCGGGCCTGCCAGGGCCGGACGTTCGCCCAGCGCCGCGACTACGCGATCATCGCCGTGTTCACGGCGACCGGCATCCGGCTGTCCGAGCTGGCCGGAATCTGCCACGATCCGGATGACCCGCTGCGCAGTGACGTTGACCTGTGGCGCCGGGAGATCACAGTCCGCGGCAAGGGCGGCCAGACACGGATCGTCAAGATCGGCCATGATGCCGCCCGCAGCCTCGACCGCTACATCCGGGTCCGCGAACGGCATGCCCAGGCATACCGGCCGCAGCTGTGGCTCGGGGTGAACAACCGGCCGCCAATGACCGCTAACGGCATCTACCAGATGATTGCCCGGCGTGGCCGCCAGTGCGGGCTCACCGTCTATCCGCATAGGTTCCGCCACCATTTCAGCCACACCTGGCTGGATCGGGGTGGCGCGGAGGGCGACCTGATGGAGCTGAACGGCTGGACCTCCCCGCAGATGCTGCGCCGCTACGGCGCCAGCGCGCGCAGCGCGCGAGCCCGCCGCAGCTACGACCGCATCATGGACGCCTGCCCATGACCGGCGGCCGGGCGATATGAATGACCGACTGGCCAGGTCATCTGGTGTGGTCGGCCTGAACGGCAGGACCAGATCGCAGGCGCCGACGCGGCCGGATCCGCTCGCTCATGCCGAATTGAGGACGTTGCGTCTACGCATGTATATGCACTGGCCGGCATGTTCACTCGTAGTCTTGAGGGCTGTCCATAGTTCTGCGGAGATTAGCGCCTAGCGTTGTCATGCATCTAAATCTGGGCACGTCTTGGTCTGCCAGGCGGCACCGCCAGCGGCCACTAGCCAGGAGTAGCTTGAAGGCTCGCGGCGAGGTGCGTCGCGAGATCGGGAAGGGACGTAATCGCGTGGCGGGCTGGCCGACAGTTCCTCGACATCCTTATAGGACAGCCCGTACCGCAGGTACCAGCGGATCGCTGCCGAGATCACCTCAGGTGGGAACCGGGAGTCGGCGAAGACCGAAGTCGTGCGATGTGCAGTCACCAAACCAGTTCCCTGTCATCCGCGATCGACCCACGCAGTGCCGGGCGCAGCACGTCGAGCACGTGTTCCAGTTCGTCGATGCCCCGGTTGGGCGGCAGTACGACAACAGGCATCTGGGCGCCGAAGGCGTACCAGCGGTCAAGGCCGGCGCGAGCGTTGGCCGCGTCTCCCCAGATCGTGAGTTCGTCGATCAGGACCTGGGCTGCGGCGGGCACCTCGGCGCTGCCTTGGGACTGATTCGCTTCGAGCACGGCATCGACCGCGTCCCCGAGGCCGAGGTTCCGCAACGTGCGGGCATACAGCGGCCCCATGCTGGTGAGGTAGAAGCTGACCCACCAGGAGGCCAGCGTGCGGGCCTGTACCGGGTCGGGCGATATCGCCGCGGGCACACCGGGGCAGACCTGCGGCAACGGCCGGCCGGATCCGCTGCGGGCAGCGCCTTCGCTGAGGAGCCGCACGCCGTCGGTGAGAGCGGACACCGGGAGCAGGAACGGGTACCAGCCGTCGGCGAGCTCGCCCGCCAGCCGCACGGCCTGCGGGCCGAGCGCGGCCAGGTGGATCGGGATGTCGGATGCGGGGCGCACGCCGAGCCGCAGCGGCCTGCTGCCAGCGGGAATCGAGGGCATGATGCGCTCACCGTCGAGCAGCCTGCGGACCTGCCTGGTCACGGCGCCGAGTCGCGCGACCGGTGTGCGGAACGCGACATCGTGCAGACCTTCGGCGAGTTGGGGACTGCCGGCGCCGAGTCCGAGGACGAACCGCCCGCCCGACACCTCGGCCAGGCTGGTCGCGAGCATCGCGAGGCTTGCGGCGCTGCGGCCCCAGATATTGATCACCCCGGACCCGATGCGGATACGGCTGGTTCTGTGGGCGAGCTCGGCCAGCAGCACGGAAACGTCGTGTCCCCACCCCTCGGCCACGAACAGCGCCGTGTAGCCGAGCTCCTCGGCCCGGGTGGCCACTTGTAGCACCACGTCCCGCCTGGTCTCCAACGGCGTGATCCCGACGGCCAGCGGTCGCAGTGCAGGCCCGGTCGCCGGTGCGGCGTTGATTGGCATCTGTGCCACCTCCTCAAGGTCGTTTTAGTCTTATGGGACCGGGTTGCGATCGGATTGCATCCGGAGACGAGGCGGATCATCCAGAGCGAGGGGAGCCGTGAAGTTCTGCATCCTCGGGCCGCTGGAGGTTACCGTTGATGGCGTGCCGGTGCCTGTCGGCGGCCCGAAGCCGCGGGCGTTGCTCGCCACGCTGCTCCTCCGGCCGGGGGTGGTGGTCTCGACCGATCGTCTGGTGGGCGTCGTGTGGGGCGAGGATCCGCCGAGCGCCGCGCTCGGCGCGTTGCGGGTCTACGTTTCGCGGCTGCGGGCGCTGCTGCCGCCCCTAGAGGACGGGGAACGCTTGGTTTACCGCGCACCTGGGTACGCGCTCGCAGTGGCCGACGGCGAGCTCGATGCCACGGAGTTCACGCGTCTCGTCGTCGAGGCCCGCCGGCATGCGGCCGCAGCCGAACACGGGCGGGCCTTGGATCTGCTCAACGGCGCGCTTGCGCTGTGGCGCGGCGACGTGCTTGCCGAGTTCGACGCCGTCGAGATCGATGCCGATGCCGACATTGCGCGGCTGACGGGCCTTCGGCTGGCCGCTATGGAGGAACGCGCCGAGGCGTTGCTCCAACTCGGCCGCAGCCGCGAGGCCGTCCCCGAGTTGGAGGCGCTCGTGCAACGCTTCCCCGAGCGGGAGCGCCTTGCCGTGTTGCTGATGCGCGCGCTGTACGGCTGCGGCCGGCAGCGCGATGCTCTGGCCGTGTACCAGGCGCTGCGCCACGTGCTCATCGAGGAGCTCGGCGTCGAGCCGTCGGAACCGGCCCGGATGGTGCACCGTCAGCTGCTGGAGCACGACCCCGCGCTCACCCCGGCCGGGCCCCGGCTGCTGACGAACCTGCCGCGACGCGCAACCAGCTTCGTGGGCCGCGGCGAGGAGGTGTCCCGGGTCGCCGCCGCGTTGTGCGAGTCCCCGTTGGTGACTTTGACGGGTGTCGGTGGCGTCGGCAAGTCCCGTTTGGCGCTGGAGGTGGCGGGCCTCGACCAGTCCCGGTTCCCCGGCGGGGTGTGGCTGTGCGAGCTCGCCGCGCTCGCCGCCGGTGGTCCGGTGGGTCACGTCGTGACCGCGGCGCTCCGCGTGCGGCAACGGCACGGCCGGACGATCGAGGAGACACTGATCGAGTATCTGAGGGCCCGCACGCTGCTGATCGTGCTGGACAACTGCGAGCACGTGCTTGACGAGGCGTCCCGGCTGGTCGATCGGGTGGTGTCGAACTGTCATCATGTCGTCGTCCTGGCCACCAGCCGTGAGGCACTCGGCGTCGCGGGCGAGCAAGTGTGGCCGGTGGCGCCGCTGTCGGTGCCCGACGCGACCACCTTGTTCGTGCAGCGCGCGCGGGCGGCCCAGCCGGATTTTGAGCCCGGCCCCGAGACCGAGGCCTCCGTCGCCGAGATCTGCCGTCGGCTGGACGGCCTGCCGCTGGCGATCGAGCTGGCAGCCGCCCGAATGCGGGTGATGAACGCCGCAGAGGCGGTCCATCGGCTCGACGACGGGCGCCTGCTTGCCGGCGGGGCACGCACCGTGCCGCCACGCCACCAAAGCCTCGCCGCGGCCATCGACTGGTCCTACCGGCTGCTGTCGGAAGACCAGCAGCGGCTGTTCGCGCGGTTGTCGGTGTTCGCGGGCGGCGCCGACCTCACCGCGGTTCATGCGGTTTGCGCCGAACCGGGCGCGACCGAGGGCGACACCCTCGAGCTGCTCACCGCGCTGGTCGACCGGTCGATGGCGTTCGCGGTGGCCGGTACGGGCGGCACCCGCTACCGCGTCCTGGAGACGTTGCGTGCCTACGGCCGGGAGCGGCTGCCCGCGGACGGATCGCTGCCCCGGCGCCATGCCGAGCATTTCGTTGCGCTGGCCGAGCAGGCCGCACGGGGTGTGCAAGGCCCCGATGAGCGGATGTGGGTGGAGCGGACCCTGCCTGACGCCGACAACCTGCGGGTGGCGTTCCAGCAGGTGATCGCCGACCGGGACGCTGACCTTGCCATGCGGCTGGTCACCTCGCTGCCCGAGGTGTGGCATCTGCGGATCGGGTACGAGGCGGTTGGATGGGCTGAGCAAGCCCTCGACCTGGCACCCGCAGACCACCCGCTTTTCGCCGCGGGATTCGGTGCTGCAGCCCGTGGGGCGTGGAACCTCGGCAACTTCGGGCGTGCCCTGCGCCTGGCGGCACGCGCGGGTGGCCGGGTGCCCGGACGCGGCACGGCCAGAACCGGCTATCCGGCTGATGTCGCGGCGGACGTCGCCATGTACGAGGGCGACGTCGACGCTGCCCTTCGCCATTACGAGGCGGAGGTCGCCATCGCGCGGCGGGGCGAGGACCCCATCCGGCTGGTCTGGACTTTGTACTACGTCGCGATCTGCCAGGCGGTCCGCCGCACCCCCGGGCTCGGGCTCCCCGCCGCCGAGGAGTCCATGCGCGTCGCGGAGTCGACCGCCAACCCCACGGCGCAGTCATCGGCCCGCTACGCGCTAGGCCTCGTGCTGAAGAAGACCGACCCGCCGCGCGCTCTCGCGCTGCTCGACCAGGCCGCGGATCTCGCCGGGTCAGTGCATAACTTCTGGTGGGAAGGCATTGCGCTGATGGAGGCCGCGGCGACGCGCGCTGTCCACGGCGACCCTGCCGTCGCGGCCACGGCGTTCGTAGGCGTCCTCGATCACTGGGACCGGGTCGGCGACTGGACGCAGCAGTGGCTGAACCTGCGTTACGTCGTCCGCCTGCTCGTGCGGCTCGGCGCCGACGAGGACGCCGTGGCGCTGCATCACTGTCTCCTCGCGGCGGTCAAACCCTCGCCGCTCGAAGCCGACAGCGCGGCTCGGCTGCTCGACGGCCCGGGCGGGAAACGGTTCACTGCCGCAGCCGTCCGCGGCTCGGGCCTTTCCGCCGCCGAGGCCGTCGCGCTCGCGCGGTCCCGCCTGAGCTCCTTCCGATGATTGCACCTGCGCTGCAGCGCAGGTGCAATCGGACTGCAAGCCGCTCCCGCCACCTTTGGTCCCGTACCGACCAGGAGCGATCACAGCGAGGAGCGGAAGATGCCTACGGACTTGGAGCAGGCGCGCACACTGCCGGTGGCGGCGATCGGCACCGCCCTGACGCTCGCCACCTGTACCAAGCCGGTCGCCACGCTGGCAAGCACCGCGACCAGCTTCGGCTCAGGGCCTGAGGCCAGGCGTGGATTCTCAGCTCGATGAGCCCGGACTGGCCGTCGGGCTGCTTCTGGCCGGCGCGGTCTGAGCCGCACGCGATCTTGGCGCTTGGCCGGAGGTTGCTGCCACGCGAAGGACGGAGACCTTATGACTGCCAGTGGGATCGGCCATCGCCTCAGCATCCAGGAACGGCTCTATCCCAGCCTGCCCTGCTTCGGCTGCGGGCCAAGCAACACGAAGGGACTGCAACTCCGCAGCTACCCTGGCGATGGGGTTGTGACAGCGGCATTCATGCCGTGGCCCGAGCATGACAACGGCCTCGGCTATCTGAACGGAGGCATCATCTCCACCGTTCTGGACTGCCACAGCGCCGCGGCTGTGATGGTCGAGGCCGAGCGCCACGGCTGGCCGCCGCTGCCAGGTGCAGGACTGCCCTACGTCACCGCTGGCCTGGATGTCCGATACCTGCGGCCTTGCCCACTGCACGACAGGACTGAGCTTCGGGCAGTTGTGACCGCTGCCGACGAGGCGCAGATGACGGCAGAGGCTGAGCTCGTGTGGGACGGCAAGATCCGGGCCACAGCGACGGCACACTGGAAACGCTGGCGCCCGCGCTGAACCATCAATGGCGTCCCGGCCCAGAGCGGACATGGGCAAGAGCCCAAGCCATTCTCAACGCCTGTCATCAGGCACGTGAGGCCGACTCCACAGCGGCCTGCTAGCCTGCGTTCACGATCCTGCCGTGCACCCAATTGGGCGGGACTGCGCACGACTATCAAGAGCTTTCGTATCGCCAGCAAGTCACGCTATGTCTGAGCAGACGAGCGGCTCGACCGTATATGTATGCGGTTCTGTCCTCGGCGCGAATGCCCGCTTCTGCCGCGATGAGGTACGTCAGGACGGCAGAGTGCCGGGCACCGAGAGCTCGGCCTCCAGGGGTAGGCGCATCCGCTGCATGCGGCAGGCCCGGCCATCACAGGCGCCGCCGACGCTGCTGGACCGCGCATCCGCGGCTGGGGCTGGACGCGGAGTGATCAACTCGCCTGCGACGGTTGCGCGCGCTGCCCGCCCATATTCGGCGCGGCTCTTGGGAGTAGTGGCACGGTCCGTGATCCGCGGGATCGGGGCTGGTCTGCGTGCTGCTGCGGGCGCGGGCGAATCGGCCTATCGACGTTCGGTGGCCGGTGAGCGAGCATGGGTGAAACGGCCGTGGCGGCCACGTCAGGAATCGGGCTGAGCCTTGCTGAGCTGAGGAGGCGTCCGGGCCTTGCTGAGCTGAGGAGGCGTCCGGCATGACGGTTCAGCTGCCCTTTCAGCAGGCTCATCCGCTGGAGGTAGCGCCGTTGCTGCGCCGGCTGCAGCAAGACGGCGTGGTCCACGCGGTTCGCACGGCGGTGGGAGACCAGGCGTGGCTGGTTACCGGCTATGAGGAGGTGCGCCGTCTGCTGGCCGATGAACGGCTGGGCCGCTCCCACCCTGACCCGGCCAGGGCCGCCCGCCTGGGGGAGTCGGTGTTGTTGGGCGGGCCGATAGGCAACTACGACACCGAGCAGGCCGACATGGCCCGCCTGCGCTCGCTGATGCAGCCCCATTTCTCACCCAGGCGGATGCGCGCGTTGCGGCCCCGGGTGGAACAACTGACCGCGGCCCTGCTCGATGACCTGGCCAGGCACGGGCCGCCCGCCGACCTGCACCAGGCGCTGGCGCTGCCGCTGCCCGTCCAGGTCATCTGCGAGCTGCTCGGCGTGCCGTACGCCGACCGTGACCAGTTCCGCGCCTGGAGCGAGGCCACCGGTGATGTGCGTGACCGGGCCCGTTCGGAGCACGGGCTGGATGAGTTGTTCGGCTACGGCCGGGAGCTGGTGGCCCGCAAGCGCAAGCAGCCGGGTGACGACGTCATCTCCCGGCTGTGCGCTGAGGACCTCGGTGATGACGAGATCGCGATGCTGTCGATGGGGCTGCTGTTCGCCGGTCATGAGACCACGGTGGTGGCGATCGGCATGGGCACGCTGTGCCTGCTGGCCAATCCAGGCCAGCAGCAGGCCCTGATCAACGATCCGGACCGGATCGCCGCCGTAGTGGAGGAGATATTGCGCGCCCCGGGCCACAGCGGCCGCGGCATCCCCCGCTACGCCCGTACCGACCTGCAGATCGGGGAGGTGACCGTGCGCGCGGGCGACCTGGTGCTGCTCGACAACCGCACCGCCAACCACGATCCCGCCGTCTTTGCCAGCCCCGACGCCTTCGACATCACCCGCCAAGGGCCGCCCCATCTCACGTTCGGGCACGGCGCCCGCTACTGTCTCGGCGCCCCGCTCGCCCGCACCGAGCTGCAAGCCGTCTTCTCCCAGCTGCCAGCGCGCTTCCCGAAGATGCGGCTCAAAGTCCCGGCCCGGCAACTGCGGCTGCGTCGCGATACGGTGACCGGCGGCCTGGCCGAACTGCCTGTGGAATGGTAGAACCCCAGGCAAAACGGCTCCCTGCCACACTCACGCGACGCGGCAGCTACCGCCCCAGAATTCGCGGGTCCCGCTGAAGACACGCTCGCCACGCATAGCCCGGCCGAGGCATCAACGGATACCGAGCGTGAGCCGGTGGCGCCGATAGATGGCGCCGATAGATATTGTCCCGGCAACTAAGGCTGCCGACACGGCCGAATACCCATCCGGCAGGCAGGACCGGTCACCACGCAAGACGACAATCCGATCACGCGCCGCAACCAGCACTGGTCCATGACCGTACGAGATCCGCCGCTAAGCTCCCAGTCTCCGCCTGCAGGGACGCCGTCCTGGCGCGCGGAGCGGGGGGATCTGTACTCCTCTCTGCGCCGCCGACGTGGCCGCCTGCTCGCTCACATGGCCGATGAGCGTGCGCTCTCATCCGGGTTATGCCGGCGATCCGGGTGCCGCGCGCGATCTGGCCGTCCTCACGCCGCGCGACCAGGAACCGGGCGAGCTGCTCGTACAGCTGGGGCAGCTGGTGGCCCATCAGCGCCAGCCGGCCGACGACCTCGCGGGCCTCGCCCGGACCGGTCAGTTCCCCGGCATCGGCCATCAGCTGGTTCAGCGCCCGGACAGCCTCCACCGCCTGCGTGGCGACTTCCCCGATCGTCATCGTGGCGGCCAGCTCGTTCACATACCCCGGTGCAGGGTTCGGCCGGGACCGGGCCAGCGCGGCAGCCTCGGTCTCATCGCCGGAGCCGTACGGCTGAACTTTCCTGGGCATCTTTCTCCACGGTCCACCCACGGTCGAAGGCGCGGACCCGCCACAACGGCCCGCCTGCACGATGCGCACCCCTGCACGTGCTGCCGCGGCGCGGACACGCTCGCCGCGGCAGCCCGCGAA
The DNA here is from genome assembly GCA_963808705.1 of uncultured Actinomycetota bacterium. Classification (GTDB taxonomy): domain Bacteria; phylum Actinomycetota; class Actinomycetes; order Streptosporangiales; family Streptosporangiaceae; genus JASHPR01. Next base: position 237,345 of record CAWEHB010000014.1, on the reverse strand, counting down.
CCCACCCTGCAACCCGGTGGCCGCAGCGAGTATTTCCCCGGGCAAGACACTCACCTGCGCGCTCCCAGATAACTAACATGCCTTGCTGATCTTGTTTTCGGGGTTTCTGGCCGCTGCGATGATGCAGGCGTGAGGCGGGTGACAGCCCAACATCCCCGGTGGTTCCTCAACTCAAAGGCTGCGTCGGCAGATGGAATCCCCGCCGGGCGAGCGTGTAGGCCGGCGCGAAGACTCGTGAACGACGGCGGGGGAGTGGAGTTCCCGAGATTCGAAGTAAAGCACTACTAATCTGGCCTTACGGCCTGACGCGCTCATGCCAGGGTCACGGCCAGCCTGCGGTGATCGGGCGCGCCGACGCAGTATGTCTGGCGCGGTCATGACGGCACTTGGGCCTGCTGGCTCGTGCTCCCGGTGCCCTGCCTTCGCAACACCCCCCGGGGCGCGATGTACCTCAACGCGGCTAGATGAGGGCGACCCAGGCGATCAGCAGCGTCAGAACCGGAAGCGCGTTAGGCCGCCCGGCTCTGTCGCCAAGGTCACGATCGCCGAGCGTGGCTCAATGCGATACACGTTCCACGGCGGTGGTCCTTGCGACGGTGCGTTGAACGGGGCAGTGATGCCCGGCCCGCTGTCGTCGGGTTCGGCCGGCCAGCCGTTGTCCGCCCACGCCTTCGCAATACGCGCGAGTGCGGCCGATTGGGTCACTCGCGCAGCGTCACCCTCGATTACGACGTCCGCGTCGCGGATCGACACCGCGATCGAACACCGCGGATCACGCGCGACATTGCGCCCCTTCCGCGTGCCGGCGCCCGTCTGGAACCAGAACGTGCCGTCTAGCCATAGGGCACCGACCGCAGTCACATGCGGGCTACCGTCCTCGTTGACAGTGCACAGCCAGGTCGTGCGGGAGTTCATCGCGTCCGGAGCTGGCGCCGACCCTGCATCGAGCTTCTCAGCAACTGCGGTCCAATCCACCGGCGGTAGCCCGTCCGCCTTACCCAGATTGGTGATCTTCATTTGGCATCCCTTCCTTGTCCTGCGGACATCCTGGCCACCAGCGTCTGGTAGATAAGACGCGCGCGACCGCGAAAGTCATCGCGCAGGTCACGAGCCGTCCGAGCGCTCACACACATCGGCACGAGTGGCCGACTCTGTCAATCTGGCCCAGGTGTCCTGTGGCCTGGCAGATCGTGCCGTGAGTCCGGCCGGGCCGGGTTGCCTGCCCGGCCCGGAACTGGCCGCAGGCGTGTGACCATGATTATGCGCAGACGCAACACCCTCTATTCGGTTTGCTGTCATTCAGCAGCTGCTTGTCATTTCAATCATCCAAGAGCTGTTTCTGTCGGAGGAGTAGGAGCCAGCCATGTGTGATGGTGTCTAACAAGTTGACACGCCCGATCCGAGCGGGGAAATAGCAGGTACGCTCATCGGCAGAATCGGACGCCGGCTGACGGTGCTGGCCGTGCAGATCGCCCCGTTCGGTCGCCGTGGAGGACGTCCGGCCGGAGGTCGGCTTGCCGCGCGTAACGGCGGATCAATGCGCATTGTCATCAAGCAGGACTGATTACGGGTGGTGAATTTGAGTCTGGGCGGTCACATTGGCGCCCGAATAGGGAGCCGTGACTGCCTCGCTGCTGAGCTGGGTTTGGTTTCGCCAAATATCCATAGTCCCGACTGCACCGGTCCACGCATCAAGGGCCGGGGATGGTCAGCGCAGCCAGAAGTCGCGCGGGAGTGCTTCAACATCGACCGCGGAGGACTCCAGCAGCCCGGCGATCGGCAAGAGCGCGGCGCACGCCGGATCGCCCGCCGCGGCCATGCGCCGGATGACCCCGGCCTGTCGCCGGGCTCGTTGCGGCACCACCGACCCGAACACCTCGCGGTCGTCCTCGAAGCCGTACGCGTCGAGCAGCAGATGGAACCGCCGCGACCGCTCGCCGCCATCCGGCCCGCCCGCACCGGCCGCGTCCGCTGGACCCGGCTCGTCCGACGCGAGCGGCACCCAGGGGAGCATCGAGAAGGCCAGATCCCACTCCCGCGACGACGGCCCGGCGATGTCCCAGTCGTAGAACCCGACCAGCCGCTCGCCGTCCACGACCGCGTTGTAGGGGGCCGCGTCCTGATGGCCGACAATCAGCCCCGGCCGCATGAGGCCACCGATGAACCATCGCTCGTCCGCCGGCGGGCGGAAATCGGCGGTCAGGTCATGCAACCGCCGCAGCCACTGCCCGACCTGCACCAGCATCGAGTCGGCCCACACCCACGCCGGCCAGGGATCCCGGTCCCCGATGGTCTCGCCCGGCAGGTAGCTCAGCATCTCGCGGCCGGACGAGTCGAAGCCGAGCGCCCGGGGCGCGCCCGCGAACCCGGCCTCCTCCAGGTACCGCAGCAACGCGTGCACAGTCGGCGTCCACGGCGACGCCCGCTTGTGGATCACGCCATCGATCAGCACAGCCCCGGTGGAGTTGCCGCCCGGCAGCCGGACTTCGGCCATCCCTCATGTGTACCGGCTCCCAGCCGGCGGCGACACCCATTTAAAACGACATGCACCGCCGGCCTGGTGGCCAGCACCCGCCTGCCGATCGTGTCCGTCGACGGCGCCTGGCGTGGGACCTGCCGCGGCGCCGACGGCACCCAGCAGCGGTGGGCGCTGGCCATCGGCCACGCCTGCACCCCTGACCGCCCGCTCACCGTCACCTTCACCCGCAGGCTGCTAGGAATCCGCCGGCTGCGCCGCAAGACGGTCCACCCGGCCACCGTGGACGGGCTGTGGATCGCCGCCGTCACCGGGCACTACACCACAACGCGCTGCCACACCCCGGCCGCCGTATCGGCACTTCGGCTGATGCCGGTCACCGCCCAGACGCCGCCATGCTGAGCTCCGGCCCTGATACCGGCGCCCCGCCGTAACCTGAAGCCCGGCCCGCGGCACCTGCTTCTCACGCCGGTGCTACCAGAGCGGCCCTGAGGCCGTCAGGCCCGATGGGCCAGGTCCCTTCGCTGATCCAGCATGGCGACCATGCGGATGGATGTGCACAGATCGCCCACATCTGCGCGCTGCAGTCCGCCACCCGGAGCGGAAGATACCCGCGCCAGAACGGCGGATCTCGCGCGTCATGGCATCGGCGAAAGGTGACGTTGTGTGAACAGTCCGGGGGTCAGGTGGTTCCTGTCGGGCACTGCATCAGCTGGTGCCAGCGGCCCTCGGTTGGCGGGGATAAGCGGTGGCTAGTAAGATCGTATGCACGATCCTAGTAAGGGGGCGTGTGCCAGATTACCAGCGAAGTGTTCCAGGCAAGCGATCTTGCGGGTGCGAAGCGCCGGGAGTTCCTCGGGGCTGCCCGCGAGGGCGGCGCGCTGCTGCGCGACACCGACGGGTTCGCGCTGACGATGATCCCGCTGGCGCAGCTGGAGGCGATCACCGAGGTCGCTCATACCGCGGTGGCGGCGCTGCTGGCCATGGCGGCGCTGGGCCGGGAATCGGCACGCCCGGCGGAGCTCGGCCCGCTGGCGTGGCTGGCGGTGTTCGACGGCGACGACCGGGCGGAGTTCTTCGGGGAGCTGCGCGACGCGCTGGCGGTGGCCGAGGCAACGCGAGATGCGGCGCCGGTCGAGACATGCCTGCGGGAGTGGCGCACGACCGCCGCCGCGCTGGCCGACCCGCAGCGGCGGGCCATTTTGACCGGCCCGGGAGACGATGACTATGCCGAGGTCTCCCGGCCGCGGCAGTGATCCAGTTCCTGGCGCCTACCGGCCGCACGTGGCGGCCCGCCGGCCCGGCGGGCCGCCAGCGGTAAGGCCGGTGTTCCGGGTCCTGGTGCACCGCCAGTACCTGGGCCTGTGGAACCAGCTGCCCGGCCGGGTAGGGCTGGCCAACGCGCAGCAGTTCTGGGATCACGTGGCGATGACACCCGGGCAGCCGCCGCAGGTCGGCACCTCCAGCGTGATGAAGGGCAAGCACGCCGCGCCCAAGTGGCCCGGCTACTCCAAGACCATCCACTACGAGATCACCGGCGCGGGACGAATCGACTACCAGTTCAACCCGGCAGCCACCGAAGGTGCACGCGCCGACCCGCACGGCGTCGTCAAAATCCTCACCATCGACCTCGGCAGCCACTGACCGGCCACCCCAGGACGCCGTCGCTCACCCGCAGCCCGTCCACCCGCTCGGAAACACCAACAGCCGTGCCATGCGGCGCGCGTTCGGAACAGTACCGGGCTACATCGGGCTGCCCCAGCCGGGGACGGACAATCACTGTATGCGGCAGAAGAGTAAGTTCCTGCGCTCGGCGGTTGCGCATAATCATACAAGCCCGGACAGCGCAGCCTTGCCGGTGCAAAAGATCGGCGGACTGGCAATCTCTTTCTGCGATGCGCGCCGACCCGCGACCTGTGCGGCCCCGGGGCTCTCGGTGCGTATCGACTGAGGCCTCCAGAACAGGTCGATCTGGCGCGCTACAAGCACCGCGGGCGTAGCGGAGACGATAGCACGTGCCGAATTTAGTGCGTTACATGCATGTATTCTTATGTACTGACCAGCATATGTTCACTCGTAGCCTTGAGAGCTGTTCATAGTTCCGCAAATATTAACGATTGGGCCCTTGGCGGAACGGCCACCGGATATTGACGCGAAGGCCGCCGCCGACCTGTCACGGATTGACTGGCCAGCGGTGGCGGAGAAGGCGGCGCGGGCTTCTTCCACGACTATGCGAAGGTTCCGGGACCAAAGACTTCGCAGGTGGGGTCTCTCGCCTCTCCGATTTCCGTATTCAGGCGGGAACATCGGGAAAAGAAGTGTCAATGACCGCTCCTGCAGTCTCGTGAAGAGGTGATCCTCATGCGTGCCCGGGCCCGGCGAGCTCTCCAGGGCGCTGGCCTGACCGCGGTCATCTCGCTAGGCCTGGCCGCATGCGGTCAGGCGACGGCTCCCACGCCAAAGGGCGGAACGACTCCCGCGTCATGGCGGCCAGCGCCAAGCAGCACCCGCGCCACAACGCCGCCGGTGCCGTCGGCGGCTGGGCAGCTCGCGGCGTTCACTGCCGCGGCCGAGCAGGCAGACAGCCGCCTGCATCATGCCGCTGCCCTCGTCAACAGTGATATCGGCGCCACGTCGATGCGGTTCACGCCAGCCACCCTGGCCGCGATCGGTGACCTCGACAATGCGCCGGTCGCCCGCGCGATCCCGGCCGGGCTGCCCACCGAACTGCTTCGCGAGGTGCTGGTGGTCTACGGCGACCTGGCCTCGCGCGCCGGGGCGTTCGGCGGGGTTCGGGTATACGGCTCCTCGGGGCGTGCATTGCCGATCGGCGGGCAGGACGCCAAGGAGGTGCTCCGCGGACTGCGCAATGGGGCGCCCGCAGCCGCCCGCTTCAACGCCGACCTCGCCGCCGCGCGTACCATCGCGCCGCCGGACTCCCGCGCCGCGGCGGAGCTTGCCTTGCGGCTCAACTCCATCGACCTCCGGAATACCTGCAGCTACACGTTCGGCGGATGGGCACCCACGAGCCTCGAGCCGGTCGTCTGGCAGCCAGGCGCCGATCAGCACTCCGGCCACTACGAAGGCACGATCAGCGGCATCAGGTTCCAGGCCAACTACACCGCCGGGCACGGCTGGGAGATCAACATCAATGCCTGCTGACACGGCGCCCGGCACGACATGGCGTGCGGTCCGCGCGGGGTCTGGTATCAAGCTCGGCTCCGCGCCAGCAGCACCGCATCGGGATGACAGCCCGCGGGGACCAACATGTCACCTGATGGCCGGCGGCCTGTGAGGAGAACGATGAACGGATCAGGCAGCGAAGAGCGGCCCCGCATTGTCGTCGGGGTCGACGGGTCGGAAGGCTCGAAGGACGCACTACGCTGGGCGGCCCGGCAGAGGACAGTGACGGGCGGCCGGCCCTGGTGCACCTGATCGTCGGCCCGCATGGGGCGGTCGTCGGTGAGCACATCCACCCGCGGCTCCGGGAGCGGTTCCACGTCATCTCCGGCCGGCTCGGCCCGCGGGTGGGCGGGGTCGAGCGGACGCTGGCCGCCGGTGAGGAGGCGGCAGCGGTGCCGGGGACCGTGCATGACTTCTGGAATCCTGGCGGGGAGGAAGCCCGCGTGCTGCTGGAGCTCTCGCCGCTGGATCCCCGGTTTGAGCTGATGATCGGGACGATGTACGGCTTGGCGAATGCGGGCAGGGCCAACGCGAAGGGAATGCCTGGCCTGCTGCAGCTGGCGATGATCGGCCGGGAGTTCCAGGGCGTCATCCAGTTCGCCAGGCCGCCGCGTGTGGTCCAGGAGGTGATGTTCGGGCTGCTCGGGCCGCTCGGCCGGATGCGGGGTTACCGCGGGGTCTATCCCGGGTATTCGCACCCGCACGGCCGCGCCGCCCCAGATCCGGCGGTGCTTGCGCTGGCCGGGCTGGCGCCACCGGATCGGGGTACGGTCAGCCATGAGACCGGGCCGGGTGGCCGCTAGCCTGAGGTCCGGCCGGTACTAACAGGCGGGAGGCACCGCATGCGGGCGGACCCAGATCGCGTGCTGCTGGGCGCGTCGCTCGCCTTCGCTGGCGCGGCCGTGCTGGGCAGCGTGGTGGCGATCGGCGATCAGCTTCCCGGCGAGCCGTTCGGGGTGAGCATCCCGCTGTCGGTGCCTGCCGGGCTGCTGGCCGGATGGGGGGCCGCGGTCGCGGCACCGTGGCCGATGCCGGTGGCCGCCGTCGCGGCGGCGGCGACGGCCCGGCACCGGGAGCTGAGCGTGCGCCCGGGCGCGGTCTGCGCCGCGATCGGCCTGGGATGCATCGCCGGCACGCTCATCGAGCCGGTGACCCGCCGGCCACGATCCTGGTCCCCGGCGGCCCGCCTCGCGATCGGTGTCAACCTGGCGGCGTCAGCTGCCCCCATCGCAGCCGGCGCCTGGCATGCGGCCGCGGTCGTCGGCTGATCCCCGGTGCCCGCGGCCCACGCTACGGCTGTAACCATTAACAAGCAATATATTTCCGGAAACTTTCCTTCCGGAAATCAAGGTAGCCTATAGGGAAGCAAGGCAATCTAAAGCTTGGCGAGCTTGGGTTTCCTGACCAACCACGCCCGTGGGCTATCGTGAAAATCCTTACCGCTAGCAACTCAAGATCACCGGGCCATTGGCGGGCCATTAGACCCGGTAACCAGGGGTCTGCCACGGTCAGCAGCGGATAATCAAATTGCCAGGTCAGGCCCTCTGGTGGCGTGGTTCTGTCAGATTCCCAAGCTGACAGTCCTGGGTGGCCTCACCCGTTGACACTCAATACTGTAACGGCACCTATAGGGGTGTTCTCCGCGCCGAGGGCCAGGACGTTGCCCCGATGGGGGCTGGCGCGTGTGCCTGGTGTGAACGGCCCGTTCGATGGCGTGAAAGGCGTGGCGGGCTTCGGTGAAGTACCGGGTGACAGGCCATCCATTGCTGCTGGAAGGTGGCGTCATGACGGAGCCGCTGAGGTGAGGGCGCAGCACGAGAAGGGTGCTGGACCCGCAGCCGGTGACTTCGCCGACGTCTACGAGCGGTACTTCGCTGATATCCACCGCTACATCGCGGGACGGCTTGGACGGGATGTGGCCGACGACATCGCCGCCGATGCGTTCGTCATCGCGTTGCGAAAGTACGGCGACTTCGACGCCGGGCGCGGCCCGGTTCGCGCCTGGCTGTATGGGATCGCGACCAACCTCATTGCCCAGCACCGGCGCGCCGAGCAGCGGCGGTACCGGGCGCTCACGCGAGCCGGGGCTGAGCAGGTGACCGATGGCCACGAGGACCGCGTGGTATCCCGGGTGGCCGCGGAGGGAATGCTGCCGCGGCTTGCCGGGGCGCTGGCCAGGCTGTCCCAGAAGGAACGGGACGTGCTGCTGCTGGTCGCCCTGGCAGATCTCTCGCACCAGGAGGTCTCCCAGGCCCTCGGCATCCCTTACGGAACGGTCGGCTCGCGGCTGAACCGGGCACGCGTCAAGATCCGTGCCACGCTCGACCGGGAAGGTCAGATCGATGAATGAGCTGAACATAATCCGCGCGCTGCTCGACGAGGCACCGCCGTCGGCCGAGGTGGTCGCCGAGGGCCGGTTGCGGATCGCCGCCGGGAGCATCCGGCCGAGGCGGTCCCGGGCACGCTGGGGTCTTGCGGGCGCAGGTCTCACCGCCGCCGCGCTCGCCGCGGCGGTCACCGTGGCCGTGACCGGTGGCGCGCCGGGCGCACGCCCGGCAGGGCCCACCGCACGCTCGGCGGGACCCACCGCACGCCCGGCGGGACCCGCCGCACGCGGAGCGTCCTTCGGCCCGGCCACTACCGTGTCGGGCGTCTTGCGCAACGCTGCCCTGGCGGCGCTGCAGTTGCCGGGCGGCGCGCCGTTGCCTGACCAGTTCGTGTACACGAAGTTGTTCGTGTCCCAGACGCCAAACGGCTCCGGTGCCGGGGTGCAGCAGACCTGGGCGTCGGCGGACGGTACCCGCCTCGGGCTGCAGGATGACGGCGGCCCCCATGACAGCGGCGCTCTCCCCGCCTGCCGTGACGGGTTCTGGGTCATCAAACCCGTTGGCCAGCCCGCGGAACAGACAAAGCTGCGCTGCACAGCGGCTGAGAACGCCGCCTACCAGCCCGCCATGCCCACCAGCGTGGGCGCCCTCCGCGGCTACCTCCACAAGCTCTTCGGCCTGTGGCCGGGCGACTCCGGCGGCCTGCTGACGAACATCGAAACGATGATGACCACCAGTTACCTCACCCCGGCACAGCGCGCCGCGCTGTACCGCCTGCTGGCGCAGACGCCCGGCCTGACCGTGGTGCCTCATGTCACCAACGTGAGAGGGCAGGCCGGGGTGGGAATCCGCTCCGGCGTGTACAAAGGCAGCATTTACACGATCATCTTCAGCCGGACCACCTACGCACCGCTCGGCATGAACTGGACCGGGGTCGCCGGGCCCATGAAGGGCACCCGCAACGGCGAGGTCTTGCTCAAGGTCGCGATCGTCAGCAACATCCCCCCGCTGCCCTAACCATCCTCCACGTGACGCCGGGCCCGGCGCGGGATCCACGCATCAGGGCCGTCGTCAAGGACCGGATGTACCCAGCTGACCGGGACGGCACGCAGGTCCAGCCCGCATTGCCGGAGACTTACAGGACTAATAAATTAAGCATCCGATCGTGACCGCACTGGTCGGCCAGCCCCGGCGTGAGACCAGCGCCCCCGCGCCAGCGCGATCTTGCTAACAGATTGCTAACGACGAGTATGGAGTCGTGGGGACAAGCCCGGACGCCCAGAGCGATCAGCACGTCGTAAAGGCCGATCAGACGGCCGATCGTGGACTGACGTGGACGGGCAAAGCCTCCTGAAAAGCGGAAGGTCGGCGGTTCGACCCCCGCCCCTGACCACTCATTGAACTGCGGAAACGCGTGGATTAGGCCACTACCTGACGGCAACGTTCACATTCCCGATGGCGGACGGTCGGCCGTCGCCCGTGCTCTGGGCTTGTTGTCCGTGTTAGCGAGTTACCAGTTGGGACGCCAGTGACCTTGCCACTGTTCGGCACGAGGTTCGCCATCCGCATCGCCTGCTCGTAAGAGCTGGCATGTGCTTTCTGCGTGAGCGCCTAGGCGGGGTCGGTGGCTAGCACAGCCCCGAGCCGTGTAGTTGTTGTTCATCGCGCGAACGCCACTCGGCTACACGGCGGATCCGGAGCACGAGCGTTGCCGAGGGAGTTACCTTGCCGGAGGCATAGGTGGACAATCGCGAGGCGGAAGTTCCGATCCGGGAGGCGAATTCTGCCTGGCTCAGCCCGGACCGCTCGACAGCCTTCCGGATTTCGGCGGCGACCGCAGCGCGTTCGTTTGCCTCGGCTCGTTGGCGGGCGCGTGACAGCGCCGTCTGCATGGCTTCCGTGACGCCGTACGGATGTGAGTGGCTGAGCACCTCTTCCAGCTGTCGCGCGGTCCTGCCCCAGGGATCGGCCTGTATTGCGGCGACGATCCGGTGCCAGTCCGCCAGATCACCCCGTTCGAGTGCGGCCTGTACGGCCTCGGTCGGCCACTCCGAAACAGGAGCATCGGGTGTAATGGTCAAGTTGCGGAATGCCAGCGGCATGAGCTACACCTCGGCTTCAAGCATCTCGGCGGCCAGTTGTCGGCATACCGATCGCACCTCGCCCCAGTCGGTCCAGCGGGCTGTGAGGTTCCGGTACGCATCGAGCTGCCCCGTCACGGATGAGTCTTTTGGCCGGGGATCGGCAAGCTGGCGGGCGAGCTGGGCCGCAATGCCTCTGCCCCCCCCATGCTGGTCCGCGTAGTAATCATCGATCCTGGCTAGGACTCCTGCAGCTTCATGGATGCCGTAGCGATCGGACAGAGCGGCGACATCCAGATAATCGCGAGTCTGGTTCCGCCGTACGATGAGGAATCCCTTGATCCGGAGCGTCTCCTCCGCGGTGGGAACCGTCAGCACACGTCCTGACGGAAGGGTGACCTGCGTCGTTTCCAGCGGTCGGGTACGGATCATCTGGCGAACGCCAGCCTCTATATCTCCCAACTGGCCGAGGATGATCTTTCCCGGAACCACTCGGTTGGTCGCCCAGTCGCCCTCGGATTCGAGCGCCTCGAGCACGACGTCAAACCGATCCTGCAGGTCCACGAGAACGTGATCATGATCGTAAGAATCCCGGTGGCCCGCGTACAGTGCCGCAGCCGACCCGCCTACCAGAACCGCGTCAGGAACCATCTGCTGCAAGCGTGACGCGGACTCCAGCACGGCCAGCAGATCCGGGCTCGCTTCGGCGAGTGAGTGCTCACCTGGCCTATTCTGATCCGGACGCTTCCCCACCATGGATTGATTGTATCAGATGTGATAATTCGATATCTTCATCCATTGCTAAGACACCGCTCTGGTGGGGGCGGTTGGCTTGGGCAGGCACCAGCTCGCGGAAGAGGGCTCAGCGAGCACGGCGCGATCTGGATGGCCTGACGGCAACTGTGACGGCAACGTCCGCCGCCATCGCCAGCCATGGGCGCACGCCAGGCGCCGTCCAGCCAGGGCACTCACCCCGCATCGTGGGCGATTGCTACACCTGAAGCGGAAGGTCGGCGGTTCGACCCCGCCCCTGACCACCCCTTCTGACCAGCGCAAACACTGCTGTTGATCATTTTGGCCGTCCTGCCTTGCTAACGGATTTGCTAACGCGAGCCTCTGACCGCCCGGGCGAAGATGTCTCCGACACTGACGGCATGCTCGCGGAGCACGTTGGGAGTAGACCCGCAACGTCACGGCGGGGTCGGCGTAGCCAAGCCGTGCGGCCACCACGTGAACCGGGACCCCGGCGAGGAGACGTGGTCGCGTGCAGGTGGCGCAAATCATGAAGCCGGGCGTGAGGCAGCGGTTTGGCCGGGGGAGTGACCGACTTGTTGTACTGGTTGACCAGCTTGGTCATGAGCGCGGTCACGGTGTCGGGGTAGAGCGGTTCACCCCACCGGGCTGGTGAAGACCAGCCCGTGGGTGTCGTTCCAGGCCGACCTGGCGGCGAGCCGTTCCTCGGTCTGCTGGCGGCGATGCTCCCGCAGGACGGCCGCGGTCTCACGGTCGAGGCTGACCGTGCGGGACCGGCCGCCTTTGGTGGTGCCTTCAACACGTTGGCCGCGCACCACGACTGTTGACCCGCCGAAGGTGACCTCGGCTGTGTCGAGGTCCACGGCAGCCCATCGCAGGTACAACAGCTCGCCGCGCCGTGCGCCGGTATAGGCGGCCAGGCGGTAGAAGGCGAACAGCCGGTGAGACCGGGCGGCGGCGAGGAACGAGCCGAGCTGTTCAACAGTCCAGACCTGGACGGGCTCGACAGCCAGGATCTGGCGAACCCTGCATGGAAGCTCGAGATAGGCAAGACATATCTCGTGGACGTGCACGTCAAATGGTCTAACGCGGAATGTAAGGCAACGTTCAAGCTGGAGTATCTGAGTCACAACTTCGGGGAGTTCCGGCTGCAGGCAGTCAAATGATGGCCCACCGTGACGGAGGCGCGGCCCAAGGCGGTGTACGTCGTGTCGCGTGGCGAGCCCTCGTGCGTGAACTTAGCCGTTTCGCCCGACGGGCCGTCATGGTTTCATGATCTGTCGCTATTGCAGCAATCACAACAGGGCCAGTGGCCTACCTGACTTGTGACACCCTCGGCGGTCTGGAGCGTGTGCGGGTCGCCGACCTGGGAGTTTGCCGTTTGCCGGTAGCGGTGTTAATACAGGCCCGGAGTAGGGCCGGACCGCCGGCGAAGGTCCGGTGGCTTAGCGCCCTAGGATTCCGCGGCCGGCCTCAGCGGCCGGCTGGGCGTCGGCATCCTGCTGTGACCTGGCAATGATTCGCTGAAGGGCCGCCACGTGCTGCTCGAATACCCGGCGGCCGGCTGTGCTGAGGCTGGCTGAGGTGCGCGGGCGCTTGCCCACGAATCTTCTGCGGATCTCGATGTAGCCGGCCGACTCTAGGGTGGACAGCTGTTTGGATAGCGCCGAGTCGGACAGGCCGAGTTCGTCGCGGATGTACTTGAAGTCGGCCCATTGCGCCGCCGCGAGCAGCGAGACGATCGCCAGCCGCGTCGGCGCGTGGATCAGCTCATCGAAACGAGCCGTGCTCATGGGATGCCTGTGGCCTGCGGCGCGTCGTTGATTTGCTGCCGGGCCTGGCTCAGCATGAGCCTGCGCACGTACTGGTTCACCAGCGGCCCGGCGATCACGAGCACGGCAGCTCCGGCGGCGCAGCCGATGGTGACGGGATAAGGGACGCGGGCCGCGGCCAGGCTGGCCGCGGTGCTTATGGCCACCACGTTGACCAGCAATATCATGCCGCATATCGCGGCGGCGCCGCGGGCGCGGGGCTGCGCGGCGTTGTGCACCTGGACGCGGCGGCGTATCTCAGGGATCACCGCGCCGGTCAGCACTACCATGACGAGCACGGCGAGCGGGATCGTGATGGCCTTTACGACCAGATCCCTGCTGTCCCTGCCGGCGCCGTATGCGACCATCGCGGCCGCCATCGCCCACCAGTACCAGACTGGTACCAGCACGACCTTGATGACCTGTTCTTGCCGCCGCTGGATCTCGGCCAGCGCGGCTGCCGCCTCGGCGCCGGTCGCCCCGGTTCCGGCGGCTGGGGTTGCTGCGCGTCGCGCGGCGGCGCCTGGCGGCCGGTCAGGGTGAGCTTGACCTGGGCTTGGATACCGGTGCGGCTGGCGGGTATCTCGTCCCCGCCGGCCGCGTTACCGCGATGAGTTTCGGTGCCTACGCCGTCGTAAGATGCGACGGGCCAACTCGAAAGGCGGGCACAATGGCGGATTCTGAGACCACTCCACTGACGGCGGCACCAGCGGTGAGCGATGCGAACCAAGACGATGAGTCACGTATGCTCCTGGGCTTCCTGCAGTACCAGCGCGACTCGGTGCTGAAGATCGTCGAGGGGCTGCCCGAGGAAGCCTGGCAGACGCCGGTCGTGCCGTCCGGCTGGACCGTGGCCGGGATGCTCTGGCACCTCGGGGGTGTCGAGCACCACTGGCTCCAGCACGTGACCACGGGCGTCATGGAGGAACGGCCGGACGAGGAAGCGGGGGACGAGGAAGAAGGCGCGTACGATCCCGAGGCCGCCTTCACGTGCGACTGGCCCAGCGCCGACCTCATCGCCAACTACCGCGACGAGTGCAGGCGATCCGATGAGGTCCTCGCCGTCACTCCGCTGTCCGCGGCCCCGCGCGGGCTCGACTTTCACCCTGACCCGGAATACACCAAGCAGATCACGAACGTCCGCTGGATCGTCCTTCACGTGATCGAGGAGACCGCCGCGCACTCCGGCCACCTGGAGATCGCACGCGAACTGCTCGACGGGAAAACCAGGCTCGGCGGACGCTGACCCGCCCTGGCACCTCGCCGCCATTCGTGAAGACTCCCCCAGGGATGTCCCCGCGGGGACTGCCTGCGGCCACAGCACGTCACGCGGCCGACAACGGGCAGGCCGGGTGCACCAGTCTGACTTGACTTCGGCCACGACCTGGCCTTGATCATTTCGGCGGGTCACTGACTTGCAGGTTCGCTGTCGGTGATCGCTGACGTTGCGCACTAGGCGCGGGCCCAGGCTGGGCCAATACCGCCGCATCTTCGGACGGTGAAGACCACTTCGGGCGCGACGGCCGTGCAGATCCTCCATTCGCCCCGGCTCGCCGGATATCGAGCACTTCGGGCCAGCTCATGACGAGGGGGAGCTGGAGGCCGCCGAGGCGCTCGGCATATCCGGCGACCATGTACCGGAAGAAGATCCGCGAGTACGGGCATCGTCGCCCCGGCGGGCGTCTGACCGGGCTCAGGTCCGGGCAGATGCGGAGCGGGCGATAGCCAGCTCCCAGCAGCCACCCGCGATACTCAGCGCCCCGACAACCAGGAAGAAGGCTGCCCATCCGTAGACGCCGCACGAGAGGCATATGACGCCCGCGGCGGCCGCGACACTGCCAGCGGCAATACGAATGACGCCAAAGAAGCGGAGGTGGCGGTACTCGGTTAGCGCCAGCGCGACCAGGCGCACGCGCCGGGGGTTTATGGGTGGTCCGCGCGGAGGCCGTAGGGAATCTTCGTCCTTAGAAATCAGCGCGGTCCCGCTGCTCAGCGCCGAAGGCGTGAGATCGACGCCCGGGCTTTCGTGCGCGACATGGAGATCTGTACCGCCCCGGTACACAGGCGTACTCGTCGGCGGCCTGGCAGCTGCGCTGAGTACGGGAGGCTTCGCGACCGATCGGTTCCTGCCCAGCCTGCCCAGCGCCGTTATTGCGTTTGCCGGGCAGGGAGCGATCGAGAGCTACCGGCTCGGCAGGCGAAAGGACGCAATGGCATACGCGGAGTGGCTTGAAGTGCGCGGCCGATCCGGAGCCAGGTGACGCGGCACGCCCGCCCACGTGGACCAGGAGAAGACCGGCCGCAAAGACGACAGGCGCTCGCAGCGAGCTGAGACGGGTAAGCCGAACTACTTACTTGCGGACGCGGAACCGGAGGATGGTGACGCCGTCCGCCTGCGTGCTGCTGACCGGTTCCAGGTCTATCCTGGCGAGGCCCGGGGACGAAAAGCGGATGCCGTCGCCGAGCAGCACCGGCAGGACACACACCAGGATCTCGTCGACGAGCCCTCGCCGCAGGCACTGACCGGCGACATCGGCGCCGAGGATCTGGAGGTTCTTGCCGCCCGCGGCGTCCAGTGCCGTGGCGACCGCTTCCCCGATGTCACCGGTGAGGTAGGTGACATCCGGGTCCGGCGGGTCCGGCGGCCTATGGGTGAGGACGAAAATGGGTCCGGAGAAGGGGTAGCCTTCGCCCCTCGACTCTGTCCCCCGATAGTTGTTGGCTTCCATTCTGTCGCCTACCTCAGCGGTTCGCCGGCCGACGAGCATGGCGCCGGTGGCCGCTGCGGCCTCCTTCTGCCAGGGCGCGTCATTCCCCATGAAGTCGAAGATCCAGTCCTGCGCGTCACCGGGACCGGCGATGAAGCCGTCCAGTGACATCGCCCTGTTCACGACCACCTTGCGTTTCCCGTGCTCGTGTTTCGCACCGTGCACCTCCCGAGGACCTTCGCGGGCTGTCATCCCACGCTGCAAGTGATGACCTTACGCGCGCCCGAATCTCATCGCCTCGCCAGCGATAAAGGCCACCGCACGCGACGGCGACGATCGCGAGGCGCGGCTTGGCGCAGTCGGAGGCGCTGGCCGGATTCTGGCCGGACAAGGGCGCTCAATGCCGCCAGTTATTGCGCATCGCTGAACAGCATCGCACCAGTTCGTCGGGCGTTTGTGCTGGTAGCGGATGTACCCGTATATCTCTACGGATCAGCCCCTGGTACCGCTGGCGCGGCGCCGTACCGGCGTGAAAAATGGCCGCGGTACCGCCCGTGACGTCGTTACCTTCTTGGCGCCCGGCCGCCGAGATGCACCCGCTGCTGGAGGAGCTGATGCGCGGCGCGTCCGCCGGCAAGACCATGTACGTCGGGCCGAAGTGCTCCTTGTAGTACTCGCAGAGGTCGCGCGGCACGGCGAAATGCTCGACAAGCAGTGACTGGTTCCGCATCTCCGCCCACTCGACTCGCTCGCCGAACAGCTCCCGCAGGTGCGCTTCGGAGCCCTAGAGGCCGGGCGGCTGTGGCGGTGCCGGAACTGTTCGACCGCGCGCGACGCGATCCACCGCCTGCTCAGAGGCTGACCGCCCAGCCATGGCATACCACGTAAGCGGCCGACCGTCACGAGAGCCGTGAACTAACAAGCACCTCTTCGCGAAGCCAACTATCGAAACGAGACGATTCTGATATCAGCACTTGGCTCTATCGCTGTCGGGGGCGCTACCCAATACCTTCAACTTAAGGATCTCCCGGTACTGGCATGGGCACTTTGACGAGGTGAACGGCCCCTGGGCCGTCGTTGCACGGTGTCAGTGCCCGGCGGGCGCGCTCGATGACGTCCTGGCAAGCGCTGTGAGCGCCAGGCAGGACTGCCTGGCAAGATCGGATGGATCTGCCATGAACGGCTCGCGAAGGCCGAACCCGGTGAGGATCGCTTTCATCGCCTTGGCGATCGCCATCCCCTGCTGGGGCGTTGTGCGGTCCGACGGCCGCGCGGGATCGATGACCCGGTTCTCGAGCAGTCGTGCCAGCTGGCCGATCTCGGCATCGAGCGTCTCGGCCAGCCGGCGCCGCAGCTCCTCGTTCTCCAGGGCAGACAGCAGCAAGTGAAGCTCGAAGGCGGTCTGCGCCTTCGAGTAGCCGCTGTAGGTTGTGATCCAGGTCTGCACGTACCGGTCGATCACTGCGCCCAGGGGCAGGGCCGGGTCGTAGTCAGGGTGGATCGCGAGATCGACCCGGGAGATCTCGTCGGCAAGGACGGCAGCCATCAGGTCATTCTTGCTGCCGAAGATGGAGTAGATGGCGCCGGTCGTCAGGCCGGCTGCGTCGGCGATGGCCTCAAGCCGGATCGCTGCGCCCTCGCGGGCTATCAGGGCACTCGCCGCGTCGAGCAGCGCACGCCGGTTGGCCTGTTTCGCCTGGGCCCGTCGCACCGGTCTCCTTCCCAGCCGTTGACAGTCTTGCCAGGCAGCGTTACCGTAATCTTATTATTATAATAATCGGATTATATCAGGTGGGGATACGAGTGCCGCAACCGCAGGCCACTGCCCTCGCCGCCTGGGGAGGCGAGCCCTGGTTGCGCTGGGCGGAGGGCCGGCGGCGCCGCCCGGGCCGTGCGTCCTGCCGGCCGCTGCTGTACCGACACTCAGCGATGGAGGGAATCGCGTGCCAGCCCGGCCGGCTCGCCTCGATCAGGTCATCCGGCTCGCCGATGGCAGGGTCCTCGGCTACGCCGAATACGGCCCGGCGGCGGGGCCACCACTGCTGGTGTTCCACGGCCTGCCCGGATCGCGGCTTGCCGTCCGCGAAATGTGGCCGGAGGATCCCGTGGCGGTCCGGGTCATCGCGCCTGACCGGCCAGGAGCGGGGTCATCGGCGTTCCAGCCGGGCCGGCGCCTGACGGACTGGGCAGGCGATGTGCGCCAGCTCGCCGATTCGCTGGGCATTGAGCGATTCCTGGTGGCGGGATTCTCGGGCGGCGGCCCGCACGCACTGGCGGTGGCCCACGGCCTGCCGGACCGGGTGATCGCCGCGGGCAGCATCAGCGGTGCCGGGCCGATCGACACCCGGGACGCTCGCCAGGGCATGAACCGCGCCAACCGGCTGATCTTCACGCTGGCCCGCAAAGCACCCGCACTGTTGCGGCTGGTGGTCGCGCAGCACGCCTACGGTATGAAGCGCCACCCGGCGAAGGTCCTCGACAAGGCCGCCCGCGACCGGAGCCTGCCCGAAGCCGACCGGGAGGCCCTGGCCAACCCGCGCCTGCGCGAACTCATGATAACGGCGGCTCCCGAGGCCTTCCGCCAAGGTGCCCGGGGCGTCGTCCACGAGGCCCGTATCTGCGCGCAGCCATGGGGATTCGACCCCGCAGCTATCAAGCCCCCCGTGTGCGTCTGGCACGGCGACGAGGACACCAACGTGCCGGTGGCGATGGCGCAACACCTCGCCGCGCGGATCCCGGACAGCAGCCTGACGATCTACCGGGGTGAAGGCCATCTGATCGTGCCGAAGCACTGGGACGAAATCATCGCCGCACTGCTGTCCGGTCATCCGCAGTCGGCAAAGGCAGCGCCTGACAGCCCGCCGCCCGGGTAACAGCAGTAATTGTGCACCTACGCGGTCCCGGCCGGCTGTTCTGCAGCCAAGTGCAGCGGCCTGACCCCGTCGCAGACCAACGGGATCTACAACGCCCCCCACGCGGGACCGAGGGCCAAGGGCGCCGGCGCCAACGTGGCCGTGTTTGAGCTCTCTGCCTACAACCACTCGGACATCACGACCTGGGCGCACACGTTCTACGGCTCTCACTACACCCCCGCCTCGTCGACATCAATGTCGACGGCGGGCCGCTGGCTCCGAACACCTCGCAGTGCCCGACAGGGGACACGTGCTACTACGGCTACGGTGGCGACATCGAGATCCAGGCCGACATCGAACAGGATCTGACGATCGCGCCGGACACCAACTCCGTCCTCGTCTACAACGCACCCAACGACGTGACCGGCCAGACCGAGCTGGACGAGTACGCCACCATCGCCAACCAGGACATCGCCGACTCTGTCAGCTCGAGCTGGGCGATCTGCGAGCCCGATGCGGGCCTCGCCTACGCCCAGGCCGAGAACGTCATGTTCGAGCAGATGGCGGCGCAGGGCCAGAGCATGTTCGCGTCGTCGGGCGACACCGGTGCCTTCGAGTGCATCAGGGATGGCACCTTCAGTGACTACGCCCCGCTCCAGTCCCTCGACCCGGCCAGCCAGCCCTGGGTGACCAGCACCGGCGGCACCTCGTTCACGTCATTCGACCCGGGGGACAACCCCCACCCGAGCTACCCGCACGGGACCGAGACGGTGTGGAACACGATCAACGTCTGCAGCGGGAACAACTCATCGACGGCTACCTCGACCGGCATCCTCAACTGCGGCGCCTACGGCGCGGGCGGAGGTGGTCACAGCATCTTCTGGCCGATGCCGAACTACCAGCGAGGCCCCGGGGTCATCAGCCCCGACACGGTCTACGGCCCGAGCAACTGCGCTCTCGCGGCGAAGGGCCAGCCGTGCCGCGAGGGGCCGGACATCTCGGCCAACGCGGATCCCCTCACCGGCTACGCGGAGTACTGCACCGGGTCGACCTACGTCTCGCCCAACCCGACCGGCCCCGACTATACGAGCACCTGCCTCGGGCTTACCAAGACCCCTGGTGCTCCCGGGTGGCTCCACATCGGTGGCACCAGCCTCTCCGCGCCGCTCTGGGCTGCCCTCTTCAGTGACCGGGACGCCTTCCACGGCCGCCGCTCCGGGAACGCCAACTACCTTCTCTATGCGCTCTTCGACAACCCGAACACTCGCACTGCCGACTTCCACGACATCACCGGTTTCAACCAGGCCAGCACCAACAACGGCTTCTACCCGGTGACCCCCGGCTACGACGAGGCAACCGGAATCGGCACCCCGAACTTCACCGGCCTGATCA
Source organism: uncultured Actinomycetota bacterium (assembly GCA_963808705.1). Taxonomy (GTDB): domain Bacteria; phylum Actinomycetota; class Actinomycetes; order Streptosporangiales; family Streptosporangiaceae; genus JASHPR01. The sequence continues at coordinate 217,762 of CAWEHB010000014.1, read as the reverse complement.
CCGGCCGGACAGGGTGATCAATAGCAAACCAATCCGTTCACGCAGGGCTGGTGAACAGCGTCGGCGGCATTGCGGTGGGACCGCGCCGTCACCGTTCCCTGGGCTGATGTCGAGCAGGTCGTCCTCTACCCGGGGCCGGGTATCCCCCGTCATCGATATGAGCACGATCGACACCGGCCCAATCGACACCAGCACTGGCCCGGCGTCCATTCTCGGACCTCCTGACCCGAAAAATGGAGATTAGCTGGGCGCGCGACCTCACCACCACATCCTCACAGCGCTGACCTGCGGGAATCTCTGCTGTCGACTCCTGCGGCTGGCTGTGAGTGACCGGCAGGGTTCGTTTCCGGCCGAGTGCAGTCGCACGTTATCGCACGCCGGTCGCGCGCCAAGATCACCGTCCCGCCAGGTCCGGCGCGGCGCCTTGTCCGGAAAATGGATATCAGTACGATTGATGTGTGATATCAGATCCGTCAAGTGGAGGAGGCGCGAGATGGTTACCCAGACTGCAGCCGCCGGAGGCTCGCAACAGCGTGACCAGCAGGTGACCGAGCGCGAGGCCCGGTTCTTGCCCGGCTTGCCCATGCTGGTGGCGGGCATCGTCGGGCTCCTGGTCGGGGTGGCGCTTGCCGTGGTAGCAAGTCGCCAGAGTCACGGCGCCGCCGTGGCGCTGGTTGTGCTCTGCGTGCTGATCTTTCTCGCCAGCGGCCTCGTGCTGGCGGGCCTGACCCCGGTCGTCCCCGGGCAGGCACGAGTCGTGCAGCTGTTCGGCCGCTACCGCGGCACCATCCGCGACTCGGGCTTGCAGTGGGTGAACCCGTTCACCCGCCGCATCGCGGTCTCCACCCGGATCCGCAACCAGGAATCAGCGCAGGCCAAGGTCAATGACGCCGATGGCAACCCGATCGAGATCGCCGCCGTGGTCGTCTGGCAGGTCGCCGACACCGCCAGCGCCAGCTACTCCGTCGACGACTACACGCAGTTCGTCACCATCCAGACCGAGACCGCCGTCCGGCACATCGCTTCCAGCTACCCCTACACCAGCCGCCGCGAAGGCGAACTGTCGCTGCGCGACAATGCCGATGAGATCACCGGCAGGCTCTCCGCCGAGATCTCCGCACGGGTCGCACCGGCCGGGGTGCGCATCATCGAGTCGCGGCTGACCCGGCTGTCGTATGCCCCGGAGATCGCCCAGGCCATGTTGCGCCAGCAGCAGGCGACCGCCGTCGTCGGCGCCCGGCAACGGATCGTCGAGGGCGCGGTCGGCATGGTCCAGCTGGCCCTGCAGCGGCTCCAGGAAGAGGACGTCGTCGAGCTGGATGAGGAGCGCAAGGCCTCGATGGTCTCCAACCTGCTGGTGGTCTTGTGCAGCGAGCAGGCCACCCAGCCAGTCGTCAACACCGGCACCCTGTACCAGTGACGGCAGGTTCGGAATAGCGGTGACCGAACGCAAGAGCATCCTGCTGCGCCTGGACCCCGCCGTCCACGACGCCCTGGCCCGATGGGCCAGCGACGAGCTGCGCAGCACCAACGCCCAGATCGAGTTCCTGCTCCGCCGCGCGCTCGCCGACGCCGGGCGGCTGCCCGGCCGCGCGCGGCCGATGCGGCCCCGCGGTCGGCCACCCGCCGCCAGCCGGACCGGAACCAGCCTGCCACCGCCCGGCGATGACCAGCCCGGGTGACGTCACCGCCTGGATGCGGGACAAGATCATCTGCGCTCCAGCGACGGCCGCCTGGTCCTGGCCGAGGGCCGTGGCCGATCGCTGGCTCCGCACGCGCCCAGCCACCCGCGTGGCTGGCCGCGCGCACACCGCAGTAGCTTGGCAACCTGTGGTATCGGCTCGCCCGAGACTGTCCGGACCGGAGGCGTTATGGCTGGGTACTTCGTTGCGAACTACACGATCACGAACCAGGCCGAGTACAAGGAGTATATTGCGGCGGTCGGACCCAGCCTGGAGGCCCACGGCGCCGAAACTATCGTCGTCGACCGCGACTCCGAGCCGCTTGAAGGATCAGCCGGGCAGGTCACCGTCGTGCTGAGGTTTGCCACCAAGGCTGCGGCCGAGGCCTGGTACGAGTCGCCGGAATACCAGGCCATCAGGCACCTCCGCACGGACAACACCGAGGGCATCGGGGTCATCGCGGAGGGCAAATAGCCCCGGGTTTCACCGGTTCAAGCGCTGGCGTACACCTCGCGGATCTCCAATGTCAGCGGCGTGACACCCGGTAGCGGCGGAACAGGATAGGCGACAGCCTCATCGGCGTGTTCCTTGGTGTCGAAGACGATGACGACACCCGGCAGCGCCGAGACACCGGAGCCGAGTAACCGTCTCGCCCAATACTACAGCATTCACTTGACTATTGAGCGGGCGACGGCATATACTCAAGTACATGCTTAACCAAGTGGCGGACCTAGACCGGGTGTTCCAAGCACTCGCGGACCCAGGTCGGCGGGTCATGGTAGAGCGGCTGAGCCGAGGACCTGCCTCGGTCTCCGAGCTGGGCAAACCGCTGGCCATCTCCCTGGCCGCCGTCGTCCAGCACGTGCAGGTCTTGGAGGCCAGCGGGCTGGTCCGGTCGCAGAAGGTAGGCCGGACCCGCACCTGCAGCATCAACCCGACGGTGCTGCGCTCCGCGGAGTCCTGGATCGCCGAGCGGCGCACGCTCATCGAGCGCCGTCTAGACCGGCTGGGTGACTATCTCGCCGAGACCGCCGACCAGCCAGATGCCGGGTCGGCCCCGTCCAGTACGTGGACCGGTCAGCAAACCGAGCCAGAGGAGTAAGTGATGACCGCGCGTTCCGTTATCCACGACACGTTCGTGATCGAGCGGACCTACCCGGCGACGCCGTCGCGAGTGTTTGCCGCGTTCGCCTCGGAGGAGGCCAAGAACAACTGGGGTGACACCGGCGATCTGGAGCCGCCCGAGGAGCAGCACGCGGGTCCGACCGAGTTCGACTTCCGGGTCGGCGGCCGGGAGCGTTTCAGCCACAGGTGGCAGGGCACGACCTACCGCTACGACGCCCTCTACTACGACATCGTGCCGGATCAGCGGCTCGTGTACTGCTACGAGATGTACGCCGACGATGTGCGGATCTCGGTGTCGGTGGCGACCATTGAGTTCACGAAGAGCGGCGACGGCACTGCGCTGAGCTGGACCGAGCAGGGCGCCTACCTGGACGGCATCGACGGCGTCCAGGCGCCTGCGCTGCGCAAGGAAGGTACGGCCGAGATGCTCGATGGCCTGGTCATCCACCTGCAGCGGCAAGTCGCGACCGACAGCAGGAGCTGAGCGTCAGATGCGACCGGTTGTCGGCTGGCCAGCCCGGACCAGCGCCGCCGCGCCGACGGCGCTAGGCCGGCCCTCCGCCGGGCTTGGCAGCATTCTGGGCGAGTTCCCAGATGCAGCCGCCGGCGTCGGCGAAAAGGATCGTGCGCTTCCCCCACGGCCGGTCGGCCGGGCCGCTGAGTAGCGGCACGCCGTGCCCGGCCAGCTCGGCCACAGCGGTATCCACATCGCACAGATCTGGATCCATGAAATTGGTGATGCGGAATCGTGAGCCGGCCAGGCTGTCGGCTGCGAGGGCTGGCCCGGTGAGCTCCCGTGCGGAGGCGATGTCGAGCAGCGTGACGCTCATGTTCTGGAATCGGAACGCTGCGGAGTTCTGGTCCTCCGCCTGCGCGGTCAGGCCGAAGACATCCTGGTAGAACGCCCTGGCAGCGTTCAGGTCGGCCACGAACAGCGTGACGCGGTCGATTTTCTTCTCGGCCTTCTTCCACGCACTGAGATCCCCGTCCGCCGGCGCGGAGCCCGCCCCGGTCACGGGCTGGGCTACCTCCCAGAGGTGGCCGGCCGGGTCGGCGAAGCTTGCCGTGCGCTGTCCGCGCGGCCGGTTGGCCGGCCTGTTGATCAGTTCTACCCCGCGTCCGGCCAGGTCCGCGCACACGGCGTCGACGTCGTCGACGGCGATCGTCAGCTGCAGCCCAGCCCCCGATTCCCGGCTGGCGGCCGTTGCGGGTGCAATTTGATCCGCCGCATCGGAACGGTCGAGCAACATGACCAGCGTTCCGGCCAACCGGAAGTCGTTGTCTTGACGGTCCGGCACGAGCCCGAAGACGTCCCGGTAGAACGCAGTCGAGCGCTCCATGTCCTCGGTGAACAGGACGATGACGTCGATATACTTCTCCCAGCTCGTCATCCCCGCGCCTCCCTCTGCCGAGAAGATCTGCGGTCTCGTTCCGGCCGGCCGTCGGGCGGTCCGATTCTGCACCACGGCTAGCGACCGCGCTAGGAACCCCCTGACCTGGGCAAATGCTCCCTTTCCGGCTCGCGTGCTCGGCGGCTGTGAGCGCCCGCTGTAGACCGTTCCGGCCCCTGGTGCCACTCGTTATCGCACCCGGATCGCACGCCCAAGGTTACTAGCCGGTCGGCCCCTAATCGCATGTGGATCGCGCGAGCGCCGCTCGCCGTGCCGCGACCGTCCCCCGGCATGAGATCCAGTCCATCGCCGAAGCCGCTGTCCGCACCTGGGGGTCCCTGATAATGAAGCGTTTTGTCATCACTGGCGCACCGGGCTCGGGTAAGACATCCATTTTGCATGCCTTGCGAGACCGGGAATACGCGCTAGTGAGCGAGGCCGCGACGGAAGTAATATCCGTAGAGCAGTCGCAGGGAAATGAGCAGCCTTGGAACGAGCCGCTGTTTATCGAGAAGATAATCCAGCTACAACGCTCCCGCCAGTTGCAGCCAGTGGCGCCCGGGATCCAGGTGCAGATTTACGATCGCTCACCGGTGTGTACCCTTGCGCTGGCGAAGTACCTCGGTCAGCCTGTGCCAGGGTCCCTAGCAGCCGAGATTGACAGGATCATCCGCGGCCGGGTCTATGAGAACCAGATATTCTTTATCCGCCCTATCGGATTCTGTGAGCCGACGGCGGCGCGCCGGATCAGCTATCAACAGTCCCTGGAATTCGAGCGTTACCACGAAGACGAGTATGCGCGTCTTGGGTTCGAGCTGGTGGAGATTCCTGCGGGGGAGATCGAAGAACGGGCGGCATTGATTGACGCCTACATCAAGGCTTGGACGTAACTACCAAGGCGGCTGCGCGGTCCCGGCTGTGCCAGGGCACAGCCGGGTCTGGCGAGCTGGGCCGGATCTGGTGATCGTGGTCCGGCCAGGGTCGGGCTGTGGCCGGATCACCCGGATCTACGCGATCCGCAACCCGCACAAGCTGGGATGGCTGGAAATGGCTGGAAAAGGTGGCGGAACTGCGGCGGTGACCGGCCCGGCATCAGGAGGGCCGATCGAGCCCGAGAACAGGCAGGCAAGCCTCGACTCCGGTTAGCTGGATGTCGTCGCGCCGGTTCCGTTCCCAGCGTTTCCTGGTGAGTTTCCACGCGGTGAGCTGCGCCGGGTTGCCTTGGCGGGTGGCCCAGGCTGTGCCGTTGGGCTCATAGCCCAGAGTCCTTGAGACGCCGTTTGAGGCCTCGTTGTCGGCGAACGCCTCGCTGGATGCCTCACGCGCGCCGAGGCCCGCGAACGCGAGGTGGAGTATCGCCGAGTGCATCTCGGTCCCGATGCCCTGCCGCCGAGAAGACGGCCGGAGCCATGAGAATGTCGAGACGGTCCCGAACGCGGCGAAGTTAGTGCCGATCAGATCCTGCATTCCGACGGGACTGTCATCCACCATGACAACGAAATAGAAGCGCCACCATTGCGGATCGACCCGCCCGCGGCCCTGCCAGATTCTACGCAGCCAATTCCATTCGCGTTGCGGGCCGTCCTCGTAGAGTGACATGGGATCATCGAATGGCATTTCCCCTGGATCGACGACTCCATCGCGGATGACAGGGACGAGGCGCTCCAGCATGTCGTCCGCCGCTCCGACGAGGGCCAGCCGCGGCGTCCTGACCGCTACGTTCAGCAGCGGGTAGGTGTGCGGCATACAGGCACCGTAGGCTTCTGGCCCGCCGTGGCGCACATGATTTCGGCCCGCCAGAACGAGGGCTTCCGTGGGGTGGCGATAATTTGGGGGTGAGCGGCGACGTCGTGGGGCACCCGGTCAACGCGGTGCTGGCCCCCCCGCAGGCGGAGCGGTTCGCGGCGGTCGCCGGCGTGGGCCTGAGCCGGCTGGTGCTGAACGTGACCGGGTGGAACAAGCTGGTCCTGCTCGACTCCGATCGGGTGTTCCTGTTTCCGCGTGCGGCTACCGGCGTGGAGTGGTTCGAGCGAGAACTCGCCGCTTACCGGGCTCTGGCCAAGGCGCGGCTGGGCGTCGTCCCGCGCCTGCTGGGCTGCTGGGAGGACCCGGAAATCTACCCGTTCCCGTTCGCGGCCGTCACCCGCCTGCGCGGCGAGGTGCCGGCCGAGCCCGAAGCCCTCATCGAGCAGCTGGGCCAGGTCATCGCCTGCTGGCATGAGCTCGAGCCGCCTGCGCTGCCCGGGGCGCGCCCTCCCCGGCACCACGATGCCGTTCATCATCGCTGGCTGCGGAGAGCTCTGGACCCGGCGACGAGCGCCGACGCGGCCGCGGCGGCCGCGGATCGCCTGGGCCGGCCCGGATGTGCGCCGGCGTGGGCAGACCTGCTGGCCAGCGCCGCCCGGCTCGCGCCGGTGCTGGTTCACGGCGACATTCACGAAGACCAGCTGCTTGCCGATGGCGGCCGGCTCACCGGCATCATCGACTGGGAGACGGCCCGGGTCGACCACCCGTTCTGGGATTTCGACCTTGGCGAGTGGGGTACCGGGCTGTGGCGGCGCCGCCGCCGCGACTTCAGCGCCCTATGGGAGCGGGGATGGCGCGCGTATGCCCAGGCACGAGGGCTCGACGTCGACCCCCGCCCGCTGGAGACCGCCTTTCGCCTCCGGCACGCGCTTGGCCTTCTCGCCGATCCTGGTGACCCGGCTGTCGTCGGCACGACCGAAGAGCACCTCGCGCATCTTGATCACCGGGTGTAAATATCAGGCTCTCGTCGGTGCCGCGGTGCCGGTACTAGCCTGAGCCCATGCTGGAAGATCACCAGCCTGGCGGGCCTGGCGTACCGCAATCGCCGGTTGAGCCGTCCGGAGTGGTGCGCGCGGACGCCGATACCGGATCGGCGACGGCTCCGTCACCGGGCCATGCTCCTGGGCGCGTCCGCCGGGTCGTGGGCCACGGGCGTCAGTGGCTGACCTCGGAGCAGACACGGCTGCAGGAGGATCTGCGGGCTCGCCGTCAGCGATCAGGCATGGTGGACGCGGGGTTCCTGGTTCAGGAACTGGACGCCCAGGTGGGCGGCGGCATCCTCGCGGGCGCGCTCGCCTTCAGGATTTTCCTGTTCATGGTGCCGTTCGTGTACGTCGTCTTCAGTGTCCTAGGCCTCGTATCTCGCGCCATGGGCCTTGACCCGGGCCAGCTAGCGAGGAATATCGGCATCACCGGGATCCTCGCGAGCACCGTGGTGAGGGTAGAGGACCAAAGCGCCTGGACCCAGGCCGCCCTGATCCTCGGGGCGATAGTGACGCTCTTCATTACGTCGGGTGCCCTGCTGAAGGCCCTCTATGTCGTGCACTGGCTCATCTGGCGGGTGCACAGAGTGATGCCCGCAGGGCTCGTCCCGAGGCTGGCCCTGATCGGTTTCACCCTCGCGGCGTCGGCTCTGGGCGTCGCCATCAACGACTTGCGCAACTCATCGGGCATCGCGGGAGCTGTGCTCGCCATTCTGATCATCACGGCACTGTCCTTCGCCTTGTGGTGGTGGGTGTCGTGGAAACTGCCCCGTGCGCCCGCTCCGGCACGTGCCCTCGTCCCCGGGGCCCTGCTCATGGCGGCCGGGGCGGACGTACTCCAGTTGCTGACGACGTACTGGATCGGCTACCTGGTGGCGAGGAAGACCAACACTTACGGAGCGGTGGGCGTCGCGCTGGCGGTGCTGCTGTGGGTCTACATCCTCGGGCGGATCATTGTGGGGTCGGCCGGGCTCAACGCCGCCCTGTGGTACCGCCGCGTGGTACCGCCGCCAGAGCCGCTCAACCAGGGCGGCCGCGGACCCGCTGATCCTCAGTGACCGGTGGTCAGGTGGATGACGCCGACGTCGGACAACCCGTTGAGCACCAGTTGCACCCCCAGCGCGGCCAGCAGGAAGCCGAACACTTTCTCGGTGACCAGCATCCGGCTCGCGTCCAGCTTGCTGCTGACCTGCACCGCCCAGCGGAAGACGACGACGTCGAACGCGAGCACCGCGACGAGCACGCCGACGGCGACCGCGAGCACGGCGATGGAGCTTGCCTCGGCCGACAAGGTGACCAGGACCACGATCCCGGCCGGGTTGAGCAGGTAGGGCACGGCCAGCGGGAAGACGGCGACCTGCATCGGGTCCCGGCCTTCGACCGGGTGATCGCCGCCGCCGTCGGCCTGATGGCCGAGCACCATGGCGATCGCGATGATCAGCAGGATGATGCCGCTGGCGACGCCCAGCGCGCCCGGCGAGAAGTGCAGCAGCCTGGTCAGCACGCCGCCAAGGATCAGCAGGAGCGCGGCGACCGTGGCGGCGGTGGTGAGCATCTTGCGCAGCACGCGGCGCTTGGTCGCCTCTGGCATGTCCGCGGTCGCGTCGAGGAACGGCACCAGCGCGATCTTGGGCCCGATGCCGATCAGGAGCAGCAGGAACGTGTCAATGACGAAGGCGGCATCCAGCGATTCGAGGTCTTTCATCCCGGCTGAGAACTCTAGATCACCAGAGTCCGCCAGCGAAACGGAACGCCGCAGACGACCGATGTCGCCGGACCCAGGACGCCCAGTATGAGACGGTCTGTGTATCTGCCCGAGACCGGGGCACTGGCCAGGGCGGCTACGGACGCGACCGGGCTATCACGGGGGCACCAGCGGCCGGACGTCAGGCCGGCAGGACCCATTCATCGTCACGAATGACCTCTACTGTGCCCTTCGGGCCGGTGCCCGTGACGGTCATGCCGTCGCCGCCGATCACGACATCGGTGTGGACGGCCGAGTGGTTGAGCCCGATGTCATAAAGCTCCTCGCTGCCCTTCTGCAGACCGCCCGCCACCGCGAACGGGAAGCTCTGTCCCCATGCGACGTGGCAGGCCGCATTCTCGTCGAACAGGGTGTCGTGGAACAGGATGCCGGCCTTGGCGATCCGCGAGTCCCGGTCGACCAGCGAGACCTCGCCGAGGCTGCGCGCGCCCTCGTCGGTGCCGAGCTGGGCCAGCACGGTCTCGGCACCCGACCTCGCCGTGACATCGGTGATGCGCCCGCCGGAGAACGTGACCTTCAGCCCTTCGACCACCTGGCCGCTGATGATCACCGGCTTCGTCAGGCTGATGGTGCCGTCGGCCCGGCGCCGGTCGGGGCTGGTGAAGACCTCCTCGGTCGGGATGTTCGGCAGGTAGGCGACGCCGTCCGGGTCCGCCATGAAGCCACCGGTCCATCGGCTGTCCGGCACCAGCCCGGCCGTGAGATCCGTGTCGGCGCTGCGGTAGCGGATCTCGGTCAGCTCCAGCGCGTTCAGCGCCCGGGCCCGCGCGGCCAGTTGCGCGGCGCGCTCGTGCCAGCAGGCGACCGGATCGGCCTCGTCGAGGCGCATCGCCGTCGCGACCGCTTCCCAGAGGCGTTCGACATCTGGTTCGCCGAAGACCTCCCGCGCCCAGCCCGGATTCGGCGCCGCGACCACAGTCCAGCGCAACTGCTGCGTGAGGATCGCCTCTCGGTAGGCCAGCCTCTCCTCCACCGGGAACGCGGCCGCCTTGGCCGGATCGACATCGTCGAGCAGATGCGGGTCAGGATCGCCGACGAGCTGGATGGAGACGCCCCGCCCGGCGGTCCATGCCCTGGTCCGCTCGATCACCCACGGCCGCGGCCTGGTCAGCGTCTCGATGCTCGCGTGGGTGAGCTGCGAGCGGCGGATCGGGCCGTCCGACCACTCGATCTCGACCCATGAGGCGCCGGCGGCGTACGCGCGCTCCACCACCGCGCGGGCGATCTCCAGGTGGGCGATGTCGGTGCCGAGCAGGACGCCCGAGCCGGGCTGGACATTGGCGCCGACACGGACGACCAGATCGGCGAAACGCTCAAGACGATCGTTGTCCATCATGCCTGGCACAGTAGAACATGGGCGAAAGCGGCCCATCCCCGGCGCCCCGTCGGTCACCTGTCGGGGGTGATGTGCGCGTCCGCGTGTCGTCGTCCCTGTCGGTTAGGGTTGCGATGAAGAGGGAAGTGCGAGGTCTGTGAGATCACGATCCCGTCAGCGCGGCACCTGGGCCCGGGTTGCGGTGGCCGCTGTCGCCGTGATCGGCGCAGTCGCGATGACCGGCTGCGGCAGCAGCCAGCCGGCCTACTGCTCGGACCGGGCCAGCCTGGAAAACTCCATCAAGGGTCTGACCAGCCTGAACGTCAGCAGCGGGGTCAGCGGCCTGCAGGCGCAGGTCACGAAGGTTCAAAACGACGCCACCGCGCTGGTCAGCTCGGCCAAGAGCGACTTCCCCAGTCAGACCAGCGCGATCACCACGTCGGTCGATGCGCTCAAGAGCGCGGTCAAGCAGCTGTCGTCGGGTCCCTCGGCCGCGAATATCGCCGCGGTCACCACGGACGCGGCCAGCGTGGTGAGCTCGGTCAAGAGCTTCATGGACGCGACCAGTTCGAAGTGCAGCAGCTGACCCACAGGACGGCTTGCTCAGCGCGCCCTCAGCGGCGGCCCAGCCTCCGCTCACCGCTCGCACCTGGCTGATAGGTCAGGCCGTAGTGCTTAAAGATCTCCTCCTCGTCGGTCGCCGGCAGCTCGCCGTCGGTCTCGATCGACGGCGCGTCCTTCACCTGCTTCTTGCCGTAGGTGACCTTGAGATACCCGGGACCCACGGTCGCCCCCTCCAGGGGCACGAACGCGAGCCGGTGACGGCCCATCATTCCGACCCTGACCGTGGCGAAGGACGGAAGGTCGGTGCCGGTGTCAACGTAGATCGCCTCTAGCGAGCCGATCTTGTGACCGTCGGCGTCGACCACATCGTGGTCGAGCCATTCCCGGATGCTGGCCGCCTCGAACATGCCAGGCCTCCTGCCCCAAGCGCAACGCCGCCGTTTGCTACGGTCTACCCGGATGGCCGCCCCAGACGCGGCTCGTCGTCAGCTCGGCATGGCGTCAGATGGCGGGTGACCGCGGTGGCGGCTCCACGCACCGCCCGCTGGCCTTGTCGACGACAGCCAGGTCGAGGCGGTCCGGCTGCTGGTTCCGGGTGCTGTACCAGTCCCAGAACCTCGCCTCGGCCGCGTCGTCCCACTCCGGTCCTTCGGGCCGGGTCAGCAGGCAGGGCAGGCAGGCAAACCGTGCCGTGCTGCGAGGAGGCAGACCATGACCACGCCAACCACCAACGGAAACGACGGCGCCGTACCGGTCGCCTGCGCCCTCACGCCGGCGGACCTGGCCGCCCAGGGCGCCCGCTGGGAGCGGCTCGCCGCCCGTGCGATGACCGAGCGCGCCGAGACGGCCGACGGCCTTCGCATCTCCTTCCGCGCGGATCCCGGCGCCGAGGACGAGCTGCGCGGGCTGGTCGCAGTGGAGGCCCGATGCTGTCCGTGGGCCAGCTGGACCGTGGAGACGTCCGCCGGGCAGCTGGTGCTCGACGTGCGCTCGACGGGAGAAGGCGTCGCCGCCCTGCACCGCATGTTTACCGGCCTGCGGCCCGGCACCGCCCAGCGCGGCTGACCGTCGTAGCCCCGCTGACGCGGGGCTACGACGCTCCGGTTTCACGACCTGCCCGTCCCGCACGGCTACCGTCCGGTCATGCGCCGCCCGCCGCGCCCCGGGCGTGACTGGCAGGATGGGCCTCATGCTCGATCACCTCTCGATTCAGTGCGCCGACATGACCGCCAGCGCTGCCTTCTATGACGCCGTGCTCGCCACCCTCGGAGGCCAGCGCATCATGGACTTCGGCGACGCGGTCGGCTACGGCGTGCCGCCCAGGCCGGACTTCTGGATCGGCCGCCAGACCACCGGCGACGGCTTCCGGGAGTCGCACATCGCATTCATCGCGCCCAGCCGGGAATCCGTGCGGGCCTTCTTCGACACGGCCGTGGCCATGGGCGCCGAGGTCCTGCACGAGCCGAAGCTGTGGCCGGAATACCACGACAGCTACTACGGGGCGTTCGTCCGCGACCCCGACGGCAACAACGTGGAGGCCGTCTGCCACCTGGCCGATGAGCAGGAGAAGGCGAGTCCCCGATGAGGCCGGCACTGGAGGGTACCGTCGCGTTGGTGACGGGGGCCTCGAGCGGCATCGGCGCGGCCACGGCCGCCGCGCTCGCCGATCACGGCGCGGCCGTGGCGCTGGCGGCGCGGCGCAAGGACAGGCTGGAGCTGCTCGCGGCCACCATCCGCCACCAGGGCGGCACCGCGCTGGTGCTGGAGGCGGACATCACCGACCAGCCGCAGGCAGCCGACGCCGTCGAGCGCACGGTCACCGAACTGGGCCGTCTCGACACGCTCGTCAACAACGCCGGCGTGATGCTGCTCGGCCAGGCGGTCGGCGCGCCGCTGCAGGAGTGGCAGCAGATGGTCGAGATCAACGTGCTCGGCCTGCTGTACTGCGCGCACGCGGCCCTGCCCCACCTGCTGCGCGCCGCCGAGGACGGCCCGCGCCACGTCGCCGACATGGTCAACATCAGCTCGGTGGCGGGCCGGGTGGCCCGCAACGGCAACAACGTCTACTCCCTGACCAAGCACGGCGTCGGCGCGTTCAGCGAGTCCCTGCGCCAGGAGGTGACCCGGCGCTACGTGCGCGTGTCCCTGGTCGAGCCCGGCGCGACCGCGACGGAACTGGCCAGCCACAACCGCCCCGAAGTGCTGCAGACCCTGAGCAGCCAGGGCGGGCAGCGGATGGAGGCCGGGGACATCGCCGACGCGATCACCTACATCGTGACCCGGCCGCGGCACGTCGCCATCAACGAGATGCTGATCCGCCCGACCGAGCAGGAGCGTTGACTTCCAGCGCTCCACAGGCTGTCACCGCCAGCCCGGCGGCCCTGGCGACGTTGACCGCCGCGTTCACGTCCCGGTCGAGCTGCGCCCCGCACGCGCCGCACCGCCATTGGCGGACGTGCAGCGGCTTGGGGCCGAAGTGACCAGCGGGGGCGAGCACGCGGTCCAGCAGGCTCGGGTAGCTCACCCGGCGGTGCGGCGGCAGGTGGTGCAGGCAGCCGGAGTCGTAGACCAGGTCGCAGCGGCCGGGCGGCAGCCGGGCCGGCTCGTCAGCTCGCCGGCACGAAGGCGAGGCCGTTCGGGCCGCTGCCCACCGGGAACGACCCCTCGGGCTGGTAGTTCTCCGCGATGTCGAACTGCGACACCGAGTTGGCGGTGTAGTTCGCGGTGAACAGGAAGTCGTTGTCGGCCGCGACCGCCACCGGGTAGGAACCCGACGGCAGGTCCACCACGCCGGTGACCGCGTTGCTCGCCGTGGTGATCACGTCCACCATGTTGTCGGAGAAGTCCGCGGTGTAGACGTACTTGCCGTTCGGGGTGATGGCCACCGAGCCGGGCGAGGGCCCGTTGGTGGTGATCTTGTGCACGACCTTGTCGGTCGCCGTGCTGATCTCCGCCACCCAGCCCGGGCTGTAGATGGTCGGCAGGTAGGTGACGTAGACGTCCTTGCCGTTCGGGCTGACCACGGCCTGCCACGAGGTGTACCCGAGCGTGACCGTAGTCACGACCGCCCCGGTGGCCAGGTTGACCACGATGACGGTGCCGTCCTGCAGCGGCAGGAAGGCCTGGTCGCCGTCCGGGGTGATCGCCAGGTCGTTCCCGTACGACGTGCCCTCGGCGCTGGTGAGCGAGTAGGACGTGGTGACCGTCATTTTTGCGGTGTTGATGACCGAGATCGACTGGGAGTTCCGGTTGAGCACGTAGGCCTTCTTGCCGTTCGGGCTGAACGCGATCGACGCGGGCAGCTCGCCGACCGCGATCGTGCCGGCGACCGTGTTCGTCGCGGTGTTCACGACCAGGACCTGGTTGCTCCCGGCGTCGGCAACATACAGCTGGCTGCCGTCCGGCGTGACCGCCACCGCCACGGGACTGCTGCCCGCGGCAAAGGTGCCGACGACGCTGGAGGTCGCGATGTCGTACTCGGTGACGCTGTTCCCGTTGCTGTTGGCGACGTAGAGATACGTCGGCTGGGCCGTGGCCGCCGCTGCCGCGTCGGCCGGCGCCGCTCCGGCGAGCACTGCCGAGCCTGCCAGCAACACGGAGCAGCCGCCCGCGTAGAGCGCCACCCGGGCGCGGCTCCACCGAGACTGCGAATCATGCGTGGTCATGACTCTCCCCCATCCGAGGCACAGCCGCTGAATAAAGAGGCACAGCCGCTGAATAAAAGGTGCCGGACCCTCTCTCCCGCGCCCCAGGATAGACCCGTCGGTCGGGCCGCCGACGGGGGGGCGCGGTTCTCCGTCAGGTCCGCTCATACACCGAGACGTGGCTGTCGCTTGCCGCGGTGAACGGGCTGCGGTCCCAGTCGCTATAGCGCTCCCGCAGCCGCATCCCGGCCAGCCGGGCCATCAGGTCCAGCTCGCTGGGCCAGCAGTAGCGCATCCGCAGCGGTCGCAGCGTGGTGCCCTGCGCGTCGAACGTCACCCGCTGGTAGGTGACGGCCTGCGCCACCGGGTCGTGGATCAGGAACTCCATCTCGGCCGAGTCCTCGGTCAGCGCGCGGGTGGCGACCCGCTGGCCGTGGTCGAACTCGGTCAGGTCCTGGATGAAGCACTCGATGACGAACAGCCCGCCCGGCTCGAGGACCTTGGCGACGTTGCGGAAGCAGTCGACCTGGCGTTCCTGGCTGGGCAGGTTGAACAGGGTGTTATACACCAGGTAGGCCAGCCGGAAGGGGCCGGTCACCGCCACGTCGGCCATGTCGCCGATGGTCGCCGGGATCGACGCGCCGCCGGGCTTGGCGCGCATCTGCTCGACCATCTCCGCCGAGCCCTCGACGCCTTCCACGGCGATGCCGCGCCCGGCGAGCGGTATCGCCACCCGGCCGGTGCCGACCGCGAGTTCCAGGACGCGCCCGCCGTCCGGGACGAGCCCGGCCAGGAACGCCACGGCGGGCGCCGGGTCAATCCAGTCCGTCTGGTCGTACTCGTGGGCGTAACGCTCGCCGAAGAACCCCGGGTCGCCGAATCCGCGCATATCACGTACCCAACCAGCATGGCGGGCGGCCGCGCGACCGGATTTCGGCCGCCGGCCGGGAGCGCGCGGGCCGGGCGGCCCATGCCGCCGTCCACCGGGAGCAGGGTCCCGGTGATGAACCCGGATCCGTCGCTGGCCAGGAACGCCACCGCGTCGGCCATGTCGGCCACCTCGCCGAGCCGGCCGAGCGGGGTCTGGGCGTATTGATCACCCAACGTGGGTGATGCTTTCCGTCGTGAGGAACAATGGACTACTGACATATCTCGCCAAGCCGACCGCTCCGCATTCCGCGTAGCAGATGGAGGCTCCGTGACTGAGAACCCCTCGCCTATCCCTCCTGATCCGCCGCCTGGCGGCATGGACGTCGGGCGCCTGACCGGGACCGCGGTCGGCCGCCTCTATGACCAGGCCCGCCGCACGGCCAGCGCCGCGAAGGCGGGACGGGTGACGAACAGCGACGGCGAGCCAGGAGTGCTTGACCTGACGCCGTTGCGCGAGCTGCTCGCCGACCTGGCGGACGAGCTCGGGAAGGTGCGGCTGCGGGACCGGATAGCTTACGCGCTGCGGCAGGCGGCCGACATCATCGATTCGCAGACGCCGGGCCGCTGAGGCCGGCCCGGCGGTCTGGGCCATGACCGGCCGAAGGCACCGGGGGGTCGTGGTCGGCGGTGGCTTCGGCGGGGTCAACGCCGCGCGCGGCCTGGCCCGCGCGGATGTCGATGTCACGATCGTGGACCGGACCAACCACCACCTTTTCCAGCCGCTGCTGTACCAGGTCGCCACCGGGATACTGCCGGGCGGCCTCATCGCGTCGGCGCTGCGCCGGGTGATCAGGAAGCAGCCCAACGCGCACGCCGTGCTGGCCGAGGTGCAGCAGCTGGACCTGGACGGCCGCGTCGTGCACGCCCTGGCCCCGGACGGCCGGGAGCTGACGCTGCCCTACGACAGCCTGGTGGTCGCGGCCGGATGCACGGACGCCTACTTCGGGCATGACGCCTTCGCGTCCGCGCTGGCGAACCTGGACCTGTTCCGGCGGCGCTGGCCGGCCGTGGTGCGGACCCTGATCGCGGGCCGCTACCCGCCCGAGCAGGCACCGGGCCTGATCCTGGGCCTGCCGGCCGGCATCAAGAGCGTCGTCGCCTTTGACCCGCCCGCGTGACGATGTCGCGCGACGTCGTGCTGATCGGCGTGCCGACCAATTCCAGCGGCACCTCGGACGGGGTGGCGCGGGCGCCGGGCGTGCTGCGCGAGCACGGCCTGGCGGCGGCGCTGGGGCGCCGGCCGGGGTTCACCGACGCGGGAGATCTCGCGCTCCCCGCGCCGCAGCCGCGGCGCGGCCCGTCCGGGCTGCTGGCCGAGGACGCGCTGATCGCCATGATCGGGCAGGTCCGCGAGGCGACGGCGGCCGCGCGCCGTGACCGGCGGTTCCCGCTGCTCATCGGCGGCGACTGCCCGGTGATCGTCGGGGCGCTCGCGGCGCTGCAGGCCGAGGGGGACGAGCCCGGCCTGCTGTTCGTGGACGGGCACGAGGACGCCTGGCCGCCTCGCCGGTCGCCTACCGGCGAGGCCGCCGACTGCGAGCTCGGGCTGGTCTTGCGGCTTTTCGACGACGGCCTCGACCCCCGGCTGCGCCGCGCCTTGCCCCGGGTGCGCACCGGGAACGTCGTCGCGGTCGGCCCCCGCGACGCCGGCGAGCTGGCCAGCGCCCGGGTGCCGACCCTGGCGGGCCGGCTGCGGGCGCTGATCCGCCCGGCCGAGCTCGCCGTGGACGGGGTTGCGGCCGTCGCGGCGGCCCTGCCCGCGCCGTGGTGGCTGCACACCGATCTCGACGTGCTCGCCACCGCCGACTTCGCCGCGGTGGACTACCCGCAGCCCGGCGGGCTGACCTGGCCGCAGCTGAACCGGGTGACGTCCGCCGCCCTCGCTGCGGGCGGCTGCGCGGGCTGGTCGGTCTGCATCTACAACCCGGACCTGGACCCGGGCCGCCGCGGCGCCGACGACATCATCGGCTACGTCACGAACGCTCTTCGGTGACGTGGCGGTACAGCCCGGGCCTGCGGCCGGCGTGCAACTCGTTCCGCGGCCCGGTGGGCCCAGGCTGCGGTTCCGGGTTAGCCACCGCCCGACTGTACCGCCGCCGGTTCCGCCAGCGGAGCGCAGGCCGTCGATGACCCGGCCCACGCGCGGGCGGTTGCCCGCCGCGCTCAGGCCGGCTGTTCCGCCTGCAACTGCCTGACCACCTCCAGCGCCTCGCTGATGTGCTGGTCAATGTGGGTCATCGAGTTGAAGACGTGCCGGACCGTGCCGCCGCGGTCGATCACGTAAGTGACCCGGCCGGGCAGCAGGCCGAGTGCGGCCGGTACCCCGTAGCGCTTGCGGACTTGACTGCCCTGGTCGCTGAGCAGCGTGAACGGCAGCTTGTGCCGGTCGGCGAAGCCCACGTGCCTGGCCACCGAGTCGGAGCTGACCCCGATCACGTCGGCCCCGGCGTTCGTGAAGACCTCGTAGCTGTCGCGGAAGGCGCACGCCTCGGCGGTGCAGCCGGGGGTGTTGTCCTTGGGATAGAAGTACAGCACGACCGCCCGTTCGCCGAGCCGGTCGTACAGCCGGACCGGTTCGCCGGACTGCGACGGGAGGGTGAAGTCGGGGGCCTGGTCGCTGACCTGGATGCCGGGTGCCATGCTCTGTTCGCCTCTCTGCGTTCCCGCCGGATCGCGGTCCCGCGTCCTCAATGTAGCCACCGTGCTTGACGTCGGCCCGCCGCGGCTCAGCCGGGCTTGATCGCGCGGGTGGCGAAGTAACCGGGCAGGTACCGCGCGGTGGCGCCCGCGTGATGCGGTGCCTCGGCCAGGTGGGTGAGGATGAAGCCGGCGGCCAGCTGGCCGCCGATCTGCTCGGTCAGCGAGTGGCTGAACTCGACCGGGCCGTCGCCGTAATACCGCTCCCGCTCGGCGTCGGGCAGGTCCAGGGTGCTGAACGGCAGCGGATGCCGCACCACCAGCTCCCCGCGCTCCAGCGCCGCGTCATCGAAGATGAAGATGTCGGGGTTCATGAACCCGGCGAGCAGGATGCCGCCCGGCCGCAGCACCCGGAATGCCTCCCGCCAGACCGGCGCGAGGTCCGGGCAGAACACGTTCGAGACCGGGTTGACGACCACGTCGAAGCGGGCGTCGGGGAACGCGCCCAGGTCACGCATGTCGCCGAGCACCGTGCGGATCGCCAGCCCTTCCCGGGCGGCCACCTCCTCGTCGCGGCCCAGCTGCCGCGGCGAGTTGTCGAACACGGTCACAGCGGCGCCCGCCGCGGCCAGGACCGGGCCCTGCTGCCCGCCGCCGGAGGCCAGGCACAGTACCGCCGCGCCGGCCAGGCCGGCCGGGAACCAGCCACGCGGCACCGGCTCGTACCCGATGAGCACCACCGACCAGTCACCGGCCCGCGCCCGGGCGATGACCTCGGGCCCAACCGGCCGGGTCCACTCGTTGCCGCTGTCTACCTCGCGGTCCCAGGCGGCGCGGTTGTGCGCCACCGGGTCGAAGCTCTCCGCCACACCAGCGCAGCCTAGACGCCGAGTCACCCACCGGGCGGCCTTGACGGGGCAAGATTGCTATGTGCCGATCAGACGGTCGTTCCTGATCGCCGCCGTGACCGTGGCCGCGGTCGGCAACCCGACCGACGGCTACCCCGGTGCGTATCCCTCGATCTACCAGGGCTGCCACTGGGGCAGGTGCAGCTCGGGCTCGCGACCGGTTCGTTCTCCGTCCACCTCAGCACCGGCCTGGTGCCATGACCTGAGCCCTGCGTGTCGCGTGCCGCTAGGGTTCCCGAGGGAGGCAGAATGCCAGCCGGTTTCCTGAGTTCCCGGCCGCTGGGCTCGGCCGGGATAGAGGTGTCGCCCCTGTCGCTCGGCTCGTGGCGCACGTACGAGCGGCTGCCCGCCGAGACCGGGGTGGCCATCCTGCGGGCCGCCCGTGACGAGGGGATCAACTTCTTCGACGACGCCCGCTACAACGACGAGACCGGCACGGCTCCCCTGCGGACCGGGTATTCCGAGGTGGTGTTCGGGGAGTTGTTCCGTGGCGTGGGCCTGCGCCGGGACGAGGTCGTGGTGGCGAACAAGCTGTGGTGGGAGTTCTGGCCGGAGCAGAGCGCCGCAGCGGAACTGGACGCGTCGCTGCAGCGGATGCGGTTCGATTACGTCGACGTGATCTACGCGAACGCGCCGCCGCCGGGCATGACCGTGGCCGACCTCGTCGCCGCCACGGCCGGGCTGGTCACCTCCGGGAAGGCCCGCGCCTGGGCCCTGGTGAACTGGCCGGCCGACCTGGCCGGCCGGGCGGTCGAGGCAGCGGCCGGCCTCGACGTCATGCCGCCCTGCGCGGTCCAGTTGCCATACAGCCTGGTGCGCCGGTCCTGGGTGGAAGATCCCGCCATGACCCGCGCCCTGGACGCGTCGGGCGCCGGGGTGATCGCCTCGTTCTGCCTGGCCGGCGGCGTGCTCACCGGCAAGTACCTAGCTGGGCCGGCCGCTGGCCGCGCCGCCGGGACGCTGGACGACCCGCGAGTCGCCGCGGCCGCGGCCGCGGCCAGGGACCTGGCCGGCCTGGCCGGCCGGCTGGACACGAGCGCGGCCGCGCTGGCCCTGGCCTTCCCGTTCACCAACCCGGCCGTCAGCAGTGTGCTGTTCGGCGCCACCAGCGCGGAGCAGGTCCGCGCCAACTGCGCCGTGACCGGCCTGCTGGACCGGCTCAGCCCGGCCGACCTCGCGCAGCTGCAAAGCATCGGGCTGCCCGGGGACCCAGGCTAGGGTTGGCGTAGCACAGCAGAAGGGAAGCGCGGTGCCGGATTTCAACACCGAGGTGCCACATATCGCGCGGATCTACGATTACTGGCTCGGCGGCAAGGACAACTTCGCCGCCGACCGGGAAGCGGCCGAGCGCGCCATGGCCACCACGCCCGCCATCGCGCCCGGGGTCCGGGCCAACCGGCGGTTCCTCGGGCGGGCGGTGCGCTACATGGCCGAGGCGGGCATCCGGCAGTTCCTCGACATCGGCACCGGCATCCCGACCGCGAGCAACACCCACCAGGTGGCCCAGTCGGTGGCGCCCGAGTGCCGGGTGGTGTACGTGGACAACGACCCGATCGTGCTCACTCACGCGCGCGCCCTGCTCACCAGCGCGACCGGAGGCGTCACCGACTACATCGAGGCCGATGCCCGCCAAACCGCGACGATCCTGGCCGAGGCGGCACGCACGCTCGACTTCAGCCAGCCGGTCGGGATCATGCTCATCGCCATCCTGCACTGCATCCCCGATGCCGACGACCCCGGCGGGATCGTCGCCACGCTCGCGGACGCCGTGCCTTCCGGCAGCTTCGTCGCGATCACCCAGCCAGCGCGCGACCAGGTGCCCGGCGCGCTCAAGGCCGAGGCCTCGCTGACCCAGTCCATGGGCCTGAAGGTCACCTTCCGCACCCGCGACGAGATCGCTGCGTTCGTGACCGGCCTCGACCTGGTGGAGCCGGGCGTGGTGCCGATCCAGGACTGGCATCCCGACTCGGTCCTCGACTTCAACAGCCCGCCCACCTCCATGTGGGGCTGCCTGGCCCGCAAGCCCTGACTCACCCTGGCCGGTTGAGGCGCGGGCCGCCGGCCCGGCCAGTGGAGGGGGGCGGGGAGGTGGGCGGGGCCGGCCGTGACCGCCCGTTGACTACCGGCGGCGATCCGCAACAGACTGGCGTTGACCGAAGGGATCGAGATGACGATTGACGTCGGACCGGAGCGCAAGGCCACGGTCTCAGCACGCACCCCCGCCGGGTCATCGCGCGGCGGTCGTAAGCGGAGCACGATCATGGTCTGGATCGGGGTGGCCGCGGTGTACCGGCTGCTGCGAGACCACCGCTTCCACATGTCCGCGGTCACCGTCGCCATCGCGGTGGTCGCGATCGGGCGCGTGGCCAAGGAAAACAATGCCCGCAACTTGGAGCGCCTAGTCGCCTGGGCGAAAAAGCAGGACGCGCGCCTGGAACACAAGGTCAAGCACCTGGAAAGCGAGGTCAAGGGCGCTCTGCCCCGCTAGGCCTCAGCCGGCGCCGCGCCGGCCGCCGGGCAGTTCGACCTCGGCCGGGTTCAGCCGGAACCACGGGGTGTGCACCACCGGCTTCTCGCCCATGTTTCTTCCAGCCCATGACGGCTCCCCCTCCGCGGTCCCGGGTGCCGCGGTCCCGATACCCGGGATCGAGACATATCTTGTATTCGGGACGACCACGGCGTACGCTGTCGATATATCGTGATCGTATCGTGAAGGCGGGGAACGGAGGCGCGGCATGCCGGCACCGAAATGGGCCTGGGACTTCGATCCCGGCCTGTTCGACTCGCTGTACTGCGTCGGCGGGGTGCTCGACGACCTGAAGAGCTTCGCGGCGCACCTGTCGGCCGGCCCGGGCCGCGGCGGCGGGCCGTGGGCGCGGGGCTTCGCCGGGCCCAAGGGCGCCGGGCAGTGGGGCGGCGGTTCCGGCGGTCCGTGGGGAGGCTGGTGGCCCGGGCCTGGCGCCCCGGCCGGCGCGTCGCGCGTGAAGGCCGGCCGCGGTGACGTGCGGGCCGCGATCCTGGCGCTGCTGCAGGAAGGCCCCCGCACCGGCTACCAGATCATGTCCGAGATCGAGGAGCGCAGCGGCGGCGCCTGGCGGCCCAGCCCAGGCGCGGTCTACCCGGCCCTGGCCCAGCTCGCCGACGAGGGCCTGATCGTGGGCGAGGAGTCGGGCGGCCGGCGGACGTTCCGCCTGACCGAGGCCGGCCGCGACTACGTGGAGCAGAACCCGGAGATGGCGCGGGGCGCGTGGGAGTCCCGGGCCCAGCAGGAGGCCTGGGAGCTGCCGGGCCTGTTCGCCGAGGCCGCCCGGCTCGGCGCCGGCATCGTGCAGATAGCACGCGCCGGCACCCCCGGGCAGGTCCAGTCCGCCGAGCGGCTGCTGGAAGAGACCCGGCGCCGGCTGTACCGGATCCTGGCCGACGACGCCGCCGACGCGGACGAGGACGACGAGTCGCAGCAAGGAGACGACGATGGCAATGGATGACCGCATCCGGACCTCGGACGCCGACCGGGAGCGTGTCACCACCCGGCTGCGCGACCACTTCGCCGAGGGCCGGCTCAACCGCGAGGAACTGGACGAGCGGGTCACCGCGGCGCTGAACGCCAGGACCTTCGGCGAGCTGCGCCGGGTCCTGGCCGACCTGCCCGAGCCAGCCCCGGTCCTGGCGCCCCGGGCCGCGGGCCCTGGCCTGGCCGTCCGGCGGCGCGGCCCGGGGATCCTGCCGCTGGCGGCGCTGATGCTCCTCGCGGTGATACTGCTCCCGGGCGGCGGATGGGTGTTCCTGGCCTTCCTCCAGATGATCCTGGTGTTCGCGCTGGTGGTGGGGCTGGGCACGGCCTTCGCGGCGCACCGGTTCCGGCGGCGGATGCGCCGTCACTGGCAGCAGGGCCACGGCTACGACCAGTACTGGAGCTGGCCCGGCCGCTTCTGACATGAGGCCGGCCGCCGCCGTGCTCACGGCCGCGACCATCCGCCCCGACTACCGGTCGGGCCGGTCCTACCGGCACATCGTGATCTCCGGCGGCAAGATACGGGCCCTGGCCCGCACCGCGGCCGAAGCGGCCCGGGCCGCCGGGCCGTCGGCCTCCTGGGCCGACCTGGGTTCCGCCTGCGTGGGGCCCGGCTTCATCGACACCCACATCCACGCGCTGCAGGCGGCGGCGGACGCGCGCCTGGTCAGCCTGCGCGAGGCGACCACCCTGGGGGACCTGCTGGCGGCGGTGCGCGAGGGCGCGCGCGGCCGCCCGGCCAGCGAGTGGACCGTCTCGGGACGCAACTGGCACGAGTCCCAGCTGCGCGAGGGCCGGCTGCCGACCCGGGCGGAGCTGGACGCGCTGGGTACCGCCGGGCCGATCCTGCTGCGGCGGGGAAGCCATCTGGCGGTGCTGAACTCGCGGGCCCTCGCGCTGCTGGGTGCGGCGGGCGAGCCGCTGGGTAGCGCCGCCGACACCGGGCACGCTCACTCCGGCGCCCTGATCACCCGGGCGCTCCGGCTGGCCGGGGGAGAGCGGCCCTCCGGGAGCGCTGCGAGGACCTGGCCACGGTCATGGCGCGGTTCAGTGCCCGCGGCATCACCTCCATCCGGGAGGCGGGCGTCGACGGCGCGGAACTGGAGCTGTTCCAGGTGCTGCGCGACCAGGGCCGGCTGTCGCTGCGGTGCGACCTGCTGTGGCGCATCGCCGAGGGCAGCGACCCGGACTCGGCGCGCCAGCAGCTGGCGGGCATGCCGCCGGGTAACCCGGCGGACGACCCGTACCTGCGCCTGACCGGGGTCAAGGCCTTCGTCGACGGGCGGATCGCGGACGCGGCGATCGGCGGGGCCGGGGGCCCCGAGTATCCCAGCGCGGAACCGTTCCGGATGACCGCCGCCGACCTGGCGGCCATAGTGGAAGAATCGCTGCGGCGGTCGGGGGGAATCGGATGCCACGCCGTGGGCGACGCGGCGGTCCGGCTCGTCCTGGACGCCTACGAACGGGCGCTGTCCGCCGGATGGGCCCGCCAGCCGCGGCAGCTGGTCGTCGAGCACGCGCTCGACTGCGCCCCGGAGACGATCCGGCGGCTGGCCGCCTCCGGCGTCGGCGTCTCGGCGCATCCCAGCATCGTGTACGAGTTCGCGGACGACATCCGGCGGTACTGGGGCGAGCAGAACGCGGCCCGGGTCGCTCCGGTGCGCGACATGGTCTCGGCCGGCGTCCGGGTGGCGGCGGGCAGCGACGGGGACGTGCCCCCGTTCGACCCGCTGCGCGGCATCTGGTTCATGGTGACCCGCCGCGGCCGCCGCGGCGGGCCCATCGGCGCGGGCCAGGCCCTGGCCCGCAGCGTCGCGTTCGACCTCTACACGCGCTGCGGCGCGGTCCTGCTCGGGGTGGAGCGGCAGCGCGGGGAACTGCGGCCGGGCATGGACGCCGACCTGGTGGCGTTCTCCGCTGACCCGCTATCGTGCCCGATCGGCGAGCTGCCGGGCATCGAGATCCGGCTGACCTTGCTGGGCGGGAAGGCGGTGCACGATCCGGCCCGGCTGATGGAGGGGGCGAGCCCTGATGGGTGATCCGAAGATCCTGGCCAACTGCCACGTTGTCGACGGCCACGGCGCCGGCGTGCACCGGGACCAGTATGTCCTGGTCCGGGACGGCAAGATCGCCGAGATGGGGCCGTTGGGCGCGGCCGGAGCGCGGGGCGACGCGGCGCGCGGCGACGTCGCGGTCATCGACCTCCGGGGCTCGTACCTGATGGCCGGGCTGTTCAACATGCACACGCACTTCTCCCTGGCGCTGCCCGGGCCGCTCGGCGACTCGGTCCGGGCCATGTCGCCGCACGAGCTGATGCTGTATGTCGCGGACGGCGCCCGGCGTACCCTGCGGAGCGGGGTCACGTCGGTCCGGTGCGTCGGGGAAAGTGACCACGCGGAGTTTGCGCTGCGCGCCGCGATCGAGGCCGGGCGCGCCGAGGGGCCGCGTATCTTCTCCGCCGGGCGGGCGCTGGTGTGCACCGGCGGGCACGGGCACGAGGCGCCGAGCGCGCTCGAGTGCGACGGCCCGGACGGGTTCGCGCGCGGCGCGCGGGCGCAGATCAAGGCGGGCGCGGACCTCATCAAGGTCATGATCTCCGGCGGCATCGCGGGGGCCAACGAGACCATCGAGACGATGCCGCTGACGCCGGGCGAGCTGGAAGCCGTGATCGCTACCGCGCACGCCTGGGGGCGCAAGGTCACCGCTCACGCCGGGCCGGCCCGGGTCATCGAGCAGGCGCTGAACGCCGGGCTCGACTGCGTCGAGCACGGGTACCAGCTGACCGCGGGGGTCGCGCAGCAGATGCGCGACCGCGGTGCCCCGCTGGTGCCCACGCTCTCGGTGACCAGGTGCGGCGAGTTCTTCGATGGGCTGGGCGTGCCCGCCTGGATGCAGCGCAGGTCGCTGAGCGCCGCGCCGGTTCATGAGCAGTCGTACCGCCTGGCCCTGGCGGCCGGGGTCGAGGTGATGCTGGGCAGCGACGTGCCGCCGTTCTGGGCGACCGACGGAACCTCGGCCACGGTGCGCGAACTGGAGCACATGGAGGCGTTCGGCCTCCCGCCGTGTGACGCGCTGCACGCGGCCACCCTGGGCCCGGCGGCGTGGCTCGGGATAGACCAGGACGTAGGCTCGGTGGACGTCGGGAAGCGGGCGGACCTCATCGCGATGACAGCCGACCCGACGGCCTCGGTGTCCGCGCTGCGGACGCTGCACTGGGTCATGAAGGACGGGGACGTGTACCGGGACGACGCATGGGTGAGGTGAGACGATCCGGCCGCGCGGACGACCCGGCTGCCCGCGAGGACCCGGCTGCCCGCGGCGACCCGGCTGCCCGCGGCGACCCGGCTGCCCCCGGCGACCCGGCTGCCCCCGGCGACTCGGCCCCGCTCTACGACCTGCGGGTGGTGGTGGACCGCATCGAGGGGCGCTCGGTGTGCGGCCTGCAGGTCGGTGACTGGTTCGAGCTCACCCGGAGCAGCCGGCTGCGCACCTGCCCCGGTCGCTTCTTCTGCGCGTACGCGCTCGCGGCCGTGCTGCCGCTGCTCCCGGCCAAGCAGCGCCAGCTCGCCCCGGGGGACTGGCTCGAGCAGGACAACCTTGTCGCCTGCCCCGACCCCGACGAGCGGCTGATCATGCGGATCGAGCGCCTCAGCCAGCGGACCGTCTGGCTCCGAGACGCCACGTGACCCCCGGGGCCGCCCGCGGCGGCCGCGAGCTGAGCATCGCGCTGCAGTCGGACGAGGATCCGGCCACCTACGCCAGCCTGGCCCCGCGGATCGAGGAGCTCGGCTTCGGCACCGTCTCCGTCTACAGCGACCTGCTCTACCCGTCGCCGCTGCTGCCGCTCATCACCATCGCCCAGCGGACGCGCCGCATCCGGCTCGGCCCGGCCTGCCTGAATCCCTACCTGCTGCATCCCGTCGAGATAGCGAACCAGCTGCACATCCTGGACGCCGTATCGGGCGGCCGCGCCTATCTCGGGCTGGCCCGCGGCGCGTGGCTCGACGCGGTCGGGGTCACCCAGGAGCGGCCGGTCCGCCGCCTGCGGGAGGCCATCGACGTCGTCCGGCACCTGTTCTCCGGCCGTGACGAGGCCTACCGCGGCGAGATCTTCCAGGTGGAGCCGGGGGTGCGTCTCGCCTACCGGCCGCGGCGGCCGGAGGTCGACCTCGTGCTCGGGGCGTGGGGCCCGCTCGGCATCTCGCTGGCCGGCGAGCTGGCCGCCGAGGCCAAGATCGGCGGCTCCGCGAACCCGGCGCTGCTGCCGCCCGCGCGCCGGGCGCTGGCCCGCGGCGAGGCGCGCGCCGGGCGCCTGCCGGGCGCGGCCGGCCTGGTCTGCGGGGCCGTCACCGTGGTCGACGAGGACGGGGCGAGCGCCCGGCGGCTGGCCCGGGCCGAGGTGGCCACCTACCTCCCGGTCGTCGCCGGGCTGGATCCGGTGCCCGGCCTCGACCGCGCCGACCTGGCCGCGATGCAGCGCCTGGTCCGCGCGGGGGACCACGAGGCCGCCTGGCCTGGTCCCCGACGAGGCCCTCGGCCGCTTCGCCTTCTCCGGGACGCCGGACCAGGTCGCCGCGCAGGTGGCGGCGCTGTTCGAGGCCGGCGTCAGCCGCGTGGAGTTCGGGACGCCGCACGGCCTGACCGCCGCCCGCGGCATCGAGCTCCTCGGCCGGCGGGTGCTGCCCGCGGTCCGGGCCGCCCCCGGCTGACTCTCCATCCGGGTTCCATCGCCGGCACGCCCCGGTTCCTCGGCGCCGCGCTATCCGCCCTGAAGCTGGTGTCGATCGGGCTGGTCCTGGCCGGGGTGATCGGCCTCAACCTGTCCGGTGTGACGCCCTAGTGATCATGATCCGGATCCGCCGGGCGGCTTCGATCAGCCCGCTGACCGCGACCGTGATGCCGAACGCCACCGCGAACCCGATCCACGGCCGGTCCTCGAACGCCTTGCCGCCCAGGCGGCCGGTGAAGAAGGCGTACAGGGCCCAGATGACGGCCGCGACCGCGGTCGCGGCGACGAACTTCCGCCGCGAGTAGCCGACGAGCCCGCAGCTCAGGGTGACCGCGGTCCGCCCGCCCGGGATGAAGCGGCAGACGATGATCAGTTGCGTGCCGTAACGTTCCAGGGAATGCTCGGCCCACCGGCGCCGCCGCGCGCCCTTCTCGCTGGCGAAGAACCTGCGCTCCACGGCGGGCCCGAAGCGCCGGCCGAGCAGGTAGCAGAGGTTGTCGCCGAGGAAGGCGCCCGCGGCGGCGCCGGCCACCAGCAGCGCGATGCGGGGGTCGGCGCTGCCCGCGGTCGCGACGCCGAGGGCGATGACCGCGGTCTCGCTGGGCAGCACCGGGAAGACCGCGTCCAGGGCCGGGATGACGATCGCGATCAGGTAGGAGATCGGCGAGTCGACCTGCAGGCTGGTCAGCACGTTCACCCGGGCACCCGCCCGTCCCGCTGCCGCGCCGGGCGCGGGCGGGCACGGTCGCGGCACAGGCTGGCGGCGACCGCGCCGCCCACGACCACGGCGATCACGGCGAGGCTCACCGGTACCGGCACGTGAACGAGGGAGGAGACCAGCATCTTCACGCCGATGAACACCAGGGCGGCACTTGTGCTACGACCACGGCGCTTGCGCTTTCTTCTTCGGGCATTGTGTTTCCTGGGTGTCATCAGACCGCTGCGATGGCCTTGCCGCGCGGCGGGCGCGCAGCAGCCGGATGCAGACCACGGACAGCCCGGCGGCAAAGATGATCCACGGTGCCGCCACGATGAGGTCAGTTCCGGTCATCCATGCCGCCCTAGCCGTCGGTGCTGTCAGCATCAGTGCATGCGGTGGCCGTGCCCGTCCGGTGAAGCTGTCATGGTGGCGATATGGAGGCGCGAATGGACGGTCGGACGGTCGGACGGTCGGCCGGGAAGGCAGGTGGGCTGCGTTGGCGGCGACGGTGCTGCTGGTGGAGGACGAGCGCAAGCTGCGGGACTTCGTCCGGTCCTATCTTGAGCGCGCCGGGTTCGCCGTGCTGTCGACCGGTTCGGGGGCCGAGGCCATCACCATGGCGGCCGAGGCCGCACCGGACCTGGTCGTCCTCGATCTCGGGCTGCCGGACGTGCCCGGCGAGACGGTGGCCCGCGAGCTTCGCGCCGCGGCGGCCACGCCGATCCTGATGCTGACGGCCAAGAGCGGGGAGGAAGACCGGATCCGCGGGCTGGAACTGGGCGCCGACGACTACGTGACGAAGCCGTTCAGCCCGCGCGAGCTGGTGCTGCGGGTCCAGGCGATCCTGCGTCGCGGCGGGCCATCGGCCGAGCAGGGCGTGACCAGCTACGGCGGGGGCGTCCTGGTCATCGACGAGCCGCGGCACCTGACGACGGTGCGCGGCGAGGTGGTGGACCTCACGCCGACCGAGCGGGGCGTCCTGCTGGCGCTGGCGACGGTCCCGGGCCGGGTGTACTCGCGGTTCGAGCTGATCAACCGGGTGCGGGGTTATGAGTTCGAAGGCTACGAGCGCACCGTCGACTCGCACGTGAAGAACCTGCGCCGCAAGATCGAGGCCGACCCGGGCCATCCGCGGATCATCCAGACCGTCCACGGCGGCGGTTACCGGCTGGGCCTGTCCCGCGACGACGAGCCGCTCAGGGATGCGCTGCGATGATCAAGATCAGCACGATCACGGCCCCGATGCCGAGGATCCAGATGAGGTGATGCGTCCGGTCCCGGCGGTAGGCCTTGAGCTGGCCCTTCCTGACCGGGATGCCGCGGTGGGCCCCGCGGGCCTGGCTGAAGTGCCAGCCGATATAGCAGGCAACAGCCACTCCCACGATCACCAATCCCATAACCTTGGCACTGTATCGCGCACGGCGCCCTGTGTCGCGGGGGTTAACCCGGCGCGCGCCGGGCAGCCTAGCGCGCGCTGAGGGCGCGCCCGGCCTGGTCGGCCAGGGTCACCGCGACGAGGCGAGCCTGCAGGGAGGGCTTGGACTCCGGCTTGGGGCGGAGCATGAACCGCCCGTGGTACTGGCCGTTGCCGAACGTCCGCAGCTCGATCTCCTCGCCGGGGAGCCCGGATTCTTCGACGTCATAGCGGTGGTGCCCGACCATCACGCTGCCGTCCGGCTCGAGCCGCGGCGGGTGACCCAGCAGGGCTCCGTACTCGAACCGGCACCCGGCCAGGTCCAGCAGTTCCACGAGCTGGTCCCGGACGTGGTCGACGACCGCGTCGGGGGACCGGGCCGTCTGGGTCAGCTCTGCGGTGTCGTGAATCTCGGCCAGGTAGCGCGCGTCGGTGACCGCGATCACCTGCAGCCGCCGGGCCCGGGCGGCCAGCTGGGACACGGCCAGGCCCACCACGAGCAGCAGCACCGCGGTCCTGATGTCGGCGGCCTGCGCGATCGTGAACCGGTTGTAGGGCACCGTGTAGAAGAAGTCGAACCAGGCCGCCGCCGACACCGCGGCCAGCGCGCCGGCCAGCCGGTTCCCGATCGCGGCCACCGCGACCACCGCGACCACCAGCACCAGCGCCATGTTCGTGTTCGACCAGCTTGAACGCAACGGCAGCACCGCCACGGCCACCCCCAGCGGCAGCAGCACCGCCGCCACCACCGCGGCACGATCCCGGGTCAGGTAGCGAGCCATCGGGCACCTCCCACCGATCCTATCTTCGGCCGGGCCGGCGGAGCGGCCGGCCGTGCTAACAGCATCCGAACGCTCCGGCCGGGAATCCTCACGGCGCCAATACGCTGGGGTCATGACCACTCCCGCTGCCGCACGCGACCTGCTCAGCCGCCACCCGATTCTCGACGGGCACAACGACCTGCCCTGGACGCTGCGGGTCGCCGACGAGGTCGACCTGGACACGACCGATCTCGCCGGGCCGGTGCCGGCGATCCAGACCGACCTGCCCCGGCTGGCCCGGGGCGGCGTCGGCGCGCAGTTCTGGTCGGTGTACGTGTCGGCGGACCTGGAGGGCGAGACCGCGGTCACGACCACCCTGGAGCAGATCGACCTGGTGCACGAGCTGATCCGGCGCTACCCGGACGCCCTGGAGCTCGCGCTGACCGCCGCGGACGTCGAGCGGATCACCGCCGCGGGCAAGGTGGCCTCGCTGATCGGCGCGGAGGGCGGGCACTCCATCGGCTGCTCGCTGGGCACGCTGCGGGCGCTGTACGCGCTCGGCGTCCGCTACCTGACCCTGACCCACAACCGCAGCCTGCCCTGGGCCGACTCGGCCACCGACGAGCCGTCGGCCGGCGGGCTGACCGCGTTCGGCCGCGAGGTGGTGCGTGAGATGCAGCGGCTGGGCATGCTGGTGGACCTCTCGCACGTGTCCCCGGACACCATGCGCGACGCGCTGGAGGTCGCCGAGGGGCCGGTCATCTTCTCCCACTCGTCGGCGCTGGCGATCTGCGACCACCCCCGCAACGTGCCCGACCACATCCTGGCCCGGCTGCCCGGCAACGGCGGCGCCTGCATGGTCAACTTCGTCCCGGCCTTCATCTCCCAGGCCTGCCGGGACTGGGCGCAGGAATTCGCCGAGGACATGAAGCGACGCGGGCTGGATCTCCGCAACGTGCCCGGCCGGGGCCAGCTGCAGGCCGAGCGCGCGGCGTGGGAAGCCGGGCACCCCAGGCCGAGGGTGACCCTGGCCGAGGTGGCCGACCACGTCGAGCACGTCAGGGAGGTGGCGGGCGTCGACCACGTCGGCATCGGCAGCGACTACGACGGTGTCGACTGGCTGCCGGAGGGCCTGGAGGACGTCTCCTGCTACCCGGCGCTGATCGCCGAGTTGCTCGGCCGCGGCTGGAGTGAGGCCGAGTGCGGGAAGCTGGCCAGCGGCAATGCGGTGCGGACGTTGCGGGACGCGGAGGCGGCCGCCCGGGCGATCTCGGCCCGCCGCGGGCCGTCACGTTCAAGAATCCAAGATTTGGACCACCCGGAAAGCCCAGTCGGCGCCGCCGCTAGCTGAACGGCGTCTTCGGCCTGTCCTGCAGCTCGCCGTCCAGGTAGACGTCCGCCTTCTCGTCGTAGAAGCAGGCCAGCCCGGCGATCTTCTGGCTCTCCGGCAGCGGGGTCCGGTAGATCCAGACGATGTCCTTGTGCTCGCCGCGGCCGACATCCACCGACCAGTAGCCCGCGGTGCCCTTGTACGGGCAGTGGCTGGTGGTGTCCGACGGCCGCAGCAGGTCCATCCGGACATCGGGGAGGGGGAGGTAGTGCCGGGCCGGCAGCCCGGTCTCGAACAGGATCCGCGGCTGGCGCGACTCGGCCACGGTGACGCCGTCTATCTCCACGCGCACGTGCTGCGAGCTGGCCAGGATGTCCACCCGCTTGTACGGGTCCCGCGGGTGGGTGTAGACCGGCTCGTCCTCCTCGAGCCACTCGGTCATCGCGTTCCAGTCGATGCGGACCAGGTCGCGCAGCTGCTCGATCGGCGAGGCGGGATAGCGCAGCGCCGCCCGCTCCGCGGTCGCGGTGGCCACCTTGACGTGCAGGATCTCGCCGTCGCCGCGGCTGGGCGAGTGCTCGGTAACGTCCGCGTCGATCAGCGCGGCGCGCACGTCGGGCGCGGGCACGTAATACGTGGGGTAGTAGGGGTGCTCCCAGACCAGGAACGGGGTCCTGGTGTCCGCGACCAGCTCGCCGTTCAGGTAGGCGCGGACCCTCTTGCGCCCCGGCTCGACCCTGACGCTGCCGCGCGAGCCCTCCGGCATGCTGCCTCCCGATATTCCCCGGACGCTTCCGAACATACAGGGCGGGCGGCGTGCGGTGGCCGCGGCCCGGGCGTCCGGGTTGTCCGCGAAGGCGGGTAGCGTCGAAGTATGCGGTTGGGGGTCCTGGACGTCGGTTCCAACACGGTCCACCTGCTGGTCGTCGACGCGCACCAGGGGGCGCGGCCGCTTCCGGCGTTCTCGCACAAGGCCGAGTTCCGCCTCGGCGAGTACCTGGACGCGGCCAACCGGCTGACCCAGGACAGCGCGGTGCAGCTGCGCGACTTCGTCAACGAGGCGCTGCGGATCGCGGAGGACAAGGGAGTGCAGGAACTGCTGGCGTTCGCGACGTCGGCCGTGCGGGACGCGGACAACGGCGACGAGGTGCTCGCCTGGATCAAGGCGGAGACGCGGGTGAACATCCGGGTGCTGCCCGGCCCGGACGAGTCCCGGCTGACGTTCCTGGCCGCGCGGCGGTGGTTCGGCTGGTCGTCCGGGCGGCTGCTGATGCTGGACATCGGCGGCGGCTCGCTGGAGATCGCGTCCGGAGTCGACGAGGAGCCCGGCGTCGCGGTCTCGCTGCCGCTCGGCGCGGGCCGGCTGACCCGGGACTGGCTGGTCAGCGACCCGGCGTCGGCCGACGAGGTGCGCCAGCTGCGCAAGCACGTCCGGGCCGAGATCGCCGGCACGGTGGGCGTGGTCATGCGGGACGGCCGCCCCGACCATGCCGTCGCGACCTCGAAGACGTTCCGGCAGCTGGCCAGGATCGGGGGCGCGGCACCGTCCAGCGACGGCCCGTACGTCCGCCGGTTCCTGCAGCACGCCGGCGTCACGGCGCTCGCGGAACGGCTGTCGCAGACCAGCGCCGCGGACCGGGCGCAGCTACCCGGGGTGTCCCTGGGGCGGGCGCCGCAGCTCGTCGCGGGCGCGATCGTGGCGGACGCGGCGATGGACCTGTTCGGCCTGCCCCAGCTCGAGATCTGCCCCTGGGCGCTGCGGGAGGGCGTCATCCTGCGGCGGCTGGACATCCTGCCCGGCCCGGCCCGGCGGCTGACGTCCGGCGACGCCCTGCCCGGCTGACGCCTGGTCAGTCCGGAACGATCCGGACGTTGGCCGCGGTGTCGTCCGTCGCGTCCGTCCGCGGGCTGCCCGCGGCGTGGCGCGCGCCCTCGCTGGTTCCGGCCGGGCGGCCGGAACCGGTACCCGTGTGGCCCTCGCTCTCGGCGGGCTGGCCGTTCCCGGCCCGGGAGGTGCCGGCGCCCGGCCGGGCCGGGGCCTCGGCCGTTCCCTGGCCGTTGCCCGCTCCGGAGGCGTGATCGGCTGGCTTGGCCGACGCGGGCTGGGGCCGGGGGGCCTGCTCGGCGCGGCCGCGCGCAGCCGCCTGGGCGGCGGCCGCGGCAATACCCTGAGACGCCGCGGCCCCCGGGGCCAGCGGGGCCGACTGGGCCGCGGCCGGGCCGCCGGATCCGGCGCCCGCGGGGGCATGCCTGCCTTCCGCCTGGCTCGCGGGGCGGCTGGGCTTGTCGCCGATGGCGCTGGCCACGGCCTTGTCGACCTCATCCTCCAGCGAGCCGCGGGCGACTTCGCCGGCGACCAGGGTGGTGACCACGTCGCGGATCTCGGTCAGCCGCCGGATCGCCTCGGTGTGCCGGGACATCAGCAGGTTGAGGCGGCGCTCCGCGCCGTCGTGAATCGCGGTCGCGCGCGCGGTCGCCTCGTCGAGGACCTGCTTGGCCTGGGCCTTGGCGTTGGTCACGGCGGTCTCGGCCTGCTTGTGCGCCTCGGAGATCGAGCGCTCGGCCTCGGCCCGTGCCGTGTTCCGCGTCTTCTCCGCCTCGGCCCTGGCGCTGGCGACCGAGTTCTCCGCCTGCTCCTGCGCGGCGCGCAGCATGCGCTCGGCCTGGCTCTGCGCCTCGGCCCGGAACTTGTCCGTCTCCTGCTTGGCCTCGGCGCGCAGCCGGTCGGTCTCCTGCTTGGCGTCGGCGCGCAGCTTCGCGATCTCCTCGTCGGCGCGGTCGCGCTGCGACTTGGCCTCGTCGTCGGCCAGCTTCAGGATCTGGCCGACGCGCTCGCTGATCTCCTCGTGCGGCGGCCTGCCGCCGGCCGCCTGCCGCACCGCGGAGACCTCCAGCCTGAGCCGCTCGTTCTCGTCCAGGGCGTGTGACAGCCTGCTTTCCAGGTCGCGAGCCTGGCGGGCCTGGATGCGGGCCTTCGCCATGTACTCGTCCACCTGCCGACGGCTGTAGCCACGCCTCTCCAGCTCGAATTCCTCTTGGCCCAGGTCAGCAACGCGGTCGGTGTGCTCGCTCATAATGTCCACCCGTCAAATGGATCAGGCAGGCTCGGCCTCGCGGCTGGCACACTGGCTGGCCGCTCGGAGGGAAGCCGGGAAGGCCGGGTCTGCGGATGTTGTCTACTGTAGGCGGCCTGCTGGCAGCAGGGATCTGCGGGTAGCGGGCCGAGCGCGGCGTTACTAAATGACGGGCAAGACTCTTGTCCCGAACGACCCTTCCGCGCAACCGAAACGGCTGAGTATCCGGTTATGTCTGGATTGATCGAGGAACGGGAGCGGTATCCTCCGCTCGAGCCGGGGCGAGGGCAGGGCGGAAGCGGCCGGGAGAGGGCCGGAGAGAGCGGGAAGGAAAAGCCATGAGCTTCCTTGGATCGCTGGGCGGATCCGTTCCTTCGGTGCACCCGGAGGCCTGGGTCGCCCCCGGGGCTGTGGTCGTGGGCCGGGTCACCCTGGGCCGGGCCGTCAACGTGTGGTACGGGGCGGTCCTGCGGGCGGACGACGACGAGATCGTGGTCGGCCCCGAGTGCAATATCCAGGATCTGTGCTGCCTGCACGTGGACGCGGGCGAGCCGATCCTGCTGGAGGAACGGGTCAGCGTCGGCCACCACGCCACGGTGCACGGGGCCCGGGTGGGAAGCGGCGCGCTGATCGGGATCGGGGCGATCGTGCTGGGCGGCGCCCAGGTCGGGGCCGGCGCCCTGGTGGCCGCGGGCTCGGTGGTCCGGCCGGGCGCCGTCGTCCCGGCCGGCGTCCTCTTTGCCGGGGTGCCCGGACGGGTGGTCAGGGAACTCACCGACGAAGACCGCGAGATGTTCGCGGACTCGGCCATCAAGTACGTGGCCCGCGCAGACCGGCACCGCGGCGCGGCCTGGGCCGGGCCCGGTCAGCGTGTCTGAACTTCTGCTGAAACTTGCCTGAATTGGTTGCCCAGATGTGGGTAGCCTTACTAGAAGATGGTTCTGGAAATGGTCCTGATGGGCCATGCGGGGCAATGAGATTGCGCCGTAGCCTGAACCGAGGTTCCCGCGAATCCGCTCGGCAATGGAGGTGGGCGCGTTGCGAGAGCACCTGGACTTCCGCGTCCACGACCGCGTAGCGCTGGACGAGATTGAGCTGTATGCCGAGGTACTCAGCGCGGTGGCCGCGACCGACCGGCCGCTGACCGCCGAGGAACTCGACCGGGTTCTCGGAGTCCGGCCCGTGGCGGGGGCGTCGGTCGGCTCGAGCTGACCTGAATCCGCGCGAACATCACGTCTGCGCCCCGGAGGCCTGCTGCCCAGCACGCTGACCGGGGTTTTTGTCATTGCGAACGGGCCGATGCCGCCGTTCAGCTCCGGGGCGCGGCCATGCACGGTACTGTTTAAGGCGCTGATCCCGGATGATCATTCGGAGTAGCGCTGAACGCAGGAACAGGTCGTCATCGTCGCCGGGGGAATAACGATCCTGCCCACGGGCAGGACGGGTACCGGTTAGCCGGACGGGGCCAAAGAGGTGGCCCGCCTGCCCAGCCTGCCCCACCCGGTACGAGCACGGCGAGGCGCGCCAATGCGCCACACGACACCGACCCGCCCCCCCGGCAGGCACCGCCAGGGCCCTGGCAGACCGCGCCCGTGGCCATGCCCGCGCCCGCGGTTGCGCCTGCACCCGGGTCCGTCTCTGCGCCTGCCCCCGCAGCTGCGCCGGTCCCCGCGCCCGCGCTGGCGCCGATCCCCGGGTCGGCGACGCCCGCGACCATCCCTGTGTCGGCGACGCCCGCGACCGTCCCCGGGTCGGCGACGCCCGCGACCATCCCCGGGTCGGTACCTGGCCCCGGGCCCGCGCCCGCGCCCATGGTCGTCCAGATGGCCCGCTGGAACAGCGGGCCGGGCGGGTCTGCCCTCCGGGCCATCTGCGCCGACCTGGAGAACGTGGCCAGGCTCTTCCGGCTGACCGCAGATCCGTCAACGGACCAGGTCTGGCTGAACCTGCGTGATGCGTGCTGCTGCCTCGGCGCCGACGTGTCGATGGCCATGACCGCGCCGTCCATGCCAGACCCGCAGGCCCAGTCCTTGTGGGCGGACGTCCTGGCGGCCTCGCAGCGCGCGGCGACAGACCTTCGGGCTGGCATGGAAAGGCGAGACGCGGCCATGATCCGCCAGGGAAACGTCGAGATTCAAGCCGCCGCAGGTCACATGGCCGAGATGACCAGGCGGATCAGGGCCATCCCGGTCACGGCAAGCCAAGAGACCGGCCCGCCACGGTGAGCCAGGGGCAGCGGCCCGCCACGGTGAGCCAGGGGCAGCGGCCGGCCACGGTGAGCCAGGGGCAGCGGCCGGCCACGGTGAGCCAGGGGCAGCGGCCGGCGCATCCGGGCTACGGGCTCACCCCGCGAACCCGGCACGAGCGTCAGCCCGCGGCAGCCCCTCCGAGGTACATCACGTCGGTGTCCCAGTGCGTGAAGCCGAGTGACTCATACAGGCCGATGGCAGGGGCATTGGACTCGTCGACATACAGCATCACCTGGAACAGGCCCCGGGAGCGCAGGTAGCGCAGGCCCACCAGGGTGAGCGCGCGGCCGAGGCCGGTCCCGCGCTCCTCGGGGGCGACGCCCACGACGTAGACCTCGCCGATGGGTTCGTGGGCCCGTGCTTCGTGGTCCCGTGCTTCGTGGTCCCGTGCTTCGTGGATCTTCGTCCAGTGAAACCCGACGAGCTTCCCGCCCCGTTCGGCCAGGAAGAATCCGTTCGGATCGAACCATGGTTCCCGCTCGCGCAGGTCGAGGTCCTCGCGGGTCCAGGCACCCTGCTCCGGATGGCGGGCAAAGGCCCGGGAGTTGAGATCGGTCCACTCGTCCTCGTCCCGGCCGACCACGAACGTCCGGATGGTGATGCCGTCGGCGACCTGGGGCCGGTCCAGCCGGGACTGCAGCGAGCGCCGCATCTGCCACAGCGAGCGCACCCGCTCGAACCCGGCCGCGGTCGCCAGCCGGGCCGCAGCTGGCAGGTCGCCGTGCGCCCACAGCCGCAGCGGCCGCTCCCCGGCCTCGGCCACGAGCGCGCGCGTCAGCAGCAGGCCCAGGCCCTGCCTGCGGTGCGCGGGGTGGATGACGAGCTCGCCGCTCGGGCCCTCGACCGGGTCTGTCGGGTCCAGGTGGGCGTATCCCGCCAGCTCGCCGTGGCTGACGAGCAGCAGGTTACGGGCGCGAGGATCGCCGCCGTGCCGCAGGTGGAGCATGACGTGCTCGGAGAGCGGGCCGACGCCGTCCTCCTCCGCGGCGGCCCGGACCAGCTCGCGGACGGCCTGCGACTCGGCCTCGGTGATGCGTCCGTGAACGGTGATCTCTGCCGCGCCGGCCGCGGGAGACGCCGGGGGCGCCGGGCCGGCCGCCGGCTCCGGGCCGTCAGACCTCGGCATGCGCGGGGCGCGCTTCCCGGGCCGGGGTTACCTCGGCGCGCGCCTGCTGGCCCGGGGCCACATCGGGGCGGGCGTCAGGGTCATCCCCGCCGCCCCGGTTGTCGTCGCCCTTGACCGGGACGAAGCGGTACCCGACGTTGCGGACGGTGCCGATCAGCGCCTCGTGCTCGGCGCCGAGCTTGGCTCGCAGCCTGCGCACGTGCACGTCGACCGTCCGGGTGCCGCCGAAGTAGTCGTAGCCCCACACTTCCTGCAGTAGCTGCGACCGGGTGAACACGCGGCCGGGGTGCTGCGCGAGGAATTTCAGCAGCTCGAATTCCTTGAAGGTCAGGTCAAGCGCGTGACCTCGCAGCCGCACGGAGTAGGTGGGCTCGTCGATCAGCAGGTCACCCGACCGGATCTCGCCGGACACGGCGGGTGCCATCCGGCCGATGGCCAGGCGCAGCCTGGCGTCAACCTCGCCGGGGCTCGACGTATGCAGGATCACGTCGTCCGCGCCCCAGTCGGCGGTGACCGCGGCCCACCCGCCCTCGGTGACCACGGCCAGGATCGGCACGGTCATCTCCGCGCCGCGCAGCAGCCGGAGCAGCCGCCTGACCTGCACCAGGTCCCGCCGGGCGTCGACCAGGATCGCGTCGACGCCGGATCCGCTGTCGGCGGCGGTGGCCGACGCCGGGCCGGTGCGGACAGCATGGGGCAGCAGGCTCAGCGAGGGCAGGATCTCGGCGGCAGGCTCGGTTGCGTCAGTGAGCAGCAGCACGTTGCTCAACCGCCGCCACCTCCATCCCGCGGAGTCATCCGCGGGAGGCTGCCTTGACTCCCGCTGTGCCCGGGGCCGGCGCCGTCCGGGTCCGTCATGAGCAAGGATAGCTGAATGGCCATCGTGACCCTCCGCTACTGGGCGGCGGCAAAGGAAGCAGCAGGGATAGCCGAGGAGACGATCAGCGCGCAAACACTCGCCGAGGCACTGGCTGCGGCGCGGGGCAAAGCGGAAGATGACCAACGCACCGGGCAGAATCCGCGGCTTCGTGCGGTGCTGGCCCGCTCGTCGTTCCTGATCGACGGCATGCCCGTCGGAAGCCGCGCGCCGGAGGCCGTCGTGCTCAGCGACGCGGTCGTGATCGAGGTGCTGCCCCCCTTCGCCGGGGGTTGATCGAGATGCACGGTTCGGCGGCGGCCGGGCTGGGCTGGCGGGCGGCAGCGGGCTGGGGTGGGTAGGACGGGCGGGTCAGCCGGGTTGGCCGAGGAGGGGGATGCGCGCGGGAAATGGCGCGTGCGGGCCGCGATCGTCCCAGGGGGGCGGTACCCGGCACGAACCGACGAAACTAGTGCGGAACGACTTTGAACCAAGCGGGCGGCCGGGAGCGTTAGTAGCAGTGTGGCAGGGCTAGAAGGGTCAGGCGGCCGCGCGACGCGCGGTCCAGCTGCGGATGAGATGCTGGTGCGCACGCTCTATGCCGAGCACGCCGGGCCGCTGCTGCGCTATGCGATGCATCTGACCAGCGGGGACCGTCAGCGTGCGGAGGATATCGTGCAGGAAACCCTGCTGCGAGCGTGGATGCACCCGGACGCGATCGCGGACCGGCCGGCCCGGCCGTGGCTGTTCGCGGTCGCGCGGAACCTCGCCGTGGACGCCTACCGGGC
The DNA here is from genome assembly GCA_963808705.1 of uncultured Actinomycetota bacterium. Taxonomy (GTDB): domain Bacteria; phylum Actinomycetota; class Actinomycetes; order Streptosporangiales; family Streptosporangiaceae; genus JASHPR01. The sequence continues at coordinate 178,474 of CAWEHB010000014.1, read as the reverse complement.
CAGGCGGGCCAGGCCGCACGAGGTCGGCGAGGCCGCGCTTGAGCTGGTCCCCGCGCCCGACGAGGCGGACCGGGCGCTCGAGTCGTGGGCGGTGGCCGATGCGGTCAAGGCGCTGCGTCCCGACCACCGCCGGGTGCTCCTCGAGACGTACTACCGGGGCAAGTCCGTGGCCGAAGCGGCGATGGCGCTCGGCGTTCCGCCGGGTACCGTGAAATCACGGACGTTCTACGCGCTCCGGGCACTCAAGCTGGCACTAGAAGAACGGGGGCTCGCGCCATGACCGAGCTCACGGACTGCGGTGACATCCGTCGTGCCCTCGGCGTTTACGTGGTGGGCGCGATCGACCCTGCCGAGCGCGCGACCGTGGACGCTCATCTCAGTCACTGTCCCGACTGCCGCGAAGAACTGGCCGGCCTCGCCGGCCTGCCCGCCCTGCTGGGCCGGGTGCCGAGGGAAGACGCCGAGCGGCTGCTCCTCGACGACGAGCAACTGGAGGAGGCGCCCGCCGAACTGCTTGACTCGCTGCTGCTGCAGGTGGCCGCGCGGCGGCGGGCACGCAGATGGCGCGGCATCGCCGCGGCCGCGGCCGCGGCGATCATCGCGGTCGGCGGCGGGATCGTGGGCGGGGCCCTGATGTCGCATGCGCACGGCTCGCCGTCGGTGTCTGAGGAGGCGTACCTGGCTCGCGGCAGCGACCAGGCCACGCACGTCGTCGCCGCGGTCTACTACCGCTCCGAGACGTCCGGGACCCAGATGCAGGTACAGGTCACCGGCATCCGGAACGGCACGCACTGCGAGTTCTGGCTGACCACCTCCGGCGGTCACCGCATCTGGGTCGGCGCCTGGACCGTCAAGGGCGGCGAGAGCACCTGGTACACGGTCTGGTCGACCACGCCCATGAGCAGCGTGAGCAGCTTCGATATCAGCGGCTCGGGCGGACACGTGCTGGTCAACATCCCGGCTGACTCACATTAGCCAGGAGCGGCACGGCCCTGATGCGTGAAACAGGCGCTACGCACGGGAATGCGGCAGCGCGTCTCCGTGCTTAGCAGAACGTGCCTGGAGGACTGATCGCTCTCGTCGCGGCGCTCGCCGTCGCGGTGGTCGCCGGGCTCGCGTGGCGGAGCACCAACGGCAGGATGCGCGCCGCGCCGGCACCGGATGACGCGGCCCGGGCGGCCCGGGCCCCGGGTGACCCGGCGGCGGGCACGGGGCCGCTGATCACCGGTACCGAGCTCGGCCTGCCGCTGGGCGAGCGGGCCACGCTGGTGCAGTTCTCCACCGCGTTCTGCGCGCCGTGCCGGGCCACCAGGCAGATCCTGGCCGAGGTCGCCGGGATGACCGACGGGGTGGCGCACGTGGAGATCGACGCCGAGTCGCACCTCGATCTCGTCCGCCGCCTGGATATCCGCAGGACGCCCACGGTCCTGGTGGTCGGCCCGGACGGCCGGATCGCGAAGCGCGCGAGCGGCCGGCCCCGCAAGGCCGACGTTATCGCCGCACTGGGCGACGTCTGCCAGACCGGCATTCCTACTGGCCTGATCGGGAAGGGGGGGAGCATAGGTGACACTGAGCCCGGCCGCGCATAGCATCGGCATTGTGCCTGCCTGGAGAACTGTGCCTGCCTGGAGATCAGCCTCTTCCGCCACCGGGACGCTGCGGTCGCCCCGGCTGATGCTGACCAGGCGGCGCGCGGTGGACTTCTGCCGCGTCGCGACCGCGCTGTGTCAGGCCGCCCGCGACAGGAGCCAGCCTGTCGCGCCACGGCCCTGCGGAGCCGCCGGCTGCCCCTAGAGGAGAGCGCAGGCGGGCGCCGCGCCACCCGGCCGACCCCGCCAGCATCCCCGAAGGGACACCGCAGATGGACATCGACCCGAGAGGGCCTCGTTTCGGGGCGCTGATCACCACGGTGATCTTCGCCCTGGTCCTGATCACCGGAAGCGTGTGGCTGCTCACCGCGCAGGCGCTGGTCTTCGCGGTGGCTACCATCTTCGGCATGCGGTACGCCCCCTACGGGCTGATCTACCGCTGGCTGGTGCGGCCGCGCCTCGGGCCGCCCGCCGAACTCGAGCCTGAGGCACCGCCGCGATTCGCCCAGGGCACCGGCCTGCTGATCAGCCTGATCGGGATCATCGGCTACGCCACGGGTGTCACGCCGCTGGGCATGGCGGCCGCCTCGGCCGGCACGGTGGCTGCGTTCCTGAACGGAGTCTTCGGGCTCTGCCTGGGCTGCGAAATGTATCTGCTTATCCGACGTATCTGGCCGGGCCGCCAGGCGCTGGTGCCGGCCGAAGCTGACAAGGAGGTTCCCATATGAGCCGATCCGACGTCCTCACCGGCGCCGACTGGGTCGAGGCGCACGGCAGTGACCCCGGCGTGGTGCTCGTCGAGGTAGACGAGGACACCAGTGCCTACGACAAGGGCCACATCCGTAACGCCGTCAAGATCGACTGGAAGGCCGACCTGCAGGACCCCGTGCGCCGCGACTTCGTGGACAAGGCCGGCTTCGAGGCCCTGCTCTCGGAGCGGGGCATCGCCAACGACGACACGGTCATCCTCTACGGCGGCAACAACAACTGGTTCGCCGCCTACGCGTACTGGTACTTCAAGCTGTACGGGCACGACAAGGTCAGGCTGCTCGACGGCGGCCGCAAGAAGTGGGAGCTCGAGTCCCGCGAGCTGGTGACCGACGTGCCGCGACGGGAGAAGACAAGCTACCACGCCCGCGAGCAGGACTCCTCGCTCCGCGCGTTCCGCGACGAGGTGGTCGCCGCGATCGGTAACAAGAACCTGGTCGACGTCCGCTCGCCGGATGAGTTCGCTGGCCGGCTGCTCGCTCCGGCGCATCTTCCGCAGGAACAGGCCCAGCGCGGCGGGCACATCCCGACCGCCAAGAACGTCCCGTGGTCGAAGGCAGCGGAGGAAGACGGCACGTTCAAGTCCGATGACGCGCTGCGCGCGCTCTACGGCGACGAGGCCGGCCTGGACTTCGGCCGGGACACGATCGCCTACTGCAGGATCGGCGAGCGCTCGGCCCACACCTGGTTCGTGCTGCACGAACTGCTCGGGCAGCCCAACGTGAAGAACTACGACGGCTCGTGGACCGAGTACGGCTCCCTGGTCGGGGTTCCGATCGAGGTAGGGGACGGCAAGTGAGCGCCGAGGGCTGCGGGGCGCCGGCCGGCGGGGCGCAGGTGAGCGCGGCCGCGGATGCCGGATCCCAGGCCGTGGTGCAGGGCAAGGTAACGCGGAACGGGTCCGCGGTGCCGGTCGGCTACGCGCGCCTGCTCAACTCCGGCGGCGATTTCGTCGCCGAGGTGCCGCTCGGCCAGGACGGCGGGTTCCGGTTCTTCGCCGCCCCCGGCTCCTGGACGCTCCGCGTGCTCGCCCCGGGGAACGTCCGGGCCGAGCGCGTGGTGTCCGCCGACATCGGCAGGGTCACCGAGCTGGAGGTGGCCCTCTAGCACCCGCGGGCCGCGGCCAAGACGGAAGCGGAGAGGATGCCCGGCCGCCGCGCCGGCATCCTCCCCGCCGGGTCCCGGCCAGCCGTGCGCCCCGGAACCGGCCCGGTCAGCCCGCCGGAGGGCCTGCCGGGCTTTCAGCCCGTGTTCCTCTTCTTGCCATCTTTTCATCGCCTTCTCAGAACCTGTTGTTCAACTGCTCATCACTTTGGCCCCTTAGAACTGGTGCTGGCCGTGTGAATACGGCCGGTTTCGTCGGGACGCTTGGGGGCAAGGCGGCATCATGTCGAGCGAGGCTGGTCTAGCCAGGTCCGGCGCTGGTTCCGGGCCGTGGGCGGTGCTGAAGTCCGCCGTGGCCGGCGCCGTGGCGAGCCTACGGGTGATCATCGCGATCTCCCGGCACCATGCGGAGTGACCAGCGTGCCGGGGGCGAGCGAGGAACCGGTTCACGAGGGGGGAAGCAGGTCGGCATTCGCGCAGGCCCCCATGACGACTGACGCCGACCAGGAGCGAGAAGGGCGCGACGCCGTCCCGGGCGGCGCGGCCGGCGGCCGGCGGCAGCCGGAGCCGCCACGGCCGGCCATCGCCGTGCTCGCGGACCGGATAGCCGCCGCGCTCGTGCACCACGAGCCGGGCTGGCGGCTGCCGAGGCATACCGCGCTGGCGCGGCGCTATAACGTGAGCACCGCCGAGATCGACGCCGCCGTGGGCGAGCTCACCTCCCGGCATCTCGTCCGCCGCCTGCCCGACGGCCAGCTCTACCGCGTCAGCCCGGCCGAGTACCTGATCCCGATCGAGGGCGTGCCCGGGCTGGCCTCGCGGGCCGACCCGATGGGCGGAGAGATCGTCTGCCGGAGCCGGCAGGCCTCCTGGCGCCAGGTCCCCGAGGACATCGGGTGGGCGCTGCAGATTCCGCCGGCCGAGCCGGTCGGCGTGATCCGGGTGCAGTGGACCGCGAGCGGCGAGCCCGCGGCCTTCTGCACTACCTACCTGCTCAAGGAGATGGCCGGGCCGTTCATCACCGCTCAGGGCTCCGACGCGACGGCCGGCCTGGCGCTGCTGCCGATCACCGCCCCGTCCGCTCGGACGGACCCGGAGCACGCGGAGCTGACGCCGGTCGGCGAGCCGCGCGCGGTGCATGTCGAGATGCAGCCGCCGCCGCCGTCGGTGGCCAGGAGCCTGCGCCTGTCCGCCGGGCAGCCCGCGGCGCTGGTGACCGTGCGGTTCGACGACCCCGAGACGGGCAGGCCGGTGGCGCTGACCATCGCCGTGCTCCGGCCCGACCTGTTCCGGATCGTGGTCGAGTCCGGCGACCACCCGCTGACCGAGGCCAGGGAGGGGAGTTTCGCGGGAGCCTGGACACACGCGGTGGAGGACTGGGACTCTTGATCCCATATGTCGTACTTCGCAGATCGCGCACCGCCGCGTCCGCGGGTTCCGGTCCCGAGGGATGCACCGCGCCACCGTGAGTTAACTGCCGTCCTGGCCGTGGCCGCGGTGCTGACGCACCTGCTGCTGGGGCAGCTGACGCTGGTGCTCGCGGTGATCATGTACGTGGTCGACCGGGTCAGCCGGTGGCGGCCGCAGTGGCTCGCGGTTCCGGCCGGCGTCGGGGCGGTATGGGCGCTCGCGATCGGGCCCTCGCGCGCCGTGGCCGGCCTGACGGCCGGGCCGCGGCAGGTGCTGACCTACCTGGGCGGCATCGACAGGTATCCCGGGCACCTGCTCCGCCCGCTAGGTGCCTACGCGGGCCTGGCGCACTGGCTGCCGGAGCAGTTTCCGCTCGCGCTGATCCTGGCCTCCGCGGAGGTCTACGGGCTGAGCTGGCTGCAGCGACGGATGGAGGGCGGGCGCGCCTGGCGTACCGGCCTGATCGTGGCCGCGCGGCGGCGGATGACGACGGCCTCGCTCAGGTCGGGCGGCGTCGTCAGCCGGGACGGCTGCCGCGTCGGCGTGGACGTGGCCACCGGGCACCCGGCCGAGGTCTCCTGGCGGGAGGCTGAGGGCGGCGTGCTGTGCGCCGACCCGGCCGAGACGGTGCCGGCCGGGGATGACGGCCTGACCGAGAGCGGCTACACGATGGCCCACGCCGCGATCAGGCGCCGCAAGCCGGTGATCGTGATCGACCTGACCGGGTCACCGTGGCTGGCCGAGGCGCTGGCCGCCGGGTGCCTGGAGCCGGGCGCGCCGCTGCACCGCTTCGGCCCGGCCGGGCCGGGATACTACGAGCCGGTGCGCGGCGGCGATCCGGCCCGCGCCGCCGCGCTGGTCATGGCCATGATCGATTGGGCCGGCGTCGGCGACCAGCAGCGCCGATCCTGCGCCGCGTACCTGACCGACGCGCTGGCCGTGCAGGCGGCCGCCCCCCGTGACCGCCGGGTGCCGGTGCTCGACGACCTCGTCCGCCTGCTGACCCCGGACGGGCTGCGCCAGCGCGCGACGCTGATCCCGGCCTATCATCCGCGCCGCGAGGTGCTGGCCGACCGGGCCAGCGTGTCCGCCAGCCTGCTGCAGGCCGATCCGGCCACGGTGGCCGCGCCCGCGGCCCAGCTGCCGAGGCTGCGGGCGTCGGAGCTGGGTCACTGGCTGCAGTCAGGACCGCCGGGCGCCCGGATCAGCCTGGGCCAGACGGTCCGGGAACGAGGGGTCACCGTGTTCTCGCTGGACCCCGGCGCCGACGCCCACGCCGCCGCGATGATCGCCGGGCTGGTCACCGCGGACCTGATGGCCGTGTGCGGCGAGCTGCGCGGAATGGCGGTGCCGGGGGATAGCCTGGCCTGGATCAACGGCTGTGAGGTCCTGGGGCAGCAGGTGGTGGCTGAGCTGGTCGCGCAGGGTCGGGGCGCGGGGATGGGCGTGGTGCTCGGCACGACGTCCGCGGCGGTCGCGGATCACCTGGCCGGCCAGGTCGACGTCCTGGTCGCGCGCGGGCCCGTCGGTCCGGCGCTGGTCGACCGGTTCACCGGCGGGACCGGGACCGGGGCCAGCGCCGGGACCGGGGCCAGCGCCGGGAACGCGTTCGCGCTGCTGGCCAGGGGGCCGCAGGAAAGGATGCTGCCGTACTGCCGGCACGTCCCGTCCCGGGCGGGTGAGAAGCCTTCGTGAGCGTGCCCACGGGGTACCGCCCCGCTATCACCCCGCCGCCGCGGCGAGCCGTGATCCGGCCGGACCGGGTGTACGTCGGCTGGCAGTACGCGCCGCTGCACCCTGACCCCGGCCCGGTGCCGCGCCGGCCGGCGCCGCCCGCCACGGAGCAGCTCAACCAGGGCTGGGTGGACGCGCAGCGGCGTGAGGACGGGCGGCTGACCCGGCCGCTCAAGGTGACCTTCGCGGCCGCGGCGGCCGCGACCTGCCTGGTGCTCGCGCTCGGCGTGACCGGGCTGCTGAACGCGGCGCTCACCGGGGTCGGCGCGGCCGCCGGCCTGGCCGCCGCGGCGGCCAGCGGGCGCGCCATCCGCCGCGACGAGCGGACCCTGCGGGAGCGGATCGCGGCCGAGCAGGACCGGGTGGAGAAGATCCGCGCCGTGCAGCGCAGGCGGCTGGCGGCCCGCCAGGAGCAGCACGCCCGGCAGGTCCGCGCGTGGGAGTCGCGCCGCGAGGCGTTCGACCGGCAGACGCAGTGGTACGCGGTGTCGCTGCCCGGCCAGATCGACCGGGTGGACGTGGCCGGCGGGACCCTGGCCGGCTGGTCCGCGCTGCTCACCATGATCGCCGCGCCGCGCCTGTCCGCGGGCGGTGACGTCACCGTGCTCGACCTCACCGAGGGCGCGGTCGCTCATGACCTGATCGCGGTCGCCCGCCGGGCCGGGATCGAGCCGCTGGTCTGGGTCATGCCCGGCGACCTGCCCCGGCTCGACCTCGGCACCGGGCTCGGCGCCGGCGCCCTGGCCGACGTGCTGGCCGCGACCGTCGCCGCCTGTGACGAGCCGGGCGGCGGCGCCCCGGGCGGGGCGGGCGGCTCGGCCACGTCGGTCCCGGTTGACCATTCGATCCTGGACCGGGTGCTCGGCGTGCTCGGCGATTCGGCGAGCATCGCCCAGGTCACGGCGGCGCTGCGGATGCTGGCCCAGGTCGGCGACCCGCGCGAGGACCTGCGGGCCGGGCTGCTGACCGCCGGCCAGCTGGAGCGCGTGACCACCCTGTTCGGCCGCGGCGCCGCGGACCGGGTGGTGATCGAGCGGGCGTGGGCGATCGAGTCCCGGCTGCGCAAGCTGGAGCAGCTCGGGTCGGGCACGACGGCGCTCCCGCCGAGCAGGCTCCGGGTCGCGTGGCTGGACCGGCGGGCCGGGGCGCTGGGCAACCGGGTGCTCGGCACGTACCTGACGGTGACCCTCACCCACATGCTGCGGCAGGCGCCGGCGGGCCGGCGGTGGGAGCAGACCCTGTGCGTTCTCGGCGCCGACAAGCTCGGCGCCGACGTGCTCGACCGGCTCACCGACGCCTGCGAGATCTCCGGCACCGGGCTGGTCGTCGGGTACCGCTCGATCCCCGGTCACGTCCGGGAGCGGCTCGGCCGGGGCAACGCCGCGGTCGCGTTCATGCGGCTCGGCAACGCCGAGGACGCCCGGGTGGCGAGCGAGCAGATCGGCACCGAGCACCGTTTCGTGATCAGCCAGCTCACCGACACCGTCGGGACGTCCGTCACCGACACCGCCGGGGACGCCTATACCAGCACCGTCGGCACGGCCGACTCGGTGGCCGACACCGCCTCGGTCAGCGACAGCCAGGGGAACAGCAGCGGCCGCGGCCGCGCCCGCCAGGACGCGTTCGCGCCGTTCGGCCACGTCACCGGGTCGCGGAGCAGCGACTCCAGCCGGTCGCACGGCACGTCCGACTCGCGGTCGGTCACCGAGGGCATCAGCTCGAGCACCGCATGGGGGATCAGCACCTCGACCGCGCTGGGCACCAGCTCCTCGACCGCCCGCACCGCGCAACGGTCGCGGGAGTTCCTCGTCGAGCCGCACGAGCTGCAGCAGCTGCCGCCGAGCGCGGTGATCGTCAGCTACGCATCGCCGGAGGGGCGCCGGGTGGTGCTCGCGGACGCCAATCCCGCGATCATCGGGCTGCGCACGTCCACCCTGCTCAGCCTGGAGGAGGTCCTGAACGCGACGGCAGCGGGGGGGCCTGGGCACGCGGACGGGCCGGAGCCGGCGGCAGCGGGGGGGCCTGGGCACGCGGACGGGCCGGAGCCGGCGGCAGCGGGGGGGCCTGGGCACGGGCCGGACGCGGCGGCAGCGGGGCCCGGGTACCCGGACGGCCCGGACGCCGCGCTGCCGCCCGAGGCCGGCCCGGGCGCGCCGTCCGGCCCGGAGCCGCCGCCCAACCTCGGCCCGCCGCCCGAGCGCCTGGACTGGCGCAAGCCGCGCTGAGGCGCCCGGGCATACTTCTGTTTGCGGATTTATGCTGCGCTCGGCCCAGAATAGGTACGTGAGCTCCCCCGGGCCGGTCACGGTCACGTTCGCCGGCTCCGGCGACGCGTTCGGCAGCGGCGGCCGGCACCAGGCCTGCATCCACCTGCGGGGCCCGGGCGGCGCCGCGCCGGTGCTGCTGGACTGCGGCGCGACCTCGCTGCCCGCGCTGCGGCGCTGCGGGCTCGACCCCGGCGAGATCGCCGCGGTGTTCGTGTCCCACCTGCACGGGGACCATTTCGGCGGGATCCCGTTCCTGATCCTGAACGCGCAGTTCGCCGGCCGGACCAGCCCGCTGACGGTGATCGGGCCGGCCGGGACCGCCCGGCGGCTGGCCGGGCTCATGGAGTGCATGTTCCCCGGCTCCTCCGGGGTCCGGCGCCGGTTCGCCGTGGACACCGCGGAACTGCGGCCCGGGGACACGATCACCGCCGCGGGCGTGCGGGCCGCGGCGTTCCCGGCCGATCACCCGAGCGGCGACGACGGGCCGGCCCTGGCGCTGCGGCTCGCCTTCGGCGCCACCGTGATCGGCTACACGGGCGACACGGCCTGGACCGACGCCCTCGTCGAGGTGGCGGCCGGGGCGGACCTGCTGATCGCCGAGGCCTACTACCGCGTCAAGGACGTCCCGTACCACCTGCGGCACGCGGACCTGGTCGCGCACGCCGGGCGGCTGGCGAGCCGGCGCACCGTGCTCACCCACATGTCGGCCGACATGCTCGACCACCTGGACGAGGTCCGCTTCGAGACCGCCCGCGACGGGCTGGTCCTGCGCGTCTGAGTTCTTACCGTGACGCCACCTGGTACGGCCGGGACCGCCGCGTCAGCCACTGCCAGAACGTCCGGCGCGGCGGGCGGGCCGTGACGCTGCCGCTGCGGACCTGGCCGGCCAGCTCGATGCGCAGCGTGACCGGCACGTCGTGACCCCACGGCTCCCTGATCTTCACCTGGCCGCTGCGGACCCCGACCTCATCGGCGTCCACCACGATGCCGGGCTTGGTGACCAGCGTGAGGTGCCCGCTGCGCACGTCGGCGTCGATCCGCAGCGACGGCTGGGTGATGGCCGCCTCGGTGAAGTCCAGCCTGACGCTGCCGCTGGTCACCCGCACCTCCATCCGGCGCGGCACCACCCAGCGCCCGTCGCGCTTGGCGTGGCCGCTGCCGCAGTCGATCCGGACCATGTCCTTGGGCTCGACCGCCGCCACGCCGGCCGCCGAGCCCGCGGCGGGCAGGTCCGTGGTCAGCACGGCCAGCTCGGCGTAGGTGCGCGCGGTCAGCGCGGCCTCCAGCCGCTCGTCGAGTTCCTCCGGGGTCAGCCGGCCGTCGCCCGCGGCCACCCGCAGGATCTCCACGACCCGGTCCCGGTCCTGGTGCGAGGCTCTCAGCTGGCTTGGCTTCGCCGGCTCCGCTCCGCGCTCCGCCGGTGACGTCCCGTCCACCATGCAGCTAACTGTAAGACCCCGGTCCCCGGCCTGGCAGCCCTGTCCGGCCGTCGGTCAAGGCGGGATGACCCGCACCCGGCCCCCCCACCCACGCGTCGGGCAGCCCGGCGTCGCGCACGGTCGCCAGGACCCGCATCAGCCACGCGGAGGACCTGATCATCCCCCGTATCCGGTCCTCGTCGGCTGTCATGAGCGCATCATCTCGCGCGGTACCAAACCTCGGCGTATCCGCGGCAACCGGTGGCAGCCAGGCCCGCAGCCTGGTAAGCACGGCCATATGGCCGCTGCGTCTGGTATCGGGGGAGGTGCCGCCGGCCCGTGGTACCGGGTCCAGGCGATCATGGCCGACGGCCGCCGCGGCGGCACCGCGGAGCAAGACTACGCCTCGGTCCTGCCCGCCGTGCTGAACGCCGCGCAGCACCGCCGCCCGTTCGTGGCCGGCTGGCTGTCGCGCGGCAGCGGGTCCCCCCTCGAGCTGATCACCAACGCCGGGCCGCTGCCCGAGCCGGGCGTGGCGGACCGGGCCCGCCTGGGGCCGGTGCACGTGGCCCGGCCGCAGCCGGACCGGCCCCCCGAGCGGCACGATCTGGACGCGCCCGTGGTCATTGAGCCGAGCCGGGTCATCGGGCCGAACCGGGCGGTCGAGCCGGCCGGGACCATCGACCCGGCCGCGGCGTTCGAGCCCAAGGAACTGCTGTTCCCGTGGGGCGCCCGCGGCGTGCCGATGCCGGGCGGGCTGCTCGCCGACCTGGACCGCCTGGTCTGGGCGCCCTGCCCCGGCCGCCAGGCCCCGTCGTCGCTCGGCTGGGACCTGGGGCAGTCGGCCGGGGACCTGGCCGGCGGCTACCTGGGCCGCGGCGGCCCCTACGGCCCCCAGGGGCGCCGCAACGGCGACGAGGCGGGGGATCGGCGCCCGACGCTGTTCGAGTCGGCCCTGGTGACGCTCATGTCCCGGCCGTTCGGCTGGCTAGTGGTCGCCGAGCCCTCCGACCTCATCGACGCCGAGATCGACGAGCTGCGCACGCAGCTCAACGTGCTCCGGCGCTACGACGAGGAGCACGCCCGGTTCGACGCCGGCCGCGCCGAGCGTCGCCTGGCCGAGCTCGACGCGTTCCGGGAAGCCGGGCTGTGGAACGTCCGGGTGCTGGCCGGGGCGGCGAGCGAGGCGGAACTGGGGCTGATCGCCCCGATGCTCGTCGGCTCCGTCGACCTGTCCGCGCATCCGTACCGGCTGCGCAGCGCCGAGGAGCCCCGCGACCTGGCCGACGCGCTCGCGGCCAAGCTCGCGGACCCGGTCGACGGCGCGCAGGTGCCGTTCGCCGCCACCGCCGGGGCCCTGGCCGCCCTCACCGGGCTGCCGCGCGGCGAGGTGCCCGGGGTTCGGGTGCTCGAGCCCGGCTGCTTCGACGTGACCAGCGAGACCACCAGCGAGCCCGGCGGCGAGACCAGGGCCTGGATCGGCACCGAGCTCAGCGCCGAGACGGCGAACGGCGAGGCCGCCCGGGCCCGGGGCGAGGCGTCCGTCGAGCTCGGCGCGATCCTGGACGGCCAGGACCGCAAGGTCGGCACGTTCCGGGTCCCGCTCGCCACCTTGAACCGGCACGCGTTCGTCACCGGGGCCACCGGCGCGGGCAAGTCGCAGACGGTCCGGCACCTGCTGGAGCAGCTGACCGGGGCCGGGATACCGTGGCTCGCGATCGAGCCGGTCAAGTCCGAGTACGCGGCCATGGCCGGCCGGATCGCGGGCGCCGGCCAGGTGACGCTGATCAACCCGTCCGATCCGGCGGCGGTGCCACTGTCGGTGAACCCGCTGGAGCCCGAGCCCGGTTACCCGGTGCAGGCCCACATCGACATGGTGCGGGCGCTGTTCCTGGCCGCCTTCGACGCCCGGGAGCCGTTCCCGCAGATCATCTCGCAGGCCCTGCAGCGGGCCTACGAGGGCTGCGGCTGGGATCCGGTGACCGGCGTCGGCCGGCCCGGCGCGCCCGCCCCGCCCGCCGTCCCCACCCTGGCCCAGCTGCAGCGCGCGGCCCTCGAGGTGATCGAGGACGTCGGCTACGGGCGGGAACTGCAGGCCGATGTCCGCGGCTTCGTGGACGTGCGGCTGCGCTCGCTGCGGACCGGCTCGGCGGGCCGGTTCTTCGAGGGCGGGCACCCGGCCGACATCGCGGAGCTGCTGCGCCGTCACGTGGTGCTGGCCATCGAGGACGTCGCCAACGACGAGGACAAGGCGTTCCTGATCGGCACGCTGATCATCAGGCTGGTGGAGCACCTGCGGCTGCGCGCCCGCGCCGAGCCCGCCGACGGGCTCACCCACGTGATCGTCATCGAGGAGGCGCACCGGCTGCTGCGCGCCAGCCGGGAGGGCGCGAGCGCCCACGCCGTCGAGCTGTTCGCGAGCCTGCTCGCCGAGATCCGCGCCTACGGCGAGGGGATCATCGTCGTCGAGCAGATCCCGGCCAAGCTGCTCCCGGACGTGGTGAAGAACACCGCGCTCAAGGTGCTGCACCGGCTGCCCGCGGCCGACGACCGGCAGGTCGTGGGCGCGGCCATGAACCTGGACGAGGACCAGTCGCGGCAGGTGGTCTCGCTGCGGCCGGGGGTGGCGGCCGTGTTCGCGGACGGGATGGACCGGCCGCTGCGGATCCGGGTCCCGTTCGGCGGCGCCCGGGAGCGGGCGCAGTTCCCCGTGGGGGTTCCCCGCGCCGGCCAGCCGCCGGACGGCGCGGGCCCCGGCGGCCCGCCGGTCCCGGTCCGCGGCCGGCGCTCGGCGGCCTGCGGCCCGGCCTGCGTCTCCGGCCGGGCCTGCAACCTGCTCGAGCTGCGCGCGGCCGACCTGCTCGCGGGCTCACCGGAAGACGCCTGGCTGCGGATCTGGACCGAGGCGCTGCTCCTCGCGTTCCTCACCAACCGGCCGCTGCCCGTGGTGCCGGCCTCGCTGCGTAACCGGTGGGCCGAGCTGGACCAGCGGCTGCGCGAGTGCCTGCTGGCCACGGCGGTCGACCGGTCGCTGCGTGGACGGGCCCTGGCCGTCCGGGCCTTTTACGACCCGCAGCGGCTGGGGGCGGCCGCCGCGGCCACCGCGCTCCGGCTTCTCGACGGGGGATCCGGGGCCGGGGCCCCGGTCGGCGCCGACTGGGTGATCCCGCAGCTGCGATGGCTGCACGAGGTGGAGCGGGTGTGCCCGCTCGGCGACGGCCAGCCCGACCCGTTCGCCCCGGCGCCGCCGCTCGACTACCCCCTGGACGGCCTGGCCGACCGGCCGGGCCTGCGGATCGGGCAGCGGGTGAGCGGGCTGCGCCGGCACCCGCTGTCGATGGAACTGGCCCGTAACCGGCAGCCGGCCTGGACCGTGCTGCTCGGCGAGGACGAGCAGCGGGGCTTTGCCGATGACCTGGCCGCGGTGGTGATCGGCGTGAGCCACCGCGGGCAGTTGCGCCAGGCCGCGGGCGAGATGGGGATCGTCGGCTGGCTGGAGGCGGTGCTCTCCTGGCCGCGCCGGTTCATCGTCGGCAGCGACGACCAGGTGGCGGCGTCGGCGCCCGCCTCGGCCGGTTCGGCGAGCAACCCGGCCGCCGGATAGCATCGGCGGCGATGGGAAAGCTTCCGCTGCGGGCTCGCCTGGCCACCACCGTCGGCGGTGCCGCGGGACGGGTGTCGCGTCTGTCGGGCCGCGGCGACGGGTCGGTGATCGGCGGCGTCGTGGGCCTGCGGATGGAGCCCGACCTGCTCCGGCTGCTCGCGGCGGGCCGCCAGATCGTCCTGGTGACCGGGACCAACGGCAAGACCACCACGACCAGGCTGATCACCGCGGCGCTCGGCGCGCTCGGCCTCCCGGTCGCATCCAACGCATTCGGCGCGAACATGGAGGCCGGGCTCGCGTCCGCGCTCGGCCAGGCCCGCAGCGCCCCGTTCGGCGCCCTCGAGGTGGACGAGCGGTACCTGCCCGCCGTGATCGACGCGACCAGCCCCAAGGTGGTCACGCTGCTGAACCTGAGCCGGGACCAGATGGACCGGGCGGCCGAGATCTGGCTGGTGGCCAGGCGCTGGCGGGAAGCCCTGGCCGACGCGCCCGACTGCCAGGTCGTGGCCAACGCCGACGACCCGCTCATCGCCTGGGCGGCGAGCGCGGCGAAGCGGGTCACCTGGGTCGCGGCGGGCCAGCGCTGGCACGAGGACTCCTGGTGCTGCCCGGAATGCGGGTCGCACCTGCGCCGCGATGATCTCGGCTGGCGGTGCGGCGAGTGCGGCTTTACCCGGCCCGCGGCCCGGTGGGTGCTGGACGGGGAGTCGGTGGTCGACGCGAGCGGCCGGGTCCGCGAGCTGTCGCTCGCCCTGCCCGGCCGGGCTAACCGGGCCAACGCGGTGGTCGCGCTGGCCGTGGCCGGCTTCTTCGGCGTCGACCTGGACCAGGCCCTGCCCCGGGTGCGCGAGGTGACCTCGGTGGCCGGCCGGTATACCCAGCTGGAACGGCAGGGCCGGCAGCTCCGGCTGCTGCTGGCCAAGAACCCGGCCGGCTGGCTGGAGGCGTTCGACGTGCTCGCGCCGGAGCCGGTCCCGGTGCTGCTGGCCGTCAACGCGCAGGGACCCGACGGCAGGGACACGTCCTGGCTGTGGGACGTGGACTACCGGCTGCTGCGCGGCCGCCGGGTGCTGGTGGCTGGCGAGCGCCGGCTCGACCTCGCGGTCAGGCTGGAGGCAGACCAGGTGGAGTTCGAACTGGCCGGCGACGTGGACGACGCCGTGGCCAAGGCGCCCCCCGGCGCCCTGGACGTGATCGCCAACTACACGGCGTTCCAGCAGATCCGGACCGCCCTGGGCCGGGCCCAGTGATGGCGGGCCCGCGCCACCGCGCGCTGGCGAGCAGCCTGCGGCTGATCTGGGTCTACCCGGACCTGCTCAGCACCTACGGGGACCGCGGCAACCTGCTCGTGCTCCAGCGCCGGGCCCGGCTCCGCGGCATCGACGCCGAGGCCGTCACCGTGAACGCGGATGAGCCGGTGCCCCGCAGCGGCGACATCTACCTGATGGGCGGGGGCGAGGACCTGCCGCAGATCCTGGCCGCGCGGCGGCTGCGCGCCGACGGCGGGCTCGCCGCCGCGGCCGGCGCCGGAGCGGTGCTGCTGGCCGTGTGCGCCGGCTACCAGGTGATCGGCGCCGAGTTCGGCGGCACCGAGGGCGAGCCGGTGCCCGGGCTCGGGATCCTGGATATCCGGAGCGGGCGCGGCGAGCGCCGCGGGGTCGGCGAGATCATCGCCGACGTCGACCCCGAGCTCGGCGTGCCCCGGCTCACCGGGTTCGAGAACCACCAGGGAGTGACCAGGCTCGGGCCCGGGGCCCGCCCGCTGGCGCGGGTCGCCGCCGGGGTGGGCAACGGCGACGGCACCGAGGGCGCGTACGCGGGCAAGGTGGTCGGGACCTACCTGCACGGCCCGGTGCTCGTGCGCAATCCCGGCCTGGCCGACCTGCTGCTCAGCTGGGCCGCCGGGCCGCTGGCGCCGCTGGATGCGGCCGACGAGGACTGGGTCCGCAGGCTGCGGGAGGAACGCCTCGCGGCCGTGCCCGCCGGGTAGGCCGGGCCCGGGCCGGCGGGGCGTCAGTACACGAGCGCCTGCGCGCCGTCGGCCATGACCTCAGCCAGGAACGTCGACGCCCCGGCGATGCGGACCCCCTCGAGCGTGTCCGCGGCGTTGATGTCCCGGCGGGACGCGCACTGGCTGCAGACGGTCACGGTCCCCTCCTCCAGGACCTTCGCCAGCAGCTGCGCGAGCGGTGCCGCGTGCGGCAGCGCAACGTCGTCCGCGCGGTCCGGCAGGGCGAACCAGGCCGCCTCGCCGGTCAGCCAGAGCGACACCTGCAGCCCGCTCGCCACGGCCGTCGCCGCGATCGTGAAGCCCTGGCTGCAGCGTTCTTGGTCGTCCTTGCCCGCGGTGACCTTGACCACGAGTGAGCGGGAAACCATGCCCGCAGCTTAGTGCGGATCCCCAAGTCCGCGCACCGCCACATTGGCGCTTCCGGCGCTATCGCCTTCATACTCGAGAGGTACCGTTGATGAACCGCTGTTAGGGCCACTCCAATCCGGGGGAGGGCGCCTGTGGGTCTGCGGCATCTGTGTAGTGTCGCGGCGCTGATCATCGTGGGCTTGTTGGTCGCCGGGTGCGTGGCACCCCAATACACGTACGTCACGGACTCCGCGGATAGCGCGTACTTCAAGGTGCCGCCGAGCTGGCACCAGGTAAACCAGTCCACCCTGCAATCCGCCGAGGGCCCGTCCAGCCAGGAAGGCACCTACCTCTGGTCCCGGGCCTACGACGATTCGGCCAAGCCGTCCGTGGACAACGTGTTCGCGGCGTCGGCGGCCCCGGTCGCCTACTCGGGCGTGCTGGCGCTGTCCGCGGCCGAGCGCAACGACGTGTCGTTCAACAGCATGCGGGACCTGCTGCTGCCGGTGACGTCCTCGGCACGCCAGGCCGCGTCAGCGGCGCACGAGGAGCTGTCCGGGTTCGCCTCGCTCAGCGATCAGGTGATGACCGACAGTCATAACGACCGCGGCATCCGCGAGATCTTCGACTACGACCTCGGCACCACCCTGGAAACGTTCGACCTGACGGTGATGACCAACAGCGCCACCACCAAGCTCTACTTCCTGCTCGTGCACTGCACGGCGACCTGCTTCGCCAACAACTACAACCAGATCGCCGCGGTCGTCGGATCGTTCACGGTCGGAGGAGGATCCTGATGCCTGCCCGGTCACGGAAAGCTGGCGCGGGGGGTCCCAGCCCCGGGCACCCCGGTCACGTCCGCGGCGAACGCCCCAAGGACTCCGAGCGGACCACCCGCAAGCCGCTGGCCCCCTGGGACCGGCTGAAGTTCCTCGCCCTGCTGGTGCTGCTGTGGCTGGTGCTGGTGTGGTCGGACATGGCCAACAACCCGGTGATCGGCTTCGCCGACGCGGCGCGTCAGCAGCTCACCGAGGCGCTCTGGGTGGAGGTCCTGATCGGCCTGGAGGTCCTGCGCCAGCTGCACTTCCTGCTGGCCGAGCACTGGCCGGGCTATTACCGGCTGTGGAGCCGGGGCATATTCGGCCGCGTCGACCGGGCCAGCCACCGGCTGAGCGACTGGACCAGGTTCCGGATGGCGCGGGCGGCGAAGTGGCTGCTCGCGATCGCCCTGCTGGCCCTGATCCTGGGCAAGGTGTATCACACCTCGCCGGTGAACGGGCTGTTCCTGCTGCCGGGCACGATCCTGCACGCGCTGCCGATCATCCTCTACGTGATGGCCATCGTCTCGCTGGGCATCCTCCAGTTCGTCGGGATCTTCTGGTTCATGTCCCGGGGCGGGGTGGACGTGTACTTCCCCGACGACATCTCGACCCGGTTCTCCGACGTCTGGGGCCAGGACCACGTGCTCGAGCGGGTCAAGGAGAACATGCTCTACCTGGAGGATCCCGAGTCGATCGAGGCGCACGGCGGCCACGTCCCCGGCGGGATCCTGCTCTGGGGACCGCCGGGCACCGGCAAGACGCTGATGGCCGAGGCGGTGGCCGGCGAGACCGGCAAGCCGTACGTGTTCGTCGACCCCGGCGCGTTCATCAACATGTTCTTCGGGGTCGGCATCCTCAAGGTGAAGTCGCTGTTCCGCAGGCTGCGCAAGCTGGCCGTGCGGTACGGCGGGGTCATCGTGTTCTTCGACGAGGCCGATTCGCTCGGCAACCGCGGCGGCTCGGTCGGCGGCCAGGCCAGCTTCAGCCCCGCGCCCCAGTTCGACGCCTGCCACGGGTTCTGCTACCTGTCGCCCGACACGCAGGCGGCCCTGTTCGCCGAGGCGCTGAAGGCGGCACCCGCGCCCCGGCCGCCGGGGCGGTTCCGGCAGATGATCCCGGGCATGGGCATGGGCGGGGGCGGCATGGGCACCCTGCAGGCGCTGCTGACCGAGATGTCCGGCCTGAAGAAGCCGCGCGGGTTCTTCAACCGGATCGTCCGGCGCACGCTCGGCATGCGCCCCAAGCCGCCGCCGAAGTACCGGATCCTGGTCATGATGGCCACCAACATGCCCAGCGCGCTGGACGAGGCGCTGCTGCGGCCCGGCCGCCTCGACCGGGTCTACCGGGTGGGCTATCCCTCGAAGGAGGGCCGCCGCCGCACCTACGAGGGCTACTTCGGCAAGGTCAAGAGCGACGTGACGCCGGAGCAGATCGACCATCTGGCCACGATCACCCCGTACGCCACCGGCGCCACCATCAAGGATCTGGTCAACGAGTCGCTGATCGTCGCGCTGCGCGACGGCCGGGACACCATCACCTGGACCGACGTGCTGCAGGCCAAGCTGCTGAAGAGCGTCGGCCCGTCGGAGGGCGTGGAGTACATCGAGCGCGAGCGGCACGCGGTCGCGGTGCACGAGGCCTGCCACGCGGTGGTCAGCTACCGGGTGCAGAAGCGCAACGTCATCGACACGGCCACGATCCAGAAGGGCGCGGACTACCTCGGCTTCGTGAAGCCGATCCCGATCGAGGAGCAGTTCACCTCCTGGCGGACCGAGTACGAGGCCGACGTCATGGTGAGCCTGGCCTCGCTGGTCGGCGAGCGGATGTTCTTCGACGGGGACTCCTCGTCCGGCGTCTCCGGCGACCTGCAGAACGCGAGCCGGATCGCGCTGGCCATGGAGGGCCTGTGGGGCATGGGCGGCCAGTACGGCTCGTTCGCGGTCACCCCGGCGCCGCAGGACGCACACCCGGTGGCCGACGGCCAGGACCGCGCCGTGTTCGAGACCACGCTCGGGAAGCGGGCCGAGGCGCACCTGGCGGCGCTGGCCGACCGCACCGGCGTGCTGCTGACCGAGGAACGCGGCAACGTGCTGGCGGTCGCGCACGCGCTGGAGGTGCACAAGACCATCACCGGCGAGGATGTCAGCGCGATCATCAACGGCTCGGAGGGCCCGGTCGTGGACGGCAGGCCGTACTGCACCCCGGAGTTCGCCGCCACCATCGAGTCCTACCACGAGCAGGTGAAGCTGGCGCACAGCGGGCGGGACCGCCGCATGGCGATCCCGATCCCGGTGCCCGCGGCCAAGGCAGCCGAGCCGGTCTCCGCCTGGGAGAGCCCGGCGACGGATCCCAACGCCGAGCGCTGACCCGGCCGCCGCCGCGGGCCGTCGCCGGGGCGCGACACGCCCGCGCGAGGGCCGACGGCCGGCGGAGCCGGGCCAGTACACTCCGGGTGGTATGGAAGGCGAGTTCAGCTGGCTGGTGCTGGTGGCGGCGTTTGCGCTGGTCGCGGGGTGCTGCGGGATCCTGGCGGCCCGGCTCTGGGGCATCATCGGCTTGCCCGCCGGGCCAGGGGTGCCCCCGGGTGACGCGCAGGCGGATCCGGCCGGCCGGCCGTCGCCATGACCGATGACGCGACGGATCCCGCGGCCGGGCCGCCCGCGGCCGGGCCTGCTGCTGGCGGCATGCACCCCGCCTTGATCCCGCTCGGCTTCCTGCTCGGGCGCTGGGAGGGTGCCGGGGTGGTCGGCTACCCGACGATCGAGAGCGCCCAGTTCGGCCAGGAGATCACGTTCACCGAGAACGGCAAGCCCTACCTGATCTACTCCAGCCGGACCTGGCTGCTGGACGACGAGGGCCAGACCGGGCGGCCGCTCGCCATGGAGACCGGGTTCTGGCGCCCGCAGCCGGATGGCGAGCTGGAGGTGCTGCTGGTGCACCCGACCGGCATCAGCGAGATCTACCTGGGCCAGGTGACCGGCACGAAGATCGAGATGGCCACCGACGCCGTGCTGCGCACCTCGACGGCCAAGGAGGTCACCGCGGGCCGCAGGCTGTACGGCCTGGTCGGGGCCGACCTGGCCTACGCCTACGACATGGCCGCGGTGGGCCAGCCGCTGCAGGCGCACGCCTCGGCGCGGCTCAAGCGGGTCGGTTAGCAAAACCGGGCTCCGGTAAGCAAAAAAGAGCCCCCGGGCGTCTCCCAAAAATAGGGGACCGGCTGGACAAGGCCGGTCAGCCCGGGGGTCCGGTGTCTGCCGTGTATTCGCCTGCCGCCGCTCGCGGCAACCAGTGCTGGTTTACACGGGACGGCGGCTAGCTGACAGCCACCTCGCGAGTCCGACATCTATGCATTCTGTTGGACCACCTCCTTTCCCGCGTTAGCCAGCACGTTATGTCAGAGCGCACCGAGCGGGCAAGCGCGTTTCACCCTGGGCCCATACACTCGGGTCATGTCGCAGACGTGGGATGCGACGCTGCGTGCCAGCGGCTATCGCGTTACGCCACAGCGCCAGCTGGTTCTCGAGGCCGTCACCAAGCTGGATCACGCGTCGCCCGAGGAGATATTCGCCGAGGTGCACCAGAAGGCGCGGGGGGTCAACGTCTCGACGATCTACCGCACCCTGGAGCTGCTCGAGCAGCTCGGCCTGGTGACCCACACCCACCTGGGGCACGGCGCGCCCCGGTACCACCTCGCGGCCGAGGCCCAGCACGTCCACCTGGTCTGCCGCGACTGCGGCCGGGTGACGGAGGTGGCCCCGGAAGCCGCGCGCCCGCTGGTCGCCGCGCTGGACGAGGAGCAGGGCTTCGAGACCGACGTGGGGCACCTCACCGTGTTCGGCACCTGCCGCGATTGTCGAGCCGAAGGGGCGCGGCGCCGGCTGGACTGAGGAGCGAGGGAGCGAGGAACGAGCGACCGAGCGACGAGGGAAGGAGGCGCGTTAAGCGCCCCGGAGGCGAGCAGGAAAATACCGCATAACCTGGCCGGTATGGACAGCCCGCTACTGGCCGCCCCCGGGGCGGTCCCCGCCGACCCGGCCGGGCCCGACGCCGGGGTCGCCGCGCACTACGGGAACCCGTTCGCCGAGCAGCGTGCGCTGGCCGGCGGCCTGGGCCTGGTCGACCGGTCCCACCGGGGGGTGATCCGGATCACCGGCCCGGACCGGCTGTCCTGGCTGCACAGCCTCACCACCCAGCACCTGGAGCAGCTCCCGCCCGGCACCACCGCGGAGGCGCTGATCCTGAGCCCGAACGGGCACGTCGAGCACCATCTCATCCTCGCCGACGACGGGACGCAGCTGTGGGCGCACGTCGAGCCGGGCACGGCCGGCCCGCTGCTGGAGTTCCTGGAATCGATGCGGTTCATGCTGCGCGTCGAGCCCGCCGACGTCACCGGCGAGTTCGCCGTGCTCACGCTCATGGGCCCGCAGGCGGCCGGGGCGGTCCCCGCGGACGACGCGGTCGCGGCCACGCAGACGCTCGGCACGGACCTGATCGTCAGCCGGGAGCAGCTTCCCGCCGTGGCCGCGCGGCTGCAGCAGCGCGGCGCCGCGCTCGCGGGCATCTGGGCCTATGAGGCGCTGCGGATCGCCAGCCACCGGCCCAGGTTCGGGCTGGATACCGACCACCGGACGATCCCGCACGAGGTGGGCTGGATCGAGACCGCGGTGCACCTGTCCAAGGGCTGCTACCGCGGCCAGGAGACCGTGGCGCGGGTGCACAACCTCGGCCACCCGCCGCGCCGCCTCGTCTTCCTGCACCTGGACGGGAGCGAGGACCGGCTGCCCGCGCACGGCGACCCGGTCTCCCTGGGGGAGGGCGGCGGCGGGGCCGTCGGCTTCGTGGGTTCCGCCGCGCGGCACTACGAGCTCGGGCCGATCGCGCTGGCCCTGGTCAAGCGGACCGTCCCGGTCGGCGTCACGCTGCTGGCCGCGGGCCTCCCCGCCGCGCAGGAGGTCATCGTGCCGCCGGACGCCGGGGCGAACGTGACCGTGACCCTGCGGCGGCCCAGGGCGGATCTGGCGCGGCCGCGCGAGTAACGTTGGCCGGCAGGAACAACGCCGTTCCCGCCATGCCCGGGAGGTCATCCGACATGCTGCGCCGCGCGCTGCTGGCCGCGTCGGCCAGCGAACGGCTCCGTCACCTGGTCACCGCCGCCCCGGTGACGCGCGACGTCGTGGCCCGGTTCGTGGCCGGGGACACCGCCGCCGACGCGCTGGCCGTGACGCGCCGGCTGCTGGACGACGGGCTGCTGGTCACCCTGGACTACCTCGGCGAGGACACCGTGGACCCGCAGCAGGCCGCCGCCGTGACCGGCGAGTACATAGGGCTGCTCGGGCGGCTGGCCGCGGCCGGGATGTCCGCCGGCGGCCGGGCCGAGGTGTCGGTCAAGCCGACCGCGGTCGGCCTCGACCTGGCCGAGCACGGCGAGAAGACGGCCCGCGAGAACATCGCCAGGATCTGCGCGGCCGCCCGCGACGCCGACACCACGGTCACGCTGGACGCCGAGGAGCACACCCGGGTCGAGCCGACGCTGCGGATCGTGGCCCAGCTCCGGCCCGAGTTCCCCGATCTCGGCTGCGTGGTCCAGTCCTACCTGCGCCGCAGCCCGGAGGACTGCCGGGCGCTGGCGACCGAAGGATCGCGGGTCCGGCTGTGCAAGGGCGCCTACAGCGCCGCGGCGGACGTCGCGTTCACGGCCCGGGACGAGGTGGACCGGTGCTACGCCCGCTGCCTGCGGGCGCTGCTGGACGGCCCGGGCTACCCGATGATCGCCACCCACGACCCGCGGCTGCTCAGCATCGCCGCCGCGGTGGCCACGCTGGCGGACCGCCGCGCGGCCGGCTTCGAGTACCAGATGCTCTACGGCATCCGGCCCGCCGAGCAGCTGCGCCTGGCCGGCGACGGGGCCCAGGTGCGGGTCTACGTCCCCTACGGCAGCGACTGGTACGGCTACCTCGTCCGGCGGCTCGCGGAGCGCCCGGCCAACCTGGCCTTCTTCCTCCGCTCCCTGGCCTCGCGCGGCTGACGGCGGGCCGCCCCGGTAGGCTCGCGGGATGATCGCTGTCCTCGGCACCGGGAAGATGGGCGAGGCCCTCATGTCCGGGCTGCTGCGCGCCGGCGTGGTCGCCCCGTCCGGGGTCCTGGCCGCGGTACGCCGCGACGACCGGGCCAAGGAACTGCGCGAAGCCTACGGCGTCGAGGTCTTCGACGCCGCGGAAGCGGCCCGCCGCGCGGACACCCTCGTGATCACGGTCAAGCCGCAGGACATGGCGGCGCTGCTGAGCGAGATCGCGGCGTGCGTGACGCCCGACAAGCTGGTGATCTCGGCCGCCGCGGGCATCACCACGTCGTTCATTGAGAACCGGCTCGCCGGGGACGTGCCCGTGGTCCGGGTGATGTCGAACACGCCGGTGCTGGTGGACGAGGCGATGAGCGTCATCTCGCCGGGCTCGCACGCCGGGGAGCCGCACCTGAGGCGCGCCGAGGAACTGCTGCGCCCGGTGGGCCGGGTGCTGCGGATCCCGGAGTCCCAGCAGGACGCGGCGACCGCGCTGTCCGGCAGCGGGCCCGCGTACGTCTACTTCCTGGTCGAGGCCATGGTGGACGCGGGGATCCTGCTCGGCATGCCGCGGAGCACCGCGCTGGAGATGGTCAAGCAGGCCGTGTACGGCGCGGCGACCATGCTCCGCGACTCGGGCGAGCATCCGGTGATCTTGCGCGAGGCGGTGACCTCGCCCGGGGGCACGACGATCAACGCCATCCGCGAACTGGAGAAGCACGGGGTCAGGGCCGCGTTTCTGGCCGCGATAGAGGCGGCCAGGGACCGGGGCCGCGAACTCGGCGGCGGTTGAGGTCCCGGCCCGGATTTGGCGCCGCTGCCGTAGCTGAATTGATGCCCCGCGCCGGGGTTGCCCTTTTCCGTACAGGACTTACGCTGGAGACGGGCGTGACTGGTGCGCTGAATCTCGCTAGGCGCACACAGCAAGCCGGAAGAGGGCTATTCATGGCAGCAGACGCAACTTCGCTCAGCGAAGTCAGGTTCCTGACCGTAGCCGAAGTGGCCACGATCATGCGCGTGTCCAAGATGACCGTCTACCGCCTTGTTCACTCTGGTGAGCTGGAGGCGATCCGCGTGGGCCGTTCGTTCCGCGTGCCGGAGCAGGCGGTCAACCAGTATCTGCGGGACGCCTTCGTCGCGGCCAGCTGACCGGCGTTCGGGGGGCCATATAGCGCCCGCAATGGCGGCCGGATGATGGGGCCGGCCGGTGCCGAGGTAACCTGTGGCGTTGGCGTGTGCCCGGCCGCTGCGCGGCGGGCGTGCGCGTGTGCATGCCCGTAAGCCAGGACGCAGAGCGAGGTCGACACGTGGGCTCAGTCATCAAGAAGCGCCGCAAGCGCATGGCCAAGAAGAAGCACCGCAAGCTGCTGCGGAAGACGCGCGTTCAGCGCAGGAACAAGAAGTAGCGACACGCGAGCCGAAGGGGCCGCGGTGCCGCCTGGACTGAGGAGCGAGGGAGCGAGGAACGAGCGACCGAGCGACGAGGGAAGGCGGCGCATGAAGGGGGAATGGGGAGGTGGGCGGGGCCCCGGAGGCGAGGAGAAAACACAGTGAGCCAGTCCGGGCCGATCGCCGGCGTCGCGGATTACGTCTGGCACCGGATGACCGGTGACGCTGCGGTCGACGAGTCCGGCTTCGACCCGGAGTTCAACGCCAGCGTGTTCATGCCGTTGTTCCGGCCGCTGTACCACACGTGGTTCCGCGTCCGGATGCGCGGCCTCGAGCACGTGCCCGCATCGGGCGCGGCCCTGGTCGTGGCCAACCACTCCGGCGTGCTCCCGTTCGACGCGCTGATGCTGCAGGCCGGCGTGTTCGACGAGCACCCCCAGCACCGGGTACTGCGGGTGCTCAGCGCGGACCTCGTCTCCGAGGTGCCCGTCCTGTCCGGCCTGGCCCGCCGCAGCGGGCACATCCGGGCGGACCCGGAGCAGGCCGACCAGGTGCTGGCCGCGGGCCATCTGGTCGGCGTGTTCCCGGAGGGCTTCAAGGGCATCGGCAAGCCGTTCAGCCAGCGGTATCGGCTGCAGCGCTTCGGGCGGGGCGGGTTCGCCGCGACCGCCCGGCGGGCGGGCGTGCCGATCATCCCGTGCGCGATCGTGGGCGCCGAGGAGATCTACCCGATGATCGGGAACGCCCCGGCGGTGGCCCGGCTGCTCCGGCTGCCGTACTTCCCGGTCACGCCGCTGTTCCCGTGGCTCGGCCCGGTGGGCGCCGTGCCGCTGCCGTCCAACTGGATCATCGAGTTCTGCCCGCCGGTGCCGACCGACAGCGCCAACGGGGGGAGCGGGGACCAGGCCGTCTCGTCCCTCGCGGACCACGTGCGGGACATCATCCAGCGCAAGCTCGACGAGCTCCTCGCGGAGCGCGGCCCCGCCTTCAGCTAGCGGCTGGCCCGGCGCCGCTGCAGGGCGACGCCGGCGGCCACCCCGCCGGCCACGGCCCCGGCGCCCGCGGCGATCGGCAGGGCGATCATGGTGGCCCGGCGGCCCGAGCGGAAGTCGTACACCGGCCAGCCGCGCTTGCGCGCCTCCGCGCGCAGGCCGAGGTCCGGGTTGACCGCGTTGGGATGGCCGACGAGCGTCAACATGGGCATGTCATTGAACGAGTCGCTGTAGGCGTAGCACCGGGCCAGGTCGAGGCCCTCGCGGACGGCCAGCGCCTGGATCGCGGCCGCCTTGGCCTCGCCGTGCAGCAGCCCGCCGACCAGGCGCCCGGTGTACACGCCGTCCCGGGTCTCGGCCACGGTGCCGAGCGCCCCGGTGAGGCCAAGCCTGCGGGACAGGATGCGGGCGAGCTCCACCGGCGTGGCCGTGACCAGCCATACCCGCTGGCCGGCGCGCAGATGACGCTGGGTCAGCTCCCTGGTGCCCGCCCAGATCCGGTCGGCCATGGTGTCGTCGTAGATCTCCTCGCCGAGCCGGACGATGTCCGCCACGCTGTGCCCGGCGACAAAGGCCAGCGCGGCCTGCCGGGCGGCGTCGATGTGGCCGGAGTTCTCGGCGCCGCGCAGCCGGAAGGAAATCTGCCCCCAGGTCATCCGGGCCAGGTCGCCCGGGCCGAACATCTTGCGGGCGGCGAGGCCGCGGGCGAAGTGATAGATCGAGGCGCCCCGCATGAGGGTGTTGTCGACGTCGAAGAACGCCCCGGCCTCCGGGTCGGGCACCGGGGGCAGTTGCTCTACCTCGGCGGCCGCGGCCGACGCCTGCCCAGCCAGCGCTGCCTCGTTCCACGGAAGCCGTCTCGACAGCCGCCACATGTCAGCGAGCCTACCGGGGCACGTCCCCGGCCGCTGCTCGCGGCGCGATGGCGGCCCGTCGTCCGGGACGCCCCGGCCCGTCGTCCGGGACGCCCCGGCCCGTCGTCCGGGACGCCCCGGCCGGCCGTCCGGTCGCAACATTGACGCGCGTCGTGCACCATAGTCAGCAATGTCTGTTCATTTCCTGGCCGCGGCCGTCGGCGCGCTCATCGCCGCCGTGGGCACAGGCCTGCTGGCCGTGCGGTGCCTGCGGGCCCCGGGCGCCGCCCTGGTCGCCTGGACGGTCGCGCTGCTGGGGCTCACCGTGTCGCTGGTCGCGCAGGCTCTCGGCTATCACATCGGCTTCGGGGCGATTGCCTTCCGGGCCACGGAAATCGGCGCCCAGGTCGTCGCGCCGCTGGCGCTCGCGCTCGGGCTGGCCGAGGTGGCCGGCAAGAGCGTCGTCACCAGGTTCGCCGCGCGGCTGCTGCTGACCGCGGTGGGGATCGTGGCCCTGGTCATCTTCGCCACCGACCCGCTCAGCGCCGCGACCTTCGGCAAGGCCTGGCCCGCGACCACGGTCTACTACCAGATCGTCCCCAACAAGCTGCTCGAGTACGTGCTGGCCCCGGCCGTCGTGGTCGTCGCGCTGATCGCGGTCGGGGCCACCGCGGCCCGGTCCGGCCGCGATCCGGCGTGGCGGGCCGCCGTCCCGGTGACCGCGGCGGCGGGGGCCGCGGCGCTCCTGCTCTCGGTGCCCGGCATCGTCGCGCTGCTGGGGCTGTCGGTGCCGGTCGCCTCGCTGTTCACGCCGCTGTGCGTGCTGGCCGCCGTGGCGACCTGGTTCGCGGGCATCCGGCTCGGCCGCCTGCGGTTCGACGTCCTGCGCCAGGAGACCGCCGTGGACGCCGGCGCTCGCGCAGGCGGCGGCGAGTGGGGCCGGCAGCGCTCCTGGGCCGACGGGCCCGACGCGACCGGGGATTTCGACCCGGTGGCGGCCGACGACGAGTTCGGGATCTACCGCAACGGCTCCCGCCGCGAGCGCGACGACGCCGGCTACCGCCCCGGGTACGCCCAGGACGCCGGGTACCCGGACGAGGCGGGCTACCGGGACGAGGCGGCGCGGTACCCGGAGGAGACGGCGCGGTACCCCGGCGAGGAGGCCCGGTACCCGGAGGAGACGGCGCCGTACGCGGGCGGGGCGGTCCGGTACCCGGAGACGGCCGGCCCGCCGCGGCCCGCCCGCGGCCGGCCGGACGCCCAAGCAGGAGCTCTTCGGCCAGATCGCGATCTACACGCTGCTCGAGGACCGGGTGGAGGATTTCGACCGGCTGACCCGGCAGGTGGTCGGGCAGGTCCAGGCGCACGAGCCCGACACCCTCGTCTACATCGTGCATGCCGTGCCCTCGGCGCCCATGCAGCGGATCCTGTACGAGGTCTACAGCGACCGGGCCGCGTACGAGGCGCACAAGCGGCAGCCCTACGTCCTCGGCTTCGAGGCGGACCGGCGGGCCTACGTGCTGGCGACGAACATCATCGAGCTTGGCCTGCAGCAGGCCAAGGTCTCGCCGCTGCCCTCGGTCGCCGACCTGCTCAGCGACACCGGGTTCGACCTGCTCAGCGACACCGGGTTCGGCCAGCCCGGCTACGGCCGGCGGCTGCCCCGCGGCGGGCCGGGCGGCAGCGCGCCGGGCGGCAGCGCGCCGGGCGGCAGCGCGCCGGGCGGCAGCACGGTGGGCGGCGGCGGGGCGGGCGGCGCGGCTCATGGCTAGCCCGGGGCAGAGCCCGGCTCACGTGATCACCCTGCTCACCCGGCCGGGCTGCCACCTGTGCGACGATGCCCGGGCGGTGATCGCGAGCGTGGCCGCCGAGCTGGAGATCCCCTGGCACGAGCGGGACATCACCGAGTCAGACAGCGACCTGCGGGCCTACGGGGACATGATCCCGGTCACCCTGATCGACGGCGTCCAGCATGATTTCTGGCGGGTCAGCGAGCGGCGGCTGCGGGCGGCGCTGACCGCCCCGTCCCGGTAAAGCGCCGGCAAAACGCCGGTCAGGGCGCTGCGGCGGGGAACTCCCCGACTTTGTGCATCCGTTCACAAGGGCGTAGCGTGACGGCTAGGCCAGCGTGCGGGCACAGGCCCGCGAGCCCGCGGCGTCGATTCCCCAGGAGTGCCGGCGCATGTCCCGCAGTTCCACGACCGAGAACGGCCACCACGGCATCCCGGAGGCCACGGTCAACCGGCTCCCGGTCTACCTGCGGGCCCTGTACGCCCTGGCCGACCGCGGCATCGCCACCGTGTCCAGCGAGGAACTGGCCACCGCGGCGGGGGTCAACTCCGCGAAGCTGCGCAAGGACCTCTCGCACCTGGGCTCGTACGGAACCCGCGGCGTCGGCTACGACGTCGAGTACCTGGTGTACCAGGTCTCCCGGGAGCTCGGGCTCACCCAGGACTGGCCCGTGATCATCGTCGGCGCGGGCAATCTCGGGCACGCGCTCGCCAACTACGGCGGCTTCGCCTCGCGCGGGTTCCGGGTCGCGGCGATATTCGACACCGACTCGCTCACCGTGGGCACCGAAATCGCGTCCCAGGTGGTCCGGCACGCCGACGAGATCGAGTCCGTGATCGCCAGGCACGGGGTGTCGATCGGCGTGATCGCCACCCCGGCCGCGGCCGCCCAGGCTGTCTGCGAGCGCCTGGTCGCCGCGGGCATCACCAGCATCCTTAACTTCGCACCTACTGTACTTAACGTGCCTCCGGGCGTAGATGTGCGTAAAGTCGACCTGTCGATCGAATTGCAGATTCTCGCCTTCCACGCCCAGCGGCGGGCAGTGGTCCGCGTCGCGCGTAACGGAGAGCGCGACTGGGGTGACCGCAGCCGGGAGCTGCGGGCGAAGCGCCATGGCGGAGGGGAGCCCGCCCACGTAGGGGACCTTCCCATGGAAAGTGAGACCGGGATGCCTACACCGGCGGTGGCCACGTGAGCGTGCTCGTGGTGGGCCTCAGCCACAAGAGCGCGCCCGTGCCGACGCTCGAGCGGGCCGTGGTGACCGGCGACACGCTGGCCAAGCTGCTGCGCGACGTGTTCCATGCCGACGGCGTCGCGGGATCCCTCGTGGTGAGCACGTGCAACCGGGTTGAGGTCTACGCCGAGGTGGAGAAGTTCCACGGCGGCGTGTCCGCGATCTGCGAGTTGCTGGCGCGGCACGCCGGGGTTCCGCTGGCCGAGCTCACCCCGCACCTGTACGTGCACTACGAGGACCGCGCCGTCCAGCACCTGCTCTCGGTGGCCTGCGGGCTCGACTCCATGGTGATCGGCGAGGGCCAGATCCTCGGCCAGGTCCGCCAGGCGCTCCGCAGCGCCGGGGAGCAGGGCACGCTCGGCCGGGCCCTGTCCGACCTGGGCTCGCTCGCGCTGCGCGCGGGCAAGCGGGCGCACGCCGAGACCGGGATCGACCGGGCGGGTGCCAGCCTGGTGAGCGTGGGGCTCGAGGACGCGGCGCAGCGGCTGCGCGCGGCCCGGCCGGCCCCGCCAGTCGCGCCGGTCGCCGAGGCGGCCCTGGCCGGCTTGTCGGTGCTCGTGGTCGGCGCGGGCTCGATGAGCTCGCTGGCGGTCGCCACCGTGGCCCGGATGGGAGCGGCCCGACTCATGGTGGCCAACCGGTCCGCCAGCCGCGCGCAGCGGCTCGCGGCCACCGTGCCGGTCACCGTGCCGGCCCGGGCGGCCGAGCTTTCCCGGCTGCCGGCCGAGATCGCCGCCGCCGACCTGGTCGTCTCCTGCACGGGAGCGCCCGGCCACGTGATCACCGCGGACGCCGTGGCGGCCGGGCTGACGTCGCGGGCGCCGGCAGGCCGGCCGCTGGTGCTGCTGGATCTCGCGCTGCCGCGGGACGTCGATCCCGCCGCGGCGGCACTCCCCGGCGTGAGCGTGATCGGCCTGGAAGAGGTCCGCCAGGGCCCGCACCGCGGCGCGCACGAGGAAGACGTGGCCGCGGTCCGGCGGATCGTGGCCGAGGAACTCGCGGCGCAGGTGTCGGCCGACCGCGCGGCCCGGGTCGCCCCCACCGTGGTCGCGCTGCGGGCCAAGGCCGCCGAGGTGGTGGACGCCGAGCTGGCGCGGCTGACCGGCCGCGTGCCGGACCTGGACACCAGGGCCCGCCGCGAGATCGCCCAGTCCATGCGGCGGATCGCCGATAAGCTGCTGCACGCGCCCACGGTCCGGGTCAAGGAGCTAGCGGGCTCCCCGGGCGGCGACTCCTACGAGGCGGTGCTGCGAGTGCTCTTCGACCTCGACCCCGAAGCGGTACAGGCGGTGACCCGTGCGGACGCCGTCGCGCCGGGCTGGCCGGAGCAGGAGGTGCCCACGTGACCGCCCCGTCGCGAGGCGCCCCGAGGCTGCGGCTCGGCACCCGCAAGAGCCCCATGGCCATGGCCCAGACCCAGCAGGTCGCGCGCTTGATCACGGAGCGGACCGGGCGCGAGGTCGAGCTGGCCGGGATCACCACGTTCGGGGACGTGAGCCGGGCCCAGCTGGCCCAGATCGGCGGGACCGGCGTGTTCGTCAGCGCCCTGCGAGCGAGCCTGCTGGCCGGCGACATCGACATCGCGGTGCACTCGCTCAAGGACCTGCCGGTCGCGCAGCCGGACGGCATCGAGCTGGCCGCGGTGCCGAGCCGGGACGACCCGAGGGATGCCCTCGCCGCCCGGGACGGCGCCAAGCTCGCCGACCTGCCGCCGGGCGCGAGGATCGGCACCGGATCGCCCCGCCGGGCGGCTCAGCTGCTGCTGCTGCGGCCCGACGTGCGTCCCGTACCGATCCGCGGCAACGCGGGCACCCGGCTGGCCCGGGTCGCGTCCGGCGAGGTCGACGCGGTGGTGCTCGCCTACGCGGGCCTGGCCAGGATCGGCCGGCTCGACGTGGTGACCCAGGTCTTCGAGCCGGACGAGATGCTGCCCGCGCCGGGCCAGGGGGCCCTCGCCGTGGAATGCCGCTCCGGCCAGCCGGAGCTGGCCGCCCTGCTCGCGTGCGCGGGCGACGCGGCCACCCGGGCGGCCGTCACGGCCGAGCGCAGTCTGCTGGCCGCGCTCGAGGCAGGTTGCAGCGCCCCGGTCGGCGGGTATGCCGCTGGAGCGGACGGATTGCGGCTGCACGCGATCGTCGTCGCGGCCGACGGGGGGACGGCATTGCGGGCGAGCGCCAGCGGGCCGGCGGCCGAGGCCGGGCGCCTCGGCCGCGAGGTGGCGGCCGAGTTGCTCCGGCGCGGCGCGGGAAGGTATACGGCTGTGTCCGCTGGGACAGCGGTACACATCAGCAGCGGGGACGATGACAGTGAACCCACCCGTGAATGACAAGCAGGACGACGGCCGGCAGGCAAGCGGCTGGGTCGCCTTCGTGGGCGCGGGCCCCGGAGATGAGGGCCTGCTGACCGTGCGGGCGGCCGCGCTGCTGGCCAAGGCCGACCTGGTGGTGGCCAGCCCGGAGCTGATGGCGCAGCTCGGGCGGCTGGCGCGCCCGGACGCGGAGATCGCGGATACCGACGCGCTGGCGCAGGACCCGCGGCTGCTCATCAAGGCCGCCCGGGCCGGCCAGCACGTGGTCCGGCTGGTGCGCGGGGACCCGTTCCTGTTCGGCCACGCCGCGGCCGAGGCCGCGGCCTGCGCTAAGGCGCGGGTGCCGTTCGAGGTGGTGCCGGGGGTGCCGAATGCCACCGCGGTTCCCGCCTACGCGGGCATCCCGCTGACGTCCGACGCCAGCGGCGACGTCAGGATCATCCATGCCTCCGAGGTGAGCCGGGTGCAGGCCGGCCCGGGCACCCTGGTGATCCTCGGGGCCGAGACCGGGCCCGCCGACCTGGCCAAGATGCTGGTGGCGGCCGGCTGGGCCGATTCCACGCCGTTCGCCATCACCTGGGACGGCACCACCACCGACCAGCACACCGTGGTCTGCACCCTCGGGTCGGTCACCGCTGACCTCAAGGCGGCCGGGGTGAGCCTGCTCACCGCGCACGGCCCCGCCGTCGCCGTGGTCGGCG
This sequence comes from uncultured Actinomycetota bacterium, assembly GCA_963808705.1. Taxonomy (GTDB): domain Bacteria; phylum Actinomycetota; class Actinomycetes; order Streptosporangiales; family Streptosporangiaceae; genus JASHPR01. The sequence goes on along the minus strand of CAWEHB010000014.1, from coordinate 146,070 downwards.
AGGGCGTCGCCGCCCAGCGCGAGCTGTCCTGGTTCGAGACCAAGCCGCTGTTCGGCTGGCGGGTGCTGGTGCCGCGGACCAAGGAGCAGGCGGGCGAGGTGACCAGCCGGCTGCAGACCTGGGGCGCGGTGCCGGAGCAGGTGCCGACCATCGCGGTCGAGCCGCCCCGGACCCCGCAGCAGATGGAACGCGCCGTCAAGGGCCTGGTGACCGGCAGGTACCAGTGGATCGCGTTCACGTCGGTGAACGCCGTCCGCGCGGTGCGGGAGAAGTTCGAGGAGTACGGGCTGGACGCGCGCGCGTTCGCCGGCATCAAGGTGGCCGCGGTCGGTGAGCAGACGGCGGCCGCGCTGCGCGCGTTCGGCATCATGCCCGACCTGGTCCCGGATGCCAAGCAGTCGGCCGAGGGCCTGGCCGACGCCTGGCCGGCCTATGACGACGTGCTCGACCCGATCAACCGGGTGCTGCTGCCGCGGGCCGACATCGCCACCGAGACCCTGCTGGCCCGGCTTACCAGCCTCGGCTGGGAGGCCGAGGACGTCACCGCCTACCGGACCGTGCGCGCCGCGCCCCCGCCCGCCCCGGTCCGCGAGGCGATCAAGGGCGGCGGGTTCGACGCGGTGCTGTTCACCTCCTCGTCCACCGTGCGGAACCTGATCGGGATCGCCGGCAAGCCGCACGCGGTGACGGTGATCGCGGTGATCGGGCCGGAGACGGCGAAGACCGCGGCCGAGTTCGGGCTCCGGGTGGACGTGATGGCCCCCCGGCCATCGGTGACCGCGCTGGTGGACGCGCTGGCCGAGCACGGCGCGAAGCTGCGCGACGCCGCCGTCGCGGCCGGCGAGCCGGTGCGCAGGCCCAGCGAGCGCCGCCGCGGCGCCCGCCGCAGGATCAGGTGAGCGGATCAGCTAAGCGGATCAGGCGAGCGGTACCCGCCGCCGGATCAGACAGGAGCGCCCGATGAGCGCCGGATTCCCCGTGGCCCGGCCGCGCAGGCTCCGCCGGACCGCCGCCCTGCGGCGGCTGGTCGCGTCGACCAGCGTGCGCGCGGGCGACCTGGTCCTGCCGCTGTTCGTCAAGGAGGGGATCAGCGAGCCGCGCCCGGTCGGGTCGATGCCCGGCGTGCTGCAGCACACGCGGGACAGCCTGCGCAAGGCGGCCGTCGAGGCGGTGGACGCGGGGGTCGGCGGGCTCATCCTGTTCGGCATCCCGGCCGTCAAGGACGCGCGCGGCTCGGCCGCCGACGACCCGGCCGGCATCATCCAGGCCGCCCTGGCCGACCTGGCCGCCGAGGTCGGCCAGGACACCGTGCTGATGGCCGACCTGTGCCTGTGCGAGTACACCGATCACGGCCACTGCGGCCCGCTCACGCCATCCGGCGACGTGGACAACGACGCGACCCTGGAGCGGTACGCCTCGATCGCGGTCGCCCAGGCGGCGGCCGGCGCGCACGTGGTCGCGCCGAGCGGGATGATGGACGGCCAGGTGGGCGCGATCAGGGCGGCGCTGGACGGGGCGGGCTTCGGCGAGGTGGCGATCTGCGCCTACTCGGCCAAGTACGCCTCGGCCTTCTACGGGCCGTTCCGTGACGCGGCCGAGGGCGCGCCGCAGTTCGGCGACCGTGCCTCCTATCAGCAGGACCCGGCGAGTGCGGACGAGGCGCTGCGGGAGGTGCTGCTGGACTCCGGCGAGGGGGCCGACATCGTCATGGTGAAGCCCGCCCTGGCGTACCTGGACGTGATCAGCCGGGTGGCCGCGGCGGTGCCCCTGCCGCTCGCCGCCTACCAGGTCAGCGGCGAGTACGCGATGGTGGAGGCGGCGGCCGCGAACGGCTGGCTGGACCGCGACCGGGTGATCATGGAGACGCTCACCGCGATCCGGAGGGCCGGCGCCAGCATCATCCTGACCTACTGGGCCGCCGAGGTGGCCCGGCGCCTGCGCTGAGGCCGGGCCGGCCGGGCCGCCGGACCCGCCGGGCCCGCAGCGACCCGGTCACCGCGGCGTCTCTGTTGGGCAACGCATGGGTCTCGTCCCGGGGGTACCGGGCGGGCCGCAACGACCGCCCGGGCATTATCGGTGGGTACAGGACCGGGCCGAGCAGAAGTGGAGCCGATGGTGGAGGCGGTACTGCGCCGGAGCCGACGCAGGGCCGTCGGGCGGAATATGGCGGCGGCCGCCGCCGGGTACGCCGCCCTGGGCTGGCCGGTGTGCGCGGGCGCCCACCCGCCTGGCCGCTCGCAGCGCCCCGGGGAGATGCTGCGGGCCTGTTCCTGCGACCGGATCGGCTGCCCCGATCCCGGCGCGCACCCGATATCCCCGGCCTGGCAGGTCCAGGCCACCGCGGATCCCGACCAGGTGGCGCAGTGGTGGATGGCCCGGCCGGAGGGAAACATCATCCTGGTCACCGGCCGGGTATTCGACGTCCTGGACGTGTCGGCCGCGGCGGGAGCCGCGGCGCTGGCCCTGATGGAGCGGTCAGCGGTCCGGCCCGGTCCCGTCGCGATCAGCGCGGGGAACCGGGCCCTGTTTTTTGTGACCACCCGCGGCGCCCCGGCCGACGAGGACGAATGGTGGTCCTGCCATCTAGACTGCGAACCCGAAACGAGCCCCGAGGTAGCCGGGCTGCGCTGGCACTGCCGGAACAGCTACGTGCTGGCCCCGCCGTCGCGGGACGGCAACGCGCTCAAGGCGCACTGGCTGCGCCCGCCGGACGGACGGCCGCTGCCGGACGGGCTCAGGCTGCTCGGGTTCCTGGCCGACGCCTGCGAGGGAACCGCCTCATGACATCAGATCAGGACAAGCTGTTCGCCCGGGCCTGCGCGGTGGCGCCGGGCGGAGTGAACTCGCCGGTGCGCGCGTTCGGCGCGGTGGGCGGCACGCCGGTGTTCATGGCGTCCGGGCACGGCCCGTACCTGACCGACGTGGAGGGTCGCGAGTACGTCGACCTCGTCTGCTCCTGGGGGCCGGTGATCCTGGGGCACGCGCACCCGGCGGTCACCGAGGCGGTGCGCCAGGCGCTCGCGCACGGCACGTCCTTTGGGACCGTGACGCCGGGCGAGGTGGAACTGGCCGAGGAACTGACCGCGCGCACCCCGGTGCAGAAGGTCCGCCTGGTCAGCTCGGGCACCGAGGCCACGATGTCGGCGCTGCGCCTGGCCCGCGGCTTCACCGGCAGGCCGAAGGCGGTCAAGTTCGCTGGCTGTTACCACGGCCACGTGGACGCTCTGCTCGCCGCGGCGGGATCGGGCGTCGCGACCTTCGGGCTGCCCGACTCGCCCGGGGTGACCGGGGCGGCGGCCGCCGACACGCTGGTGCTGCCGTACAACGACGCCGAGGCGGTCCGGCAGGCGTTCGCGGCCCACGGGGACCAGATCGCCTGCGTGATCACCGAGGCCTGCCCGGCGAACATGGGGGTGGTGCCGCCCGACCCCGGCTTCAACGAGTTCCTCGCCGCGCGCTGCCGCGAGCACGGGGCGCTGCTGATCATGGACGAGGTGCTGACCGGGTTCCGGGTCACCGGCTCCGGCTGGTACGGGCGCGAGGGCGTGGCCGGCGACCTGATGACGTTCGGCAAGGTGATGGGCGGCGGGCTGCCCGCGGCGGCGTTCGGCGGGCGCGCGGAGATCATGGACCGGCTGGCCCCGGCCGGGCCGGTGTACCAGGCGGGCACGCTGTCCGGCAACCCGCTGGCCACCGCGGCCGGGCTGGCCACGTTGCGGGCGTGCACGGCCGAGGTGTACGCGCGGGTGGACAAGGCCGCCGCGGCCGTCGCCGGGCTGGCCGCGGGCGCGCTGGCCGCCGAGGGAGTGCCGTTCCGGCTGCAGCAGGCGGGCAGCCTGTTCTCGGTGTTCCTCGGCGTCACCGGCCGGGTGCGCGACTTCGGCGAGGCCCGTGGCCAGTCGTCCGCCGCGTACGCCGCGTTCTTCCACGCGATGCTGAGCCGGGGCGTCTACCTGCCGCCGTCGCCGTACGAGGCCTGGTTCCTGTCCGCAGCGCACGATGATGCGGCCATCGGCCGGATCGCCGACGCGCTGCCCGCCGCGGCCCGGGCCGCCGCGGGCGCGCTGGCCTGAGCGCGCGGACGGGACGCACCGGTCGCAGACCGTGCCAGGATGACTACAAGCCCCGGCGCCGGGCCCGGGGGACACGCCTGAGGACCCGTCATGGCCTTGCGCAATCACTTCTGCGTGCTGCCGCCCTCCACCCGGAAGCAGCCGTTCCCGCCGCCCGAGGTGATGGAGCCGATCCGCCGGGCCGAGCGGCTGATCCGGGCGATCGACGACGTCACGCCCCGGGGCCCGCCGCCCCGCGCCGGGCGGGACCCGGACGGCGGGCGGATAGGCTGGGCGCCCTATGAGCGAGAATCCCGCGCCACCCGACACGATCGTGCACCTGGTGCGGCACGGCGAGGTGGAGAACCCGCGCCGGGTGCTCTACGGGCGGATCCCCGGGTTCCGCCTGTCGGCGGACGGCCGGGTGCAGGCCAAGGCCGTGGCCGGCTTCCTGGCCGGCCGGGATGTGACCGTGCTGCGGTCGTCGCCCCTGGAGCGGGCGCTGCAGACGGCCGAGCCGCTGGCCGCGCAGTTCGGCCTCCCGGTGGTCGTCGACGAGCGGCTGATCGAGCCGTGGAACCACTTCGAGGGGATGACGTTCGGCGTCGGGGACGGCGCGCTGCGGCAGCCCTGGCACTGGCCGCACCTGTGGAACCCGATCCGGCCCTCGTGGGGCGAGCCGTATGCCGAGGTCGAGGCCAGGATGCGGGCCGCCTTGTGCGACGCGGCCGACGCGGCGCGCGGGCACGAGGCCGTGTGCGTCAGCCACCAGCTGCCGATCTGGGTCCTCCGCCGCGGCGTCGAGGGCCGCCGGCTCTGGCATGACCCGCGCCGCCGCCAGTGCGCCCTGGGCAGCGTGACCAGCTTCAGCTTCCGCGCGGGCCAGGTGACCGGGGTGAGCTACGCCGAGCCCGCGGGCGCCGGGCGCGGGCAGGTGGCCGGGGCGTGAGGCCGGCCCACTTCCGGCCACTCCGGAGGGATCCGGCACAATGGGGCACGATACTACTGCGTGTAGGAGATCACCCAGTGCGCCGCCCGCCTCGTTCTGCGCGCCGCGCCGCCCTCGGCGCGGCGGCCGCCGCTGCCGTGGCGCTCGGCGTGGCGGCCTGCGGCGGGGGGGCGACCGCGCAGGACACCGCGGTCGGCAACGGGAGCAGCTTCGTGCCCGGGAGCTACGGCACCACGGTGTTCCCGCCCGGGGCCCGCCCCGAGGCCCCGCAGGTCCGCGGGACCACGCTGAGCGGCGGGACGTTCACGCTGTCCGCCGACCGGGGCTCCGTGGTGGTCATGAACTTCTGGGGGTCGTGGTGCACGCCGTGCCGCGAGGAGGCGCCGGTGCTCGGCGCGCTCGCGCGGCGCTTCTCCGGGGCCGGCGTGCGGTTCGTCGGCGTGGACATCCGGGACGACCCGGCCAGCGCCGAGGCGTTCATGCGCACGTACCGGATCAGCTACCCGAGCCTGAACGACCCGAACGACCTGGTCGCCCTGGACTTCAGGTCGACGGCACCGCCGGCGGGCATTCCCACCACGCTGGTCGTCGACGCCGGCGGGCAGATCGCGGCCCGCGTCATCGGCCCGGTGTCCTATGACGGCCTCAAGGCGCTGATCACGCAGGCCGCGGCGGAGCATTCGTGACCGGCCTGCGCATCCCTCCCGAAGCCGGGCCGGAAACACCGGCCGACGACCTGGCCGGCCAGGACGGCTTCGCCGACCCGGTGCGCGCCGCGCCCGCCGCCCGCGGGCCCGCGGGCCACAGGCTCGGCGTGGCGGGCTGGCTGCGGTGGGGCTGGCGGCAGCTGACGTCGATGCGGACCGCGCTGGTACTGCTGTTCCTGCTCGCGGCCGGGAGCGTGCCGGGCTCGCTGCTGCCGCAGGACGGGACCAACCCCGCGGCGGTGGCGCAGTACTACGCCTCGCACCCGGCGGCGGCCCGGATCCTGGGCCGCCTGTCGCTGTTCAACGTGTTCGGCGCGCCCTGGTTCGCCGCGATCTACCTGCTGCTGTTCGCGTCGCTGCTGGGCTGCGTGCTGCCCCGGACGCTGCGCCTGGCGGGGTCCGCGCGCCAGCCGCCGCCGAAGGCGCCGCGCAACCTGAGCAGGCTCCCGTTCGCGGTCAGCTACACCACGGCGCTGCCGCCGGAGGCGGCGCTCGGCGCGGCCGCCCGGGTGCTGTCGGGCAGGCGGTTCCGGCTGCGCGCCGGCCCGGGCTGGGTGGCCGCGGAAAAGGGCTACCTGCGCGAGGTCGGCAACCTGCTGTTCCACATCGCGCTGCTCGGCTGCCTGGTGTCGATCGGGCTCGGCGGGCTGTTCGGCTACAAGGCCGACCGGCTGCTCGTGGCCGGAACCTCGTTCTCCAACACCGTGACCGCGCTGGACGAGTTCCATCCGGGCCGCCTGGTATCCCCGGGCGACCTGCAGCCGTTCACCGTGACGCTGGACCACTTCAGCGCCTCCTACGTGACCTCAGGCCCGCTCACCGGGCAGCCGGCCTCGTTCAAGGCGGCGATCCGCTACTCGGCCACGCCGCAGGGCCCGGAGCACAGCTTCTCGCTGACCGTGAACCACCCGCTGGTCGTGGACGGCGTCCGGGTCTTCCTCATCGGCCACGGCTACGCCCCCACGTTCCGGATCACCGACGGCACCGGGCACGTGGTCTTCGAGGGCGCCGTCCCGTTCGTCCCGGTCGAGACCTCGGGGCTCACCTCGGAGGGCGCGATCAAGGTTCCGGACGCGGATCCCGAGCAACTGGGCTTCGTCGGGCTGTTCCTGCCCACCGCCGTGGACGTGAACGGGCAGCTGGCGTCGGCGTTCCCGGCCCCGCTGCACCCCATGGTCAGCCTGGTCTCGTACGCGGGCAACCTCGGCATGAACTCCGGGCCGCCGCAGTCGGTGTACTCGCTGAACACCGCGGGCCTGCGCCGGCTGCCGATCGCGCCGCGGCCACTGGTCGCGGGCCAGTCGATGAAGCTGCCCGACGGCCTGGGAACGCTCACCTACACCGGCTACCAGCAGTGGGTCAGCCTGGCGATCACCTATGACCCCGGGCAACTGCCCGCGCTGATATCCGGGATCGCGGTCCTCGCGGGGCTGCTCCTGTCCTTCCTGGTCCGGCGGCGCAGGGTGTTCGTGCGCGCCGAGGCGGCCGGGTCGGGCGGGACGGTCGTCAACCTCGCCGGGTTGACCCGCTCCGACGCGGCGGGCGGGTTCGAGGACGAGTTCTCCGGCCTGGCCGCCGAGATCAGTGCCCAGCATCATCCGCCCGACCCCGGCCCGCCCGACCCCGGCCCACCCGACCCCCATCCGTCCGACGGGGAGTGAGACTCCAGTGCCTGTCAACATCGGACTTGCCGACGTCAGCAACGACCTCCTGCTGGCCGCGGTCGTCATCTACGCCCTCGCGATGCTGGCCTACGCCTGCGACTTCGCGTTCGGCCGGAAGCGGGCCCCGGCCGCGAGCACGGCCAAGGCGCCCGCGCTGGTGGCCGTGGGATCGTCCGAGGCCGCGACCGTGACGGCCGCCCCGGCGGAGGCCGGGGCCGGGCCCGGTGCCCCGGCCGAGCCGAGCGCCGCGGCCGAGGCCACCGGGACCGGCGGCCTGGGACGCTGGGTCACCATCGCGGTGGCGCTGACCTGCGCCGGCCTGGCCGCGCACACGGCCGGCGTGGTCCTCCGGGGGCTGTCGGTGCACCGGCTCCCGTGGGGCGACATGTACGAGTTCGTCACCGCGCTCACCTGCGTGGCCGTCGCGTTCTTCCTGGCCGTCATGATCCGGTACCGGGCCTACTACCTGGGCTTGTTCGTCATGGTCGCGGTGGTGCTCGTGCTCGGGCTGGCCGAGACCGTCATCTACACCCCGGCCGGGCCGCTGGTCCCCGCCCTGCAGTCCTACTGGCTGGCCATCCACGTGACCGCGATGACCCTGGCCACCGGGGTGTTCTTCGTGGCCGCGGTGATCGGGATCACCTACCTGTTCGTCGACCGGCACGCCCGGCGGGTCGCGGCGGGCAGGCCGGCCGGCGCGGACGGCATCCTGCGCAGGCTGCCGGGTCCCGCGGCGCTCGACCGGCTCGCCTACCGGACCGTTGTGTTCGGCTTCCCGATCTGGACCTTCGGCGTCATGGCCGGGGCGATCTGGGCGGACCGGGCCTGGGGCAGCTACTGGAGCTGGGATCCCACCGAGACCTGGGCGTTCATCACCTGGGTGGTGTACGCCTGCTTCCTGCATGCCCGCGCGACCGCGGGCTGGCGGGGCAGGCGGGCGCAGTTCGTCCAGCTGGCCGGGTTCGGCTGCCTGCTGTTCAACGTGCTCGTGGTGAGCCTGGTCATCCCCGGGCTGCACTCCTACGCCGGCCTGACCTGAGCCCGAACGGGGCGGCGCTAGCCCGCCGCTGGTCAGGCGTCGTGGCCGGGCTCGCGGAGGTGGCGGATCCTGCGCGCCAGTTCCTGCAGGAACTCCGGATCGTCGTCGGGGCCCACCGGCCCGCGGGCGACCTGGCTGGCCTGGAGCGCGGCCGGGCCCGGCGAAGCCTCGATGCCCGGATCCATGGCCCGGCCGGCCGGGTGGCGCCTGAGCGCTTCCTGCGGGCCGAACGACGGTGCGCCGTCCAGGTGCCGGGGGAGCAGGGTCCGCGGGCGCCGGTCCGGCCGCCCGGCCGCCAGCCAGGCGACGGCGCCGAACACGGAGAGGAACACGATCGCCAGGACCCAGGCGGGCTTGGTCAGGCTGCGCAACTCGGCTGCGGGAGTGACCGCCACGTCGACCAGGCACGGCACCACAAAACCCACTGTCACCAGGCCGAAGAGTACGCCCACGAGCAACATGGCGGCAGCCTAGTCCCAGTCGCGCCGGCCGGCGGCCAAATTGGCACGAGTCCTCCGGGATCGTCCGGGCAGACCGCGATGGATTACATCCAGTTACCCGAATGAGATCGCGGGATCCGTCGTAGCCTGGCGCTGTCGATGCAGGGAGACGCTATGCGGCTGTGGTTACTCGATCGGATCCGTCGCTCACGCCGGAGCCGCGACGCGGACCAGGTCGAGGCGGGCAGCGTCGGGGCGCGCGAGCGGGCGCAGGCCCCCCCGGAGCCGGGTGCCGGGCCGCCGGCCGCGCCCCTCGCGCCCCCCGCGCCCTCCGGGTCCGCAGGCGCCCACCGCCGGGCCGGCGGCGGGCGGCCGACGCCGTCCCACGCCGCCTGGGACCAGCCCGAGGCCAGGAACGCGCGGCCGGGGACGCCGGGGAGCCCGGCGAACCCGCCTGCGCAGGCTTCCCCGGGCTCGCCCGGCTCGTCAGGCCGCTCGGGACGCCCGGCCGGGCACGCCCTGCCCCGGCGGTGGGGGATGGCCAGGGCGGCGGCGCGGGCGGCGCCCAGGGCCGACGTGGCCAGCGAGCCTGCGGCCAGGCAGCCGGCCCGGAGCGCCCGGGGCGCGGTCACGGCGAGGCCCCCGTGGTACGAAGTCGCGCAGAGTAACCGGACGGCGGTCGGCCGGAGGCACTGCGGGCACCTCGAGCCGCTGGTCCACCGGGAGTGGGCCGAGGACGTCGTGCCCCCGCCCGAGGTGGTGCGGGCCATCGACCGGCTGGCCGAGTTGCCGCAGCTGATCAAGTCGAAGCTGGCGGCGGGGCTCGACGCCATCTACGTCGGCATGGGCGGCGTTCCCAACCTGGACGACATGGGGCGGCTGCGCGGGATCCCGCTGCCGTCCGGGCGGGCGACGTGGGACGCGTGCGCGGGCGCCTACGGCGAGCGCAAGATCATCGTCGGCTCCCGGCCGTCGCCGTCGCCGGACGTCATGTGCCACGAGATCGGGCATGCGCTGGATGACATCGACGGCGATGACGACCAATGGCAGTCCGACTCCGCAGAGTTCCACGCTCTCTACGACCAGTGCCTGCCGCACATGGTGAGCGCATTTCACCAGCAGCCCGGGGTCCTCGGCCGCAGGGAGTTCTTCGCGGACGCGTTCGCTGCTATTGCCTCCCGGCAGCGGCCCGCCCTGGTGGAAATGCTCGGCGGTGACACGAGGGCGGCACTGAACGTGATGCTTTACTTCAACGTGCGCTACGGCATCTAGGGTGGGACACGCGATGTACGTGATACGGCTACCCAACGGCAATCTCCTGGTCCCCGAGTCCGCGATCGCCGACGGCGGCAGGCTGATCAGCGACGCCTACGTGGAGATCGGCCCGGACGACACCGACTACGCACGTCTCGCTGAGCAGGCGCTGACGCAGGAAGAGTTCGACGAGCGCCGCAAGCGCTGGCAGGACGGGGACGAGTCGCTGCGCAAGCAGTTCCTTGACTTCCTCGCCCGCCGCGGCCATCCGGGACGCACGGCGGACACCGAGGACAGCCGCGGACCCGGGTAGGTGAGCGCCGCCGGGCTCGTCCCGCGGGTCAGCCGTCCCGCCGGCCTGCCGAGCCGCCCCCGTTCCGGCCCGTGGCGTCCTATCCGACCGGCTCCGGGGCCGCGTCGTCGCCGAGCAGCGCCCGGACCTCTGACTCCCGGAACCGCCGGTGCCCTCCCGGGGTGCGGATGCTGCTGATGCGTCCCGATGCCGCCCAGCGGGTGACAGTCTTCGGGTCCACCCGGAACAACGCCGCGACCTCGCCCGGTGTGAGCAGCCGCTCACTGTTGCCGTCCATCCTCGCTAACCCCTCCTGATCTCCGTGGGAGCCCGTCGAGCCCGTCCTGAGTGTTGCGACCCTGTCTCCATGGGAGCCTGTCCTAAGTGTTGCGACAAGAACGGTTTTTCTCCCTAGTTTCCGTAAAATCTGGTCTGGGAAATCCCGGGAGCCGTCGGTCCTGCGGCCCGGCGGCGGCCCCGCCGAGGGGTAGCCAATAAACTGGCCCTGCCATGCGTGCCACGCTCGCCTACAGCTTCGCGAGGATCCTGCTCTTCGCGGCCACGCTCGTGCTGCTGTATCTCGTGGGCGCCCGCGGGCTGCTGCTGGTCGGCCTGGCGCTGGTGATCAGCGGGATCATCAGCTTCGTGGTGCTCTCCCCGCAGCGGGATGCGATGTCCGGGGCGATCACGTCCCGGATCACCCAGTTCCGCCGGCGGCTCGACGAGGGGACCCGGGCCGAGGACGAGGACTGACCCCGCCCGGCGCCGGCCCGCGTCAGCCGGGCGAGACGGCCGTCACCGGCGCCGCCGTCAGCCCTGGACGTCCGACAGCCACCCGCCCGAGGTGAGCAGCCCCAGCACGGCCTGGGTCGCCTGCTCGCGGGTCATCGTCGAGGTATCGATGACCAGGTCGGCGTCCTGCGGTTCCTCGTACGGGTCGGAGATCCCGGTGAACTGGCCGATGAGGCCCGCCCGCGCCTTGGCGTACAGGCCCTTCCGGTCGCGTGCCTCGCACACCTCCAGCGGGGTCGCGACGTGGATCAGCAGGAAGTCGCCGACCTCGGAGACCGTCTCCCGGACCCGGGCCCGGGCGGCCGCGTACGGCGCGATGGGCGCGCAGATCGCGATGCCGCCGTGCCGGGCCACCTCGGCCGCCACGAAGCCGATCCGCGCGATGTTCAGGTCCCGGTCCTCGCGCGAGAACGTCAGGCCCGCCGAGAGCAACCGCCGGACCAGGTCGCCGTCGAGCAGGGAGACCTTGCGGTCACCGCGTTCGGCCAGGACGTCGGCGAGGTTCCTGGCGATGGTGGACTTCCCCGAGCCGGACAGCCCGGTCAGGAACACCACGAAGCCCCGCTGGGCGCGCGGCGGGCGGGCGCGCCGCAGTTCCCGGGCGACGGCGGGCGGGGTGAACCACGCGGGCACCTCGGCGCCCGCGTCCAGCAGGTCCGCGAGCTCATCGGGAGACAGGTCGGCCCGTTCCGTGCCCGCCTCGATGAGGGCCAGCGGGCGCCACACCTCGGCAACCGGGTCATAGGCCCAGTCGCCCGCGCGGACCACCGGAATCGCGAGGCCTGCGGCGGCCGTGACGCCGCCCGTGCCGGGAACGGCCGCGGCGATGGCGTCGGCGCCCTCCACCATCAGATGCGATGCCCCGTACGCGCCGGCGACCAGGGCCCGGGCCGCCAGTTCGCGCTCTGGGCCGGTGCCGGCCTGCGGCCCGCGGGGGGCCAGCGGCACCGGGATGACCACCGTCCCCGCCGGGAGGTTCGCCGCCGCGGCGAGCGCCGCGCGGACCAGCGCCTCGGGCCGGGTGACCACCTCGGCCGGCCCGGCGGTGAGCGGCAGCAGCAGCAGCCGCGCCTTGAGCTGGCCGGCCATGTGCCGGAGCTGGCCGATCTGCCGGCTGTGCAGCGGGCCGCGAGTGGCGTAGGCCAGCACCGGGGCATCGCCGAACGCCGCGCGCGCCTGCGCCGGCCGCAGCATGAGCCGGCGGAACGGGCCGTGCTCGGGCTCCCGGAGACCGGTCACGGGCCCGGCGATCCGGGTCAGCCGGGCGCCCTCGGCATGCCGCCCGTACCTCCCGGCTTGGACCGCACTGCACCCGGTGATCTCAAGCAGGGCCAGGGGAGCGCCCTCGGGATCGCCGAGCACCACGTGGCGCGCGTCGTCGGGAACCGCTCCCGGGCGGACGTCGAGGGTCACCGGGATCGGCCAGGGCGCCCCGTCCGCCAGCGTCCCGTGCTCGATGACCGCCGTGACGTCCGCCGCGCCCATGAACCCGGCCAGCGGCGCGAACGCCCCGGACAGCAAGAGCTCCAGGTCCCCGAGCTGAGCGTCGTCCAGCGTCAGGGACGGCACCCCGATGAGGTCAGCGGGCAGGTCGGCCTTTGCCTCAGCAGTCACGTCAACCTCCGTCAGGCAAGCCCGAGGCTACACGGATGGTAGCGCCAGGTCATGCTGATATGGCAGCCCCCCCGTCCTCGGGCCCCCGCCGGGCGTCTGGCCCGGTCCGGCCCGGACGCTAAGCTAGTGGGGGTTCCGTGTCCCCGGCTGACCCGCTCATCCGTCCGGGCACGGACTTTCGTGCTGCCTGCCGAACATTAGGACGCAATGAGCCTGCCGGGACTGTTGCGGGTCATCGCCGATGACCCCCTGCTCAAGCGTGCGCTGGAGGAGGCGGACGCGCCCGCCTCGCCGGGCGGTGACCTGATCGCGCCGCCCGCGCTGCGGCCCTTCCTGGCCGCCGTGCTGGCCGGCGCCGGGGACCAGGCGGGCGGGGGCGCAGCGCCCAGGTTCGTGCTCGCCGTGACCGCCACCGCCCGCGAGGCCGAGGACCTCACGGCCGCGCTCGGCTCGCTGCTGCCCGACGGGGCGGCCGCGTACTTCCCGCCCTGGGAGACGCTCCCGCACGAGCGCCTGTCCCCCCGCTCCGACACCTCGGGACAGCGGCTGGCGGTGCTGCGCCGGCTGGCCCACCCCGACCCGGACGACCCCAGGTCCGGCCCGCTCACGGTGGTGGCCGCGCCGGTGCGCTGCCTGCTCCAGCCCATGGTCGGCGGTCTCGGCGCGCTCGAGCCGGTCCGGCTGCGCCAGGACGAGACCGCGGATCTCGATGACCTGGTGGTCCGGCTCGTGGACATCGGCTACGCGCGCACCGACCTGGTCTCCAAGCGCGGCGACCTGGCCGTGCGCGGCGGCATCCTCGACGTCTTCCCGCCCACCGAAGAGCATCCGCTGCGGATCGAGTTCTTCGGTGACACCGTCGAGGAGATCCGGTCCTTCCGGGTCGCCGACCAGCGCAGCCTGGCGTCCGCCCCGGCCGGCCTGTGGGCGCCGCCGTGCCGTGAGCTGCTGCTGACCCCCGCGGTGCGGGAGCGGGCCAAGGAGCTGGCCCGGCAGCACCCGGGATTGTCGGACGTGCTCGGCAAGCTCGCCGACGGCATCACGGTGGAGGGCATGGAGGCGTTCGCGCCGGTGCTGGCCGAGCGGATGGAGCTGCTGCTCGACTACGTGCCGGTCGGCGGCTGCGTGCTCGCCTGCGACCCGGAGCGGATCCGGGCGCGCGCGGCCGAGCTCGTCCGGACCAGCCAGGAGTTCCTCGAGGCATCCTGGGTGAACGCGGCGGCCGGCGGCGAGATCCCGGTCGACCTGGGCGCGGCGGCGTTCCGGCCGATCACCGAGGTCAGGAGCGCAGCCGGGTCCGCCGGGCTGCCCTGGTGGACTATCACGCCCTTCGCGGCGGACCCGGCAACGGCCGGCGCCGCGACCGAGGCCGGCCCGGCGATGATTCGGGGCACGGGGATAGCCCTGGATCCGGCGGCGGTCGCGGACCCCCGGGCAGAGGCCGACCTCGACTCCGGCAACGGGCCCGGGCGCGATTCGTTCCGGATGGAAGCGAGCCCGGCGCAGGCGTACCGCGGCGATACCGCGCGCGTGGTGGCGGACGTCCGCCGCTGGCTTGACGACCGGTGGCGGGTGGTGCTGGTCACCGAGGGCCACGGCCCGGCGCAGCGGCTGGTCGAGCTGCTGCGCGGCGAGGGCCTGGGCGCGCGGCTCGACGACGCCGGCGATCCCGGCGGCCCGCCCGATCCCGGCGGCCCGCCCGAGCCGGGCGTCGTGCACGTGGCGACCGGGATGATCGGTCACGGCTTCACCTGGCCGGCGGTGCGGCTCGCGGTGCTGTCCGAGGCCGACCTGGCCGGCCAGCGCACCGGGGCCGCGGGGCACGAGCGGATGCCGAGCAGGCGGCGCGGCGGCATCGACCCGCTGCAGCTGGTCCCGGGCGACTACATCGTGCACGAGCAGCACGGGGTCGGCCGGTACCTGGAGATGACCAGCCGGACCGTGGCCGGGGCGACCCGGGAGTACCTGGTCATCGAGTACGCGCCGGGCAAGCGGGGCCAGCCGCCGGACCGGCTGTACCTGCCCACCGACCAGCTGGACGAGGTGACCAGGTACTCCGGCGGCGAGGCACCCAGCCTGCACCGGCTGGGCGGCGCCGACTGGGCCAAGACCAAGAGCCGCGCGCGCCGGGCGGTGCGCGAGATCGCCGCCGAGCTGATCCGGCTGTACTCGGCGCGGACCGCCGCGCCGGGCCACGCCTTCGGGCCGGACACGCCGTGGCAGCGCGAGCTCGAGGACGCCTTTCCCTACGCGGAGACGCCGGACCAGCTGGCCGCCATCGACGAGGTCAAGCGGGACATGGAGAAGCCGGTGCCGATGGACCGGCTGGTCTGCGGTGACGTCGGCTACGGCAAGACCGAGATCGCGGTGCGGGCCGCGTTCAAGGCGGTGCAGGACGGCCGGCAGGTGGCGGTGCTGGTGCCGACCACGCTGCTGGCCCAGCAGCACCTCGCCACGTTCAGCGAGCGCTACGCGCCGTTCCCCGTGGTGATCAGGCCGATGTCGCGGTTCCAGAGCGACGCCGAGGTGGCCGATACCCTGGCGGGCCTGGCCGAGGGCAAGGTCGACGTGGTGATCGGCACCCACCGGCTGCTGTCCCCGGAGGTACGGTTCCGGCAGCTCGGCCTGGTGATCATCGACGAGGAGCAGCGGTTCGGCGTCGAGCACAAGGAGTACTTCAAGCAGCTGCGCACCGAGGTGGACGTGCTCGCGATGTCGGCCACGCCGATCCCGCGCACGCTGGAGATGGGCGTGGCCGGGATCAGGGAGATGTCCACGATCCAGACCCCGCCCGAGGAGCGGCACCCGGTGCTGACGTTCGTCGGGCCGTACGACGAGAAGCAGATCGCCGCGGCGATCCGGCGCGAGCTGCTCCGCGACGGCCAGGCGTTCTTCGTGCACAACCGGGTGTCCTCGATCAACCGGGTGGCCGCCCGGATCGCCGAGCTGGTGCCCGAGGCCAGGGTCGCGGTGGCGCACGGCCAGATGAACGAGCACCTGCTCGAGCGCGTGATGGGCGAGTTCCTGGACCGCAGCCACGACGTGCTGGTGTCGACCACGATCGTGGAGTCCGGGCTGGACATCCCGAACGCCAACACGCTGATCGTGGACCGCGCCGACGCCTACGGGCTGCCGCAGCTGCACCAGCTCCGCGGCCGGGTCGGGCGGGCCCGGGAGCGCGGCTACTGCTACTTCCTGTTCCCCCCGGAGAAGCCGCTCACCGAGACCGCGCACGAGCGGCTGGCCACGATCCAGCAGCACACGGGCACGGGCGCGGGCATGTACGTCGCGCTCAAGGACCTGGAGATCCGCGGCGCGGGCAACCTGCTCGGCGGCGAGCAGTCCGGTCACATCGCCGGCGTCGGGTTCGACCTGTACGTGCGGATGATCGGCGAGGCCGTGACCGAGCTGCGCGGCGAGGGCCCCGCCGAGCGGCCGGAGGTCAGGGTCGAGCTGCCGGTCGACGCGCACATCCCGCACGACTACGTGCCGGGCGAGCGGCTGCGCCTGGAGGCTTACACCCGGATCGCCGCCATCGACTCCGCCGACGACATCGCCGCGGTCCGCGATGAGCTGGCCGACCGGTACGGCCCGCCGCCGCAGCCGGTGCTCAACCTGCTCGCGGTGGCGCGGCTGCGGGCCCGGGCCCGGCGGGCCGGGCTCACCGATATCACCCTGCAGGGCAATCACGTCCGGTTCTCGCCGGTGGAGCTGCCCGAGTCCCGCGAGGTGCGCGCGCAGCGGCTGTACCCGAGGACGCTGCTCAAGCCGACGGTGCGTACCATGCTCGTACCGGTGCCGAAGGCGGACGGCGCGCGGGCCGGCTCCGGCCGGGCCGCCCCGGCGCGGCCGGTCGTGCCGGCGGGCGCCCCGCCACTGCGCGATCAGGACCTTCTCGCCTGGTGCGAGGAACTGATCGAGGCCGTGCTCGGCGGCATCGGCCCGGCGGGACAGCAAGCCTGAGGAGGGAGCGTCGACGTGCCCCGCACCCCGATGAAGTTGGCCGCCGCCGTGCTCGCGGCCGGCCTCACGGTCGCCGCGTGCGGCACCGTGAAGATGGGCGCCGCCGCGATCACCACCAGTCAGCGGATCTCGACCACGACCTTGTCCGCCCAGGTGGCGAACCTCGACGCGGTCTACCAGGCCCACAAGAGCGAGATCCAGCTGCAGTTCCCCGCGTCCGAGATGCCGCAGCAGGTGCTCTCGTGGCTGGTCAGGTTCCAGGTCGGCGACGAGCTGGCGGCGCAGCAGGGGATCACGGTGACCCCGACCGAGGCGGAGGCGGCGCTGATCGCCATCGCCACCTCCATCAGGCAGAGCGGGGGCAACTCCACGCTGACCGAGGCCGCCGTGGCCAACGGCCTGCCGCCGGACATGCTGGATGAGCTGGGGCGGTACGAGGCGATCGAGACCAAGGTGGTGGACCGGCTGGACGGCGGGAAGGAGCCGACCAGTACCGCGGGACAGCAGGCCTTGCAGACCGAGCTGGACACGTCGCAGTGCAAGGCGGCCAAGAGCCTGAACATCCAGATCAACCCGCAGTTCGGCGCGTTCGACTACAGCAGCCTCTCGGTCGTGCTCACGCCGTCAGGGCTGTCCAAGGCGTCGGCGGCTGCCTCCCCGTCGCCCAAGCCGGTGCTGACTCCGCCCTGCTAGCCGGGAGGAAAATGTGACGCAGGCAGAGCCAGCCGGGGCCCGGCTGCTGGAGCTGGTGGCCGTCATGAGCCGGCTCCGCCGGGAGTGCCCGTGGGACGCGAAGCAGACCCACGAAACCCTCGCGCCGCACCTGCTCGAGGAGAGCTATGAGGCGATCGACGCGCTGGACAGCGGCGATCCCGAGGCCCTGCGCGAGGAACTCGGCGACGTGCTGCTGCAGGTGATGTTCCACGCGGAGGTCGCGTCCGAGCGGACCGACGGCACCGGGTACACGATCGACGACGTGGCCGAGGGGATCGCGGACAAGCTGGTCCGCAGGCACCCGCACGTGTTCGCCGACGTCACCGTCTCCGGCGCGGACGAGGTCAAGCAGAACTGGGACGCGATCAAGGCCGCCGAGCGCGAGGCCAAGGGAGGCGGGCCCGGCTCGGTGCTGGACGGCGTGCCGTTCGGCCAGCCGGCGCTCGCGCTCGCCGCCCAGCTGCAGCGGCGCGCGGAGCGGGCCGGCGCGCCGCCCGAACTGGCCGACCTGGATAGCGCAGCCCACCCGGGGAGGGAGGGCGACCCGGGGAGGGAGGGCGACCCGGGGAGGGAGGGCGACCCGGGGAGGGAGGGCGACCCGGGGAGGGAGGGCGACCCGGCGGAGCCGGAGGCCTCACCCAGCGAGATCGGCGCCGAGCTGTTCGCGCTGGTGGCCCGCGCCCGCGCGGCCGGACTCGACCCGGAGCTCGAGCTGCGCGCGGCCGCCCGCGCCTACCGCGACCAGGTCCGGGCCTGGGAACAGGCGCAGCACGCATGATCAGGAACCGAAACTTGTTCAGCGGACGCTGCTGTCACGACGCCCGGTGAACAACCTTGGGCGAAGCGGGCGCTCGCCGCGTGTCCGGCGTGCCCCCGCGGCAGCTGGGTGCCTGCTCTACTAGGCTCCAAGGCGGACGTGTCATCGCAGCCCGCCAGGAGTCTTCTTGTCCTCCATCGAAGCAATCCACGCCAGGCAGATCCTGGACTCACGCGGCAACCCCACCCTCGAGGTAGAGGTCGTGCTCGACGACGGCACCCTGGGGCGCGCGGCGGTACCCAGCGGGGCGTCGACCGGCGCGTTCGAGGCCGTCGAGCTCAGGGACGGCGGCAACTCCTACGGTGGCAAGGCGGTCGGCCGGGCGGTGCAGGGCGTGATCGACGAGATCCAGCCCGAGCTGCTCGGCTACGACGCCGACGACCAGCGCCTGGTGGACCAGGCCCTGATCGACCTCGACGGGACGCCGGACAAGTCGCGGCTCGGCGCGAACGCGATCGTCGGCGTCAGCATGGCCGTGGCCAGGGCCGCCGCGGAGTCGGCGCGGCTGCCGCTGTTCCGCTACCTCGGCGGCCCCAACGCGCACGTGCTGCCGGTTCCGCAGATGAACATCCTCAACGGCGGCGCGCACGCGGACAACAACGTGGACGTCCAGGAGTTCATGATCCTGCCGATCGGGGCGGGCACGTTCGCCGAGGCGCTGCGCTGGGGGGCGGAGACCTATCACGCGCTGAAGTCCGTGCTCAAGCAGCACGGGCTGGCCACCGGCGTCGGCGACGAGGGCGGCTTCGCCCCCGATCTCGAGCACAACCGGGCGGCGCTCGACCTGATCGTCGAGGCCATCGGCAAGGCCGGGTTCACGCCCGGGGAGCACGTGGCGCTCGGCCTGGACGCCGCCGCCTCCGAGTTCTACTCGGAAGGCGGGTACGCGTTCGAGGGGAGCCGGAAGACCGCCGCGGAGATGACCGCGATCTACGCCGGCTGGCTGGACGCCTACCCGATCGTCTCGCTGGAGGATCCGCTGGCCGAGGAGGACTGGGCGGGCTGGAGCGAGCTCACCGCCCGGCTGGGTGCCCGGGTGCAGGTGGTGGGCGACGACATCTTCGTCACCAACCCGGGGCGGCTACGCCGCGGCATCGCCGAGCACTCGGCGAACTCGCTGCTGGTCAAGGTCAACCAGATCGGGACGATCACCGAGACGCTCAACGCGGTCGCGCTCGCGCAGCGCAGCCAGTTCAGCTGCGTGATCAGTCACCGGTCGGGCGAGACCGAGGACACCACGATCGCCGACCTGGCCGTGGCCACCAACTGCGGCCAGATCAAGACCGGCGCGCCTGCCCGGTCGGAGCGGGTGGCCAAGTACAACCAGCTGCTCCGGATCGAGGAACTGCTCGGCGACGCTGCTTCCTACGCCGGGCGGGCGGCCTTCCCGCGCTCGGTGGCCGGCGGGCGATGACGCAACCCGCGGACGCGCGGGCGCGGCCGGGCCCAGGCCGGCGGGCGCCGCAGCCGGGCACGGGCCCGCGCCCGCCGCAGGCGGAGCGATCCCGGCTGACCAGCCGGGCCGCCGTCCTGGCCGTGGTGCTGTGCGCGATCGCGTTGAGCCTCGCCTACCCGGTGCGCGAGTACATCGCCCAGCGCCAGCAGATCGACCAGCTGGAAGCCCAACGGCAGGCGATCGCGGTCGAGCTCGGCCGGCTCGAGCAGCAGCAGAAGCTGCTGAACAGCAACGCCTACGTGGAGCAGCAGGCACAGGACAAGCTGCACATGTGCCCGCCCGCGGAGAAGTGCTACGTGATCATTAACCGGCCGCCGCCCCCGGAGAAGGCGGTCGCGGACCATGCCCCCGGCACGCCCTGGTACGAGCGGCTGTGGGGCTCGGTCCGGCAGGCCGACAAGGCCCCGGCCCGGTGACGGTGTCCTCCACGGGGCCAGCTCCAGGGCCGCCGGCCGGGCCGTCCGCGGCCGATGCCGCCGCGGTCGCCGCGCAGCTCGGCCGGGAGCCGCGGGCCCTGCTCGCCGTCGCGCACCGCTGCCCGTGCGGCCTGCCGGACGTCGTGGAGACGGCACCGCGGCTGCCGGACGGCACCCCGTTCCCGACGCTGTACTACCTGACCTGCCCGCGCGCGGTCGCGGCGGTGAGCCGCCTCGAGGCCGGCGGGCTGATGCGGGAGATGAGCCAGCAGACCGCGGCCGACCCCGGGCTGCGGCAGGCCTACCAGGCGGCGCACCGCAACTACCTGGCCCGGCGGGACGAGGCGGCCCGCGCGTCGGGCGTCGAGCCGCTCCCGCCGGGCACGCCCAGCGCCGGCGGCATGCCGGACCGGGTGAAGTGCCTGCACGCGCTGGTCGCGCACGAGCTCGCGGCACCGGGGACGAACCCGCTGGGAGCCGAGGCGGCCCGGGCCGCAGGGGAGTGGTGGCGGGCGGGCCCGTGCATCGCCCCGCCCGCGGACCCCCCGGCCGCGCCGCGATGAGCGGGCCCGGCACCGTCCGCGTCGCGGCCGTGGACTGCGGTACCAACTCGCTGCGGCTGCTCATCGCCGACGTGGACCGCGAGGCTAGCCGGCTCACCGACGTGAGCCGGCGGATGGAGATCGTCCGGCTGGGCCAGGGAGTGGATGCGACCGGCCGCCTCGCGCGGGAGCCGCTGGCGCGGGCGCTGCGCGCGCTCCAGGAGTACGCGCGCGCGATCGATGACACCTCGGCCAGCCGCGTCCGGATGGTCGCGACCAGCGCGACCCGGGACGCGGCCAACGCCGGGGAATTCATCCGCGGGGTCACCGGCATACTGGGTGTCCCGCCCGAGGTGCTCAGCGGCGACGAGGAGGCCCGCCTGTCGTTCACCGGCGCGACCGCGGAGCTCGCGGGCGACCACAGGCCGCCCCACGGCGACCACAGGCCGCCCCACGGCGACCACAGGCCGCCCCACGGCGACCACAGGCCGCCCCACGGCGACCACAGGCCGCCCTACCTGGTGGTGGACATCGGCGGCGGGTCCACCGAGTTCGTGCTCGGGACCGGCCAGCCGGAGGCCGCGCTGTCGGTGGACATCGGCTGTGTCCGGATGACCGAACGGCACCTGCACGCGAACCCGCCGCTGCCCGGCGAGATCTCGGCGGCCACCGCCGACATCGACGCGGCGCTCGACGTGGTAGCGGCGAAGGTTCCGGTGACCAGCGCGCGCACGGTGATCGGCCTGGCCGGATCGGTCACCACGGTGGCCGGGATCGCGCTTGGGCTGCCCGCCTATGATCCCGCCCGGATCCATCTCGCCCGGATCGCGGCCTCGCAGGTCGGCCAGATCGCCCGTGACCTGCTCGGCCAGGATCACCAGCAGCGGGCCGCGATACCGGTGATGCACCCGGGCCGGATCGACGTGATCGGCGCCGGCGCGCTGGTGCTCGACCGGGTGCTGGCCAGGTTCGGCTTCGCCGAGGTCGTGGCCAGCGAGCACGACATCCTGGACGGGATCGCATGGTCGATGGCATGACCGGCGCCGCGGGCCCGCAGGCGGCGAGCCCCGTCCCGCCGGGGACCGGCTGGCCGGACGACCCGGCCACGTCAGCCACGCCGGTCGCGGACAGCCCCGCCACGGTGCGCCGGCTCGCGGTCACCGCCGGGACGCTGGCCGAGCTGACCGCGCGGCAGTCGGTGTGCCGCGCCTGCCCGCGGCTGGTCGCATGGCGGGAGCAGGTCGCCGTCACCAAGCGCCGGTCCTTCCTGGCCGAGCGGTACTGGGGGCGGCCGATTCCCGGCTGGGGGTCGGAGCAGCCGCGGGTGCTGATCGTGGGCCTGGCGCCCGCCGCGCACGGCGGAAACCGGACCGGGCGGATCTTCACCGGGGATCGCAGCGGGGACGTGCTCTACGCCTCGCTGTGGCGGGCCGGCCTGGCGGCCCAGGCGACCAGCGTCGCGGCCGGGGACGGGCAGCGGCTGCTGGGCACGCGCATGGTCGCGGCGGTACGGTGCGCGCCGCCGCAGAACAAGCCGTCGGTCGCCGAGCGGGACGCCTGCGCGCCGTGGCTGGCCGCAGAACTCGGCTTTGTCGCCGATGGCCTGTGCTCCGTCGTGTGCCTCGGCCATTTCGCCTGGCAGGCGATCTGGCCCCAGCTGGCCGCCGCGGGATTCGCGGTGCCCAGGCCCAGGCCGGCGTTCGGCCACGGCGCGGAGGCCCTGGTGCCGCGCCCCGGCGAGGCGCCGGTGCTGGTCATCGGCTGTTATCACCCGAGCCAGCAGAACACCTTCACCGGCCGGGTGACCGACGCCATGCTGGACGACGTGTTCCAGCGGGCGCGCCTTCACGCCGGCCTGTGATGTGCACATCATCACGCCGATCTGCTTACAGACCGTATATGTTCCCGTAGAATAGTTACACGCAGTATCTGTTGGCCAGATCACATTAATTGGATTGGTGGCATTGGTTGAGAAACGGACGCGCCGTAATTCCATTATGCGTGCATTATCGGAACGGCGCGGGGTATCATCTCTGAGCCCCCGTAGCCCAAGGGAAGAGGCCGGCCCCCTAAAAGGGTCCCCAGTGTCGGTTCGACTCCGACCGGGGGTACGCCTGAGCTGCCTTGACCCCGCGCCCCGCCACGGTCCTGAGGCTGACCGTTCAATCATCGGCCCGCTGGCCGTCGATATCACCGGCGCTCCTGAATGGCGTCGGCTGTAATAACCCGTGCCAGCCCATTGGGTATGCTTAAACCAGGACCCGGTCCCTAAAGTACTTCAGCGTTCTTTTGCATTCTCAATCGCATGTTCCTTTGCAATTGCTTATCCGAACGGGCGATACCTGAGCGCCAGGCCGGCACGAACGGTTCGCCGCCTGAAGATCTGCTGAATTGCGGGGGGGGGGGGCGGGACTGGCTGAACCGCGGGGAGGTGCGGCGGACCAGCAGGAATCAGCCGCTGGCGTCCGGGCCGGCGCGGGTGATCGTGATCCTGACCATGACCCGCCGCTCGCGGCGCATCGCCTCGCGGTAGTCGTCCCAGTCGGGATGCTCGCCGGAGACCCGCCGGTAGTAGTCCACGAGAAGATCCATCGCCTCCGGCAGGTAGACGATCTCGGCGGTCCCCTCGGCCTGGACCCACTCCCCGAAGAAGCCGTCGTTCAGCAGGCACAGCGAGGCGAACGGGTCACGGGCCAGGTTCTTAGCCTTAATCGCGGTTTCCCTGGTGCTGACCAGCACCCGGCCCTCCGCGTCCACCGCAGCGGTCACCGGGGACAACTGCGGCCGGCCGTCGCTCCTGATCGTGGCCAGCACGGCATGATGATGGACGCGCAGGAACTCCCTGACGCGCTGCGGATCCACGTCAGGCGTTGAGCCTGATCCGGCGCTGCACCTCGTACTCGTGCACGATCGCGCTGGCGTAGCCGTGCGTCAGGCCGTGCTCGTCGGCCAGCCAGTGCGCGCGTTCCGCGCATCGCAGGAACGCGGGGCCAGACTCAAGACGCCGGAACCACTCTCGGAGGTCACGTCCGGTGACGGTGGGGATGCGAGCGATCAGGTTCTTGTGCATCTCCGGAGAGTGGAACAGAGACAAGTGGCACCTCCAGGCACGCGGGGCCGACGAACCCCTTTCAAAGAGACTGCACCACCTCGGGACGCCTGACAACCCCCCGATGTCACCCTTCTGTAATACGGCGTTCGGGGACGCGGTCATGCGGGCGTTTGCGGCGGACCGAAACGGGTGCTCAGGACAGCCGCTCGAAGATCATCGCCATGCCCTGGCCGCCGCCGACGCACATGGTCTCCAGGCCGAAGGTCTTGTCGTGGAACTGCAGGCCGTTCAGCAGCGTCGAGGTGATCCGCGCCCCGGTCATGCCGAACGGGTGCCCGACGGCGATCGCCCCGCCGTTGACGTTCAGCTTGTCCAGGTCGATGCCCAGGTCCCGGTAGGACGGGATCACCTGGGCGGCGAACGCCTCGTTGATCTCCACCAGGTCGATGTCGTCGATCGTCATCCCGGCCCGGGCCAGCGCCCGCCGCGACGCCTCGACCGGGCCGAGGCCCATGATCTCGGGCGACAGCGCGGTCACCCCGGAGGAGACGATCCGGGCCAGCGGCGTGATCCCGAGCTCGGCGGCCCTGGTGTCGCTCATCACGACCACCGCCGCGGCGCCGTCGTTCAGCGGGCAGCAGTTGCCCGCGGTGACCGTTCCGTCCGGGCGGAACACCGGCTGCAACGCGGCCACCTTCTCCAGCGTGGTCCCGGGGCGCGGCCCGTCGTCCGCGGACACGACCGTGCCGTCCGGCAGCGTGGCCGGCGTGATGTCCCGCTGCCAGAACCCGTCGGCCAGCGCCTTCTCGGCCAGGTTCTGGGACCGGACGCCGAACTCGTCCTGCTCCAGGCGGGAGATGCCGCGCAGCCCCGCGACGTTCTCCGCGGTCTGGCCCATCGCGATGTAGATGTCGGGGATCTCGCCGTCGGCCCGCGGGTCGTGCCAGACCTCCGCCCCGCCCTCGGCCAGCTTGCCGCTGCGCTCCTCGGCGGCGTCGAAGACGGGGTTCTTGGTGTCCGGCCAGCTGTCGCTGCTGCCCTTGGCGAAGCGGCTCACGCACTCGACGCCCGCGGAGATGAACGCGTCGCCCTCGCCTGCCTTGATCGCGTGGAACGCCATCCGGGTGGTCTGCAGCGACGACGAGCAGTACCGGGTGACCGTGGTTCCCGGCAGGTGGTCGTGGCCGAGCATGACCGCGACCACGCGCGCCATGTTGTAGCCTTGCTCGCCGCCGGGCA
This sequence comes from uncultured Actinomycetota bacterium, assembly GCA_963808705.1. Taxonomy (GTDB): domain Bacteria; phylum Actinomycetota; class Actinomycetes; order Streptosporangiales; family Streptosporangiaceae; genus JASHPR01. The sequence goes on along the minus strand of CAWEHB010000014.1, from coordinate 121,068 downwards.
GCCCGCAGCCGAGGATCAGGTCACCGAGCTCAGCCGGGTCCAGTTGCGGCACCCTGGCCAGCGCCGCGGTAATCATCTGAGCGGTCAGGTCATCGGGGCGGATGCTGGTGAGCGTGCCTTTGAACGCACGGCCGATCGGCGAGCGCGCGATGGCGACGATGACTGCCTCGGGCATGACAATCCCCCAAACTGGTGGTTAACCCGAAAGTAGCTTATGCCGCGCCGGCTGCTGATTCACCTGCTGACCTGGTTACCCGGCCCGGTGGGATACCGTCATTGGCCTGAGAGCAAGGTGGTCGGCATGCAGGTACACGATTCCCTGATCGAGCTTTTCGGGCACACGCCGCTGATCAGGCTCAGGCGGGTGACCCGCGCGGTCAGGCCCCAGGTGCTGGCCAAGGTCGAGTACCTCAACCCCGGCGGGTCGGTGAAGGACCGGATCGCGCTGCGCATGGTCGAGGCGGCCGAGGCTTCCGGCGCGCTGCGCCCGGGCGGCACGATCGTCGAGCCGACGTCCGGCAACACCGGGATCGGCCTGGCCATCGTCGCGATGGAAAAGGGCTACCGGTGCCTGTTCGTCTGCCCGGACAAGGTCGGCCAGGACAAGATCAGCGTCCTGCGGGCGTACGGCGCCGAGGTGGTCGTGTGCCCTGCCACCGTCTCCCCGGACCATCCTGACTCTTATTACTCGGTGTCGGACCGGCTGGCCCGGGAGACCGAGGGCGGCTGGAAGCCCGACCAGTACGCCAATCCGGAGAACCCGGCCTCGCACTACCACACCACCGGCCCGGAGATCTGGGCGCAGACCGAGGGGCAGGTCACTCACTTCGTGGCCGGGATCGGCACCGGCGGCACGATCTCGGGCACCGGCCGGTACCTCAAGGAGGTGTCCGGCGGCCGGGTGCGGGTCATCGGCGCCGACCCGGAGGGCTCGGTGTATTCCGGCGGGACCGGGCGCCCGTACCTGGTCGAGGGGGTCGGCGAGGACATCTGGCCGCAGACCTACGACAAGAACATCTGCGACCAGATCATCGCGGTCAGCGACGCCGAGTCGTTCCGGATGACCCGCAGGCTGGCCCGCGAGGAAGCGCTGCTGGTCGGCGGCTCCAGCGGGCTGGCCGTGTCCGCCGCGCTGCGGGTCGCGCAGGCCGCCGAGCGCCGCGACGTGATCGTGGTGCTGCTGCCCGACGGCGGCCGGGGCTACCTGGCGAAGATCTTCAACGACGACTGGATGGCGGATTACGGCTTCCTCGCCGCGGAGACGGCCGAGCCGCGGGTCGCCGACGTCCTGGAGGGCAAGCAGGGCGGCCTGCCGCCGTTCGTGCACGCCCACCCGGACGAGACCGTGGCGGCGGCGATCGAGAGCCTGCGCGAGTACGAGGTATCGCAACTCCCGGTGCTGAGCGCCGAACCGCCGGTGATGGCGGCCGAGGTGATCGGCTCCGTCGTGGAGCGCGACCTGCTCGAGGCCCTGGTCTCCGGCCGGGCCAGGCCGCAGGACCCGGTGGGCGGCCACATGTCCGCCCCGCTGCCGATGGTGGGCTCGGGCGAGCCGGTCAGCAGCGCGGTCCGGGCCATGGAGAAGGCGGGTGCCGCGGTGGTTCTGGTCGAAGGCAAGCCGGCCGGAATGATCACGCGGCAAGATGTGCTGACGTACCTCGCGGCCGGCGGGATGGGCTGAGGTTGGCGGGATGGGCTGAGGGCGGGCGGGATGGTTGAGGATACTGACGGGACGGGGATGAGAGATGACTGACGGATTCGAGACCCTGGCGGTCCACGCGGGCCAGGAGCCAGACCCGGTGACCGGGGCCGTCGTCCCGCCGATCTACCAGGTCTCCACCTACAAGCAGGACGGGGTCGGCGGCCTGCGCGGGGGGCGGCAGCGCGGGGCCGACGACGGGCCGGGCCGCTGGATCGAGGGCTACGACTACTCCCGGTCGGCCAACCCGACCCGGGGCGCGCTGGAGGAATGCCTGGCCGCGCTGGAGGGCGGCGCCCGCGCGTTCGCGTTCGCGTCCGGGATGGCGGCCGAGGACGGCCTGCTGCGCACGGTGTGCCGACCAGGTGATCACGTGCTGATCCCGCGCGACGCCTACGGCGGGACGTACCGGCTGTTCGACAAGGTCTTCCGGGACTGGGGGGTGAGCTACCGGCCGGTGCCGATGTCGGAGCCGGCCGCCGTGCGCGGCGCGCTGCGGGACCAGCCCGCCCGGGTGATCTGGGTGGAGACGCCCACCAACCCGCTGCTGTCCGTGGCCGACATCACGGCGCTGGCGGATATCGCGCGCGAGGCGGGCGCGCTACTCGTGGTGGACAACACGTTCGCGTCGCCGTACCTGCAGCAGCCGCTGGCGCTCGGCGCCGACGTGGTGGTGCATTCCACCACCAAGTACATCGGCGGGCATTCCGACGTGGTCGGAGGCGCGCTGATCGTTGCGGATGCTGGCCTGGGGGAGAAAATCGCCTACATCCAGAACGCCACGGGAGCGGCTGGCGGCCCGTTCGACGCCTGGCTCACGCTGCGGGGGGTCAAGACCCTCGGGGTGCGGATGGACCGGCACTGCGAGAACGCGCACCGGGTGGCCGACATGCTCGCCGCGCACCCCAAGGTCGCCGAGGTGTTCTACCCCGGGCTGGCTTCGCATCCCGGTCACGAGGTGGCGGCCAAGCAGATGCGCGGGTTCGGCGGGATCGTGTCGTTCCGGTCGGCCGGCGGGGAAGCCGAGGCGGTGGCGGTCTGCGGCCGGACCCGGCTGTTCACCCTGGGGGAGTCGCTCGGCGGGGTGGAGTCGCTGATCGAGCACCCGGGGCGGATGACGCACGCGTCGGCCGCGGGGTCGGCGCTGGAGGTGCCCGCCGACCTGGTCCGGCTGTCGGTGGGCATCGAGACCGCCGAGGACCTGCTCGAGGACCTGCGCTCCGCGCTCGGCTGACCTCGCCCGGTCAGCCGTTCCAGACCATCAGGACCAGGATCACCAGCCAGATCAGGCCGACCACGCCGCCCAGGGAGGCGATCCGGCCGCGCTCCAGGTGCCCGAGGTGCGGGCCCGCGGCGGGCGGGTCACCCGGCAACTGGGCCGGCCCGGGACTCTCGGCCGTCGCGCCGGCCGCGGGCGCGTCGGGGGCGAACTGCTCGGCCGGTGCCTGCACGTCCTCGAGGGCGATGATGGCACGGTGCTGGTCGCGCATGATCAGCACGAGCAGCACCAGCGAGACGACGAAAAGGGTCATCGAGACGCTCAGCCACGGCTTGCTGAAGTCGTCCTTCAGCTTGGTGAGGACCAGGCCGGCGATCAGGACGCCCAGCGAGAGGATCGCGAAATTGCGCGTGGTCCGGTACAGGTACCGGACCACGACCAGGTTGCGCTGCCTGATGTAGCGGGGGGTCGACATGATCGCCACCGTGAGCGGGCCGATCGTGAAGATCGCGAAGCCGATGTGCAGCCAGAGCACCAGCCGGTCGGTGAAGGACATGTGCTGAGGGTGCCTAGCTCCCGCTGGTGCTGGTGCTGCCGCTCTCCGGCCCGCTCGGGCTGGCGCTCGGGCTGCTGCCGCCGCCGGCCGGCCGCGTCTTGGCGATGTAGGCGCCGATCAGGCAGGCGATCCCGATGACGAACGAGACGATGGCGCGGATCTGGTGGTGGCCGTGGTGGTTGCTCCCGACCATGAAATGGATCGAGTTCGCCGCGCCGGCCACGTAGAGGATCCCGGCGATGATGGCGAGGATCCCGATAACGGTCAGGATGATCACCAGCGGCCCGCGGCCTGATGATGCGCCCGACGACGCCCCCGATGATGCCCCGGACGTGCTTGCAGAACTCACGTGCTCCTCCTAGAAGACGGGCTGGGCCCACTTTAGGTCCCGGACAACCAGGTTGAGCTTACTGAGCGGGCGGGGCGCCGACCTGATCGCCATCGCGCCAGCGCCGCGGGCCCGGGCCCCGGGGAGTCCCGGGGCCCGGGCCCGCGGCGGCGGCGGGAGCGCTGACCGCCCCCGCCGCGGACGCGGTTAGCTGCTGGACTTCGTCTTGCTGCTGAACCAGGCGCCGATCAGGCAGGCCACGCCCACGACCAGCGCGACGCCGCCCCGGGCGAGATGGTTGCCCTTGTGCACGTGGCTGCCCGCCGTCAGGAAGCTGGGCAGCGAGGTCCCGGCGACCATGTACAGAATCCCGACGACGATCGCCAGCACCCCGATCACCGCCAGGATGATGACCAGTGGCTTCTTGCTGGACGATGCGCCACCAGACACGCTTGCAGTACTCACAGTTTTTCCTCCCGAGAGGCCGCGGCGTCACTCGCCGCCAGCCACCTTCATGCCGTCCTCGATTAGTGAGCCCTCTTCATCCTCCCCACGGCTGCCCACGTCCTGTGAGCCCAAGATCGACGGATGAGGAAGGCTCATACCTGCGGCACGGTACTACGGGCGGGCCCTAGAGCGGAGGACTTCCCAAAAGCGACGAAAGTAAAATCTATCTACGGCTATTCCTGCGAGATCGCAAGAAGTCCCTGACGACGTATTCGCCCAGGTTCTCCGGCATCGCGCGGAGCACCCGGCCGCCATTGCGCCGGGCCACTTCCTCGACGAACGCCGTGAGCCGCGCGTCCTCGGCGAGCATGAACACGTTCAGGGTCGCCCGGCGCCGGGTCATCTTGTCCACCTCGGCCAGCGTGAGCTCCAGCGTCTCCGGCGACGGGGGCCAGTCGAACCAGGACTGCCCGTCCCGGCGCAGGTGCGCGGTGGGCTCGCCGTCGGTCACCACCAGCACCACGGGGTTCTGCTCGGGCCGGCGGTCCAGGAAACGCCCGGCCAGGATCAGCGCATGGTGCAGGTTGGTGCCCTGCACCATGTCCCAGCCCAGCCCGGCCAGGTCGGTCTCGCGCAGTTCGCGCGCGTAGTTCGAGAACCCGACCACCTGGATCGAGTCTTGCGGGTACTTGCTGCGGACCAGGGCGTGCAGCGCCAGCGCGGTCTGCTTGGCCACCCCCCAGGTGCCGCGCAGCGCCATCGAGTACGACAGGTCGACGAGCAGGCTGACCGCCGCCGACGTCCGCCGCTCGGTCTCGCCGACCTCGAAATCGCTGACCGAGAGCCGGACCGGGCCGTCCTGGTCGGGCAGGCCGCCGCGCAGCAGCGCGTTACGCACCGTCGTCGGGGTGTCGATGGCCTGCTCGTCGCCGAAGCTCCACGCCCGGGTGCTGCCCGTGTATTCCCCGGCCTGCCCGGCATCGCGCTGGTCGTGGTCGCCGCTGCCGCCCTCGGGGAGATCCGCGAACACACGGCGCAGCGCGGTCTCACCCAGCCTGCGCACGGCCTTCGGGGTCAGCTCCAGCTTGCCGTCGGTGCGCTGCAGGTATCCCTGGCGCTCCAGTTCCCGCTCGATCTGGCGCAGCGCTTCCATGTCGTCGACGGCCTGGCGGCCGAGCGCGCGGCGCACGGCCTCCTCGTCGACGTCATCGAGCCGGGCGCCCGGGTAGTCCTGGCGCAGCGCGTCCTCCAGGTCGGCCAGGTCGGCCAGCTCGGCCAGTGCCGTGGTCGCCTCGCTCAGGCCCAGCGGGTCCTGCCCGGTCATCTGCTCGCCCGGCCACCCGTCGAAGTCCATGTCCGGCCGGCGGGCCCGCAGCGCGCCGGCCAGCCGGGCCATCTCGGCGGCCAGCCCGGCGTCCTCCAGCGTCTGCTCCATCAGCCCGGCCAGCTCCTCGCGCTGGGCGTCGGTCAGCGAGTTCAGCAGCCGCTGCGCCGCGGCCATCCGGCGGACCAGCGAGTCGACCAGCTCGTCGAGGTTGCGGGGCGAGTCGGGGAACAGGTCCCCGTACTGCGCCATGAAGTCGTCGAAGTCCTGCTGCGTGTGGGTGCCCTGGGCGTCGGCCTCGAGCATCGCGTTGAGCGCGGCCATCATGTCCTTGACCCGCTGCATGGCCGCGGGATCGGGCTGCTGCAGGGTCTGCTTCATGCCGCGGAACTGGCTGTCGAGCACCTCGCGGCGCAGCAGGTCCTTGAGCTTGGAGAAGGTCTGCCGGGCCGCCGGGGACCGCCAGTCGTAGTCCGCGAGCTGCCGGATGGCCTGCGCGGTGTCGCTCGGCAGCGCGTCGAGCTCGGCCTCCCGCAGCCTGGCCTCGTCGGCGGGGTCGGGGAACAGCTCGGCCCGTTCCTGCCCGATCGCGGTGTCCAGCAGCGCGCGCGCCTGCTCCAGGATGCCGTCCAGGCGCCCCCGGTCACGCAGCTCCCGCTGCCGGTCCCGGACCCGGCGCAGCAGGTCGTCGAGACCCTGGTGGCCCGACATGCCCCGGCGGAGCAGATCGCGCAGCGCGCTGGCGGGATCCGATCCGTCGAGCACCGACTCGCCGAGGGCGTCCACCGCGCCGCGCACGTCATACGGCGGCTCGAGCGGGTCCGGCCCGTCGTGGTAGGGCCCGTACCGGTAACCGCTCATCGATGCTGCCTCCCTCAGGTGCGGTAGACCGCGCCGCCGTCGACCACGTCCTTGGACAGCCTGCGCATCAGGTACAGGCCCTCCAGCGCGAACTCGATCGCCGCGGCAGCCTGCCCGAAGGACTCGCTGCCGTCCATGGCAAGCCGGTCCATGATCCGGGCCAGGCCCGGGACGTCCCCGGTCCTGCGGAGCAGGTCGTCGGCGGGAACCAGGTCGCCCGACTCCACGCTGCCGCCGCCCGCGAACTTCGCCAGCAGGCCGCTCAGGTCCGCGCTGCCCAGGGCCGAGCGGAAGGTCTCGGCTATCGCCCGGCGCAGCAGGTGGTCGAGCACCTCCTGCTCCCGGCCCTCCTCGCTGACCTCGAACTCGACCTTGCCGCGGAGGGTGCTCACCACGCTGGGCAGGTCGCAGACCCGGGCCACCGGCTGCCGCTCGCCGGTGATCGCGGCTCGCCGCACCGCGGAGGCCGCCACGGCCTCGGCGGCCGCGATCGCGAACCTGGCCGAGACGCCGGACCGCGCGTCCACCGCCGACGAGGCGCGCACCAGCCGGGTGAATCTCGCGATCACCTGGACCAGGTGCTCGGGCAGCAGGGCGCCGGGGTCCTGATCGTCCCAGGCCACCTGCGACTCCTGGCGGATCAGCGCCAGCTCGGCGTCGAGCGACACCGGGTAGTGGGTGCGGATCTCGGCGCCGAACCTGTCCTTGAGCGGGGTGATGATCCGGCCCCGGTTGGTGTAGTCCTCCGGGTTGGCGCTGGCCACCAGGACCAGGTCGAGCGGCAGCCGCAGCGCGTACCCGCGGACGCCGATGTCGCGTTCCTCCAGCACGTTGAGCAGCGCCACCTGGATGCGCTCGGCCAGGTCCGGAAGCTCGTTCAGGCAGAAGACGCCGCGGTTGGTCCGCGGCACCAGGCCGAAGTGAATGGTCTCCGGGTCGCCGAGCGTCCGGCCCTCGGCCACCTTGACCGGGTCGATGTCGCCGATCAGGTCGCCCACGCTGGTGTCGGGGGTGGCCAGCTTCTCGCCGTAGCGCTCGTCCCGGTGCCGCCAGACGATCGGCAGGTCGTCGCCCTGGCCGGCGGCCAGGCGGCGGCATCGCGCGCACACCGGCGCGAACGGATGGTCGTTGATCTCGCACCCGGCGACCGCCGGGGTCCACTCGTCCAGCAGGCCCGTCAGCGTGCGGATCAGGCGCGTCTTGCCCTGGCCGCGCTCACCGAGCAGGATCACGTCGTGCCCGGCGATGATGGCGCGCTCCAGGTGGGGCAGGACCGTCTGGCCGAACCCGATGATCCCGGGGAAGGCATCCTCGCGGGCGCGCATCCGGGCCAGCAGGTTCCTCCGCATTTCCTCCTTGACCGTGGAGAACTCGTGACCGCCGGCGCGTAGTTCACCGAGGGTCTGGGCCGCTGGGGGAGCTGACTTTGCTGCCGCCGACTGGGGCTGGCTCTTTGGCGTCACCCTTCGACACTATGTGCATGTTGGAGAGATCCGCATCCCGGGAGGCTGGGTTTGGCTGAGCGCGAACCGGCGCTGGCCATCGACGTCGGCGGCACCAAGCTGGCCGCGGCGGTGGTCGAGCCCAGCGGCCGGCTGATCACCTGGGCCCAGGTCCCCACCCCCCGCGACCTGGACTCCGAGCAGCTGTGGCGCACCCTGGACGCGCTGGCGGATCAGGTGCTCGACCGCGCCGGGATCTGCTCGCCGGCCGACCTGGCCGGCGTCGGCGCCGGGTGCGGCGGCCCGATGGAATGGCCGGCCTGCCTCGTCTCGCCGCTCAACATCCCGGCATGGCGGCCGTTCCCGCTCCGCGCCCGGCTGCGGGAGCGGTTCGACGGGCTCCCGGTCCGGGTGCACAACGACGCGATCTGCCTGGTGGCGGGCGAGCACTGGCGGGGCGCGGGCCGGGGCGCCGGCAACGTGCTCGGCATGGTCGTCTCGACCGGGGTGGGCGGCGGGCTGATCCTGGACTCGCGGGTGATCGAGGGCGCCTCGGGCAACGCCGGCCACATCGGGCATGTCGTGGTCGACCCGGAGGACGGGCCCGAGTGCGCCTGCGGCGGGCGGGGCTGCCTGGAGGCGATCGCGCGCGGCCCCGCGCTCGTGGCCTGGGCGCAGCGCGAGGGCTGGCGCCCGGGGCAGCCGGACGCCACGGCCAAGGACCTGGCCGACGACGGCGCACAGGGCCACCCCACCGGCCTCGCCGCGATGCGCCGGGCGGGACGAGCCCTGGGCATCGCCATCTCATCCGCCACCCACCTGTGCGATCTCGAGGTGGCGGCGATCGGCGGCGGGCTGTCGCAGGCGGGCGCCATGCTGTTCGAGCCGCTGGAGGAGTCGCTGCACGCGCACGCCAAGCTCAGGTTCGCGCGCCGGCTCCGCGTGGTGCCCGCCGCGCTCGGCCAGAGCGCCGGGCTGGTCGGTGCCGCGGCGCTCATCCTGGCCGGCGACCGCTACTGGACCGGCGACTGAGCCGTCCCGGCCCCGCCGGAGCGGTGACACACTTCATGCATGACGACGTCTTCCTTTGGCCTCGATGACGTGGCCGCGGCGCGCAAGGTCCTCGACGGTGTCGTCCTGCAGACCCCGATGCTGCACTCGCGGGTGCTCTCCGAGCACATCGGCGGGCCGGTCTACCTGAAGTGCGAGAACCTGCAGCGCACCGGATCGTTCAAGGCCCGCGGGGCCTACCTGCGCATCTACCGGCTGTCGGAGGCGGAGCGCGCTCGCGGCGTCATCGCCGCCAGCGCGGGCAATCACGCCCAGGGCGTCGCCTTCGCGGCCGCCCTGCTGGGGGCCAAGGCGACCGTGGTCATGCCCGAGCGCGCCCCGCTGCCCAAGGTCGAGGCCACCAGGTCGTACGGGGCCGAGGTCATCCTGCACGGCAGCACCGTCGAGCACGCGCTGGCCCGGGCCCAGGAGCTCGCGGCGGAGCACGGGTCGATCTTCATCCATCCCTTCGAGCACCCCGACGTCGTGGTCGGCCAGGGAACCGTCGGGCTGGAGATCATCGAGCAGTGCCCCGACGTCCGCACGATCGCGGTCCAGGCCGGCGGCGGCGGGCTGGCCTCGGGCATCGCGATCGTCGCGAAGGGCACCAGCCCGGCGATCCGCGTGATCGGGGTGCAGGCGGAGGCCGTGGCGCCGTTCCCGGCGTCGCTCGCGGCCGGCCACCCGGTGGCCGTGACGCCCGGGGCCACGATGGCCGATGGCATCGCGGTGGCCTGCCCGGGCGAGCTGACCTTCGCCGTCCTGGCCGAGCACCTGGACCGGGTGGTGACCGTGTCCGAGGAGAGCCTCTCCCGGGCCTTGCTGCTCTGCCTGGAGCGCTCCAAGCAGGTGGTGGAGCCGGCCGGGGCGGCCGGGGTGGCCGGGCTGCTGGAGCATCCCCGGGCCTTCGAGCCGCCGGTGGTGGCCGTGCTGTCCGGCGGCAACATCGACCCGCTGCTGCTGGCCAAGGTGCTGCGGCACGGCCTGGCCGCGGCCGGCCGCTACCTGACCTTCCGCTGTCGCCTGCCCGACCGTCCCGGCGCGCTGGCCACGCTGCTGGCCGAGGTGGCGGGGCTCGGCGCCAACGTTCTCGACGTGGTACACGAACGCGTGACGCCGGGGCTGCACGTGGACGAGGTCGAGGTGCTGCTGCAGGTGGAGACCCGGGGCCCGGGGCACTGTGACGGCGTCATCGGCCAGCTACGCGAGTCCGGCTATAAGCTGCTGTTCAGCTGAACGCGCAGACGGCACGTGCTGGATGTCTCGGGTGTATGTCCTGGTGTCAGAGGTTTCCGCGGCGCGACTGTTCCCGCTCTATGGCCTCGAACAGCGCCTTGAAATTGCCCTTGCCGAACCCTTGTGACCCGTGCCGCTCGATCAGCTCGAAGAACACCGTGGGCCGGTCCTGGACCGGCTTGGTGAAGATCTGCAGCAGGTAGCCGTCCTCGTCCCGGTCGGCGAGGAGATTGAGCTCGCGCAACTCGTCCAGCGGAACCCGGGTCTCGCCGACCCACTCGCCGAGCGTCTCGTAATAGCTGCCGGGCGTGTCCAGGAAATCCAGGCCCGCGGCCCGCATGCCGCGGACCGCGGCCACGATGTCATCGGTGGCCAGCGCGATGTGCTGGACGCCGGGACCGCCGTAGAACTCCAGGTACTCGTCGATCTGCGACTTCCGCTGGCCGGCCGCTGGCTCGTTGATCGGGAACTTGACCTTGCGGGTGCCGTCGGCGACCACCTTGCTCATCAGCGCCGAGTACTCCGTGGCGATGTCGTCCCCCACGAACTCCTTCATGTTGGTGAAGCCCATGACCCGCTGGTAGAAGCCCACCCACTCGTCCATCCGGCCCAGCTCGACGTTGCCGACGCAGTGGTCGATCTGGGTGAAGAACGGCCGGGACCGGAGGGAGGCGAGCGGGTCGGCGGTCACGTAGCCGGGCAGGTAGGGCCCGCTGTAGTTGGCCCGCTCCACCAGGGTGTGCCTGGTATCGCCGAACGTGGCGATCGCGGCCAGCACCACCTTGCCGTGGGCGTCCTCAAAGACCTCTGGCTCCGCCAGGCCGGTGGCCCCGCGGGAAACCGCGTGACCGTAGGCGGCCTCGGCCGAGGGAACGGTGATGGCCAGGTCGACCACCCCGTCGCCGTGCGCGGCCACGTGCTGGCCCAGGGCCGTGCCCGCCCGCACCGGCCCGCGGAACACCAACCGCGCGTCGCCGGCTTCGAGCACGTAGGCGGCCTCATCCCGGCAGCCGGTCTCCGGGCCGCGATAGGCGACGCACCGCATGCCGAACGCCGTCGAGTAGAAGTGCGCGGCCTGCCGCGCGTTGCCGACCGCGAAGACCACCGCGTCCATGCCGGTGACAGGGAACTCGTCCATAGCGGAAGCATCGATCAGAGGAATCAAGATGCGCAACTGTGACTCAGATTCCTATGCACTTTGTGCAGTTCCGGAAGCAATGTCAATGGAAAGCTGGGCACCATGCTCCCTGAAGGGAGGTACGTATGATCGACGGGCTCGACGCTCGGCTCATCGACCTGCTCGCGGCTAGGCCGCGGATCGGCGTGCTCGATGCGTCCCGGCGGCTCGGCGTGGCCCGGGGCACGGTTCAGGCCCGGCTGGACCGGCTGCGGTCCCGCGGCATCATCACCGGGTTCGGGCCCGATGTCGATCCCGCGGCGCTCGGGTACCGGGTCACCGCCTTCGTGACGCTGGAGATCCGCCAGGCCGGCGGGCACGACCCGGTAGCGGACCGGCTCGCGCTGATCGCGGAGGTGCTGGAGGCGCACACGATCACCGGCTCGGGCGACATGCTCTGCCGTGTGGTCGCGCGTGACAACACGGACCTGCAGCGGGTCATCGACGCGATCGTTGACGTGCCCGGGGTGGTGCGGACCTCCACGGTGATCGCGCTGGCCGCTCCCGTCACGTACCGGGTGCTGCCCCTGGTCCACGCGGCCGCCACCGCCGCGGCCCAGCCGGACTGAGCCCGGCTGGGCCGGGCCGAGCCCGGCCGAGCCCGGCTGAGCCCGGCTGAGTCCGGCTGAGTCCGGCTGAGTCCGGCTGAGCCCGGGCTGAGCCCGGCTCTGGGCGCGGTTGGCTGGTGCAGCTTGGGCCAAGCCGTGACCAGTGTCAGTCGGCGGCGACCTCGGCTAGCAGCGCTTCCCGGTTGGCCAGGATGAACTCTTTCAACGCGGTCGGCTTCAAATCGACGGACGCCAGATCACCGCCGTGCAGGCCGATCCGGTCCAGTTCATAGCCGCCGCGCGACGAGTCCTCGAACTCCGGTCCGCAGCGGGCCGCCTCATCCAGTTTCTTCAGCCGCGCTACGAAGAAGTGCTGTACGGCAACTCCGGCATCCGATGGGGAGCTGAACAGGAATACCCGGGCAGCGCCGGTTGCTTCGGCGCCCAGTTCCTCCGCAAGCTCCCGGTGGAGGGCAGCCTCAACCGAAGCGTCCGTCGCGGCGACGCCACCGCCCGGCGCGGTCCAATATGGCGCCTGCCCCGGCTTCGTGCGCCTGATCAGCACAAGCCGACCCTCATCGTCAATCAAGATCGCACGTGCTGCCTTTCGCCCCACCGCCTGCCTTTCGCCCCACCGCCACCTTCAGTTGGTCCGCCACGGCGGATCAGCATACGGCCCCCTAGGGCGCGCCTCGCCGCGCTGCTTGGTACAGCTAGGCCGGGTACGGTTCCGGGGCGACGGTGTAGCGGCGGCCGCTGGGCGTGGTCCAGGTCAGGATGCCTGGTTCTGGCTGCTCGAGTCGCCAGCCGGGGGCTTGCTTGGCCTGGTGGTGGCGTCGGCATAGCGGTACAAGACTATCGTTATGTACCATGAAGACCATGACGGGCAAACCGTTACAAGCCGGTCAGGGCAACCGGTTATGTGGCCGGGAGGAATTGCCCGAGGGCGAGGTCGATGGCCTGGTCGAAGCTGAGTGCCATGCCGCGGGTGTAGGCCCGGTGGAACTGCTCATCGCCCAGGGCCGCACCGGCTTGGTCGAGGCTTTCCTGGCGGTAGGGCGCGTCGAAGCGGTCCCACGGAATTCCGGTCTGGTCGCGCAGGGCCTGGGCGGCGCCGTGCAGCGCAGCGGCCTGGGGCCAGTCGCCCAGATCGCCGGCCACGCAGGCCAGTCCCAGGATGGCCGCGGCCATGTTTCTCTTGTCGCCGGCCCGGCGGCTGATCCGCAGGGCTTGCTGGAGTGCAGAGCGTGCGCCGCCGGGGTCGTGTTCGGCCCGCAGCACCAGGCCCAGGTTCAGCGATGCGTCGAGGCACGGGCTTCCGGCGGCCTTCGCGTCCCGTATGGCGGCTTCCAGGTGGGCCCTTGCGCCCGGGATGTCGCCCATCGCGAGGGCGATCCAGCCGGCATTGTTGTGCAGGGTTCGGCGCGTAGCAAGGTTGCCGGAACGCTCGGTACAGGCGAAGGCTTCGGCGTACAGCGGCCCGGACGCGGCCGCGCCGACGGCTAAGGCGTACGCGTCCAGGCTCTCGCCCAGCAGCACGTCGTCGCCGAGCTGGCGGGCCCGCTGGACCGCCTCGGCCCCCAGCGGCCGCGCGCGTTCCGGCTGGCCGGCGAAGTGATACGCCGAGCACAGCTCTTCGCACGACAAGGCGATGAGCCTGTCGTCGCCGAGCCCGCCGGCGACCTCGGCCGCCTTCTCGGCGAGCCGGAGGCCTGTGGGCATGTCCGTGCACCTAGTGTGGCACGCGGCGACGACCAGCGCTTCTGCGAACAGCGCGGGGTCCGCGGCGGCGTCAGGCCGGCTGAGCACCGGCATGAGCAGCCCGGCCGCTTCCTCTTCCCGGGACCGCGCTGCCCAGTACTTGCACAGCGCGACGCTGAACCGCAGGACGCGCGCGGTGCCGTCGGGTTCGCCGGCGGCGTGCTCGGCGGCGCGGCGCAGGTTGGCCTGGTCGGCGTCCAGCCGGACGAGCCAGCTGCCTTGCTGCGGGCCATACAGGTGGGGAGCGGCCGCCTGGGCCAGGGCCAGGTAGTGCGCGCAGTGCGCGGCGCGGGCCGCCGCGGTCTGCTCGGGGCCTGCGTCGGCCAGCTGTTCGGCGGCGAACAGCCGGATGGTCTCCAGCAGCCGGTAGCGCAGCGCGGTGCCGTCCGGGTCGGCCATCACCAGATTCTTGTCGACCAGCGAGCCCAGCAGCCCGGCGACCTCCAGCACGTCGATGTGCCCGGACTCGCCGACGGCCTCGGCCGCGGCCAAGTCGAAACCGGCGGCGAACACCGACAGCCGCCCTAGCAGGGCCTGCTCGGCGGTGGTCAGCAGCGAGTACGACCAGTCCACGGCGGCGCGCAGGGTCTGCTGGCGTTCCAGGGCGGTGCGGCTGCCCCCGGTCAGCAGCCGGAACCGCTGGTCGAGCCGGGCGGCCAGGTCAGCCAGTGACATCGACCGCAGCCGCGCGGCGGCCAGCTCGATGGCCAGCGGCATCGCGTCCAGCCGCCGGCACACCGACACCACCAACGGAATACTGTTCGCGTCCAGCGCCAGGCTGGCGCCCTGTTCCCGGGCCCGGGCGGCGAACAGCTTGACCGCGTCGCACGCCGCCGCCGCGGCTTGGTCGGCATCGCCGGGGGCGGGCAGGGACAGCGACGGCACCCGGTAGATCGTCTCCCCGCCGATGCCCAGCGGCTCGCGGCTGGTCACGATCAGGTGCACCTTCGGGCACCGCCGCAGGATGTCCTCGGCGGTTTTGGCGCACGCCCCGATCAGGTGCTCGCAGTTGTCCAGCACGATCAAGATGTCCTGCGGCCCCAGGGCGTCAGCCAGCGCATCCAGCGGGGGCCGGCCCGGCTGCGGGGGTATCCGCAGCGCGGCGGCGATGGCCGCAGCGACCGCGTCGCCGTCGGTGACCGCGGCCAGCTCGGCCAGCCACACCCCGTCCCCGGATCCGTCCAGCAGCTCGGCGGCTACCTGCAGCCCCAGCCGGGTCTTTCCGGCCCCGCCGGCTCCGGTCAAGGTGACCAGGCGGCAGGATTCCACCAGGGCCCGCACGTCGGACAGTTCCCGTTCGCGGCCGATGAACGCCGCCAGCTGCGCGGGCAGGTTGTTGGGCAGCGCCGGATTGCCCAGCGAGCGCAGCGGCGGGAACTCGGCTTGCAGGCCCGGGGCGCTCAGCTGGAAGATCTGCTCCGGACGTCCCAGGTCCTTCAGCTGGTGGGTGCCCAGATCGACCAGCGCCGCACCCGGCGGCAGTACGCCGCGGACCAGCGCCGCCGCCGTCTCCGACAACAGCACCTGGCCGCCGTGGGCGACCGCCGCGATCCGGGCCGCCCGGTGCACATCCAGGCCCACCAGCCCGGTAGTTGTCTGCTCGGCCTCGCCCGCGTGCACGCCCATCCGCACCCGGACCTGCTCGCCGCCCGGCCACGCCTGCGCCCCCAGTGCCCGCTGCATCTCCAGCGCCGCCGCCACGCACGCCCGCGGCGAGGAGAACCCGGCGAAAAACCCGTCCCCGGCGGTATTCAGCTCTGCGCCGCCGTGCCCGGCCAGCGCCGACCGGATCAGCCCATGATGGTCGGCCAGAATCCGCCCGTAGAGGTCCCCGCCCGCCCGCTGCAACAGCGCCGTGGATCCCTCGATATCGGTGAACAGGAACGTAAACATCCCCACCGGCACAGCGTAATAGCCCAGGCCCGGCTGCGACAGCAGGCAGCCCAGCGCAACCCCCAGCTCACGGACACGGCACACCGCCCCGCAGGGCTGCCCATCATGCCCATGGCGGGCAACCATCACGGCCCTATCACAATCACGACACACCACCAGCACCGGTTCATCACCGGACGTGACGCCACTGTGAGGACCGAAACAGCGGTGCCCGTGCTGCCTGCCTGGGCCAGCGCCCCTGCGGGGCGCTGCTCCGCTGTTCCTGACCTCCCGCCCCCACCCAGAGGGACCCGAGGACGGGAGGTCAGGAACAGCTCCGCAAAACCAGCAACCCAGGCAGGCAGCACAGGCACCAAGGTCAAGGTCAAGGTCAAAACCGGGGCGCGGTCGATCGACGCTCTAGGCGGGCCGCCTAGAGCTTGAAAACAGCCCACCCCGGACGACTGCCAATGAGGCCATCCTCACGCAGGCGCTTGAGCGCTTTCACGACGGTTGCATTGGAGACCTGAAACTCGGCGGCCATCTCGCGTATCGGCGGTAGTGCCTCACCGCTGGCCATGGTCGCCAGGCGTTCGCGCAGCACCGTCTCTACTCGCTCCGATGGCGTCACGGCCCCACGCTCCACCTGTTGATCATGACCGGTCAGGATGTAGCGTAATCCCTGTTCACTGCGTTCTTACCTTGCATGACTGTTCGTACTGTACTAAATTTCGAGGTATCCCCAGACGGACGGAAGCTGATCAACATGGCCAACGAGTACCACGATCTGTATGGCGCGCACGTCATCGATGACGACAGCGGCATCCTGCGCGAATACGGCCGGCGCTGGCAGATCAGCCGCCCGCTGGGCATGTGGTGCGCGCTGCGGCGTTCGCCCGATGGGCGGGCCGAGCGTTACCTCGTGGCCCGGTCCGCGACTGAGTTAGCGGGCAAGCTGGCCCGGGCCGACAGTGACCCATTCGGACCGCGCGGCTAGCTCAGCGCGGACGCCCCGCATGGCTCCGACTGCCGCCATGAACTACAGCCCATAAGGCGGATAGGCGTCGGCCCACACTCACATCGGCCTCGTTGGATAGTCCCCTACTGGGAGGCGAACGGCACGCCTGCCGACTCTGTACCGTTCGTGCGTGGTGGTCGCGCGCCGGTTGAGGCGGTATAGGATAACCGGTTATGTGGCCGGGAGGACTTGTCCGAGGGCGAGGTCGATGGCCTGGTCGAAGCTGAGCGTCATGCCGCGGGCGTAGGCCCGCTGGAACTGCTCATCGCCCAGGGCCCCGCGAGCCTGGTCGAGGCCTTCCTGGCGGTAGCGGTCGGAGGGGTCCCAGGGAGCTCCGGTCTGGTCGAGCAGGGCCTGCGCGGCGCCGTGCAGCATGGCTGCCCGGGGCCAGTCGCCCAGGTCGCCGTCCACGCAGGCCAGCCCCGCCATGGCCTGGGCCATGGTTCTCTTGTAGCCGATCCGTCGGCTGACCCGCAGGGCGTCCTGCAGCGCGGATCGCGCACCACCAGGGTCGCGTTCGGCCCGCAGGATCATGCCCACGTTCAGTGACTGGTTGGGGTGCGGGGTTCCGAGTGCTTCCGCGGCCCGTATTGAGGCTTCCATATGTGCCCTGGCACCGGGGATGTCGCCTCTCTCCAGGGCGGCCCAGCCGGCATTGTTGTGAAGGAATTGCGCGGTGCCCAATTCGCCGGAACGCTCGGCGCAGGCGAGGGCCTCGGCGAACAGCGGTCCGGACGCGGCCACGTCGACGGCTGTGGCGTACGCGGCCAGGCTCAGGCCCAGCAGCCAGTCGTCGCCGAGCTGCCGGGCCCGCTGGACCGCCTCGGCCCCCAGCGGACGCGCTCGTTCCGGCTGGCCGGCGAAGTAATACGCGAAGCACAGCTGTCGGCGGGACAGGATGAGCAGCCGGTCGTCGTCGAGGCCGTTGGCGACCTGGTCGGCCTTTTCGGCGAGCCGGAGGCTCGTGGGCATGTCCGTGAACATGGTGTAGTTCGCGGCGACGACCAGCGCCTCTGCGAACAGCGCGGGATCCTCAGCGGCTTCGGGCCGGCTGAGTACCGGCACCAGCAGCCCGGCCGCTTCCTCTTCCCACCGCGCTCCCCAGTACCGCCGCAGCGCGACGCCGAACCGCAGCACGCGCGCGGTGCCATCGGGTTCGCCGGCGGCGTACTCGGCGGCACGGCGCAAGTTGGCCCGGTCGGCGTCCAGCCGGCCGAGCCAGCTGCCCCGCTGCCGGCCGACCAGGTGAGGGGCGGCCGCCTCGGCGACGGCCAGGTAATAGGCGCAGTGCGCCGCCCGGGTCGCGGTCGCCTGCTCGCTGCCGGCGTCGGCCAGCCGCTCGGCGGCGAACAGCCGGATGGTCTCCAGCAGCCGGTACCGCAGCGCTGTGCCGTCCGGCTCGGCCACCACCAGGCTCTTGTCCACCAGCGAGCCCAGCAGCGCGGCGACCTCCACCGCGTCGAGGGCCCCGGACCCGGCCACGGCCTCGGCCGCGGCCAGGTCGAAGCTTCCGGCGAACACCGACAGCCGCCCCAGTACGATCTGCTCGGCGGTAGTCAGCAGCGAGTAGGACCAGTCCACGGTGGCCCGCAGGGTCTGCTGGCGCTCCAGGGCGGTGCGGCTACCCCCGGTCAGCAGGGCGAACCGCTGATCGAGCCGGCCCGCCAGCTCGGCCAGCGACATCGACCGCAGCCGCGCGGCGGCCAGTTCGATGGCCAGCGGCATCCCGTCCAGCCGCCGGCACACCGACACCACCAGCGGGGCGGTCTGCGCGTCGACCGGCAGGGGCGCGCCCTGTTCGCGGGCCCGGGCGGCGAACAGTACGACCGCATCACACGCCGCCGCCGCGACCGCGTCGGACTCGCCGGGGGCGGGCAGGGACAGCGACGGCACCCGGTAGATCGTCTCCCCGCCGATGCGCAGCTGCTCGCGGCTGGTCGCGAGCAGGTGCACCTTGGGGCACCGCTGCAGGATGGCCTCCGCCATCTTGGCGCACGCCCCGATCAGGTGCTCGCAGTTGTCCAGCACGATCAGCATGTCCTGCGGCCCCAGCGCATCGGCCAGCGTGTCGAGCGCGGGTCGGCCCGGCTGCGCCGGGATCCGCAGCGCGCCGGCGACGGCCGCCGCGACCGCGTCGCCGTCGGTGACCGTGGCCAGCTCGACTAGCCATACCCCGTCCCCGGATCCGTCCAGCAGCTCGGCGGCCACCTGCAGCCCCAGCCGGGTCTTCCCGGCCCCGCCCGCCCCGGTCAAGGTGACCAGGCGGCAGGATCCGACCAGGACCCGCACGTCGGACAGCTCCCGCTCGCGGCCGATGAACGCCGCCAGCTGCGCCGGGAGATTGTTGGGCAGCGCCGGATTGCCCAGCGAGCGCAGCGGCGGGAAGTCGGCCTGCAGGTCCGGGGCGCTGAGCTGGAAGATCTGCTCCGGGCGTCCCAGGTCTTTCAGCTGGTGCATGCCCAGATCCGTCAAGGTCGCGCCCGGCGGCAGCGCATCGCGCACCAAGGCTGCGGCCGTCTCCGACACCAGGACCTGGCCGCCGTGCGCCACCGCCGCCACCCGCGCGGCGCGATGCACATCCAGGCCCACTGGGCCGGTGGCCGTGTCCGACGCCTCACCGGTGTGCACGCCCATCCGCACCCGGACCCGCTCCCCGCCTGGCCACGCGTGGCCCTCCAGTGCCTGCTGCATGTCCACCGCCGCGGCCACGCATGCCCGCGGCGAGGCGAACGCGGCGAAGAACCCGTCGCCCAGTGTGTTCAGCTCGGTGCCGCCGTGCGCGGCCAGGACCGCCCGGATCAGCGCGTGATGATCGGCCAGCAGCTGCGCGTACACGCCTTCGCCCACCCGACGCAACAGCGCCGTCGAGCCCTCAATATCGGTAAACACAAACGTCAGGGCCCCCGCGCTGACCAGCTGCCCAGGCTCACCTTGCCGGACGGCCAAGGCGGCATCCCGCTGCAGCATCCCGCCGGCCGCCGGCCTCCCTGCCCCTGCCTGTCCTGCCGCCAGTACCTGTGCGGCTGGTACCCGCCCGCGGGCCGCCCAGACGAACAATTCGCGCGCCGGATCGTCCAGGCCCAGCGCCCCGGCCAGCAGCAGCGCGGTGTCCTTGCGGGCGGTGCGGTTGATGCCGCGCTCCAGGTCACTGACCGCCCGCTGGCTCACCCGCGCTGCCCCGGCCAGCTCCTCCTGGGTCAGCCCGGCTTCATCGCGCAGCTGCCGTAACAGCCCGCCGAAGCCCAGCCCAGCCTGCTCGGTCACAGGCCCCTCGTCCCTCCGCCCGCCCGCCGCCCGGCCCCTCCCGGTTACGGCGCAGGCACGGCCTTGCTACCCAGCCTAATCCTGTGCCCTTCCTGTGCGCCGCTACGTATGGAGACCGCCCGGGCCCCTGGCGACAGTGGGATCACAAAACAAGCCCGCCACCAGCAAGAAAGCAGATGACTGTCATGCACCAGTTCACCCAGCTCGCCAGCGAGGTACACCACCAGCGGCTCGCCCGCGCCGACCAGCAGCGCCTCGCCGAGCGCGTGCTCGCGCTGGCCCGGGCCACCCGCCGCGCCGAGCGCGCCGAGCGGCGGATGCGCCGCGCCGCCCGCCAGGCCCGGCGGCTGCGCGCCCAGCTCCAGGGCCAGATCACGCACGCGCCGTGATCACCCGGCCGCTGACCACAGCAGACCTCTTTGACCCCGCGAAACGACCACTAGGAGGTTGTCATGAACCGCACCCGCTGTCTTCGCCCCGTCCGCCGCCTGGCCATCCTGGCCGGCTTGGCCGCCGCCCTGCTGGCCACCGCCACCGCGGCCCCGGCCGCGTTCGCCACCCGCGTCCCGCCCGCAGACACCCCCGCCGGCGCGCTGCCGGCAGCCCCGGCGCCCGAGCACCTGCCACCCCTGCCGCCCGGCTGGAACAAGCACCCGCCGCTGGGGCATGTAGTAGGGCCGGCATACAGGGTCCCGGCCCATGCCGTCGTCGCCGGCGGCATGCCCGGCTGGCAGATCGCCCTGATCACCGCCGGGGCCGCGCTCGTCGCCGTCGTGGCGGCCATCATCGCTTACCGGATCCGGGCCACACGTCGGCGCATGACCGTACCTGCCGCCTAAGCGCTGGCCACACCGGCACTACGCCGATCCGCGGAGGCAGCCTGCCGCGCTGGGCAGGCCGCCCCCGCCCCGCCGGAACCACCGAACCGATTCCGGCCCGAAAAGGAGATCACCATGAGCCGGCAGCCCCGCCCTCCCGCTCACCCGATAACCATGCCCGGGACAGCAGCAGCGCAGACATGTGCCCGGTAGCGGACTGGCTGTCGTTCCGGCGCATCGTAACCATCCCGTTCGGCGCCTGCACGGCCACCCAGATCGCCCCACTCTGCGCGGACGGCGGGGCGACTCTGCCATGCGCCGAATGCCGCGCATAGCAGGGATAGGTGTCGGCCCACACTCACATCGGCCTCGGAGGAACAGGGCAAACGTTGCCGGTCACGGCACTAGCTACGACCCATGCGACTGATGTCTGTTCCGGGGCGGCGATTTTTACCCACCTCCGGCGCGCCGGGACCCTGCGGGGCCGGCCCTCGGGCAGATCGGGGGCAGGCGGGTGCCTGCCCGTACGCCCGGCGAGGCTAGCCGACCCCGCCCCCGCCACGCCGCAGGACACCGGCCAAAAATCGCCGCCCCTCCAAAGGAACGGCATGCGGCAGTACCGTTTTGCCAATGTCATGGATCCTGGTGGTTAATTCGTCACAGGCCGGTGAACTTGCCCGGCTCGGGCTACGGGGAACGCCATGATCTGGCCTGCGGCCGTCGTTGTTCCTGCCCTGTCCGTCGTCCCGGCCGCAGGATCGGGTATGTCATGTGCGTGCAGCCTGCCTCGTGGCCGGAGCCGGATCCGCAGATCGCGGGGGCGATCGCGGCGAAGTACCCGGGTAAGCGGCCCCGGCCGCTGGCGGTCCAGGTTCGCGACCGTCTGGGTCAGTGGCTTCAGGATGAGGAGTTCGCGGCCGTGTTCGGGATCCGGGGCAAGCCGGGCTGGTCCCCGTCGCGGCTGGCGCTGGTGACCGTGTTGCAGAGGGTGGAGGACCTGGCTGACCGGCAGGCGGCCGAGGCGGTGCGGACCCGGATCGACTGGCAGTACCTGCTGGGGCTGCCGCTGGATGACCCTGGCTTTGATCACACGGTGCTGGCGGAGTTCCGGGCCCGGGTCGCCGATGGCGGGCTGGAGCAGATGGCGCTGGACGCGCTGCTGGCGAGGCTGGCCGCCGATGGCCTGATCAAGGCGGGCGGCAAGCAGCGCACCGACTCCACGCACGTGGTGGCGGCGGTGGCGGCGCTGAACCGGCTGGAGCTGGCCGGGGAGGCGGTGCGGGCCGCGCTGGAGGCGCTGACGGCCGCGCACCCGGACTGGGTGGCCCAGCGGATCTGCGTGCCCGATTTCGCCCGCCGCTACGCCACGCCGATGACCTCCTGGCGGCCGCCGCAATCTGAGGCCAGGCGGCAGGAGCTGGCGATCGCCTACGCTCGCGACGGGTACGCGCTGCTGGGAGCGGTCTATGACCCCTCCGCGCCGGGCTGGCTGCGCGAGCTGCCGGCGGTGGACGTGCTGCGCCGGGTGCTGCTGCAGAACTACACCCGCACCATCACCGCAGGCGGGCGGGAGGTGATCAGACGGCGGGAGAAGGAGCCCGAGGGCGACGGTCTCCCGCCTGGCCATGCCCGGATCGCCTCTCCCTACGATCTGGATGCCCGGTGGGGCGTCAAGCGGGAGGAGTTCTGGCTGGGTTACAAGCTGCACATCACCGAGACCTGCGACGACCCCCCGCCATGCACCTGCCGCCCAGCGGCCGCAGACAGCGCCGGCGCGCAGAACCGGGAGCATGGCAAGGGCTGCGCGCGGCTGACGGCCCCGAACCTGATCACCAACGTGGCCACCACCGACGCCACCGTGACCGACAACCAGATGACCGGCGCCATCCACGACGACCTGGCCGGGAAGAACCTGGCCCCGGGACGGCATTACCAAGATTCCGGATACCTCAGCGCCGCCCTGGTAGTCTCCGAGCTCGCCAGGCACGGCATCGCGCTGATCGGGCCGCTGCTGGCCGACACCTCCGCACAGGCCCGCGCCGGGGCCGGCTACGCCCGCGCCGACTTCACCGTCGACTATGACACCCAGACCGTCACCTGCCCGCAGGGCAAGACATCGGCGTCGTGGTCGCCGTGCACCCAGCACGACAAGGACGCCATCGTGGCCACCTTCTCCGCCCGCGACTGCGGACCCTGCCCGGCCCGCAGCCTGTGCACCGCCAGCGGCGCCAGACGGCGGCACCTCACCCTGCCGCCCCGCGACCTGGCCGAAGCCCAGGCCGCCGCCCGCGCCGCGGAACAGACGATCCCCTTCCAGGCCGACTACGCCCGCCGCGCCGGCGTCGAGGGCACCATGCACCAGGCCGCCAGCCACGGCGCGCGCCGCGCCCGCTACCGCGGCCTGCCCAAGACCCGCCTCGACCACGTCTACATGGCCTGCGCGCTCAACCTGCTCCGCCTGGAGGCCTACTGGACCGGCACGCCACTGGACCGGCAGCGAACCAGCCACCTGGCACGCCTCGAACTCGGCCTCGCCGCATGAACCCGAATTAACCACCAGGATCGTCTTGCAGTTCGCGCCGCATCGGCCACGGCTCCGTTGCCCTCGGGGGCGCCTGAGCGCCGCTTACCGGGCTGGCAGTGGGGCGCACCTCCGTATACCTAGGGGGTTGTGTTTGAGTGCGTACGGCCAGATCAGGGCCTTGTTAAGGATCTTGTAGTTAGTTTCTGTTACTTATTGACTGGCGTGGGGTGAATTTATGGGGGAGAGATCGAGATCGGTCTCTCGCTTGGCCATGCCCGTATCATCTCTCCTTACGATCTGGATGCCCGGTGTAGCATCGCGGGAGGAGTTCTGCGGGTTACAAAATTATCACCAGCTGCGACGACCCCCCGCCATACCTGCCGCCCAGCGGCCGCAGACAGCGCCAGCGCGCAGAACCGGAGCATGGCAAGAGCTGCGCCGGCTGACGGCCCCGAACCTGATCACCAACGTAGCCACCACCGACGCCACCGTGACCTACAACCAGATGACCGGCGCCATCCACGACGACCTGGCCGGGAGACCTGGCCCCGGGACGGCATTACCAAGATTCCGGATACCTCAGCGCCGCCCTGGTAGTCTCCGAGCTCGCCAGGCACGGCATCGCGCTGATCGGGCCGCTGCTGGCCGACACCTCCGCACAGGCCCGCGCCGGGGCCTGCTGACGCCCGCGCCGACTTCACCGTCGACTATGACACCCAGACCGTCACCTGCCCGCAGGGCAAGACATCGGCGTCGTGGTCGCCGTGCACCCAGCACGACAAGGACGCCATCGTGGCCACCTTCTCCGCCCGCGACTGCGGACCCTGCCCGGCCCGCAGCCTGTGCACCGCCAGCGGCGCCAGACGGCGGCACCTCACCCTGCCGCCCCGCGACCTGGCCGAAGCCCAGGCCGCCGCCCGCGCCGCGGAACAGACGATCCCCTTCCAGGCCGACTACGCCCGCCGCGCCGGCGTCGAGGGCACCATGCACCAGGCCGCCAGCCACGGCGCGCGCCGCGCCCGCTACCGCGGCCTGCCCAAGACCCGCCTCGACCACGTCTACATGGCCTGCGCGCTCAACCTGCTCCGCCTGGAGGCCTACTGGACCGGCACGCCACTGGACCGGCAGCGAACCAGCCACCTGGCACGCCTCGAACTCGGCCTCGCCGCATGAACCCGAATTAACCACCAGGATCGTCATGCAGTTCGCGCCGCATCGGCCACGGCTCCGTTGCCCTCGGGGGCGCCTGAGCGCCGCTTACCGGGCTGGCAGTGGGGCGCACCTCCGTATACCAAGGGGGTTGTGTTTGAGTGCGTACGGCCAGATCAGGGCCTTGTTAAGGATCTTGAAGTTAGTTCCTGGTACATATTGACAGTCACGTGGGGTGCAGGTTGCATTCGCAGGTCTTGCCGCCCTTGTGGTGGGGGATGGTGTGGTCGTCGTCGCAGCGTGTTGCGGGGCGGCGGCAGCCGGGGTAGCCGCACCGCCGGCTGCGGATCTTGATCAGGTGGCGTAGTGAGGGCGGTGGCCGGTAGGCGGCGGTTTGGCGGCGGTGGGTGCAGGTCCCGGTCTCGATCGGGGTGATGGTGATCTGGGCCAGCCAGGCGGCGGGGTCGGTGGTGGCGGGCGGGCCGGGTCCGGCGCGGGCGCAGCCGTGGGCGATGGCGCGGCCGTTGCGGTCGGTAAGGGTCAGGCACCAGCGGCTGTCGCCGGGCCGCAGCGCGGCGGCCAGGTCGCGGCAGGTGGCGGCGTCGGCGGCGCCGGTCCCGGCGATCTCGCCGGGGGAGTCGGCCAGGCCGAGCCAGGCGGTGGCGGGCATGGTCAAGTTCACCGACCCGGCCAGCCCGCCAGGATTGGCTGGCCAGTTGTTCGGTGCGCCGGGTGGGCAGGGTCCGGGCTCGGCGCCGGGGGTGGTGGCGGGCTGGGGGAGCAGGGATTGCAGCGGCTGGCCGGTGAGGCGGGCCAGGAGCACCTAGGCGCGCAGCTGGTCCAGGGTGCCGGGCGCGCCGTGCTGTTTGAGCCAGCGGGCGGCGGCGTCGAGGTGCTTGTCCGCGGCGATCACCGCGGCTAGGTTCAGGTCCCGTCCGGCGATCGCGCCGGTGCCTGCTGCTTCGGCCCAGCATTCCACCCGGGCGTCTTGCTCGGCCTTTTCCCGGCGGCGGATCGCGGCCTGCGGGTCGTGAGCCAGGACGGCGCGCTGGCAGGCGGCGCGCAGCTGCCCGGTGGTCAGGGCGCCCGCGCGCGGCGCGATCCGGTCTTCCACCGCGGCGGCGCCGGCGTCGGGCAGCATGCTCAGCTGGTCGGCGATGACGCCGGCGCGGGGGCGGTCGATGATCCCGGCGGCTAACAGCGCGGTGGTCTGCGGCAGCCGGCCCAGGCGGCGGGACAGTTCCAGCAGCGATCCGGCGGAGCGGCCGGTGAGGGTGAGCGCGGCCGCGATCTCCTCGGCGACGTGCTCGCCCTCGCGGCCGTCCGGCCCGGCCCGGCGGGCGTCCAGCTCGGCTGCGGCGGCCAGTTCCAGCTCCGCCTGCCAGGAGCCCAGCCGCCGGGCCGCGCCCAGCACGCCGATCAGCTCGTCGTCGGACAGGGTGCCCAGCCCGCCCTGGCGGGCCTGGCCGGCGTGCCAGGCCAGGTCCGGGCCGGGCCGCATCACGTCCAGCGGGCCGCCGGCGGTGAACCCGGTCCCGGTCCCGCCGTACCGGCGGGTGAACCCGGCGTCGAGCGCCTCGGGCACCCGCGTCTCGTCGTCGGGGGGCAGCCCGGGATCTGAGTGCCCATACCTGGAGTGATCGTCATACCCGGGGTCGTCGTCATACCCGGAGTGATCGTCATAGCCGGAGTGATCGTCATAGCCGGGGTCGCCGCCGGGGCCGGGCCATCCGCCATCCAGCCGGTCCAGCGCCGCCAGCTCGGCGACCGTGAGTTCCCCGGGGGCCTTCAGGCGCTCGGCCAGTTCGGCGGCGCCGAGTTCATCTGGACGGCGCGGACAGGCAGGGCCCGGGCGCGGCGAGGCGGCGGGGTTGTCCGGGCGGTGCAGGGAAGCCGGGTTGCCCTCGGCGGGATCGTGACCGCGGGTGGGTGTGGCCATGGCGCCTCCTCCCGCTCGTCGTATCTGTATTCGACTATAATAGCATACTATGGCTAGGCATGCTGTTTATTTTCGAGAGCGGTGGTGGTGGGTGGCGACGTGCTGGCCGGGAGGCGGGAAGGCGGGAAGGCGGCAATCGGAGCGCGGGGGGAAAACCGCTACCCGTCCCTGGCCTCCCGCCGCTAGGTTGCGCAGATGCAGCCGGGTTCGTCTGCGCAGTACCAGGGCTGGCGGGTGACGTCGGGGACGCCGGACCCCGTGACGGTGGAGCGGCTGCTGCGCAAGCTTCCGACCTGGTTCGGGATCGAGTCCTCGGTCGCCGAGTACGTCGAGTCGGCCCGGCGGCTGCCCGCCTACCTGGCCTGGCCGCACGATCCGCGGCCGGCGCCCGCCGGCGCTCCGCCGGGCCTGGCCGCCGGCATGCTGCTGGCGGTGCGGCACTTCCCCGGCTCGGCCGAGATCTACCTGATGGCCGTGGACCCCGCTGTCCACCGCCGGGGAGCGGGGCGGGCCCTGATCACCGCGCTGGAATCCGACCTGATCGCCGACGACGTCCAGTTCTTGCAGGTCAAGACGCTTGGCCCAAGCCATCCCGACCCGGGCTACGCACGCACCCGCCAGTTCTACGCCAGCGTCGGGTTCCAGCCGCTGGAAGAGATCACCGGCCTCTGGCCGGACAACCCGTGCCTCATCATGATCAAAACTCTGCGGCCCGGGCACTAGCCTTCGGAGGGGCCGCTGGCCACGTCGGTGGCGATGCCGAGAACCGCCGCGCACAGCTTGCTGCGGTCTTCCACCTGGTCGACGAAGAACATCCAGCCGACGCTCACCCCGCCGAGCGTCATGGCGGCGCGCAGCCGTTCCCGCAGGCTGGCCCCGGGCTCGGTGAGCGCGTCGATCAGCCCGGTCATCCGCTCCCGGAACAGGTCGCCGCGCTGCTTGGCCGAGGACAGCGAGTTCAGCGCGGCCTGGTTGTGGTGCAGCATCCGGAACACGTCGCTGCCGTCCGCCACGATCCGCACGTACCGGCCGAGGATCTCGTCGCGGGTTTCCGGGGTTCTCGGCTGAGTCTTCGCCCAGGCGATCAGCGCGTCGAGCTGGCCGAAGTAGTCCTCGACCAGGCTGCGGACGATGTCTTCCTTGGACTTGAAGTGGTAGTAGAGCGCGGCCTTGGTGACGTCGAGCCGCTCGGCGATCTCGCGCAGCGAGGTCTTGTCGTATCCCCGCTCGGCGAACAGTTCCAGGGCCACCTGCTGGATGCGTACCCTGGTGTCGCTGCGGGCGCGCGCCTCGTGGGGCGCGTGGTGGCTCCCGGCGTGGTGCTCCTCGGGACGCGCGGCCACGGCGGGCGCCGCCCCGGCGACCGCCGTTACCCCACGCACCTGCTCGTTCATCTCTCTTCTGATCCAGTCTCGCGTCTCTGCGTTGCGGCCAAATTTACTTGACGGCCGGTAAGTAAACAGCTTATCCTAGCGTGTTGCTTGATGCTAGCCGGTCGGCAAGTAGGTTGAGAAGTGCCGCGCCGCGCACCACTCGGAGGGGAGTCTAAGCATGGCGGAGACCCAGTCGGCCGCGGCAGCAAGGGGAGCGGCGCCGAGCGGGCCCAAGCGTGAGGTCCTGATCGTGCTGCCGGGACTGCTGCTCGCGCTCATCCTCGCCATGCTGGACCAGACGATCGTCGCCACCGCGCTGCCGCGCATCGTCGGCGACCTGGGCGGGGTCACGCACTTGTCCTGGGTGGTGACCGCGTACGTGCTCGCCTCGACCGTCACCACGCCGCTCTACGGCAAGCTCGGCGACCAGTACGGCCGCAAGCGCTGGCTGATTGCCGCGATCGTGATCTTCCTGATCGGCTCTGCGCTGTCCGGGCTGTCGCAGTCGATGGATCAGCTGATCGCGTTCCGGGCGCTGCAGGGGCTCGGCGCGGGGGGCCTGATGGTCGGCGTGATCGCCACCATCGGGGACATGGTGTCGCCGCGGGAGCGGGGCCAGTACATGGGCTACATGATGGCCGCGATGATGCTGGCCATGATCGCCGGCCCGCTGGTCGGCGGCTACATCACCGACAGCCTGTCCTGGCGCTGGATCTTCTATATCAACATGCCGGTCGGCGGCGCGGCGCTGGTCTATCTCTGGGCCACGTTGCACCTGCCCTACAAGAAGGTCCCGCACAAGATCGACTACCTGGGCGCCGGACTGCTGGCCATCGCGGCCACCGCGATCGTGCTGCTGACCACCTGGGGCGGCACCCAGTACCGCTGGGGATCCGGGCAGATCATGAGCCTGGGCCTGGTGGCCGTGGCCGCTGTCGTGGCGTTCCTGTTCACCGAGACGCGGGCCGCGGAGCCGGTGCTGCCGCTGCACGTGTTCAAGAACCGCAACTTCTCGGTCGCCACCGGGATGAGCTTCCTGCTCGGCATGGCGATGCTGGGCGCGCTCACCTTCCTGCCGCTCTACCAGCAGACGGTGCAGCACCTGTCCGCGGTGGGCAGCGGGCTGCTGCTGATCCCGATGATGCTCGGCGTGACCGTCACGTCGCTGATCGGCGGGTTCGTGATGACGCGGACCGGCCGGTACAAGGCCATGCCGATCATCGGCGGCGCGATCATGACGGTCGCCATGTTCCTGCTGACCGGCCTCAGCGTGCACACCACCCTGCTCCAGTCGGGCCTCTACTACGCGGTGCTCGGCGTCGGCATGGGCTTCCTGATGCAGATCACGTCGGTGATCGTGCAGAACAGCGTGCATCCCCGCGACATCGGCGTGGCCAGCAGTTCGCGCGCGTTCTTCCAGCAGATCGGCGGGTCCATCGGGGTGGCCCTGTTCGGCGCGATCTTCGCCCGGCGGCTGATCGAGAGCATGACCAGCCTGCTGCCGGGGGTGCACCTGAACGCCGGAGGCGGGCAGCTTGACCCGGTCACCGTCAACCACCTGCCCGCGCTGGTCAAGCACGACGTGTTCTACGCCATCGCGCACGCAATCGATGGCGTGTTCTACCTGGCGGCGCCCGCGGCCTTCGCGGTGTTCGTGCTGGCCTGGTTCATCAAGGAGGTGCCGCTGCGCAGCAGCGCGGCGCCGCCGCCGTCCGAGGCCCCGGCGAGCGAGCCCGAGTTCGCGGCGTAAATCCCGTTACGGACAAAAATCATGATCGCGGTGGCCTGTCCAGGACAAGCCACCGCGATCATGATTCTGGGTGCTACGGCGCCGGGTCACGTCCCCACGTACGGGACGGCCTCGAGAATCTCGACCGTGGTGGCCTTGCCGTTCGGCAGCGTGTACGTCGCGGTCTCCCCGACCTTCTTTCCGGAGATCGCCGCGCCCAGCGGGGAACGGGGCGAGTACACGTCGATCGGCGCGCCGCTCTCCTCGCGCGAGGCGAGCAGGAAGGTCACCTCGTCTTCGTCGCCGGCGAAGCGGACCGTGACGGTCATGCCGGGGCCCACCACGCCGTCGGTGCGCGGCGGGTCTCCGACCCGGGAGTTGTCCAGGATGTGCATGATCTGGAGGATCCGGCTCTCCTGCTTGCCCTGCTCTTCCTTGGCGGCGTGGTAGCCGCCGTTCTCGCGCAGGTCGCCCTCATCCCGGGCCGCCTCGATCCTCTTGGCGATCTCAGTGCGCCCAGCACCCGTGAGGTAGTCCAGCTCCGACTTGAGCCGGTCATACGCCTCCTGGGTGAGCCAGGTGACGGTTTGATCGCGGGTTTCGGTCACGAGAACTCCTAGCGTGGAAGCGGAACAGACGTCCGCCGGGCCCCGGACGGGCCCTGGGGTAATCCTTCGAGATTAACAAGGCTCCGCAACTACGTCGCCCATGTCAATGCACCGGGGCCCGGAGCCCGGCCGCCCCGCCCGGCCGAGATGACGCGGGAATGCCTTAACGGAACGGGCTTGTTGTGTAGCACAATGGCCAGTCGGCGTCGGCGCATTGCCGGTGCTTGAGCCCGGCGAGGGCGGCATCGTGCCGGGTTTGTCCGCCACCCCATGCGCGAAGGGAACTTTTCTTGTCTGCCGTGACCACCGATCCCGCGGAAGCGACCGCCGGCCCGAAGACCGGGGACGTTGACCCAGCCCTGCGGCCCGGCGCGCCGCTGCGGCTGCTGGCCGTGCACGCGCATCCGGATGACGAGTCGAGCAAGGGCGCAGCGACGATGGCGCGCTACGCGCGGGAGGGCGTGGACGTCCTGGTCGTCACGCTCACCGGGGGCGAGCGGGGGGACATCCTGAACAAGGCCATGGAGCGCCCCGAGATCCGCGCCGACCTGGCCGCCGTCCGGCGCGCGGAGATGGACCGCGCCCGCGAGATCCTCGGCGTGCGCCAGTTGTTCCTCGGCTTCACCGACTCCGGGCTGCCGGAGGGCGACCCGCTGCCGCCGCTCCCCGACGGATGCTTCGCCCTGGAGCCGCTGGAGGCGGCGGCACGCCCGCTGGTGCAGGCCGTCCGGGCCTTCCGCCCGCAGGTGATCCTGAGTTACGACGAGAACGGCGGCTACCCGCACCCGGACCACGTCAAGTGCCATCAGGTGACCGTCGAGGCGTTCGAGGCCGCCGCGGACCCGGACCGCTACCCCGACTGCGGCGAGCCGTGGCAGTCGGCCAAGCTCTACTACTTCGCCACGTTCCACCGGGCCCGGTTCATGGCGCTGCACGAGGAGATGCTGCGGCGCGGCCTGGAATCGCCCTACGCGGAGCGGCTGGACGAGTGGGTGGAGAATCCGGATCACCCGGGGCTGGAGATCACCACCCGGGTGCCCTGCGCCGATTTCTTCGAGATCCGCGACCAGGCGCTGCTCGCCCACGCCACCCAGATCGACCCGGACGGCGGCTGGTTCGCCTGCCCGCGGGACGTGCAGGCGGCGGCGTGGCCGACGGAGGATTTTCACCTGGCCAGGTCGGTGGTGGATACTGAGGAGCCGGAAGACGACCTCTTCGCCGGGGTACGAGACAGCGTGAGGTGGGTGAGCTCGTGACGGTGCTGGCGGCGACCTCAGCCAGCAGCTCCGCTGAGCCGGGGACGCTCGCGTTCCTCGTCATCTTCGGCATGGCCGTCGTGCTGTTCTTCCTGTTCCGCTCGATGAGCAGGCACCTGCGCAAGGTCAACGCGGCCGCGCGCCGCGACGAGACGGCCGCTGCCGCGGTGCAGCCTGGGGCCCAGGACCCCGCGGCCACGGACGTGGCGTCGGCGAGCTCACCGGACCGGCGCGGGGAACCCTGACCCAGGCAGGGCCAGGCCGTAGGCCAGCAGGGTCACCCCGGGAGCCGGGGACCAGTCGCGGTCGGGGAGCCTGCGGAAGCCCGCCCGGTGGTACAGGCGCTGCGCGGCCAGCATCTCCGGCTGTGTCAGCAGGACGAGGTGCCGGACCCGCTGCCGCGCGGCCCGCTCGATCACGGCCCGCAGCAGCGCGCTCCCCGTCCCCGTGCCCCGCGTCTCCGGTATCACGGCGAGCGCCCTGATCTCGGCCTCGTCCGGGCCGGTGACCACCTGGCCCGCGTGCGGCCACGGCTGCAGCATGACGGTCCCGAGTATCCGGCTGTCGTCCGGTCCGGCCACCGCGACCAGCACCGCGCCGTCGCCGTCGCGGCCCAGGGCGCGCAGCGTCGGCGCGTACCCGGAGTCCGGCGCCAGGAAGCCGTCGGCCAGGTAGGCGGCCATCCGGATCTCGCCGACCTCGGCCAGCTCACCGGGCCGCGCGTCGCGAACGATCACGGCGTCTCCTCTCAGCGGCCCGTCACCCCGGGACCGCCGTTACCCGTAGGCTGTGCGGAAGCGATTGCCGAGGATATGCGGCCGGTGCCGCGAGGGAGTGCTGAGTGACGTTGGGGGCGCAGGCATCCGAGGTACCAGCGGCCGGCGTGCCGGTCGGCGCGTGGCTGCTGGACGTGCGCGAGGACGACGAGTGGGCGGCGGGCTACGCGCCGGGCGCGCGGCACATCCCGCTGGGTGAGCTCAGTGTCCACGCGGCCGAGATACCGCAGGACCAGGCGGTCTACGTGATCTGCCGGTCCGGGGTGCGCTCCGCCCGGGCCGCGCAGGCACTCGCGGCGGCCGGCTGGGAGGCGATCAACGTCGCGGGCGGGATGCAGGACTGGGCGGCGGCCGGCCGTCCCATGACCACGGACTCGGGAGCCGAGCCGTTCGTGGCGTGACCGCCGCGATGGCCCGGCGGCTCGCCGCGATGACCGGCCCGCCGCCTGGGTAGGCAGGGGCGGCGGGTTGTCGATTTGTCGGTGGTCGCTGGTGGGATGTGCACTAGCGTGCTGAATGACTGGTCCGGGCCGTTGCTGGGATGTGCACCATGCTGGTGATCCACGGGATCTGGGCCTACGGGGCGCTGAGCCTGTGGGCCGAGGACTCCGAGAGCCCGGCCGGCGTCCCGCCCGCGACGGGCCGCCCGGGCCGCCCGGGCCGCCCGTCGCGCGCCCCCCGGCCGCACCCGTTCGCCAGCGGTCTGGACGCTCTCGCCGACGTGGTCGCCGAGCTGGCGGGCCAGGCGGCGGACCTGGCCCGCAAGGCCATCGAGGACGAGCTGACCCTGCGGCTGCCGGCCACCGCGGACGGGCCGCTGGCCTCGCCCGCGCTGATCAGGGAGCCGGGCGCCGGGCCCGCCCGGACGGGCGGGTCGCGGCCCAGGCTTGCCGCCTGGCGCGTGCCCGCGCTGACCTTCGAGCCCGCCGCCGCGCTCGACCTGCTCGGCGCGCTCGGCGAGCCGGGCGCCGGGTCCTCGCGGGCGGTGCTCGGGGGATCGGTGCTCTACCTGGCGGCGCTGGCCGCCTGCGCCGGGGACCTGGCTGCCCGCGGCCGGGTCCTGCCTGCCCTGGCCGCCGGCGAGGACGGCGGCTACGCGGCCCGGTGGCGGCCCGTGCTGTCCGGCGCGGACGCGCAGCGCGCCAGGGATCTGGCCGCCGCGATGCCGCCGCTGTGCCGCGCCGTCGACGGGGCCAGCGCCTCCTCGGCGGAGCTGCTGACCGATGCTCTCGACGCGCTCGGCGACGCCGCGGCCCGGGCCAGGCTCGGCCGTGATCCCGGGTTCGCGCTGCTGCCCGCCCGGCGCGGCCGCCGGCCGGCCCGGGTCCCGGTCGCCGAGCGCTGGGCCGCGGCCCTGGCCGGCGCGGACGCGCAGGTGCCCGTGGCCACGCCGCAGGACGACGCCGAGGCCGCGGAGCTCGCCGCCGCCCTGGACCAGTGGCGCGCGGCGGCGCAGGTGCCGGCCGGGCCGGTCCGCACCTGCTTCCGCCTGGTCGAGCCGTACGCGGCCGACCCGGGCACGGCCGACCTGGCCGACCTGGCCACGTCGGCCACGTCGGCGGCCTCGGCGATCTCGGACTCCCCGGACACCTGGACGGTCGGGTTCGCGCTGCAGTCGACGGACGACCCCAGCCTGCTGCTGCCCGCGGCGGACATATGGTCGAGGGCCGCGGCGGGCGGCTGGGCGGCGGCCGGGATCGGGCACCCGGAGGAGGACCTGCTCGCCGGGCTCGGCACCGCCTCCCGGCTGTTCCCCGAGCTTGACCAGGGGCTGCGGTCCGCCGCCCCGGTCGCGGTCAGCCTCGACACCGAGGGGGCGGCCCGGTTCCTGGGCCAGACCGGCCCGCTGCTGGCCGGGGCCGGCTTCGGCGTGCTGCTACCGGACTGGGCCGGCGGGCGCAAGTCGCGGCTCGGCCTCAAGATCACCACCCGGACGAGGAGCACGGCGAGCAGCAGCCCCGCGGCCGAGTCAAGGTTCGGCCTGCGAGATCTCGTCGATTTCCGGTACGACCTGGCCGTCGGCGACGAGTCGCTGGACCCGGAGGAACTGGCCGAGCTGGCCCGGCTCAAGGTGCCCCTGGTCCGGCTGCGCGGCCAGTGGGTAGAACTCGACGACCGGCACCTGCAGGCCGCGCTGAAGTTCCTCGAGCGGAGCAGGGCCGGGACCATGACCGCGGCGGAAGCGCTGCACGACGGGCTCGGCCGCGCGGACAATGACCTGCCGGTGGTGGGCGTGGACGCCGACGGATGGCTCGGCGACCTGCTTTCCGGCCAGGCCGACCGCAGGCTCGCGCCGGTGCCCACCCCGGCCTCGTTCCGCGGCGAGCTCCGGCCCTACCAGGAACGCGGCCTGGCCTGGCTGTCCTTCCTCGGCGACCTCGGCCTGGGCGCCGTGCTGGCAGATTCGATGGGACTCGGCAAGACAATTCAACTTCTGTCGCTTATTTCATATCAAAAGGAACAGACGGGACAAGTTGCCGGAACTGAGCCGCCGGAGGCGCTTGCGCCGACGCTGCTGGTGTGCCCCATGTCGCTGGTCGGCAACTGGGAGCGGGAGGCGGCGCGGTTCACCCCCGACCTGAAGGTGCTCGTGCACCACGGCGCGGACCGGCTCGCCGGCGACGAACTCACCAGCGCCCTGAACGCCGCCGACCTGGTCATCACCACCTACGGGCTGGCCGTCCGCGACCAGGAGGCACTGAGCCAGGTCCGGTGGGCCCGGGTGGTGTGCGACGAGGCCCAGAACATCAAGAACGCGGCCACCCGCCAGGCCCGGGCGGTGCGCGCCCTGCCCGCGCGGGCGCGGATCGCGCTGACCGGCACGCCGGTCGAGAACCGGCTCAGTGACCTGTGGTCGATCATGGAGTTCGCTCGGCCTGGCCTGCTCGGCCCGGCGGAGCGGTTCCGCGCCAGGTTCGCGGTCCCCATCGAGCGCAACGGCGACGAAGAGGCCGCGGACCGGCTGAAGCGGATCACCGGCCCGTTCATCCTGCGCCGGCTGAAGACCGACAAGACGATCATCTCCGACCTGCCGGACAAGCTGGAGATGAAGGTCTGGTGCAACCTCACGCCGGAGCAGGGGTCCCTGTACCAGGCCACCGTCAGCGACATGATGGCCCGGATCGAGGCCGCCGGCGAGGGCATCGAGCGCCGCGGCCTGGTGCTGGCCACGATGGCCAAGCTCAAGCAGGTGTGCAACCATCCCGCGCACCTGCTCGGCGACGGCTCCCGGCTGGACGGCCGGTCCGGCAAGCTGGCCCGGCTGGAGGAGATCTGCGACGAGCTCATCGCCGACGGCGACAAGGCGCTGTGCTTCACCCAGTACGCGGAGTTCGGCCGGATGCTGCAGCCCTACCTGGCCGCCCGGCTCGGCTGCCCGGTGTCTTACCTGCACGGCGGCACGCCGAAAAAGCGCCGGGACGCGATGGTTTCCGAATTTCAGGACGCAACGGAGCCGTCGCTCTTTATCTTGTCGCTCAAGGCGGGCGGGACCGGCTTGAATCTGACGGCGGCCAATCACGTGATCCACGTCGACCGCTGGTGGAATCCGGCGGTCGAGGACCAGGCCACCGACCGGGCGTTCCGGATCGGCCAGCGCAAGGACGTGCAGGTGCGCAAGTTCGTCTGCGTGGGCACGCTGGAGGAGCGGATCGATTCCATGATCGAGGAGAAGAAGGCGCTGGCCGAGCGGATCGTCGGGACCGGCGAGGGCTGGCTGACCGAGCTGTCAACGGCCGACCTGCGCCAGGTGATCGCGCTGTCCCCGGAGGCGGTGTCGGAGTGAGCTGGCGTGAGTGGGGACCTTCCCGTCCGCTTCAGGTGGAGGGCGGCATCCGGGCGCGCAGCCAGCGCGGCGCCATCGGCGAACGGTGGTGGTCGCGCCGGTTCACGGGTGTGCTCGAGTCGTTCGGCATGACCGGCAGGCTGGCCCGGGGCCGGAACTACGCCCGCCGTGGCCAGGTGCTCGGCTTCGAGATCTCCTGCGGCTACGTGACCGCCCAGGTGCAGGGGTCGCGGCCCCGGCCGTACCGGGTGCGGATCCAGGTGACGCCGCTCACCACGCCGCAGTGGCGGCGGGTGGAGCAGGCGCTCGCCGCGCAGGCGCTGTTCCGGGCCCGGCTGCTGGCCGGCGAGATGCCGCCGGAGATCGAGGAGGTGTTCGCCGACTGCGGCACCCCGCTGTTCCCGCGCTCGGCCCGGGACCTGGAGATGTCCTGCTCCTGCCCGGACTGGGAAGTGCCGTGCAAGCACCTGGCCGCGGTCTGCTACGTGCTCGCCGAGGCCTTTGACCTCGACCCGTTCGGCATCCTGGCCTGGCGCGGGCGGGGCCGGGAGGAACTGCTCGCCTCGCTGCGGCGGCTGACCGCGGGCGAGCCCGAGGCCGCCCGCCCGCTCATCGACATGACCGACCGTCCGCTGGCCGAGTGCGTCGCGGACTACTGGGCACCGGGCATGAGCCCGGCCCGGCTGCGCGCCCTGCCGCCTGCCCCTGCGGCCCCTCCCGACCTGCTGCTGCGCACCTTCGAGCCGCCGCCGGTCGTGGTCCGCGGCAGCGACCTGGTCACCCTGCTCACCCCTGCCTACCAGCGGCTCGCTGCCCCCGACGAGCCGGAGCCCGGCTGAACCGGTGAGGTCGGCACGCGATCTTCGTCCCGTGTTCAGGTGCGCCGGCTCACCGAGGTGGGTCAGCGCGTCACGGCCTGCTTGGGCGCGGCCCTCTTCCGCCGCGCGGGGGCGGGCTTGCCGCCGTCCGCGGGCTTGCCGCCGTCCGCGGGCTTGCCGCCGTCCGCTGGCGCCTTCGGCGGCCGGGCCGCGACGAGGGTGACCAGCATGTCCGCGGATGACCGGTCCTTCGTGACCTTCACCACGTCCGGCAGGCGGCTGAGCAGCACGCGGAAGCTGCTGGCTCCGTAGTTGCGCTCGTCGAAGGACGGGTCGAGGGCCAGCATCTTGCTCTTCAGCCACGACCCAGTGGCCGAAGCGTCGGGTGATTCCTCCATGGCCGCTACCACCAGCCGTTTCGCGTCGGCGATGTCGAAGTTGGCCCCCACCTCGGCCCGCACCGCCGGGTTGACGGCGGCGACGATCGTCCCCCAGTACTTGTACTCGGAGCAGACCGCGACCAGCCGGGAGCTGGCCGAGGCCTTGGTCCCGACTCCAACCACCCATTTCCCCCACTCACGCAGCCGCTGCACCAGGGGCGAATAGTCGCCGTCGCCCGCGACCAGCAAGAACGTGCCGACGTCGGGATGGGTGATCAGCACCTCCATCGCGTCCACCGCCATCAGGATGTCGGCGGCATTCTTCTGCTGGGCGCCGAACCTGGTCACCTGGATCAGCGTGATCCCGTTCTGGGCCAGGTTGTTCTGGTACCTGGCGAACTCGGGCCTGGACCAGTCGGCGTAGGCGCGGCGGATCGAGGTGTTGCCGTAGTCGCGGCACAGCAGCTCGAGCGCCTTGTACGGGATCGGATCGGCCTGCCCGGGCAGGTCCTCCCCGGCGCCCAGGGCCAGGTTCTCCAGGTCGATGAAGACCGCCACCTGAACACCGAGCGATGCCTGCGCGGCGCTGGGCGCGGCCATCAGGCGATCCGCCATTTCCGCTGCACGACTGGCCACCTCTCGTCGGTCTGGAGCAAGACTCCCACGTTATTCTCTCTGGCCGCCGGCCGGCCGGAAATGACGGGCCGGCCGCCGGGGGCGGCGGCCGGCGAGGGAGGGCAGGGCGGCCGGAACGCCGGGCGCGGGGAGCTCCGGCGAGCCGGTCAGTGGGCGTCCACCCGGAGCAGGTCCTGCTCGGCGAGCAGCTTGTCCAGCCGGGCCTGGTCGACCCGGCTGACGACGTCCGTCTCTTCCTGGCGGTCGCGGACGCACTTGGCCAGCGTGAACGCCGAGGTGACCGTGTACAGGACGCCGACGGCGAGGAACGCCCGGATCCAGGCATTGACCGGCAGGTAAGCGATCCCGAAGCCGACCAGGGTGAGGGAGGCGCCGAACGAGATCGCCGCCTGAGCGTAGAACGCGTTAGTGGTGTGGGGCCGAAGCGGTGTTGTGCTCATGACCCCATCGTGGGCCGGCCGGGCCCGCGGCACCTGAGCAGAACTACTCATCAGTAATACCTATCCGGTGGTAGCCGCGAATACCTATCCGGTGGGTACCCGCGACTCCGGCGGGTACCCGCGACGGAACCCGATGCGGGACGTGGCTCAGGCCCGCCCGGGATACACCAGGCCGAGCAGCGGAGCGGTCTCCGCGAGCATGAGTTCGAACATCGGCTCGGCGTCGTCGAGCGCGAACCCGAGGTGGCCGAACACTTCCAGGCTCACGATGCCGTACAGCCGCACCCAGCAGCGCAGGAAGGTCAGCAGCAGGCCCTGCGGCAGGTCGGCCGCCAGCTCGCCCAGGCCCTCGCGGTAACGCTCCAGCTGGTCGCGGAGGTCGGAGGGGATCTCCTCGTCCGCGGGCACCGGGAACGGGTGCTTGCGCCAGAGTTCCAGGATCAGCGCGAAGAACGTGTTGCCGAACTTCGCGCCGCACTCCGCGATGATCTCGTCCTGCTCGACGCTCACGCCGGGCAGCGGCGTCCCGAACAGCATGCCGAACTCCCGCGGGTGATCCAGCGACCAGCGCCGGAATTCCCGGGCGGCCGCGATGACCTTCGCGGTCAGGTCGCCGCCGGTCGCGGCGCCTGCGGCGGCGATCGCGGCGTTCAGGTCGTCGGTGAGCCCGGTGAAGATGTCGGCGACGACGTGCTTGATCAGTTCCTCGTGGCTGCCGAAGTACCGGTAGAGGGCGGGCGCGGTCATGCCCATCTCGCGCGCGATCGCGCGCAGCGACACGGCGTCCGGGCCGTCCTCGACCAGGATCCGCCGTGCCGTCAGCTTGATCTCCTCGGTGGTCGCCGCCCGGACGCGATCACGTCGGCTCAGCGCCTGGACCATGCCGCCTCCCGCCCGGTCGCCCGGCTCGTCGCGCCGGGCCCGCGTCCCCGGTAAACGCGCTTGACATCCGCGAACTGCGTATGCGAAGTTAACGTCATTAGCAGTATACACCGTTCACTGATGTGAACGATCTGTAAGTCTAGTCGGGGAGGAGCAAATGTTCGAGAGCTGGGGGCGCGTGGTCTACCGGCGCCGGCGGCTGGTCCTGGTGATCGCGCTGATCGTGATCGCGTTCGCGGCCACCTGGGGTACGGGGGTGTTCGGGCGGCTGCAGTCGTCGGGCGGGTTCACCCCGCCGGACAGCCAGAGCCAGCAGGCGGCCAACCTGGCGGCGGCCGCGTTCGGCCGGGATGCCGGCGACGTGGTGGTGCTGTACTCCAGCCCGGACCAGACCGTCCGGTCGCCCGGGTTCCGCGCGGCGGTCACCGGCACGCTGGCGGCCCTGCCGCACAGCAGGGTGCTGTCGTACGAGACGTACTGGTCTACCGGATCGCCGCAGTTCGTCAGCGCCAGCGGGCGGGAGACCTACGCGGTGCTCGAACTGGCCGGCCCGGGCGACGCGGCCCGGATCACGAGCTTTGACGCGATCTCCGGCAGCCTGGCGGCGCCGGGCCTGACCACGCAGACCGGCGGGCTCATCCCCACCGAGCAGGCGATCAACAAGGACGTCACGTCCGACATCGGCCGGGCCGAGGGCTTCTCGATGCCGGCGCTGCTGATCGTGATGCTGGTGATCTTCGGCAGCCTGGCCGCGGCCAGCCTGCCGCTGGCGATCGGCGGCATCGCGATCCTCGGCTCGTTCACCGCGCTGCGGCTGCTGACCCTGGACACCCCGGTCTCGATCTACTCCATCAACATCACCACGATCCTGGGCCTCGGGCTGGCCATCGACTACGGGCTGTTCATGGTCAGCCGGTTCCGGGAGGAACTGCACCGCCAGGCCACGACGGCGGGGGGGTCTGGGGGGGCGCCCCCCCGAGGGCAGCACTAGAGGACGCGGTGGCCCAGACCGTGGCCACCGCCGGCCGCACGGTGGCGGTCTCCGGCATCACGGTCGCGCTGGCCCTGGCCAGCCTGATGCTGTTCCCCGAGACCTTCCTGCGCTCGATGGGCTACGGCGGGGTGGCGACCGTGTTGGTGGACATGCTCGCCGCACTGACCGTCATGCCCGCGCTGCTGGCCGTCCTCGGCCCGAAGGTGAACGCGCTGCGGATCCGCCGCACGGTCCGCCGGCCCCCGGTGGCGGAAGGCCAGGGTGCGTGGTACCGGCTGGCGAGCAGCGTGATGCGCCGCCCGGTGCTGTACGCGGTCCCGATCGTGGTCGTGCTGCTGGGGCTCGGCTCGCCGTTCCTGCGGGTCACCTGGGGCGGGACCGACGCGACGGTGCTGCCGGCCGGGGCCGAGCCCCGCGTGGTCACCGAGGCTCTGAACCGGGACTTCCCCGGCAACCCGACCGCCCCGATCGAGTCCGTGGTCCAGTTCCCCGGCCCGGTGGCCGCATCGCCGGCCCGCGGCGCCGCGCTGGCCGCGTACGTCAGCCGCCTCGACCGCGTTCCCGGGATCGGCGGCGCGCGGGTGACCGGCGTCCGCGGGGATGTCGCGCGGGTCGACTTGCGTTACGCCCCCGGTCCGTATTCGCCGCAGGCCCGGGCCATCGTGGGACAGGTCAGGGACGTGCCGCCGCCGGCCGGCGCGCAGGCGTACGTCGGCGGGCAGACCGCGCAGCTGGTCGACGAGTTGTCCAGCCTCGGGCAGACCCTGCCGTGGATGGCGCTGGTGGTGGCGCTGGCCACGTTCGTGCTGCTGTTCCTGGCGTTCGGGTCGGTGGTGCTGCCGGTCAAGGCGATCGTGATGAACGCGGCGTCCCTGTCGGTCATGTACGGGGTCGTAGTGCGGATCTTCCAGGAGGGGCACCTGTCCGGGCTGCTGCAGTTCACGCCGAACGGCACGATCGATCCCACGATGCCGATCCTGATGTTCGCCATCATGTTCGGGCTGTCCATGGACTACGAGGTGTTCCTGCTGTCCCGGGTGCGCGAGCGCTACGACATCACCGGCGACAACACCGCGGCGGTCGCGAGCGGGCTGCAGCGCACCGGCGGGCTGATCACCAGCCTGGCGCTGCTGCTGATCATCGTGGTCGGGTCGTTCTCCGCCTCCGGGATCACGTTCATCAAGCTGATGGGCGTCGGGATGATCGTCGCGCTGATCGTGGACGCGTCGGTCGTGCGGGTGCTGCTGGTGCCCGCGGTGATGCGGCTGCTCGGCCCGGTGAACTGGTGGGCGCCGAGGCCGCTGCGCCGCCTGTACGCCCGGTACGGCATCCGCGAGACCGACGGCCCCGGCGCCGTCACGGCCCCCGGCACGGCTCAGGCCCCCGAGCCGGTGTCGCAGCCGGCGGGGGCCTGAGCCACCGCCGAGCCCTCATCCATGCTTGATCGCTTAGCGCGGACGATCGTCAGTCGTTACTTACTATCGTCCGCCCTGATTGATCATGGTGGTGGGGACGGCGGAGCGCGGGGGGCGTGTGCCCTGGCGTGGGCGCGGCTGAGCACGGGGCCCGGGCCGGTCAGCCGGCGGTGACGGCCAGGGCCAGCGGGAGCACGGCGGGGGCGCCCGCCTCGCGGACGAGCTTGGCCGCCACCGTCATGGTCCAGCCGGACTCGACCCGGTCATCGACCAGCAGCACCGGGCCGCCGAGCCCGGCGACCGCGGCGGCGACCGGCTCCGGGACCGTGAGCTCGTGCCAGACCGTGCCCAGCCGCTGGGCGCTGTTGTACTGGCGGCCCGCAGGCCGGTCCAGCCGCGTGCCGGGTTGGTAGCCGAGCCCGCCGAGTTGCGGGATCCGGCCAATCTCCGCGATGCGCGCCGCCAGGCTGCCGATCAGCCGCGGCCGGGACCGGGACGGCACCGTGACCACGCCCGCGGGCCGCTGCGCCCAGTCCCACGCGGCCAGCACCTTGACCACCGCCGCGATGAGATCGTCGGGGACCGGGCTGTCGGGACCAGGGCCGTCGGGACCAGGGCCGTCGGCCAGCAGCGCGCGCAGCCGCGGGCCCCAGCCCAGATCGGTCAGCCGGCCCAGGGCCCGGCCGGGCTCGGCGGACGCCGCGGGGCCGATCTTCCCCGCCACGTCGATGCCGAGCCGGGCCATGCCGGCCGGCCACATCCGCCGCGGGGTGATCTCGACCCCGGGCCGGAGCAGCCGGTCGCCGGCCGCGGCCGCGGCGTCCGGGGGCACCTGCGGCGGCCAGCGCCGCCCGGAGCAGTTGTCGCACCGGCCGCACGGCGCGGCCGCCGGGTCGTCGAGCTCGCGGCGCAGGTATTCCATCCGGCAGCCGCCGGTCGCGGCGTAGCCGAGCATGGCCTGCTGCTCGCGGGACCGCTCGGCCGCCACGCGGGCGTACCGCGGCGCGTCGTAGGCCCAGCCGGCGCCGGTGGCCGCCCAGCCGCCGCTGACCCGGCGCACCGCGCCGTCGGCGTCGAGGACCTTGAGCATCATCTCCAGCCGCCCGCGGGACAGGTCGACCTGGGTCTCCAGCGCCGCGGTGGACAGCGGGCGGCCCGCCCCGGCCAGGGCGGCGAGCGTCGAGCGGACGACGGGTTCGGGCGGGAACGCCAGCGAGCCGAAGTAGGCCCAGATGTCGGCGTCTTCCCGGCCCGGCAGCAGGATGACGTCGGCGCGGTCGGTGGCCCGGCCGGCCCGGCCGATCTGCTGGTAGTAGGCGACCGGTGACGACGGGGCCCCGAGGTGGACGATGAAGCCCAGGTCCGGCTTGTCGAACCCCATGCCGAGGGCGCTGGTCGCGACCAGCGCCTTGAGCTCGTTGGCCAGCAGGGAGTCCTCGGCTGCGGTGCGTTCGGAATGGTCGTCCTGGCCGGTGTAGGCGACCACGTCATGCCCGCGCTCGCGCAGGAACGCGGCGGTCTCGTGCGCGGCGGCCACGGTCAGCGTGTAGATGATGCCGGAGCCGGCCAGCTCGCCCAGGTGCCCGGCCAGCCAGGCGAGCCGGTCGCGCGCCGCGGGCAGCTGCACCACCGCCAGGTGCAGGCTGGCCCGGTCCAGACTGCCGCGCAGGACGAGGGTCTGCGCGCCGAGCTGCTCGGCCACGTCCCGGGTGACCCGCGCGTTCGCTGTGGCCGTCGTGGCCAGCACCGGAACCCCGGGCGGCAACTCCTCCAGCAGCGAGCCCAGCCGCCGGTAGTCGGGGCGGAAGTCGTGGCCCCAGTCGGAGATGCAGTGCGCCTCGTCCACCACCAGCAGGCCCGCCGCGGCGATCAGCTTGGGCAGCACCAGGTCCCGGAAGCCGGGGTTGCCCAGCCGCTCCGGGCTGACCAGGAGCACGTCCACCTCGCCCGCCGCGACCTCGGCGTAGACCTGGTCCCACTCGTCGGTGTTGGCCGAGTTCACGGTGCGGGCGCGGATGCCGGCCCGGCCCGCCGCGGCGATCTGGTTGCGCATCAGGGCGAGCAGCGGCGAGACGATGACCGACGGCCCGCAGCCCCGGGCCCGCAGCAACGCGGTGGCGGTGAAGTAGACCGCGGACTTGCCCCAGCCGGTCCGCTGCACCACCAGGGCCCGCCGCCCGCCGGTGACCAGGGCACTGATCGCCGTCCACTGGTCCTCCCGGAGGACCGCGCCCGGCCCGGCAAGCGCCCGCAGACAGCGTTCCGCCTGATCGCGGAGTTCGGCGTCGGAGACGCCCTGCTCGGTCATGAGTTCCTTGGTATCAGCAGCCGCCGACTGTTGGCGGCGGCGGGCATGATTCGTCGTGTGACCGGCCGCGACGCACCGCTGTCGTTCACCGCCTGCCTGGGGCTCGCCGCGCTGCTGCACGACCTGGTCCGAGCTAGGCGAGTAGGGCATGCGCCCGGTCGCGTGGGGCGAACTGGACATGTCGGCCACTGGCGCCGGTTCCCGCGCGAGCCGGACTCCTACTTCGGCACTGGCTGGACGGCTAGGCTCGCGAAGCCGTCACACCAGGCCCCGGAACACGAGATGATGTCGCGCGGGGAGCAGGACTTCTCCGGCCAGAAACGGATCATGCGTGATGGAGTCATCCTCTCCGCCACCCGGCGGCGACGCCGAGCTGATCGGCGCGATCGCGTCGGGGGACACGGCGGCCTACGCCACGCTCCATGAGCGTCACGTGGCGGCGGCGCGGAGCCTGGCCCGCCAGCTCGTGCAGAGTCCCGCCGAGGTGGAGGAGGTGATCACGGAAACCTTCACCCGGCTGCACGCCGTGCTCCGCCGGGGCGACGGGCCCGACGCGGCGGTGCGGCCCTACCTGCTCACCGCCGTCCGGCGGGTGGCCAGCGAGCGGTCCGGCGGCCAGCGCGCGGAGCCCGCGGTCGCGGCGGCCGGGAAGGCCGGGGAGGCCGGAGAGGCCGGGAAGGCCGGAGAGGCCGGGAAGGCCGGAGAGGCGGAGGCCGGGAAGGCGGGGAAGGCGGAGGCCGCCAGCCTGGGGGAGCCGCTGTTGAGCGACCCGGCCATCGCCGAGCTGGAGAGCGAGCCGATGGCCCGCGCCTTCCTGTCGCTGCCCGAACGGCAGCGCGCGGTGCTGTGGCATACCGTGATCGAGCAGGCGGACCCCGGCCAGGCCGCCGCGGTGCTCGGCGTCACCGTGGGCGGTGTCGCGGAACTCGGCGAGCAGGCACGCGCGGCCCTGTCCCGGGCCTACCTGAAGCTGTACCT
This sequence comes from uncultured Actinomycetota bacterium, assembly GCA_963808705.1. Classification (GTDB taxonomy): domain Bacteria; phylum Actinomycetota; class Actinomycetes; order Streptosporangiales; family Streptosporangiaceae; genus JASHPR01. The sequence goes on along the minus strand of CAWEHB010000014.1, from coordinate 76,459 downwards.
GTCCGGCCTCACCCGCGAGGACTGCCGGTCCGCGGCGGGCAAGCTCGACCTTCACCTCAGCCGCGCCGGGCGCCGGCCCGATGAGGGCAGGGTGCAGCGCCACCTGCGCGGCTGCCGCGACTGCCGGGCCGTCGCCATCGAACTGGCGGGCCTGAACCGGTCGCTGCGGCGGGTGGTCGCCCCGATCTTCCTCGGCCCGGCGACGCAGGCCTACCTGGCCTCGGCCGCGGCTGCCGCCGAGGCCAGGGCCGGGTCCCCCGCACAGGCCGCCGGCCGGGCCGCCGCGACGGCCGGCGCCTGGGTCGCCGGCGGGCTGAGCCGCATGCGGCAGGCGCCGGCCCGGATCAGGCAGGCGCCGCGGCAGCGGCAGGCCCTGGCGGCAGGCGGTCTGCTGCTGGCGGCGTCCGTGGTGACCGGGCTCGCGCTGACCCTCGTGGCGAACACCAGTCCGCCGCACGCCGCCCTGAACCCGGCCGCCGCGGCGGCCGCATCGCCGAGCCCGGCCGTGGCGGTGCCGCTCCCGCTGCCGGCGCGCCCCCGGCCGTCCGCGGCCCCGGCACCGGTCCGGCCGCCCACCCCGGTCAGCTCGGCCCCGCTCGTCCCGGCCACGGCCGCCTCGCCCGCGCCGTCACCGTTGCCCATGCCCGGCCATCACCATCACCGCCGCCATCATCACGGCGACCCGGACCAGGCCGCCAGCACGTAGTAGCCGCGGGTCTACCGCGCGGGCGGCCGCAGGCGCAGGCCGGCCATCCCGCCGTCGACCGCGAGCGCCGTGCCGGTGACCGCGCCCGCCTGCGGGCTGGCCAGGTAGGTGATGGCCGCGGCGACCTCGTCGGCGGACACCAGCCGCCCCATGGGCTGGCGGGCGGTCAGCGCGGCGCGCTCGGCGTCCGGATCCGGCGCCGCCTGCAGCAGCCGCGCCACCCACGGGGTGTCGGCGGTTCCCGGGGTGACGCAGTTGACCCGGATGTGCTCGCGGACGTGGTCGGCGGCCATGGCCAGGGTCAGCGCGTAGATGGCGCCCTTGCTCGCCGAGTACAGGGCCCGCTGCGGCAGGCCCGCGACGGCCACGATCGAGCAGGTGTTGACGATGGCGGCCTCGCCGCGGCGGGCCACGGCCGCGCGCAGCGCAGGCAGCGCGGCCCGCGTGGCACGGACCACGCCGAGCACGTTCACGTCCAGGACGCGCCGCCACTCGGCGTCGTCGTTGTCCTCGACGGTGCCGGCCGCCCCGATGCCCGCGTTGTTGACCAGGATGTCCAGGCCGCCGAGGACCTCAGCCGCGGTGGCGACCGCCGAGCGGACCGCGTCGTCGTCGGTGACGTCGGCGAGCACCGGATGCAGGTTCCCGTCCCGGGGCACGCTGCCGGGTATCTCGCGGTCGAGGATCGCCACCCGCGCGCCCCGCGACGCCATCAGCCGCGCCGAGGCCAGGCCGATGCCGGAGGCCCCGCCGGTGACGAGGGCGGTCAGCCCGCCGAGTTCCTGCGGGTAGGGCGTGGACATGAGACGTGCCTCCGATCGCGGGGTCTGGCGTCCGGTCACAGGATGGCAGAATCGCTGAGGGCAAGCGAGGGCAGGCGAGGGCAGGCGAGAGCGGGCGAGAGCGGGGAGGAGGCCGGCGATGGCGTTCCAGGGCTGGCCGGCGGAGGCGCTGGACTTCTACGAGGGCCTGGAGGCGGACAACTCCAAGGCGTACTGGACCGCGCACAAGGCGGTCTACGAGGAGAAGGTCCGCGGCCCGATGGCCGAGCTCGTGGAGGAGCTCGCCCCCGAGTTCGGCGAGCCCAAGATCTTCCGGCCGTACCGCGACATCAGGTTCAGCAAGGACAAGTCGCCCTACCAGACCCACATCGGCGCGGTCGTCGGTGAAGGCTACATCCAGCTGTCGGCGAACGGCCTGGCCGCGGGCAGCGGGATGCACCGCATGGCCCCGGACCAGCTGGACTCCTACCGGCGGGCGGTCGCCGGTGACCGGGCCGGCCCGGAGCTCGAGCGCATCATCGCCGGCATCGAGCGGCAGGACATCGCCGTGCACGGCCAGGACGTGCTCAAGACCGCGCCGCGGGGCTATCCCGCCGACCACCCGCGGGTCGGGCTGCTGCGCTACAAGGGCCTGGTGACCTGGAAGGAGTGGCCGGTCGAGCCCTGGCTCGGGACGGCCGCGGCCAGGGAGCACGTGGCCGGGTTCCTGGCCGCCAGCCGGCCGCTCTGCGCCTGGCTCAGCGCGAACGTGGGGGAGTCCGCGGCCGAGCCGGCCCGCAGATAGCCGCGGGTAGCGGGCCTCAGGGCTGGCTGCACTCCGGGCAGAGGCCGAACAGCTCCACGGTGTGCCCCACGTCGGTGAAGCCCGCCTCGGCGGCCACCTGCTCGGCCCAGCGCTCGACCGCGCGTCCCTCCACCTCGACGCTGCGACCGCAGTTGCGGCAGGTCAGGTGATGGTGGTGGGCACCGCTGCGGCACTTGCGGTACAGCGTCTCGCCGCTGGAATCGCGGATGGCGTCGACCCGGCCGTCCTCGCTGAGCACCTGCAGGTGCCGGTAGACGGTGGTGAGCCCGACATGCTCGCCCCGGCTGCGCAGCTCGGCGTGGATCTGCTGGGCGCTGCAGAATCCGGGCAGCCCGTCCAGCACCCTGATCAGCGCCTCGGCTTGCCGGGTCCCGCGGACCCGGGTGCCGCGGCCGAGCGGCGGGCCGGTCGGCCGGGAAGGCGGGCTGGCCGGCCGGGAAGTGGTCACACACGCACGTTAGCAGGGGCGGGCAAGATAGAGAGCATGGCTGACCGGCTGAAGGACGCGACGAGCCCGTACCTGCTGCAGCACGCGGACAACCCGGTGGACTGGTGGCCATGGGACGACGCGGCGTTCGCCGCGGCCCGCGAGCGGGGGGTCCCGGTGCTGCTGTCCGTCGGGTACTCCGCCTGCCACTGGTGCCACGTGATGGCGCACGAGTCGTTCGAGGACGACCAGACCGCGGCGCTGATGAACGAGCACCTGGTATCGATCAAGGTGGACCGCGAGGAGCGGCCGGACGTGGACGCGGTCTACATGACCGCGACCCAGGCCATGACCGGGCAGGGCGGCTGGCCGATGACGGTGTTCATGACCCCCGACCGGGAGCCGTTCTTGTGCGGCACCTACTTCCCGCGCGAGCAGTTCCGGCGCCTGGTCCTCGGGGTGGCCGACGCCTGGCGCCAGGACCAGGGCAGCGTCGTCGGGCAGGCGAAGCGGATCTCCGCGGCGCTGGCCGAGCAGATGTCGGCCGCCGAGGCGCCCGGCGGGCCCGGCGGGGCGCCCGGCGCCGACGCGCTGGCCGAGGCCGCCGAGGCGGCGCTGGCCGGGCTGCGGTCCGGCTACGACGCCAGGCACGGCGGATTCGGCGGCGCCCCCAAGTTCCCGCCGTCGATGGTGCTGGAGTTCCTGCTCCGCCGTTATGAGCGGGACCCGGGGCCGTCCGGCGACCTGGCGCTGGGCATGGCCGCGGGCACCCTGGAGGCGATGGCCCGCGGCGGCATGTACGACCAGCTGGCCGGGGGGTTCGCGCGGTACTCGGTGGACGCCGGCTGGGTGGTGCCGCACTTCGAGAAGATGCTCTACGACAACGCGCTGCTGGCCCGGGTCTACGCGCACTGGTGGCGCCGGACCGGCTCCCCGCTCGCCCGCCGCGTCGCCACCGAGACCTGCGACTGGATGATCGCCGAGCTGCGCACCCCCGAAGGGGGCTTCGCCGCGGCCCTGGACGCCGACAGCGACGGCGAGGAGGGCAAGTTCTACGCCTGGACGCCGGGCCAGCTTCGCGAGGTGCTGGGGGCCGCCGACGGGTCCTACGCGGCCGAGGCGTTCGGCGTGACCGGCGAGGGCACGTTCTCCCGCGGGACGTCGGTGCTCCAGCTTCGCCGCGACCCGCCGGACGCCGAGCGCCTCGCCCGGATCCGGGCGAAGCTGCGGGCGGCGCGGGAGCAGCGGGTCCGCCCGGCCCGGGACGACAAGGTCGTCGCCGCCTGGAACGGCCTGGCCATTGCGGCCCTGGCCGAGGCGGGCCTGCTGCTCGAGCGGCCGGACTTCGTCGCCGCGGCGATCGGCGCGGCCAACCTGATCGCCGGGGTCCATCTCACCGCGGGTCGGCTGCGGCGGACCTCGCGGGACGGGACGCCCGGAACCAGCGCGGGCGTGCTCGACGACTACGCCTGCGTCGCCGAGGGATACCTGGCCCTGTCCGGGGTGACCGGGCCAGGGCGCTGGGTGGCCCTGGCCGGGGAGCTGCTGGAGACCGTGCTGGCCAGGTTCGGCGACTCGGGCGCCGGCTTCTACGACACCGCGGACGACGGCGAGCCGCTGATCTACCGGCCGGCCGACCCGGCGGACGGGCCCAGCCCGTCCGGCACGTTCGCGGTGGCCGGGGCGCTGCTCAGCTACTCGGCCCTGACCGGCTCGGACCGGCACCGGGCCGCCGCCGCCGAGGCGCTCGGGCCGCTGCCCGCGGTCGCCTCGCGCTACCCGCGGGCCGCCGGGTGGGGCCTCGCGGTGGCGGAGGCCATGGCGTCCGGCCCGGCCGAGATCGCGGTCGTCGGCCCGCCCGCCGACGACCGGACCGTCGCGCTGCACCGGACGGCGCTGCTCGCCGCGCCGCCCGGCGCGGTCATCGCGCTCGGTCCCGGGACCGGGGACGGGGACGGGGACGGGGACGGGGACGGGAATGGGGACGGGAACGGCGCGGGCACCGTGCCGCTGCTGGCCGGCCGCGACCTGGTGGGCGGTGCTCCGGCCGCCTACGTTTGCAGGGAATTTGCCTGCCGGATGCCGGTCACGGATCCGGAGCGGCTCCGCGCCGAGCTAGGCTCGGGAGGCAGGACTGGCGATCCGCGGGCGTGATGGCCGCGGTCGTCGCCAGACGCCGGCGTAGACATCCGGTGCGGCTTTGATGCATGGTGTTCTAGTGCACGATGGCTTGACTGCATCGTGAATTGAACGGAACGCCCCGCGCCCGCCGTGACAGTGATGACGAACCGTAAGAGGGGGCCGTAGTGCAGTTGCGCGGACCGCGTCGCGTGCTGGCCACGCTGGGGGCAGGGCTGGCCGTGCTGACCCTGGCCGCCGCGGCCAATGCCGCGCCTGCGCTGGCCGGGACGCGGGCCGGCGCGGCCGCGGCCGGGGCCAGCCAGGCGAATCCGCTGCTCCCCGGGACGTCGCGTTCTGGCTCTCAATCGGTTACGGTCTCCCACTTCGGCCGTTCGCCCGCGGCCATCGCGCCGCTGCGCCGGCTGCTCCCGGCCGACCTGTTCGTGGTGGCCCCCACCACGCTCAGGCCCGGGGTGGCCGCGGCGGTAGGGCGGCTGCCCGGGGTGACCGCCGTCCAGCCGCTCGACGCGGCCAGGATCCAGATGGACGGCAAGCTGACCGCGACGCTCGGGGTGGACCCGTCCGCGTTCCGCGCGTTCGCGGCCAAGCCGACGGCCGAGGCGGCCGGCCTGTGGGAGAACGTGGCGGCAGGCGGCGTGGCCGTCTCGTACACGATGGGCAAGCTGGACAAGCTGCCGCTCGGCCGGGACGTCCTGGTCAACGGCCGCCGCGCGGAGGAACTGCCGCTGGCCGGCCTGGGCACGGTCGGGATCGGCGGGGTCGACGCGGTGGTCTCGGACGCCGTGGCGCGCTCGCTCGGCATGCCCGCGGACAACGCGATCGTGATCAGCGCCCCGCACGCCGTGCTGAGCACGCTGATGGCGCAGATCCAGAAGGTGCTGCCGCGTGGCGCGGCCGTGGCGCCGCTGGTGGCCCAGAGCGCGCCCTCCGGCTCCGCCACGTCCGGGACCGGCTCCGTCACCTGGGCGGGGGCCGGGGCGGGCGCGGCCGACGGGCCGGGCCTGAGCCGCGCGGAGGTGATCGCGTTCCTCACCGCCGCCGAGAGCAGGCTGGGCATGCCCTACGTGTGGGGCGCCGCCGGCCCGACCTCGTTCGACTGCTCCGGCCTGGTGCAGTGGTCGCTCGCGCAGGCGGGCGTGTTCATGCCCCGGGTCGCCGCCGACCAGGCGCTGACCGGCCCGGCGGTCCCGCTCAGCCAGCTCGCCCCCGGCGACCTGCTCTTCTACCACACCGACCCGACGGCTCCCGGCTACATCTCGCACGTGGCCATCTATCTCGGCGACGGGGAGATGATCCAGGCCCCGGAGCCCGGCCTGGACGTCGAGGTGGTCCCGGCCGACTTCGGCTCCGAGTTCGCGGGCGCGATCCAGGTGGACCCGAGGGTGGCGGCGGCCGTGGCCGGCAACCCGGCCGGCTGACCGCTCCGGCCCCGGCGGCCCGGCCGCGGGGACTCATACCTGGGTATGACACTCCCTGGCGGGACGACCCGGCCGTTCCCGCGGCCCTAGCCTGGGCGGCGTGAACCGGAGGCAGCCGTTCTCCCGGGCCCGCCGTTTCGTGCCCCGACCTCGTTTCGCGATACCCATCGCGATCCTGGTGGTGGGGGCGTCGGCCGGCGCCTGGATGCTGACCTGGTCCACGGCCTCGGCCGGCCCGTCGTACCGCCTGGTGCCCGTGATCAGGACCACCCTGCGCCAGACGCTGTCCTCGGCCGGCACCATCGAGCCGGCCTCGACCAGCACGCTCAGCTTCGACGCGGCCGGCCAGGTCACCGCGGTCGACGCCACGGTCGGGCAGCACGTGACCGAGGGCCAGACCCTGGCCACCATGAACTCCGCCACGCCCGTGGCCCAGGTCGCGCAGGCGAACGCCGCGCTGGCCGGTGACCAGGCCCGGCTCTCCCAGGACGAGGCCAGCGGCGCGTCCAGCGCCCAGATCACGGCCGACCAGGCGTCCGTCAGCGCCGACCAGTCCCAGCTGGACAGCGCCAATGCCGCGCTGGCCGGCGCCACGCTCACCTCGCCCGCCGACGGGATCGTGGCCACGGTCGGGCTCACCGCCGACACCAGCTCCGGAGTGGCCACCGAGGTCCAGGTCCCACGTCCGAGGTCCAGGTCCCACGTCCGAGGTCCAGGTCCCACGTTCCCGCTCCCCGTTGCGCGGCCCAGAATTAGACATGTAATCTTTATTACATGAGTACGGCGACTGAGGGCTCACCGGCCTCGGCGGGCGATCGGCTGCGCGGGTGGCTGCGCGGCCGCGTGCCGAGCGAGTGGTTCACCGGGGCGCCCGCGATCACGCTGGACCGCGAGGAGATCACGATCATAGGCGTCCTGGCCGCGCCGGAAACCGAGGCGGACGCCAGCGACGCCGAGCGCGCCGAGGCGGCCGGGGGCCGCAGCCGGAGGTTCCGCGAGGAGACGCGCCAGCAGCGGATCGAGATCGCCCGCGAGGCGGAGCACCGGTTCGGCCGCAAGGTCTCCTGGGGCGTGATCTGCAACGAGAAAAAAGTGATGTTCACCACATTCTCGGTGCCGGTGATGACCAGGCTCCGCCAGCCGGAACGGCTCGTCCTTGACACCCTGGTCGACGCCGGCGTCGCGCGCAGCCGGAGCGACGCGCTGGCCTGGTGCGTACGGCTCGTGGGGGAGCACGAGGACACCTGGCTCGCGGAGCTCAGGGACGCGCTGCGCCACGTTGAGCAGGTACGGGCCGAGGGCCCGCGCTCCTGAGCGGCCGCTCAGTCCGCGTCGTCGAGAGCGGCCGCGACGCGGTAGTGCGCCTGCCAGATCTCCTCGGGCAGGTCGGTGAACTGCTCCAGGTGCTCCCCGCGGTACTTCATTTCCTGCTTCCACCGCGGCGTGTCGATGGTCAGGATCGTCTCGAGGTCGCGCGGCGCGATGGCGACCCCGTCGAGGTCTAGCTCATCTTTCACCGGGACGATGCCGACCGGGGTCTGCCTGCCGCGGACCTCGCCCTCGGCCAGGCGCAGCAACCAGAGCAGCGGGCGCAGGTTGTCGCGGTAGCCGGGCCACAGGTAATGCCCGTCCTCCGGGTCGCGCTGGAACCAGTTGACGTGCGCGAAGATCGGCTGGCTGGCCGCCGACCCGATGACCTTCAGCCAGTGCCCGGCGTACGCGGCTTCGTGATAAGACATGAACGGGCGCATGGACATCGGGTCGTAGCGCAGCAGCCCGTCGACGCCCTCGGCGGCGAACGTTGCCTCAGCGCCCAGCGTCAGGCCGTCGTAGACGCCCTCGGCGAGGTCGGTGATCGCCCGGATGAGCGGCTCACGGTCGCTCGCGCGGCCGCCGAAGATGATCGCGTCGATCGGCACGCCCTTCGGGTCGTCGAAATCTGGCGCGATGTTCGGCACGTTGGCCAGCGTCGTGGTGAACCGGCTGTTCGGGTGCGCCCACGGCGCGCCGGCGTCCTCGGGTGACCGCTCAGAGATGAGCGTGCCGGTCCAGTCCCGCCAGCCGGCCACGTCGGCGGGCGGCTCGGGCGTGCGGCCCTCCCACCACACCTCATGCGTGTCGTCGTTGTAGGCGATGTTGGTGAACAGCGTGCCGGTGCCCAGTGCCACCGACGCGAGCGCGGTCGGGTTCGTGACCTCGTTGGTGTCCTTCGCGACGCCGAAGACGCCGAACTCGGGGTTGATCGCGTAGATCCTGCCGTCATCGGGGTCGACGCGCAGCCACGCGATGTCGTCGCCGTAGAAGTAGACCTGGTAGCGGTCGCCGAGTGCGTCCGGGGCGAGCATCATCGCCAGGTTGGTCTTGCCCGATGCGCTGGGGAAGCCGCCGCAGATGTGGTACTGCTTGCCGGTCTGCTTGTCGGCGATGCCGATGAGCATGAACTGCTCGGCCAGGAACTCGCCGGACGTCCAGCCGTCGTAGGCGGCCTGCCGCAGCCCGTGCGCGATCTTGCCGAGCAGCGCGTTGCCGCCGTACGACGAGCCGAAGTGCAGGATCGTCCGCTCGTCGGCGAACGTGACGAAGTAGCGCTGGTCGTCGGGCGTGCCCTGGCCGAGCTTCTCCAGGTCGCCGGTGACGTGCACCGCGCGCACGAAGCTGCTGGGGTCGGCGAGGTTGTCGATGTAGCGCACCCCGACGCGCGCCATGCGGATCATGTGCAGCGCGACCGTGCGGCAGTCGGTGATCTCCACGCCCGCGGCGTACCGCTCCAGCGGCGAGCCGGCCGGCGCCATCAGGTACGGCACGACGTACATGGTCTTGCCGGCGGACGCGCCGCGCATCAGCTCCTCCAGCAGCGGGTGCATCTCGGCGGCCGGGCGCCAGTTGTTGTAGACGCCCTTGTCGGCGGGGTCGCTGGTCGCGACGATCGTGCGCTCCTCGGAGCGCGCCGTGTCCTTGACGTAGCTGCGCGAGTAGTACCGCCCCTCGCCCGCGGGCAGGATCTCCCCCGCGGCGAGCGCCTCATCGATGAGCCGCGCGTCGTCGGACGCGCTGACGACCTCGACCCGCTCGGCCCTGGTGAGTTCGGCCCAGTACCGCACGTAGTCGCGGACGTGAACGTTTCTCAGCCCCGCCCTGTCCAGCGCCGCGTTCACGTCGACCATCAACCCGTCCCCTTTACCTGTATGGCGAGGTTTTTCCACCTGTTTGTATTGCGCAAGGATAGGCAGGTGCCGGGAGGGCGTCCGATGCCGGTACCGCCTAGCGGCCGCCAGGGTGCCTTCGCGGACTCAGGATTTCAACGTTTACGTTATCGGATAACTACGATGCGTTGATGGGTTAGTGCTCACGGTGGTTGCCGTCGCCTGCCGCGACCGGGCGAGGACGCCCCATGAGATCACCATCGACCTCAGGCGCGGCTGGAAGCCGTCCGCGTCCGTCGGCTCACCCGCCGTGCGGTCATCGAGGCATGGAGGGCTGATGGGATTGGTCGGCGAGCCGTCCTCACCTCGGCGGAACTAGTGCCATCCTTGGATACGGTGCTTAGGGGACGTGCCATCCTGGCGGCAGCGAAGAGGGGTGCGGGGATGAGAGTTCGCGGTGTCGCCTACCGGCTCTACGAGCACAGACTCGAAGCGTCGCTGTCACCGCAGACCATCCCCAGGCACGTGGGGGTGATGTGCGACGGCAACCGGCGCTGGGCGCGGTCGGCGGGCCTGGCCGACGTCAGCAGCGGTCATCAGGCTGGCGCCGACAAGATCTTCGAGGTGCTGCAGTGGTGCCGCCAGGCCGGCGTCGAGGTGGTCACCCTGTGGCTGCTGTCCACCGACAACCTGGCCCGACCGGCGACCGAGCTTGAGCCGCTGCTGCGGATCATCGAGGACACCGTCCGCGAGCTCGCCGCGCAGAACTGGCACGTGAACCCGATGGGCGCGCTCGACCTGCTGCCCGCCGACACCGCCCGGGTGCTCAAGGACGCGGCGGAGGCCACGGCCGCGCAGACCGGGCTGCTGGTCAACGTCGCGGTCGGCTACGGGGGGCGGCGGGAGATCGCCGACGCGGTCCGCTCGCTGCTGCAAGAGCACGCCACCCGGGGCACCACGATCGAGGAGCTGGCCGAGATCCTCGACGTCGAGCACATCGCCGAGCACCTCTACACGGCCGGCCAGCCCGACCCGGACCTGGTCATCCGGACCTCGGGGGAGCAGCGGCTCGGGGGCTTCCTGCTCTGGCAGAGCGCCCACTCGGAGTTCTATTTCTGTGACGCCTACTGGCCGGCCTTCCGCCGGGTGGACTTCCTCCGCGCGCTGCGTTCCTACGCGGCGCGGCAGCGTCGGTTCGGCGCCTGAGACCGCTCGCAATAGCCCTCTCACGGGCTCATAACCACCACTCTTCATTCGATCCAGGCATTTGATCACCCAATTTAGACAGTTTTGTGACCACAGATCGAAGGAAAGACGGTGAAGATGATCATGGTAGGCCACGGTACGCGTTCGGCCGGATGTCGGCGGCGTTAACAGCCTGCGGCGGTACTTCCGGGGAATGGCGTACCGAGGGTAACGTCTGGGGTGACGGGCGGTGCGTTGCCGCCCGGCGGGAAGGCCCTCGAGATCCTCGAGCTTCGCGTCCTGGCACGCAGGCGAGATGAGCGAAGGGCCGGCGCCCGGTCCTTCGCCGGCCGGTCCCGGTCCAGCCCACACATCTGTGTCCAAACGCGGCGCATCCAGCGCCCAGGGGAGAGCGAGTGGCCACTTCCTCAGCACGTCGCACCTACGTCCTCGACACCAGCGTCCTGCTCGCCGACCCGGCGGCCATCGGCAGATTCGCCGAGCACCGGGTCGTGCTGCCCGTGGTGGTCATCACCGAGCTTGAGGCCAAGCGGCACCATCCTGAGCTTGGCTTCTTCGCCCGGCAGGCGCTTCGTTACCTGGACGATCTGCGGATCGAGTACGGCAGGCTGGACGCCGACCTCCCGGTCGGCGACGAAGGAGGCACGGTTCGCGTCGAGCTGAACCACGCCGACCCGTCGGTGCTGCCCGCTGGGTTCCGGCTCGGCGACAACGACACCAGGATCCTGTCCGTGGCGCGCAGCCTGGCCGCGGAAGGTGACAACGTGGTGCTGGTCAGCAAGGACCTGCCGCTGCGGGTGAAGGCCGCCGCGATCGGCCTGACGGCTCAGGAGTACCGCGCCGAACTGCCCGCCGACTCCGGCTGGACCGGCATGCGCGAGCTGGGCGTCACCGCGGCCGAGATCGACGAGCTCTACCAGCAGGGGCAGCTTGACTGCCCGGCGGCCCGGGACCTGCCCTGCCACACCGGCCTGGTGCTGGTGTCCGGGGGCTCCGGCACGGGCAGCGCCCTGGGCCGGGTCCAGCCGGACAAGTCGGTGCGGCTGGTCCGCGGCGATCGCGAGGTGTTCGGGCTGCGCGGCCGCAGCGCCGAGCAGCGGGTGGCGCTCGACCTGCTGCTCGACCAGGATGTGGGGATCGTGTCCCTGGGCGGGCGGGCCGGGACCGGAAAGTCGGCGCTGGCGCTGTGCGCGGGCCTCGAGGCCGTGATGGAACGGCACCAGCACCGCAAGCTGGTGGTGTTCCGCCCGCTGTACGCGGTGGGCGGCCAGGAGCTCGGCTACCTGCCCGGCTCCGAGGCGGACAAGATGAACCCGTGGTCGCAGGCGGTCTACGACACGCTGTCGGCCGTCACGTCCCAGGATGTGATCGACGAGGTGCTGGCCCGGGACATGCTCGAGGTGCTGCCGCTGACGCATATCCGCGGCCGGTCCCTGCACGACTCGTTCGTGATCGTGGACGAGGCGCAGTCGCTGGAGCGCGGCGTGCTGCTCACCGTGCTGTCCCGGATCGGTGGCGGGTCCCGGGTCGTGCTCACCCACGACATCGCGCAGCGCGACAACCTGCGGGTGGGCAGGCATGACGGCGTGGTAGCCGTCATCGAGAAGCTCAAGGGCCATCCGCTGTTCGCGCACATCACGCTGGTCCGCTCGGAGCGGTCCCCGATCGCGGCGCTGGTGACTGAGATGCTGGAGGACGCCGTTCTCTGAGCCGGAGCAGCGCCTCCGCCACTTCCAGGTCATCCGGATAAGTGACCTTGATGTTGTGCTCGCTGCCGGGCACCAGGCGGACCGGGATGTCGGGCAGGTAGCGGTGCACGATGCCGCAGTCGTCGGTGGCCGGGTGCCGGCCGAAGCCGGGGTCGGCGGCGGCCAGCTGGTGGGCCCGCCTGATCACCGAGAGCCGGAAGCCCTGCGGTGTCTGGCAGCGCGCCAGCGCGTCGCGCCTCGGCATGCCCGTCACCACGCCGTCGGTGACCTCGACGATGGTGTCGGATGACGGGACGGCCACCCCGATGGCCCGGTCCGCGGCGAGCGCGCTGACGCAGGCGGCGATGATCCGCTGGTCCACCAGCGGCCTGGCCGCGTCGTGGAACAGGACGTTGCACTCGGCCTCGCCGAGCGCGGCGATGGCGCAGCGCGTCGAGTCGGTCCGCGTGACCCCGCCCTCGATGACCGCGGTTACCTTGTGGTAACCGCCGTCGGCCGCGAACCGCTTCCCGGCCTGGCCGACGAGGTCGGCCGGCATCACGACCATGATCGCGTCCACGCCCGGGGCCTGCTCGAAGGCCGCCACCGAGTGCTCGAGCAGGGTCCGGCCGGCCAGCACGCGCAGTTGCTTGGGCCTGTCACCGCCGAACCGCTGGCCGGTCCCGCCAGCGAGCACGACCGCCACCGTCCGCATGAGGGGACATTACCTGCCCGCCACGGCGGCCGGCGCGGGACGGGCACCAGGCCTGCCTCCCACGCTGCGCGGGTAGACCTAGATACGCTAGGTCGCGGGCTCGGGCAGGACTGGGAGCCGGATGGGCCGGACGATCGCGGCCGGGCCGGGTGCTCGGCCCACGGGAGCGCGGACATGAGCGTGCCAGAGACGCTCGACAGCCTGCCGCGCCGGCTGACGGGCTGGGCAGTGAACCGCTACCTGGCCCCTGCCTCAGTGACCGGCATCTCGCTGGCCTTCGGCCTGTGCGCGGCGGCCTGGTTCAGCGCGGGCACCAGGCCGGACAGCGTCAGCGGCTCGCTCGCGCTGTGCGGCGCCTACCTGGCCTCGCGCGCCGCCCGGCGGCTGGCTGACCCGGACGCCGGTGCCATGCCGCGGTCGGCCAGCGCTGGCGCTGGCTCGCTGGCGGAGCTGAGCGGGACCGCGTCCGAGCTGGCCGTCTACGCCGGCCTCGCGGTGGGCGGATATGAGGCACACCAGGACGGCACGTGGGAGCTGGCCGTCGCGGCCGCGATCGTGCTGGCGGTGCGCAGAACGCTGGTCGCGTGCAGCCGTCCGGCCCCGGGCGGCCGCACCTCCTGGGGCCGCGCGCTCCGCGGGCTCCTGACCTGCCCGCCCGGAGGGCGGATCGCGCTGATCGCCGTGGCCGCACCCATCTGGGGCGCCCGCGTGACGCTGCTGGCCCTGCTGGAGTGGGGGATCGTGGCCACCTGCTATGCGCTGGCCGGGCACGGTCCCTACCGTGTCGTCGCGGCCGGAGCCGAAGACCGGCAGCCGTCGGCGGTCGTGGTGGTGGGCAGGCCGGCGCCGTCCGCGGCCCCGGCGGAGCCGGCCGTGCCGCCGCCCACGGTGCTGAGCGGGCTCACGTTCGCTGCCCCGGCCAGGCCGCGGAAACCGGCGGTCAAGGTCGTGGCGGATCCGCAGACCCTGGCGACGCTGATGGCGTGCCGGGATGACGGATCGGTGGCGGTCCGGCTCGGCCAGCTGGTCCGGGGGCAGTTCGTGCCGCTGCCGCCCGCCGTGGCCGGGCTGGCCGCCACGTGCTTCCTGGCCTGGCTGGGCATGCGGAACCTGCCCGGGTTCCTGCTGCTCACCCCGCTGGTCGTGATGCTGCTCGCGGCGTTCGGGTCCACCCACCCGCACGACGGGCGCCTGGACTGGCTGACGCCGGCCGTGCTGCTGACGGGGCAGCTGGTGTACCTCGCCACGGTTGGCTTCTCGTTCCGGATCCCGGCACCGGTGACGTTCGCGGTGTGCGCGCTGACCGCGCTGCGCTACGTCGAACTGGCCACCCGCGGCCGGCCGCCTGGCTGGCATCCCCCGGACACCCGGCTCGGCTGGGAAGGACGGATGCTGGTGGCCGGCCTGGGCGCCATGCTCGGGATCGCGACGATCGGCTACCTGGTGCTGGCGGCTTATCTCGTGGCGCTCGTCTGCCGGGAAGCCGCGGCGAGCTATCTCGCGGCCCGGGACGAGACGAGCCGGTGACTCCTGCCCCGCCCAGCCCGGGGCGATCGTAAACCGGTCCTGGGCTGGCCCGGAGCGCACGCTAAGCTTTGCGCAGTGGAGGATTGACTACGATCATGCTTTCGCTGAGGGCAGCGCCGCCGCACAGCGCGCCGGATCGCCGGCGCCGGTGGCTGTCGTCTGTCACCGTGCCCCGGTACTGGACGGCTGCGGCGTTCGCCGTCTGCGCCGCCTTCGCCGGCGGCGTGGCGCTGTTCAGCACGAATGATCTGCACCGGCTCTGGGGACTGATCGCCAGCTGCGCCTATGTCGCGGCGGCGCTGGCGGTCCTGGCCTGGCGGTCGCGGGGGATCGATCTTGCGCTGCTGCTGAGCGTCGGCGGAGCCCTGGTCACGCCGCTGTTCGTGAACGCCGCCACCGGGCAGCGGCAGCCCGAGGTGGCGGTGATCGCCCGGTCGGCCAAGCAGCTCGTGAACCATCACTCGCCGTATCAGAGCGTGGCCTCGCTCGCCACGGTTCATGACGCGAACGCCTATAACCCCTACCTGCCCGTTATGGCGCTCTTCGGCGTTCCGCGGGCTCTGTTCGGCTCCCATGTGATCACCGATCCCCGGGTCTGGTTCGGCCTCGCCTTCCTGGTCATCTTCTGGCTGGCCCTGAAGGCGGCCGGGGCCCGGAACACCGTTCGCTGGACCGTGTTCATCGCGGCGTCGCCGGTGATCGCGTTCGAGCTCGCCGTGGGCGGCACCGACGTGCCCATCCTCGCCCTGATGTGCCTGGGCTTTGCCCTGCTCTGGCGGCGCCCCCGGTTCGTCCTGGCCGGGATCGCGCTCGGCCTGGCGTCGGCGGCCAAGGCCACGGCCTGGCCGGCCGTGATCGTCGCGGCGGTGCTGATCGGGACGCGCGACGGCAAGCGGCCGCTGCTGGTCTTCCTCTACTCGGCCGTGGCCGCGTGCGTGGCGATCGTCGGCCCGGTCGCGCTGCTGTGGCCCGGCGCCCTGGTGGACAACACGATCCTGTTCCCGCTGGGCCTGGCCGACGTCAAGTCGGCCGCGGCCAGCCCGCTGCCCGGGCACGTGCTCGCCGATACCGGGCACGTCGGGCACCTGATCGCCGTGGGGCTTCTGGTGCTGGCCGGGGCCGCGATCGCCGCTTCGCTGGTGATCCGCCCGCCGAAGACCGTTCCGGCGGCTGTCTGGCGGCTCATCATCGGCCTGACGCTGATGTTCCTGCTGGCGCCGGCCACGCGGTTCGGCTACTTCATCTATCCCGCATCGCTGCTGCTGTGGCTGGAGGTGTCGCGGCTCGGGCTGCGGCAGTCCGCGGCCGGGGAGGCGGCATCGGCGGTCGGGCGGCAGGTCGCCCGCGCGGCCGGGCCGGCTTAGCCGCCGGACGGCCTCGACTCAGCCAGGCCGGCCAGCTCGGTTAGCTGTCCGGGCCGGTAAAGGCCGAGGTGTCCTTGCAGATGTCGGTGTTCGCCGTGATGGCGCCGTCGGCCGCGCTGACGCTGGAGACCGATGGCTGGGACGCAGCAGACGAGGACGACGAGGACGAAGGCTGGGCGTTGAGCGCGGAGAAGGAGGAACCGATGATCAGCGTGAGGGTGCCCGGGGTGAGCGACGAGTCCTGCACCACTTCCACGTTGCTGAGCTGGGCCTTCAGCGTGTTGACCGCGGGCAGGTCGGAGGCGACCGCGTACTCGATCACCGAGTTGGTGTAGTTGAAGTTGCTGGCGTCACCGGTGCTCACGACGTCGAAGCCGCGACCGGTCAGGTCGCTGCCTGCCTGGTCGGCGATCCCGTTGACTCCCGACCCGTTCTCGACGTTGACCTGGACCTGGGAGGGAGCCGCGTCGACCACGGGGGGAGTCGCCGCCTTCTTGGTCTTGCGGCCCTTGGCCGGCTTCCCGGCCGGCTTGGGGAGGACCGTGTCGTGCGCGATCGCCGAGAACAGCTCTTCGGCCTGTGGCTGCTCGAACACCACATCGTTGATGTTCGCCGGATAGGGGATGTTGGGCGCGGTGACGAACTGCACCGAACTGGAGGTCACGCCGCGCAGGCTGTCGGCGATCTGCAGCATCGCGTTCTGGTCCAGGCCGGTATCCGTGGTCATCGCGCTGGTCGCGTCGCCGACCACCTTCAGTACCTCGCTCGGGCTGCCGAGCAGGCCGCTGTGCTCGATCCCCTGCACCAGCGACACCATCAGGAACTGGTCCCGGGTGATCCGCTCAAGATCGGAGCCGTCGCCGAGATCCTCGCGGGTGCGCCAGAACGCGAGCGCCTCCGTCCCGTAGACGTGATGCACGCCGGCCGACAAGTGCAGGCCGGACAGGGGATCGTCGACCGCGAAGGGCAGGCAGACGTTGACCCCGCCGAGATCGTTGATGATCTTCTCGAACCCGGTGAAGTCAAGCTCGATGAAGTGGTCGACGTGGATGTTGGTGACCGCCTCGAAGGTCTTCCAGGTGCAGGCGGGCCCGCCGAAGTCCAGGGCCGCGTTGATCAGTTCCAGCTGGCCCGGATCCGCCTGCTGGCCCGCTGTCCCGTCGCTGGCCGGGCAGGCCAGGATCGGGACCATCGTCTCCCGCGGGATGCTGACCACGGTGACCGAGTGATGGCCGGGGGAGATATGCAGCAGCATCAGCGTGTCCGAACGCTGGCCCGGGTTGACGGCTTCCGATCCGCCGATCCCGCGCTGGTTCAGGCGGGTGTCCGAGCCGATCAGCAGGATGTTCTCCGCGTTGTTGTACTTGGGCGGCTGCGGGCCGACCAGGCCGGCCACGTCGACCCGCGTGATGCTGTCCCAGAAGGCCCGGTACTTGGCGTAGGCCGTGAGCGAGCCGGCCACCAGCACGCCGACGAGCACAACCGACGACCACGCGGCGACCCGCTGGCCAAGCGAGTATCGCGGGCGGCGGCTCCGGGACGGCTGCTCGCGGCGCCTTCCCCGCGGTCCCTTCCGGCTCGTGTCGTCCAGGTCGTTGCGGCGGCTCAATTTGCTCCTCCGGGCGAGAACCCTCGCCGACCGGGGCGGGGAGTCTGGCCCTTAGATTGCGCCCCATGATACGTGCGGTGTCTGGGAGGATTCTTATGTAGTTAGCAAAGCTCGCTGGCTAGCGAGGCTCAGGCTGACGGCAACCGCCGGTCGCGCCCGCTGGGCGCCGCCGGCTCGGCGCGGCGACCGGGTGCCGTCCCCCGGGCGGCCCCCTCTACAGTGGAACGCGTGCGCTCTGGCGACCGTCCGATCGGCAACCCGGCCTCGACTGACCAGTCGTCCGCGGCCACGGAGATGACCGGCGACCTCGAGGATACCGACGCCGGCCAGCCACCGGCGTCCGTTCAGCCGACTGCCGAGGTAGCGACGCCGCAGCCTGCCGCGGCGGGCGAGGACGGGGAAGCGGCCGCGGCAGCGGGCGAAGGCGCGGACGCGGCCGAGGGCGAGGGCGGGCCGGAGCCGGCCGACAACGGGACAGGCCCGGAGCCCGGCGAGGCTGGGGCCGGAACCGAGACGGCCGCCCCCGGCCAGCACGGGCCGGAGCGCCGCCGGGGATCACTTCCATCACTTCCCGCCTGGTCATCGGCCCGGGCGTGGTTCGCGGGCGCGGGCTGGGCCAGCGCGGCGGGCGGTCTGCGCCGGTGGGCCGACCGCCACCCCGGCTACGTCGCGGCAGGCGGGACCGGATTCGCCAGGATCACCGTGCTGCCCGCCATCCTCGTCATGGCCTGGCTGCTGGTCGGCTTGCCGTTGCTCCTGGTCGGAGCGTTCTTGCCGGCGCCGGCGCTGCTCATCGCGGTGCCGGTGGCCGTCGCGCTGGCCGCGGCCCTGCGCCAGGTCCCCGGCTCCTGGCCCCGCGCGCTGTCCCGGGCGGCCCCGGCCGGGACAGCGAGCCGCGAGCCGAGCCGCGAGCCGAGCCGCGAGCCGAGCCGCGAGCCGGGCTGGCCAGCCTGGTGGGGACTCGCCGGCACGATCGTGGTAGCGGTCGGCTTCACCATCTGGCAGCTTGCGTTCAACTCCGAGAGCCTCATCGTGCTGCGCAACCCCGGGGCTTACCTGCAGACGGGCTACTGGATAGCGCAGCACGGCTCGCTGCCGATCCCGCAGTCACTGGCGGCGTTCGGCGGCTCCCATCCAGGGCTTGGCTTCTCCAGCACCGGCTTCTTCGCGAGCGGCACTTCCGTGGTGCCCGGGCTCATGTCCGGCCTGCCGTTACTGCTGGCCGGGGCGTTCTGGGTACACGGAACCTCGGCCGCCGCGGCGATGGGCCCGATCCTCGGCGGGCTCGGGGTGCTGGCGTTCGGCGGCCTGGTCGGGCGGCTGGTCGGGCCGCAGTGGGCCCCGGCCGGGGCGGTCGTGCTCGGATTCACGCTGCCCCAGCTGTACACGAGCCGGGCCCCGTTCAGCGAGACGGCCGCGCAGGTGCTGCTGTTCGGCGGGCTCAGCCTGGTCGCGGACGCGCTGGCCCTCGGTTACGCGGCCCGGGATCCCGGATCGCCTCCCGTGCTGCAGGAACCGGCGACGGAGGTGCTGGACGGCCCCGGCTGGCGGAGAAGGCTCAGCCCTCGCCCGCTGCGCCTGCTGAGCCGCGGGCACGCGCCGCAGCAGGCGCTGATGGGACTGGGCGGCCTGGCGCTCGGGCTCTGCTGCGTGGTGCGGTTCGACGGGCTGCTCGATGTGCTCCCGGCCATTCCGTTCGTGGGCATTCTGCTGGTCCGCCGGAGCAGGACGGCCGTCCCGTTCTGCATCGGCCTGGCGATCGGCGCGGCCTACGGGCTGGTCGATGCCTACGTGCTGGCCCGGCCGTTCGTCGACTCGCTGCAGCCCATGCCGGAGCTGATCGGGCTGCTCGCTGCGTGGCTGATCGCGCTGACCCTGGCCGCCGTGGAACTGCTGCGCCTGCCCGGTCTCCGCCACAGCGTGCGGACGCTGCTGGCCAAGCCCCCGGTGCGCTGGCTGCCCGAGGTGGGCGGGGCGCTCGCCGTGGCCGCGCTGGTCGGGTTGGCGATCCGCCCGTACCTGCAGACGGTGCGCGGGCCGGCCAACCGGGCGGCGGCGCTCTACGTCGCCAGCCTGCAGCGCCTCGAGCACCTGCCGGTCGACCCCGGGCGACTCTACGCCGAGGACACCCTGTACTGGGTCATCTGGTACATCGGGCTGCCCGCGGTGCTGCTGGGCGGGTTCGGCCTGGCGCTGCTGGTGCGGCGGTGCCTCCGGGCCCTGTTCTCCTGGCAGGACCCCTCGGGCACGGCGCGCATCTGGGCGCTGCCGCTCGCGGTCATCTGCTGGGGCTCGGCCGCCGTCTTGTGGCAGCCGGAAACCCTCCCGGACCAGCCCTGGGCCAGCCGGCGCCTAGTACCGTTGGTGCTTCCGGGGCTGATCCTCTGCTCGATCTGGGCGTCCGCGTGGCTCCGCGGCCGCGCGCGGGCGCGGGGCGCGGGACGGACCGCCTCGGCGCTCGTGGCCGCGTGCTGCGTCGCGGCGCTGCTCGTGCCCACCATCGCGACCTCGTTCGGTCTCGGCCTCACGCACTCGGGCAGCGACGGCGCGCTGCGGCCCTCGGCCAACGGCCTGGCCCTGAAGCGGACCGGCCAGGGGCAGGTCGGCGCGGTCAACGGGCTGTGCATGGCGCTCGGGCCCTCGGCCACGGTCGTGATCGTGGACGGGGTGGTGGCCGCTCGGTTCACGCAGGTGATCAGGGGGATGTGCGGGGTTCCGGTGGCGTGGGTGACCGGGCCGTCGGCCGGGAACGTGCCGGCGGTCCTGAGCGGGATCGAGCGCGCGGGACGGCGGCCGGTGCTGCTCGGGTCGCGGCCGTCACAGCTCTCCGCCTACGGCAGCCCGGTCCGCGTGCTTAACCTGTTTACCCTGCAGGACCCGCACACGCTGACGCAGCCGCCGACCACGCCCTGGCCGGCTCACTACGTCATCTGGATGACCACTCCCAGCCCGTTCAGCTCCCGGGTCTGAGCAGATCGGCCGGGCGCGACGGGGAGATTTGCCTGTCGCCCGGTGAGGCCCTAAAGTAAAGGGACCTCAACGCGGGGTGGAGCAGTTCGGTAGCTCGCTGGGCTCATAACCCAGAGGTCGCGGGTTCAAATCCCGCCCCCGCTACCAAGTAAGTGCAGGTCAGGGGCCTGATCGCCGGAACGGCGGTCAGGCCTTCTTGCTGGATGGCAGCACGGTGGCAGCAGGATCGGGCCGCACCTGGCGGTCGACGGCGTCCGTCAGCAGCACAGGACGGCATCGCGGAAGATTCTGAGGCCATCTCTCCGCGCGAAACGTTCGTTGAGCCTGCTCGGTGCCTATGTCCTCAGGCGCGACTCTCTCAAGGCGGTAGCGCCGGTTCAAATCCGGTCGGGCTACAAGAGAAGTAGCAGGTCAAGGGCCTGACCGCCATCGCGGCGATCCGGCCCTTGATCACTTGTAGGGCACAATGTGGGCAGGATCGGCCATTACGGGCGGCACAGGACCTCACGGATCGGGCGTCCTGGGCATCGAAGTCCGGGTAGGCGGAGCCAGTTTGAACTCCGGCGGCCGGCTCACTGGCGCGGATCTCCGCGGGGCGGACCTCACTGGCGCGGACATCGCCGATGCGATCCTCATCGCCCGCAGGCCTTCGCGGCGCGGACTTCACCGGCGCAAAGGTTTCACGACGGCGCACGAGTTCCTGCCGGGTGGGAGCGAGACCCTGGCTCGGGCAGGCTTCGGAGGGCCAGCGAAGCCGCTGGTGATGCTCTTTGATCTGAGTGCGCGGGCGCAGTGCCGGCCGGGAACGCAAGGTGACCTGCGAAGGAGAGGATGAGTCCATGTCCGCCAACAGCACTCCCGCCGCCGGCTCGGCGTGGCGGAGATCGACGACGGCGCAGGCCGGGGCGGGCGGCGTCCGGTGAGGGAGGACGTGCGCCAGGCGCTGGCCATCGATGCCTCCTCGACGATCGAGGATCGCACGATCGACATCACCACCACGGGCCGGCGTTCCGGCCAGCCGCGGCGGATCGAGATCGCCTTCTACCGGCTGGGCGACGACATCTACCTGAGCGGGATCCCTGGACCCAAGACCCGCGACTGGCTGGCCAACCTGGCCGCCCGGCCGCAGTTCACCTTCCACCTCAAGCACGGCGTCGTCGCGGACCTGCCGGCCACGGCCACGGTCATCGTCGACCCGGCGGAGCGCCGGCGTGTCCTCGCCGTCCTCGTCGAGGAGTTCAACCGCCGCCACGGCCCGGACAGTCCGTGGCCGGAGGCCGTCCTCGATGAGTGGGTGGAGCGCAGCCCGCTGGCCAAGGTCACCTTCGCGGAGACCGGCTGACGGGAGCCGGCCGGTATCCCGCGCCGGGGACCGGGCGGCTCGGGCGGTAGCGCTGAGACCGGTCGGTACGGGCGGTAGCGTCCGCTCGTGGTCGACCCCGCCGAGAACCCCTACCACTGCCCTCGGCATCGCTGGCCTTAGCTGGCCGAGGATGTCCGCAGTTGCTGGCGCTGGCCGGTGAGGATGGACTCGACGAAGTCCGCGTTGGGGGTGGTGGCAGCGGCGGAGATCGCAGATAACGGCACCGGCGTCGAAGGGCACGATGCGGTGCTCGGCCGTCAGCCGGTATCGCGGTTGTGCTCAAGGAGGAGCCAGCTGGCTCGCCGGCCAGCACCGTCCCGTCCCGGCGGACCACCGCCGGGACGCTCACCACCGGAAGGCAGAACGTCACCAGCGTGCCCGCCGCCACCCCGGCCCCGGCCGTCCCGGAACGGGACACAAACATCGCGCCCGGCCGGCCCGACAGCCTCATCCCCGGGCGAACTCGCAGGTCAGCAGTCCGAAACGCCACCATAGAGACCGGCGGAACCCCCGGAAGCAGCGCTCCTGGCAGCGCATCCGCCGACACCGGGCTTGCAGAATCAACGGACGGCCGAAGAAGACACCCCGGGCTCCTGTGCAGGCGGTTTGATTTAGGCAACCAGACTCCTACCAGGAGCCTCATTTCCCCCGGAGTTCTGCTGGGTCGCGGCGTCCCAGTGTGAGCTGCCCGCCGTAGGTACAGACATAAGGGTGACGCGATGAGCACCGTCCCGTCCTCCGGCCGGGTGATGTTGTCCGTCAGCCGGGCCGCTGACTTTTGAAGAGCGCCAGTTCGTCTCGCAGGCTGGACGGCCGCCTGCGACTGCGAGAAGTCCCGCCCGCCGCCGGCTGCCCGCGACAAGGCAGCAGCCCCGCCTGCAGTAGCGAGGCGGGGCTGCTGCCAGTCGCGCTAAGCGGACTTGGCCTATTGCGTACTATCCCAAGCGCGGCTTACTATCCCCGTAGCCGTGTGACTGCCGTCACAGACACGGCAGCCACGGCGTGTCCTAGGAGGAATGGACATGACCGTCAGGGATGACGACGTGCGCGAAGAGATCATGCAGGTGGGCGGGACGTCGCTGCGCGTCGCGATCCGGCCAGGCACCGGGACAGGGCCTCCGCTCCTGCTGTGCAACGGCATCGGCATGCGACTGGAAGCCTTCCAGCCGTTCGTGGATGCACTCGACCCGGCCATCGAGGTGATCCGCTTCGATGCCCCCGGCACCGGCGGCTCTCAGCTACCGAATCTGCCTTACCGCTTCACCACCCTGGCCCTGCTCCTGCGCGAGATGCTGCATAATCTCGGCCACCAGCAGGCCGACGTCCTGGGTATCTCCTGGGGAGGCGGGCTGGCTCAGCAGTTCGCGCTGCTCAACCCGCGCCGGTGCCGGCGGCTGATCCTGGTGGCCACCTCAACCGGGCCGCAGACGATGGTGCCGCCCAACCCGCTGCCGCCGGTGAAGAACCTCATCCTGCGCCGCTATGGCGACCTGTGGGGAGGAAGCGCGAAAACCGACCCGGACGCGCTGGCCAGCGCCCTGCGCAAGGCGCGGATCAGCCCGCTCAGCATGGGTTACCTGTACCAGCACACCGCCGCGCTGGGGTTCACCACGCTGCCGCTACTGCCGCTCATCCGCCAGCGCACCCTGGTGCTCACCGGCGACCAGGACCCGATCATCCCGGTGGCCAACGGCCGCATCCTGGCCGCGGGCATCCCGCACGCGACGCTGCACGTCTACCACGGCGGCCACGTCGAGCTGGCGACCCGCCCGAGCCTGCTCACGCCCCTGATCACCAGCTTCCTCGCGTCATGACGAAGCAGAAAGGCAGCAGCCCCGCCACTGTAGTAGCTGGCGGGCGCCACGTTACCTGCTCAGTCACGGACCTGCCCGCTTCTGCGGGTTCGTGTTGTTGCAGGCGTACAGACCCTGGCGAAGTTCGCCATGACGCCGCGCAAGCCTCCAGGCACTTGCCGGTCGAGGGGGTGAGGTACTCCCCGTCCGGCTCGTGCTCCCGCTTCTGCGCGCCAGTGCACGCTGGAGGTGGAGGCGTACACCCCGCCGGACTGGTCCTGCGACAAGATCCTGTGCATTGAGAAAGACGGGCTCTGGCCTGTCATTGAGGCTTCCCTGATCGCCGGCCGGTACGACACCAGGCCGGCCTCGTCATCGCGCAGCGTCCAGTGCTCGATCAGCTCACCAAGCCTCAGCGGAGTAGGGCGGCTCATAAACGCTCATCATCCAGGACAAGCAGCCCCACCCATAACATGATCACGAATTTGGCACTTGGGCGCACGGTTCTTGCAAATACCCCATGATCAAGCCGCACGGCGAACCCCGCCGCCCCTGCAAAACCCCAGGTCCCCAGCCCAAACCTCTTAAGTCCCTGGTGTTGGGCCACACCCGGCGCCAGACTAATAACCGTCCCAGATGGTCCCGCTCGGTGATTCTTAAGATCAAGGTCAGTGCTTTAATAGCGGGCAGTGCCGAATTGTCGTCAGATGCAATTCAGCACAGAAGCCGCCAGCGCCACCGCGGATGCGGCCCCGAGCGGGCCGAACGCGGGTGACGCTGGCGGGGACCGGGCGCGGTCCCATGGAAGAGCTTCAGCGTGAGATGGGGGTTGTCGTGGTGGCGGGCGGGACCGTGCGGCGGCGGTCGCGGCAGGCGGCGTCGCGGCCTCGGGTGGTCCAGTTCTCGCTGACCGAGAAGGAGTTCGAAGAGGTCAGCCGGGCGGCCCAGCGGTCCGGGCTGGCGCGGGGCGCCTTCGCGGCCGAGGCGGCGCTGGCTTCGGCGCGGGGTGCCGCGCCGAGGGCGTGGTCGCCGTTGCGGGAGGCGCTGGTGGAGGTGATCGCGGCCGCGGGGCTGGTGCGGCGGGCCGGGACGAACCTGAACCAGGCGGTCGCGAGGCTGAATGCGACCGGTCAGCGTGGTGAGGACCTGCTCCCGGCGGCGCAATTATGCGTGCGGGTGGTCCGGCGGCTGGATGAGGCCGCGGAGCAACTACGGCGCAGTGTTCCGTGAGGGAACGGGACGTGTTCGGTGATCGGGAAAGTGCTCCGCGGAACGAACGCCGCGCGCCTGCTGTATTACCTGTACGGTCCGGGGAAGGCGAATGAGCACGCCGACCCGCATCTGGTCGCGGGTTTCTGTGATCCGGACGAACTGGAACCGGAACGCCGTCCCGGCGGGTCCCGGGATTTCCGGCGTCTGGCGGGGCTGCTGGCCCAACCCCTAGCCGCTCTTGCCGGGCCAGGTTATGCCGAGCCGGTGTGGCACTGTTCAGTGCGCGCTGCCCCAGATGACCGGTTGCTGTCGGATGCGGAGTGGGCGCAGGTCGCGGCACAGATTATGGACCGGACCGGGCTCGCGCCCGCGGGTGATGAGCTGGGGGTGCGGTGGGTTGCGGTCCGCCACGCCGCCGATCACGTCCACATCGTGGCCACGCTGGCCCGCCAGGACGGCACGCGGCCGCGGATCTGGAATGACTACTATCGGGTCCGGGAGGCCTGCCAGGACGCCGAGGCACTATTCGGGCTGCGGTCCACGGCCCCGGCGGATCGCACCGCGGCCCGGCGTCCGTCCCGTTCCGAGACCGAGCAGGCCAGGCGGCGCGGGTGGAGCGAGCCGTCTCGAGAGACGTTGCGCCGGGAAGTATGCACCGCAGCCGCCGGGGCACGGAGGGAGCAGGAATTCTTCACCCGCCTCAAGGATGCCGGAGTGGCGATCCGCAAGCGATACAGCACCACTCACCCGGGCGAGGTGACCGGGTATGCCGTCGGGCTGCCCCGGCACACCGCGAAGGGCGGCGGGATCGTGTGGTTCGGCGGCGGGAAGCTGGCCGCCGACCTGACCCTGCCGAAACTGCGCTGCCGCTGGACCGGGCTCGGCACTGAGCCAGGAGTGTTCCCGGGTCGCGGCCTGTCGGCTGCGGCGGCGCGTGCCGTGCTCCGGAACATGGTCACCGAGGCGGTGGGGCGCGCAGTAGATGAAGCGGGGTTCTTCGTCCGACTGCGGGAGGCCGGGGTGTTGGTGCGGCTGCGGTTCAGTGAGATCAGCGCAGGTCAGGTCACCGGTTACGCGGTTGGCCTACCTGGCCACGACGCTAGTGACGGGGAGCCTTTGTGGTATGGCGGCGGGCGGCTGGCCTCTGGGCTCACCCTGCCCCGGCTGCGGCGCGGCTGGGCCGTTCCTCGAAGCAATGCGGAACGTTCCGGGGCGTTCCGGTGCACCGTCCCGGAGCGGAACGCGATCTTCGCGCATGCTGTCCGGCAAACCAAGCTCGCCGCGGATCACATCAGATACTCCGCCCGCAGCGATCCGGCGATGGCGGCGGATGCGGCATGGGCAACGGCAGACACCCTGCACGTCGCGGCGCGAGCCCTGCGCGACCCGGAACTGCGCTGTGCCGCCGCCAGCTACGACCGCGCCGCGCGCACCCGGTATGGTCGGATCCCCCCTGCCACCCACGAGGGAAACCATCTGCGCGCCGCCGCCCGGCTGTTGGCGATGACCGGCCAGATCACCGGCGACGGCACGCTGGTCACCATCGCACTGATCGCAAACTTGGCGGCTCTGGCCCTTGCGGTCGCCGAGTTGCGCGAGGCCCAGCAGCGCGCCGCTCAAGCGGCGGCCGCCCGCGCCACGGCGTCACAGTTGCACGTTGCTTGCATTCAGCGCCATCCTCCGGTGCCGCGACGGGGCCAGGCGGAGGATCGCAAGTTTGATCGTGCCGCCTCGGCTGAACTAGTTCGCGGCGACTTCCTGGTACCGCCGGGACTTGGCCGTCCCGTACGTGCCGGTCCTGCACGGACTCACCCGCGCCCCGTACAAGGACCGCTACCACCCAGGCGAGCCGGACCACGCCTCTGACTCCCCGCGGGGGACCACGGGGGTCTGGCGGGTGTCCCCGGTGGTGCTGGGCCGTGCGGACCTGACGCAGGTCCGTCGTTGGCAGAGATGAGGGTGACACGAACCACCTGTGGATAAGTCAGCGGTTTGTCCACAGCGAACACGGAGGCCTTGCCGATCCGCGGGGGTAGGCAGAACTTTGCTAGCAGCGCCAGCCAGCGCCACACTTGCGGGCGCGCTGCCCTGGCTGGCCGACCAGACATACCTGAACCCGTTCCCCGCCACCCTCCGCCTTCGGCACCGCATCTAGCCCGCCCGGGATCATCATGGCTCGAAGCGGCGGCCCTGGTCCACCGCGATGTGCAGTTTCATGCACTTGATCTTCCCGGCGCGGGGCCCCCCCGAGACGGCGCGGGCGTGACGGCTCCGGCCCTGTCGGAGGGTGGCGCACTCAGAGGGCTCGAACCCCCAGCCTTCTGACGTAGGGTTCCGCTCGCCTTCGCACGCTTCCCGACCTGTGCTGACGTCGCTCGCTGATCGGCGACGCCACGCCCGCGTCGATGTCTGGCCGCTATCCGGCCTGCCCGGGGTTTAGATGCCCGTCTGGGCTTGCACGCGTCCGGAGGCGACCGCGTCGGCCAGTGCCGCGTGGTCGCGTTCGGTCTGGTCGGCGTAGGTCTCGGCGAAGTCGGCCACGGCCTGGTCGAACGTGTCTGACCCGCCGAGGTAGGCCGCGATCGCGATCCGTTCCCCGGTGCGGGCGTGGGCGCGGGCGAGTGTCCAGCCGCACAGGCGGCCGTAACCGGTCATCGCGGCGGCGTTCATGTCTTCGATGTCGGCGGAGTATTTCCAGTCGCGCAGCTGGCGCAGGTAGTAGTAGCCGGGAGAACCGCGGCCGGGAAGGGGGGCCCGTTGCCAGCCGAGGAAGATGTCGCTGACGGCTTGCATCAGATGCTGGCCGGTGACGACACGTTCGCCCTGGTTGCGGTATTCGCTCTGCCCGGCGTAGTCGGCCAGCACCGAGCGCTGGGCCTGCTTGACCTGCAGCAGCAGCGGAGCGAGGCCGTCGTCGGGTTCCATCAGCAGGATCCACGTCTCGGTGCCGACGCTGCCGACGCCGACGACCTTGCGGGCCACGCGGGTCAAGGTGAATCGCTCTACCAGCCGGCGCCGGTAGGCCGGCAAAGTCTGTGTGTACCCGGTCAAGAGGCGGCGGAGGAACCAGTAGACAGCGTCGACGTCAAGGTGGCCGGCCAGCTCTTCGAGCGGGACGATTAGCGGCGGGTCACTGATGATCGCGCGCCGCCCGTCCTTGATGGTCGTCAGTTTGGCCAGCGCCTGCGTGCTGTCTCGCGTGCGGGCCTTCGCTATCTGAGCCTTGGTCTGGCGCACCGCCTTCTTGGGCATGTCAGACTCGAGCCGGGCGAGGGCGTCTGCGACGTCGAAGTGGGCGTACCACACGTTCAGGACCGGCATGGCGGCGAATTCCCGCATGGCGGTGCGGTACGCCGCTGCGGTCGCCACAGCGACCTTGCGCCGTTTCTTGGTGGTCAAGCCGTTGTCGCGGCCGGCCACGGCCGTGCTTGCTACCAGCCGCTTGACGTCCCACTCAAACGGGCCGGGCAGCGTTTCGTCGAAGTCGTTGAGATCGAAGACCAGCCGCCGTTCCGGTGAGGCGAAGGCGCCGAAGTTCGACAGGTGAGCATCACCGCACAACTGCACCCGCAGCCCCGAGGACCTCGTGCCGGCCAGATCGGCAGCCATCGGCAGCGCAGCACCCCGGTAGTACGCGAACGGCGACGCCAGCATCCGCCCGTGGCGCACCGGAACCAGCTCCGGCACGCGGGACTCCGCCTGGCCCAGAAGCAGCCCTACCGGGTCCCTGGATGCCGGGGCGGAAAAGCCCCCGTGGGACTCCAGCGGAGCCACCTGGCGGGCCGCCTTGCCCGCCGCGACGCTCTGCTCACGAGCCGGATGCGCGTCGAGAGCAGGCGTCTTGTACCCGCCTGCCCGGGGGGAGGCGGACTTTGCCCTTGCCGCCACGTTCCGGACATTACCACCGTGTCCCCGCTGGCGATGGCGTCACTGGTCCCCGACGGCAGCGACGTCAGGCGGGCGACAAGGACGGCGTCATCACGCTGACCGGCCATGTCTGCACCCTGGTCGAACACGACGCGGTGGCCGTCGCCGCGTGGATGGCCCGCGGGGGTCATCGATGTCCGCTCTCGCCGAGATGCTTGTGCTGGCCTGGAGCAGGCGTGGACGCCAGAGCGGCATCCCGGCGGCGGACCCGGCCGACCGCGGACGTCACGTTCCCTGGCAGGACAATCCCAGGCCGCGCGGGTGCGTTGGTCTCGATGTAGAGGTCCGGGTCGGCGCGGCGGCAGACGGCGTCGTCCGCCAGTTCGCGTGTCCGCCCATCAGCGGACGATGCGCAGGGCCAGCCGCGGCGGGCAGCCACGCTGCACCAGCCGGGCGACCTGGTGCCAGTCGATGTGGTCGGCGTTGACCTCGGCCAGCGGTCCGGGGATGCCCAGCCGGGTGAGGCGTGCCACGCGCCAGTTGTGCACGAGCAGCTGCTCATCATCGACGACCTCGTGGGCCGGGCTCGGATATGCCGTCATGGTCAGCTCCTCGCTCTCAATTTTTGATGATTCAATCGGTCTTGTAATTTATCATCAGTTATGATTAGGATGCTGTCAAGAGCTGGCCCGGCGGAGGTGAAGCGCCCCCGGTGCCCCGGGCAGCGCAGAGAAAGGAACTGCCATGCTCAAGTCGCTCAGCACGTCCCTGATCGTGCGCGGCGTCCTAGCCCTCGCGGTCGGGGTCATGGCGCTGGCCTGGCCCAAGGTCACGGTCCTCGCGCTGGTCATCCTGTTCGCCGTGTACGCGTTCATCGCCTCGGGCCTGGAGGCCATGCGGGCGTTCAGCAGCGCCAAGGCCTGGCCGGTCTTCGGGCACCTGCTGCTCGGGCTGCTCGACCTGGCCGCCGGCGTGATCGCGCTGGCCTGGCCGGCGCCCACCGCGCTGGTCCTGGTGCTGATCGTGGGCAGCTGGGCAGTCATCGCCGGTGTGGTGGAGATCGCCGCCGCCTTCCGGGCCGGAGAGGCCGCCGGGACCCGGGCGTTGTTCATCCTGGGCGGCCTGGTCTCGGTCGCGTTCGGCGTGGTGCTGTTCGCCCGCCCCGGCATCGGCGCGATCACCCTCGCGCTGCTGTTCGGCCTGTTCAACCTGATCTACGGAGCCTGGGCGCTCGTGCAGGGCATCGAGCTGCGCCAGACCCGGAAGACCCTGCACTCCGCCGTACGGGAACCGACTGCGGCATGAGCCAGCCCGTGGTGATGATGAACACACGGCGGCGGCTGCTCGCCGCCGCCGTGTTCCCGCTGGCCCTCGCGGGCGCATGAGCCCGGATAGCGAGGACGTTGTCCGCCGCTAAGGTGCCAGATGGACGGCAGGAGGAGGAGTGATGGCAGAGGCGGTACCGGCAGCCGGCGCGCCGCGGGTGTCGCGGCTGGACCGGCGTAAGGCCCGCACCCGGCAGGCCCTCATCGACGCCGCGGTGCGGCTGATCGCCGAGGGCCGCGGGGACCGGGCCAGCATCCAGGAGATCACCGAGGAGGCCGACATCGGCTTCGGGTCGTTCTACAACCACTTCGACAGCAAGGAGCAGCTGTTCGCGACCGCCTCGCAGGAGGTGCTGGAGCGCTGGGGGCAGATGATCGACCGCGCCAGCGCCGGCATCACCGACCCGGCGGAGCTGTTCGCGGTGGGCACGCGGATCACCGGGCGGCTGGGCTGGACCCACCCGGAGATCGCCGGGTTCCTCGCCGGCGTCGGCCTGGGCGTCCTGGACATCCCCATCGGCCTGGCGCCGCGCGCCCTGCGCGACATCGAGGCCGGGCAGGCCGCGGGCCGGTTCAGCGTGCCTGATGCCGAGATCGCGCTCAGCGCCGCGACCGGCGGCATGCTCGGGCTCTTCCGGATGCGCCAGCGGCACCCGGAACGCGTCACGGAGACCACCGTCGACCAGCTCGCCGAGGCCGATCTGCGCTTGCTCGGCGTCCCCGCTCCCGAAACTGCCCGTCTCGCCGCCCTGCCGCTGCCTCCCACTGACACGTGGTACCGTCCGTGACAATGCTGCCGACCGCGTCCCTGCCAGCAGGCCCGGCTGAGGGAACTGGCCGGCGCTGACGAGACGGGCGAGGCGCGGGGCCGGGAGCCGCGCGCCCGCGGCGCCGCCAGCCGGTAGCCCTGGCCGCCGGGTCAGGTGTCCTGCCGGTCCTGGCCGGCGAGCCAGGCGTGCAGGCGGGCGGTCAGGACGCGCCCGGCGGCCAGGTCGTCTTCCAGGGCCAGGATGCGCAGCGCGGCGGCCAGAGTGTGGCCCTGGTCGAACAGCTCCCTGATCCGGGCCGCAAAGGCGAGCTGGCGGCAGGTGTAGCGGCGGCGCCCCGCCCTCGGTCCGGTCCGGGGTCACCGCGCCCGCCGTGTCGAGGGCACGCAGAAACGCCTGCAGCGTTAGCAGGCCGTGAACCGTGCGAACCGCCCACAAGACGCGCCAGGCCTCAGCCTCGCAATGCTCCGGGCCCGATGGCGTCAAGCGCCCAGGTCAGGTAAGATCATCGCTCCGCACTGCCCGCGCCAGTGCCGCCCGGCACTCGAGAAAGCCCCGCGCCAAGGAGGCACCGATGCCGCTCGCCGCGAGCTATAACTATCCGCTGCTGAATGTGTTCTGGACGATCCTCGAGGTCTTCCTGTGGGTGATCTGGATCTGGATCCTGATCTGGATCTTCATCGACATCTTCCGCAGCCATGACCTGTCCGGTTGGGCCAAGGCGCTGTGGTTCCTGTTCATCTTGTTCATCCCGCTGATCGGCGTCCTGGTCTACCTGATCGTCCGTGGCGGGTCGATGCACGAGCGGGCCGTGCAGCAAGCGCGGCAGCAGGACCAGGAAGCGCGGGCCTACATACGGGAGGCCGCTGGCACGGGGAGCTCTGCCGATCAGCTGGCCAAGCTCGCCGACCTGCGCGACCGCGGCGTCATCACGTCCGCCGAGTTCGAGCGCGAGAAGGCCAAGATCCTCACCTGACCAAGGCGGCCTGCTCGGTCAGCGGCAGCTGGTGTCGTAGACCCAGCCTGAGGTCTGATCATGCTGATCAACTGAGCGTGATCAGCGGTGCGCGAGTAGCCGTTCTGGTGTGCACTAGCAGGATTTCAATTGAAGACGAGGGCCGTCCAGATGCGGCCGTCCTGCATGCCGCGACTGGTTGGGCCGCGAGCACTGGCCTGTTCCCTGCGGGCCAGGCCACTGGCCAGCCATCCGCGCACCACAGCCAGGCCGGTGGTCAGGGCCGCAGGACGATCCGCCGGCTGTCGTCATGGCGCTGCCAGGCGGACTCGACCTCGGCCAGGGGGACCTCGTCGAGGTCGATCGGCAGGTCACCGGTGGCCGCGATGGTCATGAACTGGGGTATCGCGCCGACGATCTCAGCCAGGGGGATGGTCCCGGGGCCGCTGCCGAGGATCTCTAGCCCCGAGCTACGCAGCACGTCAGCGGGCAGCGAGATGGTGGAGCCGGCCATCTGCCCGACCTCCACCAGGCGGACCCGCGGCGCCGCATGGGCCAGGCCACGCCGGGTGATGGCCGCGATGGCCGCCTCGGTGGGCCGACCCCACAGGTAGTCGATGATGACGTGGATGCCGTCCGGGCCGGCCGCCTCGGCCAGCGCCGCTGCGTCGTCGGGGCCGCTGAGCGCCACGGTGGCGGCCGCGGGCAGCCGGTCCAAGATGGCCCGGTTGCGGCCCGCGGCGATCACCCGGCCGGCGCCCAGCCGCGCGGCCAGCGCCACCGCGATCCGGCCCGAGGCGCCGGTGGCGCCGAGCACCAGCACGGTTTCGCCGGGCTGCAGCGCTGCCCGCCGGGTCAGCGCCAGCCAGGCGCCATTGCCCGGGTTGATGATGGCCGCGGCGGTCACCTCGTCCAGGCCGTCGGGCAGCGGCAGCACGAACGGCGCCGCGGCGCGCTGGGCCATCGGGCCGTACGGGGGGCGGACACCGCCGAAATACACCCGGGTGCCGTCTCGGGAGCGGCCCGTGCCGTCGATGCCAGGGATCATCGGCAGCGTGCCCTGGCTGCCGTAGTGCTCGCCGCTGGCCAGCATCCGCACGATCGGGTGCAAGCCTGCGGCGGTGACCTCGATCAGAGTCTCCCCCTCGGCCACGACCGGCTCAGCGAAGTCGGCGAACCGCGGGCCCCTCCCGGGCGAATCGATCACCGCTGCCTTCATCGTCTACGCCTCCCGGACAGGCAGGTAGCCGCGCCGAAGCCGTGCACCAGGTCATCGATGGCGGTGAACCCCGCCCGGATGATCACGGCTGCGCAGGCACGATCAGCTCGCGGCCGCGGTAGAACCCCTCGTGCTCGCTCAGGACGTAGGGAGCCATCGCCGCACGCCGGCGCGTTTCCTCCCACGATGCCCGCCATGTTTCACATGACTCCCGGGAGACCCACGACGACACGCCGATGATCTCCTGCTCGTCGTCAGACCAGTATGCGTACGCGTGCAGCATGCCGTCGGGATGACGCTCGGGTCGCCAGGTCCGCTTGAAGTCAGCCAGCGTGCCTGGCTTGATCCGGCGTGTTGTCATCCAGACAAAATCCTCCTCCATCGCGACCTCCCCAGACCGGCGCGGGATGGCCGCCGCCCGCCCGGCCGACGGCAAACCCTGGGATGTCTTACCGAGTATTCCTGGTGCCAGGTCAGCAAGGCAAAGGCGGATCAGGGCGCGGCCGTCATGCGGCTAAGATCGGCAGCCGCAAGAGCTACCGGCCCGGTGGGCCAGCGACGTCGCCGTCGCTGATCATCCGGGTCGAAGTGCTGGCGCTGTTCCGCGGCATCACCGAGATCGTGCTCGCATTCGAGCTCAAGAGCGCGCAACACCACTGATGCCTGGGGCTTTACGACCGGGTATAGGACCAGTGCGAAGCGGGCAGCAAACCCGCCCACGCAGTCACTAGAGGGCGAGTCAGGCCGGCAGGCGCGCGCCTTCGCCAGGGCAGGGTCGGCGGCCTACCAGGAGAGGAGCTCCGGTGAGGATCGAGGATTACGCGCTGATCGGTGACCTGCAGACGTCCGCCCTGGTCGGCCGCAACGGCTCGGTGGACTGGCTGTGCCTGCCCCGCTTCGACTCCGCATCGTGCTTCACCGCGCTGCTGGGAGAGGAGAAGCATGGGCGCTGGCTCATCGCCCCCGCCGCGGAGGTCCGCAGCGTGTCGCGCCGCTACCGCGAGGGGACGCTGGTCCTGGAGACCGACTTCGAGACCGCCGACGGCACGGCGCGGGTCATCGACTTCATGCCGCCCCGCGACGGCGGCGCCCCGCAGCTCATGCGCATCGTGCAGGGGCTGCACGGCCGCGTCCCGATGCGCATGCAGCTGATCATCCGGTTCGGGTACGGCCTGACGGTGCCCTGGGTACAGCGCGTGCCCGACGGGATCGTCGCCCAGGCAGGGCCCGACGCGGTGCACCTGAGCACGCCGGCGGAACTGCACGGGGAGGATCTCACCACCGTGGCGGAGTTCACCGTCCAGGAGGGCGCCAGCGAGCGGTTCGCCCTCAGCTGGTTCCGCTCCTATGAGCGCCCCGGCCGCACCGAGGACGCTCACGCGGCTCTGGCCCGCACCCAGGCGTGGTGGCGGCAGTGGTCGGACCGGTGCACCTACCGAGGTGACTACCGCGACGAGGTCCTGACCTCGCTGATCGTATTGAAGGCCCTCACCGATCAGGTCACCGGCGCGATCATCGCGGCGCCCACGACCTCGCTGCCAGAAGACCTCGGCGGCGAGCGCAACTGGGATTACCGCTACACCTGGCTGCGCGACTCGGTGCTAACGCTGAACGCGCTGCTGGCCGGCGGTTACACCGACGAGGCGCTGGCGTTCAGCGACGCCGTGTTCCGGGCGACCGCCGGGCAGCCCGACCAGGCGCAGATCATGTACGGCATCGCCGGCGAGCGGCGGCTGGAGGAGTACAAGCTGGACTGGCTGCCCGGCTACGAGGGCTCCCGCCCGGTCCGGGTCGGCAACGCGGCCGCGGGCCAGTTCCAGCTCGACGTGTACGGCGAGGTCGTCGGCGTGGGCTGGGCGGTGGCGATGGCGCTGGGACAGCTCTCCGAGCGACTGTGGCAGCAGCTTCGCGACCTGCTGGACTACCTGGAGAGCGCCTGGCAGGAACCCGACGACGGCATGTGGGAGGCCCGCGGGCCGCGGCAGCACTACACCCAGTCCAAAGTGATGGCCTGGCTCGCCTTCGACCGCGCCATCGCGCTGAGCAAGCACTTCAGGCTGGCGGGCCCGCTGCAGCGCTGGGAGCAGATCCGGGCCCAGATCCACGATCAGATCCTCGAGCGGGCCTACGACCCGCAGCGTCACACGTTCACGCAATCCTATGGCTCGGCGGCGCTGGACGCCGGCGCGCTGATGGTCGGGCTGGTCGGCCTGCTGGACCCGGCCGACGACCGGTTCACGGGTACCATCGACGCGGTCCGCCGCGAGCTCGGCCACGGCGGCCTCATCTCGCGCTACTCGACCGACGCCACCGACGACGGCCTGGCCGGCAGCGAGGGCCAGTTCCTGGCCTGCTCGTTCTGGCTGGTCGAGGCGCTCGCGCTGAACGGCCGCCAGGACGAGGCGCGGGAACTGTTCGAGCGGCTCCTCACCCTGCGCAACGACCTCGGCCTGTACGCCGAGGAGTACGACGTCGCCCGCGGCCGGCAGGTCGGCAACTTCCCGCAGGCATTCACCCACCTCGCCCTGATCGACGCCGCCAGGATCCTCAGCGGCGAGCGGACAGGGACACGAGCCGCGCCGCCCGCCCCGCTGCCGCGCCCGCCGACGCCACCCCTCAGGCTGGCCCCCATCAAGCTGACGCGGCCATAGCCACGTGTCCGGCGGCATCCCGTCAGCTGGTGAGAGCGATGGCCAGGTAGGCGAGCGTGAGGGCGAGGGCGATCAGGGCCGGTGCCATCTCCTTCCCGCTGTCGGCCGCCTGCCGATGGGTGATCAGCGCGCCGAGGAGCAGCAGGGCCATCCCGGCGGCTGCGGCCAGGCCGAGGGGATGCCACCACAGGCCGGCCAGGATGCCTGCGGCGGCGGCTAGTTCGGCGACCCCGATGAGCCGGTATCTGGGCCAGGGGATCTTGAAGTGCGCGGCGGACTGGCGTATTTTCGGGTGGCCCAGCAGCTTGCCGGCCGCTGGCAGGAGGCAGGCCGCGGCTAGCAGCAGCGAGACGGTGACGAACATGGGAGCCTCCTAGCGGATGGCCGGGAAGGGGCTGGCGGGATTGGTCTGAGCTGGCGGGTGAGCCGCTGCCGGGCGCCCGCGCACGGCAGCGGCCGGGATGTGCCAGGGCAGGCGGGGCAGCCGGTTGCGGGGTTCGACCGCCGCGACCACGCGGTCGGGGCGCACGATGACCGTCAGCGCCGGGTCGGTCGTCAGGGCCTGCAGGCCTGCGGCCTGTCCGTCGGCGGCGAGGTGGATGTCGATCCAGTCGGTGTCTGGGCCCGCGCCGGGTCGTTCAGGGCTTCTGGTGCCGGGTGTCATGCTGCTGATCCGCGCGAGGACGAGGCCGTGCCGGCGGCAGTAGTCCGCCAGTTCGGCGCCGGGGCGTCGCGCGGTGAGCACGGCCGCCCGGCCGGCCAGGATGGAGTCCAGCCGGGCGGGAGGGCCGTCGCCGGTGGACACCAGCGGGTTGGGGATCAGGCCGCCGGGCCGCAGCGCGGCGGGGATGCCGGGGCCGAAGGGCCGCCGCGGGGGGTGCTGCAGGGCGCCGGTCTTCAGCCGCGGCGTGGCGGTGGAGCCCATGGCCTGGCAGACCCGCTCGCTGCGGACGGCCGCGGCCAGGGCGATCCGGCGGACGGCGGCCGCGCGGTCCTGGCCGCCGGTCATCGCCCAGCCGACCCTGACTGCCTTTTTCACCAGGGCTGTGGCGTGCGGGCGGCGTTCGCTGTCGTAGCTGTCGAGCAGGTCTTCCCCGGCCCGGCCGGTGAGCACGTACGCGAGTTTCCAGGCCAGGTTGTCGGCGTCGCGCAGCCCGCCTGCCAGGCCCTGCCCGATGAACGGCGGGGTGAGGTGGGCGGCGTCACCCAGCAGGAAGATCCGCCCGCTGCGGAAGCGGGATGCCATCTGGGCGCGGAAGGTGTAGGTCGCGCTGCGGATGATCTGCAGGCCGGCCAGGTCGCTGCGCCCGGTCCAGGGCTGCAGCAGCCGGCCGAGGGCCTGCGGGGTGATCAGGCCGGCTTCGTCCTCGCCGTCGCGCAGCCGGAACTCCCAGCGGTACCGGTCCCCGGTGACCTGCATGAAGGTGGCGGCGCGGGCGGGGTCGCAGATTTGCTCGACGCCGTCCCAGGTGTCCAGGGTGTTGCTGACGCGGATGTCGATCACGAGCCAGCGTTCGGTGAAGCCGAGGTCGTCCATGGTGATCCCGGCCAGCTCCCGGGTGGTGCTGTTGGCGCCGTCGCAGCCCAGCACGACCAGGCCGGTGAAGGTCTGCTTTTCCCCGGCGACGCGGGCGTGCACCCGCACCGGCGCCGTGGGGTCAGTGGTGACCGGGCCGGCGGTGCCGTCCAGCCCGGTCACCTCGGCCCCGCGGCGGAACGTGATCAGCGGATGCCGCTCGACCCGGGCGAGCATCAGCTCTTCCAGGTCGGGCTGGTGGAACATGTTCGCCTGCGGGAAGCCATGCTGGCTGGCCTGGTGGTCGCGGGTGAACTCGGCCATCACGCGGTGGCTGGCGTCGAGCAGCCGCAGCCCGCTGCCGGGCCGCGACCGGGCCAGGAATCCCTCGCTTACCCCGATCCGGTCCAGGGTCCGGGCGACCTCGTCGTCCAGGTGCACCGCGCGGGGCAGGGGGTGAGGCTGGGCGTGGCGTTCCAGCAGGGTGACCGGGATCCCGGAATCGGCGAGCAGGAGGGAGACGGTGCAGCCGGCCGGTCCTGCGCCCGACGGCGATGACGGGTTCCTGGGTGGCGGGGTTCTGGTCGTTCACGGTCGTGTCCCTTTCTCGGCAGGTCAGTTCGCGGTGGTCTCGGCGGGTGGCGGCCCGGTGCGGATGGTGAGGGCGAACCCGGCGGCGGCCTGGCGGACCTGGCCGGGGTCGGCGCCGGTTACGGTGACGACCAGCCGTCCGTCTTCGTGCGCCGCGGTGGCCCGGGCATCCGCCAGGTCGGCGGCGGCCAGGGCTTCGGTGACGGCGCGGACGGCGGCGTCGGCGGCCAGCGCGGGCTTGAAGTGCTTGCCCACCTCGGTGACCGGGATCGCATCGGTTGCATAGATGCGCTTCGGCCGGGCGGCAGCCTCGCCGATGGCGGTGTCGGCCCAGGCCAGTAGTTCGGCTTCATCGAACCGGCCGCGGCCGGCCGGGACGACGTAGGCCACCGGGACCTCGCCGGAGTGCCGGTCGGGGCGGCCGACGGCCGCCGCGGCGCGGACCGCTGGATGGGCCAGCAGTGCGTCCTCGATCACCCGGGGGTCGATGTTGTGGCCGCCGCGGATGATCAGGTCCTTGGCCCGGCCGGTGAGATAGACAAAGCCGCCAGCGTCGACGCGGCCTAGGTCGCCGGTGTCCAGCCAGCCGTCGCGGACGATGCCGTCCCGGCTCACCCGGGGGCCGCCGAGGCGGGGGTCGGTGACGTAGCCGGCGAACACGGCGGGACCGCCGATGGCCAGCACGCCGGTCTCGCCCTGGGTGCAGTCCGCCCAGGATCCGTCGTCGGCGATCCGGACGGCTTTGACCTGCTGCCCGGGCAGGGCGCGGCCGACCGACCCGGGCCGTTCCTCGCCCGGCCTGGTCCAGGTGCTGGCACAGGCCGCCTCGGTGAGCCCGTAGCCCTCCAGCAGGGGCCGCCCGGTGTGGGCGGCGAAGTCCTCGCGCACCGAGGCTGGCAGCGGGGACGCGCCTACGATCGGCAGCCGCAGCGCGGCGATGTCGGCGTCGACCGGGACCTGGGCCAGGGCGGCGTAGACGGTGGGGACGGCAGACATCGCCGCGATCTGGTAGTGGTCGATGATCTGCCAGAACCGCGCGTACAGGGCCTTGTCGCGGTAGCCGGCCGGGCCCGGCCACACTACCCGGGTGCCGCTGAACATGGGGGCGATGCCGGTGACGATCAGGGCGTTGACGTGGAACAACGGCAGCCCGCCCAGTACTCCCTCCCCGGGAGCCAGCCCGCTGCACAGGGCGATCCCCCGGGCGCAGGCCAGCTGGTTGGCGTGGGTGTGCGCCGCGATCTTCGGGGCGCCGGTGGTCCCCCCGGTGTGCACGAACGCCGCGAGATCGCCTGCCCGCGGCAGGTCCGCGTCGGCCAGGTGGCCGGACGGCTGGCCCGCGATCACGTCGTCCAGATAGGCGACGAACGGCCCGCGGCCGTTCGTGGTACCGCCGGCAGGCGCGTCACCGCTCAGGTCCAGGGCGGGCGGGTCGCCGTGTGCGCCGTCGGGCCGCAGCGCGAGGACGGCGGTCATGTCGGCCTGGCGGGCCACCTCGAGCAGCCGCGGCCACAGCTGCGGGTCCAGCTCGGGACCGGCCGCGACCAGGACCCGGGATCCCGTCCGGCGGATCAGCTCGGCGATCCGCTCGCCGGACAGGACAGGGTTGACCGGAGCGGCGATCCCGACGGCCTGCGCGGCCAGCGTGGCGGCGTACAGCATCGAGGTGTTGACGCTGCTGAGCGTCACCGCGTCCTGGCGCTGTATCCCGAGAGCGGTCAGCGCGTTGGCGATACGGGTCACCGTGCCCGCCAGCTCGGCGTAGGTCCAGGCCAGGCAGCGGGTGTAATCGGCGGGGTCCGGGATCCACTGGGTGGCGATGCCGTCGGGCCAGGTGCCGGCGGCGTCGAGCAGCAGCCGGTAGGTCGACTCCGGCAGCGGCAGTGTTTCGCGCGCGGTCATGGCGTCTTCCCGATAACGGTGTTGTGTTGCGTGCCGAGGTCAAGCTGCCCGTCGGGCGAGGCGATCGTCGCGGTGATGACGTCGCCGTCGCGCAGGTAGCGGGGGTTGGCCGCCTGCCGGCCGAAGAACAGCTTCCACCGGGTGGCGGGCGGCAGCAGCCCGGCGAGCAGCCCGGTGATCTTGGCCGGTGCCTTCAGCGCGGTGCCGCCAGGCGTGCCGGTCAGCAGCAGGTCGCCCGGGGCCATCGGCTGGAACCGGGACAGCATGGTCAGCGCCCGGGCCGGCCGGACGATCATGTCCGCGGCGGTGCTGTCCTGCCGCAGTTCGCCGTTGACCCGTAGCGTCAGCCGCAGCGAGTCCAGCCGGGCCAGGTCCCTGGCATCGATCAGGGTCAGCCAGGGTCCCACCGGGGTGAAGGTGGGGTAGGACTTGGCCTCGTAGAACTGGGTCTTGACCAGCTGGATCTGCCGGGCACTGACGTCGTCGGCGACCACGAGCCCGGCGACGTACCGGGCCAGGTCCTGCTCGGTCACCGTCGTGCCGACCGGCAGGTTGGCCCCGATGACCAGGCCGAGCTCGACCTCGTAGTCGAGGAACCCGACGTCCTCGGGGCGGATGATGTCCCCGGCCGGGCCGGTGATGGAGTGTGAGGCCTTGCGGAAGAACGCCGCCGGGACCCGGTCCGGGTCAAACCCGGAGTCAGTCGCATGGGACCG
This sequence comes from uncultured Actinomycetota bacterium, assembly GCA_963808705.1. Classification (GTDB taxonomy): domain Bacteria; phylum Actinomycetota; class Actinomycetes; order Streptosporangiales; family Streptosporangiaceae; genus JASHPR01. The sequence continues at coordinate 36,080 of CAWEHB010000014.1, read as the reverse complement.
GTAGTTCACCGCCTGCGCGACCACCCGCGTCGGCGACGTCACCGGGCTGAGCAGGTCCAGGGACTCGGCCGCAACGGCAGCCTGCGGCATAGCATCCGCGGTGGCCAGCGCGGCCTCGATCGCCGTGTCCAGGACCGCCCGGTCGGCGAGCAGCCCGCCGGTGGTCGCGGCCTGTAGGCCGAGCCGGACCAGGCCGGCCGGGGTCACTGCCCACCAGCCGTCCGCGGTGCGGGCCAGGCGGACGCTCATGAGCTCATCGCCTTGATCAGCCCGCGCAGCGCGCGCAGGTCCACCTCGTTGCCCTTGTCCCGCAGGGCCTTGATCGCCTCGACGGCGACGCGCGGGTCGTTGGTGCCGGTGAACTCCGCCGTCGCCTTCGGCCCCCACTGGGCCAGGCCGCTACGCGACAGCGGGGCCCAGCCGGGCTCCATCGAGCAGTCGAATACATCACCGTCGGTGTAGTGCTCGAACATGGCCCGGTCCGGATCGCGCCAGTAGTCGAAGATCTGGCTGCCCTGGATGTGCCGACCCAGGCCCCACGCGTGCCGGTACCCCTGCTCGCGCAGGTACTCCCCGCTGGCGGCGACCTCATCCAGGTCGGTGAGCTCATAGGCCGAGTGCAGGTAGCCGGTGTGCGGCTGCAGGGCCATGGCCAGGGTGTGATGGTCGGCCGGGACGCTGCCCAGGTCACAGCGGATGAACGCCATCGCCGGGCCGCGCTCGCGCTGCCCGTCCAGGTACAGGAAGTCGCTGACGATCAGCCCGAGGGTCTCCAGGTACCAGTCCAGGGCCGCGCGGAACCGGGTGGTGCCCAGCGCCACGTGTCCTAGCCGCTGGATCTCCGCCGGGTGCCGGTCCGGTCGCTGGGTGGCGTTGGCCCGCGCCCGCTCGGTTCCGAAGTTCAGCGGCAGCGGGGCGCGCTCGGGCAGCGCGGGGAACTCCGCGACGCCGTGCACCACGCGCACCGGGAACCCGCTCGGGTCCCGTAGCAGGACGGCGTGACCGCCCTGGTGCGCGGTGACCGTCCCGCCGGCGCCGCGGGCCAGCCGGTCCAGGTCACCCCGCTCGGCGGCCTGGAACGCGGGCCCCACGAAACGGGCCCGCGGACCGCGGCGGACCACCAGGCACGCAGCAGCCGCCCGCCGGCCGCGCAGCACCAGCATCTGCGGCGTCCGGTCCGCCACGGTAAAGCCGAAGTCGGCGCCGAACCGCCCGGCGCGGTCCAGGTCCGGCTTCTCGAACTCCAGCCAGGCCAGCCCGGCCACCTTGACCAGGGGATCCTTCGACCGCCCGGGATGCTCCCCGGGCCGCGCCCCCGCCTCGCTGTGCAGCGAACGGTGCGGGTCTTCCCTGGGTTCCTGGGGCGACGAAGACCCGGGAGCTTGGGTCGGGCTCGGATGTGTCGTCATGATCGGTTCCCTCGCTCTCACATACTGGATCATTCGATCAGTCTTGTAATTAACTATCAGTTATGATAGAGATGTTGTCAAGTGTCGGCCTGACGAAGTTCAAGGACCGCGAGTGCCCAGGTCCGTTCACTCCAGTTCTGGCCGAGGGAGGAAGTCATGTCGGGGATAGCGGACGCTGACGAGAAGGTCCCGGTTCTGATCGTGGGCGGGGGCGGGGCGGGCCTGACCGCCTCGATGCTGCTGGCGCGATTGGGGGTGGAGCATCTGCTGGTCAGCGCGCGCCCGGGGACCTCTGATCTGCCCAAGGCCCATGTCCTGAACCAGCGGGCGATGGAAGTGCTGGAGGACGTGGGCGTGGCCAGCGCGATCGCGGAGCGCAGCACGCCGCCGGAGCAGATGGCGGCGACGGCGTTCTACGCAGGCTTCGCCGGTCCCGGCCCGGATTACGGGCGCCGCCTGGCGCGCCTGGAGTGCTGGGGCGCTGGCGGGGCAGACGAGAGCTGGCGGGCGGCGAGCCCGTGGCGGCAGCTGAACCTGCCGCAGATCCGCCTCGAGCCGGTGCTGAAGGCCCGCGCGGAGGAGCTCTCGCCGGGACGGATCCGGTTCGGCCATGAGCTGACCGGCCTCGAGCAAGACGGCGAGGGGGTGCGGGCCAGCATCCGCGATAACGCCTCCGGCCGGTCCTACACGGTGGGCTGCCAGTACCTGCTCGGCGTGGACGGGGGGCGGCGGGTGGCCAGCCTGATCGGCGTCGGGTACGAGGGGCTCGGCGTGGTGACGCAGACCGCGACGCTGCACGTGTCCGCCGACTTCTCGCCCTGGGCGAAGGATCCGGACGTCCTGATCCGCTGGATCTTCTCGCCGCAGGCCGGTGTCCTGGTGGTGATGGTCCCGATGGGGCCGGGGCGGTGGGGTCCTCAGTCCGAGGAGTGGGTGATCCACCTCAACTACCCGGCCGATGATCCCCGCGCCCAGTCCGACGCGCAGGTCGAAGCCGACGCCCGCGAGGCGCTGGGCGTTCCGGACCTGCCGATGACGATCCACAAGATCACGCGCTGGTCGGTCGAGGCGGTGATGGCCTCCGCGTTCCGGACCGGCCGCGTGTTCCTGCTGGGGGATGCGGCGCACCGCCACCCGCCCACCGGCGGGCTGGGGCTGACCAGCGCGATCCACGACGCGCAGAACCTGTGCTGGAAGGTCGCGTTTGTCCTCGCCGGTCACGCGTCGCCGGCGCTGCTGGACACCTACGAAGCCGAGCGGCGACCGGTCGACGAGCGCAACGCCCAGCGCTCGCTGGAGAATGCGCTCAACCACTTCGCGATCGGTGCGGCGCTCGGCGTCTCCCACGAGAACACGCCCCAGCAGAACATGGCGCAGCTGCGCCGGATGTGGAGCGGCCGGCCCGAAGACGCCGATTACCGCTCGGGTGTGCTGCGGGCGATGCGCGCGCAGTCGATGGAGTTCAGCGAGCTCAACGTCGAGTACGGCTACTGCTACCAGTCCGCCGCCGTCGTGCCCGACGGCAGCGCCGCGCTCGCGCCGGCCGACGACATCCGCGTGTATCAGCCGTCCACCCGCCCTGGCGCCCCGCTGCCGCACGCCTGGGTCGATGACGAGGACGGCACCCGCCGCCCGGTCAAGGACCTCGTCGCGCCGGGGCGGTTCCTGCTGATCGCCGGCGAGGACGGCCAGGCCTGGTGCGAAGCGGCCAGGCAGCTCGCAGCGGAGGCGAACGTCCCGCTCGACGCGGTGCGGATCGGCCACCTGGACGGGGACTATCACGACCCGCGCTGCGCCTGGCAGCGCCACCGCCAGATCGCCAGCGACGGCGCCGTTCTCGTCCGTCCGGACCGGTTCATCGCCTGGCGATGCCCGGCCCGCAGTGGCGAGCCCCGCGCTGCGCTCGCTGCCGCGCTCGGCCAGATCCTCGCCCAGCCGACCGGCACGTCGGCAGTGTCAGCCGCCTGAGACGGCCATTCGCAGCCGTCCCGCCGGTGCGGTCCTCGTCCGCGCCGTCGTACCGTATATCGACCGTCTTCGTCGATCCTGGAGGCCGCGAATGCCAACGCGCAGGACTGCACGCAGTGCCGTGCGCGACAGGATCGACGGTGCCGATCAGGCCATCATGGCCCGCCTTTCCGCGGAAAGCTCCCCGGTGCTGGACCGCTTCCTGCCCGCGCTGAGCCGGTCGGCCGATTTCTTCGTGTTGTGGATCGGCATCGCCGCGGCGCTGGCGGCCAGCGAGGACGAGAGGGGCCGCCGGGCGGCCCTGCGGGGCCTGGCCGGCATGGTGATCGCGAGCACGGCCAGCAACGTCCTGGCCAAGGGCCTGGTGCGCAGGCCGCGGCCGGCCGGTGAGGTGCCGCCGGACCGCCGCCCGGGCCGGACGCCGGTCACCACCTCGTTTCCGTCCGGGCACGCCGCGGCGGCGGCGGCGTTCGCCACCGGCGTCGGGCTGGAAATGCCTGCCCTGGCGGCGCCGGTCGGGGCGCTCGCGGCGGCCGTGGGTATGTCCCGGGTCGTGAACGGCGTGCATTACCCGTCCGACATCGCCGGGGGCTGGGCGGTCGGCGTGGGCGTCGGGATGCTGACGCTGCGGTGGTGGCCGTTGTGCCGGTCTCAGCCTGCGGCCGCGTCAGCCGCCTGACACCGCCATTCCTGGTTCCGCGCTGATCCATTCCGTCAAGATGCGGCAGCCACCCTCACCTGGCGGGCGACGGGACGGTGACCGGGATCTGTAATGGGCTGCTCATGTGCTGGTGAGGTGTGCGTTCATGCCGCTGTCAGAGGCCGGGTGGCGAGTCGGGCACGGCCTCGGCCTCTTTTTCAGCGACTTCGTGCAGGTCCGCTTGCCGGTGCGCCTCGTCCTCATGCAAGGCCCTGGCGATTGCCGCGGCCTGCTCCTTAGCCACCTTCGTCTCAGCCTCAGCCAGCTCGGCTTGGGCCTGCTCGGCCTTCGCCTGGGCCCTGGCGGCCTTCGCCTGCGACTTGTGCCTGGCGTGGTTGCTCATGATCGTCTCCTTGGTTCGGGAGCCTCAGCGAGCGCACCTGCTCGGCCCTGGACGTGAGGCTGCTGCTCAGCCAGCCTCCGCCCGCAAGCGACCCTCGTGACTCCCACGGCGCACGGAGAAGCCAGACGCCCGTGGGGGAGATGCGCAGCGGCCTCGGATCGGGTATAGTCAGTCTTGTCATAGACTATCAGTAGTGATGTTGTTTTCACTAAGGTGAATGCTGAGCAACGACCGGCAGGCGGCGGCCGCGGTGGGTCTATGACCAGCCAGCATGGGCGCTAAGGTGCCAGATGGACGGCAGGAGGAACAGCGATGGCTGAGGCGGTACCGGCAGCCGGCGCGCCGCGGGTGTCGCGGCTGGACCGGCGTAAGGCCCGCACCCGGCAGGCTCTCATCGACGCGGCGGTGCGGCTGATCGCCGAGGGCCGCGGGGACCGGGCGAGCATCCAGGAGATCACCGAGGAGGCCGACATCGGCTTCGGGTCGTTCTACAACCACTTCGACGGCAAGGAGCAGCTGTTCGCGACCGCCTCGCAGGAGGTGCTGGAGCGCTGGGGGCAGATGATCGACCGCGCCAGCGTCGGCATCACCGACCCGGCGGAGCTGTTCGCGGTGGGCACGCGGATCACCGGGCGGCTGGGCTGGACCCACCCGGAGATCGCCGGGTTCCTCGCCGGCGTCGGCCTGGGCGTCCTGGACATCCCCGTCGGCCTGGCACCGCGCGCCCTGAGCGACATCGAGGCCGGGCAGGCCGCGGGCCGGTTCACCGTTCCCGATGCCGAGATCGCGCTCAGCGCCGCGACCGGCGGCATGCTCGGGCTCTTCCGGATGCGCCAGCGGCACCCCGAGCGCGTCACGGAGGCCTCGGTCGACCAGCTCGCCGAGGCCGTGCTGCGCCTGCTCGGCGTCCCCGCCGACGAAGCCGCCCGCCTCGCCGCCCTCCCCCTCCCGGACACCGGCACGTGGTAACACCCACGACAATGCCGCAGACCGCGTCCCCCCGTCGGCAACGCCGGGTGACCGGGTCGCCGCGGGCGCGGGGTATCGCGGGCGGGATACGGGATACTAGGTGTGGAGAGCTACCGTGGCCTGGACCTGACGCCGACGTCGTGATTCGTCCATGCTCCCCACACCCGCGATGAGCCCATCACAGCGACAGCTGTCACGTTATGGCTGGCGGCCGGTTGATCCGCCGCGCCGGCCAGTGCTGTTCATCAACCCGAGGTCGGGTGACGGCAAGCCCGCACGCGCCGGGCTTGCCGAGCAGGCCCGCGCCAAGGGGATCGAGGCCGTCGTCCTAGACGCGGGCCAGGACCTGGCCACGCTGGTCGGCGAAGCCGTCGCGGTCGGCGCGGACGCGCTCGGGATGGCAGGCGGCGACGGGTCGCTAGCGGTCGTGGCCACCGCGGCCGCGGCGCACGGGATCCCGTTCGTGTGCGTGCCGGCCGGGACGCGCAACCACTTCGCGCTCGACGTGGGCGTGGACCGGCACGACATGGTCGGCGCTCTGGACGCGTTCACCGACGGGGTCGAGCGCCGGATCGACATGGCCGAGGTGAACGGCCGCACGTTCCTCAACAACGTTTCGCTCGGGATCTACGGTGACGCGGTCCGCAGCCCGGCCTACCGCGAAGCCAAGGTGCGCACGCTCGTCGAGACCGCGGCCGAGGTGATGGGGCCGAGCGCAGAGGCGCCTGCGCTGTGCCTGGCCGACGACCTGGGGCGCGAGCACCGTGATCTCGTCGTCGTCCTAGTGTCGAACAACCCCTACGCGCTTGATCGCCCGCTGGTTCGCGGCACCCGCCCGACGCTCGGCGGCGGGCAGCTCGGGGTCGTCGTCGTCGACGCGCCCGGCGACAGCCCGCGCCCTCCAGGGCGAGCCTGGAGCGCGCCGCGCCTGGAGGTCAGTGCCCCGGAACTGGTCCACGCCGGGGTTGACGGCGAGGCGGTGGACCTGGATCCGCCACTGCGGTTCGCTATCCGGCCGGCGGCCCTGCGGGTCCGGATCTCCTCACGCCACCCGGGCGCCTCGCCATCAGCGCGCCTGCGCCTCCCGGGCCACCCGCCCCGATCTCAGGGCAGGACGGGATAGGCGCGCACAACCAGCAGAAACCCGCCCCAAATCGGAAGTCGCCTTGATCCTGGAGCTGCCTCCGCCATTCTTGCCTCCTTGACTTCTTGGAATTCGCCCCGCGCTTGGTGCGATGGGCGCCCCGCTGGGCCGGAGCTCAGCTGGGCGCCGCACTCTGGTACTCGTCCCCGGGCTTCACCAAATCCGGGACAGGCTGCGCATAACGCTCCGGAGCAGCCAGGATGGCCGCGGCGTGCCGGAGGGCGTCGTTGTCGAATAGGTACGGCACCGCGTTTCCCAACGCCGCGTCGCCCGAGGGCGGGGAGCCAGGATTGGCGGCTCTGGCGATATGCCGCAGGGCGAGCTCGTGGGTGACGACGAGCGTGATCAGTTCAGTCCTGGCGAGGAGACGCCGCAACGCTCCGGCGTAACGCCGGAGCGCGTCGTCGACGCTTTCCCCCTGCGGCAGCCGGTCATCCGCCGAGTGCTGCCTCATCCAGTCCCAGTACTCCTGAATGGGCTCACCGTCGAGGTCGCCAGCCCGAAGCTCGTCGAAACCGGGGTCAATCAGGACAGGCACCGCTCGGCTCTCCAGGGCGATGTCGATGGTTTCCTTGGTGCGCGCCAGACGTGAGCAGACAGCGATATCGATGGTCAAGCCGGCGAGTTGCGCCCCGAACTCGCGCGCCTGCGCTCGTCCCCGCTCCGTCAGGGCCGCGGGGCGGCCGGGGTCGGTGCTGAGCACGAGGGCAGCGTTGGCAGCCGACTCGGCGTGCCGGGCGAAGACGAACAGCCGGAGCGGTTCGCTTGTCCTTTCCCCAGCACCTTGACGCACGTCGGTCGTGGTCCGGATGCTTCGCACCTTTCCTCCTCGCCTCGCATCTGTTCTGAGGTTCGGACGCCGTGGGGTGAGCAAGCGTCCGCCTGATTGGGTGATCAAGATTCATCATGGCGGGAGACGCCGGAGCGCGAGCAGTTCCAGGCCGAGCGTTTCGATCTGGGCCAGCACCCCGTACAGCGCTGTGTGGTCGGGAAGTTCGCCGGTCAGCACGGTGTCGTGGCGGCGGAGTTGGAACCGGAAGGCCGGGAACGCCGCGCGCATTGCCCTGCCGAGCTGCCCGCGGACATAAATTTGGTAGCGCAGCGGCTGCCCAAGGTGCTCTGCGCTGCTCACTGACTCACCGCGACTGGGACAGGCCACCAGGTGGCTGCCCTCTAATGATCAGCTTGATAGGTGCCCTCGATTGCCGCCCCGCCGCCTTGACCCGGATCAGGAACTGGCCCTCGCCCGGTTCGGGGACCAGCAGCCCCGATAGTTCCGGCCGCTCCCCAGCCGCCGGCACGTGCAGTGCACGCATGACACTTTCCGTCATGACATCTCCAGCGCGGCCACGCCCGCTTCCGCTATGGCCTGGTCCTGCTCGGGCGTCCCGCCGCTCGCGCCTATCCCTCCGACGACGGCCCCGTCGATGACCAGGGGGTAGCCGGCGGGTACCAATGTCGCGTGCGGCTGCCCCATGAACGACGCGATCGCCGCAGGGAAATCGGACATGGCCTGGCCGAGGATGTGGGTCGGGGTGCGGAACGACGCGGCGGTGACCGCCTTGTCGATCGCCCATTGGATCGCCCCCTTCGGGGACCCGTCCATCCCGGCCAGGGCCTTGAGGTCGCCGCCCTCGTCGACCACCACAATGATCACGGGAACGCCAAGCTCGGCTGCCTTCGCCTCCGCTGCCTCCAGCACCGCCTTCGCGCCGGCTGCGGAGATCACTGACCTGGTCCTGCTGAGGCCGATCGAATCCTGCGTCGACATGGTCATGCTCACTTCTTGGGCTCTTGGGTCGCATGCTCGCTCACTACCAGGTAGCCGACTACTGACCAGGGTGAGCCGACGTCGCACGATCCGGGTGATGCTCACTCATCCAGCAGTGCTGGATGCTGGCATGTAAGCGAGAGAAGTCACCAGCGAAGGAGCACCCCGTCCCGGGATGCAGGGCTGAGGTGAAGCTATGCCAAATGAATTCACGTCGAGTGCGGACTCCGCGTCGCTGAACTCGCCGGAAACACTCCAGCCGCGGGTGGTCGAGAGCTTGGATGAGAACGAATGCCTGCGACTGCTCTGCGCCGCCCGGGTCGGGCGCCTCGGCTACACCGGCCGGGAGGGTCCCACCGTCGTGCCGGTGGTGTACAAGATGCACGATCGCTCGATCGTCTTTCACCCTCTCGAGGGCTCTTACACCCATGAGGACCTGCGTACTGGTATCCCGCATGCCGAGTTCGAGGTCGTCTTTGAGATCGACCAGATCGATCCGCTTGCGCGCTGGGGATGGGCCGTAGAGGTCGTGGGGCCGGCGCACTTTGTGGATACCGAGGCGGAGCGGGCGTCGATTGTGGACGCGGGGGATGATCCGTTCCCCTGGCCCGAGGCTGCAACCGCGCCCATGATGCAGGTCCAGCCCCGGCACATCCGTGGCCGCCGCAGCTACCTGCGGACCCCTCCAGCCGACAGGTAACCGGGCGCCGTGCCTGCGCGGTCAGCGGCGCCTTCGCGGGCTGAGAATTTCGACCACGACGCGAAACATCAGGGCGATGCTGAAGAACAGGCCGACGTAGCCGAGAAGCTGCAGCACGGTGACGCCTCCGGCAATGCTGGGGGAGCCGTGCGCAAGCAGCAGGATTACCGATATCACTCCGAGCGCTGACCCCAGGAGGGCGAGAACTGCCCGGTTCACCAAGGTCGTTATCACTGACACGTCCTGTGGGTCGCTGAACAGCCGCAGGTTGGTCGTGAACCGTCCCTGGGCGAGCGCGGCGCTGATCCGGTCGGCGCGGCGGGGCAGCTTGCGCAGCATCGGCACCAGCGTCAGCAGTTCGCTGGTGGCGGCATCACCCAACGACCGGGGGGCCAGCTGCTCTCCCGCCAGCTGGCGGGCGATTGCTTCTGACTCGGCGGCGGTGTCGAACCCGGGGGAGAGGCTGCGGAGGGTGCCATCGAGGATCAGCAGCGTGCGGAAGACGCCGCCGATCACCGGGGGAAAGGCGATACCCGCGCCAGCGAGCACGGCCAGCAGGTCGCGGATGAGGCCAGCGTCTGGGGCCATGCCGGGGCCAAGGTGGGCCGTCATGAAGGCGGCGAGGGCCTGCTCGAGCGCTTCCTCGTCCGTGACGCGGGTGACGGTGAGCTCGGTGACCGCGTCGTATAGCTCGGCGGGATCGTGCTTGGCGACGGCCACCAGCAGCTGCCGCAGCCCTGCCTGCTGGCGGATGTCAAGCCGCCCGACGGAGCCGAAGTCGATCAGCGCCAGCTGCCCGGTCCGCAAGACCAGCACATTCCCCGGGTGCGGGTCGGCGTGAAAGGTGCCCTGGACCAGGATCTGGTTGAGCAGCGTGGCGAGCAGCTCACGGGCCAGGGCCGCCCGGTCCGCGCTCAGCTTGTCCAGTTCCGGCCCGGCGTCGCGGACGCTGACGCCGTCGAAGCGCTGCAAGACAAGAAGGCGGCGGCTGGAGATGTCGGTGTGCACGGCGGGGATGAGCACCGTTGCACCGGCCGGCCTGGCAGCGGCGATCTCGGCGATGTTGCGTGCCTCGATCCGGAAGTCGAGTTCCTCGGCGAGAGCGTCCGCGAATCCGCTGGCGAGCTCGGCGGCGTGGTAATCACGGGCCCATTCCGCCTGGGATTCCAGGCGGCGGGTGAGCCGGCGGATCATGGCCAGGTCCCGGGTGACCAGCTCGTCGATTCCGGGCCGCTGCACCTTGAGGATGACCGCGGAGCCGTCCGTGCGCCAGGCTGCGTGCGCTTGTGCCAGCGAGGCGCTAGCCAGCGGCTTGGCGTCGATGTGGCCGAAGACCTCGCCGGAGCTGGTGCCGAGCTCCTGCTCCAGCACGGCGTGGATCTCTTGCCACGGTGCTCCGGGCACCTGGTCTTGCAGCTTGGCCAGCTCGGTGGTCACTGGCGGTGGCAGCAAGTCGGTTCGGGTGGACAGCACCTGGCCGAGCTTGACGAAGATCGGGCCGGCTTCTCCCAGGGACGCGCGCAGCCGGCGGCCCAGCTGTGCGGGGCTGGCCCGGGAACCGGTGACGAGCCCGTGCCGGGTCGCGATCTGGACCAGCTGGCCGTAGCGGCGGGTGCTGCGCGCCATCTGGCACAGTGCCCGCCACGGGTGCGGCAGCCCAGCCGGCTGGTCCCGTCGTGCCGCCGGGACCAGCATCTCAACCAGCACCGTGGCCAGCATTGTCGTCACCACCGCTGCGACCACCCCGGCGCCGACCACTTGCGGGGTGACATGGTCCAAGTGGCGCCGCCAGGCCAGGTAGCCGAACAGCACTCCGGCTGCAACCCCGGCCAGCCCGATCAGCAGCGCCCGGCGCAGCGGCAGCCGTATTCCCAGCAGCCGGCTTCCCGCCGCCGCAAGCACCAGTACCAGCACGACCAGTTCGATCACGCCGACCATAAGCCTGTCCTCAGATGGTGGCAGCCGCGGCTACCGCCGAACGGGGCCGCCGGCCGGCGATGGTGACCCTTCCGGCGCCCCGGTCAGTTGCGTCAGTTGCTGGCTGGTGCCGCCGGGCGCTGAGACCGGTCTGCGGGAGTGCCGGCGCTCGGGGCTTCCCAGGTGGCGGCGCCGGGCTGGGCCTGGCGGGCCAGCGGGCCCCAGCGCATCAGCGCACCGCAGATCACCGCGCCGACGGCGAAGATCGCGGCAACCCACCAGAACGCGACCGCGTACCCGTGCAAGGCAGCGAGCGCGAGCAGCTGAGGGCTAGGCCGGCGATGCAGCGCGTTGGCGGCGATGTAGGAGGCGATCGCGCTGGCGAAGATGGTGTTCAGCAGGGAGGTACCGATCGACCCGCCGAGCTGGTTGCCGGTGTTGATGGTGGCCGAGGCCACCCCGGTGTCGCGTGGCGGGACCCCGGCCGTGCCGGTGTCGGCGGCCGGGGCGAAGATGAACCCCAGGCCCGCGCCGACCAGCAGCACCGACGGCAGGATGTACCCGGCGTAGCTGGAGTGCACCCCGATCCTGGTCAGCAACGCCCCGGCGGTGCCGCCCAGCAGCATCCCGGTCACGATCACCGGCCGCGGCCCGACCCGGGGCATCAGCACCACGTTGGAGATGTTGGTAAAGATCATGATCATGCCGACCATGGGCAGGAACGCCAGCCCGGTGATCACCGGGGAGTACCGCAGGCTCTGCTGCATGTAGTAGTTCGTGAACAGCAAGATGCCGAACAGCCCCGCGCCGGCGAGCAGCATCGCCAGGTAGGCGCCGGCCCGGTTGCGGTCGGCCACGATCCGCAGCGGCAGCAGCGGCTCGGGAGCACGTGCCTCCCACAGCACGAACGCGGTAAGCAGCACCGCTCCCGCGGCCAGGAACCCCCACGTGGACGGGGTGCCCCAGGTGTGGGTGGCGGCGTTGGAGAACCCGTAGACGATGCAGAACATGCCGCCGGACACCAGCGCCGCGCCCGGCAGGTCTAGCCGGGTGCGCGCGCGGCCGCCCCGGTGCAGCAGCACCAAGGCGCCGATGCCCGCGACGGCGGCGAACAGCAGGTTCACATACAGGCACCAGCGCCAGGACAGGTACTCGGTCAGCAGCCCGCCCAGCAGCAGTCCGACCGCCCCGCCGCCCCCGGCGACCGCGCCGTACACCGCGAACGACCGGCGCCGTTCGTCGGGGTCGGTGAACGTGGTAGCAAGCAGCGACAGCGCAGACGGGGCCAGCAGTGCGGCGAACGCTCCCTGCACCGCGCGGGCGGTGATCAGCATGGTGAAGTTGACCGCGGCCCCGCCGACCGCCGATGCCGCGGCGAAACCGACCATCCCGGTGAGGAACGTTGTCCTGCGGCCGAGCAGGTCGGACAGCTTGCCGCCCAGCAGCAGCAAGCTGCCGAACGCCAGCGCGTACGCGGTCACCACCCACTGCCGGTCGGCCAGGGAGAAATGCAGCGCCCGCTGCGCCGACGGCAATGCGATGTTCATGATCGTCGCATCCAGCACGATCATCAGCTGGGCAATCGCGATGACCACCAGGATCAGCCACCGTCTGCTGTCCGGCGCCGCCGCGCCCGCCCAGCCGCCCGCGGCCGGCGTTCCGCGGCCATCAGCAGTGTTAGGTACCGACATGACTCCTCCCGAGAGTGGAGATTGCCCGCCCGCTATCTGTGGCAGGCAGACCGGATTTAGCCTTTCGCCAGATGGTGGTGGCGGGCAGGGTGAGCTGCGATCACCCGATTCGCGTGAGTTCCGCGCCGGCTGTCTGGGGATTTTGGGTCGTGGCTGGTCAGGCGGCTGCCGGGAGTCGTACTGCGGCGAGGCGCCGGGTGACCTCGCGGTCGATGGCGCGCAGGGCGTCGCGGAGCGGGGGCGGGGCCGGGGGCTGGTCGCCTGCCATGAGCGGGCGCAGGACGCGGTCGTGCACCTTGGTGTAGAAGATCGCGAAGCGCAGGCCATCGCCGGTGAGGGCGTAGAGGTTGCGGTGCGGGATGCGGGCGATGAGGCCGTTGCGGGCCAGGCGGGCCAGGTCGTAGGAGGCCTGGTTGGTGCTGTAGGCGGTGCCGAGCAGGCCGGTCATCAAGGCGCGCAGGCTCTTGTTCGTGATGCCGGTGACGGCGTACAGCGTGCTGGCGAGGGCGCCCTACCCCCAGCTCGTCCAGGCGCTGGGCGACCATCCGGTCATCTACCGGGGCGGCGAGTACAACGCGCTCGACAACCCCGATGTGCTCAAGGCGGTCGAACAGACAAACCGGCCGCGCCTGGCGATCGGCGGGATCTCCACCGACGGCTGCGTCATCGAGACGGCGTTCGGCGCGCTGCGGCGCGGCTACACGGTCGCGCTCGTCGCGGACGCGACCGCGGGCGAGACGCTCGAGACGCACAACCTCGCCGTCCAGCGGATGATCCAGGCGGGAGTCGTGCCGCTCAGCTGGCTCTCGCTGGCGACCGAGCTGCAGTACGACTGGTCGAAGGGCGACATGGCCCAGGCGTATTTCAGCATCATCGCCGAGGCCTCGCCCGGAGTCATGGCCAGCGTCCAGGCCGAGCACTCCACCGACAACTCCAACGGCGACAACTACCGCCCGCAGCGCGAGGGTGGAGGACCCGCCCGGCGGGCCTCCACCCACCTTCCGTTCCAGTGGTCACGCGGGCGCGAAGACGTTTACATATCGCGCTGGATGCGCCCGGCATGGTCCGGGCCACCGCGCCATCCCTGTACCGCCGCGTGGCCGTGCCGTCCGGGTCAATGGGGGAAGTCACCCGGATCGTGCGCTGACCGCTCACCCTGCTGGCTTTCAGGCTGGCAGGAACTACGAAACCACCCGGGAGCCGACACGATGTCCATTCACTTCTCGCCCGTTGTCGCGGCCCAGCAGCGCCCGCTGCCCGGCTTTATCTCGCTGCAGTACCTTGACCTCGACGCGCTGGGGGTTGCGGCCTCGCCGCTGGCCGTCCTGGACGACTTCCGGGTAGCCGGCCTGCCGTTCTCGCCGCACCCGCACGCGGGCTTCGCCGCAGTCACCTACGTGTTCGAGGACTCGCCCGGAGACCTGCGCAGCCGGGCCTCGTCCGGAGCCGACCTCACCGTCGGGCCCGGCGGGATCGTCTGGACGCACGCGGGCAGCGGCGTGGTCCACGAGGAGATCCCGGCTGTTCCGGGCCGCGAACTGCACGGCCTCCAGCTTTTCGTCAACCTCAGCGCCGCGAACAAGCTCACAGCACCCCAGGTGCTGCACCTCGAGCCGGGCCAGGTGCCGGAATGGCGCAGCGATCATGGTGATCGCGTCCGCGTGGTCACCGGCTCCTTCGGCGGCGTCACATCGCCGCTCGCTCCGGTCGAGCCGTTCACGATGCTCGACGTGCACCTGCTCGGGGAGATCCCGTTCGATCTGCAGGCTGGGGACAACGCGGTCGTCTACGTGCTCACCGGGCACGTGGCGGTGCGCGCCGACGGCCACCAGGAGAAGGTAGACGGCGGGCACGCGCTGGCACTCGGCGGCAGCGAGGGGCTAGTGACGCTCGAAGCCATTCCGCCCTCGCACTTCCTGATCATGTCCGGCGCCCAGATCAATGAGCCGGTGGTCGCCGAGGGCCCCTTCGTCATGAACGAGCCACGGCAGATCGACGATGCGATCCAGCGGTACCGCAACGGGGCCATGGGTCACCTGTCCCCGCTCTGAAGCAGAGCGCGGCGACGCCGCTCGCGCTGGGCGCGCACGAGCTGCCTGCCAACCTCAGTCGCCCCTGGCGAGCTGTCCCATCCTGCCCGCGTGATACCGCGCGATGGCGTCGTCGATCTGCGCCTCGTCGTTCATGATGAACGGCCCCCATGTGACGACCGGCTCACGAACCTCGGGGCCGGACAGGACCACCATCTGCGCGGGTTCGTCGGCTACGAGCGTGATATTCGTCCCGTCACCTCCCATCGCGACCGCGTGCCGGGCCGCCAGCCGTCGCTCACCCCCCTCGGCGCGGACGGCCACGGCCCCGGACATCACGTAGGCCACTGCGTTGTGGCCGTCCTGAAGGTCGAAGGAGATCTCGCTTCGCAGCCATGCGTCGAGGAACCTGAATGGCTGTGCCGGCTGCAGGGGAGAGGACTCGCCGTCGAAGGACCCGACAAGCACGCGCACTCGGTCGCCGGCGCCGCTGCGCCATCCGGGCACCTCGTCGCCCTCGAGATGGAACACGCGCGGTGGGGCGAGCTTGCCGTCCCGGGGGAGGTTGACGAACATCTGAACCATATGCATGTCGCCGTCCGGCTTAGCGGCCATTTCTTCGTGCACCAGCCCACTGCCTGCCTGGGTCCAGACCATGCCGCCCGGGCCGGTCACGACGTCGTTACCGAGCGAGTCCCGCGTTCGCAGTTCGGCCTGTGAATCCTCGAACAGGTACGACACCGCCGAGAATCCGGCGTGCGGGTGCGGGGCGAATGGCCGGCCGCGCACATGTCCCTCATCGAACATGAGGATGGGCGACGCGAATCGGCCCAGTTTGTCCACTTCGACCCTGTGGGAGATGAACGGGTATCCATCGCCCCTGGTCTGGATAGCTATAACGGGTGAGAAGCGGATAGTCACCTTTGGTGCCTCCTTGTCGATGGTTACGTAGTCGGAGCGCATGGTGCGGCAATGATGCTGGCTGGGTGGTGGCCAAGGCCGTGGCATTGATGACCCAGCGTTTCCAGCGTTCTGGTGCGAGTCGACCGGGCCGACTCAACTCAAAGCTCAGTGCTGACCTGGGTGAGCTGACGTCGCTCGATCCGGGTGATCCGAGGTCAGCGGTATGTACGCCGCACCGGGCGTTCCACAGCGGGCGGCCAGGCCGCGCGCCGGCAGCGGCCGACACGGCGATGTGCGCAGGGCGTGTTCGTGCGCACGGCGAGCGTGACCGGTTCTGCCCGGGATCGCCATCGCGGAGCCGGATGCCGCCCGCCGGAGGTGTCGGCTAGCTCTGTGCGCCGTCATCGGCGCTGGCACTCAGCGGAGCGGCATCGAGAGCGCAGTGCAGGTGCTGGCCGGACCGGGCTGCCACCGGTGTTTGCCGCGGCCGGGGCGGGTTGACGATGGTAAGCGCGGCGAGCAGCCCGCCGACGGCGCAGACGACCGCGGCGATCAGCACCGTAGTCCGGAATCCTGCGGCGAGAGCGGCCGGGTGGAGGTAAGCGGCACCGGTGATGCCGGCCAGCGCGGGCAGCACGGCAATGGCGAGCAGGCCGCCGAAGCGGGACACGTCGTTGTTGACCGCCGAGGCGATCCCGGCCTGCGCGGCGGGGGCTGAGTTCATCACGGTGGAGGTCAGCGGCGCCACCATGATGGTCGTGCCGAGCCCGAACACCACGACGCCGGGCAGCACGTGCACCGGGTAGCTAGACCCCCGGGTAGCCAGGATGAGGAGCACCAGCCCGGCTGCCATGACGAGCGGCCCGGCGCTCATCTGCAGCCGGGGGCCGATGCGCGCCGCGAGCCTGCCCGATTGAGCGGACAGGCTCAGCATGAGCACGGTCATCGGCAGCGTAGCCAACCCGGAAGCAAGCGGCGAGTATCCGTCCACGACCTGCAGTGTCGCCGGAAGCAAGAATGTCGTCCCGGTCAGCGCCGCGTAGACGATGAACGTCACCGCGTTCGCCGAGGCGAATTGGCGCGCCCGGAACAACTGCAGCGGCAGCATCGGCGACGCGGCGGCGTGCTCGCGGAACAGGAACGCGGTCAGCCCGGCGACCCCCGCGGCCGCCATCGCGATGACCGCAGGCGAAGTCCAGCCGGCGGTGGGAGCCTGGATGAACGCGAACGTGATCCCGGCCAGGAACACCACCACGGCCAGCCCGCCCGCGATGTCCAGCTTGCCGGTGGCACCCGGGGCCCGCGACTCCGGGATGTGCCGGGCGGCCAGCGCGACGACCAGGGCCGCGATCGGCAGGTTGATGAAGAAGATCCACCGCCAGGATGCCGCCGTGATCAGGTACCCGCCTATCAGCGGCCCGGCCGCGGTCGCCACCCCGCTCAGCCCGGACCACGCGCCGATCGCGCGGGACCGGTCGGCGGGTGCGAACAAGGCCTCAAGGATGGCCAGGCTGCCCGGGGTGAGCAGCGCCGCGCCTACGCCCTGCAGCATCCGCGCGGCGATGAGCACGATCGCGCTTGGCGCGAGCCCGCACGCCGCGGAGGCCACCGCGAACCACACGATCCCGATCGAGTAGACCCTGCGCCTGCCGAAGCGGTCGCCCAGCGACCCGCCGATGAGCAGGAACGCGGCGAGCGTCAGCGTGTAGCCCGTCATTACCCACTGCACGGCCGCCACACCGGTGTGGAACTCGCGGCCGATCGACGGCAAGGCGATGTTGACTACGGTGGCGTCCAAGGCCGCGATCCCGGAACCCAGCACGGTAACCGTGACCACCCACCGCCCCGGCGCCGACGATACCGAGAGCCCTGGAATCCAGTCCGCGGGGCTGCCGTGTTCCGTCCCTGCCGCCGTAAAGCTCATGATCCTAACCCGTTCCTTGGCCCACCGAGCCGTGTCGTCGGTCTCAGCCGGCGCCCGCCGCTTGCAGGGCGGCGCGCACGCGCTCGGGCTTGAGCGGTGCCCGGGTGATGCGCACGCCCGTCGCGTCGAAGAACGCGTTGGCGACCGCGGCCGTCACCGCGGGCATCAGCTCTTCGCTGCCCGGGCCGGGGGTGATGCCGGGCCGGCTGATCGCGATGTGGGTGACCTTGGGTGCTTGGGTGAAGCGGAGGATGGGGTAGGAGTCCCAGCCCAGGCTGGTGACCGCGGCCTGGTCGAACTGCACCTCTTCCATGAGCAGGCGGCTGACCGCCTGGATGGCCATCCCCTGCGCCTGGCTTTCGACCCCGTCCGGGTTGATCACCAGGCCATAGTCCTGGCAGGTGTAGACGTGCTGGACGGTGATGAGGCCGGTCTTCTTGTTCACCTCGATCTCCGCGGCCGCCGCGGCGTAGGTGATCGAGTAGGCGCCGCTGCCGGTGCCGCCGAGCGCGATGCCCCGGCCGGGGGCGATGTCGCCGTCCGACAGCGCGGAGGCAGCGGCCCGCGGCTGCCAGCCGGCGGCCTTGGCGACCGCGTCGAGCACCGCGAGCCAGCGCTCGGTGTTGGAGGCTATGTGTGAAAAGTCGTAGAAGCCGAGCCAGCGGAAGTTCGCCTGCGGATGGGTGTCCTCGGTCTGGACGTTCCGGCGCAGGAACTCGACGGGGTCCATCCCGGCCAGGTAAGCGAGCTCGTCGATCGCCTGCTGCACGGCGAAGGCCGCGCCGACCGCGATCGGTGAGCGGAGGAAGTCGGTCTTGAGGTAGCCGCCGTTCACGATCGGGAGCGTCTTGGACGTCAGGCGCCAGTTCGGGATCGTGTACTGGCTGCCGGTCACGTCCGTGGAAGGCTTCCAGGGCTGCGGCTCGCTGACCGGCTGCCCGGTGAGCTGCTCGATCGTGTACGTGCCGACCGGGAACGGGGGCGAGGTGATCGTGTAATCAACGGCGGTGATCTTGCCGTTGCCGTCGATGCCGGCCCGGACGTCCATCAGCTGCGGCATCCCGTAGTTGTCCCACCCGTGCTCGTCCCGCCGCGTGAACTGGACCCGGACCGGCTGGCCGGTGATCTGCGACATGACGGCGGCGGCCGTGCCGGCCTCGAACCGGCCAGGGCTTCCGCCGAAACTCCCTGATCCCTCCACCCAGCGGACCCGCACCACGTCCGTCGGCAGCTCCAGGACCGCGGCGAGCCGCTCCTGCAGCTCCCACGTGGTCTGCGCGTTCGAGTAGATCACCGCGCCATCTGGCCGCACGTCCGCCACCGCGCACGCCGGGCCGATCGGCACGTGCGCGTTATAGGGGAAGAAGTACTCCCTGGAAACGACGTGCGCCGACGAGGAAAGCGCGGCATCCACGTCCCCGGTGTCCACGGTGCGGCTGACGGCCGCCAGGCCGGCCGCCTCCTGCGCGCGCATGTGGGCAGGCAGGCCCTCATCACCCGGCAGGGGCGGCGGCTCCGCCCACGTCACCTTCAGCTGCTCGGCGGCCCGGATCGCGTCCCACTCGGCCGGTGCCACGACGGCGACGAAATCCCCGCGGCGCACCACCCGCGCGCCCGGGATGTGCCCGATCGAGCTGTCATCGACCGACACCACCGGCGCCCCGGCGCCGTAGCTGCGCTGCCCGGGCGGCAGCACCACGCGCCCGTGCAGCATCCCGGGCAGGCGCACGTTGTGCACGTAGGTGTAGCTGCCCGTCACCTTCGGCGGGACGTCGATCCGCGGCACCCGCTTCCCGACCAGCGTGTACTTGCTCGGCGGCTTGGTGCCCGGCGCCCCCGCCAGCAGGCCCGCTGAGCCGTTGAAACCCGGCATCTTCGACTGGCTGAGGTTGTAGGCCTCTGGGATCGTTTTGCTGAACGCCTGACCGCCGGCCAGCTCTCCGTAGGTCACGGAGTTGCCCCCGCCCGTCACGACGCCGGAGCTGACCGCCAGGTCCTCGACGGCAACGCCGAGCCTGGCCGAGGCCAGCGCGAGCAGCGCCTGTTTCGCAGCCGCCGCGGCCGCCCGTACCTCAGGGCCGTTCCCGCAGATTCCCTCGCTCGTGGTCGTGGAGAAGCTGTTCGGCGTCACGGCCGTGTCCTCGGCGACGAACCGGAGCTGGCTCATGTCCAGGTCGAGTTCCTCACCCGCGATCATCAGCAGGCCCGTCGCTGTCCCCGTGCCGATCTCCTGGTGGCCGGTCAGGATCGAGGCGGTGTTGTCTTCGTGGATCACCACCCACGAGTCGATCTGGCCCGCGTCCGGCGGCTCGTTCGACGCGGACGGGCCGTCCCCGTCAGCCGTCTCAAGCCCCCCCGTAGTCCCGCCCAGGCCAAAGCCCGTCAGCGTCCCGTCACCTTCGCCATAAGCCTCCGGCGAGGGCGGACGCCGCGGCCACAAGCCGCCCGGTGACTCGCCTGCGTCCGCTATCACGGCCGCCGCCTTGCCGATCGCGGTCAGGATGCGCTGATAGGTCCCGCACCGGCACAGATGCCCGTCCATCGCGGCGCGGATCTCATCCTCGGACGGCTGCTGCGTGGTGGCGAGGAGCTCGGCAGCCCCCAGCAGCATCCCGGCCTGGCAATAGCCACACTGCGGAACCTGCTCATCAATCCACGCCTGCTGCAGCGGGTGCAGCTCCGGATCCGGCGCAGCGCTCCCGCGCCGCCGCGCCCACAGCCCCGGCAGGCCCTCGACCGTCGTGATCTTCTTGCCGTTCGCATCCCCAACCGGGGTCACGCACGAACTGACCTTCTTGCCATCCAGCAGCACCGCGCACGAACCACACTGCTCCTGACCGCAGCCGTAGAGGGGGGTGTGCAGACTGAGCTCGTTTTGCAGCACGTACAGCAGCGGGGTGTCCGGGCTCGCCAGCACGCCATGCTTGACCCCGTTCACCTCAATCGCCAGATCGTCCGCCATCGTGGCCCTCCTCGGATCGGTGCGGTCTCATCAGCACCCAATTGATGTTGCGGCCCGATTGGGTGAGCCGGGATCACCTCATCGGTGCGATGTGCCGTCACCCGCCGGCCACCGACCCTCCTGGTATGGACATGGAGGCTGAGCCGGGCTGGTGCCAGTTCCGCATACGAGGCGAGCTGGCCAGGTCGCTCCTCGCCGCGTTCCCGTACCTGCACGCCGAGGTGAACGGGTCCGAGACCGTGCTGGCCGGGCCACTGCCTGATCAGGCGGCCCTGCACGGTGTGCTGGCTCAGTTCGAGGCGCTCGGCCTCGAACTGCTCGAACTCCGCCGGGCGAAGCCGTAAGGAGGAAAGTCATGGCCGGAGATGTGATGCAGGGCTCTTCCCAGTCCTCGGGTACCCCGGAGAGGTCCGGGCGGCCGGCGCTGCCCCGGCAGGTGGCGTTCTGGGTGACGGTGGCGATGATGGTGCTGTTCATGTACGCGACCGCCGCGCCGACCCCGTTGTACCGCGTCTACCAAGAAAAGTGGGGATTCTCGGCGGCCACGCTGACCGCGGTGTTCGCCATCTACGTGCTGTTCCTGGTGGTGACGCTGCTGACCTTCGGCTCGCTGTCGGACCACATCGGGCGCCGGCCGCTGCTCATGGCGGGCATTGCCCTGGATGTGGTGGCGAGCGTGCTGTTCCTGGCCGCCAACGGGGTCGGGCTGCTGTTCGCCGCCCGGGCCCTGCAGGGGATTGCCGTCGGCGTGGCGCTCAACACACTCGGTGCCGTCCTGATGGACCTGCGGGCCAAGAGCCCTCTCGCGCCGCTGCTGTCGAGCGTCTCGCCCAACGTGGGTCTGGCCACGGGCGCGCTGCTCACCGCCATCCTGGTCCAGTACGGCCCGGCACCGACCAGTCTGGTGTGGTGGCTGCTGCTGGGTCTCTTCGCGGTCGCGTTCGTCCTGGTGGTCACGATGCCCGAGTCGGGAACCGTCCGGCCCGGCGCGCTCGCCTCCTTGCGGCCGCACGTCAGCGTGCCGGGCCCGGCCCGCGGCGCGTTCGCCAGGGCCCTGCCCGCCCTGATCGCGGTGTGGGCGCTGGGCGGCTTCTACCTGTCGCTGGGACCCAACCTTGCCGCGGAGCTGACCCGTTCCCACAACCTGCTGTGGGGCGGCGCCGTGGCCTTCCTGCTCACTGGCGTGGGCGCGGCGACCGCCCTCGCGGTCCGCAACGTCCGCCCGGCCGCGGTGATGCTCGGCGGCTGCCTGGCGCTGATGGTCGGCGCCGGGGTGTCGGTCGCCGCGATCGAGACAGGCAACGCTGCCGTGCTGCTCCTGAGTACCGGGCTGGCCGGGATCGGATTCGGGCCGGCGTTCCTGGGCGCCTACCGCACCGTGGTGGCCCTGGCCGCTCCCGCCGACCGGGCCGGGCTGATCGCGGCCATCTTCGCCGTCAGCTACCTCTCAATGGGGCTGCCCGCCCTGATCGCTGGCATCGTCGATACACAGGTTGGCCTGCACAGCACCGCGCTGGTCTACTCGGCCGCGGTCGCCGGGCTCGCCGCGGCCGCCGCGGCCACCTTCCTGTTCGGCGGAACTTCCCGCGCCGGGGCACCGCAGCCGACAGCGGCCCCTCCGCCCCCGCCGCCGGGCCCGTGCACCGTACCGCCGTACGTGCCGCCCATCCACGAGCAAGAGCCGGCGAAAGCACACAGCTGATTCCCTGGATGACGCTCGGCGCCGACGTCCCGGGACCCGCGCTCTCAACAAATAAGTCCGGGGCCGCGGGCTGCTGTGCACGGTGAGCGCGTCGCGGGTCACGCGCGGGCCGACCAGGTGGGGTCTTCGACCGCTTTCCTGGCGCCAGCGGCCGCGACTCCTGGACCCCGTTCAAATAGCTTCCCGGCAGGCCGTGCGGCTCGCCCTCGCCCAGGTTGGCCGGCCAGCCCAGATGAACGTTGGCCAGCGCGAACACCGACTCGGTCTGCGCCAGCAGATCCAGCTCCAGGTGAGTCTCCCGGAGATCCCACGGTCCACGGCGAACGCGTCCTGCAGTATCACGGGCCCTCCAGCGGATCGCGCAGCATTGGAAGCTTGTCTGCTGACAGGATGAGCCGTCGTCACCCGACGTTGGTGATGTGCCGGAGCCACGGGTTAGGGCGTCGAAGAAATGGTGACCGTCGCCCTCGTCTGCCTCACGTGGACCGGGCCGCGCGGCTTAGCGAGGTCGATCCGGCCAGGGGGGCCATTCGGTTCCCGCGCTCGTCCGTTCCGGCTCATGGCGGCACGCAGTTATCGCTCAGCGCCGGTGTGACGGCGCGAGCAGGCCGAGGGCGCGGGCCCGCTCCACGGCTTCCGCGCGGCGGTGCGCGCCAAGTTTGTCGTACAGGTGCCGAATGTGTGTCTTGATGGTGTTGGTGGACAGATAAAGCTCGCTGGCGATCTCCGGGGTGGTCAGGTTGGTGGGCAGGTAGCGGAGCACCCGCATCTCGGTCTCGCTGAGCGGCTCCCGCAATGACCCGACTGACCGGGCCAGACCACCCCGGCGGATATCGCCGCCGGCCAGAGAGGCGGGCTGGCCGGGGTCGGCCGCTGCGAAGTTGTCCTCGTTACTTCGGGCGAGCAGCCCGAGGATGTCGAGGACGAGCGCTGCGTGTGCGGTGCGCTGCCGGGAGTGCCGCTCCAGCAGTTGTGGTGCCGGGTGGAGGAGGAACGGCAGGACGATGCCGTCCGGCTCGGCGAGCTCGAGCGCGTGCTCGAGGGCGTCCTTGGCGGCGGCTGGGTCACCGGCCGCGTCAAAGGCGATCGCTCCCACGACGAGGGCACCTATCCGGACGGCGGTGACCGGCCGGGCAGAGCCATCGAGGACCGGCGCGAGTTCCTGCAGCGCGGCGTGCGGGTCGCCTCGAGCCAGCCGCAGCGCCGCCGCGGCCGCGGATATCTCCCCGGTGTCGCGCTGTGAGGCGTCCGTGCTGGCGAGGCTCTGCTCCGCGGAAGTGGTGTCGCCCAGGCGCAGCAGCGTGAGCAGCAGCAGCGCCCGTACCTGCCGGGCGAGCGGGTGCGGGGTGACGAGCGATTCGGCGTGCTTGTCGGCTGCCCGGAGCGCGCCCAGTGCGTCGCCGTACCGGCCACGCACGAGTTCCAGCACCCCGCGGATGTAGTGGAGCATCACATCGTTTACCGGTTCGGCTTCCGCCCGCAGCACGCGCTCGGCGCCCCGCAGCCACCGCTCTGCCTCCGCGGCCTGTCCCTGCCAGATCGTCACGTTCGCGAGCACCGTGTAGGCGGCAGAAAGCGCCTGATGCTGGGTCCAGCCGTGCCGCTCGGCCAACTCGATCGCCTTGGTGCCGCGCTCCACGGCCGCCGCCAGCGATCGGTAGATCGCGGTGTTCGCCCACTGCGCCAGGCCTGTGACCTCGATAAAAGGCCGCCCTATCCGGTGCGCCAGGGCGACGCCTTGCTCGAGGTGGCGGTCGGCCTCGCCGAGCCGCTGCGCCATCAGCTCCGCGGTGCCAAGGCTGACCAGCGCCATCGCCCGCGCGTCCTCGCCACGGCCGGGCTGGCCCACGTCCGCCGTTCCCGCCAGCGACAGCAGCTGCTGAGCTTCTTCTATAACGGCTGGGACATCGTTGCGCTTGCGGGCAAGCCGGAGCCGCTGACCGGCAATCAGCAGGCCGAAAACGCCGCGCCGCTCCGCGGGCACCGACGCCGACAGGGCCGCGGCGCGCTGCAAATGCCGCTCGGCGTCCTCCAGCGATCCACGGGTCACCTCGTATGCCGCGCGCAGCGTGATCAGCTCCGCATCGGTCGTCACCAGGTCGGCCGGGAACCGGGCCAGCAGCTCCCCCGCGGCGCTCGCCTGCCCGCTGAGGGCCAGGCCGAGCCAGTTGTCAGCCAGGACGCGGGCGGCCGGGCCCCAGTCACCGGCAGCCTGGGCATGCCGGACCGCATCTGTCACGAACCCATGCCCGGCAAACCAGTTCGCGGCGGCAGCGTGCAGTGCGGGAATCTCATCCGGTTCAGCCGCCTGCAGCTCGAACTGCAGCAGATCGGCGAACAGGCGGTGGTAGCGGAACCACTGCCGCTGCGCGTCCACCGAGACGACGAACGCGCCCGCCGCCTCGAGGTCCTGCAGGATCCGGCTGCCGCCGCTGCGCCCGGTCAGCAGATCGGCGAGCTCGCCGTTGACCCGGTCCAGCACCGACGTGCGCAGCAACAGCCGCCGCACCGCCTTGGGCTGGCGGTCGAGCACCTCAGCCAGCAGGTACTCCGCCACGGTCCGCTCGCTGCCGGAGAACCCGGCCACGAAATCCTCTGAGTCTGCGTGCCCGGCCAGCGACAGCGCGGCCAGCCGCAGCCCAGCCGCCCACCCCTCGGTCCGGTCCAGCAACAGCACCATGGATGGCTCGGGCAGCTTCACCCCGGCGTCGTCAAGGAGTGCCCGGGCCTCGTCCCCGGTGAACCTGAGATCGGCAGCGCGGATCTCGGTCAGCTCACCTTCGAGCCGCAGCCGGTGCAGTCCCAGGCCCAGATCATGCCGCGTGATAAGGACGAACCGCAGGTCCGGCGGCGCGCGCATCACCAGCAGCTCCACCTGGCGCAGCACCTGGGCGGAGTGCAGTTCGTGCACGTCGTCGATGACCAGCCAGATCCGTTCGTCCAGCGCCGCCAGGTCCTTCAGCAGGCGCTCCACCATCGCCCAGCCGTCCAGGCCCGGCGCGGCCGTCACCGGCTCAACTCGCGCGGACCCGGGCCTCGTGGCCCGCAGGGCGTCGGCCACCGACACCCAGAACCGCTCCGGGTCACGCTCGTCGCGCTGCACCGGCACCCACCCGGCCCGGTCAGCCAGACCGGACTCGCTGATCCAGGACCGCAGCAGTACCGTTTTCCCGCTGCCCGCCGGTGCCGAGACTTCGGTCACCCGGCCCGCCCGGTCCAGCCGCTCGAACAGCCGGGGACGGTAGACGACCCCGCCGGTCACGGCGGCAGGAGCGCCAGCTTGCCCCGACTGGAGGTCAAGCCCCATACGCTCGATCTTCGCATCGGCCCGGCCAGATTTCTATCCTCGCCGGAAGGACCCGGCGCGGTGGCCGGGCCGGTGCGCTGGGGTGCTTGCCAGCGTCGGCCGCCCGCTAGGACGCCTCTGAACAACTTGACTGGCGGGGCGATCTAGCGAGCGGCAGCCAGGCCTGGAGCTGTTGTCAGCCCTGGTGACAATGTGACCTGGCGCGCGGTGTGTACCGGCAGCGACAGGGCTCATTCTGGTGCCGTCCCGCGCTGCGCCGCAGCCGGGGCTGGCCTGGCCTCGCGGGGTCAGGTGATCGCCCAGGCTCCGTCCTGCCGGGTGAGACCGGCGTTGATCAGGGTGCGCAGGTTGATGGAGGCGGACCTGTGTGCAGCCAGGCGTTGTTCTTGCTCGTTCCGAGGTAGCGCAGCTTGACCCGCTGCCCGTGGCTGGTGGCGGTCCAGGCGATGACCCGCTCGACCGCCCGGGTCCGGTAGGCCTGCTTGAACTGCGGCGTTCGGGCGGACGTGAACAAATCCGCGGTGAACGAGTCCGGGAACAGCCCCCGGCGATGCTCAGCCAGGAACGCGAGCACGCTGCCCGCCGGAACCAGGTGTCCGGCCAGCTCACCAGCATCCAGCGGAATGAGCGCGGCGCCTGCCGGTCGCGGGCCATCAGGAACAGCACCCGAGGGAAGTCGTTGTAGGAGGTGTTGGCCGCCATCAGCAGCACCGCCGCGGTGGCCGCCTGGATGAAGACATAGACCGGCCCGTCGCCGAAGCTGAGGTGGGCCAGCTGGGACAGCATGGTCTGGCTAGCCAGGGGCACGATCCCGGCGAGCCGGGTGATCACCAGGACGCCGCCGAACATCCCGATGAGCAGCCCGATCATCCAGCTCAGCATGATCCGCGCGTTGCGCCATTCCACCGGCTTGAGCGACGGCACGGCGTTGGAGTGGCCTCGATGCCGGTCATGGCCGTGGAGCCGGACGCGAACGCGCGCAGCACCAGCAGCACGGTAACGGCCTCGCCGCTGTCTCGCATCTACCGTGCGGCCCGAGGAGCTTCTGCGCTCCGAGGGTGGTTCCCCTTGCCTGGACACGGTTCAGGCTGCTTTCTTTTCCGGGGTTCCCAGCGTGACGGAGTGCAGGGTCTTCGCGGTGCGGCGCAGCTCGATGCCCTGGACCAGCATCCAGATCCCGTAGATCAGGTTGAACAGGCCGAACAGCAGCGCGAGGGTGATCGCGCCGATGCCGGGGCGGCCGCACAGCACCACGCCGAACGCGATGGTGACCAGGCCGCCCAGGATGAGCATCGCCCGGGTCCCGGCCGGCTCGCCGGAGCCGAAGGCGGCGGAGAACTCGGCGAGGCCGGCGATGACCGCCCACACGCCCACGATCAGCACCAGGACCAGCGCGGTGGGCGCCGGCCAGGCCAGCGCGATCACCCCGGCGGCCAGGTCGACCAGGCCGAGCAGCAGGTGCCCGATGACCGGCCCGGCCTTGCGGCTGCTGAACGCCCGCGCGGCCTGCATGCCGGCGGCGATGAACGCGTACACGGCGAACAAGATGACCAGCGCCAGCACCGTGACCGACGGCCAGGCCAGCGCGATGATCGCGACCGCCACGGCCACGATGCCGCGGGCGATCAGCGACGTGCTGAGTGACTTGAACATGACAGTTCCTTTCGCCTGCTCCGCTGCCCGGTCGCCCGGGGTGCCTCACCCCGCCGGGCCAGCTCTTGACACGATGTTAATCATAATTGATGATTAATTACAAGAGTGATGAAGAAATCAGTACCGAGAGTAAGGAACCAACATGACGGCACACCCCGTCGGCACGCGTCGGCCAGCGTCCTTGCCCGGAGGTGTCACCGGCTATGCCGGTCAGCCGGCAGCGTGGAGTTCGCCGCGCACGTCGATGACCCGCCGATCGCAGCACGATCCGGGAGTAAGGGCTCACAAAGAGCGGCTCAAGATGCCGTTTCCCGGAGTTCCGGCGAGACCTGGCGTGGTGGCCAGGTGAGCTGTGAGCAGCCGCCCCGAGGCCGGCTAGCGCGCCTGTTCGAGGCCTCCGACCGGCGCCACGTCCCGCTGCGGACCATCCTGGTCACGGTCGGCGTGGTCGTCGCTACCTACCTGGCCGGCAAGCTGATGTACCTGCTGCGGGACATCGTGGTGCTGGTGCTCGTGGCGGGGTTCACCGCGATGCTGCTCGACCCGGCCGTGGCTAAAGTGCAGCGGCGGATACCGCGCCGGGGCCCCGCCGTGGCGATCGTCACGCTCTGGGCCGCGCTGGTCTTCATCGGCCTGACCGCGGCGTTCGGCGTGCCGCTGGTCAACGGGATCACCCACTTGGCCGACCGGCTGCCCAGCTACGCCGCCAGCGCGCAGCACGGCAGGGGCTGGATCGGCCACCTCGTGGCCAAGTACCACGTCCAGAGCTGGGCACAGCTGAACACGCCCAAGCTGGTCGGCTACGCCCAGTCGCTCAGCAAGCCGGCCCTGGCCGTCGGCAAGGGCGCTGCCTCCCTGGTGGTGGAGCTGCTCACGATCTTCGTCCTGGTCCTGCTCCTGTTGCTCGAGCGCCCGAAGATGTGGAGCTGGACGCTCGGCCAGATGACCCCAGGCCTCAGGGCCACGGTCTCCCGGGTAGCAGGCGACGTCAGCCAGAAGGTCACCGGGTACATGTTCGGCAACCTGCTGACCTCGCTCATCGCCGGGACCGTGGTGTTCGTGACGCTGCTGATCCTCGGCGTACCGTTCCCGTTGCTATGGGGCCTGTGGGTGGCCCTGGTGGACTTCTTGCCGATGATCGGCGGAGCCCTGGCCGGCATCCCTACCATCCTGTTCGCGCTCATCGCCCAGGGCCTCACCGCGGGCATTGTCACCGCGGCCGTATTCCTGGTCTACACCCAGATCGAGAACCACGTCCTGAACCCGGTGGTCATGAGCAAGACGGTCCGGATCAACCCGCTGCTCGTGTTCATCGCGGTGCTCGTCGGCGCCTCGCTCGGCACCCTGATCGGCGGCATATTCGGCGGTTTCGTCGCGGCGCTGCTGGCCATCCCGACGGTCGGCGCGCTGCAGGTGCTGGTCAGGGAGGTCTGGCAGGCCACCGCCCCGGACCGTCCCCAGGAATCACCGGCGCTCGAGGCTGGCCAGTCAACCCCCACGGGCCCTCCGGCGAGATAGCGACGCAGGCCCTCACGGCAATAGACCCAGGCTATGCGGTGGACTCGCCCACGCTCGGCGTGGCGCGGCGTGGGACTGGCCGTCCGTAGCGGCGGCGGAACAGCAGGTAGGCCAGCGGCCCGGCGAGCAGGGGAAGCCAGTAGGAGGCGATCCGGTAGGCGAGGGTGGCCAGGACGGCGTAGCTCGCGCGGACGCCGGCCAGGATCAGCAGGCCGCTCAGGCTGGCCTCCACGACGCCTAGTCCGCCCGGGGTGATCGGGAACAGTGCCACGATTCCGGCGGCGGAGTAGGCCAGCAGCACCAGGGAGGGCCGCGGGCTGGCTCCGGTGGCGCGCAGGGCGGCCAGCAGGCAGCCATAGTCGCAGCCGAGGCGGCCGGTGGTCAGCAAGGCCGCCTGCCGCCAGTTCTTGCCCAGCACCGCTCTGACCGTGTCGCGTTCGGCCAGCAGCCGCTGGTCCAGGCCGGTCACCGGCCGACGGCCGCGGGTGACCCGGTTCCACAGGCTCTGCGCCACGCGCCCGAGTGTGGCCAGCGGCCAGTCGGTGCGCAGCACGATCACGCCGAAGATCGCGTATAGGACGAACGCGGCGATGCCGAGCAGGGCGGTATGGACGAGCCCAGGGCTGACCGCGGCGCCGCCCAGGATGGCGGGCAGCGCGAACAGCGGCAGGGCCAGCAGGCCGCCGACCTCGAGCAGCGAGAACGTGGTCAGGCCGCCGACGGCGGTGTCGGTGTCGAACCCCGCGGTGGTGAGCATGCGGAACTGGACGGCGGCCCCGGCGGCGTCGCCGCCGGGCAGGCTGTTGGTGACCGCGTTGCCTGCCAGTCCGGCGGTGACGACGGCGAACCAGCCGCGGGTGCGCAGCGCCAGCCGCTGCAAGGCGAAGTTGCAGGTGAAAGACACCAGCTCGGCGGCCAGGCAGACCGCGAACCAGGCCGGGTTCAGCGTGGACAGCCGCGGCCAGGTCCCCAGCACCGCGATGAGCTCGGGTAGCACCAGGTAGATGGCCGCGCCAGCCACTGCGACGGCCGCAGCCCGCCTGACCACAACCTTCCAGGTCAGCGGATGCGCCTGAGCGGCGTCGATTGCGGCGGCCTTCGCCTTGACCGAAGCGGGCTTCCCGGCGTCGGCGGCCTCCCCATTGGGGTGCTGAGCATGCCTGCGAGCCGTCACGCCATACATCCTTCTCGCCAGCCGGGACTGGAAACCAACGGCAGCTTTCTCTTCGACAGCTCCGATGTACACGAGCCAACCGGCGCCCGACCCCCGATGCAGGCTTGGTCGGCAGCTGCATCACCCGGTCGTAGCGCAGCCGCCCCATGACCTCGGCCGGCAGGCCGCGAGCGGGACCGGCAGCCGCCGGATGTTGTAACCGGCGTCGAAGGCGGCCAGGCGCTGCAAGCCATCGGCGTGGCCGACGACATCGAACGGTCTGGCCGCTGCCAGCCGCCGCGCTGCGCTACTTCGCCCTCGACGGTGCCGACCACGCCAGGCGTAACGAGCAGGCCAGCACGATCCGCCGGTACATCATCTGGCGCAACAACTACGCCTACGCCCAAGGGCTCCGCCGCATCGTCGGCCGGGCTACTGCGTAGCCTGATAGGCACTGGCAGCCATTCGGCCTGCATCGGAAGAGATCACGCCAATGACCACCCCGGACCGCATCGACGTACATCAGCATGTCCTGCCGCCCCGCTACGCCGGCTGGCTCCGCGACAACGGCATCCGGCCCGGCGGCATCGACCTGCCACCCTGGTCCCCGCCGGCCGCGCTGAAGTTCATGGACAGCCACGGCATCACCACCGGCGTGCTCTCGGTATCGACGCCCGGCGTCCACCTCGGCAATCCCTGCCCAGCCTGCTGGAGATCGCCGAGCCCACGCATGTGCTCTACGGCAGCGACTTCCCCTTCGCCCCGCCCGACGCGGTCGGCTTCATGGCCAGCCAGTATGAGCGCACACCGCTGGAAGCCGCGACCCGCCAGGCCATCGACCGCGCCAACGCCGAGAAACTCTTCCCCCGACTCGCCTGATACCCCGGCCTCAACTGCATCGGGAGGGTCATCCGGGGGGTCTGTCAACTTAACCGCGGCAGGTCTATCAGCCCGGCGCCCTGGCAGGCCGGGCGCCAGACCATGCGCCGGAACCAGTTGCGGCCGATGTGCTCTTCCCTATCATTTGCTGCACGTCTGGGGTGCGGGGGAGTGCCCCGGCCCGCGCGGCGTTCGGCGCGGTAATCGGCCAAGGCGCGTCGACAGCGCGGGCACCGGCATGGCCCCGCGTTGTAGGCGCTGAGCGTTCCGTGCCGGTAGCGGCGGCCTGCGTCGTTGGGGTCGGTGTAGTCCAGGGCGCCCGGCTCGGGGACTACGCGCAGCGGTGCAGGCGCAGTTGCGCGTCGGGCGAACAGCAGGCCATCCGGGCCGAGACCGTGGGCCTTGATGTGGGCCTTGAGCTTCGCGGTGATCTGCGGGCTGAGCTTGAGCCGCCGGTACTCCTTGTCCTTGGGATAGAGGCCGACGAGGAACGGCCTGCCCTCGGGGTGGAACTCCCGGTTGACCTCGGTCACCTTGCGGCTGACCGTCAGTATCCGGGTGGCGATGTCAAGATCTCTGACTCGGAGTTCTGCCAGATCGCCCCAGCGGAGCCTGCTTTCGATCGCGGTCTCGACCAGGAGTTGGGCGTCGGCGCCCGGCAGCGCTCCGTAGATCACTTCGAATTGCTCGGGGGTGATGATCGTCCGTACTGTGGCGGGCACGGTGGGAATCTTCACCCCGCGGCACGGGTGAATATAGGTGACCTGGTCGTTGAGCGCGGTGGTGAAGATCGAGCTGAGGATCGAACTTTTGCAGTACTGGATCGTCCACGCCGACTGACCCTCGCGCTGCATCCGCGCGATCCATTCCCATATGTGCTCGGGGAAGATATCGGCCATGCGCATCGGGCCCAGCGCCGGGAGAATATGGGCGCCCAGGTAATAGGTGTACTTCTCCCGGGTGGTCGGCTCGAGCACATGGGTGGGCAGCGACTGCTCCTCGACGTACTTGCGGAACGTCTGACGCCCTCGTGCCGGGTCGCCGACGCGGCCCTGCCGCAGTTCTACCTCGGCGTTCTGCCATGCCTTGTTCGAGCCCTCTCGCTGCTGAAGGTCCCCCGCTGACCGCTCCGAGCCGCGCAGGTCGAGGTAGACGGCGGTGTATCTCGGCTTGCCCTTCCTGCCGGTCCGCTTCTTCGCGTACCCCATCGGCGGCAGGCTCCTTGATCATTCGTCCGTCGTTTGTCCGTGGACTGCGCGTCACTACAGGACACGAATAGACATTGGCTGATACCTAAATTATTGCTCTGACCTGGAGCTTATCGGAGAATCGCCAGGATGGCTGAAAAGAAATGTGAACGAAAATCCGCCCTCTCAAGGCGGCAGCGCATGTTCATGGCTGCGTGACCGGCCAGACCGCCGCTTCACCCGATGTTCCGCTGCCTGCCGGGCCCTTAGCCTTCACCGACTGTTCGCTGGCGCGCCACCACCCATGGTGGCCGGGCGCACCTTTGAGAGCCAGCATCAGATAGCCGTCAGTCACCGGCTGTCAGATGACAAGGAGCAGCATGAAAGCTACCCGCCTTCCGGTTCGCACACGCCGCATGGCAATGGCCACCTCGCTGGCCGCAGTGGCCGGCTCGGTTTCGATCTTCGCCCTACCTGCGGCGGCCGGCGCTGCTCCCGCTTTCGGGCAGGGCCACGGTCGGCTCACCCCGGGGGACCTGCTGGTGACCACTGGCGTCTGGACGACCAACGCCGACATCACCGCCGGCACCACCCAGCTGCCCCCCAACTGCGCTACCGCCAATCCTGCTTACGTCACCTGCGGAACCGCGGTCGCCCCCGGCACCTACCCGATCGTGTTCAACAACGATGCCTCCGACGGAAGCTTCGGCGTGACCGAGCCGATCGTCCTCGACGAGGTCAACCCGTACAACGGCCGCCTGGTCAGGGCGGTGACGGTCCCGGACAACCCGGCCGATGGCGACCACCTGACGACCAGCTTCTCATCCAAGTCCGAGCTTGCCGTCCTCCAGTCGACGGACGGCCGGTATGACACCTTCATCGGGTACGTGGCTCCGCCCGGCACCATCGACGCCTCGAACGCCAACACCCCAGGCGAGATCGACCCGACCATCGCCGACTCGGCGACGCCGGTCTACCGTGCGGTGGCCCAGGTGAACGCCGCCGGCCAGTTCGAGTTCACCGAGACCAACGCCTTCAGCGGCGACAACGGCCGGGCGGCGATCCTCGACCCCGAGGACGGCCCCGACGGCACCATCTTCGCGGTGGGCAACGCCGGCAACGGCGCCAGCCCCGAGCCGCCCGCCGTGATCGACGGCGCCGGGTCGCAGATTCTCACCCCGGCCCACGAGCCCGAGGCTGCCCAGAACCCCGGTACCCCGACCCCGTTCGGCAACTTCAACGTCACCGAGCTCGGCGACCCGGCCGACAAGTCCGGCAAGGACAACAACTACCGGGGCGTGACCGTCTACGACGGCGTCGTCTACTTCACCAAGGGATCGGGCGGCAACGGCGTCGACACCGTCTACTTCGCCGACCCCAACGGATCGGCCACCACCGCCAACGGCGTGGGTCTCCCGTCGACCTCGGAGACGCTGCCGAGCGCGTCGAGCTGGACCCCCCCGGCCTACAGCACCAGCAACCCTGCCCTGGGCCTGACCGCCAAGAACCCGGGCCTGACCCCGACCAACGCCTACATCCTGAAGGGCTTCCCGACCGCCCTCGCCAAGAACGCGACGGACGCATCTGACTACCCGTTCGGCCTGTGGTTTGCCAACCCGACCACGCTGTACGTGGCCGACGAGGGGCCGGCGACAACACCTACGACGCCACGACCAACACCTACACCGCGGCCGCCGCTTCGGCGACCGCCGGGCTGCAAAAGTGGTCGTTCAACCCCTCGACCGGCGAGTGGCAGCTGGACTACGTGCTGCAGAGCGGCCTCGACCTGGGCACGCCCTACCACGTCGCCCCCGGCCGCAACGGTGACCAGTACCCGACCGGGCTGAACAACACCGACAGCGGCACCGGCCTGCCATGGGCGCCGGCTACCGACGGCCTGCGCAACCTGACCGGCCAGGTCAACCGCAACGGGACGGTCTCGCTGTGGGCCTCCACCTCGACGGTGAGCGGCTCAGGCGACCAGGGCGCCGACCCGAACAAGCTGGTCGAGATCACCGACAACCTGAGTGCCACCACAGCCAGCCAGGTGACGCACGAGCGGTTCCACACCGTGATGCAGGCGACCTACGGCCAGGTCGTACGGGGCGTGTCGTTCACGCCGGGCACCCCGCTGACCAACGGCAACAACACCAGCCCTCAGCCGCCCCTCCCGCAGGCCCCGTCAGGCCCGCTCGCTGGCCGCGAGCAGGGCTGACGCCGAGATAGCGATCCCGGCCGCTCGGAACGCAGGAGAGGCCGGCCCTCGCAAGGGGGCCCGCCTCTCCGCGTTCATACGGCGACCTCGAACCGCAGCGGGCTGTCCCGGGGCGTTGCGGCAGGTTGTGGTCAGGTATCGATGTTCGGGTTATGGCCGGTGAGGGGCACCAGACGGGCGGGTGGCTGCGTGATGACGACTGCGGACTCGACGCTCAGGTCGGGCCGGACGTGGACGAGCTCGCCCTCGGTTAGCATGCGCCAGCCGTCCTCGCCGTCGAGCCGCTCGGAGGCGACGGCGACGGACGGTGCTGACTGCAGCGCGGGTATGTGAACCGAGGACGTGGCGCTGCGAACGTGCAGGCCCGCCGGCGCGGGGGCGCCAGCGCCGGGCCCGGCTGGCCGCTCGATGATGTGCAGGGCATGCTGGCCCGGATAGCGCAGCGCCCACAATTCGCCCGGCGCGGCCACGACCGTGTTCAGCGATGACACCGGCAGGTTGGCGGCGATCCACCGGGCCGCGGCCGTGATCCCGGCGCCGACGTCACCACCATGGGCATCAGCCTGCTGGGTGATCAGCGCGAAGTACCGCTCGGAATCGGTGTCGCCCAGCACGAGGCCGGCATACGGGCCAAGCTGCTCATCCAGCCGCGCCAGCTCGCCGAAGCCGCCGTTGTGCGCCATGATGCGGCCGTGCATGGCGAATGGGTGCGTGTTCTGCACAGTCCGGCCGCCAGCGGTCGCCAGGCGGACGTGCGCGACAAAGGCCGTCGACTCGGCCGTCTTTGCCCCGTGAATGAATTCCTCGTCCTCGAACGAGGGTTCTGGCTGCTTGTCCAGAACGGGTGCGCCCGCGGAGTCAAAGAACCCGATTCCGCTCCCATCGACGTTGCGGTAGCCCTGCGCCTCCAGCGAGTCGGGCGCATCGAGCAGCCAGAACGTTGCCCGGACACGGGCTCGCCCCGAGCTCAGCCCGAACAAACGGCACATGATCTTCCCTCCGCCCGAGTGCGTCTGTCACTGCCGGTGGCCGGCGCCGCACGGAAATTCCAGTGACGTGCGCATTACGTGGACTGACGATCAGTTCACGCCATAAAGCGGGCAGGTGTCCACCCTTCGATGAACCTGACACGAAGGCATGCGACCACGGGAGCGGCGGCACCATGAGAAACGTCAAGGTCGGGCCTCGGCGACGGCTTGCATCGCGCGGAGCCGGCCGCTGGACAGACCGCGAACGAGGTTGTTCGCCTTCTCGGCGAACTTGTCGACGAATATGTGCAACCCCAGCGGGCCGGGAGGAGCCGCCAGGAAGATCTCCATGATCGCCACTGCGTCCTCGGTCATGTCACTCCAGTGCGTGACCGAGAAGCCGGCAGATTCGATCGTGGCCCGCAGGTGGTCAGCGGACGCCAGGTGGCTCAGCGCTGGCTGATCAGCCCACGGAAGCGGAAAGTCGGGCTCGCCCGGCGTCCCGGCGATGATGTCCCAGATGGCGAGCCGCCCTCGTGGTCGAAGCACACGGCGGGCCTCGTCGTACAGGCGGGCCTTGTCGGCCACGTTCATCTGAACGTGCTGGCTGAAGACGACGGTGAAACTGGCTGAATGGAATGGCAGGTCCGTCACATCTCCGTGATGCACCGAGATATAGCCGTCCAGCCCGACCAGCCGGTTGAGCCAGCGGGACGTGTCGCAGTATTCCTCTGTGAGGTCGACGGCCGCGACATGGCAGCCGAACTGGCCGGCGAGATAGCGGGCTGTGCCCCCAACGCCACTCCCGGCGTCGAGCACCTCGTCACTGCGCTCGATCGCAGCGAGCTCGGCGAGTTGGCTGGTCGCGATTCGGCCCATGGTGTGGAAATCCTCGAAGGGTGCGAGATCGGCGCGCTGCAGGTCGCCCAGGTCCAGGCCGGCGGCCACGAGGGCTTTCTCGATGCGATCCCTGGAGAGGCCGGTTGCGTACTGTCGGTCGAGGTTCATCGGGTTGGGGGTCATACATGGCATCCTCCGGCATTCGGTCGTGATCTGGATGCCGCGAA
>CAWEHB010000013.1:0-479771 GCA_963808705.1 uncultured Actinomycetota bacterium | reverse complement strand
CGTGCTAGTGAGTGAGTGAGGAGAGTGGCCGTGGCGGCAGATCACATGAGCGAAGCCAGCGACGAGATGCCGCGGGCCTTCTTGCGGGCGCAGCGCGAATCGGTGCTGGCCATCGTCGACGGGCTCAGCGAGGAGGCATGGCACCGCTCGGTCGTGCCTACGGGCTGGACGCCGGCTGGGATGGTGGAGCACCTGGGCGGCGCCGAGTGGCACTGGTTCCAGGGCGTCGTAGCGGGCAAGCAGCCCGAGCTGCCAGGCGACGTGGATGAGGATCAGCCGCCCTACGACCCCATGTCGGTCGTGTTCACCTCGGATGCTTCCTCAGCAGAAGTGAGGGCTTTCTATCGCGACCAGTGCGCGGAGTCCGAGTCAGTGCTCGCGACAACTCCGCTGTCGGCACCGCCACGCGGTAAGCACGGGCTCGGGGGATTCGAACCGCCAAATGTTCGTTGGGTCGTGCTGCACATGATCGAGGAGACGGCGCGACATGCCGGGCATCTGGACGTGGCGAGGGAACTCCTCGACGGCAGGGTCCGGCTGGGTGGCCGCTGATGCGGTACAACAGCCGTGTCGATTCTGCTTACCGAGTGTCTGCGAGTTGTGCGCGCGCAAGAAGAACGCTCACATTTCAGGATTATTGACCGGACGGGACGTACGGGTGCCGATCGGGGCTACGATTCCCCGAGCGGGCGTGCAGATCAGCCGCCCAAAACAATCACCTATGACTGCGGTCGAACGCGCCCCATCGACCCGATCGCACGCGCATCCCGTGGTTCATCGTGTATCCGATGATCATGATGCTGTCATCCGAAAAGTCCCGCAGGCCCGAATATTTATGCGCAACCGCTGGACCAGCGAACGTCCTGATCTGCCGCATAGAGGTTGTGGCGGTGACATCGTAAGGCGATCTTGGCGATCAATTCTCTCCAGAGTTCGCACTGGCTCAGTGCGCATCCTGTCAGTGCTGCCCGGCCCACGGTCCGACGCCAGCCACGCGATCCACCGAGATTTGGGTGATGTATCCGGGTGGGGGGTTATCCATCGGCGGGAAGCGGACCTCAGGACCGAGGTAGGTGTGAGCGAGTTGCTGAAGCAGCTCGGCAGCTCCTCCCTCGGTAATGCGCGCCGTGCCATAGACGACGAGGTACTCGTTGAGGCCCATGGCGTTACGCGTATCGGTTTCGATCGAGAGGGCGACGCGGCTGTCGTTGCGCATATTGCGCACCTTGCGGTGCTCGGGAAGATGGGCGGCCACGATCTCGTCGCCATCAAGACCGACCCACACCACCGTCACCGGGGGACTGCCGTCGGGGTTCAAGGTCACCAGGTGAGCCAGGGCCGGGGAGTCGAGCACGGCTCTGGCGCTGTCGGGCAGCGACGTCGTCATGAAGTCACGCTAGCAGTGCGGGTAACGAAGGCACGCCGGGCGAAGTCCCCGGATAGTTGCGGAAGGCCATCGAGGAACCAAACGCCCGTTCGGCCGCGCCGTGAGCAGGCGGGTGCAGATAATCGTGTGCTGCCCGGCGGCTGGGCTGGCACAGTTGGCGTGATGGGCGAGCTGGGTGACCTTGACGCCGAGGTCCCACTGGAGGTGTGGGGCAGCGGCGTGCAGCCATCCAAGGGCCGGTGAACTTCCGCTTCTGCCGCTGACCGAGCGGCGTTAGGCACCGGCCACGACCGAGCGGTAGTGCCAGTTCGACGACGCGCTCATGCCGATGTCTGTGCCTGGTAAAGGCTCAGGCGGATTACACGCTCCCCTCAGTCGTCCCCGAGGTAGCCCGTATTGGGATCGATCATGGCGAGGAAGGCGCGGATGCTCTCCCGGTGCTCCTCCACCGGCCGATCCGGTGTCCCGCTCGACCCGAATCCGTAGCCCTTGTTAGGCCCGCTCAGCCAGTCGTAGGCGGTGCCGCCGTCTCCAGCTCGGCGAATTGCGAACCGTTCGCCATCGACGTCGAGGGTGAACAACACTGGCCCGGGCCTTCCCTCTGTTCCGCGGTACACAGCTGGAACGGCGGGAGGACCGTCGCCGTCACCGCCGGGGCTCCTGTCCACAAGAGCCAGCATCCACGGCCGCCGGCATTGAGTCCATCGCACACGCGCTCGGCTGACGCACTCATCTGACCGCAGTCAGGGAGAGCATCGCTGACCCGGAATCCTTTGACGGCCAGGCAACCCGGTAACGTCTGGTCGTCCGTGCCTGCGACCCAGCGCCCGTGAAGATTTGGTCATGCCCGCGTCCCCGCGCCGCACTGTCTCGGTAGGCTGCCGGACGTGACAGGACTGAGCGATGCTGAGCTGGACGCTTTGGTCGAGCAGGCCACCGTGGACGCCTACGACGAGGATGAGCAGCTCGCCAGTTTCCACGTCGTGATCGAGGAGCATCTGGCCGTCCCGTTCTGGACCACCGTCCTGGGTGTTGAGGTGACTGTCACCAAGATCGACCTGCTATCTGGCACCGGGATCGCCGCGATCTGCTCCCGCGGGAGGCACCGGCAGGCCATCGGCATCCTGGATCTGCCGCTTCCCATTCCCGCCCCTGGTGGCGCCGAATGGATCGACGCCTACCGGCGCTGGGCCACCTGACGATAAGCGAATATGAGCGAGTACCAGTACTACGAGTTCCTGGCCGTCGACCACCCGTTGGACGAACGACAGCAGGCCGAGGTCCGCGCGTTGTCTACCCGTGCCCGGGTCACGGCCACCAGTTTCACCAACGAGTACCACTGGGGGAACTTCCGCGGCGACCCGCGCAAGATGATGGAGCGTTACTACGACGCCCACCTCTACCTCACCAACTGGGGCACTCATCAGGTGATGCTCCGCCTGCCCCGCACACTCCTCAGACTGGAGGTCGCCGAGCGGTACTGCATCGACCCGCACGTGGCCGCCTGGGCCTGCGGAGAACACCTCATTCTCGACCTGACCAGCGAAGACGAAGGCGGGGACTGGATCGAAGGCGCCGAGGACTCCCTGTCGGCCATCGTGGGCGTCCGCGCCGAACTCGCTGCCGGGGATCTGCGTCCCCTGTACCTGGCCTGGCTGGCGGCCTATGGAACCTGGGAACGCGACGAGGACGCCTTTGACTACGACGAAGAAGGTGAACTCGAACCGCCGGTTCCCGCCGGCCTGGGAGCCCTCACCGCACCACAGCGCGCGCTGGCCGAGTTTCTCCGCCTCGACGCTGATCTGCTCAAGATCGCAGCTCAGGCGAGCCCTTCCCTGGCCGAGACGAAAGAAGACCACGGCAAGCTGGCCAGATGGATTCAGGATCTGCCGGCCAGTGACAAGGACAAGCTCCTCCACCGGGTTGCCCAAGGCCATGGGGCCATGGTCCAGATGGAGCTGCGCCGCCGGTTCCGCGGTGAACCCGCTTCCACCAGCGACGGCGGTCCCCGCCGTACGGTGGCCGAACTGCTGGACGCCGCCGCCGAAACCCGGCACGAGCGCGAGCGACGGGCCGAAGCCGCGCAGGCCGCGCAGGAGGCCCGCCACGCACGAGAGCGCGCGATGGCCCGCGAGCAGCGATTGGACGCCCTGGCCCGCGACCCGGAAACGGCCTGGGCACGCGTCAGCGCGCTGATCGACACCAGGAAGCCGGCTGACTACGACGCCGCTGTCGATCTGCTCAAAGACCTGCAGGCCGTCGCCCAGCGCGCCGACCACGCTGGAGAGTTCATCCAGCGGTACCTGCTCCTGCGGCGGCAGCATCACCGCAAGCCCAGCCTCATCGCCCGGTTCGACCGGGCAGGTTTCACCCTCTCGCCGAACGGCTGAAGATCCGGGCTCGCGCGGCGCCCGTAGCCGCCACGCACCCCGTCGTGGTCCGCCGGCGATCCCACGAAGATCGCATGAGTCAGCCTGTCGCACAAACCCCGGTCAACGCTCTGACACCGCAAGATAGGGTTATTTGAGGTCAGGAGCCCCCAATATGGGGTGGAATTGATCCTCGCACCGTTTATGCGACAGGCTGAAGTATGCGCTGCGCGTTGCTCCAAGAGCATCCGGTCATAGCCGCGAAGAGGTACGTCCGGTCACCACTGCCGCGGCCCGGCTGATACTCCGGTCTCCGGCCCGGCCGGTCACGCGGGCCAGCTTGAGCCCGGCCTTTCTGATGCCCGGGTGATCGGCTCGCCAGGTACGGGCGGGACTGGTGGCATCAAGCCGCGCTGATTGTGAGCGTGAGCTCCTGTGGCGGGCCGGACTCGGCGATCGGGCCTTCAGGCGTCTCGCGCGGGTCTGCGATGGCAGCCTCGCGGTGTCTGCTTCAACGTTTGCTGCCGCGCCGCGGCGCGATAGGGCGGGCGTCCCAGGCACCGTCTTCATCTTGTCCGGCCTTCAGGTCAGTTCGCGCCATCGTTGCTGGCTGGGCCGCCGGGAGCCGGTCCGGGCATGCGCTGGCTAGGCGCGAAGGTCAGCTGTGGGTCCGAAGACCTTGTCCATGATCTCGGCGCCGGTGGTGATCACCGGGCGGAGTTCGCGGCGGTACACGATCTCGGTGGTGCGGGTGGTGGCGTGTCCGGCTAGCCGGGCGATCTCCTCGATGCCGACGCCGTGCTGGCTCATCAGGCTGACGAACGAGGTCCGCAGCTCGCGTGGCGTCCAGCCGTCCCCGATCCCCGCTTGGGTGCACACCCGCTTGAACATCTTGCGGACGTTGGCCGCGTCGAGGGCGGCACCGAGCCGGGTGGTGAACACCAGCCCGGTGTCCTGCCAGCCGTCTGCTGCCGCGCGCCGTTCCTCGGCCTGGCTGTCGCGCCACTGGCGCAGCGCCGCCACCGCCATCTGGGGGAGGGCCAGCGTGCGCCGCGAGCGCTCGGTCTTGGTCTCGCCGTGCGCGCGCACCGATCGCCACACGGCCACGTGCGGCGGCACCGGAGGGCTGGCGCCGGGGTCACCGTCGAGGCCGACGTGCTGCCAGCCCAGCGCCCGGGCTTCCTCGGTGCGGATGCCGACGCCCAGGCTCAGCACGATGTAGGCGTGCATCAGGCTGGCCGGGCGGCGGACGTCCTTGAGCCCGGGACGCAGCTCCATCACCGGCAGGGTGCTGGCGGTGGTGATGACCGCGATGGCCTGCTGCAGGGTCAGTGACCGTGACGGCCGTCCTGGCCGGCCTTTCGGCGTATCGACCAGGGCCGCGACGTTGCGGCCGGCCAGGTCGTTGGCCTCGGCATACCGGATGGCCCGCTTGAGCGCCAGGTGCCCCATGCTCACCACGGCGCTGGAGTACCCGGCGGCCATCGTGGCCAGGGCCTGGCGCACGTCGCCGGCCGACAGCTGGCGGAGCTTGCGGTTACCGATGACGTTCAGGATCGGCTCGAGGACGTTCTGGTTCTTCTTGACCGTCTTCGCCGAGCGGCCCGCGAGCCCGTCGGCCAGCCAGTCCTCGGCGGCCTGGCGTACGGTGTAGGCGGAATGGCCAGCCTTCGGGGTGATCCCCTTGTCGATGTCGGCGTGCAGGGCCTTCAGCTTGTCCTTGACCGCGGTCTTGGTCTTGCCCGCGACCTTCCGCCGGATCCGCCGCGCGCCGTCCGGGCTGTATCCCAGGGATATGACCCCGCGCCAGATGCCGGGGCAGCCGTTGTGCCGGCCCGGATCCCGGCACGGGCCGCCCCGGTGCTCGAAGCTGATCGAGTCCTCACCCCGCCCGCGCCGCTTGGCCACGAGCCAAGCTTACGCCAGGTGGGGCCGAACAGTGGGACCATTCTCAGCAGGCACCCGGACCCTTCCAGGCTCATCCGGGCATAAATTCCCAGGTAGATAGCCTCCCGGGCCTCGGTCTGGCCTGGCCAGAATCCTGCCCGAAGTTCATGGTAAGGAGAAGGTCTACGGTTCGATTCCGTAAGGGGGCTCTGCAGGTCAAAAACTTTTTTCGAAACTATACTCTACTTCGGTATGCCGCTTTCGCGGCATCCCCGCCGCCGAGGCGGGGGCCAAGTGCTTCTGCGGGCGACCTGGGGTACGTAGCGTGGATGGCCGGTGCCGACAAGCCTGCCGCCCCTTGGCCCGGCTCAGTTGCGCGCCATTGAAGATCATGGCGCCCGGTGGCGGGGGCCGGGTGGGCACGCATCCGGTGGTTGGATCGTCGGCCGAAGTGGCGCGTTGGCCCCGGTTCTGAGCCTGCGAGGGTGGGGGCTGGCAGCCTGCCTGGGGTTGTGCCCCGTTAGGACGTCCTGAGCAGTTCTCCTGGTTTGGACCTGATCGCTGCCAGCGCGGGCGCCACGGCGATGATGTTCGCGACGACCAGGATTCCGCCTGCCAGTCCGCCCAGGAACAGGATTGGTACTACAGGTACCGGGATAGCGCCCAGATTGCTGGCGAATGCCTGCCATATCGCCCGGCCGATCGCTACTCCGGCCGGGATGCCAGCGACGATTCCGACGAGAGCCACCGTTGTGGCCTGCCAGGCCACGGTGGAGGCAATCTGACCGTTCACGAAGCCGAGCGCCTTGAGCAGCCCGGTTTCTCGCCGGCGGCGCGACACGCTTACCAGCAGGAGATGGGCGAGGGTCGCCGCGCCGAATACGGCGAGCACCGCGCCGAAGATGAGGGGGAAGTCGACTGCCTCGCCGAAGTTGATCAGCGATGTCGGGGTGGCCGGGAGGGCGGCGATCGACGAATATGTGTCGAGATACCGGCTGATGGCCGCCTGCCCGCGTGGACCGGGCACGGCGCTGGCGAGGATCCCGCTGTTGCTTTTTCGCGCGAGCTTCTGCAGGCATGCCGCCTGCCCGGGGCCGCGAGGGCATCTGGCGTGTTCAAGGCCAGCGATCGTTATCAGCGCGCCGGTGCCCAGGCTGACGATTCCGCCGGCGATCACCGGGAAGGAAACCTGGGCGGTCACCCGGAATGGGACAGCTCGCTGCTTACCGGCTGTCGGCAGTGACACGGTGACGACAGAGCCCACATGGGCGCCCACTTGGCGCATTGTCGCGGCGCCGAGGCCGATCTGGCTGTCGCCGCTCGGCAGATGCCCGGCGACCGCCGAGAAGAGAAGCTGGCCGCGGACGGGCGTCGCAGGTACCGAGCCGACCAGCACCTTGTTGACCGAAATCTCCCCACCGCCGGCGTAGAGGCTGATCCGCGCGATGGCCGGGTTGCGGATAAGGCTGCTGAGGAGCGCAGGCTGCGGCGGCCCCGGGCCGAAATCGATCTGG
This sequence comes from uncultured Actinomycetota bacterium, assembly GCA_963808705.1. GTDB lineage: Bacteria > Actinomycetota > Actinomycetes > Streptosporangiales > Streptosporangiaceae > JASHPR01. Next base: position 472,614 of record CAWEHB010000013.1, on the reverse strand, counting down.
AACGGGTCGCCATACAGCTCCGGGGTGGCCGTGAGGTGCGAAAGGCTGGCTCCGAAGACCGCTGTCCCGCACAGCGTGATCACCGCCAGTACCGTTGCGGCAAGGGCGCTGAGCACCGGGACGGGCATCCCGCCGCTTCTTCGCTCCAGGGCGTTGCGAACACCGAGCACCAGGCTGGGCGGCGCGCCGATTCCCGCAAGATGAGCCACCACTGCGGAGGGGCGCGAGTAAACTGCTGGGTCGCCGGGCCGCAACGTGCGCGCCGCCCGCACCGCTGGCCACACGCCAAGAGCCAGGACTGCCATCACGACGGTGAGTGCCCCGAGGGGCAGGACGAGCATGTCGAAGGCGACGCCTTTTGAGCTCTCAGCGCTGCGCGCCTCGCCGAGCGGAGCGAGCGGGGAAAGAGCGACGGCGATCACCACGGCGCCGGCGGCGCCGGCGAGCGCCACGACAAGGTTCCGCGCCATGCCGAGCGCGACGAGCTGCCGGCGATCCGCGCCGAGGGCAGCCATCGTCGGAAAGTCGCTGCTCTCGACGAGACTCTGGCGGGCAAGGGCTTGTGCTACCACCGCCAGTCCGGCCAGCGCGGCGAGCACGGCCAGGATCCACCACCCGACGGCCTGGGGATGGATCGAAGCCTCGATAGCGGCAGCTTGCGCGTCTTCACTCGAGACACCGGTGTTTGAGCCGGTACCCAGACCCAGAGCCTGGAGCTGGTGGTCGAACCGGGGCAGGCCAGCCGCGCCGTCACGCAGCCGGGCGAAGTACAGGTAGCTGACCGCTGCCTGCGGCAGCACGGTGCGGGCGAATGCCGGGGTCGCATACAGCAGGTAGGCGGGAGCTGAGCCGGAGGGGAACTCGTACTCGGTGGCTTCGAACCCCACCACCCGCAGGGCGACTGACGGGCCCGCCGGCTTCGGCAGCGCGCCAGTGGCGGCGTTAATCGCCGAGAGCTGCGACGATGCGTAGAGGGGGACATGAATCACCGTCCCAATCCGGACACCGTAATCCTGTCGCATCGTGAACGATGCCAGCACCTGGCCGGCGGCCGACGGATCAGGCAAGTGGCCCGAGACGAGGTTAAAGGGCGACCTGCCGGCGGACGATACGACGAACAGGTCCGACGGGTTGATCGGATGCGTGCAGGCGCACGCCGGCTGGCCGTTGTACGGGGTGACGAGTTCGGTGGCCGAGGCGACTCCGGGAAGCCTGGCGAGCTTCGGCACGGGCTGATTAGCGTACACGACGGCGTCGAAGCCCCGCGCGGCAACAAACTGCGCAAATGCCGACTCCGCGCGACGACCTGCCGCCGCGGCAGCCAGCACCACACCGCCAACGACGCTTATCAGGACCGCGACGGCCAGCCAAGATCGCCACCGGCCGCGCAATCCGGCACGAAACGTCAGCCTGACCGCTCCCAAGACACCCCCCAGCCCAAGACGGTAATCCCCAGCTTGCGCGCTCCGACGATCGCCCGCCAAGGTGGCCAGCACGTGCGATCTGATCGTGCCAGCCTCCCTTCCCCACAGCCCCCGGCACTCGCCAAGGAACCCGCCATCTGACAGGCACGCGAGCTCAGCCCGCTTTGAACCTGCGGCGGAACGCGCGAGACGGCTACGTACGCGTTTGTGACGTTGGGATGAACTCACGGACAGTGACCGGCTTGTCCTGTATGCAGTTCCGGGTGGCAATGCGCAGCCGTAATCAGTGCCAGGTCAGCTGCCCGCGGAGAGGGTGCTGGTCAACGTGAGGTTGCTGTTATGCGGCGGACTCGGTGTCGCTGACGGGCAGGCGGACGGTCCGGTCGCCGAAGTCGGCGACGAGGTCCAGGCGGCCGCCGAGGGCCTCGACGTAGCGGGCGATGACCTCGAACGAAGTGACCTCGCCGTGCTCGATCTGGGACACGCGGGCGACGCTGACGCCCATGGCGGCGGCGATCTGCTTTTGGCCCAGGCCCAGCTGCTTGCGGGTCTCGGCGAGCTGGTGCCCGCGCGCCCGGGCGAGCAGCCGGCGCGCGCCCGCCTCGATCTCCTCAGGAGAGACCCCGGCAGCGTGCAACTCCCGCTCCAGGTCTGCCCAGTCCAGGGGGGTGCGCTTAGCCATGGCGGCCTACTCCTCTTTCTCCGTGTACTCCAGGTACAACTGCTCGGCGATCGGGATGTTCTCCCGGTACCACCGCTGCCAGTTCCCGGCCTTGTCGCCGCCGAGCAGCAGCGCCGACCGGGCGGGGTCGAACGCGAACAGCACCCTGATCTCCGACCGGCCCGCCGGGCCGGGCCGCAGTTCCTTGAGGTGGTGAATCCTGCTGCCCGCGATCCGGTCCACCAGCGGCCGGCCGAGCATCGGTCCTTCCTCCCGCAGTGCCGCGACCGCCTAGGCGACCTGGGTCGCGGAGTTCAGGTCGTCTTTGATCAGGGCAGTGAACCAGGCGGCGTACTCCTCGGTGACCTTGACGCTCCACGCCACACGGCCCCTTCCTGTTTAAGGCTGGACTTAACTCAAGGGATGACTTAACTCTATGCGCGCGACAGGGTCGCGGCAACCGGCGCGCTGCCCGGCTATCGCAGACCCCGGGAGATGCGGACCGCCCGGTGATCCTCCAGCGAACCCGAGGCGCCCTCACCCGGCAGCCGCCGGGCCACGGCAGCGCGACCCGGGGGTGCCAAGCCATGCCTGCGGCCACCTGACTGCGACCCGCAAGCGAGCCCCCAGCACATGACCCAACGGGCAGAAGCGGTAGTTCTGAACCTGTGCAGGGTAGCGATTTCCACGGCTACTCCGGGCCACCTGCCCCGAGCGCAAGCAGATGGCCATGCGCATGGCCGAACTCGCCGGCGAGGACCGCCACTATCAAGTTCACGACGAAGGCCGGGACAACCTCGCGTACGCAGTCCCGGTGCTCGAGCCACTCGGCTGGCTGGCCGGTCTGGACTTCGTGTACTGGGTTGACGTCGACATGCACGGCTTCGTGATCCTTAACCGGCTTCGCCACCACCTGCCGCACGCTCGCTCCATGCTCATGGACCGGGCCAGTCTGCTGGGCCGCGGGGAACACTGGGCCACGAAGCCATCCCCGGCCGCCGCGGCCCTTGATCGCCTCGATCGGGCCGAGTCAGCCCTCTACGCCGACCTCATCTTGAACGCCCACGCCCCGTCGGTCCGCCTGGAACAGGACCGGATCAGCTTCTCCGCCATCGAGAAGGCGGTTGCCGGGCGGACGACGGTAATGCCTGGTACCTATGGCCAGAAATAGTGCGCCGTGGTGGTCTGGTATGGGCCAGGCTAGCTCGGGTGTTCACCCGAAGAGTTCTCGCAGGACTGCAACGGACCGTTGAGGCACAGGTTCGCCCGGATAGAAATCTGCGCAGATCTGCAGAGCTTCGTCGGCTGATTCCACGCCGATGATGTCCGCCAGCAGGCGTAGATCGTCGACGTCGCGCGTCCTGGCGGCGAGCGCCTTCATTGCGAAGATATGGCCCGGTGACGCCGCCATAACACGCAATCCGGGATGGTCGAACACGCGGCGCTTGCCTGGGTCGTCCTTCCCGGAGATGTAGATGCTTGCCTGCTCGTTCAGCCACCAGTAGGGCAGTCCGAGGGCGTCCGCGACGTGCCTGGCCTCCTCGATCACGATCCCGTGCGGCAGGAACGTCGCATCAACGTCGCGGGTGACGCGCGTGGCGTCGTAGGCCAGGGCCATGGCGGCACCGCCGACCACGAACACGTCCGCGACGATACCCCTGCGGGCCAGGCGCTCGCCCAGGGCAGTGAAAGCCCGTTCTAGTTCGGCCCGGCCGAAGAGGACATCGTCGGCTTCGGTCACGCCGCGTCCAGGTCTCTGGCCGAAAGGTAGACGCCGTGCTTGCGGAAGGCTGCCGGGGCCCAAACCAGCGCCTCGGCCCGCTGGATCTGCAGTTCCGCGGGAAACCACGGTCGCCGCAAGATCCGGGACTCGGACCACGGCGGGGGGGCGAGGTCGTGCTGTGCGGCAAGATGCTCTGCCAACGCGGCCAGCAGTGCATCCCACCGCTCGTCACCGACGGACGTCGGCTCGTCCTGCAGCAGAGAAGGCTGAATGTCGGCTGGCTCCCACCGGTACTCTTCGAGGAACTCCCACACGAGTTTCCATCGCACCTTGCCGTCAGCCGTCCGCGCTAGCCGGTCAGCCAGCTCGGCCAGGCTCATGGGGTGATAGCCCGTCACTATAAGTCCCCACCGTTGTAGGTCAGTGCTGCGCACGAGCATACGGCGCCGATCTGCCCTCACCCAGGACCGCGACGCCCGGGTGACCGGACTCGCATACGAGGGCGACGGAGGCGTGAGGGCGTTCGATCGGACCAGTCGTGTTGCGCCTGTGCCTGGAAGAGGTCGTTTCCAAGATTTAAATTGAGTGGGTCTGCGTCTGGGCGCTATGAACCCCGGGTTCGGCGGAGACGCTGGGGGAGGCACGCTGGACGCTGGTCACGGGTGGCGGATGCGCAGCAGTCCTGTCGCTTGCCAGCGTGGCAGGCGACAAGTCCGCGCTAGCCACGGTGGAGCAGCTGGGTCGACGACATGGCCCGACGGCCCGAAGGACCCGCGAGCCTAGCTTGCCGCATAACCCCGGCTCTCAGCGTTGCTGAATTGGCGATCTTGAGCCCGGCCGCGGCCAGGATCCGGCGGATGGTTCCCGCGCCGATCCGCAGGCCGAGGCCATGAGCTCGCCCTGGATACGCAGCGACGAGACCAGCGAAGAGGCTTTCGTCGATAATGCGTCGCGCGCAAGAGTCCTGGTCTACGGCCCTGGATTTTCCGGAGGCCTTGCGCCGCACCTTTCCCGTCCGGTAGCGAATCGGAGGCTTACCACGCCCCGCCACCGGCCTTGGCAGTGCCGGTGGCGTTCGCCGTCGCGGCCGGGGCGGTGTGCTCGTGTAGGCTCCCGTCCTCGCCCCAGCCGCGCATCGCGCTCATGGTTCAGGGGCAGTAAAAATGGGGGCCATTCTTGGGGGCCATCGGCCAGCCATGTGCAGCGACAGCCAGCCATCCCCAGCCATGAATCTGCAGGTAGAAGCCTAATAGTGCGCTTTCGCGTCCTGGTCAGAGCGTCCTCTGATGCCCATGGTAAGGAGAAGGTCTACGATTATGATTCCGTAAGGGGGTTCCACAGTTCAAGAGCTTTTTTTCGAAATTATACTCTACTTAGATATGTCGTTTTGCGATGTCCAAGCTGCAGAAGTGGGGGCCAAGTGGTTCTGCGGGCGGGCTTGGGATAAGTGGCGTGGGTGGCCGGTGCCGGCAAGCCTGCCGCCCCTTGCAACAGTTCCGCTGGTCGGCCCGGCCCGCGGATTGCGCTTGGCCGGTCTTGCTACGCCCGGGTGGTGGATGGTCGTCTACTTCAGCGACTGGCGGAGCGCGATCACCCGGTTGACGCTGGCCAGGAACGCCGGGCCGTTGAGAGTTCCGTTGCTGTAGGCGGCCGCCAGCTCGCCGCTGGCCTGCTGCCCTTGGGTGACGTTTTGCGCCGCGCAGAGCATCAGGTCCATGCCGGCCAGCGCTGCGCGCAGCGTGCGGTGCTGGGTTGAGCCGAAGGGGTTGAGCGCTCCGGCCTCCAGGGCGTCGGTGATCGTGACTCCGGTGAAGTGGAGCCGGTTCCGCAGCTCGCCTTGCACGACATTGGGTGACAGCCCGGCGGGCCGGGCCCCGAGCGCCGGGTAGACCGCCCAGGACACCATGACCAGCTTGACCCCGGCCGCGATCGCGGCCTGGAACGGGATCTCGTCGATGCTGCGGATGGTGGCCAGCGACAGGTTGAGGGTGACCGGCCCGGTGTCAGTGTCCTGATCCGCTGCGGCGGCCCCGAGGCCGGGGAAGTGCTTGGCGGTGGCCGCCACCCCGCCGCCCTGCTGCGCTTTGATCATGTTGCTGCCCAGGACCGACACGACATTCGGGTCCATGCTGTAGGAGCGGCCGTATTGGTCGTCGAAGTCTCCGGCCTGCCGGTACACGTCCAGCACCGGGGCCAGGTTGACGTTCATGCCCACTCCGCGCAGGTTGGCCGCGGCGCCCTGGCCCGCTTCGGTGGCCAGGGTTTCCGCCTGCGGTAGCGGATTGGCGCCGATCTGCTTCTCCGACAGGTAGGGACGGCCCGGCAGGCGGCGGACCTGCCCGCCCTCCTGGTCGGTCATCAGCAGCAGCGGCGCCTGGACCGGGTTGAGCGGGCTGGCGTCAGCTTGGTCAAGCCGCTTGATGACGCCCGCGATCTGCGCCTTGCCGGAGATGTTCTGCCCGAAGAAGATTACCCCGGCGGCTTCACCGTGCTGGATCAGCGAGATAAGGCTGGCCGGCGGAGTCAGGCCCGGGTAACTGTAGATCACCCGCTGGCCGGCCAGCTGCTGCGGCGACAGGCCCGCCAGCGCGGCTGGCGATGCCGGCCGGGGCGCGGCAGAACCGATGGCAGCCACCCGGGCCGCCGCGTGACCGCCGGCAGCAGCCGCTCCGGCGGGTGCCGTCGCCATCGCCGGCACCATAGTGGCGAGCGCCAGGACCAGGCCGCCAGCCACCAGCCAGTTGTGCTGGGTTCGCATGGGGAGCCACCTTTGCCCGAAGGAGCCATGCAACGCATGCTCTGCCGTCCAGCAAACACCGCCGACCGCAGTCCCACCATGAGCAGCTGGATACATCCTTCGCCGACCGGGGCGTTTCCGCCATTGCAGCGCGCAGGCACTACTGTTCAAGGACTTTTCTCGAAAATTATAGCGACTAATTTCCTATCCTGCGATCCTGATCCTAAGCTCCTGTGGGGGCCAACTGGCCTGCGTTCAGGCGGTCGGCGGCTCGGGGTAGCCGGTGCCGCCTATATTCAGCGGGCAGCATTTCCGAAGCGCCACCGTCCAGGAGAGGCAATGGGGTCGGCGAGCCAGCCGCCGTCCGGGAATGAAGCCTGCGCGCCTTCGAAGTGCCGTCGCGCGGAGGAGGGGCTGACCGCCCATTCCCGGCTGCCACAGGAGCGCGGGACAACGCCCTGCCCTGCCATGACGCGTCCTGTGTAGTCTGTGACCCGTCCAGAGCAGTCCGGCCCGCGTGCCCAATCCGAGTGTTGTTACGTCTCGTAATCGGCCATCATGCTGCGGGTATTGCCGCTGGCTGGGCTTCAGGCGGATTGCTGTTCGGGCTGGCTGCGGAGGCGGCCTAGGTCGAGTTCGATCCGGTGGCCGTTGACGATTACGACGATGCCGGCGCCCTCGGCGCCGGTGGCCATCAGGTAGTCATACAGGGTGGAGAGCAGCATGTCATCGCGGTGCTCAAGCCGGGATACCACGCCCTGGCCGACGCCGAGTTTGCGGGCGACTTCCACCTGGGTCATCTGCGCCGCCTTGCGGATCATCGCTAGGTTCATCGCGTAGACCCGGTCCATCTCCTCGGCGCCGGCGTGAGCCTCAGCGACCTCGGCGGCGAGCTGCGGGTCGGACAGTAGCTGGTCGATACGGTCGTTGCCGCGGACGAAGTCCCGCTGGGCGGGTGCGCGCTCGTGGTCACTCATGGGGTTTCTCCTCGTAGGCTGTCTCGCGTTTCCACTGATCGATCAACGGGTCGGCGCGAGCGGCCACGCCGTCGTAGAACACGTCGCCGAGCCTGGCCTTATCGACGGCGAACAACGCGACGACCACCGTGCCGGTGTCCGGCGGGAACCAGCAGATCAGCCGGACTGCTACCTGCGAATGGTAGGCATGGGATACCCGCCATAGCTGGTACCGGCCGGATTGGCGTATCCACCGCAGCGTGGCCAGCTCGCTGTCCTTGCTAGGTGGTTCCGGCAGGTTCTGCAGCTGATCCAGGGCGCGGGCACGAACACCAGGATCGTGCGGGATCGCTGGTCACCGGCGCGGGCGTCTTATTCAACGTGGTCTAGCCACATCCCGAACTCCGCTGGCCAGTCGACATCCACGCTACTCAGTATGTCATCCAGAGCATATGACTTGCAAGTTATAGGGTGGCGTGGTGGGTTCTGGGGACGCTGCCGAGCGCGGCGACGATGGCGTGGTTGATGCCGCGGACGCCGACCGACGGGTTGCCCAGGTAGATGACGGTGTGGCGGGAGGCGTCCAGGGACGCGAGGCGGCGCGCAGGGCCACGGTCTTCCCGGCGCCGACCAGATAGGCGACAGACTGCAACATCTCCGCGAGTTGCTGCCGCGCGCGGTGCGCGTGGTGGCTGTCACGCATCCGCTGCATGGACGGGTGCTGGAGGCGGTCTCGTTCATTCACCTGCGCGGTGTGCTTCACCTGGTGGTGAGGCTGCCTGATTCCTCGCCGGGAACGATCCCGGCATCGGCGACTGATGTGCTCGGGGAGCGCGCGGCGGCGGGGCCAGCGGCCGTACTGGACGCTGATGGGCTGCGCAGGCTGCGCGCGCTGGTGACGGCGCTGTCGGCCGCGGCGGCTGGCCGGGGGCGGGCGCGGTGAGCGGCCAGTCAGGCGAGCTGGGTGGCATAGGCGCCGGGCCGGCTGGTGACCTGGGCCTGTGGGAGGCGGTTGCGCTGCTGCAGGACGCGGTGGGTGCGGCGACGGTGGCCGAGCTGACCGGCCGCGGGAGCGCCGCGTGGTATCTGCGCCAGGCGGCGCTGGAGGCGGTGATCGAGCGGCGGATCGCCGTGCATGCGGTGATCAGCATCCACCAGGCGCTGCTGGCGGGGGCTGGGGTGCCGCAGATCGCGCAGGCCACGGGCCTTTCCCGAGGCCAGATCACTGCCCGGTGGACGGCGTGGGCCGACGGCCAGGTGCGGCTGTGTGAGTGGACCGGCATGGGGATAGCCGCGGAGGAGTACCGGCGCGCCGCGGCCGCGATCACCGCCGGCGGCGGGGCACTCCCGGACGGGGCTGTTCTGGCTGATCAGTCCGCCTTGCCGGATAAGCGCAAGTAGGTTCACTCCCATCCCTGATCGCGCCACGACTTCGGGAGGAGTGAACCTACGTGCGTGAACTGAGGGTAGCGCCTTGCCGCCAGCTTGCCCTGGACCTGGGTGAGCCGAGCGGGGAAGACCGCTGGAACGCATTGCCCGAGCAGGCCAGGCTGCAGGTGCTGGCGATGCTGGCAGTGATGATCGCGCAGGCCGCCCTGGCCGGGCCCGGCGAGCGCGGGGCCTGCGGTGGGTGAGCGGGCGGGCCGGCCGGCCGGGCCGGGAGGCGGGAAGGTCACCGCTGGTCACCGCAGCCGCGACGCGATCATCTACGTCCGCCAGTCCACCTTTACCCAGACCCAGGAGAACACCGAGTCGCTGGCCTTGCAGTATGAGCTGCGCCGGTATGCGACAGAGCTGGGCTGGGGCGAGGACCAGATCAGCGTCATCGATGATGACCTGGCCCGGTCAGCGGCCAGCACGGACGGGCGGCTGGGTTTCACCGACCTGGTCGCTGCCGTCGGCCTGGGCAGGGCCGGCATCATCGTGGGCCGGGAGGTGTCCCGCCTGGCGCGCAACAACACCGACTGGTACCAGGTTCTCGACCTGTGCTCGATCACCGACACGCTGATCGCCGACGTCGATGGCATCTATCATCCCGGTGACTTTAATGACCGCCTCGTCCTGGGCCTCAAAGGGCAGATGGCCGAGGCAGAGCTCCACATGCTGCGGATGCGGCTGACCGCGGCGCTGCGGCACAAGGCCGCCCGCGGGGAACTGCGGCAGCTGCTGCCGGTCGGGCTGGACTACGACGACGACGGCCAGGTGATGCTGTCGCCCGATGAGGCGGTCCGTTCGGCGATCAGCCAGGTGTATGCCCTGTTCGGCCAGCTCGGGTCGGCCCGTCAGGTGATGATGACGCTGCGCGCCCAGGGACTGCGGCTGCCCCGCCGCAAGGCGGGCGCCCGCCGGATCACCTGGGCGGAGGCGTCTTACCCTGCGGTCCATGACTTCCTGACCAACCCGGCCTATGCGGGCGCGTTCGCCTTCGGCAAGACCACCACCAGGACCGAGATCGCCGGCGGAAAGAAGATCACCCGGCACCGGCAGCTGCCGCAAGACCAGTGGGAGGTGCTGATCCCCGGGCATCATCCCGGCTACCTGAGCTGGGATGCCTACCAGGACAACCAGGCCCGGCTGCGGGCCAACTACCGGGCACCCCGCGGTGATGGCGGCGGGGCCGCCCGCCAGGGCGCGGCGCTGCTGTCGGGCCTGCTGCGCTGCGGTAAATGCGGCCGGATGATGCAGGTCGGGTACTCAGGGCACGGCGGTGACGCGCCGCGGTATGTGTGCGGCCGCGGCACCCAGTTGTATGGCACCCCGCCGTGCCAGAGCATCGGCGGGGTCTACCTGCACCGTGCCGTGCTGGAGCAGCTGTTCCAGGTGCTCCAGCCGGCGTCGCTAGAGGCCACCGCGCATGCGATGGCCGACGCTGAGCAGCGCCACCGCCAGCAGGTGGCGGCCTTCGAGGCCGCGCTGGAGCGGGCCCGGTTCGAGGCCGACCGGGCGATGCGCAAGCACGACGAGGTCGAGCCGGGCAACCGGCTGGTCGCCCGCACCCTGGAGGCCCGGCTCGAAGAACGCCTCGCCGGCCTGCACCGCGCCGAAGCCGCCCTGGCCGCCGCCCGCGCCCGGCGCCCGGTGAGCCTGACCAGCGACGAGCTCGCCTGGCTCACCCGGGCGGGTGCCGACGTGCGGGCCGTCTTCGACGCGCCCGCCACCGCCAACAGCCAGCGCAAGCAGCTGATCCGCGCCGTGATCAGCGAGATCGTGCTGACCATCGACCGCGGCACCCGGACCTGCCACGCGCTGATCGCCTGGCAGGGCACGGCGACCACGGCCGTCACCATCGCGCTGCCCAGACGAGGCGCAGGCGCGATCACTACCGGCGAGGACACCCTCGCCCTGGTCACGCGCCTGGCCGCGCAGTACAACGACACCACGATCGCGCAGATCCTCGGCCGCCAGCAGCGCCGGACCGCGACCGGGCTGGCCTGGACCCGCGACCGGGTCAGCAGCCTGCGCCGCTCCCGCGGCATCCCGCACTGCCCCGCCCCCGACCCCGATGTCAGTGGCAGCCGCCAAGATGACGTCATGGCCAGCGTCCCGCAAGCCGCGCAGCTCCTCGGCGTCGACAAGACCACCATCTACCGGTGGCTGCGGGACGGGTTCGTCACCGGTCAGCAGCTCACCCCCGGCGCGCCCTGGCGGATCCGCATCAGCCAGCAGCTTCGCGAGCGCATCCAGCCCGACGTCCCCGACGGCTGGCTGTCCCTCGACCAGGCTGCCAAAGTGCTCGGCGTCGCCCGCCAGACCGTGTTGCACAAGGTCCACCGCGGCGAGCTCGCCGCCGTCTACGTGACCGCCGGGCGCCGCAAGGGCCTGCGTATCCAGGCCGAACACGACCAGCCTGGACTGTTTGCCACACCACACGAGAGAAAGGCGCAGTGCTAACCATGACCGACCTCGCCGGTGATCACGCCGAGGGCGTGCTCGCTGATGCACCAGGCGATCCGGGCGGCGGCCTCGGCGTGGGCGGCGTGGCGGTGCAGCATGCCCGGGGCCAGGTCGCGGCGGAACGGCATCTTGGTGAACCCGTAGTGGGCCTGGAGTTTGTCGATGGTCACTGTTCCTCCCGGGCGAGGGCGTCGCCGGTGGCCGGCTGGCCGGGCAGCTGACCGGGGCTGGGCGGGCCGGGCGGGTCGCTGAGGCAGGCGAAGCTGATGGCGCCGCCCGCCAGGCGGCCCGCTGCTGCTGGTGGTGGCCACCGACCGCTACATCGGCGAGGGGTTTGACTGCCCGCGGCTGGACACCCTGTTCCTGGCCTTTATTGCGAACGCTATGGCGGAACCCTGGCCGCGGCACCGACGGCGAGCCAGGTGCGGGCGTGGGCGCGCGGCCAGGGCCTGGAGGTGCCGGACCGAGGGCGGCTGAGCTCGAGGATCTGGTCCGCCTACCAGCGCGAACATGCCCACGCCGGATGAGCGCAGCTTCATCGACCAGAACGAATAACGTCGTGCTCGTGCGTTCTCAGGAAGCGCGCTCGAGTGCGTCGGACAGGAGCCCGGAGAGCGGGACGGTCCGGGGCAGCCGCGGCCCGTCGAAGAAGCTGGGTTTGCTGCGGCGCAGCAGTTCTTCGCCGTCGGTGTTCCAGGAGAAGCCGCGTTTGCGCTTGAGCAGCCGGGCGAAGACCCTGCTGGCCTTGGCCGGGTCGCGGGCGGCCAGCCGTCGCAGCGGCTCGGGTGAGGAGTCGGGGTCGCGCAGGAATCCGGACAGGGTCTCGCGGTAGGGGCGGCGGGAGATCAGCGCGGGGTTGCTAAACAGTTCCTCCAGGAGGCGGTAGTCGGGGTAGAAGCTGAGTCCCTCGCCCTCGACGAAGTGGATCGCGACGCTGTCCGCGGCCAGAAGGTGATCGGGGAAGTCCATCGGCTTGGGTTCGGGCGGCTCGCGGTCGGGGCGGGCCTTCTCGGCCAGGCGGCGGTGGAACGTCGCGACCTTGCCGGGCACCTCCTTGCCTGGAACGACGACGAGGTCGCCGCCGAACATCTCCACGAACGTCGCCCGGTGCTCGGCCATCAGGCGGCGGGCCTCGGCCAGCTTGGCGGGGCTGCGGAACACCGCCTCGGGGGTGCTCATCGCGTATTCGGCGACGGCGGGCAGCATGCTGTCACGGGCCGAGGCCGGGAACGCGCTCGGATTCGCGGAGACCATCCAGTCGTCGCCCGCGCGGACCAGCCGGGCGACGAGGATCATGCCTTTCTTCAATGGCTTGAACGACTTGGGGCCCAGGTTGGACCGGGCCCGGTAGGTGAGCTCGTCGACGAGGTTGAACAGCACCACGGCCTCACGTTCCTTGCCGGTGATCTCGAAGGTGCCCTCGACGACGTCCCGCCAGCCCAGCAGCATGTCTCGTTCAGCGTCGCTCAGCTCGGGGTGGGCCGCGACGAACTCCTCGACCACGGTGGTCCCGGACGCGAGCTTGTGCTGCACCAGGAAGTGGTCCAGAACCATGGAGAACAGCGACTCGTCGGTTACCAGCCGACCGGGGAAGTGCTCCTCGAGAACCGCCGAGAACTCACGGTCGAACCGAGGCGACATGGCGAAGTCCCGCAGCATCGGCTTGAGTTGCCCGGCCCGCTCAACCAGATCCACGCGAGACCTCCGTTAAGGAAACTCAATTCTTGCCGGCGACCCTATCCAGGCCCGGCGGGTTACCGCTGCCAAAGGCGGTGAGCCGGGCTCGTCAGCCTTCCGGACCTGGACTGCCGCCTGCGCGGGATGAGCCGGCTGACCCTGGCGTGTTCCGGCGGATCACTTCGGGCGGCAAGATAGACACCAGCGTTGTCCTGAGCCGTCTGTGTTGACCTGTCACGAGGAGCAACAGCCCGTGCCGAGAGGGCCTGACCGCCTGCGGCTACGGGAAGACACGGCCGGTCAGCAGGCTACGGGCGGGCTCGGCGGTGCGGCGCGGGGACCGGCTGGGGCCGTGAGCGCGCTGCTGGAGGCGGCGGCGGACGAGGACGACGTCTACCTGGCGACCGGCGTGCAGATCGCTGCGGGTATCGAGGGTGACACCGACGCCGCCTGGCGCTCGGCGACGTCGCTGCCCGCCATCCGGCCCTACGCCGTTGCGGAACTCAACCGGCGGGCCGGGCGGGATGCTCAGCACGACCCGCTGCCTGGCCTCGAGCCACTCGACTGCGACGCCGTTGTCATGGCCTCGCGGGATATCGTGGCCGGGTATGCAACCGGCGGCTGCGACGGCGTGGCCGCAGCGGTCCGGCGGGCCGCCGCGCCGGGTTCGGAGGCCGTCCTGTTCGAGCAGATGTGGCGCTTCCGCCACGCCATCGCCAATCAGGCGCTGCTGACCGCCGGGAAGCTGCATCCGGACCAGAAGATCGCGAAAGCCGCGCGGGCGGCCTTGGTGAAGGCAAGCTCGGTCAGGAACGGCTGACCGGCCCGCTCTTGGCGGACGCGAGCCGCGGCGGCGCAGAGAGGAGCCTGAGTTGCGGGTCAGCCTGGTCGGTGTGAGCTGCGTGGGCACCACGACGGCCGGTAGGCTCCTCGCCGGCCGACGGGGCTGGCCCTTCTTCGACCTCGACGAGGAGATCGAACGGCACTTCGGGATCTCCATCGAGCGGCTTCAGGCCAGGTTCCTTACCGGTTACTCCTACCGGAAGGAATGCGCCGTGGTGCTGGAGCGCATCGCGACCGCCAACCCGGACTGCGTGATCGCGCTGCCGCCCAGCGGCCTGCGAGACGCCTTTCTGCGGGTCATCCGGCGCGTGCCCTGCCTGACCGTGGCCGTCCACGACACGCCGGGGAACATTCTGGAGCGGATCACCTTCTATGACATCGACTCGCGGTCCATCGACAAGCACCTCACCGACGAGGAGCGAGCCCTTCAGCTTAAGGAGATCAAGGCCGACATCTCCTATTTCAAGCGGTCGTATGAGCGGGCCGACCTGCATGTCACCATCACTGGCCTTGGCCCCGAGGCCAGCGCGGCAGCCATCGACGCCCGGCTGAGCGGTATCTAGCACCGTACGGATGCGCCAGCCGCAGGCGGCGCTCGCCTCGCTACGGTAGTGCCCATGTCGCCCCTATCCCGCCGCCGGAAGGTGAAGAAAGGTTCCCGGCGCTCGCCGGGGCCAGCGGACAAAGGCTCTCGGCGCTCGTCGTGGCCGACGGCGTCTTCGCTGGAGAAGCGCATCGACGAGATCATGGACCGGGTGGAGCAAGCTGGTGACGATCACGCCGAGCGGGCCGCCGCCCTGGAAGAGTACCTGGCGCTGGCGCGCGCCCACGAGGACGAGACGTGGTTCGATGTCGCGGCTACTCGGAATCCCCGTAACTTCGGCCTAGTCATTGCCGCCGCTCATCAGCAGGCATATGACTGCCCGGTGCTCGTGCGACGCACGAGCAAGCTCCTCGCCTCATCACTCCGCGCTCGTCGACCCGGAATAAGCACCCGGCGCCGAAGACCGGTACGCGAGCCCGCTGTTCTCGGCGAGCCACGCGAGGTCCGTCATGGCCCGGTGCCGTGCCTCTCGCTCGCGCTCGAAGAGTTCCTGAGTCTTGGTCAGGACCAGGGTGTACGGGCTGCCTCTGCGTCTGGTCTCGTGGCGGACGGGCAGCTCGCCCGTGTCGATCCGGGTGTGGATGTGCCGGCGCTTTTCCTTGGCGAGCGGCCACTCGAAGGATCGGCGGGATCTGCTGGTGAGGAACCCGTGTAGCGTGCCGCACAGGTCGCAGCCGCAGCCGGGGGCCCAGGGGATCGACCAGTCGTCTTCGTCGCGCGGCGGGCGGGCGATGATCTCGCTGAGCCGCTCCGCGCAGTCGCGCGCGAGCACGTTCAGGCCCGAGGCTCGCTGTTTGTCCTGCGAGAGCTCCGCGGACGTCCGGAGAGCCGGGATCAGGCAGGCGAGCACGTTGTCGCCGTGCTCGCGGAGAGCGGCGAGGATTGCGTCCTGCAGCGCGGCCTCACCGAGGACAGCGGTGGCTTCGAGCAAACGGGCGAGTGGCTTGCTGAGCAGGTCGAGTCGCTGCTCACGGTGCTTGGCCGGGGAAGAGCTGACCCAGAGCCGGATTTCGTCGCTCAGCCAGTGGCAGGAGGCGGCTAGCAGGCGCCGGGCCGCTGCCGCGCCGCGCTCACCGGTATCGCGCAGCGCGTCGCAGAGCAGGGGCAGTGACTGGATCCAGCCCAGACGATCCGCGTCACCCTGGTATGCCCACGGTTGCCTGGACCCGAGCCAGCCGTCGAGGATGGTGTTGGTCCAGGGTTCGCCGTAACGGGCGACGAGATCCGCCACGGCGGTCGCGTGCTGGGGCACGAGTGACTCGATCCTGAACGGGTGGAGCAGCAGGGCGGCCGCCGACGGCTCGTCCAGGCTGGTGGCGACGTCTAGCGCGGACTCTAGAGGTGGTGGCTTCGCCATTGCGGTGCTGTCCCAGAACGGCGCGAGGGACTTCGCTGCGGCACGCGCGCCTGTCACGTCGCCGGCGTGGATGCGGGCACGCAGCTCGTGGAGCGCCCACGACGCCGACGCCTCGGCCCGGGCCGCGAAGGCCCGCTCCCGTGGCCACACCACCACGGCGGCCCGGCGGTACCAGCGGTCCATGGTGTTGCCGTAGTTGCCCATGTAGCCCTCGTACTCGGACTGGTAGGGCTTCAGTTCCACGGACGGGGTCGTTGCGCAGACTTCGGAGTCTGGGAGGTGCAGGGAGATCGACTCGCCGCCCTTACCGGACGGGCTGGTCCACCAGCCGAGGCTGATCTCAGCGTCGATCAGGTCGGTGAACTCGTAGCCGTCCGGATCCTGGTCGTCGCCGTAGTCGTCTTCGTATTCGTCGCCGTAGTCGTCCCACTGATCCTCCGACGGGTAGCAATCCCAGGTCTCCTTGACCTCGGCGAGCGCCAGCACCGCCTCGCAGTCCGCCTGGTCCGCGGCGGCTCGCAGCAGCGCCGCCCGCTGCGTGTCGGCGCCCTTGAGTCGGCTCCAGCTCAGGCCGCGTTCGGTGTATTCATGGTCGAGGAGGTAGACCAGACGACGCGGGGGATCGAGGTCACCGGTGCCGTAGCGTTTCGAGGCCCTGGTCGTGAAGTGCTCGGCGAGGCAGCGCGCCAGTTCGGCTGCGGGCTGGCTCCCGGCTAGCCCTGCACTGTCGCTGCGCGCGAGCAGGTTGAAAGTGAGCGTGACCCGGTAGCCGGACTTCACCGGCCTGACCTCGTGGCGGCAGTCAGCATAGAAGGCCACGAACGACAGCGAGTCCTTCGGCGAGCGGTACGCGATGCTCTCGCCGCCGTGCTCGACGATCAGCTCGCCGCCGGTGTGCGAGGACGGCAGCGTCACGACCAGCGTGCCGATCATCGCGTCGTCCTTCTCCGAGTCCTGGTGCGGGAGGAAGAACTGACCAGGGCCGTACACGAGCATGGCGTGGAGTTCGGCCTCAAGGCGGCTGCTGAACGGCAGGCCGAGCTGATCGCGCACCTCATCGAGCACACCCTCGAGGGTGGCGGCCCATCGGGGGCCAGTGATGGTGATGAGATCCGAGGGGATCTCCCAGGTGTCGCGGACGCTGGGGTCGGTGAGCGTCTGCTCACCGCGGCCGAAACAGGCAGGGCGCGCGACGTCGCAGAGCTTCCTGGCCTGCGGTGCGCGGACCGGGAGGCGGATCTGGCCGGCCCCTTTAACCTCCAGATGCAGGGCGCCCGCCGGGGCCAGGAACTGCGCGCTGAAGGCATCGGGAGGTTCCGCGTCGTCGAGTAGCCTTGCCAGGCGTTCCCGGGGTGTGCGCGCCATATCGGCTCTCCTGGTTCACTGTGCGGCTTACTACGAAGGCACTGTAGCGACAGAGAACGTCGGCTCCCGGCTATTGCTCCGCATCAATCGGCTACGCCCCTTGACCCGCAACGCAGGCGGCGCGCTGGTCAGCCAGCCACGGCGTCGGGTAGGTCAGGACCGCTAGTACCCGACGGTGATCTTCCGGTTCCGTGCCGACGTCACAGGACAGCATCACCGGGTGCCAGAACTCCGCCAGCCGGTTGCGCGTTGGTGAACTCCTCAGACGTCATGTCCTTTATCATCACGTGTCACGACAGGTCGACCCTGCTCCGGGCAATCGGCCTACCTACCGGAGCTCTGAACTCAGGCGCCTGCCCTGTACTCGCTGAGATCAGCGAGAAGCTGGTCGCCAACCATCTCCTCGTAGACCGCATGCCCCGCACTGCACATCGCCTCGCACAGTTCCGCATCCCATGGTGTCTCCACTGGATCACCCGCCAGCGAAACTCCCGAACGGCCCGCCCGGCGGTAGTCATTCGCGCCCATCCGCCAGGCCCGCCCCCCATAGCGAGCGATGACATCCGCCGCGATCGAGACACCAGGCCAGTCGAAGTCACCGTGGTACCAGAGCTCAGCGCCGGCCCCGACCGTGAGACCCACCAGCCGGTGGAACGCCGTGGACGGCCGTCCCTCGGTACAGGCGAGCGGCGGGCAGGCCGGACCAAGCTCAGCGCACGCTCGCCGCAGGATCGCCGGGTTCTCACATATGTAGATCCGCGAGCGACAGACGCGGATCGGGTGGGTCGCTAGCTGATGCAAGGTCACTTGAAACGGCGTGCCGTACTGCGCCGCGCTGGCTAGCCATTCGCCGAGCCCTTCACCTTCCGCAGCCACATTCAGGACGAGGACCCGGCTGGCCAGGTCATCGACTAGCACGCCGGCCCGGTCCCACAGTTCCCGCCGCTCGGCCGCGGACGCCGGGCGTGCCGTCCCCGCCTGGAGCGCCAGCGCCCGCAGCACGAGAGTGGTCAGCGCGGTCCCGTGGTTGAGCGCCTTGGTGTCCCCGGTGACCTGGGCGGCGAGGACGGGTAGGGCAATGGGAGCGGCGGCGTCAGTGACCCGCCCGGCCAGGCACTCCAGCACCCGAACGGCCTGCTCGAGGATCTCAGCCTGCGTAGCCAGCCGGGTCAGCGTGCCATCGCGGCGCAGCTCCCGGAGCCAGTCCCGAAGCCAGGCGCTGGTCTCATAGAGAGGGCTCGCCTCGACGAGCGAGATCAGGTCGGCTCGGGCCGCCGCCAGCGAGGCGGTCTCGGCTGGCCGGTCACGTAGCGGGCCCCCGAGCTCGGCCAGCAGCTCGGCCAGCCCGCAGCCGACCCCCTGCCGCACAGCTGCATCCAGCGCGGCCAGCGTCACCGTCAGTCGCTTAGCGCCAGCGCTCACGTGCACCCCGGTGATCCCGATGATGGCTTTCCGCTCGACATCGTCCGGGTCCGGGACACTGATCCTTCCGGCCAACGCGCCACCTGTCCGCTCGAGTGACCGGCGGGCGGCAGCCAGCAGCCGCCGATACTCGGGCCGCGTGTACCGCTCCACGCCTGGCGCCGGATCAAGCAAAGGGCTGCTCATTCCTCGTCGCCCTCGTCCTCAGCGTCGTCTGCACCGCCCGTCGCCGCCGTCAACGCCAGCGCGTCCCCGGCACCCGCGGGGACGTACCGGGTGGGCCGGAAACCGAGCAGCGCCTCAGCTAGCTCCTCGTTTCCGGCGAACCCGGCCGCGGCGTCTATGAGCTGATCGCCGTCCCACAGCACCAGCAGCGCAGACACCGCGTGCGCCACCTTGTCGTGGTGCATGTCGTAGTGCGCGACGGCGGGTACGGTCGGGTACCTGACCCACAAGTCATGCCCGGTCATGAACAGGTCTAGGTCGAACTTGACCGTCAGCCCGAGCAACTCGGGCTTGAACGTGTCGTCGATGCCTGCGAACGCCTCGTCCAGCGCGATCAGGCGCGGGCAGCTCGGCTGGGCCGAGGAGTAGAGCGCGTTGGCCGCGGCGAACAGGGGCAGGTGGATCGCGGCTGACTTCTCCCCGCCGGACATCTCGGAGTGCTTCTTGCGCGTCAGCCGTTCCGGCGGCCGGCCGGGCTGCAGCGTGCGCAGCTCGAAGGCATGCCAGGAACGATAGTCGAGCACCGCGGCGAGCACTTCGCGGTAGGTGTCCCGGCGGTTCGCGGCGCGGTGGTCATGGATCATAGCCCGGAGCAGGCCGCGCAGCTCGGCCAGGCCCTCCGGGCCGAGGCTGGCGGCGTCCCGGTCCAGCAGCCGGGAGACCTGGGCCTGCTGGTCGGACAGCTTGTCGGAGCGGACCCAGCGGATCCCGATCGCCATGCCCGATGACATCGGCTTGGAGCGGGTATCCGCGTCCATCTGGTCCACCAGGTCCCTGGCCGCGAGTACCCGGGAGTGGATCTGCTGGGCCAGGGCAGTGAGCAGCGAGTCTTCCAGCACCGTCCGTTCCCGCTGCTCCAGCAGGATGCCCTGGTTCTCCACGTCCTCCGCGATCTTCCGCGAGAAGCTGGCGGCGGGCATGCGGCCCTCGCTGGTGACCACGTCGACGATGAACGGGGCGTCCCCGCCCAGGTCGGCCTGGTATCCGTCCTCGCCGGCCTTGAGGGAGGTCTCGAACTCACGGTAGGCAGTCCACATCCGGTCCACGGTGCCCTTGAGCACGCCGTCGGTTACAGCCCGACCGCCGCGGGTCGCCGCCGTGAACGCGTCCAGGACTGCGACCGTGGGGCTGGGCAGCAGATCTCGGATGACCTGGTGGTAATCGGCCGGCTCGCCGTCCCCAGCGTCCAGTCGTGCGACCAGATCGCCGGCCGTCAGCTCCGGATCGGGCCACTGCGCGGCGGCCGGCCACGGCGCGCTCTCGGTGACCTCCAGCAGCGGCCGCAAGTCTCCGTGCGTATAGGGCTCAAACGCAGTGGCCTGCACAGCGAGCTCGCGCAGCGCCGCCGCGAGCGCCGTGCGCCCATGCGACAGATCCCGGTCCGCCCCGACGAGCCTGTCGTGTGCGCTCGACCGGAGCTGCGCCGCCGCTCTAAGTTCGCCCCTGGCCGTCCGCAGCCCTGTCTCCGCCGCGGAGATCTCATCGCGGATCTTCTCGTACTCCGCGCCGCTCACCCGCTCGTCGACGCTCAGCTTCTCGGCGGCGGCCGCGTAGGCGGCCTGGTTCTCCGCCAGCATCTCGGCCGCCTCAGCGTTCTCGCCGGTCAGCCGCTCGATCCGGTCCAGCCGGCTGCGCAGGTCCTCGTCGATCTCGGCTGCGTCCTTGCGGGTCCGGACCAGTTCCTCCGCCACCTGGGCGAAGTCGGTGACCGCTCGCTCCACCGCATCCACTTCGTCTGCGCTGACTGGCAGGCTCCGGTCGGCCGCCACGTGGCGCAGGCGCCGGGCTCGCGCGTCCAGTTCGGCGATGGCCTTGTCCAGGGTCTCCTGCGCCCCAGCAAGCCGCTCCCGCGCCGCCAGGCGCTGCCCCTCGGCGTGCGTGACCCGGCCCAGTGCCTCGATGACCGGCGCCGTCCGCGGCAGGTCTCGCTGCGCCCGGCCAAGATCACCGAGCAGGTCCGCCACCCGCTGCCGCTGCGCCGCCACGTCTTCCCGTTGACGACCCAGCCCCAAGATCAGCTCATCCAGCTCGGCCAGCCGGGCGCGGCGTCGGCTCGCACGGTTGGTCGCCCCGATGAACTCAGGCGCGTCCTTGGGCCGGGCACCGAGCTGCATCCCGTAGCTGTACTGAGCCCGAAGAGTGACCAGTGGAGCGCCAGCCGCGCCCGTCGCTTCTGCGTCGTTCTCCCGAAGATCGTCATCGGTAACAAGGATCGATCGCAGTACCGCTCCTATCAGGCTCGGCGGGACCAGGTCTTGCTCTTCGGGAACGAGCACGTCGGCTAGCGTCCGCCCCGAAGGCCGGGCCGCGGGAGGCGCCGCCACCAGGTAGCCGTCGGCTTCGGCCTCGGCCACGGCGGCCGAGGTCAGCTCGGGGTCAGGATGGATCCAGGCGGTCAGCATGCCTGCTCCGTAGAGGGCGCCCTCGATCCCGGCGGCGGCCTGGTCCGGCAGCCCGTCCGCGAACCGCACCAGCTGCCAGAGCGGGGCGCCGAGCCGCCCGGCCCGGTCGGCGGGCCGCAGGTCAGAGCCGGGGGGTGCGTCGTCCTGCTTGTCGGCGATCGTTCGTCGTTCTGCCGTGCGCTTCTCTAGCTCCTCGGCCACTCTGGCGGCCCTGCTGCCGAGCTGTTCCCGGCGGGTGATCAGAGTGTCCGCGCGCTCCTGAGTGAGCGTGGTGAACGTCTCGGAAAGCGAGGGCGCGTCCGGCTCGCCGATCCGGCCCAACGCCGCGGCTAGGGCCTCCGCCTGGGCGGCGTCCACGATCGCCGATGGCTGGTCGCCTGACCACCGGCTGGCCCAGCCAGCTAGCTGCTCGGCCACATCCGCGCGGGACGCGGTCAGCCCCTCCTGGACTGCCGCGCAGTCACGGTCGCGATCCTCGAGGGCCTTGCGGGCCTTGCCCAGTTCCGTCTCGGCCAGCTTGCGGATCTGCTCGGCCTCGGCCACCTTTCCCAGGCAGCCGCGGACCTGGGCGATGTCGTCGCGCCGCGCGGCAACGCGGGCCCTGGCCGTGACCGGCAGGTCCGGCCCGGTGTCCGCGGGCTCACCGTCTGCCAGCATGCCCCCGTCGGCCGCCGCTGTGGCCAGTGTCTGGAGCTGCCGGTCGCTGGCCCGGCCGAGCTCGGCCCGACGTCCGGCCACCGCATCGGCTTCTTGCTGCAGGCCGCTGACGTTGGCCTGGTCCCGGGCCAGCCGGGCGTGGTCGTCGGTCAGCCGCCTTGCCTCTTTATCCAACTGCTCGCGGCGGATGGCCAGCTTCTCATGATCCTTATAAGCATCTCGGTCCTTCAGCGCGGACAGCCGTGCCTCGAAGGTATCCACGCTGATCCGGGCCAGCTCTCCGGCCTCACTGGCCTCCTGCTCCGCCTGCCGGGCGCCCGCGGCCTCGCGAGCCGCGGTAATGATCGCCTTGGCGTGGTCGGCGGCCGTATCCATTCTGACCGCGACCTGGTCGACCTGGTACCGGGTGTGCGCCTTCAGGTAGGCGGTGTACTGCGAGAGGAAGGCGCGCACGGCAGCGTCGGCGGCGGCCAGGTCGTCATACTGCTTCTGCACGGCCGCCAGGTTCTCGAAGTCGCGCGCCGCCTGCTCGACGAGGTCTTCGTCGACTGGGCTGAGGCCCGCAGTGAGCGTGTCCGAGACCTTGGCCGGGTCCAGATCCTTGGCCAGCAGCGGCCGGCGTAGCGCGATCAATAGGTCGAGCAGCTGGGTGTAGCGCTCGGGACCGAGGCCGAACAGCCGGGCGTCTACCGCCTCCTGGTAAGCGCGGCGCCGGTCGCCGTAAGACGCGTCGCGGCCGACGATGGCGGTTAGCTGCCTGGCGGTCAGCGGCCGCGAGTCGGCAGAGAGCAGACCGAAGTCGGCGCCCATCCGCAGCCCGGTGATGAAGAAGGCTGGCCGGGCCCGTTCCCAGTTCTTGTGCGCGGTTAGCCCGACGATCAGGGTGACGGTCTCTCCCCGCTCCCCGCCCGGCCCTGGGGGACGGCCGAACTCCATCCAGACGTACCCGTGCTCGGCGTCCTGCCCCCGGTACAACAGGTTCGCCTTCATCGTGCGGTTCTCGCCGCTGAACGGATCCAGGCGCCTGGCGTCCAGCCCGCCGTCGAGGACAAACGGGAACAGGACCTCCAGCGCCTTCGTCTTCCCGGAGCCGTTGTGGCCGCGCAGGGCCAGCCGGCCGTCCGCGAAGACGAACTCCTCGTCGAAGTAGTCCCAGAGGTTGATAATCCCGGCTCGGGTCGGCTTGAACCGATCGGACACCACCCGGCTTGCTGTCACGGGGTTCCCTCCGCTGAGCTAGAAAAGTCGAAAGCCGCCTGGCCGTCACGCCGGGCGCCTTCGGGAAGCGCGGCGGTGACATTCCGGTACCGGGCAGCGGCCGGGAGGATCAGCGCGCCGCCGGGTTGGCAGCGGATGAGCCCAAGGTCATCGAGGAGCCGGAGGGCCGCGCGGAGGAGCCCGTCCGGGTCGTGGTGCCACTGAGCCGTGAACGAACTCGGGCCGAAGTCGGCGTACAAGCCGGCGAGCATGGCCGCGAGGCGGGTCTGCTCGATGAACGGAGCCATCAGCGGGGCGATCGCCGGGTCCGGCTCAGGATCGTCGTTCTGGCCCGCCGGTCGCGGGGGCGGGAAAGCGGCTGACCGGTCCCCGCCTGGCCCATCCGAGGCCGGGTGCGCCGGGCGTCCCGCATCGATCCGGTCCAGCACGCCGTGCTGATCGTCGCCGGCGGTGGGCACCGGCAGCCGGGTGACGGTCGGCCCATCGTCCGGGTCTTCCAGCAGGTCGGCGACCTTCGCCAGCAGGAGCCCCGCGGTGCGGTTGACGGCACCGCCCCGGCCGGGGAAGGGCTGGTCGGTGAACCGGCCGGTGGGGTCGGCCAGCATGACTCCCTCGGCGCGCCGCTCCACGACAAGTCCCGTGAGCCGGGCCAGGTTGTCGGCGAGGTCAGTGCTGCGCAGTGAGGCCGCCGTCTCGGCATCCAGCGTGGCGTAGTACGCCACCGGGTGCTCTAGCAGCAGCCGCCGGGCCCGCCGGGCGACGGCCTCCCGCTGGGCGGAGCGCTTCACGCTGATCTCGGGCAGGTCAAGCAGCCCAGCCGCGCCGGACAGGTGTTGGATGGGCCGGGCCGGGCGGAAGAGGGAGGCGCAGATGTCGTGATCGATGTCATAGAGGGCGTCTCCGCGCTCGGAGTCCCGCGCCCAGTTCTCGGCCGAGCCGTCGGAGAGCCGGAGCGCACCGTGATCCACCAGCCAGTCGAGCACATCCACGACGGCCCGCTTATGTTCGGTGATGGTGGCGTCGAATCCGAGAACTTCGATCGCGTTGGCGGTCGGCGTGAAGGAACGGACCAGGTCGGCCAGGCTGATCTCGATCCGTGACCGCTGGAAGACCGCCAGGACCAGGCACAGGTAGGCGAGCCTGCGCCGGTCAAAGGGCCGCCCGCTGCGGGATGCGAACACCGATCGCTGGGTGGCGTCGACGGTGTCCAGGCGTCGCACCAGCCGCACCTGGTGCGCGGTGGCGATCAGCGTGTACCCCAGCAGCTCGGCGAAGTCCCTGGACATGAGGTCTGCCCACCGGAGCACCGCCGCCAGCGCACCCGCGCGGGGCCGTGACGCGGTGATGAGGTCGTTGGTCAGCACGAGCCGCACCGCATGCTGGTAGGAGCCGAGATCACTGGGCGCCACGCTGCGTGCGGCAGTCAGCTCAGCCATCGCGGCGTCCCCGCGGGCCCGCGGTGCGGGCCGAGCCGAGTTCCAGGCTGAGCCCTGGCAGGTGGAGGATACCGTGCTCAGTCCGCACCACGCTGCCATGCCGAGAGGGCACCAGCCGGATCATCATCACGTCGTTGCCGCCCGATCCCCCAGTGATCCGTCCGGTCACGACGGACCTGGCCTCCAGCGCCCGGGTGAGCAGCGTGAGCAGCACCTGAGTCTGGCTCTCGTCGAGTACCCGGTCGCGCAGGCCGGAGCTGAGCAGCTCCCGCGCGGCCGCCTGTTCGGCGGCGCGCCGCGCCGCCTGGCGGCGCCGCAGCTCTGCCCGTATCCCGTCGGCGGCCTGCAGCCGCTGCGGGACGCCGGGTGTGGGCGCCTTGCCTCGCCGGAACAATGTGACCGAGAGTTCGATGCCGGGTGCGTCAGGCCAGGACAGCCGCGGCGAGATCAGCTCGCTGTCCTCGTGCACGCCGCCCAGATGACGGGCCCGCCGCAGGCCGAACGCGGCGCCCATCAGGGCATGGGCAGCATCCTCATCGGCAGTGTTGACCATCCACGCCGCGAGGTGGCGGAGCTGGGTGGCCCGATTGACGCCGCCCCGCTGGGCCTCGGTGATCTGGCGCAGCAGCGCGATCACGCTAGACACCCCAGCGCGGGTGGCGGCGGCCAGCTCAGCGGCGCTGGACTCCTCGCTGTCGACGGAGAACCAGCCCCGGACGGCCGCCCACCGGCGCCGCCAGTCGTCGAGGACGTCGTCGTACCGCATCAAGGGCCGCTCGTCGGCCTCCGCCGCGCGGTTCAGCAGGGTGCTGATTCCGGTCGACTCGACCCGAGCGACCGCCACGGCTAGGCGGGGCAGGTAGCGGTCCAGCTCGGCCGTGAAGTCGCTCATGTGGGCCAGCAGGGCGTGCTTGTAGCGCAGGAACGTCTCTGGCGAAGCGTCGGTCGACCGGGTGATGTCGCCCAGCGTCAGATGAAACCGGGCCGACCGCCGGGCCATGTCTTCCATAACCCGGTCCAGGCTGGTTAGCCTCCGCGCGATCTCCTCGCCGTCGCCAGCCAGGTTGGCCTCGGCCAGCCCGTGCAGGTCGCGCAGGATGTCGGAGAACACCAGCCGGGACAGGTTCGCGTCCTCCACCCTGGCGGCGAGCACGCCCTCCACGGCCGTGTACGCGCGGTGCCCCAGTTCGCTGAACTGATAGACAGACTGCCGGTTCCGGTACCGGGCAAGGCTGCCTGCCCGCGAGGCGTCCTCGAGGCGGTGCAGCACCCCGTCATCCACGAGGTTGTCCAGGCGGCCCCGCAGGCTGGCCAGGTTCCTGGGGACGGTCTCGTGCGCGGCCGCGAACTCGGCCAGGACCTCGGCTACGTCGTCGGTATGCGCCTGCGCCATGCGCGCGCCGCGGAGCCGGTCCAGGGCGCGCAGCACCCACAGGTAAGCGACGTAGTCGTCACGCCGGGTAAATCCGAACAAGCGGAACCGATCACTGACCGCGAGCGCATCGAGATCGAACGCATCGGTCTGGTGATTGATCATCGCCATTGCGACGAGTTGCTCCAGTTCGCGTCGCCGTGAGACATGCCGTCCTCATGATGGCATCCCCCGGTGACACCGGGAGCGGCCAGCAGGATACGGACCGGCAGCGATCGCTGCAGCGCTCCTCGATCTCGTCCACGGTCAGGCCAGATATCGACGGCGCAAGCTGCCCCGGCCCCGGCCGACGGGCTATCCGGCGTTTCAGAACCTGTCCCGTCGGTCGTGGCAACACGTTACTGGCTTCGACGCGGTACATATGCGAGGGCTGCACCAAGCGCTGTCAGGTGTCGCGGTCGGCGATGGCCTGGCGTCAGGTCGGCTCGGTGCTCACCCGAAGAGTTCTCGCAGGACGGCGACAGAGCGTTCAGGAACTGGTCCGTCCGGATAGAACTCCGCGCAGATCTGCAGGGCTTCGTTGACTGATTCCACGCCGATGATCTCGGCAAGCACGCGGAGATCATCGATGTCGCGTGTCCTGGCTGCCAGTGCCTTCATCGCGAAGACGTGGGCTGGCGATGCTGCCGATACGCGCAGTCCGGGATGGTCGAACACCCGGCGCTTGCCGGGGTCGTCTGACCGGGGAATAGGGGTCCCCAGCCGACCACGCGCCCGGCATAATCGCAGGTGGCTTTTCATATGGCCCGCCGTGTCCCCACCCTCGCGCCACGGCCTCGTACAGGGTGTTCTTGCCGATGACGGCCTCGCTTGAGCTACGCCTTGATAACGTGTTGCGTTAATAACGTGCCGCGTTATCATTGGTGGTGTGCTGCGATCGTTCCGGGACAAGGACACGGACTACCACTAGGAGGGAGGGGAGGCAGGATGGCAACGGACACGATCATGGGGCCGGTGCATCCGGGGGAGGTATTGCTGGAGGAGTTCCTTAAGCCGCTGGCGGTGAGCCAGTACCGGCTGGCTAAGGAAATCGGGGTCCCGGCACGGCGGATCAACGAGATCGTTCACGGCCAGCGCCGCATCAGCGCGGACACGGCGCTGCGGCTGGCCCGCTTCTTCGGCACGTCGGAGAGGTTCTGGATCAACCTGCAGTCGCGCTATGACCTAGAGGTAGAAAAGGACCGGCTGGGCGATGCGCTCGACGGCATCCGCCCGCTCACCGCCGCCGGCTAGTGGCAACCAGCGCCTTCGCGGCGGCGTCAGTTGCGGAGCGCGCTTGCCGGGCATCTATTCGGGGGCCTTGTGCGTTGAAGATCTTGTCCATGACTTCGGCTCCGGTGGTGAGTACCGGGCGACCTGCGGTTAGCCTGTGTGTGGCGTAGCGTTGGTGGCGAGAGGGGTCCGGTCGGCCGGGCCCGGAACGGCGTTAGGTCCAGTCCCTGCTGGCGCCTTCTTTCTCAGGTGAAGGAGGCAGCAGGTGAGTGATGGCACGGCATCGCGAGCCGCGCGTCCAAGCCCTGGCCGAGGATCGTGTTGCTGAATGCCCGGTGAAAGGCTGAACCGGATCCTGGCGGCGCTGTCCGACGGCGGAGATGGGTGGTCTTCAGCTCGGCTGTGCGGGGCATGCCCGGGGATCATGGGCGTGAACGGGGCGGGGATCATGCTCATGTCTGCTGACATACCGCGGGGGTCGTTGTGCACCAGTGATGAGGTGAGCAGGCTGATCGAGGAGCTGCAGTACACGCTGGGCGAGGGCCCGTGCGTGGACGCCTGCCAGCAGGACCGGGTCGTGACCGAGCCCGACCTGGCCGATCCGGTGACCCGCCGGTGGCCTGCCTTCACCCCGCCGGCGCTGCGGGCGGGGGCGCGGGCGGTCTTCGGGTTCCCGCTGCGAGTCGGGACGGCGCATCTGGGGGCGCTCAACTTGTACCGGGACGTGCCCGGCCCGCTGACCGGCGACCAGCACGCTGACGCGCTGGTCGTGGCGGACGTGGCCGCTCGCTGGGTGCTCGAGGCCCAGGCCGGCGCGCCCCCGGACACGGTCGCCGAGGAACTGGAGGCTGGTGCCGACTTCCACTTCGCGGTGCACAACGCGGCCGGCATCGTCTCGGTTCAGGAGGGGATCAGCGTGACCGAGGCGCTGATCCGCTTGCGGGCGTTGGCGTTCAGTAGCGATCGCCTGCTCGCTGACGTGGTCCGGGATGTCATCGCCCGCAGGCTCCGGCTGCGATGACCCTGCCCGGTGCGCCGGGGTGCGGGAAAGGGCCGCCGCTAGGATGGTACCGCGGGCATGGACCCTCGATCCGCCGCTCGCGGCCGTGACAGGCCGTTGGGTGCTTAGGAGGGTGGTGGAGATGACCCGAGAAGCCGACGTGGTCAAGGCACTCGTCGAGATGGCCGACACGCTGGTAGACGACTATGACGTTGTCGACTTGCTGACCGGGCTCGCGGACCGGTGCGTCAGCCTCCTAGGCGTCTCCGCCGCCGGGGTGATGCTGGCTTCCCCGGCGGGCAGCCTGGGGCTGGTGGCCTCCTCCAGCGAGGCGATGCGCCTGCTGGAGCTGTTCGAGCTGCAGGCCCAGGAAGGCCCTTGCCTGGACGCCTTCCGTACCGGCGAGCCCGTCGAACACGAGAACCTGCGGGCCGGGGCCGGCCGGTGGCCGTTGTTCTCCGCCGCCGCCAGCCAGGCCGGCTTCGCCTCGGCGGTTGCCCTGCCGCTGCGGCTTCGGGAGGTAATCCTCGGCGCGCTGAACCTGCTCAGCGTCACCCGCACCCCGATGGCCGAGGCGGATGTCATCGTCGGCCGGGCCTTCGCAGATCTCGCCGCCCTGTCCATCGCCCAGCACCGTGCTAGCGCCGAGGCACACCGCCTGAACGAGCAGCTCTCCGCCGCCCTGACCAGCCGCGTGGTGATCGAGCAGGCCAAGGGCGTGATCTCTGAACGCGCGGGCATCGATCTGGCCGAGGCCTTCTCCCGGCTTCGGGCCTACGCCCGCAACGGCAATTTCCGCCTCACCAATGTTGCCCAGGCCGCCATCGACGGAACTCTCGACCCGCTCGCATGGGCTCCCCACCCGTCACGCCCCCGTGACAGCACAAGCAGCTGACGGGCTTCCCCCCGGCCCCGGGCCGTCGCCGCCTCATCGGCGTAAGCGGACCGTGTCTCTCACGCCTTGCCCACTGGGCATCCGGCCGACTTTCTCCCGGCCGCGCCAGCGCCAGGCCCGCTGAGCAGGCCCGCCGCCCACGTGCAGGGTGGCCCGAAGGCGATCATGCTGCGAGACTAGGCTCGTCGTGCTGCTCCAGCCCCCGGCAGATGATCAGAACTATCGGCTTGGGGTAGCCCTGGTGAGCCCTGCAGACACCGACAACATCGCCAGCATGCGGTCGGCTTGCCGTCCGAGTGCCCTTCCCGGGCTGAGCGGCCCGCGCGATCGCCGTGGCTCGCCGCCGCGTGATGACGACCAGGGTCTTACGACACTTCCTCCTGCTGGTCAACTCGGCCATGGCCACGGCGAGCCTGCGCCGCCGGCCATCTGTCTCCAAAGGGGGGCGGAGCCCGGTCCCCCGGGGGTGAGGACCGGGCTCCGGAGACGGACGGCCCGCGGCGGCGCCCGTCACGCTCCATGAATCAGCCGCGGGACCGGGCATGTCCTGCTCGCTGGCCGTCGCCCCCCGATGAAGCCGAAGGGCCAGGGTGAGCCGACTTGCCGACGCTGTTGAGGTAGCGCAGTGCATCGACATATGAGCCGACCAGGCTGCTCTGGCAGTAGGGCAGGTCCCGCTGCAGGCAGAATTCCCTGACCAGGGGCTGGGAGCGCCGTAGGTTGGGCCTGGGCATGGAGGGGAACAGATGATGTTCGATCTGGTAGTTCAGGCTGCCTAGGGCGACGTCGGTCAGTCGGCCGCCCCGCACGTTACGCGAGGTGAGTACCTGCCGGTCCAGGAAGCCGCTGCGGTCGGAGGCGCCCAGGATGGGCATGCCTTTGTGATTGGGCGCGAACGAGGAGCCCAGATACAGGCCGAACAGGCCCTGCTGCGCCAGGATGAACACCACCGCCTTGACGGGTGAAAGTACCAGGAACACCGCGCTGAGGTAGCCCACCACGTGGATGGAGAGCAACCCGGTCTCCCATGCCCGGTAACGGGGGGCCCGGCCGGTCAGCGCGCGGATGCTTGCCACGTGCACACTGAACGCCTCGCCCAGCAGCATGGGGAAGAACAGGTACGCCTGGAAGCGGATGACCAGCCGGGACAGGCCCCAGCGGGCGCGCGCCTGGGATTCGGTGAAGGCCAGCACGCTGATCGTGATGTCGGGGTCCGCGCCTTGCTGGTTGGGGTGGGCGTGGTGGCGGTTGTGCTTGCCGACCCACCAGCCGTAACTCAGCCCGATGCCAAGGTTGCCGTGCAGGATGCCGACGATGTAGTTGGCCCGCCGGGAGCGGAGGATCTGCCGATGCCCGGCGTCGTGGCCCAGGAAGCCAACCTGAGTGAACATGACCGCCAGGAACACGGCTACCGCGAGCTGCCACCACGAGTCGCCGACCACGACGAAAACAGCCCACCCGGCGGCGAACAGCACGGTGGTAACCGTGATCTTCCAGGCGTAGTACCACGGGCGCCGGTCCAGCAGCCCGGCCCGCTTGATCTGCCGGGACAACTCGGCATATTCGCTGCCCCGCGGCGGGGATGAGGACTCCGGTCGTAGCGGCTGCCGTGGCAGGGCAGCCCCTGCGTCGAGGGATCGCACCAGGAAACTCCTAGGAAGCACATCGGTCCGGTAATGCGCCGCCAGGGTCCTGAGCGGTGGTAGTGGGCCCAGCGTTCGTCCTTGAGAACGCCGCTGGCCCGATGAATGCCTGCGTCAACAATAGCCGGGCTTGGCTGCCGCCCCTGGGCGGGCCAGACCAGCCGATGCTGGAGGCCTATACCCCGCTCGGGGCGCTGGCGGCCCGCACCCGGCGGGTGCAACTCGGCACGCTTGACGGCCGCCCGGTTCACAGCGCTGCGCGCTGAGTGACAGGCTGGCCAGAGCAATCGTTGGAGGCGCGGGCCCTGCCGCCGTGGCGGAGTGCCGCATCCAGGACGAAGAAGGTCAAGATGGCACAGGGCACGGTGAAGTGGTTCAACGGTGACAAGGGCTACGGTTTTATCGCGGTCGAGGGCGGTCCGGACGTGTTTGTGCACTTCAGCGCGATCACAGGGAGTGGCTACCGCAGCCTTGAGGAAGGACAGAAAGTCGAGTTCGACATCACGCAGGGCCAAAAGGGATCCCAGGCGGAGAACGTCAAGGTCATCGGCTGATACGTCGGGCGGGGACCGCGGCTGGGCCCGGTCGGCGGCCATCACCGCTGCGGCGTGGGCGAGCTTTGCGGGCAGCGGCCAGGCCGCGGGGGGCCGGGCGATGGTGTTTAATGGACGCGGTTGGAGTCGAAGTTCGTGTACGTGTCACAGCGCCTGCGAAATTTGACAGCGGCGCCGTGGGTACCCATAGTCAGCCTTCACGGGCAGGCGGCCGCGCCAGCCCCGGGTCACGCGCACGTGTGCCCCGAAGATCGTCTCACCAGGAGATGGCACATGGCTCAAGGCACCGTGAAGTGGTTCAACGCCGACAAGGGGTACGGCTTCATCGCCCCCGACGACGGCACCGACGACGTCTTCGTTCACCACTCCGCTATCCAGGCTGACGGTTACCGCAGCCTTCAGGAGAACCAGCGCGTTGAGTACACGGCCGGCCGGGGGCCCAAGGGCCCGCAGGCCGAGCAGGTCCAGCCGCTCTAGCCCGTTCGGTCACGCTGGCCGCTCATATGGGCGGCCAGCCGCGCCGGCTGGTGCCGTCGCGGCACATGGTGGCCCCCCGGCGGCATGAGCGGCCCGGCATCCTCATGGCCTGCCGCCGTGCGCGCACCAGGCTGGAGGACGTTACAGCTTGGTGAGCTTGGCGCACGGGAGCGGGATCCGCCGTTGATCCGGGCGGAAGTCCACGAGCACGGCGTGGTCCTCCACGGCGAGGATGACGCCGAGCCCGTACTTGTCGTGCGTCACCTGATCATGGACGGCGAACGTCTCGGCCGGGCGCACCGGAGCCGGGGTGTTGAACGGGCTGCCGGGCAGGTAGCGCCGGGTCGCGGCGCGCGATGCCTTCATTGCTCCATCATGCGCCTTCCTGCCCGGCCACCGGCCGCGGCGCAGCCGCCATGTCCGCCAGCTACCGAGGCCGGCGAAGGCGCTGACCGGTTCACCGGTTCGGGCTGGAGCGTCGCGTGCTGTCAGCTGACTGCTCCTAGCACGGCGCCGATGGTGGCGATGTGGCTCCTAGGTCGCTGAGCCGCTGACCGCGGCGGCAAGGACGCGGCGGAACTCCACGGCGATCCGGTCGGCTCTGGTGTGCAGTTCGGCTGCGGGGTCGAGCGGGAATTCCAGGCCGGACAGCGCCCGCCGCTGCAGGTCCAGGTCTTCCTCGAAGATCGTCATCTCGTACTTCGCGGCGCTGTCGGCTTGCTCGGGGTCGGTGAGGCCGGGGCCGGTCACCGTCTGGTAGACCCGGCAGGTTCGCTCGTCCTCAGGGGTCACGACGAACGTCAGGAACTGCCACCCTTCGGCGTCGAGGTATTCCAGGAGCAAGGTCGCGGCCAGCGGTGCCTGATACCGGTAGGTCATCTGGCGCCGCTGGACCGCGGGCCGGGAACCGTCGCGGACCGCCGGGTCGGTGAGGTTGGTGAAGGCGTGCTCGCGAACCGCGGTGAACGACAGGCCATGCCGGGCCACGTCCGCCCGGGGGATGGGCTCGGGACCTGCGCCGCCGATCGTGGCCGCGTGAACGAACGGCAGGTGCGCCTCGTCGAGGAAATTATCGATCAGGATCGCCGCGTTGGCCTCCACCCGCACGACCGGAAGCCGGACCGTGGCGACGCCCTCGCCCGCCAGCGGCCTGGCAGGCGACAGTTCTGGCAGCGGAGCGCGCGACGGCAGCGGAGCCAGCCACACCAGGCCATCTCGTTCGGCGACCTCCGCCGGGCGGTGCAGCGCGGCGCGCGCCGGGATCTGCCCGGTATCGGTCAGCGCCGGAATGTCCACGCACCGGCCATCGCGGGCGAACCGCCACCCGTGATACGTGCACTCGAGCGTGCCGTCGCGGACAGATCCTGCCGACAGCCGCGCCCGCCGGTGCGGGCAGGCGTCGGTGAACGCCGTGACAGCGCCGCCAAGACGGGCCAGCACCCAGCCCTGACCGGCCAGGCGGGCCGCGACAGGCTCCTCGCCGACGTCGCGCGACAAAGCCACCGGATGCCAGAACTCCGCCAGCGCCGGGTGCGCATTGGTGAATTCCCCAGACGACATGCCCTTATCATCACCCATGCCACGGCCGGCCGGCCCGACCGCAGTCGCCAGCCCGGCGGCCTGGAGCGCCGAGACGAAGATGCCCGGACACGTCCCCGGCAGCCGCGCCGCTCCCCAGGTGCCACGGCGTCGGGTAAGTACGAGTAACCCCGATCCGATCCGGAACGGGATGGATCGGCGCCGGCCTGGCCCGCCGGGTGCGCACGGCATGCCGGTCAGGCAGCTCAGCAGCCGGGCGGTCGGGCCGGCGATGTAGCGGCCGTCATACTCGGGACTGATGCGCTCAGCGGACGCTCTGGTTACCGTCGGTGTTGTGGCTAGTAACTACTCGGCTGAGGGCCCGTCGCTGCGGCGCGTTCCTGCTGCGTTCAGTGAGCGCCAGTGGCTGGCCACCACGGTGCTCACCGCCTGCACGGTGCTGGCCGTGCTGGCCCTGGCGACCGGGCCGTACCCCCACGCGCCGGAGCGGCGGCTCGTCCTCGCGTTCCTGGTGTGCGGCCCCATCGTGCTGCTGCGGCGCTGGCCGTTGCCGGTGCTCGCGGTCGCGGCCGCGGCGACCGGACTGGCCATGGCCTCGGGAACCCCCCCCTTGCCCCTCGGCATCATGCTCGGGCTCGCTGTGTATTTTGCGGCCTCGCGTCAGCCGAGGCGGGTGTCGATCCCTGCCGCCGTGGCTGCGGCTGCGATCCTGGGCGGGGCGCTGGTCTACGCGGGCGTCGCGGTCGGGACGGCATCGCTCCCCGGCGCGGCCGTCGTAGGCTTCTTGCCGTTGATGGCGGCTTGGTTCGTCGGGGACAGCGTCGCGGCACGCCGGCGTTACCTGGCCGGGCTGGCCGAGCAGGCGGAGCGGGAGCGAGCCGCCGAGGCGGAACGCGCTCGCCGGGAGGTCCGGGAGGAGCGGGTGCGCATCGCCCGCGAGCTACACGACGTCGTGGCCCACACGCTCACCGTCATCACCGTCCAGGCGGGGGTGGGCAGGCGCCTGGCGGCCAGGCGCCCGGAGGAGGCAGGCGCCGCGCTCGAGTCGATCGAGATGATCGGCCGGACCGCCCAGGACGAGCTGCGGGTGGTACTAGGGCTGCTGCGCGACGAGGAGGCCGGGGCGGCCGCGCTGGCGCCAGCGCCCCGGCTCGTCGACCTGAAGGAGCTCGCCGAGCACGTGCTGGCCTCGGGAACGCCGGTGGAGCTGAGGATGTCGGGCGCCGATCGCCAGCTTTCCCCAGCCCTCGAGCTCTCGATCTACCGGGTCGTCCAGGAGGCGCTGACCAACGTCGTGAAGCACGCGCCGGGAGCCCGCGCGGCGGTAGGCCTGGTCGTCTCGGATAGGCAGGTCCGCATCGAGGTCGCCGACGACGGAGGGACAGCCGGGCGTCCGGCGGGCGACGACGGGCGGCCGGCCAGCCCGGGCACGGGTAACGGGATCGTCGGGATGCGCGAGCGGGTGGGCGCGTTCGGCGGCTGGCTCGTGGCCGAGCCGCTGGCCGGTCGAGGCTTTCACGTGCTCGCCGAGATCCCGATCGAGGTCGCGGTGTGACCACCAGCGTCCTCGTCGTCGACGACCAGGCGCTGCTCCGCACCGCGTTCTCGTCGCTGATCGACGCCGAGGATGACCTGGAGGTCGTCGGCGAGGCGGCGGATGGCCGGCAGGCGGTCGAGCTCGCGGCGAGCCTCGCGCCGGACGTCGTCGTTATGGATGTCCGGATGCCGGTGATGGACGGGATCGAGGCGACCCGGCAGATCACCTGTGGCCGGGGCGCGGGCGCGCCGCGGGTGCTCATCCTCACCACGTTCGACCTGGACGAGTACGTGTTCGAGGCGCTGCGGGCGGGGGCGAGCGGTTTCGCGCTGAAGAGCCGCCCGCTGGAGGAGTTGCTGAGCGCGATCCGCACCGTCGCCGCCGGCGAGGCGCTGCTCGCCCCGAGCGTGACGCGTCGGCTCATCGCCCACTTCACCGGCGGGGCCCGGCCGCCGTCGAGAGCCCCGCGCGGTCTGGACGAGCTCACCGAGCGCGAACGCGAGGTGCTGTCCCTGGTCGCCCAGGGGCTGTCTAACGCCGAGCTGGCCGAGACGCTGCGGGTGAGCCTGCCCACAGCCAAGACGCACGTGAGCCGGATCCTGACCAAGCTCGGTGCCCGCGACCGCACCCAGCTCGTCATCCTCGCGTACCAGTCGGGGATCGCCACCGCGGTGTGAGCGGCCGCCCATCAATAGCTCGGCCGAGCGCCTCGCGCCCGCTCCGTGTCGGTCTCGGGGATGACGCAGAGCTGATCCTCGCGCACGATGACAGCGCCGCGCCGTTCGTTGAGGATTAGCTGCGATGAACGCCATCGACCCGCGAGACATCTCGCTTTACATGCCCGGCCCGGCCCGGTGGGAGGCCGTCGCTGCCGCCCCGCCGGGCCACGGCATGCACTTCGGCTTCGGAGTGGTCCTTCTCGCCCTCCTCGTGCTCGGCGGGCTGGGCTTCGGCGTGTCGCGCATGCGCCGCGGGCGGCACAGCACACAGCACGACGACCAGTGGGGCCGACGAGAACCGCCGCCGGCCTCGCCCTCGCCGCCCGGGCCGCCCCGGCCAGCCGAACCGCCCCGGCATGCCGCGCCGCCGGGCCCGGCCGGACCGTCCGTGCCTGCCGTGTCGCCCGGCGCGGCGCCAAACGGTGACACGAGCCCCACACCGGCCCGCACGCCCCGTCCCGGCCTCTCCTTCGAGCGCCCGGCCGACGGATGGGCGGTGGAAACCCACGGCCTGGTCAAGCGGTTCGGGGCCAACGTCGCGGTCAACGACGTCGACCTGCGGGTCCCGCGCGGGTACGCATTCGGCTACCTCGGGCCGAACGGCGCGGGCAAGACCACGCTGATCCGCACCCTGCTCGGCCTGACCCGGGCCGACGGCGGCACGATGTCGCTGCTGGGGATCCCCGTCCCGGCCGAACGGAGCCAGGCGCTGGCCCGGGTCGGCGCGATCGTGGACGAGCCCCGCTTCCACCCCCACCTGACCGGGCGGCAGAACCTCCGCCTGCTGGCCGCGGCGAGAGGCGGCGACGCGGGCCAGCGGATCGCGCCGTCGCTGGAAAGAGTCGGTCTCACCGAACGCGCCGACGACAAGGTCGCCAGGTACTCGATGGGCATGCGCCAGCGCCTCGGGGTGGCCTCGTGCCTGCTCGGCGACCCGGAGCTGCTGGTCCTGGACGAGCCGATGAACGGGCTCGACCCGGCCGGGATGCACGAGATGCGGGCGATGATCATCAGTCTGGTCGACGAGGGCCGGGCCGTGGTGCTGTCCTCGCACCTGCTGGATGAGGTGGAGCGTACCTGCGACGCGGTGGCGATCGTGGACCGCGGCCGGGTCGTCCGCCAGGGCCCGATCGACGAGCTAACCCGTGGCGCGGGTGTGGTCGTGCAGGTGGACTGCGCCGACCCGGCCCGGGCGGCGCGGCTCATCGACGAGGCGGGGATCGCCGCGGGCACGTCCTTGACCGATGCCGGGCTGACGGTCACCCTGCCCGCCGGGGCGTCGCGCGAACTGGTCGCCGACATCAACCGGCAGCTGGTCGGCGCGGGCATCTCCGTGTACGGCCTCCAGGAGATCCGGACGTCGCTGGAGGACTGGTTCTTGTCCGTGACCACCCGACTGGGAGACAACCCGTGACCAGCCCCGCTCCCGCGGCCCAGCCGCTGCTATCCGAAGGGCGGTCCCCGGCGCGGCCGAGCCGGACGCCGGTCCCGCGGCGGCTGGGCGCCGCGCTGCCGACCTGGGGCCTCATCGCCACCAAGCACCTGGAGCTGCGCAAGCGCCGCGGCCTGATGGTGACCGTCCTGCTGATGACCGTCGCGCCGACGGTCCTCATCCTCGGCCTGCGGCTGGCGTTCCACCTGTTCGACCCCGCCCACTACGGGCCGGCCGGGGACCCCAGCACATTCGAGGCCACGGCCAACCTGACGGCGGAGTTCGGGTTCATCATCGCCGCCGTAGTCGGCGCGGCCGCCGGGACCACGGACCTGAACGACGGCGTGTTCCGCTACCTGGTGATCACCGGCCGGTCCCGCCTGGCCCTGTATCTCGCCCGCATCCCGGCCGGCCTGGCCATCCTGCTCTCGGCGGTGGCCGTGGCGTTCACGATGCTCTGCCTGGTGACGAGCTACGAAGGTGTCCCGCAGCCGACGTCGGTCAGCGTGAACAACGGCATCAACGTCCCGGCGAACTTCGACCAGGCCCAGCTGCAGACCTGGGTCCGGCAGCATCCGCAGCAGGCGGCGCAGGCGTTCCAGCCCGGTCCCGGTCCCGGCCCGTTCCGCCCGGCGGCCGGCAGCGGCATCGCCACCGATTACGCCGACTACACCTCGGCCGAGGACACCCAGTTCAGCCCGCCGCCCAACGAGATGTTCAAGATCGGGCTGTGGCTTACGCTCGAGGTCGGGATCGGGTTCCTGGTCGGGCTGGGGCTGGGCTCGCTCACCGGGCAGCGCACGCTGTCGACCATCCTGCTGATCGGGCTCGAGATCATCGTCACCCCGATCCTGGCCCGCACCCCGATCCCCTACTTCCTGGACGGCCAGCGGCTCGACGTGGGCGTGGCCATGGACCAGCTTCGCCCCGCCGGGCTGGCGCCCGCCGCCGGCGGCGGCGGCCCCGGCCCCGGAGGGCTGCTGTTCGGCGGGCGGGGCGCCCTCGGCATACCGCCGATGCCGACCTGGGCGATGATCTCGGTGATCGTCGGCTGGATCGTGGTCTGGTCCGTCGTCGGGGCGTGGCGGATGATGACCCGCGACGCATGACCGGTCAGCTCAGCCATTCGGCGCGACTTGAGCCTCGGGGGACAAGCAGGGGCGTCGGCCAGGCCGGCGCGATGGCCGAGAACCGGACCGGCGGGGCGAGCATGTGGACGTCGCCCAGCGGGCTGGGGGCGTCGTAGGCGACCGGCTCACGAAGACGGTGCTGCTCGTCACGGCCGGCCAGGGCCGGGTTCACCAGGCCGAGCGACCCGCACCACATCGCGGTCCGGGTCAGGTTCACCGTGACGTGCCACGAGCCCCCCTCGGTGGCGCGCTTCACCAGCGCCGCGGCGGCACCGGCCGCTCCCAGGTAGCCCGTGACGTAGTCGTTGATCATCCCGGTGACGGGGAGCCTGGGCTCGGCCTCGGTTCCCTCGATGGTCATCAGCCCGGAGGCAGCAGAGCCGTTCATGTCAAAGCCTCCGCGCCGCGCCCACGGGCCGCGCGATCCGTAGCAGGTGACCGAGACGTACACCAGGCCCGGGTACCTTTCCGCCAGCCGGCGTGGCTCGAGGCCGCGGCGCTCCAGCGAGCCGCTGCGGTGGTTGTTGACCACTATGTCGGCCTCGGCCAGCAGGGCGGCCGCCCGTTCTTGCCCGGCGGGGTTCCCGAGGTCGACGTAAGCGCTGCGGGACCCGGCGTTGGCCTCGGCGTAGATGAACTCGTGCTCGTAGTCGTTCGGGCGGGTCGCGCCGAGCACGTCCGCCCCGTGCTCGGCCAGGGTCCGGCCCACGACGGGACCCGCGACGGCGTGGGTGAACGACAGCACGCGGACGCCGTCGAACGGCCGGCCCGACGGGCCGAAGTCCCGGGCCGGGGCGTCGCCGATGCGCTCGAGACCGACGACCGGCTGGGCCGCCAGCAGCGCTCCATGCTCGTGCGCCAGCCATTCGCCGGGGGTGCGTACCACGCACGCCGGAAGGCCCGCGGCGTTCGCCGTCTCCTCCAGCTCGTGCGCGGCCCACGTCCCGATGGCCGCGGCGACCCTGGCGGGGTCGGGGGGCACGTCCAGGAAGCGGCACCACTTCGCGGCCAGGTGCGGGTAGACCCCCGACGCCATGATCCAGCGGCCGTCCGCCGTGCGGTAGGGCGTGAGCAGGAACGGGTTGTCGAGCACCAGCGGATGCGGGGCCAGCTCCCCGTTCAGGGCCGGGCGCCAGAAGGCACCCGGATTGATGCCGTGGGCGGCCTGGCGCAGGTCCAGCTCGAGGTCTTGCCCGGGCCCGCCCCGGTGCCGGTGCCAGGCGACCGCCGCCACGGCGTTCGCCATGACCGGGATGCCGATGCAGGCACCGAGCCGGTGCGCGGCGGGCAGGATGGGATCCTGGCCAGCGAACGACACGGTGCCGCCCGTCTGTGCCCGGGAGAGGCCGACGTCCGACAGCAGGCCGTCCAGCGCGGCCAGCGGATCGAAATCGGCGGCGTTTTGCCGCGCGGGCGCGGAGATGCCGGTGTCCTGCGCGCTCATGCGGCCAAGACCTCGCCGTCCGGCTGGGCGACCGGCGCCGCCGCGACCGGCGCCGCGACCGGCGCCGCCGCGGGCGCGCCGGGGCGGAACAGCAGGGCCGCGAGCACGGACCCGGCCGCGAACATTCCGGCGGCCCACCAGAACGCGGTGGTGTAGCTGTGCACCTGGGCGAGCTCGGCCAGCGCGGGTGCCGGGCGGCCGCCGGTCAGCAGCCGGGGGCTGAGGTGGGCGGCCAGGTAGCCGGCGGCGGCGCTGGCCGCCATCGTGTTGAGCAGCGACGTGCCGATCGAGCCGCCCACCTGCTGCCCGGTGTTGACCACCGCCGACGCAACGCCCGCGTCGGAGGGCGCGACGCCGGCGGTCCCGGTGTTCATCGACGGTGACGTCACGAAGCCGAGGCCGGCGGATGCGAGCAGCAGCGGCGGCAGGACGTCCGTCGCGTAGCTGGAGTGCACGCCGACACGCGTCAGCCAGGCCAGCCCGGCGGCGGCGGCGAGCATGCCCGGCGCGACGACGAGCCGCGGGCCGATGCGCGGCAGCAGCACGATGTTGGCCAGGTTCGCGCAGACCACAATCGCGGCGACCATCGGCAGGAAGGCGACGCCGGCCATGACCGGGCTGAAGCCCAGGGTCTCCTGCAGGTAGTAGGTGAGGAACAGGAAGATGCCGAACATGCCGGCGCCGGTGATGAGGATCGACAGATAGGAGGCGGCCCGGTTGCGGTCCAGGACGATCCGCAACGGCAGCAGCGGCTGACTGGCCCGCGCCTCGATGAACACGAACGCCACGAGCAGGGCCGCGCCCGTGGCGAGGAAGCCCCAGGTGGCCGGCGCGTGCCAGCCGTCGCTGGCCGCGTTGGAGAAGCCATAGACGATACAGAACATGCCGCCGACCTCGGCCGCGAGGCCGGGCAGGTCCAGCCGCGGCCGCTGCCCGATCGTCTGCCGGCGCAGCAGCACGACGGCGCCGACGCCCGCGACGGCGGCGAAGACCAGGTTGACGTACAGGCACCAGCGCCAGTTCAGGTACTGGGTCAGCAGGCCGCCGAGCAGCAGGCCGACCGCTCCGCCGGCGCCCGCGATGGCACCGAAGACGCCGAACGCCTTGCCCCGGTCCTTCGTGCCCTCGAACGTGGTGGTCAGCAGCGACAGGGCGGCCGGGGCCAGCAGCGCGCCGAAGGCGCCCTGGCAGGCGCGGGCCGCGACGAGCATGCCGAAGCTGCCGGCGGCGCCGCCGGCAGCGGACGCGGCGGCGAAGCCGATCAGGCCGACGATGAACGTTGTCTTCCGGCCGATCAGGTCCGTGAGCCGGCCGCCGAGCAGCAGCAGGCTGCCGAAGGCGAGCGCGTACGCGGTCACCACCCACTGGCGCTCGATGTTGGAGAAGTGCAGGGCGTGCTGCGCCGACGGCAGCGCGATGTTCACGATCGTGGCGTCGAGCACGACCATCAGCTGGGCCAGGGCGACGACAGCCAGGATCAGCCAGCGTCGGGGGTCCGGGACGGCCACCTCGGGTGCCAGGGCTGGTCGAGGGGCTGGCCCGGTCCGGGTGGGTGCTGGGGCCTGGGCGGCGGCGTTGCTCATGGTGCTGGGTCCTTTCATGTCCGCCGAGTCGGTACTTCCTGCAGCCTAACGCAAATTTGCAGTCTAATGCAATATTGCTGCTCGCTGTACACTTGTCGCATGGCAGAGATCGGGCTGAGGGAGCGCAGCAAGGCACGCCGCCGGGAGGCGATCATCCGCGCCGCCTACGAGCTGTTCGCCGACCGTGGCTACGACGCGACCACGGTGGCCGACATCGCCGAGGCGGCCGAGATCTCGCCCCGGACCGTCGCGATGTACTTCCCGGCCAAGCAGGACATCGCGCTGTCCCGGTTCAGCGACGGGGTGGCGGGCCTGACCGAGGCGATACGCGACCGGCGGCCCGGCGAGACGGTCCACGACGCCTTCGGCCGCTGGCTGCTGACCAGCCAGACCGACCCGGAGGACCGTGAGCTGCACCGGCTCGCGGTCCGCATGTTCGCGGCCAACCCCGACCTCGGGGCGCTGCGCACGGCCCGGATGGCGGCCGCGGTACGGGAGGGCGCGGCCATGATCGCGGCCGACACCGGCAGCACCCCCGACGCCATCGCCCCCCGGCTGGCGGCGGCCGCAGCCGCCGCGATCGCAATGGAGATCATCGACACCGAGCCGGGCGCAGAACGCGAGGAGGCCGTCGCCGCCGCGATGCGCTTCCTCGAGGCCGGGACCGCGGCGCTCTGATCGCGAAGGGAGCACGGTGAAGTACGAGATCGTCGCCGAGACCTACCGTGACCTGGAGCAGGTTAGCGCCCGGCTGGCGCTGATCGAGCGCCTCGCGGCCCTGCTGAGCCGGACCCCGGCCGAGTTGCTGCCCACGATCTGTTACCTGTGCGAGGGCCTGATCGCACCGGAGTTCGCCGGGGTGGACCTCGGCCTGGCCGAGAAGCTGGCCGTCCGGGCGGTCGCCACCGCCACCGGGGCTGACCCCGGGCAGGTCGCCGCGAGCGTCCGCGAGACCGGCGATCTCGGTCAGGCCGCCGAGCAGCTGCTGACCAGGACCGCCGCCGATCGGCCGGCCAGCTTGCCGGTCATGGTCGTGGTCGACACCCTGCACCAGATCGCCGGGGCCGAGGGGCCGGGCTCGCAGGGTCGCAAGCTGGACCTGCTGGCGGGACTGCTGGCCCAGGCCACCCCGCTGGAGGCCC
Organism: uncultured Actinomycetota bacterium; assembly: GCA_963808705.1. GTDB lineage: Bacteria > Actinomycetota > Actinomycetes > Streptosporangiales > Streptosporangiaceae > JASHPR01. Next base: position 430,274 of record CAWEHB010000013.1, on the reverse strand, counting down.
GTTACCTGCTGCGCCTGGTCACCGGCGGGCTGCGGCTGGGGATCGGCACGCCCACCATCCTGGACGCGCTCGCGCAGGTGTACGCGGGCGGGCGGGGCGCCCGGCCGGTGCTGGAACGTGCCTACAACATCTGCTGCGACCTGGGCCAGGTGGCCGCGGCTCTGGCCGGCGGCGGAGTGGCGGCGGTCGAGCAGATCCGGGTCCGCCCGGGTAACCCGGTGCGGGCCATGCTGGCCCAGCGGCTGTCGGACGCCCAGGAGATCCTGGCCAAGCTGGGCGGGGAGTGCGCGGCCGAGTACAAGTACGACGGCATGCGGGTGCAGGCGCACCGGACCGCCGACGGGGCGATCGAGCTGTTCACCCGGCGGCTTGAGCGGGTCGCCGCCCAGTTCCCCGACGTCGTCGAGGTCCTCGCGGCGGGGCTGGGCCCCCGCGAGGCGATCGTGGAGGGGGAGGTCGTCGCCTTCGACCCGTCCGCGGGAGAGTTGCGCCCGTTCGGCGAGGTCATGTTCCGGCGGCGCAAGCACGGCATCGCCGAGGCCGTGCGGGATATACCGGTGGGCCTGTTCTGCTTCGAGCTGCTCTACGCCGACGGCCAGGACCTCACCACGCTGCCCTATCCGCAGCGGCGGGCCAGGCTGGCCGAGGCGATTACCCCCTCCGCCCAGCTTCGGCTGACCACCGCCACCGAGGTCGCCACTCCCGCCGCGCTGGACGCGGCGTTCGGGCAGGCGGTCACCGACGGCTGCGAGGGGCTGGTGTGCAAGTCGGTCAGCCCGGCCGCCGGCTACCGGGCCGGCGCCCGCGGCTGGCTGTGGATCAAGCTCAAGCGGGACTACCGCACCGAGCTGGCCGACACCGTCGACCTGGTCGTCGTCGGCGCGTTCGCCGGTCGCGGCCGCCGCGTCGGCGTCTACGGCGCGCTGCTGCTGGCTGCCTACGACCCGGCCGCCGACGTCTTCGCCGCGGTGACCAAGTGCGGCGCCGGGTTCTCCGACGCCGACCTGGCCGCGCTGCCCGCCAGGCTGGCGCCGCTGGCCCGCCCGCAGCGGCCCGCCCGGGTGGACGCACGCCAGGACGCCGACGTGTGGTTCGAGCCCGGGCTGGTGCTGGAGATCCGCAGCGCGGAGCTGACCCTCTCGCCGACCTACACCGCCGGCTGGGGACAGGTCAAGGAGAACACCGGCCTGGCGATGCGGTTCCCCCGGTTCACCGGGCGATGGCGCTACGACAAGGCCGCGCAGGACGCCACCACCATCGGCGAACTGGTCGACCTCTACCGCACCGCCCGCCGAGCCCCCGCAACCACCTGAACGCCCGGCCGGCTTCGCAGGGGCACGGCACCGGTGACCGGGGCAGGCGGCCGGCCAGCTCAGCCAGGCTCATGGGCGGCGGGGGAGCGGTCAGTCTTGATCGCTTCGAACCGCTGCCGGGCACGGTCCAGCTGGGTGAGGATGCGTTCCTTGGCATCGTCGCTCAGCGGCGTGTCGGGACGGGAGATCAGCTCGGCGAGCACCGGGACGAGCGGAGCGTACTTGCTGGCCAGTTTCTCCAGCCGGGGCCCGGTGGTGTGGATGAGCCCGACGCCGTTGTCGGTGAAGTCGGAGGCCTTGATGACCCGGGCCCACGGGCTGGTCTCCAGGCTGGCGGCCACATGCTCGCGGTACTGCTCGTGCTTGTCCCGCCCGGGCCGGAACTGCGGGTTGGTGACCGCGCCGACCAGCTGGGCCACCCGCGGCCCGAACTGCGCGGCGATCACCTCGAGCGCCTCTGGCTGGCCGCCGCCGGGAGCCAGGTCGCCGGGGTGGTCTTCGACCGCGTCGTGCAGCAGGGCCGCGCAGAGGACGTCGGCGTCGCGGACCTGGTAGTAGGTGATGATCCGGGTGGCGACGCGCAGCAGGTGGTTGACGTAGGGCTCGCGCTGGCGCCGGTCGGGCGCGTGCAGCCGGGCGGCGAGTTCCAGCGCGCGCTCGATCCGGAGCCGGCCGGCGTCGGGGAAGCTGGCGATCTCCAGGGCGAAGCGCTCGCGCAGCCCGGCCTCGCCGTGCAGCGCGGTGATCGCGTGCAGCGGCATCGCCGCCAGCAGCCGCCGCTCGCCCGGGCCCATGCCCGCCGGCGCGCGTTCCTGCGGCTGGCCGGCGTCCCGGCCGCCCCGGGCCCCCGGCGTGCCGATCTCGCGCTCCATCCACGTCCTCCTCAGCTCAAACTTAAGACCCTGGCGCTCCGGGGGCCCAGCGCAGTGATGTAGGCCGCCAGCGTGTCCATCCGCTTACTCCCTTCGACAGCTACCGTACGAACTCGTCCGGCCTCAGGCGCCCGCCCCACGTAACCTGGGCTGGTGAAGGCGGGAGGAGCTCTGGTGCTCACCGCGGATGCCCGCGAGGCGGCGAGGCGGGCCGTCGGGGAGGCGCGGGTGTCGCTGGGGGAGGCGTCTGCATCGTTTGCGGTGCTGTTCGCCTCCGACCATTTCCTCGGCTCGGCCGAGGCTCTGGTCGCGGCGGTGGCCGAGGAGACCGGTCAGATCCCGCTCATCGGCTGCGTGGCGGAGGCGGTGGCGGGCGGCGCTCGCGAAGTCGAGTCCGGGCCTGCCGTCTCGTTGTGGCTCGCCGCTGACCTCGGCCCGGTCGAGACGTTCGCCATGGAGTTCGTCCGGACGCCCAGCGGGGGCGCCTTCGGCGGCTACCGGTTCGAGCCGGGGCCGACGGGCATTCACCTGATGATCTGCGACCCGTACACGTTCCCGATCGGCGACCTGCTGGGCCACCTGAACTCGAGCGTCCCCGGAGCGCTGGTCATGGGCGGGATGGCGAGCGGGGGACTGCGGCTGGGGCAGAGCCGGCTGTTCCTGGACGGGCGGGTGCTGCCCGGCGGCGCCGTCGGCGCTCACCTGCCGCGCGCCGAGGTCCATCCCCTGGTGGCGCAGGGATGCCGCCCGGTAGGTGATCCCTATACCGTCACCCAGGCCGAGGCCAACGTGATCCAGGAGCTGGGCGGGCGTCCTCCGCTGACGCGGCTGCGGGAGCTGGCCGCGGCGCTGACCGGCCGGGAGCGGGAACTGCTCACCCAGGGCGTGCACGTGGGGCTGGTCATCGACGAGTACCAGGCCGAGCCGGGCCAGGGCGACTTCCTGATCCGCGGCGTCGTCGGCGCCGACGCCGAGTCGGGGGCGGTCGCGGTGGGCGACGAGGTCGAGGTGGGCCAGACCGTGCAGTTCCACGTCCGGGACGCCCGCTCCGCGGATGAGGATCTCCGGCGCATCCTGGAACGGGAGGTCGCCGCTCTCAGCGGGCACCAGGCAGCCGGGGCGCTGCTGTTCACGTGCAACGGCCGCGGGTCGCGGATGTTCTCCGAGCCGGATCACGACGCCGGGCTGATGGCGGACGTGCTGGGCAGGATCCCGGTGGCGGGGTTCTTCTGCGCCGGGGAGCTCGGGCCGGTGGGCGGGCGGAACTTCCTGCACACCTTCACCGCCTCGATCGCGCTGTTCCCGCAGGCGGCGGCATAGCGACAACGGCCCCGCCACCGCCCCGCCTGCCCTTGATCGCCCCGGACATCCCAGTGACGAGCCCGTGCGCCGGAACCCGCGACCAGGCACTGCGGCAGATCAGGTAGCCCAGGCGGGATCAGCCGGGACCGGGGGCTGGCCCGATGACCGCTAGTTGCGCGGGCGCTGGCGCGGGCGAGACGGGGATGCTGGCATCCGGGCGCGGCGGAAGTTAGCCAAGGCGAAGAGGCCAGCCAGCACCCTGGCCGGGGGCGGGCCGCGGTGGCGAGCATGAGGTCATGCGATACGAGAGCTCAGTCACCTCGGTTTCCTGGATCCCGTCCGAGGCGTTCGACGGCATTTTCCAGTACGGGATCGATGCCGGAATCGGCCACTACGACGACCCCCTGCCGGATGTTCTCGGCGACCTGCAGGAGTGGCGGGCCGCTGACCGGTTCCGGTTCGCCAACCGGCTCCGGGCCTGGATCGAGGTCGACGACGGCCAGATCCGCGGCTGCGGCTACGCCGAGGGCGGCTGCCTGATCGGCTCTTCCACGCTCAGGCTCGGCAGCCTGCACCACGTCTTCCAGGCGGTCGCACTGCCCGACCTGCGCGCCGAGCCGGAGCGCGGGGACGGCTGGGTCCGGTTCGTCCAGACCGGCGGCGGCCGGGCCGGCATGCCGATGCCCAGGAAGGTGCGCCGCCGGCCCTACGTGCAGTGGAACTCACCGCTGGTGTGGACGACGCTTTCGCTGACCCTGCACGCCGACGGCCGCGCCGAGTCCGCGCTGGCCGGCGCGAGCGGGTTCCCCCGGCACTGGGTCTATGACGCCGCGGGGCAGCTGTCGGCCAAGTCCGGTCTCACCGACTTCCGCGGCTGGTACCGCACGTCGTTCGGCCGGCACAGCCCGTGGGGTGAGCAGGATTCCCCGGCCCTGGTGACCGCCGTGGAGACCGCGCTGGAGCGGGCCCTGTCCACCCAGCTGATGCGCGGCGGCGCCAAGCCGCGGATCAGCCGCATCAAGCCCGGCACGGTGCTGGTCCGCCAGGGCGAGCCCGGCACGGAGGTCTACCTCGTCCTGGACGGGGTGGTCCAGGTCGAGCGCGACGGCGAGCGACTGGCCGAATACGGCCCCGGCGCGCTGCTCGGCGAGCGGGCCCACCTCGAAGGCGGCGCCCGCACCTCCACGCTGACCGCCGTCACCGCGTGCCGGATCGCCTCGGCCGAAGCCAGCCAGTTCGACCGGGCCGCCCTCGAAGAACTCGCGGCCGGCCACCGCCGCGAGAACGTGTCCTGATGCCTAGGCCCGCGGGACCGAAGATCGTCATTATCGGCGGCGGAATCGGCGGGCTGCTGCAGCGGCTTCCGGGACACCAGGCAGGCCGTCGAGCTGCGCTTCGCGGACGGCCAGGAGGTGGAGGCCGACGTCCTCACCGGCGCCGGTGGCGCGACGCCGCCCGGGTAACCTTGCTCGCCCGCGGTTCGGGCCGCATGGGCCAGCGGGAGGGGCGCCTGGCCTGCGCCGCGCGCAACGCCCTGTTCGGGGCCCTGCCGCTGTCCCTCCAGCTACGTCAGCTTGACCTCGTCGCGGGTCGCTAGACCCGCGTCACGTCTTCCTCGGGATGGCGACGGCCACGTTGTTCGCGGTCGAGGAGATCAACGCGGCCCCCGAGGCGATCAGGACGGGAGACATGGCGTTGCTCGTGAGCCCGTTACCGACCTGCCCGACGAAGCTGGTGCCCCACGCGTAGACCTTCCCGGTGGCGGACACGGCGTAGGACGTGGCCGACCCGGTGGCCAGGCTCTGGTAGGTGACGCCGGGAGGCACGTAGACGTGCACCGGAGCCGACCGCGATTTCGTCGTTCCGTCGCCTAGCTGCCCGCTGAAGTTGGCGCCCCAGGCCCACAGCGAGCCGTTCGACAGCAACGCGAGCGTCTGCCCGTTGTCCCAGATGGATCCGCCCAGGGCCACCCGGGTCACCGGATGAGGGAGATCCACCCGGACCGGGACGTCGGAGGCCCGGCCGGCCCGCCCGTCTCCGAGCTGCCCGTTGGCGTCATAGCCCCAGTCGAAGTACTCCCCGTTGGACAGCAGCGCGCCAGCGTTGGCGAAGGACGCCACCAGCTGGGTGACGGACGAGCGGCCCAGCCCGGCCACCTTCCTCGGCGTGGTGCTGCTCTGCCAGCTGCCATCGCCCAGGGTGCCATCGAGGTTCTGCCCGCAGGCGTAGACGGTGCCGTCAGCGTCGTACACCGCGTGATGGCTCGCCCCGGCCAGAGCGGTCACATGAGCCAGCGGGAGCTCGACGGGAGTGGCATGGGGTTTTCTGTTCCCCAGGCAGAACTCGCCCCCGCCGTTCTCGCCCCAGCCCCAGGCCCGCCCCTTGGTGTCGACGGCCAGGCCGGTGTCGTAGGGCATGGCGTCGGTGGGTATGTACGCGATCTTCACTCCCCGGGGGAAGCGCACCCGCACGGGCTGGGTGAACGAGTTCACCCAGCTGCCGTCGCCGAGCTCGCCTTGCGTGCCCAGGCCCCAGGCGTACAGGCTCCCGTTGGTCAAGAGCGCGTACTCGGCCGAGTTCGAGGTTCCGATCTCGGTCACGGTGCCGGGCACGGTCACGGCCACCGGCGACGTCGCCAGGTCGTAGTTCGTGCCTTTCCTGGCCCCGAAGAAAGACCCCCAGTGCTCGACCGTGGAGGGCACCTCAACCGGCGGGGCTGGTGACTCGCTGGCGGCCACGGACGGTGAATGCCTGGCACCCACGGCCGATGACCCATGACCCGAGCAACCCCCGGTGAGAACCACGGCCGCCGTGGCCGTGCATAGACCAGCCTTTACGAATAGTGATCTCATCACTACGGTCCGCAACGCTCCTTTCCCAACCCCGTGCCGGGACAATACGGGGGCTCATCGTGTGCCTGGCCGCGCCGGTGCGGGCGTCGCCCCTAGGCTAGTCACTCTTCGTGCTTGGAGGACGGCTGTGGCGGGCCGTCTCCGCGCGTTCGCGGTGCCGGGTCCTGTGCTAACACTTGGTTGATGGCAGAGGAGAAGGGCGGCGAGCAGCTTCCGGCCCCGGTCGTGGCCGAGGGGGCCGCGCGCGAATCGCACGACCTGCTCAGGTCGGTGTCGGGGGCGGGCGATGCTAACGCATCCGAGAGCCTCGTGACGGTGCTGGTCGCCTTCGGCGTCAACGTCCTCATAGCGGTGGCGAAGACCGCCGCGGCCGTGGTGACCGGGTCGGCGTCGCTGGTGGCCGAGGCCGCGCATTCGTGGGCGGACTCCGGCAACGAGATCTTCCTGCTGATCGCGAACCGGCGGTCCCGCCGCCCGCCCGACCGCGCGCACCCGTTCGGTTACGGCCGGGAGGCCTACGTGTGGTCGCTGTTCGCCGCGGTCGGGCTGTTCGTGGCCGGCGCCGCGGTGTCGGTCACGCATGGCGTCCAGGAGCTCATGCATCCGCAGCCCGCCGAGAACTTCGTGGTCGGGTACATCGTGCTGGCCATCTCGTTCCTGCTGGAGGCCGTCTCCTTCCTGCGGTCGATCCGGCAGGCCAAGCCCGAGGCCGAGTCCCTGCAGCGGGACCTCCTCGAGCACATCCTGGCCACCTCCGATCCCACCCTGCGGGCGGTGTTCGCGGAGGACTCCGCCGCCCTGGTCGGCCTGGTCATCGCCGCGGCCGGCCTGGCCGGGCACGAGCTCACCGGTTCCGCCGTTCCGGACGCGGTCGGCTCGATCCTGGTCGGCGCGCTGCTCGCCGCCGTCGCGATCGTCTTGATTAACTACAACCGGCGGTTCCTGGTCGGCCAGGAGGCCGACCCCCGGGTGCGCGCGGCCGCCATCCAGGCCCTGCTCGACGAGCCGGAGGTCGCCCGGGTAACCTATCTTCGGCTGGAGATCGTCGGGCCGCGGATGGTCTCGGTGATCGGCGACGTCGACCTCACCGGCGACGACACCGAGTCACACCTGGCCGTCCGGCTGCGGGCACTCGAGGCGAAGATCAGCTCGTCGCCCGCGGTGGCCGGGGCGGTGCTGAGCCTGTCCGCCCCCGACGAGCCGACGCTCGTGGTCTGAGTTCCGCCCGCGGCGCGGATGAGAGTTCACCAAGCGGCCAGCGTGGCGGGCTGACCCCGTAAGGTCTCGGTCAGCCGGCGCCAGCGGCTGGTGGGTGCTCATCGGGCTGGTGCCCTTCGTCGGGGGGGTCGTCTTGCTGGCAGAGCCGTCCTGAACGCGACGGCCGCCGCCGCCCTGGGCCGCGCCGGCCTGTCGCCCCTTTCGGCTCGGCCGGGCCGCTGGTCTCGTGGATGATAGGGAGCGTGGCCACGCACCTTCCGCTCGGCGACGTCCGCGTCATCGACCTCACGGTCGCCCGGGCGGGCCCGACCTGCGTCCGCCAGCTCGCCGACTGGGGCGCCGACGTCATCCGCGTGGAGCCGCCGCCCGACCCGTCCGCGCCCGGCCTGACCGGCAGCCGGCACGGCTGCGACTTCCAGCACCTGCACCGCAACAAGAGGTCGCTGTCCCTGAACCTGAAGGCGCCCGGCGCCCGCGACGTGCTGATGCGCCTGGTCGACACCGCCGACGTGCTGATCGAGAACATGCGTCCCCCGGTCAAGAACCGCCTGGGGTTCGATTTCGGCACCGTCCACACGCGCAACCCGCGCCTGGTCTACGGGTCGATCTCCGGGTTCGGCCAGGACGGCCCCTACGCCGGCCGGGGCGGCGTGGACCAGATCGCCCAGGGGATGGGCGGCCTGATGAGCGTCACCGGGCTGCCGGGCAGCGAGCCGGTCCGCGCCGGGATTCCCGTGGCCGACCTGGCCGCCGGCCTGTACCTCGCCGTCGGCGTGCTGGTCGCGTTACACGACCGGAGCCGGACCGGGGAGGGGCGCTGGGTGCAGACCTCCCTGCTGGAATCGATGATCGCCATGATGGATTTCCAGGCCGCCCGCTGGACCATCGACCGGGAGGTGCCGCCGCAGGCGGGCAACCACCACCCGATGAGCGTCCCCATGGGCTGCTTCGCCTCCGCCGACGGGTACGTCAACATCGCGGGCGCGGGCGGGCGGCTGCTGGACAACCTGTGCCAGGTGATCGGCCTGCCCGGCCTCCCCGGCGACCCGCGCTTCGACTCGGCCGCGAAGCGGTCGGCGAACCGGGCCGAGCTCAACGCGATGATCGCCGAGCGGCTGCGCACCCGGACCACGGCCGAATGGGTCGAGGCGCTGAACCGGGCCGGCGTGCCGTGCGGGCCGGTCTACCGGATGGATGAGGTGTTCGCCGACCCCCAGGTCGAGCACCTGGCGATGACCGGGACGGTAGAACATCCGACGCTCGGCCGGCTGGACATCCTCCGCAACGCGGTGCGGATGACCGATGCCCCGGCCACGGTGCGGGCGCCAAGTCCCGACCTGGGCGCGCACACCGACGAGGTGCTCGCCGAGCTGGGCTACCCGCGCGAACAGATCGACCGGCTCCGCGCCCAGGGCGTGATCTGAGAGGAACGGCATGACGTCATCGAGTTCGCCCGTGCGGCACGACACCGGCACCGACCAACTGCTTGCCGAGGTGGCCGGCCCCGTTGCCGTCGTGACCTTCAACAACCCCGGCAAGCGCAACGCCTTGTCCGCCGAGATGCGCGCCGCGCTGCCGGGCCTGCTGGAAGCGCTGCAGGCCGACCGCGACATCCGCGTCGTGGTCGTCACCGGCGCCGGGGACAAGGCCTTTGCCTCGGGTGCCGACATCTCCGAGTTCGGCGAGCGGCGCACCTCTGCGGCCGCCCGGGCCGAGTACGACCGGGTTTCGGCGGCGCTCAACCGCTCCTGGCATGACCTGGGCAAGCCCCTCATCGCCATGATCCGCGGCTTCTGCATCGGCGGCGGCCTGTTCACCGCCCTGCAGGCCGACATCCGCATCGCCTCCGACGACAGCCAGTTCGGCGTCCCGGCGGCCCGGCTCGGGCTCGGCCCCGGTTTCGCCGGCGTGGCCGCGCTGACGAGCCTGATCGGCCCGTCCTGGGCCGCGGAGGTCTTGTTCTCCGCCCGGCGGTTCTCGGCGGCGGAAGCCCTGCAGATGGGCCTCGTCAACCGCGTCGTGCCCGCGGCCAGCCTGCGGGACGAGGTCATGGGCCTGGCCCAGGGCATCGCGCAGAACGCGCCGCTCACCGTGGCCGCGTGCAAGGCGGCGATCCGCGAGGCGGCCCGCTCGCCCGATCGCCGGGACACCGGGCGGGTCGAGGCGATGATCGAGGCCTGCTTCCGGTCCGACGACTACCGCGAGGGCCAGCGCGCGTTCGCGGAAAAGCGCTCGCCCGCCTTCACCGGCCGCTGACGCCGGAACGGACCGGAAAGTTTTGCCAAGCTGTTACCGCTGATGCCTGTCCGGCTTCCGCCCTCGCGGGTCTTAAGAAGGACCGCGCGGTACACACGCGCCTGGGGACACGGGAGGGTCACATGACAGGGCATGAGGACGCTTGGGCGGGTGAGGACGAAAGGCCGCGGGCGCGGCGACGCCGGCGCACGGCTCGCGTCGCGGCGGTCGGCGTGGCCGCGGCGCTGGCGGTGACCGGCGGGGCGTCGGCGATGGCCGCGACGCCGGCCAGCCCGTCCTGGCACGTCGTCAAGCGGGTGCACAGCGGGGGGGCCGGCGTATTCACGGCGGTCGTCGCGGTCGGCAAGACCGGCGGCTGGGCCTTCAACGGGGTCGAAGGGCCGACCGCCTGGCGGCGCAGCGGGTCGTCCTGGACGCGGGTCCCGTTCCCCGGCCGCAGCGACGAGACAGTAGTCGCGGCCGGCGCGTCGTCCGCCAGCAACGCATGGGCCTTCACCGGCACCGGGACCACCTCACGGGCGCTGCGCTGGAACGGCAGCGCCTGGTCGGCGGTGCGGTCCTTCGGGAAGGAGATCGGCGGGGCCGTGGTGCTGTCCGCGAGCGACGTCTGGGTGTTCGGCGTGCCCTTCGTCCCCGGCAACGCGCTGGGCGCCTGGCACTACAACGGCCGCACCTGGGCCAGGGTGGCGTCCGGCCATGGGCTGCAGGGCGGCAGCGGGCTGTCCGCCACCGACATCTGGGCCTTCACCGGGACCAAGGTCGCGCACTGGAACGGCCACACCTGGGCCCGCACCTCGGTGGCGGGCCTGCTGCCCGCCAAGCAGGAGCTCAACGACCCGGCCGTGGTCGGCATCGTGGCGGAGTCGCGCAGCAGCGTCTACGCCATCGGCAGCGGCAACCTCGAGGACGAGGGCGGGCCGACGGTCATCCTGCACTACAACGGCCACTCGTGGCGCAAGGTGGCGCAAGGCAACTTCGGGATCGGCACCTCTCCGGTGCAGCAGGCCGCCCCGGACGGTCATGGGGGCCTGTGGATCCCGATGCCCGGCTTCGAAGGCCGGCCGTCCTACCTGGTGCACTACCTGGACGGGCGGCTCACCAAGGCCGCCGTGCCCGTTGGCCCTCGGAGGATCGACGTGGTGTCCGTCGCCCACATCCCCGGCACCGCCCAGCTGCTGGGCGGGGGATTCACCCACGTGGTGAACAACCCCGCCGCCGGCGTGGTCGCCGTGATCCTTCAGTACGGGGGCTGATCAGCCGGGAGTGCCCCGGCACGGCCCGCGGCGGCGCGTAACTCGGAAGCCTGTCCGGGGCGCTGCGCCGCCAGCAGCGGGATGGCCGCGATCTTCTCCTCGGTCAGGTCGTCCCAGCAGATGCTGGCGGCCGGCCGCGGTCCGTGCCGGGGACGGCAGTCGATCACGCGCTCGGGGGTGACGATCAGGTCCACCGGCACGTCGTGGCCGGTCAGCGGGATCGTCCCGGCGGCGCGGACCTGGAGCTCGTGAACGGTCGTCACGGACACGGTGTGCGGCCCGATCAGGCCCGCCGCGGTGGCCAGCGCGTACTCCAGGTCGGCGAACCCGCCGCCCTTGCCCAGCCGGGCGCCGTCCTCCGCGGCCGCGACGCAGCCACGGGACGGGTCATGCCCCCATCCTGCCCGCAGGCTGTATCTGGGCGAGCGCTGCCTGCTCTTTACGGCCGGAGGGAATGTCCGTTTCGTGGAGGGCACCATGTGCCGGTTTGGACTTCGGGCGGGTGCCTGGGCGCTCGCCGGCGCCGTCATGGTCACGCTGGCCGCCGGGTGCGGCGCGCCTGGCCATCCGGCATCGCCGGGTCAGGGCCCGGGCCGTCAGATCTCTACCATGAAGCTGGTCCCGGACCACCACCCCAGGCTGGACCGCGGCGTGCTGACCTACAGCGAGCTCACGGCCCTGCAGGTGCGGCAGGCCGCCTCGTTCGATGTTGTGGTCACCGACGTCGGCCGGGGCCCGCAGACCAGTGCGTTCGCCCGGCAGTCACGCGGCCGGCTCGTGGCCCCGCAAGACGTCCCGACCGGCGGCACCGTGAGCGTGCAGGTCATCTGCAGCGCGGAACTGGAGTGCACGCCCCGGACGTCATCGCCGCGCCAGGCGATCCTCGGCGCCGGCCGGTCGGCGACCTGGACCTGGAGAATCACCGCCCGCTCACCGGGTGACGCCCAGATCCTGGTCACCGCCGTCTCGTACCGCGGTCACTCGCGCGTCGTGGCCAGCCAGATGTCGGTCGCGGCCGGGGTGAGGGTGCGGTCCACCCCCCTGTACACCCTCGAGGCGGCCTTTGACGCGAGGAAAAAAGTGGTGGCCGTCTTCGCAGCCTCAGCCGTGCTGGCCGCAGTGTTGGCTCTTGGCGTGCTGCTGGACCTGCGGAGGAGGGGACGCGGCCGGACCGCGCCGGAAGCGCGCCACGAGCATCCGGGACCTGCCGGGCATGCCACCCTGCCCCGGATGCGGCTTCAGCCCGTACCGCCCAGCGGCCCGGCGGGGACCCTCATGGTCTGGCAGACGCCGGACGACAGCCTGACCTGTCAGGAGCCCGGCGATGACTGGGTGCGCCGGTGGACGTACGGCGTGTCGCTCGGCGAGGATGCCACGCCGCAGTTCGTCCTCACCGGAGAAAGAGGCACGGCGGCCTGGTAAAAACCAGACCCTGGTGAACCCCAGACCCCGGGGAAAGGCCTCAGCCGACCCCGCATTTGTGCGCGAAACTGGCTGCTCCCGGGGCTGTCGCAGCGTCGGCTGGCCCGCCCAGAGTGCCGTTTCTCCGTGTTCATGATCGTGGCGATCTGCAGGCTGGTCCACGACGAGGCCATCACTCCTCATTCCCGTCGCGGCCGGCGTCGCCGGGTTGTTCGTCGGCGGCTTTCTGCGTGGCGACGAGCCGTTCGACGGTGGCCAGCGGGTCGGGGTCCAGGCCCGCCGGGACCAGCGCAGCCTGCCGGGCATTGGCTTTGGCGGCCCATCCCCGGTCGATGCCCTCGGCATGGTCGAGGGCGGCGTGGGCGCGCAGGGCGCCGAGTTCGTGCCAGGGCAGGTTGTGGCGGATGGCGAGCCGCAGCGCGGCGTCGGCGGCGTCGCGGCCCTGGTAGATCAGGTCCGGGCCGGCGGTGGCGGTGGCCTGGGCGGCGCGGATGCGGGCACGGGCGGCCAGCGCGGCGCAGTGCGCGGGCACCAGGCCGCGGGCGGCGGCGATGGTGATCGCCTCGGCGGCGTGGCGTCCGGCGGCCTCCAGGTCCCCGGCCGCCTGGGCGTGGCCGGCCAGGTCGGCCAGGGTGGTGGCGAGCTCGGTCAGGTAGTCGCCGTCGCGGAAACACCCGGCCGCCGCGGCCAGGTGCTCCCTGGCCGCGGCGGTGTCCCCGGCGGCCAGGGCCAGGCGGCCCAGCATCCGGTCGCACCGGGCCACGTCCTCGTTCCAGCCGTATTCCCGGCAGATGTCGGCGTTGCGGTCGGTCAGTGCCCGGGCGGGGCCGGTCCGCCCGGTGCGGGCCAGCCATTCCGCCCACCAGGTCCCGTCAGTCGAGTAGAGGTGAGTCCCGTCCGGGTCGTCGGCGACCTCGATCTGGTCGGCGGCGGTGAACTGCTGCCCGGCCTGCGCCGCGTCACCGGCCAGGCCCGCCAGCCACCCCAAGAACGCATGCGAGGTGCGAATGTCCTCCCGGTCGCCGGCGGTTTCGGCGCAGCTGAGCGATTCGGCCGCGGCGTCCCGGGCCGGGCCGGCCTGCCCGAGCTGGCCGAGGCAGTCGGCCATGTTCAGCAAGCCGGTCGCCAGGTTCGCCATGTCCCCCGCCTCACGGGCCTGGGCGACGGCCTGGGGCAGGTATTCGCGTGCCGTGGCCAGGTCGCCCGCGTACGTCGCGAACAGGCCGACGCTGGCCAGATAGTAGCCGAGGCGGCGGGGGCTGAGCTGGGCGGCGCAGGTGGCGCGGCGGTCGGGGGTGGCCACGAACGCGGTGGCGGCGCGCTGCCCGAGCCGGGCCGCCGGCAGAGTCAGCCACACCACCGGATCGCCGGCACGGCTCGTGTACATGTCGTCGGCGGGCTGCCATTGGCCGGCGTCCAGCAGCAGTTCGATGACCTCGACCACCCGCAGCGCGTCCGCCCGGCTGGCCACCGTCCCGGCGGGCATCCCGGCCAGGGCGCTCTCGGCGGCGGCCCCGGCCGCGCCCATCACCAGGCGGCGGAAGGTGTCGCGGACCAGCGGATGCGCGGAAATGGTCCCGTCGGGATGCCAGGACGCCAGCCCGCCCAGCCGCCCGCGCACCGCTTCCTGCGCCATGGCCGGGGTCCACCCGGCCAGCCGGGCACCGAACACCTCATGGGCGGCGACCGCCAGCACCGCCTCCGCCGGGACCGGCCGGGCGAACAGCGACACCGCGGCCAGCAGGTACCGGTCCGCCTCGGCCAGCCGGGCGGCATAGAACTCCAGCACCTTGCCCACCCGGGCATCGGTGCGCGCCGCCGCGGCCAGGCCGGCGCGCAGGGCGGCCAGGTCGGCATCGGGCGGGCGGTCGGCCAGCAGCCCGGCCAGCACCCCGGTCGCCAGGGCATGCCCGTCCACCGCCGCCACCAGCGCCCGCCGCTCACCCTCATCCAGCCAGCCGCCGCCGGCGGCGGCCAGCAGCGCCGACCCCTCGGCGGGAGTGAACGGCGGCACCTCCAGCATCCGGGCGCTGCCGCCGTCGAAGCCCTCCAGGTCGGCGAACGGGAACCGGCTGGTCAGCACCACCAGCCCGCCATGGGGCTGCTGGCAGGCGCCGGCCAGCACCTCCCGCAGCGTGCCATCCAGCAGCCGCCCGAACCCATCCCCCGCCGGGCCCTCCTGCGCCACCTCCAGCCCGTCCAGCACCAGCAGCAGCGGCACCACCCGCAACAACCCCAGCACCGCTCCCGCCAGCCGGCCGGTCCCGGCCACCGCGACCCCCAGATCCCGCCGCGCCCACGCCAGCAGCGCTTCGGCCCAGTGCTCAGCCGAGGGGTCGGCGTAAAAACTCCACCCGAACACCCCCGCCACCCCCGGCCGCCGGGCCGGCCCGCCCGCCTCCTGGACCCAGCGGGTGACCAGCGCGGTCTTGCCCGCACCCCCCCACGCGCTCACCCCCACCAGCGCGACCTGCGGGTCGCCGGCCCACCGGTCCAGCCGCGCCAGCTCCTCAGCCCGCCCGGTGAAATGCTCCACCCGCTCCGCCGGCGGCACCCAGCTCACCGGGATGCCCGGACCGCCCGCGGTGGCCCGGGCATCCGGCCCGGTCATCACCGGCCCCGCGCGGGCGGGCAGGTCACCGGCGGGCGGGAACCGGGGATCGGCCAGCGCCGACAGCAGCAGGCCCAGCGCGGTGTGGTCGCCGCCGGGCGCGGGGTACAGCACCACCTGCGCCCCGTACTCGATCTCGGCCCGGCGGGCCAGGACCTGCGGGGAATGGCCCACCCCGGCGGGATCCCACGCCATGATCGCGACATGACGCGGCTCACCCCCCGGCTCCGCCCGGGTGCCGGTCCGGTCGGCGATCTCCCGCAAGACCGCCGTGATCCGCTGGTCAGCGAAGCTGAACCCGATCCACGCCAGGTGCCCGTCCATCAGCCGGGTCAAAACCTCGGGCAGCTTCCCGGCATACGCGCGCCGGTACTCCGTCGTGGCTAGGACCACGCTGTCGGGCCGGCTGTGCTGGCCGTGGGCGAACAGCACCGGCAGCTCGGCCTCGCCGAACACGTCCCCGGTCCGCCACCGGTCCAGCCCCAGCTCATCCTCCCAGGTCGTGAACCCCGTCGCCGATGCCCGCGGCCGCACCCGCATCCGGGCGTCCACGATCCCCGGGTCATAATTCGTCGTCACCACGGCCTTGAACGCGCACCGGCACACCAGCTCCTGCACCGCCGTCCACGACCGCCCCGACACCGGGTCGGTCCGCACCCGCAGTACCTGGCGCAGCACTGCCAGGTACCCGCCCGGGCCCAGGTCGCGGCGCACGATCTCCACGGCCGATTCCGGGCTGGAGGCGGCCAGCGCCCGGCAGGTCGCGGCCTGCTCCTCAGACAGCCGCCCCGACGCCGCGTCCACCAGCTCCCCGATCAGGTCGTTCCACAGCGGGTACAGCGGCGCCGACACCCCCGCCCCCAAAAACGCCACCGCCTGGCCCGAGGCCAGGTATTCACGCAGCGCCGCCAGCCCTGGGCCATTCACCCGGGCCAGCTCCGCCGCCTGCCCAGCCGGCAACCCGCCCAGGTAACCAGCCGCACGATCCCCCATCACAGGCCCGATCCTCCCGTATCACCACCGGCCACCACCAGCCAGCCGGCCAAGCCCGCACTGCCACAGCTACCGTGCCGCCCGGCCCGGCGCCGGCGCACACCCCGGCAGATACCCAGCGCACCAGCCCGCAGGCCGCCCATTCCCGCCCACCCCCCCAACCGAAATGGCCACAGAATGACCCGATCAGTTTGGCGTTCTGCCGGTCCGGCTATGCGCTTGGGCTCTTGACGAAGGTGCCCTTGGCGGGCAGAGTCACGGCCAGCCCGCGTTGGCGTAGCTCCTCCACGGCCCGCCGCGCCGTCCCGACGGCAACGCGGTATTCGGCGGCCAGGTCGCGCTCGCCGGGCAGCCGGGCGCCTGATGCCAGGTCGCCGGCTTTTATCCTGGCTTCTAGGTGATCGGCCATGCGAGCGTAGATGTAGGCGGGCTCGCCGTGCGCTGGGTCGAACGGTGGGACGCTCCCCATGTGATCACCATAGAGCGGTCCTGAGCAGCATAAACGTCAGGGACGCGGCATAGTGCTCTATAGAGCGGTATGCCGCTATAGACTGCCGGTCACGGCAGGCAGGGACTTGCTGGGCTGGCAAGTGGCCCACCCTGCCTGTCCCGGGAGGCACTCATGCAGGGCAAGATCACCCGCATCGCCGTCACTTACACCGTGGACACCATCGACGGGCCACGGCACACCTTCCACGGGTTACCGCATATGCGCGAGCACATCCGGCCCGAGCGGCTCAGCGAGCTTCTCGATGACCTGACGGTGATCTGCGAGGACCTGCTGGCCGCCCGGCGGCCCAATCCGGCCAACGGCCTGGAGACGGTGCGGCAGCGGCGGACCGCGATGACCAGCGAGGAAGCCACCGACCTGCTCCACCTGCAGGGCTTATGGCGCGACGCCTACGCGATCACTCTTTCGGACGGCGTGTGGGCCGCCCGGCGCCACGGCCACCCGGCCGCGATCCTGACCGCCGACACCGCCCTGGAACTGGGCGGGCTGATGCAAGACGACCACGCCCGCAGCCCGCGCCGCCCGTGAGCCCTGGGTCAGCGCCGGGCCAGCGTCCGGACCGCTGCGGCCGGCAGCACCACCGTGTCCGACCATTCCGCCGAGGTCCGCTCCCCGGGGTTCCCCACCCCGTGCCCCGGCAGCAGCAGCGGGAACAGCACCACGGTCTGGAAGGCGGCGAACAACACCGGTATCCAGTACGCGGGCAGCTTGTAGACCGGGACGTCGTAGGCCAGGGCGATCCACACGGCGCCCTGCGTGACCACCACCCAGGCGCGCAGGATGATGCTGGCGAACAGCGGGGTCAGATTCCGGTGCTTGCCCGCGCCGGACGGCACCCACGCCGCCGAGCGCCCGAGCAGGGTGTCCACCCCCGCCAGCAGGTGCGCGACCGAGTAGATCATGACCAGGCGGAGCATCTGCGGCCGCCAGCCCCGGATCATCGCGGGCATGGCCAGCATCCCGGTCATGGCCGGCAGGATGGGCAGGTAGTTACCGGGGCCGATCTGGTAGGGGTAGACCCAGAGCATGACCAGGGACGGGGCCACCGCGATCATCAGGACCAGGATGGACTGCAGGTAGTACAGGGTGCCCGTCAGGTAGCTGATCCGCTGGGCCAGGGTCATCTTGCAGCCGCGGAAGATCTGCCAGATCACGTTCTTGCGCGTGGGCGGGTACACCAGGTCCAGGGAGGACTTGCACCAGCGGTACTGCTGGTTGACGGTGGCCCGGAACGTGTCCGGGCACAGGCCCTTGGCCAGGTTGAGCGGCACGTAGGCCACGCGGTAGCCGTGCGTCATCACCGCGATGCCGGTGATGACGTCCTCGCCGCCCTCGATCCTCGTCCAGCCGCCGGCCGCCTGCAGCGCCGCGCGCCGGTAGGCGACGTTGGTGCCCACGCACAGCGCCGAGCCGATCGTGTCCCGGTGCGGCTGCACCCAGGTGAAGAAGCTGTCCTGGATGGCCCCGGCGTACCGGGCCATCCAGTTGACGGTGCGGCTCCGGCCGGTGTCGAAGTACTGGGCGGTCTGCACGATGCCGACACCGGGATCGGCGAAATAGGGGATCACGTGGGCCAGGAACCCCGGCGCGGGAGCGAAGTCGGCGTCGAAGACCACGATGTACTCGCCGCGGGAATGCTCCAGCCCGTAGTTCAGGTTCCCGGCCTTCTTGAACTCGCCGCGGTCGGGCCGGGCGATGTAGCTGAAGTGATGCGCGCGTGCCAGCGCGCGGACTGCGGGGGTGTGGTTGTCGTCCAGGACGTAGACCCGCACCCAGCCGCGCCAGGCCAGCGCGGCGACATGGGCAAAGGTGTTAGCCAGCACGTCCAGGTCCTCGCCGCACACCGGCAGGAACACGTCCACCTGCGCCTGATCCTCCGAGGCCTCGCAGAACGCCAGGTCGTGCGAGCCGGGATCGATCGAGGGCCGGACCATGGTGAGGACGAGTGTGCAGGCCGACCAGGGCACGAGGATGAGCAGGCTCAAGGCCAGCGGCAGCCAGACCCACGACTTGCTGAACACCGCCCAGATCCCGTACAGGGAGCCGAGCGAGCAGGCGAAAACGAGGATGGCGACCCCCCGCCGGCGCTGCCGGGCGAAGCAGGTGAACTGCTCGCCCTCATGCGGCGCGCGGGGCAGGTGGGGGGCATGCCCGGGGCCGTAATCGTCGCGCACGGGCGCGAGAAGAGCCGTCTTGTCCATGACCGGCCTCATAACGGGTCAGGCCGAGAGAAGACCCAGCGAGGAAACGTCTGCCCTATCAGAGCGGCCGGGCCGGCGCCAAATACGCCTCCCGCGCCGCCCCGCGGCCCGGTGCAACCGGCCGGGCCGCCGCTGCGTCTCAGTGGCATGACGAGACGGGGGCCCGTGACCGCGGCGGCCGCGGCGATCGCGGGGATCGCGGCGGTCGCGCTGCTCGCGGCCGGCTGCGGGTCGGCGCCGGCGCCACGGCCGCCCGGCCCGGGCGCCGGGCGGCTGCTCCGCGGGGTCGTCGCGGCCGAGCCCCCGGTGAGCCCGGCCGCGTACGGGACCGCCGACACCCGGTTCGGCCTCGATGTCCTGGCCGCCCTGTGCCGCCAGCGCCCGGACGCCAACATGGTGCTGTCCCCGGCCAGCCTCGCGGCCGGGCTCGGCATGGCCTATCTGGGCGCGCGGGGCAGCACGGCGCGGGCCATGGCCGCCGTGCTGCACCTGCCGGCCACCGGGCCCGCGCTGGAGGCCGGGCTGCAGGCCCGCTCGGCGGCGCTGCGGCGGCTGGACCGGCCCGGCGTCACCGTGGCCGCCGCCGACCAGGTGTGGGCCGACCCGTCGCTGACCCCCTTGGCCAGCTACCTGGACGCGGTCGCCACCGCCTACGACGGCGCGGGCCTGCGCCAGGTACCGCTGCTCGATGAGCCGGACCTGGCCGCCCGGCAGATCGACGCGGCCATCGCGGCCGCCACCGCGGGCCACATCACCGGCCTGCTGACGCCGGGCTCGCTGCAGGGCGTGGGCTGGGTGCTGACCGACGCGCTGTACCTGAAAGCCCGGTGGGCCAGCCCGTTCAACCCGGCGCAGACGTACGCCGGACCGTTCACCACCGCCGGCGGGGGACGGGCCCAGGCTCACTTCCTGTCCGGCGGCCCCTTCGCCTCGGCCAGCGCCGGCGGGTGGACGGCGGTGTCGCTGCCGTACCAGGGCGGCCAGCTCGCCATGACCGCGCTGCTGCCGGGTTCCGGTCCGTCCGTCTGCCCCGACCTCCCGGACGCCACCCTGAACGCGCTGACCGCCAGCCTCGCGACCGGCCGGGACGAGGTGGGCATCGCGCTGCCCAGGGTCAGCCTCAGCTCGAGCACGAACATGATGAGCCTGCTCGGGCAGCTGGGCATGGGCGTGGCGTTCGGCGCCGGTGCCGACTTCACCGGGCTCTCGCCGCAGGCGGGCAGCATCGGCCTGGTCCTGCACGCGGCCACGCTGCGGGTCGACGAGCAGGGCACCGTGGCCAGCGCGGCCACCGCGGTCGGCGTGCTGCCGAGCGCCGTAGCGGTGCCCCGGCAGACGATCGTGTTCGACCGTCCGTACCTGCTTCTGGTCACCGACACCGCGACCGGCGAGCCGCTGTTCCTGGCCCGGGTCGCCAATCCTGCGTCACCCTGACCGGCCCCCGGAGCGCCCCTTTCCTTCCCGTCCTGACACCGGTGTCGTTCCCGTCCTGACACCAGGCCGGCCCGTGTCATCCGGATAGCCCGCAGGGGCGTCAAATGGCCGGGCACGTTGCTACAGGTGTGGCATCTGCTCGGGGAGGGGAAATTGCGAACCCGTAACATCAGGCGGGTCATCCTTATGGCGCTGGCCTTCCCGGCGCTCGGGGGGCTCATCGCCCTCCAGGCCTTCCTGCCCTTCGCCTCGGCCTACTCGAGCAAGAACGGGCCCGCTCCGGAAAGGTTCGGGGCGGCCCCGCAAATCCCGTCGGATACCACCGCGGCCGGGGCGCTGCCCGCGTCCGCGCCGCTGCGGTTCGATGTCGTGCTCCGCCCGAGGAACCCGGGGGTGCTGCACGCCCTGGCCGTGGCGGTGGCCACCCCGGGCTCGGCCCGGTACCGGCACTTCCTGAGCACAGCGCAGTTCGCCGCCGAATTCGGGCAGTCTCTGGCCACCATCGGGCAAGCCAAGACCGCGCTGCGGAACGCGGGCCTGACCCCCGGCCCGGTCAGCGCCAACGACCTGGTGATTCCCGTGACCACCACGGCGGGCCAGGCGAGCGCGAGCCTGCACACCAGCTTTGCGCGGTACCGCCTGCCCACCGGGAAGATCGGCTATGCGAACACGTCGGCACCGCGCCTCCCGGCGGCCGTGGCCCGGGTCACCCAGGCGGTCATCGGGCTGAGCAACCTGGCCACGGCGCGGTGGGCCCCGCCGATGGGGGCGGCCGGGCCGCAGCCGCGGGCGGCGGTCGCCGCCCCCGCCGCGAAAGCACCGGCCGCGAGCGGGCCCACGGCGTGCAAGGCCGCGGCCCAGGCGGCCGAGAGCATGCACGGGTGGACCTACAACCAGCTGGCCAGGGCCTACTCGCTCACCGGCCTGTACGGCAAGGGCGACCGGGGGCGCGGGACGACGGTCGCCCTGTTCGAGCTGGACGCCTGGTCGGCCAGGGATGTCGCGTCGTTCCAGAAGTGCTACGGGACGAGCGTGCCGGTCACGTCGGTCAGCGTGGACGGCGGGGACGGGGGCGGCGGAACTGCCCCCGGCGTGGGCGAGGCCGCCCTGGACATCGACACGGTCATCGCCCTGGCGCCCAAGGCCAGCCTGCTGGTCTACGGCGCGCCTGGCGGCAACTATGCCCTGTCCACGGTGGACGAGTACACCGCGATCATCGACGACGACGCGGCCGAGGTCGTGTCCGCCAGCTACGGCCTGTGCGAGGCCTACGTCCAGGCCGCGTACCCCGGCCTGGTCGCCGCCGAGAACACTGTCTTCACGCAGGCGGCCGTGGAAGGCATCTCGGTGCTGGCCGCTTCGGGCGACACCGGCTCCGAGGGCTGCCTGCGCGCCGACAACTCGAAGGCGCTCGGCGTCCTGGACCCGGCGGCCCAGCCGTTCGTGACCGCGGTCGGCGGCACCCAGCTCACGAAGCTGGGCCCGGCGCCCGCCGAGCGGGTCTGGAACCAGGCGAAGGCCGGCGCGGGCGGGGGCGGGATCTCCCGGGTCTGGGCGCGTCCCTCCTGGCAGAAGGGCCGCGGGGCGATCAGTAAGTACAGCAGCGGCAAGCCCTGCGGCGTGGCCGCGGGCTACTGCCGCGAGGTCCCGGACGTCTCCGCTTCCGCCGCCGATCCGGACGGATACATCATCCGGTGGGCGAGCCGCTGGCAAGCCGTCGGCGGGACGAGCGCGGCCGCCCCGCTCTGGGCGGCGCTGATCGCCGACATCGACTCCGAGCAGTCGCCCGCCATCCACCTGGGATTCCTCAATCCCCAGCTCTACTCGCTGCCGAAGGGGACGCTGAACGACATCAAGGCCGGCAACAACGACTTCACCCGGGCGCACGGCGGCCGGTATCCAGCGACCGCCGGGTATGACCTGGGCAGCGGGCTGGGCACGCCGATCGCGACCAAGCTCGCGAAGGCCCTGCGCCCGCCCGTTGTTTTTGTCGGCTCGCCCGGCACGGGCGCCCCGCCGGCCAGGCTGGGTCCGGACGTCATCACGAAATTCGGGAAAGACGCCCAGCCGACCGGCGAATTCACCAGCGGCGTCGACGGGCCCGCCGGCGAGGTGGATTTCGCGCCCGACCTGGAGCACCTGACGGTCGGGAACGGCTGGGCGACGTGGAGCAACGGCTACGCCGGCGACGTGTACTTCTCCGACAACGGGGACGTCGCGACCACCATCACGCTGACGCTGCCGGTCGGCACGAAGGCCTTCTACCTGTACGCCGAGCCCCACGACTTCGCGGACTTCAGCGTGCAGGCGGTAGCGCAGAACGGCACCTCATCCGGGCCGGTCGCCGTGGACGGGGATGCCGGCGCCCGGTACTTCGGCTTCTACGCCGTCGACGGCTACCAGATCCGGACGATCACGATCTCCTGCAGCGAGGACTTCGCCATCGGCGAGTTCGGGATATCGCCCGGCTGAGTCCGGCTGCCCGGGCCGGGCCGCCCGGGCCGGGCCGCTGGACGCCGCTGGACAATGTCGTTCATGCCCCGTCATCAGCGGAACCGGAACGAGCCGCCCGGCGGCCAGCCTGGCGCGGACAGCCCGGTCGAACTGCTCGGCGACCTCGACCGGCCGCGGGCGTGGATGCTGCTGACCGGCGGCGTCCCGCAGTCCCACGTGGACCTGGACGACCCGCGGCACCTGGAACTCGAGTACATGCGGCGGCTCGGGCACCTGGTCGACCTGGCCGCGCCGGCCGGGGAGCCGCTGCGGGTGCTGCACCTGGGCGGCGGCGGCCTGACGCTGGCCCGCTACGTGGCCGCGACCCGGCCCGGCTCCCGCCAGCTAGCGGCCGAGTCCGACCCGGATGTGGTCCGGGTGGTCCGGCAGCGGCTGCCGCTGGACCAGCCCGGCCGGCGGGCCCGGGCCGCCGGGGCGGGCCGGATCGCCGTCCGCGTGGCCGACGCCCGCGTGGTCCTGGAGCAGGCCGGCGCCGGGTCGTTCGACGTGGTGGTGGCGGACGTCTTCGCCGGGGGGCAGACCCCGGCCCACCTGACGTCGGCGGAGTTCACCGCCGCCGTGGCCCGGGCCCTGGCCCCGTCCGGCCTGTACGCGGTCAACATCGGCGACGGCCCGCCGCTGGCGCATGCCCGCCGCCGGGTGGCCGCGGTGCGCTCGGTGTTCCGGCACGCCTGCGTGATCGCGGAGGCCGCGGTGCTGCGCGGCCGCCGGTTCGGCAACCTGGTGGCGGCCGCGGCCGGCCACGAGCTTCCGGTCGCGGGGCTGACCAGGCGGGCCGCGGCCGACCCGTTCCCGGCCCGGGTCGTGGCCGGCGCGGCCCTGGACCGGTTCGTCGCCGGGGCCAGGCCGATCACCGACGCGGACGCCGAGCCGTCCCCGGTCCCGCCGCCCGAGGTCTTCGCGTGACCGGCGTCAGAGGTGGAAGCTGGTGCCGACCGTGTTCGGCACGAAGGCGTCGGGAACCCGTTCTCCCTCCATGACCGCCGACGGGCGCACCGGGCCGCGTCCTGCCGCCGCTCGCCGCGCCGGGCCCTGGTCGGGCATGAAGGTATCGGTGACGTTGTCCATCAGCGTTGTCACCACGACCGAGTCGACCGGGTCCAGCGCGATCTCGACGTCCGGCTCAAAGTCGTGGAGCACCGGGACCTGGCCCGCGGGGCTGTCGTCTACGCACACGGCCTCATCGTAGGACGCCGCCCGCCGGCCGTTAGGCGACCGTGACCGGGAGTGTCTCGAAGCCGCGCAGGATGAGCGTGTCCCGCCGGGTCGGCTCGCCCGCGGCCGAGATCTTCGGGAACCGGCGCAGCAGCCGGGGGAAGGCCACCGCGCCCTCGAGCCTGGCCAGCGCGGCGCCGATGCAGAAGTGCGCGCCGCCGCCGAAGCTGAGCGCCCCGCCGTCCGGGCGCATCGGGTCGAACCGGCCCGGGTTCGTGAACCGGCGCGGATCCCGGTTCCCCGCCCCCAGCACCGTGATCACCTCGGTGTTGCCGGACACGGGCACGCCACGCACGTCCGTGTCGTGGCCGACCCGGCTGGTGAGCTGGACCGGCGAGTCGAAGCGCAGTACTTCCTCGACGAAGGCGGACGGCGGCACCGACCCGTCCCGGACGGCATCGCCGGCCGGCGGGTCCTGCAGGATGATCTGCAGGCCGTTTCCCAGCAGGTTGGTCGTGGTCTCGAACCCCGCCACCAGCAGCAGCGTCAGGTTGTGCAGCAGCTCGGCATCGGTCAGCCTGCCGTCGCCGGAGTCGCTGACCGCGAGCAGGTCGCTGAGCAGGTCGTCGCGGGGGTCGGCGCGCCGCCGGGCGGCCAGCGCGGTGAAGTAGGCCAGCAGTTCCTCCGCCGCGGCGTTGATCGCGGGCAGGGTGGCGGCGTCGTTGAGCTCGAAGACGGCGACCAGGTCCCGCGTCAGCGGCCGGAACCCCTCCCGGTCCGCCTCGGGGATCCCGATCAGCTCGCAGATCACCGTGACCGGCAGCAGGTAGGCAAAGTCGTGCATGAACTCGACGGCGCCGCCATCGGCGCCGCGCTCAGCCATGGCGCCGAGCAGCCCGTCGGCCATCCCGGCGATCGCGGGCTCCAGCCCGGCGACGCGCCGGGCGGTGAACGTCCGGGCGATCAGGCTCCTGATCCGCGCGTGCCGCGGATCGTTCAGGTTCAGGATCCAGTCCATGGCCTGGAGGAACACCGGGTTCGCCCGCCACGAGGGGAGGTCCTCGTCGAAGCTGGATTCGTCGGAGACGCGGAAGCCAGGATCGCGCAGGACGGAGTTGATGGCCTCGTAGCCGACCACCATGACGTGGTCGGGGCCGATCTCGACCGCCTCGCCCATCTCGTGCAGCGCGCCGTACAGCGGGTACGGATCGGCCCGGCCTTCCGGCGTGCCCAGCACGGTCAGGATCTCTATCGCGTTCATGGGTCGCTCCGTCCCCTCGCCCGCCGTACTGCAGACGATAAGTACTATCGCGTTCACCCGTCAAGCTATATCGCGTCGCCTGCCCTCGCGCACGCCGATTATCTCCGCGGGCCGCCCCCGGCGTCAGCCCCGGGCGTCAGCCCGCGGGATCACCGCCCGCGTCGATGAGCACGAACGCGATCAGGCACGGGGCCTGCCCGCGGTTGGCCCACGCGTGATTGGTCCCGTTCTGGATCACGACGTCGCCGGCGCTGAGCTCAACGTCCTCGTCGTCGAGCAGCATCGTGATCGAGCCCTGCAGCACCACCGCGTAGTCGACGGTGTCCGTGCGGTGCATGTAGGGGTGGCGCTGGCTGGCGACGACATTGCCCGCTGCGCCCAGGTCCGCGAAAGCGGCCGCGCCGTCTGCGCGGGCCAGGGCCTCGGGATCCTCGGGATCGAACTGGACGATACGGAAGACCGTGCCGCCCGGCGGCGGAGGCAGCACCACGGGCCGGTCCACCGGGTCGTGGTCCATCCCGGTCGCCGACGTGTCGCTGGTCGCCCACAGGTCCGTCAGGGCCACGCCAGGGCGGCTGGGCCGGTTCAGCACGCTGCGCGCCGGCCCGTCCATCGCCACCACCGCGCGGCCCTGCGCGTCGTGGCCGGTCACTACCCGCCGGACGGGCCGGATGTCCACGGCGCCCCTCTTGACGCTGATTTCTGCACTGAGAGATGGCGGAAGACTACGCCCAGTCGCCGATTCGACGGAGCGAATCACCCATATATGTCAGATCCGGGCGTGCGCCGTGCGGCCCGCTTCAGGTACTCGTCGCGGTCGAGGGGGTTGTCGCCGGACCGCGGCCGGGCCGCCGGGATGTCGCCCTCCAGCGTGGCCGAGCCGTCCTGGGTCACCTGCGTGCGGGGGACGGCGCGCAGCCGGGTCAGCACGGGCCGGCCCGGCCAGTCGCCTGGCCGGGCCGGCCTCCCGGCTCCCGGCCGCCGGTCATCGGCGGCGCTCGGCGCCGGCCTAGGCGGCCATCGCGCGGGCCGGCTCCCCGCCGCAGTCAACGGCCGCCACGGGCTGCGGCTTGACTGGCTGGCTGCGGCGACTGTCCGCCGGCTCCGGACCCCAGCTCGGGTGCCTGAGGACCATCCACAGCGGGATCCCGACCCAGGCCGCGAAGCAAGCCGCGGCCAGCGGCATATTCATCCAGAACCAGAACATGTCTCCCCCTACCTGGCGCTTGGCGCCGCTCCGCCCGGCGGTGACCGCCGGGCGGAGCGGCGTCCCCCTCGATGACTGGCCTCCGGAATGACCAGCTGCGGCCAGCATCTCCGGCCGGCAGATGGCCGTCAGTCACCCGGCTGACAAGGTTGCTGTCAGCTTGCCGACACCTAACCGCCGTTGCCCGCGAACCGGCCGAGCGCTACCGGCTGCTTCACGGTTACCACCCGGTCATGCACCTCGATCCAGCCGCGTCGCTCGAAGCCGCGCAGCGCGGCGTTGACGCTCTGCCGGCTGCCCCCGGCCTGATGCGCGAGCTGCTCCTGGTTCATCTTGAGCCGGATGACGCCGTCGTCGCCCCGGGGCTGGCCGAGCAGTACCTTCGCGACCCGGCGCGGCAGGTCCAGGAAGACCAGGTCGGACACGGCCTCGGTGAGCCGCCGGAGGGTGGCCACGATGGAGTCGGTCAGGGCCTGCGCCGCAGCCGGCACGCGCGCGCAGATGTCCTGGACCGTCTCGCGCGGGACCAGCAGCAGCTGGCTCTCCTCCAGGGTCTCCGCGTCGGCGGACCTGGGGCCGCCGTCGGCGATGCTGAGCTCGCCGAGCACGCCCCCCGGATGGATGATCGTCAGCGTCAGCTCGCCGCCGTCCGCCGAGCGGACCACGACCTTGACGCTGCCGGAAACGACCACGATCAGGGAATCGGCCGGATCACCGGTGGTGCACACGACCTGACCGCGGCGGAAGGTCCGCAGCCGGGATGCGGCGGCGACGGCCTCAAGGTCCTCGGCCGGCACCGAACGGAGCAGATCGGTCCGGCGCAAGATGGCGGCCACGTCGGTCATCGCTGGCTCCCCACCGGGATGACCCGTTTCCCGGATCGACCGGAACATTACCCGTTTTCGCGCGGCGGCGACATTCCCCGCGGCCAGGCCGGGTCGTCGCGGCGACATTCCCCGCGGCCAGACCGGGTGACGGGGGGGCCAGACTAAGGCAGCAAGCCGCCGACCGGCTGGACCATTACGCCCACCTGCTGCGCAGGCTCCACGACAACGAGCTCGGCCAGAACTGGCGGCGCGAGAGCAGGAACGACACGGCTCACGGTTCCTGAAGCCGCCCGGCTTCAGCTCTTTCTGCCCTCGGACGCACCGCCGCTCCCGGCCTCCCGCCGCGGGCCGACGATCACGGCTCAAGGTGCGGGTAGCGATAGTCGTGCACCGCCAGATGGTTGCGCTTGATCGACCGCGGGCTGGCGAAGCGGATCATGTTCCAGACGGTGCCGGCCTTGTCGTTGGTGCCGGACGCCCTCGCACCGCCGAACGGCTGCTGCCCCACGACCGAGGCGGTGGGCTTGTCGTTGATGTAGAGGTTCCCGGCGGCGTACCGCAGCGCGTCGTCGGCCTGCCGGATCACGTCCGCGTCGGCGGCGAACACCGCGCCGGTGAGCCCGTACGGGGTTGACTCGTCGACCAGCCGCAGGGTCCGCTCCCAGCCGGAGTCGTCGTAGACGTAGGCGGTGAGCACCGGCGCGAACAGTTCCTGGGTCAGGAACGGCGAGGCAGGGTCGGAGACCTCGAGCACGGTCGGGTCGACGAACCAGCCGACGGAGTCGTCGGTGTGGCCGCCGACCACGACCAGGTTCTCGCTCCGGGCGCGCGCCAGCGCGTCGGCGTGCTTACGGAACTGGCGGGCGTTGATCACGGCGCCGACGTAGGTCTGCGGCTCGGTCGGGTCACCGACGACGACCGACTCGGTGAGCGCGACCAGGCGGTCCCTAAGCGCGGGCCACAGGCTGCGCGGCGCGTACAGGCGCGATGCCGCCGAGCACTTCTGGCCCTGGTACTCGTAGGCGCCGCGGACGCAGGCGACGGCGAGCGCCTCGAGGTCGGCGGACGGGTGGGCCAGGATGAAGTCCTTGCCGCCGGTCTCCCCGACCACGCGCGGGTAGTTGCGGTAGGAGGCGATGTTGCTCCCGACGGTCTGCCAGATGTGCTGGAAGGTCGTGGTCGACCCGGTGAAGTGCACGGCGGCGAGATCGCGATGCGCCAGGGCCACCGCACCGATCTCCGGACCGTCGCCGTAGACGATGTTGATGATCCCGTCGGGCAGCCCGGCCTCGCGCAGTAGCCGCATCGACAGGTGCATGACCAGCGAGGCGCTCTCGGCCGGCTTCCACACGACGGTGTTACCGAGTACAGCCGGGCCGAAGGCCAGGTTGTTCATGCAGGTGAAGTTGAACGGCGAGACGGCGAACACGAAGCCCTCGAGCGGGCGGTATTCGGCCTGGTTCCACATCCCGGGCAGGGACCCGGGCTGCACCTCGTACATGTCGAGCATGTTCTTGACGTTCGCCCGGAGGAAGTCGACGGTCTCGCAGGCGGCGTCGATGTCGGCCTGGTAGGTCGTCTTGGACAACTCCAGCATGGTGGCGGCGTTCAGCCGGTCTCGCCAGGGCCCGTGCTGCAGCATGTCCGCGGCCCGCAGGAACGGCTCGGCGCGCTCCTCCCACGGCAGCCGGCCCCACCAAGCGGAGGCGGCCAGCGCCGCCTCGATCGCCTGGGCGGTCTGCTCGGCCCCGGCGTAGTGCGCGTGCCCGAGCTGGCGGCTGTGCTCGTGCGGGGTGACGATGGGCACGCGCCTGCCGGTGCGCACCTCCTGGCCGCCGATGAAGTTGGCGACGTCGTAGTCGGCCTGGCGGACTTCTTTCAGCGCGGCCCCGACCCGCGCGCGCTCGGGCGACCCGGCGGCGAACGCCAGCGGAGCGGTTGGTCCGATCGGGAAGAGCGCGGTCCGGCCAGCAGGAGCAGTCATGGCAAGGTCTCCGGAACGAAACGACGGGCGCTGGATCTGGTACGACACCCGAACTGTAGGCATCCGCGCCGGGCGCGGGCATCGGCTCCGCGGCGGAACTTCCCGCCCTGGATTCCTACGATTGTCGAAAACCACCGGAGGGCATGCTGGTCAGGGGGAGGTGGTGCTGCTCCGGGAGGCGGCGCTGGCCGGAGAGAGGATGCTGGGCGGCGGCGCTGGCCCGGGGGAGAGGGTGCTGGCCGGGAGGCGGCGCTGGCCCGGGGGAGAGGGTGCTGGCCGGGAGGCGGCGCTGGCCGGAGAGGGTGCTGGCCGGGAGGCGGCGCTGGCCCGGGGGAGAGGGTGCTGGCCGGGAGGCGGTGACGGCCTTGAGGGACGTGCAGTCGGCTGTCGATGAGCTCGGCGCCGCCCTGGCCCACCCGGTCCTGGTCGAGGACGCCCGGCACCGGCCGATCTGGTGGAGCGCTCAGGGGGAGGTCGACGGCACCCGGATGCGCACCATCATGCAGCACGAGGTCGACCCGGCGGCCGCGGCCGTGGTGGCGCGGCTCGGGCTGGCCCGGGCTCGGGGGCCGGTCCGCACCCCGGCCGTCCCGGAAGCCGACATGCTGCCCCGGTGGTGTGTGCCGCTGCGCTCGGGCCGGGAACTGCTCGGCTACCTGTGGGTCCTGAACGGCGACGAGGCCGTGACCGAGGCCCAGCTGCCGCAGATCGTCGCGTGCGCGGAACTCGCCGCGATGTTCCTCGCGCAGTCGCCGATGACCGGCGAGGGCCGGGAGCGACGCCGGGCCGCGCTGCTGGCGCGCCTGGCGGCAGGCCCCGACGACGCCGCCGCGCGGGACCTGATCGCGCTGGAAGAGCTCGACCCGGCCTCGACCGTGGTCGTGAACGCTCCCCGGACGGCGAACGGCTGGCCGCTGCGCGGCGAGATGAGCGCCCACGTCAACCCGTCCCGGCGCGCCACGGCCACGAGCGGGCCCCCGCTGCCCCTGGCCGAACTGCACCTGGCGGTGCGCCGCGCGGCGCTGACCCGGCAGGCCCTGCGCGCGGGAGCCGCGCTGGCCCGTCCGGCGTGGGACGCGCTCGGCTCATGGCACCTCATCGCGGCCACGCCGCCCGACCTGGCCGTCGCCGACATCCATCCGGGGGCGGAGGTGCTGGCCCGGCAGCCCAGGCCCGACCTGATGATCACCGCCCGCACCGTCCTGGACCACGGCGGGGACATCGCCCGGGCCGCGGCCCGGCTGCACATCCACCGCACGACGCTCTACTACCGGATCGAGCGCATCGAGGCCCTGACCGGAGTCAACCTCAAGACCAGCCCGCAGCGCGACGACCTGCACATGGCGCTGCGGCTCGCGGCCTACCGTCTGGCCGCCGCACCCCGATGAGCAGGCGGCGCTTCTGGGAAGCGCTCGCGGCCGGGTAAGCCGCCGGGACGGCCGCCGGCATGTGCCGGAGACCGTCCCGGTTTCTTCCGCGTCTGCGCCGAAGCGTCGCCCCGTCCGCGCGCCGCTCGGTGATCAGCTCACGATGGCCGGGACGCGTCGGCGGACTGGGTCGCCATCGCGTCCGCCCGGGCCGGGCTGCGCGCCGGGGTAACAGCGACCGCCGGAGCCGCGTTCCTGAGTTCCTCCAGCCGGCTCTTGGACGGCACCAGCAGGGCCGTCAGCAGCGCGCCGAGGCCGAGCAGCGCCGCCGACACCGTGAACGCCATGGTGTAGCCGTGCACCGCGGCGGTGGCCGGCGCAAGCGGTCCCGCGTGGTGCGCGGCCAGGTAGGTCGCCGTCGCCGTCAGCGCCACCGTGCTCAGCGCCGCGGTCCCGATCGAGCCGCCGACCTGCTGCATGGTGTTGACCAGCGCCGAGGCCACGCCGGAGTCCTGCCGGGCCACGCCGGTGGTGGCGGTGTTGATGGCCGGCGAGAAGATCATGCCGAAGCCGAGGCCCATGGCCAGCAGCGCCGGCAGCACGCTGCCCGCGTAGCCGGAGGTCACGGTGAGCTGGGTGAGGTAGGC
Source organism: uncultured Actinomycetota bacterium (assembly GCA_963808705.1). Taxonomy (GTDB): domain Bacteria; phylum Actinomycetota; class Actinomycetes; order Streptosporangiales; family Streptosporangiaceae; genus JASHPR01. Next base: position 399,074 of record CAWEHB010000013.1, on the reverse strand, counting down.
CATCCCGCCGCCGCCGATCAGCATGCCGACAGCGATCAGCGTCCGCGGCCCGAGCCGGGGCAGCAGCACGATGCTGGAGGTGTTCGAGCTGAGCAGGATGCAGGCGATCATCGGCAGGAAGGCCAGCCCGCTGGTCACCGGGCTGTAGCCCTTGACCTCCTGGAGGTAGTAGGTGAGGAACAGGAACACGCCGAAGATCGCGATCCCGGTCAGCCCGACCGCGACGTAGGAGCCGCCCCTGGCCCGGTTCAGGATCACCCGCAGCGGCAGCAGGGGGTGGCTGACCCTGCTCTCGGCGAACGCGAACGCCGCGAGCAGCAGCACGCCGGCGACCAGCGAGCCGATGGTCAGGGCGGCGGTCCAGCCCGCAGTCTCGGCGTGCGAGAACCCGAACACGATAAGGAAGAACCCGGACGAGGCGAGCACGGCTCCCGCCCAGTCCATCCGCGGGCGGCTGTCCGGCCGGTTGCCCCGTATGTAGACCAGGGCGCCGGCGATGGCGATCGCGGCGAAGATCAGGTTGACGTACAGGCACCAGCGCCAGGAGAAGTACTGGGTGAGGACGCCGCCGAGAATCAGGCCCACCGCGCCGCCGCCGACGGCGACGGACCCGAAGACGCCGAACGCCCGGCCGCGCTCGCGCGGCTCACGGAACGTGCTGACCAGGGTGCCCAGGGCGGCAGGCGCGAGGATGGCGCCGAACGCGCCCTGCAGCGTCCGGGCGATCACGAGCATCTCGAACGAGACGGCAGCGCCGCCGAGTGCCGAGGCGAGGGCGAACCCGGCCAGGCCGGTGATGAACACCCGCTTGCGGCTGAACATGTCGCCGAGCCGGCCGCCCGGCAGCAGCAAGCTGCCGAACGCCAGGGCGTAAGCGGTCACCACCCACTGCCGGTCGCTGTTGGGAAACCCCAGCGCGTGCTGGGCCGACGGCAGGGCGATGTTCACGACGGTGGCGTCCAGCACCACCATCAGCTGGGCGACGGCCACGATCACCAGGATGAGCCAGCGATGATCGCCGGTCGCGGAGCGGCGGCCGCCTGCGGCAGAGGACACGGATGACATGGAGAGCTATACCCCCGGGTGAGAAGCGTGGCTGGTCTGGGTGGCGCGGGTCGCGCCGAGCCCGGCGATCATGCCGGGACCATCGGTGTGCTAGGAGCGGCCGGCGGGGTGGTCAGCGGCCGGGCCGCGTCGTCGAGGACGTCGAGCAGGCGGAGCAAGGTTGCCCGGTCCTCCTGGCTCAGGGCGCCGAAGATCTGCCCCAGCAGCCGCTCACGGGCGGCGGACGCCACGCCCAGGCAGGCCTCGCCCGCCTCGGTGATGGCGACGAGCTTGGCCCGGCGGTCGGTGGCGTCCGGCCGGCGCTCGGCCAGGCCCAGGCGCTCCAGCGCGTCGACGATGTCGGTGATGGAGTGCGGGGACAGGCCGAAGTCGGCGGCCAGCACGCTCTGCCGGGTGGGTCCCTGCTCGCGGAGCCGCGTCAGTACCTTGGTCCGGGCCATGGACAGGCCGCATCCGCTCATCTCGCCATTGACGGCACGGAACATCCGGTGATGGACCGCGATGTACCGCTCGCCTAGCTGCTCAGGCGTGATCATGACTGCCCCTCCGGCGTACACAGACGCTGACCCGCCTCATCATGAGCGGGTTCACGTTCTTACTCCTCATAATGAGGATCCTCACGGATTTGTTCCGGCGCCGGAGCGGCCATCTCGCCGCCACGCGAGCCACCGGGACGGTCTTCGACATTTGTCGGAAGACCGCGCGGTTTCTTCCGCGCCTGCGCCGAAGCTTCGCCCCGCCCGCGCGCTTAGCGTCGTGTCACGGCGGGACGGCACGGTCAGGAGCCCCGATGAACACCAGTACCAGCGCGGACGCGATCGTCATCGGGGCCGGCGTGGTCGGCGCCAGCTGCGCCTGCCACCTCGCCCGGGCGGGCCTGCGGGTCCTGGTCGCCGAGACCTTCGGCGGCCCGGCCGAGGGCAGCACCGGCCGGTCCTTCGCCTCGATCCGGTCCCAGTGGGCGGACCCGCTGAACATCGAGATGTCCTGGCGCAGCATCCGGGCGTTCCGCTCGTTCCCCGACGACCACGGCATCGACGTGGGCTACCGGCCCACCGGCTACCTGCTGCTGGTGCCGGAGGCGCAGTGGCAGGCGCAGCTGAGAGCGGTCGGCCTGCAGCGCGCGCACGGGGTCCCGGTCGACGTGCTCGGCCTCGCGGCGGCCGCGCGGATCACCCCGTTCGCCACGGACGGCATCGCGGGCGCGACCTGGGGCCCGGCCGACGGCGTGGTCGACCCGCACCTCGCGACCCGCGCCTACCTGGAGCTGGCCCGCGCAGCGGGCGCTCAGGTCAGGTACCGCCACCCGGTCACCGCGATCGAGCCCGACGCCAACGGCGGCTGGGAGGTGACCGCAGGCGGGGAGCCGGCCTGCCGCGCTCAGTACGTGGTGAACGCGGCGGGAGGCTGGGCGGGCGAGGTGGCCGCGATGGCCGGACTGACCGCGCCGGTCGTGCACTCCCGGCGCAACATCTACGCCACCGCGCCGGCCGCGCTGGACGCCTCGCTGCCGATGACCATCGACCTGGGCACCGGCGTGTACGTGCGCAGCGAGGGACCCCGCCTGCTCTTCGGGGCGGCGCGGCCGGACCAGCCGGACGGGTACGACGTGAGCGTCGACTGGGCGTGGATGGAGTCGGTGCTCACGCTCGCGGTGGACCGGTTCGGATGGCTGGCCGACCTGCCGCTGGACCGGGATGCCTGCTGGGCCGGCACCTACGAGAACAGCCCGGACCATCACGGCATCCTCGGCGCGGACCCGGCCGCGCCGACCTGGGTCAACGCCTGCGGGTTCTCCGGGCACGGCCTGATGCAGGCGCCGGAGATCGGGCGCCTGGTCGCCGAGCAGATCGACACGGGCGCGATCACCAGCCTCGACACGAGCGCCCTGCGGCTGGACCGGTTCGCGCCCGCGGCCGGCCCCGGCGACCGTCAGCTCGGATTGGTGTTCTGAGACAGGAGGGACCGATGTACCCGACGCTGCAGGCCGACCCGGCGCGGGCGGCCTGGATCGAGACCACCGCGGCCGACCTGGGCCGGTTCGGCGAGCAGCACCGCGCCGGGCTCGACGCCGCCAACCGGGACAGGCAGTTCCCGCGCGAGCTCTACCGCGAGCTCGGCAAGCTCGGCTACCTCGGCCCGCTGGTGCCGGAGTCCTACGGCGGCCTGGGCGGCGGCGTCAGCGAGTACGTGGTCATCAGCGAGGAGGTCGGTCGGCACGGCCTGGTGTCCGGGCAGATCGCGGCGCAGGGGCAGCGGTGGCTGCTCGACTGGGGCACCGGCGAGCAGAAGGACCGGTGGCTGCGCGGCATCGCCACGGGCGAGGCCGTGTTCTCCGAGTCGATCAGCGAGAAGAACGCCGGCTCGTCGTTCAAGGCGATGACCGCGACAGCCACCCGCGACGGCGGCGACTGGCTGCTCACCGGCAGCAAGACGCACGTCAACCTGGGCGCCGACTGCGACGTCACGCTGTTCTACGCGGTCGCCGAGGAAGGGCTGACCAGCTTCCTCGTCGACATGAGCCTGCCGGGCATCCGGACCACGGTGACCGATCCCGTCGGGCTGCGGCTCATCCGGACCGCCGACGTTATCTTCGACCGGGTGCGGGTGCCGGACTCGGCGCTGCTCGGCCCGGCCGGCGGGGGCCTGCAGACGTTCCTGTCCACGTTCAACATCAGCCGGCTCGGCAACGCCTCGGAGCTGATCGGCCTGGGCCGGCGGTCGCTCGAGCTCGGCCTGCGCTACGCGTCGCAGCGGCAGGTCGGCGACAGCATGGTCACCGGCTTCCAGGGCATCCAGTGGCTGATCGCCGACGCGTGGGCCGCGCTGCAGGCCGCGTCGCTCGCCCGTGACGACGCCGCCCTCGCCCACGAGCGCGGCGAGGACATCGCGCTCCGCACGACCACGGCCAAGCACCTGGCGATCACCGCCGCGGAGCGGGCCTCCGACACCGCCTACAGCCTCGTCGGCGGGCACGGGCTGTACTTCGACGAGCCCTACACCGACATCGCGGGTGACATCAAGGTGCTCAAGGTGGCCGGCGGCTCGGCCGAGATCATGCGCAACTACATCGCGCGGCGCGTGCTCGCCGATCCCGGCCACGAGGGCTTGTCATGAGCGAGCTGGAGGGGCCCGGTGCCGCCCGGACTGAGGAGCGAGGGAGCTTGCGACTGAGCGACGAGGCTTGTCCGAGCCGAAGGGGCGCGCCGCCGTCTGGACTGACGAGCGAGGGCGCGAGGAACGAGCGCCCGAGCGAGGAGGGAAGACGGCGGGCTGAAGCGCCCCGGAGGCGAGCGAAAAATACAGTGAATCTCGCGCGCGCCATCGTCGGGCAGGCCGCGGCCCGGCCCGGCCTGCGGCTCGGCACCGTCGACGACCAGGTGGCGCTCGGTGACGCGGTCGAGCTGGCCGCCGGCCGGGCGCAGGCCCTGCTCGAGACCGGGCTGCGTCCCGGGCAGCGGGTCGCGCTCGTCGCGCCCGCCTCGACCGACTACCTCATCACCTGGCTGGCCTGCCTGCTCGCCGGAACCCCGGTCGCGCTCGTGAACCCCGGCTACCCGGACGACCTCACCCGTCGGATGCTCGCGCCGCTGGCCCCGGACCTGGTGCTGGGCCCTGACCGGATAGCGCTCGCCCGGGACGCCGGGCGCGCCGACCCGCAGGCCCTGCCCGGGCTGGCCGCCGGCCGGTTCGCGGTCGCGTCGTACATGCACACCTCCGGCACCACCGGCCTGCCGAAGTTCTGCGCGCAGAGCCACGACTACTTCGCCCGGCTGGCGGCGGCCATGGGCGGCGCGCTCGGCCTGCGGCCGGACGACCGGGTGCTCGCGCCGCTGCCGCTGTTCCACATCAACCCGATGGGCTACGGCATCATTACCGCCCTGCTCACCGGGGCCGACGCGCTGACCGTGCGGAGGTTCTCGGCCAGCGGGTTCTGGCCCGCGGCGGTGGGCGAGCGGGTCACCGTGCTGATCCTGCACGCGCCCCCGGTGCAGATCCTCAAGCGCGCCACCGCCGCCCGCGACGCCGCCGGGCACCAGGTCCGCACCATGTTCTACGCCGACGCCCAGTTCCTGGCGCAGTTCGGCGTCCCGGCGGCGGTGTCCGGTTACGGATCGACCGAGGCCGGCGGCGTATCCCACCTGGCCCGCTGGTCGGCGGCGCACGACGACATCCCGGGCGACGCCAGTCGGCACGGCGGCCCCGGCCGCGCCGACATCGACTGGCGGCTCGACGACCGCGGCGTCATCCTCGTGCGCGAGCGCGAGCCCGCCGCGCTGTTCGACGGCTACGTCACCGAGGGTGGTATCGATCCGGCACGCGACGCCAGCGGCTGGTTCGACACCGGGGACCTCGGCCGCGCCGACGGCGATGATTACCTCGTGTTCCTCGAGCGCGCGGCCGAGTCGATCCGGGTCAAGGGCGAGTTCGTGCCGATCCCGTACGTGGAGAACCACCTCGCGGCCGTGGCCGGGCTGAGCGACCACGCGGTGTGGAAGCGGCAGGGCGCGCTGGTCGACGAGGAAGTCGTCCTCTACGCGGTCGCCGACCCGCTGCCCCTCGACCAGATCCGGCGGCGCATCGCCGACCTGCCCGCGTTCATGCGGCCCGTGGCGGTGGCCCGGGTCGGCGCGCTGCCCCGCGACGCGGCCGCCGGCAAGGTGCAGCGCCGCCTGCTGGCCGAGCAGCCCGTCCTCGACTGGGTGGAGCTGTCATGACGGCCGTGCCCCGCCCGGACTGGGCGACGGACATGGCCGACCTGCACGCGCACGCGGCACCGAGCCTGCTGCCGCGGCACGGCGACGACCGCGCCACGGTCGCGGCCGAGCGCGCGGTCGGGTTCAGCGCCGTCGTGCTCAAAGCCCACGAGGGCAGCACCGTGGAGCGGGCCGCTGCCGCCGGCGACGGCGCGTTCGGGGGAATCGTGCTGAACAGCCCGGTCGGCGGGGCCAACCCGGACGCCGTGGAGATCGCCGCTCGGCTCGGCGGCCGGGTGGCCTGGATGCCGACCGTGTCGTCGCGGACCCACAAGGCCGGCGCGGCGTCCCCGGAACTCGCGGTGCACCGCGGCTTCGAGCTGCGGCTGGTCGAGGTGATCACCGACGACATGACGCTGCGGCCCGAGTGGTTCGACGTCCTCGACGTCGTCGCCGCCCACGATCTCCTGCTCGCCAGCGGCCACCTGTCGGCCGCCGAGACCATGGTCCTGTTCACCGAGGCCCGGCGGCGCGGCGTGCAGCGGCTGCTGGTCAACCACCCGATGCTGGCGTTCCTGCACTGGAACCCCGAGTCGGCGGGCGGGCTGCGCGACCTCGGCGCGTACCTCGAGCTCGGCGTGCTGCCCGACCTGCTGAACGACGCCGGCCACTCCTGCCTCGGCCTCGCCGCCACGTACCCGGCGTCCCTGTTCGCGTTCGGCGGCGACCTCGGCCACGCGCATCACGACCCGCCGGCCGCGGCCGTGCCCCCCTGGCTGCACGCCCTCGAACGGGCCGTGGGCCCGGCCCGCGCCGCCGCCATCATGACCACCCAGACCCGCGGGCTGCTGCTCCCATGAGCACGATCACGCTCCTGCCCGGCGACGGCATCGGCGCCGAGATCCTCGACGGACCGCTGGCGTTCCTGCGTCAGCTCGAACGCGACGGCGCGCCGGTCCGGATCACCGGCCCGTGGCCGTACGGGACTACCGGGTGGGCCCAGACCGGCTCGGTGCTGCCCGGGGAGACGATCGCCGCCTGCCGGGACGCCGACGTCATCCTGTCCGGCGCGGTGGGGACGCATCCCGGCATCACGGCCGATCAGTGCCCGAACCCCGAGGCCGCGCTCATCGAGCTCCGTCACCTCTTCGACCTGCGCATCAGCGTGCGCACCGTGCGCGTCCCCGGCGGCGAGGACGTGACCATCGTCCGCAACATCACCGGCGGCGCCTACGCGGGGCCCGACCGCCACGTCGACAGCGACGGCCACCGTCCCGCGGAGGACCTGCTCGTGCTCGAGCCCGCCCGGGTGCGGGAGGTGTTCGACATCGCCGTCGGCTACGCCCGCCAGCACCCGGGGCAGCGTGCGATCAGCGTCGACAAGGCGAGCGTGTTCGCCACGTCCCGGCTGTGGCGGCGCACCGCGCACGCCGTGGCCGCGGCCTCGGGGGTCGCGTTTGCCGACGTCAACGTCGACCGCGCCGCCTACGAGCTAGTCGCCTTCGAGCAGCTGCCGTCGGTCATCGTCACCGAGGGGATCTTCGGCGACATCCTCTCCGACATCGTCTGCGCCCGGGCGGGCTCGCCGGCCCTGTGCGGATCGGCGACGATCAACCCCGACCGCGCGTTCGGGCGCGGCGCCACGGGGCTGTTCGAGCCCGCGCACGGCTCGTCGCCGCACCGCACCGGAAGCCGCCGGTCCAACCCGACCGGCGCCTGGCTCGCGGTGGCCGACCTGCTCGCCTGGTGCCCGGACCTCGCCGCCCTCGGCCTGCACGCCAGGGTCCGCCGCGCCCTGGACACCGTGCTCGACCACGCCGCCCCGACCTACGACCTCGCCGCGCCGGGGACCGAGACCATCGGCCTGGACGAGTTCAACGACCGCGTCCTGGCCGCCCTGGCCGCACCCCTGGAGGCCCGCCGATGACCGAGCCGTTCCGCGAGCTGCACCACATCTGCATCGTCGTGCGCGACATCGACGCCAGCGTCGCCTGGTACGAGTCGGCAGGCATCGGGCCCTGGCAGGACTACCCGCCGCTGACCGGGTACACCCGGCTGTCCGTGCCCAGCCCGGACGCCTTCTACGCCCTGAAGTACAAGGTGGCGAACCTGGACAACGTGCAGCTCCAGCTCTGCCAGCCACCCGAGCTCGACTGCCCGCAGCGGCGGTTCCTGGACGCCCACGGCGAAGGCGTCTTCCACATCGGCTTCGAGTCCGGCCTCGACGCCGCGGCCGCGGCCGGAACCGCCCTCGGCCTGGACGTCCTGGCGCGCGGGCAGCGGGACAACGGCTCCGGGTTCATCTACTTCGACACCTACGACCGGGCCGGGGTGGTGCTGCTGGCCCGCCAGACCGCCCGGTAGCACCCGGTACTGCCCCGGGCCCCTCGTCCCGGATTAGGCGAATATGCGTCGGCGCGGGCATGGGCCGGCTAGCGTTTTGTGCAGCCGAGCTTTGCTAGGGCGGGGCATGTACCTATTCGAATGCGAGGCAGCGTTCCGCGCTGAGCCAGCCGAGGTCTGGAAGGTGTGGACCGATGTGGCTCGCTGGCCCGAGTGGGACGTCAGCAAGGAGATCGCCCGCCTGGACGGCCCGTTCCAGCCAGGGGTCTCCGGCTGGGCCAAGCAGCGCGGCAACCTCGGCGGCTCCTTCACCATCACGGCGGTCGACGACGAGCGGCGCTGGGTGACCGAATGCCCGATGCCCATGGGCAAGGTCATCTTCATCCACCGGATCGAGCCGGTCGCCGAGGGACACGTCCGGGTGATCAAGAGGGTTGAGGTCCAGGGCACGTTCGGGTCCCTGCTGCGGCTCCTCGTCCCCAAGATGCGCCGGGACATCACCGAGTCCCTGGCCAACCTGCAAAAGCTGGTGTCCGCATAGCGCACCCGGTGCAGAGCCTGCTGCTTGAGTTCCGCATGAATAACCGTATCGGCCGCAACGCCCGCCGGATTACTGATCGACAAGCTGGGCGGCATGAAGGCGTGGGTACACTTTGCGAAACGGCGGTGGAACAGATGGCCGGTGGATATGACAGACCGAACCAACCCGGGCAAGCGCTCGCGGGACGCTCAGGAAACCGGGCGCGAGCGGGTGAGCCGCGCCGCGTATGAGCTGTTCAGCCGGGAGGGGCTGCGGGCGGTCGGGGTTGATGCGGTTATCGCCAGGGCCGGGACCGCGAAGATGACGCTCTACCGGAATTTCCCGTCCAAGGACGACCTGATTATCGATTTCCTGCGCCGCCGGGAACAATTGTGGACGCGCGAGTGGCTGGAAGCCGAGAGCCGGCGGCGCGGAGAAACGCCCCGGGAGCAGCTGCTGGCGATATTCGACGTCTTTTCCGAGTGGTTCAGCCAGCCCGACTTCGAGGGCTGCTCGTTCCTGACCACGATGATCGAGGTTAACGACCCCGGGCATCCGGTGCACCAGGCCGCGGTCGGCCACCTGGCCAACATCCGGGCGTATATCGGGGAGCTCGCGGCGGCGGCCGGCGTCGCCGACCCGGACTCGTTCGCGCGCAAGTGGCACATCCTCATGAAGGGCTCGATCATGGCCGCTCACGAGGGTGACACGGAGGCCGCGGCCCGTGCCCGCGAGGTCGGCGAACTGCTGCTCAGAGAGTGCGCCCCCGGCTGAGGGCGGCGGCCGCGCGACCGCTCGGCCGCCGCCAGCCGGAGGGCGGGGAAACCTCAGCCGACGCCGAGCTTGTCCGCGGCGAGCCTGGTTCCCCGCACCCGGTTCGCGATCTTCTGGAACGCGACGTCCCGGGCGAAATCTGGTGAGCCGTGGTTGGGCTTCTCGTCGATGCTGAACGGCGAGAAGCCGCAGTCGTCGGTGGAGCCGAGGCGCTCGGCCGGGATGAAGTTCGACGCCCGGACCAGGGCGTCACGGACCTCCTCGGCGCTCTCCACCCGCGGGTTCAGCGGGTTGATCACGCCGATGTACGCGAACTGCGGCACGCCGTTCGCGTCACCGCGCAGGTGCTTTCCGATGAGCCCGTAGACACGGTCCCGGTCCCGCTCGCTGGCCAGCTGGATCAGGAAGTACCCGGCGTTCATCCCGAACATGCCGGGCAGCAGGTCGTTGTAGTCGACGTCCGCGCTGTGCACCGAGTCACGGTCGCCGCCGGGGCAGGTGTGGATGCCGATCCGGGAACGCTCGTCCGCGGTGAAGCGGTCGAGGACCCGGTTGTTGAGCTCGATGAAGTGCGGCAGCATGTTCCGGCCGGTCCACGGGTTGCGCGGGTCCGCCCGGGTCGCCAGCCGCCCCTCGGTGAAGTCGATGGACACCCGCGCGGCCCCGGCGGCGAAGGCCTGCCGGATGTCCTTCTCGCACTCGCTGACGAGGTCTTCCTCGAAGCTCTCCCGCGAGTAGCCGGGCACCTCGGCATCGAGCGGGTACAGCAGGGCCAGCATGGACGGGGCGATCACGGCCTGCTTCATGGGCTTGCGGGCCAGGCCGATGGCCTTCTTCAGGGTGTCGGCGGCGTAGGTCTGGTACCGGAACGGCCCGCCGGTAAGCCGGGGCAACTGGCGGCGGTGCCCGTCAGCGAAGATCGCGAAGTACTGGCCTCCGTCCCCGGCCAGGTGGTCGGCGAGCCCGGTGCCGGCCAGGGTGTCGGTGATGGCGTAGGTCGCGAAGCTCGACCACCGCTGCTCGCCGTCGGAGATGATCGGCTCCCCGGTGGCCTCGCTGCGCTCGATCGAGTCCTTGACCGCCTTGTCCTGCTCGGCTTCGAGCTGGTCGTGGGTGATCTCCCCGGCGTCGTACTGGGCGTAGGCCTGCTGCAGCTTGCTCGGGCGCGGCAGCGAGCCGACGGGCTCGGTCGGGATTCCGGTCGCGGTACGCGGGTCGTAGTCAGTCATGGCGCATCGTCATCCCTAGTTCGTCTGCGGACACGGCGCAGCGCTGCGTCACGCCACTACCGGACGTGGAACGCGGGTAGCGGCGCACCCTAGAGCGGCGCATCGTGCTGGTTGCTGCGAACAGTAGAGATAGACCGGCCTGTCTCATGCTGCCTATCCGGGAGGATAGACCCGGGGCCGACGGCGGTCAACGGCACGCAGGGCGGTCCGGGCCCGGCCACGGCGCGGCGCGCCGTAGCGCTAGAAAAAATTTTCTGACCTGATCGAGTCATCAGAGATACCGGCCGAACAGGGCTTCTAGGCCGATCCCGGTGCCCGGGCCCGCCTCACCTGCCCCCTGCGTCCGGGGAGCACGCGCCAGCCGCGATAAAATAAATCCGCAGGCCGCCCCAGAAACCGGTGGCCCGCACAGCGGACGGCTGCAGTTCGGTCGCCCCCGCACCGACCCGCGGCGGACATCGCTAGTCCGCCGGCCCGGACCTGGAGGGGGTCGTCATGACCGTCCCGCCCGTTGCCGTCGACGCCCTCAGCCAGGCCGAGCCGCTGACCGTCGATGACGCCTATGCCCGCTCGCGCCGGGCGGCGCTCGCCCCGTCGAAGATCGGCCCGGTCGGGCTGGAGATCGAGACCCACCTCGTGGACCTGGACTCGGTGGCCGATCGCGTGGCCTGGGACCGGATCGACCCGATGCCGGACATCGTCCGCGCGGCCGCCGGACGGTGCTCGGTCACCCTCGAGCCCGGCGGCCAGCTGGAGCTGTCCAGTCCGCCGGCCCCGGGCATCCTGGCCGCCGTCACCGAGTTGCGCCACGACGTGCAGGGCACCCGGCTGACCCTGGCCGGGCTCCGCCTCGGCCTGGCTCACGCGGGCGCCGACCCGCTCCGGCCGCCCCGGCGGGTCAACCCGCGCCCGCGGTACCGCGCCATGGAACAGCACTACGCCGCCACCGGCCGGGGAGAGCCCGGCGCGGTGATGATGAACTCCACCGCCGCGCTCCAGGTCAACCTGCAGGCCGGGCCGGAGCGCGGGTGGCCGGAGCGGGTGGCCCGGGCGTACCGGCTCGGCCCGACGCTGATAGCGGTCTCCGCGAGCTCCCCCTGGCTGAACGGGCGCGACACCGGGTGGAAGTCAGCGCGCCAGCGGGCGTGGAGCGGCCTGGACGCGCGGGCCTGCGGCCCGGTGCCCGGCTGCACGGCCCCGGCCCCGGACGCGGCGTCCGGCGCCGCCCTCGACCCGGCCTCGGCCTGGGCCTGCTACGCGCTGCGCGCCCCGGTGGCGTTCGTCAGGACCGGCCGCGACGAGATGGCGGCCGTGAGCCAGCCGGTCCCGTTCGAGCAGTGGGCGAGCGGGAAGGTCCGCCTGGGCGGGCGGGCCCCGACGGCCGCCGACCTCGATACCCACCTGACCACGCTGTTCCCGCCGGTCCGGCTGCGCGGCTACCTCGAGCTGCGGTACCTCGACATGACCGCGCCGCGATGGTGGCCGGCCATCGCCGCGGTGGTCGCCACGCTCATGGACGACCCCGTCGCCGCAGACCTGGCCACGGAGGCCACGGAGCGGACCGCCCCGCTCTGGGACCTGGCCGCCCGCCGCGGCCTGGGCGACGCCGCGCTGGCCGAATCCGCCCGCCGGTGCCTGGCGATCGCCGCCGGGCGGGTTCCCGCCCAGCTCGTCCCCGCGGTCGCTGACCTGGCCGAGCTGGTCGAGTCCGGCCGGTGTCCGGGCGACCTGCTGGCCGAGCGCATCGACGAGATCGGACCGCACGCCGCACTCGAGGAGCTTGCTCATGCGTGAGAACGTTGTCCGCGACCTGGAGCGCGCCCGCGCTCGCACCCTCCAGCTGACCGACCTGGACGACCGGACGCTGCTGGCCCAGCACGACCCGCTGATGAGCCCGCTGGTCTGGGACCTCGCACACGTCGGCCAGCAGGAGGAACTCTGGCTGCTCCGCGGCGGCGACCCCAGCCGTCCCGGGATGCTGCCGCCCGAGGTGGACTCGCTGTATGACGCGTTCAAGCACCGGCGCGCCGACCGCCCGGCACTGCCGTTGCTGCCGCCGGTCGAGGCGCGGGCGTACGACCACGAGGTCCGCGGCCGCGTTCTCGACCTGCTGGAACGCACCCCCGAGGAGGACCTGTTCACCGCGGGCATGGTCGTCCAGCACGAAGAGCAGCACGACGAGACCATGCTGGCCACGCTGCAGCTGCGGCAGGGTCCGCCGGTGCTCATCGCGCGGCGGGAGTTGCCGCCCGGCCGCCCGGTCAACGAGGCCGAGCGGGTCTTCGTCGCGGGCGGGGAGTTCACGCTCGGCGTGGACGCGGCCACCGAGCCGTTCTCGCTCGACAACGAGCGGCCCGCGCACCAGGCCGACGTGGCGCCGTTCTGGATCGGCCGGGTGCCGGTGCGTAACGGTCAGTGGTCTGAGTTCATCGCCGACGGCGGCTATCACCGCCGTGACCTGTGGTCGGCGCGCGGCTGGGCGCACCGGGCCGAGGCCGGCCTGGAGCGGCCGAAGTTCTGGACGGGGGAGGGCACCCGGCGCCGGTTCGGCGTGGAGGAGGACGTGCCGCCCGACGAGCCGGTACAGCACGTCTGCTACTTCGAGGCGGAGGCGTTCGCCCGGTGGTCCGGGGCCCGGCTGCCGACCGAGGTGGAATGGGAGAAGGCCTGCGCCTGGGATCCCGCCGGGCAGGCCAGGCGGGCCTGGCCGTGGGGTTCGGCGCCGCCCGACGCGGACCTGGCCAACCTAGGCGGCCTGGGGCTGCGGCCGGCTCCCGTCGGCGCCTACCCTCGGGGCGCGTCGGCCTACGGCGTCGAGCAGATGATCGGCGACGTCTGGGAGTGGACCTCGTCGGACTTCACCCCGTGGCCGGGCTTCACCCCGATGATCTACCGCACCTACAGCGAGCCGTTCTTCGGCGGGGACTACAAGGTGCTGCGCGGCGGGTCGTGGGCCGTGACCCCGTCCACCATCCGGCCGTCGTTCCGCAACTGGGATCACCCGATCCGGCGGCAGATCTTCACCGGAGTGCGGCTGGCCTGGGACGCCTGAGTCGCGTCGTACCCATTACCGATCTGGAGGCAAGACCCGAGATGTCCGTGAACAACCGTGCCCAGGCCCATCCCGACCGGTACCTCGACGCGTTGCGTGCGGACGTGCGGGCCGGCCTCACCGCGACCCCGAAGACGCTGCCGCCCAAGTACTTCTACGACGCGTGCGGCAGCAAGCTGTTCGACGAGATCACGCGGTTGCCGGAGTACTACCTGACCCGGGCGGAGACGGCGATCCTGCGGCGGCACGCGGCCGAGATCGCCGGGCTGTCGCGTTGCGAGTCCCTGGTCGAGCTGGGCAGCGGCACCTCGGCCAAGACCAGGCTGCTGCTGCGCGCGCTGCGTGACGGCGGGACCCTGCGCGAGTTCGTGCCGTTCGACGTCGACCCCGCCGTGCTCGGTGAGGCCAGCGACGCGCTGGCCGACGAGTACCCGGGCCTGCGGATCGCCCCGTTCGTCGGCGACTTCGAGTGTGACCTCGGCGCGATCCCGGCCGGCGGGCGCCGCACCGTCGCGTTCATCGGCTCGACCATCGGCAACCTCGAGCCCGCCGCGCGCGCCGCGTTCCTGGCCCAGGTCGGTGCCGCGCTGCGTCCCGGGGACACGTTCCTGCTCGGGATCGACCTGGTGAAAGACGTCGCCCGGCTGCTGCGCGCCTATGACGACGCGGCCGGGGTGACCGCGGAGTTCAACCGCAACGTGCTGCTCGTGGTCAACCGGGAACTGGACGCGGACTTCGACGTGGAGCAGTTCCAGCACGTGGCCCTGTGGGACGCCGACCACGAGTGGATCGAGATGCGGTTGCGCTCGGCGCGCGAGCAGCAGGTGACGATCCGTGATCTCGGCCTGGTGGTCTCGTTCGCGGCCGGGGAGGAGCTGCGCACCGAGATCTCGGCCAAGTTCCGGCGCGCGGGCATCGAGGCCGAGCTGGCCGCCGCCGGCCTGCGCACGCTGCGGTTCTGGACCGACCGCCGCGGCGACTTCGGCCTGCTGCTGGCCGGGCCGCGCTGACCCGGTAGGCTGCCGGGCTATGGCCAAGGAGGTCGGTCTCATCGTGGAGTTGGCGCGCGACGGCGCGGCCGACCGGAGCTTGCGCGCGGCCCCGCCGCCCAGCGTCGTGAGCGGCCGGGTCGTGCTGGACCACATCGAGACCGATGTGGACGGGCGCCTTGACCCGCCGCCGGCCGGCGAGGTCATCTTGTCGGTGCCGTCCCCCGAGGCGCTGCGCCGGGAGCGGCAGGACGTCGAGGACGCCATCGGCCGGGCCGTCACCGGCGACGAGCCGCTGGTGATCGTCGTGGAAGGGGCCGAGGAACTGCGCGAGGATGAGCTGGCCGTGGTGCTGGACGCGGCCGACCGCGCCGACCGCGTGGTCATCCTGCGCGTGATGGCCGACGCCTGATCACGACCGGGCGTGCCCGGCCTGCGGGCGGGTAGGCGAGCAGGGTGTCTCGTAGGCCCACCCGTCCGCAGGCCGGCCGATCATCGGGAAGCTGTGCCGGCGCGGGACCTCCTACTGCTTGATGGCCGCCTCCCAGTTGGTCGGGTAGTTCGACGGGAGGGTCCCGTTACCGGGCTGATCGCTGTTGGGCGCCGCGGGAACGCCCACCGCCTGCAGCAGTTGGTCGAAGTTGAGCCCGACCATGGTCGGGAACGGGCCGTCGCCGCCGATGTCGCCGGCCTCCGGCATTTCTGATTCCGCCGAAGCCCCGTCGGACATCGCCCACCCGGTCTCGATGCCGTCGCCGCCGTTGAACATGTTCGCGACCACCGTGGAGGACGTCACGGTCTGGCCGACCTGGACGGCGGGCGTCACGTCCTCGGCCACGTAGACCATCAGTCCCGCCGCCGGGCCGCTGGTGAGCCGGTAGGTGATCCATCCCCCGCCGGGCCAGCCCGAGGAATCTCCCTCTGCGTTGGTGACGACCCCGTCGCCCAGGGCATAAACCGGGCCTGATCCGCCGAAGTCCACGCCCATGTCGACGCGCTCGAGGACCAGCCCGCTGACGTTGCGGAGCGGGTTGGCGTAGGCGGCCGCGACCGCGGCCTGTTCGGCCTGTTGCTGCTGAGCCGCGGCGCGCGCGGTCGCGGCACGCTGGGCGGCCGCGCGCTGGGCCGCGGCGCGCGCGGCGGCCGCCCGCTGGGCGGCGGCCAGCCGGGCCGCGGTGATCTGGGCTGTCGGGATCTGGGACCACTGGTTGTAGGCGTTCGCGGCGGCGTTGATCTGGCCGCTCGCCGCGTCCCGGCTGGCCGGGGGGTTAGCTTGCAGGTCACTGAGCCCGGGCGCCTGATCCGTCGCGGCGGGATGAAGCGCCGACTCAGACCAGCGGATCACCGTCGGCGCGGCGGCCGCGGAGACGATCAGGGTCGAGCCTGCCAGGGCGGCCACGACCCGCTTGTCGTGCAGGGCCGACGTGACCGGCGACCGCTTACGGCGCGTGGATGACTTCCGGTGACTGGCGGGCCTGGCGGGCCTGGCGGGCCGGGCGGGCCGGGCGGGCCGGGCGGGAGCAGCGGATATGGCGAGCGCTCCGGACGCGGTGAGCGTGGCGGACGCTGTGGGGGCCGCGAGCCAGCCGGAGGAGACGGCCCGTCCGGGCCGATCCTGCCGGCCTGGCCGTGCGGGCCGTTCCGGGCGGGCGGGCCGTTCCGGGCGGGCGGGCCGCTCTGGCCGGTCTGACCGGGCAGGCTGTTCTGGCCGGGCGGCCTTGGACCGTGGCTTCTGATGCCTGGCGGGGGGGCGGGACACTGCGGAGCCTTTGGTCGGGCGCGATCAGCGCGCTCGCCTATCACCCGGGGATGCTGGCCTGGGCAAGGCCTAAGGCCAGCGCGTGCGGACGCCGTGCAAGTTCCAGGGCAACGGAAAGGCACCAGGAGGTGACCGCCACGCACGCTAGGGGTGCTGCCGGGGCACTACGCTGCCGCACAGACGGGCACAGCAATGCCGAAACCACGCTAAACGCGAGTGTGACTTAAGTCACACTCGCCTCGGGGAGCCCATCTGAACCACGAAACACTGACGCCCCTACTGTGAACCGCCCGGGGCGGGACATGGGCGGGTATCCAGGCAGTCTGGCACGCGGGCGGGGTGCATGATTGGCGGATGCCGATGTTCGCCTTCGAAGGTCGCGAGCCGAGAGTCAGCCCTGCGGCGTGGATCGCGCCCACCGCCACCCTGATCGGGGACGTGCTGGTCGAGGCCGACGCCTCGATCTGGTACGGGGCGGTGCTGCGGGCCGACTTCGGGCCGATCGTCATCCGGCGAGGCGCCAACGTGCAGGACGGCTCGGTCCTGCACGGTGGCAGCGACCCGGTCACCGAGGTTGGCGAGGGCGCGACCATCGGCCACCTGTGCGTGGTTCACGGCGCGGTCGTTCACGCGGAGGCGCTGGTGGGCAACGGCGCCACCGTGCTCGACGGCGTGGTCGTGGGCCGCCACGCGCTGGTCGCGGCGGGCTGCACGGTGCCGCCGGGCATGGCGATCCCGGAGGGCATGCTCGCCGTCGGGGTGCCCGCCCGGATCGCCGGCGAGATCACCGAAGGGGCGAGGCAATGGGTCGAGAGCAACCCGGAGACCTACCGCCAGTTGGCGCGGCGGCACGCCGCCAGCGTCCGCCCGGTTCCCGCGGCGGATCACGTCAGCGGGGGATGAGCAAGAGCCTGGTCCGCGCCCGCCCGCCCGGCCGCGCCCGCCCGCCCGGCCACGCCGGCGGGGATGAGCGGAAAGCCTGGTCCAGGCCCGCCCGCCCGGCCGGGCGCCGCGGGGCGGGGCGGGCCGGGAGGGGCCGGGGCGGGCCGGGAGGGGCCGGGGCGGGCCGGGAGGGGCGGGAGATGTCGAGAAGGGGGCGCGAGCGGTGACACCTGGGTGAGCGCGGTGCGGTGGGCACCGCCCGACCAGGGAGGATAGGGGAATGCGATTCATGCTGCTGCAGAACTACGGAGAGGTCGAGTCGGGCTGCGCGCCGATGACGGAGTGGAGCCCCGAGGACATCAAGGCGCACATCGAGTTCCAGCAGGCACTCAACGCCGAGCTTGCCGAGCGCGGTGAGCTCGTCGACGCTCAGGGGCTGGCCGGGCCCGAGCGGGCCAAGTTCGTGGTCAGTGACGGGGCCAGCGCCCCGGTGATCACGGACGGCCCGTACCCCGAGTCCAAGGAACTGCTGGCCGGCTACCGGCTGGTGGACGCGGAGACGGCCGAGCGGGCCATCGAGATCGCGGCCCGGGCGTCGGCGGCCCCCGGGCAGAACGGGGTGCCGATCCGGCAGCCGATCGAGGTACGCGAGGTGCTGAGCGCTCCCGATCCCGAGCTGTAGGGCGTGCCCGCCGCCAACCCGCGCGCCGAGGACCTGCTGCGCGAGCTGGCGCCGCAGGTCCTCGGCGCGCTCATCCGCCGCTACGGCGACTTCGCCGATGCCGAGGACGCGGTGCAGGAGGCGCTGATCGCCGCCGCCACCAGGTGGCCCCGCGACGGGCTGCCGGACAACCCGCTCGGCTGGCTGATCCGGGTCGCGTCACGCCGGCTGGCCAACATCTACCGCAGCGAGGACTCCCGCCGCCGGCGGGAGGAACTAGCCGCGTCGTGGTCGGCGGCCAGCCCTGATCCGCCCTCGGGGCGCGACGACACGTTGATCCTCATGTTCATGTGCTGCCATCCGTCGCTCACGCCGACGCTGGCCATCCCGCTGACGCTCCGCGCGGTCGCCGGCCTGACCACGCGCGAGATCGCGACCGCGTTCCTCGTGCCCGAAGCCACCTTGGCCCAGCGGATCAGCCGGGCCAAGGCCAAGATCAAGGCATCGGGCGAGCCGTTCGCGCTGCCGGCGCCCGGCCAGCGCCCGGAACGCCTCCGCTCGGTGCTGCACGTCCTGTACCTGCTGTTCAACGAGGGCTACACCAGCAGCAGCGGGCCCGACCTGGCCCGCAGCGATCTGTCCGGCGAGGCCATCCGCCTGGCCCGGGGCATCCACGCTGCCCTGCCCGAGGACCCTGAGGTGGCCGCCCTGCTCGCGCTCATGCTGCTTAGCGACGCCCGGCGCCCGGCCCGCAGCGGCGCCGACGGCGAGCTGATCCCGCTGGCCGAACAGGACCGCAGCCGGTGGGACCGGCGCCTCATCATGGAGGGGCTCGGCCTGATCACCGAGGCCCTGCGCCGCGGGCAGCCCGGCGAGTACCAGGTGCAGGCGGCGATAGCGGCCCTGCACGACCAGGCGAGCCGCCACGACGACACCGACTGGCCCCAGATCCTCGCCCTGTACGACCGGCTCGAGTCGATGACCGGCAACCCGATGGTCCGGCTCAACCGGGCCGCCGCGGCCGCGATGGCCGGCGGCCCGCAGGCCGGCCTCGCGCTGCTCGACGGCCTGGACGAGCGGCTCGGCGACCACCACCGGCTGCACTCCGTGCGCGCCCACCTGCTCGAGCAGGCCGGCGACCGGGAGAGCGCGATCGCCGAGTTCCGGGCCGCGGCCGCCCGCGCCACGAACCTGCGCGAGCGGCAGTACCTGACCACCCAGGCGGCCCGCCTGACCGGCCAGCGGCGGTCCGCCGCCGGGCCAGGCCGGCCTGAGCGCGGCCGGATGGGCGCCGAGCGGCGCGTTACGGGTCATGATGGACAGGAACCCTGACTGTGAGGAGCGGCCCGTGCTGCATATCGGCGTCAATCTCGGGTTCGGCAACCTGCACGCCGACCTGTCCGACGAACAGATGTACGCTGGCGAGATCCGGATCGCCGAGCTGGCCGACCGGCTGGGCTTCGACAGCCTGTGGGCGGTCGAGCATCACTTCGACGACTACGCGATGTGCCCGGACAACGTGGTGCTGCTCGCGCACCTGGCCGCCCGGACGCAGCACGTGCGGCTCGGCACCGGGGCGGTGATCCTGCCGTGGAACGACCCGCTCCGGGTCGCCGAGAAAATGATCATGCTGGATATCCTGTCCGGCGGCCGGGCGATCTTCGGCATGGGCCGGGGGCTGTCCCGGATGGAGTACGCGCCGTTCGGCATCCCGATGGACGAGTCCCGGGCGCGGTTCGACGAAGCCGCCGCGATGATCACCGGGGCGCTGGAGACCGGCTACATCGAGGGCAGCGGCCCGTTCTACCCGCGGCCGCGCACCCGGCTGCGGCCTGGCCCGCGCGCCTCGTTCCGCGGCCGGCTGTACGCCGTGGCGGGCTCAACCGACTCCGTCACGTCCTGCGTGAACCTGGGCGCCTCGCTGATGTCGATCGTGACCAGGCCGGTCCCTGACCTCATGCCGGTATACGACAGCTACCGGGAGCAGTACCGGGCCGCGCACGGCGGCCCCCCGCCGCCGGTCTCGCTCAACGTCAACATGTACTGCCACGAGGACGAGGCCACGGCCGCCGACCGCGCCCAGCGCCACATCGGCGCGTTCTTCGCCTCCAACGTCCGGCACTACGAGATGGCGGGCGAGCACTTCGCCCGGACCGCGGGCTACGAGCGGTACGCCGAACTGGCCGAGGCCTTGCGCGCGGTCGGCCTGGACAAGGCGTCGGCCGCCTACGCGGCGTCCGCCCTGTGGGGCACGCCCGCGCAGATCCTGGAGCAGATCGCCGCGATCGCCGAGGTCCTGGGCGACTTCGAGCTGATCGTGCTGCCGAGCTTCGGCGGGATGCCGTACCAGCAGGCCGAGCGCAGCCTCGAGCTGTTCGCCAAGGAGGTCCTGCCCGCGGCCCGGGAGCTAGGAGCGGCAGCATGGCCAAGCTGAACCTGTCGTCCGTTCCGCTGCTCGCGGAGCACAACGCCCCGGCCGCCATGCGGGACGGCACGATCCTGCGCGCGGACATCTACCGCCCGGGCGAGGGCGGCCCGTTCCCCGTGCTGCTGGTGCGGACCCCGTACGGCGAGCCGATGGTCCGCACCGCCCCGGTGCTCCCGGCCGTCGACGCCGGGTTCGCCGTGGTCCTGCAGCACTGCCGCGGCACCGGAACCTCCGACGGGGAGTTCACGCCGTTCGCCAGCGAGCCGGACGACGGCGTGGACACCATCGAGTGGTGTGCCCGGCAGCCCTGGTGCAACGGCCGCGTCGGCATGTACGGGCCGTCCTACCTCGGGATGGTCCAGTTCGCGGCGGCCGTCCAGGCGCCGCCGGCGCTCAGGTGCCTGGTCCCGGTCGTCGCGCCCGCCGACTACTACGGTGGCCTGGCCTACCGGCAGGGCGCCCTGCAGCTCGGCCAGCTGCTCGGCTGGTACACGCTCAAGTCGGCGCAGACCCTGCAGTACCGCGCCGCCGCGGGCGAGGACGTCTCCGCAGACATGCCCGCGCTGCTGCAGCACATGACCGGCGTGGTCGCCGGCTACCGGCACCTGCCCGCCCGCGAGGCGCCGGCCGTCAGCCGGATCCTGCCCGCCTGGCAGGCGTGGCTCGACCACGAAGAGCGCGACAGTTTCTGGGACGACCTCAGCTACGCGGCCAGGCGCGACCGGATCGCCGCGGCGGCGCTGCACGTCGGCGGCTGGTTCGACCTGTTCCTCGGCGGGACGCTGGACAACTTCCAGACCCTGAGCCGGTCCGCGGCCACCGAGCACGCCCGGCGCAACCAGGCCCTGATCGTCGGCCCGTGGACGCACACGGACCAGACCGGGACCGCGGGCGAGCTGAACTTCGGCCTGCTCGCCTCGGCGCTCGCGATCGGCCTCGAGCAGCGGCAGATCGGCTTCCTGCGCCGGTTCGTGGCGGACGGGGCCCGGGACTGGGACGACCCCCGGGTCCGGCTGTTCGTCATGGGCGACAACTCCTGGCGCGACGAGGACGACTGGCCGCTGGCCCGCACCCAGTGGGTCCGCTGGTACCTGCACCCGGGCGGGTCGCTGTCGCCCGCTTCGCCGCCGGCGGATGCCCCGGCCTCGCACTACCGCTACGACCCGGCCGACCCGGTGCCGACCGTGGGCGGGCCGACGCTGATCACCGGCGGGCCGGACGGCGGGGTGAGCTGGATGGGCGGTGCCCGCGACCAGCGCGTGATCGAGGCCCGCCCGGACGTGCTGTCGTTCACCAGCGCGGCGCTCGGCAACGATCTGGAGGTGACCGGCCCGCTCGGCGTCACCCTGCACGCGGCGACGTCGGCGGCGGACACCGACTTCACCGCCAGGCTCGTCGACGTCTGGCCGGACGGGCGCGCGATGGGCGTGGCCGACGGCATCGTGCGCGCCCGCTACCGCGACGGGACCGGCCGGGCGGCGCCGGTCACGCCGGGCCGCGTCTACGAGTACTCGATCGACCTGATCGCGACCAGCCAGGTGTTCCAGGCGGGCCACCGGCTGCGGGTCGACATCTCCAGCTCGAACTTCCCGTGCTTCGACCGCAACCCGGGCAACGGCGCGCCCGCCGCGACCGCCACCGAGCGCGATTTCGTCGTGGCCGAGCAGAGCATCTGCCATGACGGCGGTCACCCGTCCTACATCACGCTGCCGATCATCCCGCGCGACTGAGGCCACCGAGCAGGGGAGCCGTAACGCGCACGCCGCTCGCGGCGCCGGCTACCGGATGGCAGTCTGGGTGCGTGGCAGCCGACACAGTGGTCAAGGTGGTCGCCGTGCTCGGGCTCGGCGAGGCGGGCGCGATCATCAGCCGGGACCTGGCGGCCTCCGGGGTCACCGTGCGCGGCTACGACCCGGCGGCCGGCCCGCCGGACGGGGTCGTCGCGACCGGCAGCGACGCCGAAGCCTGCGCCGGAGCCGACCTGGTGCTCAGCCTGACCACGGCGCACGAGGCCGAGGCGGCCTTCCGGGCCAGCCTGCCCGGCCTGGGGCCCCGGACCTGGTACGCGGACCTGAACACCTCGTCGGCCGACCTCAAGCTGCGGCTCGCGGCCCTGGCCGGGCAGCACGGGATCGCGTTCGCGGACGTGGCCATGATGGCGCCGGTGCCCGGCCGTGGCCTGGCCACGCCGATGCTGGCGAGCGGGGCCGCTGCCGCCGAGGTCGCGGCCGCGCTCACCGGCCTGGGCGGGAACGTCGAGGCCATCCCGGGGCCCGCGGGCGCCGCCGCCAGCCGCAAGCTGTGCCGCAGCGTGTTCTACAAGGGCATGGCGGCGGCGGTGACCGAGTCGCTGCGGGCCGGCCGGGCCGCGGGCTGCGAGGCCTGGCTGCGCGACAACATCGCGCAGGACATCGGCCTGGCCCTGCTGGACCGCCTCGAGCAGGGCAGCATCACCCACGCGGTCCGGCGCGCCGACGAGATGGCCGCCGCGACCGACCTGCTCGGCGAGCTCGGCATCCCGGCCAGGATCGCGGCGGCCAGCCGCGACTGGCTGGAACAGCTCGCCGCCGAATCCCGGATCGCCGGCTACCGCGCGGACGGCAGCCGGAACTCGGCGTAGACCGCGCGGTGATCACTGCCGGGCAGCGGGTGCACCGACACCGCCCGCACGGCACAGCCGGGATCGACCAGGACGTGATCGATGGTGAGGAAGGCCGGCCTGCCCCGGGGTTCCGGCCCCCACGTGGGGATCAGCCCGTGACCGAGCTGGGCGGCGGCGTCGACGTGCCCCAGCCGCAGCACCCGGCGGAAGTGGGCGTGATCAACGCTGGCGTTGAAGTCGCCGGCCAGCACGCGCGGCGGGTCCGCGGCCGAGCTTGCCGGGGTCGGCAGGGCCGCCAGTTCCTTCCGCCACCGGGCGGCATTCGCCGGCTTCCATGGCGGCTTGGCCGGGGACGCGTGGACGCAGACCAGGTCGGCGCGCTGCCCGCCGGGAAGCTCGAGCCGGGCCGTGAACTGGGCCGCATCGGCCGGCCCGAGGTCCGGTGAACCTTTTTCAGCCTCTCCAGGACTGCCCAGGTACTCCGGGAGCGATACGGACGGATGAAAAAGGTCCATTCCCTCGGTCAGCGGGAATCGGGCATAGATGCCACGGCCACGGGCGCTGGCGCTGCCGAGGTCGGTCATCTCGTGCGGGAGCAGGTCGGTCAGCCCGGCCTGCTTGAGCCGGCTCACCGTCGGCTCGGTGAGTTCCTGGAGGAACAGCACGTCGGCGCCCTGACGCCGCACCAGGCCGACGATCGCCTGCTCCGATGCCCTCCCTTTCAGCAGGTTCGCGGTGATGACACGGAGCACCGGCCCGTCCGCCCGCGGCTGCGGCCGCCTGGTCGCCCGCGGCACCGTCACGGCGGCCAGCGCGATCCCGGTGAGCGCGGCGGCGGCGGCCGGACCCCGGCGCCGTAGCAGCAGCGAGCCGAGCAGCGCCGCTGCGGCCACCTGCGGGGTGAACGCCAGCAGCGGCACCGTGGCCGCCTCGACGCGGGAGCAGCGATCGGCGCCGGCCAGCCGCGCGGCTCCGAATCCGGCCAGGCCGCCGGCGGCCAGCCATGACTTCCGCTTCATTACCTTCCCCGGGGTCGGCTCGTCGTCCCACCAGACAGTACGGCCGGGCACCCACCAATCCCGACCGGGGGCGTCGCATCTCGCCGCTTGGACCCTGGATTCAGCTGCCTGCGTCTGGGTGCCGTGCCCGCAGGATCGCCCGAGGTGATTCTTGAGGCTTGTAATCGTCGAGTCCGCGAAGCACTGCCCTAACAAACGGGAGGAAACCCTCCGGGCCTGACATCTGGTCTTTCAGATGAACGGTTGCCCGGTCGCTTGACTGGAATACCTCCTGGACCATTTCGGCCCGGATCTCCAGGTCAATACCGCCGCCGACGATCACGTGGTCTATGTCTGCCGGGCGAAACGCCGACCGGACATCGTCCACCCCCGTGCCGCCGAGGAACTCGATATCGGGTCTTTGCAGCTCCCGCCGCACGTCCTCAAGGAGAGATGCCATTACTCCGAGAAGCAATACCCTCTTTGTCATGCTCCTTCTCCGTCTTCATTGTCGTCTGGGCAAGACTCTCGCACGAGCAGGCGCCGTTCGAGCGCTCACCAGGACTGCCCGGGTTCCCCGGAGACGGAGCCAGTTAACGCCGGTACCGCGGCGGGGGTCAACGTGGCGCCCGCAGCGCTCGGCCCGAGGACGAACGACGTTGAGGCCGCAAGGGTCAGGCTGATGTCTGCCTAATGAACGTGCCTCGCGCGCCGATGGTGTAGACGAGTCCCTCTGCGGCCAGGATCTCCCAATCCCGCCAACGGACTGGAGACGGTGCGGCAGCGGCGAACCCGGATGACCAGCGAGGAAGCCACCGACCTGCTCCGCCTGCAGGGCTTATGGCGCGACACCTGTGCGATCACGTTCTCTGACGGCGTGTGGGCCGCCCGGCGCCACGACCACCCGGCCGCGATCCTGACCGCCGAAAGCGCGATGGAGCTACGCGGGCTGATGCAAGACGACCACGCCCGCCAGCTCACCCCCCTGAACTGAGCAGCCGGGGGAGGAAAACGGCGACGCCCACGCCCAGGGCCGTCGCGGAGGAGATCAGGACCGCTCCGGCCGCCGCGTCTTTGGCGATCTTGGCCAGCGGGTGGTACTCGTCGGTGCACAGGTCGGTGAGCGCCTCGACGACCGTGTTCAGCGTCTCGGCGGTGAGCACGAGCCCGATGGCCAGCAGGACGCAGGCCCAGTCCGCCGCGCCGATCCGCAGGATGAGGCCGGCCACGATCGCGGCCGCCCCGGCCAGCAGGTGAACCCGCATGTTGCGCTGGGTACGGACGACGTGCCACACCCCCTGCCCGGCGAAGGAGAAGCTCCGGAACAAGCCGGCCCGGGGCATCCCGGACTGGCCGTCGGCTGCGTCGCCGCGCTGCCTGGGGGGACCCATCCAGATCACCTTTTCAACAGAGTTGACGCTGATGGCTCAGGCCAGGAGGCGGGCCCGCCATCCGCGGAAGCGGTCGGCCAGCCGGTACTGGCCGGCCGCGGACAGGCGCGTGATGTGGTCGTCAAGGTAATGCGCGTACAGCGGGATCAACTCCCGGCTCAGCAGCGCGGCGGCCGCCGCCTCGTCGGCCGGCGGCTCACGGCGCCAGGCCAGGGCGGCGGCGACCAGTTCGGTGGCGGGCACGCCGGCGCTGGCCAGGTAGTGCTCGGCCGCGAGGACGTTGGTGCCCACCCGGCCCGTGGCCGCGGTGAACAGGAACCGGACGGGGAACAGCACGACCTTGGTCATCCGCCGGTGCCCGCGGGAGACCAGCCGCGACGGGGTGCGGATCTCGGCCACGGCATCGTCGTGTTGGCCGGGCCGGGCCCACCCCCGGAGCCGGCCGGGCAGCGTCCGGGTCCCGCCCAGGGAGCCGAGCGCGAACTCGGCGCCCGCCACGAGCAGTTCGGCCTGCCCGGGGCGGGTCACGCCCTGCCGGGCGTCCCGCCCGGCCAGCAGGCGGCCGTATTCGAGCAGGTCCAGCCGGTCCAGCGGGGGGAACCGGCCGCCGCTGGCCCGGCCCTGCAAGGTGGCTGGCGTGCCCCAGAACACCGACAGCCGCTGGTGCAGCGCCGATCCGTCGGCTCGCACGGCCCGGGCCACGGCGCGGACGGTGAGGCGGTCTTTCGTCCGGGGCGGGTCCTGCAGGATGAGCCCGAGATCAACGTCGCTGACCAGCGGGCTGAAGCCACCGTGGGCGAGGCTGCCCAGCGCGTAGCCCGCGACCAGGCGCGGGCCGAGAGCGGCCTGGTAGGCGGCGACCGCCTGGGCCAGCACGGCCTCGCCCTGGTCGGTACCGGCCTGCTGGCCATGCATGGGCGATGATCCTAGTCGACCGGCGTCCCGGGACGAGGACCCGCTTCGCCGCCGCGGGCGTCGCTGAGCAGCAGCGCGAGCGCCGGGCAGTCGGTGACGGCGCGCGTGGCCCGGCGGGTGAGCCGGGCAGGCACCGGCTGGTCAGCGAGCATCGGGTACCCCCACTGGTCGAGGGTGATGAGTTCGGGCAGCAGTTCGGCGCACAGGCCGTGCCCGGAGCACGCGATGGGATTGACGCGCAGCCGTTTGGTCCCGGCCGCCGCCGGGACCCGCTCTGGCTCTGGCTCTGGCTCTGGGATCCGCTCCGGCTGCGCCGTCGGCCCGCCGCCCCGCCGGGCCCGCGGCCCGCCGCGCCAGGCGTCGGCCAGCCGCCAGCCGGCCGCGGCCGCCACCGCGGCCACGCACGCGATGGCGAGGTCCAGCAGCCGTCCGCTGCGCATGCCCGGGCCGGTGCCGATACTGTGCGCCAGCGCCGCCGGCCAGCACAGGTAGGCCAGCCAGTGCACCGCGCGCCAGGCCCGCCGGCCGATGTGCCGCCGCAGCAGGCTGGTCACGATGAGCGCGATCATCAGGTCGAAGGAGACCGCGCCCAGGCCCAGCCAGGCCGGCTCGCGGGCGGAGGTGAACGGGATGACCGCGGCGGCCAGCCTGATGTCAGCGAAGGGCATGGCCAGCGCGGTGAGAATGTGCAGGGTGAGGAAGCCGAGGGCCAGCAGCGAAAGGCAGCGGTGCAGGCTGAGGCCCGCGAACCGGGGCAGGCCCGGCAGCCGTCCCTGCCGGTTCACCAGCACGCCGAGGACGACCACGGCGGTCAGCAGCGCCATGCTGATCACGCCGGTCACAGCGCTGGCCGTGCCCGTGGTGGGCATCACCAGCCGCCCGGGGTCACGTCCGTAATTCGTAGCAGAGCCGGCCCCGGCTTGGCTCACCGAGCAGTCGCGCTCACCTTTGCTTGTTATATTTAGCGAAATGCTTGTTATACAGGGCGAGCGGGCCCGGCCAGGAGCCCGGGAGGCGGCATGACCAGGACCCGGTACGGCATGACCAGGACCCGGTACGCCCTGACCAGGACCCGGTACGCCCGCAGCGGCCGCTGGCGCATCGCCTACGAGCTGCGCGGCCGACGGCCCTGGCGGCGACCCTGGCTGGTCCTGATCCAGGGGATGGGATTCGACCGCTCCGGGTGGCAGCCGGTACTGCGGAAACTGCGGCGCCGCTTCCGGGTCGTGCTCGTGGACAACCGGGGAACCGGGCGCAGCGACGGGCCGGACGGCCCGTTCCGGGTCGCCGACATGGCCGGCGACATCGTCGCCGTGCTCGATGACGCGGGCATCCGCCGCGCCCACGTGCTGGGCGCGAGCCTGGGCGGCATGGTGGCCCAGGACCTGGCCGCCGGCCATCCGGACCGGGTCGGCGGCCTGGTCCTGGTGTCCACGACGCCCGGCTGGCCGTTCGCCTACCCCATGCCGGCGGCCTCGGTGCGGCTGATCGCCGCCACCGGCCGCCTGACCCCGGAGGATGCGCTGCGCCGCCACGCCGAGAACGCCCTGTCGGCGCGCAGCCTGCAGCGCCGCCCGGGACTCGCTGGCCGCCTCGTCGAGCTCCAGCGCTCCCGGCCGGCCGGGCCGCGGGCGTGGTCGGCCCAGGCGGCCGCCGGCGCGCGCTATGCCGGGCCGCTGCGGCGAGCGCCGATCCGGGCCCGCACCCTGGTGCTCCAAGGCGAAGCGGACGCCGTGGTCGACCCGCGCAACGGCAGGCTGCTCGCCCGCCGCATCCCCGGCGCCCGGCTCGTGATGTTCCCCGAGCTCGGCCACCTGCTCTGGTGGGAGGACCCGGACGGCTTCGCCGCCGCGGTGACCTCGTTCCTGCGCGACTACCGGAAGCCGAGGTCCGCGGACCGGTCGGCGACCTGGCGGGACACCTCGCCGACCAGCCGTTCCACGCCGATGCCGTCCGGGCGCCGGCCGTCGCGCAGCCGCAGGGCGACCAGCCCGCTGGCGTCCTCCCGGTCGCCGATCACGGCGATGTAGGGGATCTTGCGGTCGCGGGCCTGGCGGATCCTGGCCCCGAGGGTGGCGTCGGCCGGATCGCACTCGGCCCGCAGCCCGGCCGCGCGGATCCGGTCGGTGACGTCTCGGGCCTGCCCGGCGTGCCGCTCGGCCACCGGCAGCACGACCACCTGCACCGGGGCCAGCCAGGGCGGGAACGCCCCGTCATACTGCTCGATGAGGTGCGCGACCAGCCGTTCCATCCCCGACAGCACCCCGCGGTGGATCATGACCGGCCGGTGCCTGCCGCCATCGGAGCCGATATAGCACAGGTCGAAGCGTTCTGGCTGGTTGAAGTCCAGCTGCACGGTCGACAAGGTCTCCTCGCGGCCGGCCGGGTCCACCACCTGGACGTCGATCTTCGGGCCGTAGAACGCCGCCTCGCCCGGGGCGTCCTCGTAATCGAGCCCGAGGTCGCGCAGGCCCGCGGCCAGGTGGCGTTCCGAGCCCGCCCAGAGGTCATCGCCACCCAGGTACCCTTCGCCGCTGCCGCGCCGGGACAGCCGATAGCGGGCCACGTCGATGCCCAGCAGCCGGTAGCAGCGCCGCACCGACTGCACGGCGCGGGTGATCTCGCCTGGCACCTGCTCGGGAGCGCAGAACACGTGGGTGTCGTCGAGGTTGATCTGCCTGACCCGGGACAGCCCGCCGAGCACGCCGGACAGCTCACTGCGGAACATGGCGCCCAGCTCGGCCAGGCGCACCGGCAGGTCGCGATAACTGCGCTGCTCAGAGGCGTAGACGAGGGCGTGGTGGGGGCAGTTCGCCGGCCGCAGCACGAATTCCTCCTCGCCGACTCGCATCGGCGGGAACATGTCGTCGGCGAACTTGGCCCAGTGGCCCGAGCGCTCGAACAGCGCCCGCTTGGCCAGGACGGGGGTGTAGACCCGCTGACAGCCGCCGCGGATCGCCTCCTCGGCGGCGAGCCGTTCCAGCTCGGCCCGGATCACGGCTCCGTCGGGCAGCCAGAGCGGCAGCCCGGCGCCGACGAGCGGCTCGGTGGCGAACAGCCTCAGCTCGCGGCCGAGCCGCCGGTGGTCGGCAGGTGGCTGGCTGGCGGGTGCGCGGTCGGCGGGCGCCTGGCTGGCGGGCGCGTGGTCGGTGTGCATCGGTGCCTCCGTTGTCTCCGTTGTTTCTTCGTTGTCTCGGTGGTCGTGAGTCGCCCGAGGCTTCGCGGAGAAGGCACCATCCCGTGACTGCGGCCAACAGAAAAAGCCCCGGGATGGCTGCTCCCGGGGCCTTGGCGTTGCGTCAGGTCACGCCGCGTCGCGCCGGGGTTCGCCCGGCATCGTCGTGACCTGTCGGTAAGGCATACGACCAGTATACCGGCCGGCCGCGCGTAGCCTGTGGGCATGCGGGCATGGGTGGTGCACGAACCTGGGCCGGTGGCCACCGGCCCGTTGCGGATGACCGAACGGCCGGTACCGGAGCCTGGCCCGGGAGAGTTGCTGATCCGGGTGGTGCGCTGCGGCGTCTGCCGCACCGACCTGCACCTGGCCGAGGGGGACCTGGAGCCCAAGGCGCCGGATGTCACGCCCGGGCACGAGGTCGTGGGGGAAGTGACCGCGGTCGGGCCGGGAGTCGTCCGGTTCGGCGTCGGCGACCGGGTGGGAGCGGCCTGGCTGGCGGGCACGGACGGCCGCTGCCGGTACTGCCGCCGGGGCCTGGAGAACCTCTGCCCGCGCTCGGTCTACACCGGCTGGGATATCCAGGGCGGGTACGCGGAGTACCTGGTGGCGGCCGACGCGTACGTGTACGAGCTGCCGAAGGGCTTCACCGACGCCGAGCTGGCGCCGCTGCTGTGCGCGGGCATCATCGGCTACCGGGCGCTGAAGCGCGCCGACCTGCCGCCCGGCGGCAGGCTCGGGATCTGGGGATTCGGCGGCTCGGCGCACCTGGTCGCGCAGATCGCGATCGCGGGCGGCGCGGCCGTGCACGTGTTCACCCGCGGTGAGAAGGCGCGCGAGCTGGCCCTCGGGCTGGGCGCCGCGTCCGCGCAGGACTCCTTTGACCCGACGCCCGAGCCGCTTGACTCGGCGATCCTGTTCGCGCCGGTCGGGACCCTGGTCCCGCCCGCGCTGGCCGCGCTCGACCGCGGCGGGACGCTGGCGGTGGCCGGGATCTACCTGACCGACATCCCTTCGCTGAACTACGACGCGCACCTGTTCCAGGAGCGCACGCTGCGCAGCGTCACCTCCAACACCCGCGGCGACGGCGAGGAGTTCCTCCGGCTGGCCGAGCGGCTCCGGCTGAAGGTCACGGTCAACCCCTATCCCTTCGACCGGGCCGACCAGGCCCTGGCCGACCTGGCCGCCGAGCGGTTCACCGGCGCCGCGGTGATCTCGATGTGACCGGCGCCGGCCGGCCCGGTCGGCCACCCCGGCCGTCGGCATGGGGCCCGGCCGGAGTAACAATGGCCCACGGGGGCGTAAGCGGAGGAGAAGAGCGGTGCGGATCGGGCGGCTCGCGAGGACGGGCTGGCTGACACGGCTCGCCCGGCGGCTCTGGATGGGCAACAACCGGCTGCGGCGCCGCGTGGACCGCATCGAGGCCTGGATCACCGGGGGACTGATCGCGGCGTTCCTGGTCGGCGCGCCGCTGTCCTGGATCGCCGCGGGCCGTTGGGCGCAGCAGGGGGGTCTGCGCGAGCAGCGCGCCCAGCAGTCGTGGCACCAGGTTCCCGCCGTCGTGCTCGAGACCGCGCCAGCGCAGCCCCAGTTCGAGTTCGGGCTGCCCTGGACTACCTCGGTCCTGGTGCTGGCCCGGTGGGCCGGGCCCGGCGGCGGAGACCGGGTCGGCGAGGTCCCGGTGAAAGCCGGGACCGCGGCAGGCAGGACGGTCCAGGTCTGGGTGGACCGCTCCGGCCGGCCCACCGGTCCCCCGATCTTCCACTCTGAGCTGGCAAAGCGGGTGGTCGGCGCCGAAACGCTGGCTCCGCCCACCCTGGCGGTCCTGCTGCTCAGCGTCGCCTGGCTGGTCCGGTGGGTGACGGATCGCCGGCGGCTAGCGGGCTGGGAGGCCGGCTGGGCGTCCATCGGGCCGAGGTGGACCCAGCTCCGTTAGCGCGTCTTCCCGGTCGGCCCTGAGATGGTGCTGGCCTCCGTCGCGCCGGGCGAGCTTGCTCGGCCACCACATCCAGCGCCCGATGTCTAGGGTCAGCGCGGTGACCAGCACCGGCCGGACGATGATCGTGTCGAGCAGGATGCCGATCGCGACCGCGAAGCCGCCGGGGATCAGGGCCAGCACGGGAACGGGACCTGAATACTGAGCGGGGTCAGAGGTCGCCGGCCAGCTCCGAGGTCCAGACCACGACCCGGGTGCGGTCGCCGCGGAACAGGTCACGGGCGAACTCGAGCGGCTCGCCGGAACGGGCGTAGGCGGTCCGCTCGACCAGCATCAGCGGAGCGCCCTCGGCGACCTCGAGCGCCTCGGCCTCGCGCACCCCGGCGGTGACCGGCTCCAGGCACTCCCGGGCCCGGTAGGGCCGCAGCCCGTACTTGACCTCGAGCAACTCGTAGAGGGAGCCGTCCAGCCGGCAATCCAGCATCCCGGGGAACCGGATCGCGGGGAACAGCGAGCGCTCCAGCACCATCGGCCGGCCGTCGGCGAGCCGGATCCGGCGGACCTCGAACACGGCCTCGTCCTCGCCGATCTGCAGGGCGGCTGCCGCGGCCGGGCCGGCCCGGCGCTGGCTCGCGGTCAGCACCCTGGCCCCGGCCACCATCCCGTGGCGGCGCAGCTGCTCGGAGAATCCGGCCAGCGTGGTCAGGTCCTGCTCCAGCTTGGCCGCGGCCACGAAGGTGCCGCCGTGCCGCCCGACGGTCCGGGTCACCAGGCCGCGCCGGGCCAGCTCGGCGAGCGCGTGGCGCAGCGTCATCCGGCTGACGCCGAACCACGCCGCCAGGTCGTGCTCGGTAGGCAGCCGGTCGCCGGGCACCAGCGCGCCGACGGCGATCTCGCCCGCCAGCCAGTCCTCGATCTGCGCGTGTACCGTCGCTCCCGGCCCGCGCACGATCTGCGGCGGCTGCCGGGCAATGGTCTGCAGCGCAGGCCGGGCGGTGCGGCGCCCGGAGCCTGGCTGCGGCGGCATGTGGACGGTCAGCCGCCGGCCTGCGGTGCCGCCCCCGGGCCGCCGCTCACGGCCGGGAGGTCGTCGTCCGGGGACGGCGCCGTCACCGGGGCGAAGGTCTTGGTCCGCCCGACGATCAGGTAGTAGATGGCGCCGATCAGCGCGATGCCGATCGCCACCGTCCACAGGATCGGGATGCCGTTCAGGAAGCTGAGGCCGAAGCTGAGCAGCCCGCCGGTCTGGTTGGGCTTGGGGTTGCTGGCCACGCGCGGCCAGGCGAAGTTGATGATCATCGCCCCGCCGTAGAGCAGCGCGACGATGTTCACCAGCAGGCCCCAGCGGCCGAGCCGGAACGGCGCGCTCGTCTTGGGCCAGCCGCGGGCGCGCGCCCGCATGATCACCATGTTGCCGAGGAAGTAGCTGAGGTAGATCATGCCGGTCGCGGCGATCGCGATGATCCCGACGCCCGCGTATTTGAGGAACGGCACGGCGGACAGCAGCGCGATCACGATGCAGGTCCAGACCGGCGTGTGCAGGCTGGGCGACACCCTGGCCAGCGGCCCGGAGAACGGCAACTGGTTGTCGCGCGCCATGCCGAAGGCGAGCCGGATCGTCGCGGCCAGGATCGACAGGCAGCACACGAAGATCGCCGCCGAGACCACGAGCAGGTACAGGGTGGCGAACCCGGTGGGGAAGTTCGCCTCGATGATCGCCGCGGGCCCGAACGCGCCCTTCACCGCGGCATTCATGTTCGGGATCGCGACCAGGACGCCAAGTAGGAACACCCCGCCGATGATGAACGCGCCGACCACCGAGTACAGGACCGCCTTGGGCGCGTTCCGGCGGGGGTCGCGGGTCTCCTCGGCCAGCGTGGCTGCGGTATCGAAACCGTAGATCACGAACAGGCTCATGAACATCGCCGCGAGGAACGTGTTCGGGGCGACATGGATGCCCGCGCTGTCGGTGACGACCTTGAACCCCTGGTGGTTGTGGAACGCCAGCAGGACCAGCGCGAAGACGAACATGCCGAGGATCTCGAACAGCACGCCGGTGTTGTTGATGATCGCGACCAGCTTGACGCCGTAGATGTTCAGGATCGTGATGACCACCAGCGTGATCAGCGCGACGACTTCCTGGGTGCCGAGGCTGGCCGCGTTCAGGCTGTGCCAGCCAAGGCCGTTCAGCGCCGGGATGAGCGCCAGCGGCAGGGTGGCGACCACCGCGGTGACCGTGATGATGCCGGCGAACAGGTAGATCCAGCCGGTGAACCAGGAGTAGCTCCGGTTCGCCAGGTACTTCGTCCACTGGAAGACCGAGCCGGCCACGGGATAGTGGCTGGCCACCTCGGCGAAGTTCAGCGCGACGATGAACTGGCCCAGGGCTACCACCGGCCAGGTCCAGATGAACACCCCGCCCAGGGTGGTCAGGCCCAGCGCGAACAGGGTGAAGATCCCCGTTGACGGCGAGATGTAGCTGAACGCGACCGCGAACGAGCTGAACAGCCCGAGCCCGCGCCGCAGTTCCTGCTTGTAGCCGAAGCGGGCCAGGTCCGCCGAGTCCCGCTCGTGCCCGCCGGGAGCCTGGGTGCCGGTGCTCATGTCGCCGGTGCTCATGCCGGGCCTCCTCTGGCGACGGACCGCATGGTTGAGGCGTAGCGTACGGGCGTACACGGCAAACTGTCCAGACCCTTTGAACCGCGTCCGGATCCGGCGATGCTCCCTTGAGCGCGGGCGCCACATGGGGGAAGATCACGGGGAGCGCGGCGGCGGTTCGTGGTGAAATAGCCGGGCTATTAGGGTCTAGACCTTAGGCGGCGAGAGGGCGCGCGGATGACGGAGGACGGGCGGCAGGCGCAGGCCAGGCCGACTCCTGCGGCCGGGGCGGCTGACCGCGCCGCCGGGGCGGCTGACCGTTCCGCCGGGGCGCCTGACCGTGCCGCCGGGGCGGCTGACCGTGCCGCCGGGGCGGCCGACCGCTCGGAGGCCGAGCTCGCCGCCCTCTTCGACCGGACCGAGAGCCTGGCCGCCCAGCCGCGCTCGGTTACCGAGCTGTCCGGCGGGCTGACCAACCGCAACTACAAGGTGACCACGCCGGACGGGACGTTCGTCGCGCGCGTCTCCGACGCGGGCGGCGACCTGCTGGCGATCGACCGGGACGCCGAGTACCGCAACTCGGTGGCCGCGGCGGCCGCCGGCGCGGGGGCGCCGGTCATCGAGTACCGTCCCCAGGACCGCCTGCTGGTCGTCGGCTACATCGAGGGCCGCACCCTCGGCAACGCGGACGTGGCCGCCCCCGGCACCATCGCGCGGATCGCCCAGGCGTGCCAGCGCCTGCACTCGGGGCCGCGGTTCGGCAACGACTTCGACATGTTCGACATCCAGCGCAGGTACCTGTCGGTCGCCCGGTCCCGCGGCTTCCAGATCCCGGCCGGGTACGACGACCTGATGCCGCGGTTCGAGGCGGCCGCCGCCGCCCTGGCCGTCCGCGACGCCGGAACCGTCCCGTGCAACAACGACCTGCTGGCCGCCAACTTCATCGACGACGGGGACCGCATCTGGCTGATCGACTACGAGTACTCGGGCAATAACGACCCCTGCTTCGAGCTCGGCAACATCTGGGGCGAGTGCCGTCTGGAGGTGGACGCCCTGGCGGAGCTGGTCACCGCGTATTACGGGAAGCCGCTGCGCGCCAAGCTCGCCCGGGCCCGGCTGCTCGGCCTGGCGGGCAAGTACGGATGGACCCTGTGGGGCGCGATCCAGCACGCCGCGAGCCCGCTCGACTTCGACTTCTGGTCGTGGGCGATGGAGCGGTTCGAGGGGGCGGCGGAGGGCTTCTCCGCCGATGACTTCGCCCGCCTGCTCGAGGACGTCCAGCGGGATGACTGAATCCGCCCGCCCGCCCGCCCCGCGCCCGCCCGCCCTGCCCGCCCGCGCCCGGGTGGTGATCATCGGCGGCGGGGTCATCGGCACCAGCGTCGCCTACCATCTCGCCGCGATGGGCCAGACCGACGTCCTGCTGCTGGAGCAGGGACAGCTGTCCTGCGGCACCACCTGGCACGCGGCCGGGCTGATCGGCCAGCTGCGCGCCTCGGAGAACGGGACCCGGCTGGTGCAGTACTCCACGGAGCTGTACGCCCGGCTCGAGCAGGAGACCGGCCTGGGCACCGGCTTCCGGCGGTGCGGCGGGGTCACCGTCGCCCGGACCCAGGACCGCATGGTCCAGCTGCGCCGGACGGCCGCGGCCGCCGAGGCCTACCAGCTGGAGTGCGAGCTGATCAGCCCGGAGCGGGCCGGAGAGCTCTACCCGATCATGAACGTCGCCGATCTCGCCGGGGCGATCTGGCTGCCCGACGACGGCCGGGCCAACCCCACGGACCTGACCGCGGCGCTGGCGCGGGGCGCCCGCGACCGCGGGGTGACGGTGCGCGAGCGGACCCGGGTGACCGGCATCCGGCACGCGGGCGGCGCCGTCACCGGGGTCCGCACCGACCAGGGCGACATCGAGGCCGAGGTGGTCGTCAACTGCGCCGGGCAGTGGGCCAAGCAGGTCGGCGCGATGTGCGGGGTGACCGTGCCGCTGCACTCGGCCGAGCACTTCTACGTCGTGACCGAGCGGATCGACGGGGTGCACCGCGACCTGCCGATCCTGCGCGACCCCGACGGCTACACCTACATCAAGGAGGAGGTCGGCGGGCTGGTCGTCGGCGGGTTCGAGCCCGAGGCCAAGCCGTGGGTCGCGCCCGACGCGCTGCCGTACCCCTTCGAATTCCGGCTCCTCGACGAGGACTGGGACCACTTCTCGATCCTGATGGAGAACGCGGTCGCCCGGATCCCGGCGCTGGGCGAGGCCGGCATCAAGATGTTCTACAACGGCCCGGAGAGCTTCACCCCGGACAACCAGTTCATCCTCGGCGAGGCTCCGGAGCTGCGGAACTTCTTCGTCGGCGCGGGCTTCAACTCGGTCGGCATCGCGTCGGCGGGCGGGGCAGGCCGGGCACTGGCGGAGTGGATCATCGAGGGAGAGCCGGGCCTCGACCTGTCGGCGGTCGACATCCGGCGGTTCGCCCGGTTCAACGGCAACAACCAGTGGCTGCACGACCGGGTCGGTGAGGTCCTGGGCCTGCACTACGCGGTGCCCTGGCCGAACCGCGAGCTGGCCACCGCCCGGCCGTTCCGGCGCTCGCCCGTCTACCACCTGCTCGAGCAGGCCAACGCCTGCTTCGGCAGCCGGATGGGCTGGGAACGCGCGAACTTCTTCGCGCCGCCCGGCTCCCGGCCGGTCATCGAGTACGGCTGGGGGAAGCAGAACTGGCAGCCCTGGTCCTCGGCCGAGCAGCGCGCCACCCGGCACGGCGTGGGCCTCTTCGATCAGACGTCGTTCTCCAAGTACCTGCTCGCCGGGCGGGACGCCGAGCAGGTCCTGCAGTGGCTGTGCACGGCCGACGTGGCGGTCCGGCCCGGCCGCACGGTCTACACCGGGATGCTCAACGCGCGCGGCACCTACGAGGCCGACATCACGGTCACCCGGCTCTCGGCCGATGAGTTCCTGCTGGTCAGCAGCGCGGCGACCACCGAGCGCGACAAGGACCACATCACCCGGCGGATCCCGGCCGACGCCCGCGCCTCGCTCGTGGACGTCACCAGCGGGTACGCCGTGTTCGGCGTCATGGGGCCCAGGTCGCGGGAGCTGCTGTCGCAGGTCTCCCGCGGCGATTTCAGCGACGAGGCCTTTCCGTTCGGCACCAGCCGCGACATCGACCTCGGCTACGCCACGGTCCGCGCGACCAGGATCACCTATGTCGGCGAGCTCGGCTGGGAACTGTACGTTCCGGCGGAATTCGCGGTCGGCGCCTATGAGGACCTGACCGCCGCGGGCGCCGGCCTGGGCCTGGTGAACGCCGGCTACTACGCGATCGAGTCGATGCGGCTGGAGAAGGCCTACCGGGCCTACGGCCGCGAGCTGACCACGGACTACAACCCGGTCGAGGCCGGCCTGCTGTTCGCGTGCAAGCTCAAGACCGACATCTCGTTCCTGGGCCGGGAGGCGGTGGAGAAGGCGCGGGCCGAGGGGCCGCGCCGCAGGCTGGTCTCGCTGGTGCTGGCCGACCCCGACGCGATGATCTGGGGCGGCGAGCTGGTGCTGCGGGACGGGACCGCTGTCGGCCAGGTGACCTCGGGCGCCTGGGGCGAGGCCCTCGGCGGCGCGGTGGGCCTGGCCTACATCCGCAGCCCGGCCGGGGACTCGGTCACCGCCGACTTCGCGCGGGCGGGTTCCTACCAGGTGAACGTGGGCGGCCGGTTGCTCGAGGCCGCGGTTCACCTGCGGCCGCCCTTCGACCCCGCGGGCGACCGGGTCAGGGGCCGCTACGGCGGGACGCCGTCCTGACCGGCCCGGCCCACCGCCGGCCGCTCAGTCCCAGGCTGTACCCGATGCTCGCGACGGCCGTCACGTAGATCACGGTGCCGATCAGGCTGAGCACCCCGAAGCGAAGCGCCGGCACCCGGCCCGGCGGCGGCCATGAGCGAACGCCGGGACGGTGGGACTCATAGGGTGGGAGTTCCCAGGAGATATGCCCGCGACAGGTGAGGGAGCGGAGCGGCGATGCAGGTGATCACGGTGAGCCAGTTCGGCGGCCCAGAGGTGCTCCAGGTCAGCGAGGCACCCCTGCCGCGGCCGGGTCCGGGCGAGGTCCTGGTGCGGGTGCTTGCCGCCGGGGTCGGTCCCTGGGACGCATCCCTTCGCCGCGGCGGCTGGACCGGCTCGCTGCCGTACGTACCGGGCGGCGAGTTCGCCGGGGTCGTCGTGGGGGACACCGGCGCCGACGCGGCCCTGGACGACGGCACCCCGGTGTACGGCTACCCGGGCCTGACCGGCTGTTACGCGCAGTACCTGACCTGCCCCGTGGAGCAGCTTGCCCCCATCCCGGCCGAGCTGTCCGCCGTCGAGGCGGCGGGAGCGCCGATCGACGCGCTGACCGCGGAGCAAGGGCTGACCGACGTGCTGGGGGCCGGCCCGGGAGACCGGGTGCTGATCACCGCCGGGGCGGGCGGGCTTGGTCACTTCGCGGTGCAGATCGCCCGCATCCTCGGGGCCTCCGTGGTGGCCACCGCCAGCCCGCAGCACCATGAGTTCCTGCACCAGCTCGGCGCGGACACGGTCATCGACCACACCAAGCCCGACTGGCCGGAGCAGGTCCGCGACGTGACCGACGGGGGAGCCGGGAAAGTGCTGGCGTGCGCGGCGCCCACCCTGGACGGCGCGGCCCGCGCGGCCCGGGACGGGGCGCTTATCGCCACGCCGGTGCACGCCGAGGCGCCGGACACGCAGCGGGTCCGCTGGCGGCAGTACGACGGGCAGCCGAGCGGGACCCGCCTGGTCCGGATGGCCCCGTGGTTCGATGACGAGTCGCTGGTGGTCATCGTGCAGGACCGGTACTACTGGCAGAACGCGGCCGAAGCGCACCGGGCAGTGGAACGCGGGCACACCCGGGGCAAGCTCGTGCTGGTCGTCGACGACGACCTCGCGGCCAGCCTGGAGGTCTGAGCGGGCAGCCGGAAACAGACCATCCCGCTGGCCGGCCAGCTACGGAGCGATCCCGGCGGGCTCGGCAGACCCGGCAGGCTCGGCAGGCCCGGAAGGCTCAGCAGGCCCGGAAGGCCCGGCCGTGGCCCGGTCGCTCCTGGTCAGGGCCGACCAGCCGAGCAGCGCGGCCGGATAGGCGAAGTAACCGAACCTGGTCGCGGGACCGAGCAGGAACAGCAGGGTCAGCCCGATGGCCAGGCGCCTCGCGGCCGCGGAGACGTCGGCCGGGGGCCGCACCACGAGCGAGGCCGCGACCGCGAGCGCGGCCGCGATGAGCAGCCCGACGGCGGCCAGATGGCCGGCCCGGCCGGTGCTGGCCAGGATATGGCCGGGCAGGGGGCTGGCCGCCGGAGTATGGTGCAGCGTCAGCCCGAGCGGGAACAGCACCGTGTTCTGGAGCAGCGCGGCGGGGGTGGCCAGCAGTCCCGGAGCGGTGACGACGACCAGGGCCGCGGTCGTGACCACGGACACGGCGGCGAAGCGGGCCGCGACCCGCGCGCCGTCCCGGGCCACCAGCATGGCGGCGATCACCGCGAGGGCCGGCCAGGCGGTGGCCTTCATGGCGCACGCGACGCCGACGGCCAGGCCCGCCACTACCGGCAGCCGCGGTGACCGGGCCAGGCACGCGAGCGCGAGGCACGTCAGCGCGATGACCGGCGGGTCGGTGATGCCGACCGCCAGCGAGAGCGCCAGCAGCGGCGAGGCCACCGCGAACACGGCAGACCACACCGCCGCCCGGCGGCAGGCCGCGCACCCCGCGGCGCGGTGCGGGGCGCCCATCCAGAACGCCACCGCGAGCAGCACCGCGGACACGGCCGTCAGCCACAGCCGCGTGTCGCCGATCACCCCCCGCAGGCCGGCCGCCCACGGCAGGCCGAAGACCGTCATCGCGGGCAGGTACGGGTTGTAGGCCTGCCAGGTGGCCAGTTGCCCCGCGGACAGGTAGGGGTTCCCGTGCCGCAGCAGCAGGACCGCCGACCGGGCGACGACAATCGGGTCCGCCGTGGCCGGGCCGCGCAGGATCAGCCAGATCGTCGGGGCCACCAGGGCGCAGGCCAGGGCCGCGAGCAGCGGTGCCGCCACGCCGCGCGAAAGCCATGCCAGGGCGACGGCCAGGGCGTACCCTCCCGTGGCCCACAGGGCCCAGACCCGGTCGGCGCCGCCGCCGCTGAAAAGGGCGAGCGCGGCGGCGTACGCGGCGAAGGCGGCGAACCACGGGATCAGGCGTCGGCGGTCGAGTGACCTGTGCTCCGGCCGCACCACATCCCAGCGATCCCAGCGGGACGCGCGGCGCCGTGGCGGTCCGGCCGCGGTCGGCGAAGTGCCCGCGGGCACGCTGTCGTGGCGGGTCACGAGCGCGTCACCCGCCTGGACGTCACCCGCACGCTGCCGGTCCGGTGACTGCCTAGCATCCCTCACGTGCCGCTTGTCCCCGTCATTTCCACCCAATTATGCTGGCATGCCCCGAGGTCCACAGACCTGACGCCCAGGTTACGCGGAGGTTCGCCTACCATAGCTCAGCGTGCGCCAAGCCAGGCCGCTGAACCTGATGCGGGCGCGAGCC
Organism: uncultured Actinomycetota bacterium; assembly: GCA_963808705.1. Classification (GTDB taxonomy): domain Bacteria; phylum Actinomycetota; class Actinomycetes; order Streptosporangiales; family Streptosporangiaceae; genus JASHPR01. Next base: position 358,506 of record CAWEHB010000013.1, on the reverse strand, counting down.
GGCGCCGAGCGGGTCACCAACGTCGAGCTGTTCTTCGACCTGGTCTACGTGTTCGCCGTGACCCGGACCGAGCCGGGCGCGGTCGGCAGCGGGCCGGCGTCCTGGATGATCCTCGGCGGCTTCGCGCTCTTCCTGGCCGGGCACGCCGCGTTCAAGGCGGTCATCTGGCGCAAGACGCCCTGGTCGCGGATCATCGCCGTGGCCGTGCTCGCGCTGCTCAGCCTGGCCGCCCCGCACGTCTCCGCGCTCGCGCTGAGCGCCTGCGCCGCCGCCGTGGTGCTCGCGGTGGCCGTGGCCGACCACGTGCAGCGCGGGCACGCCGAGGCGGCCGAGCGCTGAGCCGCTCGGCCCGGGCAGGCGGCCCGGCCGAACCGCCGACCGTTACGCGCCGGCCCCGCGACCCTGGTCAGCCGGGATCAGCGGGATCCATGCCGAGCGCCCGCCTGAGAAACTCGACCTGCAGCAGCACGAGGTTCTCCGCGACCACTTCCTGCCGGGCCATGTGGGTGACGCCGGACAGCGGCAGCACGGTGTGCGGCCGCCCGGCGGCCAGCAGCGCCGAGGAGAGCCGCAGCGTGTGCGCCACCACCACGTTGTCGTCGGCGAGGCCGTGGATGAGCATCAGCGGGCGTTCCAGCTTGGGCGCGTCCGCGAGGAGCGAGTTGTGCGCGTACGCCTCGGGGTGCTCATCCGGGTGGCCCAGGTAGCGCTCGTTGTAGAAGGTGTCGTAGAGGCGCATGTCGCTGACGGGCGCGCCGGCTACCGCGGCGTGGAAGGCGTCGGGCCGACGCAGCACCGCGAGCGCGGCCAGGTAGCCGCCGTGCGACCAGCCGCGGATGCCGACCCGGGACAGGTCGAGGTCGGGGTTCGCCGCGGCCGCCGCCTGCAGCGCCGTCACCTGGTCCTCGACGTTCGGCGTCGCCTCGTCATAGTGGATCAGCCGGTCCCAGTCCGGTCCGCGGCCCGGCGTGCCCCGGCCGTCGGCGATCAGCACGGCGAAGCCCTGGTCGGCGAACCACTGCGAGGTCAGGTACCAGTTGCGGGCGGCGAGCACGCGCTGCCCGGCCGGGCCGCCGTAGGGGTCGCACAGCACCGGCAGCCGTGCTGACCCCGGCCGGTACCCGCGCGGCAGCAGCAGCGCGCATCGGATCTGGTGCGGGCCGGCGGGAAAGAACGTCACCTCGGGGGTGAGTACCGGCGTCTCGGCCAGCGAGGTGATCTCCCCGATCTGCTCGCTACCGCGCCGCACCCGCGCCCGCGGGCCGAACCAGTCCAGCGACTGGGACGAGGTGACCAGCACGTCCCCGCCCCGGGCCGCGCGGTGTACGCCGGGCTCTCTGGTCAGCCGGACGACGCCGTCGGGCCCGCCGGCCGAGTAGACGTGCTGCTCGGCCGGGTTCTCGTCCGTGGCGGTGAACAGGACGTCCGCGCCGGCGTCCAGCACCTCGCCGACGTTGAGCGTGGTGGGGGTGACCGGCTCGTCGCCGATCATCAGCCGGTAGGCGCCGTCCCGGGCGATCACCCGGACCAGCCGCCCGTCCTGCGCCCACGCCGGTGTGCCGACGACCACGTCCACCCAGTCCGGGTCGGTGTCCTCGCAGATCGTTTCGGTCTTGCCGTCGTCGGCCACCGACAGCACCCGCATCGTCCGCTGGTCCCGCGAGCACACCCGCAGCAGCGCGGGGCCGCCGCGCGACCAGTGCGCCGAGATCAGGTACGGCAGGGCGGCGGAGTCCCATTCCACCGGGGTCAGGCTCCCGTCCAGCCCGGCCATGACCACGCTGACGTCGGCGTTCGCGGTGCCCGCGGCCGGGTAGGCGACCTTGAGCGGGGCCCGGTCCGGGTTGGCCGGGTCGGCGATGAACCAGCGCGCGACCGGCGCGGTGTCCACGCGCGCGACCAGGAGCCGCTGCCCGTCCGGTGACCACCAGAACCCGCGGGTGCGGAACATCTCCTCGGCCGCCACGAACTCGGCCAGGCCGTAGGTCACGTTCTCGGCCTCCGGCACGGCCAGCGCCCGGTCGCTGCCGCCGCTGCGGGCGACGACCCGCAGCGCCCGGTCGGCCACGTACGCGATGTGCGTCCCGGTCGGGTCGGGCCGCGGGTCGATCACCGGCGTCGGGGTGGCCAGCGCCCGCACGCCCGGGCCGGGGCGGCCGGGGGTGGCGCCGTCCACCGCCAGGTCGGCCGTGAACAGCCGGCCGGACAGCACGAACGCCGCCAGCGTCACCGCGTCGTCGGTCGCGAACCCCACCACGCCCGCCGCGGCCTGCCTGGTCCGCTCCCGCCGTGCGCGTTCGGTGTCCGAAAGCTCCTCGGCGCCGTCGGCCAGCAGCTCGCGCGGGTCAGCGACCAGGCGCTCATCGCTGGTCTTGGTGTCCAAGACCCACAGGCAGGTGTCGAGGTCGGTGCCGGACCGGCCGCGCAGGAACGCGATCCGCTCGCCGTCTGGGGAGATCGCGAACGCGTGCGGGAGACCGAGGGTGAAGCTCTGCGTGCGGGCCTGCTGGCGCGGGAAGCTGATGATGTCGGCGGTCATCGGATCGCGGCGCGCACACTCGTGCCTTCAGGCGAGAGAAGAACGCCGCTTCACCCCCTCGAGACTGTCGGTAGTCACTACTAGATTCGATTCATGTCCCGCTACCGGCTGACACCGACGCCAGAACAGCAGGCCATCTTAGCCCGGCACTGCGCGCACGCCCGGTACGTCTGGAACCTTGCCGCCGAGCAGCAGTCCTGGTGGCGCCCCGGCCGTGGCACCGTGCCAGGGTACTGCGCCCAGGCCGCCCAGCTGACCGAGGCCCGCGCCGAGCACGCCTGGCTGGCCGATGGCAGCCATATGGTGCAACAGCAGGCGCTGCGCGACTTCGCCCAGGCCATGGCCAATTTCTTCGCCGGAACCCACCGCAAACCGACCTGGCGCAAGGAAGGCCGCAACGAAGGCTTCCGGATCGTCTCGGTCAAGCCCGGCCACATCCTCCGGCTGTCCCGCCACACCGGCCAGGTCTGGGTACCCAGGGCCGGATGGGTACGGTTCCGCTGGTCCCGCCCCGTCCCGGCGGCCAAGTCCTACCGGATCGCCTGCGACCGGGCCGGCCGCTGGCATGTCGCGTTCGCCGCCATCCCCGAGCCCATCTCCGGCCCGGGCACCGGCGAGGTTGTCGGCGTGGACCGGGGCGTGGCGGTGTCGGCGGCCTTGTCCTCCGGCGAACTGCTGCGCTGCCCCGGCCTGCGCCCGGCCGAGCAGGCACGGCTGCGGCGATTGCAGCGCACGCTGGCGCGCGCCACGAAAGGCTCCAGCAGGCGGAGACAGATTAAGACCGCGGTCGCGAGGCTGCGCGCCCGCGAGCGCGACCGGCGCAAGGACTGGGCCGAGAGGACATCGACGGATCTGGCCCGCCGGTTCGACCTGATCCGAATCGAGGACCTACGTATCCCCGGCATGACCCGCTCGGCCCGCGGCACCGTCGAGAAACCCGGCCGGAACATCCGGCAGAAAGCAGGGCTGAACCGGGGCATCCTCGCCTCCGGGTGGGGCCTGCTGGTCCGCCGGCTGGAAGACAAGGCACCCGGCCGGGTGGAGAAGATCAGTCCCGCGTACACCAGCCAGCGTTGCTCGGCGTGCGGGCACATCGCAGCGGAGAGCCGTGAGAGCCAAGCCCTCTTCCGCTGCGTGTCCTGCGGCTACGCCGGCAACGCGGACGTGAACGCAGCCAGGAACATCGCCGCAGGGCATGCGGTGACTGCGCGGGGACGCTCGCCGCTGAGCGGGCGGACGAACCGCGAACCCCGGCCTCTGCCCCTTACCGGGTAGAGGCTGAAATCCCCGCCTTCAGTCGGGGAGGATGCCAACCCGGTAAGCTAGTGTGGCCTCGGCACACCCGGGGAGGTTCCGGCCGTCCGCGCAGGTGATCCTGGGCCGCGGATGGCTGGTCGGGCGGAGTAGCTCAGTCAGGCAGAGCAAGCGGCTCATAATCGCTGTGTCGCCGGTTCAAGTCCGGCCTCCGCTACAAACCTTTTCGTCCTCCTCACGACTGCCCAGGTAGTCTGGGCGCGAGATCGACGGACGAAAAGGCTCGCTGACTCGCGGATTGCGCGGGCAGCTACCCTCGACCATGCTTGGGAAGACTCCCGCGGGGGACCTTGTTAGGTGTCCGTGAGCCAACCAGCAAATCCGTACGGAAGAAAGGCACTCCATCGTGGCTGCGACCGACATCAGGCCCAAGATCACTCTGGCCTGCCAGGAGTGCAAGCACCGCAACTACATCACGCGCAAGAACCGGCGTAACGACCCCGACCGGCTTGAGCTGAAGAAGTACTGCCCGAACTGCCGCTGCCACCAGCCGCACCGCGAGACGCGGTAGGCGGCGGGCGGATGGCCCTCAACCGCGACTATCTCGGCCGTACCTTCCCGGCGGCCGACCCGTACGAGGTCAGCCGCGTCAAGATCGCGGAGTTCGCCGACGCGATCGGTGACCCGAACCCGCTCTACCGCGACCGGGAAGCGGCACGGGCCGCCGGGTACGCCGACGTGATCGCGCCGCCCACGTTCGCGATCGTGATCAGCATGGCCGGCAGCGCCTCGGCCGTGGCCGACCCCGGCCTCGGCCTGAACTACGCCATGGTCGTGCACGGCGAGCAGCGGTTCGAGTACGCCCGCCCGCTGGTGGCCGGCGACGTGGTCACGGCGCAGGCCACGATCTCCGACATCAGGGACGCCGGCCGCAACGTGATGCTGAGCACCAGGACCGAGATCCGCACGGTCGAGGGCGAGCACGTGTGCACCGCGCACTCGACGCTGGTGGAGCGGGGCGGTGCCGCATGATCACGCAGGTCGGTTACGACGACGTCAAGCCGGGAACGGAACTCGCGCCGGCCAGCTACCCGGTCACGCGGCTCAGCCTGGTCAAGTACTGCGGCGCGTCGGGTGATTTCAACGTCATCCACTGGAACGAGCGGATCGCCAGGTCAGTCGGGCTGCCGAACGTGATCGCGCACGGGATGTTCACGATGGCGCAGGCCGGGCGCTACGTCACCGACTGGGCCGGCCCCGGAGCCCTGGTCGTCGACTTCGGCGTCCGGTTCTCCTCGCCCGTGGTCGTCCCCGACGACGACATCGGGGCGACGATCGAGGTCAGCGGCACGGTCGAGGAGAAGCTGGACGGCAACCGCGTGGTGCTGGCCCTCACCGCGAGGTCGGGCGAAGCCAAGGTGCTCACCAGGGCACAAGCGGTGGTCCGGCTGCCCTAGCGGGCGTCGCGTTCAGGATCCTGCTGGTGGTCCGCGGCCGCTCAGGCGAGCGCCGCGTACGCCGCCGTGTCCTGGAATGCCCGCGCCGCTTCCATCGAGGCCACGTTCGCGGAGGTCGCCAGCGCATCGCGGCCAAGGTTTCGTTGCTCCATGACCTCAGGGTGGCCGGGGAGCTGTTCAGCGTGCGCGACCGGGCTCCCGGCCCGGCCACCCGGGCCTTTCGGCAGCACCTTGAGCAGGCCTATCCGGTCCCGGTGCCGCGTCCGGCCTGGTTCACCTCAGCGGCGGGCGCCCGCCGGTAACGTGGGCTCCGGGCGTCCGCTACCGGCAAGGCAGCTGTCAGTGCCGGATCCCGGCGCAGGCGGCCTGGAGAGAGAGCAGAACGTGACGGTGCGTGAGCAGGTGGTGCGGGAGCAGGTGATGCTCTCCGGGTACACGACGCTGCGGCTCGGCGGCCCGGCCGCGCGGTTCGCCGAGGCCGACAGCGACGACCAGATCGTCGCGACGGTGCGCGGCGCGGATCGCGACGGCGAGCCGGTGCTGGTCCTCGGCGGCGGCAGCAACCTGGTCGTGGCCGACGAGGGCTTCCCCGGTACCGTGCTGCACCTGGCCACCAGGGGCGTGAGCCTCACCGCGGGCCGCGACGAGGTCACGCTGGCCGCGGCGGCGGGCGAGGACTGGGACGCGCTGGTCGAGCGCTGCGTGGCCGAGGGACTGTCCGGGATCGAGTGCCTGTCCGGCATACCCGGCCTGGTCGGCGCCACGCCCATCCAGAACGTCGGCGCCTACGGCCAGGAGGTCGCCGGGACCGTGACCCGGGTGCGCGCCTACGACAGGCTGCGGGCCACCGTGGTCGAGCTGGCGAACGCCGACTGCGGCTTCGGGTACCGGACGAGCGCGTTCAAGCGCAGCACCGGGGCGGGCGGCCGGGCCGGTGCGGGCCGCCGCGCGGCGCTCGACCCGGCCGCCGCGACCGGCAGGTTCATCGTGCTCGGCGTCACGTTCCGGCTGGCGCGAGATCCGCTGTCGGCGCCGGTCGGCTACGGCGAGCTGGCCCGGGCGCTCGGAGTCGGCGAAGGCGAGCGGGTGCCGCTGGGCGAGGCCCGCTCCGCCGTGCTCGCGCTGCGCCGCGGCAAGGGCATGGTGCTGGACCCGGCCGACCCGGACACCCGCAGCGCCGGCTCGTTCTTCACCAACCCGGTTCTGGACCGCCGCCAGTTCGCCGAGGCGGAACGCAGGGCCGCCGGCAGGCCGGGACGCGCGGGGGAGGCCGGTGTCCCGCACTTCGCCGCCGGGGACGGGCTGGTGAAGGTCCCGGCCGCGTGGCTGATCGAGCAGGCCGGCTTCGGCAAGGGCTATCCCGGGAACGGGAGCGCGCGCATCTCGTCCAAGCACACGCTGGCGCTGACCAACCCGGGCGGCGCCAGCACCGCCAGCCTGGTCGCGCTGGCCCGGGAGATCAGGAACGGCGTGCGGCAGGCGTTCGGGGTCGACCTGGTCAGCGAGCCGGTCCTGGTCGGCGCCGAGCTGTGAGGCTGCGCGAGCCTGCGAGGTACGCGACGCAGACGCTCGCTTCGGCGAACGGCTGCAGCCGGTCGACGGCGACCGGGGCCCGCATCTGGTCCAGCGCGCCTTGCATGAGGCCGAGGTGCAGCTGGCACACGACCTCCTGGTGAACCTCGGCCACCTCACGGAACGGGCACTGCCGCAGCCGGAGCTGGTACCCCGCCCCGTCTGCCCCGTCCGCCCCGTCCGCCACGGCCTCCGGGGCGAACCCCAGCTCCTGCAGGGTGGCGGCCAGCCCCTCGACGGCCCCGCAGGCGTCCATCCGCTGAAACGGGGCGGGCCGCTCGGTGATGTAGCGGCCCCACTCCCGGCCGGCCTCCGCCGCGGCCTCGCCCGGCTCGGGCAGCACGCCCGCGACCAGGCTGGCCAGCATCTCGGCCAGCAGGCGGTACTCGCGCCGTCCCGGCGCGCCGCCCTCGACCGCCTGGTAGGCCATGCTGGGCCGGCCCGGCGCAGACCGGGCCTGGGTGGCCCGGGTGGCCAGGCCCGCGCCCACGAGCGCGTCCAGGTGGAACCGGGCCGTGTTGGGATGCAGCCCCGTCCGGTCCGCGATCTCGCGCACCCTGACCGGCGAGCGGGCGGCGCGCAGCAGGTCGAGAACATCGGCGCGCCGCTGGCCGAGCGGGGGGCCGGCGTCGGGCGCCAGAAGCGCCTTCACGTCCACCATGGCAGTTTACATTAAACTAACTAGTAGAAAATAAGGACGCATACCGGACCCTGGGACCGGCCGCCCGCGGGCCCGGCGGCCCGTCCAGGGCGGCCGGGCCCGGGCCAGCCCGGGCCGCCCCGGCGTCGCGGCGCCCTCAGCCAGGCTCGCGCGGGGGAAGGCCGCCGACGAAGGGCGTATCGACCCCCACCGGGCCCAGCCGGGCCGCGCCGCCCGGGGAGCCGAGCGACTGGTCCCGGCCGGGCAGTGGCTCGGTGAAGAACCGCACGTTCTCCGCGGCGAAGGGGTGCCACTCCTCCGGCAGGTCGTCCTCGTAGTAGATCGCCTCCACCGGGCACACCGGCTCGCAGGCCCCGCAGTCCACGCACTCGTCGGGGTGGATGTAGAGCATGCGCTCGCCTTCGTAGATGCAGTCCACCGGGCACTCATCGACGCACGTTCGGTCCAGCACATCCACGCAGGCTTCCCCGATCACGTAGGTCATCCGGCTTCCCCTCTCCCCGGGCCGCGCCCTGAGAATGACGTTCTAACGAAAGAGTCTATAAAAACAGTTTCGGCCGCGAACAGCCCGGGAGCCCGGACCGGGGTGCCCAGCTGACGCGGGGGTCAGGCCGGATCGGGCCTGATCATCCGCACCAGAGCCCTGAGCCCGGTCAGCAACTCCTGGTGGTCGCTGATGCCGTCCAGGGTGGCTTCGATCCTGAGCACCATCTGGTCGATCCGGCGCCCAAGGTCATCGTCCCGGGTCCGGGCCGCGGCCCGGTCCGCCGCCTGCGCATCCTGCACCCGGGACAGGTCGGCGGTCAGCAGTTCCCGTGCGTGCGCTATGTCCCCGGCCAGGGTGGACTCCGTGCGGCTGAGCTCCTCACGCACGCGGCGAAGCTCGGCCCGGAGCTCGCCCACGGCCTTGCGCGTGCGGTCGGCCTGCTGCTTCAGCGACGCCACGTCGTCCCGGGGATGGGTGCTCTCCCGGGTCAGTACCCTGATCCGCTCGCGGACGTGGGCCACGTAGGCTGCGGCCGGCCGGACGGCCGTGGCGAGCAGGTAAAAGCCGGCGAAGTAGTAACCCGCCGTGGCCCCGGAGAGATACGCGATCACTGCGGCGACCGCGGCGGTGCCGGCGTGGGCGCCGAGCGCGAACCACAGCATCCGCCGGGCGATCCGCCTGGCCTCCGCCTCCTGGTCCGCCCGGACGGTGATGCCCCGCTCGCGCGAGACCGCCATCTCGGCGATGACCCGGTGCGCCGCGAAGTACAGGTTCCACGGCACGGTCACCAGCACGACCAGCCAGGCGAGGGCGACCCCGCCCGCTCCGATGTACAGCAGCGTGGCCAGCGGCACGCCCGCCAGGCGCCCGAGCCAGGCGAACAACAGGGCGGCCGCCGCCCCGGCCAGGACCATGACCCACCAGACGATCGGGCCGCGCGGCACGTTGATGCTCATGCGGCCATCGTGTGCCGCGGGCGTCTCGATCCGGATCCGCCGAAGTACTCAAAAGTGACGCGGGTATTCCGTCCCGGCCCCGTGGCCTGGCTTCTGCCGGGGCTCCCGGCGCTACCCGGGAACGGCGCTGGCCAGCAGGGCCAGGAAGGCTCCGGCCATCATGAACGGGCCGAACGGGATGTGCTGCTTGCGGTGGGCGCGCCGGGACACCAGCAGGCTGACTCCGTAGACGGCGCCGAGCAGGAACCCGGCCAAGGCGCCGGCGACCAGCGTCCGCCAGCCCGGCCAGGCCGTCAGGGTGCCCAGGCTGGCGGCCAGCTTGACGTCACCGAGGCCGATCGCGGACCGGCTGATCACGGCGAGAGCCAGGTAGGCGGCGGCCAGGGCCAGCCCGCCGAGCACCGCGCGGAGCAGGTCGCGCCAGTGCCCGCCGGTCGCGGCGGCCAGCAGCAGGAAGCCCACCGTGCCGGCGTAGGCGGGGGCGGTGAGAGCGTCGGGGAGCCGCTGGACGGCGGCGTCAATCCAGGCCAGCGCCACGGCGCAGCCGGCCAGCCAGCACGCTGCCGCCAGCACCAGGGCAGGGTGAACGCGGGCGGCGAGCGCGCCGAACAGGGCCGCGGTCACCAGCTCCACGACCAGGGGCGGGGGCCCGACGCGGGCCCGGCAGGCGGAGCAGCGGCCGGACGGGGACACGGCGGGCCAGGGCCGCCGGGTGGGCCCGGAACCCGCGGGCCGGGGCCGCCGGGTGGGCCCGGACCCCGCGGGCCGGAGTGGCTGGCCGGGCCCGGACACGGCCGCCACGGGCAGCGGGCCGGCCGGCAGGATCTGGTCCCCGCACTGCGGGCAGGCACGGCCCGGCGGCGCGCCGGCCGGGACGGCGTGCCGGAAGATGACGGCGCGCAGGAACCAGCCGGTCACCAGGCCCGCGGCGGCGCAGGCGGCTACCAGCAGCCAGTTCATGGCCGGTCGCCCGGCCGGGGGAGAGGGTGTACGGCGCTCATCTGCGGGAGGAGGACTGTGTCATCTGAGTCATGATGGCCGCGCGGGAGCGCAACCATTCGTAGCCTATGTGCGTTTCCGGATGCGAGGCATCTGTCTGTCCACGGAGGCGGCGCGAATGAGCCGGATCGCTGTCGCGGTGCTAGGCCTGGCCCTCGTCGTGGCCGCACCGGCCCCGGCCACTGCGGCGACCGTGGCGACCCGGTCGCCGCGGTCGCCCGCGGCGCCGGCGGCCGCGAAGCCCTCGCCGAAGCCCTCGCCCAAGCCGTCGGCCAAGAAGCCGCCCGCCAGGAAGACGCGTCCGGCCGCGCCAGCGCTTCAGCCGGTGCTCGCGGCGCCGCGGCCCACGCCGAACTGCCCGCCGATCCCGGCCAGCAGGCGCGTCACCACGGAGCCGTGGGCCCAGCAGGCGCTGGATTTCAGCAGCGCGTGGCCGCTGACCCGGGGCCAGGGCGTCACGGTCGCCGTGGTGGACAGCGGGGTGGACTACAGCCCGCAGCTGGGCCGGGTGGACGCCATCGACGTCACCGGCACCGGCGTCCAGGACTGCGTGGGCCACGGCACGGCCGTCGCCGCCATCATCGGGGCCAAGGACTTCCAGGCCCGGGGCGTGCCGTTCGAGGGCGTGGCCCCCGCGGCGAGGATCTTGTCGGTCAAGGTGAACAACCAGTCGGTGGGTGACTCGCCCACCACCGGCAACTCCAACACCCTGGCCCAGGGGATCATCGACGCGGCCACGCTGGGCGCGCAGGTCATCAACGTGTCGGTACAGACCAGGAGCACCCCCGAGCTGAGCCGCGCCGTGCGATTCGCGCTGGGCAAGGGCGCCGTCATCGTGGCCGCCGGGGGCAATGACGGGCCCGGTACCGGCGCCGGGCCGTTCTATCCCGCGAGCTACCCGGGCGTGCTGTCGGTCGGGGCGGTGAAAAGCGACGGCTCGCTGGCTCCGTTCTCCGACCTCGGCTCGCACGTGGGGGTGACCGCGCCCGGCGTCAACATCACCAGCGCCTGGCCCGGGGGGTTCGCGAACGGCAGCCTCAACGGGACGAGCTTCGCCACGGCATTCGTATCCGGGGTCGCCGCGCTGGTACGTTCCCGGTTTCCCGGGCTGAGCGGGCCGGCCGTGGTGAACAGGATCGAGGCCACGGCCAACGGCGGGACCGGCCCGGGCACCGGCAACGGCCTGGTCAACCCGGTGGAAGCGGTCACCGCGATCCTGCCGTCCGGCGCCGCGCCGAGCCCGGCGCCGTCGGCCAGGCCGCAGTCCGTGTCGGTGTCCCGGGCACCGCCGCCGGACCGGGCCGCCCGCGCGACCGCGCTGGCGGTCACGGCCAGCGCGCTCGGCACGGCCGCCCTGGTCGCCCTGGGAGCCGTGGTGATCAGCCAGGGCAGGCGGCGGCGGTGGCGTGCGGAGAGAGCGCGGATCCCGGCCGACGGCGGCCCGGTCGCGGGCGACCTCCCGCCCCCCGCCCCCCGCCCGCCTCCCCATTCCCCCTTCACCGTCCCTCCCCGCTCCCCCGTCACGGGCGCGCGGCGTGCTGACCGGTAGCCGCCACCACGTCATCGTCTAGCAGCGCGACCTGGACCAGTTGGCTGCCGGTCCGCCGTTCCACGAAGAAACCGCGCCCCGGCGGCTGGGCCTGCGGCTTGACGCCGCCGAGCAGCGCCCCCTCGTCCTTGCTGCCCGACATGATCATCCCGGGCGAGCCCATCTCGCGGACGCGCTGGATGATCGGGTCGAACATGGCGCGGCCGGCCCCGCCCGCCGACCGGGCCAGGACCAGGTGCAGCCCGATGTCGCGAGCCTGCGGGATGAGGTCCGCGAGCGGGAGCAGCGGGTTGGTCGCGCCGGCCACGAGATCGTAGTCGTCGACGATCAGGAACAGGTCTGAGCCGTCCCACCAGGAGCGGCTGCGCAACTGCTGCGGCGTCAGGTCCGGCGGCGGCAGCCGCTGGGTCATCGCCTCGCGTACGTCGCTGATCAGCGAGGCCGCGGCGGCCGAGGACGCGGCGTAGCCGATGCGGTGCTCGGTGTCGGCGCTGTCAATCAGCGACCGGCGGTAATCGATGAAGATCAGCCGGGCCTCGTCGGGGGTGTAGCGGCCGGCCACGCTCTCGGCGATCAGCCGCAGCAGGTTCGACTTGCCGCACTCGTTATCGCCGAAGACCAGGAGATGGGCGTCGGCGCCGAAGTCGAGCAGCACCGGCGACAGGGTGCTCTCGTCCACCCCGAACGGGATCTTCGTGCCGGTCTGCGCCGCGCCGGGCAGCGCGCGCACGGGGAAGGCGTCCGGCAGCAGCCGGACCCGGGGCGCAGGCGCCCCCGGCCAGGCGACGGCCACCGTCTCCGCCAGCTTCGCCGCCCCGTCGGCCAGGCCGTCGGTGGCCGGCTGGGAGTCGATGCGCGGCAGCGCGGTCAGGAAGTGCAGGCCGTCGCGGGTGATGCCGCGGCCCGGCGAGGACTCGGGCACGTTCATCGCCAGCCTTCGGTCGACCTCGGATTCGTACGGGTCACCGAGCCGCAGCTCCAGCCGGGTGCCGAACAGGTCGCGGATGGCGGGCCGGAATTCCGACCACTTGCCGGTGGCGGCCAGCACGTGCACGCCGTAGCCCAGGCCCCGGGCCGCGACGGCCGTGACCGCCTCCTCGAGCTGCTCGAAGTCCTGGCGCAGGGTGAGCCAGCCGTCCACGACCAGGAACACGTCCCCGAACTCGTCCCCGGCGATCTCGCCGCTGGCCCGCATCCGGCGGTACGCCGAGATCGACTCGATGCCCCGCTGCGCGAATTCCTTCTCCCGGCGGGTGAGCACGCCCTGCACCTCAGCGACCGTGCGCCGGGCCCGGGTCGGGTCCAGCCGGGTCGCGACCCCGCCGACGTGGGGCAGCACGCCCAGGCCGCTCAGCGACCCGCCGCCGAAGTCGAGGCAGTAGAACTGCACTTCGGCCGGCGTGTGCAGCAGCGCCAGCGAGCAGATCAGCGTCCGCATCATGGTGGACTTGCCGCTGCGCGGCGCGCCGACCACGGCCGCATGGCCCGCGGCCCCGGACAGGTCCACCAAGAGCGGGTCGCTGCGCTGCTCGAACGGCCGGTCCACGATCCCGGTGACCGCGCGGAGCCGGCCGCGCCAGTCCCCGCTCTCCACCCCGCACCCGTATTGCTGCGTGATCGACAGCGGGGGGAGCAGCTGGTCGAGCGTGGGCGGCACGTCCAGCGGCGGCAGCCAGATCTGGTGCGCGGCCGGGCCGTGCGAGGCGAGCTGCCCGACGACCACGTCGAGCAGGCTCTCCGACGGCTCGGCCCGCCTGTCCTCGGCCGGCTCGTCGGTCATCTCCGGCCGGATGTAGCCGGGGCCGAACGGCACGATCACGGGCCGCAGGTGGCGCCGGGCCGGGCGGGCCCCGCCGGTGGCCGGGCCCGAGACGTACGCTGCCTTGAACCTGGTCATCTCGTCGGTGCCGAACTTCAGGTAACCGCTGCCCGGCTGCGGGGGCAGCTCGTAGGCATCGGGAACGCCGAGCACCACGCGCGACTCCGCGGCGGAGAACGTGCGCAGGCCGATCCGGTAGGACAGGTGCGTGTCCAGGCCGCGCAGCTTGCCTTCCTCCAGGCGCTGCGAGGCCAGCAGCAGGTGCACGCCCAGCGACCGGCCGAGCCGCCCGATCATGACGAACAGGTCGATGAACTCTGACCGGGCCGAGAGCAGCTCGGAGAACTCGTCGATGACCACGAACAGCGTGGGCACCGGCGGCAGGTCGGCCCCTTCCTCGCGAGCCCTGGCGTAGTCGCGGAGCGAGCCGAAGTTGCCCGCCGCGCGCAGCAGTTCCTGCCTGCGGACCAGCTCGCCGTTCAGCGCGTCGCGCATCCGGTCCACCAGCGGCAGCTCGTCGGCCAGGTTGGTGATCACGGCGGATACGTGGGGCAGCCGGTCCAGCCCGAGGAACGTCGCGCCGCCCTTGAAGTCCACCAGCACGAAATTGAGCACGTCGGACGGATGAGTCAGGGCCAGGCCGAGCACCAGCGTGCGGAGCAGCTCGGACTTTCCCGAGCCGGTCGCGCCGATGATCAGGCCATGCGGGCCCATGCCGCCCTGCGCGGACTCCTTGATGTCCAGCTCGACCGGCTGCCCGCCGGCGTCGCTGCCGATCGGCACCCGCAGCCGGCTGCGCGGCGGCCGCGGCCGCCACAGGGCCGGGACATCGAGCATGAGCGGGCTGGAGACGCCGAGCAGCGACGTCAGCGTGGTGTCGGCCGTCAGCGGGTCGTCGGCCGGGCCGCCCACCCCGGGCCGCAGCGGCGCGAGCTGCCGGGCCAGGGCGTCCGCCTCGGCGAGCGACAGCGCGTCGGGGACGCCGATCGACGAGCGCGTTTCCGCGCCGGTCCGGTCGCGGGTGAGCATGTCCGTGCCCCCGGGGGTGACACTCAGGCGGAGGGCCGGCATGGACGCCGTGCCCGGCGCGGACGCCGACCCCGGAGTCAGGTCGATGAGGACGGCGCCCTCGATGCCGTCGGTGCCCAGCCGGGAGTCCAGCAGCCCCTCGCCACCGTCGACGATCACCACGTGAAACGGCAGCGTCGCCGGCCTGCCGGGCGCGAACTGGGCCCGGCCGGCCAGCTCGGCGCCGACCATCGTCTCGAGCTGCGGCAGGCTGGGAGCCATCAGGCGGACCGGTCCGGCCGCGTCGACCTCCGTCGGATGCATGTTGTGCGGCAGCCACTTGATCCACTGCCACCACCGCATCCGGTCCCGCGAGGCGCACACGCAGATGCGGACGTCGTCGGGGGAGTGAAAGGTGGCGAGCTGCGCGATCATCGCCCGGAGCATGCCGTAAACGGCCTCCTGGTCGCCCGCGAGCGCGATCCGGGCGAAGGAGTCCAGCGAGACGCCGACCGGCAGCCGGGAAACGCTGCCCTGAGCCCGGATGAACCGTCGCAGCGCGCCCGCACAGAGCGGATCGAGGTCCTCGACCGGCTTGGTGTCGGGCGGCACGAGGCGGACCGCCAGCCGGTGCGTCCCGGTGCCGGCGCGGACCTTGGCAAAGTCGTCGCTGGACGGGCGCCGCTCCCAGACCCGCCGCAGCTCGGGGTCGACGAGCAGCGCGGACAGCGCACCGGGGGCCGGGCTGACCCACTCCAGCGCCTCCCGCTGCGCCGCGGCGACCAGGCGCACCTTGCGCCGCACCTGGCCCAGGTAGCGAAGGTAGTCCCGGCGCAGGCCGTTCAGCTTGAGCTTCCGCTCGCCGCTGCCGCGGCCCATGTTGCCGATCATCATGCCGCCCATGCCCAGGGCCATCGCGCCGCCGCCCACGTAGAGAATGGGGTTCGAGTTCTGGCCGGCGAACATGGCCCCCATCCCGACCATCATCGCGATCATCGGCAGGAACATCAGCGTCTGCCGGAAGCTGTCGGGCGCGGCCTCGGGAATCTCCGGCGGGGACTCGAGCAGGATCTCGCCGCTGGGCAGCTCCGGCGGGTCCTGCCGCTCGGTGCGACGGACGATGACGGTGCTCACGGGCGCTGCCTTTCGGACGTCCCCTCCGGCCACGGCACGCAGCGCGATTGGACCGGTTGGTCCGCGCTGAGGCGAGTTATCATTCTACGACCGCATTTCCGCCTCATCGGGCGATGCGCCGAAGCGCGGTGGCCCCGGAACACCAGGGCACGGGGGCGGTCTCGGGATATCGTGCCGATCGGCCACGCTAGTCGATGACAGGGCGGCGAGGGAGGTAGATGAGTTCGGCAGGTGGAAATGACCTGTGCCGGATCACGGTGGTGGGGCCGTCCCGGCGGGTGGACATCGCGCTCCCGGGATATGTGTCGTTCGCCGACCTTTTCCCCGCGGTGGCCAGGTACGCGGGCCTGGACGGCCCCGATGTGGTCGGGGAAAAGGGCGGATGGGTGCTGCAGCGACTGGGCCAGGAGCCGTTCTCGCCGGCCATGACCCCGCTGCAGGCTGGCCTGCGCGACGGCGAGATGATCTACCTGCGGCCGCACCGGGCCCAGCTGCCGCAGCTAGCGTTCGATGACGTCGCCGACGTGATCGCGACCGGGCTGAACGACCTGCCGGGCCGGTGGGGGCCTCGCGACATCCGCCGGGTGGCGCTCGGCGTGGGCGCCGCGGCGCTGGTCGCCGGGGCGGTGGCCATCCTGCGGTCCGGGCCCGCGTGGCCGCTGCCCGCGGCCGCGGCCGCGGCGGTCGCGGTCGCGCTGCTGATCGCGGTCGCGGCGGTGTCGAGAGCCGCGGGTGACTCGCGGGCCGGAGCGCTGCTCGGCTTCGCTGCGGTGCCCTATGCCTTCCTGGCCGGGTTGCTCGCCCCGGCCAGGTCGACCCCGCTGGACCAGCTGGGGGCCGTGCACCTGCTTTCGGCCTTCGCCGCGGTCACGCTCACCGCGGTGGTGGCCGCCGCGGCCTCCGCCGAGGTATCGCTCTTCTTCGGGCTGACGTGCGCGGGGCTGCTCGGGGTGATCGGCTCCTGGATCGGGTCCGCCTTCGGCATCGGCTTCGATGGTGCCGCCGCCGTGATCGTCGTCCCGGTGCTGGCGCTCACCCCGCTGATTCCCGCGGTCTGTTTCCGGATGGCGCGGATGGCGCTGCCGCAGGTGCCGCGCCATGCCGACGACCTGCGGCGGGACGCGCTCACCGTGGACGGTGCCGAGGTGTTCGACCGGACGGCCGCGGCGGACAGGTTCGTGACCGGCGCCGTGTCGGGCATCGGCCTGGTGGCCGCGGGCGCGGAACTGGGCCTGGCCTTCGCCCGCAGCTGGATCGGCCTGGTGACGTGCGCCGTGCTGGCCTGCGCGCTGCTGTTGCGCTCCCGGCTGTTCCGCGGTCTCGCGCAGCGGCTCTGGCTGCTGCTTCCCGGCTACGGAGGCCTGGTGCTGCTCGCGGCCGGCGCGGCCGGAGGGCCCACCCAGGCACGGCATCTGGCGCTCGCGCTGGGCCCGCTGCTGGCGGGCGCGGCCCTGGTCATCGGCGTCGGCCTGTGGCTGCCCGCGCACCGGCCATCGCCGTTCTGGGGCCGCATGGCCGACATCACCGACACGGTGCTCATCGTCGCCCTGTTCCCGCTCGCGCTGGGCGTCGCCGGGGTCTTCGGCTACGTTCGCGGGCTGGGCTGAAACGTCTGATCAGCTAACCGGCGGAGGCGAGCTGTCATGCAGAGCCGCAGGGACCTGTTCCAGGCCCACCGGCTGATGACCCAGCGGGCGTCCCTCGCGTTGCTGCGCGGCGAGCCCGACATCCCGGATCAGCCGCTGCGCCGCCTGAACGTCGCGACGTTCACCGGGGTGCTGGTGGCCGTGATCGTCACGGCGCTCTTCCTCATCTGGGGCCTGCTCGGGCACGGCGGCTCCTCGCTGCAGGATCAGCCGGGCACCCTCGTCATCGACCGGCAGACCGGCCAGGCCTACGTGTTCTGCCAGCGCAGCAGGCTCCTGTGTCCGGTGGTGAACTACGCTTCGGCCCGGCTGGCGCTGCAGAGTTCGACGGTGACCCAGCAGACGGTGAGCCAGGCCGCGCTGGCGAAGTTCGCCCGCGGGCCGCTGATCGGCATTCTCGGTCTGCCGCAGCCGCTGCCCGAGGCCAGCCTGCTGATCAGGCAGCCCTGGTCGGTGTGCACGCGGACCGCGGTCGTGCTGGCCGGCACGCAGACCACCACCACCCTGGCCGGCGGCATCCAGGCCGGCGGCAGCCCGCTGGGAGGCCACGCGCTGCTGGCGACGGCCCTGGGCCAGGACTGGGTGATCTGGGGCGCCCAGCGCATGCTGATCCAGCCGGCCATGCTCTCGGCGCTCTCTACGTCTCAGCAGCCGATCCCGGTGCCATCGGTCTGGCTCGACGCGCTGCCCCAGGGCCCGAACTTCGCGCCGCCGGCGATCCAGGGCCAGGGCACGGTGGTGACCGGCCCGGATGGCCGACTGGCGCGGGTGGGGCAGGTCTACCAGGTGACGGTGGCCAAGGGCACGCAGTACTACGTGCTGCTCGCCGACGGCCTGGCCCAGATCACGCAGACGCAGGAGACGCTGCTGACGTTCGTGCCCGGCGCGGCACAGGCCATCACGCTGACCCCGTCGCAGGTCACCGGGCACACGTCGACGTCCACCGTGGCAGGCGGCGGCCTGCCGGCCACCATTCCCGCCATGGCCACGCCGAGCCCGTCCGCCCCGTGGTGCGTCGTCTACGCCGGGGCGGGCGGCCAGCTGGCCAGGCAGGTCGAGACGGGGGGCCGGTTGCCGTCGGGCGGCACGTCCACCGGCATATCTTCCGATGTCGGGTATGTCGCGCTCCCGCCCGGGGCGGGAGCCCTGGTCGGGGTGGCCCCGGGTGACACGATCAGTTACTTCCTGATAGCGGACGGGCGCCGGTACGCCCTGGCGTCGACGGAGGTCGCCGGCATGCTCGGCTACAACCTGTCGCAGGCCGTGCTGCTGCCCGCGGGCGTGGTGGACCTGATCCCCGCCGGGCCCGCGCTCGACCCGGCGCAGGCGACCAAGGCCGTGCCCGCCGGGGGATGACCGGGTTCGCCAGGGGATGTCAAGATTGAGTCACTTTTCCGGTGGTGCCGTTTCCGTAACCGGCCAGTAACCGCAGATCTTGCGAGATCAGGAGCGCTCCGGACATTGCGTATCGTCTTGAGCACGGAACGTAGTTACGTGTCCCGGTTGACACTAATGTCAGGCTTGGATTGACTTAGTCCTGTTCTGCAGCGGTCGCGAAGCGCCGCCGCGGGCCGCCGACGGGGCAAGGGGAGTGGACCTGGTCGCCTGCCTCAGCGGGAGTTGGAGCTTACCGGAAACTGCGGGCCCGGTGTGGCCGCAGGCCCAAGACGAGGAGGTGCGACCGTGGCTGGTGAGGTCACCGTCGACAGGGCAGCAATGGTGACTGCCGCGGCTCAGGTAGAGAGTGCCCTGGGCGAGATCCGCGGCCAGCAGGGCCGCCTGGCCGGCTTCCACGCCGACCTGATGGGCGGCTGGAAGGGCGAGGCCTCAACCGCGTTCACCAACGCCTTCGACCAGTTCAACGCCGACTTCAACATAGTCATCAACGCTCTCCAGGGAATCCACGAGAGGCTCGTCGGCAGCCATGCGAACTACAACGCCACTGAAGCGGCCAACGCGGCATCGGCGAGCAAGATCTCGTCAGCGCTGAACCGTTAAGGCCGCCGGGCCGTTATGGCCATGGCGCCGTCGTCGCCTGGTCCCGCACGGGTCAGGCGGATCCCGGGAATGCTACCTCGGACGAGGTAAAGGAGAAACGTGATGGCCGCTGGTAATGACTTTACCGCAGTAAATTTCGGCACAATGGCACAAGGAGAAGCCGATTTCGCCTCGGTCTACCAGGCGCTCCAGAACACCTTGACCACGCTGGAATCGCAGCTCAATGCCAGCCTGCACGCGTGGACCGGCTCGGCTCAGCAGGCTTATTACGCGGCGAAGGCAAAATGGGACGCTGCCGCGGCTGACATGGCGACCGTGGTGAACTCGCTGAGCAGCGTGATCGGCGTGGCCAACCAGAACTACACCCAGACCGAGGCGGTCAACCGGTCCATGTGGGAATGATCCGGGCGCAGCGGGACGACAAGGCAATGGTTGAGCATCAGGCAACGGCAGGGGAGGTTCGTGGTGAGCGGCGTCGGTGACGCTCTGGAGCTTCAGGAGCAGGAAAAACTCGACCAGCAACAGGCCGCGAACAATGCTAGGCAATACAACGCGGACGGCTCGGCGAAGGCCAATGATTACCGGGCACCGAAAATTCCTCAGTCCGCCTTTCCGGCCAGCCTGGACGCCGGAACCCAGTTGCGCGTCAACCGGGACCAGTTGCTCGCGGTCAAGAACCAGATGGGCCCGGATCTGGCCCGGCTGCAGGCCGCCTGGCAGAAACTCAGCGGCAGCGGGGCCTTCGGCGGGGCGGTCGGCGGCTGGGCCACGGCGGACGCCTTCGGCGGCAATGCCACCAACGCGTACGAGGGAATCACGCAGTTCATGCAGGCCCTGAATGAGGCCTACGACACGGTGATCGGCGTCTTGGGCAAGACGGTGACCAACTACGCCGACGCCGAGACCACCACGGCGAGCGCGGCCAGCAAGATCGGCGCGGACGCGGCGCCGGGCGGCACGCTGAACGGCTAACGCGGCAGGGAAGAGGACACCGCATCATGTTGATGGATGGCGGCGGGTTCGGCACTATCACCGGCAACACGTTCGACATTAAGCAGGAAGCGGTCACCCCGGGCTCGGCCAGCGGGCTCACGGCGGCGGAAATAGAAGAGATGTTCTCTTTCCTTCCCGACCCTGGGCTGGTGACTGAGTCGGGTGCCGCGCACACCGCCGCGAGCGAGGTGCTGGCGGATATCGCGGATTCCCTGGTGACGCACGTGCAGATGCTCAACCAGGCCTGGAGCGGCACGGCCGCGCAAAATGCGGTGGCCGGTTTCCAGCAGTTGCACGAGACGGCCATCGGGCTGGCGCAGGCCAGCGCGAAGACCGGCGCCGTACTGTCCTGGCTGGGCGGGACGATCCTGCCGTTCTACAAGAGCTACAAGGCACCGGCGCTGAGCCTGTTCGGCCACCTGGAGGCCGCGGTCGGCGATAACCCCCAGGACAAGGCCGCGCAGCAGGTCATGGAGCGGCTCAACAACCGGCTGGTCCAGGCCAACGCGAACCTCCCGCCGAGCATCAGCAAGAACCTGCCCGCCGGACTGTATGCGGCTTCTCCGCCGCTGACCTCCGGTTCCGGCGGCGCCGGGGCCGGAGCGGCGGCGGGCGCCGCGGGCGGCCTGGCCGCCGCCGCGGCGGGCGGCGCCGCCGGCCGGCTGGCCAGTGGCGGGTCCGGTGCCAGCGGCGCCGGCGGCCGCGGCGCGGGCGGCAGCCTCGGCAGCGGGTCGCACGGATCACCGGGTCTGCCCGATCACCTCGCCAGCGCCCCCGGCGGCAGTGCCGGCGGCACTCCGGGATCGGTCACGTCCGGCACCGGCGGCGGGGGTGCTCCGGGGTCGGTTTCTCCCGGCGCACCGGGTGCCGCCGGCGGTGGCGGCGTCCCCGCGCTCCCCGGAGCACCCGGCGCTGATGGCGCGGGCGGGGGCGTGTCCCCCGGCAACGCGCCCGGCGGCCCGGGTGGCCCGGGCCTGGCCGGTGAGGGCGCGGGCGGTGACGGCATGATCGGCGAAGGAGTGGTTGGCGTCACTCCTGGTGACAGCGCGGTCATCGGCAGCGATGGGATGATCGGGGTGGCGCCAGGTGACCCGGGCGCGATAGGCGTGGACGCCGGCCTCGCCGACGGCGCCCTCGGCGCCGACGGCACCGGGACCACCGGCGGGGTGACCGGCTTCGTGGGAGCCGACGGGGCCGTGACCGATGCGGCCGGCCAGGAAGCCTCGGGCGGAGCCGGCTTCCCCATGATGGGCGGCCCGGGCGGCAGCAGGCGCGAAACGGAGCGTTACCGCCAGTCCTGGATGGCCGAGGACGCCGACGTCTGGGAAGGGCAGGCGGAAACCGCGCCGTCGCAGATCGGCGCCTTACCCTAGCCATGGCCGGGCGGTGGCGAACCCTGGCCGTCCCGGCCGCGCTGGTCGCCGCCTGCCTGGCCCTGGCCCTGGCGCTGGCCGCGGCGCCGGCCCGGGCCGCTCCGGGCGCGGTGATCGCCGTGGTCGTCGTGATGGTGGCGGGCGGGACGGCGCTGGCCGTGATCACCGCCCGGCGGCGCCGGCGGCGCGCCTGAGCGGCGCCCGCCGCGTCTAGTCCGCGGCAGGCCACAGGCTCGCCGCCCGGCATGGCCCAGGCCGCAGGTCGGCCGGGGACGAGAGCCAGGCGTCGATCCTGGCCAGCTCCTGAGCGCGGACCTCGCTGGGCGCGGCCGAGCCGCGCACCGACATCCGCGCGAGTTCCGCGAGCTCGCCGTCGGACAGGCCGTGCGCCTCCCGGGCGATCTGGTACTGGGCGGTGAGCCGCCGGCCGAACAGCAGCGGGTCGTCGGCACCGAGCGCGACCTGGACCCCCGCGTCAAGCAGCGTCCGCAGCGGGACGTCGGCCGGGGTGGCGGCGACCCCCAGGGCCACGTTGGACGACGGGCATACTTCGAGCGTGATGCCGGCCGCTGCTATCCGTTGTGTCAATGATCTATCATTCACGGCCGCTACCCCGTGGCCGATGCGGTCGGCGTGCAGCTCGTCCAGGCAGGTCCGGACGCTGGCCGGGCCCGCCAGCTCCCCCCCGTGCGGCACGGCCATCAGCCCGGCGCGGGCGGCGATCCGGAAGGCCGGGGCGAAGTCGGCCGCGGCCCCCCGGCGCTCGTCGTTGGACAGGCCGAAGCCGGTGACCCCGCGCCCGGCGTGGGCCGCCGCGAGCCGGGCCAGCGTGCGCGCGTCCAGCGGATGCCTGGTCCGGTTGGCCGCGATGATCACGCCGATGCCGACGCCGGTGGCCGCGGTCGCGGCCGCGGCGGCGTCCAGGACCAGTTCCACGGTGGGCGTCAGGCCGCCGAGCCGGGCCGCGTAGCCCGACGGGTCCACCTGGATCTCCAGCCAGCCCGATCCCTCGTCCCGCTCGTCCTGCGCCACCTCGCGGATCAGCCGGCGCACGTCGGCCTCGGTGCGCACCACCGACCTGGCGATGTCGTACAGCCGCTGGAACCGGAACCAGCCGCGCTCGTCGGTCCCCCTCAGCCGCGGCGGCCAGTCCGCGACGAGGGCCTCGGGCAGGTGCACTCCGTGCTCGCGGGCGAGCTCGACCAGGGTGGAATGGCGCATCCCGCCGGTGAAGTGCAGGTGCAGGTGCGCCTTGGGGAGTCCGGTGAGCGGGCGTGCCATGGCGTTGGCGGCCCGGCTCGGCGTCAGCGGCTCAGGGGTCAGGATCCGGCGTCGGCAGGCCCGTTCCTATCGGGGCCCGTTCCTATCGGGCCTGGCCGAGCAGCTTGCCGAGCCGGGTGATCCCCTCCTCCAGGTCGGAGTCGCCGAGGGCGCACGACAGCCGGAAGTAGCCCGGAGTCCCGAACGCCTCGCCGGGCACCACCGCGACGTCGACCTCATCCAGCAGCAGCTCGGCGAGCTCGGCGCTGCTGGTCGGCCTGCGCCCGGCGACCTCCCGGCCGAGGACTCCCCTGACCGACGGATAGCAGTAGAACGCGCCCTCGGGCAGCGGGCAGATCACGCCGGGAATCTCGTTCAGCATGCCGGCCATCAGCTGCCGGCGGCGGTCGAACGCCTCCCGCATCCGCGCCACGGCGGACAGATCGCCGGAAACGGCGGCGAGCGCCGCGGCCTGCGCCACGTTGCAGACGTTCGAGCACAGGTGCGACTGCAGGTCGGCGGCGGCCTTGGTCACGTCGGGCGGGCTGATCATCCAGCCGACCCGCCAGCCGGTCATCGCGTAGGTCTTGGCCACCCCGTTGAGCACTACGCACCGGTCGGCGAGTTCCGGCGCCGCGACGGCGATCGAGGCAAACCGCGCGTCGCCGTAGACCAGGTGCTCATAGATCTCGTCGGTGATCACCCAGATGCCCGCGGCGGCGGCCCAGTGCCCGATCTCGGCGACCAGCTCGGGCGGGTACACCGCGCCGGTCGGGTTGGACGGCGAGACGAACACCAGCGCCTTGGTGCGGTCGGTGCGGCGGGCCTCGAGGTCCGCCACCGAGGTCAGGTAGCCCGACTTCTCGTCGGTCATGACCGTGACCGGCGTCCCGCCCGCGAGACCGATCGACTCCGGGTAGGTCGTCCAGTACGGCGTGGGCAGCAGCACCTCATCGCCGGGGTCGATCAGCGTGGCGAACGCCTGGTAGACGGCCTGCTTGCCGCCGTTGGTCACCACCACCTGCCCGGGGGCCACCTGGTAGCCGGAGTCGCGCTCGGTCTTCGCCGCGATCGCCTCGCGCAGCTCGGGCAGGCCGGCCGCGGGGGAGTACTTGTGGAACCTCGGCTCGGCGCAGGCCCGCTGCGCGGCCTCGACGATGTAATCGGGGGTCGGGAAGTCGGGCTCGCCCGCGCCGAAGCCGATGACGGGCCGGCCCGCGGCCTTGAGCGCGCGCGCCTTCGCGTCCACGGCGAGCGTCGCCGACTCGGTGATCGCTCCGACCCTGGCCGATATCCTGCGCTGAGAGGAAGCCATGCCCTCCATGGTGGCATCCTGGCGGGCCTGGCGGGGACGCAGGTGCGGGAACGGGCAGGCAGGATCGGGCGTTACCCGGGGGAACGCGGCCGCGGTTCGCGGACGGTTCGACGGCGGGGGTCCCGGCAACGTAGACTTCACCAACTGGTGGCGGTCCACCAGGTGGCTGGTGCATGCCCGCAGGACTGTCTTGAGGACGCTGTCTCGGGGACACTCCCGAGGACACTGCCTCGGGCGGCTGTCACGGCAGGCACCCGCCGCGGCCGTGCCGCCACAGGGCAGTAGCTCAATTGGCTAGAGTCCCGGTCTCCAAAACCGGCGGTTGGGGGTTCGAGTCCCTCCTGCCCTGCGAGTGCGGTCCGTGCACGCTGCGGGCCCACGGCGTCAGCCGGTCAGTGACTAGCGCTGCTCAGGTGAGGACATGGCAACTCAGACACGTGGTACCGCGCCGGAGAAGCCGGCCAGGCCCGGACGCCCGGCCAAGCCGGAACGCACCACGCCGGCGCTGTACCTGCGGCAGGTCATCGCGGAGCTGCGCAAGGTCATCTGGCCGACCCGTAAGGAGCTTGTCACCTACACCACGGTCGCGATCGTGTTCATCCTGGTGATGGTGGCCATCGTGACCAGCCTGGACTACGCGTTCACCAAGCTGGTCTTCGAGGTCTTCGGCGGCTGAGGTGTTGACTGGCTGAGTGGTGATCCGCGCGCCGGAGTGGCAGCATGATCACGCCGGGCCCGGCCGCGCGGAGTCCGGTATGCCGCCGGGGAGGCCTGGGTAAGCCCGGGTGACGCCGGAATGAAGCGCGAAGAGCAAGAGTTATTAGGGAAAGAGTTACTGTGTCCGAGTCCGAACTGCAGGACGGCCAGGAGCCGGCCGAGCGCGACGATCAGGCCGTTCCGTTCGGGATGCCGGAGGCCGAGTCTCTGGCCGAGGCCGGGACCGAGCTTGAGGCCGAGGCGGCGCTCGAGGCCCAGGCCGAGGCTCGAGCCGAGGCCGAGGCCGAGGACGTTGCCGAGGCTGCCGAGGCTGAGGTCCAGCCCGAGGCCGATTCTGGCGCCGAGGAGACCGACCCGATCACCGAGTTCAAGTCCGAGTTGCGGCTGCTGCCCGGTGACTGGTACGTGGTGCACTCCTACGCCGGATACGAGAACCGGGTCCGGACCAACCTGGAGAGCCGCACCCAGTCCCTGAACATGGAGGACTACATCTTCCAGATCGAGGTGCCCACGCACGAGGTGACCGAGATCAAGGGCGGCAAGCGGCAGCAGGTGCAGGAGAAGGTGCTGCCGGGATACATCCTGGTCCGGATGGATCTCACCGACGAGTCATGGGCCGCCGTCCGGAACACGCCGGGGGTCACCGGCTTCGTCGGGCTGTCCAGCCGGCCGTCTCCGCTGAGCCTGGATGAGGTGGCGGTACTGCTCGCGCCGGAGCCCGAGGAGAAGGCGGCGAAGAAGGCCGAGACCCTGCGCGCCGCCTCCGTGGACTTCGAGGTCGGCCAGTCCGTTACCGTTATGGACGGCCCGTTCGCGACGCTCCCGGCGACCGTGAACGAGATCAACGCCGATACCCAGAAGCTCAAGGTGCTCGTCTCGATCTTCGGCCGGGAGACCCCGGTCGAGCTGTCCTTCGACCAGGTCAGCAAGATCTGAGCGACGGCTGCCGCGGGTACCGGGCGCAGGCAATCCAGTAGAGCAAGGTAAGGAACGAGGAGTATGGCTCCGAGGAAGAAGAAGATCGCTGCGGTCGTCAAGGTCCAGCTGAACGCGGGACAGGCCACGCCTGCGCCGCCGGTTGGCACGGCCCTCGGCCCGCACGGCGTCAACATCATGGACTTCTGCAAGCAGTACAACGCGGCCACCGAGTCGCAGCGCGGCAACATCATCCCCGTGGAGATCACCATCTACGAGGACCGCTCGTTCACCTTCATCACGAAGACGCCGCCGGCGCCAGAGCTGATCAAGAAGGCCGCGGGCGTCGAGAAGGGAAGCGGCGAGCCGCACAAGACGAAGGTGGGCTCGGTGACCGCGGCCCAGGTTCGCCAGATCGCCCAGGTGAAGATGGCCGACCTGAACGCCACCTCGATGGAGGCCGCAGAGAAGATCATCGCGGGCACCGCCCGCTCCATGGGCATCACGGTCGAGAGCTGACCTGCCCGTCCCGACCAGTGGCAGGGCCGTGCGCTGGCCCGATGACCACGAACTCCAGAGCGAAGAAGGAGACCGAACATGAAGCGCAGCAAGGCATACCGCAAGGCCGACGAGCTCATCGAGGCCCGGCTCTACAGCCCGGCCGAGGCGATGGCGCTGGCCAGGAAGACATCAACCACGAAGTTCGACCCCACGGTCGAGGTCGCGCTGCGGCTCGGCGTCGACCCGCGCAAGGCCGACCAGATGGTCCGCGGGACCGTCAACCTGCCGCACGGGACCGGCAAGACGGCCCGTGTTCTGGCCTTCGCCACCGGCGAGCGCGCGGAGGAGGCCAGGGCCGCCGGCGCCGACTACGTGGGCGCGGACGACCTGATCGAGCGGATCCAGGGCGGCTTCCTCGACTTCGACGCCGTGGTGGCCACGCCCGACCTGATGGGGAAGGTGGGCCGGCTCGGCCGGGTTCTCGGCCCCCGCGGGCTGATGCCGAACCCCAAGACCGGCACGGTCACCAACGACGTCGGCAAGGCCGTCAGCGAGATCAAGGGCGGCAAGATCGAGTTCCGGGTGGACCGGCACGGCAACCTGCACTTCGTGATCGGCAAGGCGTCGTTCACCGACCGGGCGCTGGTGGAGAACTACGCCGCCGCGCTCGAGGAAGTGGTCAGGCTCAAGCCGGCCGCGGCCAAGGGCCGGTACCTCAGGAAGGTCACCGTCACCACCACGATGGGCCCCGGGGTCCCGGTTGACCCGAGCGTCACCCGCGGGCTGACGAGCGAGTTCGAGGACGCCGCCGCCAGCTGATCGGCCTGCCCCGGCCCCGCCCCGCGCGTGGCACGGCGGCGGAAAGTGCGCGTAAGTGGTCATGATCACGACCACTTACGCACACCTTTCCCGGAGACCACTGACGGCGCCGGGTTTGGCGCGGGAAGCGGTTGCCGCGTATCCTTCAGTCTGCCAAAGACCGTCGGTCGTCACCGCGCCTGCGGGCGGCTCCGGGGGATCGTTCCCCCGGACCCAGCACTACGGCGTGGTGACCGAAGGCCCCGCGAGAGCGGGCGGCCCGCGCAGGTGACCTGAGCTAAGCCGCTTGATCTGGTGCGATTACCCGGATCGCGGTTTCTGCCCTGGCGCGCTGCGCCGGGGCGTTCGCATGTCAGCAGCCCTTCGCCGGCGCCGGATGTAGCCGGGACCCTGCCCTGCAGGCGACCGGAACGAGAAGGGAGGCCCATGGCGAGGGCGGAGAAGGTGACCGCGGTCGCCGAGATAACCGAGCGCTTCCAGAGTTCTTCGGGAGCGGTGCTGACCGAATACCGCGGCCTGTCCGTGGCCCAGCTGGGCGAGCTGCGCCGGTCGCTCGGCGAGCATGCCACGTTCGCCGTGGTCAAGAACACCCTCACGAAGATCGCCGCCAACGACGCGGGCGTGGCCTCGGAGCTGACCGAGCTGCTCAGCGGGCCGTCGGCGATCGCGTTCGTGCAGGGCGACGTCGTGGAGGCGGCCAGGGGACTGCGTGACTTCTCCCGGGCCAACCCGTTCCTGGTGATCAAGGGCGGCGTTCTCGACGGCAAGGTGATGACCCCGGACGAGATCGTCAAGCTGGCCGACCTGGAATCGCGCGAGGTGCTGCTGGCCAAGCTGGCGGGCGCCATGAAGGCGTCGGCGTCCGGGGCCGCGGCCACGTTCGCGGCGCTGCCGGTCCAGATGGCCCGGCTGCTCGCGGCGCTCCAGGAGAAGCGGGGCGGCGCGGCCGAGGGCGGCGCGGCCGAGGGCGGCACGCCCGCGGACGGCGTGCCCGAGGGTGGCGCGGCGGCCGGGGACGGCGCGGCGGCCGGGGACGGCTGACCGCGCGGTCCGTCCGCACCAGGACATCAAGCACCGGGGCCCGCGGCCGACGCGGGTCACGCCACAACACAGGAACGATGTAGGACAGGAAGAGGAAGCACCACGATGGCGAAGCTCAGCAACGACGAACTGCTCGACGCGTTCAAGGAGATGACGCTGCTCGATCTCTCTGAGTTCGTGAAGCAGTTCGAGGACACGTTCGACGTCAAGGCGGCCGCCCCGGTCGCCGTGGCCGGGCCGGCCCAGGCCGCCGCCGGCGGCGGCGCCGCCGAGGAGGTCGAGGAGAAGGACGAGTTCGACGTCATCCTCGAGGCCGCGGGCGAGAAGAAGATCCAGGTCATCAAGGAGGTCCGGACCCTGACCAGCCTGGGCCTCAAGGAGGCCAAGGACCTGGTGGACGGCGCGCCGAAGCCCGTGCTCGAGCACGTGAACAAGGAGGCCGCGGACAAGGCCAGGGCCGCCCTGGAGGGCGCCGGCGCCACGGTGACGGTCAAGTAACCCGGGTAGCAAAGGCTCAGCCCCGCCTGCCCGCCGCGGCCCTGGCGCCGCGGCGGGCAGGCGCGTGCCTGGGCGGCCAGGCACGCGCCTGGGGCGGGCAGCCGGAGGGGCGGGGAGCGGCCCGGGAACATCGGCGCAGGTCACGGCGAGGTCATGCCACGGGCCGAACGACTGTGATACCCGGTCCGGATGGAGGCCAAACCTTAATGTCCCTGTGACGTTCGCCACGTACCGTGTTGGCCCCACACCGCGGCTCCCGGACTTGACGTTTCGCGGCGGAGGAGCGATGCTGCGTTGCAACTGTGAACATCATAGTGGCGTACATTTGACCAGCGGTGTGCCCGTAGGCTACACTGCTAATTTGCGCTGCACTGTGACGTCCACGGCAACCACGATCATCCCTCGCGGCGGGTCCGCAGGGCGTTTCGCGTGCTCGCGCTAGTCGTCCGCCACAAGCTCGGAAGGACCCCTGTTGGCAGCCTTGCGCAGCGCCCCAGCCACCGCATCTGGTCCACGTCGCATTTCCTTCGCCCGCATCAACGAGCCGCTTGAGGTCCCCAGCCTCCTCGCCCTGCAGACCGATTCCTTTGACTGGCTGCTGGGCAACGAGCGCTGGCAGGCCCGGATCGACGCGGAGAAGAAGAGCGGCCGCACGGACCTACCCGACCAGTCCGGCCTCGAGGAGATCTTCGAGGAGATCAGCCCGATCGAGGACTTCACGGGGACCATGTCGCTCTCGTTCCGGGACCACCGGTTCGAGCCTCCGAAGTACTCCGCCGAGGAGTGCAAGGAGAAGGACATGACCTACTCCGCCCCCATGTTCGTGACGGCGGAGTTCATCAACAACAGCACCGGCGAGATCAAGAGCCAGACCGTGTTCATGGGCGATTTCCCGCTGATGTCGCCCAAGGGCACGTTCATCATCAACGGCACCGAGCGGGTCGTGGTGTCCCAGCTCGTCCGCTCGCCGGGCGTCTACTTCGACCGCCAGGTCGACAAGACCTCCGACAAGGACATCTACAGCTGCAAGGTGATCCCGTCCCGGGGCGCCTGGCTGGAGTTCGAGATCGACAAGCGCGACAGCGTCGGGGTGCGGATCGACCGCAAGCGCAAGCAGGGCGTCACGGTCCTGCTCAAGGCGCTGGGCTGGGACGAGGCGAGGATCCTGGAGCGGTTCGGCCAGTTTGAGTCCATGCGGGCCACCTTGGAGAAGGACCACACCACCGGCCAGGAAGACGCCCTGCTGGACATCTACCGCAAGCTGCGCCCCGGCGAGCCGCCGACCCGGGAGTCGGCCCAGGCGCTGCTGGAGAACCTCTACTTCAACCCGAAGCGGTACGACCTGGCCAAGGTGGGCCGGTACAAGGTCAACAAGAAGCTGGGCCTGTTCCTGCCGATCAGCCAGGGCACGCTGACCGAGGACGACATCGTCGCCACGATCGAGTACCTGGTCCGGCTGCACACCGGCGAAGAGGAGATGAAGTCGTCGGGCGACGTGATCGTGCCGGTCGAGACCGACGACATCGACCACTTCGGCAACCGCAGGCTGCGCACCGTCGGCGAGCTGATCCAGAACCAGGTCCGGCTGGGCCTGGCCCGGATGGAGCGGGTCGTCCGGGAGCGGATGACCACGCAGGACGTCGAGGCGATCACGCCGCAGACGCTGATCAACATCAGGCCGGTGGTCGCGTCCATCAAGGAGTTCTTCGGCACCAGCCAGCTCTCCCAGTTCATGGACCAGACCAACCCGCTGGCCGGCCTTACCCACAAGCGCAGGCTGTCCGCGCTGGGCCCCGGCGGGCTGTCCCGGGAGCGGGCCGGGTTCGAGGTCCGGGACGTGCACCCGAGCCACTACGGCCGGATGTGCCCCATCGAGACCCCGGAAGGCCCGAACATCGGCCTGATCGGCTCGCTCTCCTCCTACGGGCGGGTGAACGCGTTCGGCTTCGTGGAGACCCCCTACCGCAAGGTGAAGGGCGGCAAGGTCACCAACCAGATCGACTACCTGACCGCCGACGAGGAGGACCGGCACGTCATCGCGCAGGCCAACGCGCCGATCGGCGAGGACGGGACGTTCGTCGAGGACCGCGTGCTGGTCCGGCGCAAGGGCGGCGAGGTCGACTACATCGGGCCCGGCGAGGTCGACTACATCGACGTCTCGCCGCGGCAGATGGTGTCGGTCGCGACCGCGATGATCCCGTTCCTGGAGCACGACGACGCCAACCGGGCCCTGATGGGCTCGAACATGCAGCGCCAGTCGGTGCCGCTGCTGCGCAGCGAGGCGCCGCTGGTCGGCACCGGCATGGAGTACCGGGCCGCGACCGACGCCGGCGACGTGATCGTGGCCGAGCAGTCGGGCGTGGTGGAGCAGTCCAGCGCCGACTTCATCGCGGTGGCGAACGACGACGGCACCAGGAGCACGTACCTGGTGGCCAAGTTCCGCCGGTCCAACCAGGGCACCTGTTTCAACCAGAAGCCGGTGGTCGAGGAGGGCCAGCGGATCGAGGCCGGCCAGGTGATCGCGGACGGGCCGTGCACCGACCACGGCGAGATGGCGCTGGGCCGGAACCTGCTGGTCGCCTTCATGCCGTGGGAGGGCCACAACTACGAGGACGCGATCATCCTGTCCCAGCGGCTCGTGCAGGACGACGTGCTCTCCTCGATCCACATCGAGGAGCATGAGGTCGACGCCCGGGACACCAAGCTCGGCCCGGAGGAGATCACCCGGGACATCCCGAACGTCTCCGAGGACGTCCTCGCCGACCTGGACGACCGCGGCATCATCCGGATCGGTGCCGAGGTGACCACCGGCGACATCCTGGTCGGGAAGGTCACGCCCAAGGGCGAGACCGAGCTGACCCCCGAGGAGCGGCTGCTGCGCGCGATCTTCGGCGAGAAGGCCCGCGAAGTGCGGGACACCTCGCTGAAGGTGCCGCACGGCGAGTCCGGCAAGGTCATCGGGGTGCGGGTGTTCACCAGGGAGGAGGGCGACGAGCTCCCGCCCGGGGTGAACGAGCTGGTCCGGGTCTACGTCGCGGCCAAGCGGAAGATCACCGACGGTGACAAGCTGGCCGGGCGGCACGGCAACAAGGGGGTCATCGCGAAGATCCTCGCGGTCGAGGACATGCCGTTCCTTGAGGACGGCACGCCGGTCGACATCGTGCTGAACCCGCTCGGCGTGCCCGGCCGGATGAACGTCGGCCAGGTGCTCGAGACCCACCTGGGCTGGGTGGCCAACTCGGGCTGGAAGATCGACGGCGACGAGAACTGGCAGCAGCGGCTGCGGCAGATCGGCGCCGGGGAGGCCACGCCGGGCACGAAGGTGGCCACTCCGGTCTTCGACGGCGCCAAGGAAGAGGAGATCACCGGCCTGCTCGGCAGCGCGCTGCCGAACCGGGACGGCGACCGGCTGGTCGGCGCGAGCGGCAAGGCCACCCTGTTCGACGGGCGCACCGGCGAGCCGTTCAAGGACCCGGTCGCGGTGGGCTACATCTACATCCTGAAGCTGCTGCACCTGGTCGACGACAAGATCCACGCCAGGTCGACCGGCCCGTACTCGATGATCACCCAGCAGCCGCTCGGCGGTAAGGCGCAGTTCGGCGGGCAGCGATTCGGCGAGATGGAGGTCTGGGCGCTCGAGGCCTACGGTGCCGCGTACGCGCTGCAGGAACTGCTCACGATCAAGTCCGACGACATTCTCGGAAGGGTGAAGGTCTACGAGGCCATCGTCAAGGGCGAGAACATCCCCGAGCCCGGCATCCCTGAGTCGTTCAAGGTGCTGATCAAGGAGATGCAGTCGCTCTGCCTGAACGTGGAAGTGCTCTCCAGCGACGGCGCGGCGATCGAGATGCGCGAAACCGACGAGGACGTCTTCCGCGCGGCCGAGGAACTCGGCATCGACCTGTCCCGGCGCGAGCCGAGCAGCGTTGAAGAGGTCTGATCCGAACTACCCCAGGGGACAAAACACGTGCTAGACGTCAACTTCTTTGACGACCTGCGTATCGGCCTTGCGACCGCCGACGATATCAGGACGTGGTCGCACGGCGAGGTCAAGAAGCCGGAGACCATCAACTACCGCACGCTCAAGCCGGAGAAGGACGGGCTCTTCTGCGAGAAGATCTTCGGTCCGACCCGGGACTGGGAGTGCTACTGCGGCAAGTACAAGCGGGTCAGGTTCAAGGGCATCATCTGCGAGCGCTGCGGCGTCGAGGTCACCCGGGCCAAGGTCCGGCGGGAGCGGATGGGGCACATCGAGCTGGCCGCGCCGGTCACGCACATCTGGTATTTCAAGGGCGTGCCCAGCCGGCTCGGCTACCTGCTCGACCTGGCGCCCAAGGACCTGGAGAAGGTCATCTACTTCGCCGCGTACATGATCACGTACGTGGACACCGAGGCCAGGGACCGGGACCTGCCCAGCCTCGAGGCGAAGATCACGGTCGAGAAGAGCCAGCTGGAGCAGCGCCGCGACGCCGACATCGAGGCCCGGCAGTCCAAGCTGGAGAAGGACCTCGCCGAGCTCGAGGCGGCGGGCGCCAAGGGCGACGCGCGCCGCAAGGTCCGGGAGAGCGCCGACCGGGAGTGCCGGCAGATCCGCGACCGGGCGGGCCGGGAGATCGACCGGATCGAGGAGGTCTGGAACCGGTTCCGCGGGCTCAAGGTCCAGGACCTGGAGGGCGACGAGCTGCTCTACCGCGAGATGCGGGACCGGTTCGGCCGCTACTTCCGCGGCGGCATGGGCGCCCAGGCCATCCAGGAGCGGGTCGGCAGCTTCGACCTCGAGGCCGAGGCGGCGAACCTGCGGGAGACCATCCGCACCGGCAAGGGCCAGCGCAAGGCCCGCGCACTGAAGCGGCTCAAGGTCGTCTCCGCGTTCCTCAACACCACCAACAGCCCGCTGGGCATGGTGCTCGACTGCATCCCGGTGATCCCGCCGGACCTGCGGCCGATGGTTCAGCTGGACGGCGGCCGGTTCGCCACCTCCGACCTGAACGACCTGTACCGCCGGGTCATCAACCGGAACAACCGGCTCAAGCGGCTGCTCGACCTCGGCGCGCCGGAGATCATCGTCAACAACGAGAAGCGGATGCTGCAGGAGGCCGTGGACTCGCTGTTCGACAACGGCCGCCGCGGCCGGCCGGTGACCGGCCCGGGCAACCGCCCGCTGAAGTCGCTGTCCGACATGCTCAAGGGCAAGCAGGGCCGGTTCCGGCAGAACCTGCTCGGCAAGCGCGTCGACTACTCGGGCCGCTCGGTCATCGTGGTCGGCCCGCAGCTGAAGCTGCACCAGTGCGGCCTGCCCAAGGAGATGGCGGTCGAGCTGTTCAAGCCGTTCGTGATGAAGCGCCTGGTCGACCTGAGCCACGCGCAGAACATCAAGTCGGCCAAGCGGATGGTGGAGCGGGCCAAGTCGGTGGTGTGGGACGTGCTCGAGGAGGTCATCACCGAGCACCCGGTGCTGCTGAACCGCGCGCCCACGCTGCACCGGCTCGGCATCCAGGCCTTCGAGCCCCAGCTGGTCGAGGGCAAGGCGATCCAGATCCACCCGCTGGTCTGCACCGCGTTCAACGCCGACTTCGACGGCGACCAGATGGCGGTGCACGTCCCGCTGTCGGCGGAGGCGCAGGCCGAGGCGCGGATCCTGATGCTGTCCACCAACAACATCCTCAAGCCGGCCGACGGCAAGCCGGTGACCATGCCGACCCAGGACATGGTGATCGGGATCTACTGCCTGACCCGCGAGGCGCCGGACGTGCCGGGGACCGGGCGCGCGTTCGCCAGCCCGGCCGAGGCGCTGATGGCCTACGACCGGGGCGAGCTCGACCTGCAGGCCAGGATCGAGGTGCGGCTGCGGGACGTCACCCCGCCGTTCGGGTACACCCCGCCGGAGGGCTGGTCCGAGGGCCAGCCGCTGCGGCTGACCACCACGCTGGGCCGGTGCCTGTTCAACGAGACGCTGCCGGACAACTACCCGTTCGTGAACTACGAGGTGGGCAAGAAGCAGCTCTCGACGATCGTCAACGAGCTGGCCGAGAGCTACCCCAAGGTGGAGGTCGCGGCCGCGCTCGACGCGCTGAAGGACGCCGGCTTCCACTGGGCGACCAGGGCCGGGGTCACGATCGCGATCGAGGACGTGGTCGCGCCGCCGAACAAGGCGGCGATCCTGGACACCTACGAGAAGCGGGCCGACAAGGTGCAGCGGGAGTACGACCGGGGCCTGATCACCGACGATGAGCGCCGCCAGGAGCTGATCGAGATCTGGACCCACGCGACCGCTGACGTGGCGCAGGACATGGAGGCCGCGTTCCCGGAGACCAACCCGGTGTGGATGATGGTCAACTCCGGGGCCCGCGGTAACCCGATGCAGGTCCGGCAGATCGCCGGCATGCGCGGCCTGGTCTCCAACCCCAAGGGCGAGACCATCCCGCGGCCGATCACGTCCAGCTTCCGCGAGGGCCTGACCGTGGTCGAGTACTTCATCTCCACGCACGGCGCCCGCAAGGGCCTGGCCGACACCGCGCTGCGCACCGCCGACTCCGGGTACCTGACCCGGCGCCTGGTCGACGTGGCGCAGGACGTCATCGTGCGCGAGGAGGACTGCGGCACCGACCGGTCGATCTCCATGAAGATCGCCGAGAAGAACGCCGAGGGAATCTTGCGCAAGCTGCCCAACATCGAGAACACCGGCACCGGCCGGACGCTCTCGGAGGACGTGGAGGACCCGGACGGCAACGTCCTGGCCACCGCGGGCTCCGACGTGACCGAGGGCATGATCGACCAGTTCGTGGCCGCGGGCGTCGGTGCCGTCCGTACCTACAGCGTGCTGGTCTGCCAGGCGAAGTACGGCGTCTGCGCCAAGTGCTACGGTCGCTCGCTGGCCACCGGCAAGCGCGTGGACGTCGGCGAGGCGGTCGGCATCATCGCCGCCCAGTCGATCGGCGAGCCCGGCACCCAGCTGACCATGCGGACCTTCCACACCGGCGGCGTGGCCGGCCTGGACATCACCCACGGCCTGCCGCGCATCCAGGAGCTGTTCGAGGCCAGGATCCCCAAGGGCATGGCGCCGATCAGCGAGTTCGAGGGCACGGTCAAGATCGAGGAGCCGGAGAAGGCCCGCAAGATCGTCGTGATCCCGGACGACGGGTCGGACGAGGTGTCGTACCAGGTCTCGATGCGGGCCCGGCTGCTGGTCGCCGACGGCGACCACGTCAAGGTCGGCCAGCAGCTGATCCAGGGCGCGGTCAACCCGCACGAGGTGCTCAGGATCCTGGGCTCCCGCGAGGTCCAGCTGCACCTGGTGCACGAGGTGCAGGAGGTGTACCGGTCGCAGGGCGTGTCGATCCACGACAAGCACATCGAGATCATCATCCGGCAGATGCTCAAGCGGGTGAACGTGCTCGAGTCCGGCGACACCGAGCTGCTGCCCGGCGAGCTGGTGGAGCGGCCGAAGTTCGAGGAGGTCAACCGCGCCGTGGTGGAAGAGGGCGGTACCTCGGCGTCCGGCCGCGCGGTGCTGATGGGCATCACCAAGGCATCGCTGGCCACCGAGTCGTGGCTGTCGGCCGCCTCGTTCCAGGAGACCACCCGGGTGCTCACCGACGCGGCGATCCACGCCAGGTCGGACTCGCTGGTCGGCCTCAAGGAGAACGTCATCATCGGCAAGCTCATCCCGGCCGGCACCGGGATGCAGCGCTACCGCTCGCTGCGGGTGGAGCCGACGGAGGAGGCCCGGTCATCGGTTTACCCGGCGGTCGGCGGCTACGATTCCGCGGTCGGGTACCCGTTCGGCCAGCCGCCCGCCGCGAACGGTGACGGGATACCGCTGGAGGAGTACGACTTCGGCGCCTACAACAGGTAACGAGTCGCCTCGGTCACCCCGGCCACCCCGTGTGGCCGGGGTGACCCTCAGCGTGAGGGCTAACGGGAAGTGGGCGCATCGCGGGGATCCCGGGGGCCGTCCCCCGGGAAATACTGCGGAATGAAGCCGGGGCCTGGATGGTTACAAGTAGAGCACGGGTCATGGTTCGCTTTGACGCGTGCGGCAAGCGTAGGTAATCTAGCTCTTCGTGCCCGTGAACCGCGGGCGCGGCACGGCTGTGGATTGTGGGCCCGGCGACCGGAAGGCCCGGGACCGCGCGGCCCAGCCGTGCAGAGGACTTTCCCTTTCTCGTCTTCTGGGCTCGGCTACGGGGCCCGGATGGGCCGCGACCGCGGGCGACACGCCCGACCGCGGGGGTCGGATGGACGAGGAAACCCGCAGGCCAGGTACTTACAAGCGAAGAACGGCTGTGCCGCCAGGCGCACCCTAGATGACCGCGCCGCAGGCGCGCTGAGCAGACGAAGACGGAGACGCGGTGCCAACGATCCAGCAACTGGTCCGTAAGGGCCGGCAGGACAAGATAGGCAAGGCCAGTACCCCGGCGCTGAAGGGCAGCCCGCAGCGCCGTGGAGTCTGCACGCGCGTCTACACCACCACCCCGCGTAAGCCGAACTCGGCGCTGCGCAAGGTGGCCAGGGTCCGGCTCACCAGCCGCATCGAGGTGACCGCCTACATCCCCGGCGTCGGCCACAACCTGCAGGAGCACTCGATCGTGCTGGTCCGCGGCGGGCGGGTGCGCGACCTTCCCGGCGTGCGCTACAAGATCATCCGTGGCTCCCTGGACACCCAGGGCGTCCGCAACCGCAAGCAGGCCCGAAGCCGCTACGGCGCGAAGAAGGAGAAGAGCTGACATGCCGCGCAAGGGCCCCGCGACCAAGCGGCAGCTGGTCACCGACCCCGTTTACGGCTCGCCGCTGGTCACCGCGCTGGTGAACAAGGTGCTGCGCAACGGCAAGCGCTCGCTGGCCGAGCGCATCGTGTACGGCGCCCTGGAAGGGTGCAAGGACAAGACCGGCAACGACCCGGTGGTGACGCTCAAGCGCGCCCTGGACAACGTCAAGCCCACGCTCGAGGTGCGCAGCCGCCGGGTCGGCGGCGCCACCTACCAGGTGCCGGTCGAGGTCCGGGCCTCCCGCAGCACCACGCTGGCGCTGCGCTGGCTGATCACCTACTCGCGGGCGCGCCGCGAGAAGACCATGACCGAGCGGCTGATGAACGAGCTGCTCGACGCGAGCAACGGCCTCGGGGCGAGCGTCAAGCGCCGCGAGGACACCCACAAGATGGCCGAGTCCAACAAGGCCTTCGCCCACTACCGGTGGTAACAGCACCACCCCCGCAGACATTTTGAACGCAACGCAAACCGCAACACAGCAAGGAAAGAGGATCCGACCCGTGGCCGCCACGCAGACCGCCGCCGACCTCGCCAAGGTCCGCAACATCGGGATCATGGCGCACATCGACGCGGGCAAGACCACGACCACCGAGCGAATCCTGTTCTACACCGGCATCAACTACAAGATCGGCGAGGTCCACGAGGGCGCCGCCACGATGGACTGGATGGAGCAGGAGCAGGAGCGCGGCATCACGATCACGTCCGCGGCGACCACCGCGATGTGGCGTGACCACACGATCAACCTGATCGACACGCCGGGCCACGTCGACTTCACCGTGGAGGTGGAGCGCTCGCTGCGGGTGCTGGACGGCGCGGTGGCGGTGTTCGACGGCGTGGCCGGGGTGGAGCCGCAGTCCGAGACCGTGTGGCGGCAGGCGGACCGGTACGGCGTGCCGCGGATCTGCTTCGTGAACAAGATGGACCGGGTGGGCGCGGAGTTCCACCGCTGCGTCGAGATGATCCGCGACCGGCTCGGCGCCACCCCGCTGGTGATCCAGCTCCCGTGGGGCGTGGAGGCCGACTTCCGCGGCGTCATCGACCTGGTGAAGATGCGCGCGCTGCTCTGGCCGACCGACGGCAAGGGCGACGCCTACGACGTGGTCGCGATCCCCGATCACTACCAGGAGGCGGCCCGCGAATGGCGGGACACCCTGGTGGAGACCATCTCCGAGAACGACGAGGAGATGATGGAGCTCTACCTCGACGGCACCGAGCCGCAGGAGGAGCAGCTCATCGCCGCGATCCGGCGGGCCACGATCGCCGGCGCGATCACCCCGGTGCTGTGCGGCAGCGCGTTCAAGAACAAGGGCGTGCAGCCGATGCTGGACGCGATCGTGGACTTCCTGCCCAGCCCGGTGGACGTGCCGTCCATCCAGGGTCACGCGGTGGGCGCCGAGGACGTGGAGATCGAGCGGCACGCCGACCCGGCCGAGCCGTTCGCCGCGCTCGCGTTCAAGATCATGTCCGACCAGCACCTGGGCAAGCTGACCTACATCCGGATCTACTCCGGCACGCTCGAGGCCGGCAAGTCGGTGCTGAACGCGACCAAGGACCGCAAGGAGCGGGTCGGCAAGATCTACCAGATGCACGCCAACAAGCGCGAGGAGCGCCCGACGGCCTTGGCCGGCCAGATCGTCGCCGTGATGGGCCTGAAGGACACCACCACCGGGGACACGCTCAGCGACCCGGCCAAGCCGGTGATCCTGGAGTCGATGACGTTCCCCGCCCCGGTGATCAACGTGGCGATCGAGCCGCGCACCAAGGGCGACCAGGACAAGCTCGGCACCGCCATCCAGCGGCTGGCCGAGGAGGACCCGACCTTCCAGGTCCGGACCGACGAGGAGACCGGGCAGACGATCATCGCCGGCATGGGCGAGCTGCACCTGGAGGTGCTGGTCGACCGGATGCGGCGGGAGTTCAAGGTGGAGGCCAATATCGGCCGCCCGCAGGTCGCCTACCGGGAGACCATCCGCAAGAAGGTCGAGAAGGTCGAGTACACCCACAAGAAGCAGACCGGCGGCGCGGGCCAGTACGCCAAGGTCGTCATCGACCTGGAGCCGACCGGCGGCGACGGCGGTGGCTACGAGTTCGAGAACAAGATCACCGGCGGCCGGGTGCCGCGGGAGTACATCCCGTCGGTGGACACCGGGTGCCAGGAGGCCGCGGAGTTCGGCGTGCTGGCGGGCTACCCGATGGTGGACGTGAAGGTCACGCTCACCGACGGCGGGTTCCATGAGGTGGACTCGTCCGAGCTCGCCTTCAAGATCGCCGGCTCGATGGCGTTCAAGAAGGCCTCCGGCTACGCCGATCCCGTGCTGCTGGAGCCGGTCATGGCCGTCGAGGTGAGAACCCCCGAGGATTACATGGGCGAGGTCATCGGCGACCTGAACAGCCGCCGGGGCCACATCCAGGCCATGGAGGACCGGTCAGGGGTACGCGCCGTCAAGGCGCTCGTGCCGCTGTCCGAGATGTTCGGCTACGTGGGCGACCTGCGCAGCCGCACCCAGGGCCGGGCGGACTACAGCATGCAGTTCGACTCGTATGCCGAGGTCCCGCCCAGCATCGCCAAGGAGATCATCGCCAAGGCACGCGGCGAGTAACCAGCAGCACCGAGTACCGCACGACCAGTTCAACGATCGCAACAAGGAGACACAGTGGCGAAGGCCAAGTTCGAGCGGACCAAGCCGCACGTCAACATCGGCACCATTGGACACATCGACCACGGCAAGACGACACTGACCGCGGCGATCACCAAGGTGCTGCATGACAAGTTCCCCGACGTGAACCCCTTCACTCCGTTCGACCAGATCGACAACGCGAAGGAAGAGAAGGAGCGCGGGATCACGATCTCGATCTCGCACGTCGAGTACCAGACCGAGAAGCGGCACTACGCGCACGTGGACTGCCCGGGTCACGCCGACTACATCAAGAACATGATCACCGGTGCGGCCCAGATGGACGGCGCGATCCTCGTGGTCGCGGCCACCGACGGCCCGATGCCGCAGACCCGCGAGCACGTGCTGCTGGCCCGCCAGGTCGGCGTGCCGTACATCGTGGTCGCGCTGAACAAGGCCGACATGGTCGACGACGAAGAGATCCTCGAGCTCGTCGAGCTTGAGGTGCGCGAGCTGCTCAGCACGTACGAGTTCCCCGGCGACGACGTCCCGGTGATCCGGGTCTCGGCGCTGAAGGCGCTCGAGGGTGACGAGGAGTGGGGTGCCAAGGTCTACGAGCTGATGGAGGCCTGCGACGACAGCATCCCGGAGCCGGTCCGCGACATCGAGAAGCCGTTCCTGATGCCGGTCGAGGACGTGTTCTCGATCACCGGCCGCGGCACCGTGGTGACCGGTCGGATCGAGCGCGGCAAGATCCACACCAGCGAGGAAATCGAGATCATCGGGATCAAGGAGAAGTCGCAGAAGAGCGTCGTCACCGGGGTCGAGATGTTCCACAAGATCCTCGACGAGGGCCAGGCCGGTGACAACGCCGGGCTGCTGCTGCGCGGCATCAAGCGCGAGGAAGTGGAGCGCGGCCAGGTCGTCATCAAGCCGGGCACCAACACGCCGCACACCGAGTTCGAGGGCCAGGTCTACATCCTGTCCAAGGACGAGGGCGGGCGGCACACCCCGTTCTTCAACAACTACCGGCCGCAGTTCTACTTCCGCACCACGGACGTCACCGGTGTCGTGCACCTGCCCGAAGGCACCGAGATGGTGCTGCCGGGTGACAACACCGAGATGAAGGTCGAGCTGATCCAGCCGATCGCCATGGAAGAGGGCCTGCGGTTCGCGATCCGGGAGGGCGGCCGCACGGTGGGCGCCGGCCGGGTCACGAAGATCAACAAGTAGCAAGCCGTCAGTGCGGCGGCCGGGCCGCCCAGGCCCGGCCGCCGCACTGCGACCAGACCAGCACAGCGGCACCATGGAAGCGAAGGACCACATGGCGGGACAGAAGATCCGCATCCGGCTCAAGGCGTATGACCACGAGGTCATCGACAGCTCGGCGCGGAAGATCGTCGACACGGTGACGCGCACCGGCGCGAAGGTCGCCGGGCCCGTGCCGCTGCCCACCGAGAAGAACGTGTACTGCGTCATCCGCTCCCCGCACAAGTACAAGGACTCGCGGGAGCACTTCGAGATGCGCACGCACAAGCGCCTGATCGACATCATCGACCCCACGCCGAAGACCGTCGACTCCCTGATGCGGCTTGACCTGCCCGCCGGCGTCGACATCGAGATCAAGCTCTGAGGGACGCACCGACATGACCAAGCAGATCAAGGGGGTCCTGGGCACCAAGCTCGGCATGACCCAGGTCTTCGCCGACGACGGCAAGATCGTGCCGGTCACGGTCGTGGCGGCCGGCCCCTGCGTTGTCACCGCCGTGCGGACGCCGGACGCCGACGGCTACTCCGCCGTGCAGCTTGGCTACGGCGAGATCGACCCGCGCCGGGTGAACAAGCCCGAGGCGGGTCACTTCATCCGGGCCGGCGTGACCCCGCGCCGGTACCTGGTGGAACTGCGCACCGACGATGCCTCGGACTACACGCTGGGCCAGGAGGTCACCGCCGAGACGTTCGCCGCGGGCGAGCTGGTCGACGTCACGGCCCGGAGCAAGGGCAAGGGATTCGCCGGCGTCATGAAGCGGCACGGGTTCCGCGGCCTGGGCGCCTCGCACGGCACCCAGCGCAAGCACCGCGCGCCCGGGTCCATCGGCGGCTGCGCCACCCCGGGCCGGGTGTTCAAGGGAGTGCGGATGGCCGGCCGGATGGGGGGCGTGCGCACGACCGCTCCCAACCTGACCCTGCACGGCGTGGACGCCGGCCGCGGGCTGCTGCTGATCAAGGGCGCGGTTCCCGGGCCGTCCGGCGGGCTGGTCCTGGTCCGCAGCGCCGTCAAGACCCCGGCTACGAGCCGGTAGGAGAGCCGATGACTGCCACAGTGACCGTCGTGTCTCCGGCTGGCTCGACCGACGCGACCGTCGAGCTGCCGGCCGAGATCTTCGAGGCCAAGGTGAACGTGCCGCTGATCCACCAGGTCGTGGTGGCCCAGCAGGCCGCGGGCCGGCAGGGCACGCACGCCAGCAAGAACCGCGGCGCGGTCCGGGGCGGCGGCAGGAAGCCGTACCGGCAGAAGGGCACCGGGCGCGCCCGCCAGGGCTCGATCCGCGCCCCGCAGTTCGCCGGGGGCGGCGTGGTGCACGGCCCCGTGCCCCGGTCCTACGAGCAGCGGACGCCCAAGAAGATGAAGGCCGCCGCGCTGCGCGGGGCGCTGTCCGACCGGGCCGCGCACGGCCGGGTGCACGTGGTGAGCAGCTTCGTCGACGGCGACGAGCCGCGGACCAAGGACGCGCTGTCCGTGCTGTCGGCGGCGTGCGGCACCGCACCCTCGGCCGCCCCGATACTGGTCGTGGCCGATGCCGGCGACGTGGCGACCTGGAAGAGCCTGCGCAACGTGCGCGGCGTGCACCTGATCGCCTCGGGCCAGCTCAACACCTACGACGTGCTGGTCAGCGACCACGTGGTGTTCACCGAGTCGGCCCTGGCCGCCTTCGTGGCGAGGTCCGGTGCCGGACCCGCGGAAACTAACGAAACCAGCGAGCCTGAGGATGCGTCGTGAGCAAGATCGCCAACCCGCGGGACATCCTGATCAAGCCGGTCGTCTCGGAGAAGAGCTACCGGCTGGAGGATGAGGGCAAGTACACCTTCATCGTGGCGCCCGGCGCCAACAAGACCCAGATCAGGCAGGCGGTCGAGGCCGTGTTCCGGGTCAAGGTGACCGGGGTCAACACGGTGAACCGGCCAGGGAAGCGCCGCAGGACGCGTTACGGCTGGGGCAAGCGGCCGGACACCAAGCGCGCCATCGTCAGCCTCGCCGAGGGCGAGCGGATCGATTTCCGCGGCTAGATCGAGGAGCTTGAGCACCCATGGCAATCCGTAAGTACAAGCCGACGACTCCCGGCCGCCGGGGCGCGAGCGGCGCGGACTTCTCCGAGGTCACCCGGGCCGAGCCGGAGAAGTCGCTGGTGCGGCCCCTGCATTCGCACGGCGGCCGGAACGTGCACGGCCGGATCACCACCCGGCACCAGGGTGGCGGGCACAAGCGCGCCTACCGGCTGATCGACTTCCGGCGGGCCGACAAGGACGGCGTGCCCGCCAAGGTCGCGCACATCGAGTACGACCCGAACCGCACGGCCCGGATCGCGCTGCTGCACTACGCCGACGGGGAGAAGCGCTACATCATCGCCCCGGAGGGGCTGCGCCAGGGAGACCGGGTCGAGAACGGGCCGGGCGCGGACATCAAGGCCGGCAACTGCCTGCCGCTGCGCAACATCCCGACCGGCACGGTCGTGCACGCCATCGAGATGCGGCCCGGCGGCGGCGCCAAGATCGCGCGCTCGGCCGGGTCCGGCGTGCAACTGCTGGCCAAGGAGGGCAAGCTCGCGCAGCTGCGCATGCCGTCCGGCGAGATCAGGCGGGTGGACGCCAGCTGCCGGGCGACCATCGGCGAGGTCGGCAACGCCGAGCAGGGCAACATCAAGATCGGCAAGGCCGGCCGGAACCGGTGGAAGGGGCGCCGCCCGTCCGTGCGCGGCGTGGCCATGAACCCGGTTGACCACCCCCTCGGCGGCGGCGAGGGCAAGAGCTCGGGCGGCCGGCCCCCGGTCAGCCCCTGGGGGAAGCCCGAGGGCCGCACCCGCCAGGCCCACAAGGCCAGTGACCGGATGATCACCCGTCGGCGCAGCAAGAAGAAGCGGTAGGAGCACCCGACAATGCCTCGTAGCCTGAAGAAGGGCCCCTTCGTGGACGACCACCTGATGAAGAAGGTGGACGTCCAGAACGACAAGGGCACCAAGAACGTGATCAAGACCTGGTCCCGTCGCTCCATGATCGTTCCCGCGATGCTGGGCCACACGATCGCCGTGCACGACGGCCGCAAGCACGTGC
Organism: uncultured Actinomycetota bacterium; assembly: GCA_963808705.1. GTDB lineage: Bacteria > Actinomycetota > Actinomycetes > Streptosporangiales > Streptosporangiaceae > JASHPR01. The sequence continues at coordinate 314,283 of CAWEHB010000013.1, read as the reverse complement.
CGGTGTTCATCACGGAGTCGATGGTCGGGCACAAGCTCGGCGAGTTCGCGCCCACCCGCACGTTCCGCAGCCACGTGCGGGACGACCGGCGCAGCCGCCGGTAGAGCCGATAGAGAGAGCGAGACAGCGATGGAAGCGAGGGCAAAGGCGCGGTACGTGCGCGTCACGCCGCGCAAGGCCCGCCGGGTGGTGGACCTTATCCGCGGTATGCCTGCTGACCAGGCCCAGGCGGCGCTCACCTTCGCGCCGCAGTCGGCGAGCGACCCCGTCGGCAAGGTGCTGGCGAGCGCGATCGCCAATGCCGGGCAGGCGCGTCTCGACACGGGCTCGCTCGTGGTGAGCCGGGCCTGGGTGGACGAGGGGCCGACGCTCAAGCGGTTCCGGCCCCGCGCGCAGGGCCGGGGCTACCGGATCAACAAGCGCACCAGCCACATCACGGTCGTCGTCTCCGACGAGCGCGGTGGTTCAGACCGCAGGGAGAGGACCCGCTAGTGGGCCAGAAAGTGAACCCGCACGGGTTCCGGCTGGGCATCACCACCGACTTCACGAGCACGTGGTATGCCGACAAGCTGTATAAGGACTACGTCGCGGAAGACGTCGCGATCCGCCGGATGCTGCAGCGCGGCATGGAGCGCGCCGGCATCTCCAAGGTGGAGATCCAGCGGACCAGGGACCGGGTGCGGGTCGACATTCACACCGCCCGCCCGGGCATCGTGATCGGCCGCCGCGGCGCGGAGGCCGACCGGATCCGCGGCGACCTGGAGAAGCTGACCAGCAAGCAGATCCAGCTGAACATCCTCGAGGTGAAGAACCCCGAGATCGACGCGCAGCTGGTCGCCCAGGGCGTGGCCGAGCAGCTGTCCAGCCGGGTGTCGTTCCGCCGGGCCATGCGCAAGGCGATGCAGACCGCGATGAAGGGCGGCGCCAAGGGCATCCGGGTGCAGTGCGCCGGCCGGCTGGGCGGCGCGGAAATGTCGCGGTCGGAGTTCTACCGCGAGGGACGGGTGCCGCTGCACACGCTGCGCGCCGACATTGACTACGGCTTCTACGAGGCGCGGACGACGTTCGGCCGGATCGGCGTGAAGGTGTGGATCTACCGCGGCGAGGCCGCGCAGACCCGGGCCGAGCGCGAGGCCGCCGCGGCGGCGCTGCGTGCCGGGCAGCGGGCCGGGCGCGACCGGGATCGCTCGCCGCAGCGCGGGCGCCGGCGTCCCGGCGGCCCCGACTGGACCGGCGGGGGAGCCGGCCCGGACCGGGGCGACCGGGGTGACGACCGCGGCCAGGAGAGCCGGGACCAGGCGGCGGTGGCGGCTGGCGCCGCGGCCGGCGGCACGGATTCCGGTGCCGGAGAGGAGGGCTGAGCCATGCTCATCCCGCGCAGGGTCAGGCACCGCAAGCAGCACCGGCCGGACCGGCACGGCGCCGCCAAGGGCGGAACCCGGGTGACGTTCGGCGAGTACGGCATCCAGGCGGTCGAGCATGCCTACGTGTCGAACCGGCAGATCGAGGCCGCCCGTATCGCCATGACGCGGCACATCCGCCGCGGCGGGAAGGTGTGGATCACGATCTACCCGGACCGGCCGCTGACCAAGAAGCCGGCCGAGACCCGGATGGGCTCGGGCAAGGGGGCCCCGGAGCAGTGGATCGCCAACGTCAAGCCGGGCCGGGTCATGTTCGAGCTGTCCGGCGTCTCGGAGCCCATCGCCCGGGAGGCGCTGCGCCGCGCGATGCACAAGCTCCCGATGAAGTGCAAGTTCGTGAAGCGCGAGGTGGGCGAAGCGTGATGGCAAAGATGCACAAGCTCCCGATGCTGTGCCCATTGAGCTGCAAGTTCGTGAAGCGCGAAGTGGGTGAGGCGTGATGGCCAAGGGACTGGCCGCCGCTGATCTGCGGGGCTCAACCGAGGAAGAACTCGACGGCAAGCTGGCGGAGGCCAAGATCGAGCTGTTCAACCTCCGCTTCCAGGCGGCCACCGGCCAGCTGGAAAGCCACGGACGGCTGCACGCGGTGCGCAAGGAGATCGCCCGTATCTACACGGTGAAGCGGGAACGCGAGCTCGGGATCGTGAGCGTGGCGGAGGAGGTGGATGAGGATGAGTGACGCACAGGGCGGCCAGCTCGCGCGCGGCTACCGCAAGGTGCGCGAGGGCCTGGTGGTCAGCGACAAGATGGACAAGACCGTCGTCGTCGTGGTCGAGGACCGGGTCAAGCACCCGAAGTACGGCAAGGTCATCCGCCGCACGAAGAAGTACAAGGCCCACGACGGCGAGAACGCGTGCGGCATCGGCGACCGGGTGCTGCTGATGGAGACCCGGCCGCTGTCCGCGACCAAGCGCTGGCGGGTAACGGAAATCCTGGAGAAGGCGAAGTAGCCGCCGGTACCCAGCCCACCCGACAGAGCACAGGCAGCCGGCCCGCGTGCGGGCCGCCGACCCAGACCAGCCGGCCCGCGTGCGGGCCACGGACAGACATCAGCCCCGGCCCGTGACGGGCCGGGGGTCGAAGCAGGAGTTGACGTGATCCAGCAGGAGTCGCGGCTCAAGGTCGCCGACAACACGGGTGCCAAGGAGATTCTGTGCATCCGCGTGCTCGGCGGCTCGGGCAGGCGATACGCGGGTATCGGCGATGTCATCGTGGCGACCGTCAAGGATGCCCTTCCCGGCGCCGGGGTGAAGAAAGGCGACGTGGTCAAGGCAGTCGTCGTGCGCACGCGCAAGGAGCGCCGCCGCGGGGACGGCTCCTACATCCGCTTCGATGAGAACGCGGCCGTGCTGATCAGGGACGGCGGGGACCCGCGCGGTACCCGCATCTTCGGGCCGGTCGGGCGCGAGCTGCGGGAGAAGCGGTTCATGCGGATCATCTCGCTAGCCCCGGAGGTGCTGTGATGGCGAAGAAGGCCACGGCGAAGTTGCCGGGAATGAAGATCAAGAAGGGCGACCACGTGATCGTCATCGCCGGCCGGGACGTCGGCCGGGAGGGCACGGTCGTCGTCGCGTACCCGGACAAGCAGCGGGTGATCGTGCACGGCGTCAACATGATCAAGAAGAACACCAAGGTCGACTACCAGGGGCGGCGCGGTGCCAAGGAGGGCGGCATCATCCACCAGGAGGCGCCGATCCACGTCAGCAACGTGCAGCTGATCGACCCGGACACGAAGAAGCCGGCCCGCGCGGGCTACCGGCGCGGCGAGGACGACAAGAAGGTCCGGATCTCGCGCACGAGCGGTAAGGACATCTAGGACATCTCATGGCTGCAGCACAGACGAAGCAGGCGTCCAAGGGCAAGGGCGCCGCGAACGACGCTCCGGTCGACGGCGCGCAGGCCGCCGCGGCGCGCGGCAACGGACAGCCTGCCGCGCCCGCGCCGCCGCCCCGGCTCAAGGAGCGCTATCAGGCCGAGATCGCCCCGGGACTCCGCGAGGAGTTCGGCTACTCCAACGTCATGCAGGTTCCCAGGTTGTCCAAGATCGTGGTCAACATGGGCGTCGGCGAGGCGGCCCGGGACGCGAAGCTGATCGACGGCGCGGTGAAGGACCTGACCATCATCACCGGGCAGAAGCCGGCCGTCGCCCGGGCCAGGAAGTCGGTGGCCCAGTTCAAGCTCAGGGAGGGCATGCCGATCGGGGCGCACGTCACGCTCCGCGGGACCCGGATGTGGGAGTTCCTCGACCGGCTGCTGACCCTGGCCCTGCCCCGGATCCGGGACTTCCGCGGGCTGAGCGACCGGCAGTTCGACGGCCGGGGGAACTACACCTTCGGCCTCACCGAGCAGCTGATGTTCCACGAGATCAACCCGGATCAGGTGGACCGGCAGCGCGGCATGGACGTGACCGTCGTCACCACCGCGACCAACGATGACGAGGGCCGCTCGCTGCTGCGGCGGCTCGGATTTCCGTTTAGGGAGAGCTGACGAGTGGCGAAGAAGAGCCTTATCGCCAAGGCCAAGCGCAAGCCGAAGTTCGCCGTGCGCGCGTACACCAGGTGCTCGCGGTGCGGCCGGCCGCGCGCCGTCTACCGCAGGTTCGGCCTGTGCCGGATCTGCTTCCGGATGATGGCGCACCGGGGCGAGCTTCCCGGCATCACCAAGTCCAGCTGGTAGCCCGCTGCCAGCCGCATTACCGCATCAACCGATAAACCTGGGCGCGACCAGCGCCCACCGACCACGCCGAAGGTCCCCAGGGAAACCGCGGCGAGGAGGGCCCTCAGGCCATGACCATGACCGACCCGGTCGCAGACATGCTGACCCGTCTGCGCAACGCCAATTCGGCATACCACGACACCGTGACCATGCCATCTTCCAAGATCAAGGTTCGCATCGCCGAGATCCTCCAGCAGGAGGGCTACATCGCAGGATGGCAGGTCCAGGACGCGGAGGTCGGCAAGAACCTGGTGATCGCGCTCAAGTTCGGGCCGACCAGGGAGCGCTCGATCGCCGGGCTCAAGCGGGTGTCCAAGCCCGGCCTGCGGGTGTACGCGCGCAAGGACAACCTGCCCCGGGTGCTCGGCGGCCTCGGCGTGGCGATCATCTCGACCTCGGCCGGCCTGATGACCGACAAGCAGGCGAACAGGAAGGGCGTGGGCGGGGAAGTCCTCGCCTACGTCTGGTAGGGGAACCGCGATGTCACGAATCGGACGCACGCCCGTCGCCATCCCGGCCGGCGTCGACGTCACCATCAAGGGCCGCGAGGTGACCGTGACGGGACCGCGCGGGACCTTGAGCATGGAGGTGGCCGCGCCCATCGAGGTGGCGCAGGCCGACGGGACCGTCACTGTGACCAGGCCGAACGACGAGGGCGAGATCAGGGCGCTGCACGGCCTGTCCCGCTCGCTGATCGCCAACATGGTCACCGGCGTGACCGAGGGGTTCCGCAAGACCCTGGAGATCGTCGGGGTCGGCTACCGGGTGCAGGCCAAGGGCAAGGACCTGGAGTTCTCGCTCGGCTTCAGCCACCCGGTACCGGTGAACGCTCCCGAGGGAATCACGCTGCGGGTCGAATCGCCCACCAGGTTCGTGGTCGAGGGAATCGACAAGCAGCAGGTCGGCGAAGTCGCGGCCAATATACGCAAGCTCCGCAAGCCGGACCCGTACAAGGGCAAGGGCGTGCGGTACCAGGGCGAGCAGATCCGCCGCAAGGTCGGGAAGGCTGGGAAGTAGGAGATGTCTGGCACCAAGACCCGGGCGCACGGCCGGATCACCGGCCGCACCGATGCGCGCGCCGCCGCGCGCACGCGGCGCCACCTCCGGGTAAGGAAGAAGGTCACCGGTAGCGCGGTGCGCCCGCGGCTGGTGGTCACCCGCTCGGCCCGGCACGTGTTCGCGCAACTGGTGGACGACGCCGTCGGCGGCACGATGGTGTCCGCGTCCACCCTGGACGCGTCGATCCGCGGCTCCAGCGGGGACAAGACGGCCAAGGCCAAGCAGGTGGGCACGCTGCTGGCGGAGCGCGCCACGGCGGCCGGGATCACCGCGGTGGTCTTCGACCGCGGCGGCCACGCCTACCACGGCCGGGTCGCCGCGCTCGCGGACAGCGCCCGCGAAGGCGGGCTGGCCCTGTGATGGACAGCGCCACCATGGACAGTCAGAAGGAGAACATCTAATGCCACCAGCATCGCGGCGCGGCGCAGGAGGCGGTGGCGAGCGGCGCGACCGCCGCGACGACCGCCGGGGCGGCGCTGCCGAAAGGGGCACCGCCTACCTGGAGAAGATCGTGGCCATCAACCGGGTGGCCAAGGTGGTCCAGGGCGGCCGGCGCTTCAGCTTCACGGCGCTGGTCGTCGTGGGTGACGGGAACGGGCTCGTCGGGGTCGGCTACGGCAAGGCCAAGGAGGTCCCCGCGGCGATCGCCAAGGGCGTGGAGGCGGCCAAGAAGGGCTTCTTCCGGGTGCCCAGGATCGGCGGCACGATCCCGCATGCGGTGCAGGGCGAGGCCGCGGCGGGCGTGGTCCTGCTCAAGCCGGCCAGCCCGGGAACCGGTGTCATCGCCGGCGGCCCGGTCCGCGCCGTGCTCGAGTGCGCGGGCATCCACGACGTGCTGTCCCGGTCGCTGGGCTCGTCGAACCCGATCAACGTGATCCACGCGACCGTGGCCGCGCTGAAGAGCCTGAACCGGCCCGAGGAGATCGCGGCCCGGCGCGGCCTGCCGATCGAGCACGTCGCTCCGGCGGCCATGCTCAGGGCCCGCGCGGCGGCGGCGGCCGCCGCGGCGCCGGCCGCGGCGGGCGAGCGGGAGCAGTCATGACAGAACTGAGAGTCACCCAGACCAAGTCGCGGATCGGCGGCACGCGGGTGCAGCGGGAGACGCTGCGCTCGCTGGGCCTGCGCCGGATCGGTGACGTGGTCGTGAAGGCGGACCGGCCGGAGATCCGCGGCATGGTCCGGGCAGTGCGCCACCTGGTCACCGTCGAGGAGGTCGACTGACATGGCAGCCGGCGACAACAGCCCGGCCGGCCGGGGACTGAAGATCCACCACCTGCGGCCGGCTCCCGGCGCGCACACCGCCCGGACCCGGGTCGGCCGCGGCGAGGCGTCCAAGGGCAAGACGGCCGGCCGCGGCACCAAGGGCAGCAAGGCACGCGGCCCGGTGGCGCCCGGCTTCGAGGGCGGCCAGATGCCGCTGCACCGCAGGCTGCCCAAGTTCAAGGGGTTCTCGAACCTGCGGTTCAAGACCACCTACCAGGTGGTCAACGTGGAGCGGCTGGCCGCCCTGTACCCGGACGGCGGGGACGTGACCCCCGAGGGTCTCGTGGCCAAGGGCGCGGTCCGGCCCGGGGAACTGGTCAAGGTGCTCGGCTCCGGCGATGCGGTCCCGAAGGGGCTGCGGGTGAGTGCGCACGCGTTCTCCGCCACGGCCAGGGAGAAGATCACCGCCGCCGGCGGCACGGTCACCGAGTTGTGACGTGGCCGTGCTGCCCCGGAGGGGACGACCGTCGCGGCTGGCACCCGGCCCCGCGCATGGCTGTCGGAGCCCCTGGAGCGAGCTAGACTGCGGCCCGGGGCTCGCTGCTTGCCACCAGCGGGCACCCTCCCCGACGAGGAGCGGCAGATGACGTTGACCCAACGACCCGAGGACGGGGCATGCTGACTGCGTTCCTGCGGGCGTTCCGCACGCCCGACCTGCGCCGGAAGCTGCTTTTCACGATCTTCATCATCGCCATGTTCCGGCTGGGCGCCTGCGTGCCGACCCCCGGGATCTCGGAGAAGGCCGTCGATTCCTGCCTCAACGTGGTGAACACCACCGGCGGCAGCGGCGCCAGCCTGTTCCAGCTGGTCAACCTGTTCAGCGGCGGCGCGCTGCTGCGGCTGTCGGTGTTCGCGCTCGGGATCATGCCCTACATCACGGCCAGCATCATCCTGCAACTGCTCGCCGTGGTGATCCCGCGGCTGGAGACGCTGCGGCAGGAGGGCCAGTCCGGCCAGGCGAAGATCACCCAGTACACCCGGTACCTCACGTGTGGCCTGGCCATCCTGCAGTCGACCGCGATCGTCGCGCTGGCCCGGTCCGGCACCCTGTACGGCATCGCCGGCACCACCAAGTGCTCCAACCTGATCCCCGACCAGGGGGTCTTCACCATCGCCACGATGGTCATCACCATGACCGCGGGCACATGCGTGATCATGTGGCTCGGCGAGCTGATCACCGACCGCGGGGTGGGCAACGGCATGTCGCTGATGATCTTCACCACCGTGATCTCGCAGATCCCGGGCGAGTTCGAGCAGATCTACGAGGAAAAGCACGCGTTCGTGTTCGCCATCGTGGTGATCGTCGGCGTGGGAATCGTCGGGTTCGTGGCGTTCATGGAGCAGGCCCAGCGGCGGATCCCGGTCCAGTACGCCAAGCGCATGGTGGGGCGCCGGATGTACGGCGGGACCTCGACCTACATCCCGCTCAAGGTGAATCAGGCCGGCGTCATCCCGGTCATCTTCGCCTCGTCGCTGCTGTACATCCCGCAGCTGGCCACCCAGATGTTCGGGGGCATCAACGGCGCGCACCCGAAGGCCTGGGCCAACTGGGTCTCGGTGCACCTGACCTACGGGGACAACGCCGTCTACATGTTCGCGACCTTCGCCCTCATCGTCTTCTTCACGTTCTTCTACGTCTCCATCACGTTCCCCCCGGCCGAGGTGGCGGACAACATGAAGAAGGTCGGCGGCTTCATCCCGGGCATCCGCCCCGGCCGGCCGACCGCCGAGTACCTGGGCTACGTGGTCAACCGGCTGACCACTCCCGGCTCGGTCTACCTGGCCCTGGTCGCGCTGATCCCGATGGTGGCCATCGGCCTGGTCGGTGCCTCGCAGCAGTTCCCGCTGGGCGGCACCAGCATCCTGATCGCGGTGGGGGTCGGCCTGGACACGGTGAAGCAGATCGAGAGCCAACTACAGCAGCGTAACTATGAGGGTTTCCTGCGGTAGTGCGCGTCGTCCTCGTCGGGCCCCCCGGTGCGGGCAAGGGGACGCAGGCCCAGTTCATAGCCTCACACCTGGCGATCCCGACGATCTCGACAGGTGAGATCTTCAGGTCCAACGTCAGCACGGGCACCGACCTCGGCCGCGTGGCCAAGGCGTACATGGACCGCGGCGACCTGGTGCCCGACCAGGTCACGATCGCGATGGTCGCCAGCCGGATCCAGGAGGACGACGCGCAGGCCGGCTTCCTGCTCGACGGGTTCCCGCGGAACGTGCCCCAGGCCGAGACGCTGAAGAAGATGCTCGCCGAGTGGGACACCCGGCTGGATCTCGTGCTCGAGCTGGTCGTCGACGACGACGAGGTGGTCCGGCGGCTCTCCGGGCGAAGGACCTGCCGCAGGTGCGGGCGGGTATGGCACGTGCTGTTCGACCCGCCGTCCCGCAACGAGCAATGCGACGACTGCGGCGGCGAGCTCTTCCAGCGGGACGACGACCGCGAGGAGACGATCAGGCACCGGCTGGACGTGTACCAGCAGCAGACCCAGCCGCTGATCGCGTTCTACGCGGACGAGGGCATCCTGCTCGGGGTCGACGCCACCGGCCCGGTGGAGGAGATCACCGACCGGGCGCTGAGCGCGCTGCGGCGATTCATCCGCTGACCCCGCTGACCCCGCTGCCCCGCGGACTCCCGCCCCGCTCGCGGCCTGGGCTGCGGCCACCGGCTTGACACGCATGCTGACGCGCAACGGTAACGTGGGAACAGGACTCCGGAGGCGTCATGCGAACCAGGCGGGAACTGCCGATCCAGATCAAGACACCCGGCCAGCTCGCCGCGATGCGGGAGGCGGGCCTGGTGGTCTCGCGCACGCTCGACGTGCTGACCGCCGCGGTCGAGCCCGGCATCAGTACCGCGGACCTGGACGCACTCGCCGAGCGGGAGATCCGCGCTGCCGGGGCCGTCCCGTCCTTCAAGGGCTACCACGGGTACCCGGCCACCATCTGCACCTCGGTCAACGACCAGATCGTGCACGGCATCCCCGGCGACCGCACCCGGCTCGCGGCCGGGGACCTGATCTCGATCGACTGCGGCGCGATCGTCGACGGCTGGCACGGTGACGCGGCCCGCACGGTCGGCGTCGGGCCGGTCAGCGACGAGCACGCCCGGCTGCTGGAAGCGTGCGAGCGGGCGCTCTGGCACGGCCTGGCGCAGGCCCGGCCGGGCGGCAGGCTGAGCGACATCTCCCACGCCGTCGAGACGAGCGCGCGGGCCAGCGGGCCGTACGGGATCGTCCGGGAGTACGTAGGCCACGGGATCGGCAGCGAGATGCACATGGACCCGCCGGTGCCGAACTACGGCCGGGCCGGCCGGGGGCCGGTGCTGGTCGAGGGGATGGCGCTCGCCATCGAGCCCATGCTGGTCCTGGGCCGGCCGCAGACGCTCCTGCTCGACGACGACTGGACCGTGGTCACCGCGGACGGCACCTGGGCGGCGCATTCCGAGCACACGGTGGCCATCACCGCGGACGGGCCCTGGGTCCTGACGGCCGAGGACGGCGGCCGCAGCGGCTTCGAGCGCCTGCGCGCCAAGAGCGCTCCGGCGGCCGGCCCGCTGCAGGTGTCCGCCGGAGCAGGCTCGGCGAGCTGAGGAGGACCGATGGCGGGCGACCCCAGGATCCGGGCTTCCGACGATGACCGGGAACGAACCGTGGCCCTGCTCCGCGAGCACCACGCCGCGGGCCGGCTGACCGTGGAGGAATTCAACGAGCGGATGGACAAGGCCTACGCGGCGAAGACCCTGGGCGACCTTGACGAGCTCATGACGGACCTGCCCGCCATCGACCTGTACCGGCTGCCCGATGCGTCGCTGCCCCGCCACTACCGCCGGCAGATACCCGGCGCGGGCTCGTTTCAGGCGGCCGCCGGCGCCGGCGGCCTGGCCTGGGGGCACGGCCGGTTCTCCCCGGTCTGGGCGGCCGCGTGGGGGAGCTGGTTCAGCGTCACCCTGCTCTGCTTCGTGATCTGGGCGCTGAGCGGCGCGGGGTACCTCTGGCCGCTGTGGATCTCCGGGCCGTGGGGAGCCATCATGGTCGGCCGCTGGATCTCCGGCAGCCATCCCGGCGGCGGCCCGAACCACCCCCGCCAGATCCGGCGTGACCGCCCCGACCAGATCGGCGGCGACCCCGACCAGTGATCAGGGGCCGGGAATATCGCGGCCCCCCGCCTGGTTACACCGGTCGGACAGGGTTAGGCGCCCCGGTTCGCTTTGGCGGCGGGGGTCGCGTAGACTCTGCTGCGGCTTGTGAGCTGTTTCCGTGCCGGTGACGTGAGTCTGCAGCGCGAAGACAGCCATCCGTCGGAGCCGCCCGGATCCGGAAGGTGCGCACAGGCACGAGCCGGGCGGGGCAAGCCTCACGATGACCGCGTGATCCTGCCTGCCACGGCCCGCACCAGGCCACCGCCGGGACCAGCGGGCACCGACCGAACGAACACCAGCACGAGCAGCTAGCACGAAGCAACAGGCGAGCTAGCGCCTATCAGCGAAGCGCGGAGGATATGCCCAAGAAAGACGGCGCCATTGAGATCGAGGGCACGGTGGTGGAATCACTGCCCAATGCCTTTTTCAGGGTGGAGCTAGACAACGGGCACAAGGTCCTGGCTCACATCAGCGGAAAGATGCGGATGCACTACATCCGGATCCTTCCCGATGACCGGGTCGTCGTGGAGCTTAGCCCCTACGACCTGAGTCGTGGGCGGATCGTCTACCGGTACAAGTAAAGGTATAAAGATAACGAGATGCAGGGGCCGCGGGGCGCTCCCCGGGCGGCCCGGCATCCGCGAGGAGAACGTCATGAAGGTCAAGCCGAGTGTGAAGAAGATCTGCAGCAAGTGCCGGATCATCCGTCGGCATGGCCGGGTCATGGTCATCTGCTCTGATCCGCGGCACAAGCAGCGTCAGGGCTGAGCCAGGCCAGCAAGAACCCCCAACCCGACCAGCCAGAGAAGCAGCCAGTTAGATAAGCACGGCAAGACAACGCACCGCAGCCCTTATCCGGCCCCGCCGGATAAGGGTGACCCCCGGAGGAGGCCGGGGCCCCGTCCGGGCAGGGACGCCGGGAGCGGCGCGTAGGACCTCCGCGACCAAGAAGGAGAACTGCCCCGATGGCACGCCTCGTCGGCGTTGACCTCCCGCGTGACAAGCGGCTCGAGGTCGCCCTTACCTACGTTTACGGAATCGGCCGTACCCGTGCGCTGGAGACACTGAAGGCCACGAACGTCAGCGGGGACGCCCGCGTGCACGACCTCAGCGACGACGACCTGGTCCGGCTCAGGGACTGGATCGACGCCAACTACAAGGTCGAAGGTGACCTGCGCCGTGAGGTTCAGGCCGACATCCGGCGCAAGGTCGAGATCGGGTGCTATCAGGGCATCCGGCATCGCCGCGGGCTGCCCGTCCACGGCCAGCGCACGCAGACCAACGCCCGCACCAGGAAGGGCAAGAAGAAGACCGTGGCCGGCAAGAAGAAGGCCGGGAAGAAGTAGTCCGCCCCGAGCGGTCCGATCACCTCCGGAACTGAAGGAATATAGATGCCTCCGAAGAGTCGCGCCGGCGCCGTCAAGAAGGTGCGCCGGAAAGAGCGGAAGAACATCGCTCACGGGCACGCCCACATCAAGAGCACGTTCAACAACACCATCGTCTCGATCACCGACCCCGGCGGGAGCGTCATCTCCTGGGCCTCGTCCGGCCAGGTCGGATTCAAGGGCTCGCGCAAGTCGACGCCGTTCGCCGCGCAGATGGCGGCCGAGGCCGCGGCCCGGCGGGCCATGGAGCACGGCATGCGCAAGGTCGACGTGTTCGTGAAGGGTCCGGGCTCGGGCCGGGAGACCGCCATCCGGTCGCTGCAGGCGACCGGCCTGGAGGTCGGCTCGATCCAGGACGTCACCCCGGTTCCGCACAATGGCTGCCGCCCGCCCAAGCGGCGCCGGGTCTGAGGGAGTAAGCGACAAGATGTCTCGATACACCGGTCCGGACTGCAAGCGCTGCCGTCGCGAGAAGACCAAGCTGTTCCTGAAGGGGGCCAAGTGCGACTCGCCGAAGTGCCCCATCGAGATCCGGCCCTATCCGCCGGGTGAGCACGGCCGGAACCGGCCGAAGGAGAACGACTACCTGCTGCAGGTCCGGGAGAAGCAGAAGGCCAAGCGCATCTACGGCGTCCTGGAGAAGCAGTTCCACAACTACTACGAAGAGGCGACCCGCACCCGCGGCCGGACCGGCGAGGCCATGCTGCAGATCCTGGAGAGCCGCCTCGACAACGTGATCTACCGGGCCGGCTTCGCCAAGAGCCGGGACATGGCCCGCCAGCTTGTGGGCCACGGGCACGTCCTGGTCAACGGGCGCAAGGTCAACATCCCCTCGTACCGGGTGAGCGAGAGCGACATCGTCGAGATCGCGGCCAAGTCCCGCGAGCTGACCCCGTTCGTGGTGGCGCGCGCCGAGGCGGGCGAGCGCACGGTCCCGGCGTGGCTCGAGGTGATCCCGGACAAGATGCGCATTCTCGTGCACGCGCTCCCGGCCCGGACCCAGATCGACACGCTGGTCCAGGAGCAGCTCATCGTTGAGTACTACTCGAAGTAAGAAGTAAGAAGTAAGCAGTAACCGGTGACGGCGGCCGGCCGTCAGCGAAAGTCGCGATCGTCAGATAGCGGGCATCGCGGAAAGGAAGCACCATGCTCATCGCCCAGCGTCCGAGCCTCACCGAGGATCAGGTCAGCGAGTTCCGGTCGCGGTTCGTCATCGAGCCGCTCGAGCCGGGATTCGGCTACACGATCGGCAACTCGGTCCGCCGCACCCTGCTCTCCTCGATCCCCGGTGCCGCGGTCACCAGCATCAGGATCGAAGGAGTGCTGCACGAGTTCTCCACCGTCCCCGGGGTCACCGAGGACGTCACCGACATCATCCTGAACCTGAAGGAGCTCGTCGTCTCCTCCGAGCACGACGAGCCGGTGCCGATGTACCTGCGCAAGCAGGGGCCCGGCCCGGTCACGGCGGCCGACATCGCGCCGCCGGCCGGCGTCGAGGTGCACAACCCCGACCTGCACATCGCCACGCTGAACAGCAAGGGGAAGCTGGAGATGGAGCTGACGGTCGAGCGCGGCCGCGGCTACGTGTCCGCCGCCCAGAACAAGCAGCCGGGACAGGAGATCGGCCGGATCCCGATCGACTCGATCTACTCGCCGGTGCTGCGCGTCACCTACAAGGTCGAGGCCACCCGCGTCGAGCAGCGCACCGACTTCGACAAGCTGATCCTCGACGTGGAGACCAAGCCCTGCATGCGGCCCCGGGACGCGGTGGCCAGCGCCGGCAAGACCCTGGTCGAGCTGTTCGGCCTGGCCCGGGAGCTGAACGTGGACGCCGAGGGCATCGACATCGGCCCGTCGCCGACCGACGCCGCGCTCGCCGCCGACCTCGCGCTGCCGATCGAGGAGCTGAACCTGACCGTCCGCTCCTACAACTGCCTCAAGCGCGAGGGCATTCACACCGTGGGCGAGCTGGTGGCCCGCAGCGAGCAGGACCTGCTCGACATCCGCAACTTCGGCGCGAAGTCGATCGAGGAGGTCAAGCAGAAGCTGATCGACATGGGCCTCGCGCTGAAGGACTCCCCGCCCGGGTTCGACCCGGGGACCGCCGCAGACAGCTACGGGGCGGACGACGACGAGAGTTACGTCGAGACCGAGCAGTATTAGCCCTAGGGGGGGCGACCCCCCTTCAACCCCCCGCGCGGAGCAAGCTCCGCGAGCAGCACTGACGCCTTTCCGGTACCGAACAGGAGAACGTTCCGATGCCCACGCCCACCAAGGGCCGGCGGCTGGGCGGCAGCCCGGCCCACCAGCGGCACATGATGGCGAACCTTGCCACCGCGCTGTTCGAGCATGGCAAGATCACCACGACCGAGGCACGGGCGCGCAGGCTGCGGCCGGTGGCCGAGCGCCTGATCACCTTCGCCAAGCGCGGCGATTTGCACGCCAGGCGCCACGTGCTGGCCACGGTCACCGACCGGGACGTCGTGCACACGCTGTTCACCGAGATCGCGCCGACCTTCACCAACCGGGAGGGCGGGTACACCCGGATCACGAAGATCGGCCCGCGCAAGGGTGACAACGCGGCGATGGCCGTGATCGAGCTGGTCCCGGAGGAGGCGGAGGTGCGGCCGCGCCGCCGCCGGGCCCGCCGCGCCCAGCCCGCCGCGCGTGCCTCCCAGGCCGAGGCGGAGGTCACCGCGCCGGAGAGCACGGAGGCGGACGCCGCGGCCGAGGTCTCCGACGCGGAGCCAGAACGCGCCGACTCCGCCGAATCGCCCGGGGACGCCGAGTCTGGCGAGGTGGTCGCCGAGGACACGGCGGAGGACGCCGCCGACGAGCCGGACGACGAGGCCGAGAGCAGCGAAGACGACGAGCCGGATGACGACCAGCCGGAGGATGCCGGCTAACAGCCCGGCTGCGGCCCTGAGCGGCACGCTGGCGGCCGCCGGGGACCAGCCTGATGCCGTCATGACCCGGCTCAGGCTGGACCTGTCCTACGACGGCTCAGGGTTTCACGGCTGGAGCCTCCAGCCTGGCCTGCGCACCGTCCAGGAGGTGGTGCAGGAGGCGCTGGGCCGGGCGCTGGCGCTGCCGGTCGGCCCGGCCCTGACCGTAGCCGGCCGCACCGACGCCGGGGTGCACGCGCGCGGCCAGGTCGCGCACGCCGACGTGCCGTCGGCGGCCTGGGCGGCGGCCTGCCCGGCCCACCCCGCGCGCAGGCTCGCCCGGCAACTGCCGCCCGACGTCAGGGTGCGGGCGATCGGCCCCGCCCCGGACGGGTTCGATGCCCGGTTCTCCGCGCTCTGGCGGCGCTACTCCTACCGGGTGTGCGACGATCCGGCGGCTGCCGATCCGTTGCGTAGGCACGACACGCTCTGGTATCCGCGCCGGGTGGACGTCTCGCGCATGAACGAGGCCGCCCGGGCCTTCCTCGGCCCCCATGACTTCGCGGCCTTCTGCCGGCGGCGCGAGGGCGCGAGCACCGTCCGGGAACTGCTGCGGCTGGAGTGGGCGCGGCCCGCTCCCGGGGTGGCCGTGGCCACCGTGACCGCGGACGCGTTCTGCCACAACATGGTCCGCGCGCTGGTCGGCGGCCTGCTGTCGGTGGGGGACGAGCGCCGGCCGGCCAGCTGGCTGGCCGAGGTGCTCGCCGCCCGGGTGCGCGACCCCGGCGTGATCGTCGCTCCGCCGCACGGCCTCTGCCTGGAGGAGGTCCGCTACCCCGCAGATGCCGACCTCGCCGCCCGCGCCGAGCTCACCCGCCGCCCCCGCCCCGCCCTCCCGCCCGCCCCACCCGTCCCTTGACCCCGCCGCCAGATCCTCGCTCCACCATGATCATCTTTCATCTCTTCACTTGCTCGGGACCCATAATTCGGTCATAACGCCCAAGAAACGACTGGAACGCGTGAAGAGTGATGATGATCAAGGGCGCCGGCCCCGCGAGGGCCGGGCTTGGCGGTCACTTACGATCGAGGTTGTGCCCGAGGAGACCACACCGACCGGTACGCCCAACGACCAGCGAATGACCTCCGCCGGCGCCGGGCCGCAGCCAGCCCCGGCCGCCGCCGGCCCGCGGGTAGCCCCTTCCGGCGCCGGGCCGCAGCCAGCCCCGGTCGCCGCCGGCCCGCGGGTAGCCCCGGCCGGCGCCGGGCCGCGGATCCGGGGCGTGATCATCGACTGGGGCGGGGTGATGACCAACCCCATCCTGGACACGGTGGACGCCTGGATCCGCGCGGAGCAGATCGACCGGGACAGCTACACCGCGGTCATGCGGGCCTGGGTCACCCAGGCCTACGGCGACGGGGTGGCCGACAACCCGATCCACGCGCTGGAACGCGGCGAGTGCACGAACGAGGAGTTCGAGCGGCAGCTGGCGGACCAGCTAACCCACGTCGACGGCCGGCCGGTGCTGGCCGACGGGCTGCTGGCCCGGATGTTCGCCGCGACCGCCCTGGAGACCGCCATGGTCGACCTGGTCCGCTCCCTGCGCCAGGCCGGGTTGCGCACCGCGCTGCTGTCCAACTCGTGGGGCAACGGCGACTACCCGCGGCACCTGTTCCCCGAGCTGTTCGACGTGGTCGTGATCTCGTCCGAGGTCGGCATGCGCAAGCCGGAGGAAAGGATCTTCCGGCACGCCGCGTCGCTGCTGGGCCTGGAGCCCCAGGAATGCGTGTTCATCGACGACGTCCAGGCCAACATCGCGGCGGCGGAAGCCATCGGCCTGGTCGCCCTGCACCACCGCGAGCCGGAGCCCACGATCGCGCGGCTGACCGACCTGCTCGGGCAGCCCCTCGCCTAACCGCCGCCCTTCATGGCCCAGTCGGCCCTGCGGTCGCCCGCTAATTTTCATGATCGCGGTTGATCGATGACCACGGAAAGAGCCATCTACCACCAGTGTTGCGACGACCCATTGAACCCGCGGACGGATACGGTCACCGATCAACCACGATCATGGTTCGGGGAGGCCGGCCTCTACCCTGAAGCGCGTGGCCGAGTACCCGCATCCGTCCAGCGCAGGGCGCTCAGCCAATATGCGCGCCAACCGGCGCACCGACACCAAGCCCGAGCTCGCGCTGCGGCGCGCGCTGCACCGGCAGGGATACCGGTTCCGTAAGGACTACCGGCTCGACCTGGCCGACGGCAAGCGGGTCCGGCCCGACATCGCGTTCACGGCCCGGCGGGTGGCCGTCTTCGTCGACGGCTGCTTCTGGCACGCCTGCCCCGAGCACGGCTCCAAGCCCGCGGCCAACGTCTGGTACTGGGAGCCCAAGCTGCGCCAGAACGTCGAGCGCGACCGGGCCGCGGACGCCGCGCTGGCGGCCGCGGGCTGGAACGTGGTCCGGGTCTGGGAGCACGAGCCGCTCGAGGCGGCGGTGACGGCCGTGCTGGCCGCCCTGGCCGGGTCCGAGCGCGCCGGCGCCCGGCCGGGAGGCGGCGGGCCGGCGCCCGGAGATCAGCCGGTCCGGTGATGCGCGTCTACCTGCCCTTCACGTTGCCGGCGCTGGCCCGGCTGCTCGCCGAGGCCCAGGCCGCGCCGCCGGTGCGCGGCTTCGCCGTCACGCCCGCGCTGCGCGAGTGGTACTCGAGCGGTGACGAGGAGGAACTCGAATACGTCGCGATGACGCACGCGGCCCGGGCTTCGCTGCGGCTGCTGTACGGCGAC
The DNA here is from genome assembly GCA_963808705.1 of uncultured Actinomycetota bacterium. Taxonomy (GTDB): domain Bacteria; phylum Actinomycetota; class Actinomycetes; order Streptosporangiales; family Streptosporangiaceae; genus JASHPR01. Next base: position 296,640 of record CAWEHB010000013.1, on the reverse strand, counting down.
CCCGGCGCTCCCGGCCGCCGGGTGGTGCTCGCGGCCGAGGTACCCGAGGAGCAGGTGGCCGGGGTCGCCGGGTTCGACGAGCCGGCCCTGGTGGAGATCGGGGTGCCGGTCAGGCTCGGCGACGTGGTCTCCGGTCACATCGACGATCCGAGCGCCGCGGCCGACGTTCGCGCGGCGATCGCCGCGCTGCCGGCCGCCGACGACGGCGACGAGGACGCCAGGTTCACCGTGGACGGGGCCGAGGGCCACGAGCTGCTCTGGTATGCCACCCAGGAGCTGTCGCACGTGACCGACTGAACCAAGCATCCCGCTTCTCGTGCGACCATTGAGCCTGTTGCCGTTGACGCCGGGTAGCGCAGGGAGTGTCCGTGTTCGATGCCGTAACGAACGTCCCCGTTCCTGGGAACGAGCCGGTCAGGTTCTACGCCCCGGGAACCCAGGAGCGCGCCGCGCTGGAGAGCAGGATCAAGGAACTCGCCGGGGAGCGCGCCGAGCTGACCATGACGATCGGCGGGCAGCAGCGGATGGGCTCCGGCGACCGCGTCGACGTGGTCGAGCCGCACAACCACCGGCACGTGCTCGGCCAGCTCGGCAGCGTCACCGACGAGGACGTGACCGCGGCCATCGCGGCCGCCAGCCAGGCGGCGCCGGGGTGGCGCGAGCTGTCCTTCGACGACCGGGCGGCGATCTTCCTCAAGGCCGCCGACCTGCTGGCCGGGCCGTGGCGGGCCACCATCAACGCCGCCACGATCCTGGGCCAGTCCAAGTCCGTGCACCAGGCCGAGATCGATGCGGCCTGCGAGCTGATCGACTTCTGGCGCTACAACGTGCACTACGCGCGGCGGCTGCTCGCCGAGCAGCCAGGATCGGCACCCGGCTCCTGGAACCGGCTGGAGTACCGCCCGCTCGAGGGCTTCGTGCTGGCGATCACGCCGTTCAATTTCACCTCGATCGCGGGAAACCTGCCGACCGCGCCCGCGCTGCTCGGCAACGTCGTGGTGTGGAAGCCGTCCACGACCTCGCAGCTGTCCGCGCACTACATCATGCGCGTGCTCGAGGCGGCGGGCCTGCCGCCCGGCGTGATCAACATGGTGACCGGCAGCGGCCGGGCCGTCTCCCGGGTGGCGCTGTCGCACCCGGACCTGGCCGGGATCCACTTCACCGGGTCGACGGGCACGTTCCAGCACCTGTGGCGCTCGGTCGGGGAGAACATCGCCGGCTACCGCGGCTACCCGCGGCTGGTGGGCGAGACCGGGGGCAAGGACTTCGTGATCGCCCACCCGTCGGCCGACCCGGACGTCCTGCTCACGGCGCTGGTCCGGGGAGCCTTCGAGTACCAGGGCCAGAAGTGCTCGGCCGCCTCGCGGGCGTACGTGCCGCGATCGGTGTGGAACCGGATGGGGGACGATTTCATCTCCACCGTGGCCTCGCTGACCATGGGCGACGTGGGCGCCGACCTGTCGCTGTTCATGGGCGCGGTCATCGACGAGGCGGCGTTCACCACCCACGCCGACGCCCTGGCCCGAGCCAGGTCCCGCCCGTCCATCCGGTTCCTCACCGGCGGCGAGACCAACGGCACCGACGGCTACTTCGTGCCGCCGACGGTGCTGGAGAGCACCGACCCGACGGACGAGGTGTTCACCACCGAGTACTTCGGCCCGATCCTCGGCGTGCACGTCTTCGACGACGCGCAGTACTCGAGCGTCGTGGCCCAGGCCGCGGACATCGCCCCGTACGCGCTCACCGGCTCGATCATCGCGCAGGACCGGGCCGCGATCGCGGAGGCGACGGACGCGCTGCGGTTCTCGGCCGGCAACTTCTACATCAACGACAAGCCGACCGGCGCGGTCGTCGGCCAGCAGCCGTTCGGCGGGGCCCGGGCCAGCGGCACCAACGACAAGGCGGGCTCGATCTTCAACCTGATCCGCTGGGTCAATACCCGGACCATCAAGGAGCTGTTCGTCCCGCCGGCGGACCATCGCTACCCGCACATGGGCTGACAAGGAGAACCCCATCAACCGCCTGGTTCTGTGGAACATCGACCTGACCCTGGTCGACGTGGCCCGGGTCTCCCGCGGCGCCTGCGCCGACGCGTTCCAGCGGGTGACCGGGCGCCCGCTGGTGGCGCTGCCGCAGACGGCGGGCCGGACCGACTCGGAGATCTTCTTCGAGGCCCTGGCGCTCAACGAGGCCAGCACCGGGCCGTCCCCGGACCAGGCGGACGCCGGCAGCCAGGAGCTGCTGGCCAGGTACTCCCGGGAGCTGGCCGCCGCCTTCGGCGCCCGGCTTGACCTGCTGCCCACGCTGGGGCGGGCACTGCCGGGGGCCAGGGAGGCGGTGGCCGCCGTGGCCAGCCTGCCGGGTGTCATCCAGTCGGTGCTGACCGGGACGATCAGGCCGAACGCGGCCGCGAAGCTCCGGGCCTTCGGCATGGACGAGTTCTTCGATTTCGAGATCGGCGGGTACGGGTCGGAGATCTACCCCAAGGGCGCTCAGCTGCTCAGGTCCCGCGGCCGCGCCGCGGAGAAGTACGGCGTGGCCGTCGGCGTGGACTCGACCGTCTATATCGCGGACTCGGGCCGCGATGTCGAGGCGGCCAGGATCGGCGGCGCGCGCTGCGTCGCGGTGGCCAGCGGCCGCTCCAGCGCCGGCGAACTGCGCGAGGCCGGCGCCGACCTGGTGCTCGACGACCTGGCCGACACCGGTTCCGTGATCCACGCCGTGGACCGGCTGACCACCGCCGTGTCGGCTGGCTGAGGGCACCCCGCGGGTCAGCTAGCATTCAGTCGCAACCATGAGCGACCTGGCCCTGACGATCTACGGCGTGACCGCCCTGACCTTCATGATGACGATGTACGCGCTCGAGCGCCGTCATCGCGGATTCGTGCTGGCGTTCGCGGTCGGCTGCATGCTGGCCAGCAGCTACGGCTTCCTCTCCGGGGCGTGGCCGTTCGGGGTGGTCGAGGCGATCTGGTCGCTGATCGCCCTGCGCCGCTACCGGACCGCGGTGCGCGAGTCACGGCCGGGCCGCTGAGCCGGCCGTCGTTGCCAGGACGCACCGGACGCCGCATGCTGATGCCTATGCCATCCGACGACCAGGTCGCCGCCGCGCTCGGCCGCGACTACGGCGGCACGCTCTGGGAGCCGACCGAGCGCTCCATCCGTGACGCGAGAATCACCGGTTACGCCGCGTGGCTCCGGGACCGGCGGGGCCATGACCTGAGCACCTACGACGAGATCTGGCAGTGGTCGGTGACGGAGCCGGCCGAGTTCTGGGCGTCGGTCTGGGACTACTTCGAGGTGCTCGGTCGGCGCGGGGGCGGGCCGGTGCTGTCGGGCGGGCCGATGCCGGACGTCAGCTGGTTCGGCGGGGCCACGCTCAACTACGCGCGCAACGCGCTGCGCACGGCGCGCACGCAGCCGGATAAGACCGCGGTGATCTTCCGGTCCGAGTCAGGGCGAAGCGGAACGCTCAGCTTCGGAGAACTCGCCGGCGAAGTGGCCAGGGTGCGCACCGGGTTGCAGGCCCTGGGCGTCACCAGGGGCGACCGGGTGGCCGCGTACACGCCGAACATCCCGGAGGCCTTGGTCGGGCTGCTCGCCACGGCGAGCCTGGGCGCCATCTGGTCGTCGTGCTCGCCGGACTTCGGCCCGCGCAGCGTGATCGACCGCCTGGCCCAGATCTCGCCCAAGGTGCTGATCGCCGTCGACGGCTACCCCTACAACGGCAAGTGGTTCGACCGGCGGCCGCAGGTCGCGGAGATCGTGGCCGAGCTGCCCGGCCTGGACGCCGTGATCATGGTGGATTACGCAGCGGCCAGCGGCGCGGCGGGGGAGGGCGCGGCGGGGGAGGGCGCGGCGGGGGAGGGCGCGGTGCGGCGGCTGCGCTGGGAGGCGCTGCCGCCCGGCGGCGCCGCGACGGCCGCGGTCGAGTTCGAGGAGGTCCCGTTCGGGCACCCGCTGTGGGTGCTGTACTCGTCGGGCACCACCGGGCTGCCCAAGCCGATCGTGCACGGTCACGGCGGGATCGTGCTCGAGCACCTGAAGGCCATGGCCCTGCACCAGGACCTCGGCGCCGGCGACGTGTTCTTCTGGTACACCACCACCGGCTGGATGATGTGGAACTACCTGGCCGGCGGCCTGCTCGTGGGCGCGGCCGTGGTGTTGTACGACGGCAGCGCGACGCACCCGGGCACCGACGCGCTGTGGCGGCTGGCCGGCCAGGCCGGCGTGACCTACTTCGGAACCGGTGCGCCGTACCTGCTGGCCTGCATGAAGGCCGGGCTGCGGCCGGGCGGCGAGCATGACCTGTCGCGGCTGCGCGGCATCGGCTCGACCGGGTCCCCGCTTCCCCCGGAGGGGTTCCGGTGGGTCTACGACGCGGTGGCGGCCGGGCGGAGCGACCTCATCCTCGGCTCGTTCTCCGGCGGCACCGACCTGTGCACCGGGTTCGTCGGGCCCTGCCCGCTGCTCCCGGTGCGGGCGGGCGTGATCTCGGGGCGCTGCCTGGGCGCGCTGGTGGAGGCCTACGACGCGGCGGGCCAGCCGGTCACCGGCGAGGTGGGCGAGCTGGTGATCACCCGGCCCATGCCCTCGATGCCGGTCGGCTTCTGGAACGACCCCGGCGGTGAGCGGTACCGGGCGAGTTACTTCGCCGACTACCCGGGCGTGTGGCGGCACGGGGACTGGATCATGTTCCTGCCGGACGGCGGCTGCGTCATCTACGGCCGGTCCGACGCCACCTTGAACCGCGGCGGCGTGCGGATGGGGACCAGCGAGTTCTACCGCATCGTGGAGGCGCTGCCGGAGATCGCCGACAGCCTGGTGATCGACACCGGCAAGCTGGGCCAGGAGGGCCGGCTGATCCTCTACGTGGTGCCGGCCGAGGGTTACCAGCTCGACGACGCCCTGGCCGGCCGGATCCGGTCCGGCCTGCGCTCCGGGCTGTCGCCACGCCACGTCCCCGACGAGATCCACCAGGTGCCCGGCATCCCGAGGACGCTGTCGGGCAAGAAGCTCGAGGTGCCGGTCAGGAAGATCCTGCTGGGCACGCCGGCAGCCGACGCCGCCGACCCGGACGCCCTGGCCAACCCCGAGGTCCTGGCCTCCTTCGTGCCGAAGGGCAGGACATGAACCGAGCGGGGACACAGTGAGCGAGCCAAAGGGGCGGAGCGTAAGCGAGCCCAGGGGGCGCAGCGTGAGCGAGCCAAAGGGGCGCGCCGCCGTCTGGACTGACGAGCGAGGGCGCGAGGAACGAGCGCCCGAGCGAGGAGGGAAGACGGCGGGTCAAAGCGCCCCGGAGGCGAGCGAACAAAAGGGGAAGAGCTTCGGCGAGGAAGGCGGCCGCCTCACCTACGGCAGCTACCTGCGGCTGCCGGAGCTGCTGGCGCAGCAGGTGCCCCAGGTGGTCCCGCCTGCTCACGACGAGCTGCTGTTCATCACCGTGCACCAGGCCTACGAACTGTGGTTCAAGCAGCTGCTGCACGAGCTGACCGCGGCCCGCGACGCCATGCGGCCGGGCCAGGACTGGCGGGCGAGGCAGCTGCTGCAGCGCGCGCACGTCATCGAGCGGCTGCTGGTCAGCCAGGTCGACGTGCTCGAGACCATGACGCCGCAGGACTTCCTGCAGTTCCGGGCCGCCCTCGCGCCCGCGAGCGGCTTCCAGTCGGTACAGTTCCGCGAGCTGGAGTTCCTGTCCGGCGCCAAGGATCCCCGCTTCGTGACCCGGTTCCGCGCCCCGACCGACGCCGAACGGGACCGTCTCGCCCGCCGTCTCGCCGAGCCGACTCTCTGGGACGCCTACCTCGCGCTGCTCCGGTCCCGGGGCCTGGCGGCCGCCACCGACGAGCAGGTCCTGGAATCGCTGGTCACCGTGGCCAGGGACCGGGCCAGTCATGACGACCTGTGGGAGCTGGCCGAGGACCTGCTGACCCACGACGAGCTGGCCGGGCTCTGGCGGGCCAGGCACGTCCAGATGGTGGAACGGCAGATCGGCACGAAATCCGGCACTGGCGGGTCAACCGGGGCGCCGTATCTGCACAAAAGAGTGCCCATGCGGTATTACCCGCTGCTCTGGGAACTGCGAGATTGGTTGTGAACCTCTTTGATCCGTGGATCTCAGGTTCAGAGCACGCGGGCAGCCGCAGGAGGATGAAAGAGGTTCAGTAGGCCGTGCCGGGACACAAGGGAGTGGGTACCGATGGCTGACAGTCCGGCAGACGACAAGGACGCGCTGCTGGCCGACGCGGCGGCCGAGATCGCCGCGGGCGACGCGGTGGACGACGCGGTCGTGGGCGACGTGCTCAGCTACCTGCGCGCCTATTACCGGCACGTCGCGCTGGAAGATCTTGTCTCGGCCGGGCCCAGGCGGCTGGCCGCGGTCGCGACCGAGCAGGCCCGGTTCGCCGCGCACCGGCCCCAGGGGCGGGCCCTGGTCCGGGTCCGCCGCGGAGAGGCCGCGGCTTGCGCCCCGGCCCGGGACGTCGTCGACATCGTCACCGACGACATGCCGTTCCTGGTGGACTCGGTGCGGATGGAGCTGCGCCGGCACGGGGCCGCCACGCTCCTGGTGGTGCACCCGCAGCTGCGGGTCCGCCGGGATGTCACCGGCTCGCTGCGCGAGGTGCTCGGGGTGGTCGACGGGGAACGGCAGGCCCACGACGAGATCGCCGAGTCGTGGACCCACATCGAGATCGCCCGGCTGGGGCACGGCGAGGACGCCGCCCTGCAGCGGGATCTGGAACGGGTACTCGGCGATGTGCGGGTGGCGGTGGAGGACTGGTCCCGGATGCAGGCCAAGGCCGTGCAGCTGGCCGACCAGCTGGCCATGGTTCCGGACGTCCGGATCACCGACGGCGGCGCCGCCTCCGGCGTCGAGTCCCCGGCCGAGGTCGAGGCCCTGCTCCGCTGGCTGGCCGACGGTCATTTCACCTTCCTCGGCTATCGCGAGTACGACCTGGAGGACGGGCCGGACGGGATGGCGCTGCGCGCCGTGGCCGGCACCGGGCTCGGCATCCTGCGGCACGACCGGGAGGGATCGAGCGCGTTCGCGGCGCTCCCCGCGGAGGTGCGGGCCCGGGCCCGCGACCCGGAGCTGCTGATCCTGACCAAGGCGAATTCCCGCTCGACCGTGCACCGGCCGAGCTATCTCGACTACGTGGCCGTGAAGCGGCTGGACGGTTCCGGGAAGGTCGTGGGCGAGTACCGGTTCCTCGGCCTGTACACCCACGACGCCTACACCGAGAGCATCACCAGGATCCCGGTGCTGCGCCGCAAGCTCACCGATGTGCTCGCGGCGACCAGCATCGCCGCCGACAGCCACGACGGCAAGGACCTCGCCGAGTTCCTGGAGAGCTACCCGCGCGAGGAGCTGTTCCAGACCCCGGTGGCCCAGCTGATCCCGGTCGCCGAGGGCGTGCTGCGGCTGCGCGAGCGCACCCAGACCCGCCTCTTCCTGCGCAAGGACGTCTACGGCCGGTACATGTCTTGCCTGGTGTACCTGCCCCGAGACCGGTACACCACCCAGGTCCGGCTGCGGACCCAGGAGATCCTGCGCCAGGCGCTGCACGGCGCCGGGGTGGACTACAGCGTGATGGTCGGCGAGTCGCCGGTGGCGCGGCTGCACATCGTGGTGCGGGCCGAGCGGGGCCACGTGCTGCCCGACGTGGACGCCGCCGAGCTGGAGGCCAAGTTGGCGGCCGTGGTCCGCTCGTGGGACGACGACCTGGCCGAGGAGGCGCTCTGCCAGCTCGGCGAGGAGCGCGCGCGCACGCTGCTCGCCATGTGCAGCGGCGAGCGGATCCCGCAGACGTACAAGACCGACGTCCCGGCCAGCGTCGCGGTCGACGACCTGGAGAAGATCCTCAAGCTGCGCGAGTCCGGCGAGAACGTCGCGTTCGACCTGTGGGAATCCGAGAGCTACGTGGGCGGCGTGCCGATCGAGGACACCGGCGAGCCCGGGGACGCCGCCAGCGGCCGGCCGCGGGTGTGGCGGATGACGATCTACCGCACCGGCCCCCCGATCACGCTGTCCGACGTGCTGCCGCGGCTGCAGCACATGGGCGTCGAGGTCGTCGACGAGCACCCGTATGAGTTCGGTGCCGCCGAGCCGTTCTGGCTCTACGACTTCGGGCTCCGCCGCAGCGCGGAGGGCCCGGCGGCGGCCCAGCGCGCGCCATCGTCCGTCGCGCCGGTCAAGGAGCTGTTCGCCGGCGCCCTGGCCGCGCTCTGGCGCGGGGACATCGAGGACGACGGGTTCAACGCCCTGGTGCTCGACGGGCACCTGACCTGGCGGCAGGTGGTGGTGCTGCGCGCCTACGCCAAGTACCTGCGCCAGGCGGGCAGCACGTTCAGCCAGAACTACATCGAGCGGGTGCTGCGCTCCAACATCACCATCACCCGGCTCCTGGTGCGACTGTTCGAGTCCCGGTTCGACCCGGACCGGCAGGCCGGGGAGGCCGAGCGCAGCGAGGCCATCACCGAGGAGATCAGGGGCGAGCTCGACGAGGTGGCCAGCCTCGACCAGGACCGCATCCTGCGCGCCTACTGGGGGCTGATCCAGGCCACGCTGCGGACGAACTACTTCGCCGGGCCGCCGACCCCGCGGCCGCAGGCCCCCTACCTCGTGGTCAAGCTCGACGCCGCGCGGGTGCCTGACCTGCCCGCGCCGCGGCCCGCGTTCGAGCTGTTCGTCTACTCGCCCCGGTTCGAGGCGGTGCACCTGCGGTTCGCCAACGTGGCCCGGGGCGGCCTGCGCTGGTCGGACCGCCGGGAGGACTTCCGCACCGAGATCCTCGGCCTGGCCAAGGCGCAGGAGGTGAAGAACTCGGTGATCGTCCCGTCCGGCGCCAAGGGCGGGTTCGTCTGCAAGCAGCTGCCCGACCCCGGCGACCGGGAGGCCCACCAGGGCGAGGTGCTCGCCTGCTACCGGAACTTCATCAGCGCGATGCTGGACGTGACCGACAACATCGAGGCCGGGCGCGTGGTGCCGCCCGCGCGTGTGGTCCGCCGGGACCACGACGACCCCTACCTCGTGGTCGCCGCCGACAAGGGCACGGCGACGTTCTCCGACACCGCAAACGAGATCGCGCAGAGCCGGGGGTTCTGGCTCGGGGACGCGTTCGCCTCCGGCGGGTCGGAGGGCTACGACCACAAGAAGATGGGCATCACCGCGCGGGGGGCCTGGGAGTCGGTCAGGTTCCATTTCCAGACCATGGGGATCGACGTCGACCAGGACGACTTCACCGTGGCCGGGATCGGCGACATGTCCGGCGACGTGTTCGGCAACGGCATGCTGCTGTCCCGGCACATCAAGCTGGTGGCGGCGTTCGATCACCGGCACCTGTTCCTGGACCCGGACCCCGACCCGGCGGTCAGCTTCGCGGAACGGCAGCGGCTGTTCGCGCTGGAGCGGTCCTCGTGGGCGGACTACGACACCGCGCTGGTCTCGGCAGGCGGCGGGGTGTGGCCGCGGACGGCCAAGTCGGTACCGGTCTCGCCGCAGGCGCGCGCGGTGCTCGGCCTCGACGCGAGCGTGACCGCGCTGCCGCCGGACCAGCTGATCTCGGCGGTGCTGCGGGCGCCGGTGGACCTGCTCTGGAACGGCGGGATCGGCACCTACGTCAAGGCCACCACCCAGGTCCAGGCGGATGCCGGGGACCGGTCCAACGAGGCGGTCCGGGTCGACGCCTCCGAGCTGCGGGCCCGGGTCGTCGGCGAGGGCGGGAACCTCGGGCTGACCCAGGAGGCGAGAGTCGAGTACGCGCTCGGCGGCGGGCTGGTGAACACCGACTTCATCGACAACTCGGCCGGGGTCGACACCTCGGACCACGAGGTCAACATCAAGATCCTGCTGGACGGCGTGGTCCGCGACGGCGAGCTGTCGCCCGCCGACCGGGGTCGGCTGCTGATGGAGATGACCGGCGAGGTCGGCGACCTGGTCCTCAAGCACAACTACGAGCAGAACCGGGCCCTGGCCGCGTCACGGGCCCAGGCCGCGCAGATGCTGCACGTGCACGCCCGGTACATCCGCAAGCTGGAACGCGACGGGCGGGTCGACCGCCGGCTCGACGTGCTGCCCGGCGACAAGGAGATCGCCGAGCGCCGGGCCGCGGGCACCGGCCTGACCTTGCCCGAGTTCTCGGTCCTGCTGGCGGAGACCAAGATCGCCGCAGCGCAGGAGATGTTGGCGTCCAGCCTGCCCGGCGACCCGTACCTGCGCCGCGTGCTGACCAGCTACTTCCCGGTGCCGCTGCGGGAGCGCTACGCGGGCCGGATGGAATCCCACCGGCTGCACCGGGAGATCATCACCACCGAGGTGATCAACGACATGGTGGACAGATCCGGGACCACCTTCGCGTTCCGGCTCAATGAGGAGACCGGCGCGTCGGTCCCGGACATCACCGCGGCCTGGCTGGTGGCGCGGGACGTCTTCGACATGGCCGGCTTCTGGGCCCAGGTGGAGGCGCTGGACGGTCAGGTGGACACCGCGGTCCAGATCCTGCTCTGGCTGGAGGGCCGCAAGCTGACCGAGCGGGCGGCGCGGTGGCTGCTGCACAGCCGGCGCCCGCCGTTCGACATCCAGGCCACGATCGACTTCCTCGCCGACGGCGTGCTGGCCGTCGGCTCCAGCCTGCCCAAGCTGCTCACCGGCAGCGACCTGACCGGCTTCGACGAGCGCCGGGATGCGTTCACCTCCCGCGGCGTGCCGCTGGGCCTCGCCGAGCGGGTGGCTGCCATGGTTCCGGCGTACTCGGCGTTCGACATCGTGGAGATCGCGGCGCGGACCCGGCGGCCGGTCGAGGAGACCGCGGAGGTGTACTTCGACCTGGCCGACCGGCTGCAGATCACCCGGCTGCGGGACCGGATCACCGCGCTGCCCCGCGACGACCGGTGGAACACGATGGCGCGGGCCGCGCTGCGCGACGACCTGTACAGCGCGCAAGCGGCGCTGGCGGCGGACGTGCTCGAGGTGTCCGGGCCCGGCAGCCCGGACCAGCGGCTGGCCGCCTGGGTGCAGCGCAACGAGTCGGCGGTGCGCCGGGCCGGGCAGACCCTGACCGAGATCTGGGAGACCGACCGGTTCACCGTGGCCACGCTGTCCGTCGCGGTCCGCGCGGTCCGCACCCTGGTGGCGGCGAGCGCGCTACCGGGCTAGCCGCGGGACAGCAGGGCGGCGAAGTCGGCCGGGTCGACGTTGCCGCCGGACAGGACGACCGCCGTCCGCCCGCCCGGTGGCACCGCGCCGGTGAGCAGGGCGGCCAGCGGCACCGCGCCGCTGGGCTCGACCACCACCTTGAGCCGGGCGAAGCAGAACCGCATGGCCTCGACGATCGCGGCCTCGCCGACGGCGACCACGTCGTCGAGCAGCCGCCGGTTGACCTCGAACGTGAGCTCGCCGGGCTGCGACGCCCGCAGGCCGTCGGCGATCGTGTCCACCGTGTCCAGGGTGACCCGCCGGCCCGCGCGCAGCGACCGGCGGGTGTCGTCGGCCCCGGCCGGCTCCACCCCGATGACCGCGGCGCGCGGGAGCAGCGCCTTGACCGCGGTCCCGACGCCCGCGGCCAGGCCGCCGCCGCCGATCGGCACCAGCACCAGGTCGAGCTCGCCCGCCTGCTCGGCCAGTTCCACGCCCAGGGTGCCCTGGCCGGCCATGATGTCGTAGTCGTCGAACGGGCGGATCATGGTCAGCGACCGCTGCTGCGCCAGGGCGGCGGCCACTTCCTCCCGGCGCTCGGTGGCCGGGTCGTAGCGGCGGATCTCGGCGCCGTAGCCCTCGATCGCGGCCAGCTTGGCCGGCGACCCCGTGGCCGGGACGACCACCACCGCGTGGATGCCCAGCAGCGAGGCGGCCAGCGCCACGGCGCCCCCGTGGTTACCGGATGAGTACGCCACCACCCCCCGGGCCCGTTCGCCCGCGTCGAGCAGGCTGAGGCGGTTGTAGGCGCCGCGGAACTTGAACGACCCTCCGCGCTGGAAGGGCTCGGCCTTGAGGAAGACCCTGGCCCCGCACCGGGCGTCCAGGGTGGCGGACGTGAGCAGGGGCGTGCGGTGAGCGACGCCGGACAGCCGGGCGGCGGCGGCCCGGACCCGCTCGAAGGCGAGGGCCGGCCGGTCGGTTTCAGCGGAAATCTGCGGTCCTCCCGGCTGCCGTGCTTAACGTCGTGGCTAACGTTTGTCTCCTATGCAAACGATAGCTTCTGTGCGGTCGCGAGAGCACGCGCCGGCCTGACGTAGGCTGTCCGGCATGGCTACGGACCCGGCAGGCGAAATCTCGGAACTGTCATCGAAACTCGCCAGTGTGGAAGCTGTACTCGGCCCGGACGCCATGCGGAAGGAAGCCGACGGGTTACGCGAACGGGCCGGCGAGCCCGGCCTCTGGGAGGACCAGGAGCAGGCCCAGGCGGTCACCCGCAGGCTGTCCTACCTCGACGGCGAGCTGGCCCGGCTGGAGGGGCTGCACCGTCGTCTCGACGACACCAGGGTGCTGTTCGAGCTCGCGGAGAGCGAGCACGACAATGCGGCCCGGGAGGAGGCAGCCCGCGACCTGGCGACCCTCCGCAAGGAGATCGACCAGCTTGAGGTCAGGACGCTGCTGTCCGGCGAGTACGACGCGCGCGAGGCGCTGATCACCATCAACGCGCAGGCGGGCGGGGCCGACGCGGCCGACTGGGCCGAGGGCCTGCGGCGGATCTACCTGCGCTGGGCGGAACGGCACGGGTACCCGACCGAGATCTACGACACCTCCTACGCGGAGGAGGCGGGCCTCAAGTCGACCACGTTCGCCGTGAAGGCCCCCTACGCCTACGGCACGCTGCGCGGCGAGCACGGCACGCACCGCATGGTCCGCATCTCCAAGTACGACAACCAGGGCCGTCGGCAGACCTCGTTCGCGGGCGTGGACGTGATCCCGGTGGTACAGCAGGCCGACCACATCGAGGTCGGCGAGGACGAGATCCGGATCGACGTGTTCCGGTCCAGCGGGCCCGGCGGCCAGGGGGTCAACACCACGGACTCCGCGGTCCGGATCACCCACCTGCCGACCGGCATCGTGGTCTCCTGCCAGAACGAGCGCAGCCAGATCCAGAACCGCGCCAGCGCCATGGCGGTGCTGCAGGCCAAGCTGCTCGAGCGCAAGCGGGAGGAGCAGCAGGCGAAGCTGGCCGAGCTCCGCGGCGACCACGCGGGCAGCTGGGGCACCCAGATCCGCAACTACGTCCTGCACCCGTACCAGAACATCAAGGACCTGCGGACCGGGTACGAGACCGGCAACACGGCGGCGGTGATGGACGGCGAGATCGACGACTTCATCGACGCCGAGATCCGCTGGCTCCGGAAGCAGGGCCTGTGACATGACATCCGGGGGGACGACCCCCGGCCCCAGAACGCAGCGTGCCCCGGCCGGATCGGCCGGGGCACGCTCCTTGGTGCGGACTTACTTCACGAAGTACCAGTCCTCCGGGTTGATGCTGAGCGTCGGGCTCTGCGGCAGCACGCCCCTGAGGTTGTTGGCCACCTCGCTCAGGGTGTAGGCGGCTTGCGGCTGGTACTCCACCGGCAGCTGCGGGGCCAGGTAGTCCTGCCAGTTGTAGAACAGCGACAGGTTGTCGTTGGTCAGCGTCTGGTTGATCATCGCGTCGTTGGTCGCGTTGCAGTACCCGCCGGAGTTCGCGACCGCCCCGCACAGGAACAGCTGATCGCCGGTGGGCAGGTAGTCGGGGGAGAAGGACCAGCCGAACCCCCAGTTCGCCATGTCCCAGTTGCACGGGGCCTTGACGACCACGCAGTTGCCCCCGGCCACCGAGAGTATCTCGCCGAGCGGCTTGGGCACCAGGCTCAGCTTGATCCCGACCGCCGCCGCGTTGGACTGCAGCTCGGTCATGGCCTGCTGGACCCAGGCGGTCCCGGTCAGGTACTGGTAGCTGAAGCTCAGCGTGCTGCCCGCGGTGATCCCCGGGCCGCACTTGGCCGGGTCGGTGCAGGTGTCCGTCCCGTTCGGGACCACCGTCCAGCCGTGGCTGGACAGCAGGGTCTTGGCCTTGCCCGGGTTGTACGGGAACGGGTCACCCTGCCGGCCCTTGGCCGACAGGAACTTGGTCGCCGGGGTGGCGGCCACCGGGCCGACGGTGGGCGCGCCGTACCCGCGCAGCGGGCCGGCGATGATCGCGGCCTGGTTCAGCAGGTACGCCAGCGCCTGCCGGAAGTACAGCTGCTTGAAGATGGCGCCGTGGTCGCCGTTGCTCGACTGGTAGTTCAGCGCGTAGTAGTCGATGCCCCACGGGTACAGCGGGGCCAGCGTGTAACCCGGCACCGGGTTGGTGCCCACCGCCGCGTTGGACGGCTTGGCCGGGGCGTCCGGGTTGGGCAGATAACCGAAGTCGATCTTGGTGCTGGAGTTGGGCGCGCGCAGCACGTCGTACTCGGCCGAGTCGGTGGTGAACGGTACCTCTTGGAACGCGTCCAGCTTCGGCTTGATCGGCCCGGAGTACGACTTGTTCGGCACGAACGTAATGTGCCCGTCGGCGTTGAACGAGCTCAGCCGCCACGGCCCGTCCACGATCCCCCAGATCGGGGACGTCGCGTACCCGGTCACGTCCTCGGCCTGCTTGTTGAGGTAGCTGTAGACCGCCGCGCAGTCGCTGACCGTGGTGGCGCAGCTGCTCGGCCCGGACGCGGTCCGGTCCCAGGCGGCCGGCATGGGGACGACCTGGCTCAGGTCGTTGTACAGGACCCAGGTCGGCGAGTACGACTTGGTCATCGTCATCTGCAGCTCGGTCGGGCTGACAACGTGAATGTTGGTCATGTTCGCCGGGAAGCCGGTGTAGGCGCCGTAGTCGGCCGGCAGGGCCAGCTCCATGTTCAGCCAGAACATCACGTCCGTCGCGGTGACCGGGGTGCCGTTGGACCACATGTAGTGCTTCAGCGTGATGGTCACGGTCTTGCCGCTGACCGTCGGCAGGTTGGCCAGGCTGATCGAGGGGTCCACCACCGGCTGGCCGTTCTGGCCGAACCAGTACAGCGGCCGGTACATCAGGTACTGGAGGTCGAACAGGTTGATGTTGCTGATGTTGGCGCTGTCCACGTACGGGAAAATGTAGGTGGGCAGGCTCGCCGGCGGCTCCGCCCAGACGGCGGTGCCGCCCTTGACCGGGGTGCTCCCCGTCGTCGCCGAGCTGCTGTTACTGCTGCTGCTGCAGCCGGCTGCGACGAGCGCCAGCAGCGCGGCACCCACCGCCAGCACCCGGCCGCGGACCCTGAACCTTGACCTACCTTGCTGAGCGGGTACTGACCTCATGACTGCGGTTTCCCTCCGGGCACTTGGACCAGCACGGCACACCAGCGGGACCGCGCCCCGCCGGGGAGCGGCCGCCATTGATAACGCCACGTGATTGGTAACGCTCACTGCAGCATGCCGTGGCGGGCGCGGTCTAGTGAGTTCCGAGGAATAGTCCCAGGCTGGGATGGATTCGTGATGTGCGCGTGATCGTCTACCGAGCGTGACCGCCGTACGTAGCCGACCCTGCCCAGCGCGTAGCCGCCCGCGGCCCGCAGGGGAGCGGGGCCGGGTCAGTGCGTGAGGTGCAGGGCCAGCATCATCAGCACCAGCGCGATCAGCACCGCGGCCACGAGCGGCACGGTCAGGCTGGGCCCGGCGTGGTGGTGGTGCATCCGGGCCCGCGCCGCGTAGCACACCGGGCACCGGCCTTCGGCCACCGGTCCGGCGCACTGGGCGCAGATCAGGTGCTCACAGCTCATCTGGGGATCCCTCCGGGCCGGCGCCTACCCGGTCACTTCGACGATGTTGGACGTTCTAAGCCAGTTTCCCCCCTAGACTGTCCCGTGGCCAAACTGGGGCGCGATAAACATCGCGGCAGCCAGTCCGTAACTCGTCGAGCGCGTGTGATGGGTCAGTGATCCACTTCGATAACGTGACTAAGGCGTACCCGAATCAGAGCCGTCCCGCCCTGGAGAACGTCACCCTCGACGTGGAGAAGGGCGAGTTCGTGTTCCTGGTCGGGCCGTCGGGATCCGGCAAGTCCACGTTCCTTCGGCTGGTGCTGAAGGAGGAGCGCCCGAGCGAGGGCAGGATCCACATCGCCGGCCGGGATCTCGCGCGGCTCACCAACTGGAAGGTGCCGTACCTGCGCCGCCGGATCGGCTGCGTTTTCCAGGACTTCAGGCTGCTGCCCAGTAAGAACGTCTACCAGAACATCGCCTTCGCCCTGGAGGTCATCGGCAAGCCGCGGCGGTTCATTCGCAAGGTCGTCCCCGAAGTGATCGACCTGGTCGGCCTGGAGGGCAAGCGGGACCGGATGCCCGACGAGCTGTCCGGCGGCGAGCAGCAGCGGGTGGCCATGGCACGCGCGTTCGTGAACCGGCCTATGATCCTGCTCGCCGACGAGCCGACGGGGAACATCGACCCGGCGACGTCGATCGGAATCATGAAAGTTCTCGACCGCATCAACCGGACCGGCACCACGGTGGTCATGGCCACGCACGATGCAGCGATCGTGGACTCCATGCGCAAGCGCGTCATCGAGCTTGAATACGGCAAGGTGGTGCGGGACCAGTCGCGCGGGGTCTACGGCCAGGCCTACTGACCGGCCGCGGCGGACTACCCGAGGGGTCAGCGACATGCGCG
Organism: uncultured Actinomycetota bacterium; assembly: GCA_963808705.1. Lineage (GTDB taxonomy): Bacteria > Actinomycetota > Actinomycetes > Streptosporangiales > Streptosporangiaceae > JASHPR01. The sequence continues at coordinate 280,001 of CAWEHB010000013.1, read as the reverse complement.
CGCAGTTTGTCTTCCACGAGGTATGGATCGGCCTCAGGCGGAACCTGACCATGACGATCGCCCTCGTCGTGGTGGTCGCGATCAGCCTGTCCCTGCTCGGCACCGGCCTGCTGTTCGTCAAGCAGGTCAACCAGACCCGGGCGTTCTGGCAGGGCCGGGTCCAGCTGTCCGTCTACCTGTGCACCAAGCTCAGCGCCAGCCCGCAGTGCACCAGGAACGGGCCGGCCACGCCGACGGAGATGGCGTCGATCCACCAGACGCTGGCCGGGCTGCCTGAGGTCACGAGCGTCACCTACGTGTCCCAGGCGGCCGCGTACTCACAGTTCAAGTCGGAGTTCCCGTCGATGGTGAACACGGTCAGCGCGAGCGACATCCCGAACTCCTTCGAGGTGCGGCTCAAGAACGCGCAGACCGATTCGTCCATCGTGGAAGCCAACGTCGACGGCGAGCCGGGCGTCGATCAGGTGGTCGATAACTCCGCCATCCTCAACAAGTTCTACCGGCTGCTCGGCGGAGCCAGGAACGCGGTCGTGGTGATCGCCATCATCCTGATCATCGCGGCCGTCCTGCTGGTCGCGAACACCATCCGGCTCTCGGCGTTCAACCGCCGCCGGGAGACCAGCATCATGCGCCTGGTCGGCGCGTCCAACTTCTACGTTCAGCTGCCGTTTCTCGTCGAAGGCGTGATCGCCGGGATGTTCGGCTGGCTGGTGGCGGCGGCCCTGCTCGTCGCGGTGAAATCGCTGTGGCTTGATACGCTGCAGCAGTACTTCCCGTTCAACGTGCAGTTGACGAGCGCGGACCTGATCGAGGTCATCGTCCTGGTTATGATCCTCGGCGTGCTGCTGACCGGCGCTACGTCGTTCCTCACGCTGCGCCGTTATCTGCGCGGGTGAGGCGCAGGGCAGGAATGTGACAGCCGAGCAGGGCAAAAAGGTCATCGCCAGGAACCGGCGCGCGAGGCACGAGTACCACATAGAGGATGTGCTCGAGGCGGGCCTGGTGCTCACCGGTACCGAGGTGAAGTCGCTGCGGGCCGGCCGGGCCTCGCTCACCGACGGGTTCGGCCAGATCAGCGACCACGAGCTCTGGCTGCACAACGTGCATATTCCCGCATACGCCCAGGGCACCTGGACCAACCACGAGCCGCGCCGCACCCGTAAGCTGCTCTTGCACCGCAAGGAGATCGACAAACTGGCCGCCGCGACCGCCGAGCGCGGCTTGACTCTGGTCCCGCTTTCGCTGTACTTCAAAGACGGGAAGGCCAAGGTCGAGCTGGCTCTGGCCCGCGGCAAGCGGACCTATGACAAGCGCCATGACCTAGCGCGCAGGGATGCTGCCAGAGAGGTAGATCGTGCTCTGCGGCGGCGAAGGTAGCGGAGCGCTGGACCATGGTCCGCACGCATAACCGAGGCGCGCACGCCGGCAAGCCCGCCCCCAGGGCGGGCGGGCCGGCCAGGGGTGCCCGGGCCAGGGGAGTTCGGGCGGGTAACCGACGAGGCGGGGAAAAACGGGTGGCAGGGGCTCGCCCGCGCTCCACGCGGGCCCGGGTGGTGGCTGCGGCCGCCGCCACCGCGCTGCTGCTGACCGGCCTGGCCCTCGGCTGGGCTTCCCCCGAGCCGTCCGCCGAGGGCACGGTGCAGGCCTTCCTGCTCGACTGGGAGAGCGGCCAGTACGCCGCCGCCGGCGCCCTGACGACCGGCGCTCCCGCAGTGGTGGCCGCGGCGCTGCACGGCGCCTACGTGCAGGTGGGGGCGGCCGATCTCAGCCTGGGCATGGCCAGCGTCACCCAGCAGGGCGACACCGCGCAGGCGCGCTTTGACGCGGACGTCGACCTGGGCCGCGGCGGCGCGCCCTGGGACTACCAGGGTTCCTTCGGGCTGCGCCGGGTCGGCTCCGGCTGGAAGGTGGTGTGGACCCCGGCCGTCATCGTTCCCGGGCTGCGGTCCGGGCTGCGCCTGGCCGTGGTCGGCGTGATGCCGCCCCGGGCCCCGCTGCTCGACGCGGAGGGAACCCCGCTCTCCCCGGCCTCCCTCGTCTACACCGTCGGGGTCGTTCCCGGCCGCCTGGCCGACCCGGCCCGGACCGCGAGCGGCCTGGCCAGCGCGACCGGGCTGGTCGCGAGCCAGGTCCTCAGCTGGATCAGCGAGGCGCCGGCCGCTGAGTTCCTCGAGCTGGTCCGGTTCAGCCCGGCGGGTTACCACCGGCTCAGCGCCCGCCTCTCCCGGGTGCCGGGGCTGATCACCGAGCGGCAGCGGCTGCGGCTGTTCGACAGCATCGCCCCGGCCGTCTCCGGCTCGGTCGGCAGCGAGGCGGCCCGGGAACTGCAGGAGGACGGGATTCCCTACCGGCCGGGCATGACGATCGGCCTGACCGGGCTGCAGCAGGCGTTCCAGCACCTGCTCGTCGGCACGCCGACGACCGAGGTCGTCACGGAGAACGCGGCCGGCCAGGTGGTTTCGGTGCTGTCCCGCTCGGCCGGGCAGCCCGGCACGGACGTGCGCACCACCATCGACGCCAGCGTGCAGGACGCGGCCGATAACGCGGTGGATTCGCTGTCCGCGCCCGCGGCGATCGTCGCGATCTCGCCGGCCACCGGAGGCGTGCTCGCCGTGGCCCAGCACACCCCGCGCGGCATGACGGCGGTGCGGCCCCTGGACGGCCGCTACCCGCCCGGCCAGGCGTTCACCATCGTCTCCGCGGCGGCCCTGCTGAACACCGGCTTCGACGTGAACGCGCCGATTCCCTGCGGCGCGTCGAATCCGGTGGGCGGCCAGAACTTCACCAACGACCCGCCCGAGCCGGACCTGCGGCCCTCCTTCCGCACCGACTTCGCGAACGCGTGCGGCACCGCCTTCGCGGGCCTCTCGCTGCAGCTGTCCGCCAAGAAGCTGCAGTCGGCCGCCTCCGGCTTCGGCCTGGACAAGCCGTGGCAGCTGCCGGTCGGCGCGTTCGCCGGGACCATGCAGTCTCCCACCGACCAGGCCGAGCTGGCCGAGGATTCCATCGGCGAAGGGAGCGTCCAGGTCAGCCCGCTGGACATGGCCATCGCCGCCGCGGTGGTCCAGTCCGGGACCTGGCGTCCGCCCATGCTCGTGACCAGCCCGCCCGACCCGGGGCTGACCCCGACCGTTCCGTTCGGGACGCAGGTCGTCTCCGCTCTGCGGACCCTGATGCGCTCGACCGTGACCGATGGCCTCGGGCGCGCCGCCGACATCGGCGGCGCGCCGGTGTACGGGCAGGTGGGGGGTGCTCCGCTGGGACCGGGCGGCCTGCGGGCCGCCTGGTTCGTCGGGTTCCAGGGGAACGTGGCCTTCGCCGTGCTCGAGCTGACCAGGTCCGCCCGGGTCTCGGCGGCGCCGCTGGCCGGCGAGTTCCTCCGCGACCTGCGCGCGCAGTGAACCTTTTCATCCTCTTCATCCTCCCCCGACTACTCACGTGCTCTGAGCGTGAGGTCCACGGATGAAAAGGCTCAGTCGGGGCCAGGCCGGCTTGAGCCCGGGCATACCCGGGCCAGGATCGTTGTTCACTAACGTGCCGCCTGGGGTACCGTGGCGGTACAACTCAAGAGGGGGTGACTGGTCTCGACTTCGGTAGTTGATCCAGGGGAAGCGGGCCGAGGGTTGCGACTATGACCTCGTAAATCCTGTGGCCGCAAAACCATAAGTGCCAACACATCGCGCACTCGCCTCGCTCTCGCGGCCTGACCGCGAGTTAGGGGCTGTCAGCCCGGGAGCGCCTCCGGCCCGGTGCCTGGCATCAGCTAGGAGGATCCACCGTCTAGCCCGGCCGCGGGACTAGGCGGGACACCTAACAGCGGCTGAGCCCGCTCGGCGGCTGGCCTGCATGACCGCCGGGGCTGAGAAAAGCAGGGCAGGCTGCGCCCGGAGAAGCCCTGGTGAGGTACTGAAGGACGCGGGTTCGAATCCCGCCACCTCCACCTGATGCGTCTTACCCGAACCCTCGTCCTGGAACGCGAGGGTCCGGGTGGGACGCTTCTTCGCGTCTTCGCTGGGCGCGTCACGACCAGGCGGCGGGTGGCTGGTCGATGCGCACCAGATTGCCGGACGGGTCACGCACGGCACAGTCCCGCGTGCCCCACGGCTGCTCGGTCGGCTCCTGCACGATCTCGGCGCCCGAGGCACGCACCTTCTCGAAGGTGGCGTCGAGGTCGTCGGTGCGGAAGTGGACGCCGTTCAGCGCGCCCTTGGCGACGAGGGCGGCGAGCGCGTCGCCGTCGGCGGGGCTGCCGCACAGGTAGTTCGTGAGGACGATCGCGACGCCGGGCTGGGAGGCGGCGCCGACGGTGATCCAGCGGAAGCCCTCGTTGTCGACGTCGTCGCGCAGTTCGAGGCCGAGCGCGTCGCGGTAGAAGGCCAGTGCGAGGTCGGTGTCATGGACCTGGACGAAGCAACGGGAAAGAGTGAGGTTCATGCCCCAACACTAGGGAGCCAGCGTCCCGCGCGCTTCTCCGATCCTGCTCGGCCTGCGGCTCGGGCGGGTGAGGTCCTTGGCGACGCAGCCCGGCACGCTCGCGAGCGCGCTGTGGTCACGGGCCCGGTAGGCCGTCGGCGTCTCGCCCACCAGCTGGGTGAAGCGGGCGCTGAACGAGCCGAGCGACGAACATCCGACCGCCATGCAGACCTCGGTGACCGACAGGTCGCCGAGGCGCAGCAGCGCCTTCGCCCGCTCGATTCGCCGCGTCATCAGGTAGGCGTAGGGCGTCTCCCCGTACGTCGCGCGGAACCGCCGGGAGAAGTGCGCGGTCGACATCAGCGCAGCGCGGGCGAGCGCGACGACGTCGAGCGGGCGCGCGTACTCGCGGTCCATCAGATCGCGGGCGCGGCGCAGGTGCGCGAGGTTGGCGAGCTCCTCAGGCGTCACGATGCCAGTGTAGGAGCGGGCTAGGTCAAAACAGGCGAGAGAACTCGTCTCACGGTGTCCGCGAGGGCCCCGGTCAGGGGCCGACGTAGGCCGCAAGGTGCTCGCCGGTGAGGGTGGAGCGGGCGGCGACCAGGTCGGCGGGCGTGCCCTCGAAGACGACCCGGCCGCCGTCGTGGCCGGCACCGGGGCCGAGGTCGATGATCCAGTCGGCGTGCGCCATGACCGCCTGGTGGTGCTCGATGATGATGACCGACTTGCCGGAGTCGACGAGGCGGTCGAGCAGGCCGAGCAACTGCTCGACGTCGGCCAGGTGCAGGCCGGTGGTCGGCTCGTCGAGGACGTAGACGCCGCCCTTCTCGGCCATGCGGGTGGCCAGCTTGAGCCGCTGCCGCTCGCCGCCGGACAGCGTGGTGAGCGGCTGGCCGAGGCTGAGATAGCCGAGCCCGACGTCGGTGAGCCGGTCGAGGATCGCGCGCGCGGCCGGCGTCTCTGCCCCCCGGCCCCGCCGTACGCCGGCGCCGAAAAACTCCGCGGCCTCGGTCACCGACATCGCGAGCACCTCGCTGATGTCGCGTCCGCCGAGACGGTAGTCCAGCACCGAGGCCTGGAACCGCTTCCCCTCGCACTCCTCGCAGATGGTGGCGACGCCGGCCATCATCGCCAGGTCGGTGTAGATGACGCCGGCGCCGTTGCAGGCTGGGCAGGCGCCCTCGGAGTTGGCGCTGAACAGTGCCGGCTTCACGCCGTTGGCCTTCGCGAACGCCTTGCGGATCGGGTCGAGCAGTCCGGTGTACGTCGCCGGGTTGCTGCGCCGCGAACCCTTGATCGCTGCCTGGTCGACCGACACGACGCCGTCCCGGCCCGAGACCGAGCCCTGGATCAGGGAGCTCTTTCCCGACCCGGCCACGCCGGTGATCACCACCAGCACGCCGAGCGGGATGTCGACGTCGACGGCTTGCAGGTTGTGGGTGCTGGCGCCGCGCACCTCCAGCGCGCCCGACGGCGTCCGCACCGACTTCTTGGGGGCGGCCCGGTCGTCGAAATGGCGGCCGGTCAAGGTGCCGCTGGCCCGCAGACCTTCGACGGTGCCCTCGAAGCAGACGGTACCGCCCGCCGTGCCGGCGCCGGGGCCGAGGTCGACGACGTGGTCGGCGATCACGATTGTCTCCGGCTTGTGCTCCACGACCAGCACCGTGTTGCCCTTGTCCCGTAGCCGCAGCAGCAGGTCGTTCATCCGCTGGATGTCGTGGGGGTGCAGGCCGATGGTGGGCTCGTCGAAGACGTAGGTGACATCGGTGAGCGAGGACCCGAGGTTGCGGATCATCTTGGTGCGCTGCGCCTCGCCGCCGGACAGCGTTCCGGACGAGCGGTCGAGACCGAGATAGCCGAGCCCGAGCTCGACGAACGAGTCGAGGGTCTCTCCCAGCGCCGCCAGCAGCGGCGCCACGGACGGCTCGTCGAGGCCGCGCACCCACTCGGCGAGCTCGCTGATCTGCATCGCGCAGGCGTCGGCGATGCTGATCCCCTTGATCTTCGACGATCGAGCCGCCTCGCTGAGCCGGGTGCCGCCGCACTCGGGGCACGCGGTGAAGGTGACCGCCCGGTCCACGAACGCCCGGATGTGCGGCTGCATCGACTCCCGGTCCTTGGACAGGATCGACTTCTGGATCCTCGGGATCAGGCCCTCGTACGTCAGGTTGACGCCGTCGACCTTGATCCTGGTCGGCTCCTGGTAGAGCAAGCTCTGGAGCTCGGTCTTGGTGAACTTGCGGATCGGCCTGTCCGGGTCGAAGAAGCCGCAGCCGCTGAAGATGCGGCCGAACCAGCCGTCGACGCTGTAGCCGGGGACCGTGAGCGCGCCCTCGTTGATCGACTTGCTGTCGTCGTACAGCTGAGACCGGTCGAAGTCGGTGACCGAGCCCCGGCCATCGCAGCGCGGGCACATGCCGCCGGTGCGGTTGAAGGTCGCCCGCACGGTCTTGCGGTCACCGCGCTCGACGGTGATCGCACCGCTCGCTCGGACCGAGGCGACGTTGAAGGAGAACGCGTTGGGCGAGCCGATATGCGGCTTCCCGAGCCGGCTGAAGAGGATGCGCAGCATCGCGTTGGCGTCGGTGGCGGTGCCGACCGTGGAGCGGGCGTCGGCGCCCATCCGCTCCTGGTCGACGATGATCGCGGTCGTCAGCCCCTCGAGTACGTCCACCTCGGGCCGCGCCAGCGTCGGCATGAAGCCCTGCACGAAGGCGCTGTAGGTCTCGTTGATCAGCCGCTGCGACTCCGCGGCGATCGTGTCGAACACCAGAGAGCTCTTGCCCGAGCCGGAGACGCCGGTGAACGCCGTCAGCCGGCGCTTCGGGATCTCGACGCTGACGTCCTTCAGGTTGTTCACGCGCGCGCCGTGCACGCGGATCAGATCCTGGCGGTCGGCGACGTGCAACTCAGGCGACCGCGTGTCCGTGCTCGTGGCCGTGCTCATCGTGTCTCCATCTGTTTAGCAGTACGTCCGGTTCTCCTCCGCCGGCGCCGTCGCGGCAACGGTCCCCTGTCTACCCGATCGGGTCCTGAAGCAGCCCGAGGACATTGCCATCGGGGTCGGTGACGGTGGCCACCAGGCGGCCGCCGCCGACATCGTGCGCGGGCTCCTTCACGGTGGCACCCGCGGCAGTCACCTCGGCCAGCTTCGCCTCGATGTCCGGCACGTGCCAGTAGGCCACCGGTGAGGTCATGCCCTGCGGTCCACCGCCCGGCACCAGCCCGATCTGCTGGCCCGCGACCTGGAAGCCAACGTAGTAGGACGAGTCGGCCTGCGGCGGTATGCCGAGCAGAGCGGTGTACATCGCCTTGGCCCTCGCCAGGTCGGACACGGGATGCAGCACGGTCTTGATTCCCTCGGTGGAAGAGTCGGTCATGGTCACTCCTGAAGTCGTGGGTCACATCGACCCGGTGTGCACGGTCGTGTTACGACGAACGGCGAGGCGCCAATTCGACGGTCGGCACCACAAGTCTGCACTCCACAGGGTCGCCGGCCGGCGGCTCCAGGACGATTGACGTGCCGGGCTGGTGATGTCCATGGCGGTCAGGCTAAGCGCGGCTCCGTGACCCGCGCTTCTCCGAAACTGCTCGCTTTCGGCCGCGCGGAAGAGAGCAGTTTCGGAGAAGCATCCGTCGCCGCACCCGCCTAGCGTCGGCGCCATGGCCATTTCGCTCAGCGGCGTGCACGTCCTCGTCGACGACCCCGACGCCGCCCTCAGCTTCTACCGCGACACCCTCGGCCTGACGGTGCGCAACGAGGTCGCCCGCGACGGCTTCCGCTGGATCACCCTCGTCACCGACAGCCAACCCGAGATCGAGATCGTGTTGTCACAGCCGCATGCGGGCCGCTCCCAGGAGGACGGGGACGCCCTCGCGGCCCTGCTTGCCAAGGGTGAGCTGCAGATGGTCCAGTTGCGCTCCGACGACCTCGACGCGACCTTCGACAAAATCGCGACCGCGCCCGAGACCGAGGTACTACAGGAGCCCATCACCCAACCCTGGGGAGCCCGCGACATCGCCGCGCGAGACCCCGCGGGCAATCATGTCCGCATCGAGCAGGGATAGAACCGGGGACGACGCCGGTTCAGGTGCCGAGGTGGAGCCGGGGGCCGGGGCCGAGTTCCCCGGCGCTGTCCTCCGGGTTGGACAGGGTGCAGGTCCGCAGGGAGAGGCAGCCGCAGCCGATACACGAGGCGAGATCGTTCCGCAACTCGCCGAGGAGCCGGATGCGGTCGTCCAGGCGCTCCTGCCAGCGCCGGGACAGGCGGGCCCAGTCCGAACGCGTCGGGGTCCGCCCGGACGGCAGGTCCGACAGCGCCTCGATGATCTCCGCCAGGCTCAGGCCCACCCGCTGCGCGGCGCGGATGAAGGCGATCCGCCGCAGTACGTCGCGGCGATAACGGCGCTGGCCGCCCGGGGTCCGGTCGGCCGCTACCAGGCCTCGCGACTCGTAGAACCTGAGGGCGGACCGGGCGACGCCCGCCCGGGCCGCGACGTCGCCGATCGAGAACCGCGGCGCCGCCGCTACTGCCGTCAGTTCCCGGGGGTGAACGCCGTGAGCAGCACCATGACGATCGTGGCCGCCGCGAGGACGCCGTGCGCGATGACGACGGGCACCGGGAATTTCCGTTCCGGAGGGACGAGGTACTCGCTGCCCGCGCCGTGGGCGCTGGCCGGCACCGCGACGGCCGACGGAGTCTTGTACGCCCGGTACACCCCGATCCAGCGCCCCGCCATCGTGAGGCCGAGCGCGGCCACGACGGCCAGGATCAGGATCGAGGTCCAGGCCAGCATGGAAGTGCCGCCGTCTAAGTACGCCGACCACACCACCAGGCCGCCGACCGCGAGCAGGGCGTGCGCGCTGACCACCGTCCGGGGCAGGTGGCTATCCACATCCGACTTGTCGTACTCGATGAGCCAGATGGCCAGCAGGGAGAGGCCGACCACGACGGCGGCAAACCAGGTAATGAGGGCGGCAAGCGTCATCGGCAGATCCCATCCTCGCAGGAACCTCCAGCCGGTACCGGCTCGCCGCATGCCGCGGCAGCCCCGGTCGGCGCTGGATCCATGTGAGGGCGGGTCCGGATCCGCAGTTCAACCTACTAGGGGTTCGATCGCTTTTTCCCGTGGCTGGCATAAAATGCCCCGGAGTGACCACGGACACGCCGATCGCCGCCCGGGAGCTCGTGGAGCGGCTGCGGGCCGCGCTCGGGCCCGCGGTGGACGCCTCGCCGCGGCGCCGGGCCGAGTACTCGTCCGACGCCTCCAACTACCGGGTGATCCCGCGGGCGGTGGTGTTCCCGCGGTCCGCCGATGACGTCCTGGCCGCCGCGGCCGTCTGCCGGGAACTGGCCGTGCCGCTGACCGCCCGCGGCGGGGGAACATCGATCGCCGGCAACTCGGTCGGCCCCGGCGTCGTGCTCGACCTGAGCCGCCACCTCAACCAGGTGGTCAGCGTCGACCCCGGCGCGCGGACCGCCGTCGTCCAGCCGGGGGTGGTGCTGGATCAGTTGCAACGGGCCGCGGGCCGCCACGGGCTTCGCTTCGGCCCCGACCCTTCCACGCACTCCCGGTGCACCGTGGGCGGGATGATCGGCAACAATTCCTGCGGCGCGCACGCGATGGCCTACGGCACCACCGCGGCCAACGTGGTGGCCCTGGACGCGCTCGACGGCGCTGGCCGGCGCCTGCGGATCGCGGCGGGCCACGACGCGGTGCCGGGGCTCGGCGCGTTCGTGGCCGAGCGGGTCGCGCCGCTCAGCCACGAGTTCGGCCGCCTGCGCCGCCAGGTCTCCGGCTACTCACTCGAGCACCTGCTGCCGTCGCGTAACGGGAACCTGGCGCGGGCCCTGACCGGGACCGAGGGCACCTGCTGCATCGTTCTCGGCGCGACCGTGTCGCTGGTGCCCGTGCCGGCCGCCACCGCCCTGTGCGTCCTCGGCTACCCGGACATGCCGGCCGCCGCCGACGACGTCCCCGGCCTGGACTCCGAGGCGGTCCTGGCCCTGGAAGGCATCGACGCCCGCCTGGTCGACGTGGTCCGCGCGCACCGCGCGAACGCCGCGGTGCCGGCGCTGCCCGCGGGCGCGGCCTGGCTGTTCGCGGAGGTCGGCGGGGCCAGTGCGGCCGAGGCCCTGGCCGCGGCCCGCTCGCTGGCCGCGGTGGCCGGGGCGGTCGACTCGCTCGTCGTCCCGGCCGGCCCGGAGGCGGCGACGCTGTGGCGGATCCGCGAGGACGGGGCCGGGCTGGGCAGCCGGACCGCGGACGGCGCCCCGGCCTGGCCGGGCTGGGAGGACGCCGCCGTCCCGCCCGAGCATCTCGCCCCGTACCTGCGCGAGTTCACGGCCCTGCTGGACGGCCACCACCTCGACGGGCTGCTCTACGGCCACTTCGGCGACGGCTGCGTGCACATCCGGATCGATCTCCCGCTCGCGGACCACCCGGAGCGGCTGCGCCCGTTCCTGGCCGAGGCCGCCCAGCTCGTCGCCGGGTACGGCGGCTCGATCTCCGGGGAGCACGGCGACGGGCGGGCCCGGGGCGAGCTGCTGCCGATCATGTATTCCCGCGCGGCGATCGACGCCTTCGCCGCGTTCAAGGGCCTGTTCGACCCCGACGGGCTGCTCAACCCCGGAGTCATCGTCGACGCCCGGCCGGTCGACGCCGACCTGCGCCTGCCCGCCGCCCGCCCGTTGCGGGCCGCCGGCGGGTTCGCGCTCGCCGCTGACGGCGGGGACCTGTCCCGGGCGGTGCACCGGTGCGTCGGGATGGGCAAGTGCCGGGCCGATAACGGGCCCGCCGGCGGGTTCATGTGCCCCTCGTACCTGGCCACCCGCGACGAGAAAGACTCCACCCGGGGCCGGGCCCGGGTACTCCAGGAACTGGCCAACGGCTCGCTGGTCACCGGCGGCTGGCGGGCGCCCGAGGTCCACGAGGCTCTCGACCTGTGCCTGTCGTGCAAGGCCTGCTCCCGGGACTGCCCCGTGGCGGTGGACATGGCGACCTACAAGTCCGAGGTGCTGCACCAGGCCTACCGCGGCCGGCTGCGGCCCCGCAGTCACTACGCGCTGGGCTGGCTGCCCCGGTGGACCCGGCTGACCGCGGCCGCGCCCGGCCTCGCCCGGGCCGCCCTGCGGCTGCGGCCGGTGACCGGGCTCGCGCGGCGCCTCGGCGGGATCGATCCCCGGCGGCCGCTGCCCGAGCTCGCCCGGCACCCGGGAACGCCCGCGCGCCTGCGCCGCCAGCTTCCGGCCGCCGTGTTGGCCACCACGGGCGCCACCCCGGCCCGCGATCAGGTGGTCATCTGGGCCGACACCTTCACCCGGGCGTTCTCACCCCAGGTGGCCGAGTCGGCCGCCGCCGTGCTCGCCGAGGCGGGATTCGAGGTGATCGTGCCCGACCGCTCCCTGTGCTGCGGCCTGACCTGGATCTCCACCGGCCAGCTCGGGGGAGCGCGGGCCCGGCTGCGGGCGGCGGTCGCCGGCCTGGCCCGCTACGCCGGGCAGGGCGTGACGGTCGTCGGGCTGGAGCCGTCCTGCACGGCGGTGCTCCGCGGCGACCTCACCGATCTCCTGCACGGTGACCCGCGGGCCCGGGCCGTCGCCGCGGCCACCAGGACCCTGGCCGAGACGCTGCTGGGCGCGGGCGCGGGCAACGGCACCGGAACCAGCGCTGACTCTCCTGCCCGCACCGGGCCGCGGGACCTGTCCTGGCTGCGCGGGCGGCTCGCAGGGAAGCGGATCATCGCCCAGCCGCACTGCCACCACCACGCCGTCATGGGTTACCACGCCGACCTGGCCGTCCTTCGCGCGGCCGGCGCGCACGCCGAGGTTTTGGCTGGATGCTGCGGACTCGCGGGCAACTTCGGCATGGAGCGGGGCCACTACGAGGTGTCGGCGGCCGTCGCGGAGCAGGCGCTCCTCCCGGCGCTGCGGGCGGCGCCGGAAGGGACGCTGCTGCTAGCCGACGGGTTCTCCTGCCGCGTCCAGGCCAGCCAGCTCGCCGGCTGGCCCGCGCTTCACCTCGCGGAACTGCTCGACCCGCGTCGCTACTCAGCGAGCTGAGGCCCGTCAGCCGCTCGTTCCGGCGCCTTCCCCGGCGCCGTGGGCTCGGCGCGGCTAGAGCCGCCAGGCGAGCACCTGGCCGCCGTGGAAGCTGGGCTTGCCGAAGACTTCGATCAGGATGTGCCCGAGCGGTGAGCCCGGGCTGGTGACCGCGACGACAGCGGCCGGCCGCCAGAGGGGCAGAGCAGCCCGGATCCGCGCGGCGGACGAGCCACTGACCCGGCTCCTGCCATCCCAGAGCCGATCCACGTACTTGCCCGTTGACCTGGCCGGGCCGGGATCGAACATGGCCTGCCCGGTACCCGGGGCGGGTCCGATGAAATAGCCGCCGATCATCGAGCCAGGCTCCCCGGTATCCGCCTGCCAGCGCATCGGCTGAGTGTGACCCACATTCGGGATGGGCACGACGAGCACGCGGGCGCCTGGCGCGAGCCGCAGGCTGGCGAAGGCCGCCTGCCAGCCGGCCGGGACCGGCGAGACCGGACCGGCCTGGTAGGGCAGCGGAACGAGCGGCAAGATCGCCAGCACCGCGACCACGAGGGGGATGCTTCTTCTGCGCTCGTCCCAGGCCTGCGCCCGCGAGCGCGCCAGGTCCAGCGAGAAAGCCAGCACGGCGGCGGCCGCGCCGTCCGCGAGGATGGAGAACCGGTTCGGCAGCGCGTTGGTGAGAACCGGCAGGTTCTGCAGCCACCACCACGGCATGAGCTGTCCGGGAGCGAATATCTGGTGGCCGCCGCCGAGGCTGCACAGGGCCAGGACCACGAAGATCACGGCCGCGGTGCGGACTCTCAGGTCCCGCCAGAAGCGGATCGCGCAGAAAACGAGCACGGCCAGCAGCGGCCAGCCCAGGTAAGCAAGGACTTCCGCGGGACCCAGGTGGAAGTCGGCGGCGGCGGCCGCGCTGGCCGGCGTGTGAAAGAGCAGCGTGCCGGGCGCGTCCACGAAAAAGGCGGGATTGCCCACCCAGGAGTTCTGCAGGACGCTGTGCTCCCGGAACGGGCCGTAGAGCTGCACCAGCACGGCGTGGCCGCAGATCAGCAGCGCGACCGCGGCCGACGTTACCAGGCCGAGCGCGGCGGCCGGAGCCCGGTGCAGCGCGGTCCGCGGCCGCTGGACCGCGAGCACCACCGTCAGCAGCAGGGCGGCCACCGCCGTGTCGGCCAGCAGTTCTTCCCCGATGAATGCCTGCGCGCCCACCAGCAGGCCAAGCCAGGCGCCGGCCAGCACAGGGTTACCGCGGCCGGTGAGAATCCGCAGCAGCGCGTCGATGATCAGCGGCGGCAGCACCGCGAACTGCAGGTGGTAGTGGCCGATACCGGAATTAATCAGGGCTGGGGAGAACCCGTAGACCGCGCCGCCCAGGGCCGCGGCGCAGATGCTGGCCCCCCACCGGCGCAGCATCCAGAACAAGCTGGCCGCCGACCCGGCGAAGCCCAGCGTCAGCGCCACGGTGAGGCTGGTCTGCGGGCCGGCCAGCAGCGTCACCGGGGTCAGCAGTATCCCGGGGAGTAGGAAGGACCCGTTCCACATCATGTTGACGCCCCGCGGCGCATTCAGGGCGGTTGTCACCAGCGCCGGTAGCCTCCCGTGGCTGATCGCCGTCGCCGCATAGCGCATGAACCAGGCGAACAGGTCGACGTCGTGGGGGTCGCCGACCTGCATGCGCCCCGCGGGGTCGACCCACAGCCGCCAGGTCACCGCGACCGCGCCGAGCAGGTAGCAGCCCAGGACCAGCCACTGCGCTCCGGCCCGCGCGCGATCAGCCCGGTGTTCGGCGGCCGGAGGCTTGACCGTCGAGGGCACGGCGCTCACCGGCTAGCCTCCGTTCGCCGCAGGGACATGGAGCGAAATACAGCAGTTACCGTACGCTAGACCCTCGCGGTCGGACGCCAGGTCACGATGCCTGGCCCGAAGTGAACTTTTCATCCCCCCCATGGCTGCCACGTAATCCGAACCCGAGATCGGCGGATGAGAAGGTTCAGTGTCCGGCCGGAGGCGCCCGCTAGCCGGCCGGAGGCGCCCGCTAGCCGGCCGGCGGGGGCCGCTAGCCGGCCGCCGGGCTGAGCCGCCAGGCGAGCACCCCGCCACCCCGGAAGCTCGGCCGGCCCAAGACCCCGATCAGCAGCTGCCCGAGCCGCGAGCCGGCGACGGTGACCGCGATGACCGCGGCGGGCCGCCAGTAGGCCAGCGCCGACCGGACCTGCGCGGCGGATGAGGGACGAACACGCGCCTTTCCCGACCACAGGCGATTCAGGTACTCGGCGGTGGGCTCGGTTGGCCCGATGAAGCTGAAGATCGCCTCCCCGTTACTCGGGGCGGGTCCGAGGAAGTAGCCGCCGATCATCGAGCCGGGCTCGCCGGTGTCCGCCTGCCACCGCATGACCTGGGTGTGCCCTAGCAGCGTGACGGGGACGACGAGCACCGGCGCGTCCGGCGCGAGCCGCAGCCGGGCGAAGGCCGCCTGCCAGCCGGCCGGGACCGGCGGGACCGGTGCGGCCTGGTAGGGCAGCGGAATGAGCGGGACCATCGCCAGCACCGCGACCGCGACGGGGAGGCCCCGCCAGGCCCGGTTGGCCGGCACGGCGGAGCGCGCGCGGTCCAGCGAGAAGGCGAGCACGGCCCCGGCCGCGCCCGCGCCGAGCAGGCAGAACCGGCCCGGTAGTATCTGGGCCAGGCCGGGCAGGCCCTCAATCCAGTGGTACGGCAGGAACGACCCGGACAAGCGGAATCCGCGGATCAGCTGGGGGCCGCCGCCGAGGCTGCACAGCTCCAGCACGGCACAGGTCACCGCCGCGGCGCGGACCTTCGGATCCCGCCAGAAGCAGACCGCGGCGGCCACCAGGACGACGATCAGCGGCCAGCCCAGGTAGGCGAGTTCTTCCGGGAGGCCGAGGACGAAGCTGGCGACGAAGGCCGCGCTGGATTTCGTGTGGAAGAGCAGGTTGCCGGACGGGTCCACGAAATAGGCGAGGTTGTTCGACCCGGAGCCGTGCAGGGTGCCGTGCTCGTGCATCGGGCCGCGGAACTGCACCCACAGCGCGTAGCCGCTGATCAGCAGGGCTACGGCGGCTCCGGTCAGCAGGCCGAGCGCGCTGTCCCGGGCTCGGTCGGGCACTGACCGCGGATGGCCGAGCGCGAGCACCGCCACCAGCGCCACGGCCGCCACGGCCGTGTAGACCAGCAACTCCTCCCCGGTGAAGATCTGCGCGGCGACCAGCAGGCCGAGCCAGGCACCGTTGCGCACGGCGTGGCCGCGGCCGGTGACGATCCGCAGCACCATATGGATGATCAGCGGCGGCAGCACCGCGACGATCAGCTGGTAATGACCGGTGCCCGAGTTCAGCATGGCCGGGGAGAACCCGTAGAGCGCGCCGCCCAGCGCGGCGCCGGTGACGCTGGCCCCCCAGCGGCGCAGCACCCAGAACAGGCTGGCCGCCGAGCCGGCGATGCTGAGCGTCAGCATGATCGTGAGGCTGACCTGCGGGCCGGCCAGCAGCGTCACCGGGGTCAGCAGCATCCCGGGCAGCATGGAGGACGCTTGCCACATCATGTTGACACCGCGCGGCGCGTTCATTGCGGTCGTGACCAGGGCCGGCAGATGCCCGTGCGCGACCGCGGTCGCCGAATAGCGCAGGAACCAGGCGACCAGGTTGACGTCCTGGATGTCGCCGGCCTGCATGCGTCCCGCGGGGTCGACCCACAGCCGCCAGGTCACCGCGACCGCGCCGAGCAGGTAGCAGCCCAGGACTAGCCACTGCGCTCCGGTCCTGGCGCGGGCAGGCTGACCTTCGGCGATTGGAGGCGGCTTGACCGCCGACGGCACGACGCCCACCGGCCAGCCTCCCTCCGCTGTGCGGATCGGTCAGATACAGGCAGTCACCGTACGCCAGATTCTCCCGATCCGGCGCCACGTAACGATGGCCGGCCCCCGTTCCTCGCCTACGGCCGCGAGCGGCTGGAGCAGCTGGCGGCTGACCTCTGACCGGCCCGGCATGATGAAGGGCATGACCATGCCCGAATCTGCCCTTCCGGCCGCGGCAGACCTGCTCGCGATGATCCCCTACGCGGCCACCCTCGGCATCACCCTGAACGAGGCCACCCCGGAGCTGGTCCGCGGCAGCCTGCGCTGGTCACCCGGGCTCTGCACCACCGGCGGGGTGATGAACGGCGGGGCGGTCATGTCACTGGCCGACAACATCGGCGCCCTCTGCGCGTTCCTCAACCTGCCGACCGGCGCGGGCACGGCCACCGTGGACTCCGCGACGAACTTCTTCCGCGGCGTCCGGGAGGGCACGCTGCAGGCCACCGCCCGGCCGCTGCACGTGGGCCGCTCGTTCATCGTGGTGCGGACCGACCTGACCGACGACCAGGACCGGCAGGTCGGACAGACCACGCAGACCCAGGCGGTTCTCGCGCCCCGGCCCTCGGGCTGACCGGCGGGCCGGGCGGGGTTGGCGGGCGGCGCGGTTTCCCGGTTCGTCGCGCTTGCGCGGCTCAAGCTGCTCCACGATCAAGCGGTAGAACTGGCGGAGACGGGTGCGCGCTGGACACCGCGCCGGACCGCGCTTACCCTTGACTGTATGGTCAGTCAAACCGGTTTCCCCGCTGTGCCCGCTGTGCCCGCTGCTCCCGCTGTGCCCGCTGCTCCCGCTGTGCCCGCTGCGCCCCTCGATCCGGCCGCCCTGGCGCGGTCCCTGCAGCCCTTCGGCGAGTCCGTGATGCTGCCCCGGGCCGCCTACGTGGATCCCGCGGTGTTCGCCTGGGAGCAGAAGCATTTCTTCGGCTCGGGCTGGGCCTGCGTCGGGTTCAGCTCGCAGCTGGCCCAGCCGGGCGACCAGCGGGCCGAGCCGGCCGGCGACGGTAGCGTGCTGCTCACCCGGGACGACGAGGGAACGCTGCACGCCTTCGCCAACACCTGCCGCCACCGCGGCCATGAGCTGCTGCCGTGCGGCGCGGCCGCGCAGCGCAACTCGATCATCTGCCCGTACCACTCCTGGACCTACTCGCTGTCCGGGGGCCTGCGCTTCGCCCAGGGATTCAAGGGCCAGGCCGGCTTCGACTCGTCGGCCTGGGGGCTGGCCGAGCTGCCGGTGGCCGAATGGCACGGGCTGATCTTCGTCGACGGCTCGGGCCAGGCCCCGCCGCTGGCCGACTCGCTGCAGGCGCTCGACGAGGTGGTCACGCCCTACGAGCCGGAGCGGCTCGTCATCGCGGGGCGGCACACCTACGACGCCGGGGCCAACTGGAAGATCCTCACCGAGAACTACCACGAGTGCTATCACTGCCCGGTGATCCATCCCGAGCTGTGCCGGGTCAGCCCGCCCAAGAGCGGCGAGAACTACCCGCCGCAGGACGCGTGGGTCGGCGGCTGGATGGACCTGCGGGACGGCATGGACACCATGTCCCTGGACGGCACCAGCCAGGGGATCCCGCTGCGCGGGCTGGACGCCAAGGGCCTGCGCACCGTGATCTACGTGAACATCTTCCCGAACGTGCTGCTGAGCCTGCATCCCGACTACGTGATGACGCACCGGCTGGTGCCGCTCGCCGTGGACCGGACCATGATCGAGTGCACCTGGGCCTTCGCCCCCGAGGCGCTGGATCGGGCCGGCTTCGACCCGGGCTACGCGGTCGAGTTCTGGGACATCACCAACCAGCAGGACTGGGGGGCCTGCGAGTCCGTGCAGCGCGGGCTCAGCTCCCCGCACGCGCGGCCCGGCCCGCTGTCACCCGACGAGGACGCGGTGTACCAGTTCGTGACCATGGTGGCCCGCGGCTACCTCGGCCAGTCGGCCTGGAACTCCGGGGCGAAGGCAGCCGCCGCCAGCTGACCGCAGGCCCGGCCCTGGCCGGACCGTCACCGCTCGTCGGCATAACGCCTCGCTCTGCCGTGGCGGAAGAGACCGGCGGATGGCGCTGTTGAGGCAGGCACATGTGCCCCCCAGCGAAGGAACCAGCCACGTGACCGTGTACGACTTCCCCGTGAATACCCTGGCCGGCCAGCCCGGATCGCTCGCCGACCTGTCCGGCAAGACGCTGCTCGTGGTCAACGTCGCCTCCAAGTGCGGCCTGACGCCGCAGTACGAGGGACTGGAGCGGCTGCACGAGCGGTTCCGCGACCGCGGGTTCTCTGTGGTCGGCTTTCCCTGCAACCAGTTCGGCGGCCAGGAGCCGGGCACGGCCGAGGAGATCGGCGAGTTCTGCTCGGTCAACTACGGCGTGACCTTCCCGCTGTTCGAGAAGATCGAGGTCAACGGCCCGGACCGGCACCCCATCTACACCGAGCTGGCCGCGGTGCCGGACGCGGACGGCGAGGCCGGCGACATCCAGTGGAACTTCGAGAAGTTCCTGGTCGGCCCGGACGGGACGATCCTGCGCCGGTTCCGGCCGCGCACGGATCCCGAGGGTCCTGAGCTGGTCGCCGCGATCGAGGCCAGCCTCCCCGGCTAGGGCGATCCCGCGCCAGCTGACGGCCTCCGGGACTTGCGCGGCCTTCCGGCATTGTTCCGGTCGGCATGGTCAGGGCCGGCCTGCCGTCAGGCGAGCGCGCCCGGGCCGCGCTTGACCATCTGGCCGGCGATGATCGCACGCTGGATCTCGCTGGTGCCCTCCCAGATCCGTTCTACCCGCAGCTCCCGGAAGAACCGCTCGGCCACGTTCTCCCGCATGTAGCCGCGGCCGCCGAACACCTGGACGGCCCGGTCGGCCACCCGGCCCGCCATCTCCGAGGCGTAGAGCTTGGCCATCGAGCACTGGGCGTGCTGCACCTTGCGATCGGCCCCGGCGTCGATCGCCCGCGCGGTCTCGTAGGTCAGCGACCGGGCCGCGAACAGCTCGGTCAGGCTGTCGGCCAGCATGGCCTGGATCTGGCCGAGCTCGCTGATCGCCCGGCCCTGCACCCGGCGGGAGACCGCGAAGCCGGTCATCTCGGCGGTCAGCCGCTCGGCTGCGCCGAGGCAGCGCGCCGCGACCATCAGCCGCTCGAACCGGAACCACTCGTAGGCAAAGCCCATCCCGTCGCCCTCGGCCCCGACTAGGTGCGAGGCCGGCACCCGGACGTCGGTGAACGCGACGATCGGGTGGTGGTGGCTGATCGTGTGCGAGTACGCGGGCGTGCGCACCACCCGGACTCCCGGGCTGGGCAGGTCGACCAGGAACATGGCGTGCTCGCCGTCGTGAACGCCGCCGGCCAGCTTGCCCTGGAAGAACGCGAAGTCGGCCGTGTTGTACGACGTCACGTGCCACTTCTCGCCGTTCAGCAGGTAGTCGCCGCCGTCGCGCCGCGCGGTCGCCTCGATCGCCTCCACGTCCGAGCCCGCGCCCTCCTCGGTGATCGCGTAGCACTCTTCCCGCTCGCCCCGGATCGCCGGGAGCACGAACCGCTCGATCTGGTACGGCGTGGCCACGGCCGGCAGCCAGGACGGGGGAGTGGCGGCCGGCCAGGCGAGCGCGTTGGTGACCCGGCCCACCTGCTCCTGGATGAGCACCTGCTGCAGCGAGCTGCATCCCCCGCCGCCGAGCTCGCGCGGCATGTTCGCGGCGGCGAGCCCGAGTTCCCTGGCCCGCTCCGCGTGAGCGGCGGTGACCTCCTTGGGCAGCTCGCCGCCGCTGCGCTCCGCCTCCACCTCGAAGGGGATCAGCTCGTCGGCGAAGGTCCGGGCGTTCGACTGGATCCGCAGGTCGTCCTCTGACAGGCCGTACATGTTTATGCCTCGCTCGTCAGTCCAGACGGCGGCGCGCCCCTTTGGCTCGGACAAGCCGACTTGACTGAACGTTCAGTCTAGGCCAGAATCGACGGCGTGCCAATGCTTCCCGTCGCCGACGACGCCACCGCCGGCGCCGCCGACGCCGTCGTCATCGGGGGCGGGACCGTCGGCGCCTGGTGCGCTTACTTCCTGCGCCGCAGCGGGCTGGAGCGGGTGACCCTGCTGGAGAAGCGGACCCTCGGCCAGGGCGCGAGCAGCCGCGCCGCCGGGATCGTCCGCACCCAGGGCGGCACCAGCTGGGCGGTCCAGCTCGGCGAGTGGTCGCGCCGGTTCTACCTGGGCCAGCGCGAGGAAATCGGGATCGACTCCGGGTTCACCCCGCAGGGTTACCTGCTGCCATGCTTCACCGAGGATGACGTGGCCGCCGCCCGCGACCGCATGGCCATGCAGAACGCGCTCGGCCTGTCGGTCCGCTGGCTCGAGCCGGACGAACTGGACCGGCTCAACCCCACCCTGGCCCCCGGCCTCACCCGCGGCGGCACGTTCTGCGCCGAAGACGGCTACCTCACCCCGCCCCGCAACGTGACCGCCTACGCCGTGGCGCTGGCCGTCAGCGGGGTCGCCGTCCGCGAGCACACGGCCTTCACCGCGCTGGTCACCAGCGGCGACCGGGTCGCCGGGGTGGAGACCAGCCGGGGCCGGATCTCCAGCCCGCTCGTGGTGCTCACCGGCGGCCCCGAGCTGGCTGAGGTCGCCGCCCTGGCCGGGATCGAGGCCCCCGCCGGCGGCGTGCGGCATCAGGTGGCGGTCACCGAGCCGCACCCGGACCTGGACCCGGCCCGGCTGCCGATGGTCTTCGACCTGTCCGCGGGGCTCTACTGGCGCCCCGAGGAGAAGGGCCTGCTGTTCGGCATGAGCAACCCGGACGAGCGGCCCGGCCCCGCCGCGTGCGTGGACGAGGAGTACCTGGCCCGGATGCGCGGGCGCCTGGCCGAGCTGGTCCCGGTCACGCGCGGGCTGGGCCTGCGCCGGGTCTGGGCGGCCACCATCGATTACACCCCCGACCACCTGCCGATCATCGGCCCCGCGCTCACCAGGGACGGAGTCCTGAACGGGCTGACGGTGGCCGGGGCCGGCGGGGCCGGGATGATGTGGGGACCGGCTGTCGCCCGGGCCGCGGCGGATGTCGCCCTGACCGGCCGCTCCGACGTGACGGACACGGCCCCGCTGGGCCTGGACCGGTTCGACGACGAAGGCAACAGCCGCCTGGCGACCGACCCGATCGCGCTGCCGTTCCCGTCCCGCGCGCCGCAGGCGCCGGGCCGACTGACCATTTCCTGATCCTGCAGAGAGGACAGCGCAGATGACCGACGCCACGCCGTTCCTGGCCGATGCCGCGACCGCCGAGCTTGAGGACTGGGGCCCGCTGGAGGAGGCGACCGGCGAGCCGATGCAGACCTCCGGCCGCACCCTGTGGCAGGACGGCGAGCAGGAGATCGGGATCTGGGAATGCACCCCGGGCCCGTCCTACTGGAAGCTGGAGACCAACGAGTTCGTGCACATCGTGTCCGGCCGGATGACCGTGACCCCGGACGGCGGCCCGGCGCAGGAGATCGGCGCCGGCAACACCGCGGTCTTCCCGCGCGGCTGGGCGGGCACCTGGCAGATCCGCGAGACGATCCGCAAGCTGTACGTCATCTTCTGACCGGCCCGTTCTTCAACTCTGTCACCTGGCTCCACTCTGGTTGACTTTTGATGCTTGCCGTCCCGTTAATCCCGTCTGCCCCGTTAATACGAAATGCCGCGGCCGAAACTTCTGCTCGGGCACAATGTCACCTGCCCGAAAGGGCAGCACTTCCCGAGAATCCCCGCAGAAGGGCCCGAATGTGAACCTAAGACCGCTCATAGTTGTTGCCGCTTCGGCTGCCGCAATCGCGATGGCACCCGCCGCGTCGGCCAGCACCGCGTCCGCGAGCCCCACCCCCGTCACCCACCTGCACGGGTTCCACCTCGCCGTGGGCGCTCGCCTGCCCCGCACGGTCCTGCCGCACCTGGCCCGTAACGCCACCGTCGACAGCCAGAACTGGTCCGGCTATGCCGCGGTCGCCAGGGCGAATGTCGCGCTCCGCTACGTGACGAGCACGTTCACCGTCCCGAGCATCAACTGCGCGGCGGTGCCGATCGGGTCCGCCGGGCAGACGTACGCGGCCGAGTGGGTGGGACTCGACGGGTTCAACGACAGCACGGTCGAGCAGACGGGCGTCGATTCCTTCTGCGACTCTGCCAGCGGCCCGGCGACCAACCAGGCCTGGTACGAGATGTACCCCCTCGACCCCGTGGTGTTCACCGGGGTCAGCGCGGGCGACACGATCTGGGTGTCGGTCTACTTCAACAGCAGCGCCAACTCCTACCAGCTGTTCCTGGACGATGAGACCACCGGGTCCACCATGGAGACCGACCAGCCCTGCCCCAGCGGCAGCACCTGCGACCGGACCTCCGCCGAGGTGATCTCCGAGGACCCGGGAGGCTCCGTAGCCGGCGGGATCAACCTGGCCGACTTCGGCACGGCGAACTACAGCGTGTCCCACGTGACCAGCCGCAACGGCACGCACGGCGCGCTGGCGGCCGGCAAGTTGTGGACCTCCACCGAGATCGTCATGCAGGATCCGTCCGGGAACGACATGGCCACGCCCTCGGCGCTGACCGACAGCGGCGCGGACTTCAGCATCACCTGGAACCGCGGGACCTGACGGCCAGCGCGTCCACGGCGACCGCGCCGTGCGGCCCGCAGATGAGCGGGTTCACGTCGAGCGCCTCGAGCTCGTCGCCGAGCTCGCAGGCGACCTCGGACAGGCTGGTGACCGCGCGGATCACCGCGCCCAGGTCGGCGGGCGGCGCGCCCCTGACCCCGGCCAGCAGGCGGGCGACACGCAGCCCGGCGACCATCTGCCGGGCCGTGCGCTCGTCGACCGGGGGCAGGGCGACCGCGCGGTCGGCGAGCAGTTCCACGAGCACCCCGCCGGCCCCGACGACGATCAGCGGGCCGAGGTCCGGGTCGCGGGCGATGCCCACGGCCAGCTCGGGGCCGGCGGGCACGCTCTGGCAGACCAGCACCCGCGGGCCCAGCCGCGCCGACAGGTCCGCGTAGGCCCGGGCGAGTTCCGCCCGGTCGCGGAGGCCGAGGAGCACGCCGCGGACGTCGGACTTGTGCGTGACGGCGGGATCGGCGGTCTTGAGCACCACCGGGTAACCGATCGACTCGGCCGCCGCGAGCACGCCGTCCGCGTCGCCCGCCTCCCGCGCGGCGGCCGAGTCGATCCCGTACTCGCCCAGCAGCTCCAGCAGCGCCGTGCCGCTCGTGACGCCTGCGGCGAGCAGCGCGGCGCCCCGGTCGCGGCGGGAGCAGGTGCCGCCGGGGCGGGCCGGGGCGGCCGGGCCGGCGCCCGGGGCGTGGCGGGCGTGGCCGAGCAGGTGGCGCAGGGCGAGCAGGCCGGTGCGCATGCCCTCCAGCACCGGTACCCCGTGCTGTCGCAGCCGGGTGGCCAGGTCCGGATCCACGGCGCTGGCCAGGTTGCCCAGCACGACCAGGGGCTTGGTGGTCTGGGCCGCCGCGTCCAGCACGGCCAGCGGATAGGAGTCGTCCCCGTCGAGCTCGCGGATCAGGTCGACGGCCAGGGCGACCGCGGATACCGACGGGTCGTCGGCGAGCGCGATCAGGGAGCTGGCGAACAGCGCCCGGGTGTTGACCCCGGTGCCCCACACGTCGAGCGGGTTCGCGGGCGTCAGGCCCGGGTCGAGGGCCTCCGACAGCCGGGCCCTGGTCGTCTCGCTGATGGCGGCGAACGGCACCCCGACCTCCTCGGCCAGGTCGGCCACGTGCGCCCGTTCCAGCCCCGAGTCATGCACGGTCGCGATGCCCGCCGCCAGCTCGGGCAGGACGCGCGGCGCGCGGCGGCCGACCGCGAACAGCTCCAGGGTGTCCGCGAGCTCCGCGAGATCGCCCACCCGGTGCACGCCGTAGGCGCGGGTGAGCGCCTCCCAGCCGCCGTCGCCCGCGGCCAGCGCGCCGGAGTGGGCGGCCACCATCATCCGCCCGCTCGCCGAGCGCCCCGCGGTGAGCAGGACGACGGGCAGGCCGCGCTCGGCCGCGCGGGCGAGGACCTGGCGGAGCCGGCCTGGCTCCCTGATCGCCTCGAGGACCAGGGCGAGGACCCTGGTCTCCGGCAGCCCGAGGGCGTAGTCGAGATAGGCCGCCGCGGTGGTGACCAGCTCCTGGCCGGAGGAGACGGCGAGGGTGTACCCGATCGCGCGGCGGACCCGCAGCATCGCGGAGAACACCGAGCCGGAGTGGGTGACCAGGGCGACGGGGCCCGCGGGCAGCGGGTCCGGCTCGGTGTAGCCGATCGCCCGCAGCCCATGGGTCACGTTCGCGAAGCCCATGCAGCCGGCGCCGCACAGCGGCATGCCGCCCGACCTGGCGATGGCGGCCAGCCGCTCCCGCAGCGGGCGCGCGCCGGCCTCGCCCGGCGGCCCGGGATCCGGCGGGTCCTCGTGGGCGTTGCCGAAGATCACCGCCGACCGGTCGCCGCGCCGGGCGGCCAGCGTCAGCTGCTGCTCCAGCGCGGCGTCGGGCACGGCGAGCAGGACCAGGTCGACCGGGCCGTCCAGGTCGGCCAGCGACGGAACGCACCGCCGCCCGGCGAGCTCGGCGTACCTGGGGTTGACCAGGTGGACCTCGGGCCGGGACGGGCTCCTGGTCACCTCCTCGACCATCCGCTGCCCGAACGTGCCCGGCCGCGGCGACGCGCCGACCAGCGCGATGCTGCGCGCTTCCAGCATCGGCGCCAGCCCGGGATGCCCGCCGCGGTGAGCGGGCGGCGCGGCGCGGGTGGGCGAGACGGTGCGTTCTGAATCTTGATTGGTGGTCATGACCGCCGGGTGAGCTTGCGGAGCTGCCCGGCGCGCCGCGCCGCCTTCTTGTCCGCGATGGCGGCCCGGGCCGCCTGCCAGCCGGGGATGCCGCAGACGCCGCCGCCCGCGTGCGTGGCCGAGCTGCCGTAGTACAGCCCGGCAACCGGGGTGCGGTAGTCCGCGTAGCCGGGGGCCGGCCGCATGTGGAACAGCTGCTCCAGGGACAGCTCGCCGTGGAAGATGTTGCCGCCGACCAGGCCGTAGTCGTGCTCCATCTGGTAGGGGCCGACGACGTCACGGTGCAGGATCGAGGCCTTGAAGTTGGGCGCGAGCTCGTTGTAGCAGTCGATCATCCGGTCCGCGTAGGCCTCGAGCTCCTCGGCGTGCGGCTCCTCGCTCCAGTCGGCCGGCACCCACTGGGTGAACAGCGACATGATGTGGGTGCCCTCGGGGCTCAGCGTCTTGTCGAACGCCGTGGGGATCACGCCGTCGCTGAACGGGCGCGCGGCCGGCCGCCCCTCGCGGGCGTCGGTGAAGGCCCGCTCGATGTACTCCATGCTGGGCGCCATCTCGACCGAGCCGGTGTGGTGATCCTGCAGGTTCGAGCCGGGGTCGGCGGTGAAGTCGGGCAGCTCGGCCAGGGCCAGGTTGATCTTCACCACGCCGCTGCGGGTCTTCCAGTGCCGGATGTCGCGGACGAAGTCGGCGGGCAGGTTCTGCTCGCCGACCTGCTCGAGGAAGGCCGTGCGGGGGTGCAGCGTGCTGACCACGACCTGGGCGCGGATCTCGTCGCCGTTGTCCAGCACCACGCCCGTGGCCCGGCCGCCCTCGACGATCACCCGGGCCACCCGCGCGCCGGTGCGGATCTCGGCGCCGTGGCTGCGCGCCGCGCGCTCGATCGCGGTCGAGACGGCGCCCATGCCGCCCTCCTGGAACCCCCAGTTGCCCAGGTGCCCGTCGCCGACGTCGCCGATCGAGTGGTGTGCCATCACGTAGGCGGTCCCCGGCTCGTAGGGGCCGGCCCAGGTCCCGATCACGCCGTTGACCGCGAGCGCGCCCTTGACCTGGGGCGAGGAGAACCAGTCGTCGAGCAGGTCGGCGATGCTCATCGTCATCAGCCGGGTGACGTCGGCGATCGTGCGCACGTCCAGGCCCCGGTGCCGCCAGGCCAGCCGCAGGGTCTCGGCGAGGTCACGCGGCCTGCGGGACCCGATCGCGGGCGGGACGGCGAGCAGCAGCGGGCCGAGCACCTCGGCCAGGCCGGCCAGCCAGGCGTCCCACTGCGGCATGGCGTCGGCGTCCTTCTTGGACCACTTGGACACCTCCTCGTGGTTGCGCTGCGCGTCGTCCGCGTACAGCTTGATCGACCCGCCCTCGGGGAAGGCCTGGTAGTACGGGCCCATCGGGTAGATCTTGTAGCCGTGCCGGGCCAGCTCGAGGTCGTTGATGATGGTCGGCGGCATCAGGCTCATCACGTAGGAGAGCCGGGTGACGCTGAACTCCGGCGCGTCCGGCCAGGGAGCCTCCGTGGTCGCCGCGCCCCCCGTCTTGTGCCTGCCCTCGAGCACAACCGTCCTGGCGCCGGATCGGGCCAGGTACGCGGCGGCGACAAGGCCGTTGTGCCCTCCGCCCACGACGATCGCGTCGTATCTTGCGGTCATGAGTCCGCCTTCCGCGAGTTCGGTGAGCCGCCAGGCGCCGGATCCGCTACTGTGCGGGACGCTGGCGGCTCGCCTGCCAAAAGTTTGACTGAATGTTCAGTCTAGAAACCTGCTAACGTGTTCACAAGAGGTCGGGATGAACGAGGCGGGATGTCGAGGGATGTCGCGATGACGAATGTCGCCGACGCCGGGGGCGCGCTGGGCACCGCCGACCAGCGCCGCGAGCAGATGCTGCGCGCGGCGCTCGAGGTCATCGCCGACCGCGGCTACGCCGATACCAGGATCTCCGACGTGGCCGAGCGGATCGGGATCAGCCCGGCCCTGGTCATCTACTACTTCAAGACCAAGGACCAGCTGCTCACCGCCGCGATCAGGTACCTGGACAACCTCTGGTACGCCGACGGCCAGCGCCGGATGGCCGCCCTGCCCACCGCGGTCGCGCGGATCGAGGAGATCGTGGCCATGAGCTGCCTCCCCGAGGCCGATACGGAGCCGGGCAGCTCGTGGACGCTCTGGCTGGACTTCTGGGCGCTGGCCGCGCGCAGCCCCGAGGTGGCCGGCCTGCGGCAGCGGGACGACGAGCGCTGGCGGGACCTGGTCAGCTCGCTGGTGCGCACGGGCCAGGAGGCCGGCGAGTTCCGCGAGGTTGACCCGCAGAACTTCGCGGTCCTGCTGTGCTCGCTGCTCGACGGGCTGGCCATCCAGATCGCCCTCGCCGATCCCGTGGTTGACCCGGCGCGGGCTTTCGAGCTATGCATGCTATTTATTGCCGATCAGCTGGGATTCACGTGGAATGGCAGCCACGGCAGGCGCGTCGCGGATCGCCGGGCTGGCCAAGCCTAGCGGAGCTCATCAAGAAAGCAGGTGACCGAGATGGCCGGTGGCCGGGTTGAGCTGATTTCGCTGACCAAGCGGTTCACGGATATCGCCGTCGACTCGATCGACCTGGATATCGCCAGCGGCGAGTTCTTCTCGCTGCTTGGCCCGTCCGGCTGCGGGAAAACCACCACGCTGCGGCTGATCGCGGGCTTCGAGCAGCCGACCGCCGGCCGGATCATGCTCGACGGCGCCGACGTGTCCGGGGTCCCGCCGCACAAGCGCAACGTCAACACGGTCTTCCAGAGCTACGCGCTGTTCCCGTTCCTCGACGTGTTCGACAACGTCGCGTTCGGGCTGCGGAACCGCCGGCTGGACAAGGGCGAGCTGACCAGCCGGGTGAACGAGGCGCTCGACCTGGTCAAGCTGCGCTCCTTCGCCAAGCGCCGCCCCGGCCAGCTGTCCGGCGGCCAGCAACAGCGGGTGGCCCTGGCCCGGGCCCTGGTGCTCAAGCCCTCGGTGCTGCTGCTCGACGAGCCGCTCGGCGCGCTCGACGCCAAGCTCCGCCGCTCGCTCAAGGTCGAGCTCAAGGCGCTGCAGGAGCAGGTCGGCATCACCTTCCTGTATGTCACGCATGACCAGGAAGAGGCGCTGACCATGTCCGACCGGCTGGCGGTGATGCGCGACGGCAGGATCGTGCAGATCGGCGGCCCGCACGAGGTCTACGAGGAGCCCGCGGACACCTACGTGGCCGACTTCCTCGGCGTCTCCAACCTGATGCCGGTGGAGATCGTCTCGCGCGGCCCGGGCTCGGCCTGCAGCGCCAAGCTGGGCGAATCCCTGCTCCAGGTGGACCACGGCGGCACGGACGCCCCGGACCGCTCGCACGCCGTGATCAGGCCGGAACGGGTCCGGATCGAGGAGTTCGGTTCCGCTGGCCCCAACCGGGTCCCGGCCATGATCGAGCGGCTGGTCTACCTGGGGTCGTCCACCCAGGTCTTCCTGCGCCTCGCGCCGGGGGCGGAACTCCAGGCCCTGATGCAGAACGACGGCACCCAGGATCAGCTGAGCCAGGGGACCCCGGTGCACGCGTTCCTGGCCCCGGACGCGCTGCGGGTGCTGCCCGGCGGTGGCGAGGTCGCCGAGGCCGACGAGCCCCCGCTGGCCGACATCGGCCTCGACGAGGACGCGGTCAAGGCCAGCTGAGCCCGGGCTTGCCTGCGCGCGGCTCGGCGCGGCGCCCATGACCGCGGCCGCTGATCGGCGACAAGAACGACCACGCCCGGGTAACGGCTACGCCATCCTGTGCTGACGCTCTGCTGGCCCTTACTCCTGCAGGGGGGCTACGATCCGGGTTGAGGGAGAAGATGGGCAGCAGACGGCGTCGGCTCGACCCTGTGGGGCCGTTTGGCAATCCGGACGGGTCACGAGCCGACATCGAGGATGTGATCAGCGAGTTCGTCGACTTCGGCGGCGATCCGGCGTATGGCCACCTCGCGACCCGCGCCAACGACTCCATGGTGCGGGTCATCGTGGGGAAGCTCGGCGCTGGCAAGACGGTCTACCTACGGCGTCTTCAGGATTTCCAGGCACATCAGGACTCCGTCTACGCCGATGTGCCGCAGCAGAGCCTGCCGAAGACCGAAGTTGTGGTAAAGGCATGCCAGTGGTTCTCAGACCGTGTCCTGGTCGAGAAGTGGATGCAGATCTGGGAGCGCGCGATCATACGGTCGCTGGCCTCGCACGTGCTGCGCCGTCCCGAACTGCGCCAGCAGGTGCGCGATGAGCAGGCCGATGAGATCGAGCGGTCGTACGCGCGGCTGCTCGACGACTTCCGTCGGCCCCGGTCGATCTACAGCCAGGTGCGCGACATCATTAACCAGCAGCACACCGCCCATCAGCTGTCTAAGTATCTCGACGACCCGCTCTGGGATGACCTTGAGGATCTGCTTGGTGAAGTCATCGGCCAGTGCAAGCCGATCTATTTCTACCTTGACGCGGTGGACGAGGAGTTCAGCCACGCGCCGATGTACTGGCTGAAGTGCCAGGAGGGGTTGTTCTACCAGGTCATGCGGCTGCTCCGCGACCACAGGCTGGGCGGCCGCCTGCATATCGTCGTCTGCATCCGCGACATCGTCATGTCCTCGGTATACCGGTCAGAACACGCACCGCGGTACTACAACGAACCGCACATACGCGTCCTGACCTGGGACCGAAGCTCGCTGCTCTATCTGCTTCAGCAAAAGCTGCGCCGGCTGCCGCCGTCACTGCTGATGCGGCGCCCGGCCAGCGGCGCCCCCACGATCCGCGACTGGCTCGGGGTCAACGGCCACTGGCCGGGACGACCTGACGGCGACGGAACCATCGAAGACTACCTGCTCAGCCACACCAGGCTGATCCCGCGCGACATCATCTCGCTCGGCAATGAGCTGAACGAGGAGGTCCTGCGGCAGAAGCAGGCTGGCCACGATGGCCTGCCGCCGAAGGCCCTCCAGGCGATGGTTCAACGCTGCGCCAAGCGGTTCGGTGACTCCCAGCTCGCGCAGTGCGCCAACCAGATCTCGTCGGACCTGATGCCGAAGAACGCCGCCCTGCACGACTACTCCGAATTGTTCACCAGCACCCAGGCTTACATCAGCGGCGTGCAGGAGGACGTTCGCTCTTTCGTCCGGATGATCGGCGTCGACCGGTTCCCGCGTGCGGACCTTGAGGCACTGCAGGAAGTGGCGGATCTGCACTTCGAGAAGGCGACGGACCTCGCCTCCGTCCTGTGGCAGAACGGCCTGCTCGGGTATATCGACGAGACCGGGAAGCGCCGGTTTTACTCGATGGGCGACATCGAGGAGTTTCACTTCCCGCCAGACGTAGGCACGTACGTGCTGCATCCGTGCCTGGTGCACGCCGTCGGGGGAATCCGGCATGTGCAGCCGGGCTCGGCTGGACCCGAAGGTACGCGCCGCATCAGCCAGCCCACTTCTGGTCCCGGTGACGCCATCACCGCTGGCGGGGCGTCGATGAGCGGCGCGCCGTCGGGAACCGTAACGCTGTTGTTCACTGACGTGGAGGGCTCCACCCGGCTGTGGGATGCCGAGCGGGACGCGATGGCGGCTGCGCTGCGCCGCCACGACGAGATCCTGCGAGACGCAATCGACCAGGCCGGCGGCTACGTTTTCAAGACTGTCGGCGACTCCTTCTGCGCGGCGTTCTCCGCCGCCCGAGCTGGGCTCGACGCGGCGCTAGCCGCGCAGCGGAACCTGGCCGCGCAGTCGTGGCCGACCAGCCGGCCGATCGTGGTGCGGATGGGCCTGCACGCCGGAGTCTGCGAGGAGCGCGACGGGGACTACTTCGGGCCGGCGGTGAACCGGGCCGCGCGGCTGCTGGCGGTGGCCAGCGGCGGCCAGGTGCTGGTGTCCGGAGTGGCGGCAGAGCTGCTGTCTGATGAGTTGCCCGAGGGCGTGGACCTGCGGGAGCTTGGGACGCACCAGCTGAAGGACCTCAGCCGGCCGGAGCGGATCTACCAGGTCGAGGCGGCGTTCCTGGCCGCGCGGGTGGCTGGCCAGCGTGCCGTCGGGCCACACAACTCCTGAGGCCAGTCGACCGAGGTAGAGCAGGAATGCGTTGAAGGCCCCGGTGGCCGGGACGCGGGCGGCTGGTCAGGCTCCGGCGATCGTGGTGAGGGCCTGCTTGGCGTCGCCGCGCTCGCCGCGGGTCATGAACCGGTAGCCGAAGTACCCGATGATCACGATGACGAAGGACATCACCAGCATGATCGTGCCGAGGGCGTTCAGCGCCGGCCCGCCGTTGCCGCCGTGCTGCTGTGAGTAGATGTAGACCGACATCGGCGTGTTCCCGGCGTTGGAGGACAACAGGTCCACGATCACGAAGTCATCGATGACGCTGGAGAAGACCAGCACCGCGCTGGCGAAGATGGCCGGGCTGAGCAGCGGCAGCATCACCCGGCGCATGGTCTGGAACTGGGTGGAGCCGAGGTCGGCGGACGCCTCCTCGTAGTGCCGGCCGATCGTCACCAGCCGGGCCTGCACGATGATCGCCGCCCAGCTGACGTTCCAGCTGACCAGGGCCAGGACCTGCGCGAGCGTGCCCAGGTGCACGAAGCTGAACAGCACGGTGAAGGCGAAGAACATCGCCACGCCGAAGATCAGCTCGGGCACGACGAAGGAGAGGATCATCACGTAGTTGAACGTCGACGCGGTGGGCCCGTACCAGCGGTTGATGCCCAGGGCGAACGCCACGCCGAGCGGGACCGCGATGAGGGTGGTGAGGGCCGACAGCCGCAGCGTCTGGATCACCGAGGCGTGCAGCGCCGGGTTGTGCAGCACCGAGTTCACCGGGTCGGTGAAGTACCAGCGCCAGGAGAAGCCCTGCCACACGGCCTGCGACTTGCCGTTGTTGAACGAGAACAGCACCGCGAGCGCGAGCGGCACCAGCGACCAGATCAGGTAGAGCCAGGTAAAGCCCTCCAGGAACCAGGCGTGCCGCCACGGGTTACGCCAGGGCGGGAGCCGGCGCCGCCTGGCGGCGCCGGCCTTGGCCGCGGCGCCTGCCTGCCCGGTTACCGCCGTCGCGCCGGTCGCGGTCATGCTGCCTCCCGGGACGCTCGGTTGGTCGCTCTCACGTAGTAGATCATCGGGATCACCAGGACCAGCAGCAGCAGCAGCGACAGCACCGCGCCCTGGCCCTGCAGGCCCGGCGTGCCGAGCTGGCCCTCGATCAGGTTGCCGATCATCGACGTGCTCGGCGCCCCGGAGAGCAGCTGGTTGGTGAAGTAGTCGCCGAGCATCGGCAGCACAGTGATCAGCAGGCCGGTCAGGATCGGCTGCCGCGACAGCGGCAGGGTGACCCGGATGAAGGTCCGCACCCGGCCGAGCCCGAGGTCACGCCCGGCCTCGATCAGCGCGGGGTCGATCCGGTCCAGGCCCGCGTACAGCACCAGGATCATGTACGGGATGTAGCCGTAGACCAGGCCGAAGATGACGGTGGGCCCCTTCCCGCCCAGCCAGTCGACCGGCTGCGTGATCAGGTGCAGGTTCATCAGGCCCTTGTTGATGTAGCCGTCGGTCTGCAGCAGGTCGATCCAGGCCAGCATCCGCATCATGTAGCTGATCCAGAACGGGGCGATCAGCAGCACCAGGAACAGGCCCTTGCGCCGCCCGGCGAAGCGGGCCACGAAGTACGCGGCGGGGTAGCCGAGCGCCAGGCACAGCAGCGACGCCACCGCGACGTAGATGAGCGTCCGGAGCGCGACCGGAGCCGCGAACGCGGCCGCGCCGAACAGGTCGTGCCACACGTTGATGACGTTCGACGAGCTCCAGTGCAGCGGGTTGTACTGGGCGATGGGTGCCTCGGTCAGCGCGTTGAGCTGCCCCATGGCGATCGAGAGCGCCGCGTAGAACGGGACGATGAACAGCAGCGTGAGCCACAGGATCCCGGGGATGGCGAGCAAGATCCAGAACCGCTTGGACTGCTGGGCCTCCTGCTCCCGGCCGGGTTCGGCGGCCTGGCGGGCCGTGGCGGGCCCGGCCGGCGGGGGCGGTGACTTGGGCGGTGCGGTTGTCATGTCACATCCCGTTGCTCACGACGAGCCAGGCCTGCTGCCAGAGCGCGTCCGCGTCCACCGGCAGCTGGAGCTCGCCGACCCCGCGGCGGAAGTAGGACGGGAGCACCACGGTGGACACCAGGCTCGGCGGCAGTATCTGCTCCTTGACCAGGAGCTGCGGCGTGACCTCGTTCAGCGGCTGCATGTAGCCGTTGTAGCTGATGTTCTCCAGCGCGTTGTTCAGGTCCATGAAGTAGTTGAGGAACAGGTGGGCGAGCACCGGGTTGGTCGCCGTGCGCAGGATCGTGAGCGTGTCGTTAGCCACCGGGCCCTTGCCGTCGGTGGGGAACCAGTACCCCACGACATCGACCGGGACCCCCTTGGGCATGTACGACGCGGCCGCCGCCATGTCGCCGGACCAGGCGTGGTGGATCCAGATCTGGCCGCTCGGGATCTCGGTGTAGTCGTTGTTGTCGATATGCACGTTGACCAGGTTCGACAGGTCCTGCAGCGACTGCCGGGAGAGCGAGATCTGGCGGTAGTCGGTGGTGTTCAGGTTGAAGATCCCGTTCTTCATCAGGCCGAGGCTGATGCCCTCCCGGTAGTCGTCCAGGATCGCCACCTTGCCCTTGTACTTCGACTGCCAGGGCATGGCCCACGGGTTCTTCATCGTGTACGGGTTCTCGTGCACGTAGTCCTTCCGCCAGGACATGCCCGTGGTGTAGATCGTGTACGGCACCGTGTACCGCCACTCCTGGTCGTAGAAGGGGTTCTGGAAGTCCGGCCACTCCTGGGTGATGTTGGGCAGGTAGCTGTGGTTCAGCGGCTGGATCAGCTGCGACTCGATCAGCTGGCCGAGCACGTCGACGGTGACGCCCATGAAGACGTCGAAGCTCAGCCCGCTGCGCAGCTTGGCCAGCGCCTCGTCCATGGTGTTGAAGGTGGTCACCTGGGCCTTGCAGTTGTACTTCTTGGCGAAGCTGTTCACGCAGGACTGGTTGACGTAGGCCACCCAGTTGAAGATCTGCAGCGTCGCGCCCTGCTCGGGCGGCTTGCCGCTGGCCAGCATCGGGTTGTCCTTGGAGATCGGCCAGGTGACCGGGTTGCTAGGCCGCGGCAGCGGCACCTTGACGTTGCCGGACAGGTCGGACGCGCACGCCGAGAGCAGCGGGCCCGCGCCGGCCGCCAGCAGCCCGGCGGCCGCGCCGCTGCGCAGGAAGTTACGCCGGGTCAGGTTACGCCGGATCGGCCAACCGGGCGGCCGGCTTCCGTCGGCTGGCCAGCCCTCTCGTGGGTGCATGGGCACCTCCGGATGTCCTCAGGGAGGACCTTGACTGAACATTCGGTCAACGCACGAGGCTACGGCCTAGAACTACTACCGTGAGGCATCAGATGCAAGACCTTTCGGGTAACAGACCAGATTAGGCGCAAAGAGCGGCGGCGAACGCGGCGAAGTTCTCGGTAAGGCGGTCGATGTCCGCCTCGTCGTGCTGCACCGAGATCAGCCACTGCTCGATCTTCCCCCAGGGCGGCAGGAAGACCCCTCCGTTGTGCTGGTACAGCCAGTGCGCGTGGCTGTAGGAATCGTCGATGCCCAGGAAGCCGCGGAAATCGCGGACCGGCTCGGCGGTGAACACCACGCAGCCCTTGGCGCCGACCGATACTACCTGCGCGGGCAGGCCGTTCCGGTCGATCTCCCGCTGCAGGCCGACGACGGCCCGCTGCCGGAGTGCCTCGATCCGCTGGTAGGCCGCGGGCGTGGCGACCTCGCAGAGCATGGCCCGGCAGGCCGCCATGGCCAGCGGGTTGCCGTTGAACGTCCCGACCATCTCGTAGCCTCCGGAGGCGACGTGCCCCATCGCCTCCTCGGTGCCGCCGATGGCCGCCACGGACACGCCGCCCCCGATGGCCTTGGCCAGGCAGATGATGTCCGGGGTCACCCCGGTCACCCCGGTCGCCCCGCCGGGGCCCGCGGTGAGCCCGGTCTTGACCTCGTCGAAGGTCAGCAGCGCGCCGCGGGAGTGCAGCAGTTCCTTCAGCCCGGCCAGGTACCCGGGCTCAGGCTGGATGATCCCGGCGTTCATCATGATCGGCTCGATGATCATCCCGGCGATCCGGCCCGGGTTCTCGTCCAGCAGCCGGGCCACGCCGTCGAGATCGTTGAAGCCGACCACCAGGGTGAGGTCCATGATCGCCCGCGGGATCCCGGTGCTCGACGGGACCTGGGCCGGCTTGTGCGCGGGCCCGACGTCGTCGGCCTCGGGGCAGACCGATACCTGGACCGAGTCATGGTGCCCGTGGTAGCCGCCCTCGACCTTGATGATCAGGTCCCGGCCGGTGACGGCGCGCATCAGGTGGACGGCGTCCATGGTCGCCTCGGTGCCCGAGTTGGCGAACCGCCACAGCGGCAGCCCGAACCTGCGGGCCAGCTCCTCGGCGACCAGGATCGCGACCGGAGTCGGCTGGGCGAAGTGCGTGCCGAGCGCGGCCTGGCTGCGCAGCGCCTCCACGATGGCCGGGTGACCGTGTCCGGCCAGGGCCGCGCCGTACCCGCCGTGCAGGTCGACGTACTCGTTGCCGTCCACGTCGTAGATCTTGGATCCCTTGCCGTGACTGAGCCAGACCGGCTGCGGCCGGGTGATCTGCCAGCTGGAGGTGACGCCCCCGGCGAGCGCGAGGCCGGCCCGGTCGGCCAGCCGCCGTGACTCGCGCTGGCGCTCGCAGAAGATTTCCTCCTGCGCGGCGATGATCTCATCGATGCTGGCCCGGGCTCCGGGGCGGGTGCCCGACGGGGCGGGAGCGGGGGCGGGGCCCGCGGTGGATCCGGGGGCGGGGACTGCGGCTTGGGGGGTGGCTGACGATGACATAGGGACGGCCTGCTCGGCCATTGCGCGCTCCTCACGCGATTGACTGAATGTTCAGTCTACGATGGGCCGGTTCCGGCGAGCAAGGGCACGCCTGGCCCGCGGGCCCGCGGGAGGGCTCTGGCGAACGGGAGGACGGCGGTCAGGAGCGGAGCAGGGCGGCCGCCGCGGCCCGCCAGCCGAGCAGGAACAACCCGAGGAAGGCCAGCGCCACGCCGATGAACGCCGGGGCGGTGCCCTGGCCCGCCATCACCCGAAGCAGCATGCCGATCACGGCGGTACCGAGCCACGCGCCCAGGCCGGCCGGGACGATCGCGGCCGGCCGCCGCCAGGCGCGGGTGGCCAGCAGGCCGAGCGCGAGCCCGGCCAGGAACGGCCACGCCGTACTGGCCAGGCCGGCGACGGATTCGCCGTCGTGATGGCTGGCCCGGCCGATCGCGACGAAGGCGAGCACGCAGCAGACGTCGAGGAGCACCGCGGCCGCCGGGCGCACGCGGGGCGCCGGCCGGGTGCCGGATGCGGGCGGGCCGGATGCGGGCGGGCCGGATGCGGGCGGGCCGGATGCGGTCAGGCCGGGGCGGCGCATGCGGTCAGCGTAGCCGGGCCCGCCCGGACGAGGGGTGGGACACGGACGGGCGAGGCCCGGGCGAGGCTGGGCGTTCCCGGAGCCCGCGGCTATGCTGCGGGCCCATGCGCCGCCTGCTGATCGTTCATCACACGCCCTCGCCGAACCTCCAGGCGATGTTCGAGGCCGCTGCCGACGGCGCGCGGACCGATGAGATCGAGGGTGTGGACGTACTAGTCAGGCCCGCGCTGACGGCTAGCGAGGTTGATGTCCTCGCGGCCGACGGTTACCTCCTCGGCACGCCCGCCAACCTGGGTTATATTTCGGGCGCGCTGAAGCACTTCTTCGATGGCATCTACTACCCGTGCCTGGAGGCGACCAAGCGACGCCCTTACGGGCTGTATGTGCACGGCGGGAGCGACACGGGCGGGGCCGTTCGCGCGGTGGAGTCGATCACGACCGGGCTCGGCTGGCGGCCGGTCAGACCTGCGGTGACCGTCACCGGGTCGCCGGGCAAGGCCGATCTGGAGGCGTGCTGGGAGCTGGGTGCGCTGCTGGCAGCCGAGATCGCCGGGTGAGGCAGTAGACCGGGATGCTCGCGCCTACCCCAGCTCCTGGAACTCGGCATCCAGAACGTCCCGGCCGGTCGCGGCGGAACTTGCCGCCTGAGCGTCGCCGTGCGCTACGAGAACACGTTACAGTTTTGTGTCTCGATGGCCCCGTGACCCCGGAAGCTACCTGTCAGTAAGCTGGCCGGACTGCGACGAACTCCGCTCCACGGCGTGAACTCCGCAGCGTCAGCACGGTCCGGACCAGGGAGGTTGTTGAGCAGTGGGGGCGGGAGGATTCTGGGAGCGCGCGCGGCAGAGCCCGGACTGGGTCGCCGTGATCGAGGTGGACGGTACCGAGCACCGGGCGGGTGATCTGCTGGCCCGGGTGAACCAGATCACCCACGGGCTGCGGGCGCTTGGCCTGCGGCCGGGAGACGGCATCGCCTCGGTGCTGCCCAACGGGGCCGCCGCGCTGGAGGTGTACCTGGCCGCGCTGCAGGCCGGCTGGTACCTGACGCCCGTCAACTGGCACTTCGCCGTGCCGGAGATCGCCTACATCATGCGGGACTGCGAGGCGAAGGCGGTGTTCGTGCACGAGCGGTTCGGGGCCGCCGGCGCGGCAGCCGCCGACGAGGCCGGCATCGGCGCGGGCGCGCGGTTCTGCTACGGCGACGTGGGCGGCTTCACCCCGGTGGCCGCGCTGCGCGACGGGCAACCCGAGGCGATGCCTGCGGACCGCACGGCGGGCGCCACCATGCACTACACCTCGGGCACCACGGGCAGGCCGAAAGGGGTGCGCCGCGCGCTGTCCGGCCTGGACCCGGACGACGCGGCGGAACTGAGCACCGCGCTGCTGACGTTCTTCGGGATCACCCCGGGGCCGCCCAACGTGCACCTGATCTCCTCGCCGAACTACCACACCGCGGTCACCGTGTTCGGCGGCAGCGCGCTGCACATGGGGCACACCCTGGTCTTCATGGATGCCTGGGATTCCGAGCAGGCCCTCGCGTTCGTCGAGCGGTACCGGGTGACCAACACGCACATGGTGCCCACGCACTTCAAGCGGATGCTGTCACTGCCCAAGCCGACCCGGCACGGGTACGACCTCTCCTCGATGAAGTGGCTGATCCACGCGGCGGCGCCGTGCCCGATCGGGATCAAGCAGGCGATGCTGGACTGGTGGGGACCGTGCGTGTACGAGTACTACGCGGCCACCGAAGGCGGCGGGACGATCGCCACCCCCGAAGACTGGAAGGCGCGGCCCGGCACCGTCGGCACCCCCTGGCCGATCAGCGAGATCATGATCGCCGACGAGGACGGCAACCCCTGCCCGCCCGGCACGCCCGGCACCATCTACATGAAGATGGGGATATCCGACTTCGCCTACAAGGATGATCCGGAGAAGACCGCGGCAGGTCGGCTCCGGGATTTCTTCACCGTGGGCGACATCGGCTACCTCGACGACGGCGGTTACCTGTTCCTGTGCGACCGGAAATCCGACATGATCATCTCCGGTGGCGCGAACATCTACCCGGCCGAGGTCGAGGCCGAGATCATCATGCATCCCAAGGTCGCCGACGTGGCGGTGTTCGGGATCCCGGACGATGACTGGGGCGAGCAGGTCAAGGCCGTGGTACAGCCCGCGCCCGGCGTGGCCGGCGACGAGGAGCTCGCGGCCGAGATCCTGG
Source organism: uncultured Actinomycetota bacterium (assembly GCA_963808705.1). GTDB lineage: Bacteria > Actinomycetota > Actinomycetes > Streptosporangiales > Streptosporangiaceae > JASHPR01. The sequence continues at coordinate 241,206 of CAWEHB010000013.1, read as the reverse complement.
CCTCGCTGGACGGCAGGCTGGCCCGGATGAAGTGGCCCAAGAGCATCGACTTCACCGACGAACTGCCCCGCGATCCCACCGGCAAGCTGCTCAAGCGGAAGCTGCGCGCCCCCTACTGGGAAGGCCGCAGCACCACGATCTGAGCCCGTTACGCCACGTCCGCCGCTCGGCCCGGCTCGTCAGGCGGCCACGGCTTCGTCGCTCGCGGTGCGGGCCAGCACGTCGATGAGGCGCGCGGTGGCGGGCGGGTCGGGCGGCTCGCCGTAGGTCATCGCGAACACGTGGCGGCGGGCCCCGGGCAGGGGATCGGCGCGGATCCCGGGGTGGCGGGCCGCGCGCAGGCACAGGCCCGGCAGCGTGGTGATGCCCAGGCCCGCGGCGACCAGGGCCTGCACCGCCACGTAGTCATCGGTGGTGAAGGAGATCTTCGGGGTGAAACCGGCGAGCGCGCACTGGCGGATCAGGTGGCCGCGGCAGCGCTCGCAGCCGGCGATCCACCGGCGCTGCGCGTACGCGGCCAGATCCGGCGGGCCCGATGACGGCGCCGGGCCCTCGCCCGCCCGGGAGGGATCCGCCGGGGTCACCAGGTGCACCGGCTCGTCGAGCAGCAGCCGGCCGCGCGCGCCCTCCTCGTCGGCGCCCGGCGGTTCCGGATCGGCGTCCTGCTCGTAATACCGGAACACCAGCGCCACGTCCACGTAGCCCGCCCGGAGCATGCGCAGCGCCTCCGGCGGCTCAGCCTCGGCCAGCATGAGGTCCATGCCCGGGGTCTCCGCCTCCAGCCTGGCCGCGGCGGCCGGCACGATGGTGCCGAGCGCGGAGGGGAACGACGCCAGCCGCACCCGCCCCTGGCGCAGCCCGACGTGGGCCGCTAGCTCGTTCTCCGCCGCGTCCAGCCTGCCGATGATCTCCTCGGCCCGCTCGGCCAGCAGCCGGCCCGCGTCGGTGAGCCGCACCCCCCGGCCCGCCCGCTGCAGCAGCCGGGCGCCGGTCTCGGCCTCCAGGCGGGCGATGTGATGGCTGACCGAGGGCTGGGCGTAGTTCAGCGCCCGCGCCGCGGCGGTCACCGAGCCGTGCCGGTGCACCGCGACGAGCACGCGGAGCCGGGTCACGTCCAGCATGCGCCGAGTATAGATCGCCTCGATTATTCGGCCAGTGACCCCGGGCCAGATTTATCTGACCAGCTAGTGAGGGGTAACGACCGGTGGTTACCAGCTCACTTGGGTTCCGGCCCAGGCGGGACCGCGGCACAGAGGCCTCCGGGAACTGTCAGTAGCTTCCGCGATGCTCCTCGTGTCGCCGTCGTTGCGGACGTGAGGAGACCGAGAGGATGATGAAGCGATGGCCGCTGCCCCGCAGCCAACCGAGGACACTGTTACCGTGCTGCCCGAGGAACTGTACGAGACCATGGATCCCATCGAGGGAATCCGGGTCGAGTTGCTCGACGGGCGACTCGTGATGAGCCCTCCTCCGGCGGTCCGGCATAACCAGGCAGTCTGGTGGCTGGTGAGCGCGTTGTTCGACGTGGCTAAGCGGAACGGCTGGGAGCTGCTGCAGACGACCGCCGTGCACATCCAGGCGACCAGGGACCGGCCCCAGCCGGACCTCGTCGTCGCGCCGCCGGGCGCGCCGCAGTATGACGATCATGAACTGTACGCGCACGGGGTCCTGCTGGTCGCCGAGGTCGTCTCGCCGAGCAGCAGACACGATGACCGCGAGTTCAAGCGGGACGCCTACGCCCGCGGTGGCGTGCCGCTGTACCTGCTGATCGACCCTCAGCCGGCAGAGAGGTCAGTGAGCCTGTTCAGCGACCCGCGCCCGGACGGGTACCGCTCCCGCACCCGGGCGCCGTTCGGGGACGAGATCATGCTGCCGGAGCCGTTCGGGATCGTTCTCGACACCAGCGGACTGATGCTCGATTAGCCGTCGCGGCCCTCGAGCAGCGGGGACTGCGGGTCGTGGCCGGAGTGCTTGCGGCGCCACGCGATGCCGGACAGGGCCTCGAGCACGACCCGGTTGGCCAGGAACGCGGTGACCTCCGCGTGGTCGTACGGCGGGGCGACCTCCACCACGTCGATGCCGGCCAGCGGCACCTCCATGGCGATCCTGCGGACCGCGTCGAGCAGCTGGCGGCTGCTCAGGCCGCCGGGCTCGGGGGTCCCGGTGCCCGGCGCCAGGCCGGGATCGACCACGTCCACGTCCACGGACAGGAACACGCCGTCGCAGTCGTCGGTGGCGATGCGCATCGCCTCGGACAGGCAGTCATCCAGCCCGCGGGACACCACCTCGGTCATCTCGAAGCTGCGCATCCGCCGGGCGGCCATCCAGTCCAGGGTCTCCGGCTCCGGCCAGTAGCCACGCAGCCCGACCTGCAGGAACCGGTCACCGCGCACCGCGCCCGACTCGATCAGCCGGCGCATCGGCGTGCCGTGGCCGTACAGCGAGCCGAACTGCGTGTCGCCGGTATCGGCGTGCGCGTCGAAATGGATCATCGAGACGCGGCCCCAGCCGACGTGGCGCGCCACGCCGGTCGCGTCCGGCAGGGCGATCGTGTGATCACCGCCGAGGATCACCGGGACGGCGCCACGGTGGCAGGCCTCGTAAACCGCCTCCTCCAGGCGGTGCAGGGACAGGTCGGTGTCACCCGAGGGCATCTCCACGTCGCCCGCGTCGGCGACCCGGAGCTCGGCCAGCGGATCGACGCGCAGGGCCAGGTGCGGGCGGGAGCCGTCGTGCGGCAGGTAGTCGGTGAACCGGATCGCCTGCGGCCCGAACCTGGCGCCGGGCCGGTGTGACGTCCCCCCGTCGAACGGCGCGCCGATGATCATTATGTCGGTGCCGGCCCATCCGGCCGGGTCCGCCAGATCGGCCTTCGGCACGCCGAGGAACGTGGCGTCCGGTCCGTACATTCCGCCTAGTCGCGCCATGCCACCCTCCAGGAATCGAGGGTTCGAGAGTAGCGTCTGCTCATGCGACGCAGGGGGGGCACGCCGCCCGCAGCGCGATCGCCTAAGCCTCCCGGGCGGGGGCTTGGCGCCGGGGGCCTGCTGGCGCCGCTGGCCGCGCTCGCCGCGACCACGATGCTCGCCCAGGGGGACCAGTCCTCGCTGGCCCAGGCGGTCAGCGGCATCCAGCGTCAGTTCGGCACCTCGGATCAGCTCCTGGGGCTGATCCCGCTGTGCATGGCGGTCTGCGGCGCGATCGGCGCGATCCCCATCGGCGTGCTCGCCGACCGGCACCGGCGGACCTGGCTGCTCACGGGGGTGTGCGCCATCTGGGCCGCGGCCATGGGCGCGGGCGGGCTAGCGGCCGGATTCGGCGTGCTGTTCGCCACCCGGCTGCTGGCCGGGGCGGCCGAGGGAACGCCGCCGGTCGCGATCAGCCTGCTGTCCGACTATTTCCCGGTCCGCCGCCGGTCCGAAGCGATGGGCGTCTACCAGGCCGGCGCCATTGCCGGGGCGTTCATCGGCCTGGTGGGCGGCGGGGTCGCGGTGCAGCTGGGCGGCTGGCCGTGGGCGTTCTGGATCTGGGTGCCGGTCGGCCTGCTCGTCGCGGCCTGGTACCTGTTCCTGCCCGAGCCGGCCCGCGGCCACCAGGACGCGGCCTTCGAGGCGACGGTCGGGACCGTCACGCACACCGCGGCCGGCCCGACCGCCGGTGCCGTGGTCGGGATCGAGGGCCCGGAGGCCGCCGACCTGGCGGCCAAGGGGCTCATCTCGCTGCCGGAGCCGCGCCGGGACGACAAACAGACGGCTGCGGACGCGTCCGGGGGTCAGCTCGGAGCGCTGCGCGCGCTGCTGCGGATACCCACGATGTGGTTCGGCACCATGTTCTTCACGGTGTCCCAGCTCCTGCTCAACGGGCTGTCGTTCTGGGGCGTGGAGTACTTCAAGCGAGTGCACCACCTCGGCCCCGCGGCCGCGGGGGCGTTCGCCACCGTGCTGGGCGCGGGCTCCGCGGTGGGCATCCTGGCCGGCGGCATCCTGGCCGACCGGCTGCTGCGCCACGGCCACGTCAACGCCCGGGTGTACGTGGCCGCGTTCGGCGCGATCGGCGCCACCCTGGTGCTCGTGCCCGCGTTCGCGAGCACTAACCTGCTGGTCAGCGCGCCGCTGTTGTTCATCGGCGGCGTCCTGCTGACCATCCCCATCGCCCCGGCCGAGGCACTGTGCACCGACGTGGTGATCCCGGAGCTGCGGGGCAGGGGAGCCATGGTGCGGCAGGTGGTGCGGACCGCGTCCTGGGCGGGCCCGTACCTGATCGGCGTGATCTCCGACCAGATCGCGCCGAACACGGCGCTCGGCCTGCGCTGGGCGATCGTCGTCGCCTGCCCGTTCTACGCGCTCGGAGGCCTGATCATGCTGGGCGCCGCCCGGTACTACCCGAGAGACATCGCCTACGTGATCGCGTACTCCCGCCGCCCGCCCCGGGCGGCGCGGAATGCCGGTCCCGGATGATCGGTTGCACCGGACACGGTGGAAGCGCAATGGGAGCGGATGGCGCACCGCTTCCTCAGCAACGAGCGCGTGGCCGGCCCGCAGCAGATGCGGGACGCCGCCGAGGTCATCGCCGCCGCGGCGGCGGTCTGGCGGATGCCGTCGATGGCCCCGCCGCCGCACTGCAACGGCTAAGCGGGCGTCGGCGCGCGCGACGCCGCGGCCGCGGGTGGTGCTGGCTTTCCCGGCCGGCCCGGGTGGTGCTGGCTTTCCCGGCCGGCCCGGGTGGTGCTGGCTTCCCCGCCGGTCTCGTACTGGCTTTCCGGCCCACGCCCCGGCTCGCACCCTTCTGCCGCCGCGCGCACGCGCGAATAATCATGGTCAAGAGGTGAGACATGAAGCGCGTCCGCTGGCCGGGACCCTGCCGGGCCGGCCGGGCCATGAGTTCTCGCGCCGCCTTCTGGTGCGCGTGCGGCATCTGGGCGCTGACGCTGGCGGCGGCCGGCGCGTCGCTGATCTACAACCAGGTTCACCCGCTGCCTCCGAAACTGAGCGCGGGCACGGGAAGCGCGCTGATTGGCGCGGTGGCGGTGGCGTTCATCGGGGGCTTCGCCACCGTCGGCGCGCTGCTCGTGTGGAAACGCCCGGCGAACCCGATCGGCTGGCTGCTGTCCGCCACCGGCCTGTCGTACGCGGTCGGCGCCGTGGGGGAGCTGCTGCTGCAATTCCCCCCGACCCGGGCCCTGGGCAACTGGCTGGGCTGGATATATTTTTTCGGCATCGGGTTCGTGGTGTTCGTCCTGCTGCTCTTCCCGACCGGTTCGCTGCCCTCGCGCCGCTGGCGGCCGGTGGCGTGGGCGGCCGGGGCCGCCATGGTGGCATGGGCTCTCGGTAACGCCTTCGCCCCCATACCCGCCTCCAGCGGCTCCCCCAACCCCTTCGGCGTGGCCGGGCCGGCCGGGCGCGTCTTCACCGTCCTGGGCGGAGTCGGCGGGCCGCTGCTCGTGGCGGCCGGCCTGGCCGCCATCGTGTCGGTGGTGTTCCGTTACCGCAGGGCTGGCACCGTCGAGCGCGAGCAGCTGAAATGGCTCGTCTACGCCGGCGGCCTGATCGTGGCAGCGGTGCTGGCCGAGATACCGATCGAGAAGATCGTCGGCCCGGGCAGCGACGCCGCCAGCAACCTCCAGAACGTGGTTACCAGCAGCGCGGTCGCCCTGGTTCCCTGCGCCATCGGCATCGCCATCTTCCGCTACCGCCTCTACGACATCGACGTCGTGATCAACAAGACCCTGGTCTACGGGTCGCTGGCCGTGTTCATCACCGCGGTGTACGTGGCGATCGTGGCGGGCCTGGGCTCCCTGGCCGCCGGGAACGGCGCGCGGGCCGGCTTCTGGCTGCCGATCGCCGCCACGGCCGTGGTCGCGGTGGCGTTCCAGCCGGTGCGGTCGCGGGTCCAGCATCTGGCCAACCGGCTGGTCTACGGCCGGCGGGCCACCCCGTACGAGGTGCTCGCCGAGTTCGCCGAGCGGACGGCCGGGACCTACGCCACCGAGGAACTGCTGCCCCGGATGGCCCGGATCCTGGCCGAGGGCACCGGGGCCCGCCGGGCGGACGTGTGGCTGCGGGCCGGCGGGGTGTTCCGGGACGACGCCACCTGGCCGCCCGGCGAGCCGCCGTTCGGCGAGACCCGCGCGGACTCCGGCGGCCGGCCCGCGGTACCGGGTGCCGACCGGGTCCTGCTGGTGCGGCACGCCGGCGAGGTGCTCGGCGCGCTGTCGGTGGGCAAGCGCCCGGGCGAATCCCTCACCCCCGCCGAGGGCAAGCTCCTGGCCGACCTCGCGGCCCAGGCCGGCCTGGTGCTCAGGAACGTCGGCCTCTGGGAGCAGCTGACGGCCCGGCTGGAGGAGATCAGGGCGTCCCGGCAGCGCCTCGTCGCGGCCCAGGACGAGGAGCGGCGCCGGATCGAGCGCAACATCCACGACGGCGCCCAGCAGCAGCTCGTGGCGCTGACCATCAAGCTGAACCTCACCGAGGGCCTGATCGGCACGGACACCGAAGGCGAGCGGGAACTGCTCGCCGAGCTACGCGAGGAAGCGGCCGGCGCCGTGGCGGAGTTGCGGGACCTCGCCCGGGGCATCTACCCCCCGCTGCTGGCCGGCCAGGGCCTGGTCGCCGCCCTGCGGGCGCAGGCGGCCAGGTCGCCGGTCCCGGTGTCCGTGGACGCCGACGGCATAGAAAGGTACCCGCAGGAGGCGGAGGCCGCGGTCTACTTCTGCGTCCTCGAGGCCCTGCAGAACGTGGCCAAGTACGCGAGCGCCAGCCGGGCCCGCGTCCGGCTGGCCGGGTCCGGGGACGAGCTGCGGTTCGAGGTCACGGACGACGGAGCGGGCTTCGACCCGGGCACTGAGGCCTTCGGCACCGGCCTGCAGGGCATGGCGGACCGGCTGAGCGCGCACGACGGCGCCCTCGATATCCGGACCTCACCGGGCGCCGGCACGGTGGTGACCGGGCGGCTCCGGGTCCGGCTGCCCGAGGCGGTGCGATGACCCGTCCCCGAACCCGGCCGCCGGCCGGAGGGCTGTTGGCCGCCGTCATCAGCGAGACGATCGTCTACGGCTCGCTGGCGGCGTTCATCATCGCGGTCTACGTCCTGATCGTGGCCGGGCCCGGGGCGCTGGGATCCGGTTCCCTGCACGCGGGATCGCGGCCCAGCTTTGGCCTGTCCATCCTGGCCACCGCGGTGGTGGCGGTGGCGTTCCAGCCGCTCCGGGAGCGGATGCAGCGCGTCGCGAACCGGGTCGCGTACGGCAAGCGGGCCACGCCGTACGAGGCGCTGAGCGAGTTCGCCGGGCAGATCGGCGCGACCTACGCGACCGACGACGTCCTGCCCCGCATGGCCCGGATCATGGCCGAGGCGACCGGCGCCGGGCGGGCCGACGTGTGGTTGCGCAGCGGCGCGCAGCTGCGGGCCGGCGCGTCCTGGCCCCCGGACGCCCCGCCGCCCGGGCCGGTCGCCCTGGCCGCCGCCGACGTGCCGCAGGCCGCCGGGGCCGGCCGCCTCACCCTGGTCCGGCACCAGGGCGAGGTGCTCGGCGCGCTGTCAGTGACCAAGCGCCCGGGGGAGCCGCTCACCCCCGCCGAGGACAAGCTGATCGGCGACCTCGCCGCGCAGGTCGGCCTGATCCTGCGCAACGTGGGCCTGACCGAGCAGCTCGCCGAGCGGCTGGCCGACCTGCGGGCCTCGCGACGGCGGATCGTGACCGCCCAGGACGACCAGCGGCGCCGGATCGAACGCGACCTCCGCGACGGTGCCCAGCGGCGGCTGCTGGCCATCGCCTCCGGGCTGGCCGTGGCCGAGTCCCTGGCCGGGCGGGACGAGGAGCGGGAACGAGCCCTGGTCGGGCAGCTCAAGGCCGGCACCCGCGATGCCCTGGAGGCCCTGCGCGACCTCGCCCGCGGCATCTACCCGCCGCTGCTCGCCGACCAGGGGCTCGCGCCTGCCGTCGGCGCCCACGCCGGGAAGGCGCCGCTGCCGGTCATCGTCGATGCCGCCGGCGTCGGTCGCTACCCGGCGGACATCGAGACCGCCGTGTACTTCTGCTGCGTCGAAGCGACGGCGAACGTGGCCCGGCACGCCCCGGGGTCGACGGTCCGCATCCGGCTGCTCGGGTCGGCGGGAGACATCTCGTTCGCGGTCGAGGACGACGGGCCGGGCTTCGACCCGTCCCGGGCGCGGCCCGGCCCCGGGAGCGGCGGGCTGCAGCATATGGCTGACCGGCTGGCCGCGCTCGGCGGGTCGCTCCAGATCGACACGAGCCCCGACGGCACCACCGTCGCCGGGCGGGTCCCGGTCACCGCGGCGCCCGGCCCGTCAGCATCCGGTCCAGCGGGCCGGGCAGCCACCAGTTCGCCCCGCCCAGTAGCTCCATCACCGCCGGCACCAGCACCAGCCTGACCAGCGTGGCGTCGATCAGCACCGCCACGGCCAGGCCCAGGCCGACCTGCTTGACCGAGACGTTGGCGCCCGCCGTGAACGCGAGGAACACCACGATCATGATCGCCGCGGCGGCCGAGATCACCCGCGCCATGCTGGCCAGCCCGCGAGCGACCGAGGCGGCGTTGTCACCGGTGGCGTCGTAGGCCTCGCGGATCCGCGACAGCAGGAACACCTCGTAGTCCATGGACAGCCCGAACAAGATCACGAACAGGAAGATCGGCACCCAGGTGGTCACCGGCACCGGCTCGGGGAACCCGAACAGCCGGCCGCCCCAGCCGTGCTGGCTGACCAGGACCAGGACCCCGTAGGCGGCCGAGATCGACAGCAGGTTCATCACGGCCGCCTTGACCGCCACCGTCACCGACCGGAACATCACGGCCAGCAGCACCATCGAGACCGCCACCACGACCGCGACCAGCCAGGGCAGCCGCTGGCTGACCATGTTGGCGAAGGCCACGTTGCCCGCGTTCGGCCCGGTGACATAGGCCCGGATGCCGGTGCCCGCGGTGGCCCGGGGCAGCACGTTGCGGGTGATCTCATTGATCAGCGTGTCGGTGGCCGGGTCCTGCTCGCCGGTGACCGGGTAGGCGATCATCATCGCCGCCCGGCCGTCCGCGCTCACCACGGGCGGCGTTACGCTCGCCACGCCTGGCGTGGCCCGGACGGCCGCGGCCAGCCGCGACGTCTGTGCGCCCGCCGGCCGGGCGGGCAGCGCCGCCGCGATGATCAGCGGCGCGTCGAACCCCGGGCCGAACCCCCCGGCCATGGTGGCGTAGCTGGCGTAGCCCATGGTGCCCCGCGCCTGCGACGACTCGTCGGGGAAGCTCAGCTTCATGCCCAGGGCGGGCGCGGCCAGCGCGAGGATGACGGCGGCTGACCCGGCGGCGGCGATCACCGGCCGGCGCTGGATGACCGCGGCCCAGCGCTCCGCGGCCGGGCGGGATCCCGAACGAGCCGGCGCGTAACGGACTTTCCGCCCGGGGACCCTCGGCCGCCGGGGTGGCTTCGCCAGCCGGGTCCCGGTGCAGCCCAGCAGCGCGGGCAGCAGGGTCAGCGAGGCGAGCACGGTCGTCGCGACCGTGGCCGCGGCGGCGACCGCGACCCCGTCCAGCAGCGGCATCCGCAGCACCAGCAGGCCGAGCATCCCGATCGCCACGATCGTGCCGGCGGTGAGCACGCTGCGGCCCGCGGTGCTCATCGCGGTCACCACGGCGTCTTCGGGAACAGTGCTGGCCCGGGGGGACACTGTGCTGCCTGGGACAGTGCCTTCCCGGGGGACGCCCCCGGACCTCCGTGGCCCGGACCCCGATGGCCCGGAACCCCCCGCCAGGCCGGCGCGGAGCGCCTCGCGGAACCGGGTCACGATGAACAGCGCGTAGTCCACGCCCACCCCGAGGCCGATCATGGACGCGATGATCGGCGAGAACGAGGGGGCCGGGAAGACGTGGCCGAGCAGCGCGATCAGCGACAGGCCGCCGCCGATGCCGAACAGCGCGGTGACCACCGGCAGGCCCATGGCGAGCAGCGAGCCGAACGCGATCAGCAGCACGATCGCGGCCGCGCCGACGCCGATGCCGTCGGTGGGACCGCCGTACGGCGTCTCGGCCAGGTCGACCACATCGCCGCCGAGGCTGAACGTGACGTCGTGGCCGGAGGCGGCCTTCGCGTCCCGCATCAGCGCGAGCGCCTCGCCGTTGGCGATGGCCGAGCCGGGCTCGCCGAACTGGATCGTCGCGAACGCGACGTGCCCGTCGCGGGAGATCTGGCCGGGCACCCGGTAGGGGCTGCCGACCGAGGTGACCCCGGGCACCCGCCGGAACGCCGGCAGCGCGGCGGCCACCCGCGCGCGCACGGCCGGGGAGCCGATGTTCTCAGCCGACCGGATGGCCAGCGTCAGCTGGTCCCCGGACTGGCGCGGGAAGCGGGCATTGAGCACCCCCTGGCCCGGGTCGCTGCCGCCGAAGCTGTTGTCGTAGCCGGCGCCGAACCTGATCCACAGCGTGATCAGGCAGGCCGTCCCGGCGATCCAGACGATCAGGGTGAGCCACCGATGCCGGTAGCAGCCGCGCCCCGCCCGGCCGAGCAGGCCGGGGCGCGGGGCGGCCGGGCGCGGGGCGGCCGGGCGCGGGCGGGCGGGGTCCGGGCGGGCCGGGGGCCGGGTGGCCGGGAGCTGTGACATGAGATCCGTCTCCTGCGAGCCGTGGGTAGCTGGCACCGTCCATGCTCGCGATCATCCCGGCGGCAGGCGTCCTACGCCGGGAGGCACTGGCCTCGGCCGCTACTCGGCGCGGCGTACTCCCCGTGCAGTACGCGGGGGCCGGCCGTGGCATCCTGCGGTGCACAGCCCCTCGACGCCCCGGAGCGCACCAGCATGGAGATCAGCGGCCGGACCGGTGACGATGACCGCCGGATCGCCCTGCCCGGAACCCAGAACCTGCGCGACCTGGGCGGGTATCCGGCTGCCGGCGGCGGGACCGTGCGGTGGCGGACCCTGCTGCGCTCGGACGCGCTGCACCGGCTGGACGACGCCGGCCGGGCCGCGCTGGGCGGGCTCGGCCTGCGGACCGTGATCGACCTGCGCACCGACCAGGAGGTCGAGGCCGCCCCCAGCGCGCTGGACGGCACCGGCGCGCGGACCTTCCACATCCCGCTGTTCAGCGACGAGGCCATCAGCCGCCTGCCGCCGGAACGGGCCGCGATCTACCGGTACATGATCGACGACTGCGGGGCGGCCATCGCGGCGGCGGTCGGGCGGCTGTGCGCCGGCGGCGCGCTGCCCGGGCTGATCCACTGCACCGCGGGCAAGGACCGCACCGGGCTGGTCGCGGCGCTCGTGCTGGACGTCATCGGCGTGCCCGACGAGCTCATCGCCGCCGATTACGCGATGAGCTCGGCCGGCCTGGATCCGGCGGCGGCCCGGGCCATCCGCCGCGTCCGGGCGGCCAGCGGCGTCGGCCGCTGGCTCGACCTCGGGGCGCTCGGCGCCTCGCCCCAGGTGATCACCACGGCCCTCGCCCGGGTCCGCGGCCAGGCGGGCAGCGCGGCCGGCTACCTGATGCGGCACGGGCTGACCCGGGCCGACCTCGACCGCCTGCGCCGCGCCCTCGTGACGCCCTGACCGCCTGCGCTGCGGAGCGCCGGTGACGGTCTAGCCGCCGCCGGCCGTGGTGACGGGCTCGTGCCGGACCGGGAAGTTCACCGAGTTCGCGATGAAGCACCTCGCGTGGGCTTCCCGGTGCAGGCTCGCGGCGGTCTCGATCATGTCCGCGGACGCCACGGTGACCCGCGGTCGCAGCACCACCTCGGTGAAGTGGCCGCCGCCGTCTGCGGTCTGCGCCATGGTGCCGTGCGCGTCGTCGGCGTAGGCCGTGACGACGACCCCGGAGGTGGCGGCCAGGTGCAGGTACCAGAGCATGTGGCACTGGGACAGCGCCGCGGTGAGCTCGAGTTCCGGGTTCCAGCGGCCGGGGTCGCCGCGGAACGCCGGGTCCGAGCTCGCGGCGATCGGCGCCGGCCCGGCCGCGGTGACGTCATGGTCCCGGTCGTAGTCCCGGTAGCCGCTGGTGCCGGTGCCGCGGTTGCCGGTCCAGGTCACCGAGATCTCGTAGCTGTGCGTGCGGGACACCGGGAACCGCCTTTCGCCGGGCGCAGTCAGGCTCGGCCGGTCACGTAGTTGCTGATCTCGATGAGATTGCCGTCGGGATCGCGGATGTAGACGCTCTGGATCGGCCCGGTCGCGCCGGTCCGCATGACCGGCCCCTCCTCGATGACCACGGCCTGGGCGGTGAGGTCGGCGCAGATCCCGGCGAGCGGGTCCGCGGCGATCAGGCACAAGTCCGCGCTGCCCGGAGTCGGCCGGGCCGCCTTCGGCTCGAACTCCCGGCCCGCCTGGTGCAGGTTGATCTTGGCGGTGCCGAAGGCCAGCGCCAGCCGGCCGCCGGCGAACGTCACCGGCTGCATGCCCAGTACCTTCTGGTAGAACATCACCGTCCGGCCGACGTCGGTCACCGTCAGCACCAGGTGATCAAGCCGATCGATCCGCATCGGGGTCTCCTTCCTCCCCGCGAGCACCACCCTCCCCGCGAGCACCACGCTAGCCGCTGGCCCGCCGGCCTGCGCCCGGGGCTAGGCGCGAGCCGCCCGGGAACGGGCCGGGCACGCGGCCGGGAAGCGCCGGCGGCGTGGCGGTCCCGTTCCTCGGCGATGGCCAGGCCGCGGAGCTTGGCGCGGACCTCGCCGGCGCCAGGATCGTGGCTGTCGTCGAGAATGGCCAGGGCCTGGCGCCAGGAGTCGCGGGCCTGGTGCGGGTGGCCGGTAGCGTACTGGGTGTCGCCCGGCCCGGCGCGCGCGCCCGGCGCCGGGCCGCTCAGGTCCGGCTCCGCTCCGAGCGCCACGGCTATCCGCTCCACCGACCGTCGCCGCGGCTGCCCGGTCCGGCCCTGCTCTAGATCACGTACGACCCCGATGCTGACCCCCGCCGCCGTGGCCAGTTGCAGCTGCGTCAGCCCCGCTGCCCGCCGCCGCTCGCCCACCAGCCTGGCCAGCCGCGCCGACGAGGGATCGTCGTCGGCCGGCAGACCGCGGTCCCAGCGCATACCTGACCACCTGCCTGCGGTCGCCCGATTACCGCAATTCATCACGATAACCGGCAGGCAGGCTCACGCTCGGTCAAACCGTGGTTCAGCGGGGGCCCGGGTCGGCCAGCCCGCTGGAATAGGCGATGACGACGAGCTGGGCCCGGTCGCGCGCGGCGAGCTTGGTCATGGCCCGGCTGACGTGGGTCTTCGCCGTCAGCGGGCTGACCACGAGCCGGGCGGCGATCTCGTCGTTGGAGAGCCCGGCGGCGACCAGCGCGACGACCTCGCGCTCGCGCTCGGTGAGCGAGGCGATCGCCGGGGACTGCGCTGCGGGCCGGGCCGCGGGCCCTGCGGTGTTCGGCCCCGCAGTGGGCGGCCCCGTAGCGGGCGGAACCGCGGCGGCGATCACCGCCCGGGTGACGCTGGGCGCCAGCAGCGCGTCGCCGCGGGCCACGACCCGGATGGCCTGCAGCAGCTCGTCCGGCTCCAGGTCCTTGACCAGGAATCCGTATGCGCCGGCCCGCAGCGCGGCGAACACGCTCTCGTCGTCGTCGAAGGTGGTCAGGACCACCACCCTGACCGAGGCCAGCTGCGGGTCCGCGGTGATCCTCCGGGTCGCGGTCACGCCGTCCACCTCGGGCATCTTCAGGTCCATCAGCACGACGTCGGGACGGAGCTCGCGGGCCAGGGCCACCGCGTGCCCTCCGTTCTGGGCCTCTCCGACGACCGCCACGTCCGGCGCGGATTCCAGCAGCATGCGGAAACCGGCGCGGAGCAGGGCCTGATCGTCGGCCAGCAGGACCCTGATCACCGGGGCGTGACCGCTTCAGCCGCAGTATCTGCTACCACGGGATCTGCGGCCACGGGATCTGCGGCCACGGGGTCTGCGGCCACGGGGTCTGCGGCCACGGGGTCTGCGGCCACGGGGTCTGCTACCACGGGGTCTGCTACCACGGGCAGCCGGGCGATGACCTCGAACCCGCCGTCCGCGCGGGGCCCGGCGGACAGCTCGCCCCCGACCGCGGCGGCCCGCTCGGTCATGCCGGTGAGCCCGCGCCGCCGCGACCCGGCCCGGCGTGTCGCCGGCCGGGCCGGCGCCCGCACCGTCGTCGGTCACCCGGATGGTCAGCCCGCCGGGCGCGTAGCGCAGGCAGACCTCCGCGCTGGCCTCCGGCCCGGCGTGCCGCAGCACGTTCGTGAGTGATTCCTGCAGGATCCGGTAGGCCGCGTGATCGACATCGGGGGGCAGCGGCGCCGGCTCGCCCTCGATCGTGACGGTGACCGGGGCGCCGGCGGCGCGCACCGCATCGCTCAGCGACCCCAGCCGGTCCAGCCCGGCGGTCCTCGTCTCCGCCCCGTCGACGTCGACGTCGGCACCGCTGCCGCGCAACTGGCCGAGGGTCACCCTCATGTCGGCCAGCGCGCCCTTGCTGGTGTCCCGGATCGCGGCCAGCGCGTCGCGGGTCCGGTCGGGCCTGCCCTCATCGAGCAGGTGCAGCGCGGAGCCCGCCTGCACGGTGATCGTGGCCATGCTGTGCGCGACGGTGTCGTGCAGTTCACGGGCGATCCGCAGCCGCTCCTGCGCGACCCTCGCGGCCGCTTCTGCCTCGCGTTCCTCCTCGGCGAGCCGGAGCCGGTCCGCCGTCTCCGCGGCCAGGGCGCGCCTGCTGCGCACCGTGTCGCCGAGCACGATCGCCAGGGCCAGCACCGCGACCGAGGGGAGGAACTCGCTGGCCAGCGTGACCAGGCTCTGGTGCGCGCTGGCATCCACCACGAACAGGCCGACCGACATGTAGAAGACGGGGATCACGATCGCCACGGCCAGGTACCCGGCCACCGCGGCGTCGTAGAGCGGCAGGCACAGCAGCGGGGCGGGGGAGATGTTGCGCCGGTCGAGCACGTAGTAGAGCAGGAGCAGCACCGAGCAGGCGATCAGCACCTGCAGCGGCCACTTCCGCCGGAACAGCACCGGGACGACCAGGACGCCGCCGGCCAGGTAGGCGACGGCGTTCAGCGGGCGCGCGCCCGGGCCGCCTCCGGTGGCCACGGTGATCTCGACCGCGGCAAGGACCGCGGCGGCCGCGCCGACGTCGACCAGCCGGATCCCCAGCGTGTCGCGGAGTCTGCCCACGACGTCACGGTACGCGAGGAGAAGGCCCGCGGGAACCGCAGGCGCCCAGGCGGCCGGCGCCGGTGTCAGCACGCATGCCGGTGCGTCATGATGCTCGCATGACGAGGTGGCTGACCTGGCCGGGTAACGCCACCGCGGCGGCCGGCCACTCACGGGTGTGACAGCGATCCAAGGGCACGAGGGGCGTCGCTGATGGGCGCCCGGGCCGGGCCGCCGCTGCGGTCGATCGGGACCGATCCCGCCGCGTTCAGCGAGTTCTACCGGGCGCACGTGGACGAGGTGACCCGGTTCATCACCCGCCGGGTCGCCGACCCGCAGCTGACCGCCGACCTGACCGCGGAGGTCTTCCTCGCGGCCATCGAGGCTGCGGCCCGGTACCGGGGCTCCGTCGGCGGGCCCCGGACCTGGCTGTACGGGATCGCGCGCCACGTGATCGCCGCCGAGTTCCGCCGGGCCGCCCGGGAACGCCGGGCCGAGGGGCTGATCGCGGGTCGCCGCCTGCTGGACGCCGACGATGTCGACCGCCTGGTGGAGAAGATCGACGCGTCCCGGCGGGTCCGGGAGCTGCACCAGGAACTGCAGGCCCTGCCCGAGGGCGAACGGGCGGTCCTGGAGCTGGTGTCGGTGGACGGGCTCACCGTGGCCGAGGCGGCCGCGGCGCTGGGCATCCGCCCGGTGACCGCCCGGGTGCGGCTGCACCGGGCCCGCCGGGCCCTGCAGCCGGAATCCTTTCGGCTCGTCATCGAGACAGAGGTCGTTTCATGAAGGTCGGCGAGGATAGGCCGCCGGTCGGCGGGTTCGAGGCCCGGCTGGAGGCCGAGCTGGTCCGGGTGGTCACCGAGCGCGCCGCGGCCCGGCCCTGGGTGTGGCGGCGCCAGCCCGGCCAGGTCGAGCAGGCGGCGGGCCGGCTGCTGCGGTCCCCAGGGCTGGCCCGGGCCCTGGTGACCACGCCGTCGCTGCTGCTGCCCTGGATGATCGCGAGCGTCGTGGTGCTGGCCGCGGGGGCCGCCGCCACGCTGGGCACCCGGCAGCCGTGGGTCGGGCTGCTGGCGCCGGTCGTGGCGGCGGCGGGCATCGCCTACGCCTACGGGCCGGGCATCGACCCGGCCTGGGAGCTGTCCCGCAGCATGGCGGTCAGCGACCGGATGGTGCTGCTGGTGCGGGCGCTGGCGGTGTTCGCGCTGGACGCCGGGCTCGGGCTGGCCGCCTCGGCGGCGTCGGGCGCCGCGATAGGGATCACGTTCGGCTGGCTGGTCCCGATGACCGCGCTGTGCGCGCTGGCCCTGGCGGTCGCGGCCGTGTCCAGGTCGGCGAACGCGGGCGTGGCGGCCTGTGTGGCCGGCTGGGCGCTCGTCGTCCTGTCCGAGCAGGCCGCGACCGGGCGGTTCACCGCCGCGGTCAGCGGCTCGGCCCTGCTGTTGCCCTGCCTGGCGGTCGCGGTCATCTGCGTCGCGGTCGCCCTGTACGCGACGCGGATTCCGCGGGAGGTGTCGTGAACGTTGAGGTTGCCGGGGTGACCCGGCGGTTCGGCCGGACCCAGGCCGTGGCCGGGGTGGACCTCGAGGCCGGGCCGGGGGTGCTGGGGCTGCTGGGGCCGAACGGGGCGGGCAAGACCTCGCTGCTGCGGATGCTGGCCACGGTGATCCCGCCCTCCTCGGGCCGCCTGCGGCTGCTGGACCGTGACCCGCGCGGCTACGGGCCCCGGCGGGAGATCCGCCGCCGGCTGGGTTACCTGCCGCAGCACCTGGGCTACTACCCGGGGTTCACCGTGGCCGAGTTCGTGGAGTACTTCGCGTTGCTGAAGGAGATGCCCCCGGCGCAGGTGCCGGCCGCGGTCGCCGCCGCGATCGACCGCACCGGCCTGGGCGGCCAGGCCCGCGCGAAGCTGCGCACCCTGTCCGGCGGGATGCTGCGCCGGGCCGGGATCGCCCAGGCCATCGTCAACGAGCCGGATCTGCTGCTGCTCGACGAGCCCACCGCCGGGCTGGACCCCGAGCAGCGGGTCGCCTTCCGCGCCCTGCTGCGCGAGCTGGGCCAGCGGGCCACCGTGATCGTGTCCACCCACCTGGTCGAGGACGTCGGCGCCGCCTGCGCCCAGGTCGCGCTCATGGACGCCGGGAAGATCGTGTTTCACGGCACCCCGGCCGGGCTGACCGCCCGCGCCGACGGCACCGACGCGGTCGGCGACGCCCCGCTCGAACGCGGCTACAGCGCTGTCCTGGCCGCCGCCCGCGCCACCGCCGGAGCCCGGTCATGACCGCCGCCCGCGCCACCGCCGGAGCCCGGTCATGACCGCGGCCACCGCCCCGGCGGCACCGAGGGCCTGGCGGCTTCCGCGGCCGGCCGGGCCGGCCCGGCTGCTGCGCATCGAACTGCGCCGCAGCCCGATGCTGTGGATGCTGCCGCTGCTCGCGGCGCTGTTCTGGCTCAGCACCTACCGCCCGGCCCTGGACAACCCGCCGTTCTGGAACATCCGCAGCGGGATGCTTCAGTCGCACACCATGCTCGTGTTCGCGCCGTTGCTGGCGGGTGCCGCCGCCTGGGTTGGGTCGCGGGACGGGCGCCGCGGCCTGGCCGACCTGGTCGGCGTGACCGCGGTGCCGCGGTGGGCGGGCCAGCTCGCCAACTGGGCGGCCGCCACGATCTGGGCGGAGGCGCTCTACCTGGCCGGCGTGGCGGTCCTGTACGCGATCACGGCGCACCAGGGCGCGTGGGGCGGCCCGCTCTGGTGGCCGGTGGCGGTCGGCGCCACGGTGATAGCGGCGTCGTGCGCGCTCGGGTTCGCCGCCGGGGCGCTGCTGGCCAGCCGGTTCACCGCGCCGCTGGCCGCGCTGGTGATCTTCCTGGCGCTGGCCGGCGGGGCGTTCGCGATCCAGGACAACGCGACGTACGCGCAGATCTGGCCGCTGAACGTGCAGGGCCCGTTCCCGTCCGACTCCTACGGGATCTTCTACCCCTACCTGCCCGACCTGGCCATCGCCCAGGTGATGTTCCTGGCCGGGCTCGCCGCCGCGGCGCTGGGCGCGCTCGGCCTGCCGGCCGCCTCCGGCGGGCGCTGGCTGCGCGGCGCCGCCGCGGCGGTCACCGTGGCCGGGCTCGCGGCGGCCGGGACCGCGACCGGCCTGGCCGGCACCGCCCGGGTGGAGGCGCACGGGATCGTCATCCCGGCGCTGCACGACGCGGCCAGCGACCGGCCCACCCCGTATACCCCGGTGTGCAGCCATTCGGCGGTCCCGGTCTGCCTGCAGCCGGCCTACCGCGCCTACCTGCCGGAGGTGACCGCCGTGCTCGGCCCGGCGCTCGGCCAGCTGGCCGGGCTGCCCGGGGCGCCGGTGCGGGTCACCCAGGTGGCCGTCACCAGCGTGGAGTCGGCGCGGCAGAACGGCATCGGTTTCGGCGGCCCGGTGATCAGCGGCCGCCTGCCCGTGCTGTACCTGCCGCTGTCCGGGCTGACCCTGCCGGGCGAGGGGAACGCGTCCGCCGTCCAGTTCACCGACTACCTGCGCCAGCAGTACGGGCCGTCGATCGTGGACGACCTCGTCGGCCTGCCATCCGGCGCGGGACCCGGCACGGGCGTGACCAGTATCAACGCCGTGCCGGTCCCGGGGCACGCGGCGCAGTTCGCGATCGCCGCGGCGCTGGAGCGGATCCTGGACCTGGCCCCGCCGTCGCCACGACCGCCGCCCGGCGCCAGGGCCAGCTTCATACGGCCAGCCAGCGGCGCGTCCTCTCCCGCGGGCCAGCAGCTGGCCGCGAGCAAACGGTTCGCGGCGCTACCCGCCGCCGTGCGGCACGCCTGGCTGCTCACCCACCTGGCCGCGCTGCGGGCCGACCGGATCACGCTCAGCGAGATCCCGTGACCGCGGCCGGGGTCGGCCGGCCCGCTGGCCGAGCGGCGGCCGCGAGACCGGCGACGGCCGGGCCGCAGCGGGCCGGCCTGCGGCTGGTGCGCCTGCACGCGGCCAGCCGCCGCGTGCTGACCTGCCTGCTGGTGCTCGCGGCCTGCGCGGTCGCGCTGCGGACCGCGCTGCACTGGCTGCCCCGGGGCGGGGTGTACTCCCGGCAGATCCCGCTGACCATCGAGGCCGGGGCGGCCGCGGTGATCGGCGTGACCACCCGCAGCCCGTTCGGCGAGCCGGAACGCGCCACCGGCCGCTGGCTGCCGTGGCTGCGGCTGGCCGCCTGCCTGGCCCTGACCGGGATCGCCGTGGGGGCGCTGGCCGCGGGCGCCGCCGCGGCGCACCTGGCCTACGGCGCCGCCGGCCTGGCGCGTGACCTGGCCGGCCTGATCGGCATCGCCCTGCTGGCCGCGGCCGTGGCGGGCGGCGCCCTGGCCTGGATCGGCCCGATCGCCTACCTGGCGGTCACGCTGCCCGCGCTGACCGGACACTGGACCACGCCGTGGATCTGGCCGGCCCGGCCGCCGCACGACCGCGGCGCGGCGATCTGTGCCGCCCTGGTCTTCGCCGCCGGGGTCGCGGTCATCACGGTGCACGGCGCCCGCGACGGGTCGCCCGAGTAGCCGCGCCACCCGCGAAAGATCAGATCAGCACCCACACCATCAGATCAGCACCCACACCACCTTGCCGTCTGCTGTGCGGTAGGACCCCCAGTCGCGGCTTGAGCTTTCGACGATCAGCAGCCCACGGCCGCTCTCGTCATCGGGCCCGGACTCCCGCCGCACAGGCGCCTGGCTGCTGCCGTCCCACACGCTAATCAGGACGCCATGCCGGTCCGAAGCGAGCCACAGCCGGACGACCGGGATCGCCGGGCCGCTGCCAGGCGACTGCTCGGCAGCGCGGATGGCGTTGGTCACGAGCTCGCTGACGACCAGTTCCACGGTGTCCGCCAGCTCTGCCCGGCCCCACTCGGCTACTACCAGACGGGCATGACTCCGGGCGCAGGGCACCGCGCTGGCGAACGCTCCCAGTTCGAGGTAGGACTGCGCAGGCCCGGCTATAGCACGTATCATGCGTGCCGGTATCATGCTCTCAGCATGCACCGGCATCATGTATCTACGCAAGATACTTATGCGTATGATGCATAGATTCTCGAACGCGCGCTTCTTGCGGCGTGATCGGAGGCGCCATGGCCGCCAGCCCTAGTCCGACCGTCCGGCGTAAGCGGCTGGGCATCGAGCTTCGCCGTCTCCGCGAGCAGGCCAGCCTGACCTGCGAGGAGGTGGGCCAGCGCCTCGACTGCTCCGGTACCCGCATCAGCCGGATGGAGACGGGCCGGATCAGCGTCCGGCCCGGCGACGTGCGGGAGTTGCTGGAGATCTACGGCGTCACCGGCGGTGAGGCCGATGCGCTGGTCCAACTGGCCCGCGAAGCCCGCCAGAAGGGCTGGTGGCACACGTACGGCCGGGTCCTGCCGCCCTGGTTCGAGGCATACGTCGGGCTGGAGGCGGCGGCCATCCGGTTCCGCGACTTCCAGTCCATGGTCGTGCCCGGGCTGCTGCAGACCGAGGACTACGCCCGGGCCGTCCTGCGCGCCGCGCCCAACCCCGGCAGTCCCGAGGACACCGACCGGCAGGTCGCCCTGCGCATGGAACGCCAGGCCATCCTGGGCCAGGCCAACCCGCCCGACCTCTGGGTGGTCCTCACCGAGAACATCGTGCGGGTCCAGGTCGGCGGCCCGGCCGTGATGCGGTCCCAGCTTCGGCGCCTGATCGACGTGGCCGAGCGCTCCAGCGTCACGCTTCAGGTGCTGCCGTTCACCACCGCGGCTCATGTGGACCCGATCAGCCCGTTCACGATCCTGGAGTTCCCGGACCCCGCCGATCCGACCGTGGTCTACCTCGAGCACCTCACCGGCAGCCTCTTCCTGGAGGCCGCCGAAGAGGTCAGCCGCTATACAGTGGTGTTCGACCACCTGCGCGCCGAAGCGCTCGGGACCGCTCCGTCGATCGACCTCATCGCGCGGGTGGCGGCCGAACTCGCATGACATGAGGCAGAAGGAGGTGCGGGATGACCACTCAGCGTGCCGATCTATCCCGCGCCGTCTGGCAGAAGAGCAGCTACAGCGGCAGCAACGGCGGCCAGTGCGTGGAGGTGGCCCGCAACCTGCCCGGCGTCGTGGCCGTCCGGGACTCCAAGGACCCTGACGGGCCGAGGCTGGTTTTCACCGCGGGCGAGTGGCGGGCGTTCAGCGACGGCGTGCGCCAAGGCGAGTTCAACCTCGGCTGACTACCTCCGCGGACGATGCGGTGGCTGGCAGGGCGGGCAGGAAGTCCCGCACGTTCGCCGGTGCGGTCGGTTCCTGAGGCAGCGCCGCTATGGCCTCCCATGATCAGGCCGGAGCACCGGGAATGAGAAATGGTGGCGCGGCGGGCCCGGAAGGGCCAGGCCCGCCGCGCGCTCATCCGCCGCGTCTGCGGTGAGCTGCCCTACTTGGCCGAAGCCGGCGTGAGCTTGGCCGTCAGGTGCAGCACGTCCTCCGCGAACTTGCGCTGGCTAACCAGCAACCGCTCGCCGAAGTCGTAGACCAGCGGGGGCGTCACCGACGGGATCACCGATATAACCGGCTGGATCGCGTCGGCCATGATCTTCATTGCGTCGATTGCCACTGTGTTGCCCTTGTGAACCGCGCCCAAGATCCGGACTTCCAGGTCCTGGCCGACGGTAACGGTGTCAGCCATCTCTCCTCCAGGTATCCTCGCCCTCGTCCTTACGTGCTTATTATATCAAGCATAGCTTGATTTTTCAAGCAGAGGCCGGGTGGCAGGGCGGGGGCCCGGTGGCCGGTGGCCGGTGGCCGGTGGCCGGGCGGGGGCCCGGTGGCCGGGGCCGGGTGGCCGGGCGGGCCCGGGCCTACGAGCGGTCGTTGACACCGCCGCGCTGCTGGGCGGGCCTGGTCCCGATGACGACCGTGACGTTCAGTTCCTCAGAGCTCGCTACCCGCGGGATCAGCCCGGACCCGGCGAAGGCCTCCGCGGCCCGGGAACCCTGGCGCTCGCTGGTCTCGATCAGCAGGTGGCCGCCGGGCACCAGCCACTGCGGGGCCGCGGCGGCCACCCGCCGCAGCATGTCGAGCCCGTCCCGGCCACCGTCGAGTGCCGCCCGCGGCTCGTGGACCCGGGCCTCCGCGGGCAGCAACGCGATCTCCTCGGTCGGTATGTAGGGCACGTTCGCGACCAGGAGATCGACGCGGCCGCGCAGCGCGCCGGGCAGCGGCTCGTAGAGGTCACCCTGGTACACCTGGCCGCCGGCGATATTGCGGCGGGCGCAGGCCACGGCCACCGGGTCGATGTCGGCGGCGTGCAACTCGACCGGGCCCAGAACCGCGCCCAGCGCGGCGCCCACCGCCCCCGAGCCGCAGCACAGGTCGACAACGACGGGCAGCGGGCCGGCCGGGAGGGGAGAGCTGGCGGGATCGGCGGCCGGGCGGGCCAGGGCGATGGCCTGGCGCACCAGGAACTCGGTCCGGCGGCGGGGCACGAAGACTCCCGGGGCCACGGCTATCCGCAGCCCGCAGAACTCCGCCCAGCCGACGACCTGCTCGAGCGGCAGCCCGGCCACCCGCCGGTCCACCATGTCCGCGAGTTCGGCGGGCGTCCGCGCCGCGGCGACGAGCAGCCGCGCCTCGTCCTCGGCGAACACGCACCCGGCGGCCCGGAGCCTGGTGACGACGGCGGACAGGGCGGGAGGGGGAGGGGATGGCGGCGGTGAAGCTGGCATGGGAGACGGCCACGCTACCAGAACCGTCCGCCGCCGCCTGTCCTGACCAGGCCGGGACGGTATCGTGTCGTGGTCGTGGACGAACTGGACAAGCGGATCGTCGCCGCGCTGGTCAGTGACGCTCGGGCCACGTACGCGGAGGTCGGCGCGCAGGTGGGGCTGTCCGCGCCGGCGGTCAAGCGGCGGGTCGACCGGCTGCGCGCCTCCGGCGCCATCACCGGGTTCTCCGCCGCGCACCCGCAGCGTCATCGTGCTGTCCCGGCTGGTGCACCGCCCGGATTCGCTGCCGCCGGGTGCCGCCGGGGCGAGCCCGGCCCCCGGGTAGTAGGCTTGCGGCCCTTCGGCCGGTTTCGCGCCCTTCTGGCCTGACCAGCCTGTTCTCCTGCCTGTCATCCGCTATGGTCATGCCCATGTCTGAGCGTGACACTGACTTCTCCGCCGGCACCGAGATCACGGATACTTCCCGTAGCACGGCCGAATTCCGTGCGTTCGCCGGCCGGCCCGGGAGTGAGGCAGAGCAGCCGTGGAGCATGCGAGCGTCGGTGCGCAAGGTTGCGCTGCTCGCCGGGATCGTCATCGTGGCCGCGATCGTGCTCGCCATCATCGCGGTCACGGTGTTAAACGCCTAGCTCTTCGGCCCCGGTGCCAGGCCGCGCCGAGGCCGGGTTCCCGCGCGTGCTTGTATGAGCGGTCATGACCATCCGCACGGCGGAGGACCGGGAGGAGCGGCACCGGCTGACCGCGTTCGAGGGCATAGCCGCCCTCTCGCTCGACGCGCTGTCCTCCGTAGCGTACGGGCCCCAGGCGATCGTGATCGTCCTGGCCGCAGCCGGCGCCGCGGCCCTGGAATACACGGTGCCGGTGACGATCGCGATCGTCGTCCTGCTGACCGTGCTGGTCGTCTCTTACCGCCAGGTGATCGAGGCCTTTCCGGCCGGGGGCGGCGCGTACGCGGTCGCCAGCCGGCACCTCGGCCGGCAGGCGAGCCTGCTCGCCGCGGCCTCCCTGATCGTCGATTACGTCCTGAACGCGGCCGTCGGGGTGTCCGCGGGCGTCGCGGCGCTCTGGTCCGCGTTCCCGGACCTGTACGGGGCCCGGGTCTGGCTCTGCCTCGCCGTGCTGGCCCTGATCACCGGGGTCAACCTGTGGGGCGTGGCCGAGTCCGCACGGGTGTTCATCGTGCCCACGGTCGCGTTCATCGTCGCGATAGCGATCGTGATCATCGGCGGCCTGGTGCGGACCGAGCCCGTGGTCACGCTGGCCGGCCAGCTGCCGGCGGTCACCGAGTCGGTCGGCATCCTGCTGCTGCTGAAGGCGTTCGCCTCCGGCTGCTCGGCGCTGACCGGCGTGGAGGCGATCGCCAACGCGGTGCCCGAGTTCAAGAAGCCCCGGGTCCGGCGGGCGCAGCACACCGAGATGTGGCTCGGGATCCTGCTCGGCGTCATGCTCATCGGCATCGCGGTGCTGATCCGCAAGTTCCACCTGGAACCGTCGGCGACCGAGACCACGCTGGCCCAGCTGGCCGCCGCGGCCGTCGGGAAGAACATCGTCTTCTACGCGATCCAGCTGATCACCACGGTGCTGCTGGCGCTGGCCGCGAACACCTCGTTCGGCGGCCTGCCGGTCCTGGCCTCCCTGCTGGCCAGGGACAACAACCTGCCGCACCTGTTCCGGCTGCGCGCCGACCGGCAGGTGCACCGGTACGGCGTCGTCGTGCTGGCCGTCCTGGCCGCGATCTTGCTGGTCGTGGCCAAGGGGGACACCCAGGCCCTCATCCCGGTGTTCGCGATCGGCGTGTTCGTGGGGTTCACGCTGTCCCAGGTGGGCATGGTCCGGCACTGGCGCGAGCAGCGCGGGGACGGCTGGGCCGTCCGCGCGTTCATCAACGGCCTGGGCGCCGTGCTGACCACCGCCGCCCTGGCCATCGAGCTGATCAGCAAGTTCACCGAGGGCGCGTGGCTGATCATCATCATCGTTCCGCTGCTGGTGCTGATGTTCGACCGGATCAACAAGACCTACGGCCGGATCGGCGCACTGCTCCAGCTGGGGCAGCAGCCCAAGGCGCCGCAGCGGATGAGCTCGCTGGCCGTGGTCCCGGTGGGCGGGATGTCCCGGCTGACGTCGGAGGCGATCTCGGCCGCGCTGTCGATCGGCGACGAGGTCGTCGCGGTCACCGTCTGCTACGCCGACCCGGAGGACGAGCAGGCGGACGCGGCTTTCCGCGAGGAGTGGGAAGCCTGGCACACGAACGTGCCGCTGATCACGCTGCGCAGCCTGCACCGGTCGCTCGCCGCGCCGGTCGTCAAGTACCTGCGCCAGATCGAGTCCGAGGACCGCTACCACCGGCTGGTGGTGCTGATCCCCGAGGTGCAGCCGGCCCACTGGTGGCTGTGGATCCTGCACAACCAGCGCGGCCTGATCCTGCAGCGGGCCATCCAGCGGGGCACGATCAACGTGGTGATCTGCCGGCTGCGCTACCAGCTGGCCACGGTGTCGTCCGAGGTAGCGCCGCCTGAGCGGTAGCAACTGTGTGAGCGGGGGGACTTCCATGACCATTGACCGGGAACTGCTCGGCCGGGTGCTGCCGGCCTACGAGATCGGCGACGAGCTGGGCCGCGGCGGATTCGGATCCGTGGTATCCGGCCAGCACCGGCAGCTCGACCGCCAGGTAGCGATCAAGCAGCTGCCGGAGGCACTCGCGGCCGATCCGGCGGTGCGGCGCCGATTCACGGCCGAGGCCCGGGCCCTGGCCTCGCTCGATCATCCGCACGTCGTGCCGGTGTTCGACTTCGTCGAGCGCGACGGCGTCTGCCTGCTGGTCATGGAGCTGCTGCCCGGGGGGACGCTGCGCAGCCGCGTCACCGCCGCGGGCGGGTTCACCGCCCCGTGCGCGGTGGCGGTGTCGCTGGCCTGCGCGAGCGGGCTCAGCGCGGCGCACCGGCGCGGAATCCTGCACCGCGATATCAAGCCCGAGAACATGCTCTTCGCCGCGAGCGGGGCCCTCAAGGTCACCGACTTCGGCCTGGCCAAGGTGGTCGGCGGGCCGGGCAACTCCGCTACCCGCCTGACCCGCGCGGGCGACGTGCTCGGAACGCCGGCCTACATCGCCCCGGAGCAGGTACGGCGCGACGGGGAACTGTCGCCCGCGACCGACGTGTACGGCCTGGCGACGATGCTGTACGAACTGCTGGCCGGCACGCTGCCCTTCCCCGAAGAGGGCAAGGACGTGACCGCGATCCTCTTCCAGCACGCCTATGAGGCGCCCGTGCCGCTCGGTGAGGCGGCCCCCGGGGTGCCCGGCCCGGTGGCGGCGGTGGTGATGAGCGCGCTGGCGACCGACCCGGCCCGGCGGTTCGCGACGGCCGAGTCCTTCGGGGTCGCCCTGGCCGGCGCGTGCACCCAGGCGTGGGGCCCGGGCTGGCTGCCGGCCGACGTCCTGATCATGGACGCCGGCCCCATCGTGAGCGCCGCCGGGCATCCGTCCGCACCCGGCCGCCCGGCCACGCCTCCTGCCGGGCCTGTGATCGTCCGCGTGGACAGCGGAGAACACGCGAAAACCCTGCCTGCCTCTCCCGTGCGGGGAAGCGGGGGAACTCCCGTGCGGGGAAGCGGGGAAACTCCCGTGCGGGGAAGCGGGGAAACTCCCGTGCGGGAAAGCGGGGGAACTCCCGTGCGGGGAAGCGGGGGAACTCCCGTGCGGGGAAGCGGGGAAACCGCCGTCCGCCCGAAGGCAGCGGACACAGCAGTGAGGAGCGCCCCGTCTGCCCTCAGGCGCAGGCGCGTCATTATGGCGGTTATCGTGGTTCTCATCCTGATTATCGCCATTGTAATCCTCGTTGTTATTAAGCCGTTCGCCGTCTACTCGTCCTCGAACGGCGCCGGCATCGGCGCGGCAATAACAATTTGGCTCAGCTCCGTCGGCCGTGCGCCCCGTGTGTAACTATGGTTCAAAGCGTGTCGGACTCGGTTTATGGGCAAGCTGAATCGCCGCGCCAGGAGGGGAAGCTCGGAGGGGTTATGTTGCGTATTGCCGCATGCCCCCATTCGGCGGCGAGCCCGTAGGACGCCCGGCGCGTTATCGGTCCAGGGGAGGGGTAAAGGGCATGAACAGGCGGGGGCCCCTGATCACGCTGGGCTCTGTGGCAGCGTTCGCTGCCGTTCTCCTCGTGGCCAACACCCTGATCATCAGGCCGGTCAAGGCCGCTCCGGCAAGCCCTGCGGCTCCGGCGGCTCACGCGGCCGCCTTGCCCGTGGCTCCGGCCCACGCCCTGTACACCGGCCGGAGCAGCGACAACGGGGTGACGATCGCGGTCGCCGTCAACGGCCGCAAGGCCGCGGGCTTCCTGCACTTCGGCTTCCACCGGACGGCCGCGCTGCGCGGCTCGGTGACCGGCAGCCAGGTTGTCCTCACCGGCCAGGGCGCCCGCCTCACCGGCACCGTCTCCGCCGCGGCCGCGGCCGTGTTCGGCACGGTCACGCCTGCCCCCGGGCAGAGCGTCCCGTACGCCGCCGAGCTGTCCACGGAGACGGCCATCTTCGCGGGCCGGAGCAGCGGCAACGAGGTGACCCTGGCGGTCACCACGCACGGCAAGCGGGCCACCGGCTACGTGTGCGACGGCCGGACCGTCTCGGCCTGGCTGCAGGGCTCGGTGTCCGGCAACCAGGTCACCCTGGCCGGCAAGAACGGCGCCGGCCTGTCCGGCTCCATCTCCGGCCTGGACATGTTCGGCACGGTCACCCCGAGCACGGGGCAGACTTTCCCGTTCTCGGCCCAGTTGTCGCCCCGCCCGGCCGGCTTGTACCGCGCCGACATCGTCTTCCACGGGCTGGCCACCGTGGTCGGCTGGGCGGTGCTCCCCGACGGGACCCAGCAGGGAGTGGTCGTCACGGGCACGACCAAGCAGCCCGCGCCGATGCTCGATCTCAGCAACGGCGTGTTCACCCTGGACGGCGTCAATTTCACGGCCGCCCCGGTCGCCGGCAATGCCACCGTGGTCCGCCCGTGACCGGTCCCGACCGGCCACCATCCCGCGCGTGAGAGGACCTGCGCGATGACGAGCGCACAGAACCCGGCCAGCCCCGTCCCGTCCGCCGGCCCGGCCAGCGACCAGTACGCCCGGCCGCTCATCCTCGCCCTGCTCAGCGGGTGCGCCGTCGCCCTCCTGCTCGGGTTGTACGCCAAGTTCCACCACCCCACCGGGTTCTCCCTGGACGTCGCCGGGTTCTCCGGGCCGCTGTACGCCAAGGCCTGGCTGACCACGGCCGCGGTCGCGTTCGCGGTCGTCCAGCTCATCACCGGCGTCCGGGTGGCCCGGCCGGCCGCTGCCTCCTGGCTCGTAGCGGTGCACCACTGGTCGGGGCGGATCGCGATCCTGCTCACGGTGCCGGTCCTCATCCACTGCATCTACGCCCTGGGATTCCAGACCTATTCGGCCCGCGTGATCGCGCATTCTTTTCTCGGGTGCTTCGTGTACGGCGTCTTCGTGGCCAAGATGCTCTGCCTCGTCCGGCGCGACGCCATGCCCAGGTGGGTCATCCCCGTGCTCGGCGGCGCGCTCTTCCTCGGGCTGCTGGGCGTGTGGCTAACCTCAGCCGTGTGGCTCTTCTCGACCAAGGGAGTGCATTCCTGACCCATGACCACGCACGTAGGCATCGAGCCAGGCCGCGGCCTGGTCGGCCGCTTCGGTGACACCGTCATCCTGATCCGCCGCGACGCCGCGCCCGCCAGCGGCGCGGACGAGGCCGCCCGGGAACTCCTCGACCTGGCCGCCGAGGTCGCCGCGGACCCCGGGCGGCCGGCCAATATGATCGCGGCCCGCCTGGCCACCTGGGTCATCGGCCACATGGCCGACGACGTCACCGCGTTCGGGATGGTGACACCGGTACCCGACGGGGTCGTCATGTTCCTGCGCGGCGCGGTGTGGTGCGAGGTCACCCAGCACGATTCGACCCGCCAGGTGTCCGGGGAGCAGGCCCTGAGCTGGGTCGACCAGATCATCCTGGCCCCGTTCGAGCGGCTGGCGATCGGCGGCGCGGCCGGCCAGCCGGTGCAGGCGTACCCGCAGTCCGACCTGCGGGCCGGGGTGGTGCCCGGGCAGGGCTTCGTGCTGACCCCGGTCGAGAGCCCCGCTCACCCGGAACCGGCCCCGCCCGCCGAGACGGCCCCGCCCGCCGAGACGGCCCCGCCCGCCGAGACGGCCCCGCCCGCCGAGCCGGCCGAGCCGCCCGCCGCCGGCCAGCCCAGCCGGCCGCCCAGGCCACCGTCATCGCCCATCTCGACCTGGCCAGCCGGCCCACAGCGGCCCGCCTCGCTGCGGCGGCGCCCGGGCCAGTGGGCACGCTCACGTCGGAGAACGGGCCGGACATTCCCCTGGACCGGGCCTACGTCCTCGGCCGTGATCCGCACGGCGATCCCCTGGTGCAGAGCGGCGCCGCCTCGCCGGTCTCGATACCGGACTCGGACCAGATGATCTCGCGGGTTCACCTGTACCTCTCCGTCGACGGCGGGGCCGTTCAGGTGCGTGATGCCTCCTCGGCCCACGGCACCTACGTCAGCCCGCCGGAAACCGACGAGTGGACGTCGATAGGGCCGGAGCCCAGCGCCCTGCCTCCCGGCTCGCGCCTGCGCATCGGCCGGAAGGTCTACGTCTTCCAGCCCCCCGAGCCGCCCGATGCGAAGTGAGTCACCCGACCGCATCCGGTAGCGGGGCGTCCGGGACGGGCTGGAAGCGGTACCCCATGCCCGGCTCGGTGAGCAGCCAGCGCGGCCGGGACGGGTCGGGTTCCAGCTTCCGGCGCAGCTGGGCCATGTAGAGCCTGAGATTGCCGGTCGCGTCGGTGTATCCCGGCCCCCACACCTCCTTGAGCAGGTACTGCTGGCCGAGCAGCTTTCCCGGATGGCGGAGCAGCACCTCGAGCAGGTGCCACTCGGTGGGGGTCAGCCGGATGTCGGCCCCGTCACGCGGGATGACCCGCCTGGCGGCGAGGTCGACGGTCAGGTCCCCGATCCGGAACTGCGGCTCGTCACCATCGCCGATGGCGCGCCGGCTGACCGCGCGCATCCGGGCCAGCAGTTCCTCCATGCCGAACGGCTTGGTGACGTAGTCGTCGGCGCCGGCGTCGAGCGCCGTCACCTTGTCGACGGCGTCGGCCCGGCCGGACAGCACGATGATGGGCGCGGCCGTCCAGCCGCGCAGCCCCTGGATCACCTCGACGCCGTCCAGGTCGGGCAGGCCCAGATCCAGGATGACCAGGTCGGGAGGATGCCGCGCGGCCTGCTGCAGGGCCGCGGCCCCGGTCGCGGCGGTGTAGACCTTGTAGTCGCGTACCCGCAGGTTGATCCGGAGCGCGCGCAGCATCTGGGGCTCGTCGTCGACGACGAGGATGGTCTTCACGCGACTACCGTGCCATGACCGCGGCCATGGTCACCCGCTGTCGGGCGCACCCGCGGCCGACGGAGCCGCCGCGCGGTCGGGAGAAGGCACCGCGGGCAGCGAGATCGCCATGGTCAGCCCGCCGCCCGGGGTGTCCTCCGGGTCCAGGGTCCCGCCCATCGCCTCGGTCAGGCCCCGGGACAGCGCGAGCCCCAGCCCCACGCCCGCGGTGTTGTCGGTGTCGCCGAGCCGCTGGAACGGCACGAATATCCGGTCCCGGTCGGTCTCGGGTATCCCCGGCCCGCGGTCCACGATGCGCAGTTCCACCCGGCCGGCCATCGCGCTCGCCGTCAGCAGCGGCGGCGACCCGGCCGGCGAGTACCGCAGCGCGTTGGCGGTCACGTTGGCGATGACCCGTTCCAGGATCGCCGGGTCGACCTCGACCTCGGGCAGCGTGTCCGGCATCTCCACGATGACCTCCCGGGCCGCGGGTCCGAGGTCGTCGAGGGACCGGGATACCACCTCTTCCAGGTCGGTCGGCCGGGGGAAGACCGCGAGCGCGCCGGCCTGCAGCCTGCTCATGTCCAGCAGGTTGTCGACCAGGTGCGCGAGCCGGTCCAGGGACTCGTCGGCGGTGGCGAGCAGCTCGTCGCGGTCCTCCACGTTCCACTGCACGTCGCGCGAGCGCAGGCTGGTCACGGCCGCCTTGGCCGACGCGAGCGGCGTGCGCAGGTCATGGCTGACCGCTGCGAGCAGCGCGGTCCGCATCCGGTCGGCCTCCGCGATGGGCCGGGCCGCCTCGGCTTCCGCGGCGAGCCGCTGCTGCTCCAGCGCGGCCGCGGCGTAGGCGGCGAACGCGCCGAGGACCCGGCGGTCGCTGGCGGGCAGGGCCCGGCCGCGCAGCCCGAGGCAGAGGCTGTCAGTGACCGGTACGTCTACGTCAGCGTCTTCCGGCCGGGTCAGCTCCGGCCCGCCCGAGTTCGCCACCGGTACCCAGCCGGTGACCGGCGTGCGCGGAGCGCCGGGCTCGCGCTCCAGCAGCGTCACCGACTCCATCCCGAACGCCTCCCGCACCCGGTCCAGGACCGCGGCCAGCGCCTGCTGGCCGCGCAGCACGCTGCCCGCGGCGGTGACCAGCAACTCGGACTCGGCGCTGGCCCGGGCCGCCTGCTTGCTGCGCCGCGCCGCGCCGTCCACCACCGAGCTGACCGCGAGTCCCACCGCCACGAAGATGCCGAGCGCCAGCGCGTTGTTGGCCTCGGCGATCGTCCACTGGTGGATCGGCGGGGTGAAGTAGTAGTTGAGCAGCAGCGAGCCTGCGATGGCCACCAGCACCGCCGGGGCGAAGCCGCCGACCAGCGCGACCGCGATCACCGCGGCGAGGAAGAACAGGACGTCGCTGGTCAGGTTGATCGCGTGGCGGAAGGGAGCCAGGCACAGCGTGAGCACCGGCACCAGCACGGCCGCCAGGGCGTAGCCCGCCAGCTTGCGCCGCAGCGGAAGCCCGCCGCGCGCTCGCGGCAGGCCCCGGCCGCGACCCATCTGCCCGTGCGTCACGATGTGCACGTCGATGTCGCCGGAGCCCCGGATCGTGCGGTTGCTGACGCCGGGCCCGGTGAGCAGCGCGGACAGCCAGTTGCGGCGGCTCACGCCGAGCACGAGCTGGGTCGCGTTCTCGGCCCGGGCGAACGTGAGCAGGGCCTCGGGCACGTTGTCCCCGACGACCTGGTGGTAGCTGCCGCCCAGGGACTCGACCAGCCGGCGCTGCGCGGCCAGCGCGGCCGGGTTCGCGCCGGTCAGGCCGTCTGACCGGGTAATGTGCACCGCCAGGAGGTCGCCGCCAGAGGAACGCGCGGCGATCCGGGCGGCGCGCCGGATCAGCGTTTCCCCCTCGGGGCCCCCGGTGAGCGCGACCACCACCCGCTCCCGTGCCTCCCAGGTGCCGTGGATGTCGTGCGCCGCGCGGTAACGCTGCAGGCCCTCGTCGACCTTGTCGGCCAGCCAGAGCAGGGCGAGCTCGCGCAGCGCGGCCAGATTCCCGGCCCGGAAGTAGTGCGTGAGTGCCGCGTCGATCTTCTCGGCCGGGTAGATGTTGCCGTGAGCCATCCGCCGGCGCAGCGCCTCCGGGGTCATGTCGACGAGCTCGACTTGGTCGGCCGCGCGGACGATCGCGTCGGGCACGGTCTCCCGCTGCGGAACGCCGGTGATCTTCTCGACCACGTCGTTCAGGGACTCCAGGTGCTGGATGTTGACGTTCGAGATCACGTCGATGCCGGCCTCGAGCAGTTCCTCCACGTCCTGCCAGCGCTTCTCGTTCCGTGATCCCGGGACATTGGTGTGCGCGAACTCGTCTACCAGCGCCACCTCGGGATGCCGGGCCAGCACGGCGTCGACGTCCATCTCGTCGAAGGACGTGCCTCGGTAGGCAATGCGCTGGCGCGAGATCGCCTCCAGGCCCTCGATCAGGGCTGCGGTGTGCGGCCGGCCGTGGGTTTCTATGAACGCCGCGACCACGTCGGTGCCGCGCTCGGCACGCCGGTGGCCCTCGCAGAGCATGGCGTAGGTCTTGCCCACCCCGGCGGCCGAGCCGAGGTAGATCCTCAGCTGGCCGCGGCTCTGAGGAGCCGGCCGTCCGGCATGGCTGGGGTTGGCCGTCTCGTTCATTGTCTCGTCACTCCGCTATACCTGCGCCTGTGCCGACGATAAGCCACGGCGGTAGCCGGACGGCAGGGCCGGCCCGGGCCCTGCGGCCTCATGGCTGGTACCGGTAGCCCATCCCGGGCTCGGTGAGCAGGTGGCGCGGGCGGTGCGGATCGTCTTCCAGCTTGCGGCGCAGCCCGGCCATGTGGAACCGGAGGTAGTGGGTGCTGCGCTCGAATCCGGGCCCCCAGACCTCGCTCAGCAGGCGGTCGGAGCTGACCAGCTGCCCGGGGGCACCCAGCAGGATCTCCAGCAGCCGCCACTCGGTGGGGGTGAGATGCAACGGCTCCCCGTCGGCGGGTCCCGGCCCCGCGATCGCGTGGGCGCCGAGGTCGATCTCATGCTGGCCGATGCGGAACGTGGTGGCGTGCGGCGAGGCGTCGCCGCGGCGCAGGGCGGCCCGCAGCCGGGCGAGCAGCTCCTCCATGTCGAACGGCTTGGTGACGTAGTCGTCGGCGCCCGCATCCAGCGCGCCGATCTTGTCGCCGGAGCCGGCCCGCCCGGACAGGACGATCACCGGTGCCGTGGACCAGCCGCGCAGCTCGCGGATCACCTCGCCGCCGTCGGTGTCGGGGAGTCCGAGGTCAAGCAGGACCACGTCGGGCGGGTGCCGCCTCGCCTCGGCGAGCGCCTCCCGGCCCGTCGCGGCGGTCGCGACCGCGTAGCCCCGGGCGCGCAGGTTGATCCGCAGCGCCCGGAGCAGCGCGGGCTCGTCCTCCACGATCAGCACGCGGGCCGAGGCAGGGCGCACGGACGGATGGGGGTCCGCGCCGGGTCCGTGCGCCACTGCCATCGGCCGCATCGCCCTCAGGTGCCTACGACCCGGTTCCGGACGGCACTGGGTACTTCTCGTCCAGGGCGATGTTCAGCTTCAGCACGTTCACCGTCGGCTCGCCGAGGAACCCGAGGGTGCGGCCTTGGGTGTACTGGTTGACCAGCGCCTGGATCGCGGCCGGGCTGACGTGCCGGGCGGCCGCGACCCGGTCCACCTGGATGGCGGCGTTAGCCGGCGAGATATCCGGGTCCAGGCCGGAGCCGGAGGCGGTCACCGCGTCCGCCGGGATCTCGGAGACCGGCACGTGGTCGAACGCCGAGATCTGCTGCTGCCGCTGCTTGATCAAGTTCACCAGCGCGGGGTTGGTCGGGCCCAGGTTCGACGCGGAGGAGTACAGAGGGTCGCAGCCGTAGTCGTTCTTGGCGCCCGCGACGACCGCGTCGGACGGCCGGGGCTGGAAGTACTGCGGCAGCGGGTTGCCCTTGGCGTCGACGAACTCCTGGCAGAGCAGGCTGGAGCCGACCACCTGGCCCTTGTAGGTGACCAACGAGCCGTTGGCCTGGTTGTGGAACGCTACCTGCGCGATCCCCCACATGAACACCGGGTAGATGATCCCGCAGAGCACGGTGAACACCAGGAGCAGGCGCAGTCCCGCGATGTGCTGCCGGACGATGCTGGGAAGACGGTTCATATCAGATCAGCCCTGGAATCCTGGAATGAATTGGATGACGAGGTCGATG
This sequence comes from uncultured Actinomycetota bacterium, assembly GCA_963808705.1. Classification (GTDB taxonomy): domain Bacteria; phylum Actinomycetota; class Actinomycetes; order Streptosporangiales; family Streptosporangiaceae; genus JASHPR01. Next base: position 206,798 of record CAWEHB010000013.1, on the reverse strand, counting down.
GCCCAGATCCCGATGAACGGGATGATCAGCCCGCCGAGGCCGTAGATCAGCAGGTTCCTGCGGAGCATGGACTGGGCCGAGGCCGGCCGGTACCGCACGCCGCGCAGCGCCAGCGGGATCAGCGCGACGATGATCAGCGCGTTGAAGATGATCGCCGAGGTGATCGCCGACTCCGGGCTGTGCAGGTGCAGGATGTTGAGCTTGGCCAGGCCGGGGAAGGCGACCGAGAACATGGCCGGCAGCATCGCGAAGTACTTGGCCACGTCGTTGGCGATGGAGAACGTGGTCAGCGCGCCGCGGGTGATCAGCAGCTGCTTGCCGATCTCCACGATCGCGATGAGCTTGGTCGGGTTGGAGTCTAGGTCCACCATGTTCCCGGCCTCCTTGGCGGCCGAGGTCCCGGTGTTCATGGCCACCCCGACGTCGGCCTGGGCGAGCGCCGGGGCGTCGTTGGTGCCGTCCCCGGTCATCGCGACCAGCTTGCCGCCCTCCTGCTCCTTCTTGATCAGCGCCATCTTGTCTTCCGGCGTGGCCTCGGCCAGGAAATCGTCCACGCCGGACTCGTCGGCGATGGCCTTGGCGGTCAGCGGGTTGTCGCCGGTGATCATGATGGTCTTGATGCCCATCCGGCGCATCTCGTCGAACCGCTCGGAGATGCCCTCCTTGACGATGTCCTTGAGGTAGATCACGCCGAGCGCCTTGGCTCTTCCGTCAGCCCCGCCCTCCCTCCCCGAGTCCTTCTCGGCCACCACCAGCGGGGTGCCGCCGACGGCCGAGATCCCGTCGACCATCCCGCCGAGATCGGCCGGCGGGGTGCCGCCGTTGTCCCGGACCCACTGGGCCACCGAGGAGGCCGCGCCCTTGCGCACCTGCCGCCCGTCGGCCAGGTCCACCCCGCTCATCCGGCTCTGCGCGGTGAACGGCACGAACTCCGCGCCGGGCAGCTCGCCCTCACCGCGCTCGCGCAGGCCGTACTCGTTCTTGGCCAGCACCACGATCGAGCGGCCCTCCGGGGTGAAGTCGGCCATGCTGGACAGCTGGGCAGCGTTCGCCAGTTCCTCGGCGGACACCCCGTTGACCGGCAGGAACTCGGTCGCCTCCCGGTTGCCGATGGTGATCGTGCCGGTCTTGTCCAGCAGCAGCGTGTTGACGTCGCCCGCGGCCTCCACCGCGCGGCCGGAGATGGCCAGCACGTTGCGCTGCACCAGCCGGTCGATGCCGGCGATGCCGATCGCGGACAGCAGCGCGCCGATCGTGGTCGGGATCAGCGCGACCAGCAGCGCGACCAGGATGACCAGGGACTGCGGCGCATGCGAGTAGAACGCCATCGGCTGCAGGGAGATCACGGCCAGCATGAAGATGATGGTCAGCGAGGCCAGCAGGATGTTCAGCGCGATCTCGTTCGGCGTCTTCTGCCGCTCCGCGCCCTCGACCAGGGCGATCATCCGGTCGATGAACGTCTCCCCCGGGTTGGAGGTGATCTTCACCACGATCCGGTCGGACAGCACCTTCGTGCCGCCGGTGACCGCGGACCGGTCGCCGCCGGACTCGCGGATCACCGGGGCGGATTCGCCGGTGATCGCCGACTCGTCGACCGAGGCGATGCCCTCGACCACGTCGCCGTCGCCCGGGATGATCTCCCCGGCCTCGACCACGACGTAGTCGCCGACTTTGAGCGAGGTACCGGGCACCGGCTCTTCGCGGATCTCCTTCTGCCCGGGCTGCCAGCCGGTCAGCCGCCGCGCCACGGTCTCCCGCTTGGTCTTCCGCAGCGTGTCGGCCTGCGCCTTGCCGCGGCCCTCGGCCACGGCCTCGGCCAGGTTGGCGAACACCACGGTCAGCCACAGGAAGACCACGATCGTCCAGTTGAATGCCGGCTGGGTGTCCTTGAAGATCGCGGTGTACAGGGTCAGCAGGGCGCCGACCTCGACCACGAACATGACCGGGTTCTTGATCTGGACCCGCGGGTCCAGCTTCTTGAACGCGGCCGGCAGCGACTTCCAGACCGTCTTGGGGTCGAGCAGGCTGCCACCGGACCGGCCCCCGGCCGTCGCCGGCTTGCGGCCCCCGGCCTCCGGCGCCTGGGGTGTCGTTGTGATGGCCATCTCAGTGCAGTCCTTCTGCGAACGGGCCCAGGGCGAGGGCCGGGAAGTAGGTCAGGCCGACCAGGACCAGGACCACGCCGATCACCATGCCGGAGAACAGCGGCGTCCGGGTGTCGAGCGTGCCCGCGCTGGCCGGCACCGGCTGCTGTCTAGCCAGCGACCCGGCCAGGCCGAGCGCGAAGATCTCCGGCATGAACCGGCCGAACAGCATCACGAACCCGCCCATGACCTGGTACCAGGGCGCGGCCGTGCCCAGGCCGGCGAACGCGGAGCCATTGTTGTTGGCCTCCGAGGCGAACGCGTAGACGATCTCGGTCAGGCCGTGCGGCCCCGGATTGAAGATCGCGTCCTGACCGATGTGCGTGCCGATGGACAGGGCGGACGCGGTGAGGATGATCACCGGCAGGGTCAGGAAGTACAGGGCCGCGTACTTCATCTCGGTGGGGCGGATCTTCTTGCCGATGTACTCCGGCGTGCGGCCGACCATCAGCCCGGCCACGAACACGGTCACGACGGCCAGGATCAGGATGCCGTACATGCCGGCGCCGATGCCGCCGGGCGCGATCTCGCCGAGCGCGATGTCGAACAGCGCGATGCCGCCGCCGAACGGGGTCAGCGAATCATGGAAGCAGTTCACCGCGCCGGTGGAGGTCACCGTGGTCGAGGCCGCGAACAACGAGCAGCCGGGCGTGCCGAACCTCACCTCCGTGCCCTCCGCGGCGTGGCCCGCGAGGACGGTGGCGGTGCCGCCGACGCTGGTGTGGGCCTCGAACAGGCTGATCCCGCCGACCGCGAGCGCCCAGATGACCACCATGACCGCGACCAGCGCGTAGCCCTGCCGGTTGTCCTTGACCATCTTGCCGAACGCCCGCGGCGTGGCGAACGGGATCAGCAGCAGCGCGAAGATCTCGAACCAGTTCGTGAGCGGGTTGGGGTTCTCGAACGGGTGCGCGGAGTTCGTGTTGAACCAGCCGCCACCGTTGTTCCCCATGTCCTTGATCCACTCCGAGGAGCCCACCGGGCCGCCCACGATCGTCTGGTGGCCGCCGGCCAGCGTGGTGATCGTGTGGTAGGCGTTGAAGTTCTCGATCGCGCCGCCGGCGATCAGGATCAGCCCGCCGACGATGGACAGCGGGATCAGCAGCCGGACCACGCACCGGGTGACGTCGACCCAGAAGTTGCCGAGCTTGTCGGTCCGGGACCGGACGAAGCCGCGGATCATCGCGATCGCCACGCACAGCCCGACCGCGGCCGACAGGAACTGCTGCACCACGAGCCCGCTCATCTGCGTGACGTAGCCCATGGTCGCCTCGCCGGCGTAGTTCTGCCAGTTCGTGTTGGTCACGAACGAGGCGGCGGTGTTCCAGGCCGTATCGGGCGTAACGGGGGGGAGGCCCTGGGTGTACGGGAGGTACTCCTGCAGCCGCTGTATCCCGTACAGGAACAGCACGCTGACAAACGAGAAGGCCAGGATGCTGCGGAGGTAGACAGACCACTTCTGGTCCGCGCTGCGGTCGATGCCGATCAGCTTGTAGAACCCGCGCTCGACCGCCCAGTCCTTGTCGGTGGTGAAGATGTGCGCGATGTAGTTGCCGAGCGGCACGTAGCAGGCGGCCAGAGCGGCGAAGAGCAGGGCGAACTGAAGCCAGCCCGCGGCTGTGCTACTCATCAGAACCTCTCAGGCAGGACGAGGGCCACGAACAGGTAGATCGTCAGCAGGACGCCGCCGATCAGCCCGATCCAGTTCTCAACGCTCAAAGCGCTCGACCCCCTTGACCAGCAGCCAGAGCACGCCGAAGGCGACGATCGTCAGGCCGATAAAGAGCAGGTCCAGCATGGAGCCCTCCTAGGCTTCCGCGGCATAACGGCTCCAGCTAATCCCCCGCAGCAGGCAAAACGTCCCGCCCAGGCGCGACCCATGCGACGCAGAGACGATCCCTAACGGAATCCATGCGGGCCCGGCGGTAAAGCGGGCCGGCCGACTCGCTGCTACAGAGCCGGCGGGGCGGGCGCCAGGTCGCGCACGCCGACTTCGTCGGCCCGGGCGAGCAGGTCGGCCGGGTCCGCGTAGACCCGGTACGCGCCGGCCCGTTCCAGTTCCTCGCGGCCGTAGCCGCCGGACAGCAGGCCGATGCCGAGCGCACCGGCCCGGCGGGCCGCCAGCAGGTCCCACACACTGTCCCCGACCACCCACGCGTGCCGGGGCTCCACCCCCAGCCGGGCGGCGGCGGCCAGGAACAGGTCCGGGTCCGGCTTGCCCCGCCGGACCATGTCGCGGGTGATCATCGGGGCGTCCGCCGGCAGGCCCAGCATGCCCAGGGCGTGGGACGCGGTGGCCCGGTACCCGCTGGTCGCGATCGCCCACGGCACCCCGCTCTCGGTGAGCGCCGCCAGCAGGTCCGCCGCGCCCGGCAGCGGCCGCACGGAGTCCGCCTGCGCCAGGTACTCCTCGGCGTGCGCCTGCTCCAGCAGGGCGATGTCCTCCTCGGACAGCGTCCGCCCGGTCTCCCGCAGCAGCGCGGACACGAACAGCCCGCCGCTCATCCCGATCCGCCGGTGAATCCGCCACACCGACAGGTCGATGTCCAGCCGCGACAGCGCCGCCCGCCAGGCGATCACGTGCTGGTACACGCTGTCGATGAGCGTGCCGTCCAGGTCGAACAGGAACGACGGAGCCGGGGGCTCGGGGTAGCCGGCCGGTTCGGTCATGCCACGAACCCTAGTGCAGCCGCGTTACCCTGACCCGGAGCCAGCGGAGCGTCCGGAGGGGGAGGGGCTGTGGCCGGAGCGGGAGACGGGCCTAAGTTCGATCATGTCGTGTCGGTGATGTTCGAGAACCGCTCGTTCGACAACCTGCTCGGCCGACTGTACCAGCCGGGCGAGGTGGCCTCGTTCGAGGGAGTGCTCGGCCAGGAGCTGAGCAACCCGGTCCCGGACTGGGCCGAGCCGGGCGCGGACCACAAGGTCGTGCCCTACGAGGTGGCGGCGAACCTGGATACCCCGAACCCGGACCCCGGGGAGGAGTACCCGCACGTCAACACCCAGCTGTTCGGGATCATCGACCCGCCCGGCAACCGGGGCGTCCTGTGCGAGCACATGACCGCCCCGTACAACGCGCCCGCCGGCCCGGACGCGGTGGCGACGATGGACGGGTTCGTGGCCGATTACATCAGCGCGTTCACCGCGGAGAAGGGCCGCCCGCCGGCTGCAGGACGAGTACGCGCAGATCATGACCGGGTACACCCCCGAGCAGGTGCCGGTCCTCTCGGCGATCGCCCGCGGGTTCGCCACCTTCGACCACTGGCACTGCGAGGTGCCCTCGCAGACGTTCGCCAACCGCTCCTTCTACCACGCCGCCCGCTCGTCGGGATTCGTGATCAACACCCCGTACGACAAGTTCCCGGTGCACAACCACGCCGCGACCATCTTCGAGCGGCTCGAAGCCGCGAAGCTGCCCTGGCGGGTGTACGTGGACCCGGGCATGCGCCTGTCGATCACCGGGCTGATCCACGCATCCCAGCTGTGGGAGCACTTCGCCACTCACTTCTCCGGCCTGGACGACTTCTTCGACGACGCCTCCCGTGGCCGCCTGCCCGCCTACTCGTTCATCGAGCCGTGCCTGATCCGCGACCACAACGACTACCATCCCCCGGTCAGCTCGTGGCTGATGGACGACGACTCGCCCAACCCGCCGTCGCCGATCCTGGGCGGAGAGGACCTGCTGGCCCGCATCTACTCGGCGGTGCGAGCGTCGGGCACCGCCGACGGCTCCAACTTCGCCAACACGCTGTTCCTGGTGGCGTTCGACGAGCACGGCGGGAACTACGACCACGTTCCGCCGCCGCGGGCCGATCCGCCCGGCCAGTCCGGCCCGGGGGAGATGGGTTTCCGGTTCGACCGGGCCGGGGTCCGCATCCCCACCCTGGCCGTGTCCGCCTTCATCGACCCGAAGACCGTCGTCACCGGCGCCTACCGCAACACCTCGCTGATCGCGACGCTGCGCGCCCGGTGGGATCTCGGGTCCCCGCTGACCGCCCGCGACGCCACCGCGCCCGGCATCGCGCCGGTCCTGACCCGCGCCACGCCCCGGCCGCAGGAGGACTGGCCCGAGGTCACGCCCCGGCCGGTGCCCCAGCAGGCCAGCCCGCAGGTACCGCCGGACAAGCCGCTCCCGCGGCTAGGGCAGCACCTCCTGGGTGCCGCCATCGCGCTGGATGCGCTGCACAACCACCACGTCGCCGGCATCGACCCCAAGACCGCGACCAGCGAGGAAGCCCTCGACTACCTGAACGACCGGGCCGCCCGCCTCTACCCCGGCCTCGCGCCCCATCCCAGCTGAGCCAGGCCGGCGGCCGGGACCTCGTCGCGGCCGGCTCCGCTACATCTGCCGCATCTCGCGCATGCGGCGCAGGTCATCCTTGCCCAGGTATAGCAGTACGCATACAGCGACAACACCCGCTATAGCCACCCATTTCACGCAGTTCATGGCTTCCTCCAGACCCGGCGGGCACTCTGCGGTCCTGCCGTGTCCTACCCAGGAAACCGCGACATGCTCAGCCAGGCCCGAAACGACTCAGAAACGGCACGCGCACGCGGCGCCGGCCGCCCAGACGATCGCGGGCCGGTCATGCCACCAATCCGCGGGACGTCACCCGGCCGGGCGCAGGCCGGCCGCGGTGAGCAGGTAGGCACCCTGGTCATAGCCGGGGTCGGTGGCCAGGTCGGCGACGGCCCGGCCCACCTGCTCCGGCGTGAGCAGCGGCCCGAGCGCGGCCAGGTAGTCGGAGATCTCGGCGCCCTGCCGGGCGGCGTAGCCGGCCACCGCGGCCGCGCCCAGGTCGGTGGCCGGGGTCAGCTGTGGCAGCACCGAGGTGAACCGGATGCCGAGCCTGTTACGCGACGCCTCGTCGCTGGCGTAGGCAGCGATGAACCTGATCGTGGCCTTGGCGCCGGCGTAGCCGCCGCTGAGTGGCGAGCCCCGCACCGCGGCCCCGCTGGAGAACGCGATGACCACGCTGCCCGGGTCGAGCGGGGCCAGCAGCGCCTCCCGGGTCCATCCGAACACGTGCCTGACGTCGACCTCCCAGTTGCGGCTGAAGCTCTCCCAGGTGTGCCGCTGCAGCGGCCGGGCGAGCGGGCTGGCCCCGGCGGCGAGCATCAGGGTGCGCGGGCGGTAGGCGTCGATGAGCTGGCCGGCCAGCACCGGGTCGGCCGCGTCGGCCGCGACCGGGGTGAAGCCGTCACCGAGTTCCGCGCACAGTTCGGCGAGCCGGGACCGGTCGCGGGCGACACCGACGACGTGCGCGCCCGCCTGCGACAAGGTGGTGGCGATCGCGCGGCCGAAGCCGCGGCTGGCCCCGGTGACCAGCGCTGTCGTTCCGGACAGGTCTGTGTTGGACATGGCGGGCTCCTCCGTGGGTTCGGTCATGACACGCGTTCACCCGTACTGATCCGGGCGGCCGGAGAAACTCATTGCCGCTGATTGCTGCGGGCCGGGCCGATGACTTTCCCGGCTGCGCCGGATCTGTACTGGCGAGGCGTAAGACACGGACAGGAGCGGTGATGCCAGCCACGGCCAGGGCGCAGCCCGCGGGTCGCGAGGATTTCGCGCGGCTGACCGAGCCGCTGCGGGCCGAACTGCTGGCGTACTGCTACCGCATGCTCGGCTCGGTGCATGACGCCGAAGACCAGGTCCAGGAGACCCTGATCCGCGCCTGGCGGTCCTACGGCGACTTCGAGGGCCGCGCGTCGCTGCGGACCTGGCTGTACCGGATCGCCACTAATGCATGCCTGCGGGCGCTGGAGAACCGCAGCCGCCGGCCGCTGCCGTCCGGCCTGGGCGGCCCGGGCCAGGACCCGGACGCGCCGCTGGCCGCGGCCCGGCCGGAGGTTCCCTGGCTGCAGCCGTTCCCCGACGCGCGGCTCGGGACCGGGCCTGCCGACCCCGCCGACGTCGCCGTCTCGCGGGCGAGCCTGCGGCTGGCCCTGATCGCCGCGCTGCAGTACCTGCCGCCCCGGCAGCGCGCGGTGCTGATCTTCCGCGACGTCCTGGGCTGGCGGGCCGCGGAAGTCGCCGGCCTGCTCGGCACCACGACCGCCGCGGTGAACAGCACCCTGCAGCGCGCCCGGGCGCAACTCCGGCGGGCAGCACCCGCCGAGGACAGCGTCCGCGAGCCCGCCGACCCGGCCGGCCGGGAACTGCTCGCCCGGTACGCCGCGGCCTTCGAGAACGCCGACATCGCCGCGCTCACCAGGCTGCTGGGCGAGGACGCCGTGCTCGAGATGCCGCCGCAGCCGACCTGGTTCGCCGGCCGCAACCAGGTCGGGCGGTTCCTGGGCGCCCGGGTCCTGCGCCGGCCCGGCGACTTCCGGATGATCCGCACCGCCGCCAACGGGCAGCCCGCGCTGGCCACCTACCTGCGCGACCGCGACGGCGTGCACCGCGCCCACGCGATCCAGGTGCTCACCGTCACCCCGTCCGCCATCACGCGGATCGTCTCGTTCAACGACCCGGGGCTGCTGGCGGCCTTCGGCCTGCCGCCGGTCTTCCCCGGTGCTGCCGTCCCGGCGGCGCCATGACCCGGCCGGCGGCGGCGCCATGACCCGGCCGGCGGCGGCGCCATGACCCGGCCGGCGGCGGCGCCATGACCCGGCCGGCGGCGGCGCCATGACCCGGCCGGCGGCGGCGCCGCGCCGGCCCGACGACATGGCGCTGCTGCTCCAGGCCGTCGACTACGCCCTCGCCGTGGCCGACGCCATCACGCCCGACCTGCTGTCGTGCCCGACCCCGTGCCAGGGCTGGGATCTGCGCACGCTGCTGCGGCACGCCAACGAGTCCCTGGCCGCGCTGCTCGAGGCGGTCGGCTCGGGCCGCGTCAGCCCGCTCCCGGCCGCCGAGGAGCCCGTCGCCGACCTGGCCGCGACGTTCCGCGACCGGGCCGGTCGGCTCGCCGGCGCGTGCACCCGGGCCGGCCGTCGGCACCGGAGTGACCGGGTCGTCGTGATCGCCGACCGGTCCCTGACTCTCAACGCGGTGGCGGGCCTGGGGGCGCTGGAGATCGCCCAGCACGGCTGGGACATCTCCCGGGCCTGCGGGGTCAGGCGGCCGATCCCGCAGGCCCTGGCCACTGACCTGCTGGCGATCGCCCCGCTGCTGGTCACCGAGTCCGGCCGCCATCCGCTGTTCGCCCCGCCGGTCACCCCGCCCCCCGCGGCCGGGCCCAGCGACCGGCTCGCGGCCTTTCTCGGCCGTGACCCGCGGGCGTAGGGTAGCCAGAGATCACCGATGCGCGCCCCCGCATCCAGGGGCACTGGCCAAGGCAGGGGGCCATGACAGTCAGCAGCGGCACCGGCGGCCGGTCGCGGAACCTGATCCTCGCGGCGATGATCTTCGCGGTGGCGATGACCTTCATCGACCAGACCATCGTGTCCATCGCGGTCCCCAACATCCAGCGGGAACTCGGCCTGACCAGCACCGGCGTGCAGTGGATGGTCAACGCCTACCTGCTGTCGCTCAGCGCGCTGTTCGCGTTCGGCGGCCGGCTGGCCGACACGGTCGGCCACACCAAGATGGTGACGCTCGGCGTCATCATCTTCGCCGGGGCCTCGGCGATGTGCGGGCTAACCCCGAAGGGAAGCTTCGCCGAGGCGTGGATCGTGACTTTCCGGGTCGTCCAGGGCGTCGGCGGGGCGATCATGTTCCCGGCGGCGCTGGCCATCGTGGTGCAGACCTTCCCGCTGCGCCAGCGCGGGCGGGCCCTGGCCCTGTTCTTCGGCATCGCCGGCGGTCTGACCGCGATCGGCCCGGTCCTGGGCGGCTTCCTCACCCAGTGGACCTGGCGCGCGATCTTCTGGGTGAACATCCCGGTCGCGCTCGTCGCCCTGGCCCTGATCGCCATCTCCCGCCCGGTCACCGAGCACAAGCCGGCCCGGATGGACTACCGGGGCCTGGTCCTGATCGCCTCGGGCGTGGCGCTGAGCGTGTTCGGTTTCCAGCAGTCGAACATCTGGGGCTGGCACAATCCCGCCATCTGGCTGTGCATCGTCGCCGGCCTGGCGCTGCTGGTCGTGTTCTACTTCGTCGAGATGCGCACCTCTGAGCCGCTGATGAAGGTGAGCATCTTCCGGATCCGGCCGTTCCTGGTCGAGAACATGGTGCTGTTCATCACCAACCTGGCGTTCATCCCACTGTTCTTCTTCGCCAGCGAGTACGCCCAGATCTCGCTGGGGAAGTCGTCCTCCCAGGCCGGCGTCATCCTGCTGTACTTCTTCATCGGGTTCGTCATCGCCGCGCAGATCGGCGGGCGGATGCTGGACCGGGTCGGGGCCAAGCGCCCGGTCCTGGCCGGCTGCGTGCTGGGCGCCGCCGGGTTCTTCTTGTGGGCCCAGCATGTCACCGGGCTCAGCTTCGGCGCGCAGCAGTGGTACATCGTCCTGTCCGGGGCGGGCATGGGGTTCATGCTCGGGCCGGCCAGCACGGACGCCGTCAACCGGGCCAGCCGGCTCACCTACGGCGAGGCGACCGGGATCACCCAGACCGTCCGCAACTACGCGGCCAGCATGGGCCTGGCCATCCTCGGCACGCTCCTGGTCAACCAGGTGCGCAGCCATCTCACCACGTCGCTGATCTCCCTCGGCGTGCCGAGCAGCCGGGCCAGCGCCGAGGCGGCGACGCTGTCCCAGTCGCACGGGAGCGGCAGCGGGAGCGTCGCCACGATCCCGCACTTCTTCCGGGTCGACTTCGCCCAGGCCACGCAGACCGTGCTGTACGTGATGGCCGGGATCATGGCGGCGGCGGCCATCGTGGCCCTGTTCGGCCTGCGCTTCGGTCTGCAGCAGGACGCGGACTCGGCCGCGGCCGGCGCGGAAGCCAGCGGCTCGCCCGACCTGGCGGACACCGATGACCGGGTATCCGGGCCGGAGGGCCCCGGCCGCCGGTAGCCAGGATGCGTGCCACCTGGGACGGGATCTCAGCCGCGCACCCGGATCTCAGCCGCGCACCCGGATCTCAGCCGCGCACCCGGATCTCAGCCGCGCACCCGGATCTCAGCCGCGCACCCGGAACGCGACCGGGTGGCGGTCCTTGTGCCAGGTGAGCGACTCTATCGGGCCATTGAAGACGTGACCGCGCGGGCACCGGATCTTCGCGCTTTCCAGCGGCCCGTCGGTCGACCGGACCGTGTACCAGCTTTCCGCCTCGGCCGGAAGCCCGCACCTGGCTGCGCCGTGCCGGTCCATGTACGCCGGGCAGTCCAGGAACATCACACCGGTTTCCATCACAATCCCCCACAATCCCTGTTCGACATCGAGCCCGGTCGGCCGCTCCCCGTGCCGCACTCCGGGCCGCATCAGACTGCGTCAGGCCGCGAAGCCCCTCACTGATGAAGAGCGCCGGACCGTCCCGCCGATACACCTGGGCCGCCCATGATCTTGCCCGCGGTTCTGCTACAGGGGGTAGGTGTCGGGGGTGACGGTGTAGGTGCGCCCGGATGGGGTGGTCCAGGTGAACTCGCCGGGCCGGGTCTGTTCCAGTTTCCAGCGGGGGTGCTGTTTGAGCTGGTGGTCGCGGCGGCAGGCGCCGCCCAGGTTGCAGCGGCAGGTCAGCCCGCCATCGTCCCAGGCCAGGGTGTGGTCGAGGTCGGCGCGCCAGGCGGGCTGGCGGCAGGCGGGGTTGCGGCAGGTGACGTCGCGGGCGGTGACCTGCTCGCGCAGCCGCGGCGGCGGCCGGTAGCCCGGTGACTGGCCGGTATGGGCGCACCCGCCCGCGGCGGCGTCGGCCTGGGCTTGGGCCAGGGCCTGGTCCAGGGCCCGGGCCGCGGCGGCCAGCGCGGCGCCGGGGATCCCGCCGGGCGGGCCGGGCCCGGTGGTGGCGTGCTGGCGGACGGTGTCGGCGGTGATGACCAGGGTGATGCGGCCGGCCAGCCCGGGCCCGGGCGGCTGGGGGCCGTCCCTGGCCGGCCCGGGGCCGTCGCGGGTACGACGGCGGATCGGGGTGATGGTGATGGCCTGCCCGGCGGGGTTGGTGATGATGATGCGCCACTGGGCGCCCGGGTCAGGCTGCGCGGCGTCGGCGAGCTGACGGGCCTGGGTGGCGGTGATGGGGCCGATCCGGCCCAGCAGCCCCGGCGCGGGCGACAGCCCGGCCAGGGTGGCCCAGGGCAGGGTGAGGTCCAGCAGCCCGCCCGGCGGCCGCCCGCCGGCGGGCGGGGCGGGGCGGGCCAGGGCGGGCGGGATCACACCAAGCGCCGGCCACGGCTGGACCGGCCCGGCCCCGGGCCGGTCGTCGTCCTGGTCCTGGTGGTCCCTGCTGCCGCCCGCGTCGTCGCCGCGGGCCTGCTCGTCCGGGCCGTCGTCCGCCGGGGCGTCCTCGTCGCGCGGGTCGGGCCGGTCATCCCACGGCCCGTCTTCAGAGGGGGCGTCGCCGACCGGGCTGCCGGGATCACCGCCGCGGCCGGAACCGCCGGGGTCCCCGCCTTCGCTGTCGCCGGGGGGCGGGGGTTCGGGGGCGCCGCCGGGCGGGGGGATGCAGGGCAGGGTGCCCAGCAGCAGGCCGAGCATGACCTTCGCCCGGTGCAGGTCCAGCCCGCCAGCCTGCCCGGCGGCCTTCATGGCCCGGGCGATCGCGGTGATCCGCGCCATCGCCGCCGCCGCCTGCACCGCCGGCAGCCCGGCCCCGGTCAACGTCGCGGTACCGTCCTCATCGCCGTACAGGCACACCCGGGCCTGGCGCTCGGCGTCCTGGCGGCGCTGCTCGGCGGCGTCGGGGTCGGCGGCGATGACCGCGCGGCGCAGCCGGGCCCGCAGCTGGGCGGTGGTCTGCCGGCCCGCCCCGGGCAGGATCGCAGCCTCGACCGCGCGGGCGGCCTGTTCGGAAAGGACGCTGGTGGCCTCGGCGATCACCTTGGTCCGGGCCAGGTCGATCCGCCCGCCGGCCAGCGCGGCGCCCGTCTGCGGGAGCCGCCAGGTCAAGGTGATGCCCAGGCTCGCCCAGTCGGTGGCGGCATGGTCGGTCAGCATCAGCGCCAGCGACACCTGCCCCAGCGCGTCGCGGCACAGCCGGGTCGGCCGCCCGTCGGCCTTCAGCCCGATCTCCGGGTCGGCGGCCGCGGCGCGCGCGGTGATCTGCGCGACCGCGGCCAGCTCGGCGGCGGCCGCCCAGGAGGCGAGCTGGCGGGCGGCGATCGCCACCCCGGCCAGCCCGTACTCATCCAGCCCCGAGACCGTGCCCGCGGCCGCGGCCAGCCATCCCGCCTGCGCCGGGCCCGGCGCCATGTGCTCGGCCCCCAGCGCCCCCGCCTGCCCCGCCGGCAGCGGCGCGCTCATCCGCCCGTCCGCCACCGCCGCCTGCTCCTCGGCAGCGACCGCGTCCTGGTCTTCTTCCTTGCCGTCCAGGAACCCGCCCGCGGCCAGCGCCTCCAGCAACGCCTGCCAGTCCAGGTACGGCCGGCCCCCGGCCGAGACGGCGGCCTGCTCGTCGTCCCGGCCTGGTTCTGGGGTCTGGTGCGGCACCGGCTCACCTCCTCCGCGGGCGGTCCGTCAGTTTTGTCACTAACCACGGTATCGGCCGGCACCGACAAAACAGCCGCGCCTGGCCAGCGTTGACGATATTTATCGAAAAAATTTTTGATGAGACTCGCCTGAGGGGCTCGCCTCTCGATCCCACCTGCCCTGGTCGCGAGCCAAGGCGGCTGGCCTTCATCCGCCGGGCTCGCCAGCTGGGGTTCACGCTCGGGGAAATCGGCGACCTGCTCGGGCCCGCCGAGGCCCGCTCCACCGGCGACATCGTGCGGGCGGCTGAGGCCAGGCTCGAGGCGGTTGACCGGCAACTCGGCGGACTCGTGCTGCTGCGGTGTCGGCTGCGTCGGCTCGTTCACGTGTGCGAGCACGGCAACGGTGACGATTGCCTGGCCCGTCGCCTAAGCGAAGACGAAGCTGCCAGTACCTCGCCGACGCCTGCCGCGGCAGGGCACCACCCTTGAGTTCAGGCGGCTGGCGCCACGCGTGCTGGTCGTCCTGGACGAGCACCCGGTGGAGCCCAAGCGCCTCGTCTCGATCCAGCCGTCTCGATCCAGCGCCGCCAGTATGCGCGCAGCCTTGGGCATGCGCAGCATCGGGAGCACTGCCCCGACAAAACGGACGCGCCAGCGGAGCCCTTACTCATCTGTACGCGGGAATCGGTGCCTGGTTAGCCTTTCACCAGGGAGGCCGCCGCGGGACAGGCAGGAGAGCGAGCGGGTGAGTTAATGCGAGACACGCTGCCGGATATCGGCGCCTTCGTTGCGCTGGGGGACAGCTTCACCGAGGGCGTGGGGGATCCGTATCCCGGCGGGCCGGGCCATCATGGCGCGAGCTATCGCGGCTGGGCGGACAGGTTCGCCGGGCGGCTCGCCGCCGACCGGCCCGGCCTGCGCTATGCGAACCTCGCGGTGCGGGGCAGGTTGGTGGGGCAGGTCGCCGCCGGCCAGGTGCCCCTCGCCGTGGCCATGGCGCCCGACCTGGTCAGCATCGCGGCCGGCGGCAACGACCTGCTCCGGCCCCGGGCGGATCCCGACGTGCTCGGGCAGACGTTCGATGCGATGGTCACGCAGTTGCGGGCGGCCGGCTGCGAGGTGCTGGTGTTCACCGGGTTTGACCCGCGCGCGTTCCCGCTGATCCGGCTGATCCGCGGCAAGGTAGCCGCCTACAACATGCACCTGCGCGCGATCGCCGACCGCCACGACTGCCGCCTGGTGGACCTATGGTCGATGCGAATACTGGGCGACCCGCGCGAGTGGTGCGCGGACCGGCTGCACCTGGGCCCGGACGGCCACCGCCGGGTGGCCCTGCGGGCCTGCGAGGCCATGGGCGTGAGCACCGACGCGGACTGGCGTGAGCCGCTGCCGCCGTGGCTGAGCCCGGAAGCCGCGGTGGCCCGGACCGTCGGCTGGCTCGCGGCGCGGCGGCTTGATGCCCGCTGGGCCAGGGAGTACGCCGTGCCCTGGGTCGGCAGGCGGCTGCGCGGCGTCTCCTCGGGTGACGGCCTCGCACCCAAGCGCCCCGAGTTGCTGCCGCTGTAACGAGCCGGGCGCCGGGCGGAGGAGATGGCGGACCCGGGGTGTCACGGAGGGAACCTCAACACTGGGCCTATGGGCCCACCCAGGGTGGCCGGCTCGCGCCCTCAGCCGCCGGCTCTTTGGTACGACATCGCCCGGGTCCGCCTATTATGCTACGCCGGCCAGAACGCGGAGTCACTGGCCTTGGCCCAGGTCCGCCGGCTCAGGTGTTCGGGTCGGCTCAGGTGTTCGGGTCGGCTCAGGTGTTCAGGAAGGCCAGGACGGCCAGCACCCGGCGGTTGTCGTCGGTCGACGGGGCCAGGTCCAGCTTGGCGAAGATGCTCGTGCTGTGCTTGCCCACCGCCTTCTCCGAGATGAACAACCGCTGCGCGATCGCGCTGTTGGAGCGGCCCTCGGCCATCAGCTCGAGTACCTCGCGTTCCCGCGCCGTCAGCCGGGTGATCGGCTCGTCGCGGGAGCGGCGGCCGAGCAGCTTGGCGACCACCTCGGGATCCATCACGGTGCCGCCGCCCGCGACGGTGCGGATCGCGTCGATGAACTGATCGTCGTTGAACACCCGGTCCTTGAGCAGGTAGCCGACCCCGCCCGCCTGGTCGGCGAGCAGCTCCCGAGCGTAGAGCTGCTCAACGTACTGGGACAGGACCAGGACCGGCAGGCCGGGAACCTGGCGCCGGGCCTCCAGCGCGGCGCGCAGGCCGTCGTCGGTGAGCGACGGCGGCAGCCGGACGTCGACGACCGCTACGTCGGGCCGGTGCTCGAGCAGAGCCTCCAGCAGCCCGGGCGCGCTGTCGACCGCAGCCGCGATCTCGACGCCGTGGGCCTCGAGCAGCCGGACCAGCCCGTCTCTCAGCAGGAAGAGGTCCTCGGCGACAACAGCGCGCACGGTACCTCCATGATGATCATGGTCGGCCCGCCAGGCGGGCTGCTCACGGCCAGTATGCCGTCGAAGCTACCCAGCCGCCGCTCCACGCCCTGCAACCCCGTGCCCCGGGCCTGGTCCGCGCCGCCGGCGCCATCGTCGGTGACCTCGATCCGCAGCACGCCGGAGGCGGGCAGTGCGGGGGAGCGCCGGTCAGCGTAAGGGGAGCGCCGGTCAGCGTAAGGGGAGCGCCGGTCAGCGTAAGGGGAGCGCCGGTCAGCGTAAGGGGAACGCAGATCGGCGTAGGGGGAACGCAGATCGGCGTAAGGAGGGCGCGGGCCGGAGAACCGGGTCTGCGGGCCGTGCGAGTGCCGGATGCGGATCTGCACCAGGCGGGCGCCGGAGTGCTTGACCGCGTTGGCGAGCGCCTCGGCGACCGCGAAGTAGCACGCGGTCTCGACCGGCGGGTCAAACCGGCCCGGCAGGTCGATGTCGGTCTCGGTCCGGATCGGGGTGTCCAGGGCCAGGGCCCGGACCGCGTCGGCCAGGCCGCGGTCGGCCAGCACCGGAGGGTAGACACCGCGGACCAGGTCACGCAGCTCGGTGAGGGCCTTGGCCGAGGTCTCCCTGGCCTCGGCGACCAGGGCGATCGCGGCCTGCGGGCTGGTCGGGATCAGCCGTTCGGCGGCGCGCAGGTTCATCCCGAGCGCCACCAGCCGGGCCTGCGCGCCGTCGTGCAAGTCCCGCTCCACCCGGCGCAGCTCAGCGGCGGCGGTGTCCACCGCGTCGGCCCGGGTCTGGGTCAGCTGCTCCACCCGCCCGGCCAGCTCGGCATCGGACTCGAGCCGCAGCAGCGCCTTTACGTGCGGGCCGATAGTCCGCGGCACCAGCCACAGACCGAAGGCCAGGATCATCACGCCCTCGACGGCGGCCAGCAGGGTCAGGGGCGGGCTGACGGTGGTAAAGGCCCGGCTGACCTGGCCGCCCGGGGCGGCTACGAAAACGCCGGGTAGCGGAATGGGCGGCGAGTTTGCCGCGGACACGATCCCGACCAGCCCGACGGCGATCAGGCCCGCCGTGGCCAGGTCCGCCGCCCATACCGGGAAGAGGCTCGCCACGGCCAGCGCGAGAATGACCCCCACCAAGATGCCGACCCACGCGGCCGGACCATAGTTGCGGTCGAGCAGCAGGACGCTGATCACCGGGGCGGGCAGCAGCAGCAGGCCCCATCGTGGCGGTCGACGGCTGGCGGGCCCGGAGATCAGCCACAGCCCGACGGCCAGGAACATGGCGGACTGCAGCAGCAGCGCCGACCGCCACGACGCCTCCTGGGGCATCATCCCGTTCAGGTGCGCGAACGCGAATGGGTCAGTGTTCGACCAGGACAGCACCAGCCCGCACAGGCCGACGCCCGCCAGGACGAGTGGCACCAGCCGACGGGCCACCCACACCTTCGGGATCCGGCCGTCGACCGCCCACATACGCCCGCACAACGCCACGCAGGCGCAGACGAGCAGCACCACCAGGACCAAGCGAGACGACATGACGGGCTCCTCGCATCGTCGCCAGCATGCGTGCCGGCCGATACTGTCCAGGGTGGCTCATGCCGCCGCCTGCCGCCAATGGGGCGGCGCCCACTCATCGGGTAGGCAAACGCCTACCCGGGTCGGCCGCCGCCCGCCTCACGGAGCCAGGTCGGCGAGGATCTCCCCGAGCCGGGCGAGTTCCGCCGCGATCCACGGCAGCGCCAGCGGGTCCGGCGCGGCCAGCGCGGCCTCCTGCTCCGCGTCGGTGTCGCCGTAGAGCAGCCCGGTGGCCAGCCGCAGCCGGAGCGCCCCGGGCCGCTCGCCGAACGCGCTGCCCGGCAGGGTCCCGGCCCCGTAGCGCTCCAGCAGCAGCCCGGCCAGGCCCGCACTGGTGGTGACGCCATGGCGGCGGGCCAGGTGCTCGCGCCACGGCCCGAAGTCCGGGTAGACGTAGAACGCAGCCTGCGGCGGCGGGATGTCGAGCCCGGCGCCGGCGCAGGTGTCGGCCACAGCCCGGCAGACCGTGGCATGCAGGCGGCGGCTGGCGGCAATCCGCTCGGAAAGTTCGGCCGGCTCGGCGAAGGCCAGCGCCGCCGCCTGCTGGATTGGGGCCGCGGGGGCCGACCAGATCTCGCTGCCGATGCCGAGCAACTGGCCGCGCAGCCAGTCGCCGAGCGGGCCCTCGGGCAGCCGGGCCACGCCGATCCGCCAGCCACCCAGGGCCAGGTTCTTGCTGAGCGCCGTGGTCACGACCGTCCGCTGCGGCGCCACCGCCGCGGGGCTGAGCACCGCCGCCGCGGGATCGTGAATCAGGTCCCGGTAGATCTCGTCCGAGATGATGATCAGGTCATGCTCGGCGGCCACGTCGCAGAACGCCCGGACCGTGGCCGGCCGGGCAGCCGGCCGGTCGGGTTATCGGGCAGCGTGACCACCACCGACCGGATCTCGCGCCCGGCCGCCCGGGCCGCGGTCACGGCGGCGCCGAGCGCGGCCGGGTCACAGATCCCGCCCTCGCCGGGTGCGGCGGGCACGAAGTGCGCGCGGGCGCCGATGAGGCCGGCCTGGGCGGCGTAACTGACCCAGCTGGGCCTGGGCACCGCCACGTCCGCGCCGGCCGCCAGCATCAGGCCGAAGATCAGCGGCTTGCTGCCCGGCCCGCAGACGATCGAGCCCGGGCTGGTCGGCAGCCCGCGCCGCTGCCAGTACCCGGCGGCGGCCGAGCGCAGCACCGCGAGCCCAGCCACGGGACCGTAGCCGTTCCTGGCCGTGGCCGCGGCCAGCGCGTCGCGCAGCGCCGGATGGGCGGGCAGTCCCGCCTCGCCGAACGCCAGCGGCAGCACCGGCAGTCCCCGGCTGCGCCGGGCGGCCAGCGCCTCGTTCGCCGCGAGGGTGGCCGAGACCGGCCGGTGCTGCTCGGCCGGCGGCCAGGGCGGGATGGGCGGGCGGGGAACGGCGGGCGGGCGGGGAACAGCGGGCGGGCGGGGAACGGCGGGCCGCGGGGGAGCGGCGGGCGGGATGGCGGGCAGGGGGACGGTGATCGAGGCCGCGGTCGCGGTCCCGGCGAAAGGCATGGGGGAACTCCAAGCTGCGGGGTGGGGTGGTGCGAAACCAGGATCCTGGGTCCTGGCAGCCTCTAGTACAACCATCCGCCTACCAGGATGTATCCCTTTCAGCATCAGAGCAATAATCGCATCTCTGTGGCAAAGGTTAAGCTTCTCTTATGCTAGATACCCACCGGCTGCGGCTGCTGCGAGAATTCGCCGAGCGCGGGACCATCGCGGCCACCGCGGCCGCGCTCGGCTACACGCCGTCCGCGGTCTCGCAGCAGCTGGCCGCGCTGGAGCGCGAGGCCGGGGCGGTCCTGCTGGACCGGACCGCCCGGGCGGCCGAGCTGACCGACGCCGGGCGGCGGCTGGCCGACCACGCCGGGCGGATCCTGGCCATGATCGAGGCGGCTGAGGCCGATCTTTCCACGGCCGGGCCGACCGGGCGGGTGACGGTCACGGCCTTCCCCACGGCCGCGGTGGCGTTCGGCCCCGCGCTGGTCCGCCGGGTACGCGCGCATCCGGGCCTGACGCTGCTGCTGCGCGAGACGCAACGGGAGGAGGGCCTGCGGCTGGTCCGCACCGGCGAGGCGGACGTCGCCCTGGTGGCCGACTGGTCGGGACGGCTGCCCAGCGCGGAGTCCAGCCGTGGCCGGGACGCCGGCAGCGGAACGCTGCGGTTCTACCCGCTGATCCGCGATCCGGTGGTGCTCGTGCTCCCGCGCGGCCATCCGGCGGCCGACCCGGACCGGCCGGTCGACCTGGACCGGCTGCGCGACGAGTCGTGGCTGGCCGCGCCCGCGGGGGAGCCGTCCCGGCAGGCCGTGGACCGGCTGCTGGCCAGCACCGGCGGGATGCCCCCGGCGGCCTGGGAGTTCGAGGGCCTGTCCACGATCCTGAGCCTGGTCGCGCGCGGCATCGGGATCGCCGCGCTGCCCCGGCTCACGCTGGCCGTCGGGGACCGCCGGGTCACCGTGCGCGAGCTGGCCGGCGCCGCCCAGGCCCGCGACGTGTACGCGGTTGCCCGGACGTCCAGCGTGCGCAGGCCGTCGGTGGCCGTGATCCTCGCGGCACTCAACGCGGCCGCGGAACGGCTCAGCCGCTAGCGGCCGCGGTCAGGCGTCCCGCTCGATGGGACAGGTCATGCACCGCGGCCCGCCCCGGCCGCGGCCGAGCTCGCTGCCCCGGATGGTGATCACCTCGATGCCGTTCTCGCGCAGCCAGGAGTTGGTGGTGACGTTCCGCTCGTAGGCGATCACCATGCCGGGGGCGACCGCGAGCACGTTGCAGCCGTCGTCCCACTGCTCGCGCTGCGCCGAGTGCACGTCCTGAGTGGCGGTCAGCACCTGGATGCCGCCGCGGCCGAGGGCGGCCGCGATCGCCTTGTGCATGTCCTCCGGCGGGTGGTCGGTGACCTTGAGCTCCAGCGGCCCGCTGCCGGGCTCGACGGTGTAGGACGGCAGCATCCCGAGCCCCGCATACTTCACGAACACCCCGTGGTCGGCCATGGTCAGCACCGTGTCCAGGTGCATGAACGCACGAGCCTTCGGCATGTCGATCGCCACCAGCCGGTCTGCCGCGGACGCGGAGAACAGCCGGTGCGCGAGCATCTCGACGGCCTGCGGCTGGGTCCGCTCGCTCATCCCGACCAGGACCGCGCCGTTGCCGAGCACCAGGATGTCGCCGCCCTCGATGGTGGCGGGCTCGGCGTCGGCCCCGTGCAGCCAGATCTCGAACCCCCCGGACGCGAACATCGGATGCCACCGGTACATCGCCTCATCGCTGACCGTCTCCCGCATCCTGGCCCGCCGCCGCATGGCGTTCACCGACACCCCGCCGTAGATCCAGCTGGAGGTGTCGCGCTGGTAGAGCAGGTTCGGCAGCGGGGCGAGGACGAAGCCGTCGGGGTCCAGCGAGTGGAAGGCGATGCTCTTCGGCTCGGGACCCAGCTCCAGGATCTCTCGCTTGGTGATCCCGCCGATCAGGAACCGCGCCAGCTCCGCCGGGCCGAGCCCGTCCATCGCGGCGCGCAGCGCGCCGGAGGCCAGCGGCCCCTGCAGCCGCGGGTCGAAGATGCGGTCGAGGACGTAGGCTCGCGCCTGGGGGATCTCCAGCGTCTGCGCGAACAGCTCCCCGTAGTAGTGCACGACGACCCCGTGATCGCGCAGCGCGGCCGCGAACGCGTCGTGCTCGGCCTGCGCCTCGGCCACCCAGAGCACGTCGTCGAACAGCAGGTCGGCCGCGTTGTCCGGGGTCAGCCGCTTCAGCTCCAGGTCGGGCCGGTGCAGGATGACCTGGCGCAGCCGGCCGACCTCGGAATCGACGTGAAACATGGCTACCAGCCTAGGCAGCGTTTGCGGGCTAGGCTGCCGCTGTGGATCTAGATCTTTCCCTCGCCGCACCCGAGCTGACCGCGCGGCTGGTCGACATCGAGTCCGTCAGCGGCGGCGAGCAGCCGCTGACCGACGCGATCGAGGCCGCGGTCCGCCGGCTGCCGCACCTGTCCGTGCGCCGGGACGGCAACGCGCTGGTGGCGCGCACCAGCCTCGGCCGGGGCCGGCGGGTGGTGCTCGCCGGGCACATCGACACGGTTCCGGTGGCAGCCAATCTGCCTTCTCATATTGAACGCGACGTCCTCTACGGCTGTGGTACCAGCGACATGAAGTCTGGTGTGGCGGTCCAGCTTCGCCTCGCGGCGCTGATCCCGGCGCCCAACCAGGACCTGACCTTCATTTTTTACGACGGCGAGGAAGTCGAGTCGGAGCGTAACGGCCTGCTGAGGATCAGCCGTCATAGCCCGGAGCTGCTCGCGGGCGACCTGGCCGTGCTGATGGAGCCGACCGGGGGAGTGGTCGAGGGCGGCTGCCAGGGCACGCTGCGGGCCGAGGTCCGGGCCCGCGGGAAGCGCGCCCATAGCGGCCGGTCCTGGCTGGGCGTCAACGCCATCCACGAGGCGGGCCGGATCCTCGACGTGCTGCGGGCCTACCGGGCCGCCGAGCCCGACGTGGACGGGCTGACCTATCACGAAGGGCTGAACGCCGTCTGGATCCGCGGCGGGATCGCCGGGAACGTGATCCCCGACGAGTGCGTGATCACGGTCAACTTCAGGTTCGCGCCCGACCGCTCGGCCGAGCAGGCGCAGGAGCACGTGCGAGAGGTGTTCGTCGGCTGGGAGGTGACGGTCACCGACGTCGTGGGCGGCGCCCGGCCCGGGCTCACCGAGCCCGTGGCGGCGTCGTTCGTGACCGCGATGAGCGGCACGCCGCGGGCCAAGCTCGGCTGGACCGACGTCGCGAGGTTCGCCTCGCTCGGGATACCGGCCGTCAACTACGGTCCGGGCGATCCGCAGCTCGCGCACCGCGCGGACGAGCACGTCTCGCTGGCCGCGGTCGCGGACTGCGAGGCGCGGATGCGGGCCTGGCTGACCGCCTGACGCGGTGTTACTGCGGCGGGGCCTGGACCAGGTCCAGCTCGCCGGTGTGCTGCTGGCCGGAGACGTCCATCCAGGTGACGGACACCGTGTCGCCGGGCCGGTAGGCCGACAGGATCGTGGTCAGCGAGTCGGGCGAGCTCACCGCGTGCCCGCCCACCGACGTGATCACGTCCCCGGCGGCGATGCCGGCCGCGTTGGCCGGAGTCCCGCAGAGCACGCCGAGAACCAGCGTCCCGCTGCTCGCCGGGGCGATGTTCTGCGGCACCCCGGCGTTCTGGCTGTTGGCCAGGCACCCCTGGCCGCCCGAACCGCCGAAACCGCCGTTGCCCAGGCTCTGCTGCTGCAGTTGCCGCTGCTGCGCCGGGCTGGTGGCCGAGCCCGCGCTGCCCGGGGCCACGTCGACGCCGATGAACCCGCTGGCGCCGATCTTGATCGTCGAGCTGCTCTGGCCGTTGATGATCTGGCGGGCGATGGACAGTGCCTTGTTGATCGGGATCGCGAAGCCGACGTCGGGGCTCTGATTGCCGAAGCTTCCCGAGGCCGCGGCCGTATCCATGCCGATGACCTTGCCGGACGCGCTGGACAGCGGGCCGCCGGAGTCGCCCTCGACGACGTCCGCATTCGTCTGCAGCATGCCGTGCAGCGTCTCGGAGCCGCCCAGGTCATCGCTGGCGGTGATGGTCTGGTTCAGCTGGGTGATGGAACCGGTCACCACCGTGGGCTTGCCCCCGACGCCTTCGGCATTGCCGATCGCGACGACGGGATCGCCCAGCTTGACCGTTGCGGAATTGCCGAGCGGGATCGTGCGGAGGCCGGACGCGCCCTCGAGCTGGATCACGGACACGTCGTCGGTCTTGTCGTAGCCGAGCCACTTGGCGGTGAACTTCTGGCCGGTGGAGACGAGCGTGGCGGTCAGCCCGGTGGTGTCGACGATGACGTGGTTGTTGGTCAGCACCAGGCCGTTGCTGCTGATCACCATGCCGGTGGCCTCGGCGGTCCCGCCGACGTACTGCAGGTTGCTCTGGATGTCGACCACTCCGGGCTCGACGGCGTTGGCGACCGCCTGCTCCTGGGCGTTGCTGACCCCGGTGCCCGAGTTCGCGCCGTTGCCGGGGCTCAAGCCGCTGTTCGGGTTGAAGCCGTTCCCCGAGTTCGAGTTCGGCCCGGCGCCGGCGCTCGGGGAATTCTGCGAGGCCGGCGTCGAGTGCTCCAGGGCCGCCACGAGCCCGGCGCCGACCCCGGCGGCGAGGGCCGCCACGACGAGGTAGATCAGGAAACCCCGGGCCCGGCCCGGGCGGCCCGGCTGCTGCTCGATGAAGTCAGCGGGGTGACCGTATCCGCCGGGCGGACCGTATCCCCCGGGCGGGGGGTATCCCCCGGGCTGGCCGTATCCGCCCGGCTGGCCGTATCCGCCCGGCGCGTATCCGCCGGGCTGTCCGTATCCGCCGGGGCCGGGCTGGGGCTGTTGGTATGCCCCGGCGCCGGGCTGGGGCTGGCCGTAGTCGACCGGCTGGCCCGGCCGAGGCTCGCCGTATCCGCCGGGCTGGGGCTGGCTGCCGGGCGGGCCGTACCCGCCCGGGCCATAGCTCCCGGGCTGTCCGTATCCTCCGGGCTGCCCGTATCCGCCGCCGGGCGGGCCAGCGGGGGGATTGCCCTGGTCAGATGGGCTCGGAGACCCGATCAGCGGAGCGGTGTCGCCCGGCTGGCCTGACTCGGCGTCAGGCCGCGACGACCCGGCGTCGGCCTCGGGCGGCGACCCGGCGTCGTCCACGGGCGGCGGCGACCAGGGGCCCACGTACTCGGGCTGCTGGTTCTCGCTGCCGCTCAGGTCTTCCTGCATATCTCCATCACCTCTGCCCCAAGCCAGCGTACTTACGATTCGTCAGCCGCCCGAACCGCGGGCAGCCGAAATGGCCGCCGACGTTCCAGCGCACCTTTCAGTAAGCACCATCGGTCTGGGCATTGCCTGAATACTCACTGAGGATTCCCCTCTGTGATGAGGGTCACGCGCGGCCGGGCCGCCGGCCGGCGGCGCGTTGGCTAGCGTACCGCCAAGAAGCGATATATCTTAAGTATGCACGTGCCCGCAACCCAGGGAGTGAAGATGTCGGCACCAACTCGCAACGAGGACCCGGAACTGAGCCGGCGAGATGAGCTCACGGTCTCCAGCGCCGCCATGTCTGGCGCACCGTGGAAGACGGCCGGTGCCGCGGGCGCCGTCGTCGCCGGCGGCGACCTGGCCCTGCACCTCATGGGGGGCCACCTGGACGTGCCCACCGCGCTGTCGGCCGGCGTCGTGGCCCTGTTCGCCGTGGCCGGGGGCGGCACGCTGTTGCGGTCCCAGTCGGGCAAGGCGATGCGCTGGGCGCGTAACCACCCGTGGCGTTTCGCGCTGCTGCCGGGTGCGGCCGCCGCGGTGATCGTCTTCGTGCTGTCGGTGCTGATCGGCAGCAGTGGCCTGATCGGCGGGGGCTTCACCGCCGTGTGGCACGGGGCCGTGGCCTACGGGCTGACCGGACTGGCGGGCACGGTCGGGGGCAGCCGCAGGCGGCGCGACGCGTGAGGCGCTCCACCAGGGCCCGGCATCACCCGGGCGCCGGCCGGGCCCGCGGCATGGCGGCCGGGCCGCGCGGGCCGGGGGCCCGGTCCTCCGCTGGCTGGCCGGACCCCGTTCCGTGGCCGGTCTCCTCGCCCTGCTGGCCGGATCCCGCTCGCTGGCCCGCCGCCGGGGCGTGCTGGCCCGCAGGTGATCTGATCAAACCGGCACCCGGGCGTTCCCGATAACCTGAACCGCATGTCGGTAGTAGAGCCTGATACGCCGGCCGGGCCCGATGACGCTGGCATCCGGTGGCAGCGCCCGTCACCGCTGTTGTTGCGCGCCCGGCGCATTCAGGTCGGGCTGGTGACCCTGCCGGCCGCGCTGATCGGCGGCCTCGTCGCCGGGGCGGCCGGGTCGCCCGCGCTCGGCCTCGGGGTCGGGCTCGGGCTGGTGGTGGCCGGGCTGCTCTGGGGGCGCTTCCTGGCCCGCCGGGTCGCCGCCTGGGGTTACGCCGAGCGGCGGGACGACCTGATGGTCCGGCGGGGGGTGCTGGTCCGCCGTCAGTCGGTCGTCCCGTACGGACGGATGCAGTTCATCGACGTCACCGCCGGCCCGGTGGAGCGCAGCCTGGGGCTGGCGACGCTGCGGATGCACACCGCCGCCGCGGCCAGCGACGCGCGCATCCCCGGCCTGGGCCAGGCCCAGGCGGCCAGGCTGCGGGACCAGCTCGCCGCGCTCGGCGAGGCGCAGGCCGCCGGGCTGTGAGCGGCCCGTCGCCGGGCGGCCCGCCGGCCCCTCCCGTCCCGCCGCCCAGGGCGGACGACATCGGGAGCTGGCACCGGCTGCACCCGTTGTCGCCCCTGGTTCGCGCCGGACGCCACCTGGTGGGGATCACCATCGTCCTGCTGCTCCTCCTGTTCGCCCGGCAGCGCCAGACCGGCAACGACCTCATCTACGACCTGGTCATCATCGGGCTGGTGCTGGGCGGCGGCGTGATCAGCTGGCTCGTCACCCGGTGGCAGGTCGCCGACGGGGTGCTCCGGATCGAGACCGGCCTGATCCGGCGCCAGTCGCGGCGCTTCCCGCTGTCCCAGGTCCAGGCGATCGACGTGACGGCGACCGGGCTGGCGCGGGTGCTCGGCCTGGCCGAGCTCCGGCTGCGGATGGCGGGCGCCGACTCATCCGGCGGCCGCCTGGCCTGCCTGCCGCTCGCGGACGCCGAACGGCTTCGCCAGCGGCTGCTGTCGATCGCCCATGCGCCGGGTGCCGCGGGCGCGCCTGCGGTGCCGCCCGGCGCGGCCGGCCAGCCCGGGCCGTCCGTCACCGGGCCCGAGCGGCCGCTGTTCCGGGTCCGGTCCGAGCGCCTGGCCGGGGCCATAGCGGCGAGCAGGACCGGGGCGTTCGCCGGCGTCGTGATCGCCGCACTGGTCGTGGTCATCGCCCTGACCGGCCGGCCTGGCGTCACCGCCGCGTTGCTGCCGGTGGTGATCGGGGCCGCGCTCGCGGTCTGGCGTCAGTTCAACGGCGAGTTCGGGACCGCCGTCTCGGCCGCGCCCGAGGGGCTGCGGCTGCGGTCCGGGCTGATCCAGACCACCGCCGAGACCATTCGCCCGGGGCGCGTTCAGGCGGTACGTATCGTCGAGCCCCTGGTCTGGCGGGTGTTCGGCTGGTGCAGGCTCGAGGTAGACGTCGCCGGGCCGCGCCAGCGGCGGGAGAACCGCTCGGAGGCGCAGCGCCTCCGCGCGCTCGTCCCGGTCGGATCGCGCGCGGACGCGGAGCGGATGCTCGGCGAACTGCTGACCGCGCCGCCCCGGCCGGCGCGGCGGGCGCCCGGGAACGCGCGCTGGAAGGCGCCGCTGTCGTACCACTTCCTGGGCTGGGACGGCGACTCCCGCTACGTGGTGGCCTCGCGCGGCCGGGTGTGCCGGACGACCACCTGGGTCCCGCTGGAGAAGGTGCAGAGCATCCGCTGGGTGCAGGGTCCCGTCCAGCGCCGGCTCGGGCTCGCCTCGGTGCGGCTCGACGTGGCGGGCCGGCGGGTGACCGCCAGCATCGCCGACCGCGACGCCGCCGAGGCGCAGCAGATCCTGGCCCGGCTGCCCGACCTCGCCCGAGCCGCCCGGCAGGGCAGCAGCGGGGCCCGCGGTGCGGTCAACCGCGCGTGATCGCTCGCACGATGCCCGGTTTCCCGAACGCCACGGCCGCCATGATCAGTGACAGCAGAAGGGCCGCTCCCGCGGTGGTCCAGCCCAGCCCGATCCAGTCGATGACCGGTCCCTGGGCCAGGGAGCCGATCGGGTAGGCGACCCCCAGCGCCACCAGGAAGAAGCTGAGGACCCGGCCCCGGTACGCCTGCGGCGCCCGAAGCTGGACCAGGGTGGTGAGCCCGGACAGGACTCCGATGTACACCAGCCCGACGGCGAACAGCAGCGCCGCGCCCTGCCAGCGGGTCTGCGCGGCAGCGTAGGCGATCAGCACCACCGGAAGCAGGACCAGGTTCCCGGCGAGCAGCCGGCCGCGGCCCAGGCGGGCCGCCAGCGGGGCAAGGCAGAGCGCGCCGGTCACGGCCCCGGCGCCCTGGGCGGTGGTGAGCAGGGCCGTTGTCTGCGCCACCGCCCTGGGACCGCCGCCCGGGGTCAGGTGATGCGCCATCACCGGGACGAGCGCGATGAACGGAGAGGCGAGGAAGGCCACCACCGCGATGGTGCCGATGGCCACCCGGCAGGACGGTTCGCGCCTGGCCGCCGTCAGCCCGGACCGCAGCGCGGCCAGCAAGCCGGATGCCTGGCCGCCGGGAGGGCCGAGGCGCACGAACGCGAGCGCCACCACGACGGCGAGGAACGACACGGCGTTCGCCACGAAGGCCACCGGATACCCGAAGGCGGCCACGGTGGCGCCGGCCAGCGCGGGCCCGGCGATTCGGCCCAGGTTGAACTGGGCCGAGTTGAGGGAGGTGGCCGCGAGGAACTCCGAATGCGGCACCAGGTCAGGCAGGATGGCCTGCTGGAACGGGCCGATCAGGGCGGAGGCCGAGCCCTGCAGCGTGACCAGCGCCACGAGCGCACCGGGGTTGTCGTGGCCCGCGGCCACGCCGGCCGCCAGCAGGACCGCGGTTCCCGCCGCGGCGAGGTTCCCGATGACCAGCACCGGACGGCGCGGCAGGCGATCCGCCAGCGCGCCGCCGATCGGCGAGAGCACGCCGATGGGCAGGAACGCCCCCGCGGCCACCAGGACCGCCCAGGTCGCGCTGCCGGTGTTCGAGATGACCAGGGCGCCGACGGCGACGGTCTGCATCCAGGACCCGATGTTGGAGACGAACCCCGCGACCCACAGCAACGTGAAGCTGCGGTGCCGAAACGGCTGCAACGAGGAAAACCCGCGCCCCGAGGGCCCGTCCGTGCGGTCCGGCGTCCCGGCTCGGCCCGCGGTCCTCATTCCGCCGTGGCCGTCGAGCCGCCGACCGCCTCGGCCGTGCTGAGAGCGGGCCACGTCGTTGACACCGCACCCACCTGGAACGATCTCACGTACCGTGCGCCTCGGCTCATGATCTCAACCTACCGGGGCGGCCCGAATGCTCCCCAGTCAGTGATCACTCCCGGCCGGTAGCTCGCGGACGGCGCGGCGGCAGGGCTCGCATGGCAGCCAGCGGGCGAGTCCGGACTCCAGCCCGCGCACGCCGCGGTCACTGAGCCGGCCGCGCCGAGCCCGGGTTGCAATCGCGCCCGGGTGGTTGTTGTCGATACGCGGGCTCACGGGGTGCCGGTCGTGGCGGGCACGCGCCGCTCGGCACCGACCGTCTCGCTGGGGATGGCGACCGCGGGTGGCCCAGCGCTGGCGTCGGGGGAGGAGAACTTGCGCAGCCGGACGCTGTTCCACACCACGAACGTTGAGGACAGGGCCATCGCCCCGGCCGCGATGATGGGGTTGAGCAGGCCGGCGGCGGCCAGCGGGATCGCGGCGATGTTGTAGCCGAACGCCCAGCCGATGTTGCGCCGGATGGTGGTGAACGTCGCGCGGGCGAGCCCGATGCCGTCCGGGACGGCGCCCAGGTCGTCTCGGAGCAGGATCAGGTCGGCCGCGGTAATGGCGACGTCGGTGCCCGAGCCCAGGGCCAGGCCCAGGTCGGCGGTGGCCAGCGCGGGCCCGTCGTTGACCCCGTCCCCGACCATCGCCACCGTATGGCCGCTGGCCTGCAGGTCTCGCAGCACGCTGACCTTGTCGGCGGGCAGGGCCCCGGCGACCACCTCGTCAATTCCGGCCTGGGCGGCCGCCGATCGCGCCGCGCTCTCGCTGTCGCCGGTGAGCAGCAGCGTGCGCAGGCCGAGCCGCCGTAGCCGGGCCACCGCCGCGGCGGCTGATGGCTTGACCGTGTCGGCCACCGCCAGCGCCCCGTGCACCTGCCCGTCCCACCCGGCCAGCACCATGGTGCAGCCCGCCCGCTCCCACGGGCCGCACTCGGCGGCCAGCGCCGGCGGAACGGCCATCCCGCGGTCCCGCAGCAGCCGCTCCCGCCCGACCAGGATCTCCAGCCCGTCGGTGGTCCCGCGTGCTCCCAGGCCGGGCAGTGCCTCGAAACCGGTCACCTCCGGCGTCGAGCCCAGTTCCGCGCGCGCCGCCGCGGCGATCGCGGCGGCCACCGCGTGCTCGGAGGCGCTCTCCACCGCGCCGGCCCGCCGCAGCAAGGTCTCGCGGCCGGTTCCCGCTGCCGGCAGCACGGCGGTGACCCGCATCACCCCGGTGGTCACCGTCCCGGTCTTGTCCAGCACCACGGTGTCCACCGCGCGGGAGGACTCCAGCGCCCGGTAGCCCTTGATGAAGATGCCCAGCTGCGCGCCCCGGCCGCAGGCCACCATCAGCGCCGCGGGGGTCGCCAGGCCCAGCGCGCACGGGCAGGCGATGATCAGCACGGCCAGGGCGGCGCTGAACGCCAGCTCCGCCGGGCGGCCCGCCAGCAGCCACGCGGCCAGCGTGAGGGCGGCGAGGATCAGCACGGACGGGACGAACACCCCGGCGATCCGGTCGGCGAGCCGCTGTACGCCCGCCTTCTCCATCTGTGCCCGTTCGACCAGGGCGATCAGGTGCGCGAGCTGCGTGTCCTGGCCGACCTTGTCCGCGCGCACGACCAGCCGCCCGCCTACCGCGATGGTCCCGGCGGTCACCTGGTCGCCCTCGCCCACGTCAGCGGGGACGGATTCGCCGGTCATCATGCTGGTGTCCACGGCAGACTGCCCGGACAGCACCTGGCCGTCCGCGGCGATGCGCTCGCCGGGCCGCACGACGAAACGCTGGCCGACCCGTAGCTGGGCCACGGGGACGCGGCGCTCGGTCCCGTCGTCCCCGACCACGCACACGTCCTTGGCCCCCGTGGCGGCCAGTTCCCGCATCGCGTCACCGGCCAGGCGCCGCGCCCGGGCCTCGTAGAACCGGCCCGCCAGCAGGAACGTGGTCACCGAGGCGGCCACCTCCAGGTAGATCCCGCCGCCGGACGCGTGCACCAGCTCATCCCAGCCGCTCACCTCCGACGGCCCGCGGTCCAGAATGAACATCGCGTAGACCGACCAGGCACAGGCGGCGATCACGCCCAGGGACACCAGCGTGTCCATCGAGCAGGTGCCGTGCCGGGCGTTGCGCAGCGCGGCGCGGTGGAACGGCCAGGCTGCCCACAGGGCCACCGGAGCCGCCAGCGCTACCAGCAGCCATTGCCACCCCGGGAACCGGAACGCCGGGAACAGCGATAGCTGGACCGAGACATCGGTCAGCGGAATATAGAACGCCAACGCCAGGAAGAGCCGCCGGCGCAGGTAGCGGGCCTCGCCGCCGTCCGTGTCCGCCGCGGCCGCCTGAGGCTCGGGCGGGATCACGGTCGCGGAGTAGCCCGCGTCCTCCACCGCCCCGACCAGTTCGGTCGCGGGCATTCCGGCGGGCGCGGTCACCCGGGCCTGTCCGGTCGCATAGTTGACCACCGCGACCACGCCGCCCAGGCGGTTGAGCTTCCGCTCGATCCTGGCCGCGCACGCCGCGCAGGTCATCCCCTGCACGGCGAGCTCGACCTCGCTCGTCTCCGCTGCTGCCACCGCCTCACCGCCGCTTTCTGCACGACAGCTTAGAACCCGGCGCTAGGCTCGTCCCGTGGACCCGACCGTGATCACAGTAAAGGGAATGACCTGCGGGCACTGCGTATCCGCCGTGCAGAAGGAGATCGGCAGCCTGCCCGGCGTGACCGAGGTCGAGGTCGAGCTGGACACCGGGACGGTCCGGGTCACCGCGGACCCGCCGCCGGACACCGCAGCGCTGCGGGCCGCGGTGGACGCGGCAGGATATGAGATGGTCGGCTGACCGCTGGCGTGGTACCGGAGGCAGCACAGAGCGCTACACCATGAGGATCAGCATGTAACCCATGGTGACGGCCATGGCGATGTGACAGCCCGCCTCCAGCCGCGGGGACAGGGGCACCCCGCGATCTGGCGCGTCATCGGGGCGCGGGGCGGTGGCCAGCTCGCCTGCGGCCGCCGCGTGAGCCGCGACCGCCGCGCGGACCACGGGTGCAGCCGAGGCCGCCGGGGCAGGCTCGGGTCGGCCGCCGCCGGCCGCCGCCTGCCCCCCGGCGCCCGCCAGCGCGAGCTGGGGGGCGGCCCGCCAGGTCCGCACCGTGGCGATGCCCGTCAGCTGGTCGGTGAGCCATACGGCGTAGCCGAACATGAACACGGCCAGGACCAAGGCGCCGAGCGGGAAATGCGCGCCCGCACCGGATACGCTCATCGCCATCCCGCCGCCCGCTGATCCGCTCTGCGCCGGGCCGGAAGCGGCCACGCCCATGTAGATCATGGCCACCGCCATGACCAGGTGCGGCACGTAATGCGCCTGCGCGATCCGGGCGCTGCCCGCCTGCCGGTAGACGGTCACGATCCGCCAGGCGAGCCAGGCGGCGGCCACGGCGAATACCCAGGCCCAGGTCACGTTGGGAACCGGGCTGAGGCTGGGCACGAGCATGGCGGCCATGCCCACGCCCATGACGCCGTGCACCGTGTCCACGTCCACGTCTGTCGGCCGGCCCTGGGACCGCCAGACCACCAGGCGTCCCAGGCAGTACCCGGAGATCACCAGCATGAGCACGGCAAGGGTGTCGGACAGCCAGGCCGGGCCGCCCATGTCCATGTCAGTGT
This sequence comes from uncultured Actinomycetota bacterium, assembly GCA_963808705.1. Taxonomy (GTDB): domain Bacteria; phylum Actinomycetota; class Actinomycetes; order Streptosporangiales; family Streptosporangiaceae; genus JASHPR01. The sequence goes on along the minus strand of CAWEHB010000013.1, from coordinate 174,577 downwards.
CCTTCCGGCTGTGCGTGCTGAGCGGGAGCGACGGCCGCCGTCCCGCCGGGCGCACCCGTCCGGGCCGGCCAGTAGGCCAGCGCGAGCAGGGCCAGCAGCGGCCCGGAGTTGGGGTCGGTGCCGCTGCCGGTGAAGATCGTGCCGAAGCCCTCGCCGAACACCCAGATCAGCGCGGCCAGGATGACGGCCGCGACCACCCCGGCGCGGGCTGCGGGAGTCGACAGGTACGCGCTGACGCCGATGAGGGCGAGCACGACCGCCAGCACCACGGAGGCGGCCAGGCCCCGATGGGCGAGCAGGCTGGCGGCGCCGTTGTCCAGGCTCGCGAGCCAGCCGGGCTCGCCGCTGGCCATGCCGGAGATCATGTCGTGCAGCGCTTGCGGCGCCCGGTTGGCGGCCGTCAGGCTGAAATAGGCCAGGCTGGCCCACAGCACGAGCCAGAGCGCTCGCGCCATGCGCGCGCCGACCGCCCGCGCGGCCGCGAACGGCGCCGGCGACCCGCCGCGGTCCGCGGGCCAGAGCAGGACCGCCAGCAGCGCATAGATGATCACTGCGCCGGGTGCGCCGGTGACCGGGCTGGCGGCGGAGTTCAGGACCTCGCCGAGCCCTTCACCCAGCCACCACACCGCGACCGCCCAGGCGACGGAGGCGGCGAGGGCGATCTTCACCGTGGGCCGCCAGGCGATCCCGAGGGCCAGCACCAGCTGGATGGTGGCGAAGGCGGCGTTGATGGACACCGGGTGATGCTCGATGATCCCCGCCGACCAGGTGATCGGGCGGGCGATGACACCGGGGTTGCCCGCTGCGGTTGCCGCGAGCATCTGCCCGAACGCCTTGGTGAACATAGAGGACTGGTACTGCAGGATGGCGTCCAGCAGCCACACCACGGCCAGGCACAGCTGCAGCACCCGCCGGGCATCAGGCGCGCTCCAGTTCCCGCCGGGGGCCACGGCATCGGCCCTCCCCAGGGCAGGCGTCCTTCCCGCGGTCGCGATATCGCTCATCGCGCGCTCTCCTTGCACATCGCTTCCCGCGTCCCGCTGCCCAGGGAAGCCAATCCCGGATCTGGGTGTGGAGCGCTAATGGCGGAACCGCTATCAGGCGCTCCAGAGATATAGTAAGAGAACGGTAACCTGATGCGTACCAGGTCGGCAAGAATGAACAACGTGAAGTTTCCTTAGCTCGGAAGTATCCCTCTGACCTGCGTCTTTGACCGGCCAGCGGGAAAGTCGGCTAACCCCTCGGTAGTATCTAGGAAACCCCTGGGGGGTATGTGGAATACCAGCTGGGGGTACCCAGATAAACCCGGCATGGGTATGGCGAGGCGCTTTCCGCGCGGCCTGCCCGCAGGGCAATTAGCGCTTGCGTTCTCCGGTGACCAGCGGGCCCGGACCGTGAGCGTACGTTTCCCCACGCGGCCGCCTGGAAAGTGAGAGGATCCGGCCCAGACAGGACACGGCCGGACGGAAACCCTCAAGGGAGGCATGGTGAGCCCCGAAGCCAGGGTCCTCGGATTCGTGATCTTGATGGTGGCGATCTTCCTCGGGGCATACAAGGCTGGCGCATTCGTCGGGCCGGTGATCCCGGCTCACTCGGTGGTCGGCACGCCGGGTGGCGGCCAGGCGCCGAGCATGAACATGGGCGTCGGCCCGGCGCGACCCGTCGGCCACCCGAGGGCACCGGTGGCCGGGTCACCGGTGGCCGGGTCACCGGTGGCCGGGCCTCTTCGGTGACCTGGAGCCACCGGTGATCCGTTCTGCCGCTGCCCCGGACCAGCCGCTGGAACTGGTCATCGGCGGGATGAGCTGTGCTGCCTGCGCGGCGCGGATCGAGAAGCGGCTGAACATGCTGGACGGGGTGGAGGCCACCGTCAACTACGCGACCGAGCGAGCCTATGTCGCCTGCCTCGGCGGGCATGAGCCGGCCGAGCTGATCACGGCGGTGCGGGCGGCCGGGTACACCGCGGCGCTGCCCGCCACGGGCGCGGCGGAGCCGGGCGCGGAGTCCGCGGCGGCCGCGCGGCGGCTGGCGCTGCGGGTCGTCGTCTGCGCGCCTCCCGCGCTGGCCGTCATCGTGCTGGCGATGGCCCCGTCGCTGCAGTTCCGCGGGTGGCAGTGGGTGAGCCTGGCCCTGACGCTCCCGGTTGCGATCTGGGGCGGCTGGCCGCTGCACCGGGCGGCCCTGACCGGTCTGCAGCATGGCGTCACGACCATGGACACGCTGGTCAGCCTCGGCATCACCGCGTCGCTGCTGTGGTCGGTCCAGGCGATGCTGTTCGGCGGGGCAGGCATGGCGGGCATGAAGATGCCGTTCGCGGTCACGTTCGGCCCGGTGAGCCAGGGCACCCTGTACCTTGACGTGGCCGCCGGGGTGACCGTGGCCGTGCTGGCCGGCCGCTACCTGGAATCGCGGGCCAAGCTCCAGGCGGGCTCCGCGCTGACGGCCCTGGCCCGGCTGGGCGCCAAGACGGTCGCGGTGCTCCGGGACGGGACCGAGCGGCGCGAGGACGTGGCCGAGCTCGCGTGCGGGGACGAGTTCGTCACCCGGCCCGGGGAGAAGATCGCCACCGACGGGGTGGTCGTCACGGGAGCTTCCGCGGTGGACTGCTCGCTGCTGACCGGCGAATCGGCACCGGCCGAAGTCGGCCCGGGGGATAGCGTCACCGGCGGGACCGTCAACCTGAGCGGGCGCCTGGTGGTCCGCGCGACACGCGTCGGCAGCGACACCGAACTGGCCCGGATCGTCGACCTCGTGACGAAGGCGCAGGCCACGAAGTCGGCGGCGCAGCGGCTGGCCGACCGGGTGGCCGGGATCTTCGTGCCCTGCGTGATCAGCCTCGCGGTGACCACGCTGGGGTTCTGGCTCGGCACCGGGCTGCCCGCCCAGTTCGCCTGGAGCTGCGCGTTCGCCGTGCTGGTGGTGGCCTGCCCGTGCGCGATGGGCCTGGCCACCCCCACCGCGCTGCTCGCCGGGGTCGGACGCGGGGCCGAGCTCGGGATCCTGGTCGGGGGCGCGCAGGCGCTGGAGGCCACCCGCCGGGTAGGCGTGATCGTCCTGGACAAGACCGGCACCCTGACCACGGGCGTCATGTCGCTGCAAGAACTCGCCCTCGCCCCCGGGATCAGCGAGGAGGAGGCGCTGGCGCTGGTCGGCGCGGTCGAGGACGCCTCCGAGCACCCGGCCGGCCAGGCCATCGCCCGCGACGCCACGGCGCGGCTGGGCGACCTGCCGCCGGTGACCGGCTTTTCCAGCGTGCCCGGGGCGGGGGTGCGGGGCACCGTGGCCGGCCGGGTCGTGACCGTCGGCACCCTCCGGTTCCTCGGGGAAAGCCAGCTGGCGGTCTCCGCCGAGCTGGCCCGGGCCGCCGATGCCGCCGAGCAGGCAGGCCAGACGGCGGTGCTGGCCGGCTGGGATGGCCAGGCCCGCGCGGTGCTGCCGGTGGCCGATGCCCTGAAGCCGGGCAGCGCGGCCGCCGTCAGCGAGCTGCGGGCCCTGGGCTTGCGGGTGATCATGCTGACCGGGGACAGCCAGCGCCCGGCGCTCGCCGTGGCACGCCAGCTCGGCATCGCCGAAGACGACGTGTTCCCCGGGGTCCGCCCTGAGGGCAAGCTGCAGCGCATCCAGCAGCTGCAGGCCGCGGGACTGGCCGTGGCCATGGTCGGCGACGGAGTCAACGACGCGGCGGCCCTGACCCAGGCTGACCTCGGCATCGCGACCGGCACCGGCACCGACGCCGCCATCGGCGCGGCCGACCTGACCCTGGTCAGCGGGGATCCCCGGCGGATCGCTGACGCCATCCTGCTGGCGCGGGCGGTCCTGCGCACGATCCGCGCCAACCTTGCCTGGGCGTTCGGGTACAACCTGGTCGCGCTCCCGCTGGCCGCGCTCGGTTACCTCAACCCCCTGTTCGCCGGCCTGGCCATGGCGTTCAGCTCGCTGATCGTGGTGTCCAACAGCCTGCGCCTGCGGCACCTGCGCGCCCGCCCCGGATCTGTCGGCACCAGGCCCACCGCGGGCCGCGCGACGGCCCGCGCGACCCCGGTGCCCGCGGCGAGCGGCCCGGCCGGCGCGGCATGACCGCGGCCCGCGCGGCGACCGCCCTGGTCCGTCCGGTGGCCGCGCCGGTAGCCTGCGCCGCGGTGCTGACCGGGCTGCTGTCCGCGTGGGTCGCCACCGGCGGCGGGGGGACGCTGCGCAGGATGCCGCTGAAGTTCGAGCTGGCCGCCATCTCCGCCCCCGGGGCGCAGGGCGCGGGCACAGCCGCCGCCACCTATCTGGTCATCAAGAACCTGGGCGGCCCCGACGAGCTGCTGTCCGCGCGAGCGCCGGTATCCCGTCGGGTCGTCCTTACCCGGCGCGCCGCCCAGCCGCCCGGCGTAGGCGGCACGCTGCCCGCGCTGGCCATCCCGGGCCAGAGCACGACCAGCCTGAGCCCGCTCGGCGCCGACATCGTCCTGATCAGTCCCAGCCTGCTGCAGGTCGGTGAGACGGTGCCGGTGACTCTCACCTTCCGGCGCGCCGGAAGGATCACCGTCCGGTTCACGGTGACCCCCGCCGGCACTCCCTGAGCCCGGCTCAGCCGGCCGTGACCCGGGTCAGCGCGGGGTGCCCCGGTCTACGGCACCCGTGACCGACAGCACGTACCACAGGCCCATGTCGTCGGCCTGGCCGGTGGCCTCGCCGGGGCTGGTATCGCCGATCCACAGGTAGAGCGGCCAGCCGCCGTAGGTCTCCTGCAGCTTCCCGCCGGCACGTCGCACCGTCCCGAGCAGGGCCGCCCGGACACCTGGACCCGCCTCAGGGCGGGTGACACCGCGCGGCAGGACCAGCGGCGGCCACTGCTGCGCGCAGAACCCGGAGCACTGCGACGGCCCACGGTGATCGGGGGCGTACATGTACAGCGTGAAACCCTTGCCGTCCGTGATGACCTCGCCCAGGCCCGGTATGGTCCGGGCGAGCACCTGATACTGCGGCACGCTGCTGGCCGGGCTGCCGCCCCCGCACGCCACGGTCACCGCGCCCATGACGACGGTGGCGGCAAGCCCTGCCCAGCGAGCCGCCGATCGCCGTCGGCCCCCGGTGCCCTGGCCGGGGTATCTGTCGCAGGCCAACGTTCCGTCCCGTCAGTCTTGGGCCGCCGGGTAAATGTCCCTGCTGCCCGAATCCAGCAGATCAACGGTAGCGCGATGGCGGCCGTGGCACCCGAGCTTGGCAGGCCGTGATGGCCGGCCGCCAGGCGGGTGGCCGTGTTGACGGCGGAAGCGGACAGCGAGGACCCTGGCGTTGTGGTCGGGATGCCTGATCATGTGCACCGCAACCGGTCGGCCTGGGATCGCTGGGCCGCCGACTACGCCGATCCTGGCCTGCGTAACTGGGCGGCGGCCGAGCCGGCCTGGGGCATCTGGGCCGTGCCCGAGGCACAGGTCGGGGTCCTGCCGCGGGGCCTGGCCGGGCTGGACGTCATCGAGCTCGGCTGCGGCACCGGCTACGTCTCGGCCTGGCTGGCCCGGCGCGGGGCGCGTCCGGTCGGCCTGGACATCTCCCCGGCGCAGCTGGCCACCGCTCGCGAGCTGCAGCAGCGGTTCGGGCTGCGGTTCCCGCTGCTGCAGGCCAGCGCCGAGCAGGCGCCGTTCGCCGACGCCGCCTTCGACCTGGTGATCTCGGAGTACGGCGCCAGCATCTGGTGCGATCCCTACCGGTGGATCCCGGAGGCGGCCCGGCTGCTGCGCCCCGGCGGGCGGCTGGTCTTCCTGGTCAACGCGGTTCAGCTCATGCTCTCGATCCCCGACGAGGATGACCTGCCCGCCACCGAGCGGCTGCTGCGGCCCTACTTCGGCATGCACCGCTTCGAATGGCCGGACGACGAGTCAGTGGAGTTCCACCTCGGCCACGGCGACATGATCCGGCTGCTGCGCGGCAGCGGCTTCGAGGTGGAGGACCTGATCGAGATCCGGCCCCCGGTCGGCTCCACCACCCGGCATCCGCTGGCCACGCTCGAATGGGCGCAGCAGTGGCCGTGCGAGGAAGTCTGGAAGGCCCGCAAATCGCGCTGACCGGGTCAGCGGCCGGCCCGGCTGGCCCACCCGGCACCGGTTGTGCCGGTGCCGGTGCCGGGCTTCTCCCGGCTGAGTATCCGGTCCAGCGCCCCGCCCAGGCTGCCGTCCGCGTCGATGATGCGGCGGATCACCACGATCAGCATCGGAATGGCCCAGAAGTCGCCACAGACCCAGAGGATCCCGGCTCCGATCTGCTGGTCGGCGAACGGCGCGAGAGTGACTCCGGGGATGTGGTCATAGACCGGATACCAGGACACCTGGGTCATGATGCTCATCGACATGGCCAGGATCCACATGATGACGTTCGTCACCACCAGGGCCACCGCCTGTCCCTCGGGCGACATCCGCATCCGGAACGGCGGGGAGTGGATGAACTGCAGCCAGAACAGCACCCCCGCAATGAGGAAACTGGAATGCATCAGCCAGATGCGCGCGGCCTGGTTGTCCACGGACAGGTCCAGCAGCGCCGGGATGTGCCAGAACAGCATCACGAAGTTGAACGTCGCCACCGAGACCCACGGCCGCAGCAGCCAGCCGCCGACCGCGCGCAGCGGCCGTGCCCAGCCGCCCGTGACCAAGGCGGCGCCGGCCCGTCCGGGCAGGCCGTCGAGCAGCGGCTGCCACGGCGCCCCGGCCACGATCAGCGTCGGCGCCGCGAACATCAGCAGCAGGTGCTGCAGCATGTGCACGAAAAAATAGCGGTCGGCCCCGTACTGGATCGGCGAGGCGACGGCCAGCAGCGTCACGATGAGCCCGGCGTAGAACCAGAACGAGCGCAGCCTGAGCTGGCGGGCGCGCTCCGGGGGGGAGCGGCGGGCCAGCCGGGCGAGGCCGATCTCGTGCCAGACGGCCAGGACGATCGCGATGATCAGGAACGGGTCGAACGACCAGTGACCGGTCAGGTAGCTCATCGCGGCCTCAGCCCGACGATCCGTAGGGGATCGTGACGTTGATCGTCTGCGCCGGGCTCCATCCGGCGGGCGCGAGGCGCCAGTCCGTGAACGTGCCGCCGTGGGCGGCGATCGCGTCCACCTGCCCGGCCGGCCCCAGCGCGAGCGTGGCCGCCCACTTGGGCAGGGCGGGCAGCAGGTGCCACGATGCGCCCGGCCCGGCCAGGGTCGCGGCTTGCGTGGCGTTCAGGATGATTCCGACCGAGCCGTCCGGGCCGATCGCCGTCGAGCGGACGGTCCCGGCGCGCAGCAGCGGCGAGAGGGTCCACCGGGTGCCGTCGTACCAGGCGGCGATGACGCTCGCGGTCGGCCCGGTGCCCGCCCGCAGCAGTGCCACCAGGCCGGTGCCCGCCGGGGCCAGCCGGAGCACCTCGATGTTCTCCCGAGCCAGGGAGGCCGGCACGACCGGGCCTGCCGCGTGCCAGCCGCCGCCGCTGTCGGTGAAGATGCCCGCGACCCCGGGGTGGTCGCAGCTCGTAGCGAGCATCGGAGCCCCGGCGCTGCCGAACGCCACCGCGGTCAGGCCGGCCACCCCGCAGGCCCTGCCCGCCGGGGTCGCGGCCAGCGCCCGGGAGCTGGACAGGTGCGTCCACGTGCCGCCGTGCTGACCGAGTTCGGCCCCGCCGCGAGTCAGCGCGATGAGGTCGCCGCCGGGGCGGGCCGCGAGCGCGTCCGGCACGTCGGCCAGGCCGGGGTTCACCAGGCTGGCCGACGACCAGCTCGCGCCGCTGTCGCCGCTGGCGGCGAGCGGGGAGAACGTGAGACTCTGGCTGGGCACGAACCCGGTCAGCAGCGACTCGCCGCCGGTCCCGGCGACCACGAGGCCGCCGTTGTCGGCCACCCCGAGCGGGGTCGCCAGCCGCCAGGCCGCCGCGCCCGGCGCCCTCGTGAACAGCTCCCAGAAGTTGTCTTCCTGGGCCGCCGGGCCGCCCATCTCCACGATCGTCCAGCCGGGTCCGGTGCCGTCCGCAAACGAGGTCGCCAGCGGCGGCGGCGCGGCCGGAACGGCCGGCGGCGCCGTGCTGGCCGCTGGCGTGCTGCCGCAGCCCGCCACCAGGCACCCGGCCAGCAGCAGGCCTCCGATACCCAGGATGGCCGGCTGGCGGTGGCGGCTCATGACTTCATGACGTTCTGGGCGGCGCCGGACAGTTCGACGGCGAACGACGAGACCGAGCTCGCCGTGCCCGGCCCGGGATCGAAGTCCAGCTCGGCGCGGGTATGGCCGTGCACGTCGATGACGTAGGCCACGTCGCTGTGCGCGATCATCCCGCCGCCGGGCAGGATCTGCGCCGCGACCGCGTAGTTCTTCCAGGCCTGCTGGAGCTGGGCCAGGCTGCCGGTCAGGTAGAGCCAGTTCGGCACGGTGGTGAGCCGCTCCTGGCTGTCAAAGGCCCGGGTGTAGGCGACCGTGTGGTACAGCGGGTTGGCCACGATCGCGACCAGCTCGACATCGCGTGACTTGGCGCCGAGCACCTGGTCGGCCTGGCGGAACTCCTGCGCGATCAGCGGGCAGTCGCTGGTGCAGACCGGGTCGAGGAAGGTGAGCAGCACCACCTTGCCGCGCAGGCTGGCCAGGCTGACCTGCCGGCCGTCCTGGTCGGTCAGGGTGAAGGCGGGCGCCGGGTAGTTCAGCGGGGCGGAATCGCCGTCGATCGCCTCGGCGATGATCGGGGAGGCGTTCGGGCTGGCCTGGGCGAGCGCCATGGGGGCCGCGCCGAGGATGATGATCGCCACCGCCCAGGTGGCCAGGACCGCCCGGGTGCTCGCCGCGCCGAACGTCCGCGCCAGCTGGGCCGGCCGCCAGCTCAGCCGCTGCACAGCCGGCTGCGCTGCGGCCGGTTCAGCCGCCGCCGTAGCGGCGGTCGCCGTAGCGGCGGGTTCCGCGGCCGGGGCGGGTTCGGCGGCCGGGGCGGGCGCCGGAGCCAGGGCCAGGTAGCCGGCCGCGACCACGAGGATGATCGGGATCATGCTGTTGGGGTCGGTGCCCAGCCCGCCGAAGAAGCCGAAGTCCTCGATCAGCACCCAGTCCGCCAGGCAGAGCGCGATCAGGGCGATGATCGTGACGCGGGGCAGCCAGGCCGGCCCGCGGGCCGCCGCCATCGTGACCAGGCTCGCGCCGAGGGCGGCCAGCGCGAGCACGGCGAACAGGTTCACCGCGAACCCGTGCGCCGCGGTGAAGGACGCGAAGCCGCGCACCCAGCCGGCGAACAGCGCGGGCTGCGGCGTGCCGGACATGGAACTCACCATGCTGGTGAGCGTGCCCGGCTGGCCGTGCAGCGTGCCCTGCCAGAAGCCCCGTCCCGGCCAGGCCTGCAGCACGGCCATGCCGATGAAGAACACGCCCATCACCGCCAGGATCGTCCGGCCGACCCGTGGCGTGTGCCACTCGCGCTCGGGCAGGGCGATGAGGACCCCGGCCGCGCAGTAGAACAGCGCCGCGCCGGGCGCGCCGAACAGCCAGGTCAGGCCGGGGGCGAAGATCCCGCCGAAGGACTCGCCGAAGACCCAGACCACCAGGCCCCAGGCCACGCTGGCCAGCCCGGCGAGCCGGGACCACGATCCCCGCCGCGTCGCGATCAGCCACACGCCAATCCCGATCTGGATCCAGACCGCCGACGCGGCCGCCTGGATCGGGTGGTATGACCATGTGGTCCCCGCCAGGTTCACGACGTGCTGCACCCAGCCGGGCGAGCTCGCCGCGGTGGGCTCGATGACCTGCGAGGGAAGTCCGGCGGGCATGGCCGGCTGGGCCTGCAGCAGCCCGTCGAGGATCCAGATGACGCCGAAGCCGATCCGCAGCAACTGCCGCCAGGCAGGCTCCGCGACGGCGGGCCGGGCCGCCTTCCCGGGCCGGAGCCACTCCCGGGCGCTGACCCACGCGATGGCCAGCACCGCGAAGATCAGCAGCACGATGAGGCCCTGGTGCAGCAGCGCCGCCCGGAACGCGGCGACCAGCATCGGGTTGTTGTCGGTCAGTCCGGAATTCATCCCAGGCATCGGCTTACCCCGGCAGGTTGGGCAGGGTCCCGTGCGCGGACAGGGACCTGTTGGCGGATTTCATGATCTTGTCCACGGCCGAGCGCTGAGCGTCCAGCGCGCGCAGCGCCTGGCGCAACGCCGCGGTGTCCTCGGCCTTGGCCTGCGCGCCCGGCGCCGTCAGGATCCGGGCGACGTCCGTCTGCACGTTCCCGGCGTCGGGGGCGGCCCAGTCCACCAGGCCTGTGACCACGCGGCCCAGGCCGAAGCTGGCCAGTGACTCCGTGACCTGGTAGCCGTCCAGGTCGTCGAGCAACTCGTTGTTCGCGGGCGAGCAGTTGGCCGCGCCGGTGTTGGCGATATAGACCGCGGTCCCCACGTCGTGGCTGGCGCCGGACTCGATCTCCCGCAGCGCGGTCAGCGACTGGCCGACGCCCGCCGCGCAGGACCCGACGTCGTACTCCATGTCACCGAGAAACCCCCGCAGGTCGGACGCGCGCTCGGCCTGCGAGGGCTTGTGCACCAGCGCGACCAGCACCGTGCCCGCCAGCACCACGGCGCCCGCGGCCAGCACCCACCAGGGGGTGCGCCGGGTGGCCCACCGGGTATGCCGGATCGGGACGTACGGCGGATCCGTGCGAACCGGCGGGCTCATCTGGTCCCGTCCATCAGGGCCACCCCGGTGTTCAGTTCCTTCATGGTCACGTCCCCGAGGATGCGCTTGACGATGCGGTGCCTGGCGTCCAGGAAGAAGGTCTCCGGGATCCCGATCTCGCTGACGCCGTAGGCGTTGGCGACCGCGGGCGTGGTTTCGAACCCGACCGGGTACGCGACCCCGTAGGCGGTCAGGAAGCTGCGGGCCGTCGGCGCACTGTCATCCGCGTCCACGCCGATGATCACGACCTTACCGCGCGCCGTGCGGTAGAAGCCGGCCAGCAGCGGCGTTTCCTTCTTGCACGGACTGCACCACGACGCGAAGAAGTTCACGATCACCGGCTGCCCGCGGTAGGCGCTGAGCGACACCTGCTGGGCCGGATCGCGCAGGGACGGCAGCGTGAAGGCCGGCGCGGGCCTGGGTGCGGCCGCCGGGGGAGCCCGGTGCGCGGTGGCGTCGATCGCGATGATCGCCCCGACCAGGACCACGCTCGCGGCGACCGCAACGATCAGCAGCGTGGGCGGCCGTTTTCCGCCGGGCAGCCGCAGGCCCCGCTGCTTCCTGGCGCGCGGCTGGGCGGCCGGGCCGGGCTCGGCGCGGCCGGGCTCGGCGCGGCCGGGCTCGGCGCGGCCGGGCGTCCCGCTGACGGGCTCGCTTCCGCTGCTCATAACGTCCTCATGTTGCCGCACGGGTCGCCGGCCTGTGCGGGAGTAGTGATCTCGGCCGGGACGGCACTGGGCGGGGCCGTGGCGGGAAGCACGAGCTCGAATGTACTGCCCGCGCCGGGCTCGCTACGTACCAGCACCTCCCCGCCGTGCCCGTGCGCGATCGCGCGGGCCAGCGCCAGGCCCAGGCCGGTGCCCCGGGTCCCGTCCGGGGCCGATCCGCTCCGGAACCGGTCAAAGATGTAGGCGAGCTCGGCGCGCGCGATCCCGGACCCGGCGTCCTCCACGATCACGCGGGAGAACGCGCTGCGGCCGCCGCCCCGGACCGAGAGCCTGATCACGTCGTCGGTGAGGGTGTGCTGGACGGCGTTCTCCAGCAGCGCGTCCACCGCGAGCCCGAGGCGCTCGCGGTCGGCGCTGACCGTCGCCGCGTCGAGCCGCCCGAGCTGCCAGCGCCGCGGCGCGGCGGGCCGCCAGCGCCGCAGCACCTCCATCATGAACAGGTCGAGCTCGACCGGCTCGGGGCGGAGGAAGTCCGGATTCTCCGAGGTGGCGATCAGCAGCAGCCGCTCGGCGAGGCTCTTGAGCCGGGTCAGCTCGCCGACCACCAGGCTGATGTCACGGCTGTGCTGGGCGCCGGTGAGGTCGCGGGCCAGCAGTTCGGCGTGCCCGAGAGCGATCGTGATCGGGGTCCTGAGCTGATGCGACGCGTCCTGCAGGAACCTGCGCTGGGCCGCGAGCAACCGGGCGTTCTCCTCGCTGACGCGGGCGCGCTCGGTGTCCGCGGCCTGCCGACGGTGCGCCTGCCGCATCAGCACCCCGAATGTCAGCAGGGCCAGGGTGATCCAGACGTAATGGAACGGGACGGTGGCCCACCGGGCGTAGATCACTATGCAGACGAGCCCGAGCAGCCAGAGCAGCAGCCAGGTGAGGTCGAGCACATCGGGCCGCCGCCCGCTGGCCTGGCTGAGGCGCCGGAGAACCTGGCCGGGGGTGCCGGCCAGCTCCCGGGCGGATCCGTGAACCTGGTGATCCGCGGCGGTCTCGCTAGGAGGCGAGCTGATATCCGGCACCACGCACCGTCTTGATCAGGTCGAAACCGAGCTTCGACCGGAGCCGCCGGACGCAGACGTCGACGACATTGGAACCAGGGTCGAAATCGTAACCCCAGATGGACGCGAGCAGCTGATCCTTGCGTACCGACTGGCCCGCATGCTCTATCAGCTCCCGGAGCAGCAGGAACTCCAGCCGGGTGAGGGCGACGGGACCGGCTCCGATGTCGGCCTGCAGCCGGCCGACGTCGAGGACGAGGTCGCCCGCCCGGAGCACCTCGCCCCCCTGATGCGGCTCGCTGCGCAACTGGACCCGCACCCGGGCCAGCAACTCCTCCAGCGAGAACGGCTTGGTCAGGTAGTCGTGCGCGCCCAGGTCGAGGCAGTTGACCTTGGTCGTCACGTCGTCCAGGCAGGAGAGCACGAGCACCGGCTGGTCCGGACGCTCGCGGATCAGCGTGGTCAGCACCGACCTGCCGTCCATGTCCGGCATGATCAGATCGAGGATGACCAGGCCGTACTCACCGAGGCTGGCCCGGCGCAGCGCCTCTTCGCCCCCCATGGCGCAATCGATTTCATACCCCGCGGCCGTCAGCGCCCGGGCGATGAACCCCCGGATCTTGGGCTCGTCATCGACCAGCAATATGCGCGGTACTACCGGATTGTGGGTCAACCGGTCTGTGATCATTGAGGCACTTCACTCCGCACAGGGCCACATCAGCGGGGTGTGGCGACCGACCCGCCCCTCAGCACGTGGTTGAGTGCTTAGCACAGGATCTACTCCATTCGGGTGGTCCCGGTCAAGCGGTATCACCTGACCGCAAACCTTTGCACGTTCCCCGGGCCCGCGGCCCGGAAGAGTAATAACTCTGAGCAATACTGGACAAGCGGAGCGTAACAAAACAGGCGGTACGTGCCACAACGGAAGCCGATACCGGACGGGGTCCCACTATGACAAGGCCGACCCTGACCATGACAATTTCGTCATTCAGGGCGGTCGTCCTTGCCGGCCTCACCGCCACGGCGCCAAGATCAGGAACTACAGACAGCTTCCCGTGGCCGGACGCGCCAAGGCGCGTGCCTGGTCAGCGATGCTCGCGTACAGAACCGAGGTGGTGGCTGGTGTCCCTGCCGGTCCGGGTTTCCCTGCTCGTCGTGGCGTTCTTGGGGGTCGTCGCGGTCGGGGCCTTTGTCGTGCTGCACTACTTCCTCGGCGGCCCGCCGGTGATCGACTACTCCAGCGGCGTCACCCCCAACACCGGCGCGACGGTGCACGTCGTCATGCAGGAAGACCCCCAGAACTCGGTCACCACCACGCCGGACTGGGTCTCCTATTTCGTCCAGAACCCGCAGACCAAGGCCTGGGTGCACACCACCCTGTTCCAGGTGCCCGCGGGCTCCCGGATCGACATGACCATCTACGGCTTCGACGGCTGCACGCCGCTGCGCAACAACTACTGGGGGCTGGTCACCGGCACCATCGGCAATGTCGTGAACGTCGACGGCAAGCCCTACCACTTCATCAACTCCTGGTCGGGCTGCAACGTCGGGCACACGTTCTCCATGCCTTCCCTCGGCCTGAACGTGCCGATGGCCACGCCGGGGCTGATTCAGAGCGTGAAGCCCGGACTGTGCGGTCAGTCGCCGTGCCAGCCCGGAGACCCTAAGGCAGTCCCATACCGCGTGATGACGTTCAGCTTCATGTCGCCGCACGCCACCGGCACCTACTTCTGGCAGTGCCGGGTTCCTTGCGGCGGCGGTTTCCTCACCGGATTTGGTGGTCCCATGCAGACGATCGGTTTCATGACCGGCAACATGACGGTGGTGTCCTGATGGCCGCCGAGGCGCCGCCCACATCCACCCCGCAGCACGCCGCGGGGCCGTCCGGGCCCAACCACGGCCTGCGGATCTTCCTGATCTGGCTGCCGCTGGCGATAGCCGCCGACCTGATCATCTGGCTCGTGTGGCGCCCGCACATGCCGCCCGGCGCGATGTCCACGACCGCGTCGAACCAGCAGTTCGACATCGCCGTGCTGGCCGCGGTGGCGGCCCCGATCATGCTGTTCGTGCTGATCTACTTCGCCTACTCGCTGGTCATCTGGCGGGCGCGGCCAGACGATGAGGAGGACGGGCCGCCGCTGCACGGGAACACCCGGATCCAGGCCACCTGGATCACCGTCACCTCCGTGATCGTGCTGGCGCTGTTCGTCTTCGGCACCGTGGAACTGTACGCGAGCAACGGCGCGGGCGCAGGCCAGGGGGCCAGCCCGCTCCAGGTGCCCGGCGGGCCGAAGCTGCAGGTGCAGGTGATCGCGCAGCAGTGGAGGTTCACCTACCGCTACCCGCAGTACGGCGGGTTCGAGACCACCGACCTGGTGCTGCCGACCGGGGTGTGGGTGCAGTTCAACGTGACCTCGATCGACGTGATCCACAGCTTCTGGGCCTACCAGCTCGGGGTCAAGGCCGACGCCAACCCCGGCGTGAACAACGTCGCCTTTACCAAGATCAACCATACCGGGCTGGTCACCGTCCGCTGCGCCGAGTTGTGCGGCCTGTGGCACGGCGCGATGTTCGACTACGGCCAGGCCCTGACCCCGGCCGGCTTCGCGGCCTGGGCCAGGGTCACCGAGCGGAAGCTGGCCACGGTGACCGCGCAGCTGCCGCCGTATTCCCTGACCTACGACCCGACCACGGTCGCGCAGATGAGCAAGGCCATGGTCGCGGGCGGATTCACCGGGGCGCCCGGCTTGTACTACCCGCCGCAGGACGTGTACCAGCCGTGAGCGACGCCCGGGCGCGAGCAGGACGTACCGTCAGTTCCGTTTCCATGAAGAGGTGACCGGATGGCCATCGAGACACAGCCGGAGAGGGCGCACGGCGCGGGAGGTGCCGGGCACGGCGCGCGAAGGCAGCGTCCCTGGTGGATGCGGCCAGCGATCCACACGGCGATCGTCGGGGCGGTGATCGGCTACCTGCTCGGCCACCTGCTCGGTAACGTCCTGGAAAGCAGCAACGCAGCCACCGAATACCCGAACCTCGCCCTGTCCGACTCCAGCGACTGGCCGATCGTGCTCGGCTACGCGCTCGGAGTGGTCGGCTGGGTGGCCGGGCTCGGCGTGTTCAACGACCTGCTGCGCCAGATCGTCGGCCGGCCGGTCCCGGTGCAGGCCGAGGAAGAGGCGGCGGAATCCGCTGGCGTCGCGAAGTACTTCCGGTTCACCCTCGACCACAAGGTGGTCGGGCTCCAGTACCTGATCGGCATGATCATCTACTTCTGCACCGCCGGGCTGTTCGCGATGGCGATCCGCTCGGAACTGCTGTCGCCGACGTATCACC
Organism: uncultured Actinomycetota bacterium; assembly: GCA_963808705.1. Taxonomy (GTDB): domain Bacteria; phylum Actinomycetota; class Actinomycetes; order Streptosporangiales; family Streptosporangiaceae; genus JASHPR01. The sequence goes on along the minus strand of CAWEHB010000013.1, from coordinate 158,887 downwards.
TGTTCAGCTCCAGCACGTACATCGAGATCGTCGGCGAGCACGGCACGATGATGATGATGCTGATGACCTCGGTCGTCCTCGGGCCGTTCGGCAACTACCTCGTGCCGCTGATGATCGGGTCCAAGCGGGTGGCGTTCCCCAGGATGGAGGCGCTGTCGTTCTGGCTCACCCCGATGGCGTTCCTGATCCTGCTGTCCGGCCTCTTGCTCGGCGGGTTCCCCTTCGGCTGGACCGGGTACGCGCCGCTGTCCATCCAGTCGACGATCGGCGCGGACTCCTACGCGATGGCGTTCGGGCTGATGGGGATCTCGGTCATCCTGCTCGGGTTCAACCTCATCGTCACCATCATCTGCTACCGCGCCCCCGGGATGCGGTGGAGCCGGCTCCCGATCTTCGTGTGGGCGATGATCTCGACCGGGTTCCTCATGGTGCTGGCCGCGCCGGTGCTGGTCGGCGGCATGTACATGATGATCACCGACCGGACCGCGCAGACCGCGTTCTTCGTCGACACGCTCGGCGGCAGCAGCTACCTGTACCAGAACCTGTTCTGGTTCTTCGGCCATCCCGAGGTGTACATCCTGGCCTTGCCCGGCTTCGGCATCGTGATGGAGATCCTGCCGGTGTTCTGCCGCAAGCCGCTGTTCGGCTACAAGGTCGCCGCGGCCGGGATGATCGGCGTGTCGCTGCTGAGCTTCTTCGTCTGGCAGCACCACCTGTTCGTCTCCGGCATCAACCCCGACATGCGCCCGGTGTTCATGCTCACCACCGAGCTGATCTCGATCCCGACCGGGTTCATCTACCTGGTCGGAATGGGCACGCTGTGGAAGGCGAGGATCAGGTTCACGGTGCCGATGCTGTTCGCGCTCGCGCTTTACTTCAACTTCCTGATCGGCGGGGTCACCGGGGTGTTCCTGTCCGACGTGCCGGCCAACACCACCGCGCACGGGTCGTTCTTCGTGATGGCGCACTTCCACTACACGATCATGGGCGGGATAATCTTCGCGTTCATGGCCGCCTGCTACTACTGGCTGCCGAAGATGATGGGCATCAAGCTGAACCAGACGCTCGGCAAGTGGCACTTCTGGACCATGTTCATCTTCTTCAACGCCACGTTCCTGCCGCTGTTCGGGATCGGCATGGCCGGCCAGCCGCGGCGGGTGTTCGAGTACGCGCGGAACCTGGAGACCGCGAACGACTGGGTGTCGATCTCCTCCTTCTTCCTGGGCGGGTCGATCCTGATCTTCGTGATCAATTTCGTCTATTCCACGGTGATCGCCCGGGTGCGCGAGGAAGGCAACCCGTGGCGCTCCCGCGGCCTGGAATGGCAGGTGTCCTCGCCGCCGCCGCCGGGCAACTTCGCCCACATCCCCGTGGTGCTGTCCGGGCCGTATGAGTACGGCACCCCCGGCGCCCCGCCGGTCGCCGACTTGAACCCGCCGGTCGGGGTCATCAGCACTGCCTTTGCCGGGACCGGGACCGAGACCGCACGAGCGGAGGCATAGCCATGGCCGAGACGACGCGGCAGCCCCCGGCCGGGCTGACCAGGGAGGCCGAGGAGGCCGGCTTCTACCACGAGGCGGCGCTGAACGCCGCGTGGACCGGCGCCCGGCTGGCCCTGGGCGGCCTGACGTTCGTGTTCGGCGCATTCGTGTTCGCGTTCTTCTACCTGCGCTCGCTGAACTCGCATGACATGTGGTACCCGGCGGGCTTCAAGGGCCCGCAGGCCTGGGTGGGCATCGTGGTGCTGCTGTTGATCGTGGTCAGCGCCCTGATACAGACCCTCGTGCTGCAGCGGATCAAGGGCGGCCACAAGGGCGCCTGGCAGGGCGGTGCCCTGGTCGCCCTGGTGTTCGGCCTCGCGGCCATCGGGATACAGATCTGGCAGCTGACCGACCTCCCGTTCTGGCCGGGCTCGTCCGGGTTCGCCAGCTGCTTCGTGGGGTTCTGGCCGGTCTTCATGGTGACCGTGTTCGGCGCGATGGTCTGGCTGGAGACGCTGATCATGCGGGTTCGGTCGATCCCGGAGCTGGCCTTCGTGGAGCAGCCGCCGACCTACGCGGAAGCCTTTGCCGTGCAGCGGTTCCAGGCGTCGCTGAGCGCGTTCACCGTGGTCTGGAACTACCTGGCGGTGGTCGCGATCATCGCCTGGGTGCTGTTCTACCTGGTCCACTGACCCGAGATCCCGATGATCTGGGTCCTGTCGCACTGGTCGGCCAACTGGCCGGTACTGGTCGCCTACGCGGCGGTGGCCGGCGCGCACCTCACCGGGCTGCGGCGGCTGCTGTCCGGCGGTCCCCCGGACGGCCGGCGCGCGACGGTCAGGGAGGCGTCCGTCTTCCAGGGCGGGCTGCTGCTCGCTGCACTGGCCATCGTGTCGCCGCTGGGCTACTGGTCCGGGATCTACATCTGGGTGCGGGCGCTCGACGACCTCACGCTGGCCTTCGTGGCGCCGGGGCTGATCGTGCTGGGCGCGCCATGGTCGGCCCTGGCCCGGTGCCTGGGCCTGGCCCCGGCGAGCGATGCGGCCGGGCCGCGGCCGTGGTGGCTGCGGTGGCCGGCGGCCACGGTGGTGGCGTTCAACGTGATCTGGCTGGGCGGGCACCTGACCGTGGCGTTCGACCGGGTGCCGGCCAGCCGCGCCGCGGCCGCCGCCGAGTACGTGCTGTACCTCGGCGGGGGGATCCTGTTCTGGCTACAGCTGATCGGCTCGCGGCCGTGGAGCCCGGCCGCCTCACCGCTGCGCCGGGCGGCGCTGCTGACCGGCACCGTGGCGGCGGATACCGTGCTAGGCATGGTGCTGACCTTCGGCTCGAGCGTGGTCTACCCGGGCTACGCCAACCAATGGCATCACGTGATGACCGTGCTCGACGATCAGCAGCTGTCCGGCGCGATCCTGTGGATGGGCATCCTGCCCTCCGTGGTCGCCGCCGCCGTGGCCGTGCTCATGCGGTGGCTCAACGACGAGGATTCGGCCGCGCTATCGACGGGCATCGACCGTTTGCTGGACGAGCCAGACCGGGGCGGACGCCATCCGGCCTGGCCGTCCCGTCCCAGGTTCAGATGACAGTTATCTCGCCAAGACAGCGAATTCGTTCGCGGTAGCAGGAGGCGCAAGTGCCCGGACCCGTTCTCGCGTACACGACGTCGGACAATTCCATGGGCGGTGCCGTACTGACGTTCGCGTTCCTGATCATCCTGTTCGCCATTGTGGCCACGGTGCTCTACATCCTGCTGTTCAGCAGGCCGCACCCGAGGGTCCCGGCGCGGCGCGTGGTGTACGCCTCGGCGTCCGGCGGGACCCCGGGCCCCGGGGCGGCGCGCGCCGCCGCGACCGCGGCCGGGATGCCGACCGCGTCCGGCGGCGGGTCCGCGGAATCCGGCACCGAGCCGGCCGGCGCCGGGCGGGACATCGCGCCCGGTGCCGCGGGTGACGCCGCGGGCGGGACCGGTAGGGTAACGGGCGGATCGGGTTCCGGGACGACGGACGGCACGGAGGGCAGCGAGTGACACAGGCCACGGGCGCGCTGCCCGGCCAGGGGACCGGGTCGGCGTACGCGCCGTCCGGCGGTCGGCGCTCGGCGCGCGTGATGGCCAAGTCGCTGCTGGCCCTGACCAAGCCGCGGATCATCGTCGAGCTGCTGATCACCACGGTGCCGACGATGCTGCTCGCGCGGCGCGGGCTGCCCGCGCCGGCACTGATCGCCGTCACCCTGCTCGGCGGCACGCTGGCCGCGGGCAGCGCCAACACGATCAACTGCTACATCGACCGCGACATCGACGCGGTGATGCGGCGCACCTCGCGCCGGCCGCTGGTGGCCAAGGGCAAGCAGGCGGCGGCCATCAGGCCGGCCGAGGCCCTGGTGTTCGGGATCCTGCTCGGGGCCGCGTCCACCGTGCTGCTGGGCACCCTGGTCAACTGGCTGGCCGCGGCGCTGGCCGACGCGGCGATCCTGTTCTACGTGTTCGTCTACACACTCGGGCTGAAGCGGCGCACGGCGTCCAACATCGTCATCGGCGGGGCGGCGGGCTGCTTCCCGGTCCTGGTGGGCTGGGCGGCGGTCACCGGGCGGGTGAGCCTGCCCGCGATCGTGCTCTTCGCCGTCATCTTCTTCTGGACCCCGCCGCACTTCTGGGCGCTGGCGATCAAGTTCCGTGATGACTACGCCGCGGCGAACGTGCCCATGCTGCCGGTCGTCGCGCCCGCCACCGAGGTCACGGCGAAGATCCTCGGCTACTCCTACGTCATGGTCGCCGTCACGCTCGCCCTGGTCCCGTACGCCGGCTGGCTGTACGGCGCCTGCGCGCTGGGGCTCGGGGCCTGGTTCCTGGTGGAGGCCCACGCGCTGCGCGCGCGCGTGGTGGCGGGCGACGCCCCGGCCCCGATGCGGCTGTTCCACCGGTCGATTGCGTACCTGACCTTGCTGTTCACCGCGGTCGCGGTGACCGCGCTGCTGCCCTGGGGCCGGTGGTAGCGGCGCGCCGTATCCTCGAAGGGGAGCGGTAACCTCCGGAGGTCCCAGTGAACATGCCCTCGGCAGCGAACCTGGTGCGTCGGCGCCGGGCGAGGTGGGCCGTGCCGGCCGGCGCGGTGGCCGCGGTCGGGATCGTCATCGCCGCGTCCGTGATCGGCGGCGCCCAGGCCACCCCGAGGCTGCCCGCGCGCACCACCGCCCAGCTGCTCGCCGCCGTGGACAGCCCGGCGGCCTGGCCGTCCGCCCTCACCGCGACCGCCCAGGAGACCGCGTCGCTGGGCCTGCCCGACCTGCCCGGCTCCGATGACCCGCTGTCCGGGCTGTCACTGCTGTCCGGCACGCACACCTTCCAGGTCTGGTACGACGGCCCGACCCGGGTCAGGATCGCGGTCCCGGCGCAGCTGGGTGAGGCTGACCTCCGCCGGGACGGGAACAGCGTCTGGCTCTGGGACAGCCGCACCAACCAGGCCACCCACTACCTGCTGCCCGCCCAGGCCAGCGCGGGCCTGCCCGCGGCGGGCACGACGCCGACGATCCCGACCCCGCAGCAGCTGGCCCGGCAGATCCTGGCCGCGGTCGGCAAGACCACCACCGTCGGGCTGCAGCGCAACGTAACGGTCGCCGGGCAGCCCGCTTACCAGCTCTCGCTGGCGCCCAAGGACAGCCGCTCGCTGATCGGGCAGGTCACGATCGCCATCGACGCGGAGTACTCGCTGCCGCTGCAGGTGCAGGTCTTCGCCCGCGGCGCGACCAGCCCCGCGTTCAGCCTGGGCTACACCTCGCTCTCGTTCGCCACGCCCGCCGCGTCCAACTTCGCGTTCGCGCCGCCGCCCGGAGCCACGGTGAAGACGGTCACGGTCCCGGCCGGTCCCGGCCCGGCCGGCCTGCGCGCCCCGGCCAGCGGGTCCGCGACCTTCGAGATCATCGCCGGCAACGGGGCCAGCCACGCGTTCATGCCCGCGGCCGGGCCCCTCCCGGCGGCCATGGCCAAGCGGGTCGCGGCGGCCTTTGCGAAGCAGTTGCCCGCGTCGATGGCCAAGGCCCAGCGCGCGGCGGTGATCAAGCAGCTCATGGCCAGCCTGGAGGCCGAGCGGGTCACGGGCCACCCGCCTGGCCTGGACCGGGGTGCCCGCCCTGGCCGGCGCGTCGGTCGCGATCTCCGCTCCGGCGGCGTCCTCGTCCGTCGTGCAGCAGGCCGTCTTGCCGTCCGCCTCCACCGTGCTGGGCCAGGGCTGGCTGTCGGTCGCGGTACTGCCCGCCCAGTTGCCGGCCCCGCCGCCCGGGCAGGCTGCCACGCCGGGCGGCCTGGCGCAGGCCATCATCGCGCTGCAGAACGCGGCCACCCCGGTGCAGGGGTCCTGGGGCAGCGGCCGCCTGCTCCGCACCAGCCTGGTCTCGGTGCTAATGACCAACGGCCACATCCTGATCGGCGCCGTCCAGCCCGCGGTGCTGTACGCGGACGCCGCGCAGCTCGGCAAGTGAGGCCCAGCCCGGCCGCGCGGCCCGGCGCGGGGGAGGACGAGATCAGCTTCGGCCTCCCGGCCGGCACCGTCGAAGACCGGGCCGAGCGCGCCGGCCCCTTCCTCACCCCGAACGCCGACGCCACCGGGCTGACCGTCGCCACCGCCGGGCTGGCCAAGCGGTTCGGCCGCCAGCTGGCGGTCGCCGGGATCGACCTGGCGGTGCCGCGTGGCTCGGTCTACGGCTTCCTGGGGCCGAACGGGTCGGGCAAGACCACCACGATCCGGATGCTGCTCGGCCTGATCCAGCCGACCAGCGGCAGCCAGCGGCTGCTCGGCGTGAACATGCCCGCCGGGGCGAACGCCGTGCTGCCCAGGGTCGGGTCGCTGGTCGAGGGCCCGGCCTTCCACCCGCAGCTGTCCGGCCGGGCCAACCTGGCCCGGCTGGACGCGGCCGACCGGACGGCCAGCCCGCGGACCGCGGCGGACCGGATCGAGGCCGCCCTGGACCGGGTCGGCCTGCTCGCCGCGGCGGGCAAGCGCTACCGCGCCTACTCGCTCGGCATGAAGCAGCGGCTGGCCATCGCCGCGGGCCTGCTCCAGCCGCGCGAGCTGATGATCCTCGACGAGCCGACCAACGGCCTCGACCCGCAGGGCACTCGCGAGGTCCGCGCCCTGATCCGGGAGATCGCCGCGGACGGCACCACGGTCTTCGTCTCCTCGCACCTGCTGGCCGAGGTGGACCAGATCTGCTCGCACGTGGGCGTGATGCGGGCCGGCGAGCTGGTGTTCCAGGGCACGCTCGAGCAGCTGCGTGGCCGGGGCGCGCCCCGGATCCTGGTCCGCACCGCGGAACCCGCGCGGGCCGCACAGGTGCTGACCGGGCTCGGGCTCACCGAAGTCACGGTGGCCGGCCGGGAAGTGACCGCGCAGCTCGGCGGCCAGGCCCCGGAAACCGTGTGCGCGGAGCTTGTGCACGCGGGAGTTCCCGTGGCCGGGCTGGACACCCCGCGGGCCAGCCTGGAGGACCTGTTCGTGGAGCTCACCGGCGAGGGCTTCGATGTCAACGGCTGACCTCGCGAGCCTGCCCGGTCAGGCCGCCCGGGTCGGCGGCCAGCTCGCCTCCGTGGCACACTGGCTGCGGCTGCTGCGGTCCGAGCTCGGCCTGGTCTTCGGCCGCAGGCGCAACCTCGCGCTGCTCGCCGTGCTGGCCGCGGTCCCGGTGCTGCTCGGCATCGTGCTCAAGGTGTCCCCGCTGCAGCCGGGTAACGGCGGCGGGAACTCCGAGCCCGCGTTCCTCACCCAGGTCACCGGCAACGGCGTGTTCCTGGCCTTCCTGGCGCTGGTCGTGGAGTCGACGCTGGCCCTGCCGCTGGCCGTCGCGGTGGTGGCCGGGGACGCGATCGCGGGCGAGGCGAACCGCGGGACGCTGCGCTACCTGCTTACCGTGCCCGCCGGGCGGACCAGGCTGCTCGGGATCAAGTTCGCCGCGACCGTGGTGTTCTGCGTGGCCGCGTGCCTGCTGGTGTCGGCGGTGGCGGTGGCGCTCGGCGCGATCCTGTTCCCGGTCGGCCCGGTGACCCTGCTGTCCGGCACCGCGGTCTCGCTGGGCTCCGGGCTGCTGCGGCTGCTGCTGGTGGCCCTCTACCTGGCCGCGGCGATGGCCGCCCTCGGCTCGATCGGGCTGGCCATCTCGACGTTCACCGAGCACCCGCTCGGCGCGGTCGCCGCGATCCTGGTGATCACCGTGGCCAGCGAGGTGGCTGACACCGTGTCGCAGCTCGGCGCGGTGCACCCGTACCTGCCCACGCACTGGTGGCTGTCGTTCGACGGGCTGCTCCGGGCGCCGGTCGCCTGGCCGGACCTGGGCCACGGGCTGCTGTCGTTCGCCGTCTACACGATCATCTTCTGCTCGGTGGCCTGGGCCAAGTTCACCACGGCCGACGTGACCAGCTAGCTTACGACCCCCGGGACACCGCCTCTTGACTCAGCATGAGCGGGGCCCGGCCGGTGGGGATCTGCGGTAGTGTTGCCAGCGCACGGTACGTTGTGAGGCGCAGCCATCAGGGCGCGCCGGTCGTACGTCTCTCGGTGAGCGAACTGGTTTCCACGGATGTGGCGGCCCTGGACAATGCGGCCACCCCAGTCCGGAGGACATTCTTTTGACAGTTCTGCCCATCGAAAATCTGCCCATCGAAAATTCGAGCGCTGCCCAGCGTGGTCGCCACCGTCGGCGCGCCATGCCGGTCGCCGCCGCCCGCGCCGTCAGCTTCGCCTCCCTTGGCGTTCCCGCGCCGGTGGTCGGCGTGCTTGCTGACGCTGGTATCACCGCTCCTTTCCCGATCCAGGCGGCCACGCTGCCGGACGCGCTGGCTGGCCGCGACGTGCTCGGGCGCGGCCGGACCGGCTCCGGCAAGACGATCGCGTTCTCCATCCCGCTGGTCACCGCATTGGCCGGGGGCCACACCATGGCCTGCCGTCCGCGCGGCCTGGTGCTGGTTCCCACCCGTGAACTTGCCAGCCAGGTCCAGGCGGTTCTTGCACCGCTGGCCCAGGCCGTGGGGCTGACCGTCATGACGGTCTTCGGCGGCACCCCCCAGAGCCGGCAGGTGAGCGCCCTCCGAGCCCGGACCGATATCGTCGTCGCCTGCCCGGGACGGCTGGCCGATCTCATCGAGCAGGGTCACTGCCAGCTTGGCGATGTCGAGATCAGCGTGATCGACGAGGCGGACCACATGGCTGATCTCGGGTTTCTGCCGGTCGTGAGCCGGCTGCTGAAAGCTACCCCGCCGGATGGTCAGCGGATGTTGTTCTCGGCGACCCTGGACAAGGATGTCGATGTCCTTGTGCGGCGTTTCCTGAGCGAGCCAGCGCGGCACGCCGTCGACTCGGTGGCCGCCGCGCCAGCCGCCATGGTCCACCACGTGCTCACCGTCGCGCCAGCAGACCGGGTCAGCGTGGTCGCCGCCCTCGCGGGCGGCAAGAACCGGTCGCTGATCTTCACCCGTACCCGGCATGCGGCGCACCGGCTCGCCCGCCAGCTGACCGCGGCGCATGTCCCCGCGGCCGAACTTCACGGCGACCTCGGGCAGAACGCCCGTGAGCGGAATCTCGCATCGTTCGCCTCCGGCGCGACGCGGGTGCTGGTCGCAACCGACATCGCGGCCCGTGGCATCCACGTGGACGGCATCGACCTGGTCATCCACGCGGATCCGCCCGCCGAGCACAAGTCCTACCTGCACCGGTCAGGGCGAACCGCCCGGGCGGGAGCAGCCGGCGTGGTGATCACCCTGCAGACACCGGCACAAGATCATGAGGTGCGCGCACTGATGCGAAAGGCTAACGTCGTTCCGCTGGCCGCCAAGGTACGTCCCGGCTCGGCGCTGCTGCGCTCGATCGCCGGCGAACCAGCCGAGCCGATCGCGCCGATGGCCCGGCCTGCTGGACGGGAAACTGCCGCGGCAGCGACCCAGGCCACTGGCCGCGGCGCGGTCGCCATGTCCGCGCGCTACCGGAGCCGCGGCAGGCGCTGACGGCGCACCGCGCGGGCCGGAGCTGGAATATACTGGCCGTGAACGTGCTTGAGATTCGTGTTGTCGAAGTCAGCGATCGTGAAGGCGCCCGCGGTTTTGGCAGTGGGCGTTTTGCTTTGCTTGAGGATCTGTTTCCTTCGGCGGTGAGCGGCCCAGCGACTGTCCACGCAAGGTGCGTGGGCTCTCGGCTCGTCCCTAGAAGGAGACAGCAGATGGCTCAGGGAACCGTGAAATGGTTCAACGCGGACAAGGGCTATGGTTTTATCGCCCCCGATGACGGCACCGCCGACGTCTTCGTTCACCACTCAGCGATCGACATGGGCGGTTACCGCACCCTGACAGAGAACCAGAAGGTGGAGTACACCGTCAGCCAGGGTCCCAAGGGCCCGCAAGCGGACCAGGTCCACTCGGTCTGATGACGGTCCCACGGCAGGCCAGGCGCCTGTGGGCGCAAGCCTGCCGTGGGCTTTCCCCTGCTGGCAGCCGCCCGGCCGTGAAGGGCTGGCGCTGCGCACCTTATCTTGCCCGGATGCGGCCCCGGCCCGGCCGCCCGGGAGGTTCCTGGCGGCCGTCGGGCGAAGGCAGGCGCATACTGGTAGCGATGAGTTCTTACCGCGCCGTGCCCCGGCGCCACCTGGCCACCAGCCCGTTCAGTGCTCCCGATCCCGAGCCGCCTGCGGAGCGTTTCTCGGTAGACGACAAGGTCACCCACGACAAGCACGGTCTCGGCACGGTCACTGGTGTCGAAGAGGGAACCGCGGTTCTCATCGATTTCGGCTCCCACGTGCTGCGCATCCTGACACCGTGCCCCAAGCTGACCAAGCTCTGAAACTGCCCGGTGAGGGCTCAGCCGTCGCGCTGGTCGCGGCGAAACCGCCGCAGCTGTCACTCATCCTGGGTATGCTCACCGGCACCCGGCGGCGTTCGAGCCGCCCCTGACTCCGCCTAGTGTGATGTGGAAGGAGACGAGGCAGCCGCTCTGATATTCCTGTCATCTTGCCTTCTGGCACCCGGCTGACAGCGCGGGTTGAGCAGCATGTCCCGTTTTGCCGTGCTGCCTATTCGGGAGAGGATGCCTGTGTCGCGAGCCAGCCCGGCCAGCCAGGCGTTCGTGCCCCCCCCGGCCCGCCGCGGCCCAGCGATCGAAGAGGTGATCGCGGTGGAAGGCGCTGCAGGCTCCGGAACGGCATCCGCCACAAGAGCGCGGGTCGGCTGCTCCGGGGACGGTCACGCTGTTGAGATCGGCCGGCCGCTGGCTGCGGGCGAGGAGAGCCAGGACGAGCCGTTGGTTTCCGGCGATGACGACGAGGGCCTTCCCGCCGCCCAGGTGGCGGTCGGCGGCGCTACGGCCGACCCGGTCAAGGACTACCTCAAGCAGATCGGCAAGGTGCCGCTGCTCAACGCCAGGCAGGAGGTCGAACTGGCCAAGCGCATCGAGGCGGGCCTGTTCGCCGATCACAAGCTCGCCGAAGGCAGCGGGGTGCTGCGCCCCGGTCAGAGCATTGACCTCGAGCGGGTCGCCGACGACGGCAGGAGGGCCAAGAACCACCTGGTGGAGGCCAACCTGCGGCTGGTCGTCTCGCAGGCCAGGCGGTACACCGGCCGCGGCATGCTGTTCCTGGACCTGATCCAGGAGGGCAACCTGGGCCTGATCCGTGGCGTGGAGAAGTTCGACTACACCAAGGGCTACAAGTTCTCCACCTACGCCACCTGGTGGATCCGGCAGGCCATCACCCGGGCCATGGCCGACCAGGCCCGGACCATCCGGATCCCGGTGCACGTGGTCGAGATCATCAACAAGCTGGCCCGGGCGCGGCGGCAGATGCTGCAGGACCTGGGCCGGGAGCCCACCCCCGGGGAGCTCGCGGCCGAGCTGGACCTGACCCCGGAGAAGGTCATCGAGGTGCAGAAGTACGGCCGCGAGCCGATCTCCCTGGACACCCCGCTCGGCGAGGACGGCGACAGCGAGTTCGGCGACCTGATCGAGGACTCCGAGGCGATCCAGCCGAGTGACGCGGTCGGCTTCACGCTGCTGCAGGAGCAGTTGCACTCGGTGCTCGACACGCTCTCCGAGCGCGAGGCCGGCGTGGTGTCCATGCGCTTCGGCCTGACCGACGGCCAGCCCAAGACCCTGGACGAGATCGGCAAGGTCTACGGGGTCACCAGGGAGCGGATCCGGCAGATCGAGTCCAAGGCCATGTCGAAGCTGCGGCACCCGTCCCGGTCCAACGTCCTCCGCGACTACCTCGACTGACCTGGGCGCCTATCTGGCAGTCAGCGGTCTGGTACGCCTGAGCTGACCTCACGAGGCGAGGGGTTCGTCACTGGGCCAGCCGGTGCGGCCAGCGCCGCCGGTGAGCAGCCAGCACCGCTGCGCAGTCCGGCTCGTCGGCCGGAAGCAGGCTCACGATCAGGTCTGCCTGCTCGGCGAGCCGGCACTGCCCGGAGCTGACCAGCGGACAGGCCCAGACCCGGCGCGCCGGCCCGGGGCACTGGCGGACGTCGTTTCCGGCCGAACGCAGCGCGGCGACCTGCTGGTCGTCGAACCAGCCGCGCCGTTCCACCAGCACCCGCCGGCCCGCGCTGCCCGCGGGCCAGCCGGGCATCCCGCCGGTCACGGAAATCTCCAGGCAGGCCACGGAGAACTCCTCGACGGGGGCGGCCAGCACCCACCCGTAGCGCTGCAGCAGGCGCAGCATCGCGGTGTTATCGAGCAGGACGACGGCACGCAGGCGGTCCAGCCCGTCCTCCCGGGCACGCCGCACCAGCGCCTCCAGCAGCAGGTGCCCCATCCCGGCCCCCTGATAGCTGTCCGAGACGGTCAGCGCCAGCTCCGCTGTCCCCGATCCCATGTCCACATAGCGGGCCTCGGCGGCCAGGCGGCCCGGATCGCCCGGCGGGGCGGCCACCAGGCAGGCCGTGCCGGCGCCCAGGCTGGCCAGGCGGGCCAGCACCGACGCCGCGATCCGCCCGCCGTGGAAGCGTCGGGCGAACGACTCCGCGGACAGGTCCCGGTACAGCCTGGTGATCGCGGGCACGTCAGCCGGGCCGGCCACGCGCAGCACCACCGCACGCCCGTCCGCCAGCTCGCACTCGCCAACCGCCGCCATGAGCGCACCGTACGCCCGCCTGGCAGCACCCGGCAGGGACCAAGGACCCGAGCACAGTCCCCCGCGGACCAGCGCGACCGGCCGCCGGGGTACCTCCGCCGCATTGACCAGGCTCACGGCGTCACGACTTGTCCCTTGCCGACCACGGTGATGCCGCCATCGGACACGACCAGACCGCGGGCCCGGTCATGCTCCTTGTCCACTCCGACCGTGGCGCCCTCTGCGATGACGACGTTCTTGTCCAGGATGGCGTTCTCGACGACGGCGTGGCGCCTGACCCGGGAATTGTGCATGATCACGGAACGCTCCACCCGGGCCCAGCTGTCCACCCGGGCTCCCGGCGATAGGACCGAGTCGCGGACCAGGCCGCCGGAGACGATCACGCCGTTGCTGATCACGCTGTTGATCGCGTGCCCGACCCGGTCGCCGTCGTCGTGCACGAACTTGGCCGGCGGCTGCGCGGGCACGTGGGTCAGGATCGGCCACCGGTCGTTGTACAGGTTGAACATCGGTTCGACCGCGCACAGGTCCATGTGCGCCTCGAAATAGGAATCGAGCGTCCCGACCTCCCGCCAGTAGCTCTGCTCGCACGCTTGGGTACCGGGGACCTTGTTCTGCCGGAAGTCATAGACGTGTGCGGTGCCCTCTCGCACCAGCATCGGGATGATGTCGCCGCCCACGCTGTGCCGGCTGCTGTCGTCGGCCGCGTCCTTCCGCAGCACCTCCACCAGCAGGTGGCTGTCGAACACGTAGTCGCCCATGGACACCAGTGCCTTGTCCGGCTGACCCGGGCCGCCTGGCGGGTCGGCAGGCTTTTCCGCGAACGCCTCGATGCGGTGGCCGTCCGGCCCGGTCTGCACGAGACCGAAGTTCGTCGCGTTGATCCTCGGGACACCGATCGCCGCGATCGTGGCGCCTGAGCCCCAGGCCAGGTGCTGGTCGATCATCTGCCCTGGATCCATCCGGTACACGTGATCGGCCCCCACGACCACCACGACGTCGGGCCGGTCGGCGTAGATCAGGTTCAGCGACTGATAGATCGCATCCGCCGAGCCGACCTGCCAGTGCGGGCCGAGCCGCTGCTGCGCCGGGACCGACGCCACCCAGTTGTCCAGTAGGGGGCTCAGCCGCCAGGTGGTCGTGATATGGCGGTTGAGGCTGTGGCTCTTGTACTGGGTCAGTACCCAGATGCGCCGCACCCCGCCGTTCACCAGGTTGGACAGCGCGAAATCTACCACCCGGTACAGGCCGCCGAACGGAACGGCGGATTTGGCCCGATCCGCCGTCAACGGCTCCAGGCGCTTGCCTGCGCCGCCCGCGAGAACGATGCCCAAGATCCGCTGCTTAGCCATGTCGGAAACTCCGTCGTATCCATCCATGCGCCCGCGGGGCCAGTCAAGCATCCGGCCGCGGGCATCACATCACCCTCATCCGAGGCGTTCGGTCAGCTCCTCGTGTAGCTCCCGGAGCCGGGCGGGCAGGTGCCGGTGGAAGGTCTGGAAGTGCTCCGGGATATGCTCGGCCTCCAGCTTCCAGGCCTGGGTGTCCACGGTGAGCAGCAGGGCCAGGTCGGCCCAGCTGACCTCCAGCCCGTCCAGGTCGAGCGAGCCGGGCGCGGGCAGGTACCCGATCGGGGTGGCCACTGCCTCGGCCTGGCCGGTCAGCCGGCCGATGATCCACTTCAGCACCCGGATGTTCTCGCCGAAGCCCGGCCACACGAACCGGCCGCTGGCGTCCTTGCGGAACCAGTTGACATAGAACAGCCGCGGCAGCTTGGCCGGGTCGTGCCGCTGGCCCAGGCTCAGCCAGTAGCCGAAGTAGTCGCCCATGTTGTAGCCGCAGAACGGCAGCATGGCGAACGGGTCGTGGCGCAGTTCGCCGACCGTGCCCTCGGCCGCGGCGGTCTTCTCCGAGGCGATGTTGACGCCCAGGAACACTCCGTGATCCCAGTCGAAGGACTCGGTCACCAGCGGCACGGTGGAGGCCCGCCGCCCGCCGAACAAGATCGCCGAGATCGGCACCCCGTCCGGGTCGTCCCACTCCGGCGCGATGATCGGGCACTGGCTGGCGGGAGTGGTGAACCGGGAGTTCGGGTGGGCGGCTGGCTCGGGCGAGTCCGGGGTCCAGTCCCGGCCCTTCCAGTCGGTCAGGTGCGCGGGCGGCTCGTCGGTCAGGCCCTCCCACCACACGTCGCCCTCGTCGGTCAGCGCCACGTTGGTGAAGATGCTGTTGGCCATGAAGGTTGCGACCGCGTTGGCGTTGGTCTTCGCGCCGGTGCCCGGCGCGACGCCGAAGAACCCGGACTCCGGGTTGATCGCATACAGCCGCCCGTCCTCGCCGAACCGCATCCATGCGATGTCATCCCCGATCGTCTCCACCACCCACCCGGGAATGGCGGGGGCCAGCATGGCCAGGTTGGTCTTGCCGCACGCGGACGGGAAGGCGGCGGCGATGTACTTCGGCTCCTCCCCGGGCGGGGTGAGCTTGAGGATGAGCATGTGCTCGGCCAGCCACCCCTCGTCCCGGGCCATCACCGAGGCGATCCGCAGCGCGTAGCACTTCTTGCCGAGCAGCGCGTTCCCGCCGTATCCCGAGCCATACGACCAGATCTCCCTCGTCTCGGGGAAGTGCGAGATGTACTTGACCGGGTTGCACGGCCACGGCACGTCGGCCTGGCCCGGCTCCAACGGCGCGCCCACCGAGTGCACGGCCTTGACGAACCGCCCGCTGTCCTCGATCAGCCGCAGCGCCGGCGTGCCCATCCGGGTCATGATCCGCATCGACACCACCACGTACGGCGAGTCGGTGATCTCCACCCCGAGCTGGGAGATGCTGCTGCCCAGCGGGCCCATGCAGAACGGGATCACGTACATGGTCCGGCCGCGCATGCAGCCGTCGAAGATCTCCGCGAACGTCGCGCGCATCTCGCCGGGCGTGATCCAGTTGTTGGTGGGTCCCGCGTCTTCTTCGCGTTCGGAGCAGATGAACGTGCGGCTCTCGACCCGGGCCACGTCGCCGGGGTCGGACCGGCAGTAAAAGCTGTTCGGCCGCAACTCCGGGTTCAGCCGGGTGAACGTCCCGGTCTCGACCAGCAAGCTGGTCAGCCGATCCCACTCCTGCTGCGAGCCGTCACACCAGGCCACCGCGTCCGGCGTGGTCAGCTCCGCGATCTCGCGGACCCACTTGGCCAGCTCTGGAAGGCTTGTCTCGGCTGGGTCTTCGATGACGTCTGCGCTGAACATTGCTATCACCCCTGCACAGGACTAACGTGCGCGGCACACCATCGCGCCCGCAGTCAAGGCAGGCCGACGGCTGCGGCGAATGTTCCTAGTACCGACTCTTACCTGGCCCCGCGCGCCCCGGCAGAGCCGAAGGTCCCGCTGCGCGAGGACCTGGGTCGTTATGTCTGCGTGATGTGCCTGTGACCGGAAAAAAGTGACATCACGCGCCGTTCGGGAAAAATAGAGATCTTTTCCACCGAACGACAGTGGTGCGAGTTCTGGGCCGCGACGCACGCTTGGTCTCGCCACCGGCGAAGGGGCCATTGGTCCCGTGACGAGGTGCCCATCGGCGCTAGCGGCTTCCCGGCGGCAGGCAAACGCTGAAGGTAGAACGTAGGAGGCGGCCATGAAAGAGATCCTCGACACAATCCTCGACCCCGGCGCCCAGCCCGCCGACTTCGCCGCGCTCCCGCTGCCCAAGTCCTACCGGGCCGTCACCTTGCACCGGGACGAGGAGCACATGTTCGACGGCATCCACGTCCGTGACCGGGATCCGCGCAAGTCCTTGCACGTGGAAGAGGTGCCGGTCCCCGAGCTCGCCTGGGGCGAGGCGCTCATCGCGGTCATGGCCAGCGCGGTCAACTACAACACCGTGTGGAGTTCGCTGTTCTCGCCGGTGTCCACGTTCGCCTTCCTGCGCCGCTACGGGAGGCTCTCCCAGCTCACCGCGCGGCACGACCTGCCCTACCACGTTGTGGGCTCGGACCTGGCGGGCGTGGTGCTGCGCACCGGTCCCGGCGTGACCGTCTGGAAGCCCGGCGAGGAGGTCGTCGCGCACTGCCTGTCGGTCGAGCTGGAGAGCTCCGACGGTCACAACGACACGATGCTCGACCCGGAGCAGCGGATCTGGGGCTACGAGACCAACTTCGGCGGCCTGGCCGAGCTGGCCCTGGTCAAGACCAACCAGCTGATGCCCAAGCCCAGGCACCTGACCTGGGAAGAGGCCGCCACGCCCGGCCTGGTGAACTCCACCGCGTTCCGGCAGCTGGTCTCGGACAACGGGGCCAGCTTGAAGCAGGGCGAAAACGTCCTCATCTGGGGGGCCAGCGGCGGCCTGGGCGCCTACGCCACCCAGTACACGCTGGCCGGCGGCTCCATCCCGGTCTGCGTCGTCTCCAGCCCGGCCAAGGCCGAGCTCTGCCGGTCTATGGGTGCCGAGCTGATCATCGACCGCAAGGCCGAGGGCTACCAGTTCTGGAAGGACGAGCACACCCAGGACCCCAAGGAATGGAAGCGGTTCGGCGCCCGGATCCGTGACCTGACCGGCGGCGAGGACGTCGACGTCGTGTTCGAGCACCCGGGCCGGGAGACCTTCGGCGCCTCGGTGTACGTGACCCGCCGCGGCGGCACGATCGTGACCTGCGCCTCCACCTCCGGATACATGCACGAGTACGACAACCGCTACCTGTGGATGAGCCTGAAGCGGATCATCGGCTCGCACTTCGCCAACTACCGCGAGGCGTGGCAGGCCAACCGCCTGGTCTCCAAGGGCATGATCCACCCGACCATGTCCGTGGTCTACCCGATGGAGGAGACCGGCCAGGCCGCGCTGGACGTGCACCACAACCTGCACCACGGCAAGGTCGGGGTGCTCTGCCTGGCCCCGCGTGAGGGACTCGGCGTGCGCGACCCCGCGCTGCGCGCGAAGCACCTGACGGAGATCAACCGCTTCCGGAACGTGTGAGAACGGCGCGGGCATGACCGAATCGAACCAGCAGTCGCAGCGGCCAGCCAGGGACCGGCCCTGGCTGATGCGCACTTACGCCGGGCATTCAAGTGCCAGGGCGTCCAACGAGCTGTTCCGGCGGAACCTGGCCAAGGGACAGACCGGCCTGTCGGTAGCGTTCGACCTGCCCACCCAGACCGGGTACGACCCCGACGATGTCCTGGCCCGCGGCGAGGTCGGCCGGGTCGGCGTCCCGGTCGGGCACCTGGGCGACGTGCGGGCCCTGTTCGACGGCATCCCGCTGGAGCAGACCAACACCTCGATGACGATCAACGCCACCGCCATGTGGCTGCTGGCGCTGTACCAGGTCGTCGCCGAGGAACAGGGCGCCGACATCGCCAAGCTCACCGGCACCACGCAGAACGACATCATCAAGGAGTACCTGTCCCGCGGCACGTACGTGTTCCCGCCGGGCCCCTCGGTGCGCCTGACGACCGACCTGATCGCCTACACGGTGGCCTGCATGCCCAAGTGGAACCCGATTAACGTGTGCAGCTACCACCTGCAGGAGGCCGGGGCGACCCCGGTGCAGGAGATCGCGTACGCGCTGTGCACCGCGACGACCGTCCTGGACGCGGTCCGGGACTCCGGGCAGGTGCCCCCGGAGCGGATGGGCGAGGTCGTCGGGCGAATGTCCTTCTTCGTCAACGCGGGCGTCCGGTTCGTCGAGGAGATGTGCAAGATGCGCGCCTTCTCCCGGCTCTGGGACCAGGTGACCAGGGAGCGCTACAGCATCGCCGATCCGGCGCTGCGGCGGTTCCGCTACGGCGTGCAGGTCAACTCGCTGGGCCTGACCGAGGAGCAGCCGGAGAACAACATCGCCCGGATCGTGCTGGAAATGCTGGGCGTGGTGCTGTCACGGGACGCCCGGGCCCGTGCCGTCCAGCTCCCGGCCTGGAACGAGGCGCTGGGCCTGCCGCGGCCCTGGGATCAGCAGTGGAGCCTGCGCATCCAGCAGGTGCTCGCGTACGAGTCGGACCTGCTGGAGTACGGCGACCTGTTCGGCGGCTCGCCGGTGGTGGAGGCCAAGACGGCGGAACTGGTGTCCGGTGCCGAGGCGGAGATGGCCGTGGTCGAGGGCCTGGGCGGGACGGTTCCCGCGGTGGAGTCCGGGTACCTCAAGGCCCAGCTGGTCGCCTCGCACGCGGCCCGGCGCGCGCGGATCGAATCGGGCGGCCTGCCGGTCGTCGGCGTCAACTGCTTCCAGGCCACCGAGCCGAGCCCGCTGACCGCCAACGGCGACGCGGCGGTCCACCTGGTGGACCCGGCCTACGAGCAAGCGGTGCTGGCCGACCTGGGGGAGTGGCGCCGGCGGCGCGACGAGGCGGAGGTCCGGGCCGCCCTGGGCCGGCTCACGGCCGACGCGGCGCGACCCGACGTCAACCTGATGAGCGCCACCCTGGCCTGCGCCCGGGCGGGCGTGACCACCGGCGAGTGGGCCTTCGCGCTGCGGGAGGTATTCGGCGAGTACCGGGCCCCCACGGGCGTGGCTGGCGTGCCGGCGGCTGTCGCGGACACTGACCTGGCTGCGGTCCGGGAGGCGGTGCGGGCCACCGGCGGGGAGCTCGGGGTGGGCAGGCTGCGCCTGCTGCTCGGCAAGCCCGGCCTGGACGGGCATTCCAACGGGGTCGAGCAGATCGCCGTCCGGGCCCGTGATGCCGGGTTCGAGGTGATCTACTCCGGCATCCGGCTCACCCCGGCGCAGATCGCGGCGGCCGCGGTGGCCGAGGACGTGCACTGCGTGGGGCTGTCGATCCTGTCCGGCGGGCACGCCAAGCTGGTACCAGAGGTGCTGCGGTGGCTGCGCCAGGCCGGGGCCGGGGATATCCCGGTGGTGGTCGGCGGGATCATCCCCCCCGCCGACGCGCAGGCGCTGCGCGCCCAGGGCGTGGCGGCCGTCTTCACGCCCAGGGACTTCGGCATTACCGCCATCGTCGGGCGCATCGTGGACGTTATCCGGCTCGCTCGGGGGCTCCGGCCCTGGGCTGAGCCACTGACAATCAAGGGGTGAGGGTACTGCCATGACGACCGCGATGACCGAATCCGGCACAGCTCCGGACCGACTGCGCCCGCGGCGCTCCTGCCTGGCCGTGCCCGGCAGCAACCCGCGCTTCCTGGAGAAGGCTCAGGGCCTGCCCGCCGACCAGGTGTTCCTGGACCTGGAGGACGCCTGCGCGCCGCTGGTCAAGGAGAAAGCCCGGCACCTGGTGGTCGACGCGCTCAACGAAGGCGACTGGAGCGGCAAGACCCGGGTCGTGCGGGTTAACGACTGGACGACCCACTGGACCTACCGGGACGTGATCACGGTGGTCGAGGGCGCCGGGGCCAACCTGGACTGCGTGATGCTGCCCAAGGTGCAAGACGCCGGTCAGGTCACGGCGCTGGACCTGCTGCTCACCCAGGTCGAGAAGACGGTGGGCCTGCCGGTGGGCCGGATCGGCATCGAGGCGCAGATCGAGAACGCCGTCGGCCTGGTGAACGTGGACGCGATCGCGGCTGCCTCGCCGCGGCTGGAGACCATCGTCTTCGGCCCGGCGGACTTCATGGCCTCGATCAACATGAAGTCCCTGGTGGTGGGCGAACAGCCGCCTGGCTACCCTGCCGATGCCTACCACTACATCCTCATGCGGATCCTGATGGCGGCCCGGGCTTACGGCCTGCAGGCCATCGACGGGCCCTACCTGCAGATCCGCAACATCGACGGCTTCCGTGAGGTCGCCCGGCGGGCAGCGGCGCTCGGCTATGACGGCAAGTGGGCGCTGCACCCGGACCAGATCGCCGCCGCCAACGAGACCTTCTCGCCCACCCAGGAGGATTACGACCACGCGGAGCTGATCCTGGACGCCTACGAGTGGTGCACGTCCGAGGCCGGCGGGGCCAAGGGCTCGGCGATGCTGGGTGAGGAGATGATCGATGAGGCCTCCCGCAAGATGGCCCTGGTCATCGCGGGCAAGGGCCGGGCCGCGGGGATGCAGCGCACGTCGAAGTTCGAGCCACCCGGAGAGTGAGCGCGATGCAGTTCGGTCGGACCTACGAGGAGTTCGAGGTCGGCGCGGTCTACCGGCACTGGCCGGGCAAGACGGTCACCGAGTACGACGACCACTTGTTTTGCCTGCTGACCATGAACCATCACCCGCTGCACCTGGACGCGAACTACGCCGGGCAGGCCACCGAGTTCGGCCGCAATGTGGTGGTGGGCAATTACATCTACTCGCTGCTGCTGGGCATGTCGGTGCCGGACGTCTCGGGCCAGGCCATCGCGAACCTGGAGGTCTCCTCGCTCAAGCACGTGGCGCCGACCTTCCACGGCGACACCATCTACGGCGAGACCACCGTGCTGGGCAAGTGGCCCTCGAAGTCGAAACCCGACCGGGGGATCGTCGAGGTCGAGACCCGCGGCTACAAGCAGGACGGCACCGTGGTCTGCGTGTTCCGCCGCAAGGTGATGGTGCCCACCCAGACCTACATCAAGGAACGCGGCGGCGACCAGCCCGGCCGTCCCGAGCCCGCGAGCTGACCCCGCCCAGTGAGATACGGAGCATAGCCATGGGACGCCTGGCCCAGACCGAAGGCCTGACCGAGTTCGAGCAGGACATCCTCGCCACGGTGCGGGACTTTGTGATCCGGGAGATCATCCCGGTCGCGACCGAACTGGAGCACCGGGACGAGTACCCGGCCCAGATTGTGGAGGGGATGCGCAAGCTCGGCCTGTTCGGGCTGACCATACCGGAGGAGTATGACGGCCTGGGCGCCTCGCTGCTGCTGTACGCCCTGGTCGTGGAGGAGATCGCCCGCGGCTGGATGTCGGTGTCCGGCATCATCAACACGCACTTCATCGTCGCGCACATGATCGCCCGCCACGGCACCGATGAGCAGAAGGACTACTTCCTGCCCAAGATGGCGGCCGGCGAAGTCCGCGGCGCCTTCTCCATGTCCGAGCCCGGCCTGGGCTCGGATGTCGCGGCGATCCGCACCAGGGCGGTGCGCGACGGGGATGACTACGTGATCAACGGCCAGAAGATGTGGCTGACCAACGGGGCCACGTCCAACCTGGTTGCGCTGCTGTGCCGGACCGACGAGGGGGATGCCGTCCCGCACCGGAACATGACCGCGTTCCTGATCGAGAAGGAGCCGGGCTTCGGGCCCAACCCGGCGGTGCCGGGCCTGACCGTGCCCGGGAAGATCGAGAAGATGGGATACAAGGGCGTCGACACCACCGAGCTGATCCTCGAAGACGTCCGCATCCCCGCCGGCCGGGTGCTGGGCGGCCTGCCCGGCCGGGGTTTCTACCAGATGATGGACGGCGTCGAGGTCGGGCGGGTCAATGTCGCCGCCCGCGGCTGCGGGATCGCGCTGCGCGCCTTCGAGCTGGGCATCGACTACGCCCAGCGGCGGCACACGTTCGGCCAGCCGATCGCCCAGCACCAGGCGATCGCGTTCAAGCTGGCCGAGATGGCCACCAAGGTCGAGGCGGCCCACCAGATGATGGTCATGGCGGCCCGCCGGAAGGATTCAGGTCTCCGGAACGACCTCGAGGCGGGGATGGCCAAGTACCTCGCGTCCGAGTACGGCAAGGAAGTCGTGGAGGACTCCTTCCGCATCCACGGCGGCTACGGCTTCTCCAAGGAGTACGAGATCGAGCGCCTGTACCGGGAGGCGCCGATGCTGCTCATCGGCGAGGGCACCGCGGAAATCCAGAAGATGATCGTGGCCCGCCGGCTGCTGGAGGAATACCAGATCGCCGGCTAGCCCGAAGGTCCCGCCGGGATACGGACCTTGGCACCTGAAGGTCGGGACCCAGCCCGCCGCCCGTTGCTTGAGCCGGTAGCTTGCCCCTGACCTTGTGGCGCGGGAACCAGCCCGAGGTGCCCGGCATACACCGCCAGGCCCTCGCCCATCGGGTACGGGCCGCGGATCCGCTGCAGCCGAGGCGAGACCTCCGAGTAATCCAGATACGGATGATCACCGCAGCCCGGGCAGATGAGCTCGAATACGTCGGTGTACCCGCCTTCCACCCGCCCGTCCGCGACGCGGACCGGCTGGCGCCGCAGGCTCGCCGTCCTGCCATGGCCGGGCTGCCCAGCACGAGGCAACGTCATGGCGCCCTCGGCCTCCGTGCGCAGCCACCGATCACGGGAATCGTGTGGGCCGGGGGCCAGCCCCAGATGCTCCGCATATGCCGCAAGGCCCGCCTCCAGCGCGTACGGCCCGCGGATCCGCTGCAGCCGGGGCGGGATCTCGGAGTATTCCAGATAGGGATGATCGCCGCAGGCGCGGCAGATGATCTCGTACACGCCGGTGTCGCGGGCCTGGCGGTCATCCGCCACCCAGACCAGCTGCCGCCGCAGGCTCGCTGTCCGGCCATGGCCGGGCTGGCCGGCAAGAGGCAGCGCCACCACATCCTCGGTGTCCATGCGCACCTGCGGGTCCCGGCCATGACGCTGTTCGCGCGGTGCGGGGACGGCGCTCAGACGAGCGGGAGACCGGGTACCGGTCACGATGTCCGGATCTCCGGCACTGCTCATTCAACCCACCCCCGGGTCAGCAGGTCATGTCACTGCCGGGGTCTAGAGCAGCGCTATCGTCGGCCATTCAACGATACCCACCGTCACTGGCGCAGCAAGAACTCAGCTGAGCTGAGCGGGCATCTGTAAGCGATCATGGGGATTTCATTGCTCTTATTTTGCCTGGGATGGGCCGCGTTCTCCTGCCGTTCCCCTGGCCGTTCTCCTGCCGTTCCCCTGGCCGTTGCACGGCCTGCCCCCAACGCCGCTGTGCCCCGGATCTGGCTGGGTACATCTACGCGCTGCATGCCTGCCTGGCGCAGATCTTCGCAGACGCGGCACACGACGGGATCAGGGCGTTCCCGGCACCCTCCTACCACTGCACAGTCCATGGCTTGTTCTTGTTACGCGGCCGCTTGGTGAGGGGATGCCACGTCCCGATCGTGGCACCCTGGTAGAGGTCTTGGTGAGGGATGCCACGTCCCGATCGTGGCACCCTGGTAGAGGTACAGCCGAGGTATAACAGGACGCCTAGTCAGTTTTATCTGCGGAAACTGCTTTCAGGCCCGGGAAGTCCTCCTCCCAGAATTCGGTGGTGCCGCGGGCGGCGCCTTCCCCGGCGGAATGCCTGCGGTGCTCCTCCTCCCGCAGCTCGACCCGGCGGATCTTGCCGGAGATGGTCTTCGGCAGGTCGGCGAACTCCAGCCGGCGGATCCGCTGGTAGGGCGCCAGCCGCTCCCGGGAGTAGGCCAGGATGGCCAGGGCCGTGTCCGGCGACGGCTCGTAGCCCGCGGCGAGGATGACGTAGGCCTTGGGGACAGCCAGCCGGAGCGGATCGGGGGAGGGCACCACGGCCGCCTCGGCCACCGCCTCGTGCTCGATCAGCACGCTTTCCAGTTCGAACGGCGAGATCCGGTAGTCGGAGGCCTTGAACACGTCGTCCGTGCGGCCCACGTAGGTGATGTACCCGTCGGCGTTGCGGGTGGCAACGTCGCCGGTGTGGTAGTAGCCGCCGCGCATGGCCTCGGCGGCCCGCTCCGGGTCGTCCTGGTAGCCGGTCATGAGCCCCAGCGGGCGGCTGACCAGCGGCAGGCAGATCTCGCCCTCGACGGCGGGCTCGCCGGTGATCGGGTCGATCAGCGCGACCTCGTAGCCCGGCAGCGGGCGGCCCATCGACCCCAGGCGCACCTCGGCCCCTGGCGTGTTGCCGATCTGCGCGGTGGTCTCGGTCTGCCCGTACCCGTCCCGGACCGTGATGTTCCAGGCCCGGCGGACCTGCTCGATGACTTCGGGATTCAGCGGCTCGCCCGCGCCGACGCACTCGCGCAGGGTGCGCACGTCCGCGCTGGCCAGGTCGGCCTGCACCAGCATCCGCCAGACCGTGGGCGGCGCGCACAGCGAGGTCACCCCGCAGGCCGGGATGGCCTCGAACAACGCCGCCGCGGAGAACCGCTCGTGACCCAGGATCAGGGAGGTGGCCCCGGCGATCCACGGCGCGAACACGTTGCTCCAGGCGTGCTTGGCCCAGCCGGGGGAGGAGATGTTCAGGTGCACGTCGCCGGGCTGCAGGCCGATCCAGTACATCGTGGACAGGTGGCCGGCCGGATACGAGACGTGCGTGTGCTCGACCAGTTTCGGCTGCGCGGTGGTGCCGGAGGTGAAGTACAGCAGCAGCGGGTCTGAGCCCATGGTCGGCCCGTCCGGCCGGAAGTCGCGCGGGGCGCCGAAGGCATGGTCGTACGGCTGCCAGCCGTCCGCGGGGGCGCCGATCGCGACGCGGGTCCAGGCCCCGGCCAGGTCGCGGAACTTCGGGGTGTGCGCGTCCTCGGTGATGACGTGCCGGACGTCGCCGCGGGTGATCCGGTCGGCCAGGTCGTCCGGGCCGAGCAGCGTGGACGCCGGGATGATGACCGCGCCGAGCTTCATCGTGGCCAGGATGACCTCCCACAGCGGCGCGATGTTGCCGAGCATGACCAGCACCCGGTCACCACGGCGCACGCCGAGCCCCCGCAGCCAGTTGGCGACCTGGTTGGAGCGGGCGGCGAGCTCCGCGTAGCCGAGCCTGACGTCGCTGTCGGCCGTCACGACGCGCAGCGCGTCGCGCTCGGGGTGCTCGGCGGCGAGCACGTCGAACCAGTCCAGCGCCCAGTTGAACTCGCCGAGGTTGGGCCAGGTGAACTGGGCCCGGGCGGTCTCGTAGTCCGTCCGGTAGCGCAGCAGCAGGTCGCGCGCTGCGCGGTAGGCCGCGGTTCCGCTCTTGGAGTCCGTGTGCTCAGTCATGCCCTTTATCGTGGCAGTCCTGGCCCCGGCCGGCCAGTCCGCCCCGGGCCGCTGGGCGCGATTTACTCGTCGGCGAGCAGGACAGCGAGCCGGTGCCACTGCTCCGCGGTGACCTGCGCCGCCGGCGCCGCCGGGTCGATCGCCGCGCGGACCAGCAGCCGTCTGCGGCCGCCCGTTATGGCGTCGGCCCGGGCGCCGGGCCTGCGGTAGGCGGCGCGCAGCAGGGTCCGCAGCACCCGCTGCCCGCGGGCGGACGCGACGATGGCCCGGGGCCGCACCGACAGCCGGGCCGCATCCACCCGGGGCGGCGGCACGAAGCTCACGGCGCTGATCGTCCTGGCCAGCCGCACCTGATAGCGCGCGGCCCACCAGGCGGTCTCGACATCTCGCGGTCGCGGGCTGGCGAGCCATCGGGCGGCGCCCCACTGCAGGACCAGTTCGGCCCCGGCGAGCGGGATCCCGGGGTCGCCGAGGAGACGCCGGCACAGCGCGGTCGTGAGCGAGAACGGCGGGCTGGCCACGACCAGGAACTCCCGGCGCGGCAGCGGAACCCGGCGCAGGTCGGCCTCGACCACGCGGACCCTGGGGTCACCGTCGAAGCGCCGCCGCAGCCCCGCGGCCAGGCGCGGGTCCTGCTCGACGGCGATCACGCGGGCGCCGACGGCGGCCAGCCGGGCCGTGATCGCGCCGCCGCCCGCGCCGAGATCGAGGACCAGCCGGCCCTCGCCCGCGCCGCAGGCGCGGACAAGCTGGGCGATCAGCGCGCGGTCACGCAGGAAGTGAGCACCGGCAGGGTTCGGCGCCAGCGGCCGCCCTGCCACGGAAGACCATGACCATAGACAAGGTCGTTCTCCTTGGTACGTTGCTGCCGCACACGCTACGTGCTGGCGATGCGGGTGGCCACCGAATAACCGCGGCCCCGGACCGGGGCAGCCCAGCGGCCTCCGCGCCCGCCCATCGCCAGGGCTCCGCCCCCGGCAGGCCCCGCGCCTGCCTGCGGTGCTCGGGAGGGAGCAGGGTGCGGGGCGTCGCCAGGCCACTTTGTTTCGGGTCTGTTTCTGTGGGAACTGCAGAATTTCTGGAACAATGACATGGCCGGAAACCCGCGGGCGGCGCGGCCCGCCGGGGCGGCACGCACTATTTGCTTAGTGCAAACTAAGTCATATGATGGACCTGTTCCTACGAGCGGGAGCATGAACCGCAAGGACCAAAGTCATGGAGCAGCCAGGGCCCGAACCCCGCCCGGAACAGGCTGACCGCGCGGATGGCCCGGGAAGGCCGCCCCGGCTGCCCTGGCGTGCTGCGCGAGCGCGGCCTGACCAGCGAGATCCGGCCCGGCAGCCGTCACGCCAGGACCACCCCGCGTACGCTGGCCTGCGCGACCAGGGACACCCGGTCGTGATCGGCTACGACGGGTCGCCGTCGAGCCGCAACGCGCTGGCCTACGCCGCCGGGCTGGCCCGGCGGCTGGCCCGGCCGCTGCTCGTGGTCTACGTGGTCCCGTTCGGCGTCTACTGCGAGCCGATGACCGGCCAGGTCATCTGCGCGGCGCGAGATCGCGGTGAACTCGATTCGTGGCTGCTGGCCGAGCTCGGCCAGGTCTGCGACGCCGAAGGGCTCGAAGTCAGCGTGATGGCCCGCCGCGGGAACGCGGCCAAGGAACTCGCCGCCGCCGCCGACTCCAGCAGCGCCGACGCGCTGGTGGTCGGCGCGCCGGGGCGCCGGCGGCACCACGTGGCCGGCTCGATCCCCGGCTGGCTCGCGCGGCACGCCCGCTGCCCGGTCATTGTGGTGCCCTAACGCGTTTGGCTCCCGGCAATCGTCGGACCTCAGCGGTACCTTTCTGACGTGCCTGGCATGCCATTCCCCGACGTTCCTACCCTGCTGTCCGCCGCGGTCGCGGGGATAGGCGGAGCCGAGCGGCCCGGCCAGGTCAGGATGGCCGAGGCGGTCGCCCATGCCATTGATTCGGGTGAGCATCTCGCGGTTCAGGCGGGCACGGGCACCGGCAAGTCGCTGGCCTACCTGGTCCCCGCCGCGCGGCATGCGGCCGTGCTGGACGCGACGGTCGTGGTGTCCACCGCGACGATCGCCCTGCAGAGCCAGCTCATCGACCGTGACCTGCCGCGCCTCGCGGAGGCGGTGAAACCGCTGCTCGGCCGGGCGCCCACGTTCGCGATCCTCAAGGGGCGCCGCAACTACGTGTGCAAGAACCGGCTGCACAGCGGCGCCGCTGACGAGCCTCAGGAGTCGCTCTTCGACGCCCGCTCCACCACCGAACTCGGGCGGCAGGTCCAGCGGCTGCGGGAGTGGGCGGAGACGACCCAGAGCGGCGACCGGGACGAACTGGTGCCGGGAGTGGATGAGCGGGCGTGGCGGCAGGTCGCGGTCACCGCCCGCGAGTGCATCGGGGCCCAGCGCTGTCACTTCGGCGGCCGGTGCTTTGCCGAGCGGGCCCGCGAGATCGCTGGCCAGGCCGACATCGTGGTCACCAATCACGCGCTGCTCGCCATCGACGCGCTGGAAAACGGCAATGTGCTCCCCGAGCACGACGTGGTGATCATCGACGAGGCGCATGACCTGGTCGACCGGGTGACCTCGATCGCGACCTCGGAGCTGTCCGTCCCGGCGGTGGATACGGCGGCCCGGCGCTGCGGCCGCCAGGTCACCGAGGACGCCGCGGGCAGGCTCAGGGAAGCCGGCGAGGGCCTCGCGCAGATGCTGGCCGTGGCGCCCGCCGGGCGCATCGACGTGCTGGCGGAGCACCTGGGTACCGCGCTGGCCGCGGTCCGTGACGCGGCCGGATCATGCGCCAGCGAGATACGCACCAGTGCCAAGAATGACGACGACGGACCGGAGCAGCTGGCGGCGCGGCGGGCCGCCCTGGCCGCGCTCGACGAGCTGCACGAGGCGGCGGACCGGATGCTCAGCGCGTTCGGCCCGGATGTCGCGGCGCGCCCGGACGTGGTGTGGCTGGACGTCCCGGCCGATCCGGAGGCACGCCGCCCTCCCACGTTGCGGGTGGCGCCGCTGGAGGTGAGCGGGCTGCTGGCGGAGCGGCTGTTCGGCCGCCGGACGGTGGCGCTGACCTCGGCCACGCTGTCGGTCGGCGGCTCGTTCGCGCCGCTGGCCCGGCAGTGGGGCCTGCCCGCGGAGGGCGAACCCGCGCCGGGTGCTCTCGCGCCGGCCCGGCCGGCCCCGGCCCCGGCGCCCGCGGCGCTCGCGGCGTCCGAGACCGTGACGCCCGACGACGCGGAGAGCGACGGCGCGGGGAGCGGAGACGAGGAGAGCGACGGCGCGGGGAGCGGAGACGAGGAGAGCGACGGCGCGGGGAGCGGAGACGAGGAGCCATCCGGGGACGCGGACCCGGGACTGGCCGAGCCCCACCCGCTGGCCTGGTCCGGGATCGACGTCGGCTCGCCGTTCGATCACCCGCGCAGCGGGATCCTGTACGTGGCGCGGCACCTGCCGCCGCCCGGCCGCGACGGCCTGGCGCAGCAGTGTCTCGACGAGATCTGCGAGCTCATCACCGCCGCCGGGGGCCGCACGCTCGGGCTGTTCTCCTCGATGCGGGCGGCCCGCCAGGCCGCGGCCGAGCTGCGCGAGCGGATCGAATACCCGCTGCTCTGCCAGGGCGAGGACCCGACCTCCCAGCTCATCTCCAGGTTCGCCGGCGACGAGGCGAGCTGCCTGTTCGGCACCTTGTCGCTGTGGCAGGGCGTCGACGTGCCCGGCCGGTCGCTGCAGCTCGTGATCATCGACCGGATCCCGTTTCCCCGGCCCGACGACCCGCTGGCCTCGGCCCGGCAGCGGGCAGTCGAGGCCCGCGGCGGCAACGGGTTCATGACCGTGGCCGCGGCCCAGGCCGGGCTGCTGCTGGCTCAGGGCACCGGCCGGCTGCTGCGCACGATGAGCGACCGGGGGGTGGTCGCGATCCTGGATCCCCGGCTCGTGACCAAGCGGTACGGCAGCTTCCTGCGCGCGTCCCTGCCGCCGTTCTGGGCCACCACCGATCCCGAGGTCGTCCGCGGCGCGCTGCGCCGCCTGGCCGCCCCGCCCACGTAGGGCCGGTCAGCCCGAGCCCGGGCCGGGAGCCGGTTCGCGATCGGCCCAGTAGTGCATCGGCTCGCCCTTCCAGTGGCCCGCCTCCCGCAGGCCGTAGTCCCGCAGGCCGAGGTGCCGGGCCACGGCCTGCGAGGCGACGTTGCCCTCACGTATCCAGGCGACCAGCGGCAGGTCCGGATCGACCTCGGCCGCCGCCCGCTGGGCGGCCCGGGCCAGTTCCGTGGCGTAGCCGTTTCCCCAGTGATCCCGGTCGACGAAGTAGAGGAGATTCCAGAAGTCCGGGCGGCGCTCGGCCCCTCCAACCCCGACCACTGATCCGGTCGCCCGCAGCCGGGCCGTCCAGTAGCTGAGACCGCTGCGGTCCCAGCGGGTGCGGAAGCGCTCGATCCACGCTCGGGTGTCCTCGGGCCCTTCCAGGTGACCTCCTGGGAGGTGCGTCGAGTTCCGCGGGTCGCCGAGGATCCGGTGCAGCGCGCCGGCGTCGGCCAGGTCGACCGGGCGAAGATCGAGACGGTCGGTCTGCAGGTGACGATGCCCTGCCGTGTCGCGCCCTCCGGGGCCGCCCATCCGGGCCAAAATCCTCTTACTCGGCGCTGGACGCGGCCCAGATGTTGATGCCCGCGTCCACGGCGTCCCGGTCGATCGCCATGAGCTCGTCTTCGGTGAACACCGAGCGGCCCGCCGCGGCGACGTTCTCCTCCAGCTGGGCCACGCTGCTCGCGCCGATGAGCACCGAGGTGACCCGCTGGTCCCGCAGCGCCCAGGACAGGGCGAGCTGGGCGAGCGACTGGCCGCGGGCGCGGGCGATATCGGCCAGCGTGCGGACGTGCCGCAGGGTCGGCTCGGTGAGCTGATCGGCGTCCAGCGACGTGCCCTGGCTGGCCCGGGAGCCGGCCGGGATCCCGTCCAGGTACTTGCCGGTGAGCACGCCCTGGGCCAGCGGGGAGAACGCGATGCAGCCGATGCCCTCCTGGCCGAGCACGTCGAGCAGGCCGTCCTCGATCCAGCGGTTCAGCATCGAGTACGACGGCTGGTGAATGAGTATCGGCGTGCCCAGCCGGCGCATGATCCCGGCCGCTTCCGCGGTCCGCTCCGCCGAGTAGGACGAGATCCCGGCGTAGAGCGCCTTGCCGGACCCGACCGCCGTGTCCAGGGCCCCCAGGGTCTCCTGGAGCGGGGTTTTCGGGTCGAACCGGTGGCTGTAGAAGATGTCGACGTAGTCGAGGCCCATCCGGTGCAGCGACTGGTCCAGGCTGGCCAGCAGGTACTTCCGCGAGCCCCACTCGCCGTAGGGGCCGGGCCACATGTCGTAGCCGGCCTTCGTCGAGATGATCAGCTCGTCCCGGTACGGGCGCAGGTCCTCGCGCAGGATGCGCCCGAAGTTGATCTCGGCTGAGCCGTAGGGCGGGCCGTAGTTGTTGGCCAGGTCGAAGTGCGTGATGCCGAGGTCGAACGCGCGCCGGATGATCGCCCGCTGGGTGTCGATCGGCCGGTCGTCGCCGAAGTTGTGCCAGAGCCCGAGCGACACCTCGGGCAGCTGGATCCCGCTGCGTCCGCAGCGGCGGTACGGGGTGCGCTCATAACGGTCGGGGGCCGCGATGTAGGTCATCCCGCGAGTCTCTCACTACGGGCCTTTACGCGACGCCCCCCGCCACCCTCCCGGCTAGAGGACGTCGTGCCCGGGGTGCGGCTCCGCGGGGATCGAGCCGAGCCGGCCGGCCTGGTAGTCCTCGAACGCCTGGACCAGCTCGCCGGAGGTGTTCATCACGAACGGGCCGTAGGCGGCCACGGGCTCCCGGATCGGCTGGCCGCCGAGCACCAGGATGTCCAGCCCCAGGCTGGGGCCGTCGGCGCGGCGGCCCGCCGCCACGGTGATCACGTCGCCGGGCCCGAACACCGCCAGCTGGCCGGTGCGCACCGGCTGCTGGTCCGGGCCCACCGTGCCGGACCCGGCCAGCACGTAGCCGAGCGCGTTGAAGTCGGCCCGCCACGGCAGCCGCAACCGGGCGCCGGGCTCGAGCGTGGCGTGCAGCAGCGTGATCGGGGTGTGGGTCACGCCCGGGCCGCTATGCCCGGCTACCCCGCCCGCGATGACGCGGACCAGGGCGCCGCCGTCCGGCGAGCTGAGCAGCGCGACCTGGCCGGCCCTGATGTCCTGGTAGCGGGGGCCGGTCATCTTGAGCCGGGCGGGCAGGTTCACCCAGAGCTGGAAGCCGTGGAACAGCCCGCCGCTGGCCACCAGGTCCTCGGGAGGCTCCTCGATGTGCAGGATGCCGCCGCCCGCGGTCATCCACTGGGTGTCGCCGTTGGTGATCAGCCCGCCGCCGCCGTTGGAGTCCTGGTGCCGGAACGTGCCGTCGATCATGTAGGTCACGGTCTCGAAGCCGCGATGCGGGTGCCAGGCCGTGCCCTTCGGCTCACCGGGCGCGTAGTCCACCTCGCCCATCTGGTCCATGTGGATGAACGGGTCCAGGGCTCGCAGGTCAACGCCGGCGAACGCGCGGCGGACCGGGAACCCCTCGCCCTCGTAGCCCGAGGGCGCGGTCGTCACCGAGACGACCGGCCGGTCCTGCGCGGCCGCGGGGTCAGGCTCGGAGATCCTCGGCAGCAGCAGGATGTCCTCGACGGTAACTGCTGGCATGGCTCAATCCTCCTCCTCGCGGACGGCCTTGGCCCGCGTGCATCCGCGCCAACGATGATTGAACGCGCAACATTCCCGGATGAGGCACCTACGATACGACACACCAGGTGTGCTAGTTTACGTGTATGCCGACGACACGTCAGCGGGTGAACCTGACGCTCACCGAGACGGAGCAGCGCCTGCTGGAGGCGATCGTGACCGAGGGAACGACCGAGCACGACATCTACGTCCGCTACCTGGAGTCCCGGTACGGCCTGCCTGGCGGCAGGCCGCCGCTCGGCCTGGCCGACGTGGTGCACGTCGCGCTCAGGCTGGGCCTGGAACGGCTGGAGGAGGAAGCCGCCGAGATCAGCTACGCGGCCGAGGCGGCGACGGAAACCGAAGAGGATCGCGCGATCACCGCGGCCTTGCGCGGCCGTCACGTGGCCAGCGCCGCGCGGGCGGAGGGAGGCGGAGGGATGAGCGGGTCATCCGGGCCGTTGCGGGGACAGGTCTTCCACGTCGACGACGCGGCCGTCGGCCCGCACTACTGGCTGGTCGTCAGCAACAACCAGCGCAATGCTCACCTGAGCGACGTGCTGACCGTCATGCTCACCACCACTCCGCCCAGGTCACCGAGGCCCAGCTGGGTGCCGCTGGCCAAGGGACAGGACGCCTTCGAGGGCTGGGTGAAGTGTGACGACATCGGCCCCCACTACCGCGACGAGCTGGGGCCGGTCAAGGGCACCCTGTCGCCTGGCACCATGCGCCGGGTCGACGCCGGCCTGGCGTTCGCGCTGAACCTGCCGCGGCCCGCCTAGAGCGGCAGGCCGGCGTCCAGGTGGGCCAGGGCCGCGTCGATCCGCTGGAACATGTCCTGGCTCGGGGCCTCGGCCCACGGCATCGTCGCCGACATGATGACGCCGATCACCGCTCCGGCCACGTTGCGCACCGCGAAGTCGTCCGGGGGGCGCCCGGTCCGCCTCGCGACCGCCGCCGCTATCTCGTCGATCGTCCGGGCGAATTCGTCCAGGGCCCGGGCCCGCACCTCCGGGACGGTGAGGGTCAGCTCGGTGGTCTCGCGGAACCGGGCGAGTTCCTCCGGGGTCAGCGTGGCGAACAGCTGCGCTGCCCCGGCGCGGAACGCGGCCACCGGGCTCAGCTCGGCGGGCTGCGCCTCGAACGCCTCGGTGCCGAGGACGTCGAAGTCGTCCTGCAGGACGACGTCCTCCTTGGTGGGGAAGTAGCGGAAGAACGTGCTCGGGGAGACCTCGGCCGCCTCGGCGATCTGCTCGACGGTGGTTTCGTGGTAGCCCTGCTCCCGGAACAGCCGGAGCGCGTGCTCCCGGATGGCAGCACGCGTCCTGGCTTTCTTGCGCTCACGGAGGCCGGCGGGTCTGTCCGCGGCTGGCGCCTCGCTCATGGTGGTCATTCTGCCCTCGCGGGGCCGCGGGACGTAGCGGCCGCACCGGCCGGGCGCGTCTCCGGCGCCGGCTGGCCGGCCGGGAGCGGCTCGGGGACGCCGCCGGCCCCGCGGCCGGGGTCTCCTCGACTGGCGCGCCCGCCTGGCGCGGCAGGAAGGCCAGCGCCAGCACGGCAGCGACCAGCGCTACGCCCGCGCAGCACCACAGCATGATGTCCAGGCCATGCGCGAACGCGGTCTCGACGGAGTAGAGCAGCGAGGCCGAACCCAGGTCGCGGGCCACTACCACGCCCCCGGATATGCCGGACTTCACCGCGCCGGCGGCCGCGGCGGGCAGCCCGGCCAGGTCCAGCTGGCTCTGGTAGGCGGAGCTGAGCACGGTGCCCAGGATCGCGGCCCCCAGGGTCGCCCCGACCTGCCGGAAGGCCGTGATCAGGGCCGAGCCCGCGCCGCTGCGCTCGGCCGACAGCGCGCCGAGGGCCGCGTTCATGGCCGAGGGCATGGCGAGGCCGAGCCCGGCCCCGGCCACGGCGAACCACGCGGCGCCGAAGCCGGTGCCGCTGTGGATGCTGGTGAAGGCGCCGCTGGCCAGGGCCGCGGCCATCATGACGAACCCGGTCGCCACGAGCGCCTTGGCCCCCACGCGGGGCCCGGGAGGCGGGCCGACGGGCCGGCCGGGCTCGGCCTCGGGCACCTTCGGCGGGCTCTGCAGCCGGGTGCCTACGGCCATGCCGACGATCATCCCGCCGATCATCGGCAGCAGCCGCAGCCCGGCGCCGAGCGAGTCGAGCCCGCGGACGTCGCGGAAGTAGAGGGGCATCGCGAACAAGATCCCGAACAGCGCGAAGGACACCAGCGTGGCCAGGATCGTGCCCCAGGTGAAGCCCGCCGACTCGAACAGCGACAGCTGGACCAGCGGCTGCCCGCCCGGGCGCCGGGACACGTGCCGCTCCCAGACCACGAACGCGATCAGGACCGCCACCCCGCCCAGGATCGTGGCCAGCGCGGTCGCGTCGCCCCAGCCGTCCTCGCCCGCCTTGATGAAGCCGAAGACCAGGCTGGTCAGGCCGAGGCTGGAGATGGCCACGCCGACCAGGTCAAGCCCAGGACGCTGCTCGCTGCGCGACTCCGGCATCAGCAGCGCCACCGCGAGCAGCGCGATCGCTATCACCGGCACGTTGATCAGGAACACCGAGCCCCACCAGTAGCTGTCGAGCAGCCAGCCGCCCAGAATCGGGCCCAGCGGGTAGCCGATGAACACCGCGGCCATCACGACCGCGATCGCCTTCTGCCGCTCCTGCGGGGCGAACAGCACCGGGATCACCGCGATCGACAGCGGCAGGATGACCGCAGCGCCGAGCCCGAGCACCGCCCGCGCGGCCATGAGCTCTCCCGACGAGTGCGAGTACGCGCAGGCCAGCGAGGCCAGGCCGAACAGGATCAGCGCCGCGACCAAGAGCCTCTTGCGGCCGTACCGGTCACCGAGCAGGCCCGCAGGCAGCAGCGCCGCGGCTAGCACGAGGCTGTAGGAGTCGATAAACCACTGCAGGTCGCTGGTTGAGGCGTGCAGGTCGGCCCCGAGGGTGGGTAGGGCCAGGTTGAGCACGGTCAGGTCCAGGCCCACGACCAGGACGCTGAGCGCCAGGGCGCCCAGCGCCCACCAGCGGCGCCGCTCCGGGTTCTTCATGACGCTCACCGCCTTTCGGTAGCCTATCTGAAACGGATGCTACAAGAATTTAAGAGTGACTGTCAATATCTAGCTGATCTCATGTTCGGGCGCCGGAGCAGCAATGCGCAGGCCGCCGCGGGCGGTCGCGGGGGGGGCGGAGCCGGCAGGCGGCCGCACCGGGAGCCGTCAGGCGGTCGCATGGGAGTCGTCAGGGAGGCGTCAGGGAGTCGTCAGGGCACTGCCCGGCGGCCGCGCCAAGGGTTTACCTTTGAGTAGACAACTCCTTGCGAAGGGAGCAGTACCGTGTCCGGCGTACGACGGATCATCGTCGGCGTGAGCGGATCACCGGGCAGCCTCCAGGCGCTGCGTCATGCAGCAGGCCTAGCCCGCATGCACCAAGCAGCCCTGGTCCCGGTCCTCGCGTGGATGCCCCCCGGCGGGGACCTCGCTGACCGCAGTCACCCATCGCCGTACCTGCGGGGGCTCTGGCGGGATGCCGCCTGGCAGCGCCTCTGGCGGGCCATCGAGCTCGCCCTGGGCGGCATTCCCGAGGACGTGGCCTTCGAATCGGGCGTGCAGCGAGGCGACCCCGGCCACGTGCTGGTCGGCTTCGCGTGCCATCCGGATGACGTGCTGGTCATCGGCGCGGGGCGGCGGGGCCCCCTCGCTCACGCCCTGTCCTGCCGGGTAAGCCGCTACTGCCTGGCGCACGCCCAGTGCCCCGTGGTCGCCGTGCCGCCGCCCGCGCTGGCCCAGGTGAGTCACGGGCTGCGCGGCTTGGTGTTCCGGCACCGCGGGCTGAGCCCTGATCATGCCGGGCTGCCCGCCGCATACTGATGATGAACCTTTTCATCCGCCGATCTCGCGCTCGGATCAGGTGGCCGCCGTCGAGAGGATGAAAAGATTCACTGACGACCGTTAGTCGATCCAGGGAGGCGGGTCATGCCAGAGCCGACGGGTGCGGAGCTTGAGCGAGTCCGGGCGCGCAGGCAGGAACTGCGCAAGCGCTACCTGCGCCCGCTCGGCGACCGGCCGCCGACCACCGTTCAGGGTGTCCATCACCTCGCCCTGATCTGCAAGGACGCCGAGGAGACCATCCAGTTCTACCAGGAGTTCCTCGGCTTCCCGCTGGTCGAGCTCGTGGAGAACCGCGACTACGCGGGCTCGAACCACTTCTTCTTCGACATCGGGGACCACAACCTGCTCGGGTTCTTCGACTTCCCCGGATACGACCTGCCGGCGTTCATGGAGACCATCGGCGCGGTGCAGCACCTGGCGATCTCGATCTCCTCGGAGCAGTTCGAGGCGGCCAAGGAGAAGCTGGACGAGGCCGGGGTGGACTACCTGGGCCCGGACCGGGGCGCGGACGACAGCATGTACTTCCGCGACCCGAACGGCGTCGGGCTCGAGCTCTACCGGGAGAAGCTCGGCGTCTTCGAGGGCGATCGCCTGCTGGACTACTGAGCCATCCGGCTAGCGGTTCTCCCGGCGGATCACCAGGCGGAGCGCGGACCAGGTCTCGTCGATCGCGCAGACCTTGTTGTCGACCAGCCCGGTGGGCAGCGCGACCTCGCGCACCACGTTGTCGCTCATGTCGGTGGGGACCTTTGCGGCCCTCTTCGGCCAGGCGACCCACAGCCCGCAGGCCGGCGCCATCCGCTCGCGCAGCCTGCCCAGTTCCGCCTCGAGTTCCGCGCGCCAGGACACGAACACGACGATGACGTCGAACAGCGCGTCGCCGTCCAGGTCGGTGCGCATCTCGGCCACCCCGGGCACCACGGCGAGGGTGTCTTCCAGCCACCCCGGCGCCCCGATGAGCGCGACGGTGTCGTCCTCCCCGATGCCGAGCTTCTGCGGAAGCGGAGTGCCCGAGTATCCCGCAGGCTGGCTCACCACTGCCCCCTAGAACCGTGCTCGCAATCCGGCCGGCCGGTCACCGTGTCCCCTTCCCGTCGGGGCCTGACCGACAGCTTGTCACTGAACTTTTCATCCGTTGATCTCAGGCTCAGAGTACGTGGGCAGTCGTGGGGAGGATGAAAAAGGTTCACTCATCGGCCGACCCGGCACCAGCCGCCCGGCCAGCAGCGTCAGGACCACGCCGCAGGCGTAGGCGGCGACGGTGGCCACCGGGACGCTGCCACCGGGGGCGAATCCGGACACCGCGATCCTGGTCAGCGCCACCCCGGCCGCGGCGAGGCCGAGCGCGAGCACGGCGGAAGCGAGCCAGGACGCGGCCGGCGCCGCGGGGGAGCGGGCCGGCTGCGCCGCGGGGCGGCGGCGCAGCGGCCGCTCGAACCTGGCCAGGAAGACCGCGGCCGGGGCCAGGACCACGGCCAGCGCCGCGATCCAGGCCAGCCGCAGCGCCCACCATCCGGCCGAGCCGACGGGCGGCTGGCCGAGCACGCCGGTCGGGTACAGCGCCACGGCCACCACGACCACGGGCACCATGTGCCACAGATAGACGGTCAGCACCCGGTCGTTGAGCCAGGAGACGGCCTGCCAGAGCCGGCCGCGGGCCAGCAGCCGCAACGCGGCCGGCTCGGCCGCGAGGAGCAGCCCGGCCTGGGCGGCGGCAAAGGCGAGCAGCGCCACCGACGGCGGGATGGTGTTGTTGACGCGCCCGCCGGTCGTGCCGACCATGTTGACGTCGAACGGGCCCCAGGCCAGCAGGCCGCCGAGGGCGGCGCCGCCCGCCGCGGCGAGCGCCCAGGGACGCCAGCGCCAGCGCCCCGGGCCCCGGCGGGTCAGGGTGCCGTCCTGCCAGGCGAACCCCCACTGGTGCATCGTGCCCCAGACGAGCAGGTAGTTGGCGTAACCGAGGCTGGCCAGCCCGGCGCCGAGAAGGCCGGCGTCGACGCCGGCGGCGGCGAGCGCGAGCACCGCGGGCACCATGAGGCCCCAGCGCCGGTGCGCCGCGTGCAGCGCGGGCGTGAGCGCGATCAGCAGCAGGTAGACCGGCAGGAACCAGAGCTGGAGGGCCACCCCCCAGCCGGCCAGCGCCAGCTCGGCCGGGTTGGCGCCCGCCAGCCGGCCGACGGCGACGGCGATCACGGCCGCGGCCACGAACACGGTGGTCGGCCGCAGCAGCCGGATGGCCCGGTGCCGCACCCACGACGCCCAGGTCGCGCCGCCGGCCTGATGCCGCGTCCAGGAGACGGCGTTGGCGTAGCCGCCGACGAGGAAGAAGACCGGCATCACCTGGAACAGCAGGGTGCCCCAGCCGGACCAGCCGATGTCGGCCATGGCCGAGGCGCCGGAGAGCTGCCCGGCGTGGTAGCTGATGCTGGTGAGCAGCCAGTGGCCGAGCACCACCATCCCGATGGCCAGCACCCGCAGCAGGTCGGCGTAGCGGTTGCGTGGCTCCAGGGCACCGGGGCCGAAGGCTCCGGGACCGGGCGGGCCCGCCGCCATCGTCGGCGGCCGGGTACTAGTGGGCGGGCCCGCCGGGGCGGCCGTTGCGGTCGGCGATCAGGCCGGCCAGCGTCGCGATCGCGATCTCGGCGGGGGTCCGGGAACCGATGTTGAGGCCGATCGGGCGGTGCACGCGGGCGATCTCGTCCGGCGGCACGCCCAGCTCGGCCAGGGCCGGGATGTGCGGGGCCGGGACCCGCGGGTTGCCCATGATCCCGACCCAGCGGGCATCGCTGGCCAGCGCGTCGCGGAGCACCAGGCCGAGCTCGGGCCGGTGGTGGTCGGTGACCACCACGTCGGCCGGCCCGTCCGGCTGGCTGCGGACGCGCTCCGTCACGTCCAGGCCGGC
The DNA here is from genome assembly GCA_963808705.1 of uncultured Actinomycetota bacterium. Classification (GTDB taxonomy): domain Bacteria; phylum Actinomycetota; class Actinomycetes; order Streptosporangiales; family Streptosporangiaceae; genus JASHPR01. The sequence goes on along the minus strand of CAWEHB010000013.1, from coordinate 119,984 downwards.
GTCGAGCGCGGCCTTGGCCCGCTCCGGATCGGACTCGACGAGCACCGGCCGGTACCCGGCGTCACGGCCGTAGCGCAGCAGGAAGTCAGCGACCGGCGAGGCGAAGACGGCGACGAGCACCCGCCCGGCCGCGGCCGGGGCTTCGGCGGCACCGTGCGCGACCTCGCAGGCCGGGTCGTCGTGTGAGCTGGTCATGCATCGAGCCTGTCATGCCCGGCGCGTTTTGGCGACTTCATGTGACCTTGTCCCGGGGCTGCGTGCCGGGCCCTGCCACAATGGTCGGCATGCAGCTGAGCGCACGCAATAAGATCAGCGCCCGGGTGACCGCAATCACCCAGGGCGAGGCCACGGCCAACGTGGAACTGGACGCGGGCGGCACCCGCCTGGTGGCATCCATCACGGTGGAGGCCGCGCGGGAACTCGGCCTGGCCGAGGGCCGCGAGGTCATCGCCGTGATCAAGGCGTCGGACGTGATCATCGCGGTGCCCTGACCCGGGGTCAGCCGGCCAGCAGGGCCCGGACCGCCTCGCGCAGCGGTTCCAGCCGGGCGGCGGCGGCCCGGCGGGCCTCGCCCAGGCGCCCGAAGAAGACCGGCTCCACGACCTCGAAATAGGCCTTGATCTTGGGCTCGGTGCCGCTGGGGCGGATCACGACCCGGGCGTCGGCCAGCTTGTAGCTGAGCACGTCGGCGGAGGGCAGGTCCCGGGTGCCGCCGGTCAGGTCGGTGGTCGCGACCACCGCCGCGTCCCCGAGCTTCGCCGGGGCGGCCGCCCGCAGCCGCGCCATGACGTCCACCGGGGCCGCGGTCTCGACGGTGACCTGCGCGGTCAGGTGCACGCCGTGGGCCGCCTCGAGCGCGTCGTAGGCGTCGAGCAGCGACTCGCCGCCGGACCTGGCCCGCGCCGCGAGGCCGAGCAGCGCCAGGGCTGCGCCGATCCCGTCCTTGTCCCGCACGGTGTCGCCGACCGAGTACCCGAGCGCCTCCTCGTAGCCGAGAACGAAACGGCTGCCGGGGCGGCCGGCCCGGACGATCCACTTGAAGCCGGTGAGCGTCTCCGCGTACTGCGCTCCGGCGGCCGCGGCGATCCGGGACAGCAGCGTGGACGACACGATCGTGGTGACCACGAGCCGGTCATCCGGGCCCGGCCCGGGCGGCGTGCGTTTCAGCAGGTAGGCGCCGAGCAGCGCGCCGACCTGGTCACCGGTGAGGGTGCGCCACCCGCTCGGTGCGTCTGGGTCGGCCACGGCCACGGCCAGCCGGTCGCCGTCCGGGTCGTTGGCGAGCACCAGGTCGGCGCCGGACCGGCGGGCCTGGGCCAGGGCCAGGTCGAGCGCCCCGGGTTCCTCCGGGTTGGGGAACGCGATGGTCGGGAAGTCCGGGTCGGGCGCGGCCTGGGCGGACACCACGTCCGGCTCCGTGAACCCGGCCTGCTCGAACGCGCGCAGCGCCAGCCCGCCCGCCACCCCGTGCAGCGGCGTGTAGACGAAACGCAGCCATGCGGCGTCCGGCGGCGCGGGGGAGCTCGCGCAGATCCGGTCGAGGTAGGCGGCGGCCACCTCGTCGCCCAGCTGGCCGATCAGCGGGCTGTCCGGCCCGGCCAGCCTGACCTGGGCCAGCGGGCCCAGGCCCCGGATCGCCGACTCGATCTCGGCGTCGGCGGGCGGCACGATCTGCGCTCCGTCGGCGAGGTAGAGCTTGTAGCCGTTGTCGGCCGGCGGGTTGTGGCTCGCGGTGATCATGATCCCGGCCGCCGCGCGCAGGTACCGGACCGCGAACGCCAGCAGCGGGGTGGGCTGCTGCGGGGGGAGCAGGTGCACCCGGATCCCGGCTCCGGCGAGCACCCGGGCCGCCTCGTCGGCGAACTCATCCGAGCGGTGCCGGGCATCCCAGCCGATCACCACTCCGGCCTCGGCGGCGGCGGTCCCGGCCACGGCGCGGCCGGGGCCGCGCAGCCATCCCGCCAGCGCGGCCGTGGCCGCGCGGACGACGGCGCGGTTCATCCGGTTCGGCCCGGCGGCGACCTTGCCGCGCAGCCCCGCGGTGCCGAACTCCAGCCGGCCGGCGAACCGGTCGGCCAGCTCCGCCGCGGCCTCGGCGCTGTCGTCAGCGGCGAGCGCCGCAAGCTCGGCCCGGTCCCGCTCGTCCGGGTCGTCCGCCAGCCACGCGTCCAGCCGCGCGCGAAGATCGCCCGGTATCACGTCAGCCCCTCCCCGGCAGGACGCCGGGCAGGATGCCGGCCAGCAGCGCGCCCATCCGGGCGGCGGCGGCCTGCCCGGTGGCGGTGACCTCGGCGTGGTCAAGTTCCTGCGGCGTCTCTCCTGGCGGCGCCAGGCCCGCCGCCAGGTTGGTGACCAGCGAGATGGCCAGCACCTCGGCGCCGAGATGACGCGCGGCGATGGCCTCCAGGGCGGTGGACATGCCGACCAGGTCGGCGCCGAGCGCCCGGAGCATCCGGATCTCGGCCGGGGTCTCGTAGTGCGGCCCGGGCAGCGCCGCGTAGACGCCCTCGGCCAGGGCCGGGTCCGCGGCCCGGGCCAGCGCGCGCAGCCGCCGCGAGTAAAGGTCGGTGAGGTCGGTGAACCGGGACGGGTAGCCGGCGGGGGGCGGGGGCCCGGCGAGCGGCGAGCGGCCGGTCAGGTTGAGGTGATCGCCGATCAGCACCGGCTGCCCGGGCCGGTAGCCCGCGCGGATCCCGCCCGCCGCGTTGGTGAGCACGATGACCCGGCAGCCCGCGGCGACCGCGGTCCGCACCCCGTGCACCACGGTCGCCACCGGGTGCCCCTCGTACAGGTGGGTCCGGCCGAGGAAGACGAGCACCCGCAGCGGGCCGGCCCGGACCGAGCGGACCACGGGCACGTGGCCGGGCACGGTCGGCGGCGGGAACCCGCCGAGGTCGGCGAGGGGCACCCCGGCCCCGGGGCCGAGCGCGTCCGCGGCCTGAGCCCAGCCGGAGCCCAGGATCACCGCCGCGTCGTGCCCGGGCTGGCCGGTGCGCTGCGCGAGCTGCCGCGCGCTGGCCGCCGCCAGGGCGTACGGGTCAGGGGCATCCGCCTCCGGGTCTGCGGTCATGCCTTAACGTACGGCTGCCCGTCGGCCCGCGGCGGCCGAACCCTGCCGACCAGCCCGGCCACCGCGATGATCGTCGCGATGTACGGCGCCATCAGCAGGATGTCGGACGGGATCGGGACGCTGATGGTGGACAGGATGGACTGCAGTTCGAGCGTGAACCCGAACAGCAGCGCGGCGCCCAGCGACCCGAACGGGGTCCAGCGCCCGAAGATCATGGCGGCCAGGGCGATGTAGCCCATGCCGGACGACATGTCGGGAGTGAACGAGCCGACCGACCCGATCGTGAGGTACGCACCGCCGATGCCGGCCAGCAGCCCGCCCAGGATCACGTTGCGGTAGCGGATGCCCAGCACCCGGATGCCGACGGTGTCGGCGGCGGTGGGGTGCTCGCCGACCGCGCGCACCCGCAGCCCCCACCGGGTGCTGAACAGGCCGACCTGGACCAGGATCAGCGCCACGTAGGTGATGTAGAGAAAGATCGTCGAGTCGAAGAACACCGGCCCGATGATCGGGATGTCGCCGAGCAGCGGGATCTTGATCGGGAGGTAGGTGGACGGGGAGTTCAGCGAGTTCTGGTACGGGACCAGGGCCCGGTCGTACAGGAATCCGGTCAGTCCGGACGCGAACACGTTGAGCACGACCCCGAGCACGATCTGGTTGACCATGTACCGGATCGCGAACACCGCGAGAATCGCGCCGAGCAGGCCGCCGGCCAGCGAGCCCATGATCAGGCCGAGCCACAGGATGCCGAAGAAGCTGGCCACCACGCAGGCGGTGAACGCGCCGAACAGCAGCTGGCCCTCGATCGCGATATTGATCACCCCGGACCGCTCGCACATGCAGCCGGCCAGCGCGCCGAGGATCAGCGGGATGGAGGCGGCCAGCGTGCCCTGCAGCAGGTTGATGATGTTGAACGGGACCGGCTTGCCCACGTCGGCCCAGCACAGCACCGCCACCACGAAGCAGAACAGCACCACGGCGATGCTCGCCCGCGCCGCGGCGGGCGGGAACCTGAAGGCCGCCCGCGCGACCCCGAGCGCGATCGACACCGCTCCGAGCAGGTACGCGGTGGCGGCCGCGGGCAGAGCGAGGTTGGGCACGGTCACCTTCGCGAACGGCTCGGAGAACGCGAAGATGGCGTCGCCGGGCTTGGTGTGCATCCCGAGCACGATGCTGATGAGCCCGAGCACGACGAACGTGGCCGGGGCCAGCATCCGGCGGCTCACCGACCGCGGGGCGCGGACGGCGCCGGCCAGGGCCGTCATGGGTTCCATCCCTTCACGGCCGACTGGCCAGGCCCGGCGGCCGTGGCCCGGTGCAGCCGGAACATCGAGCGGATCAGCAGCGGCGCGGCGACGAACAGCACCACAAGCGCCTGGATCACCGTGGTGATCGTCAGCGGCGTGCCCGTCTGCGCCTGCATCGGGATCCCGCCCGCGTCCAGGGCGCCGAACAGCAGCGCGGCGAGCACCACGCCGCCCGGCCGGGCCAGGCCGAGCAGCGCCACCGTGATCGCGTCGATGCCGTAGGTGCCGTAGCTCTGAAAGTTCAGCGAGAAGTCGGTGCCCTGGACGACCGCGGAGGCGGCGAGCCCGCCCAGCCCGCCCGCGATGAGCATGGCCAGGATCCAGGTCCGCGGCACGCTCATGCCCGCGCTGCGCGCCGCGTTCGGGTTGGCGCCGACGCTGCGGAACTCGAAGCCGATCGTGCTGCGGTTCAGCAGCCACCACACCCCGGCCGCGCAGGCCAGCGCGAGCGGGAAGGCCGCGTTGATCCGCAGGTGCGAGCCGGCGATCAGCGGCAGGTGCGCGTTTGGCGCGATGACCGGGCTGATCGGGTACGTCGCCCCCGGGCGCTGCATGGCCCTGGTGCCCAGGATCCAGGTCAGGAAGTACTCCATCACGTAGTTGAGCATGATCGTGACGATGACCTCGTGCGCACCGGTCCTGGCCTTGAGCACCCCCACGATCCAGCCGAGGATCGCCCCGCCGACGAAGGCTCCGAGCACGCACACCACGACGTGCACGAAGGGCGGCAGGCTGACCGCGAACGCGAGCCAGGTGGCCAGCAGGGCCCCGCCGATGAACTGGCTCGTGGCGCCGATGTTGAACAGGCCGGCCCGGAACGCCAGGGCCACGGCCAGCCCGGCGAAGATCAGCGGCGTGGCCTGGACGCAGGTCTCGGACAGCGGGTTGAACACCGGCCAGATCGGGCCGCCGTGGAAGGCGGCGGACACGGCCGACGGGTTGATGATCGCGCCCTCGAACATGGCGACGTAGGCGCTGGAGGCCGAGTCCCAGGCCTGCGCGATCGCGTTGCCCGGCGCGGAGAAGAACTGGCTCCACGCGTGCAGCACGACCGGGTCGGTGAACGCGATGAGCAGGCCGCCGACCACGATCGCCGCCGCGATGGCCAGGAAGGTGACGACCGCCGAATTGCCTTCGAGGATCGAGTCAAGCAGGATCCGGCCGAACCCGGGGCGTCCCGCGCCGGCCTGCTCCGCGCCTGGCGGCCCGCCGGCCTGGGTGCCCGGGGCAACCGGTTCGGCCGTGCCCCCGGGAGTGGCCGGTGGCGGGGGCTGCGGTGGGGGCTGCTCGCTCATCTGGTCTCTCCGGGCGTTTCCTCGGTGCCGTCCCCGGCGTCCGGCGCTGGCCGCCCGGGCCCCGCGTCCTGGCCGGGCGGCGGTACCGCCCCGATGCGCGCCGGGCCGTCGTGGCCGGGGTGGCCGCCCGCCGGCTGCGGCGCGGCCCGGCCCGCCTGGCGGGAGGCCTCGTCGATCCCCCCGGCCATCAGCAGGCCGAGCTCCTCGACCGGCACGGTCGGCGGCCGGAAGCCGGTGATCCGTCCCCCGTACATGACCGCGATCCGGTCGGCCAGCGCGTAGATCTCATCGAGCTCCGAGGAGACGATGATCACCGCGACGCCCTGGTCGCGCTGCTCGACGATGCGCCGGTGCACGAACTCGATCGAGCCGACGTCGAGCCCGCGGGTGGGCTGGCTGGCCAGCAGGAGCTTCAGCTCACGCCCGATCTCGCGGGCCAGGATGACCTTCTGCTGATTGCCGCCGGACAGGGTGCCGGCCGGCGTGGCGATCGACGTGGTCCGGACGTCGAACTCTTCGACCCGCCGGGTGGCGCTGTCGCGGATGGCGTCGAGCCGCAGCGCGATGCCCTTCGCGTACGGCGGCTGGTCGAAGTTGTCGAGCACGATGTTCTCCGCCACCGAGAACGTCGCGACCAGCCCGTCCTCCTGGCGGTCCTCCGGTATGTAGCCGATGCCCGCGCGGATCCGCTCCCGGGGGGTGTCCGCGGTGATATCCCGGCCGGCCAGCAGCACCGACCCGGTGGCAGCCGGCCGCAGCCCCATGAGCGCCTCGCACAGCTCGCTCTGCCCGTTGCCCTGCACGCCGGCGATGCCGAGGATCTCACCCGCGCGCACCTGGAAGGAGACCTGGTTCACCGGCATGTGCGGCGCGAACTCGGCGGCTCCGATGTCGGCGTCGCGGTCGCCGGACCCTTCGGCCCCCCAGCTGGCCTGCGCCTGGTAGCTGGCGGTGCCCTGCGCGCCGCCCGCCGCGGCGACGCTGAGGCCGGTGACGTCCAGGACGACCTCGCCCGGCGTGGCGGCGGCCTTGCTCACCCGGAGCAGCACCTCCCGGCCCACCATCAGCGCCGCGAGCTCCTCGTCGGTGGCCGTCGGCGGGGGCTGGCCGACCACCTGGCCGCGCCGCAGCACGGTCACGGTGTCGGCGATCTCCTGGACCTCCTTCAGCTTGTGCGAGATGAAGACGATGCCCCGCCCGCCGTCCTTGAGCTGCCGCATGATCGCGAACAGTTCCTCGGTCTCGCCGGGCGTGAGCACCGACGTCGGCTCGTCCAGGATGAGCAGGCTGGCCTCGCGCACCAGGGCCTTGATGATCTCGACCCGCTGCTGCACGCCGACGGGCAGGTTCTCGACGTAGGCGTCGGGGTCCACGCGCAGCCCGTAGCGCTCGGACAGTTCCCGCACCTCGCGGCGCATCCGCCGCCGGTCCAGCAGGCCGAGCAGCCGGGTGCGCTCCACCCCCAGGGTCACGTTCTCGGCCACGGTGAACACCGGCACCAGCATGAAGTGCTGGTGCACCATGCCGATGCCCGCCTTGATCGCGTCCTTCGGGGAGTGCAGCCGGGTCGGCTGGCCGTCGATCAGGATCTCGCCCTCATCCGGCTGCGTCAGCCCGTAGAGGACGTTCATCAGCGTGGTCTTGCCGGCCCCGTTCTCGCCGAGCAGCGCGTGAATCTGGCCCGGTGCGATCTCCAGATCGATGTGATCGTTGGCCACGAGGGCGCCGTACCGCTTGGTTATGCCCCGCAACTCGAGCCGCACCGGCGCCTCCTCTCGCGACATCGGCCAGCGGCCCGGGCGGCGGCAGTGCCGCCGCCCGGGCCGCCAGGCCCCGCTGCTCTACACCGGGCTCTTGGTGGCCGGCTTGATCGTCCCGTTCTCGATCTCCGTCTTGATGGTCGCAAGCTCGGACTTCAGCGAGGCGGGCACCTTGCTGGCGAAGTCGTGGAACGGCGAGAGCACGACGCCGTCGTTGGCCAGGTCGCCGAGGTAGTTGCCGCCCTTGAACGTGCCGTTGGCCGCGGACAGGATGGAGGTCTTCACCGCCGCCTGGATGCCCTTGGTCACGCTGCTGATGAAGTACTGGCAGTACTGCGGGGCGCTGAAGCAGCCGTCGGTGTCCACCCACATCATGTTCACCTTGTCGCCCCCGGCGGCGGCATCGGCGTCCTGCACGGCCTTGGCCGTGCCCAGCCCGACGTTGCCCGCGACCGGGAAGATGATGTCCGCGCCCTCGCTGATGAAGGTCTGGGTGAGCGTCTGGCCGTCGGTCTGGCTGGTGAAGTTGCCGGTGAAGCTGCCGTTCTGGGTCTGCTCGTTCCAGCCCAGGACCGCGACGTGGGTGTGGTGCTGGGAGTTGTAGTACTGGACGCCGTCCCAGAAACCGTCCATGTAGATGGTGACCGTCGGCAGCTTCTCGCCGCCGTACGTCGCCACCTTGCCGGTCTTGGTCATTCCGGCGGCCAGGTAGCCGCCGAGGAAGCCGTCCTGCACGGTGTTGAACACCAGGGCATCGATGTTCGAGATCGCCGGGCTGTAGGTGTAGTCCACGATCGCGAACTTCTGCTTCGGGTTGGCCTTGGCCGCGGACTCGGTGTTGTCACCCATCAGGAACCCGACCGTAATGATGATCCCGCACTTCTCGCCGATGAACGTGTTGATGTTCGGCGTGTAGTCGCTCGCGGACGTGGACTGCAGGTAGGTTCCGGTGATCTTGGAGGGATCCGCGGCCACCGCCTCCTGGACCCCCTGCCAGGACGACGCGTTGAACGAACGGTCGTCGATGCCGCCGGTGTCGGTGACCATGCAGGCCTTGAACTTGGCCGTGGTCGACGAACTGGACGAGCTGGAGCTGGACGAACTACTGGACGAGCTGGACGTGGTGCTCGACGAACTGGAGCCACAGGCGGCGGCCAGCAGGGCGATGACGCCGAGCGCCACACCGTTCCTGATCATTCCTCGCACGGTTACCTCCTCTACTGGGGCCGCTGGGCCACCGCGCCGAGAGCCCCCCGGGATGTGCGAAGGCTAGCCCCGGTGCCGCCGTCCGGGGAAGCGTGAAGCCGCCGCTCAGGCCGCGCTGTTGCCGAATCGAGACCCGTTAAAATCGTGGGTCGCGGGCAGATAACGAGAAGATCATGGCTTGGCCTCGGATTTGACAGGAGAAAGCCTCACCGTGGCAATTGACTGGCCCGCGCTGCGCGCGGCGGCGCAGGCGGCGGCGGGCAACGCCTACGCCCCGTACTCCAGGCTGCGCGTGGGGGCCGCGGGGCAGGTGGCGGGGGATAACGAAGGGGGAACGGGGAGGGGGGCGGGGGGTGGGGGCCGGATCGTGGTCGGGTGCAACGTGGAAAACGCCTCCTACGGCCTGACCCTGTGCGCGGAGTGCGGCCTGGTCTCGGCGCTGCACGCGAGCGGCGGCGGGAGCCTGGTCGCGGTCAGCGTGGTGGCCGCGGACGGCGCTCCGCTGGTCCCGTGCGGGCGCTGCCGCCAGCTGCTGCTCGAGGCCGGCGGCCCGGGGCTGCTCCTCGACGCCGAGAACGGGCCGTGCGAGATCGGCTCCCTGCTGCCCTCGGCCTTCACCGGCTCCGACCTCGCGGCCCGGCGGGACGCCGATGCCTGAGCCCGGGCGGCCTGACCCCGGGCGGCCTGACCCCGGGCGGCCTGACCCCGGGCGTCCCGACCCCGGGCGTCCCGACACCGTGCGTCCCGACACCGTGCGTCCCGACACCGTCGAGCTGATCCGGGCCAAGCGGGACGGCCGGGCGCTCACCGACGAGGAGATCCGCTGGCTGATCGCCTCCTACACCGCCGGGGAGATCGCCGACGAGCAGATGTCCGCCCTGCTCATGGCGGTGTACTTCCAGGGCCTCGGGCCCGGCGAGCTGCACGCGTGGACCGCGGCCATGGTCGCCTCCGGCGAGCGGCTCGACCTGGGCGAGGTGCCCGCGCCCACGGTCGACAAGCACTCGACCGGCGGGGTCGGCGACAAGGTCTCGCTGGTCGTCGCCCCGCTGGTGGCGAGCTGCGGGGCCGCCGTGCCGCAGCTGTCCGGGCGCGGCCTCGGCCACACCGGCGGCACCCTGGACAAGCTGGAGTCGATACCCGGGTGGCGGGCCGGGCTGTCCGCCGCCGAGATGATCGCGGTGCTGCGCTCGACGGGCTGCGTGATCTGCGCGGCAGGCCCCGGCCTCGCCCCGGCCGACCGCCGGCTGTACGCGTTGCGCGACGTCACCGGGACCGTCGAGTCGATCCCGCTCATCGCAAGCTCGATCATGTCCAAGAAGATCGCCGAGGGCACGGCCGCCCTGGTGCTCGACGTCAAGGTGGGCAGCGGCGCGTTCATGCGGGACCTGCCGGCCGCGCGGCGGCTGGCCCAGACCATGGTCGGCCTGGGCGCCGAGGCCGGGGTCCGCACCGCGGCGCTGCTCACGGCCATGGACACCCCGCTGGGCCGGGCCGTCGGCAACGCCGTCGAGGTCGAGGAGGCGGTGGCGACGCTGCGCGGCCAGGGACCGCCCGACCTGGTCGAGGTGACGCTGGCGCTGGCCCGGGAGATGCTCGCGCTGGCCGGGCTGCACGCCGATCCGGCGGCCGCGCTGGCCGACGGCCGGGCCCTGGACCGCTACCGCAGCATGATCGCGGCCCAGGGCGGCGACCCGGACGCCCCGCTGCCGCGGGCCCGGCACGCCCAGGTGGTGACCGCCGCGCAGGCCGGCTGGCTGCGGCGGCTCGACGCGCGGGCGGTCGGCGTGGCCGCCTGGCGGCTCGGCGCGGGGCGAGCCAGGAAGGAAGACCCGGTGAGCGCCGCGGCCGGCCTGCTCTGCCTGGCCAAGCCCGGCGAGCAGGTGGAGGCCGGCCAGCCGGTCCTGGAGCTGCGGGCGGACGACGAGACCCGGCTCGCGCGGGCGGCCGACGCGCTGGCGGGCGCGATCGAGATCGGGCCGGACCCGCCCGCCGCCGAGCCGCTGGTGATCGAGCGCATCACCGCGTGACGCCGGCGGCCAGACCGCTCGCGCCGGTCTGTGAGAATGGGCGTGTGTCGGTGACCCTGGACGAAATCCGCGGCGTGCCCAAGGTGCTGCTGCATGATCACCTCGACGGCGGCCTGCGCCCGGAGACCATCGTGGAGCTGGCGGCCGAGACCGGGTACCGCGGCCTGCCCACCACCGACGTGACCGAGCTGGCGCGCTGGATGACCGGCGTGGCCCAGCGCGGCCAGCTCGAGCTCTACCTGGAGGCGTTCCAGCACACGGTCGGGGTCATGCAGACCCGGGACGCGCTGATCCGGGTGGCCGCCGAGTGCGCCGAGGACCTGGCCGCCGACGGCGTCGTCTACGCCGAGGTACGGTTCGCCCCCGAGCTGCACGTGAGCGAGAAACTCAGCCTGGACCAGGTGGTCGAGGCGGTGCTCGAGGGCTTCCGGCGCGGCGGCCGCGGGCGGGGCATCACCGTCTACGCGCTGCTCACCGCGATGCGGACCGCGGCCAGGTCGCTGGAGATCGCCGAGCTGGCGGTGCGGCACCGGGACGCGGGCGTGGTCGGGTTCGACATCGCCGGCGCGGAAGCGGGCAGCCCGCCCAGCCGGCACCTGGACGCGTTCCAGTACGTGGCGCGGGAGAACTTCCACAATACGATCCACGCGGGCGAGGGATTCGGGCTCCCGTCCATCTGGGAGGCGCTGCAGTGGTGCGGCGCGGAGCGCCTCGGGCACGGCGTCCGGATCATCGATGACATCCAGGTGCCGGCCGGCGGCCACGCCGTGCTGGGCCGGCTGGCCAGCTACGTGCGCGACCGCAGGATCCCGCTGGAGATGTGCCCCACCTCGAACGTGCAGACCGGTGCGGCCGCGTCGATCAAGGATCATCCCATCGGGTTGCTGCGCGAGCTGCAGTTCCGGGTCACGGTCAACACCGACAACCGGCTGATGAGCGGGGTCAGCCTGTCGTCGGAGTTCCACGCGCTGACCGAGGCGTTCGGGTACGGCTGGGGTGACATCGAGTGGCTCACCATCAACGCGATGAAGAGCGCGTTCGCGCCCTTCGACGAGCGGTTGCCGATCATCAACACCGTCATCAAGCCGGGTTTCGCGACCGCCCGCGCGGCCCGGCTCGGCTCGGCCCGTTCCGGCGGCCTCAGCTAGCTCGCTGACGTCCTGGTCTCAGTCCCGCCGGAACGGCCAGATCGGCGCGCCGGCCGGTGGCGGAGAGCGCGCAGGTGACCGTGCGCGCTTCCCGGGGTAGCGTCGGCGGCGTGGGGATTGAGTCGCTGACCGAGCAGCACGCGGCCCGGTGGGCCGGCGCCGTCGCTGATCTCGCCACCTCGGACGCGGCGCTGCGGCAGCTGCTGCACGGGCTGCCCGGCGTGGACCAGGTGGGCACCGAGGCGCGGGCCGCCGGGCTGGCCACCAGGTCCATCAAGCGGGAGGCCAAGATGCGGGCGCTGGACATGGCGGTCCGCATGGTCGACCTGACCACCCTGGAGGGCGCGGACACGCCGGGGAAGGTCCGGGCGCTGTGCGGCAAGGCCCGGCGGCCGGACCCGGCCGACCCGGCGGTGCCGCCGGTCGCCGCGGTGTGCGTCTACCCGGACCTGGTCGGCGTGGCCCGGGCCGAGCTGGCCGGCGGCCCGGTCGCGGTGGCGTCCGTGGCCACGGCGTTCCCGTCCGGCCGGGCGTCGCTGGCGGTGAAGCTCGCCGACGTGCGCGACGCCGTCCAGGCGGGCGCCGACGAGGTGGACATGGTCATCGACCGGGGCGCCTTCCTCGCCGGGCGGTACGGCCAGGTCTACGAGGAGGTGCGGCAGGTGCGCGAGGCCTGCAGCGCCGCGCACCTCAAGGTGATCCTGGAGACCGGCGAGCTGGCCACCCTGGACAACGTGTCCCGGGCGTCCTGGCTGGCCATGCTGGCCGGCGCGGACTTCATCAAGACCTCCACCGGCAAGGTCACCCCGGCGGCCACGCCGCCGGTGACCCTGGTCATGCTGGCCGCCGTGCGTGACCACGCGGCCGCGACCGGGCGCCGGGTGGGGGTCAAGGTGGCCGGCGGCGTGCGCACCGCCAAGGACGCGGTCCGCTACCTGGTGCTGGTGCGCGAGACCGCCGGGCCGCAGTGGCTGACCCCGGCGCTGTTCCGCATCGGCGCCTCCAGCCTGCTCAACGACCTGCTGATGCAGCGCAGCAAGCAGCTCACCGGGCGCTACGCCGGGCCCGACTACTTCACCGTCGACTGACCCGAGGCTTGTGATCCGGGGTTCGGCATCCGCAACGGGGACGCAGCGGGGTCAAACTGGTTACGGCGAGGCAGTCGGGGATGAGCTGGGGGACGAGCTCGGCGTCGGGCTCGGCGTGGAGGTCGGGGTCGGGGTCGGCGTGGGCGTCGGGGTCGGCGTGGGGGAGGGCGTCGTGCTGCTCGGGGTCGGGCTCGGCGTGGTCCGCGAGGGGGTCGGGGTCGCGGTAGCCGTGGGCGCGGCCGGCACGACCAGGTTCGGCGTCTGCACCGGGTGACGGCCCGGGACCAGGAACAGCGCCACGGCCGCGACGATCACGCCCAGGACCGTGACCAGCCCGCCGACCGTCGCGCCGCGCACGAAGGCCTGGCGCCGCTGGCTGCGCTTCCACTCCATGGTGCGCACCTCGACGAGGTCCGGCGGCAGCGCCGCCCGCTGCGCGGCCCAGCTGTTGAACGGCGCCGCGGCCATGCCGAGCGTCGGGAACAGCAGTAGGCCCGCCAGCAGCGGCCCGGCCAGCTCGGTGGCCTTGGTCAGCGCGCCGGCGATGCCCGCCGCCCCGAGCAGCGCCAGCGACGTCTCGGCCCAGTTCGCCCGCAGCGCCTCCCACCATTTGGCTTTCTCGCTGGTCTTCGGCGTGCGCAGGAACGCCGCCTTCCTGGCGAACAGGCCGACCACCGAGGCCCGCGCCACCACCAGGGAAGTGGACTGCCAGATGAAGAACGCGCCGAGCGAGTCCCGCCACGACGCCCCGGTGCCGCGGCGCAGCAGCGCGACCGCCCGCACCAGCCCGAGCAGGACCAGCACCGGGACGGTGGCCACCAGGAACGCGGTGAGCTTGCGGAACAGCTGGCCGCCGCCGGTGGCCAGGTTGAGGGCCCCGGCCAGCAGGAAGACCAGGAACACCAGGCCGAGCAGGTCGCCGTACCACTGGACCGCGCCAGACAGGTACGCCCACCGCTGGCCGGTGGTGAGCCGGTTCTGCTTCGAGGGACGGCCGGGGAGCAGCGAGCGCCAGTGCATCCGCAGGATCTGGATGCCGCCGAAGCACCACCGGTAGCGCTGGCCCTTGAGCGCCTCAAAGGTCAGCGGCATGATGCCCTTGCCGAAGGACTGGTCGATGCTGTAGCCGGTCCAGCCGGCCCGCAGCAGCCGCAGGGACAGCTCGGCGTCCTCGGTGATGCACCACTCGTCCCAGCCGCCGAGCTGGTCCAGGGCGACCCGGCGGATCAGGCCCATCGTGCCGGCGAAGATGGCCCCGTCCCGCTCGTTGCGCGACGGCTGGGAGACCGCGAAGAAGTACGAGTAGGAGTAGTACAGCCGCCGGTAGTACCGGGCGCGCTCCCAGCCGCGGTAATCCTGCGGGGCCTGGGTGAAGCCGACCCAGCTCTCGGCGAACAGCGGCGCGCAGCGGCGCAGGAACCCGGGATCCAGCTGGTAGTCGGAGTCGACCACCCCGATGACCTCGGCCCGCTGGTCGGTCATCTTGGTCAGCGCGTAGTTCAGCGCGCCCGACTTGTAGCCCGGCCAGTCCTCCAGGTGCGCGAACTTCACGTTGTGCCGCTTGCACCACGCCTCGACCGGGCGCCACAGGCTCTCGTCGTCGGTGTTGTCGTCGATCAGGATGACCTCGTAGCGCGGGTAGTCGAGGCGCGCCAGCGAGCGGAGCGTGTCGATGACCATGTCCGGCGGCTCGTTGTGCGCCGGCACGTGCAGGCTGACGAACGGGATCTCGTCGGCGGCCGGCAGCTGCGCCGTCGTGGGCGGTACGATCCGCCGGTCCCATTTCTCCGAGCCGATGGCGTCGCAGATCTCCCACAGGTAGGCGCTGGCCAGGATCGCGGCGAACAGCTCGAAGAACCACAGCAGCAGCCCGCCGGCCGTGCTCGCCGGGCCAAGGTCGCTGTAGAAGGTCCAGTCCAGAACGTAGGCCAGGTAGACCGCGAACAAGAAGATGCTGGTCGCCCAGCACAGGTGGCCGCGGGCGTTCCAGCGCCGGGTCACCGGCAGCCAGACCAGGCTCCCGGCGGCCAGCCCGACCACGCCGGCGATCGTGTTGCGCTCGGTCACCCCGAGCAGCCGCATCGCCACCGCCACCAGCGCGGCTAGCACCAGCGTGCCGGCCACCTTGAACGCCAGCCTGCGGGCGGTCGCCCACGCCCCGGTCGTCCGGCGCGGATGCCCGCGGCCGATCAGCAGCGCAGCCGTCCCTATCGGAGCCGCGATGATGCCGGCCAGCACGAGCGCAGCTAGCACGACCCGCCCTCCCGCCTTCCCCGCCTCTGCCTGACGGTGACAACCGGCCACGACTACCCGCAATGTAGCCGGGATTAACATCACGCGGCCGGCGCCGGCGGCGGGCTCCCGGCCAGCGTAGGCTTCGTGGCCCGCTGGCGTGCGAGAATGAGGCCCGGGCCACCACGCCGGGCGACGGGAAGGCGGCTGATGCAGGCCGGGAAGGGCGCGAAGGACGGGAAGGGCGGGCGAGGCGCCGCCGGCAGCCGGGCCGCGCCAGCAGCCGAGGTGACCGGGCACCGCGCCGAGGCGGAGCGGGCCGCGGGAACGGACTGGGACTACGCGCCGGCGCCGGAGTCGCGGGACATCGTGGCGATCGCACCCGAGTACGGCCTGTTCATCGGCGGCGAGTTCGCGCCCGCCGCCAGCGGGCAGCTCTTCCCCACGGTGAACCCGGCCACCGAGGAGCCGCTCGCGCAGGTGGCCGAGGCCGGCCCGGCCGATGTCGACCGCGGCGTGGCCGCCGCCCGCGCCGCCTACGAGCAGGTCTGGGGGCCGATGCCGCCCGCCGAGCGGGCCAAGTACCTGTACCGGATCGCGCGGATCCTGCAGGAGCGCCTCCGCGAGTTCGCGGTGCTGGAGAGCCTGGACAACGGCAAGCCGATCAAGGAGTCACGCGACGTCGACGTGCCGCTGGCCGCGGCGCACTTCTTCTACCACGCGGGCTGGGCGGACAAGCTGGAGCACGCCGGGCTCGGCCCGTCGCCGCGCCCGATCGGGGTGGCCGGGCAGGTGATCCCGTGGAACTTCCCGCTGCTCATGGCCGCGTGGAAGCTGGCGCCCGCGCTCGCGGCCGGGAACACCTGCGTGCTCAAGCCGGCCGAGACCACGCCGCTGACCGCGCTGCTGCTGGCCGAGGTGTGCCAGCAGGCCGGGCTGCCGCCCGGGGTGGTGAACGTGCTGACCGGCGCGGGGGAGGCGGGGGCGGCGCTGGTGGCCCACCCGGGCGTGGACAAGGTCGCGTTCACCGGGTCCACCGAGGTCGGCAAGCAGATCCAGCGGACAGTCGCGGGCACCGGGAAGCGGCTGACCCTCGAGCTCGGCGGGAAGGCGGCGAACGTGGTCTTCGACGACGCGCCGGTCGAGGCGGCGGTCGAGGGGATCGTGAACGGCATCTTCTTCAACCAGGGCCACGTGTGCTGCGCGGGCTCCCGGCTGCTGGTGCAGGAGTCGGTCGCGGACGCGGTGGTCGAGCGGCTGCGCGACCGGCTCGGCACGCTCCGGCTGGGCGACCCGCTGGACAAGAACACCGACGTCGGCGCGATCAACTCGCAGCCGCAGCTCGACAAGATCCGCGAGCTGTCCGAGGCCGGGGAGGCCGAGGGCGCGGAGCGCTGGTCCCCGCCGTGTGAGCTGCCGCAGCGGGGCTTCTGGTTCCCGCCGACGGTGTTCACCGGGGTCAGCCAGTCGCACCGGATCGCCCGGGAGGAGATCTTCGGGCCGGTGCTGTCGGTGCTGACGTTCCGGACCCCGGAGGAGGCGGTCACGAAGGCCAACAACACCCCGTACGGGCTGTCCGCCGGGGTGTGGACCGACAAGGGCAGCCGGATCCTGTGGCTGGCGCAGCGGCTGCGGGCCGGCGTGGTGTGGGCCAATACCTACAACCGGTTCGACCCCGCGAGCCCGTTCGGCGGGTACCGGGAGTCCGGCTTCGGACGGGAGGGCGGGCGGCACGGGCTGGCCGCGTACCTCGATGCGTGACCACCTCGCGCGGCTGGACGTCCGCAAGACCTACAAGCTGTTCATCGGCGGCGCGTTCGGCCGATCGGAGTCCGGCCGGTCTTACCCCGTTTCCGGAACGGACGGCGCGCTGCTGGCCCTGGCCGCGCAGGCGTCACGCAAGGACGCCCGGGACGCGGTCACCGCCGCCCGGGCCGCCTTCGGCCGGTGGTCCGGCGCGACCGCCTACAACCGCGGCCAGGTCTTGTACCGGGTCGCCGAGATGCTCGAGGGCCGGGCCAGTCAGTTTGCCGAGCAGATCGCCCAGAATGAGGGCCTCGACCGCGGCGGCGCTGAGCGGGTCGTGGCGGCAGCGATCGATCGCTGGGTGTGGTATGCGGGATGGCCGGACAAGGTGGCCCAGGTGGCCGGCGCGGCGAACCCGGTGGCCGGGCCGTACTTCAATTTCAGCGTCCCGGAGCCGACCGGCGTGGTGGCGGTCGTGGCCCCGGCCGAGTCCAGCCTGCTCGGGCTGGTCAGCGTGCTCGCGCCGGTGATCGCCACCGGCAACACCGCGGTGGTCGTGGCCAGCGAGCGGCGGCCGCTGCCCGCGGTGACGCTCGCCGAGGTGCTGGCCACCTCGGACGTGCCGGCCGGGGTGGTGAACGTGCTCACCGGGTTCACCGCGGAGCTGGCGCCGGTGCTGGCCGGGCACATGGACGTCAACGCGATCGACCTGACCGGCGTGGCGCCGGGTGACCGCGGCGAGCTGGAGCGGCTGGCCGCGGAGAACGTCAAGCGGGTGTTCTCTCCAGCTGGCAGCACGGGCGACGATGACTGGGCGGCCGCGCCGGGCACCCGGCGGCTGCTGGCGTTCCTGGAGACCAAGACCGTCTGGCACCCGATGGGGATCTAGATCTTGCCGAACAGCCGGTCGCCCGCGTCGCCGAGGCCGGGCACGATGTAGCCGCGCTCGTTCAGCCGCTCGTCCAGGCCGGCCGTCACCACCCGGACCGGGACCGGGTCGTCGGCCGGGAACGCCCGCTCCAGCCGGGCCACGCCCTCCGGGGCGGAGAGCAGGCAGATCGCCGTGACCGCGGCCGCGCCGCGCGACGCCAGCATCGCGATCACGGTCTCCAGGGTGCCGCCGGTGGCCAGCATGGGGTCGAGCACGAACGCGTCGCGCCCGGTGAGGTCCTCGGGCAGCCGCGCGGCATAGGTCGAGGCGACCAGCGTCTCCTCGTCGCGGGCCAGCCCGACGAACCCGACGTCGGCGTTGGGCAGCAGCCGCGCCATGCCGTCGAGCATGCCGATGCCGGCCCGCAGCACCGGGACCACCAGCGGGTTGGGCCGGGCCAGCTTCACCCCGGTGGCCGCGGCGACCGGGGTGGTCACCGATACCGGCTCGATCTTCATGTAGCGGGTCGCCTCGTAGGCGAGCAGGGTCACCAGCTCGTCGGTGAGCCTGCGGAAGGTCGGGGTCTCGGTGCGCACGTCCCGCAGCGCGGTCAGCTTGTGCGCGACGAGCGGATGATCGGCCACCAGCGTCTGCATGACCGGTAGTGTGCCAGCCCGGCCGCTCCCGCGGTTACCGGCTACCGGCCTGGAACGCCTCGGCCATCGCGCCGAGTGCGGCGTCCAGCCTCGGGCTTTTGGCACTAGGTGCCGTTAGCGCAGCACGCGCGGCCCGGTTTACTGTCTGCACCAGGTGCCATTACTAGGCGGCCGCCGGTCGCGCGACCGCTGGCCGGAGCCCGATCAGGGAGGCAGGCAATGACCCAGCAGGCGGTAATCGAGACGACACCGGCCCAGCCCGGGCTGATCGACGACGAGCCGGCCGCCCCGGCCGCGCGAGCGACCGCGCCGGTGAGGAGGCGCTGGTCGCGGAGGAGCTCCTGGTCGAGGAAGTGTCGATCGACGGGATGTGCGGTGTCTACTAACCCGGGAGGTTCCGGGCTACCGGGGTCTGGGGTGTCCCCGGGGAGGGCCGCGCCCCCCCGGCTCGACACCGCGGTGTCACCGCGGTTCGACCTGGACCGCCCGTGGCGCATCGACGACCGGGTGGCGGTGCGTCCGGAGCCGTTCGGCGCGCTGCTCTATCACTTCGGAACCCGGCGGCTGTCGTTCCTGAAGAACGCGACCGTGCTCACGGTCGTGCGGTCACTGGCCGAGCACCCGAGCGCGCGCGCCGCCTGCGCGGCCGCGGGCGTCACCGCCGCGGCGCTGCCCGCCTACGAGCGCGCCCTGGCGACCCTCGCCGAATCGCAGACGATCAGGGAAAGGCGGGCGTCATGACGGCGGCCGCGGTGGCGCCGGAGCGTTCGGCCGCGCCGGAGCGTTCGGCCGCGCCGGAGCGTTCGGCCGCGCCAGTGCCGCGGCTGGTGGAGCAGTTCGAGCGCGGGCTGGCCGCGCCGATCTGCCTGACCTGGGAGCTCACCTACGCGTGCAATCTCGCGTGCGTTCACTGCCTGTCGAGTTCCGGCCGCCGCGACCCGCGCGAGCTGACCACGGCCGAGTGCCGGGCCGTGATCGACACGCTGGAGCGGATGCAGGTCTTCTACGTCAACATCGGCGGCGGCGAGCCGACGGTCCGGCCGGATTTCTGGGACCTCGTCGACTACGCCACCGACCACCACGTGGGCGTGAAGTTCTCCACGAACGGCATCAAGATCGATCCCGGGGTGGCCCGGCGCCTCGCCGCCAGCGACTACGTCGACGTGCAGATCTCGCTGGACGGCGCGACCGCCGAGGTCAACGACGCGGTGCGGGGCGCCGGGTCCTACGCCACCGCGGTCCGCGCGATGCGCAACCTCAGGACGGCCGGGTTCGAGGGCTTCAAGCTGTCGGTCGTGATGACCCGGCACAACGTGGGCCAGCTCGACGAGCTGAAGGCGCTGGCCGATTCCCATGGCGCGCAGCTGCGGCTGACCCGGCTGCGCCCGTCCGGCCGCGGCGCGGACAGCTGGCCCGAGCTGCACCCCACCACCGGGCAGCAGCGCCAGCTCTACGACTGGCTGGTCGCCCACGGCGAGCAGGTGCTGACCGGTGACTCGTTCTTCCACCTGGCCCCGTACGGCGGAGCGCTGCCGGGGCTGAACCTGTGCGGCGCGGGCCGCGTGGTCTGCCTGATCGACCCGGTCGGCGACGTCTACGCCTGCCCGTTCGCCATCCACGAGGAGTTCCTGGCGGGCAGCGTCCGCCAGCCCGGCGGGTTCCAGGCCGTGTGGCGGGACTCGGAGCTGTTCGCCGAGCTGCGCCGCCCGCAGTCCGGCGGGGCGTGCCGTTCCTGCCAGTTCTTCGACTCGTGCCGGGGCGGCTGCATGGCCGCCAAGTTCTTCACCGGGCTGCCCCTGGACGGCCCCGATCCCGAGTGCGTGCGGGGCCTCGGCGCCGCGGCCCTCCAGTCGGTGGACCAGGCGGCCGCCCCGCGCCCGGCGCTTGACCACTCCCACCGCGGTCCGGTGCGAGGCCGGGCGGCAGGCCCGGTACCGGTCACCATCGGCGCCCGGCAGGCGGCCAGGCCGCCCCGGGGCTGCGACGAGAGCCCGCTGGCCGAGGAGGGAGCCCACGTCATCGCGGCCGGGCTGTTCGCCCGCTGACCGACAGGAGAGGATGGGCCGATGAGCAATGCCTGGTTCGAGACCGTGGCCGAGGCGCAGCGGCGCGCCAGGAAGCGGCTGCCCTCGTCTGTGTATCGAGCGCTGCTCGCCGGCTCCGAGAAGGGCGTAACGGCCGGCGACAACATCAGGGCTTTCAGCGAGCTCGGCTTCGCCCCGCACGTGGCCGGGCTGCCGTCCAAGCGCGACCTCTCCACCACGGTCATGGGCCAGCCGGTATCCCTGCCGGTGATCATCTCGCCCACCGGCGTGCAGGCCGTGCACCCCGACGGCGAGGTGGCCGTGGCTCACGCCGCCGCGGCCCGGGGAACCGCGATGAGCCTCAGCTCGTTCGCCAGCAGGCCGGTCGAGGAGGTGGTCGCGGCCAACCCGCAGACGTTCTTCCAGATCTACTGGGCCGGGACGCGCGACCAGATGGCCGAACGCCTCGGCCGGGCCCGGGCCGCCCGGGTCGCCGGGCTGATCGTCACGCTGGACTGGTCGTTCGCCAACGGCCGGGACTGGGGCAGCCCGGTGATCCCGGAACGGCTGGACCTGCGGACGATGGCCCGGCTGGCCCCGCAGGGCCTGTCGCGCCCGCGCTGGCTGCTGGACTGGGCCAGGACCGGTCACCTGCCGGGACTGACCGTGCCGAACATGGCGGACCCGGGAGAGGCCGCGCCGACGTTCTTCGGCGCGTACGGGCAGTGGATGGGCACGCCGCTGCCGACCTGGGACGATGTGCGATGGCTGCGGGAGCAGTGGGACGGGCCGGTCATGCTCAAGGGCGTGATCCGGGTCGACGACGCCAAGCGGGCGGTGGACGCGGGGGTCACGGCCATCTCGGTGTCCAATCACGGCGGCAACAACCTGGACGGCACGCCCGCGACCATCCGGGCCCTGCCGGCGGTCGCCGACGCCGTCGGCGACCAGGTGGAGGTGCTGCTCGACGGCGGCGTCCGCCGCGGCGGTGACGTGGTCAAGGCCGTGGCGCTCGGCGCCCGGGCCGTGATGATCGGCCGTGCCTACCTGTGGGGCCTGGCCGCCAACGGCCAGGCCGGCGTGGAGAACGTGCTCGACATCCTGCGCGGCGGCATCGACTCGGCCCTGCTCGCCCTCGGCCACTCGTCGATCGCCGACCTGACCCGGGACGACATCGTGATCCCGCCCGGGTTCACCCGCGTGCTCGGCACATGAGCGAGCTGGAGGGGCGCGGCGCCGTCTGGGCTGAGGAGCGACGGAGCTTGCGACCGAGCGACGAGGGAAGACGGCAGTGAAGGACGAGGGAAGACGGCAGTGAAGGACGAGGGAAGACGGCAGTGAAGGACGAGGGAAGACGGCAGTGAAGGACGAGGGAAGACGGCAGTGAAGGACGAGGGAAGACGGCAGTGAAGGAGGATGGGGAGGCGGGCGGGGCCCCGGAAGCGAGCGGGAAGCACAGCGTGACCCGGGTCGCGCTGGTCACCGGCGCGGCCCGCGGCATCGGCGCGGCGACCGTCCGCGGCCTGACGGCGCAGGGCTGGGCCGTCCTGGCCGTCGACCGGTGCGCCGACGACCCGGCGCTGCCCTACCGGCTCGGCACCCGGGACGAGCTGGACCAGGTGGTGGCCGAGGCGTCCGCCGCGGCTGGTCATCGCGGCGCGGCGCGGGCGTTCGCGGCTGACGTGTGCGACCGCGGCCAGCTCGCCGAGGCGGTCGCCGCGGCCGAGCGCGAGTGGGGCGGCCTGGACGCCGCCATCGCCGCGGCCGGGGTGATCGCCGGCGGGGTGTCGCTCTGGGAGATGCCCGCCGGCCAGCAGCGCGCGGTGCTCGACACCGACCTGGGCGGCGTGCTGGGGCTGGCCGGGGCCGCGATCCCGGCGCTGCTGCGCCGCCCGGAGCCGCGCGGCGGCCGGTTCCTCGCGGTCGCGTCGGCGGCCGCCACCCGCGGGCTGCCGATGCTGGCCGCCTACTGCGCGGCCAAGGCGGGCGTGGCCGGGCTGATCCGGGCGCTGGCCGCCGAGCTGGGCGGGACCGGGATCACCGCGAACGCCGTCAGCCCGGGGTCTACCGACACGCCGATGCTGGCCGAGAGCGCCCGCCTGTACGGGCTGCCGGGCGCCGCGTCGTTCGCGGCCCAGCAGCCGGTGCAGCGGCTGCTGCAGCCGGCCGAGGTCGCTGCGGCGCTGGTCTGGCTGGCCGGGGAGGGCAGCAGCGCGATCACCGGCGCCGTGGTACCCGTGGACGGCGGCCTGGCCCTGTGAGGACGGTCCCGCTGCCGGCCGGGTTCGGCATCGCCTTCGACCGCGAGGCCAAGCTCGTGGGGTCCGACGTGCTGTTCGGCGGCTCGCCGCCACGGCTGCTGCGGCTGAACGCGGCCGGGGTCCGCGCGCTGGAGGAACTGCGCGCTGGTCCGGTTGGCTCGCCGGACAGCGGTCGGCTGGCCCGGCGGCTCACCGACACCGGGCTGGCGCACCCGCGCCCGCCCGCCGGGCAGCCCCCCGCCGAGGTCACGGTGGTGATCCCGGTCCGGGACCGGCCCGCCGGGCTGGACCGCTGCCTGGCCGAGCTCGGCCCCGGCCAACCGGTGATCGTGGTGGACGATGGCTCCGCCGACCCGGGCGCGACCGCGGCCGTGTGCCAGCGGCACGGCGCGCGGCTCGTGCGGCGCCCGGCGTCGGGAGGTCCCGGCCCGGCCCGCAACGACGGCGTGGCCCTGGTGACCACGCCGCTGGTCGCCTTCCTCGACAGCGACTGTGCCGCGGGCCCGGACTGGATCGCCGGGCTCGGCGCGCACTTCGCCGACCCGATGATCGGCGCCGTGGCGCCGCGGGTCCGGCCGGAGAGCGGGAACAGCGCCGTGGGCCGCTACCTGGCCGCCCGGGCCCCGATCGACCTGGGCCCGGACGAGGCCAGGGTCGCGCCGCTGACCCGGCTGTCCTACGTGCCCACCGCCGCACTGCTGGTTCGCGTCGCCGCGATCCCCTCCGGTGGATTCGATCCCGGCCTGCGCTACGGCGAGGACGTCGACCTGATCTGGCGGATGATCGGCGCAGGCTGGCGGGTGCGGTACGACCCGGGCGCGGAGGTGGGCCACGTCGAGCCCGGGCGCTGGATGCCGGTGCTCGCCCGCCGGTTCCGGTACGGGAACTCGGCCGCGCCGCTGGCCCGCAGGCACCCCGGCCAGGTGCCGCCGCTGATCGTGCAGGCGTGGCCGGCCGCGGCGGTCGCCGCGCTGCTGGCCCGCCGTCCGGTGACCGCGCTCGCCGCGTACGGGGCGGGCACCGGCCAGCTGGTCCGGCTGCTGCGCGGATGGGACGTGCCGGCCACGGGCGTGCTCCGCCCGATGGCCGGATCGGTGCGGCAGACCTGGCTCGGCGTCGGGCGGTGGAGCATCCAGTTCGCCCTCCCGGCCGTCGCGGCGGGCCTCGCCTGGCCCGGCGGGCGCCGCCCGCGGACCAGGAGCGGCCGCCGGCTCGCGCTGGCCTCCCTGCTCGCGGGGCCGCCGGCCGCGGCGTGGCTCGGCAGCAGGCCGCGGCTGGACCCGGTCCGGTTCGCGCTCGGCTACCTGGCCGACGAGGCGGCCTACGGGGCGGGCGTGTACCGCGGCGCGGCAGCCGAGCGGCTCGCCGCCCCGCTGCTGCCGCGGCTCGCCTGGCGCCCGCTGCCGAAGCCGTCCGTCCGTCCGGCCCGTCCGGCCCGGGCTAGGAGGCCGAGAAACGCCGCCAGGCGTCCCGGGCCAGCCGAAGGGTCAGCTGGTCGTGCCCTTGCCCGACCGCCTCGGCGGCGATGGACCGGTCGTCGATCCAGATCAGGGTGCGGTCCGACCTGATCACGATCCAGTCGTGCGCCTGGAAGAGGCCGGGCGTCGGGGTCCGCACCCGGACCGTGACGTAGAGCGCCTGGTCGCCGAGGCCGGACAGCGGCGACGCGGCCTCGCTGGCCGGAGCCGGAGCCGAGCCGGGCACGCTGGCGCTGAGCATGAAATGCCCGCACTTGCCGATCATCCCGATCAGCGCCGTGACCATGTTCGCGGCCTCGGTTCCCGGGTAGACGTCGATCCCCTCGAACCAGGACGGGGCGAACGGCCCGTACAGCTGCGGGTGCGCTGCGCCGATGGACTGGCCGCCGCTCAGCGCGGCTCCCGGGACGAACGACGCCGGGGTCGCGAGCAGGGAGCAGACATGGTCGGCACTACCGCGCGGCGGGACGAACGGCCGGGCCCGGGCCGACCGCTGCGCGCTCTGCAGCGTCCTCGGCTCGGGCGAGAACCCCGGGGCCATGCCGGGCGCGAGCAGCCGGGTCTTGACCTGCGCCGCCGTCGACGGGTCCGGCACCGACGCGCCGGACGAGCAGCTCGTGATCAACGTCAGGCCGAGAGCGGCCACCAGGACGGGTAGGAGGCGGCCAGGCCCGGGCATCACCCGGGTAATCTTAGGGCCTCAATAGCGTCAAGTACCTGTTTATCGGAGTCTTTCGGATAGCGCCGGCTCAGCTCGCCAGCAGCGTGTCCCGGTGCTGCCAGGCGATGCGCAGCAGCGCGGCTCCGGCGGCCTGCATGGGCTCGGTGGTGCCGAACCGCTCTACGATCGCCGCCCGGAACGGAACGCCAGCGGCCACCCCGGGCGCGCCATCGCCGGTGATGACGCGGCCTTCGTCATTGGCCGGGACCAGGCCGGCGAAGGTCGCGTCGAAGAGGTCGGCGTCGAACACGGCGACCGCCAGCATGTCGGCCGCGAGCGTCAGCGGGTCGGCGCCCAGGCCGAGCCAGAACACCCGCAGCCTCCCGGCCCGCCGGGCCTCGGCCAGCGTGGCGTGCAGCGGCCAGCGCTGGTAGTCGATCGGCGCGGCGTCGCTGTGATAGTCCTCGGCGCCGCCGAGCAGTTCCTCGGCCAGCTCGCGGACGATGCTGCGCCACAGGCTGAAATCGTTGGCCCAGTTCCATTCGGCATCGTGCGAAGGCTGGAACACCCCGACCGGGGCGACCTGGTAGAGGCCGCCGCCGGTGGCCACCCGGGCCGGATCCCGCCAGTGCAGGATCATCGTGGTGTCGCCCGAGGCACGGTCCGCGCGCAGCAGCAGGACGGCGATCGCGGCCATCACCGGCCGCCGCCCCAGGTCGGTGGGATCGCCGATCAGCGACCGCAGCGGCAGCTCGTCCAGGGCCGGGGGCCGGGCCGGGTCGCGGGCGGCCAGGGTGGCCGCCGCGTACTCGTGCGCCACCGCCTCGCAGGTGTTGATCACCTCGAAGTAGCGGCCCTCGCCGAACCCGAGGCTCGCCGCGCCTGGCGCCGCGGCGGCCTCGAGGAGCCGGTAACAGGCACGGTCCTCGAAGAGCCCCGGCCGGCTCAGCACGCCCAGCGCGGCGGCATAGCAGCCGAACCGGCTCGCGCCCTCGCGCAGCGGGCGCACCGCCGCGGTTTCCGGCCCGGTGCCGTCGATGCCGCGGGCCGGCCAGCCGGGATGCCACGACAGCACCACCTGGTCCAGCGGGACCGGCGCGGCGGGAAGCCATTCCGGGCGGGCGAGCAGCGGTGTTCCCGCGACGCTCCACGACCGGGGGTACAGGTCCTGCGCGGCCCGGCCCAGCTCGTGCCGGCGGCGGTTGAGGAAGCCGCGGGCTCGCAGCCAGTGCTGCTGGCTGCGGCGCACCGCGTCGTCCGCGGCCGTCTCATGAGTCACGTGAGCCGTTTCCCGGATCTGCCGAGGTAACAGGTGACTGGTCCGGCTCATGACCCTACCGGCGGCCGGCCCCGGTTACCCTGGGGTGGCCTGAGCACGCGCTTACGGCAAAGCTCAGACGCGGCAAGAGGCGGCGATGGCATTCACGAGTTCACCTCAGGAGCGGACCGGCTCCGCGGGCGCGGGCTGGGTCTTCCAGGCACCGCCCGGCTGGCCGGCGCCGCCCGCCGGGTGGCAGCCGCCCGCGGGCTGGCACCCCGACCCATCATGGCCTCCCGCGCCGCCGGGCTGGGAGTTCTGGCGGCCGGCGCCCTCCGGGGAGACCGTGGGCGTTCCCGGCAGCGAGCTTCAGCTCAGCCTCGATGACCGGCCGTACGTCTTCCAGCCCGGGCAGCTGGTCCGGATCGGGCGGGCGACCGACAACGACGTGGTGGTCAGCCATCCGGCCGTCTCCCGTAAGCACGCGCAGCTGAGCTGGGCCCCTGACGGGTGGGTCTTCGAGAACGTCGGCCAGGCGCCCACCTACCTGGGCGGGCAGCCCGTCACCCGGGTTGCCGTGGGCCAGGCGACGGAGCTCACGCTGGGGTCGGAGCACGGGCCGGCCCTGCGCCTCGAGCCCTCGTCGGCGCCGGGGCCGCCGGTCCTGGGCCCGCAAGTGCCGGGCCCGCCGGTCCTGGGCCCGCAATGCGCCGGGGGCGCGACCGCCGGCGCCCCCCGCGCCCCGCCCGGCCGGGCCCGGAAGCGGCTTCGGCCCGCCCGCCGAGTCGGCGGGCGATGAGCTGGTGGCGGCCTTCCGGATCCTGATCCCGATCCGTAGCTGGCTCACCAATCCCGGCTGGCGCCAGGGCCTGCGGCTCCTGGTCATCACGTACGCGCTGCTCCCGCTGGTGTTCATCGCGCTGTTCGCGTCGTCAGGCAACCTGACCACCCCGGGCTGGGCGTACAGCTTGTACACCGCGCCCCTCTGGGCGATCGGCTTCTGGCTGCTGATCCGGCCCGGGCCGATCAGGAAACTAGAGGTTCAGCTCGGCATCGGCATCATCGTCTGGACCCTGGTGTGGATGAACGTCGTGACGATCAACATCAACGACCACCTGGGCAAGCCCGGACAGGCCCTGTCCTTCCCCGCCGCGATCGGCGTCGGGCTCAACGAGGAGATAACGAAGGCGCTGCCGGTCCTGCTGGCCGGGCTCATCCTGCTGAAATTCCGCTCGGTCAAGCTGGATCCCAAGATGTGGATGTTCCTCGGGACCATCGCCGGCCTCACCTTCGGCGTCTTCGAGGCCGCCCTCTACACCTCGCAAGAGATTCTGATCATCAACCACGCGCAGGTCGCCAGCCAGGCGGTCACGGCGGTCCTGTCCTTTGCCGAGCGCGTGTTCGTGGACGGCTTCCAGCACGCCGTCTGGGCCGGGATCTCGGCGTTCTTCATCGGGATGGGCATCAACTACCCGCGGCGGCGGATCCCGCTCGTACTGCTCGGCGTGGCGATCCCGGTCACCCTGCACGCGCTCAACGACTGGAGCGCGGGCGCCTTCAACTCCTACTGGGTGTGGATCGTCATCCAGGCCGTCTCGCTGTTCCTGTTCCTCGGCTACACCATGTCGGCGACGTCGATCGAGCGGCAGGTCCGCCAGGCGCCGATGTTCCGGGGCGAATCGCTGATCATGGAAGCATTCTTGGAGCCGAAGGACGCGGATACCTCGTGACCTGGCGGGCCGGGCGGCCGGGTCAGGCCCCGGCCTTCGGCACGCCGGCCTGGCCCGGCGCCAGGGGGCGCGTCTGGCGGGCCAGTTGCATCTGCCGCTCGACGTCGGCGGCCAGCTCGGCGGCGGCGGGGTAGGACTGCCACTCCGGGTCCGGGCATTCGGTCGTATCGGCCTCGGCGAAAAGCCGGGCGTCGACCCGGATCGGCGCGTTCACCATGGTGGCGAGGGTCACCGCGTCGCTGGGCCGCGCGTCGACCTCGCGCCGCCCGGCCGGGCCGTCCACGATCACGACCGCGTAAAACGTGCCGCCGTTGTCCAGCCGGATGATCCTGGTCTCGGCGGCCCGGGCGTCCGCGGCGGCAGCAGGCCGGCCGCCATCTGGTAGGTCAGCGGGCGCGGGGTCTCGACCGCCTCCAGGGTCAGCGCCAGCGCGGCCAGGTCGTCCGAGCCGAGCACCCGGGCCGCCAGGGCCGTGGCGGTGCGCTGGTGGCGGCGAACCAGCTCCGCGAACGGCTCCCGGGCGCCGAGCAGCGCCTCGCGGACCAGGTCCGCGTCGGAGGCCGGACAGTCCGGCAGTTGCCCCACGCCTCATAGTGCCCGCAGACGGGGACAGGGTTAGCCCCGGGGCCGCCGCGTCATGCGCTCGGCGGAGGATGCGGGCCGGCCGCGGGCGGTACCGGGCCGAGCAACGGCTGCAGGCGGGCGAGGCTCTCGCTCTCCCAGGGCCACCGCCCGTCGGCGGCCGACGGCCAGACGAGCTGGAGGGCCGGGAAGTCGCTCTTGTAGTACCAGTGCGCGAAGCCGAGGTACTCCCGGCGCGCGTCGTCCGAGACGTCCACGAACGTGACGGCGTGCCCGTCGAGGAAGTTGTCGTAGCAGCGGCCGGGGGTCATGGTCTCCCCCCGCCTGACCCGGCGGTATGCCTCCCAGAGCATCGAGTGCGCGATCTCGGGGCGGATCCCGACGACGATCACCTCCGGGGCGCCCAGGGTGTGGTAGAAGCCGATCGAGTAGCTGAACTGCGGGCCGGCTCCGTCCTCCCGGATCCACAGGCCATGCCAGCCGTAAGAGTCGATGTCGGCGAGCACGGCCTTCTCGCCGGGGTCGATATCCGGGTACCGCAACCACGCGTCCCAGACCGGCCCGGCGTCCTCGCCGATGACCGCGCGCAGCTCGTCGGGCGAGCTCGCCGCCCGCACCATCGGCAGGATCGCCGCCGCGGTCTCCTCGCCGACGCGCCCGGCGACCTCATCGAAGAGCCCGTCGTAGGCGTCCCGCAGGCACGCCCGCCGCTCGCCTTCGAGTCGGCCCGGATCCATCCGCGCCGCGATCTCGGACCAGGGGAGCGGGTCGGTGCCGAGCGCGGCGTAAGCCGGGCGCCAGCCGGCCGCATCGACGCCGAAGGCCTTCTGTGCCACGGCCGCCGCGGCGGCGGGATTGTCGACCAGGAGCCGCTCGGCTGCCGTCCGCCGCCCGTCCGCGCCGAACGACAGGAGCTCGTATCCCTGACACCCGACATGGCTGTCGTCGGCCACCGCGGCGAGCCCGCGCCAGCCCGGCCACGCGGGCTGGGCCTGCAGCAGCCACGCTCGCTCTTCTGCCATACGTCCCATACTGGCAACACTGCCGCGTTACCGGGCCAACCCGGGCGTAGCGGCCCGATGAGAAAGTCGGCCGCATCACGCCGGACGCCGCCCGCGCCGACGAAGCTGCCGCCGGAAAGGGTGGCTAGGCTCGTTGATATGCCGCTGACCATCACCGACGTGTACCGCTACCCGGTCAAGTCATGCCGGGGCGACCGGCTGGCGGCCGCCCCGGTCGAGCCGTGGGGGCTGGCCGGGGACCGCCGGTGGATGATCGTGGATCTCGGCGGCGAGGTGGTGACCGCGCGGGAGTACCCGCGGCTGGTGCTGGTCACGCCGTTCCTCGAGGACGGTGGCATCCGCCTGACCGGGCCCGACGGGCCGGACCTGATGGTGAGCGTCCCGCGCGGCGGCGAGCTGGCCCCGGTCGCCGTGTGGCAGAGCAAGCTGCTGGCCGCCCCGGCCGGCGCCGCGGCGGACGCCTGGTTCAGCGCCGTGACCGGGGAGCCGGTGCGGCTGGTCTACCTGGACGACCCGACCCGGCGGCGGCCGAACCCGGACTATAGCCGGGACGGCGACCGGGTCTCGTTCGCCGACGGCTACCCGCTACTGCTCACCACCGACAGCTCGCTGGCCGCGCTGAACGAGGCGATCGAGGCCGGCCCGCGCGCGGCCGAAGGCCCGCTGCCGATGCGGCGGTTCCGGCCGAACGTGGTCGTGGCGGGGACTGCCCCGTGGGCCGAGGACGGCTGGCGGCGGCTGCGCGTCGGCGACGTGACGTTCCGTGCCGTCAAGGGCTGCGACCGGTGCGTGCTGACCACCATCGATCCCGACACCGCGGCCACCGGCAAGGAGCCGATCGCCACGCTGGCCAGAACCCGGCGCTGGGACGGCAAGGTCTGGTTCGGCGTCAACCTGATCCCCGACGCGCCACGGCCCGGCAGTTCGATCCGGGTCGGCGACCCGGTCCAGGTCCTGGAGCAGGACGACCACGCCGACGGCCCGCTGCGCTGACCTGCGCCGCTAGCCTGTTTCGCGGCGGCCAGCCGCCGCCCGCGGCCCGTCCGGTCAGGGCCACCACGTCTGCACGACATGTAGTCACGTTCGATAATTATCACGATCCGCAAGTATTTTGCAAAGTGATAATCTCAGAGGATGGCTGATTCCGGCGCGGACGGGCGCAACTCCGGGCGCGACCCGGCCAGCGGCGACGGCTTCGCCTACCTCCTGGTCCAGCTGGGCTTTCACCTGGCCGGGAGGTTCGCCGAGCAGCTCGCCCCGCTCGGCCTGGAGCCACGGCACTTCGGCATGCTGACCCGGCTGGCCGCGAACGAGGGCCGGTCGCAGCAGGCCATCGGCGAGCTCATGGGGCTCAACCCCACCCGCATGGTCTTCCTGGTCGACGAGCTGGAAAAGCGCGGGCTGGTCGAGCGCAGGCGCAACCCCGCCGACCGGCGCTCCCACGCCCTCTACCTGACCGACCAGGGCCGGGCCAAGCTCCGCGAGGCCCAGCAGGTCAGCGCCCGGCACGCCGATGCGGTCGGCGCCTCGCTCACCGGCGCGCAGCGCAGGCAGCTCACGGACCTGCTGCGCCGGCTGGCCGATGAGCAGGGGATCACCGAGGGGAGCCTGCCCCTTTCCCCATGATCACGGAGGATTTTTACCGGATACGTGTCCAAAGTCTCCGTGATCAAGAAATAGTGCCCGCTGCCGGAAACGAGACGGCCGGTAGGCTAAATCGCAGATGACTGCCCGGCCCGTCGCACCCCAGCCGCCCGGCGTCCGCCGCGGCGTGCACCGCCGCCCGATCCTGATCGGGCTCATGGTGACCATGGGGTTGTCGGCGATGGACAACACCATCGTGGCCACCGCGATCCCCCAGGTGGTGCGCGATCTCGGCGGCTTCACGCTGTTCAGCTGGGTCTTTTCCAGCTACCTGCTGACCCAGACCGTGACGATCCCGATTTACGGCAAGCTCGCCGACCAGTGGGGCCGCAAGCCGGTCCTGATCATCGGGACCGTCATCTTCCTGGCCGGATCGGCGCTGTGCGCGGCGTCGTGGAGCATGGTGAGCCTGATCTGCTTCCGCGGGCTGCAGGGACTCGGCGCGGGCTCGATCATGGCCACGGTCAACACGCTCGCCGGTGACCTGTACGAGCTGGAGGAACGCGGCCGCGTCCAGGGCTGGCTGTCCAGCGTGTGGGGGATCTCGGCGGTGTTCGGCCCGACGCTGGGCGGGTCGCTGGCCCAGTACGCGTCGTGGCGGTGGATATTCCTGATCAACCTGCCGCTCGGCGCGGTCGCGATCGCCCTGATCGGGCGGTACCTGCACGAGCAGGTCAGCCGGACCCGCCACCGGATCGACGTGGCCGGAGCGCTGAGCGTGCTGCTGGCCGCGGGCGCGCTGGTCTTCGGGCTGCTGCAGGGCGGTGTGGCCTGGCCCTGGTGGTCTCTGCCGAGCGTCGCGGTCTTCGGCGTGGCGGCCGTGGCCGCCGCCGCGGCGGTCGTCGCGGAGCGCCGCGCCGCCGAGCCGATCCTGCCGCCCTGGCTGTGGCGGCGCCGGGCGCTGGCCGGGTTCGGCCTGGCCGGCCTCGGGCTCGGGCTGCTGGTCATCGGCCCGACCACGTTCCTGCCGACCTACGGTCAGCTGGTGCTCGGCCTGAACGCGGTGGCCGCGGGCGCGGTGCTCGCCACGATGAGCTTCGGCTGGCCGCTGGCCACCTCGCAGTCCGCCCGGCTGTTCCTGCGCATCGGGTTCCGTGATACCGCGCTGATCGGAGCCGGGATCTGCCTCGTCGCGGTGGCCGCGTTCCTGCTGCTGCCGTCCCGGGCGCAGGTGTGGCAGCTGGTCGCCGACACGTTCGTGCTCGGCATGGGCCTCGGGCTGCTGTCCGTCTGCGTCGTGGTGGGACCCCAGTCCACGGTGGGCTGGAACCAGCGCGGCGTGGTCACCGGCAGCATCATGTTCTGCCGGTACCTCGGCCAGAGCCTCGGCGCGGCGGTCTTCGGCGCGATCTTCAACGCCAGCCTCATCGCGCGCCTGCGAGCGGCCCCGCCCCAGCTCCGCGCGCACCTGCCCGCCAGCGTCGGCGGCGTCAGCGCCACCATCGGCCACGCCGCCAGCCTGGGGCCGGCGGCCGGCTACCTGCGGGCGGCGATCTCCGCGGGGACCCACAATGTCTACGCCAGCCTGGCTATCGCGGCGGTGGCCACGATCGTGGTCATCGCGGTGGTCATCCCGCGGCACATGCCAACGGCCGCCTCCCGGGACCTTGCCCCGGAGGAAGCGGCCGGTCGGCCGCAGTCGCCCTGAGTTGCACCTAGTGCCCAGGCTCCGGCTGGGCCGGGCGCCCGGCGGCGGATTCGATCAGGCGCATCAGGTCGTCGAGATCGGCCTCGAACTCGGCGTCCCAGTCCACCGGGGCCTCGAGCCAGCGGACCAGCGCGCGATGGGCGGGCAGCGACCCGTCGCGCAACAGGCCGCGGCGGGCCCGGGGGTCAAGTTCGCCGGGCCCGAACCTGCCGCCCGCCTCTGAGGCCGCGTAGCCGAGGATGAGCGTGCTGACCAGCCGCTCCAGGCGCGGTACCTCGGCGGCGGGCACCCCCGCGTCCAGCAGGCCCGCGTAGATCTGGTCGACGGTGAGGGCGGCGTCCGGGGTGACGGCCGGGCGGGCGAACAGCAGTGCCGCCGCCCACGGGTGCCGGTGCACCAGCCCGCGGGCGGAGTGCGCCAGCGCGTGCAGCCGCCGCCGCCAGTCCGGCCCGGCCGCGCCCGCGGCCGGGCCGGCGTCCGCCGCGTCCTGCGGCACCAGTCCGGCGAGCAGTCGGCCCACCATGCCGTCAAGCAGTGCCGCCTTGCTTCCCACGTACGGGTACAGCGCCATCGGCGTGACCCCGGTCCGCTCGGCCACGGCCCGCATGGACACCGCGTCCAGGCCCTTCTCGTCGGCTAGGGCCAGC
Source organism: uncultured Actinomycetota bacterium (assembly GCA_963808705.1). GTDB lineage: Bacteria > Actinomycetota > Actinomycetes > Streptosporangiales > Streptosporangiaceae > JASHPR01. Next base: position 86,620 of record CAWEHB010000013.1, on the reverse strand, counting down.
GCGGCGTCCAAAATCTCTTGCCTTCGGTCGGTCATGTCTCTACACTGTAGATCTATACATTGTAGATCACAAACATGGGAGGTACCCATGCCTGGGTGGCTGACCGTTGCGGAACCGGTGCTGGCGGCCCGGGGGCTCGTGAAGCGCTACGGCAGCCGCCGCGCGCTCGACGGCTTCGACCTCACGGTCGGGCCCGGCGAGATCACCGGCCTGATCGGGCACAACGGCGCGGGCAAGACCACGTTCGTTGAGGTCGTCACCGGCCTGGTCCGCCCGGACGCCGGGCAGGTGAGCGTGGGCGGCGTCGACGTCCGGCGCGACCCGGGCCGGGCCCGGCGGCTGCTGGCGGTGGCGCCGCAGGAGCTGGCCCTGTACGTCAGCGCCACCGTCCGGGACAACCTGCGGCTGTTCGCCGCGCTGGCCGGCCTGCGCCGCCGCGCGCTCCACCGGGCCGTCGACCAGGTCGCGGAGGAACTGCAGCTGACCGACGTGCTCGGCCGGCGCGTCGGCCTGCTCTCCGGCGGGCAGCGGCGGCGGACCCAGGCCGCGGCCGCGCTGGCCGTACCCGCCCCGCTGCTGCTGCTCGACGAGCCGACCGCAGGCGCCGACCCGCAGACCCGGGCCGCCCTGCTCGAGGCGGTCCGGGCCCGCGCGGCCGGTGGCGCGGCCGTCCTCTACACCACCCACTACCTGCCCGAGCTCGCCGACCTCGGGGCCACGCTGGCCGTCGCCCGGTCGGGCCGGATCATCGCCCGCGGCGACCAGGACACCCTGATCTCGGGACTGCCCGGCGAGCTGCGGCTGCGCCTCGACGGCCCGGCCAGCCTGCGGAGCCTGCCCGGCGGGATCGCCCGCCGCGCCCGCACCGTGGACGGCGAGCTGCGGATCACCAGCACCGAGCCGTCCGCCGACCTCGCCGCGCTGCTGTCCGCCGGCTGCTCGCCAGCCTCCGTCGACGTGCGCCGCCCCGACCTCGACGATCTCTACCGCTCTCTTGCCCCGGAGGCCCCCCATGCTGCCTGACACCGCGTACCGCACCGGAGCCGTCGCCCGTCACAACACGATCCTCATGCTGCGCGAGCCCGGCCCGCTGGCCAGCCGCCTGATCCTGCCGCTGGCGTTCCTCGCCCTGCTGCACCCGCTGTACCAGGCGGCCCAGGGCCAGGTCGCGGGGGTCAGCCAGGCGGTCATCGCCACCCTGGTGACGTTCTCCCTGCTGGGCCTCAGCATCGTGGGCGGCTCGATCCTCACCGAGCGGATCTGGCACACCTGGGAGCGGGTCCGCATGACCGCCGTGCGCCCGGCCGAGCTGCTCACCGGCAAGGCGATTCCGGCGCTGGCCGCGCTGCTCGCCCAGCAGGCGATCATCGTCGGCTTCGGCGTGGCCGTGCTCGGCCTGGTCGTGGCCAGCCCGGCCCTGCTCACGATGGCGCTGGTGGCCTGGACGCTGACGCTGCTCGGCCTGGGCGCCGCGATCGGCGTGCTGGCCCGCAGCCTCAGCGAGCTTTCGGTGATCTACGACGTCGGCGGCATGATCCTGAGCAGCCTGGGCGGGGCGCTGGTGCCGCTGTCCGCGATGCCAGGCTGGGTGCGGCACGTCGCGCCCGCCTCGCCCGGCTACTGGGCGGTGTCCGCGCTGCAGGCGGCGCTGCGCGGCGACGGCGCGGGCACGGCCCGGGCCTGCGCCGTGCTGGCCGGCTTCGCGCTCGCGTTCGCCCTCGTGGCCGCCCTGCGGGCCGGCCGCGGCACGGCCCGCTCGGCCCAGATGTAACCCAGCGCGAGCCGGAATAGCGGACTAGGCGCGCCGCGGCCACGCTGAGGCGGGCGCCCGCCCGGGCGGCCTCGGGGGAGAGGCCGAGCCGATCCGAGTACTCGGCCATCTGCGCCGATGGGCTGGCGGCCCACGCCGCCAGCCGGGACGGCCATCAGGCGGCGGCGGGCCGGTAGTGTACCCACCATGGCGGATCCCGGTCGGTGGGTCGTGGTCGGCCTCGACAACGGCGGGACGATGAACAACGCGACCGTCCTCGACTGCGACGGCCAGTTTCTCGTGGACCGGATGGTCGAGTCGCCCAGCTACGTGAAGGACGGCCCGGACAAGGCGATCGAGGCGCTGGCCCGGGCGCTGGACCAGGTCCTGGAGCTCACCGGGACGCCGCGCGGGATGGTCCGCGCGGTGGGCCTGGACACCCCGGGCCCGGTCAGCGCGGACGGGGTCATCGCGTCCCGGGGAGCCACGAACTTCGGCAACGCGGACTGGTGCGGGTTCGACGTCCGCGGCGCGCTGGAGAGCCGGATCGGGCTTCCGGTGCTGTACAACAACGACGCCAACGCGGCGGCGCTGTACGCCCACCATGAGCACTTCAGGCCGGTGCGGGCGGAGCAGCGGTCCTCGGTCTCGGTGATCGTGGGCACCGGGCTGGGCGGCGGCGTGGTCGAGAGCGGGCGGGTGGTGCGGGGGGCGGCCGGGATGGCGGGGGAGCTCGGCCATGTCTGGGTTCCGATGGACGGCCTGCTCGGCCCCGGCCAGCCGGTGCCGGCCTGCAACTGCGGCCTGTCCGGCGACGCCGAGAGCGTGGCCTCGCTGACCGGGATCGAGAAGAACCTGCTGCCGCACTGGCTGTCGCGGTTCCCCGACCATGAGCTCGGGCGGGTCCCGGTGGGCGCGGCCGCCAAGCTGGTGCGCGGCTACGGCGAGGCCGGCGACCCGCTGGCGCTCGGGATCTTCGGGCAGCAGGCCATGGCCATCGGCCGGCTGTTCACGATCGCCGCCAACTTCACCGACCCGGACGTGTACTTCCTCGGCGGCGGGGTGGTCGAGGCCGCGCCGCATTTCCGCGACTGGTTCCTGGAACGGGTACGCCAGCACACCGTCCTGCGCGAGGAGCAGGCCCGGGTCGCGTCCATCGCGCTGGTTCCCGACCTGGACATGGCGGGCGCGCGGGGCTCGGCCATCGCGGCCAGCACGACGGTGCGGTGACGGTCCTGGCGGCCGCGCTCAGGAGGCGGTGAACCCGTCCAGGCGGGCCAGCAGGCTCAGCATGACCTCGTCGGCGCCGCCGCCGATGCCGACCAGCCTGCTGTCCCGGTAGAACCGCGCCGTCCAGGTCTCCTCCATGTAACCGACGCCGCCGTGGAACTGCAGGCAGGTGTCGGCGATCTCGCGGGACAGCCGGCCCACGGCCAGCTTGGCGACGGTGGCGAACCGCATGGTGTCCTCGCCGCGCAGGTAGGCGTCGGCGCAGGCGTAATTGTAGTGCCGCACCAGGTCCAGCTGGGCCGATAGCTCGGCGAGCCGGTAGGAGACATGGTCGTTGGCCAGCAGCGGCCGCCCGAAGACCCGCCGCTGGGCCAGGTACTCCCGGGTCCGCTCCAGCGCCTTGTGCATGGCGCCGACCTGCAGGTAGGCCGCGATCATCCGCTCGGCCTGGAACTGCTCCATCTGCTGCTGGAAGCCGCGCCCGATGTCGCCGATCGTGTTGCTGACCGGAACGCGCACGTCCGCGAACGAGAGCTCGGCGGTGTCGGACGACCGGTTGCCGAGCTTGTCCAGGGTGCGGGACACCCGGAAGCCCGGCCGGTCGGTCTCCACCACGATCTGCGACATGCCCCGGTAGCCGCCCTCGCCCGAGGTCCGGGCCAGCAGGCAGATCCAGTCCGCCTGCGCTCCGTTCGTTATGTAAAGCTTGCTGCCGTTGATCACCCAGTCGTCCCCACCCGCCTCCCCCTTCCCCTTCACGCGCACCGCGCGGGTGCGCAGCGCCGCGACGTCCGATCCGGCGTCCGGCTCGGTCACCGCGATCGAGCAGACCATCTCGCCGCGGACCGCCGGGGCCAGGAAGCGCTCCTTGAGCTCGTGGCTGCCGTACCGGTGCAGGGACGGGGTGGCCATGGCCATCTGCACGGCGATGCCCATGGGCACGCCGCCGCAGTCGATGCGGCCGAGTTCCTCGCCCGCGACCACGGTGAAGGAATGGTCCGCTCCCTCGCCGCCGTAGGCCGGGTCGTATTCCAGCCCGAGCAGCCCGATCTTGGCCAGGGCCGGGAACAGCTCGTGCGCGGGGAACCGTCCCGCCCGCTCCCACTCGTCCACACGCGGGTTGATCTCGCGCTCCACGAGATCGCGCACGCTCGCGCGCAGCGCCTCGTGCTCGGCCGTGAACTGCACTGCCTCGTCCTCTCGTCGCCTGTCTTAGTTAACTCGACGCCGACGGGGAGCTCCGCGCAAGCCTCAGCGCAGGATCTCTACGAGCAGTACCCAGGCGTTGACCAGGCCGAAGGCGAGAGCCGCCAGCACGCTGGGCACGAGCCAGTACAGCCCGCCCCCCGCCTGGGCCAGCAACGTCGCCCCGGCCAGGACCAGGCAGCCGCAGCTCACCACGGACGGGGTGAGCCGGCTGATCAGCCACGTCCACCGGGTCTCCTTATCCGATCGCCCCGACCGCTGATTGATCACCAGCTGGGAGCCGCCGAGGACGACGCCAGCCACGAGCAGCTCCCAGCCCAGGGCGGCACCGGACTGGCCGGGAACCAGCAGCAGGATCCCCACGACCAGGGGCGTGACGAACAAGATCAGGGTCAGTCCCGCGCGACCCGGCAGGTTCCGGTATTTGAGGATCTCGCTGAGGTTGATCGACACGGCCACGAACACCAGCCCGGCCAGGGCCGCCGAGGCCCCGGCCACCCCGACGCCGAAGTCGGCCCAGCGGCCGGCCGCGTATGCAGCCGGCAAGATCACCTGATCGTTCATATCCGGAATCATGTACTACCGGCCGGGACCCGGCGCCGGGTGGCCGCATGTCCCGGCCCCGCGCCGGGTGGCCGGCGTGTCCCGTCCCCCGCCCCGCGCGCCCGCGCGGCAGATATTCGGTTGCCCGCAGCCGGCCGCGCGTGGCACGCTCAGGGCGCACAGCCAGGTACCGGCGCCGGCCGGTGCTGCCGGTCGAGCAGAAGGGAGGGCCACGGTGTCCACGCCCGTCGCGCGGCTCACGCCGCTCCCTTTCTGCCCGAGGAGCACCACCCATGCCGGATTTTGCCTACGACCGCCGCTGGGACCGCGCGAGCCGCGGAGGCCGCGGGAAGCGCGGCCAGCGGCGCTTTGACCACGATTTCGACGACGAGCCGACCTTCGCCAAGCGGGACCGGTACCGCCGCTCGCTGCCCGCCGCGGACGCCTCCGACGCCGTAGACGGCCTGCCCGGGGGCGACCGCTGGTCCACCTGGGACCAGCCGAGCGCCAGCGAGCGCGGGCCCCGGCCCTGGCCGGGCTGGCTGGTCACCGAGCTGGCCGCGACCGACACCGAGCTCGGGATCCTGAAGACCGGCAAGGAGGCCGACGTCTTCCTGCTGCGCCGCGGCGTCCCGGGCACGGACCGGTCCTGCCTGCTGGCCGCCAAGCGGTACCGGGACGCCGGGCACAAGATGTTCCACCGCGACAGTGCCTACCTGGAGGGCCGGCGGGCCCGGGAGTCCCGGGTCAGCCGGGCCATGGCCAGCCGCAGCGCGGCCGGCCGGGAGATGATCGCGCAGCAGTGGGCCAACGCCGAGTTCGCCGCCCTGGGCCAGCTCTACCAGGCGGGTATCCCCGTGCCCTACCCGGTGCAGGTGCTCGGCACCGAGGTGCTGCTGGAGTTCATCGGCGACCCCGACGGCACCGCCGCGCCCCGGCTGGCCGAGACCCGCCCGCGGGGCCAGGAGCTGGCCGGACTGTGGGACCAGCTGGTGCAGGCGCTCGCCGAGCTCGCCCGCCGTGGCCTGGCCCACGGCGACATGTCGGCCTACAACGTGCTGGTGCACCAAGGCCGCGTCGTGCTGATCGACCTGCCCCAGGTCGTCGACGTGATCGCGAACCCGCGCGGCCCGGAATTCCTGGACCGGGACGCGGCCAACGTGGCCCGGTGGTTCACCGCCCGCGGCCTGGACGGCGCCCGGCCCGCCCCCGAGGACCTGCCCGCGCTGCTGCGCCGCGAGGCACGCCTTGGCTAGGAGCGCGTCAGGCGCCGGGAGCTGCCCGCGGCGAAGCTGGCCGCGCCGAGGTTGGCCGCGCCGAGGTTGACCGCGCCGAGGTTGACCGCGCCGAGCAGGAAGTCGACCAGTTGCTCGGCGTACCCGGCGGCGCCCGCGCGGAGCGTCTCGCGCATCTCCCGGGGCGTGGTCTGGACGTGGGTCGTCGCGCCGCCGACCAGGGTGTCCAGCAGCAGGGTGATCGAGGTGCCCTCGGGGATCTCGCCGCGGCGGATGCCGCGGCGGACGATGCCGCGGGCCGCCCGGACCTGGGACGTGCGCAGCGCGCCGAGCTGGTCCGCGAGGCCGGGGATGAGGTCGCCTTCCAGGCCGAGGCGCAAGGCGGCGCGCCCGGCGTCACCGAGGTACAGGTCCAGGACCTGGCGGGCCAGCCGGATCAGGTCCTCGCGCAGTGAGCCCGTGTCCACGTCGTCGATGATCCCCACCCGCAGCCGCAGCGCCTCGACCAGCAGGGCTTCCTTGGTCGGCCACCGCAGGTAGATGGAGGCCTTGCCCACGCTGGCCCGCTTGGCCACGGCCTCGACGCTGAAGCCGGCCCAGCCCGTCTCGCCGAAGAGGGTGATCGCCGCGTCCGCGACGCGGCGATCGACGTCAGGGTCGCGGGGGCGGCCAGCCTGCGGTGGGCTGGTCGTCATGTCTGCCACCTCCCTGCCGCATCCCGGGCCCGTATCCCGCGTCCGGCCGAGCCAGCGTCCGCCGGGCAATTGCCCCCAGTATGGCGCCTTATGACGCGGGCCACTTGCGGCGTCCCGGACTCGGTACGAGATGCTGGTCCCTGCATTTGGGCCCTTTTCATCCGTCGATCTCGCGCTCAGAGCATGTGGGTAGTCGCGGGAGGATGAAAAGGTTCACTACGCGGGCGGATGGAGAGCAGATGGACGAGAACCGGGCCCGGTCGCTGCTGCAGGCGGAGCGCGCCGAGGTGCAGGGCCTGCTGGCGGACACGGAGGAGTCCGGGCAGGAAGACCGGGAGGCCGAGGACGAGCGGGGAGCCGACGTCGACGACCCGGCTGCGTCGCTGACCGCCGAGGGCATGGACGACGCCATCGCGGAGAGCCTGCGCGACCGGCTGGCCGCGATTGACCGCGCGCTGCGGCGGCTGGACGAGGGCACCTACGGGCGCTCGGTCCGCAGCGGCGTGCCGATCCCGGACGCGCGCCTGGAGGCCGACCCCGCGGCCGAGCTCACCGTGCAGGAGGCGAGCCAGTAGCCTCCGGGAATCACCGGGATGTTCAACCATGAGCCGCCGGGATACCAGTGCCCGTTCTGCGCCGTACTGCAGGGCGGCGAGACCACCCGGCCCGGCCAGGACGACATCGTGGCCAGGCGGGAGCGGGCCACCGCCCTGATCGCGTCCTCCTGGTGGCCCCGCAATCCCGGGCACGTCCTGGTGGTGCCGAACGCCGACCGGCTGCGCACCTGGCTAGCGGGCCGCGCCGACGACGTCGGCTGACCAGGGGCAGGCGCGGCCGGAGGGCCCTGCCCGAGGCACCGGCCGCGGCGATATTCGAGTGCGGCCCGCGGCGGCCGGCCGTACCGTGGCGGGGTGCTGACCTCGCCGGACGGCCTTTCCGAGGGCATGCTGAAGTGCGCGCTGGCCCGCGGCTGGGGCGCCGACGTGGCCTCGATGGCCTACCGGGCGGTCGGCTTCGGCAGCCACCACTGGAACGTCGTCGACGCCGCCGGCACCCGCTGGTTCGTGACCGTCGATGAGCTTGAGACCAAGCAGCGTTCGCTGGACGAGCCGCTGGCCGCGACGTTCGGCCGGCTGCGCGCGTCCCTGTCCGCGGCCCGGGACCTGCGGGACTGCGGCGCCGCGTTCGTCGTGGCGCCGGTGCCCGCTCGTGACGGCGAGCCGCTACTGCGGCTGAACGACCGGCTCAGCGTGGCGCTCTACCCGTTCGTGGACGGGCAGAGCTTCACCTGGGGCGAGTTCACGACGCCAGCGCAGCGCCGCGGCATGCTCGACCTCGTCGTGGGCGTGCACACGGCCCCGGCCGCGGCGCGCAGGCACGCCGCCGAAGACGACTTCACGGTGCTGCACCGGGATGAGCTGGAACTGGCGCTCGACTCCGGCCCCGACGCCGCCGGCGTGGCGGACTGCGGCCCCTACGCCCGCCCCACCGCGCGTCTGGTGGCCGAGAACGCAACCGGCCTGCGGCGGATGCTCGCCCGCTACGACGAGCTCGCCGCGGCAGCCCGCTCCCGGCCCGCCGGCCTGGTCCTGACCCACGGGGAACCGCACCCCGGCAACATCATGCTGACCGCCTCCGGCTGGGTGCTGATCGACTGGGACACGGTCCTCGTGGCCCCGCCCGAACGCGACCTGTGGAGCCTCGATCCCGGCGACGGATCCGTGTTGCGCGGCTACGCCGCCGCGACCGGCGTGACGCCGCGGCGGTCGCGGCTCGAGCTCTACCGCATCCGGTGGGACCTCGCCGACATCGCCGTCACCGTCAGCCGGTTCCGCCGGCCGCACCCGGGCAGCGAGGATGACGAGAAGTCATGGGGCGGCCTGCGTCCCCTGATCGTGCGATGGGCAGGCGACGACGACGGGAGCGCGTGATGCGGGTACTGATCTCGGTCGACATGGAGGGCGCGGCCGGCGTGGTGGACGGCGCGGATGTCAGCCCCGGCGAGGACGCCTACGAGCATAACCGCGGCCTGCTCACCGCGGAGGCCAACGCCGCGGTGCGCGGCGTGTACGCTTGCGAGCCCGGCGCGCAGGTACTGGTCACCGAGGCCCACGGGCCATTCCGGAACCTGGTGCCCGAGCGGCTGGACCGCCGCGCCGAGCTGCTGCGCGGCAAGCCCAAACCCGACGGGATGCTGGCCGGGCTCGCGGACGGCGTGGACGCGGCGCTGTTCATCGGCTACCACGGCAAGGCGGGCACGGCCCGCTCGGTGCTGGCCCACACCATCCACGGGGGAGTGGTCGCCGACGTGCGCTGCGACGGGCGCTCGCTCGGCGAGCTCGGCCTGAACGCCACGCTCGCGGCGCACCGCGGCGTGCCCGCGGTACTCGTGTCCGGGGATGACACCGTGGCCGCCGAGGCGGCCGAGGTGGCGCCGCGCATGCACACGGTGGTGGTGAAGCGGGCGCTGGGCGCCCACGCCGCGGCGCTGCTGCATCCCGATGAGGCCTGCGATCGGATCGAGCAGGCGGTGCCGCGCGCGCTGGCCGGCCGGGAGGCCATCGCCGACGCGATGGGGGCGCTGCGCTTCGACGGGCCGGTGCGCCTGGAGGTCGAGGTGCTCATGCCGCACATGACCGAGCGCGCGCTGCTGGTGCCGGGCGTGGAGCTGGCGGACGGCCGCACCCTGCGCTACCGGGCACCGGACTTCCCCACGGCGTACCAGGTCACCCAGCTCATCACGATGCTCGGCGGCATCTGACCCCGGGCCGGCCTTGGCCGCGCGGGCGCGTGAGTGCTACGTTCCGGCGCTATGGCAGGCAAGGTCGCGATCGTCACCGGCGGCGGCACGGGCATCGGCCGGGCCTCGGCCCTGGCCCTCGGGCGGGACGGGTACTCGGTGGTGATCGCCGGGCGGCGGCTGGACCCGCTGGAGCAGACCGTGACCGACGGCATCGCCGAGGGGTCACGGCTGGTCAGCGTGGTCGCGGACGTCACCGACCCGGCGGACGTGCAGCGGCTGTTCGACCGGGCGCGGCAGCAGTTCGGCCGGGTGGACGTGCTGTTCAACAACGCGGGCCGGGCGCTCCCGCCGGTGCCCCTGGAGGACGTGCCGTTCGCCGACTGGCGGTCGGTGGTCGACGTGAACCTGACCGCGATGTTCCTGTGCACCCAGGCCGCGTTCCGGGTGATGAAGGAGCAAGATCCGCGCGGCGGCCGGATCATCAACAACGGGTCCATCTCCGCGCACTCGCCCCGGCCGTACTCGGCCGCCTACACCGCGACCAAGCACGCGGTCACCGGCCTGACCAAGTCGACGTCGCTGGACGGGCGGCAGTACGACATCGCCTGCGGCCAGATCGACATCGGCAACGCCGCGACCGAGCTGGCGAGCATGCTCGCGGTCGGGGCCCTGCAGCCCGACGGCAGCACGCGCGGCGAGCCGATGATGGACGTGGGCCATGTGGCCGACGCGGTCGTGCACATGGCCAACCTGCCGCTGGACGCGAACGTGCAGTTCATGACGGTCATGGCCACGAAGATGCCGTTCATCGGCCGCGGCTAGGCTCCCGGCGGCCGGCGGCAGCGGGCCGGTCAGCGCGGCTGCGACCGCAGGGCCTGCAGCACCAGGGTCACTGTCGCACCCAGGCACGCCGACACCTTGCAATTCCCCAGGTCACGGTTTATGACCGTAATAGCCGGATACGGCTCGGCACCGAAAGGGGCAGTCATGGCCGACGCGAGTGCAGCCCTGGAACGCGGGGTCTGGCGCGAGGAGCCATCGGCCTGCGCGAGGTCCTGTTCCAGGCCGTGACGTCGATGGCGCCCGCGGGCGCGGTCGCGCTGTCGATCTCGCTCGGGGCCACCTACGCGGGCGGGGCGCTGCCGCTGGCCGTGCTGCTGGCCCTGGTGGGGTGCCTGCTCGTGGCCAGCTCGATCGGGCAGCTGGCCAAGCACCTGCCGTCGGCGGGCAGCATCTACACCTACCCGGCCGCGGGCATCCACCCCGCGCTCGGGTTCCTGGTGGGCTGGGGGTACTCGCTGATCGAGAGGCGCGCGACCCGCGGCGCACGCTGGCGATCGGGCTGCCGCTCGGCCTGCACTTCGGGCCGGTGACCACGTTCGCGCTGCTGGCGACCGTCCTCACCGGGATCATGATCGCCATCTACATCGTCTTCAACCTGTCCTGCATCATGTACTACCTGCGCTACGCGCGCTCGGAGTTCAACTGGTTCCTGCACCTGGTGGTGCCGGTCCTGGGCATCCTGGTGTTCCTGCCCGCCTGGTTCACCGCGCTCGGCATCGGCAAGTCGGTGTTGAAGTTCGTCTCGCCGCTGTCCTACCCGGTCAGCGAGACCGGGCTGATCATCGGAATCTGGTACGCGATCGGCGTCGTGGTGCTGATCTACCTGTACATCCGGCACCCCGCGCGGCTGCCCAAGATGCAGCAGGTATTCGGCGATGACGTAGCGCCGGCGCCGGCCGGCACGCTGGCCGGCCAGGAGGGAGCGTGATGGCACAGGAAGGGTTCATCGAGGTCCCCGGCGGGCGGGTCTGGTACCGCTCGGTGGGCGAGGGCGGGACGCCGCTGCTGTGCCTGCACGGCGGCCCCGGCTTCACCCACTACTACCTGGAGCCCCTGGAGGCGCTGGCCGACCGGCGCCAGGTGATCTTCTACGACCAGCTCGGCTGCGGGCGCTCCGACCGGCCCGAGGACGTCTCGTTGTGGACCGTCGATCGTTTCGTGGCGGAACTCGCGCAGGTCCGCGCGGCGCTCGGGCTGAGCCGGCTGCACCTGTTCGGCAGCTCCTGGGGCGGGATGCTGGCCATGCAGTACGTGCTGGACCGCCGCCCGGAGCTGGAGAGCCTGATCCTGTGCGGGAGCCCGGCCAGCATGATCCGGTGGGTCAAGGACTGCGACGAGCTGCTGGCGGCCCAGCCGGCCGAGGTGCGCCGGGCCATCCGCGAGCACGAGGAGGCGGGTTTCACCGCCTGCCCGGAGTACCAGGCCGCCATCCTCGGCTTCTACCGCGAGCACGTCTGCCGCCTCAGCCCGTGGCCCGCGGGCCTGGAGCGCTCCTTCGCCGAGGCCGGCTACGCCGTGTACAACACGATGAACGGCCCCAGTGAGTTCACCGTGACCGGCACGCTGAAGACGTGGGACATCATGGACCGGCTGCCCGGGATTCAGGTGCCCACCTTGCTGGTCGGCGGGCGGCACGACGAGTGCCGGCCGGGCCACCTGGAGGAGATGCACCGGCGCATCGCCGGGTCGCGGCTGGTCATCATCGAGGACGCGTCCCACCTGTGCTTCGCCGAGCAGCCGGAGGAGTTCACCGACCTGGTGAACTCGTTCCTGGACAGCCGGGAGGCAGGCTGATGCGGCAGGTGGTGACCGGATCGCGGCTGCGGCGCCAGAGGTCACGCTCACCGTCGGCGGGTCGGAGATTACGCTCGGCCCGGGCGATACGGTGGTGCAGCAGGGCACGCCGCATGACTGGCGGAACCGGGGCACCGAGCCCTGCGTCCTGGTCGGCGTCCTGATCAGCACCCGGTAGCGGGCATGCTTTCGCCGCCGGGCCGCGCCGGGCCGGCAAGGAAGGAACGAACGAATGCCAGACTTCCTGACCAGCTACGCCGAGAGCCAGCCGGACAAGCCGGCGGTCATCGACGACCGGGGCCACGGCGAGCCGGCCCGCTGGACCTACCGCGAGCTGGAGGAGCACTCCAACCGCCTGGCCAACGCGCTGGTATCGCTCGGGACCGGGCCGGGGGAGAAGGTCATCTGGTGCGGGCCCAACTCCCCGCAGGTCGTGGCGGCCATCGGCGCGGCCAGGAAGATCGGCGCGGTCTGCGTCCCGCTGAACTACCGGCTGACCGCCGACGAGGCCCGGTACGTCATCGGCCACTCCGACGCCACGGTCGCGTACGTGGACGCCGAGCACGCGCCGATGTTCACCGCGCTGCAGGGCAGCCTCGGCCGGCTGAAGCACGTCATCGTGTTCGGCGGCGACGCGCCCGCCGGGATGCTGGGGGAGGAGTTCGTGGCCGCCGCCCCGGCGGATCCGCCCGCGGACGAGGCCGAGGAGAACGGCTCGGCGACCATGATCTTCACGTCCGGGACCACGGGCAAGCCGAAGGGCGCGGTGCGGACCGCCCGCCCCGGCGGACCCGATCCCACGGCCATCGGGCTCATCGTGCTGATCGGCTACACGCCGGACGACGTCTACCTCACGTCCGGCCCGCTGTACCACAGCGGCCCGTGGGGCTTCATGGGCGGCGCCCTGGCCCTGGGGCAGACGGTCGTGCTGCAGCGGAAATTCGACCCGGAGGACTGGCTCCGCCTGGTGCACACCTACCGGGTCTCGTCCACCTTTGCCGCGCCCGCGCCGATCCGGATGGTGTGCGGCCTGCCCGCCGAGGTGAAGGCCGAGTACGACCGGTCATCCATGAAGCGGATGATCGCCAACGCCGCGCCGTGGAGCTTCGCGCTGAAGCAGCAGTACCTGGCCGACTTCCCGGGGGATTCGCTGTGGGAGGTGTACGGCTCGACCGAGCTGGGCGTGAACTGCGTCCTGGAGCCCCAGGACCAGCTGCGCAAGCCGGGCTCGTGCGGCAAGCCGGCGCCCGGGGTGGAGATACGGCTGCTCGACGAGGCGGGCCACGAGGTGACCGGCACCGGCCCCGACCATCCGGGCGAGCTGTTCGTGCGGTCGACCGGGATCTTCGACGAGTACTACAAGCAGCGGGAGAGCTACGACTCGGCGCGCCGCGGCGACCTCCACACGGTGGGGGACATCGCCTACCGCGACGACGAGGGCTACCTCTACATCTGCGACCGCAAGTCCGACATGATCATCACCGGGGGGATGAACGTCTACCCGGCCGAGATCGAGGCGGTGCTGGAGGAGCACCCGGCGGTCTACGAGGCCGCGGTGTTCGGGATCCCGTCCGAGGAGTGGGGCGAGGCCGTGCACGCCACGGTCGTGCGCCGCCCGGGCACCTCGCTGACGGCCGAGGACCTCGTCGCGTTCAGCCGGGGGCACCTGGCCGGCTACAAGATCCCGCGTTCGGTGTCGTTCGTCGACGAGCTGCCGCGCACCGGGTCCGGCAAGATCCTCAAAAGGGTGCTGCGCGCCCCGTACTGGGCCGGGGGCGGCGGTAAGCTGGGCTGATCCTTCACGTGCCATCCGCCGGGGCTGAGGCCGGGGCCGGGCCCGCCGGGCCGAGGCTGCTGGCCGTCAGCGACCTGCACGTGGGCTTCCCCGAGAACCGGAAGATCGTGGCGGACATGTACCCGGAATCGGCGTCGGACTGGCTGCTCGTGGCGGGTGACGTGGGCGAGCTGATGGCGGACATCGAGTGGGCGCTGGGCACCCTCAGCCAGCGGTTCGCCACGGTGGTGTGGGTCCCGGGCAACCATGACCTGTGGACGCACCAGCGGGAACCGGTCCCGCTCCGCGGCCAGGAACGGTACCTGCGCCTGGTGGAGTCGTGCCGCCGCCTGGGCGTGATCACCCCCGAGGACCCGTGCCCGGTCTGGGACGGCGCGGGCGGCCCGGTCCGGATCGTGCCGCTGTTCCTGCTCTACGACTACTCCTTCCTTCCCCCCGGCGCCACGACCAAGGCCGAGGGCCTGGCCCGGGCCTACCAGGCGGGCGTGGTGTGCACCGACGAGAGATACCTGCACCCCGACCCGTATCCGAGCCGGGAGGCGTGGTGCCGGGCCCGGGTGGAGCTGACCGAGCGCCGCCTGGCGGAGCTGGACCCGGGGATGCCTAACGTCCTGGTCAACCACTTCCCGCTGGTGCGCGAGCCCACGCGGATCCTGCGTTATCCGGTGTTCGCCCAGTGGTGCGGGACCATCCGCACGGCGCACTGGCATACCAGGTTCAACGCCGCCGCCGTGGTGTACGGCCACCTGCATATCCCGCGGACGACCTGGTACGACGGGGTGCGGTTCGAGGAGGTCTCGCTCGGTTACCCGCGGGAGTGGCGGCGCCGCGACCGCCCGCCGAGCCTGCCCCGCCAGGTACTCCCGGTGCCCCCGGCACCCCCGTCAGGAGCGGCCCCGCGATGATCGAGGAGATCCTGCCCCCGGAGGTGGCGGCGGCCGAGGCGTTCGACGACGCGCCGCCCGCGGCGCTGTTCCCGGAGGAGGAAGCGGCCATCGCCCGGGCCGTGGCCACGCGGCGCAGCGAGTTCACCACCGGCCGGGCCTGCGCCCGGGCCGCGCTGGCCAAGCTCGGCGTGCCGCCGGCGCCGATCATGCCCGGCTTCCGCGGCGCCCCGCAGTGGCCGGCCGGCGTGACGGGCAGCATCACGCACTGCGCGGGCTACCGGGCGTCGGCGGTCGCGCGCCTGACGGACGTGGCTTCCCTCGGGCTGGACGCGGAGCCGCACGGCGCGCTGCCCGGCGGCGTGCTCGAGCGCATCGCCGTGCCGCAGGAGCAGGCCTGGCTGCCCGAACTGGCGGCCGCGGTGCCCGGCGTGTCCTGGGACCGGCTGCTGTTCTGCGCCAAGGAGTCGGTGTACAAGGCGTGGTTCCCGCTCACCCGGCGCTGGCTCGGCTTCGAGCAGGCGGCCGTCACCGTCGAGCCGGAGGCCGGCACGTTCACCGCGGAACTGCTGGAGCCCGGCGAGGCCCTCGACGGCCGCCGGCTGGCCTCCTTCACCGGCCGCTGGCTGGTCCGTGACGGCCTGGTGCTGACCGCGATCACGGTGCCCGCCTGAGATGACCGACACGTGCCGGGTCCCGTGGGCCGCCCCGCCCGAGTCGGTGCTCGAGGCCGTGCTGGAGCGCGTCACCTACGCGAACGAGGAGACCGGCTACACGATCGCCCGGGTGGCCACCGAGCGCTCCGGCGGCGACCTGCTGACCGTGGTCGGCCCGCTGCTCGGCGCCCAGGTCGGCGAGAGCCTGCGGCTGACCGGCCGGTGGACCTCGCATCCCCGGTACGGCCGGCAGTTCGAGGTCCGGACCTACGCCACGGTGCTGCCCGCGACCATCCAGGGGATCCAGCGCTACCTGGGCTCCGGGCTGATCAAGGGCATCGGCCCGGTGATGGCCGAGCGGATGGTCGCTCACTTCGGCACCGACATCCTGCGGGTCATCGAATCCGAGCCGCAGCGGCTCACCGAGGTGCCGGGCGTCGGCCCCAAGCGGACCAGGCTCGTGGCCGCCGCCTGGGAGGAGCAGAAGGCGATCAAGGAGGTGATGGTCTTCCTGCAGGGCGTGGGCGTGTCCACGTCCCTGGCGGTGCGGATCTACAAGCAGTACCGGGACGCCGCGATCGGCGTGGTGCGCCGCGAGCCGTACCGGCTGGCCGCGGACGTCTGGGGGATCGGCTTCAAGACCGCCGACACGATCGCCCGCGCGGTCGGCCTGCCGCACGACAGCCCCGAGCGGATCAAGGCCGGGCTGCAGCACACCTTGTCCGAGGCGGCCGACGACGGGCACTGCTTCCTGCCCGCGCGCAGCCTCATCGCCGACGCGGCGAAAATCCTCGACGTCGGCCGGGACCTGGTCGGCCCGTGCCTGGACGAACTGGCCGCCGCGGACGGCGTGGTCCGGGAGACCGTGCTGGCCGGCGGCCGCGAGGCGGAGGCGGTCTACCTGGTGCCGTTCCACCGGGCCGAGCGCTCCCTCGCGTCGGGCCTGCTGGACCTGCGGCACGCCGGCCAGGACCGGATGGCGGCGTTCGGGCAGGTGGACTGGGACCAGGCGCTGTCCTGGCTGCGCGGCCGGACCGGCGCGGACCTCGCGCCCGGCCAGGAGCAGGCGGTGCGGCTGGCCCTGACCGAGCGCGTCGCCGTGCTGACCGGAGGGCCCGGCTGCGGCAAGAGCTTCACGGTCCGCTCGATCGTCGAGCTGGCCAGCGCCAGGAACGCGAAGGTCGTGCTGGCCGCGCCGACCGGGCGAGCCGCCAAGCGGCTCACCGAGCTGACCGGCCACGAGGCCGCCACCGTGCACCGGCTGCTCCAGCTCCAGCCGGGCGGGGACCCGAAGTACGACCGTGACCACCCGCTGGACGCCGACCTGGTCGTGGTGGACGAGTCGTCCATGATCGACGTGATCCTGGCCAACAAGCTCGTCAAGGCCATCCCCAAGGGCGCCCACCTGCTGCTCGTCGGCGATGTCGACCAGCTCCCCTCGGTCGGCGCGGGCGAGGTGCTGCGCGACCTGCTCGCCGCCCCGGACGCCATCCCGCGGGTGCGGCTGACGAAGATCTTCCGGCAGGCCCAGCAGTCCGGGATCGTGGTCAACGCCCACCGGGTCAACGCCGGCGCGGCGCCGCTGCTGCGCGGCTTCCCTGACTTCTTCTGGTTCACCTGCGAGGACAACGAGCAGATCGCCGCGCTGACCGCGGACATCGTGGCCCGGCGCATCCCGCGCCGCTTCGGCCTGGACCCGCGCTGCGACGTCCAGGTGCTGGCGCCGATGCACCGCGGGTCGGCGGGCGCGGGCAACCTCAACACGCTGCTGCAGGAGACACTCACGCCGCACGCCGACGGGCGCCCGGAACGCCGCTACGGCGGCCGGGTGTTCCGCGTCGGGGACAAGGTCACCCAGCTGCGGAACAACTACGACAAGGGCGCCGCCGGGATCTTCAACGGCACGGTCGGCGTGGTCACCGACCTGTCCCTGGAAGACGGCAGGCTCACCGTGCTCACCGACGAGGACGAGAGCGTGGACTACGGCTTCGACGAGCTCGACGAGCTCGCGCACGCCTACGCCGTCACCATCCACCGCTCGCAGGGCAGCGAGTACCCGGCGGTCGTCATCCCGCTCACCACGAGCTCCTGGATGATGCTGCGGCGCAACCTGCTCTACACCGCGATCACCCGGGCGAAGCGGCTGGTCGTCCTGGCCGGGTCGCGCCGGGCCCTGGCCGCGGCCGTGCGCACCGCGGGCGCGGGACGCCGCCACACCGCCCTCGCCCAGCGGCTCGCGGCCGCGCCCCGGCCTCAATAACCACGATCATGAAGCTGGCCGAGGTCACGCGAGGGCCGCACGCCACGACCGCAGCGTGCGGCCCCCGGCCCCCCTTCCGGCGCCGTCAGCGGAAGCCGTAGCGCTCCAGCGCGGCCCAGGTGCGCGGCCCGACCGTGCGGCCGTCGGCATCCGGCCCGGTCACTCCGGCGCGCCGCTGGAACTCGGCGACGACGGCGACGGTCTGCGGGCCGTAACGCTCCGGGCCCAGGTCGATGTGCGAGTACAACGGGAACGTGGCGTTCAGGAACTTCTGCAGGGCGGCCACGGCGGGCCCGGCGTCGCCCTCGTGCAGCGTCGGTCGCTGCACCGGAGGGACAGCGCCCTGGGCGGGGACGGCGGACCCGGCGAGCCGGGACTGCCACACGGCCAGTTTCTGCATCGCGTCGCCGGCGTAGGCGTCGGACCCGTTGTAGGCACGGAACCCGCCGCGGACGCCGTTGGCCCTGATTTCCCCGGCGAGGATCCCGAACCCGACCTTGACGTTCACCGCCCAGTCGTAGCAGCCGCCCGCGGCGTCGGCCTGGTCCTGGAAGCCCGGCGACGTCAGCTGGGTCGGGCCGACGCCCTGCGGCGGGATCTTGCCCTTTTCCCGTGCCTCCCGGTACCTCTCGTAGACGTCCTTCGTCACCGGCTGCCCGTACCGGTAGATCCCGCCCGTGCTCACCGGGTCGTGACCGAAGACGTTGTCACCGCCGCCGGATTCCTTTTCCAGCATCGTGGCCGCGGCCGCGAGGTCCAGCCCCTCCTCCCTCGCCAGCTGCACCACCTCGGTGGCGCGCTGTATCCCGTGCGCAGCCAGTACCTGATCCGCTGTCATCGCGTTATCCCCCCGTTGCGTGATGCCGCGGCCCGTCCCCGATGGCGGGCCCGGTCACCAGGCGGACTCAGCCGCCCCCCGCAACACAACGCCCGCGTGTGCAGTTGGGGTGTCGGATGTGTGGAGGACGCGTGGAGGAGTGGCCGCCGCGGTGTCCGGCCGCCGGCCGCGTCCGTGCTAGAACAGGCGGATGGCTCGCGATGACCTGGCCGGCGACCTGACCGGCGCGGGCGAGCCCGGGTCCGTCCGGGAGCAGGCCAGCTTGCGCCTGGGGCGCCGCAGCTTCGCGCCGCGCCAGCTGCTGGTCATGGCGATCGTGAACCGGACGCCCGACTCCTTCTACCGGCCCGCAGTGACCTGGGACGAGGCCGCGGCGATGGACCGGGTGCACCAGGTCGTCGCCGAGGGCGCCGACATCGTCGACGTCGGCGGGGTTCCGGCGGGACCGGGCTCGGACGTCGATCCGGGCGAGGAAATCCGGCGCACGGCCAGCTTCATCGCGGCCGTGCGCGGCGCCTACCCCGACGTCGTGATCAGCGTGGACACCTACCGGCATGAGGCCGGCCGCGAGGCCTGCGCCGCGGGCGCCGACCTGATCAACGACAGCTGGGGCGGCTGGGACCCGGAGCTCGCCGAGGTGGCCGCCGAGTTCGGGGCGGGCCTGGTCTGCGCCCACGTCGGCCCGCAGCAGCCGCGAACCAGGCCGCTGCGGGTCAGCTATCCCGACGTCATGGCCGACGTGCTGGCCCGGACGCTCACGCTGGCCGCGCGCGCGGTCAAGGCGGGCGTAGATCCGGCCCGGATCGTCATCGACGCCGCGCACGACTTCGGCAAGAACACCTGGCACTCGCTGGAGATCACCAGGCGGCTGCCCGAGATGGCCGCCACCGGCTGGCCGGTCCTGGTCTCGGTCTCCAACAAGGACTTCATCGGCGAGACGCTGGACCTCCCGGCCGAGGAAAGAGTGCCGGGCACGCTGGCCGCCACATCCATCTGCGCCTGGCTCGGAGCCCGGATCTTCCGCGCCCACCAGGTCCGCCAGACCCGGCAGGTCCTGGACATGGTCTCGGCGATCCGCGGCGACATCCCGCCGGCCCGGACCGTCCGGGGCCTGGCCTAGCCGGGGATCACTCGCCGCAGTTTGCCGGTCTCCGGATGCCGGGGGAGGTTTGCCGGTCTCCGGATGCCGGGGGAGTGCGGCAGCAGCATCGACGGTGACCTCAGGGTCGGCCAGCCCGGCCGGCCGGAAGCCGGCGGCCCACCCGGTGATCGGGCGCCGGGCGGGTGGGATCATGTAAGCCGCCGGGGAACACGAGGCCGCCAAGGGACACGAGGGAGCCGGGCATGGAGGATGTCAGTTTCGACGGGCGGCCGGTGCTGGTCTTCGGCGCGGCCGGCGCGCTCGGCGCCGGGGTGGCGGAGGCGTTCGCCGCGGCCGGCGCCTCGGTCACCGGGGTGGACCGGGCCGAGCCCCGGGGCGACCGGAGGCTGGACGGCGTCGGGTACCGGGCCGCGGACGTGACGAACGACGCCGCCGTCCGCGACCTGTTCGGCTCGGCCCCCGCGCCCTGGGCCGTGCTCAACACCGTGGGCGGGTTCGCCGGCCAGCGGTCGCTCGCCGAGCTTGACCTGGCCGAGCTGGCCGGCCAGATCGAGCTGAACCTGGTCACCGCCGCCCTGATCACCAAGCACGCGCTCCGCGTCATGCAGCCCGCGGGCGAAGGCCGGATCGTGCACACGGCCAGCCGGGCGGGCGTGGTGAGCCAGGGCTCCGGGTTCGCCTACTCGGTGAGCAAGCTCGGCGTGCTGCGGCTCGTGTCGATGGCGGCCGACGAGGTACGCGGCACCGGGATCACGGTGAACTGCGTCGTGCCCAGCATCATCGACACCCCGGCCAACCGGGCCGCCATCCCGAACGCCGACCACGACGCGTGGCCGAAGGTGCCGGACATCGCCCGGACCTATGTGTTCCTGGCCAGCCCGACGTCAGGCCTGGTGAACGGCGCCGCCGTCCCGGTCTGAAGCGGGCGGGTCGCCGCGCGCGGGTCACGGCAGGAGGGCCAGCTTCCCGGTCACCTGCCGCCCGGCCAGCGCGTTCAGCGCCTCGGCGGCGCGCTCCAGCGGGTACGTCGCCGGGGCCACCGGGTGCAGGCCACCCGTGGCCACGCGCTCGAGCAGGTCGGCCACCAGCGCCCGGTTGCCCGCCGGATCCTGGCGTGACCACGCGCCCCAGTCGACTCCCACCACGGTGCGGTTCTCCAGCAGGACGCGGTTGAGCGGCAGCCGCGGGATGGACCCGCCCGCGAAACCGACGACCAGGTAGCGGCCGGCCCCGCGCAGGCTGCGCAGCGCGGGCTCGGCGAACGGGTCACCGACCGGATCGACCACCAGGTCGGCTCCGCCGCCGGTGATCTCCCGCACCCGGGCCCGCAGGTCCTCGGCCTGGTAGTCGACCGCGTCCTGCGCCCCGGCGGCGATCGCCGCCGCCCGCTTGGCCGGGCTGGACGCCGCCGCGATCACCCGGGCGCCGAGCGAGCGGGCCACATCGACGGCGGCCAGCCCGATCCCGCCGCCCGCCCCGAGCACGAGCACCCACTCGCCGGGCCGCAGGCTGACCCGCCGGGTCAGGGCGAACAGCATCGTCGTGTAGCTCTCCACCGCCGTCGCGGCCACCCCGAAGGTGACCGCGTCCGGCAGCGGCACGGCCGCCTCGGCGGGCAGCAGCTGATGGCTCGCGAAGCCGCCCAGGCCGAACGAGGAGCCCACGACGCGGGCGCCCGCGGGCAGGCCGGACACGCCCTCGCCGGCGCCGAGCACCTCGCCGGCCACGGCCAGGCCGGGAGTGAACGGCAGCGGCGGCTTCATCTGGTACAGCCCGGCCACGATGAGCCCGTCCACGAAGCTGACCCCCGCCGCGCGCACGCGGACCAGGGCCTGGCCGGGGCCGGGCACCGGGTCCGGCGCCTCCTCTAGGACCAGCCGGTCCGGCGGGCCGAACTCCCGGCAGACGATGCGGCGCATCTCATCTCCTCCGCTGTCGCAACGGCCTGCCGCCGCCTGCCGGGCGGGACCACCGCGACGAACCCACGAAATCGGGACATTCCACAGACTTAGTTGAGACCTATACTGCAGATGTATCACTAGCCTGCCCGGGGTCCTGGCCATGATGTAGCCGGAGCGCAACGATGTCCGTGATCGGGGATGCGACGGTAATACGCGACGCCTCGGCGCGGCGGCCGTCGCTCGGGCTTTTCCTGTCCGAGCCCGCCCGGGGGCTGGCCGATCTCGCCGGGCTGTGGGTGGCGGCGCCGTGGCTGTCGCTGGCGCCCCGGGGTGACGGGCACGGCGTGCTGGTGCTGCCGGGGCTGCTGGCCACGGACTCCAGCACCGTGCCGCTCCGGTGGTTCCTGGGCTGGCTGGGCTATGACGTGCGCGGGTGGAGCCTCGCCCGGAACCTGGGCCCGACCGACAAGGTGCTGGACGAGATGCCGCGCACGCTGTCGGCCCTCGCCGAGCACACCGGCGGCCCGGTATCGGTGATCGGCCAGAGCCTGGGCGGTATCTACGCCCGGGAACTCGCGCGCGAGCACCCCGGCCTGACCCGGCAGGTGATCACCCTGGCCAGCCCCTTCGCGCTGGCCGATTCCCGGCACAGCCGCGCCCACGGCGTCTACCAGCGCCACGCCCACCTGCACGCCCCCGGCGGGCGGGTGCCCACGCTCGAGCAGGTAGCCCGGCCGATCGAGGTTCCGTCGACGGCCGTGTACTCCCGGTGGGACGGCATCGTTTCCTGGCAGACTTGTATCGGGCTGGAAACGGCGCGGCACGAGAATGTTGAGGTCCGGTGCGCTCACCTCGGATTCGGCGTCGACCCCGCGACGCTGTGGCTGGTCGCCGACCGGCTGGCGGTCCCGCTCAGCCGGTGGCGGGCGTTCCGCCCGCCCCCGGCGCTGCGCGCGCTGTACCCGCGCCGCCGATGACCGGCGGCCGGCCTGCCGCGCGGTCGCGGGCGACGGGGCCGGCCGCACCCCGCCGTACCCGCCGTATCCGCCGCAGGCCGAGGAGCAACCGTGATACAGCAACTCACCGGTCTTGACGCCTCCTTCCTCGCCCTCGAGACGGCCAACACCACGGGCCACGTCGGCGGGGTGTGCATCCTGGATCCCAGCCGGGCGCCCGAGCCGCTGACCCTGGCCCGGCTGACCGAGGTGCTGGAGGAGCGGCTGCCGCTGGTCCCGGTGCTGCGCCGCAAGCTCAAGGACGTGCCGCTGGGCCTCGATCAGCCCTACTGGGTCGACGACCCGGACTTCGACATCGAGTACCACATCCGCGAGATCGCGCTGCCGCGTCCCGGCTCGGACGCCCAGCTCGCCGAGCAGGTCGCCCGGCTGCACGCCCGGCCGCTGGACCGGAGCCGGCCGCTGTGGGAGATCTACCTCATCACTGGGCTGGCCCGGCGCCGCGCCGCGGTTTACTCGAAGATCCACCATTCCGCGATCGACGGCGCGTCCGGAGCGGAGCTGCTGACCGTGCTGCTCGACCTCAGCCCGGGCGGACGCGAGCTGCCCCCCAGTCAGCCGTTCCGCCCGGCCCGGCCCCCGGGCCCGGTGACGCTGGCCGTGCTCGCGGCCGCGCGGCTGGCGTGGCGGCCGGTGCAGACGGTCCGCATCACCAACCAGCTGATCCGCGTGCTGCCGACCCTGACCCCGGCCTTCAGCACGCTGGTCGGCGGGATGCTCGGCCTGAACCACGGCGACGGCGAGGTCATCCCGACCGCGCCGGGGCGGGCCCCGGCCACGCCGTTCAACCGGCCGATCACGCAGCACCGCCGGGTCGCGTTCCGCAGCGTGGACCTGGACCAGGTGAAAGCGGTGAAGAACGCGTTCGGCGTCTCGGTCAATGACGTGGTCATGGCGATGTGCGCGGGCGCGCTGCGGCGCTGGCTCGCCGACCACCAGGCGCTGCCGGCCACGCCGCTGATCGCGATGATCCCGGTATCGGTGCGTGACCCGGCGAGCAAGGGCGCGCTGGGCAACAAGGTGTCGGCCATGCTGGC
This sequence comes from uncultured Actinomycetota bacterium, assembly GCA_963808705.1. Lineage (GTDB taxonomy): Bacteria > Actinomycetota > Actinomycetes > Streptosporangiales > Streptosporangiaceae > JASHPR01. The sequence goes on along the minus strand of CAWEHB010000013.1, from coordinate 63,092 downwards.
CGCGCTGCCCACCCACGCGGCCGACCCCGAGCAGCGGCTGCAGATCGTGCACGCCGCCACGAAGATCGCGAAGGCGCAGCACGCCGCGATCCCGCAGGGCCTGGTCGACCAGATCACCGATTTCGCCCCGCCGGCGCTGACGGCGCGCGCGGCCCGCGTGGTGTTCGCCACCGGCCTGCTGCACCGGCTGCCGCCGTTCAACCTGTGCATCTCCAACGTCCCCGGCCCGAACGTGCCGGTCTACCTGTGCGGGGCCAAGCTGCTGGCCCACTACCCGGTCTCGGTGATCACCGACGGCCAGGGCCTGAACATCACGCTGGTGGGTTACCTCGGCCAGCTCCACTTCGGGCTGGTCTGCTGCCGCGAGCTCGCCCCGGACCTGGACACGCTCGCCGGTTACCTGGTCGGCGAGCTGGACCTGCTGGTCAGGGCGGCCGGCCAGCGCGACACGGGCGGGACGCCCTGACGTCCGTAACGCTCCGGCGCGGGCTCAGCCGTCCCCGATGGCGAGGATGAGCTTGCCGGTGTTCTCGCCCGCGAACAGCATCATCAGGGCGTCGGGGAAATCGGCGACGCTGCCGTGCACGATGTGCTCGCGCGAGACGAGCCGGCCGTCGCGGAGCCACCGGGCCAGCTCGGCCATGGCCTGCGGGTACCGGTCGGCGTAGTCGAACACCACCATGCCGGTCATGGAAGCGCGGGCCACCAGCAGCGCCAGGTAGTTAGCCGGGCCGCGCACCCGCTCCGCGTTGTACTGCGAGACCGCGCCGCAGATGATGATCCTGGCTCCCCGGGCCAGCCGGGTCAGCACGGCGTCGAGGACATCCCCGCCCACGTTGTCGAGGTACACGTCGACGCGGCCCGGGGCGTGCTCGCGCAGGGCCGCGCGCAGGTCCTCGCTCTTGTAGTCGATCGCGGCGTCGAAGCCGAACTCCTCGAGCAGCGCCCGGCACTTGCCCGGGCCGCCGGCGATGCCGATGACCCGGCAGCCTTTCAGCTTCGCGATCTGGCCCGCGACGCTGCCCACGGCGCCGGCCGCGGCCGAGATGACCACCGTGTCCCCGGCCCGGATCCGCCCGACGTCCAGCAGGGCGAAGTAGGCGGTCAGCCCGGTCATCCCGAGCGCCCCCAGGTAGGCCGTCGGCTCGGCGGCGGACGTGTCGAGCTTGATGACGTCCCGGCCGTCGGACACGGCCCATTCCTGGACGCCGAACACCCCGTAGACGTAATCGCCCACGCCGAAGCCGGGATGCTCGGAGGCCGTAACGCGCCCGATCGCGCCGGCCCGCATGACCGCCCCCACCTCGACCGGCGGGATGTACGAGGTTCCGGCGTTCATCCATCCCCGCATGGCGGGGTCGATGGACAGATGCGAGATCGCCACGGCGAACTGCCCGGGGCCCGCGGCCGGGGCCGGCTCACTCGTTATCTCCCAGTCGGCGGCCCTGGGCACCCCGGCCGGGCGGGCGGCCAGCCGTACCTGGCGGTTGGCCGGGGTCACCGCGCGGCTCCCGCCTGGCGCCGCCCGGCGGAGCGCATGGTGATCTTGATGTTGCCGTCGCCGTGCCTGGCCACCTCCTGCAGGCCGAGCCGCTGGTAGAGGGCGTAGGCGCGCTGGTTGACGGTGAGCACGTCGAGGACCAGGTCCTGGCCGCCCTGCCCGGCCTCGTCGAGGAGCATGTTGACGAGGCGGCTGCCGATGCCGCGGCCCTGATAGCCGGGATGGATCTCGATGCGGGAGAGGTAGATCTCGCCGGGGCGGTACTCGACATCGAGCATGCCGACGTCGGTCCCGTTGGCGGTGATGACCTGCCAGCGGCCCGGAACGAACGCCCGGTCGTGGAACTCACGCTGGCGCTGCTCGTCCCACCCCCAGATGGCGGTGACGTAGTCGCCCATGGCCGCCTTGTGCAGCTGGAAGCAGAACTCGCTGTCGGCAGGCTTGGCCGGCCGCAGCGCGACGACGGTCATGCTGCGGCACCCGCAGGGACGACGCGCAGCGCCATGATCGGATAGTAGATCACCAGGGCGCCGCCGTCGACAGCCGATGTTCGCCGCTCAGCAGCTGCCCGTGACGTCGGTGACCTCCTGCGGCCAGTAGCTGGGCATGGCATCGTACGGATTCGGCGATCCCGGCAGGTTGGTCACGTACACGTAGCCGGCCCGGCGGGCCCGGGACAGGCGGACGGCGCTGGCCAGGTCGGACCTCGGCGTCGCGTAGATGACGTGCACGAACTGGTCCGGCTGGTAGCGACCGATCCAGCTCGGCACCTGGTCGGCGAGGTACTGCTGGTACGAGCCCTCGAAGACCATCACCACGTTGGCGATCGACATGAAGCTCGGGTCCGGGTAGTCCCCGGGATTCAGCCAGACCACGGCGTCCGGCACGGTCGCGCGGATATAGCTCGCGAGCGTCCGGTAGTAGGAGAACTCGCCCGGCGTGCCCTGGGTGAGGTCCAGGAGGATGCCATTGACCCCGTACCACGCCTGGTACTCCCGGATCTCGGCCTCGACCGACCCGATCGGGCGCTGGGCGTACACGGTGGACGAATAGCCCAGGACGGTGATGCCCGCGGCCTGCGCCTGCCGGACCACGGCCCGGAAGTGGGGAACCGGCGCCGAGCCGACGCCGTTGTCGACGTTCAGCAGCATGACGCGAGGGGTCGGCTTGGTGTCGATGGCCTCGGCCCAGACGCTGTCCGGGTAGAACATGGACGGAATGTAGGTGTCCTGGCAGCCGCCCGCCGCCGGCGGGGCGGGGGTGGGCCGGGCGGACGGCGGCGAGGCCGGCGACGTACCCGGCGGGCGGGATGCCGACGGCCCGGGGGAGGCCGGCGGCGGGCGGTGCGACGGTGACCGGGCCGGGGCGGCCGCCGACGGGGCCGCGGTCCCGCACGAGCACACGGCCATCGCCGGCAGCAGGACGGCCGCAGCCGCCCGCAGGATGGCCGGGAAGCCGCGGAACACGGCCGTGCGGCGCCCCCGCGCGGCGCCCGGGGCCGTAGCCTTCCGGCCTGCACCCGGTTCACCCGCGCCCACCCGGCCAGCTTCACAGCCCACCAAAACACGCCTTCGCTCACGGATGTTCACGACACGCCAAGCAGTTGCGAACCCCACCGGCGAATCGGGGCCCGCCGCGGTTGGCGTGGTCCCTCTATGTAGAGACCCATGTGCCGGCCGAATGGTTTACCGCCGGAGGGCTCGACCGCACAGCGCAGCACCGTGATGGCCAGGTCCCGGTCGCCGGCCGCGGCTCAGGCGTCGCGGCGGGTGATCACGACGGCGGCGACGAGGAGGATGGCGGCGGGCCAGGCCAGCAGGACCAGCAGGGACAGCGCCGGGGACAGCAGCCCGGCCTGCGGGTGCGAGGCCACGACCTGGTACGCGGCGAGGGGCAGCGTGAACCGGCCGATCCGGCCGTTCCACGGGGGGGGCAGGAACGCGCACGCCGCGGCCAGGAGGTAGATCACCACGACCGTCGCGGCTATGGCCCCGGCCGTGTGCCGGATGATCGCGCCGAGGCCGAGGCCGGCCAGCGCGCAGGCGGCCAGGACCAGGCCGGCGGCCAGCACGGCCCCGGGCACGCCGGGATGGGCCAGGGACAGGCCGCGGTGGCGTCCGGACAAGATCGCCTGGGTGAGGAAGAACGCCGCGAAGGCCAGCAGTTCGCCGGCGAGGAGCGCGGCTGTCCCCATGACGGCGGCCTTGGCGGCGAGCACTGCCCGGCGCCGCGGCACCGCGGCGAAGGTGGTGCGGATCAGCCCGGTGCCGTACTCGGAGGTGAAGGCCAGGACGCTCAGGATGCTGACCGGGAGCACGGTGTACTCGGCGTAGCCGAGGAAGCTCTCGGTGAGCGGGGTCATCGGGCCGGGAGGCGGGGGACCGTGCGTGGTGGCGAAGGCGTGCGCGACGACGGCGGTAGCGCCCATGGTCACCACGGCGGCGATGAGCAGCGTCAGGTAGTTCGAGCGGGCCGAGCGGAGCTTGGTCCACTCCGAGGTAAGCACGTCGCGGGCCCGGACGGCCAGGGACGCCGTGGCCGCCGGGGCGGCCCGCAGCTGCGGCGCGGTCACCGGCCCGCCGTCCCGTTCCCGGCCGCGGTCCCGGCCCGGTACTCGGCGCTGCCGCCGGTGAGGTCCAGGTACGCCTGCTCGAGCGAGGCGTGCCGGGGTACCAGTTCGTGCACGGCGATGCCATGCTCGGCGGCCAGGCCGGCGATGGCGGGCGCGTCCGGGCCGGTCACCGCGAGCCCGTCGTCGTCCTGGCGCACCACGGCCGCACCGCGGCCGGCCAGCAGGGCGGCGAGTTCGTCGGCCCGGGGCGATCGCACCAGCACGTCGGTGCGGGCGCTGGACTCGACGAACCGCTCGGTAGGCGTGTCGGCGAGCAGCCGGCCGCGCCCGATGATGATCAGATGGTCGGCGGCCAGCGCCATCTCGCTCATCAGGTGGCTGGAGACGAACACGGTGCGGCCCTCGGCGGCCAGGGTCTTGAACCACTGCCGGATCCAGCGGACGCCCTCGGCGTCCAGGCCGTTGACCGGCTCGTCGAACATCAGCACCGGAGGGTCGCCGAGCAGCGCCGCGGCGATGCCGAGCCGCTGCTTCATGCCGAGCGAGAAGCCCTTGAGGCGCCGGCGGGCGGCCGCGTCCAGCCCGGTCAGCTGCAGTACCTCGGTGACCCGGCGGCGCCCGATCCCGTTGCTCTGCGCGATCGACAGCAGGTGGAACCAGGCGGTGCGCCCGCCGGGCACGGCGGTGGCGTCCAGCAGCGACCCGACCTGGCGCAGCGGGCGGGTGATGGCCTGGTAGCGGCGGCCGCCGACGAGGGCGGTGCCCGACGTGGGGGCGTCCAGGCCGAGGATGACCCGCATGGTGGTGGTCTTGCCGGCGCCGTTCGGCCCGAGAAAGCCGGTCACCTGGCCGGGACGCACCCTGAAGCTCAGCCCGTCCACCGCGGTGACCGGGCCGAAGCGCTTGCGGAGCTGGTCGACTTCGATCATGGCTGCGCTGGCGGTTCCGGGCGCGCCGGGGGAACCTTGCCGGCGGCCAGGTACATGATGCCGCCCAGGGGTATCTGGATCAGGCAGGCGATCGCCCACCCCCACTTGGGCAGGTAGCGCACCTGGCGGGCCCGGGCCAGGTCGGCCAGGCAGAACGCGGCGAAGCACGCCGCCGCCGGGAGGACCGAGATCAGCAGCCACCGGCCGGGCGGCCGGAAGGCTGCGCCGAGCCCGCCGAAGAGCGCGACCACGGCGAGGTAGATGACCACGCCCACGACCACCCGGAGCGCCGGGAAGCCGGGCTGGGCCGGCGGCTGGCCTGCGGCCTGGGCCGGGCCCCCGCGCGGCCCAGGCGGCGGGTGCACCGGGAGACGCCCGCGGCGTAGCCCAGCGCGCGGGCGGAGCGCCGCACCGCGGAGCCGACGCCGGGGTCGGCCAGGATCGCGGGCAGCTCGGCGGTCCACTCGCGGTACCGCTCGGCGCCGGCCTCGCCGGGCAGGCGGCGGCAGGCGCGGGCGATGAGGCGCTCGGCGACGCGCTGGGTGCGGGAGAGCCCGGTCATTGCGCGCTCCCGGGCGCGGGCCGGGCCGTGCCGTGCGCGGCGCGGGGGGCGTCGCTGGCGGCCTGGGCGAGTTCCACGCGCGCCGCGCGGATGCCCTCGCCGGTGAGCTGGTAGTACTTGCGCGGCGGCCGCCCGCTGGCGTCGTCCGGCGGCGGCTCCCATTCCGACGTGACCAGGCCCTGGTCGTGCAGGCGGGCCAGCATGGGATACAGGGTGCCGCTCGGCAGCCGGGCCGCCTTCATCAGGTCGTAGCCGTAGTGGCGGGCGGAGGGGTCGGCCAGGAACACCCGCAGGACGCGCTCCAGCGGCCGGGTTAGCTTCACATATGTAGCCTACACATGTAGGCTACATATGTCGACTAGTCGGGCCCGCGGCCCACGGTGAGGAGGCCAGGGATGGCGGAGCTGCAGGTACAGGGGGGCGAACTGGTGCTGCATCTGTTTATATTCGCCGCGGTCCACCACGACACGCCCCGGGGCGTGCGGGTCCTGCTGCGGGGCACGTCCTGTGACGAGTGGATCGTGGGCTGCGCCGACCCGGAGGCGGTGGCCGCCGGGCTCCCGGTTCCGGGGTGAGCCCGGTGCCCGTGACCCTGATCCTCATCATCGTCCTGGCCGTCGGGCTCGTGGTCGCCTGGGAGGTCTTCTGCCTGCACGACCTGGCCCGGGCCGACCGCGTCCGCTACCTGCCCAAGTGGGGGTGGGCGATCGTCTGCCTGTTCTCGATCCCCTGGGGCGGCATCTTGTACGTGATCTTCGGCCGGGACGGGTGAGCGCTTCCCACGGCCTCCGCGGCGGCACCCGCTTCGGCCGGGTGCGGTCCAGCTAACCGCGCTCCCGGTGCTCTCTGGCCGGCGGGTGAACGATCCAGATGTTCGGCTCCCTGTACTCGCCGACGTCCCGCTCGCGGTCGATGTGCACCGTGGCCAGCCCGGCCCGGAAGACGTGGTCGGTATGCGCGTCCCGCCGCCCCCCGGTCCCGCCGGTCTTGACACGCCGATCGGGCTCGTGATCCGATCAATCACCTGATTGGTTGGCGTGGAGGGCCGGGTGTCCAGTCCTGCCTGGGGGGTCGAATCCGGCCATATCAGCGTGGCCGAGCAGCAGGCCGTCGCCGTGGTCACGTTCCGGCGGCCGGAGAAGCTCAACGCGCTTACCGTCGGCATGCGCCGGGAACTTGCCGCCATCCTCCGTCACTTCGGCCGCGGTGACACGGTGCGGGGCATCGTGCTCACCGGCAGCGGCCGGGCGTTCTCGGCCGGCGAGGACCTGCGCGCGGCGGCGGAGCTTCCGCCTGGCGGGCTGATCGGCGAGGTCGAGCTGTTCCACGACATCACCCGGGCCGCGCTGGAGACGCGGGTGCCGGTCGTCGCCGCGGTCAACGGGATCGCCGTGGGCGGGGCCTGCGAGATGACCTTGTGCTGCGACGCCCGCATCGGAACTCCCGCCGCGGAGTACTTCCTCCCGGAAAACAGCATCGGGCTGACCATCTCCAACGCGTCGAGCGTGCTGCTGCCCCGGCTGGCCGGCCACCGGGCCATGCGCCTGGTCATGGAGTCGGCCCGGATCAGCGCCCAGGACGCGCTCGCCTTCGGCCTGCTGGACGAGATCGTCGATCAGGCCGACCTCATCGAGACCGCCATCCGGCTCGTGCACCGGTGGACCCAGCCCGGCGCGGCCACGACCGCGCACCTCCGGCTGCTGCGGCCGCCCCGGGAGGCGATCGAGCAGGCCTTCGCGGCCGAGACCGAAGCCGCGCGCGGCGCCGACCAGGCGGGCCTCGCGCGCGCGGGAATCAGCCGGTTCCTCAGCCGGCGCGGAGCGGCCGATGAGTGACCTGTGCCAGCAGGACGCCATCGCCCTGGCCGGGCTGCTGCGCGGCCGGGAGGTGTCGGCCCGCGAGGTCATAGCGGCGCACATGGCCCGGATCGAGGCGGTCGACCCAGCCATCAACGCGGTCGTCACCCGCACCTTCGAGTCCGCCCTGGCCAAGGCCGCGGCCGCCGACGAGGCGATGGCCCGTGGCCAGCCCGGAGGCCTGCTGCACGGCCTGCCGGTCGCGCACAAGGATCTCGCCGACACCGCGGGGGTGCGGACCACCTACGGGTCACCGCTGTTCGCCGCGCACGTCCCCGACCGCGACGCGCTCGTGGTCCAGCGCATGGCGGACGCGGGCGCGATCAGCCTGGGCAAGACCAACACGCCCGAGTTCGGCGCCGGCTCGCACACCGTCAACCCGGTCTTCGGGGCGACCCGCAACCCCTATCACCTCGGTCGCAGCGCCGGCGGCAGCAGCGGCGGCGCCGCGGCGGCGCTGGCCGCGAGGCTGATCTGCCTGGCGGACGGCAGCGACCTGGGCGGGTCCCTGCGGAACCCGGCCAGCTTCTGCAACGTCGTTGGACTGCGGCCCAGCCCGGGCCGGGTTCCCGGCTGGCCGCTCGACGACGTGGCCGATCAGCTCGGCGTGTCCGGGCCCATGGCGCGCACCGTCGCCGACACGGCGCTGCTGCTGGCCGTCCTGGCCGGCCCGGACCCGCGGGTCCCGCTGGCGCTGGACCAGCCGCCGCCCGCGGTGGCCGACCCGGCGCAGATCCCCGCCCTGCTGACCGGGGACCTGCACGGCCTCCGGGTCGCCTGGAGCCCGGATCTCGGCCTGCCGGTCGAGCCGGAGGTGCTCGAGGTGCTGGCCCCGGCCCGGCAGGTCCTGGCCGGACTGGGCGCCACCGTCACCGAGGCCACGCCCGACCTGTCCGGCGCCGACGAGGCGTTCCGCACGTTCCGCGCGTTCCGGTTCGCGACCTTCCTCCGCGAGCCGCTGAGCGAGCGCCCCGACCTGGTCGGCGCCAACGTGACCTGGAACGTCCGGCGGGGCCTCGAGCTCACGGTCGCCGACCTGAGCCGGGCCACGGCGCTGCGCGCCGGGCTGGCTGAGCGGGTCAGCGCGTTCTTCGCCGAGATTGACGTGCTGGCCTGCCCCGTCAGCCAGGTAGCCCCGTTTGACGTGACCCTGGACTGGGTGCACGAGATCAACGGCCAGGCCCAGCAGACCTACCTGGACTGGATGGCGTCGGCCTACCTGATCTCCGTGACCGGCCTGCCGGCGATCAGCGTGCCCGCGGGCTTCACCGCGGCCGGCCTGCCCGTGGGCCTGCAACTGGTGGGCAGGCGCCGGGCCGACTGGGACCTGCTCGCCGTGGCGCACGCCTTCGAGGCCGCCACCGGTCACGGGAGCCGCGCGCCGGTCCTGGCGGCGCCCCGGGCCGCTACGCGTTCGCAACCGGGCTGATCGGCGACGGAAGGGGAAGTCGTTGGGGATCGACGCGGTTACCGCTGGCGTGAGAACGACCATGGCGCGGCTAGCGAGACAGCAGTACGGCGGCAGGCTGGGCCCGGTGAGCCTGGGCCGTATCGGCCGCCCGGCCGGGCGGCCGATACCGCCCCGGTCGTTCGACCCCGGCCAGATCGCCGACCTGGAGTACCGGGCGTGGACCGGCTATTACCTGCGTGACTGGCCCCAGGTGCTGACGGCCATCGTCAGGCTGGTCAGGGAAGGCTTCGGCATGGACTGGTACCGGACGCTGCACGGTGCCTGGCTCATGACGCGCGCGGCTCAGCTGTGGGCCCCGATCCCGGACAACGACCCCGACGGGGCACGGGCCTGCATGCAGCGGTTCTACGCCCTGGTCAGGCTCAGCTACGGCGAGCCTGCCAGCCCGGTCGAGGCGGCCAGGCTCGAGGTCGACTGGTGGCGAGCGCACCGGGAGGTCCAGTACTCGACGGTGCCGGCAGGCACCGACGCTGAGCTGGTCGAGGCGGTGACCCGCTTGTACAGCTACCTCTACGGCGAGCCAGCGGCCGAGGTCAGGCCGGCGGCCATGCGCCGGGTCCGCGCGATGCACCTGTCCGATCAGTGGGTCAGGGAGGGCTGCCGGCGCGACAGCCCGCTGCTGCCGCAGGTACGTGCGGCGCTGGTCCGCTGCTACGCCGCGCTGCTCGCCGCCGTGCACCACTGACGGCGGGCTACGCGGTCCCGGAACCTCCCGGCGGCGGGGCCTCATAGCCTCCCGGCGGAGGCGCTCCGCCGTCTCCGGGCGGCGGGGCTTCGTAGCCTACTGGCGGCGGGGGCCCGTAGCCTGCGGGCGGCGGGGTCCCGTAACCTCCGGGCGGCGGGGCTTCGTAACCTCCGGGCGGCGGGGTCCCGTAGCCTCCCGCCGCAGCGTCACTGGCCGCGCCCGGCCCGCCCGCGGCCGCGCCGACGAGCCGGTAGTAGATCAGCGTCACGACCAGGGCGACGAACGGGGCCACGAGGGTTCCGGAGATAACCGTGCTCAGGCCGCTGCGCCAGATATGCGGCAGCGCCGCGAAGATCAGGCTGAGCACGATGTCCACCGCGATCAGGATGATGAACGCCAGCACCAGCGTGCCGAAGACGTGCCATCCGTGGCCCCGGACCAGCTGCCGGCTGCGGCCGAACGAGGCCAGGGCGCCGGATCGCTCAATGACGATGACCGGGATGATCACCGCCCAGATGGTGATGAGCCACAGGCCCGGGACGATGAGCAGGAACAGGCCGATCGTGATCGCGATGCCGGCCAGGATCGACGCCCCGGCCACGGACCAGATGTACGGGGTGGCCGCGGACACGGTCTCGCCCAGGGACAGGTCGGCGCGGCCGTCTCGGATATCCTGCACCGCTTTGACCAGGGCGGCCTGCAGCAGGAAGCCGGCGAACAGCTCCACGATGAGGGCCAGCAGCGCCCCGAAGACGCCGGCCAGCGACAGCAGTGCCGCGACGATGGCGGCGACCACGTAGATGATGAACGCGATCGTGAGCAGATGCGCGGCGAACTTCCGGTAGAGCTGCCACGCCTCACCCAAAACGCCTGAAAGCGGGTTCATAGTCATGATCGTATTTCAGCGCCGGGCCGCCGCGCTACTGCCACGACAGGCGACCTGATGACAGGATGGGCAGGTGACCAGCGAGCGGATCGAGGTTCAGCGCACGATCGACGCCGACCCGCCGGCCATCTTCCGGGTCCTGTGCGACCCGCAGGGGCATGTGGCCATCGACAGCTCCGGGATGCTGATGAGCGCCGACGGCGAGCCGGTGGCCGCCGCCGGGGACAGTTTCGTCGTGCACATGGACCGCGAGGCGCTGAACGACTACCCCGAACTGGGCCGCTACGACGTGACCGTGACCATCACCAGGTTCGTGCCCGACCGCGAGATCGCCTGGACGATCCTGGGCCAGATCCGCCCGGCGCTCGGCCACGTCTACGGCTACGTCCTCGAGCCCGCGGCCGAGGGGACCCTGGTCACCTCCTATTACGACTGGTCAACCGCGGACCCGTCCTGGAAGCAGGCCGGGATCTTCCCGGTCCTGTCCGAAGGCGCGCTGCGGGCCACCCTGGGCATCCTGGCCCGGACCGTCGCCCGCGGCTACCCCGGCTCGCCGGCCCAGGGCGGCTCGCCGGCCCAGGGCGGCTAGGCGCCGAAACGGCGGGCGCTCGGGTAGCGCTGGCCGCCGTCGACGACGATGTTCGCGCCGGTGACCCAGGACGCCCGCGCGGACAGCAGGAAGGCGACCACGTCGGCGACCTCCTCCAGCCGCCCCAGCCGGCCGAACGGGAACTGGGTGCCGAGGAAGTCGGCGAAGTCCCGGGGGTGGTCGCGGGCGAAGGTGTCCCAACCGCCGCCGGGGAACATGATGGATCCGGGGCTGACCGCATTGACCCGGATGCCGTAGGACGCGAGTTCCTGGGCGGCGGTCGCCGCGAGCTGGATCTCCGCGGCCTTGGCCGCGGCGTAGGCGGTGCGCGGGGCCGGGCGCAGGCCGGTGATCGAGGAGATGATCACGATCGCGCCGCCGCCCGCAGCCTGCAGGTGACCCAGGCCGACCCGGATCAGCTCCGCGGCGTGGCCCGCGTTCAGGGCGAATGTCGCGGTGAAGTCGCCGGGGCCGGAATTGGTGAGGTCGCCGCCGCCCGCCGTGCCGCCCGCGTTGGCCACCAGGTGGTCCAGGCCGCCGAGCGCGGCCGCGATGTCATCGGCCGCGCGGGTCAGCGCGGCCGTGTCCGTGACGTCGGCCGCGGCGGTGACCACCGGCGTCCCCCGGTGGGCCAGCCGCTGCGCGGCGGCCGCCAGCCCGTCGGCGTTGCGTGCGATGAGCCCGACCGCTGCTCCCTCGGCGGCCAGCGCGTCCGCGACCGCGAAGCCGATGCCCCGGCTTCCCCCGGTGATCAGCGCGCGGCTGCCCTGCAAGCCAAGATCCATGGATGCAGGGTATTCCGCGCGGGCCGTCTAGCCGGCGCCGCTCGGCAGGCAGAAGTAAATGTGCAGCTTCGCCGAGGTGCGCCCGAGGTGCCTGCAGTGCGCGGCGATCCACCTCAGCCGGGGGTCGGTGCTGGTGGCGGCCAGCACCAGGTGGAACTGTCCCGCGTTGATGTCGGCCTGGAGCTGCGGCAGGGTCGGCGACGGGATCGTGCCGGTGAACCCCGCGATCGGCAGCGCCTCCAGCCCGCTGTCGTAGATGAACACCGATGCCAGCGCCGAGGTCTGGGTCGCGAGCAGGTACGGCGCGCCGAACTGGGCACTGCGCAGGCGCGGAATCGTGAGCGCGACCTGCGCCGGCGTGCGCAGGAACAGCGTGTCGATCGCGCTCGCCTCCCCGGCAGGCTCGAACGGCGTGTCAAAGGCGCCCTGGTGGCGCAGCACGAGGGTGGCCGACGCCACGGCCGGCGCCACGCACCCGGCGATGAGCCCGGCCGCGAGAGCCGCCGCGAACCAGGCGTCGCGCCGGACCGCCACCGAGGCCGCCGCCAGGGCCACGGCCGCGAGACCGACCGCGATGACGACGGGGAGCAGCCAGCCGGGCGCCTGGGCACCGGCCGAGGCCACCAGCCAGGCGGCGTAGCCCACGGCCGCGGCCAGGACCACGGCCAGGCCGATTCGCCGCCCGGCCGCGGACCGGTCCGCCGGCCAGGCCGCGGCGACTCCGGCGCCGAGCAGGGCCGCCACCGCCGGGGTGAGCGCCGCGGTGTAGTAGGGGTTGATCGTGGTGGTCAGCGAGAACGTCGCGGCCAGCGTCACGAGCCAGGCCTCCCACAGGACGAAGCAGGCCCGCAGCGGATCGCCCCGGGGCCGGCGCCGCCGGCTGGCAATGCCCCACGCGCCGATGACCAGGGCGGCCGGGAGCAGCCAGCCCGTGTCCCGGCCCAGGTCGCCGTGCAGCAGCCGGCCCGGGCCGGTGGCCGGCGTCTGCAGCACCGAGCCGATGCCGAGGGACTGGCCGGCCAGCAACTGCAGCGGGGTCTGATCGCCGAAGCGGCCGAAGCCGTTGTACACGAACACCTGCTCGTAGGCGGAGTTGTCCTGGCTGCCGTCGATGTACGGCCGGTGCGAGGCCGGCACGATCGAGACCGCGGTCATCCAGGACAGCGACACCAGCCCGGCGGCCGCGCCGGCCACGGCCAGCTGGCGGACGCGCCGCCCGGTCGATCCCGGCGCGCTCGCCAGGTAGGCCAGGCCGAACGCCGGGAGCACCAGCCACGCCTCGATCATCTTCGCCTGGAAGGCGAGCCCGACCCAGACGGCGGCGAGGATCAGCCGGCGCTGGCTCCCGCTGGCGATCGCGGCCGATACCGCGTCGGCGGCCAGGACCAGCAGCAAGATCATCAGTGAGTCGGAGATGTTCCCCCGGTTCAGCGCGACCGTCGCCGGGCTCACCGCGACGACGGCCGAGGCGATCAGCCCGGCGGCCGGCCCGGCCAGCCGCTGCACCGCCCGGTACAGCACGAGCACGGTGAGGACGCCCTCGACCGCCTGGGGCGCCACGATCACCCAGGTGTGCACGCCGAAGGCCCGCACGGCGAGCGCCTGGATCCAGAACGCTCCGGGCAGCTTGTCGAGGGTGATGGTTCCCGCCGGGTCGAACGCGCCGTAAATGAAGTTGTGCCAGCTCATCGACATGCTGCGCACCGCGGCCGCGTAGTAGGGCTCGAGCGGGTCCCGGCCCAGGGCCCAGGCGTAGGACAGTCCGGCCAGCCCGGCGATCAGCACTAACGCGGGACGCCGCAGCCAGGCGGGGCACGGCGGCCCGGTCACGTCCTGGCGCGCCGCAGGCGCGACCGGTCCAGCGCTCACGTCCGGTTTGCTCGTCATCGGCCTTGCCCCTCTATGTCGTAACCGGCTTCGATCAGCGCCGCGAGCGTCGCCCGGGCATGCGCGACGTGCTCCGGCCCTACCCGCCGGGCCAGGTCGGCGTCCACCTGCCCGACCGCGGCCCGGATCACCTCGGCCGCCGCGAGCCCGCGCGGGGTGAGCGTGATGGTCAGCCGCCGGCGGTCGCCAGGGTCGGGAGCACGGTCCAGGTAGCCCCGGGTGACCAGGGTGTCCACGAGTTGCCCGGCGGCCTGCTTGGACACCCCGAGTTCCTGGATGATCCGGCTCAGCGGTGCCCCCGTGCGGGCGATGGCGGCAAGCACGTAGCTGCCGTTGCGCGGCAGGTCGTCACATCCGGCGTCAGCCAGAGCCACCCGGACCGCCGACCCGTAGGTTCTGCGGGCCGACCGCAGCAGCGCCGGGAACGCCGCCTTGTCGAACCGCTCATGCTCCCCGGGCACAGGCTCAAGCTATTGACAAGTATCAGGACTGTCAATCTGTTTTACGATCGCACGCGGCTGGCGCGCGCGGCTGGCGCGCGCGGCTGGCGAACCGAGCCTGCGCAGCAGCGCGCGCGGCAGGTGGCTCCCGCGGGCGCCGCCATGACGTCGCGGGATGATGAGCGGATGCCCAGCACTCCGGACGTGTACCTGCACGGCCACCACGACAGCGTGCTCCGGTCGCACCAGTGGCGGACCGCCGAGAACTCGGCCGGGTACCTGCTCGCGCGGCTGCCGCCCGCGGCGCGGGTCCTCGACGTCGGCTGCGGTCCGGGCACGATCACCGCGGGCCTCGCCGCCCGGGTGCCCCAGGGCCAGGTCGTCGGGATCGACCGGGCCGGGGACGTGCTGGCCGTGGCCCGGCGGGAAGCCGCCCTCCAGGGCCAATCCAACCTCGCCTTTGAGGTCGGTGACGTGTACCGCCTGGCCTTCGGTGACGGCACGTTCGACGTGGTACACGCCCACCAGGTGCTGCAGCACCTGTCCGACCCGGTCGGCGCGCTGGCCGAGATGCGGCGGGTCTGCCGCCCCGGCGGCCTGGTCGCGGCGCGCGACGGCGACTACGGCGGGATGTTCTGGTTCCCGGAGGATCCGGAACTGGCCGAGTGGCGGGAGCTGTACCGGCGGGTGGCGCGGGCGCTCGGCGGCGAGCCGGACGCGGGCCGGCGCATGCTGTCCTGGGCCCGGGCGGCCGGGTTCACCGCGATCGAGGCGTCAGCGGGCTGCTGGTGCTACGCCGGCCCCGGCGACCGGGCCTGGTGGGGCACGCTGTGGGCCGAGCGGCTGACCGAGTCGTCCTTCGGGGACCGGGCCGTCGAGCAAGGCCTGGCGACCCGTCAGGACCTGAACCGCCTGGCGGCCGCGTGGCGGCGCTGGGCGGCCAGCGACGAGGCATGGTTCCTCATCCCGCACGGCGAGATCCTCGGCCAGGTCCGGACACCGGGATAGCCTGGGCCGATGGCGACGACCACTCCGGCCGCGCGGGACGACATTCCTGCGCGCCCGGGGGTCAGTCCCAGCTCCAAGCGCGCCGCGAAGGTTGCCGATCGCATCGTCGGGGACGTCATGGCGATGGGCTGGCCGGTCGGCGAGCTGCTCGGCTCCGAGGCCGAGCTGCTCGAACGCTACCGGGTCAGCCGGGCGGTCTTCCGCGAGGCCGTCCGCCTGGTCGAGCACAAGCAAGTCGCGCGGACCCGGCGCGGGCCGGGCGGCGGACTCGTCATCACCGAGCCGACCGTCGACGCCGTCATCGACGCCGTGGTGCTGTATCTGTACCGGGTAGAGGCCAGGCTCGACGAGCTGTTCGAGGCCCGCATCGCGGTCGAGGAGATCGCCAGCGAGCTTGCCCCCGGCCGGCTCGACGAGCAGGACCTGACCAGGCTGCGCGCCTTCGTCGAGGCCGGGAACGCGCCGCCGAGCCCCGATCCCCGCGCCCTGCACGCGCTGCTGGCCTCGATCAGCCGGAATCCGGCTCTCGAGCTGTTCGTGGACGTGCTGAACCGGGTTGCCATGCTGTACTCGGCCGACTGGCAGAGCTTCGGGCCCGCGGTCGCCGCCGACACCGCCTACGCGCATGCGCGCATCGCCGAGGCGGTCATCGCGGGCGAGCCCGGGCTGGCCCGCGACCGGATGCGCAAGCATCTCGAGGCGGAGGCCGAGTACCTGCGGCGGCGGCGCTCCACGCAGCAGTTGCTGCCCGACAGCGTGGTCGTGCTCAGCGAGCCGAGCAACGGCAAGCGGGCCGAGGCAGTCGCGCGCCGCATCACGCAGACCGTGGTCGGCGACGGGATGCAGCCTGGCCAGCTGGTCGGCACCGAGCGGGAACTGATCGAACGGGAGGGCGTCAGCCGGGCCGTGCTGCGGGAGGCGGTCCGCCTGCTCGAGCACCACCAGATCGCCCGGATGCGCCGCGGCCCCGGCGGCGGCCTGTTCGTGTTCGAGCCGAGCGCGGGCGCGGTCACCGAGATCGTGGCGATCTACCTGGCCCGGCGGGGTATGCGCTTGGCTGACCTCGCGGAGCTACGGACCGGCGTCGAGGTAGCACTCGTCGGCCTGGCCGCATCCCGCATCGACCGCGACGGGCTGGCGCGCCTGCACGAGGCGCTGGAGCGCGAGGCGGCCACCTCGGACGACGACCAGGCCGAGGTCATGCACGACGTTCACGCGGCCGTGGCCGGCGCGGCGCACAGCCGGGTGCTGGAGCTGATCGCGCTGGTGCTGATCAGGCTCAGCGGGCTCTACGAGATCGAGCGCTTCGCCCCGAAGGCCAGGAAGCAAGTCCGTGCCGAGGTGCTGCACGCCCACGAGGCAGTCGTCGCGGCCGTCGAGTCGGGCGACCGGGAGCTCGCCCGGCACCGCATGCGGCGCCACCTGGACGCCCTCGCCGCCCTGATGCGGTAGCACGGCGCTATCTGGACCGCTGAACCCGCGATGGATCGCCATCAGGGCCGGCAGTGAGGTATTCGCGCAAGCTGCGGACGAGTTCAGTGATCTCCGGTTCCCCGCCGCGGCGGGCGTCTGGCCACTCGTCAACCCGGGTCCACCAGTACTCTCGCGGCGTCCCCGGATACCGGGGCAGGAGGTGAACGTGCAGGTGCGGCGCGTGGTCGCCGATTACCGCGGCATATATGTGTTCCGCGCCCGCAGCCTCGCGCAGAGCCTGGCTGGCCCGGGCGCACCACCAGCCCACGGCCCGTGCCTCGGCACCGGTCAGGTCGGCCAGGCCCGGCGCGTGCCGGCGGGGCTCAACGAAAAGGTGTCCCAGGTAGACAGGGCCGCTCGGGCGGCCGGGCGCGGCTGGTGACAGGTGCGAGACGACGGCCAGCTCGTCCTCGCCGACCGGGCCCCCCGGCAGCAGCGCTCCTTGCTCCCGGTGCTTGCGGCACACGAAGCAATCCGCGGCGGCGCCGATGCCGGCCATGGTGTCATCCTCGCATCCCGGGCACGCGCCGGCGGGGCTGTGCCGCGGCGCGGGGGCGACCGGCGCCGCCGGGCGGAAGCCAGGCGATCAGGCGGTCAGCTCGTCCCAGAACGCTGACTCGCCGCCGGCTCCGCCAGCTCGCCGAGCAGCACGGACCAGTCATGCTCGGTGGTCTCGGCGTCGCGCCAGGCCCAGAGCCGCTTCGTGAACAGGTGCAGCCGGTATTCCGAGGTGACCCCGATCGCGCCGTGCAGCTGGTGAGCGAGGCGGGCGGTCTGGGTCGCGGCGCGCCCGGTGATGATCCTGGCCGCCGCGACCGCGGCGAGCGTGCCGCCGCAGGCCCGGGCCAGGGCGGCGTCGCACTGGATCACGGAGGTCTTGATGAGCGCGAGGTTGGCCGCCACGGCGGGGATGCGCACGAGCGGCTGGCCGAACTGCTCGCGGGCGCTCACGTAGCCCTGGGTGAGTTCGTAGGCTCCCTCGACGGCGCCGGTCAGCGCGGCGGCCCGGAGCAGGCCGAGCCGCGCCCGCGCCTCCCCGGCGGACGGCGCGGAGCCGAGCCTGGCCAGGGCCGCGGCCGGCAGCCGCACGTCGTCGCACGGCTCGCCCGCGACGTTGGTGCCCGGCTCGACCTCGACACCGGGCGCGCCGGCGTCGGCGAGCCAGGCGGTTGCATCGCCGTACAGCACAAGCTGGTCCGCATGCCGGGCCCAGCCGACGGCGTCCGGCATCCCGGTCGTGATCGTGAGCAGCCCGGGCCCGACCTCGCCGCCAGAGGAGGCGACGACCCAGTTCGCCACGGAGCTCTCGATCAGCGGGGTGCTGATGGCGTGCCGGCCCAGCGCCCGCGCCAGTACGGCTAGGTCGGTCACGGAACCCCCGGACCCGCCTCGTGCCTCGTCGATGCCGACGAGCGGCAGGCCGAGCTCGACCAGGACGGGCCAGCACCAGGGAAGCTCGCCGGCCGGCGGCTCGGCGTGGGTGGCGGCGATGTCGGCGATGAGGTCGCGCAGTTCGTCGCCGGCACCGGGCGGGCTGTCGTGGCCGGCGGTCACCGGGTCTCCTGCCTGGCCATCAGGGAGAGCATTACCTCCGCGGCGCCGCCGCGCAGGGCGAAGCCGGGGGATGCGAGCAGGGCCTCGCGGAAGGCCGGGCTGCCCCGGCCCGCGCCGAAGGCCCTGCGGGCCACCTCGATGACATCGACCTCGAACGCGTTGCCGAGATACTTCAGCGTGGCCGCCTCGGTGACCGGGGCCTGGCCCGCATCCAGGCGCGTGGCCACCTGCCAGGCAATCCGGCGCAGTGTGGCCAGCCGCGCGGTGAGCTCGCCGAGCTCCGCCCGGACGTCCACGTCGCCATCTCTCGCGGCGGCGAGCAGGTCGGTCAGCAGCGCATAGCTCGACAGGAACCGCTCCGGCCCCCCGCGCTCGAAGGACAGCTGCTCGACGACCTGCCGCCAGCCGTGGCCCACCTGCCCGAGGACCCTGTGCCCGGGGACCAGCGCGTCGTCGAAGACGACCTCATTGAAGTGGTGCTCCCCGGTGAGGTCGACGATCGGCGAGACCGAGATCCCCGGCGTGTCCATGTCCACGATGAACTCGGTCAGGCCCTGGTGCCGGTCGGCAGCCCGCTCGGTCCGGGCGAGCAGGTAGGCGTGCGTGGCACGGTGGGCGGCGCTGGTCCAGATCTTGCGGCCGCGTACCCGCCACCCCCCGGCCTGGCTCGAGGCGAACGTGCGCACCGACGCGAGGTCCGACCCGGCCTCCGGCTCGCTCATGCCCAGGCAGAACACGAAGTCCGCGGAGATGATCCCGGGCAGGATCTCCTCCCGCAGCCGCGGGCTGCCGTGCCGCAGCACCGACGGCCCGATCTGGCGGTCGCCGATCCAGTGCGCGGCGACGGGCGCGCCCGCGCGCAAGAGTTCCTCGGTGACGGCCAGGCGCGCGATGTTGGGCAGGCCGCCCCCGCCGTACTCGATCGGCCAGGTGAGCCCGATCAGCCCGAGCGCCGCCAGCTCCCGGCTGAATTCGAGGTCGAATCCGCGCAGCCAGCTGTCGTTGCGCGGGACGTACCGGCCCTCGGCGCGCCAGCGGCCGGTCAGCTCGCGTACCTGCTGGCGCAGCGCCGCGATCTCACCAGGCGGCGACGCGGCAGGCTTCATACGAAGAGTTATATCAATTAACCTTCAAGGTTAAGAAGCAGCTGATCACGGGCTGAGGGGCGGCGTGGCCGGAGCGCCGCCGGGGCGGCTGGCCGGCAAGCTGGGCGCGGCGCGGCCGGAGCGGCGCCGGGACGGCTGACCGACGAGTTAAGGGGCGCGGCGTGACCGAAGTCCTGCCCCGTCCTCAGGGCTGTGCAAGCGGCTCGGGCGGGGTGGGAGCGGTTCGGGCGGGTGGGAGCCCTCGGCTTGGGGCGGGGCTCAGCGGATCAGGGGATCCCGGGGCAGGCCGAGTATCCGCTCCGCGATCTGGTTGCGCTTGATCTCCGACGTGCCCCCGGCGATCGACATGGAGCGGTTCATCAGCACCAGCGTCCCGGCGAGGGCGCCGGGGCCGTCCAGGAACGCGAGGTCCGGGCCGGCCAGCGCGGCCAGGATGGCGGCGGCCTCGTGCCCGTTCTCCGACAGCAGCAGCTTGGTGATGTTGCCTTCCGGGCCGGGGTCGCCGCCCGCCACCGCCCGGTGCGCGCTGCGCAGGTTCAGCGCGGTCATCGCCTGGGTGCTGGCGATGAGCCGGCCGACCCGGGCCTCCCCGCCGGGCAGGCGCTCCGGGTGCGCGTCGAGCGGCCCGATGACGGCGTCGGGCGGCAGGGTCATCGCGCTGCCCGCGCCGCCGCCGATGCTCACGCTCTCGTTGCCGAGGGTGGCCCGGGCCACCGTCCAGCCGCCGTCGACCGGCCCGACCACGTCGTCGTCGGGCACGAACACGTCATCGAAGAAGACCTCATTGAAGTCCGAGTTGCCGGTCGGCATCTTCAGCGGCCGGACCGACACCCCCTTGGCCTGCATGTCGATGACCATCGTGGTGATGCCCTGGTGCTTGGGCGCGTCCGGGTTCGTGCGCACGGTGGCGAAGCCGTAGCGGGCCAGGTGCGCGCCGCTGGTCCACACCTTCTGGCCGTTGACCAGCCAGCCGCCGTCGGTCCGGGTTCCCTTGGTCCTGATGCCCGCCGCGTCGGAGCCGGCCCCGGGCTCGCTGAACAGCTGGCACCAGATCACCTCCTGGTTCAACGCGGCGGGCACCCAGCGCTTGACCTGGTCCGGCGTGGCGTGCTGGATCAGGGTCAGGATCACCCACCCGGTGATCCCGTAGGGCGGCCGCTTCAGCCCGGCCGCGGCGAACTCCTGCTCGATGACCAGTTGCTCGACCGCGCTCGCGTTCCGCCCCCAGGGCTTCGGCCAGTGCGGCATCAGCAAGCCGGATTCGATCAGCGCCTGCCGTCTCGTGTCGCCGTCGAGGTCACGGAGGCGCTCGGCCTCTGGCCGGACCGAGGCGCGGATCTGCTCGGCCTCGGGCGGGAGGTCGATCGCGGTCGCCCGGCGGACGCCGCGGCGGACCAGGCCGGTGACGTCCGCGGCCGCCGCGTCGGCGTCGGCCAGGGCCGCGATGGCCGCGGCCCGGCGCAGGTAGAGGTGGGCGTCGTGTTCCCAGGTGAACCCGATCCCGCCGTGCACCTGGATGTTGAGCTGCGCATTCTGCACCGCCGTGGGCACGGCGAGCGCCGCGGCGGTCGCCGCGGTGTAGCTGAGCTGGTCGCCGCCGGCCGCGGCCGCCCGGGCCGCGTCCCACACGGCCGCCGTGGCGACCTCCGCGGCCACCAGCATGTTGGCGCAGTGGTGCTTCACGGCCTGGAAGGTGGCGATCGGCCGGCCGAACTGCTCGCGCACCTTGGCGTACCCGGCGGCCTGCTCGGTGGTCTCGTGGGCCACGCCGGCCGCCTCGGCGGCCAGGAGTAGCCGGGCCAGGTCGGTGAGCACCCGGCGGCCGCCGGGCAGCACCGTGGCGGGCGCGCCGCTGAGGGTCACCCGGGCGGCCCGCCGGGCCGGGTCGAGGTTGTCCGGGACCTCGGCACTGACGCCGCCGCCGGCGGACTCGACGATCAGCGCGTCCTCGCCCGCCGCGACGACCAGCACGTCGGCGAGGTGGCCGCCGAGCACGACACCCGCGGGCCCGTGAGCGGCGCCGTCCCGGACGGTCACGTCACCGCCGAGCGCCACCGCGCCGATCGCCGACCCGCTGGCCAGGCCGGGCAGCAGGCGGGCCGCCGCGTCCGGCGGGGCGATCGCCGCGAGCGCCGCGCTGGCGATCGCCGACGGCACGAACGGGCCGGGGGCCACGGCCCGGCCCAGCTCCTCGACCACCACTACCAGCTCGGGCAGGCCGAACCCCGAGCCGCCGTAGGCCTCGGGGATGTGCAGCCCCAGCCAGCCCAGCTCGCTCAGCTCCGCCCAGAAGGCGGGCAGCGGTTCCGTCTTTGCCTCGAGCAGCTTCCGGGCGGCATCCCGGGCGCCGCGCGCCCCGAGGAAGTCGGACACGGTCTGGGCGAGCGTTCGGTGGTCATCGGTGATGGCGATCGACATGACTAAATAGTACCCTCTATTGCTCAAGCCGGGACGTCTGGCCTCTTTATACCCGCGCTGGCCGGATCTCGCCCGGCACGGTCAGCAGCACCCGGCTCGACGCGTCGCCCCGGCTCAGGAAGTAGCCGTGCAGCGAGTGCGGATGCCGGTCCGGGTGCACGGTCGCCGCGGCGGCGCGCAGCGCCTGCGCCGCGACCTGGCCGCCGTACAGCCCGCGCGGATCGTCGTGCACCACGGTGGTCAGGAACAGGTTGACCTCGACGCGTTCCAGGGTGAGCAGGTCGACCAGACCGGGACCGACGCGTCTCGCTGGGCCAGCCATGGGCCATTGATATCACAGGTCGATTGGATAAATTAGTTAACTACTAATCGCCGGAAGGGATCAGCCATGGGAGCACTCGACGGCCGGGTCGCGGTCATCACCGGCGCCGGCCGCGGGCTCGGCCGCGAGCACGCGCTGCTGTTCGCCGCCGAGGGCGCGAAGGTCGTGGTCAACGACCTCGGCGGCGGCCCGGACGGGGCGGGCAGCGACGCCGGGCCGGCCCGCGAGGTGGTCGATGAGATCCGCGCCGCGGGCGGCGAGGCGGTCGCGAACTCCGACGACGTCACCAGCGCCGACGGCGCGCAGCGGATGATCCGGCAGGCCGTCGACGAGTTCGGCGCGTTGCACGTGCTGGTGAACAACGCCGGGATCCTGCGCGACCGCACGATCGTCAACATGACCGACGGCGAGTGGGACGACGTCATCCGGGTCCACCTGCGGGGGCACTTCATGCCGACCCGGGCGGCCGCGCGGTACTGGCGCGAGCAGTCCAAGGCCGGCCGTCACCTGCAGCCATCGCTGATCAACACGACGTCGACCTCTGGCCTGTTCAACAACCCCGGACAGGCCAACTACGGGGCCGCGAAGACCGGCATCACGTCGCTGACGATCATCGCCCAGCGGGAGCTCGACCGGTACGGCGTGAAGGTCAACGCCATCGCCCCGGCCGCCAGGACCAGGCTGACCATGGCCACGCCCGGAATTCCCGAGGCCATGCTGCGCCCCCCGGCCGAGGGCTTCGACGCCATGGACCCCGCCAACGTGTCGCCGTTCGTCGGCTACCTCGCGACCGCGGACTGCCCGATCAAGGGCCGGGTCTTCTACGTGGCCGGCGGCGGCATCCACCTGTTCCAGCCGTTCGCGATCATCGACGCGGTGGTCAAGGACGGCCGGTGGACGATCGGGGAACTGGCCCAGGAGGCCGCCCGCCTCGCCGACGTGCCGCTGTGCCAGGGCCGGCCGTCGTGACGGCTGCGGTCCCGTGGCACGGCCCGGTCGGCCAGCGCGTGCGCGCCCCGAAGACGGCTGAGCTCATCGCGTCGCACATCCGCGGTCAGATCGCCCGGGGCGAGCTGACCACCGGCGAGACGCTGCCGTCCGAGGCCGCGCTGATGGAGATGTTCGGCGTGTCCCGGCCGACGCTGCGGGAGGCGTTCCGGATCCTGGAGGCGGAGTCGCTGATCAACGTCCGGCGCGGCGCCCGGGGCGGCGCGCGCGTCGTGGCGCCGGATGTCGCGGTCGCCGCCCGGTATGTCGGCCTGCTGCTGCAGGTGACCCACACCACCATCGCGGACGTGCACGCGGCCCGGATGGTGATCGAGCCGGCCGCCGCGGGCCTGCTGGCGTCGCGGCGGACCAGGAAGGACCTCGACGACCTGAACGGCTGCCTCGCCGACCTGGCGGGCCTGGCCGAGAGCGACGAGCAGTTCGCCCCCGCCGACGCGTGGCTGCGGGCCACGCAGCAGTTCGGTGACCTGATCCTGGAGCGGGCCGGAAACCGGACCCTGGCCGTCCAGGCCAGGGTGTTGCGCGAGGTGGTGGCCATGCACCTGCGCACGGCGGTGCCGCGGACGTCCGACCGCCCGGGCGCCAGGGAGGAATTCCGCAAGACGGTCAGGTCCTACCGCAAGCTGGTCCTCCTGCTCGACGCCAGGAACGCCGAGGGCGCACAGCGCCACTGGCGCGCGCACCTGGAGGCCGCGGGCAGGGTGCTGCTCCGCGGCGACACCGGCTCCGGGGCGGTCGTCGACCTCTTCGGCTGAGCCCGCCGTCGGGCGGCCGCGGCCCGGCCGTTCAGCTGGCGGTGAGCTCGTGGACGTTGCCGTCCGGGCCGCGGAAATGCTGCCAGGCCGGGCCGGGCTCGCCGAGCAGCTCCACGCCCGCGTCCCGCAGCTCCCGGACCGCTGCGGGCCTCCCCAGACGACCCACGTACTCTGGGCCTGAAATCCACGGATGAAAAGGGTTCATCATGCGCGTTACCGCTGCCCGGCTGGTTCAGCACGGCCAGCCGCTGCAGGTGGAGGACCTTGAACTCGGCGAGCCCGGCGAGCAGGAGGTCATCCTGGAGGTCGCCTACTCCGGCGTGAACCCCGTGGACATGTACGGGGCGCTGGGGCTGGTCGCTCCGGAGGCCCCGGTGCCGCGGACCCCCGGCACCGAGGGAGCCGGGACCGTGGACGGCCGCCCGGTCATGGTCCGCGGCTATGGCCTCGGCACCATCCGCGACGGCATGTGGGCCACCGCGGCCATCGTCCCCCGCGGCGCGCTCATCGACGTGCCCGCCGGCGTCGACCTCCGTGCCGCCGCGGCGATGGGCATCGCCGGGGTCACCGCGTGGCGGACCGTTACCGAGGTGGCCAAGGTCACCGCCGGCGACACGGTACTGGTGCTCGGGGCCAAGGGCGGCGTCGGCAGCATCGTCGTGTCCCTGGCACACGGCATCGGCGCCACCGTGGTGGGGCAGACCGGCGAGGCAGAGAACCGCGACTGGATCAGGGCGCAGGGCGCCGACTACGTGGTCGCCGCCGACGCCGCCGGCCTCGCCGAGGCCCTGGCCGACCTGCGGCCCACGGTGGTGTTCGACGCGCTCGGCGGCGGGTTCACCGGGGCCGGCGTCGAGGTCCTGCAGCCCTGCGGCCGCCTGGTCCTGTACGGCGCGTCCGCGGGTCCCGAGGGCCTGGTGCCGCTGCGCACGCTGTACCGCAAGAGCATCACGATCCTGAGCTACGCGGGCCTGATGGCCTCCGACGAGGACCTCGGCGCCGCGATCCGGCAGGCGATGCCCGCCGTGGCCGCGGGCCGGATGACCGTGCCGATCGACTCGGCCATCCCGCTGCAGCAGGTCAACGACGCCTTTGAGCGGATCAGGCAGCGCAGCGTGCGCGGCAAGCTGGTGCTGGACACCCGGAGCTGACGAGCGCCCAGCCGCCCGTCAGCCCGGGGGGCAGCGCGGGACTGCGCCCCCGGTGCCGCCGGGTTACGCTGACGGGGTGATGCGACGCGCCGGGGCCGCCCTGGTCCTGGCGTCGGGGTCGGCCGGGCGGCTGCGCGTGCTGCATGCCGCCGGGATAGATCCCGAGGTCGTGGTCAGCGGCGTCGACGAGACCGTCGATCCGGGCCTGGATACGGCCGCGCTGGTCACCGTGCTCGCCGAGCGCAAGGCCGCCGCGGTGGCCGGCCGGTATTCGGCTGCGCTGGTGCTGGGCTGCGACTCGATGCTGGATCTCGATGGGGTGGCTTACGGCAAGCCGGCCTCGGCGCGCCACGCCGCCGACCTGTGGCGGCGGCTGTCCGGGCGGCAGGCCACGCTGTACACCGGGCACTGCCTCATCGACGTTGGCCGCGGCCGCCGGGCGCGCGACGTCGCGGCCACGGTGGTGCGCTTCGGCACGCCCAGCGACGCCGAGATAGCCGCGTACGTCGCCAGCGGCGAGCCGATGACCCTGGCCGGAGCGTTCAGCATCGACGGCCGGGGGGCGTCGTTCGTGGAGCGCATCGACGGTAACCCCGGCAACGTCATCGGGCTCTGCCTGCCGCTGCTGCGGCGGATGCTCGCCGACCTGGGGGTGGCGATCACCGACCTGTGGCGCGAGCCCGGCTGATCGAGGCGCTAGGCCGGGGCGGGCGGGCGCGGGCGTTGGGCACGCTGGACCGCGCACTGAACTGTGCCGCGGAGCGGATCAGGTGCCTGGACTGCCGGGCCGATTCCCCGGAGACTGGAATGACAGCGGCGCGCGGCGGGGCTGAGGCCGCCCGCGGCCGGGACAGCCGGATCGGGAGGAGGCCGGGATGACACGGCGCGACGTCGAGTTCGACGCGGAGGGCGTCACCTTGCGTGGCTGGTTCTACGCGGCGGAGGACAGCGCGCCCGGGCCGGCCGTGGTCATGGCGCACGGTTTCTCCGCGGTCAAGGAGATGTACCTCGACAGCTTCGCCGAGGCGTTCGCCGTGGCCGGGCTGAACGTCCTGGTGTTCGACAACCGCTGCTTCGGCGCCAGTGACGGCGAGCCCCGCCAGGAGATCGATCCCTGGGCGCAGGTCCGCGACTACCGGCACGCCATCACCTACGCCGGCACCCTGCCGGAGGTCAACCCGCAGCGGATAGGGATCTGGGGCAGCAGCTACTCCGGCGGCCACGTCATGGTGGTCGCGGCGATCGACCGCCGGGTCAAGGCGGTGGTCAGCCAGGTGCCGCTGATCAGCGGCCACGACAACCTGCGCGCGCTGGTCCGGGCCGATTTCATCGCCGGGTTCCGCGAGATGTTCGACGCCGACCGTCTCGCCCGGTTCCGCGGCGAGGCGCCGGTCATGGTCCCCGTGGTCGACCCTGACCCGCTGGCGCCCTCGGCGCTGCCGACTCCGGACTCGTGGGAGTGGTTCAGCGAGACCGGCAAGACCCGCGCGCCCGCATGGCGCAACGAGGTGACGCTGCGCAGCGTCGAGATGTTCACCGAGTACGAGCCGGGCACCTACCTGCCCTTCATCAGCCCCACGCCGCTGCTGCTGGTGGTGGCCGCGGGCGATCACCTGGTGCCGTCCGAGCTCGCGATCGCCGCCTTCGAGCGGGCGCACCAGCCCAAGGAGCTGGTGATCCTGCCCGACGGGCACTTCGACGCCTACGTGAAGGGCTTCGAAGCCGCCAGCGGCCGCGCCCGCGACTGGTTCACCCGTCACCTGGCCGGCTGACGTCAGAACTCGGCCGCGTAGTGCGCGACGGCGTCCTCGTCCCACTCCAGGCCGTTGCCGGGGACGTCCGGCAGGTGCAACTCGCCCGAGCGGACCTCGAACGGGCGCGCCAGCACCGGGTGGGCCCAGTCCTGCCACTCCAGCAAGTACCTGGTCGGGGTGACGCGCAGCAGGTGGCCAGAGACCTCCGGGTACAGGTGGGAGCACATCGGGAGGCCGGCCACGTCCGCGATCGCCGCGGCCTGCAGCCAGCCGGTCACCCCGCCGATCCGCATCAGGTCCGGCATGACCAGGTCGCAGGCCTGGGCCTGGATGGCCTCGTCCATGGCGCGCGGGCCGTAGAAATTCTCTCCGAGCATGACCGGCGTGGCGAGGTCACGGGCGAGCCGGGCGTGGCCGTTCAGGTCGTCATAGCGCATCGGCTCCTCGATCCACGTCAGGCCCTCCCCGTCCAGGGCGCGGCAGCGTTCCAGCGCCTCGCCCAGGGCCAGCCCCTGGTTGTAGTCCGCGACCAGGGCGACCCCGTCGCCGACCGCCGCCCTGGCCCGGCGCACCGCGGCCAGGTCGTCGGCGGCGAAGGCCCGGCCCACCCGCACCTTCAGGGCCGTGAACCCGCCCTCCGCGAGCAGTTCCAGCGCCTCGTCGCCGACGGCGGCGGGCGGGATGAGCCCCAGCCCGTTGCTGTTGTAGGCGGGCACCGGCTCCAGGGTCCCGCCGAGCAGCCGGGCCAACGGCATCCCGGCCGCCTTGGCCAGCGCATCCCACAGGGCGCTGTCCAGCCCGGCCACCGCGGCCAGGGCCAGGCCCTGGTACCCGGCCAGGCTGAACCAGCCGCGGGCCTGCTCGAACGCCGCGGCGGGAGCTACCGGCCGCCCGCGCAGCCCGGTGCCGAGGTCACGGAGCACCAGAAGCAGCGCGGCGGCCGCCCGGTTCAGGTACGGCGCGAGGTAGCTGCGGCCGACAATGCCCTGCTCAGTCGTGACATCGATGAGCACCAGCGGCCAGCGGGGGAAGTCGCCCACCCGGGTCGCCAGCGGGCGCCGCAGCGGCACCACGACCGCCCGCACGGCGACATCGCGCACGATCAGCCCGCCATCCGGACCAGCCATCCAGCCTCCTGCCGCATGTACCCGGGCGAGCGCCCGCCTTCGCTGCCATGATGTCCGGCCCGCGTGCGCGCCGGGACAGTGTCCCTAGCGCCGGCGGCGTCGGATCGCGTCTCGCCATCTCTTCCCCTACCCGGGACGTCCCTGATGAACTGCTAACAGCCGCGGGCCGCGGGCACGGGGTCGGTCAGCCGACCCAAGCGGCTGGGCGTGTGGACTGCCACGCTAGGCCGGTAACGTCCTTCTCACGATCAGGGGGGCACGACAGTGAGCACGGCCAGCGCACCGCCGGCGCCCTCCGGCGCGGACGGGCTCAGGTACGCCAGCGCCGTCGGCCGCTGGGTCCTGCTGGCCACCGTGCTCGGGTCGGCGATGGCCGCGATCGACGCCACCGTGGTGGGCATCGCGCTGCCGGCCATCGGCGCCGACTTCCACGCTAGCCTGACCAGCCTGCAGTGGGTGGTCACCGCGTACACGCTCACGCTGGCTGGCCTGCTGCTGTTCGCCGGGGCCCTGGGTGACCGGTACGGGCGCAAGAAGATCTTCCTGATCGGCGTGGCCTGGTTCGCCCTGGCCTCGATTCTCTGCGGCGCCGCCCCGAACGCGCCGGTGCTGATCGCCGCGCGGGCCGTGCAGGGCATCGGCGCCGCGCTGCTGACGCCGGGCAGCCTCGCCATCATCGAGGCGTCGTTCCGGCCCGACGACCGCAGCAAGGCTATCGGGGCCTGGTCCGGCTTCGGCGGCGTGGGCACCGCCATCGGCCCGTTCCTCGGCGGCTGGCTGATCTCCGCGGTGTCCTGGCGGCTGATCTTCATCATCAACCTGCCGTTCGCCATCCTGGTGGTGGTCGTGGGCTTGCGGCATGTTCCCGAGTCGCACGACCCGGGGGCGACCGGGCGGCTCGATGTTGCCGGGGGCGTGCTGGTGACGCTCGGCCTGATCGGGCTGACGTACGGGCTCATCGACGGGCCGTCGGCCGGCTGGATGGCGCCCGGCTCGATCACCGCGCTGATCGGCGGGGTGCTGCTGCTCGCGGCGTTCATGGTCAGGGAACGGCGCGCGTCCGCGCCCTTGCTGCCGCTGGGCTTGTTCCGCTCGGTCCAGTTCCGCGCCGCGAACGTGGTGACGTTCGCCGTCTACGGCGCGCTGGGCGGGATCTTGTTCCTGCTGCCCATCCAGCTGGAGCAGGTGTCCGGTTACACCCCCCTGCAGGCGGGCATCTCGCTGCTCCCGGTGACGTTCATCATGCTCCTGCTGTCCGCCCGCTCCGGGGCTCTCGCCGGGCGGATCGGGCCCCGGCTGCAGATGAGCGTGGGGCCCGTGGTGATCGGGATCGGGTTGTTCCTCTTCGCCCGGGTCGGCTCCTCCGGGAGCTACCTCACCGAGGTGCTCCCCGCGGTCCTGGTCTTCGGGTTCGGCCTGGCCATCAACGTTGCCCCGCTGACCTCGACCGTCCTGGCCGCCGCTCCGGCCGAGCGTGCCGGGATAGCCTCGGCGGTGAACAACGACGTGGCCCGGGCCGCCGGGCTTCTCGCCGTGGCCATCCTCCCGGCCGTGGCCGGCCTCACCGGCTCGTCGTACCTCCATCCCGAGGAGTTCTCGGCGGGCTTCCGCACCGCGTCGTTCATCTCGGCCGGCATATGCATCCTGGCCGGCGTCCTGGCCGCCGCCACGATCCGCAACCCGCGCCGGGCCAAGGCGCCGGCGGCCGAGCCGGTGAGCCAGTTCCATTGCAGCCTGGACGCCCCGCCCCCGCCGCTACCTGTGCCCGCGCCTCAACCAGCCGCGGTACCCCCGCGCTGAGCCCGTGGCGTTGGCGTTACGAAGCGATGAGCGCGTCGGTGAGCGGATCGATGCCCGCCAGCCTGGCCGCCAGGTCCGGGCTAAGGTGGTGGCGGGCGGCGAGCGCGTCGGGCGCGTAGTACGTCACGTTCGTCTGGCCGTTGCCGGCCCAGATCAGCACCTTGAGCGGCAGGTCGAGCGCGGACAGCGGCGAGGCCACCATCACCGGCGTCCCCGCAGCGGGGCTGCCGAAGAGCACCAGCGTGGTTTCCCGCAACTCGAGTCCGACGTCGCTCGCCGCCGCCTTCTGGTCGATCACGCCGAACACCTTCAGCCCCTTCGCGGCGCACAGGTCCGTCAGCCGCGAGACGGTATCGGCCACGGAACGCGGGCTCACCTTGGTGACGACGCCGGGCTCGCTCGGGGTGCTGTCGTCGGTCATCGTCCTGGTCTCCTAATGGTGCTCGGCGGTACTGCGGGCTTTGCGCTGCCCGAGCGCGGTCCCGCATGTTACGCGTAACATAACCGCGATGGCTGATACCAGGAATTGCGAGCAGTGCGGCTCTGTCTTTACGCCGCGCCGTGAGCACGCCCGATTCTGCTCTGCTCGCTGCCGGGTGGCATGGAACCGCGAGAATACGAGCGGTCACGCGACCGAGGCTAGCGCGCTCGACTGGTCCATGAGCGCGATGCGTGACGCGACAGGACGGCTGCTGCGGGTTACGGCGCGGGACCGGGCGCGCCTTTTTGCGGTGGTGAGCGAGGCGGTGTGGTGGGTCACCATCGTCGATGCCACGCTGGTGCGCTATCACCCCGACACCTATGACGGCCTGCTGACCGGCCGGCCTCCGGCGAACCGTCGGATGATAGAGGAAACCCTGGCCGGGCTGCGCTTCGTGCGGAACCGGATGGGTCAGTACCTCGATCCGGCCGACTTCATCCAGCCCCCGCTACGCCAGTCGGGCGGTCGTGACAGCCGTATCAGGGCTTCGACGTGGAAGTCGGTGCCGGAGCCGGAGCTTGCGCAGCTCCCGTCGCCCCGGCAGGCCTGGGAGATGACCAGGTACCGGGCGTACGAGGCTCAGCTGGCGGGGCACAGTGTCGGGGAGACCTTCGAACTGGCGGCGGCGTTCCTCAAGCTGGCCGCCGCCGAGGCGACCCCGGTCACGGAGGTCGGCGCGCACGCCGTGCGCTGAGTCAGCTGGCGGTCCAGCCCGTGAGCGAGATGACCTCGGCCGCGATGTCGATGACGGCCCGGTCGTCGGTGGCCACGCGATGGACCCAGGCCGGGGCCCGCTGATCCAGCCTGCGTGCCATCAGGTCGCTACGCTCGATCTGCCAGTCCAGCAGCCGAGCGCGCGGTAGTTAGCCCACATCGCGGCGAGGTTCCGCTCCGCGAGGCCGTGCTCCTGCGGCGGCGGGTAGGCCATGTCGAGGTTGTCGCCTTCGATCAGGCAGTGCTGCACGCCGGCGGCCGACAGCCGGGCGTGGATCTCGTAGCCGACGCTGCTCTTGCCGGCGCCGGATCGGCCGCCGATGAACAGCGCCTCGCTTCGTCCGGTCACGGGCGGCTCCGGGCGGTCGGGCGAGGACCAGCCTACCGGGCCCGGGGCCGAAGCCGGAGGTCCCCGGGATCCGGGACCTCCGGCTCTGCGGGGAGCCGGCCGCGGGGCAGAGCCTGGCCGCATGGGCAGTGCAAGACGGCTTACGGGGGTGGCCGGGCGGTGGAGCGCCACTCACCCGTGGATAGCGATCGTGGCCTGGCTCGGATGCGTCGCGGCCCTGCTGGTAACCGGCCATCTGGTCGGAACACTCCAGTTGTCCAACGCCGATCAGTCGGTCGGCCAGGACGGGCAAGCCGAGCAGATGATCAGCAGGGATTTCAGCCAGCACGCCACCGAGCAGGTGCTCTTTGACAGCCGCGGCCTGCAGGTCGGCGCGCCGGCCTATCAGGCCGCGATCCGGGACGTGATGGTCCGGATCCAGGCCACCGGGCGGGTGCTCCAGGTTCATTCGCCGCTCGCCCCGGCCTACGCTAACCAGATCTCCGCGAACCGGCATGCCGCGCTGCTGCAGTTCGAGGTCGTCGGCAACATCAATGACTCGGCCACCACCGTCGTCCCGGTGCTGGCCGCCGTGCAGGCGGCGGCGGCCGCCCATCCGCAGATCCAGATCGGCGAAACCGGGGATGCCAGCATCGCCAAGGCGGTCAACGACACCGTGCTCCGCGACCTGCGCCGGGCGGAGGCGCTGTCCTTCCCGATCACGCTGGTGGTCCTGCTGATCGCCTTCGGCGCGGTGGTCGCCGCGCTCCTCCCGCTCGGACTGGCCACGATGGCCATCCTCGCGGCCACCGGGCTGGCGGCCTTCGTCAGTCACCTGTCCGGGGCTACGGAGGAAGCCAGCGCGGTGATGCTGCTCATCGGCCTGGCCGTGGGCGTCGACTACTCGATGTTCTATGTCAAGCGCGAGCGCGAGGAACGCGCCGCCGGGCGTTCGGTCCTGGACGCGATCGAGGTGGCGGCCGCCACCTCGGGCCGCTCGGTGCTGATCTCCGGCCTGACCGTGCTGGTGGCGATGTCCGGCATGTTCCTGACCGGAAGCAAGATCTTCTACGGCATGGGGGTGGCCACGATGCTGGTCGTGGCCTGCGCCGTGATCGGCTCGCTGACCTTGCTGCCCGCCCTGCTCGCCCTGCTCGGCGACCGGGTGGACCGGGGCCAGCTGCCCTTCACCAGCCGGCTGCGCCGGCCCGCCGGGCAGAGCCGGATCTGGACCGCGATCCTCGACCGGGTGCTGGCCCGCCCGGCGCTGACCGCCGGGATCGCGGTCGGCGTCCTGGTCGCGCTCGCGTTGCCCGTACTGCGCCTGCACACCGCGCTCCCGGGCGCCAGCGACCTGCCGCAGAACACGCCCGCCCTGCAGACCTATAACCGCATCCAGCAGGCATTCCCCGGCGGCCCCGCGCCCGCGCTCGTGGTGGTCGAGGCGCCCGACATCACGGCCCCCCGGGTGGTGGCCGCGGGCGCGGCCTTCGAGCGGGCCGCGCTGGCCAGCGGCCAGGTAAACCAGCCGATCACCTTCATCGTCAACCCCGTGCACACCGCTGCCATCATCCAGGTACCGCTGGCCGGTAACGGGGAGAACGCGGCAGCCGACCACGCGCTCGCGACCCTGCGCGACCAGGTCATCCCGGCCACGCTCGGCACGGTGCCCGGGATCCGGGTCGCGGTGGCCGGGGAAACGGCCAGCACCGTGGACTTCAACACCCTCATGGAGCAGCGCACCGGCTGGGTCTTCGCCTTCGTCCTGCTGCTCGCGTTCGTGCTGCTGCTGGTCTCCTTCCGCTCGATCGTCATCCCCATCACGGCGGTGACCCTCAACCTGCTGTCCGTGGCCGCCGCCTACGGCGTGGTGGTCGCGCTGTTCCAGTGGGGATGGGGGCAGTCGCTGCTCAACTTCACCAGCGCGCATTCCGTCGCCAGCTGGCTGCCGCTGTTCTTGTTCGTCGTGCTGTTCGGGCTGTCCATGGACTACCACGTCTTCATCCTCAGCCGGATCCGGGAGAGCTACGACCGCACCGGCCAGACCGACCAGGCGGTGGCGCACGGCATTAAGATCAGCGCCGGGGTGGTCACCGCCGCCGCCGTGGTCATGGTCTTCGTCTTCCTCACCTTCGCCACCTTGTCCATGGTGGAGTTCAAGGAGATGGGCGTCGGCCTGGCCGTGGCGGTGCTGCTAGACGCGACCATCGTCCGGGCCCTGCTGCTGCCCGCCACGATGAAACTGCTCGGCCGCCGCAACTGGTACCTGCCCCGCTGGCTCGGCTGGCTGCCGCAGATCTCGCAGCCGCCCCCGCCGCCGGCCGGGCGGGCGCCGAGGCAGCCGGCCGCCGCGGCCAGGCCGTGAGGGCCGGCTGACCCAGATCGGTTCGGGCAGGCCAGCGAGTGCTAGCGTCGGTCCACGCCCGGCTGACGGACTCGGAGGATACCGTGGACCTGTTCGACCTCACCGGCAAGGTCGCCGTCGTCACGGGCGGGACCCGCGGGATCGGCCTGATGATCGCGCGCGGCCTGCTGCAGGCCGGGGCGGCGGCCTACGTCAGCTCGCGCAAGCCGGAGGCGGGGGAGGCGGCGGCCGCCGAGCTCTCCGCGTACGGACGGGTGGTGTCGGTGCCGGCCGACCTGTCCCGCGAGGAGGAGTGCGCGCGGCTGGCGGCCGAGGTCGGCCGCTCCGAGGAGCGCGTGCACATTCTGGTCAACAACGCCGGCGCCAACTGGGGCGCGCCCCTGGAGGAGTTCCCGGCCTCGGGCTGGGACAAGGTCATCGACCTCAACCTCAAGGCCCCGTTCTTCCTTACCCGGGCGTTCCTGCCGCTGCTGGAGGCGGCCGGCACCGCCGACGACCCCGCCCGGGTGATCAATATCGGCAGCATCGACGGGCTGCGGGTGCCGGAATTCTCCACGTACTCCTACGCGTCGACCAAGGCTGGAGTGCACCAGCTCACCCGGGTACTGGCCCGCGAGCTCGGGCCGCGGCACATCACTGTCAACGCGGTGGCCCCGGGCCCTTTCGAGTCGAAGATGATGGCCGCGACCCTGGCCGCGCATGGCGAGGAGATCGCCGCCGCCTCGCCGCTCGGCCGGATCGGCCGCCCCGACGACATGGCCGGCGTGGCGGTGTTCCTGAGCGGGCGCGGGGGATCGTACGTGACCGGGGCCGTCATCCCGGTGGACGGCGGGATCTGGGCGGCCCGCTGACCGGAGGCCGCGCGCGGGATTCCCGCTGGGCCGCGGCCAGCGCCCGCACCTCGGTGGTGAGCACCTCAAGCTGGCGGCTGAGCCGCAGCACGTCGTCACGGGTGGGGACGTTGGCCGCCCGCCGCACCGGCGCGAGCAAGCCGCTGACCACCCGCGCGACCGCGCCGACGGCGGCCCGGCGTGCCATGATCCCGACCGCGAGCAGGTTGACGTAGGCGGGGGAGGCGGTGATGTCCTCCAGCGGGCGCCCGGCCTTGTCCAGCGCCTGCCGCCAGGGCGGTCTGCCCGTGCTCACCGCGTCATCCTACGATTACGTCCCCGGCTGATCAACCGGGCGCGGACGGCTCCGGCCCCCGCGGTGCATCGCTACACGATCGATGTCTCGTGGCCGGCCCAGTATGCGTCCCGGAGAACGCGCTTGTACAGCTTGCCGGTGGGGGAGCGGGGGAGGTCGGGCACGAAGTCAATGGTCCTGGGGCATTTGAAATGCGCCTGCCGGTCCCGGCAGTAGTTGATCAGCTCCTGGGCGAGGTCCGGGCTGGCGTCGGCAGGGTTCACGAGCTGGACCACCGCCTTGACCTCCTCGCCCATGTCGTCATTGGGGACGCCGATCACGGCCACGTCCAGGACGGCCGGGTGGGCGGACAGGAGGTTCTCGGTCTCCTGGGGGTAGATGTTGACCCCGCCAGAGATGATCATGTAGGTCTTGCGGTCGGTGAGGTACAGGTACCCCTCCGCGTCGACGTGGCCGACGTCTCCCACGGTGCTGGTGGTCCCGTCGGGACTGCGGCTTTCGGCCGTCTTGGCGGGTTCCCGGAAGTACTGGAACGCGGTCGCTCCGCGGAACCAGATGGTCCCGTCCACGCCGGTCGGGCACTGCTGGCCGTCATCGTCGAGAATGAACAACTCGCCGAGGATGGGGCGGCCGACGGTACCCGGGTGGGCCAGCCATTGCGCGGAGTCGCAGAAGGTGAAGCCGTTGGCCTCCGTGGCGCCGTAGTACTCGGTGACGATGGGCCCGAGCCAGTCGATCATTCCCCGCTTGACGTGCTCGGGACAGGGGGCAGCGGCGTGAACGATGCACTCCAGCGAGGAGGTGTCATAACGGGCCCGGACGTCGTCCGGCAGGCGGAGCAGCCGGCTGAACATCACCGGCACCATCTGGCAGTTGGTCACCCGGTACCGCTCGACCAGGGCCAGCCACTGCGCGGCGTCGAAGTGCTCCATCACAACGGTCGTGGCCCCGAGTCGCAGGGACGCGGACACGCTCGCCGCCGGAGCGGAGTGGTACAGCGGCGCCGGGTTGAGGTAGGTCATGCCCTTCCGGAACCCGAACATGGCGCTCACGAAGTCCATCACGGGAAGCGGATCGCTGGGCCCGGCGTCCGGCAGGTCGCGCAGGATGCCCTTGGGCCGGCCGGTCGTGCCCGACGAGTAGAGCATGGCCGCCCCGAGGGACTCGTCCGGGATCGGGTCGCCCGGGCAGCCGGCGACGGCGGCCTCGTAGGACTCCCAGCCCGCGGGCGGGGCGCCCGGGCCGCTCATCAGCCTGCGCTCGAGCTGAGGGCACTGCGCCGCGGCGGCCTCGGCCACCTCCCGCCGGGCGGCCGAGCTGAACAGCAGCCGGGACCGCGAGTTCGTCACGATGTACGCCACCTCGTCCGGCGCCAGGTAGATATTGATCAAGGTGTAGTACAAGCCGGCCCGCTCCGCGGCCCCCTCGATCTCCAGCAGCCGGGGCTGGTTCTCCATGAAGACCGCGATGTGGTCCCCGCGCCGCAGGCCGGAAGCCCTCAGGAAATGCGCTACCTGGTTGCACCGCGTCTCGAACTCGCCGAAGGTGACGGTCTCGCCGGACGTGCCCATGATGAAAGCGGCCTGGTCAGGGTGGTCCATGGCATGCTGACGTGCGTACATGCTTCCCCTCTGCGTGACCACAGTCTTTGCTGCTGAGGTTACAGGCGCGCGGCATGCCTAGTCAGGACCTGGCAGGCGTCTGGGCACGTCGTGTCAACCAGGGCCGCGACTGGGGCGTCATCTAAGTAACAGCGGCAGCCACGCCGGGAGCGGGGACCCTGGGGGGGTCGGCGGGCTGCCGCGGTTATGCGGGCCGGCGGGCCGCTGGCTGCGATCACGGCATCTGACCGCAGTCGGCGGCCCGACTCGGCTCCAGTCTGGGGGATCATGACCGCTGGTGACCACGCCTGCGCCGGTTCGGCCGGGCTGCGGCCGACCGCCGCGAGCCCGGCGGAACCCGACTGCTTCGTCATCGGCCAGCCGGACGGTGCCAGCCGCACCGGCCTGATCCTCTTCCCACGGGCCGATGCGCTTCCGGCCGCGTGGGCGGGGCCGCTGCCCGTTACGGGAATCGATCCGGCTGACGCGGCCCGGCTGCTCGGCCCCGGCCGGCCGTGCCCGCTGCTGCCCGAGCACGGGGCAGGCTGGTTCGGCCGGCCCGGCCTGTCCGGTCACCGGCTGCACGCCGACGGCGCACAGCCCACGGCCGGGCGCGACTGGTCACCGCGGAGGCCGGGATACCCAGCGTGGAGGTTTCCGGCGCCGCGCTGGCGCAGATCGGCCTGGCCCTACCCGCCCAGCCCGCGCTGACGGCCCTCGTCGTGCTCGTCGAGGCGCTCTGAGTCATGCCCGACAGCGGGACCGGAAGTCCGGCCGCACCCGCCCGGCGAAGTGGCCGGTCACGTTCTCTGGCGGGCAGGGGTCATATGGGCGGGGGAGGGGTAGGCCCCGCGGCAGGAGGATGAGCGAAGATGGCCCGCACGCTAAGCCTTATCGTCCGCAACATCGTGTTCACCGTGGTGGTGCCGGGGCTCGGGGGAGTCTGGGTTCCCTGGTGGATCTTGACGCGCCACGCGGGCAGCGCCACGCCGGCCGTGTGGGAGGCGGTGCCTGTCATCGCGGCCGGGGCGGCTCTGTATCTGTGGTGCGTCTGGAACTTCGCGGCGGTGGGAGGCGGCACTCCCGGCTTGTGGGACGCACCGACGCGCATTGTGGCCACCGGGCCCTACCGCTGGGTGCGCAACCCGATCTACATCGGCGCGCTTCTGGTCGTCCTGGGAGAGGCGTGGCTGTTCCTGTCGCCGCCCCTGCTGGCGTACGCGGGCGCCATGGCGGTCTTCTGCCACCTGTTCGTGACCGGCTACGAAGAACGGACGCTGAGCCGCCGCTTCGGTCGCGCCTACCTGGAGTACCGGCGCACGGTCCCGCGCTGGATCCCCCGCCGGCCGCGCAACCCGCGAGGGTTGGCCGGGGATGGCAACAGCACCAAGATCACGTAGCGTCTGATTTCAGAGAGCTACCAGCATGTGCCGTCACTCATCTTGCGGAGTTGGTTCTGGTTCGACCACGATGACCTCGGGGGGCGGCTCGGATCCCGTTTCTTCTTCGGCCGGATTTCCTCTACCATGTCGGCGCTGGGGCGTGGCCTGGTCAGTGTGGGTGATCATATGATCCATGTTGGTGATTACGCGCGCCGTCGCTTCCCTGAGCCATTCGAGCACCTCTCTAACCTGGTCGCTGACCTCCCAGCGCTCGACGACACGGGAGTCCACCATATGTGAGATGAAATCAATGGTGTCCCTGCGACTCGTGAGCTGGTCCTCACGGATGATGGCTGTGATAGCTGAAATCTCGTCCGGATGGTGAGCTAGTCGCAATGCAAACTGCTCGACATCGCCCGCTGCGATAATTTGGCGATAGGTAGCGATCCTCTTCTCCATGATCTCCTGCTGGTTCTCGTTCTTGAGGACCCGGAGCTTTTGCTCTGCTGCTTCTTCTTCGATGGCCCAGCCCAGCTTCATCATCTTGATGTTGTGCTCGGTTGCTGCCTCGTCCAGGGTTAGGTGGGCGATGGCGCGCGTCCATAGCCCGTACTCGGCTCCGATGCATCTGAGGTCGGTGGCCTCGCGCAAGGCCTGCTGAATACCGGTTGGCGCGGTCACGTCGATTGCTGCACCGCCAAGTCGTTCGTTGATCTTGTCTTCAGCGCGCATGATCTGATCGATCCTGAAGCCTCTCGCGATGCCGCGCGCCTGGCGGAGCAGGGCCGCAGAGAGGACATCGTCTATGTCAAGGACTTGGTGACGCACGACTGCAGACGGGTCGAAAACACGCCATTGAACGCTGATGTTGGCGTGAAACGACGCCGCGTAGTCCTGGCTCGGCAGGTCTGCCGTGATCACAGTTCGATGTAGTCCGAGGTCTACCTCGTATGTCGTGGCGGGGCGGCGATGCAGAAGCACGCGGTTTCGTTCGTCAGGCCATATCACCTGGGGGTCGCCTCGCTGATAGACAATGACCACGGCGACGTGAGCGCGTGCTCTAGGGAGCTTCCCATCCCATCGGGCCTCGTTAAGGATCGGTCCGGCGTGACGTTTTGGCTGCGAGGGACGACTTGTGCCATCGGGCTTCGCTTGACCCTTTGCCTCTGCCTGGCCCGCCTTTCCGTTCTGTGCGGGTTTCCAGAATCCCTGGGGTTTGGGGTCGGGTTTGGGGTCGGGCATCGCTCACCCCTGTTCGTCGGTGATGTGGACGTTGAACTTGATTGCGCGCTCAAGCCGATCAGCGATGGCGGCGGGCAACGGCTCGTCGCGATCGTGCCGTAGCGAGCGGACGAGGTGCAGAAGCCGCGCCCGATCGGAATTATCGTCTCCGAGCAAGGCCAGGAAACGACCGACAGGACCGGTGCATGTCGGATCCTTATCGCCCGCGCGCATCCACCGCTTGAGAGCGCCTGCGGTGGCTTGCTCAGCCCGGGCTGACCGGGTCAGTTGCCAGACCAGATCGGCCATCGGGTCCAGCAGGGTTGGGTCTTCCTCCGCCAAGGCCACGAGCAGGGGCCAGCGGCGGCGGTTGGCCAGTCGCGTCCAGTAACCGCCAACGCTGGTGGTGGTCAGATAAAAGTGATCCTCAAGCTCATTCACCTTCATATAGGCGACCCGCAGGATGACGTTTAGTCCCAGCCGCCGCACGTTCGGGCGGTCGTCATCGAGCCAGTTACCAAGCGTCTCGATCACCGGTTTAATGCCACTGAGGATGAATATCCGGGCCACCGCCCAGGCAGCCCACTCGGCCAGCTGGCCGTCTTCCCAGCAGCCAAGTTTCCGAAGCTCCGTCAGTGTCTTCGCGGGATCTCGCAATCCGAGGTCAAAGCCAAGGGCAATGGCCCCGGTCCACCGCTGCTCGAGGGTGCCCTTCTCGCACCATTCCTCCAGCACCTCGCGAATGACCGGGCGCACTTTGTCGTTGCGGGACGCCTCGTCGAGCGCCACGGCCGCGGTCCACCGGCGGCGATTTTCCTCTGAACTGGCCCAGGGCTCGATCCACTCGTCGAAGGTGTAGGAAAAGTCCCACGAGGTGAGCAGGCCGATCGTGAGGGCCGCCGGCCAGTACACGAGCGGTCGACGATCGTCGCTCAACGATTCCAGCCACGACAGCAACGGATCTCGCAGGTTGTGCACAGTCCATACGTGGCGCAGCACGGCTAGCCGCAGCCGGTCGTCGTCGTAGGACACCAGGCGCGCTGGCACGGTGGCATTGATGAACCTGATCTCGTCATCCCTCACACTGGCCCGGCTGTTGGCCGCATAGTCTTCACGGTGATGGGCGAATAGCGGTCGGCCTGGCGTCCGGCGTGTCGACCGGGCTTTCAGGATCCGTTCGGCAAGATCTTCTGCTGCCTCTGCGACCAGGTCGAACGGGTTCTCGTTGAGTACGGCCAGGGCCATGCGGAAGGCGGCGAGCCTGACTGGCTCGTCGCCCCCGGGAGTTATTGGCAGTCCGGCCAGCGGTTCGAACCAGGCAGATACGTAGCGGGCCGCGAGGTCACTATTCAGGCTATCCAGATCCAGGTCAGCTGCCGAGCAGTTAGTGGTAGCCGTGGATACCAGATGAGCTACGAGCCACCGCACCTCTGATGGTGTCTGCGGGCCAGTGGAGTCCTTGGGCTGAGCCTGTGCCGCAATATGCCGCAGCGCCTCCTCCTGGTCTGGCCGACGCCGGATCTCGTACTCGACTGCTTGGTCGAACACATTCCTCGGATCGGGCAGCGGGCAGTCTTCGATGTAGCCTTCAAAAGCATCACGGTAGCGGATGTCGTGCGGGGCAATCAGAACCAGATAGCATTCGCGCTCCGCGAGGCAGTCACGGATCTGGTCTACCTGGGCGGGCGTTGGAGGAACAGGACCCGAACCCGGATTCAGCTCCAGGAGGTAGCCGCAATCTGACTCAAGATTGGCATCGAGCAGCTTGCGAAGGTCAGCATCCGGGCTAAACCGTGCCACGCTGTCAGCGAGTTTGGCAAGCAGGCGCAGCCCTGTTGTCGCGCGGCCAGTTCCCGGTGCTCCCCTGAGGACGAGCAACCGGGCGCTGCTGAGTTTGTGCACGAAGGTTTCGTATCCGCGCACCGGCACGTAGCGGTCGATCAGCTCGGTAATAACCTCGCTGCGCACCGGACCCGGCGCCTGCCCGAGGCGATCGTAAGCGCCCGATGTCGCGGTGATGTTAAGGACACCGATGTTTCCGCCGCCCACGAACGCTGCCGCGCCCGATGCATGGACTGTCCGCATCCAGGACCGGCGCGCCTGGCCTTCGCCGGTCCGGGCCGAAGAGCCGCCGAGGGCATCTGCCAAAGGATCGTCGGCGGCTTTGGCGAACTGGTCCCTTCGTTCCTGCTCATCACCCCTCTTGCGAGCAGGCTTCTTATCACGCTTTCCCGTACCTTCTGACTTGCGGTCTTCTCCCTCGCCTTCGGGCTCGCCGTCTTCTCGCTTACTTTCTGGTTTGCTGTCTTCTTCCTTGCTTTTCGGCTCGCTGTCTTCCTTGTTTTCTGGCTTACTGTCCCTGCTGTTGTCGTTAGTTTCTGAGCTGGTATCATTGTCGTTGTCGGCCATCAGTGTTCCCCGATCTGCCGCGGCGGCCGCTCGTCGGGCTGTAATCAATGTTGACCGCGCCAATGCAGCCGCCGGTGATCACCGTTACAACATCACCTTCGATGCTCCCGATCGACGTTCCGTCTTTCGATGACGAGCGCGCACGCAGTTGCGCGGCGGCTTGGCGCCAGCGCGGATCTTGCGCGTGGAACCGGTCGTTACCGAGACCGACCTCATCGGGCCACAGGCTTCGGATCAGCTCGGCTGGCACCACCCATCCGCCCAGATTTGAGCCGAGCTTCCTGCTGGTCCGCAGCATCCCGATCACCTCACCCGTGCTGAGTTCAAGGACAGGCGCGCCGCTCATGCCTTGCGTGACCTCTCCCTGGCCCAGTTTCAGCAGCTTGCAGTCGGGCTCAGGAGTGTCCAGGGTGCCGGTCAGCCGGAATGACTCAGTCTCAGCGGTGACTGTGACCTGGTCGAAAGTGCAGGTATGACCGCGTGTCATCACGCGCACGCCGATACCCGGGAACTGCCTGCCCAACAGCGCACAAGCGTGCCTGGGGTCGTCATCAATCTTGATCAGGGCTACGTCGGGTGCCGGATAAGGCGACGCGCTCGCGGTCTCGGTGGTAAGCGGAGGGCGTACATCGGCTACATGTCCGCGCCAGGTGCTCGATTCTCCGCTGAGCCGGACTGGCAGGCCATCAGCACCGCCTATGACATGGGCAGCTGTCACCGCATAGCCAGGTGCGACGAAGAATGCCGTCCCCTGAGGGCCTGCCTCCGTGTCCAGGCGGACCGAGCAGGTAGTTAGCAGGTCTGTCGCTGCATCTTCGTGCTTCATTTCGGGTCCGATTCCTCATTACCGGGCTGAGAGAACGAGGCGTCGCGCCGATCCCAGCGAGCCGTAACTTTTACCTGCGCAGCCCCCCCGACCTCCGCCAGGACACTCAGCAGGCCGCCGGCCCGCGCAGTGATCTCAATGCCGAACTCCACCGCGAGGGAATCAGGCCGGTGCTCGTCGAGGCTCTGCCGCACAGATGTGACCACGCCGCGAACCATCTCGGTGAATCCGGGCAGGCGCAAAGCTTCGGCCGTCGACCCAATCCGATCTCCCAGCCGAACATCCGCAGGGCCAGCTGCCTGCTCGCCGCTGGCGGCTGGCTCGGCTACCTGTACGCGAGCCCATATCAGGTCACCGCTGGGTAGCATCACCCGGACGATCTCCGACATGGTCCCCTCCCCCCATTCCGGAGACCCTGCTCTGTCGAACGTACGTCGATTCCATTCATACGTGAAGATTGCCTTTCGGTAACAAGCTGCTCCCCGCTCCGAGTTGTCCTGCTCGACCGAAAGCACAGGTCGGCGCTCTGCGCCCAAGCTGTTGATCTCAGATCGACCCATCTCGCCTGATGTGCTGGAGCCGCTAATCTGCCTTGGGGCGTGGCATCAGGCCTGCCGTAAAATCGCGCCAGACTTTCCAGTGGGCAGAGAGGCGAACGAGGCGGCAGCGGTCAGGTTGGCGGCGCGCAACCCCGGCCGGAGGGTCACGGCTTCCCAGGTGGCCGGCAGGGGCGTCAGCCGGGCACGTGCGCACACGGCTCCGGCGGCCGATCTTCGGGGGTGTCCCGTGCTCCGGCGCTGGTTAGAGGCCGTATGGCCCGATGGACGGGCGTCCGCTGCTTACCAGCGGCTACGCCCCGACTGCCGGAGAGCCGATGACCTTGCGGTATTGGCGGGTCGTCAGGCCAAACCAGCGGTCGGTCACACCCTCATCGCGCATGCCAAGGCGCCCGGCCACCCGCTGCGAGGCGACATTGTCCAGGTCGGTCAGGGCGAGCACCTGATTGATCCCTGCCTTCCCGGCCAGGGCGAGGACCATGCGTGCTGCCTCGGTGGCGTACCCCCGGCCCTGATGCCGTGGGTGCAGGTGCCAGCCCACCTCCACCAGACCGGTAGGGCCATGGGCATCGCTGAGCGGTAGCAACAGCAGGGTTCCTGCTGGTGCTCCCGAAATGAGCGGCACGATCGCCCACAGGCCGAGCGGGGCGGACAGTCCGTGCTCGTGGGCATGCCAGCGACGGAGCCGATCCCGCGCTTCCTGGCGTGTTGCCAACGGGTGCCGAGGATGCGGGCCAAGCCAGCGCATCACGTCTTCTCGTGAGTACAGGTCGAAGAACGCCGAGAGGTCGGACTCCCTCCAGTAGCGAAGCAGCAGACGCTCTGTCCGGAACAGTTCCACGCGGTGGATGGTAACGCTGGACTGCCAGCGGGGAACTCTACGAAGAGTGGCACCTGAACGATGGCATGCCTTCCGGTCCGCCTGCCCGCCTGTAGCGGCGAGGCGGAAGGCAGCGCGGTGCGTAGCATTAAGGCTCATGCTGGACCCGCTGGCGTTCCTCCCGTTGCCCACCTTGCAGGGGGAACGGGTCATCTTGCGCGGGCCGCAGGACTCCGATGTTGATGACCGGCTGCGTCAGCCCATCGACCCCGAGGAAGAGGACGGCTATGGGTCGTCGTGGCGGCGGGAGTGGGATGGGCGCCGCTACCACACCCGGGAACATCTGGTGGCCAGCCAGGCGCCGCTCGAGCCCACCTTCTCCGGTACCTACCCCTGGGCGGTTGTGCTTGCAATATAGCAGCACTAGCTGCATAATAGCTTCATGCCGACTTCGATCACTATCCGTGATGTGCCTGACGAGACCCGGGATGAGCTGGCGGCCCGTGCTGCTTTGACTGGCCGGTCAATGCAGGAGTATCTGCGTACCAGGCTCGTCGAGCTTGCCCGCCAGCCAGACGCTGAGACATTGCTGGAGCGGATCCGTGTCCGGAAGGCCGCAACAGCGTCCTCGCTGCCGACGGACCGGATTCTGTCGCACCGGGACGAGGATCGCCGGTGACGCTGGTCATCGATGCTTCGCTCGTCGTATCTGCGCTCGTCGATGCGGGTAGCACGGGGACCTGGGCGGAATCGCTGCTGACCGCAGAGCCGCTCAGCGCTCCACATTTGATGCCGGTTGAAGCCGCCAATATTCTGCGCCGTGCCGCGACAGCAGGTGATATCTCTGCCGACGTGGCGTCAATGGCACACGCAGATCTTCTCGACCTGCGGGTCGAATTCTTTCCGTACGCGCCATTCGCACCCAGGGTGTGGGAACTTCGGGCGAATCTCACATCGTACTATGCCTGGT
This sequence comes from uncultured Actinomycetota bacterium, assembly GCA_963808705.1. Lineage (GTDB taxonomy): Bacteria > Actinomycetota > Actinomycetes > Streptosporangiales > Streptosporangiaceae > JASHPR01. Next base: position 18,633 of record CAWEHB010000013.1, on the reverse strand, counting down.
ATATTGCGCTAGCTGAGTTTCTCGGCTCGAAGGTCGCGACGCTCGATCTCAGGCTGGCGCGCGCTACCGGGCCGCGTTGTGGCTTCGCCACCCCACCATTAGTGACCTGAGAGGGCTTCGCAGGGGCCTGTTGAGCCGAATTCCGGCCGTCTACGCGCGCCTTTCCGATGACAAGAAAAAGTAACTGGCCTTCAAGGCAAACGCTCGCCACGCATTTTGAATAGTATAAGTCAGGAATTAGTCACAGACCCACCTGATTGATGTTTAATGGACCTCTGAGCCGTGTTGGAACTGGCCCGGATTCCAAAGTAAGCTGTCGTCATGGTGGCAATCGCCGCGAAAGCGCTCGACAAAATGGAAGCCAGCACAGCACTATTGGCGCTGGCGGTGGTCCCCGCAAACTTGAAGAGTGCTATCACAACTGCGACCACGATTGCCACGTCACCTCCCACGACGACGAATAGGCCTGTCCAGGCTCGTGTCTTGTCCACCGCCTCCTCGGAAGGGCCGGGCGGCTGCGGCTGCTCGGGCTCGCCGGAATTGGATGTGGGAGTAGGTACCGTCACGTGTCCTCCGGTCTGTGGGGGCTGAGGGCAAGAGCTCCAGGCGGTGTGCGCTGAAATACTCAGCTGGGTCAGGGGCCGCGTCGGCTGTCACGAGGGTTGAAGGCTACCCAGGTGGTAGCTCAGGACGAGCCACACGTCCGCCTGCGGATCCCGGGTCAAGGCGGAATCAGCGGGCAAAGTTAGAACTGAGCTGGCGGCGACGCTGTTCAGGTCGGCTGCCAGGTTGCCTAGGTCGGCTGGCGTGAAGGGCTCGGTCTGAATGAGCTTTATGTCATCACGTGCGTAGACGGCTAGTCCGTCGATAACCAGGTTGATGCCCTGGACCACGAAGGGGAAGTACTGCTTGAGCAGGGTGACGGTGTAGTCACCGCTGCCGTTCACGAAGGCCGACCATTCGGTGGGGAAGTCGTAGCGAAGGCTGAACAGCAGGGCTAGTCCGGACTGGCTGGCGGCCGAAAGGATGGCCTGCAGTTCCTTCGTAGCCTGGGCAGCTAGCGCCGTCCCGCCATCGCGCGCGGTATACCGGATGTGGAGGATCACGTCCGAGATGGTCGTGTAGTCGAACGGGCGAAGCGGGTCTGGCAGTGACAGGCTCCATGTGCTCTGCGCTCCCGCGCCTTCGAACGGCAGGAAGCGATCGTCATGCAGGTTGGTTTCAAACATGCCGCTGTCGTTGGTGGAGCCGCTGGTGACCACGGTCTCGACCGAGCCGAAGTAGTCGACGAACCGGGGATCCGGGTTGGCGGGGTCCCGGCCGTACACGCCGTTCGCGAGCTGCGATGAGACCCGGACCGTGCTGCTCTGCAGGGCGAGGGTGCAGTTCACGCTGGTGAAGGGCCCGGCCACCGCCGGGATCGACACGGCCATGGCCTTGATCCGGCGCAGGTAGTGGCCCGGGCATGTTCGGTCGTAGTAGGCCTCCGGGATCGTCACCGTGCAGGATCCGGTCACCTTGAGACCGAGCAAGGCTAGCGGGTCAAGCTGACGCAGGGAGACGTTGCAGGTCATCTCCAGCTCCCGCTTGTTGTTGTCGAGGTAGTCCGCCTCCAGCCGCTTGAGGTCCAGGCTCAGGGCCTCGCCCGAGAGCAGGCCCTGGCGACCGCTGTCCCAGTAGTTCGGCTGGATGTAGGTGACGGCGTCCACCTCGGGCCGCATCAGCTCCCGTTTCACGGTCTGCTCGGCCTTGCGGGCCGCGTCGAGCGCTATCCGGTAGTACTGGTAGTAGAGCTGGGTCAGCTCGCCCTGCATCCAGCCGTACAGGTCGGCGGTGGTCAGCTTCGTCATGTTCGAGCCGTCGGGCCAGGCGACTGCCTCGCCGGTCAGGAAGTTCAGCACGTCCTGGGCCTGGTTTACCTGGGCCTTGGTGGTCGTGTACTCGTGGTAGGTGACCTGCTCGGTGATGAGGGACCCGAGGATCTGCTGCCCGATCTGCATGAGTTCCCGCGCCGCGAGGTTGGCCTGCAGCACCCAGTCGTCCGTCCGCCGCTGGTAGCCGGCCGTTCTGGCGGCCATGCTGCCCTGGTCCTGCTGCCAGCCGGCCAGTGTCCGCAGCACGCCGGCTCCGAGCTTGGCGATCTCGCTGATCACTTGCCCGCCGGGTATTCGCACTGATCCGCCGATGCCCCAGTAGTGCAGGTGCAGATCGGCATCGGGTATCGGAACCAGCGTCGCCGCCAGGGTGTCGCCTATCGAGGAGGCCAGGTGCTCGTCGCGTCCGAGCGGCATGTGGACACTCAGTTCGGCGGACTCGTTGGTGTTGAGGTAGAGCTGGCCGGTGCCTGACGCGCCCGACTGGGCGGAAGGGGAGGTGCCCTGCGCTAGCTGCAGGATCGGGTAGGGCGGGGCCGTGATGGTCAGGTCGTAGGTGGACACCAGCGTCGCGTAGGCCGAGGTGAAGTCGCCCTCGGTCAGCTCGGTCAGCTCGCTCTGGTCGATCGGGAAGGTATCCGGAGCCGTGGTCGGATCCGGGGTGAGGCCGAGCGCACGCAGGTAGAACGTGTAACGCTCCAGGGTCACGGCCCTGGTCGCCAGCAGGGACTTGGTCGCCTGCTGCGCTTGCTGATACTGCAGGAAGCGCACGTTCTGCGTCATCTGCTGAAGCGATACCTCGTGGTTCTGCCGCAACTGCGCGAGCAGCTCGGTGTCGCCCTTCTCGAACGCGGTGAGCAGCGCCGCCCCGAACGCCTTGACCTCGGCGCACAACTCGATGGCCTTCTGGATCCGGGTGACGCTGCGGACCGGCCCGACGGGCTGGTTCAGGCCGCTGACGATGCTCCCGACGTCTATCCCCGCGGCGGCGGCCTGGACAAGCATCCCCGGGTCGAGCGGCGCGTCGAACAGCGGCAGCGGCTGGACGACCCCCTGCAGGTTCTGGCAGTGCCGGATCTTGAAAAGCCGGTCGGCGACGGTGTCCCAGTAGCCGAGCAGGGTCGGGTTGCGGGGCACGCAGAAGTACAGGCTGCGGCCGATGCCGAACAGCGGCCCGGTCTGGACGGCTTGCGAGCCGCTGCCTGACCCGCTCGCGGGGTCGAGGTTAAACGGAAACTGCGCTTCCAGCTCGACCAGCGCGTTGCCCATCGGGTCCAGGTTCCCGAGTTCGGCGTTCTGTTTAAGCTGGGCGTACGTCATGGCCGTCGTGGCGCCGCGGGCGGGCAGCGCTTGGGGCCGCGGCCCGAGCAGGTTTGCGGCCAGGACGTAGCAGAGCGTGGCCTCGTTGACGGTCTCGATGGTCGGGTTCGCGAACAGGCTGTCACCCCAGGCGATGAGGTTGTCCAGGTACTTCATGACCACGTAGTACTGGTAGGCGACCGGGCGGGTGCGGGCCACAAGGTGCGGCAGGAAAGGGTTCGCGGTAATCGCCTGATAGCCGTCCAGCACGTTCTGCTGTTGCTGCAGCTGCGTGCCTTGCAGATTAGGTGTGCTGAGCAGCGCCAGGAGCGACGCGATATCGGTGATGTTGCCGATAGAGCCGGAATCTGCCGCGCGGAAAACGAAGGATTTCCAGTAGCGCTGCGGCTCGGGAACGTTCATGTCGGTTGACGTGGGGTCGAAGACGGTGTCCATTCACGGGGGCCGTGGACTGACGTCAGCTGATGGAGGGGAGCGGCGGTAGCCAGGGTTTCCCGGCGATAGCATCGCTGATGGCGTGGAGCGCAGTGATGCCGTGGGCAGCGGCCGAGTCGAGGTAGCTGCGGATTCTGCACCAGCGGGCCAGGGTGGCGAGGGAATGCCAGTAGCCGGAGGTGGCCTGGTGCCGCTTGGCTGCTTTCGCGCCGCGTTCGGAGACGTTATTCGTCCAGTCCACAGCGAAGTTGCGGGTGAACAGGAAGACCTGCTCCTTGTAGTCGCGCAGCCAGGTGGCGAGCGCGTAGCCGGGGTGGTTCCCGTCGTGCCAGTCCCGCAGCCGGTTATGCGTCATGCCGGAGGCAGCGGCGGCGTCGTAACGTTCCCGTAGGTCATCGAGTACCTGCTGGTCCAGGGCGGTGTCACCGCGGGTGCGTGCCGTCGTGACGGCCGCATGCGCCTCGCGCAGGATCGTGATGATGTCCCCGGCCCAGGACTGGACGCCGCCAGGGCCGAGTTTCGTGACCGCCCTGCATCGCCGGATCACGTGGGCTGCGCACTGCTGGATGCCCGCGAGCCTGGACAGGAGGTGCTGGTAGCCGGTGTAGCCGTCGGTGATCAGATATCCGGTGAACGCAGGCGGCAGCCCGGCCGCGATGGCATCCTTGCGGCGGGAGCCGATGGCCTGCAAGAACGTCAGCCGCCCGTCCGGCGTCCGGGTGATCAGCACGTGCGGCGCCCCGGCCGCCGCCCTGCCTTCCTTCTCCTCCGGGTCTGCCTCTTCTTCTTTTTCCTTCTCCTCCGGCACCGGGGCCAGGGGGGCAGTCCTGTCCACGACGTTCACCGGGGTCTCGTCAGCGGCCAGCACCCCCTCCGCGGTCAGCGCCGTGAGCATCGCCTCGCCGAACCCGGCCTTCCCCAGCTGCGCCGATACCCGGGCGGCGGCCTTATCCACCCAGCCGGCCGAGACCGGGACCCCGAGCAGCATGCCCATGACCTGCGCCGCCCGCTCCGGCGGCACGTTCCCGTAACACGACAGCAGCACCGCCGCCGCGTTCAGCACCGGCCCGTAAGACACCGCCCCCTGGTGCGCCCCCGGCGGCGGGGCCGCGAACGTGACCGTCCCGCAGCACGGGCACGCAAGACCCGGCAGCAGCCACTCCGTCACCTTCCGGGCGATCTCCGCGTCGATGACCTGCGCCCACCGCGGCTCCACAGCCTCCGCGCTGTCCAGGGACGCCTCGCAGGAACGGCATTCCGCCGGCGGATCCGCGGTCTTCGTCTCACCCGGGCCGGGGTCCCGCTGCAGGCCTTTCCCCGGGTGACCAGGCTGCCCGCCCCGCTTGCGGTCCTTGCGGCGTTCCCGCTCGGACTGCTGCCGCGCCCGCCGCGCCTCTTTCGCCCCGATACGCTCCTTCGAGCTGGGCGTCCCCGAGTCCGTGCTGTCCATCGACAGCCGGCGCTCTACCTCTGCCAGCCGCAGCTCCAGCCGCCGCCTCAGCTCCCGCTCGCCGTCCAGCGCAGCCAGCGCCGCCTCCAGGCTCGCCGTCAGCGCGGCGATCTGCTCGTCCTTCGCCCCGATCACAGCCCGCAGCCGCGAAACCAGGCCACCCTGCTCGCCAGCCGCACCAGGCTCATCGGACACGAGCCGCAAGCATCCTCAACCTGCACTTAAAAGGTCAACCACCAGCGCACGCCGGCGTGTCGTCGGGGTCTATGCGGCCAGTGGGTGTGGTGCGTGCCGGTCGTGCTGCCGGATGCGTGTCAGGAGGCGGTTGAGGTCGGTGCGGGTGAACTTCCAGTCGAAGGGCGTGGCGGCGGCGTTGTGGTGGTTCTCGAAGGCGAGGGTCTGGGCGGCGAGCTCATCGGGGTCTTCGAAGTCGTCGGGGGTCAGGAGCTTGCGCTGGATGACGGAGAAGTAGACCTCGACCTGGTTGAGGCAGGAGGCGTGGACGGGCAGGTGGACCATCTGGGCGTTCGGGTAGGCGTCGCTGAGCCGGGCTGCCGCCGCCCAGTTCCGGTGCGAGGCGCCGTTGTCCACGACCCAGAACACCCGCCTCGCCGAGGCATAGGGCTCGGCCTGCATCACCTGGTCCACCAGCGCGGTGAACGGCCTGATGCCGGTAGTCGCCTCGCACCGGCCCGTGACCTGGGCGCGGTGGACGTCGTAGGCGGCCAGGTAGGCGAGGGTGCCGTACCGGTGGTATTCGCTCTCGGCCCGCGTCGCCCGGCCCGGCCCCGGCGGGAGCGGGAGGTGGATGCGCATGCGGGCCTGGACGCCGGGCTTCTCGTCGGCGCTGAGCACGTACTCATCGGCGGCGAGTGGCTGTCCTTCCCATTCCAGCTGGTAGAGGTCCAGGACGCGCCCGGCCTTTAAGGCGAAGTGCGGGTATCGGGGGAAGATCCACGACCGGTGCTGCCAGGGTTTCAGGGCGTCGTCAGCCAGCCAGCGGCGCACGGTGGACGCCGAGGGCGGGAGCGATGCCGCTGGCTGCCGCATGGCGGGCCAGTTCGGGGCAGGTCCAGCGGGCCAGGGGCGTTCGGCTCGTGGCGGGCATCTCGCACGCGAGGGCCTTGACCCCGGCCGCGACGCGGGCGGGGAACACGCGCGGCCTGCCGGGGCGCGGCGCGTCGGCCAGTCCCTCGATGCCCTGCTCGCAATACCGCCGCCGCCACTTGCGAGCCGTGTCCTGGCAGAGGCCCAGCCGCTCCGCGATCACCCGGTTCGCCGTGTCGGCCGCGGCAAGCAGCACAATCCGTGATCGCAACACGAGGCGGAACGGCGCTGAGGCGCGCCGGGACAAGGACTCCAGCTCAGCGCGCTCAGCATCGCCAAGGCACATGACATAGGGGCTGAAAGCCATGCGCTCCATGGTGCAGCCAGGCCGGCAGGGCACGATGGCCATATGGCAAGGCCACCTGAGCCGGCCAAGACCTCGCTGCGCCAGCGCCTGGCCGCCAGGGCACGCGAGCGTTGGCCCCAGCTGTCCGGCATCACCGTCCGCTGGCACGGCGAGTTCGCCTACATCGCCGGCCAGCTCCCCGGCGGCACCACCCTGCCGCTCTGCCGGCTCCGCTACGTCGGATCCGCCACCAGCTGGGCTTCGCCATCTACCGCGCCAGCCACGACGACTACCAGAAGTCCGTCCTGCCCAGCGGCTACCCGGCTGGCACCCCGCAAGAAGCCCTCGACTGCGCCTGCGGCCTCTACCTCGGCGACACTACCCCTGGCTCGACCCGCCATCCCCGACGAATTAACGGGCGCGACCACTAGCAGCACGGTGTGAGGACCGCCACTGGCGCCGGATCGCAACAGGAGCCGTGCGCCCCTCCTCGTCAGCACCGGGGTACCGGCATCCCCGGGCACAGCGCCGCCCGCGCGCAGACAGGCCAATGGCTTGTCGCAAGATGTTCCTGTCGCCGCACACGGTCAGGACGCAGGCCAAGTCGATCTACTGCAAGCTGGGCGCCCCCGCCCGTAGCCAGGCGGTGGCCCGGGCCCGGCAGCTCGGGCTCCTGGACGGCTGACGGCCGGGTTTCACTTCATTTGGGTGATGGCACTGGCCCGGGCCCGCGGTGCAATGGGTGTCCCCGGTGGCGAGCGGAGACCGTAGCGGGCCAGATGGTGAGATTTCACGAGATCCTGCGCAGGCTGGCGATCATCCACGAGGGCCTGGTCGGCCCGGCGGCCCTGGATGCCAAGACCGCCGCGCTGGTGCGGGTGGGGGTGCTGGCGGCGATCGGGGCACCGGCGGTCGGCCTGGAACGGGGCACTACCCGGGCGCTGGCGGCCGGCTGGTGAACCAGGGGCGTCCGGGCTGGGGACAGTGGAACTCTGTGCCGGGGCTGCTGCGGGGCATCGGTCCTGAGCTGGTCTCGGCGGCGGCGGACAACGACCCCACCAACGTCGGCACCGCTGCCGCGGTCGGCGCGCAGACCGGCTACCAGCTGTCCTGGGTGGCGCTTCTGGTCGCCCCGCTGCTGGGCGTGGTCCTGACGATCGCGGCGCAGGTCGGCACGGTGGCCCGAGACGACCTCCAGTCGCTCACCCTGAAACGCTATGGCCGGGACGCGGCCGCCGTCTTGCTGGTGTCGGTGGTGGTGGTCAACCTAGTCACCATCGCCGCGGACCTGCAGGCCGGGGCGGCCGGGATCGGGCTGCTGGCCGGCGTCGACTCCCGCTGGCTGGTGGCGCCGCTGGGGGCGGCCCTGGCCGGCCTGCTGCTGGCCGGCAAGTACAGCCAGGTAGTGGCGGTGCTGCGGTACCTGATGCTCGGCTTCCTGGCCTTCGGGGCCGCGGCCGTGCTGGCGCACCCGGACTGGCCCCGCCTGCTCGAAGCCAGCGTGGTCCCGGCGCTGTCGCTGAGCCGCGACCAGGTGGCAGGCGGCGTGGCCCTGCTCGGCACCACGCTCACCAGCTATGTCTACGTGTGGGAGACCATCGGGCGGGGGGTGGAGGAGCCGCCCGGCGGTCACCCGGAGGGCGGCGGGCTGGCGCGGGCCAGGGCCGGTGCCGTGGTCGGCGCGGTCTTCACCGCCGTGATCTTGTGGTTCATGCTCGTCGCCTCCGCGGCGACGCTCGGCCGGCATCATCAGGCGGTCATCTCGGCGCAGGACGCCGCCGGGGCGCTGCGCCCGCTGGCCGGCTCTGCGGCCGCGGACCTGTTCGCCGCCGGGCTGGTCACCTCGGCGGTGATCGCCCTGCCCGTGCTGATGGCCACCACCGCCTACGTGGTGGGCGCGCACTTTAACTGGCGCCGCGGGCTGTCCGAGGGGATCGGCCGCGCCCGGGCCTTTTACGCGGTCCTGGTCGCGTCGGTCGGGCTCGCGCTCGCGGTGTCCCTGGCGAAGATCTCGGTGATCGGCATGCTGGTGGCAGCCAGTGTGATCGGGGGGCTCGCAACCCCGGTCGGCCTGGTGATCCTGGTCCACCTGGCCCGCGACCCCCAGGTGATGGGGTGCCAGCCGATCTCCCGCCGGCTGGCCATGGCGGGCTGGGCCGTCGCCGCCATCGTCGGCGGCTTCGGCCTGCTCGGCATCCTCGGCGTCGCCGTGGGCACGTCCTGACCTGCCCGGCCCGGAGCCAGGTAGCCGCCGACAGCCCGAAACCGCCTGATCCGGGCGGTCGCCGCTGGACTTCGGTTGGAGACGGCGGCGTTGCGTGGAGACTTGTTGAAGGTGTGGAGACCCTGCGGGCTCCCGCGGTATCTCAGGGATCATCCCGGTCATGACGTCCGCCAGGGGCGGTCGAACAGCGGCGGCGGCGATCCCCGACCCTTAAGAGCCGGGTGTCGATCCTGGAGACCCTCAGCGTCGCGCTGCCTGTGCTCACCCGGCAGCTGGCCGGAAGGCCAGATCCCGACCTGCTGCGGCACGCCTTGCGCAGGGGGCTCAACCAGAGCCAGCACGCCCGCACGCCCGACCGCGCCGAGCGGCGGGCGCTCGCCTGGCTGGACCGGGCCTCGCTGCCCGTCAGCGCGCTGGGCGATGGCGCCCTCGTCGGCGACATGCTCGACACCCTCGCCAGGTGTCTCGACGGCACCGCGGCCGCCCCCGACTACTTCGCCCGGCGCCGGCGGGTCATGCACCGGGTCCTGGCCTACGCCGTGCGCAAGAAGCGGCTCGATAAGAACCCGCTGAGCAAGGACAACCTGCCCGAGGGCTGGACCCCCCCAGAGAAACCCGAGGAAGCAGTCGATCCCCGGTCGGTCGGCAGCCCGGAACTGGTGGCCAGCATGCTCGTCTACGCCAGCTACGTCGGCCGTCGGCAGGGCCCGCGGTTCGTGGCGTTCTACGGCTGCATGTTCTACGCGATGATGCGCCCGGCCGAGGTCATCAGCCTGAGCGAAAGCGGATGCCATCTGCCGGAGACCGGCTGGGGGCGGCTGATCTTCTCCGATTCCAGCCCGGCGGCCGGGCGCGAGTTCACCGATGACGGGCGCGTACACGAGGACCGCGGGCTGAAAGGACGCGATCGCCAGGCCCGGGCGCGTACCCGCGCGGCACGGGCCCGGCGGGCTACCCGCAACGTCCCCATCCCGCCTGAGCTCGTGGTGTTGCTGCGCGAGCACATCAGGCAATTCGGTACCGGCCTCGGCGGGCGCCTGTTCCGTAGCGAGAACGGCAACCCGATCCAGCCATCGACCTACTGGCGGGTCTGGCAGAAGGCGCGCGAAATGGCGCTGACCCCCGCGCAGCGGGAGAGCCCGCTCATGCGCCGGCCTTACGACCTGCGCCATTCCGGAGTCACCTGGCGCCTGAATTCCGGCGTCCCGGCCACCGAGGTCGCGGCCTGGGCGGGCCACAGCGTGGAGGTGCTGATGCGGGTCTATGCGCGCTGCGTGGCGGGCCTGGAAGACGTCTGGATCGCCCGCATGGAAGCCGCACTTCGTCCCGTCGACGATCCGTCGGGTCAGGCGCCGCTGGACAGGACGTCGGCAATAGCAGCCGCGAGTTCCGTCACTGGCGTGAAGAAGACGGAAACGAGATAAGAGAAGGTCGAGGATGAGCCGCGTCACCTGCGAGCCAAACACAGGTTGCCGCCGGATCCAGGTCGCGCCCGGAACCAAAACAGCTAGGCACACCGATACGCCGGTGGCTTGCGCCATCCGCCCGGCGCTGCAGGTCTTTGTCCGGCAGGTTCCTGCAGCGCCGCAGCGCACGGGATACTGCCCGCCCGGGGGCGATACGGGGGAGGAATCTGGCGGATGGCGGCTCAGCGCGGCGGATGATGGCGGAGCCAGGAAAACAGCCTGGACGGTATCGTACCTGGTCAGGACGAGTTTTCGCTGGATACCGGGTGGCGCCCCCAGCAGGATTCGAACCTGCGCACACGGCTCCGGAGGCCGTTGGTGGTCAAGCTCCTGGCCTGCGAAGCCTTACAAACGATCACATCGCTGGACCACGCCTGGACCACGGCGGCACGCGACCGGCCAGGCTGCGCCGGAGGATGCCTCATCCTATAGATGCCCAAACAGGCGGGATCGCCGCGGACTATCAGCTTGGGAATCTACAGAACCACCCCTCCAGAGGGCCTGACCTGGCGGTATGACTGTCCGCTGCTGACCGTCACATACCCCCTCGCCAGGTAGCCAGCCTTGTCGACGGTCGTGCATGCTAGCCGTTGTGCGCCCCTGTTGCTGTATGTTCTGCTGTACGGTCTTGACACTTACGCGTCAAGGGCAGCTCGGTCAGACTCCCGGTCTTCGGTTGGTGAAAGCGATTCGGGGACATCTCGGGCATGTCGCTGTCGTCGCTCAGATTGTCGGTTGCGCGGTTGATACTGCCTGTCATGGCTACTGACCTGGATGCCCGTGCTCTAGTTCTCGGAGCGTGGCACCTTTGGTGTCAATGCTTCGGCTCATATGGCCGAACCCGGACCGTCACGGTAGTCTTACAAGTCGGAAGCCGTCACTTAATGAAGCGCAAATAGCAGTCCGGCCGTTACGGTCGTCCAGTGGGTCTGCGCTGGCGCACTTTCAAAGCGCTAGGTGCGGATGCTGCGGGCCAAGGATGGAGTAGGGATGAAAGTATTCATTAGCTGGTCTGGTGACCGCTCTAAGGCGATAGCTGAAGAACTGCGTGACTGGCTTCCTACTATCGTGCAGTCTCTAGAGCCTTTCATCTCCACGCAAGATGTACCTGTGGGAGGACGCGGCCTCAACGTGCTCGCATCTCAACTCCAGGATTGTTCCTTCGGGATCCTTTGTCTCACTCAAGACAATAAACAAGGACCGTGGATACATTTCGAGGCCGGGGCCTTGTCCAAAGTGATAGAAGCATCGCGGGTAGTTCCGTTGCTGTTTGATCTGAAAATAAGTGACTTGACTGGGCCATTGGTTCAGTTTCAAGCTATCGCTATAGAGGATCGCGACGGAGTTTTCTCATTGATCAGAGCGCTTGCTGAGCACAGTTCGCCTCCTATTGCAGAAAGTCGTCTTCAGCGGCTCTTTGATGCATTCTGGCCCGAGTTGGAGGCAAGAGTTTCCGAACTGAAAGCTGCGGCTGCGAGCGAACCAAAGCAACGTACACGCAGCGAGAGAGAGATCATCGAAGAAATTTTGCTCCTAAGTCGTAGCGTGGAAAGGCACATGGTCAGAGTCGTCGCCACCCAAACCGAAGATACCCCACTGCCAATGAGTCTTAGCGCGCGACAGGCCCTGCTTGGAGCTTGTCCAAGAGCAGTGGCAAGAAATCGTCGACTCAATTAAAGGGCATTCACGTGTTGCATGGATACTGCTTAGAAATGCTAGGCCGATAGATTTTATGGGTGATGCTCTGTACGTTGAATTTGCGCGCGACAAGAATATGGGAAGCTTTTCTTAGTAACGGGCCACGAAAAGATCCTTACGAATGCCATACTAGATGTAGTTGGTGTTCGTTTGCGGATAACTGCTGTGGCGCGACCCAGCGCTTCTTCTAGCACCGATCCAGCCAGCGACACAGATAAAGAACTGACGGGAATTGATCTGATCCAACGGGAATTGGGGGAACAGGTGACCGGCGAACCGTCAAACGGTTATTCCGACGAGCCGCCGTTCTAAGGTTCGCGTCTGGCTCGCCGCGCTCGAATCGGCCGGACTGCCAGTGATCCACTTCCATGACCTGCGCCACACCGGGAACCACCTGAGCGCCGAGGCGGGCGCGACCCTGCGCGAGCTGATGGAACGCATGGGCCACAGCACGACCCGCGCCGCGCTCATCTATCTCCATGCCACCGACGAGCGGCAGCGTGCCGTCGCCGATGCTGTCGATGCCGCGGCCCGTACAGCGCTAGGTAAGGCCAAGAAGGGCCGGAATCGCGCCGCATCTGGCACGGATCTGGCACGACGGGGCAAGGAGGCACTCTAGATGATCACAGTCCAGAGCTGTCATCTGCGGCCTGACCTGGGATTTCGGCATGGCGCCCCGAGCGCGACTCGAACGCGCGACCTACTGCTTAGGAGGACACTTCCCGGCCTGCTGCAACCTGCGTATTCGCAGGTCATTGACTGCCCCGACTGCGCGCGAGTGGCCGTGAGTGTCCCCGGTTTCGCCTTGGTGTGGCACGAGTGTGGCACGCTGTCGGCTCTGCTGCACGGTACCGATGGAGTATCAGCTTGGGAAGCAGCGCGACAGGCAGGCTTGACCAGTGCTTCCCCAGGTTAGCCCACATCTTGGCTGTCCCGCCAGTGACCGTGAATCCCCGGATTCGACTGGCCTATCGGGCACGCGGCGGGCCGCTTCGTCCATCGCCGCGGAGGGTCTGCTTCCACCGATGTCATGGGTGGCATACGTTCGTCTGAGGTAGCTAAGCCTGGTATCACGATGTTACAAGTTCTCACGATATAAACAAAAATAAGGCATTGACGATGATAAAGTCTATCAACACACGTGTACAAGAGTCTTTCGGCGAGGCAGAACACGGGGACGTTTCCCAATATCTGGAATGGGTTAGCGCCAAAATAGTAAGCCAGACTCAAAGCTTGCGTCGGATGGTCGCATTAATCGTTCTGCTGATAGCCATATTCGAGCTCACGAATGAATATCCAAAGACGCAACTGGCTCTCGGATCCTTTCGCTTTTATAAAGGGTCTGCAGTAGTTCTATTTCTCCCAGCACTTGTCGCCTTCCTCTATCTCCAATCACTGATCGAAACCTTAAGGCTAAACGACGCGCAGCGTGTTTATGCCAGAGTGTTTAAGAAGTGGTCAGAAAAGGCTGCAGAGAATCAGCTAGAGGACTATGCAATGCCGTCTATGCCTATTTATTGGAATATTGGCGCTTACACCAGCGAGGCTCCAAAGACCTTCGTCTTGCGCCTAGAGGTTGCACTCGCGACGATTTTTTGGCTATTCATCATGTTCGGCGTGCTCGCGTTTGAAGCTCAGGCATATTATGATCTCTTCCGGCTTCCCGCCAGAAACAGTATCCTGTGGGTGCTCAGTGTCTCTGCAGCCACGTTTTGTTGCCTAGCGGCTGTTACAATTTTCTATGGCAGCGCGTACAACCGTGTCCGAGCTGGTGAACCACCCATTGGCCGAAGACGGCCTGTCGGAGCGGCTGAGCTAGGAGACAGCGATTAGTTTAGCAGCGACCCAATCGCATGACCGGCTACTTAGAAGGTCGTTCTGAGCTGCTGGGCTATTCCACCGCAGTCCCGCTCAGGCAGTAAGTAAGTTCTCCGTGAGGATCCGCTAGACGCCCTGATCTTCGGCGTGCTCTAGCGCGGATGCGGCGCGTTTCGCGGCTCTGCCCCCGTCCTCCTAATAGGTGCCGGGTCTTGCCGTGGAAGATCAGAGTCAAGGTGGAGCGCCCGCAGCGCAGCGAGGACGTACGACCTTGATCTGTGATCTTTGCGCGGCGAGAGAATGCCCGGCGCGTGGAGGACGGCCCAGCCTGTTCTTGCGGTCGCGGTACATCGAGGATGCGTTGCGGCGGGGACTGGCTGCCTGCGGGTGCGGGCGTGCTGACCTGGTGGCGGCGCCGCGCCCGGAGGGCTCCCGCCCGTCAGGGCGCGGCAGGCCGCCGCCCCGAGTCGGCGAGCTGCCGCAATCCCGCTCGGCTTTGGCCTGGTCCTCATGCCGCTTCGCGCAATGCTCGATGCGTCCGCGTTGCCGCGTGAACCCGGCCGGGGGCGCGCCGAAAGCATGTCCTCTGAGCGCCCTGCGCTCCTCGATGCGAACTACTGGCAGCTTGGTCGACAGGAGGTCACCAGCGCAGGTACGCAACTTGTCGAGGTCCTGCGGCGATAGCCCGCTGATGCAACTTGCAGCGCAAGCCCTGTTGACCGTTGTGCCGGTTTTTTATTTTCAAGAACAGTTAGATAATCATTTCCTATTAGATAGTCGCGAGCCTGATCTGGCGTTGGGTAGACCAGATAGCAGAAACGAGGAGCCAGCCTCGACTTGGCGGTCCGGCTGGCTCCTCACTCCCATACGAAGGAGCAAAATCATGCAATCATGTCGACCTCGCGCGCGCAAGAGTGCCGCCAGGAGCGCAGGGCAACGTGATCGTTTCTATCTCAGCTCGCAAGATCCGTGGGAGTCCTGGGGGGGTACAACGCGGTTTGTGATCATCAGATTGGCCGAGACATCGCCAACGATACTGCTGTATCTGATCTATCTCCATCGATGAGGTTCAGTGTGGCGCAGTGATCCTGCTTCTTCCCCGTCCTCCCGAAGGTGCCGGGTCTTGCCGTGGAAGATCAGAGGCAAGGTGGAGCGCCCGCAGCGCAGCGAGGACGTACGACCTTGCCTGTGATCTTTGCGCGGCGAGAGAATGCCCGGCGCGAGGAGGACGGCCCGGTCGGTTCGCGGTCGCGGTCATCGGGGTGCGTTGTGGCGGGGACTGCCTGCCTGCGGGTGCGGGCCTGCTGACCTGGTGGCGGCGCCGCGCCCGGAGGGCTCCCGCCCGTCAGGGCGCGGCAGGCCGCCGCCCGGAGTCGGCGAGTTGCCTGCGCCCCTGCCCGGCTCCGCCTGGTTCCTCGTGCCGCTTCGCGCATTCCCTCGATGTGCCTCGCGTTTCGCGTCCGAACTCGGCCAGGGCCGGACGGCCTGGCGCGCCGAAGGCGTGCCCTTGAAGCCGTATAGAAAATTGTCACAGCTCCAAGGGTCGGCACCAGGCGGCGCAACCGGCGTACCTGCCAACGGGCTATGTCGGGACGGTGTACTGAAGGATCAGCGTGTCGCCTGGGACGATCGACACCATCACCCGGACTGGCCGGTTCTCGGCCGTGTAGCCGGTCCTGATGTGTTCGGCAACTGGCGTGCCCGTCGCGATCCTGAGTCTGCTCGATCTCCTTGGGTGTGGGCATGCGGGTGATGATCTCGTCGATGTCGTAGACCTGCTCGTAGCCAGCCTCGGCGAGGATGTTCTCCCGCGTGGTGTCCTCCGGCTCGGCCAGCTCGGTGCCCCGGACGATGCGCTCGTCGAAGTAGTCGTCGGAGATGATGGCGGGCCTGTCGTCGATGTAGCGCACGTGCCTGCGCACGACGCAGACGTCGGTCTTCGGGTCGAGTTTCAGCCGCGTCGGCGATGCCGGCGGCGGGGTGATCTGTTCGACCTGGAGGTCCTGGCGCGTCGGGTCGTGGCCCTGGCTCTCGATGTCGGTCTCCCAGGCGTCCGAGGTCGTGAGCATGGTGTGGTCCGGTCGCTCGAACTCGGACAGGTGCCAGCGCAGCCGCTGGCTGCTGCGGACGATGCGTCCCCGGCGGGGCCGGACGACGATGAGTCCTTCTCGCTCAAGCGCTTGCAACGCGGTGCGGGCTGTCTGACGGCTGACGTTGTATTCGCGGGCCAGTTCTGGCTCGGAAGGCAGAGCGCCCCTGGTCCGAGGCTGCCGTCTTGAATCTTCTGGCGCAGGTCCGCGCTGATCTTCGTGGCAGTGATCGTTTTCAGTTGGCCATGTCGGCTCGTATTCCTCCTTGACCGTCAAGGTTACCTAGAGTAGCTAACCAGCCCAACTTGACAGTCAAGCTTGACTAGTCCAGACTTCTGCTAAGCGGAGAACAGCTCCGCAGAACCACTCCCGAGAGAGGGCAAGATCATGCGACTGGAGATCAAGACGGACGGCGTCCGGTTCCGGGCTGGCGGCCCGGCCAGGCAGAAGAACGACTACCAGGACAAGTCCAAGCAGGCGATGACGCCGGACGGGCGGCCGATCTGGCTGCTGCGGCTGACCGCGTTCGACACGAACACCGCGGAGGGATCGAGCGAGTCCATCTGGGTCGAGGTGGCTGGAGACAAGCCCGAGCTGGCCACAGACGAACTCGTGCAGATCACCGGCCTGGTGTTCGCGCCGTACATCAGCGGCCCGGCACGCAAGGAGCACAGGATCGTCCGCAGCTTCCGCGCCGACATGGTCGTGCTGGCCTCGGCCAGCGGCAAGGCCGTGCACGCGGCCTGAGCCGTGCCGGACCTGACCTGCAAGCCCTGATGTCCTAGTTCCCATCTCGTGACAAAGACAGGAGAACCCGATCATGACCACAACCGCCAAGGCCGCCAGCAACGGCAGCCCTGACCCCGCGACCACGGCCGCGCCGGAACGCATCACCGGCATGGCCCGCGTCAAGGAGGCCGAGGCTTACCACATCTCCAGCGTCGCCCACGACGCCGCCTACGAGGCCGAGCGCCTCGCCTACGCCATCTACCGCGCCGCCTCGGACGCGTACCTGCGGGACTCCGCCATCAGCGAGGCCGCCTCGGTCCTGGCTGATCCCGCCATGCAGGAAAAGATCCGCGAAGCTGTCTGTTGCCTGGTGGTGGCGGTGGACGGCCTGTGCTCGCTGATGAGCGAGCCGCTTACCTGACATCAAAGTGCCGGGCCTGGGGGAGTTGCGTTCCCCCGGCCCGGCCAGCCAGATCAATTCCCCATCTCGTGACAAGAACAGGAGATCTTGGCATGTCCCACGCTACCAGCGCCATGCCCGGTGGCGTAGTCCTCAACTGGCACCACGGCTCCACCGGGCCGCCCGAACCGTGCGTGTTCGGCGACGGGCCGACCACCTGCCGGTCCCCGGTCAAGGACGTGCCCTGCCACAAGGGCTGCGCCGAGGCATGGATCACCGCGCATGCGCGCGACGCCGCACACCTGGCCCGGCTTGTGGCCGCTTACACGCCCCGCCCCCGGAAGGGGGGCCGTGATGCCCGCACCAGTCAGTAACGGATTCCGGGTCATCTACCATCCGCCGGTCTGCCCCGACTGCGAGTCGGCCGACATCACCGAAACCGACATCCAGACCACCGACGGCCTGACCGAGACGGCGCTGATCTGCCGCGACTGCGGCGCAGCCTGGCCGGTCGCGTGCGTCGCCGAATGGGGTGGCCCGTCATGACCGCCCCGCCCACCGGGCGGTGGTCGTGATGCCCCGCCGCAACCGCAACGCCAGCCTCCCGCTGGTCACCCCGGACATGCTGGCCGACCAGATCGCCCAGATCGCCAGCGACCTTCTGACCTGCCAGGACCGCGCGCCGCTGTGCGCCGCGTGCCCGCCAACCCGGCCACCACGGGCGGTTACTGCGCCCCGTGCCAGGGCCAGATCACCCTTTCCGAACGCTCTACCAGCCTGCGAAGGCGGTGACTTCCATGCAAAAGAACAGCGGTTCCCGTAACCAGCGGAACAACCCCTACGTGATCGACACTTTCGCCGTTAGGTTCCATCACACGGCCGCTGGCGTGGCCTGGCGGTGGCGCACCGAGCTGGCGCATGCTGACCCTGATCACCTCCGCCGTGTCCGGCTGACACTGCGGATGACCCTCACCGGCCGCGGTCGTCCTGGCCGCCTCATCTCGATCCTGGCCGCCGTTCCGGTCACCCGCCGGTTCCCGGCCCGCCGGTTCTGGTGCGTCCTGGTCCGGCACCGTATCCACCGGCTGTGCTGGGAAGCCCGGCTTCACACAGGTCCGGCAGGATCCCGCTGATCGCTGTGGGTCCGGCCCACCAGGTCGGCGAACGGCCTGGCTGATCTGCCGGGCCGGATCTGCGTCGAGGACTTCCAGGCCCACCTCGGCGAGCTGCGCGCCGCCTGCTTCGCCCGCGACGCGCGGGCCGCCCACAACCCCCGCTGGTCGCACCTGGTGACCATCGACATCGTGCGCCGCGACACCCTCGCGGCCAGCAACATCATCCCATCCCCGCTGACCAGCACCCGGCGCGTGCTTCCCCCGCCCCAGGAAGGGGAAGCCGCATATCGCCGGCTGCAACTGATCGCCCACCATCCTCACGCCATGCCCGGCACCCGACATCGCCACCGGACACGTCATGTGCCCGTGCGGGCTGGGCTGCTGCTGGCCATGCCCGGCCACCATAGCCGCCTGGCTGGCCCGCGGCCTGGACCCCGACACCGAAACCAGCCGCGTCATCGCGCAAGCGTGCGCCGCTTCGCGGCACGGCCGATAACGCCGGATCACTCATCCATCCACCGGAACGGCAGCGCCCCGGGTAACCGCCCGGGGCCTGCCTTCGCCCGGAACTCTCCGAAGGGAGGTTGACCAGCAATGTCAATTGCACCTGTGTTCCCGCTA
>CAWEHB010000012.1:0-206077 GCA_963808705.1 uncultured Actinomycetota bacterium | reverse complement strand
ATGCAGGCCAGGCTCATAGCCAGGTAATACAGCGGGGGCAGCGCCTGGATGAGGCCGTAAGCTCCGATGGCGGAGATCGGAGCGCGCTTCATGGCCAGGAAGCCCAGGCCCAGCGCGGCGATCGGCAGCAAGGCATGCACCACGTCCCTGAGGCGCAGCGAGGCAGGACGCCGGGACTGGTGAGTTCCGGGCGGTGCGGCGGCCTTCAGGTGAATCAACGTGATCTGCCGGTTTCGCGGGGTCTGCCTGCCGGGACCGGGTTCTGGCGCCAGCCAGGCGAACGGGCGGAGGCGGGCATGGGGCTGTCGACGAGCCTGAGGACATAGGGCTGGTGATCTGCTGGCGCGCCCGCGTTGGCGAGCCCACCAGCTTGGCGTTGCCCAGGCTGAACACGACGCCGGTCCGTCCGTGGCTCCGGCCTCGGGCTGCGGGGCTGCACGCGAGCCCGATGGAGACCGGTGGCCCGCTGACCGGCCGGGATCGGCGCGCCTGCTTTCGCGTTCCGCAGCATCTTGCGGGTGCCGGCGCGCAGGAGGACCCCCGTCACGAGTGCGCCCAGGCAACTTGCTATGAGCCATCCCAGCGCCATGCCGACCGCGCCCATGGATGCGGTGAGCACGGCCCCTATGCCCAGCGTTCCCAGAGCGGAAATTTCCTGAAGCACGAAGATGGCCCGGCCGTCTTTGCGGGAACGCAGGATCGCGATACCCAGGAAGAGGACTGACCGCGGCAGGGCCGAGATTGCCAGTATCTGCAGAATGATAGTTCCCTGAACGCGATACTTATCGCCGAAAACGTCTAGGACCTGCGGTGCCAGAAGGTAAAGCACGGCACTGAGGGCTCCGATTGCCAGCCACGCTCGGCGCAGGTACGTTCGTGTGGCCGGCGTGATTAGCCCGCGACTCCTCGAGAGCTCGGAGGTTAGTGAATTGCCCAGGTTCAGGGACAGCAGGTCGATTGCGATGGCGATGGTAAACGGCACATAGAAGCTTGCTGCTTTCGCGGGGCCCACGCTTACCAGGACGAGCACGGGCAAGGGAAGTGTCCCCGCTAGCCACAGCAGGTAACCCGCAAAATCCCAGCGAACCCAGCTTTGGGAGCGTCTCTGCCGTACAACTGGCCGTGATGCGGAGGCCGGAACGGCTCGCAGGAAGAGGAAGAGGTTGACCGGGATGATCACCGCGACAAGCGGAAGCACCCACGAGATGAATAGTGCAACGCTCGTCCGGTAGCCGATGCACCAGAGCACGAACAGGCAGACCAGCTTCAGCAGGCCGTACGCACCGTTCTCGAACGGCATGATCGTCGCTCTCCTCACCGAGGTGAGCACGGTGTCTTCGAGGGTGAAAATTGTCCATAGTGCGACTGACATCACAAAGCTTACGACAAAAAGCACACTACCGTTCAGGTAGTGGAAAGCTGCCGTGACATGCGGGAGGATAAAGGCGAATGCGAGCCCGGCGGCGAGGCTGATGGCGGCGGTAAGCCCGTAGACGTTGGCCAGAAGCTTGCGCGGGCGTGCCGCCAGCGGAATGAGACCAGACAATGATCGCGCATAGTTGAGCTGGCACAGACCTGACACCGTCAGCAGGACCGACACGAGAGCCGAGCCGCGGCCGACGGTCGTTGCCGTGAGAATCCGCGCGGCTAGCACCCAGAAGGCGACTCCGAGGATGGCGGTCAGGCCGCTGTTGGCAAACAGAGCCACTCCGCCGCGCGCTAGAGCACGGGTGACCTGAGCATGCTCTGCGGAAGCCGGCATAACAGCGGACCGCGCGTGCCGTCCTTCCCTGCGCAAGGTCATCATCGGCGAACCCTGTGGGAACGGCCCGCCACGGTTTCGGATCCGCTGGCCAGAGCTGATCGCGAAGTCTGAGGCAGCTGCTGAGGCCGCAGGACATTGCGGATTCTCGTGACCTCATACGCGGCCGCGGTGCTCATCACCGCGGCCGCCAGCAGGGCGGCTCTGGCCAGCCCCCATCCGTCACCGCACACGAACTGGCCGATATTCGTGGCTATTCCGCGCGGCACGGTGCGCACGACATATCTTGCCTCGCGGGAGAGGGGATGGTTGCCGCCATTGCCGGTCACGGCGCGGAGCACGGCCTTGGAGCGGCCCTCGCCGAGGCAGCGTGAGAGCAGGTAGGTGACCTTCTGGCGGGCCCGCGGGACCCGGTGGTGGATGACCGCGGCCGGGTCGTGCACGAACCGCAGCCCCTGCGACTGGTTCCGCACCCGCAGGCACAGCTCGGTTTCCTCGCAGCCCGCGAGGCCCACGGCGGTCCGGCCGAGATTCGCGTCAAACCCGCCGAAGCGCGCGAAAATGTCCCTCCGGAAGCAGGCGGAGCCGCCGTATACGTTCCGGACATCCGACTGCGTGACGGGCATGCCGCGGTAACTGCAGCCGAGCGACCAGAGCAGCTCGTCAGGGATCCACGACGGCCGCCGCCCTTCCCAGACCGGCAGGGAAACGCCTCCGACTCCCGCCACCGTCTCGTCCTCCAGGACGATGCGGAGGGTCTTGAGCCATGACTCCTCCGCGACCGCGTCGTCATCAAGAAAGGCCACGTAAGTCCCGGAGGCGCGGGCCAGTCCGAGGTTCCTCGCCGAGGACAGCCCGCTCGGGCGCGTAGTGGACAGCGTGATCTCCGGGCCGCCTCGCTCGCCCAGCCGCCGCCGGATCTCCGGCTGGCCGTCTACCACCACGATGACCTCCAGAGGCTGGAGGTCCTGGTGCTCCAGTGAAGCGAGGCACTCAAGCAGCCACGGCCACCTCTCGACGCGATGGGTGCACACCACAACGGAAATGTCTTTCACTGAACCCCCCGCCCGGCATGCGGACCGCATGCGATGGAACGGATACGGCGGGTCAGGCGCCAGGTCGGCTGGGCCGCCTCGCGCAGCCTCGAGGCCGGCGAAACCGCCGGCCCGCGGAAGCGGCGGAGAAGCATCTCGGGCGTGGTCTGGTGGTCGATCGCCAGCCGCCGTACGCGCAGCAAGTCCTGTCCGGAGTCGGCGAGACCGCGGCCGACGACGCACGCGGTCGTGAATCCCGCGCGGGCAACGATGTCACGGACCGCGCGGTTGGCGTATCCGAAGGGGTAGCAGAAGCTTTGCGGCGAGAATCCGTGCTGCCGGAGCGCGTCCCGGGATCGCCGCACGTCATCCCGGGCCACCGAGGGCGGCACGGTGTCCAGCTCGACGTGCTGATGGCCGTGGGAGCCGATCTCCATGCCGCTGTCCCTGATGGCCCGCAGATCTTCCCACGTCATGATCGGGCGGCTGCGTTCACCCTTCATGGGCAGCCAGCGTGCCTGGCCGCCGACGTGGCCGGTCACCACGTACACGGTGGCGCGCGCCCCGTGGGAGGCAAGCACCGGCCAGGCATGCTGCATGAAGTCGGCGTAGCCGTCGTCGAAGGTGAGCACGGCGCACTTCGGGTCGTCCTTGCGGACCGCCCACTCGCTCAGCCCGATCAGTTCGTAGCCCGACTCCCTGATGGACGCCAGGTGCTCGGCCAAGAGCGACGGCGATATCACCCAGGGGCGAAAGCGCTCGTCGGCCGGCCGCCGACGGCGTGATACATGAGAACCGGTGTCAGCGTCATCCCGGTCTCCTGACCCTAGAGGGCGAGAGTCGGGTTCGGACCACGGTCGCCCGTGCGTAGCCGGCCGCCGCCCACGAAACTCCCAGTACCAGGGCGGCGAGCCGCCCGAGCGCGTCACTGCCGCCGGGGCGGAGGATCACCCTGATTTCCCGGCCGATGGCCCGCCTGATCGTATGGCGCAGGTAGCTCCGCTCGGAGCTCAATGCCGCTGACATCCCGGAGAGCCTGGCCACCCGTGCTTTCGAGCAGCCTTCCGCGTAGCACCGGTGGAGAAAGTAGCGCCATGTCGTACGGGAACGGTCCATATGATGATGGACGACGGCTAGGGGATCATACATTATCCGCCCGTAAGGCGCGGCCTCCAGCAGCCGGATGCTAAATTCGGTTTCCTCGCATCCGAGGGGGCGCGAGACCGCGAAACTGCGCCCGACCGAGGAGTCGAAAAGCCCTGCCTTATCGAATGCCGACCTGCGAAATGACATGTTTGCCCCGACGGGGTTGCGGACCTCGGCCTTGGCCGAGGGCAGGCCTTGATAGCTGCATCCCACGACCCAGAGGAATTCTTCGGGGAGCCAGCCGGGCCGGGTCATCGAACCCCAGTCGGCGAGCACCAGGCCGCCCACCCCGAGGACCGACTCGTCGTGGTATGAGGCCAGCAGCGCTTCGAGCCAGCTGGGCTCGGCGCGCGCGTCATCGTCGAGAAACACGACGATGTCACCCGCTGCCTGCTGAACGCCGGAATTGCGAGCCCCGGACAGGCCGCGCTCGAAACTGTTCGGAATCACCTCGAGGTCGGGGTAATGCGCATCGAGGCGCTGGTAAAGAGCGGGATTATGGTCGGCCACCACGATGACCTGCCAGGGCGGCACGGTCTGCCGGGCGATACTGGCCAGGGCCGCCTGGATCTGTTGCCACCGATCCTCGGTGTAAGCGCACACGACGACCGAAGCCCTCAAGCTCGGACGTGCCGATTCGTTATGACATTCATCCCACACAGGGGATCCCGAGATACCGGATGGTCCGCCTCCGTCTTCAGTAGCTTCTCCGACAGGCCGTTTCATGGCTTGGTCTTGAGGATCAATCAGCATGTCGCCGATCATGTTCAGTCACCTGGTGCTAATCGAGTCACCGCAACGGGTACTCACGCAATAGTCGTTCAGGTCACAAATGACATCGCGGGCGAATTCAGTGCTCTCGCGCGCAGGTGCCGAACTGATGGTTGCGGGGTCTCAGGAAGGTCGAAATACCTAGTCGTAGGGAAGGTCCGCGACGCGTATCGGCCATCACTGGTCGCGCGTGTACCGCCTCCCTACCGGCCTGCGCCTGCCCCTTGCCCGGTGCAACGGCTCAGGGCGCGGGCGCACGGCTGCAAGCGCGCTCGGCGTAATCCTCCTTGGGTGAGACGCGCCAGGGCGCGCGGAGGATTACCGCCGGCCCAGGCCATGCGAAGCGCCGGGTGCTGCGCCCACCCGCGGAGATGACCCGCGGGCGAACGGGCGGTCCCGCGCGGTCAGCCGGGGGCCGGTGTCACTCTCACCTGTCCCGGTCCCAGCGTCACGGAGGTCCCGCCGATCAGGGCGGTACCGGTGCGGGCAGTGGTGTTGACGGCAATCGTGCCGGCCCGGCCGCGGGCGACCAGGATGCCGGAAGGCTGGCCGGGCACGACGGCCACCTGGTCGCGGAGCACGGCCAGGACCGCGGGGAGGAGGCGCGCGAGCACCGTGGGCTGACCGCCGCCGGTGTCCTGCGTGGCGGTCCACAGGCCCTCGTCTGGTAGCTCACCGTCCTGCTGAGGCTGCCACTCCAGGCCGGCCCGGGCCCCGCTGCTGGCGAACTCCACGAGGGCGGCTACCCGGATGGCGGCAGCCTGGTCTGCGGTCCAGCCACTGTCATCGGGCTGGATGCGTGACTCCATCCACCAGATCGGCAACGAGGTGTGCGCACGAAGCCACTGGTCGACGGCGGCGTATTTCTCCGTGGCGGTCAGCGGATCGGCGATCGGCCCGCTCACGGGGAAATCCGGCCCGTCCACCGCCACGAACTGGGCGCCCGCATTGTGAGTGAGCCAGTAGACGATGGAGTCGAGCACTTGCTGGTCCAGGTAGCCCCAGGCGCCATGAGGGGTTGATGCCAGGGTTCCTGGCTGCGCGGTGGCATACGGCAACGTCACCGCGTACGGACCTCCGACCAGGGCATCTGGCCTGACCCGCTTGATGGCCACGTACACGTCGTTGTACATGTCGGTGTACTGCTCGATATCCCATCCGTTGCTGGCCGGGTTCCAGAAGCCCTTGAGCTCGTTCCAGACAACGAAGTATTTGACCTGCGGGAACGTCTGCGCGATCTTGGCCGCCAGGTTGGCGAAGTCCTGGTAGTGGGCTGGGGTGGGCGCCACGTCAGGGCCGGTGCCGTCCTTCATCCAGTCTGGGGCCGTGCACAGCGTTATCACCGGTGTGCCCCCGGTGGAGGTGATCAGGCTGATACGCGCGGCAAGCTGCGAAAGGTTGAATCTTCCCGGGCTGGGCTCAGGATCCGGCAGTCCCCAGTCCATGATCGACGTGTCCTCAAGCATCCCCGGGATCGCAGACAGCACTTGGCGGGCCGAAGAGACGGCGCTCGCGTTGGACCCGCTGCCGGAGTACGGGCCCGTTTGGGAGAAGTCGAAGCCGTAGGAGAACTGCACCCCCGTCGGGGTGACTGGGCCTCGGGGGGCCTCAGAACCTGATACGACACCCTGGCTCGCGGGCGCGGGCGTCGCAGTACCCAACCTTGGCATCAGCAAGGCCAGGCCCACTGCCAAGATCAGAACAGCCACCCCTACCGCCAACCTGCGCGGGTAGCTCACTGGACAGACCCTCATCGATATGGCTGACGTTGTCACTGCCGAAAGATCGCCAGGTGAGTGTAGCAATCGCCGCTGAGCACCGTCACCAACACAGCGGCGTCGGTGAAGGGACTGTGACACATGCCGGTACACGGAACTACTGAGCCTTTTTCATCCTCCAATCTCTCCGCGACTCAACAAAGAAATCTCACGCTACGAACGGATGGTGCGTGAGGTGCCCTTGTGGCTAACTGCGCCGGCGATCAGTTTGGTCAGCAAGGTCTGTTCCGTCCGCGCGCCCTGGCAGCCACGGCATTGTTACGGTTTGCCGGGGGGGAGCGCGATCAGGATGACTACCAGGATCGTGATCCCGATCCAGCCGAGGATGATGCCCGCGGCAGCCAGGCCCGAGCCCGTCTGGCTGCCTGCGGAGTTCTTGATCTGGCTGCGCGCCCGGTACCCGAAGACCAGCGCAAGCACGGCCCCGATCCCGGCAAGCCACAGCACGGCCAGCAGCAACGACGCGATGGCCAGGCCGTTGACCTGGCTGAAGGCGGCCACGGGCTGGCCGGGCGGCGGCGGGTCGGCGGCGGCGGCGATCTCTTCCGGTGTCCCGAGCCGTTCCAGCACGGTGCGCACAGCCGCCTTGTCACCTGCCGGGGTCTGGCGCAGCGCCTCCCGGAGGTGGTCGCGGATCTCGGAGACCAGCTCCTCTCGCCGGTGCGCCGGCAGCGCCGATGCGGCGGCGTCCAGGCGGCGCAGGTAGTCATCGGCCAGGGGGTCAGTGGTCACGTTCATCGCCCTGCTCTCCTTGCGTTATCTGTCCTTGCGGCGTCACTAGCGCGTCGACGGCGGCCCGGAACCGGGCCCACTCATCGCTGAAGTCGGCCAGGGCGCGTCTCCCGGCGTCGGTGAGCTGGTAGTAGCGTCGCGGCGGCCCGGCCTCAGATTCCTGCCAGGACGTGCTCACCAGGCGGTCCCGGCGCAGGCGGCTCAGCAGCGGGTAGATGGTGCCCTCGCTGACGAGCAGCCCGTCCGCCTCCGACAGTGTCCGGACCAGCTCGAACCCGTACCGCTGGCCGTCTCGCAGCAGCGCCAGGACGCAGTACTCCAGCGTGCCTTTGCGCAGCTGGCTCACCGCGTTACGTGCCCGGCCAGGTTCCATGCATGACAAGGTACCATGCACTGACCAGGAAGGCCATCCTGCCTTTCCTGGGCGCCCCGGCAAGGAGGGTCCGGGCTTTCTAGTGCCGCGACCGGCGACGTTTGCCTCGTGAAATAGTTCCTGCCGGGAAGTTGAGCGGCACGCCTGCCAATTCGGCCACCGCGTCAGCCTGTTGTTCTGCCTGCCACCCGGCAATCCTGGACTGGACTACGAGAGACGCGTCTGCAGGTCAGCTAGCAGGTCGTCCAGCTTGTCCCAGCTGGCCTGTGCGCCATCGTTCTGTTGGAAGTGATCGCCGAGGTTCTCCGGGGTCTTGAACTCCAAGATGTCGGTCATGGTCGTGATGCCGCCGTCCTCGGTCAGGATCACGGTCTCAACCGCCTCGTCGTCTGGCCATCCCTCGAACAGCCAGGTGGCGACGATCCGCGTTGGCGGCTCGATCTCAAGGAAGGTGCCCCGGAATGAGCACTCCTTGTCCCCCGGGGCGTACCACGCGTAGTGGTACTTCCCGCCCACGTTCAGGTCGACCTCGCAGACGTGGAGCGCCACGTCATCTGCGGGGAACCAGACGCTGATGTGCTCGGGCTTGGTGATTGCGTCGAAGACCAGCGCACTCGGTGCGTGGAACTTTCGCCGCATCGTGACCGTGCGGTCGCTGTACTCGAACGTCGCCGAGCCGTGCCGGGTCGTTGTCATGGCGCTCCTTGTGGTCGCTGGGGCGGTTTTCCTTCTTGACGCTGAAGCTCGCTGAGGTAGTCGTCTAGCCTGTCGAGCCGCTCGTTCCACAGATGCTCGTACTTCGCGAGCCAGTCGCCCACCGGTCGCAGGTACGTGGGATTCAGGCGGTACAGGCGACGGCGTCCCACTGCACGACACTTGACGAGCCCCACCTCGCTGAGAACCCGGAGGTGCTTGGAGACCTGCGGCTGAGAGATCGCAAGTTCGTCGACGATCGCCCCGACCGGCTTCTCCCCGCCAACCAGTACGTCGAGGATCTCCCGGCGGTGAGCCTCGCCGATCGCGTTGAAGACGTCGGCAGTGGTGGAAGTCCGAGCCACTTGCAAATCGTATACCTATAACGGAATATGTCAAGCGCGCCTGACCTCCTGCGTCCGGCGTGCAGCGAAGGGTCTTCAAAGGTGCCGGTCTGGTGGCGCTCATAGCGCTCGCCCCGAACGACGGCGGGGGCCATCTCGAAGGGGGCACCTATCGGCGGATCAGGGCCTGCCTACAGTCGCACCGGCTGCGGAGGAACGGGGCAAACGTTGCCGGTCGCGGCACCAGAGAGGCTCCGCCTCGGACCGCCGAGGTTGACAGTTCCGCGGGCGTGCCGGTGCTGGTGAGTTCATCCTCGCAATCAGGAACTGGTTGCGGGAGTGGTCATGGCTTCACGTCTGGTGCGGGCTAACGCGGTCACGGTCAACGACGTGCTGGACGGGCACAAGCTGCTGGAGATCGACTGTGCCGACCGGGTCTACCTGACTTTGTCGGTGCCCAGCCTGGTCGTGGGCGGTCAGGTGGTGAACTTCCTCACCGGGCATGAGCGCAATCCGATCCCCTCGCCTGCGCTGCTGGAACGGCGGGGGCAGGCGTTCCGCCGGGCGGTGTATTCCTTCGCCGAGGCCAACGACATCCCCGTGCTGACCTTCGCGGGCAAGCGAGACAAGGGCCGGCCCGGGGTGCTGGCCGACAGCCCCTGGCCGGAGCGCAAGATCGATCAGGTGATGCCGCTGATGCGCAAGGCCGCCGCGACGGGACGGTCTCAGGTAGTCGCGGTCGGGGTCGCGCAGGAGTACCAGCGGGTGTTCACCGGGACCAAGGACCAGACCCCCACGGGCGCGGTGTGGTTCTCCTACAACCGCGCCGAACGCCGGGTGACCTGCTACTACTTCTACCTGTGGGACGCCAGCTTCGGGCCCGCGTTCATCAAGATCTGCGCCTACTTCCCCTACCCGGGCAAGATCTGGTTCAACGGGCACGAGTGGGCCAAACGCCAGGCGCTCAAGGCGGGCCTGTCGTTTAAGGAACTGTCCAACGGGTTCGCCTCCTGCGACGACCCGGCCATGTTGCAGCAGATCTGTGACCGGCTCGGCCCCGGCCATATCCAGGTCTTCGCCGAACGCTGGTGGGCGCGGCTGCCGCTGCCGTTCACCCGCGCCGACCGCGATGCCGGCTACTGGTGGGACATCTCCATGCGCCAGGTCGAAGTCGCCAAGACCATCACCTTCGCCGCCCCGCGCCATGCCCGCGCGTTCTTCGAGGCCCTGGCTGCTGACAACCTCGACCTCGGCCGCCCCGACAACATGGAGATCATCTTCAACCGGCAGGTCCGCTGCGTCACCAAAGGCGTCTTCCGCACCGCCGTCGACCGCGACAACGACGGCGTCGTCCTCAACGCGTTCTACCGGCACTCCCGCGTCAAGACCTACCTCAAAGACGGCCGGGCGCTGCGGATCGAGACCGTCATCAACGACGCCTACGATATCGGCGTCCTGCGCCGCCTGGAACACTTCGCCGAACTGACCGCCAAGGCCCATGACGTCAACCGCCGGATGCTGCAGACTATGCGTGCCGGCCAGGGCTGCGTCCTTGCGAGCCCAGCCATCGAGCGGGTCGCACAGCCCACCCTCACCGAGGATGGCAGGAGGGCCCCGGCCCTGCGGTTCGGCGAGCCCCGGGTCATGGCCCTGGCCGGCGCCTTGACCCTCACCCTGTTCGGCGCCTGCGGCATCACTAACAAGAGCCTGCGTGCCTTGACCGCCCGGCTGCTCGGCACCCCCTACAGCCCCAGCCAGGCAACCTACGACCTGCGCCGCCTGCGCCTCAACGGCCTGATCCGCCGGATCGAGCACACCCACACCTACGTGCTGACCCCCGACGGCCAGCGCATCGCGATCTTCTACACCAAGCTCTACAACCGCCTGCTCAGACCCCTGGCCGCCGCCGACCAGCCCCAGGCCCCACCCGAACTACGCCAGGCACTGGCCGCCATCAACCATCACGTCGACGACTACATCACCCGAGCACGACTCAAGCCCGCGGCTTGAAAACATGACCCTCGTGTTCAAAATCCCGGACCCAAAGCTCTAGCGCGCCAGAGCATCTGCCAGGCCAGCCGCGAACCTCTGGCAGCTCCAGCCGCCACGGGCGTGCCGGACTACCGGGGTTCCCCTCAAACCGTGGAGACTTCCTCATAGCGGATTCGTGTAATTTCGCTGTTCCTTCTGACTATCGAACGCCAGTTCATATAGTGCCTGGCGTTCGTTGTACCCATGGGCAAGGGCCCATCGGACGCGCCGCGCTGCTGGGCGGGGGCAGGCTGGGCCTGCCCGTACTTCCTGCCTGAGGGGCCGCAGAGGTCTCCGGGGTCCAGGCCGGCCCGCAGGGCCGTCGCGCCAGCGATGCGCAGCAGCCTGGAGGCCGGAGGGGCGGCCCCGTACCCTCGCGCGGCGCGTCCCCCGGCCTGGCGCGCGGCAGCGTTCTCATCAAAGGTGAGCGGCGGCGAAGCCGCCTCCTTCGTGCCTGGGGCCGCGCAGCGGCCGGCCGCGGTCACGCCGCGTCCTTTCCCGCCGGGGACCGCTCGTAATCCACCGGGGAGAGCATGCCCAGCGCGGAGTGCCGCCGTTCATGGTTGTAGTCCTCGATCCAGGCCGCCACCCCGGCCCGCGCGGCCGCCCTGGTCGGGAACTGCTCGATGCGCCGCAGCTCGAACTCCACCGTGGAGTGCCACGATTCGATGACCGCGTTGTCCAGCGCCGAGCCCGGCCGGCCCATTGACTGGCGGATGCCCAGCCGCTGGCAGGCCATCCGGAACCGGCCCGCGGTGTACTCGCTGCCCTGATCGGTGTGCATGATCACGCCGGGCACGGCACCGCCGCGCACCGCCACTGCCATGGCCAGCGCGCCGTAGGCCAGGTCGGTGTCGTGGTGCTCGCCGAGGGCGAACCCGAGGATCCGGCGCGAGCCCATGTCCAGCACGCTGTCCAGGTGCAGCTTGCCCTCCCCGGTGGGAATCTCGGTGCCGTCGCCATACCACTTGCGGTTGACGGCGGCCGCGCCGAAGTCCCGCCGGACCAGGTCCGGCGCCCGCCACCGGCCCTTGCCCGGCCGCGTGGTCCCCTTGCGCCTGGCCTTCGGCCGCGCGGCCAGGCCCATCTGGCGCATCAGGCCCGCGACGGTGTTCTCGCTGACCGTCCAGCCGGCCTCCCGCAGCGCGGCGGTGATCCGCGGTGACCCGTCCTTGCCCTTGCGCCGGGCGAACAGCCGGGCGATCTCGGCCCCCAGCCGGTCCCGGCGCGCCCGCCGCGCGGTCTGGTCGCCGTCCTTCCATTTATAGAACCAGGACTCCGACATCCCCAGCGCCCGGCAGCTGACCGCGTGCGGGATGCCGTGATCGGCCCTCTGGGCTGCGATGAACGCGGCCACGGCTACCGGCCCATCGCATCGGAAACCCAAAGGGCCACACTGCGTTTGAGCACGTCGCACCTCATGGCAAGCTCGGCGTTCTCCTTACGCAGCCGGGCCAGCTCGGCCCGCTCATCCTCGCTCAGCGCACCGTCACCCTCACCGCGGCGGCGCCGGTCAGCGTCCACCCAGTTGCCCAGGGTCCCGGAGTTGATGCCCAGATCCCGGGCCACCTGCGCGATCGGCTTACCGGTCTCCCGGACCAGCCGCACCGCGCCCTCCCTGAAGTCCGCATCGAACTTCCTGCGTGTCTCTCCCATCGGAGAACTCCTCTCCCTTAAGAGGATCTCTCCACGCTGGGAGGGGAAACCCACTACACGCCGTGCGAAGGAGGCCCGGGCCGCAGCAGACACGCCGGCGCCGGGCTCAGCAGCAGGTAGCCGATGACCGACCCGGCCAGGGCCCCGCCGGGGTACCCGCCCCGCGGGAACCGAGGTGCTGGCTGGCGCTCAGCGGGCCCGCTGGTCGGCAGGCATGGTCTCGGCAGCCGGGCGCCCGCGGTGTCGTCCCGGACGGAGCGGTTCGCGGCCGTGTCCCCCGGGAACGCCGTTGCTGCGCGCTCCAGCTATCCGGGCGATCCTGGTGATGGCGGTGCGCCGGTCCCACGGCACGACCGGGCGGGAGACCCGGAAGCTGGGGGCGGTCTGCTGGCATCGAGGGCAGACCAGCCGGCCGAGGGCGTCGACGCGCCAGCCGGCGGCGATCGCGCGGGCGCGGGCGTCAGCCTCGCCGAATGCCGCCGGATCGGCATGCCGGGAGATGCAGGAACCCATCTCGCACCACATGACCGGCATCCGCAACTCGTCGCCGATCACGGCCCGCGTTGTGATCTCGGCGGCCGGGTCGGCCTCCGCGAGTGGGTCGGCCTCGGCGAGTGGGTCCACCTCGGCGGCCGGGTCGGTCTCGGCGGGTGAGCTGGTCTCGGCGAGTGGGCCGGTCTCGGCGGGCGAGCTGGCCACGGCGCGGGTCCAGGCCCAGCCGGCGGGACTGGTCTTGGATGGCGTGCTGGCCCTGGCGAGGGCCTGGGCCCAGCTGGGGGGCATGCTCTCGGCGCGGCCGTCGGCCTGATCCGGGGGGACGGGCCTTTCTGCCTGCGCGGGGGCGGGGACCTCCGGGTAGGGATGGCTGGCCCGGGACCGCGGAGCGCGGCCGTTGTCGCCCGGCTCGGCGCGACCGTTGCCGTCCGGCTCGGCGCGACCGTCATCCCGCAGTTCGGCGAGCCAGTCGGTCATCTCAGGCATGCTGACGTCGTCTGGCCAGATCTCGATCTTCATGTCAGACCCTCCCGCTCAGCCAGCGTCATGGAGCGGCTGGCTGCCCCGTGGGCGTGCGCGGCAAGTGTGCTTGCCTGCCCTTTTTCAAGCATCAGGACCCAAGATCCAGGCTTCATCGTCTTACAGTCCTGACCCTGGATCACAGATAGATAAACTTACAATAAACTTTCTGCCCTTTTACGAATCATTGCGGCGTGGCGTGTGGACAATTTCAGGTTTCTCGCCGTGCACAGGGTGTGGATGGTGTTTTCCCTGGTAGCAGCCTTGCCATGGGCGTGAGCCGCAGCTGGAATCCCGAGCATTTCCTCGCGTGTGCACAGGTCCTAGGCTCTTTTGCACAAGTCATCCACAGTTTTATGCACACAGAAGCCCAGGGAACAGGGCCCGGGCCGGGCCGGCCGCCAGCGGCGGATCGTGGCCGGGAGTCGGGCCCCGGCCAGGCCCCGTCTAGCCCGGGGGCGCCGTCGGCCCGGCCTTCCGCAGCGCCGCCGCCAGCCGGGGGCCGGCCGCGACCAGGTCCCGGTAGGAGCAGTCGCGGAACGCGCTGTACAGGCAGGCGACGGCCAGCCACGGCGCCGCGGCCAGCCACGGCAGCGCCACGCTGGCTAGCACGGCCGCGCCGGCCAGCGCCGGGGCGCCCGCCGCGGTGATGACCCAGCGCCCCGGGCTGCTCCGGCAGCCCGCCAGCAGCCCGGCCCCGGCCGCGCTCACCGCCGCGGCGGCCAGGTACGCGGCGTCGCCGCCCGGGAGCGGCCGGGCCAGGGCCAGGCCCGTGACCGCCCCGCTCACCGCCGCGGCGAGCAGCGCCAGGTTCCACGGGGCGGACCGCCGGCCGCCGCCGCGCAGCACCCGGTCGGTCCCGCAGTACCGGCCCGGGCCGGGGTCGATGCCGTCCGCCCGGACCGGCCGGTCAAGATAGGGCAGCAGCGCGGCCAGGTGCGGCTTCGCGGCGAGTTCCGCCCGCGCGTGCCAGCCGCCGCCGGTGTCCGCGGCGCAGTAGCTCGTGGCCTCCAGCGCCCAGGTCAGCAACACGAACATGATCCCGAACGAGCCGGCGCAGGCCAGCCCGGCCACCATCGCGAGGCTGTCCCAGGCCAGCCCGGCCGTGCTCAGCCCGAGCCCGCCCCGGACCACGTAGCCGAGCCCCACGACCAGCCAGATCGCGACCACCTGCGCCCCGCGGCGGGCCCGCGGGCGCCGCGCCCGCAGCCACTCGTAGGCCGCGGCGACGACGAACACGGCCAGGGCCAGCGCTGCGACCTGGCGGGTCAGCCCGGCCGCCGCCCCGATGAGCAGCGCCGCCAGCACCCGGGACGCCGCCGCGAGCCGGCTGAGGCGGACGCTGCGGCGCCTGGACCCCGCCGTCGTGCCCACGGGCAGCCGCGAGCGGGCGCCGCGCTCGGCGTGCGCCTGGTCCGCGTCGACCCCGCGGATGTCGTTCCACTGGTAGCGCGCCGCGTAGATGAGGAACTCGAGCACCAGCCAGAGCACGCCGAACCGCTTCCAGTCCCCGAGGCGGCCGGTCGAGGTGGCCGCGAGCAGGAAGCAGGCCGGCGCGATCAGCGCCTTGGCCCACGCCTCGGGGCGCGGGAACAGCAGGTAGGCGGCCAGTTCCCGCCCGGGTTCGCGGCGCAAGCCGCCGGCGGCCTCCCCGCCGTGGCCGCCGGCGGCCTCCTCGGCCAGGTCGCCGCCCCCGCCGCCGGAACGGCTCACCGGCCCGTGGCTTGGCTAGACGGCATGGCCGAAGTCCCTGCTCATCCGGTCTTACGATGTCAGCCGGCGAGCCGGGTTAACCAGGGGAAACTTCGACACTTTCAGGAGCGGCGCGGGCGCGGCCGCGGCGACCGCCACCGGTCGGCAAACAGCTCGTCGACGGCCTCGTCGTCGAAGAAATGGCTGTGCGTCTGGGCGAACCTGGCCAGCCGCACCAGGTTGGGGTGGCGCCGACGGCCGTCGGGGTCGTCATCGCCGCCATCGCCCCCGGGCACCGGCGCCCCGGGCGCCGACGCGTCTTCCGGGAACTCGGCCTGGATCTTGTCGATGACCTGGGACTTGCCCGCCGTGAAGCGGTCCACGGTCCGCTCGTCCACGTGCGCGGCCCGGGCCACCTCTCCCCGCTTGTCGAACCGGACCAGCGCGCGCCACAGCATGAGGTCGGTGCGGTTGCGGAGCAACTCGTCCAGGAGGCCGGTGTTACGGATCAGCCGCTGGACCGGCGAGGCGGCATCCTGGCCCTGGATGCCGCCCGGCCCGGCGAACCCCGGCCCGGCGAACCCAGGCCCGGCCAGCTCGCCGCGGTCGACGGCGTCGATCAGCGCGCGGATGGCCTCCGCGGGAGCCGCCTTCGACAGCAGCGCCAGCGGCTCGAAGAAGGTGAACGAGGCCAGCAGGAACAGCAGCCGGTTGCGCTCCTCGTCGGTGCTCTCGATGACGATCCTGGTGTCCGGGGACAGATCACGCAGGATGCGCATCGCGGTCAGGCCGGTCGGGACGCCCGGCCCGAAGTTGATGTCGACCAGGGCCAGGTCGAACCGGGTGCCCTGGCCCAGCACCTCCGGCAGGCTGCGCGGGTCGCGGACGCCGGTCAGGGTGTGCGGCGTGCCCTGGATCACCTGCGCCAGGGCGAGTTCGACCAGGACGAAGTCGTCGACTACGAGTATGTGCACAAGCGGTCCTTGTCCGCGTCGGCCGGTTCGGTGCGGGGGAGTGCGCGGCCTGCGCGGGAGGGGGTACTGCTCAAGACCGCTGCGATATTCCGATGGCGCTCCGCATTGTCCTGTGAGTTACTCTTTCGGGCATGTCACCCGATATATGACCTGCTTCTCACGGGTCACACTGGCCTTATCAAGCCAAAGAGTGTATCGCGGCCAGAGTCGGAGACTGCGATCTTTTTGACAGCTTTAGACAGTTCGTGTATGCGCCCGTATCATGCCAGCCATGGGATCCCGCGCCTGGGGTCGCCATAGGGCGGGCCGGAAAACCCCTGATGGCGGCGTTGATGCAGCGCAATCCGGCGCGCAGGCATCGGGCGCTTCCGCGCGCGCCGGAGTGACGCACCGTAGCCCATCGCCGGACAATCCGGAAATGCCCTGTTGCGGCCGGACGGTATCCGAGGTGTCGGACAAAGACCGGTTCACCACCGATCCGGAGCAGGTCACCTGCCGCGGATGAGCAAGATACCCACAGAATCCCCCGGTAATTCATAGGGCCCGGGCCCGGGCTGATCACCGCCCAGACACGGCTCGAGAGACGGCGGCGAGGATTCCTTAGCGGCAGATGCGGAGATCAGGATTTGCCGCCAAGATTTTTTCGGTTTCGCGTAACCCGCCCTGCGCCGCTAGGCGTCAGTTTGGTGTATGCCCGGATGGGTCACCTCGGGCTGCGTGCGATGCCGGTCGCTTCAGCATTGGTGCTGGGGGACAAGAGTCTTCGGGGATGGGTGGGGAGTTCCGGTGGGGTCTTCGGTCGGAGGACGCAGGGGTCGGTGGACGAGGTGGCTGGGGCTGGTCCTGGCCGCGGTGCTGTCGACGTTGGGCCTGGCTGCGGTGAGTACTGCGGCCTCGGCGGCCACGTCGAACACGCTGGACCTGAAGGTCCTGCTGATCGGGAACGGGGCGTCCGATCCCACGACGGCGGCCTGGGAGTCCGCGCTGGCCACGGAGGGGGTGCCCTACACCGAGGTCGACGCGGCGGGCACGGCGCCGAGCCAGACGGTGACGCTGCCCACGCTGTCCAGCGGCACCACCGGCAACTTCAACGGCGTGGTCATCGCCGATGACCCGGCCGACTTCGCCGCCGGGCAGCTGACCGCGCTGGACACCTACGAGTCCACGTTCGGCGTGCGCCAGGTCGACGGCTATGCCTACCCCACCCCCGCCCTGGGCCTGACCGACGTGAGCGGAGGGGCCCTGGACGGCACCACCGGGACGCTGACCGCGGCCGGGCTGACCGCCCTCCCCGAGCTCAAGGGCCCGGTCCCGTTCGCCACCGGCACCTACGGCTACTGGTCCACGGTGAACGCCGGGGCCCCCTACACGCCACTGATCACCAACGCGGCCGGGCAGGTGCTGGCCGGGGTATACCAGCACCCGAGCACCGACCCGCAGGCCGGGGTGTCCGAGCTGGCGCTGAACTTTGATTACAACTCCCTCCAGCTGCAGTGGCTGCTGCTGGCGCCCGGGCTGATCAACTGGGTCACCCAGGACACGCACCTGGGCCTGTACCGCAACTACGTCGAGATGGACATCGACGACACCTTCACCCCCGATGACGCGTGGGACACCACCAACCACACCATCGACTACTCCGACGCGGACTCGCTGCGGATGCGGCCCGCGGACGTGCCCTATGCGGCGCAGTGGTCGGCGGCGAACGGCTTCCGGATGGACCAGCTGTTCAACTACGGCAGCAGCGCCGCGGCCCAGTCCGGCGACCTGGAGTATGACGGCAGCGCGAGCGCGCCGACCACGTACGACCCGCTGACCGCGGAGTTCCAGGCCACCGACCCGGCGACCGGCAAGCCCTACACCGACGACTTCGGCTGGATCAGCCACACCTACGACACGCCGTACCTGGACGTGGGCTGCGCGACGCAGGACTACATCGAGGCGGAGCTGAACGAGAACACCAGCTCGATCGCGGCCGCCCCGGGGGCCACGGCGGGAACGGGCGGCCTGGGGCTGGCCGAGAGCGACAACACCGCG
The DNA here is from genome assembly GCA_963808705.1 of uncultured Actinomycetota bacterium. Taxonomy (GTDB): domain Bacteria; phylum Actinomycetota; class Actinomycetes; order Streptosporangiales; family Streptosporangiaceae; genus JASHPR01. The sequence continues at coordinate 188,040 of CAWEHB010000012.1, read as the reverse complement.
CTCGCGCTGGGGTATGAGGACCCGCAGGTGTTCGTGCCGGGCAACCACTCCGGCTTCGCCGACCTGGTGCCGGGCAACCCGGGCACCGTCGACCCGCCGGACCTGGACTCTGACACCGCATCGACCGGCGGGACCCTGGCCGCCGGGACCTACGAGTACGCGGTGACCGACCAGTTCAACGGGGCGGACTCGCCGAGCACCGACCAGTCCGCGGCGTTCGTGACCGCCCCGCTCACGGTGCCGGCCAGCGGGTCGGTGTCGTTGCAGTGGGAGGCGATCTGCCACGCGGCCAACTACCTCGTCTACCGGGCCAAGTCCCCCTACACGAGCTGGTCGCTGGTCGGCAGCCTGGCCACCCCGGCGTCGGCGACGCTGCCCGACAACAGCTCGGGTGACGCCACCCCGCCCTCGACCACCAGCGTCACCGGCGCCGGGCAGAAGGAACTGACCTACACCGACACCGGCGCCGCGGGCACCGCGCAGGCCGCCGGGTGGACCCCGCCGACCGACGAGAACGCCAACGAGCTGCCCTGGGAGCAGAACCCCTACTTCATCCCGGCGCTGCAGGCGGTGGGGATCACCGCGGTCGGCGACGACGCGTCCAAGGCCTACCCGAACCCGCCGACCGACGAGTTCGGCATCGGGGTGAACTACACCGGCGCCACCATCCCGGCGGGCTCGGCCTTCGTGGACGGGACGGCGCAGGTGGTGCCGCGGCACCCGGTCAACATCTACTACAACGCCTCGACCGAGGCGCAGGAGGTCGACGAGTACAACACGCTGTACCTGTCCACGGCCGATGGCGGCGGGTGCGACCCGAGCACCACGACGTGCCTGACCACGCCGGCGACGTTCCAGTACATCGTCAACCAGGTCGAGTCGCAGATGTACCAGTTCATGCTGAGCAACAACCCCGAGCCGAGCTACGTGCACCAGACCAACCTGATGGGCTCGCCGCCCGGGTGCACCACCCCGGGGGTGTGCAACGCCGCGCCGCCGGCCACCCCGCCCGGCACGGCCGACACGACCGGTGACGGCCGCTGTACTCGGTGCTCAACCCGCTGCTGGCCCAGTACAACGCCGACTTCAACACCACCACGACCAGCCCCGGGTACACGCCGTACCAGCAGCTGACCGAGGGCGCGATCGCCACCGTCCTGGCCGAGCAGGCCGCGTGGGGCGACGGCGTCTCCGGGGTCACCGCCTCCGAGACCAACGGCACGGTCACCGTGGCCAACTCCGGGACCGCGGTCAACGTCCCGGTCACCGTGCCCACCGGCACCACGGTCAACGGCGCGGCGTTCGGCAGCGCCTACGGCGGCCAGCTGTCCGCCTGGGTGAACGTCGGCAGCACCCCCGTGGTCCTGACCGAGGCCGTCGCCCCGACGATCACCAGCGCGGCCACGGCCAGCTCCAACGTGGGCGCCGCGTTCAGCTTCACCGTCACCACCACCGGCACGCCCGCGCCCGCGCTGACCGAGACCGGCGCGCTGCCGGCCGGGCTGACGTTCACGAACAACGGCAACGGCACCGCGACCATCGCCGGGACCCCGGCGGCGGGCACGGGGGGCAGCTACCCGATCACGATCACGGCCACCAACGCCACCGGCGGCGTGACCCAGGGCTTCACGCTGACCAACGACCAGGCGCCGACGATCACCAGCCCGGCGACCGCCTCGTTCGCGGTCGGCGTGGCCGGGACCTACACGATCACCACGACCGGTTACCCGGCGCCGACGATCACCGAGTCCGGGACGCTGCCGTCCGGGCTGACGTTCAAGGCCAACACCAACGGCACCGCCACCATCTCCGGCACGCCGACCGCGGCCGGCACCGCCACGGTGACGATCTCGGCGACCAACGCCTCGGGCAGCACGGCCACGCTCTCGCTCGCCATCACGGTGGGCGCGGCGACCGCGCCCGCCATCACCAGCGCGTCCACCGCCGACTTCACCCAGAACAAGGCGGGGTCGGTCACGATCACCACAACCGGCTCGCCCACGCCGGCGCTGACCGAGACCGGGACCCTGCCGGCCGGGCTGACGTTCACCAACAACGGCAACGGCACCGCCACCCTGGCCGGCACGCCGACGACCAACAGCACGACCAGCCTGACCGTTACGGCCAGCAACGGGGTCAGCCCGAGCGCGACCCAGACCCTGTCGGTCGTGGTGGGCGAGGCCGCGGCGTTCACCAGCGCCGCCACGGCGACGTTCACCGTGGGCACGGCCGGGACGTTCCCGGTCGCGACCAGCGGGTACCCGGCGCCGAGCTTCGGCTGGAACAACGTGCCCCCGGGCATGACGTTCAAGGACAACGGCAACGGCACGGCCACGCTGTCCGGCACGCCGACCACCGGCGGCACGTACGCCATGGCCCTGACCGCCGTCAACCCGTACGGCACCGCCACCCAGACGCTGACGGTCACCGTGGATCAGGCCCCGGCGATCACCAGCGCCGCCGCGGCGACGTTCACCGTGGGCACGGCCGGGTCATTCTCGGTGACCACGACCGGCTACCCGGCGGCGGCGCTGACCGTGTCCGGGGCGCTGCCCTCGGGCGTCACCTTCACCAGCAACGGCAACGGCACGGCCACCCTGGCCGGCACCCCGGCGGCCGGGACCAGCAAGGCCTACCCGATCACGATCACCGCGGCCAACGGGGTCGGCACCAACGCCACGCAGAGCTTCACGCTGACCGTGAACACGGCCTCGACCGCCCCCGCGATCACCAGTGCCAACGCCACCACGTTCACCGTGGGCACGGCGGGGACGTTCTCGGTGACGAGCACCGGCAGCCCGGCGGCGACGATCACGGCGTCCGGGACGCTGCCGTCCGGCGTCACCTTCACCGGCGGCACCGGCACTGGCACGGCGACGCTGGCCGGCACCCCGGCGGCCGGGACCAACGGCAGCTACCCGATCACGATCACGGCGTCGAACGGAGTCGGCACCAACGCGACCCAGAGCTTCACGCTGACCGTGAACCCGGCTAGCGCGGGGCCGGTCATCACCAGCGCGGGCTCGACCACGTTCTCGGTGGGCACGGCGGGCACGTTCTCGGTGACGACCACCGGCAGCCCGACCGCGGCCCTGTCCGCCACGAGCAGCCCGGCCCTGCCCTCGGGCGTCACGTTCAAGGACAACGGCAACGGCACGGCCACCCTGTCCGGCACGCCGCCGGCCGGGAGCCAGGGCACCTACACGCTGACGATCAAGGCCACTAACTCGGCCGGGACGGCCACCCAGAGCTTCGTCCTGACCGTGAACAGCGGCCTGGCCATCACCAGCGCGGCCTCGGCGTCGGCGACCTCGGGCACGGCGTTCAGCTTCACGGTCACCACGACCGGGACGCCGACCCCGACGCTGACCGAGGCCGGGACGCTGCCCTCGGGTATCACGTTCACCGCCAACTCCAACGGGACCGCCACGCTGAGCGGCACCCCGGCGTCGACGGCCAAGGGCGCGTACCCGATCACGTTCACCGCGAAGAACTCGACCGGGACCGCGAGCCAGGCGTTCACGCTGACCGTCAACAACAAGCCGGCCTTCAGCAGCGCGGCGGCGGTGACCGAGACGGCGGGCACGGCGTTCACCTACACGGTCGCCACCACCGGCTACCCGGTGCCGAAGCTCAGCGCCACCGGCCTGCCGTCCGGGGTGAGCTTCTCCGACAACGGCAACGGCACCGGATCGCTGGCCGGCACGACCGCGGTCACGGCCGGGACCTACACGATCACGGCCACCGCGACCAACGCCGGCGGCTCCGCCAGCCAGACCATCACCCTGACGGTCAGCAAGGCTGGGACCAGCGTGCCGGTGCCGACGTTCACCAGCGCCGCCACGGCCACGGCGACCGCGGGGACGGCGTTCACCTTCAACGCGATCACGACCGGATATCCGACGGACCCGAGCTACACCACGAACGTGACCGAGAGCGGGACGCTGCCGTCCGGCATCAGCGCCAACAACAACGGCGACGGCAGCAACACCCTCAGCGGCACGCCGACCGCGGCCAGCGCCGGGACCTACCCGATCACGTTCACCGCGAAGAACTCGGCCGGGACCGTGACCCAGTCGTTCGTGCTGGTCGTCCAGGGGGCGCCGGCGATCTCCTCGGCGGCCAGCGCCACGGCCACGGACGGCTCCGCGTTCAACTTCACCGTCAGGGCGACCGGCTCGCCGGTGCCGGCGATGACCGAGTCCGGCGCCCTGCCGCAGGGCCTGACCTGGGTGGACAACGGCAACGGCACCGCCACCCTGGCCGGCACCCCGGGCGTCGGGCAGGGCGGGGTCTACACACTCACGCTGAAGGCCACGAACTCCCTGGGCTCGGCCAGCCAGACGTTCACGCTGACCGTGGACCAGGCCCCGGCGATCACCAGCGCCGCCTCGGCGAGCGCGACCCACGGGACGGCGTTCACGTTCACGTTCACCAGCACCGGTTACCCGGTGCCGAGCGTGACTCATTCCGGCACGGTCGCGGGGCTGACGTACACCAACAACGGCAACGGCACCGCGACGCTGGCCGGGACCCCGACCACCGCGGGGACCTACACCCTGACGATCACCGCCACGAACTCTGTCGGCACGGCCACGCAGACGTTCACGCTGACGGTGAGCTGAGGAAAGGACCATGGACAGAAATCCACCACGGCATGGGCCCGCCCACGGCACGCCGTCGCGGCGCAGCGAGTCGGCGGCCCCGGAGGGCTCGGCGCTCACCTGGGTGCGCAGGCACCTGATCCCGGTCGCGCTGCTGGCTGTCCTGGCCGCCGGCCTCGCTGTCGCGGGCCTGGTCTTCGTCGGTGGCGGCGGGAAGCCGTCCAGCAGCGCCAGCCACACGATGGGCAACGCGGCCGCGCAGCAGGCCAGCACCGTCACCAAGGGGTCCAAGTGGCTGGGCGGGTCGCAAGCCAAGCAACTCGCCGTGGTGAACACGGACGTGGGCGCGGTCATGGCCGCGGAGCGGACGGGCAGCGCGGGCGCGGCAGCCAAGGCAGCCAAGGCAGCCGGGGCGCGGCTGGCGGCGGACGCCGCGGCCGCGCTGCACGGGCCGATGCCGCCGGTGGACGCCGCGGTGTACCGGGCGGCGCTGCAGCGCCTGGAGGCGGTCGGTTCGGCCGTGGCGAGCGGCAAGTACGGCCCCAAGGTGGCCCACTTGCTGAATGCGGGCGAGGCCGGCCTCATGAAGGTCACCGAGGCGGCGGACACCCCGGTTCCGGTGAAGACACCAGCCATACCCGAGCCGAACGGGCAGTAAGCCTTATTAACGTTCCGGCGTAATCCCACTTGCTGAGCCGGGCGTCCTTCTGGTGGAAGCCCGCAACGGGCTTCCACCAGAAGTTGCGTATTCTTCCGGGCCACGTCGGGGACCCCGACCAGCACCGGGACCTACCCGCTGACGATTACCGCCACGAACTCTGTCGGCACGGCCATGCAGACGTTCACGCTGACGGTGAGCTGAGGAAAAGGAGCATGGAGAGAGAACCACGGCACCGGGCCGCACACGGCTCGCCACCGCCGCGCAGCCGGCCGGCGGCCCGAGCGCCCGGACCGGCCTCCGGGATAACCACAGCGGCCTCGTCGGCGGCCTCCTGGGCCCGCGGGCACCTGGTCCCGGTCGCGGCGGCGTCCGCGCTGGCCGTCGGCCTGGTGGCCGCGATCGTGGTCTTCGCCGCCACCGGCGGCAAGACGACCAGCGGCACCAGTAACACGGTGGGCAGCGCGGCCGCGGGCGCCCAGGCGGCCACCACCGTCACCCGGGGGTCCGGGTGGCTGGCCGGCCCGGGCGCCAGGCCACTCTCCGCCGTGAACGCGGACGTGGCCCGGCTCATGGCCGCCGAGCGGGCGGGCCGCCACGCCGCGGCGGCCACGGCGGCCGGGGCGCGGCTGGCCGCCGACGCCCGGGCCGCGCTGAGCGGGACGATGCCGCCGGTAAAGGCCGCGGTCTACCGGGCGGCGCTGCAGCACCTCGAGGCGGCCGGGTCGGCCGCGGCCGTCGGCCAGTACGGTAAGAAGGCAGCCCGGCTGCTGAACGGCGGCGAGGCCGACCTGATGAAAGTCACCGCAGCCGCGGACACCCCCGTCCCGCTGAAAACTCCCGCCATACCCGAACCAGGCGAGTAGTAAAACCAAACCAGCTGGCCCAGTCAGCACAGGTATGCGTGCGGAATCCAAGGAGCAGCGCCCAGCGACAAGGAGAAGAACATACCGATGGCAGCCATGCTTCAGGAGATCCTGCTCGCGCCGGACACCAAGCCAAGGCTGTTGACCGACTGCTGCATGCTGATTGAGCAGGAGATCTCGGAGAAGTCAGGGGTCTCCGGGACCGCAGTCAAGCTCGCTTACAAGACGGTGACCTGCTTCGCGCCGGGCTACTATCACGGCACGGTAGAGGACCTTCTTCCGCTGATAGTGGACAAGCTTGAGCCGTACTGGGCGGACTTCAACGCCTCCGGGGGCTCCGAATTCGGTGACTACCTGGCCAAGCGCGGCGGGGAGGTGTCAGAGGCCCTGCTCTCGGTGACCGATGCGTTCGCGGCGCGCTCCAAGCGGCCCACGGTTGTGAAGGCGTACCGCACCGTCCGCGGTAACGCAGCCAAGCACGTCGAGGCCGCGCTCCCGCACGTTGGCGACCTGGTGCTGAAGTACGACCGCTGATGCGAGTGAGGCCGCGATAGCGGCCTGGTCGCCCCAAAGTAGCTGGTCAGGGCCTGTCTCGCGGGTGTGGCCGGTGCCAGGGCGCAGCGCCCGTCCCGGGATTTCATCGGGGGCTCAGGAGTGGCCGGCCAAGATCTGCGGCGCATCGGCCGGGCTCGCTTTGCGCGCGGAGAATTCTTAAGTTCCGGGGTAATCCGGCTTGCTCTGCCGGGCGTCACACGTGAGGCAGCCTCGGAATGGGGGCCGATCTGGGTCCTCTCCGGGGCTGCGATCGTTCCGGACAAACTTTTGGGCCGTGCCGCGGCACCAGGCTCTTTGCGGATAGGTGGGGGTTCGGTGGGGAGTTCCGTTGCGGGACGCGGGCGTCGGGGCGCGAGATGGCTGGGCCTGGTCCTGGCCGCGGCGCTCTCGACCGCCGGGCTGGCTGCGGTGGCTGGTGCGGGCGTGGCTTCGGCGGCCTCGCCGCCTACGCTGGACCTCAAGGTCCTGCTGATCGGGAACGGCGCCACCGACCCCATGACCGGGGCCTGGGAAGCGGCGCTGAAAAGTGAGGGCGTGCCGTACGACGAGGTCGACGGGGCCGGCACGGCCGGCTCGGAGACGGTGACCCTGCCCACCCTGTCCAGCGGCACCACCGGTAACTACAACGGCGTGGTCATCGCCGACGACCCCGCGGACTTCGCCAGCGGGCAGCTCAGCGCCCTGTACAGCTACGAGTCCACGTTCGGCGTGCGCCAGGTGGACGGCGACGCGTTCCCCACCCCCGCCACGGGCCAGACCTTCGTGAACTCGGGCGCGCTGGACGGCACCACCGGGACGCTGACCGCGGCCGGGCTGACCGCCTTCCCCGAGCTGAAGGGCCCGATCCCATTCGACGCCGGCACGTTCGGCGCCTGGTCCACGGTGACGTCCGGGGCCCCGTACACCCCGCTCATCACCGAGGACTTCCCCGCCACGGGCACCACCCCGGCCGGCACCTACGTCCTGGCCGGGATTTACCAGCACCCGGCCACCGACCCGCAGGCCGGGGTGTCGGAGCTGGCGCTGAACTTCGACTACAACTCCAGCCAGCTGCAGTGGCTGCTGCTCGCGCCCGGGCTGATCAACTGGGTGACCCAGGACGCGCACCTGGGCCTGTACCGCAACTACTTCGGCATGGACATCGACGACTTGTTCATCGCCGACAACGAGTGGAGCTCGGCGCTGCAGTGCACGCCGGCGGCCACCGACCCGCCGGACTACACCTGCCCGCCCGCGGACCAGGGGATCCCGGAGGGGACCGGCGCCGCCCCGGCCGACGTGCAGATGAGCGCGGCCGACGTGGACTACGTGGCCAACTGGGAGGCGCAGACCGGGATCAAGCTGGAACTGGCCTTCAACGCGATCGGCGCGTGCAGCTACCCGGCGGCCGGAGACGAGTCGACCGCGAACTGCGGCGGCAGCGTCACCGACCCCAGCGGCACCTACACCGACCCCGGCCAGGTAGAAGACTCCGGCTACCCCGATGACGGGGCGTTCGTCGACGAACTGCTCAAGGACCAGGCCGATTTCAACTGGATCACCCACACCTGGTCGCACCAGTTCCTGGGCTGCAACGTGTGGGCGCCGCAGGTGCTCACCTCGGCCACCGCGAACGCCTCCGGCGGCAGCCTCACGGCCGGCACCTACAGCTACGAGATCACCGCGGCCACCGCGTACGGGGAGTCGGAGCCGTCCACGCCGGCCCAGAGCGTCGCGGTCGGCGACGACGGGTCGGTCACCCTGACCTGGCCCGAGGCCACCAACGGTACCTCCACCGACGGCAGCACTCCCGGGCCGACCCTGGCCCAGCTGGAGTCCGCGTTCGGCGGCGGGAGCGGCTTCTGGGGCTACAACATCTACCGGGAGGACCCCGGCTCGACCACCTTCGGGCTGGTCGGCCAGGTGGCCGAGAACCCCAGCGCCACCTCGTCCACCACCTACAGCTTCACCGACAACGGGACCACCCCGGGCGCGGCGCCCGGGTCGGGCCCGACCTTCCCGTCGGCCACCAACCCCGGCATCGACTGCGCCAGCGGCGCCGGCAGCTGGGAGCCGGCCACCAGCACCTCGGACGACGCGTCCATCGGCCAGGAAATCGGCATGGACCAGGCGTTCGCCGCGGCCAACGGGCTGACCAACTACAACCCGGCCGCGGTCGTGACCGGCGAGCACTCCGGCCTGGAGAACCCCAACATGACGGCGGGCCTGGAAGGGGTGGACGTCAACGTCTTCGCCCAGGACGGCTCCCGGCAGCCCACGCAGTACTCCCTCGGCACCGCCCAGGGGGCGCCCCGCTACCCGAGCAACATCTACTACAACGCCGCCAACTGGCCCGACGAGCTCAACGAGTACAACACGCTGTACGTCGCGCAGGGGGTCTCGATCGGCAACGGCGAGGTCGGCCACTGCGACGACACCTCGTCCACGACCTGCCTGTCCGCGCCGGCGACCGAGGCCCAGGTGCTCGCGTCGGAGTCCCGGATCATGCTGGGCCACGTGCTCAGCAACAACCCGATGATCAACTACGCGCACCAGTCCGACCTGATCGGCCCGGCGACCAACCCGGACGGCGACGGCAGCGACTACGGCTACACGATCCTCGACCTGATCAGCAACGCACAGGACCAGTACAACACCTGGTACAACGCCAGCAGTACCCCGTTCGACCAGGTCACCGACACCACCGAAGCCCAGGTCATGGACGAGCAGAACGCCTGGGCTACGGCCGAGGCGGGCGGCAACTACACCGCCAGCGAGACCAACGGCACGGTCACGGTGACCAACAACGGCGCCGAGGTCCAGGTCCCGGTCACGGTGCCGGCCGGCACCACGGTCAACGGGTCGGCGTTCGGCACGGCCTACGGCGGCCAGCTGTCGGACTGGGTGGACCTCGGCACCGGGGCCACCGAGACCCTGACCGAGAACGTGCCCGCGGCGTTCACCAGCGTGGCGTCGGCCACCGCGACCGTCGGCGCGCCGTTCAGCTTCACGGTGGCCGCCACCGGCGAGCCGACCCCGTCGCTCGGCGAGACCGGGACGCTGCCCGCGGGCATCACGTTCACCGACAACGGCAACGGCACCGCCACCCTCTCCGGCACCGCCACCTCCGGCACCGGCGGCAGCTACCCGCTGGTCCTCACGGCCAACAACAGCGGGGGCGCGGTGACCCAGAGCTTCACGCTGGACGTCGATGAGGCTCCGACCATCACCAGCTCCGACACCGCGACGTTCAGCACCGGGGTGAGCGGCACCTACCTGGTGACCACCACCGGCTACCCGGCACCCGCGATCACCCTGACGGCCGGGACGCTGCCGGACGGGCTGAGCTTGGTCGACAACCACGACGGCACGGCCACCATCTCCGGTGACCCGACCACGGCGGGAAGCGCCACGGTATCGATCTCGGCCAGCAACGCCTCGGGCAGCACGGCCACGCTCGTGCTCACGATCACGGTGAACACGGGTGCCGCGCCCACCATCACCAGCGGGTCCACCGCCGACTTCACGCTGAACCAGGGGGGGTCGGTCGCGATCACCACGACCGGGTCGCCGACGCCGGCGCTCACCGAGACCGGGACGCTGCCGGCCGGGCTGTCGTTCACCAACAACGGCGACGGCACGGCGACCCTGTCCGGCACGCCGACCGGACAGGCCGGCAGTTTCCCGGTCACGATCACGGCGAGCAACGGGCTCAGCCCCGACGCGACCCAGCCGTACACGGTCGTGGTCGGCGGGCCGCCGGCCTTCACCAGCGCGGACTCGGCGACCCTGGATGCAGGCACGGCCGGGTCGTTCACGGTCACGGCCAGCGGCTTCCCGGCGCCGAGCTTCGGCTGGGACAACGTGCCGGCGGGCATGACATTCACGCCGAACGCCGACGGTACGGCCACCCTGTCCGGCACGCCGACCACGTCCGGCACCTACACCATGGACCTGGTCGCGACCAACAGCTACGGTTCGGCCCAGCAGACGCTGACGGTCACCGTGCAGCAGGCCCCGGCCATCACCAGCGGCAACTCGGCGACGTTCACCGTGGGCGCCAACGGGACGTTCACGGTGACGACCACGGGCAGCCCCACGGCGGCGATCAGCGAGTCCGGGACGCTGCCGACCGGGGTCACGCTCACCGACAACGGCGACGGCACGGCCACCCTGGCCGGCACGCCCGCGGCGAGCACGGACGGCAGCTACCCGATCACGATCACGGCCAGCAACGGGGTCAGCCCGGACGCCACGCAGAGCTTCACGCTGACCGTCAACAAGGCCCCGACCGCCCCGGCCATCACCAGCCCGGATAACACCGGGCTCACCGTGGGCACGGCGGGCACGTTCACGGTCACCAGCACCGGCTACCCGGTGGCCGCGCTGACCGAGTCCGGGACGCTGCCGTCCGGGGTCACGCTCACCGACAACGGCGACGGCACGGCCACCCTGGCCGGCACGCCGGCGAGCGGGTCGCAGGGCAGCTACCCGATCACGATCACCGCGAGCAACGGGGTCAGCCCGGACGCGACCCAGACGTTCACGCTGACCGTGACCCCGGCCACCGCGGCGCCGGTGATCACCAGCGCCAGCGGCGCGACGTTCGCCGCGGGCACGGCAGGCACGTTCGCAGTGACCACCACCGGCTACCCGACAGCGGCGATCAGCGAGTCCGGGGCGCTGCCGTCCGGGGTCACGCTCACCGACAACGGCGACGGCACGGCCACCCTGGCCGGCACCCCGGCCGCGGGCAGCCAGGGCACGTACACCCTGACGATCACGGCCAGCAGCTCGGCCGGGACGGCCACGCAGAGCTTCGTCCTGACCGTGAACAGCGCCCCGGCCTTCACCAGCGCCGCCTCGGCGTCGGCGACGGCGGGCCAGGCGTTCAGCTTCACGGTCACCACGAGCGGGTTGCCGACCCCGGCGCTGAGCGAGGCCGGGACGCTGCCCTCGGGCGTCACGTTCACCGACAACGGCGACGGGACGGCCACGCTGGCCGGCACCGTGGGGGCCAGCGCGGCGGGGACCTACCCGCTGACGTTCGGGGCGACCAACTCGACCGGGAGCGGCAGCCAGGCGTTCACGCTGACCGTCAACAACGCGCCGGCCTTCAGCAGCGCGGCGTCGGCCACCGAGACGGCCGGCACGGCCTTCACCTTCACGGTCACCACCACCGGCGGCTACCCGGTGCCGGCGCTGGGCGCCACCGGCCTGCCGGCCGGGGTGAGCTTCTCCGACAACGGGAACGGGACCGGGTCGCTGGCCGGGACGACGGCGGTGGTGGCCGGGACCTACCCGGTCACGCTGACCGCGACCAACGCGGCCGGGACCGTGACCCAGGCGTTCACGCTGACGGTCAACGCGGCCACGCCGTTGGTGCCGACGTTCACCAGCCCGGCGGCGGTCACCGAGACGCCGGGGCAGGCGTTCACGTTCACGTTCACCACGGTGAACAGCCCCACCACCTACACCACCAACGTGACCGAGAGCGGGAAGCTGCCCGGCGGCGGCCTGGTGTACCACAACAACGGCAACGGCACCGCGACGCTGTCCGGCACGCCGCCGCCGTCGGCCGCCGGGGTCTACCCGGTCACGATCACCGCTAAGAACACCGCCGGGACCGTGACCCAGGCGTTCACGCTGACCGTCGCCTCGGCGCCGGTGATCACCAGCGGGGCCAGCGCCACGGCCACGGCCGGGTCGGCGTTCAGCTTCACGGCCAAGGCGACCGGCTACCCGGCGCCGGCGATGTCCGAGGGCGGGGCGCTGCCGCAGGGGCTGACCTGGACCGACAACGGCAACGGCACGGCTACCCTGGCCGGCACCCCGGCTTCCGGGCAGGGCGGGGTGTACAACCTGACGTTCACCGCGGCCAACGCGGGCGGGACGACGAGCCAGTCGTTCACGCTGACCGTGAACCAGGCCCCGGTGATCACCAGCGCGTCGTCGCTGACGGTGACCCGCGGCAACGCGTTCACGTTCACCTTCACGACGACCGGTTACCCGCTGGCGAGCGTCACCCACACCGGGGCCGTCCCGAACGGCGGCGTGGTCTACAAGAACAACGGGAACGGCACGGCGACCTTGTCGGGGACCCCGACCAGCACCGGGACCTACCCGCTGACCATCACCGCCACGAACTCGCTCGGCACGGCAACTCAGAGCTTCGTGCTGACGGTGACCAGCGGGACGGTGGCGATCACCAGCGCGGGCTCGGCGACGGCGACCACGGGCAAGGCGTTCAGCTTCACGGTCACCACGACCGGGGCGCCGGCGCCGGCGATGACCGAGGCCGGGGTGCTGCCGCAGGGACTGACCTTCACCGATAACGGCAACGGCACGGCCACCCTGGCCGGCACCCCGGCTGCCGGGCAGGGCGGCGTCTACCCGCTGACGTTCACGGCGACCAACGCGGGCGGGACGGCGAGCCAGTCGTTCACGCTGACCGTGGACGATGCCCCGGTGATCACCAGCGCGTCGTCGCTGACGGTGACCCACGGCAAGGCGTTCACGTTCACCTTCACCACGACCGGTTACCCGCTGGCGAGCGTCACCCACACCGGGGCCGTCCCGAACGGCGGCGTGGTGTACAAGAACAACAACAACGGCACGGCGACCTTGTCAGGGACCCCGACCAGCACCGGGACCTACACCCTGACCATCACCGCCACCAACTCCATCGGCACGACCACGCAGACGTTCACCCTGACGGTGAGCTGAACCGGCCAGCTCACCGTCCCGCCCTCGGAGGGCTCCTGGCGCGAGATGCCCGGGGCCCTCTGAGGGCGTCGCGCTGCTCCTGGGCGCGGTGCGACCAAAAAGGAGCACAAACGCCCGCCGGGCTGCTGCGCGAAGAGAGCCTGGTGCTGTGGCGACATTTCACCCGGGTCAGGGCGCGAGGCTACCGGGGCATATGGCTCACACTCTGGATCCGCCGCTGATCACTCATGAGTTTTATAAGCATCGGGAACTATTGTCGGGTTTAGGCGTGCCCGGCGGGTGACATGACCAAGGCCGCGAGACCGGTTTCGATCGGGAAATAGCTGGTCAGGGCCTATCTTGCCCGCCGCGCGGGCGGCTGCGCGGCCCGCGCGGAGAATTCTTTAAGTTCTCGCGTAATCCGGCTTGCCGCGCCGGGCGTCACACCTGATGGAAGCCTCGGAAACGGGCCCGATCCGGGCCTGGCCGGGGCCGCGTATCGTTCCGGACAACTTTGGGCCGTGCTCGAGCACAAGGCCCTTTGGCATAGGTGGGGGTTCGGTGGGGAGTTCGGTGGCAGGACGCGGGCGTCGGGGCACGAGATGGCTGGGCCTGGGCCTGGCCGCGGTGCTGTCGACGGCTGGACTGGTTGCGGTGGCCGGCGCAGGCGTGGCTTCGGCGGCCACGCCGAACACGCTGGACCTGAATGTCCTGCTGATCGGGGACGGGGCGTCCGACCCCACGACGGCGGCCTGGGAATCCGCGCTGACCCAAGAGGGCGTGCCCTACACCGAGGTCGACGCGACCGGCACGGTCGGCGCGGAGACGGTGACCCTGCCCACACTGTCCAGCGGCACCACCGGCAACTTCAACGGCGTGGTCATCGCCGATGACCCGGCCGACTTCGCCGCCGGGCAGCTGACCGCGCTGGACACCTACGAGTCCACCTTCGGCGTGCGCCAGGTCGACGGCTACGCCTATCCCACCCCCAGCACGGGCCAGACGTTCGTGGACTCCGGAGCCCTGGACGGCACCACCGGGACGCTGACCGCCGCCGGGCTGACCGCCTTCCCCGAGCTCCAGGGTCCCATCTCGTTCTCCACCGGCACCTACGGCTACTGGTCCACGGTCGTCTCCGGCGCGCCGTTCACGCCATTGATCACCAACGCGGCCGGGCAGGTCCTCGCCGGGGTGTACCAGCACCCGGCCACCGACCCGCAGGCGGGGGTGTCGGAGCTGGCGCTGAACTTTGATTACAACGTCGGCCAGCTGCAGTGGCTGCTGCTGGCCCCGGGGCTGATCAACTGGGTGACCCAGGACACCCATCTCGGCTTGTACCGCAACTACGTCGAGATGGACATCGACGACACCTTCACCCCGGATGACGCGTGGGACACCACGAACCACACCATCGACTACGCCGACGGGGACTCGCTGCGGATGCAGCCCTCCGACGTGCCCTACGCGGCGGACTGGTCGGCGGCGAACAACTTCCGGATGGACCAGCTGTTCAACTACGGCAGCAGCGTCGCGGCCCAGCAAGGCGACCTGGAGTTCGCCGGCAGCACGGTCGACTCGGGCACGGCGGGTCCCGACCCGCTGACGGCCGCGTTCCAGGCCACCGACCCGGCGACCGGCAAGCCCTACACCGACGACTTCGGCTGGATCAGCCACACCTACGACACGCCGTACCTGGACATGGGCTGCGCGACGGAGAACTACATCGAGGCCGAGCTGAACGAGAACACCAGCTCGATCGCGGCCGCTCCCGGCGCGACGGCGGGAACGGGCGGCCTCGGGCTGGCCGAGAGCGACGACACGTCACTCGCGCTTGGGTACGAGGACCCGCAGGTCTACGTGCCGGGCAACCACTCGGGCTTCGCCGACCTGGTGCCGGGCAACCCGGCCACCGTCGACGCGCCCGACCTCGATTCTTCGGATGCGGCCACCACGACCGGCGGGACCCTGGCCGCAGGTACCTACGAGTACGCGGTGACCGACCAGTTCAACGGGTCGGACTCGCCGAGCACCGACCAGTCCGCGGCCTACGTGACCGCCCCCATCACGGTGTCGGGAACTGACAACTCGGTGACGCTGCAGTGGGAGTCCATCTGCCACGCGGCCAACTACCTCATCTACCGTGCCGCGGGTCCGGATTACACCAACTGGTCGCTGGTGGGCAGCCTGGCCACCCCGACGTCGGCCGTACTGCCCGACAACAGCTCGGGTGACCCGGCGTCGACGACCGACGTCACCGGGGGCGGCGAACTGGAGCAGACCTTCACCGACACCGGCGCGGCCGGGACCGCCCAGGCTTCCGGCTGGACCCCGCCGGTGCAGGAGAACGCCGTCGAGCAGCCCTGGGAGCAGAACCCCTACTTCGTGCCCGCCATGGAGGCGGCCGGGATCACCGCGGTGGGCGACGACGCCTCCAAGGTCTACCCGGACCCAGCCGACGCCACGTTCGGCCCGGGCACCACGGGCCCCGCGTCCTACACCGGCAGCACCTACGCGGCGGGCCAGACCTGGGTCGACGGGACCGCGCAGGTGGTGCCCAGGCACCCGATCAACATCTACTACAACGCCTCGACCGAGGCGCAGGAGGTCGACGAGTACAACACGCTCTACCTGCCTCCTTCCGTCGCGTCCTATGGCGAGTGCGATCCGAGCACGACGGTCTGCCTGACCGCGCCGGCGACGTTCCAGGACATCGTCAACCAGGTCGTCTCGCAGATGTACCAGTTCATGCTGACGAACAACCCCGAGCCGTCGTACGTGCACCAGACCAACCTGATCGGCTCGCCGCCCGGATGTGCCACCCCGACGGTGTGCAACGCCGCGCCGCCGGCGACCGCGCCGGGCACGGTGGACACGACCGGTGACGGGCTGCTGTACTCAGTGCTCAACCCGCTGCTGGCCGAGTACAACGCCGACTTCAACACCACCACGACGCCGTACGAGCAGCTGACCGAGGGCGCGATCGCTACCGTCCTGGCCGAGCAGGCTGCCTGGCAGCCCATCGCCAATACAACGAACGCGACCGGCGGCCAGGTGACCGCCAGCGAGACGAACGGCACGGTCACGGTGACCAACAACGGCGCCGAGGTCCAGGTCCCGGTCACGGTGCCGGCCGGCACCACGGTCAACGGGTCGGCGTTCGGCACGGCCTACGGCGGCCAGCTGTCGGACTGGGTGGACCTCGGCACCGGGGCCACCGAGACCCTGACCGAGAACGTGCCCGCGGCGTTCACCAGCGTGGCGTCGGCCACCGCGACCGTCGGCGCGCCGTTCAGCTTCACGGTGGCCGCCACCGGCGAGCCGACCCCGTCGCTCGGCGAGACCGGGACGCTGCCCGCGGGCATCACGTTCACCGACAACGGCAACGGCACCGCCACCCTCTCCGGCACCGCCACCTCCGGCACCGGCGGCAGCTACCCGCTGGTCCTCACGGCCAACAACAGCGGGGGCGCGGTGACCCAGAGCTTCACGCTGGACGTCGATGAGGCTCCGACCATCACCAGCTCCGACACCGCGACGTTCAGCACCGGGGTGAGCGGCACCTACCTGGTGACCACCACCGGCTACCCGGCACCCGCGATCACCCTGACGGCCGGGACGCTGCCGGACGGGCTGAGCTTGGTCGACAACCACGACGGCACGGCCACCATCTCCGGTGACCCGACCACGGCGGGAAGCGCCACGGTATCGATCTCGGCCAGCAACGCCTCGGGCAGCACGGCCACGCTCGTGCTCACGATCACGGTGAACACGGGTGCCGCGCCCACCATCACCAGCGGGTCCACCGCCGACTTCACGCTGAACCAGGGGGGGTCGGTCGCGATCACCACGACCGGGTCGCCGACGCCGGCGCTCACCGAGACCGGGACGCTGCCGGCCGGGCTGTCGTTCACCAACAACGGCGACGGCACGGCGACCCTGTCCGGCACGCCGACCGGACAGGCCGGCAGTTTCCCGGTCACGATCACGGCGAGCAACGGGCTCAGCCCCGACGCGACCCAGCCGTACACGGTCGTGGTCGGCGGGCCGCCGGCCTTCACCAGCGCGGACTCGGCGACCCTGGATGCAGGCACGGCCGGGTCGTTCACGGTCACGGCCAGCGGCTTCCCGGCGCCGAGCTTCGGCTGGGACAACGTGCCGGCGGGCATGACATTCACGCCGAACGCCGACGGTACGGCCACCCTGTCCGGCACGCCGACCACGTCCGGCACCTACACCATGGACCTGGTCGCGACCAACAGCTACGGTTCGGCCCAGCAGACGCTGACGGTCACCGTGCAGCAGGCCCCGGCCATCACCAGCGGCAACTCGGCGACGTTCACCGTGGGCGCCAACGGGACGTTCACGGTGACGACCACGGGCAGCCCCACGGCGGCGATCAGCGAGTCCGGGACGCTGCCGACCGGGGTCACGCTCACCGACAACGGCGACGGCACGGCCACCCTGGCCGGCACGCCCGCGGCGAGCACGGACGGCAGCTACCCGATCACGATCACGGCCAGCAACGGGGTCAGCCCGGACGCCACGCAGAGCTTCACGCTGACCGTCAACAAGGCCCCGACCGCCCCGGCCATCACCAGCCCGGATAACACCGGGCTCACCGTGGGCACGGCGGGCACGTTCACGGTCACCAGCACCGGCTACCCGGTGGCCGCGCTGACCGAGTCCGGGACGCTGCCGTCCGGGGTCACGCTCACCGACAACGGCGACGGCACGGCCACCCTGGCCGGCACGCCGGCGAGCGGGTCGCAGGGCAGCTACCCGATCACGATCACCGCGAGCAACGGGGTCAGCCCGGACGCGACCCAGACGTTCACGCTGACCGTGACCCCGGCCACCGCGGCGCCGGTGATCACCAGCGCCAGCGGCGCGACGTTCGCCGCGGGCACGGCAGGCACGTTCGCAGTGACCACCACCGGCTACCCGACAGCGGCGATCAGCGAGTCCGGGGCGCTGCCGTCCGGGGTCACGCTCACCGACAACGGCGACGGCACGGCCACCCTGGCCGGCACCCCGGCCGCGGGCAGCCAGGGCACGTACACCCTGACGATCACGGCCAGCAGCTCGGCCGGGACGGCCACGCAGAGCTTCGTCCTGACCGTGAACAGCGCCCCGGCCTTCACCAGCGCCGCCTCGGCGTCGGCGACGGCGGGCCAGGCGTTCAGCTTCACGGTCACCACGAGCGGGTTGCCGACCCCGGCGCTGAGCGAGGCCGGGACGCTGCCCTCGGGCGTCACGTTCACCGACAACGGCGACGGGACGGCCACGCTGGCCGGCACCGTGGGGGCCAGCGCGGCGGGGACCTACCCGCTGACGTTCGGGGCGACCAACTCGACCGGGAGCGGCAGCCAGGCGTTCACGCTGACCGTCAACAACGCGCCGGCCTTCAGCAGCGCGGCGTCGGCCACCGAGACGGCCGGCACGGCCTTCACCTTCACGGTCACCACCACCGGCGGCTACCCGGTGCCGGCGCTGGGCGCCACCGGCCTGCCGGCCGGGGTGAGCTTCTCCGACAACGGGAACGGGACCGGGTCGCTGGCCGGGACGACGGCGGTGGTGGCCGGGACCTACCCGGTCACGCTGACCGCGACCAACGCGGCCGGGACCGTGACCCAGGCGTTCACGCTGACGGTCAACGCGGCCACGCCGTTGGTGCCGACGTTCACCAGCCCGGCGGCGGTCACCGAGACGCCGGGGCAGGCGTTCACGTTCACGTTCACCACGGTGAACAGCCCCACCACCTACACCACCAACGTGACCGAGAGCGGGAAGCTGCCCGGCGGCGGCCTGGTGTACCACAACAACGGCAACGGCACCGCGACGCTGTCCGGCACGCCGCCGCCGTCGGCCGCCGGGGTCTACCCGGTCACGATCACCGCTAAGAACACCGCCGGGACCGTGACCCAGGCGTTCACGCTGACCGTCGCCTCGGCGCCGGTGATCACCAGCGGGGCCAGCGCCACGGCCACGGCCGGGTCGGCGTTCAGCTTCACGGCCAAGGCGACCGGCTACCCGGCGCCGGCGATGTCCGAGGGCGGGGCGCTGCCGCAGGGGCTGACCTGGACCGACAACGGCAACGGCACGGCTACCCTGGCCGGCACCCCGGCTTCCGGGCAGGGCGGGGTGTACAACCTGACGTTCACCGCGGCCAACGCGGGCGGGACGACGAGCCAGTCGTTCACGCTGACCGTGAACCAGGCCCCGGTGATCACCAGCGCGTCGTCGCTGACGGTGACCCGCGGCAACGCGTTCACGTTCACCTTCACGACGACCGGTTACCCGCTGGCGAGCGTCACCCACACCGGGGCCGTCCCGAACGGCGGCGTGGTCTACAAGAACAACGGGAACGGCACGGCGACCTTGTCGGGGACCCCGACCAGCACCGGGACCTACCCGCTGACCATCACCGCCACGAACTCGCTCGGCACGGCAACTCAGAGCTTCGTGCTGACGGTGACCAGCGGGACGGTGGCGATCACCAGCGCGGGCTCGGCGACGGCGACCACGGGCAAGGCGTTCAGCTTCACGGTCACCACGACCGGGGCGCCGGCGCTGGCGATGACCGAGGCCGGGGTGCTGCCGCAGGGACTGACCTTCACCGATAACGGCAACGGCACGGCCACCCTGGCCGGCACCCCGGCTGCCGGGCAGGGCGGCGTCTACCCGCTGACGTTCACGGCGACCAACGCGGGCGGGACGGCGAGCCAGTCGTTCACGCTGACCGTGGACGATGCCCCGGTGATCACCAGCGCGTCGTCGCTGACGGTGACCCACGGCAAGGCGTTCACGTTCACCTTCACCACGACCGGTTACCCGCTGGCGAGCGTCACCCACACCGGGGCCGTCCCGAACGGCGGCGTGGTGTACAAGAACAACAACAACGGCACGGCGACCTTGTCAGGGACCCCGACCAGCACCGGGACCTACACCCTGACCATCACCGCCACCAACTCCATCGGCACGACCACGCAGACGTTCACCCTGACGGTGACCTAAGCCGCCAGCTGACTGTCCTGCTCGGGAGGGCCCCCGCCGCATCGCGCCGGGGGCCCTCCCGACGTCTCCGGGACGCACAGCACGTCGCTTCCCCGGGTCAAAGGTCAGGCTGTCACATGTTCCCCGACCCGGCCTTGGGCGTGACCGACGCGGAGGGCTCCCGGCGCGAGAGCCGGGAGCCCTCCGGCGGGGCAAAGGAAGCACAAAATATCGGCCCCTCCGGAAGCGGCCGCGGTAATACCCGTAACAGTCACTAACGCTATTCTCAAACTTCAGGAGAGTTTTTTATGATTTAAGGCACAGTCAGCGTTTATCCAGGGCAAACACGGGCTCACTGGGGTAACCTGCTGGTACTCCTGAGTCCTGTGTGACTCCAGTGCTAAGATCCCTAGCGCGCCAAGATCCCTAGTTCCTTGATCTGAGACCGGGTTCGCCACCAAGATTCTTAGATTCTGGCGTAATCCGGCCTGCGCGGCTGGACGTCCCTCTTATGGAAGCCCCGGATTGGGCTCCGTTGAGGGCTGCGTCTTGTTCCGGGTGGCTTGGTGGTGCTGCGGCGCGGTCGTGGTGCTGTGGCACAACAGATCTTCGCGTATGGGTGGGGAGTTCCGGTGGGAAGTACGGTTTCAGGGCACGGGCGTCGGGGGACGAGATGGCTGGGCCTGGGCCTGGCTGCGGTGCTGTCGCTGGCGGGCCTGACCGCGGCCGGCGCGGCGGGGTCCGCGGCCTCGGCCGCCACGGGCAACACGCTGAACCTGAGGGTGCTGCTGATCGGCGACGGGAACGCCGCTCCCGAGACGGCGGCCTGGGAGTCCGCGCTGACCACGGAGGGGGTGCCCTACACCGAGGTCGACACCACGGGCACGGCCCCTGCGGAGACGGTGACCCTGCCGGCGCTGACCACCAGCACGACTACCGGCAACTTCAACGCCGTCGTCATCACCGGCTCGCCCACGGACTTCACCGCCGGGCAGCTGACCGCGTTGGACGCCTACGAGTCCGCCTTCGGCGTGCGCCAGATCGACGGCTACATGTTCCCCGACCCGGCCCTGGGCGCGACCGACGTGACCTCG
Source organism: uncultured Actinomycetota bacterium (assembly GCA_963808705.1). GTDB lineage: Bacteria > Actinomycetota > Actinomycetes > Streptosporangiales > Streptosporangiaceae > JASHPR01. The sequence continues at coordinate 166,586 of CAWEHB010000012.1, read as the reverse complement.
GGGGCGCTGGACGGCACCACCGGGACGCTGAACGCCGCCGGGCTGACCGCCTTCCCCGAGCTTGCGGGGCCGGTTAGCTTCGATACCGGCAGCTTCGGCTACGGGGCCTCGGTGGACACGGGGGCCCCGTTCACGCCGCTCATGACCGAGAACTTTCCGGCTGTGACAACGACTACGACAACGGGTACGACAACCACGCCGGCCGGGACCTACACCGTGGCCGGGGTGTACCAGCACCCAGGCACCGACCCGCAGGCCGGGGTGTCGGAGCTGACGCTGTTCTTCGACTACAACTCCGGCCAGACGCAGTGGCTGGAGATGGCGCCCGGGCTGATCAACTGGGTGACCCAGGACACCCACCTGGGCATGTACCGCAACTACGTCGAGATGGACATCGACGACACCTTCACCCCCGACGACGCGTGGAGCATCGCCAACCACACCATCGACTACTCGGACGCGGACGCGCTGCGGATGCAGCCCACCGACGTGCCCTACGCGGCAGCGTGGTCGCAGGCGAACCACTTCCGGATGGACCAGCTGTTCAACTACGGCAGCAGCATCGCGGCCCAGTCCGGCGACCTGGAGTACGACGGCGCCCCCACCGGCACCGTCACCAGCGACCCGCTGACCGCCGCGTTCCAGGCCACCGACCCGGCGACGCAGAAGCCCTACACCGACGACTTCGGCTGGATCAGCCACACCTACGACACGCCGTATCTCGACGTGGGCTGCGCCACGCTGAACTACATCGAGGCTGAGCTGAACGAGAACACCAACTCGATCGCGGCCCCGGGGTCGGGAGGAACTGGCGGCCTCGGCCTGGCCTCGAGCACCGATGACTCACTCTCGTACGGCTACGAGGACCCGCAGGTGTACGTGCCGGGCAACCATTCGGGCTTTGCCGACCTGGTGCCGGGGAACCCGGCCACCGTCGACCCCCCGGACCTCGACTCTTCGACCGCAAACGCGACCGGCGGGACCCTGGCCGCGGGCACTTATGAGTACGCGGTGACCGACCAGTTCAACGGGTCGGACTCGCCGAGCACCGACCAGTCCTCGGCCTTCGTGACTGCCCCCCTCACGGTGTCAGCCGACGGGTCGGTGACGCTGACGTGGCAGTCGATCTGTCACGCGGCCAACTACCTGATCTACCGCTCGGAGTCCCCGTACACGAGCTGGTCGCTGGTCGGCAACGTGCCCACCCCGGCCTCGGCCGCGCTGCCCGACAACAGCTCGGGTGACCCGGCGTCGACGACCGACGTCACCGGGGGCGGCGAGCTGGAGCAGACCTTCACCGACACCGGCGCCGCCGGCACCCCCGCCGGCTTCACCACCCCGCCGGTCCAGGAGAACGCCGTCGAGCAGCCCTGGGAGCAGAACCCCTACTTCGTGCCCGCCATGGAGGCGGTCGGGATCACCGCGGTGGGCGACGACGCCTCCAAGACCTACCCCAACCCGCCCGACGCCACGTTCGGCCCGGGTTCACCAGTGGGCAGCCCCGCGACCTACACCGGCAACACCTACGCGGCGGGCGCGACCTTCGTCGACGGGACCGCGCAGGTGGTGCCGCGGCACCCGATCAACATCTACTACAACGTCTCGACCGAGGCGCAGGAGGTCGACGAGTACAACACCCTCTACCTGCCGCCATCACTGGGCGGCCAGTGCGACACGAATACCACTGTCTGCCTGACCGCGCCGGCGTCGTTCCAGGACATCGTCAACCAGGTCGTGTCGCAGATGTACCAGTTCATGCTGAGCAACAACCCCGAGCCGTCGTATGTGCACCAGACCAACCTGATGGGCTCGCCGCCCGGCTGCTCGACCCCGACCGTGTGCAACGCCGCGCCGCCCGCGACGCTGCCGAGCACGCCGGACACGACCGGTGACGGGACGCTGTACTCGGTGCTGAACCCGCTGCTGGCCGAGTACAACGCCGACTTCAACACCACCACGACTCCCTACGAGCAGCTGACCGAAGGCCAGATCGCCACCGTCCTGGCCGACCAGTCCGCGTGGGGCGACGGCACGTCCGGGGTCACCGCGACGGAGACGAATGGCACGGTAACCGTCAGTAATTCCGGCACCGCGCTCAACGTCCCGGTCACGGTGCCCACCGGCACCACGGTCAACGGCTCGGCGTTCGGCCCGGCCTACGGCGGCCAGCTGTCCGACTGGGTGAACGTCGGCACCGCCCCCGTGGTCCTGACCGAGCCGGGCGTGGCCCCCGCCATCACCAGCGGCACCACGGCCACCTCGATCGTGGGTACTCCCTTCAACTACACGGTTACCACCACTGGCTCGCCCACGCCGGCGATCACCGAGACTGGCGCCCTGCCCACCGGCCTGACCTTCGTCGACAACGGCAATGGCACGGCCACCATCTCTGGCACTCCAGCCGCCGGCACCGGCGGCAGCTACACGATCACGATCACGGCCACCAACACTGTGGATGGCGTGGCCCAGGGCGTGACCCAGGGCTTGACCCTGACCAACGCTGAGGCTCCGACTATCACGAGCGCTAACACGGCCACGTTCAGTACCGGCGTGGCGGGCACCTACAACATCACCACCACCGGCTCCCCGGCTCCCAGCTTGACCGAGTCCGGGACGCTACCGACCGGGCTGAGCTTTACCGACAACGGCAACGGCACCGGCATGATCGCCGGCACGGCGGCCAGCGGGACGGCGGGCACCTACCCGGTGACGATCTCGGCCACCAACGTCTCGGGCAGCACGGCGACGCTGGCGCTGACCATCACGGTTAACACGGCTGCTGCCCCGACCCTGAACATTCCGGCCGCTGACTTCACGCTGAACCAGGGCGGATCGGTCACGATCACCACGACCGGCTCACCCTTCCCGGCGATCACCGAGACGGGAACGGTGCCCACCGGGCTGACCTTCCTCGATCTCGGCAACGGCACGGCTACCCTGTCGGGCACGCCGACCGCTACCGGCACGGCCACTCTCGCCATTACGGCGGCTAACGGGATCGGCAACAATGCGACCGGGACCATGACGGTGATCGTCGGCACGGCTCCGGCCTTCACCAGCGCCGACACCGCCACGGTCAGCTTCGGATCGGCGCTTGACTTCGCCGTTACCACCAGCGGCTACCCGGCACCGGCTTTGGCCGCGTCGGGCCTGCCGACAGGCGCCACCTTCACCGACAACAAGGACGGCACGGGTACCCTGGCCGGCACGCCGACCACCGCCGGCACGTACCCGGTGACCCTCACCGCTGCCAGCCCGTACGGCACGATCACCCAGACGCTGACGGTCACCGTCCAGCAGGCCCCGGCCATCACCAGCGCCAACTCGGCGACGTTCACCGCGGGGACGCCGGAGTCGTTCACGGTGACCACCACCGGCGGCCCCACCCCGGCGATCAGCACGACCTCGACCCTGCCCGCCGGCGTCACCCTCACCGATAACAAGGACGGGACGGCCACGCTGGCCAGCACCGCGGCGACGGTCGCCGGCAGCTACCCGATCACGATCGCGGCGGCGAACGGGGTCAGCCCCGACGCGAGCCAGAGCTTCACGCTCACCGTGAACGCCGCCCCGGCCGCCCCGGCCATCACCAGCGCCAGCTCGGCGGCCTTCACCGCGGGCACCGCGGGAACGTTCACGGTGACGACCACCGGTAACCCGACGGCGGCGATCAGCACGACCTCGACCCTGCCCGCCGGCGTCACCCTCACCGATAACAGGAACGGGACGGCGACCCTGGCCAGCACCGCGGCGACGGTCGCCGGCAGCTACCCGATCACGATCACGGCGGCGAACGGGGTCGGCACCAACGCGACCCAGAACTTCACGCTGACCGTGAACCCGGTGGCACCGGTCATCACCAGCGCCAGCGGCACGACGTTCGCCGTGGGCACGGCGGGCACGTTCTCGGTGACCACCACCGGCAACCCGGCCGCGGCCCTGTCGGCCACGAGCAGCCCGGCCCTGCCCTCGGGCGTGACGTTCAAGGACAACGGCAACGGCACGGCCACCCTGTCCGGCACGCCGCCGGCGGGCAGCCAGGGCACCTACGCGCTGACGATCACCGCCACGAACTCGGGGGGGACGACGATGCAGAGCTTCGTCCTGACCGTGAACAGCGGGCTGGCCATCACCAGCGCGGCCACGGCGACGGCGACCGAGGGCAAGGCGTTCAGCTTCACGGTCACCACGACCGGGACGCCGACGGCGACGCTGACGCACGCCGGGACCCTGCCCTCGGGCATCACGTTCACCGCCAACGCCAACGGGACGGCCACCCTGGCCGGCACCCCGGCGGCGTCGGCGCACGGGGTCTACCCGATCACCTTCACCGCGAGGAACTCGACGGGTACGGCCAGCCAGGCCTTCACCCTGACCGTGGACGAGGTGCCCACCTTCAGTAGCGCGGCGACGGTGACGGAGACGGCCGGCACGGCGTTCACCTTCACGGTGAACACGACCGCCTACCCGACGGCGGCGATCAGCACCACCGGCGACCCTGCCCGCCGGGGTGACCTTCACCGACAACGGCAACGGGACCGGGTCGCTGTCCGGCACGACCGCGGTCGTGGCCGGCACCTACCCGATCACGTTCTCCGCTGACGAACGCCGGCGGCACCACGACCCAGGCGTTCACCCTGACGGTCAACGCGGCCGGAACGACCACGGTGGCCGGTGCCGACCTTCACCAGCCCGCGGCCGTCGCCACGGCGACGGCGGGCACGGCGTTCACCTTCACGGTCACCACGGCGGGCACGCCACGACCTACACCACCAACGTGACGCACAGCGGGACCCTGCCCGCCGGCGTCAGCTTCGACAACCTGGGCAACGGGACCGCCACAATCTCCGGCACGCCGACCGCGGCCAGCGGCGGCACCTACACCGATCACGCTCACGGCGAAGAACTCGGCCGGGACCACGACCCAGTCGTTCGTGCTGACCGTCGGCGCCGCGCCGACGATCACCTCGGCGGCCAGCGCCACGGCCACGGTGGGCTCCTCGTTCAGCTTCACCGTCAAGGCCACCGGGGCGCCGGCGCCGACGATGGCCGAGTCCGGCGCCCTCCCGTCGGGCCTGACCTGGACGGACAACGGCAACGGGACGGCCACCCTGGCCGGCACGCCCGGGGTCAACGTGGGCGGCGTGTACGACCTGACGTTCACGGCGACCAACACCGGCGGGACGGCGACCCAGTCGTTCACGCTGACGGTGCGCCAGGCCCCGGCGATCACCAGTGCCTCGTCGGCGACGGCGGTCCACGGGGTGGCCATGACGCCCTTCAAGTTCACCAGCACCGGTTACCCGGTACCGAACGTGACGCACAGCGGCACCATCCGGGGGCTGACCTACACCAACAACGGCAACGGGACGGCGACCCTGTCGGGAACCCCGAGGACCGCCGGCACCTACACCCTGACGATCACCGCGAAGAATGCCGTCGGCACGGCCACGCAGACGTTCACCCTGACGGTGAGCTGAGCCAGCCTGCTCACCGTCCAGGCTCCGGAAGGGCTCCCGGCGAGATGCCGGAGCCCTTCCGGAGCGGGGGGCGGCCAGCCTTGCGGGATCCGCGCGGCGCCGGCCGGGGCTGCGGGGGCAGACAGACGCAGACAAGAGAGGGACAGAGAGATCAATGACAGCAGCGGGGGATGGTCAGCAGTCGCCCATGTCGTGGGTACGGGGGCACCTGGTCCTGGTCGCGGTGCTGGCCGTGGTGGTCGTCGGCCTGGTGGTTTTCACCGTGGTCGCCTTCGGCGGCAGCGGCAACCCGCCCAGCAACTCCGGCCAGCCGCCGGGCAGCGCGGCCGCGCAGGCGGCGACCACCGCGACCAAGGGGTCCAAGTGGCTGGCCGGCCCGGGGACCGGGCTGCTCAACGCGGTGAACGCCGACCTGGGGCGGGTCATGGCCGCCGAGCAGGCGGGCCACCACGGCGCGGCGGCTAAGGCGGCCGGGGCGCGACTGGCCGCGGACGCCGGCGCGGCGCTGCGCGGGACGATGCCGCCGGTGGACGCCGCGGCCTACAAGTCGGCGCTGACGGACCTCGAGGCGGCCGGCTCGTCCGCGGCCGACGGCAAGTTCGGCCCGAAGGCGTCCCGGCTGCTGGCTGCGGGCCAGGCCGGCCTCATGAAGGTCACCGCGGCGGCGGACGCGCCGGTCCCGGTGAAAACGCCCGCAATACCCGAGCCAAACGGGCAATGATTCCGGAAAACCGGAACCTGCGCCAAGTAACTGCACCTAGAATTCCCTTCCATGGGAGGGAATTTGGGGTCTAGGGCCACAAAGCAGGTAGTGGCCATCCTGGGCGGGTTCAGCCTGCTGCTCATGGCCGCCGCCTGCGGCACCAGCCATGAGTCGACGGCGGCCGATATCGCGCCTACGCACGCGACGACTAAGGCCGCGCTGGCGGATTCTGCGCCCACGGCCGCCTCGAGCAGCGCCACGTCTGCCTCGAGCAGCGCCACGGCCGTAACCAATGCGCCTGCGGCCGCGGCCAAGAAGCGCACGTGGTGGCACCCCAGGGCCGTCGGGCCGAATAGGGGGCCCGAGTTCCAGTGGGAGCTGGATCACGCGCTGAACATTCGCAGCCTGGGGGACATGGGCAACGACGTGAAGAACGCCCTCGGGCGGAAAGCACGCAACGTGACCGTGTATGACATTGACGGCATCGATAACCCCGCCTCGACCGTTAAAACGCTGCACCGCCTGCACGACAAGGTGATCTGCTACATCGAGGTCGGCGCGGCCGGGAACTATTACTCGGCCGCTCAGGAGGGCATCCCGGTCACCTACTATCAGCAACTGAAAGCCGCCGGGGACCTGGGCGCGGCCGTGCCCGGTTACCCCGAGCATTACCTCAACATCAACACGAGGTCCACGTTCCGGATCATCAAGACGATGATCCGCCGGCAGTGCTGGCGCAAGGGCTTCGACGCGGTGGAGCCGGACATCGACGACTCTTACACCGATGCGACCGGCTTCAAGATCACCGAGGCGCAGAACATAAGGTTCGACAGGATGCTCGGCGCCTACGCGCACAGCCTCGGGCTCGCCTGGGGGCAGAAGAACGGCGATAACGACCCTGCGTTCTCCGCGGCGCTGGAGCCGACCACGGACTTCCTGCTCGACGAGGAATGCAACTTCTACGACACGTGCGGGATCGTGACGCCGCCGTACGTGAAGGCCGGGAAGCTGATCCTCAACGCCGAGTACACCGATGACTGGGGCAGCAACACGGCCGCGGACCTGGCCAAGTTCTGCACCTACGACGTTGCCCACCACATCGACGGGACGCTGTTCAGCACGGCTCTGGCCGGGCAGCGTAGCCCCTGCCGGTAGTCCCTACGAGCCTGCCGCCCCGCTGGAGGAGGACCGCGGGGCGGCATTGGCATTGCCGGCGGCGCATCCGGCGATGATCGCGTTCTCGCGGGAGAAGTAACCGGGCAGCGAGTCGTAGCGCTCGAGGCCCGTGCCGTTGGTCACGTAGACGAAGCCGGCGTGCCGCTGCTGGGCCAGGCTGATCGCGCTGTCGAGTTGCGAGCCCGAGGTCCCGTAGATGACGTAGGCAAACCTGGTGGCCGGATACCTGTGCACCCAGCCGGGCACCTGGAGGCTGACGTAGCTGGCGTAGGTGTTCTCAAACACCATGACAATGTCGCCGACGGACATGTACTGCTGGTCCGGGTACGTTCCGGGATTCAGCATCACCGCCGAGCCCGGGTTCACGCCGTGAATGTACCTGGCCAGGTTCCGGTAATAGCCCAGCTGGGCGCGGCCGCTGGAGACCTGGTCGAGGAAGATGTCGGTCACGCCGTACCAGGCCTTGTAGTTCCGCACATCGGCCTCGATAGCGGCCGGCGAGCGCTGGGTATAGTCCGTGTCGGAATAGCCCATGATCGTTATTCCGGCGGCCTGCGCCCGCTTCACCGCCGCCTGGTACTTTCGCTGCGGCGCGCGGCCTGCGCCCGAGCCCGCGACATCCAGGATCATGATCCGGGGCACTGGCTTGCTGTCAGCGGCCCGGGCCCATCCGCCCCCCGGGTAGAAGTAGGCCGGGACCACCATGTTCTGGCACGGTGAATCGATGAGCGAGTTGGCCGTGGAGATTATGGGAGAATTGGCCGTGACTACCTGCTCCATCACGACGCCGGCCGCGGCGATCAGCAGGATGCTGCCCAAGGCCAGAGGCACGCGATGCTTTCTGGCCGGGACGGAAAGTCCTTGCCTCCGGCGGTGCCTGCCGCCTTTCTCTAGCATCTCAGCCTTGTCTCATAGTCGATAGAGAATCGCCTGCCGACCCTGGAAAGGGTACAGCAGCGGCCGCCGTGGTCAGCAGACAGGAGGCCGGGCGGGCGTCCGGGAAAAGGGCGAGCAGCAGCCGCCGCGGAATTTACAGCGCCTGCGGGTCAAACTCACCGCCCGGGAGGCGATCCCACGGGTTGTCCCCGCCGTGGTCGGTGACGTACACGCAGCCCGCCCGGCGCCGGGCGGCCAGCAGGAACGCGTCGCCGAACGACTGCAGCGGCACCGAGTACACCAGATGGAAGAACTGCTCGGCCGGCCGCGACCTGGTCCAGCGCGGCACGGCCACGTCGACGTAGTCGCGCCAGGCCCCCTCGAACGTGCCCAGCAGGTCGCCGTGATCGGCGTAGTCCTCGATCGGGTGGGTACCGTGGTTGAACGCCACGAGCCGCGCGCCGGTCTCCCGGGCCCGCCGGGTCAGGTAGGCGTAATGCTCCAGGGCCTCCGCCGTGCCCGACACGCGGTCGAAGAAGACGCCGGACACGTCGTACCAGTCGATGTACCGCTCGATGTCGTCCAGCACGTCGCCGGCGGAGCGCTCGGTGTAGTTGGTGTCCACGTACCCGGCGATCTCGACCCCCGCGGCGTGCAGCCGGTCGAGCGCGGGGGTGAAGGCCGCGTCGGGCTCGGCGCCCGGCCCGCTGTCCAGGTTGAGTATGATCAGCCGGACGTGCGCCGCGCGCTCGGCCAGCATCTCCCAGTCGTGCGGGCACACCGCCGGGTGAAAGTAAGCCGGCACGATCAGTTGCGGCGTGACCAGTGACGTGCCGTCAGAGGCGACCTGAGTCACAGACTTCCCTCCCAGAAAACGCGCGCATGGCCCCAGGATCGCGACGCCGCCCGCCCGCTGTCGTCGCGGCTGGCGGGCAGGCCCGGACGGCCACGGCAGCTAACCACCGCCCGGCGGGGGCTAACCACCGCCACCGCGTCCAGACCGTCGGCGATCTTCATCATGGCGACCAGCGCCCGGGTTCACGCGTCCCCGCCCGGGAACCCGCTCCCACCGGCCGTGCGGCGCATCACGGCCCCTCCTCCTTCAGTAGGCTTCCGGCAGCTTGACACAGGGCAGCCGAAGCCGTCAGGCGATTCTCGCACGTACGGTACCTCCTGACGGCGCATTCGGCTGCCTCATGCCCCTCTCTGCCGGACCCTCGGTCGCGGCCTCGCTAGCAGGCGCCCGCCGCGGCGTCAGCCAGGAAGCTGCTGAAATAGGGCGGCAGCACGTCGTACCACGTTCCCACGTAGACGTAGCCGATGTTCTGCTGGGCCAGCGAGCCGCACGCCGAAGCCGGCTGCGGATCGGTGGACTCGCCGGTGTCGTAGATGAGGGCCGCGAAGTCGCTGGCCGGGTAGCTCGCCTGCCAGGCGGCCGGCGTCCAGGTGGTGTAGGTGTCGTAGTCGCTCTCGAAGGTCACGACGATGTCCGCGTTGTTGGCGTTGCTGCTGCTGAACATCCAGCCGGAGCCGGGGCTCGCGCCGTAGTTGAGCACGACCTCGTCGTTGTCGCCGTGATTCTTGTGCACGTAGGAGTCGAGCGTGCGGTAGTAGCTCACGTTGCTCGTGGTGGTCCCGGGGATGGTGTCGGAGGCCCGGTCGAAGAAGATCCCCGCGATGTTGCCCGGGTAGAACGAGTACCAGGCCTTGATCTGGCTCTCGGCGGTGGCGATGCTGATCTGGCCGTAGTCCGTGTCCACGTAGCCGATGACCGAGGCGCGGCCGTACTGGTAGCAGTTGTCGATCACGCTCGTCCACGCGGGGACGGGGGCGGGCCCCGGGCCCATTCCCTGGTCCACGTCGGCGATGATCCACGACCCGCCGTGGGCGCCGTTGACCGTCGAGCACGCCTGGGTCCAGTCGCTGGCGTTGGCGTTGTCGTACAGCGGGATCAGCTCGTCCTGGCTCTTGGCGCTGGCCGTGCTGGCCTTGACCACGGTGGCGCTGGCCACGCGCTGGCGCCGGACTGGCCGCCGGGAATGACCCTCGCGGCCGCCAGGCCGGGTGAGCCCCCGACGACGGCCAGCGTGGCCGCCGCGCCCAGCAGGGTCAGCGTTCCGCCGAGGCGCTTCATTCTTGAGATCATCGTTCTCTCCCCTGATTGATGTGCCCGGGCCTGCAACCGCAGGCGCGGGCCGGTGCTGCGCTCGGCGCGCGTCACGTCCCCGCGCGGTACGGCGTGCCGGACTCGATCCACCGGTAGACCGCGCGCACGCCGTCGGCGAGCGGGGTGGCGGCGCTCCAGCCGAGGTCTTGCCGGGCCAGGCCCACCGCGAGGGCGCTGCGCGGGAGCTCGCCGGGCCGCTCTGCGGCGAATTCCGGCTCGACGGCGCGCCCCGCGGCCTCGCCGATGGTCGCGGCCAGGTCCAGGACCGTGGTCTCGATCCCGGTCCCGATGTTCCAGGTGCCCGGCCTGCCGGCGTCCGCCGCGGCCAGGAAGGCCGTGACGACGTCGCCGACGTAGACGTAATCGCGGGTCTGCTTGCCGTCGCCGTAGATGGTCGGCTGCCGCCCCGCGAGCACCCGGGAGCAGAAGATCGCGACCACGCCGGCCTCGCCCGACGGGTCCTGCCGGGGGCCGTAGACGTTCGCGAGCCGCAGCACGGCGTGCCTGGTGCCGTGCAGCCGGTTGTACAGGCCGACGTACTGCTCCGCGCAGGACTTGGCGATGCCGTACGGGGACTCGGGCAGCGGCAGCACGCTCTCCAGGGACGGGATCGGAGCGTCCCGCCCGTAGAGGGCGCCGCCGGTGGAGCAGAGCAGCACCCGCGCGTCGGCCCGGCGCGCCGCCTCCAGCACGTTGACCGTGCCGACCACGTTGACCTGGGCGTCGTCGGCCGGGCAGGCGACCGACGCCCGCACGTCGATCTGCGCGGCCAGATGGCAGATCAGCTCGGGCCTGATCTCCTCGGCCAGCGCCGCCAGCTGGCCGGCGTGGATGATGTTCTGCTTGTACAGCACGGCCCGCTCGTCCAGGCGGGCCGCGGAGCCCGCCGAGAGGTCATCCACCACCGAGACCTCGTCGCCCCGGTCCAGGAACGCATCGGTCAGGTGCGAGCCGATGAAGCCGGCTCCGCCGGTCACCAGTACGCGCATCGGAACTCCTTTTCTTTCGTGGCCCTAGCTCTGCTTCTTTTCTTTCGTGGCCCTAGCTCTGCTTCGCTCAGTGGTGCCCGCCCGGTCTAGCAGGCATGACGCGCCGGGCTGCCCAGCGCGAACGCCGCGTACCCGGTGAGCACCGCGAGCAGCGCGGTGGTCACCATGATCTGCCCGAGAACAAAGAGGTCGCGGTACGCGATCTCGAGGGCCAGCGCCGCCGCGCACGCGACCAGCGGGAAGATGCGGCTGCCGAATCCCTGCAGCAGCAGGGAGACGAACATCGAGCAGCCCAGCGCCATGTACGCCGCCACCTGCGGCACCGCCGACCAGTGCGGCTTGATGAGCCCGCTGTAGGTCGCGACCCCGGTCACGGCGGCGGTCAGCAGCAGCGTCGCGGCCAGGTACTGCAGCAGCGCGGCGACGAGCATCAGCCGGGCCCGCATGGCGAACACCCGCAGCTTGCTCGTGCTGCGCAGCAGCCGCTGCGTGTGCCGCCGGAACCAGACCAGCATCCACTCGGCCGCGCCCATGCTCAGCGCGAGCGGCAGCGACGCGAGCAGCGCCCCGGTGTTGACCCCGCCGTGCCCGGGCATGCCCACCGCGACCGGGAAGACCAGCAGCCCGCCCGCGACCAGCCCCCAGCCGGCGCTCGGCAGCGCCGCGCGCAGGTCCGCCATGGTCAGCAGCCTGGTCGGCTTGCTGCCGGGCCGCTTGATCTTGTTGCGGCGAAGCTCGGCCCCGCGGCTGGTGCGGGCCACGGCCAGCCCGAGCGCGAGCAGCGGCGTGGTGGCCAGCACGGCCCACGCCACGTGCTCCAGGCGCTCGGGCCTGCCGAGCAGCAGGAACGTGCTGGCGCCCACGATCCCGGGCGCGAGCGCGGCCAGCAGCAGCCGCTCGGCGCCCAGCACCAGCAGCACGGTGGCGCCGAGCATGTACGAGCCCAGGCCCAGCCCGAAGATGAACACCGGCTTGTAGACCGGTACCGCCACGGACACGAGGTCCATGGCCACGAGCACTCCCACGAGCCCGGCGCCCAGGCCGGCCAGGAGCAGCCGCCGGGCCTGGACCGGAGCCCCCTGGCCCATCCGCACGTAGCCGAGGTAGGCCAGCGCCTGGCTCAGCGCCCACGAGCTGAGCAGCGCCACGATCATCACGCTGAGCACGCCCCGCCCGACCAGCAGCCCGGCGGCCGCCGCGAAGCAGACCGTCGGCGCCCCGTAGAGCAGGCCGTGCAGCGCGGGCCGCCACCTGCTGACCCGCCACGGGTCCGGCTGCGGCGCGGGCTCGGCCGGCCGCCGCGGCACCCGCCGGTACATCTCGTCGGCCAGCGCGAACACGTCGGAGACGCCGTAACGCTTCCGGACCGCCTGGTCGCTCCAGCCGTCGAACTCGAGCGCGCCGGCGATCTGCAGCGGGTGCACCGCGGCCTCGCACACCGGGGCGAACCTCTCGCACAGCTCCTCGACGTCCCGGGGCTTGGGCGCCTCGGCCCGCAGCACCGCCGTCCGCTGCGGCCTGCTGCCGTTCCCGTTGGACTGCGCCACCGACGGCGGCAGGGCAGACGAGATGCTCGCGCTCATACCGCGGCCTCAACCGGCAGCGGGTCGTCCCGCTGATCTTCTGGCTGGTCGTCGGGCTGGTCCTCGGGCTGGTCTTCTGGCTGGTCGTCGGGCAGGTCGGACAGGTCCTCGCCGCCCGGCTCGGGCGGGACGACCGGCAGCGCCTGACCGGCGGCCAGGAAGCTGTAGATCTCGTCAAACCGGCCGATCGCGCCGTCGATCGTGAAGAACTCCAGGGCGCGGGCGCGGGCGGCGGCGGCGAGGCGGTGCCGGAGCTCGTCGTCGCCCAGCAGCGCGAGGCAGGCCTCGGCAAAGCGGGCCGGGCTGCCCGGGGGCACCACCAGGCCGGTGTCGCCCACGGCCTCGGTGCACCCGCCGACGTCCGTGGCCACGCAGGTCCGGCCGCAGGTCATGGCCTCGATCAGGCTGTAGGGGAAGCCCTCGGACACGCTGGAGAGCGCCACGATGCTGCCGGCCTGGTAGGCGTCGCGGACCTTGTTGGTGTGGCCCTCCCACGTGACCACGTCGCCGATGCCGAGCTCGGCCACCAGCGCCTTGCAGCGTTCCAGGTACGATTCCCGGCCCTTGGGCGGCGACCCGAACAGCCGCAGCCTGGCCTCGGGCATGTCCTGGTGCACGAGGCCGAACGCCTGCAGCAGCGTCTCCAGGTCCTTGATCGGGTCGATCCGCCCGGCCCACGAGACCGTGGGCACCTCGGGCTCGTCCTCGAACAGGGGGAAGTTGGCCGGGTCCACGCCGTTGTACACGGTGCGGATGCGCGACGGGTCGGCGCCCAGCCGTTCCTCCCAGCGCCGGTTGTAGATGTTGCACGGGGTGATCGTCTCGGCCTCGCGGTAGGCGAGCGCGCAGAGCTGGCGCAGGAACCCCAGGTAAAACGTCTTCACCGGCCACCGGTACGGCAGCTTGGGGCTGTGCAGGTACTGCTCGCGCAGGTAGATGCCGTGCTCGCTGACGATCATCGGCGTCCCGTGCCGCCACTTCGCGGTCAGCGCCGGCAGCACGCCGAGCCCGTTGGTCGCCACGTGCGCCACGTCCGCCTGGACCGGGGGGTGCGACAGCGGGCGGAGGCAGTGCTCGACCAGCTGCATCGCGGTCACCGCGTCCTGGATGGTCGGCCTGGTCTCCGCGGTGTTCGGCCACCGGTCCTGCCACGCGTCGGTGAGCAGCTTCACCGCCTTGCCGCTGGCCAGGGCGGCGCTGAGGTTCCCCTGCTGCGCGTAGTCGAACAGCTGGCGCATCACCTCGCCGAAGCGGTTCTGGGCCCCGGCGGACGTGTCGAGCACGGACTCGATGAGCCGGCGCACGAGGCGGGACGGGAATCCGCTGCGCCGCCCGGACCGGGGCCCGGACGGCGGGGTCCCCCAGAGAGTGATCTCGACCACGGACCTGACGCTCTCGGGCAGGTCCCACACCACCTGCTCGGCCCCCGTGGCCACCAGGGCGACCAGCTGGAACTCGTAACCAGGCATCCCACGGATGATCTGGTCACACCACACGCTCACCCCACCGAACTGGTGCGGGTAAGTGCCTTCGGTAATCATTGCTATTTTCATTTGGGCTGATTACCGCCTGGTCCGCACGGGCGAAGGCTGGCGAATTAGGCAGCTCTTATGCATCTTCTTGGGCATTCGAGCCGGCTGCGCCTGGTGCGGGCGGTGCGGGCGGTGCGGGCGGTGCGGGCGGGGCGGGTCACGTGCAGCATCCTCAACCTCGTTCGGTCACAAGGCCGGATCGGCGGCACCGGCTTCACCTCTTCGCAACGCTGCTGAAAGATGTACCTTTTCACCGCTTTGGCGCGAAGGTACGCCGCTATCTCCAGCGACAAGCCCGCACGGCGTGGGCCTGGGTAGCCCTGCGTCCATGTGCCTCTTTTGCCCCCCCGGATGCGGTACGTTGCCCGAAACCGGCGCTAACGGATCAAGTGCTGGGACCCCGCGCAATTTACCTGGCGGAAAGTAGACGCCTGCTGCGGCAAGGCGGATGACGCCCAGACGCCCTCCGTTACCGGTTCGTTATAAACTTTGCCGCCTCTTCGCGGGGAAGACAGGCAAGCCAACGCCGCCGGACATCACCGGTTGGCCGCGGGCGGGCCCGGGGCCGCCGCGGGGAGGTCCCGCGGCCGCCGTCCCCCGGTCGCTACCTGCGCTCAGACGGCGAGCTGGGCGTCCCCGACCGAGGCCGTCGCGGCCGCGGAGCCGGGTGACCACGGCCGCCACCGCGCACCCGCCTTGGGCTTCTCGCCCCGCTGGCCCGCCTGCTGATCCTGGCCCGCCGGGCTTTCGTCGGAATCCGATCCCGGCGCGCCGAGGAGTTCCAGCAGGAAAGGCGGGCCCTGCCGTTGTCCCACGCCAATTCGGAGGGTCCGGCCGGGAATCACGCTGCACCCGACGATCGGGTAGTCCCCGGTCCAGCGGGCAACCTCGGTCCTGGTGGCCACGTCCCACACCCGCACCGACCCGTCCTCGCCGCCGCTGACCGCCAGGGTCTTGTCCGGGGTGATCGCGACCGCGAACACCTGGCGGTCATGGCCGGTGAGGACGGCCTCCTCGCGGCGGGCGTTCAGGTCCCAGATGCGGACGGTCCCGTCGCCGCTGCCGCTGACCGCGTACCTGCCGTCCGGGGTGACCATGACCGAGAACACCTCGCCGGTGTGGCCGGTGAGCGTGGCCTGCTCGCGGCGGGCGTTCAGGTCCCATACCTGCAGGTCGTTGCCGTTGCCGCTGACCGCGCGGCTGCCGTCGGGGGTGACCGCGACCGCGAACACCTGGCGGTCGTCGCCGGCGAGGCTGGCCAGCTCGCGCTCGGCGGCCAGGTCCCAGACCCGCACGGTCCCGTCGCTGCTGCCGCTGACCGCGCGCTTGCCGTCCGGGGTGATCGCGACCGACCAGACCGGGCGGGTGTGGCCGGTGAGCGTGGCTTCCTCGCGGCCGGTGGCCAGGTTCCAGACCCGCACCGATCCGTCGCTGCTGCCGCTGACCGCGCGCTTGCCGTCCGGGGTGATCGCGACCGACCAGGCCGGGCGGGTGTGGCCGGTGAGCGTGGCCTGCGTGCGGCCGGTGGTCAGGTCCCAGATGCGCACCGTCCCGTCGTCGCTGCCGCTGACCGCGCGGGTGCCGTCCGGGGTGACCGCGACCGAGAACGTCCAGCCGTTCAGGTCGGCGGGCCTGCGGGTGACCGTGGCGGCGGGCTTGCGGTCGGCCGGGGCGGCCGAGTCGCTGTCGGCCGAGTCGCTGTCGGCGGCGGCGGCGCTGGCGGCGGCTGTCTCGCCGTCGGCGGGGGCGGCGCGGTCGGCGCGGTCGGCGGGGGCGGCGGGGGCGGCTGTCTCGCGGTCGGCGGGGGCGGCGCGGTCGGCGGGGGCGGCCGGCTCGCGGTCGGCCGCGGCGGCGGCCGGCTTGGAGCTACCGGCCTCCGGCTTGCTGTCGGCCGGGGCGGCTTGGTCGGCCGGGGCGGCTTGGTCGGCCGGGGCGCTGGCGGCGGCCTGCTCGAGGTCGGCCGGGGCAGCCTCCTCGCGGCGGGCGTTCAGGTCCCAGATGCGCACCGACCCGTCGTCGCTGCCGCTGACCGCGCGGGTGCCGTCCGGGGTGACCGCCACCGAGAACAACTGGCGGGTGTGGCTGGTGAGGGTGGCCTGCTCGCGGCCGGCGGCCAGGTCCCAGATGCGCAGCGACCGGTCCTCGCCGCCGCTGACCGCGCGGGTGCCGTCCGGGGTGATCGCGACCGACCGTACCCAGCCGCTGTGCCCGGTGAGGGTGGCCTGCTCGCGGCGGGCGTTCAGGTCCCAGATGCGCACCGACCCGTCGCTGCTGCCGCTGACCGCGCGCTTCCCGTCCGGGGTCACCGCGACCGAGAACACCTCGCCGGTGTGGCCGGTGAGGCTGGCCTGGGCGCGGCCGGCGGCCAGGTCCCAGAGCCGCACGGTCCGGTCCCCGCCGCCGCTGACCGCGTACTTGCCGTCCGGGGTGACCGCCACCGCCCACACCGGGCGGGAGTGGCCGGTGAGGACGGTCTGGGCGCGGCCGGCGGTCAGGTCCCAGAGCCGCACGGTCCGGTCCCCGCCGCCGCTGACCGCGTACTTGCCGTCCGGGGTGACCGCGACCGAGAACACCTCGCCGGTGTGGCCAGTGAGGATGGCCTCCTCGCGGCCCGCGGCCAGGTCCCAGACCCGCACCGACCCGTCGTCGCTGCCGCTGACCGCGCGGGTGCCGTCCGCGGTGACCGCCACCGCCCGGACCCAGTCGGTGTGGCCGGTGAGGACGGCCTGCTCGCGGCGGGCGGCCAGGTCCCAGACCCGCACCGTCCCGTCGTCGCTGCCGCTGACCGCGCATTTCCCGTCCGGGGTGACCGCCACCGCCCGTACCTGGTCGGTGTGGCCGGCGAGGATCTGCTCGAGCGGCTTGGCGGCGCCCGCGAGGGTCAGCGAGGCCAGCTGCGGGGCCGGGCCGCTGGCCTGGCCGGTCAGGCCGGCCGCCCAGGCGGTGATGCCGGGGTCAGGCTGGCCCATCAGGCGGTCGACGAGCTGGCCCCGCACCTGCGTGGGGTCGGCGGCCAGGACCGGCGCGGACATGCGCAAGGCCCGGAGAATCTGGCGCGTGAGCGGGTCCCCGGCGTACTTGTAGTCGGGAATCAGGTCAGGAAGCGGCCCGTGAGCGAGCCGGGCCTCGATCCAGGCCGGGTCCGTGAGCACGGCCCGGAGCTCGTCGCCGAGGTTGGCGTCGTGCAGGTGACTGGCCAGGGCCCGGCCCAGGTAGGGGTCGACGGCCGAATCGGCCCACCCGTCCGGGTAGAGGAGGCGGTAGCGCTTCAGCAGCTGGGCGTGCGCGGCGGTGAGCCCGGCGGCGCCGAGCCGCAGGGCTAGGGCGTCGTACTGCAGGACGTGAGCGTCGTACCAGGCTTCGCTCACGGCGGTGAGCAGGTTCCGCCCGGTGAGCCTCTCGAGCAGGTTGTCTGCCTCGGCGTCCGGCAGCTCGGGCGGCCACAGCGTCCGGGCGGCGTCGCGGGGGAACGGGCCGCGGCCGGCGAACACGGCCAGCTGCGCGTACCATCCCCGGTCAGCCTGGGGCAGGTCGTCGATGCTCGCCTCGATCACGCTGAACAGCGCCTGGGGCGCGGAGCCCGGATCGCCCTCCGGCGCCGCGTGCTCCTTGATCGAGGCCAGCACCTGTTTGAGGGGCCGTCCCTGGGCGGCCATCGCCCCGGCCAGCGCGACCCCCAGCGCGAGGTTCCCTGCCTGGGTGCACAGGTCCTGGGCCCCGTACAACAACCCTTCCGGATCCTGGTCGGTCCAGCGGTCCAGCAGCTCCAGGGCCTGGGCCGGGGTCAGCTCGCCGACCACGACCTCTTTGGCCTTGACCTCGTGGGCCAGCTTGTCCTGGCGGGTGGTGAACAGCAGGGTGCACTTGGGCGCCAGGCCGGTGACGGCTTCCAGCTGGCTCGCCTCGCGCACGTCGTCTACCACGATCAGCACCCGCTTGCCCCGCAGCGCCACTATGAGCTGCTCGCGGCCTTGCTCCTCGGTGCCGAAGCTGGCCGCGGCCGCGGGCAGCCCCAGCCGGACGGCCAGGTCCGCCAGCAGCACCACCGGATGCTTCCCGGGGCCGGCCTCCACCCAGGCGATCCCGTCCCGGAAGGCGCGCTGCACCTGGCGAGCCCCGCAGGCCTGCCTGGCCAGGGTCGATTTACCGGCCCCCGCGACCCCGGCCACCGCCACCAGGCGCTCCCGGGAACCCAGCGCGCGCACGATGCCGTCGAGCAGGTCCGGGCGTTCCACCAGGCGAGCAGGCGGCCGGGGCTGCGCCCCGGAGAACCCCTGGCTCCACCACCGCATCCCAACCCCCATCTGTTGCTGCCAGTATTGTCTTGCCCAGCTGACTGCGGAAACGACATCTGACGATCTAGCTAGCCGGAAAATTACGCGCGCCGGGGTGTCCGATACCCCCGCCGTACCCCGGAGGTTCGCTTAGTCCTCCGGCCTCACCAGGGTGACGACTTCCACCGGGCCAGCACCCGGGTGCCGCCGCCTTCCCGCTGCTCAGCCACGACGGCGCCGTCGAAACGTTGCAGGTGCTCATCGAGGATCCGCAGGCTGGTCCGGGAGCCGGCCGGCGGCGCCGGCATCCCGGGGCCGTCATCGTCGACCGAAACCGTCACCCAGGGCCGCAGCCGCCGGCCCGGGTCGCCGCCGGCCTCGTCGCGCTGCGCTTCCTCCTGACGGACGGCGACCTCAACCCGCTGCGCGCCCGCCTTCCAGGCGTTCGTGACCAGGTCGGGCAGGACCCGGCGGGCGAGCCCGTAGTCGGTCTTGCGCATCTGCAGCGGGCGGCTGCGCGCGTCGAGGATCATTCCGGCCCGCCGGTCACCCGGCACGACCTGCAGCACGCAATCCCAGAGCAGCGCGACGGTCTCGGCCGCGGGACCGCCGCCCAGCATCATCTGGCGTGCCTCCTCGGCCAGGACCAGCATGCTGTCCGCGAGCGACCTGGTCTCCTGGCCGGCGCCCGGGTCGGCCTGGATCTGCCGGATCAGCGCGTGCGCCCCGTTCTTGACCAGGCTGTGCACGGTGATCGAGTCATTGCGGCGGACCTCGCCCATCGATATCTCGCACGCCTCCAGGCCCGCCCGGAGCAAGACCTCGAAGACCATCGTGAACGGCAGGAGCAAGACGATCGAGGCGGCCAGCACTAACGGGATGATCAGGCCCGCCGGAAGCCGGTCCTGGCCCGCCGGGGACGGCGAGAGGATCAGGGCGATCTCGATCGCCGCCACGGTGAGCGGGATCCAGGGGCGGAAGACGATGAGCCCGCGGGCCGGCGGCGGGTCCGGGTTGTACCAGCTCGGGTCCGTCATCACCTGGGCGAAAGCGCTCCAGACATGGGCCGTGACCAGGATCAGGCCCAGCACGTAGACCGGAACCGGGAGCGGGCGCGCCGAGATCGGCCCGCCGTACAGCAGCAGGGCCAGGATGATCCCGAAGCCCTCCAGGAGCCCGGCCAGGTCGGCGGTGGCCCGGCCGTGCGCGCCGCGCAGGTGCCACGCCGTCTTCCTGAGCGCGGCGACCCGGCCCGACGCCAGCCGGTCCAGCAGCGCGGGCTGCGTCTGGATCCAGGCCATGCCCACGCCCGCCGACACCATCAGCAGTTGCGCGGCCGCCCGCGGCCGCACGTCGGCCGGGAACCAGGCGAGCAGCACCCAGAGCCCGCAGACGCATACGCCCCGGAATGCCGCCCCTACTCGCCAGAGCGGCGTCGCATACCTGACCGCAATGTCGTAAACGATCCGCGTTCGAAGGAATGATGCCGACAGCATGAGCCTCCCCCTGCCCGTTGCCGCCCTCATAATGCCTCAACCGGCCGGACTCACGCCGGGTATGGCCGTAGCCGGCGCCCGATCGGAACCTTGCCCGCGCGCTATCCGGCCGAGCCGCCCGCGATCTCATAAGACCACAGTTCGCTGCTGACCCCGACCGGGCCGGGCGGCGCCCCGCCGCCGCGCTCGGCCGCCGAACGGTGGCCGTGCCCGAACGCGGGCGAGTTCAGCCAGGCCGCAAAGGCCGCCTCGTCCCGCCACCGGGTCACCACGAGCCAGGTGGTGCGCTCGTCGGTCGGCTTGAGGAGCTCGAAGCCCTCGAAGCCGTCCTGGTTGTCGACCGCTCCCGCCCGGGCGGCGAACCGCCGGGCAAGCTCGTCCCCGCTGTCGGCCGGCACGGTAATCGCGTTGATCTTCACGACGCTCATAGCCCGATGATGCCAGCCCGCGGCGCCGCCCGGGTTCGGCTACCATGCACGAGTCCCTCGCCGGTGTAGCTCAGTTGGCAGAGCAGCCGTCTTGTAAACGGCAGGTCAGCGGTTCGATCCCGCTCACCGGCTCGCAGATCGGTGTCGGAGACGTGGCAGGTACCGAGGTCCTGACGTCAACCTCGGCAGTCCATTGTCCAGCTCACGGGCGGCGGGTCAAGGGCTACGGCTTACCGCGCCCCCAGCACGTCCTGCATCTGCGCCGTGTCCACGAACTGCTGGAAACTGGTGAGCTTGCCGTCCCGGAACTTCAAGACGTGGCAGACCTGCGCGTCCAGCCTCTTGCCCGTTGCCGTGCCCGTGCCGCTGTACCGCAGTTCGACGACCACCGTGTCGCCCGCATCGTGGAACACCTTGGAGCGAGCCACCCGGGCGGACGACTTGCCAGGACTTCGAACGAGGATGGACGCTAGGCGCCGGCGGCATCTGATCAGGAACCCGTCGCCGCTGTTGCTGTCAGGGCTCGGTCGCACGCGCGAATGCTACTGGCGTAGGTGCCGGCGGAGCAGCATGCGGGGCATGTGGCCAGGGTGGGACCTGCGGACCCGACGCATCTGCTTCCGGCGGCACCTGGCAACTGCCCGGCTTCCAGCCAGCTGGGTTCAGCCCCCGGAGGGGGCTTGGGATGCCAGCGCGCGCTGAGCCGGTTCCCGCAGAGCCGCGACGAACTCCTCTTCGGTATACCTGTGCCCCGCTTCCAGGAAGCTCGGGGCCGGCGCGAGGGGCACCACCAGGCGGTGCCCGCCGACCAGCCAGGCCGCCGCCACATGCAGGGCCGGCACCTTGAGAAGCCGCAGCTCGTAATCACCCGCGGCTACCTCGGGCAGCCGCTCGAGCTCGTCGATGGCGGTGGCCGTGGCGGCTACGTAGGGACCGCCGTTCAACAGCGGAGACTCACCGGCGTCCCCGGCCAGCTCGACGCTGGCCAGGACCCGCTCTGCGTCCCCCACCAGGTAGCGCCAGCCCGTCTGGGCCGCCCCCCCCAGGCCGCGGTCAAGCAGATCGCCGAGCCCAGCGGTGTAGATCCGGTGGGGCGCCACCAGCGCCAGTTCCTCTCGGGCGACGCCGCTCAGCGCCGGGAAGACGCCGCGCGGGGTGCCCATCTGATGGACGTACTCCGCCGCTACCTGGCGGACTGCGGGTGGGGGTTCCGCAACCCTCAATGGCATCGCACTCGCCTCCCTGGCCAGCTGAAGGGCCAGCCGATTATTACGATCCGGGCGCTCTTCACGGCTTCGTCCAGTAGCTGTTGGTCCAGCTCCCGCTGCCCTGGTAGCCATTCACTAGCGTGGCGTAGGCGACGTCGGATGGCCCATACCAGGGGTCTTCGACGTGAACGTACTGGCTGGGCCGCTCCCGGAACCCGCCGATGGCGACGAAGTGGGCGCCTCCACCTGACCACGCGATCCGGACCCCCAGCGGGCGATGGGCGCGGATCTCATGATGGACCGTGTGGAAGCCGGTCACCGTAGCGGCCTCGTGGTCGAAGTCCCCGACGATGCCGAGGGCCTGATCCAGGTAGCCGTAAACGTTGCAGGGCCCGCTCGCGCCGCTACCGCAGCAGTCGCTCCGCCCGAGCTCCGCATCGGCGATGGCGCACTGAGTCCAGGTCGACGAGTGGTGGTAGTAATGAGCGATGCCGTCGCTGGTAGCCGCCCAGCACCAATTGTCTTCCTGCTGATGCGGGACATGCAGGTGCAGCCGGTCCCAGGACCATTCGCCGGTCAGCCTCTCGACGTCGATCAGCTCCGCGATCCGGTACCGCGTCGTCCACAGGTCACTGTCGGACTCGATCTTCATCGCAACCTCCCGCCTGCGGGTGCGCCTTGCGTCGCATGCTACGGCCAGCCAGCTGGTCATTCCGGGCCGTTGCCGAGCCGAACCAGGACAGCGGCGCCGGTACGTTGCGACACCCATCGTGATAGCTAGAGCCGCAGCGTGAGCTCCTGATACAGGCCACGGCCAACTTTCCGGCCGGATCATCAGCGCCCCGCGACACCAGCCTCGGGTTCCAGCGTGCCTTCCACATGCACATGCAGCTCCGCGGTAGGCGGGCTCTCCCAGCCAGGCCCGGACCCGGCCGCGGGCGAGGCCCGCGTAACGCCATAGACGATCTGCGTCGCCACGGCGGCCCTAGACCAGCCGGGCCAGTTCCGGCGAAGACCGATCGTGCTCGGCGCGCGCGGCACCGCCACCGACGACCGGCCAGCCTTCGCCGTGACCGACCGCAACTACCAGTCCGCGCGCTGGCCCGGCGACGCTTACCTGTTCGCCCGCCGTTTCTCCGCCCTCCTGGCCTCCACCACCCAGCCGGGTCGCTAGCTTGCGCCGCCTCACATCGCCGGCGGCGGCTCAAGTGGGATCGGCGGCGGCTGCGGCTCCCCGAACGCTGCCTCGGCCGCTGACATGGCGCCGTAGTCGGTCGCAAGGTTGGCGTAGATCGAGTAGATCAGCGTGATGAAGATGCCGAGCTTGAGCCACAGCGTGGGCGTGAAGAAGAACAGGGCACAGATCAGCGGGAAGTTGATCAGCCAGTAGATCGCGCCCCACATGTGGACCTTGTACTGGGTGTACGGGTTGGTGGACAGGTCTTTGAAGACCAGGCTCATCCAGCCGTGCCGGATGTGCACTGGCGTGTGCGCGGCGTGCAGCCGGGCGACGTCGGCGCGCAATTGGCGGACCTCGGCGATCAAGGACTCGGTCTCAGTCATAACACCAGTATCAGCGCGCTCACGCCGATGAGCACGACGCCCGGCGGCAGCACCCACGAGGCGACACCGGAGAGCGATAACAGCCCAGCACCAGGCCAGCGATGATCAGGGAGGATCCGCAGTCGGATCCTCGTAATGCCTAGGTCGGTGTGTCTGTTGCGCCCGGTCGAGTGGCCGACCCCGGGGTGCGCCGGGCCAGTATGTGGTCGATCATCGCCGCACAAGGAACCAGCGCCAGAAGCGGCGTGTGCGCATCAGCCGAGGCCAGTCACGGAGCGGGGGGCCCGGGGAAATATTGTGGATGCACAGGCCCTCACCGCCAGGGACCAAGCAGCTACCGAGGCAGTCTCCCCAGCAATGCTTACAGTGACGAGTCTGCGACACCTGACTCCCGGCAAAAACGTGAGCCGTCTCGCCGCTCATGCCTTCTCGACAGGGTACAGCGGCCAGTCCGCGGGCGGACAGGCCGCCGCGGCCCTCGCCGCCGCGCGCCCGCGTGTTCGATCAGGCCGCCGGGGCCGCCCGCATCCGGGCGACGGTCTCCAGCAGCAGGATTGACGGTCCGGGCATTTCCCCCGGGACAGCTCATCGTTGAAACCGGCGCCCGGCGAAGGTGATACTCCCGAAGTGACCACGCAGCAGGGGCGGACGTCGTTCGACGTGATCGGGGAGCCGCTCAGGGTACAGCTGGAGACGTTCCTCGACGAGCACCGGGCCGCGCTGCGCGCGTGCCTCGATGGCCTGGCCGAGGAGCAGGCCCGGCGCTCCCTGGTCCCGTCCCGGACGACGTTGCTGGGCCTGGTCAAGCACGCGACCTACGCGGAAAAGGTGTGGTTCGGTGAGGCCGTCACCGGGCGCCCGCGCCAGGAGATGGGCCTCCCGCCGAGCGCCGCCGATGCGTTCATCCTCGCCGAGGAGGACACCATCGAGTCGGTCCGGCGCGCCCACGTCCAGGCGTGCGAGGAATCCCGCCGGGCCACCGCCGGCCTCGGCCTGGATGACGTGCTGTCCGGACACCGCCTGGGGCCGCTGCCGTTGCGCTGGGTCTATCTGCACGCCCTGCGTGAATTCGCGCAGCATTGCGGCCACGCGGACATCCTTCGCGAGCAGATCCTGGCCAGCTCAGCGCCGGGCTGAGCCGAACGGGCCCCGCTGTCGGCTGAGCCGCTCCAGGGCGCGGCTGATGTCCGACCGGGACACGATCCCGGCCAGATGGCCGTCGTCGAACACCAGCGCCCGGTTTTCCGAGCACGCGTTGAGGCGGGACAGGACGTCGGCGACCGGCTCGTCCGGGGTGGCGCGGGCAACCTCGGACACCGGGCAAGCGGCGTCGCGCAGCGTGGTCGCGCCGCGCTCGCCCGCCGGAACCTGGCTGGCCCGGTGCACGGTCACCAGGCCCACCGTCTGGCCGTCGGCCACCACCGGGAAGGCCGAGTGCCGGTGCCACGGCAGGAAGTCGTTGAAGAACTGGGCGACCGTGGCTGACGCCGGCACGGTCGCGGGGTTGGCGGTCATGACCTGCCGCACGGGCACCGTGCGCAGCTCGGATTGCAGCGCCGCCTGCTGGTTTTCCGCGGTGGCCGCGCTGATCAGGAACCAGCCGAGCAGGGCGAACCACAGCCAGGTGTACTCGCGCCGCGCCAGGACCAGGTACGCCGCCCCCACGACGAGGGCCCACCCGAACACCTGCCCGGACCGCGCCGACCAGGCCGCGGCCTTGAGCTTGTCCCCGGTGATGCGCCACAGAACCGCCCGCAGCAGCCGCCCGCCGTCCAGCGGCGCGGCCGGGATCACGTTGAACACCGCGAGGATGACGTTGATGCCGCCGAGCCAGGCCAGCGCCGCCACCACCACGCCCCCCACGCCCGACGCGTGCAGCAGCCAGGCCAGCAGCAAGAACACCGCGCCCAAGACCAGGCTCACCAGCGGCCCGACCCCGGCGACGCGGACCTCCGCGGCCGGGTCCGGGATCTCGCCTTGCAGCCGGGACACCCCGCCCAGCAACCATAAGGTGATGCCCTCGACCCTAAGGCCGTTGCGCCGTGCCACCAGCGAGTGGGCCAGCTCGTGGGCGAGCAGCGATCCCATGTAGGCCACCGCGGTCACCAGGGCGGCGACAACGTACTCCGCGACCGGGTGCCGCGGGGCGGCGGCGGGCAGTTCCCCGGTCGCGAGCCCGTAGGCCAGCAGCGCCACGATGGCCAGCACGCTCCAGTTCACGCCGATCCGGATGCCGCTGATCCGGCCCAGGCTGAAGGTCTGTCCCATAACGCCTCCCAGCGCCGGGGTGCTTGTTTCCCGCACCCAGCCTGCCCGCCGCGGCGCAAAGCCCGCGCACCGAGTATCTCTCCGCCCGCCGCTCCCGCGATGCGGGCTCAGCCGAGCAGGCGGCGGATCAGCACGGCGAGCGCCGCTCTTGACGATCCGCCCATTAATATGATATCACTTTAATATGACCGGGCAGCCGGCAGGAGGCATCCCGATGCACGCGCCAGATGACAGCACCACTCCCTCGCGATCCGTCGTGAGGCGTCTGATCACGCCATGGGAGTACCGGCACCGCCGTGCCGTCGCGAGCGCGCGCTTTGCCGCCGGAGGCTTTACTCTCGGCATCGGCACCGTTCTGCTCTCTCTCGGTCATAGCGCGGGAACTGGCCAAGAGCGGCGCAAATGCTACGGGTGGGGAGCGTTCTTTCTGGGGCTTGCGGCGTTGCAATTCTCGGGCGGCTATCTGGACATGACCGTCGACAGCTCCGCACCTCCCCGAACCTGAGCCTGGGCAACTCGCACGGGCCTGACGGGCTCCCTGGGCCGCCCGGCGGCTGAGAGCGATACGGTCACGGAACTGCACACAGGCATTCTCACGGTTCTGTGGTCGGTTGAGCTGCCGCTCGGTAAATCGTATCTGCTCGGTAATGAAATGGAGCAGATGTGCGCTATTCCTACCGCCGGTAAATCCACTGGTCCTACCGCCGGTAAATCCACTGGAGACCAAAGAGCATCTGCGACGCTACAAGCAATGGAAGAAGAACTGGCCGGACGTTTTGCCTTCGAATCGCTAGGTCACATGGCCTGGCTGTTATGGCCCGGCCTTCCGGCCAACGAGCACCAGGCCCGTCCCGAATGCTCGGGACGGGCCTGGAAAGCAGCTATGTCGTTCGCGCGGAACGACCGCTCTGTTCGCCCTCAGGAGATCGTCACCGTCACAGGGGGTGAGGCGATTCCGTTGGCGACCACGACCAGCGTGCTCTTGCCCGCCGGAATGCCCGCCGGGAGGGTGAACCTGGTCGAGGACTTGGTCCCGGGAGCGACCGATACCGAGGTCCAGTTGCTGGTCCGGGCGTAGGTCACCACGCCGGTAGCGGAGTTGGTGATACGGACCAGGGGGAAGTTGGTGTTGTCCTGGACGTCATCACCGTAGGTGGCTCCCGGGTCCAACCCGGCGAGCTGCTTGCCCGACAGGGCGTAGGTGCTTCCCGGGGCCAGCGTCGTGGAACTCAGGGATGTGATCGAAGGCGCCCACGACGCGTTCGGCGTGCCGCCGGCCGTGTAGACCTCCATGTCGCTGCTGCCGTCGTTGAACAGCACCTGCCCGTTCGGCAGCGCCAGCATCCGCGTGTAGAACGAGGAGTCGTTCGGAGCGTTGGGCACGTCCGGGATCTGGGTCAGCGTGTTCGAGCCCGCGTTGTAGACGAAGAAGTGCGTCGGCGTGTTGTACACGCACGCGCTCACGTCGAACAGCACGTTCCCGTCCGGCAGGACCGACCCGGGCCCGTCCGTGCTGTCCATCTCCTGGCCGCCGATGGCCGGGATCTCCGGTCCGGCCGCCCACGTGGCGGACTGGTAGTTGTACAGCGCGGTCTGTGTCGGCGCGTCGTCGGTGCACGGCGTGGGCGGCTCCTGCTGGCTCGTGCCGGCCCCGACCACAAACGTGTTGCCGCCCGGCATCTCCACCTGCGGCCCGATCTCGACGACCGGGAACAGGTTGACGGGATTGCCGGCCGGGTCCGTGTTCCCCGCGAACGACCAGGTCTGCGTCCTCGGGTCGAAGAGCTGGGTCGCCGCCGGCACCCAGGTGTCGACCGTCAGCACCTGGCCGTTCGGCTCCAGGGTCCAGCCCTCTTCGTCGTTGGGATCGTTCTTGCCCGTCCCCGGGATCACCGTCCACGTCAGGGTCTTCGCGTTGAGCAATGCGTCATCGACGGTCAGATTCGGATTCGTGACGCAGGTGTTGCACGCCTGCTGGAGCATGAAGGTGCCGTTGGCCAGGACATCACTCGCGGCATCCCCTATGTTCGTCCAGCCCGGCGGCGGCGCGACGGAAGCCCAGGTGTTGGTCACCGGGTTGTAGATCGCGCCCTCGTTCGACCACACCGCGTTTTCCCCGATGTATTCGCCGCCCTCGACGATCATGCGCCCGTCGGGCAGGATCGCCGACGCGAAATACAGGGGCGTATACCCCGCCGGCATCGACGCGATCTGGCTCCACGTCCCGTCGATGTAGCTGCCGTTCGAAGCCGGCGTGAGCTTCCACCAGTCGGTCGTGCCGCCCGTGGCGTTGTTGTCCGGCTCATTGTGAACGAGCACCGTCCCGTCGCTCTCCAGCAGCATCGTGCCGGGCGTCCCGAACGGCGGCGAGTTCTTCAGCGGCGTCCAGGGTGACGACGACGACGACGTGTCCGTGGTGTCCGCAGGGCGGAGATCCGGCGACAAGCCCGACGGGGTCGCATGCCCCAACGGCGGACGCGGAACAACTGACGCCGGTCCTTGCGCGGAGGCCGGAGTGGTCGTGGCCACGCTGAGCCGGTGCGCGGACGCATTCGGCGTACTGGCGATCACCAGTCCCGCCAGCGCGACCGCGCACGAGGCCCCGCCAGCAAGTACCGCAGATCGATGGCGCAATGACATCAGGACCCTCCGATGCGCTCGTGTCGAACTACTTTCGACGGCGCACGCTACCAGGCTCTTCGAAGCCTGTCTGCATACGCCCCGATGGTGATCTGCGGGTCCAGGCGGCACTCAGCGGGCGGGCAGGCGCCAGCTGTCCTCCTGGACGCCGATCAGGTCGCTCAGGGTCCGGGCCGGCGGGCCGTGTTACCGGGAGGCCTTAGCGAGGGCGGCGCGCACGGCGGCCTCGCTGGCCGGCGTGCCGTCCGGGTCGCTGAACGGCCCGTAGGGGGTGCCGTACACCGGCGTGCCGGGTTCCTGGCGCCAGCTTTCCGCGAGCGGCCCGGCGTCTACGGTGCCATAGCCGATGGCATCCAGGAACGCGCTCACCCGCGCTTTCGCGACAGCATCGTCGCCCGCGATCGGCAGGAAGCTCCGGTCGGCGGCGCCGGCGGGGCGGCTGAGCGTGAGCAGGTGCCGGTAGAAGATGTTGTTGAACGCCTTGACCACCAGGGCGCCCGCCAGGTGCTGCTGGATCAGCTCGCTGCTGGTCAGCGACCCGCTGTCCAGCTCCGCGATCTGCCCGTCCCGCTGCGGATAGTAGTTACAGGTGTCGATGACCACCTGGCCGGCCAGCGGTGCGACGGGAACGCTCTGATAGGCCCGCAACGGGATCGTGAGAACCACCAGATCGCCCTCGGCCGCCGCCTGCTCGCCGGTCGCCGCCCGCGCGAGCGGTCCTAGCTCGTCCACCAGGCCCGTCAGCGTCTGCGGCCCGCGCGAGTTGGTCATGATGACCCGGTATCCGGCGGCCACGCTGAGCCGTGCCACCGTGCCGCCGATGCGCCCGCTGCCGATGAAGCCCACTGTTGTCATGCTCACGGCAACCCGCGGCCGCGGCCGGCGATTCCGGGCCGGACCGCGCCCGGCTACGCGCCGCGCGCCTCCAGCGCCTCCAGGTCTCGCTCGGCGTACAGGCGGTGCTCCCACTCCTCAGGCCCTCGATGACCTCGCGCACGGTGGACATCCGGTCGCGGCGTAGCTCGAGCTCCGTGTCGAGCGAGGGCCGTGCGTCGCGGTCGCGGGGCACCCCGGCATGTCAGGCGCCTCATCCCACGGCAGGTCCAGAGGATCCCACGGCGACGGATCGCCCAGGATGATCACTGACTGTGACGGACTCGCAGGGCGACGTAGCGCCTGCCGATTATTTGCTGGTCTCAGTGCTTGAGCATCAGTTCCACGTCGAGCACAGATCGTTATGCACCAGTCGTTCCCCGCAACACCTGCTGGCCTCATACGCTCAGATAACGAAGCGGCTATAGAGCGTGCGGGCGGGTCGCGACTAACGCGCTTGACCCAGCTGCTGGATGGATTTATGGCTCTGACCTGGAGGTCGGCGAGCTGACACCGGTGGGGGAGTAAAGATGGCGGAGCAGAGTGGTGAGAGATGGGCATGGATGTGGTTTTCCGACATTTGACTTGAGGGCTAGGACAGGCTCTGAACCAGGGCAAACTCGGCGATTGACCGATGGCCTGCAAGGCGACCGGCGAGCTGACGCGGAGGCGTACCGCAGCTTTTCGGAGCAATGGAGCCCGGCCTCACGCTGCTGGAGCACGGGTGGCTAGCAGGAATCAAAGCTGAGCTAAGACACAGAACGGTTGCCTGCGTGAAAGCTCCCGCCTGAACGAGCTGACCGATAGAGTGCGGTGCATCTACTTTTGCTCATTCGGAGGTAGCGTGCAAGCGATAATCGAGGCAAACATGGGCATATACCGTCTTGCATTGCAAAGCCTTCCTCATGGCGCAGCGGCAGAACACTCGTGAGCCAAGGCCAGCCAGCAGGCGTACGGGGCAGGCTACGCAGGTTGTGGGGCTGCGTGAGGTCCAGAAAACAGCCCGCGGCTCAAGCGGAAACAGGGCCCGGGGTCCAACTTGAGGGTCCACGGTCTGACGGGATGGTCGGCGAGCTTTACAAGGGCCAGCTCAAAGCCGTCGGTGACGCGCGCCCCACCTATCAATGGACCCGGGTCGAAGGTGAGTTGCCCTACGGGCTTGCGATGGATGAGATGGGAACGATCTCGGGGAAGCCGGAGAGGGAGGGGTCTGCCAAATTCGCCGTCGAGTACACCGATGCCGACGGCCAGAAATCCGGCCCGCATGAGGTGTCTCTAACCATCTACTCAAGACTGAGGATAACGGGTGATGTGTCCCGCCGCAGCGACCTCCCGCGCCCCGGTAAGGGCTTCATCGCTGATCTGCATGCAGAAGGCGGAGCCCTGCCCTACGAATGGAAATTGGCACGCGGGTCCGCACTGCTGGATGGGCTCGACCTGAGCCCCAGCGGCAGGATCCACGGGACCCCCCGGGGCGCAGGAAAGACCCAGTTCACCGTCCAGGTAGAAGACCATACCAGTCGCACCGCCACGGCTAACTTCCTTGTCAAGGTCCGCCGCCGCTGGCTGCTGCGTCACCGCATGAAGATAGCGGCCTGTTCCATCACAGTCCGCGCTTCGTGGCGCGATCGGTTGTTCCACGTGGGCAATTGGCTCGCCTTCCTTGCCATCGGCACACCAACGTTCGGTGCAATCTGGATTACTGTCTACGCATTTTCCACCCCCGGACACCACTTGAACTATTGGGGGGTGGGCATGCTGACGGCCCTCGCGGCTTTCCTGGTCGGCTGCCTTGCCGGCTTCCTCTTCGGCATCCCGCACGTGGTCTCATCGGGCCAGCTTCGCCGGCAGGCAGGACCCACCGGGTACCTACCGAGTTCGAACCTTGCCGAAGTGAGCGATTGGCTTACGAAGCTGCTGCTGGGCGCCGGACTCGTGCAACTCACTCATCTCGGCGCGCCCGTTGCCAGTTTGATCGATCACGTTGCGGGTGGCCTGCATGGCCCAGCGGGATCCAGCCAAGCCGCCACGGTGATGGCCGGAGCCATTCTCTTCGGGTACACGACGATCGGCTTGCTGGATAGTTACGTAGTGACGACAATGTGGTACCAGGAGCACATCAGCAAGCACTCGCTGCAGTTGTGAACGACAAGCTGTTTATGCTTCGTCACGAACGGTTCGAGCGAGCGCGTCAGATGCTCACTTTCCGTGACCATCATCGTCCGCTCAATTGCGCCACCAGGCGGAGAGCGGGCTCAAATCTAACGGCCGCTGTCAGAAGCGCGTTGTCCTGACGGCTGCCCGCTCGGGCGCTATGGCGTGGGCGCCGCCGCTCGACGCCAGCCCGGCCGGGTCCAGGAGCGCACCCTGCGCAGCGTGACGGCGAACGCCCGCCGCGACGCCGAGGAGTTCCTCCGGCTGGCGCAGCAGCTACGGCTCCGGGCACGGTCACGCCGCGGTGAGGCGGACCGGACGCTCGCCGGTCTCGGCGCGGACCGGATCAACGGCACCGCGGTGCGGTCGCTTTAGCGACCCGCGGGCCCGGGTCGACGGCGCGGCATTGCTGTCTGTGCGGGCCGGGTCACGGCGCCAGCCTGAACGGCGGGTACCGGTCGGTGACCAGGACGAACGCGTAGGCGGCGACCCGGTTGTGCCAGCGGAATACGCCTTCGACGAAGCTGAAGATGCCACGCGGGTAACGGCCGGTGAACAAGATCGCGAACCAGGTCGCGATCACCGCGAAGAACGCGGCGATCTCCAGGAAGAACAGCACGATGTAGTGCGGGATGGCCAGCAGCCATTTGACCAGCGGCAGCCACCGGTTGAGGTCGGCGGCCGCGTCGGGATAGGCGTAATCAAGCAGCGCGATGACGATGCCGTGGGCGCGCGCTCGGCAATGTCCGGCCTGGCCGCGACGTCACGTAAAGCGCACCCCGGGGGCATGAGCGATGCACAGCAGCACCCGGGCGTGGTTAGTCAGGAAACCCCAGTTCGCCAGCTTTTAAATTGCCCTGCTTCCCTATAGACTACCTTGGTTTCCGGAAATATTTTGCTTGTTAATGACTTCAAGCGTAGCGTGGGCCGCAGGCACCGGGGATCAGCCGACGACCGCGGCCAGCCACCCCGGAGGCACCGAGTCGTGGCAAGTGAACGCATAAGAGCAGTTGTTCACGACCGGTACAGGCCTCCGGACGTTCTGCGACTCGCAGACGTCCAGCGGCCGGGCGGGCCGTGTATCAGCGGCTCGGGGAGGAAGCGGTCATGGGACGTGAACGGCAGCCCGCGGCGACAAGCGGTCAGGCCACCCTGCCGCTGATGGCGGAGAGCACGATGGCGGCGATCGTACAGGACGGGTACGGCTCCGCCGGCGTCCTGCACCTCGCGCGGATCCCCAGGCCCGAGATCGGCGGTAACGAGGTGCTGCTGCGGGTGCACGCCGCCGGCCTGGACCGGGGCCAGTGGCATCTGATGACGGGCCGGCCGTACCTGCTGCGCCTGGTTACCGGTGTCCGCGGGCCGAGGAACCCGGTGGCCGGGCTCGATGTGGCCGGCACGGTCGTCGCGGCCGGCGCGGCCGTGACCCGGTTCTCGGCCGGTGATGAGGTGTTCGGCTTCGGCCGGGGCACCTTCGCCGAGTACGCCGCGGCCCGCGAGGACAAGCTCGCCCGCAAGCCGGCCAGCCTTAGCTTCGAGCAGGCCGCGGTGGTACCGGTGTCCGCGGTCACCGCCCTGCTGGCCCTGACCGACGCCGGCCATGTCCAGCCAGGGCAGAAGGTGCTGGTCACCGGTGCGTCGGGCGGCGTCGGCAGCTACGCCGTGCAACTGGCCGCCGCATCCGGGGCCGAAGTCACCGGCGTGTGCAGCACCGCGAAAACCGGCCTGGTGCGATCCCTGGGCGCCGCCCACGTCATCGACTACACCCAAGACGACTTCGCTGACGGAACGCGCCGCTACGACCTGATCATCGACATCGCCGGGAACCCGGCCCTGTCCCGGCTGCGCCGCGCGCTCACCCCCGCCGGGACCGCGGTCATCGTCGGCGGCGAGGACGGCGGCAGCCTGACCGGCATGGGCCGGCAGTTCCGGGCGCTGGCCCTGTCGCCGTTGGTGCGCCAGCGGCTGACCATGCTTACCCCCCGGCAGCGCTCGGCCGACCTCGACCGGCTCACCGAGTTCATCGAAGCCGGCACGGTGACGCCCAGCATCGGCGCGGCCTACCCGCTGGACCAGGTGCCCGAGGCCATGCGCTACCTCCAAGCCGGAAAGGCACGCGGGAAGATCGCCATCACCATCTGACCGGTATCGGCGCCGTACCTGGCACGCCTCGCGCGCCACGAGCAATTCGAGCCCAGTGCGCGCTTGGGCCTGGTTCAGGACAGCACCAGCACCGCCGCGAGCGGATGATCACGGCCCTGCCCGGCCGGCCACCGGTCACCAGGCCAGGCAATTCCAGCAGGTCACCGGCGGCTACCTCCGGCGCCAGGGGAGCAACCGGCTCGCACTCAGCAAGGGCAATGGCAGACTGGGCCGCGGCGAAGCTCCGGCCAGGACAAGGATCTTGCGGGAAGACCCATGTTTTACCGGAGCTTGGCCGCATTCCAGCGGCAGCACGCGCAAGCTTAACGATCTTGAAATGGCCGTGCCGGACTGTCTGAGCCGCTCGCCTGCTGTGATCTGGCATCGTTTTTCTGCCGGGACTCCAGGGCGGTATTGCCCTGCGCGATGTCCCGCGCCGACCGGCCGGTTTCCTTCAGGTAGGCCTTCGTGTCATCATCCGGCCGCTGTCGTCGCTTGCGCACCAGCTGGGGGATGCCGATGCACGCGGCGCCGATCAAAAGTCCGAGAACGGCGTCAACTACCGCGTAGTCCATGACCAGTGCCTTCCTTCACCCTGTGGACTCTTCTGGTGTCTAGCCTCCGCGCCGCGGAACTGCCGTCGACGAAGGCGCTGGGCCGCCGGGGTCTCGCCGGCGATGAACACGGCATGCGGTTACCTGGCCTTATCGTTTCGGTTCGTTTGGATGCCGGCTAAAAGCCTCGCGCCAGTCGTCCTCTGCCCCTGTCCAGCCGCCTCGGCCAGCGCTGGTGCCTGCGTCATAGCAGCACCAGGCGGTGCGGTACCGGCCCGTATCCTTCGCCGGCGGCGGCGACGAGCTGGCGCAGCGTCCGGGTGGCTGCCTCGCGGTCGGCGGGCGCCAGGCTGCTGAGGATCCGCGACAGCTCGCCGCGGCGCCTTTCTTGCACCTGGTCGACCAGGTCCTGGCCGTCGCGGGTGAGCGCGAGGGTCACCACGCCCCGGTGGCGCGGGTCGCTGCCGCGGGTGACGTGCCCGGACGCGACGAGCCGGTCGGCGAGCCGGGTCACGGTCGACGCCTGCAGGCCCAGCGCGCGTGCGACTCGCCCGGACCGGGCGCGGCCGAGGTCAGCCAGCACCGCGAGCACCCGGAACTGCGGCAGCGTCACCGCCCCGTCCAGTCCGTCCAGGCTGCGCAGCGCCACCCCGGCCAGGACCCTGGTCGCTGCCTGCAGCGCCTCCACGGTCGCCGTGTCGGGCCCGGCCGGCCGCTCGTTCCCGGTTGCTGGCCTTGTCATAGACAACTATTGTAGCTAGCAAGATTTGCTTTAGCCAAGCCTTTGGCTGCCGCGGGCCGCCAGGTCCGGGCTGGGTCCCGGTACCGGGGCCGCGGGCACGCCCGGGCCGTGGAGGCGGAGCGGCATGAAGCGGTTCAGGTACCGGGCCCTGGTCGAGCTGGACCGGCCCCGCGCGAGGCGGCCCCGGCAGGCCGTACCCCAGCGGGACGCCCGCGCTGATGCTGCACGCCCGGCGCATCGGCCGTCCGTCCGTGCACGAGTACTTCCCGGCGGCGATCGCCCAGGACGATCCGCAGCCGCTGCAGCCCGGAGAGCACGTCGTGGTGACGATCACCGTGACCGACGACGACGCCCCGTCCTGCCTGGCCCCGGGCCAGCCGTTCGCGATCTGGGGCGACAGCACCGGCCACGGCATCATCTCCCGCCGGGTCTTCACCGGCTCAGGCCCCAGCTGATTACTTCGACCTGAAAGGGGCTCATCGTGAGGGCCGTGGGCCGGGTCGGCTGCCAGGTGACCTGCCGGGCGTCGTTGGCCTTGCTGGTTAGCTGGCCAGGGCCCCGATCTTGATCAGGTTGTGGGCGAAGACTCCGTGTCCGCACCAGATCGCGGCTGCGTGTCTGCCATCCAGGCGGGTGCGGGCCCAGCCGTAGCCTCGCTTGAGGTAGCTGATCCGCCCCTCAGATCCGGTTCCGCCACTTGACCAGCCGGTGGAAGCCGCGGCTGTGCTGGTGTTTCTTGCGGGCGGCCGAGGTCGGGCGCGTCGGCCGCCAGCGGGGCGAGCAGGCCGAGCAGGGCCTCGGACAGGCCCAGGCGATCGCCGATCCGCTCCAGCCCGGTGACGAGTACCCAGCTCGTCGCCAGGCTGACCAGCGCCGCGGCCAGGAACAAGGCGGCCTGCGCCGTGGCGGGCGTCGGTACCGTCCTCCTTTAGCTGTCCCGGACCGGGTTGCCGGGTCCCCGGCGATCCACCGAGTGCGCTGACTACTTAGTTGCAGTAGCTGATAGAGTTATCAGCAAACGATTGTAGTATGCAAGTATAGTAAAGGGGAGCCGTGACCGGGCATGTAGCCGATGAGGCGGTGGTGGACGCGGTGCTGACCGCGAGCCGGACGCTGATCGCGGTGGCGACCAGGTCACTGGGCGCGGCCGCGGAGGACACCACGATCGCCCAGTACCGGGCCCTGGTGGTGCTGGCCTCCCGCGGGCCGCAGCGGATGATGGACCTGGCCGAGGCGCTGGGCGTGACGCCGTCAACGGCCGGGCGGATGTGCGACCGGCTGCTGCGCAAGGGCCTGATCCGCCGGCACCGAGCTCGCGCCGACCGCCGGGCGGTGCTGGTGTCGATCACTGCCGCCGGGCGGGAGGTGGTGGATCAGGCGACCGCGCGCCGGCGAGCGCTGATCGCCGGCATCCTCAGCCGGCTCCCGGCCGCGCGGCAGTCAGCGGTGGCCGGCGCGCTGGAGGAGTTCGCCGCAGCGGCGGGCGAGGTCCCCGACCGCGAATGGCCGGCGGCCCCCTCCGCGCCGCCGCCAGATAACCGCGGCGGAACGACGGGCAAGGTGCAGGCGAAGCCGCCGCGCGCGAGGGTTACGGGCCGGGCATGACCAGCGATGCGGCCCGGGCCGAGGCGCGGGCGCTGCCGTGGGCCGCGAGGGCGGGCGGCTGGCTGCGCAGCTCGCGGGGCGGGCTGCTGGTCATCGCGCTGGTGGCGGGGGCGGGGTCGGGGCTGGGCGCGGTCGCCTTCCGGTACCTGATCTACTTTTTCACCTGGCTGGCCACCGGGCATGTCCTGTTCGGCCAGCAGGGCCGGGTCGGCAGTGCTCACTTTCCGTGGCTCGGGCTGGGGTTTTTCGTGGTGATCCCGGTGGTCGGCGGCCTGATTTACGGGCCGCTGATCTACCGGTACGCCCGGGAGGCCCGCGGCCACGGCGTACCCGAGGTGATGATCGCGGTCGCGGAGAACGGCGGCCGGATCCGGCCGCAGGTCGCCGCGGTCAAGTCGGTCGCCTCGGCGGTGTGCATCGGGGCGGGCGGTTCGGTCGGCCGGGAGGGCCCGATCGTGCAGATCGGCTCCGCGCTGGCCTCCGGCCTGGGCCAGTGGGTGCGGATGCCGGAGAGCCGGCTGCGGATCCTGGTCGCCTGCGGCGCGGCCGGTGGCATCGCCGCCACGTTCAACGCGCCGATCACCGGGGTGTTCTTCGGGGTGGAGATCATCCTGCGGGAATTCTCCATCGAGGCGATCTTCACGGTGATGCTGTCGGCGCTGGCCGCCGACCTGCTCGCCCGCCAGTTCCTGGGCAGCGCCCCGTTCCTGTCCGGGCTGCCGCCGGGGATCGCGCTGCATCACCTGAGCAGCTACCTGCTGGTTTCGGTGCTGGCGGTGGTCGCGGCGCTGATCGGGCTGGCGTTCGCGAAGATCCTGTACGCGACCGAGGACCTGTGCGACCGGGTGTGGAAGAACCGCCCGGAATGGGCCCGGCCCGCGGTCGGCGGGATCGCACTCGGGCTGCTGCTGCTCGCGATCCCGCAGCTGTACGGTGTCGGCTACCCGGTGCTGTACAAGGCCGTCGGCGGCAGCTACGCCCTGTGGTTCCTGATCATCCTGGCGGCCGGGAAGATCATCGCCTGCAGCCTGACCATCGGCATCGGCGGGTCGGGCGGAGTGTTCGCCCCGTCGCTGTTCATCGGCGCCACCTCCGGCATGGCCTTCGGCGAGACCGCCGGCCACCTGATCGGCCCGGCCGCCGGGCAGCCCGCCCTGTACGCGGTCGTGGCCATGGGCGCGGTGTTCGCATCCGCGGCCCGGGCCCCGCTGACCTCGCTGGCCAGCGTCGTGGAGATGACCGGCGACTACACCCTCACACTGCCGGTGATGCTCGCTGTCGCGATCGCCACCGCGACCTCGCGTGCGCTGAGCTACGGCACGATCTACACCACCAAGCTGCTGCGCCGCGGCACCGACATCGACCGCGCCCCGTCCGCGGACCCGTTCGAGGACCTCACCGCCGCCGACGCCATGCACCCCTTCGCCGCGCCGCTCACCACAGCGCCCGGGCCACCCGGGCTGCCGTCGGCGCCCGGTGCTGGCCGCGCGGCCCTGCCCGGCCCGGTCACCGGTCAGCACGACCCCCAGGTGCTGTTCGCCGGCGAATCCCTCACCCAGGCCCTGCGCCAGCTGGAACTCTACGGCCGCGACGGCCTGCCGGTAGTCTCCGCCGACGGGCGGCATCTCCAAGGGTGGATCACCAGCCAGAACGTGCTGCAAGCCGTCGCCCGCCACATGCATGCCGCCCCGGGTGCCACCGCGCAGGTACAGCCCGCCGCCGGGCCGGCCCTCCCCGGCGAGCCGGCCGCCCCCCGCGAGCCGCCCGCCCCGCTGCCCGGCTACCAGGTCCTGGAGATCACCATCCCGGCCGGCTCGCCCGCCGCCGGCCAGGCGCTCGGCGACACCCGCTGGCCGCCCGGCTGGGTCCCGGTCTCGGTCCTGGACCAGCACACCCTGCGTGACCCCGACCCCGCCATCACCCTGGCCCCCGGCGACCGGGTCAACCTGCTCGCCCGCGCGCCACAGCACCCCGCGCCACCGCAGCGGCGCGAGGAGCGGCCAGACGACCCCCCTCAAGACGAACCGCCAGCCAGCCAGCCACCCGTTCGCGCGCCCAGTGAGCAACCCTGACCGCCGGCATGCCCGGGGCGCGACGACACGCCAGCAGAAGAGGGAAGACGGCCGGCCGGCTCGCAGGGCGCTGCCTTTCGCCGCAGCCGGGCCGACGGCACGCTACCGCGCCTGACGTGGCGCGGCGAGACGTCCTGCCCGAAGCCCGACTGAGCGACCTCAGGACAACAAGATCAGGACTTGGAAGGCAGTGCGCTGACAGAGCGCTGGTGCGCCCGGCCTGTGATCGTTAGTTCCGGGCGGCCTGGCTGGCGGCCAGCGCGCGCCCGGCCTGGTCGGCCAGCGTGACGGCGACCAGGCGCGCCTGCAGCGAGGGCTTGGAACCGGGCTTGGGCTTGAGCATGAACCGGCCATAGTACTGGCCACCGCCGAAGGTCCGCAGCTCGATTTCCTCGCCCGGCAGGCCCCGCTGCTCGACATCCCACCGGGCGTGGCCCGTCACGATCGTGCCGTCTGGTTCCAGGCGCGGCGGGTGGCCCAGCAGGGAACCGTACTCGAACCGGGAACCCTCCAGGCCCAGCAGGCCGGTGAGCTGCTCCCGCACATGATCGACCACCGCGTCGGGAGACCGGGCCGACTGGGCCAGCGCCGCGGTGTCGTGGATCTGCGCCAGGTAGCCCTCGTCGGTGATCGCCACCACCTTCAGCCGCCGCGCGCGGGCGGCCAGCTGCGACACCGCCAGCCCGGTCACCAGCAGCAAGACCGCCGTGGTGACATCGTCGGAGCTGCGGATCGTGAACCGGTAATACGGCAAGGTGAAGAAGAAATCGAACCACACGGCCGACCACACCGCCGCCAGCGCGCCCGCCGCCCGGTTCCCGATCGCCGACACCCCGACGATCACCACCACCAGCAGCAGGGCCACGTTCGTGTTGGACCAGCTCGCGCGGAACGGCAGCAAGATCGCCGCCACGGCCAGCGGCGCCACCAGCGCGGCCAGGATCGCGACACGGTCCCTGGTCAGGTAACGGGCCATCTGCGGCACCTCCACGAGATCAGGCCTGCTCGCGCCACAGCTTCACGCTGCCGACGGCCAGCACCACCAGGGCCGGGACGAAGAACAGCCCGATGTGCAAGATTCCGCCCGCGATCCCCGCGATCAGGACCAGGACTCCGGCCACGGCAGCTACCAGGTTCAGCCGGGGCGGGGCGAACGCCGCAGCCGCGGCCAGCGGTGCCGGGGCAATGGCCAGCAGCAGCGACCACCAGGTAACGGCCAGGGGGTCAGCGCTAAGTAGCGCCGAGATAGTGATCAGCTGCGCGGCGCCAGCCAAGAGCATCGCGCCTCGCCGCCACGGCCAGCTCGGCGGAGTAGGCACAGCCTCCGGGACCGCCGACGTCGCGGTACCCGGGGCAGGAGAAGTGTCGGCAGGCGGGCTCTGCGTGGTCATCACGCGCTCCTAACAGGAGAATCCGGCAGATGCGAATATCGCGCCGACCAGACTTCCCGGCCCACCTGATTACGAGCATAGACCCCGGCGAACCGGCCGCAAAGAGCGTGGCAGCTGCCCGGCCGACTGCTCAGGCGGCTGGCCTGCGCTGGTCGCGCAGGATCTGCTCAGTAGTCAGCGGCCGGTGCCGGTATGCCCACGCGAGCCGGCCGCGCCCGAGTTCGCGGGCCAGCGCGGGCGGCGGAACGGTGAGCACCGGGCACTGGGCGCGGGCCACGCAGTAGCGAGCCACCCGGGCAAACGCCAGCCGGGCCAGCGCGCCGCGGCGGCCGGCGCCCAGGACCAGCAAGTCACCCGGACGGCAGGCAGTATTGACCAGGACCCAGCCTGCCGGGCCCCGCTCTACGTGCGGCTGGATCATGGGACCGTCGGGAACTTCGCCCCATACCGCGACGAGCGCGTCACGGAGCCGCCGGCAGGCGATGACCTGACAGTCCTTGCTCAGCGGATCCGAATACGGGAACCGGCCGGCCGGGGTACCGCCGGGTGGTTCCCAGGCAATGACCGGCACCAGGAGCGCCTGGTGGGCGCGGGCCAGGACGTCGCCGTAGCGCAGCGCCCCCAAGCTGCCCGGTGAGCCGCTTGCCCCGACGATCACCCGGCCTAGCCCAGGCACCGGGCCGGTCCTTCCGCGCGGTCCCGGCTCTGCCTGCGTGGCGGCGTGCACGCCAGAAGGATGCCGGGTGCAAGTGGCGGCGGCGCCGATCCTGGCGGACTGCCCGCAACGGGCCAGCCCGGTGAACGGCCTGCGGAAGCGGCCAGGTGGCTCATGGCGCACCCCTTGCGGGACGAATCCGAGTGGATACGTATTCCGCCGACCAGGCTTCCCGGCACACCTGGTTCCTGTTATAGCCCAGCGGGGAGACGCCGGCAAGGCTGGCCTGCTGCGCGCAGGCGGCGTTGCCCTGGCCGGGGATGCGGCCGCGTTACCAGCTAAGCGAGTAGCTCGATAAAGTGCGTTCGGCCAGTATTCCCAGATGATGTGGCTGCCGCTGCCACTGGGCACCCGCGGGGACGTAGTACTCCGGCGGTCGAGGGCGTCACCGATGCGCCCCGGCCGGACGGAACCGCTCCCAGAGCTTCGCGCGCTTGGATGATTCCGGGGAGGCTCGGCCGGGTCCTCGCCGCCGCTCCCGACGTAGCGACCGCCCTCGGGTATGACATCACGGCCGCGCTGGAACCCGACGACCACTGACGGCTCGCCGGCTGGTCACGTCAGCCTGCCAGCGGCCCGGCGGGGGAGCATCCCGGAGGCTGAGGACGAACAGTCCCGGCTGGCCCGCGACCTGCTGCTGATCGAGAACCGCCGGCCGCATGCGATGTTCTTGTGCCTGCTGCTCGGCGGCCTGACCGTGGCCCTGACGATCGGCTGGCTGGACGTGCTCGTCTTCCACGCCGACGCCATTAACGCCCAGAAAACGGCGAGCGTGAGCGTCGACCTGGCCCTCGGCCTGCTACTGCTCGCCGCCGGCGCGCTGCTCGCCACCGGGCGCCTGCACGGCCGGCGCAAGGCACCGGTCCCGGCCGGGGACGGGCCGCCGGACAAGCCGTAAAAGAAGGACGGCTGGGCACAGCGGGTACTGGCCGAGCCCCGGCTCGGGCTCGCCATGCCGCCCGCCGATCGCACCCGCCACGGCATCCATGATGCGGACGGCGCGACAGATTGTTCGCTATGGCGCACGAGTGCAGCCCGATGCGTACCTCGCCCTGATCGCACCGAACGGCGGTTCTACGCGCGCTGGCCGTGGGAGAGAGTTGATTACAATAACGTGATCCAACTGACAGGCCTGTGCCTCCCTGCCGAATCGACGCTTCCTTCACGAGGGCGAGATTGCGGCGGCGAGCCGCATGGAATTGCCGGTTCTGCGCTCTCGCGAATGTTGCCGTCCAACATCCAGACCGGCTTCGCGTAGGTGAGGCGGATTCTGATCAAAGTCGCCTTCTGGCAGCTCCGCGAGTTCACCTAGGCGGCTCTGAGTGGGCGCGGTACTGGCAGCTCACGATCATCGAGTTGCGCGGCCGCCTCGTCGGCAAGGGCAAGCTCGGCGACCAGTAGTCGGTGCCTTCCTGGCGCGTTACGCGGATCGCGCATGGTGGACCGCAGACGACCGCATTCACCGCCGTCCACGCCCGCACGCCTGGGTGCTGGCCCGAGCGTCAGGCAGGAATGGCGCCGAGTTGCTGCATCATGGCGACGCCGTCGAACTGCGTCCAGATGTCGGTCACGCGACCCCGGCGAGGCGGTAGAAGTTCATGCCCTCGACCCTGATCGTCTGGCCGGAAGCGGGGATCCCCATGAACTCCTGCTGCAGGGAACCGGTCACGACCCATCGGGTGGCGACGATGTCGCTGCTGGCGATGATGTCCTGCAGGTCCTCCTCCAGGTCGGGGAAGATCGCCTTGAAGCCCGCGACCTTCTGCTTGAAGCCGGCCAGCGTCGGCTCATGGCCGGGCGCCGGATTGTGGTCGACCAAGCCCGGGTCGCAGAGCTCGTCGATCGTCGCCTGGTCGGCCGCGCGAAACGCGTGCTCGAAGCGCGTGATGATCTCGATATTGCCGGACAAGGCCAGCCCCTCTCTTTCCGCTGGTATTGGCATGCTCGGTGGTCTCGGGACCCCGGTCAGAGCATCCGCCGGATATGCAGTCTGCTGGCTGCGCTCGCCGCGATCCTGGCCGTGCGCAAGCCGCCGTCGGTTATGTGAGCGCGCCCCGTTTGACCGGCTGCCCGCGGCGGATGCGGGTCGGCGCGTGCCGGGCTGTGGTGGGTTCAGTCGGGCAGTGTGCGGGGGAGCCCGAACATTGGCAGCGCGCTGTTGTCGAGGAAGCCGGTCACGGCGCTGATCTGGCTTCCGGCGAGGGTGAGCACGAGTATCCCGATGGCGTGCGCGATCGGGGCATGCAGGTCGCGGACGTAGAGGCCGAACGCGGGCTGGCCGTTGGCCCGGGTGGGCAGCAGGCGGGCGGAGCGCCCGGGCCGGAATGCAGTCGCGGCCCAGAACCGGGCGGCCAGCTCGCGGCCCTGGTACCGCAGCGGGACAGGCGGCATGATCAGCCAGGCGTCCTCTGTGAGCAAGGCGACGAGCTCCTGCACGTCACGCGCTTCGTAGGCCTGGGTGAACCGTCGCACCAGCTCCCGTTCCTGGGCGGAACCCGGTTGAGGCGGTTTGAGATCGGTGGCCTGTTTGCGCTGGTACTGCAGTGCGGCGCGGGCGCGCTTGAGGGCGCTGGTCACTGATTCCTCGGTGCAGTCCAGGATGTTGGCGGCCTCGCTCGCGCGGAATCCCAGGACGTCGCGCAAGATCAGCGCGGCGCGCTGCCGTGGTGGCAGCAGCTGCAGCGCCGTGATGAAGGCCACCGAGATCGCTTCGGTGGTCTCGTACCGGGCTTCGGGGCCGGGCGCGGCGTCGGCGAGTCCCTCGAGCAGGACGTCGGGGTAGGGCTCCAGCCACATCACCTCGCCGAGTCGGGTGGGCTCGGGGAGCTCCACCCCGGGTGGCGGCCAGTCCACCGGCGGTCGCCTGCTCGCCGCGCGCAGCGCGTTCAGGCAGCGCCGGGTGGCGATTTGGTACAGCCAGACACGTACCGAGGCGCGGCCCTCGAACCCGGGCAGGCCCTGCCAGGCCGCCAGCAAGGTCTCCTGCAGCGTGTCCTCCGCATCCAGGGCCGAGCCGAGGATCCGGTAGCAGTGCACCTGCAGCTCGCGCCGGTAGGGAGCCACGAGGTCGCCGAACGCTTGCGCGTCGCCGGCCCGGGCCTGGTCTATCAGGTCCGTGCTCACCGAACCACCCTCCCATGACCTCGCTCTCTGCTTCTTGCACAGTCTCTTG
Organism: uncultured Actinomycetota bacterium; assembly: GCA_963808705.1. Lineage (GTDB taxonomy): Bacteria > Actinomycetota > Actinomycetes > Streptosporangiales > Streptosporangiaceae > JASHPR01. Next base: position 122,783 of record CAWEHB010000012.1, on the reverse strand, counting down.
CCAATACAGACACCGCCCACCACAAGAACTGGGCGGCGCCAGCAGCCGCCAACTCTGCCTGCCCGCCGGTGTCTACATCACCAACGGCACAGACCGGCTGAGCCGGGCCGGCGCTGGTCGGGTTGTCTGCGACCGGGGCCGAGCACCGGCGACGCCGGCGGGTGGCTGCCTGAACCCATTGAGGAGGGACGCGAATGGCCGTCAGCAATCCGGAGACCACGCATGCCGCCGGGCCGCATCTTGGCTGGGTGCTCGGTCTTACCTCGACCGCCTTCTTCATGGTCGTTCTCGACTCGGTCGTCGTCATCACGGCGCTGCCCCGCATGCAGCGCGACCTTCACGTCGGCCTCGCGTCGCTGCAGTGGACGCTGACCGCGTACAACATCGCTTTCGCCGCCGGCATCATCACCGCGGCCGCTGTCGGCGACCGCTTCGGCCGCCGCCCGATCTTCAGTATCGGCCTCGCCTTGTTCACCGTCGCCTCGGCGGCGTGCGCGCTCGCCCCGGACGCCCCCGAGCTGATCGCCGCCCGCATCGCGCAGGGCCTGGGCGCCGCGATCGTCCTCCCGCTCAGCCTCACGATCCTGACGACGGCTTTCCCTGTGCAGCGGCGAGGGATGATCGTCGGCATCTACGGCGGACTCGCCGGGCTGGCGGTCGCGCTGGGGCCGATCATCGGCGGCGCGGTCACCCAGGGAATCGACTGGCACTGGATCTTCTGGATCAACGTGCCGATCGGGGCCGCCGCCTTGCCACTCGCGATGCGGCTGCTGCCCGACAGCTACGGCGCCCAGGAGCGGCTCGACCTGCTCGGCGTCACGCTCGTGACCGGCGGCATCGTGGCCATTGTCTGGGCCCTGGTCCGCGCGGACCAGGCGGGCTGGGCGAGCGCCGAGATCGTCAGCTGCCTGGTTGGCGGCGCTGTCCTGCTGCTCGCCTTCGCCGCCTGGGAACAGCGCGTCAGCGAACCGATGGTGCCCCTGCGCCTGTTTCGCAGCCGCGCGTTCGCGGCCGGCAACGCCACGACCTTCCTCATGACGGGCGCGATCTTCGCCGCCGGCTTCCTGGTCACCCAGGAGTTCCAGCTGGCCCGCGGCTACTCACCGGTCTCGGCCGGCGTGCGCCTGCTCCCCTTCTTCGCCACGCCGATGCTCATCTCACCGATCGCGGGCGCCGTCTCCGACCGCATCGGCCGCCGGCCGGTCATGGCGACCGGGCTGTTCTTGCTGACCGCCGGGCTGGCCTGGGCCGCCATCCGAGGATCGCTCTCGGCGAACTGGGTCGAGCTGGACATCGCCCTGCTGATCGCAGGCGTCGGCGTCTCGATGGCGCTGCCGACCGTGCCCACCGCCGTGCTGAACGCCGTCGCCCCGCGCGAGCTGGGCAAGGCATCAGGAATCAACTACATGATGCAGCGCCTCGGCCCCGCCGTCGCGATCGCCGTCGCCAGCGCCGTGTTCGCCGCCTACGGACACCTCGCCACCCCCGCAAGCGTCACCGACGGCTTCAAGCCCGCGCTCGCCGCCTGCGCCGGCTTCGCGCTACTGGCCGCGCTCAGCGCGCTCGCCATCACACCGCCCAAGACACACCACGCCCCCGCCCATGCCGAGGACGGGTCAACCGCCCAGCCCGAACCGGCCACCGCCGACGCCGTGGACTGACCAAACCTGAGGACATTAGACAAGCTCGCCGACCCGCCTCACAGCCCGTTCACTGCGCCGCACTTCGACGGCCGTCGGCTGGTGCTCGTGCGGACGAGCGCTAACGTCGTTATGCCACGAAGATGCAGAAGGGTGACCAGCTAGGTCAGCGAAGGCGTAGAGCGGCTCGTCGGGATCGTCAGTGCGGTCGAGCAGGAGCCCTGCGCCAAGGGCCTGTGCCCGCCTCCGGAGTGGGTTCTCGCCGTCGGGTCGGGCGCCTTGGTGGTGGAGGCGCGGCCGCTCACGGCGTGATCGCCAGGCAGGACAGCCACGGTGACTACCATGGCCTGCCATGGACTTCGACCGGTTCACGATCACGCTGCTTGTGCTCCGCGATGACGCGCCAGAACTCACGCCGGAACAAGAAGATGCGCTGCAGGACGCGCACATGTCCCACCTCGCCGGCCTGCACCAGGCCGGCCATCTGCTCGCCGCCGGCCCGCTGCTCGACCGCACATCACAGTTCCGCGGGCTGTCCATCCTCAACGTCGGCGTTGAGGAAGCCCGGGCGCTTAAGGAGAGCGACCCCGCCGTCCAGGCTGGCAAGTTTGCCGTCATCGCCTTGCCGTGGATGGTCCCAGCCGGAGCGATGAGCTTCTCGCCGGCCCGCTTCCCCCGGTCGGCATCCGAAGCGCTCGGAAGTTAACGCGCGGTCTCGGTGGCAACAACCCCCGCCACCTGCGGCCGTCTACCGTCGAAGCAGGTGCCCGACCGCGCTCCCGGCGGCGGTCAAATGAGGATATTGATCAGGGACGGCGCGGCGGCGCCATGAGTATTTGTGCGGTGGCTAGCTGACCGCCGCGCGGTGCAGCTGGCAGCTGATGCCGTCAGCGCCGGAGCACCGAGGCACCGGATCGTTCGACGATCTGTTGCAGCGCTGCGACGTGCAGTTCGAATGCGGCCCGGCCGGCTTTGCTGAGCCGCGCCGAGGTGCGCGGCCGCTTGCCGACGAAGGCCTTGCGGATCTCCAGGTAGCCGGCTTCTTCCAGCGTGGCCAGCTGCTTGGACAGCGCCGAGTCCGACAGGCCCACCTCGTCGCGGATGAACTTGAAGTCCGCCCACTCCACCGCGGCCAGCAGGGAGACGATCGCCAGCCGGGTCGGCGCGTGGATGAGTTCGTCGAATCTGGGCGGCCTCACCGGGCCTCCCCGGCCCGGTTGCCGAGCATGATCTTGCGCAGCCAGCGCATGACGAACGGTCCGCCGGTGACCAGCGCCGCGCCGCCGGCGGCTGTCGCGATCGTGGCCGGCAGGTGCGAGCCCGCGGCCCGCAGCGCGAACCCGATGCCGAGCGTCAGCGCCACCACGAGCCACACAAAGCCGACAATGGCCAGCGCGCCGCGGCTGCCGAGCAGCTCGCTGCTGCGCACCTGGGCGTGCCGGTAGGCACCGAAGATCATTCCTGCGGTCAGCGCCGCGATGAGGACGACGGCGGCCGGGATGACGACGGCCAGTACCACCGCATCGCGGGTGTCCACCGCCGCGCCGATGGCCACCACGCCGGCCGCCACGGCCCACCAGTACCAGGCCGGGACCAGGACCGCGTCGATGACGTTGCCCTGCCGCTGGCGGATCTCGGCCAGTGCGCTGGTGGCCTCGTCGGGCCGCAGGTTTCCGCTCATGGCCGATCTCCTCGTCCGCTGGGCAACTATTTTCCTTATTGGAAAGTAGCATGGATTTTCCAGACGGGCAAGTACTTTCCCCGAGTGCTGACGGACCGCGTAGGCTGCGCCAAGGCACGCTCGCTTATCGGCAGGTAAGCCAGGCAGCAGGCCAGCGATCTTGAGCACGCACTCTGAGCTGGCGCGCGACGTGACAGAACATTCGTTCTCGCGCGCCTGGACGACCATCCTGGCCGAGCGCCAGGACACGCCGAACGAACGGATCTAGTGCTTGCCCCACCAGCGGCTCGGCTACGCTCGGTGACCTGCTGGCGGGCGGCAAACCGGGGCTGCGGGGGTGGAGTCAGCTGGGCGGTGCTGCTGTCAGTAGGCCGGCCCGCGGCCCCGGGGCTGCGCGGGGTCGGGGAAGGCGCACGCTGGCGGTGCGTCAGGCAATGACCCTGACGTTTTCGGCCTGGGGTCCCTTCTGGCCCTGGGTGATGTCGAACTCGACCTTCTGCCCTTCGTCGAGGCTGCGGTAGCCGCTGCCGGTGATCGCGCTGAAGTGCACGAATACGTCCGGACCGTCCTCCGCCGCGATGAAGCCGTAGCCCTTGTCGCCGTTGAACCACTTCACCGTGCCTTGCGCCATCGTGACCTTCTTCGTTGCGGATGCGCCCCGGCCATGGCGGCCGGGGTCCGCGCGTCCCGCGACTGCTCTGGCCAGCTTGCCACGCGACGCGCTGGGAGCGTAAGCCGTGCGGCTGGCCTGCCGGCCCGGGCCGGGGCCCGGCTGGTGAAGCCGGGCGGGGCTGGTGAAGCCGGGCGGGGCTGGTGTCCGCGCCTTCGCAGTCCAGCGCCTGGGCGAGGTCCCGGCGTGGCGAAACGGGCTTACCAGCGTCGGCTCGTGCTGCTCCTGGCGGGCGCGCCGCGCGTGCCTATCTCGGTTGTCGCGGTCGTCGTGTTGCCCGTTACCCGCTTACTGCGCTGACACGCGGGGGGCTGGTTGCGGGCGGTGGTGCGGGAGGGTACTGGTCGCGGGCGTTGCGGCGTAGCCGCAGCGCGAACCATGCCAGCAGGCATGCCGCGATGATGTTGAGGATGGCCTTGCCGATGATGTTCACCGGGCCAGCTGCGCCGAGCACGGCGAAGCCGACGGCCATCTGCACGACCAGGGCGCCGCCGCAGGCGGCGAGCACCTGCAGGTCGGTGCGGGCCGACCAGCGCCGCAGCGCCCAGGCGGCGAGGGCAACTCCGGCGGCCGCGACGGTGATAGGAACGGGAAACGGCAGCCAGTGCAGGTGGTTGCCCGAGACCGACAGCAGCAGCAGCCCGAACCATGCGGTGGCGCCGGCCGTGGCGGCCCCGGCGAGCCAGCCCGCCGCTGGCGGCGGCGGCCCGCCGGCGGCGGACGTACGGGTGCGGGCGGCGAGCCGGGCCGCCGCGATCAGGGCGATGACCAGGGCGATGGCTGCGCCTTGCTGGGCGGGGTGCACCCGGGCCGGCACGTGCAGGAGGATGGGCTGCACGTACGCCCACCACAGCAGGCCGATGACGGCGGCGTTCACCGCGTAGACGGCGCCGGCCACGCTGGTGCCGGCCCGGCCCAGCCAGGGCTTGTCCCGCCAGGCGGGGAACGCCAGCTCGGTGAGCAGGATCGGGATCGTGATGCTGAAGACGGCGTGATAGCCGATGTTCCACATGGCGTAGGTCCAGAACACCCCGGCCGCGACGCCGTAGGGGTGGGCCTGCAGGGCCGGGGTGAACCAGTTCGGCTCGAGCAGGCCTTCCTCGATCGCGCCGTAGGCGGCGCCGAGCAGCAGGATCGACGGCCACCCGCCGCCCCACCGGCGCACCACCTCGCGGATGAGGACCGCGCCGCCGCCGTACAGGCCGATCTGGATCAGGTACACGGCAGGATCGGTGACCGTCGTGGTGCCCCACAAGACTTCGGCGACCAGGGGCGCCAGGAGCAGGAGGAACATCACTGGCCAGGCGCGGCCGCGGGACTTGGTCATCGGGATCTCCCTACCGATCACCCAGTGACCAGTTTAGCTTGCGAGATAAGATTCTCTCTATGTAAGATAACACTATGGACGGGCACATGGCAACTGACCCCGGCCGGCTTGGCCAGCTCATCGGCCGCGAACTCGCCACCGCCGTGGTGATGTTCCACGAGGCCGTCGGCAAGCGGCTGGGCCTGTCCGGCACCGAGCGCAAGCTGCTGGACGTCCTGGACCGCCTTGGCCCCGCAACCGCCGGCGAGCTGGCCACGAACACCGGCCTGACCAGCGGGGCGATCACCGGAGTCGTGGACCGCCTGGTCAAGGCCGGGTACGCGCAGCGCGAGCCCAACCCGCGCGACCGCCGCAGCGTGATCATCACACGCCTGCCAAGCCCCGCCAGCGACCGGCTCGGACCGGAGGTGTTCGCGCCGCTGGGCCAGGCCATCGCGGGCCTCTCCGCGCAGTACCAGCCCGCAGAACTGGCAGCCATCGCCAGCTACCTGGTCGGCCTTACCGGCATCCTGCGCGAGCAGACCACGCGCCTTCAGGAAGAAACGGCCCTAGCCGGCCCCGCAACGCGACCTGTCCCGCCTCGGCCCGCCGACGCCCAGATTGTTCGGTTCTGGCGGCCCTAGCTGGGGTTCCGATCGGCCTGCCTGGACGATCCGCTGCCCTGGCGCCCGACCCGGGCGATCTGAGGTGCCCGGCCTGCCTTCGCGGCTGGCCGGGGATTCCAGCGTGCTTCAGTAGCCGATGAGACGATGCAGCCGCAGGAAGGATTCCGCGAAGCCGAGCCTGGGCCAGGTGCGCGAGGAGAGCAGGTTGGTGACCCGCCAGTCCGTCGCCACGCAGTCGTAGCCGGCCTGCGCGGTCCACGCGATGACGGCTTCGCCGAGCGCTCGGCCAGCGCCGAGGCCCCGCGCATGCGGGAAGACAGCGGCAAAGGCGAGGAAGCCTGCGTGGTCGGGCCGGGTGAGAGGCGGGTGGCTGCTCGACAACTCCAGCGAACAGCCGATGCTCGAGCCGATGACGGCGCCCTCGAACTCGGCCACGAAGGTGGTGTAGGCGGGGTCGTCGAAGTCCTCCTCCCATCCGGCCAGGCACTCCTCATAGCTCGGCACCGGGGCGGCCGAGAAGGTAGGGGCGAGGCTGTGCTGTCGTGGCAACTCGACCTCTAGCCTGGCTAGCGCGGGCAGGTCGCTGCGCCGTGCCCGGCGCACCACAGCCCTGGGCGGCGCGGCCGGCGCTGCGTCCGGCAGCGGGCGTACGGCGTGTGCCTGTTGCTGGCCGAACCCCAGCCGGTACCACGCGCGCAGCAGGTCCTCGTCGCTCGCTGGCACCAGCACGTACTGGGCGCTGCGTGATTCCTGAACCCACCGGGCGGACGCCAGCCCGTACATATCGCGCACCAACTCCGGCTCGGCGGCCGCCTGTCCGGCCGCATCGACCCAGACATTCGATCCCCACACCGGGCTGGCTTTGGGGGCGCCGAGCAGAAAGCCCACGATGTTCTCGCCCTGCATGGCCACCGCTCCGGACGCGCCCGGCAGCGCGAACGCCGCCGCGACCTCCGCGGTAGCCGCCGGCTCGTGCTCGTAGCGCGGCGGCAACAGCCGGCAGCTGAGGCGATGGGCCCGGTGCCGTGCCGCCAGAAGCGCCCCGGCGGCGGGGATATCGCCGGCGTGGAACGGGCGCACGTATGCACCTGACATGGCGAGAACGTACGCCATCGGGCCGGGCCGGGTCATCCCGATTATCTGCCGGCAGGTCGCGGCAGACCGGCCGGAACCCGAAACCGGGACTTTGCTCGCTGGAGAACCTCACGAGGACCGCTGCGGGCGGCCTGCCTCCTGGCATTGACGCAACCAAAGCCGACGCCGCCGTGAGGACGCCGGCCCGCCGCAGCCGCCGCACTTCCGGCCACGGCTTACGGCGCCCGGCGGACTCGTCATCGGTCACGCCAGGGCGGGTCCCGGCACCAGCCTCAGCCTGGCAATACCACTTGCGCAACGTCTCCGCTGACCCGTCCCCTGCCTGATCCGGAGCCGCGGTCCATGATCTGGCCCGCCGTTGGCGCATCGATACCGGTACGGCTGGGCGGAGGCCCCGGGCCGGCCAACGAGGGTACCCTAGAGCCGCGAGAGCGGATGCCTGCCGGGCGATTGCAATCGGGTGACCAGCTAGCTGAGGGTCAGGGTGTAGCGCACCTCGTCTGTACCGGGAAGCGGACCCGTGATGCGGAATCCCTGGCGTTCGAGCAAGCGCCTGGAAGCCGCGTTCTGGGCACTGGTGACGGCGGTGAGCCGGCGGATCCGCGGAACCGCCGCAAAGCGTCCGACCAGGGCGGCAACGGCGGCGGTACCGATGCCCTGCCCGCGCGCGGATGGGGCAAGGCTGTAGCCGATCTCGACGCAGCCCTCGCTGTCGGGCGGGCCGTGGGTCCCGATGTCGCCGAGGATCTGCCCGTCAGCGCGGCGGGTGACGAGCCAGACGGTCGGCAGGACGGCTGCCGCGCCTGAGTCGATATGGAGGATGGCGACGCCCATGGCCTGGGGGATCCTGTCGTGCAGGGCTCCGCTCTCAAACTTGCGCGTGATCGGCCCGCCGTCGAGCACGGCCTGTGCGATGCGGCGAGTGACCGGCTGCAGCGACACACTGCCGGCGTCGATGGTCCAGCGGCGCTGCCAGTCAGGGGAGTCTGGAACTGCTGGCTGTGTCATGTTCGCCTTCTCCGGATATGGCCTGCCTGACCGACGATAGCCAGGGGGCGGTCCCTTCGTGTGAGCTGCCACCGTGACCGCTGGCTGGCCGGGTGGTAGCTGGCCAGCCAGTGGTCGCGGTGCCGCGCCGGGGTTTTCCCTAGGCGGCCTTGGCGTCCCGGTGCCGGGCACTGCCCGCGCGAACGGGCACAAGACGGGCCCGGCTTCCGGCGGGAAAGCCCCGGACGATCAACAGGAGCGGGAACAAGAGCTCGAACAGGCCGCCGGGGGCGAGGAACACGATTCCGGCGGGGGATACGTGCCAGCCGATGTCGGCGATCCCGAGCAGATCGCCGACAACCCCGGCCAGGAGCAACGTGTAGCCGGCGATGCCCAGTATGGACAGGCTCCGCGGCACGAGCCTCGACGTCAGCAAGACCGGTGTCAGGACGAGCCCGGCCACGGCGGAGAGCGCGTAGGCCGGCAGCGCGTAGTCGTGCCACTGACTGCGGCTTGCCAGGAAGTACGCGCACGCCGCCAGGACCGCGAGGCCCTCCGCCACTCTCAGGATGAAGTAGACCTGCGAGCGCACCGGTGCGCAGGGCGCCAGGACCGGGCGCATGGCCAGGCCGACCGCAGCGTCTGCCAGGCCGCTGAGGCCGATCAGCAGCACGCCGGTGATGAGGGTGCCTGGCGGGCTTGGCCGCGCTGGAGAAGTACGAATGGATCAGCGTGTTACCTATGAAGAAGGTGACCGTGAACGAGAGGAACAGCACTCCCACCACTACGGCGGTCCTTCGGTGAGCGACGGGTCGCTCCTGATCTCTTGCAGAAACGGTCGCTGGTGTTGTCATGGCCTGATCCCTTCGTGCGATGTGCGTAGCCGGTAGGGTTTCCGGTTCGGAGTGCCGGGTTGCCGCTGGAGGATGGCCGACGGTCATGGCGGGCATGGCCATGGGGCCCGGTGGCAGCCGGGAAGCTGGCTGGCTAGGTTGTCGAAGTCGTCGTTCTTGCCTGCGGGCTGCCGGAGCATGGCAGTGATGCGGAAGGCGAGAGGGTCGCAGCCGATGCTGGCGAGGTGTTCGCGGAGCAGGTCAGCCGCTCGCCTGGCATTGCCGGTGGCTGCGGCGCGGACCACTTCGATGTGGTGGCGCTCCCAGTTCATCTGCTGGTGGCTGGGACCTTGGCTCGCGGTTCCGGTGATGGCGTCGAGGTCGGCGATGGCGAGCCCGAAGGCCGGGTCGGCGCTGACGGCGAGCCGCAGCGCCGTGGCGGCCGCGGCCGAGTCGGCGGCGCGCTGTGCCTGCCGGTACCTTCCGGCGGCCCGCTGCTTTGCGGTGACCACGCGGCCGTGGACGTCAACCGCAGGCCCGGCAGGGGCCAGGCGGTCATGGTGGCTGGGGTTCTCGTCACGGGTTGGCTGCATGACTGCCAGGCTGCCCGGGTGCCCTGAGGTAGCGCTGAGGTGACGCTGAGGTCAGCCGCGGGCAGGTGGTGGCCAGAGCTTCGGCGTGTGGCTGGCCGAGGGTCACGCCACCGGCGCCTGAAGGAACGCGGCGAAACGACCCGCGGCGAGGGCTGTCTCTGCCAGGCCGGGCCGCTCAGTGAGCGGACAGCGCCAGGCGGGCCGCGAGCGCGGCCACATCTGGGTCATCGGTGAGGGAGCGGGAGCGATACGCCACCCCCTGGGCGCGCCGCTGAGCGAGCGCGGCGAAGGCGTCGGCGTTGTGGCGGGTCGGCTCGGCGACCGCCTTCACCGCGGCCACGGCCGTATCGGCCAGGAGCTGGGTTCGGCGGTACAGGCAGAACGAACGGTTATGCGCACAAGAACAGGCCGATCCGAACTGCGGCTTGACGCCCAGATCGGCGGTTCGTGTTCGTCCTGGGGTCGCTGTCTGTGACCGTCGGGTTATATGGGCAGCTTCGCCCGGCCGCTGCCGCTGCCGGGCGAAGCTGCGCCAGTTGGGTGTGCCGTTACCGGGCGGCGCCTGCGACGTAGGCGGCGACGATGTAGGTGGCGTGCCGGTCCAGGCTGCCGCGGGCCCGACCGCATCGTGGTTCTCGGATCAGCGTGCGACGCGGCTTCTTGGACGTCGCGCAGCGGGACCCCGGCGTCGAGCGCGGCGGTGATGAACGCGTGGCGCAGCGTGTGGGGCGTGACTGGCTTGGTGATCCCGGCGCGGCGGGCGGTCTTGCGCACGATCCGCCCGGCGCCGATCGACTGCATCGAACCGATGCGGGCCGGGACGATGGTGAGGGCGGCCATCACGACGAGCGTCCCGATCACCGTGGTGACGAGCCAGAGCGGCGGTGGCAGCGTGCGGCTTGTGACGGCGGCCCTGAAGAGGCCGAGGCCGAGCGGAATACCGACGATGGCGCCTGGGAGCGCGAAGAGCGCCTGCGCGACGACGAGGACCCGCCGCGCCCCCTGCCGGCGGTCGGCGGCAGGCTGCCCGCCGTGGGCGGATCAGGTTAATGGTGATCGAACAGCACGTTCCTGAAGTCCGCGATCGCCAGGTCCAGCTCGTCGATGGCTTCCCGGACTTTCCCGGCCCCGCGATGGCCGCCCATCAGCCCCAGCGCTGTTTCGAGGGACAGCCCTGCGGAGAACAGCCGGTGCACCACGATGTCGTTCATGCCCGCCGCGATGCGGTCGTGATCCTGCACCAGGCGCAGGGTCACCTCCGCCGAGTCGCCTGCCCTCCCGGGCGGGGGACTGCGCGTCGGCCGTGTGCGCGGCTCGTCTAGCTCTGGTGTTACCCCGTCGCCGGGCATGGTCGCTTCGGCATGCATCGCTGAGGCACCTTGGGTCCTAACCGGCCGTAACTGGCCGTGCCGCCAAAGGGTCTGGAGCGACGCGGTCACCTGCGCACTTGCTGTGGCCTGGCGCAGGATCTGATGGATACTCCACCGCCGAGCCTACGCCAGCGCCCTGTGCCCGGATAGGCGCCAGCTGGTTAACATCAGCCCCGGATGCCGCGGCTTCACGCAGTGGGGCGCGAGCCTCTTCGTCTCGGACTACGGGCGGCCCGTCGGGGCGATCATCCGGTGTCCGCTGGTTCGGCGTGGTTTCCTGCGGCGCGTTGGCCCGCGGTGTCCCGGTTCGCCTGCTGTTCCTGGTCGTGCTCGCCCTTACAGTGACCGGAGCGGCCCAGGTAGTCGGCACCCTGCTCGTGCTCAGCCTGGCCATCACTCCGGCCGGCGCCGCGCAGCGGCTGTCCGCCAGCCCGCTCACCGCCGCCGTGCTCTGGATCCTGTTCGCTGTGGCCGCCACCGCCGGCGGGCTGCTCATCAGCTCCCAGAGCAACGCGAAGGCCAGCGTGTTCATCACCAGCCTCAGCTTCGCCATTTACGTCGCCGCCCGCCTCACCGGGCCGCTGCTGCTCGACCGCCGCCGCCGTGCGCATCACCACAGCCGCCCCGCCAGGAGGCCGCGCAATCCCGAGCGGCGTCCGAACTGGCTGGTGGGTCCGCCGGGACGGGTGAGCCGGGCCGTCGTGCCGTCCGCATGCCGGCTACCGGGACGACGTGCCAGGGAACCGAATAGCCTTGGCCGCGATGAACGCTACCGCGCCGCCCGCCGGGAACCTGTACCTCGTCGTCGGGTATGACGGCTCACCGCCTGCTATCCGGGCGCTCGACGCCGCGGCCAGGCTGCTGTACGGCCGGACCGGCAGCATCGAGGTGGTGTACGTGGCGCACCTGCCCAGCATCGACGCGCTGTCGCCCGGCGCCATAGCCGAAATGGAAGCCAGCTTCGACGATGTCGCGCGCGGGCTGCGCACCGCGGCCGGCGAGGAGCTACGCGGTCGCGAGGAGCGGTGGCGGTTCCAGCGGCGCCAGGGCCTGATCCCGGACGAGCTGATCGCCGCCGCCGCGGACATCCGCGACGCCCATCACCCCGGCGACAACGTGATGATCGTGGTCGGGAGCTCATCGCATGCCCTGCACCGCCTGGTCGGCTCGGTCGCCGTCAGCCTCGCCCGCCGCTCACCGGTCCCCCTCGTGGTCGTGCCTTAAGGGGAGCGCGACAAGATCGCGCTGAGGCCCTGACCGGCGCGGCGATGACGCCAAGCGATCAGGCAGAGGTCTAGGGCCCCTGGAGCCGGGCCGCAGCGCCCGCAGCAACATGGTCACCGGCAGCCGCACCATGCGAGCGAACTCCTCCGTCACCCGGATCAGCCGCCGGAGGGGAGTAGGGATGATCACGATCTCCCCTCGGGCCGCCGCCGTCAACAGGCTCAGGAGCTCATGCTCAGCCTGCTGGGCTGGCTCGGCGATCTCGATGCGGGCCGCGACCACAAGGCTGCGTGACTCGGTCTCGACCTTGCCCAGGCTGGGCAGTATCGCGAGCACGGTCCGGTTCTCGGCCAGGATCTCCGCGGTGAAGTACTCGACCTCGACCTTGAGCGCGCGCTCGCTGAGGCGCCCCAGGAGCGCGGAATCAAGCCCGCGGCCCTGCCGGGCATCGACCACCGTCACGGCCAGGTCGGCCGTGTCGTGACGGTCCGCGAGCCGGACGAACCGGCACTCTCCCACGATCTCGGGGGACAGCCGCGGCAAGGCGGCCAGCGCCTCATGATCGGCCTGGACCGCAGGCTAGCCCTGGTCCGCGGCGACCTCACTGCTGCCAGGGCGATCGCCCGCGCGCAGGGCGGGACCGTCAACGATGTGGTACTGGCCGCGGCCGTCGGCGGGCTGCGCGATCTGCAGCTGGCCCACGGCGAACCCGTCAGGGGCCTGGTGCTGCGCGCCTCGGTCCCGGTCTTCCTGCACGGCGAGCAGTCCGGCGTTCCTTTGGCAACGGGGCCGGCTGGATGGCCGTGCCGCTGCCGGTCGGCGAACCCTGCCATGCCCGGTTGACCGGGACCGCTGCCCCGATGTCGAGGTGTTCGCCGAAGGCGTGCGCCGGACGCTTGGTAAACCGGCCAGCAACTGACACGGTGCGGGGGACCTCCGCCCCTACCGCCCGGCAGCGCCTCGCCGTGAACTGGCCACAACGCTGCTCTCGGCTGCTCTCCGGCCGCGAGCACGGAAGGGGGATGGGTGTCCTGGCGGTACGGTGCCGACGTTCGTCGTGCGGGTGCTGGCGACGGTGGCCGGTGCCGTGCTGGTGTGGTGCCGCAGGGCGGCACGGGCCGGCTCAGCCGGCACCGACCGGGTGGTGCGGCGGGCGGGAGCCTGGCTGCGCGCCGCAGCGGCGCGCGGGTGGCCTGCCGCGCCTTTAGCCGCAGGGCCCTGCGTGGTGGTGTCCGATCGCCAGTCCAGCCTCGACCCGATGGTGCAGTTGCGGGTGCTGCCGGTGTCGCTGCGAGTCGTGGCCGTGCGCGAGCTGTTCCGGGCCCTGGCGGCTGGGCACTCGCTGCTGGCCTACCCGGAGCGGGGGATCTCCCCGGATTGCACCGTCGGGGAGTTTAAGGATGGCGCCTTCATCATCGCGATCGCCAGCCAGGTCGTGCCGGCCGCCATCGATGGAACCTGCCGGATCTGGCCGCCGGCCGAAAGGCGATCCACGGCGGCCCGGTCCGCGTCGTGGCCGGGAGCCCGCTGCAGGCCGGCGGCCTCGCTCGTGGCGACGTGGCCGGACTGCGGGATCAAGCTCGGGATGTGACCTGCTCGGCGCACCGGACCTGGTAACGGCGGTAGAGGAGTCGGGCGCGGGCACCAGGGGACGTCGGCGCCGAGAGGCACCCGGGAAGCAGGCTGGCTGGTGACCGTAGCCACCGGGGGCCTCGGCGGGTCCCCGCCTACCCCGGCAGCGGCGCGGGCTGTGCCGTGGTCGGGCATGGTCTCGTCGGCCGCGTCCCCGGTCTTGCTGATCGCAGGGGGGACGATTGCCGCCATGCTGCAGCCGCCGTCCTTCAACCCGGTGGCGGACACCGTCAGTGCGCTCGCGGCCCTCGGCGCGACCGACCGGTGGATCATGACGCTGGTCTTCGTCGCGGTCGGCCTCTGCGATGCCATCACCGGGGCAGCGCTACGGCCGGCCGCGCGAGCCGGCCGGCTGATCCTGATCGGGGGCGCGGTCGCGGGCATGCTGGTGGCGGCGAGCCCCGAGCATGCCGGGGGCGGCTCGGTCTCCACGCGGTATGGGCATCGCTCGGGGTGGCCGGACTGGCGGCATGGCCGGCCGGGGCGTGGCGCCGCGGCCCTGTGGTGCCGTGGGGCCTGCGGCCGGCTGTCTGCTTCGGCGCCGTCGCCGTCCAGATCATCCTGGTGGCCTGGTTCGTCGCGGAACTGGCCACTGGCGCTGGGCAGGTCGGCCTGGCCGAGCGGGTCGTGGGGGCGGCGCAGGCGATCTGGCCGCTCGTCGTGGTGTTGTCCTGCCGCAGTGCGCGCGCCGGGCAACTCAGCCAGGGAATCCGTATGTCGTGATGCTCATGGGCGCTCTGGATCTCATCTTCGGTCAGGTCCGACTCGCGCACCAGGGTCACGGAAGCCCAGTGCCTGCCTACGGGGCACCATTGGTACCTGGCCGGGCCGAGCCGTACCGACTTGAAAGAAGCACCCGGGATCCAGATCGTGGTGAACAGGTGACCTTGGCTGCAGCGGACGATGGCGTTGCGGCCAGCCGGATATCCCCGGCGGCGGGCGATGACCGTCCAAATGATCGTGAGAATGACAGCTGTGATCGCTATCAGCAGCGCTGCGCCCGCCCGGCCGATTATCTGCCACCAGCGACGTCGGGCTTAGCCGATGGATCTGCGCTCATATTGACCATTCGGGTGCGTCTGCGACAGCCCTCCACCGGGCAGCGACATCATGCAGGCGGATATCGCGTGCCGTGCGACCCTCGAGCTGTGACCGTCTGTCACGAAACGGCAGCGCCTGGGCAGGCAAGTCAGGTGTCCGGCGGACGACACAGCGTCATCCTGCTTCAGGGCCCGTCATCCTCACCTGGATCCCATGCCGCTGCCCAAGTTCGAGCGCCATGATGCCCCGCCACGAACCCACGTTGATCGCGGCCGCCAGGTCCCGGATGACCGCGAGTTCCCCGCTCGGCACCTTCAGTCAGGCTGAACTCACGGCGGAACTGGTAACCCGTCGTATTTGGGTGTGACGAGTTCGGAGGCCGCGTCTCGTCGTTCGAGTGTGGGCGGGCCATCGGAACCTGCGGCGGCCACGAAGATGGCATGGTGCTGAGGCGATGGGCCCGGTGCCGTGCCGCCAGAAGCGCCCGGCGGCGGGGGATATCGCCGGCGTGGAACGGGCGCACGTATGCACCTGACATGGCGAGAACGTACGCCATCGGGCCGGGCCGGGTCATCCCGATTATCTGCCGGCAGGACGGGCCTGCGAGTCCCTGGACGCCTGGCTCGAGGGCCTCGCCGCCACTGGACGATCGTTGCTCGAAGGATCGTTGTCGCCGATTGCGCCGCTTGATGCCCTGCCTTAGCCCGAGCTCAAGAAGGATGGGGGCTTGCTGTCGGCACTGGTTGCCGTCAGGCGGAGGTCAGCTGGGTCGCCGTGTATCAGATGCCTGCCTGGCGGCTCTCCGAAGTAATAGGAAGGCATGCTGGTCTGCCGGCTTGGTCCAGCGCCGACAGCCCGGCCGAGGTGACCTGATCGCTAACGCCGGGCGGGCCGGGAGAATCCAGCTGCGGGAAGGGGGAGTTGCGATGCCATCGGCGGATTATCTGATCGGGCCAGCCAGGGGAGAGATCAGCTGGTATCCCGCGGTCGACGGCCAGTCACCCGTGGACCCGCCTCATCACCAGCCCGGTCCGTGGCCCTGGAGCGCCGCGGTTAGCGCCCTGGCCGAGGCGGCCAGCATCAAGAAGATCGCCGCGTCATTGCCCAGGGGCGACCTGCGCAGCCAGCTCGAAGCCGAAGCTTGCCGGTCTATCGGCCGCGTCCTCGACGAATGGTGCGGCGCCCGCAGCACCTGGCCAGGGCCAGGGCCGGGGCTGCTGCCCTGGTCGATCGCGATCGCCGGGCAGCTCGCGGCGATGGCGAACTCACACCCGGCGGGGTTCCTGCGCGATGAGCTGCTCCGCATCGCCGGGCAGGCGCTGCTGGGGCCCTTCGGAAGACAGCAGAACTGACGAAATCTCCCACGGCCACCCAACTGCCGGACGCCGTGTCCCGCGCGAGCAGCACGGCCTGACAGCCTGCCCGACCCGCGGTCGCTGGCAGCGCCCGGCGCCGGTGCAGTATCGGCTACCTGTGCCGGCCGGATCGTGAGGGCCGAGACGCCCAGCGCGCGGCCGGGATGATCCGCGCAGCTGCCGACACATGGTCATGCGTGAATTGAGGACGTTGAGCTAGCGCGGCTCGGCACCTGTCCCGTGGCGAAGGCCTTCCGTCCGGGTCAGTGCGTGACTGCGATCAACATCGCGACGAACGGGCCGCGGAACTTGATCGGCTTCCCGGCCGTGTTCGTGGCCGTTGAGATCGGGGTGACCCAGTTTCTGCTACCAACCCAGACCGTCTTGCCGTCCGGGGTGACCGCGACCGCGTAGGGGTCGCAGGCGACGCGGATCGGGCGTCCCGGCAGGTTCGTGGCGGTCGAGATCGGCGTAACCATGCCCGTCTGGCCGGTGCAGTTCACCGCTGGCTTTTGCCTCGGCTCGCTGGCGACGTAGGCGGTGTTGCCGTCCGGGGTGACAGCTATGGCGTAGACCATGCCGTCGACCTTGATCAGCTTCCCGGCCGTGTTCGTGGCCGTCGAGAATGGGATCACCCGGTCCGGGTCATTCAGGGCCTCGTCAGCGAAGTAGATGGCCTGCCCATCCGGCGTGATGGCCAGGGCGCCCGCGGCCCCGTAGGCGATGCCCGGTTCCCCGGGCGTGTTCGTGGCTGTCGAGATCGGAACGATCTCGGTCCCTGTTGACGACTCGCCGATGGCGTAAGCGGTCGTGCCGTCCGGGTTCATGACGATCTCGCTGGCGTCGGTGCTCTGGATCTTGATGGGTTTCCCGGGTGTGTTCGTGGATGTCGATATCGGGATCACGTAGGACGGAGCCATGCCCCTTGTGTTGAACGAGAGGACGTAGAGCGTCTTGCCGTCCGGCGTGATCGCCATCTGGTAAGGCCCGCCGGCTCCCTGCCCGGTCCTTATGGGCTTCTCCATGGTGTTCGTGGCCGTCGCGATCGGATAGATCTCGCCCCCCGACAGGCCGATGACGTAGGCGGTCTTCCCATTCGGCGTAATCAGGATTTGGCTTGGCACCTGGCGGCCAAACTGGATCGGCTTCCCGGCCATATCCGTGACCGTGGATACCGGTATCACCGCGTTCGGTTCGTCGCCGCCGACGTAAATGGTTTTGCCGTTCGGCGTGATCGCCATGAACTGCCGCCCACCCGGGAGCAGGATCCGCTTGCTGCGCACCTTCGTGGCGTTCGGGATCGCGTACAGGTTGCCCTCGCCACTCAGCACGTACACGGTCGAAGGGCCCGTCACCTTTGCCGGCCCGGTCGCCGGGTGGCCGGCCGTCCCGGTCGCGGTCACAGCGGCGGTACCGATCAGGGCGGCCGCGGCCACGCACGCCAGGGTGCCCTGCACACGGCGCCGCCGGCGCCGCTTGATACCCGCGCGCAGCGCGTTGACCGCCAGCGGGCCGATGGGCGGCTCGCTGGCGGTGGCGCGGTCCAGCAGGTCGCGCAGCCATGGCTCATCCATCTGAGGCTCCCATCGTCTTGTTGATCCCGTGCCGTGGGCCGGCTGGGCCGTCGTCCGCGGGAGCGTCAGCGAGCAGTATCCGAAGCTTGCCCAGGGCACGAGCGCTTTGGCTCTTCACGTTCCCTGTCGAGCAGTCGAGCAGTCGAGCATGGCCGCGACCTGTTCCACGCTCAGGTCGGACCAGTAGCGCAGCACCACCACCGCACGGGCCCTGGGCGGGAGTGTGGCCAGGGCGTTGAGCACCACCACGCGCACCTCGGGCGCCTGTGCCTGGACCGGGCGCTCGGGCAGGGTGTCAGTGAGAACCTCGCCGACGCGCTTGCGGCGTTTGTCCGCGAGGTAGGTGTTCACCAACGTGCGCGTCGCGTAGGCGTCCGCGGCGTCCTTTCGGCTGATACGGCGCCAGGACGCGAACATCTTGACCAGCGTTGCCTGCGCGAGATCCTCGGCGGTGTGCCAGTCCCCGCACAGCAGGAACGCGGTTCGCCGCAGCCGCGGCGAGGTGACGGTCGCGAACTCGATGAACTCCTCCGCGGGTGTCACGTGGTCAGCGCCTCTCTGGCACGGCATGGTTCTGTAAAGGCATGGCGACGCCCCCGCGCCCGACATGCCGACACCCATACAGATGCCTCGAGCCCTGCATCCGGTTGCAATCCGGCAGGCACCGACTCTTCAACACGCCGAAGATCTGACAAACGGCCCGATCCGTGCTTCGGCAGCCCCCGGCGCATATGGGTGGATCAGAAGCAGGCCCATCCGGGCCGGGGACGCAGCGGGGAGCAGTCGGCTTGCTCGCCAGCCATCTCGGCGACGCGCCGGGGCACAGCCGCCTCAGGGCCTCCGAGCTGACCAGGCGGAGCGAGCTGGTAGCTGCCGCGCCGCCCGGACGGTGCGCCGGCAGGTGGACTGTCCGCCCGTAGAGCGTATACGCCGGCGCGAAATCTCGTGAATGACGCGCGGGAGCGGAGTTGCCAAGATCAGAAGTCAAACACGATTAACTTGGTGCACGGCCCGGGCTCATGCCGAGAGCGTGGCCAGCCCACGCGGTGATCGGGCGCCTGCCGGACTGGGGTGCATATCGGTGAGCGGGCGTTCGCGCCGCCAGCTGGAAGCCTCCTTTCAGAGCCCCGAGATGAACCATCTAGAGGAACGGAATCTCGCCTGCAACGGGCGTCGGTCGACCAAGGCCGCAGCGAGCGGTACAGATCAACCTGTTCGGCGCGGCACGACCGTTTTCCCACCCGACAGCGGCAGGCGCGCAGATGCTGGCCGGTGGCTGCGCTCCAGAACGCCAGCTCCCGGTCGTGCTCGGCAGGCGGGACATCAATCACGATCTTGGACAGCCTGCTGTAGTGAGACATCCCGTCAACCTACGTGGCTCCCGCAGACACCGCGATCGCTCTACGTGGCTCCCGCAGACACCGCGATCGCTCTACGTGGCTCCCGCAGACACCGCGATCGCTCTACGTGGCTCCCGCAGACACCGCGATCGCTCCCGGGCCGATAGCCGGCCTCCGGCCGCCCGGCGGCGGGTTTGCCCTGCCCTGCCATGCGGGCTGGGCGCGGCGCGCAGCGTACGATTCCGTGACCGGCCCGGCACGGGCCAGGCGGACCCCGGAGCACCGTTATGGACGATGAAGCGAGATCGGCGCTGATCACCGGCGCGTCGGCGGGCATCGGCCGGGCCTGCGCCGAGGCGTTGCACGCGGCCGGCTGGGCGGTCACGGCGGCAAGCCGACGGGGCACGGCCCCGGCCGGGTGCACCGGGCTGGTCATGGACGTCGACGACGACGAATCGGTCCGCGCGGGCGTGGCCGGCCTGCTGGCCCAGCGCGGGCCGATCGATGCGCTGGTCGCCGCGGCCGGATGGGGCCTGGCCGGCGCGGTGGAGCAGTGCCCGGTGGCCGAGGCCAAGGCCCAGCTGGAGACCAATTTCTGGGGCTGTGTCCGGGTGGTGCAGCAGGTCCTGCCCGCCATGCGGGCCCGCGGCGGCGGGCGCATCGTGCTGGTGAGCTCGATCGGCGGCCTGATCGGCATTCCCTTCCAGGCCTTCTACAGCGCCAGCAAGTTCGCCCTGGAAGGCTTCGGCGAAGCCCTCGCCTATGAGGTCGCGCCCTTTGGCGTCCAGGTGACGCTCGTCGAGCCGGGCAACGTCAAGACCGACTTCACCGCCAGCCGCCGGCCGACGGCAACGGCCGCCGATCCGCCCTACGGTTCCGCGTTCACCAGGGCCCTGGGCGTGATGGAACACGATGAGATTAATGGCGCGCCCGCCGCCGAGGTGGCCACCGTGGTGCGGCGAGTCCTCGAAGCCCCGCACCCGCCCCGGCGGGTGTCGGCGGGCAAGCCGGCCGAGCGCATGGGCCTGCTGGCCAAGCGGCTCCTGCCATTCCGCGTCTTCCAGGCCGCGGCCAAAGGCCCCCTCGGAGTCTGACCGCTTCAGAACCGTCCTGCTGCCGCTTGGCTCGCGTCCGGCTCGTTCCGGCCGGGCGCACGGCTCGGCCCGGTGCCCGCCCTGGCGGCATAGCAGCAGGACACCACCACCGCGAGCGGCCACAGCGCCTGCGTGGCGCCGAAGATGCGTTCCGCCAGGCCTGCCTGCCCGCCCCCGGTGATCAGCTCCGTCCCGAACCAGGCCAGCAGGGCCAGCAGCACAGCCACGGCAACCGCCGACACCGCCGGCCGCAGGCCCCAGGGCACCAACGGCCCGTGCCGCCGGGCCCCGGCCGGCCACGCCACCAGCACGGCGCACCCGACCGCGCCCCAGATCATGTGCGGCACCGGAAGGTTGTTCCCGGGCTGTTCGGGATTCGCCGCCACCAGCACGCCCGCCACGGCCGCGGCCATCAGCATCAGCCGCCCCGGCATGCGGGCCGGCCGCAGCGCGAGCCCGGTGACGAGATAACAGACGCCAACCACCACGAAGGTCAGCGTCATCACCCACCGGTCGGCAGCGCCCGGCGCCGCGAGCGCGCTGACGGTATCGGCCACGGGATCGAAGGAGTGCTGCAGCCCCGCGGCAACTGTCCACCCGGTGACCATCAGCACCGGAGCCGCCGCCGACGAAACCACGCCCCACCACGGCACACCGCGCACGGTCATCACCGTAATCGATAGGTGAGGCACGGCTCCAGCAGCCGGGTGAAGTTCAGAGTGCTCAGGCAGGCAGGCACGCGGGCTGGCGTCGCGGCGGGCCCCGATAGCGGCCTGGCATTCTTGGTGCATGCAGAGCGTCTATGACGCCGCGGGCGGCAGCGAGGGCCTGCTCCGCCTGGCCAGGGCGTGGCACTCGCGGGTCATGGCGGACGAGATAGTCAGCCATGCCTTCAGCCATGGATTCCATCCGCAGCACCACGAGCGGCTCGCTGCCTACTGGGCCGAGGCCCTCGGGGGTCCCGCCACCTACTCCGATGTTTACGGAGACGAGGCGTCGGTCGTGCGGATTCACAGCGGCAACGGCCCGCACGAGGAAATGGACCGCCGGGCGATCGCCTGTTTCGACCAGGCCCTGCAGGACGTGGGCCTGGGCGCGGCCCAGCCGGTCCGGCAGGTGCTGCACGACTACTTCGCCTGGGCCACCACGACCAGCATGTCGCGCTATCACGGGTCAGCTGACGACGTCCCCGGGGGCCTGAGCATTCCGCGATGGTCATGGGACGGACTGCAACGCTGAGCCCGGAACATCCCAAGCCCGGCCGCGGCCAGCAGCGGCGCCGGGTAGGACAGATTCCGGGAAAGACGTACTATCTTGACTATGGCCGAATGGTGGTCAATCGAGGTGCTGCACGGTGAGCTCTCGGCTTTCCGGTGGCAGGAGCAGCACGACTCCGCCTTGATCGAGGCGGCCCTGACCAACGGTGCCATCGACGGGTCCTGGCACGCCGGCAGCTGGGGCGTGGTCTTCGAGGTGCACTTCGAGACCGAGCAGCAGTGGCAGGCGTTCCGCAATCTGCCGGCCGTGCGCGCGGCCCTGGACGCCGTGCCGGACCCGGTCAACGGCCTGCTCGTCTACCGCGGCCGGGGCGGGGGGGCAGATGCCCGCCAGCCGCGCCAGCCCAAGCCCGCGCCGGCCGCGAGCGCCGTTTCGCTGCCCGAGCCCCAGGCCGAGCCGTACCTGGACCTGACCGGTGCCTCGCCGCCGGACCTGGCCAACGCCGGGATGGCCGGCACCCCGGTGCCCTGACCGGTTACCAGCCGCCTGGCCTGGATGCCGGGCTGGCCGCGCTCGCGGCATGAGCCCGTCAGAGCGCGGCGACCGCCTCCGCGGTGGCTTCGCCGCTGCGGACCGCGCCCTCCATGTAGCCGTTCCACCGGGAGGCGCACTCAGCCCCGGCCCAGTGGATGCGCCCGGCCGGCGCACGCCACGCCTCGCCGTAGGACGTCCAGACCCCCGGTGCGAAGTGCGCGCCGTAGCAGCCGCGGGTGAACTCCTCGGCCATCCAGTCCCGCTCGAGGTACTGCCCGGGCAGGCCTGCGGCGTCGCCGAAGTAGCGGACGAAGCAGCCGATCACGGCCTCCCGCCGTTCGGCCTGGCTGCGGCGCGCCCAGGTGCGCGCCTCCTTGCCCTCGAGAAAGCCCATCAGGACGCCGGGCCTGCCGGACGGCGGTGAGTTGTCGAAGGTCACCTTCACCGGCCCGGCATCCGAGGCGGCCTGCCCGTTGAGCCCGTCCTCGCGCCAGAACGGTTCGGGGTAGATCGCGTACGCCTTGATGACCGAGCCGGCCAGGCATTCGCTGGGTGAGCTGATCGCGCCAGGATGGCAGCGGCGGGTCGTACTCCAGCGCCGGCCAGCGTCGGGGGCAGCGTCACGACGGCCGCGTCCCCGTGGTACTGCGAGCCGTCGCGGGTGATCACGCGGACCCCGTTGCCGTCGCGGGTGATCCGGCGCACCGGGCGTCCCAGGACCACCCGCTCGCCGAGCGCGGCGGCCATCGCCTCGGCGACGCGGACCGATCCGCCGACCACCCGGTCCTGCTGAGCCCCCCGGTCGACCGCGAGGAGCGTCCCCAGGTCGGCATTGGAGTGCGTGTAGAACAGCGCGTGCAGCAGTGAGACATCGCTCGCCTCGGCGGCCCACACTGCCTCGCAGGCGACGTGGAAGTAGGCACGCCCCGCCTTGGTCCGCAGGTTGCGGCGGATCCAGCTCTCCCACGTCTGCCCGTCGAGCACCTCGGCGCCGGGCGTGAGCCACGGCCGCTCCAGATCGGTGCGCGCGGCGAGGCGGCCGAAGCGCTGCAGGCCCTGGACGAGGTCGGCGAGCGCGAACGGCGAGAGGCGCGGGACAGCGTCCTTGTGCGGCTTCATCGTGGACCGCTTGCCCTGCAGGTCGAGCAGCAGCCTTCCCTCGTCGTTCCAGGTCCGGAACGTCGCCAGCCCCAGCTCGCCCACCAGCTCGTACATGCGGGCGTGGCCCTCGCCGAGCCACTGTCCGCCGAGCTCGAGCGGCGTGCCGTCGTCCAGCACCAGGCCCTCGGTACGTCCGCCGACGCGCTCCCGGGCCTCGACCACGGTCACCTCGTGCCCGCGCGCCACAAGCCGCCGGGCGGCGGCCAGTCCGGCCAACCCGGCGCCGACCACGACGACGTTGCTCATCGGCTCTCCTCTATCCCGGCACCACGATTCCACCCGGGCGCCGGACCGGTCACGCGGGGAGGCCCTCGATGACGCCGTAGGGAAACGCGACCGGGTGCACCTGGCCGATGGTGAGGCCCGCCGCGGCCAGGAGGTCGCCGTATTCGGCGTTGGTGCGTTCTTGGCCGCCGGTGATGACGAGCATGTTGATGTCGCTGAGCAGGGTCGGAACGGCGTTGCCGGGCGGGTCAGGGATCAGTCGCTCCACGATCAGCACCCGGCCGCCCCGAGTCATCGCCTGGCGGCAGTTGCGCAGGATCCGCTCCGCCTGCGTGTCGTCCCAGTCGTGCAAGACGTTCGCCAGCACGTAGCAGTCTGCTCCGCCCGGAACGTTCTCGAAGAAGTCTCCCGCCAGCACCCGGCACCGATCCGCGAGGTCGGTCGCGTCGAGTACCGCGTCGGCACGGGCCGCGACGGCCGGGGTCTCGAACAGGATGCCGTGCAGGTGGGCGCGCTTCCGCAGGATCTCCACCAGCAGGGTTCCGGTGCCGCCGCCGATGTCGACCACGGTGCGCAGGTCGGCGAAGTCGTAGGTGTCGGCCACGCTGGGGGCGAAGGCCGCGGTTCGTTCGGACATTGCGGTGTCGAATATGGCCGCGCTTTGCGGATTCCGGGCCAGGAACTCGAAGATCTCCATTCCCTGGGCTTGGCCGAATCCTGGCTCGCCGGTCCTGACGGTGTGCAAGATGTGCTCGAACGGGCGGACGCCGCCGAGTGCCTCCAGGAAGACGGCCCACGACCGCACGCACGCGGGAGCGTCGCTGCGCAGGCGGTCCCCCAGCGCGGTCAGGCCGAAAGACCGGGGCGGCACCGTGTCGAGCACGCCGAGCGCGGCGAGCAGGCGGAGCACGCGGTACAGCGAGGGCTCGTGGGTGCGGGTAGCCCGGGCCAGGTCCGCCGAGCTCACCGGGCCGTCGGCGAGGAGATCGGCGATGCGAAGCTCGGCCGCGGCATAGACGGCCCGCGAGATGTGGATGCCCCAGATCATCGGCAGCATCGCCGCGGCCGCGGCGCGCTCGGTCTCGGTTGGCTGGGCCCTCGTCTGGCCGGTGCTGCCGCGGGACGAGGCGGGCGGATTGATCGTGCTCATAGCGGCCTCCTGGAACGCGCCGGGTCGTAACGAATCGTGACTCCCGGGGATATCGGGGCGCCTACCGATCGATTACCGTCGGCTTACCAGCCCGGGAGGGGCTGTCGCGTTGTCGCCGCGGCCGCGGCGCGCGGTGCGGGCTCGCCGGGCACGAGAGGTGCGCAGTGAAGTTCCACGTCCTTGGTCCGCTGCAGGTCACCTGCGGCGGGCAGCCGCTCGCGCTGGGCGGCGCCCGGACCCGCGCGGTGCTGGCGATGCTGCTCGTCAACGCCAATCAGGTGGTCTCCGCTGACCGGCTGGCGGGCGAGCTGTGGCCCGGCCTTGACCAGAAGAGGGCCGTGGCCAACCTGCAGGTCCGCCTCGCAGAGCTGCGGCGGGCGCTTCGGCTGGTCGGGGAGGCGGATCGGCTGGCCACCCGGCCCCCGGGTTACCAGTTCCGGGCCACGGCTGGTGAGCTGGACGTCCTGCAGTTCGAGCAGCTCGTCCTGGCCGGGCGTGATGCGCTGGCGGGCGGCGACCCGGCGACGGCCGCCCGGCTCCTCGGCGAGGGCCTGGGCCTGTGGCGCGGGCCGGCGCTCGCCGACCTCGGCGACCTTGAGTTCGCGGCAGCGGAGCGGACGCGGCTGGAGGAGAAACGTCTTGGTGCCGTTGAGCTGAGGATGGATGCGCTGCTCGACAGCGGACGGCACGGCGAGATGATCGCGGAGCTCGAGACGCTGACCACGAACCATGCGCTGCGCGAGCGCTTCTGGTCCCAGCGCCTGCTGGCGCTCTACCGCTGCGGGCGGCAGGCCGATGCGCTGCGCGCATACCGCGAGCTGCGCACCATCCTGGTCGAGCAGCTCGGCATCGAGCCGGGCCCGGAGGTGCGCGAGCTCGAGGCTCGTATCCTGCGCCAGGACGCCAGGCTTGACTACCGGCCCGCCAGGCACGCCGAAGGCGACGACAAGGCGCGGCCCGGGACGCGCTACGCGCAGAGCGGCGGCGTCCACATCGCCTACCAGGTCCTCGGACGGGGCGCGCGCGACATCGTCTTCGTGCCGGGGGCGCTGAGCCACCTCGATCTGCTGTGGGAAGACCCTGAGACGGCCGACTTCTTTCGCCGTCTTGCGACGCTTGGCCGCCTGATCCTGTTCGACAAGCGTGACACGGGACTGTCAGACCGGGCGCCGGCCTACTCGCCCCTGGAAGAGCGCATGGATGATGTCCGGGCCGTGATGCACGCGGCCGGCTCGGGCGAAGCCGTCCTGTTCGGCTACTCCGAAGGCGCGCCGATGAGCATCCTGTTCGCGGCCACGTACCCGGAGCGGGTCAGCTCCCTGATCCTCGGGGCGGCGACCGCCCGCTATCGCCGGGCGCCCGATTACCCCTGCGGGCAAGGGGCGGCCGAGATGCTCGACTCCTTCGAGGAGATCGCCGCGCACCGGTGGGGACAAGGCGCAACCATCGACTGGTTCCTGCCCAGCCGCGCGGGCTCACCGCAGGCGCGGCAGATGTTCGCGCGCTTTGAGCGGATGGCCGTCAGCCCCAGCGCGTTCCTGCGGATCATCCGGATGGTCCGCGAGATCGACGTACGCGCGGTGCTGCCAGCGATCCACGTGCCGACGCTCGTCATACAGCGCCTGGACGACATCATGACCCCGCCATGCCACGGGCGCTACCTCGCTTCCCACATATCCGGCGCCCGCTATTTCGAGCAACCGGGGGACCACGCGCTGAGGTTCGCCGGAAGCGGAGACATCGACCGGCTGTTCGGCGAGATCGAGGGCTTCCTCGCCCGTGCGTCGCATCGCCGCGATCCCGATCGCATGCTCACCACGATCCTGCTCGCCGAGGCGGCAGACGGCACGGCACACCCGGACCAGGCCGGCGGCCGCCCCCAGGCCGGCCGCCTGGACGCTCATGGTGCCGCGATCAGCCAGCGGGTGCGCTCTCACCGCGGCCGCCTCCGCGAGCGCACCGCACGAAGCATCCTCGCCACCTTCGACGCGCCCGGGCAGGCAATTCAGTCCGCGGCCGCCATCCGCGCCGACGCGGCCGCACATGGAATCCGGCTACGAGCCGGGATCCACACCGGGGAAGTGGACCTGGCCGGCGACGAAATCGGGGGAATCTCCGTTGACATCGCCCGTCGCGTCGCCGCCCATGCGCAGCTGGCGGAGATCCTCGTCTCCCGAACCGTCAAGGACCTGGTTGTCGGATCCGGGGTCTCGTTCGCCGACCGCGGTACCCACGAACTCGGCGCGATCCCCGGGCCATGGCAGCTGTTCGCGGTCACCAGCCTCCACGGCTAGCCCGGCCTGGCCCGGCTAGCCCGGCCTGGCCCGGCTAGCCCGGCCCGGCCCGGCTCCCTCTCATTCCTTGCCCGGCCGTCGCGCCACATCAGACACCGGCCAGCCGGCCCGCCGCAGGGTGGGGCTGGCCGTGATCATCCGCTGGTAGCCTGCGTGGCCATGAGCGACCAGCCGGGGCATGAGCCTGGCCCGGAGATCGTCGAGCTGGGGTCGGTCCCCGGGTTCCTGGTGTTCGACCTGCCCGGCGCCCCGGTGTCCGCCGGGGGGACCCGGCTGGCGCCGGACGTCGGCGCGGCCGAGGTGGCGCTGCTGGCCCGGGCGATGACCTACAAGTTCGGGGCGCTGGGCTTCGAGGTCGCCGGGGCCAAGGCGGGCGTGCGCGGGGACCCGGCCGACCGCGCGGGCAAGGCCGCCCTGATGGCCCGGTTCTGCGCGGAGGTCGGCCCGCTGGTCGACGCGGGCCGGTTCCTGACCGGGCCGGACATGGGCACGTCCGAGGAGGATTTCGCGCCGCTGCGCGAGGGCCGCCCCTCGCCGGCGGCCATGCGCGCGGTGCCGGGCGGCGTGCCGTTCGAGGACGTGCTGACCGGGTACGGCGTCGCGGCGGCCGCGGAGGCGGCGCTGGGCGCCGAATGGGGCTGGGGCTGGGACAGCCGCTCGGTGGCCATCGAGGGATTCGGCAAGGTGGGCGGCGGCGTGGCGCGTGAGGTCATCCGCCGCGGCGGCCGGGTGGTCGCGGTGTCCACGGTGGCCGGGTGCGTCGCGGACCCGTCGGGGCTGGACGTCGAGTTGCTGCTGGCGCTGCGCCGGGAGCACGGCGACGCGTGCGTGACCCGCTACGGCCGGCCGGCCGGGCCGCCGGGCCTGTTGTTCACGGTGGCGGCCGACGTCGTGGTCCCGGGCACCCGGCCGGGAGTGGTCGACGGCCGGGTCGCCGGGGCGCTGCCGCCGGGGGTAAAGGTCGTGGCCCCCGCCGCGAACGTGCCGTACACCGCGCAGGGCGCCGGGGTGCTGCACGAGCGCGGCGTCATGGCGCTGCCCGACTTCGTGTGCAACGCGGGCGCGGTAATCGGCTACCGGGCCGCCGCCGACGCCACCCCGGCCGAGGTCCTGGCGACGGTCGAGGCCACGGTCACCGGGACCATCCGGGAGGCGCTGCGCCACCGGGACGGCCCGCTCGCGGGGGCCTGCGAGCAGGCCGAGTCGTTCCTGCGGGGCTGGTGGGGCGAGCCGCCCGGGCGGCCGTTCGCGCCCGCGGCGTGAATCCCGCCGCGGTCACGCCGCGGGCATCTCCGCCTTCCGCCGCACCCAGCGGGCCGCGGCCGAAGTGCCGTACGAGACCCACAGGGCCACGTCCAGGATGCGCAGCAGGGTGGCCTCGGCGGCGCTGGCCGGGCGGAGCGCCTCGACCCCGGCCCGGGCCGCGGGGTCCTGGAGCAGGCAGCGCAGCACGTCCCAGGTCCGTCCGGGCACGTCGACCGCCTTGATGACCACGTGGTCGCTGATCGGGCACACCCGCGGGCGCTTGCGGGCCAGCAACTTGGTGGCGCTGGCCGTGCCGATGCCGTCAATCGACGTCAGGGCATCCCACATCACGTCGATGTCCCGCAGGGTGTCGTCGGTGGCCTCCCACAGGTCGGTGGCCTGCGGGATCGCGGCCAGCATCGCCGACAGTTCCGGCCCGCGGCTGCCCAGCAGGAGGCGGACGACCCGGGGACGCCAGGCGATGTCCAGGAGCGACACGGCCAGCAGGTCGTCGGCGGTGATCTCATTGGGCGGGTTGCGGCCGAGGTCGCTGAAGGTCATGCCGGCGAAGTCCGGCTCGCAGAAGTATGCGGCGACGGCCTGGCTGAGGCCGGGCGCGGCCAGGCCGTCGCGGAGGCGGCGGGCGGCGGCTCGGACCGCGTCGTCGGTCGGTAAAGATGCCATGACCCAGTATGGCGGCGGGATGCCGCGGCCCGGCAAGCACCGACCCGTAATCGTGGCCTTATTCTCACCCGTTTCCCAGCACTGCTGCCTGCTTGTTACCGTTCCAATCCGCAGCGTTATTCCGCGGCTAGTTTCCGGGGCGTGCAGTCCCACCGGCTGAGAACCTTCCGGCAAAACGGTATTATGGCGTATAAGCCGCTGACCAGCCTGAACGCCGCCCAGCCCGCCGGGCCCGCTCGTCTGGGAATTGCAGGCCGGCAGTTTAGGAAAGGCCCCGGGCCGAGGGGTCAGCGCCGGAATTCTGGTGTCCACGGACCCTGCTCCGGCCTGGCCTCGTCCTCGCTATCGAGCGGCCACGGCGGCATCGTGACCGCCACCACGGTGAGCGGCTCGCCGGTCTCGTGGGCGCGGAACTGGAACGCGGTCCGCAGCGGAATCGTCAGGCACACGCCCGGCTCCAGCCCGACCGTCGTGGGGTCGCGGCCCTCCTGCCGGCGCCAGATGGTCCCGCGCCCGCCGGTCACGTACCAGATCTCCTGGACCGTGGCGTGGGAGACCGCCTTCGCGGTCTCACCCGGCTCCAGCCGGAATTGGGCGAAGCTGGCCAGGCCGGTGATCCGGCACAGCGGCCGGAGCCGGGATCCGTCGGGCGCCGTGACCTGCGGGGCGGTGGCCAGTGACCGGGTGTCGGGCGGGTCGTACACGGCTCGGCGCCCCGGTCACAGCCCGAAGGCCCGGCGCAGGGCGTCGTCGCGGTCGCGGATGAAACGCTGCGCGAGCGCCGAGGCGGGCGCGAGCAGGTCGAAGCCGTGGATGCCGCCCGGGTAGACGTGCAGCTCGGTCGGGACGTCGGCCTGCAGCAGGCGCTGGGCGTACTCGGTGTCCTCGTCGATGAACAGGTCCAGGTCCTGCCGCACGACGTCCGGGCTCGGCGCGGCGTCCGCGTTGGCCGCGGCCAGCATGTCCATCATGGTCGTGCGGGCGGTGGGGATGTCGGTGAGATCCAGCACAGGCAGGTACGGGAACGCGGCCGCGACCTCAGGATCAAGGCGCCCCAGCAGGTCCATGATTACCTCTCCCTTCCGTCGGGCCCCCCCAAGACCGTATTACGGACGGCTATCGTCTGCAATAGTCGCGGGCCGGCGCATACGATGAAGGCGCCTGCGGCCGGGCAGGCCAGGGCGTGGAGGTGAACGGTGGGCGTCTCAGCCGGAACCAGGCTGGCGGCCGGCCGCCCCGGGCGCCGCCGGGACCCGAGCCTGGAGCCGCGGGTCGTCGCGGCCGCGCTGGCCGTGTACGCCGAGGCAGGCTGGTCGGGGTTCAGCTTCGAGGCCGTGGCGCGCCGGGCCGGCGTGGGCAAGGCCCCGCTGTACCTGCGCTGGGCGTCCAAGGAGGACCTGCTGCTGGCCGCGTTCAGCGCGCACACCACGGCCATCACCATCCACGACTCCGGGAACCTGCGGGACGACCTGGTCGAGTACGCCTGCCGGCTGCTGGACAGCAAGACCGGGCCCGACGGGTGGGCGTTCCTGCGGCTGCACCTGGAGGCCACCGTGATCCCGGCACTGCACGCCAGGTTCTCCAGCCAGATCGCCAGCCCGCACGTGCAGGGCGCCCGGGCCCTGCTGGACCGCGCGCTGCAGCGGGGCGACCTCCGGGCCGGCGCCCCGGCCGGACTGCTGCTGGACAGCCTCTGCGGGGCGGTGCTCATCAAGATCATCCTGAGCTCCCCGGGCGAGCGCGCCCGGCTGGC
Organism: uncultured Actinomycetota bacterium; assembly: GCA_963808705.1. Taxonomy (GTDB): domain Bacteria; phylum Actinomycetota; class Actinomycetes; order Streptosporangiales; family Streptosporangiaceae; genus JASHPR01. The sequence continues at coordinate 92,458 of CAWEHB010000012.1, read as the reverse complement.
GGACGACCCGCGCTCCTACGCCGAGCCCCTGGTCGACTTCGTCCTCGGCGGGCTGCCAGCGGTCAGCCCAGCCCGCGCGGCCAGCGACGATCACGCCGCCCAGCACGCCGACGGCGGCCGGGCTTAGCGCCCGGTTCCTCGCCAGCCTGGCCGGCTACCTCAGCAAACCCACGGCTCTGTCTTAGCCGCCCCCAAGGTGCTGCCGCAGACCATGGATGCGGCGGCAGGCGGCTGACCTGCGCCTTTGATGATATACAGCCATTTCTGAGGAAACTAGAGGCATTTTAGCCTCTTTCTATACTTCTTGAGTAAAAAACTAATTAAAGGATAACAACATTTGACATGCCGGCGTACATTGCCCTCGAGCGGGGATCCTGGCGCAGATCCCTAGGAGTCAAGATGGACGCAGAGGGCCTCAAGTCCGCGGTCTTCAGCCGCCGATCAGCTCTCAAGACCGGCGCAGCTACGGCCTTCCTTATCTCTCAGGCCACGCTGCTCGAGCAACTGGCATCCCCCGTCGCGCGGGCCGATTCCGCACCGATGATGTTCCCCGACATCCAGTTCGACCTCGGGGCCTTCATCAACCCGGCGTTCACCGTCAACGACGGGGCCGGGAACGTCACGATCCAGCTCCCACCGGTCTACACCCTGTTCCAGCCGGTGCAGCTCACCCGCACCCCCACCTTGCGAGACCAGGTCATCCTGGACCGGGCCCTGCGCACCATCGAGAACCACTACGCGGCCAGCCCCGCCGGCCTGCTGATCTTCTCGGTGTCCTACGGCCTGCCGTACTTCGACCGGCTGCCGCCGGACCTGGTGGCGGCCAAGATGCCGACCACGCTGGCCGACCCCAGCCAGCCCGTGCTGATCGAGGCGGTGCCCTTCCCCACCGACGTGGTCGACGGCCTGGTCGGCGGGCCGAACGCGCTGATCCCGAACGTCACCAAGGACCGCTTCAACGTCGATGTCGTGATCGAGAGCAACGACATGCTGTTCGAGTTCCGCAGCGACTCGCTGACCAACCTGGCCGCGACCGCGCTGTGGCTGCAGGGCAGCAACAACCTGGGCGGCGAGTTCGTGCCCTCACCGGATTTCCACGGGCTGCTCAGCTTCCAGACACCACGCATCCAGTTCATGCAGATCGGGCTGCCGCGCGCGATGGCCGAGAACGCCGGCTTCGAGTTCGCGGGGCGGATCAACCCGGCCTCCTCGATGGCGATGGGCTTCGTGGACCAGCAGACCAACGCGTCCGGGCCGGCCCAGATCGTCACGTTCGTCGGCAACTCCTCGGCCAAGCTGAGCAACGCCATGCCGGGCGACTACTTCGACAACGGCTCCATCGCCCACTTCTCGCACGTGATCCTGGACCTGTACCAGTTCTACAACCTGCCCGGCCAGGACAGCCGCCACCCTGAGGGCGAGCCGTTCACCGAGCGCTGCCAGTACATGTTCCGCTCCAACCAGCTCGGCACGCCGAACGGGATACCGTCCAAGGGCAACACCGACCAGTTCACCAACGGCGGCGGCCCCGCCTACATCAACAACGTGTTCCAGGGCACCGGATCCGCCGCGGCGGAGGCGCAGGACACCGCGGGCACCTTCACCCCGGCCAACGCCACCGAGAACGCCACGTTCACCGGGGAGAGCCGGGTCGGCCACATCGACGCCCTGCAGCGGTCGTCCCGGGCGCCCGACACCACCCCGATGCACATCCGCAACGACGGCCCCGGCCTCGACTCCATGGACGTGCCCGCGTTCCGCACCTTCCCCGGCGCGAACGGGGTCGACGTGCCGGCCGGCAGCAACCAGTTCAAGCTGCAGTTCCTGGTGTTCGTGCCGACTGCCGGCTTCTTCGCCCAGATGCGCACGAACCAGGCGGCGCAGGACCTGCAGCACGAGTTCCTCGACAACGAGAGCGACGACCAGGGCCTGGAGCGGCACATCACCGCGACCCGGCGGCAGAACTTCCTGGTCCCGCCGCGCCGGCACCGGTCCTTCCCGCTGCTGGAGCTCGCCGATCCCGATAACCGGCCGCGGGCATCGGCCCGGCGCGCCAGTAATGGCGCCAAGACCGCCGACCCGTCGCCCGCCCCGGCCGCTAGCCCGTCCCCGTCCGGCAGCGGCGGTAGCGGTGGCGGTGGTGGTGGCGGCGGCACCGGCCATGGCGGCGGTGGCGGTAACGGCGGCGGCCACGGCGGTGGCGGCGGCGGCCACGGCGGTGGCGGCGGCGGCCACGGCGGTGGCGGCGGCGGGCGGTAACCGCGGCGGGCGGTAACAGCGGAGGTAGCGCTACCCGACGCGACAGCAGCCTGGTCGACAGCGCCGTCGAGCGGGCCAGCGGCAGGGCGAGCGGCGCCGCCCGGTGGCGCCGCAGCCCCGGCGTGGAGACGTCAGGGCCCGGCCAGGTGGCGGTCGACGTGATAGGCGACGTAGTCGAGGCCGTCGGCCGCCCCGGGCAACACGTTGACCAGGGTGAAGAACGCGTGCATCTGCCCGGCAAAGCGCTGGTGCGTCACGGGGACGCCGGCCGCGCGCAGCTTGTCGACGTAGGCCTCGCCCTCGTCGCGGAGCGGGTCGTACTCGGCGGTGAGGACCACGGCGGGCGGCAGCCCGGACAGGTCGGCGGCCCGCAGCGGCGACGCGTCCGGGTTCTTGCGGTCCTGCGGGTCCGGGGCGTAGTGGTCCCAGAACCAGATCATGGCGTCCCGGCTGAGCAGCAGCTGATTGGCCGGATCGGTGTAGCTGGCGTTGTCCAGGTCGGCGTCGGTGACCGGGTAGATCAGCACCTGCAGGCTGATGTCCGGCCCGTTCTCCGCCTTCGCCCGCTGCGCGACGACCGCGGACAGGTTCCCGCCCGCGCTGTCGCCGGCCACGATCAGCGGCACCCGCGATCCGGCCAGCTCCTCTAGGTGGTCGTCGGCCCAGCGCAGGGCGGTCCAGGCGTCCTCGGCGGCGACCGGGTAGCGGTGCTCGGGCGCGAGCCGGTAGTCGACCAGGACGACGACAGCGCCGGTGCGGTTGACGATCTGGCGGGCCAGGGTGTCGAACTCGTCCAGGGTGCCGATCACCCAGCCGCCGCCGTGGTAATAGACGATCAGCGCCTGGGCCGGGGCGGCCGGGGCGTAGGCCCGGACCGGGATCGTGCCGCCGCCCTTGGCCGGCACCGCGTGCTCGGTCACCGAGCCGACCTCGGGGCCGGGGCCGTACATCTCCCGCAGCGCCCCGGCGAACCCGCGGGCCTCCTCGGGGGTCATCTCGTGCAGGGGCTTGATGCCGCTGTCCGCCATCTGGGCCAGTAGATCGCTGGTCGCCTCATCAACGGCCATGGCTTCACCTCCTGCACAGGAATGAATGCGAGCGTATGCCGGGCCGTGTTCCCCTTCAAGGCCTGCGCCGCGCACCGGGATGGCACCGGCTAACCTGTGACTGCCGCTGACAGCGTCCCCCGTGGGAGGGCCAGTGCAATATCGGATGTCGCGGGCGCTCGCCGGGCCGTTCCTGCACCTGCTGGGGCGGCCGGAGATCACGGGGAGCGAGCACATCCCGGCGTCGGGCGGCGCCATCCTCGCCTCGAACCACCTGTCCATCGTGGACTCGATCTTCCTGCCGCTGATGGTGGAGCGGCCGGTCACGTTCGCGGCCAAGTCCGAGTACTTCACCGGGACCCGGCCGATCGACCGGTTCACCCGCGCGTACCTGCGCGCCACCAAGCAGTTGTCGGTGGACCGGGCGCAGGCCCGGGCCGGCCAGGACATGCTGGAGGCGGCGCTCGGCCTGCTGCGCGAGGGCGCGCTGTTCGGCATCTACCCCGAGGGGACGAGGTCACCGGACGGGCGGCTCTACCGGGGCCGGACCGGCATCGGCTGGCTGGCGGCCAACTCGGGCCTGCCGGTGATACCGGTGGCCATGTCCGGGACCGACCTGGTGCTGCCGCCCGGGCGCAAGGTGCCCCGGGTCGCCAAGATCAGGATCACCGTCGGCGAGCCGCTGACCTTCGAGAGCTACCAGGACCTGCCGTCTCCCGCGCGCCAGCGGCGGGCGATCACGGACGAGGTGATGAAGTCCATCCAGGCGCTGTCCGGCCAGGAGTACGTGCCGGTCTACGCGTCGGTGCGCAAGGAGGAACTGGCCGCCGCCCGCAACGGGGACGGCCCGGGACCGGTCAGCCGCCGTCCCGAGGAACGCTAGGGAAGGTCTCCGTGCTCGCGCCGGGATTCCAGACGTAGATCGGCCCGGCATCCGGCTCCGGGCTCTCGTCGGCCTGGCCGTTCTCGTCGGCCTGGCCGTTCTCGTCGGTCCGGCCGTTCTCGCCCGCGGGCGGGGCGCCCGCCGCGGCCGGCCCGGCCGTCTCGCCGTCCGCGGGCCCCGCGGCGCCGCCGGCCGGCATGTCCCAGGCCGAGCCCTGGGTGGGCTCGGCCTGGCTCTGCGGCGCGGCCCAGGCCGGGGGTGCGCCCGGGGCCAGGGGCGCAGCGGGAGCCCTTGGTGCGGCGGGAGTTCCTGGTGCGGCGGGAGTTCCTGGTGCGGCGGGAGTTCCTGGTGCGGCGGGAGCCCGGGACGCAGCGGGAGCCGAGGGCGCAGGCGCGGCCGGGGCGGCGGGCGCGCGCCAGCCCGACGGCGGCGGGTGGGTAACCCACGGGAGCTCGCTGTCCGGCTTGGACGCCGGCTCCCACGGCGGGGAGCCGGAAGCCCTGACCGGGGCGCGGGGCACGCTCGGCCGGCTCATCGGCGTCAGCGGCAGCCGCCCGGGCGCGGCGCCGTTGCCGGCCCCGGGAGGGGTGTCCACCGGGCCGCCGAAGGCGCCGGCCCGGCCCGCGGCCGGGGCCCAGCCGACGGCCGGGGCCGGGGCCGGGGCCGGGGCCGGGCCCGCGGTCGGGGCCGGGCCCGCGGCGCCGTCCGGGAGCCGGGCGCTGCGGGCGCCGGAGGGCGCGGGCGCCGCGGCGAAGAACTCGAGCATCTGGTCGGCGTGGCTGTTCGCGGGGGGCGCGTAGGCCGACCGCGCGCCCAGTTCGCGCTGGGCGCGCGCCGCCGTCTTGGCCCGCGCGCGCCGGTACCGCACCAGCGCGTAGGCGGCGATCGGCAGCAGCAGCAGGACGAGCACGGCGAGGGAGATCAGCGCGTCCCGGATCAGCGTCTTCCCCAGGCCCTTGTCGATGAACGGCACCGACGGCGCCGCGGGCAGCGGCCGGGACACGGCCCCGGCTCCGGCCCGGGGCGGGCCCGGCTTCGCGATCGCCGCCGCCGCGGCCAGGGCCCGCGCGGCGTCGGCGGTGCCGTGACCGGAGCCGTCCGTCAGGCCCCCGGGCGGCCGGAACACCGTGCTGCTGATCAGCGCCTGGGTGACCTGGGCCGGGGTGAGCTCCGGGTACACCGACTTGATCAGCGCCGCGATCCCGGTGACCACGGCGCTCGCCGCGCTGGTGCTGCTGACCGTGGTGTAGCCGGCGGGGATGGCGGCGATCATGCCGCTCCCGGCGGCGGTCAGCGTCACGTAGGACTGGTGGCTGGTGAACGGGGCCTTGACGATGCTGCTGTTGAACGCGCCCACGGAGATCACCCCGCGGTAGGACGCCGGGAAGTTCACCGCGTCGGTCCCGGTGCCGTTGTCGCCGGCGGGCGCGACCAGGACCACGCCCTTGCTGAGCGCGAAGCTGACCGCGGCCTGCTCGGCGGCGCTGCCGCCCGCCGCGGCCTGCTGGGCGACGGCGGCCGGGGTGGGCGGCGTGCCCGGGGCCGGCGCCGGGGCCGTGGAGGCGGCCAGGGCCGACGGGGACTGGCCCGGGTCCAGCGGCAGGTCGATGACCTGGGCGCCGCTGTGCACCGCGTACATGATCCCGGCCGCGATCGCGGCGGGCAGGCCGGCCGTGACGGCCGAGTCGCTCGCCAGCGGGTCGGTGGCGTCCAGGGCCACCCGGACGGACAGCAGCCGGGCGCCGGGAGCCACCCCGAGGACGCCGTCCGCGTCGCCCGAGCCGTGACCGTGGCCGACGATCAGGCTCGCCATGGCGGTCCCGTGGATGCCGAAGAACGGCCCGCCCAGCTTCTCCCCGGAGTTGGTGTAGTCCGGCCCGGTGATCACCGAGCCGGCGATGTCCGGCTGGGCCGGGTCCACGCCGGTGTCCAGCAGGGCGATCGTCACGCCCGAGCCGTTGCTGGTCCGCTGCGCCCGCGTGATCTGCATCGCGCTGAGCCACCACTGCTGCTGGCGCACCTGGTCGGCCCGGGCGGGGACGCTACCCAGCGCAGTCCACGCGACCGCCAGGCCGATGGCTGCGGTGACTATCACCGGGCGGGGGAACCTCAGCGCCACGCCGTCCTTGCCTTCCGTGGGGTTACCCCGCCTAATTGTGCCATCTTGGAAGTCATTACGTACCGTCTGCGAATATCCGGGCCGGATCAGGCCCCCCGGGCCACCGACAGCCGGACGTGGGCTCCGGGAGGCAGGCCGAGCTGCTGCGCCGCGTCGCCCGCGCTCACGGCCAGCGAGATCAGGCCCGCGCTGTCGGTGAACGCGACGATCTCGCCCGGGGCCACGGCGGCGAACGTCTCCATGAACGGCACCGTGAGCTGGCGGCGGCCCGCCCGGACCACCAGCGGGGTGCCGTAGCCGATGCCGAGTGTACCCATGTCCGCGGCCACAATGGACAGCTGCACGTTGCCGAACCGGTCCACCGACATGACCTCGCCCTCGGCCTCGCCGTCGTGGATCCGGCTGGTCGGCGCGGGCAGGGTCACCAGGTCGGCCAGGTCGATCTCGTCCCCGGCCGAGGCCAGGTCCGCCCCGGTGGCCAGGTGTGCGGCCACCGGCATGAAGATGTCCCGCCCGTGGAACGTCGGCGACACCGGGTGCAGCCACAGGTCGCCGTTGGTGAGCTGGACGGCCCGGCTGGCGCCGCCCAGCGCGGCGACCGCCCAGGACAGCAGGCCGTTGTCCGGGCCGACCAGGATGCCGTCGCCGGCCTCGACGGCCACGCCCCGGCGGGCGGTGCCGACCCCGGGGTCCACCACGGCCACGTGCACGGCGGGCGGCAGGTACGGCATGGTCTGGGCCAGCACGGCCGCCCCGCGGCGCACGTCACCCGGCTGCACCAGGTGGGTGATGTCGATCACCCGGACGCTCGGGGCGATCCGGGCGGCGACGCCATGACAGGCCGCGACGAACCCGTCTTCCAGGCCGTAATCGGTTATGAACGTGAGGGAGTCATAGGAAGCCACGAACGGTGAGCGTACGTCGCCGGCGGCGCCGCGCATAGGGGAGGGGCCCCAACCGCGCCGCCCGCCCGCGGGCTGCCAGGCCGGGCAGCAGGGTCGGCGGCGCTCGATAGGATGGAGAGCTACCGAGGTTTGGAGGCGGGATGGCGGCGCTAACCGAGCTTGACCGGCGCATCCTGGCCTTCGAGCAGGGCTGGTGGCGGCTGCAGGGCGCGAAGGAGCGGGAGATTCTCGAGGTGTTCGGCATGCCGGTGACCCGGTACTACCAGCTGCTGAACGCGCTGATCGACCGGCCCGAGGCCAGCGAGTTCGACCCGGTGGGCGTCGCGCGGCTGCGCCGGCAGCGCAGCCGCAGGAACCAGATCCGGTCGGCCCGCCCCGAGTGAATCTTTTTCATCCTCCCGTGGCTGCCCACATGCTCCGAGCATGACACCGGCGGATGAATCCGAGCATGACGCCGGCGGATGAAAAGGACTCAGTGACCGGACCGCCGGTTCCGCGGACCGAGGCGGGCCGGGCCGGCCTGGCCGCGCTGCTGCGGGCGCCGGGCCGGGCGCTGATCGCCCTGGATTACGACGGCACGCTGGCCCCGATCGTGACCGACCCCGCCGACGCGCGCCCGCATCCGGCCGCGGTTGCGGCGCTGCGCCGGCTGGCGCCCCTGGTCGGGACCCTGGCCGTGATCACCGGCCGCCCGGCGCGGGCCGCGGTCGAGCTCGGCCGCCTGGACCAGGTCCCGGGCCTGATCGTGCTGGGCCAGTACGGCCGGCAGCGGTGGGAATCGGGCACGCTGACCTCGCCGCCGCCGTCGCCCGGCGTGGCCGCCGCCCGGCGGGAGCTGCCGCAGGTGCTGGCCGCGGCCGGGGCGCCCGAGGGCACCTGGACCGAGGACAAGGCCGACGCGCTCGCGGTGCACACCCGCCGCGCCGCCGAGCCCGGCCCGGCCCTGGACCGCCTGCGCGGCCCGCTGGCCGATCTCGCCGCGCGGACCGGCCTGGCGGTCGAGCCCGGCCGGATGGTGATCGAGCTGCGCCCGCCGGGCTCGGACAAGGGTCAGACGCTGAAGACCCTCGCTCTTGAACGTCACGCCTCGTCGGTCATGTACTGCGGAGACGATCTCGGGGACGGGCCCGCCTTCCGGGCCGTGGCGGACCTGCGCGGCGACGGGATTCCGGGCCTGGCCGTCTGCAGCGGCTCGGCGGAGGTCACGGCCCTGGCTGAGCTGGCCGATCTGGTGGTGGACGGCCCCGGCGGCGTCGTGACCCTGCTCGGCTCGCTGGCCGCCGCCATGACCGGCCCGGCCTGACCCGCCGGGCCCCGGGGCCGGCCGACCCCAGCGCGGCCAGCTGGTCGGCGAACCACTGCGCCGGGGGCAGGGCCGACGCCGCGCGGGCCAGGGCGGCGGCCCGGCGTTCGCGTTCTGACTCCGTCATGATCAGGGCCTCATGCAGGGCCGCAGCAGTTCCGGACACGTCGAAGGGGTTGATCATCAGGGCGTCCGCGGCGAGTTCCGCGGCCGCGCCGGCCTCCCGGGAGAGCACCAGCGCGCAGCCGGGCTCGGACAGGATCGGGCCCTCCTTGGCCACCAGGTTCATGCCGTCGCGGACCGGGTTGACCAGGAGCACGTCGGCCAGCCGGTAGGCGGCCAGCGAGCGGGCGTAGTCGTCGTCCACGGCCAGGATCAGCGGGTCCCAGTCCCCGGTGCCGAACTCCTCGGAGATCTCCCGGGCCAGCCGCTGTACCCGGGCGGTGTACTCGCGGTACTCGGGCAGGTCGTGCCGGGACGGGTAGGCGAAGGCCAGGTGGATGACCCGCCCGTGCCAGTCCGGGTGCGTGGTCAGCAGCTCGCGGTAGGCGGCGAGCCCGCGGATGATGTTCTTGGACAGCTCGGTGCGGTCGATCCGGACGATCAGCTTCCGGCCGCCCGCGGCCTCGGCCAGCGTCGCCACCCGGGCCAGCACGTCCGGCTCGGCCGCGCGGGCGGTGAGCTCGCCCGCGTCCACGCCGAGCGGGTGCACGCCGATCCCGGTGACGTGGCCCTGGTAGCTCACCTGCTGCCGGGCCCGGTCCACCCCGGCTCCGGGGAGGACCGTCTCGCAGCAGTCCAGGAAGCTGTCCGCCCACCGCTGGCAGTGGAATCCGGCGTGGTCGGCGCCGAGGATGCCCTCCAGGACCTCCCGGGCCACCTCGTCGGGCAGCATCCGGTAGTAGTCGGGCGGCGCCCACGGGGTGTGCGAGAAGTGCGCGATCCGGACGTCCGGGCGCAGGTCGGCGAGCATCCGCGGGACCAGGGTCAGGTGGTAGTCCTGCACCAGGGCCTTGACCGGCGGGCCCGGCGGGCCCGCGTCCTGCGCCAGCGCCTCCGCGAACGTCCGGTTGTAAGTCCGGAACGACTCCCACTCCCGCGCGAAGGCCAGCCCGAAATGCGGCTGGTTCGGCGTGTCGTAGAGCATGTGGTACACGAACCACAACGTCGAGTTGGCCACCGAGTTGTACGCCCGCTGGAAGATGGCCGGCGGGATGTCGAGCATGTGCACCGCGGAGCCCGGCGACCCGCCGAGCCCGAGGCGGCCGTCCGTGCCGCGCACCGCGGCCCGGTCGGCGTCGCTGAGCGCGGCGCAGACCCACAGGACGTCCCCGTGATCGGCCACCGAGGACAGCCCGGAGACCAGGCCGCCGGCGCCGCGCCGGGCCGTCAGCCGCCCGCCGGCGTCGAGCGTGAACGACACTGGTCCCCGGTTGGATGCGACCAGTACCCGCCCGCGGGCTGAACCTGCGTCCATGGCGGGCCAGGTTATCTGGCCGCCGTGACCCCGGGTTACTCTGTTAGAGACAACTGAATACCGCTCATCCAGAGGGGTGGAGGGATCGGCCCTGCGAAGCCCCGGCAACCATCACGGTGATGACGTGCCCGCGCCGCCCTGGCGAGGCCTTCCGTGACAGGTGCTAACTCCGGCCCGCGGCCAGACGGCCGCCGGGAAAGATGAGGAGAGAGGCCTCGCTACGTGAGCACATCTGCACCAACACGCTTCGGCTACGCCAGCCACCTTGCCTGCCGTGAGTGCGGGCACACCGGCGAGCTCGGCGCCCGGCACGCCTGCGCCGAGTGTTTCGGGCCGCTGGAGGTCCGCTACGACTTCCCGGCGCTGACCCGCGCCGCGGTCGAGGCGGGCCCGCCCAGCATCTGGCGGTACGCCAGCCTGCTCCCGGTTCCGCCGGACGCGGCCGCCCGGCCGAACACCGAGCCGGGCGGCACCCGCCTGGTCCGCGCCGACCGGCTGGCAGCGGCGCTGGGCCTGCGCACGCTCTGGGTGAAGGACGAGCGGGGCAACCCGACCCACTCGTTCAAGGACCGGGTGGTCGCGGTCGCGCTCGCCGCCGCGTCCGAGCTGGGCTTCACGGTCCTGGCCTGCCCGTCGACCGGGAACCTGGCCAACGCGGTGGCGGCTGCGGCGGCCCGGGCGGGCATCCGCTCGGTGGTGCTGATCCCGGCCAGCCTCGAGCCGCAGAAGATCATCGGCACCGCGGTCTACGGCGGCACCATGGTCACGGTCGACGGCAGCTACGACGACGTGAACCGGCTCGCCTCCGAGCTGGCCGACGACCGCGAGGACTGGGCGTTCGTCAACGTCAACGTGCGGCCCTACTACGCGGAGGGCTCCAAGACCATCGGCTTCGAGATCGCCGAGCAGCTGGGGTGGCGGCTGCCGCAGCAGATCGTGGTCCCGGTGGCGTCCGGCGCGCAGCTCGTCAAGATCGACAAGGCGTTCCGCGAGCTGGCGGCGCTGGGCCTGGTCGACGACACGGCGTACCGGGTGTTCGGGGCCCAGGCCGCCGGCTGCGCGCCGGTCGCGGCCGCGTTCCGGGCCGGCCAGGACGTGGTGCAGCCGGTCCGGCCGGCCACGATCGCCAAGTCGCTCGCGATCGGGAACCCGGCCGACGGCCCGTACGTGCTCGACGTGGTGCGCCGCACCGGCGGCGCGGTGGCCGACGTGACCGACGACGAGGTCGTGGACGCGATCCGGCTGCTCGCCGCCACCGAGGGCATCTTCGGCGAGACCGCGGCCGGGGTCACGCTCGCCGTGACGCGCCGGCTGCTGGAGGCCGGGCGGCTCGACCCCGACGCCGAGACGGTCATCATCAACTCGGGCGACGGGCTCAAGACCCTGGACGCCGTGGCCGGGACGATCCCGCCGGTCAGCCCGATCCGCCCCACCCTGGCCGCCTTCGCCGCAGTCGAGTCATCCGCACACCCCAGAGTCGAGTCAGCCGCACATCCCAGAAAGGCAGTGGCATGAGCGTCTCGGTCCGCATCCCCACCATCCTGCGCAGCTACACGGGCGGTGCCGCCGAGGTCAGCACGGAGGCGGGAACCCTGCGCGAGGTCATCGCGGGCCTGGACGCCGCGTACCCCGGCCTCGGCGGGCGGATCCTGGACGATGGCGGGAAGCTACGGCGCTTCGTCAACGTCTACGTCGGCGAGGAGGACGTGCGGCTGGCGCAGGGGCTCGACACCCAGGTGCCGCCCGGCATCCAGGTCTCGGTGATCCCCGCCGTGGCGGGCGGCTGAACACGCTCTGCTACCCCGTTCCGGGCGGATTAGGGGAGCAAGTGGACACGAGGGCACACGCTACGATGTAGAGTCATGTCCGGTCGCTGTCGGTACGGCGAGAACGCAGGCACGTCTTGCAGCACGTCTGGCCCGCTCCGCGATCGACGGGTTCCGCGGTGACAAGGGCGGAACCCGGAAGCCCGAGCAAAGTTAGGGAGTTGTTGGTAATGGCTCAGGGCACCGTCAAATGGTTCAACGCGGACAAGGGCTACGGCTTCATCGCGGTCGACGGTGGTAGGGACGTGTTCGTCCACTTCTCGGCTATCCAGTCGGATGGCTACCGCAGCCTCGAAGAGGGCCAGCGGGTCGAATTCGAGATCACGCAGAGCGACCGCGGGCCGCAGGCGGAGGCAGTCCGCACGGTGTAAGCATCTAGCGACGCGTAGAACGAGCGAGAAGGCCCGGTTCCCCCGGCCTGGGGACCGGGCCTTCTGGCGTGCGGATCCGGGTCTTCCCGGCCGGGCCGCCCCGCCCCTGGCCCGGGCAGGCCGGGGCCGTCCGGCTTGCACTCTCACCCCGAGAGTGCTAAACAGGTCGTTGGCACTCTCGGGGTGAGAGTGACAATGCGGTGATGTGATCGGGGCGACGAGGCCCCTCCGGCGGCAGGCAGGGACTGCCCGCGGGTGAGGCCGTCCGTCGCGGGCGTCGGCCCGGTCGGCACACGAGGCGCAGAGTTCCGGGAGGACTGCAAGCCTATGGCAGCGAAGATGATCGCGTTCGACGAGGAAGCCAGGCGCGGCCTCGAGCGCGGTATGAACCAGCTCGCTGAGGCCGTGAAGGTAACCCTCGGCCCCAAGGGCCGGAACGTGGTGCTCGAGAAGAAGTGGGGCGCCCCCACGATCACCAACGATGGCGTGTCCATCGCCAAGGAGATCGAGCTCGAGGACCCGTGGGAGAAGATCGGCGCGGAACTGGTCAAGGAAGTAGCAAAGAAGACCGACGATGTCGCGGGCGACGGCACCACGACGGCGACCGTGCTCGCGCAGGCGCTGGTCCGTGAGGGCCTGCGCAACGTGGCGGCGGGCGCCAACCCGATGTCGCTCAAGCGCGGCATCGAGGCGGCCGTGGAGCGGGTGAGCGAGGAGCTTTCCAAGCTCGCCAAGGACGTGGAGACCAAGGAGCAGATCGCTTCGACGGCCTCCATCTCGGCTGGTGACACCGCGATCGGCGAGATGATCGCCGAGGCGATGGACAAGGTCGGCAAGGAAGGCGTCATCACCGTCGAGGAGAGCAACACCTTCGGCCTCGAGCTTGAGCTCACCGAGGGCATGCGCTTCGACAAGGGCTACATCTCGCACTACTTCGCGACCGATGCGGAGCGGATGGAAGCCGTCCTGGAGGACCCCTACATCCTTATCGTCAACTCCAAGATCTCGGCGAACAAGGACCTGCTCCCGCTCCTCGACAAGGTGGTGCAGTCGGGCAAGCCGCTCGTGGTCATCGCCGAGGACGTGGAGGGCGAGGCCCTGGCCACCCTGGTCGTCAACAAGATCCGCGGCCTGTTCAAGTCGGTCGCGGTGAAGGCGCCCGGGTTCGGCGACCGGCGCAAGGCCATGCTCGGTGACATCGCCATCCTGACCGGTGGCCAGGTCATCAGCGAGGAAGTCGGCCTGAAGCTGGAGAGCGCCGACACCGACCTGCTCGGCAGGGCGCGCAAGGTCGTCGTCACCAAGGACGAGACGACGATCGTCGACGGCGCGGGCGACGCGGAGCAGATCTCCGGCCGGGTCAACCAGATCCGGGCCGAGATCGAGAACACCGATTCCGACTATGACCGCGAGAAGCTGCAGGAGCGGCTGGCCAAGCTGGCCGGCGGCGTCGCGGTCATCAAGGCGGGCGCGGCCACCGAGGTCGAGCTGAAGGAGCGCAAGCACCGCATCGAGGACGCGGTGCGCAACGCCAAGGCGGCCGTGGAGGAGGGTGTCGTCGCCGGTGGCGGCGTGGCCCTGCTGCAGGCCGGCCAGAACGCGTTCAAGAAGCTCGAGCTGACCGGTGACGAGGCCACCGGCGCGACCATCGTGCGCCGCGGGCTCGAGGAGCCGCTGAAGCAGATCGCGATCAACGCCGGCCTCGAGGGCGGCGTGGTGGCCGAGAAGGTGCGGTCGCTTCCCGCTGGTCACGGGCTTGACGCCGCGACCGGCGAGTATGTCGACATGTTCAAGGCCGGCATCATCGACCCGGCGAAGGTGACGCGGTCTGCGCTGCAGAACGCGGCGTCGATCGCCGCGCTGTTCCTCACCACCGAGGCAGTGATCGTCGAGAAGCCGGAGAAGAACCCGGCTCCGGCTGGCCCCGGTGGCGGTGGCGGGGACATGGACTTCTAGTCCCCGCGCCACGCGTCAGAGGCGGCCCCGGTATGTTCGGGGCCGCCTCTTCGCGTGCTCGCGGGAGCGCGAGCACGGCGCGGCTCTCCACAACATCGCCTAAACGAGGGATTATCGGGCCATGAGGCCTCCTGCCGAGCAAGTCCTCCGCGACTACCTCAACCAGCTCTCGGTTGTGGCGCGGACGCGGCTGCCCCCGGAGGACAGGCGCGCGTTCCTGGCCCGCACCCGTGACCTCGTCGAGCGCCAGTCCGGGGTGCGGGACATGGCCGACCCGGCCGACGTGATGCGGGTCCTGAACGATATCGGCGAGCCGGAAGTCCTGGTCGAGCGCGAGCGCGCCCGGCTGGAGGCGCAGCGGAAGGAGCGGGCCGCCGCGGCCGGCCGGGCCGGCTTCTGGAAGCCCAGGCCCCAGGGCCCGGGGGCGGGCAAGGGCGGCAGCGCGGACGCCGGCCAGCCCGGAACCGGCCCCCGGTCCTTCGAGAACCTGACCCGCAAGGACGGGCGCCCGGTGACCGGCGAGATCAAGGTGACCGCCCGCCCGATCTCGTCCCGCTGGCGGCCCGGCGAGCCGCTGAAGCCGAAGCAGAAGAAGGGCCGGCGCGGCCGCGTTCCGGCCCCCCCGCCGGATAGCTTGCGGCAGCCCGGCCGGAGCGGCTCCGCGGCTTCCGGGCCGCAGAGCGCCGAGCCGCGTCCCTCCGGCCCGGCCGGGCCGGGCAGCGCCGGGTCAGGCAGCACCGCGCCCGCCGCGCCCGCCGCGCCCGCCGCGCCCGCCGCGCCCGCCGCGCCCGCCGCGCCCGCGGCGCCGGGCAGCGCCAGCCCGGCCGCTTCGAGCGGCACCGGGTCAGGTGGCGCGGCGCCCGCCGGGACCGACAGCGCCGGGCCGGATGGTGCGGCGCCCGCCGGGACCGACGGCGCCGGGCCGGCGCCCGCGGCGCCCGACGCGCCGCGGCCCGGCCCGTCCCAGGTCGTGCTCAACGGCGTCGTGGTCGGGGCCGGGTCCGGGGCTGCGGCGGCGGACTCCGGCGCGGCCCCGGAAGCAGCCGACCGCGCTGCGCCGGCCGGGGCGCCTGCCGGGCCCGCGGCCACCCGGCGCCTGCGGCGCCCGCAGCTTCCCCGGCGCCCGCAGCCAGGTGACATCACCCGAGCCATGGAGATGGCCAGGAGGGCGGCGGATACCGGGCGGCAGCACCGGCTGGAAACGGCCTGTGTCGTGATGATGGCCCTCGGCGGGCTGATCCTGCCGTGGCCCATCTGGGCGGTCGGCTTCCTGCTCTGGCTGGTCGGGGCCGTTGTCGCGGTCACCTCGCGGCTGTGGAGCCTGCCGGACAAGTGGATCGGCCTCGTCGGGCCGGTAGCGCTGGTCATCATCGGGACGGCCGTGGACCTGTCCCTCGGCGGTACCCGGTCCACCCCGTCCGGCTACGCGCACGAGGCGCTGACCACCGCCATGTACCTGTTCAAGATCGGGACCCTGCTCGGAGCGGGCTACCTGGCCTGGCGCATCCACCGCGGCCGCCGCGCCTCCTCGATACCGTCGTGGCTCTGGAAGCGGCACAAGTAGAGGCAGTCATTTAGTCAGTCTTTCCCGAGGCTGGCCGGGATATCGGCCGTGCCCGGCCGGGTGAGCGCGAGCGGGTCGACGACCCGGTCGAAGAGTTCCTCGCTGACGCCGTTGGCCAGGGCGGCCTGCTTGAGGGTCAGGTCGTGGTCGATGGCGTAGTAGGAGATGGCCGCGGCCTTGTGGTAGCCGATGACCGGCGACAGCGCGGTCACCATCATCACCGAGCGCTCGATGTCCTGGGTCAGCTTGCCCTCGTTGAGCTTGGTGCCCTCGATCATGAACTCGCGGAAGTGGTCGCACATGTCGGCCATGATCAGCGCCGAGTGCAGGTAGTTGCTGATCAGCACCGGGCGGAAGGTGTTGAGCTCGAAGTTGCCCTCGGCGCCGCCCATGGTCACCGCCACGTCGGAGGCCATGACCTCGATGCAGACCATCAGCATGGCCTCGGCCTGGGTCGGGTTAACCTTGCCCGGCATGATCGACGAGCCCGGCTCGTTGGCGGGGAAGATCAGCTCACCGATCCCGGTCCGGGGGCCGGAGCCCAGCCAGCGCAGGTCATTGGCGATCTTGAACAAGCTCACCGCCGCTGCCTTCAAGCCGGCGTGCGCGCGGACCATCCGGTCCAGCGTCCCCTGCGCGGTGAACTTGTTCGGCGCGGTCACATACGGCTCGCCGGTCATCGACGCGATCTGCGCCGCGACCTCCTCGCCGAAGCCCGGCGGGGCGTTCAGCCCGGTGCCGACCGCGGTCCCGCCCATGGCCAGCTTCAGCAGCCCGCTGGTGACGTGCTCCAGCTCGGCGATCGCGTCGTCGAGGGCACCGACGTAGCCGGACCACTCCTGGCCCACGGTCAGCGGGGTGGCGTCCTCCAGGTGCGTCCGGCCGATCTTGACCACGTCGGCCCACTTCCTGGCGTTCCGTTCCAGGGCGTCGCGCAGCCGCCGCAGCGCCGGGATCGTCTTGCCCGTCGCCATCTGGTAGGCGGCGATGTGCATGGCCGTGGGGAACGTGTCGTTGCTCGACTGGCTCATGTTCACGTGATCGTTGGGATGCACCGGCTCCTGCGAGCCCAGCGTCCCGCCCACCAGCTGGATGCACCGGTTGGAGATGACCTCGTTGACGTTCATGTTGGACTGGGTCCCTGAGCCGGTCTGCCACACGTGCAGCGGGAAATCCTCATCCAGCGCCCCGCTGATCACCTCGTCGCAGACCAGCTCGATGAGCCGCCCCTTCCACTGCGGCAGCCGGCCGGCCGCGGTGTTCACCGCCGCCGCCGCCTTCTTCACGTAGCCGTAGGCGTGGTACACCTCCTTCGGCATCCGGTCGTGGCCGATGTTGAAATGCTCCAGGCTGCGCTGGGTCTGCGCGCCCCAGTACCGGTCCGCGGGCACCTCCACCGTGCCCAGGCTGTCGAATTCCCGCCGCGTCCCGGTGGCATCCAGCCCGATCGGCAGATCAAGGATCTTCGGGACATCCTGGTCTGGTGCCTGCGTCATCACGCCGCTCCGTCCGGGTAGGTCGGCTCCCACCTAGCATCCTGCCCTGCTGGTACCGGGTTGTCAGGCTTGATGCTGGCGACCCCGCCGGGCCTCAATGATGCAGGCATCCTCAATGATGCAGGCATCCTCGCGGTGGTGGTGCTGCCCTGCCGGCACCAGCCGGCCGGGCCGTCGGCGGGGCCGCGCAGGATTGCCCGCGACCGGGGCCGGGTATCAGTGACCTGGGTCTTGATGCTTGACGGGGGCAGCGTAGCGCTCCCGCCGCTTCCTGGCTTCGCACGCGATCCCGTCCCAGCACCATCCGACGTGTGAGGCTGTGGAGGGCGTGGCTCCGGCCGTCTCGGCCGGGGCCACGTCGCTGCGCACGCCTTGGTGTCATGACCGAGTTCGGGCCGGCCGGCCCCGCCATATCCGTCGCCCTACCGATAGCCTTGTGTGGCGTTCCCTCGCGGGCGTATCCGTTTGGTCCCTCTTCGCGTAAGGTCTCGCTCGTGCCCACTGGCAAGGTCAAGTGGTATGACGCCGACAAGGGGTTCGGCTTCCTCACCCGTGACGACGGGGGAGAGGTGTTCGTGCACTCAACCGCCCTGGAAAGCTCCAGCACCGTGCTGCGTCCCGGCCAGCGGGTGGAGTTCGGCGTGGCCGAGGGCCGGAGAGGCACCCAGGCACTTCAGGTACGGACCCTCGAACCACCGCCGACCGTGGCCAAGGTCAGCCGGAAGAGCCCCGACGAGATGACCGTGATCATCGAGGACCTGATCAAGCTGCTCGACGGGGTGTCGAACACCTACCGGCGCGGCAAGCACCCGGACAACCGCGATTCCAAGCAGATCGCGGCGGTGCTCCGGGCCGTCGCGAGCGACCTCGAGGCTTAGCCCGGCGGCGGATAGCCCGGCCGTGGATACGGCTGAGTCGGCGGATAACCCGGCGGGGCGGGCGGGTACCCGGACGGACCCTGCGGCGTCGGCGGGTACCCGGACGGACCCTGCGGGGCGGGCGGATATCCGGGCGGGGTCGGCGGCGCGGGCGGGTAGCCGGACGGACCCTGCGGCGCCGGCGGATATCCGGGCGGGGCCGGCGGCGGCTGAGTCCCCGGCGGCGCCTGCGGGGCAGCACCCCGCGGCCGCGCGGCAGCGACGGCGACCGCGGCGGCGGTCGCGACGTCGGCCGGGTACCGCCGGCTCGCCGCGAACAGGAACACGGCCGAGGCGCTCAGCGGGACCATCATGACCACGAACGTCCACCGCAGCCCGCTGTTGCCGCCGCCGAACACGTACTGGGAGACCGCCCCGAACACCAGCGGCGCCAGCGCCTGGGCGCCGGTGCGGATGAAGTTGCGGACGCCTTCGGCGCGCCCCCACAGCCACGAGGGCATGATGTCCAGGCGCGCGGCGTCGATCGGCGGGTTCTGCGCCGAGAGGAACACCGCGGCCAGGACCACGTACGGGAGGGCAGCGAGCGCGCTCCTGGTGACCAGGGCCGGGATGAACAGCAGCACGGTCGCGGTGGCCGCCCACGCGGCGACCAGCACCCGGCCGTTGAGCCGGCCCCGGCGCAGCAGCGCGTCCCCGAGCGGCCCGCCGGTCAGCACCCCGATGACGGCGCCGCCCCCCACGACCAGCAGCAGGAAGTTGGCGAGCACCTGATCGACGCCGTACTGACCGCGCACGAACTCGACCCCGAAGGTCTCGATCCCGGCCAGGAAGTAGTAGCCGCAGGCGCCGGAGATGATCAGGGCGACGTTCGTGCGGACCCGCAGCACGTACCGGACGGCCGCGGGCAGGCTCATCGGCCGCCGGGCGGCCATCCGCAGCAGCACAGGGTCGGGCTTGATCCCGCGTTCCTGGGCCAGCCGCTGGGCGTCGGTCGGCCCGTGCCCGTCTTCGCCCGGCCGCGGCTCCGGCTTGGCGGGCTCCGCCGCCGCGGCCGCCGCCGTCGCCGTCGCCGGACCGTAACCCGGCTCCGGGGCCAGCACCCCCTGGCCGCCCCGGGCCGGCTCCGGCAGCCGGAAGACAAACCACGCCAGGACGAACGCGGGCAAGGCGAGGATGATGAAGGCCGCGCGCCACGACAGGGCGGCGATGTCGCCCGTGACCGCGAACCCGATGCCGGCCCCGGCCAGTTCCCCGGTCAGGATGTAGCCGTAGATCTTCCCCCGCTCCGCCCCCGGGATCCAGTCCCCGACCAGGGACGCCACCGTGGGTGCCGTGCAGGCGGTCACCGCCCCGAGCCCGACCCGGGCCAGCAAAAGCTGGTGGAACGAGGTGGCGGTCGCGCCCCAGATCATGGTCGCGCCCCAGATCACGATGGCGAAGCCCAGGATCCAGGTGCGCCGGGTCCGGTCGGCCAGCACGCCGAACGGCAGCGAGAACACCGCTCCCACCGCCGACGTCACCGCCACGAGCAGCCCGATGTCGGTGTTGCCTATGTGTAGCGCGTGCCGGAGCTGGATGGCCGCGGCCCCGACCGTCGCCGCGTCCGCGCTCGACAGGGCCAGCACGCTGCCGAGGACGAGCACGATCCGGGCCCGCGTCGGCCCGCCGGAGGCCGCGACGACGTGCCTCCGCGCGGCCTGCCCGCCGCGGCGGACAACCCGGTAAGCGGACCCGAACGCCCTCGGCCGCGGCGGTCCTTCCGTGCTCCGCAATGATCCTCGTTTTCCCGGCCACCTGTGGTTGTCGCCCCCAAGTATTCTTCCCCTGAACGGGTTCGACGACCGCAGCGGTCACCGAATCGCTTCAGTCCGGTTATCCGGATGCGCTGTCACCGCCGAATGGAGGACAATCACTGAACGTGAGCACGCTCCGCGCCCGAACCAGGGAACTCGACGAGGCCGCGGCCGGCGCCGTGGACCTGGCCAGGTCCGCCGCTGAGGAGATGGCCGGCCCGGCTCAGGTCGGCCAGTACCTGGGCGCCGAGGCCGATGGTGACCGCACCGTCACCCACCTGTTCGAGAGCCTGGATCCCGCCTACACCGGATGGCGGTGGGCGGTCACGATCACGCGGGCTTCGCGGGCCAAGTCGGTCACGGTCAGCGAGAGCCTGCTGCGGCCCGGCCCGGACTCGCTGCTCGCCCCCGAGTGGGTGCCCTGGCGGGACCGGGTCCGGCCCGGAGACGTGGGCGTCGGCGACCTGCTGCCGGCCCCGGAGGATGATGAGCGGCTCGTGCCCACGGCCATGCTCGAGGGTGACGAGGGCGTGCTGGACTGGGACGACAGCGCCCCCTGGGACGCCGCGCTGCCCACGATCGACCTGCCGCCCAGCGGCCACGTCACCCCGTTCCCGGCGGCGGGCGCGGTCCCGGGCGGCCTGGGGGAGGACGCCGACCCGGTGCTGAATCGTTCCCGGGTCCTGTCCGCGATCGGGCGGGACGAGACCGCCCTGCGCTGGTACTCCGGCGAGCACGGCCCGCGCAGCCCGCTGGCGCACGCCGCCCCCGGGCCGTGCATGACCTGCGGCTTCCTGGTGCAGCTGGGCGGATCGCTGGGGCGGGTCTTCGGGGTGTGCGCGAACGAGTACGCACCGGACGACGGCCGCGTCGTGTCCCTCGACCACGGTTGCGGCGCGCACTCCGAGGCACCCGCGGGCGCCCAGAGCGCGGCGTCGCCGGTCATCGACGAACTCGGGTACGACCTGGTCGACACCCCGGGGGTCTCGATGGACGAGACCGTCTTCGAGTCGCTCGACCACGCCTAGGGAGGACTCTCCCCCTGCGCCGCCCGGCGCCGGGCGGCGCGTTCCCGCGACCGCTTCAGGTAGGGAATGTACAGCAGCGCGAACCCGCCGAGGCCGATGCCGGTGACGCAGGTCCAGATCCACCACCGGTCCGACGGCGGGATGTGCTCCCTGACCGCGAGCAGGACGATCAGGGCGACCGTCCATACGGCAATTCCCGCCCAGGTCACCAGCCGGTCGCTGGCCTCGAGCGGCGGCGGGGCGGGGCGCCGGTCACTGCTCACGTGATCGACGTTATCTTGCCGCCTCCTGCGTGATGTACTTGGACCCGGGAACGCGAACGGCGCGTGCTCATCCACCTCGCTAACGGCCTGGCGGAATGCCGGTAGCTCCGCTATCGTTAGCAAGAGTAATGACTCGGGCTAATGAATATGACTTCAACGGAGACCATGTCCGACGAGGGCCTGGCCTCAGCGCTCCGGATCTCGGTGAGCCGGCTCGCGCGCCGGCTGCGCGTGGAGCGGACGGTACACGGCGCGCCCGCGCTGTCCGAGCTATCCGACACCCAGCTAGGCGCCCTGGCCACGATGGTGCACCACGGCGCGATGACCCCAGGCGAGCTGGCCGAGCACGAGAAGGTGCAGCCGCCCTCCATGACCAGGGTCATCGCCGTCCTGGAGCAGCGCAACCTGGTGATGCGGGCGGCCCACGCGACGGACAAGCGCCAGGTGATGCTCACGGTCACCGACGAGGGCCGGGACCTGGTGTACCAGTCACGCAGGCTGAGGGACGCCTGGCTGGCCCGTCGGCTACGGGAGCTGACGCCGCAGGAACGGGCCAAGCTGCGCGCGGCCGCGCCGATTCTGGAGAAGCTCAGCCAGTCCTAGCCGGCTCGCGGCCCGAGATTCCCGGAGAAGCTCAGCCCGCCCATGGCCAGTTGCGGCGCACCTTCGGCTCGCTGAGCACCCGCAACTACCGGCTGTTCGCGACCGGCCAGGTGATCTCGAACACCGGCACCTGGATGCAGCGGGTCGCGCAGGACTGGCTGGTGCTCGACCTGACCCACGGCAGCGGGACGGCGCTCGGCATCACCACCGGGTTGCAGTTCCTGCCGATGCTGCTGTTCAGCCTCTGGGGCGGGGTGATCGCCGACCGGTACCCCAAGCGCCGGATCCTGATGGTGACCCAGGCGACGATGGGCGCGCTGGCCCTGATCCTCGGCGTGCTCGCGCTGACCCACACCGTGGCGATCTGGCAGGTGTACGCGCTCGCGTTCGGGCTCGGCCTGGCCACCGTGGTCGACAACCCCACCCGGCAGGCATTCGCCACCGAGATGGTGGGACGCGACGGGCTGGCCAACGCGATCGCGCTGAACAGCGCGGTGTTCAACCTGGCCCGGATCGCGGGCCCGGCCGTGGCCGGGCTGGTCATCAGCCTCCTCGGGACGCCGGCCGCGTTCCTGGTCAACGCCGCGTCCTACGGCGCGGTGCTGATCAGCCTGAAGCTGATGCAGCCGTCGGAGCTGCACGTGACCGCGCGGTTGCCCCGGGCCAAGGGCCAGCTGCGCGAGGCGCTGCGCTACGTGAAGGCGCGCCCGGCCCTGTGGATGACGCTGGTGCTGGTCTTCTTCGTGGCCACGTTCGGCATGAACTTCCAGGTGACCAACGCGCTGATGTCCCGCGAGGTGTTCCACACCGGGGCCGCCGCGTTCGGCCTCGCCTCGACCGTGTTCGCCGTCGGGGCCCTGGGCGGAGCGCTGCTGGCCGCCCGCCGGTCCCGGCCGACGATGGCGCTGCTGCTGGTGACGGCGTTCGCGTTCAGTGCCCTGGAAGTGATCACCGGGCTGATGCCGTACTTCTGGTCGTACCTGCTCATGCTGGTGCCGACCGGCCTGGCCCTGCTCACGTTCAGCACCGCCGCGAACTCCGCGACCCAGCTCGGCACCACGGCCGACATGCGGGGCCGCGTGATGGGCCTGTACATGCTGGTGTTCCTGGGCGGCGCGCCGATCGGGTCGCCGCTGGTGGGCTGGGCCGCCGAGGTGTTCGGGCCCCGGATGAGCCTGATCGCCGGGGGCGTGATCTCCGGCGTGGCCACCGCCGTGATCGGGGCCATGCTGGTCCGCCGCACCAGCGTGCGGGTGCGCGAGTACCTGCGGCCCCGCTGGCTGGCGAGGCTCGCCAGCTAAGGGCTCATCTCCAGATAACCCATAGGCCCACGCAGAGTCAGACCTGCTGAGGGAGTTCGGAGCATGCGGTTTATCCCACGGCGGCCCTAAGGTCATCGGGTGAGGCTGTTCGTCGCGATCACGCCGCCGCCCGGGGTGCTGGACGAGCTTGAGGCCGCGGTGGCGCCGCTCCGGCCCGCCTGGCCCGGGCTGCGCTGGACCGGCCGGCCCGCCTGGCACGTCACGCTCGCGTTCCTCGGCGAGGTCAGCGACCAGGCGGCGGGAGCGCTCGGTTCCCGGCTCGAGCGGGCCGCGCGCCGGCATCCGAGCCTGCCGGTGTCGTTCGCGGGCGCGGGCGCCTTCCCCGCCCCGCGCCGCGCCCGGGTGCTCTGGACCGGGATCAGCGGTGACCGCCCGGCCCTGGAGGCGCTGGCCCGCTCGGTCGCGGCGGGCGCGCGGCGGGCCGGGGCGCCGCCCCCGGACGAGGGCAGGCGCTTCCGGCCGCACCTGACCCTGGCCCGCTGCCGCGAGCCTGCGGACGTCGGCCGGGTCGTCGAGGCGCTGGCCGGGTACGCGGGCGCGCCCTGGACGGCCGCCGAGATCCACCTGATGCGCAGCCACCCGGGGGACCCGGGGAGCCCGCCGCGGTACGAGACCGTCGGCAGCTGGCCGCTGCAGGCGGCCCGGCCCGGCCCGGCGCGATAGCGGCTACGCCCGGCGGCGCGCCACGTGCAGCACCGCGCCCCAGTGACGCCGCACGGTCCCGCCCGGCCGCTCGCCCAGCCGGCGGCGGATCTCGCCGTACAGCCGCTCCCGCTGCCAGTCCGCCATGCTGATGTGCCCGGAGAACGTGTTCAGCAGCTCGATGTAGCCCTCGGCGTCGTAGACCCGCTCCCAGTCGAAGTGCCGGACTGCGGTGACGTCGAACAGGCCGCTCGCCTCGATCTCCGCGGTCTGCTCGGCTAGCTCGCCCGGGCGGGGCCAGGCGGCGCCAGGCGGCAGCCCTTCGTTGATCTCGTCGTAGACGTCCTGCAACTCGTGAAAGAAGGGATCGCCGCCGTCCGGGAACACGTGCGTGGCGCTCCAGAACGCCAGGTGGCCGCCGGGGTGCAGCGCGCGCCACGCGTTGAGGTAGCGGACGGCGGGATCGACCCAGTGCCACGCGGTCGCGGCGAAGACCAGGTCGAACCGGACACCGGGCGGCGGCCGCCAGTCCTCGAACCGGCCCTCGATGACCTCCGCGCCCAGCCCGTCGAGGTTGCGCCGCGCCGCCGCGGCCAGTTCCGGGCCGAGCTCGATGCAGGTGATCCGGAAGCCGCGCCGCGCCAGCGGGATGGTGGCCTTCCCGGTGGCGCAGCCCACCTCCAGCAGGCGGTCGCCCGGGGCCAGCCCGGCGGCCTCGATGAGGGCGTCGAAGAGCGCGCCAGGGTAGTCCGGACGCGCCCGCTGATAGGACTCGGCGGCCCGGTCGAACGTCTCCCGCAGCGTCACCCGCTCAGCGTCTGAGGCCATGGGACCAGGGTGTCTTGTCGCCCCGTCGCGGTCCAAGTGCTTTTCCGGGCCGGGCCGGTGTCACATCGGCTGGCCCGGCGGTGCTTAGCTGACAGAGAGGTTGACTACTCCCCGCTCTGAAGGACGGGGATTCCAGCCCTCGCGAGCTGGGGTTCCTGTTTCACGGCCGACTGCACCGGAGGGGTCTCCAGGTGTCTGACGTCAGCTCCGCAGGCATCGCCCGGGAAGTCCCGGGCTGCGGCAAGACCTGCCGCAAGGATGTTCTTCGCCGCGTTGAGGTCCCGGTCGTGGCGGGTGCGGCAGGACGGGCATCGCCACGTCCGGGTCGTGAGAGGAAGATCGGCGAACAGGAACCCGCAGGCCGAGCACGTCTTCGTGCTGGGGTACCAGCGGCCGGTCACGATCAGGCGCCGGCCGGCTCGCTGGCACTTGTATTGCAGCTGGCGCCGGAACTCGCCCCAGCCGCAGTCGCTGATCGCCCGGGCCAGGCGCCGGTTGCGGACCATGCCCGAGACATTGAGGTCCTCGATCGCGATCAGGTCGTTGCCGCGGACCAGGCCGGTGGTGGTCTTGTGCAGGAAGTCGCGGCGGGCGTTGGCGACCTTGCGGTGGGCCCGGGCGACCTTGGCCCGTGCCTTGGCCCGGTTGGCCGAGCCTTTCTGGCAGCGGGCGAGGCGCCGCTGGTAGCGGGCGAGGTTGCAGGCCTTGCGCTGCAGGTGGCGGGGGTTGGCGACCCGGTCGCCGTCACTGGTCACCGCGAAGTCGTGCACGCCCAGGTACGCCGTCCGCACGCTGACAGCCTGCCAGGCCATACCGACAAAACCCTGCCCTGCTGCGCAGGGCACCGGATCCCTCCCCGGCCTGAAAGCCGGGGTTCCCTCCAGAGGTCCAGATGACCCGTCTGGAATCATCGCCGCCGCAGACCTCGTTCTCCGCGTTCGAGCGGTTCTTCCGTGCGCAGTATCCCGTGGTCGTGCGCATCGCCTTCGGCGTCCTCGGCGACGCCCAGGCGGCCCAGGACGTCGCCCAGGACGTGTTCATCGCGGCGCTCCGCCGGTTCCCCGATCCCGGGGAGCTGGACCACGCGTCCGCCTGGGTGCGCGCCGCGGCCGCGCACACGGCCCTGAACGCCATCCGCGGCGAGCGGCGGCGCGACCGCCGCCAGCAGCTCGCCGGCATCGAGGTGGCCCCCCAGGGGCCCGAGGAGACCGTGCTGGACCGGGAGTCCCGGCTCGAGGTCCGGCGGGCGCTGGCCCGCCTCCCCCGGCGGGCCGCGACCGTGCTCGTGCTCCGGCACAACGGCCTGACCTACGCCGAGGTGGCCGAGGCCATGAACGTCAAGGTGGGGCACGTCGGCACGATGCTCCGCCGAGCCGAATCAGCGCTACGCAAGGAGCTGCAGAATGCGTCACGTGCCTAGCCCGGTACTGCGCCGGCTGGTCGATGAGCCCATGGCCGTCCCCGACCGTGACCGGCGCCATCTGGCCGGCTGCGACCGCTGCCAGGACGAGAGCACCGAGATAACCGGGGATGCCGCGCTGGCCACCCGGCTGCTCGGGGCGCCGCCGGGCGTCGCCGACGTCGACCTGGAGTGGATCATGTTGCAGGAGCGGCTGCGGGAAGCGGACGCGCCCGCCCGCCCGGTCGCCCGCGCTCCCCGGCGCGTGCCGCGGCGCCTCGTCAACGTCTCGCTCGGCACCGGGACCGCGGTGGCCGCCGGAGTGATCGCCGTCGGCGTAGGCGCGGCCGCCGCGCTCAACAGCATCTACGCCCCGACCCACGTGGCGCCGGTGACGGTCAGCCCGGCTGACCTGGCCGCAGTCGAGAACATCGCCGGGCTCGGCGGCGCCCAGCTGTCCGGCGGCCTGCCGCTCTCGGGCTCCCGGCAGCTGGCCTTCGGCGAGGTGAGCTGGGCCAGCGCGGGCCGTCCCCAGCAGGTGAGCTCGGTCGCCAGGGCCAGCGCGCTGACCCACCTGGCCTTCTCCGCCCCGGCCACGCTGCCCGCCGGCGTGGGGCCGGCCAGCGGCATCACGGTCGCGGCCCAGGTGACGGCCACGGTGCGGTTCAACGCCAGCGCCGGGCCGACCATCGGCGGCAGCACACTGGAGATCACCGTCGGCCCGGCGATCGTGGTCCAGTACGGCAGCCGGACCGGCCAGGACGGCCTCACCACCCTCGCCATCGGCGTCATGGCGCGGCCGGTGGCGTCCTCGACCGGGGCGACCGCCAGCCAGCTGGAGGCGTTCCTGCTCTCCCGGCCCGGCCTGCCGTCCGGCCTGGCCCAGGAACTGCGGCTGCTCGGCAGTCCTGGCACCACCTTGCCGGTGCCGGTCCCGTCCGGGATGTCGGCGCAGCAGCTGAAGATCGGCGGCGCGCCGGCGGTACTCATCACCGCGCCCTCGGGGGTGGCCTCCGGGGTGGTCTGGGAGAGCAGCGACGGCGTCGTGCACGGCGTCGGCGGCCTCCTGGACTCCCGGGACGTGCTCGGTGTTGCCCGCCAGATCGGCTGAGGCCGCGTCCGCGGCCGTCCCCGGTCGCGGCACGGGTCCCCCCGGCGCCTGGCCGCAGGCGCCGGGGTCCCCGGCCATCCACGCCATGGAGCTGAGCAAGCGCTACCGCGACACCGTCGCGCTCGCCGGGCTGTCGATGACCGTCGAGCGCGGCGAGGTCTTCGGGTTCCTCGGCCCGAACGGGGCGGGCAAGACCACGGCGGTCAAGCTGCTGCTCGGCCTGGCCCGGCCGACCGGCGGCGAGGCCATGGTCCTGGGCGCGCCCGCCGGGGACCGGGAGACCAGACGGCAGATCGGCTACCTGCCGGAGCTGTTCCGCTTCCAGAGCTGGCTGACCGCCCGCGAGGTGCTGGTCCTGCACTGCCGCCTGCTGCGGCTGCCCCGGCCGCGCTGGGCCGGGGAGGTCGATGAGGCCCTGCAGGCCGTCGGCCTGGCCGACCGGGGCGACGACAAGGTCGGCACGTTCTCCAAGGGCATGCAGCAGCGGCTGGGCCTCGGCGTGGCCCTGCTCGGCGAGCCCGCGCTGGTCGTACTGGACGAGCCGACCAGCGCCCTGGACCCGGTCGGACGGCATCATGTCCGGACGATCATCCGCGGGCTGCGGGACCGCGGCACCACGGTCTTCCTCAACACCCACCTGCTGGCCGAGGCCGAGCACGTCTGCGACCGGGTGACGATCATCAACAAGGGCCGGACCGTCGCCACCGGGACGCTCGGCGAACTGCAGGGCCTCAGGCCCAGCGTCCGGCTGCGGGTGACCGGCCTGCCCGGCGGCTGGTGGCAGCCGCTGGCCGGCCTCGGCCGCTGGACCGAGGAAGGGGACTGGCTGCTGGTCGAGGACATGACGGCCGGGCGGGTACCGGAACTGGTCGCTGCGATCGTCTCGCTCGGCGGCCAGGTCGAGGCCGTGATACCGGAGCAGCAGAGCCTGGAAGAGCGCTTCCTCGAGCTCCTGGGGGAAACATGAGCCGGCTGACGCCCTGGAGGCGGCCATGAACGCCGTGCTGACCATTGCGTCGCTCACCGTGCGGGAGGCGGTGCGACGCCGGCTCGTGGCCGCGTTCGTCCTGATCTCCGTGGTGCTGGTGGGCCTGAGCAGCTGGGGCTTTTACAAGCTGGGCCACGGCGGGTTCACCTCGGGCGAGACGCACGCGGCGCTCCCGGGGGCGCTCATCCTGTTCATGTTCATGTTCAGCTTCGTGCTCGCGCTCAGCGCGTCGGCCATCGCCGCCCCGGCGATCTCCGGCGAGATCGACTCGGGCGTCCTGCTGACCGTGGTCGCCCGCCCCATCCGGCGCAGTGACGTGCTGCTGGGGAAGTGGCTGGGACTGACCGGCCTGCTCGCCGCCTACACCGCGCTCGTGTGCGGCCTGCTGGTCGCGGTCGTGTACTGGGCGACCGGCTACGTCGCGCCCGACCCGGCCGCCGCGGCCGCGTTCCTGCTCGCCGAGGGCGTGGTCCTGCTGACCCTGGTACTGCTGCTCAGCACCCGGCTGCCCACGCTGGCCGCGGGCGTGGTCGGCATCGCCTTGTTCGGCATCGCCTGGCTCGCGGGCGTTGTGGGGTCCCTGGGCGCGGCCTTCAACATCCGCGCCTTGCACACGGCGAGCGTGATCAGTCAGTACCTGCTGCCCACCGACGGGCTGTGGCACGGCACCATCTACTACCTCGAGCCGTCGTGGTGGATCGGGCAGCAGCTGTCCGGGCCGCTCGAGGCGCAGGGCGACCCGTTCTACGCGTCCGCGGCGCCGGCCTGGCCGTACCTGGCCTGGGCCGGCATCTGGCTCCTGCTCGTCCTGGCGCTCGGCCTGGTCAGCTTCGAGCGGCGGGAACTGTAAGGGGACGGCGGACCGCGCCCGCCCGCCTGGTCTTCAGCGGTACTCCGGCACGGGTTCGGGTTCGGTCATCTTGTTCCGCTGCGCGGCGTAGACGGGGATGCCGATGACCAGGGAGACCCCGGTCAGCAGGAACGGGGCCCAGTACACGAAGGGGCTGTGGCCGGTGTTGCGCGAGTAGTAAACGAACAGGATCGAGAAGATCAGCGCCACCACGGCGACGATCATGTCGCGGGCGAACCGCCGGCCGTGCATGGCCCGGCGGTCGGCGATCCGCCATTTGATCTGGGCCAGCGCCGAGAACCCGTACGGGATCGCGACGGTGATGCCGGTCATCAGGATCAGCGTGGTGAACACGGTGGCGCCGCTGGAGCCGATGTAGTTGACGGCCATCGCGACCGAGGCCAGCACGGTGCCGCTGATGATGCCGAAGGCCGGCACCCCGTTCTTCGACAGCTGCTTGAAGCGGTCGGGGAACAGCCCGTCCTTGGCCGCGGCGAGCGGCATCTCGGCGACGATCATCGTCCAGCCGTTCAGCGCCCCGAAGCCGGAGATGATGACCACGACGGCCATGACGTAGCCCGCCCACGTGCCGCCGAACATCTCGTTGACCGCGGCCGAGAACGGCGCGTCGGACTTGGCCAGCGTGGAGGAGGGCAGGATGCCGAACACCGCGATCAGCGACAGCATGTAGACCACGGCGGTGG
This sequence comes from uncultured Actinomycetota bacterium, assembly GCA_963808705.1. Classification (GTDB taxonomy): domain Bacteria; phylum Actinomycetota; class Actinomycetes; order Streptosporangiales; family Streptosporangiaceae; genus JASHPR01. The sequence continues at coordinate 62,844 of CAWEHB010000012.1, read as the reverse complement.
CCAGCGTGCCGAACACCGTGGACTTGGGCACGTTCCGGTCCGGGTTGCGTACCTTGCCCGCGGCGACCGAGGCGACCTCGATGCCGATGTAGCTGAACAGCGCGATCGCCATGCCCGAGCCGATCGCCCCGATCGCGCCCTGGCCGCTGATGTTCCACGGGTGGAAGTTGGCGGTCTTGATGAAGAACAGGCCCACGGTGGACATGAACGCCAGCGCGACGAACTTCAGCACCGTGGTGACCACCTGGACCTGGCCCATGTTCTTCACGCCCGACAGGTTGATGAGGGCGGGGATCCACAGGCCGACCAGCACGAGCAGGACCGTGAACAGCTTGTTCCCGCCCTTGTTGATGAACTCCTGCACGTACAGCACCCAGCCGACCGCGATCCCCGCGTTGCCGGCCCACGAGCTGATCCAGTACGACCACGCGTTGAAGAAGCCGACCCGGTTGCCGAACGCCACCCGGGCGTAGGCGTACGGGCCGCCGTCGGCGGGCAGCCGGCGGGACAGCGCGGCGAACATCAGGGCCAGCACGATGGCACCGATCGTGGTGAGCCCCATCGAGACCAGGGTGATCGGCCCGATCCCGGCCAGCGAGGTCGGCAGGTTGAAGATCCCGACCCCGATGATGCTGCCCATGACCAGCGCGATCGCCACCGGCAGTCCGAACCCGCCTCCCGCGGCCCCGGCCGCCCCCGGGGTGGCGGCCCCGTCCCCGGCTGCCGCGAGGGGCGCGGTTTCCGCCTCGGGCGGAGGGTGCGTGATGGCCGCGTCGGGCGGCCGGCGCTTGGCGGCCTCTCCCTGAGGGTCATATGGCGTTTCAGTCATTACGATCACCATTCTTAGAAATAAATTGCGTCAAGACAAGATGCGCGGCCGATTGGCGGCCGCGAAAGTCGGATGCCAAGCGTAACCGAAATTGAGATTAAGTAACAGTTAAGTAAGGATGACGCAAAGGCGAACGGTGGCGGCTGCTGTGGGCTGGCCCGGCGCTGGCGTCCATACCTGCTGATTGTTCGCGGGTCACCGCGTGTGCAGTAGAGACTTTGGTCCCTGTTAGTGACGTGGCCACAGCGATATGTTGCCCGTATGCGGAGAATGCCATGAGGGTAGTGGTGGCCCTGGGCGGCAACGCGCTGCTGCGCCGGGGGCAGCCGATGACGCCGGAGAATCAGCGGGAGAACGTGCGGGTGGCGTGTGACCATCTGGCGCCGATCGGCGAGCAGCACGAACTGATCATCTCGCACGGGAACGGGCCCCAGATCGGGCTGCTGGCCCTGGAGGCGGCAGCGTACACCGAGGTGCCCGAGTCCCCGCTCGACGTGCTGGGGGCCGAGACGCAAGGGATGATCGGCTACCTGATTGAGCAGGAGCTGGGGAACCGGCTGCCGTTCGAGAAGCCGCTCGCGTCGCTGCTGACCATGATCGAGGTCGATCCCGACGACCCGGCCTTCACCGACCCGAGCAAGCCGATCGGCCCGCTGTACAGCCAGTCCGAGGCGGACAAGCTGGCCGCCGAGCGGGGCTGGACGTTCAAGATGGATGGGGACAGCATGCGCCGGGTGGTGCCCTCCCCGGTACCGAAACGGATCTTCGAGCGCCGGCCGATCCGGTGGCTGCTCGACCAGGGCTGCGTAGTGATCTGCGCCGGAGGCGGTGGCATCCCCACCGCCTACAAGCCCGGTCGTCAGCTGGTGGGGGTCGAGGCGGTGATCGACAAGGACCGGGCCAGCGCCCTGCTCGCGCGCGACGTCGCCGCCGACATCCTGATCATGGCCACCGACGCGCCGGCGGTGTTCACCGGGTTCGGCACCCCGCAGCAACGGATCATCGTCGAGGCTAATCCTGACGCGCTACTCGCCGAGTACCAGTCCGAGTTCGCGGCCGGGTCGATGCTGCCCAAGGTGATCGCCGCGTGCGACTTCGCCAGGGCGACCGGCAAGCCCGCGGCGATCGGCGCGCTGGCTGACATCGACGCCATGCTGGCCGGCACCGCAGGCACCCGGGTGGCCACCAGCGTGGCCGGGGTCATGTTCGCGGACAGCCCGGCCTAGGTGACGCCATCCATGCAGGTCAAGGCCAAGCGTCAACGCAAAGCGAGGAGACCGTCATGCCGCTGGGAGCGTATTCAGAGGTGGGCAGGCTGCGCCGGGTGCTGGTGCACCGGCCGGGACTGGAGCACACCCGCCTGACCCCGTCCAACGCCGGGGAACTGCTGTTCGACGACGTGATCTGGGTCGCCCGGGCCAAGGCCGAGCACGACATGTTCGTCGAGGTGATGCGCGACCGCGGCGTCGAGGTGTTCCATGCCGAGGAACTGCTGGCCGAGGCGCTGGCCAAGCCCGACGCCCGGGAGTGGGTCTGCAGTCACATCCTGAGCGAGCGGCAGGTCGGGATCACCGCCTCGCAGCGGGGCCGCCAATGGGTCGGCTCGGCCGGCCCGGCGGTGGTCGCGGAGTTCCTGATCGGCGGGATCACCAAGGCCGACGTGACCCAGGATGTGGGGCTGGTGTGGGAGTCGGCCGACCCGACCAGCATGCTGCTGCCGCCGCTGCCGAATTTCTTGTTCCAGCGCGACTGCTCGTGCTGGATCTTCGGCGGGGTGACGATCAACCCGATGACCAAGCCGGCCCGCCAGCCGGAGACGATGATCATGGAGGTGATCTACCGGTTCCACCCGATGTTCACCGCCGAAAAGTTCCCCATCTGGCTGGGCGGGACCGATGAGGACTGGGGCCGCTGCCACGTGGAGGGCGGGGACGTGCAGCCGATCGGCAACGGCACCGTGATGATCGGGATGGGCGAGCGGACCACCCCGCAGGCGGTGCTGTGGATCGCGCGGTCGCTGTTCCGGGCCGGGGCGGCGGCGCAGGTGCTGGCGGTGCACCTGCCCAAGTCGCGCAGCTACATGCACCTCGACACCGTGATCACGATGTGCGACCGGGACCTGGTCACGCTGTTCCCGCAGGTGGTCAACGGGGCCCGGACCTGGGCCATCCGCCCCGGCGAGTCGGCAGATGAGCTGGTGACCGAGGAGCAGCACGGGACGCTGCCCGAGCTGATGGCCAAGGCCCTGGGCGTGCCCACGATGCGCATCATCGAGACCGGCGGCGACTCCTTCGAGGCCGAGCGCGAGCAGTGGGACGACGGCAACAACGTGGTCGCGCTCGAGCCCGGCGTGGTCGTGGCCTACGAGCGCAACACCGGCACCAACACCGCGCTGCGCAAGGCCGGGATCGAGGTGATCACGGTCGAGGGGTTCGAGCTGGGCAAGGGCCGCGGCGGCGGCCACTGCATGACCTGCCCGATCGAGCGCGACCCCGCGTTCTGACCGCACCAGATCCGGTGCTGCGACCCGCGCTAGGAGACCTCGCCAGATCCAGTGTTCTGACCCGCGCTAGGAGACTTCCGTGTCGTTCAACCTGAAAAACCGCAGCTTCCTGAAGGAGATTGATTTCACCCCGGCCGAGCTGCGGTTCCTGCTGGCGCTGGCGGAGGCGCTCAAGACCGCCAAGTACGCCGGGACCGAGACCCATCACCTGGCGGGCAAGAACATCGCGCTGATCTTCGAGAAGGCCTCGACCCGGACCCGGTCGGCGTTCGAGGTCGGCGCCTACGACCAGGGCGCGCACGTGACCTACCTCGATCCCTCCGGGTCGCAGCTGGGGCACAAGGAGTCGATCGCCGACACCGCGTCGGTGCTGGGCCGGATGTATGACGCGATCGAGTACCGGGGCAACGCCCAGGCCGACGTGGAGGAACTGGCCGCGCATGCCGGGGTGCCGGTGTACAACGGGCTGACCGCCGAGTGGCATCCGACCCAGATGCTGGCCGACTTCCTGACCATGCACGAGTCCAGCCACAAGCCCTACGAGGCGATCGCGTACGCGTTCACCGGGGACTGCCGGTTCAACATGGGCCGCTCGCTGCTGATCATGGGCGCGCTGATGGGCAGCGACGTGCGGCTGGCCGGCCCGGCTGAGCTGCACCCGCCCGCCGACGTCGCCGACCTGGCCCGCCAGACCGCCGGGAAAACCGGCGCCAAGATCACCATCACCGAGGACCCGGCCGAGGCGGTCCGCGGGGCGGACTTCATCCACACCGACGTGTGGGTGTCGATGGGCGAGCCCAAGGACGTGTGGACCGAACGGGTCAAGGTCCTGACGCCGTATCAGGTCAACGCGGCCCTGCTGGCGAAGTCGGGGAACCCGGCGGTGAAGTTCATGCACTGCCTGCCCGCCTTCCACGACACCAATACCGTGGTCGGGCGGGAGATCATGGAGCACACCGGCATGACCGGCGGCCTGGAGGTCACCGACGAGGTCTTCAGGTCCGGCGCCAGCATCGTGTTCGACCAGGCCGAGAACCGGCTGCACACGATCAAGGCGATCCTGGTCGCCACCCTCGGCCGGTAAGCCATCTCCCTCGGAGGTAAACAGAGGCGCCCGGCTCAGCCCATCCGGCCGGTGACGTAGGCCTGGGTGCGGGGGTCGCTCGGGTCCTGGAAGATCTGCTCGGTCCGGCCGTACTCGACGAGCACGCCGGTGCGGGTATCGCTCTCCTCGTTGCGGAGCACGGAGTAGAAGGCGGTGCGGTCGCTGACCCGCGTGGCCTGCTGCATGTTGTGCGTGACGATCACGATCGTGTACTCCGACTTGATCTGCTTCATCAGGTCCTCGATGGCGCCGGTCGCGATCGGGTCGAGCGCCGAGCAGGGCTCGTCCATGAGGACGACGTCCGGCTCGACGGCGAGCGTGCGGGCGATGCACAGCCGCTGCGCCTGCCCGCCGGACAGGCCCAGGCCCGACTTGTTCAGCCGGTCCTTCACCTCGTCCCACAGGGCGGCCTGGCGCAGCGAGCGCTCGACGATCTCGTTCAGCTTGCCCTTATTGTGCTCGCCATTGATGCGCGGCCCGTAGGCAACGTTGTCATAGATCGACTTCGGGAACGGGTTCGGCTTCTGGAAGACCATCCCGATGCGCCGGCGCACGGCGATCGGGGAGACGTTCTTGGCGTACAGCGACGCCCCGCGGTAATGCACCTCACCCTCGACGCGCGCGCCCGGTACGAGGTCGTTCATGCGGTTCAGCGTCCGCAGCACCGTCGTCTTGCCGCACCCGGACGGGCCGATGAAGGCCGTGATCTCGTTCTCGTAGATGGACAGCGAGACGTCCGTGACGGCCCGGAACGAGCTGTAATAGCACGAGACGCTCTTCGCATCGAAGACAGGTGCGCCCGGCGCGTCGAAAGCAGGTGCGCCCGGCGTCGTCTGCGCCTGGAGCTGAGGTAGTTGGGTATCGGCCGCGACGTTCTGCTCTGACTGTTCCATAACGTTCCTAGCGCGACTTTCTGGTGAGACATCCTAGCGGGAAAACCTGGAGAATCGTGCGGTGATGAGGCGGGCGACGACCATGAGGACGAAGGCTATGACGATGAGCGTCAGCGCCGCGCCCCAGCCGCGCGCCTCCGCGCCGGGATACGGTGACGACGCGTTCACGAAGATCTGCGAGGGCAGCGAGGTGTTGGCGCCGCTGAACACGTTCTTGTTCACCGTGGTCACCGTGAGGATGGTGAACAGCAGCGGCGCCGTCTCACCCGCGGCCCGGGCGACGGCGAGCAGCGCGCCGCTGACGATTCCGCCGATCGCCGCCGGCAACACCACGGTCGCCGTCACGCGGGCCTTGGTGGCACCCAGGGCGTAGCTCCCTTCGCGCAGCGAATCCGGGACCAGCTTCAGCATCTCATCGGTGGAACGGATCACGATCGGCAGCATCAGGCAGCCCAGGGCGAACGCGCCGGCCAGGCCCGAGAAGCCGAAGTGCAGCACCCAGATCGAGAAGATGAACAGGCCCATGATGATCGAGGGCACGCCCGTCATCACGTCGCTGAAGAACCCGATGAGCCGCGCCAGCGCGTTCGTGCCGCCGTACTCGTTGAGGTAGATCGCGCCCAGAATGCCGAGCGGCACGGCCAGGACCGTGGCCAGGGCCGTGATCTCGATCGTGCCGACTATCGCCGGCCCCATCCCGCCCACGTTCGCGGGCGCGACATTCGGCGGGATATCGCTGGTCAGGAAGGACCAGCTGATGATCGAGATGCCCTTGGCGACCACCGTGACCAGGACGAATCCCAGCGGGATGATCACGAGTACGAACGAGAGCCACATCAGTACGGTCACGATGCGGTTGCTGGTGCGCCGCCAGCCCTTGGGCTCGCGCAGGTCGACATTCTGCTGCTCGGTGGCGGCGGCCATCAGGCACCCCTCTTGCGCCGGGCGGAGCGTCCCACGATCGTCCGGGCGATGACGTTGATGATGATCGTAATGACGAACAGGAGCACGCCGATCCCCATCAGCGCGGCGCGGTACTCGCCGTAGGCCTCGCCGAACTCGTTCGCGATGACCGAGGGCATGTTGTAGCCGGGGGAGAACAGGTGCGACGTGATCGCGGGCGACGAGCCGATCACCAGCGCGGCCGCGATCGTCTCGCCCATCGCCCGGCCCAGGCCGAGCAGCACCGCCCCGACGACGCCGCCCTGGCTGTGCGGCCAGACGGCGCCGCGGATCATCTCCAGGCGGGTGGCGCCCAGCGCGTACGCGCCCTCCCGGTCGATCGCCGGCACGGTCGCGATGACCTCGCGCGACAGCGAGGTCACGATCGGCGTGATCATGAACGCGAGGATGATGCCGCAGGTGAAGAACGAGGCCCCGCTGGTGGGCGGCCCGAACAGGCTGCCGAGCACCGGGATGCCGGTGACGCCCGAGCCGATCGAGGCGTAGATGTGCTGGATCCAGGGCGCGAACACCAGGATGCCCCACAGGCCCCAGACCACGGACGGGACCACCGCCAGCAGGTCGATCACGTACACGATCGGCCGCGACCACCGGTACGCCACGACCTCGGTCAGCAGCAGGGCGATGCCCACGCTGACCGGCACGGCCAGCACGAGCGCGATAATGCCCGTGACGGCCGTGCCGAAGATGAAGGCCAGCGCGCCGAACTGGTTGGCCGCGGGGTTCCAGGTGTTGGTAAAGATCTTCAGGCCCTCGGTGCTGAACCACGACGAGGCCTGCTGGCTGGTCGAGACGGCGATCAGGACGAGGATCACCAGCACCAGCAGGCCGGACGCGAGCGCGATGACCTGGAAGGCGCGGTCGCCGAGCGGCCGTCGCTCGGACAGGGCGCGGGCGGATCCGGCCGGGATGGCCGGATCCGCCCGCGTGACAGTGCTCACGACGGCGAGCCGATCTGATCTTGCATCACCATCACAATGCTTACCCCTACATGCCTATCTCTTTGAGCTGCGCCACGGCCTTCTGGTCCAGGCTGGCGGGCAGCGGTGCGTAGTTCAGCGAGGGGAGCAGTTTCTGGCCGGCTCCGAGCAGGTAGCCGATGTACGCCTGGAGCATCTTCGTGGTATTCGTGCTCGACTGCTTCTGGTAGACGAGGTCCCACGACTGGTAGGTGATCGGGTACGAGGTGGCGCCGGGCGCCCAGATCGCGCTGAACGTCAGGTTGGGCATGATGGTGGCGTTGTCAGCGGCGGTGGTGGCCGACGATATTGACGGCGCGATGTAGCTGCCGGCCGAGTTCTTGACCGAAGCGAAGGTCAGCCCGGTGGCCTTGGCGTCGGCGTAGTCCACGTACCCGATGGCCCCGGGGGTGCTCTTGACGATCGACGCCACGCCGCCGTTGCCGTTGCCGCCCCGGCTGTTGGCGGGCCAGTTGATGGTCGAGCTGGTGCCGAGCTTCCATACGCTCGGCGCGGCGTCGACCAGGAACTGGGAGAAGTTGGCGGTAGTGCCCGAGGAGTCCGAGCGGCGGGCGATGGTGATCGTGGTGCTGGGCAGGCTCACGCCGGGGTTGTCCGCCTTGATCATCGAGTTGTTCCAGGTCGTGATCTTGCCCTGGAAGATGTCCGCGATGACCGGTGCCGACAGCTGCAGCGGCTTGCTGAGACCGGACAGGTTGTACGAGAGCGTGATCGGGCCGATCACGACGGGGAAGTAGAGCACTGTCTTGCCGTTGAAGGTGGACATCTCGGCGGCGGGGATCGGCGAGTCCGAGCCCGCGAAGTTGACCACCCCCGAGGCCAGGTCCGAACGCCCCTTGCCCGAGCCGCCGGAACCGTAGTTGACCGTCATGCCCGACTGGACCGACTTGAAGGCCGCGATCGCCGCCTCCTGGAAGGTGGTCTGGAACGTCGATCCGCTCGCGTTGAGCGTGCCCGAGAGGTTGCTCGACGAGGAACTCGACGAGGGCTTGCTCGACGTGGTACTGCTCGACGATGAGCACGCCGCGGCGAGGAGAGCCGTTGCTAGGAGGGCGACCCCAGCCGTTGTGACCCGTCTGATACGAAAAAGTTGCATGTTATAGACCTCATTCCCGCTTGGCTAAGAACCAGAACCCCCAGCGTCAGCTAGCTCCGCAAAAATCCCTGCTAGTCCCAGACGAGTTTGACGTGCCGCCCGCACGCGCCAGTTAAGTAATGGCGTATGGACGGTGAAAGATATATGGACAGAAAGTGAACAAGCAGGGGGTCTTCCAGGGCTGCCGACGGCGTCGACGGCCCAGCGGACGCTCCCGCGATTACCCGATGGCATTCCGCGATTACCCGATGGCGCGGGAAGCCGTCGATCGTCCTGGGCTGGGCCGGTAGCCATGCTAGCGGCAGGTGGGCCGGGCCGTGCACCGCTGGCGACGAGCTTCCGACCGGGTCATAACCGCCGGACGAACAGATCATAACCGCCGGACGAACACCGGCTGATCTCTGGGCGCATGACCTGATCTCTGGGCGCACGACGTAGAGGACACGGGCGCCGCCCAAGTACGCTTTGGCCATGGTGGAGCACCGACAGGAATTCCAGCGTGAGCTGGATGACATCGAAGCCAAGGTCATCGAATTGTTCGCGATGGTGGCCGAGGACCTGCCCCTGGCCACTCATGCCCTCCTGAGCGGCGACAACCAGGCGGTCGCGGTGCTGGCCGAACGAGATGTGGCTATCGACGCCCTCTACCCGCAGATCGAGGAACTGGTCAACCGGGAGATCGTGCTGCAGGCGCCCGTCGCTTCGGACCTGCGCTTCTTGCTCTCTGTGCTGCGAATCTTGCCCGAGCTCGAGCGTTCCCACCACCTCGTCACGCACATCGCCCGCCGGGCCAACCACATCCTCAGCGAGGACCTCTCGCCGCGGTGCCGGGGGCTCGTCGAGCGAACGGGGAGCCTGGTATCGGACATGTGGCGTCAGGCAGCGGACTCCTGGTACAAGCGCGACCGTAGCGCCGCGTTCGAGCTAGCCGACCGTGATCAGCAGGTGGACGAGCTGCATGCCGCCTTGATAGCCGAACTTGCCTCGGGGGGAATGGCGCTACCGGTGACGATGGAGATGACGCTGGTGGCGCGCTTCTACGAGCGTCTCGGCGACCGCGCCGTCAATGTCGCCCGCCGGGTGGTCTACCTGGCCGGATCCCAAGATCCGCCCGGCGCGCAAGAAAGTGATTAGCGCCGGCCCGGATGATTTCTGCTCGGTAGCCGGCGCGGTCGGTCCAGCCATGGCCGTGCCCGGCTGAGCCCCTAGCGGGTCCCGGGGATGACCACGACGGGACAGTCCGCGTGGTGCGTGACCTGGCTGCTCACCGAGCCCATCAGGAGCCTGGCAAACCCGCCGCTGCCGCGGGACCCCACCACGAGCATGTCGGCGTCACGCGAGGCCCTGACGAGTTCTTCCGCCGCATCCCCCGTGACCACGCTCACGGTGACCTCCGGCCCCGGTTGGCCGGTTTCCTTCGCGACCTCGTCCACGAATTGCTGGACCGCCATCCGCGCGAGCTCCGGATCGAAGCTGTTCTCGGGAAGAGTGGGCAAACCCCAGTAGATCCCGGTGGCCGGGCGAACTGGCGGCGGGTGAACCGTAACGACCTGCAGCGGGACATGGTGCTGCTGGGCCTCGCGCATGGCCCATCCGAGGGCACGGCGAGAATGGTGCGAGCCGTCCACCCCGACGACGATTCCAGGCATCCCTGCTCCTCAGATACTCGGCCCATTGCAATTGATGCTGATTACAGCATGGCCTGAGGATCGGGGGAAGGACCCGGCTCGTCGTGCTCGTGCGCAGCCTGGAGGCGCACCAGATCATCGATCAGCACCTCGATCCGCGCGGCTTCATCCGCCACCTGCCGCATCAGGTGTTCGGGTTCGTCGGTGCCGGGACGTTCGCGTTGTGGATAGTAATCAGCCATTCCGTGCAGGACGTTCACTCGCCTGCGCAGCTTGCGGGCGGTGTCGGCGATGATCCGGCACATCCGCTCGGTGGAGGCGCGGGCCGACGCCTCCGAGGCCGCGGTCGCGCGGAGCGCCCGCTCGGCCTGGGCCAGGACCTGGTTCAGCGACCGCGCGAGGCGGCGGGTGCCGCCGCGGGTGTGGGCGACGGGGATCCGGCGGGATAGCTCGCCGGTCGCAGCGGCGGCTGCCGTCCGCTCCATCCGGGTGAGCGGCCGCAGTATCGCGCGGATCATGGCGGCCGCCCCGCAGCCCACGAGCAAGAGCACCACGCCGCTCACGGCCAGGCAGGTGACGGCGAGCCTGTCGGCGGCCTGGCCGATGCTGGCCAGGCTGAGCCGGACCGCCAGCGTGCCGGCCAGGCCGGGCCGGGCCGGGCCGGTCACGAAGATCGAGGAGTCCTCCGCGCCGAACACGAACGGGATGTGCCGAAACTGGTAGTGGACCGGTTCGGCGATCACCAGCCAGTTTCCGCCGCTGACGGCCCGGGGGCCCGGGCCCGCGGTCATGACCAGCTGACCCTCGGGATCGCGTACCTCGATGCTGACCGCTCCGCCGCCGGGGCCGCCCGGCCCGCCCGGCCCGCCCGGGCCGAACGCACCGGACACGCCGAGCGCGAGCGGAGCTCCGGGGAACATGGCGAACGGATGGCTGGTCAGATCACCCGCGTAGGCGCGAAGCTGCTGACCCGCTTGCCGCACCAGGTAGCCGCGGGCCGTCAGGTAGCCGCCCGCGGTGATGGCCACGCCGGCGGCGGCCACCAGGCACATGATGGCGGCTACCAGCCTCACCTGCAACGACGGCCGGGCGAGCCGCCGCGTGATGGCCCGCGATCCTCGCCAGCCGTGCTGCCACACCCTTCTAGTCTGCCCGCCCGCGCGGCCCTGGCCGGCACCGCGGGCCGACGCGGCCTAGTAGTAGCCGGTCGCGCCGTCGATGCTTTCCCGCAGCAGGTCGGCGTGGCCGTTGTGCCGGGCGTACTCCTCGATCATGTGCGTGAGGATCCAGCGCAACGAGAACTGCTGGCCGGTGGGCTCCGACCGCTCCTTGCTGAGCACGTCCAGGTCGGGCGCGGCCGCAACCGCCTGGCGCGCCGCGGCGCACTCCGCCTCGAAGGTGGCGAACTCCGCGGCGACGTCCGCGTCGTCGACGCCGTTGAAATCCGCGTCAGGGTCGTCCCGCCTGTCGTACAGATCAGGCACGTCCTCCCCGAGTAGCACCGCGCGGAACCAGCCGCGCTCAACCTCGGACATGTGCCGGATCAGCCCGAGCAGGGACAAGGTGGACGGCGGGACCGAGCGCTGCCTGAGCTGGTCGTCGGTGAGCCCCTCGCACTTCCAGAGCAGGATCGCACGGTGGTGCTCCAGCCAGCCGGTCAGCATCTCGCGCTCGCCCGCCTGCAGCCCGGGCCGCGCCCGCTCGTTTGCCATGCGCAGACCCTCCCACGCCGCCGGCCCGCCGGGCCACGCATTTTCGGCGCGAGCGCGGGATGGCGCGCGGTACTACAGCCGCTCGACGACGTAGCCGATGCAGGCGGTGAGCGCCTGCACGTCGGCCGGGTCCACGGCCGGGAACATGCCGATCCGCAGCTGGTTGCGGCCGAGCTTGCGGTAGGAATCGGTGTCGACGATCCCGTTGGCCCGCAGCACCGCCGACAGCGCCCGCGCGTCGATGCCGTCGGCGAAGTCGATGGTGCCGACCACCTGGGAGCGCTGCAGCGGGTCGGCCACGAACGGCGTGGCATAACCCGCCTGCTCGGCCCACCCGTAGAGGATGGCCGAGGACTGCGCGGTCCGGGCCGTGGCCCGGGCCAGCCCGCCCTGGCCGAGCATCCACTCCACCTGGTCGGCCAGCAGGAACAGCGTGGCGACCGCCGGGGTGTTGTAGGTCTGCTGCAGCCGCGAGTTGTCGATCGCGACCTGCAGCGAGAAGAACTCCGGGATGTAGCGGCCGCTGGCCGCGACCTTCCCGGCCCGGTCCAGCGCCGCCGGGGACATCAGCGCGATCCAGAGCCCGCCGTCGGACCCGAACGACTTCTGCGGCGCGAAGTAGTACACGTCAACCTCGCTGGCCCGCACCGGCAGGCCGCCCGCGCCGCTGGTGGCGTCCACGATCACCAGCGCGTCGGCGTCGGCGTCGGCCACCCGGCCCACCGGCATGGCCACCCCGGTGGACGTCTCGTTGTGGGTCAGCGCGTAGGTGTCGACGCCGTCCTCGGCCCGCGGCTGCGGGTGGGTGCCGGGCGGCGACTCGATGACCGTCGGCGCCTCCAGCCACGGCGCGGCCGCCGTCACCTTGGCGAACTTCGACGAGAACTCCCCGAACGACAGGTGCTGGGCCCTGTGGTCCACCAGGCCGAACGCGGCGATCTCCCAGAACGCGGTCGTGCCGCCGTTGCCGAGCACGACCTCGTACCCGTCCGGGAGGGAGAACAGCTCGCCCATCCCCGCGCGGATCCGCTGCACCAGCGAGCGGACCGGTGCCTGCCGGTGCGAGGTCCCGAGGTAGGCCGCCCCGGAGCCGGCCAGCGCGGCCAGCTGCTCGGGCCGGATCTTCGACGGGCCGCAGCCGAACCTGCCGTCGGCAGGGCGCAGGTCACCCGGGACGACGATTTCGGTCATCAATTCGTCAGACTTCCTTGTCGAGGACGTCGGCCGCGCCGGTCACGTCCGACACCGGGCGGTTCTTCGGGCCGACATAGCGCGCGCTGGGCCGGATCAGGCGGCCGGCCTGCTTCTGCTCCATGATGTGCGCGGCCCAGCCCGCGGTCCGCGCGCAGGTGAACATCGAGGTGAACATGTGCAAGGGTACCTGGGCATAGTCCAGCACCACGGCCGACCAGAACTCGACGTTCGTCGCGAGCACCCGGTCCGGCCGGCGGGCGTGCAGCTCGGCCAGGGCCGCCTTCTCCAGCGCCTCCGCCACCTCGAACCTGGGCGCCCCGAGCTCCCGGGCCGTCCGGCGCAGCACCCGGGCCCGCGGGTCCTCGGCCCGGTACACCCGGTGGCCGAAGCCCATCAGCCGCTCGCCGCGGTCCAGCGCCGACCTGACCCACGCGTCGGCGTCGCCGCTCCGCTCCACCTCCTGGATCATGCCCAGCACGCGGGCGGGGGCGCCGCCGTGCAGCGGCCCCGACAGCGCGCCGACCGCGCCGGACAGCGCCGCGGCCACGTCGGCCCCGGTGGAGGCGATCACCCGCGCGGTGAACGTGGAGGCGTTCATGCCGTGCTCGGCCGCGGACACCCAGTAGGCGTCGATGGCCTTCACGTGCTTCGGGTCCGGCTCGCCCTGCCAGCGGATCATGAACCGCTCGGTGATCGTCTTCGCCTCGTCCACCCGCCGCTGCGGGACCATGGGCAGGCCCAGGCCCCGCGCCGCCTGCGCGACGAACGAGAGGGCCATCACCGAGGCGCGGGCCAGGTCGTCGCGGGCCTGCTCGTCGCTGATGTCGAGCAGCTGGCGCATGCCCCAGGCCGGGGCCAGCATGGCCAGGGCACTCTGCACGTCCACCCGGATGTCCCCGGAGTGCACCGGGATCGGGTACGGCTCGGCCGGGGGCAGGCCGGGCTCGAAAGAATTGTCCACCAGCAGCCCCCAGACGTGGCTGTAGGACACGTGCCCGACGAGCTCCTCGATATCCACTCCCCGGTAGCGGAGCGCACTCCCCTCCCGGTCCGGCTCCGCGATTTCCGTCTCGAACGCAACGACACCCTCCAGGCCGGGTGTGAAATCGGACATCTGGTTCCTCCGTCCCTTTTGGGTCACCGGCGGAGCTGGGCCGGCCCGGTGGCGCTGCGTGCCTATTCAATCGCGCCCGGCGCGGATCTGGTAACCCGGCCGGCCCGGCGGCACTCCCAGTGTGTGAGGATCGCTAGCCGTGAACGCGATGAGCCACGCCGCGGGCGAGCCCGGCTTCACCGAGGAGATGCTCGCCGACGATCCGCTGACCCAGTTCGCGGCCTGGATGGCCGACGCCGTTGCCGCGCCCCTGCCCGAGCCGACCGCGATGGTGCTGGCCACGGTCTCGGCCGACGGCCGGCCCCGGGCCCGGACGGTCCTGCTCAAGAGCTACGACGCCGCCGGGTTCACCTTCTACACCAACCGGACCTCCCGCAAGGGCAGCGACCTGGCCGAGGTCCCGCGGGCCTGCCTGCTGTTCCCGTGGCACGCGATACGCCGGCAGGTGATCGTCGAGGGGCCGGTGACTCCGCTGACCACAGCGCAGTCCCAACCCTATTTCCGGTCCCGCCCGCACGGCTCCCAGGTCGGCGCCTGGGCCAGCAGGCAGTCCTCGGTGATCGGCTCCCGCGCCGAGCTTGACGACCGTTACGCCGAGTTGTCCCGGCGGTGGCCGGACGGGACGGACGTCCCCATGCCGGACTTCTGGGGCGGGTACCGGGTGATCCCGCAGGTGGTCGAGTTCTGGCAGGGACGGCCGAACCGGCTGCACGACCGGCTCAGGTACCGCCGGGACGGCGGGGAGTGGGTGATCGAGCGCCTGGCGCCATGATGCTGTGTTGTCCCGGGGGATAACCCCCGGACCCCCAGACCGGTGGGCTTCGCCCCCCGGAGCCCCCCTGCCGTCTGCTCGGGCCAGCCTCCGGCCGGCCCTCGCGTCCGGCATCCCTCGCTTCCCCGCATCCTCGCGTGCGACGCGTGGATTACCGGCTGTCTTCCCGTATTTTGCCGGTTCGCCGAGGTAGCCGTGCGGCATAGCATCGTTGGAGAAGGGAGTGGCTTTGACGGCGCACGGGCTAATCGACACCACCGAGATGTACCTTCGCACGGTTTTCGAACTCGAAGAGGAAGGCATCATCCCGCTGCGTGCCCGCATTGCCGAGCGCCTGTCGCAGAGCGGCCCGACCGTGAGCCAGACGGTGGCCAGGATGGAGCGCGACGGCCTGTTGCGCGTCGAGGGCGACCGCCAGCTGTCGCTCACCGCGACCGGCCGGACGCTGGCCATGCGGGTGATGCGCAAGCACCGCCTGGCCGAGTGCCTCCTGGTCGGCGTCATCGGGCTGCCCTGGGAAGAGGTGCACATCGAGGCCTGCCGCTGGGAGCACGTGATCTCCGACAGCGTCGAGCGCCGACTGGTGGAACTGCTCGATTACCCGGTCCGGTGCCCGCACGGAAATATCATTCCGGGTCTTGCGGAACTCGGCATTCCGGCCGATGCTAGCAAGCGCGCGCTGGCGGCGGGCCGCGAGCACGCCGTGGCGATGACAATGATCGCGTCGCTGGAAGCTGAGCCGGTGGTGGTGCGCCGGATCAGCGAACAAGTCCAGAGCGACGCGGAGTTGATGCTTAAACTCAAGAACATCGGGATACAGCCCGGCCGGGAGATCAAGCTCGCGGCCAGCGACGATGGTGTGCGGGTGACAGGTGACAACGGAATCGGCGGCCTGGAGGCGGAACTGCCGCGCCAGGTTGCCGCGCATGTCTTCGTCACCCGGTCGTAGCCGGTATTTCCGCAGGCCAACGCCCAAATGCCCGCATCATCGCGCGGTGGTGCGCCGATGACGTCGCGCGCTCCCGGCACCGCCGCGGCCCACTCGCCCCCCGGGTCGGCGGACGTCCTGGATCAGCTGGAGGCCGCCGTGGTGGTCACCGGCCAGGACGGCAACCTGCTGTACGCGAATCCGTTTGCGGTGCGCTTGTTCGGGTTTCCCGACGATGCGGCGAACCTGGTCGGCCGGTCCCTGGCCTCGCTGGGGTTCGAAGAAGGAGACGCGCACCGGGTCAATGACCTCGTGACGCAGGTGGTGCGCGGCCGGCCCTGGGAGGGAACCTTCGCGTGCCGGCGCGTGGACGGGTCCCGGCTCCTGGTCCGGGCGCGGGCGTCTGCCCTGCATGACCCGTCCGGTGCGATTGTCGGCATCGCGATCATCGGCCGCGAGGCCACCATGCGCGGCAGCCGGAGCGAGCGGGACCGGTTCCGGCTGCTGGAGCGCATCGGGGAGCGCCTGGCCCACTCGCTCGAGCTCGACGTCACGCTCCGGCAGGTCGCGGAGACGCTCGTCCCGCAGTTCGCCGATCACTGCGTTGTCGACCTGTTCCAGGCCGACAAGCTGGTGCGCAAGGCGCAACTGCACGCCCGGGGCTGGACGCCAGAGCCGGGCAGCTGGGCCATGATCGGCGAGCAGATCAGCTACCCGGAGGGGCACTTCTGCGAGCGGGCGATGTCCCGCCGGGCTGCGGTCGTGGCCGACATCGCGGACGAGCAGGTCCCCGACATGCGCCAGGCCAGCCTGGACGCCTGCGAGAGAATCGCCCTCCGGTCGGTGATCGCCACGCCGCTGATCGCGCGCGGCGAGTTGCTTGGCGTGATGAGCCTGGCGCTGTCCGGCCTCACCGAGCGCCAGGACCGGCGCTACACCGCGGACGACGGCGACTTCCTCGGCACGATCGGCAGCCGGGTGGCGATCGCCATCGACAACGCCATGCTCTTCGAGGAGGAGCGCCGCACCGCGCTCGCGTTCCAGACCAGCCTGCTGCCGCACGACCCGCCCGCGGTCGACGGCCTGGAGGTCGCCTACAAGTACGTGCCGGCCAAGCCGCTCGAGACCCACGGGCAGGGCATCCAGACCCAGGTGGGCGGCGACTGGTACGACATCATCCCGCTGTCCGCCGGGCGCGTGGGCATCGTCATCGGCGACGTGGAGGGGCGCGGCGCCCGCGCGGCGGCGATCATGGGCCAGCTCCGGGCCGCGCTGCGGGCGTTCGCGCAGGACGACAAGCCGCCCGCGGAGATCCTGCGCAGGCTGGATGACTGGTGCCGCACGCTGGAGCCCACGGGCGCGGAGTCGCACGGCTTCGCCGCCGCCGACCCGCCGATCGTGAGCTGCACCTATCTGGTCTACGACGCCTGGTCCCGGATGCTGTCGTTCGCCGACGCCGGCCACGACGCGCCGTTGCTGATCAGCGACCACGAGGTCGGGCAGATGGAGATCGAGAACAAGGGCCTGCTGCTCGGCGTGCGCGGCAAGGGGATTCCCGGCCTGCCGACCTACCGCGAGGAGGCCCGTTACCTCGCCCCCGGCTCCACCCTGGTGTTCTACACCGACGGCCTGACCGACCGGCGGCAGCGCGCGGACGGTACCGGGCACTACACCGAGGCCGAGGCGCTGCAGATGCTCTGCCAGGCCGTGCAGGACGCGGCCGACGGCAGCGTAGAGGCCATCGCCCAGGCGGCCGAGCAGGCGGTGCCCGGAGAGATCGACGACGACATGGCGATCGTCGTCGTCCGCACCTCCGTCGTCGAGCTTGCCTCCCGGGAGCGCAACTTCCCGGCCGAGCCGATCCGGGTATCCGAGGCCAGGCGGCTGGCGCACCAGACGTTCACCAGCTGGGGCATGGACCTGGACCAGGCCGACCTGGCCTGCCTGCTGGTCTCCGAGGTGGTGACGAACGTCGTGCTGCACGCCGCCGCGTCGCCGACCCCCAAGCACGAGTTCGCCCTGGAGCCGTCCGGGCCACTGGACGCCGAGATCCTCGACGTCTGGTCCGGCCCGTCGCTCGGCGACGCGCCCGCCGCGCCGGACGGCCGGGATGGCCGGGATGGCCGGGATGCCCGGGACGGCAGCCGGGAATTCACCCTCCGGCTGCGGCGCGGCGAGGCTGCCGTCTGGGTCGAGGTGTTCGACCCGGACCTTCGGCTGCCGCGGATCCGGAGCGCGGGGGAGAACGACGAGGGAGGCCGCGGGCTCTACCTCGTCGACCAGCTGGCCACCCGGTGGGGCTCCCGGCCGACCCGGGACGGCAAGGCGGTCTGGTTCGAGGTTCCGATCAAGGGCGGTCACGGCCAGGGCTGAGGCGCGGTCGGCGCCGAGACACGGCCAGCGCTAAGACGCGGTCAGCGCCGAGACACGGTCAGCGCCGAGACACGGTCAGGACTGGGACACGGTCAGTGCTGAGACGCGGCCCATATCGTGAGCCCGACCAGGATCACGCCGACGATGATCGCGGTCCACGTCTTAGCGTCCGACGCGATGCCCATCTTGCGCCGGACCCGGACCGTGAAAAAGGCAGCGAGCACCCCGAGAAACGCCAGCAAGATCAATCCGTCCGTCATCGCGTCTCCCGAGTTAGCCATCTGCTTCGAGCATAAGCCGAGGCAGCGCGAATTCACCTGCCCACCGTCGGCCGGTTACCCAGCCGGGATCCCCGGGGTAACCTCAAATCAGTGGCCAGCAGGGCGTTCACTCCGGTGCGCGTCCGGGCGGCAGGCCAACGGTAACGCTCGCGCTAGCGGAGGGGCGGACATCGTGTCGGAGGCATACATCGTCGGGGCGGTGCGGACCCCTGTCGGCAGGCGGAACGGCGGCCTGGCGGCGGAGCACCCCGTGGACCTGGCAGCCCGGGTCCTGACCGAACTTATCGCCCGGACCGGCGCCGATCCCTCTGCCGTGGACGACGTCATCATGGGATGCGTCTCCCAGATCGGGCCGCAGTCCATCGACATCGCGCGGAACGCGTGGCTGTCGGCGGGCCTGCCGGAGAGCGTCCCCGGGGTTACCATCGACCGCCAGTGCGGCTCCTCGCAGCAGGCCGTTCACTTTGCCGCCCAGGCCGTCATGTCGGGGACCCAGGACCTCGTCGTCGCGGCCGGCGTGGAGAACATGAGCATGGTGCCGATGGGCTCGACGGTGGCGCTGCCGTATGAGAAGGGCATGCCGGGCCCGCTCGGGCCAGGTTGGCGGGACCGGTACGGCGACCAGGAGATCTCCCAGTTCCGCGGCGCGCAGCTGGTCTGCGAGAAGTGGGGCCTGAAGCGGTCCCAGCTCGAGGAATTCTCCCTGGAGAGCCACCAGCGGGCGGTGCGCGCGATCGACGAGGGACGGTTCGACCGGGAGATCACGCCGGTCGGCGGGGTCACCACGGACGAGGGGCCGCGCCGGGACACGTCGCTGGAGAAGATGGCCGAGCTGAAGCCGTTGCGGGAGGGCTGGGAGCTCACCGCGGCCACGGCATCGCAGATCTCCGACGGTGCCGCCGCGGTGCTGATCGCCTCGCCCGCCGCCGTCCAGCGCGGCGGCTTCACCCCGCGGGCGCGGGTCCACGCGCTCACGGTGACCGGCTCCGATCCGGTGTTCATGCTGACCGGCCCGATCCCCGCGACCGAGCAGGCCCTGGCCAAGGCCAAGCTGGGCGTCGACGACATCGACGTGTTCGAGGTCAACGAGGCGTTCGCCCCGGTGCTGCTCGCCTGGTCCGCCGACACCGGCGCCTCGCTGGAGAAGGCCAACCCGAACGGCGGCGCGATCGCGCTCGGGCACCCGCTCGGCGCTACCGGCGCGATCCTGATGACCAAGCTGCTGCACGAGCTCGAGCGCACCGGCGGGCGTTACGGCCTGCAGACGATGTGCGAGGGCGGCGGCCAGGCCAACGCCACGATCATCGAGCGCCTCGGCTGACGCCCCGTTCGTAATCCGGGCCACGCCGTGGCGACCCGGCCCGGCTAGCGGCGCCGGCCCGTGGTCTGGGGGGCCTGCCGCGCTGGGGAACCCTCGCTGCTGTCCAGATTGCCATGATTTGTGAGAGTCCTGCCAGGCTCGTTTCCCTTGCTTCCATGATTGCGGTGCATCACCCCGCAGCCGGGGCTACCCCGGGCCACCTCCGCCACCCGGCAGCAGCTTTGATTTGCCTAGGACGGCAGGAAATATATAATCTTGTTTGCAGGTTCTATAAGAGCGAGAACCGAGGTTACCTGGATAACCGAATCCTGGTACTCACTTGGAGGTGAAACGCATGCTGCTTACCACTTTTGATCCCTTTGCGCAGCGGGCCGACTACCGTCGGCTGGCCCGGATGGACGCCATCCGGCGCGAGAACGAGGTCGAGCTCCGGTTCGACCTGCCGGGCATCGACCCGGAGAGCATCGACGTCTCGGTGGACCACGGCGTGCTGACCGTCAAGGCCAGCCGTAACGAGGAGTACACCGAGGGCGAGAAGCCGGTCATCCGCGAGCGGGTGATGGGCTCCTACGTCCGCCGGGTCCGCCTGTCGGACGCGGTCGACGCCGAGAAGATCGAGGCCGGCTACACCGACGGCGTGCTGACCGTGCACGTCCCCGTCGCGGAGACGGCCAAGCCGCGCAAGATCGAGGTTCGTGCCGACGCCAAGGCCATCGCCGCCTGACGCAGACGTACGCAGAGGTACTCTGTCCGGGCCCGGCGCGGTTGATCCGCCCGGGCCCGGAACCATTCCCGGAGCCAGTCATGCCGTCTTTGCCACTTGATGATGAGAACCTGCCGCTGTTCACAGTCGGCCAGGTGTCGGAGATGCTCGAGATCCAGCAGGCCTTCCTGCGCCGCCTGGACGAGTTCCGCGTCGTCCGTCCGTCCCGGTCACCGGGCGGCCAGCGCCGTTACACCCGGCGCGAGATCACGGTGGTCCAGTACGTGGTCAACCTCGTGGACGAGGGGATGACGCTGGCCGCGGTCCGCCGGGTGCTCGAGCTGGAGGAGCGCGTCAGGGAACTCGAGGCGCAGCGGGATGCCCTGCAGTCCGAACTGGACGCGCAGCGGGATGCCCTGCGGGCTGCCATCGCCGAGCGCGACGCGCAGCTCGCCCGGCTCACCACGGGCCGCCGCGAGGGCGACCACGCGCCCGCCGCCGAGCTCCCCGACCGATAACGATCAATTCGCTGCTCGCGACCACGGGCAGGCCGGACGTCCCGGGTAGCCACGGCTCCCCGGGACGTCCGCGTTCCGGGCAGCGAAATCGTCAGCCGATGTGCCGGTGCACGTTGTCGTGCTTCGACGGCCCGGGCACGGTCTCCGCCACCCACGGCCCGGGGATCGACGGGTCGAGGATGCCCTGCTCCAGCCAGGTGTAGCGGCCGGACATGACCCGCCGGGCGAGCGCGGCGTCGGCCCGGTCGGTGTTCTTCCACAGCTGGCCGAACAGCTCCTCGCACCGCAGCCTGGCCTGCACGCAGAACACCCCGGCCAGCTCGGCCCCGGTCCGGCCGCGGTCGCTGGGAGCCGCCTCGGCGTCCATCTGGGCGCGCACGCAGACCGCGCTCATCGCGAACAGCTCGGCGCCGATGTCGACGAGCCGGCCGAGGAAGCCCTGCCGGCGCTCCAGCTTGCCCTGCCACCGGGCCATGCCGTAGAACGTCGCCCGGGCCAGCTTCCGGCTCGCCCGCTCCACGTACCGCAGGTGCGGCGCGAGCGAGCCGAACTCGGCGTAGCTGCGGGGCAGCTGGCCCTCGCCGGCCACCAGCGTGGGCAGCCACCGGGCGTAGAACCGGCCGGCCTGGGCCGCCGCGCGGGCCCGGCGCGCCGCGGGCAGCCCGGGCTGGATCACCTCGCCGGCCGCCGCGAGGTGGGCGTCCACCGCCTCCCGGGCGATGAACAGGCGCATGATCTCCGAGGATCCCTCGAAGATCCGGTTGATCCGCAGGTCGCGCAGCATCTGCTCGGCGGGCACCCCGCGCTCGCCGCGCGCGGCCAGCGACGCCGCGGTCTCGTAGCCCCGCCCGCCGCGGATCTGCACCAGCTCGTCCGCGACCTGGCTGGCCATCTCCGAGCAGTAGAGCTTGGCCAGCGCGGCCTCGATCCGGATGTCCCGGCGCTTGTCGTCGGCCAGCTGGCTGGACAGCTCGACGATCGCCTCGATCGCGTACCCGGTGGCGGCGATGAACGCGATCTTCGTGGCGACCGCCTCGTGCTCGGCGATCGGCAGGCCCCACTGCACCCGTTCGCCCGACCACTCCCGCGCGATCTTGAGCGCCACCTTGGCGGCCGCCGCACAGCTGGCCGGGAGCGAGAGCCGGCCGGTGTTCAGGGTGGTGAGGGCGATCTTCAGCCCCTGGCCCTCCGCGCCGATCCGGTTCGCGGCCGGCACCCGGACCTCGTGGAACCTGGTCACGCCGTTCTCCAGGCCGCGCAGGCCCATGAACGCGTTGCGGTGCTCGACCGTGATCCCGTCCGAGCTGCCCTCCACCACGAACGCGGTGATGCCGCCCCGGCCTGTCCCCGCCCTCCCTCCCGCGCCGGCCGGCACCCGGGCCATCACCACGAGCAGGTCGGCGACGACGCCGTTGGTCGTCCACAGCTTCAGGCCGTCCAGCAGGTACTCGCTGCCGTCGGCCGACGGCGTCGCGGTGGTGCCCAGCCGCGCCGGGTCGGAGCCCACGTCCGGCTCGGTCAGCAGGAACGCGCTGATCTCGCCGCGCGCGCACCGGGGCAGGTAGCGCTGCTTCTGCTCGTCGGTGCCGAACAGCGCCAGCGGCTGCGGCACGCCGATCGACTGGTGCGCGGACAGCAGCGCGGCCACCGCGGGCGAGACCGACCCGACGATGATCAGCGCCCGGTTGTAGTACAGGTTCGACAGGCCGAGCCCGCCGTAGGCCACCGGGATTTTCATCCCGAACGCGCCGATAGCCGCTAGACCATGGACCGTCTCATCGGGGATCCGGGCTTCCCGCTCGATCAGCGCGCCGTCCATCGAGGCGGCGCAGAACTCGAGCAGCCGGGCACAGAACTCCTCGCCGCGCCGGCTCGCCTCCTCCGCCGGGCGCGGATGAGGGCTGATCAGCCCGAGCTGGAAGTCGCCGAGGAACAACTGCTTCCCGAAGCTGGGCAGGGCCCACCGGGATTCCCTGGCCTGCTCCGCAACCTGGCGGGCCTCGGACTCGGTGACCTGCGCGCCCCGGCTCCCTGGCGTCCCCGGCTCGCCTTCCGCTACGAAGCTGCTCGGCTGCGTGGCGGTGTAGCCGGATTCCTGGCGCTCGCTCACGGTCCTGGTCCCCTCCTCGTCGGCTGGTACCTGGGTACTGCCCGGTAACGGCCGACGGTAACGCGGAGGCCCGCGGTCAGGGAGGGACAGGACGGCGCCGGACGCTCAGGGAGCGGGCTCCGGCGTGTCCGCGCGGCTCACGAACACCTGCGGGCTTATCTGGTGCAGCGCCGAGAGCACGGTCACCAGGCCGTCATCCTGCGGAAGCTCGACCACGATCTCGCCGGTCGTCGCGGACCGGGCCGACCGGCCGGGCAGTTCGCGCAGGCGCGCCGCGGGCTGGGCCGCGAGCACGTCGTTGAGCGCGGAACGGCTCCCCGGGTCGTCAGGTACCGCGATCCGGATTCTCCACTGGTGCATACGGAACACTCCGTCCGTTATGTGAACCTTTCATCCTCTCCGTGACTGCCCGCGTGCTCGGCGCGGGAGCTCGACGGATGAAAAGGTTCAGTCTTTCGACTGTCGGTCCGGACGGTTGCCGACGTGATTCGGCGCCGTAACGACGACGTGAAATCGCGATCAGACATCGGTCCGGTAGAAATTCAGGTAGGACCGCGACGGGGTCGGCCCGCGCTGGTCCTGGTACCGGGAGCCGTACGCCGGCGACCCGTACGGATGCTCGGCCGGCGAACTGCACCGGAACAAGCACAGCTGGCCGATCTTCATGCCCGGCCAGAGCTTGATCGGCAGGGTCGCGACGTTGGAGAGCTCCAGCGTCACGTGCCCGGAGAACCCCGGGTCGATCCAGCCCGCGGTGGAATGAGTCAGCAGGCCCAGCCGGCCCAGGCTGGAATTGTGGGTCGGGATGAAGCCCGGCCCGGCCAGGAACTGGCCGGCGGGGCTGCTGACCTGGATGCACCGCACCGGGCGCGGGCTGACCTCCCGGACGCCGACAACGGCCCGGGAGCGCTGACCGCGTCCCGGCCGGGTGAACCTCACCCGGAACGCTGGCTGCTCCACGCCCCAGCGCCGCACCGTCATCTTCCGTCTCACGGGACGGCAGCATAGCCCGGCGGCCAGCTCGGCGACGGCATCGGCCAGACACTCGTCGACGCTGACGAACTCGCCGCGGCCGCGGTCGTCGACGGCGCCGCCGGCGGCCATGAGGCCGCGGAGCAGCGCGGCCCGCTGCTTGACCGACGACCGCAGGTAGGGCCCGGGCACCCGGTGGTCCCCGGGCAGGCCCGCCCGGGCCGCGCCCGCCAGCCGGACCCCGAGGTCGTAGGGGTCGGCGGGCAGCGGCTGGCTCGGGTACCGCACCGGCCCGGCCAGCGGGATGTGGTGGTTCCACTCACCCCCGGCGCGCAGCGACTCGACGATCTCGCCGGTCGTCCGGACCGACCCGGGCCGGCCGTGCCTGCGCTCGGACCGGGTGCGGGTCACCCAGCCGTGCGAGAGGTCGGCGACCAGGGACTGGCCGTCCGAGAACATCACCTCCCGGCAGGGCCGGCCGAGCAGGACGGGAGTGGCCGCGACGATGGTGGTCGGCTGGCCTGCCTCGTCGAAGACCTGGTCGCCGGCCCGGAGATCGCCCATGCACCGCCAGCCGCCGGGAGTGGGGACCGGAGTGTCGATCGCGAGCGCCTTGCCCTCCAGCCGGCCCGCGATGTCGTCCGGCAGGCTCACCACCTCGTAGGTGGAGGCCAGCACGAACTCGCCCGGGTGCAGGACGAACGGCTCGGACCCGGCCGGCTCCACCAGCCTCGTCAGCTCGGGCTGCTCCTCCGCCGGGTCGATGTGCGGATACCGGTGGTTCTCGAACACGCGGAAGTACCGGTCCAGCCGGACGTCGATGCTCGCCGGCTGGATGAGCTCGGGCGTGTACGGGTCGAGCTTGACCCGGCCCGACTCGACTTCCGCCTTGATGTCCCGGTCGGAGAGCAGCACCCTGGCAACCTACCTGTTCCGGTACGATGTCGGGGCGAGCTCAACCTGGCTGCCCCGTGTCCCCGGTCTCCGCGGATCCGGGACCACGGCGGGGCCGCCGCGCGGGTGTAGTTCAATGGCAGAACGTCAGCTTCCCAAGCTGATAGTGCGAGTTCGATTCTCGTCACCCGCTCTCATTACGTTCGCGCAGGTCGGCATGCTGCGCCGTCCGCTAGGCATGACCTTGGCGAGCATCGAGTCTCTCTCGTGTGCCATTGGCGTGCCATTGCTGACCTTGCTCTTGCCGCCGACATGCTGGATTCGACGACGGGTCAGCGCTGGCTGCACCTGCTCCCAGCAGTGTGACCCCATGTCCACCTCGGCTGAGTAGCCTTAGAACATGAGCCAGACGCTCAGGCTGACTGCAATCGTCGTACCCGACGGTGAGTGGTTCGTGGCCCGCTGCGTCGAGGTAGAGGTAGCAAGCCAAGGACGGAGCATCGAGGAGGCGCTGGCCAACCTGCGGGAAGTGCTTGAACTCTACTTCGAGGACGAGCCTGCTCCCGAGGCGCTTTCAGAGCCTATCGTTGCGCCGATCGAGGTCCGGCTCTCGGCATGAGCCCTCGTCAGCTTCCCGTTGTATCGGGCACGCGGATTGTCCGCGCGCTGGAGAAGGCCGGTTTCGAGGTCGTCAGCACGCGCGGCAGCCACTGCAAATTACGCCATGTGTCGCCGCAGCGCATCGTGATCGTGCCGCTCCATGACGAGGTAGCCCGGGAACACTGGCGTCCATCCCGTGCCAGGCCGGCATGACCGCCGATGAGCTGAGCGCTCTGCTCTGAACCAGCGAGGCGGGCCTCCGCTGCTCGGCAGTCTCCGCACCACCTTGTGCGGTGCGTTGCCGAATTAATCCGTTTTTAGATCAAGACGGCGCGCTGCGCGCGCCGTGGGCCGACCCTTGCGCCGGCCTCCGGCCTTGGGGGCCCCGGCGGGCACGCGCCGGCCCTCACGCCATCGTGCCGCTGATCATGGCAGGCCATCCGGCAGGGCATCCGGTGCTGGACATTGCCGTCTTCCTCGGCGCTTCCAGTGTCCCGCTCCCGGCCACCGCGTCGAGGTCGCTCCCTGCGGTCGCGTCGCATGCGATCGGCTACGCCGAACCTCGACCCGGCACCCGCTCGCCAGGGTTCCGGCGCCTGTCGAGGATGACGGAGGGGACCAAGACGCGACCCCGTGACCTGCGCTGTGATGCCACGGCGCAGGACGGACCGCCCAACTTAGTGGAGAAAGTCGAGCGCCGCGGCGCGGAACTCAGCCGACATCAGCGCGCCGCGATGATCACCGGGCACCGGGAGGTATTTCGCGTTCGGAAGGGTCGCTGCCAGCTGGTCGACAGGATCGTCCTCGGTTCC
This sequence comes from uncultured Actinomycetota bacterium, assembly GCA_963808705.1. GTDB lineage: Bacteria > Actinomycetota > Actinomycetes > Streptosporangiales > Streptosporangiaceae > JASHPR01. The sequence goes on along the minus strand of CAWEHB010000012.1, from coordinate 36,543 downwards.
CGCGACGAACAGCGTCGGGACCGTGGGCAGGTCGGCGCCTGCATCGAACGGTTCGGCGGCCAGCGCTTCCATGAGCAGCAGCATCTGATCCCGGTCGAGGTGGGGCTGAGAGATCCAGGCTGCGAATTCGGCGAGGTCGGGGTCGGGCGCCTCGGCTTCGCCTTTGGCCACCGTGCGGAGCAACTCGATGTCCATACCGGCCAGCGGGTCGGTCGTGCCCAGCCCCTCGAGGACCAGGCGCCCTACCCGGCCAGTGGCAGCCAAGGGCCAGGCCAGCCGGGCGCCGAACGAATAACCGACCACGTCGGCCTCGTCTTGGCCGGTGCTGTCGATCGCCGCGACCAGGCCCGCAATGATCGCGCTAACCGAGATCGCGTCGCGATCGGCCGCCGGGCACGAGCCATGACCGGGCAGGTCGACAGCGACCGTCCCACGCCCTTGGGCAGCCAACGCCTGCGGCCAGCCCGGCTCGATCCAGTCGATCTGGGCACTACTGGTGAATCCATGGACGAGCAGCACCGGACGCTCGCCCGGGAAGCTGTGGACGGCGAGCCTGAGTTGCGACGTCATAGGTTCTCCGATTCCGCTGCTACCAACGCGCCCGCAGCTGGCGAGGCTCGCGCATGGGTTGCAGTTTGGGTTGCAGTTCACCGTTATACCACCGCATTCAACCGGGACCGCTCAAGGACGTTGGTCCAGCTTGAACCGATCTGAACGCCCACGATCCGAGCTGCTAATGCGGCTCTCAGTACAGCAGGGAAGTACAGCAACAGCCCCTGCCAGCCGCTACTCAGCACGACCGCCAGCGCACCGAGCTAGCTGGGACGACAGCAAAACGCCCAGCGGCGCCGCTAGTTCGGGACGAAGAGGCGTGCCCGTTGCGTGCCCGATCGAGCGGCAAGACACGGGTATTCACGGTCACTCATGGGACCAACGTCATGACGATGACACGCATAAGCGCTGGTCTGGCGGTGCCTAGTCTCAGCCTTCCAAGCTGGGACTTCCGGGGTATCTGACCGCATGAATCCAGGCCCGAGCGCGGCCTTCACCCGGCGCTGAAGTATCAGCCCTCCACGGTAGCCGTCAAGGGTTCCAAGATCCTTTGACCGCGTCCCTTCGCGCTCACGCTAAGCCTCACGCACCCCCAGCCTCTGCACGGCCAAAGCATCTTGGAAGTCCTGCGGACCAGGCCCTTGACGGCTACCGCTCCGGGCAGTGACCGGCGCCTATCGGGTGAAGGCCACCAGGTGGGAGGCCACCAGCACAGGAGCGATCATGAACCGCAAGGATCAGTGTCCGGCATGCAGCGGCGGCGGCCTGGTGCCCGCTCCAGGATGCACCTGCGACGGGAACGCGCACACGTGCATACCTGTGATCTGTACCGTTTGCGATGGCACTGGGCCCAGGAGCTGGTGGCTGGGCGTGCCCGCTACGTGCCCGAGCGGAGGAGCCACCGCGGACAGTCACGGTCTCTCACGGGCAACATGTCCGCAGACCCGCAGGTGAGCCAATCCGCAGGTGGCGGCAGTGCAGCGCCACAGACTTCCCAAGCTGATAGTGCGAGTTCGATTCTCGTCACCCGCTCTCATTACGTTCGCGCAGGTCGGCATGCTGCGCCGTCCGCTAGGCATGACCTTGGCGAGCATCGAGTCTCTCTCGTGTGCCATTGGCGTGCCATTGCTGACCTTGCTCTTGCCGCCGACATGCTGGATTCGACGACGGGTCAGCGCTGGCTGCACCGGCTCCCAGCAGTGTGACCCCATGTCCACCTCGGCTGAGCAGCCTTAGAACATGAGCCAGACTCTCAGGCTGACTGCAACCGTCGTACCCGACGGTGAGTGGTTCGTGGCCCGCTGCGTCGAGGTAGAGGTAGCAAGCCAAGGACGGAGCATCGAGGAGGCGCTGGCCAACCTGCGGGAAGTGCTTGAACTCTACTTCGAGGACGAGCCTGCTCCCGAGGCGCTTTCAGAGCCTATCGTCGCGCCGATCGAGGTCCGCCTCTCGGCATGAGCCCTCGTCAGCTTCCCGTTGCATCGGGCAAGCGGGTTGACACGCTGGAGAAGGCCGGTTTCGAGGTCGTCAGCACGCGCGGCAGCCACTGCAAATTACGCCATGTGTCGCCGCAGCGCATCGTGATCGTGCCGCTCTATGACGAGGTAGCCCGGGAACACTGGCGTCCATCCCGTGCCAGGCCGGCATGACCGCCGATGAGCTGAGCGCTCTGCTCTGAACCAGCGAGGCGGGCCTCCGCTGCTCGGCAGTCTCCGCACCACCTTGTGCGGTGCGTTGCCGAATTAATCCGTTTTTAGATCAAGGCGGCTCCGCTGCGCTCCGCCGCTGGCCCGGCGTCAGCGCCGCGCTCTGCCTTGGGAGGCCCGCGCGGCGCACGCCGGGCCGCCCTCGCGAGACTCGCCAGATCAGCACGGCCCATCCGCTACACGCGCCGGAAGCACCCTCCTCCATGGAGAGGGTGACCTGTTGTCGTTGGACGGTGAGCACCTCGCCCACGGCAAGGGCGGGCAAGGTGCAAACAGATGGTGGCCGCGAGGTCCGGGGATAGCCCGCTGAGTATCCGGGGGTGCCCCTCCACCGTCAAGGGCACCCGAAGATCATTTCAAGCCGCTTCGCAGAAATGATCTTCAGGACCCGCCCTTGAGCGCCGGAGCCTCTGCACCCCCTCCGGTCAGAGACCAAGGGCCAGGCGGGAGCCTGCCCGGACCGGACGCGGGCCATCCCCTGCACAGTGCGGGCGGCGACGGGGCGGCCTCCAGAGCCGTGTGCCCGCAATCAAGGGCGGGCATTCGGCGCGCGTGCCTGCGGGTCTTGGATCACCCCGGAGTTGAAGTCGTGGCGGACCCTCGGCCCCATTCAAGGCTCAGCACCACGAGGATAGTTATGCCAATTGTGTTGATGATTGTCACCGCAACATTCGCCAGCGGTTGGGGATAGTTGAAGACCGTGACGATGATCGCGCCGCTGATGCTGCGCTGGGTGGTCGTGATCACGCTCGCGCGTCTGGCCCCGACGCTCTTTCGGCTGATCAGACTGCCGAGCACGATGCCAAGGATGGGCACGGCCACGGCTGCACCATAGGTGCCCGACCCCCAGGCACTGACGAAGCTGTTCCAGTTCGAGACGATGAAGACGTTGGCGTAGAGCAGCAAGCACGTGAGCGAGATGAGCTGTATCGGTCGCTCCCCGCCCGCGGTGGCTGGGTACCGGACCCGCAGGACACATCCGATGAACACGGGAAGCAGCAGGAAGACGAGCAGCGGCCAGGCCACGCTCCAGATCGGGATCCTCGGTATCGTCGGGACCAAGGCAGATACCGTCGGCGATAGCGCCAGCGGTACGGCGACTGCCGTGCCCACGATCAGGAGCACAAACAGCGACGTGGCCATGGCCACGTCGCCCTTGGCCAGTCGAGTCAGCATCGGGGCGAATGGCGCCCCCGCCGCCAGCGCAACGATGCAGTATCCGATCTTAATGTCCGCCGGAATGTGCACAAGCGCCGCAAAACCGATGATCAGTGCCGGCAGAATGACGAAATTGATTAGCAGCATTCGCGCGGCGAGGCGCCAGTGTCGAAAATGCTCGGAGAGCATCCGCCCAATTTGCAGCGTCAAGCCAAGCCCGAGCGAGTTCCCGATGACGAATAGCAAACCGAATGCCGTTATCATGATCTGCGTAGTTGACATATCGGCCCCTTCTCCTTGGCGGCTGTCCCGCCCCCTGCGCGGAGCATGCCAAGCACACCATGAGCACCGCTTCACCGCTGGCGGCCATCTCGTGCGCTGTGAGCGCCCCGGCTCTGCCGCCCTAAGCGGCATCACACCCACAATCCGATCACCCAGCCAGTCAGGACGCCTCCCCTCGCAAGGGTGAAATGTGGGCGGACCCGGGCGGCAGCTGGCCAGGGCCGAGCCACGACTGGCCCTACGCCCGCAGGTGAGCGAGCGGGCGCCCAGCGGTCTCACGCGATTGCCGCGCAAAGCCTGAGGCAGTCTCTCCTGGCGAAGCCCTCCTCGCGCCTGGCTCAATCTGTCCTAAACAGCCGGGCGCCCGCCAGCGACTAGCAAGATCACCGTGCCATTGGCGTGCCATTAGGCACGGTCAAGGGCGGTGTAAGTCGGCTACCACCGGGCACACAATTTGGCAGGTCAGGCGCTGTGACGGCGTGTTTCGCTCAGATTCCCAAGCTGATAGTGCGAGTTCGATTCTCGTCACCCGCTCCATACGTCTAGGCCCAGGTCAGGGCCATGATCCTCAGCCTAGGCCCCGACCGCTTCCAGTCCGTTGTCGATCTTCCGTGCAATTAGCGTGCAATTAGCCAACCGGGACGAGCGCGCCCCCGGCGCCAGCGTCATCGTCTCGGCCGCGCTCGGCCACGATGTGGACATCTATGGCACTCGTGATCGTCTTGTCCGCGCCGCGCGCCTGGTGCTGGTAGATCATCGCCGCCCGCTCGCTGTCGTGGCCCATCCGCGCCATCAGATCCTTGATCCCGGCACCGCCCACAGCGGCGAACGTGTTCCCGGTATGCCGAAGATCATGAAAGTGCAGGCCTTCGGCTCCTACCGACATGACGGCCTGCGGCCAGGCAGACATCTTGTTGAAGTTCCCGCGGCGCAACGGCCCGCCCTTCGCCCCTGGGAAGACGAGCGCGCCTGGATCTGTCTTGGTAAAGATCGACAGGTGCTCGCGCAGGGCAGGGATGATCGCGGCGGGAATGCCAACCATGCGGCGGCCCGCTTTCGACTTGGGCGGCGCGAGCAGGATCTCTCCCGTGGACCGCTCCACGAATGCGGCGCGGACCCGCACGATTCCTGTCTCCAGGTCGAGATCGCAGCGGCGCAGAGCCGTGGCTTCGCCCCACCGAAGGCTCGCGAAGGTGGCCAGCAGCACCAGGGCACGGAAGCGCCGGTCCTGGGTCCAATCCGCACGGCCATCATCAGCCATCTTCCACAGCGCCCGAGCTGCCTCCGCCCTTGTGGCGTAGACCTCGGGGGACGTGCGCATTTCTCCGTGACGACGGAAGCGGAGCCGGTAGCCACCTGCCGGAAGATTGCGGACGTTGCCGACCGGATGACGACCCACACGCTCGGCCAGCTCGAAGACCTGGGCTACGGTCAGCACAGGCCGTTCCGGAGTACCTTCGTCCCCCGCGCCGCGGATCCGGCACGGATTGCGGGGCAAGATCTTGTCCTCGTTGACAGCCGTCATCAGAACCGCTCGCAGCAGCCGGTACGCCTTGGCCGCTACAGAGACCGACACGCCGTCGCTCAGCAAGGTTGCCCGCCACTCGCGAACCATCCCGGGAGAGATCTTGCCGAGAGGGACACCGCCCAGGTACGGCGCGATGTGCTTCTTGAACAACCATCGGTAATGATCAACCGTGCGCGGTCGCAGCCTCGGGTGCTGCGTAATCCAGATACCGGCGTACTCAGACAGCGTGACCTTGGCCCGCTCCGGATCGGTCCAATCCCCGCGGACGATCTGAGACTCGATGAGGGATAGCGCCTTGTCAGCATCGGCCTTGCGTTCGAATGTCTCCTCGGCATACCGTCGCTGGCCGTCTGGCCCCAGGTAGCTGGCCTGATACCGGCCAGAGGGCAGCCGCCGTATGTTGCCGAAACGCCGATGTCCCGGCCTGTTGCCCTTTGCCATCAGGAAGCTCTCCTATCCGCGCGCCAGACGCGGGAGGCGTCCATAGGCCCGATACGCCCGGCCTCAATGAGGTGATCTCGTGCGCCCAGCAGAGCAGGAGGTGACGCTGTGACGTAGCAGCGGTTCTTGCTGTTCGTAAGCTCGTCGTCGCCTGCCGGTGGAAGTCCGGTCCGGGTAGCTGCCAGGAGGCCCGGTAGCAGGCTGGCGGCTTGGCCTGGAAACGGGCCGGGCCGGAGCCCAGCGTCAAAAGCCCCTTTTGGGGGGAGCGACGATGCGGTCCGTGGCATGACGCGAAGCCTGCGGCGTCGTTACTCATCCGCCTGGTTGGGCGGGCAAGGGAGTGCCGAGCCTCTCGAGATCGGGGCGAAGGCCATGGAAGCGGCGAAGAGCCTGGAAGTGCAGCCGTGAGGAACTCCCCGGCGTGTGGGGCGCGGAACGCATCGAGGGTGGCGGCGGGAACTGGGGAGGCCCTCCCCGGCCCGGTGGCCTGCGGATGTTGCTGCCGGAGCGTGGCGTCCTATAACCGGTGACCCCGGGAAGTGGATGGCTGGCCGGGTGGGCGTCGGAGGCGGCCGTAGTACCGGTTGAGCCGGGCGGACAACATAACCGCCGGTGATGGGAAGGGCCGCTGCTTCGTCGGTGCGCAGTGCTGATCAGGGAGGGGCCCGGTGAGTGCCGTTTCGGCTAGTCCCGCCGCGTTGGGGTCTGGGGTGTTGCTGGATCCGGTCCGTGCCTTGCAGCATGCGCTGTACCGGGCGGCCAAGGCCGATCCCGGGCGGAGGTTCCACGCGCTGTATGACAAGGTCAGCCGCAGTGACGTGCTGTGGCGCGCGTGGGTCGCGGTGCGCTGGAATAACGGCGCGCCGGGCATTGACAAGGTCACCTTGGGCCAGGTCGAGGAGTACGGCGTTGCCCGGCTTCTCGGCGAGCTGGCCGCCGGGCTGAGGGAGGGCCGCTACCGTCCGCTGCCTGCCCGGCGGGTGTTCATACCCAAGCCGGGAACCACAGAGCAGAGGCCGTTGTCGATTCCTCCGGTTCGTGACCGGATCGTGCAGGCCGCGGTGAAGATCGTGCTCGAGCCGGTCTTCGAGGCGGACTTCCTGCCGTGCAGCTTCGGGTTCCGCCCGAGGCGGTCGGCGCACGATGCCTTGCAGGTGCTCATCGATGAGTGCTGGCGGGGCCGGCGGTGGGTGGTCGAGACGGACATCGCCTCCTGCTTTTCGGCGATTCCGCATGAGAAGTTGATGCAGGCGGTGCAGGAGCGCGTCTGCGACCAGTCCGTGCTGAAGCTGCTGCGCGTGATGCTGCGCGCGGGGGTGATGGAGGACGGGCAGCTTCGGCGGCCGGTCACCGGGACCCCCCAGGGCGGGGTGATCAGCCCCGTCATGTGCAACGTCTACCTGCACCGGCTCGACCGGGCGTGGGACGGGCACGACGGGATCCTGGCCCGGTTCGCTGACGATCTGGTCGTGATGTGCTGGTCCCGCGGCCAGGCCGAGCGGGCGCTGGAGCGCCTGACGGTCCTGCTGGCTGATCTCGGCCTGGAGCCGAAGGCGGCCAAGACCCGCATCGTGCGTGCGCCACGCGCGCAAGAGGGAGAGGTTGTCATGTAGGTAGGAACCTCGATCGATTGTGCTGCTGCGTGGGAGATGAAGGTTGTGGCCCTTCGGCGTCGCTCTTCGGGGAGAGGCGTCAAACCGCCCACTGCGGCATTGGCTGAAGACCGTTGTCGTGAGCGAGTGGGAAAAGGCGCACATGATGCGTCAGGTGGGGATCGGGAAGGCGAGCGCGAGCGAATCGCCGTCGACGTGCCGAAATTAGTTTCAGGTGGCATCAAAACTGGGGCGAGCACGAGGTTCCAGGATGAGTCTGGCGGGGACCCGGTTACTGGCCAGGCGGTGCCCGGCATATAGGCGACGCGAGCCCGGTCTGCGGCTTTCACGTGGAACGTGGGAAGGCTGGCCCCGATACTGCCGCCAGCAGGGCGGCGAGAGGGAGCGCGCTCAAGCGGGCGGAACCTGCGAGGCGCTGAGTACCGTTGCGGGGCTGGCATTCGGACCGGCTCATAGTAGTGACGAAGCTCCTGTAATGGGGGTGGAGCGAAGGGGCCGGACTGTCCTGGTGAAGTTCGTTCGGGCAACCAGTGGATTCTGGGAGGGGTCGGGTGGGCGAGCCGAAGTCGAGGGAGAAGCCCTTCAGTATTTCGAAGTGGCTTGTGTGGGAGGCATACCAGAGAGTCAAGGCCAATCAGGGGGCGCCGGGAGTGGACGGGTGCTCGATCGAGGACTTCGAGGCTGATCTGGGGAACAATCTCTACCAGGTATGGAATCGGATGTCTTCGGGGAGTTACTTCCCGCCGCCGGTGCTGGCGGTGGAAATACCGAAATCGCATGGCGGGGTGAGGATCCTCGGCGTGCCGACCGTCGCAGACAGAATCGCGCAGACAGCGGTAGCCATGGAACTGGAGAAAGGAGCGGAGCCGAAGTTCCATCCCGACTCCTATGGGTACCGGCCGAAGCGGTCCGCGCTGGATGCGGTGGGAACATGCCGGAAACGCTGCTGGGAGGATGACTGGGTAGTTGATTTGGACATCCAGAAATTCTTGGATGCATGGTCACACTGCTCCTTTGCTGATTGTGATGGGTTAGAACAGCTGGTCTTGGGGGGCCGGTAGCTCGATACGCAGGCCTTTCCTGCGTCCGGTGCGGGTGAGGACGGCGCGGAGCTCGCCGCGCTTGACCTTCTGCAATACGGTCTGGCGGGAGACGCCGAGCGCCTGGGTGGCGTACTGGAGGGGGACCCATCCGCCGGGGGTGTTGTCGGTGAGCATGCCGCGTAGCTGGGCGGTGAGGCGGATCTGCCAGGGCGCGCCCGGGGTGACCTGCACGCCGGCGACGAAGCCGTCGTTGAGCCAGCGCAGGAGCGTGGAGGGTGCGATGCGGAGTTCGCGTGCGGCTTCGGTCACGTTGAGCAGGTTTCCTTCGGGGAGGTCGTCGCCTGGCTGGTGGCGGGGGATGTCCCAGTGATGCCGGAGTGATTGGACCCTACTGGCGGTGAACGACATTCCCCGGGCGGTGGTGCGGTGCTGCCGGTTGAGGATCCCGGCGATCTTGGCGTCGGGGTAGTGGACGGCGAGACGTCGTAGCAGGTCAACGGTGTCCTCGCTGGTGCGGATCTTCGGTGGCTTGCGCTTGAGCGGGACGGTCAGCTCGGTGATCGCCCCGCCTTTCCAGCGCAGCAGCAGGTCAGCACGGCCGCCGGCGTGGTCACGGCACACGGTGATCTTGACTTCGTCCAGGAGCGTGCGCAGCAGCTGCTTGCGGTCCTTGTCGGTGGTCGTGGGTGCGTTCCATACCTGGTGCAGGTCGTCGCCGAGGGCCAGGATCGTGGCGTGCTCGGCTGCGGTCAGGGTCGCGGGGCGGTGCTGCTGCCGGCGGGCCAGCTCGTTCTCGGCACCGGCCAGCGCCTGCAGCGTGGTGTTCCACTCGGCTTCCAGGCCGCGGGCGACCAGCCGGTTTTCCGGGTCGACCGCCCGGTAGCGGCGTTCGGCTCTGGCCGCGGCGTAGCGGGTCTGCTCGACCTGGCGGCGGTGCTGGTCCAAGACGGCGTCGTGGCCGGCCTCGAGTTGCTGGGCTGCCAGCAGGCAGGCTTGCAGCGCCGCCGGCTGGAGCGCGGCCAGGAAGGCGCCGGCGACGGCGGCGTCGATCGCGGTGCCGCCGGCCCGCAGGTGGCGGATGCCGCGGCCGTTGACGATGTCGCCGCTGGCGCAGTAGTAGCCGGGGGTGGATTTAGCCGGCCCGTCGTAGTAGACCGCGAGCTTGCGGCCGCAGGTCGCGCAGGCCGCCAGGCCCTGCAGCAGCGCGCACCCTTCCCGCACCGCGCCGGTGCCCGGCTCGTGGGCGACGGGGCGGATGTTGCCGGCCAGGCGAGCCTGGTTGGCCTGGTAGGCGTCCCAGCCGATGAATCCCTCGTGGTGGCCCGGGATGAGCACCTCCCACTGGTCTTGGGGCAGCACGCGGCGCCGCTTCTTCAAGGTGCCATCCTGGCCGAGGTACTGCTCCTGGCGGGACCGGCCGTAGACGTAGGCGCCGGCGTAGGCCGGGTGGGTCAGCGTGGCGTGCACCGCGTGGTAGGTCGGCTTCACCCAGATGATCTCCGGCAGGCTGCCGCGCCGGTAGCCGATCTGCTGCAGCGGCCAGCTCAGTCCCTGATCTTTCAGCCACAGCCACACCGCGCGCGCCGACCCGGCGACGGCGAACTGGCTGAACACGGCACCGATGACGGCGACCACCTGCTCGTCGGGGTGGCGCAGGATCTCCCCGTCGGCCTCGCCCCAGACCAGGCCCACCGGCAGGCCGCGGCGCAGCTCACCGCGGGCGGCCTTGGTGCGGATCGCGCCGGCCAGCCGGGCCCGCAGCACATGAAGCTCTGCTTCGGACATTATGCCTTTCATGCCCAAAACCAGTCTGTCGTTGAACAAACCCGGATGATAGAGGCCGTCAGCGTCGGCGACCAGCGTGTCGCAGGCACCGGCCAGGTCCAGCAGCCGGTACCAGGCCGCGTTGTCACGGGCCAGCCGGGAGACCTCCAGCGCCAGGATGATCCCGACCTGGCCGAGGGCCACCTCGGCGACCAGTGACTCGTACCCGTCCCGCTGCCCGGTCACCGAGCCGGTCACCCCCAGGTCGGCATCGACGACCCGGATCGCGGCGCGCGGCCAGCCCAGCAGGGCAGCTCGTTCTGCCAGGTCGTACTGGCGGGTGGTGGACTCCCGGTTCCGCTCGACCTGGGCGAGGGTCGATTGCCGGACGTATATTACGGCCGCCCGGGCGCGGTGTGAGGCGGTTATCAGGCCGCTGTCACTCATCGCCGTCCCCTCCCGCGCTCGCCGCCGCGGCGGCGATCAGCCGGGCCAGCAGGGTGGCCGCCGCGGCCACGTCCTGCTCGCCGAACTGGGGAAACATCATCCACGGTGGTGCCGGAACCTCCTCCGGCAGCAGACTGAGCTGGACAGGCTGCACGGTTGTCCTCCTTGACCGGTGACTGCCGTGCAGCCTGCCCCTGCGGGCCGGCCTGCCGGCCCTGCGGGCCGAAAGCCCGCTCACCAGCACACATGCGGCCAGCAGATTGCTGACCGCCCCCAGCGTCGCCGCCGTGCCGCAGCCGTCCTTGCTGCCAGCCGGGGCGGCGTCGGTCCACGCCGCCGGGATCATCCGCTTGCTGCCATCGGGAAGCACCACCAGCAGCTCCACGCCGCCGTGCCGGCGCAGGGAGCCCAGCACCCTCAGCGCCTGCCCCTCCAGAGCGTCACGGTGACGGGTCACCGTCACCTCGGCCGGGCGGCTCACCGCGCACCCCGCCCGGCCAGCAGGTCCCGGTGACCGGCCGCGTGCAGCACCGCGACCGCGACCAGCCCGCTGTTCGCCTCATCCAGCCCGGTCAGGGCCTCGCGAAGATCGACCGGCACCCCGGCGGCGATGCTCGCGGCCAGGCGCAGCACCCGGCCCTCGCCGGACGAGCACGCCAGCACACCCGCCACCAGCGCGGCGGCCGCCGCCTCGAAGTCGACGGCTGCCATCTCCCGGCCGCTGAACACCTCCCAGCCCGGCTCCACCGCGACGTCGAGAAAATCTCCGCGGCAAAGCCACCAGCGGTGCCCGATCAGCAGCTCAACGGCCGCCTCCAGGCACAGCAGGCCTTTCGCCCACGCCCGCAACGCGGCAGCGAGGTCATCGAAGCACGTAGTAAGTCGGGGATTCGTTCGACGAAATCTCGCACCCTGCGCTGATGAGCCGGGTGCGGGCCAGAGTCGCCGACAAACGCGTCCTGGCCCTGGTGAAGGCGTTCCTGAAGGCAGGCATCCTCACCGAGGACGGCACGCTGCAAGACACCAGCGCCGGTACTGCGCAAGGCGGGTTATGTTCAGCTGAACATAACCCGCCTTATGGACAGTGCCGGGTTATGCGCAGCGCTGTCCTGCTGGTGCTGGTGGGGGCCGGATCGGCGAGCGGGCACTGCGCATAACCCCGAGGATTCCGATCATGTGGCCTGGCAGGGTGCCGGGCACCGCATGATCGGAGGTCGGCCGGATGGTCGCTTTGTGTGCGCTGGTGTCTGGTCTGGACGCTGAGCTGGTGCGTCTGGGCTACAAGGACTCGACGATGGTGTGGTACCGGGGCTGCTGGCGCCGCCTGCAGGAGCACTTCGCGGCCCGCGGCGTCGGGGAGTTCTCCCTGGACGTGGCGATGGCGTGGGTCGACGAAGCCTGCGGCTTCTTCGGCAAGGAGCAGTCCGGCGCCCTGAAGCCGAATGACATCTACCGGGGTTCCCCTCAAACCGTGGAGACTTCCTCATAGCGGATTCGTGTAATTTCGCTGTTCCTTCTGACTATCGAACGCCAGTTCATATAGTGCCTGGCGTTCGTTGTACCCATGGGCAAGGGCCCATCGGACGCGCCGCGCTGCTGGGCGGGGGCAGGCTGGGCCTGCCCGTACTTCCTGCCTGAGGGGCCGCAGAGGTCTCCGGGGTCCAGGCGGGCCCGCAGGGCCGTCGCGCCAGCGATGCGCAGCAGCCTGGAGGCCGGAGGGGCGGCCCCGTACCCTCGCGCGGCGCGTCCCCCGGCCTGGCGCGCGGCAGCGTTGCTATCCAACGTGGCCCTCGCGGTGCTGGACGAGCACATCGCCCGCGCGCCCGGAGGCCCCGCCAGCAGCGAATGGCAGCGGCGGGTCCGCCGCCGCTAGGGCCTGCCGAATTTCCGCCTGGTCCGCTATGCGGATGACTGGTGCCTGCTGGTAGCAGGCACCCAGGCGGACGCGCAGGCCCTCAAGGCCGAAGCCGCCGGGGTCCTGGCCGGGATGGGCCTGCGCCTGTCGCCGGAAAAGACCCTGATCACCCACATCGAGGGGGGCCTTGATTTTCTTGGCTGGCGCATCCAGCGTCACCGCAAGCGAGGCACCGCCCGGCACTATGTCTACACTTATCCGGCTAAGAAGGCGCTGCGCGCCATCACCGCGAAGGTCAAGACCGTGTGCCGGGCCACAGACACCAACCAGCCGCTATCAGTCCTGCTGCGCCGTGCTCAACCCGATGCTGCGGGGCTGGTGCGCCTACTTCCGGCCCGGGGTGTCCAGCGCGACGTTCGGCTACCTCGCCGCCATCACCTGGCGGCAGGTCATGGCCTGGCTGCGCCGCAAACACCACCGGAGCTCCTGGAAAGCGGTGCGCCGCCAGTACTGCGGCGGCGGCTGGTGGCCCGCCGACGGGAACACCCGGCTGCTGCACACCGGAACGATTACCACGACCCGGTACCGCTACCGCGGAGCAGCCATCCCCTCCCCCTGGCAGGCCACACGATGACGCAATCACGCACCCACGCGGGCTTGCGGAGAGCCCGGTGCTCAGTAATGGGCACGCCGGGTTCGGGAGGCGGCCCGGGGAAACCCACCAGCGGAAACGCTGGCAGGGCGCCCCGAGCCGACCTCACCACCCCCGGCCGCCAGCACCGGCGCCCGCGAAGGCGCCGCGACCCGGCCGGGGCGAGCGCGCCGGCTGGGCGCACCCGGCCCTGACCGGCATGACAGCCGCCGCCCGGGACCAGCTCACCGCCGCGCTGGCCGTCCCCTACCAAGCCCAGCGCGAAGCCGAAATGCACCTCGCCCGAGGCGGCCCGGCAACCCGCCGCCGCGCCGGCGGCCACCCCGCAGCAATGACTCTCGCCGAGAAAACCCTGGTCACCATCATGCGGCAGCGCCTGGCAGTACCCCGGGCCGTCCTGGCCGACCTGTCCGGCGTCTCAGCCAACACCATCGGCACGGCCGAACGCCAGATCAAGCCGCTGCTCCTCCGGGCCGGACACACCATCGAGCCCGCCGCCGCCCCGCTCACCACACTGGCCAGCCTCACCGAATACGCCTCATCCAACGGCGTCACGCTCACGCCCAAGACCAAACCAGCGCGTTAATAATCGACAAGCCCTTAACGTGCCATTACCCCCGGTCACCAGCGGTACGCTGCGGACACTCACGGACAGTCTGCTGGCCAGGTCAGCGCACTAACCATAGGCGGAGAACCCGATTTGCAAGCAGGTGCTCCACTGCTGCCAACCTGCTGCCAAGACCATCATGGCCAGCTGCCGACGCGAGAGCCTGGGATGCTGGCACGTGGGCGATGGTGAAGGCTGCACCCTGGCTGGGCGTCCGCGAACTGGCCAGAATCGGATCTGTGGCTATCCAGGCCGTTTAGTACCGGACGCGGGTGGTTGCCTGGTCGCTGGCGGGCTTCACGGTGCCCGCACTGGTCGCGGCGCTGGTGCTGGTCGGGCTGAACGCCGGACGGGTGGGCGGGGGCAACGTCGGCGCCTACGTCTTCCTGGCGGTGGCGGTGCTGGCCTACGCGGGCACCGGCGGTCTGATCGCCAGCCGCCTGCCGGGTAACGCGATTGGCTGGCTGCTGTGCCTGATCGGGCTGTCGCTGGCGGCTTCCATGTTCACCGAGCAGTATGCGGTGTATGGGCTGGCCACGGCCCCGCGGTCGCTGCCCGCGGCCCGGCTGGCCGGATGTCTGTCCTCAGTTACGGCCGTGGGAGCGGTTTTCCCGCTGTTCTTCCTCGTCCTGCTGTTCCCGGACGGTCGGCTGCCGTCGCGGCGGTGGCGGCCTGTGCTGTGGGCGCTGTGCGCGGTCGTGGTGGGCGAGGCCGCACATACGCTGCAGGCCGGTACGACCGTCACCGGCGGGATCACCAACGCCCTGGCCGCGGCGAAGGTCACCTACCCGAACCCGCAGGGGGTCTTCCCGCGGCACGGCTGGTTCAGCGGCTTCCTCCTGGCGGTCTTCGTGCTCGCGGTGATCACCGGGGTGCTGGTGGTGGCCTCGGTGTTCGCCCGCCGACGCGGCGCGAGTGCGGAACTGCGCCAGCAGCTGGCCTGGCTCGGCTACGTCGGCGCGCTGACCGCCCTCTGGGCGGCGGTGCTGATCGCCAGCACCTTGATCTGGCCCCATTACAACGGCTGGGTCGGCACCCTGATCTGGGCGCTCTTGATTCTCACCGCGGTGCTGGGCATTCCGCTGGCGTGCGCGGTGGCCGTGCTCCGGTATCACCTGTACGACCTCGATGTCGTGGTCAAAAAGACCGTGGTGGCCGCCCTAGTGGCCGCGGCGTTCACGGGGATCTACGCGCTGGTGGTGGTAGGCGTCGGCGCGGTCACGGGGCATGCGGGCAGCAGCGCGCTGACGTTCGCCGCGGCGGCGCTGGCCGCGGTCTTGTTGCAGCCGATCCGGGTAAGAGCCGGGCTGCTGGCCGACCGGCTGGTGTATGGCAGGCGGGCGAGCCCGTATGAGGTGCTGTCGGAGTTCGCGGGGCGGATCGCTGGCACCTACTCCACCGAGGAGGTGCTGCCGGCGATGGCCCGGATGCTGACCGAGGCCACCGGCGCGGAACGGGCGGAGGTGTGGTTGCGCACCGGCGGGGCCGAGCGCCTGGAGGCGGCGTGGCCGGCCGCGGCGGGGACGACAGGCCCGCCCGCCGACCCGGGGGGCGTGGCCGGGCGCGATGGCCGCAGCCGGTCCTTTGCGGTGGAGCACCGGGGTGAGCGGCTGGGCGCGCTGCGGGTCACCTGCTCGCCGCGGGAGCCGCTGACGCCTGCCGGGGAGCGGCTGGTCCGCGACGTGGCCGCCCAGGCGGGCCTGGTGCTGCGGAATGTCGGGCTGATCGAGGACCTGCGGTCCTCCCGCCAGCGCCTGGTCAGCGCGGCCGATGAGGCCAGGCGGGGCCTGGAGCGCAACCTGCACGACGGCGCGCAGCAGCAGCTGGTCGCGCTGCGGATCTCCCTGGGCCTGGCCCGCCAGGTGGTGGCCAGCTCCTCGCAGGAGGCGGCCGAGCTGCTGGCGCAGACCGAGCATCAGGCCCAGGACGCGCTGGCCGAGATGCGGGAACTCGCCCACGGGATCTACCCGCCGCTGCTGGCCGACCTGGGGCTGGCCGCCGCACTGGAGGCGCAGGCACGCAAGGCGGCCATCCCAGTCACCGTCGAGGCCGCCGGTATAGGCCGGTACCCGCAGGACATCGAGGCGGCGGTGTACTTCTGCGTGCTTGAGGCGCTGCAGAACGTCGCGAAATACGCCCGCGCGTCGGCGGCCAGGGTGACGTTCTGCCAGGACGGCCCGCTCCTGACGTTCACCGTCGCTGACGATGGCCAGGGGTTCGACCCCGCCACCACGCCGATCGGCAGCGGGCTGCAGGGCATCACCGACCGCCTGGCGGCACTGGGCGGCACCACCGACATCGCCTCCGCCCCCAGCCACGGCACCCAGATCACCGGCCGGATACCCGCCAGCCGCGGCAGCAACACTGACCAGAACCGCGGCAGCCCGGCAGGGCATGATCCGGAACCAAGACGGAATGACCCAGCCCAGGGCCTCAGCCCGAACGGCAATCACCCCAAGCCGTAAACATTCACGTCGCTGACGAGGGTGACTGGCGTTCTGGGGTGGCGTGAATGGGGACGTGTCTACGGCGGTTCGGGTATAGGTGGCATCCAGGGGTTGCCGGCGAGGGCGTCGTGGATGGCGGTCAGGACGTGGGCGCCGTGCTTGGCGGCGGTGGAGAGGTAGCCGCGGATGGCGTACCGGTCGCGGGTGACCTGCTCGGAGCGCAGCAGCCGGAGATCTTCTGCTGCATTAACCGGCCTTGACGATTAATACCTACTTGCTACTTGATGTCCGTTTCGACGCCGAGGTTCCGCAGGTGGCCGGAGATGCTGGCGGCGGCACGATCATGCCGGGCGGCCTCGCTGTCCCAGCCGCGCCGTGATGCGTCGTCGCGGAGGGCGTTGATGTCGTTGAGCTGTGCTCGCAGGACCGGGGTGGCGTCGTGTGCGGGCACGAAGTTATCGCAGTTCTCGCAGATGTTGGCGTAGGGGCACGCTCCGGCGGCCGGGTCGCGTGAGCAGTAGCCGTGTGCCAGGCGGGTCTTGAGCATCTCGGCGTTGAGCCACGCGACCTTGTCGGGCACGATCGGCCGCCCAGCCGGGGTGAGGGTGAACTGGCGGCGCATCTTGCCCATCGCGGTCTCGTAGGCCGTGCGCAGCGTGGGGGTGGCGAGCGTGGCGTAGCGCAAGGTCATCTCCGGGGTCTGATGGCCTAGGAGGGCCATCAGGGCGGGCAGTGACATGCCGGCATTCGCCAAGGTGGTGGCGTAGGTGTGCCGGAGCTGGTGCGGCACGACCCGCAGCGGCTGCCCGTCCGTTGCGGCCAGCCCGGCGTCTGCGGCGGCCTGCTGCAATGCTCGCCGCAGGCGGCCGGGGACGATGCGCCGGCCGCCCTCGGCGAAGACGAAGTCCGCGTCGCGGCCCAGGCGCGGGTGGGGCAGCGCCCGCTGCGGGCCGCGGTGGCGGATCAGGGCGTCCAGGCAGGCCAGCGTGCTGTCATCGAGGGGGACGGCGCGTTCGGTGGCGAGCTTGCCGAGAGGGACGCGCAGCCAGCTTCCGGTGGTGCCGTAGTCGATGACGCAGTCGAGCTCGAGGTCGAGCAGTTCGCCGATCCGCAGCCCGGTCCCGCGCATGATCGCAAGGCCCGCGCGTGCGAACTGGTCGGGATGGCGGGATACGGCGTCCATCAGCGCCGCGTCGATGTCGGCGGGCAGCGCGCGGGGCAGCAGCCGGGGCTGGCGCGGGATGTCGGAGCCGAATACCAGGCGGCGTGGCGGGGCCTGGGCCCAGCCCCATGCGGTGATGTCATCGAGGAAGCAGCGCAAGGTGATCATCGCGTGCGCGGCGGCGGACAGCCCGACCGCGCGGTTTTCTGCTGCCCGGTGGCCGCGGTAGCCGCGGGTGCGGGCGAAGGCGGCGAACTCCTCGACGTGGTCGCGGGTCAGCTCGCCCAGGCCGGTGATCTCCGGGTGCGCGGTGCGCAGGAACTCCCCGAAGCAGGCCAGGTCGTTGGCCATCCCGGTGATCGACCCGGGCCGCAGCTGGGCCGACCGGGCGGCCAGGTAGGCGGTCATGGCCCGGCAGATCTCCGGCGCGCCAACCGCCGCGGCCAGCCGGGCTTCCGCCGGGACGGACGTGCGGCCGGTTCCCGCCGGGGTGTCGATGATGCGGGCCTCGTAGAGCAGTTCGCGCACGCCCCGGGCGAGCTTGTGCCGCCGCTGCCGCTCGGCCGCGGACAGGCGCGGGCTCGCCGCGATCTGCGCGTCGAGATCGTCGAGATCGCTGGTAGTCAGGCCCGCGGGCGGCTTGCCGGTGAACGCGATCGCGGTGACCACGCCCTGGCGGATGACCGCCTCGATGTGCCGTGGCCCCCACGACAGGCGGGCCGCTGCCTCGCGCAGCGCCGCGAACTGCCCGGCGAACTGCTCCTCCGCGCACCGGCCGAACCCGCCCAGGCGCCTGCAGACCAGCAGGTCGGCATCGAGCCGCAACTGCCCGGACAGCACGGCGAACGTCAGCAGCGGCCATGCCCTGAACCGGCGCAGGTCCGCGAGCCGCACCTCAGCCGGGCGGGTCATCCAGGCGTCCACGTCAGGATGGGCGGCCAGGAACCGGGACGCCTGGCGCAGCCGCAGGCCCCGGGCGTCGGCACCGCGATCCAGCCCGGCGCAGTACCGGCGGTAATCCTCCAGGAGCCGCCTGCCGCCACCAGGTGCCGGGACGGGCGCGCCGGCAGGGGCGCTGGCCCAGGCGGCGGGGATGCTCACCGGGTCACCGCGCGCCGCGCCGCCTCGTACTCCCGCGCCAGGGTCCCGGCCGACAGGTGGACATAGCCCGCCGTGGTCTCCGGCGATACATGACCCATCAGGTCCCGCAGCACCAGCAGGTCGATCCCGGCATCAGCCAACCCGGTCCCGAAAGTGTGCCGTAGCCGGTGCGGCCGGACCCGTCCCGCGCCCGGATTGCCCCGGTGGGTGCGGAAGATCCGGCGCATGCCAGCCTCGGTCACCGGCTGGCCCGCCGTCGGCCCGCGCAGCACCACGAAGCATTCAACGGTGGCCAGGCCACGCGGCCGCTCCAGGCGCAGATAAGCCGCCAGCTCGGCGAAGAACGCGCCGTCAACCGGGACGATGCGCTCCCGGCCGCCCTTGCCCACCACACGGACCCGGCGCAGCCCCATGTCAACGTCTGCCAGCCGGAGGCCACGCACCTCCGCGGCCCGCAGCCCGCCGAGCAGCATCAGCAAGACCATCGCCCGGTCACGGCTGGTCGACAGCCCCGCCGTGAACGCCTCCACCTCCGCCGGCTCCAGCGCCTCGGGCAGGCGGCGCTGCTCCCGGACCAGGCGGCCACCACCCCGGCCGGCCCGGCCGAGGTAGCCGAGCATGCCCCGGCGCGCCGCCCGCAGCCCCGAGGACCGGCGCGCCGCCGGAACCGGTGACTCGGCCCGCAGCCCGGTGATCACCGCGTACTCGAACAAGCCCCTGACCGCGGCGATCCGGCGGTTCATCGTCGCCGGTGCGGCACCGCGCCGCCGGTCCATCCGCACGACCACACCCCCGCCCGGCCCGGGACGCGGCCTGGACTGCCACTCCAGGTAATCGAACAAGTCCGCCGGCACCACGCTGGCCAGCACCGACCCGCGCCCGGTCAGGAAGCGCAGGAAGTTCAGCAAGTCATAGGCGTAAGCGCGGATCGTCGCGGCCGAGAAGCACCGTGCCGCCAGGTGATCAAGGAACCGGTTGACGAACGCGACATCATCCGCCGAGCCGCCGCCAGCCAGGCGATGACCAGCGCCGGACAGCTCCACGCGCATGCCAGCATCCTGAGCTTGCACCACAACCCCCCGTAGCCAGACAGCCCCGTCGGCCGAGCCGAGTATCCCGCACGGCCCGGCACGCTGGCCGGATCTCAGGCAGTCCGGGCGCGTCGAAGCCACGAGGGCCGGTTAACAGAGAGCTTGGCGGGCCGCATGTCGCGTTCGGCCTGATTTGACGTCGGCGGGATCTGCAGGCCGGTGGTGAAGCGGAGCACGTCAGCCTGCCGGTCGCGCAGGCATTCGAGCAGGTCGCGGCAGGGCCGCTGCTTGCGGCCGGGGACCTTGGGCACTTCGGACAGGCCAACCAGGACGCCATGCTTGAACGCGCGGGCCAGCGGCGTGGCGACGTCGGCGGGGACCGCGCTCAGGCGCTGGGCGCGGGCGGTGTTCGCGGCGTGGATCAGGCCCCGCAGCGCTTCGGCGGCCTGGATGGGCCAGTGCGCGTCCGGGTATTGCTGGGCGGCGTCGGCCAGGTCGCACAGGATGTGCTGGGTGCACAGCTGGTGGGTCAGGCCGGGGATGGCGTCGTAGTTCTGGTACCGGTCGTGCACGACGACGGCGCCGCCCATGTCGGGGAGGACGAACGCGGTGAATGTCTTCATGCTCCGGTCGCCGAGGAAGTAATAGGTGAGCAGGTTCGTGCAGGCGGCCAGCAGGTAGCGCTTGCGGGTCTTCGGCCCGGGGCCGGCCCGGATGGGTGTCTCGTCCGCGCTGATCACGTGCGCCAGGATGATCAGGCACCGGATCGCCCTGTTCGCCCCCGCGACGGCCGCGGCGGCCCGCTCGATCATGGAGTGGACGAACCCGGGCGAGGGCTCCGCGCCGGTCAGGGCCTCGATCAGCTCCGCGCAGCGGTGCACCGGGATCGCGTGCGCCGCGATCAGGTACACACACCACGCCTGCAGGCCCAGGCCGTAGGTGACCGTCCCCGGCGCGCCGGCCCCGGCCGGGGCGGCAGCCCGGTGCACCCGCCCGCACCCGCAAGCCACCTCGTGCAGGTCATGCTGGGTCACCGTCGCGGTCACCAGCGGCACGTCCACGACCTGGTGCGAGGCAGCCACGCCCAGGTCAGCCGCAGCGGCCAGGTCCGCCCCGCACTCGCAGGGTCCCTCCGGGAAGTGCGGCACCGTGTCACCGGGCGCCTGGCTCCAGGCCAGGTGCGATCCCGGCGCGCCCGGCTGCTTACCCGGCTTGCGCCCGCCCTTGCCCCGTTTCGGCTTCGCCGGCGGCGGCGTCCGGCCGGGCAGGTCATCAGCCGACGGCGCCATCGAGGAGTTCCCGCTGTTACGGCCCAGACGGCGCCGCAGCTCCGCAACCTGCGCGGCCAGCGCCGCCATGTCCGACCTCAGCTCCCCGATCGCCGCAGCCTGCTCCGCGATCACCGCGTCCCGGGCGGCGCATGACGCGCAATCCGGTGCGGGAGGCGGCAGAACGGCCATAACCCGCCATCATCATCGCCGGCCCACGGTAATCAAGCCGACACGCCCGGCCGGCTCCAGAAGATCGCCTCGCGACCAGATCGCACGCACGTCTCCGAACCTCCGCCGAACTGGCGACGGGGACGTGAATGTTTACCCCAAGCCAGCCACGGATCACCACAGTTAGTGGCAGCAGCCTCCGGAGCCGTGCGCGTGCCCGATACGTGCCCGATCGGAGGGTCAACCACGGGCACTCACGGTCATCCACGAGACCTACGCCATGACGATGACCTGCATAAGCGCTGGTCGGGCGGGGTGTAGTCGCAGCCTTCCAAGCTGGTGATCGTACCGTCCAGCGCTATGACGCACCTGGGGCTCGCTGACCCGGGCCCCGCGGCGGTATGGATCCCCTGGCCCGCGCGTCCGCGATGATCTCGTTGCAGAGATCCACACACTCGGTGCAAATCGCCACGCCGCCAGGACCGACGATCAGCTGCTCGACCTGATCTTGCCTCTTATCGCAGAAACTGCATTTCAAATTGCCGCCATCCATTGGCGGCTTCTGCTCATCATTATTGGACATCACTTACCAGCCCAAGCGGAAGGACAACCCAGACTACGCCGCGAAACGGCCCGCTGGCGATGACGAGCCCTAGTGTCCTGAGTCAGTAATTCGTTCGCAGTAGGCGGCGAGTGTTTCCAGGATCTCGTCGGCGGTCTTGGTCCACACGAACGGCTTCGGGTCTTTGTTCCACTCGTTGACCCACTTGCGGATGTCGGCCTCGAGTTCGGTGACGCTGCGGTGCGCGGAGCGGCGCAGCTTGCGGTTGGTGAGCTCGGCGAACCAGCGCTCCACGAGGTTCATCCAGGAGGAGCTGGTCGGCGTGAAGTGCAGGTGGAACCGGGGATGGCGCAGCAGCCACTTGTGGATCTCGGGGGTCTTGTGGGTGGCGTAGTTGTCCAGGACCAGGTGCAGATCCAGGCCGCCGGGGACCGCGTCGTCGATGAGCTTGAGGAAGCGCAGGAACTCCTGGTGGCGGTGACGGCGGTAGTGCGCGGCGATGACCGAGCCGCTGGCCAGGTCCAGGGCGGCGAACAGGCTGGTGGTGCCGTTGCGGACGTAGTCGTGGGTCATCCGCGCCGGGGTCGTGGGCAGCAGCGGCAGGCACGGCGCGGTCCGGTCCAGCGCCTGGATCTGCGACTTCTCATCCACGCACAGCACCAGGGCGTCCTGCGGCGGGCTCATGTACAGGCCGACGACGTCGCGGACCTTATCGATGAACTGCGGATCGGCCGACAGCTTCCACGTCTGCACCATGTGGGGCTTGAGCCCGAACGCCCGCCAGATCCGGGACACCGCGGACTGGGACATGCCCGCTGACCTGGCCATCGACCGGGTGGACCAGTGGGTGTCCCCGCCCGGCGGGGCCTGTTCCAGCGTGGCGGTGATCACCTTCTCGACATGCTCGTCGGTGACCGTGCGCGGCCGCCCGGGCCGCGGCTCGTCGCTGAGCCCCTCCAGCCGGGCCGCCAGGAACCGCGACCGCCATTTGCCCGCCGTCGTCCTGGAGATCCCCAGCTCAGCGGCCACCGCGCTGACCGCGGCGCCGTCCGCGCAGGCCAGCACGATCCGCGACCGCAACGCCAGCGCCTGCGCGGTCTTCCGCCGCCGCGCCCACCCCTCAAGAACCTGGCGCTCCTCATCGGACAGCACCAGCGGCTCCAGCTTCGGACTCGCCACCAGGCAAGCCTACTAGGTGAATAAGAATTACTGATTCAGGACACTAGGGGCGTCCCTACAGCAGCCCTAGGGTCTGAAGCGGGGCTCCAGCGCGGCGAACTACCCGCGTGGCACCGCACGCAGCTTGACCGGTTCAAGGGCAGTATCTGCGCTGGCCTGATTTTGGCCTCACGATGACGCCAAACGCTGACAACTACTGCGCACTGCTGAGCAGCATCCTGGCAGGTCAAAAGCCGAATTGGCTGGTCAGGGGAGCGCGTGTAGATGTCTACGGATCAGAAGGTTGGGGGTTCGAGTCCCTCCGAGCGCGCCAACGTCTTCCCAGCTCAGCGCGTTGAGCCTTCTGAGCCGATTACGCCGAGGATGTCATCTGGCCGCATTTTGGCCGCATCAGTCATCCCGGCAACCTGGTCGGGGTGGCCGGATGATCATGGTCGCTCGGCTACGTTCCCCGTCTTTCGGTCAACAGCGTCGGCGACCGCGAGAGCAATTTCGCTGGAGAGGAAGGCCAGCGATGCGGCCGCCACATCTGGCGAGACGACGACGGTCAGCTGATCGCCATGCAGGACCGCGTGTACGTCCGCTGCTTGCTGGCGAGCATCAACTTCAACGTTCAGGTCGATCACGGTGCTGTCTCCGCTGTCTCCGTCCGGTAGATCGCGGCTAGGCCATCGCACGCCAGTCATCTCGTTGCGTTGCCGAATAAATCCTTACTTATGATCAAGTCGGCGCCGCAAGCGGCGCCGCGGGCCGGCACTAGCGCCGACCTCCGGCCTTGGGAGGCCCCGGCCGGCGCGCCGGCCCCATGCCCTTAGACCATCGCTGATCATCCAGCTCACCCGGCGACGCAGCCGGGTACTCCACGGCCCTCTTCCTCGGTGCGTCATTGTCCCGCTCCGGCCGCCGCGTCTAGGCCGTCCTTTCGGCGTCGCATGCGGTCGGCTGCGCCGCACCCCCGGCCGCCGCTCGCCAGGGTCGCCGCGCCTACGAGGAAGGCGGGGAAGGTAAACGGGCCTGTCAGTGCTCCAGGTGGAAGGTCAGTATTCCCTCGGTTGGCGAGAGAGTCTGGACGTGTAGCTCACCCTTCGCACCCTCGTACTTGCCGGTGCCGCCGGTGATGGACCCGACATACGGCGCCGTTGAGTTAAGGATAACCAGTGCCTGGCCGGTGATCTGCCCGCCGGGGAACGAGTAGGTAGCGATGCACTGCGCCTCCTGGCGCGCCACGGACACCTCCGTGCACACCGCACCCGCGTGCCCAAGCTGGTTTGCGCCCTGCAGCAGCTTTTCGGAGAACACGATCTCGTTACCAAGGGAGAACCCCGTGCCACCAAGATCAAGGAGCTTCAGCTCCGTGACGACGGCGGTCACGCGGATGGTCTGGTCCTGAGCGGCGTGACCAGTTGAACCCGCAGCGGGAAGAGCTATACCAACCGCCAGTGCCACCACTGCAATGACTGCGCCGAGCGCGCCTAGCCGCTTACCCATAGAGCCTCCCCTGATCCGCCACCAATCCTTGCGATGGCTATTTCGTCTACTTCTGCCCACCCCTACAGGACCGGGATACGATCTGCAAGAGCTTGCCACGAACACCGACCTTGGGGACGAGCGCATCGCGGCCGACCAGTGCCGGGGTGATGTCAAACGGCGAGCGCCACCTGGCCCCGTTGCAGGTCTTCGCCGCTCGCATGGACGTAGGTCTCTGGTGAACGCCGGGTCGTAATGGCCCGCAACGGGAGGACGGGGGAAGATGGCATGGTGGCAGCGACGCGGACCTCTAGCGCGTGGGAGCGGTACGCCTGGGCAGCGGGCATCCTCTACGTCATCGCGCTGATTGCGGAGACCGTGGTCGGGCTGCTCGGCGGCGGCGCGAGCCAGAACGCCTCGGCGGCGAAGATCACGAACACGCTTTACGACCACCGCGGGCAGCTGCTGGTGATCACATACCTATCCGTCGTCTACGCCGCCATGTTCCTGATCTACCTGGCCAAGCTGCACGACCTGCTGCGCCGGGACACCGATCGGCCGCGGTTCCTTGGCTCCCTGGTGCTAACTGGCGGAGCGCTCTTTATTGCCCTGCATGCCGTCAGCGACATCGGTATCTTCGGCTTGCTCGGCGCGAAACTCGCGTCGTTCGGGTTCCACCACGATCAGGGCGTGTCCTACACGCTGTACCTGATGACCTATGGCCTGGACAGCGTCGGGGACGTGTTCGGCAGCCTCTTTGCCTTCGCAGCAGGCGTGCTCGTGATCGGCAGCGGCGTCCTGCCGCGCTGGCTCGGGTGGGCCTCGATCCTCGCCGGGATCCTGTTCTTCCTCCAGGGCTTCGGCCTCGGCGGCGTCATCGCCTCGTTCGGGCTCGTTCTCGACCTCATCGGGTTCGTGCTGTTCCTGATCTTCGTCCTGGTGAGCAGTGCCATCTTGCTGACGCGCCAAAACGCGCTCCCCGACACCGCGGGCGGAATCGAGTAGACAACTACATCTTCGAGGCCCGTTGGTGCAGGGGCCATGACCCCAGCCCGGCGAGAAACGGCGGGGAGGCGGTCCAGCAGCAGGTCAGAGCCTTGCAGCGGATCTCTCTGCCGTCCCTCTGTAAACCGTCGGCCAGACCAGCGACCGCGCTGGAGCAGCAACGCGAGCAGCAATACGGACAGACCGAACCGGACAACCCTGGCACTGACCCAGCTCAACAACCCTGCTCGCGCCGACCGCACGGACGCCACCGGACGCCTTCAACACTGGGCGCTCCTGTCTCTTAATCCGCGGGTCCGGGGGCGGCCTTCACCCGGCGCGGGAGTATCAGCCCTCCACGGGATCCGTCAAGGGTTCCAAGATCCTTTGGCCGCATCCTCCCGGCTTGCACGACGCTCACGCCCATCGGAGCCTCGGCACGGCCAAAGCATCTTGGAAGTCCTGCGGACCGGGCCCTTGACGGCTCCCGCTCCGGGCAGTGATCGGCGCCTACCGGGTGAAGGCCACCAGGTGGGAGGCCATCGGCATAGGAGCGATCATGAGCCGAACGGATCACTGCCCGGCATGTCAAGGTGGTGGCTTGGTGCCCGCACTGGGATGCACCTGCGGCGGGAACAGGCACACCTGCATACCCGCGAGCTGCACCGTGTGCATGGGCAGCGGCGTGCCCGTTGCGTGCCCGATCGGAAGGTGATCGGCGGTCAATCGCGGTCACCCATCGGCAGGGCTAATTGGCCTCGGCCAGCAGCGAGGCAGGTCAATATATTTCTGGAAGCTTTCCTTCCGGAAATCAAGGTAGCCTATAGGGAAGCAAGGCAATCGAAAGCTTGGCGTGATCTGAACGGGCGTGGATAGCCCCGCGGGGGTGCCTACGGATCAGACGGTAGCCGCCGCAGGTAGGTTGCAGTTTGGGTTGCAGTTCACCCGCGTGCGGCACGGTTCACGAAGGACCGACTAACGACGTTGGTCCAGCTTGAACCGATCGGGACGGCTCAGCCCCGAGCTGCTAATGCGGTTGGGCTCCGAACCGGGGCACTGCCGACTGCTGCCAAACCTGCTGCCAAGCCAGTGGACAACGCCTCTGCCATGCGGGCAGGTATGGAATATCGGACCAGCGCATGAACCGGGACGGGCGGTCCTGGACGATGTGCCCACTCCTACGGATCAGAGGGTCGTGCCCGCCACGTGCCCGATGGGGTGGTCCGCCAGGGGCGGTCACGGTCACTCGCGGGCAGACCGGCAGGCCTGCCGACCTGGGTTGCAGCAGGTGGCGCTGGTCGCTGAAACATCCCTGACCGGAAACGATCACCGCATGGAGGACAGCAACCAGCTACCCCGGGCGGCTTTGCGGCCGGGGTAGCACCTGGGCTGGGGGAATACCGTGAGTGCTGGTGACAGCTCCGGGAGTAACGGGTGGCTGGCTGGTTACGTTCGGTGAGTTGGTTCAGGCGGCTGTGGCGGCGGGTCCGGCCGGGGTGAGGGTGACTTTCATGCCGGGGTTGAGCCGTTCGATCTCGCGGATCTTGGAGCGGGTCTGGCGCTGGGGGTTGAGGGAGCTGTAGTAGCTGGCGCCGAGGTCGGTGAAGCGGGCGGCGGGGTCGGCGATGAGGATGCAGGCGATCTCGCAGATGACCCGGGACACTGCGACGATGGCTTTCTGCTTGCCGCGGCGGCGGGCTATCCGGCGGTACTGCTCGCCGAGGCGGGTATCGGTCCTGGCCGCGGCCATCACGCACTGGCCCAGCGCGCCGCGCAGGTACGGGTTGCCCTTGCCGGTGCGGCCGGGCCGGGCGGTGGTCCCGGACTGGAGGGTGCGCGGGGTCAGCCGGGCCCACGCGGCGGCGTGGCCGGGGGGTGGGGAACAGCGACATGTCGGTGCCCAGCTCGGCGATGAGGACCCGGGCGTTGCAGACGCCGACCCCGGTGATCTCATCTAGGCGTGCCACCAGGCCCAGGACCGGCGTGCCGCCAGCGGCGCAGCCGGGCGAGTGCCCGCCGCCGATCAGCCCGCAGCTGGCGCAGGCCGGCGCCACGCCGGGGATGGACGCCAGCTGCTGCTCGATCCGGGCGTCCAGGCGGGTGATCTCGTCGTTGATGGTGTCGATGAGCCGCAGGTGCGTGGCGATCTCGAAGGCGCGGGCCTCGCGGAACCGGCCGGTCAGCGCGCCGGCCAGCTGATCGGGGGTGGCCTTCAGCCGGGCGTCGCCGAGCGCGGCCAGCGCCGCCGGGCTGCGCTCACCGGCGACCAGGGCGTCCAGGAACCGCCGCCCGCTGGCCCCGAACAGGTCGGAGATCACGCAAGAGATCTTCAGCAGCGCGTCCTCGAGGATCTTCTCGACCCGGTTCTGGTGCCGGACCTGGTCTTGGGCCAGCCGGGACCGGGTCCGGGTCAGCGACCGCAGATCCCGCACTGCCTGCGGCGGCGCGAACGAGCGGCGCAGCATCCCCCGCTCGTTCAGCTTGCACAGCCACACGCTGTCTTCCCGGTCGCTTTTGCCCCGGCCGGGCAGGTGCCTGGCGTCTTTGGCGTTGACCAGCCACACCTGCAGGCCGGCCGCCTCGGCCAGGTAGTACCAGGTTCGCCAGTAATCGGAGGTGCTCTCGAGGACCAGCCGCTGGATGCCCTGGCACCGCAGGTGGTCCATCAGGGCGACTACCGACGCGTAGTCGGCGTCCGCCTGCCACACCGTCTGCCGCTTACGGTCCGGCCGGCTGCCCGGCACCCGGGTGCACACCATCCCGAACCCCTTGGCGACATCGATCGCAGCCGCATACGTCACCACCTCGACGTGCTCCTCGGCCACCTCCGCGCCCTCACCGCCGCCCGGGCCGGCCGCAGCCGGCGACCCGGACGCGGCACCGTCCCTCTTCGTGCTCTTCCCAGCGGTCATCGCCGCCTCGCTTCCCTTGATCGTGAACCAGCCGGAAGCTGCCCGGGGGGCGACGCAGGGGAAACCGAATCTGATCGGCGTGCTCGAAGCGACAGTACCCAGCCCGCAGGAACGCCCCCAGCGCCGGACTGATAACCGGGGCACGAGGCACCAATATGTGAACGGCGTCACGGGCAGCACGAAGCGATCCTGCCCGGCAGCGGGCCTGGCCGCCGCCCCGTTACCCAATCCGGCGGCGGCAACCCGACTGGACACCGGGCGCATCCTCGCCACCCTGGAACCGGTCACGGCGCCGGCCGGCGCACGGGCAGCACACCCACCGCCGCACACGCCGGCCCGTGACCACCCGCACCCGGCCAGTAGCCCACGTTTCGCGGGAACCCCACGCCGCCAAGACCCAGAGACTGATAAGGAAGCGATCACTGGTCGCGGAGCGGCTGACCCGTCCCCTGCCATCTTGCAGAGCGCACGATAGGGAGCATGCGGGTCCTCGCAGCCGGGCAGCTCGAAGGCACTGCAGCTGGCCGGGTTCGCGCTACAGTCCAGGGAAGCGAGGAGGCGGCCATGGCAGGAACGACGCCATTCACGATCGGGGCCGACGCCAGCTGTACCGATGGGGCCTGCGGCAAGGTAAGCCGCGTGATCGTCGACCCGGCCGCCCGGGCGGTCACCCATCTGGTGGTCGAGCCGAAGCACCGGCGCGGGCACGGCCGGCTTGTTCCTGTCGGCCTAGTCGACACCAGCACGGGCGAGATCCGGCTCCGGTGCACCAAGGCGGAGTTCGAGAAGCTTGATCCCGCCGAGGAGACGCAGCAAATTGTGGAAGACCGTGCGCCGGAACTGAGGACCTACCAAAGAACTCGCCGCGTGGCGGATCCCGCATTGGGTATGGGCGGACGGCAGTACCTCACCGAGGACTCGGTTCCGCTGGGAGAGGTTGAGGTGCGCCCGGAGAGTACGTCCATGCCACCGACGGCCACATCGGGCAGGTCCAGGGGTTCGTCATCGACCCTGCGAGCCACGACGTGACCCACGTGCTCCTGCGGGAGGGCCATTTGTGGGGCCGCAAGGAAGTGGCCATCCCGATCGGCGCCGTGACGCGTGTCGATGACGGTATCTGGCTCAGCATCACCAAGCAGCAGGTGCAGGACCTGCCGCCGGTGGACATCGAGCACCCTGGCGTGTAGATCACCGTCCCATTAACGTGCCAGCAGCCTCGGTCCTCAGAGGTGCGCCAGGGTCACCAGCGGATACGAGGACTGCCTGCTCAGGCCTCATAGCAGCCCCGAACCCATCAGATTCCAAGCTGATAGTGCGACTTCCAGGCCTGCGCCATGATCCGGAACATACGCGGAACGATCGTGACGATGGAGGTGGGCGCCGAGGGTGTCCGGGCAGGTCACCAGCACAGATTCGCCAGATCGCGGCGGCGGCCTCCGGAGCCGTGTGCCCGATACGTGCCCGATGGGGTCGGCGACCAGGGCAACTCACGGCCAATGAGGGGCACATCCTTCCTGCCGCTGACCAGCCACGGCACTGGCCAGAGCAGTGGCCGAGACCGCCTTCTAAGCAGTAGCTCAGGCGAGAGCCAGGAGCCCGCGGGAGCCAACTTGGGAGCCAACCGGACGAACGACCTATGACCGCCGTGGACAATGGCGGATGGCTGAGCGAGGCGTACCGTGGATCGAGCCCGGCCACGTACGGGCCCGGTTTGACTTGATTCCAACTCCGAGTTGACTGGGTATACGGCGAATATTCGGAGAGTGTCATGTTTGTCGTTTTCGGCCTCATCATCCTGGTCGCCGCGGTGGTCGTGGGCGTGGCGGGCGTGTTCAACAACGTCGGCAGCGGGCACGCGCTGACCCACAGCTTCTCGGTGTTCGGCTACCACGTGACCGGTTCCACCGGCGCGCTGTTCCTCTACGGCATCGTGATCGGGGCGGCCGCCATACTCGGGCTGGGCCTGCTGCTGGCCGGTGCACGCCGGACCTCACGCCGCGGCCGCGCCGCACGTCGCGAACTGAAACAGTCCCGCGGACAGGCAGCCGTCAGCCAGGACCGCGACCTGATCGGCCAGCGCGAGAGTGCCCAAGCCGAGATCGCCCGCTCGGAGAGGGCCCGCGCGGATGAGACGGCCCGCTCGGAGAGGGCCCGCGCGGATGAGACGGCCCGCTCGGAGACGGCCCACGCGGATGAGACGACCCGCGCGGAGACGGCCCGCGCGGATGAGACGGCCCGCTCGGAGAGGGCCCGCGCGGATGAGACGGCCCGCGCGAGGAGGGCCCGCTCGGACGAGACGGCCCGGGCGAAGACCGCCCGCGCGGACGACGCGACGGCCCGCGCGGATGAGACGGCCCGGGCGAAGACGGCCCGCGCGGATGAGACGGCCCGCTCGGAGAGGGCCCGCTCGGACGACGCGACCCGCTCGGAGAGGGCCCGCTCGGATGAGACGGCCCGCGCGAGGAGGGCCCGCGCGGACGACGCGACGGCCCGCGCGGATGAGACGGCCCGGGCGAAGACGGCCCGCGCGGACGAGACGGCCCGGGCGAAGACGGCCCGCGCGGACGAGGCGACCCGCGCCCAGCAGAACAGCCTGCCCCACGACCACCACGATCCAGGCCAGGGGGGCTAACACCTCCCTTCCAGCCCGGTCTCCATAAACACCATCGCCGCGAGGGCGAGCAGGTGTCTCTCACAGCTTTCTTACGGACTGACCGGACGGTGCCGGACCATGGCGTCTATTCCGGACACCCGGCAGGACGCTGACCAGCGGATACGGATTCCGACGCACTGACCGGACATGCTCCATTGATCTACGGATCAGAAGGCCGACCCGCGATCGGTACCGTGACTGCATGCTCGCCCTGCTGCTGGTAGCCCTGTCCCTGGGCCTGTCCAACTTCGCGGCAGCGGTGGGGATCGGCGTCAGCGGGATCGATGGACGCACCCGGCTGCGGGTCGGGGTGATCTTCGGGCTGTTCGAGGGTGGCATGGCGCTCATTGGCCTGCTGCTGGGCCGTAGCCTGGCCAGTACTCTCGGCCACGCTGCGCACTGGATCGGCGCCGCGCTGCTGGTCGTGACCGGCCTGTACGCCGTTGTGCAGGCCATCCGCAGTTCGCACCGTCAGCAGGACCAGGTTCCGGCCGTGCCAGCTGGCTAGCGGACTGGGCGGCTGCTGGTAACCGGGGCGGCACTGAGCATCGACAACCTCGCGGTCGGCTTCGCGCTGGGCACCTTCCACGTCAACCTGGCCGCGGCCGCGGTCGTCATTGCCGTCGTCAGCGTTACCCTGTCCCTGATCGGCCTCGAACTCGGCAACCGGCTCGGCGCCAAAACCGGCGAGCGAGGCGAACTGATCGGCGGCCTGGTCTTGATCGGTGTCGGTATCGCCGTCGCCAGCGGTGTACTCTAGCGCCTCCCCAGCCTTTGCCCGGGACCGATAGCGCGGGCATACCGGCTGCTCTGAGCCTGGCCGCCAACCCAAGATCGACGTGCCATTAGCTTGCCGTTTAACCTCGGCTGATCGCTGGTCTTGACGTGACACGGCCACCGCATGATGATCTTCGGGTTCCTGCGAAGAACTTGAAGACACAGGCGGTGGCCGTGGCGTTCAGTATCGCGTGGCTGGCGGCGGGAGTCGAGCCGCAACTGGAGGGTGCCGGGGCGCGGGAGGCGCTGGGAGCCTTTCGCTGGGAGCTGTATGGGTGCTTCACCGCGCGGGCGGATGCACTGTTCGAGGTGGCCGACGCGGTGCTGTGCGCTGAGGGGCCGGTGAAGACCCTGGCGGGGCTGTCGCTGGCGGCGGAGCACCGGCGCGGGCATGGGGCGCTGTATGACGCGGTGAACTGCGGGGAGATCGCTATCGGCCGGCTGCGGCGGTCGCTGGCGGGGCTGCCGTTACCGCGGGCCGCGGATGGGCGGCTGATGCTGGCAGTGGATGTGAGTAACTGGCTGCGGCCGGGCGCGGGCACCAGCCCGCAGCGGTTGTTCTGCCATGTCTACGGGCGGGGCAAGGGGCAGGCGCAGATGATCCCGGGCTGGCCGTACTCGGTGATCGCCGCGCTGGAGCCGGGCAGCACCTCGTGGACCGCGGTGCTGGATGCGGTGCGCCTGGGCCCCGATGATGACGAGGCAGAGGTGACCGCCGGGCAGGTCCGCGACGTCATCGCCCGGCTGATCGGTGCCGGGCATTGGCGCGAGGGGGATCCGCCCATCCTGGTGATCTTCGATGCTGGGTATGACCCCATGCGGCTGGCCTACCAGCTGTCTGACCTGCCGGTGACGGTGCTGGGCCGGCTGCGCTCTGACCGTGTGCTGTATTTCCCGGTGCCCGGGCGCGCGCCCGGCACACGCGGCCGGCCCCTCCGGCATGGCCGGGAGCTCGCCCTCGCCGACCCGGGCACCTGGCCGGCCCCGCCGGTGACCACCACCACGGCAACCACCCGGTACGGCACCGCAGTGGCGCAGGCCTGGGACCGGCTGCATCCCCGGCTCACTCACCGCTCTGCCTGGCTGGGCCACCACGGCGATCTGCCGGTCATCGAAGGGACCCTGATCCGCCTGCACGTCGATCACCTGCCCGGCGACCGTGACCCCAAGCCCGTGTGGCTGTGGTGCTCGGCCACCGGCGCCCCGCCCGCTGAGGTGGACCGGCTGTGGCAGGCGTTCCTCCGCCGGTTTGATCTTGAACATACCTTCCGGCTGTTCAAGCAGGTCCTCGGCTGGACCATCCCGAAAATCCGCAGCCCCGAGGCTGCGGACCGGTGGACCTGGCTGATCATCGCAGTCCACGCCCAGCTCCGCCTCGCCCGGCCACTCGCTGACGACCTGCGCCTGCCCTGGGAACGGCCCGCCCCGCCAGGGCGGCTCACCCCGGCCCGGGTCCGCCGGGGGTTTCGGAGCATCCGCGCGACCATCGGCTGCCCAGCCGGTGTGCCAAAACCTGGCAAGCCCGGCCCCGGCCGCCCGCCAGGATCGCGCAACCGCCGCCCCGCACCCCGCCACGACGTGGGGAAAACCACCAAAAGAGAACCCAGCCTCGAAAAACGGCGTAAACCCGCAGGTTAAACGACAAGATTAGGGTCTGTCGATAAATAACCCGTAGGTTCCCTGGTTTGCGCCCGGGGTTGTGGTATGCGGTAAGGCATGGCCGAGGGAATCGGGGAGCTGCTGGCGGCGAAGTTCGGGGCGATCTTCCCGCATCTGGATGAGCGGCAGCGCCGGCTGCTGATGGGCGCTGAGGCACGAGTTCTCGGGCATGGCGGGATCCGGGTGGTGGCCCGCGCGGCAGGCGTCCGGGAGGCCACGGTGTCGCTGGGGGCCGGCGAGCTGGAGGCCGGCACCGAGCCGCTGGGCCGGGCCCGCAAGCCCGGCGGGGGCCGCAAGCGCCTGGCCGACCTGGATCCCGGGCTGCGGCCGGCGCTGCTGGCGCTGGTCGAGCCCGATGAGCGCGGAGATCCGATGTCGCCGCTGCGGTGGACGACGAAGTCGCTGCGCGCCCTGTCCGCCGAGCTGAGCCGGCAGGGCCACCGGGCCGGCGCTGACACGGTGGCTGACCTGCTGCGGGAGGAGGGCTTCAGCCTGCAGGGCAACGCCAAGACCATCGAGGGCGGCCAGGCCCGCGACCGGGACGCGCAGTTCCGTTACCTCAACGAGCAGGTCCGGGAGCACCGTGATGCGGGAGAGCCGGCGGTCAGCGTGGACACCAAGAAGAAGGAACTGGTCGGCAATTACCACAACGGCGGCCGGGAATGGCGGCCCGCGGGCGATCCTGTCCGGGTCAACGTTCACGACTTCCCCGACATCGAGCTGGGCAAGGCGATCCCGTACGGGGTCTACGACCTGGCCGCGGACACCGGCTGGGTGAACGTCGGCACCGACCACGACACCGCCGCCTTCGCCGTGGAATCGATCCGCCGCTGGTGGAACGACGCGGGCCGTGACTGCTACCCGGCCGCCCGGCGGCTGCTGATCACCGCCGACTCCGGCGGCTCCAACAGCAGCCGCACCCGGGCCTGGAAACACGAGCTCACGGCGCTGGCCCTGCAGGCCGGCCTGCAGATCACCGCGTGCCACTTCCCGCCCGGCACCTCCAAATGGAACAAGATCGAGCACCGGCTGTTCTCCCACATCACCATGAACTGGCGAGGCCGGCCCCTGACCAGCCACGAGGTCATCGTGGCGGCCATCGCCTCCACCACCACCGGCACCGGGCTAACCGTCCGCGCCGAGCTGGACACCGGGACCTGCCCGACCGGCGCCAAGATCACCGACGAGCAGATGGCCGCGCTTCCCCTGCACCGCCACGAATGGCACGGCGACTGGAACTACACCTTGCACCCCCGGCCGCCAGCACCGGCGCCCGCGAAGGCGCCGCGACCCGGCCGGGGCGAGCGCGCCGGCTGGGCGCACCCGGCCCTGACCGGCATGACAGCCGCCGCCCGGGACCAGCTCACCGCCGCGCTGGCCGTCCCCTACCAAGCCCAGCGCGAAGCCGAAATGCACCTCGCCCGAGGCGGCCCGGCAACCCGCCGCCGCGCCGGCGGCCACCCCGCAGCAATGACTCTCGCCGAGAAAACCCTGGTCACCATCATGCGGCAGCGCCTGGCAGTACCCCGGGCCGTCCTGGCCGACCTGTCCGGCGTCTCAGCCAACACCATCGGCACGGCCGAACGCCAGATCAAGCCGCTGCTCCTCCGGGCCGGACACACCATCGAGCCCGCCGCCGCCCCGCTCACCACACTGGCCAGCCTCACCGAATACGCCTCATCCAACGGCGTCACGCTCACGCCCAAGACCAAACCAGCGCGTTAATAATCGACAAGCCCTTAACGTGCCATTACCCCCGGTGAAGACCGGTCTCTCACGGTCACTCACGGACAGGCCTCCTTGCAGCTCAGACCATGTAGAAGCCAGGACGGCACAGCTTCCCAAGCTGATAGTGCGAGTTCGATTCTCGTCACCCGCTCCACCAGAAAGACCTGGTCACAGGCATGATCTGGGTTTCCCCTCCCAGCGTGGAGAGATCCTCTTAAGGGAGAGGAGTTCTCCGATGGGAGAGACACGCAGGAAGTTCGATGCGGACTTCAGGGAGGGCGCGGTGCGGCTGGTCCGGGAGACCGGTAAGCCGATCGCGCAGGTGGCCCGGGATCTGGGCATCAACTCCGGGACCCTGGGCAACTGGGTGGACGCTGACCGGCGCCGCCGCGGTGAGGGTGACGGTGCGCTGAGCGAGGATGAGCGGGCCGAGCTGGCCCGGCTGCGTAAGGAGAACGCCGAGCTTGCCATGAGGTGCGACGTGCTCAAACGCAGTGTGGCCCTTTGGGTTTCCGATGCGATGGGCCGGTAGCCGTGGCCGCGTTCATCGCAGCCCAGAGGGCCGATCACGGCATCCCGCACGCGGTCAGCTGCCGGGCGCTGGGGATGTCGGAGTCCTGGTTCTATAAATGGAAGGACGGCGACCAGACCGCGCGGCGGGCGCGCCGGGACCGGCTGGGGGCCGAGATCGCCCGGCTGTTCGCCCGGCGCAAGGGCAAGGACGGGTCACCGCGGATCACCGCCGCGCTGCGGGAGGCCGGCTGGACGGTCAGCGAGAACACCGTCGCGGGCCTGATGCGCCAGATGGGCCTGGCCGCGCGGCCGAAGGCCAGGCGCAAGGGGACCACGCGGCCGGGCAAGGGCCGGTGGCGGGCGCCGGACCTGGTCCGGCGGGACTTCGGCGCGGCCGCCGTCAACCGCAAGTGGTATGGCGACGGCACCGAGATTCCCACCGGGGAGGGCAAGCTGCACCTGGACAGCGTGCTGGACATGGGCTCGCGCCGGATCCTCGGGTTCGCCCTCGGCGAGCACCACGACACCGACCTGGCCTACGGCGCGCTGGCCATGGCAGTGGCGGTGCGCGGCGGTGCCGTGCCCGGCGTGATCATGCACACCGATCAGGGCAGCGAGTACACCGCGGGCCGGTTCCGGATGGCCTGCCAGCGGCTGGGCATCCGCCAGTCAATGGGCCGGCCGGGCTCGGCGCTGGACAACGCGGTCATCGAATCGTGGCACTCCACGGTGGAGTTCGAGCTGCGGCGCATCGAGCAGTTCCCGACCAGGGCGGCCGCGCGGGCCGGGGTGGCGGCCTGGATCGAGGACTACAACCATGAACGGCGGCACTCCGCGCTGGGCATGCTCTCCCCGGTGGATTACGAGCGGTCCCCGGCGGGAAAGGACGCGGCGTGACCGCGGCCGGCCGCTGCGCGGCCCCAGGCACGAAGGAGGCGGCTTCGCCGCCGCTCACCTTTGATGAGAACGCTGCCGCGCGCCAGGCCGGGGGACGCGCCGCGCGAGGGTACGGGGCCGCCCCTCCGGCCTCCAGGCTGCTGCGCATCGCTGGCGCGACGGCCCTGCGGGCCGGCCTGGACCCCGGAGACCTCTGCGGCCCCTCAGGCAGGAAGTACGGGCAGGCCCAGCCTGCCCCCGCCCAGCAGCGCGGCGCGTCCGATGGGCCCTTGCCCATGGGTACAACGAACGCCAGGCACTATATGAACTGGCGTTCGATAGTCAGAAGGAACAGCGAAATTACACGAATCCGCTATGAGGAAGTCTCCACGGTTTGAGGGGAAC
>CAWEHB010000011.1:0-211999 GCA_963808705.1 uncultured Actinomycetota bacterium | reverse complement strand
TGCCCGGACCGCGATCATTGATTTCGTCATTGCCCAGGCCCGGCAGATGCGATTCCAGATCCCCGAAACCGGCATCGAGATCCTCGACACCGCGCGCCTAGTCCAGAAGCAGTACGCCAGCCTCGACCTGGACCTAGCTGACGCAGTCAATGTGGGGCTCGCAGCCCAGTACCGGACCGACGCCGTGCTCACACTCGACCGGCGCGACTTCCGCGCGATGCGCCCCCTCACTCCCCATAAGTGGTTCCGGCTCCTGCCCGACGATCTCCAGCAATAGCCGCCTCCAGCAATAGCCGCCCGTCCCGCCGTCAGAGGGATCACCTCGGGTCCTGGTTAGGGTGCCTGTGGGCGGCAAAGTCTGAGCGGATGGGATGCGGCTCCCGGCCTGGTGGTCCCGATCCAGACCGCCACCGACACGGCCGGCAAGGCGATCATGGTCGGGAAGTTCCCCGGTGCCATCGCGATCACCCCGAACGGGAAGACCGCCTACGTCGCCAACAACTCGGCGTGACTCCGATCAGCACCGCCACTAACAAGGCCGGCAAGCCGATCAAGGGGGTGGGTGGTCCCATCGCGGTCACGCCGAACGGGAAGACCGCCTACGCCGCCAGCGACTCGGACACGGTGACCCCGATCAACACCGCCACCAACACCGCCGGCAAGGCGATCAAGGTCGGCAGCGACCCTGTCGCCATCGCGATCACGCCGTAGCGATCCGGCCGCCCAGCTGGGAGCCGCTGCCGTGCGTACTACTCTGGCTACACCGCGTGACTCCGGACCGGGAACAGCGCTCGGTCCTGGGCCACCCGTGCGATAGGCGCCGATGAATCCGCGCGGCTTGCGGTCTCAACGCGGGCGACATCGCCGGTTCGGACCGAGGCCGTCAGGCAGCAGATCCGAGACGGTCGGCGTGTCTTCCAAGCGCAGATGCTCGCCCGAGGAGCCATCCCTCTCGACGGGACAGCATCGCCAAAGGTCGTCGCGGATCACCTCCTGGCTCGCCTCGACCCGGACGACTAACCCGGAAGCCGGTTCGTGCACGCTGTGCCAAGCTGGCCGGTGGGGCCGCCTTGGGCGAGCCGTCTCTACTTGGCGCTGCTCGGGCTGAGAATTCCAGCGCCCCCATATCGTCCCGTTCGGGCGCGGCTGTGACGGCGCGGCCTGGGACTCTGTTGCCGTCCAGATCGGCGGGAGTTCACGCCCACGAGAGCGGCAGTGATCGCGCTTCGTGACCCGCCAGAGCCAGTTCCAGATAGCCACTGCCATTCGGCAAGATCATCTCCGGAGATGGGCCCCGGCACCCGGTCAGCGGCATACGAGTAGGTCCAGATGGGGCGCGTTCGGCGTTACGTCGACCTGGCGGGCGCAGGTCCAGTAACGGATAGCCTGCGCAGGCCGTCTTCGCAGATCCGCTCGCGGGGGGGTGCCCGGCTCCCGGCCGATACGATCGGGCCATCGGTTCACGATCGCTATCCCGCAGTTCTCAGGACGGCGAGTTCGATCCGGGGACTTTCCGCGCTTATCTTGTCCGCGCCGAGGAGCTCGGTTTCCACAGCGGCTGGGCAGGAGCAGACGCTGGGTTCGTGGCCGCGGCTCAGCCCGCTCGAGGCAATGACCTTCGCCGCGGCGTACACTGATCGCCTGCGGCTCGGGTGCGTGGTGTTCGTGTCCACGCTGCACAACCCGGTGCACCTGGCGAAGGCCATTGCATCGCTGGACCAGCTCAGCCGTGGCCGGATCGAGGTGGGGGTTGGTAGCGGCGGCAAGTGCGGCCGTTCGCCGCGTTCGGCCTGGAGCCGGACCGGTATGTGGCGCGGTTCACCGAGGGCGTCGGGCTGATGAAGGCGCTGTGGACCCGGGAGCGGGTGACGTTCCCGGGGGAGTTCTGGCAGCTTGAAGACGCGAGCATGGAGCCCAAGCCGTTCCAGAAGCCGTATCCGCCGCTGTGGTTCGGGGGATCCGGGCCGGCCGCGCTGCGGCGCGCCGTGCGGGAGGGCGACGGTTTCTTCGGTGCGGGCTCGTCTCCCACCGTGAAGTTCGCGGAACAGGTCCAGGCGGTGCGCCGCGCTCTGGAGGAGTCTGGCCGTTCTGTGGCGGACTTCCAGATCGCCAAACGCGTCTACGTGGCGATCGACGAGAACGCGGCGCGTGCCCGCAGCCGGACGAACGAGGCGCTGGAGCGGCTGTACGGGCAACGCGTGGAGAGCATCGAGGCGGCCGCGGTCGCCGGAACGCCCGCCGACTGTCTCCGGCAACTGCGCGAGGTTGCCGCTGCGGGCGCGGAACTGATCCTGTTCACGCCGTTGTTCGACCAGGCCAAGCATGCTGAGCGCCTCGCCGCAGAAGTAATCCCCCAGCTGGCCCGGGACTGAGCCGGTCTTCCGCTACCTCTTGCCCGGTGACGACAGCTTCGTGAACATGCCGCCCGTCAGGACACCTGGTGACAGCCCTCAGCCGAGACAGTGGCCGCTACAGACGTGAACACCCGACGAGTGAACGGCCAGACACCCACGCGTATCGCCGAATACGAGCGGCTGACAAGACGCCGGACCGCGCATGCGACTGCACGCAGATCATCCAGTTCCGGCGGCACTGTGCCTCCACGCGACCGACCGCTCTGGCCATAGCGCGACCGTTGTCTGCAGCCGCATGACTTCTGCCTCCCAAGGCTATGGGTAAATCTGTCGGCCTCTTGCCCAGGAAACATTTTGCCTCGGTCGACTGAACCCTAGTCGCACTGCCGATACATCTACAGGCTGGGTGGCCATCGCCTGTGGATTAGAAGTGAGAAGGCTTCTCACCAGTGATTCCCCAGATGAGCATCTCAAAGGGATCAGGATCCCGTTGGCGCATGTCGACCCGATGCCAAAGCTCCAGGAAGGGCGGGAATCTCGGGTGACCTTTTCGGCCTTCGAGTATTACCGGGATGATGGGTCGGCCACGTCTGGCCAACTCCTCCAACGCGAGTTCTACCTCAAGCTCCTGCCATGGTCCAGGCCCTTTGGCGCCAATAAACACGGCGACGGAATTGATCAGTCTTAGATGCCTTTGCAACTCTTTCTGCCACCGCGTTCCAGGCCGCACTTCCCAGACGTCGAGCCAAGGCAGTACGCCGCGCTCCTTGAGCCTGGTGGCGATAGCCATGACTTGCTGTTTGTCTTTGGAATTATGGCATAGGAAAACGTCGTAAGTACCGTTTTCGGTGCGCGTTGCGGTCGGCGCTCTAGGTTGCTTCGAAAAGGAATTAGCCAAGGCCATCACCGTAAATCTCGTATCCAGCCGTAGCGGCGTGCCGCCGAGTAATTACGTGCACCGGGGCGGCGGAGGGTCTGCTCACGGTGATTCTTAGCCACGTCTGTCTCCCGGGAGCCAAGTGGGGATCTCTGGTCGTGGAATGCCGCTATACAGAACATATCTAGAGCAGTCGGCGAGCGAGTTCATCAGCGAGTTGTCTGCTAATGATCAGGACGTTGATGAGGTGAAGCGCCTCAAGAATAATTTCTGCCTTATCGAATTCGGCCGCGAGAACCACGACTCCCGGCCTGCGGCGTAGCAAATCCGCGTTTAGTGAGCAGGCTCTGAAGTGGTTATATTGCGCGCCGAGCCAGCGCTCGTTAACCTTCGCGACCCGTTTTTTATCATCGGCGGAAATATCCTCCTTGGCAATCCATACGCCGCCTATATTCCCGACGGCAAGCTCCAAAACATTGGGTTCCTCAGCCTCTACTGTGTCCAGGTACCAAGGGTCAGGGCCGATACCGGCCATGTTCCGCTTGCTGGTATCGACGCTCCCAATACCAGTCAATATCATCGGAACTTCAGAGATGAGCGGTGTCTCCTTCGAGTCGGGAGCACCGAAGACCCGTCGGTAACTGGTTGAGTAGCGGATAAGCTCACCTGCGATCCGACCGCTGTCCTGGTCATGAACCAATTTCGGTATCCGCGCCGGGACACCTCTCAGAGAGAGATAATTAGAACCAGGCCAGGCGAGCGAAAGCTGTCGGGCTGCATCGCTTGGTGAGATCCCATTGGGCTCGTGATTTGTCGGCTCGCCGACTATCGGGATGAACTGCTTCGTCTCGTGCGATGTGCTGCTGTAAGGCATGTGCTCGACAGTGGCGGCAATAGTAGTGCCCCATGCCACGCAGCACATGTCGACTTCGTCGATATAGCTGGCCACTATCCCGGCCGCGCTCATACCAAAGGAACGAAAGGCATTTGCACGCACGCCCGCATCTCTTTCGTTCTCGATTCCTGGGGCGGCTATCACGTGCAGCCGCTTAAACGGCGAGCCGCCGACGGAGCGCTCGCTGCTGAGCTTCCTGGAACGCTGGGATAGCGCATCCTCGAGCTGTCCATGGCGAGCGAAAAATGAGTTGACGATTTCCAGGCGGTCTTCTGGGGACAAGTCGGCGGGAAACCTGAACACTTCCTGGAGAATCTTGTGGTCACGCGCATCCTTGAGGAGGCGTGACACTTGCGCTTGCGCGCCTAGGCCAGCTTTGTAGGCGATCTGCTCCTGGGTGAGGGCGGGGTCGTGAACCCTGTAGTACGCCGCCTTCAGTGCGTCAAGGCTTGGCTTGGAGGCCATGGAGTCACCTCCAGTTCTGGTCGCTCGGCCGATGGCGCGACGTTACTAGCAAGTTCACATGCCCCAACCGTTTGGCTCAGTTGAGTATATTCCAAACGGGCACATCTTGTATACGGACTTGGCTTGAACCTTGCATGTCCGAATGATCTTATTTTTAGTCTTTCGACACAATTGCTCACTATGGGCTATTGCAGGCTACGGCTGGCCAGGATGCCGACAAGGTCCTGACCTGGCACATTGTCCCGACAGCTGGCGTCTTAAGCAGTTGGACCGAGGTCTTCGTGTCGCCCTCTGCAGGACCGTGGCTGCCGCGCTCGCTGTCTGCGGCCGAGCAGCGGGGCGCCAGTCGCGCACCTCCTGACCGGCGGCTCCGACCGGGCGTTCATGGTTGGAGCGGCCATGCCCTCGCCGCGTGACTGCTGGCACTCAGCGGCGCTCCGAAGTGCGCCGTCGCTTCGCCACCCACCGGCCGCACGACGCCTTCCTCGGCAGGCTGGCGACCGCGAACGGCGTCTAGCATCACCATGGCCTTATCCGAAGGGGGCTCTCCGACACCGACCCCGGGCACTCGGTCGTGGCCACCGTCGATGCCGACTGCCAGCCGGTCCGCGTGATTACGGCAGCGAACGGGACGCAGGTCTGGGTGACCGCCGGGCCAGCGACGACGTGCTCTGCTTCGCGGCGGCCCGGCTGCTCACCGACCCGTCGCACGCGCTAGTCGCGGTGGTGCGGGTCGGCGAGGCACCGGTCGGGCTGACCGCAGTGCGCGATGGCACGCTGATCGTGGTCGCCGACTCGAACCGATTCAACGCGCCAGGCGCGCACGCCGACCTGACCGTAATCAACGTCGCCGACGCGCTGGACGGCCGTCCCGCGCTCGTCGGCCATATCCCGGCTGGCCTGTTCCCAAGGACATGACGGCGGCTCCCAACAGCACGGTACTGGTCTCTAACTTCAGCTCCGGCCAGGTGGAGGCGGTCGACACGGCGACCATCCCCTGATCACGGTCCCGGGCAGCAGCAGCCCGGGCGGCCCGCATGCGGCGGCCGAACTGCATGACGCACAGATCACCCTCGTCTGCACGGTCGCGGGTCCGTCCGAGATTGAATGCAACACCGGCCAGAACGGCGGCTCGGCGGGCGTTATCCCTGACTTCCACCTATCACTTAGGGTGATGCAGTCGGTCGACGTAGCCCGCGGCCGAGTTCAGATGGTCCACTGTGGGGCGATCTCTGGGAGCGCGTGCTCGGTCGCTGGCCGAGGTGCTCGTCGATCTCGGGTGTCGGGTTACGGCCGCCGCGCGGGCCGTCCGGTCTGACCGGACGTACCTGATCGCGGCATACATGTGCGAGAGTCGGGGGGCGGCTGTCTTTGGTGGTGTCCCAACGCCTGAGCGGGTGCCGGGATGGACACTGGCTGTATGTCGTGGTCTGTGTGCGCGGTGCCGTTGCCGGATGGCGACCGGCCGGTCGATCTGTGGATGGACGCGGCGGGGTGCCTGGCCAGCGACCCGGTTCCCGGCGCGGAGCTGCTGCCGGGCCGGTACGTGGTGCCTGGCCTGGTGGATGCCCATGCCCATCCCGCCGTGGGCGGGGCGGCCGGCGGGCCGGTCGCGCTGGGCCGGGCTGAGGCGCTGAACGTGCTGGCCGGGTGGGCTGCCTGCGGGGTGTGCCTGGTGCGTGATACCGGATCGCCGGGCGGGTCGGTGCTGCAGCTGGACCTAGTCCCGGGGATGCCGCGGTTGCAGGCGGCCGGCCGGTTCCTCGCCCCAGCCGGGCGGTACTTCCCGGCGCTGCTGCCGGAGGAGGCACCCCAGCAGCGGCTGACCGAGCTGGCGCTGGGCGAGCTAGCGCGCGGCGGCCGCTGGGTGAAAGTGATCGCCGATTTCCCCCTCGTCGTCGACGGAATGCCGTCGGGCCCGGCCCAGCCGACGTACTCGATCCAGGCCATCGAGGCGATGGTCACCGCGGTGCACGCCGCCGGAGGCCGTGTCGCCGCCCACACCACCACAGATTCGGTCGCCCAACTGGTGCGGGCGGGCGTGGACTCCATCGAGCACGGTACCGCCATCGACGAGCAGGCGTTGCGACTGATGGCCCAGACCGGAGCCGCATGGACGCCCACGCTATGCGCGGTGCTCGGCCTTCCCGGCACCGCACCAGAGGCCGCCCGGCGGCGAGCTGCCGACCACCGGCACCGGCTCCGCCAGCTGCTCCCGCTCGCGCACCGCCTGGGCGTGCCCATCCTGGCCGGGACCGACACCGCCGGGCCCATCACCCGCGAGGTCGCGCTGCTGGCCGAACACGGACTCGACCCAACCGCCGCGCTCCAGGCCGCGACCACCACCGGGTACCGCTTCCTCGGCGAATCCTTCGACCGAGCCGGCCAGCCGACGACGCTGGTGACCTACCAGGACGATCCCCGCGAGGATCTCGCGATACTCTCCTCACCCATCGCGGTCATCATCGACGGCGTCCGCGTCCGCTGACACCTCGCCACCACAGCGGCATAGGACCGGATGTTTCACTTCGTTCGCTCGCCGGCTGGCGGTGGTTGCGGTGCGGCATCGTTACGGTTCCCGAGCCGCATATTTTCCTGCTCATCCTGGGTGCATTTTCTCTTACTTACTGGAATATTGGCACCTCCCACAACTTTAATGCGAGTTCGCCCAGCACCGCATGAGCGAGAAGTTCGTGCTCTCGCGGAAGCCCGACAGCCTGATAGGCGCGGGCACCTGGTACTCGGTCACCACCGGCGGCGGGGGCGGTGATGCCTCAAACACCTGCAGCTGTGCATGCCCCGCACCGGCTCGCCGACCAGGTCATGCCCACAGCGCCCGCACGACTTGCCACACCACTACGCGCGGGACGACACGCGACCTTCTCGCAACACGTCAATCCCATCCCAGAATGGACATCGAAATATCTGGCAGAGTTCCATCC
Organism: uncultured Actinomycetota bacterium; assembly: GCA_963808705.1. GTDB lineage: Bacteria > Actinomycetota > Actinomycetes > Streptosporangiales > Streptosporangiaceae > JASHPR01. Next base: position 204,466 of record CAWEHB010000011.1, on the reverse strand, counting down.
CCAGGCACGGGAGGATTTCCAGTAATCACGCTCGCTTCCCTCTGCTGGTGACGGACATGCAGATGCTCCCCATCGGCCGGCGTGACCAGTGCTTACATGCCTGCCTCTATATCGAAAATACTACCGACAGATACTTCCAGTCAATAGTCATAATCGAACAGTAGCACGACTACTTGGGCCAACGATCACGGCCGGGCACCATCGGGGCGGCGAACGCCCAGGCGGATCGCTGTGTCGATACCATGTGACCCGTCAGTCACAAGAACAGCTGGCTGGCTCTCCCGCGTGCCTCTGCCTTTCGTGAGCACAGGTGCCTGTCCCAGGTATTGATGCACGTCATCGTCTGACGGGAGCTGGCGTACCGGGCCACTTCCTCGGCTCTAGGTCGAGTACCTGGGATGGCTGGTACGACCACAGCGCCGGAGGCCATCGTGGATCGCTGGATGACGTCTGCCTGGCGCAGCGAACGGCGATACCGCCACGTCGCATCCGACCTAACGCGCCGTATGCGGCATGACCGAGCGTTCCGACACCGCGATCGTCGGGGGCCGCGGCTGAGGATCCGGCATCGGGGTCACTTGCCTGCATCAGCGACAGGGCAGGGTGGCTCTGTGACAGGCTGGCCGCAGCAGCCCCAGAGCAGGCCGCACGTGGTCAAAGGAGACCGTTATGAGCGTGTACAGGGTGACCGAGGTCATCGGGACAAGCAGCACTTCATGGGAAGACGCAGCAGCGGAGGCGATCAGGACCGCCGCCGGGACGCTCCGCGATCTGCGGGTGGCCGAGGTCGTCAAGCAGGACATTCACCTGGACGAGGGCGGGGCGATCACCTATCGCACCAAGCTCCAGCTCTCTTTCAAGTACGAACCCGAGCACTGATCCCAGGTCAGCTGCTCCTCTGGCTGGCGGGTTGAGTGCGCCAGCTTTCAGGGCCAATCCCTGCCGCCATGCCTGGATGGCCCTTGCGCACGCATCGTAAACACCAGGAACACGTACCGTAAACACCAGGAACACGTGCCCGATCTGCGGCAGAAGCGGTAAATGAGTCGGCCGGCCGCTAGCCCAACTGCGCTGCGCGGTAGAAGCGGGTAGCAAGTACCGGATACCGGCTCGGATGGACCCTGGATCCGTGACCTTCCTCTGCTGCCGCGTCATCATGAACTCCATGGCCTACTGCGAGCTGTGTGAGATGGACCGCGGATTCTGTGAGCACGGGCTGGCAGAAAGACGCCGCGCCACCACGGAGGTGGACCGTGAATTGCGGATCTCCCCGAACGGCATGGCACACTTCCCGGGATGCCCGCACAAGGGTGACGACCCTGACTACAGACGCTGGGCCACGCTTGACACGCCGCGTGCCTGGGAGCGCCTCGGAAACGGCGAGCAACTGCTGGCCACTGGCGGAGAGCGCCCCGACCTGGTAGCCAGGTCCAGATGCCAAGATTGCGTAAGCCACGGTCCGTGGTGACCCGCCTCGGCTGGCATCGCCCTCCGTTCTCGTGTAACTCCCAAGCATTCCTGACTTTCGCGCTAAGCAGTTTGCCTTTAGCGCCTAATAGGCCTTATGGTGGTGCCTGAAAATCAAGGGCACCGGACCATTGCACTTATAATGATCATGGTTGGTTGTGTGGGCAGGAGCAGCGTAGAGGCGATAGTACGACAAGGATCACTGTCCGACAGCCAGTCTTCTCGAGCAACGGTCGCAGCGGGATAGCTCGGGCTTCAGCGGCCCGATAAGGGCCTCTATGTCAACCCCTGGCGAGACACAGCGCCAAGGCTGCTGTCTCTACGAAGGTCTACCAGGTAACCAAAGCGGCCTGATGGGCACGGGCTGGCGTACAAGGTCGAGGGCACTGGTCGGCGTGTTTCCGGGGCTGAGCTGGGACCTCGTTCGAGGGCGAGGCCGGATCTGCCGAGACAAGCGGCGTATAGCCCATTGGAGGTCGCACAGGCAAATGAAGAGGCATCAAAACCAGTGATAGGTGGTGCAGACTTCGTGGACGGCCTGAGCCGCTTCGAACCTATGCCGGTCCGGCATCCCGCGAAGCCATTGCCGGGGTAGATTCGCGAGAGCGGTAAGAAACTCGGCGCGGCCCTGGCCCGCCGCTTGTCGCAACTCCATGCAGCACGCCTCGCGGAGCCGGGTTGTGAGACCATCCGGAAGCGACCCGAGGTCGGGGTGCGCGTCGGCGACTATGGTGATCGCCTGAGCCCGAACCGTTCCCGGAGATAGATCGAGGACCATAGCGAGCGCATGCTCAATCGCGGAGGCATCCCCGTTAGCCACGACTACGACTCCGCTGAGTGCCCATGTCAGGTGGATTCTGTCCTTGATCATAGCCACGGCGGCCACCGCCTCCCGAAGGTAAGGCAACTTGCCCGCCTCGGTCCGCAGGTTCGCCAGGGTCAGCCAGGCGACGGCGCGGCCAAGGGGGTCAGCGATGGCGCGCGCGGCCTCATGGGCTGCCGACTCGACGACCTCGATCTCGGCCGGCGTCAAAGCGTCGGCTAGTTGCCAGAGCACCCAAGCGCGTGCAAACCCGGCCTGCAGCCCCACGGTCCGGGCGATCAGCCGGGACCTCAGCCCCGGCTCCTCTACCGGCATCACCACAGGGATTGCATGCACCAGTTCAGCGTCCGAACAGTCGAGCAACACGTTAAATGCATCGGCACGGATGCCTGCCGGGGCTCGCCTGGCCAAGGCCAGCAACAGCCAACTGCGCGGCCCGGCGAGGCCTTTGACCTCGTCGACGAGATCGCTGTTCCATATGCTCTGATCCCGTATCTGCATGCCAGGGCTCGTCGGCTCCGCACTCCGGGAGGCGGGGACCAACTGCGAGAGTCCCCTGGCGACCGAGCGGTACACGGTCCGGCCCACTGCCGCCAGGTCTACCGGATTGGGACCTGGCATGGCACGCGCGATTTCCAATGCTCGCCGGTGCTGTTCCGGACCAGTGAACGGAAGCAACTCGTCAAGCAGTTCGACAGCTGTCTCCATTTCGTGGTCCGCCAGGTTGAAGACGTTCGCGGCGGTCTCATCGACGAACGGCCGGACCAGGTCGTCAGGCAGGAACTCGGCGATCTGGGGCATAGCATCGATCCTCAGGCGCAGCGGCACGCTCCACAGGGACTGCGCCAAGACCGTCTCGATCGAACCAATGAACAGCGGATTGCGGACCATGGACTCAACAAAAGCATACATGTCCGCCGACTCGGTCGGAAGCGACACATCATCGGGATGGTACGTGGCAATAAAGCCCTCGTAGGCGGCACGGTCTTCTTGGGTCATTACCTCCCTATCCGCCTTATCTAGCAGGAAGTCGCGACGACTGGGGAAGTATCGGTGCACTAGGTCGCGGATCGGAGCGACCTTCTCATCGAGCATCTCGCGAAGGTGTGGTAGCAGAGAGGTCAGCAAGTCGAGCCGGGTCGGATCTTCTATAACGAACGCCATCGCAGAGGTGACTGCCCGAGGCAGCACCTCGGCCAGAAGCGCGCCATCCAGATACGGGACGAGCTGTCCCGGCAACCAGGAACGTGGGCCGTCGTTAGTGAATTCTGGCAGGTAGCGAACGGCCCGTGTCAGGTGTTCCCGATCGAGCCTTGGCGCCAAGGCTGCGACGAGCTCGGCAGTGTCAACCTCGCGGCGAATCTTGAACATCGCCATCGGCTCGAACACTTCCACGCCCTCGATCAAGCGCGACGGCCCAGGATCCGGCATGACCGCATATCGCATCGCCCGGTCGAGCACGGAATCGAGCAGGTCTCCAGCCAGATCGGCGTCCGCGCGCTCGGCCAGCGCTGTCAGCACGGCCCGCCTCGGCGTCCAGGACAGCTCCTGTGCGTCCCGCAGTGCCCCCCGCAGCATCGCTTCAGGGAGGCGGGGTATTAGCGCGTGCATCGCCGCAGCCCGGGCGAATTCGTACGACCAGTGCCAACCGAACGCCTCACTGCTGCCAATCCGCATCCGCATAGGCAACTCCCGGGCCGACGTCCACGCGTCGGGAATCACCGCCGGGGGCAGCTGTGGCGCGAGGGTCGTTATCCCGACGGCCCGCCAGCTGTAGCGGCCTGTGTCATCTACCGCAGGCAGTTCCAGGATCAATCGGGCGGTCTGCTCGTCCAGTTCCTGCTCCAGTCGCGAGCCGAGGGCCACGAGCGCGTCCAGTCGGCGGTTCGGCGGTGATGACGCGAGGATCTGATGGACGAGATCCGACCGCCAGGCCGGCTCTCCACCGTCCGTCGCCCACTGCGCCAGCGCCTCGCCCATGCGGGCACCGCCCGTGATGTTCGAGATCGCGGCCAGCCGCCAGCTATTCACCTCCTTGCGTAGCTCCGCGTCATCCGGGGTCAGGACCTCGAGGGCCCAGCTCAGCTCAAGGGCGTCGGCATACTGAGGAAGCACCGACAGCACATCTGCCAGGGCGTCGGCACCGAGCCGCGGCGCGAAAATGATCAACGCCTCGAGCCGCAGCCGCGGGTCGCCGTTCTCCTCGAGCTCGGTGAGCAGTTGCTCGCAGTCCGCGCCTGAGAGGTATGGCGCGGCCAGGCGTAGTGCCTGTAGCCGGAGCGGTGGGGTGTACTCGTCGTAATGCTCGGTGAACATTGGCGAATTGAGCTGGTGCCGTGTCGTCTCCAACGGCAGCGTACGGAGGTAGACGAGTACGGGCGCAAGATCTGCCAAGGAGATCCGTCCCGGCGGGATAGCTTGCCAGGCGTCCACTAGCGGTTGTGCCTTATCGACGGCATGTCCCAGGGCCACGCACAGGAGTTCCCCACGCACCACGCGACGAGCGGAGATGCCCTCGGGCGACAGGTCCGCCTCGACGCCGTCGATTCCGTCGACCGCGTCGTACTCGGCTAGCAAGAGCCGCTGCGCGAAGGCGGCACCCACCACGGACGACAGTTCCTCGGCTGACATTCTTGCTACATAGCGCGGAAGCGCCGCGAACACCGCTATCCGGCGGATCGTATCCTCAAGCCCTGGACGGTCTCGGCCTGGGCTCACCACGCCAGTAGCCGCAGCGGCCATGTCGGTGAGGCGTTCCCGGACTTCGCTCACGGCGAGGTCGGCGGTCTCCAAGTCTGTTGCCCGCTCCCATGGTCCTCGCCGGGGGTACATCTTCCGGCGCTCGGCCCGGATAGTCGCGCCCGCCATGCGGCCGAAATCAGCACCGTCCGAAGGCTCGCGGTCAGGAGCGGCGGACTGGGCCAGCGATGTGAGCCGCGTGAGAGTCTGGCGGTCAAGGTGGTCGGCCGCCGCCTCGACCGTCGCGCGGGCCAGGCCTGGCGCAGACCCGTCGGCCAGAAGCTCGGCCAGATCGGCTCCGAACGCGGACGGGTCCGGATGCTCGTTCATGTATGGCGCCAGATTGCGCATCAACCACTCGGCTCCGCTCAGATCGGCTCTCGTGTCTTCGGCGAGACCGCGCAGCATGTCTTTCATGTAGCCAGCAAATGGGACGGCGTCCGGATCCTCGGGATCGTCCGCCTGTCTAGGCGGAGGCGGCGGGGGACGGAGGGCGGTGAGTACCGCACCGGTTGCGCGGGCCAGCAACGGAGCACGACGCCCGGGCGACAGCGCGGCGAGAACGTCGATCACCTCATCTGGCTCGATACTGTTCTGGGTCGGATCACGTTCCCAGCCGAGCGCACGCCGCGCGCCCCCGATGTCGACGTCGACCTTCTCTGCCCGCGCCTGAAGACGCGCACGGACGGCCTCGGCCTCGGCACTTGGGTCCATTCTTCGGAACAGCGCGATAAGCACCCGGGCAGACAGTTCCTCGCCCGAGCGGACAACGATGTCCCGGCTCACCCTCTGCACCTTGCGCCGATCGTGGTCGTTGAGGTCAGAAAGGTCCAGCAGCCCGATACAGACCTCGAGATGCTGGACCACCGGGCGGTCCGCAGTCATCGCGAGGGCGTGTTCCACGGACCATAGGCCCGTCTGCACCGCCCGTACAACGAGAGCGACCGGGATCGACGAAAGGGCAGCCAGACTGCTCCGCACTGCCGCGAGCCGGACCTCATGCACAAACCTGGATCTGGACCCGGTTATCGTCTCTTTGTCGGCCGTTAGGTCGAACTCCTGCAGCGCTTGCCAGGCCAGGTCGATGTCCGAGCGCAATCCGAGCAGAGTCGCGTCGCCGCCGTTGCGGCGCATACTTATCCACCGGTCGTCCTCGAAAAGTGCCAGCAGGCGATCGACCCGCCCTGCGGCGTGAAGGTGCTGGGCGAAAGTTTCCAGGCCGTAACGGCGCAACTCGTCTGATGCCCTAGATTGACGTGCTATCTCAGACATCGGTGAACAACTCGGCCTCGATCGTTTCCGCTATATCGCCGTGGAGCCGTCGAAGCGAGACCCCGGCGGCTTGCACAGTGTCCCGGCGGTGCAGGAAATCGCGGAAGCTTGCGTGGTAGAGACTATAAAGAGCGGAGCCTTGGCCCGTATCCGTGCGCAGGAATGGATGCCACTCGTCGAGTACCTCCTGCACGGTCAGTTCGTCGAGTTCCAGCTCGAGTGTGCTCGCCATCTTCGCCAGCAGCTCACGCGAGACCGGCCGCTGCATCTCGCACAAAACATAGATAATTCTGACCTTGGCCCGCGGCAAGGGCCTCGCCGTCATGCCCATCCTGCGCCAATGATCCTCGTAGTAACCCTCCAATTGCTCGGGCAGAGAGCCGATGGGCCGGTCGGCGAACCGGCCATGCTCCATGTCGACCAAGACATACCGCAGATACATGAAGTTGCTGTCGCTTTTCTCGAGCAAGGTCGACATCAGCTCGTCATCAGCGACGCCGACTTGGTCCGCCCACTCACGGACTCCCGGACGGCGCAGGGCAGCCGCGATGTACGACTCGGCGTCTCGGCGGTTCTCCGCTGGATACGCCATTAGGTCGTACCGCAAGTACGGACCGTCAACGACCAGCGGCAGGTCGAGCGTCGGCCGATTAGTGAGCACCAAGTAGACCCCCGGCGGCAGCACTGAGGGCAAGCACAATACGTTGGCCCCGTCGGGCGCGGCATGTGGACCAGCCTCGTCGAGCGCATCCACAGCCAGCACGACGCGCTCGTCCGTCGCCCGTCGGCCGCTCGCCACGTCCAGCAGGTGACCGAGGTACGCCCCATCCCGTTGCGAACGCCCAGCAAGCGACGATCCGGTACCGTACCGGGCCGTCAGCTGATCGCAGACGTCGTCCAGAAACTGCTCCGCAGACACAATGTTGACCGACCGGTCGTTGAAATGGGCGACGCACCCGGTCCTACGGACGAACTCCGCCAGGATCGCGCTCTTGCCAATCCCGGGTTCCCCTTGAATCACCACATGACCGCGATCGTTGTCCCGGAAGAACTCCTCGATCGCTGCGAAGACGTGGGCCCGGCCGACAAAGCCTGCAGTCTTCTCATCGATCAAGGACCTGTGCGGGCCCGCCGATGCATGAAGGCCCATCACTTCCCCGACAAGACGTGCCGTGACCACAGGATCCGGGGAATAGGGCACTACCTGGAACGTGTCGAGGAACTCCCGTTCAGGAAAATTCGCGAGCGCACCCACCGGCATCGGCAGAACCGTGAACGACGGGTCCCGGCGTCGCCGCTCGGCCGCCATGCTGATCTCCCGCAGTACCCAGCTTGCCGCAGTCGACGCTGCCGAGAGGATCACTAGGAAGTGCGTGCAGTGGTCGAGGATCGCCTGGACGATCTCCGGTTCCCATTCTTGGCCCGCCGGGATATTATCCGGCGCGATCCAGACGTCGGCGCCGAGAGCACGCAGTTCGCTGGCTAGGGCATGAGCAAAAGCATGATCACGTAGGTCCCGTGTGGTGTGTGAGACGAACACCTTCGGACCGTTCATGCCGACTCCCCGCCCTAGCTGGGCCTCCAGCCGCCGCCACCGACGGCCAGGTGAAGGTCAATCGGCACTTGCCCGATAGCCGTCCACCCGCGAAGAGATCTCCTGGAGGCTTCGGCAGCGGATCGTCAAGTCCGGAAGCTTCAGGCTCCTCTTCTCTACGACAGAAGACCCCACATTTCCCGTAACGGTGACCTGCGAAAAGAGCCCCGGCTGAGGCCGGTCCTCCTCCCCGACTGCCGATTGTCCAATGGCCCGGCAGAACCCGTCAAGGCCCCGGCCCTTCGGGTTGCCTTCGGCAAGTGCTCCGCACCTGGAACCTTGACAGAACCTGCCGTGTCAACGGGGCCGCAGCAGCGGAAGCAGGCCCTCGTCTGGGAGGGCCTCACAACCTCTCACGACGCCAGTCGGCCGTCCGCCGATGCCGTTTCAAGCCAATTCCTGGCGCAACGTGCCGCGTTTCGGGCATCTGTCGGGGCACGTTCCGCCAACGAGCCGCCAACGGACGATCAAAAGGCCCGACCGCCGTCTTGGCGATCAGGCCCCTTGACCTGGACTTCCTAGTAGCGGGGCGGGATTTGAACCCGCGACCTTTGGGTTTTATGAGCCCAGCGTGGCATCGTTCACATGTCTGACGCCTCCAGCCCGCTGACCGGACGCGTCGGCCCTTGGGTTCAAATCAACTCCCCCTCGCCTGCCAAGGATGCCCTTGAGGGCCGATTCGTGGGTGCCCGTACCACCCTCTGATGGCCGGTTGCGCCCACATTCTGCCCTACGAATGATCAAGGACCCGACCGCCGTCCCGGCGATCAGGCCCTTCACCAGCTACTTCCTGTGTAGCCCCGACCGGATTTGAACCGGCGCTACCGCCTTGAGAGGGCGGCGTCCTGGGCCGCTAGACGACGGGGCCAGGTACCACGTGGACCGCGCAACACCATATCCTGCGGCCCAACCGTGAGCAGAAAACTGACTGGGGCTCCAGCCCCAGCCGGGTACCAAGGCTAGCGTACCTCGCGGAGCGGCGCCAAACGGCGCCCCGACGCCGCGGCCGCCGCGGCGGGCGTTCCGGCGGCAGCTCGAATCAAGATCCTTTGCATGTTTCGCGGTAGCTGGGTAGTTAACACTGGCATGTTGACGTTCATTGTCGTCCTGCTGATCATCGGCCTCATCGCGGGCGCCGTCGCCCGGCTGGTGGTTCCCGGCCGTGATCCCATCGGCCTGCTCGGCACCATCATCCTTGGTGTCGTGGGGTCGTTCATCGGCGGGTTCGTGGCGAACCTGGTCGAATTCCACACCCTGACCGTGAGCCAGTTCCACCTCACCGGGCTGCTCTGGTCGATCGTCGGCGCCATCATCCTGCTGGTGCTGCTGCGGGTGACCAGGCTGGAGCCTGGCCGGGGCCGCAGCCGCCGCCGGCGCCGCTGGATCTGAGCGGAGGGGCCGCGGCGGGCGCCGCGGTCCGGCCTGGAAGAGCACGAACGCGGATGCCGCCTGCTGCGGCATCCGCGTTGTCGATAACGTCGCTGGGGTACCAGGACTCGAACCTAGACTAACGGGGCCAGAACCCGTCGGGCTGCCAATTACCCCATACCCCATGGGACCGGGTCAGCGACACCCGGACGCGCCGCGGGAGTCCGGACGCGCCAGTGCAGTGTAGCCGAAGTGCGGACGCGGCGGCCAAGGGGATCACGGCTGGCCGCAGGGCCGCGGTCCATGATCGTGGTGGATTGGTGACCGCGATTCGCAGCCGATCAACCACGATCATGAATGCCGGCCAGGGGGATCACGGCTGGGCGGCGGCCTGGGCCAGGCGGTCGAGGGTCCGCTCCTTGCCGAGTAGCTCGATCGACTCGAACAGAGGCGGCCCGACGCGGCGTCCGGTGATCGCGACCCGGACCGCCCCGCTGAACGCGGCCCGGGGTTTCAGTCCCAGCCCGTCGACCAGAGCCGCCTGCAGCGCGTCCCGGATCGCCTCGGCGGTCCATGACCCGAGGCCGGCCAGCGCGTCCCGCGCGGTCTCGAGCACGGGTACCGCGTCGGGCCCGAGCGACCGGCCGGCATCCTCCGGGTCGACGGCGAACGTGCCCTCGTCCACCAGCAGGAAGCCCAGCATGCCCGGGGCGTCGCTCAGCTTCGAGATCCGCCCCTGGATCAGCGGCGCGGCCGCGTCGACCACCGCGGCCTGCCCGGCGCTCGGCGGGTCGCCGACCAGCCGGGCCCGCTGCAGGAACGGCATGATCCGCTGGACGAAATCGGCCGGGCCAAGCTCCCTGATCTTGTCGCCGTTGATCGCCTCGAGCTTGCGCACGTCGAACCGGGCCGGGTTCTTGTTGACCTTGGCCAGGTCGAACTCGGCGGCCATCTCGTCCAGCGTGACCAGCTCCCGGTTGTCCCCCGGCGACCAGCCGAGCAGCGCCAGGTAGTTATCGAGCGCCTCAGGCAGGAACCCCTTGTCGCGGTAGTAGCTGATCGACGCGGCACCGTAGCGCTTGCCGAGCTTCTCACCCTCGAGCCCCAGCACGAACGGCAGGTGGGCGAAGACCGGGAACTCCGGCTCCGGGACTCCCATCGCGCGGTACACGGCAAGCTGCCGCGGCGTCGAGGACAGCAGGTCGTCCCCGCGCACGATATGGGTCATCTTCATCAGCACGTCGTCGACCGCCACGGCCAGCGTGTAGAGCGGGCTGCCGTTGGCCCGGGCGAGCACGAAGTCGGGCACGTTGGCATTGTCGATGGTGATCTCGCCCCGGACCAGGTCGGTGAACGTGGTCGAGCCTTCGGGCATCCGCATGCGCACCACCGGTCGCCTGCCCTCGGCCTGGTATTCGGCGACCTGCTCGGGGGTCAGGTGGCGGCAGTGCAGGTCGTACCCGCTGGGCCCGCCGGAGCCCGCGCGGGCCGCCGCCCGGCGCGCGGCCAGTTCCTCCGGCGTGCAGTAGCACCAGTAGGCGTGCCCGGACTCCAGGAACTTCGCGATCCAGTCCTCGTAGCTCGCCATCCGCTGGCTCTGCAGGTAGGGGCCGTAGGGGCCGCCGACCTCCGGTCCCTCGTCCCAGTCCAGGCCCAGCCAGCGCAACGTCTCCAGGGCCGACTCGATGTAGGCGGGCCGCACCCGGGACTGGTCGGTGTCCTCGATCCGCAGCACGAAGGTCCCGCCGGTGTGCCTCGCGAACGCCCAGTCGAACAGCGCGGTGCGGATGTTGCCGACGTGCAGGTCCCCGCTCGGGGACGGCGCGAAGCGCACCCTCACTGGCCGTTCGCCAGGGGCTCCGGAGGGTCGTCTCTCCGGGCCAGCTTCGTCAGTCACGGTTGATTACCCCGTTGGTGAGCGTTCCGATGTTTTCTATCGTGACCGACACCTCGTCGCCCTCCTTGAGCGGGCCGACCCCGGCCGGCGTGCCGGTCAGCAGCACGTCGCCGGGCAGCAGCGTCATCACGGCGCTGACGTAGGCGACCAGCGCGGTCACGTCGTGCAACAGCTGCGAGGTCCGCGCGTTCTGCCGGATCTCGCCGTTCACGACCGTGGTCAGCTCGAGGTCGGCCGGGTCGAGGTCGGTCTGGATCCACGGCCCGAGCGGGCAGAACGTGTCGAACCCCTTGGCTCGCGCCCACTGCCCGTCCCGGGCCTGCAGGTCACGCGCGGTGACGTCGTTGGCGCAGGTGTAGCCGAAGATCACCTCGGGTACCCGGGCGGCGGGCACCTCGCGGCAGAGCCTGCCGATGACCACGGCCAGCTCGCCCTCGAAATCGACCCGGTCGGACAGCTGGACCGGGTAGGCGATGGGGTCGCGCGGCCCGATGACCGCCGTCGACGGCTTCAGGAAGATCACCGGCTCGGCGGGCGGCTCGTTGCCCATCTCGCGCACGTGGTCGGCGTAGTTCCGCCCGATCGCGACCACCTTGCTGGGCAGGACGGGCGCGAGCAGCCGCACGTCGGCGAGCGGGTAGCGGGAGCCGGTGAGGCGCACGGACTCGTCCCCGATCCCGAACGGATGCCCGAGCACCTCGGCCACCACGAGCCCGTCAGGATCCGGGACGGCGCCGGCGCCGGCGCCGTCCGGCTGGACGTCCTCCACGATCCCGTAGCCGACCTCGCTGCCGTGGGCAAACCTTGCGATGCGCACGTGTCAGAGCCTACTGACCGGGGGGCTCCGGGGGGCCGTCCCCCCGGGCTAGCACTGACCGGGGCGACCAGCGCCGCTACTGCAGGTATCCCTCCACCTCGGAAGCCGGGCGCGACGCCGACTCCTCCTCGTCCTCGCCGAACTCGCGCCGGGCGCGACGCTGCCGCAGCAGGTCCCAGCACTGGTCGAGCGACTCCTCGGTGGCTTTCAGCCGGGCCTGCTCCTCGCGGCTGGACAGCTCACCCGCGGCCAGCTTGGCCCGCAGCTCGTGCTCGGTCTGGATGAGCTCGTCGATATGCCCGAGGATTTCCTTGTCGTCCATGCCACCTACCGTATGAGGCCGGCCCGGCGACCGTGATCGCGCCCCGGCCGCTCACCTGGTGAGTCTTGGCCCGGGTGCACCAACCGGCCCGGTCAACTGGGTACCTTGATCCTATGCAGCTGACCCGTGAGCGGATCATCACCGCTGCCGTCGAGCTGATCGAGCGGGAGGGAGCCGACGCGGTCTCCATGCGCCGCATCGCCAGCGAGCTCGGCACCGGGGTCATGTCGCTCTACGACTACGTGCCCAGCAAGGCGGCACTGCTCGACGGGGTGGCCGAGCGGGTCCTATCCGGCATCGACTTCACCACCGAGCCCGGCACCAGCTGGGAGGAGCAGATCCGCGCCCAGGCGCGCGCGTTCTGGCAGGTAGCCCGCGTCTATCCCCGGTCCACGATGGTCGTGGTGAGCCGCCCGGTCGACTCGGCGGCCACGCTGCGGCCCATAGAGCACGCGCTGGCCACGCTCCGGAGCGCGGGGTTCAGCGGCGCGGACGCGGTCCGGGTGGTGCGCGCCTTCGTCGCCTTCGTCGCCGGCACGCTGGTGCGCGAGGTGGGCGTGACCCCCGGCCTCGAACCGCAGCGCCCCCTGGGCCGGGACCCGGCCGTCCTCGCGGCCGACCGGCCGTTCCTGGACCCGGACGAGTTCCCGCAGGTCATGAGCGTGTCGGCCGAGCTCTTGAACCGAGACTTCGAAGCCGACTTCGAGTTCGGCCTGGACCTGCTGGTCCGCGCGGTCGCCGACCTGCGGCCCGCGCGGAAGAGCTGACCCCGGCCGTCACCACCCAGCCGCCGACCGCCAGGCACAGCGCCGCGGCCAGCGGCACCCCGAGCGCCAGCCGCAGCCCGACCAGGCTCGCGATGCTCCCGATCAGCACCGGACCGGACAGCAGGCCCAGGTACCCGGCCCCCGCCACCCGGGAAATTCCGGTGCCTGAACGCGACGTCTCGACGTTGCCCGCGGCCGAAAGCAGCTGTGGGAAGGTGCTGGACAGCCCGGCGCCGAACAGCGCGAAGCCGATCAGCCCCGCGGCGGGGCTGGCGATGGCCAGCGCCCCGGCCAGGCCGATCGCGGCCACCAGGCCGCACCCGCTGACCAGCCGGGCCGGGCCGAACCGGGCGGCCAGCCGGTCGCCGAACAGCCGCCCGGTCGCCATGGTGACTGAGAACGCCGCGTACCCCAGGGCCGCGAACGCCGCCGAGGTGCCCAGGTTGTCGTGCAGGTAGACGGCGCTCCAACTGCCCGCGGCGCCCTCGCCGAGCAGGGAGCACAAGGCCAGCACCCCCAGCGCGATGATCCGCACGGCCGTGCCGTACCGGCGGGCGGCGGCGCCCGCGCGCCGCGCGGCCGTGCCGTCCCGCGCGGGCGGGGCGGGCGGCGAGGGCCGGTCGCGGGCCTCGGGCCCGCGCAGCAGCCCGCGCCGCACGAGCACGGCCAGCCCGGCCAGGGGCACGCCGACGGCGGCGAACGTCACGGCCGGGCCGACGCCCACCCAGGCGAACAGCCCGCCGAGCAGGGCGCCGGCCAGCCCGCCGAAGCTGTAGTACGCGTGAAACGAGTTGATCAGCGGGCCCCGGTACCCGCGTTCCACGCGCACCGCCTGCGCGTTCATCGCCACATCCATCAGGCCGCCCGCCATGCCGTAGACCAGCAGCGCGGCCATCAGCACGCCCAGGCTGCCCGCCAGCCCGAACGCAACGGGCAGCAGCGAGATGGCCACGGCCCCGGCCACCGTGGGCCCCGCGCTGCCGAACCGGTCGATCAGCCGGTCCGCGAACGCCGCGACGATCACCAGCCCGACCGGGGCGGCCAGCAGGGCCACTCCGAGCAGCCCGTCGGACAGGCCCAGGTGCTGCTTGACCGCGGGAATCCTGGCCAGCCACACGCCGTCGGCCAGGCCGAGTACCACGAAGTACGCCACCGTGGTCACCCGGGCTCGTCGCAGCACATCCGGCACGCCGCCGTGGGTGGCGGCGCCGGGGGCGGTCGAGGGTCCGATGTCCCGGACAATACAAGATTGACCGCGTGACATCAGACCGGGCACAAGACGGCCGGGCCCGGGCGGCGTCCCGCCCGGCCCCGGCGTACTCGGCGCTGGCCTTCCTGGAGTGCTCCCGGTGCCCGGGCCGCCGCCGCTATGACGCCGGCCGGATCCAGGGCACCTGCGACTGCGGTGCGCCGCTGCTGGCCCGTTATGACCTGGAGCGGGCCGGCGCGCTCACCGGCCCGGGCCGGATCGCCGCGCGGCCGCCGAGCCTGTGGCGTTACCACGAACTGCTGCCGGTGAGCTCGCCCGGGTCCGCGGTGAGCCTGGGCGAGGTCATGACGCCGCTGCTGCCCCTGGAGCGCCTGGGCGCGGCGCTCGGCGTGCCCCGGCTGCTGATGAAGGACGAGAGCCCGCTGCCCACCGGCACGTTCAAGGCCCGCGGCGCGGCCGTGGGGGTGTCCCGCGCGGCCGAGCTCGGGGCCGCCGGGGTGGCGCTGCCCAGCAACGGCAACGCCGGGTCCGCCTGGGCCGCCTACGCGGCCCGGGCCGGGCTGCCCTGCCTGGTCGTCCTGCCGGCCGGGTCCCCGGAGATCACCTGGGCCGAGTGCCTGGCGGCCGGGGCGAGCGCCTACCTGGTCGACGGGCTCATCGGCGACGCGGGGCGCCTCATCCGGGCCACGGCGGCGGACCGGCCCGGGTATCAGGACGTCTCCACCCTCCGGGAGCCTTACCGGCTGGAAGGCAAGAAGACGATCGGGCTCGAGATCGCCGAGCAGCTGGGCTGGCGGGTGCCCGACGTGATCATCTTCCCGACCGGCGGCGGCGTGGGCCTGATCGGCATGGCCAAGGGCCTGCGCGAGCTGGCGCAGCTGGGCTGGATCGGCCCGGCGCTGCCGCGCCTGGTGGCGGTGCAGGCCGCGGGCTGCGCCCCGGTCGTGCGAGCCTTCGAGCGACAGGCCCGCGAGACCGAGCCGTGGCCCGAGGCCAGGACCGAGGCGTTCGGCCTTACCGTCCCCGACCCGCTCGGCGGCTTCCTCGTGCTGGAGGTGATCCGGGCCACGGCGGGCACCGCCGTGGCCGTGACCGACGAGCAGTTGCTCGCCAGCCAGCGCCAGGCCGCGCGGTCCGAGGGGACCTGGGTCTGCCCGGAGGGTGCCGCGTGCTTCGCGGCCGTGGCTCAGCTCCGCCGGGCCGGCTGGCTAGCGTCCAGCGACGAGGTCGTGGTGGTCAACACGGGCGCCGGGCTGAAGTACCCGCAGACCGTGACCGCGCGCCCGCCGCTGCTCCCCGCCGACGGCCGCCTTCCGGCCGACGCCACCGCCGACCCCCGCGACGCTTAAGGCCCCGCACCACCACCCCCGCGGCGCCACCGGCTCCCCTGGCTAAATGATCTTGTGGATCCAGCCGTGCGGGTCGGCGAGATGCCCGAACTGGATGCCGAGCAACTCCTCGCGCAGCCGCATGGTGACCGGGCCGGGAGCGCCGTCGCCGACCGTCCAGCCGCCGGCCGTTCCCTGGATCGTGCCGACCGGGGTGATGACCGCCGCGGTGCCGCAGGCGAACACCTCCGTGATCTCGCCGGACCCGCAGCCCGCACGCCACTCGCCGGTGGAGATCTTGCCCTCGGTGGCCGGGATGCCCAGTTCGGGAGCCAGCGTGAGCAGGGCGTCCCTGGTGATGCCCGGCAGCAGCGTGCCGGTCAGCGCCGGGGTCATGATCCGTGCATCGGCCCCGGAGCCGTAGACGAAGAACAGGTTCATCCCGCCCATTTCCTCGACCCAGCGGTGCTCGGCCGCGTCCAGCCAGACCACCTGGTCACAGCCGTGCTCGAGGGCCTGCAGCTGCCCGGCGAACGCCGCGGCGTAGTTGCCGCCGGTCTTGGCCGCCCCGGTGCCGCCCGGCGCCGCCCGGGTGTACTCGTGGGAGAGCCACACCGAGACCGGCCGCAGGCCGCCCTCGAAGTAGGACGCGGCCGGGGAAGCGATCAGCGCGAACAGGCAGGACGGCGAGGGCTTGTTGACGCCCAGGCCCCGGTGAGTCGCGATCATGAACGGTCGCAGGTAGAGACTGTGCCCCTCCTTGGTGGGCACCCATTCGCGATCCTGAGTGACCAGCAGGTCGATGGCGCGGACGAACGCGGCCTCCGGCAATTCCGGCATGGCCATCCTGACGGCCGAGCGGTTGAACCGCACCGCGTTGGCCTGCGGGCGGAAGGCCACGATGGGGCCGCTGGCCTGCCGGTAGGCCTTCAGTCCCTCGAAGATCTCCTGCGCGTAGTGGAACACCTGGGTGGCGGGGTCCAGCGTGAACGGGCCGTAGGCCTCGACCCGGGCGTCGTGCCAGCCGCGATCTACCGACCACTCGATCTTCACCATGTGGTCGGTGAAGACCTGGCCGAATCCGGGATCGGCCAGCAGCCGTTCCCGCTCGGCGGCCGGAACGGGGTCGCTGGCGGGACGGAGGTCGAAGTCGATCTCGCGGCTGGTGCCGACAGTCATCACGGTTCCCCTCTCACCGGTCCGGCGCCCTTGCCGGGCCGCACTAGCACAGCCGAAGAGATGCAACGCCGCCCCCGTCCGTGGCCTGGGCCGGGGCGTTGAGGTTCTGGTTAAGTTAGGACGTCCTAGTATCTTACCTACGGCAATTAGCCTGCGACCCGCTCTGCGATGTCGTCGCCGATCTCCAGCGTGGACCTGGCCGCCCAGGCTCCCTGGCGGTCGAGCAGGTCCTCGGCGACGGCCTGCTCGATCCGCGCCGCCTCGGCGGTGAGCCCGATGTGCTCGCAGAGCATCACCGCCGACAGGATGGCCGCGGTCGGGTCCGCCTTCTGCTGGCCGGCGATGTCCGGGGCGCTGCCGTGCACCGGCTCGAACATGCTCGGCGCGGTCCGCTCGGGGTTGATGCTGGCGCTCGCCGCGAGCCCGATGCCGCCGGCCACCGCAGCGCCGAGCGCGGTCAGGATGTCGCCGAACAGGTTGTCGGTGACGATCACGTCGAACCGCTCCGGCTGGGTGACGAAGTACATCGACGCGGCGTCCACGTGGCAGTAGTCGGTCGCCACGTCGACGAACTCCTTCGCGAGTTCGTCGACCGTGCGCCGCCACAGGCCCCCGGCGTGGGCGAGCACGTCCGTCTTGTGCACCAGGGTCAGCTTCCGGCGCGGCCGCCCCGCGGCGCACTCCAGCGCGTACCGGGCCACCCGGCGGATGCCGAACGCGGTGTTGATGCTCTCCTGGGTGGCCACCTCGCCGGTGGTGCCCTTCCGCGTGACGCCGCCTGCCTCGATGTAGGGGCCCTCGGTCCCTTCCCGGACCACCAGCATGTCCACCGATTCCGAGCGCAGGCCGGCCAGCGGCGAGGCCACCCCCGGGTAGAGCCGCACCGGGCGCAGGTTGACGTACTGGTCGAACTCCAACCGCAACCGCAGCAGCAGGCCCCGTTCCAGCACGCCGCCCGGGACGCTCGGGTCGCCGATGGCTCCGAGCAGGATCGCGTCCTGCCCCGCGATCTCGTCCAGCACCGTGGCCGGAAGGATCTCCCCGGTGCGGAGCCAGCGCTGCGCGCCCAGATCGTAGCCGGTGGTCTCGATCGCGGCACCGGTGACCGCGGCGCGGAGCACCTTGACCGCCTCCGCGACCACCTCGGGGCCGATGCCGTCACCGCCGATCACGGCGAGCCTGACGGTACGTGCCATCATGGGCGTACCTTACTGGCCGCCCCGCGGATTGAACCTTTTCATCCTCCCCACGGCTGCCCACTTACCCTGAGCCTGAGATCACGGATGAAAGGGTTCATCACTCAGGCGGGTCAGCGTCCGTCGAGGTCGACGGCCCGGCCGAACACCGCGCCGATCGAGGAGGTTATCTCCTCCAGGACCGCGGGCGGCAGGGCCGAGTCGACCGTCAGCACGATCAGCGCCTGTCCGCCGCGGGCGTCCCGGCAGACCTGCATCCCGGCGATGTTGATGCCCTGGGCCCCCAGGATCTGGCCGACGATGCCGACGATGCCCGGCCGGTCGGTGTAGGTGAAGAACACCATGTGCTCGGCGGGCGAGATCTCCATGTCGTAGCCGTTGATCTCGACGAGCTTCTCCAGCTGGCGCTGCCCGGTCAGCGTCCCGCCGACCGACACGACCTGGCCGTCGGGCAGCGTGCCGCGCAGGGTCACCACGTTGCGCCAGTCCGGGCTCTGCTTGTCGGTCGCCAGGCTGACCTGGACGCCGCGGTCGGCGGCCAGCAGCGGGGCGTTGACGTACGTGACGGCGTCCTCGACGATGTCGCTGAACACGCCCTTGAGCGCGGCCAGTTGCAGCACGCTGACGTCCAGGCCCGCGATCTCGCCGCGGACCTCCACCTCGATCCTGGCCGCGATCCCGCCCGCCACGGCCGTGAAGATGCGGCCGAGCTTCTCGGCCAGCGGCAGCCCCGGCCTGATCATCTCGTCGACGGTGCCGCCCTGGACGTTCACCGCGTCCGGCACGAACTCGCCTGTCAGGGCCAGCCGGACCGACCGGGCCACCTGGGTTCCTGCCTTCTCCTGCGCCTCGTGGGTGCTCGCCCCCAGGTGCGGGGTGACCACCACGTTGGGCAGGCCGAACAGCGGGCTGTCCGTGCACGGCTCGGTGGCGTACACGTCGAGCGCAGCCCCGGCCACCCGGCCGTCGGCCAGCGCGCTGGCCAGCGCGCTCTCGTCCACAATGCCGCCCCGGGCCGCGTTGATGATCCGCACCCCGGGCTTGACCATGCGCAGCTGCCGGTCTCCGAGGAGCCCGATCGTCTCGGCGTTCTTCGGCAGGTGCACGCTGATGAAGTCGGACTCCGCGAGCAGCTCGTCGAGGCTCACCAGGCGCACGCCGAGCTGGGCCGCGCGCGCCGCCGCCACGTACGGGTCATAGGCGATCACCGTCATGCCGAAGGCCGCGAGCCGCTGGGCGACCAGGACCCCGATCTTGCCGAGGCCGAGCAGGCCGGCCACCTTGTCCTGCAGCTCGACGCCGGTGAAGGCGGACCGCTTCCACTGCCCGCCCTTCAGCGAGGCCATGGCCTGGGGTACGTTCCGCGCGGCCGAGAGCAGCAGCGCGACCGCGTGCTCGGCGGCGCTCACGATGTTGGACGTCGGGGCGTTGACCACCATCACGCCGGCCCTGGTCGCCGCCTCGACGTCGACGTTGTCCAGGCCGACGCCGGCCCGGGCGACCACGCGCAGCTTCGGCGCGTGCTCGAGCGCCTCGGCGTCGATGGTGGTCGCGCTGCGGATGATCACCGCGTCGGCATCGGCCAGCGCCGGCAGCAGCTGCGCCCGGTCGCTGCCGTCGGCGTAGCGGATCTCGAACCCGGACTCCAGCTGGGCGATCCCGGCGGGCGAGAGCTCTTCGGCGATGAGGATGATCGGCGTGGACACGTTAGCCCTTTCCGGCGGCGGTCAGGCACCACAGTGCGGCGGTCAGGCACCACAGTCTAGCGAGGCTTGTGAAGGCTTTCACATATCAGCGAGCCCGGCCCGCACCCCGCCTCGCGGCTGAGGTCACTTCGCGGGCGCGGCCGCAGGCGCCGCGGGCGCGGGCGCCTCGCCGTGGTGCAGCGCAGGGTCGGCGGCCAGCGCCGGGCCGGGATCGCCCCCGCCGTCGCGGCCGGTATCGCCCCCGCCGTCGCGGCCGGGATCGCCCCCGCCGTCGCGGCCGGGGGCGTCCAGCCCGCCGCCGGGCCAGCCGCTGGCGACCAGGGCCTCGATGCCCCGCGCGTCCGTGGGCTTCGCGATCAGGTAGCCCTGGCCGAGCCTGCAGCCCATTTCGCGCAGCAGCTCCAGGTGCTCCGGGCGCTCGATCCCCTCGGCCACCACCTCGATGCCGAGATCGTGGCCCACCTGGATGATCGTGCGGGTGAGCATGGCCAGGGTGGCATCCTCGCCCAGGCCGGCCACGAACGAAGGGTCGATCTTGATGATGTCCACGGCGAGCTGCCTGAGGTAGGCGAGGGACGCGTACCCCGTGCCGAAGTCGTCGATGGCCAGCCGCACGCCGTGGCGGCGAAGCTCGGCCAGCCCGTCGGCCATGGGGTCGCCGCCCTCGATCAGGACCCGCTCGGCGACCTCAAGGGTCAGCGCGCCGGGCGGCAGGCCCGTCTCGTCCAGCGCGGTCAGCACGGACGCGGCGAACCCGGCCGTGGTGACCTGCCGCAGCGAGAAGTTCACCGATACCCCGATCGCCAGGCCGGCGCTGCGCCAGGCCGCGGCCTGAGTGCACGCCTCGCGCAGCACCCATTCGCCGAGCGGCACGACCAGCCCGGAGTCCTCGGCCACCCCGAGGAACTCGGCCGCCGGAACCGGCTGCCCCCCACGCGACCAGCGAGCCAGCGCCTCCACCCCGATGACCTGGGACGTCGTGAAGTCCACCAGGGGCTGATACTCCAGGCCCAGCTTGCCCGCCGTGATCGCGGCGCGCAGGTCGCTGGCTATCTCGAGCCTGCGCATCACGTCGGCATGCATGTGCGCGGCGAAGACCTCTACCCGCCCGCCGCCGGATTCCTTCGCCCGGGACATGGCCACGTCGGCGTTGCGCAGCAGGTGCCCGTGCCCGCCCCCGCCTGCGAGGGCCACGCCGATGCTGGCCGTCAGGGAGATCTCGCGGTCGGCGACATGGAACGGCTCGCCGGCGATGGCCCCGGCCAGGCGTTCCGCGATGTCCACGATTTCCGGGGCGCTCGCGGCGCTCTCGACGAGGACCGCGAACTCGCCGCCGCCCCAGCGGGCCACCGTGTCCTCCGGCGGCACGGCCGCGCGCAGCCGGCGGGCGGCCTGGGCCAGCAGCAGATCGCCCGCGCCGTGCCCGACGGAGTCGTTCACCCCGGTGAAGCCGTCCAGGTCGATGAAGATCGCCCCGGCCTGAGCGGGCGGCCGGCCCGGCTCGGCGGCCGCGCCGCGGTCGATCGCGTCCTTGGCCCGGTCCTCGACGTACGCCCGGTTCGGCAGCCCGGTGAGCCCGTCGTGGTAGGTCAGGTACGTCACCTGCCTGCGCAGTGCTACCTGGTCGCTGACGTCGCGCGCGGTGATGAGCAGCCGGTCCGGGGCGCCCATCTCGCGGTAGCGGGACACCGTGGACTCGACATGACGCCAGGTGCCGTCGGCCGACCTGACCCGGCACGGGAACCGGCCCGGCTGCCGCCCGGCGCCGGCGGCGCGGACGGTCCGGACGCCGGCCGCCCGGTCCTCCGGGTGGATCAGCTCGGAAAGCGGCCGGCCCGCCAGTTCCGCGGAGGTGTAGCCGTATTCGCCGACGGCGGGGCTGGCGTACCGGATGACACCGTCCCGGTCACAGATGAGCACGACGTCGCTGGTGCGGTCGGCCAGTTCCCGGAACCTGTGCTCCGATTCCGCCGAGACCGCGGCCGCGCTGCGCTCCCGGCCCAGCAGATCGGTGATCCTCGCGACCAGCGCGAGCGCGGCGACTCCCCCGCAGATCACGACGGCGGGCTCGGCGAACGACCCGCCGCTCAGGGCCCAGCCGATCACGATCATCGCGGCCACGGCGGCCGCGAGCGCCGCGGCCAGGGTGGCCCCCGGCAGCCCGACCGGCTCGAGCCAGCCCGGCCGGAGCCGCGGGGGCGCCGGCGCCGCCCGGCCGCCCGGAGCCAGCGCGGCCGCCCCCAGCAGGCAGAACCCGGCCAGCGTGGCGATCACCGCCCAGACCCCGGGCCGCATGGCGCTGATCCTGGCGCTCACCGCGAGCGAGTCACCCACCGTCACCAGGAGCAGGGCCAGATACGGTGCCAGCCCGGCCCGCCCGGCGCGTACCGCGACGGCCAGCAGCACGCCGAGCGCGACCAGGTCGGCGATCGGGTGGATCGCCTGGAGCGTGAAGGCCCCGGCCGACTCGCCGGTCCTGCGGTACTCGGATCCGAACAGCGCCACCCAGTCGATGATGAACAGGGCGGCAGCCAGCAGGCAGGTGTCGGCCAGCCACGCCGCCACGCTGCGGGCCTGGGCCCGGGGATCCTGCCGGTCGCCGCCGTCCGCCTCCCGGCTGGCCCGGGCCAGGAAGAACAGGCCGACGCCCAGCGCGGGCAGCGCGAGCAGGGTGAGCAGGTCGGCGAAGGTCAGCGAGGTCCCGGTGCCCGTGGCCGCCATGCCTTCCTGGGCGATGAAGCCGGCCCCCCAGAGCAGTGCCGCCACCGCGAACGCCCGGTAGGCGATCCGGACGGATGACTCGCGACGGACCGACTCGCGCCACAGCAGCGCCGCAGCGGCGACAGCCACCAGAGCCCCGGCCACTCCTGCCAGGATGGCCAGGCTCACGGCGAGCCGCCGGATCCAGCCGACCGCACCAGGGCCTCCCTTTCACCGCGTCCGTGGGCCAACACCGAGCCTGGCCGGCCACCGAGGCCGAACCGGCACGCGTCCCATTCACGAGGAGCAGCACTGCGGCTCGTGATCACCAGTGCGTATTTCCCCGTACCGCCAGGCGTTGCGGGGATCGCCGGCGCAGCGGACGCGGTCTCGCCATCAGCGATGTGCCTTCACTGTACGTGCGCAAGGTCACGCTTCGATTGAGGAAGGGCGTAGACCGGGAGACAACTTCAGCAACACTCGCCACGGAAACCTCTGCCTGGTCGGCACGACAGTAGTGTCCCCCAGGTCCCGATGTGAGTCCGGAAGAGAGCCTCGTGGCCGTCATCAAGCATCGCGCCTGTTCACCGGCGTAGCGGCGGCGGCGGTACCGTGCTGGGATGAGCGATCCGCCTGCCAAGCCCCGGATGGCGTTCGAGACCCATGCGGAGCCTGCCCAGGAGGCTGGCTCATACGCCAACGCCCTGGCGATCTGGCACACCGGGCACGAGTTCACCTTCGATTTCCTGGTCAGCAGCGAGCCTCCGCAGCCGGCCAGGACCGACGACGGCGATGAAGTGATCCGGGCGCCGCACCGGCTGGTGGCCAGGATCCGGGTGCCGCCGACCGCCGTGTTCGACATGATCAGGACCATCAACCAGAACCTGACCATGTACGAACAGCGGTTCGGCCAGATCCGCCCGCCAGGCGGCCAGCCGCCGCTGTACCCGCCGGGCGGCCCGGATGAGGAGACTGCTCCGGACTCGTAGCCGCTCAAGCGGTCTGGGCCAGCTCAAGGCGGGGGAACACCGGCCGGGCCGGCGGCAGCTGCCCTGCGGAGTCGTCGCATGCGGCCCGGATCCGGGCCGCGAGGCCGGGCAGGAACGGAGCCAGTTCGCCGCCGAGCTGCGAGCAGGTCCCGATGAGCAGGGCCAGGGATTCGTCCAGCCGCGCACCCGCGTCGGCGTCGCCGTCGCGTTCGGCCCGGGCCAGGCGCCAGGGCTCCGCCCGTTCCACGTAGCGGTTGGCCTCCTCGACCACCTCCCAGACCGCCGCGGTGGCGGCCCGGAAGTCGAAGGCGGCCAGCGCCGAGGCTATGCGTTCTGGCGTCTGGTGCCGGACCTCAGCCAGGGCGCGCCCCGCAGGCGCGTGCCGGTCGCCTGCCGCCGCCGCCGCGCCGGCCCGCGGGACCTTCCCCTGCCGGTAGCGGTGCACCAGCGCGACCGCGCGGCTGACCAGGTTGCCCAGGTCGTTGGCGAGATCGTCGTTGGCCCTCGCGACCAGCCGCGCCGCCGTGAAGTCGGCATCACCGAGGCGCGGCACCTCGCGCAGCAGCCACCAGCGCACCGCGTCGGTCCCGTACCTGGCGGCCAGCGCGACCGGATCGGCGGCCTCGCCCGCCGGGCCCGATTTACTGATCTTCCTGCCGCCGGCCGTGAGGTAGTCATGCACCAGGATGTCGGTGGGCAGCGGCTCGCCCGCCGAGAGCAGGATCGCGGGCCAGTAGACGGCGTGAAACCGCAGCACGCCCTTGCCGACCAGGTGCACCCGCCGGCCGGCGCCGGTCCACCACCGCCGGTAGTTCCCGGCCTCGCCGGTGCCGTAGCCGAGCGCGGTGACGTAGTTGCCGAGCGCGTCCCACCAGACATAGATCACCTGGCCGGGATCGCCGGGAACGGGAATGCCCCAGCCGCGGGCCCGCGCCGTGGAGCGCGACGCGCTGAAGTCCTCGAGCCCGCCCGCGATGAAGCCGAGCACCTCGTTGCGCCGCGCGGCGGGCTCGATCCGGAGCCTGCCCGAGCTGACCAGGTCATGCAGCTGACCGGCGTACCGGGACAGCCGGAAGAACCAGTTCTCCTCCGCGACGGTCTCCGGCTCCGTCCCGTGCTCCGGGCACCGGCCGCCCGGCAGGCCGGCCGGCTGGCAGAACTGCTCGCAGCCCACGCAGTACCGGCCCTCGTAGTGCTTCAGGTAAAGATCACCGCTCGCCGCGCAGGCCTGCCAGAGCTTTTCCACCCCGGGACGGTGGCGCGCCTGGTCGCTGGTGCGGATGAAGTCGTCGAAGGACAGGGCCAGCGGCTCGCGCAGCGCCGCGAACGCGGCCGCGTTGCGGCTCACGAGCTCGGCCACACCGATCCCCTCGGCCTCGGCGGCCAGCACGTTCTTGAGCGAGTTGTCATCGGTGCCGGTCTGGAACCGCACCTGGTCACCGGCCTGGCGGTGGTGCCGGGCCAGCACGTCGGCCTGGACCAGCTCGAGCGCGAAGCCGAGGTGCGGGCGCGCGTTGACGTAGGGGATGGTGGTGCTGAGGTAGACGCGTTCGGCGTTCATCGGAACCTCCCTGGAAAGGGGCGGGGCTCCGACTCGCGGACGCCAATCGAGGCCCCGTCGGGGCCTCGTGTCGGACGTCGTCCGGGCAGCGTAAGGTGGCCCCGCTAGCGGGGCATCATCACCTGGCTCGCGTACGACATGCTCCTAGTCTAGCTGCCGCCCTCGGTGAGGCGCTGCAGGATCAGCTCGCGGGCGCGGGTGGCGTCGGCCCGGCCGCCGGTCTCCTTCATCACCGCCCCGACCAGCGCTCCGGCCGCCGCCGTCTTGCCCGCGCGGACCTTGTCCGCGATCTGCGGGTTCGCGCCGATCACCCGGCCGACCACGGCGAGGAGCTCGGCGTCGTCGCTGACCACGGCGAGGCCGCGGGCGGCGACGATCTCGTCCGGCGAGCCCTCCCCGGCCAGCACGCCGTCAAGCACCTGCCGGGCCAGCTTGTCGTTGAGCTGCCCGGACGCGACCAGCTCGCTGACCCGGGCCACCTGGGCCGGGGTCGCCGGCAACGCGGCAAGCTCGGTACCTGACTCGTTGGCCCGGCGGGACAGCTCGCCGAGCCACCAGTTGCGGGCCTGGTCCGGCTGTGCGCCGGCCGCCACGGTCTCCGCCACCAGGTCCAGCGCCCCGGCGTTGCGCAGCGCGGTCATGTCGAGATCGGACAGGCCCCAGTCCGCCTGCAGCCGGGCCCGGCGGGCCGAGGGAAGCTCCGGCAGCGTCGCGCGCAGTTCCTCCACCCACTCGCGCGACGGCGCGACCGGCACCAGGTCGGGCTCGGGGAAGTACCGGTAGTCCTGCGCTTCCTCCTTGCTCCGGCCGGGGGTGGTGGTGCCGCTCTCCTCCTGGAAGTGCCGGGTCTCCTGGACCACCCGGCCGCCGCCGTCGAGCACGGCCGCCTGCCGCTCGGTCTCGAACCGGACCGCGCGCTCGACCGACCGCAGCGAGTTGACGTTCTTGGTCTCGGTCCTGATCCCCCAGGTGCCCGAGCCGCGCGGCGCCAGCGAGGTGTTCACGTCGCAGCGCAGCGAGCCCTCCTCCATCCGGACGTCGGACACGTCCAGGGCCCGTAGCAGGTCCCGCAGCTCGGTGACGTAGGCGCGGGCGACGGCGGGCGCGAGCGCGCCGGTGCCGGGTATCGGCTTGGTGACCACCTCCACCAGCGGGATCCCGGCGCGGTTGTAGTCCTCCAGCGAGTACTCGGCACCGCGGATCCGCCCGGTAGCGCCGCCGACGTGCAGCGACTTGCCGGTGTCCTCCTCCAGGTGAACGCGCTCGATGCCCACCCGCACCCGGGTCTCGTCGACCGTGACGTCCAGCCAGCCGTCGGTGCACAACGGCTCGTCGTACTGCGAGATCTGGAAGTTCTTCGGCATGTCCGGGTAGAAGTAGTTCTTCCGGGCGAACCGGCACCAGGACGCGATCGAGCAGTTCAGCGCCAGCCCGATCCTGATCGTGTACTCGATGGCCGCCCGGTTGACGACCGGCAGCGAGCCGGGCAGGCCAAGGCAGACCGGACACACGGACGCGTTCGGATCGGCGCCGAATTCCACCGGGCTGCCGCAGAACATCTTCGTCACGGTGCCCAGCTCGACATGGGTCTCCAGGCCGATCACCGGCTCATAGCGGGAGATGGCCTCGTCGTACGGGACGAGGGCCGCCTGGTCAGTCATGGCCGAGCCCCTTCGCCTCGTCGAGCAGCGGATGACCGCGCCGCCGGTCCAGCGCCGCCTCGACCGCCGCCCCGACCCGGTACAGCCGGTCATCGGCGAGCACCGGCGCCATGATCTGCAGCCCCACCGGGAGGCCGTCCTCCGGGGCGAGCCCGCACGGCACGGACAGCGCGGCGTTGCCGGCCAGGTCCGAGGGGATCGTGCACAGGTCGGCGAGGTACATGGCCATGGGATCGTCGGCACGCTCGCCGATCGGGAACGCCGTCGTCGGCGTGGTCGGCGAGACCAGCACGTCGACCTGCTCGAAGGCCGCGTCGAAGTCCCGCGTGATCAGCGTTCGCACCTGCTGCGCCTTGCCGTAGTAGGCGTCGTAGTACCCGCTGGACAGGGCGTAGGTGCCGAGCATGATCCGGCGCTTGACCTCGGCCCCGAACCCGGCGGCACGGGTCAGCGACATGACCTCCTCGGCACTGCGGGTCCCGTCGTCGCCCACCCGCAGGCCGTACCGCATCCCGTCGAAGCGGGCCAGGTTGGACGAGCACTCGCTGGGCGCGATCAGGTAGTACGCGGGCAGCGCGTAGCCGAAGTGCGGGCAGGACACCTCGGTGACCTTGGCGCCCAGCGACTCCAGCAGCTCCACCGCCTCGGTGAACCGGGCCAGGACCCCCGGCTGGTATCCCTCGCCGCTGAGCTCGGTGACCACGCCCACCCGCAGGCCGCTCACGTCCGCCTGCCGCGCCGCGGCCACGACCGGCGGCACCGGCGCGTCGATCGAGGTCGAGTCGCACGGGTCATGTCCGGACATGACCTCGTGCAGCAGCGCCGCGTCGAGCACGGTGCGGGCCAGCGGTCCCGGCGTGTCCAGGGAGGACGCGAACGCGACCACGCCGTACCGCGAGGAGCCGCCGTAGGTCGGCTTCACCCCGACGATGCCGCAGACAGCCGCGGGCTGCCGGATCGAGCCCCCGGTGTCGGTGCCGATGCCCAGCGGCGCCTCGAACGCGGTGACCGCGGCCGAGCAGCCGCCGGAGGACCCGCCGGGCACCCGGCTCAGGTCCCACGGGTTACGGGAGGCCCAGAACGCCGAGTTCTCGGTGGAGGATCCCATCGCGAACTCGTCCATGTTCGCCTTGCCCAGGATCACGACCCCGGCCTTCCGCAGGCGCTGGGTGATGGTCGCGTCGTAGGGCGGGCGCCAGCCCTCCAGGATCCGCGACCCGCAGGTCGTGGGCATGTCGGTGGTCGTGAAGACGTCCTTGAGCGCCAGCGGCACCCCGGCCAGCGGGCCGAGCGGCTCCCCGGCGCGGCGCCGCTCGTCGACCGCGGCCGCGGCGGCCAGGGCGGCGTCCGGGGCCACGTGCAGGAACGCGCGCACCCGCTCGTCCACGGCGTCGATCCGGTCCAGGTGTGCCCGGGTGACGTCGACCGCGGAGGTCTCGCCCGCCGCGATGGCCGCGGCCAGCTCGGCCGCGGTCATCCGGGTCAGCTCGCTGTGCCTCGAACCACGGGCCATCGGTCAGTCCTCGGCCAGGATCCGCGGGACCCGGAACCGGCCATCCTCGGACGCGGGCGCCTGGTCGAGCGCGGCGTCCGCGCCTATCGGCGGCACGATCACGTCGTCGCGGAACACGTTGGTTATCGGCAGCGCGTGCGTGGTCGGCGGGATTCCCTCGGCGGCGACCTCCTGCACCCGCGCCACCGCCGCGATGATCACGTCCAGCTGGCCGGCGAAGTGGTCAAGTTCCTGCTCGCTCAGGGCCAGCCGGGACAGCCGGGCCAGGTGCGCGACCTCGTCCCTCGTTATGGGCATGCAGGCAAGCCTAGCGACCCCGCAAGGGTGGGCCGAAACCATTAACCGCGGGCGGCCCGGAGCGCACCTCCGACACGCCGGCGGGGGATATCACCGGGCGGCCCGCCGGCAGGCCGACGGCGCTGTGCGCGGGGGGCAGCAGGGCCGGCGGCCTGCTCGCGACGCCGTGCTCGGCCAGCCACGCCGTGGCCGACGCCGGGCTGAGCGGCTTGCTGAAATACCAGCCCTGCGCGGCCGTGCAGCCCATGATCCTCAGCGTACCCGCGATGTCCGCCGACTCCACGCCCTCGGCCACCGAGTCGATGTTGAGCGCCCGGACCAGGTTCACGATGGACTGGACGATCGCCTCGTCGTCCGCGGAGTCGAGCAGCCTCGCGATGAACGACGAATGGATCTTCACCTCGCTCACCGGCAGCCGTTTGAGCCGCACCAGCGACGAGTAGCCGGTCCCGAAGTCATCCAGGCTCAGCGCCACGCCGAGCGCGGCCAGCGCCGCGGCCGCCGTGATGGCGTGCGCGGGCTCGCTGGTCAGCACCCGCTCGTTGATCTCGAGCAGCAGCGCTTCGGGCGGCAGCTGATAACGCTCAAGCCCGCGGCCGATCGTCCCCGCGAAACCCGCGTCGAGCAGGTCGCGCGCGGCCACGTTCAGCGACACCTGGACCAGCAGCCCTTCCTGCCGCCAGACGGCCGCCTGGGCGAGCGTCCGGTCCACGACCTGGAAGGTGAGGTCCCGCATCAGGTAGGACTGCTCGACCAGGGGGATGAACTCCTCGGGCGTCATCAGCCCCCGGACCGGGTGCTGCCAGCGGACCAGCGCCTCCATCCCGGCGGTCTGGCCGCTCTCCAGGACGACCTTGGGCTGGAAGCACAGCTCGAGCTCGCCGGAGTCGATGCCGCGGCGCAGGTCGCCGAGCAGCGCGAGGCGGGCCGGGGAGTTGCGGTCGGAGTCGGCCACGTACCGCTCCACCCCGCTGCGGCGCTCCTTGGCCAGGTACATGGCGACATCGGCGTGCTGCATCAGCAACTCGGGCCCGGACGCGTCGTCCGGGTAGAAAGCGATGCCGACGCTGGCCTCGATATCGAACGACATGCCTTCGAGCTGGATCGGCTCGCACAGCCCCGCGCGCAGCCGCACGGCCACCTCACGGGCCGCGCTGACCTCCCGCACCGACGGCAGCAGCACCGCGAACTCGTCACCGCCGAGCCGGGCCACGAGGTCCCCGGGCCGCACGCCGCGCAACAGCCGGTTCGCGACGATCCGCAGCAGGCGGTCCCCGACCGGGTGGCCCAGGGTGTCGTTGACCTCCTTGAAGCGGTCCAGGTCCAGCACCAGGAACCCGGCCTTGGCGCCCGACCGGTCCGCATCGGCCAGCGCCTCGCTGGTCTGCCGGATGAGCAGCTTGCGGTTGGACAGTCCGGTCAGCTCGTCGTGGTGAGCCTGGTGCTCGCGCTGCACCGACATGGCGGTGTTCATGTAGATGGCGGCCAGCGGGAACGCGAACAGCAGCACCAGCCACGCGGAATCGGCGGCCATCACCACGGCGACCAGCGGGGCCGCCGCGATCAGCACCAGGTTCACCAGCGCCTGGAAGGGCAGCGCGACGCGGAGGCCACGCAGCAGCGGCGTCCGGGTGTGCAGCGCGACGGCGGTGCCGAGCAGCAGGAAGCTCACCGCGAAGCACACCGCGCCGGCGAACAGCACGCTGGCCAGGTCGGTTCCGGAGGACACCACGGGCCGGTCCGGCCTGGGATGCATCCCGGTGACGGCCAGGGCCAGCGCCGCGGCGGCCATGCTCAGGGTGGTCAGGGACGCCTGGAACGCGGACCGTTGCAGCCTCTTGCGGCAGGCCAGCCCCACGACCAGGCCGGAGGTGATCCGCAGCAGCACGGCCACCGGGAATCCCCAGTACAACAGCGCGGCAAAGCCGAAGGTGAGCGAGGCGACCGGGGACTCCAGGCCGGACCGGCCCGGGCTCGCGATGGGCCGCAACTCGCCGACCACCATCAGCGCGGCGATGACCCAGAACAGGGGGTGCCGGACGAGGTAGTCCAGGCCGGACAGGCGCGTCATGGCCCAGGCGAAGACCGCGGAGCCGGCTACGATCACCGAGGTCATGTGGACCCACAGCGGCGAGCCGACGCGCGGGCCTATGCCCCTGGTATCGTTCGGATCCGTCATGGGCCGTCCTCATCGGTGCAACCGACTGCGCCGCGGGGCCCCCGGGGACTCGAGGGGCGTACGGCTAAAATCGTACTTCCCGAGGTCAACTGCATACAAAGCGTTACGGCAGGTCAGGCCGTAGTCATCTAACTACTATTCAGTTACAGACCGGGGTCCAGCTCACGCAACGTCTCAGGCACCTCACCTTACGCACTTGTCCCTGCGGGGTGCTACCCCTCAGGCGCTGGTATTGGGCAACTCGGCCGAATCGTTGGCCGCGGCCGGCCCTCGCTCGAGCAGGATGCCGAGTCCCGCCCCGTCCAGCACCGGGACGCCCAGGGCGAGCGCCCGCTCGTACTTGGAGCCGGGAGAGTCCCCGGCCACCACGAAATCGGTCTTCTTCGACACCGACCCGGTGACCTTTCCGCCCTGGCGCTGCACGGCCTCGGCCGCCTCGTCCCTGGTCATCTGCTCCAGCGTGCCGGTAATCACCACCGTGATCCCGGCCAGCGGCCCGGCGGCGGACGGCTCGTCGCCGGCAGGCACGGGCGGCGGAACCCACCCCTCCTGGGCCAGCTGCACCCCGGCCGCCCGCCACTTGTCCACGATCGCCGCATGCCAGCCCACGGCGAACCAGTCCTGGACCGAGGCGGCGATCGTCGGGCCGACGTCGTCGACGGCGACCAGCTGCTCGGGCGTGGCCGTCGCGATCGCGTCGACCGAGCCGAACGCCGCGGCCAGGGCGCGGGCCGCGGTCGGCCCGATGTGCCGGATCGACAGCGCGACCAGGATCCGCCACAGCGGCCGCCGCCGCGCTTCCTCCAGGTTCGCCAGCAGGTTGGCGGCGTTCACGGTCAGGCCACCCTGCTTGTTGACGAAGAACGGGCAGCGGGCCAGCATCTCGGCGGTCAGCGCGAACACGTCGCCCTCGTCGGTCACCAGCCCGCAGTCCAGCAGGGCCACGGCCGCCTCGTAGCCGAGCACCTCGATGTCCAGCGCGCCGCGGCTGGCCAGGTGGAACAGCCGCTCGCGCAGCTGGGCCGGGCAGGACCGGGCGTTCGGGCAGCGCCAGTCCACGCTGACCTTCCCGTCCTCCCCGGCGTCGCGGACCAGCGTCGTGCCGCATTCCGGGCACGCGGCGGGGAACTCGAACGCGCGCTCCGAGCCGGAACGCAGGTCCGTGACCGGCGCGACCACCTCGGGAATCACGTCGCCGGCCTTGCGCAGCACCACCATGTCGCCGATCAGCACGCCCTTGCGGGCCAGCTCGTCGGCGTTGTGCAGGGTGGCCCGGTCCACGGTCGAGCCGCTGACCTTGACCGGCTCCATCACCGCGAACGGCGTCACCCGGCCGGTCCGCCCCACGTTGACCCGGATATCCAGCAGCCGGGTGGTGACCTCCTCCGGCGGGTACTTGTAGGCGATCGCCCAGCGGGGCGCCCGGCTCGTGGCGCCGAGCGAGCGCTGCACCTCGAGCCGGTCGAGCTTGATCACCACCCCGTCGATCTCGTACGCCTGGTCGTGCCGGTGCTCGGCGTAGTAATGGATGTACTCGCGGACCTCGTCCAGGCTGGCGACGACCCGGTACACGTCGCTGACCGGCAGCCCCCAGGCGCGCAGCTGCTCGTACCAGCCCGACTGCGTCGACGGCGCGTCGTCGGGCACGGCTTGGTCGTCCGGTGCGGGCATGCCGCTGGCCACGTCGGCGCCGGGCACGGCCAGGCCGTGCACGATCAGGCTGAGCGGCCGGGTCGCGGTGACCCGCGGGTCCTTCTGCCGCAGGGACCCGGCCGCGGTGTTCCGCGGGTTCACGTACAGCGGCTTGCCCGCCTCGGCCTGCCGCTCGTTCAGCTCGTGGAACGCGGCCACCGGCAGGAACACCTCGCCGCGCACCTCCAGGGTCTGCGGCCAGCCCGACCCGGCCAGCCGGGCCGGGGCCGCGGCGATCGTCCGGATGTTCGGCGTGACATCCTCGCCGGTCACCCCGTCGCCCCTGGTCGCGGCGCGGACCAGCGCCCCGCCGGAGTAGGCCAGCGCGACCGCTAGGCCGTCGATCTTCAGCTCGCACAGGTAAGGGCCCACGGCGGCATCCGGCCCGGCCAGCCGCTCGGTACGCGCCGCCCAGGCGTCAAGCTCCTCCGCCGAGAACGCGTTGTCCAGGCTGAGCAGCCGCTCCAGGTGCTCGACCGGGGCGAAGTCGGTGGAGATCACGTCACCGACCTTCTGGGTCGGCGAGTCCGGCGTGCGCAGCTCGGGGTAGGTGTCCTCGAGCCCGCGCAGCTCGCGCATCAGCGCGTCATACTCGGCGTCGGAGATGATCGGCGAGTCGAGCACGTGGTAGCGGTGGTTGTGCTCGGTGATCTCGACGACCAGCGCGGCGTGCCGCTGCCGGGCCGCCGCATCCGGCTCGGTCACGCTCTGTTCCCCGCTCGCCTCCGGGGCGCCTTAAGGCGCCGTCTTCCCTCGTCGCTCAGTCGCACGCTCCCTCGCTCCTCGGTCCAGACGGCACCGCGCCCCTCCGGCTCGCTCATACCCCCTCCTCGATCAGCTCGGGCAGCAGCCGCGCCGCCTCGCGACAGCGGGCGAGCGCGGCCCGCGCCCCGGCCGGCGACGCGCCGGCCAGGCCGCACGGGGGCGTGAGCACCACCTGCCGGTCGGCCCCCGCGGCCGGGATCCCCATCCGGTGCCACAACTCCAGCACGCCCGCACCGGGTTCCCGCGGCGATCGCGATGGCCCCGGGGCGTCACGTTCGGGACTCGGCACAACTCCGGCCAGGATGCCGAGACCGGCCTCGACGACCTCGGCCAGCGCGTCCTGTTCCTCCTCGCTCTGCAGCAGGCTGACGTCAAAGGCCACCGCCTTCGCCCCTGCCTGCATCAGGATCCGGAACGGGACGTCTCGCGCGCAGCAGTGCACCAGGCCGAACGCCGTCGTGGCGTCGAGCACGGAGCGCAGGCCGTCGCAGGTCACGGTGGTGTCGACGGCGCCCACCCGGTTCAGCCCGCTCGCGGTGGGCACGGATCCCGCCAGCACGGCGGGCAGCGCCGGCTCGTCTAGCTGCAGCAGCACCGTGGCGCCGGGGATCCGGCCGCGCACCTCGGCCACGTGCGCCGCCACCCCCTCGGCCAGCGACGCGGTCAGGTCGGCCACCGCGCCGGGGTCGGCCAGCGCCGGGTTCTGGCTGCGGCTGAGCTCGATCGTGGCCGCCAGCGTCCACGGGCCGCATACCTGGATCTTGAACGGCCCGGGCCAGTCCGCGGCCGCCTCATGCGCCGCGTCCAGGTCTCGGGCGAGCAGCCCGGCCGCCCGGCGCTGGTCGCGGCCGGGCCGGGTCGCCAGCTTCCAGCCGCCGGGCGTGGTCTCGACCGGGATGTCCACCAGCAGCGCCGCGGTGCGGCCGGTCAGGTCGGCCCCGACGCCGCGGCCGGGCAGTTCCGGCAGGTGAGGAAGGTCGGGCAGCTCACCGAGGACCACGGCGAGCGCCTCGGCCGGGTCCGTGCCCGGCATCGAGCCGACCCCGGTGGCACTGCCGGCCGGCCAGGGGTACGACGGTGACTCTTCGCTCACGAGCAGAGCCTAGCGGGCCCCGCCGACACCGCGGCAGCGTGATTCGCCCGGATAAGCCAGGTCAGGGGGCCAGGCCGGCTGCGGCCCGGCAGTGGTCAGGACATGAGCTGCGGCCGCGCCACGCCCCGGTCGTGGCACGGCCGCAGCGGCCTTCAGCGGGCGTCGTCAGCGATCACGCCCACGGGTCGCGGTAGGGCCCGGAGTACTGCACTGGATCGTCATCCGGGTGGCGGTACCGTGGGGTCTCATCGCCGGGACGGCGCACGTACAGGCCGGTCAGGAACCGCCCGGCCAGCGTCATGCGGTCAGGAGCCTCGCGGCTCAGCCTCGCCCTGCGGTCTTCCCTGCGGCTGGCCAGGCTGACCAGGCAGATCACCCCCGTGATCATCCCGAAGGTGAAGATCACGCCGATCGCTAGTAGTTCGACGGCTGTCATAGCTGATCCCCCTTTCTTCCGATCAGCGGTGACTCCGCGGCTCCGATCTACACCTCCCAGCGGCGCTGCTCGGCTTCGGCAGCCAGGCCAGGAATCTCGAAGAGTTCGGGCAAGTCCTTGCCATCCTTGCTCCTGGTACTGCTAGTCTGATCCCCATGGTTCCTGCTGTTCGGGTCATCCCAACCTTTAGCTATATGTTGACATCGCGGCGGACGGAAGGCAATGGGATAAGCCCGATTATCTTGACCGCAGGGATGATCCTTTTGAACCCAGCTACCCCTGTGGTTGGTGTGGTTGGGATCTCCAGGAGAACTCGTGCCTGATCCCATGTACCGGCAGATCGCCGAGGACCCGCGGAAGCAGATCGAGAGTGGCGCTCTAGGCCACGGCGACCAGCTGCCCACCGAGCCCGAGCTCAGGGAGACGTACGACGCTTCGCGGAACACCGTCCGAGACGCCGTGAAATGGCTCATCACGCGCGGGCTCGTCGAGACCCGTCCGGGTCAGGGAAGTTTCGTCGTCGGCAAGATCGACCCTTACGTCACCATCCTGACTGGCGAGCCCGAGAAGAGTGGCGACGAGGAAGGCCCCGTCTACGCCAAGGGGACGCGGGGAGCGGGGCGAGGCGGGCGGCGCAAGCCGGCCACGTCCGCCTTCGACCACCACGGCCAGCCGTTCCGCCTCACTATCAGCGTCTATCCCGCAGACCGAAACCAGTTCGTCATCGAGGTCGGTGAGGTTCCTGACGCCGAAGCCTCCGCTGGAGCAGACCCCAGGTTATTCCGGGAGAAACCACTATGCCCATATACCGACAGATTGCCGATGATCTGCAGCGGAAGATCGAGACTGGCCAGCTTGGCCCGGGCGCCCAGTTGCCGACGGAAATGGAACTCAGGGAGGAGTACGATGCATCCCGGAACACCGTCCGCGATGCGGTGAGGTGGCTCATCGGCAGAGGCCTGGTGGAGACCCGTCCCGGCCAGGGAACCTTCGTCGTCAATAAGATCGACCCGTTCGTCATCATTGTCAGACCTGAGACCGGCTTCGGCCTCGGCGAGGGTGGTGCCTACGCTTCCGAGGTCACCGAACGGCGGAGAGCGCCCACGGACTCCGTCCCGCGCGTTGAGGTCCAGCAAGCCACTGGCCTGGTGGCGAGCGAACTCGAACTCGAGGACGACTTCACTGTAGTCAGTCGGCATCAGCAGCGGTCCATCGACGGGACCCCGTGGTCGCTGCAGACCTCGTTCTATCCGATGAGATTTGTCCAGCAAGGCGCCGCGGGGATCCTCGCGGCTGTGGATATGAAGGACGGGGTAGTCAGCTACCTCACAGAAACCTTGCATATAAAACAGGTGGGCTGGCGCGACAAGATAACGGTTCGCGCGCTAGAACCGGCCGAGGCGGCCTTTTTCAGGCTGCCCGACGACGGCCGGGTGGCCGTCTTCGAAACTCACCGGACATCCTTCGACGAATCCGGCAAGCCAATCCGGCTAACCGTAACCGTCTACCCGGCTGACCGGAACCAGTTCGTCGTCAACGTGGGGCATGCCCCTAATGCAGGTGTCACGGCTGGCTCCGATGAACCTGCTCCTAGCCCCGCTGACAACGCGTCGGTGAAAGATACCAGCTTAGCCTAGGCCTTGTCGGCAGCCCCGCTAGTAAAACCTGAACTCCAGCCATCCAATTACCCGATCTCCCATTGCCTTTAAACCAGGCTGGGACATGACCGCAGAAAGCCGCTCCCATCATGCTTCACGTCCGCCCGGCCGCGACCGGTGACCTAAAGCTTATCCTGAAAATGATCGATGAGGCTGCCGGCTGGCTTCAGGCCAAAGGCACCGACCAATGGGATAAGCCATGGCCCGACGAAGAGCAACGGGACGCGCGGGTCGAGCGAGGCCTAAGGGCTCACCGGACATGGATCGTCGAGAACGACGGTATTCCGGTAGCCACGATAACTTGCAGGCCTGATGCCAACCCAGACCTCTGGATGGAAGCGGAGCAAGCCGACCTCGCCGTCTACGTATCCCGACTCGTGGTCAGCCGGAGTCACGCCGGGCTGGGAGTGGGGGCCGAGCTAATCAGATGGGCCGGCAGGTGGGCCAGGAAGCAATACGGCGCGCGATGGATCAGGATCGACGTGTGGACGACCAACATTGCCTTGCACAGTTATTACGAAAATGAGGAATTCAGCTTCCTAAGGTTTTGCGATTACGTAGAATATCCCTCTGCCGCTCTCTTCCAGAGGTCAACTGCTCATATCAGGTCAGCCGATATACCTCGCCTGAAGGAGAAGCCCAAGCTGATCAAGCCCGACAAGCCGGCCCCCCTGGCAGCACGCCGCCTGGCCCAGAGGTGGCTGGACTCTTCCCAGGCCATTCAGGAATTTAGCCAGTGCATGTTCGTGCCTGCCGGGATTTACCTTCTCCCGCCACAGAAGAATGCTCCCCAAGCCGTCAGGCAGGCAGCACTTGCTGGCGTTGGTGATCACGTTACTGGCCATGACGGCACTACCGCCGTAAAGGAACGCCATATGGACACAGCCCCACAGTGAATTCTTCTTGCGGGCAGCGTTGTCCGCAAGCGGGACCTGGGCCCACCCAGTCCGTCCAGTAGCAGCAGTCACTAGCACCCCATTAGTAACTACCGATGATCCGTGTGTCGCTAACGGGCCAGAATTCTCTCAAGCCGAAGGCCCGGCCGCCCACACCGGGCCGAGCGTCTACGCAGTTCATTGGCTTGATCTGGCCGCGGCTTGCGCCCCAACCGCGTATTCCTCCTATCCGCGAACCTTGCGGAACGACTCTGGACAGGCGATGGTGGGTTGGGGGGGCACAGGCCGGCCCTGTCGGATGGGACCGGAATATGGGAGAGAGGACGAGAGGAGGTGTCATGGCCAAGTATCACGCACGCCCATCGGCGCAGTATCGCTATGAGCACTACGACCCCCGCTGACAGGACGGTTACGTGCTCATGAACTAAAGATCTTTAACCGCCGGGGTTACGGCGGCCGAAGATGGCCAGCAGCCGGTCAGCGCCGCGGGGTCCAGCGCCGCCATCATGTCAGCCCGCGCCGCGCGCCACGCGGCCAGCGGATCGTCACCGGCCGCAGATCGCGGATCAGCGGCACTGTCTTCCTCGTCGCGCCCGGCCGCGTACGCCTCAACCGCCCGCAGGTCGCCGATCACGTGACCGGCGACATCGGCGGCGCGCCAGCCCGCGCACGGCGACGGGGCATCCCAGCGGCCAGGCGCAACCCCGGCGAGCACGGACTCCGAGCACGGACTCAAAGCCATCGAGCGCGCGAGCGAAACCATCCAGAACCACACCGGCCAGTATCTCCCCGGGCGACCCCGCGCTGCGTGCCATTGGAACCAGCCGGTCGGCCACGTTGGGTGCGTCCCTAACGCGGATGCTGCAGCCGACCGATAAACCTGCTGCTAAGATTCGAGATCTCGCTGGCAGTCATCCAGCCAGCAATCATTCATCGCCTTTAGCTAAACCGGGATATAACTCCATAGAAAGCCGCGCCCATCATGTTTCGCATTCGCCCGGCCAAGACCAGCGACCTGGAACTTATCCTGTGCTTCATCGCTGAAGCCGCGGACTGGCTCCGGGCTAGAGGCACCGATCAGTGGAGCCGTCCGTGGCCCAGCGAGGCGGAACAGGACGCGCGGGTGAAGCGCGGCCTGGCGGCCGACCGGACATGGATCGTCGAGGATGACGGAATCCCGATGGCCACGATCACTTGCAGGCCCGATGCCAACTCAGAGTTCTGGACCAAATCTGAGCAGTCCGATCTCGCTGTCTACGTGTCCCGGCTCGTGGTCAGCAGGGGTTACGCTGGCCAGGGAATCGGCGCCGAACTGCTCGCCTGGGCCGGCCGGTGGGCTGGGCGCCAATACGGCGCGAAATGGATCAGGATCGATGCGTGGACGACCAACATTGCGCTACATCACTATTTTGAAGACCTCGGGTTCTGGTTCGTAAGATTTGGTGACACCACGAATCCCTCAGCGGCACTCTTCCAGAAGTCAACCGCCGATATCAGCGCCGCCAGCACGCCTCGGCTGAACGACCGGCCCGATCTGATCAAGCCGGGGCGGCCCGGCCCGCGCGGGTGATCGTGGCGCTGCCGAGGACGGTGTCGCCGTGGTACAAGACCGCGGCCTGGCCCCTGGCCACGCCCCGGGCCGGCTCGTTCAGGCTGATCCTGAGGGTGTCGCCGTCCAGCCAGGCTCTCGCCGGGTGAGCGTGCCCGTGGGCGCGCAGCTGGACCAGGCAGCCGATCGGGTCCGCGGGCGGGCGGCAGCCGCTCCAGACCGGTCGCTCCGCCTCGATGTCGTCCGCGCCGAGCGCCTCGGCCGGGCCCACGGTCACCGTGTTCGACACCGGCTCGATGTCCAGGACGTAGCGGGGCCTGCCGTCGGGTGCCGGCGTGCCGAGGCCCAGACCCTTGCGCTGGCCGACCGTGAAGCCGTAGCTGCCGTTGTGGCGGCCGACGACCTGGCCCTCGGTGTCGACGATGCGGCCCGGGGCGGCACCGAGCCTGCCCTCGAGGAACTTCCTGGTGTCCCCGTCGGCGATGAAGCAGACGTCGTGGCTGTCCGGCTTGTCGGCCACGGCGAGCCCTCGCTCCGCCGCCTCCTTGCGTACCTGGTCCTTGGTCGAGTCGCCGAGCGGGAACATCGCCCGGGCGATCTGCGCGCCGGTCAGCACCGCGAGCACGTACGACTGGTCCTTGGCCTGGTCCACGCTGCGCACCAGCCGCTGGCTGCCGCCGGAGGGCGCCAGGCGGGCATGGTGGCCGGTGCAGACGGCGTCGAAGCCCAGCGCAACCGCCCGGTCCAGCACGGCGGCGAACTTGATCTTCTCGTTGCACCGCAGGCAGGGATTCGGCGTGTGCCCGCGCGCGTACTCGGCCACGAAGTCCTGCACCACGTCGCGGTGGAACTGCTCGGCCAGGTCCCAGACGTAGAACGGGATGCCGATCACGTCGGCGGCGCGGCGCGCGTCCCTGGCGTCCTCCAGCGTGCAGCACCCCCGCGCGCCGGTCCGGTAGGAGCTGGGGTTCGGCGACAGCGCGAGATGGACGCCGGTCACCTCGTGACCGGCGTCGGCGGCGCGGGCGGCGGCCACCGCGGAGTCGACGCCGCCCGACATCGCGGCGAGCACGCGCAGTCGGTTCATCGCGTTCGAGATTATGCGGCCCGGAGCGGTCGCGGGGCCGCACGCGCCAGCCCGCCCGGTTGGCCGCCACGCTTCCATGATCGTGGTTGATTCAGTACGGATGCGCCGTACGCGGGCCCGCCATGATCAAGAGACTGCCTGACCAGGCCGACGTCAGCGGGCGGCGGCGCGGCGGGCCCGCTCCACGGCCTCGCCGATGACCGCGCCCAGGGCGTCCACGTCCGCCTGGGTGCTGGAGTGGCCCAGCGAGAACCGCAGCGACCCGCGGGCCCGGGCCTCATCGGCTCCCAGCGCGAGCAGCACGTGGCTGGGCTGCGCCACGCCCGCCGTGCAGGCCGAACCGGTCGAGCAGGCGATGCCCTTGGCGTCGAGCAGCATCAGCAACGCGTCGCCCTCGCAGCCGGGGAACGAGAAGTGAGCGTTGCCCGGCAGCCTGCCGGGCCCGGGCGGCGCGCCGTTCAGCACCGCATCGGGCACGGCCGCCAGAACCTGCGCGATCAGGTCGTCCCGCAGCTCGGCCAGCCGCTTGGCCTCGTCGCTGCGGCGCTCGGTGGCGATCTCCACGGCGACCGCGAAGGCCCGGATCGCGGGGGCGTCCAGGGTGCCGGACCGCACGTCGCGCTCCTGCCCGCCGCCGTGCAGCACCGGCACCGGGTCGGTGCCCTTGGCCAGCAGCAGCGCCCCCGCCCCGACCGGCCCGCCGATCTTGTGCGCGGTGACGGTGAGCGCCGCGGCACCGCTGTCGGCCAGGCTGACCGGCAGCTGGCCGGCGGCCTGGACCGCGTCGCTGTGGAACGGGATCCGGTACTCGCGGGCCACGGCGGCCAGTTCGGCCACCGGCTGCACCGTCCCGACCTCGTTGTTGGCCCACATGACGCTGACCAGGGCGACCGCACCGGCCTCCCGTTCGATGGCCTCGCGCAGCGACTCCGGGCCGACCCGGCCGACGCGGTCCAGCGCCAGCCAGCTGATCTCGGCTCCCTCGTGGTCGCGCAGCCACCCCGCGCAGTCGAGAACCGCGTGATGCTCGATCGGCGCGGTCAGCACCCGCCGCCGCCCGGGATCCGCGGCGCTCCGCGCCCAGAAGAGCCCCTTGACGGCCAGGTTGTCCGCCTCGGTCCCGCCGCTGGTGAACACCACCTCGCTGGGGCGAGCGCCGTAGGCCGCCGCGATCTGCTCCCGGGACTCCTCGACGATCCGGCGCGCCCGGCGACCGGCGTTGTGCAGCGACGAGGGGTTGCCGAGCTGCGCGAGTTCCTCGGTCATCGCGTCGAGGGCCTCGGGCAGCATCGGCGTGGTCGCCGCGTGATCCAGGTAGACCGGGGAGGCCAGCGCCGGCGCCCGGCGGCCGCCGCCGGCATCGAGGTATCCCACGATTACTCAGCCTAGCCGCGGGAGGCGGGCTGGTCGCGACGCGAAGGCGGGCGGGCTGGTGGCGGGCCCGAAGCCGGCTCTGGTCAGCCCTGGGCCCGCTTCTGGATCTCCTCGGTCAGCTGCGGGACGACCTGGAAGAGATCCCCCACGATGCCGAAGTCGGCGAGCTCGAAGATGGGGGCCTCGGCGTCCTTGTTGATCACCATGATGGTCTTGGACGTCTGCATCCCGGCCCGGTGCTGGATCGCCCCGGAGATGCCCACCGCCAGGTAGAGCTGGGGGGAGATGGTCTTGCCGGTCTGGCCGACCTGGAACTGGTGCGGGTACCAGCCCGCGTCGGTGACGGCGCGGGATGCGCCCACGGCGGCCCCGAGCGAGTCGGCGAGCTTCTCGATCAGTGCGAAGTTCTCCGCGCCGCCCACCCCGCGGCCGCCGGAGACCACGATCGACGCCTCGGTGAGCTCCGGCCGCTCGCTGCGCTCCTGCTCCACCCGCTCGGTGACCCGCGCGCCCTTCGCGGCGTCGCTGACCTCGATGCTGACGCTCTCGAGCCTCGCGACTCCCGGCGCCGACTCCGGCGCGACCGCGTTCGGGCGCACGGCCACGATCGGCGTCCCGGTCCGGACCTTCGACTGGACGATGATGGCTCCGCCAAAGATCGACTGCTCGGCGACCAGGCCCTCACCGAGGTTGACCGCGTCGGTGATCAGCCCGGAGCCGGTCTTCACGGCCAGCCTGGCCGCGATCTCCCGGCCCTCGGCGGTGCTGGCCACCAGCACCGCGGCGGGCGACTTGTCCGCGACCAGGGCGGCGAGCAGTTCCGCCTTGGGCGCGACGACGTAGTCGTCGAGTTCCCCGCCGGCCGCGACGTACACGGTCTCGGCTCCGAACTCGGCCAGCCGCTCCCGTCCGGCGTCCGCGCCCGGTCCGGTCCAGACGACCGACGGCTCGCCGAACCGGCGCGCCAGGGTCAGCAGCTCGCTGGTGACCTTCTTGACCGACTCGCCGGAATGCTCGGCGAGGACCAGGATCTCAGCCATGTATGGGCCTCCGGGCTCAGATGAACTTCTGCGAGGCGAGGAACTCGGCGGCCTTCACGCCGCCGTCGCCTTCGTCCTTGACGACCGTTCCGGCCTGCCGGGGCGGCAGGCTGGCGAAGCTGACCACCTCGGTGGCTGCCGAGGCCAGGCCGACCTGACCGGGGTCGATCCCGATGTCGGCCAGGCTCAGCGTCTCGACCGGCTTCTTCTTCGCCGCCATGATCCCCTTGAACGACGGGTAGCGCGGCTCGTTGATCTTCTCGACCACGCTGACCACTGCGGGCAGGCTGGCCTGGACCCGGTCGTGGCCGTAGTCGGCCTGCCGGTTGATGGAGATCGCCGTCCCGTCGATCTCCACCTTGCTGGCGAATGAGAGCTGCGGCACGCCGAGGCGCTCGGCCAGCATCGCCGCCATCACGCCCATCCGGGCGTCGGTGGACTCCGAGCCCAGGATCACCAGGTCGAACCCGATCCGGCCGAGCACCGCGGCGATCACCGCCGAGGTCGCCAGCGCGTCGGATCCGTGCAGCGCGTCGTCGAGCACGTGCACGGCCTTGTCCGCGCCCATCGACAGGGCCTTGCGGATGGACTCGCTCGCCTTCTCCGGGCCCATCGACAGGATGGTCACCTCACCGCCGTGCGCTTCGGCCAGGCGCAGCCCCTCCTCGATCGCGTACTCATCCTGCTCGTTGATCACCCCATTGGCGGCGTCGCGGTCCACGGTCGAGTCGGCGGGCCTGAGCGTGCGCTCTGTTTCCGTGTCCGGGACCTGTTTCATGCAGACGACGATGTTCATGACCGGCGGCCGACCTCCCTCTGCAGACAATGCGGCCCGGCGCTGCGCCACGCGGCGCCGGCGCCACCGAGCGCAAGGTTAAGCCTGCCAAACCGCGCCCGCGACCTCAGCCCCGGGTGCCGGACAGGACCTCCCGCCACAGGTTACTTGCGAGTAGCCCACAGGCCCAAAACGGTGCCGGTAGGACGCCCGGGCCAGGCCCGGTGTCAGTTAGCCCCTGCCTGCCGCTCGGCGAACGTCACCACCTTGGCCAGCAGCATCGCCCGCGTCATCGGGCCCACGCCGCCCGGCACCGGCGCGAGCCACCCGGCCACCTCGGCCACTCCGGGATCGACGTCGCCCACCAGCCCGGCGTCCGTGCGGGTGAT
This sequence comes from uncultured Actinomycetota bacterium, assembly GCA_963808705.1. Taxonomy (GTDB): domain Bacteria; phylum Actinomycetota; class Actinomycetes; order Streptosporangiales; family Streptosporangiaceae; genus JASHPR01. The sequence goes on along the minus strand of CAWEHB010000011.1, from coordinate 161,127 downwards.
GCCCACGTCGACGACCACGGCGCCGGGCCGGATCATCTCGGCGGTCAGCAGCCGGGGACGGCCGGCCGCAACGATCACGATGTCGGCGTTCCTCGTGTGCGCGACGAGGTCCTTGGTGCCCGTGTGGCAGAGCGTCACGGTGGCGTTCTCGCTGCGCCGGGTCAGCATCAGGCCGAGCGTGCGCCCGACGGTTATCCCGCGGCCGATCACGGTGACGTCCGCCCCGTTCAGCGGCACGTCGTAGCGCCGGAGCAGCTCGATGATCCCCTCCGGGGTTCCCGGCACCGGCCCCGGCTCGCCCAGCACCAGCTTGCCCAGGTTGAGCGGGTGCAGGCCGTCCGCGTCCTTGCCCGGGTCCACGCGGTGCAGCACCCGCTGCGCGTCGAGCCCCTCGGGCAGCGGCAGCTGGACCAGGAAGCCGGTGCAGGCCGGGTCGCCGTTCAGCTCGTCCACGACCGCCTCGACCTCGTCCTGGGTGGCGTCGGCGGGCAGTTCCCGGCTGATGCTGGCGATGCCGACCTGCGCGCTGTCCCGGTGCTTGCCCCTGACGTAGGCGCGGCTGCCCGGGTCGTCCCCGACCAGCACCGTGCCCAGGCCCGGCGTGATGCCGCGCCGGGCCAGCTCGGCCACCCGCCGGGTGAGGTCCTCCCTGATCGCGAGCGCCACGGCCTTGCCGTCCAGGATGCGTGCGGTCATCTGGGCCCTATCCGTAGGGTGCTGTGGGACCGGACCGATTCTGCCAGGCCCGGCGTGATGAGGAGGAAGCCCATGGCACTCACGAACCTCGAGGTGATCTCGGTCCCGGTCAGCGACCAGGACCGGGCCAAGAGCTTCTACACCGAGAAGCTGGGCTTCTCGGTCGAGATGGACAGCTCGTTCGCCGGCGGCAGCATGCGCTGGATAACGCTGCGCCCGCCCGGCAGCGGAACCGCGGTCACGCTGGTGACCTGGTTCGACACCATGCCGGCCGGCTCGCTCAAGGGCTCGGTGCTCGGCTGTGACGACCTGGAGAAGACTCTCGCCGAGCTGGCCGCCCGGGGCGTCACGTTCGCCGAGGACGAGATCCAGGAGGCGCCGTGGGGGCGCTGGAAGACCTTCGACGACCCGGACGGCAACGGCTGGGTGCTGCAGCAGGACAACCCCTCGTTCCGCGGCTGAGCCCGCCCGGGTGACCGGCCGGGTGACCGGCCCGGGTGACCGGCCGGGTGACCGGCCCGCTGGCGTCGCGTTAGTGATAGAAATGGCGCACGCCGGTGAGGTACAGGGTGATCCCCGCCTCCTGGGCCGCGGCGATGACCTCCTCGTCGCGGATCGACCCGCCCGGCTCGGCCACGGCGCGCACGCCCGCGTCGGCGAGCACCAGCAGGCCGTCGGCGAACGGGAAATACGCGTCGCTGGCCGCCGCCGCCCCCCGGGCCCGCTCTCCGGCCCGCGAGACCGCCAGCCGGGCCGAGTCGACCCGGTTCACCTGCCCCATGCCGATGCCGACCGTCGCCTGGCCGGAGGCGAGCAGGATCGCGTTGGACTTGACCGCCCGGCACGCCCGCCAGGCGAAGGCCAGGTCGCGCACGGTGGCCGCGTCGGCCGCGGGCCCGGCGGCGAGCTTCCAGTTCGCCGGCTCGTCGCCCGGCTCGGCGACACGGTCGGCGGACTGCACCAGCAGGCCCCCGCTGACCTGGCGCCATTCCAGGCCCGGGGCCTGGTCCGGGGCCGGGCAGCGCAACACCCGCAGGTTCTTCCGCCGGGCCAGGATCTCCAGCGCTTCCCGCTCGAACCCGGGCGCCACGAGCACGTCGGTGAGGATCTCGGCGATCTGCGCGGCGAGCGCGGCGGTCACCACGCCGTTGGCGGCGATCACCCCGCCGTACGCCGACACCGGGTCGCAGGCATGCGCCTTGCGGTGCGCCTCGGCCAGGTCGGCGCCGACCGCGATCCCGCACGGGTTGGAGTGCTTCATGATCGCAACGCACGGCGCGGCGAAGTCGTGGGCCGCGCGCCGCGCGGCGTCGGCGTCGACGTAGTTGTTGTACGACATCGCCTTGCCCTGCAGTTGCCCGGCGCCCGCGATCCCGCCCGTCCCGCCCGTCCCGCCCGGGTCACCGGGCCGGTACAGGGCCGCCCGCTGGTGCGGGTTCTCCCCGTACCTGAGCACCTCGCCGCGGGCCCAGAGCCCGCCGATCACGTCCGGCAGCCCGGTATCGTGCGCCGTCTCGTCCGGCGCGTAGGCCGAGGCGAACCAGGAGGCGACCGCGCCGTCGTAGGCGGCCGTGTGCGCGTAGGCCCGGGCCGCCAGGCGGCGCCGCTGCTCCAGCGTGAAGCCGCCGCCGGCCACGGCCTGCGTCACCGCCGGGTACTGGGACGGCTCGGTGACCACGGCCACCCGGGCATGGTTCTTCGCCGCCGCGCGGACCATCGCCGGCCCGCCGACGTCGATCTGCTCGATGCAGTCCGCCGGTGCCGCGCCGCTCGCCACGGTCCGTTCGAACGGGTACAGGTTCGACACCAGAAGCTGGAACGTCACGACCGCCAGCTCCTCGAGTTGCTCGGCGTGCCCGGGCACGGTGGGATCGGCCAGCAGCCCGGCGTGAATGGCCGGGTGCAGGGTCTTGACCCGGCCGTCCAGGCACTCGGGGAAGCCGGTGACGTCCTCGACCCTGGTCACCGGCAGGCCCGCGGCCGAGATCACCGCCGCCGTGCTGCCGGTGGAGATCATCTCGACGCCGGCCTGGTGCAGCGCCCGGGCCAGGTCTTCCAGACCGGTCTTGTCGTAGACGCTGATCAGCGCCCGGTTGATGGCTACCTTGCTCACGGCCCGATCCTCACCTTCCGGCCCCGGACGGACCATCCGTCGCGGACCAGCCGGCCCACCGTGTCCACGAGCAGCGCGCGCTCGGTGACCTTGATCCGCTCGTGCAGGGTGGTCTCGTCGTCGTCATCGTGAACGGGAACGGCGGCCTGCGCGATAATCGAGCCGCTGTCGGTTCCCGCGTCGACCAGGAACACGGTGCACCCCGAGACCTTCACGCCGTAGCCCAGCGCGTCTTTCACGCCTTGCATGCCGGGGAACGACGGTAGCAAGGCGGGATGGGTGTTGATAACCCGCCCGCCGAACGCGGCCAGGAAGCCGGCCCCGACGAGCTTCATGAACCCGGCGAGGATGATCAGGTCCGGCTCGAACCCGGCGCAGGCGGCGGTGAGGGCCCGGTCCCAGTCTTCGCGGGCCGGGAAGTCCCGGACCCGGAGCGTGAACGTGGCGACCCCCGCGGCCTGCGCGCGGGCCAGCGCGGCGATGCCGTCCCGGTCCGTGCCCACCGCGACCACCCGCGCCCCGTACGACTCGCTGGCGCAGGCGTCCAGCAGGGCCTGCAGGTTGGTTCCCGCGCCCGACGCCAGCACCACCAGGCGCGACAGCATGGGCCCACGATAAGACCTGGCGCGGCCGGGACCCTGGGTAGTCGCCGAAGGTGGTGAAATAGGGAGGTCGCATCCAGCCGCCAGAGAGGACCCGGCCCTGCCAGCAAACCAGAGTCAGCGGCCGCCGCTGGGCTCCCCCGAGCCGCCGGAGAGGAAGGGGGAGCCGCCGGGACTGCCCGCGCTGCACTTCCCTCAGCAGCCGGACGGCCAGGGCCTGGCCCCGGCTCCCGGGGCTTCGCCGCCGCCGGGGCCCGTCCCGCCGCCGGGGCCCGTCCCGTGGAACGGGCCGCCCCCGCCGCCCCCGTCGCCGGGCCCCGGGCCCGGCGTGCCACCGGGGGCCCCGCCGGACGCGGCCCGCCGCCGGGGCAACGGGCGCCCGCCCGGCAGGCCAGCGGGGCCCGGCCGGCCGCTCCCGCCGCCCGAGCCGGCCATGCGCCAGCGCGCGGTGGCCGCGGTCCTGCTTGGCGTGCTGAGCCTGCTGGCCCTGCTCGGTGTCGGCACCAACTTCCACCGGGGCATCTACCTGGTCGTCTTCGGCCTTCTCGTGGGCCTGTCCGCGTGCTGGTTCGGGGTGATGGCGATCCGGGGGGCGCGGCGCTCGGTCACCATGCGCCCGCGGGGCGCGGTCGCCGGCACGGTACTCGGCATCATCGGCGCCGTGCTGAGCGCCATCCTGCTGATCGCGTTCGCCGTGTTCTGGCCGGAGCTGAATTCCTTCTCCCAGTGCCTGTCCGCCGCGAACACGCCGAGCGCGCAGCAGGCGTGCCTGGACCAGCTGCACCGGTCGGTGCCGGGCTAAGGGCCTCGCCAGGGCAGCGATGAGGGCCGGTGCGGGGCCCGGGGCCGGGTGTCGCCGGAGCCCTGATCCGCGGTCCCGGCCCACGGGTTGACGTAGATCGTGTGCCCGTCACCGGCCGCGTCACCCGGGTCCAGGCCGGGAAGCGGCGCCGCGGCCGGCGGCGGTCCCGGCGTGGCCGCGGCCGGCCCGGCCGCGGTAATGGCGCGCCGGCGCAGCCAGTTCGCGACGCCCGCGGTCACCGCGGCCGCCACGCCCACCTCCAGCGAGGCCACCACGCCGACCTGCCAGCCGGACGGGCCGACCGCCGCCAGGCGGCCGTTGCCCAGCGGCCCGCCCGCGAACGCGGCCAGGACTCCCAGCACGCAGCCGGTCAGGACCCCGGAGACGAACCCCCACAGCGGCGCGGTCTCCAGCGCTGCAGCGGGCACGGCACGCGTCATCAGCAGCCCGCCGAAGGCCCCGGCCAGGTAGGGCACGACCAGCACGGCCGCGGACAGCAGGAACGGGACCGCCGGGTGCACCCCCGGCGGCAGCGCCGCGAGCAGGGGGAAGTCCGGGAGGGGGCCGAGCGCGGAGCCGGTCGGCGCGATCACCGTGCCGGTCCCGAACGCGAATCCCGGGCCAAGCGTGAACGAGATCGCCCAGATCACGGCGTTGGGCACGTAGGCAAGCTGGGCGAGCAGCAACAGCGCGGCTCCCACCGCCCCCGGGGCCAGGATCGCGTCGACCGCCTTGAACTCCGCCTGGTGCAGGGCGAGCGAGACACCGGCGAGCAGGCCCCCGGCCGCGGTGAGGACCGCCAGCGCTCCCGCCGTGCCGACGGTCAGCGAGCGCAGCCGGTCACCGAGCAGGCCTGCCAGCTGCCGCCACGGCGCCAGGGCGCGGGCGCCGCCGAGGCCGCCCGCGGTCAGCGCGAGCAGGAACGGGCACACCACGGCCTCGGGAAGCGAGGGCGTGGCCCGCGGCGAGCTGCTGGCCAGGGCGAGCGCCGCTGCCACCATGGCGTACGGAACGGCCAGGGCCAGGGCGGCGTAGCCCACGTGCCGGAGCCTGCGGACCCCCCCGGTGCGCACCACCCAGCGGCCCGCCCGCCACAGCAGCGCGCCGGGCAGCAGGACCAGCCCGAGCGGCAGCATGCCGATCCGGCCGACGCCGGGCAAGGCGAAGCCCACGTGATGGCCGATCAGCCAGAGCAGCGCGGCCGTGCGCAGCACGCCGGTCAGGCCGAGCCCGGCGTGCGGTGCCGCGATGAAGCCGGCCAGCGCGAGCATGGTCAGCACGGCGAGCCCGGTCCCGGCGGCGGCGCAGGCGGCGATCGCCCCCGTGACGGCGAGCGGGCGGACTGCGCCGGCCGGGACGGGGTTTGCCTCGCCGCCCGCGCCGGCCCGCCGGGTGCCAGCCGTCAGCCGAGTCATCACAACCCAAAGCCTGGCAACTGCCGCGCCGCTAGGCGCGGAGGCGCGCCGTGGGCAACAGTGCCGCCGCAAGGCGCGGACGTGCCGTGGGCAGCGTCCGGTGCGCCGCGGGACCGCCGGCACGCCGTGGGGGTCAGCGGCCGCCCATGGCCTCGCGGACCAGGCCGGCGGTCTCGCTCGGGGTCCGGCCCACCCGGACCCCGACCTTCTCCAGAGCTTCCTTCTTGGCCTGGGCCGTGCCCGCCGATCCGGAGATGATCGCCCCGGCGTGCCCCATCGTCTTGCCCTCGGGCGCGGTGAAGCCGGCCACGTAGGCAACCACGGGCTTGGAGACGTTGCGCTCGATGAAGGCGGCCGCGCGCTCCTCGGCGTCGCCGCCGATCTCCCCGATCATCACGATCGCGTCGGTCTCCGGGTCGCCGGCGAACGCCCGCAGGCAGTCGATGTGCGTGGTCCCGATGATCGGGTCGCCGCCGATGCCCACCGCGGTGGAGAAGCCGATGTCGCTGAGCTCGTACATCATCTGGTAGGTCAGCGTGCCCGACTTCGACACCAGGCCGACCCGGCCCTCCGTGGTGATGTCGGCCGGGATGATCCCGGCGTTCGACTTGCCGGGCGAGGCCACGCCCGGGCAGTTCGGGCCGATGATGCGGGTGGTGTTCCCCTGCGCGCTCGCGTACGCCCAGAACTCCGCGGTGTCGTGCACGGGGATGCCCTCGGTGATCACGATGACGAGCGGTATCTTCGCGTCCACCGCCTCGATCACCGCGTCCTTGGTACCCGCGGGGGGCACGAAGACGACCGACACGTCGGCGCCGGTGGCCGACATCGCGTCGGCGACCGTGCCGAACACCGGTAGCTCGGTCTCGGCGAGCTCGATCGTCTGGCCGGCCTTGCGCGGGTTGGTCCCGCCCACGACCCGGGTGCCCGCCCGGAGCATCCGGGCCCCGTGCCGGCGCCCCTCGGAGCCGGTGATGCCCTGCACGATGATCCGGCTCTGCGCGGTCAGGAAGATCGCCATCTCATGCTCCCGTCGCGGCCGCAGCGGCCAGTTCGGCGGCGCGGCGCGCCGCGTCGTCCATGGTCTCGACCTGCTCGACCACTTCAATCTCGGCCTCGCCGGCCCGCTTCACGCCGCCGGCCTTGCCGCGGCCGCCGGTCTTCACCTGGGCCTTGACCACGACCCGCGGCTTTCCGGCCGCGGCGAACGCCTCCGCGATGGCGCGGGCTTCGGCCGGGGTAAGCGCGACCCTGCCCTCGGGAACGGGCACCCCATGCTCGGCGAAGATCCCCTTCGCCTGATGCTCAAAAAGGTCCACTCAGGTCCGTCCTAGGTGTGCGGCGCTGGGTTCGGGATGCGGGCGCCGATGTCTGCGGTAGGCCTGCGCACGCAGCCTAGTGCGGCCAGACGCGCCGGGCCCACCTGGGTCGCTAGCCGACCGTCTCCTCCTGCTCCTGCTGGCCGAGATTCGACCGGACCCAGTCCACGATCTCGGTCGTCGCCGCGCCCGGAGTGAAGATCTTCGCCACGCCCATCCGCTCCAGCTCGGCGATGTCCGCGTCCGGGATGATGCCGCCGCCGAACACGACGATGTCGGTGGCGTCACGTTCGGTCAGCAATTCGAGCACCCGGCGGAACTGGGTCATGTGCGCGCCGGACAGGACGGAGAGCCCTATCGCGTCGGCGTCCTCCTGCAGCGCGGCGGCCACGATCTGCTCCGGGGTCTGGTGCAGCCCGGTGTAGATGACCTCCACCCCGGCGTCGCGCAGTGCCCGGGCCACCACCTTCGCGCCACGGTCATGGCCGTCCAGGCCCGGCTTGGCGATGACCACGCGGATGCTGCTCATGAATCTCCTCCACCGGGACGCGCCCCGCCGCAGCCCGCGGCGCCGGCCCCCTACTGGGCAGGGTAGCGCCGACCACCTGCTGCCGCTGCGCGCCCCGGGCCTGCTCGCCGGCCTGATCAGCGCCGCAGCGGGCTGAGCCGCCGCGGCGCGGTTACAGCTTCTCGATGGGCGCGTAGCGCAGCACCAGGTGCTTGATCCCGTAGTCCCCGCCGAAATCGATCTTCGCCTCGGGGTCGTCGCCGCGGCCCTCCACCGAGAGCACCGTGCCGAGCCCGTAGGCATCGTGGTTCACCCGGTCGCCGGGCGCCAGCGACGGCACCGGCCGGTTGCCGGCCGCCTGCACCCCGGGCCGGCGGGCCAGCCGCTCCGAGGCCGGCGGCGCGGCGGCCGCCTCGTCCCGGCGCCATTCGATCAGCGTCCCGGGGATCTCGGACAGGAACCGGGATTGCTTGTGGTAGCCCGGCCGCCCCCACCAGGTCCGCGCCATCGCGCGGGTCAGGTACAGGCGCTGCTCGGCGCGGGTGATCCCGACGTAGGCCAGCCGCCGCTCCTCCGCGAGCTCGCGCTCGTCATTGCTCGACCGCTCGTGCGGGAACACGTTCTCCTCCAGCCCGGTCAGGAACACGACCGGGAACTCCAGCCCCTTGGCGGTGTGCAGGGTCATCAGCGTCACCAGGCCGCCGTGGTCCTCGCCGTCGGGGATCTGGTCGGCGTCGGCGACCAGCGACACCTGCTCGAGGAAATCCGCCAGCGTGCCGCCGGGGTTACGGCTGTCGTACTCCCGCGCGACCGAGACCAGTTCCTTGAGGTTCTCGATCCGGCTCTCGTCCTGCAGGTCGGACGAGTCCTCGAGTTCGGCCAGGTACCCGGACCGGTCGAGCACGGCCTCGGCCAGGTCGCCGACCGGGCTGCCGGCCTGCGCCATCTCCCGCAGCCCGCCGATCAGCTCGCCGAACGCCCCGATCGCCCGGGCCGACCGGGCGGCCAGGTCCGGGATGTCGCCCGGGCGGGCCAGGGCCCGGGCGAAGCTGGTCTTCTGCCGGGCGGCGAACGCCACCACGCACTCCTCGGCCCGCTCGCCGATCCCCCGCCGGGGCACGTTCAGCACCCGCCGCAGCGATACCTCGTCGTCGGGGTTGGCGATCAGCCGCAGGTAGGCGAGCAGGTCGCGGACCTCGCGCCGCTCGTAGAACCGGACTCCGCCCACGACCTTGTACGGCAGGCCGGCCCGGATGAAGACCTCCTCGAACACCCGGGACTGGGCGTTGGTCCGGTAGAACACCGCCACCTGCCCGGGGACGGCCAGCCCCTCGTCGGCGAGCCGGTCCACCTCCTCGGCCACGAACGCCGCCTCGTCGTGCTCGCTGTCGGCCACGTAGCCGGTGATCGGCGGCCCGTCGCCCGCCTCGGACCAGAGCCGCTTCGGCACCCGGCCGGGGTTGCGGGAGACCAGCGCGTTGGCCGCGGCGAGGATGTTCTGGGTGGAGCGGTAGTTCTGCTCGAGCAGGATGACCTGGGCGCCGGGAAAGTCGCGCTCGAACTCCTCGATGTTCCGGATCGTGGCGCCGCGGAAGGCGTAGATGGACTGGTCGGCGTCGCCCACCACGCAGAGCTCCGCCGGCGGGCTGGGCGGGGCGGCCGGCCCGCCGGGAGGCTGATGCCCGGCGAGCTCGCGCACCAGGACGTACTGCGCGTGGTTGGTGTCCTGGTACTCGTCGACCAGCAGGTGCCGGAACCTGGCCCGGTACTCGGCGGCCACCTCGGGGAACGCCTGCAGCAGGTTGACCGTCACCATGATCAGGTCGTCGAAGTCCATGGCGCCGGCCGCGACCAGCCGGCGCTGGTACTCGGCGTACGCCTCGGCCAGCGTCTTCTCCCGGTACCCGCTGGCGCGGGCGGCGAGCGTCTCGTAGTCGATGAGGTCGTTCTTGAGGTTGGAGACCTGGGCGGCGATCGCCTTGGGCGGATGGTACTTGACGTCCAGGTCCAGCTCGCGGCAGACCAGCGTCATCAGCCGCTGCGAGTCGGCCTGGTCGTAGATCGAGAACGAGGAGGGGTAGCCGAACCGCCTGGCCTCGCGGCGCAGGATCCGCACGCAGGCGGCGTGGAACGTCATCAGCCACATGGCCCGCGCCCGCGCGCCGGTCAGCGCCCCCGCCCGCGCGGCCATCTCGCCCGCGGCCTTGTTGGTGAAGGTGATGGCCAGGATCTCGCCCGGGGCGACGTCGCGCTCCGCCAGCAGGTAGGCGATCCGGTGGGTCAGCACCCGGGTCTTGCCCGAGCCCGCGCCGGCCACGATGAGCAGCGGGCTGCCCTCGTGCACGACGGCGGCCCGCTGCTGGGGGTTCAGCCCGTCCAGGAGGGAGTCGGCGGCAGTCGCGGTCACGGGCCCCAGCGTAGGCGCTGGGGCCGACGTCCGGGGCCACCCGGACCGGGCCGCCGGGCTTACTTATCCGGCACGAGCGTCGGCGTGCCCCTGGTGAGGGTCTGCTTGCGGAAGAAGGCCGGCTCGGTGATCCGCATGTAGGCGAATACCAGCACGCCGGCTATCGCCGACCCGAGCGCGATGAGGAAGATCCCGCCGATCTCCCAGTGCAGGCCCGGCACCGTCCAGAAGGTGTAGCCGAAGCTGGCCGTCCAGTCGCTCTGCAGGCTGTAGATGCCCGCCCCCCACATGATCAGCCAGCCGAGCCCGGGCAGGATGCCGCGCATCCAGAGGTTGCGGGCGCTGCTCGTCAGCGTCGTGCGGTAATACCAGACACAGGTGAGGGCGGTCAGCCCGTAGTAGAAGGCGATGTAGATGCCGATCGCGGTGACCGCGTCGTAGATGACATCGCCGCCGGAAACGTAGTTCATCGGGACGTAGATGGCGATCGAGATCAGGCCCATCACGATCGTGGACACCGTGGGGGTCAGGTACTTGTGGTGGATCTTGGCGAACGAGTCCGGGAGGGCCTTGTAGGCGGCCATCGACAGCGTCGTGCGGGCGGTCGGGAGGATGGTCGTCTGGGTGGACGCCGCGGCCGAGCTGAGCACCATCAGGATCAGCAGCCGACTCAGGAAGGTGCCGAAGCCGCCAGTGCCGAAGATCGCGCCGCCGAGCACGGACAGCACGTCGCCGCCGTGGGCCTCGTTGGACAGGCCGATCCCGGTCGTGCCGATTCCGGCGAACGCCACCACTGCGATGATCACGATCGCATAGGTGACCAGCAGCAGCACGGTCGAGATGATCGCCGCCTGGCCCGGGGTCTTGCTCTTGTCCTTGGTTTCCTCGTTGACCGAGACGGCGGTGTCCCAGCCCCAGTAGATGAACAGCATCAGGACGATCCCGCCGAGGAAGGCCGAGAGCGGCAGATGGGTGGGCACCAGCCAGCTGAAGCTCGGGTGCACCGACTGCGGCGGGTGGTGCCCGGTGCCGACCCGGACCAGCGCGGTTACCGACAGCACCAGCAGCATAACGACCTCGATGCTCAGCAGGATCTTCTGGAAGTTCGCCGAGACCTCGATGCCGACGTAGCAGATAGCGGTCATCGCGATGATCCAGAGGATGCCGACCAGCAGCACCCAGCCGCTGGCCGGGTTGGTGCCGATCGCGCTGTTGGGGCCCTGGATCAGCAGGAACACGTACTGCCCGGCCACCTGCGCCAGGCTGGCCATGACCAGGATGTCGGCGGCCACGATGCCCCACCCGCCCGCCCAGCCGGTCTTCGGGCCGAACGCCCTCGTCCCCCACGTGAACGTGGTCCCGCAGTCCGGGTCCGCCTTGTTCATCTCGCTGTAGCCGATCGAGCAGAAAAGAATCGGGATGAACGCCAGCACGGCGACCGCGGGAGCCTTGAAGCCGACGAGAACCACGACGAACAGCAGCGTCGCGGCCAGGCTGTAGGCCGGAGCGGTCGAGGCGACGCCTATGACCACGCTGGAGACCAGGCTTAGAGCGCCGGGCTTGAGGCCCTTGTCCTTAAATTCTTCTACGGGCTGCAGCTCTGATGCAGTGGTGGCCATGGCTCACCCCTCCTGGCAGCGACCCGGCGGGGCCGGGTCTGACGCGGGCCGGCGCTCTGCCGCTAGGCCCCGGTTGCGACGATTTAAGCACCTTGATTGTGCGTAAGCACACCAGTCCGACGGTTCTAGCATGAATCGCCCCTGACGGCAACGATTTCAGTTGTAACAGCTCAGTATCACAACCGGTCCCAGCCGTGCCAGGGGTGGCCTGGTCTAGGATCGGCTGCATGAGCATCCGCCGGGTACTTCTCGTGGGCGCCGGCGGCGTTGGAACGGCATTTGCGCGGATTGCCGCCCGTCGCCGGTTTGCCGATCTGGTCATCGCCGACTACGACCTTAGCCGGGCCCAGCGTGCCACCGAGGCCGCGCCCGACCGGTACACCGCCGTCCAGCTTGACGCGCGCGACGAGGAAGCCACGGCGGCCCTGCTGGCCGAGTACCGCTGCGACGCGCTCATGAACGCCACCGACCCCCGGTTCGTGATGCCGCTGTTCCGCGCCGCGCTCCAGGCCGGCTCGCTCTACCTGGACATGGCCATGTCGCTGTCCCATCCCCACCAGGATGAGCCTTACGCCAGGACCGGTGTCAAGCTCGGCGACGACCAGTTCGCCCTGGCCGGGCAGTGGGAAGAGCGCGGGCTGCTGGCCCTGGCGGGCATCGGCGTGGAGCCCGGCCTGTCCGACGTGTTCGCCCGGCACGCGGCCGACACCATGTTCAGCGAAATCGACGAGGCCGGCGTCCGGGACGGCGCCAACCTGACCGTGGCCGGCTACGACTTCGCGCCCACCTTCTCCATCTGGACCACGATCGAGGAGTGCCTCAACCCGCCGGTGATCTGGGAGGCCGACCGGGGCTGGTTCACCACCGCGCCGTTCAGCGAGCCCGAGACGTTCGTCTTCCCGGCCGGGATCGGCCCGGTCGAGTGCGTCAACGTGGAGCACGAGGAGGTACTGCTCATCCCGCGCTGGGTCCAGGCCCGGCGGGTGACGTTCAAGTACGGGCTGGGCGAGGAGTTCATCGGCGTGCTGCAGACCCTGCACAAGCTCGGGCTGGATTCCACCGACCCGGTCACGGTCGGCGGCCAGGCCGTGTCGCCGCGCGACGTGGTCGCCGCCTGCCTGCCGGACCCGGCCACGCTCGGCGACAAGATGGCCGGCCTGACCTGCGCGGGCACCTGGGTGACCGGCACCGGCAAGGACGGCGCGCCGCGCGAGGTCTACCTGCACCACGTCGTGGACAACGCGTGGTCCATGGCCGAGTACGGATCCCAGGCCGTGGTCTGGCAGACCGCCGTCAACCCGGTGGTCGCGCTGGAGCTGATCGACTCCGGGACCTGGTCCGGCGCTGGCGTGCTCGGGCCGGAGGCGCTGCCCGCCCAGCCGTTCCTCGACCTGCTCACCGACTACGGGTCGCCGTGGGCGTGCGAGGAACGGACGCCCACGGGTAAGTAACCCCAAGAAACATCCCGAACGGAGGGCCTCGTGAAGAACGACCTGCAGAACTTCGTCGGCGGGCGCGACACGGACTTCGCCCACGACGAGCGCTCCGACCTGATCGACCCGAGCACCGGGGAGGTCTTCGCCACCGCGCCGATATCCCGCGAGGCCGAGGTCACCGCCGCGTTCGCCGCCGCCACCGACGCGTTCGAGGGCTGGCGGGACACCACCCCGGCCGAGCGCAGCCTGGCGCTGCTCAAGATCGCGGACACGATCGAGGAGAAGGCCGAGCAGCTCGTCGCCGTCGAGTCGCAGAACACCGGCAAGCCGATCGCGCTGACCCTGTCCGAGGAAATACCGCCGATGGTGGACCAGATCCGGTTCTTCGCCGGCGCCGCGCGGATGCTGCACGGCCTCTCGGCCGGGGAGTACATGTCCGGGTTCACCTCGTTCATCCGCCGCGAGCCGATCGGGGTCTGCGCCGCGGTCACGCCGTGGAACTACCCGATGATGATGGCGGTCTGGAAGTGGGCGCCCGCGCTCGCGGCCGGCAACACCATGGTGCTCAAGCCGTCGGACACCACCCCGGCCTCCACGGTGCTGATGGCCCAGCTGATGAGCGAGCACCTGCCGCCCGGCGTGTTCAACGTGGTCTGCGGCGACCGGGACACCGGCCGGCTCCTGATCGGCCACCCGGTGCCGCAGATGGTGTCGATCACCGGCAGCGTGCGCGCGGGCCGGGAGGTGGCGGCCGCGGCCGCCCCGGGCCTGAAGCGGGTGCACCTGGAGCTCGGCGGCAAGGCCCCGGTCGTGATCTTCAACGACGCGGACCCGGCCAAGGCCGCCGAGGCGATCGCGATCGCCGGCTACTTCAACGCCGGCCAGGACTGCACCGCGGCGACCCGGGTGCTGACCGGCCTCCGCGTGCACGACGAGTTCGTGGACGCCCTGGTCGAGCAGGCCAAGAACCAGACCGTGGGCGGGCCGGACGTCAAGGACGCGGACTTCGGGCCGCTGAACAACGAGAACCAGCTCGAGCGGGTGTCCGGGTTCATCCAGCGGCTGCCGGACCACGCCCGGGTGCTCACCGGCGGCAAGCGGACCGGCGACCGCGGCTACTTCTTCGAGCCCAGCGTGGTCGACGGGCTGCACCAGGACGACGAGATCATCCAGAACGAGGTGTTCGGCCCGGTGATCACCGTGCAGCGGTTCGACGACGAGGACGAGGCGGTGCGCTGGGCCAACGACACCGAATACGGGCTGGCCTCGTCGGTGTGGACCTCCGACCACGGCCGGGCGATGCGGATGTCGCGGCGGCTGGACTTCGGCTGCGTGTGGATCAACACCCACATCCCGCTGGTGGCCGAGATGCCGCACGGCGGCTTCAAGCAGTCCGGCTACGGCAAGGACCTGTCCATGTACGGCTTCGAGGACTACACCCGCGTCAAGCACGTCATGTCGGCCCTCGACTGAACCTGGGCTAGATCCGTTACGGCGGACGATTCTCAGTCAATACGCCTGAGGATCGTCCGCCGTACGCGATCATGGCCGCGGGGCCGGCGGCCTGTCAACCGCTTCATCGGTTTCCGCCCGGTAAGATCATGAACGTGCTCGACGACGCCGAGGTAAGCCGGATCCTGGTCATCGCCGCCCACCCGGACGACGTGGACTTCGGCTCCGCCGGAACGGTCGCGCGCTGGTCCGGCGCCGGGATCGAGGTCAGCTACTGCATCGTCACCGACGGCGACGCGGGCGGCAGCGACCCGGGCATATCGCGTTCCGACATGGCCACGCTCCGCCGCGCCGAGCAGACCGCGGCCGCCAGCCAGGTGGGCGTGCACGACCTGCGGTTCCTCGGTTACCCGGACGGGCGGGTGGAGGCCACCCTGGAGTTGCGCCGGGACCTGGCCCGGGTGATCCGGCAGGTCCGCCCGCAGCGGGTGGTCTGCCCGTCCCCGGAGCGCAACTACGTCCGGCTCGGCATCGGCCACCCGGACCACCGCGCGGTCGGCTCCGCCGCCCTGGACGCCGTGTACCCGGACGCCCGCAACCCGTTCGCGTTTCCCGAGCTGCTCGCCGACGAGGGCCTGGACGCCTGGATCGTGCCCGAGGTCTGGATCAGCGGCACCGGCACGCCCACGCACTACGTGGACGTGACCCAGACCTTCCCGCAGAAGATCGCGGCGCTCGAGTCCCACGTGAGCCAGGTCGGGCAGCGGGACGGCTTCGAGGAATTCCTGCGCGAGCGCCTGGCCCGGGCGGCGGCCCAGGCCGGGCTGCCCGAGGGGCACCTGGCCGAGGGGTTCCAGGTCATCGAGGTCGGGTAAGCCGCCGGACAAATGCGACCCATCGCCAGGGCCGGGGCTGGCCCGGGGACCCCGGGTCTGGTGCGCGGGCGCCGGCAGCCCTAGGTTTGCCTCAGGCGCAAACGCCGTCTCCACTGCGAGGAGCCCGCATGACGCAAATAACCGTCACCGTCGACGGCACCAGCTACGTCGACAACGTCGAACCGCGAATGCTGCTGGTCTATTACCTGAGAGAGGTCGTGGGCAAGACCGGAACGCCCGTCGGGTGCGACACCTCCAACTGCGGTGCCTGCACCGTGCTGATGAACGGCGCCTCGGTCAAGAGCTGTGCCGTGCTCGCCGTCCAGGCGGACGGCGCCGACATCACCACCATCGAGGGCCTCGCGAACGGGGAGTGGCACCCGCTGCAACGCGCCTTCAACGAGGAGCACGCGCTGCAGTGCGGCTACTGCACGCCGGGAATGATCATGGCGGCCGCGGACCTGCTGCGGGACAACCCGCACCCCAGCGAGCAGGAGATCCGCGACGGGCTTGAGGGCAACCTCTGCCGGTGCACCGGCTACCAGAACATCGTCCGCGCCGTGCGGCGCGCCGCCGAGGCGGGGGTGACGCCATGACCGCGCCAACCGTTGGCCATCCCGCCGAGCTCGGCAGAGCGCGCCTGCGCAAGGAGGATGCCAGGCTCATCACCGGTCAGACCAACTGGACTGACAACATCGTGCTGCCCGGCCTGCTGCACATGGCGTTCCTGCGCAGTCCGTACGCTCACGCGAAGATCACCAGGGTGAACGTCGGCCCGGCCCGCAGCCAGCCCGGTGTGATCGCCGCCTTCTCCGGCGCCGACTTTGAAGACGAGCAGGGCAGCCTGCCCTGCGCCTGGCCCGTCACCCCCGACATCGTGATCCCGGCCCACCCGCCGATGGCGGTCGACGAGGTTCGCTACGTGGGCGAGGCCGTGGCCGTCGTGGTCGCGCGTGACAGGTACGAGGCCGCCGACGCGGTCGAGGCCATCGAGATCGACTACGAGCCGCTGCCGCCGGTGCTCGACATCAGGACCGCGCTGGACGAAGACTCGCCGAAGGTGCACGAGGCCGGCAACAAGAGCTTCGTGTGGACCTTCGGCAACGGCGACATCGAGGCCGCGTTCCGCGATGCCCCGGTGGTGCTGGAGCGCACCTACCGGCAGCAGCGGCTTATCCCCTGCGCGATGGAGCCGCGCGCGGTGGTGGCCTCGTGCGAGGGCGATCAGTTTACGTTGTGGTCGGCCACCCAGATCCCGCACGTGCTGCGGATCATGCTGGCCCTGGTCACCGGGATCGGTGAGCAGGACATCCGGGTGATCGCGCCCGATGTGGGCGGCGGCTTCGGCTCGAAGCTGCAGGTCACCGCCGAGGAAGTGCTGGCGGTGCTGGTCACCCGCAAGCTGGGCCTGCCGGTCAAGTGGACCGAGTCGCGCAGCGAGGGGAACATGACCGTGCACCACGGCCGGGACCAGTGGCAGCGGATCAGGATCGCCGCCGACGCCGACGGGCGGATCCGCGGCCTGGACGTCGACCTGCTGGCCGACATGGGCGCCTACCTGATGCTGGTCACGCCCGGCATCCCGCTGCTGGGCGCGTTCATGTTCAACGCGATCTACAAGATGGATGCTTACGCGTTCAAGTGCACCGGGATCTTCACGACGAAGATGCCCACGGACGCCTACCGGGGCGCCGGCCGGCCCGAGGCCACCTTCGCCATCGAGCGGATCATGGACGAGCTCGCGGTCGAGCTGGGCATGGACCCGCTGGCGCTGCGGGAGCGCAACTGGATCAAGCACGAGGAATTCCCGTTCACCACCATCGCCGGCCTGACCTACGACTCGGGGAACTACGAGGCGGCCACGGCCAAGGCCAAGGAGCTGTTCGGCTACGACGACCTGCGCCGGGAGCAGTCGGAACGCAGCGCCCGCGGCGACGCGGTCCGGCTCGGCATCGGCATCTCGACGTTCACCGAGATGTGCGGCCTGGCTCCGTCCCGCGTTCTCGGGTCGCTGTCCTATGGGGCGGGCGGCTGGGAGCACGCGTCGATCCGGATGCTGCCCACCGGCAAGGTCGAGGTGGTGACCGGGTCCAGCGCGCACGGCCAGGGCCATGAAACGGCGTGGAGCCAGATCGTGGCCGATCAGCTCGGAGTCCCGTTCGAGGACATCCGGGTGCTGCACGGCGACACCCAGATCGCGCCCAGGGGCATGGACACCTACGGCTCGCGATCGCTGACTGTCGGCGGGATGGCCCTGGTCGGCGCCTGCGACAAGGTGATCGACAAGGCCAAGGTGATCGCCGCGGGCATGCTCGAAGCCTCGGCCGACGACCTGGAGTGGACGCCGGGGCGGTTCTCGGTCCGCGGCGATCCGGAGAAGGGCGTCACGATCGGCGAGATCGCGCTGGCCACCTTCGCCGCGCACAACCTGCCGGACGGCGTCGAGCCCTCGCTGGACTCCGACCATACGTACGACCCGGACAACTTCTCGTTCCCGCACGGCACCCACCTGTGCGCGGCCGAGGTGGACACCGAGACCGGCTTCGTCAAGATCCGCTCGTACGTCGCGGTCGACGACGTGGGCAAGGTGGTCAACCCGCTGATCGTCGAGGGCCAGGTGCACGGCGGCATCGCGCAGGGCATCGCGCAGGCCCTGTACGAGGAGGCGGTCTACGACGACGCCGGCAACCTGCTGACCACGACGCTGGCCGACTACCTGGTACCGTCGGCAGCCGACGTGCCGTCCCTGGAGACCAGCCGGACCGAGACGCCGGCCGACAACCGGCTCGGCGTCAAGGGCGTCGGCGAGGCGGGCACGATCGCCTCCACGCCCGCGGTGGTGAACGCGATCGTCGACGCGCTCCGGCCGCTGGGAGTCCGGGACGTCACGATGCCGTGCAGCCCGGAACACGTGTGGCGCGCGATAGAGGATGCAACAGAGACCGGAGGTGCGGCATGATCCCGTCGAAGTTCGACTACTTCCGCCCGGTCTCGCTGGACGAGGCCGTGCATGTGCTCGGCAACGCCGGCGATGACGCCAAGGTGATCGCCGGCGGGCAGAGCCTGCTGCCGCTGCTGCGGCTGCGGCTCGCCAACCCGGAGGTGCTGGTCGACGTCGGCGGGCTGGACAGCCTGCAGGGCGTGCGTGACGAGGGCGACTCGCTGCTGATCGGCGCCGGGACCACGCACTACCACCTGGTCCACGACCCGCTGATCGCCGAGCACTGCGGGCTGCTGGCCGAGGCCGCGGCCACGGTCGCCGATCCCGCGGTGCGGCACCGCGGCACGATTGGCGGCTCGCTGGCGCACGGCGACCCGGCCGGCGACCTGCCGGCCGTGGCGCTGGCCCTGGACGCGACGCTCACCGCCCGCGGCCCGCAGGGCGACCGGGAGATCGCCGCCGCCGATTTCTTCGTCGACTACCTGACCACCGCGCTGGAGCCGGCCGAGATCCTGACCGGCATCCGGGTGCCCAAGCTGGCCGGCTGGGGCTATCGCTACGAGAAGTTCCACCGGACCGCGCAGGCCTGGGCGATCGTGGGCGTGGCCGCCCTGACGAGGCGTTCGAACGGCCGGGTGGCCGAAGCCAGGGTCGGCCTGACTAACATGGGGCCGGTACCAGTGCGGGCGACGGCGGCGGAAGCAGCCGCGGCGGGCGCCGAGGCCAGCAGGGATGCCCTGCGGGCGGCGGCGGCCCACGCGGCCGAGGGGACCGAGCCGCCGAGCGACCTGCACGGCGCGCCCGACTACCGGCGCCACCTGGCGCAGGTCCTGACCGGCCGGGCGCTATCGGCGGCGGCAGGAGTCTAGAAGATGGAGCTAGAGCACTCGTTCACCGTCCCGGTCCCCGAGAACCGGGCGTGGGAAGTGCTGCTGGATGTCGAGCGGGTGGCGCCCTGCATGCCGGGCGCCACCCTCGACTCGGTGGACGGCGACGAGATCAAGGGCCGGATCAAGGTCAAGGTCGGCCCGATCGCCATGACCTACGCCGGCACGGCGCGGTTCACCGAGCGCGACCCCAGCGCCCACGTCATCACGCTGGAGGCGTCGGGCAAGGAGACCAGGGGCGCGGGCACCGCGTCGGCGAAGGTGCGCTCGATGCTGGAGGGCCTGGACGGCCAGACCCACGTGATCGTGCACACGACGCTGAACGTGACCGGGCGCCCCGCGCAGTTCGGCCGGGGCGTGATGGCCGAGGTCGGCGGCAAGCTGATCGGGATCTTCGCGTCCAATCTCGCCGACATGCTGGCGGCCCAGCCGCCGTCCGCGGACGAGGGCGCCGGCGACGAACAGGAGGGGGACCTAGGCCAGTCGGTCGAGAGCCTGAACCTCTCCCTCCGGTCCTACAACAGCCTGCGCCGCGAGGGCATCCACACGGTGGGCGACCTGGCCACGCGCACCCCCGAAGAGCTGCTCGCCATCGAGAACATCGGCCCGGCGTCGGTGGAGGAGATCAGGCGGAAGCTCGCCGAGCGGGGGCTGGTCCTCAGCGTGTCCGGGCCCGGCGGGAACGGCAGCGCCGGCCCGGCCGCGGCCGCCCCGGCCAGCGTGGTGAACGGGTCGGGTCCCGTCCCGGCCAGCGCGAGCGCGGGCCCGTGGAGTCCCCCGGACGACGACGCGATCGACCTGCTCAGCGTGGCCGGCGGCCCGATGCTCAAGCGCATGATCCCGGTGGCGGCCGCGGCCGTCGTCGGCGCCGTGATCGTGCTGGGCATCCGGAGCAGGCGCCGCAGATCACGCGCCTAGCGCGGCAGGGCCGCCGTGACCACGTTTCACTTCGGCCGGACTTACGCCGAGGACCTGGACGCGGCGGATCCGCTGGCCGGGTTCCGCGACCGGTTCGTGCGCGAGGACCCGTCCCTGATCTACCTGGACGGGAACTCGCTCGGCCCGCTGCCGCGCGCCACGCAGGCGCGCATCGCCGAGGTGGTCAGCCAGGAATGGGGGGCCGGGCTGGTCCGGTCCTGGCACCGCTGGATCGGCCTGCCCGCCCAGGTCGGCGACCTGCTCGGCGAGCACCTGGTCGGGGCCGCGCCCGGCCAGGTCGCCGTGTGCGACTCGACCACGGTCAACCTGTACAAGCTGGCCTGGGCCGCCCTGGGCGCACGGCCCGGCCGCAGCGTGATCGTCACCGACGACGACAACTTCCCCACCGACCGCTACGTCCTGCAGGGGATCGCCGCGCAGCGCGGCGGCGAGCTCCGCATGATCGGCACCGACATGGACCAGGGCCTCGCCGAGGATGTGCTGCGCCGGGCCGTCGACGAGCGCACCGCGCTGGTCAGCCTCTCGCACGTGGCCTACCGCAGCGGCGCGCTGGCCGACATGGCGAAGATCACCGGGATCGTGCACGAGGCCGGGGCGCTCGCGCTCTGGGACCTGTGCCACTCGGCCGGGGCCGTCCCGGTGGAACTCGACGCCTCGGGCGCCGACCTGGCCGTCGGCTGCACCTACAAGTACCTGAACGCCGGGCCCGGCGCGCCCGCGTTCCTCTACGTGCGCCGCGAGTTGCAGCAGGCGCTGCGGCAGCCGGTGTGGGGCTGGTTCGGCCAGCGGGACCAGTTCGACATGGGCCCGGCGTACCAGCCCGCCCCCGGCATCAGCCAGTTCCTGACCGGGACGCCGCAGATCGTCGGCACGGTCGCGGTGCAGGAGGGCGTCGGCCTGCTCGGCGAGGCCGGGATCGGCCGGCTGCGCGCCAAGGCCGTGGCGCTGACCGGCTACCTCATCAACCTGGCCGACGCGTGGCTGGCCCCGCACGGGGTCACGGTCGCCTCGCCGAGGCAGGACGAGCGGCGCGGCGCGCACGTCACCCTCGCGCACCCGGAGGCCTGGCGGATCAGCCAGGCGCTGATCGCCGACGGCGTGATCGGCGACTACCGGACCCCGGACCGGCTGCGGCTCGGCCCGGCCCCGGCCTTCAGCCGGTTCACCGATGTCTGGGACGCACTGGACATCCTGCGGCGGATAATGACCGGCAGGACTTACCTGAACGTTACGTCCGCGCGCTCCGTGGTCACCTGACGGCGGGACGCGTCCGGCGGGTGGCGTCGCGTCCGGGAGCTATTCCCACTCGATGGTGGCGGGGGGCTTGCTGGTCACGTCGAGCACCACGCGGTTGATCTCCGGCACCTCGTTGGTGATCCGGGTCGAGATCCTGGCCAGCACCGGGTCCGGGAGCCGGGCCCAGTCGGCGGTCATCGCGTCCTCGCTGGTGACCGGGCGGAGCACGACCGGGTAGCCGTAGCTGCGGCCGTCGCCCTGGACGCCGACCGAGCGGACGTCGGCGAGCAGCACCACCGGGCACTGCCAGATCTCGCGGTCCAGGCCCGCCGCGGAAAGCTCGGCCCGGGCGATCGCGTCGGCGGCCCGGACGATCGCCAGGCGCTCGGCGGTGACCTCGCCCACGATCCTGATCCCCAGGCCGGGCCCGGGGAACGGCTGCCGCCACACGATCCGCGGCGGCAGCCCGAGCTGGCGGCCGATCTCGCGCACCTCGTCCTTGAACAGCGCCCGGAGCGGCTCCACCAGCTCGAACGCCAGGTCGTCGGGGAGCCCGCCCACGTTGTGGTGAGACTTGATGTTGGCGGTCGCGCTGCCGCCGCCCGACTCGACCACGTCGGGGTAGAGCGTGCCCTGGACCAGGAACGTGGGCTGCTCGCTGTCCAGCCCCGCCCGCCCGCCCTCCGGACCCGCCCGCCCGCCCTCGGTGACCTGGCGGGCGGCCTGCTCGAAGGCGCGGATGAACTCCCGGCCGATGATCTTGCGCTTCTCCTCCGGGTCAACGACCCCGGCCAGCGCGGCCAGGAACTCCCCGGCCGCGTCCACCACCGTCAGGTTCACCCCGGTCGCGGCGACGAAGTCCTGCTCCACCTGCTCGGCCTCGCCCGTGCGCAGCAGCCCATGATCAACGAACACGCAGCTCAGCCGGTGCCCTATGGCCCGCTGGACCAGGGCGGCGGCCACCGCGGAGTCCACGCCGCCGGACAGCCCGCAGATCGCGCGGCCGCCGCCGACCTGCCCGGCGATCCGCTCGGTCTGCTCCTCGATCACGCCGCGCATGGTCCAGGTCGGCCGGCAGCCCGCGGCGGCCAGGAAGCGGCGCAGCAGCTCCATCCCGTGCTCGGTGTGCAGCACCTCGGGATGGAACTGGACGCCGTAGAGCCGCCTGGCCTGGTCCTCGGCCGCGGCGACCGGCGTGCCGCCGGTCCGCGCCGTGACCGCGAAGCCGGGGGGCGCGGTGGCGCAGGTGTCGCCGTGCGACATCCACACCTGCTGGCGGGCGGGCAGGCCGCCGAGCAGGACGCCGCCCTCCGGCAGCACGTCGAGCGCGGTCGCGCCGTACTCGCCGGAGCCGGTGCGGCGCACGGTGCCGCCGAGGCCGGACACCATCAGCTGGAAGCCGTAGCAGATCCCGAGAACCGGGACCCCGGCCTGCAACAGCCCGTCCGGGGCGGGCGGCGCCCCCGGCGCGTAGACCGACGCGGGCCCGCCGGACAGGATGACGGCCTGGGGCCGCCGGGCCAGCATCTCGGCGACCGGCATCGCGGCCGGCACGATCTCGGAGTACACCCGGCATTCGCGGACCCGGCGCGCGATCAGCTGCGCGTACTGGGCACCGAAGTCGACCACGAGAACGGTGTCCGGCAGGTCACCGTCGCTCCCCTCGGGTGATCGCACGGCGGCCAGTCTAGCCGTCCGCCGGGCCCGGCTCTTCCGGCCGCGCGTCCGCGGTCACGAGCGGTGCCGCCCGGCCCACCCGGACCCGGGCGATGCGCCGGCCGTCCAGCTGGGTCACGGCCAGCCTGCGGCCGGAGACCTCCACCGACTCCCCCTCGCCGGGCAGGTGGCCGAGGGCGGCGAGCAGGTAGCCGGCCACGGTCTCGTAGGGGCCCTCGGGCAGCTCGACCCCGGTCTGCTCGGCGAACTCGTCCAGGTTGAGCAGGCCGTCGACCTCGACTTCGCCGCCGCGCAGCTGCCGGGACTGCGCCTCGTCGACGTCGTACTCATCGTGGATCTCGCCGATCAGCTCCTCGACGAGGTCCTCGAGCGTGACGATGCCCGCGGTGCCGCCGTACTCGTCCATCACGATGGCCAGGTGCGCCTTCTCCGCCCGCATCTCCGAGAGGGCGGACAGCACGGTCTTGCTCATCGGCAGGAACTTCACCGGCCGGCGGACCTCGCCGACCTGCAGCGAGCCGTTCTCGGCATGCGGGCCGAGCAGGTCCCGGGCGTGCACGAAGCCGATCACGTCGTCGTAGGTCTCCTGGTACACCGGGAACCGGGTGTGCGGCGCGGCCCGCACGACCGCCGCGGCCTCGGCGATCGGCAGCCGTGCGTCCAGGAACTCCACCTCGGTCCGCGGCACCAGCACCTCGCGGATCTGCCGTTTCCCGGCGTCGAACACCTCGCCCAGGATGTGCCGCTGGTCCGCGCTCAGCGCCTGGTAGCCGGCCACCGCGTCGCGCAGTTCCTCCTCGGTCATGACCCCGCGGGCCACGCCCGGGTCGCCGCCCAGCACCCTGACCACCAGGTTCACCGACCTCGACAGCAGCCAGACCAGGGGCGTCGTCATGGTTGCGAGCCGGTCCACGATCGGCGCGGCGAACAGCGAGACCCGCTCCGACCGCTGCAGCGCGAGCCGCTTGGGCGCGAGCTCGCCGAAGACCAGGGTGAAGAACGAGATCGCCAGCGTGACCACGGCGATCGAGATCGCCGAGGCCAGCCCGTCGGACAGGTGGCGGGCCAGCTGGGCCTTCAGGTCGCTGGCCAGGGTCGCGGCCCCGAACGCGCCGGACAGCAGCGTCGCCAGCGTGACGCCGATCTGGACCGCGGACAGGAACCGGTTGGGGTTCTGCGCCAGCTTGGCCGCCCGCTGGCCGCGCTTGCCGCGCCGGGCCAGCGACCGGACCTGGCCGTCCCGCAGCGAGACCAGCGCCATCTCGGCGGCGGCGAAGAAGCCACCGATGAGGATGATGACCAGGACGATGAGGATATCCCAGCCGACGGCGTTCACTTCTGGATCCCTGACCTCGGCAATTGGCGGGGCTTCGCGCGAAATAGGATACGCCCGGTGGCGACGGGTGACTGCAACGGAGGCGACGGCTGATGGCCGAGGTACGCGACGATGCCGCGCAGATGTCCGGCGACCTCGCCGAGCTGCGCCGGGCCATCCACGCCGAGCCGGAAATCGGGCGCGACCTGCCCCGGACCCAGGAGAAGGTGCTGGCCGCCCTGGCCGGGCTGCCGCTGGAGATCAGCCGGGGGCGGGCGCTGTCCTCGGTGACCGCGGTGCTGCGCGGCGACCGGCCGGGCGGGACCGTCCTGCTGCGCGGCGACATGGACGCGCTGCCGGTCGCCGAGCGCACCGGCCTGCCGTACGCCTCCGGGATCGACGGGGTCATGCACGCGTGCGGCCATGACCTGCACACCGCGATGCTGGCCGGGGCGGCACGGCTGCTGTCCGCGCGGCGGGCGGAGCTGGCCGGGAACGTGATCTTCATGTTCCAGCCCGCCGAGGAGACCGCGGGCGGGGCCGAGCTGATGATCTCCGAAGGCGTGCTGGACGCGGCTGGGGACCGGCCCGTGGCCGCGTTCGGGCTGCACGTCATCTCGGCCGTGCTGCCCCTCGGGGTGTTCGCGAGCCGGGACGGGACCCTGATGGCGGCGGCCGACACGCTGGAGGTGACGGTCCGCGGCCGCGGCGGGCACGGGTCGCAGCCACACCTGGGCGCCGATCCGGTCCCGGTCGCCTGCGAGATCGTGACCGCGCTGCAGGCGCTGGTCACCCGGCAGTTCGACGTGTTCGACCCGGTGGTGATCACGGTGGGCAGCTTCCACGCGGGCACCGCGAGCAACGTGATCCCCGACGAGGCGCGGCTCGCCGCCTCGGTGCGGTCGTTCTCCCCCGGGGCGCGGTCCAGGATGCTGGACGCGGTGCCCCGCCTGGTGCGCGAGATCGCGTCGGCGCACGGGCTGTCCGCCACGGCCGAGTTCGTCGACGGCTACCCGATGACGGTCAACGACGCTGCCGAGGTGGCCTTCGCCGAGCGCGCCATCGCCGACGTGTTCGGCGGCGAGCGCTTCGTGCCGATGCCGGACCCGGTCACCGGGTCCGAGGACTTCTCGTTCGTGCTCAATCGGGTGCCGGGCGCCTTCGTCATGCTCGGCGCGTGCCCGCCCGACGCCGACCCGGCCACGGCGCCGTTCAACCACTCCCCCGAGGCGGTCTTCGACGACGCCGTGCTGGCCGACGGCACGACCCTGCTGGCCGAGCTGGCGCTGCGCAGGCTGTGTTAGCCCGGGGGATAACCCCCGGACCCTGTGTTAGCCCGGGGGATAACCCCCGGACCCCCAGACCGGGGGGCCTTCGCCCCCCGGAGCCCCCGTGCCGTCTGCTCGGGCCAGCCTCCGGCCGGCCCTCGCATCCGGCATATCCCGCCCGCCGGAGCCTCCGCGTCCTCAGAGCGTAGCTACGTCGGCCTGCTTGGCCCGGACCGCATCCGCCGCCTGGCGCAGCGCGGCCAGCTCGGTCTCGGTCAGGTCCCGCTCCACCACCCGGCGCACGCCGGTCCGGCCGATCTCGGCCTCGACGCCCAGGTACACGCCGGAGATGCCGTACTCGCCGTCCACCCAGGCGCAGACCGGCAGCACGTCACCGGAGTCCGTGGCCACCGCCCGCACCATCCGGGCCGCGGCGGCCGACGGCGCGTAGTAGGCCGAGCCGGTCTTCAGCAGGCCGACGATCTCGGCGCCGCCGTCGCGGGTGCGCTGCACCAGCGCCTCGATGTCGGCGGCGGGCATCAGCTCGGCCAGCGGCTTGCCGTCGACGAAGCAGGCGGACGGGACCGGCACCATCGTGTCCCCGTGCGAGCCGAGGGTGAGGGTGCGCACCGCTCCCCGCGGCACGCCGAGGCGCTCGGCGACGAAGTAGCTGAACCGCGCGGTGTCCAGCATGCCCGCCTGGCCCATCACCCGGTGCGCGGGGAACCCGGAGACCTTGGCGGCCAGCGCGGTCATCTCGTCCAGCGGGTTCGAGACCACGATCAGCACGGCCTCGGGCGCGCGGGAGACCACCTGCTCGGTCACGTTGCGCACGATCTTCGCGTTGACCCCGATCAGGTCCATCCGGCTCATGCCCGGCTTGCGCGGCAGGCCGGCGGTGACCACCACGATCCCCGATCCGGCGATCGCCTCGTAGCCCTCGCCCGCCGGGCCGGTGGTCTGCCCGGTGACCTTCGTCTCGAAGCCCTCCACGGGGCCCGACTGATTCATGTCGAGCGCCAGCCCTTCGGGCCTGCCGTCGATGATGTCGGTCAGCACCACCTCGTCGAAGATGTCGTACTCGGCCAGCCGCTGCGCGGTGGTGGAGCCGTAGAACCCGGCCCCGACGACGGTCACCTTGCCTGTGCGGGTCATGTCTGTTGCCCTTTACGCTTAGGTCGTTGGTTAGTGAAGCGCCGCGGCGGTCATGGCGGAGCGCAGGTTCTCGTCCAGCGCGGCGAGGAACTCCTCGGTGGTCAGGAACGGCGTGCCGGACCCTACGAGCAGCGCCAGGTCCTTGGTCATCTTCCCGCTCTCGACCGTGTCGATGCACACCCGCTCCAGCGTCTCGGCGAACACGGTGACATCGGCGGTGTTATCCAGCGTGCCCCGGTGGGCCAGGCCTCGGGTCCAGGCGAAGATCGACGCGATCGGGTTCGTCGAGGTGGGCCTGCCCTGCTGGTACTGGCGGTAGTGCCGGGTCACGGTGCCGTGCGCGGCCTCGGCCTCGACGGTGCGGCCGTCCGGCGTCATCAGCACGCTGGTCATCAGGCCCAGCGAGCCGAACCCCTGGGCCACGATGTCGGACTCCACGTCGCCGTCGTAGTTCTTGCAGGCCCAGACGATGCCGCCGTCGCCCTTGATGACCTGGGCCACCATGTCGTCGATCAGCCGGTGGTCGTAAGTGATCCCGGCCGCCTCGAACTCGGACTTGAACTCGGCCTCGAAGATCTCGGCGAAGATGTCCTTGAACCGCCCGTCGTAGGCCTTCAGGATCGTGTTCTTGGTCGACAGGTACAGCGGGTAGCCGCGGTTGAGCGCGTAGCGCATGGTGGCGCGGGCGAAGTCCCGGATGGAGTCGTCGAAGTTGTACATGCCCATCGCGATGCCGCCGCCGGTGAAGCGGGCCACCTCGAGCTCGGCGCCGGGCGCGGACTTGTCGTCGGGCACGTAGGAGATCATCACCCGGCCCGGCGCGGGGACCACGAAGTCGGTGGCCCGGTACTGGTCGCCGTGCGCGTGGCGGCCGATGATGATCGGCTTGGTCCAGCCGGGCACGAACCGCGGGATGCTGGACACCACGATGGGCTCGCGGAAGACCACCCCGCCGAGGATGTTCCGGATCGTGCCGTTCGGCGAGCGCCACATCCGCTTCAGCCCGAACTCGGCCACCCGGGCCTCGTCCGGCGTGATCGTGGCGCACTTCACGCCGACGCCGTGCCGCTTGATGGCGTTGGCCGCGTCGATGGTCACCTGGTCGTCGGTGGCGTCCCGGTTCTGGATGGACAGGTCGTAGTAATCGAGCTGGATATCCAGGTAAGGCAGGATCAGCTGGTCCTTGATGAAGCGCCAGATGATCCTCGTCATCTCGTCGCCGTCGATCTCGACAACGGGGTTCTCCACCTTGATCTTGGACATGCCGCTACTTTCCCTTCATCGCTGCGGGCCCGGCGCGGGCCGGGGTTGGCCGGGGTCAGTGCTGCGCGGGCAGCATCAGCCCGGCGACGAGCAAGCCGGCACCGAGAACTGTCAAGACCGCCACGTCAGCCAGTCGGCGCCTCGATGCGAGCATGCCTGCCCGCCGCTCCGGCAGCGCCAGCCTGGCCAGGGCGGCCGCGAACAGAATGCCAGCCACCGCCAACGTACCCCCTCTGACGTTCTGTCCGCTCTGCCGCATCCAGACCAGCGCCAGCGCCAGGCCGCAGAGCACGACCGCGTAGGGGAGCTGCCGCCAGCGCTGGCGCCCGGACGCGGCTGCCCGGCGCGGGCCGTCCGGCCCGGGGGGATCGCCGCGGGCCGGGTCGCCGGCGGGGGCGTCCGGCGAGGGCGGCGCCGGCGCACGGCGCTGCCTACGCGACCGGGAGGCCGACGGCGCAGAGTGCCTCATGCCCTGTTTCCCGCTCCCCGCCGGGGCCCCGCCCGCCTCCCCATTCCCCCTTCACTCCGCCGTCTTCCCCCCTCGCTCGGACGCTCGTTCCTCGCGCCCTCGCTCCCCACCCGCCTCCCCATCCCCTGCACTGACGGCGGCGCGCCCCTTCGGCTCGGACAAGCCTCGTCGCTCGGTCGCAAGCTCCCTCGCTCCTCAATCCAGGCGCCGCCGCACCTTCCGCCTCGCTCGGCAGTGTACTGGCGCGCGCTCCGCGCGCGGGCCGGCTCGGGCCAACCGCACCCGGGCCTCGCCTCCCCGGCCGATCAATCCGCGGCGCTGGACGAGGTACAACGACCGCCGAAAAGGGTAGCTGGATAGTGAGATATCAGTGGCCGCTCCGACAGGCAGGAGGACCGTTCATGGATGGCCCTTACATCCGGGTCGAGGACAGCGGGCTCATGATGCCGCTGCGGGAGGATGTGACCACCATCGGGCGCGGTAGATCGGTCGATGTCCACCTGTCCGATCCGAGCGTTTCCCGGCTGCACGCCGAGATCGTCCGCCGCGGGCCGTACGCCTACGTGACCGACCTGGGGTTATCACGCAACGGCACCCGGGTTAACGGCCGCCTGGTGGCGCGGCGTGTCCTGGAGGACGGGGACGTGCTGAGCTTCGGAGCGGCCCGCTGCCGGGTGTTCGGCATCGCGGCGGAGGAACTCGCCGCCGATGTGGAGCTGCGGCGGCCCGCGGCGCCGGAGCTGACCCGCCGGGAGCTGGACGTGGTGACGTCGCTGTGCCGCCCGGCCCTGTCCGACGAGGCGTTCGTCGCGCCCGCGACCGCGCGCGAGATCGCCGCCGACCTGGTGGTGACCGAGGCCGCGGTCAAGCAGCACCTGCTCCGCCTGTACCAGAAGTTCCGGATTCCCGAGGGGGCGAACCGCCGGGTCCGGCTGGCCAACGAGGTGGTGGCGCTCGGGTTGGTGCGGCCGTTGCCGCCGACCGAGAAGGCCGGGCTGGCCCCGGGCCAGAGAGACGGAAGGGGCGGGCGGGCGGCGTGGGCCGCCGCGCCGTCGGTCCCCGCGCCGTCCCCGCCCGCACCGTCCGAGGTCGCCACCCCGGCGCACGGCAGCCGCACGAGCCGGGCCGGGGGCATGGCGGCCGCCGCTCCCGGCTGAGGCCGGCCCGCCGGGCGCGGCCGGCCCCGTCAGCCAGCACTGTCAGCCAGCACTGTCAGCCAGCACTGTCAGCCAGCACTGTCAGCCAGCACTGTCAGCCAGCACTGTCAGCCGGCCCCGTCAGCCAGCATTGCCAGCCGCCCCCGTCAGCCAGCACTGTCAGCCGGTCGGCCTGCCGAACAGCCTGAGCACCTGGTTCCTGGTCTCGCGCTCCACGGCGCGCACCGCGTGGAAATGCTGCAGCCACGTGTCCAGGTGGCTGAACGGCCAGAAGAACGGCGGGTGCGAGGCCGCGACCACGACCGCGGCGACGATCACCGCGCCCACCGCGATGAGCGCGGCGGCCGCCCGGGCCGGGGTATCCGCGACGGCGCCGAAAAAGCTCCTGACCGGCTGCCGCGAGGCGCCGGAACCCGGGCCCAGGCCGTAGAACACCACGAGCACGCCGGCCGCGTAGGCCAGGGCCGTCCCGTAGTGATGGGGCGTGGCCACGATGGTGATGATCGCCGCCACCGCGGCCGCGGCCAGCGCCAGCGGCGCCAGCAGCAGGGTTCGGACCAGCGACCAGGCCAGGGCCGGCGGGAACGTGACCGCGGCCAGCAGCGAGTCGCTGGCCCGCGCGCCCCGGCGGGACCGCCGGCGGGCCAGGCGGCCCGCGGTCTGGTGCCCGGCCCGCAGCCCGATCAGCGCGGCGAGCGCGGCCAGCGTCCCCGCGACCGGGAGGACCACGGCGATGGCGGCGGCCGCGGCGACCGAGGCCACCACGAGCAGCGCGCCCGCCGGGGACCGGGCCGCCGGCGTGCGCGCGGGCGCGCCCGGCGACCAGGCGGGCGGCGGCGGCGGCGGCGCCCCGCCCGGCGCGTACCGCACCGGGGGCAGCACGTCGGCGAAGTTGTCCGCCGGACGCCCGGCGGCACCGGCCTGGCCCGGGCGGGGGCCGGCGTTCCCGGCGGAGTTGCCAGCGGGGCCCCCGTTGCCGGCCGCCCACGGCCGGGTGGACGGCGGCCAGGCCGCGGGAGGCGCCGGGGCGGCAGGGGCCGCGGGGGCGGCTCGCAGGGCCGGATCGGCCAGCGCGGCCGGGGCCCGGTCCGCCACGGTTCCCGGCGGCGCGAACGGCGCGGCCGCCCCGGCGGCCCCGGCCGCCCCGGCCGCCCCGGCCGCCGCCGTGGCGGTCCCCTTGGCCGGCACCAGTGAGGACGGGTCGAGTGCGGCGGTCCGCCGGCACAACTCGGCCGTGTCGGGCCGGCCTGCCGGGTCACGGGACAGCGCCTGGGCCACGAGTTCCCGCAGCGGGGCCGGGAAGCCGTCGAGGTCGGGCTGCCCGTTGATGATCCGGTAGAAGATCGTCTCGAAGGCGCCGGTGCCGAACGGGGGGCGGCCGGTGGCCGCGAACGCCACCGTGGCGCCCCAGGAGTGCACGTCGGACCCTGGGCCGCTCGGCTTGCCCTCGATCACCTCCGGCGCGAGGTAGCCGGGCGTGCCCATGAACATCCCGGTCTGGGTGAGCCGGGTGGAGTCGGGCACGTGGGCGATCCCGAAGTCGATCACGACCGGCTCGCCGTTGGCGAGCATCACGTTGCCCGGCTTGAGGTCGCGGTGCACGACGCCCGCCGCGTGCACCGCGGCGAGGGCCAGGGCCAGCCCGGACGCCAGCCTGGCCAGCTGCGGCCCGGTCAGCGGGCCGCTCCGGCTCACCACCTCCTCCAGGGTCTGGCCGCGGACATACCTGGTCACGATGTACGGCGGATCGCTGGTCACGTCGGCGTCGAGAACCTCGGCCACGAACGGGCTGCGCACCCGGCGCATGGTCTCGACCTCGCGGGCCAGCCGCCGCCGCGCGTTCGGGTCGCCGGCGATCGCGGGCCGCAGCGCCTTGACCGCCACCTTGCGCTGCCCCGGATCGTCGGCCAGGTAGACCACGCCCATGCCGCCCTCGCCGAGCCGCTCCCGCAGGCGGTAGGGCCCGAGCCGGTCCGAATGGTCCTGAGCTGTCATGACCTCACTAGCCTACGGAGTTCCTTGCCTCACCCGGATCACCTGCGGATCAGCGGAATGGCGTGACTCATGACACCCCCGTGTGCCGCGTCCCCGTGCTAACTTCCGGCTACCAGCCGCCGCAGCGCCCTTGCCGCCTCGGCGTTCTGCTCCGCGTGCGCGACCAGCGCCTTGGCCAGCTCTTCCGCCCACACTCCCAACTGCACCTGCTGACGTGACAGCACCACCCCGCGTACCTCACTGCAGATCTCGGCGACCGGTGCCCCGCGCTGGACGCCGAGCGTCATCACCCGGTCCCCCAGCCGAACCGTGATCTTGGACACCTGGCCGGGCCGGCCATGCATCCGGTCCGACATGCTCCGGTCCCAGTCCACGGTAACGCACTCGGGCGGCAGTGCCTCGCCGAGCGACTTGGTGAGCACGCGAGTGTAGATGGCGAGGTCGGCGCTGTCCGCGCGGAGCGTGGCCGTGACCATGTCCAGGGACAGGCCGCCCGGGTCCGCGAGGCCGCCCGCACCGTCGCCCGGCTCGGTCACGGCCCGGCCTGCCCTGGATTAGGAATTGCTCGGCGCATGAACCTGACTGCTCCTCACCGCCCGGCGAAGGTCGCCTTCCCCGGTCCATTCTCCACGAAGCTGCGCATTCCCGTGCGCTGGTCCTCGGTGGCGAACAGCGCGGCGAAGTTCAGCCGCTCTATCTCGAGCCCGGTGGCCAGGTCGACGTCGAGACCGCTGTCGATGGCCTGCTTGGCGGCTCGCAGTGCCAGCGCAGGGCCGCTGGCGTAGCGGGCCACGAGCGCCCGCGCGGCGTCATACACCTCGGCGTCCGGCACGACCTGGTCGACCAGGCCGATTGCCAGCGCCTCCTCGGCGCCGACGAACCGGCCGGTGAACACGATGTCCTTGGCCCGGGCCGGGCCGATCAGCCGGGGCAGCCGCTGCGTGCCGCCCGCCCCCGGGATGATCCCGAGCAGGATCTCCGGCTGCCCGACCCGCGCGCTCTCGCCCATGACCCGGAAATCCGCGCACAGCGCGAGCTCCAGGCCGCCCCCCAGCGCGTAGCCGGTGATCGCGGCCACCACCGGTTTCGGGATCTTCGCGACTGCGGTGAACGCGTCCTGCAGCCGCCGGGTGTCGGCGGCTATCCGGCCGTAGCTCGCCTCGGCCATCTCCTTGATGTCCGCTCCGGCGGCAAACACCTTCTCGCCGCCGTAGATCACGCCGGCCCGGATGCCCTCCTCGTCGGTCAGCATCGCCGCGGCGGCGGCGATCTCGTCCTGGACCTGGGTGTTCAGCGCGTTCATCGGAGGGCGGTCGAGGCGGATGGTGGCCACCGCCTGATCGGTCTCGACGCGCACGAACTCGGCCATGCCGGCTCCCTCCGCTAGCGCAAATCGCCGTTGGTCATGCCGGCCGGCGCGGTTGGCAGCGCGATCAGGCCCATCTCCGCCGGGGTGGCCAGCAGCGGGTGCCGGGGCAGCACCCGGACCGTGTAGCCGAACGGCCCCGGGCGCCCGAGCTCGACCGCGCCGGTGTAGCGCACGGCCGGCCCGCACGCCGGATCCGGGTCCAGCTCGAGTTCGGCGAAGGCCGGGTCGCTGATCTCGTCCTCGTCCCCGGCCGGGCCGCAGACCAGCTGCACCGTCACGTCGTCCGGGGACAGCTCGCCCAGGGCCACGCTGGCCCGCACCACCAGCCGGGCCCCGGGGCTCGGCTCGCCGTCGTCCGCCTCGACGTGCTCGATCGCCACGGCCGGCCAGGCCTTGGCGACCCGGTCCTTCCACGCCGCGAACTCACGCGCCCCCGCGTGCCTGCCGCCCGCGGCGAGCACCTGCGAGGACCGCGCGGCCGGCAGGTACAGCGTGGTCACGTACTCGCGGACCATCCGGGTCGCCTGGGCCCGCGGGCCGAGCGTGCGCAGCGTGTGCGCCACCATCTCCAGCCAGCGGCGCGGCAGGCCGTCGGGTCCCCGGTCGTAGAACACCGGCGCCACCGACTGGCCGAGCAGGTCGTAGAGCGCGGCGGCCTCGAGCTCGTCCCGGCGGTCGGGATCGGCGACCCCGTCGGCGGACGGGATGGCCCAGCCGTTCTGGCCGTCGAACCACTCGTCCCACCATCCGTCCAGGATCGACAGGTTGAGGCCCCCGTTCAAGGCGGCTTTCATCCCCGAGGTGCCGCACGCCTCCAGCGGGCGCAGCGGGTTGTTCAGCCAGACATCGCAGCCCGCCGTCATCGTGCGGGCCAGCTCCATGTCGTAGTCGGGCAGGAAGACGAGGCGGTGCCGCACCCGCGGGTCGTCGGCGAAGCGCACCATCTGCTGGATCATCAGCTTGCCGCTGTCGTCGGCCGGATGGGCCTTCCCGGCGATCACGATCTGCACCGGCCGCTCCGGGTCGAGCAGCAGCGCGGTGAGCCGGGCGGGATCGTGCAGCATCATCGTCAGCCGCTTGTAGGACGGGACGCGGCGGGCAAAGCCGATCGTCAGCACGTTCTCGTCGAGCACGTCCTCGATCCAGGTGAGCTCGGCGTCGGAGGCGCCGCGCTGCATCCAGGACGCGCGCAGCCGCCGCCGGGTCTGTTCGACCAGCCGGGCCCGGAGCAGGCTGCGGACCCGGAATATCGCCGCCGGATCGGCCGCGGCCTGCTCCCAGTCGATCTCGTCCTCGGCGGGCTCCGGCCGCTGCCCGCCCTGAGCCAGGCTCATGATCTCGGCGGCCACCCAGGTCGGGCCGTGCACCCCGTTGGTGACCGACCCGATCGGCACCTCGGCGGTGTCGAAGCCCGGCCACAGCCCGGTGAACATCTGCCTGCTCACCTGGCCGTGCAGGGCGCTGACGCCGTTGACCCGCTGTGCCAGCCGCATCCCCATCACGGCCATGTTGAACACCTCGGGGTCCCCGCCGGGGTAGGTCTCGGCGCCCAGCTCCAGCACCCGGTCGCAGGGCAGCGCCGGGTCCGCGACGCCGTCGAACTGCTGCGCCACCAGGTCCCGGTCGAACCGGTCGATCCCCGCGGGCACCGGGGTGTGCGTGGTGAACACCGTGCCCGCCCGGCACATCTCGATCGCCTCGTCGAAGGCCAGGCCCTGGCCGACGTACTCCCGGATGCGCTCCAGGCCGAGAAAACCCGCATGGCCCTCGTTGGTGTGGAAGACCTCGGGCTCGGGGTGGCCGGTGACCGCGCAGAACGCCCGGACCGCCCGCACCCCGCCGATGCCGAGCAGCAGTTCCTGCCGGAGCCGGTGCTCGCTGCCGCCGCCGTACAGCCGGTCGGTGACCTCGCGCAGCGACGGGTCGTTCTCCTCCACGAAGGAGTCGAGCAGCAGCAGCGGGACCCGGCCGATCTGCGCGATCCAGACCTGCGCGGCCACGGCCGCGCCGCCGGCCAGGTCAACGGTCACCCGGACCGGCGCGCTGCTGGTCCCGCCCTTCCCGCCCTCGCCCACCCGGCCCTCGCCCTTCCCGCCCTCGCCCACGCGGCCCTCGCCCTTCCCGCCCTCGCTCACCCCGCCCTCACGGAGCAACGTCAGCGGCAGGCCGTTCGGGTCGCCCGCCGGGTAGCGTTCGGCCTGCCATCCCTCGGCCGACAGCGACTGGGTGAAATAGCCGTGCCGGTAGAGCAGGCCCACGCCGATCAGGGGCACGCCGAGGTCGCTGCCGGCCTTCAGGTGATCGCCGGCGAGGATGCCCAGGCCGCCCGAGTACTGGGGCAGAGCGGCGGTGATCCCGTACTCGGGCGAGAAGTACGCCACGGCCGCGGGCGCGCCGGCCAGGTCCGGGTCGGTCTGGTACCAGCGCGGGCCGGTGTTGTACTCGCGCAGCTCGTCGACGGCGTCATCGAGCCGCCGCAGGAACCGCCGGTCGGCGGCTAGGTCGGCCAGGCGCTCGGGCGAGACCTCGGCCAGCAGCGGGACCGGCTCATGCCGGGCGCGCTCCCACCCGGCGGGGTCAATCGCGGCGAACAGGTCAAGCGTCTCGGCATGCCATGACCAGCGCAGGTTCAGCATCAGCCCGCGCAGCGGCGCGAGCGGCTCGGGCAGACGCGGCCGGATCGTGAACCGGCGGATAGCTCTCACGGAGCGACCTTAATGGGTGTCCGGCGCAGATCGCGCATCAATGCGCCCGCTTCGCGAGCCGATCGCATGAGCCCGGCCGCAGCAGGGTAGCTTCTCCTAGGTGATCGGCCGGATTCCCATAGTCGACGTGCAGCCCGTCGTAGCCCGCGGGGAGCGTCCCGCCCGGGCCGTCACCGGGGAGTCGTTCGAGGTCAGTGCCACCGTCTTCCGCGAGGGACACGAGATGCTCGGAGCCGGCGTCGTGCTGCGCGGGCCGGACGGCTGCCGGCGCCCGCTCGCGCCGATGCGGGAGCTGGCCCCGGGCATCGACCGGCACGGCGCCGAGGTGACCGTCACCTCCGAAGGCCTGTGGCACTTCGCGGTGGAGGCGTGGGGGGACCCGCTCGCCCGGTGGCGGCATGACGCAGCCATCAAGGTGCCACTCGGCCAGGACGTCGAGCTCACCCTGGGCGACGGCGCGCGGCTGTTCGAGCGGGCCGCGGCGCAGGCCCGGCCCCCGCGTCCGGCCGGGATCTCCGAGAAACGAGAGGCCGCGGCCGCGCGGGACGCCCTCGGGGCCCTGGCCGGGATGCTGCGGGACCCGGCGATCCCGGCCCTGGACCGCCTCGCCGCGGCCGACCGCGGGGAGGTCACCACGATCCTCGGCGCGTTCCCGCTGCGGGATCCGCTCGCCCGGTCGGCCTGGTACCCGGTGCTCGTGCACCGGGAGCGCGCGCTCTACGGCTCCTGGTATGAGTTCTTCCCCCGGTCGGAGGGGGCCATCGTCGACCGGGAGCCGGGCCAGCCCCCGAAGTCGGGGACGCTGCGGGCCGCCGCCGGCCGGCTGGACGCCATCGCCGAGATGGGCTTCGACGTCGTCTACCTCCCGCCGGTCCACCCGATCGGGACCACGGCCAGGAAGGGACCCAACAACTCGCTGGCCGCGAGGCCCGGCGACCCCGGCTCGCCGTGGGCGATCGGGTCGCCGGACGGCGGCCACGACGCCATCGAGCCCGGCCTGGGCACGCTGGCCGACTTCGACGCGTTCGTGGCCCGGGCCGCCGAACTCGGCCTGGAGGTGGCGCTCGATCTCGCGCTGCAGACCTCGCCGGACCACCCGTGGGTCACCGAGCATCCCGAGTGGTTCACCCGCCGGTCCGACGGCACGATCGCGTACGCGGAGAACCCGCCCAAGAAGTACCAGGACATCTACCCGCTCAACTTCGACAACGATCCCGAGGGGATCTACGCCGAGGCGCTGCGGATCGTCCGGCACTGGATGGCCCACGGGATCCGGATCTTCCGGGTGGACAACCCGCACACCAAGCCGCTGCCGTTCTGGGACCGGCTGCTGGCCGAGATCGCCCGCACCGACCCGGACGTGCTCTTCCTGTCCGAGGCCTTCACCAGGCCCGCCATGATGCACACCCTCGCGGTCATCGGCTTCCATCAGTCCTACACGTACTTCACCTGGCGCAACACGGCCGCGGACCTCACCGAGTACCTGCAGGAACTCGCCGGCCCGGCGGCCGCGTACATGCGGCCGAACTTCTTCGTCAACACGCCGGACATCCTCACCGAGTACCTGCAGCACGGCGGGCCGCCCGCGTTCCGGGTCCGCGCCGTGCTCGCCGCGATGCTGTCGCCATCCTGGGGCGTGTACTCCGGCTACGAGCTGTGCGAGAACGTCGCGCTGGTCCCGGGCAGCGAGGAGTACCTGGACTCGGAGAAGTACCAGTACCGGCCGCGGGACTGGGCGCACGCCGGGCACATCCCTCCCCCGCAGGCGGACATCGCGCCCTTCATCACGCGACTCAACATGATCCGCAAGTCGCATCCGGCCCTGCACCAGCTGCGGAACCTGCGCTTTCACTACTGCGATCAGCCGGAGATGCTCTGCTTCTCGAAGAGCGTGGGCGCGGAAAGCTGGGGGGGCGAGCGCGACACTGTTCTGGTCGTGGTAAATATCGACCCGCACCAGCCGCGGGAGGCGACCGTCTGGCTCGACGTGCCAGGCGCTCGGCGTGGGCGCCGGCCAGGAGTTCGTAGTGACGGACGAACTTTCCGGCGGCTCGTATCGTTGGGGTCAGGCGAATTATGTGCGGCTCGATCCGGCCGCGGCCCCAGCGCACATCTTCACCGTGAAAACGGGCCAGCCGGGCGGCTGACGCGATGCGGTGCGTAACGTTTCAGTAGACAGGCAACGAGCAGCAGCGCGCGAGACACCCAGCTTGACCGCACCTCGGACCAGGGAGAACTGCAGTGGAGACACAGCCGTGGCCAACGCCGTTCGGCGCGATCGGCCAGCCGCTGCCTGCCTTCGAACCCAGCTCAGCCGTTGCGCCCACCGAGCCGGTGCCTGACTCCTTCTCGTTCGCCAAGCCGCGTGACCCGCGCTGGTACCAGCGGGCGGTGTTCTACGAGGTGCTGGTCCGGGGGTTCCACGACTCGAACGGCGACGGCACGGGCGACATCCGCGGCCTCACCTCCCGGCTCGATTACCTGCAATGGCTCGGCATTGACTGCATCTGGCTGCTGCCCATTTACGAGTCACCGTTGCGTGATGGCGGTTACGACATCTCGGATTTCATGTCGATACTCCCCGAGTTCGGGCATATCGGGGATTTCATTGAGCTGGTCGAGCAGGCCCATGAGCGCGGCATCCGGGTCATTGCCGACCTGGTCATGAATCACACCAGCGAGCAGCATCCCTGGTTCCAGGCGTCGCGGTCCGACCCTGACGGGCCGTTCGGCGACTTCTACGTGTGGTCCGACACCGATGACCGCTACGGCGAGGCCCGGGTCATCTTCGTCGACACCGAGCAGTCCAACTGGACCTTCGATCAGGTCCGCGGCCAGTACTACTGGCACAGGTTCTTCTCGCACCAGCCGGACCTGAACTACGAGAACCCGAAGGTCCAGGACGCCATGCTGGAGGTGCTGCGCTTCTGGCTGGACCTCGGCATCGACGGGTTCCGGCTGGACGCCGTGCCCTACCTGTACGAGCGGGAGGGCACCAACTGCGAGAACCTCAAGGAGACGCACGAGTACCTGAAACGGATCCGCGCCGAGGTGGACCGGCTCTACCCGGACCGGGTCCTGCTCGCCGAGGCGAACCAGTGGCCCGCCGACGTGGTCGAGTACTTCGGCGATCCGGAGGTCGGCGGCGACGAGTGCCACATGGCGTTCCACTTCCCGCTGATGCCGCGCATCTTCATGGCGGTGCGGCGGGAGCAGCGCTACCCGATCTCGGAGATCCTGGCCCAGACCCCGCCGATCCCGTCCGGCTGCCAGTGGGGCATCTTCCTGCGCAACCACGACGAGCTGACGCTGGAGATGGTCGCCGACGACGAGCGCGACTACATGTACGCGGAATACGCCCGGGACCCGCGGATGAAGGCCAACATCGGGATCAGGCGCCGGCTGGCCCCGCTGCTCGACAACGACCGTAACCAGCTCGAGCTGTTCACCGCGCTGCTGCTGTCATTGCCCGGGTCCCCGGTGATCTACTACGGCGACGAGATCGGGATGGGGGACAACATCTGGCTCGGTGACCGCGACGGCGTGCGCACGGCCATGCAGTGGACCCCGGACCGGAATGCCGGCTTCTCCGGCTGCGATCCCGCCCGCCTCTACCTGCCGCTGATCATGGACCCGATCTACGGCTACCAGGCGCTCAACATCGAGGCACAGGAGCGTAACGGCGGCTCGCTGCTGCACTGGATCAGGCGGATGATCGAGATCAGGAAGCGGCACCAGGTCTTCGGCCGGGGCGGCTACGAGGAGCTGAACTCCTCCAACCCGAGCGTGCTGGCGTTCGTCCGCGAGTACCAGCATCCGGTGGGCGATGCCGGGGACGCCGGGGACACGGACATGGTCCTGTGCGTGAACAACCTGTCCCGGTTCCCGCAGCCGGTCGAGCTGGACCTGCGCCGGTTCAAGGGCATCTCGCCGGTCGAGTGCATGGGAGGCGTGGTCTTCCCGTCGATCGGCGAGCTCAGCTACCTGCTGACCCTGCCCGGCCACGGCTTCTACTGGTTCCTGCTCCCGCCGGTCACCCCGCCACGCTAGTGCTGGCGGTAGTCGCCATCTCGGCCGCGACCTCGCGCCAGGCGGCGAGCGCCACGTCGATGTCCCGCGGCGTGACGCCGGCGTGGGTGAGCATCCGTATTCGCCCGTGCACCATCGTGACCAGCACCCCGCTCGCGGCCAGCCGCTGGCGCCATTCATCCGCGTCGTGACCGGTGCTGCTCACGTCGGCGAACACGATGTTGGTCGGCACGTCGGCCGGGTCGAGCGCCTCAGGCAGGATCTCGGCGATGCCCGCGGCCAGCTGGCGGGCGTTGGCGTGGTCCTCGTGCAGCCGCTTCGGCCCCTCGGTCAGCGCGATCAGACCGGCCGCCGCCATGATCCCGGCCTGGCGCCACGCCGCGCCGTAGAGGATCTTCAGCCGGCGGGCCTCCCTGATCAGCTCGGCGTCGCCGGCCAGCAGCGACCCGATCGGCGCCCCCAGGCCCTTGGACAGGCAGAACATCAGCGCGTCCACCCGCGCCGCGTAGTCCGCCACGGTCGCGCCGGCCGCCGCGGCGGCGTTGAAGATGCGGGCGCCGTCCAGGTACAGCGGCACGTTCTGCTCGGCGCACACCGCGGCGATGGCCGCCACGCTGGCGGCCGACATCACCAGGCCGCCGCCGCGCTGGTGGGTGTTCTCGATCGTCACCAGGTCCACCACGTCCACGTCGTACGGGTCAGCGGCCAGCGCCGCGGCGACCTGCTCGGCGTGCAGCAGCCCCGGCGGCCGCCCGGGAACCGGGCGGAACGCCACCCCGGACAAGACCGCCGCCGACGCCGCCTCGGTGCCCCCGACGTGGGAGCTCGCCTCGCAGACCACGAACCGCCCCGGCCGCACGAACGCGTGCAGCGCGATCTGGTTACACAGCGTGCCGGTGGGCAGGTAGATCGCGGCCTGCTTGCCGGTCAGCTCGGCGGCGACGTCCTGCAGCCGGTTGACGGTCGGGTCATCGCCGTACCAGTCATCGCCCACCTCGGCCTCGGCCATGGCCCGGCGCATGGCCGCCGACGGCTTGGTGACCGTGTCCGACCGAAGATCAACGTAACCGCCAGTCGCTGGACTCATCCCGCATCCCATCTGATTGACTGATCCTGACCGCGACGCGCCGGTCCGCCGGTTGCGCGTTTGCGGATGACTAGCGAACCGCGGGGTAGACCAGGAGTCATGACATTAGCGGACACACTAGCGACGTGGCTGCCGGCCCAGCGCTGGTACTCGGGCACCGGCGCTACGGTCCGTGACATCGCGATAACGGCGGACACCACGCTGGCCGCCGGCGATCCAGAGCTGCGGCACCTGATCGTCACCGTGTCCTCCGGCGGCGAGCCCGCCCGGTACCAGGTCCTCGTCGGCATCCGCTCGCACGTGCCCGATCCGCTACGGCACGCGGTCATGGGGCCGGCCGGCTCCGGCGGGACCGCCTACGAAGCGCTGCACGACCCGGCGCTGACCAAGATCCTGCTGCAGGGCATGGCCGAGCAGCTGACCGTGGGCCCGGTGCGGTTCGTGCGGGAGCCGGGCACGGTCATCGACACCGGCCTGGACAGCCTGATGCTGACCGGCGAGCAGAGCAACACCAGCCTGATCTTCGGCGAGTCGGCCATCCTCAAGGTGCTGCGCAGGCTCTTCCCCGGCCAGAACCCGGACCTCGAGGTGACCCGCGCGCTGGCCCGGCGCGGCTCGCCGCACGTGGCCGAGCCGCTCGGGTGGATCGAGGGCCACGGCGACGGTGAGCCCATCCTGCTCGGGATCCTGTCCCGGTACCTGCCGGCGGCCAGCGACGGCTGGTCGCTGGCCGCCACCAGCCTGCGCGACCTGTATTCCGGTGATCGCGTGCGGGCCCAGGGGACGATCCACCCGGACCAGGCGGGCGGTGATTTCGCCGGCGAGGCGTTCCGGCTCGGCGTGGCCACCGCGGAAGTGCACGCCGACCTGGCCGCGGCGTTCGGCGTCACCGAGGTCCCGCCCGGCGCGTTCGCCGGCCTGGCCGGCCGGATGATCCGCAACCTGGAGGCCGCCCGCGCCGAAGTGCCCGAGCTGGGCCGGCAGGAGGACAAGCTCCGCGGCTGCTACGCCGAGCTGGCCGCGGTCGGCGGGCCGATGCCGGTGCAGCGGATCCACGGCGACTACCACCTCGGCCAGGTCCTGCGCACCACGACCGGCTGGGTGGTCCTGGATTTCGAGGGAGAGCCCCTGGTGCCGCTGCAGCAGCGGCGGGCGCCGCATCTCGCGCTGCGGGACGTGGCCGGCATGCTCCGCTCGTTCGACTACGCGGCCCGCCATCAGCTGCTGGACCGGCCGGACAC
Source organism: uncultured Actinomycetota bacterium (assembly GCA_963808705.1). GTDB lineage: Bacteria > Actinomycetota > Actinomycetes > Streptosporangiales > Streptosporangiaceae > JASHPR01. The sequence goes on along the minus strand of CAWEHB010000011.1, from coordinate 119,150 downwards.
CGAGCAGCTCCGGGACACCGCCGGCGAGTGGGTGGAGCGCAGCCAGGCGGCGTTCGGCAAGGGCTACGCCGAGGCGGGCGGGATGGACCCGCAGACCCACGCCGCGCTGCTGCGCGCCCTGATGCTCGACAAGGCGGTGTACGAGGTGGTGTACGAGGCCCGGCACCGTCCGTCCTGGCTGCCGATTCCGCTCGACTCGATTGCGGCCTGCTGATGTCGGAGGAAACCCGCCCGGCCGCCAGCCCGCCCGAGGCCGGCCAGGCCGCCGCCAGCCCGCCCGGGGCCAGCCACGCCGAGATCGACCAGATCGTGGACGGGATGCACCACGACCCGCACTCGGTCCTGGGCGCGCACCCGAGCCCGGACGGGACGGTCGTGCGCGCGCTCCGCCCGCTGGCGGCCTCGGTCGCGGTCGTCCTCCCCGACGGGCGCCGGTTTCCCATGACCCACGTGCACCAGGGCGTGTTCGAAGCCACGCTCCCGGTCAGCGAGATTCCCGACTACCGGATCGCCGTCGCCTACCCGGCGCCCGCGTCGGACGGGAGCGCGGCGGGCAGCACCACGGCGGGCAGCACCACGGCGGGCAGCACCACGGCGGGCAGCACCACGGCGGGCAGCACCACGGCGGGCAGCACGGCGGGCAGCACCACGGCGGGCAGCACCGCGGCGGGGACCACCACGCTGCTGCCCGAGACCGTCACCGACGACCCGTACCGGCACCTGCCGACGCTCGGCGAGATCGACCTGCACCTGATCGGGGAGGGCCGGCACGAGCAGCTGTGGGAGGTTCTCGGCGCCCACGTCAGCGAGAAGGCCGACGGCACCGCGTTCGCCGTCTGGGCGCCGGACGCGCGCGGCGTGCGGGTGATCGGCGACTTCAATCACTGGGACGGGCGCGCGCACCCGATGCGCTCGCTGGGCGCGTCCGGCGTCTGGGAGCTGTTCGTGCCCGAGGTCGGCCCGGGCACGCGCTACAAGTACGACATCCGCGGGCCGGACGGGAGCTGGCACCGGAAGGCCGACCCGATAGCCGCGCTGGCCGAGCGGCCGCCCGCGACCGCCTCCGTGGTCTTCGATTCTCACTACGATTGGGGCGACCAGGCCTGGATGACCGCGCGGGGCGGGCGCGACCCGCTGAGCCGGCCGATGAGCGCGTACGAGGTGCACCTGGGCTCGTGGCGCCCCGGGCTCTCCTACACCGAGCTTGCCGACCAGCTGGCCGCGTACGTCACCGATCTCGGGTTCACGCACGTGGAGTTCCTGCCGGTCGCCGAGCACCCCTTCGGCGGGTCCTGGGGCTACCAGGTGACCTCGTACTATGCGCCGTCGGCCCGGTTCGGCACCCCGGACGAATTCCGCTACCTGGTGGACCGGCTGCACCAGGCGGGCATCGGCGTCATCGTCGACTGGGTGCCCGCCCACTTCCCCCGGGACGAGTGGGCGCTGGCCCGCTTCGACGGCATGCCGCTGTACGAGCACGCCGACCCGCGCCTCGGCACGCATCCGGACTGGGGCACGCTCATCTTCGACTACGGCCGGCGCGAGGTCCGCAACTTCCTGGTGGCGAACGCGATCTACTGGCTGGAGGAGTTCCACGTCGATGGGCTGCGGGTCGATGCGGTCGCGTCCATGCTCTATCTCGACTACTCGCGCGGCCCGGGCCAGTGGTCGCCGAACGTCCTCGGCGGCCGGGAAAACCTGGACGCCGTCTCGTTCCTGCGGGAAGTGAACGCCACCTGCTACAAACGCGTGCCGGGCATCATGATGATCGCCGAGGAGTCCACGGCCTGGCCGGGGGTGACCCGGCCGGTGCACCTGGGCGGGCTCGGGTTCGGCCTCAAGTGGAACCTCGGCTGGATGCACGACACGCTGTCCTACCTGTCCCGGGACCCGGTGTTCCGGCACTACCACCAGAACGAGGTCACGTTCTCGATGATCTATGCCTTCAGCGAGAACTTCGTGCTGCCGCTCTCGCACGACGAGGTGGTGCACGGCAAGGGATCGCTGCTGCGCAAGATGCCCGGGGACGAGTGGCGGCAGTTCGCCGGCCTGCGGGCGCTGCTGGCGTATCAGTGGGCGCATCCGGGCAAGCAGTTGCTGTTCATGGGCTCGGAGTTCGGTCAGGAGGCCGAGTGGTCCGAGCAGGCCGGCCTCGACTGGCAGGCGCTGGACGACAGCCGGTACAACGCCGGGATGCACCGCGGAGTCCAGCGGCTGGTCAGGGACCTGAACCGGGCCTACCTCGGCCATCCGGCCATGTGGCGACGGGATTTCAGCCCGGACGGGTTCAGCTGGATTGACGCGTCCGATGCGGGCGGGAACGTTCTGACTTTTCTGCGACTGACCGGGGAGAGCGCGGCGGGCGGCGCGGCGGGGGTGGTCGCCTGCGTGGTGAACTTCTCCGGCGCCCCGCACCTCAATTACCGGATCGGCCTGCCGCTCGCCGGCCGGTGGCGCGAGGTGGTCAACACCGACGCCGCCGAGTACGGCGGCAGCGGGGTGGGCAATCTCGGCGCCGTGCAGGCCGTGGCCGAGCCCTGGCACGGCCGGCCCGCGTCGGTGGTGCTCACCCTGCCGCCGCTCGGGGTGCTCTGGCTGGCACCCGACCGCTGACCCGGGCCGTGGCCGGTGCTCAGGTGACCGCGATCACCTCGGCCGTCACCAGCCTGCCGCCCTCGATGCGCAGCACGCCGACGGTGCCGCGCGGCTGGCGGCGGCGGTCGGTGGGCGACCCGGGGTTGAAGATCCGGATCCCGCCGGCGTCGGCGTCCAGCGGTATGTGCGAGTGACCGAACACGACCAGCCCCGCGTCAGGAAACCGGCGCCGCAGGCGTCGCGGCCTGCCCCGCGCCGCGCCGCTGTCGTGGATCATCGCCACCCGCAGGCCGTCCAGGTCGGCCTGGAGTACCGGCGTCGCGCCCCAGGCCGCGACGTCGAGGCCATCGTTGTTGCCGAGCACGGCCAGGACCGGCGCGTACTGCGACAGCTCGTCGAGGACCGCGGCCGTGCAGACGTCCCCCGCGTGCAGGATGACGTCGGCCCGGCGCAACTGCTCCGCCACCGGCGGCGGGCAGGACTTCCACCGCCGCGGCGCGTGGGTGTCGGCCAGCGCCACCACTCGCATCACCTGGCGGATCGTACCCGGGTGGTATATCCAGGAGCCATGGACGAGGAACTTCGCGCCGAGGAGCCCGAGCACGAGCCGGTGACCACCGGCGCGGCCGACCAGGTGACCAGGCGCGCCGCGGCGGGCGTACAGCCGGGCCGGATGCCAGCGATCTACCTCGGCCACGGCGCGCCGCCGCTGGTTGACGACCCGCTGTGGGTGGTCCAGCTCGGGGCCTGGGCCAGCGCCCTGCCGCGTCCCCGGGCCGTCCTGATGGTCTCGGCGCACTGGGAGTCCGCGCCGCTGACCATCGGCGCGACCGACGACGGCGTGCCGCTCGTCTATGACTTCGGCGGGTTTCCCGAGCGCTACTACCATGCCAGGTACCCGGCGCCGGGCGCGCCCGGGCTGGCCGCGCAGGTCCGCGGGCTGCTGGCGGGGGCCGAACCGGTCACCGACCTGCCCGGCCGCGGCCTGGACCACGGCGCCTACGTGCCGCTGACCGTCATGTACCCTGGCGCCGACATTCCGGTGCTGCAGATCTCGATGCCCAGCCTGCAGCCGGAGCGGCTGCTGCGGATCGGTCAGGCGCTGCGGCCGCTGCGCGACGAGGGCGTGCTGATCGTCGGCAGCGGCTTTCTCACCCACGGGCTGCCGTTCCTGCGGGACTTCCGCTTCGACGCGCCCCCGCCGGGCTGGTCGGCCGAGTTCGATCACTGGGCCGCCGAGGCGCTGGATTCGGGCGACGTCGATGCGCTCGCCAACTTCGCCGCCGCGCCCGCCGCGCGCTACGCGCACCCGACCACCGAGCACTTCGCTCCCCTGTTCGTGACGCTCGGCGCGGCCGACGGTCCCCCGGCGCCGGTGACCACGATCACCGGCTACTGGCTCGGCCTGGCCAAGCGCTCCGTCCAGGTGGCATAGCCCCGCTAGATCACGTACGGGTCAGGGATGACGCTGAACCGGCGTCCGCTGGGCAGTCTCCACACCAGGACTCCCGGTTCTGGCTGGCTGAGTTGCCAGCCCGCGGCCTGTTTCGTCTGGTGATGGCGCCGGCACAGCGGGTGCAGGTTACATTCGCAGGTTCGTCCGCCCTGGTGATGGGGGATCGTGTGGTCGTCATCACACCGGACCGCAGACCGCCGGCATCCCGGGTAGCCGCATCGCCGACTGCGGATCTTGACCAGGTGCCGCAGCGAGTCCGATGGCCGGTACCCGGCGGTTTCCCGCTGGTGGGAACAGGTCCCCGACTCGATCGGGCCCATGCTGATTCCGCTCAGCCAGGCGGCGGGGTTGGCGGTGCCAGGGTTGGCGGTGCCGGGCGGACCTGGCCCGGCCCGGGCGCACCCGTGGGCGGTCGCGCGGCCGTTTCCGCCGGTGAGGGTCACGCACCACCGGGTACCGGGACGGGCGGCCAGCGCAGCGGCCAGGTCCCGGCAGGTTCCGGCATCGGCGGCGCCGTTCCCGGCGATCTCCCCGGGAGCGTCGGACAGGCCGAGCCACGCGGAGGCCGGCATGGTCAGGTTCACCGACCCGGTCAACCCGCCCGCCGGAGCGGTCGCGGGCGCGCTCGCGGCGCCTCCGGGCACCAGAGACGCGAGGGACTGGCCGGTTAGCCGGGCGATCATCGCCTCCGCGCGCAACTGGTCGTGGGTGCCGGGCATGCCGTGCTGCTTGAGCCAACGGGCGTCGGCGTCGAGGTTCTTATCCGCCTTGATCACGGCGGCGGGGGCTAGGTCCCGGCCGGCGATGGCGCTGGTGCCGGAGGCCTCAGCCCAGGTCTCTACCCGGGCGTCTTTCTCGGCCTTCTGGCGCCGTCTGATGGCAGCCTGCGGGTCATAGGCCAGGATCTCCCGGCGCAGCGCCTCCCGAAGCTGCCCGGTGGTCATCCCGCCGGCGTCCGGCAGCACGCTCGCCCCGATCGCCGCCGCCGCGATGTCATCCAGACAGGCGGTCTCATCGGCGAACACGCCGGCCTTGGGCAGGTCAATCCGCCCGGCGGCGAGCGCAGCGGCCACCCCGGGCAGGCGGGTCATCGCGGCCGCGTGCCCGGCCAGCGTCGCCGCTGCCCGCCTGGTCAGCGTCAGGACCGCGGCCAGCTCTTCGTCCACGTGCTCGCCGGGACGGCCGTCCGGGCCCGCCCGGCGGGCGGCCAGCTCGGCGGCGGCGGCAAGCTCCCCGCCCGCGGCCCGTGAGGCCAGCCGCCGCTGCGCGGCCAGGAACCCGCACAGCTCATCGTCTGACAGCTGCCCGAGGCCGTCTTCCCAGACCCGGTCGGCCAGCATGGCCAGCGCCCCGCCCGGCTCCATCAGATCGAGCGCCCCGCCAGCGGCGAAGCCGCGACCGCGGCCGCCCTCCCGGTGCGTGAACCCGGCCTCAAGAACCTCGGCCGCCACCGGTCTCGCCGATTCCACGGCCGGGGCAGCCTCGGCAGGGTCACCATCCCACGGGTCGTCGTCGGCCGGGTCCAGCGGACCCTCGTCCAGCCGGGCCAGGGCGGCCGCCTGCTCGGCGGTCAGCTCCCCGTCGGTCTCCAGCAGGGCCAGCAGCTCCGCGGCGGATAAACCTGGGCCATCGGGCTCGGCAGCGGTCGGACCGGGCGACCCGGGCGACCCGGGCGACCCGGGCGACCCGGCGGCAGACAGACCCGGGTCAAGCGGCGCGGCGCCGGACGGCTCGTCGCCGTGGCGAGCGTCGGGCTGTGCGGTCATCTGGCCTCCCTCCGCGGCGCCTGGGCTGGTTCCCGCGATTCCGGGATTCCGGCGGTGCTGAATGCTGTCTTCGACTACTCTAGCATCTTGTACCACTATTTCGATATTAATTTCGATTACCGGCGTGTCGGGAAGCCGTCCGAGCCATGGGCTACCGGGTCACCTGCTGCGCTAGCGAACATCCCACCGCACGTGCAGGGAGGCCGGCTTACGGAACACCACCCCCTGTGGCCCCTGCCCGCGGGCGGGGTCCAGCCGCAGGCCGGGCAGCATACGAAGCAGCGTCACCACGGCCGCCTGCGCCTCCAGCCGGGCCAGGTGGGCGCCGAGACAGAAGTGCGGGCCGTGCGCGAACGCCAGGTTCTGCCGGGCGTTCGCGCGGCGCACGTCGAACCGGTCCGGGTCCGGGAAGAATGCCGGGTCCCGGCCCGCTCCCGCCAGCGAGACGGTCACGAGATCCCCGCGCCGGACCGCCGCCCCGGCGAGCGGGACGTCGGCGGTGGCGTAGCGGTCCACGACCGCGGCGGCGGGTTCGAGCCGCAGCGACTCCTCCACGGAGTTGGCGACCAGGCGCTGGTCGGCGGCCACCTCGCGGAGTTGGCCGGGATGGCTGAGCAGGTGCAGGACGGCGTTGCAGATCATGCCCTCGGTGGTCTCGATGCCGCCGAACGCCAGCACCGCGCCGTTCGACACGACCTCGCCCCGGCGCAGTTCCCCGGCCCCGGCGGCCGCCGCGAGCAGCGAGTTCCCGTGTGCCCTGCCGATCCCCCGGCTGATCACGCTCTCCAGGCTCGCGCTGAGCTTTCCGAACGCCTCCGCCCCCCGGGTCCCGGCGCCCGGGGCGTGACGCTGCCCCGGCTCCCCCGGCTCCCCCGACTCCCCGGCCAGGGCCGACACCGCGCCGACGATCTCGTCGTACCAGGACAAGATCACTGCCGGGTCGGTCCGGTCCAGGCCGAGCACGTCCGCGACGACCGCGACCGCCAGCGGCCCGGCCAGGTCGCGCCGCAGCTCGGCCCGGCCTGCCGCCGCGAACCCGGACACCAGCCGCGCAGCCTCGGCCTCGACGAAGTCCTCCAGCCGGTCCTGAACCTCCGTCAGCCGGAAGGCCTCGGCGAACGGGTCACGGTGACGCTTGTGCTCGGCGCCGTCCAGCGACAGCATGCTCGGCCCGATCACCCGGGCGGTCGAGAACCGGGGGTCATCGACGGTGAACGTCCGGGTATCGCGCAGCACCCGCAGGGCCAGGTCCCGGCGCGTGACCAGCCAGCCGCCGAGGACCGGAAGCCACGAGGCCGGCTCGTGCTCGCGCAGCCGCCGCAGCACCGGGTGCAGCTCGCCGTCGAGATCGCGCATGGTCACGGCCGCGCCGACCGGGAATGGGCCCCGGATCTCCCCGGGCCCGCCGGGACCGGGCGCGGCCTGCCGCGCGCCGGGCACCCCGGGCGAGCCGGACATGCTCCGACGCTACACCGGGCCCGGCCGCGGACCGGAAGGTAACGATTGCGTTCTGTGCCGTTCTGCCAGGGTCAGGGAATAATGGGGGACGTTGCGGGATGCTGACATGGAGCCGCGATGCGGGAGAGCACTGTCCAGGTAGAGCGAATGCGGGCTCTCGACGCCGACCCCCTTCGGGTGTGGTCGCTGCTCAGCAGCCCGGCGGCATGGTCCCTGCGACCGCTCCGCTTCGCGTTCGACGTGCCCGAGCCGCCGACGGGCACGGGACGACTGCGGTGCGTGCTCAGCACGGTCGGCCACGTCACGAGCTGCGCGGTGCTCGAGGCCAGCGGACAGACGCCGGACCAGGCCATCTGCTGGCAGCGGCGAGACCGGCGGCCGGCCGGAAACCAGGCTTACAAGCTGGCTGTCCGGCCGGGCCAGCGCGGCACGACGGCCTGCATCGCGGTCAGGGACGTTGTCGCGCGCGAGTCCAGGGCCGGCTGGAAGACGCAGTGGGAGGCGGAACTCGGGATCTGGCTCGACGCGCTGCAGGCGGCCGTCGAAGGCCAGCGGCCATGGCCGGGAGCCAAGATACCGAACGACGTCCGGCAGGCCTGCTCCCTCCGCCCGGCGGCTGCCGCTTACGACAGCGTTTCCGCGGAAACGCTGATCAGCGCCCCGCTCGGCGTCGTGTGGGAGGCGGTCTGGGCACCGGAGACGAGCCGCAGCCTCCATCCGGCGCTGGTGGCCTACGCCGGCCACGTGCCGGGAACCCCGCAGCGGGAGGCAGGTGAGATGCAGTACTGCATCTGCCGCAATGCCGATGGCCGGCTCACCGCGGATGTCCACGTGGTCAGTGAGTTTGCCTACCAGCAGAGTGCCCTGACGCAGCGCGTCGGACCGCCGCACACCCAGGTGCTGCACCTGTTCGCCCCCACGGGCCGGGGAACCCGGCTGACGCTGACCTTGCGCTGGCCGGAGGGAACGCTGAGAGAGGACAACCAGGAGGTCCGGCGCAGCCTGACGGAGCTCATGCAGCGGAACGCGAACGGCTACCGGGCCATCATCGAGAAATCGGCCCGGGTGGCTTAGCCTGCGGCCGGCCGTTAGCCGGGCCGGCCGCTGCGTCAGAGCTGGCCGAGCAGCCAGCCGGGTCCGGCCACCGACGCCCCGGCCGCCACGCACCGTTCCCGCAGCTGCCGGTCGGCGGTCACGACCAGGCGACGCCCCTGAAGATCCCCGGCCAGCGCCGCGATGGTGTCGTCGCCCGAGCCAGGGGCGGCCACCACCCGGACCCGGCCGTCCGGCGGCCCCGGTGCGCCGTGATCACGCGGCCCGGCCGCGTGGGCGCCGACGACCGACCGCGCCGCTCCCTCTACGACCAGCACGAACTCGGGAAACCACCGCTCCAGGACGGGCGGGTGCATCGATTCGGGCAGCGCGGCCAGGCCTTCCGCGGCCAGGCTGGCCAGCTGGTCGCGGAGCCGCCGCGCCGCCCCGGCCCGGTCCCGCCACCAGCCGTCGGGGCGCGAGCCCATCACGTTGGCCGCGTCAACGATGATCGTGAGGGGCTGCAGCGCCTCCCGGAGCGCCGGCCACTGCGCCGCAAAGCCGGGGTGCAGGTCCAGGGCCGTGACATCCTCCGCGGGCACCCAGGAGACCTTGCTGGTCTCGCTGCTCACCGGGTGCACCGGAAGCGTCCGCGGCGCCGCCGCGATCACCGTCTGGTATGACCAGCCGCCGTGATCATCACGGAGAATCCCGAGCACGCTGACGGCGCCGGACGGCAGCGCGCACTCCTCCTCGGCTTCGCGCAACGCGGCGGCCACGGCCGACTCATGGCTGTCCCGGGCGCCGCCCGGCGGGCCCCAGGTGCCGCCGTGGTTGCCCCACCAGCTCCTGCGCTGCAGCAGCACGCACACCTGCGCGGCCCCGTCGCGGTAGGCCCGGCCGGCCCGGGAGGAGCACGGGGCGTAGGCCAGCAGCCCGGCCGCGCCGTACCGGCCCCAGTGCCGGTGGCCGTGGCTGCAGGCTGTCCAGCCGTTCCCGTCCCGATTCGCCATCGGGCCGACCATAGCCGACGCGGCCGGGCCCGAGCACCGGGACGGCCCCGGCATAGGCTGAGTCCATGCCGCAGATGATGATTGCCGACCAGCTGGCCAGATGGCGCCGGCAGCGCACCGCGCCGCTGATCCTGGAGCTTGACCTCACCGAGGGGATCGCCGAGGAACCGCCGGCCGACCCGGTGTCCGCGGTGCTGACCATGCGCCGGACGAGGCTGGCCGACCTGCTGGACGGCTTGCGCCGGGCTCGCAACGACCAGCGGGTCAGGGCCCTGGTCGCGAAGATCGGCGGGCATCCCATCGGGCTGGCCACGGTCCAGGAACTCCGGCGCGCGGTCGAGGAGTTCCGCGACGCCGGCAAGCTGACCGTCGCGTGGGCGGAGACCTTCGGCGAGTTCTCGGCCGGCAACGTGCCGTACTACCTGGCCACCGCGTTCGACACGATCTACCTGCAGCCATCGGGCGACCTGGGGCTGACCGGGATCGCGATGGAGCGGTTCTTCCTGCGGGGCACGCTGGACCACCTCGGCATCGACTTCCAGGTCGCCAAACGGCACGAGTACAAGAGCGCCGCCGAGCAGCTCACCGAACGCAATTTCTCCGGCCCGGCCCGGGAGGCCACCGAGCGCCTGGCCGCGTCCGTCACCGGCCAGCTGACCGAGGCGATAGCCGAACGCCGGCGGATCGATCCGGGCAAGGTCAGGGAGCTGATCGACCGTGGCCCGTTCCTCGCCGCCCAGGCCCACGAGGCCGGGCTGGTGGATGAGCTCGGCTACCGGGACGAGGTGTACGCAACGGTCAGGAAGCAGGCCGGCCAGGACGCGGTCCTGCAGCACCTGGGCCGCTACCAGCGCTCGCGCGCGCTCGCCGAGCGGGCCCGCCAGCTGCCGAGCCCGTCGCCACGGCACGTCGCGCTGATCTACGCGACCGGGCCGATCCGGCGCGGGCGCAGCGGCCGCGGCCCGCTGTCCGGCGGCGGGATGGGCTCGGACACGATCAGCGCGGCGCTGCGGGCGGCGGCCGCGGACGACGGCGCGCGCGCGATCGTGCTGCGGGTCAACAGCCCGGGCGGCTCCTACGTGGCCTCCGACACCATCTGGCGGGAGGTGGTGCGCGCCCGCAACGCGGGCAAGCCGGTGGTGGTGTCCATGGGCGACGTCGCCGCGTCGGGGGGCTATTTCATCTCGATGGCCGCGGACGCGATCATCGCCCAGCCCGGCACGGTGACCGGCTCCATCGGCGTGCTGTCCGGCAAGCCGGTGCTCAGCGACCTGCTCAGCCGGGCCGGGGTGACCACGGACTCGGTCGCCGAGGGCGCGCACTCGGAGATGTTCAAGACCACGCGCCCGTTCACCGAGGACGAGTGGGCGCTGGTCAACGACTGGCTGGACCATATCTACGCCGACTTCACCGGCAAGGTCGCGGACGGCCGCCGGATGCCGGCCGACCGAGTGCACGAGCTGGCCCGGGGCCGGGTGTGGACCGGCGCGGACGCGCTGGCCAACGGGCTCGTGGACGAGCTCGGCGGCCTGGACCGGGCGGCGGCGATCGCGCGCCGCCGGGCGGGCCTGCCGGCCGGAGCGCCGCTGCGCATCTACCCGAGGGTCACGCCGCTCGGCCGGCTGCGCCCGGGCTCGGGTGACGCGCGGCCGGCCGCCCTGCTCCCGGCGGGCCCAGGGTCCGTCGCGGCGCTGCTCGCCGAGGCCTGGGGACCGGTCTGGCGGCTCGCGACCCAGGCCGGCCTGTCGCCCTACGGACCGCTGATCCTGCCGGGAAGCTGGACGTTCGATTGACGGAACGGGTAGCCGCGCCCCAGCCCCGTCCGGCCATCGGTGATGTGCTCGCGGCGTTCGCGTCGGGGGTGACCCTGGTCACCGTGGCCGACGGCCGCGACGACGTCGGCACCACGGTGAGCGCGTTCTGCCCGGTGTCCGGCGACCCGCCGCTGGTGGCAGTCTCGCTGATCGCGAGCTCCTACCCGGCCGAGCTGCTCGGCAGGCTGGACCGGTTCGCGGTGACCGTGCTCGCGGCGGGCCAGCGGGCGCTGGCCGGCCGGTTCGCCGCGTCCGGCCGCCCTGGGGCCAGGCTGCTGCTGGACGGGGTGCCGCACCAGCGCGGAACGCTGTCCGGCGCGCTGATCCCGGCCGGCGGGCTCGCCGCCCTGGAGTGCGAGGCCGCCCAGCGGGTCGGGGCGGGCGATCACCTGCTGGTGATCGCCCGCGTGCTGGACGTCCCGTACCTGGCCGAGGGCGGCCGTCCGCTGATCAGGTTCCGTGGCCGGTACCAACCGCTGGCGGGGGGGTAGCCAGGCTCTCCCCGCCCACCGTCTTCTGCCCGCCCACCACACCCTTCCCGCCCACCACACCCTTCCCGCCCACCACACCCTTCCCGCCCACCACACCCGCGCCCGCCAGCCAGAAGCCGGCGACGAGCGGCACGCCGGGCCGGTAGGCGAGGTAGGCGTGCGAGGGCGCTTCCAGCATCACCAGGTCGGCCCGGGCCCCGACGCCGAGATGACCGACGTCGGTCCGGCGCAGCGCGCGGGCCCCGCCCGCCGTGGCCGCCCACACGGCCTCCTGCGTGGTCATGTGCATCTCCCGCACCGCCAGCGCGATGCACCACGCCATGCTCGAGCTGAAGCAGGAGCCCGGGTTGCAGTCGGTGGCGAGCGCCACGGTGGCGCCCGCGTCGAGCAGCCGGCGAGCGTCCGGGTACGGCTGCCGGGTGGAGAACTCCACCCCGGGCAGCAGGGTGGCCACGGTTTCCGAGGAGGCGAGCGCGTCGACGTCGGCGTCGTCCAGGTGGGTGCAGTGATCGGCGGAGGCGGCGCCGGCCTGTACGGCGAGCTGCACCCCCGGCCCCGGGCCCAGCTGGTTGGCGTGCACCCGGGGCTGCAGGCCGGCCGCCCGGCCCGCGGCCAGCACCGCGGCCGCCTCGTCCCGGCCGAACGCCCCGCGCTCGCAGAACACGTCCACCCACTTCGCGTGCGGCGCGCACGCCTCCAGCATCGCGCCGCAGACCAGGTCGACGTACCCGGCCGGGTCCGCGGCGAACTCGGGCGGGACCACGTGCGCGCCCAGGTAGGTCACCTCGGGGGTGACCTCCGCGGCCAGGGCCACGCTGCGCGCCTCGTCGGGAACGGTGAGCCCGTACCCGGACTTGCACTCGAACGTGGTGATCCCCTGGGCCAGCATCTCCGCGGCCAGCTTCCGCAGGTTGGCCCGGAGCTGGTCGTCGGTGGCGGCCCTGGTGGCGGCGACCGTGCTGCGGATGCCGCCAGCCCGGTAGGGCTGGCCGGCCATCCGGGCGGCGAACTCCGCGCCGCGCTCACCGGCGAAGACCAGATGCGCGTGGGAGTCGACGAACCCGGGCAGCACGGCCCGGCCTCCCGCGTCGACCACCTGGTCCGCGGCGGGCGCCCGGGACGCGGGCCCGGTCCAGGCCACCAGGCCCTCCTCGATGACCAGCGCGGCCCCGGCGGCGGCCGCGAACGCCGTGGCCACGGCCTGGTCGCGTGGCTGGTTCGTGACCAGCTCGCCGATGTTCGTGATCAGGACGCTCACGGCTGCCTCCCGTGCGTATGCTGCCACAGCCGGGGATTTCACGGTTGCGCAAGCTGACGATTCGCGGGAGGTGGTCGCCTCGTGACGCGCGAAGAGGCCGATCTGCCTGCGGAGCTGCTGCAGCGCGCAGCGGGCCGGTTCGGTCTGCTGGCCTCCACGATGCGGTTGCACATCGTGTGGGTGCTGGCTCACGGCGAGGCAGACGTGGGCGGCCTGGCCGAGGCGGTGGGCGGAACGCTGCAGGCCGTGAGCCAGCATCTGGCCAAGCTGAAGCTGGCCGGCCTGGTCCGGTCGCGGCGGGAGGGCCGGCGTCACGTTTACGTGGTCGACGACCCGAACCTGGTGATGATCGTGCGGCTTGCGGTCGAGCAGCTGCTCCAGACGCCCGCCGACCAGGAGCGGCGCGGTGGCCTCGGCGCCTGACCGGCTCTCCGACGAGGCCCCGCGGCAGGAGCCTGCCCCGCCGCCAGCCAGGACCGCGACGGCGCGCGGCTACCTGGCCGACTGCGCGGCCGCGTCGCCGCTGCAGGTGCTGCGCGGGCTCGGTTCCACCCGGCGCGGCCTGGACGAGGCAGAGGCACAGGCCCGGCTGGCGCGGCACGGGGACAACGCCATCGCCGCGGGCCGCCAGCCACGCTGGGCCGCACGGGTGCTGGCCGCGGTGCGCAACCCGTTCGTCGTGATCCTGATCATCCTGACCGCGATATCGACGGCCACGGGCGACCTCGGCGGCGCAGCGGTGATCACCACGATGGTCGTGATCAGCTGTCTGCTGCGGATCAGGCAGGAGCACCGGTCTGATCGCGCCGCAGCGGCTCTGCGGGCCATGGTGGCCACGACCACGACCGTCATCCGGCGCGCATCGCCGGGCTCCGCCGCCGTTGCCCGCGAGGTACCGGTCGACCAGCTCGTGCCCGGCGACGTGGTGCAGCTTGCCGCGGGCGACATGGTGCCGGCCGACTTGCGGCTGCTGCAGTCCGGCGATCTGGCCGTCAGCCAGGCGGTGTTCACGGGCGAGTCGCAGCCCGCCGCCAAGCGCGCGGCCACGGTCATCAGCGGCGGCTCCCGCGACGCCGATGTCACCGGGGCGCCCGGCGACGACGCGTCGACATTCGACTCCGCGCGCCTGTGCTTCATGGGCACCACCGTCGTGAGCGGCTCGGGCACGGCGGTGGTGGTCGCCACCGGAGCGTCCACCTACCTCGGCTCCACGGAGCAGGAACCGCCGCGCGACAGTTCCACGACAGCGTTCGACCGCGGCGTGCGGGACGTGGCCTGGATGCTCATCTCCTTCATGTTCGTCTGCGCCCCCGTGGTGCTCGCGGTCAACGCTTCGATCCGTGGGCACCTGCTCGAGGCGCTGCTGTTCGCCGTGGCCGTGGCGGTTGGCCTCACGCCGGAGATGCTCCCGGTGGTGGTGACGGGCGCGCTAGCCAGGGGCGCGGCCGTCGTGGCCCGGCGAACCGCGATCGTCAAGAGGCTGCCGGCGATCCACAACCTCGGGGCGATGGACGTGCTGTGCGTCGACAAGACGGGCACCCTGACCGAGGATCGCGTGTCGCTTGACTGTCATCTCGACGTGGCCGGACGCAGCGATCCGCTGGTCTTGCGGTCGGCCTGGCTGGCCAGTCACTGGTCGGCCGCGGCGGACGGAGCGATCACCGACGTGCTCGACCAGGCCCTGCTCGGGTGCGGGGCAGACCGCGGGCTGGCGGCCGACGATGGCACGGCGCTGGTCGACGTCATCCCCTTCGACTTCAGCCGCCGGCGGGTCACGGTGATCACCCGCACGGCAGGAGTGCTCGGCCAGCACACGCTGATCACCAAGGGCGCGCCCGCGGAGGTGCTGAGCTGCTGTACCCGCGTTCGCTCCGGCGGGCACGTCGTCCCGCTCGGCCAGGCCGAGCAGGCCCGGGCCGCGGCCCTGGCCGACGACCTGGCCCGCGACGGGGTGCGCGTCCTAGCCGTGGCCGTCGCCACCCGGCGGCCGAATCCCGGCCGCTACGGGCCGTCCGACGAGGCGGGCCTGACGCTGGTCGGCCTCGTGGGCTTCCGCGACGTGCCCAGGGAGTCTGCGTGCCGGGCCCTCGCCGACCTGGCCGGGCACGGCGTCGCCGTCAAGATCATGACCGGGGATCATCCGCTGGTGGCCGACCGGATCTGCCGCGATGTCGGCCTCAACACCGGGCAGGTCGTGACCGGCGGGGACATCGCACCGCTGGGTGACGAGGCGCTCGCTGCTGTCGCGCAGACCGGGACGGTGTTCGCCCGGGTCGATCCCGCGCAGAAGGCACGGCTGGTCCGCGCTCTCCGGTCGGCCGGGCACACGGTCGGCTTCCTCGGGGACGGCGTCAACGACGCGGCGGCGCTCCGCGATGCCGACGTCGGGATCTCCGTGGCCGACGCCGTGGCGGTGGCCAGGGAATGCGCCGACGTCATCCTGCTCCGCAAGGACCTGACCGTACTGGGGCAGGCCATCGTCGAGGGACGGCGCAGCTTCGGCAACGTGGTCAAGTATCTCAAGATCACGATCTCGTCCAACTTCGGCAACGTGCTGTCGATGCTGGTGGCGAGCGCCGCGCTGCCGTTCCTGCCCATGCTGCCCCTGCAGGTCCTGGCGCAGAACCTGTGTTTCGATGTGTCCCAGCTCTCGCTGGCCTTCGACACGGTCGACGAGCCGTCACTGCGCGAGCCGCGCACCTTTGACCGTCGCAACCTGGCGCGGTTCGTGATCTTCCTCGGGCCGGTCAACGCGCTGGCGGACCTGGCCACCTTCGCGTTCCTGTGGCGCATCATGGGAGGCCACGCCGACGCCGCCGATCAGGCCCTCTTCCGTACCGGCTGGTTCGCGGAGAATCTCCTGACCCAGGCCGTCGCCGTCCACCTGCTGCGCAGCCGATGGCTGCCTTCGACGCGGCGCCACGCGGCCCGGCCGGTGCTGCTCGCCACGCTCGCGCTCGCACTGCTCGGCCTCGGCTTGCCGCTCACCCCGGTCGGCTCGGCCCTGAGCCTGCGGCCCCTGCCCGCGGTCTGCTACCCGCTGCTCGCCGCGGTGCTGATCGGCTTTGGCCTGGCCATCATCGCGGCGAGGCGCTGGTACCTGCGGCGGGACGCCCGCTGGCTGTGACCGAGCTCGCGCCTCCGCGGCCGATTCACGGGCCGCGGCGCCATCGGGCTGTATCCTCTAACTTGCTTCATTGCGCAAAGGTGGAATAGCGAGCGGGCGGCTACGTACCTGGGCCACGCCCGGGCACGCCCAGGAGGGAAGCATGAGCGAGGATTGGCAGGGCCCGCCGCGCGGCCAGGCACCATCTGGCCGCACGCCGTCACCTCACCCGCCACGGCCAGCCGGGCAGGCGCCACCTGGCTGGTCACCATCCCCGCGGCAGGTACCGCCATCCCGCCGGTCACCATCCCCGCGGCAGGTACCGCCACCAGGTCGGTCCTCATCCCGGCAGGGCCCGCCGCCCCGCAGGCCACCGCGGACCGGCCGGAGGCCCGTCCGGTCCTGGCGCGCGCGCTGGCGACGGATGAGCAGGCTGAAGAAGATCGGCTACACCAGCGCGGCTGTGCTGACCGTGCTGGCCGTGCTGGTCAGCCTGGCCGGCTACGGCCTCTACCTGAAGCTGGACGGCAACCTTCACGTGATCAACCCGTTCGACGGGCTGCGGAACCGGCCGCCGCCGTCCGCGCCCGGGGTGCTGAACATCCTCATCCTGGGCTCGCAGACCCGCAACGGGCAGGGCCCGGGCTTCGGCTATGACCCCAACACGAACCTGTCGGACAACCTGCTCCTGGTGCACCTGGATGCCACCCACACCCACGCGACCGTGGTGTCCATCCCGCGGGACACGATGGTCTACGAGCCCGCCTGCAAGTCCGCCTCCGGCAACTACATCGTGCCCGCTCAGCAGCAGGCGATCATCGACGGCGCGATGAACCTGGGCGGCCCGTCCTGCGCGGTGGCCACGGTCGAGCACCTGACCCAGGTCAGGATGGACCACTTCGTCGAGTTCGACTTCAACTCGTTCCGCACGATGGTGGACACGCTCGGCGGCGTGGAGGTCTGCCTGCCGCAGGCCGTCAACGATCCCTACAGCAACCTGCACCTGAGCGCGGGCAGGCACCTGATCACCGGCAACCAGGCGCTGGCGTTCGTCCGGACCCGGCACGGCGTGGGCGACGGCAGCGACCTCGGCCGGATCGAGCTGCAGCAGGAGTTCTTCTCCTCGCTGATCCAGAAGATCGAGAGCCAGGGCACGCTGGAGAACCCGGTCCAGCTGTACGACATCGCCAACACGGCCACCCAGTCGATCACCGTGGACTCCGGGCTGGGGTCGATCTCCAAGCTGCTCTCGCTGGCCGCGACCCTGCGCCACCTGCGCACGAAGGACGTCACCTTCGTCACGATGCCCACGATCCTGGACCCGGCCAACACCGACCGGCTGCTCCCGGAAGAGCCCGAGGACGACATGCTCTGGCACCTGCTGCAGGCCGACGCGCCGTGGCACGGCCAGCTGCCCGCCGTCCCGGCCAGCAGCGTCGACGTGAGCGTGCTGAACGGCACACCGATCACCGGGCTGGCCGCGCGGACCGCCGCCCGGCTGCGCAGGCTCGGCTTCCACGTGTCCCAGATCGGCGACGCCCCCGCCACCTCCGCCACCACCGTCAGCTACCCGGGCCCGGCGCAGGCGGGCGGGGCCTACGCGCTGATGGGCATGCTGCAGCAGGCTCCGGACAACGTGCAGGACGGCGTGGCCGGGCCGGTCACGCTGACCCTGGGTACCGACTTCGCCGGGCTGGTGCCGCTCAAGCTGGCCGACGAGCACCACCACGCCGGCCCGGCCTCCGCCGCCGCCCCGGACGCGGGCCAGCAGCCCGACGGCACGCAGCCCACCGTTCCCGGCCAGTCGGCGGCCATCGAGACCCGTAACGCGGCCGCGAGCATCTGCTCCGGCGTGCCGGACGCCAACCCGGGCGCCGGCGCGCCGTGACCGGTTAGCCGAGCGCCCGGCGGATGGCGGCGGACAGCGCGGCCGGGACGTCCTCGACCAGCTGGTGCCGCCCGCCGCGCACCAGGTCCGCGCCGCCCACCACGACGTGGCGGACATCGGCGGCGGACCCGGCGAAGATCACCGAGGCCAGGGCCGTCCGCCGCGTCGCCCCGGCCAGCCGCGGCGAGTCCAGCGCGACCGTGACCAGGTCGGCGATCGCGCCCGCGGCGATCTCCCCGGCGTCGGGCCAGCCGAGGCTGGCGTGGCCGTCGGTGGTGGCCGCCCGGGCCAGCTCGCCGGCCCGGAAGTGCCCGCGCTGCTCGGTGGCGAGACGTTCCCCGAGCTCGACCCGGCGCGCCTCCTCGAACAGGTCGACCACCGCCTGGCTGTCGCTGCCGAGGGTCAGCGGGCAGCCCGCGGTGGCCAGCGCGCGGGCCGGGCCGATCCCGTCGGCCAGGTCGGCCTCGGTCGTCGGGCAGAAGCAGGCGTAGGCCCGGCTGCCGCCGAGCAGGTCGACGTCGCGGCCGACCAGGTGGGTGGCGTGCACGACCGTGGCCCGGGGCCCGAGCACGCCCGCGTCGTAGAGCACCTCGGCGGGCGTGCGCCGGTAGGCGGCCAGGCTCGCCTCGTTCTCGGCCCGCTGCTCGGACAGGTGCGCGTGCAGCGGCGCGCCGTACCGCTGCGCCCAGGCGATCACCGGGTGCATCTGGCCGGCCGGCACGGCGCGCACCGAGTGGATCGCCGCCCCGACCCGGGCGAGCGGGCCGAGCAGCCCGTGCTCGTCGGCGCCCAGCGCCTCGGCCCGGGCCGCCCACGCCTCGCCGTCGCGGTCGCCGAACCGCAGCTGGCTGCCGGTCAGCGGCTGCGGCCCGCCGTCCGGGCTCAGCCCGCCGGACAGGTAGCAGGTGTCCAGCAGCGTGATCCGGATGCCGGCTTGCGCGGCAGCCTCGATCACCGCCCGGCCCATCTCGTTCGGATCCTGGTACGCGACGCCATCCCGCTGGTGATGCAGGTAATGGAACTCGCCGACGCAGGTGATGCCCGCCAGCGCCATCTCGGCGTAGACGGCGCGGGCCAGGGCCAGGTAGCTGTCCGGGTCGAGCCCGGCCGCCACCTGGTACATCCGCTCCCGCCAGGTCCAGAACGTGCCCAGGCCCACCTGGGTGGTCCCGCGCAGCGCGCGGTGGAACGCGTGCGAGTGCGCGTTCGCCATGCCCGGCAGGGTCAGGCCGGGCAGCCGGGTCAGGCCGGCGCGCAGGTCATCGGGGATGTCGGCCGCGCGCACCTCCGGGGTGACGGCGGTGAACCGGTCCCCGGCCGCCTCGATCAGCACGTCGGGGCAGACGCCGCGGCCGGGCAGCCAGGCGAGCTCGGCGTGCCAGGCGCGGGGCGGTGCCGGGGGAACGGCACCGGGAGCGGGCTCGGCGGCGGACGCGGTCATGGCCCGGCCAGCTCCTCGAGCACGGCCGCCAGGGCGGCCACCCCGGCCTCGCAGTCGGCCGCGTCGGCGTGCTCGGCGGGCGAGTGGGACACGCCGGAGGGGTTGCGCACGAACAGCATCGCCGTGGGCAGCCGGGCCGCCAGGATCCCGGCGTCATGGCCGGCGCCGGTCGGCAGGACCGGCGCCGCGATCCCGCAGCCGGCCAGCGCCGCGGCCAGCCGGTCCCGCAGCCCGGGGTCGAACTCCACCCGCGGCGTGAACGACTCCGGGCGCACCCCGACCTCGACGCCGTGACCGGCCGCAGCGCCGCGGGCGGCGGCCTCGATCTGGCCCACCATGCGGTGCAGCGCCGCCTCGTCCGGGGCGCGGGCGTCCAGCCAGGCCCGCACCGCCGAGCAGATCGCGTTGGCGCCGCCCGGCTCGGCGGTGACCTTGCCGAACGTGGCCAGCGCGGCATGCTCGGCCGCCGCCTGCCGGGCCGCGAGCACCGTGGCCGCGTACGGCAGCATGGGATCCCGGCGGTCGGCCAGCCGGGTGGTGCCCGCGTGGTCGGCCCGGCCGGTGAAGTCCAGCCGCCACCGGCCGTGCGGCCAGATGCCCTCCGCGATCCCCACCGCGGCGCCCAGCCCGCGCAGCGCGCTGCCCTGCTCGATGTGCAGCTCGACGAACACGCCGATGCTGTCCAGCAGCTCGTCGTCGCCGCCCAGCCGGCCGGGGTCGAGCCCGGCGCCGGCCATCGCGGCCGCCAGGGTCACCCCGGCGCCGTCCCGCAACTCCCGCGCGGCCTGCGGCGGCAGCGCCCCGGTCAGCAGCCGGCTGCCCAGGCAGGCCACGCCGAACCGGCCGCCTTCCTCCTCGCAGAACGCGGCCACGGCGAGCGGCCGGGCCGGGACGAACCCCCGCGCCCGGAGCAGGTCGACCGCGGCAAAGCCGGACACCACGCCGAGCGGGCCGTCGTAGGCGCCGCCGTCCGGCACCGAGTCCAGGTGGCTCCCGGTGGCCACGCCGGGCCCGGCCGGGCCCGCGCCAGCCGGCGAGTCCCACCAGGCCCAGAGGTTGCCGTTGCGGTCGGTCTGGAGGCGAAGGGCGCGTTCCCGGGCGTTGGTCAAGAACCATTCGCGGCAGGCCAGGTCCGCCGCGGTGAACGAGAAGCGCCGGTACCCGCCGGTTTCCGGGTCGCGGCCGAGCGGCCGCAGCGAGTCCCACAGCTCAGCGAAGCCCACCGCGGCGTCCGCCTCACTGCCCGGCGCCGGCCATGGGCAGCCGGACCCCGCGCTCGGCGGCGACCTCGGTCGCCCGGTCGTAGCCGGCGTCGGCGTGCCTGATCACGCCCATGCCCGGGTCGTTGGTCAGCACCCGCTCCAGCTTCTGCCCGGCCAGCTCGCTGCCGTCGGCCACGCAGACCTGGCCGGCGTGGATGGACCGGCCGATGCCGACCCCGCCGCCGTGGTGGATGCTCACCCAGGACGCGCCCGAGGACGCGGCGACCAGGGCGTTCAGCAGCGGCCAGTCGGCGATCGCGTCCGATCCGTCGGCCATGGCCTCGGTCTCGCGGTACGGCGAGGCGACCGAGCCGCAGTCCAGGTGGTCCCGGCCGATCACGATCGGCGCCTGCAGGTCGCCGCGCCGGACCAGCTCGTTGAAGCGCAGCCCGGCCAGGTGCCGCTCCCCGTAGCCGAGCCAGCAGATCCGCGCGGGCAGGCCCTGGAAATGCACCTTCTGCCTGGCCATCCTGATCCACCGGGCCAGGGCCTCGTTCTCCGGGAACTCCTCCAGGATGGCCGCGTCGGTCGCGGCGATGTCCTTGGGGTCCCCGGACAGCGCAGCCCACCGGAACGGGCCCTTGCCCTCGCAGAACAGCGGCCGGATGTAGGCCGGGACGAAGCCGGGGAAGTCGAAGGCCCGCTCGTAGCCGGCCAGCTGGGCCTCGCCGCGGATCGAGTTGCCGTAGTCGAACACCTCGGCGCCCGCGTCCAGGAAGCCGACCATCGCGGCCACGTGGGCCGCCATCGATTCCCGGGCCCGCGTGGTGAACCCGGCCGGGTCCTCGGCCCGCAGCGCGGCCATGTCCTCGAAAGCGACCCCGCGGGGCAGGTAGGTCAGCGGGTCGTGGGCCGAGGTCTGGTCGGTGACCACGTTGACCGGGGCGCCCATCGCAAGCAACCGCGGCACCAGCTCGGCCGCGTTGCCGAGCAGCCCGATGGACAGCGGCCGGGCGGCGCCGGCGGCCTCGGCGGCCCGGCGTACCGCGTCGTCCACGCCGTCGGCGGCCACGTCCAGGTAGCCGTGCTCGATCCGGCGGCTGATCCGGGACGGGTCGCAGTCGATGCAGATCGCGACGCCGTCGTTCATCGTGACCGCGAGCGGCTGCGCGCCGCCCATCCCGCCGAGCCCCGCGGTCAGCGTTATGGTCCCGGACAGCGAGCCGCCGAACCGCTTGGCGGCCACCGCCGCGAACGTCTCGTAGGTGCCCTGCAGGATGCCCTGGGTGCCGATGTAGATCCAGGAGCCTGCGGTCATCTGGCCGAACATGGTCAGCCCGGCCGCCTCGAGCCTGCGGAACTCCTCCCAGGTGGCCCACTGCGGGACCAGGTTGGAGTTGGCGATCAGCACCCGCGGCGCCCACTCGTGGGTGCGGAACACGCCGACCGGCTTGCCCGACTGGACCAGCAGGGTCTCGTCCGCCGCCAGGTCCCGCAGCGCGGCGACGATCCCGTCGAACGCCCCCCAGCTGCGGGCCGCCCGGCCCGACCCGCCGTACACGATCAGCTCGTCCGGGTGCTCGGCCACCTCGGGGTCGAGGTTGTTCATCAGCATCCGCATGGCCGCCTCCTGCGGCCAGCCCTGGCAGGTCAGGTCGGTCCCGCGCGGCGCGCGGACCGGGCGCGGCCCGGCCGGGCGCTGGCCGGGGGCGGGCGGGGCGGCCGGGCGCTCTGCAGTCATGGCCTGTCTCCTCGTCGAGTCGGTGGCCGGAGCCCTCGGCGGCAGGATAACTGGCGGGCGGCCATGAGGATCGCGCGGATGTCGGCGGCGGTCGGCTGGCGGGCAGCGCCGGGCGGGCGAACTGGCCGCGGTAGCCCAGGAAATCCGGAAGCGCCGCGCCTCAGTGCCTGGCCCACCGCGCGACCGCCGCCTCGTCGATCTGCGCGCCCAGGCCCGGCCGGGAGGGCACGGCCAGGCACCCGCCGGAGTCGACGAGCAGCGGCTCGGCCAGGAAGAAGTCGCGCCGCTGCTCGGTCCACCCGGGCGGGTCGTAGGGGAACTCCAGGTACGGGCCGCCCCCGACGCCCGCGGCGACGTGCAGGTTGGCCAGCAGGCCCAGCCCGTTGGTCCAGGTGTGCGGGGTAAACCAGTGGTGGCCGATCCTGGCCAGCTCGGCGACCGTCCGGGCGCCGAGCATGCCCACCGCGAGCACGACGTCGGGCTGCACGACGTCCAGCGCGCCCGCCGCCAGCGCATCCAGCAGCTCACCCTCGGTGCGTGCCATCTCCCCGCCGGCCACCCGGATCCCGGCCTGCTCCCGGATGGCCCGCAGCCCGGCCAGGTCGCGGGCGGGCAGCGGCTCCTCCAGCCAGAGCACGCCGAGCCCGGCCAGCTCGATGGCCAGCCGCCGGACGGCGGCCAGGTCGAGGGCGGCCGAGACGTCCCCGGCCATCCGCCACCCCTGGTTCAGGTCGACCATGATGTCCATGTCGTCCCCGACCGCCTGGCGGGTGGCCCGCACCGCAGCCAGCCCGGAGGGGACATCCTCCCGGCCGATGCGGATCTTCACCGCCCGGAAGCCCGCCGCCCGGGCCGCCAGGGCGGCCTCCGCCCGCGCCCCGGGGCTGCGCATCTCGCCGAACGACGCGTAGGCTGGCATGCCCTGGCTGGCCCCGCCGAACAGCACGGACACCGGCAGCCCCGACACCTTGCCGACGATGTCCCAGAGCGCGGCCTCCAGCGGCCAGTAGCGCCCGGCGTGGAAGCCGATCGTCTCGATGACGGCCGCGTGCCGGGCGACCTGCAGCGGGTCGTGGCCGATGAACAGGTCCCCGAACGCCTCGAAGCCGTCCATGGTGTCACCGGAGCCGAACCCGGTCACGCCCTCGTCGGTCTCCACCCGGACCAGGGTGGCGTCGAAATGGCGGCGCGGCACCGGGTCCCAGGCCGCCCGGAACGGCGGGTCCAGCGGCAGCCGCATCCGGTCCAGCCGGATCGCGGTGATCTTCACTACGCGCCCGGAGCGCCCGGCGCGGGGGCGGGAGTGGCCAGGGCGATAAGCATGGTGTTGTCCGGCATGCCGACGAGGCTATCGGCACGCATGCGGCCGGGAGTTGCCGCGCACGCGGGGACGCCCGGTAGGTCACGTTTCGGTGCATTAGACGCCTGATTCGTTGCGGCTCTGCCGGCTGGGAAACTAGGCTTCGTCCATCCGATGACGGGCGCATGGCCGTCGGCAGTCGTCCCAGGGGGAGTCTTGGCGACGTACATCCTGAGACGCCTGGGGCTGGCCCTGGTCACCCTCTGGTTGCTCAGCGTCATCGTCTTCTTCGCCGGCCAGGTGCTGCCCGGCGACCCGGGCCGCGCGATCCTCGGCCCGCTCGCGGCGCAGAGCGCCGTGCACGCGCTCGACACCTCGCTCGGGGTCAACCGGCCGCTGCTCACCCAGTACTGGACCTGGCTCACCGGGCTGCTGCACGGCGACATGGGCCTGTCCTACGAGTTCCGGACCCCGGTGGCGCCGTTCATCGGCGCCGCGCTGGTGAACTCGGTCAAGCTGGGCGCCCTGGCGTTCATCATCGTGGTGCCGCTCAGCATCCTCGGCGGGGTGGTCGCGGCCCTCAACTACGGCCGGGCTACCGACCGGGTCATTTCGGTCACCGGCCTGTCCGCCACGACCGTGCCCGAGTTCGTGTCCGGGATCGTGCTCCTGGTGATCTTCGGCGTCGTGCTGAAGTGGTTCCCGGTCTCGGCCTCCGCTGGCGCGGGGGCGTCGGCGGGGTCCCAGCTCTATCACCTGATCCTGCCCGCGATCCCGCTCGTGCTCGTCCTGTTCGGCTACATCGCGCGGATGGCGAGAGCGGGCACGATCGAGGCGCTCGAGTCCGACTACGCGCGCACCGCGACGCTCAAGGGCCTCAAGCGGTCGGTGGTGATCCGCCGGCACGTGCTGCGGAACTCGCTGCTCCCGACGATCACGGTGATCGCCACCCAGACCGGCTACCTGATCGGCGGGCTGGTGGTGGTCGAGACCCTGTTCAACTACCAGGGCATCGGGAGGCTGATCTTCACCGCGGCGACCTCCAAGGACTTCCCCATGCTCGAGGCGGGCGTGCTCACCATCGGCGTGGTGTACATGGTCGCGACCCTGATCGCGGACGTTCTCTACACCATGCTCAACCCGCGGCTGCGCCCCGGGGGCTCCGGATGATCGAGTCCTCGAGCGAGCTAGGGCCGCCCACCCCGGTCCCGGGCGTGGAGACGGCGGTCACGCACGCGGCGCTGCGCCGCCAGCAGCCGGCGTGGCGGCTGCTGCTGCGCCGGCCGACGTTCATCGCCGGCGCGCTCATCCTGCTGTTCTGGATCTTCTGCGCGGTGTTCGGCAGCGCGATCGCCCCGCACAACCCGCTCGCGCAGCAACTGCTGGCCGTCAACGCCGCCCCGTCCCGGGCGCACCTGTTCGGGACCGACCAGCTCGGCCGGGACGTGCTGTCCCGGGTGATCACCGGGGCCCGGGAGATCCTGCTCATCGCCGCGGCGGCCACCGTGCTCGGCACCGTGGTCGGCACCGTGCTCGGCCTGGTCATGGGCTACCTCGGCGGCGTCCTGGACATCCTGGTCGGCCGGGTGGTGGAGGCCGTGCTCGCGCTGCCGATCGTGATCGTCGCGTTCTTGTTCATCGTCGCGCTCGGGCCGTCGCCGCTGAACCTGATCGTGGTCATCGGGTTCGTGTTCACGCCGCTGATCGCGCGGACGGTCCGTTCCGCCGTGCTGGTCGAGAGCCAGCTCGACTACCTGTCGTCCGCCCGCCTGCTCGGCGAGAAGCCGGGTCAGATCATGTTCGCCGAGATCCTGCCGAACGTCGTCCCGGTCATCCTCGTCGAGTTCACCGTGCGGCTGGGCTACGCCATCTTCGCCGTGGCCACGCTGTCGTTCCTGGGCTTCGGGATCCAGCCGCCGACCCCCGACTGGGGCGCGGACATCGCCGCGAACTACGGGGTGCTGCCGGCCGGCTACTGGTGGGAGACGCTGTTCCCCGCGCTCGCCATCGCCTCGCTCATCGTGGGGGTCAACCTGGTCACCGACTCCATCGAGCAGGTGCTCGCCTCGTGACCGCGGCGGACACCACGGGCACCGGCACCACGGCAGCCCCGGGCGCCGCGGACGGGACGGCTCCCACCGTGGCGGTGGAGCACATGGACGTCACCTACCGGGTACGCGGGCAGGACCGGCGGGCGCTGCGGGACGTGTCGTTCGAGATCGGCCGGAACGAGTCGTACGGGCTGGTCGGCGAGTCCGGCTCCGGCAAGTCCACGGTGGCCCTCGCGCTGACCAGGTACCTGCCCCGCAACGGCCGGGTGAGCGCGGGCACGATCAGCATCAACGGGATGGACCCGCTGGCCATGGGGCCGGGAGCGCTGCGCGACCTGCGGGCCCGCACGGTGTCCATGGTCTACCAGGAGCCCGGGCGGGCGCTGAACCCGTCGATCAAGGTGGGCCGCCAGGTCGCCGAGGTGTACGAGATCGCCGGCCTGGGCCGCGGGGCGGCCCTCGAGCGCGCCGAGGGCATGCTCCGCAAGGTGCAGATCGCCGACCCGGGCCGGGTGATGGAGCGGTACCCGCACCAGCTCTCCGGCGGGATGGCGCAGCGGGTCGTGGTCGCGATGGCGCTGGCCGCCGAGCCGTCGCTGCTCATCCTCGACGAGCCGACGACCGCGCTGGACGCAACCGTCGAGGCGGAGGTGCTCGACCTGGTGGCGGCGCTGCGCGAGGAGTTCGACACCTCGGTGCTGTTCATCAGCCACAACCTGGCCGTGATCGCCAAGATGTGCGACCGGGTCGGGGTCCTGTATGCCGGGGAACTCGTCGAGGAGGGCCCGGCCCGGGAGGTGTTCGCGCAGCCGCGCCACCCCTATACGGTCGGGCTGCTGCGCTGCATCCCCCGCGGCGGCCAGCGCAAGGACCACGGGCGGCTGGACACCATCCCGGGCTTCCTGCCGCCGCCCGGCCACACGCTCCCCGGGTGCATCTTCGCCCCGCGCTGCCCGATCGCCGAGGAGCGCTGCCGGACCGCCGCGCCGCCGGCGTTCGTCACCGGCCCGGACCGGACCTCGCGCTGCTACCTGCACGACGAGACCACGAACCTGCCTCGCAACACCCCGGTTGACCTGGAGATTCCTTCGCAACGCGACGACCGCGGGCCGGTCGTGCAGCTCGAGCGGCTGTCCAAGACGTTCGACCAGCGCGGCGAGGCGGTCAGGGCCCTGGTCGGGGTGAACCTCACCCTGGAGGAGGGCGAGACGCTCGGGCTGGTCGGCGAGTCCGGCAGCGGCAAGACCACCCTGGCCCGCGCGCTGCTCGGCCTCATCCCGCCCGACCAGGGCTCCGTGGTCGACCTCGACGGCCAGCCGCTGCAGGCCGACGCCCGGCGCCGCTCCCGCGACCAGCTCAAGGCGCTGCAGATCGTATTCCAGAACCCGGACTCGGCGCTCAACCGGCGGCACACGGTCCGGCGCCTGATCAGCCAGCCGCTGTCCCGGCTGGCGGGCCTGTCCGGCGCGCGCCTGCGCGAGCGCCTGGCCGACCTGGTCCGGTCGGTCCGCATGGAGGACCGGCAGCTGTCGCTGCGCCCGAGCCAGCTGTCCGGCGGGCTGAAGCAGCGGGTGGCGATCGCGCGGGCGTTCGCGGGCGGGCCGCGCATCGTGGTCTGCGACGAGCCCACCTCGGCCCTGGACGTGTCGGTGCAGGCCGCGATCCTCAACCTGCTGGTCGACCTGCAGGCCAAGGAGCAGGTGACCTACCTGTTCATCTCCCACGACCTCGGCCTGGTGCGGTACCTGTCGGACCGCATCGCCGTGCTCTACCTCGGCCGCGTCATGGAGGTCGGCCCGGCCGAGGCCGTGTTCGCCGGGCCGCACCACCCCTACACCGAGGCGCTGCTGTCCGCGGTGCCGAGCATCGACGGCCAGCACCCCACCCGGATCCGCCTGCACGGCGAGATCCCGTCCGCCGCCGATCCGCCGAGCGGCTGCGTGTTCCACACCCGCTGCCCGCGCCGGCTGCCCACCGGCGAGTGCGAGTCGACCGAGCCGCCGCTGGCCGAGGTCGCGCCCGGCCACCTCATGAGCTGTCATATTCCTATCGATCAGCTAACAAACCTGCAGCAGACCGGGCGGGCGCCGTGACAAGCGCGCGCCTTTGGGCGTACGTTTTTCGCTTCACGCCGGCCGCGCACTCGCGTGTCCGGTGAGGCTAGGGAGGTCCCCAGTGAACGCAGACCATCGCCGCCTCGGCCGGCTCCGCGAGGAGCAGGGCGACATCGGAAACCACGTCATCGACGAGTTCGTGGCCGGGCGGATCTCGCGCCGGGACTTCATCCGGCGCGGCTCGGTCGTCGGAATATCGCTTCCCGTGCTCGGCGCGATCCTCTCCGCGTGCGGAAGCTCGAGCTCGACATCCTCGTCGCCGAGCAGTTCCACGGGCAAGTCCGGGGCGACCATCCGGGTCGGGATCATCGTGCCGACCGCGGCCATCAACCCGGTGACCGTGGCCGACCAGGGCGGCCTCGACATGCTCGCCCAGACCGGCGAGTACCTGTGCCTGTCCGATCAGACCCTGACCCTCAAGCCGGTGCTCGCCACGAGCTGGACGCCCAACTCCACCGCGGACGTGTGGACGTTCAAGATCCGCCAGGGGGTGAAGTTCCACGACGGCTCGCCGCTCACCGCCGACGACGTGGTGTACACCTTCAAGCTGCAGACGAACCCCGCCGGCAAGTCGAACGCGCTGTCGGCGCTCGGCGGCGTGCTGACCCCGTCGGGCGTGCAGAAGGTCGACGACTACACCGTCGCCTTCCACCTCGAGGCCCCGAACGGCAACTTCCCGTACCTGGTCTCGTCCGACAACTACAACATGATCATCATCCCGAACAACTACGACCCCGCGAACTGGCAGAGCTCGTTCATCGGGACCGGCCCGTTCGTGCTGAAGAGCTACACGGCGAAGGTGGGCGCGTCGTTCACCCGCAACGAGCAGTACTGGGGCACCAAGGCCCTGCCCGCGGGCACCGAGTTCACCTTCTACGCCGACCAGACGCCGGAGATCCTCGCGCTGTCCAGCGGCACGATCGACGTGGTCGGGCAGTTCGCGGTGTCCGGAGGCGAGCAGTTGCTCGCCTCCGGCGCCCCGTACAACATCATCCGGCTGAAGTCGAGCGCGCATCGCGAGCTCTCGATGCGCTGCGACCAGGCCCCGTTCACCGACCCGCGGGTGCGCCAGGCGATCGCGCTCACCCTGGACCGGCCCGCGATCGTGCAGGCGCTGTTCAAGGGCTACGCCGACCTGGGCAACGACAGCCCGTTCGCGCCGGTGTTCCCGTCGACGAACACCAGCGTCCCGCAGCGGACCCAGGACATCGCCCAGGCGAAGTCGCTGATGGCGGCCGCGGGGCACGCGTCCGGGTTCGACACCCACCTCACCACCGAGATGCTCCTGGAGATCCCGGACCTCGCGCAGATCGTGGCCCAGTCCGCGAAGGCCATCGGGGTGAACATCAAGCTGACGGTCGAGAGCTCGGCGGCGTACTACGGCCAGGCCACGTTCGGGAACTCGGACTGGCTCGACGCCACGATGAGCCTGGTCGACTACGGCCACCGCAGCGTGCCGAACGCGTTCCTGACCGCGACCCTGGAGACGGCCAACGCGACAACCGGGACCGGCTCGTGGAACGCCGCGCACTTCAGCAACGCGCAGTTCAACAAGCTGGCCGGCCAGTACATCGCCACCACCGACCTGTCCACCCAGCGCACGATCGCCGGGCAGATCCAGACCCTGCTGCTCGACCAGACGCCGATCATCATTCCGTACTTCTACAACTACCTGACGGCCACGGCCAAGAACGTGACCGGCGCCTACCCGACCGCGATCGGCCACATCTTCCTCTACAACGCGACCAAGAGCTAACCGGCCCGCGCCGCGGGCCGGTGCCCCGCCCGCGCCGATCAGGCCCGCGCGCAGCCCCGGCACGGCGCGGCCCGAGTCCCGCGCCGCACCGGCGCCGCGGGCCTATGCTGGCTTGTTATCCCCTAGGTCGAGGCTTTGGAGGTTTTATTGACGTCGGTTGCCATCGTCACCTCCGGCGGCCCGGGCGCGGACCAGCCCGACCAGGTCGGCACCGGTCTCAGGCATGGCTGGGGCGTGAGCCCGCAGCGGCAGCAGGTGATCGTCGATACGCTGCACGGCTTCGTGCCGCGCGCCGGGCGGCTGTCCCCGGCCCAGTTGCGGGCGGTCACCGTCGAGCTCGCGGCGCGCCGCGAGCTCTGGGCCGACCTCGTCGTCCACGACCCCGACGTGCGCTGGTACCTGCCGCTGCACCGGTCGAACGCGTGCGACGTCTGGCTGCTGGCCTGGGAGCGCGGCCAGGACACCGACTGGCATGACCACGGCGGGTCGTCCGGGTCGTTCGCCGTGGCCGAGGGCGGCCTGATCGAGCAGTACCGGGTCCCGAGCGGGCGCAGGCTCGGCCGCAGGCGGCTGGACGCCGGCGAGGCGGTGGCGTTCGGGCCCGGGCACGTCCACGACGTCGCGCACGGCGGCGACGGCTCCGCCACGAGCATCCACGCCTACTCGCCGCCGCTGATGGCGATGACCTATTACCGGCCGACCGCCTACGGCCTGATCGCCATCCAGACCATGGCGATCGACGGCCCGGAAGGCGCCCGCGGCCGCGGCGGCGCGGACACCGCGCTGGCCGACGCCACCGCGTCAGCGGCGGAGCTCACCGCCGGCGCGCTGCCCGCCCACGCGCCCAGCATCGCCGACCTGCTGGCCGAGGCCCGCAGCGGCCTGGCCAGGCTCCGGCCCGAGGCGGCGTTCGCCGCGCTGACCGACGGGGCCGTGCTGGTCGACATCCGCCCGCTGGAGCAGCGGATCGTCGAGGGCGAGGTCCCCGGGGCGATCATCATCGGCCGCAACGTCCTGGAGTGGCGGCTCGACCCGCGCAGCGAGGCCCGCATCCCCGCCCTGGCCCGGGCCGACGCCCGGATCATCGTGATGTGCTCGGAAAGCTACGCCTCGACGCTGGCCGCGGCCAGCCTGCGACGGATCGGCCTGCACGAGGCGACCGACCTGGAGGGCGGCTTCCAGGCGTGGCAGGCGGCCGGGCTGCCGACGCGTCCGGCCCAGTCACTGGGCTGAGCGCGGCGGAGGACCGCTCACCAGGCGTCGGACCCGAACGAGTCGTCGGCGTGCCCGCCGGACTCCTTCAGCAACTCCAGGTCGGCCTCGACCATCATCGTCACCAGCTCCTCGAAGCCGATCTTCGGCTTCCAGCCCAGCTCGCTGCCGACCTTGGCCGGGTTCGCGCACAGCCGGTCCACCTCGGCCGGCCTGATGAACGCGGCGTCGGTCACCACATGGTCCCGCCAGTCCAGGCCCGCCACCCCGAACGCCAGCTCCACCAGCTCGCCGACGCTGTGCGTGACGCCCGTGCCCACCACGTAGTCGGTGGGCTCGTCCTGCCCCAGCATCAGGTGCATGGCGCGCACGTAGTCGCCGGCGAACCCCCAGTCCCGGCTGGCGCCCAGGTTGCCGAGCCGCAGCTGCCGCTCGTAGCCGAGCTTGATCTTGGCGACGCCGAGCGACACCTTGCGGGTGACGAACTCCGCGCCCCGGCGCGGTGACTCGTGGTTGAACAGGATCCCGGACACCGCGAACATCCCGTAGGACTCCCGGTAGTTCTGGGTCAGGTGGTGGCCGTAGGCCTTGGCCACGCCGTAGGGGCTGCGCGGGTGAAACGAGGTCTGCTCGTTCTGCGGCGACTCCCGTACCTTCCCGAACATCTCCGACGACGATGCCTGGTAGAACCGGATCTGGCCCCCGGACGGGCTCCGCGACGCGCTGATCCCGCTGCAGACCCGGATCGCCTCCAGCACCCGCAGCACGCCCAGGCCGGTGACCTCGCCGGTCAGCTCGGCCTGCTGCCAGGACATCGGCACGTACGAGATCGCGGCCAGGTTGTAGACCTCGTCGGGCTGCACCCGCTCGACCGCCGAGATCAGGCTGCCCTGGTCCAGCAGGTCACCACGGACCAGCCGGACGTCGCCGAGGAGCTGGCGCACCCGGCCCGCCCGCGGGTTCGCCTGGCCCCGTATCAGGCCCCAGACCTCGTGCCCCTGGGCAAGCAGGTGCTCGGCCAGGTAGGAGCCATCCTGGCCGGTGATGCCGGTGATCAGGGCACGCCGGGTCAGCAGAGCCTCCGCGTCTTGTCGGGCCGACCGCGGTCGCGGCTGACCATAGGTTACGTCGCGGCAGCTTACCGGCACCGGAACCGCGGTAGCACCCGGCCGGCTCACTCATGGGGCGCAAGAGCACGCAAGGTACCGCCTGGTAATGTTCGCCTCCTCAGGGGTCACGCGGGCACGCCGTGAGCAAGCCGGGCTGCCAGCGGCAGACGAGGAGGCGCAAACCTGCGTGAGCACGGTGCCAGCTCAAGGGACGCCAGACGGGGAGACGCCCATCGCCGACCGCCCGCTGCGCGTCGCGCTGCTGTCCTACCGGAGCAAGCCGCACTGCGGCGGCCAGGGGATCTACCTGCGGCACCTGTCCCGCGAGCTGACCGCGCTCGGCCATCACGTGGAGGTGTTCTCCGGCCAGCCGTACCCGGAGCTTGAGCCGGGCCCGGTGCTGCGCACCCTGCCGAGCCTGGACCTGTACCGCGAGCCCGACCCGTTCCGCACCCCCCGGCCGGGCGAGTACCGCGACTGGATCGACGTGCTCGAGGTCGCCGCGATGTGGACCGCGGCCTTCCCCGAGCCGCTGACGTTCAGCCTGCGCGCCCTGCGCGCCCTGCGCCCACGCCGCGGCGACTTCGACATCGTGCACGACAACCAGGTCCTGGCCTACGGCATGCTCGGCATCGCCCGCCTCGGCCTGCCGCTGGTCACCAGCATCCATCACCCGATCAGCGTGGACCGGCGGATCGAGCTGGCCGCGGCCCGGGGCCTGTCCCGGCTGTCCAAGCGCCGCTGGTACGGATTCGTCCGGATGCAGGGCCGGGTGGCCCGCCGCGTCGGCCCGGTGCTCACCGGCTCCGAGTCCTCCCGCGACGACATCTGCCGCGACTTCCGGGTGCCCTCGTCCAGCGTGCACGTGATCCCGCTCGGGGTGGACACCCGCCTCTTCCATCCCCGCCCGGCGCCGCGCCTGCCCGGCCGGATCGTGGCCGTGGCCAGCGCCGACTCCCCGGTGAAGGGGATCTCGACGCTGCTGCGCGCCGTGGCCAAGCTCACCACGGAGCGCAACGTGGTCCTGACCGTGGTGGGCAAGCCCGCTCCCGGCGGGCCCACGGAACGGCTGGTCGCGGAGCTGGCCCTCGGCGACAAGGTCCGGTTCGTCAGCGGGATCACCGACACCGAGCTCGCCGAGTTCATCGCGACCGCGGAGATCGCCGTGGTGCCGTCGCTCTACGAGGGCTTCTCGCTGCCCGCGGTCGAGCACATGGCCTCGGGCACGCCGCTGATCGCCAGCCGGACCGGCGCGCTGCCCGAGGTGACCGGCGATGCGGCGCTCCTGGTTACCCCCGGCGACCCCGAGGAGCTCGCGGTGGCGCTGCGGATGCTGCACGACTCGGCCGGGGAGCGGGAGCGGCTGTCCGCGCTGGCGCTGCGCCGGGTGCAGGAGCGCTTTGCCTGGCCCGCGGTGGCCCGGGCCACCGCTGACCAGTACCGCCGCGCGATCGACGCGGCCGCGGCGCGGCACGAGGCGCCACGGCAGCAGGCGCCGCCGTGCTGACCGTCGACTTCTCCCGGTTCCCGGTCGGTCCCGGCGACCGGGTGCTGGACCTGGGCTGCGGCGCGGGCCGGCACGCGTTTGAGGCGCTGCGGCGCGGCGCGCACGTGGTGGCGCTGGACACCGACGAGGGCGAGCTCCGGCAGGTGGACGGGATGTTCGCGGCGATGCACGAGGCCGGCGAGGTTCCCGGCGGCGCCCGCGCTGCGGCGGTGGCCGGGGACGCCACCGCGATGCCGTTTCCAGACGGCTGCTTCGACCGGGTGATCGCGGCCGAGGTGCTCGAGCACGTTCCCGCCGACCAGGCCGCCATGAACGAGCTCGCCCGGGTGCTGCGGCCGGGCGGGGTGGCCGCGGTCACCGTGCCCGCCTGGCTGCCGGAGCGGATCTGCTGGCGGCTCTCCGCCGACTACCACAACGTGCCCGGCGGCCACCTGCGGATATTCACCCGCGCCGAGCTTGAGGCGAAGCTGGCCCGGGCGGGCCTGGCCGTCGGCGGGCACCACCACGCCCACGCGCTGCACGCGCCGTACTGGTGGCTGAAGTGCGCGGTCGGCGTGCGGAAGGACGATCACCCGCTGGCCCGGGCCTACCACCGGCTGCTGGTCTGGGAGATCATGAAGCAGCCCGCGGTCATGCGGCTGGCCGACCGGGCGCTCAACCCCCTCATCGGCAAGAGCATCGTCGTCTACGCGGCCAAGCCCGCGGCGGGTGCGGCGGGCGTGAGCGGTGCGGCAGGCGTGAGCGGTGCGGCGGGTGCGGCAGGCGTGAGCGGTGCGGCGGGTGCGGCGGGCGTGAACGGTGCGGCGGGCGCCGACCCCGGCCGCGCCCGGCGCGCGGCAGCGGCCACGCCGGAGCAGCCGGAGCAGGCCGATGCCGCCGCCTGAGAGCCTGGCCAGCGCGGGTTCGCGCGCGGCCGCCTGGCTGCCCTCCGTGCCCGGGATCCTGACCGCGGATCAGATCCTGGCCACGGGCCGCAGCATCGCCGCCGTGCAGCAGCGCGACGGCGCGATCGGCTGGCCGGACGGCCACGTCGATGCCTGGAACCACGTCGAGTGCGCGATGGCCCTGAGCGCGTGCGGGCTCCGCGCCGCGGCGCGGCGCGGCTACGAGTGGCTCCGCGCCGCCCAGCGGCCGGACGGGTCGTGGCCGAAGGTGTCCGCCGACGGCACGGTGCTCGACGACGCGGTGGAGAGCAACCACGCCGCCTACCCCGCGGTCGGGGTGCTGCACGAGCTCCAGGTCACCCGCGACGACGCGTTCGCGCAGCGGATGTGGCCGGTGGTGCGCAAGGGGATCGAGTTCGCGCTCGGCCTGCAGCAGCCGCGCGGCGAGATCATCTGGCAGCGCCGGGGGGATGGCGCACCAGGCGACTACGCGCTGCTGACCGGCAGTTCCAGCATGCACCACGCGTTGCGCTGCGCGATCGCGCTGGCCGAGTACGTCGGTGAGCCGCAGCCGGACTGGGAGCTCGCGGCCGGCCAGCTCGGGCACGCGGTGGCCTGCCATCCCGAGGCGTTCGCCGACAAGAGCACGTTCTCGATGGACTGGTACTACCCGGTGCTCGGCGGGCCGCTGCGGGGCACCGCGGCGGCCGAGCGGCTGGCCGCGGGCTGGGACACGTTCGTCGTGCCCGGCCTCGGCATCCGGTGCGTCAGCGACCAGCCGTGGGTCACCGGCGCCGAGACCTGCGAGCTGGCTCTCGCGCTCGACGCGATCGGCGATCACTCCCGCGCGCTGGACCTGTTCGACCAGGTCCAGCACTTGCGCGACCCGGGCGGCAGTTACTGGACCGGCTGGCAGTTCGCCAACCGGGCGCACTTCCCGAACGAGCAGAGCAGCTGGACCGCGGCGGCGGTCATCCTGGCCGCCGACACGCTGTCCGGGGCCACCGGCGGATCCGGGATCTTCGCCGTGGCCGCGGCCTGGTGGGCGGTGGGCTCGCCGGTCGACGCCGCGGCCTGCGGCTGCGAGCAGCCGCAGCCCGGCCGGCCGCCCGCGGGCTCAGCCGATCCCCGTACCGGTCCGTTCCAGGACCCGTAGCGATCCCTCCACCCGTACCTCGGTGAACGCCCCTGACCGCAGCGCGCGCAGGTAGATCCGGTACGGGGCCTGGCCGCCGTCCGCCGGGTCGGGGAAGACGTCATGGATGGCCAGCGCCCCGCCGGGCGCCACCCACGGCGCCCAGCCCTCGTAGTCGGTGGTGGCCGCGGCGTCGGTGTGCCCGCCGTCGATGAAGAGCATCCCGAGCGGCGTCCGCCACAGCCCGGCGACGTCGGCCGAGCGGCCCACGATCGCGATCACGTGCTCTTCCAGGCCGGTGGCGGCGAGGGTGGACCTGAAGTGCGGCAGCGTGTCGAGCCGCCCGGTGGCCGGGTCGACCAGGCTGGGGTCGTGATACTCCCAGCCGGGCTGGTTCTCTTCCGAGCCGTGATGATGGTCGACGGTGATGACGAACTGGCCCGCCTCGCGGGCCGCGGCGGCGAGATAGATCGTGGACTTGCCGCAGTAGGTCCCGATCTCGGCCACCGGCCCCCGGCCCGCGTAGGCGGCGGCGGCGTGGTAGAGCGCCAGGCCCTCGGGAGCGGGCATGAACCCCTTGGCCGCCTCGGCGGCGCGGGCGAGCCGGGCGGAGAAGCCGTTCTGCATGGTTGCAGTCTCGCGCCTGCGCACTTGCCCGCGCGCGCCGGGACATGCTCTACTCCGCATGAGCGAGCCGGAGGGCGCGGCCTCGCCTGGACTGAGGAGCGAGGGAGCTTGCGACCGAGCGACAAGGGAAGGCGTCGCAGTGTAGAGGGAATGGGGAGGCGGGCGGGGCCCGGAAGCGAGCGGGAGGCACCGCATGAGCTCACGTCCAGGGGAGACCGGAAGTTGAGAGTGGAAGTTGACCGCGACGCCTGCGAGGCGAACGCGGTGTGTGCGGGCCTGGTGCCCGAGGTGTTCGAGGTGGACGACGAGGACCAGCTGCACATCCTGGTGGCCGAGGTCCCGCCCGGCCTGGCCGACGCGGTCCGGCACGCGGTCATGTCCTGCCCGAAGGCGGCGCTGCGGCTCGAGGAGTAGCCCAGGGCAAGCGGGCCGCGCACCGGCCGGCCACGGTGGCACCGCGCGGTCCGGCTAGCCTAGGGCGCCGCCGGCGATGGCCGCCCCGACCAGGATCAGGATCACTCCGCTCATCTGCTCGCTGCGCCGCCCGGCCCACCGGCCCAGCAGGCCGCCAAGCTCCAGGCCGACCAGGGACATGGCCACGCTGACCGACCCGATCAGGATCGCGCCGACCGCGACGCCGACCCCGTAGGTGCCGAGCGCGAAGCCGACCACCAGGTTGTCCATGCTCAAGACCAGGCCGCTGGCCAGGAGACGGCCGAGGCGGGGGGACGGACTCGCGAGCAGGCCGGACACGTCGGGGCTGAAGATGCTTCCGAGGCCGACGCCACCGGGGTTGGCCGCACCGGAGTCGGCCGCACCGGAGTCGGCCGCACCGGGGTCGGCCGCACCGGGGTTGGCCGCACCGGGGTTGGCCGCACGCCGCCGGGACTTGGCCCCTGCCGCGTTCCGGCGGCTCTCCCGGATCGACCGCACCAGCCCCTGCGCGCCGACGAGTATGAGCAAGATGGCGCCGGGCCAGCGCACCGCCTCGTCCAGGCCGGTGGCGAACCGCTGGCCGATCGCCAGACCCACGACCGGCATCCCGGCCTCGAAGACGCCGAACACCAGGCCGACCTGCAGCCGGACGCGGGCGTTCACGCCGGTCACGCCGATGCCGATGGCCGCAGCCAGGTTCGACAGCCCGACCGCGACCGCGGCGAGCAGCAGGGCGATCACGCGCACACAATAGCCGGGCGAACTACCGGACAAAAAGCACTCGTTCAGCCGTGGTCGGCCTGGTACTTCTCCGGGATGGTGGCCACCTCGTGCGCCAGCCTGACCCGGTCGGCGCGATAGACGTGCCGGGTCAGCCTGATCGGCCGGGACTTACCGTAGGCGGTCCGCCCGACGACCAGCACCGGCGTGCCCGTGGTCAGGCCGAAGAACTCAAACTCGCGCGTGTCGGGCATCCGCGCGGCGATCTCGTCCCGGAAGCCCTGCTGCGGATAGCCGAGATCGGCGAGCAGCTTGATGCTGCCCTGCTCGATGCTGCCCGCCTGCTCCAGCGCGGTGCCGCTGGCCAGGTCCATCGGGAAGAAGGAGGCGACGAGCAGCCAGGGGACCTCCCCGAGGTAACGCTGGGAGCGGCGCACCACCA
This sequence comes from uncultured Actinomycetota bacterium, assembly GCA_963808705.1. Lineage (GTDB taxonomy): Bacteria > Actinomycetota > Actinomycetes > Streptosporangiales > Streptosporangiaceae > JASHPR01. Next base: position 81,597 of record CAWEHB010000011.1, on the reverse strand, counting down.
CCGGGTCGCCCGGCTTGATGTCGAGGCTGACCGCGACGCTCGCGCTCGCCGCGGCCCGCTCCACCACGACCGACCTGGCCCGCTCCGGCTGGCTGGCCGCAGGGCCGACCACCGGCAGCGCCGTGTCCGCGTGCTGCCCGTCGGGCGAGACGTTCACCCGGGACAGCAGGGCGGTGAACGGCCTGGTCGGCTGCTGCACGAACGTGCCCAGGCCCTGCCTGGTCACCACGAGGCCCTGGTTGGTGAGCAGCGCGATGGCCAGCCGGACCGTGTTCCGCGACGCCTGGTACTCCTCGATCAGGTCAGGCTCGCTGGGCAGGCGCTCACCCGGCCCGAACACGCCGCTGGTGATCTGGTCGCGGAGGCGATCCGCGATCTGCTGGTACCGCGCGTGAGCCACCGGCCTCACCCCTAACAGGTACCCATGATTCTCACCATTTGGATAGGTGGAATCTACCCACCGAGTCTGTTCTAAACACCCCACTGTTTGGTATGAGTCTAATCAGCGGGAACATCAGACTGATGGTAGCGCCAGCCGCGCCAGGGCAACAGCGGATCCGCCAGGCGATGTACCGCCCGCCCCTCGGGAGGTGACCGTGATGATCATCCTGCTGACCCTCACCGCCATCGTGATCACGGGCATGCCGCTCGCCGCGGTCGTGCTCGTCACCGTGGCCAGCCGACGCGAGGAAGCGGCGCGCAGCATAGCCGGTCGTGCTCCCGGGCCCATGGAGCGCGCGGCCAGGAGGCTGCTGGCGTTCCACGCCACGGGCATCGGCCACCCCGCGTACCGGGCCAGGGCCCGGAGCCAGGACCGGCTCCGGGATCAGCCGCTGCTGGGCGGCCCGGCCCTGGCCGACGGCGGCCCGGCCCTGGCCGACGACCCAGCCGCGGACGACGACCTGATGCTGGCCGGCGGGGCCTAGCCACGGGGGGGCGGGAAGGGCTGCGGTGCCGCAAGCGCGCCGCAGCCCTTCCCGGCCGGCCTCCGGTGCGGCCCGGGCGCCTTGTGTCCTACGCTGCGGTTATGCGGGTCGCGCTCTGTCAGCTTCCGGTCAGCTCTGATCCATCGGTCAATCTCGGCCGGGCGCGGGCGGCGGTAGCCGACGCGGCGGCCGCAGGAGCCCACCTGGCGGTGTTCCCCGAGGGGATGCAGGCCCGGTTCGGGACCGACCTCCGGGCTGCCGCCGAAGCTACCGACGGCGCGTTCGGGCCAGGCCTTTCCGAGATCGCGGGCGAGCATGGCGTCGCCGTGGTGGCCGGAGTCTTCGAGCCGGCGCCCGACGGCCGGGTCTACAACACCGCCGTCGCGTACGACGGCGGGGGGCGCCTGGCGGCCGCGTACCGGAAGATTCACCTGTTCGATGCGCTCGGGCAGCGGGAGTCCGACCAGGTCGCGGCGGGCCGCGAGCCGGTGGTGGTCGACCTGGGCGGCCTGCGGGTCGGGGTGCTGATCTGCTACGACATCAGGTTCCCGGAACACGCCCGGGCCCTGGCCACCCGCGGCGCCGACCTGATCGTGGTGCCCGCGGGCTGGGCCGCCGGGCTGTTCAAGGAGGAGCACTGGGTCACCCTCGTCCGCGCGCGGGCCATCGAGAACACCGTATGGGTGGCCGCGGTCGACCAGGTGCCCGACCCGGCGGAGCCTGCCACCCGAGCGCCCACCGGTGTCGGGCGCAGCCTGCTCGTCGACCCGATGGGCACGGTCCGGATGGACCTCGGGTCGCGGCCGGGCATCGCCGTGGGCGAGGTGGACACCAAGCTGACGGCGGAGATCAGGGCGGCCCTGCCGAGCCTCGAACACCGCCGGGACGACCTCTTCGGCCGCCCATAGGCGGTCCCGGTACCGCCCATAGGCGGTCCCGGTGAGCTAGCCCGGTGCCACCGGCGATCCCGGCTGGGTCAGTCGCTGCGCTGGTCGGCGGACAGGTCGTCCGGCTCCCGCGGGCCCTCGTCGCCGGGTGCCGGGGCGCGGGACGCGGCCGCGCGGTGGCGGCGCACCGTCCAGACCACGACCGCGGCCACCACGACCACGGCGACCGCGATGGCGAGCCCGGCGCCGACCCGGCTCTCCACCGCCGAGTACGCCGAGCCGGCCAGGTACCCGAGCAGGCAGTAGCCCACCCCCCAGACGACCCCGCCCGCCACGTTGTAGACCAGGAAGGTCCGGTAGGGCACCCGCACGGCTCCCGCGGCGGCCGGCATTACCGCGCGCAGGAACGCGACGAACCGGCCGAGGAGGACGGCCAGGCCGCCCCGGTTGCGCAGCACGGACCTGGCCTGCTCCGCCCCGCCGGGCACCCGGCGCAGGGCGCGGGCCGCGAACAGGCGGTCCCCGGTCCGCCTGCCGATCTCGTAGCCCACGAGCGGGCCGGTCACCGCGGTCACCACGACCACCGCGCACAGCGTGGCCAGCGACAGGTGGCCGCGGCTGGCCAGCACCCCGCCGAGCACAGCCGCAGTCTCGCCGGGCAGCACGAAGCCGAGGAACACCGCGGTCTCGCCGAAGACCAGCGCGCCGATCACGACGTAAGCAACCCAGCCGCTGAGGTGGGTCAAACCGCTGACGATCGAGCTCACCGGCTGCCCCTTCCCGCGCCGCGACCCCGCGCCGCGACGCCGTGCCGGGCCCGCGCCGCGTTCGCGCGCCGCCGGACATTCTGAACTGGTCTGCCCCTGCCGAGCGTGGTTGTAGTGGAATCGTGGTCTTCGCGAGCCGCGTTCTAGTAGATAAGGAAATCACGCGGTGCCTCGTGCTCCGGGAAGGGATGGTGATGCCGCCCATGCCTCAGCCGACCTCAGCGACTTCGTCTACGGGCGGCTTCATGCGCCCTCAGGGCACATTCACTGGGCGGGTCACGGGGGATGGATCGAGCGGGTTTCTCGCCGAGGCGGGGCGATATCACCTGTACGCATCGCTGGCCTGCCCGTGGTCGCAGCGGGCGCTGATCGTCCGCAGCGTGCTCGGGCTGGAGCGAGTCATCGGCCTGACCCTGACCGACCCGGTCTCGGGCGAGCGCGGCTGGCGGTTCCCCGACCGGCAGGGCGGCCGGGACCCGGTCACCGGGGCGCAGTACCTGTCCGAGCTCTACATGGTCACCGACCCTGGTTATCAGGGCAAGTGCACGCTGCCGATGCTATGGGACACCCAGACGCAGCGGATCATCAGCAACGACGCACCGCAGATCACGATCATGTTCGAGACTGAGTTCACCGGCTACCACCGGCCGGGTGCGCCCGACCTCTACCCGGCCGCCCAGCGCCGGGAGATCGACGCGGTCGCCACCCTGATCTACCACGCGCTCAACATCGGCGTGTACAAGGCGGGCCTGGCGACTACCCAGGCGGCGTACGAGGAGGCGTTCGACGCCCTGTTCGCGACCATGGACGCGCTGGACGAGCGGCTGGGCCGGCGCAGGTTCCTGCTCGGCAGCGAACTGTGCGAGGCGGACGTGCGGCTGTTCCCGACGCTGGCCAGGTTCGACGCCGTCTACTACATCCTCTTCAAGTGCAACCTGCGCCGGCTGATCGACTACCAGCACCTCTGGGACTACGCGCGCGACCTCTACCAGCGACCGGGATTTGGCGAAACCACGGACTTCGATCAGATCAAACGCCACTACTATCAGACGCAGAGCTGGGTCAACCCGTCACGGATCGTGCCCAAGGGCCCGTTCGTGAACTGGCTCGAGCCGCACGGCAGGGACCGCCTCTCCAGCTGACCGGACCGGACGCGACGGCTGCCTGGCAGGCCCACGGCAATACGCCCGCCAGGTAGCCTGGTGTGCGGAAATGACAGAGATACAGCTTCAAAAAGAGGGGGATGTCCGCCGTGTCTGCTGAGTCCCCGGGGTCCAGCGCGCCGGATGATGCGCCTCCCGCCGCGGGCGATAACAACGCGGCGGGTACGGACTTCGGGCCCAACGAATGGCTCGTGGACGAGCTTTACCAGCGGTACCAGGCGGACCCCGGCTCGGTGGACCGGGCCTGGTGGAACTTCTTCGCCGACTACCATCCGAAGCCGCCGGAGCAGCCCCGCGCCGCCGCGCCGGCCCCGGCGCCCGCCGCGCCGGCCCCGGCTCCGGCCGCGCCGGCCCCGGCTCCGGCCGCGCAGGCCCCGGCTCCGGCCGCGCAGGCTCTGGCTCCGGCCGGGGCAGCCGCCGCCCCCGCGGCGGCGCCGGCTGGCGCCAACACCGCGGGACCGGGACCCGCCGCGGCGTCCGCTCCGGCCACGCCCGTGCCCGCGGCGGCCCCTGCAGCGTCTCCCCCGGCACCGACATCCCCGGCGCCTGCACCAGCGGCCGCGCCCGCGCCCGCCGCGCCTACTCAGGCCCCGGCCAGGCCGGACGGGGCCGGCGCGACCGAGGTCCGGCTGCGCGGGGCGGCCGCCCGCACCGCGGCCAACATGGCCGCGAGCCTCACCGTGCCTACGGCGACCAGCGTGCGCGCCGTGCCGGCCAAGCTCCTGGTCGACAACCGCATAGTGATCAACAACCACCTCGGCCGCGGCCGCGGCGGCAAGGTGTCGTTCACCCACCTCATCGGCTACGCGGTGGCCCGGGCGCTGGCCGCGGCGCCGGAGATGAACGACTCCTACGCCGAGGCGGACGGCAAGCCGGTGCTGGTCCGGCCCGAGCACGTCAACCTCGGCCTGGCCATCGACGTGCGCAAGGACGACGGGTCCCGGCAGCTGCTGGTGCCGAACATCAAGGCCGCGGAGCAGATGGACTTCCGCCAGTTCTGGACGGCGTACGAGGAAGTGGTCCGCAAGGCCCGCACCGGCAAGCTCGCGGTCGAGGACTTCGCCGGGACCACGATCAGCCTGACCAACCCGGGCACGATCGGCACCGAGCACTCGGTGCCGCGGCTGGTGACCGGCCAGGGCTGCATCGTCGGCGTGGGCGCGATGGAGTACCCGGCCGCCTACCAGGGCGCGTCGGACGAGACCATCGCCCGGCTGGCGATCAGCAAGACGGTCACGCTCACCTCCACCTACGACCACCGGATCATCCAGGGCGCGCAGTCCGGCGAGTTCCTGCGGGTCATCCACGGGCTGCTGCTCGGCGAGCAGGGCTTCTACGATCACGTGTTCCAGTCGCTGCGGATCCCCTACGAGCCCGTGCGCTGGGTCCAGGACATCCCGGCCGGCCATGAGGACGACCTGTCGAAGGCCGCGCGGGTCCATGAGCTCATCCACGCGTACCGGGTGCGCGGCCACCTCATGGCCGACACCGACCCGCTCGAGTACCAGCAGCGCAAGCATCCCGACCTGGACATCAACCAGCACGGGCTGACCCTCTGGGACCTGGAGCGGGAGTTCGCGACCGGCGGGTTCGGCGGCAAGCCGCGGATGAAGCTGCGGGAGATACTCGGCGTGCTGCGCGACTCGTACTGCCGCACGGTCGGCATCGAGTACATGCACATCCAGAACCCGGAGGAGCGCGCCTGGATCCAGGCCCGCGTGGAGCGGCCGCACCTCAGGGCCGAGCACGACGAGCAGGTCCGGATCCTGTCCCGGCTGAACGTGGCCGAGGCGTTCGAGATGTTCCTGCAGACCAAGTTCGTCGGGCAGCGCCGGTTCTCGCTCGAGGGCGCGGAGTCGCTGATCCCGCTGCTGGACGCCGTGCTCACCGAGGCCGCCCACGAGCAGCTGGACGAGGCCGTCATGGGCATGGCGCACCGTGGCCGGCTCAACGTGCTCGCCAACATCGTCGGCAAGTCCTACGCGCAGATCTTCCAGGAGTTCGAGGGGAACCTGGACCCGGCCAGCACCCACGGGTCCGGTGACGTCAAGTACCACCTCGGCGCGGAGGGCAAGTACTCGCCGGGCGACGGGTCGGAGATCCCGATCTCGCTGGTGGCCAACCCGAGCCACCTCGAGGCGGTCGACCCGGTGCTCGAGGGCGTCGTCCGGGCCAAGCAGGACGTGATCGACATGGGTGAGCCCGGGTTCACCGTGCTGCCGCTGCTGATCCACGGCGACGCGGCGTTCGCCGGCCAGGGCGTGGTAGCCGAGACCCTCGAGCTGTCCCAGCTGCGCGGCTACCGGACCGGCGGCACGGTGCACATCGTGGTGAACAACCAGGTCGGGTTCACCACCGCGCCGGAGTCCTCTAGGTCCAGCGTGTACTCGACGGACGTGGCCCGCATGATCCAGGCGCCGATCTTCCACGTCAACGGGGACGACCCCGAGGCCGTGGTCCGGGTGGGCCGGCTCGCCTTCGAGTACCGCCAGGCGTTCCGGAAAGACGTCGTCATCGACATGATCTGCTACCGGCGGCGCGGGCACAACGAGGCGGACAACCCGTCGTTCACTCAGCCGCTGATGTACGACCTGATCGACGCCAAGCGGTCCGTGCGCAAGCTCTACACCGAGTCCCTGATCGGGCGCGGCGACATCACGCTGGAGGAGGCGGAGCAGGCGCTGCGCGACTACCAGCAGGAGCTGGAGCGGGCCTTCACCGAGACCCGGGAGGCGGCGACCCGGCCCGCGGAGCCGGGCGCGGTGGTCCGGCCCCAGCCCGAGGCCAGCCAGCCCGCCGATCACGACCTGACGCCCACCGCGATCACCGAGGAGACCGTCAAGCGCATCATCGACACCCAGGTGAACCTGCCCGACGGCTTCACGGTGCACCCCAGGCTGCTGCCGCAGCTGCAGCGGCGCGCAACCATGGTCGAGCAGGACGAGATCGACTGGGCCACCGGCGAGCTGCTCGCGTTCGGCAGCGTGCTCATCGACGGGCACACGGTGCGGCTGGTCGGCCAGGACAGCCGGCGGGGCACGTTCGGCCAGCGGCACGCGGTCATCGTGGACCGGCACACCGGGGCGGAGTACACGCCGCTGCGGGTCTTCAACTCTCCCACCGTCCGGTTCCACGCCTACGACTCGCTGCTGTCGGAGTTCGCGGCGGTCGGCTTCGAGTACGGCTACTCCGTGGCCCGGCCGGACGCCCTGGTGTGCTGGGAGGCGCAGTTCGGCGACTTCGTCAACGGCGCGCAGACGATCCTGGACGAGTTCGTCAGCTCGGGCGAGCAGAAGTGGGGCCAGCGCTCTGGCGTGGTGCTGCTGCTGCCGCACGGCTACGAGGGCCAGGGGCCTGATCACTCCTCGGCCCGGATCGAGCGCTTCCTCTCGCTGTGCGCGCAGGACAACATGACCGTGGCGGTGCCGACCACCCCGGCCAACTATTTCCACCTGCTGCGCTGGCAGGTGCTGTCCCCGCGGGTCAAGCCGCTGATCGTGGCGACCCCGAAATCGGCGCTGCGGCTGAAGGCGGCCACCTCGCCGGTGGCGGACTTCACCGGCGGCTCGTTCCGGGCGGTGCTCGGCGAGCAGTCCGAGCTCGACGACGCGGCGGTGCGGCGGGTGCTGCTCTGCTCCGGCAAGGTCTACTACGACCTGGCGCAGCGGCGGCGGGCCGACGGGCGGGGCGACACCGCGATCGCCCGGGCCGAGCGGCTGTACCCGCTGCCGGCCGGCGAGCTCGCCGCCGAGGTAGCCAGGTACCCCGCAGCCGAGGAGGTGGTGTGGGTTCAGGAAGAGCCCGCCAACATGGGGGCATGGCCGTACATGGCGCTGCAGCTGCCCGGGATCCTCGGCCGGCCGGTCCGGCTGGTGTCGCCCCCGGCCTCCTCGGCGCCCGCCGGCGGCTCGGCCCGGGCTCACGCGGAAGAGCAGGCCCGGCTGGTCGAGGCGGCCCTGTCCCAGAGAAACTGACCCATGTACTTCACCGACCGGGGGCTGGAAGAACTGGAGGACCGCCGCGGCGAGGACCAGGTCACCCTGGGCTGGCTAGCCGAGCGGCTGCGCGAGTTCATCGACCTGAACCCCGACGCCGAGGCTCCGGTCGACCGCCTGGCCAGCTGGCTCGCGCGCCTGGACGACGACGAGGAATAGCATCGGGGAGCCGCGCGGCGGCCCGGAAGCCGCAGGACAGCCGCGCGACGCCCATGATCGATCTTGACCAGTGGCAGACACGATATATCGTATGTACGTAATCAGTTCCGGCCCGGGCGCACCGCCGCGGCAAGTCGCGCCAGCCGCGAGAAAGGGAGGGAGGACAGCGATGCCACGCTGGACCATCGACTCCCCCAGGACACTCGATCTGCCCGGCGTCGCCGCGCTGAAGGTACGGGTAGTCTCGGGTTCCGTCGCCATCCTGGCCAGCCAGGACGCGCCGTCGCTGGACGTCGCCAGCCTGGCCGGCCAGCCGCTGCTGGTGACTCATGAGGCCGGGATCCTGACCATCACCTACGAGGACCTGCAGTGGGACGGGCTGCGCGGCTGGCTCCGCCCGCAGCGGCACTCGGCTGACGTCACAGTCACCGTGCCCGGCGACTGTCCCATGCAGCTCGGCGTGGTCAACGCGAGCGCGATCGTGTCCGGAATCTCCGCGAGTATTTCCGCCAAAAGCGTCTCCGGAGACATCACGCTAGATGGTGTGACCGGCAGCGTGGACGCGAAGACCGTGTCCGGGGACGTCGAGGCGCGCGACATCGACGGCGAGATCGAGTTCAACTCGGTCTCCGGCGGCCTGACGCTGGCCGGCGGCGCGGTCAGCAAGCTCGCGGCCAGGACGGTCAGCGGCCAGGTGACGGCCGACATCGAGATACGCGACGGCGGCGGGTTGAGGGTGAGCACGGTCTCCGGCGACGTGGCCGTCCGCGTCCCGGCCTCAGCCAGCGCCCGGGTGGACCTGAAGTCCGCGTCCGGCCGGGTGCGCAGCAGCTTCGACGGGATGAGCGCCGCGCCGGGCCGGGGACCCGCCGTCCTGAGCGCGACCCTCGGGTCCGGCTCGGCGAACCTCACCGTGAGCAGCATGACCGGCGACGTGACGCTGCTGGCGCGGGTCGAGCCTGCGCCCGGCCGGCCGCAGGCCCAGGAGCCTGCGGCCCCGCCGGCCCCGGAACCTGCCGCCGCGGAACCTGCCGCCGCGGAACCTGCCGCCGCGGAACCTGCCGCCGCGGAACCTGCCGCCGCGGAACCTGCCGCCGCGGAACCTGCCGCCGCGGAACCTGCCGCCGCGGAACCTGCTGCCGCGGAACCTGCCGCTCCGGCGGCGGGGCAGGGTGACCCGCAGTGAGCCCCGTCTTCCGGCACGGCGGGCTCCGTCTCTACCTGCTCAAGCTGCTCGACGAGGCGCCGCGGCACGGCTATGAGGTCATCCGGCTGCTGCAGGACCGGTTCATGGGCGTCTACTCGCCGTCGCCGGGGACCATCTACCCGCGCCTGGCCCGGCTCGAGGAGGAGGGCCTGGTCACCCACGACGAGGTCGACGGCAAGAAGGTGTACCGGATCACCGACAAGGGGCGCGAGGAGATCAGCGCGCGACTCGACGACCTGGCCGAGCTCGAGGAGGAACTCACCGAGTCGGTGCGCGACATAGCCCGCTCGGTGTCCGAGGACGTCCGGGACACGGTCCGCAACCTGCGCGAGGAACTCACCTGGATGACCAAGGACGTGCGCCGGGAGAGCCGCGAGCAGGCCCGGGAGGACCCCAGGGAGCGGGCCAGGCGAGCCAGGGACGAGGTCAGGGAGAGCGCCAGGCGGGCCAGGGACGAGGCATGGCAGCAGGCGGCCCACGAAGACTCCGAGGCGGACCCGCGGGACGCGGCGCGGCAGGCCCGCGACGCGCTGCGCGAGGAGGCCAGGCGGGCCAGGCAGGCGCGGGAGGATGTCCGCCAGGCCCGCGACGAGCGCGAGGAGGCCCACGCCCGGCGCGGCCGCTACCCCGGCGAATGGGCCGCCTGGGCCTCGTCGCAGGACTGGCCGGCCTGGACCGGGTGGCGCGGGCGGTCCGGCGAGCGGCCGTGGGGCGGCCGCGGCTGGCCCGGCGCCCCCGGCCTGGACGCCGCCCTGTTCCGGGACCTGGAGCGGCTGGCCGTCGACTTCGCCCGGGACCTGCGCCGGGCCGCGTGGAACACCGAGTCGGTCGGCGAGAACGCCCTCGGCGACTTGCGGTCGATCCTCGAGGACGCGCTGGCCCGGATCAAGAACGAGGTCTTCCGCGGCGCGGCGGCCAAGCCCGCTCCCGAGGACAAAACCCCAGAAGATCCCGAACGCTCCGACTCCGCCGACTCCTGAACCGCCGGGCCGGCCAGGCCCCGGGCGCTACGGCGTGAGCACGACCTTGCCGAACAGGTCCCCGGAGATCATGGCGGCCAGGCCGTCGCGGGCCTGATCGAGCGGCATCGTGCGGTCGATCAGCGGCCGGACGCCCGTGTGCTCGCAGAACCGCAGCAGCCGCCCGAGCTGCTCCCGGGTGCCCATCGTGGACCCGACCACGGAAAGCTGCAGGAAGAAGACCCGGTTCAGGTCGGCGGGCGGCATCGGGCCGCTGGTCGCGCCGCAGGTCACGATCGTCCCGCCGGGCCGGAGCGAGCGCAGCGAGTGCGCCCAGGTGGCCTCGCCGACCGTCTCCATGACCGCGTCCACCCGCTCCGGCAGCCGGGTGCCCGCCGGGAACGCCTGGTCCGCGCCGAGCGTGACGGCCCGGTCCCGCTTGGCCTCGCTGCGGCTGGTGGCCCAGATCCGGTAGCCGGCGGCCCGGCCGAGCAGGATGAGCGCGGTGGCGACGCCGCCGCCCGCGCCCTGGACCAGGATCGTGGCGCCGGGCTCGAGGCGGATCCGGCCGAACAGCATCCGGTACGCGGTCAGGTAGGCCGTCGGCAGGCAGGCGGCCTGCGCGAAGGACAGCGCGGCGGGCTTGGGCACCAGGTTGCGCCGGGGCACCGCGACCCGCTGCGCGAACGTGCCGTCGTAGCGCTCGGACAGCAGGGACCGGCCCGGGTCCAGGGTCTCGTCACCGCCGCCCGCGTCCGGGTCGGCGACCACCGCGTGCACCACCACCTCGTTCCCGTCGGAGTCCAGCCCCGCCGCGTCGCAGCCGAGCACGATCGGCAGCCGGTCCGGCGAGATGCCCACGCCGCGCAGCGTCCACACGTCGTGGTGATTGAGCGAGGCGGCCTTGACCGTCACGGTGGTCCATCCGTCCGGCGCAGCGGGCTCGGCGTGCTCGCCGAGCTCCAGGCCGGCCAGCGGGTCGTCGGCGTCGATGCGCGCCGCGGTCACAGCAAGCATGGTGTGGACACTAGCGCCGCGGCGGTGCATCATGCACATGGAAGCGTCACCCGAAAGCGACGCTTCGTGCCTGATATGTAACATAAGGCGGTGCCGCCGGGCGGGGGGTGTGCCATACTCTTCCGCGGGAAGCGATGCCCTACCCCCGCAGCCTAAGGATCGCAGTGGATCTCACGTCCTATGCCCAGCTGGCGGTGCGCCTCGTGAACACGGCCCCGGGCGTGGACAGCGAGACAGACCAGCTAGGCACGACCGGCGCATTCCGCGCGTTCCTGGACGACGAACCGCAGCTGCGCGGGCCGTGGACGCATCAGGACGTCGATGCCCTCCGGATGCTCCGGACGGAGTTCACCGCGATCTTCGCCGCCGCGGCCGAGCGTGACCACGCGACCGCCGCCGAGCGGCTGAACGCGCTGCTCGTGCAGTACCCCATCCGCCCGGTGCTGGTGCGCCACGACCGCTCGGGCTGGCACCTGCACCTCGACGACAGCGGATCGGTCGCGGACCGGTACGCCGCGGGCGCGGTCTCCGGCCTGGCCGTGGCCGCCACCCAGTTCGGCATGAACCACGTCGGCATCTGCGCGATCCCCGGCTGCCGGGGCGCCTTCGTCAACACGGGCCCGAGCCGGGTCAGCCGCTACTGCCCCAAGCACTCCAGGAAGGCCAACGTGACCGCGTTCCGGAACCACCGGCGCCCGGCCTCCGGCTACCCGGCCACAACCGCCGTCGGCTAGCGGCCCGCCCCAGGGCATCCCGGCCGCTCCACCGCCGCAACCCGGCACATCCCGGGCGTATATCCCGGTCGCATCCCGGCGCGGCGGGTCCCCGCGGCGCCACCGTCACCGCCGCAATTACCCGGAAATAACATCGGCGCGCCCTTTTAGCAGGCCGTGACGTGGGGCCTGCGGTTACCGCGTTACCAAAAAGATGCCGAGCGGCTCCTTCTCATGCTCCGAGGCGATCATTAGCATGAGCCCTACTCACGGGGCGTATGCCCCACGTATGCGGACCCGAAAGAAGGTTCGGACATGGCTGCTGAATCGGCAGTTGCCCCCACCACGAGGCCGGCAGACGTCGGCCTGAAACGGGAGATAGGGCTTATCGGGGCCACCTGGGCATCCGAGACCTCGATCATCGGCTCCGGCTGGCTGTTCGGCTCGTACTTCGCCGCGCAAGCGGTCGGGGCGGCGGCCTTGATCTGCTGGGGCATCGCCGGAATCGCGGTCATCATCCTGGCCCTCGTGTTCGCCGAGCTGGGCGGGATGTACCCGGTCTCGGGCGGGACCGCGAGATTCCCGCACTTCGCGTTCGGCAGCATCGCCGGCATATCGTTCGGCTTCTTCTCCTTTCTGCAGGCGGTCGCGGTAGCGCCGATCGAGTGCTTCGCGGTGATGCAGTACGGGTCGCACTACTGGCACGGCCTCTACGACCCGACGACGAGCAATGTCACCGGGCTCGGCTTCGCGATGACGGTCGTCCTGATGGCGATCTTCACCGCCATCAACTTCCTCGCGATCGGCCTGTTCTCCAAGGTCAACAGCGGTATCACCTGGTGGAAGGTCGCGATCCCGGTCCTTACCATCATCGTGCTGCTGTTCAAGTTCCACCCCAGCAACTTCAGCTCCGGCGGCGGCTTCATCCCCAAGGGCGTCACCTGGAGGGACATCTTCGCGGCGATTCCCGGGGCGGGCATTGTGTTCGCCTACCTCGGCTTCGAGCAGGCCGACCAGCTGGCCGGGGAGGTCAAGAACCCGCGGCGCAACCTGCCGCTGGCGATCATCCTCGCCATATTGATCGGCACCGCGATCTACATAATGCTGCAGGTCGTGTTCATCGCCGCGATGGACCCCGCTTTTCTCGCGGCGCACGGCGGCTTCCTGGGCATCGTCTGCCCGTCGTCAGGCACCTGCAACCCCGGGGTCTCGAGCATCGTTTCCGGGCCGTTCGCCGGCCTGGCGGGCCTCATCGGGCTTGGCTGGCTGGCCACGATCCTGTACATCGACGCGTTCGTCTCCCCGTTCGGCACCGGCCTGATCTACGAGACCTCGACCTCGCGCATCGGCTACGGCCTGGCCCGCAACCGCTACTTCCCGCAGCCCTTCCAGAAGACTGACGCCAACGGCGTGCCCTGGGTCAGCCTGATCCTCGCGTTCCTGCTCGGCCTGCTGTTCCTGCTGCCGTTCCCGAGCTGGCACGCGCTGGTCGGCCTGATCACCTCGGCCTCCGTGCTGATGTACGCGAGCGGGCCGCTGTCTTTGGGCGCGTTCCGCAGGGCGCTCCCCGACGCCGACCGCCCGTACCGGGTGCCGGTCGGTTCTGTCTACTGCCCGCTCGCGTTCATCGTCGCCAACCTGATCATCTACTGGTCGGGCTTCCTGGTGCTCCTCAAGCTCGGCGTCGCGCTCGTGATCGGCTACGTCGTGATCGGCATCTTCATGAGCCGCGACCCGGAGCGCCCGCCGCTGGACTGGAAGTCCGCGCGGTGGCTGCCCGTCTACCTGATCGGCATGGGCATCATCTCCTGGCAGGGCCAGTTCAGCGGTACGTCGGCCACGCCGCCGCCGCTGGCGCCGACCAACACCGGCAACATCCCGTTCTGGTGGGACATGCTGATCGTGGCCGCGTTCAGCGTGGCCATCTACCTCTGGGCCTTGCACGACCGGCTGCCCAGGGACGAGATGCTCGATCTCGTCGGCAGGCAGTCCGGGCCGGTGGAGAAGACCGGCCACTGACGCGGGCAGGCCGATCCACAGTAGGGCAGTGCGCTGGTCCCGTCCCCGCCGCGGGGACGGGACCAGCGCCGTCTCGCACCTGCGCGGCCGTGGAGCGAAACCGCGATCAGCGATGACCGGGTGGCCAGTAACGCAGCACGACCCGGCCCTCGATCAGCTCCGGCGGCACCACACCGAACGAGCGGCTGTCCACCGCCCCGGCGGCGGGATTGTCGGACTCCAGCCACCAGCCGCGCGGCTGGCGCCGGGCTGCCCGCTTGACCAGCAGCAGGCCCGGCTGGCCCGGATGCCGGGCGATCACGAGCTGGCCGGGGCGGATCCGAAGCGGCCGACCCGCCCGCAGGCCGCGCCGGACCAGCAGCCAGTCCCCGGGCCGCAGCGCCGGTTCCATGGACCGCTCCGCGACGGCCACGCGCCACAGCGGCCACTGCATGCAACCCTCCCTGAGTGGGACATAGGCAACGCGGTACTGTCGGAATCCGGAATACATGATCTGACAGGAGAGAAGGAGATCGATGAGGCTGCTCGCACGTCTTCTCGAGCCGAGGGCCACCGCGCACGCTCACTGCGACCTTCCCTGCGGCGTCTACGACCCCGCCCAGGCCCGGATCGAAGCCGAATCCGTCAAGGGGATCTGCGAGAAGTACCAGCAGAACACCGACCCGGAGTTCCGCGCCCGCGCCATCGTGATCAAGGAGGAGCGGTCCGACCTCGTCAAGCACCACCTGTGGGTGCTGTGGACCGACTACTTCAAGCCCCCGCACTTCGAGAAGTACCCGCAGCTCAACCAGCTGTTCAACGAGGCGACCAAGATGGCGGGCGCGGCCGGCACCAAGGGCAGCACCGACGTGGCCAAGGCCGACGAGCTGCTGGCCAAGATCGACGATATCGCTAAGATCTTCTGGGAGACCAAGCAGGGCTGATACCGTAGTCAGCGATCCAGCCGGAGGACCACGCGGGCGACGGCCCGGCGCGGTCCTCTGCTGTATTAGGGCGGTTTGAGACGGGCCGGCGGGCCGGCCCGTGCTGATTGGACAGTGGCGCATCTGAGCGTCCGTGGCCGCGTGCCGCGTCAAGGACACGGCTCGCTCACGGTAAGTTGCAGGCAGAGCCCGGGCGGGCCGATGCCTGGCGGGCCGATGCCTGGCGGTGCGGGAGGACACACGTGAGCGAAGAAGCGACCACGTCGGCGACCAGGACCGCCGTGACGGGAGCGGCGGGCGAACTGGACGCGGACGGGGCCAGTTCGCCCAGTAAGCCCGCCGAGCGCCGCGAGGCCCAGGACCAGGTGACCGTGCGCATGCCGGCCGAGGGCGCCTACCTGTCGGTGCTGCGCACCGCCACGGCCGGGCTGGCCGCGCGGCTGGACTTCACGCTGGACGAGATCGAGGACCTGCGGATCGCCGTGGACGAGGCCTGCGCCATGCTGCTCAGCCAGGCCGTGCCCGGCGCCAGCCTGGAATGCGGCTTCACGCTCGGCCACGACGACATGGCAATCGCCGTGTCCGTCCCGTGCCTGGCCCCGCAACAGCCGGCCAGCGACACCTTCGCCTGGACCGTGCTCACCGCGCTGGCCGGAAGCGTGGACTCCCGCGTGGGCCCCGGCGACCTGCTGACGATCGTGCTGCGGAAGACAAGAGAGTCGCCGGGGGCGGTGTGACGCGGGAAATCGAGGTCGCCTTGACCGAGGAGTTCGAGACCACGATGGCCGCCGGGGCCGAGGGCATGGCGGTCGGCGATGCCAACGGTGAGCCGGCGGTCATCGACTTCGCCGACGCCAGGGAAGGCGAGGCGGTCCGGGCCGGCGCCGTCGAGGGAGCCGTCGGCGTCGACGCCGCGCTGGGAGCCGCCAAGGTCCAGCACGCGACGCGCGAGCGCGGACGGGCCAGGGAACTGTTCGAGCAGCTCGCCACGCTGCCCCAGGGGAATGAAGAGCGGCAGCGCATCCGCGGGGAACTGGTCGAGCTGCACCTGCCGCTGGTCGAGTACCTGGCGCGCAGGTTCCGCAACCGTGGCGAGTGGCTCGACGACCTGACCCAGGTGGCCACGATCGGGCTGATCAAGTCCATCGACAGGTTCGACCTCAGCCGCGGCGTGGAGTTCTCCACCTACGCCACGCCGACCATCGTGGGAGAGATCAAGCGGCACTTCCGCGACAAGGGGTGGGCGGTCCGCGTGCCGCGCCGGCTGCAGGAACTCAAGCTGGCGCTGACCAAGGCGATCAGCGACCTGGCCCAGCGGCTGGGCCGGGCCCCGACCGTCGCGGAGCTCGCCGCCCACCTGCAGATGAGCGAGGAAGAAGTGCTGGAGGGCCTGGAGTCCGCCAACGCCTATTCCACGGTGTCGCTCGATGCGCCGGACTCCGGTGACGAGGACGCGCCGGCGGTGGCCGAGTCGCTGGGCATGCTCGACGACGCGCTGGAGGGAGTCGAGTACCGGGAATCGCTCAAGCCGCTGCTGGAGCGGCTCCCGCCGCGGGAGAAGAAGATCTTGATGCTGCGGTTTTTCGGCAACATGACCCAGTCGCAGATCGCGACCGAGCTCGGCATCTCCCAGATGCACGTGTCCCGGCTGCTGGCCCGGACGCTGACGCAGCTCCGCGCGGGCCTCACCACGGACGAGTAGCGCCCGCCCGGCACCCTTACTCCTTCGGGTCCCCGGGCGGCGCCGGCGGCCCGCTGGCGAGGGCCCGCACGCTCGGCGGGACGAGCAGGGTCACGAACCCGGCGGCGGCCAGCACCAGCCCGGGCACGCCCCACGCGTACCGGGGCGCCTGGACCAGGTAGATGCTCACGATGCCGGTGAACAGCTGGGTGAGCAGCGCGGGGGTCCGGCTCCAGGTCCGGGCCCGGGCCAGCCCGGCCGCGACGTACCCGAGCGCGAGGGCGGTCGCGATCCCGATCACGGTCAGCGCGATGCCGCTGTCGGTGTGGTAGGACCGCCCGCCGGCCGCGTCGACCCCGGCCAGCACCGAGGCGAGGAGCACCCCGGCGGCCTCGACGCCCTGCACCACCGCCGCGCCGATCAGGCTGCGCGGACGCTGCGGCGGCTCCGGTGCCCCGGCATCGCTAACCTGAGCGCGTGCGCGCGCTCTTGATCGTGAATCCACACGCCACCTCCACGACCCAGCTTCGGCGGGATGTTATCGTCCGGGCGCTCTCGTCCGCCGTCGAGCTTGACGTCGTGCAGACACGCTACCGGGGGCACGCAACCAGCCTGGCGGCCGCCGCCCGTATCGGCGGCTTCGGGCTCGTGCTCACCCTCGGCGGTGACGGCACGGTCAACGAGGCCGTGAACGGGATCCTCGGCGACGGCGCGGGCGCCGCGGGGAGCGCCGCGCGCGTCCCGGCGCTGGCGGCCCTGCCCGGCGGCAACGCCAACGTGTTCACCCGCGCCGCGGGCCTGCCCGCCGATCCCGTGGACGCCACCGGGCAGGTCCTCCAGGCGCTCGCCGAGGGGCGCTACCGCAGCATCGGCCTGGGGCTGGCGGGCGACCGGTATTTCACCTTCCACGCGGGCCTGGGCCTCGACGCCGAGGTGGTGCGGGCGGTCGACGGCCACCGCGCGCGCGGCCGGGCGGCCACCTCGGTGCTGTACCTGAGGATGATCCTGCGGCAGTTCTACCGGGTGACCGACCGCCGCCATCCCGCGCTCATGCTGGAGCGCGACGGCCATCCCCCGGCCGGGCCGCTGTTCCTCGGCATCGTGTCCAACACCGCGCCGTGGACGTACCTCGGCCGCCGCCCGGTCTACACCAGCCGGGAGGCCGCCTTCGACCGCGGCCTTGACCTGTTCGCGCTGCGCAGCCTGGGGACGGTGAGCACGCTCCGCACGGCGTCCCATCTGCTGTCCGCCACCCGGCCGCCGCGCGGGCGCAGCATCTTCACCCTGCACGACCTGCCCGAGCTGACGCTGCGGTCGGCCCGGCCGGTCGCCTTCCAGGTCGACGGCGAGTACGTGGGCGAGCAGGAGAGGGTCGGGTTCCTGTCCGTGCCCGATGCCCTGCGGATCGTCGTGTAGCGGCCGACCTCGCGCCGGTCCGGCGCGGTCAGCGGACCATTGGCGCGCATCGGGCCGTTCTACCCTGCGTTGTGACCTATCCGAACTCGCGATGTGACTCATCTGACACCGAAAACCGTGCGAACCTTTGCCCTAGACTCTTGCGGTTCATAGCCGATCTTTGAGAGGGTTAAGGGGCTCCTGGCGAGCGGCGCACCAGCCATGCGCCCCTGCTGGGCGGGTTATGTAGCGCTGTGACCTAACGGCCTCGCCTGGGAGCCCGATCGAGGCGCAAGTCTTTGATTATGACTCTCAGGTTCGGGAACCACAGTCCCGGCATACGGCATAGCTCGTGAAATCGTTCACAAGCGCGACTGAGGACGGGCCCCGGCCACGGCACCGGCCTCACCCGGAGGAGTGTGGACCTCATGGACTGGCGACACCACGCCGCCTGCCGTGACGAAGACCCGGAGCTGTTCTTCCCGATCGGGAATACGGGTCCCGCACTACTGCAGATCGACGAGGCCAAACGGGTGTGCCAGCGTTGCGTCGTGGTGGAGCCGTGCCTGCAGTGGGCCCTGGACAGCGGCCAGGATTCCGGGGTCTGGGGCGGGCTGAGCGAAGACGAGCGCCGCGCGCTCAAGCGCAGGTCGGCCCGGGTCAGGGCGCACGCCTAGCCGTCCGCCCGCCGCGGGCTAGGCGGGCTTCTCCGCTCCGGCGGGATTCTCCGCGCCTGCTCCGCCGTCCGGGGTCCCGGCCGCCGGGAGCTGCAGCGGAACCTCCACCAAGACCCTGGTTCCGCCGCCGGGCTGCGGGGCCACTTCCAGGCGGCCACCGAGTTCCGCCACCACGAGCGTGCGCACGATCTGCAGGCCCAGGCTGGCCGTTGAGTTGAGGTCGAAGTCCTCCGGCAGTCCCGCCCCGTTATCGGTCACGGTGACCGTGAGCTGCCCGTTGATCCGGTGCGCCGAGACCTCCAGTTTCCCGCCCCGAGGCGCTCCCGTCGGCCGGGTGAGCCCGTGCTGCAGCGCGTTCTGCAGCAGCTCGGTGAGGACCAGGGCCAGGGGGGTCGCGACCGACGCGGGCAGCAGCCCGAACGTGCCCGACAGCCCGGGCTTGACCCGGGCCTCGGGCGCCGACACCTCCGCGGCCATCATCGCCACCCGGCCGGCGATGTCGTCAAAGTCGACGACCTCGTCGGGCGCGTGCGAGAGCGTCTCGTGCACGATGGCGATCGACCCGACCCGGCGCACGGCCTCCTGGAGCGCGGCCCTGGCCTCCGGGGCCTGAAGCCGGCGCGCCTGCAGCCGCAGCAGCGCGGCGACGGTCTGCAGGTTGTTCTTGACCCGGTGGTGGATCTCCCTGATCGTGGCGTCCTTGGTGATCAGCTCCCGCTCCCGGCGCCGCAGCTCGGTCACGTCCCGGAGCAGGATCAGCGCGCCGGATCGCAGCCCCCCGACCACCAGCGGGATCGCGCGCAGCTGGACCACCGAGCCGTTGCCCTCCACCTCGGTCTCCATGTGCGCCCGGCCGCTGGCGGTCAGCATCAGCGAGTCGTCGCGAGGCCCGCCGGTCGCGCACAGCCGCGCGGTCAGCGGGCCGAGCTCCGCCCCGACCAGGTCCGCGGTGAGGCCGAGCCTGCGGTACGCCGACAGCCCGTTCGGGCTCGCGTACGTCACCCGGCCCGACCGGCCGAGCCGGAGCAGCCCGTCCCCGACCCGCGGCGACCTGACCAGCGTCGGCTCCTCACCCGGGCGGGGGAAGATGCCGGCTGCCACCATCTGGGCCAGGTCGTCCGCGGCTCTCAGGTAGGCGAGGTCCATCCGGCTCGGCGTGCGCGCGGCCGACAGGTTCGTCGACCGCTCGATCACGGCGATGACCCGGCCGTCGCGCGTCACCGGGATGGTCTCGTGGCGCACCGGCACCCCGGTCGTCCACTCCGGATCGCCCTCGCGGCAAATCCGCCGCTCCTGCATGGCCACGTCGAGGAAGGGCCGCGCGCCGGCCGGGCGTACCGCGCCGACGATGTCGTCGGGAATGGCCGTGGGCGCGGTCACCGGGCGGATCTGGGCCAGTGCCACCCAGCCGGACCCGTCCCGCAGCCGCGCCCACAGCACCAGGTCGGCGAATGACAGGTCGGCCAGCAGCTGCCAGTCGGACAGCAGCATGTGCAGCCAGTCGACGTCAGCCTCGGTCAGGCCCGCCTGCCGCCGGGCAATGTCGGTGAGCGTCGGCATCGCCTCATCATCCCATCCGGGGCGGCCGGCCCCGCAGACCATCCGGTCGCCAGGCAGCAGCTTAACTACCACTTGGTAACGTCACCCCATGGGTGAGGGAGCGGCATCTCATGGCGGCGCGTACGCGGTGGCCGCCGCCCGGCGGCACGGCGTGCAGACGCTGTTCACCCTGTCCGGCCTGCACGTCTTCCCGGTCTACGACGGGGCGGTCAAGGCGGACCCGCCGATGCGGATCGTGGATGTCCGGCACGAGCAGACCGCGGTGTTCGCGGCCGAGGCCACGGGCCGGCTCTCGCTCACGCCGGGCCTGGCGGCGCTCACGGCCGGCCCCGGGGTGACCAATGGCGTGAGCGCGATGACCGCGGCTCACTTCAACGGGGCGCCGCTGGTGGTGATCGGCGGGCGGGCGCCCGACCACCGGTGGGGCATGGGCAGCCTGCAGGAGATCGATCACCCGGCGCTGCTGCAGGCGATCACCAAGCGGGCCTGGACCGAGCATGAGACCGCGCGGATCGGCTCGGCGGTGGACGAGGCGTTCCGGATCGCCAGCGCCCCGCACCGCGGCCCGGTCTTCCTCGACGTGAGCCTGGAGGCGCTGTTCGGCACGGCCCCCTCCGGGCCCGGCCCGGCGGCCGGGGAGGAGGCGGCAGGCCGCGGCGGCCGGCCTGGCCCGACCCGGACGCGGTCGCCGCGATCGCCGGCCTGCTGGCGCAGGCCCGCAGGCCGGTGCTGGTCCTCGGCACGGACGTGTGGCTGGACGGCGCGCACGAGGCCGCTCGCCTCGCCGCCGAGGAGCTCCGGCTGCCTGTGATCACCAACGGCCAGGCCCGCGGCATCCTCCCGGCCGGGCACGACCTGCTGGTAACCCGGGCGCGGCGGGTCGCGCTCGGCGAGGCCGACCTGGTCATCGTGGCGGGAACGCCGCTGGACTTCCGGCTGGGCTACGGCGAGTTCGGCGGGAAGAACGGGACGCCGCCGGCCCAGGTCGTGCACGTCGCGGACGCCCCGGGGCAGCTCGCCGGCCACCGCGAGCTCGCCGGCGCGGCCGCGGGTGACCTGGCGGCGTTCTTCGCCCAGCTGGCCAGGCCGGGAGCGCGACCCTGGGAGGCTGACTGGCTGCCCAGGCTGCAGGCCGCCCGCGAGCAGGCCACGGCCGCCGACGCCCCGCTGCTCGCCAGCGACGCGGAACCGATTCACCCGCTGCGGATCTACGGCGAGCTGGCCAGGCTCCTCGACCCCGATGCCGTGGTGATCGGCGACGGCGGCGACTTCGTCTCCTACGCGGGCAAGTACATCGAGCCCCGGCGCCCGGGAGGCTGGCTGGATCCCGGGCCGTACGGATGCCTGGGCAGCGGCCTCGGGTACGCCATCGCCGCCCGGGTCGCCCGCCCGTCCGTACAGGTCGTGCTGCTGCTCGGGGACGGCGCGGCCGGGTTCTCGCTGATGGACGCCGACACCCTGGTCCGGCACCGGCTGCCGGTCGTCATGATCTGCGGCAACAACGGCATCTGGGGCCTGGAGAAGTACCCCATGCAGGCGCTGTACGGCTACGACGTCGCGGCCGACCTGCAGCCGCGGTGCCGCTATGACCAGGTGGTCACGGCGCTCGGCGGGGCCGGCGAGCTCGTGACCAGGCCGGCGGACATCGGCCCGGCGCTGCGCCGCGCCTTCGACTCCGGCGTCCCTTACCTGGTCAACATCGCCACCGACCCGGCGAACTCCTACCCGCGCTCCACGGCCGGCTTCTGAGGGCCCGGAGTTACTCGATAACCGCGATCAGGTCGCCCTCCTGGACCACGTCGCCCTCGGCCACGGCCAGCTTGGTGACCGTGCCGGCGCCCTCGGCCATGACCGGAATCTCCATCTTCATCGACTCCAGGATGACCAGCGTGTCGCCGTCGGCCACGGAATCACCCTCAGACGCCACGACCTGCCACACGTTCGCCACCATCTCCGCGCGGACTTCGGTCACCCGTTACCTCCTCGCCTCAGCGCCCTGGGCGATCACAGCCGCGGGCAGTGCCACCCATTGAACCCTTTTCATCCGTGGATTTCAGGCTCAGAGTACGTGGACTGCCCCGAGGAGGATGTAAAGGGTTCACTCGTGCCGTCCGCGCCGGTCAGGGCCGCAGCCGGGCGACCAGGGAGGTGTCATAGCGGCCGCCGGCGAATTCGTCGCTGTCCAGCAGTTCGGCGTGGAACTCCAGGTTGGTCCGGGGTCCGCTGATGCGGAAGCCATCCACGGCGGCGCGGGCGCGCCGCAGCGCCTCGGCGCGGCTGGCCCCGTGCACGCACAGCTTGGCCAGCAGCGGGTCGTAGAACGGCGTCACCTCGTTTCCGGCCTCGTACCCCGCGTCAACCCGGACGCCGGGGCCGGACGGCTCCGCCCACTCGGTGATCACGCCGGGACTGGGCAGGAACCTGCGCGGGTCCTCCGCGTAGACGCGCAGTTCCACCGCGTGCCCAGCACTGCGGACGGATGACGGCGCGAAGCTCACGTCGCCGCCGCCGGCGATCAGCAGTTGCTGCTCCACCAGGTCGATGCCGGTCACCATCTCGGTGATCGGGTGCTCCACCTGGATCCGGGCGTTCATCTCCAGGAACACGAAGTCCTGCCGCTCGGGGTCCACCAGGCACTCGACGGTGCCGGCGCCGCGGTAACCGACCGCCTCGCCGGCCCGGATCGCGGCGGCCAGCATCCGGGCCCGGAGCTCGGGGGTGACCCCGGGCGACGGGGTCTCCTCGGCGATCTTCTGATGCCGTCGCTGCACCGAGCAGTCCCGCTCGCCGAGCGCCAGCACCCGGGAGTCGTTCAGCCCGAGAATCTGCACCTCGACGTGGCGGGCCCGCTCGATGAAGCGTTCCAGCAGGATGGCCGTGCTGCCGAAGAAGCGCTCGGCCCGGGAGCGGGCGGTCTCGAAGCCCGCGCGCAGCTGGGTCTCGTCCGCCGCGGCGCTCATCCCGATGCCGCCGCCCCCGGCCGCGGCCTTGATCATCACCGGGTAGCCGATCCGCCCGGCCTCGGCGACCGCGGCGGCCACGTCGGTCACCGGCTCCCGGCTGCCGGCGGCGACCGGAACGCCGGCCCGCTCCATGAAGTTCCTGGCGTTGATCTTGTCGCCCACCTGCTCGATCGCCGCCGGCGGAGGGCCGACCCAGGTCAGGCCCGCGTCGATCACCTCCGCCGCGAACCCCGCGTTCTCGGCCAGGAACCCGTAGCCGGGGTGGACCGCGGCTGCCCCGGTCCGCCGTGCCGCCCCAAGCACGGCACGGGCATCGAGGTAGCTGCTCGCCGCCGGGGCGGGGCCGATCGGCATCGCCTCGTCAGCCTCGCGCACGTAAGGCAGGCCGCTGTCGGCCTCGGAGTAGACGGCGATGGCACGGATCCCCATCCGCCTGGCTGTCCGGATGACCCGGCGCGCGATCTCGCCCCGGTTGGCCACCAGGACCGACTCGATCACGCGGCGCAGCCTACTCCAGGCGCCCCTAGTCGGCCCGGAACTCGGCGACCTCGAGCTCGGCCCGGATCGCCTGGATCCGGACCAGCACCTTGGTCCGCAGCCCGCTAGGCGCGGGCTCAGCGCCGCAGCACTTGTGCACCAGCCGCTTCACGGCCTCTTCCAGCCCGTACTCGCGCAGGCAGGGCCCGCACTCGTCAAGATGCTCGCGGATCTGGTCGTATCCCCGATCCTCGATCTCGCCGTCGAGGTAGGAGTACAGACGAGCCAGTACCTCGCTACACGGGACCTCGTGAGGCTTGCCGCAACTCATCCCGCGTCCTTCCCGGGCTCGTCGCCCGATGGTGACGCCTCGGTGGGGGCGGTCGACGCCGCCCGGACCAGGCCCTCTTTGGCCGCGTAGCCCTGCAGCATCTCCCGGAGCTGCCGGCGCCCGCGGTGCAGGCGCGACATCACGGTCCCGATCGGGGTCCCCATGATCTCGGCGATCTCCTTGTAGGCGAAGCCCTCGACGTCGGCCAGGTAGACCGCGATGCGGAACTCCTCGGGGAGAGCCTGCAGCGCTTCCTTGACGTCGGAGTCGGGGAGCCGCTCCAGCGCCTCGGCCTCGGCTGACTTCAGCCCGGCCGAGCTGTGCGAGGCGGCCCTGGCGAGCTGCCAGTCCTCGATTTCCTCGTTGCCCGCGCGCTGCGGCTCACGCTGCCGCTTGCGGTAGGTGTTGATGAACGTGTTGGTGAGGATCCGGAACAGCCACGCCTTGAGGTTCGTTCCGGCCTGGAACTGGTGGAAGGACGCGTACGCCTTGGCGAACGTCTCCTGCACCAGGTCCTCGGCGTCGGCCGGGTTGCGGGTCATCCGCATCCCCGCCGCGTATAGCTGATCCAGGTACGGCAAGACATCGTGCTCAAAGCGCTCGCTGCGCTCCTCGAGTGTCTCCGGGACCGGACTCACCTCCTCCAGGACCGATGGCTGCGGGCGGCCGCTTGGCCACTTGCCGCCTTGCCAACGCTCACGGCCGGAGGATACAACGTCGGGCCCGGGAAGCTCGCGCGCCATCACCATCGAGGCGCCGTTCAGCATCGGAACGTGGTCGCGCGGCGGGTAGGTTGCGGTGGGCACAGGCGTTGCAACACGCTCCGACCTGGCTTCATTCCAGCCATGCGCTCAGCGTCGCCGCCGGTCCCGTTTAGCCTGGCATGTCACGCAGCGTGCGGCCTCCGGCTTGGCCTCGAGCCGGCCTTCGGGGACCCCGGCACCGCAGTCGACGCAGGTGCCGTAGGTGCCGAGCTCGATGCGGTGCAGGGCGTCGAGCACCTGGGAGCGCTGCATCTTGGCCACCGCGAGCACCGCCTCGGTGCGCTCCGACTCGGAGAGATTCGCCCCGGCGTCGGCGGGATCCTGCGGATATTCCAGGATCCGCTCGTCCTGCGGCTGCTCCCCCTTGAGCACCGAGATGGACCGGTCGAGCTCCGAGCGAATTTCTTCCAGGCGCTTGCGAGCGGTGGCGGTATCCATCTGATACCTAACCTCCTATCCGCATAGGGTCGGCAGCGCCGATCGGTGTCCTTGCTGCCCGGCCAGTTCAGCTGGGTGCGCCCGGGGCGACGTCCCGGGCGGCCGGGACTGGCCCGATGCGCTCGATGAGCTCCGGGCCGTTGTTCCGGACCGAGTTGACGGCCGTCGACACCGGATACGAGACCAGCCCGCCCGAGGCCGCCGGGGCCAGCAGCGCCGCCAGGTCGGCCGGGTCGCTGGCCGCCGGGTCGAGCCAGTCGGCCCAGCGGTCCGGCTCGATCACCATCGGCATCCGGTCGTGAATCCGGCCCAGGTCGTCCGGCGCGCTCGTGGTGATGATCGTGGCTGTCCACAGCCACGCCCGCTCGTGATCGTCCGGCAGCTCGGGATCCCGCCACAGCTCGTACAGGCCGGCGAAGGCCAGCGGGCCGCCATCGCCGCGGGTGATGAAGTACGGCTGTTTAGCCCCGCCCGACCCGGCCCCGCCGCCCGGCCCGGCCCCGCCGCCCGGCCCGGCCCCGCCGCTGCCCTTGCCTCCGGGCTCATCCTGGTTGCTGCCGTCGGCCCGCTGCCACTCGTAGTAGCCGTCCGCGGGCAGCAGGCACCGGTTGCGCTTGAAGGCGTGCCGGAACGCGGGCTTGGAGGCCACGGTCTCGGCCCGCGCGTTGATCAGGCGGCTGCCGATCTTGGGATCCTTGGCCCAGAACGGCACCAGCCCCCAGCGGACCACCCGCAGCTCGCGCGCCACGCCCGACGGGACGGCCGCCCCGTCCGGGGTCTTCGCGGCGGCGTCCTCGGCGTCCTCCGAGCGGCGGGCGTCGCGGGTGACCACCGCGTAGACGCGCTTGGTCGGCGCGACGTTGTAGTCGGGCTGCAGCGGCTCGGAGACACGGTCGCGCTCGACGCGGAACTCCTCGAGGAGTTCTATGCGCCTACGCGCGGACGCATACCGGCCACACATGTCCTCACCTTGACCACTCCGGGAGCCGCCGGGGGCTGGCGTCCCGGTTGCGCTCTCCCGCGACTGCGGGACCACAGATTGAGCCAGTTAATAGCCAACATCCGGGTTTGCCAAACCTCGACGGGCCAACCGGTTCAGGCTTTCATGATCACGGAGCCTGCCGGGCGGCGGCCGCGCGGAGCCCTCCGCGATCATGACGGCAGCCCGGTGACATGCGGCTACGCGGGCCAGCGGTGACCAGTACGCTCACAGCATGGAATCCGCTGCGAAGCAACGGGGCGCGGAGCAATCAGCCGCGGAGCATCCGGGCGCGCGGCCGCGCGGCGCGGCGGACTCGCACTGGCGGGCGCCCGCCGCCAGCGGGCCGGTGCGCGCCCGGGTACGGCCGCCGGGCTCGAAGTCGATGACCAACCGCGCGCTGGTCCTGGCCGCGCTGGCCAGCGGCCCGGCCGTGATCACCAATCCGCTGCGGGCCAGGGACACGCTGCTGATGGCCGCGGCCCTGCGCTCGCTCGGGGCGGTGATCGACGAGGCCCGTGGTGACAGCGCCCGTGGTGAACGTGCCCGCGGAGCGGGCGACGAGCCCGAGGCCTGGCAGGTGACGCCGGGCCGGGCCGGCGGCGGGGCGGTGATCGACGTCGGCAACGCGGGCACCGTGCTGCGGTTCGTTCCGCCGGCGGCCGCGCTGGGCCCGGCCGACGTGGAGTTCCGTGGCGACGAGCGGGCGGCGTCGCGCCCGGTGGGCCCCCTGCTGGCCGCGCTCCGCGAGCTCGGCGCGGTGATCAGCGACGGGGGCCGGGGCACGGTCCCGTTCCTGGTCCGCGGCCGCGGCGGGATCAGCGGCGGCACCGTGACCCTGGACGCCTCCGGCTCCTCGCAGCTGGTGTCGGGCCTGCTGCTGGCGGCGCCGCGCTACGACAAGGGCGCCGAGGTATGCCACCAGGGACCGCGGGTCCCGTCCGCGCCGCACATCGCGATGACCGTCCAGATGCTCCGGGACGCGGGAGCCGAGGTGGAATCCGGGGTCAGGGGGCGGGGGGAGAGCCGGCCCGGGCATGGCGTTGCGGATTTCTGGCGGGTGCAGCCGGGCGAACTGCGGCCGTCGGCCGTGGCGGTAGAGCCGGATCTCTCCAATGCCGCGCCGTTCCTCGCGGCGGCCCTGGTGACCGGCGGCTCGGTCACGATCGCCGGCTGGCCCGGGCCGACCGTGCAGCCGGCCGGCCAGATCCTGGAGGTCCTGACGCGGATGGGCGCCCGATGCTCGCCCGCCGCGGACGGGATGCAGGTCAGCGGGACGGGTGCGATCCGCGGTATCACGGCGGACCTGCGGGACGTCAGCGAGATCGTCCCGGTGCTGGCCGCGCTGGCCGCGCTGGCGGACTCGCCGTCGGTGTTCACCGGCATCGGGCACATGCGCACGCACGAGAGCGACCGGCTGGCCGCGCTGGCCGCCGAGATCGGCGGGCTCGGCGGCGATGTCGCCGAGCATGACGACGGCCTGGAGATCCGGCCCCGGCCGCTGCGCGCGGACGGCGCCGTGTTCGCCAGCCACGACGATCACCGGCTGGTGATGGCCGCCGCGGTGCTCGGCCTCGCCCTGCCGGACGGCCTGCGGGTCGGCGACGCCGCGACCGTCGGGAAGACCTTCCCCGCCTTCACCGGGATGTGGTCGGACATGCTGGAGCGGTCGCCCTGAGCCGGCCGGTCAGTCATCTCGATGAAGACGACGTGCGGGTGCGCCCGGGCCGGGGCTCGCGCCCGCGTACCCGGCGCAGGCCCGCCCATGCGGATGCGGCCGATGCGTTCGTGATGGCCGTCGACCGCGGCCGGTACGGCTGCGTGATCACGGGCCCGGAGGCCGCCGGCCGGGAGGTCACGGCCATGAAGGCCCGCGAGCTTGGCCGCAAGGGCGTCGTCGTCGGGGACAACGTCAGCCTGGCCGGGGACATCTCCGGCAGTCCCGGGACGCTGGCCCGGATCGTCCGGGTCGGGCCCCGGACGTCGGTGCTGCGCCGCTCGGCCGACGACACCGACCCGGTCGAGCGGGTCATCGTGGCCAACGCCGACCAGCTCGGGATCGTCACCGCGCTGGCGAACCCGCCGCCGCGGCCCCGGCTGATCGACCGCTTCCTGGTCGCCGCCTACGACGCCGGGCTGGACCCGCTGCTCCTGCTGACCAAGGCGGACCTGGCCCGCCCCGACGAGATCCTGGCGGCCTACGCCCCGCTCGGCCTGCGCCACCTGGTCAGCGGCCGGCCGCTGACCGAGGCCGTCCTGGACGAGCTGCGGGCCTTGCTGGCCGGCCAGGTGAGCGTTCTCGTCGGCCATTCCGGCGTGGGTAAGTCCACCCTGGTCAACGCCCTGATCCCGGAGGCGAGCCGGGCGGTCGGCACGGTCAGCCCGGTGACCGGGCGCGGCCGGCACACCTCGTCGTCCGTGGTCGCGCTGCGGCTGCCGGGCGGCGGCTGGATCATCGACACGCCCGGGCTGCGCAGCTTCGGCCTGGGGTACATCGCGGCCGGTCGCGTGACGGCGGCGTTCCCCGACCTGGCCGAAGGGGTGGCCGGCTGCCCGCCAGGCTGCAGTCACCTCTCGGCCGAGTGCGCGCTGGACGACTGGGTCGCCGAGCACGACGAGACCGGGGCGCTGGCGGCCAGGCTGGACTCGCTGCGGCGGCTGCTGCGCAGCCGCGAAGGCGACGACGACTCCTGACCCACGAGCGGGCGGCGGGTCACCATGCGTAGGCCTCGGGCGCGGCGCCGCCGGGGCCGGGGAAGATCTCGTCCAGCCTGCCCAGCGCGCCGGCGTCCAGCTCGATCTTCAGCGCGCGCAGCGCCCCGTCGAGCTGCCCGAGGGTGCTCGGCCCCACGATCGGCGCGGTGACCGCGGGCTGGTGCAGCAGCCAGGCCAGGCCCACCTCGGCCGGATCCTCGCCCAGCTCCGCGCAGAACGCCTCATACGCCTCGACCTGCGGGCGCAGGCCGGCCAGGGCCTCGGCCGCCCGGCCGCCGCCGCTGCGCCCCGCCCCGGGCTGCTTGCGCAAGATCCCGGCCAGCAGGCCACCGTGCAGCGGGCTCCAGGGCAGGACGCCCAGGCCGTAGCCCTGACAGGCGGGCAGCACCTCAAGCTCGACGGTGCGGACCGCGAGGTTGTACAGGGACTGTTCACTGACCAGGCCGAACGCCCCGTGACGGCGGGCCGCCTCCTGGGCCTGGGCGATGTGCCAGCCCGCGAAGTTCGACGACCCGGCGTAGATGATCTTTCCCTGGGCGCGCAGCACCGTCAGCGCCTCCCAGATCTCCTCCCACGGCGTGGCCCGGTCCACGTGGTGCATCTGGTACAGGTCGATGCGGTCGGTGCCGAGCCGGCGCAGCGACGCCTCGCAGGACCGTCGGATGTTGACGGCCGAGAGGAAGCTGTCGTTCGGCCACTCCCCCTTGCCGCCGTACAGCTTCGTGGCCAGGACGATCTTGTCCCGTCGTCCCGGGCCGCCGCCGAGCCAGGCCCCGACGATCTGCTCGGTGACGCCCTCGGCGCGCGGGCGGCCGTAGGTGTTCGCGGTGTCGAAGAAATTGATCCCGTGCTCGAGGGAGCGGTCCATGATCTGGTGCGCGTCGGCGGCGTCGGTGAACGAGCCGAAGTTCATCGTCCCCAGGCAGAGCCGACTGACCGAGACCCCGCTGCGGCCAAGATGCGTGTAGTCCATCCGCACACGGTACGGCCGCGCGGCCTGCGGCCCGCGCCCTGGTCGTGGCCTGGCGGGCCGGCAGGCGGTACCGTTGCGCGCGATGGCGGGATACGACGACGACCTGCGTTTCGCCCACGTCCTGGCTGACGCGGCGGACGACATCACCATGCGCCGGTTCCGGGCGCTGGACCTGCGGGTCGAGTCCAAGCCCGACCTGACCCCGGTCACCGACGCCGACCTGGCCGCCGAGGAGCAGCTGCGGCACGTGCTGAGCCGGGCCAGGCCGCGCGACGCGGTGTTCGGCGAGGAGTCCGGCAAGTCGGGCGTGGGGAAGCGGTGCTGGGTCCTTGACCCGATCGACGGGACCGCGAACTTCGTCCGCGGCGTGCCGGTCTGGGCCACGCTGATCGGGCTGATGGTCAGCGGCGACGTCACGGTCGGGGTGGTGTCCGCGCCCGCCCTCGGCCGCAGGTGGTGGGCCGCGCGGGACGGCGGCGCCTGGACCGGACGGAGCCTGACCAAGGCCTCGGCCTGCCGGGTCTCCGACGTGGCCAGCCTGCAGGACGCCTCGCTGTCCTACTCGGAGCTTTCCGGCTGGGAGAGCCACGGCCGGCTGGACGGCTTTCTCAGCCTGGCCCGCTCGGTCTGGCGGACCCGCGCGTACGGCGATTTCTGGTCCCACGTGCTGGTCGCCGAGGGCGCGGTCGACGTGTCCGCCGAGCCGGAGGTCTCGCTCTGGGACCTCGCCGCGCTGCAGGTCATCGTGGAGGAGGCGGGCGGCACGTTCACCGACCTGACCGGAAAGCCCACCCCGGACGGCGGCAGCGCGGTGTGCACCAACGGCCGCCTGCACGGCGAGGTGCTCGGCTTGCTTGCCGGGCGTTAGCGGCGGCCTGGTACCGGTAGCCCGGTGGTGACGACGGACAGTCCCTACGGGTATTGCCGCGCGGGGTGACATCGCGGATGCTGTCTGCATGGATGTCACAAGCGCACAAGCACGGAGGGAGCGGGCATTATGAACGTACGCGACGGGATGACCGACGTGGTCCTGACCGTCGGCCCCGCGCACACCCTGCGTGAGGCCTCCCGCCAGATGTCAGCGCGCCGCGTGGGCGCAGCGGTCGTGACCGACCCGGAGCACGCCGGGATCGGCATCCTCACCGAGCGTGACATCCTCGACTCCATCGGCGCGGGGCAGGACCCGGACACCGAGCTCGTCGCGGATCACCGTACCGACGACGTCGTGTTCGCATCACCCGGGTGGACGCTCGAACAGGCTGCGGCCGCGATGGTCCGCGGGAACTTCCGCCACCTCGTGGTCATCGAGGATCATGAGGTCATCGGGCTGCTCTCGATGCGGGACATCGTGCGCTGCTGGTCCGGGGCGGCCGCCGGATCCGCGGCGGACCGGGCGCCCGAGGCGGCCCGGGCCTGATCGGCCCGGATCGCAGCCGACTTCTCCTCCCAAGTCCGCCGGTATCGGCCGATGAGTAGAACTTCGGCCGCCGGGGTTCTATGGTCGGAACACAGTCCGGCAATGGCCGGAACGTGTCCGGGGAGCACCACCACGAACGGCAGCTGACTATTCCTGCCTGCCAGGGCACGTCGAACGAACAGGGGTCGTGTCCTAACGAGGCGGATACTCAGATGCGCAAGTCACCCTCACGCCGGTACCTGGTGCCCGCCGGGCTGTGTGCGTTGCTGCTCGGCCTGGCCGCGCCGGCCGTCGCCACCACGGCCCGCCAGGCGGCCCCGGCCGGGCCGGCCCGCACCTCCGCGGCCCGGCCGGCCATCCCCCGTCCCGACGCCCCGCACAGCACGGCGATAGTGTCCGGCCTGACCGGAGCGGCCGCCCGGAAGGCGGATCCTCCCGTCTCGGCCGCCCGGCGCTTCGCCGAGCTCAACGCCGCGAGCCGCCGTGTCGCGGCGGCCAAGGCGCGGCCCAGCGCGCCGGCCAGGGCGCCGAGCGCCGCCTCGGCACCCGACGTGTCTTCCTGGAGCGGGGCGTTTCACGGCTACTGGGGCACGTTCCCGAGCCAGACGATCTACGGCGCCCAGGCCACCCAGAGCCTGAACCCGGGCGTCACGTTCTCGTCGACCGACTCAGACTACATTTACAGCCCCACCCTGGACCCGAGCGGCATCGGCTGCATCGAGATTACGACGATCTACGACGGCGGCGGGGACTACGTGGGCGCCTGGGACTGGTGCGCCTCGTCTCCGGGCTTCGCCAAGACCGCGGCGGTCGACTCCGTCTTCCTGGCCACCTACAGCACCACCGTCAACGGGCAGCCCTACTACACGGTCCAGGACGTGCAGACCGACCCGACCACCAACTCCTGGACCGCGTACCTGTACAACTACACCACCGACGAGTGGGACACCTTCTACACCAGCGCGAGCACCAGCCCGCTGGGCGCCAGCGGCGGCGGCTGGGACATGAACGAGGTCTACACCAACTACAACCCGGCCACGGGGGAAGGCGGCTACTGCACCGACACCGCCGGGGCGCTCTGGGCCAGCACCGGGCTGATGTACCAGCTCAGCAGCGGCGGCGCGTGGACCCCGGCGACCACCGCGAACTCCGGCATGAACCTGGCCTACCCCACCGGCGCGGACATGGGCTGCAATGCCGTCGGGTACGCCCTGCCGACCGCGAACGGCGACTGGCGGATCAGCAACGCCACGCACGCCGCCGACGCCATCATCGGCACCGGGTCCGGCAAGTGCGTCGACACCCCGGACTCGGACTTCGCCAACGACACCAGGGAGCAGATCTACACCTGCAACGGCACCGGAGCGCAGAGCTGGACCTACAACTCCTCCGGCGAGCTCACCGTGGACGGCGGCCAGTACTGCCTCGACGCCAGGGGGTACGGGACCACGAACGGGACCGTGGTCCAGCTGTGGGCGTGCCGCGGCACCACGAACCAGCAGTGGAGCTTCAGCCTCAACGGCTCGATCGTCGGGATCGGGTCCGGCAAATGCCTGAACGTGACCGGCTACGGCACCACGGACCGCAGCCCGCTGCAGCTGTGGACCTGCCTGGGCACCACGAACGACCAGTGGTCGTGGGCCTCGTGACGTCCTGCGGCCGGCCTGCTAGCCGCCGCGGGTGATCGCCGCGACCTCGTCGGCGCTCAGCTCGATGGAGGCGGCGGCGACGTTGGCCTCGACATGCTCAGGCGAGCCGCTGCCGGGGATCGGCAGCATCTGCGGGGACCTGGCCAGCAGCCAGGCCAGCACGATCTGCCGCGGGCTGGCGTCGTGCCGCTTGGCCGCCTGCGCCACCGCGGGGTTCGCGTCGGCCTGCTGGATCGGCGCCCACGGCAGGAACGCGAGCTGCTCCTGCTCGCACAGGTCCACCATGGACTCCGACTTGCGGTCGGCCGCGTTGTACCGGTTCTGCACCGAGACGATCGGGGTGATCCGCTGCGCCGCCCGCAACTGGGCCTCGGACACGTTGGAGATCCCGATGTGCCGGATCTTCCCCTCGTCCTTGAGCGCCGTGAGCGCGCCCAGCGACTCGGCGAGCGGCACCCGGGGGTCGGGCCGGTGGAACTGGTAGAGCGGGACCTGGTCCAGCCTCAGCCGCCGCAGGCTGCCCTCGCAGGCCTCGCGCAGGTGCTCGGGCCGGCCGTCGGCGTCCCAGCGGCCCGGGCCCGGCCGCACCAGGCCGCCCTTGGTGGCGATGACCAGGTCGTCGGGGTACGGGTGCAGGGTCTCGGCGATCAGCCGCTCGCTGACCTCCGGGCCGTAGGAGTCGGCGGTGTCGATGAAGGTGACGCCGAGTTCCACCACCCGCCGCAGCGTGGCCCTGGCCCGGTCGATGTCCGGCGGATCACCCCAGACGCCAGTGCCGGTGATCCGCATCGCGCCGAAGCCCATCCGGCGTACCACCAGGTCGCCGCCGATCTCGATGGTGCCCGCCGCTCCCGCGCTGCCCGGTCCGGTCATGATCATCCTCCTGGTCAGCCTGCCCGCTTCAGTGAACCTTTTTCATCCGTGGATCTCCGCTCAGAGTACGTAGGCAGCCATGAGGAGGATGGAAAAGGCTCAGTCTCGCAGCCCGCGGTCCCGGGCCTCCGGCCAGCCCCGGGCGGCCCGCCCGCCCGCGGTGATCACCTAGCGCTTGGCCGGCTTGACCTGGCTGATCATCGCGCGCGCCCGGGCGGCGCGCACCGCGTCGGAGAGCGAGCCGAGGTCGTAGGCCCCGTAGTGGCGCCGGCCGTTGATGAAGAACGTCGGCGTGCCGGAGACACCGCTGATGTCGGCGGAGTCCACGTCTTCGGCGATCCTGGCCGAGCCGGCGTGCCGGGCGAGATCGTTGGCGAACCGCTCGACGTCCAGGCCGAGATCACCCGCGTACCGGATCAGGTCCCGGGCGAAGAGCGCGCCCTGGTGGCTCAGCAGCTCGTCGTGCATCTCCCAGAACTTGCCCTGCTTGGCCGCGGCCTCGGCGCCCTCGGCGGCGAGCTGCGCGTGCGGGTGCACGTCGGTCAGGGGCAGATGCCGCCACACGTACCGGACGTCGCCGTCGTCGGCGAGCAGTTCCCGGACCGCCGGCTCGGCCTGGCCGCAGGGCGGGCACTCGAAGTCGCCGTACTCGACGACCGTGACCGGGGCCTTGGCCGGGCCGCGGACGTGGTCGCGGCGCGGGTCGACCGGCACCGCGAGGTCGACGATGGTCTGCGCGGCCCCGAGCAGCATGCGCAGCCGCAGCCGCTTCGGCAGCATCGCGGTGCCGCGGAAGACGATCCAGGTGAGCGCGGCGGCGCAGAGCGCCGCGGACAGGACGCCGATCTTGGCCTCGGCCAGCTCGGCGCCGTGGAACGCGAGCGAGGCGATCAGCAGGGACACGATGAGGCCGATGCCGGCGATGGTCCCGGCGCCGGTGACCGAGGCCCAGCCGATCGGCGGGCGGATGCGGCCGCGGCTGAGCCGGGTGAGCAGCCAGGCGGCGCCCACGGTGCCGACCGGCTTGCCGACCACGTAGCCGATCAGGATGCCCAGGGTGACCGGCGAGGCGTACGCGTGGGCCAGGAAGCTGGCGCTGACCGTGACTCCCGCGTTGGCCAGGGCGAACAACGGCACGATCAGGTAGCTCGTCCAGGGATGGAAGATCTGCTGCATGTGGTCGTTCGGCGAGATGGCCGTCCGCACGCCCTCCCGCGCGGAGCGGGCCAGCTCCGGCGTCGGCTGCTCGCGGAACGACCGGTAAACCTCTGACGCCCGTTCCAGGTCCCGGCGCTCCGGTGAGTAGGCGACCGCGAGCAGGCCCATCACCAGCCCGACCACGACGGGGTCGACACCGGACTTGAAGAACGCGACCCAGGCCGCCACGCCGAGCAGCACGTAGACGGCGGCGCGGCGGACGTCCAGCACCCGGGCCAGCGCCACCAGGCCGAGCAGGACCAGCCCGACGGCCAGGGCGGCCAGGTCGATATGACCGCTGTACACCACCGCGATGATCACGATCCCGGCCACGTCATCGACGATCGCGAACGTGAGCAGGTAGGTGCGCACCCGGTCGGGGACGCCCGAGCCGACCAGGGCCAGGATGCCCAGCGCGAATGCGGTGTCGGTGGACATGGCCGTGCCCCAGCCCCCGGCCGTCGGGCGGCCCGCGTTGAAGGCCAGGTAGATCCCGATCGGGACGATCATGCCACCCAGCCCGATGACCAGCGGCAGCACCAGCCGCTGGCGCTCGCGCAGTTCGCCCATGTCGAACTCGCGGCGCGCCTCAAGCCCCGCCACCAGGAAGAAGAACGCCATCAGCCCGGAGTTGATCCACTCTTGCAGGTCGGCGGCCAGCCCGGCGGTGCCGAGGTGCACCGACAGTTCCGTGCCCCAGCACGCCTCGTAGGACGACTGATCCACGTTCGCCCAGATCAGCGCGCCGATCGTCGCGGCCAGCAGGACGGCCGCGCCACCGGTCTCGGTGCGCAGGAACTGGCGCAGCGGGGTCTGCCGGCTCCATTCCCATGCCGTGCTCAGCGAGAACTGCCAGGCAGGCGGCTCGGATCCGGTCATCTGATCGGCTCAGCCTTCGCAGCTACTTGATGACGTAAGTGAACAGGCGTATGCGGCCGTCCTCGCCTTCCTCCGGGTACACGCCCTGGATCTCGTTCGCGAACCCGGGGAAGCGGGCGTAGCCCTCCTCGAACAGCCTGAGATAGGCGATCATGGGCGCGGCGCGCTCGTCCCAGCGCTCGCCGGGTACCACGATGCCGATGCCCGGCGGGTACACCAGCGCCATCGTCGCCGCTATCCGGCCGTTCACCTCGTCGATGGGCACGTAGTCGATCTGGTTGGCGGTGAACAGCCGGGTGGCCTCCTGCGGCGACAGCGCGATCTCCGGGAAGTGCTCGGCCCGGAACTGCAGGCGCTGCAGTTTCGACGTGTGCCCCTTCCGGTAGAAGTCGTGCATGCGCAGGCAGAGGTCGCGCAGCCGCTCGCCGGAGTAGGCCCGCGGCCTGGCCGCGACGAAGGCGGGCATCACCTCCCGGAGCGGGGCGTTGCGGTCGAAGAGGCGCTTGAAGTCGTCGAGCGCGGCGATAAGCGTCCCGGCCTTGCTCACCTCGATGCCGGGCGTGACCAGGAAGAGGATGGTGTTGAAGTCGTTCTTCTCCGGGACGATGCCGCGTCCGCGCAGGAACTCGGCGAGCACCGGCGCCGGGACGCCCCAGTCGAGGTACCCGCCGGTCTCGCGGTCGAAGCCGGGCGTGACCAGCGTGAGCTTGTTGGGGTCGGTCATCACGTAGCCGTCGGTCAGGTGCGTGAACCCGTGCCAGCGCGCGCCGGGCCGCAGCCGCCAGCACTGCTGCTCGGCCAGCAGCACCGGCGTGGGCACGTTCTCCCAGGGCTCGTCGCGCAGGTCGGCCGTGTGCGGGGAGCCGGTCACCGTGACCACGTCGGGGACGAACGGATCGAAGAACCAGGCCTGCGCCGAGCCGGGGCCGCCCGCCTCCGACTCGTACCGGTGCCGTAGGTTGCGGATGGCCTTGCGCATCTCCACCGCCAGCCGGGTGGCGTCGTTCCACAGGTGGAAGCCGCTGCGTCCCTTCATCATCTGGGCTCCCACGTCCAGCGATGAGAACAGCGGGTAGAACGGCGAGGTGGAGGCGTGCAGCAGGTAGGCCTCGTTGAACCGGCGCTCGCTGACGTGCCGGGGCTGGCCTGCGATGTGCCCGCTCTTCAGGTGGATCTGCGAGGCCTGCGAGAAGCCGGCCAGCTGCTTGTGCGTGGACTGGGTGGCAGCGATGCCCGGGTCGTCCGGCCCGAGGCCGTCCAGGCCCATGGCGTAGTGACCGGCGAACAGGGGATGGAACTTCATGAAGCCGCCCCACGCCTCGTCGAACAGGATGTAGTCGCAGAGGCGGCCGATACGCTCCAGGATCAGCCTGGCGTTGTAGATGGTGCCGTCGTAGGTGCACTGCTCGATGATGGCGAGCCGGAACGGCCGCTCGGCCTGCCACCGGTCCGGGTCGGTGACCAGCGGGTGGGCGCGGATGGCCGCGCGGATGCGCTCCTCGTCGAGCGCGTCGTGGTGGATGGGGCCGACCATGCCCTGCGGGTTACGGTCGGTCGGCAGGTAGACGGGGATGCCGCCGGCCAGCACCAGGGCGCCGTGGTGATTGGACTTGTGGTTGTTGCGGTCGAACAGCACCAGATCGCCGCGGGAGACCAGCGCGCCGGTGACCATCTTGTTCGAGGTGGAGGTGCCGTTGAGCACGAAGTACGTGCGGTCGGCGCCGAAGATCTCCGCGGCGGCCGCCTCGGCCTCGCGCGCGGGACCCTCGTGCAGCAGCAGGTCGCCAAGCTCGATCACCGAGTTGTCGAGGTCGGTACGGAATATCGGCTCGCCCAGGTACTCATAGAAGATGTGCCCGACGGGGCTCTTGCGGTAGAACATGCCGCCGTTGTGGCCGGGGCACGTCCATACCTCGTTGCTCGACTCGGTGAACTCGATGACGCGCCCGAAGAACGGCGGCTTGAGCTGTTCGATGTACTCCTCGAAGTGCCGGTTGATGTACTTGGCCACGAAGTCCGGCGTGTCCTCCTCCGGGTAGATCCAGCCGCGCACGACGCCGACCAGCAGCCCCTGGTGATGACGCTCCAGATCGTCGGCTGCCACCACGAGGAACACCGGGATGTCGAGGCCGACGTCCTCGAGCGTCTGCACGACCCGCTGCCCGTCGATGCTGTCGCCGCCCTTGTCGCCCCATTCGAGCAGCAGGCAGGCCACCGAGGCGTCGTTACGCAGGCGGACGACGGCGTCATGGGTGGTGCCGATGAGGTCGGTGCGCAGGTGATGGCGGTCGCGGAGGCATCCGAGGATGCGCTCGAACGCGTCGTTGAGGGACCGGGAGCGCTTGATGCGCGAGTCGACCACGAGGACCGTGAACATGTCTTTGTACGCCATGATCTTTCCTCCTCTAGTCGCTGCGCGGCCCGGCCGCTCCGCCCGTGGGGGCCGGGGGCTAGGCGGACCGCCTGATCACGTCCGGCAGGTCGGCAGGCCAGATCTGCTCTTCGGTGGAATCCAGCTCGGCCAGCGTCCACCAGCGCCAGGCCGCTATCCCGTCGGCGGCGTGCATGGCCTCAACGCCGCGGATCGCGCGGCAGGCCTGGTCGGTCCGGGCCAGGTACAGGCGCTCGCGCTGGCGGACCACCCGGCCGCCGAATTCCATCTCGAAGCTGCGCCGCAGCACCTCGCCGATGAGCCGCACGTCGCTCCAGCCGGTCTCTTCCTCGAGCTCCCGCAGGGCCGCGGCCGGGTACTGCTCGCCGGCGTTCAGGCCTCCGCCTGGCGTGGACCAGTGGCTGCCGTTCGGCGGGCCGTCGTCGTACCGCATGAGCAGAACGCGATCATCCGGGTCCAGCAGGATGACCCGGGCGGCTCGGCGCACGCGGAAGGGCCCGGCCACGCCGTCAGGGCCCCGGACGGCGGCGCCGCGGCCATCGCCGGCCCCGCGGGCGGGACGTTCCAGGGAACGGAGCACCTCGCGTTTGGCCGACTTGAGCCAGTCGACCGGGAAGCCGAGGACCCGTTGCGGCTCTTCGGCGTCGGGGTCCCGGGAGAATGCCCCCAGCGGGATGCCCAGGACTCGCTGCGGCTCTTCCTGATCGCCGGTCACGGGGTTACCCCCGGCCGCGATCGCTACCCTGCATGCCCAGACTGTACCCCGCGCCGGTTACGGGCCAGGCGGACGATGACGCTGATCCCCAGCGCGCCGGCCGGCGCCAGGGTGACCAGCGCGGGCAGCTGGTAGCGCCAGGAGAACTCGAACGTGTCGGAGACCAGGGTCACGGACGCCGCCGTGGTGAGGAACAGCAGGCAGGCCAGGGCGAGCTGGCGGGTCCGGGGATCCGCCCTGCGGCGCAGCAGGGGCGCGCAGCCGGCCAGTCCGGCCAGGGCGCACACGGCCAGCAGCGGGCCAGGGGTGTAACCGCCGTCAAGCTGGTAGGCGCGCAGGAACGCGGCCACGGGCGCCCAGACGGCCGGCGCGCCACCGCCGTACGTGCCGGCCGCGGCCTTGACGACCGCCTCCGAGGCATGCGGCGGGTAGTACGGGAACTTCGCCTGGAACTGCCAGCGGGCGATGGGCGTGTCCCCCGGGCGGCCGTCGCGGGTCAGCGCGAACAGCTTCGCCGCGTCGCGGGCGTAAGCATCCAGCACCCGCAGCGGCTGCTGGGTCAGCACCCGGTGGTTGAAGTCGGAGATCAGGCTGTCGACCTCCGCGCGCGGCAGGCCCGAGTAGTACGGCCGGACCGGGGAGCCGTCGCCGTACTCGAGCCAGTCGGGGCCCTTGGCCTGCTCCGCCCGGGTCGGGCACATGCCCCGCTCGTCGGCCGGCAGCCTGAGGGTGGCGCAGTCCGCGGCCGCCGCCATCCTCCCGTAGAAGGACGTGACGCCCGAGTGGGACAGGAAGAAGTCCCCGGCGAGCAGGTAGGAACCGGCGCAGTAGGCCACGATGGGCAGGGCGAACGCCGCGCACAGGGCGGCCGCCTTGCCGGTGGCCTGCCGCCAGCCGCCGCCGGCCGCGAGCAGGTAGATCACCGCGGGCAGCGCCACGGCCTCGCCGACCTGGGCGACAGTGGCCGAGGTGCCCAGCACGACGCCGGCCGCGACGACACGCCGCCAGCCGGCCCCCGGCCGCCAGAGCAGGATGGCCAGCCCGGCCACGATCAGCGCCTCGAACCAGACGTCCGGCATGATCGTCTGCTCTATCTGCAGCTGGTAGGCGTCCAGCGCCGCCGGCGCGATGGCCGGCGCCGCCAGCCAGCGGGACACCCCGCGCCGCAGCAGCAGCAGGTAGATGACCACGGCCATGGCCAGGCCCAGCAGGTGCTGGACGGCGGCGACGGCATCGAAGTTGGCCACCAGCAGGATCGCCCGCAGCGGCCCCTTGTAGCCGACCGGATCCATGCCCCCGGCGTTGTACAGGTACCTGGTCGAGTCGATGTAGAACAGCGCGGGGCGGTAGGCTGCCGTGGCGAGCACCCGCAGCACCAGCCCGGCGGCCAGCAGCGCGGCAGCCAGCCAGTGCCGCCGCAACACGGCGCCGGCCGCTGGCCAGCGGGCTGCCTGGCCGCGGCGGCCCGGCCCGGCCGCGCGGGCCTGGCGGTCCACGCCCGCGGGCGTCACCTGGCTGCTCACCCGCGAAATCATAATCGGGCCGGAGCGGCCTGCCCGCCGGTGGAAAGCCAGAGCGCGAGGAAGACCGTGACAATCGCCAGCCACCGGGTCATCCGGTTGCGGGGCACCAGCGTCAGCGTGGCCCAGGCGATCGCCGTGTACCACGCGAAGACCCAGGGGGCGACCAGGACCCAGGCGAAGGTCAGGGCGAACGGCGCCACCACCTCGCGCGGCTGGTCTGAGGAGATGCGCCGGTAGATGAACCAGGCGACCACGAACAAGGCGATCGGCCAGAGGCAGTTGATGACCGTGGTCATCGTGCCCGGGTGGACGCCCAACGCCTCTCCGGCCATCTGGAAGAGCCGCCACGGCGACGGCATGATGACCCACTTCAGGCCGCTGAAGGTCGACTTCATGGCGTTGAGCCCGTAGAAGCTGTACTCCACGAGGGCCGTGGCCAGGGCGATCAGGGCCATCCGGGTGACCCGCAGCCACTCGCGGCGCCGCAGCAGCGGCCAGGCGAGCCCGATCGCCACCAGCGCCGCGCTGACCTTGATCCCGAAGGCCAGGCCCAGCAGCACGCCGACGAGCGCGTCGCCCCAGACGCCGTAGACCCGGCGCGCCACCTGGATCGCGCACAGGGCCGCCGCCGCCACGAACGTGTCGAGCTGGCCGCCGCTCACGAGTTGCTGCAGCAGGACCACGTTGGCCGTCCAGAACAGCGTGGCCCGCACCGGGTCGTCGGAGGTCTTGAGGAGCAGGAACCCGACCCCGATGAACACGGCGCCGTTGAGGATCATCAGGACCCAGATCGTGGTGGCGACGCTGGGGCCGCCGACCCAGGCCGCGAACGACTGGATGAGGGTGGCGATGGGCCCGTAGACGGACACCTGGCTCTTCCACACCGCGCCGACGACCTGGACGTACGGCGAGTGCGCGCCGAGCCCGGCGACCGGGCTGGTGACGTACGGGTTCCCGCCCAGCGAGGCGATGCGGCCGTAGGCCGCGTAGCTCGCGGTGTCCGATGAGCCGACCGGGGTGAGGCTGACCATGACCGCGACGACGCCCGCGCTGGCCAGCAGCAGGCGGCGCGGGTCGGGGCGCCAGCCCTGGCTGTGCGCCCAGAGCAGCCCGGCCAGGCCCAGGCAGGCCAGGACGTCTCCGGTGTAGAGCATCGCCGTCGCCAGGACGTCGTTGTTGCTCAGCGACGGCAGCAGGTACGACAGCGGGAGCCTGATCGGCAGCGTCATGGTGTTCGGCGCCGTCGCCCCGACGAGCATCCCGAGCAGCAGGCCGACCCCGGATACCGACAGCGCGACCTTGGGATCCGACAGCCTGCTCCAGGCCAGCTTGCGGATCACCGTGCTCATGACCCACTCGATCGGGCCGTTCCCCTCGGCGGGGCCGTACGCCCTGGACCGGCCGACCGGTATGGCCGACCCCGGCGGGTCGGCCGAGTGGGTGGACACCCGTGTCACCTAGGCCATGCCTCCATAAGCGAACCTGCGCGGTCACCGTCGGCGCAGGGTATCGCCGCGCTGCCCGGGATTTGGGTCCCGGATGCTGTCATTTACTTCTCAGCTGGCCCTGCTGGCACGTCTTCGCCCAGCTTAAGGCGACACCGGAGGGCTCTACGCCAGATTCGGCTAATCATGCCCAGCGGGCCGGGTCCGAACCCAGCCCCCGGCGCGATCAGGCGGCCCGGTTGGCGGAACGTCCCCCGGCTGTCAGTATGGCCTGGTAGGCAGCAGGATGGACGAGGGGGCCTCATGATCGTGGCCATCGGGTCGGCGCTCGTCGCGGTGCTGTTCGCGACAGGGTGCCTCCTCCTGATGCATGGTTTTCCTCGTTCCTCTGCCGAGCGGAAAGCCCGCAAGGCCGGCGGCCGGACGGGCCGCGCGGTCAAGGTAAACCTGGACGCGATACCGCCTAACACGGCCCGCATCATGACCCCGGGTGCGGGACCGCCGGAGCAGTCGGGGCTGGGGAAGCTGCCCGCGATCAAGCCGGCGCCGGCGTTCAAGCCGGCGCCGCCGAGGCAGCGCCGGGCCGAGCGGCGGCGCGGGCCAGGGCAGCTCCCGCCGGAGGCCCTGATCACCTTCGCCGACGAGCGCCGGGCCGCGGCGATCGATGACGTCTTCGCCGCCCTCGACCGTGAGCTGGTCGGCCTGGTGCCGGTGAAGAAGCAGGTGGAGGAGATCGGGTCGCTGCTCCTGGTCGACCGGGTGCGGCAGCGATTCGGCCTCCTGGCGCCCCGGCCCAACCTGCACATGTGCTTCACCGGCGCCCCCGGTACCGGGAAGACCACGGTGGGCCTGCTGATGGCTGACCTGCTGCACCAGCTCGGTTACCTGGAACAGGGACAGCTGGTGCATGCTATGCGGGACGACCTGGTCGGCGAGTACGTCGGGCAGACCGCGCCGAAGACCCGGCGGGTTCTGGACCGGGCGATGGGCGGGGTGCTGTTCATCGACGAGGCGTCCGCCCTCTACCAGCCCGATAACAGCAAGGACTTCGGCCTGGAGGCCATCGAGATCCTGCTTCAGGTCATGGAGAACGAGCGCGACAAGTTCATCGTGATCCTCGCGGGTTACAAAGACCGGATGGATACGTTCTTCGAGTCAAACCCCGGCATGAGATCCCGCATCGCGCACCATCTCGACTTCGCCGACTACGACCTGGACGAGCTGGTGGCCATCGGGCGGCTCATGCTGGAGCGGGCCAGCTATTACCTCTCCGAAGAAGCAGAGATGGCGTTCCGGGACTACCTCAGGGTCCGGATGCAGCAGCCGCTGTTCGCCAATGCCCGCAGCGTCCGCAACGAGCTGGAGCGGGCCCGGCTCCGGCACGCGCACCGCCTCGCCACCGACGGGGACCGCCGCTGGAACCGGGACGACCTGATGCGCCTTGAGCCCGAGGACATCTTCACCGATCGCGGGATCCGGGCACCGGTCACCAGCTCATAGGCAGGCCAGCCGCCGGATCCTAGCAGGCCTGCTCGCCGAGGAATACCGGAAGATAGCAGTCGAACGCGGCCGAGGTGGTGTCGCGACCGCACCGTTGCGCCATCATGGTCGCAAACCGGCCGGGCGGGTCCGCAGGCTCGCGCACCCGGTCCCGGGTGATCATGACAAAGCCGCCGGGCGCCACGATGTCGCCGGGCAGGGCGGCGTTCTCGTCGCAGACCATCATGGCGGCCACCGACAGCGCCATGGCGAGCACGTCGGCGCGCAGGTCGTCGCCTTCCAGCCCGGGGTTCAGGCAGATGGTGTCCGGGAACGACACGATCGCGGCCTCGTCGCTGAAGTTCTCTTCGTCCTGCTCATCCCAGAGTTGCGGGCAGCCGTCGATCACGCGTATGCCCATCTGGAGCGCCACGCCGTACAGCCGGGCGAGCGGCGTGGGCAGGCTGAGCACGCCTTCGGCGCGCTGCTTGATAGCTGTCATCGGGCGCTGTCCTTGGCTGCGGGGCAGGGGGGGCGTGAAGTTCTGACGTTTCACCTGGGGTAATGGTTGACCTGCGGCGACGTGTACCCGGATTCGCCCGCATTATCCGGTGCCACCGGCAATGTTCGGCATGCCGGCGGCGGGCTGCGTGACGCTGCCGGCGGGCGAGCTGCTGGAGATCCTGCGCTGGCTGAACCCGGCCGCATCGCCGCGGATCGCGATGGGCGTCGGGACGCCCGGGACGACTGACGGTTAGGCTCCGGGCGTCGGGCTGGTCTCACCGTCATTCTCCCTGCCGCGCGGCGGGGTCGGCAGGACCGGCGGCCGCGGCGCCTCGGCGCATCGGCCCCTGCGCCAGCTCGGGATGGTCGTATTCGTCGTGCCAGTTCCACCAGTCGTACGGCGGGGACTGCGGATAGCCCTCGGGCGAGTCCTCCCACGTCTCTTGCCGCCCGAGCGCGCTCATGTCGAGGTAGCTCCAGGTGCTGCCCAGCGCCTCATCGCCCCGGTTGTTGAGGAAATAGGTGCGGAACACCCGGTCGCCATCGCGGAAGAA
Source organism: uncultured Actinomycetota bacterium (assembly GCA_963808705.1). Taxonomy (GTDB): domain Bacteria; phylum Actinomycetota; class Actinomycetes; order Streptosporangiales; family Streptosporangiaceae; genus JASHPR01. The sequence goes on along the minus strand of CAWEHB010000011.1, from coordinate 37,282 downwards.
CGCGTTCGTGCCGTGCCACTGGTCCACGCCGAAGTCGGCGTCGAACTCGTCGGTGATGGTGTACCAGGGCATCGTCCAGCCCATCCGGTTCTTCAGGCGCGCGATATCGGGCTGCGGTGCGCGCGAGGCGTAGGCGAGCGTGGTGTCGCGGGCGTTCAGGTGGATGGGGTGGGCGACCTGATCGGCCATCATGGAGCAGCCGTGGCACGCATGGTCGGGCCAGCCGATCACCCCGGGCTCGAAGAACGCGCGGTAGATGATCAGCTGACGGCGGCCCTCGAACAGGCCGAGCAGGTTAGTCCTGTCCTCGGGCCCGTCGAACTGGTAGTCCTTCTCCACGGCCAGCCACGGCATCCGGCGGCGCTCCGCAGCCAGTGCGTCCCGGGAGCGGGTCAGCTCCTTCTCCTTCACGAGCAGCCGCTGGCGCGCCGCCTCCCACTCCTGCTCCGTGACGATCGGGGGTGTCTTCATCACGCTGTCCACCTTTCTTGCTCAGCCATGTCCTCGGGATTTCGCGGAAGGGGTGCCAGGTTCGTCGGCACCCCGCTCGAGGTGGTTCTTCAACGCGTCGAGCGAGCCATCCCAGTCGCGGGCCAGCGCGGCCAGGAACTGCTGCGCCACCTGCATCGGCGCGGAGCGCAGCCGGTAGCGCACCCGGCGCCGCTCCCCCGGTTCGGCTGTCACCAGCCTGGCGTCGGCCAGCAGGGCCAGGTGCTTGGCGATCGCCTGCCGGGTGATCGGCAGCAGGCCGGCCAGGTCCGTCGCCGTGGCCGGACCCCCCGCGGCCAGCGCGGCCAGGATGGCGCGCCGGGTCGGGTCGGCCAGGGCAACGAAGACCTGCTCGGCGATCGCCTCGATGTCAGGCGGCATCGAGGTAGTCGGCCAGTTCGCCGAGTTCCTTCGCCCAGCCCTCGGTGTTGCCGTCGTACGCCTTGCGGTAGGCGTCCTCGGGCAGCTGGGCGAACCCGGACTCGACCACCGTCAGCCGGGTGCCCGCGCCGGCCGGCTCGAGCGTGAACTCGACATAGGTGCGCCGCGGGTCGTCCTCGGGCAGCCCGTAGATCTGCCAGGTGAACCCGAACACGGCCGGCTCCTCCACCCGTTCCACCCGCATCTCGGCCGTGGGGCCGCCGGACCACCTCATCCGGGCCGACCCACCCGGGCGCAGGTCGATCGACGCCTCGTTGCCGAACCAGGCGCCCAGGCCCTCAGCCGTGGTCAGCGCCGCCCACACCTTGGCGGGCGGGTGCGCGAGCTCCACGGTCCGCTCGATGCGGTCGGGAAAAGCCATAGCAGCCTCCTAGATGTAGCAACTCTTTGATTGCTACATTATAGCAACCAACTGGTTGCGTCAAGAAGGGGCTGCCCAGGCGTCCGGCGCACGGCCCAGATCATGACAGATGTCATCCCCGGCTCGTGACATCCGGAGGTCGCGCCCTGGGCCGGTGGCCTGGTCGCCCATCCCCGGAGGGCGGGCAGCCGTGGCCCGGCCAGGGCCGGGCAGGTTTCCAGTGGCATCCCTCGCACGCGCATCTCGTCCAGCGCATCGCGGCGCCACCTGAGCCCTGAACACCACCAGCGACCCAGGAAGAACGTAACCGGTCACCGACCGTAAGGCCGCGCCACGAGGCAAGCACGCCGGCGGGCCGAGGTCCTGACCGCCAGCCTGAACAGGAGATTCATCCATGGCGACCGCGACACGCACTGTGACCTACAACGACCAGGAGACCGCCCTGGTCGGCTTTCTTGCCTGGGACGATGCCGCGCGGCACCCGCTGCCCGGGCTGCTGCTGGTGCATGGCGGGGCCGGCCTCGATGATCACGCTCGGGGCCAGGCGCGGCGGTACGCGGCTCACGGTTACGCGGTCCTGGCTGGTGACATGTTCGGGGATGGCGTTGCCGGCAACCGTGAGCGCGTGATGGCGTGCCTGGTGAAGTTGCGCGACGATCCGCAGCTCCTGTCTCGGCGGGCGCGGGCCGGGCTGGGGGCGCTGGCCAGCTGTCCGGAGGCTGACGGTCGGTTTGTCGCTGTCGGCTTTTGCTTCGGCGGGCTGGCGGTCCTTACGCTCGCCCGCTCAAGAGCCGGCCTAAAGGGCGTGGTCAGCATCCACGGCAGCCTGGCCACGGCCAAGCCCGCGCAGCCCGGCACGGTCAAGGCCAGGGTGCTTGCCTGCCACGGTGCGCTGGACCCACACGTGCCGCTCACCGATGTCACCAGGTTCGCCGAGGAGATGAACCACGCCCAAGCTGACTGGCAGCTCATCATGTAGGGCGGTGCGATGCATGGCTTCACCCACGAGCACGCGATCCCGGGTGCGACGCCGGGAGTCGCCTACGATGCGCTTGCTGACGAGCGATCGTTCCTGGCCGCCCGCACCTTCCTCGCCGAGGCTCTAAAGCAGGGCCCAGCCTCGTAGACCTGCGGGTACAGCCCTCACACTCCCGTGTCCGAGGCCGAAGGCCCTCTTGACGTCCCTACCCGCCTGATTTCGGCAAACGGAGAGGGCCTGGCGCTCCAGCTGGCACCGGACTAGCGTTCTTGTGCCTTGCCGCTCTGGCCACGAGGACAAGGGCGAGCCTCACGCGCCCGGACCTGGCTTCCTCGCGTGCGTGGCGATGATCTCGTCGATGGTGGGGAACCTCGGCATGGTGTTGCCGGCAGAGGCGGGCACCAGGCTTCTCAGCAACTGCCCGGCCTCGCGGTAGGGGTCTCGCACGTTCCAGAAGGAGCGCAAGATCTCATGGGCCTGCCCGTCCCCCGACCGCAGCCTGTACGCCGTCAGCGCCGGCCTGGACTCCTCCGCGGTGGGGTCGTAAACCTCTGTCCAGACTTCGCCGACCTCGGTGACCTGGCTCCAGCGCACGGGCGCGGCGTCCGCTCCCGGATTGTCCAGCAGCATGAACCCCTCGGCGAAGGCGTAGCACCAGACGCATCGCCTTGGCTCACGCCCCCGCCACAGGCTCAGGCCGAACCAGGCACCCACGGCGAACGGGAAGGCTGCAAGCACCGGCAGCATGCCCGGGACCCGAGCGGCGGCCGCGGCGATCAAGATGGGGATCACCGCCAGCGGAAGCAGGCCCACCACATAAGCCCCGGGCCTGATGTCTCCGCCAGCCCGCGCGCTGAAGACCCCGACCACCTCGCCGCACTCGAACCTGGCGGCCAGTTGCTCGGCGTGCGTCAACCGCGCGGCGTAGCGACTGCTCTGTTCGTCAACACGGCGCTGGAAGCCTGCGCGCAGCTTCCGTTCAGCCTCAGGCCGGATCTGCACCAAGCCCCTCCCGGCGCTCTCCGAACTCCACTGACATCGTGGGATGCATCGCTCAGGTACCCGCTGGTGCGGGACACGGCACTGCCCTGCCGCCCAGGCGCGATGCGTGATCGCCTACCCGGGGCAACGTCCCGGAAGGTCGTCCAGTTCGACACGACACCACCGGCTTCCGCCACCGCCCGGCGTCCCGCTGCCGCGAGGACTACCGAACGCGGAGAAGCCGCAGGAACAGCCGATAGCACCGCGAAAGCCGCCCGCACAGAACTGATCGTTATGTGTCTGGCTTAGGCTCCGGCTGCAGGCTGGTCCCTCATTCTCTGGCGAGCCGTGGTGGCCCGGCGGGCTGTGGAGGTCGCGGGAGCCTGCGAGGCGCGGATGCGGCGGCGGGCCGAGGTCCGGTGCCCGCCAGCGGCCCTTGCCCGCGCGGGTGGTGCCCTTGCGCTTCTTCTTGCGCCGCGCCGCCAGGCCCTGCTCGCGCATCACCGCGGCGACGGTGTTCTCGCTCACCCGCCACCCCGCCTCGTGCAGGTCGGCGGTGATCCGCGGAGACCCGTACTTCCCCTCGTGAAGGGCGAACAGCCGCGCGACCTCAGCCTTGAGCTGGCCGCACCGCTGCGCCCGCTCCGGCAGCCGCCCGTCTTTGTGCTTGTAAAACCAGGCGCGGGACACTCCCAGCGCCCGGCAGGCCACCGCGACCGGGATGCCCTCAGCCCTGCGGGCGGCGATCATGGCGGCCACGGCTACCGCCCCATCGCGTCCTTGACCCGCAGGGCGACGCTGCGTTTGTCCACGCTACGAGGGGAAGCCCACGGGACGACAACCGGCGGCCGTTGGTGTGGGCCAAGCCGCGGATGGAGATGGCGAGATCCTCGCCGTGCCGCCGCTCGGTTAGGCCTGGTCACTAGCCAGGGCTAGCAGCGGCGCTGGCGTCGCCGGTTACAACCTCGGCAGGATCGCGGCTGCCAGCTGCTCCTCAGCGGCCAGGGATGGCGGGGCGCCGGCGGGCGCGACGGCGACCCGCAGGTAATAGTCGCCCTTCAGGACGCTGAGCGAGGCGTAGCCGTCGTAATAGGCCTGGTCGCCGTAACCGGTCACCGGCTGGGCGCTGACCTTGGACTTGTAGTTCCGGTACCAGCTCAGGGCCTTGGGGCCGTGGACCACCACTACTCGCACCGAGTCCGGCTGGCCCACATCCGGGTCTCGCGGCGCGGGAGCGGACGGCCCGTAGAAGACGCAGGCCAGCCCTCCCTCGACGGTGGCTTTCCCGAGCACTCCGGAGGTAACGGCCTGGCCCAGCGCGCTGGCCGCCTCAGCCTGGGTGACCACCGTGCACGAGTCGAACTTGCCAGCCGCCGCAGCGGGCGACGCCGACGGGGACGCCGCCGCCGGGCTGGCCGCAGCTGCGCTCGGTGACGCGGACAGCGCGCCCGATGAGGACGGGGACGAAGAACCGCAGGCGGCGAGCAACATCACGGCACCGCATGCCATCACCGGAAGCACAACCTGGTGCCGCCGCATCTGGGCTCCGTATCAACGGGACAAGCCACTCTTTTAGCCCGGCCTCCCTGCCGCTGGGGCCATACCGCGACGGCAAACGAAGCAGGACCGGTCAAACCTATGACGCGCTGAGCATGGTCCTGGATGTCCTCGCGTGGCCGGCCGGTGGCACCCTTCAGCCGGCCCATCGGCATCAACCCTGCGCGTGTTGCTGCTTCAGCACCGGCAGGCGCCTGCCTACTCAGCACCAAGGCCCGGACCAGGCGATTCGTTTTCCGTATGCAGGCGGTCTTACCTGCCGGGATGGTCGATGTCTACGGGCGGCAGGTCCTGCACCTGCTGCTTGGTGATGCTGAGCCGGATACCGTCGTCGAGCACAGTGACGGCGCCGATAGGGATGGCCACTTCCTTGCGGCCCCACAGGTGTCCCTCCTGAAGGAGCACGTGGGTTACATGGTGGCTGCCCGGGTCGATGACAAGCCCTTGCACCTGCCCGATGTCGCCGTCGGTGGCAAAGACGAGGTCGCCGCGGCGCACGGTCACCTCTCCCCGAGGGACGGAGTCGTAGGTGACGCTCTCGCCGGGCTGGCCCAGGTACGAGCGCAGGCCGTAATGGGCCATTTCCAGCACCTGGTCCGCGTGGTAGCCCGGGTACGGATTGCCGCCTGGCAGGAAATGCTTCTCCTCGCCGCGTTCGAGCCTCTCGAACTCCGCCAGGGTGCAGCGGAGCCGGATCTGGCCCGCAGAGGCGTCGACAAGGGCGAGGGGAACAAGCCGGCCGAGGCCATGCCCATGCGCCGGTTTGACTACAAGATGGGTGACCGCCTGAGCGACCGGGTCAACGACCACGCGGCTCACCTGCCCGCAGACCCCATCAGTACAGCTGGCGTCGGCTCCGATCGTGAACGGTGTCGCCTCTGCCATGGCCGCCCTCCTTGCTTTCCTGGACTTTAGCGCGAACCCAGCCAGCCACAGCGCGTTCAAACTGGGCCCAGGTCAGCGATCTGCTGGGCCACGGCTGCGAGGAGGGCCCCGATGTCGCGCAGCACGGGGCCCGGGACCGAGCCCGTTTGCCATCCGTTTACCATCCGTCCTACTGCGACCCGCAGTAACCTGAAAAGTCGTCGTCGGTCCCGCGCATGATCGGGCGGAATCGCAGCACGATTGGGTGACTACAGGAAGGCGAGCCATGGCCATCTTTAGACCTGGCCTGCAGACAGTGGAGGAGCCCAGGGACAAGGGTCTCAAGACAGGCGCTCTTGGCTTGGTGTCCAGCGTGGTCATGGGCGTAGCCTCGACTGCCCCGGCCTATAGCCTGGCCGCGACGCTGTTCTTCGTGGTGGCCGCCGTCGGGCTGAAGTCCCCGCTGGTCGCCGTGCTGGCGTTCGTGCCGATGCTGCTGACCTCGATCGGCTTCAGCGAGCTGAACAAAGCCGATCCCGACTGCGGGACCACGTTTATCTGGGGGGCCCGGGCGTTCGGGCCGAAAACCGGCTGGGCCGGCGGCTGGGCCGTCGTGGCGGCCGACGTCCTGGTCATGGCCAGCCTGGCCCAGGTGGCCGGGCAGTACCTGTTCTTCTTCATCCAGGGACCGGACAGCACGATCGGTGCCAACGCCTCCGGCGGCTGGGTGCTGCTGGTCGGCGTTTTGTGGATCGTCGCGATGACCTACATCTGCTACCGCGGCATCGAGGTCTCGGCCAACTTCCAGAAGGCGCTGCTGTCTATCGAGATCGTCATGCTGCTGGTCATGTCGCTCACGGCGCTGGTCCGGGTGTACGGCAGTCATCCGCCGCCCGGGTCGCTGCACCCGAGCTTCAGCTGGCTGTCGCCGTCGAACCTGACCGTCTCGGCCTTTGTGTCCGGGATCATCTTGATGCTGTTCATCTACTGGGGCTGGGACACCGCCTTGTCGGTGAACGAGGAGACCGCGGACAAGTCCCGGACGCCGGGCCAAGCGGGGATCATCTCGACGGTCCTGCTGCTCGTCACCTACGTGACCGTGATCATCGCCGTGCAGGCGTTCGCCGGCATCGGCCACACGGGCGTCGGGCTGATGAATTCGGAGCACCAGTTCGACGTGCTATCGGTCGCCGGCGGCGCGATCTTCGGCACCTCCGCGCTCGGCATGGTCTTGTCCCGGCTTCTGATCCTCATGGTGCTCAGCTCGGCCGCCGCCTCGACCCAAACCACGATCTTGCCGACCGCGCGCACGACGCTGTCGATGGCCGCCTACGGGGCGCTGCCCGAGTCCTTCGCCAAGATCCACCCCAGGTACCTGACCCCGACGGTGTCCACTCTCGTGATGGGCGCGGTCTCGATCCTCCTGTACGTCCCGCTGAACTACATCTCCGGCGGCAACCCGATCGCTGACGCCGTCACCGCGATCGGCCTGTACATCGCGTTCTACTACGGGCTGACTGCGTTCTCCTGCGTCTGGTACTACCGGGCCACGCTGACTAGCAGTGCCCGGAATCTGTGGATGCGCGGCATCCTGCCCGGGCTGGGCGGGCTGATCATGTACACGGCTGGCTTCTACAGCCTGCAGAGCGACTGGGTTGCGACCAACAGCTACACCACGTGGACGGTGCCGGTCCTGCACTGGCAGATCGGCGGTAGCTTCATCATCGCCGCGCTGGCCGCGCTGGCCGGAGTGATCGGCTTTGTCTTCATGCGCGTCACCGCCCCCGCCTTCTTCCGCAGGGCAACACTCACCAGGACCACTCCCGTGCACGTCTTCAACCAGGATCGTCTCTAACCAGGAGCGCCTTCCCGGATCGGGCCGCGTCTTGCCGGAGCGGGCGGCATCCGGATGCCGTCGACCCGGGAAACGGCCTAGTCGCCGGAGGGGATTGCCTATCAGTGCTGATTATTGGCAGGCTAGGGCAACGATGGTGCAGTCCTCTTCAGCTCGGCCAGCCGATGCCGGTGCGGCCAGCGAGCCGGATCTGGCTCCGCGCGCCGACCGGCCTGGGCCCGCCGTGCCACGGAGGCACGGACGGTGCACCCTGACATGACTTGCTCAGCCAGCCCAGCCAGTGGCCCCGGCCGCGCTCGCCGCGTACGGCGGCCCGTAGGCGGCGCGCCATGAGCAGCGCAGTGTCGCCCGCGGCCCCGGCAGGCGCGGCTCCCGGCCAGCCGTCCTGGCCCATCCGGTCCGGGACGGTGCCGGCGCTGGCCGACGGTTTCAGCGCCAGGCTGGAGACGGCCCCCGACCTGGCGGTTGCGCTGCCGACCGGGGCCGCGGTCGCGCTCGTCCCTGATCGGGCGGCGGCCGCGGCTGCCTTCCCCGGCCCGGCGGCGGCTCCCGACGCGCCGGACTGGCTGAGGTCGTCGGGTAAGACCCAGCTCGCTGCAGCTTTCGCCGAGTCGCTGTGGCAGTCAGGCGGTGTAGACCTCCTGGTCTGGATCGAGGCCACGAGCCGGGCCTCGGTGCTGTCCGGCTACGCCGCGGCGACGGCCGCCGTGACCGGCCGGGACCAGGCGAGCAGCTGTGAGTCATGTGAGTCAGTCGCCGCCCAGTTCCTCAGTTTCCTGGGCGAGACCAGCCATTCGTGGCTGGTGGTACTCGATGACCTGGCTGGCCCGGCGAATCTGGATGGCCTGTGGCCGGCCGGCCCGGCCGGCCGGGTGCTGGTGACCTCCGCCGACGCTGCGGCCGTCCCCAGCGGCATGCGAGCCGTGCCGGTCGGGCCGTTCAGCCTACGCGAGGCCAGTGGCTATCTGAGCGGACGCCTGTCGGCCGACCCGGACAAGCGGCACGGTGCGATCGAACTGGCCCAGGACCTGGACCTGGAGCCAGTCGCGCTGGTCCAGGCCAGCGCGGTGATCGCCAACTCCCCGCTGTCATGCCGCGAGTACCGGGCCCATTTCGTGCGCAGGCGGGAGCAGTTGGCGGAGTCGTCCAGCGCACGGCCGTCGGCGGCCGCAGCGACGTGGACGTTCTCGTTCGGACGGGCGGACCAGCTGGCGCCGGGCGGATCGGGCCAGTTGCTGGCCCTGGTCGCGCTGCTGGACGGGCACGGCATTCCCCTCACCGTCCTCGCCGCTCCTGCGGCAGGCGATTTCCTCGCGGGCGGCGGCGGCGCCCCGGCCAGCACCGAGCACGCCCGCGCGGCGCTGGCGGCGCTGGAACAGGTCGGCTTGCTGACCGTCGAACCGGTGACGGAACCGCCGATGGTCCGGATCAACCCGGTGCTGCAGGCGGCGCTGCGGGCCGCGGTGCCCGAAGGCATGCTGGACCAGGCGGCGAGGTCGGTCGCGGACGCGCTGCTCCAGGCCTGGCCGGAACAGGAGCTGACCGGCTGGCCTGTTTCCGGCCTGCGATCCTGCGCGGCGACCCTCCGGCAGACCACCGGAGACCTGCTGTGGGACGGCGGCTGCCATCCCCTGCTGGAGCGGGCGGGGGACAGCCTGGACCGTGCCCGCCTGACCGGACCCGCGGTGGATCATTGGCGCGACCTGGCCACGGCCGGCGGCCGCCTACTCGGCGGCGAGCACCCGGACACGATGCTGGCCGGCCAACGGCTAGCCGACGCCTACCTTGCGGCCGGGCGCGCGGACGACGCCATTCCGTGGTTCCAGTGGGTACTCGACAGCCTGAGCCAGAAGCTCGGGCCGGATCATCGTGACGTGATCGAGGCGCGGCGCCGCCTGGGCCACGCCCTCGTGGCGGCGCTCCAGCTCCCGGATGCGGTCACCGTCCTTGAACGCGCGGTTTCCCAATTCGAGCAGGTCTGCGGGCCCGGGCATGCCAGCACGCTCGGCGCGCGGGACGAGCTCGCCGCCGCCTACCTGGGTGCGGGCCTGTACTCCGACGCCGTCACCCTCTACCGGCGCACGCTGGCCGACCGGGAGCGCGCCCAGGGAGCCCGGCACCCGCAGACGATGACCACGCGTCACGGCCTGGCCGACTCCTACCTGGCCAGCGGCCGGACAAAAGAGGCAGTCGCGGCCTACAAGCGGGTGGTGGCCGACCGGGAGCGCGTCCTTGGGCCCGATCACCTGGACACGCTTACGGCGCGGAACAACCTCGGTGCCGCCTATCAGAAGACGGGCAAGACGGCGGCGGCGGAGCTGGCCTGCGAGCAGGCCTGGGCCGGGTTCGAGCGGGTGCTAGGCCCCCGTCACCCTGATACGCTGCGGAGCCGTGCCGGGCTGGCCCAGGTGTACAGCCGGCTGGGGCGCTATGGCGACGCCCGCGCGCTGCTGCGCGACACGGTCGACCGTCTGGAGCGCATCTTGCCCGATGGCGATCCGCTGATCACCGAACTGCGCCAGAGCCTGGCCGACATCGGCGAGGAGTAACTCCCGTGGAGGAAGCCCGGGCGCGCGCCCGGCCACGGCCGGCCCGAATGTTTCGCGCCCGGTGGGGTTAGCCCCCAGGTCGGGCAGCCAGGTCATCGATGGTTATGGAGAATCGTGTGGCTGGATCGGCGGCGCGGGTACCCGCTGCTGCGGCTGCTCAGGACACGCTGTGGCGGCCTACTCACGGCGGTCCAGGCGTGCCGATCACACCCGCCGCGACGTAAGCGAGCAAAAGAAGGATGAAGAAGCTGCCCCAGTAGGTGGCGAAGAAGGCGAAGCCCAGTGCGGGCGACAGGATGATCACGCTCACGACCCAGGCGATGACCTTCCAGTTGACCGGTCTGGCGCGCACTGGCGCGGCGGGCTGGCGCGGCGGCGAGGTGGCCGCTCGCCCGGCCGGGATGCCCGCGGTGGCGCCGGCCAGCTCGGCGTAGGTCCTCGACTCAAGCGCCTGGCCAGCTCGCCTGGCCAGCTCGCTCCTGCTCAGCCGACCCTGCACGAAGGCGGTCTTCAGGGCATCGATTACCCGCTCGCGGTCCGCGTCGGAGGCCCTCAGGTGCCCGCCGCCAGCCGCCCATCCCGCGCCGGGATCCTGCGGTTCCATCGCCACGCGGCGCCTCCCGGCCGGCACAACTGACAAAGCCTGACGGGTTCGGCCCGGCGATCACGCCCGTCCCGGCTGGCCCTTTCATGATAAGCGCGGCCCAGCCGGGCAGCTGGAGGAGCTGGGCGAACGGACCCGTGCGGCAGTAAGCGCGGCAACGCAGAAGGTGATCGCCGAGTTCGACCGGTTCGGTGAATCGTTGCTGGGCAAGCAGACCTACTGGCAAACAGCGAGCGGCCGGCGCGCGGCCGCACGTCCCGGCATCGATGTGACGGCGCTCGGCGTACAGCCCGGTCCAGGCGAGTGCTGATGCGCCAGCAAATGCCTGGTCAAGCATCGCGGCCCTCCCGACGGCCGGCCCTCGGTTACCGTATTTGATTCGCTCACCCAGGGCCGCGCTCTTCCAGCGCGCGCAGGGCCTCGGCGAACGGCCGCTCCAGCCAGGCGAGATGATTGGCCTCGCCGTGATGGTGCGTCGTGAACTGGTCGGACCTCCGGACCGCAGTGTGCCGTACGTATTCGCGGGCACCCTCGACGAGGGTCCGGATATAGCGGATGCCTTCGGGGTCGGTCATCGTCCAGTCGCCGCCGCAGGCGACGTAGACCGGCGAGGTGTGCGCGAAAACCCGGCGGCCCCATTCATCGAGGTGGTAATCGGCGCCGAACGCTCTGCAGACTATCCACGAGTTCCCCTCGATCCGCAATTCCTCGCTGATTTCGGCCTGCCGTCCACCGTTGGCTTCTGCCCTCACGACGACCTCGCCGTTACGTACGACTTCGAGCGAACGGAGCGGGAAAATGCTGCGCACCGCGGCATGGACACTGACCGTTCCCGGCCCGGAAAGCTCGACGGTACCGCCCGGCTCGCACCCGTCGACCGAGAGCGTCACGAGCGGCCCGCCGGAAAGGAACGTACGACCCGACCGCACCGCCCGGCACCAGGCCTCATAGCTGAACTCCTCGTCCAGCCGCGCGTACGTGCGGTAGAGACCGACCGGCACGGCGCTTGACATCTTATCCGTGCCGCCGACGAGCGGCAGCCGGTAGCCGCTGTTCAGGTACCGGTAATATTCGAGCATCGCGTCGTCGGAATGGGCCAGCATCTCGACGGCGTCGGCCCGGCCGGTCGCGACGAGAACGGCCGGCTCGCCGTTCGGATTCGGGAAATGCGCGGCGACGACGGTGCCGCCCTGGGCGTGCGTCCGGTCGGCCCAGTCGCTCAGCGTCGCGTCCAGCGCGCCGCCGAGTTCGGCCTCGTCGGGACCATCGCTGCACCACGGCATGACCGGTTCTTTCAGGCCCCAGAGGACCATGTGGCCGAGCATGTGCTGCCGGTTTTCCTGGCCGACATACGTTATGTAGCCGCCGCCATCGACGACACTGGGCCGGCCGGAAAAATCCTCGGTGTTGGTGAACAGCGCGCCCCACTGCGTCTGCAGCAAATTGACGACACGCAGATCCTCGCCTCTTTGTTCGAGCTGAGCGCCCGGGGTGGAGAGGAAGTGCACGTGCGAGTCGCCAGACCACCATCCTTCCGAGGCCATGTCCGCGACGCGCCTGATCCGCAGCGTCAGGTCTCGCTGACCCGGCTCGATCCGCACGGTCTGCCGGAGCGGTTCGTATTCGAACCCGCGCGCAACGTCCACGACAACGTCGCCTCGTGGCAGCCATCCCTGGCAGGTGCCGTCGATATATGCGTAGCTGCGCTGGCCAAGACGGGTGTCACCGCCAACGTCGTAATGCCAGCTGCCGAGATTTTGCGTGACGTGATTGTGGTGGCCATGCGGCTGATAAGGAATCCCCTCGGCCGAGCGGAAATGGACCCGGCACGGCACCGGCCGCCCCGTCGCGTCGTCGACGACGCTGACATGCACCCAGTTGCGGCCGCCTTCTGCCAGCTCAAGCGAGACCTGGCCGGCATCTGCCCGCCGGTCGCGTTCCATGTCACCCCAGCGCACCCGGCCGAGCTCGTCGCCGCCCCGCCGGACCGCGACGGTGGCCGACGGCAGCGCGGCGATCGATGCATACGCGGACGTTCCTTCGGCCGCTCCCCAGCCGGCCCGGTCATCCTCGCCGGGCAGCGGCTGCGGATAGGTCGCGACACCCCGGTCCACGTCGATATCGAGGACTCCGTTCCGCCCGTCCTTCGGCACGAGCCGCACCGGACGCGCCGGCCCGTGAACGAACGGGTGCTCATCAACGTCGCTGGTCGTGATGCCGGCAACGATGAATCGGGCGCCGCGCGGGATGAACTCAATCCGTTCGACCGGTCGTTCCGGATGAGGATTTTCCCAGCACCACAGGTAGTACCCGGCGGGCCATCCCATGTCGTGCTCCGCCAGGCGAGCCCCGGCTTCGTCCCATCTGCCCTCGAAACGCGGCAGGTTGTGGTCGCTGGTGTCGGTGACGGCGAGGAACGGCAGACGGCCCCACCCCGGCGGCACCACCTGGATTTCGAACCGCTCCCGGATGGACGCGGTGACGACCTCGCCGCCCGCAAGGTGAAAAACATACTCTGCGACGGTCTGCCCGACGGCGTGACCGGCTGGTGCGCCCGGCTCGAGCAGCCGATGCGCGACGATCACCCGCCGCGCCAGCCGGCCGATCCCGACCGGCATCGGGGCGCCGGGGAGGAGGAAGCACCGCTCCGCAGACGGCGGTTCCGACCCGATCAGGAACGGCAGGCCGCGCAGGTCCACCCTCCCGAGCGGAACATCGCCCGGCTCATCGCCAAGAACGTCCACACCCGCGTTGCATGCAGCGGACAGGTCTACTGGCTCATAGCTCGGCATGCGTCCGATCGTAGGGCGCGGCAGGTCTGACCCCAGTCGATTTCGGCCTGCCCAGGGGGCGATCATGCGCTTTCTCGTACGCACCATCGCCGACGCGGGCCGCTCGCCGAAGCTGCCGTCGGACCAGGCGGACGAGTTCGTCAAGCACCGCTGCCTGCTCCGTTAAGACGACCGGCGTATGCTCCCACCCTTGCGCTGCTGTCGCCCGAGTACGCCCGGCGTGCCGGTTCGACCGCCCCGGCGGGAGCACTCCTGATCAACCGGGGACTCTGGCGCCGCCCGTTCCGGAAACCGATGACCTTTCTCCGATATCGAGGGATTGCTGTCAGACTAGGCTGATGGCGCAGGTATTGTGCCCGGTCGTGATCGGCAGGGACGCCGCGCTGGAGGCGGTCGACGCGGCGCTGACGGCCGCTATGGCCGGGCACGGCGGGTGTGTAGTGATCACCGGGGAGCCGGGGATCGGCAAGTCGCGGCTGGCCCTGGAGACGGCCAGCCGGGCGGCCAGCCGTGGCATCCGGGTCGTCACCAGCCGGGCGGTGCCGCAGTCAGCGACCGCTGCTTACCGGCCGCTGACGGATGCGCTTGTGCAGCTCCTCCGGGACCGGGCCGTTCCCGATGACGCGACGATGGAGCCCTGGCTGCCCGCGCTGAGCGCGCTGCTGCCGGGGATGGCTGGCCGCGCTCCGGAGAGTGGAGAGGTCTCACCCGGGATCCGCGGTGAGGCGCTGATCCAGCTTCTTCGGCGCCTCGCGCCGCAGGGCCTGGTCATGGTGCTAGAGGACCTGCACTGGGCGGACCCGGACACCGTGGCCCTGATGGAGTACCTGGGCGAGCACCTTGATGGCGAGTCGGTTCTGTGCGTGCTTACCCTGCGCGCCAACCGGCCGTCGGCCGCACTGGAAGTGGCCCGCCGGCTGCGGGGACGGCCCGGCGTGCTTCACCTCGGTCTTGACCGGCTCAGCGATGAGGACATGGCGCGCATGGTCCATGCCTGCATCCCGGAAGCAGGGGCGGAACTCCTGCGCCGGGTGCAGGCCTCCGCCGAAGGAGTACCGCTGCTGGTGGAAGATCTGCTGGCGTCGCCCGGGCTGCCGGAGTCGTTCAGCGAGACGGTCCGCGAGCGCCTGGCCGGGTTCAGCGAACCGCAGCGATCGGTGATCGAGGCCGCTGCCATCCTCGGCCGCCACTTCGACTGGGAACTGCTCCCGGCCGTGAGCGGCCAGACTGCGGCCCTGGTGGCGGAGACGCTCGGGCTCGCTGTCGAGCAACTGCTGGTCAGCGCCGACGGCACGGCCTTCCGCTTTCGGCACGCACTGACCCGCGAAGCGGTGCTCGATACCATGCTGCCACCCCGCCAGCGGGCCCTGGCCTCGGCGGCGCTCGCTGTTCTGGACGCCGCACACCCGCGCCTGGAAGGCGGCCTGCGCGAGCTGGCCGTCGAGCTGGCGAACCGTGCCGGGGACCGCCGCCGGGCCGGAATGCTGCTGAGCGAGTCCGGCGGCCAGGCGCTGGCCTGGGGGGCGCTGGCCACTGCGATCGGCACCCTACGGCGTGCCGCTGACCTCCTTGAAGGCACTCCCGAGCGGGAGCAGGCGGAACTTCTGCTGGTCGAAGCGCTGGCCCTGGCCGGGAGGGTTGAGGAAGCGGCGGCAGTCGGCGGCCAGCTCATCACCCGGCTCGGGGCCGAGGCGGCGGAACTCCGGACGGAGGTTCACCTTCGCCTCAGCCAGGCGGCGGTGGGCGCCTCGCGGTGGGAGATGGCTCGTCACCACCTCGGCGCTGCCCGGCGCCTGGCCGGAACCGCCCCGCCAGCTGGCGTACGCGCCCGCATGGGCGTCATCGATGCCGAGGTGGCCTTCGCCGCCGATGACCTCGATGCGGCCCGGCTCTTCGCTGAGGGCGTCCTCGCCGCCGACGGCACTGCTCCGGATGTCCGCTGTCATGCGCTGGAGCTCATCGGCCGGAGCTACCGGCTGCGTGACCTCAGCGCCGCCCGCGCGGCGTTCGAGAGCGCGCTGGTCACCGCGGAGGCAGCCGGCCTGCCGTTGTGGCGGCTGCGTGCCCTGCACGAGCTGGGCACCATCGACCTGCTCGATCATGCCGGAGTGGAGCGGTTGTCCGAGGCCCGGCGTGCCGCCGAGCAGATGGGTGCGCTGAGTACCGTGGCGATTCTGGATCTCCAGCTCGCCGCGGGCTTCACCTGCCGCTGGGAACTGGACACGTGTGAAGCCCACGCCCAGGCCGCCATCGGCCTCGCGGAGCGGCTCGGCCTGGACCAGGTCCGGGCCAAAGCGCTGGCGGTACTTACCGGCAGCGCCAGCATGCGCGCCGACGCCGGGCAGACAGAGCGCTACGCCGCCCGCGCCATCGCGGCCGCCCCGGATGACCAGATGGTCGAGGGCATCTGCTGGGCCGGCCGGGGAGCAGCGGTCCTGCTCGGTGGCGAGGCCGCGGCGGCGGTGGAACCCTACGCCCGGGGGATGGCGATCCTGGCCCGCCTCCCGCATGCCGAACCCGCGGGGCTCCGGGCACTATGGCCGCTGCTGCTGGCCTCACTTGGTGATCACCGGGCGGCACGGGCGATCGAAGAGGCCCGCCGGCTGGGCGTCGGCGCCATCCGCTCCAACCGCAGCCTTATCGGCTACGCCGAGGCGGTTCTGGCCGGGCGAGCCGGGCAGCGGCAGCGGGCCAACGAACTGGCGGCGGGCTGCGACGCTGGCTTCACGAACTGCAAGGCCTGGGGTGAGCTGGCGAGGTTCTGCGCCGCCCCCGCCGCTCTCGCCGACGGATGGGGCGACCCGCTTCGCTGGCTGGCCGAGGCCGAGGCAGGATTTGATCGCCGGGACCTGCCCCGCCTGGCCGAGCGCTGCCGCGAACTGCTCAAGGAGTCGCAGCCCAATCCCTGGGCGGCGGCGGGAATCACCACCAGGGAAGCGGATGTGCTGCGCCTCGTCGCCGACGGGCTGGCCAACAAGGAGATCGCAGCACAGCTGCATCTGTCGCCACGGACCGTGGAGAAGCACGTCGAGAGCCTGCTGCGCAAGACCGGCGCTCGCTCCCGAACCGGCCTGGTGGCGGCCGCAGCACAGGCCGCAGACCGCGACTCTCAGCGGGCGTTTCCTCCCCAGGCCACTACGTAGTCCCGGCTGGCATCTACGTGTTGTTCCCGATGTGACGGCAGGCGGCCGGCTTGCATGCTGGCCTGGCAAGCCAGGCCAAGGGAAGGCAACACCGGATGCTCGAAGCTACGAAACTCATCGTGGCGGTCAAAAACATCGAGACGCCCGATGAGCGGCACGCCTTCGAACACGCCTCGCTCAACGTGGTCAACCTGCCCGGCGTCACGATCGCCCGCACCGTATATCAGCCCGGTTGGAAGTGGTCGACCGACGTCAAGCCGGTCGTCGGCACGGAAGCCTGCCAGGCGGCCCACACCGGCTACATCATCTCCGGCCGGCTCCACGCCCGCATGGACGACGGCCGCGAATACGACTTCGGCCCGGGTGACGCGCACGTGGTGTCGGCCGGTCACGACGCCTGGGTGGAGGGGGACGAGCCGTGCGTCGCGCTTGACCTCGCTTTCACCGGACGTGCACTAGCCGGGCACGTCGGCCGCTGCCCCTGCGGGGTTGAGTTCCGGGTCGCTAGCGACGACCAGTTCGGCCAGCTTGTCGCCGCCATCCGCGAGCACGCGCGCAGCTCCCACGGGCACGAGCTCACCACCCAGCAGGTGCTCGCCGAGGTGATGGCGTGATCGGCTCCGGCCTGGAGGGCGCCGACCTGGAAAGCTGGGTGGCGAGCTGGGCCGCCAGCGCCATCAGTGACGATGCAGCTGCCGTGCGTGCGGTGATCGAGGCCTATGGCGACCGGCTGGGGGCGGCCGATGTGGCGGGCGTCGTCAGCCAGTACACCGGCAAGGCCGCCGTCATGCAGCCCGAGCTCGAAACCGTCGTAGGGAGTCAGCAGCTTACGGCCACATACGACGCAGATGCCGGAGCAGTCAGGAGGGGGCTGCTCCGGCATCTAGCGAGTCGGCCACCCGGATTCGGGCACGTTCCGCATCCGCTTGCGGTCGCCGAGCACGACGCGGCTCCTGCTACGCCGACGTCTGTCTACCTGCCCGTACAGGGGCCGTGCAGGTAGACGTCGGCGTAGCCGGAGCCGTCCGTGTGCCTGCTCTTGGGCGCCGGCGCTGCTGGCGGTCACGGCTCCCGCCGGGCTCGACGGAGGGGAAGGTCGTCGCGGCGAAGTCCTCGGTGAAGACGATCGGCTCGACGGCCAGGGCCTGTGGTCCGTAATGCTGGGCGAGATGGATGAGCAACTCGACGTCGAAGGTCTCGTTGAAGGAGATCATCTGCCGGATGACCGGGCCGAGCGCGGCCGGGTCGAAGGCCTTGAAGCCGGCCTGGGTGTCGAGCACCCGGGCCAGGGGCGGGATGAGCAGGGCCCGGACGAGATGGCGGAACAGCGTTCTACAGCGGGCGGGCCTTCTCGAAGCCTGGAAGGCTCTTATAGTAAGTCGCCGGCACCGGATCGGACACATAGCTGGGGAGATTGGTGGCGCCGTCCGCTCGCAGGACATCAACGGCGTTGGAGAGGCAGTCGTTGAACGGTATGTCGTAATTAGCGCCTTGCTGGCTGCCCGCCACACTTTGGGCGTTGGCAGGGTCGCTGATCCCGAGGGATTCGCAACGGTAGGTCTTGTAATAGTTGGCTTTGTGGAAGTATATCTTGTCGCGGCTTTGCCCGAGGCGGTGGGTGAAGACCCGTAGCAGCCGGGCCCAGCTTCCAGTCCTGTACCAGGTCCTGCTGGGAAAGCCAGCGGTGAGATGGCCTTCGCCTTCGTTAGCCCCGAAAAACCACGAGCCGGCGTCCCGGTTGGCTAGGATCGCCCAACCGACGTGGCCCAGCGTGAGCGCTCCGCTCGGGGCGAAAATCAGGCACACCCGCCAAATCAGATCGCTGGCAATTTGCGCGGTCTGGGAGGGTGCAGCGGTGGCGTAGGCCAGTACCAGATGACAATTGGTGCCGCCGTGGGTGTTGCAGTAGTTCAGGGCGTTAGCGCTGGCACCGGCTTGGGTTCCGTTCGTGCCCCAGCCCCACGCGCCGGTGCCGACAGCGAACGCGCCATAGGCCTGCTTGAACCAGACCACCGGAATGCAGTCGCGGGCGCCTTTGCGCGCGCAGTTATCACTCTATCGAACCTAATAGCGATTAAATCTATTTACGTGCATGTCTGTGCCCTGAGCGCGACTCGAGCGCGCGACCTACTGCTTAGGAGGCACTTTCCCAACGTCGCCTGGCGTCGCCCGGTGTGGCCTGACGTGGGTTCTGGCTACGACGAGATTCGCTGGACGTGGCCTGGCGTGGCCCTGTGCCGGTGGGCGTTGGCTCCCAGTTTGGCTCCCGGAATGTCGTTAGGAGCGCTAACGTCAGGAAACCGGATGCGGCATCTGCCAGCCATCCGCCGACGCGGCGGCGTTCAGAGCTGCCGCGGCCGGTAGATGTCGGAACGGTGCTCGATCGCCACGACGTCGACTCTGCGGCGATCATCGTCGATGCGGTAGATCGCCCGGTAGTCGCCGCGGCGCGCGCTGTGCAGCCCCTCCAGCCCCCAGCCTGAGCGGCTTGCCGACCCGGTGCGGGCCGGCCGCCAGGGAACCGTACAAGAACTCGATGACCGCGACGGCCACCTTCTCCGGCAGCCGGGCCAGCGCGCGGCGGGCGCCGACCGTCCAGGCGATCGCGCAGCGGACGCGCGCTTCCCGGGCCGCAGCACGTTGGCCTTCCGCGGCGCGCGGGGCAACTCTGGCAGCAACAAGCCCCATGACCTGCGATGTCATCGCCCGGTTGCGTCTGGGAGCACGATGATGCACCCATTTCGGTTGCATACCGCGGCGATCCCCCGCGCCGAGCAGCTCTACGACGACTACCTGGCCGAGCGGAAGAAGGAGATGGGCCTGTGAGCAGCGTGTCACGCTGGCGGGATTCTGGCCACCTGGAACGTGCCGTGGCGACGGCCGGCGGCCAGGAGGCCTTCGACGCGGCGGTGGCCGCGATGCTGGATGACGCGCGCGGCTGGCGGCTCGCGGAGATGCGCAAGCGGCGCGGGATGACCCAGGAGCAGGTGGCTGTCCGGATGGGTGTTTCGGTGGCCCGGGTCTCCCAGATCGAACGCGGCGACGTCTCGACCCAGGATGTCTTGAACCGCTACGTCTCCGCCCTCGGCGCACCCTCAAGCTCATCGCGGACTTCGGCGACGAGCAGCTCAAGCTTGCCTGAACTTGCGGCCACGGGCCTTCCCCGGGCCCCGGCCGCTACGCCCTCAGCGTCGGCCTCGCCCGTGGTATGACCCTCGACGCCTCACGGACCAGCTTGTAATCAGCAGCCCGGTCACTCGATCCAACAGCCGGTCGTGCGGTTCTTGACAGCGGCCATTGGTGTGTGTGTGCGTACCGGTTTGGCGTGCTGGCCTGGCATGCTCACGGGTGGAGGCGGTCATGTCCGGGGCGGATATGCGTTGATGAATAGGACGAGGATTTCCCGGTGGCGGCGGGTGTACCGGCCGTGGTCCCAGTCGCGGCCAGCGTCGTTGGCCAGGTGCTGGCTGATGATCCCGAAGTGCATGATCGACAGCAGGTCCATGCCGGCGTCGGTGGCGGCGTCGGGGTGGACCTGGCCGCGGGCGGCGGCGTCTGCCAGTGCGCTGCGGAGCAGGTCGATGATCTGCCGCGCCGGCGCGAACGCCTCGGCTGAGGGCTGGTATCCGGGCACGGGCCGCCAGAACAGCAGCTGGGCCAGGACCGGGTTGGCGACGGCCCAGCGGCCGGTGGCTTCCATCGCGCCGGCTACGGCGTCCAGCCCTGGCGGGGCCCCGCGCATCCCCTCGCGCAGCGCCTCGAGGTTGGCCAGCTGGCCGCGGCGGAACAGCGCGTCGTAGACCGCCAGCAGCGACGGGTAGTACTTGTACAGCGAGGGCGGCCGGATGTCCATGGCCCGGGCCAGGCGCGCCATGGTCAGCCCGGCCACGCCGTCTTCGGCCATGATCTGCAGCGCGTGATCGAGGATCTCGCTGCGGGTCTGCTCGCGGCGCCGGGCCCTGCGGTCCGGCCCGCGGTTGCCGGTCCCGGGGCGTGCTGCTGCGGTCGGGGGCATCGGTGTCCATTGGTTCGCGTTCGGGTGGCCAGGGTACAGCGTTGACCCTTTACGGCTAATAGACGTAGCATAAGCTACGCATATTAGCCAAATGCGCTACCTTGCGAGGAGCCCGCCATGATGGTCCTGGCCGTGTCGCACAACACCGGCGATCCCACCCCGCACCTGCAGGCCGAAGCGGCGCGGATGGCTGAGCTGCAGCAGGCGGGCCTGGTCGAGCTGATGATGCTGAAAGCGGACTGGTCAGGCGCGGTGCTCTTGCTGCGCGCCGCCGACCTGGCGGCCGCGCGCGAGGCAGTCGGCAGCCTGCCGCTGGTCACCAACGGGATCACCAGCTTCGAGCTGACCGAGGTCATCACCCCCGGCAGCCTCCACGGTGCCCCGGCACCGCAGCCGGCCTCGTGATCAGCATGCCAGCCTCGTAGCCCGCCGACACCTGGCCGCGCCCAGCACGTGACCCGCACCGGACGCCGGCGGCCGGCCGCACGGCACGAACTCAGGCCATGCGGCCGTGCGCGGCGAACCCGCCACACCCTTGCGGGCTGGAACCGGCTGGAGGCACACCTGGCCTTAACCTCGTTTCCCGCTGCGTCACGCTCACCCCGCCTGCCGTACCCCAAACCCGGGTGCCCTAGCCGCACTGCCACCCGAATCACCAACCACCCCGCAGTGACCAGGCCGAAAGCCGGTGGTACCGGGGCAAGACGCCGAAACCAGGCCGCCGACGGCTGACCTTAGCCCCCGCTCTTGCGACATCGCCTGGCCCGGCAGGACCTCGATGCCGGCGACATTCCCGATCCCACCGCCGAGCCGACCGAATCCGGGCTGCTGGCGGCCGAGCGGCACGCGGCGCTACGCGAGGCGTTCGCCTGCCTGTCTCCCGGCTGCCGGCAGTTGCTGGCCATGCTCCTCGAAGACCCGCCGGTCCCCTACGCCCAGGGCGCTGCCAGCTTCCTCCGATCTGGTTGGCTCCCAGTTTGGCTCCCCGGTATCTCGTTAGCAACGCTAATGATCGAATGATCAGGATCCGCTCCAGCCCCGGACACGGCTCAAGTTGACGACCTCACCCGGGTAGAGCTTGCCCTCGCGATGCCGGAATCGCCGACGGCCGACAGCGCCCATGGCTGAGCGGTTCCGCAGTCCGCGCTGGCTGGTAGCGGCCGGGAAAACCGGTCGCTTTGGAGGCTCCCCGTCGGGCACCATGGCCTGGCTGGCTGCCCGGAATGGGAACAAATGACTACGCCTGAACATAGCCGCGGCTCACCGGCCCGGAAACGGGCGGTGCTGCTCGCGTTGCGCTACTACGGCCGCCAGATGGCCAGGCTCCGGCGCTTCACGGTGCCCGCGATGTTGCTGCCCGCGCTGGGAAACACGTGCATCTTCTACGTCGCGCCGCTGATTGTCGCTGTCCTGGTCGGCCGCTTGGTCGGCCAGGGGCCGGCCGGGATCGGCGCGGCGATGCCGTATGTGCTCGGCTTCGCAGGGGTGCTGCTTTCCGCCGAGATCATGTGGCGGATCGGCATCCACTGCCTGAACCGCCTCGACAGTCGCGGAATCGAGAACCTCTATGTGATCGGCATGGACGAGCTGCTGGCGAAGGACGCGGCGTTCTTCCACGACAACTTCGCCGGTTCGCTGACCAAGCGGTGCTGAGCTTCGCTTCCCGGTTCGAGGATTTCACCGACAATCTGGTGTTCAACATCGTCGGCAGCCTCGTGCCGCTGGCGTTCGCGTCGGTGGTGTTGTGGCACTACGACCCGTTGCTCGTCGCCGGGCTCATGGGCTTGATCGCGATCACCGGCGCCGGTATCGCACCGCTGATCCGCCGTCGTCAGAAGCTCGTCAACCAGCGCGAGGAAGCGATCGCCCGCGTGTCCGGACACGTCGCCGACAGCCTGATGAACATGGACACGATCCGCGCGTTCGCTGCCGAGGACCGGGAGGCCGCCGAGCACAGGTCACGCGTCGCCGACCAGCGACGCAAGTCGCTGCGGTCGTGGGACTACGGGAACTTGCGCATCGACGCGCTGGTCGCGCCGATGTCCGTGCTGACCAACGTGTTCGGTCTGCTGCTCGCGGTCGCACTCGGCGCGGGCAAACACGGAATCGAAGCGATCGTGGTGACATTCACCTACTACTCCAACGCGACGCGGATCATGTTCGAGTTCAACCAGATCTACCGCCAGCTGGAGAGCTCGCTGACCGAAGCCGCGCAGTTCACCGAGTTGCTGCTTACACGGCCGACTGTGGTCGACCCGATCACGCCCGAGCCGCTACGGCCGAAGGCGAGCGACGTCCGCTTCGAGCGCGTGACGTTCGCGCACGCGGGCGGACTGCCGTTGTTCACCGGCCTGGACCTCGCCGTGCCGAGCGGGACCAAGCTCGGCCTGGTCGGCCGGTCAGGCGGTGGCAAGACCACGCTGACTCGCCTGCTGCTGCGGATGATGGACGTCGACGACGGCCGGATCCTGATCGGCGGGCAGGACATCGCCAAGCTGCGCCAGTCGGATCTGCGCAGCCTGATCGCCTACGTGCCGCAGGACCCTGCGATGTTCCACCGGACGCTGCGCGACAACATCGCGTTCGCACGCCCGCACGCGACCGACGCGGAGATCCGCCAGGCAGCGCAGGCGGCGCACGTGACAGAGTTCGCCGGCGCCCTGCCGGACGGATTCGACACGATGGTCGGCGAGCGTGGCGTGAAGCTGTCCGGCGGGCAGCGGCAGCGAGTCGCGCTGGCCCGGGCCATCCTGCGTGACGCGCCGATCCTGCTGCTCGACGAGGCGACCAGCGCGCTGGACTCGGAGAGCGAAATCCTTGTCCAGCAGGCGTTGTGGCGGCTCATGGAGGGCCGGACCGCGCTCGTGGTCGCGCATCGGCTGAGCACGGTCGCGCACATGGACCAGCTTGTCGTGCTCGACCACGGCCAGATCGCCGAGAAGGGCACGCACCAGGAACTGCTCCGTCTCGACGGAACCTACGCCAGGCTGTGGCAGCACCAGTCCGGCGGCTTCCTGGACGACACCACGACAGCGGCGCTTGCCCAGGCCCCGAGGCTGAGCGCGTGAGCCCTCTCCGCAGATCCATGCCGTCTACCGGGGACCGGATCAGCTGGCGCCGCAGTCGCCGACAGCCAGCAGCGCCCATGGCCGGGCGCTCCCCCGATCCGCTCTCCCAGCATCGCTCAACATGCCGAGGCAATGCGCGGTCATGCGAATAGCGTGCGTTGGCTGAGCGCATGGTCATGCCGCGATGCGCATGATTACTCGCAACATTTGGAACGCGGCCGTCAGCCGCGGTGATCTGTCACTCTGCATCGCCGCCAGTGATCAGAACGCGCCGAACGCCAATTCGCGCGCCCTTGCGGGTAGTGAGATAGTCGTCCTTCGGTGCGCTCGCGAACCGGCGACCGGCGTAGCTAGCCTGTCACACCGAGGAGGAACCGCATGGCCGATTCTGACCGCCGAAGCACGTTGTTGGATTCTTACGAGAACGCTGCGGTGATCGTGTCAGGAATAGATGCTGACGAGCTCGGCCACCCGACACCGTGCCCCAAGTACGACGTGGCCGGACTGATCGACCACCTCGTCGAAGCGGGCCACCGGGCGGCCGCTCTCGGCCGCGGGCAGGCACCACCGCCCGGAGACGAGTCCCCTCACGTGGAGCTCTCCGACGCGCCCGGTCAGCTACGTAGCGCTGCGGAAGAGGCGGCACAAGCATGGGGCGACGATTCCAGCTTGTCGTTGAGGTACACAATGCCGTGGGGCGAGGAGTACACGGGAGCCACCCTGGTGGACATGTACCTGGCAGAGCTGGCCGCACACGCCTGGGACCTGGCCAGGGCCACCGGACAGATCGACAAGTTGGACCCTTCCCTCGCCTTGCCGGCACTCGAGGGGGCACGGGCCATGATCAAACCTCAGTACCGCAACATGGTCGAGCCAGGAGCCCCTTTCGGGGCGGAGGTCTGCCCAGCTCCCGGTGCTGACGACTGGGAACGCCTCGCTGCCTTTATGGGACGCGACCCACGGACAACGCTCGGTCGATAAGGGGCGAGCGGGGCGCCGGGCCCTCGATCGACTTGGCGTCTTGAGCCTGGGTAATAGCCGGAGGTAGCGATGGGTCACTCCCGAACGCCCACGCAGAACACCGCTGGGGACGGGTTCCCGGCCGATCCGATCGACGGGTCGGCGCGCGGTTATCACGAGCTCAGGACGTCGTTGACTGCGTAGCGGTCCCCGGCTGCAGTCCGGCGGACAGTCGGCCGGACTGTATTTTTATACATCGCCGCTTACGTCGAGAACTCACTATTCTGCCGCATAGCGGACCTTGGGCTGGTGGCAAGGCCGGGTCTACTTCCAGACGCTTTTTGTGCTCCTGGCGGGGACAGCCGGGCTCTGGCCCTTACCGTCAGGTCGGCCAGCCTTCCGCCACCGCAGACGTTCGGGCGACCAGCGACCGGCTCACTGACCGTCTGCCGCGATGAGCCCGGAGTGCCAGCGGCGCGCGGTGGCCCAATGCCAGGCACCTGCCCCGACAAGGGCAGCCGACGCGGAGAGGTTGGCGCCGATCGCCAGGCGGGTTGCCGTGGACCAAGATCGTGGCCGGCGGGTCACCGGCTCGATGAAGGTGCCGACGATGCAGCCCAGGCCGATCGCGGCGCAGACCGCACCCGGGCGCGCGCTCGGCTCCGGGCGCCGGGCCATCGCCGCCGTCGCGACGGCGGCCACCGGCATCGGCCATGGCGCGGCGACGGCAGCCCCCCATCCAGCCAGCAGCCCGGCAGTCACCGACAGCGGGATGTCCACTCCCAGCGGCTCGCCGGGAAGCTGATCACGGATCGCGACCACGCTGCCCAGCACGGCTGCGCCCGCGAAGGCGAGTGACGCGCCGAGCAGCGCCGCATCCGGGTCCGTCCTCATCCCGTGCCCCCTCTTATGTACAGGCCGGACCTCAGGCTAGCGGTCACCGCTCCAGCCGACCCCGGGCGACAAGGCGGCCAGGTCTGGTGGCCGCCGAGGGGACGGCCAGGGAGAGCAGCTGCAATTCACCGGCTTCAACGGATGCCGTTGGCTCCCAGTTTGGCTCCCGGGGGATAGGAGCGCGAACATACGTCCTATTTTGTGACCGACGCTGAGCCCTATCCAGCCACATGGGGCTACGTCGGCCGATGCGGCCTGCGCCGCGATACTTCGCGAAGGAGTAACTGCTCGCAGGCAGGAAATCTTCTCGATGAAGCTACTTTCGAAAAAAGTCGTTTACCTGTGCTATCTGCGGCCCCGAGCGCGACTCGAACGCGCGACCTACTGCTTAGGAGGCACTTTCCTAACGTCGCCTGGCGTCGCCCTGTGTCGCCTGACGTCGGCTCCAGCCGCGGCGAAAATCGCTGGACGTGGCCTGACGTGGCCTGACGTGGCCTGGTGCCGGTGGGCGTTGGCTCCCAGTTTGGCTCCCCGGAATCTCGTTAGCGGCCCTAATGTTCGAATGCAAAGGAGCCGATCATGCGAGAATCCGGTCCTGTCCCGCCACGTGTCCGTGCGCCCTGACGGCTTTGCCGCGCCCGGTACCGACAGGCACGGATGGCGTCCCCTGGAGCGGTCATGGAGGCGGTTTGGGGCTCTCGCCGGGGCATATCGTCAGGTCCAGAGCCGGTCTAGTGGCAGGATTGTGATCCAGTCGTCGTGCGTGTACGCGTGCACGCCAGTGTGCAGGATGATCGCTTCCGACAGCCGGGGGCCCAAGCGATCTTTGAGCTGGCGGAGGCCGCGGAGGTCATCACCGCTGATCCTGGAACCGGCCTTGATCTCGAAGGCGACTACCTGTCCATCGTCGCGCTCTAGCACGAGGTTGACCTCGTCGCCGGCTTCGGTGCGGAAATGCCCGGGAGCCACGGGCGCGTCCGACCAGCTGGCTTGCTTGAGAATTTCCCCGACGGCGAAGGTTTCCAGAAGGTGACCGTATTCGGTCAGAACCGCGGGCGCGGCCTCGGCAATCTTCTGCGGCGTGAGGTTCAGCAGCCATGCCATCACACCAGAATCGACTAGGTGCACCTTCGGGTGCTTGGCAATACGCGAACCGAGAGTCGTGCCCCACGCGGGCAGGCGGTAGATGAGAAAGACGGCTTCAAGGAGTTTGATGTAGTTCTCGGTCGTGGACTTCTCCAGGCCAATGGCCCCGCTGGTCGCTGCCATGTTCAGAACCTGCCCGGACCTGGCGGCGAGCTGGCCGAGAAGCCGGGGCAACATCTCACGCTGCCGCACCCGCGAGATGTCCAGGACATCCTTGTCGATTACGAGGTTGACGTAGTTGGAGAACCACCGGGAACGGGAACGGCCGGGAGGGCGGCGAAGAGCCACCGGCATGCCACCTGAGGTCGCCCGTACCGCGTACTCGTCTCGAGTTGCTGGCGTGTGACGCGACGCCATCTCGACCCCGGTTCCGTCGAGGAGCCTGGCGACGAAGGTCTCTGGCACGCTGTCGATCTCTCCCTGGGACAGCGGAAGCACCGGAATGACGTCCACGCGCCCGGTGAGCGCCTGGCCGGCTTGCGGCAAGGTCGTGTACCGGGTTGACCCGGCCAGGACATACCTGCCGGGCCGCAGATCCCGATTGAGCTGGGCTTTGATGGCGTCTAGCAACTCTGGAACATGCTGGTATTCATCGATCAAGACGGGCTCGCCAGATTCGACGAACCTGGCCGGGTCATCCCGCACCGCCGACCTCGTCGCGGGGTCGTCGCAGTCGATCACCGCTCGTCGGAGGCGCTCACCCAGCTGGCTGAGCAGGGTGCTCTTGCCCACGGTCCGTGGCCCGTTGAGGACGACGACCGGCTCTTCCGCGAGCCGGGCTTCCACGACGTCCGCCAGCCGCCGCTTCGCCAGACCCGCCAGAGTTCCACGCATGCCGGCATCCTATCGGATCAGTTCCGTGATTCCGCTAGAAATTTTCCGTGTTTCCGAAAGATTTTTTCCGTGTTTCCAGAACGCGGGCACCGTGATCCCGGTGGCGGCCTGCGCGGATCAGGTCGTTCTGTAACCGTCCATACGGCGGCGTGCCTGGTGGCCGCAGCTGCCGCGCCCAGCTTTCTGCTCGCTCCTCATGCCCCGGGTGCCTGCGACAGCCGCCCGCAAGGAACACGACCTGCGGGCTCTTGGTTCAGCCGCGGCCGAGGTGCCTTCGGCGGTTGCCCGGGTGGCGAGGGCGACTAGCTGGGCGCGGTTGAGTTCTCGACGTGAACGGCGACGTATTAAAAATACAGCCCGGCCGACTGTCCGCCGGACTGTAGCCGGGGACCGCTACGCAGTCAACGACGTCCTGAGCTCGTGATAACCGCGCGCCGACCCGCCTGATTCTGGGCGGCCGTCCGCACGAACTCGGTCTGCGTTCGGGGCGTCGTTCTGCTCGCGGTCGTCGTGGTTGCGCATTGGCAACGCGGTGTCGTCGAGTTCCTCCGCCAGTGCCGTGAACGTCTGGGTGCCTACCTCGGCCTTGATCCTCGGGTTGGCCCTGAGGTTGAAGTACCAGTTCGGGTGGGCTGGCGATCCTCCGTTGGCGGCCCAGATCGCGAAGCGGCTGTCTCCCTGAAGGGAGTAGGCCACCGGCGAGACGCGCTCGATGCCGGATTTTGCGCCGGTGTGGTGGATGAGGATCAGCGTGATGCCCGCCCATGGCCCGCCGACGCGTCCCCCATTCGCCCGGAACTCCTCAATGATCTTGGTGTTGTAGTCGTCGGTCCCGCTCGGAGCCGGATTCGCCATGATGTTCTCCAAACCGCAGAAGCGGCGCAGCCTGATCAAGCACCATCGGGCTGTCCTCGGTCTCCGCACCTGTTTCGGTTGCAGCCTGCTAGCCGTTGCCTATGTGGGGTGCTGGGACCGGCCGGGCGGAGAGTCCTCCTCTTGCCGGCCGTACACGGTCAGGTCTCAGATGCTGTTGACGAGGACGAGCTTGTCATCGGTAGGTGACAGCATCCACCGTTCCTCCACTGGTATCCGGGCGACAGGTGCGAGTGTCATGACGGTTCCGCTGCGGTCTCGGGGTACTCGTCGTGCCGATGGAACCATGACACGTCGCCTTCGTTGCGGCCCAGCGGCGCACGGTCCAGCCACTGCCACATCGTCCACAGCCCGTCGAAGCCGCGGGAATACGCGGAGTATGTGTGGAACACGTCGTCGCCGTCCCGCGCGAACGCGCTCATGCCGGGTTGCTCGCCCGACCAGTCGCGCCAGGCGACGTTCTCCGCTTCGAGCTGCGCCTGGTCCTTGTAGTTGTACTCAACCGGTGCCACTGCGGGATCGATCGTCACGTGGAAGTCGTGGTTGAAGCTGCTGTCGAACGACGAGACCCAGCGGAAGTCCCATCCCATGCGCCGCTTGTAGGCGACGAGCTTGTCGAGCGGTGCGCGCGACACCACGACGAAGGCGACATCGTGGTGCTCGAAGTGCGGGATGCTGCCGACGAAGCCATCGGTGACCGCCGAGCAGCTCGGACAACCTTCGTCCCAGTCCGGATCGAACATGAAGTGATAGACGAGCATCTGCGAACGCCCGCCGAACAGATCGCGCAGCGATGCCTCGCCGTTTTCGGTCGTGAAGCGATAGTCTTTCTCAACCCGCACCCAGGGCAGCTCCTGCCGCCGGCGCGCCAGTTCGTCGCTACGCCGCGTCAGCGCCTTCTCGGCCTCGAGCAGCTCCAGCCGGGCCGCAAGCCACTGTTCACGTGTTCCGGTCTTGTGATCGGTCATTGTTTCTCTCCCTCATGTGGTTACAGCGGGCTGGGCATGGTTCGTGCCGGCGATGCTACGAATCTGGGCGTCGGGTCAGGTCCGCCGGGGGATTGTGGGAGCCTTCGCTTTTCCTTGCTTGTGCGTGTGCCGCTTCGGCGAGCCGTTTGATGGCGCCCAGGCGCTGGTCCCATTGGGCGGCGAGCTCAGCCATGGCCCGGGTGGCCTGGTCGAGACGGCCGGCTTGCACCTGGTAGAGGACCTCCCGGCCCTGTTTGCGCCGGCTGACCAGCCCGGCCCGTTCGAGCACGACCAGATGCTTGGAGACGGCCTGGCGGGTGAACGGCACCCGTCCGGCCAGCCAGCTAGCGCTGACCTCGCCGTTGCTGACCAGCAGGTCGAGCACACGGCGGCGGGATGGGTCGGCGATGGCCGACCACAGCTCATCGTCGGCCTGCGCCGTCACCGTGATCAGCGCTCCGCGAGCACGCCGGCGAGACGATCCAGGTACTCCACCCAGCCGTCCCGGTGCTCGTCGGCATAGCGCTGTTTCTCCGCGTCGGGCCAGTCGCGCAGTTCGTGGCCGCTTTCGACCACGCGGAGCCGGGTCCGCTCGTCGCCCTCGGGCGTCAGCGTGAACTCGACGAGCATCGAGTTGCCGGCCACCGGCTCCTCCCCGCGGGGGTGATTCCAGCGGAACGAGAAGCGAGCCGGCGGATCGACCGTCTCCACCACGACCGGGCCGCCCTGGTCCCCGAACTGCATGTAGCCATGAGCGCCGGGTTCCACCACCAGGTCTACCCGGTCGGCGAACCACTGGCTCATCTGATCGGGCTCGGTGATGGTGCGCCACACGACATCCGCCGGTGCCTCGATCAGGATCTCCCGCTCAATCACCAGGCCTGCCATCAGTATCCGGTCCTCCCTGAGCGCGCCGCCGACTGTCGCGGTGCCGCCACCTGGCGTCGCACGCCGGTCATCACCTACTCCGACTCGATCTGCAACCTACGGTAGCACGTCAGGCACAGACATGCAACCGATGCTTGCAGTTGATGGACCGTGTGCCGTCACGAGTGCACGCAACTTGCCGTTGCACATCCGAATCAACGTGCTACCGTTGGTTGCACATCGGGAAAGAGGAAGACATGCAGGACGTCCTATCCACTGGTGCCTCACCCGCTGGTACCCAGGGCCGTCGGCCTGGCTCGCCCGGCCCTGGGCGAGCCAGCCTCCCCAGACGCCCCGGGAAGCGCTGGCGAGCCTTCGCCCTGCTGGCGGCGGCCTGCGGGTATGAGGGCTCCCTGCAAGGGCCGGCACCACTTCGAACCGGCAACACGACGACCGGAGGCATGGCAATGACTGCACGCAACGACCAGAGGACGAGCTTCACCTACACGACCTACATCCATGCCACGCCACAGCGGGTATGGCAGGGCCTCACCGACCCCGCCGTCACGAAGCGCTACTGGCGGCACCACAGGGCTGGCGCGAAGACCTTCCACTCGGACTGGAAGAAGGGCTCGACCTACGACATGGCGCACGAGGAAGTCGGGCTCGTCGTGAGCGACCCCGAACAGGCGATTCTCGAGTCCGCCCCCTGCCGCCGCCTGGCCTACACCTGGCACACGTTCACGCCCGAGTGGGCCGCCAGCGTCGGCATGGACGAAGCCACCGCGCACGCATGGCGCGCTGAGCCCCGCTCCAAGGTAGCCTTCGACATCGAGGACGCCGGGCAGGGCGTGGTCAAGCTTACGGTCGTCCATGACGGCTTCGAGCCTGGCAGCGACGTCCTCCAGGCAATCTCAAACGGGTGGCCCGCCGTCCTTGCCAGCCTGAAGACCCTGCTCGAGACAGGGTCAGCCTTGCCCTGGACGTAGCGGGTTGGCCAGGCCGGGAGCCGCGGAAGCCCCCGTCCCATCGGACGCGCCCGCCGCTTGCGGCGGCCTGAGCGACGACTGCCGCAGCTGCCCCGACGACCTGGACCCCGTGTCGACGCAACGCGCTCCCACAATGACAAGAACACGATTCAGCGAACCGAACCCGGAAGAAACGCGAGCGAGTGAACGTCGGCTCCAGCAATCGGGCTCGGACGAACTCCTCACTGCCGGCCGTCTCAGAGCCCGTCGTGACGCGAGGACACGCGGGTCGACCACCATCGTTCGGCGGCGTGCCGCTCGACTCGATCGCTGAGCCGATTCGCCGATAGCAGGGGTAACCGTCGCGCAACGCCGGCTCGATGGCGCGCCATAACGTCGGGTGATCGGGCCAGTGATGGGCGCCCAGAGTTGACGTTGATCTGCGCGCTGCCAGCGTCGCGCGCATTGACAACGAGACAGGCGACTGAGCGCCGACCGCAGTGGAGCTGCAGGGCGCCGTCGGCTTCCCCCGATCCGGTTGGCTCCCCTTTGGCTCCCCGGGGACGGGAGTACGAACATACGTCCTATTTTGTGACCGACGCTGAGCCCTATCCAGCCACATGGGGCTACGTCGGCCGATGCGGCCTGCGCCGCGATACTTCGCGAAGGAGTAACTGCTCGCAGGCAGGAAATCTTCTCGATGAAGCTACTTTCGAAAAAAGTCGTTTACCTGTGCTATCTGTGGCCCCCGAGCGCGACTCGAACGCGCGACCTACTGCTTAGGAGGCAATTTCCTAACGTCGCCTGGCGTCGCCCTGTGTCGCCTGACGTCGGCTCCAGCCGCGGCGAAAATCGCTGGACGTAGCCTGACGTCGCCTGGTGCCGGTGGTCGTTGGCTCCCGGTTTGGCTCCCCGAGATCTCGTTAGCGGCGCTAATGGCCGGATGATCAGCGCCGCATGCCAGCCCGGTGCACGGCCCAGCCGGCAACTTCATCCGGCCTGGGCGGACCGGCCCGTGCGCCCGGCGATGACTCTCACCGGATACGGCTTCCGGGATGGCACGGACGCCCTAGACAGGACCAGTCGCGACCGGGACCGGGCCAGCTGGCGCCGCCGCCGCCCAAGGCCAGCAGCGCCCGCGGCCGGGCGCTCCCGCGATCCGCGCTTTCCAGCGTCGCCTAACACGCCTGGGCAATGCGCGGTCATGCGGCGACGGGGTTGTTCCTGAAAGCCGAATCAGTGATGGCATGCAACGGCCAGATGCAATTAGGCAAGCAACTTGACTTGATAGAGCAAGCGGCTAGCCTTATCATGTGAAGCGCCGCGAGCTGCTCAACGAGATGGCGAGGATCGCCAAAAGCCACGGTATCGAGTTCGACAAGGATCATCCCGTGCACGGTGGCAGACACGACAAGTTCTTCGTCGGAGGCTACCCAGTCGAGGTACCCCGCCACACCGAGATCGCCGAGTACACCGCACGCGGGATCTTGAGAACGTTCGGGCAGCTATGCGCGCAGGCCAGCAAGGAGGAGCGCCCATGACGACCAGGAACTTCAAGGCCACGGCGCATCGCAGCCAGGGCTGGTGGGCGATTGAAGTCACCGGTGACGATCTGCTCCATCCGGCCTACACCCAGGTCCGGCGCCTGGACCAGGCAGAAGGCATGGTGCGCGACCTGCTGGCACTGCACTTTGACATCGGCAAGGACCAGGTCGGGCGGATACAGGTCGTGCCCGTGCTGGATACGGCCCTGGCCGAGGAAGTAACCCAGACCCGCCAGGCCCGCGAGCAGGCGGAAAAGGTCCGGGCCGAAGCCACAATGCAGACACGGCGGGCGGCTCAGCACCTCAAAGCGCAAGGCCTGGCCCAGCGCGACATCAGCACCCTGCTCGGCCTCTCACACCAGGCCGTGAGCCAGCTTCTGGCCAGCTGAACAGCCTGTCGCGATCCCGCCGCGATGAGGCACGTCAAGACCGCGGAGCGCCGGGCACCGCGGGTCCCGTCCTCCAGGAGCGAGCGGATCCACCGAGTGCAGCCAGGCCGACCACCGCAGGCGGCCTCGGCATCGCTGCAACGCACACCCGCCGCTGACACTGAACGGGGAAAGTAGTCAACTCGCGGGCAGCAGCCGCGCGCAGTACCGCCCAATTGCACGCAGTGCCGTTGCCATCCCGGCCCGCCCAGGCCCGCACTCGAACGGGTGCTCTGAGCGCGACTGGCGGTAGCCGCCGACTCGCTCACATGCCGAATAGCGGGCGTTGCCCGAACGCATACTCATGCGTTGCTTGCCATGTTTCATGGAAGCTTGGTGGGCAGCGGTGATTGCCAACTCGAATTGCGTTATTCCGTTATCAGAGCGATCCTCCCTGCCGAATAGGAGCGGCTGAGGGCTGCGCCGTCCGCGGGTTGCCGTTAAACCCCCGTGTCGCATCCTTGAGCTGCCGCTAGGCGCCCAACAACGAGTACCTGGTTAGCTTCCGGAACAGTATACAAATCTCCTGATAGGAGTTTGTCATGAATAAATACTGGCGGGAGCAGCGGAGTGATATGGCCTTTTTGATTTAGATACTCAAGCCAAGGCGTGGCATGCAGAGTTCTTGATGCATGCCGGTGCCAGGCTTGGCCACTCGCATCTGTGAACATGATGCCGTAATCGAAACGCGGAAGCCGGTGACTGGATGTCATAAGCTTGGCGGTCTCTGGGTACGACATAGCAATCGCACGCAGATTGAACGTTACCCTGCGTGCAAGGGGGAAAGCTGCTCCACTCGCCAACTGCGAGATAGCCATGATTCGCTGGAGCAATCATGGCTATGTACAGCCGGAACTCATAAACAGGCTCCTCGGATCGGTTGGAGACAGTAATCAAGATATTGTTGGACGTGAACTCATTGGCTGGCCAAATGTTAACCAGCCGCGCCTGCGCCTTGTTTTCATCCTGGAGTTGCATGTAGTTAGTCGCGTTTTGATCCTGGGTCTGCTGGGCCTGATAAGCGACGGAATGGGCAGTGAAGAATAGCCCAATCGCTGCTGCGGTAGCAGCGACTAATGCTCCCCAACTAGATATGGCTTCAGGCTTGACAGTGTGTCGTTTGGCTTGGATATGCGCTTCTTCTTGACGCGGCGCACCCGCCGAATCAGATCCTTCTTGCGAGGACGCCATCGGGTCTCCTTTGATCCAGCCACCAAATGCTACCTATGTTCGATCAAACCGGGTATAGATTGAGCATCTAACCAATATCGGGAATGCTATTTTATCACGTAAGGCAACATAGACCTCATTCTCACATTCCGCACCTTCGATTATCTTCATACTCTCGTGCGCCACCTGGCATCTTGAACCCACCAGCCACGAACCGTTCAGCGACTTTTACCTGAGGATGAGATCAACTACATCAGCACGTGAATATATTCATTCTGCGGTGACATGCCGGATTTTATGAGTTTAGCTCAATTGTTCGTGCCAGCTCAGCACCCGGCGCTGGAGGGGTCTAGCGGTAGGTCACCGGGCAGCCCGTGCCGCAGCCGGTCCGCGACTACATTGCCACGTCTGAAAGCAAGCCATGGCGGGCCCGTCGCTACGCGGCTGCAGCATCAGCAGTTACTACCTTTGCAATCTTTGCGGCTTACGTCACTTCCAACAAAGGTGTGAAGAGTGTTAGTGCAGTGCAGGAAATCTCCTGTGCGCTGCCCTATAACTAAAAGTTGTATGCGCCGCAAGCCTCGACTTCTTCCTTGCGTCCTTTATTGCGCAAGTTCACGTGATGAACGCCAACGTTGTGCACATAACTTACTCCGCAAATAAGGCTCTTGGTCTAAAGTGATCCTTGCATATATCAGAGCTATCGCTGCAATGACCGCATGGGAACTTATCAAGTCAGCCAGGCATCGAGGATCGCTGATTTTGCCCGACATCCAAAGGCGCGCTCATGCCGCGAGTCGGTTGTGTCGCGTTGGCCATGGGGCCGGTCAGCGGCGGGCGGGGTGGGAGCGGATGAAGCCGGCGATGATGGTGCCGAGCCGTTCGCCGGCGTCTTCTTGCAGGAAGTGCCCGGCGCCGGTGATCACCGGGTGGTCGATGCCGGCCGCGCCGGGCACAGCGCGCTGCAGGACCGGGGCCATGGCGCCGGTGATGGGGTCGTGGTCGCTGAAGGCGACCAGGAACGGCTTGTCCCACGCGGCCAGCCGCTGCCAGGCGGCCCGGTTGGCAGCACTGGCCGGGTCGTCGGGGGAAGTCGGCACCAAGCCCGGCATCGCCCGCGGCCCGGCCAGGTAAGACTCGTCAGGGAACGGCGCGTCGTAGGCGGCCAGCACCGCCGCGGGCAGTGTGGTCTGGCAGCCCGACTGCACCAGCCGGGACACGCTGAGCTCCGGGGCGGTGCGCACCACCTCGGCGAATCGCAGCCAGACCTCGG
The DNA here is from genome assembly GCA_963808705.1 of uncultured Actinomycetota bacterium. Classification (GTDB taxonomy): domain Bacteria; phylum Actinomycetota; class Actinomycetes; order Streptosporangiales; family Streptosporangiaceae; genus JASHPR01. The sequence continues at coordinate 1,659 of CAWEHB010000011.1, read as the reverse complement.
GCATCGGCTGGTCGCCCGTCGGCAGCCCGGTGTTAGCCGCCACGATCCGGGCGAACCGGTGCGGGTGCTCGGCGGCCAGCCGCAGCCCGATCAGCCCGCCCCAGTCCTGCCCGACCAGGGTCAGCTCATGCAGGTCCAGCCGGTCGAACGCCAGCGCCCGGATCCATTCCACGTGCGCCGCGTAGCTATGATCGGCGATCTCGGCGGGCTTGTCGGAGCGGCCGAACCCGGCCAGGTCCACCGCGATCGCCCGCAGCCCGGCCCCGGCCAGCACCGCCATCACCGTGCGATACAAATACGACCAGCTCGGCTCCCCGTGCAGCAACAACACCGGCTCGCCATCACCCGGCCCGGCCTCCACCCAGGCCAGCCGCACCCCGCCGGCGTCGGCATACCGCGGCGGGTAGTCAAACCCGGGCAGGTCAGCGAACCGGTCCTCCGGAGTGCGCAGGCACCGCATCCGGCCATGCTGCCACGCCACCAGCCAGAACACACCCCCGACAGCCAGCTGGCCCGTCCAACCACGCCGCAGGCGCGCAGCCGACAAACCCGCCAGCCACGACCACACGGCGCAACGACCCGAATGATCCACCCGTGACAACTGCTCGCCGGACCCTATTCCGGCGCGGCCATCCCTCGAGTTAAACGAATCGAGCCGAGCTAATGACTTCCCCTGCCTGCGAGCCGCGACTGCCGCAAGTTCCACTATGAAGTGGCCAAGAGTCAACGTGGGGGTGATGTCGAGCTAAGAACGAAGATCTCATCACGGGTGCTGTGGTAGGGCCGTAGTGCGATTCAAGGGTATTTTCAGTACCGGGGGATGGCACCGCTGGCGCTGATCCTGGTTTGCTCGGCGCCGCTATCATCTGAGCAATGAAAGGGTTCTTCAAGTCCGCGCACCAATATGAATACAATGCGAGCTTCCCCATGGTGAAATCGCGTAGTGCGCTTTCCTGAATATTTCTCGCGCTGGTGGGGATTACGTCCCGATTAGGGCAGCCCTTAATACTGACGGCCCCTGGAAGCGTTTCGAATGATCCCCCGAGCGTTAGCCGTGCAGTCTGCGCGTAGTCGACCATGATCACAACCTGGAGAACCTCGATTCCGGGCTCGGGGATTGCCACGACGAAGTCTTTCGAGTACGTGTCATTCTCGAACAGGTAGCTATCGATATCTATGGGGCTTTGAATTGCCAGAACTTTGGAGGAAATGCCTGCGCAGCCGAATCGGATATCGGGATTATTGTAGACTGACGACTGCCCCGGCCGCTCCGGGGTATTGAAGTGTGTTCAACTGCATCGCATATTCTGTCATGCATTTTTGGGTCGCGGCATCAGATAGTTCAGTCGATCCTTGATAGCTGATCCCGCGGACAACGATCATCGAGTCTAGGGTGAGCGCGGTCACAGGGGATTCGTTTTCCATGGTGAACTGAAGTGTGACCAGCTTGTTGCTGCCGGACTGGACTACAGAGCCAACGGTGAGTGCATACTGTATTCCGACTTGCATGCTCTCAGGGATATAGACGGCCAGGTACCAGAATTGAGCCACGGCCACAACGAGCGTGGCCGAGATGCCGATGCCCTTTATGCTTCTGCTAACTTTTGCCTTGGCCTTCCAGAGTGCAACCAGGGCTACGCAAGCTATCAAAAAGCAAAG
>CAWEHB010000010.1:0-132261 GCA_963808705.1 uncultured Actinomycetota bacterium | reverse complement strand
ATGTCGGTCTTGAGGAGGTCGAGGAGCCGGGCTTGGACGCCGGCGGGTTTGGGGATGGTGGCGGGGTTGCCGTCGTGGGCAGGGATCAGGCGCAGGTCGGCCAGGGCGCGGAAGATGGTCTTGCCGGTGGGTCGGGCGGGGGCGGGACCGTAGCCGGGCAGGCCGGTCATCATCCCGCTGTGCGGGGCTAGCGCCTGGCGGACCTGCCGCTCGGCCAGGCAGAAGATCAGCAGGGCCAGGCAGATCACGGTGATCAGGGCGGTGATGCGCCGGTTGAGTTCCAGGAAGATGGGGGCGACGGCGAGGGGGCCTTTGAACTCGCCGTAGCGGCGTTCGACGACGTGCTGGCCTTTGTAGCGGCGGAAGACCTCGGCCGGGCCGGCCGGGCCGGGGTCCAGGTTGGTCAGCAGCGCGTACCAGCCGTCCGCGGCGGCTTCGGCGTCGATCGTGTCCTGGTCGAAGTGCCAGGCCAAGACGGGTTTGCCGGCGGGGCTGGCGGCCCTGCAGGCCGCGGCGGACCGGCCGCCCGGGCCGGCGCAATCCCCGCCAGGCAGGGGCACGTCCCGGCGGTCGCCACCGCCGGGAATAGCCGCGGACGCCACGACGCTATATTTACGAAACTAATAGTTCAGTTGGCCAGGAAAGGAGCCCGCTGTGAGCATCGCGACGGCACGAGCGCACGGCCAGCGCGACGAGCGGTCGCTCCTTTTGCAGCGGGCGATGACCGGCCCGATCGACGACTCGTTATCCCACGCTCGCGCCGATCTTCGCCGTCGCGTCCGCCCGGGCCAGGCCCGGCCACGGCCGGGCCTGGCCCGGGGCTTCTCTACCTGCTGGCCACAGAAATGATCACCGGGACCGGTAGGTCCGTCCCGGCCCCTGTCCATGACACACAGTCCATGACCGAGAAGGGAGGTGAGACACGTGAACTCATATCTCGCCAGCCAGCTCGCCCGGGAACGGCAACACGACATGCTGGCGCAAGCCGGGCAGCAGCGCCTAGCGCGGCTAGCGCCGGCATCGCGGCGTGCCGAGCGGCGCATGGCGCTGCAGCTGCGCTCGGGACTGGAGCAATGACATCGACCGTCAGCCGACCACGCGCCCATCTCGTGTATGGCCGGACCAGGCCCGCTCCCGCAGCCGACCACGTGCCGCGGGCCTGCGCCTCGCCGCCCGATCACGGCGGCGGGGGCTTGGCCGCGTCGAGCTGCCAGTTCGCACACCGCCTGGCGGCCTTCCCCGGACAGGACAGCCCGCCTGTCCCCCTCGAAATAGATTCGGCTGGGACGCCGCCGGATGGTGTAATCCCATTGCGCATGACCAGCCGCTGGTGCCAGGCGACCAGCGTCGCCGGGGCCTGTCCACCCCGCGGCCAGGGACCGTGCGGTCCCTGGCGTCATGGCGCCCGTCAGAGATGCGGGCCGAGGAGGGTAAGGTCGGCCGGGGACAGCCGGTCGCGCGCGGTCTTGGCCCGATGCCAGTACGGATAGATCAGCGAAGGCGCACTGGACGCGTCGTTGCGCCGGCTGGGGCTGGAGTCGGTCGATCTGTATCAGCTCCACGCATTTGATCCGCTGACACCGCTGGAGGAGACTCTGCGCACGCTCGACGGGTTCGTGCGCGCTGGCAAGATCCGCTACTACGGGCTGTCTAACTTCACCGGCTGGCAGCTGACGAAGGCCGTGCACCTGGCCCGCGCACTGAACGTTGCCGGGCCGGTTACGCTGCAGTTGCAATACAGCCTGCTGGTACGCGAGGTCGAGTGGGAGATCGTGCCTGCTGCGGTGGATACGGGCCTCGGGCTGTTGCCATGGAGCCCACTCGGCGGCGGCTGGCTGTCGGGCAAGTACAAGCGCGATGAGCGCCCATCCGGGGCTACCCGCCTCGGTGACAACCCCAACCGTGGCATGGAAGCCTACGACCGGCGAGGCACGCCACGTGCCTGGGAGGTCATCGACGCAGTGCAGAAAGTGGCCCGCGAACGAAATGTGTCCATGGCCGAGGTCGCCCTGGCGTGGGTGGCCGGCCGGCGGTGACCTCGACCATCCTCGGTGCTCGCACGGCCGGGCAGCTTGACACCAATCTTCGCGCGGCTCACCTGCGGCTCACCATCGAGGAAATCGCCGCGCTCGAGGCGGCTAGCGACCCGCGGCCCACCGACTACCCATACGGCGAGATGGGCGCGGAACAGCGCGACCGCCGCCTCGCCGACGGTCCCTGACAGGCTGCGCGATACGCGGTCCCGCCATTGTGGTGGCCGCGGCCGCGCAGCGCGGCGGCATAGGCTCGAAGCGTGATGCGGTCCCGACGGTGAGCCGGGCAATCTGCAGATCCGGACATGGAGGCCGAGATGGCGCGAGTTCTGTACACGGCGGAGGCAACGGTCACGGGCGGCCGCCAAAGCGGTCACGGGAGCACGAATGACGGAGCCTTGGACGTGCAGCTCCGCTCGCCGAAGGAGATGGGCGGCGAGGGCGGTGGCACGAACCCCGAACAGCTGTTCGCTGTGGGCTATGCGGCCTGCTTCGAGAGCGCTCTGGGCGTGGTGGGCCGTCGCGAGCGCGCCGAGGTGGGTGATGTCTCGATCGACAGCCGGGTGAGCCTGCTCCCCACCGCGGAGCGTGGTTTCATCCTCGCCGTGGAACTCGACGTAACGCTGCCGCAGGTCCAGGATCGCGAGCAGGCGGCGCGGATCGTGGCGGCCGCGCATGAGGTGTGCCCGTATTCCAACGCCACCCGCGGCAACATCGACGTCACGCTGACCGCCAACGGTCACGCCATCGGCTGATCGCAGGAAGATCACGCGGCCGGGCCGAGCCGCAGTTCCTGATACCGGCTGAGTGCGCCCGGTACCTCACCGGGGGAGGTGAGCCCTGTCATCACCCGGGCCAGCGCATCCACGTCGTACAGTCCCTGCCGGAATCCGCCGCCGACCATCGGGCTGGCCGCGTGCGCGGCGTCACCGGCCAGCGCGACCCGGGATCGGCCCCGGCGGCGCCCGCGAAGATGAGTTCCTTGGCGTCGCGCATGCCCGCCAGCTGCCGGCGGTCGGTGTGCCGGTCACGCCGAACAGGGTCCGGCATCCACGGCGCCGACCAGTTCGGCGGCATTCCCGGCGCCCACGATGGAGGTCAGCCCGGCGCCCCCTGGCCGTCGAAGGAAGCGCTTCGAGCATGTGGTTCGCCGGAGGTCAACACCCAAAGATCGGCCCCTGAACGTTGTTTCTCGGAAGCCGCTGAGTATCTCGCTGGTCCTTTCTTTACTGCCTGTCGGGTTCGGTAGGCAGGAGGTGCCAGGTTTGCGGGGGCGTGTCAGATAGAGCCTTCGCTTGTTCCTCGTACCCTCGGTCGGTAGCAGTCATCCGCTCCCGGTGCTGGCGCAGGTGCTCCTCCCAGGAAGCGACCACAAAGATCTCCTCGAAGACGCGGGGTTGCTCGCCGTCGCGAAACAGCCCCCACTGGGTGGCGCCGGTTCGCAATCGTGACTCACGGACGTTGCCCATCGCACGGATGAACTCAAGCTCGCGCCCGGCCGGGATCGAATAGGTCGTGCGCACCACGACCGGTCCGGCGTCCGCCGCTGGCTCGAGCGCGACCGGCGGGTCGGGCCGGACCACCATGCTGCGGTCCATCCGGGAGGTGTCGGCGAAAGGCCAGATGCGGATCGAAGCCGTGCCAACGGCCATCAACCCGGCGGCGACCAGGAAGGTGAGGGTGAGCCCGAAGGAGTCGGCGACCAGCCCCCACGCGACTGCCCCGAGGCCTTGCGCCCCGAACAGCACCATCTGGTAGACGGACAGACCTCGCGCCCGGACCCAGCGCGGCAGGAAGAGCTGCAACAGCGTGTTCACCGTCGCGAGCATGGCGACCCACACCATCCCGGCGGGGATCAGCACAATGACGACCACTACGGTCGACCGCACGAGGATCATCGCGGCCAGGGCAACGCTGAACACCGCGCCGGCCAGCCCGATGATGGCATTCGCCGACAGCCGGGCGCGCACCTTCGAAAGCACATAGACCCCCGCGATGGCACCGGCGCCAAGGGCACCGAGCAGCAGCCCGTACCCGCCTGAGCCGAGCCCCAGGCGGCGACTCGCCACCAGGGGCAGGAGCGCCCACAGCGCGCTGGCCGGGACGAGGAACAGCGCCGCCCGGAACAAGATCCGGCGGACGACCGGCGCATAGCGGACGTATCGGCCCCCTGCCCGCAGCGCCGACCCGAACCGCTCGGGGATCTGCGGGGTGACGGCCGAGCCTGGCCGCCACAAAGCGACGACGAGCCCGAAGAACAGGAACGTCGCAGCGTCGAAGGCAAAGACCCCCCCGACCCCGATGTACGCGATCAGGACCCCGGCCAGTGACGGTCCGATAACCCGGGCGATATTGACGTTGACGGAGCTGAGCTGTGCCGCCGCAGGGATCTGGTCGCGCGGGACGAGTTCGGGCACCAGCGACTGGTAGGCGGGGGTAGTCAGGACCGAACCCGTGCCGATCACGAAGGTGAACAAGAGCAGGAGCGCTGGTGACATCCGGCCGGCGATCGTGAGCGCCGCGAGCGCCGACGTCGCGACGACCAGACCGCCTTGGACCGCCATCAGCAGCCGGCGCCGGTCAAGGGTGTCGGCCAGTACGCCCCCGACGATGGCGAACAACGCGTCCGGGAGCATGCCTGCGGTCTGGACGAGCGAGACGAGGATCGCGGCATGGGCAGCGCGGATCAGGAACCACTGAGCGCCGACGGTCTGCATCCAGGTGCCGACGTTGCTCACCAGCGAGGCGATCCACAGCCACCGGAAGACGGTCAGCCGAAGCGGAGCCCACGTCGACGAAGTTGCGGGTGGGTCAGTCGTCACGCCCGGGCTCTCAGATCGCGGCCTGCACCTGCCATCAGGTTACGGCGCCAGTCCTGCGCCAATCTGACCTCCCCGCCGGCACCGCCTACCCCAGGCCGTTCAACAGACAGCGGCTGCACGCTCGTCCGGTGTGCCTTCCAGAGACAGCCGTGATACTGGATGCCGGAAATCCACATCAGCCACGACGGTCAAATGACGGTCAGACGATCTTGAGACCCGTCCCGACAGAACCCAGATCTGCATCCTGACCTGGTCTTCCTGCGTGGGCGCAACTGGGATCGAACCAGTGACCCGTCGCTTGTAAGGCGGGTCACCCGGGTGGCTGAACGTCGCCGGGCGTGGCCTGGCGTGCCGCTCGGCCGCACCGGTCGTGGCTGCACGTAGCTGGATGTGGCCTGGTGCCTGCGGTCGTTGGATCTTGGTTTGGCTCTTTCGCGTGTCACCGGCCGCCGCGCTGCACCGCACTGCGCCAGCTGTGGCAATGCGCGCCGGTCAGGCCTTCGGCTGGTGGTAGATGCCGCCGCGGTGATCGACGTCGAGGACGTGGACGATGCGGGAGGCTTCGTCGATGCGGTACACGATCCGGTAGGTGCCGCGCCGGGCGCCGTGACAGCCGGCCAGCGGGCCGAACAGCGGCTTGCCGGCACGCTGCGGATTGACAGCGAGCGCGGCCTCACAGAACTCAAGGACCGCGGCGGCCACGGATTCGGGCAGCCGCCCGGAGATAGCCCGCCGCGCAGCGGGCTGGAAGCGGATGTCGTGCCGTTCCCCCGGCGGGACGGTCACCGGCCGGTGGTGCGGCGCCTGGCCAGGTCCTGGCGAACGGTCGCCAGGTCCGCGCCCGGCTCGCCCCGGCCGAGCGCGGCCAGGCTCTCGGAGATGCGGGCGACCGCGTCATTGTCGCCAAGGATCTCCAGGGTCATCTCCAGCCCGCCCAGGTCATCGACGGACAGCAGGACAGCCTCGGCCTCCCCGTTGCGGGTCAGGGTGATCCGCTCGTGCTGGAGCCGCACCCGCCGCGCCAGCTCTGACAGTCGGGCCTTGGCCTCGGACAGGGGTACGGGAGTGGAAGCGACGCTCAGGCGTCCGCCGCAATGTACCGCCTTTAAGACGGGCCTTTGAGCTGCGACCGATCCTGCAGCACGCGGGACCGGTTTAAGGAGGAACGCGCCTACCTATGCGGCGTCGGCATCCCCGGCCGAATTCCTCCCCAGCGCCCGCGGACCCGGTAGAGGCCGCTTGAAGCCGTTCGGCTGGCCGGTGCTCAGGTGAGTGCCAGTACCGCGTAGACGGCCAGCCAGTGTTCCACCATGTAGTCGTCGCCGATGACGTGCGGCAGCGCTGCGTCCAGGTGTGTGCGCGCCGCAGCCAGCGCCGGTCCGATCCTCGCGTCGCCGTCTGGCAGGTTCTCCGCGATCCGTCGCCAGCAGTAGGCTCGGCTGGCGTTGAGGCCATGCAGGTGGGCGATCTGCCCGTCGCTGGCGTCGGAGACGACGGCAGGAGTGAACAGCGTGACTGGCTCGCCGTCGGCGATCCCCGGCAGGAACGCTGCCAGCCAGTCAGCGAACTCCGGCTGCGCGAGCAGCCTGCTCATCAGCTCAGCCTCGGTCAGCGCGGGAGACAGGAAGTCGTGGCCTGACGGCTCGTAACTGCCCGGATAGTCTGCGTCGCCCGCGAACCAGCCGAGTGCCTTGGCCTCGATCACCGCGGCCAGGTCCGGCTGGCCTGCCTGCGCCTGCCTTGCAGCGAACGGCAAAGCAACCGACAGGCCGAACGCGCTGTTGGCGTGCACGCCGTACCGGACCGGATACGTGGCCTTGGGCAGCCAGTCCAAGAAGCCCTTGGTCAGCGCGTCGGCCAGCGGCGCCATCGCGGTCAGCCAGCCGTGCGCCTGGGCATCACCGAGGCTGGCGATCTCGTGCACCAGCGCAAGCGCCCAGGCCCAGCCGTATGGCCGCTCGTGCCGCCCGTCGACGCTGGTCACGAAGCTGGCCTCCACCGCCAGATTGTCCGCGGTGAACTGGGCGTCCAGCAGCTCCCTGATCTCGCCGGCCGGCACCGAGTCGCCAGCCAGCCGCAGCAGCCGCACGAGCAGCCAGTGCATCTCGACACAGGAGTGCCAGTCCAGGCTGCCGTAGAACACCGGCGCCCGCTCGGCGGGCCGGGCAGGGAAGTCGCCAGGCCCCGACATCATGTGGACAAGGAGCGAAGGAAACTCCCTGCCGATGTTGGCGACCGCCACCCCGGCGTAGGCGGCCGCCTGCTCACGCAAGATGCCCCGGCACTCCGCCGCGACCGCACCGGCCGGGCCGATCGCGCTGTTACGCACGGCAGCAGCCTACGCGCTCCGACACGGCGCACCGCTCCGTCCTGGGCCTACCCATCGGGGCGCTGGCGCGAGGTCCGACCGGCCGCTCCAGGTCATCGAGCTGGTCAGCGGCCAGGGCCGTGATCGCAGCAGCGATTGTGCCGTAACCCGAACGACTGGCCTGGCGCGACGAGAACCGACCGCTAGGAGCGCGCGCCGAATCTAGTGACTCGGCACTCCCCCGGGTTCGGCTGCGGCCGCGTGGACGAATGCTTGGCGCCGCATGGGAGCGCGAGCCGACATTTCTGCGCTCCCATCTAACCGATCCGCAGGTGCGCAGTGAACAGTTTTGGCTGGTGGGCGCAACTGGGATCGAACCAGTGACCCCTCGCTTGTAAGGGGGAACGCTGACGTTCAATGCCGTCAAATGGTGGCAAGACGCGATCCGTCCGGCTCGAGCCCCACGGGGCCCCGCGCGGAATGACGGTCAGAAATCTTGACGTATTTCACATGATCACAAGTTGTCCAGGTGGGCGGTGCATAGAGCGCCGTGATCAGCGGATCCGGTGGCGATCACCATACGTATCAGACAAGCGAATCCCTGTTACTGACGCGCGCGTCGACCGAGCTTCCCTTGAAGTACGGCGCTCACCTCTTCGACGGTGACGTTTGCGCGGGGAACTGTGACAGTTGGCATGGGAGCCTGCCTTTCCTGATCTGAGCGCTGAGCTTCTGGTAGCACATTGACTGACTGACTCACTCAGTTTAGACTGTAGAGCATGCCCCGCTTGACCGCCAGTGAGCGCCTGCTGCAAGTAGCCAGGGTTGCCACGGAGGACTTCGGGCGCCTTGGCTACCGCGGGACCAAGACCGCCGACGTCGCCGCCAGGGCGGGCATGTCGACGGGCGCCCTGTTCACCTATGTCGAGTCCAAGGAGGCGCTGTTCCACCTGGTTTTCGTGCACTGGTTCGGGATGTCCGCCGAACGCCCTCCGGTCTTGCCGGTGGCCACTCCGGGCCCGGGGGAGACTCTCGCGGTGATCGAGGCGGGCCTCCGCCACGTGCAGATGCCCCGTATCCAGGCGGCACTCGCCGAGGAGGAGCCGACTGACGTGGCCGAGGAACTGCGGGAGATCGTGGCGGAGCGCTACGCCCTCATCGAGCACTACTGGCCGCTACTTGCGGTGATCGAGCGGTGCGCTGCGGAAATGCCAGAACTGGAGTCCGCATGGTTCGACATCGCCCGTGCAGGATCCTTCGAGCAACTGGGCAGTTACCTGGAGCGGCGAATGGCGGCGGGGCTGCTGCGGCCCATGCCGGATGCAGAGGTCGCAGCCAGGATCGTCACCGAGTCGCTGTCGTGGTTCGGTTGGCACCGGCATGAGGGGCGGGATGCCGCCAGCTATGAGGACGAAACCGTAAGGCGGACAGTTTCCGAGTTCATCTGCGCCGCTCTAGTTCCGGAGTCCAGGCGTTTAAACAAAGGCGAGGGACCATGGTAATGATCACCGCAACATCAAGGGAAAACATCACCGGGTCACCCGCTGCACGCGCCATCGACCTAGTGAAGACCTACGGCAAGGGAGATGCCGAGGTCCGGACCGAGACCACGCTCACGCCGGTGACAGGCATCGTGTCTGGCGTCCTATGCGCTGGGATTGGCGCTTGTCATGCTGATGATGTAGACAACGCCAACTTCCACCGCCACGACCGGCCGGGCGAGACCCGGTCGCAGGTGGAACTCAGGCGAGCCTGGGCGCGGGCGGTACGGCGGATGGTGGCCGCCGCCCTGCTGGAGGATTCCCCGGCAGGACATGCCGCAGGAGGCACGCCATGAATCAGCCCGGCAGCATCGATGGCCACCCGCAAGCCGAGGGTCCTCAGACGACTGTCCTCGAAGACGGCCCGGCGCCGCTGCCCTCAGGGGCCCGCTCCGATCGCGTGCCGGCACTGGTGTGGGTGATCGCGGCGATATTCGTGGCTGTCGAGCTCGCAGTGAGCGACCGATACGGCTTCCAGCAAGACGAGCTGTACTTCATCGTCGCAGGGCACCATCTCGCGTTCGGCTACGTTGACCAGCCACCGCTGGCCCCGCTGCTGACTCGGATCACCGGCATACTCGGCGTCAGCCCGACGGCCATCAGGATCATCCCGGCGCTGGCCGGCGGGGTCATCGTGATCATGGCGGCCCGGCTCGCTGCCCTGTTCGGCGCGGGCCGCTTCGGCCGGGTGCTCGCCGCCCTCACCACGGCGTGCGCTCCCGTGGTCATCGGCGCCGTGCACGTCGGCAACACCACGCCGCTGGACCTGCTCGCCTGGGCAGCGGTCCTGGTGTGCGTCAGCACGGCGCTGCTGCGGCACCGGCCGCGCTGGTGGCTTGCGGCGGGCGCCGCGGCCGGTATCGGGCTCGAGGCCGACAACCTGGTGGCCTTGCTGCTGATCGGCCTCGCTGTCGGGCTCCTCGTCCCCGAGCACCGCCCCGTGCTGCGGACCCGGTGGCCATGGCTCGGCGCCGGCATCGCCGCGGTCATCTGGGCGCCGAACCTCATCTGGCAGGCGACGCACGGGTGGCCGCAGCTGGTCATGTCCGCCGCTCTGCACCGGGAGAACACCTCCCCGGGCGATTACGCCGGCGGCGTGCCGGCCCAGTTGCTTTACCTGGGAGTGCTGGTGGCACCCCTGGTCATCGCCGGCTTCGTCGTGCTCTGGCGGACCCGTGAGCTGCGCTTCATCGCCGTCGCCGCCACGCTCATCCTGATTTACGTGCTGGCTTGGGTACCGGGCAAGGTGTACTACGCCGACGGAACCGCGCCGGCCGTGCTGGCAGCCGGGGCGCTGGGGGCCGAGCGCTGGATCGCCCGTGCTCGCGCGCCACGATGGCGGCGCTGGCTGGTGGTCGCCGCGACGCTCGTGGGCATGGCGGTGACTCTGCCGGGCCTGCTGCCGATCCTGCCGGTTAGTGCCGTGCATACCTTGCCAACATCTTCTCAGCACAGCTCAGTGGGAGACTCCATCGGCTGGCCACAGCTTACGCGCGCGGTCGCGGCGCAGGACGCGGATCTCGTGCGGGCCGGTGAGTCGCCCACCTCGATCTTCACCGGGTACTACCCGGAAGCTGCCACGCTTACCGTCTATGGCGCTGGCTACCGCCTGCCGCCGGTGCTCTCCAGCCACAACGCCTACTGGATGTGGGGACCTGGGCAGGCCTCCGACCGGACGGTACTAGTGGTCGACGCGCTCAGCCGACTGCGGCCCTACTTCGCTAGCTGCCGCCTGCTGGCCACCTACAACCCGCCCTACCACGTGCAGAACGACTGGACCGATATTCAGATCGGCGTCTGCACCGGCCCCGTAGCCAGCTGGCACACGCTGTGGCCGCACCTGAAGTACTACGGCTAACCGGCCCGCCGGTAGCGCTGTCCTTCACCGCGAACCTGCTGCGATGATCGAAGCCGGAGGGCTGGGGACGCAGGAGATGAGCCGGGAATGAGCGCGTCGGAGATCGTGCCATCGCGGTGGGTGCCCGAGCTGGCCGTCGAGCTCGGGAAGCACATCGAGGCGCTCGACGTCAACCCGCTTATCTGCGGACCAGACGGCGCCGTGACCGTCGGCGCGCTGGCAGTTCCGTGCCGAACGACCCCTCCTGTCAGCTGATCGCGCCCGCCGGAAGCAGCGCATGAACGCCCCAGGACTGGTTCGCCACCTGCGTGACCCTCAGGTCGAGCACCGGGCTGGCCAACGCCAGCGCCGTTGCCTTGCCAACTCCGTAGCTGGCCTGCAGCCAGGTCAGCATCGCGAAAGGCCCGCCCGGACGTGGCCAGACCCCGATTCGGGTTGCGCAGCGGGCGAGGTCAGCTGGGTCTCAGGTCGACCGCGAAGGGCCGGGCAATGCGGCCCCGGGGCGTGGTGCAGGTGACGTGCAGGCCGCGGCTCAAGAGCCAGCGACGATCTTCGGGGCACCAGCCATCTCCACCCGCCAGCAGATGCCGATTCCCGCGTCCGCGCATGACCGGCTGACCGCCGGGTCGATCGGCACTGCGGACGGACAGACCACCTCCATTACCGCCAGGACAGCCTCCACGCAGGCATCGGCAGTCGTCTCACCTGTGCTCCCCCGGCGTCAGCTCGGCTACGCCGCAGCAGCCGACGCGCCTGCAGCTTGCCCCGGCCCTGCACTTGACCACCGCCATGACGGTCAGGTCGCCGCCGAGCCGACTCGGGCAGGTCGGAACTCGGCATGGCGGCCGAGACAGGTCAGTCGGGGTAGTGGTGTATATCGGCGCGGTGTCCTGGCGCGCTGGCGAACTTGCCATCATCGGTCAGCAGGGGCAACCGGAGTACCTCGGCCAGCGCCACGTACATGCCGTCATAGGCGGTGAGGTTGTGCCGCAGCTCGAACACTCGTGCCTGCAACGGCTGCATGGGATGACGCACAATCCGCAGGCCCGCGTAGTCGGCCAGCATCTGGCCGGCCCGGGCAGCCGTGATCCGTCGCGGCGCGCTGGCGATCGCCAGGCTGCGGATGACGCTGGAGACCTCGGCATCGATCAGGGCCGGAGCATGGACGGTGCGGGCCAGCCGCTGGCGTAGCAGGTCATCGCCCTCCCGGCTGGCCAGCAGGCGGATAATGATCGAGCAGTCAACGACGTAGATCACAGGCGGCCGTCGCTGACGAACGACCGCAACTCCTCGATGGTGTAGCTGACCGGATCGCGGGACGCGATGCCCGCCATCACATCCTCGATGGGAAGCGCCTCCGCCTCGCGGGCGAGCAGATCGCGCAGGTAGCCGGCCAGCGACTGCCCGCGCGCCTCAGCCCGGGCCTTCAGCGTGGCAATCACCTCGACCGGGACATCGCGTACCTGCACAACAGTCGTATCCATATAGCTAGCCTACCCGATACGCATGCACGATGCATGCAAGCTGACCGGGGTACTCCTCCGGAAAGCCGGCCCGGCCGGCTCGATCACCACCTCCAGCTGGGTGCCGGCCGGGCAGCCACCCAGCGCCGCTGTCTCAACAGCAGTAAGGCTATCCCTGACAGGCCATGCCTTCCGCTTGGCCACCACGGTCCCCTCGCCATCAAGCACCCGCACCGTCTGAGCTGTGGCGATGCCCAGGTCGATGCCTCCCAGCCGCCGATGGTTCATCCCGCCTCCTCGCGTCGCATACCGGCATGCACCGGCTCGCCCGCAAGGAGCGGCACCATCAGGCCACGGTCCCAAGGAGACACGGCCAGCCGCGGCTCCCACTCATGTGCTGCAACCGGGACCGGCCTCGGCGGGCCAGCCCACTTCCTCATCCGGGGCATCCGTGGCCAGGCCAGGAGTGGCAATCAGAACAACGGAGCAAGACCGCGCAGACCTTCCTCAGAGCGCTTCTCGACGCCACCCCCGGACCAGCCGGGATGACTATGCAACCCCTCGGGACCTCAGCCCCATGATGGATCCACAGGCGCCGGTGTCCCTTACATGAGCGCGGGGAGGTCACGAGCGACCTGGGCCTGGCCCGGCTCGGCTCGGCTCGGCGCCCACATCCGCGGCCATCTCGACTGCGCCGGCGCGGAGCTGTGCAACGACTCCGGTCCCGCGCTAGCCGCTTACAGCCTGCAGGTCGGCGGGGGCTTGTACCTTACCGGCGGGTTCACGGCCACCGGCGGAGGTGAGAAGGTAGCGGTTGATCTGACCGATGCCCGGGTGGGCGGGGCCTTCCTGTTCGCCCCGCCGGGGGCCGAGCACAAGGTCATATCTCACCGGCTCGCGGTGGATGGGCTGACCTACTCTGGTGTGCCCTGGCCGATCTCCGCCCAGGGCTGGCGGGAGCTGCTACGACATGGCACCCCCCGCTACGCAGCGCAGCCCTATCAGCAGCTGGCCGCCGGGTACCGGGAGCGGGGCGACGACCGCCGGGTGCGCGAGACCTTAATGGCCCAGCGCGACGACCAGCTCGCCCGCGCGGACACAAGCTGGCCGGAGCGTTGGTGGGGAAAGATCACCAAGGTCACCCTCGGCTACGGCTACCAGCCGTGGCGGGCGTTGTGGTACCTCGCCGGGGTGGTGGCAGTGTCCTGTGTGCTCGCGGTCACGCTCGGCTCGCATGGCGCGCTGGCGCAAACCAGCAACACGGCGACCCCGGGCCGGTCGTGCACGGTGGTTCAGCAGGTCAGCGTAGGACTAGATCTCAACCTGCCAGTGGGCACCAGCATCGCCCGGGCCGATTGCGACCTGACCAAAGACCCGGCCAGTGCAACCGCGGCCTGGCTGACCGCTGTCGGCTGGGTGTTGCGGGTACTGGCGTGGGCATTCGCAGCGCTGTTCATCGCGGGCTTCACCAGCGCCGTACGCAAGACATGACCTACATGCCGTCGCGTATTGAGCCCTGAGAGTTCGAGCGCTCCGCTAGCCAGGCCTGCGCTTTTCCGACATGAACTGCCACGATTCGAACCGAGCTTTCTCATTTTTTACAGGCCGTCACTGATCGAGAAGTATCCGTCCTCATCTGGTATGCGTGTACGACGGTCCAAGCCGACCCCAGGACAACCATTCTGGCGTACGGCAGACCGCATCACATGATCGACACTGGCCCCCTTTAACGGTGTGGGCGCATCCCACGGTCTGCTGCGCATCCGATGATCAAGGTTCGGCCATCCACAACGTCCGGCGAGTCCGAATACTTATGCGCCGCCACTGGTGCAATGAACGTCCGGATCTGCCGCGATGAGGTACGCCGAGCGGGTACGGCTCATGTCGGCCGGGCTCGGCGAGTAGGGCGACCTGCTCCTCGCGACCGAGTCGATCGTTGCAGAGCTCGCGTTGCCTGTGACTGCTGGTCCGCGCCTGACAGTGAACACGGAGTGTGGTCGACTCGCCCCCTGGCGGCCGCGTACACTGCCGCCTGATCTCTACCGGTGGTTAGGCTGTCCACTACGTAGGTGACGCAGGCATTTGTGGGCTTTTTGCTGCGTCGTGGACACGTCATCTGAGCAATGTCTGCCGCGCAGACTACTTCCGGTAGCTAAAGAACGCGGTGGAGCTGCTGCGACCGGAGCCGGTGAAGTCGCTCTCGACCGTGGTGATGGTCACTTTTACCTTCGTGCCCGCCTTGCCGGGCGGAGAGACGGCGCTGACCAGGGTGGTCGACCCGCAGTCGAGAATCGCCTGGGCGTTGCTGAATTTCTTGGCGGCTAGCTTGCCGAAGAAGACCCCGGTGACGCAGCCGAGGTTCTGGCCGCTGATAGTGACCTTGGTGCCGCCGCTGGCCCGGCCGGACGCCGGGGTGACCGAGGTGACCTTCGGGTTGCCCGGCGGGTACAGGTAGAAGTAGTCCGCTGGAGGGTTGAGCGAGCAAGCGGTCACGCTGCATACCTCCACGTCGTCAAGCCCGGGGTTCGAGGCGACTGACTCGGTGCTGATGCTCGAGTCGTTCCGGACGTCATAGGTGTACTGGGTCGCGAAGATCTGCGGCGCTTTGGTGTCGACGAACTCGAGCGGCCCGACTGCCTGGCCGAAGCCGCGCCCGTTGATCGCCATCGGCGCGCCGCCGGTGTCGGCGGCGCCATTCCGTCTGGTCGCCGTGTTCAGCGCGGCGGTCACCTGCGGGACGCCCGCGTACGCGACGGACGACCCGGGCGACTGGCCCGCTAGCGAGCGGACCGAGAGCGGAATGGCCGCAGGCTCGATGCTGAGCGGCTCGGGCGGCGCGGCGATCTGCATCTCGGTGCCGGTCAGGTACGCGTAGCCGGTGTCGACCGAGGATTCCAGTCCTGGCGCGCCGAAATCGGCCCACTCGATGGTCAGCGGGTTGAACCCCTTACCGGTGACCGTGATCAACGTCCCGCCGGCCTCGCTCGCGAGCGACCCTGGATCCCCGGTCGAGGTGGAGACCGATGTGATGGCGGGCGCCGGGACATAGTCAAACTCGGTCGGGCCGGGTTCCGTCTCGCAACCACAGCCAGGCGGTGCCACCAGAGTGCCCATCGAGTTGAGCGCGATCGCTCCTTCGAGCGGCGGGAGGATGCGGCCGACGGCGCTGCTGCCGTGGATGTTCGTAACCTGGACCTGCACCTGGCAGATGTCGTTCCCCGCATCCTCGCCGGCATACACACCACCAGTGGGCAGCGGCGAGCACGCCGTGCGCGGGGAGTAGGCGGGCGGGGTCACGGTGATCCGGTAAGGGCTGTTCACGGTGAAGCCGTTCGCGGCGACGCCGCCGAAAGCGACGCTGGTGGCGTCGGCGAAACCCGATCCCAGGATGATCACCTTGCCCGGCACGGACTCGGACCCGCCATAGGGGATCACGCCGGTGATGCTCGGGACCGCGCTGGTGCCGGCGGTATCGACGTACTCGATGGTCGAGTTGGGGCCGGGCGCGCTCGACTCCCCGGCCTTGACCGTGACGATCACTGACGCCGGACCTGCTCCGTCCTGCGGTCGCGGGGAGCTGGCCGGCACCGTGTCGGCGGCCGGCGGGAACGTCGCCGTGATCGAGGTGTTGCTGTTGACGGTGAACCCGCCCGCCAGGACCTGCCAGCTCCCGACCTGGATCCCCGCCACGTCTGCGCCGTTCGCTGTCTCGAAGCCTGACCCGGTGATCTGAACCGTCCCGCCGACGGTCGGCAGCACCTGCGGGGTCAGGTTCGTCACCGCCGGCAGGCTCGCCACGCCGCCGTAGCTGCACAGATAGAACGCCAGCCCGGCCTTGTCGCCCGGCGCGGTCAACTGCGGCGACCCCAGCCCGGACGCGAGGTCATAGCCCGGGGTCGCCGGGAACACCTGGCCGTCATCGAGCCCGTAGATGTCGTTGTTGCCGGCCGTGATGTCGGTGAATGACGCGTGGTAGGCCGCCGGGTCCGATGCCACCGCATACAACAGCGGGCTGGCGAACCCCACCCCGGCCCTGGTGGTGGCTTTCGCGGCGCACGTTGGCGAGGCGTTCACCAGCGCCAGCATCGCCGCCCACAGCGGCGCCGCCGACGAGGTCCCGCCGATGGTGCCCCAGCCGTCGGGCGTGCTGGCGCTTTCGAAACTGCTGCTGTAGACCGTGATCGCGCCGGTGTACTCGTCCGCCTGCGCCGATACGTCGGGCACGGTCCGGCACGGCGTGGCCGACGTCGCGCCGCTCAGGTACGCCTGGCAGAAGTTCTGCGGGTAACCGAACTGCTTTTCGACCGCATTCGATTGCGCATAGCCAGCGCCCGGCCGCACGATTCCCGGCACCCGCGCGTCAGCCTGCCAGGCGGGCATCTGCCACGACATCGAGATCCCGCCGCCGCCCCCGCCCCCGTCGGCTCCGTCATTCCACACGTGCTCCAGCGGCGGCTGGGTCGCGTCGTCGATCGTCGTGCCGCCGGCCGACACCACGTACGGCTGGCTGCCCGGGTCGTCGACCGAGACCGGGTTCTGGCCGGGCACCGGGCTGGAGGTCTCGAACGTGTTGCAGTCGTCGCTGCCGTTATCCCCTGCCGCAGCGAAGATCGACTGCCCCTGCGCGGCCGCCTGCTCAAACAGCACGTTCTCAGCCTGCTGCAGGCCTGGCTGACCCAGCTGCACAGCCTGCTCGCACAACCCCCAGCTCGTGCTCACGACCTGGTCACGGTCGGCGCCGATGATCGCCGCGTAGGGGTCGACCGGGTCGTAGACGGCCCCGTCCGCGCTGGGGCTCGGCCCCTCGTACACGTCGATGCTGGCGCCCGGCGCGACCGCCGAGACATCCTCGACGTCGAGGATCGACTCACCAGACCCAGGGCCGGCGGGCTGGCCGCCGTCGACCGGGATCACGCGCAAGCGCTTCTGCATCTGCGACGCGGCGCCCGCGCCGAAGTAGCAGGTGTCGAACGTCTTGACGTCAGAAGCCAGGAACGGCTCGAGCTCGTAGATCGCGATGTGCTGACCGGCGCCCAGGTCACCCGCCCCATACAAACCGAACGCGCCGTAGGCGTTCGCGATCTGATCATCGGTCAGCCCCCCGAACGCCTGCGCATCCGCCCGGGCGTCGGCGCACGCCGCCGGCGAACCCGGGGGGTGGGAGAACGACGGCGCTGTCGCCGCCGGGTCCTCCCGGATCGAGGCAGCTGCGCGTACAAGTCCAAGCGGCCGCGGGCGCACCACGCTGTTCAAGCCGACGACCGCAGCCACCGCACCGGCGATCGAGGACGGCAGCCGGACCGCGCCGGTCGTCGCCTGGCCGATCGACCCGTCCGCGAGCCTGACCCGCTCAAGCCCGGTCCCGAACGCCCGCGCTATTTGGCTCGCCGACGCCCTGACATCGATCACCAGCCCGTCCGCCACGCCGGTAACCTGCAGCCCATCCGCCTCAAGCTGTGACCTGACCGCGACGATCGTCGACTGCGCTGGCCCGAACCTGCTCGCGAACTGCCCCTGCGGCAGATAGTGGTGAAACAGCGGCGACCGGCCGTCCGTCACCGCCGCGATAAAGCCCGTCAGCGCCCCTTCGTCGCGAGGCCGCAGCACAACCTCGGCGGTCTGGGTGGTCGAGGCCGGCACGGCGCCGGTCACTCTCGCCCCAGCCGGGATCCGCGGCGCGGCCGTAACGTTCTGCGGGACAGGTGACCCCGCCGCATCACCGGCGGCGGCGAGCGGCCGGGCCGCCATGAACGCGGCCGCAAGAAGGACGGCCAGGGTGGCCCGCGCGACAGGTGAGCGGGAACCACGCCAAGCAGGTGACGCCGATGAGCCGACGTCCCACGCCAGCTTATTTTCTCTGATCATGGTCCCCCCCGCCTGGGCTACTACACTCTCACCAGTCGCTGACCGGTCCGGCTTAATTGCCGCGTCGCGCTCGGTCTACACCATCACCGACGGCAACGAAAGGGTTTCCGTCGCAATGCAGCTGATCTCGTTGTCCCCGAAGATTGCCCGCCAGCCGTTCGCAGACGGTGGCGCGGTCACGAGCGCCGGCTCGAGGATGGCTAGCGTCTTAACGTCTGGTGGCCCTGTGCTCATGGCCGTTGGAGCCCCCGCCGGCCGGCCAGGGAAGATGAGGTGACGCGGGCAGGTGAGCGCGACCCGGCTGGGCCGGCCCTGGCACCGGCCGGGGCGGCATTGTATGCGCTATGCCGGCTGCCCGGGCTTGTGCACCCCCCCGGTGCGTGCGTACGAGATCGCCGCGGATTCAGTGTCAAGTGCTGCGGGACCTTCCGGTGACGGTGCGCGACGGCACCACGTTGCGGGTGAACGTTGTCCCGCAGGCGGGTGTCGGCTCAAAACCGGGTGCAGTGGCAGACGGTACCGGTGCATTTCGTCCCTGACTGACGTCCGAGCAATCCCAGGCCCGACCTATCGCCTGGCCTGCCATTCTGTATAACTATGCGTAGCCCGCTGGCATCGAGAACGCGCTGTCATGCCGCATACGGCGCGTCCGGTCAAGCATGAGGCGGCTGCGTGGCTGCCGCGGTCCTAGATCGACAATCACCTCGGCCAGCCACCGAGTGCATGCCGCAGCAGATCGCTCACCGTGGACCCTTCCGCGGTCGGTCCTCGCGCTACGTCGATTGACAGCATCACGAAGCTCCTATGTCAAGTGATCATGAAATTCTTTGATGTGGTGTGCTGGCCCGGCCGCCGGGTGCGGGCCGGTCAGGGCCTTGTAGATCTCGCGGGCGACGTAGCGTTTGAGGCAGCGGATGATCTCCTTGGTGGTCTTGCCTTCGGTGGTGCGCCGGGCCACGTAGGCCTGGGTGCGCGGGTCGGTGGCCATCCGGGTGACGCTGGCCGATACGCAGGGAATCGAGGCGGTCTCGATGCGGGCCATGGCGGCCGAGCTCGGTGTCGGAGCGGCATCGCTCTACCGTTACGTCGCCCGCAAGGACGAGCTGATCGACCTGATGGTCGACGCGGTGATGGGCAACGACCTGCAGTTCGAGGTCCGAGGGGACTGGCGCGAGGACCTGCGCTCGTTCGCTCACGGCCTACGGGCCATGACCCTGCGCCACCCCTGGATGGCCGTCCCCAGCCGCGTCGTCCTCGACGCTCGCGCGCCGCGCGACCCCGACCGCCTCAAGCACGGCTTCGACCTGGGGCTCGAACGAGTGCTCAATGGCCTCGCGACGATGCTCCCCGAATAGCCCACCTGCGCCGGGCAGTTCGCACAAAAAAGTCTTCAGGTTCCGCGAAAGGGCAGGCGAGGCTAGTCCGGCTCTCGCTCGCTGGCTGCGAGGTGATGCCCGGCTGCTGCCGCGGGCTGCGGGACGCGATCGCCGGCATGCCCAGCGGAGCCTGGAAGTGCTGCCGCGGGCGCGGGTTCGGTGGCGGGTTCGATGGACAGTTGCGGGAGGATGCGGTCCAGCCAGCCGGGCAGCCACCAGTTCGCGCGGCCGGACAGGTGCATGAGGGCGGGGACGAGGATGGTGCGCAGGAGGAAGGCGTCGAGCAGGACGGCGGCGGCCAGGCCGATGCCGATCTCGCCGATGACCTGCTGGCCGGAGAGGATGAAGGCGCTGAACACCAGGATCATGATGGTGGCGGCGGCGATGATGACCCGGCCGGTGGTGGCCTGGCCGGTGCGGACGGCGTGGTGGTTGTCGCCGGTGTGGGCCCATTCTTCGCGGATGCGGGAGACCAGGAAGACCTCGTAGTCCATGGACAGGCCGAACAGGACCGCGAGCATGAGGACGGGCAGGAATGATTCGACGGGGCCGGGCTGGCCGAGGTTGAGCAGGCGCAGGCCCCAGCCGTACTGGAAGACAGCGACCAGGACGCCGAAGGACGCGGCGGCGGCGAGCAGGTTCATCATCGCGGCGGCCGCGGGGATGAGCAGACTGCGGAAGGCCAGCAGCAGCAACAGGAACCCCAGGACGAGGATGACCGCGATGAAGATCAGCAGCTTGGGGGCGATGACGGTGGCGAAGTCGCCGTTGATGGCGGTGACGCCGCTGACGTAGACGCGCAGGCTCGTGCCGTGCTCGGCGGCGGGGATGACGCTGTCGCGCAGCGTGCTGAT
Source organism: uncultured Actinomycetota bacterium (assembly GCA_963808705.1). Taxonomy (GTDB): domain Bacteria; phylum Actinomycetota; class Actinomycetes; order Streptosporangiales; family Streptosporangiaceae; genus JASHPR01. Next base: position 112,141 of record CAWEHB010000010.1, on the reverse strand, counting down.
CAGGGTGCTGGTGGCCTTGGCCTCGGGGGAGGTGGTGGGTATCACGCTGATCAGCGCGGCGCCCTTGCCGGGGACGGGCGGCGAGACCGCGGCGATCCCGGGCTCGGTCTTGAGCGTGCCCGCCAGCCGGGTGAACGCCGCCGTGGCGGCCGGGGACCCGGTGGTGCCGGCCAGTTGCAGGGGGCCGTTGAAACCAGGGCCGAATCCTTGGGCGAGCAGCTCGTAGGCCTGGTGGGTGGTGGAGCCGGCGGGGTCGTTGGCCGCGTCGGAGGAGCCCAGCCGCAGCGACAGCACCGGGATGGCCAGCAGGAGCATGACCGCGGCGGCGGCGACGGCCAGCGGGGCGGGGCGGCGCTGCACGAACGCGGCCAGCCGCGCCCACGCCCCGGATGTGCCGCCGGGCGCGGGCCCGGTGGCGGCCAGCCGGCCGCGTTCCTTGCGGGACAGCACCCGGATGCCGAGGAAGCCGAGCAGCGCGGGCAGCAAGGTGGTGGCGGCGGCGACGGTGAACAGCACGGTGATCGCCGCGGCGATGCCCAGGCCGGAGATGTAGCTGATGCGCAGCACGAGCATGCCGAGCAGGGCGATGCACACCGTGGTCCCGGCGAACAGGACCGCGCGGCCGGAGGTGTTCAGCGCGCGGACCGCGGCGTCCCGGGGGGACATGCCGGCCTTGAGGTTGTTGCGGTGCCGGGTGACGATGAACAGCGCGTAGTCGATGCCCACGCCCAGCCCGATCAACATGCCCAGCGTCGGGCCGGCCGAGGGAATGCTGACGGCGTGGGACACCAGCCCGGTCGTCATCAGGCCGCAGACCAGCGCGGCGATGGCGATCGCCAGGGGCAGCAGCATGGCCAGCAGCGACCCGAACGCGATGAACAGCACGACTGCGGCGGCCAGGACCCCGACGGCCGCGCTGATGCCGACCGACGGCCGCAGCGCGTTCTCCACCGCCGGGCCGCCGATGTCGACCTGGACGCCGGGTGCCTGGGCGGCCTCGGCGAGGTGGGCAACGCGGGTGACGTCCGGCACCGGCAGGCTCGCCTGCGGGGCGTCGAAGACGACGGTGGCGTAGGCGATCTGCCCGTTGCGGCTGATCTGGTCGGCGCCGCGGGCGGAGTAGGGGCTGACCACGCGGTGACCGCGGGCGCGGACCTGCTGGCCCGCGGCGGCGAGCCGCCCAGCATGGCCGACATCGCCGAGGCGGCCGGCGTGTCCCGGGCGACGCTGTACCGGTACTACCCCACCCGGGAGCGGCTGCTGGCGGCCCTGACCGCTGCCGGCCTGCAGACGGCCGCCGCCCGGCTCGCCCAGGCCGACCTGGAAACCGTTCCCGTCCCTGAGGGAATCGCCCGGCTCGCGCGCGTGGTCGCCGCGGCCGGCAGCAAGTACGCCGCCGTCGTCAGCGCGTTCGATCCCGCCGGCGAAGTGGAACAGCAGATCGGGACGATGATCCAGGCGCTGCTGCAACGCGGCATCGATGACGGGACCTTCCGCGGCGATCTCACCGTCGACGAACTCGGATTCGTGCTCGGCTACCTCCTGCAGGCCGCAGGCCGGATGGCCGCCGAGCGCCAAGCCGGCGTCGAGAAAGCCGCCGCGCTGGTCACCTCGGTGTTCCTGCACGGCACCCAGAACCGCCTGGGTGCAACCGCCGGGGACCAGGCCATCCGCCGCCACGCCGACGCTGAACCTCAAGAGCACGGCAACCAAGAAGACGGCACATCCCCGGACAAGACCCGGGCCTAGACGCCACAGAACAAGCATGCAGGCCTGCCAAGCTCCGCCGCAGGGCGCCGCGAACGGCGACAGCTCCCTCCGCTGACATGCGGACCTATTTCCGCACTGCTAGCCGATCGCACGCGCTGCGGCACCAAACTGGCACAGGCGACCGCCGAATCACGACCCATCTCCGCGGCCAGCCGACCGACTGAGCCTTTTTCATCCTTCGATCTCGCGGGCTTGTAGGACGTGGATGGCTTTGGCCAGCTGCCCGGCGCGCCAGGGGCAGCCGGCGTCTCTTGGTGTGAAGCTCACCTGCCCTGTGATGGCTCACCGTCGCCCGGCGTAGCCTAGCGTCGGTGACCGTTGGCTCTTGGTTTGGCTCTTGTCTAGTCCACGTGCAACAGCGGCACCGAGCATCTGGCGTGTTGGCCACCAACGATCATACTGTAGTGGTATAGTTTCTCCATGCCGAGGGGCAAGCCGTCACCCAAGCTCGCGATCACCGTTGATCCCGATGTCCACGCCCAGATAATCGCCGCTGCAGCCGCCGAAGGGCTCAGCGTGTCGGCCTGGATGACCGCAGCGGCCCGGCGTGCCCTCATCGTGCGGGACGGGCTTGCCGCCGTCGCCGAATGGGAAGTAGAGCACGGCGCTTTCACCCGCGAGGAACTCGAGGCCGCGCGCCAAAGGGTCGGCGCGGGCCAGCCGGAACGCCGGTCGGCATGACGCCGGTCGTATACGACGCGGGAGTCCTGGTTGCCGCCGACCGGAACGTCCGAACAGCCTGGGCTGAGCACAAGGTGCGGTTGGAGGCAGGGGTCGTCCCGGCGGTGCCGGCCCCGGTTGTCACCCAGGTCAGCCGCTCGCCCGCACAAGCTCAGCTGAGGCGCCTGCTGCGCGGCTGTGAGATCGTGCCTCTGACCGAACAGCGGGCCCACGCGGCCGGGGAGCTTCTGGGCCGGGCCGGTTCAGCTGATGTCGTGGACGCCGCGGTCGCCCAGCTAGCGGCCGAACTGCGGGCCGATGTCGTCACCGGCGATCAGGCGGACATCCGCCGCCTTCTCGACATGACCGGCTCCCCCAGCCGGATCATCGACCTTTAGCCTGTACCGCTTCAAAACTCGGCATATAGGGCGTGACATGCGGCTTGGCCAGACAGTCAGGTTGCGGCAGTATCGCGGTTCATGTGCGTCCGGCTGCTCTACCTGATCATGGTCCGGGTCTTTGGCTGGCTGGTGCTGCTGTGCCGCAGCCAAGCGTCCAAGGATGCGGAGATCATGGTGCTCCGTCATGAGATCGCGGTGCTGCGGCGCCAGGTCGACCGGCCCAGGCCGGACTGGGCTAACCGGGCGGTCCTGGCGGCGCTGGCCCGGCTGCTGCCAGCCGTGCTCCGCGCCCATCGGCTGGTCACGCCGGGCACATTGCTGGCCTGGCACCACCGGCTGATTACGCGCAAGTGGACGTATCCAAACCGGCCGGGCCGCCCGCGGACCAGCCCGGAGATCCGCGACCTGGTGCTGAGGCTGGCGCGGGAGAACCCGGGCTGGGGGTACCGCAGGGTTCAAGGTGAACTATGCCGCCTCGGTCACCCGATCAGCGAGGCGACGGTACGGCGGATCCTGCGCACCCGGCGGCGCGCACCGGCTCCGCAGATCGTCGACACCTGCTGGCGGGCATTCCTGCGTATGCAGGCTCATGGGCTGCTCGCTTGCGACTTCTTTCATGTGGACACGGTCTTCCTCAAGCGCCTGTACGTATTAGTTCGTCATGGAGGTGAGGACCCGGCGGGTGCATGTCCTCGGCGTCACGGCTCACCCGGACGGCGCGTGGACCGCCCAGCAGGCCCGCAACCTGCTCATGGACCTCGGCGACCGGATCGGCTCCTTCCGCTTCCTGATCCGGGATCGCGACGCCAAGTTCACCAGCACCTTCGATGAAATCTTCGCTGGCGAGGGCGTAACGGTAGTGAAGACCCCGCCGCGGACCCCGCGCGCGAATTGCTATGCCGAGAGATGGGTGCGCACAGCGCGAGCCGAGTGCACCGACCGGATGCTCATCTACGGCGAACGGCACCTGCGGTCAGTCCTAGGCGAGTACGCCGGCCATTACAACCGCCACCGCCCGCACCAGTCCCGCCAGCAACGACCACCCGACCAGGATCAGCCCGCCATATTGTCACTGGACGCACCGATCCGTCGGCGCAAGGTGCTCGGAGGCGTGATCAACGAGTACTACCAGGCGGCGTAGCCAGTCTCATGAATCCCCAGGTCAGAGACTCTGCGATTAGTTTTGAAGCGGTACAGGCACGGCCGAGAGTGGCCAGGTGTACCCGGGCGGACGTTGCTGAATGAGACTGGGAATGAGACTACGGACCTTGCCGATCAGGGCCGGGAGCGAACCTGAGCTGAGCGGCTAGCCGCCCATCTCGCGCTTCAGCCTGGCCAGCTCGTCGTCCACGTCCTGGGTGTTCGGCCGGGACGGCTGCGGCGGGTACGGGGTGGAGACCGGCTCGACGTCGGCCCGCGGCAGCTGCCTGCTGTATTGCGTGTAGTCGGGCTCGCGGACCTCGCGGTCGGCCTTCTTATCCGAAACCTGCCGCCCGGAACGGGCCACCTTGATGCCCACCGCGATCGCGCCGACCACGAGCGCGGCGATCACCAGGTAGGTCACAGCGTGAATGATGAAGCCGACCACCGAGCCGACGACCAGGAACGCGATCAGTATTCCGGCCCCGATGGCGGCGATCTTGAACCAGCGCATCCGCCGCGTCCTCTCTCGACAAGGATCTGTCCTCTCTCGCGACGTTACCTGATTGCGTCCACACGCAGAGCCTGTGCGTGCGGACAATCCCGTCCACGGTTCTGACCAGCGGAGTTGCCCTCCCAGCCATCTGGCCGTGATGATCACCGATCATGTGCCTGCGGTGCGTTTTCCTCCTGACCACGCAGGTGGTCGCATGGCAGCGGCTGTCCCGGCGTGAGGAGGCGTGGAAGACCGCCGAGATCTTGATCTTGCGCCATCAGCTCGCGGTCCTGCAGCAGCGGCAGCCGCGTCGCCCGAAGCTGAAGTGGGCGGACCGGGCCCTGCTCGCCACCCTGCTCGGTGTGATACCGAAAGCGCGCTGCAGGGGACTGCGGCCGCTGGTCGCTCAGGACACGATCCTGCGCTGGCACCGCGACATCACCCGCCGCCGCTGGGCCGCCAGGTCCAAGCGCGGCGAGACCGGCCGACCGGCGACCCGCCGGAACATCAAGGCCCCAGTCCTCCGGCTGGCCCGCGAGAATCCTGAATGGGGGTACCGCAGGATCCACGGCGAGCTGGCTGGCCTGGGAGTGACGGTAGCGGCGTCGACGGTATGGGAAATTCTCAAGAAGGCCGGAATCGACCCGGCGCCGCGCCGATCCGCGTCTACCTGGTCGCAGTTTTTGCGCTCCCAGGCCGAGATGATCGTGGCATGCGACTTCTTCACGGCTGACCTGGTCGACGGCACCCAGGCCCATGTCCTGGCCGTGATCGAGCACGCCACCAGGCGCATCCGCATCCTCGGAGTCGCTCTGCATCCCACCGGCGAATGGACCGCACAGCAGGCCCGCAACCTGATCATGGACCTCGGCGAGCAGGCGTATCGGGTCAAGTTCATGATCCGCGACCGCGGATCAAACTTCACGGCCGCGTTCGACGCAGTGCTTGCTGATGCTGGCATCCGGATTGTGCTCTGTAACATCCGGACGCCCCGCATGAACGCGATCGTCGAACGCTGGATCGGGGGATGCCGGCGCGAGCTCCCGGACCGCACCCTGGTTTGGAATCAGAGCCATCTGCAGCGGGTCCTGCGCCAGTACGAGACCCACCACAACCTCCACCGGCCCCATCGGTCGCTGGACGCCGCTGCCCCGCTGAAACCCCTACCCGAACCGGTCGATCTTGAGCAGTACCGCGTCCGAAGACAGACTCGCGTCGGTGGCACGATCAACGAATATCGCCTGGTCGCGAGACATGGATGACGTTTTCGGCACTCACAGGGATGCACCGGGCCAGGGCAGAGCAGGTGGCCGAATGCTCGCGGGCGGCGCTTGTCCCTGGCCTGACACCGCACGGCTTGCGGCACGGCCACCAGACGGCGATGCGGCGCGACCGGGTCCCCAGGGTCTTGCGCCGCGACCGCCTCGGCCACGGTCTCTCGGGCGACATCGCCGACCACTACACCCACATCGACGACGAGATGACCGTGGAAATGCTGGCCCGGCAGACGCAGCGATGGCAGGCCGCTGTCGCGGCACGGGCGCGCATCGACCAAGCCCGCGGCGCCGAGCCGCGCTCGGCCGTGCCCGCTCTCGACGAGTGGCTGGCCCCGTTCCGGGAGCGCGCGGGAGAAATCCAGCTCCCATCTGCGCTCCCATTGGCAGGATCCGGAGGGTCACAGTGAGCGATTTTGCCTGGTGGGCGCAGCTGGGATCGAACCAGCGACCCCTCGCTTGTAAGGCGAGTGCTCTACCGCTGAGCTATGCACCCCGCCGCCTGCCGAGGCGACCCGGCAGAAGCAGCTATGACCGGGCCAGCGTACCCGCTCCGGGCCAGCCAGCGGGCTAGCCGATCCTGGCGGGACGGCTGCCCCGGCCCAGCACCCGCTCGAGCGCGAGTTCCACCTCCTCGGCCAGGCCTGGCGTCTCGCCGAAGCCCGGGTCCGGACCGGGCGCGATGCCGGCCACCTCACCCGTAACGGGACCGGGCGACGACGCACCGGGCGCCAAGCCGGGAACCGGGCCCACGCCCACCGGCCCTGGAGTGGGCTCGCGGACGTGCCCGCAGTCCCGGCACTCAACCTCGCCGAGCCTGCGCACCAGGTGCACGCTCGAGCACACCGGGCACCGGTCGAGCTCTCCCACCCAGTCGACGGATGACTGGCAGGCTGGGCAGATGAGTACCTGGCGGTCGGCCCGGACCCCTCGTTTCCAGGGGCTCTCCCCTCGGTCCGGGTCGACCTGCCGCGCACCACAGCGATAGCAGGGCATTCAGCGTTTCCGATTCTGCCGTTCCCCCAGAACGCGCCTCGGCAGCCAGCTAGTCCAGCTCCGCCAGCGCCTTCTGATACTCGGCGATATCACGTGCCTGCGGTACGGGGTTCACGACCTTCCACCGCACGACGCCATTCTTATCGATGATGAAGGTCCCGCGTGTGGCAATCCCGAGGTTCTCTTCGAACACGCCGTACGCCTTGGCCACCGCGCCGTGCGGCCAGAAGTCGGACAGCAGCCCGAACTGGAAGTGCTCGGCGTCGGCCCAGGCGCGGTGCGTGAAGGTCGAGTCCACCGACACCGTGAGCAGCTCCACGTCATCGCGGGACACCTCCGGGAACTCGTCGCGCATCGCGCACAGCTCCCCCGTGCAGACCCCGCTGAACGCCAGCGGGTAGAACACCAGCACGACGTTCTTCTGGCCGGCGAAGCTCGACAGCTTCACGGCCGTGCCGTGCTGGTCCTTCAGCTCGAAGTCCGGGGCCTTGTCGCCAACCTCGACCGCCATCACTGGTCCTTTCGTCAACGTGGGGTGCTGGCGCGGGCCTCAGATAGAGCCCGCAAGCGCGAGATGTCTTCAGTCTGCCACCAGCGCCCGTCAGCTGCGTCACGCACCCGCGCCCGGGCCAGCAGCGGCGCGCCCTCGGCCCGGCGCCAGCGTGCCGTCAACGCAGCGTCAGCGGCGCGCCTTCGGCGCGACCAGCCGGGTGCCCGACCAGTCCCTCCCGGCGCTCACGGTGGACGTCTGCGACAACCCGGCGGTGGGCGCGGCCTCGCCGATCTCGCTGGGCTCCACGTGGCCGTCCCGCCCGGACTTGGGCGTGAACAGCCAGATGTAGCCGCCGTCGGCGAGTGGTGTCAGCGCGTCCACCAGGGCGTCCACGAGATCGCCGTCCCCGTCCCGCCACCAGAGCAGGACCACATCGACGACATCGTCGAAGTCCTCGTCGACAAGCTCTACTTCCTGTACCGCGGCGATCGAGTCGCGGATCTGCTCATCACAGTCGTCGTCGTACCCGATCTCCTGCACCACCTGGCCCGGCTTGATGCCAAGCCGCCCGGCCAGGTCGCGCTGGTCTTGCGCCTGGCCCGCGGTCGCGCTCACTGACGTCCTCCTGAGTCCTTTCCCGCTGCCCGGCGCGGCGCGGCAGGTGCCGCGCCCCGCCCGCGGGCGGCGGTTGCAGTCAGGCGCAGCGCTGTTCGCGCTGTCACCTCTTGATCGGACAGTCCACACTGGGCAGGCCCGACGCGCAAGTCACAATTCGTGCACAGAGCCAAAATGTCGATCATGACCTGACCTCGTCCCGCGGCTAACAGGTTTACCCGATGAGCGACAACCGCACCTGCCTGTCCGGATTATCAACATTTAGGTCGACAATTGCCACCGCCTGCCAGGTCCCCAGCGCGAGCCGCCGGCCACCACCGGGAGGAGCGTAAAGGGTGCCACGAAGGCCGGCAGCACGTGCGCACGGCCGTGCCCGCGCGAGCCGTGCGCATGCTGCCAGCGGTCGTCGGCGGGCAGCAGGTCGGCGAGCACGGCCATCAGGTCGCGGTCGCTGCCCGCGCCGAGCTCGATCACCGCGACGCCGGCCGTGGCGTGCGGCACGAACACGTGCAGCAGCCCGTCGCCGCCTGCGGACGCCTGGCGGGCGAAGCCGGCGCACTGCGCCGTGATGTCATACACGGTGTCCCGGCGACCCGTGTGCACCCGGAAAGTCTCGGTTTTCATCCCGAACGGGCCGTCGGCCGCCGGTCCGGTGTGCCCACCGCTAGGCCTTCGCCGCCTTCTTCTTGGGCGCCGCCCGGGTCTTCTTCGGCGGATGCTCGACGATCGCATCAGGGCCAGGGAAGATCAGGCAGGTATGGCCGTCGTCGAACCGCACCAGGTAGGGCGGCGCGCCACCCGAGTCGCGGACTTCCACGATCTCCCCGGTCCGGTCAGGATGCCCGACGGCGTTCCCGCGCACGTGCAGCCGGTCCCCGACCACAGCATGCATGCGTGCACCTCCTTCACCAGATTCCGCGCGCTGGCCCGGCCAGCTCACCGGCCGCCGCTCAGCTGCGCTGCTAGCCGCTTCTGGTGTACCCCAGCGTGGCATAGGCAACCAGCCAAGTGAAGGGCTCCGGCCGCCCGGCCCGCCCGGTTACCAAGCGGTAGAGATGCGTTACGGGCAGACCCGTACGAGGATGAGAAGGGACATCAGCTAAGGAAGGCAAGGAACCCCACGTGGCCTCAGGACGCCAGCGCTTCTCGATCATCAGCGACGGCCTGCCCACCCAGCTGCCGGACATCGACCCGGACGAGACCAGGGAGTGGATCGACTCGTTCGACAACGTGGTCCGGACCCGGGGCCGCGCCCGGGCCCGGTACGTCATGCTCCGGCTGCTCGAGCGCGCGCGCGAGCAGCAGGTGGGCGTGCCCGGGCTGCGCAGCACCGACTACATCAACACGATCCCGCCGGAGCGCGAGCCCTGGTTCCCCGGCGACGAGTACGTCGAGCGGCGGATCCGGGCCTACATCCGGTGGAACGCCGCGGTGATGGTGTCCCGGGCCAACCGGCCGGGGATGGGGGTCGGCGGCCACATCGCCACCTACGCCTCGGCGGCCAGCCTGTACGAGGTCGGGTTCAACCACTTCTTCCACGGCAAGGATCACGGCGAGTCCGGCGACCAGGTGTTCTTCCAGGGCCACGCGGCGCCCGGCATCTACGCGCGGGCCTTCCTGGAAGGCCGCCTGACCGAGGACCAGCTGAACGGCTTCCGCCAGGAACTGTCCCACCGCGGGCACGGCGGCGGCCTCCCGTCCTACCCGCATCCCCGGCTGATGCCGGACTTCTGGGAGTTCCCGACCGTGTCCATGGGGCTGGGCGCGATCAACGCCATCTACCAGGCCCGGTTCAACCGGTACCTGCTGGCCCGGGAGATCAAGGACACCAGCCGGTCGCACGTGTGGGCGTTCCTCGGCGACGGCGAGACCGACGAGCCGGAGGTGCTCGGCGCGATCAGCCTGGCCGCCCGCGAGGAGCTCGACAACCTGACCTTCGTGATCAACGCCAACCTGCAGCGCCTCGACGGGCCGGTGCGCGGCAACGGCAAGATCATCCAGGAGCTGGAGGCGTCGTTCCGCGGCGCGGGCTGGAACGTGATCAAGGTCATCTGGGGCCGCGACTGGGACCCGCTGCTGGCCAAGGACACCGACGGGGTCCTGGTCAACAAGATGAACACCACGCCCGACGGCCAGTTCCAGACCTACGCGGTCGAGTCGGGCGCCTACACCAGGGAGAACTTCTTCGGCGGCGACCCGCGGCTGCGGGCCATGGTCGAGCACCTGTCCGATGACGAGATCCGCAACCTGTCCCGCGGCGGCCACGACTACCGCAAGGTCTACGCGGCGTTCAAGGCGGCCACCGAGCACGTCGGGCAGCCGACCGTGATCCTGGCCCACACGATCAAGGGCTGGACGCTCGGCCCGGACTTCGAGGCGCGCAACGCCACTCACCAGATGAAGAAGCTCACCGTAGCCGAGCTGAAGGAGTTCCGGGACCGGCTGTACCTGGACATCCCCGACGCGGCCCTGGAGGCCGACCTGCCGCCCTACTACCATCCGGGCGAGCAGTCCGACGAGATCCAGTACATGAAGGAGCGCCGGGCCGCGCTCGGCGGCTACCTGCCCAAGCGCGTGGTGCGCGCCAAGCCGCTCGCCCTGGCGGACGACAAGCACTACGACGAGCTGAAGAAGGGCTCGGGCAAGCAGCAGGTCGCCACGACCATGGCGTTCGTCCGGCTGCTCAAGGACCTGATGAAGGACCGGGAGATCGGCCCCCGGTTCGTGCCGATCATCCCGGACGAGGCGCGCACGTTCGGCATGGACTCGCTGTTCCCGACGGCGAAGATCTACGACCCGCACGGCCAGACCTACGAGGCGGTGGACCGCAGCCTGCTGCTGTCCTACAAGGAATCGGCCCAGGGCCAGATCCTGCACGAGGGGATCAGCGAGTCCGGGGCGATGGGCTCGACGATCGCGGCCGGCACCGCCTATGCCACGCACGGCACCCACATGATCCCGGTCTACATCTTCTACTCGATGTTCGGGTTCCAGCGGACCGGCGACCAGATGTGGGCGTTCGGCGACCAGATGGGCCGCGGCTTCCTGCTCGGGGCGACGGCCGGGCGGACCACGCTCACCGGCGAGGGCCTGCAGCACAACGACGGGCACTCGGTGCTGCTCGCGTCGGTCAACCCGGCGTGCGTCTCCTACGACGCGGCCTGGGCGTACGAGCTGGCCTGCATCGTCAAGGACGCGCTGCGCCGGATGTACGGCTCCTCCCCCGGGCACCCGGAGGGGGAGAACATCTTCTACTACCTGACCGTGTACAACGAGCCCTACGTCCAGCCGGCCCAGCCGGCCGACTACCGGGGCGGGACGGAGGCTCTGGAGCGGGACATCCTGCGCGGCCTGTATCGGTTCGCCGGCGCGCCGCCGGCCGCCGGGGCCGCGGAGGCCGCCGGGCGGGCCGGCCCGGCCGAGCCCGCCGCCGAGCGGCCGCGCGCGCAGATCCTCGCCTCGGGCGTGGCGCTGCGCTGGGCGCTCGACGCGCAGCGGCTGCTGGCCGAGGACTGGGGCGTCGCCGCCGAGGTGTGGTCGGCCACGTCCTGGACCGAGCTGCGCCGGGAGGCGCTCGACTGCGACGAGTGGAACCTGCTGCACCCGGACGCCGAGCCGCGCGTGCCGCACGTCACCACCGCGCTGGCCGATCACCCCGGCCCGGTCGTGGCCGTGAGCGACTGGATCCGCGCGGTACCCGACCAGATCGCCCGCTGGGTCGGCGCCCCGTTCGGCTCGCTCGGCACGGACGGCTGGGGGTTCTCCGACACCCGGCCGGCCGCCCGCAGGTTCTTCCACGTGGACGCCGAGTCGATCACCCTGGCCGTGCTGACCCAGCTGGCCCGCGTCGGCGAGGTCAAGCCCGAGGTGCTCGGCCAGGCGATCGCCAAGTACCGCCTCGACCTCGACGTCAGCGAGTTGCTGTAAGACCGGGCCATGGCCGAACACGTCATGCGCTACGGGGTCGTGCTCCCCGGCGGGACCGCGACCGAGCAACTGGACCAGGCGCTGCTGGCCGAGCAGGCGGGGTGGGACGGGGTGTTCGTGTGGGAGGCGGCCTACGGCGTGGACGCGTGGACCCTGCTGGCCGCCATGGCCGTCAGGACCGCCCGGGTCCGGCTCGGCACCATGCTCACCCCGCTGCCCTGGCGCCGTCCCTGGAAGGTCGCCAGCCAGGTGGCGACGCTGGACCAGCTGTCGGGCGGTCGCGCGATCCTCGCGGTCGGGGTCGGCGCGGTGGATACCGACCTTCCCGATACCGCCGAGCTCACCGACCTGCGGGCCCGGGCCGAGCGGCTCGACGAGGGCATCGACCTGATCCGCGCGCTGTGGGACGGCGGCACGAGCTACCGCGGGCAGCATTACCGCTACGGCACCGGCCGGGCGGACCTAGCCGCGGCCGCGCGGCCGGTCCAGGAGCGCGTCCCGCTGTGGGTGGTCGGGGTGTGGCCGCGGCCGAAGTCGCTGCGCCGGGCGCTGCGCTGCGACGGCATCATCCCGCAGTACGACCTGGGCGGCCGGGAGGCGGGCCCGGACGACGTCCGGGCGCTGCGGAGCTGGCTGGCCGACCACGGGGCCGGGCCGGGCTTTGACATCGTGGCCGACGGCGAGACCCCGGCGGATGATCCGGCCGCCGCGGCGGCCAAGGTCGCTCCCTGGGCCGACGCGGGCTGCACCTGGTGGCTGGAGACCCGGTGGGAGATGCCGCACGACTCGGCCGAGCGCATGAGCCAGATCCGCGAGCGGCTGGCCGCCGGGCCTCCGTGGCCGGCCGGGCCGCTAGGCCGCTAGACGGCCCGGCCGTTACGCCCCGGCCCCGGAGCCCGGCTTGGGCCGGATAAGGTGCCCGCCCAGCGACGGCTCGAGCAGGTCCAGCATCTCGCGGCCCCGGGCGGCGAGCACCGGGCTGCCGGCGATCATCCTGGCGAACGCCGGGCTGGACAGCCCGAGCGTGGGGTCGGCCCGGGCCACCCGCTGGGCCCGGTTCCGGCGGCTCGAGATGCTGTTCAGCGCGATCTGGGGGCTGCTGCTGCTGGCCGAGTGCGCCGCCCGGCTGATCGGCGCCTGCACCCTGCCGGTGACGACCATGGTGTGGCTGAGCACGGTGCTGACGCTCGGCGCGATCGGCCTCGGCGTGATGATCGGCGGGGCTGCCGCCCGGCCGATCGAGAAGATGGCCGAGGCCGCGGCCGCGGCTCGGCCGGCTAGGCCCGGGCGCCGGAGCGTCGCATCAGCAGGCCGGTGATGGCCAGCAGGATGACCGCCGCTATCTCGATGATGAGCACGGTGTCCGCCAGGCCGGAGGTGAACGTGAGCTTGAACCCGAAGATGCCGACCGAGCGCGCCAGCAAGAAGCCCACGATGGTGCCCGCCATCAGCAGCAGGCTGGCCAGCACCACGATCAGGTGCCTCGTGACCAGGAGCGCGACCGCGAGGGCCAGGGCCGCGACCACCTGGACGAGGAACAGCTGATCGAGCGTCTTCACGTGCCGGTAGGCGATGTCCCAGAGGTGCAGGTGGATGAGGCCTGATGCGATCATCAGCCCCGCGTCGCACAGGTACAGGATCCAGAGGCCCAGCGGGGAACGCTGCCGGCGGGCGGCGGATCGCTGGTGGCGGGTTGTGGTCACTGCTTCGACACCTCGCTCCTAAGTGAGTGAAGGTAAGTGAGTGAAGGGCTCAGTCCATTGAGTCAGGAACGTCCGGGCAAAACGCGGCCGGTCGCCGGACTGCTCGACCGGCACCGGACGGCCGGACAGGCCCGTCGGGGTGACGGCCCTTCCGGCGGCGGGAAACACCGCGCGGCGTGACAGTGCGTCCCAGAACGTGAAGACCGTACCGAGATTGATGTCGAGCCGGCCGGTCGCCGAGTGATGAATCCTGTGGTAGGCGGGGCTGACCAGGACGGCGCCCAGCTTCCCGTAGGTCCACCGCACGTTCGCGTGCGGCAGCGCGCCCAGGCACGCGTAGATGGTGAGCACCGCGGCCGGAGTCACCGCGTTGTGCGTGATCGCGAGGATCGGCACGGCGGTGAGCAGGAAGCTGACCTGGACCAGCGGATGGGCGCGGAAGGTCGTGAGGATGCTGAGCTCCTCCTGGGAGTGGTGCACCGCGTGCAGCCGCCACAGGGACGTGATCTGGTGATTGCCGAGGTGGATGAGCCAGTCCAGGGCGTCGATGGCCAGCACGGCCAGGACTATGAAGCACCAGCCGGGTACCGCGCTGAGCCGCGGCAGCACCAGCCAGGGGGCGAGGCGGGCCAGTTCCGTCGAGAAGCCCGCGCCGAGCAGCACGATCAGCGGCACCACCAGCAGCGCGTGGGCGAGCATGTAGACCATGTCGAGGAGGTGGCCGCGGGCCAGCAAGGGACGCCGCTGCGCCGGGCGGACCTGCTCGACCAGGAACACGACGAGCACGAAACCCGTGACCGCGGGCCCGGCCAGCTCGAACTGGCCCGCCCAGATGGAATGCACCACCGGGCCGTACTGGGCGAGTGCCTGCCAGCCGAGCCAGGAGAGCCACGCGGCCAGCCCGGCGACCACGACGGTCGGCAGGTAGAGCCGCCTGGCGCTGGTGCCGGGGGCGGCGGCCTGGTCCCGGGCCGGCGCGGCGGGCGAGGCGAGCACGGCGGCGGGCCCTGGATCAGCAGCCATGCGCGGTCGGCCTCCCGTCTTGGCACGGCCGGATGACCACGCCAGGTGTCCTTATCCGACCACGGACGGAGATGCAAAGTGGTTCAATTGCCGTGATAGGCCGGCCGGGGCGGGTGTTGTGACAGGTCCCGCCACTCGAACCGGTCACGCACGCGGGCCGTGCCCCCAAGGAGCCATGCCTGTCGACTGCGCGCCTGACCCGGCGGAGCCAGCGGGCCGAACCGGCGGAGGTACGTCGTGACCAGCCAAAGGTACAGGGACTTCGACGAGGCCGACGAGTACGACGAGTACGACGAGCCGGAGAAGAGGGACAAGGGCGGAAGCGTCATCGTCGCGATCGCCCCGACCCTGGCGGCGGTGCTGGTGGTCGCGGCCGTCTGGTTCCTGGCCTTCGGGAAGCGGCAGCAGGGGCCGCCCCCTGACCCGAATCCCCCGTCCCCGGCGGCGGTGAGACTGGCCGCGGCCGCGCGCAGCTACCTGGCGATCGCCGATCCCAGCGACAAGCAGCTCGATGTCGAGGAGGACGCTTACGCCGACGACGAGCGCGACAACCTGGCCGGGGCCAAGGCGGAGCTGAGGGCGGAGGTGGCCACGGAGCGACAGTTCGACAAGGAGCTTGCCGCGATCAAGTTCCCGGCCGCGGTCGAGGCCACCGCCCAGGCGCTGATCCGGGCCAACCAGGCCCGGTTCCGGGTGACCTTGCGGCAGGCCCGGGCGAAGACGCTGGTCGCGCTGGGGAAGCTGGACAGCGCGCGCAAGGCAGGCGACGCCGCCGTCGAGGCTCAGGCGGCGCTCATCCGCAAGGAACTGCACCTGCCGCCGGTCCCGGCCAGCTGAGCCGGCGCCACGCCCGCGGCGGCCTGGGCCGGGTCGTAGAGTCGCCCCATGGATGACGCGCACGATGTGGTGGCGGCCTACTGGGCAGCGGCGGAAGCCAGGGACTGGGCCGCGTTCGCCGGCCTGATCGCCGAGGACGTCGTGTACGAGGCGCCGCAGACCCGGGAGCGGGTGCGCGGGCGGGCCGCGTACCTCCGGTTCAACGCCGAGGGCTTCCCCGGCGACTGGCACCTGACCGTGCTGCGGATCGTCGGGCAGGGCCAGCACGCGGCGAGCTGGATCCAGATGGCCGAGGCCGGTGACCGCTACCCCGGGCTGTGCTTCTTCGACCTGGACTCCGACGGCCGGATCGCCCGGATAGCCGACTTCTGGCCCGAGCCGTACGAGCTTCCGGCCCGCCGCGCCCACCTGGTGGAACGCTACTGATGCGCGGCGGGCTGATCACGCACCCGGACAAGGTGCTGTTCGCCGAGCGGGGCGAGACCAAGGGCGACCTGGCCGAGTACTACCTGCGGGTGGCCGGGCCGCTGATGCGGGCGATGGGCGGGCGCCCGGTGCTGCTGCAGCGGTTCCCGGACGGCGCGGGCGGGCCGTCGTTCTTCCAGAAGCGGGTGCCGGCCAGCGCGCCGGACTGGCTGCAGACCACCATGGTGTCCACGCCCAACGGCACCACGGCGCGGGCGCTGATCGCCGCCGACCTGGACCACGTGCTGTGGGCGGTGAACCTGGGCTGCCTGGGTTTCCACGTCTGGCCCTACCTGGTCAGCGATCCCGGCCATGCCGACGAGCTGCGGATCGACCTGGACCCGACCCCGGGCGTGGACTTCGCCGGCATCCGCCGGGCCGCGCGGGAGCTGCAGCAGCTGCTGGCCGGGCTCGGCATCGCCGGCTACCCCAAGACCACGGGCAACCGCGGCCTGCACGTGTACGTCCGGCTGCAGCCGCGCTGGGACTCCTACCAGGTCCGCGCGGCCGCCGTCGCCGCCGCGCGCGAGCTGGAGCGCCGCAGGCCCGACCTGATCACGGCCGCGTGGTGGAAGGAGGAGCGCGGGCAGCGGGTGTTCGTCGATTACAACCAGAACGCGCCGCACAAGACCGTGTTCGGCGCCTGGTCGGTCCGGGCCCGGCCGGGCGCGCAGGTGTCCACCCCGGTCGCCTGGGCGGAGCTCGACGACATCCACCCGGACCAGTTCACGATCGCGTCGCTGACGGCCCGGCTGGAGGCCGCGGGCGACCCGTGGCTGGGCATGAACGACGATCCGCAGTCGCTGGAGCCGCTGCTGGCGATGAGCGCGCGGGACCGGGCCAGCGGGCTGCTGGACGCGCCGTGGCCGCCGGTGTACCCGAAGCAGCCGGACGAGCCGCCGCGCGTGGCGCCGAGCCGGGCGAAGAAGCCCTGACCGGCCGGCAGCTGACGCTAGCCTGATGTCCGCGCCGCCGTTCATCCCACGATCGCGTTCCGCCGGAGCAACGCCCGCCCATGTGCCCTGCCCCTGATCCCCTGCTCAGCCTGCTCGGCCGGTACCGCCCGCACGGCGAGGCCGAGGCCGCCGACGTGGAGCGGGTGCTCGCGCTCGCGGAGGCCGCGGCCGACCCGTTCCTGCGCACGATGCCCCTGCACGTCACCGGGTCCGCGCTGATCGTGCATCCGGCGTCCAACCGGGTGCTGCTGCGCTGGCACCAGCGCCAGCAGGCCTGGCTCCAGGTCGGCGGGCACGGTGACCCGGGCGAGAGCGACCCGCTCGCCATCGCGCTGCGGGAGGCCGCCGAGGAGACCGGGCTGACCGACTTGGAGCCGTGGCCGGACGCACAGCTCCGGCATGTGGTGATCGTCGATGTCCCGGCGAACCGCGCCGAACCCGCGCACCACCACGCCGACCTGCGGTTCGTGCTGGCCACCCACGCCCCGGAGGCGGTCCGGCCGGAAAATCCGGAAGCGCCGTTGCGCTGGCTGTCACCGGGCGACGCGCAGGCGGCCACCTCCAAGGCCAACCTCCGGGAGACGCTGTCCCGGGTGGAGCGGCTGCTCGGCTGACGCCGCGGTGCCCGTGGCGCGGCTACGCGCGCGAGGCGGTGTCCGGCTCGGCGCGGGCCAGCTCGCGGGCCAGCGCCTCGGTGAGCAGGTGCGCGGTCTGCATCCAGTCGCCCACGATCCCGATGTCCGCGCCGCGGAACACCGGGGCCTGCGGGTCGTGGTTGACCGCGAGCACCGTGCCCGCGCGGCGGACGCCGACGAGATGGTTGAACTTCCCGGACACGCCGAGGGCCAGGTACAGCCGCGGGCTCAGCGAGTGCCCGGTGAGGCCCACCTGGCGGTTCCGGGGCAGCCAGCCCTGGTCGGTCACCTTGCGGGTACCGACGAGCTCCGCGCCGAGCAGCTCGCGCAGCCGGCTCAGCTCACCGTAGCGTTCCGGGGGCACCCCGGCGCCGACCGCGAGCACGCAGTCCGCCCGCACCAGCGGCGCCGCGCCCGCGTCCCGGGTGCGGCTGACCTCCCGGACCGCGGCGGCCGGCTCGACCAGGGCGGTGGACACGGCCGCGCCTGCCCGCCGGCCGCTGGCCAGCGGCGCGAAGGCGCCGGGCCGCAGCGTGGCCAGCGCGGTGACGGAGCGCGCGGAGATCGCCGCCACCAGTCGCCCGGCGAAGGCCGGCTTCCAGGCGATCATCCGGCTCCCGGCCGTGGTCAGCTCGATGGCGTCGCCGGTCAGCCCGGCGCCGAGCCGGGCCGCGATCCTGGCCGCCACCTGACGGCCGAACGACGTGCCCGGGGCGAGGATCGCCCACGCGCCGAGCTCGCCGGCCCGGGCGGCCACCAGCCCCGCGACGTCCTCCTCGGCCACCGGGGCACCGGTGGCCGAGCTGAGCACCAGCACCCGGTCGGCCCCGCGCGCTCCCAGCTCGGCAGGATCGGCCGGCTCGGCGCAGACCGCGGTCACCGTGCCGCCGACGTCCGCCGCGAGCCGGGCCGCCGCGCCGAGCAGCTCGGCGGCCAGTGGCGGCCGCCCGGGCTCGAGCACCGCGACGACGACCCGGAGCCCGCCGCGCGGCCGCCCGGAGGACCCGGGCGCGGTGACCGGCGCGCCGTGGCCCGGCTCCGGCCTGCCGTCGGCCGGCCCGCCCCCCAGGGCAGCGCGCCCCGCTCGGCGAGCAGCCCGACCGCCTCGAGAACCTGGGCCGCGAGCGGGCCCGCCAGGACGCGGCAATCGCGCCGGTGCTCGTAGGCGCGGACCTCGCCGACGCTCGTGGGGCTGCCCGCGGCGCCCCAGGGGCCCGGCCCGAGGCCGGCGGCGCGCACCAGCCTGATCCGCTCCGCCGGGACGGCCGCCCGCTCCGCGGGCCCGTACTTGGCCGGCGCGCAGAGCCGCTCGGCCACGCTCAGCACCGCCGGGAGCGGCACCAGGAGCTCCGCGGTGCCGTCGTCCCGCTCGCAGCTGACCCGGGCCGCGTAGCCCGCGATCTCCAGGTGCCGGACACCGCTGGCGAACGGCAGTCCGAGCAGCTCCGCGAGCTCGGGCGGGACCTGGCCGGTGTCGGCATCGACGGAGTTCAGCCCGGCGAGGATCAGGTCGAACGGCGGGCCGGCGCGGATCGCGGCCGCGAGCGCCCGCGCGGTGGCGAGCGTGTCGGAGCCGGCGAAGGCCGGATCACACAGGTGGACGCCCTCGGCGGCCCCGGCCGCCACGGCCTCCCGCAGCACCTCCTCGGCGGCCGGCGGGCCCAGCGTGAACGCCACGCAACGGCCTCCCGCGGCGAGCTCGACGCCCTTGGCGATCGCGCGGCGGCAGTACGGGTTCACCTCCAGCGGCACGTCGTCGCGCACCAGCCTGCCGTCCGGGCCGAGCCGGAAGTCCTCGGCCAGCGGGACCTGCTTGACCAGGACGGCCACCGAGAGCGGGCGGGTCATGGAGAGAGCAGAACTTTGGTGGCGCCGTGCGACCGGAAGATCCCGTAGGCCTCGGCCGCGCGCTCCAGCATGAGCCGGTGCGAGATGATCCGCCGCGGGTCGATGTCGCCGCCGAGGATCAGGTTCGCCGCCCGCTCCCGGTCGTCAGCGGGCGCGCCGATCGAGAAGCGCAGGGTGGTCTCGTTCGCGAACATCCGGCCCAGGTCGATCGGGGCCGCCGGGTTGAAGTGCGCGCCGACCACGCTGACCGTGCCGCGGCCGGACACTAGGTCCAGGGCCAGCCGCAGCGCCGCCTCGCTGCCGGAGGCCTCGACGACCGCGTCGGCGCCTCGCCCGCCGGTCAGGCTGCCGATGCAGTCCAGGGCGTCCTCGGGCGCGGCCGCGGCCGCGCCGAGGCCGGCCGCGGCCGCGCGGCGGCCCTCGTCGGGGTCGATCATGACCACATGCTCGGTCCGCAGGCCGGCCACCAGGAGGGCGAGCAGCCCGACCGGGCCGGCCCCGGTGACCGCCAGGACCGCGCCGGCATCGAGGTCGGCCCGCTGCACCGCGCGCATCGCCGTGGGCAGGATGTCGGCGACGAACACCGCGGACTCGTCGTCGAGTTCCGGCGGCAGCGGCCACAGCAGCCGCCGGGCGTTGGGCACCCGCACCCGCTCGGCCTGGCCGCCGTCCAGCCTCGGGTACACGCCGGAGTAGCCGAACAGCGCCATCGACACGCACTGCGGCGAGGCGCCGGCCCGGCACGGCCGACAGTGGCCGCACGAGTACGTCGACGAGCACACCACCCGGGTGCCGGGCCGGAACGGGACCTCCGGCCCGGCGTCCGCCACGGTACCCACGAACTCGTGCCCGAGCACGGTGCCCCACTCGAACCCGGGGACGTGGCCTGCCACCGGGAGCAGGTCGGCGCCGCAGATGGCCGTGGCGGTCACGGTCACGATCGCGTCGCCGGGCTCCTTGATGGCCGGCTCCGGGACGTCGGCGACCTCGACGACGTCCGGGCCGGCCGCCACCACCGCCCTCATGGGCTGGTCGCCGTGCTCATGAAGGCTTCACCGTGCTCATCAGGGCTCTGCCGGGCTCACGAGGCGACCTCCGCCGTGTCGGCGGGCACCGCCGTGGTGCTGCCGCTGACCACCCGGGAGGAGATGAGGTAGGCCACCCCGGCCACCACCCAGCCGACGATCCAGGAGATGTCGGCCCCGCCGAGCACCTTGACCATCGGCCCGGTGTACAGGGTCTGGTCCAGGAACGGGACCTGCGCAGCGAGCGCGATGAGGTACGGAATGATCGCGGCCCACCGCCAGCCGCCGTAGACGCCCTTCGGCGTGAAGAACGACTTCACGTCGTAGCGGCCCTTCTTGACGATGTAGAAGTCGATCAGGTTGATGACGCTCCACGGGACGAAGAAGAACAGCAGCACGTCGATGAAGTTCTCGAACGAGGTCAGGAACGTCTTGTAGCCGGTCAGGGCCAGGATGGTGGCGATGGCGAAGACCACGATCAGCCCGATGACCCGGGCGGCCCGCGACGCCACCACCCGCATCCAGGTGCTGCGCACGCTCTCGATGGCCAGCATCCCGGTGTAGGCGTTCAGCGCGTCGCTGCCCAGCAGGCTCAGCGCGAGGATGGGCAGGATCCACTTGCCCGCGATGGAGGCGATCGAGGCCACGCTCGACGCGGCGGGCGAGATCGCGGTGATGTAGATGCCCAGGCCTGCGTACAAGATGGTGGCCAGGGAGTTGCCGGTGAACACCGACCAGAACACCTTGGGCGCGCTGACGTCCTTGGGCAGGTACCGCGAGTAGTCCGAGACGTACACCGCCCAGCTCAGCATGTTCATGAAGAACAGCCCCACCGCGGCGATGAAGATCGGGAAGCTGGACAGGTGGGTGCCGGTCATCCCCTTCGACAGCGAGTCGCCGCTGGTGGCGGTGAGGATCACGGCCGCGACCAGCGCGCCGGCGAACAGCACGGTCAGCGCCGGCTGGATCCGGTGAATCCAGTGGTAGCCGAAGATCGCGAGCAGGACCGCCGGGATGGTCACGATGATGATCCACCACGGGATCGAGACCGAGGTCACCAGGAGCTGCATCGATTGCGCCTGGACCACCTGCTGCGCCGCCAGGTAGCCGACGTCGAGCAGGATCGAGGCCAGGAAGATGAAGATCGCGCCGTAGAAGCCGAACTGGCCGCGGCTCTGGATCATCTGCGGGACGCCGAGGCGCGGTCCCTGGACGGCGTGCAGCGCGGTGAAGGCCATGCCCAGCAGCGTGCCGACGAACAGGGCGATGAGCGCCCAGAAGACGTTCAGCCCGAACAGGATCGCGAACCCGCCGAGCACGAAGTTGAACACGTTGGCGTTGGTCGCGAACCACAGCGTGAACTGCTGGTGGACGCTGCCGCGCCGCTCGCTCTCGGGGATGATGTCGATGGAGTGGGACTCGATCTCGGCGACGACCCCTTCCGGCGCCTGGGGGCCCGCCCGGTCAAGCTGTGCCATGCTGTTTCTCCCCTTCGGGATCGTTCTAGTGGCGGACGTGGCCACCGTCGACGTTGACAGTGGAGCCGGTGACCCAGCCGGCCTCCTCGGAGGCGAGGAAGGCGACGGCGGGCGCGATGTCGTCGGGCACCGCGCGCCGCTTCAGCGACTGCAGGGCGCCGACGAAGTCGAAGGCCTCGGCGTGCGGGCTGGACATGACGCCCTCCGACGCGGTGAGGCCGGGACTGACGGCGTTGACCGTGATGCCGTAGCCGCCGAGTTCTGTGGCCAGGGCCCGGGTGAAGCCGATCACGCCGCCCTTGGAGGCGACGTAGGCGGCCATGTTCGGGGTCCCGGCGAAGAACGTGTTCGAGGCGATGTTGACGATGCGGCCGTAGCCGCGCTGCCGCATCACGTCCGAGGATGCGCGGCACATCAGGTAGACGCCGTCGAGGTTGACCCGCATGATCCGGCGCCACTCGGCGAAGTCCGTGTCATCCCAGGCGGTGAACGGGACGATCGCGGCGTCGTTCACCAGGATGTCGATCTGGCCGGTGCGCGCGGTGACCTCGGCGTGCAGCGCGGCCACCGAGCCGGGGTCCCCCACGTCCACCGCGACCGCGAAGCCCGGCTCGCCGAGCTTGGCCGCCACCTCGGCCGCGCCCTCGGCGTTGATGTCCGCGACCACCACGGTCGCGCCCCCTGCGGCGAGCCGGGCCGCTATCGCGGCCCCGATGCCCTGGGCCGCCCCGGTGACGATGGCCGTCCGTCCGGCCAGACCGTTCATGCTTCCTCCTGTTCTTGTTCCTCGGGTAACGGGGATAACGGTGACCGGGCCCGGCCTGCCGGGCAGCGGCGCGCAGCCGATGACGCGCGGTCAGTCACGGCCGGCGCTCTCTGGCAGGTCCAGCGCCGCGAGCGCCGCCTCCACGGCCGCGCCGACGTCCGCCTTCACGCCGAAGCCGCGCAGGGCCCGGCCCAGCGCCGTCAGTGCGATCACCGGGCTGAGCGGGTAGGCGGAGGGGCCCATGTGGCCGATCAGGAGCACCCGGCCGGCCAGGTCGCCGGAGCTGCTGGACAGCATGACCCCGGACTCGGCCCGGGCCCGCGCGCTGACCTCGCGCTCGTCCAGCGGGGGCGGCACCTTGACCGCCGTGACCGTGTCCGAGCAGATCGACCGGTCCGCCGCCCAGAGCTCCAGGCCGAGCGCCTCGGCGCCGGCCCGGACCGACCGGGCGGCGCTGGCGTGCCGGCGCCGCACCGCGGCCGGCCCTTCGGCCAGGTACTGCTCGAGGCAGGCGCGCAGCCCGTAGACGTCGGACACCGACGGCGTGAACGGGAACGGCCGGTCGACGAGGTGAGCGTACTTCCAGTCCAGGATCGACAGCATCGACGCCCGCGGCGCGTCCGGGTTCGCCTCCATGTGCTCCCAGGCGGCGTCGCTCACGTGCAGCAGCGACAGGCCCGCCGGCCCGCCGAGGCACTTCTGCGGCCCGACCACGACCAGATCGGCGTCCCACGCGGCAAAGTCGCAGGCCATGCCGCCGAACGAGGAGACCGCGTCCACGATCAGCAGCGCGCCGTGCTCCGCCACCACGGGCCCGATGGCGTCGAGGTCGTTCATGGTGCCCGACGGCGTCTCGCAGTGGACCACCGAGACCACGCTCACGTCGGGCCGCTGCTCGAGGGCCTTCCGGACGCTGTCGGCCGGCACGGCGCCGTCGTAGCGGACCTCGACCTCGAGGACCTCCTTGGCGTACCGCCGGGCCCACCAGCCGTACCCCTTGCCGTAGACGCCCGAGACCAGGTTGAGCACGACGTCGTCGCGGCGGATCAGCGAGGCGGCCGCGGCCTCGAGCCCGAGCACCGCCTCGCCGTGCAGGATGACCGGAGCCTGCCGGGTCCCGAACGCGCTGCGCATCAGCTCCACCGTGTCGGCATACAGCTCGAGGAACACCGGGTCGTAGTGGTAGAGGACCGGGCGCCCCAGCGCCGCCAGGGTGTCCGGCGTGGCCCCGGTCGGCCCAGCGGTCAGGGTGAAGACCGGCTCGAAATGGCTCGCTCGCCGATTTAATGCTGTCACTTCAAAACATCCTCCCCGCGGATCTCGCCCATCGCAAGGCCGTTGCGATAGGGGACGATCTCACCAGGCGGCGGCGCCCTTAGGGACCGCGCTCCGAATGCGTCGTAGTGGCTGCATGCTGGCCGGCCGCCGGGCTCATCCCGGTTAACTCAGCGCCTTGCGTACCGCGACGAGCCTGCCCGCCCGCTCCTGCCGCAGGCTCTGCGCCTGCTCCGGGGTGTAGCTGAACAGGCCTTTCCCGGTCTTCATGCCGAGTTCACCGCGCTGGACCCGGGAAGTAATGGTTTCGCTCACGTCGCGGCGGGCGTTGAGATCCTGATTCAGGTAGCTCCCCACCGCGTGGTAAATATCCAGGCCAGCCACATCGAGCAGTTGCAGCGGCGGGATGACGGCGAGCTTGAAGCCGATCCCCCACTTCACGCAGGTGTCGAGCTCCTCGGCGGAGATGACGCCGTCGTCGACGAGCGCCAGGCACTCGCGCATGATCGCGTAGAGCACCCGGTTCTCCACGAAGCCGGGGACGTCGCGCTGCACCCGCACCGGGACCAGGCCGAGGTCGCTGATCGTGGTCCGGAGTTGCTCCACGACGTCCGGTGAGGTGCGGGCGCCGGCGATGACCTCGATGACCGGGATCACGTGCGGGGGGTTGGACCAGTGCATGCCGACGACGCGGCTCGGGTCCGTCACGGACTCCTGCAGCTTCGTGATCGGGATGCCGGAGGTGTTGCTGGCCAGGATCGCGTGCGCCGGGGCCAGCCGGTCCAGGTCGGCGAAGACCTTGGCCTTGATCTCGGCGTTCTCGGGCACGGCCTCGATGACCAGGTCGCAGTCGGCGACGGCCTCGGCCAGGTCGTCGTGGACCGTGACGGTGCCGCGCTCGGTGCCCTCCGGGCCGCCGATCCGGTCCAGCACCGCGAGCGCCGTCTCGACCTCGCCCGGCGTCTTGTCGCGGGCCGCCGGGAGCGTGTCGAAGCAGCGGACGTCCAGGCCGCCACGGGCCAGGGTCGCGGCCATCCCGGGGCCCATGGTCCCGGTGCCGATGATCGCTACGCGCTTCATGCCGTGCTGCCTTTCCCGGTGCTGCCATTCACTGGCATGCTGCCCTCCACTCGGTCGAGCTTGCGGTTGTAGTACTGCCAGAAGTTCTCCACGGCCCGGTCCGGGTAGATCGTCAGCCGCTTCTGGCGGATCTCACCGGCGTCCGGGTACGAGTGCTTGAGGCCGGACGCCGCGAGCGTGAGCTGGGCCCGGGCCGCCTTCTCCAGGAAGATGCCGGCCAGCGTGACCTGCCTGACGTCGGAGCCGACGAAGGCCGCGCCGTGGTTCTTCAGCAGCACCGCGGACGTCGAGCCGAGCGCGCCGGCCAGTTCCCGGCCCAGCTCCGGGGTGTTGACGAGGTCGCTGGTGAGCTTGAAGTGCGGGACGCCGCCGTCGGCGAACCATACGCCCTCGTTGGTGTACGGGCGGATCTGCTCGGCGGTCGCCGACAGCACGGTGGCGTGGAACGGGTGGGTGTGCGCCACCACGTTGACGTCCGGCCGGGACCGGAGGATCTCGGCGTGGATCGGCCACTCCAGGTGGCGCAGGCCGGCGCCCTCGAGGACCTTGCCGTCGAAGTCGAGCAGGACGAAGTCATCCCCGCCGATGACCTCCTCCAGGCCGATGTTGCCGCGCTTCAGCCAGAACCCGCGGCCGCCGGGGTCCCGCAGCGAGAGGTGCCCCAGCGACATGTCGTTGTGGCCCTCGAGGTCGAGGATGCGGTGCGCGCGGGCCAGGTCGCGCAGGGCGCCGTCGAGCTCGCTCACTGGCTGCGCACCGCCTCGAGCAGCGCGGTGAGATCCCAGAGCACCTCACGGGCGGCCCGCCGCGCCTCGTAGACCTGCCAGGGGTCTTGCAGGTACCGCTCGGTCATCCGGCTCAGGCGCGCCGCGGCCGCGTCCGCCTCGGCGGCCCGGTACCGCAGATGGCGCAGCGCGCCGTCGGGGACCCCGTAGTGGCGGGCCAGGGCGTCCGCGAGCTGGCCGAGCAGCAGCGGCAGGCGGCGGTCCAGCACCCAGGCCACGCCGACGCCCTCGTGCGCGGAGCGCAGGCCGTGCTCGCGCGCCACCGTCACCAGGTCCGCGGCCTCGGCCGGGGGGCTGGCGGCGGCGGCCGCGAGCTGGGCGTCGGTGAGCCCGAGCGCCGTGGCGGCGCGGGCCCATCCGGCGTCCGAGTCCGCGTCGGCGACGGTCAGCGCCCGGTGCAGGTCGGCGAAGATCTCCTTGCCGTCGTCCGGCCGGAGCCGGGTGACCTTGCCGGCGAGCATGTACCGGGCCCGCCCGGTGAACACCGGGTACAAGGCGAGCACCAGGCCGCGCACGGTCCCCGGCGAGGCCTGGCCAGACGTCACCGCCACCCAGACCGGATGCGCCGCCGGGTCGGCCCAGACCTCATGGTCGTCGAGGCCGAGCAGTTCCTCGGCTGACCCGCTGGCGAGCATCATGCGCCGCCTTCTTCCTCGCCGTCGAGTGAGGCGTACGGGCTCTTGGGCACGGACCAGACCTCGACCGGGCCGCTGAAGAATCCCGTCCAGCACAGCACGTCCCCGGCGGTGATCCCGAGCCGCTCGCACACCTGGGCGGGCACCTCGGCGGACAGCCGTCCCTCGGCGTCGGCGGTCAGCGCGACCGCCACCGAGAACTCGATCCCGTCAGTCAACTGGTGCTCCCTCCATGCTGAACTCCCTGATGATCTGGGCCACCTCCTCCGGCCGCTCCTCGGGCACGTAGTGGTCGGCGCCGTCGACGACGATGCCCGGCAGGCCGGGACGCAGCGCGCACGCGGCCCGGAACGCCTGGTCGGACACGAACCGGCTGTCGGCCCCGCGGACCAGCACGGCTGGCACGCCGAGACGGCGCAGGTCCGGGGCGAGATCCTCGCGGAGCCCGGCGCAGGTGGCCCGCATCGCGCCCGCGTCGGCCAGCGGTGCGAGCCTCCCGTCGGGGCGCGCGGCGTAGCCGTGGCCGGCCCGGCGGGACACCGCGTCCGGGGGCAGCCCCGGATAGCGCCAGGACAGGTACCCGGTCAGGTCACCGAGGTCGCCGAAGCTCTTGGGCCCGCCGGTCACCCTCGTGTCGAGGGCGTCGAAGGCCGCCTTGTCGATGAACGGGGTGAACTCGATCGCTATCACCCCGGCGATGGCGTCCGGGCGCATCGCGCCGGCCACGATCGCGTTCCGGGCGCCGAGCGAGTGACCGACCAGCACCACCGGCCCGCGGCCGATGAACGCGGCCAGGTCGGCCGCGTCGCTGGCGTACGCCGCGGCGTCGAACCGCCCGTCGCGCGGCATCCCGGTCCGGCCGTGGCCGCGCTGGTCGATGGCCACGCAGTGGTAGGAGTCGGCCAGCAGCTCCATGACCGGCAGCCAGATGTACGCGTTAGCCGTCACGCCGTGCAGGAGCAGCAGCGGGGGGCCCTCGCCGAGCTCGACCGCGTGGAGCTCGGCCGCGGACGCCAGCATGCGCTTGCCCGCCGTCAAGGTCAGGCCGCCGCGATCGCCGGGTAGCGGCGCTCGAGCTCGCGCTGGATCCCCTGGTGCATTTCCCGCCACGCCCACAGCGTGGTGACCGCGGCGCGGCGGGCCCGGGCGATCCGCGCCGGCGTGTTGCAGTAGTGCGCGAGCAGTTCCTCGTTCGCGTCCGAGTGCCCGATGTCGGCTCGCACGTGCTCGACGAAGTACTCGATGGTCTCGTCATCGCAGCCGTAGTACTTGCGCAGCGCCAGCGCGGTGGCGCCGTGTACCTCCGGCAGTTGCTCCTCGTCGGCGTACCAGGACGCCAGCCCCTCCTCGGCGCTGCGCCGGCAGAAGTAGGTCATGGTCAGCGGGAACCCGGCCACCTCGGCGAGCGGGTTCGCGGCCGCCTCGGCCAGATCCTCGTCCGTCGCGCCGAGCCGCTTGGCGAACTGCACCCACAGGCCGGGGTGATCACCTTCGCCGGCCGGCCGGAGGATCTCGTCGAAGGCGTTCTCCAGCAGGTGATGCGCGTCGTCGCCCTGCAGGAACGCGACGTGAGTGATCATCATCGGCAGGTCGGCCCGCGCCTGGAACGGCCAGCGGAGGATCGCGTAGTCCTTGAGCGCTTCCTTGGGTAGCCGGCCCGAGGTGATCAGCCGGATCAGCGGCACGCTCAGGTACCTGTTCTCCGGCCGGGCCAGGTCGCGCCGGAGGATCTCGTAGACGCCGCCTGATGGGTTCGAGGACATCGGGCCTCCAGGGTCGCCCGCCGGTCAGCTGTAGAACGCCGGCGCCTTCATCCAGTCGCGGTAGGAGTCGGCGTCGTGGGAGTAGAACAGCTCGGCGCCGTGTTCCTCGGCGAGGGCCGACAGCCGCCGCATGGACGCCACGCTCGCCGTGGGATCGAGGTGGAACCCGGCGATGATCGTCTTCTCCAGGCTCTTCCGGGTGTAGACGGCGTCGCCGGTGAACAGCATCGGCCGCCGGCCGCCCAGCTCGACCATCAGGCTCATGTGCCCGGCCGTGTGCCCCGGCGTCTCGAACACGCGCACGCCGCTGGCGATCTCGGTGTCGCCGCTCAGCAGCTCGTACCGGGGACCGATCGCGTCAAAGCTCAGGTCCGAGTAGCCGAGCCGCTCGAACGGCTGGTGGTGGTGGCTCGCCGCGAGCTCCTTCTCGTGGGCGAGGACCGTGGCGCCGCCGCAGAACTTATTCCCGCCGACATGGTCGAAGTGGTAATGCGAATTGACCACGTGCGTTATCTCGGCCGGGCTGAGCCCCACGAGTTTCAGCTGTCCCGGGATGGTCTGATCCGGTGTTTGCTGCGGCAGCTCGAAAGGCAGGACCTTGTTCACATGCTCGAGGTCATAGCCCGAGTCGAACAGGAACTTTCCCTCGGGATGGTCGATAAGCACGCTGTAGCAGGGAAAGCGGACCGGGCCGCCCGGGCCGGCGTTCCAGTAGAGGTGATACCCGTCAATGACGAGCGTTCCTCCGTCAAGGAGATAGACGCGCACATTACCCGTCATGGCTTGACCTGACTCTCGCTTGACCTGACTCTCATATTGTGAGAATATAATCTCAAGCTGCGATAAGGATAAGAGCTGCCCTGCGGGGCGTCAAGAGGCCGCAATGCCGAGTTTTCAGACATCAGGCCAGTTCCTGACATCAAGGGCAAAAGTCGCCACCATCGCCCCGCGGCCGCCGGGGCCGGGGAGCACCGCCCCGCGGCCGCCGGGGCCGGGGAGCACCGCCCCGCGGCCGGCGGGCCGCCCGGCTCCCGGCGGCACCCAGAGCACCCAGCGGCTGCTCACGCTGCTCGATCAGTTCAGCACCGAGCGGCCCACGCACACCGTCGAGGGCCTCAGCGAGGCGATCGGGGTGCCGCGCAGCACGGTGTACCGGCTGGTGAGCCTGCTCAAGGCCTATGAGCTGCTCGAGCAGGCCGGGGAGAGCAAGTACCAGCTGGGGCCGAAGGCGATCATGATGGGCTACGTGGCCCGGTCGACCGTGGACCTGGCCGACGTCTGGCGCCCCGGGCTGGAGCAACTGGCCGGCGCGAGCCGGGAGACCGCCCTGGTGCTGCGCCGGATCGGGGACGCCGCCGTGTGCATCGACCGCATCGAGTGCGACCACCCGGTGCGGCTCTCCTTCGACGTCGGCAAGGCGATGCCGTTGCACACCGGCGCCGGCGCCAAGGTGCTGCTGTCGGGCTCCCCCGCCGAACTGCGCGACCGCTACATCGAGGCCGCGGTCGCGCCGGAGCAGCGGGCCCGGCTGCGCGCCGAGCTCGATTCGATCGCGCTCCGGGGCTGGGGCGAGAGCCACGCCGAGGTCGACCCCGGGATCTGGGCGGTGGCCGCCCCCATCCTGGCCGACCGCGACGGCCGCTGCCTGGCCCTCTCGGTGGCGGTGCCCGAGTACCGGCTCGAGACCGGGCGCCGGGAGGAGCTGATCGGCCAGACCAGGGACATCGCGGCGGCGCTGCGCGCGAAGCTGTCCCACTACGTCTGACCTGCCCGGCCCGCCCCGCCCCGGCCCGCCCTGGCGCTGACGCGATCCGGCGTGGCCAGCGGCCCGTCGGTGTTCCCGGCCCCGGCCGTCTCGTGGCACTCTGGCGGGGTGAGGGCAACGCAGCGACCGCGGGCCGGGGCCGAGCGCGGCGGCGAGGCGGCGCGGGTCCGGGACGAGACGGTGCGGCGGCTCGAGCGGTCGATGGGCCCGCTGGGCACCGCGGCCATGGCGTCGATGGACAGCCGGCTGCCGTGGTTCCGCACGATGTCCGCGGAGAACCGGTCCTGGCTCGGCCTGGTCGCCCAGGCCGCGCTGGCCACCTTCGTCGACTGGGTCAAGCACCCGGAGCGTGACCGCCCGGCGGTCGCCGGCCAGGTCTTCGGCACCGCGCCGCGGGAACTGGCCCGCGCGGTCAGCCTGCAGCAGACCGTGGAGATGGCGCGCGTGATCATCGACGTGGTCGAGGCGCAGGTGGACGACCTGGCCGCTCCCGGCGGCGAGGCCGAGCTGCGGGAGGCCGTGCTCCGCTACACGCGGGAGATCGCCTTCGGCGCGGCGCAGGTCTACGCGCGCACCGCCGAGGCGCGCGGCGCGTGGGATGCCCGCCTGGAGGCGCTCGTGGTGGACTCGCTGGTCCGCGGCGAGGTGGACGAGGGCCTGCAGTCCTGGGCGTCCGCGCTGAACTGGCCGGCCGGGCCGGTGGCGGTGATCGCCGGCAACGCCGACGACAGCGAGCCCGAGGGACTGATCGACGAGCTGCGGGGGATCGCCCGCCGTGCGCGGCTCGACCTGCTCGCCGGGGTGCACGGCCGCCGGCTGGTGGTCGTGCTCGGGGGCACCGACGACCCGGTCAAGGCGACGGCGCGGCTGGCCGGCCGGTTCGGCACCGGCCCGGTCGTCGTCGGCCCGGTCGTCGACGACCTGCAGTCGGCCACGCTGTCCGCCAGCGCGGCGCTGGCCGGACTGCGCGCCGCGGCCGGCTGGCCGGACGCGCCCCGGCCGGTCGAGGCCGCCGGCCTGCTGCCCGAGCGGGCCCTCGACGGTGACGAGCAGGCCCGCGCGCAGCTCATCGCGGAGGTGTACGAGCCGTTGCAGCGCGGCGGCTCGGCACTGCTCGACACCGTGATGACCTACCTGGAGCAGGGCAACTCGCTGGAGCGATCCGCCGGGCTGCTGTTCGTGCACGCCAACACCGTGCGCTACCGGCTGCGCCGGGTCAGCGAGCTCACCGGCCTGGTGCCCAGCGACGGCCGGGACGGCTTCACGCTCTGGGTCGCCGTGGTGTTCGGCCGCCTCGCGCACGCCCGCTCCGGCGCACGCTCGCGCCCAGGATGACGCGAGGAGCATGATTTTGTAGCTCTCCTACAGGATCAGCCCGCAGAACTTCGTACGCTTCGTCATGCATCTGGCGAACTCCTACAGTGCAGGGTAGAAGAATGCTTCTCATCGCCGCGCCAGGCCAGGGTGCCCAGGCACCGGGCTTCTTGCGGGAATGGCTGGAGCTGCCCGGGGTTTCCGAGCGCCTCGGATCCTGGTCCGAGCTCGCCGGGTGCGACCTGATCAGGTGCGGGACCACCGCGGATGCCGACGAGATCAGGGACACGGCGATCGCCCAGCCGCTGCTGGTCGCCGCCGCGGTGGCCGTGGCGGCCGAGCTGGTCGGCGGCACCGGGCCGGCCGCCGCGCTGGCCGACGCGGCGGCCGCCGCCGGGGTGGACGCCGCGGCCGGGCACAGCGTGGGCGAGCTGGGCGCCGGGGCGATCGCGGGCACGCTCGCGCCCGAGGACGCGATCCGGCTGGTCCGGGTGCGCGCCCAGGCCATGGCCCGGGCCGCCGCGGCCGAGGCCACCGGCATGACCGCGGTGCTCGGCGGCGACGAGCAGGCCGTCCTGGCCTCGATCGAGGCCCACGGGCTCACCCCGGCGAACGTCAACGGCGCCGGCCAGATCGTCGCCGCGGGCACGATGGACCAGCTCGCCGCCTTCGCGGCCGACCCGCCGCCGGGGGCCAGGCTCCGCCCGCTGTCGGTGGCGGGCGCGTTCCACACCAGGCACATGGCCCCGGCCGTGGATGCCCTGCGCGAGGCCGCCGCGGCCGTGGCCACCCGCGACCCGGTGCTGACGCTGCTGTCCAACCGCGACGGCAGCGTGGTGCGCAGCGGCGCCGACTGGCTGGAGCGGATCGTCACCCAGGTCAGCGCCCCGGTACGGTGGGACCGGTGCCAGCAGACCATGGCCAGCCTGGGCGTCACCACGCTGATCGAGCTCCCACCGGCTGGCACCCTGACCGGCCTGGCCCGCCGGGCCCTGCCGGGCACGGCGACCCTCGCCCTGAAGAGCCCGGGTGACCTGGACCAGGCTCGCGCGCTGCTGGCCGCGGGCCACGACACCCACACCGGCAGCCACCCGCCGGAGTGGCGGCTGCTGGTGGCGCCGCTGGCCGGGACGTTCCGCGGCACGCCCGCCGGGCCCGGCACGGCGGTCAGCAGCGGAGCCGAGCTCGGGCACGTCGAGATCCGCGGCGGCAACCACACGATCTCCCCCGCGTTCCCGGCCACGATCATCGAGTGGCTGGTCGAGGACGGCGATCCGGTGAGCGTCGGCCAGCCGCTGGTCCGGTTGCAGCCAGAAGGCAGCGAGTGAAAGGGAGCGTAATGCGACTCACCGAAGGCACAGCGGGCGCGCGGATCCTCGCGTTCGGCGGCTACCAGCCGACCAGGATCCTGACCAACGAGGAGCTCGCGGCCACGGTGGACACCAGCGACGAGTGGATCCGCAGCCGGGTCGGCATCGCCAGCCGCCGGATCGCGGCCCCGGACGAGACCGTCGCCGACATGGCGGTCGCGGCCGGCGGCAAGGCGCTGGCCGCCAGCGGCCTGTCCCCCGGGGACATCGACCTGGTGATCGTCGCCACCTGCACGCCGGAGGCGCAGATCCCGAACACCGCCGCCTCGGTCGCCCGCCGGCTCGGGATATCGGCCCCGGGCGCCTACGACATGAACGCGGCCTGCGCCGGCTTCAGCTACGCCCTGGCCAACGCCAGCGACGCGGTACGCGCCGGGACGGCCCGCCACGTGCTGGTCATCGGCTCGGAGAAGCTGTCCCAGTGGGTCGACTGGACCGACCGGTCCACCTGCATCATCTTCGCCGACGGCGCGGGCGCCGCGGTCGTCGGCCCGGTGTCCGACCCCGCCGAGGCCGGGATCGGGCCGGTCGTGTGGGGCAGCGCCGGCGACATGGCCGACAAGATCTACATACCGGACCGGAACGGGTTCATCATCCAGGAGGGCCAGGCGGTGTTCCGGTGGGCCACGACCGCCCTGCACCCGGTCGCGAAGGAGGCCTGCGCGCGGGCGGGCGTGGAGCTGACCGAGCTCGCCGCGTTCGTTCCGCACCAGGCCAACCTGCGCATCATCGAGGCGATCGCGCGCAAGCTCGGCGCGCCGCAGGCGCTGGTCGCCGACGACATCGTGACCGCGGGCAACACCTCGTCCGCGTCCATCCCGCTGGCCCTGTCCCGGATGCTGGAACAGGGCGAGATCGCCTCCGGCGCGCCCGTCCTGCTGCTCGGCTTCGGCGCCGGCATCTGCTACGCGGGCCAGGTCATCACGGTACCCTGACCGGGCCCCGGCCCACGGGGCCCCGCATCACCGTAACCAGATGAAGAACAAGAAGAAAAGGGAAAAGGAGAGCACCACTCATGGCCATGACCGACCAGGAAATCCTGACGGGCCTCGGCGAGATCATCGACGAAGTGGCGGGCGTCCCCGCCGACCAGGTCACCCCGGAGAAGACCTTCGTCGACGACCTGGACATCGACTCGCTGTCGATGGTCGAGATCGCGGTGGCGGCCCAGGACAAGTTCGGCGTCGAGATTCCCGACGACCAGCTCAAGGACCTCAAGACCGTGCAGGACGTGATCGACTACGTCCGGCGGTCAGACGTGTCGGCCTGACCAGGAGCCGAAGGGGCGCGGTGCCGCCTGGACTGAGGAGCGAGGGGCCTCGGCCCCGAGCGACGAGGCAGGCGGCGCAGTGCAGAGGGAATGGGGAGGCGGGCGGGGGCCCCGGAGGCGAGAAAGGAACACAGTGGGCACAGAGCAGACAGACGTCGTCGTCACCGGGCTCGGCGCCATCACGCCGGTGGGAGCCGACGTCGACTCGACCTGGAGCTCGCTGCTGGCCGGGCGCAGCGGCGTGACCAAGCTGACCGAGGACTGGGCCGCCGAGCTGCCCGCCCGGATCGCCGCTTGGGCCGCCGCCGACCCGGCCACGCTGATCGACCGGGTGCAGGCCCGCCGCATGGACCGGTGCGAGCAGTTCGCGATGGTCGCCGCGCACGAGGCGTGGGCCGACGCCGGGGCGCCGAAGGTGGACCCGGAACGGCTCGGCGTGGTGGTGTCGAGCGGCATCGGCGGCGTCGCCTCCACGCTGGCCGGCTATGACGTGCTGCGCGAGAAAGGCTGGTCGCGCATCTCGCCGTACGCGATCCCGATGCTCATGCCGAACGGCTCCGCGGGGTGGCTCAGCATCGAGTTCGGGGCCAGGGCCGGGGCGCACGCCACGGTGAGCGCGTGCGCGTCCGGGGCCGAGGCCATCGGCTACGCCATGGAGATGATCCGCTCCGGGCGGGCCGACGTCGTGCTGGCCGGCGGCACCGAGGCCGCGATCATCCCGCTGAACCTGGCGGCGTTCGCGGCCATGCGCGCCCTGTCCACCCGCAACGACCAGCCGGAGCGGGCCTCGCGGCCGTTCGACCGGGGCCGGGACGGCTTCGTGCTCGGCGAGGGCGCGGGCATCGTGGTGCTGGAGTCCGCCGAGCACGCGGCCCGCCGGGGCGCGCGGCTGTACGCGGTCGCGGCCGGCGTCGGGTACTCGGCCGACGCCCACCACATCGCCCAGCCCGACCCGGACGCGAGCGGGGTGGTGCTCGCCCTGCGCCGGGTGCTCGCCGACGCCGGCCTGGACCCCGAGCAGGTCGCGCACATCAACGCGCACGCCACCTCCACGCCCGCGGGCGACGTGGTCGAGTGCCAGGCCATCGCCGAGGCGCTCGGCCCGGCGTCCGCCGGGGTGGTGGTCTCGGCCACCAAGTCGATGACCGGGCACCTGCTCGGCGGCGCGGGCGCGATCGAGTCGGTGGCCGCGATCCTGGCCCTGCGCGAGCGGGTCGCTCCGCCCACCATCAACCTGGAGGACCCCGACGACAGCGCCGGGATCCAGATAGCTACCGAGCCCACCAAGCTGCAGCCGCGGGGCACCGCGCCGATGGCCGTGCTCAACAACTCGTTCGGCTTCGGCGGGCACAACGTCGCCCTGGCGTTCACGGCCGCCTGACCCGGGCCGTACGCCGACATGAGCCCGCCCGCCCGAGGCTAGGAGACCGACGTGACCGTTCTGGACAGCAGGGAGCAGCCCGCTACCTCGCCGCGCGCCGGCCCGCGGCCGGCGCCGGCCGCCCCGGCGCCGGCCTACCTGGCCCGGGACCCGCGGGCCCGCCTGGAATCCCTGTTCGACCCGGGGTCGCTGTCGCTGCTGTTCCCGGCGGCCGCCAGCGGCGCGCTCGCGGGCACCGGGACCATCGACGGCCTGCGGGCCGCGGCGTTCGCCAGCGATCCCCAGGTGCAGGGCGGCGCGATGAGCAGCGCGGGCTGCGCGGCGATCGTCGCCGCCTACGACCACGCGATCGCGGCCGGAGCGCCGATCATCGGGCTGTGGCACTCGGGCGGCGCCCGGCTGCGCGAGGGCGTGGAGAGCCTGCACGCCGTGGGCACGGTGTTCGCGGCCATGACCCGGGCCTCGGGTAGGGTCCCGCAGATCTCGGTGGTGCTGGGGCCCGCCGCGGGCGGTGCCGCCTACGGCCCGGCCCTCACCGACCTGGTGATCCTGTCCGGCCAGGGCCGCATCTTCGTCACCGGGCCGGACGTGGTGCGCAGCGTGACCGGCGAGGATGTCGACTCCGAGCGGCTTGGCGGCCCGGAACCGCACAGCCGCCGCTCGGGGGTGGTGCACGTGGTGACCGAGACCGACGCCGAGGCGATCGGCCAGGCCCGGCGGCTCGCGCTGCTGCTGGGCCTGCCGGAGCCGGCCCGGCGCGGGCTGGCCGTCACGGCCGGGGCCGACCTCGCGGCCCTGCTGCCCGACTCCGCGCGCCGCGCCTACGACGTGCGCCCGGTGGTCACCGGGCTGCTGGATGACCCCGGCGTCGAACTGCACCCGCGGTGGGCTCCGAACCTCGTCACCACCCTGGGCCGGCTGGCGGGCCGGACGGTGGGCGTGATCGCCAACAACCCGCTGCGGCTGGGCGGCTGCCTGGACGCGACGTCCGCGGAGAAGGCGGCCAGGTTCGTCCGGATGTGCGACGCGTTCGGGGTCCCGCTGGTGGTCGTCGTCGACGTGCCCGGGTACCTGCCCGGGGTGGGCCAGGAATGGGACGGGGTGGTCCGGCGCGGCGCCAAGCTGCTGCACGCGTTCGCCGAGGCCACCGTGCCCCGGGTGACGCTGGTGACCCGGAAGGCCTACGGCGGCGGCTACATCGCGATGAACTCGCGCTCGCTCGGCGCCACCCGGGTGTTCGCCTGGCCGGGCGCGGAAGTGGCCGTGATGGGCGCGGTCGCGGCGGTCCGGATCCTGCACCGGCGCACGCTCGCCGCGGCCCCGGCCGACCAGCGGCACGACATCGAAACCCGGCTGGCCGCCGAGCACGAGCGCGAGGCCGGCGGGCTCGCCCGCGCGATCGCGGCCGGCGTGATCGACGAGATCGTCGAGCCCGCCCAGACCCGGCGGGCGCTCGCCCGCGCGATCGCGCAGGCCCCGGCCCGGCGCGGCGCCCACGGGAACATCCCGCTCTGACGCCTGCCCGGGTGCCGGCCACCGGGAATGAAAACACGCGGCGGCCCGGTTCACCGGGCATGCCAGAAGACTTCAACAGCAAGATCATCGCGGAGTTCCGCGCCAACGGCGGGAAGGTCGGCGGCCCGTTCGAAGGCGCCCCGGTCCTGCTCCTGCACACGACCGGCGCCAAGACCGGCCAGGAGCGGGTGAACCCGATGATGTACCAGGAGGTCGGGGACGGCTACGCGGTCTTCGCCTCGAAGGGCGGCGCGCCGACCAACCCGGACTGGTATCACAACCTGGTCGCCCACCCGCGGGTGCGGGCCGAGATCGGCGCCGACACCGTGAAACTGATCGCGCGGGTGGCCGACGCGCAGACGCGCGAGCCGATCTGGACCGCGCAGAAGAACGCCTACCCCGGCTTCGCGGACTACGAGCGGAAGACGACGCGGCAGATCCCGGTGGTCATCCTGGAGCCGGTCCGGTAGCGGCGCCCATCCCCGCCGCCACCCGGCCGTAAGCGTCCAGGGCCAGGTCCCAGAAGCCATCGGCGTCGATGGCCACGGCCACCCGGGCGTTGCAGTCGCCCGGGGCGGCGGTGAAGTCGGTGACGGTCATCCCGGCCGTCCACCGCCCGGCCGTCTCCACCTCCACCCGCGCGGGCACGCACGTGACCAGCCCGGGCGCCGCCACCTGGGCCACCGCGCAGACGTCATGCACGGCCGGCCCGTCCGCGGGCTCCGGCCCGGGTCCCCGGCTGTTGCCGCGGTAGCCGGACAGGCTCGGCAGCAGCAGGCCGTCGGCCAGCCGGCCGAGGCCGCGCATCCGGTCGCGGACCGCGGCGGTGGCTCGCGCCTGCCGGGTCACGTCCAGGCCGATCATGGTCACCGGCCAGCCGGCCCCGAACACGATCGCGGCGGCCTCGGGGTCCGCGGCGATGTTGAATTCGGCGGCCGGCGTAACGTTCCCGCGGCCCGCGGACCCGCCCATGATCACGAAGTTCCTGACCTTGGAGACCAGTTGCGGGTACCGGCGCAGCGCGAGCGCGATGTTGGTCAGCGGCCCGACCGCGATCAGCGTGATCTCCCCGGGCTCCGCCCCGATCGCGCCGGCCAGGTAGTCCACCGCGTGCCCGTCCGCGGGCCCGGATGCCGCCGCCGGGAGGGTGGCCGCGCCGAGGCCGGAGTTCCCGTGCACGTGCCGCGCGTGCAGCGGGGGCCGGGACAGCGGGCCCGGGCAGCCCGCGGTCACGGGGACCTCCGGCATGCCCACGAAGTCACGGACCCGCAGCGCGTTCGCGGTCGTCACGCCGAGGCCGACGTTGCCGGCCACCGTGGTTATCCCGCAGAGCTGAAGTCCCGGGTGGCCGTGCGCGAACACCAGGGCGAGCGCGTCGTCGATGCCGGGGTCGCAGTCGATGATGATCTTCTGAGCCGCCACGCCATGCTCCGTCCTGCTGCCTGCCTCCATGGTCGCACCCGGCAGCGGGCGGGGCGGTGCGAGCGATCAGCCGGTGGCGTGCAGCCAGCGCACCGGAGCGCCCTCGGCGGCGTGCCGGAACGGCTCCAGCTCACCGTCCCAGGGCTGGCCGAGCAGCAGCGCCAGCTCGGCCTCGAGCGAGCCGCCGAGCGCCGGGTGCCGCGGGCCGTGCAGGTCCCGCAGGCTGTCCACGGGCTGGCTGTCCTGGGCGCCGTCCGGCGCGCTCCGCGCGGAGGCGGCCGCGAGCATCATGGCCGCCCGCAGCCTCCCCTCGGGGACCAGGATGTCGCCGCTCGCCGAGGTGACCGCGGAGAACGTGCCGAGGGACGGCGTGTAGCTGTACCGGACCGCGTCGCAGCCCGGGCTGGCTTCCTCGGTCACCTCGAACCGCAGCCGGTGCCAGGCGGCCAGGGCCGAGGTGATGGTCGCCGACGTCCCGGGGCGGGCGTGCCAGTCCAGCTCGGCGCGCAGGGTTCCGGGTGAGGCAGGCTGGTCGACCCAGGGCAGCCTGACAGGTACGCCTATGATCCCGGCCACTGCCCACTCGATGTGCGGGCACAACGCCGGGGGCGCGGAGTGAACTTGCAGCACGCCACGAACGGACACCGGACCTCCCTGCCAGCGGACGAGATGCGCCTTCCCCAGCGACCCTTGTCCAGGCAGATCGACCGTGCCCGCGCCGCGTGGCCACTGCCGTGGCTCCGCGTTCCGGGTCCTATTGTGCCGCACCGCGGTCGCCGATGCCAGCATTCGGCCGCGTGTTCGACACGAATTCCAAGGGGTCAGCGGGACGACATGATGTGATAGGCGTGTGATCCCGGCAGAAGGGACATCGGGTCCCCGTCCCGGCCGTGACGCCGCCGGGCTGCTGTTCGCCGCGGAGATGTACGGCGTGCAGCTGGACCACCTCGCCGCGGCGCTCGGTGTCGGCGAGGCACGCGCGCGCCGGATCGCCGCCGGGTGGCGGGACCGCCGGTACGCCGAATCGGCGCGGCTCGGGCCCGGCGGCCCGTGGACCTGGCTGACCAAGGCCGGCCTGGCCGCGTGCGGCCTGCCCTACACCGCGGCCCCGCCGGCGTTAGGCAGGCTCGCGCACCTCCGGGCCGTGGTTGCGGTGCGGCTGGCGCTGGAGTCGGCGCCCCGGTACGCCGCGGCCGGCGGCTTCTGGCGCAGCGAGCGGCGGCTGCGGGCCCGGATGGGCGGCCGGGTCGGGCTCCGTGAGCACATCCCGGACGGGGAGGTGCACTGGCCGGACGATGCCCCGGTGCCCTGGGCCGGCGAGTGCTGGGCCATCGAGGCCGAGCTGACCCCGAAGACCACCCGGCGGACCGTGACCATCATGCGCGAACTACTGGCCAGGACCGGGGATTACGGCTGCCCCGCGGCCGAGATCCGGGCCGCGGGGCCGCCCCGGCATGCCCGCGTCGTCTACCTCTGCGCTCCGGCGGCCGGGCCGACGGTGGCCCGGGCCCGGGAGGCGCTCGGCGGCACCGGCGCGCGGGTGGAGATCCGCCACCTGCCGCCGGGAGCCGTGCTGGCGCCGCCCGGCGGCACGCCATGACCGGCCGCGGGGCCGGCCCGGCTGCGGTCCGCGCGGCCGTCCGCGCCACGGTCCGGCTGCTCCGGATCGCGGCCGCCGCCGCGCTGATCATCGCGGCCGCGCCGGTCTCGCTGGTGGCCGCCGGCAGCGCCGCGCTCGCCTGGCGGTCGGGCTGGCCGCCGGGGCGGCTCTACCGGGCCGCGCTGTGGTGCGTGCCGATGCTCGTGGTCTGGCTGGCGGCCACGGCCGTCGCCACCCGCTCGGCGTTCCAGGTGGCGGCGGCGCCGTACCTCGCCTGGCTGGCCATGTGGGATCACGGCGCGGCCGGCTCGTACCCGGCCGCCGCGGCGGTGATCGCGCCGGCCGCGATCCCGGCCGGCCTGGCCGCGGGCGGCCTGGCCTGGTCCTACCGGATCCGCTCGATGGACACCGGCAGCGGCGGGCTCGCCCCGGACTCGGCGGTCTCCTTCGACCTGCGGCAGTGGCGGCATCAGGCGCGCAGCGCGCGGGCCAGGATCGCCGCGCCCGGTGCCGTTCCGCTGACCACCCGCAGCGGGGATCTGGTCGCGGGCGCCGTGATCAGGGTCGTCGGTCACCCGACCCGGCCGATCGCCAGCATCCCGTACGCCAGGATGCGCTCGCACCAGGCGGTGATCGGCACCACCGGCACCGGGAACTCCACTCCCCCGCAGCCGTTCGCGACTCTTCGCGTCGGTCTACAACGCTTCCCCGGCGGATGGTCTACCCGCCAACGCAGCGTCGCGGCGGGCAGAGCGCTCGGTCTGGGCCAGCTCAGAAGTCCTTGTGGCGGGTACCCTATTCGCCGATCGGGGCGGCTAGGCAGCCGGTTGCTCACCGCCCAGTGCCGCCAGCCGAACGAACAATCTGCTGCCGTGGACGCCGTTCCGCTGCCGCGCGATCAGCAGGCGCGCGGCGGCGTCTGGCTACGGCGTACGGTGCAGCGGCCGGGCATGCCCGGCCGGTGTCCGATGCGGACGCGAGCACGGTGTCTGCGGCGGCCCTGTCCTGGCCGGTCAATGACGATCCTCCGGTTTGACGGCGGTAGCGGTCAGGCCGGACCCGCTTTCGGGAGGGCCAGGTCGAGGGCCTTCTCGAGGCTGAGCGCCATGCCCTGGGCGTAGGCCCGCTCCAGCTGCTCATCGCCCAGGTGCGCACGCGCTTGGTCCAGGCTGTCCCGGCGGTCACGCGCGGCGGATTCTTGCCACGGATTGCCGGTCCGGTCCTGAAGGGCCTGCGCGACGCCGTGCAGCGCGGCTGCCCGGTCCCAGTCGCCCGCATCCCCGGCCAGGCAGGCCAGGCCGAGGATGGCGATGGCCATGTTCCAGTTGTCGCCGTTCCGGCGGCTGATCCGCAGGGCGGCCTCGACCGCGGCCCGGGCGCCGTCGAGGTCTCTCTCCGCGTGCAGCATGCTTCCCAGGTTCGCCTGCATGAGGGCGTGCTCGTATCCGATCTGCTGCGCGGCTTGTGCGGCGGCTTCCAGGTGAGCCCGGGCGGCGGGGATGTCCCCGGCTTCTAGTGCAGCAGCGGCGGCGTTGTTGTGCAAGACGGAGTTACTGTAGTGGTCGCCGGATCGTTCGGTGCAGGCGATCGCCTCGGTGAACAGAGGCGGGGACCGGGCCGGGTCGATGGTGCCGATGATCATGAGATAGCTCATCAGGCTCCAGGTCAGCAGCTCGTCGTCGCCGAGCCGCCGGGCCCGCTCGACCGATTCCTGCCCGAACGGGAGCCCTGCCTCCAGCTCGCCGGCGAAGAAATGCGCGCCGCACAGTACCGCCAGGGACCTGATCAGCAGCCGGTCGTCGCCCAGCTGGCGGGCGACCTCGACTGCCTGTTCAGCAAGCTGCCGGGCCGTGGCGGGGTCAATGAATTGAGCGACGTACGCGCCGGTGACCAGAGCCGCTACGAACAGCGCGGGGTCGGCGCCGGCGTCGGGCCGCCGGAGCGCGGGCACGAGCAGCCCGAAGGCCTCCTGCTGCCGGGACCGCGCCCGCCAGTAGCGGCCGAGCGCGACGCCCAGGCGCAGCACCACCGCGGTCCCGTCCGGCCGGCCGGCCGCATGCCCGGCGGCGCGCCGCAGGTTGGCCTGGTCGGCGTCCAGCCGCGCTAGCCAGCTGCCCTGCTCCGGCCCGGTCAGATAAGGCGCCGCCGCCTCGGCCCAAGACAGGAAATGCGCGCAGTGCGCCGCCGCGGCCGCGGCGGCCTCGTCGTCGCCGGCCTCGACCAGCCGCTCGGCAGCGAACAGCCGGATCGTCTCCAGCAGCCGGTACCGCAGCCCGGGCCCGGCGGGCTCGGCCACCACCAGGCTCTTGTCCACCAGCGACCCGAGCAGATCCGCCACCTCCACCACATCGAGGTCACCGGACCCGCACACCGCCTCGGCCGCGTCCAGGCCGAAGCCGCCGGCGAACACCGACAGGCGCCCCAGCAGCATCCGCTCGGCGCCGGTCAGCAGCGCATACGACCAGCCGACCGCCGCCCGCAGCGTCTGCTGGCGTTCCAGCGCGGTGCGGCTGCCCCCGGTCAGGAGCCGGAACCGCTGGTCCAGCCGGTCACCCAGCTCGGCCAGCGACATCGACCGCAGCCGGGCCGCGGCCAGCTCGATCGCCAGCGGCATGCCGTCCAGCCGCCGGCAGACCGACACCACCAGCGGCCCGGCCTGCTCGCCCGCGTCCAGGGCGACGCCGTGCGCCCGGGCCCGGTCCGCGAACAGCGCGACGGCGTCGCAGGACCCGGGCGTCCCGGAGACGGAGTCGCCGGGCCCGGGCAGTGACAGCGACGGCACCCGGTAGATGGTCTCCCCGCCGATGCCCAGCGGCTCGCGGCTGGTGGCCAGCAGATGCACCCGCGGGCAGCGGCGCATGATCGCCTCCGCGGTCTTGGCGCAGCCGCCGATCAGGTGCTCGCAGTTGTCCAGCACGATCAGCACATCCTGCAACGCGAGGGCATCCAGCAGCGCCTCCGGGGCGGGCCGGCCCGGCTGGGCGGCCAGCCGCAGCGCCTCGCAGATGACCGCCGGCACCGTGTCCTGGTCGGTGACCGCGGCCAGCTCCACCAGCCACACCCCGTCCCCCGACCCATCCAGCAGCTCGGCCGCCACCTGCAGCCCCAGCCGGGTCTTCCCGGCCCCGCCGGCCCCGGTCAAGGTGACCAGCCGCGCCGATTCCACCAGGGCCCGGACCTCTGCCACCTCCCGCTGGCGGCCGATGAACGCCGACAGCTGGGCGGGCAGGTTGTTCGGCAGCGCCGGGTTGCCCAGCGACCGCAGCGGCGGGAACCCCGCCTGCAGGCCCGCCGCCTGCAACTGGAAGATCCGCTCAGGGCGGCCCAGGTCCTTCAGCCGGTGGCTGCCCAGATCGGCCAGCGCCGCGCCCGGCGGCAGCCCGTCCCGCACCAGCGCAGCCGCCGCCTCCGACACCAGCACCTGCCCCCCGTGCGCGGCCGCGGCCACCCGGGCGGCCCGGTGCACCTCCAGGCCCACCAGCCCGGTGGCCGTCCGCGCCGCCTCCCCGCAATGGATACCCATCCGCACCCGCACCCGCTCCCCGCCCGGCCACGCATGTCCCGCGATGGCCTGCTGCATCTGCAGCACCGCCGCCACGCACCCCCGCGGCGAGGAGAACACCGCGAAGAACGCATCCCCCTGCGTGTCCACCTCGCGGCCGTCGTGCGCGGCCAGCGCCGACCGGACCAGCGCATGATGACCGGCCAGCACCTGCCCGTAATCGTCGTCCCCCAGGCGCCCCAGCAGCGCCGTCGA
Organism: uncultured Actinomycetota bacterium; assembly: GCA_963808705.1. Taxonomy (GTDB): domain Bacteria; phylum Actinomycetota; class Actinomycetes; order Streptosporangiales; family Streptosporangiaceae; genus JASHPR01. The sequence goes on along the minus strand of CAWEHB010000010.1, from coordinate 68,701 downwards.
GCCCTCAATGTCAGTGAACAAGAACGTGAGGATCTCCACGCTCACAGCGTAGAAGGCCAGCCCCGGCCGCGGCACTGCCAGCAGGCGCGCCACCAAGCCAGACCCGCTCACCCGAATGGCCCCCGGCTGCTCACCGGGCTCGCTGGCCACCCGCACGGTGGGCACCGATCGGTAACGCCTCGCGACGCCAGAATGGGGAATCTGGGGCGCGCCTGCTGCCAAGCGCCCTAGGTCGGATCGTCCCGCCCGAAGTCGGCGATCGGCGCGACGGTCGCTATGAGCGCGGCGAGCCCGGCAGCTGCCGACCCGATGTTGCCCCAGTGCCATTGCATCCGGCCAGCATGCCAGTGCAGCTGTCGGGAGTAGGCACATGTCTACCTGCGGGCCATACCTGTAGCCTGCCGCCGGGTACCTCGTCCCCGGCCAGGCAGCGCCCCCGGTAAGGCCCGGCCTGGCGCCCGCCCGGAATCTCTCCGCTGGCCTGCAGGTTCTCGCGGACGCCGCGTACGACGTCCTCGCCGCAGCCGGCCACCGCGGCGATGGCCGCATCCTGGCGGGCCGGGTCTTCCCGGAGCGCCGCCTCTGCGCGCGCCGCCCCTGCCTGCCGGAGACTCGCTGCCCCGGCCCGGTCCTGCATGGCCTTCTTCTGCTGCTGCGCCACGGTGCTGGCCGCGGCCTGAGCTGCCTTGCGGGCTGCCGTGTTGCCGCCGGCCGGGCCCCCGGTCCTGGGCATCTGGCCGCCAGGGGGCTGGCTCGTCACGCAATCTCCCTTGCTCGTAACTGAGACGGAGCCCGGGACCTCACAGGCCGCCGGGGTACGGCCCCAGCCGGGTGGTGGGCGTCGTGCTGCCGGTCACGTGCGTCTCAGGCCCCCACGGGGTCAGCGAGCCGCCGCGCTGGGTCTCGGTGTGGAAGGGGTCCGCGAGGACGGTCGGCACGCCGCCCGCTGCCGGGTGGCCTGTGGTGCCGGGGCGCACGGCCGACCCGTACTGGAGGAGCCCCAGGCAGGCCGCACACATGAGGCCGCCAGCCAGCGCCTTGCGGATGCGGCAGCGCCAGCAGGCGCGGTCCCCGGTGTCCTCCTGATCATCCTTGCCGTTCACGAAGGCGAGCGTACCGGCGCGGGACGGGGCAGGCGGGTAGCCGCGCCGTCAGGTATCCCCCTCCGGAACCGGCTTCGCATCCGGCTTCAACTCCGCGTTAACTCGGCCCAGCTTCCGCTCTCTCGGCGGGCCGGCGCTCTTACAGTCGTGGTTTCAGCGTTGAGTCCATGTCTGTTTCTCCCATGGCCCGCGCCAGTGACCTGCACACCGGTTCGAATGCCGTGCAGCGCCTCGGGTTAGGAGTGCGCCGATGCCGGTGGGCCGTCGATCAGGCCGAGCGGGGTCGGCGCGGCGAATTCGACGAACAAGACGGGACGCCCGGCGAACCGGGTGATCCCGGCGCGGGCGGGACGGTAGGGACCACGTTGCACGCGCAAGAAAGCAAGGATCTCGCGCCTGGCCGCGGCGCCGCCGTTGTCCGCCAGGTACACAGAGCGCAGCGGCATGCCTGCGGTGGCGCGCGGGCCCGAATCGCCGAAGGCGAGGATGTCGACCGGCCGCAAGGTGACCAGGGCTGTTATCACGACCAAGACTTGCGCGGCGACCTGGCCGGTGCCCATCTGCCTGCGGGCCACGGCCGTGGCGATGATCCGTGCACTGCCCGCTAGCTCGGCCCCGAGGCTCTTGCGCTGTTGCTGATCCGCCCTCAGCGCGGACAGGTACGCGGCGGCTCCGTCCGGTGCGATCACCCGGACGTCTATCCGGGTGCTGCCCGAACCGAAGCTAGCAAGGACCACCGGCGCGTAGACGGAGCTGAGGCGGCCGCCGAACTCGCGGCGGACGGCGGCCGTCGCCACGACAACCTGCGACACCAGCGCGCCAGCGCCGCGCGGCCCGAGAAGGAGCAGGTCGCTGACGGGGAACCCGTGGGCCTGCAGCGCCTGGCACATCGCCAGGTCACAGGAAACGACATCGGCCCTGCTGACCTGGGCCGCGACCCAGGCCGCTGCCTGGGTCGCGGGCGCCGCGGCGGGTCCTGGCCGCTGCTGCCCGGTCACGACGTGAGATGCCTCCGCCGATCCGGCGATGACGGCGGTCACCAGCACCGCCGCAGCCACCGGCGCCAGCCAGCCGCGCCGGGCCGGCGCTCCCCTGCTCTGGCCGCCGCCGTGGGCCAGAGAAAAGAAGCGCCGGCGGCGCGCGGGCAGCCGCAGCGGCGGCGGCACGTCAAAAGGGACTTGCCCGGCCTTCGCCTGCAACGCCTGGCGGACCTTGTCTTCCAGCGCAGTCATGACGTCTCCTTCAAGACCCGGCCCAGCGCCTCCAGAGCCCGGCACATGGCCGACCGCACCGTGCCCGGCTGGATACCCATCACCCGCGCGATCTGGTCATCGGGCAGATCCAGGTAAAACCGCAACACCAGCGCCTCACGCTGACGATGCGGCAGCCGAGCGACCGCCCGGCTCACTTCCTCGCGTTGCTCGCCGCTGAGCACCACCGCCTCGGCCGAGGCCGCCGGCGGCTGATCAGCCAGCGCCCGGCGCCGCACCGCCCGGCGCCGCAGCGCCGACCGGCACCCGTTCAACACCGCCGCGCGCACGTAGAACACCGCGCTGTCGGTATCCTTCAGCCGCTCCCACCGCCGGTACAGACCACAAAAAGCCTCCTGCACCGCATCCTCAGCACCCGGCAGGTCATCAAGCATCACGTAAGCCAGCCGGATCAAGCCCACCGCGCTGGCCCGGTACAGCGCCGCGACAGCTTCCTCGGCGCCTTCCCCGCCGTAACTCTCCGGCCCGGGCGCCCCCGGAAGATCCACAGCGATCCCGGTGCCGACGTCATCAACGTCCACGCTCATAAAGACGCGCCACACGCCATCCCGCTGCTCCCGGCATGCCCCAGATTCCGCCAACCCCGCCCGCCAGGGATCCAGTACCAGCCCGCCCCAGCGCGACTGCCCGAACGAATCCGCCGGCGATCATGCAATGGCGGCCATGTACATACATAGGTTCTGCGGACAACGAGCGGATCTGGGCCTGATACCAGACCGTGCCAGACTCCGGGCGTTTCGGGCAGCGCGCGCAGTGCCGCAAGCCACGCCACCACCAGGTCGCCGAGAGCCTTGCCGAGGTGTTCCTCGTCCACGGCGGCGAGCTCGGCGCCGTGGAAGTCCAGCTGCCACGGCAACGTGCGCAGCGGCGCGCTCATCCGCGGGCAGTCCTAGCAGGACAGCCACTGCCTCCCGATTGTGCCGACCAGATCCGAACACCGGCGTCGGCACCACATTGCCGCCCAGGACCGCATGGCCCTGATTCTTGGATCCATGTCCCCTGCAGCACGAGAGCCTGGCTGCCTCCGGGCATGCGAGTTAATCGTGCTTTACTTCGAAACTCGGGAACTCCACTCCTCCGCCGCCGATCACGACTCTTCGCGTCGGTCTACACGCTTCCCCGGCGGATGGTTTAACCGCCAACGCAGCGTCGCGGCGGGCAGAGCGCTCGGTCTGGGCCAGCTCAGAAGCCCTAGCGGCGGGTGCCCTATCCGCCGATATGGTCGCGGAATCGGCCATTGGAAATGGCCGGCTGTGCCGCAACATAACGGGGTGTTACTGCAGGTCGGCAAAGCCCTGAACGTGCGCGCCATCGCTCTCCGGGCCCGCCCAGGCTAGTGTTCCGGGCACGATCCATCGCGTCGTTCGGCGGCTTGCGTAGTCTTGGGTGTTGTGCTGGATCGCCTGATACTGCCGTCACTGCCCATGTTGCAGGGAGAGCATGTCGTCCTGCGAGGGCACCTGGAATCAGATGTTGATGACCGGCTGCGCCATCCCATCGACCCCGAGGAAGAGGACGGCTACGGCTCGTCGTGGCGGCGGGAGTGGGATGGCCGCCGCTATCACACCCGCGAGTACCTGACCTGTGACCACGGGCCGCTTGATCCGAGCGTCTACACGTGGGCGGTCGAGCACGACAGGCACTGCATCGGCAGCGCCCGGCTCCGTGTCGATCCCGAGCAGCACTGCACGACCTATTCGGTGGGCTTGTTTGTCGCCGACCTGCGCGGCCGCGGGCTGGGCCGTGAGATAACCGGGCTGGTTCTGTCCTGGGCCTTCAGCGTGCTGGGTGCGCACCGCGTCGAACTGGAGGTGCTGGCCAGCAACAGCCGCGCGATCAACTGCTATCTGGCCTGCGGTTTCCGTCAGGAGGGGATCCGCCGTGAAGCCGGGCTGTACCCAGACGGCTGGAAGGACTTCATCCTCATGGGAGTGCTGCACTCCGAGTACCTGTCCCAGGCGAAGACTGCCCGCGTGGCCGAATCCGGTGCCGCAAGGTCCCCTCAATAGCTACCGCCCAGGCCATGCCTAAAAGGCGCGCGGCCAGCTTTCCGCCGCGCCCCGTCCAATCACCTCGGACGCGATCGGATGTCTGTCACAGTACGTTACCGGCCGCTGCAATCTGTGCAAGCGCCCGAGCCGCCGCTATGAGCGGCCGCGTGGTTGTTCCCATGGTCGGTTGCGCCGCGCCAAAACGGGAGGCTCTGCGCGGTCATGTGTCTGACCGTGGCGGTTGCGTGCGATCAGTCAGGCGCGGCTTGGTTGACTTACTTGATATAGGGGTCAGGAACGGTCTTCCCGCAGTGCTGGCACGGGTCGTTGTAGTGCTCACGCACCCACGTCTGATGCCCGCAATGCGGGCAGGTGACCTTCACGTTCGCCATCACCCAGCCTCCAGCCTAGCCGCCGAATCCATCAGCTCTTGGGCGAAAACGGCTGGGTCTTTCTGGCGTGCGCGCAACTCCATGTTGAGCAGGATCACAACCATCCCCAGCATTGCCGAGCGAATGTCATCATCCGCCTCGTGCCAGATTTTCACGGACTGCTCGTGGTCGGCGACCAGCAGCGCACCCAGGCGGGCCGCCGTCACGCGGCGATCGACACCACCCAGGCGGGACACGGGCGCTTGGATGGCCAAATGGGCTGATGGTACCGGCGGCTGCGGGCATGGCAGGTCCCACATGGCCCACGTTTCACCTGCAACGACCCCGATAACCTTGACGATCTCGCGCTCACGGTTCATGTAGTCACTCGCCACCTGCTGGATGCCCGGCAGCGTGTTCCACGGCAGGATGCCGTACCGCTCGACATGGTGCCTGTCTCCCCGCATGACCTGATAGACCCAAGCGTCCTCAACCTGTTCGTGAGGACTGCGCACCAACCAGACGGGAAGATCTGGAGGCGGGGACGGTGGTGTGGTTTTGAACAGTCCCATGTGCGTCTCACTTCCTCCGGCAGCTTGGACTGCCCCTCTGGCTGCCGAGCCGCCCATTGCTAAAGGCCTACAAGCGGCGTGCCTGAGTGATCATGTGGTAGCGATTAGCGCTAGAGCCCTGCTACCGATTCTTCGGCCAACCTAAGGAGCGCTAGCATCACGTCAGCCTTCAGTCGTGCTGCCTGCACATCGTTGACGTACGAGCAGCCGGTGCCATCCACGACCACGTGAGCATCAGCCTGGTTGTCAGTGTCAGAGCGAGGGTCAAAGAACGAGCGACTGTCAGTGTCGTAGCCGTAGTGAACGATCACTCGCATGTTGGCCTTCCTAGCTCGGTGGACAGTTGTGAGCTTCCCGGCTTTGACGGACAGGGCTGATGGCTTATCAGGCTACGGGCTTGACGTTCTCCTGTCTGGTGGTGGCTTCGTATCCGGCAGGTATTCGTGGCCAGCCAGGCCAACGGCACCTGGGGCACCGCCATCGAGGTCCCCGGCACCGCCGCGCTCAACACCGGCGGCAATGCCGGGCTCTACTCGGTGTCGTGCGGCGCGGCGGGCAACTGCAGCGCGGCCGGGTTCTACACCGACAACTCCAACCATCAGCAGGCGTTCGTGGCCAGCCAGGCCTGCCCGCGGCGGCACGGCGAAGCCGCGAGGGTTCCGCAGTGAAGCACCCGCGACCGTTGCCCTGCATACGCAGCGTGCAATTGTCAGGGGCGCGCGGACCCGCCTATGCGCGGCAGTCGGCGCATGGCAGAGTCGTCCGCCGTCCGCGCAGAGTCGGTCGTTCGGTGTCCCGGAAATGATCAGGTCACTGGCTGCAGCAGCTTGAGTATGCGTTCGGCAGGTGGCCTACCGCTCTGGGGCCGGGGCCCGATTGTCTTGCTGGAGTGGTGATGGAGGAGGGTTTCCTGGACGCGGCGGGCGCTGGGCGATCCGATCCGCTGGTAGATGGTGAGGGCTTGCCACAGGCAGGCAGTGCCTTCGCTGACATGGCCGTCCTGGAGGTGACTGCGGCCGATTCCTTCCAGGGCGCGCGCTTCGTCCAGGGGGGTGCCCAGGTCGCGGGCGATGGCCAGTGCCTGGGCCTGCTGGTCGCGAGCTTGCTGGCTGGCCCCGCTCCGGGACGCCAGCTCGCCGAGGCAGTTCAGGCTTTCGGCCTCGCCGAACCGGTCGCCGGCGTGGCGGCTGAGCCTGAGGGCCTGCTGGTGGCTGTCGGCGGCGGCCGGGTAGTCGCCGGTCAGCTGCTGCACCAGGCCGAGCTCGTTGAGGGCGTAGGCCTGGGTGCGGGAGTCGCGGAGGTCGCGGGACAGGCTGAGGGCCTGGCGGCTGCTGGCGGCGGCGGCCGGGTAGTCGCCGGTCAGCCGCTGCAGCGCCGCGAGCTCGGTCAGAACGGTGGCCTGCCAGTAGGGCTCGTCAAGGTCGCGGAACAGCTCCAGCGCCTGGCGCAGCGCGGCGGCTGCCGCCGGGTAGTCCCCGGTCAGCCGCTGCACGGCACCCAGGCCCGTGAGGGCGCTGCCCTGCCCGCGCCGGTGGCCGAGGTCGCGGTACAGCTGTAGCGCCTGCCGGTTGCAGGCGGCGGCCGCCGGGTAGTCCCCGGTAGCGCGGTGTACCATGCCCAGGCCCCCGAGGGCATCGGCGTGGCCGCGCCGGTGGCCGAGGTCGCGATACAGCTCCAGCGCCTGGCGCAGCGCGGCCGCTGCCGCCGGGTAGTGGTCGGTGATCACGCTCCGTACGCCGATCGCGGTAAGGACAGTTGCCTGGCCGACCCGGTCGCCGAGCTCGCGGTACAGTTCCAGGGCCTGGCGCTGGGCGGTGGCGGCGGCCGGGGGGTCCTCGGCCATGAGGTACCTGACGCTCAGCAGCAAGAGTGCCTGGGCCTGGCCTGGCCGGTCACCGGCCTGGCGAGCGGCGGCCAGCGCGGCCTGGTTCAGCGCCAGGCTCTGATCCCAGTAGCCCCGGGCATCCAGGAAGCCATCGATCGCGGCAGGGATCAACATCGCGTGCAAGGGCCGTCCGCTCGCGGCGGCGTAGCCGACGGCCGCGTGCAAGTTGGCGCGCTCGGCCTCCAGCCAGGCGGCTGCCTGCTGTGGCGTCGATACCGATGGCGCGCTGGCCGGCGGGCGGCCGGGCAGCGGAGAGCCTTCGACCGTGATCCATGCCGGGATGTAGTGGCCGGCATCCCAGGCGGTGTGCAGGTAGTAATCCAGCAGCCGGCCGACGGCGGCGTCGCGGGCGGCGGGGTCGTCGGCGGCGGCCAGGGCGCGGGCGTGCTCGCCGAGCAGGTCATGCAGCCGGTAGCGGCCGCGCGCGGGCTCGGTGATTAGGTGCTGGTCGTAGAGGGCCTCCAGGCACCGGCGGGCGGTGGCCAGGCTGCTGTCATCCAGCGCTGCGGCGGCGTAGGCGTCGACGTCGGGGCCCGGGTGCAGGCCCAGCCGGCGGAACAGCCGCCGCTGGGCGGCAGATAGGTCCCGGTAGGACAGGCCGAACGCGGCGGCCACCGACACGTTTCCGCGTGCATCAGCTCCAGCCGCTGTTTCGCCGCGGCGAGTTCGGCGGCCAGATCCGCGGTCGTCCAGGACGGGTGCTGGCGCAGCTGGCCGGCGAGCATCCCGATCGCCAGCGGCAGGTACCCGCACAGCCGGGTAATCTCACCGGCCCCGGCATCGCCGGCTCCCAGGTCCGGTCGGCCTGCCAGGCGGGCCAGCAGGTCCGCGGCCTCGCCCGGGGGCAGGGTATCCAGGCTGAGCACCGCGGCGTCCTCCAGCGCCGCCAGACGCCGATGGCTGGTGACCAGCACCAGGCTCCCGGCCGTGCCGGGCAGCAGCGGCCGCACCTGCTCATGCCCGGCCGCGTCATCGAGCACCAGCAGCACCTTCTTGCCCGCCAGGAAGTCACGCCAGCAACCCGCCCGCGCCTCCAGACCCGGCGGGATCTCCCGGGCGCCGAGCCCAGCGGTCAGCAGCAAACTAGCCAGCCCATCAGCCGGATCCACCAGCCGCTGCCCCGGCATGTGCGCGTGCAACGGCAAGAAAAACTGCCCGTCCGGGAACCGGTCCGCGAGCTGATGCGCTACATGCACCGCGAAGGTGGTCTTGCCGATCCCGGCCATCCCGCCGATCGCGTAAATCCCCACCACCCCGCCCGCCGCTGCCGCATCGGCCAGCTGCGCCATCAGCCGCCCGAGCTCAACCCCGCGACCGGTGAAGCTGGCGATGTCCCGCGGCAGCGCCCGCGTGGCCGCCGCCGACGCTCCCGGCCCAGCCCCCCCGCGCAGCGGCCAGCGCCTCGGCTGCAGACACCCGCCCGCGGGCCGCCAGGACGAACAGCTCGCGAGCCGGGCCATCCAACCCCAGCGCGTCGGCCAGCAGCAGCGCGGTGTCTTTGCGGGCGGTGCGGTTGATGCCGCGCTCCAGGTCACTGACCGCCCGCTGGCTCACCCGCGCTGCCCCGGCCAGCTCCTCCTGCGTCAGCCCGGCTTCATCGCGCAGCTGCCGCAGCAGCCGGCCGAAACCCAGCCCAGCCTGCTCGGTCACAGGCCCCTCGTCCTCCGCCCGCCCGCCGCCAGCCCTCTCCCGGTTACGGCGCAGGCACGGCCTTGCCGCCCAGCCTAATCCTGTGCCCTTCCTGTGCGCCGCTACGTATGGGCACCGCCCGGGCCCCTGGCGACAGTGGGAGCACAAAAACAAGCCCGTCACCAGCAAGAAAGCAGATGACTGTCATGCACCAGCTCACCCAGCTCGCCAGCGAGGTACACCACCAGCGGCTCGCTCACGCCGACCAGCAGCGCCCCGCCGAGCGCCTGCTCGCGCTGGCCCGGGCCACCCGCCGCGCCGAGCGCGCCGAGCGGCGGATGCGCCGCGCCGCCCGCCAGGCCCGGCGGCGACGCGCCCAGCTCCAAGCCCAGATCACGCACGCGCCGTGATCACCCCGCCGCTGACCACAGCGGACAACTTCCACCCGCGAAACGACCACCAGGAGGTCGTCATGAACCGCACCCGCCGTATTCGCCCCGTCCGCCGCCTGGCCGCCATCCTGGCCGGACTCGCCACCGCCGTGCTGGCCGCCGCCACCGCGGCCCCGGCCGCGTTCGCCAGGCCCGCGCCGCCCGCACCGCCTCCCGGGCCGCTCACGCACCCGCCGACGCTGCCTCCCGGCTGGAACAAGCACCCGCCGCTGCCGCCCGGCCACGTAGTCGGGCCGGTGTACAACGTCCCCGTCCACACCGTCGTGGCCGGCGGATGCCCGGCGGAGATCGCCGCATCGCCATCGGCGCCGCGCTGCTCGCCGCCACCGCCGCGGTGCTGGCGTACCGGGCATGGACTGCCCGCCGCACGCCGCTCACCGCCACCGCCGAGCAGAGCGCGGCGGCGCTTACGCCCGGCTCCGTCCGCCCGGTAACTACCACAGCAAAGGAACAATGACCATGCCGAACGCGCGCCAGACCACCGACCTCGCCCTCGGCGAAGACCTGCCGGGCGCATGACCGCCTGATCTGCGCCGTCGAACCGCCACGCGACCACCACCTACGAGCGGTGCAGAGCCGGGCTCGGCACAACTGATCATCGGCGTGGGCTGGCCTGGGCGGGAGCTTCCGACCGTCTGTGTAAGTGATCGTGGCGGTTTTCATGGGGTGGGGATCCGCCCGTCGAAATAGATCGTGAATGCCTGGAGGGCTTGTTTCCACCCCGAGCTGCGGATCCCGACGTTGGGGCGGCGGAACTCCTCCAGGTTCCGTACCGCCAGGTAGACGACCTTGAGCGCGGCTTGCTCGCTGGGGAACTGGCCGCGGTTGCGGGTGACCTTGCGCAGCCGGGCGTTCATCGACTCGATCAGGTTCGTGGTGTAGATAACGCGCCTGACCTCAGGCGGGAACGCCAGGAACGGGGTGAACTCGCTCCAATGCGCCCGCCACAGCCTGACGATCGCCGGGTAACGCCCTTCCCAGGTACCAGCGAAGCCCTCCAGGGCCGCGGCTGCGGCGGCCTCATCCGAAGCGGTGTAGATCAGCCGCAGGTCCCTGGCCAGCGGCACCCAGTACTTGCGGGAGGCATACCGCAGCGAGGCCCGGATCAGGTGCACCACGCACAGCTGCACGATGGCCTGGGGCCAGGTGACCGAGATGGCGTCGGGCAGGCCGGTCAGCCCGTCGCAGCACACGATGCACACATCGGCCACGCCGCGGCCCTTGAGCTCGGACAAGACGGTGAGCCAGAATTTGGCCGACTCCCCGGTGATGGGGCCGACCCACAGGCCCAGGACCTGCTTGGCGCCCTCGCAGTCGATGCCGATCGCCAGGTAGACCGGCCGGTTCGCGACCACCCCGTCCCTGATCTTGATCATCAGCGCGTCAATGAAGACCACGGGGTAGACGCCGTCCAGCGGCTGGCCCTGCCATTCGGCGAGCTCGTCCACCACCGCGTCGGTGACCCGGGAGATCAGGTCCGCCGAGACCTCCACGCCGTAGATCTCGCGCAGGTGGGCGCGGATGTCGCGGGTGGTCATCCCCCGCGCATACAGCGCGACGATCCGCTCATTGAACCCAGCCAGCCGGGTCTGCCCCTTGCGCACGATCTTCGGGTCGAAGCTGCCGTCGCGGTCCCGCGGCACCTGAAGATCCACCGCGCCGACATCGGTCAGCACCGTCTTGCCGGTCGTGCCGTTGCGGCTGTTGCCGCTACCCCGGCCGGCCGGTTCGTGCTTTTCATAGCCCAGGTGCCCGGTCATCTCCTCGGCCAGCGCCCGCTCCAGCACCGCCTTGGTCACCTGGGACAACAGCCCATCAGGGCCCAGCAGCTCCACGCCCTGCTCCTGAGCCTTGCCCAGCAGCTCATCGGCCAGCTGCTCATCGACCACCGGCCGGCCAGCGGGCTTCCCGCCATCAGGATTGCGGGGCACCGTTGAAGTGTCTTGCATCACGCGTCCTTCCGCGAGCCGCTTTTCCTGCGGCTCATCGTCAGGCCACGTCACTTACACAGCCGGTAGGACACGCCCGCCTGGGCCCCCGGCCATGAGCTCATCAGGCAGCGAGGCAAGTTAATAGGGCTTTACTTCGAATCTCGGGAACTCCACTCCGCAACGCCGTTCACGAGTCTTCGCGGCGGCATAGGCACTTCCCTGGCCTAGTGTTCACCTGCCTGCGCACGCGCGGTCGGCTGGGTAATGAGCAGTCCGCCCCCGCCTGCCGTAGCAGTGAGCACGTCGGCAGGCCTGCCCACCGGCCTGATCACGGTCGGGCGTGTCGGCCGGCAACGGTATCTGGCCCCTGTTTCTTGAACGCCTGGCGCGGGCGGGGCTTACTGGCCGACGCGCCCGTCGATGCGCTCGCGGAGCAGGTCGGCGTGCCCGTTGTGGCGGGCGTACTCCTCGATCATGTGCACCAGCAGCTCGCGCAGCGAGACCGGCTCGCCCTCGGAGTCCTGTCCCACGAAATCCAGGTCGTGCTCCTTGGTGAGCTGGCCGGCGAACGCGATCTCCTCGCGCCAGGCCGCCCACGCCTCGCCGACAACGGCCGGGTCAGCCACCGCGCCGTTGAAGTCGCCGTCCGGGTCGGCCTCGGCCTGGTAGCGCTTGGGCACGTCGTTCCCGGCGAACCGGCGGCGGAACCAGGCCCGTTCCACCTCGGCCATGTGCCGGACCAGGCCAAGCGGCGACATCGTGGACGGCTCCGCAGAACGCCGGGCCAGCTGCTCGGCGTCGAGCCCATCGCACTTCACCCGCAGCGTCAGCCGCTGGTAGCGCAGGAACTCGTTCAGCGTCTCCCGCTCGTCGCCCAGCCGGGAGCCGCCTTCGCGCGGGTCCGAAGCAGGATCGAGGAACAGGTCCGCCCGGTGCTGCGGCGTGGTCACGCCGACCGAGACTACCCGGCCGCCTGAGCTCTGCCCCGCAGGCGGCACAAAGCCCCATGATCCCGGGTGTCGCCCAGCGTGAACGATCGGCAGGCCTGGTGGCCGGGGCCAGCTGACCCGCGGGCGTGCCAGACTGCGCCCATGGATGATGTCGCTGCCCGCACGCTGGGCCGGGTTGGCGCCAATGGCATCGAGCTGGCGTACGAGACCTTCGGTGACGCCGGCTCGCCGCCGGTCGTGCTCATCATGGGCCTGGCGATGCAGATGATCGCCTGGCCGGACGAGCTGTGCGATGGCCTGGCCCGGCGCGGTCTTTTCGTCGTCCGGTTCGACAACCGGGATGTGGGCGGATCAACGCACCTGAAGAATGTCCCGCCGCCGCGCCTTGCCGACATCCTGGTGCGGCGCAGGCCGCCGCCGTACTCCATCGGCGACATGGCCGACGACGTGGCCGGGCTGATCGATGGCCTGGGGCTGGGTGATGTTCACCTGGTCGGGGCGTCCATGGGCGGGTTCATCGCGCAGACCGTCGCACTGGAGCACGCCGACCGGGTTCGCACGCTCACGCTGATCATGACCTCCACCGGATCTCGCCGCGTGGGGCAGGCCAAACCGCGAGTTTACGCCCGGCTGCTGCGGCCGCCGGTGGCCGCCGGCCTGCCGGCGGCCGTATCCGCGGTCGTCGAGACGTTCCGGCTCATCGGCTCGCGTGGCTTCGCGTTCGACGAGCAGTACCTGCGTGATCTGGCCGGCCGCAGCTGGGACCGCGGGTATGACCCGGCTGGCTCCCGCCGCCAGCTCGCGGCGGTAGTTAACCAGCCCAACCGCACCGCGGCGCTGCGCCGTATCACTGTCCCGACGCTGGTCATCCACGGACTCCATGACCCGCTGGTCGCGCCCAGCGGTGGCCTCGCGATCGCCAAGGCGATCCCAGGCTCCCGCTTCGTCGGGTTCTCCGGCATGGGTCACGACCTGCCCCGGGCACTGTGGCCCGAGTTCGTCAGGGAGATCGCGGCGCTCGCCGCACTAGGCGAACAGCGCCGCCGCCACAGACCGCCGGCGGGCTAGCCGTCAATCTATGTCCGTGACGCAGCTGATCGGTTTCCTGTCAGTAGCCGAATAGCGGGCGTTGCGAGTCCGCATACTTATTCGTCGACCTGTATGTCGTTAACGGTGGCGGCGATCGTCAACTCAGTCGTGCCGTTCGGATCGAGGGCCGCGCTAAACGCCGATTATTTACCTTTGTAGCGCTGCGAGCGGCATCGGCTGGTCACGCGCAGATCGGCCTGTTCGGGCGCGGTCTGCCGTCGCCGTGGTGGCTGGCCGGCGGTTGCCTCCCGGGCCGGAACCGCATCTGGTGTGGCGGAGGCGCCTGGCCCTGGCGTGCGGCAGGCCGGGTAAGCGTGCTGCTCTGCGGAGAAGTGGCCGGGGTCCGGCATGCCTGGTGCTGGTCTGGGCCTGGGAGGGCGGAGTGGCCTGGCGGCGCCCGGCCGCGTGGCCCTGGGTGGGCTTGCGCGGCCGGGCGCTGGGATGCCGGCGCGGGTCAGGCGCTGGGCGCGGCCTGGTGCCGGCGGCTGGCCCGGGCCCGGTCCAGGAACACCGCCGCGGCGGCGGCCACGATCGCGGCGCCTATGGCGATGAGGGCGATCTGCCAGCCGGGCATGCCGCCGGCGACGACCTGCACCGTGGGCGGTGGTGCCACGGCCCCGCCGCCGCCTGCGGGGGGCACGGGCAGGGCGAACGCGGCCGGGGCCGCCGCGGCAGCGGCCAGCAGGGCGGTAGCTAGGGCGGCCAGGATGCCGGCCAGGCGGCGGACGGATCGGAATGGATGGGTGCGGTTCATTGGTGACCTCCTGGTCGTTTGCTGGGGTTGAGGTTGCCGGCGATAGCCGGCGGTGATCACTGGTCGCTGGCGGCCTGGAGCTGGGCGCGCAGCCGCCGGGCCTGGCGGGCAGCACGGCGGGCGCGCCGTTCGGCGCGCTCGGCGCGGCGGGTGGCCCGGGCCAGCGCGAGCAGGCGCTCGGCGGGGCGCTGCGCCTCGGCGTGCGCCAGCCGCTCGCGGTGCAGGTCGTGGCCGAGTTGGGTGAGCTGGTACATGGCGGTCATCTCCGTTCCCGGCGGTGGCGGGCTTGTCGTTGTGCTCCCACTGTCACGGGCGGAGGCGGCCGGTCACCATACGTAGCCGCGCACAGGAGGGGCACAGGATTAGGCTGGGCGTCAAGGCCGTGCTCGCGCCGGACCCGGTCGGGGCTGGCGCCGGGCGGGCGGAGGGGGCGAGGGGCCTGTGGCCGATGGGCTGATGACCGGGCAGCCGGGGCTGGGGTTCGGCGGGCTGTTACGGCAGCTGCGCGACCAGGCGGGGCTGACCCAGGACGAGCTGGCCGAGGCCGCGGCGGTGAGCCAGCGGGCGATCAGCGACCTGGAGCGCGGCGTCAACGCCACCGCCCGCAAGGACACCGCGGTGCTGCTGGCCGGGGCGCTGGGCCTGGACGGCCATGCGCGCGACCTGTTCGTAGCGGCCGCGCGGGGCCGCGCGCCGGCCTGTGACGTCCTGGCGGCCGCGGCGCAAGAGGCCCAGACGGGGTCGGCGGCGGCGGCCAGCCGGACGCTGCCGCGCGATGTCGCCGCGTTCACCGGCCGCCAGGACGAGCTGGCCCGGCTAGTGGCGCGGTGCGCTGACGCAGCCGGTGACGGCGGTGTGGTGTCGGTGCACGCGATCGGCGGGATGGCCGGGATCGGCAAGACCACCTTCGCGGTGCACGCCGCGCACCGGCTCGCCGAATCGTTCCCGGACGGGCAGTTCTTCTTGCCGTTGCACGCCCACACCCCCGGGCAGCGGCCCGTCGGCCCGGCCGACGCGCTGGCCAGCCTGATGCTGACCGCCGGGGTCCCCGCGGCGCAGATCCCGCCGGGGACCGACGCGCGGGCGGCCCGCTGGCGCGACCACCTGGCCGGGAAGAAGGTCTTGCTGGTGCTGGATGACGCGGCCGGGCACGAGCAGGTCCGGCCGCTGCTGCCGGGCACCCCGGGCAGCCTGGTGCTGATCACAAGCCGGCGCCGGCTGGCCGCCTTGGACGACGCCGCGGTGGTCAGCCTGGACACCCTGACCCCGGGCGAGGCGGCCGGGCTGCTGGCCCGCCTGGCCGGCCGTGCCGACGTGACCGCCGGCGATGCCGCAGTGCGTGAGCTCGCCGCGCTGTGCGGGTACCTGCCGCTGGCGATCGGGATGGCCGGTCGGCAGCTGGCGCATCACCCGGCCTGGAGCGCCGCGGACCTGGCCACCGACCTGGCCGCGGCCAAAGACCGGCTCGAGCTGATGGCGGCGGAGAACCTGTCGGTCGCGGCCTCGTTCGGCCTGTCCTACCACGACCTGGACGACGGCCAGCAAAGGCTGTTCCGCCTGCTGGGCCTGCACCCCGGTCCCGACATCGACGCCTACGCCGCCGCGGCGCTGGATGGCAGCAGCCTGGCCGCCGCGCGCCGGTGCCTGGAGGCGCTGTATGACCAGCACCTGATCAGCGAGCCTGCCCGTGGCCGGTACCGGCTGCATGACTTGCTGCGCGAGCACGCCCGGACCCTGGCCGCCGCCGACGACCCGGCCGCCTGTGACGCCGCCGTCGGCCGACTCCTGGACTATTACGTGCATACCTCCTGGGCCGCCGGCCAGCACTTCCCGGCCTGGATGATTATCGAAGGCCCTTCGCTGCCCGGCAGTCCGCCGGCCAGCGCGCCGCCGGTGTCCACGCGACGGCAAGCCGCGGGCTGGCTGGAGACCGAGCGCACCAACTTGCACGCGGCCGCCGGTTATGCCGCGGTGAGCGGACGGCTCTTGCACGCGATGTTGCTCCCGGCTGCGATCGATGGCTTCCTGGACGCCCGGGGGCACTGGGATCAGGGCCTAGTGCTGGACCAGGCGGCGCTGACCGCCGCCCGCCAGGTCGGTGACCGGCCCAGCCAGGCCCAGGCTCTATTGCTGCTGAGTTTCAGGTACGTCGTGACCGAGGACCACGCGGCCGCCGCCGCCGCCCAGCATCAGGCCCTGGAGCTGTACCGCGACCTCGGTGACCGGGTCGGCCAGGCAACTGCCCTGACCGCGATCGGCATCCAGCGCTCGATCACCGGCGACTACCCGGCGGCGGCCGCCGCGCTGCGCCAGGGGCTGGAACTGTTCCGCGGCCTCGGCCACCGGCGCGGGCAAGGCGATGCCCTCGACGGCCTGGGCGCCGTGCACTGCGATACCGGCGACTACCCGGCCGCGGCCGCCTGCCACCAGCAGGCCCTGGAGCTGTTCCGCGACATCGGCTATCAGCACGGGCAGGGCGAGGCCCTGGGGTATCTGGGTGCCGTGCAGCAGCTGGCCGGGAACTATCCGGCGGCCACCGCCGCGCTGCGCCAGGGGCTGGAACTGTTCCGCGACCTCGACGTGCCCTTCCAGCAGGCCTTGGTTTTGACCGAGCTCGCGGCGGTACAGCGGCTGGCCGGTGACTACCCGGCCGCGGCCGCCAGCAGCCAACAGGCCCTCAGCCTGTACCGCGACCTCCGCGCCCCCCGCGACCAGGCCTTCGCCCTCAACGAACTCGGCCTGGTGCAGCAGATGACCGGCGATTACCCGGCCGCCGCAGCCAACCATCAGCAGGCTCTCGAGCTGTGCCTCGCGGTCGGCAACCGGCTCGGCCAGGCTGAAACGCTGAACTGCCTCGGCGAGCTAGCGTCCCGGACCGCAGATGGCCGCCAGGCCCGCGACTACCACGCCCAGGCGCTGGCCATCGCCCGCGACCTCGGCACCCCCCCGGAGGAAGCACGCGCCCTGGAAGGAATCGGCCACAGCCACCTCCATGACGACAACCCCGCCCAAGCCGCCGCCCCACTACAGGATGCGCTCGCTATCTACCAGCGCATCGAAAGCCCCGCCGCCCGCCGCGTCCAGGAAACCCTCCTCCAGCTCAGGCAAGACAATCTGGCCCCGACCCCGGAGCGGTAAGGGCGGCGGACTGGTCCCAGTCGAAGCTCTCCTAGAACAGAGCAGCCCCGCGACATTCTGATACATCACGCTCCCGGCGGCCCCTGGCCAAGGGGCATGATCTCGGTGGCGATGAGTGGGAGTTCGCAGAGCGCCTAGGCAAGGCCTACGCGGCGAAGACTCTGGGCGAGCCCCGACGGCAAGCAGTTCCGCCTCGAGCTCGGCGCGGGCTGGGCAAGCCCGCGCCTGGACGGGTGGCGTGGAGGCCGGAGGGATGGCGAGGAATAGCGTGGTGAGCACGGCTGCCCAGCGCGGCGAGCGTTTGGCGGCGGTGGAACCAGTTGAGCGGGTCGTCGGGGCCATGCCTCTCGTCTCGCCCTCGGGCGGGTCGTCGAGGATGGCAGGCTGGTGCTGCTGCATGAAGCGCATGAGGGCGTTGTCGATGACCTTCGCCTCGCTGGTCGCCATATAGCCGCCCCGGTCGATTGCCTCCTTGATCGGCTCACTGCAGCGTGCCCCAAATGCCCGCCACTCGGGGAACTAGTCCAGGAAGGCGACTTACCGCAGTAAGCGGTTTTGACGGGTAGCCAACCGCTGGTAACGTGATCATGACTGCACGACTATACTGCACGACACTAGGAGATGTCATGAAGCGCGGCCTGGACTACACCGCCGACGAGGTCGTCATGATCGCCAAGCTGGTGAAGGATCAGGAGCACCTGGCGGAAGACCTTGGCCGTTCCTTCGGCTCCGTCAACCGCAAGGTGTGCGAGGTTGCCCAGATCGGCAATAGCCTGCGCAGTAACGCGCTGAGCGCCGTCGTGCGGCGCTGGGTCAACCGTACGCCGGCGAGCCAGGTGGATGCCGTTTACCGCTCGCTCCTGGCCAAGAGGGCCGCCAACCGACACGCTGAGGCGACCTCGGAAGCTTACGACGTTCTGGGGACCTAGGTTCCCATTCCCTACCTGGATGGTCGGCATCTCCGAAGTAGCTGACAGCGGGAGCCGTAGCCATTCTCTCTCGAAGGGTGAGCAGCGAGCCAAACGCGCCCTGCAAGTCTCCGGGTTATGAGCTGGATGGACCAGCTCGGTCGGGAAGCCGCCGCCATGAGAGGTGTGATCCGCAGCAAGCCGAGGGAACCTTTGGACAAGGCATCGGACAATCTCTCGGTACGCCGCGCGTTCGGCGCGGCGTACGAGAAGAACGGCGTGCTCATCATCCCGGTCGCGATGGTGGCCGGGCGCAGGCGGTGGGGGCACTGGACATACCCGGCGCGGTAACTCGGCGGCCGGTCTCGATAGCCTGCCCGAGGCGGGTGCCATAGCGCACGACGCGACACCGCAAAATTCAGAATGTTCGGCGGCTCGCTTTCTGCCCTGCGGCGCGGTGTGCCTTGGCCGTGGCCTGGGGTTGCGCTGGGCTGACTGCTGTCGCGGCCGGGCGTGGGCTTTACGCTGTGGCGGTGGGGATGTTCGCGTTCCTGTTCACCGATATTGAGGGGTCCACAGCGCTGTTGCAGCGGGTGGGCGAGGACGTCTACGCCCGGGTTCTGGCCGATCATCATGGACTGATCCGGTCGGCGCTGGCCGGGCATGGGGGCCGGGAGATGGATACCGCCGGGGACGGGTTTTTCGCGGTGTTCTCCTCGGCGCGGGCGTGCGTGGCGGCGGCCCTGGAAATGCAGCAGGCACTGGGATCGCACAGGTGGCCAGGCGGCGAGCAGGTCCGGGTGCGGATGGGCATGCACGCGGGCGAGGCGCAGCAGACGGCTACCGGGCTGGTGGGATTGGATGTGCACCGGGCGGCCCGGATCGCGGCTATCGCGCATGGCGGCCAGGTGCTGGTGTCGAGACGGCGGCGGCGCTGGCCGACGGCGCGCTGCCGCCGGGGACCGGGCTGCGGGATCTGGGCTGGCACCGGCTGAAGGACCTGGGCCTGCGGGAACAGATCTTCCAGTTGTGCGGGGCGGGCCTGCAGGCGCAGTTCGCGCCGTTGCGGTCGCTGGGTAGCCCGGTGCTGCCCAACAATCTGCCGGCCCAGCTGGCCCCGTTCATCGGCCGGGACCGCGAGATCGCCGAAGTCCGCATCCTGCTGAATTCCTCGCGGCTGGTGACCTTGACCGGGGCTGGCGGCGCGGGCAAGACCCGGCGAGGCCTGCAGGTGGTCGCCGAGCTGCTGGACGGATCCGGGGACGGGGTGTGGCTGGCCGAGCTGGCCACGGTCACCGACCCGGACGCGGTCGCGGCGGCCATCGCCGCCGCGCTGCGGATCCCCGCGCAGCCGGGGCTGGCCCGCGCTGGACGCCCTGGCCGACGCGCTGGGACCGCAGGACATGCTGATCGTGCTGGACAACTGCGAGCACCTGATCGGGGCGTGCGCCAAACCGGCCGAGACGATCTTGCAGCGGTGCCCGAAGGTGCACTTGCTCGCGACCAGCCGCGAGCCGCTGGGCATCGGGGGGGAGACGATCTACCGGGTGCCGTCGCTGTCGCTGCCCGCCCCCGGCGAGTCCGGTGCTGCGGCGGCGGTGTGTGACGCGGTCGCGCTGTTCGCCGCCCGGGCCCGGGAACAGGGTGTCAGCCTCGCGCTGGACGCGGACACCATTCCGCTGGTGGTGTCGGTGTGCCGGCGCTGGACGGGATGCCGCTGGCCATCGAACTGGCCGCCGCGCGGCTGCGGTCGATGTCGCTGGCTGACCTGGCCGGCCGGCTCGATCAGCGGTTCCGGCTGCTGACCGGGGGCAGCCGCACCGCGCTGGAACGCCAGCAGGCCCTGCGGGCCACCGTGGCCTGGTCCTACTCGCTGCTGACCGCCGCCGAACAGGCCCTGCTGGAGCGGCTGTCGGTGTTCGCCGCCAGCTTCGACCTGGCCGCGGCCGAGGCCGTGGGCGGGTCCGGGGCCATCGACGCGCTGGAGGTCGCCGGGTTGCTGGGCTCGCTGGTGGACAAGAGCCTGGTCGTGGCCGAGCCGGACGGCACCGGGCTGCGGTACCGGCTGCTGGAGACCATCCGGCTGTTTGCTGCCGATCAGCTGGCCGACGCCGGCGGCCAGCAGGCCGCCGCGGCCCGCGCGGCGCACTGCGCGCACTACCTGGCCGTCGCCGAGGCCGCCGCCCCCCACCTGGCCGACCGGCAGCAGGGCAGCTGGTTCGACCGGCTAGAGGCCGACCAGGCGAACTTGCGCCGTGCCGCCGAGCACGCCGCCGGCGAACCGGACGGGACCGCACGCGTCCTGCGGTTCGGCGTCGCGCTGTGGCGGTACTGGGAAGCGCGCTCCCGAAACGAGGAAGGGGCCGGGCTGCTCGTGTCGGCGCTCAGCCGACCTGAAGCCGCTACGGACCCCGCGCTGTTCGCAGAAGCGCTGGCCGCCGCCGCGTCCGCTACCCTATTCACGGACATGCCTGCAAGCCTCCAGCTCGCCGAGAAGGCGGACGAGGTCGCCGGCAGGCTCGGCGACGACCGGCTGCTCGTCCTGTCTCGCGGAATACTGGGCCTCGCGCTTCACTTCGCCGGCCAGCCGGAGCGAGCGCGGCTGCTGGGGGCCGAGGCGGTCCAGCGGGCCCGGCAGCTTGGCGACGACGTGCTGCTGGGCCGGAGCCTGGGCGTGCACGCCGCAGCCGTCGGCGCGGCCGCGTCCGGGCCGCTGTACGCCGAAGCCTTCGCCTGTACCGAGCGTTCCGGCGACCTTGTTGCCGAGCAATCCCTTCACAACAATGCCGGCGTGGCTGCCCTGGAGATGGGGGACATCCCCGGTGCCAGGGCCCATCTGGAAGCCGCGATACGGGGCGCGGAGGCAATCGGAACTTCGCACCCCCTCCAGTCAGTCAACCTGGGCATAATCCTGCGGGCCGAACACGACCTCGACGATGCGCGATCCGCACTCCAGGAAGCCCTGCGGTTCGGCCGACGGGTCGGCGACAAGAAAAGCATGGCCGACGCCATGGGGGAGCTGGCCTTCCTGGCCGGCGATCTGGGTGACTGGCACCGGGCAGCTATGCTGCACGGCGCCGCGCAGGCCCTGCTCGACCAGACCGGAGTTCCGTGGGACACCTCCGACGCGCGCTACCGCCAGGAAAGCCTCGACCAGGCAGGTGCGGCCCTGGGCGATGAGCAGGTCCAGCGGGCCTACGCCCGCGGCATGACGCTCAGCTTCGACCAGGCCATCGACCTCGCCCTCGAAGGAACCCCGCCCAGCACGTAACCGCTTGTTCTGAGCTGCTCAACCACCACGCAAATCTCCAGCCACAGATAGTACAGAGTCGGCGTTAGGCGCGCCCGATCACCGGCCGGGCTGGCCACGCTCCCGCCGTGGGGCCGTCGGCACCCGTCAGGTAGTGACGCAAGTTAATAGGGCTTTACTTCGAATGTCGGGAAGACCACACAGGTGCTCCTTATCAACATCATGCTCACTAGTCTCAGTTCCCCTTTAATGGCGACCCTCACCGACTACATGCCGTTCCGCCTCTGCTTGGGTATGTACGCCACTGACCGTGACCATGTCGCACATGCCCTCAGCTGCAAATACGAACAGATCGCCGAATAGGCGTTGCTTGTTGATGACGAATTCGCTTTGGCTGTGTCGCACAGAACCGTCAGTTCTGAGTCGTTTGCTACCCCCATCCCTGACAATCCCGGCCCGAGCGGGATTGTTGGAGTGCGTCAGATGCATCGTGGCCCTGTGATGGGTCGTTCTGGTTTGCTGGCCCGCGGGCTGGGCTCTCCTCGCGGGGTGGAGGCCCAGCCGATGGCTTTAAGAGGGGTCCAGGACGTGGCCCGGGCGTCTGGACCCGGGTCAGGGTGTCAGGGCCGCGGCGACCTGCGCGGTGTCCTCGGAACTGCGGACGTAGCACACCTTCCCGTCGCGGAACTTCCAGTAGTGGTGCATGTTCATCTCGACGTGCTTGCCGGTCGCGGTGACCGTGAACGCGTAGCGGATGAACACCATCACGTCCCCCTCATCGTTGCTGGCGTAGGCCAGCGGGGTGAACTCGGTGACCGGCCCGGTCGTGCCGATGGCCTCGAAGAAGCTGGCCACCCCGTCCTTGCCGTGCCTGGGGCCGTACCACGGCGCGGACGGGATGGCCGCGTCGGTGGACCAGTCGACGTCGTCGGTGACCCGGTCCAGGATGGCCTGGACATCACCGCGGCCGAACGCCTCGTACATCTGCCTGGCCGTCTCGATGTTCTGCTCGGCGCTCATGATCTTGCTCCTCTCCGTTCCCGGGGCCGGATCAGGCCCAGAACGCGGCCACGGCCGCCGGGTCGCCGACGAACTGCTCGATAGCGCGCACGCGGCCGCCCTCCACGGTCACGAGCACGACCTGCGGCCCGTCCATCGCGCGCCCGTCGGGGCGGCTGGCGCTGAGCCGCACGAGCACGGCGACGTGGCCCTCGCCGTCGGCCATGACCGACTGCGGCTCGGCGTGCAGCGTGCCGGCGGTGAGCAGCGCCGACTCGGTCAGGTAGGCGATGATCGCATCGGCGCCGCGGTGGATGCCGCCGAGGCGGTCGTCGTTGTGGTGGTGCCAGGTCGCGTCGGCGTGGAGCAGGTCGCTGAGCGCGGCGAGGTCGCCGCTGGCGAACGCTCCGAAGACGGCGCGGACGACATCGACGTCGGTGATGGTGGCGGTGCTGGCGGTTCCGTGCTGGCGGTCATGGACGGCTCCTTGGCTGAATCGCTGGTGATTGCCTGCCAGGACCGTAAGCAGCGGGCACCGCCCGCAGCTATCGACTGTTCAGTCGATCTTGGCCGCGGCGGCCGGGCCGGTCCTGGCCGCCAGGCCGTGCCGCATCGCGAACATCGCCAGGCCAGCCCGGTCGAGACGCCGCACTTGGCGTAGATGTGCACCGTGTGCGTGTGCACCGTTGACGGCGAGATCACCAGGTCGGCGGCGATCTGGGGCTTGGTGCGGCCCGCCGCGAGCAGGCGCAGGACGTCCAGCTCGCGCTCGGTCAGGCCGGCCGGCAGCGACGGCAGGACGGCCGATGACGCCCCCGCGGCGTCGAGCACGGCGCGGACCGCGGCACGGTCCAGCGGAAGGCCCGCCAGGACCCGCGCCGCCTCGGCAGGCTCCAGGGCGGGCCGGTGCGGCCGCGCCTCGCCGAGCGCCTGGAACACGTCGGCCGCGGCGAGCAGGCAGGCGGCCGTGTCCAGCTCGGCGCCGCCGATACCGGCCGGGTACCCGGACCCGTTCACCCGCTCGTGGTGGCGGCACGCGATCAATCCCAGCGGGGCGAGCACCGCGGACCGGGCCAGGATCCGGCCGGTGTGGTACGGGTGCAGGCGCACCTGTTCCCATTCCTCGGCCCGCAGCGGCCCCGGCCGCTCCCAGACCCCGGCCGGCACCGCGACCCGGCCCAGGTCGTGCAGCAGCCCGGCCCGGTAGGCGGCCGTCGCGTCGGCGGGCGAGGCCAGCCCGGCCGCCGCGCGCGCCAGCGCGGCGACCCCGCGCGAGTGGCCGGTGAACCACGGGCTCTTCAGGTCGGCGGCGTCCCCGAACCCGGCCAGGGCCTCGTCCAAGGCCGCCTCGTCGCGGAACGTGCGCCGCGGCCCGGGCTCGGCGTCGGCCACGGCCGACCACAGGTCTTCCGGGCTGGAGACCGCCAGCAGCTCGCCCGGCGCGTCCGCGAACACCGCGGCGATCTCCGGATCCAGCGCGCGTCCCGACCAGCGGGCCACGGTCCGGGCCGCGACATCGCCGCCGCCGACCGCGTCGAACATCACCGCCGCGTAGCCGACGGCCGCGAACCGCGACGCCTCGGCGACCTCCGCGCCAGCCCGGCCCGCCGGGACGCCGTGGCCGTCGAAACGCTCGAAGCTGTCCAGGACAGCCCGCCGGACCGCGTCCGGCAGCCCCAGCCGAGCCGTCAGATCCGCGCCGACCTCGCAGTCCGCCCGCGCCCCCTCCGCCTTCAGCCTCCCGACGCCCGCCGGGCCGCCCAGCGCCCGCAACCGCGCGGCGTCAACGCCCAGGCCCGCCAGGAACTCCAGCGCCTCACCCGGCTCGGCCGGGTCGATCAGGTCACCACGGGCGCGGACCACGATGTCATCGCCGCCGAACACCGCGGCGATCTCGTGCGACGTCGCGGCGCAGCCGGCGAACCGCATCAACGTGCCGTAATAGACCTCGCCCTGACGACGCTCATCGAGTCCCGCCCGCCTGGCCAGCTCCGTCGCCAGCAGGCACGCGCGCATCGCCTCGCCCGGCGGATGCCCGCGAGCCAGGTCGCTCACCACCGACAGCGCCGCGACCACGCCCGCCACGCCGACCGTCTCCCCCACAACCGCAAGTCTAAAGATCAGCAGACGACCAGCCCGCCGAACCGGCAAAGATCATGCGAGGACCCCTCGACCACGCAGTAACCCCTGTTCGGTTCCGTCCGGGCCCAGGGCTTCCCGCTCGGAAAAGCCGCTCCTAACGGCGGATATAGCGCCCGCCGCAAGGGCCTTCGGCTGGCCCTGGCTAAGCAGACTGCTCACTGCCCGGCCACCCACGCGGTGTCGCAGGTGAGCAGCGCCCGAGTGAGGTGTAGACCGACGCGGAGACTCGTGAACGGCGTCGGGGAGTGGAGTTCCCGACATTCGAAGTAAAGCCCTATTAACTTGCGTCACTACCTGAAGGGTGCCGACGCCCCACGGGGGGAGCGTGGCCAGCCCGGCCGGTGATCGGGCACGCCACGCCGACTCGGTGCGGTTGGGGATTGTGCTGTACGCGTCGGTCGCCACGCGCAGATCGTCCGGTTCTGCCCTTGCGTCGGCTTGTCTTGGGTCATCAGGCGCATAACAGCCGCGAGGTGATACGCGCAGGTGCGCCAGCGGCCTGGCGCGGACAAATCGGTCCGGCAGTGCGGTCATGCTCAGCGACACGGCGGTGGGCAGGCTCCGGTCCGGCCCCGTACGCCAAGGTTTCGCCAACGTTGTAGCAATGGCGCCGTCGTAGAACTGTCCCCGAAGACATCCGGAGTGCGGGAGGTTCAGATGAAGACGGCAACACAGAAGGCTGCATCCAGGCCAGGGCCAGGTCTCGGCGATGGGGTGCTGGTCGACCCGGGCTGGCTGGCCGGGCACCTCAACGACGCCGATCTCCGCGTGGTCGAAGTCGACGTCAGCCCGGCCGCCTACGACGACTGGCACATCGACGGTGCCGTGCTGTGGAACATCTACGCCGACTTGAAGGATGCCGGCTACCGCACCGTGGGCACCGCCGCGGTGGAGCGGCTCGTGGCGCGCTCGGGGATCGGCCCGGACTCGACGGTGGTGTTCTACGGGTACGCGCCCGCCCTGGGCTTGTGGCTGATGAAGCTCTACGGGCATCCCGATGTCCGCATTCTGGACTGCTCCCGTGACACCTGGCGGGCCGGAGGCCACCCGTGGAGCACCGCCGCGAGCGAACCGCCTGCCGCCCGCTACCGCCTGGGCGGCCAGGACCGTCGCATCCGGGCGGACCGGGCGGCGGTGCACGACGCCATCGGCCGGCCGGGCACGACCCTGGTGGACGTGCGCTCAGCGGCCGAGTACCGGGGGGAGTGCTTCTGGCCCTCCGGCGGCATGGAGCCAGGCGGCCGCGCCGGTCACGTGCCGTCGGCTGTCCACCAGCCCATCGACGGCCTCTACAACGCCGATGGGTCGTTCCGCTCCGCCGCGGAGTTGCGCGGCGTCTTCTCACCGGCCGTCCTGGACGGCGGCGGTGAGCTGATCACCTACTGCACCATCGGGGGGCGCGCGGCCACCGCCTGGTTCGTGCTCACCCACCTGCTCGGGCGCGACCGGGTCCGGGTCTATGACGGGTCATGGGCCGAGTGGGGCCGCGCACCCGGCACCCCCGTCGAGCGCCCGTAAGCGATCCCGCCGCGCAGGGGAATCCGGCGGCAGTAACCGCCATCTGACGCATCAAGCATCCTGAGGAGAAGCCATGGCGTTCATCCAGATCATCGAGGTCACCACTACCCGCCCGGAGGAGATACAGGAGCTGGTGGAGGAGTGGTCCGCAAAAACCGAAGGCCGGCGCACCGCATATCGCTCCACCCTCACCGCTGACCGCGACCGGCCCAGCACCTACGTCCAGATCGTGGAGTTCCCTTCCTACCAAGAAGCCATGGCCAACTCCGGCCTCCCGGAGACGGGTGAGTTCGCCGAGAAGCTTGCCAGGCTCTGCGACGGCCCGCCGGTGTTCCGTAATCTCGACGTGCGGCGAGTCGACGAGTTCTCCTGAGCGACACTGATGCTCATCGCGGCCCGGAAGCTCTCCTGTGCCGGTGACAAGGCCGGCTGCTTCGTTATGCGTGATCCGCGGCCGCCAACCGCAGTCCGGGCCGGCCGCCCGGGCGTCAGCGCGGCAATGAACTCAGGCTGATCATCGGTATCGGGCCGGGGCTCCTTGCGCTGGCGCCCCTTCAGGGGGTCCAAGCCGGCTATTCGGCCTGGATCCAGCTGAGCAGGTCCTCCCGGCTGACTGTGGCCAGCAGGGCCGGATGGTCGCTGGCCATGTGCCCCCGGATCACCCCGACCACCTGGTCATCGCTATCGCCGCGGGCCACGAACCCGCACTCGCACCGGATCAGCTTCGCCATCGCGCCTCCCACCTAGCTCTAACCGCAGCATATTGCCAAGATGTTGGCGTGACCTTGGCGTCCCCGCGCCCGGTGCGGATCCAGATCTGCGGGGCGCTGGCCATCGAGCGCGACGGCCAGCGGCTGGACGCCGGGCTGCCCGGCCGCCAGGGCCGGCTGCTGTTCACCTACCTGGTCGTCAACCGCCACCGCCACGTGCCGCGCGACGAGCTGGCCGAGGCCCTGTGGCGCGAACCCGACCCAGCCGCGGTCGATGCCCGGCTCAACCCGCTGCTGTCCAAGTTGCGCCGGGTCTTCGGCGCCGGCACCGTGGACGGGCGCTCCACGATCCGGCTGTGCCTGCCCGATGCCTGGGTCGACCTGGAAGCCGCCGCCGAGGCCATCCACCGGGCCGAATCCTCGGTCGCCCAGCAGGACTGGGCGCGAGCGTGGGGGCCAGCGCTCACCGCGCTATTCGTGGCCGAGCGCGACTTCCTTCCCGGCGAAGACGCCCCCTGGATCGACCAGATCCGCCACCAGCTGACCGAACTCCGCCTGCGCGCCCTGGAATGCTACGCCGCCGCCGGGCTGGGCCTCGGCGGAACCGAACTCGCCGGCGCGGTCCGGGCCGGCCGGCAGCTCACCCGCCTGGCTCCGTTGCGGGAAAGCGGCTACCGCTACCTCATGCAGGCCCTCGCCGCCCAGGACAACCTGGCCGAAGCCCTCGGCGTTTACGGCCAGCTCAGCGAGTGCCTGCGCGACCAGCTCGGCGTCTCACCCAGCCCAGCCACCCGCCAGCTCTACCAGCGGCTCCTCGCCGCAACCTGAACGATGCGCAGGACCCCCCCGGGTGGTGCGGCGCGCACCACCGCCAGCCAGATCACCCCGATATGCGCTGTTTCAGTTGCCAACTGGTTACCAGCCCTTGCGCTGCAGAACGGCGGGTTTGCGCGCGGCCAACCGGAGGCTCTCATCACGCTCGGTGAATAGGCTGCCGAAGGGCCATCATCGCGGCGATGTGGGTGCGTGACCGCCGGGCTTCTCGCGGCGATGAACTTGGAACCATGAGCTCATGGGTCGTAAGGCCAGCTCATAGCTGCTGGGTTGGCTGGTAGATCACGGGCCGGCTGACGGTGCGGTTGATGGTCAGATGGAAGATGTCGTTACGGCTGTAGTGGCCGGCGACGTCGAGGGTACGGTGCGCGGCCGCGACGCGCGCCGGTTCGACGTCGGCGAACAACAGCCCGTGCTCTTGGTGGAGCGGGCCGGCAACGATCTCGCCGCCAGGTGCAACGACGACGGAATCGCCTGGGTTCAGCCACTCGTCCTGGTCGGGAAACAACTGCTCGCGGCCGGGAAACGCGGCGGGCACGTCGCAGGCGCGGAGCGAGCAGCCCGCGCCGATCACCCAGCAGCGGCCCTCCGCCGCGATGTGGCGCATCGTCGCGTTCCAGGTGTCGCCTTCGTCCCAGGTGGCCGCCACGTAGGTCTCGACCCCGTCGGCGTACAGCGCATACCGGGCCAGCGGCATGTAGTTCTCCCAGCAGATCAGTGACCCTACCCGGCCGGCCGCGGTGTCGGTGACCCGCAGACCGCTGGCGTCACCTTGCCCCCACACCATCCGCTCGGGATTGGTCGGCATCAGCTTGCGGTGCCTATTCACGATCGTGCCGTCGGCCCCGATCGTGACCAGCGTGTTGTACAGCGTCGCCCGGCTGAACTCACCCTCCCGCTCGTGAATCCCGCACACCACCACCACACCCCGCTCCGCCGCCGCATCGCGGAGCGGCCGCAGCGCGTCCGCAACCAGGTCGACGCTGTTGGCCAGCAGCTCCCGGTGAATCGTGCTCGTCAGCTCATAGTCCGCCTCGGGCCGAAGCCGCCAGATCCACACCGGGTAGCCGGGCACGTACGCCTCAGGGAACACCACCAGCCGTGCCCCGCCATCGGCGGCATCATGGAGATGGCCGACCGCCGCTGCCAGCGTCGCCGCCCGGTCGAGCAGCACCGGGGGTTCCTGCACAACCGCTACCCGCACCCCGCCAGCATCCATCTCAGCCACCTCAGCACTCACTATAAGACCGCCGAACCCACCACCGAAGAAACGAGTACATGAAGCGCCTCTGAGGTTCCCCCCGAACCGTGGAGGACTCCCTATGCTGCCTCCATTGTAGCGGAATTCTCGTAGTCTATTGGCGATTTCATTCCGCAGGAACTATGCAGTCTGGTTTTGTTGTAGAAATCACAGACCCAGCGGGTGACTACCTCCCTCGCCTCAGCACGGGTGCTAAAGTGATGGCGCGACAGTACCTCCCATTCCAGGGTCGAGAAGAACGATTCCGCGGCGGCGTTGTCGAAACATGAACCGACCCGGCCCATCGACTGGGTAATCTCGAGCTTCGCGCACAGGCTAGCGAAATCATCGGCGGTGTAAGTGGACCCGCGGTCGGTGTGGAAGATCACCCCCGCGACGCTCCCGCCGCGTGCCGCGACCGCCATCTTGATCGCCTGGCCAGCGAGAACAGCGTCCGGGTGGGCGCTGGTGGCGTACCCCAGCAGCCGCCGCGAGAACAGGTCCAGGGCGGTAGCGAGATAGAGCTTTCCCTCGTCGGTGGGTATCTCCGTGATATCGCCGCACCATTTCAGGTTCGGCGCGGGCGCGGTGAAATCGCGTTTCAGCAGGTCGTCGAATGGCCGCTTCCTCTCATCCGGCCTGGTCAATCCCTTCCGGCGCTTCTTGGCCCGGCCCGCCAGGCCCTGGCGGGCTATCGACTTCGCGATCGTCTTCTCGCTGATGCGCCACCCAGCCGCGACCAGGCCAGCGTGAATGCGCGGCGAGCCGTACGTGCCCTTCGACGCCCCGAACACGGCCGCGACCGCGGCGTCCACCTCGTTGCGGCGCTGCTCAGCCGCGGTGGGCGGCCGGTCATGCCACTTGAAGAACCATGACTCGCTCACGCCCAGAGCCCGGCAGGACACCGCGTATGGCACGCGGTAGCTGGCCTTCTGGTCGGCGATGAACGCGGCCCGGCTCAACGCGTCGCCTCCTTCACCCAGAAGACCACCCCGCGCTTGAGGACATCGCGCTCCATCCGGAGCTCTTCCACCTCGCGGCGCAGCTGCGCCAGCTCGGCCCGCTCGTCACGGCTCAGCCCCTCGGCCTCCCCGCGCTCGACACGGTCCCGGGCGATCCAGTTGCCCAGACTCGCTCGGTCGCGGTCGCTGCCAGGAGCCCGGCGTTGAACAGACCTGCTGCTTCGGCAATCAAAGGCTCGTCCCCGCTCGTCAATGGCTGTTCAGCCCACATCGTCACGGACGCTTGACGCGACGCGAGGGGACCACCGCGGGCGGGATTGGGCACAACGTCTTCGGGCGCCGGCACGTGCAGGGCCGCCAGAAAGGCGCCAAGCGCTCGCGCTTCTCGCGGGAGCGGGGGCGCCAGGGCAGCAACGTCGCCCTCGAACCACGGAACGACACTCCAGGGCCAGGGGAACCGGGCGCTTGGAACGCCGGCGATCACCGGCGCCGGAACCGGCAGCGGAAGTCCAGGCGCCAGGACCGGAAGCCAGCGCTGCTCGTGCCGGTGAAGATCGACCGCGACCGCGCGCCGAGTGATCCGGATCGCCAGCACGTCGCCGAGCCGCCACACGGTGTTGTCCAGCCCGTCTGTCACCTTCATCGCACGCAGGCCGGCAAGGTGAGGAGCCTGCTCTTCGAGAAGGCGGCCTATCAGTACCTCGTCGATGTCGGTCTCCGGGCCTCTTCTTCCGGCCATGGCCACATCGTCCCACGAGGCCACCAAGACGGCATTCCGCCGCCCTGCGCCAGGTCATCGCCGACTACCGGTCGCCGCCGCGTGCTGGGGCGGTAGCTCGAGCGTCACGATCCACGGCATGCTCACGCCATCATCGGGCAATGGCGTCGGTGTTCGGGTCGGCGGATAGGGCAACGGTGGACAGAGCGCCCGCCGTAAGGGCTCCTTATCCGACCCAGACCAGACGAGCTGCTTGGTGCCAGGCCGCCCGGACCGGGCGCTAGGAGGTGGACTATCCGCCCGGGGAGCGTGAAGACCGACGCGAAGACTCGTGATCGGCGTCGCGGAGTGGAGTTCCCGAGATTGCAACTAAAGCACTATTGAGCCTGCCTGCCGACTGCCGGCCCAGGGCTCCCAGGTGTCCTGTGCCGGGCGACCTGAGGTGTGGTTAGCGCCGTGATCTGCTCTGCCGCTGATGGAGTGGCAGATCATGCCTCTGGATATGCCACTTGACCTCAGGCAAGCTGGCGGTCTGAGCCGGGTTGCATGACGTGGGAATCGATGCCGGCAGGACCAAAGTCCCGTTCGGCCGGGGTCCATCGGCCAGCGACAAGCGACCGGCGTTCCGTCAGGCTGGGGTAATGGAAGCGCCCGAGCTCGTCCCCGGGGGAGCTGTGCTGACGGTCGGTGGCCAGCGGTGACACGCATCGATGACGCGTCACCACGCGCCAGGGCCAGGATCACTGGGGCCGTCTACTTCCTGTTCTTCGTCACCGCGGTACTCAGTGCGCTCCTGCCACCTCGCATCGGTGGTGGCCCGGTCGGGTTGCCGGGCGACGCCGCCGCGGTGACGAGGAAGATCGTGGCGAACAAGGGGTGGTATGAGCTGGGCGTGGTCGTGGGCCTGTTCTCGACCGCGTGCTACGTCGCCCTGGCCGGCCTGTTCTACGCGTTGTTTAAGCCGGTGAGCAGAATCCTCTCCTTGCTGGCGGCGTTCTTCAGCCTGGTCGGCTGCGCGACCACGGCGGCCAGGCAGCCTCTTCCAGCTCGCTCCGCTGACCGTCCTGGGCGGCAGCCTGTACTTGGGCGTGTTCGGTACTGGCCAGCGGCAGGCGATGGCGCTGATGTTCCTCAACCTGGGCGATGAGGCCGGCCGCGTCGCCCTGATCTTCTTCGGCTGCTTTCAGCTCCTTCTCGGCTATCTCATCATCCGGTCGACGTTCTTGCCGCGCGTCATCGGCGTGCTGATCGCGCTGGCCGGCGTGGGCTGGCTGACCTTCCTGTCGCCGCCGGTGGTGAAACACCTCTCCGTTGAGCTTGAGATCCTGGGTTCCGTGGCCGAGGTTTCGCTCATGCTGTGGCTGCTCGTGAGGGGAGTCGACGGTCAACGGTGGACGCAGCTCGCAAACCGGGCTGCCATCCCGGCGGGAGCCGAATCGGCGGGTCACGCCGCGGCCGGCGGGCGCGGCCAGAAGGTCGCCGGTTAACAGAAGGCCGCCGGTTAAGAGGTCACGCCCCGGTCCGGGAAGAGGTATGACACAGTCCCGGCGCGGATGGTCGCGCGGGCCGAGCGATCGACCTTGATCACCTGTGCCTCAACCTGGTGACACCACTCCGCCCGATGCCTCAGGCGCGCTGGCAATGCCTCAACATCTCTGGCACAGGAGACCAGGCGCTCACACTGGCCCAGTCCGAAGTCGGCCTCGGGCTACGTCGATCGAAAGCATCACGCTGTGTGACAGGGAAAGTCAGGGAGAACGCTCGCCGAGCCGCCGTTAGGTACCGCCTCGGCGACCTCGGACTCTGCCAGTTGAGATGCGCAAAAACGGTGAATATGTCTCGGGTGGCATTGGGGCTGGTGCCTGGGCTCGATCCGCAGACCGCCGCTGCGCCGGCGCGGCTGGCTGAGCGCGTTGACATCAGGATAATAACGTTATTATAATAACATCATTATGTCACCTCGGCTGAGCAGGGCGGAGCAGTCTGAGCGCAACCGCGCGCTGCTGCTGGCGGCCGCGCGCAGGGTGTTCGTGCAGCGGGGCTATCACGGCGCCTCGGTGGAGCAGATCGCTGACGCGGCAGGCTTTTCGACCGGCGTGGTGTATTCGCAGTTCGGCGGCAAGGCGGACCTGTTCCTGGCGCTGCTGGAGGCGAGGATCGCCGAACGTGCGGACGGCAACACGCGGGCGGTTGAGGGCCTGGCCGGGGGCGAGGGCATCGCGCGGCTGCTGGAGCACGCCGCCAGCGTGGACCGGGCGGAGCCGGAGTGGGGGCTGCTGGTCATCGAGTTCCGGGTCCTTGCCGCGCGTGACCCTGAGCTAGGTCGCCGGTACGCGGCCGTCCACCAGCAGACCCTGGCCGGGATGGAGCGCGCGGTCACCGGCCTGTACCAGCGCGCCGGCGAGCCGCCGCCGCTGCCGCCGGCCGACCTCGCGCGCCTGCTGGTCGCGGTCGGCGCCGGCGCCAGGCTCGAGCAGGCCGCCGAGCCGGGCTCCTCCCCGGCCGCTCTGCTGGCGGTGCAGCTGGCACGGCTCATCGCAGGGCGCCCGGCTAGCTCAGTGTCGGTACCCGGCGGGAAGGGAAACTCATGACCACGATCACTGATAGCACCCTCAGCGCCCTGCGCGCGCGCTTCGGGCGGGAGCTGGCCAGCCGCCTGCCGGAGCACGTCGGCCGGCTGGGCTGGGATGCCCGGCAGCTGGCCGACCACCAGCGCGAGCAGCTGCGGGCGCTGCTGGCGTGCGCGCTGGAGCGGTCTGCGTTCCACGCCCGGCGCCTGGCCGGGATCGACCCCGGCCGGTTCGAGCCCGGCCAGCTGGCCGAGCTGCCGGTGATGACCAAGCAGCAGATGATGGCGAGCTTCGACGAGCTGCTCACCGACCGCGCCGTGACGCGCGCCCGGGCCGAGCAGCAGCTGGCGGCGTGCGCCGATGAGCCGGGCCTGCTCGACGGCCGGTACGTCTGCCTGGCCTCGGGCGGCAGCTCGGGCGTACGCGGGGTGTTCGTCCAGACGGCCGAGGAATACACCGAATTCGCCGCGTCCGTCCTGCGGCCGGCCATGGCCAGGGTGTTCGCGGCCGGCGGGCCGCCGCCCGGCGGCCTGCCGGTCACCATCGTCGCCGCCGCCTCGCCGGTCCACTCCAGCGGCTTTGCCGCCGCTGCCGCCCGCGGTTACCCGGTACAGATGACCTCCGTCCCGGCGACGCTGCCGATCGGTGAGATCGTGCGGCGGCTGAACGATGCGTCGCCGGCGGTGCTGCTCGCGCACACCTCCACGCTCGTCCTGCTGGCCGGCGAGCAGCACGCTGGCCGCCTGCGGATCTCCCCGCACGCGATCACCGCGATCAGTGAGCTGCTGACCGGCGAAGGCCGTAACGCGATCCGCGGCGCGTTCGGGGTACCGCCGGTCAGCGGTTTCGTCTCGACCGAGGGGCTGGCCGGCCACACCCGGCCAGGAGACGCAGTGATGCGATTCGCCACCGACATGTGCCTCGTCGAGCTCGTCGACGCCCGCAACCAGCCCGTCCCCGACGGCACGGCATCGGCCAAGGTGCTGGTGACCAACCTGCACAACCACACCCAGCCGCTGATCCGCTACGAGCTCACCGACCGCTTCATCCGCCACCCCGCCGACGGTGACCCGTACCTGCACGCCGCCGTCGAAGGACGCGCCGATGAGATATTCCGCTACGGTACCGTCACCATCGACCCGCTCGTGATACGCACAGTCATGGTCAAGACGCCAGGCGTCATCGAGTACCAGGTCCGCCAGACCGATCACGGCATCGACACCGCGGTCGTCGCCGACGGCACCATGGACCATGCCGCGCTGGCGTCCTCGCTCCGGCACAGCCTGCACGCCGCGGGCCTTCGCGAGCCGCACGTGCACGTATACGAGGTGGCCGGTATCGCCCGCCATCCGCAGACCGGCAAGACCCGCCGCTTCATCGCCCGGTGACAGCTGCCATGCCCGGCAACAAAGCCCGGGCCCGAGCGTTCTGGGCTGACATGTTCAACGCCCACGACCTCCGCAATGTCCGCGGCTACTTCGCGCCAGGATTCGTCAACCACAACGCGCGGCCCGGCACCCCCGACGGCCCCGAAGGCGCCGGGCAGGTCTTCAGCCGGCTGTGGGCAGGATGCTCCGACATGCACTTCGACCTGCAGGCCATGGTCGCGGAAGGCAGCAAGGTCGTCTGCATCGGCATGATGACCGGCACCCACGACGGGCCATTCCACGGCATACCCGCCACGCACCGGCCCACCGCCGCCCGGCAGATCCACCTACTGACCTTCAACGACACAGGCCTGATCACCGAGCACCTAGCCGTCCGCGACGACGTCACCGTACTTAGGCAGCTCGGCGCGCTGCCCCACGACCTCGCCCGGCAATAACACGACACCAGCATCCAGAACCGGCCCCGGGCGGCCGGTCACCACCAGCACCACGGGAGACAGACGATGAGCGGTTTTTACACGGTGGCGTATGCGGTCGGGTTCCGGCCGTGGGAGCGAGCCGGCCGGGAAGCAGCCGAGCAATTCGGGGGACTGCTGGACCGCGAAGCCATGGAGCGGCCCACACCACCTGGACAGGCGGTCGACCTTGGCTGCGGCACCGGCACCCACGCGATTGATCTCGCCAGCCGGGGCTGGCGCGCGGTCGGGATCGACAACCAGCACCGTGCCCCTGCAGATCGCCCGCGCACGCGCTGCCGCGTCCGGGACGGATGTCACCTTCGTGCACGGCGACGTCACGGCGCTGCGAGCCGGTGACATCGGCGCACCCGCGGACTTCTTCCTCGACGTGGGCTGCTTCCACCACCTGCCCGGACCTGGGCGGCAGGCGATGGCCGGCTGCGTGACCGCCGCTGCGGCCCCGGACGCCACACTCTTGATGCTCGCCTTCAGCCCTGCCCGGCGTGGGCCCCGGCCGCCCGGGGCCAGCCGGGAGGAGATCGAGACAGCCTTCGGTGGCTGGAAGATCCTCGCCGACGAGCCAGCCGACACCTCAGGCATGCCCCGCGCGCTCCAAGGCTCCGCACCGCGGTGGTACCGGCTGAGGCTCAGCCAGCCGTAACCACCATGATCAGCGGCAACGCAGCCCCCGATCCCGCGCGCGCCGGCGAGGTGAGGTACCTGACCAGCTCGCCACCGTCTCGCCAGCCTTAGCTAATCGTTGCTTTGCGCTGGAAGCTACCGGAGGTCCTCCTCCTCGGCCCCCTGGCCAGTGCACTACATCGAGATGACCGAATCACTGACACCGAGGTGCGACCTCTCACTGGCTGCCCACGCTCCCGGCATTAGCTCGTCAGGTGGGTGGGAAAGTTAATCGTGCTTTACTTCAAATCTTGGGAAGACCACGCTGTTGTTACGGCTGTGGGCCGGCTTCATGGCCACCGCCCTGCAGCGGCACGCGGCCGGGCAGGGCCGGCCCCCGCTGCTGGTGGTCCTGGACTGCAAGGGCGGGGCCGACGCGCGGCGGATCGCCGACCGGACCCGGCGGGTGCTGCGCCTGGCCGGCGCCCGGTCCACCGCGATCTGGCCGGACGAGGCCAGCCTGTCCCTGTGGGCGCTGCCGCCGGCGCAGCTCACCACCACGCTGGTCGACCTGATCGAGCACGGAACGGGTGCCGCCGCCTACTACGCGGACGTGATGGAGGCGGTGGTCGGGCTGGCCGTCGCGGCGCCCGGCGGCCCGCCCGCCAGCGCGGCGGAATTCCTCGCCCGGCTGGATCCCGGCTGGCTCACGGCCGCGTACTCGTCCGGCGAGCACGAGGCCGAGCTGGCGCTGATCCGTTCGGCCTCCCGACAGCTCGGCGACATCGGGCTGCGGTTCCGCACGCTGCTGCGCCGCCTGGGCAGCGGCCTGGACGGGCCGGGCGGGTTCGGCGACGCGGACGCCTGGTACTGCATCCTGGAAGGCACCGCCGAGATCAGCGTGGCCGAGGCGCAGGCCCGGGCCCTGGTGGACCTGCTAGCCAGCTTCGCGGTGCACCGGCCCGCCGGGGGCTGGCGGGAGATCCTGCTCGCGGTGGACGAGTTCAGCGCCGTCTCCCGCCGGCTCCCGGTCTGGCAGCTGTACGAACGGGCCCGCTCGCTCGGCCTCGCGGTGCAGGTGTCCGCCCAGTCCTGGCCGGGCCTGGCCGCCGACGAGGACGAACGGTACCGCATCGTCGCGGCCGCCGACGGCGGCATCTGGCTGCTCCGCACCCCGTACCCCGAGCCCGTCGCCGCGCTGGCCGGGACGCGCAAGCTCACCGACACCACGCGGTGGCTGACCGGGATCCCGGTCTGGAGCCACCGGGGAACCTCGCGGATGCGGCTGGCCCCGGTCGTCGACCCGGACCTGATCCGCGCGCTCGACGTGGGCCAGGCCGCTTACATCTACCGCGGCGGCGTCACCTACGTGCAGGTGAAGCGGCTGGTGACGGCCCCGGCCGCGCTGCCGGGGCCCGGCGCCGCGCCGGCCCCGCGCCGGGCGCCCGCGGCCGCCCGGGCCGCACCGCAGCGGCCCCGGCCGCTGCCCGATGCCAGCGCGGTGCTCGACGAGGCCTTCGGCGCGGAGCCAGCCCCGTGACCCGCCCGGCGGCCGCCGATCCGTTCCGGGCGCTGGGCCTCGAGCCCCGGGCCGACCTGACCGACGACGAGGTGCACGCCGCGTGGCGCAGGACCGCGAGCGCCACCCACCCGGACCGCGAGGACGGCGGCGATCCGGAGCGGTTCGCGGGCGCCGCCGCCGCGTACACCGTCCTGCGCACCCGGTTCGGGCGCGGCGAGGTTCTGGCCGACCTGACCGTCCGGCCGCCCGGGGCCCACGGACGTGGGAGACGTCGCGTAACGGCTCCTGCGCGTGGTCATCGACTGGCGTCGGCCACGCGCCTGCTGTCCCGGGCCCGGCGCGGGCGCCCGGCGCGGCTCGCGCTGCGGATCCTGGCCGCGCTGGCCGTCGCCGCGGCCGCCGTGGCCGCCGCAGGACCGCACCCGGCCGCTCCCGCCCTGGTCACCGGGGTGGCTACCTGGCTGGTGCTGACGGCCCGCCGTGATCTGGCCCCGCGCGACGATTCCCGGGAGGCCCGGCCGGCGCGGTCAGGCGGCAGGGGCTGACTTCGGCGGGCGCCCGCGCGGCCTCTTCTGCGGGATGACCACGCCGCGCAGGAACAGCTCGCCGCCCCAGACGCCGCACGGCTCGCCGCGCTGCAGCGCCCCGGCGAGGCAGGCGCGCCGCACCGGACACAGGCCGCACAATTCCTTCGCGAGCCGCACATCCTCCGGCGCCTCGGCGAAGAACAGCTCCGGGTCGCTGCGGCAGGGCAGTTCCGCGGTGGCCAGGGCCCGCCGCAGCGGCTGCGGGCCGGCGGCTCGCGCGTGCGCCGGCCCGCGCCGGCCGGCTCTGAGTGGGTACGCCGGCGTGGCCCGGCGCGCCCGCGGTGCGTACGCCAGGACGTCACCGCCGGCCTTGCGCTCCTCCTGGCCGCGCCGGGTGGCCGCGCCCGGTGCGATGCCGACGACGTCGGCGTGCATTGCTTCCTCCTCATTCGCCGCCTGTGCTCCGACGGCTGCCTTCCAGCGTCTCTCTGAGGCTGTCCGCGAAGCTGGCCCGCCGCATCGGCCGGACGCCCTAGGAGCGGCCGGCCATGGGCTTAGGACCTGCGCCCTGCGGCCCTCGGCTCAACTCAACCGAGGGCCGCCGCGGTGCTCCTGATACATCCAGTCCGGCCTTGGGTGTACGGCCGGCGGATCAGGGGTGCACGGCCCGGCGGACGAGCCGCCCGGCCGCGCCGGACCGCGCGGCACCGGCTCGCCGGCCGGCCCGGGCGAACCGGGCCCGCCTGACCGCAGACCCCGTGGTCGCTTCGGTGCGCATGTCCATGACCCGCTCGACGGCGATGCTCTGCAGCAGGTTGGCGTTCATCGGTTCCTCCTCGATCCCGGGAGCTCTCTCCGCCCCGCGATACCGAGGCTCGCCGTAAGGCTGCCTTCCCCGCATCGGGCAGACGCCTTATCTCTGCGCGACCGCGGCCTTAGCTGTGTCGCGTCAGGCGGCGGCCACCCATCCATGATCACGTCGGATTTCATCCGCTACCACGTGATCGACATGGCGGCAGAGCCTGACCCGGCGAAGTGGAAGTCGAGGTGGCCTGCCTGGCCAGCGGAAGCTGACCGGCCGACCGGCTACCCGTACTCGAGCGCCATGATGACGGTGGTGCCGGGCTCGAGGGCGTCGCAGACGTGCGGCACGTCGCCGGGATAGGACATGTAATCGCCCGGCCCCAGCTCGACAGGGTGATCTGTCGGCCCGACGAGCGCCCGCCCGGACCCGACGACCGCGTGCTCCACGGTGCCCGGCATGTGCGGGTCGGACTCGCGCGGCGGGCCCGGTTCCACGCGCAGCAGGTAGATGTCCCGGCGCGCGTTCGGCGGGCAGGACGCCAGCAGGGTGGCCACGTAGCGGGCGCGCTCGGACACCACCGTGGCGCCCTCGCCGCGGCGCAGCACGGTCACCCGGGGGCGGGGCGGATGATCAACCAGCCGACTGAACGGAACGTCTAGCGCGACACTCAGCGCCCAGAGCGTCTCCAGGCTCGGGTTGCCTGCGCCGGACTCCAGCTGGGACAGGGTGGACTTCGCGATCCCGGCGCACCTGGCCAGCTCGGACAGTGACAGCCGGGCGCGCTCGCGCTCGCTGCGAATCGACGCCGCTATGCGGTCCAGCGGGGGGCGGGCCGCCGCCTGCTCCATCGTCATCTGTTCGCTCCATCGGTCAAGCGTTCGTCTTGACGAACAAATTGAGCCATGTTCATACTACCGACTATGCGTTCGTTTTGGCGAACACTAGAGCTGGACCGGCCGCTGCTGCGCAACATAGCGCTGGTGGCCCTCGCCGACGGCGTGGTCGGCGTGTCCTTCGGCGCGATCGCCGTGTCCGGCGGGCAGCCGGCCTGGGTTCCGCTGGCCATGTCGCCGACGGTGTTCGCGGGCGGGGCGCAGTTCGCGGCGCTCTACATCGTGCTGGGCGGCGGCGGGCTGGCCGCCGCCGTGATCGCCGGGCTGGTGCTCAACGCGCGGCTGCTGCCGTTCGGCTTCGCCGTCGCCGACGTGCTCGACCTGCGGTGGCCGGCCAAGCTGCTGGGCAGTCACCTGGTCCTCGACGAGTCGGTGGCATTCGCCCTGGCGCAGCGCGACCCGGGCCGCCGCAGGGCCGCGTTCCTCACCTGCGGCGCGCTGGTATTCGTGGTGTGGAACCTCGGCACGCTGCTGGGGGTCCTGGCGGGGCGGGCGGTCGGTAACCCGGATGCGCTGGGACTGGACGCCGCCTCGCCGATGGTGCTGCTGGCCCTGGTGCTGCCGACGCTGCGCGACCCGCGGGCCCGCCGGGCGGCGCTGCTGGGCGCGGCGATCGCGGTGGCGGGCACGCCGTTCCTGCCGGGCGGGCTGCCCGTCCTGCTGGCGCTGCTGGGCCTGGCCGCCGTGGGCAGGCCGGGCGCGGACGGCCGCATCCGGTCCAGGGCGGAGGGCCGGGCGTGACGCTGCTGGCCATCGGTGTTCTCGCGGGCGGCACGTACGGGTTCCGGGTCTGCGGACCGGTCCTGCATCGCCGGATCGAGCTGTCCGGGCGGGTGCGGTGGATGCTCTCGGTGGCCGCGACCGTGCTGCTGTGCGCCCTGGTCGCGACGTCGGCGCTGACCGCCGGGCACGGCTTCGCGGGCTGGGCCCGGCCCGCGGGCGTGCTGGTCGGTGGGGTGCTGGCGGCCCGGCGGGCGCCGTTCATCGTCGCGGTCGTCGCGGCCGTGGCCACGACCGCGGTGCTGCGCCTGCTGGGCGTGCGCTGAGGCCGCGGGCGGAACGGCTAGCCGGGGTCCGGGCCGGTGGCGGCGGGCCGGGCGGGGTCGGCCATCCAGCCGGACCAGGATCCGACGTACAGGGCGGCCGGGACGCCGGCCAGGGCGAGGGCGAGCACCTCGTGCGCGGCGGTCACGCCGGAGCCGCAGTAGGTCCCGACCAGGGGGGCGGCTTGCACGGCGGGCCCCGGATCCACGGGAACGCCGAGAGCCGCGAATCGCTGCCGCAGCTCGGCAGGCGGGAGGAACCGGCCGTCCGCGCCGGCGTTGCCGATCGTGGGCGCGCTCACCGCCCCGGGGATGTGGCCGGCCACCGGATCGACCGGCTCGGTCTCGCCGCGGTACCGCTCCCCGGCCCTCGCGTCGAGCAGCACGCCGGACCGGGCCAGCGCGGCGGCGCCCGCCGCGTCCAGCACCGGAAGGTTGCCGGGAGCCGCCGTGAAGTCCCCCGCCGTCACGCTGGGCTCCGCCACGCTGACCGGCTGCCCGGCCGCGGCCCAGGCGCGGAAGCCGCCGTCGAGGACCCGCACCTGGTCATGGCCGAAGTACCGCAGCGTCCACCAGGCGCGCGCGGCGATGGTGGAATCGCCGTCGTCGTAGGCGACGACCGGGTAGCCCGCCCGGACGCCGGCC
This sequence comes from uncultured Actinomycetota bacterium, assembly GCA_963808705.1. GTDB lineage: Bacteria > Actinomycetota > Actinomycetes > Streptosporangiales > Streptosporangiaceae > JASHPR01. The sequence continues at coordinate 27,812 of CAWEHB010000010.1, read as the reverse complement.
CGGCGCATCGCCGCCTCGAAGCCGGCGGCGGCCGGAAGCGGATGCCTGCCCCCGGCGCCCGGCGGCCCGGCCAGGTCGGTGTCCAGGTCCACGAAGACGGCCCCGGGCAGGTGGCCCGCGCGGTAGCTGTCGATGCCCGGCGGCCCGCCGAGCCGCCAGCGGACGTCGAGCAGTACCGGTGGCGCGCCGCCCGCCAGCTCGCCGGCCAGGGACGCGACGTCAACCAGGGGATGGATGACCCCGCCGACGCTCATGCTGGGAATAACCTCTCATTCCCTGTGCAAAAGACGGGGGCACCCGGTGCGGTTCCCCGGCCTGGCTGTGGACAAACTACAGGGCGACGGTCAGCAGGGGCACCAGCTGGTCCGCGGGGGTCAGCGAGCCGTGCACGGCCAGCAGCCTGGACTCGCGGGGTTCGGCCTTGGTGGCCACGATGGCCCACGGCCCGGCCGGGGCGGCCACCACATCCCCGATCCGCGGCGCCAGCCACGGCTGCACCGGCCCGAACCAGCCATCAGCCACCGCCTCCTCCCGCGACGCCACCCACGCCCGGTGCCCCAAAACCTCCCGCCACGCCGCCAGCACCTCACCCGCCGCCCCCGCCCGGGCATACACATGCCGCGCCCGCGGCTCACCACCCAGCAACGCCACCCCCGCCCGCAACTCCGGCACCGCATCAACGTCAATCCGGTCCTGCTCGGCCACATCCACCATCCCGTGATCCGCCGTCACATGCAGCACCGTCCCCGCCGGCAACACCCCCGCCAGCTGCTCCGCCAGCTTGTCCACATGACCCAGGTGATACCGCCACGCATCCGACCCACACCCGAATACGTGGCCGGTCGCGTCGAGGTCGCCGTGGTACACCATGACCAGGGCCCGGTCGCAGCGCCGGATGGCGACGGCGGTCTCGCCGGCGAGCGCGCCGAGCGTGTTGGCGCTCACGTACCCGGCGCCGCGGAGGGCGGCCGCGGACAGCCCGGTCCGGCGGAACGCGGAATGACCCACCCGGAACGCCCCGATCCCCGCCGCCACCGCCCGCTCAAAAATCGTCGACCCCGGCTGCCACGCCACCGGATCCACCCGCGAATCCCAGTGCAGCGCATTCAGCAACCGCCCCTCCCCCGGCACCACCACCTGATACCCCAGCACCCCATGCTGCCCCGGCGGCCGCCCCGTCCCCAGCGACGCCAGGCTCGTCGCCGTCGTCGCCGGGAACCCCGCCATCAGCGACCGCCCCGCCACCCCCAGCTCCGACAAGAACGGCGCCGCCGCCGGATGCTCCCGCAACAACTCCCAGCCCAGCCCGTCCACCACCAGCACGCACACCCGGTCCGCCGCCGGCAACGCCAACGGCCCCGGCTCACCCCCCGCCCCCAGCGACCACAACACCGACGACCCCAGATCCGCCAGGCTCGACTCCCCATACCGCGGCAACACAGGCAACGACGCCGGCACGTCCGGCATCACGTCCGGAACCGCCCGCCGATCTGCCGGGCGACGCTCTCCGGCGCCAGGTCGACGGCGCCCTCCCAGTGCAGGCGCTCCAGGAACGTGGAATCCGAGCGGTAGAACGGCTTCAGGTTCGAGCGGCACGCCAGGCGCAGGTTCAGCGGGTAGCCCTCGGTGCCCGGGGGCGCTCCGTAGATCGCGAAGTTGAAGCTCTCGAAGCCCATCTCGGCGTACCCGCCCAGGGCCAGCGCCAGCCCGTGGGCCAGCTCGCCGATGAGATCGCCGGTCAGCTCCGCGGGCGAGCAGATACCCGGGACGAACGCCCTGAGCTCGGCCGGGGCCACCGGGGCAAAGCTTGCCAGCCACTGCATGCGCCCGGTATCTCCCAGGTAGCGCTCGCCGCTGCGCCGCTCGGCGTCCAGGTAGTCGGCGAACCGCTGCGGGGTCACCTCCGCGAGCAGGCGCTGGAACGTGGTGGGCTGGGAATCGACGATCCCCTGCATGTGCGGATGGAACAGCGAGCTCCCCGAGGGCAGCATGTGGTTGGCGTTGACCGACGCCCACACCGACTCCGGCTCCGCCGCCAGCACGGCCCGGGCGTAGGCGGCCTGGGCGGCCAGGTTGTCCGCGAGCAGCCGCTCGGTGATCGCGCCGAGCGGCAGGTAGTGCAGGCGGGGCGAGTAGACCGACACCGCGCTGTGCGATGAGTAGGCGTGCAGGTTCGGGAACAGGACCGCCTCGCCGCACACGATCCGCCCGTCCGGGTGAATCCGGGCCGGCAGCCGGGGAGTCAGCCGGTCGATCCGTCCCGGGCAGAACGGGCAGCTGGGCTGGTTCTCCCGCGCGAACGCCCCCAGGTCGAAGTCGCTGGCGGGCATCAGGCCGCGCTCGGGCAGGATGCGTGAGCTGTGGCCGGTCAGCGGGTCATAGCGCACCTCGACCGTGGTACGGACCGGCGCGCCGCTGCCGGGCTCGATCATCTCGGCGGTCAGGAGCTCACGTCGGAGAATCATTTCGCCTCGCCGTCGGGTAAGGCCGCCAGGATCCCGGAACGCGAACGCCAGCGAGTACTCGGGGACGCCCCGGGGGCAGGTTCAGGCCGCGGCCTGCTGCAGCCAGGCCAGGACCTCGGCGGCGTGCTTGTCCGGCGGGAACACCGGGTAGAAAACGTGCTCGATCTGCCCCCCGTTGAGCACGAGCGTGAGCCGCTTGTAGCGCGGCCGGTCGCCGGCCTCGAAGGTCGGCAGCCGCAGCTGGTCGGCGAGCATCAGGCCGGAGTCGGACAGCAGCGGGAACGGCAGCCTCAGCCGGGCCGCCGCCTCGGCCTGGTCCTCCGGGTCCTGGCTGGACAGGCCGAAGACCTCGGCGCCGAGCCCGGTCAGCTCTGCGTAGTGATCGCGGAACCCCATCGACTCGGGCGTGCAGCCGCGCGCGCCAGGGATCTGATCCCATCCCTCGAGCAGCGGCACCCCCGGCCTCCCGGTCATCGGGTAGACGTACACGATCGCGCGCGGCCGGCCGACCTTCGCCAGGTCGATCGTCTCCCCGCTGGTCGACTCCAGCGGCAGCATCGGCAGGACGAGGCCGGGCAGGTGGTCGGCGGCCCCGTCGTCCTCGGGTACCGGCAGGTCCGCGGGTAGCTGCTCATAGTTCGCTGCGGTCACAGTCAGGCCCTCCCGTAGGTTCGGTTCACGCTACACGCGCTACATGCCGGACAACGTCAGCAGGGGCACCAGCTGGTCCGCGGGAGTCAGCGAGCCGTGCATGCCAATCAGCGGGAACTCGCGGGGTTCGGCCTTGGTGGCCACGATGGCCCACGGCCCGGCCGGGGCGGCCACCACATCCCCGATCCGCGGCGCCAGCCACGGCTGCACCGGCCCGAACCAGCCATCAGCCACCGCCTCCTCCCGCGACGCCACCCACGCCCGGTGCCCCAAAACCTCCCGCCACGCCGCCAGCACCTCACCCGCCGCCCCCGCCCGGGCATACACATGCCGCGCCCGCGGCTCACCACCCAGCAACGCCACCCCCGCCCGCAACTCCGGCACCGCATCAACGTCAATCCGGTCCTGCTCGGCCACATCCACCATCCCGTGATCCGCCGTCACATGCAGCACCGTCCCCGCCGGCAACACCCCCGCCAGCTGCTCCGCCAGCTTGTCCACATGACCCAGGTGATACCGCCACGCATCCGACCCACACCCGAACGCGTGGCCGGTCGCGTCGAGCTCGCCGTGGTACACCATGACCAGGGCCCGGTCGCAGCGCCGCAGCGCCGCCGCGGCCTGGGCCACGAGCGCGCCGAAGGTGTTGGCGCTCACGTACTCCGCGCCGCGCATCGTGGCGACGAAGAGCCCGGTCCGGCGGAACGCGGAATGACCCACCCGGAACGCCCCGATCCCCGCCGCCACCGCCCGCTCAAAAATCGTCGACCCCGGCTGCCACGCCACCGGATCCACCCGCGAATCCCAGTGCAGCGCATTCAGCAACCGCCCCTCCCCCGGCACCACCACCTGATACCCCAGCACCCCATGCTGCCCCGGCGGCCGCCCCGTCCCCAGCGACGCCAGGCTCGTCGCCGTCGTCGCCGGGAACCCCGCCATCAGCGACCGCCCCGCCACCCCCAGCTCCGACAAGAACGGCGCCGCCGCCGGATGCTCCCGCAACAACTCCCAGCCCAGCCCGTCCACCACCAGCACGCACACCCGGTCCGCCGCCGGCAACGCCAACGGCCCCGGCTCACCCCCCGCCCCCAGCGACCACAACACCGACGACCCCAGATCCGCCAGGCTCGACTCCCCATACCGCGGCAACACAGGCAACGACGCCGGCACGTCCGGCATCACCGCCGGGAACCCCTCACCGGTCATAAGATCCCCATCAGGCGCGGCTGGTGGCCTCGGAGAGCGCCTGGGCGAACGCCAGCACCTGCCGTACCGCGTCTTCTCCGTCCGCGGCCTCGCTGACGCGCATGGCCAGGTCGTCGGCGGTCAGCGTCCCGGTGTACCCGTGATCCGCCTCGCAGCTGTCGTCCCCGCAGTGCGCGGGCTCGAGCTCGATGTGGGACAGCACGTTCCAGCCGATGGTCAGCACCACCTCGCTGGGCATCGTGGTGCCCGCCACGTACGAGGCCGGATCGGGGATCACCCTGGTCACCGCGACCGACTGGATCTGGGTGAACCTAACCGCCTCGGTGCTGGTCTCGGCCTGCGGGCGGGAATCGGAGTCGCCGGGCTCGGCCGGGCTCTCGTCGGTGTGCGAGAAGACGAGCCGGGTCGGGGTGAGCGCCAGGACCGTCATGTGACGCCGTACCTCCATGCCGGGATCGAACAGCGCGTCATGGTGCACGACAAAGGAGACGACCGGCTCGTCTCCGAGCGCGGATGACACCGCGTCAAAGACCAGGCCCGGGTAGTAGCCGCTGCGCTCGATCGCGGCGCGCATGCCTCCGGCCGCGATTCTGGTATCCCTCATCCCTCCATCCTGCCCTGTCCGGCGCCCTGTCGCCTCATCCGGCGGGGCAGAGATCCTGGACGAGGCCGGGCGCTGCGGCAGCGGCCAGGTCGAGCAGTCACTCGATCGAGCCGCTCATTCGCGCCATAACCGACATGATAGGTCCATTACCAGAAGAATGGCGCGTTCGCCGCGGGTGGGCCGGGCAGGTAGCGCAGCAGCACCACGTCACCGATCAGGCGCGCCTCGGCCAGGTGCATCCGGTTCCCGGCGCCCCGGCTCCCCGTGATGCGCGGGGCCGCGGGATCGCCCACGAAGACCGGCGCGATCACCAGGTCCAGTTCGTCGGCGAGCCCCTCGGCCAGGAACTGCGCGAGCACGGTGCCGCCGCCCTCGACCATCAGCCGCCGCACCCCCCGGCCCGCCAGGTCGGCCAGCACCGCGCCGAGGCTGAGCGGGTCGCCGGCGCCGATGACCTCGACCCCGGCCGTACCGCCGCCCAGCCGACCGCGGATCCGGTCCTGCTCCGCGGCCGGAACGTAGACCAGCCGGGCGCCCTCGCCCGCGGTGAAGAACCGGGCCGCCGGGTCCAGGTCGCCGCGGCCGGTGACCGTGACCCGGGCCGGGCTCGCGGGCAGCCCGCGGGCGATCCGGCCGCTGCGCCGGGCCGAGGAGCGGACCAGCAGCGCCGGGTTGTCGCGGCGGATGGTGCCCGCCCCGACCAGGATCGCGTCACAGCCCGCCCGTACCTCGTCGACCCGGTCGAGGTCCGCGTCGTTGGACAGGATCAGCCTGGTGTCCGCGGCGTCGTCGATGCAGCCGTCGACCGACATCGCGACCGACAGCAGCACGTACGGGCGCTGCGCCATGCGGGCCTCCTTCGAGCCTGAACGTACCCGCCGGCCCGGCCGCGTCCCTACCCTGAGATGCCATGATCTTTGACGGGCTGCGGCTGGCGGTGACGCTGCTCACCGCGGTCCCGCTGCCGGGCGGCCGGCGCGACCGCCCGGCGCCGTCCCGGCGGGCCGCGGCCGCCGCCATGGCCTGGGCGCCGGCCGTGGGGCTGCTGCTGGGGGCGGCGGCCGCGGCCGTGCTGCAGCTGGCCGGGCGGTGGGGCCACACCGGCCCGCTGCTGGCCGCGGTGCTGGCCGTCGCCACGCTGGCGGCCGGCACCCGGGCGCTGCACCTGGACGGGCTCGCCGACCTGGCCGACGGGCTCGGCAGCCGCCGGCCGGCCGACGCGGCCCTGGCCATCATGAAGCGCTCCGACATCGGGCCGTTCGGCGTGGTCACGCTGGTGCTGACGCTGGGCATCCAGGTGGCCGCCCTGGCCCAGGCCCAGGCGCTCGGGCGGGGGGTGCCCGCGGTGGTCGCCGCCGCCGTGACGGGCCGGCTGGCGCTGCCCTGGGCCTGCCGCCGCGGCGTTCCGGCCGCGCGCGGCGCCGGCCTGGGCGCCCTGGTGGCCGGCACGGTGCCGCCCGCGATCCCGGTCCTGCTCACGGCGGCGGCGCTGGCCGGGGCGTTCGCGTTCGGGATCATTGTCATGATCGCCGTGACCGCCGGGCTGGCCGCCTCGCTCGCGCTGACCGCGCTCGCGGTGCGCCGTCTCGGCGGGATCACCGGCGACGTGCTCGGCGCCCTCGTCGAGGTCGCGACCGCAGCCTGCCTCCTGGTCGCCGCGTTCAGCTAGGCGCCAGCACCTTGCGCAGCCGCCGGGCGTAATCCTCCGCCTCGGCGTCGTCGGCGTACCTGGTCCGCGGCCAGAAGAAGCCGCGCAGGCCATCGCCCTTGGTCCGGGGCACGACGTGCACGTGCAGGTGCGGCACGCTCTGGCTGACGACGTTGTTCTCCCCGACGAAGCTGCCCTGGGCGCCGAGCGCGGCCGGCATCGCCGCGCTGACCCGCTGCACCCGGGTGAACAGCGGGCCGACCAGGCCGGCGGGCAGGTCGGCCAGGGTCACGTAGTGTGCCCTGGGCACGACGAGCGTGTGGCCCTTGAACACCGGCCGGGCGTCGAGGAAGGCGACGGTGATGTCATCGGCGAAGACCACGTGAGCGGGCGCGGTCCCGGCCACGATGTCGCAGAACCGGCAGTCGGTCACGCAGGCACGGTAGTACACGGCACCGGCCAGCAGGGGGCTGGCTCGGCCCGGCCTGCCAACCTAGGATGACTGGGGTTCCCATCGTCGCGAGCCGGGAGGATCGATGAAGACGAAGGCCGCGGTTCTGCGCGCAACGGGCCAGGACTTCGAGATCGCCGAACTGGACCTGGATCCGCCGCAGACCGGCGAGGTCCTGATCCGCTACGTGGCCGCGGGCCTGTGCCACTCCGACGAGCACCTCCGGCACGGCGACATCGTGCCGCGGTTCCCGCTCGTGGGCGGGCACGAGGGCGCCGGGGTCATCGAGGAGGTCGGCCCCGGTGTCACCCGGCTGGCCCCGGGCGACCACGTGATCTGCTCGTTCCTGCCGGTCTGCGGGCACTGCCGGTGGTGCTCCACCGGCAGGTCCAACCTGTGCGACATGGGCGCCACCATCCTGGACGGCTGCCTGCCCGACGGCACGTACCGCTTCCACGCCGGCGGCGAGGACTTCGGCGGGATGTGCATGCTGGGCACGTTCTCCGAGCGTGCGGTGATCTCCGAGAACTCGGCCATCAAGGTCGACCCGGACCTGCCGCTGGACAAGGTGGTGCTGATCGGGTGCGGGGTGCCGACCGGGTTCGGCTCCGCGGTGCACGCCGCGGCCACCGAGCCGGGCGACACCATCGCCATCTACGGCATCGGCGGGATCGGCATCAACGCCGTGCAGGGCGCGGCGCTGGCCGGGGCGCGCAACGTGATCGCGATCGACCCGCTGGCCAACAAGCGGGAGATGGCCGAGAAGCTCGGCGCCACGCACAGCGCCGAGACCGCCGAGCAGGCCCAGCAGCTGATCACGGAGCTGACTCGCGGCGTGGGCGCGGACAAGGCGATCGTGACCGTCGGGGTGGTGGACTCCGAGGTGGTCACGAACGCGTTCAACGCCATCCGCAAGGGCGGCACGGTCGTGGTGACCGGCCTGGCCGACCCGACCAAGACCACGATCGAGCTGCCGGGCGCGCTGCTGACCCTGTTCGAGAAGCGGATCCAGGGCAGCCTGTTCGGGTCCGGCGACCCGTTCCATGACATCCCCCGCATGGTCGAGCTCTACCAGTCGGGCGACCTCAAGCTCGACGAGCTCATCACCACCACCTACACGCTCGACCAGATCAACCAGGGTTACCAGGACCTGCTGGACGGCAAGAACATCCGCGGGGTGATCAGGTATCCCGACTAGCGACGCCGGCGAACCCGCGCGGCCGCCGCCCGTCGTCGGGCTGCGCCGGGAGCGCGAAGTGCTGACGGTCGCGCTCGAGGCGGGCCGGCACGTGGTGATCGAGGGCCCGCCCGGAACGGGCAAGTCCACGCTGCTGCGGGCCGTCGCCCGCGACTCACGCCGGGACATGATCTTCGTCGAGGGCAACGCCGAGCTCACCCCGGCCCGGCTGATCGGGCAGCACGACCCGGCGCAGGTGCTCGCGGCCGGGTACACGCCGGACAGCTTCACCGACGGCCCGCTGCTGTCCGCCATGCGGCAGGGGGCGCTGCTGTACCTGGAGGAGTTCAACCGGGTACCCGAGGAGACGCTCAACGTCCTGATCACCGTGCTGGCCGAGGGCGAGATCGCGGTGCCGCGGCTCGGCCTGGTGCGCGCCGACCCTCAGTTCAGGCTGATCGCCGCGATGAACCCGTTCGACGCGATCGGCACCGCCCGGGTCAGTCACGCCATCGCGGACCGGATCTGCCGGGTCGTGCTCGGGTACCAGGACGCCGCGGCGGAGCAGGCCATCACCACGGCGGTCACCGGCGCCCGGGGCCGGGCCGTGAACCTGGCGGTGACCATCACCCGGGCCACCCGCGAGCACCGCGACGTGCGGATGGGATCCTCGGTCCGCGGGGCGATCGACCTGGTGCTGCTGGTGACCGGGCTGCAGCGGCTGCGCGGGGAGGGCCGGGCGGACGACGGCACCCTGGTGCGCGGCACGGTCCGGGACGCCGCGCACGCCGCCCTGTCCGGCCGGATCCGGATCGCCGACGGCTGCGACCGCAGCCCCGAGTCCGTGCTCGACGAGATCCTCGACGAGCTGTGGCCCGCCGGAGGTGATCCCCCGGCTGAACCGGAGCAGCGGGACGGGCGGGGAAAAGCTGACGGCCCGCTGGCCGCAGGCGGCCAGCGGGCCATCCCGGGGCAGTCCCGCTCAAGCCTGCGCCGGGACCGCAGCCGCGGCGAACGGCGCAGCCTCGGCCGGGCCGAGCTGTCGCTGCGGCACCCGTCGTTCGAGGAGGTCTCGCCGCAGGTCGGCGCGCTCGACGAGGAGGCGCTGGCCGGGCTGCTCGCCGCCGACCCGGACGCTGCCGCGGCCCTGCTCGCCGACCTGGCCGTCGCCACCGACCGCGAGCTGCGCGCCGCGGCGCGGCGGCTGGCGGCCCGGGTGTTCATTCGGCTCGGCCAGGCCGGCCGCACCCGGGCGCGCGGGATCCGCCGCCTGGAGCCCAGCCTCCGCGGGGAGGGCGACCTGGACCTGGAACGCACCCTGGAGCGGTGGCCCGGGCGCGGCCCGCTGGCCCGCGAGGACCTGGTCACCAGGACCTGGGCCGCGCGCACCCGGGCGGTCTGCCTGGTGGTGGACGCCAGCGGCTCCATGGCCGGGCCGGGCGTGGCCATGGCCGCCGTGGCCGCCGCCGCGGTCGTGCTCGCCGCGGGCGACCGGCTGGCTCCCTCGGTGATCGCGTTCAGCGCGGACGCGAAGGTGCTGCAGGAGCAGGGCACCCGGCGGCCGCCCGCCGACCTGGTCGGCGACCTGGTCGGCCTGCGCGGGCACGGGGTGACCGACCTGGCCGGGGCGCTGCGGGCGGCGGCCGCCCAGCTGGCCCGGGCCGACGGCGGGGAGCGCGTCGCGATCCTGCTGTCCGACTGCCTGCGCACGGCGGGCGACGAGCCGGGCGAGGCGCTGCGCGGCATCGACCGGCTGCACGTGCTGTGTCCAGGCCCGGACCCGGAACCGGCCGCGGCGCTGGCCCGGGCGGGCGGCGGGATCAGCCAGCCGGTCGGCAGGCTGGCCGACGTGGCGCCGGCGCTGCGCATCCTGCTGTCCGCCTGACGGCGGACGGCAGGTCAGCACCCTGGAGGACGACGCACCGGTGACACCGCGCGTACGCTTGGGGCGTGTCTGCGGTGTACGGCTGGCTGAGCCGCCACCCGAGGCTGGTGGACGGGGTGCCGGCAGCCCTCCTGCTGCTGCTCGGGATAGCCAGCGGGGCGGGCTCGGTCACCGAGACGCGGGTGTCCCCGAGTGGCCGGGTCATCTCATCCACGCCCGTCTCGGCGTTCGGCACCCGGCCCGCGTTGCTGCTGATGCTGCTGATCCTCCTGGGCCTGGCCGTGCCGCTGGTCTTCCGGCGCACGTACCCCGTTCAGGCCTTTACCGTCGCCGCCGTCGCGGGCGCGCTGCAGGTGATGTTGATCGCCCGTCCCCTGGCCACCGATCTGTCGATACTCATCCTGCTGTACACCCTGGCCGCCTACCGGCCGCGGCGGGTGTCGCTGCCAGGGCTCTGCGTGTGCCTGGTCGGCGCATTCGTGGCCGTCGCGAGGTGGGCGCCTGTCCAGACCGGGCTATTCCAGAAGGTGCTGCTGGCCGGCGTCATCTTCAGCGGGACCGCGCTGGTCGCGTGGGTGCTCGGGGACTCCATGCGGTACCGGCGCGCCTACCTGACGGCCCTGGAGGACCGCGCCGCGCGGCTGGAGCGCGAACGCGACGCGCAGGCCCAGATCGCCGCGGCGGCCGAGCGCGCCCGGATCGCGCGCGAGCTGCACGACGTGATCGCGCACAACGTCAGCGTGATGGTGGTGCAGGCGGACGGGGCCAGCTACGCGCTGCGCACCGACCCGGAGCGGGCTGGGCAGGCGCTGGCCGCGATCTCGCACACCGGGCGGAAGGCGCTGGCCGAGATGCGCCGGCTGCTCGGGGTCCTGCGCTCCGGGGACGAGCGGGCCGGCCTGGCCCCCGTACCCGGCCTCGACCAGCTCCGCGAGCTGGTCGAGCAGGCGCGGCAGGCGGGCATGTCGGTCTCGCTCAGCCTCGACGGGCCGCCCCGGCCGCTGCCGGAGGGAGCCGAGCTCGCCGCGTACCGGGTGGTGCAGGAGTCGCTGACCAACACGCGCAAGCACGGCGGCCTGGCGGCAGCGGCCGCGGTGGCCCTGCGCTACGAGCCGGACGGGCTGGTCCTGCAGGTGACCGACGACGGGCTGGGCGCGGCCGCCGCCGAGGGGCCCGGGCACGGGCTGACCGGGATGCGCGAGCGGATCGAGATGTACGGCGGGACGATCCACGCGGGGCCGCTGCCCGGCGGGGGGTACCAGGTGACCGCGCGGCTGCCGTCCGCCGCCCCCGCGGACCGGCCCGTGCTGGACGGCGCAGCGTGACCATACGCATCGTTCTCGTCGACGACCAGGAACTGGTCCGGACCGGGTTTCGGATGGTACTCGACGCCCAGCCGGACATGACCGTAATAGGCGAGGCGGCCGACGGGCTGGCGGCCGTCGAATTCGCCCGCGCGCATTCCGCCGACGTCATGGTCATGGACGCGCGGATGCCCCGGATGGACGGCGTGGCGGCGACCCGGCAGATCCGGCAGGCCGGCGACCGGCCCCGGGTGCTGATGCTGACCACGTTCGACCTTGACGAGTACGCCTTCGCCGCGCTCAAGGCCGGGGCCAGCGGCTTCCTGCTCAAGGACGTGCCGCCGGAGGAGCTGCTGTTCGCGATCCGCGCGGTGCACTCCGGCGACGCCGTGGTCGCGCCGTCGACGACGCGGCGGCTGCTCGACCGGTTCGCGCCCATGCTGCCGGCCGGCGATGCCCAGGCCGCGTCCGAGCTCGAAGAGCTGACGGAACGTGAACGCCAGGTGCTGATCCTGGTGGCCCAGGGCCTGTCAAATGCCGAGCTGGCCCAGCGGCTGTTCGTCTCCGAGGCCACGGTCAAGACTCACGTGGGCCGGATATTGGCCAAGCTCGGCCTGCGGGACAGGGTCCAGGCGGTCGTCTACGCTTACGAGAACGGTCTCGTCAGAGCCGGGCGGCACGGTTAACAGGACGCGGGACGGCATTGCGGTCTAGTTGTCTAGCCCAATAGATATGTCCGCATCCTGCGAGTTGCATACAGCAAATCCCGCAGCGCGGTACTCTCTCGGTCCGGACACCCTCCGGGGGGGAGAAATTACACAGTGTTACCACTGCGGAGCTTCACTGACGGGCCGCTGATCCCGCTGCTTAGCTACGTTGCGTCATGCCTGGGCGCGTTCCTCGGCCTGCGCTGCGCCACCCGCGCCCGCGCCTGCCAGGGCGCGTCGCGCGGCCGGTGGCTGCTGCTGGCCGCGGTGGTGATCGGCAGCGCCGGGATCTGGGGCATGGACTTCATCGCGCTGCTGGGGTTCGCGGTCTCCGGCGAGACCAGCCGCTACAACGTGCTGATCGTCATCGCGAGCCTGCTGGTCGCGATGGTGGCCGCGGGCGTAGGCCTGCTGATCATCGGGGTCGACCGCGGGGAGCAGCGCGCGCTGCCCGTCGGCGGCCTGATCGTCTTCGGCCTGCTGCTGGGGATCGGCGTGACGGTCACGCACTACCTGGCGATGGCGGCCATGCGGATGCCGGGCAGGCTCTCCTACGCCCCGCTGCTGGTGGTGTTCTCGTTCGTCATCGCGGTCATCGCGGCGACCGCGCTGCTGCTGGGCGCGGCCCGGCTGCGGAGCGCCTGGGCCACCCTGGGCGCCTCGCTGATCGTGGGCCTCCTGCTGTGCGGGGTGCACTACACCGCCATGGCGGCCGTGCGCATGTTCCCGGCGAGCGGCCCCACCGGGCTGGTCGTGGGCGGCTCCGGCGGCGCGACCTCCTCGGGCTTCCTGCTCCCGGTCATCCTCAGCCTCAGCGTGGTGGCGTTCCTGGTCTGCGCGGCCATCGCACTGTCGCCAACCGAGGACGCGATCCGGTACGACGCGGCCCTGCTCGACCGCATCCGCAAGCACACCGAGACGCCGGTCGACGTCAGGACCGCGGTCCTGCGGCCGTCACGCAACGCCGACGGCGTCCCGCTGCGGAACGGCATCCCGGTGTGGAACGGCAGCGCCGCGGGCAACGGCAGCGCCGCGGGCAACGGCACCGCCGCGGGCGACGGCAGCGCCCCGGGCGACGGCAGCGCCCCGGGCGACGGCAGCGCCCCGGGCGACGGCAGCGCCCGCAAGGTGCCGCCGTGGGTCCTCGGCGACTTCCCCAAGCGGCCCGACCCGTACTGACCGGCGCCGCCCGCTGACAGAATGACCGCGTGGGCGACATACAGCTTGGCGAGACCGGCCAGCAGGAGGATGACGGCGGCCAGCAGGACCAGGGCTGGCTGGTGCTCATCTACCGGGTTCCGTCCGAGCCCACCAGGCTGCGCTCCACCGTCTGGCGCCGGCTGAAGGGCCTCGGCGCCATCTACCTGCAGAACTCCGCCGCCGCGCTGCCCGCGAGCGTCGCCGCGGAGCGGGCGCTGCGCAAGCTCAGGAGCGAGATCCTGGACATGTCCGGGACCGCGGCGCTGCTGTCCTGCACGGTGCTCGCCGGGGAGCAGGAGGTCCGGGCCCAGTTCCAGGCGGCGCGCGACGACGAGTACGAGGAGATCGTGGACAAGTGCCACGACTTCCTCGCGCAGGTGAAGAAGGAGTACGACGAGAACCACTTCACCTACGCCGAACTGGAGGAGAACGAGGTCGACCTGGTCAAGCTGCGGAACTGGCTGGACCGGGTCCGCCAGCGCGACGTGTTCGGCGCGTCCGGGCGGCAGTCAGCGGAGCAGTGGCTGGGCGATTGCGAGCAGTCGCTGGAGGCCTACGCGGCGCGGGTGTACGCCGAGGAGGCGGAGAGCCGCTAGCGGCGCCGGGCGGCCCGCCAGAGGCTGAGCGGCAGCAGCAGCACCAGGGACAGCGGCAGCAGCCACCAGGCCGGGACCGAGGTCCGGCTCAGCGCGTACGTGAGGGCCAGGCCGACCACCACGCCGACCGCGATCAGCCAGTCGTCGCCGACCACGAAGTCGTACCAGAAGGCGGCGAAGGCCCGGATGCGCTGCGTCATGTCAGCCTCCCCCCTCGGCGGCGACGGTGGCGGTCCGCTGGCTCCCGCGCATCAGCGCCACCAGGATGAGCGCGAACCCGGCGACGGCCGGGACGAGCGCCAGCAGCGCCGCGTCCGACCCCGGCCAGTGCGCCCCGGCGCCCTCGGCGCCCCAGAACACGCCGAACGCGGTCAGCATGATCCCGACCACGAACTTCATGGTGTTCTCCGGGACCCGGGACAGCGGCGCCCTGATCGCTACGCCCGCGGCCGCCACCAGGAGCACGGCGCAGCCTGCCGCGACCGTGGCCAGACCGACGTTGTGCTGGTTGGCGCCGAAGGTGAGCACGATGAACACCACCTCGAGCCCCTCGAGCAGCACCCCCTTGAACGACAGCGTGAACCCGTACCAGTCCGGCACCAGCCCGACCCGCCTGCGGGACTGCGCCGCGGCGGTGGCCAGTTCCTCGGCGAAGATCTTGTCCTCGTCGTGCCGGGCCTTGTGGCCGCTCGCCCGCAGGATCGCCTTGCGCAGCCACTGCAGGCCGAAGATGAGCAGCAGCGCGCCGACGACCAGCCGCAGGCCGCGCAGCGGCACGTCGGACACGGCCGGGCCCAGCGCCGCCACGACGATCGCGAGCACGGCCAGCGCGCCGGCCATCCCGATCGTCGCCGATCGCCAGTCCCGGGCGGTGCCGGCCGCCAGCACGATCGTGGTGGCCTCGACGGCCTCGACCACGCAGGCCAGGAATACCGCGATGAACAGCGCCCCGCTTCCCACCCGCGACACCTCCTCCGGCGGCCAGTCACCGCAGCAGCCTGGCTATTGTAACAAACGTCGCAACAGTTAAATGACGATGGTTATTTCTTCTTCTTAGCAGGCGTTTAACCCAGCGGTCACCGTTAGGGGAGCTTGCCGGTCCGCGCGCTGAGCTCGACGAGGATGCCCGCTTCCCCGCCGTCGATGACGACCGGCTGGCCGTTCGCGACGGCAAGAGCTACTTCACCAAGCTCAAGTCCAACGGGCTGATCATCCACCCGGCCAACGGGCCGACGCCGGCGACCACCGGGTGCCGAGCCTGAACCAGCGGTAATCCGCGCGGCCGGGCAGGCACTAGGCTCGGATCCGTGACAGCGACGTTGCGTACCAGCCAGGAAGCCCCCCGCGCCGCGCACGCCGACGCGATCATCATCGGAGTGGCCCAGGGTCCCGACGGGCCCCGGCTTGCTCCCGGCGCCGAGGACGTGGATGCCGCGCTCGGCGGGACGCTGTCCGAGACCCTCGCCGCCCTCGGCGCCACCGGCAAGGCCGAGGAAGTGACCAGGATCGCGTCGGCCGGACGGCTGACCACGCCGCTGGTCGCCGCGGTCGGCCTCGGCGAGCCGTCCGGCGGCACCGCCTTGGATAGCACCGCCTTGGACAGCACCGCCTTGGACAGCACCGCCTTGGACAGCACCGCCTTCGACGGCGAGGCCCTGCGCCGCGCCGCGGGCGCGGCGGTCCGCGCGCTGGTCGCGGGGAAGGCACGGCAGATCGCCCTCGCGCTGCCCGCGCGCGACGCCGCCGAGACCGAGGCCGTGGCCCTCGGCGCCCTGCTCGGCGGTTACGTCTTCGGCCGGTACCGGGACGGCGGGAAGCAGACGAACATCGAGCTGACCCTGCTCGGCGGCGGCGATACCGACGCCGCCGCGCGCCGCGCCCGGGTCCTAGCCGACGCCGTCACGCTCGTGCGCGACCTGGTGAACACCGGCCCCTCGGACCTCTTCCCGGCCAGCTTCGCCGCCGAGGCGGAACGCGTCGCCGGGGCCGCCGGGCTGGACATCGAGGTGCTGGACGAGAAGGCGCTGGCCGAGGGGGGGTACGGCGGCATCGTGGGCGTGGGCCAGGGCTCGGTGCACCCGCCGCGGCTGGTCCGGGTGGCCTACGCCCCTCCCGGCGCGGACAAGACCGTGGTCCTGGCGGGCAAGGGCATCACCTTCGACTCGGGCGGGCTGTCCCTGAAGCCGCCGAAGTCGATGGAGGCGATGAAGTCGGACATGGGCGGCGCCGCGGCCGTGCTCGCCGCCGTGGCCGCGGTCGCGGCGCTGGGCCCGGCGGTGAGCGTGGTCGGCTACCTGCCGCTCGCCGAGAACATGCCGAGCGGCACGGCCCAGCGGCCGTCCGACGTGATCACTATCTACGGGGGCCGGACCGTCGAGGTGCTCAACACCGACGCCGAGGGGCGCCTCGTGCTGGCCGACGCGCTGGCCCGGTCCGCCCAGGATTCCCCCGATCTGCTGGTCGACATCGCCACCCTGACCGGCGCGCAACTGGTCGCCCTCGGCCCCCGGATCATGGGCGTGATGGCCAACCGTGACGAGGTGCGCGAGGGCATCGTGGACGCCGCCCGCCGGGCGGGTGAGGCGGCCTGGCCGATGCCGCTGCCCGCGGAGTTGCGCGAGGGGCTCGATTCCCCGGTGGCCGACATCGCGAACGTGACCGGCGACCGGAATGGCGGGATGCTGGTCGGCGGTTTGTTCTTGCGGGAATTCGTCCCCGACGGAGTGCGCTGGGCGCACCTTGACATCGCCGGACCCGCGTTCCATGAAGGTGAGCCCTACGGGTATACCCCCAAGGGCGGAACGGGCGCGGCCGTGCGCAGCCTGGTCCAGATCGCGCTGGACGTCGCGGACGGGCGCCTGTAGGCAGACGGACTCGGGGAAGGAGCTCATCGTGGCGGACCGGGGCGGGTACGACATCGTGATCCTCGGCGGCGGCAGCGGCGGGTACGCCTGCGCGCTGCGCGCGGCCGAGCTCGGGAAGCGGGTGGCGCTGGTCGAGAAGGGCAAGGTGGGCGGCACCTGCCTGCATCGCGGGTGCATACCGACCAAGGCGCTGCTGCACGCCGCGGAACTCGCCGACCAGGCGGCGGAGGGCGCCAACTTCGGGGTCTTGAGCACGTTCGACGGCATCGACATGGCCGGGGTCAACGCGTACAAGGACCGGGTGGTCACCAGGCTCTGGAAGGGCCTGACCGGGCTGATCGGCAGCCGGCACATCGACATCATCGAGGGCGAAGGGCGCCTCGCCTCCCCCACCGCGGTGCAGGTCGGTGACACGCTGATCGAGGGCGAGCACGTCGTCCTGGCCAGCGGCTCGCAGCCGCGCAGCCTGCCCGGCCTGGAGATCGACGGCCAGCGGGTGATCACCAGCGACCACGCCCTCGAACTCGACCGGGTGCCGGCCTCGGTGATCATCCTCGGTGGCGGCGTGATCGGGGTCGAGTTCGCGAGCGTGTGGCGCTCGTTCGGCGCCGAGGTCACGATCGTGGAGATGCTGCCGCACCTGCTGCCGCCGGAGGAGGAGTCGAGTTCCAAGCTGCTCGAGCGCGCGTTCCGGCGGCGCGGCATCGGCTACAAGCTCGGCGCCAGGTTCGAGGGCGTCAAGGACACGGGCTCCGGGGTCACCGTGACCCTGGAGGGCGGCACCACGCTCGACGCCGAGCTGCTGCTCGTCGCGGTCGGCCGGGGCCCGGTCTCGGCCGGCCTCGGCTACGAGGACGCCGGGGTGACGACGCAGCGCGGCTACGTCACCGTGGACGAGTACTGCCGGACGAGCGTCCCGACGATCTCGGCGGTCGGCGACCTGATACCCGGCCCGCAGCTGGCGCACGTCGGGTTCGCCGAGGGCATCATGGTCGCCGAGCGGCTCGGCGGGCTGCCGGTCACGCCCATCGACTACGACGGCGTGCCGCGCGTGACCTACAGCCATCCCGAGGTCGCGTCGGTCGGCATCACGTCCGCCATGGCGGCCGAGCGGGGCATCAGGACCGTTGAGGTCACCTACGACGCGGCCGGCAACGGCAGGAGCCAGATCCTGCAGACCCAGGGCGCGGCCAAGGTCATAGCGGCCGAGGGCGGCGGCCCGGTCCTCGGCATCCACCTGGTGGGCGCGCGGGTGGGCGAGCTGATCGCCGAGGGCCAGCTGATCTACAACTGGGAGGCCCTGCCGTCCGAGGTCGCCCAGCTCATCCATCCGCACCCGACCCAGTCCGAGATGCTCGGCGAGGCCGCCCTGGCTCTCGCGGGCAAGCCCCTCCACTTCCACTCATAAGGAGCCAGGGAAGCCATGTCGGTCTCGGTATCCATGCCCCAGCTCGGCGAGAGCGTCACCGAGGGCACAGTCACGCGCTGGCTGAAGCGGGAAGGCGAGCGAGTCGAGGCCGACGAGCCGCTGCTCGAGGTGTCCACGGACAAGGTCGACACCGAGATCCCCTCGCCGGTGTCGGGCGTCCTGCGCGGCATCACGGTTGCGGAGGACGAGACGGTGGCGGTCGGCGCGGAGCTCGCGGTCATCGACGAGGAAGGATCCGAAGGCGGCACGGCACCGGCCGCGGAGGCCGTGGCGCCCGCCGCGGAGGCCGTGGCGCCCGCCGCGGTCACCGCGGCAGCGCCGGCTGGCCCGGCCGCCGCCGCGTCGGCCGACGGAAGCCAGGCGTCCCCTTATCAGCAGCCGTACCAGCCGCCCGCCGCACCGCCCGCGGCACAGCCGCCGAGCCGCGAGGCCCCGGCGGCGGCGTACCAGCCGCCCGCCGCGCAGGCGCCCGCCGCGCAGGCGCCCGCCGCGCAGGCGCCGCCCGGGTACCAACCGCCGGTTCCCCAGGCGCCGGCCGAGCCGCCGGCCGCCCCGGCCCAACCCGCGTCCGCCGACGGCCCGCAGCCGGGCGCCGCGGCGCCGGATGCCGCGCAGTCCGCCGACGGCGCTGGCCTGCGGCTGACGTCCGGCGGGGACGGCCCGTACGTGACCCCGCTGGTCCGCAAGCTCGCCACCGAGCACGGGATCGACCTGGGGACCGTCGCGGGCACCGGGGTCGGCGGCCGGATCCGCAAGCAGGACGTGCTGGACGCCGCCCGGGTGATGCGAGACACCGGGGGCGCCGCCGCCGGGTTTGCCGCCGACGGGGCGCCGCAGCCCGCCGCGCCGACGGCCGCACCTGCCGCGCAGTCCGTTGCGCCCGCCGCGCCGCCGACCGCACCTCCCGCGCCGCCGGCTGCCACGCCGCCGGCCGCCACGCCGCCGGCCGCCGCACCCGCCGCTCCCCCGTCCGCCGCGCCGCCCGCGACCCCGCCGCGACCCGAGATCGTCCCGTCCAGCCTGCGCGGTAGGACCGAGAAGCTGTCGCGGTCGCGCCAGGTCATCGCGCAGCGCATGGTCGAGTCGCTGCAGACCTCGGCCCAGCTCACCACCGTGGTCGAGGCGGACGTCACGGCCATCGCCCGGCTGCGGGACCGCGCGAAGGCCGCGTTCGAGGCCAGGGAGGGGGTCAAGCTGACCTTCCTGCCGTTCTTCGCGCTGGCCACGGTCGAGGCCCTCAAGGTGCATCCCAAGCTCAACGCGGTCATCGACACGGCCAACGGCCAGGTGACCTACCACGACGCGGAGCATCTCGGCATCGCGGTGGACACCGAGCGCGGGCTGATAGTCCCGGTCATCCGCAAGGCGGGCGATCTCAACATCGCGGGGCTCGCCCGGAAGATCGCCGACCTCGCGGAGCGCACCCGCGCGGGGCAGGTGAACCCGGACGAGGTGTCGGGCGGCACCTTCACGCTGACCAACACCGGCAGCCGCGGGGCGCTGTTCGACACGCCGATCATCAACCAGCCGCAGGTGGGCATCCTCGGCACCGGCACCGTGGTCAAGCGGGCCGTGGTCGTGGAGGACCCGGCGCTCGGCGAGGTTATCGCCGTGCGGTCCATGGTCTACCTAGCCCTCACCTACGACCACCGGCTGGTCGACGGGGCTGACGCCGCGCGGTTCCTGGCCACGATGAAGTCCAGGCTCGAAGAGGGGGCGTTCGAGACCGAACTCGGGTTGTAGCGGGGGTGGTTCATGCGGGTCGCGATCACCGGGTCGTCCGGGCTGATCGGCACCGCGCTTGCTGAGGCGCTGCTGCGGGACGGACAGCAGGTGATCCGGCTGGTCCGGCACCCGCCGCGGCAGCCGGGCGAGGTCCGCTGGGACCCGCAGGCCGCCGGCGGCGGGCTCGACCCGGCCGCGTTCGACGGGGTCGATGCCGTCGTCCACCTGTCCGGGGCGCCGATCGCGGGCGGCTGGTGGACGCAGGCCAGGAAGCGGGAACTGCGCGCCAGCCGGGTGCAGAGCACCCGGGCCCTGGTCGCCGCGCTGGCGAAGGCCGCGAGCCCGCCGTCCGTCCTGCTGTCCGGCTCGGCCGTCGGCTGGTACGGGGACACCGGGAGACGCGAGGTGGACGAGTACGCGCCCTCCGGAACCGGGTTCCTGGCCGACCTGGTCAGCGACTGGGAAGCCGCCGCGCTGCCGGCCCGCCAGGCTGGCCTGCGCGTGGCGAACCTGCGCTCCGGGATTGTGCTGTCCCGCCGGGGCGGGATGCTGGGCCCGCTGGTGCCGCTGTTCCGGTTCGGGCTCGGGGCCCGGCTTGGGTCGGGCGCCCAGTTCATCAGCTGGATCTCGGTGACCGACCACGTGGCCGCGGTCAGGTACCTGCTCGATCACCCCGGCATCGACGGCCCGGTCAACCTCACTTCCCCGGTGCCGGTGACCAACGCCGAGTTCACCGCCGAGCTGGCCCGGACGCTGCGGCGCCCCGCGCGGCTGCGGGTGCCCGCCCCGGTGCTGCGAGCCGGGCTCGGGGAGGCCTCCGGCGAACTGCTCGGCAGCCAGCGGGTGCTGCCGCGCCGACTGCTAGCGGCGGGCTTCGCGTTCCGGTATCCGGAACTCGCGGGCGCCCTGGCCGCCGAGCTAGCGCCGGGCCGTTGACCCTCGCTCGCCGCGCGCCTCCTCGGCCAGGCCGGCTGGAGGTGACGGGGGCGGGACCGGCGGGGCCGGCGGCGGCGCGGGGGCCGGCGGGACCCGGTCGTGGCGCAGGCCGCCTTCGTCCGGCCCGAAGAGCGGGATCCGCCACAGTGACGGCACCGGCCCGACCAGGCCCTCACGGTTCCTGATCCGCGCGATGGTCAGCCGGAGCAGGCGCCGGGCCCCGAGGATCGCGATGACGGCGAGCGGGATCTCGATCAGCAGCGCCGAGAGCAGGCTGACCAGGAAGCCGCTCGTGCGCACGTTCAGCGTGACATCGAACCATGCATCGCAGAGCAGCAGCGTGGCCAGCACGGTCAGGCACATGATCAGCGCCTGCCTGCCGCGCCAGGCGGCCCAGGCGGTGACCGCGAAGGCGACGAGCTCGGCCACGTCAAACCCCACCCAGGCGCCGCGCCAGCCGCCGGCGCGGTAATACCGCGGCAGCGTCACGGCAAGCACGCCGATCCACGCGGCGAGGGCCACGCAGCACACGATGGTGCCCAGCAGGAACAGCTTCCGCCGCCGGGTACTGCCGGGGCCGGACAGCCGCGGCATGTCGAGGACGGCCAGCGCCCGCATCAGTTTGGCCCGCTCCCCCGGGCTCATCCGCCTCAGCTCGGCCTCGTCGAACACCGGGCTGCCCTCCTCCCTCCTGCGCCCCTTCTCCTGGGAACCCGCGCCAGAATGCGCTTCTTCCCATGCATGCCCACACCCGCGGCCTCCGACGCCTGACGGGCGGCCCGGGATCGGTCGCTTAACCTGGTGTACGTGGACCGTGAGCTGATTTTCGCCCGGGCCGGGTTCGGCGCCGACGCGGTGCCGTACCTGCAGGCCTGGGACCTGCAGCGGGTGCTGCACGAACGGCGATCCCGCGGCGGGATCCCCGACTGCTGCCTGCTGCTTGAGCACCTTCCCGTCTACACCGCGGGCAAGCGGACCAGCGAGCTCGACCGCCCGGTGGGCGACCCGGGCGCGCCGGTCATCGACGTCGACCGGGGCGGCAAGATCACCTGGCACGGGCCGGGCCAGCTCGTCGGGTACCCGATCATCAGGCTCGGCGACCCGATCGACGTGATCGCCTACGTCCGTTCGATCGAGAAGGCGCTGATCCGCACCTGCGCCGAGTTCGGGGTGCCGGCCACGCGCGTGGACGGGCGCAGCGGGGTGTGGCTGCGCGGCTCGCCGGGCGAGCCGGACCGGAAGGTCGGCGCGATCGGCATCCGGGTGTCCCGCGGCGTGACCATGCATGGCTTCGCCCTGAACTGTGACTGCGACCTGTCCTGGTACGACCGGATCGTGCCCTGCGGGATCCGCGATGCCACGGTCACCACCCTGTCGGCGGAGTCAGGGCGCCCGGTCACCGTCGAGGCCGCGACCGCGGTGGTCCAGGGTCATCTCGCCGCCGTGCTCGGCGCCCGCCGGTGGCGGAGCATCGAGGGAACCGCGCAGCTGTACGCTCCGGGGACACCCCAGACCCCGATGGCCGGTCAGACCGCCGCCCACGTCGGCTGATAGATCGGCGCGCCGGAGACGCGGCCGGCCAGGGCGGCGGTCACCCGCCGCACGCCGTACGGCGCCAGGTAGCTGGCTGCCTGGCCCAGGTCGACGAACCGGAACTCGTCCAGCTCCTCGTGCTGCAGCACGATCCCCGCGCCGTCGCCGAGCGTCCCGCCGTCGAAGACGAAGTGCATGATCGGCCGTGCCTGCCCGCCGTACGGCTGTGACCAGTCGACGGCCAGCAACGCGCTGACCGGGAGGTCGAGGCCCAGCTCCTCGGCGATCTCCCTGGCGCAGCCCGCGTGCGGCGGCTCGCCGTGCTCGCAGATGCCGCCGGGCAGCGTCCAGTGGTCCCGGTAGTTGGGCTTGACCAGCAGGATCCGCCCGGCCGGATCGGTGATCAGCGCCCCGGCCGCCACCACCACCCCGGGCAGCTGCGCGAACCAGGTGTTGTGGTCGATGAAGTTACTGGTGGTCATCGGCCTGCCCCTGATCCGGCGGCCCGCGCGAGGTACGCGCCGAGATCGCCGGCCGGGACCGCGGCCTGCTCGCCGCTGTGCATGTCGCGGACGGTGACCGTGCCTGCCTCGTCCTCGGCGCTGCCGTAGATCAGACACCAGCGCGCCCCCTGGTCGCTGGCCCACCGCAGCTGCCTGCCGAGCTTGCCGGACGAGCCGAGGTAGATGCTGGCGCGCAGGCCGACGGAGCGAGCGACCGCGGCAAAGTCGAAGGACCGCGCGGCGAACTCGTCCCCCATGACCGTGACCGCCACATCCAGGCGGCCGCGCCGGAGCCCCGCGCTGTCCGGCAGCAGCGACAAGATCCGCTCGATGCCCAGGGAACTGCCGGTGGCGGGCACGTCCGGCCCGCCGAGCTGCTCGATCAGGTGGTCGTAGCGCCCTCCCCCGCCCAGCGAGCCCGCGACTCCGGAGGCGACCACCTCCCAGATCGGCCCGGTGTAGTAGC
The DNA here is from genome assembly GCA_963808705.1 of uncultured Actinomycetota bacterium. GTDB lineage: Bacteria > Actinomycetota > Actinomycetes > Streptosporangiales > Streptosporangiaceae > JASHPR01. The sequence continues at coordinate 4,462 of CAWEHB010000010.1, read as the reverse complement.
TCAGGCCGCGCACCAGGCGCGGGGTGAACGCGATCCGGCCGGGCGGGAACTGCGGGGTCACCAGCGACAGCACCTCGTCCACCTCGTCGAGGCCGACGCTGCCCTCGTCGCTCTGCTTGAGCGCGTCCCGGATCCGGCCGACCGCGTCGGGCGCGGTCATCACGTCCACCAACTCGGCCGCCTTATCCGGGTCCAGCCCGCGCTGCCCGAGTTCCGCGGTGACCGCCTCGGGCGAGAGCTTGTCCAGCTTGTCCAGCGTGATCAGCACCCCGGCGCCGAGATCGCCCGGCACGCCGAACGCGTCCAGCAGCCCGGCCAGCACCCGGCGCGAGTTCAGCAGCACGCGGAACTCGCCGATGCCCAGCTCGGCCACGGCGTCGTGGTGGGCGCACAGCGCCTCCGCGTCCGCCAGCGGCGATGCCGACCCCAGCGTGTCCAGATCGCACTGCACGAACTCGCGGTAGCGGTCCCGGCCCGGCCGCTCGGCGCGCCACACCGGTCCCAGCGCGTACCGCTTGTACGGCGTCGGGAGGCGGCTGCCGTACGCCGCAGCCACCCGGGCCAGCGGCACCGTGTGGTCGTAGCGCAGGGCCAGGTCCGCCTCGCCGGACGCCTCGTGCTCGCCGCGGCGCAGGATCTTGAAGATCAGCTTGTCGCCCTCGTCGCCGTACTTGCCGAGCAGTACGTCTAGCCGCTCGAAGGACGGGGTCTGCAGCGGCTCGAAGCCGTAGCGGGTGAACACCGAGCGGATCAGGTCGAACGCGCCCTCGCGCTGCTCGACCTCGCCGGCCAGCAGGTCACGCGTCCCCGATGGTGGGTCAAACTGTGTTGCCATGCCTCCATGCTTCCGGACGCGGGCGGTCCGCGTCACATTAACCCGCCGGACGTAGGCTGGAGGCGTGGTACTCGCACCCGAAGGACGCAAGATGCTGCGGCTCGAGGCGCGCAACAGCCAGACGCCTATCGAGCGCAAGCCGTCGTGGATCAAGACCAGGCTGCGGACCGGGCCCGAGTACCTGGCCCTGAAGAACCTGGTGCAGCGCGAGGGCCTGCACACCGTGTGCGAGGAAGCCGGCTGCCCCAACATTTTCGAGTGCTGGGAGGACCGCGAGGCGACGTTCCTGATCGGCGGCGACCAGTGCACCAGGCGCTGTGACTTCTGCCAGATAGCCACGGGCAAGCCGGAGCCGCTGGACACCGACGAGCCGCGCCGGGTCGCCGAGTCGGTGGCGGCGATGGGGCTGCGCTACGCGACCGTGACCGGTGTGGCCCGGGACGACCTGCCCGACGGCGGTGCCTGGCTGTACGGCCAGACCTGCCGCGAGATCCACGCCGCGGTGCCCGGCTGCGGCGTGGAACTGCTGATCCCCGACTTCAACGGGGATTCCTTGCCGCTCACGGAGGTGTTCGCCGCGCGGCCCGAGGTGCTTGCGCACAATGTCGAGACCGTGCCGCGGATCATCCGGCGGATCCGGCCCGGCTTCCGCTACGACCGGTCCCTCGAGGTGCTCCGGCAGGCCCGCGACGCCGGGCTGATCACGAAGTCCAACCTGATCCTGGGCCTGGGGGAAGGACGCGGCGAGGTCAGCGCGGCCCTGGCCGACCTGCGCGCCGCCGGGTGTCACCTGCTCACGATCACCCAGTACCTGCGGCCGTCCGTGCGGCACCACCCGGTCGAGCGGTGGGTGCCGCCCGAGGAGTTCGACGAGCTCGGCGAGGAGGCTCTCGGGCTCGGCTTCGCCGGGGTTATGGCGGGACCGCTGGTGCGCTCGTCCTACCGGGCGGGGCGTCTGTACCGCCAGGCGCTATCCTCACGAGCATGGTGAACAAGCCGCCGGGCGCGGCCACGAAGAAGGCCGCGGCTGACGCCCCCGGCCGCCTCAAGCAGATCGGCATGGTCGCGCGGCTCATCCGCGAGACCAACCCGAAGGCGCTGCCGATCATCGCGCTCAGCGGCATCGGGATCCTCGCGATCGTCGTGGTCATCGGCATCCTCACCGGGACGGTAGCGTTCCTGACCCCGCTGGGCGTGCTGCTCGGGCTGATGGCGGCGATGCTCCTGTTCGGGCGGTTCGCCCAGTCGGCGCAGTACGCGACCATCGCCGGGCAGCCGGGCGCGGCCGCGGCGATCCTGCAGAGCATGCGCGGCAACTGGACCGTGACGCCGGCGGTCGCTGCCAACAAGAACATGGACGTGGTGCACCGGGTGGTCGGCCGACCCGGCATCATCCTGGTCGGCGAGGGCTCGCCGAACCGGCTGCCGAGCCTGCTCGCAGCCGAGAAGAAGCGGGCCGCCCGGGTCGCCCTCGACGTGCCGATCTACGACGTCCAGGTCGGTGACGAGGACGGGCAGGTGTCGATCCGGCGGCTGCAGCGGCACATCATGAAGCTGCCCCGCAACCTCAAGGGTCCGGCGGTCGCCGACCTGAACTTCCGGCTGAAGGCGCTGCCGCAGACGCTGCAGATGCCCAAGGGCCCGATGCCCAGGGCCGGCCGGATGCCGAAGGCGCCGCGCCCGAAGTTCCGGTAAAGCGAGGTAATCCGGGTCTAGATCCGGATCACGACCGTGTCGGCCGCCTTGTCGTGCAGTCCCCGCTGGTCGGCGTCGAAGACCAGCGGGGGGATCACGGCCAGGAACAGCAGCGTCCGGACCAGTGACCAGAGGAACCCTACCGGCTTGCCGTCGAGCCGCACCACCCGCAGGCCGAGCAGGCGCTTGCCCACCGTGAAGCCGGTCAGCGCGGTCAGCAGGTAGACCTCCACGGCAAACACGGCGATGGTCAGGTACTGGTTGTGGAACGCGGTCCAGGCGATGAGCTCGCACATCAGCCAGTCGATCATCAGCGCGCCCAGCCGCCTGCCCAGGCCGGCCACCGACCCGGCGCCGGACTCGGGCAGCCCGAGCCGCTGCCCGGGGTATTCGCTCCCGGTCCCGGCCGGCGCCGTGCCGGACAGCCACGACCCGGCCCACCGTCGCTCCGCCACAGAAACACGGTACCGCCTGGCCGGGCCGGCGCCTCATCCGGCTAGCGGCGGCGCCGGATCGTCGAGGCGCCCGCGCCTGATCGTGCTTGCTGTCTTGGCCCCGGCCGGCCCCGCACCCTCGTAACATGGGCGAAACATCGGGGATACGGGTCGGAAATCGCGACCGCCTAGCGTTCCAGCAGCGCCCCGGACGCGGGCGTCAGCCTGTCAGTGGCGCAAGTGGCGCAAGTGGCGCAAGGGAGAGTGGATGTTCACCAGCGGCGATGAGGTACTGCGGTTCATCGAGACCGAGGGGGTGCAGTTCGTCGACGTCAGGTTCTGCGACCTACCCGGGACGGTGCAGCATTTCACGGTGCCCGCGGAGTCCTTCGACGAGAAGGTCTTCAGCGACGGCCTGATGTTCGACGGCTCGTCGATCCGCGGCTTCCAGCAGATCCACGAGTCGGACATGCTGCTGCTGCCGGACGCGAGCACCGCCGTCGTCGACCCGTTCCGCACCCGCAAGACGCTGAACCTCACGTTCTTCGTGCACGACCCGCTGACCAGCGAGCCGTACACCCGCGACCCGCGCAACATCGCCCGCAAGGCCGAGGACTACCTGCGCGGCAGCGGCATCGGGGACACGGCCTACTTCGGCCCGGAGGCAGAGTTCTACATCTTCGACTCCGCCCGGTTCGAGACCAGCCCGAACGCCGGCTACTACTACATCGACTCGGTCGAGGGCGCCTGGAACACCGGCCGCGATGAGCCGAGCGGCAACCTGGCCTACAAGCCGCGCTACAAGGGCGGCTACTTCCCCGTCCCGCCGACCGACCACTACACCGACCTGCGGTCGGACATGGTGCGGGCCCTGATCGACTGCGGCGTCCAGGTGGAGATGCAGCACCACGAGGTCGGCACCGCGGGCCAGGCGGAGATCGACATCAAGTTCGACAGCCTGCTGCACATGGCCGACAAGGTGATGCTCTACAAGTACGTGGTGAAGAGCGTGGCGCGGGCGGCCGGGAAGACCGTGACCTTCATGCCCAAGCCGCTGTTCGGCGACAACGGCTCCGGGATGCACTGCCACCAGAGCCTGTGGAAGGACGGCGCGCCGCTGTTCTACGACGAGGTCGGCTACGCGGGCCTGTCCGACCTGGGCCGCTACTACGTCGGCGGGCTGCTGAAGCACGCGCCGTCGCTGCTGGCGTTCACGAACCCGACGGTGAACTCCTACCACCGGCTGGTCCCGGGCTTCGAGGCCCCGGTCAACCTGGTCTACTCGCAGCGCAACCGGTCGGCCTGCGTGCGGATCCCGATCACCGGCCCGAGCCCGAAGGCCAAGCGGCTAGAGTTCCGGGTCCCGGACCCGTCCTGCAACCCCTACCTGGCGTTCTCGGCCATGCTGCTGGCCGGCCTGGACGGGATCAAGAACAAGATCGAGCCGCCCGAGCCGGTGGACAAGGATCTGTACGAGCTGCCGCCGGACGAGGCGGCG
>CAWEHB010000009.1:0-333039 GCA_963808705.1 uncultured Actinomycetota bacterium | reverse complement strand
TCGGACGAGCGGGCATGACGCCGAGGTCGGTCCTCCCGAGCGCTTCGCGCCGACGCGTGTGCCCGAGTCGACGCGGCTGCAGCTTGACCTGCGAAGCGGCGAGATCCGCGCGATCGTGTGGGCAACGGGTTTCCGGCCCGACTACGGGTGGCTCGACGTGCCCGTGGTCGACGCGAAGGGCCAGCTGCGCCACGAGGGCGGCGTGGTCGACAGCCCGGGACTGTACGCGCTGGGGCTGCCCGTGCTGCGGCGGCGCAAGTCCTCGTTCATTTACGGCGTCGAGGACGACGCGCGTGAGGTGATCGATCGCCTCACGCGGTACCTGGCCGTGCGCCGGTGATCCTGACCGCCGGGTCCTTCGGCCGGCTATCAGGTACCCCGTCGGCATTCCGCACCTTGCAGCCCTGGCGGGGAACCGTCGGCCGAGACGATCGCGGGCTCGCGGACCGCAGGCATGGCGATGGAGCCGCCGGTCGATGACGTTAGCTGGGTGAGCGGTTCAGGAGTTCAGCGACGCCAGCGCCTGCCGGGCGCGATCCTCGACGCTGCGGCCGAGCGCTGCGGCGTCGCTGCCGCCGGTTCCCATGGCGTTGGCCGCGTACCGTACGAAGACTCCTTCGCCGATGCACGCGAGCTTCCACTGGGCGAATGCGAGGTAGAACCCCAGGTTGGCCAGATCGCGGCCGGAGCGGGCGGCATAGCGCTCGGCCACGCCGGCCCGGCTGGGGAAGCCAGGCAGCGCCGTGGCGGCGAGCCGCAGCGGGTCGCTGGCTGTCCCCGGCCCGGGGCCGCTGGCTGTGCCCGGCCCGGGGCGGCTGCCCCAGTACGCCATCAAGGTGCCCACATCGGCGAGCGCGTCACCGAGCGTGCACAGCTCCCAGTCCAGCACGGCCCGGACCCGGCCTTCGGCCGAGACGATGGTGTTGTCCAGGCGGTAGTCGCCGTGCACGAGAGCCGTGCCCTGCTGGGCCGGGACCCGGGCGGCGAGCAGGTCGTGCACCTCGTCGACCAGCGGCACCGGGCGGTAGACGCCGGCCTCGCGGGCCTGCTGCTGCGACTGGCCGAACTGCCGGTGCCACCGGCGCAGCTGCCGTTCGATGTAGCCGTCGTGCCGGGCCAGGTCACCCAGGCCGACGGCGTCGACATCCAGCTGGTGGATGGCCACCAGCACGTCGACCAGGTCGTGGCCCGCTGCCATCCGGGTTGCCGCGCCGAGGGCGGCCGCCGCCTCGGCGGGCCCGCGCAGGACGTAGCCGTCGACGAAGTCCATCACGTAGAAAGGCCGGCCGTTGACCGCCTCGTCGGCGCAGTAGCCCAGGGCCGCCGGGACCGGTACCGGCGTGTCGCGCAGGGCCGAGATGATGCGGTGTTCCCGGCCCATGTCATGGGCCGTCGGCAGGACATGGCTGATCGGCGGGCGGCGCAGCACGATCCGGCGGCCCGCGGCGTCGGTGACCGCATAGGTCAGGTTGGAGCGGCCCCCCGCGATCAGCGCGAACTCAAACGGCGACCGCAAGCCCTCAACGTTGGCCAGCAGCCAGCCCGACACCGCTGACCGGTTGATGCCATCCGCCATCTGTCACGGTCTCCCGGTCAGCCGGGCCTGCAGGCGGCGCATGCCGCGCAGCCACCGCTCGCGGTCATCGGCCCGGCGGCGCTCGTAGGTGGCCACGTCCGGATGCGGCAGGATCAGGAACTGCTCGGCCGCCACCGCGGCCAGCACCGTCGCAGCCACCTGGTCCGGCCCGAGCACGCCGTCCACCGCTGCCTGCGCCGAGCCGCCGGTCGCGCCGACGTCCTCAGGCAGCGCGTCCTCACCCAGCTCGCGGCGGCTGGTCGCGGCCAGGTTGGAGGTCACCGCCTGGGGGCACAGGCACGACACCACCAAGCCCTGCTCGCCGTAAGTGATCGAGAGCCACTCCGCCAGCGCCACGGCCGCGTGCTTGGTCACCGCGTACGGCGCCGAGCCGAGCTGGGTGAGCAGGCCGGCCGCGGACGCGGTGATGACCAGGTAACCCTGGCCGCGGGACAGCATGCCCGGCAGCAGCGCCCGCGCGGCGTACACGTGACTCTGCACGTTGATGGCCCAGATCCGCGACCACGCATCGTCGGCCACCTCAACACCGCCGGCCACGATGATGCCGGCATTGGAGCAGAACAGGTCCACCGGGCCGAACGCGCGCTCCGCCGCGGCCACCAGGGCCCGCACGTCGGACTCGCGCGACACGTCGGCCGGCACGGCCTGCGCCCGGTGGCCGCCGGCGTCGATCTCCGCGGCCACCCTCGCCGCGCCCGCGGCGTCAGCGTCGGCCACCACCACGGCGGCCGCGCCCGCGGCGGCGAGCGCCAGGCAGATGGACCGGCCGATGCCGCTGGCGCCGCCGGTGACGACGGCTACCCGGCCCGCGATGTCCATGGCTCAACCCCTCCGGGTGGTCGGCCGCCCGGCCAGGTCGAGCGTCCCGATCCCGGGCAGCCGGCTGCGGCGGCTGATGCCGGGATCCCCATCATGCTACGGCGGTGCGCAGCGGCTGCGGATCGCCTCCCGGCCGCTGGAGGCCGTGGCTGGCCGAGATCGAGGCGCTCGGTCCCGACCTCGTCGAGGTCGCCGGCCCACGCCGGAACGCAAGCCAGGCACTAACTGGCTCAGGTACCTTTCTGGCGCCGCAGGAATTCCCGGATCAACTCTGCGATCAGCTCGGGCTGTTCGTCGAGGGCGAAGTGGCCGGCGTCGAGGACGTGTATCTCGGCGTCTGGCCTGTCCCGGCGGTATGCCTCCGCCTCCTCGGCCTGGAACGAGGGGTCGTACCGGCCCCATAGGACCTGCAGCGGCGGCTGGTGCTCGCGGAGCCAGGCCTGCCAGGCGCCGTAGCTCGCGACATTGGTGCGGTAGTCATAGAACAGGTCGCTTTGGATGTCGTGCTGGCCGGGCTGGCTCAGGAAGGCGAACTCATCGGTCCACAGGTCTGGGTCGTAGTTCTCGGTATTCGGGCTGGTTCCGACGTGGCGCTGCCGTGTCGTCGCGAGGGAGAAGAAGCTCTCTCGCAGCGCGGCCTCGTGTGCCTGGCGGTCAGCCCAGAATGCACGTCGGCTCTTCCACAGCGGCCCGAGCCCGGCTTCGTGGATGACGGCGTTCTGGACGATGAGCGCCTCGAGTCGCTCGGGATGGGCGATCGCGAGCCGGAATCCCACCGGGCCGCCGTAGTCCTGCACGAGGAGGGTGTCCTCGTCCTCTGGCCCACTATTTACGCAGTGATCTGAAGCCCGCACGGACCTCTGCCGAGAAGACCTGCGGCTGTTCCCAGGCCGCGAAGTGCCCGCCTTTGTCGGGCTGGTTGTAGTAGATGAGGTTGTGATATGCCTGCTCTGTCCAGCTCCGCGGGGCCTGGTAGTTCTCGCCGGGAAAGACGCTCACGGCAGCCGGGACGGAGGCGCCGACATCGGCGTAAAGGTTGAACTTGTTTTCCCAGTAGAGGCGGCCGGAGGAAATCGCCGTGTTCGTCAGCCAGTAGAGCGTGATGTTGTCGAGGACATCGTCTCGCGTGAGGTCACCTGCGGGATGCCCGTGGCTCGTGTGCCCGAGCACGGCCGAGGTGATCGCCGCCGCCGGCTGGCCCCAACCGTCACCGTGGTCAAGGAGCCAGGCGGCCAGGCCGACGGGTGAATCCGCCAGTCCGTACAGCGTTTGCGGGCGCGTCCCCATCATGCTTGCGTAGGCGCGTCGCATCGTGAACAAGGTGTTCAGCTGCTCGTACGCGCGTTTTTCGTCGGCGGAGAGACCGGAGGGCGGCGGGTCGCCGCACTGGAGTGCCTTGGCGACGTCAGGTGGAACCGTGCCGGGGAAGTTGACGTGAATGCCGAGCAGTTCCGGGGGTGCCTGTTGCGCCATCACATTCGTGACAGCCCCACCCCAGTCGCCGCCTTGCGACACGAAGTGCGTGTAGCCCAGGCGCTTCATCAGCACGACCCAGGCACGTGCGATGCGGGGGAGATCCCAGCCGGTGACGGTCGGCTTGCCGGAGAACCCGTAGCCCGGCAGCGACGGGATCACCAGATGGAAAGCGTCCGATGCGCTCGCGCCGTGTGCCGTGGGGTTGGCGAGCGGGTCGATGATCTTCAGCTGCTCGATGACCGAGCCGGGCCAGCCGTGCGTGACGATGAGCGGCAGCGCATCGTCATGTTCCGAGCGGACGTGAATGAAATGGATGTCCAGCCCGTCGATCTCGGTCATGAACTGCGGCAGGGCGTTCAGTTGCGCCTCGCACGTGCGCCAGTCGTAATCTGTCGCCCAGTAGCGCGCGAGTTCCTGGATCATCGCGAGGGGCACGCCCTGCGAATCATCCGTGACCGTTTCCCGTTCGGGCCACTTTGCCGCGTTTATGCGCCTGCGCAATTCGGTAAGTTCCGCTTCCGGAACGTTCACCTGAAACGGACGGATAGTGGTCTCGTCACTGCCCGTCCGTTGTGCACCTTCAGTCATAGCCTTAGACCTCCTGCAAGACCGGCTCATAGGGCTGCGACGTACAGGACTTCCTCCATGTAGCGACCCGCGGCCTTCGATGCCTCATCCGGCGTGTTCCCATGCTCGTCTGGTACGAGCGGCCTTGGCCCGATCGATATCGGAGACGGGCAACGTCACGACCTCGGGCTTCATGTCGATGGCCCCCGCTTCATCGGCGCTGGCCATGCTGACCTCCGTCGGTCGATTGGTACTGGTAGCAGTGTGCCGCTTCGGCTGATCCGTCGCGCCCGTGGCTTCCCTAGTCCGTGCGCTGGCCGAGGATCACGCCTCCCTGCCGCGCGGCGCCAGCGGGGTGCCTGGCCAGTGCCCTGGTCTTCGGCCCGGCCGAGGTGGCGGCGCGGATCACCCTCCGGAGACGAGTTGCTGGCCGCCGTCGATGTCGTAGGTCGCGCCGGTGACCGCGGTGTTGGTCATGAGGTGCACGGCGAGGGCGGCGATGTCGGCCGGGCCGACCACGCGCCCGATGGGGAGGGTGGCGCGGAGTTGGTCGCGGCGCTGGTCGAGGCCGTCTCCGAGCAGCGTGGCGGACAGCGGCGTGTCGACGAAGCCGGCCGCGATGAGGTTGACCCGGATCGGCGCCACTTCGACCGCCAGGTTGGCGATCAGGGCGGGCAGCGCGGCGGTGGCCGCGGCAGAAATCGACAGGCCGGGTCCGCGCGCCCCGGCGGTGCCGCTCATGAACAGCAGCGTGCCGCCGGGCCGCACCCGGCCGACGGCGTGCTGGGCCACGGCGACGGCCAGCCACAGATGGCCGTCGAAATCGCGGTGCGCCCGCTCGCGGTCCAGGTCGGCCAGGGGCGCGTAGTACGGACCGGGGCCCGTGACCAGCACGTGGTCGATCTGTTCCGGCAGGTCAGCGAAGAACCGGTCGAGCGCGGCCGGGTCGGTGGCGTCGAAAGCCGCCGTGCTGCGCGCGCCGACCTCGGCCGCGGCGGCCTGCAGGCGGTCGGGGTTGCGGCCGGTCAGGATGACGTCGGCGCCCTCGGCGCGGGCCCGCCGGGCGGTTTCCAGCCCGATGCCGGCGCTGCCGCCGATCACGACGACGGCCTGCCCGGTCAGCTCCGGTTCACGCTGGCCGGCCGAGGGGGCGGGTGCGGTAGTCATGATTCCTCCGATCGCGTTGTCGTCGCCTGCTGCGGGACGACGGGCAGGGCGCAGCCGTGGCAGCGCGGCCCCGGCACACAGCGCGGCCATGACGATCATCGCAGGCTGGTAGCCGTGGGCCAGCGCGCGGGCGATGCTGCGCCCGCCGGTGGCCGGCGAGCGCTCGATGAGCGCGATCTTGGCCGGGCTGGTCGCACGCGACATCACGGCTACGAACGCGTGGCCCGTACCTTCCGGGCTCTTGCCACGACGCTGCTCTCCGCTGGTGCGGCGGCGGGCATGCGACGATCTGAGAGACGGCAGACGGCAGACGGCAGACAGCAGACGGCCGTCGTCCGATCATCCGGCGATGGCCAGGAAGCAGGTAGGGCTCGTGCCGAGTCTGGTTCCGGCGGCGGAGGACGCTGCGCGGCAGCGGCTGGGCCCGGTGGAGGCCGATGCCTTCCTGGCCCGCCTGGAGATGTTGTCCCCGGACATCTGCGAGCCGCTGGATCAGGTCTACGGTGCCGTCGCCGGCGTGGCCGAGTTCGCTGGCGCGCTCGTGCTCGATGCGCTGGAAGCGGCAGCCGCGCGCCCGGGGGCGCTGCGGCGGCTCGATCGGCGCCGTGAGATTGACCCGGCGTGGTTCCAGCGGTCCCGGATGATCGGCTATGTCTGCTATCCCGACCGGTTCGCGGGCTCGCTGCCCGGCGTCCGCCAGCAACTGGACTACCTGGACGAGCTCGGCGTCACCTATCTGCACCTCATGCCGCTGCTCAAGCCGCGCCGCGGGGACAACGACGGCGGTTACGCGGTCGAGGATTACGACGCCGTCGATCCGCGGGTGGGCAGCATGGCTGACCTTGAGGCGCTCGCCGGCGACCTGCACGCCCGCGGCATGGCCTTGTGCATTGACCTGGTGCTCAACCACACCGCGCGGGAGCACGAATGGGCCCGCCGGGCGGCGGCCGGGGAGCAGCGCTACCAGGACATGTACCTGACCTATCCTGACCGGGCACAGCCCGACGCGTTCGAGCGCGCGCTGCCGGAGGTGTTCCCCGACACGGCCCCGGGCAGCTTTACCGGGGTGCCGGGCCTGGGCTGGGTCTGGACGACCTTCCACGAGTACCAGTGGGACCTGAACTACGCCAATCCCGCGGTCTTCCGCGTGATGCTGGGCACCATGCTCAGGCTGGCCAACCGCGGCATCGACGTGCTGCGGCTGGACGCGGCGCCGTTCCTGTGGAAGCGGATGGGCACTGACTGCCAGAACCAGCCCGAGGCGCACCTCCTCCTGCAGGCCTTCCGCGCCCTGACCCGGCTGGCCGCGCCGGGCCTGCTGCTGAAGGCGGAGGCGATCGTCAGCCCGGACATGCTGGTGCCGTACCTGGGCGGTCACGACCGGTACCGCCCGGAGTGCGATCTGGCCTACGACAACCAGCTCATGGTCATGCTCTGGTCGATGCTGGCCACCCGTGACGTGCGCCTCGCCGAGCTTGCCCTCACCCGGCGGCGCCCCGCGCCGCTGCCGACCACCTGGGTGACGTACGTGCGCTGCCACGATGACATCGGCTGGGCGGTCTCCGACGCCGATGCCGCCTCGGCCGGGCTCGACGGCTTTGCGCACCGGCGGTTTCTCAACGATTTCTACGCCGGGCGCTTCCCCGGCTCGTTCGCCCGCGGCGCCCTGTTCCAGCAGAACATGCTCACCGGTGACGCGCGCATCTGCGGCAGCGCCGCGTCACTGTGCGGCATCGAGAGCGCGCTCGCGGCCGGTGACGATAAGGAACTGGCCATGGCCGTCCGGCGGCTCGAGGCGATGTACGCGGTCGCGTTCTCGTTCGGGGGCATCCCGCTGATCTACATGGGCGACGAGCTCGCCATGGTCAACGACCCTCGCTGGGGCGAGGACGCCGCGCACTCCGGCGACAGCCGGTGGATGCACCGGCCGCAGATGGACTGGGCACGGGCCGCCCGGCGCGCCGACCCGGCCTCGCCCGAGGGCCGCGTGTTCGCCGCGATCCGGGGGCTGGCCGATGCGCGGCGCGCGCTGCTCGCCCTGCGCTCCGGCGGCCAGACCGAGCTCTTGCCGACGGGCAACCGCAGCGTGCTGGCCTACCGCCGGGTGCATCCGCGCAGCGCGCCGTTCCTCTCGGTCACCAACTTCAGCGACATCACGCAGTCGGTCGACGCCGGGATCATCGCCCGCGCGGGCATCTACCAGCCCAGGCACGCGCACTCCACGACCGGCGAGCTCGTCCTGAACGCCGGGCGGATAGAGCTCTCGCCCTGGAGTTTCGCATGGCTCACCGGCGAGTAGCCAGCTGATGACCTGGGCAGACACGTGAACGAACGGCCCGGCAGGTACGTGATCCGGGTATCGGGACCTGATCCGCTTGCTAGTGGGGAGACGCGATGGACAAGAGATGGCTGGTGCCGGTGGGACTCGCCGCCGCCGCCCTGATGATCACTGCCTGCGGCAGCTCGTCAAGCTCGACAAGCGCCGCGGCGCCCGCCGCCACGACCGCCTCCAGTGCGCCCGCGGCGAGCGGCAGCGAGCTGAAGACCACCACGATCGGCGGGGTCACCGTGCTGACCGACGCTCAGGGCTTCACGTTGTACTGGTTCGTCCCGGACACCGCGACGACGTCGAAGTGCAACGGCTCGTGCGCCACGTACTGGCCGCCGGTGAAGGGACCCGCGACCGCAGGTCCGGGCGTCACCGGCAAGCTCGCCACGATCACGCGGGCGGACGGCTCCACCCAGGCCACCTATGACGGGCATCCCCTCTACACCTATAAGGGCGACACCGCGGCCGGGCAGGCCAACGGCAACAACCTGAACGCCTCCGGCGGGGTGTGGCACGAAGTCACCGTTTCCGGCGCGGCGGCACCGGCACCCAGCACGTCCACCAGTTCCGGCGGCGGGTACGGATACTGACCCGCGGGCAACGCGGGGCCGGGACATGCTGGACGACGAAACCGCCGCCGCCTACCTGCGGCGCATCGCCGTCCGGCCGCCGGTGACCGCGGACGCGGCGACGGTTCGCCTGCTGCACCGGGCGCACCAGGTGGCGGTGCCATTCGAGAACCTGAGCATCCACCTGGCCGAGCCGATCTCGCTGGAGGAAAGCGACCTGGTCGGCAAGATCGTGCAGCGGCGCCGCGGCGGCTTCTGCTACGAGCTCAACGGTTTGTTCGCGCTGCTGCTGGAGGCGCTCGGCGCCAGCGTGACACGGGTCGCCGCGCGCGTGTACGGCGACGGCGGGCTCAGCCCGCCGTTTGACCACCTGGCGCTGATCGTCCGCCCGCCCGATGGCACCGGACCGTGGCTGGCGGACGTGGGCTTCGGCAGTCACAGCGACTACCCGCTGCTGCTGGACGGCCGCAGCGAGCAGGACGACCCGGCCGGCCGGTTCCTGCTCGCCGACGCGCCGGACGGGGACGTGGACGTGCTCAGGGACGGCCGGCCGCAGTACCGGTTCGAGATGCGGGAACGGGCGCTGGCCGATTTCGTCCCCACCTGCTGGTGGCAGCAGACCTCACCGTCGTCCCACTTCACCGCCGGCACCATCTGCTCCCGGCTCACCCAGGACGGCCGGGTCTCGATCAGCGACCGCACGCTCATCCAGACCAGCGGCACGACACGGACCGAGCAGCAACTGGCCGACGACGACGCCCTGCTCGCCGCCTACCGTGACCACTTCGGCATCATCCTCAGCCGGGTCCCCGGGCGCGCCGGTCAGCGAGTCACGAGACAGAACGGGTGACCGGCGGGGTCGGAGTACACGCGCCACCGGACCGGCCGTCCGCCGGGCCCGGGCCGGGGCGAGGTGTGCTCGCCGGCGAAGACCGCGCCTGCCGCGACGACGCGCTCGTGGGCCGCGGCGAGGTCTGGCGCCGACACCTTCCACAGGTGCAGCAGCTCTGGTCAGATCTCAGAGTTTTGCCCTGTTTGCCGCCTTTGGTGGGTGCTGCGCGCGGCATAGCCGCGCACGTTCCATGATCGTGGTTGATTGATGAACCCGCGGTAATCAATCAACCACGATCATCGACTGAGCGATGTGCTCACGGGGTGCTCCAGCCCGGTATCACGCGGGGGGCGCCGAGCCGGGCGCTGATCTGCCAGGCGGCGCGGCGCACCGCCTCGGCCGTGGCCGGGATGCTGGCGTCGTCGAGCCGGGAGTCCGGCCCGGACACGCTGATGCCCGCCACGACGGCCCCCGCCCGGTCGAAGACCGGGCCGGCCACGCAGCACAGGTGCGGCTCGATTTCTTCCCGGTCCACCGCGTACCCGCGCTCGCGTACCTGGGCGAGCTGGCGCTTGAGCTCGTCCCGGTCGGTGATCGTCCGTTCGGTCCTGGCCTCCAGTCGAGTGCCGGGGTAGCGAGCGTCGATCTCCCCGGTGTCCAGGCCGGCCAGCAGCGCCTTGCCCATCGAACTGCAGTGTGCGGGGGAGCGCTTGCCCACCCACGAGTGCATCCGGACGGTCTGCCAGCCGTCGACGACCCCGACGGTGACCGCCTCCGCGCCCTCCAGGACGGCCAGGTGCCCGGTCTCGCCCAGGCCCTGCACGAGGTCCCGCAGGTAGGGCAGGGCGGCCCGGCGCACGTCGCCTTCGGAGACGACAAGCTCGCCGAGCGTGACGAGCTTGCCGGACAGGCGGTACCGCCCGGGCTCTCCGGTCGGCTCGAGGTACCCGGCCACGGCCAGGGTGGCCGCGAGCCGGGAGGTGGTGGACCGGTGCAGGCCCAGGTGCTGCGCCATCTCCCCGATGCCGATCTCGGACCGGTCGCGCTCGAACATGTCGAGGATCTCCAGGCCGTGGAGGAGGGAGCCGATCAGTCCCTTCGCCCCGTCCGTCGTCATGCACGTCAGCGTACGGTCCGCCCCGCATGCCGTCCGGCCCGGTATCCCATCGTCATGCCCACGGCCAGCGTGGCCCCGGGTCCCGGGTACCCGTCGGCCGTCCAGAACGCGGCGGCGTTGCCGACGGCGTACAGGCCGGTGACCGCGGAGCCGTCCTGGTCGAACACGACGCCGTCGGCGTCGGTGACCGGGCCGCCCTTGGTCCCGATGGTCCCGGCCAGGACCTCTATCGCGTAGTAGGGCGCCCGGTCGATCGGGCCGAGGCACGGGTTCGAGCCGGCGGCGGCGATGGCGGGGTCGCCGCAGAACCGCTCGTAGGCATTCTCGCCGCGCCCGAAGTCCCGGTCCGCCCCTGCGGCGCAGGCGTCGTTCCACCGGCGGACCGTGCCCTCCAGGGCCGCGGCACCGACGCCGATCCGTCCCGCCAGCGCGGCCAGCGAGCCGCCGCGGGCGACCCAGGCCGGCGGCGTCCCGTCCCGGGGGAGGCCCGGCATCGGGTACCGCTCCCGGTAGCCCTCATCGAAGATCAGGTGAACGGGCCCGGCCTGCCGGTGCAGCGCCTTGCCGATCTCGTTGTACGGCTGTGCCTCGTCCGCCAACCGCCTGCCGGCGGCGTTGACCATGATCTGCCGCGGCAGGCCGCGCTCCCGGACGAGCGAGCGGTAGAACGGCTCGCCCAGCAGCGTCTCGCCGGGGATCGCGATCATCGGCATCCACCAGCCCTCGCCCAGGTTGTCGCACCTGGCTCCCGCGTGCTCGGCGATGCGGAGCCCGTCACCAGTGTTGGTGGGCGGCGCCCCGCTGGCCCGCTGGGCCGGCGGCTGCAGCCGGGCTCGGAGCGTAGGGTCCCGGTCGAAGCCGCCGGTGGCCAGGATCACCGCTGCCGTGCCGATCGTGGCCGCCTGCCCCGCGCGCTCCACGCAGGCCAGCCCGGGCCGGACTCCGGTCAGCCGGACTCCGGTCAGCACCTGCGCTCCCGCCTGCACCACGCCGTCGAGCAGCCCGGCGACCAGCGCCACCCCGCTGGTGACGATGCCGTCGCGCTCGCGCTCGCGCAGCAGTTCCCAGTCGAACCGGTCCGGGTAGCGCCAGTCCTCCCACTCGGCGAAGGACATCGGCAGGTAGCCGGGCGGACCAGGATGTCCTCGGCCAGCGGGGTGAGGTCGCGCGTGTCGATGGGCTGCGCGTCCAGGGCCCGGCCGCCGGTCATGGCGCCGGGCCGGGACGAGTGGTAGTCCGGGTAGCGGGGGCAGGCGGCAAACCGGTGGGCGCTGTGCCGCTCCACGAATCGCGCCATCTCGGGCGCGGTGGCCAGGAACGCCTCGGTCATGTGGCGGTAGCGGTCGCTGAACAGGCCGTCCAGATAGGCGGCCGCCGCCTCGGGGGAGTCGGTGTCCTGAAGGTGATTGCACGGCACCCAGACCCGGCCCCCGGACAGCGCAGTCGTGCCGCCGAGCCGCTGGCCGCGCTCGACCAGCAACACCTCGGCCCCGGCCACCGCGGCGGCCAGGGCGGCTGTGAGGCCGGCGGTGCCGCTGCCGGCCACGACCACGTCGGCCGACGACGGCATCGGCGGCGGCGTCACGGGGCCCATCCCGCGGCCGTGACCACGCCGACCGGCGGCGTCACGGGGCCCATCCCGCGGCCGCGAGCGTCGCGAGGTCGGCCGGCAGCCGGGGTTCCGGGTCATCCCCGTCGACCAGTTCGTAGACCGTGGGGCCGCCGAAGCCGATCCCCGCGAGGGCCCTCGCGAACCCGGCGAAGTCGACTTCGCCGCGGCCGGCCGAGGTGTGCGCCCACTTGCTCCGCCACGTGTCGGAGGCGTGCGCGGGACGAGGCGGTCGCCGGCCCGCCGTACCCCCTCGGCCGGGTCCTCGATCGCCAGCGCGTTGGCCACGTCGTAGGTGATGCGCAGCCGCGGCGAGGACCAGCGATCCACGATCTCGACCAGGTCACCGGACCGGCCCAGGTACCCGTACGGGCTGTTCTCCAGGCCGATCGTGATGCCGAGCGCCTCGGCCCGGGCCACCAGCCGGGCCAGGCCCTGGTCCAGCACCGCCCGCAGCTGCAGGGCGGCCAGTAACCGGGCGAGTTCCAGGCGCTCGTAGGGCCCGATCGCATCCGCGGACAGGTGCGGCGGCGCGGTGGTCAGCTCCAGGGAGCGGAATCCCTGCCGGGCGAGCGCGCGTAACGCGTCCGGCAGCGGGGCCAGGTGCAGCCAGCCGAAGCTGCACCCCGCCAGCGGCAGCGTCGCGCGCCCTCCCGTCGATGTCGTGGGCTCTCCCGTCGGCGTCACGTGCCCTCCCGCAGGTTGAGGACGATGATGCGCGAGTCGGTCATGTCCTGGACCGCGTAGCGCGGTCCCTCCAGCCCGTAGCCGCTGTTCTTGACCCCGCCGTAGGGCATGGCGTCGGCGTGGTAGCTGGACGTGTCGTTGATCATCACACCGCCGACCTGCAGGCGGCGGGCCGCGTGGAAGGCCGTGTCGAGGTCGCGGGTGAACACCCCGGCCTGGAGCCCGTACTCGCCCGCGTTGACCAGGTCGATGGCCTCGCCGAGCCCGCCCACGGCCACCACCGCCACGGCCGGGGCGAAGATCTCGCCGGTCATGATCTTGCTGTCCGGGGGCGGGTCGCGCAGCAGCGCGGGGGTGAGCACGGGCCCGTCACGGTCACCGCCGGCCAGCAGCGTCGCGCCCTGCTCCACGGCCTGCCGGATCCAGCCGTGCGCGCGCTCGGCCTCGGCCGGGGCGATCATCGGGCCGACCTGAACGCCCGGCCCGCGCGGGTCCCCGGCCCGCAGCGCGGCCACGCGCTTGGCCAGCAGCGCGGTGAGATCGTCGGCGACCGAGGCGTGCGCGATCAGGCGCTGCACGCTGGTGCACACCTGCCCGGCCTTCCGGTACCCGGCGCGGGTGACCAGGTCCGCCACCAGGTCGAGGTCGGCGTCGGCGGCCACGATGGAGGCGCTGTTGGAGCCGAGCTCGAGATGGGTCTTGGCGATCCCGGAGTTCTGCTTGATGGCCAGCCCCACCGCGGCCGAGCCGGTGAAGGTGAAGAAACGGACCCGCCGGTCGGCCACCAGCGCGGCGCCGGTCGTCTCGCCGGGACCGCAGACCAGTTGCAGGAAGCCGGCCGGCAGGCCCGCGTCGAGCAGGACCTGGGCCAGCGCGACCGAGCACAGCGGGGTCTGCTCGGCGGGCTTGAGCACGACCGCGTTCCCCGCGGCGATGGCCGGGGCGATCTTGTGGATGACCGTGTTCAGCGGGGCGTTGAACGGCGTGATCGCCGCCACCACGCCGACCGGCACGCGGATAGTGAACGCCAGGCGGCCCTCGCTGCCGGGCGCGGTCGCCACCGGGACCTCCTCGCCGGCGATCCGGACCGACTCCTGCGCCGACATCCGCATCGTGGCCACCGCGCGGCTCATCTCGCCCGCCGCGTCCTCGGGCGTGAACCCGGTCTCGGCCACGTAGATGGCACAGATCTCGTCCCGGCGCGCCGCCAGCAGCCGGGACGCCTCGCCGAGGATGTCCTGGCGCCGGGCCGGCGGCATCGGGTGCCGTGCCGCCTCGGCCGCGGCGGCCACCGCCGCCTCGACGTCGCCGGGGCGGGCCTGCTGGACGGCGGCGAGCGGCTGCAGCGTGTACTTGTCGGTCACGACCAGCTCGGTCCCGCTGGTGCGCCAGCGGCCGCCGACGAGCAGGCCGGTAGCGCCCTCCAGCGGCCCTGCCATGTGCCAGCTCCCTCTTGACGGAGGACATCAGGCTGCCATACGGTCGCGCATTATGCAATATGTTGTTTAATGCGCAAACTAGTCCCGATGAAGGGCGCAGGCCGATGAAGGGCGCAGGCCGATGAAGGGCGCGGAGATCATCACCGAGTACCTCATCCGCGAGCGCGTGCCGTACGTGGTGGGCCTGTGCGGGCACGGGAACCTGGGCCTGCTCGACGCGCTCTACGACCGCAGCGAACAGATCCGCGCCCTGTCGGTGCACCACGAGTCGGCCGCGGGCTTCATCGCCGACGCCTACTACCGGGTCCGCCACGAGCCGCTCGCGACGTTCACGTCGGTCGGGCCCGGCTCGGCGAACCTTCCGGTCGCGCTCGGATCGGCCCTCATGGACTCCTCGGCCTTCCTGGCCATCACCGGCAACGTGCCGACGACCCAGTTCAACCGCGCCCCGTTCCAGGAGACGGGCCAGCACTACCAGGCCGACACCCCGGGGGTGCTGCGGCCCTACGTGAAGCGCAGCTTCCAGGCGACCCGCGCGGACCAGCTGCCGCTCATGCTCCGCCAGGCCTTCGCCGTCATGCTCGGCGGGCGGCCCGGCCCGGTGCACCTGGACGTGCCGCTGGACGTGTTCGCCGAGACCTCCGCGCAGCAGGTCCCGGACCCCGGCCAGTGGCGGCAGGGCATCTCGCGCCGGTCGGCCGCGGCCGCTGCCGACGTGGCCGCGATCCTGGACCTGCTGCTGGCCGCCGAGCGGCCGCTGATCGTGGCCGGCTACGGCGTGCAGAACGCCGGGGCCGCCGGGGAGCTCGCCGCGTTCGCCGCGGCCGCGGGCATCCCGGTGGTCAGCTCTCCGCTCGGCAAGGGGGCCGGCCATCTCCGGCCGTCGCTGTACCTCGGCGCGACCGGCCGCAACGGCACCTACCAGGCCAACCATGCCGCCCGCAGCGCCGACGTGATCCTCGCCCTGGGCACCAGGTTCGACGACCGGTCCACCAGCTCCTGGCTGCCGGGCTACACCTACTCGATCCCGCCGGCCCGGCTGATCCAGGTGGATGTCGATCCCGCCGAGCTGGGGCGCAACTACCCGGTCACGCTCGGGGTGGCGGCGAACCCGAAGGACGTCCTCGGCCAGCTGCGCGACGGCCTACGCACCGCGGCGGACACGGGCCGGCGGGACACGAGCCGGTGGCGGGCCGACATCGCGGCGTGGACGCAGCAGTGGGAACGGCACACCGCCCCGAACCGCTCCTCGGACGCCAGCCCGCTGCGGCCCGAGCGGGTGCTCGCGGACCTGCGCCAGGTGCTGCCCGAAGACGGCATCCTGATCAGCGACGTCGGCGTGCACCACAACTGGATCGTGCAGGAATGGCGGCCGGGCGGCCCCGGCACGCTGCTGCAGAGCTGGGGTTTCGCGTCCATGTGCTTCGCGATGGCTGGGGTGCTCGGCGTCCGCCTGGCCGCCCCGGGCACGCCAGCCGTGGCCGTGGTCGGCGACGGGGGCTTCCTCATGCTGCCCAGCGCCGTCGCCAGCGCCGTCGAGTACGCCCTGCCCGCGGTGTGGCTGGTCTGGAACAACGGGGGCTACATCTCCATCCGGGACCAGCAGCGGGGATACTTCGGCGCCGGGCGCGAGCTGGCCACGAGCTTCCGGCGCGATGCCACCGGCGAGCCCTACTCCGCCGACTACGCGGCGATGGCGCGGTCCATGGGCGCGCAGGGCCTGCGGATCGAGGCCCCGGGCGACCTGGGATTCGCGCTGAAGACCGCGCTCGCCTCGGGACTGCCGACCGTGATCGACGTGCCCGTGGCGGCGGACCCGGGGCAGCCGTCGGCCGCCACCTGGGAGCTGCCCCCGCTACGCCATCCAGAACCCACCTTCGGCTGGCCGGACACCGATAGCCGGTGACGGCCCCGACACCGAGAAGGAGTCGGTGATGACGCAGGTACCCCGCCCGCAGGACCCGCCGTCGGCGGCCCTGGTGCATCCGCCCCGCAGCGACCGCGCCCCGTGGAACTGGCTGCTGCTGCCCATCGTGCTTCGTCGGGGTGATCGTCAACCTGGCGATCGCGTTCGGCGGCACGGCGGTGCTTAAGGCGCTCCGGGTCGCCGAAGGCACCGACCAGACCGCCGCCGCCGACTACTTCACCGACGTGGCCGACACCAAGGCCGCCGAGCCGGCCGTCACCGCGGGCACCTGAGCCCGGTGCACCCGAGTCCGGAGGGAGCCCCGATGACCCCAAGCACCGGGGCTTCCTCCTCCGCCGGCCGGCCGTGGGACGTCGTCGTCATCGGCGGCGGCAACGCGGGCCTGGTGGCCGCGATCACCGCCCGGCGGCACGCCCAGCGGGTGCTGCTCGTGGAGCGCGCGCAGGCGTCGATGCGCGGGGGCAACACCCGGCACACCCGCAACATCCGCTGCGTGCACCGCGAGGCGGACGGGTTCACCACCGGGCCCTACCTCGCCGACGAGCTCTGGCGGGACCTGTGCGGCATCGGCACCGGCCCGAGCGACGAGAAGCTGGCCGAGCTGACGGTGCGCGAGTCCGAGAGCGTCCCGGCGTGGATGAGCGACCACGGGGTCAGGTGGCAGCGGCCGCTAGCCGGCACGCTGCAGCTCGGCCGGACCAACCATTTCTTCCTCGGCGGCGGGAAGGCGCTGGTCAACACCTACCACCGGACCGCCGCGCGGATGGGGATCGCGGTCCGTTACGGCACCACGGTCGAGGACCTGGTCATGGACGGCGACCGGTGCCGCGGCCTGGTCACCGGGAGCGGCACGATCGGCGCCCGGGCCGTCGTGTGCGCCAGCGGCGGCTTCGAGGCCGACATCGAGTGGCTGCGCCGGTACTGGGGGGACGCGGCGGACAACTTCCTGATCCGCGGCTCGCGGGACAACGACGGCCGGGTGATCGCGGCGCTGTACCAGCTCGGGGCCGCCAGCGCGGGCGAGGAGCGGGGCTTCCACGCGGTCGCCATCGACGCGCGCTCGCCGCGCTTCGACGGCGGCATCGCCACCCGGCTGGACTCGATCCCGTTCGGGATCGTGGTCAACTCCGCCGGGCGGCGATTCTACGACGAGGGCGAGGAGATCTGGCCGAAGCGCTATGCGAGCTGGGGCCGCAACATCGCCGGGCAGCCCGGCCAGATCGCCTACTCGCTGTGGGACGCGAAGGTCCGGGGGCTGTTCCTGCCGCCCATGTATGACCCCGCCGAGGCGAGGTCCGTCGGGGAACTCGCCCGGCTGCTCGGCCTCGACGCCAGGACCGTCGCCGAGACCGTCGCGGACTTCAACGCCTCGATCAAGCCCGGCGGCACCTTCGACCCGGCGGTCCTGGACGACTGCGCCACCGCGGGAATCAGCCCGCCCAAGAGCCACTGGGCCCAGCCCATCGACACCCCGCCTTACTACGGGGTCCCCATGCGGCCCGGCATCACGTTCACCTACAAGGGCGCCGCGGTCACCGAGCAGGCCCGGGTCCGGCGCACGGACGGCACGGCCTTCGCCAACGTGTTCGCGGCCGGCGAGATCATGTCCGGCAACATCCTGTCCACCGGGTACCTCGCGGGCTTCGGCCTTACCATCGGCAGTGTCTGGGGCCGCATCGCCGGAGGGCAGGCCGCACGTCATGCACATGATGGATGAGCTGATCGCGGAGGCCGGGCGGCAGCTGAAGATCTGCAACTCGTGCCGTTACTGCGAGGGCTACTGCGCGGTCTTCCCGGCCCTGGAGCGCCGCACCGTGCTCGAGGCCGGCGACATCACCAGCCTGGCGAATCTGTGCCACGACTGCCGCGCCTGCTTCTACGCCTGCATGTACGCGCCGCCGCACGAGTTCGCGGTCAACCCGCCGGAGATCCTGTCCCGGGTGCGGACGGCCACGTACGAGTCCTACGTGTCCCCGCCGCCCCGGCCCGCCTGGCTCCGCGGCCGGAGCGCCGCGGTGACCGCGGCCGTCGTGGTCGGGGCCGCGCTGCTGGCGCTGGTCGCCCTCACCGAGGGCGTCGACACCCTGTTCCGCCACGGCGGCCCGTATCGGCTGATCTCCTATCCGGCGCTGCTGGTGATAGTGCTGCTGCCCAGCGCCTGGAGCGTGGCCGTCATGCTCCGGGGGGCCGCCCGGTACTGGCGCGACACGCACGGGCCGCTGCGCGACCTGGCCGACTGGCGCGCGTGGGGCAAGGCGCTGGCTTACGCCGGGCGCCTGGCGTACCTGAGGGGCGGCGGCGCCGACTGCTTTTACCCGGGCACCGACCCGTCACCGGTCCGCCGCCGGCTGCACGCGGCGGTCTGCTACGGCTTCGCGGCGTGCTTCGCCGCGACCGTGTCGGCCGCGTTCCTGCAGGACATCCTGGGCAGGCCCCCGCCGTACCCGCTGCTGTCGGTACCGGTGATCCTGGGCACGGCCGGGGGGCTCGCCATGATCACCGGCTGCGCGGGCCTCATCGCCGCGGCGCGGCGCAGCGACCCGGCCCTGGGGGCCGCGGATTACGGCCTGCTCGCCGGGCTCGGCCTGCTGGCCGCGACCGGCCTGCTCACCCTGGCGCTGCGCGCGACGCCCGCCTACGGGCTGGTGCTGATCACCCATCTCGCCACGATCGTGGTGTGCTTCTGCATCGCCCCCTACAGCAGGTTCGCGCATTCGGTATACCGCCTGCTCGCGATCGTGGCGGACAACATCGAGGCCGCCCGCGCCGGATGACCGGCAGGTCGTCATCGCAGTGATCGCCATCGGCCTGTTCATCGCGTTCTACTACGGGCTCAGCGGCTTAAAGCGCCTCGGCCGGCACCGGCCGCGTCCCCTGCAGCAGGATCCGGTTCATGACCCGGCGCATCCCGTGGTAGTCGTTCACCGCCAGGTGCCACACCTGGCGGTTGTCCCAGAACGCGATCGAGCCCGGCCGCCACTCGAACCTGGTGCAGAATTCCGGCCGCTGCCCGTGCTCGAAGAGATAACGCAGCAACGCGAGGCTTTCCCGGCGCGTCCAGCCGTCAAAACGCGCGGTGTATTCCGCGTTGACGTACAGCACGTTGCGCCCGGTTTCCGGATGCCGGGTCACCACAGGATGCAGAACGCCCACGGCGGCGTCGTATTCTGACGGGGCAGGCTCCGGCGGAGCGGTGTTCTCATAACCGGGGCCGAGCCGGCGCACGTTGGCGTGCACGGCCCGCAGCCGGATAAGGGTGCGCTTAAGGCCTTCGGAGAGGGCATCGTAAGCCGGCGCCATTCCCGCGAACAGGGTATCGCCGCCGTGAGACGGGCATTCCTCGGCGAACAACATGGTGCCCACCGGTGGCTCGTCGAGGAATGTCATGTCCACGTGCCAGCTCTCACCCACGTTGCGCGCCTGATCGGGCTCCTTGCGCAGTTGCTGCATCGTCTTGATCTCGCCGAAGCGGCGGGCGAAACGCTCCCGCTGGTCCGCCGTGAGACGCTGATCACGGAAGAAGATGACCCCGTGGTCACTCCACGCCCGCCGCACCGCCTGGTACGTGGCTTCCGGGTAATCGCGGGCCAGGTCGAGACCGCGGATCTCCGCGCCGATCAGCCCGCCCACCCGGCGCACCTCGGGCAGGTCCGCTGCCATCCGCCCGCTCCCTTCGCCGCCGCGGCGCCGGGCGCCTGACGGCAGGCGCCCGGGTCACTGCTGCCGGTCGCGGCGCAGCCGCTCGAGGACCTCGTCCGGGTTCTCGGTCGTGACCCGGATCATCGCCCGCATGGCATCGGCCAGCGCGATGCGCGGTACGTCGAGCGCGACCGCGGCCGAGTCCGCCCACCGGGTGAGCTCCCGGTAAAGCTCGGGGCTCAGGTCGAGAGTGATCCGGACCGGCTTCGACCGGATCGCGGTCCTCCCGGCCGGGCGCGCGTCCGGCTCGCTGCGCCGGGTCGCGGCGGCCGCCATCTGCGCCCTCCGCTGCTCCCGGTGCGTGGTCACGGCCGTGCCGAGCAGAGCGGGGCCCCCCGCGCGATGAGGTCGGCGGCCACGTCGCGCCACACCTGGCGGCCGGTCTCCGGTATCGGCATGCCGAAGCTCTGGGCGTAGACCTCCAGCCGCGGCACGGCCGTTTCCAGCACGTCATAGCCCAGGCCCAGCAGCGCCTCCCGGGCGTCGGTCGTCGAGTGCGCCCGGGTGATGCAGCGGTTCAGCAGCACGGCCGAGCGCGCGGGCCGGTCCCGGACCGCCCAGACCTCGCTGATCTCGTCCCGCATCGGCGAGGTGCGGTTGATCTCGATCGGGCTCGGCGCGCACGGGATCAGGACCTGGTCGGCGTACCGCAGCGCCGACCTGGCGATGCCGATGTGGTCCTCCAGTTGCGGCGCGTCGATGATGACCACGTCGTCGGGCTGGGCGATCTCCGGCACGCGGCGGTGCAGTTCCCGCGACGGCAGGGCCACGATCCGGAACGGGAACGCCGCCTGCGGGGGCAGGCCGGGGTACATGGCCGCCAGGTCTGACCATTCCAGGGCGCTGCCCGAAGGGTCGGCGTCCACCAGCAGCACGCGGTTCCCGGCCTCCGCGAAGACGTGCGCCAGCCACACCGCCGACGTAGTCTTGCCCGTTCCCGGCTTGAGGTTCGCTAGTGCCAGCCGGATCCCCGCCATCAAGGCAGTATTGCAGCGCTCGCCGCATTCCGGTAGACGGTCTCTGACCTGCTAGCGGACCGTGCACGCGCTGGGACTGTGGGCTACCGCCCCGCGGCCGGCCTGCGGGGCGAGCGAGCGTGCAGTATTGCAGTACATACGGTATTACGGCGATGCCCGCGCCGCGGGCGTTTTCCACAGGCGCGTGGCTGCGGCCGCGCACGTCACGCGGTGTGCTGGGCAGATTACCCACAGCCTGTGGACGGCGGCGCGGGGCCTGCTCCCCGCGTCTCCCCGCGTCTCCCCGCGTCTCCCTACGCCCGCCACCGGATCGCGGCCCGCCGGCCGGCCGACACGTAGCCGTGGTCGGCGAACCAGCGCGCCGATTCCTCGATCGCCTCGCGGGCCGGCCGCGAGGTGTAGCCGATCTCCGCGCGGGCCCGCTGGTCGCTGAAGACCATCCGGGTGGCGGACATGCGCGCCGCCTCGAGCGGCACGTGAGGCTCGCGCCGCAGGAGGCGGCCTTCGATCAGGTCCGAGGCCATGCCCGCGGCGAGCACCAGCCCGAGCGGGACCTCGAGCCGCGGCATGGGCAGGCCCGAGTAGCCGGCCAGCGCCTGGAGAATCGCCCGCATGGACAGGTTCTCCCCGCCCAGGATGTAGCTGCGGCCGCCGCGGCCGCGCTCCAGGGCGGCCAGGTGACCCAGCGCCAGGTCGTCGACGTGGGTGACGTTCAGGGCGGTGTCCACGAACCCGGGCATCCGCCCGTTGAGGAAGTCGAGCACCACCTTCCCGGTCGGCGTCGGGCCCACGTCGCGGGGTCCCAGCGGGAACGTGGGCAGCACGAGGCAGACGTCCAGCCCCTGGGCCGCGGCCCGGAGCACCTCGTGCTCGGCGAGGAACTTGGACCTCTTGTAGTGGCCGAACAGGTGCGAGATGTCGGCGTAGCACGTCTCGTCGGCCGGCCGGCCGCGCCGGGCCGCCCGCAGCCCGAGGACGCCGACCGTGGAGGTGAACACCAGCCGCTCGCAGCCCGCGGCCGCCGCGGCGCCGAGCACGTTGACCGTCCCGCCCACGTTGACGTCGTAGAAGACCCGGGGATCCCGCGCCCAGAAGCGGTAGACCGCCGCCAGGTGGAACACGAAGCGGGCGCCGCGGCAGACGGCCCGCACGGCGGCGGCGTCCCGGATATCGGCCACCACCCGCCGCACCCCGGTGCCGTCCAGGTTGCGGTCGTCGACCCCCGGGGCGATCAGCGCGATCACCTGCGCGCCCCGCGCCTGCACCGCCCGGGCGACGGCCGACCCGATGAACCCCGTGGCGCCGGTGACCACCACCTGGTCCCCGGGCTCGAGGCTGACGGCGTAGGTCACGTGACGGACACTAACGCGGTTTCTGCCAGGATGGCCGCATGACCGCACGCCTCGATGTGCTCTGTGCCGGGTACGCGGCCGACCGGGTGGCCAGCACCGTCGTCCTGATCCGCGACCAGGGCGCCGTCATCGTCGTGGACCCGGGCATGGTCGCCGACCGGCGCCTGATCCTGGACCCGATGGCCCGGCTCGGCGTCGACCCGGACAGCGTCAGCGACGTGGTGTTCAGCCACCACCATCCCGACCACACCCTGAACGCCGCGCTGTTCGGGCGAGCCCGGTTCCACGACTTCTGGGCCATCTATCAAGACGACACCTGGACCGACCGGCCCGCCGACGGGTTCGAGTTGTCGCCCTCGGTCACCCTGATGGCCACGCCCGGCCACACCGCGCAGGACATCACCACGCTCGTCGCCACCGACGGCGGGCTGGCCGCCTGCACCCACCTGTGGTGGTCCCGCGAGGGGCCGGCCGTGGATCCCCTGGCCGAGGACCAGGAACTGCTCGAGCGCTCCCGGGCCAGGCTCCTCGAGCGGAGCCCGGCGCTCATCGTGCCCGGCCACGGCGCGCCGTTCGGGCCGGCCGAGCTCCCGAATCCGTAACGCGATTGACCGGCCGCCCCGGATCCCCGAGGGCCAGACCGGCTTCTCGCGGCAAGGAATGCGCACTTTTCGTCGCGTTCCGGGAAAATGGCTTTGACCGTCAGCACCTGCCTGGAGAGGCAAGCATGAACGCCACCACCCCGGCCGAGCTCACCGATGACGTCCTGGAATCCTTTGCCGCCGCCCCTGACCCGAGGCTGCGGGAGCTGATCACGGCTCTCGTCCGGCACCTGCACGCGTTCGCGGTGGAGACGCGGCTGACGCCGGAGGAATGGATGGCCGGGCTGCAGTTCCTCACCGCCACCGGGCAGAAATGCGACGCGCGGCGGCAGGAGTTCGTGCTGCTGTCCGATGTCCTGGGCTTGTCGTCGCTGGTCGACGTGATCAATGCCGCGGCCGACGCCACCGAGTCCACCGTGCTCGGCCCGTTCTACGTCGCGGGCGCGCCGGCCCGCGCGATGGGCGAGCACATCGGCCGGCCCGAGGACGGCAGCCCGACCCTGGTCCGCGGCCGGGTCACCGACGTCGCGGGCCGGCCCCTGGACGGCGCGACCCTGGACGTCTGGCAGAGCAACGACAGCGGGCTCTACGACACCCAGGACCCCGGCCAGCCGTCGTTCAACCTGCGCGGCGTCTTCGTCACCGGGCCGGACGGGCGGTTCGAGTTCCGGACCGCGCGGCCGGCCAGCTACCCGATCCCCACCGACGGCCCGGCCGGCGACCTGCTGCGCGCCACGGCCCGCGGCCGCTGGCGGGCCGCGCACATCCACGCGATCGTCTCCGCTCCCGGCTACCGGGCCGTCACCACGCACATCTTCGACGCGGACAACCCCTACCTGGACAGCGATGCGGTGTTCGGCGTCCGGGGTTCCCTCGTCCGGCCGTTCCGGGCCGCCGGGCCCGGTGATCCCGCCGACGTCAGCTACGTGGTCGACATGGACTTCGCCCTGGCTTCCCCGTGAACCTCCGGCCTGGCTTCCCCGTGAACCAGGTACCGGCTTCGCCGCCACGGTCTACTATCGGGTGGCGCACCCGGGAGGTGTACCAGGCGGCGCAGCGCGCCTGGCGGGCGGGTGCCTGCCCGCAGCCGTAGCCTGGGTGTGGCTGCCACGCATGTTCGCTGGTCAGGAAGGCCTCAGGGATCATCCAGCCGACGCACAGATCGGTTTCCTAGGCTCGGGCACGAGGCGGCGCGAGCCGGCCGGGAAGGATTGGGGAACCGTGCGTGAGAACGTGACGATCTCGTACCGGGGGGCCGGCTACGAAATCGGGCGAGGGGAGCACTTCTACGGGATCTGGGCTGTGGCGGCGCCGCAGTCGCAGCCGCTGGAGTGGTGGCCCGAAACCCCCGAGGGCTGGACCGGCGCGTGGTCCCGGTTCACGGCGATCGAGACACCGGGCACGATCGTCCACGTCAGCCAGCGCACCGGGCCGCCTGCCACGGGATCGCTCTCTGCCCCGACGCCTACCGCCGGGTCGCCTACCGCCGGGTCGCCTACCGCCGGGTCGCTGGCCGGCCGGGCCGCGGGCACTGTCACCGCGGGGGCGCTGCTCGCCGCCGGCGTGGCCTGCGGGCTCGCCGGGCTTTTCCCGAGCTATCTCGACGGGGCGAGCCTCGCCCAGCAGCCCGCCCAGATCGTGCCGCACGTGATCTACCTCGCCGCCTGGAGCGCCAGCGCCGTCCTCATCCTGCTCGGCGGCGTCCGCCAGCGGGCCGGAGCGCTCCTGGGCGTGGGGACGAGCGCGGTCACGTTCGGTTTCTTCTTCGCCGACGCCGGCGAGGTGATCGCCGCAGGAGCGCACGTGGCCGGGCCGGGCCTGGTGCTCGGGCTCGTCGGCTGGCTCGCCTGCGCCGCCGGCTCGGTCGTGGCCTTCCGGCTCCGGTCGCCGGGCGGGCTGGGCCGCCCGCACAGCGACGACATGGGCCCCGTGGTGATGCTGATGCTCGCCGCGCTCGGCACCGCGGCCGCGTTCGCGCCCGCCTGGGACAGCTTTACCCTGCGGATAGCAACCGGGGCCACGCAGACCCTGACCGAGGGCAACGCGTTCGCGAACCCGGCGCCGGTGATCGTCGGCGACGTGGCCGTGATGGTCGCGCTCGTGGCGGTGGTGGCCGCGGCCGCCCTGTGGCGGCCGATCCGCCTGGGCGCCGCGCTGCTCGCCGGCGCCATCATCCCCATGGCGGCCCAGGCGATCTCGGCGCTCGTCCAGGTCAGCGAGCCGACCGCGCCGACCCAGTTCGCCACGCCGCAGCAGGTCACGCTCACCGGGCTGACGGTCAGCTCCGGGCTCACCGCGGCGTTCTGGATCTACTGCGCGTTCCTGGTCGCGCTGATCGCGTCGTTCGCGTGGATGCTCATCCCGCCGCACCGGGTCGCGCCGGAACCGCCCCGCCCGCCCCAGGCCTCGTCGGCCGGGGGCTGGGACGCCCCCGTGCCGGGTGCCGTCGAGGCCACCAGGATCCTGCCGCCCGCGCCCCAGGAGCACGAGGCGGAGAACGCCAGCGCCCTGGCCGGCCATCTGGCCCCGCTGGGCCGCCCGCCTGCGACCGCGCCGGCGCCCGGGTCCGCCACCTGACGGGACGTTCGTCACGCGGACATGAGCCCTTTGGCTTTGAAAAGCCACGGGAACGGCATAACCATGGAAACGGCGAACCCAGTGGCGCGAACAGGCCGCGGGCGCCCGCGGACAAGGGGTGACGCATGGCACGGCGGAATGGGAGCGGGGCGCTGCGGGCCGGCCGGGCAGCAGGGCGCCTCGTCGCGGCGGCCGCGGCCGGCACGGTCCTGATCACGGCGGCCGTGGCCGCGCTGGCCGCGGCCCCGGCCTGGGCCGGGGACAAGCCCGCCGGCTTCTGGTACGGGACGGACAGCCGCACGGTCACGGTCACCGGGTCCGCGCCGTACAAGATGCCGGTGATCGGCGGCTCCTACGGCGGGTACATCGGCATGACCGGCAACTGGGCCAACCTGGAAGGGTGCCACAAGATCGTCGTCTGGTCCGCGGCCAACGCCGCGCAGGCCAACACCAACTTCACCACCTACCACCTCGGCGTCGGCACCGGCGTGTACTGGTTCATGGGCGGCCCCGGAGTCGACCCGCACTACAACGGCACCACCGCGGAGGCGTCCGCCTGGGGCGCGGCGCAGGCGGCGCGAGCCCTGGCCGACGCCGCGAAGCTGCACGTGACCTACCCGGTGATCTGGGCGGACATCGAGCTCCCGGGCGGGCCGTCTGACTACACCCCGGCGTTCGACAACGGCTGGAACAACGTGTTCACCGCGCCGTGCAGCACCGTGGTCAAGTCCGCCGGCATCGCGGCCAGCGTCGACCGGGCCGACTTCAACGGGTTCGCCGCCTACGTGACCGCGCACTCCTCGTACAAGGTCGGCGTGTACTCGGCCCCGGACATCTGGGCCTCGATCTTCGGCACCGGCTCGGCCGCGTCCATCCCGAACACCTACGAGTGGACCTACGAGCCGTTCACCAGCAGCCTGGCCCGCCCGCCCGTGGGGTGGTGCCTGACCGGGACCGCGACCTGCGCGAGCTTCTTCGGCGGGGTCACCAGCGGCAGCAAGTACGCGCTGATGTGGCAGTGGTCGGGCGGCGGCGGAAGCTCCAACGGCGTCGGCGACTTCGACCAGATCGACGGGGCCCGGACACCGTAGCGGACCCGGCCGGGATTCCGGAACGGGCTGTCTCGTCCGGCCCGCGCCCGCCGGGCCGGTCAGTCCCGGGCCGCGGCGCGCTCGCGCGCCGGGCTCGCCGCGCCGTCGGCGGGCAGCTTGCGGATCACGTCCCCGGGCCGGACGGTCCCGGAGACCACGATCCTGGCGTTCAGGCCGCGCAGCCGCAGCGCGCGGCCGACCCGGGAGTTCACGAACCGCCAGGCGTCCTGGCCGAACCGGGCGGCGAACTTGACGCAGCCCAGGTGCGGCAGGCCGGTGACCTCGATGACCGCCGAGCCCAGGCCCAGCCGGGTGCCCGGCGGCAGGTTGGCGACGCTGATGTCCAGGTCAACGTAGAGCTGATCACCGGCCAGCATGCGCCGGCCCGGGTCCTGGGCCACCAGCAGGGCGGCCCGGGCGTTCATCACGGTCAGCTGCATGTCAGGATGCGCGGACCCGTCCCCGGTCCGCGAACTGCCCCGCGCCCGCCAGGTGTCGCCGACCAGGCCGGCCGCCGCGTCCAGCGTGCCCTCCGCCAGTGCCATGCGCTCGTCGACCGCGGGCCGGCACACGATCAGCTCGACCGTGCCGCCGTCCTGCGGCGAATCCCGGACGTGCTCCAGGCCGGCTTCCAGCGCGGCGGTGCTGAGATGCTCCACGCTGCCATCATGCGGCCGTATCGCCCGGAGCACGAAATCATTTCCGCCGTCGGCGGTCTTGTCGGCCCGCCCGCCCAGCCCCGCCCGCCCAGCCCCGCCCGCGGCGGGCACGCCTCCTGATCCCACCGCGCCGTCCATGATCACGGAGGATTGTAGCCTGGAGACCGGGTCCATGCGCGCGTTCGCGCCGGCCCGGTCGCTCTATGCCGGCGCGGGGTTCCGGCCGTGCGAACCGTTCGGCGATTACCGCGCGAGTCCCAGCGCCGCGTTCATGACCCTGCTCCTGTCACCCGAACCGGGGACTTGACTCGAAGATCACGAATTAGCTGCGAATTAATGTTGATTTCCGCTTCTTGGCACATAGATCTCCCTGAATCAGGCTTGGCCCGGTACATTTCTTCCCGTCCGGCGCCGCGATGCGCCTCACGCCACGGGCAGTGGCTGCGTGCTCGTCTTCGCGAGTCCGGCCCCAGCCGCCGGCGGCCGGGCCGGACGAAGACCAGGACCGTCATGAGGGCCAAGGAGGGCTTGCATGAGTCTGATCCACCGTCCGATGCGCGTCGGTGTCATCGTCGTCGCCGGGCTGGCGATGACCGCGATGACCGGCGCGCTTGCGACCCCGGCGCTGGCCGCGGCCTCCAGCGCCGCGCCGCGCTTTGTCGCGCTCAGCGGGAGCGCGGCTGCCACCCGTGACGCCGTCACCGGCAGCTACAGCAGTTCACGGATGTCGATAGAAGTGGCGCTGGCGCCCCGTGACGAGGCCGGGCTGAACGCGCTGCTCGGGGCTCTCTACACCAAGGGCAGCGGGACGTACCACGCCTGGCTGGCCAGGGGGCAGTTCGACGCGCGCTTCGCGCCGGCCGCGGCCACCCGGGCGGCGGTGGACCGCTACCTGTCGCAGCGCGGGCTGACCGTCGAGGCCCCGTCGTCACCGTTCCTGGTCCGGGCCACGGGCTCCAGCCAGCAGATATCCGCCGCCTTCGAGACCACGCTGCACACCTACGCGGGCCTGCGCGGCGCGCGGTTCTTCGCCAACTCCACCGCGGTGCGGGTGCCCGCCGCGCTGGCGCCCGGCGTGCTCGGCGTCATCGGGCTCACCAGCACCGTGCGCGAGCACGACATGGTGGTGCCGACCAAGCCGGCCGCGCGCCCCTCGGCGTCGGCCTCGGCGTCGGCGTCGGCCTCGGCATCGGCGTCGGCGGCCAGCTGCGAGACGGGGTACCCGACCAACGCGCAGTTCTTCGGCCTCTACGTCAACGGCGTGAACTTCCCGTCCGGGTACGGCGCCGGGCCCGGCTGCAGCGGCCTGACCCCGCCGCAGACCAACTCCCTCTACGACGCGCCGAACGTGGGCGCCAAGGGCAAGGGCGCGGGCGTCACCCTGGCCGTGTTCGAGCTCTCGGCCTACCTGGAATCCGACATCGGCACCTGGGCGCACACGGTCTACGGGCCGGGCTTCACCCCGCCGCTGAAGAACGTGAACGTGGACGGCGGCCCGCTGAACCCGAAGTGCCCGGCCGGCGACACCTGCCCCGCCGATGAGCAGGGCTACTCCGGCGACATCGAGGTCGACGCGGACATCGAGACCCAGCTGACGATCGCGCCCGATGCTGCGCACATCATCGTGTACAACGCCCCGAACGACGTAACCGGCCAGACCGAGCTCGACGAGTACACCCGGATCGCCGACGACGACAGCGCGTCCGCGGTCAGCTCCAGCTGGGGCGAGTGTGAGACCGCCCTCGGGGCGCCCATGGCCCGGGCCGAGAACGTGGTCTTCGAGCAGATGGCGGCGCAGGGGCAGAGCATGTTCGCGTCCGCGGGCGACGACGGCGCCTTCGACTGCCTGGACGTCACCGGGTCGAGCATCATCAACGTCGACGACCCCGAGGCGCAGCCCTGGGTGACCAGCGTGGGCGGCACGTCATGGGAGACCGACAACCCCGGCACCAACCTGCACCCGGCCTACCCGGCCGGCGTGGAGAGCGTCTGGAACCCCGGCGACCTC
Source organism: uncultured Actinomycetota bacterium (assembly GCA_963808705.1). Taxonomy (GTDB): domain Bacteria; phylum Actinomycetota; class Actinomycetes; order Streptosporangiales; family Streptosporangiaceae; genus JASHPR01. Next base: position 303,939 of record CAWEHB010000009.1, on the reverse strand, counting down.
TGCGACAGCCAGCCACCCAGCGCGACGAACGACAACCAGGGCGGCATTTTCTGGTGCAACGAAACCGGCGCGGGGGGCGGCGGATCCAGCCAGTTCTGGGGCCGTCCGTTCTACCAGCAGGGCCCGGGGATCACCAGCCGGTTCACCACCTACGGCAACGGCACGACGCACTGCGCGTTCGCCGCGATCGGCACGCCGTGCCGCGAGGTGCCCGACATCTCGGCCAACGCCGATCAGTTCACGCCGTACGCCGAGTACTGCACCGGCAGCGCGGCCACGCCGGAGAGCTTCTGCGCGACGTTCAGCGGGAGCCAGCCGGTGCCGGGCTGGTTCGGCATCGGCGGGACCAGCCTGTCCTCGCCGCTGTGGTCCGGGATCGCGGCCGACCGCGACAGCTTCCAGGGCCACCGCAGCGGCAACTTCAACCCGCTGCTGTACCAGTTGTACGACGCCGACCCGGGCCGGTACTTCCACGACATCACCGGCATCGGCCAGACCACGAACAACAACGGCCTGTTCCCGACCACGCCGGGATACGACCTCGCCACCGGGATCGGCACGCCGAAGATGGCGGCGCTGATCACCGGATCCTGACGAGGAGGGGTAGCGGTGCGGTGGGCAGGGTCCGCCTGCCCCCCGCACCGGGCTGCCGGCGATCACGCGGCCGGGCCGGCCGGCGCCCGATAGGGTTGACCAGTGTCCGCGACCAGGAAGGCGGCAGCCGAGGCCGGGGATCCGCCCGGACCGGCCGGTGACTACGGGTTCGTGGTGGTCGCCAGCCGGCTGCCGGTGGACCGGGTCGACGAGCCGGACGGGGCGGTCGAGTGGCGGCGCAGCCCCGGCGGGCTGGTCACCGCGCTCGAGCCGGTCATGCGCGCCGCGAACGGCGTGTGGATCGGGTGGCCAGGTTCGGCAGGCCCGGCGCTGGGACCGTTCGAGGCCGACGGCATGCCCCTGGTCGGCGTAGGCCTGTCCGAGGCCGAGGTCACTGACTTCTACGAAGGTTTCTGCAACGCCACGCTGTGGCCGCTGTATCACGACGTGATCGTGCCGCCGGTGTTCCACCGCCCCTGGTGGGAGTCCTACGTCACGGTGAACCGGCGCTTCGCCGAGGCCGCGGCCGAGCAGGCCGCCGCCGGGGCCACGGTATGGGTGAACGACTATCAGCTCCAGCTGGTCCCGGCGATGCTGCGCACGATGCGCGCCGACGTGCGCATCGGCTTCTTCAACCACATCCCCTTTCCCGGCTACGAGATCTTCGCCCAGCTGCCGTGGCGCCGTCAGATCGTCGACGGCCTGCTCGGCGCGGACCTGCTGGGCTTCCAGCGGCACAGCGACACCACGAACTTCCTGCGGGCCTGCCGCCGGGCCGCCGGGCTGACGACCAGGGGGTCGCTGATCCGGGTCCCGGGCCCGGCCGGGGTCCGGGAGGTCCGCGCCGCCGCGTTCCCCGTCTCCATCGACGCGGCGGCCTTCGGCAGGCTGGCCAGCCGCGACGACGTCCGGGCCCGGTCGCGGGAGATCCGGGAGGCGCTCGGCGAGCCCGACGTCGTCCTGCTGGGAGTCGATCGCCTCGACTACACCAAGGGCATCCGGCACCGCCTCGAGGCATACAGCGAGTTGCTCGACGAGGGCCGGCTGCAGTCGCCCGGTACGGTGCTCATCCAGGTGGCCAGCCCCAGCCGGGAGCGCGTCGAGCAGTACCGTGTGCTGCGCGACGAGGTCGAGGTCACGGTCGGCCGGATCAACGGGGACCACGGGGAGCTGGGCAGCACCCCGGTGCTCTACCTGCACCAGTCCTACCCGCGGGAGGAGATGGTCGCGCTGTACCTGGCGGCCGACGTCATGCTGGTGACCGCGCTGCGCGACGGGATGAACCTGGTGGCCAAGGAGTACGTCGCCTGCCGGAACGACGAGAGCGGTGCCCTGGTGCTGAGCGAGTTCACCGGCGCGGCCGACGAGCTGGTCGGCGCCTTCCTGGTCAACCCGCACGACATCGAGGGGCTCAAGGACACCATCATGCGCGCGGTGACGGTCTCTCCGGCGGAGGCGCGGCGCCGGATGCGCTCGATGCGCAGGCGGGTGTACGAGCACGACGTGGCCCACTGGGCAGCGAGCTTCCTCGATGCCCTGAAAGGTTCGCCCTACCACCAACTGCAGGGAGTCTCCTCATGACCGACCAGCCCGCTGTCGCGACCGATTTAGCCGCCCGGCCGCCGGTACCGGAGGTAATGCGCGCCGCGGTGCTGTTCGGCCCGCGCGACATCCGCGTGGTCGACCGCCCCGTGCCGCGGCCCGGACCAGACGAGGTGCTGGTCAAGGTGGCGATGTGCGGCATGTGCGGCACCGACCTGAAGATCTTTGACGGGCATTTCCCGCTGACGCCGCCGTTCGGGGACTTCACGCCCGGCCACGAGTGGACCGGGACGGTGGCGGCACTCGGCAGCCGGGTGGACGAGTTCGCGGTCGGCGACCGCGTGTGCATCGAGGCGCACAGCGGCTGCGGCCGGTGCGACAACTGCCTGGCCGGCAAGTACACGGCGTGCCTCAACTACGGCAACCGGGCCAAGGGGCACCGCGCCACGGGGATGACGGCGGACGGCGGCTTCGCCGAGTACGCCGTGCATGACGTGGGCTCGCTGTACGCCCTGCCGCCCTCGCTGTCCTTCGAGGACGGCGTGCTCATCACCACCGCGGGCACCGGCCTGTACGGACTCGACGTGGCCGGCGGCTACGTCGCCGGGCTGGACGTCGTGGTGTTCGGGCCCGGGCCGGTCGGGCTCATGACCGTGCAGGTGTGCCGGGCGCTCGGGGCCGGGCAGGTCATCTTGGTCGGCACCCGCCCGTCCCGGCTGGAGCTTGGCCGCCGCCTGGGCGCCGACCACGTGATCAACGCAAGGGAAACCGATCCCGTGCCTGCGATTCTCGGCCTCACCGGGGACGCAGGCGCCGACATGGCCATCGAGTGCTCCGGCTCCCTCGAGGCGCCGCAGCAGTGCGCCGAGGTCACCAAGCGCGGCGGCAAGATCGTCATCGTGGCCTTCTACCCCGGCCCGGTGACCCTCGACCTCAGCGCCATCGTCCGCAGCGACATCAGCATCCACACCTCCCGCGGCGAGGGAGGCAACAACGTCAAGCGAGCGGTCGCCCTGGCCGCGCGGGGCAAGCTCCGCGGCGCCGAGATGGTGACCCACCACTTCCCGCTGGAGGAGATCGGCACCGCCCTGCGGGTAGTGCGGGACCGCAAGGGCGATCCCGTCAAGGTGGTGATCCAGCCTTAGTGCACGTCTCCGTAAGCTCGTCGGGTGCCTACGGGTCCTCGCCGCAGCGGGCGGCGATGTGAGCCGCCGCGACCAGGTCGCAGTGGCCTCGGAACGGGCAGTGCGGGCAGGCGAACACCCGCCCCGCGCTCACAGAATGAGCGCCGGGGCCACAACGGCCTGGGCGGAACCGCCCGGACCCGGCCCGGCTCGCGCCACGAGCTGGGCCGTGCCGCGGGGAACCCGGTGGAAGGCGAAGCGCCCGCCGTCATCGGCGTCCGTGGTCAGCGTCTCGGCCATGGTCCGCAGCTCGATGGTGCGCGACTGCGCCGGGGCCAGCCAGCCATCGATCCGTACCGTCCCATCATGGTTCGAGTCGACCCGGATCATGATCGTCAGGCTGTCGCTATCGAAGGTGATCGTCCGGCTATGCTCCGCGCCGCGGGTGGCCCGCATCAGCCGGCCGTCCTCGGCACACAGCCGGGCCACCTCGAATTCGAGGTCGCGAAGGGCGAGCGAGAACCGGATCCGCTCCGGCAGGTTCGCGGGCATGGGGTCGGCCGCACGGAAAATCGCGCGGATGTCATCGAGGATCGCTAGATCGCTCTCGTCCAGCGCCACGTCCTCGCTCGGTCTGCTGGTCAGGTCCGGATGCGTCATCGGGGGTTTCCTTCCGCGGAGCTAGCCAGGAGCGCACGAAGCTTGGCCAGGCAACGGCCCCGGGTCGGGCCGATGCTCCCCCGCGGCATGCCGAGCTGGGCCGCGACGACGTCGTAGTCGGGGCGCGGCACGAAGGCCACGATCCGCAGCAGCTCCTGGCACTGCGCGGGCAGTTGCCTCAGCGCCGCCCAGAGCTCGTTCCGCAGATCGGCGGCAACGGCCAGGTCCTCCGCGTCTGGCCGCTCATCGGGTATCGCGGCCAGCCAGTCCTGGTCCGCGGGAAGTTGCCTGCGCCCGATCCCCCGTACCCGCCATGCTTCGCGCCGTGTCGTGGTGACCAGCCAGGCGGTGAGCGCAGCCGACGTGTGAATATCGTCCAGGTGAGTGAGCAGCCGCAGCCAGACGGTCTGCAGCACGTCCTCGGCGTCCCTGGTGCTCAATCCCGCCGCGCGGGCTACCTGCCACAGCAGAGGGCTGAGTTCGGTGACGATCTGGCCGATCGCATCCTCGCGGCCCCTGCGGGCCGCTTCGACCAGGACCTCGAACCGCGTGCCGCGATCCGGCTGGGTCGGCGCGGTGGCGGACTCGCGGTTATCCACGCTCCTGCAGAGCGGCCCCGGCCGACCCTGATACATCCGGAAGATAACGGTCTCGTAACGGCCTGTCGGGCCGCGCCGGGGCGGCCGGCGCTGCCCCCGTCGCGGGAGTCAGGGAGCAGCGGCCCAGCGGATCGAGAACCGATCGAGCAGGTAGCCGAACGCGTTGACGGTCGGCTGTACGAAGTTGTCGCGGATGGTCTGGGTGGCCTGGCCCTCCGCGGCCACGATCAGCGGGTGCGTGATCTGTGCGACGTGCGTGGACCGGTAGAACGCGATCTGCTGGGCCTGGGCGTAGAGCACCGACTCCGCGAACTGCGGCCGCAGCAGCACGCCGCAGCCGAAACCCGGATACGTCCAGCTGTGCTGCGTGGCAATCGGCCTGGACGGGATGTTGTCGATCGTGACGTCGCTGACCGACTGCGGCAGCTGCGGGAGCGGCAGCACCATCGTGACCGCCACGTGCCCGGGCTTGCCGTCGAGCGGGCGGCTCAGGATATGCAGCCGGTAGTGGCCCGTCCCTGGCGCCCACCACGCGGGGCCCGGGTTGAGGTCGACGGTCGCGGACGCGTAGCCCACCGCGTAAAAGGTGCTGGAATACCAGCAGGGCCAGGGGCCGATGCTCTTGGACACCTTGTGGGTGAACAGGAACGTGAAGTTTTCCCGGCCCAGGGCCGGCTTGGAAATGCCCTCGATTCGCTGCAGCACCCACGGGCCCAGGTCGGTGTTGGTGATCGTGCCGGCGCCGATGGTCTGCCACGGCCACGCGAACTTGATCGTCGGCAGGTGAACGCTCACGCCGACCAGGTGCAGCGCCGCGGACAGGGCCAGCAGCACCACAGACGCGATGGCCCGGCGGAATATCCAGCCCGCGCCGAGCAGGATCACGGCCCACTTCAGCCGGGCCGGGATCCGGCGGCGAGGTCGCCGGGCGCGCGGCTCCGGGCCGGAGCGCGCCGGCCGCGAGCCGCCGCCGTCACCGGGCCAGGACGGTGCCGGGCGGGGCGCGGCGAGCCAGTCGCCCTGGTCCGGCCATGCCTTCTCGTCGGCCGGACCGCCGCGGCCGGGCGGCTCGGCGGGCGGAGCGGTGCGGCCGTACGCATCGTCCGCTTCCGGCCAGGCCAGCTCCGGCTGCCTCGGCCGGTTGACGCTCAGCATGCCCAGCAGCAAGAGCAGGACACGAACCACGGGACACCGTCCTTTCTGCTTCGCGCGGGGCGGCCTAGGCGATGGCCGGGTACTTCAGGCTCAGCACGACCGGCACCGCCCCGAATGGCCTGCGAAACCGCGCGCCCGGCTTGTCCGGCGTGTTCGACTCGATGTTGGGCCAGCGCATGTTCATGTGCTGAACGGTGAGGCCGGCCACCGAGTAGGGGAACTCCATGGCCGAGGTGTGGTGCTGCTTGAGTAGCCCGCCCCAGCGGAACGCGGCGAAGACGCTGGCCAGATCGTTGACGGATAGATCGCCCGGCGCGGCCAGGTCGATCCCGTAGACGCCACCGGCCAGGTCAATCAGGTCGTAGGCGCACCGTTCCAGTGCCGCCGACTTGGTCCGGTAGGCCGTGCCGTCGAGATTGACCGCGCCCAGCTTCTCGCCGTGCACCGGCGAGTAACGCGGCCGGGCCTCGCACTGCATCCAGTCACACGCGGCCAGCAGCTCCCACGCGATACCCGTCCGGCCGGCCACATCCTGGTAGAGCAACTCGGCGTGCGCGAGCGGCACCTTCGCCAGCGCGGCGAACGCGTTCTTCACCGACGGGGGCAGATGCGGCCGGTAGGCAACCGGCCTCCGGCTGGGCTTGCGGGAGGTCAGCCTCGTGGTCGCCCGGTCACGCGGGGCGGCCGGACGGAAGGCCGACGTGGTCTGGATCGGCGACATGTCCGCGGACAGATGCTGATACGAGTATGACTGCGTGGCCGGCTCCGGCGTCGGGACGGAAGCGGGCTGCGACGGCGGGGCCGACGATCGCCGTGCCAGGGGCTGCCGTGCCGGGGGCTGCCGCGCCGCGGGCCGGTGCTGAGCAGCGCTGGGCGGCGGGCCGGCGGCGAGCCCGGACGGCCCGGGCGCGGTCGGCCACAGCCCGGGTATGGACGGCGAGGCCGCCGTGCCCGAGGCGGCGGGGCCGGAGGGGCTTGGCGAGGGCGCCGGCCCGGTGGTTGCGGCCGCAGGCGCCGTCGGCGAGGCCCCCGGCGCCGTGGGTGACGGCCCGGGCGCCGTGACGGACGGCTGGGGCGTGCTCGGCGACGGCTGGGGCCTGCTGGGCGAGGGCCCGGGCGCGGTGGGCGTGGATGCCGAAGGCGTGGGTGACGGCCCGGACGGCGTCGTGCTCGCCGCGGGAGTCGGCGCCGGACGGGAGGGTAGCGGCGCCGCAGGCGGGCGCGGCGTCTTCGGCCGCGGCGCGGAGGGCGCTGGCGCGGCGTCGTAGCGGTACAGGTTGTACTGCTGCATGAGCTGGATGAGGTCTGCGCCGTACTCGGGATTGGTCGCGTAGACGCCGGTCAGGGCGTTGGCGAACGCATCGGGGTCGGTGCGGTCGGCCATGGCCTGGGTGTAGTAGCCGCTGGTCGCGAGGAGCTCGCCGTGATCTGCGATGCTCTCGGCGAAGTTGTTATACACGCGGAACGCCGAGTTGATCGTCACCCACTGGCCGTTCTCGTACTCCTCCGTCGGCAGGATGTCGCTGCCGGCCGGACCGGTGCCCTTGATGCCGAACAGGTTGTGATCGTTGGTCGCCAGCGCGCTCCGGCCCCAGCCGGATTCATCGATGGCCTGGGCGATGGTGACCGCGGCCGGCACGCCGTACCGGCGCTGGGTGGCCATGGCTCCCGGTGCGATCGCGTTGATGAAAGCCTGCTGCGAGCTCGTCGCCTGCGCTTGCGCCCCGCTGGCCGCGGGCTGGTGCCTGCCGTACGGAGTGGCCGACGGTGCCGTGGGTCCGCCGGGGCTCTGCCCGGTACTCGGCACTCCCGGGATGGCCGCGCCGCCCGCCCCGCCCGCGGCGGCCGTGTCGGCCGGAGCCGCGGAGGCGTAAGCGCCCGTGCCGGGCACCTCCGCGGTGACCGACGTCCCGGCGTCGGCCGGCTGACCGCCGTGTGCGGCGTGCCAGTGGCCCCGCCGGAGCGGGTGCCGGGCCGGCCGGCCGCTCGGTCCTGCCGCGGCAGCGGCCGTCGGCATGCCGGGGATGGCGGCGTTGCTGACCTGCTGCGCGGTGACCGGCTGCGCGGCGCCCGCCGCTGGTTCCCCGGGGATGGCCGCCGCGGTAGCGGGGATGGCCGGCGGTGCCTGATCCCGGGCCTGGCCGCCGCCCGGTGCCGCGGGGGATGGCGCGGGCGCCAGGTCGCCGTTGTTCACGAAGCCGACGACGCCCTGCGCGTCGAGCGGAGCGCTGTACTCGTGGGCGTTGACCGAGAAGTTGGGCAGCGAGTCCCCGCCGATCGTGTACAGGACGCCGCCCGCGTACTTAGTGACCACCTCGACGTGCCCGTCGAACAGGACCCAGTCGCCGGGCTGCGGCTGGTAGCCGTCGCCCAGCGGGTGCCAGCGGCCGTGCGCCTGCGCGTCCTGGAGCACCGAGATGATGTCGGGGGAGTCAGGGTTAGGGTCGACCCGCACGTCGGCCCACTTGTGCAGTGGCCACGGATAGGAGGTGCCTCCGGTGACCCAGCTCTGCTGGCCGACCACCTGTGCCGCGAGCTCGAGCGTCAGGCTGGCGAAGGCCGCGCAGGATTCTCCGTGGTCGACCCCGTCGATGCTGTCATGCTGCCAGATGATGGCCTCCATCTCGGCCGGGGTCTTGCCCTGCGCCATTCGGAGGTAGTAATTGGCCACATTGACGATCGCGGAGCGCAGCATGGAGTCATCTGCGGGCGCCGCCGTGGCCGATCGCTCCAGTGCCATCAGGCGAATCGGCATGCTCGCCGGAGACGTCAGGTCGGTGTGCGCATTCGGCACGAAGGAGAATCCTGTTATCGTGCCGCTCGCGCTGAGGCTCACCAGCGCAGTCACCTGCTGCCAGCGTGGCTTGTTCGCGGAGATCACGAGCTCACCTCCCTTCCTGTTTCAGCCGGGGCCGTAAAAGCCGCCGCGAATGCGGTCGCGGACGAGTCAGGCCGAGCGTTTGGCGCCCGGAAGCTGCTTGAGAATGGCCTGCACCTGCGGATTGCCGGGGTCATTCGAGTTCTCGAACAGCACAGCCGCATCCTGGGCCGTGCCGGGCGCCGCGCCTACCATCCACCGCTGGTAGACGTCGGCCACGAGCGCACCCTGGCCGGCCACGCTGTTGAGCGGCTTCGCGCATAGCGGCGGGAAGCCGCCGGGCGACGTCAACGCCGCGGAGCCGGTGTACCGCAGGCAGTTCGCCGCGTTGCCTTCCAGGCCCGGCTGGACCACCGAGTTGCCGCTGGCACCGGTGACGGTCGCCCCGCCGATGATGCTGTTGATCGCGCGTGCCGCGACCTGAAGGCTGTCGATCGGGTTGAATGGGTCATACGGATGGTGCAAGTTCAGTGACCAGGCGACCTGCCCGCCCTGGGCGGGCGTGATGGGCTCCAGGCCCAGGCGGCCGCTCGCCGGGTCGTTGAAGTTCGGGTTGTCGCCGCTGGTCATCAGGGCGAATACCCACAGGACCTGGCGGGTCGCCTGAGCGCAGGCAAAGTTAACCTGGTCCGGCTCGGACACAACGTCCGGATTCTGGCAGGCCTTGCTAATCTCGCTTTGCACGGTCGCCACGCTCGACGGCCATGATGCGCCGCCGCCGGACAGCAGTATCACGAGTCCGATAATGAATGCGGCCAGGACAACCAGCCCTATCGCAGCCTTCTGCCCGCGTGAGAGCCCGGTCCGGTAGGAATTGTACCGGCCCAGGTTGATGAGCGTCTCGGTCCGCGACTTTGGCGGGCTTACCGGGCTGTAGGAAGCCGCTCCGTCCAAGGGCTGATCAAGCTCGCCGTTAATCAGCATGCGGACGTCGTCGAGTTCGCGCTCCAGTTCCGAGGTCTTGCTCTTCAAGTCAGCGAGGCGCTGGCTCTTCTGGCGGACAGAATGATCGGAGTTCGCTCTCACGTTTCACCTTCTAGCAGGAGACCAGTGCCGGGATGGAACTGCCTGCGCTGCCACGCTTCGGCCGGTGGGATCAGCACGGTGCGCGAGCAGACCCCGGTGGCCCGGTGGTGGTGGCCGTCCGGTGGCCTCGCTGAGGCCATGACCGGCACCCGCCTGCCTGGCGCCGGGCCGGGGCTGCCGCGGCCACGCCGTACGGCGGGTCATGACAGATCGTCTGTTCGGGCGGCCGCCAGGTGATGTGGGCCGTGACCTTGCCGAAGGTGCGCTCCGCGCCCGCCGGGCTGCGATACTGTCGTGACCTGTGTGGATGAGTTGGCTGGGACATGGGGTTAATTAGAACACACTGACGGACACGCTGTGAAGCCTTCTCTATTAGAACACATGTTCGTGCTAGAGTGCTCTAGTTTGCCTCAGGCCAAGGCCGAGATGATCATCGGCGCCGGGCCTCGGGCCACCCGGTGGCCCGGCCAGGCCCGCCGAGGCCGGCCCGGCCAGGCCGTGCGTGAGCGGCCGATTGCGTGCGCCCGGGGCCCGACCTCAGCCGCGCGCCCGGGGGCCGGGTCCCCGGGCCCAGCGGCGGCGCAGCGCGCGCTGTAGCCAGGTCAGCGGCACGGCGCCGGCCAGACCCGCGCCGAGCGGAAGCAGGGACGCGACAGGCTCGGCGCTGACTGCGCCGGACGGCAGGGCGGCCGCCGCCGTCCGGGTGACGATCCCGGGCTGGGTGAACGTCGACGGGATCGGCAGGATCCTCCAGCGTGACAGCGGCCAGACGATCATGAAAGCCCGGCCAATGACCTCGTTCTCGGGAATCGTGCCGCGACCCGGGTCCTCCTGGTGCAGGCGCGAGTCAGCGGAGATGGCCCGGTTGTCGCCCAGCACCCATCGCCGGCCCGCCGGCACGGTGATGCTGAAGTGGCCCGAGTAGCCCGCGGGCGCTTCGCTGGGCGTGTCACCCGGGTACAGGTAGGACTGCTCGTGCAGGGCCACCCCGTTCACGGTGATCAGCCCCTGGGCATTGCAGCAGGCCACCCGGTCGCCCGGCACGCCGATCACGCGCTTGATGTAGTCGGTCTGCCCGGGCGCGGTCCCGAACAGCTCGGTGATCGACCGCAGTAGCGACCCGACGGTCGCGGCATAGGCGCGGACCAGCGGATCTGAGCTGGGGCGCGACGCGGGAGGCAGCGGATTCCACGAGCCGGCGCCGTCGAACACGACGACGTCGCCCGGCTGGATGCTCCGGAAGTGATAGACGAGCTTGTTGACCAGGATCTTGTCGCCGACGTCCAGCGTCTGCTCCATGGACGCGGAGGGAATGAAGAAGGCCTGCACCACGAACGTCTTGACCAGCAGGGCGATCGCCAGCGCGATCAGGATGAGCAAGGGAAGCTCGCGCCAGAGCGGCCGGCGCGGCTTGCGGCCTTTGGTCGGGTTCGCCGCGTCCGCCCCGTGCTCGGATCTGTCGTCTGGCACCGATCGGCCGATCAGCCGATCACTCATGCCCGGCTTGCCCTCGCATCGGGACCGAGCCTAGCGCTCAGGGCGATGTAGCGACAGCAGCCAGTAGCGGGCAGGTTCTGGTCGAACCCGCTGGCACTTCTCGCTGGTTCTGGTCGAATCCGCTGGCACTTCTCGCTGGTTCTGGTAGTTAGGAGAGCATGGGGAACGAGATCCTGCGCGACATGGTGTTCGGATGCGCGGGCGCGCTCATGGTCCTCGCTGCGATCGGCCTGCCCCCGCGGGAGCAGGTCGGCCGCCAGCAGTGGCCTGCGCAGTTCCAGGACGTCCACCTGCTGCCCTACTACTCGCCGCATAACCCGGCGCACCGAGGCCTGTTCCTGGGCCCCGGAGGGCCCGGCAGCCGGACGCCGTGACCAGGTCGGGAGCTGAGCCGAGCAGGCCGGCCCGACCGCGGCTTAAGCCGGGTCAGCGGACCAGTCCTGCCCGTGCGCGTGCCACTATGAGGCAATGCCTTCGCCGCGCCTGGAGTGGGTCGTCGCGAGCTGTGTCGCCGGATGGGCGACGGCCCGCCTGACGGCCGCTGACCGTTTCCGCTCACTGGAACGCGTCGCCGTGCCGCTGTTGTCACTCACGCCCCAGGCGGCCGCCGCAGCCGGGCTGGCCGCGCTCGCGCTGCGCGGCAAGCGCCCGTCGGCGACGGCCGGGCTCGCCGCGGCCGCCCTGACCGCAGTCGTGGTCCCCCGCGCGATCCCGCGCCGCCAGCCCGCCGCGGCCGGGCCCGAGCTGAGCGTGCTGACGGTCAACTTGCAGTACGGCCGGGCCGCGGGGGAGGGCCTGGTCCGGCTCGTCCGCCGGACCGGTGCTGACGTGCTGTTCCTGCAGGAGCTCACCGGCGACGCCGTGACCCGGCTGAAGCTGGCCGGACTGGGCGAGCTGCTGCCGAGCGAGATGCTCGACGTCGAGGAATACCGATACCGCGGCAGCGGGATCTACGCTCGCTACCCGTTGCGCGACGGCCTGGTCATCGGGCCTAGCTACGCCTCGCAGCCGACCGCGCGGCTCGACCTGCCGTCAGGGCAGGCCGTGCAGCTGGTCTGCGTGCACCCGCATCCGCCCATGCCGCCCTGGAACCTGCCCTCGGCGCCGCGCTGGCGCGCCGAACTGGGCGCGCTGCCGCCGGCCGGCGACCCGCCCGTGGTGCTCGCGGGCGACTTCAACGCCACGCTCGATCACGCGCAGTTCCGCCGGCTGTTGCGCCTCGGCCACGTGGACGCGGCCAGCCAGGTCGGCCACGGGCTGGTTCCCACCTGGGGGCCGGAGCCCCGCGGCCGCCCGGCCCTGCTTGCGTTCGACCACGTCCTGGTCGACCCGCGCTGCGCCGTGCTCGCCGTCTCCGCGCACCGGGTGCCCGGCAGCGATCATAAGGCTCTCTACGCCAAGTTCCGCCTCCCGTCCTGACCGGGTGTCAGCGCAGGCTCACCGGTGTCAGGACGAGAACGCGGCGCGGGCCGCCTGCCGGCCGGTCGCCGCGTTGCTCCAGAAGCCGTAGGTGCCGGCGCCCTGCAGCTCGCGGGCGGCCTCGACCAGCGCGCCCAGCGCGGCGAAGGCGAACGCGCCGCCGACCGAAATCCGCGCGACGCCTAGGTCCGCGAGCGCGGCCACGGGCGGCGCGCCGGCCAGCGCGAGCACGTTGACCGGCCGGTCGACTGAGCTGACGACGTCGCGGATGTCGCTGGCCCCGGTCAGCCCGGGGGCGTAGAGGACATCGGCGCCCGCCTCCGCGTAGCGCTGCAGCCGGGCGATGGTATCGGCCAGGTCGTCGCGGCCGCGGATGTGGTTCTCCGCGCGCGCGGTCAGCACCAGCCGCCGCGGCCCGGAGTGAGCCGCCTCGGCCGCCGCGGCTACCCGCTCGGCGGCCAGCGAGCTCTCGTAGATCGGGGCGTCCCCGCGCCCGCTGTAGTCCTCGATCGAACAGCCCGCCAGGCCCGCCGCGATCGCCGCGACCACGGTGCCGGCCACCTGCTGCGGGTCGTCGGCGTACCCGTTCTCCAGGTCGGCCGACACCGGCAGCGGCGTGGCCCGCGCGATCTCGGCGGCGTGCCCGATGGCCTGATCCCGGGTGACCGATCCGTCCGGGAGGCCGAGGGTGGCGGCGAAGCCGCTGCTGGTGGTCGCGAGCGCCTCGAAGCCCAGGGACGCCAGGATCCGGGCCGACCCGAGATTCCACGGGTTCGGCAGCAGCAGCAGCGGCCGCCCGCGGCGGTGCAGCGCGAGGAAGCGGTCGGCCAGGTCGGCGCCTGGCGCGGGGGATGGTGAGCTCATCGGACGATTCTGTCAGGGCTGGCAGGAGCCGGGCACCCAGGCGCGGGAGCTGGCCCGATCGCGTTCCAGGCGTTGATCGTGACGATCAGGCTCAGCAGCGCGCCGATCTCGTCCGGCGTGAACTCGGCCGCGACTGCATCGTACGCGGCGGCCGGGACATGGGTGTCCGCCAGCCGCGTCACGGCCTCGGTGAAGGCGAGCGCCGCGCGCTCGCGGGCGGTGGCTGCTGGCCGACGTCGTGGCCGCCGCCGCCGAGCGCGGCCTCGCCCAGGACGGGATGCGCGGCTTCCGGCCGGCGACGGTCGCCCACGCCGAGGCGCTCGTGCTCGGCTACGGCACCCCGGCCGGCGCACGCGTTCACCACCGCGGTCACCCGCCTGTGCGCGGTACTCCAGGAGCGCCGTTAACGGACTTTGCGCTGCCCGCAACGGGCCGCAGCGGAGGGCTCGTGCACGAGCACGCCGGACGTGCGGAACAAGAACTCCCGGTAAGTGTCTGGTGCCTGGTCCGGCGCGAGCACGTAGCGGTCCGGGTTGAGCCGGAGCATGAGGAGCCGGCACTGGGCCTCGTTGCACTCGGCGACGACCGCGCCGACTCGCCGCGCGAGCGTCCGCAGAGCCTTGATCATCGCGTCGCCTCCTCCCGCGGGAGAGGGGTCCGTTTGCCCCTGACACCTCGAGGCTCGCCGTAAGATCCGGCCGCCCGCATCGGGTATATGCCTTAAGTCTGCGCGCCGTCCGGGCTTAGCCACAGAGCGGGACGGCGTCCTTGGTCAGCCTTTTACCTTTGCGATCACGGTGTCGGCGAACCGGCGCAGTTTCGCGATCTTGTCGGCCAGCGGCTCGGTGTCCGGGCCGACCTGGTACGGCCAGCGGAAGCCGACGACCAGGTCGGTCACCCCCTGGTCCTCCAGCCGGCGGACGCCATCCACGCTATGAGCGTCCATGGAGATTACGTGAACTTCGAATGGGCGGCCGATGGTGCCCGCCTGGCGGCGGAACTCGGCCAGCCGGGCCAGCAGGCCCGGCAGGTCGGCCGGATCCCCGCCGCCGTGCAGCCAGCCGTCTCCCGCCCGGGCCGCGCGCCGCAGCGCCGCGTCCCCGTGCCCGCCGATCAGGATCGGGACCGGCTCGGTCGGCACCGGGGCCATCTTGACCGCTGGCACGCGGAATATTTCTCCCTGGAAAGAGAAGTAGCCTCCGGCGGACAGCCCGCGGATGATGGCCAGTTCCTCGTCCATGCGCCGCCCCCGGCCCGCCCAGGGCACGCCCAGCACCTCGTAGTCCTCCCGCCACGGGCTGCTGCCCACCCCGAGGACCAGCCGGTTGCCGGTGAGCACGGCCGTGGACATGGCCTGCTTGGCGACCAGTACCGGGTTGCGCACCGGGAGCTTCAGCACGAACGTGATGAAGCGCAGCCGCTCGGTGACCGTGCCCAGGGCGGGGATCAGCGAGAACGGCTCGAGGAACGGCTTGTCCTCGAGGAACTCCCGGGTGCCGTCCGGGTTGAACGGGTAGACGCTGGCGGAGCGTTCGGGATAGCAGATGGAGTCGGGCACCACCATAGAGTCGTAGTCGCTCTCCTCGGCGGCCCGCGCGAGCGGCGCGTAAAAGGCCGGGCTGGTCATTGACTCGGCGTAGGAAAAGCGCACGGAACCTCCGGGCTAATTGTGGCCGACCGTCCGCCGCCACACGAGCCAGCCGATCCCGCCGATCACCACCAGGCCGGCGACGACGAGGCTGGCGATCGCCCCGGGCGCCAGGCCCGTGCTGGCCGCCGGCTGGGCCGCGCCGGTGGGACGGCTGGTCGGAACCGCCGCCGTGGGCGTCGGCGCGGGGGTGGCGGGCGCGGTCCCCGGGCCGGGCGCGGCGAACGCGACCACGTCGCGCGCGGCCGGGGCGAGCATCAGCCCGCCGGCCACGGCCGGGGTCGGGAAGTGGTTGGCCACCGCGCCGATCGACGCCTGCTGCCGTATCGCGCCGGTGGCGGGATCGAGCCCGTACAGCGTGCCGTTCTGGCCGATGGTCCAGATCAGGCCGGCGGCCAGGATCGGGGGGCCGCCTCCCGTTCCGGAACTCCACAGCAGGTGCAGGGCGGGCGGGGACGCAGCCGCGCGCACCGCGATGATGCCGCTGAAGCAGGGCAGGTACACCGTCATGCCGGCCAGCGCGATGCCGCCGTCGATGTCGTTGCCGCAGGCCGAGCCCAGGGCGGCCTGCTGCGTGCCGATGCCGCCCAGGTGCGCGCCGTCCAGCAGGTAGACGATGCGGGACTTGCCGGCCAGGATCACCTGCCCGTCGGGAAGCAGCACCGGCGCCGTGGACATGTCGAGGTCCTCGGAATTGTTGGCGGGCCACGTGCTCGGCGCGAAGTACTGCAGCAGCCGCATGGTCGGCGACAGCTCAAGCACCGAGTCGCTGTCGTCGTAGGCGTGCGAGGACGAGTAGACCGAGCCGTTGCCGACGCTGACCCAGACGTGGCCGCTGCCGTCCACGACCGGCGCCGCGCCGCCCATCCAGACCGCGCCCTGCGACTCGCCGGGTGCGGCGTCGACCGTGAAGGTCCGCGGCCTCCCGCCGGCCTCGGGGGCGGCGATCACCCGGCCCCGGTAGCTGGCGCAGTCGCCGAAGTTCCCGCCCATGCCGAACACCACCCGGCCGTCGTCCAGGGTCAGGCCGGTACGCTGCAGCAGCGCCGCGGTATCGGCGCCGGCCGGGTCCACGTCCTGGGTCATCTCGGTATTGCCGGTGGCGGTGGCCAGGCCGGTCAGCATGTGCGCCGGGTTCCCGTTCACCATCTCGTCGGCCACCACGAAGATCTCGGCCCGGGCCGGGTCGATGACCGGCGTGCCGGTGATGCCCACGGTGGGCGTGATGTCCCCGCAGGGCAGCGAGGTGGAGGGCACCGGGCTGCCGAGATGGGCGGACCAGGCTACCGCGCCGGTGGCGGCGGACAGCGCGTACACCGTGTCGTTCTCCGTGGCCACGTAGACGCGCCCGGCGAAGAGCAGGGGCTCACCGTAGATCTCGCCGTCGAGGGTGGGCGAGGTCCACACCCGGGAGCCGGTGCCCACGGCGGTCACCGGCGCCGCGACCCCGGTGCCCGCGGCATCGGCGTGGTACACCGTCCAGGACGTCGCGCGGCCGGCCCCGTCGCGGCCGTCGCCGCGGCCGCGGGAGCAGCGGCCATGCAGGTCATCGCGGCCAGGGCCGCCAGCCCGGCCGGCCCGCCGCGCCGCCGCCAGTTCATGGCGCGGCGAGGGCGTCGTTGCACATCGTCAAAGCGTAGCGACGGCAGGCTGGCGATCAGGCCGGCATGGCCTGGGGGATTTCCCCCAGGCGAAGACGGGCGGTAACCGCCTTCCGCCGGGCCCGCCCGGTTCCTAGCGTGATCTCCAGATGGCACGCGGGCCGGAAGGAGGTCACATGATCGAGGTCCGTGATCTGACCAAGCGCTACGGGCCTGGCCCGGCTGCTGCGCCGCGGTCCTGACCGGGTTCAGAGATCGGGGAGGCCGAGGTCGAGGTTGGGCCGCTCCAGGCCGCCGTCGACCTCCAGGACCTTGCCCGTGATGTAACCGCCCGCGGGCGAGGCCAGGTAGAGCACGGCGGCCGCGACGTCCCCCGGATCGCCGATCCGGCCCAGCGGCGCCGTCCGCTCCATCTGGCCCCGCAGCGCGTCGTCGGTGAGCACGATATCGAGCGCCGAGGTCGCCACCGAGCCGACCGCGACCGCGTTGACCCGGATCCGGGGCGCGAGGTCGGCCGCGGCCAGCCGGGTGTAATGGGCCACGGCCGCCTTGGCCGTGCCATAGGCGAGGTAGCCGCGGCCGGCAACCCGCCCGACGACCGAGGAGATGTTGATCACCGCTCCGGCCTGGTCGGGCGAAGCGAGCAGATGCGGGACGGCCTCCAGCGTGAGGCGGTGCGCGACGGCCACGTTGAACTGGAACGCGTCCGTCAGGTGGCGTGGCTTGGTGGCCAGGAACGGCCGCGGCATGGCCCCGCCGACGTTGTTGACCACGATGTCCAGCCGGCCGAACACGTCGACCGCGGCGGTCGCCAGCCCCGCGACCGCGTCGAGGTCGCTCAGGTCCGCGGGCACCACGACGGCCCGCCGCCCGGCGGCCTCGACCTCACGCGCGACCTTGGCCAGTTGGTCCTCGGTACGCGCCGAGATCACCACGTCCGCCCCGGCCTGCGCCAGGGCGACAGCCGTGGCCGCGCCGATGCCGCGGCCAGCGCCGGTCACGACCGCCACGCGGTCGGTGACGCGAAAACGATCCAGGATCACCACGCCCGCCTTCCTGTCCGGCCCAGCCTACGAGCCAACCCGCCATCGCCCGGGCTGGGCGCCCCGCACGCGTGCCCGCCGCCCGCCCCCACGAATCGGACACCCACCAACCCAATATCAGACAGACCGAAACCCGGCCCGCCGCCAGCCCAGCCGCCCGCTCCCGGCCCAGCCCCATGATCACCGCATCTTTTCACGCGATCCAGTCATTTGATCACCCAATTTGGGAGTGTTTGTGGGCACGGATCGAGTGAAAAGATGAAGATGATCTCGTTGTGGAGAGGGAGTGGCCGTCGTGTCCGGAAATAGACGAGCTGGCGCGGGCCGGCCCTCCGGCGGACGGCGTATCTCGCCGCCGGCCGACCGCGTGTCCGGGAGGCTCGGCCGGGCCCTGGCAGACTTGAGTGGTGACCGGCCTGCACGACCCGGATGCCGCCCCGGCGAGCGAGTCCGCCGCGGCCGGCGAGCCGGGGGCTGGCCGCGGGAGCGAGTCCGCTGCGGCCGGCGAGTCAGCGGCGGTCGTCGCGTTCTGGAGAGATCTTGGATTGCCTGGCCTGGTGGACGTGCATACGCACTTCATGCCCCCCAACGTGCTGGACAAGGTCTGGAACTACTTCGAGGACGGCCGCGAGGCTGGGCAGGCGTGGCCGGTCGCTTACCGGCGGCCCGAGCACGACCGGCTCGCCCTGCTGCGGGCGTTCGGCGTGCGCCGGTTCGGCGCGCTGGCGTATCCGCACAAGCCCGGCATGGCGAGGTGGCTCAACTCCTGGGAGGCCGAGTTCGCGGCCCGGACCCCGGATGCGTTGCACAGCGCCACGTTCTACCCCGAGCCCGGTGCCGATGGGTATGTGACCGGGGCGATCGAGGCGGGCGCGCGGCTGTTCAAGGCGCACCTGCAGGTGGGCGGCTATGACCCCCGGGACGAGCTGCTCGACCCGGTCTGGGGGTTGCTCGCCGAGGCCCACGTGCCGGTCATCGTGCACTGCGGGTCCGGGCCGACGCCGGGCCGGTACACCGGTCCCGGGCCGATCTCGGAGGTGCTTGCCCGCCATCCCCGGCTGATCATGATCGTCGCGCACCTCGGGGCGCCCGAGTACGGCGAGTTCTTCGACCTCATGCAGCGGCACGCCGGCGTCTATCTGGACACCACGATGGCGTTCACCGAATTCTTCGATCGCCTGATGCCGTTCCCGGCGGCGCTGCGGCCCCGGCTGGCGGCCACGGCCGACCGCATCCTGCTGGGCAGCGACTTCCCCAACATTCCCCATCCGTACCTGCACCAGCTGCAGGCCCTGGCCCGCCTCGACCTCGGGGCGCCCTGGTTGCGCGCGGTCTGCCACGACAACGCGGCGCGGCTGCTCGGGCTGTGAGCCGACCGTGCCGTCGCCGAGCAAGAGCCGCAAGCCAGCCGCCCCCGGGAAGCCGGGGAAGCCGGAGAAGCCGGGGAAGCCGGGGAAGCCGGGGAAGCCGGGGACCGAGCGGCTGGCGCCCTACCGGCGCAAGCGGGACTTCGGGCGCACGCCGGAGCCGGCGGGGGCGCCGCCCCAGGACGGCCCGGCTGGCGCCCGGCGGTTTGTGGTGCAACGGCACCGGGCGCGCCGGCTCCACTACGACCTGCGGTTCGAGATCGACGGCGTGCTGGTGAGCTGGGCCGTGCCCAAGGGGCCGACGCTCGACCCGGACGTGCGGCGGACCGCGGTCCACGTCGAGGACCATCCGATCGAGTACCTCGACTTCGAGGGCATCATCCCGGCCGGGGAATACGGCGCGGGCGACGTGATCGTGTGGGACCGGGGCACCTGGGAACCGCACGCGACCGACGACCCCGCGGCCGCGGTGGCCGGCGGCGACTTCCACGCCGACGTTACCGGGCAGAAGCTGCGCGGCCGCCTGATCCTGGTGCGCCGTGACCACCGCGACTCCGACCAGGATCAGTGGCTGCTGCTGCACAAGCACGATGAGTACGCCGTCGAGGGCTGGAACCCGGAGGACCACCCGAGGTCGGTGCTCAGCGGCCGCACCAACGACGAGGTCAAGGCCCATCCGGACCGGATGTGGCTGAACGAGCTCCCGCCCGCGGAGGCGTCGGTCGCCATCGGCGAGCAGGCCGCTCACGACCTGCCGCCCGGGCCCGACCCCGCCGAGCTTGACGCGCTCGACGCCCTCGGACCGGGCGGCGGGGCCTGGGAGGTGTTCGGCCGCCGGCTGCGGGTGACCAACCTGGACAAGGCCATCTTCCCGGCCCGCCCGGGCGAGGAGCCGGTGACCAAGCGCGAGTTCATCGGCTACGCCGCCCGGATCGCCCCGGTCATCCTGCCGTACCTGGCCGGCCGCGCGCTCAACATGCACCGCTTCCCGGGCGGCGCCGACACCAAGGGCTTCTGGCACAAGCAGCTGCCCGATCACGCGCCCGACTGGCTCCCGCGCTGGGACAACCCCAACGCCGACCCAGGGGACGTCACCACCTACCTGGTCGTGGACGAGCCGGCCGCGCTGGTGTGGGCGGCCAACTTCGGCGCGCTGGAGTGGCACGCCTGGACCGCGCGCACCGACGAGCCGCTCCTGCCGACCTACGCGCTCATCGACATCGACGCCGGCGCCGGCACGTCCTGGGACGACGTGCTGGTCCTGGCCCGGCTGCACCGCACCGCGCTGGAGCACCTGGGCGTGCGCGCCCAGCCCAAGCTGACCGGGCACACGGGCCTGCAGATCTGGATTCCCATCACCCGCGGGCCCAGCTACGAGCAGACCCGCGGGTGGGTGAAGCAGCTGTCGCGTGCGGTCGGCTCGGTCGTGCCCGACCTGGTCAGCTGGGAGTGGGACGTCGCGGCGCGCCAGGGCCGAGCCCGGCTCGACTACACCCAGAACGTCAAGAACAAGACGCTCGTCGCGCCGTACAGCCCTCGCCCGGCCCCGGGCGCGCCGGTGTCCGCGCCCGTCGACTGGGACGAGCTCGACGACCCGTCGCTGAAACCTGACGGGATCACGATCCGTACCGTGCCGGACCGCCTGGCCCAGCGCGGCGACCCGTTCCGCACCGTGCTCGGCCCCGGCCAGACCCTCCCGCCGATCCGCTAGTCCTCTCCGGGAGCGGCCGGGGCGAGGCGGAATGGCCGCTGAACCGTCCGTAGTCTGGCGGATACGGCCAGAGCCAGCGGCCTGCGACCGCATCGCCCCGGCCGTCCGGTCGGCCGGGCGCGATAGGGCGATAGGGTCGTAAGCCGGGCTGGCCCGACGGGAGGAGCTTGCCGATGCCGGTGAATGAGCGGGCCGGGCAGCCGGCGGCCAGGCCGATCTCGTCGACGTCGCGGCGCTGGTGACCGCCTACTACGCGGAGCACCCGGACCCGGCCGAGCCCGGGCAGCAGGTCTCCTTCGGCACCTCAGGCCACCGCGGCTCGGCGTTCCGGCGGTCGTTCAACGATGATCACATCGCCGCGACCACGCAGGCGATCTGCGACTACCGCGCCCGGGCCGGGTTCACCGGGCCGCTGTTCATCGGCCGCGACACGCACGCGCTATCCGAGCCCGCCTTCGTCACCGCGCTCGAGGTGCTCATCGCCAACGACGTGCAGGTGCTGGCGGACAGCCGGGGCGGCTACACCCCGACGCCCTCACTCTCCCGCGCGATCCTGGTCTACAACGAAGGCCGGGCGGACGGCCTGGCCGACGGGATCGTGGTCACCCCGTCGCACAACCCGCCCGAGGACGGCGGGTTCAAGTACAACCCGCCCGACGGCGGCCCGGCGGCCACCGACATCACCTCGGTCATCCAGGACCGCGCCAACGAGCTGCTGCGCGGCGGCCCGAAGCAGGTCCGCCGGATCCGGTACGACCGGGCCGCCGCGGCGGCCGGCCGGTACGACTTCCTACTCGCGTACGTGTCGGAACTGCCCGCGGTCGTGGACACCGACGCGGTGCGGGACGCCGGCGTGCGGATCGGCGCCGACCCGCTCGGCGGCGCGAGCGTGGCCTACTGGGGCGAGATCGGCGAGCGGTTCGGGCTGGACCTGACCGTGGTTAACCCGGTGGCCGATGCCACCTTCCGGTTCATGACCCTGGACTGGGACGGCCGGATCCGGATGGACTGCTCGTCGCCGTACGCCATGGCCTCACTGATCGACCGCCGGGCTGAGTTCGCGATCGCGACCGGCAACGACACCGACGCCGACCGGCACGGCATCGTGACCCCGGACGCCGGCCTGCTCAACCCCAACCACTACCTGGCCGTCGCGATCGACTACCTCTACCGCCACCGCGGGGACTGGCCCGCGGACGCCGCGGTGGGCAAGACCATGGTCAGCTCCTCGATCATCGACCGGGTGACCGAGACGGCCGGGCGCCGCCTGATGGAGGTGCCGGTCGGGTTCAAGTGGTTCGTGCCCGGCCTGCTGGACGGCACTGTCGCGTTCGGCGGGGAAGAGAGCGCCGGGGCCTCGTTCCTGCGCCGGGACGGGCGGGTCTGGACCACCGACAAGGACGGGATCATCCTGGCCCTGCTCGCCTCCGAGATCACCGCGGTCACCGGCCGCCCGCCGTCCGAGCATTACCGCGAGCTCACCGCGCGGCTTGGCGACCCGGCTTACGCCCGGATCGACGCCCCGGCCAGCCGCGAGCAGAAGGCGGCGCTGGCGCGGCTCAGCCCGGACCAGGTCAGCGCGACCGAGCTGGCCGGCGAGAAGATCCTCAGCCGGCTCACCACCGCGCCCGGCAACGGCGAGCCGCTCGGCGGCCTGAAGGTCGTCACCGAATCGGGCTGGTTCGCCGCCCGGCCGTCCGGGACCGAAGACGTCTACAAGCTCTACGCCGAGTCGTTCCGGGGGCCCGAGCACCTCGCCCGGATCCAGGCCGAGGCGCAGCAGATCATCGGGGCGGTGCTCTGAGGCCGTGAGCCCGCTGCGTGACCGGGTCCAGCGCTTCCTGCAGCGGCCGGGCACGACCGACCTGACCCGTTATCAGCGCCTGCTGCCCGCGATCGCCGCGCGCGAGGAGGACCTGGCCGGCCTGCCGGACGGCGCGCTGGCCGGCCGCGCCCGCGAAGCCCGCGACGACGCCGAGTTCTGCGCGGTCGGGCGGGAGGCGGCCCGCCGCGCGCTGGGCGAGCGGCCCTACGACGTCCAGCTGCTCGGCACGCTGGTCATGCTCGACGGGCACGTCGCCGAGATGGCCACCGGCGAGGGCAAGACCCTGTCCGGGGCGCTGGCCGCCGCCCGGTACGCGGTGGCCGGCCGGTCGGTGCACGTGACCTCGGTCAACGACTACCTGGCCCGCCGCGACGCCGACTGGATGGGCCCGGTGTACGAGCGGCTCGGCGTCACGGTCGGCTGCATCGGCCAGGCCTCGACCCCGGCGCAGCGGCGGGCCGCGTACGCGGCGCAGGTGACCTACGCGCCGGTCAGCGAGATCGGCTTCGACGTGCTCCGCGACCGCCTCGTCACCGACGCCGCCGACCTGGTCGCCGCGGACCCCGACGTGCTGCTGATCGACGAGGCCGACTCGGTCCTCATCGACGAGGCGCTGGTCCCGCTGGTGCTCGCGGGCGCCACCGGCGAAACCGACACCGACGCCGAGATGGCCGAGATCGTGCGCGGACTACGCCCCGGCCTGCACTACGAGGCCGACGACCAGGGACGCAACGTGTCGCTGACCGACGCGGGCGGGCGCGCCGCCGAGCAGGCCCTGGGCGGCATCAACCTGTACGCGGCCGACCGGCTGGACACGCTGACCCGGCTCAACGTGGCCCTGCACGCGCACGCCCTGCTGCGGCGCGACGTCGACTACATCGTCCGTGACGGCCAGGTCCACCTGGTCAGCGCGTCCCGCGGCCGGGTGGCCCAGATGCAGCGCTGGCCCGACGGCCTGCAGGCCGCGGTCGAGGCGAAAGAGGCCCTCGCCGCCAGCGACAGCGGCGAGGTCCTGGACAGCATCACGGTGGAGTCCCTGGTCCGCCGGTATCCGCGGGTGTGCGGCATGACCGGCACCGCCGTGACGGTGGGCGAGGAGCTCCGCGAGTTCTACGGGCTGGAGGTGGCGGTCATCCCGCCGAACCGGCCGTGCGTGCGCGACGATCAGCCGGACCGGCTGTACGCGACCCTGCCGCAGAAAGAGAAGTCGGTGGTGGCCGAGGTGGCCGCCGCGCACGCCACCGGGCGGCCGGTGCTGATCGGCACGCTCGACATCGCCGAGTCGGAACGGCTCGGGCGCCGGCTCGCCGCGGCCGGGCTGCCGCACGTGGTGCTCAACGCCAAGAACGACGCGGAAGAGGCCGCGATCGTGGCCGAGGCCGGCGCCCGCGGGGCGATCACCGTGTCGACCCAGATGGCCGGGCGCGGTACCGACATCCGCCTGGGCGGCCGCGACGGTGACCGCGATCAGATCGCCGCGCTGGGCGGCCTGTACGTCATCGGCACCGGGCGGCACGCGAGCAGCCGGCTCGACCATCAGCTGCGCGGGCGGTCCGGCCGGCAGGGCGACCCCGGCAGCTCGGTCTTCTTCGTCAGCCTGGAGGACGAGCTGATCACCAGCTACGCCCCGGACACGGCCGCGCCGCGCGACGTGGCCCCCGACGGCCGGGTCCGCGACGCCCGGGCCGACGCCGCGGTGGCCCACGCCCAGCGCGTTGCGGACGGCGCCCACCTGGAGATCCACCGGAACACCTTCCGGTACAACAAGCTCATCGAGGACCAGCGGCAGGTCGTGCTGTCCCACCGGGACCGCCTGCTGCGCGGCGACGCGGCGCTGCAGGCCCTGGCCGGCCGCTGCCCCGGGCGGTACGCCGAGCTGGCCGGCAGCCTCGACGCCGACGTCCTCGCCGGGGCCGCGAGGAAGATCGTCCTCTATCACCTCGACCGCGGCTGGGCGGACCACCTGGCGGTGCTGGCCGACATCCGCGAGGGCATCCACCTGCGCGCGCTCGGGCAGGGCCCGAACCCGTTCGGGATGTCCCTCGACCCGCTGGCCGAGTTCCACGCCGAGGCGGTGAAGCTGTTCGCCAGCCTGCTCGACCAGGTCGAGGAGCGCTCCGCGGAGACCTTCCGGACCGCCCAGATCACTGGCGCAGGAGCCGACCTCGACGCCGCCGGGCTGAAGCGGCCGACCGCGACCTGGACGTACGTCGTGCGCGACAACCCCTTCGGCAACCCCCTCGACCGGGCCCTGGGCCGGCTCGCGCGCCGGATCTACCATCGGGAATGAATCTTTTCCGTCCGTCGGTCTCAGGCAGCGTACGTGGGCGGCCGCGGGGAGGATGAAAAGGATTCAATACGTGCCGCCCTTCTCGCCGGGGGAGATGCTGACATGACGACTTCCGTAACGGGAACGCCAGCGGCCTGCCCGCGCTCGGCGATCGACCCGTACTCGGATGAGTTCCTGGCGGACCCGTTCCCGTTCCTGGCGCAGCTGCGGGACGCGGGCCCGGTCGTCTACCTGGACCGGTACGGGGTGTTCGCGGTGGCCCGGCACGAGCAGGTCCAGGCGGTGCTCAAGGACCCGCGGGTGTTCTCCTCGGCCGCGGGCACCGGGATCACCAACTTCAACACCGAGAAGGCCTGGCGCAAGCCGAGCATCCTGCTCGAGGTCGATCCTCCGGTGCACACGCACAACCGCAAGGTCGTGGCCCGGGCGCTCGCCCCGCGATCGCTGGGCTACCTGCAGGAGGTCTTCGACCGCAAGGCCGCCGAGCTGGCCGATTCGCTGGTGGCCCGGGGATCGTTCGACGCGGTGCCGGACCTGGCGGAAATCTTCCCGACGCAGGTGTTCGCGGACGCGTTCGGGCTGCAGCCCGGCGGCCGGGACCAGCTGCTGGCCTACGGCGCGCTGGTGTTCAACGGGATGGGCCCGCGTAATCACCTGTTCGAGGCGTCGATGGACGGTGCAGGGGAGGTGCTGGCCTGGATCACGCAGCAGTGCTCCCGCTCGTCGCTGCGCCCGGACGGCCTCGGCGCGCTGATCTACGCCGGGGTCGATGCGGGCGAGGTCACCGAGGACGAGGCGGCGCTGCTGGTCCGCTCGTTCCTGTCGGCCGGGCTCGACACCACGGTCAGCGCGCTGGCGCTGGGCGTGCTCGACTTCGTGCGCTCTCCCGGCCAGTGGCAGGCGCTGCGCGAGGACCCGTCGCTGGCCCGCAACGCGTTCGAGGAGGTGGTCCGGATCGAGGCGCCGGTGATGAACTTCTTCCGCACCACCACCGAGCCGGTCGAGCTGGCCGGGACTCACCTGCCCGCCGGCGCGAAGGTGATGGTGTCGTTCGCCGGGGCCAACCGCGACCCGCGGCGCTGGGAGCAGCCCGACCGCTTCGACATCCGCCGCAAGACCGCCGGCCACCTGGGTTACGGCACCGGGGTACACAACTGCGTCGGCCAGGTGATCGCGCGCATGGAGGGCGAGGCCGTGCTCCGGGCGCTGGCGGGCCGGGTCAGGTCCTGGCGCCTGGCCGGCGAGCCGCGCCCCCGGCTCAACAACTCCCTGCGCGGCCTCGACACCCTGCCGGTGGCGGTCGAGCCCGCGTGAACGCGATCCTTCTCGCTCAGTCCTGACTGGCCGGGGGACCCCGAGGCCGCCTGATGCATCACAGCCGGGCGGACAGCCAGTCGTGCACCTCGGGGATCCGGTGCTGCAGCAGGGTCAGGTGCCCGTCGTCGTCCAGCAGCCGGGCCTCGACCCCGGGGATGTGGCCGGCCAGCCACTCGCCGTGGCCGAACGGGACGAACAAGTCCTGCCGGCCGTGCATGACCAGGACCGGGACCGAGATGTCGGCGAGCTCGAACCCCCACGCGCCGGCCTGCGCGGACGAGTCCTCCCACCAGCCCTCGCTGCCCGGCGCGAGCCCTTCGTGCGTGCTGTAGGAGAGGTACTCGGCCAGTTCGCCGGTCAGGACCGCGGCGTCGGTGGGCGTCAGCAAGGTCTTGAGCACGTCCAGGAGATCGCCGGCCGACGCGGCGAGCGCCTCCTCCCGGTCCTTCTCCATCTTGGCCCGTGACGCGAGGGCGTCCGCCATCAACAGCCTGAAGTCGTCGGCGTTGTCCTGGCCCATGCCGTCGAACCAGTCCAGGCCCTCGGCGCCGTAGGGCGCGAGCCCCGCCAGCGACGCCACGCCGGCCACGAGGTCGGGCAGCAGCGCCGCGCAGGCCAGCGCGTGCGCGCCGCCTCCCGAGATGCCCCAGATCCCCAGCCGGCCGATCTCCAGCGAGGCGCAGATCGCCCGGACGTCGGCGGCGCAGCTGGCATGACTGCGCCCCGGCTGGGGCGTTGAGCCCCCGTAGCCGGGCCGGTCGTAGCTGATGAGGCGCAAGCCTCGCTCGGCGGCGTCCGCCGCGTTGGGGCCGTACAGGTGCCGGGAGTTGGGCGAGCCATTGTGGACGAGAACCGGCCTGCCCGCGGGATCGCCGGCTTCCTGCACCGCCAGGATCCGGCCGTCTGGCGTCGTGACCGTCCGCTCCACGTGCCCTCCCCGGTGCCGCGTCTTCCTTCGCGGAAGCTAACCGCACCCTACGCGAGCCCGCAGCCTGGCGCGGGCCGGCCGCCGCCCGGTGGCGCATTGATCACCTCTGGTTATGCTGCACCTGTGCCACGTCAGGCCGTCGCCCAGACCCCGCGCCCTGCGGACGCGGGGCTGCCCGGCGCGGCAGCGCCCGGGGAAAGCGCCGGTACCCCGCGCCAGCAGACCCAGCGCATCCAGGCGGTGGACCGGGCGGTCGCGTTGCTGAAATCCGTCGCCGCCAGCGCGACGCCGCCCACGGTCCTGGAGCTGGCCCGGGAATGCGGCATCAACCGGAGCACCGCCTGGCGGCTGCTGCGTACCCTGGAGCACCACGGCCTGGTCGACCGCGACCCGATCACCCAGCGGTACACGGTCGGGTACGGCGCGATCTCGGTCGCCGCGGCGGTGACCGACGACGCGCTCGTGCGGCGGGTCCGCCCGCTGCTGGGCAAGCTGGCCGCGGTGACCGGGGAGTCGGTCACGCTCGCGGTGGCCAAGCGCTTCAACCTGGTCTACGTCGACCAGGTGGACCCGCCGAACGTGATGGTCCCGAACTGGCTCGACAAGCCGCTGCCGCTGCACGCCACCTCGGGCGGCAAGGCGTTCCTGGCCTGGCTGGGCCGGGACGAGCGGGACGCGATCCTGCCGCGCGAGCTGCCGCGCTACACCGCGCACACCGTCACCGACCGTGAACAGCTGGAGCGCGAGTTCGCCGAGGTCCGCCGGGTCGGCTACGCGCTGTGCACCCGGGAGTACGAAGAGTTCTCATCCGGCGCCTCGGCCGCCGTGCTGAACACCCGGCAGTACCCGATCGCCGTGATCAACGTCTGGGGTCCTGCTCCCCGCAACCCGGCCAAGAAGCTGCACGAGATCGGCCGGGAAGCCGTGCAGACCGCGCAGGAGGTCCGCGCGCTGCTCGACTAGCCAGACGCGGACCTCAGCCGTCGTTCCATGATCGCGGTGCATGGCACGCGTATTCCGCACCTCATGAACCTCAATCATGGAAGCAAGGGGCCCTGCTCGCCCGGCGAGCCCGGAACCGGAGCCTTGACCGTCGTCGAAACGCGCTGATAGTCTCGCGATGGTAACAGACCGTTCACATCGTGAACGCACGTCAGGGAGGACGGCCGCGCTATGGCTGGCTCCAGCAAGGTCATCATTACGTGCGCACTCACCGGGTCCGGGCACACGCCGTCGATGTCCCCGTACCTGCCCTACACCGTCGAGCAGGTGGTTGATCAGGGCGTGGCGGCGGCCGAGGCCGGCGCGGCCGTACTGCACCTGCACGCCCGCGATCCCCAGGACGGCAGCCCGACGGCCGACCCGGCCGTGTTCGCCGAGTACGCGCGGGGCATCAGGCAGCGCAGCGACGTCGTGATCAGCATCTCCACCGGCGGCGGCACCGGCATGACCGTCGAGGAACGGCTGCAGGGCGTGCTCAAGCTCAAGCCCGAGCTGTGCACGCTCAACCTCGGGACGATGAACTACGGCAGCTTCCCGATGATCGACCGGTACCGGGGCAAGTTCCGGTTCGCCTGGGAAGAGCCGTACCTGGAGAGCACCCGCTCCGAGCCGTTCGTGAGCACCTACGCCGACATCGAGTACATGCTCAAGGTCGTCGGCCCGCAGACCGGCACCAGGTTCGAGGCGGAGGCCTACGACACCTCGCACCTGTACACCCTGGCCTACTACCTGGACCAGGGCCTGGTGCAGCCGCCGGTCTTCGTCCAGACGATCTTCGGCACGATGGGCGGGACCGGGCCGGACGTCGACCACATCGTGCACATGAAGCGCACCGCCGACCGGCTGCTCGGCGACGCGTACCAGTGGTCCACGCTGGGGGCCGGGCGCTACCAGATGGGCATCGTGACCGCGGCCGCCATCATGGGCTCGCACGTGCGGGTGGGCCTGGAGGACAGCCTCTACCTCGGCAAGGGCCAGATCGCCGAGTCCAACGCCGACCAGGTCCGCAAGATCCGCGGCATCCTGGGGGCGCTGTCGCTGGAGATCGCGACCCCGGCCGAGGCGCGGCAGCTGCTCGGGCTCAAGGGCCTGGACCACGTCGGCTACTGACGAGCGGCCCGGCGCTGCGGCGCCGCCGCCGGGAGAGCACGAGGGCCTGACGGGTGTCACCTTCGACAGCGGCGGGCACCGGCTGGTCGGCACGCTCCACCTCGCCCGCGGCGAGCGGCCGAAGCCGACGGTGCTGCTGCTGCACAGCCTCGGCGGCTGGGCCGCCATCCTGGCCGCCGCGGCTGACGACCGGCTGCGCGCCGTCGCCGTTTACGGCGCCGCGGTAGACCTGGGCGGCATGCGCCTGACGGCCGAGCAGATTGACCGCGAGATGACCCGGTTTCTCGCGGTGACGCCGGAGGAGTTCACCCGGCAGGGCGCCGACGTCAGCAGGCGGCCGGGACCGCTGGACCTGGTCGCCTCGATCGCGCCGCGGCCGTTGCTGATCGTGCACGGCAGCGACGACGCGTGGGTTCCGGTGGAGCAGGCCCGGCGGCTGAACGCCCGCGCGGGGCTGCCGTGCCGGTACGTCGAGGTCGAGGGCGCCAACCATTCCTTCGCCTGGCACCGCGCCGAGCTGCGTGACCTGGTGACCGGCTGGCTGGACGAGGTGGAATCTCCCGAGGAGGAGCCGTGGTGCTAACCGAGCCGGACCAGGTGCGCCGGGTAGGGATCGTCGGTGCCGGGGTGATCGGTGGCGGCTGGGCGCTGCACTTCCTGCGGATGGGCCTGGACGTGGATGTCTACGACCCCGGGCCGCACGCCCAGCGTGACCTGCTGCGGATGCTGGAGGAGACCTGGCCGCTGCTCGAGCGGATCGGGCTGCGCGGCGGCGCCAGCCCGGGCCGGCTCCGCTTCCACGCCGACCTGGCTGGCGCCGTGTCAGGCGCCGACCTGGTGCAGGAGAACTCGCCCGAGGACGGCCAGGTCAAGCGCGGCGTTCTGGCCGCGATCGACCGCGCGGCCCGCCCGGAGGTGGTGATCGCGTCCAGCACTTCCGGGTTCGCGATGACCATGCTGCAGGCCGACTGCGCCCATCCTGAGCGCTGCGTGGTGGGCCATCCGTTCAACCCGCCCTACCTGATCCCGCTGGTCGAGGTGGTCGGCGGCGAGCAGACCGACCCGGCGGCCGTGGACTGGCTCACGAGGTTCTACGCCGCCGTCGGCAAGCGGCCGCTGCGGCTGAGCCGGGAACTGCCCGGCTTCGTCGGCAACCGGCTGCAGGAGGCCATGTGGCGGGAGGCCCTGCACATGGTCGCCGCGGGCGAGGCGACGGTCGAGGAGATC
The DNA here is from genome assembly GCA_963808705.1 of uncultured Actinomycetota bacterium. Classification (GTDB taxonomy): domain Bacteria; phylum Actinomycetota; class Actinomycetes; order Streptosporangiales; family Streptosporangiaceae; genus JASHPR01. The sequence continues at coordinate 273,512 of CAWEHB010000009.1, read as the reverse complement.
GACGAGGCGATCGCGTACGGGCCCGGGCTGCGCTGGGCCCAGATGGGCCCGTGCCTGACCTTCCACCTGGCCGGGGGTATCGCCGGCATGGCCCACATGCTCGACCACTTCGGCGCCGCGCTGCTGGAGCCGTGGACCCGGCTGCAGGCGCCGCCGCTGACCCCGCAGCTGCGGGAGCGGATGGTGGCGGGCTGCCTGCGGGAGGCCGACGGGCGCTCCGTGGCCGAGCTGGGGCGGCGGCGGGACGAGTTCCTCGCCGAGCTGCTCGGCCTGGTGGACCGGTTCTCGATCGGCCCGGCCGAGCCGCGCGAGCCGGGGGCGACCGCGGCACGCCAGCCGGGGGCGGCCGCGGAGCGTGAGCCGGACGCGGTCTATTGACACTGCCAATACCGCTACCTAAACTCCACGTTACCGCATCATGCACGCATTGTTCATATCGTGAACCTCTTCCCGGGTGCGTCGCAGCACCCGGACCGGGATCGGCGTCCTCCGCAGTCGGGAGCGGACATGGATCTCAGCCGCAGAGAGTTCGTGAAGACGGCCGTGGCCGGCTCGCTCGCCGCCGGGGCCGGCGGTCTGCTCAGCGCGTGCGGCATCTCCTCGGTTCCGACCGCCTCGTCGGTCTCCAAGGTCACCGGCCCGCCGAAGCGGGGCGGCATGCTGCGCGCCGCGATCACCGGCGGGTCCTCCGCGGACACCCTCGACCCGCTCAGCGCCATCACCAACGCCGACTTCTCCCGGGTCGACAACCTGTATGAGCCGCTGGTGGGGCTCACCCCCGGGGCGCAGGCCCAGCTGGTGCTGGCCGAGGAGGTCACCCCGAACGCGACCGCGACCGAGTGGACGATACGGCTCAAGCCGGGGATCACCTTCCACAACGGCAAGGACCTGACCGCCGACGACGTGATCTACACCTTCCAGACGATCATGAACCCGAAGGCCCCGGCGGCCGCGGCCGCCGGCCTGTCGTCGATCGACGCGAAGGGCATGACCAAGCTGGACTCGCTCACGGTGCGGATCCCGTGCACGACGCCGTTCGCGTCGCTGTACGAGGCACTGGCCATTCCCGGCTACTCCGACGTCATCCCGGTCGGCTTCAACCCCTCGGCCCCGGTCGGCACCGGCGCGTTCAAGCTGCAGAGCTTCACGCCCGGCACGCAGAGCACGTTCGTCCGCTACGACGGGTACTGGCAGTCCGGCCTGCCCTACCTGGACGAGGTCGTGATCACCGACTACAGCGACGCGACCAGCCAGGTGAACGCGCTGCTCGCCGGGCAGGCGGACGTGGTCAACCTGCTGTCGGCCGACGTCATCGCGGTGGTCGAGAGCCAGGGCAAGAACATCCTGATCTCCGACGGCGGCGGCTGGAACCCGTTCACGATGCGGGTGGACAGCGCGCCGTTCAACGACGTGCGGGTGCGCCAGGCCATGCGCCTGGTCATCGACCGCCCGCAGATGATGCAGATCCTGTTCGGCGGCGCCGGGACGCTCGGGAACGACGTGTTCGGCATCTGGGCCCCCGAGTACGACCACTCGCTGCCGCAGCGGCACCAGGACATCGACCAGGCCAAGTCGCTGCTGAAGGCGGCCGGGCAGGAGGGCCTCACGGTTCAGCTGGTCACGTCGGACATCGGGCAGGCCACAATCCAGGCCGCCGAGGTGCTCGCGCAGCAGGCGTCCGCGGCCGGCATGCGCGTCAACGTCAGCAACGTCACGGTCAACGACTTCTACGGCCCCGGCTACCTGAAATGGGTCTTCGCGCAGGACTACTGGTACTACAACTTCTACCTGCCCCAGGTCTCGCTCGCGACGCTGCCCACCGCCCCGTTCAACGAGACGCACTTCGACAACGCCGCCTACAACAAGCTGTACCAGGAGGCGATCGCCACGATCGACCCGGTCAAGCGGCAGGAGCTTTCCCACGAGATGCAGCGGATCGACTACACCGAGGGCGGGCTGATCATCCCGTTCTTCCCGCCGGTCATCGACGGCTACGGGGCGAATGTCCAGGGCCTCGTCCCGTCGAAGGGAGGGCTGTCCCTCAACGCCTACGACTTCAAGCGGATCTGGCTGTCGTGACGGCCGCGGCGCCCGCGCGCACCCGACGCCGGATGCCTCGCCGCCCGGAGCCACCGGGCACGGAAGGATTTCCCCGTCATGGCTGATGTGACGGTGCCGGCGCCCGCGCCGGCCCAGGCCGCCGACCAGGCGCCCGCCCGCAAGGCGCACCCGCTCTGGAGCACGCTGCTGCGGCGCCTCGGCTACGGCGTGATCACGCTGTTCTGCGTCTCCATCCTGGTCTTCGTCGCCACCCAGACCCTGCCGGGCAACGCGGCCTCGGCGGTGCTGCAGAACACCGCCACCCCGCAGCGGCTGCACGCGCTCGAGGTCCAGATGGGCCTGAACCGTCCCGCGGTCGAGCAGTACTGGAGCTGGCTCACCGGCCTGCTCCGCGGTAACCCCGGCACCTCGATCGTCAGCGGCGCGTCCGTGAGCTCCCTGGTCGGGGGGCGCATCGTCAACACCCTGGTGCTGGTCGTGCTGGCCGGGGTCATCGGCACGATCATCGGCGTGGCGCTCGGCGTGCTGGCCGCGGCCCGCCGGGACAGCTGGCTGGACCACATCCTGTCCGTCTCCGCGCTGGCCGTCACCGCCCTGCCCGAGTTCGTCGTCGCGATGGCGCTGGTGATCTTCTTCGCCGCGGTGATCTGGCACTTCTTCCCCGCGGTGTCGGTCTTCCCGCCCGGGGTGGCGCCGTGGTCCGACCCGAAGCTGCTGGTGCTGCCGGTCGCCACGCTGGTCATCGTGATCGTGCCGTACACGTTCCGGATGATGCGCGCGGCGATGATCGACGCGCTGGAGAGCGACTACGTCGAGATGGCCACGCTCAAGGGGCTCTCCCGGCGGCGGGTCCTGCTCTTCCACGCGCTGCCGAACGCGATCGCGCCGACCATCCAGGTCATCGGGCTCAACTTCCTGTACCTGGCCGGGGGCGTGGTGGTGGTGGAGTACGTGTTCAACTACCCGGGCCTGGGCCAGGGCCTGGTTAACGCGGTATCCGACCGGGACATCCCGGTGATCCAGTTCATCGTGATACTCCTGGCGGCCTTCTACGTGATCATCAACATCGCAACCGACATGGTGTCCCTCGCCGCCAGCCCGCGGCGGCGGCTGCCCCGCTCCTGACGGAGGTGACGCAGTGGCTTCCACCGCGGCGCTCGAGGTGCTTCAGTCCGCCGGGCGCAGGCGCGCGCGCCGGCGGGAATGGATCGCGGTGCTCGGCCGGGCGGTGCGCACCCCCCGGGGCGCCATCGGGCTCGCGATCGTCGGGGTCGTGGTGCTCATCGCCGCCATCGGCCCGGCGCTGGCCCCGTACCCGGCCGACAACTTCGTCACCCGGCCGTTCGCGAACCCGTCCCTCGCCTTCCCGCTCGGCGGCGACGTGCTCGGCCGGGACGTGCTGAGCCGCACCCTGGACGGCGGCTGGCAACTGCTGCTGATGGCGGCGGTGGCCACCGTGCTCGGCGTGGGCGCGGGGGCGGCCTGGGGGGTGACCGCGGCGTACTTCGGCGGGCGCTGGGACACCGTCCTGATGCGCACCGCGGACATCGTGCTCGCGTTCCCTCAGCTCGTGTTCGCGCTGCTGCTGGTCAGCATCCTCGGGCCGAAGATCTGGCTGATCGTCCTCGCGGTGGCGATCTCGCACGCCCCGCAGGTGGCGCGGGTGACCCGGGCCGCCGCGCTGGACATCTGCGAGCGGGACTACGTCCGGGCCGCGCAGATCATCGGCATGCCCGCGCGCAAGGTGATCCGCCGGGAGGTGCTGCCCAACCTGACCTCGGTGCTCATGGTGGAGCTCGGGCTGCGGCTCACCTACTCCATCCTGATCATCGCGGGGCTGAGCTTCCTCGGGTTCGGCCTGCAGCCGCCCGCCCCGAGCTGGGGCTACATGATCAACGAGAACCGGATCGGCCTGGTGGCCAATCCGTGGGGAGTGCTGGCGCCGGTCCTGCTCATCGCGGCCCTGACCATCGGGACCAATACGCTCACCGATGCGATCGCCCGCGCCTCGCTCGGCGTCGGGCGCGGCGCCGATGACGCGCTGCTGCCCAGCATCACGGCCGCGGGAGCGATGACATGACCGCCAACACTGCCGACAGCGGTGCGACCAACGCCGGCGCCGCCAGCGCCGCCGGCACCGGTGCCGCCAGCACCGGTGCCGCCCGCGGCGACGGCACGGTCGAGCTGCGGCTGGTCGTCGAGGACCTGCAGGTGCTGCGGACCCCGTCCCGCGGCCGGGAGGCCGTCGACGTGGTGGACGAGATCTCGTTCCGGGTCCAGCCCGGCCAGGTGCTCGGGCTGGTCGGCGAGTCCGGGTCGGGCAAGACCACGATGGCGCTGGCCCTGCTCGGCCACGTCCGCCGGGGCCTGGTCATCGGCGACGGTAAGGTCCTCGTCGACGGCCAGGACATCCTGCGGCTGCCCCCGGGCGATCTGCAGCGGCTGCGCGGCCGGCAGATCGCCTACGTGCCGCAGGACCCGTCCAGCGCGCTGAACCCGACCCTGAAGGTGGGCACCCAGCTGCGCGAGGTCCTCGACTCCTACGAGGGCGGCCCGAAGGCGCGCGAGGAACGGCTGGCCGAGATGCTGACCGAGGTCGGCCTGTCCACGGTGCCCGAGATCCTGGACTCCTACCCGCACCAGCTGTCCGGCGGGCAGCAGCAGCGGGTCGGCCTGGCCATGGCCTTCGCGTGCCGGCCGCAGCTCATCGTGCTCGACGAGCCGACCACCGGCCTGGACGTGACCACGCAGCGCCGGGTCCTGGAGACCATCCGCGGGCTGTGCCGGTCCTACCAGGTGGCGGCGGTCTACATCAGCCACGACCTCGCGGTGGTCGCGGAGATCGCCGACCACGTCGCGGTGCTGTACGCGGGCCGGGTCGCCGAGGCCGGCCTGGCCCGGGAGGTGTTCACCGCCCCGGCGCACCCGTATACCCGCGGGCTGCTGCGCGCGGTCCCGTCGCTAGACGACGCCCACATGCTCATCGGCCTGTCCGGGCAGCCGCCGCGGCCGGGTAACCGCCCGCCGGGCTGCTTCTTCCAGCCCCGCTGCGAGTTCGCGGTGCCCGACTGCGAGCGCGGGCAGCCGTCGATGATCGCGGTGTCGCCGACCGGGCACAGCGCCCGGTGCCTGCGCGCGCTCGAGGTGGCCGCGCTCGCCGACACGGCCTCCGGGCCGCCGGCCCGGCCCGCCAGCCCGGCCGCGACCGCCCCGCTGCTGGACGTGCGCGACCTGTCCGCCACCTACGGCCGCAAGACGGTGCTGCACGACATCGCGTTCGCGGTGCCCGGCCAGCAGTGCGTGGCCGTGGTGGGGATGTCCGGCTCCGGCAAGACCACCCTGGCCCGGTGCCTGGTCGGACTGCACCCGACCTGGGGCGGGGACGTCACGTTCGCCGGGAAGCCGCTCACCCGGGGCATCCGGCGGCGCTCCGACGAGCAGCTGCGCCGGATCCAGTACGTTTCGCAGAACCCGTACGCGTCGCTGAACCCGCGCCGGACCGTGGGCCAGATCGTGGAGCAGCCGCTGGCCCACTTCGAGAAGCTGCCCGCCGGCGAGCGGTACGAGCGGGTCGTGGCGGCGCTGACCGCGGCCGCGCTCCGGGAGTCGTTCGTGGACTACTACCCGGATCAGCTGTCCGGCGGCGAGCGGCAGCGGGTGGCCATCGCCCGCGCGCTCATCCTCGAGCCCGACCTGCTCGTCTGTGACGAGGTCACCTCCGCCCTCGACGTGTCGGTGCAAGCGTCGGTGGTGGAGTTGCTGCGCACGCTGCAGGCCGAGCGCGGGCTGTCGCTGATCTTCATCACCCACAACCTGCCGCTGGTGCGCAGCATCGCCGACCAGGTCGTGGTGATGAACGCCGGGAAGGTCTGCGAGCGCGGCCCCGTCGAGCAGGTCCTCGAGGCACCGAAGGATCCCTACACCGTGCAGCTCATGGCCGACGTGCCGAAGATGACGGTCGCCGTCGGAGAGGCGTGATGCCCGGTGTGGCGACCCGGGCGGCGCGCGACCCGGCGCCACTGCGGCTGCACGAGACCACGGTCGCGCCGGAGTGGGTGGACTACAACGACCACCTGAGCGAGTGGGCCCACCTGCTCGTGTTCGGCGACGCGGCCGACGCGTTCTTCCGGTACGTCGGGGTGGACGAGGACTACCGGGCCGCCGGCCACTCGCTGTACACGGCCGAGACGCACCTGCACCACCTGCGCGAGGCCCGCCTCGGCGAGCGGCTGCGGCTGACCCTGCAGGTGTTCGGCACCGACGCCAAGCGGCTGCACATCGCGCACGAGATGTTCAACGCGGGCGGTGACCGGCTCGCCACCGGCGAGCAGATGCTGTTGCACGTCGACACCCGGGCCGGGAGGGTGGTGCCGTTCCCCGGCGACCTCGCCGCGCGGCTGCGGCGGATCGCCGCCGCGCACGCGGTGCTGCCGGTGCCGGACTACGTCGGCCACGTCATGGCGATCCGGGGCCGGTGAGCGCGGGTGGACTTCGAGCTCACGGCGGAACAGCGGCTGATCGTCGAGACCGTGCGCGACTTCGTGGAGAAGGAGCTGTACCCGCACGAGGACGAGGTGGAGCGCCTCGACGAGGTGCCGCCGGAGCTGGCCTCCTCGATCCGGGGCAAGGCGCTCGCGGCGGGCCTGTACGCGCCGAACATGCCGGCCGAGCTCGGCGGCTGCGGCCTGGACGCGGTGTCCCTCGTGCTGGTGGAGCGGGAGCTCGGCCGGGCCGGCTACGCGCTGCAGATGCTGGTCGAGCGGCCGAGCAACATCCTGCAGGCGTGCCGCGGCGAGCAGCGCGAGCGCTACCTGCTGCCGGCCATCCGGGGGGAGCGGCACGACTGCGTGGCGATGACCGAGCCCGACGCGGGCTCGGACGTCCGGTCGATGGCCACCACCGCGGTGCGCGACGGCGACGAGTACGTGATCACCGGCACCAAGCACTTCATCAGCCACGCCGACGTGGCCGACTTCATCATCCTGTTCGCCGCCACCGGGGCGGAGCAGACCGCGCGCGGCCCCAAGAAGCTCATCACCACGCTGCTGGTGGACAAGGGCACCGCGGGGCTGGAGGTCCGGCGCGGCTCGCGGTGCGTGTCGAACCGCGGCTACCACCAGTGCGAGCTGGTCTTCTCCGGCTGCCGGGTGCCGGCGGCCAACCGGCTGGGCGACGAGGGCCGCGGCTTCGAGCTGATGGGGCAGTGGCTCGGCGCCACCCGGCTGACGGTGGCGGCGACCAGCGTGGGCCGGGCCCGGCGGGTGCTGGAGACGGCGACCGAGTGGGCCGCGCACCGCAGGCAGTTCGGCCAGCCGATCGGCCGGTTCCAGGGCATCGGGTTCCGGCTCGCCGACACGGCCACCGAGCTGGAGGCGGCGGAACTGCTGACGCTGCGCGCCGCGGCGCGGCTGGACGCCGGAGCGATGACCGACGCGGACGCGGCCATGGCCAAGCTGTACGCGTCGGAGGCGCTCGGCCGGATCACCGACGCCGCGGTGCAGATCTTCGGCGGCATGGGCTTGATGGCCGAACTGCCGGTCGAGCGCTGGTGGCGGGACGCCCGGGTGGAGCGGATATGGGACGGCACCAGCGAGATCCAGCGCCACATCATCGCCCGCGCCCTGCTGCGACCCTACGGAGCCTGAGTTGACGGACCTGAACGCTGCGGTACGCACGACCGTGGACGGGCAGATGCTGGTCATCACCCTCGACCGGCCCAAGGCCAACGCGGTCGACGTGGCCACGAGCCGCGCCCTCTACGCGGCGTTCGGCCGGCTGCGGGCCGACCCGGGGCTGCGGGTGGGGATCCTTACCGGGGCCGGGGACAAGTTCTTCTGCGCCGGCTGGGACCTGAAGGCGGCCGCCGCCGGGGAGAGCGCCGAGGCGGACCACGGGCCGGGCGGGTTCGCCGGCCTGACCGAGTTCCTCGACATCGGCAAGCCGGTCATCGCCGCGGTCAACGGGCTGGCCTTCGGCGGCGGCTTCGAACTTGTCCTGGCCGCGGACCTGGTGGTGGCCGCCGAGCACGCCGAGTTCGCGCTCACCGAGGTGACGCTCGGCATCGTCGCCGACGCCGGCGGCCTGCTGCGGCTGCCGGCCCGGGTGCCGCGGGCGATCGCGGTCGAGTGCCTGCTCACCGGCAGGCGCTTCACGGCCGCCGAGGCGGCCCGGTGGGGACTGGTCAACCGGGTCGTTCCCGCTGCCGAGGTCATGCCCGCGGCGCGGGATCTGGCCGGGGCGATCTGCGCCGCCGCGCCGCTGGCCGTGGCGGCCGCCCTGGAGTTCCTGCGGGAGACCGAGGGTGCCAGCGTCCGGGACGGCTACCGGATCCTGCGCGGCGACGGCCTGCCCGCGTACCGGGCGATGCTGGACTCGCGGGACGCCCGCGAGGGAGCGCGCGCGTTCGCCGAGCGCCGCAGGCCGCAGTGGCAGGGCCGATGAGCTCCGGCGGGCCGGCGGGCGGCGGAGGGCCGCTGGATACCGGCGGGCGCACGGTGCCCGCGGACTGGATCGACTACAACGGCCACATGATGGACGGCTACTACGCCATCGCGTTCACCGAGGCGACCGACGCGTTCCTGGATCACCTCGGCCTGGGCGCCGCCTACCGGGAGCGGACCGGGGCCAGCATCTACACGGTCGAGAGTCACCTGTGCTTCTTCGGCAGCGTCCGGTCCGGGGCGCGCCTGCGGTTCTCCTCGCAGCTGCTCGGAACCGACGCCAAGCGGATGCACGTCCTGCACCGGATGGCCGACGCCGGGACCGGCGACGAGGTGGCCACCAACGAACTGATGTTCCTGCACGTGGACATCGCCACCGAGCGGGTGACCCCGATGCCCCCGGATCGGCAGCGGGCCGTCGCGGCCCTGGCCGCCGAGCACGCCGCCCTGCCGGCCCCGCGGACCGCGGGCCGGCGGATCGGGATGCCGCGCCGGTAACCGGCGCGGCTAGGGGGTTCCGCCGGGCTCGCCGCCGCCGGGCTCGCCGCCGCCTGGCCCCGTGCCGCCTGGCCCCGTGCCGCCTGGCCCCGTGCCGCCCGGCCCCGTGCCGCCTGGCCCCGTGCCGCCCGGCCCCGTGCCGCCCGGCCCCGTGCCGCCTGGCCCGGTGGTTCCCAGCGCCGTGTCGGCCAGCGTCTCGCTGAGCCGGGCCGCGGCCGTGTGATCCAGGCCCGGCCCGAGCAGGGCGGCGGCGCTGCTCCACATCTCGCGGCACAACGCGGCGAACGGCGCCGGCGTCTGGGTCTCCCGGCCGATCCCGAGCGCGATCGACAGGTCTTTCACCATCAGGTCGAGGCCGAAGCCCGAATCGAACCGGCGGGACAGCACGAACTGCTTGAACTTGCGCTGCGTGCTGCCGTTCATGCCCGATGAGGAGTTCAGCACGTCGACCATGAGCGCCGGGTCGAGCCCGAACCGCTGGCCGATGAGCAGGGCCTCGACGCCGATCAGGAAGCCGCCCGCCGAGACCAGGTTGTTCAGCGCCTTCATCGCCTGGCCCGCGCCGACGCCGCCGCAATGGTGGACGGACGTGCCCATTGCCATCAGCACGGGCTCGGCGCGGCGAAGCTGCCCGGCATCGCCCCCGGCCATGATCGCGAGCTTCCCGGTCCGGGCCCGGGCGACACCGCCGGATACCGGACAGTCGACCAGCCCCACCCCCTGCCCGGCCAGGTCCGCGGCGAGGGACTGGGTGACGGCGGGCACGCCCGAGGACATCTCGATGACCAGGGTTCCCGCGCGCAGGGCGTCGGCGGCCTGCCGGACCACCTCGGCCACGTGTTCGCTGGTGGGCAGCATCGTCACCAGCGCGTCGGCCCGGGCGGCGTCGGCGACGGAGCCGACCGCCCGGCCGCCGACTTCCGCGGCGAAGGCCGCGGCCCGCCCGGGCGCGATGTCCGCCGCGATGACCTCGAATCCGGCCTGCACCAGGCGGGCCGCCATCGGCCACCCCATGTTGCCGATGCCGACGAAGCCCACTCGCCGGATCGGTGCGGTGTTCATCCGCTGGCCCTCGGCGCCGGGAGGGCGCCCTCGGCCTGCAGCGCCTCGTGCGCGGACCGGAACGCCTCCAGCCCGGCCGGGATCCCGCAGTAGACGGTCGCGTGCACCAGGATTTCCTTGATCTCGTCGACCGTCACCCCGTTGGCCAGCGCGCCCTTCACGTGCAGCTTCAGCTCGGCGCTCTTGCCGAGCGCCGTCAGCATCGCGAGGTTCAGCATGCTGCGCGTCCGGCGGTCGAGGCCGGGGCGATTCCATGCGTACCCCCAGCACCACTCGGTGGTGATGCGCTGGAACGCCATCATGAAGTCGTCCGCCTGGGCCAGGCTGCGGTCGACGTAGTCGGCGCCCAGGACTTCGCGCCGCGTCTGCAGGCCCTGGTCGAACATCTCGCTGCTGCTCATGTGCGCCTATCCCCTCGCGTCGTCGGGCCGGCCGGTCCCTCGTGTCACGGCAGCGTATTCCGTGACCCGGATCGCAGGGGCTTGCCGCCCTTACCGGTGGTCGAGGTCGCGGAGCATGTCGCTCAGGAGGTCGGCGGTGCGCTCCGGCGGCTCGCTTTCCACGCTAAGCCGCTCCATGACCTCGCTGTACCGCTCCACGTCCTCGCGCTTGTCCAGGTAGAGAGCGCTGGTGAGCTGCTCGAGGTAGACCACGTCCGGCAGGTCTTCCTCGGGGAACCGCATGATCGTGAAGGCCCCGGCCTCGGCGGCGTGGCCGCCGGACCGGAACGGCGTGACCTGAAGCGTGATCCTGACATTCTGCGTGGCCTCGATCAGGTGCTCGAGCTGCGACCGGAACACCTCGCGGCTGCCGACGGGGCGCCGCAGCGCCGCCTCGTCCACGACCGCCCACAGCCGCGGGCCGTTCTGCTTGGTCAGCAGGTCCTGCCGGGTGATCCGCATGTTGACCCGGCGCTCGATCTCCTCCTCGGGCGCGCCAGGCCAGCCGCGGGTCATGATGGCCCGCGCGTAGCTCGGCGTCTGCAGCAGCCCGGGAACGAACTGCACCTCATAGACCCGCAGCACCGACGCGGCCTCTTCCAGGCCCACAAAGGTCTGGAACCAATCTGGTAAAACGTCGGCGTACTGATGCCACCAGCCCGCCGTGTTGGCTCCGCGCGCGAGCGCCACGAGCGCCTCGCGCTCCGCATCGTCGTCGACGCCGTACATCTCGAGGAGATCCACGACGTCGCGTTCCTTGAATCCGACCCGCCCCAGCTCCATCCGGCTGATCTTGGATTCCGAGGCCCGGATGCGGTAGCCCGCGTCCTCGCGCGTGATTCCCTTGGCCTCGCGGAGCCTGCGTAGCTGGGTGCCGAGCAGGATCCGCCGAACGGTCGGGCCGCTGCCCGGCTCAACGGAAATCACATCGGCCTCCCCCTGACGTCAGAAGCTAGCTCGCGCCCGCGAGTGCCGCCGCCCGCATGTGCTGGTGCCAGCTTCATCTGCACGTGCAGAAGGCCTTGTGCCTGCAAGTTACATGGAGGATGATAACGTTTGCATTCCAGATGCGCGAGATGCGGCCTCCTGGATTTGGGCGCAGCCCGGCGGGTGCACAGGTGGCCACGGCAGTCAGGACGGAGGATGTCAGCGTGAGCCACGACCGCCTCCTGACGACGAGCGGATATCGCCGGGCGAGCACCGGGGCTCACGCCGAGCACCTGTCGCTGCGATTCGCGGATGCCGTCGAAGTGGCGGATGCGCTGGGACTGGCGGACATCGCGGGCGTCGCCACCTGCCAGCGGGCGGACCACCCCGCCGCCACGTGCGCATTTCCTCCGCAGCCCGAGTCGGCCCGGCGAGCCAGGGAATTCACCAGGGTCACGCTGCAGGACTGGGGGATGGCCGGGCAGATTGATGTGGCCGAGCTTGTGGTCTCTGAACTCGTGACCAACTCGCTCCGGCATGGTCTGCTCTCCGCTCAGTGGATGCCGGGAGAGCACCCGATCAGCCTGACCATACTACGCCTGGATCCCTACCTGATGTGCATGGTGACCGATCCTGGCCTCACCTGTCCCATCCGGATCGACTCGTGCGTCAGCGCGGAGAGCGGCCGGGGGCTGCAGGTCGTGGAGGCGTGCAGCGCGCGCTGGGGCTGGGAGCCGGTTGCGGACGAGGGGAAGGTCGTCTGGGCGCTGCTGCGGTAAGCCGCGCGGCGAGTCCCGGAGCGTCCCCGGGGACTTGTGTTGCCCGGGGTTATACGCGGTTGCCCGGTCTTATACGGCGGTTGCCCGGGCTTGTGCGCGCGTCACCACGGGCCCATACAGCGCTGCGGCGGACCACCGGCCGTTAGGCCGGGATCCGCCGCCTCGCGCGATTTGCCGCCGGTAACCGACGCCGCTCAGGAAAGCAGGTCGTCGAACTCTCCGTCCTTGGCGCCCCGGAGGAAAGCGTCCATCTCGGCGGGCGTGTAGATGAGCGCGGGGCTGTCGGGGTGCCGGGAGTTCCGGACCGCGATCTCCCCGCCGGGCAGGCCGGCGAGCTCGACGCAGGTTCCCTGCGAGTTGCTGTGCCGGCTTTTTCTCCAGGTGACGTCGCGCAGTTCGGCTGCGGGCATCCCGTTGCGCGTGTCCATGGGCGTTCCCCCTTAGCTTTGCCGGGCCAGACCCCGGCATGTTCTCCCCGGTCCCAGTGACTGACATGGTACCTGGTGCATGTGCATTGTCACACGCATTTGCATTTGCTGCGGGCGGGCCCACGGCTCACCGGGGGCGGGGATGCCGTGGCGGCGGAGGCGGGAGGGAGCCGGCCGGAGGGGCCTCCCGCGGCCAGACCAGCAGGACGGGGCATGGGGCGTGGTCGACCACGAACCGGCTGGCCGGGCCCAGGCTCTTCGGCCCGAGCCGGGTGTCATCGCCGTCCCGGGCCACGATGAGCAGGCTGGCGCCCGCGGCCGCCGCGACCACCTCGCGCTCCGCGCGCCCCCGCCGCTCGGCCGTCGTGCACGGGCGTCCCAGGCGCTCGGCCGCGGCCTCGAGCAGTTCCCGGGCCGAGGCCGCGCCGAGCTCCGCCAGGCGCGGGCCCGGGTCCCGGCCGGGGCGGCCTCGGCCGAGCAGGCCGGCGTAGGCGCCGTGTGCCGCGGCGGGGGTGTCGCCCCCCGTGACGTGCAGCAGCACGATGTCCGCGCCGTCCGGAGCGATCCGCCGCGCGGCGTCGACGCAGGCGGGCCAGGTGCCTTCGACGATCCAGGCGATCACGGTCATGCCGTCAGCCTCCTCTGCTTAGATCACGTGCAGGCCCGCCCACAGGGCCACCGTGGCCAGGATGAGCGCCGCGGGCACGGTGAGCAGCCCGAGCCGGGTGAATTCGCCCATGTCGGGCTCGGCGTCGTGCTCCCGCAGCACCCGCCGCCACAGCAGGGTGGCCAGGGAGCCCGCGTAGGTCAGGTTGGGCCCGATGTTCACCCCGAGCAGCACGGCGAGGACGGCCGCGGGCCCGGCCGACCTTGCCGCCAGCGGCAGCAGGACCAGGACGGCGGGCAGGTTGTTGATCACGTTCGCGGCCGCGGCGGCCAAAACGGCCGTCCCCAGCAGCGCGGGCAGCGAGGTGCCGCCGGGCATCACCCGCGGCAAGGCCCCGGCCAGGCCGTTCCCGGTCACGGCCGCGACCACGATGCCCAGGGCCAGCACGAACGCCAGGAACGGCACGTCCGCGGCGCGCCAGATCCCCGCCGGGCTGGTGTCCCGCCGGGCCAGGGCGCGGACGGCGAGTACCGCCGCGCCGGCCGCCGCGGCCCACGCCGGGTTGATTCCGGCCAGCGAGGTCACCACGAACCCGGCCAGGGTGGCGGCGAGGATGATCAGCACGAACCCCGGGACGTCAAGTGGCTCGCTGCGGGCTGGGGTGGCGGCTTGCGTGGCGTTCAGGTCGATGCGGAAGAACCGGCGGAAGACCAGGTACTCGACGGCGATGGCGGCCAGCCACGGGAGGGCCATGAGCCGGGCGAACCGGGGAAAGGACAGGCCGCTGACCGCGAACGCGAGCAGGTTGGTCAGGTTGGAGACCGGCAGCAGCAGCGACGCGGAGTTGGCCAGGTGGGATGTGGCGTACACATGCGGCTTGGCCCGGGCGCCCAGCCGGGCCGCGGCGGCGAACACCACCGGGGTGAGCAGCACCACCGTGGCGTCCAGGCCCAATACGGCGGTCACGACCGAGGCCACCACGAAGACCCGGGTCAATAGCCGGGTTGGCGGCCGGCCACCCTTGCCCGTGGCCAGCCAGGCCCCGATGGCGCGGAACAGGCCCTCGTCCTGGCACAACTGGGCCAGCACCAGCACCGCGGCCAGGAACCCGACGACCGGCCCGAGCCGCATGGCCATCATCAGGGCGCGACCCGGCGAGATCGCGCCGGTGGCGATGGCCAGGGCGGCGGCCGGGACCGCGACGGCGGCTTCGGGCCACCCCCACGGCCGTATCACCGCGGCGCCCAGCACCACCGCCAGCAACCCCACGGACAGGATCTCCGCCGCAGCCGCGTTCAGGTCGGCCCCCTGTTGTCTCCTCGACTCTCCACTCGCCCGCGTTCCGCAAACCATGACAAATTCGGCGGCCGAACGACCGGAGCGCGTGAAATTTCGGTGGTGGTGGTCATTCTTGCGGGATGAGCGACGATTCACTGCCCCGTTTCGCGGGGGTCATGACGGCCCGTGAGCTTCTTGAGGGCGGGGTGTCGGCGGGCCAGCTCCGGTAGGCGGTGCAGCGGGGGGTGCTGGTGCGGGTGGGACGCGGTGCCTACGCCCGCACCGGGATGGCCAGGGACGCCGCCAGGGAGCAGGCGTTACAGGTGGCCGCGTCGATCAGGGCCGCGCTCCGGCGCGGCGGCGCGGGGCAGGCGGGCGCTGCGGGCTAGAGGGCGCCGGCGCCCGGGCTGGCGGCCACCATGGGATAGCAAACGATTGTTCTAGCAAACGATTGTGGAGCGGTCGGCATTGTGGTGGCGGACGGCGGGGGCGCGGAGGACAGTAGACCTTGTGCTGAGCTGGTTGTCCCGCAGGAAGTCCTGGCTGGCGGTCGCGGCCGCCGTCCTGGTCCTGCTGAGCCTGATCCCGCCCGCGGGGATCTACGCCCGGCGCTACGTGTTCGCCGAGGCGCTCCAGTTCACGGTGTTCGCCACCGTGGTGCCCGCCCTGCTCGTGCTGGGCGCGCCGTGGCGCCTGCTGTTCCCGCGCCGGTTCTCCGGGCCACGGGGAGAGGGGGGTGGCCGGGCGGGACGCACGGCCCGGCCGCGGGGCGGTTCCAGCTTCCTGCGCGGCGCCGCGGTGCTGCTGGCCTTCATCGCCGTGGTGATCGCGTGGCGGCTGCCGGTCACCGTCGACGCCCTGGCCACCCGGCCCGGCCTCGCGGTAGCCGAGATGGTCACCCTGGTCGCGGCCGGGGGCGCGCTGTGGCTGGAGCTGGTGGAGTCGCCGCCGCTGCTGCCGCGCCTGCTCCGCCCGCTGCGCGCGGCCTTCGCGGCGCTGGCCATGTGGACGATCTGGATCCTCGCCTACATACTCGGGTTCTCCCACGTGGCGTGGTTCCCGGCGTACGTTCACCCGGGCGGCCTGAACCCGGTGACCGACCAGGAGATCGCGACCGGGATCATGTGGGCGGTCCCGGCCCTCTGCTTCGTTCCGGTCGTGTACGTCACCGCGCTGACCTGGCTGAGGGACAGCGAGGACCCGGACGAGGCGCTGCGCGCGATCGTCCGTGCCGAACCCGGGGCGCCGAAGCCCCGCCGGTGGCCCCGCCCGCCCCGGGGCTGGGACACCCACTCCGCCTGACCTCCCACTCCGCCCGGCCTCCCACTCCGCCCGACTTCCGCTGGTTACTTTCCGTGCCGTTTTGATGTCTTTACGTGCTCATTGCTGCGGCCGAGGCCCTTCAGAACCGGCACAGAAACTAGCGCGGCAGGGTGCCTGCAAGAGGGCCGGCGGATCGCCCGCCGGCGTGACGAAGGAGGAAGACATGAGCACCTGGCTCGCCGTGAATATCGTCCTGAGCGCGATGTTCTTCGCCGCCATGGTCGGCATCCCGCTGTGGATGGTGATCAAGCGACCGGACACCGGCCGGGAGATCGCGGAAACGACGGCCCGCGTCGAGGCCATACCGCTGCACGCCGTCAGCCGGGAAGAAGCAGTCCGCTGGCGGGAAGCCGCTTGAGGCCGGGTGGTGCCCGGCCATCCGGCCCTGGCCCTGTCTCCCGATGTCAGCGCGGCGGTGGCTGCGCGATGATGGGGGCATGGACCAGGGCCGACCTGGCGCGGGGGCGTCTACATCAACGAGCCGGCCTGGGGTGTCCCGGCGCCGACCTGGCTGGCGGAGGAGTTCCGAAACGTCCAAGCCGCGCCCGGTGCCGCGCGGCCAGGCTTGGCGTCATGAACGACGAGACACCACCGCCGCAGGTATGGCCGACGCCCCCGAAAGCAACCACTGGTCGTTCGGCACCTACCGCGGCGAGCCGGCCGCCTAGACCATCGCCATCAGGCAGCCGTCCCAGTACGCCGCGACCTTGGGCCGGCGCCTGCCGCGCAGGCCGATCTCGAGCACGTCCGGCCGCTGGCCGCCGAGGCCGCGGAACCAGACCTGCACGCCGTCCGCCGGAACCGGCCTGAACCCGGACAGGTCGGGCGGCGGCTCCGTGGCCGTGTGCATCCACGCGGGCGAGCCCGCGCAGCACATCTGCCCGTGCGCGGCCCAGACCCACAGCCGGCCGCCCTGCCGGCGCACGAACTCAGCCGCGTCGCTGCTGATCGTGACCTGCACGCTCTCCACGATAGGCCGGCGACCGGGAGGCCGGCCAGTGCGGCCCAGGGACCAGCCCCGCCGCGCTCACCCCCTAGATTGGCCCTGACCGCAACCGACGGGGGGGAGCGCGATGGCGCCGCGAGTCACCAGCGACCTGCTCCTGGTCGGGAGCCTGCCCGCCGCCTCGACCGAGGCCGCGCTGCGCGCGGGACCACCGGCAGGCCGCCCTGGCCGCCCGCGGCTGAGCCGGAGGCATGCCTTCAGCCCGGCTCGACCAGGATCACCTCGAGCGTGCGGGGACCGTGCACGCCCTCCACCCGCGACAGCTCGATGTCGCTGGTCGCGGACGGCCCGCTGATCCAGGTCAGGGGCCGGCCCGGGTGCGGGGCCAGCCGGCCGATCGCCTCGGGCACCAGCTCCACGACCTGGTCGGCGCGCACCACGCACAGGTGGTAGTCGGGCACGAGGGTGATCGCGCGCCGGCCCTGGTCGGGTGAGCCGTCCAGGACGATCGTCCCGGTCTCGGCGATCGCGACCGCCGCCCCGGTGATGACGCCGTCGATGGCGTCCAGGTCCTGCGGGGACAGGTCGTCGTCGACGATGACGTCAACGTCCGGCGGCAGCGCGGGGAGGACCAGGAGGAGGTCCAGGCCGGCCGGCACGACCACGCGCCGCACGCCGCGCTCGGCCAGTGCCGAGCCCACGGCGGCGGCGCGCGCGCTGTGCGTGGTGCGGCGGACCGCGGCGCGGTAGTCGGCCAGCCGCTCCGCGAGCAGGTCCAGCCGCCGCGCCTCGTCCCGGTCGCCCAGGGTCCGGCAGCCGGGGGCGGGCGGTGGGCTGGCGTCCGTTACGGAATCCGTTCCGGAGCGGTCGGCCGGGGGAGAGCCGAGCGCGGCGCGGATCCGGGCGAGCACCTCGTCGCGCGGGGTCATGACCGTTCCCGGCCGGACTCGCGCCACCACTGCCGGAACGTCCGGGCCGGCGGGGCGGGCGCGTCGCGGGCCCGGGTCCAGGCGGACAGCGGCGGCGGCAGCGCGCGGATCCGGCCGCCCCGGCCCAGCGGGCGCCCGGACTGCCCGGCCCGCTGCGCCGCGGCGTAGCGCCGCGGGTCGGCCATGACCCAGGAGGCCGCGGCCATGGTCACCGCCTCGGCGCTGGGCCGACGGCGCTCCTGCCGGGCCGCCTCGACGTGCCGGGCGCGCAGGTAGACCAGCAGTGACGGAATGTCGATCTTCACCGGGCAGGCGTCGTAGCACGCGCCGCACAGCGACGACGCGTACGGCAGGGTGGCGTTGTCCTGCACGCCGGTCAGCAGCGGCGACAGCACGGCGCCGATCGGTCCCGGGTAGACCGAGCCGTAGGCGTGCCCGCCGGTGCGCTCGTAGACCGGGCACACGTTCAGGCACGCCGAGCAGCGGATGCAGTGCAGCGCCTGCCGGCCGGTCTCGTCGGCCAGCGCGGCGGTCCGCCCGTTATCCAGCAGCACCAGGTGGAAGTCCTGCGGGCCGTCGCCCGGCGTCACCCCGGTCCACAGGGAGGTGTACGGGTTCATCCGCTCGCCCGTGGACGAGCGGGGCAGCAACTGCAGGAACACGCCCAGGTCCCGCCAGGCGGGGATCACCTTCTCGATGCCCATGACCGTGATCAGCGTCTGCGGCAGGGTCAGGCACATCCGGCCGTTGCCCTCGGACTCAAGGACGCACAGGGTGCCGGTCTCGGCCACGGCGAAGTTGGCCCCGCTGATGCCGACCCGGGCGGACAGGAACTTGCGCCGCAGGTGCAGCCGGGCCGCCTCGGCCAGCGCGGCCGGGCTGTCGGTCAGCGCCGGGTCGACGTCGCCCATCTCGCGCAGGAAGATCTCCCGGATCTCCGCCCGGTTGCGGTGGATGGCCGGCACCAGGATGTGCGAGGGCCGGTCGTGGCCGAGCTGGATGATGAGCTCGGCCAGGTCGGTCTCGTAGGCCGTGATGCCCGCCGCGGCCAGCGCGTCGTTGAGCCCGATCTCGTCGGTGGCGAGGGACTTGACCTTGACCGCTTCCGACGAGCCCGCGGCCCGGACGAGGTCGGTCACAACCTGGTTGGCCTCGCGCGCGTCCCGCGCCCAGTGCACGGTCCCGCCGTGCGCCTGGACCTGAGTCTCCAGCTGTTCCAGGTACCGGTCCAGGTGCCGCATGGTCTCGGCCTTGATGGCCTGGCCCGCGGCGCGAAGTTCCTCCCAGTCCGGCAGCTCGGCCACGACCGCGGCCCGCTTGGCGCGGATGGTGGTGGTGGCCTTGGTGAGGTTGCGGCGCAGCTGGCTGTCGGCCAGCGCCCGGCGGGCGGCCACCGGGAACGGCTCGCTGCCGCGCAGGTGGCCGACGCCGCGCGGCGCGGTCGGCGGAGTCGGCGGAGTGGGCGGGGTCGGCAGGCCCAGGAACGTGGTCATCCGGCCCCGCCTCCGTCCCGGGTCGAGGCGAGGATCTCGGCCAGGTGCACGGTCCTCACCCCGGTGCGCAGCCGGGACAGGCCGCCGCCGATGTGCATCAGGCAGGAGCTGTCGCCGGCCGTGCACACCTCGGCCCGGGTGCCGAGCACGTTGCGCATCTTGTCGGCCAGCATCGCCGTCGAGGTGTCGGCGTTCTTGATCGCGAACGTGCCGCCGAACCCGCAGCAGGAGTCCGCGTCGGGCAGCTCCACCAGCTCCAGGCCGGCCACGTGCCGCAGCAGCCGGGCCGGCCGGTCGGCCACTCGCAGCAGCCGCAGCGAGTGGCAGGTCGGGTGGTAGGTGACCCGGTGCGGGTAGTAGGCGCCCACGTTCTCCACCCCGAGCACGTCGATCAGCAGCTGCGACAGCTCGAACGTCCGCCCAGCCACGACCTCGGCGCGGCGGGCCAGGCTGGGGTCGCCGAGGCGGCGGGCGACCATCGCGTGCTGGTGCCGGATCGACCCCACGCACGAGCCGGACGGGGCGACGATCACGTCGTAGCGCTCGAACGTCTCGACGTAGCGGCGGATCAGCGGCAGGGCCTCACGCTGGTAGCCGGTGTTGACGTGCATCTGACCGCAGCAGGTCTGCGCCCCGGGGAACGCCACCTGGTGGCCGAGGCGCTCCAGCAGCAGCGTGGTGGACTTGCCCACGTCCGGGAAGAGCGTGTCCGCCAGGCACGTGACGAACAGGGCTATCCGCATCGGCCACATCCTCACCTGGCGGTTTCCGCGTTCGGCGACGGGGCCGCGCCGCGCGCCGGGCCGGTCCCGCGCGCCGGGCCGGTCCCGCGCGCCTGGCTGGACCGGCGCACCTCCAGCTCCGGCTGGAAGATCACCTCGCGGTGCTGATGCCCGTCGGTGCCGAGCGACTCCTCGAGCAGCAGCTGGGCCGCGGTGCGCCCGATCTGGTGCCGGGGCTGCCGGACCGAGGACAGCGGCACCGCGGCCGCGGCCGCGAACTCGATGTCGTCGTATCCCACGATAGCGACGTCGTCCGGGACGCGGATGCGGCGCCGGGTCATCTCCTGCAGCAGCCCGAGCGCGACCAGGTCGTTGGCGCAGAAGGTCGCCGTGGGGCGCTGCCCGGCGGACAGCTCGGCGATGGCCGCGCCGGCCCGCTGGCCGGCCGAGACGTTGAGCGCCGCGGTCTCGATCATGATCAGGTCGTCCGCGGTGCCCCCCGCGCGCTGCAGCGCCCGGGTCGCGCCCTCCAGCCGGTCGGCCACCTGCCGCAGGCTGAGCGGGCCGCCCACGAACGCGATGCGCTCGTGGCCGCCGTCGAGCAGGTGGGACAGGGCCACGTCGCCGCCGAGCACGTCGTCGACGGCCACCGAGCACTGGCTACCCGACGGGGACCGGCTGTCGACCAGGATCACGGGGGTGCCGCGCCGCTGCAGCCGGGCCAGGCGCTCATCCGCGCCTGCCACCGGCGTGATCAGGATGCCCTGCACCCGGTGCTCCTCGAGCAGCTCGAGGTAGCGGGTCTCCTTCGGCAGCTGCTCATCGCTGTTGCACAGGATGACCGACAGGCCGGACATGCTGGCCTCGTCCTCGACGCCGCGGGCGACGTCGGTGAAGAACGGGTTAGCTACGTCGAGGACGACCAGGCCGATCGTGCGGCTGCGCCCGGCGCGGAGTTGGCGCGCAGACTCATTCCGGACAAACCCCAGCGCCTTGATCGCCGCGTTCACCCGGTCCCGGGTGGGCTGCGCGACGATGTCGGGCCGGTTCAGCACGTTGGAGACCGTGCCCACCGAGACCCCCGCGTGTGCGGCTACATCCCTGATGCTGACGGGCGCGCTCACCGACGTCCTTCCTGAGCCCGACAGCCAGTGTCATGGCCGGCATTGGAACGTGTCAAATGACGCGCCGGCCCGCGTTCACGACAGCCGCTCGGCGGCAGCCTGCCACGGCGAGCCGCCACCGCGGGGCTCGAACCGCCGCAGCGGCTGCGTCTCGCGCACCAGCGTGCGCATGCCGCCCAGCTCGTCCGGTGCCGAGCCCAGCGCCCGGGCCTGGACCAGGATGTTGCCGACGGCCGACGCCTCGACCGGCCCGGCCAGCACGGGCAGCCCGCAGGCATCCGCGGTGAGCTGGCACAGCAGCGCGTTGCGGGCCCCGCCGCCGACGATGTGCACCACGTCCGCGTGCCGCCCGGACAGCTCCTGCACCCGGCCGATCGTGCGCCGGTAGGCGAGCGCGAGGCTGTCCAGGATGCAGCGAACGGTGCCGGCGCGGCTGCCGGGCGGTCGCTGGCCGGTGCGGCGGCACGCGTCCGCGACCCGGGCCGGGACGTCGCCCGGCGGCAGGAACGCCGGGTCGTCCGGGTCGATCACGCAGGCGAGCGCGGGTTCGCCCGCCGCCGCGGCCAGGAGCTCGTCCAGGCCGGCCGCCCCGCCGGAGCCGGCGGGCCCGCCGGAGCCGTCCGCCGCCGACCAGGTCCGCAGCGACTCCTGCAGCAGCCACAGGCCGGCCACGTTGCGCAGGTAACGGATCGTGCCGTCGATGCCGGTCTCGTTGCTGAAGTTGGCCAGGCGGCTGGCCTCGGTGAGCACCGGCTGGTCCAGTTCCATCCCGACCAGCGACCAGGTGCCGCAGGAGATGTAGGCGAAGTTCCGGCCCTGCGCCGGGACGCCGGCCACGGCCGAGGCGGTGTCGTGCGAGCCGACCGCGACCACCGGGAGCCCCGCGGGCAGGCCCGCCCCGGCGGCCACGTCCGGCCGCAGCTCCCCGATCACGTCGCCGGGCCGGCGCAACGGCGGGAACAGGGCGGCCGGGAGGCCGGCCCGGCCCATCAGCGCGGTCGCCCAGGCTTGCGCTCGCACGTCGAGGAGCTGCGTGGTGGACGCGTTGGTGACCTCGGTGCCGATCGAGCCGGTCAGCCAGTAGCCGAGCAGGTCCGGGATCAGCAGCAGCGTCGCGGCGGCCTGCAGCTGGGGCGTGTCGGCCGCGGCCGCGAGCTGGCAGATCGTGTTGATCGGCAGCTGCTGGATGCCGGTGACCGCGTAGAGCTCCCCGGCGGGGATCCTCGCGAGCACCCGGTCGAGAGTGCCCTCGGTCCGCGCGTCGCGGTAGTGCACCGGGTTGCCGAGCAGCGCGCCGGCGGAGTCGAGCAGGCCGTAGTCCACGCCCCACGAGTCGATCGCGGCGCTGGCCAGCTCGCCGCCCCTGGCGGCGGCCGCCAGCCCGTCCAGCACCTCCCGGTACAGGCGCAGGATGTCCCAGTGCAGCGTCCCGCCCGCGCTGACCGGGATGTTCGGGAACCGGTGCGCCTCGCGCAGTTCCAGCACGCCGGGACCGGCCCGGCCCGCCATGACCCGGCCGCCCGACGCGCCGAGGTCGACCGCGGCCACCCGCCGCGCCGGCGGCGCGCTCAACGCAGGAACGCGGCCGTCACCCCGCCGTCGACCGGGATGTGCAGACCTGTGGTGAGGGACAGGTCACCGGAGGTCAGCGCGGCGACCGCCGCCGCGACGTGCTCCGGCAGGACCTCGCGCCGCAGCAGCGTGCGCCGGGCGTAGAACGCGCCAAGCTCGGACTCGGGCACGCCGTAGACGGCGGCCCGCTGCGCGCCCCAGCCTCCGGCGAAGATACCGGAGCCGCGGACCACGCCGTCCGGGTTGATGCCGTTGACCCGGATGCCCAAGGCGCCGAGCTCGGCGGCGAGCAGCCGGACCTGGTGCGCCTGGTCCGCCTTGGCGGCGCCGTAGCCGACGTTGTCGGGGCCGGCCGCAACCGAGTTCTTGCTGCAGATGTAGACGATGTCACCGCCCATGCCCTGCTCGGCCATCACCCGCGCGGCCTCGCGGGAGACCAGGAACGACCCCCGCGCCATCACGTCGTGCTGCAGGTCCCAGTCGGCGGCCGTGGTCTCGAGCAGCGGCCGGGAGATGGACAGCCCGGCGTTGTTCACCACCAGGTCGACGCCGCCGAAGGCCAGCACCGCCGCGGCCACCGCGGCCGCGACGGCGTCCTCGTCGGTCACGTCCGCGGTGACCTCGACCGCGGCGTCCCGGGAGCCGATCTCGGCGGCGACCTTGGCGGCGGCGGGACCGTCCCGGTCGGCGACGACCACGCACGCGCCCTCGGCGGCCAGCCGCTGCGCCACGGCCCGGCCGATCCCGGACCCGCCGCCGGTGACCAGGGCCACCCGCGTGGCCAGCGGCCTGGGCAGCGCCCGCCGGGCCAGCTTGGCCTCCTCCAGGGCCCAGTACTCGATCCGGAACTTCTCGGCCTCGCTGATCGGCGCGTAGGCGGATACCGACTCCGCGCCGCGCATCACGTTGATCGCGTTCAGGTAGAACTCGCCGGCCACCCGCGCGGTCTGCTTGCCCGCGCCGAAGCTGAACATCCCGACCCCGGGCACCAGCACGATGGCCGGGTCGGCGCCGCGCATGGGCGGCGACGCGGCGGTGGCGTAGCGCTGGTAGTAGCCGCAGTAGTCCTCGCGGTAGGCGGCGTGCAGCTCGGCCAGCCGGGCCCGCACCGCCTCCAGCGGCGCCGTCGCCGGCAGGTCGAGCACCAGCGGGCGCACCTTGGTGCGCAGGAAGTGGTCGGGGCAGGAGGTGCCGAGCGCGGCGAGCCGGGCGTGCTCACGGCCGGCCAGGAACTCCAGCACGGCGGGAGCGTCGGTGAAGTGCCCGACCTGCGCCCGGTCGGTGGAGGCCAGCCCCCGGATGGCCGGTGCCAGGGCGGCGGCGCGGGCGCGGCGCTCGGCATCGGGCAGCGGCGCGTACTCCGGGATAAGTGCCCCGAACGGACGGCTTCGTCCGCTCTCATCCAGGAAACGCTGGGCCGTGGTGATGATCTCAAGAGAGTTGGCCTCGCACTGGCCGCTCGACGCACCCCAGGCCGTGATGCCGTGACCGCCCAAGATCACGCCGATCAGGTCCGGGTTGTCGCGCTGGACGGCGGCGATGTCGAGGCCGAGCTGGAAGCCTGGCCGCCGCCACGGCACCCACGCGACCCGGCCGCCGAAGCACTCCCGGGTCAGCTTCTCGCCGTCGGCCGCGGTCGCGAGCGCGATCCCGGAGTCCGGGTGCAAGTGGTCCACGTGGGCTGGATCGAGCAGCCCGTGCATGGCGGTGTCGATCGACGGGGCCGCGCCTCCCTTGCCGTGCAGGCAGTAATCGAACGCCGCTACCATCTCGTCCTCGCGCTGCACGCCCGGGTAGACGCCGGTCAGCGCGCGGAGCCGGTCCAGGCGGAGCACGGCCAGGCCGTCGGCGGTCAGGGTGCCCAGGTCGCCGCCGGAGCCCTTCACCCACAGCAGGTCGGCCTGCTGCCCGGTGACCGGGTCGGTGGCCGGGCCCTTGGCCGAGGCGTTGCCGCCGGCGTAGTTGGTGTTGCGCGGATCGGACCCGAGCCGGTTGCTGCGCCCGATCAGCGCGTCCACCTCGGGTGGTAGCTGCGGCTCCATCGCCGTTCTTCTCCTGTCCGTTGGCCTGCCCTGTTCAGCTGCCCCAACTCGCGGGGGTGCCGCCGACCCGGCCGGCGATGATCTTCTCGCCGTAGCCGGACCGCAGGTAGGCCCCGACCGGGTCGGGGTCCAGGCCCATGTCAACGCGGAGTTCGGCGAGCAGGGGCCGCACGTCGGTGTTGTAGCCGTCCATCAGCACGGCGTTCGCGCCCAGCACGTCCCCGGCCTGCTGCGCCGCGGCCAGCGCATCCCGGTCGATCAGCAGCGCCTTGGCCGTGGCCTCCTGGACGTTCATCACCGACCGGATCTGCGCCGGGATCTTCGGCTCGATGTTGTGGCACTGGTCGAGCATGAACGCGATCCCGGCCTCCGGCTGCAGCGCGCCGGCCGCCGCCACCTCGTTCAGGATCCGGAACAGCTGGAACGGGTCGGCCGCCCCGACCATCAGATCGTCGTCGGCGTAGAACCGGCTGTTGAAGTCGAACCCGCCCAGCCGCCCGGCCCGCAGCAAGACGGCCACGATGAACTCGATGTTGACCCCCGGCGCGTGGTGCCCGGTGTCCACGACGACCGCGGCGGCCGGGCCGAGCGTCACGCAGTGCAGCAGCGAGGTGCCCCAGTCCGGGACGTCGGTGGTGTAGAACGACGGCTCGAACAGCTTGTACTCCAGCAGCATCCGCTGGCCGGGCCCCAGCCGCCGGTACACCGTGTGCAGCGCCTCGGCCAGCCGGTCCTGGCGGGCCCGTATGTCGTCCTGGCCGGGGTAGTTGGTGCCGTCGGCGAACCACAGCTTCAGGTCGGCCGACCCGGTCGCGTCCATGATGTCGACGCACTCCAGCAGGTGGTTCACGGCCTTGTGGCGCACCCGGGGGTCCGGGTTGCACACGCTGCCGAGCCGGTAGTCGTCGTCCTGGAACACGTTCGCGTTGACGGTCCCGATCGCCACGCCGTGCTCCTTGGCGAAGGCGGCCAGGGCCGCGTAGTCGTCGACCTTGTCCCACGGGATGTGCACCGCCACCCTGGGCGCCACCCCGGTGAACGCGTGCACCTGCGCCGCGTCCTCGATCTTCTCCTGCGGCGTGCGCGGTACCCCGGGCTGGGCGAACACCTTGAACCTGGTCCCGGTGTTACCGAACGCCCACGACGGCAGTTCGATCCGGTGGGCCCGGAGCTCGGTCTTGACGGCGGTCAGGTCAGGCATTCCTGTCATCTCCATGCAGCGAGATCGCGGTGTGCAGAAATCTAGGTGGGTCTTAGTCCAGGTGGAAGATCTCGGCAATCCTGCGGAAGCCCTCATCGGGCCGCAGTCCGCCGAGATCAGCGAAATAAGGCTGCATTTCCGCCTGCCAGCGGGCGTTGACGTCAGTCTGCGCCATCCGCTGCTGCGCTGCCGCGTAGTCATCGGTCTCCAGGTACCCGATGAGCAGCCCGTCGTCGGTGAGGAACAGCGTGTAGTTGGCCCAGCCCGCCTCGCGCAGAGCTCCGGTCATCTCCGGCCAGACCTCCTGGTGCCTGGCCCGGTACTCGTCCAGCCGGTCCGGCCGGATCCGGCCGAGGAAGCATACGCGCTCCATCTGGTGTCCTTGAGAGGTTCTCGGGCGACGGGATGCCGGGCGGCAGGAGGTAACCGCCCGGCACCCCAGCCGGTCAGAAGTTGAAGTCGTTGACGTTGGACGAGTTGAAGACGGTGGGCGGGCCGAGCAGGATCGTGTTATCGGCTCCGACCGTGTACTTGCCGAGCTTGCCCGCGGTGAAGGTCTGCCCGGCAGCGTTGGTGATCTTGTGAGAGGCAAGGTACACCGCCGCGTAGGCGGCCAGGTAGCCGAGGTTGGCCGGGTTCCACAGGATGAACGCGGGCGCGACGCCATTGGCCACGTACGTCTTCATCTCGTCCGGGGTGCCCAGGCCGGTCACGATGACCTTGCCCTTCCACTTCGGCGTGCTCACCACCTGGGCCGCGGCCAGGATGCCCACGGTGGTCGGCGAGATGATGCCCTTGAGGCTCGGGTACTTCTCCAGCAGGCCCTCGGTCACCTGGGTGGCGGTGGGCGGGTCGTCGTTGCCGTACACGATCGACACGAGCTTCATGTTCGGGTACTTGGCCAGTTCCTGCTTCATGTAGCCGATCCAGGCGTTCTGGTTGGTCGCGGTGGCCGCGGCCGAGACGATCCCGATCTGGCCGGTGTCGTGTATCTCCTTGGCCAGCAGATCGACCTCGCTGGTCCCGATCTCGGCCGTGGAGGCCTGGTTGACGAACAGGTCACGGCAGGTCGGCGCGTCCGAGTCGTAGGTGACCACCGTGATGCCCTTGGCCATCGCGCTCTTCAGCGTCGGGCAGAGCGCGGTGGGGTCGGTCGCCGACACGATCAGGACGTTGGCGCCCTTGGCGATCGCCGCCTGGATGGCCGGGATCTGTGACGCGGGCGTGGCCGCGGTCCCGCTGGTCTCGGTGCCGCTCTCGCCGAGTTCGTCGAGGGCGGCGATCGCGCCGCCGGACTTGGCGCTGTCCGCGGTGGTGAAGTAGTTGTTGCCGAGGTTCTTCGGGATGATGAAGACCTTCAGCCCCTTCTTGAGCGCGCTGCTTGAGCTCGAGGAACTCGGCGAGCTCGAGGTCGTCGAGCTTGAGGAACTGCACGCCGCGAGAATGGACGCCACCAGCAGCACCGCGATGATCGGCAGCGCTCTCTTGAACGTAACTCTCATCGATGAATCCTTTCAACTATGGGCCCGGTGAGCTGCGTACTGAATACCTACGAATCGGG
Source organism: uncultured Actinomycetota bacterium (assembly GCA_963808705.1). Classification (GTDB taxonomy): domain Bacteria; phylum Actinomycetota; class Actinomycetes; order Streptosporangiales; family Streptosporangiaceae; genus JASHPR01. Next base: position 246,079 of record CAWEHB010000009.1, on the reverse strand, counting down.
ATAATCCGGTTGCCGGGAAGGTTGGTAGCGAGCCGCCGTGGCGGTCGCGGGCGAGCAGCGCAGATGGCCGGTCTCGCTGCTCGTGCGGGGATCGTGTCCTGGCGTCAGTCATGGCCCGCCCCCATCGCCGGCGCCGACGGCGCGGCCCTGCTCCTCCTGGAAATCGCGTCGCGTAGCCGGCGGGTGAGATGTGCCATGTTGGGCACGAACACGCTGATCAGCAGGAGGACGCCCACGGGAATGCTGGCCGCCTCCTGGTTGAAGTTCGTCAGCAGCAGGGCGTTCGAGATCCCGGCGAAGGCGAGCACGCCGAGCACGACGCCGACGATCGTCCCCTTGCCGCCGAAGATGGACACCCCGCCGAGCAGGACCACGGCCACCACGTCAAGCTCGAGGCCGAGCCCGTTGCTGTTGACCGAGGTGGAAAGGCGGAAGGTCAGGAGCACGCCGGCCAGGGAGCAGACCATGCCGGAGACGATGTACAGCATCGTCTTGATGCGCTTGACCCGGATCCCGGCGAATGTCGCGGCCTCCGGGCTGGCGCCCATCGCGTAGATCGACCGGCCGGCGGGCGTGAAATGGAGTACCACGCCGAAGATCACGGCCAGGACGATGAAGACGGCCGCGGAGAAGGACAGGTTGGTGCCCAGCACCCCGTTGACGCCGATGTTGGTGTAGGCCGCCGGGAAGTTCGAGATCGTGTTGGGGCCGAGAATGATGTTGGCCACGCCGCGGTACAGGCCGAGCGTGCCGATCGTGACGGCCAGGGACGGCAGGCCGACGCGGGTGATGAGCAGGCCGTTGATCGCCCCCGCCACCACCCCGACCAGCAGGACGACGACGAAGATGGCCGGCATCGGCCAGCCCTTGCCGAACAGGTACCCGAGTACCGCGCTCGCCATGCCCATGATCGAGGCGACCGAGAGGTCGATCTCGCCGCTGATGATGATGAGCGCCATCGGCAGGGCCATGATCGCTATCTCGCCCGCCTGCAGGCCCAGGTTGAACATATTGGCGCCGGTCAGGAACTCCGACGAGGTCGAGACGCCGAGCACCCCGATGGCCAGGACGACGACGGCCAGGCCGCTCTCCCAGCGCAGCAGGTGCCGGACGGGGATCCGCGACCGCCAGCCGACCGGCGCGTCCACGGTCGCGGCCAGCGACGTGTCCCGGTCAGGTTCCATCACGGGCACTCCTCTTGCGCAGCGCGGCCGCGAGCCGGACCGAGATCAGCCGGTCCAGCGTGATGGCCACCAGCAGCAGGAACCCGGCGATCGCCTGATCCCAGAAATCGGAGATGCCGAGCACGTCCAGGGCCACGCTGATGGTGCCCAGCAGCAGCGCCCCGATGGCCGCGCCCACCGGGCTGCCGCTGCCGCCGAAGATCGCCACGCCGCCGACCACGACCGACGCGATCACGATCAGCGAGAAGTTGTTCCCGCCCGCGCTGGTGTTGATCGTCTGGTACTCGGCGGCCCACAGCACGCCGCCGAGCCCGGCGATTCCGCCGCACAGGGTGAAGGCGACGAAGATCCGCCTGGCCACGGGAATGCCGGCCAGCTGGGCCCCCTCAGGATTCGACCCGATCGCGTAGAGCTCTCGCCCGGACCGGAACGAGCGCAGGTAGTAGGCCCCGATCCCGATCGCCGCGGCCACGCCGATGGCCACCCACGGGATCCCGAACACGGTCGCGTTGGGGATGGCGACGAACCCGGCCGGCAGCGACGAGGCGGTCACCTCGTTGCCGCCGACGACCAGGATGTCGATGCCCTGGATGATGTAGAGGGTGGCGAGCGTGACGACCAGGCTCGGCACCCGCCCGAGCGACACCATCAGCCCGTTTGCCGCGCCGAAGACCACCCCGATGCCGAACCCGACCAGGAAGACCACCGGGATCGGGATGCCGTGGACGTGCCCGAACAGGCCGGCCGACAGGTACGCGGACAGCGCCAGCACCGACTGGACGGACAGGTCCACGTTCCTGGTGATGATCACCATGGTCTCGCCGAGGGTGACTAGCGCGTAGACCGCCGTGTTGACCAGGATGAACTGGATGTTCGACGAGCTGACGAAGCGGGGCTGGATGACCGCGGTGATCAGGACGAACAGCCCCAGGACCGCGATGATCCCGGATTCCCTGATCCGGAACACCCGCTCGGTCAGCCGTCGCGAGCCGAGGTCGGCCGGGGCCCCGGGCGGCTCCCGCCGCGGGGCCAGAGTGGTGCTCACTGTGCTTTCCTCACGGGGGCCTGCCTCACGGGGCCTGCTCCTGGAGCTGGCCGGTCGCCGCCGACATGATCGTCTCCTCCGAGGCATCCGAGCGGGAGTACTCCGCGACCAGCCTTCCCTCGCGCATGACCAGGACCCGGTCGCCGACCCGCAGCACCTCGGGCAGTTCCGAGGAGATCATCAGGATCGCGACCCCGTTTCCCGCGAGCTGTGACAGCAGGCGGTGCACTTCTGCCTTGGTGGCGATGTCGATGCCGCGGGTCGGCTCATCCACGATCAGCAGGCTCGGCTGGCGCCCGAGCCACTTGGCCAGCACCACCTTCTGCTGGTTGCCGCCGGACAGCTGGGAGACCGGGTCGGTGAGCCGCCCGAACTTGATCCGCAGCCGCAGGGCCCAGTCGGCGGCGAAGTTGCGCTCCGACTTCGAGGAGATCAGGCCGGCCCGGCGGAGCCGGCCCAGCGACGCCAGCGCCATGTTCTGCTGCACCGACATGTCCATGACCAGGCCCTGCTGGCGCCGGTCCTCGGGCACGAAGCCCACCCCGGCGGCCATCGCGCCGGTCGGGGACGCAGCGCGCAGCGGGCGGTCGCGCACGATCACCGAGCCCGCGTCGTAGTGGTCGATCCCGAAGATGGCCCGCGCTACCTCGCTGCGGCCCGACCCGACCAGGCCCGCGAACGCTACGATCTCGCCCGCCCGCACCTCGAACGAGACATCGGTGAACACCCCCTCCCGGGTCAGGCGCTCGACCCGCAGCACCACCTCGCCCGGCGTGTGCTGCCCGTCGTCGGCCCGGTCGTCCAGTTGCCGGCCCACCATGGCGCGTACCAGGTCATCGGCGGTGAGGCCGGCCAGCTTCCGGGTGAGCACCTGCCGGCCGTCGCGCATCACGGTGACCCGCTGGCAGATCTCGAAGACTTCCTCCAGGCGGTGCGAGATGAACAGCACCGCCGCCCCGTGCGCCCGCAGGGTCGTCGCCACGTCGAAGAGCCGGGCCACCTCGGCCGCGGACAGCGCGGCCGTGGGCTCGTCCATCACGATGATCCGGGCGTCGAGCGACAGCGCCTTGGCGATCTCGATGATCTGCTGGTCGGCGATGGACAGGCCGCGGCAGATCCGGCCCGGGTCAAGCCGCACGCCCAGCCGCTCGAACAGCGCCCTGGCCTGCGCCCGCATCTGCCTGGCGTCGATGCGCCGGCCCCGCCGCAGCGGCTGGCGGCCCATGAAGATGTTCTCGGCCGCGGTCAGGTCCGGGAACAGGGTGGGTTCCTGGTAAATGACGGCTATCCCGGCGTCCTGCGCCGCCGCCGGGCCGTGCAGCACCGTGGGCGTGCCGTTCACCAGCAGTTGCCCGCTGTCCGGCTGGTACACCCCGGCGAGGATCTTCACGAGCGTGGACTTGCCCGCGCCGTTCTCGCCCACCAGCCCGTGCACTTCCCCGCCGTACAGGTCGATCGACCCGCCGACGATCGCGTGCACGGCCCCGAACGACTTGGCCGCGCCCCGCAGCGACAGCAGCGGCTGGCCCGCGCCCGGTGCTCCCGCGGCCCGGCGCTGGACGTCGTCCGCCGCCCGCCCGGTGGCCGGCTCCACCGCCGCCGCGGCGGCCGGCGGGTCGGTATGCGGTGGCGGCGCGGCCCCGGGCGGCGTGGCGGTCGGCGGCGTGGCCCCGGGCGGCGTGGCCCCGGGCGGCGTGGCCCCCTGGCCCGGACTGCCGCTCTCGCGGCCGTCGGTGCTGCGCCCAGGAGCCATGGACTTTCCTCTGCCCCTCTCCGCACCCGGGAACCGGCCAGCAGGTGCGTTATGGAACGTTTCAAATCTGTGCAGTAGTGTCAATCCCGCGTTACACCACTGTCAAGGGCCCGTGAACTTCTTAGTTGAGTCGTTATAGACGGCATCAGGCCGACTCCGGACACCGCAGCCGCCGACCAGCCTTCGGGCTGCGGCCCGGTCTCGCCTACGCTAGTTCCTGCCCGGGGAACGCAGCTACGACAGCACGGCATGCGAACGCCACAATCGCCCCCGCCTCACGGCGCTGCGTCGCGCGGGCTAGGGATCAGCGGTGACCGAGGGGACCAGGTGGCGTCTACGGCGAACGGGCCAGCCGCGCGGCCGGTCATGGCCGATGTCGCCCGGCTGGCCGGCGTCTCGCACCAGACCGTGTCCCGGGTGCTCAACGGCCATCCCAACGTCAGACCGCAGACCCGGGAGGACGTCCTGGCGGCGATCCGCGAGCTCGGGTACCGGCCCAACGCCGCCGCCCGCACGCTGGTCACGGGGCGTACCCAGGCGCTGGGCGTGATCAGCTTCGACACCACGCTCTACGGCCCGGCGTCGATGCTCTACGGCATCGAGCGGGCCGCGCACCCCGGTTACACGGTGGCCATCACCAGCCTGCCGGCGTTCGACCGCCGCTCGATGCAGGAGGCGGTCGACCGCTTCCTCGGCCAGGGCGTCGAGGGGATCATCGTGATCGCCTCCGAGATGCCCTTGCTCGAGGCGCTGTCCAGCGTGGCCACGGACGTGCCGCTGGTCGCCGTCGGCTGCGGCACCCGCGCGCCGATGGACTCCGTCGCGATCGACAACATCTCCGGCGCCCTCCAGGCCACGCGGTACCTGCTTGACCTGGGCCACGAGACCGTGCATTACGTCGGCGGCCCGGACTCCACCCTGGACGCCCACGAGCGTGCCGAGGGCTGGGCGCGGGCCCTGCGGGAGGCGGGCACGGCCGAGCCAGCGATCATCAGCGGGGACTGGTCCGCGCGCTCGGGCTACGAGATCGGGCACGAGCTCGCGAGGATGCCGGAGGTGACGGCCATCTTCTGCGCCAACGACCAGATGGCTCTCGGCATGCTCCGGGCGCTCGGCGAGCACGGACGCCAGGTCCCGTCCGAGGTCAGCGTGGTCGGTTTCGACGACATCCCGGAATCTGCCTTCTTCCTCCCGCCGCTCACCACGGTGCGGCAGGATTTCGGGGAACTCGGCAGACAGGCGCTGCGGCTGCTCGTGGACCGGATCTGCGGCCGTCCGGCGCCCGGCGCCTGGATGCCGGTCGCCCCGGAACTCATCGTGCGCGCCAGCGCGACCCGCCCCCCCGGGCGCTGACCCTCTCCTCCCCGCCGCAGCGACGTAAGGAAGGCCACGTGGACCACAGTCGGGCTGTTAGCGCTAACAATCCGGATGCCTGCTTCGTCGGGGTGGACTTCGGCACGCTGTCCGGGCGTGCCCTGGTGGTGCGGGCGCGGGACGGGGCCGAGCTCGGCACCGCCGTCCACGAGTACCGCCACGGCGTGATGGACACCGTGCTCGCGGCCACCGGGGAGCCGCTGCCGCCGGACTGGGCGCTGCAGGATCCGGAGGATTACCGCGACGTGCTCCGCCACGCCGTGCCCGCCGCCGTGGCCAGCGCGGGCGTCGATCCCGGCCTGGTGGCCGGGATCGGCACCGACTTCACCGCGTGCACGGTGCTGCCCGCGCTGGACGACGGGACGCCGCTGTGCCAGGTCCCCGGGCTCGGCGGCCGGCCGCACGCCTACCCGAAGCTGTGGAAGCACCACGCGGCCCAGCCGCAGGCCGACCGGATCAACGCGCTGGCGGACGAGCGCGCCGAGCCGTGGATCGCCCGCTACGGCGGGAAGATCTCGTCCGAGTGGGAGTTCGCGAAGGGGCTGCAGCTGCTGGAGGAGGATCCCGAGATCTACCAGCGGGCCAGCCGGTGGATCGAGGCCGCCGACTGGATCATCTGGCAGCTGGCCGGGGTGGAGACCAGGAACGCCTGCACGGCCGGGTACAAGGGCATCTGGCAGGACGGCCGCTATCCCTCGCGCGAGTTCCTGGCCGCGCTCGACCCGCGGTTCGCCGGCTTCGCCGCGGACAAGCTCGGCCATAACATCATGCCGCTGGGCGCGCGGGCCGGCTCGCTGACCGCGCGCGCGGCCGGCTGGACCGGCCTGCCAGAGGGGATAGCGGTCGCGGTCGGCAACGTCGACGCGCACGTGACCCCGCCCGCGGCGGCCGCGACCGGGAACGGGCAGATGGTCGCGATCATGGGCACCTCGACCTGCCACGTGATGAACGGCGCCACGCTGGCCGAGGTGCCTGGCATGTGCGGCGTGGTCGACGGCGGCATCGTGGCCGGACGGTGGGGCTACGAGGCCGGGCAGAGCGGCGTGGGGGACGACTTCGCCTGGCTCGCCGAGCACGCCGCGCCTGCCGGCTACCTGGACGAGGCGGCGCGGCGCGGCGTGTCCGTGCACGAGGTGCTGTCGGCCGAGGCCGCCGCGCAGCCCGCCGGGGCGCACGGGCTGATCGCGCTGGACTGGCTGGACGGCAACCGCAGCGTGCTGGTCGATCATTACCTGTCCGGCGCGATCGTGGGGCTCACGCTCGCGACCCGGGCGCCCGACATCTACCGGGCACTGGTGGAGGCGACCGCGTTCGGGACCCGGGTCGTCATCGACAGCTTCGAGTCCTCGGGCGTGCCCGTCACCGAACTGGTGGTCGCGGGCGGCCTGATCAAGAACAAGTTCGTGATGCAGGTCTACGCGGACGTGACCCAGCGCCCGCTGAGCCTGATCAGCTCCGAGCAGGGCTCGGCGCTCGGCTCCGCGATCCACGCCGCGGTGGCCGCGGGCGCCTTTCCCGACGTCCCCGCCGCCGCGGCGGCGATGGGCGGCAAGCACGAGGCGGTGTACCGGCCCGACCCGGCCAGCGCCGGGGTGTACGGCCGGCTGTACGCGGAGTACCTGCTGCTGCACGACTACTTCGGCCGTGGCGGCAACGAGGCCATGCACCGGCTCCGCGAGCTGCGGGACCAGGCCGTGAGCGAGCCAAAGGGCCGCGGCGGCGCCTGGACTGAGGAGCGAGGGAGCGAGCGACCGAGCGACGAGGGAAGGCGCCGCAAGTGAAGGGGGACGGGGAGGTGGGCGGGGGCCCGGAGGCGAGCGAGGGGCACGGCCTGAGCGACCTGGCCGGGCTGCGGCGCACCGTCTGCGACCTGCACGTCGAGCTGGCCGCGGCGGGCCTGGTGGCCTGGACGTCGGGCAACATCTCCGCCCGGGTGCCCGGAGCGGACCTCATGGTGATCAAGCCGAGCGGCGTCGGCTACGCGGAGCTGACCCCGGACTCGATGGTGGTCTGCGACCTCGACGGCCGGGCTGTCCAGGACCGGGCGGTGAACGTCAGCGGATACCTCCCGTCCAGCGACACCGCCACGCACGCGTACGTCTACCGGCAGATGCCGGAGGTAGGCGGCGTCGTGCACACGCACTCCGGGTACGCGACGGCCTGGGCCGCGCGCGGCGAGGCCATCCCGTGCGTCATCACCGCGATGGCCGATGAGTTCGGCGGCGAGATCCCGGTCGGGCCGTTCGCGCTGATCGGCAGCGACGAGATCGGCCGCGGCATCGTCGCGACCCTGTCCGGCCACCGCTCGCCCGCGGTGCTGATGCGCAGCCACGGCGTCTTCGCCATCGGCCCGACCGCCCGGGACGCGCTCAAGGCGGCGGTGATGTGCGAGGACGCCGCCCGCACCGTGCACCTAGCCCGCGCCTTCGGCGACCCTCTCAGCCCGATCCCGCAGGACCAGATCGACGCACTGCACCGGCGCTACCAGGAAGAGTACGGCCAGCGCTGACCGCCACCCGGCCATGACCGGCCGTGCCGCCTGGTGCGGCCGGGGCCGTCCGTTCAGGAGGAGTTTCCATGTCTGACCGCAAGCCCAAGATCGGGATCCTGGGCATCATGCAGGACCTGTACGACGACATGATCCCCGACATCGCGGCGCGCCAGGCGGGCTACGCCCGCGAGCTCGCCGCGCACCTGGCCGACGTCGGCGAGTTCATCCCGAGCGAGCCGATCAAGTACCGCGAGGACGCCGAGCGCGCGATGCGCCAGTTCGAGGACGACAACCTCGACGGGGTCATGGTGGTGATGCTCACCTACGGGCCGGCCATGCGGGTGGCGCGGCTGCTCGCCGAGTCGCGGCTGCCGATCCTGATGGCCAACATCCAGCCCGAGCCGTCGGTCACCCCGGCCTGGGACATGGCCGACATGACCTACAACCAGGGCGTGCACGGCGCCCAGGACACCGCCAACGCGATGGTCCGGGCGGGCCGGGCCTTCGCAGTGCTGACCGACGACTGGCACAGCGAGGAGTTCCGCGCCGGCGTGGGCCGGTTCGCGCGCGCGGCGGCGGCCGTGACCGCGTGGAAGTCGCTGAAGGTGGCGCTGTTCGGCTACGCGATGAACGACATGGGCGACATCCGGGTGGACGAGAGCGCGCTGATCCGCAGCCTGGGCCCGGAGATCCTGGCCGTCGCGCAGGGGGACCTGTACCGCGGCATGCTGAAGGTCACCCGCGAGCAACTCGACGAGGTGATCGCGTTCGAGGACGAGCGCTTCGAGATCGACCCGGCGCTGTCCGCGGAGGAACGCGCCGATCACGCCCGGATGCAGGTCGCGATCAAGCACATCCTGGACGCGGGCGGCTACGGGGCCTACACCGCGCACTTCGACGCCATCGGCGAGGACGGCCGGTTCGACCGGCTGCCGCTGGCCGCCGCGTCCACGCTGATGGCCCAGGGCTACGGCTACGCGGCCGAGGGCGACGTGCTGACCGCGAGCCTGGTGTCGGCCGGGCACGTGCTGATCGGCGACGCGCACTTCACCGAGATGTACGCGATGGACTTCCCGTCCGACTCGGTGCTGATGAGCCACATGGGCGAGGGCAACTGGAAGATCGCCCGCGCCGACCGGCCGGTGAAGCTGATCAAGCGGGCGCTGGGCATCGGCCGGCTGGCCGACCCGCCCACGTTCCTGTTCCAGTACCAGCCGGGCCCGGCCACCCTGGCCACCCTGGTGTCGCTGGGCGGCGAGCGGTTCCGGCTGGTCGTCGCCGAGGGGGAGAACCTCGACACCCAGGAGCTGCCCGCGCTGGAGATGCCCTACGGCCAGTTCCGCCCGAACACCGGCGTGCGCGCCTGCCTGAACGGCTGGCTGGCCGCGGGCGGCCCGCACCACGAGGTGATGAACCTCGGCCGTCACGCCGCCAGCTGGCGGGTGTTCTGCCAGCTCGCGGGCATTGAGTTTGTTCAGGTCTGAGGGGCGGCCCCGGGTTAGCGGTCCAGGATGTCGGCGAGGCTGAAGCCGACCGGCTCCTCCAGCTGGCCGAAGCCGCAGGACCTCGGGTCGCGGTCGGGGCGCCACCGGACGAACTGGGCCGTGTGCCGGAACCGGGTGCCCTCCATGTGGTCGTAGCGGACCTCGACCACCCGCTCGGGGCGCAGCGGGACGAACGACAGATCCTTGTTCGCGTTCCACCGGCTGTGCTCGGCCCCGCGCGGGTTGCGGACCCCGGGCTCCGGGCTGGCCCAGTTCCACGGGTGGCCCTCGAAGCCGGTGACCAGCGGCTGCAGCTCGGTGAACAGCTCGCGCCGGGTTTCCAGCGGGAACGCGCCGATCACGCCCACGCTGGCCAGCTTGCCCGCGTCGTCATAGAGGCCGAGCAGCAGCGACCCGATCGCGTCCGGGCCGCTCTTGTGCAGCCGGTACCCGGCGACCACGCAGTCGGCCGTCCGCTCGTGCTTGACCTTGAACATGACCCGCTTGTCCGGCTCGTAGCCGCCGTCGAGCGGCTTGGCCACGATCCCGTCCAGGCCCGCGCCCTCGAACTGGCTGAACCACCGGGCGGCCAGCTCCCGGTCCCGGGTGGCCGGGGTCAGGTGGAACGGCGGCGGGACGTCGGTCATGGCCTGCTCGAGCACGTCACGCCGGGTGGCGAACCCCGCCTCCAGGTAGTCGACATCGGCCAGCGCCAGCACGTCGAAGACGACGAACCTGGCCGGGGTCTGCTCGGCCAGCAGCCGGACCCGGCTGGCGGCCGGGTGGATCCGCTGCAGCAGGGCCTCGAAGTCGAGCCGCCTGCCCTCGGCGTCGGGGATGACGATTTCCCCGTCCAGAACGCACCGGTCCGGCAGGACCGCGACGGCCGCCGCCACGAGCTCGGGGAAGTAACGGGTGAGCGGCCGCTCGTTGCGGCTCCCGAGCTCCACCTCGGCGCCGTCCCGGAACACGATCGACCGGAAGCCGTCCCACTTGGGCTCGAAGCTCAGCGGCCCGCGCGGGATTTCCTTGACCGGCTTGGCCAGCATGGGGGCCACCGGGGGCATCACGGGAAGGCGCATGGCCCCATCCTCGCCGATCAGCCCGTTCCCCGTCGCCACGGCCCGGTGCGCGGTCGCCCGGCCCGCCCGCCGGGACGGCGCCGCGGTCAGCGCCCGATGACTTTAGCGGTGCGCTTTGTCCGCCTATCACCGGCCAAAAGCCAACCGCTAGTTTCAGTCCTGCACGGATCTCGGGTGCTGCGGCAGCAGGCCGGCGCCCCGGCCACCGCTGATTCGTGCATATGGAACAAGGTGTGACGATAGGCGGCCAAATAGTGACCTTGACCGGCGCCGGCCTCGGCGAAGAGCCGGCCCGGGTCAGGGAGGAGGAGCGGGTGCCCGCAGAGTCGGAGCCGGGAGATTACGCGCCGCTGACATCGCTGCCGGTGTCGTCCCGCACCGAAGATCGCAACCAGCGGACCGTCAACATCGACGTGGTCTCGACCGAGGAGGTACTGCGGCTGCTGAACGCCGAGGAGGCCACGGTGGCCGGGGCCGTGGCGTCGGTCCTGCCCGTCCTGGCCACGGTCGTGGACCGCGTCGTGGACCGCCTGCGGGCCGGCGGCCAGGTGCATTACTTCGGTGCCGGTACCTCGGGGCGGATGGGCGCGGCGGACTCGGCGGAGGTCATCCCGACCTTCGGCCTGGAGCCCGGGATCTTCGTGGCGCACCAGGCGGGCGGCGACCGCGCGCTGGGCACCGCGGTGGAGGACGCCGAGGATGACGAGGCGCTCGGCGCCAGGGACGCGCGCGGCGTGTCCGCGGCCGACGTCGCGGTGGGGATCACCGCCAGCGGCCGCACGCCGTACGTGGCGGGCGCGCTGCGGGCCGCCCGGCAGGCCGGCGCGCTGACCGTGCTGGTGACCAGCAACCCGGCGGCTCCGCTCGCCGCGCTGGCCCAGCACGACGTGCTGGTGGACACCGGGCCCGAGGCCATCGCGGGCTCGACCCGGCTGAAGGCCGCGACCGCGCAAAAGATGGTACTCAACGCGCTGTCGACCGCCGCGATGATCCGGCTGGGGCGCACCTACTCCAACCTGATGGCCAGCATGTCCGGCACCAACGCCAAGCTGCGCCGGCGGCAGCTGAGCATCCTGAAGGAGGCGTCCGGGGCCGGGGACGAGGCGTGCCGGGCTGAGCTGGCCCGCTGCGGCGGGGACCTGCGGCTGGCCCTGCTCTGCCTGCTGTCCGGCCTGGAGCCGGCGGCGGCCGCGGACGCGCTGGCGGACGCCGGGGGGAGCGTGCGCGCGGCCCTGGCCCGGGCCGGCGCGGCGGGACATGCCTCATGACCCGGGTCCTCGGGCTCGACATCGGGGGGACCCGGAGCCGGGCCCAGCTCTGCGTGGACGGCAAGGTGGTGGCCGAGGGCAAGGCGGCCAGCGCCAGCCTGGTCGCGGTCGGCGCCGCCAGCGCCAGGGCCGCGCTGGCGGACCTGCTGGGCCAGCTGCCGCTGGACCCGCTGCGCCGCCTCGACGCGGTGTGCGTCGGCGCGGCGGGCGCCAGCGTTCCCGGCACCCGGCAGTTCCTCACCGAGTACCTGGCGCCGCTGACCCGGTCCGGGCAGGTGATGATCGTCAAGGACGCGACGCTGATCCTGCCGGCCGCCGGCCTGGACGCCGGGATCGCGCTGATCTGCGGCACGGGCTCGGTCGCCATCGGCAGCTACCAGGGCCGCGAGGTGCAGTCCGGGGGATGGGGGTATCTCCTCGGCGATGAGGGCAGCGGGTACTGGATGGTGCGGGCCGCGGTGCGCGCGCTGCTCGACCGCCGCGACCGCGGCGCGCCCCTGGGCGAGCTGGGCGACCGCCTGCTCGCGGCCACCGGGGCGGACCATGTCGGCGCCCTGCACGAGCAGTTCTACGCCCAGACCAGCCCGCGGCACTGGGCGGGCTACGCGCCGCTGATCCTGACCAGCGCCGACCCCTCGGCCGCCGGCATCACGGCCGCCGCGGCCGACGCCCTGGCGGGCCTCACGGTGTCCGCCGCCGAGCGGCTCGGCGCGCCCCCCGGCCTTCCGGTGGTGCTGTCCGGAGGCCTGTTCCGGCACGCCGAGCTTGAGACCACGGTCCGGATCGCGATCGAGGAAGCGCGGCCGGGCAGCGACATCCGGACCCTCGCCCGGCAGGCGGTGACCGGAGCCGTCCGGCTGGCCATGGCCAAGGCGAGGGCGCCGTACCGGGCGTGAGGCTCCGGCCGCGGGTGTAGGTTGCCCCCGTGAGCGAGCTTGACGGCTGCCTGCTCGCCCGGTTCGCTGGCACGCAGCCGCCTGACTGGCTGCGCCGGTGGCTGGATGACGGCCTGGGCGGAGTCCTGCTGTTCGCGAACAACATCACCGGCCCCGCACAGCTGCGCGCGCTCACCGCGGCCCTCCGGGCGCACAATCCCGAGGTGCTTGTCGCCGCCGACGAGGAGGGCGGCACCGTCACCAGGGTCGAGGCGCGCACCGGCTCGTCGTACCCGGGCAACGCGGCGCTCGGCGCGGCCGGCGACACCGGCCTGACCCGCCGGGTCGCGGCCAGCACCGGCGCCATGCTCGCGGCGGGCGGCGTCAATCTCGACCTCGCGCCGGTGGCGGACATCGACGCCAACCCGGCGAACCCGGTCATCGGCGTGCGCTCGTTCGGGGCCGACCCCGGCCTGGTGGCCGCGCACACCGCCGCGTTCGTGGCGGGCCTCCAGTCGCACCTGGTCGCGGCCTGCGCCAAGCACTTCCCCGGCCACGGCCGGGCCGACGCGGACTCCCACGTCACCCTGCCCATGGTCGAGGCCTCCCTGCGCGACCTGCGGGAGACCGACCTGGTGCCGTTCCGGGCCGCGGCCGAGGCCGGGGTCCGGTCGGTCATGACCGCCCACGTGGCGTTCCCCGCGATCGACACGGTCCCGGCCACGATCTCCCGCCGCTTCCTTTCCGGGCTGCTCCGTGAGGAGCTCGGCTTCGGCGGCGTGATCATCACCGACGCGCTCGAGATGGCGGCCATCGGCGACAGCGCGGCCAGCGCGGAAGGCGCGGTGCGCGCGCTGGCGGCCGGCGCCGACCTGCTCTGCCTGCCGGGGCAGTGGGCCGCGCAGCAGCAGGCCCGGGACAGCCTGGCCCGCGCCGTGCGCGACGGCGCGGTGCCCGCCCGCCGGGTGGAAGAATCGGCCGCCCGGGTGCGGGCGCTCGCCGCCTGGGCCCGGGCGAGCCCGGTCCCAGGGCCCGAGCCCGCGCTCGGCGCGGAGGCGGCCCGCCGTGGCCTGCTCGTGGACCTGGCGCACCTGCCGCTGGCCGGCCCGCCGTACGTGCTGGACGCGGGCGGCCGGGGCGACCCCGCGGGCTGCCTGCTCGGCGTGCTGGGCCGTGCCGAGTCCGGCGTCGACGGGATCCGGCTCGCCAGCCCGCCCGATGACCTGGACGAGATCATCGCGCGCGGCGGCGCCCGGCCGCTGGTGCTCGTGGTCCGCGACGCGCACCGGGTGCCCTGGCAGCGGGAGCTGCTGGCCTGCGTCCTGGCCCGGCGCCCGGACGCCGTGGTGGTCGGCACCGGCACCGTGCACGACCGGCACCTGGCGGGCGGCAGCTACCTCGGCACCCGGGGGTCCGGCCGGGCCAACCTGGAGGCGGCCGCCGGGGTGCTGCTCGGCCGGGCGGCCGGGGCGGGGGAGCCGGGCTGACCGCCGCCGCCGCCGCTGCTGCTGCTGCTGCTGCTGCTGCTGCCGCCGCCGCCGCCGGCGCCGCCGCCGCCGGTGCCGCCGCCGCCGGTGCCGCCGAGCTGATCGACCGGGCCGTCGCGGCCGGGGTCATACCCGGCGCGGTCCTGGTCGCGGGCTGCGGCGGCCCGCAGCCGCTGCTGCGACACGTGGCCGGCGACGCGCAGCGCGACGCGGCCGCCCGGCGGCCGATGACGGCGGACACGGTCTTCGACCTCGCCTCGCTGACCAAGGTCGTCGCGACGCTGCCGGCCCTGCTGCACCTGGCCGCCCGGGCCGGGGTCGGCCTGGACGAGCCGGTACGCCGCTACCTGCCCGCCTTCAACGGGCCGGGCAAGGACGAGGTGACCGTGCGGCAGTTGCTCCTGCACACCTCCGGGCTGCCCGTATCCGGGAAGTACCACCAGCGGCTGCGGGACCCGGCCGAGATCCGGGCCGCGGCGCTGGCCGAGCCGCTGGTGGCCAGGCCGGGCACCGTGTGCTGCTACTCCGACGTCGGCTTCATCATGCTCGGCGAGCTCGCCGCCGCGGTGAGCGGCGGCAGGCTCGACGAGCTCGTGCGGGACGTCGTGTGCGCTCCGCTGGGCATGACCGCGACCCGCTACCTGCCTCCGGCCAGCTGGGCCGCGCGGGCCGCTGCCACCGAGCCCGTCCGCGGCCGGGCCAAGGTCGGCGTGGTGCACGACGAGACCGCCGCGCTGATGGGCGGGGTGTCCGGCCACGCCGGCCTGTTCGGCACGGCCGCCGACCTGGCCCGTTACGCGTCCGCCTGGGCCGGGGACGGCTGGCTCGCCGACGGCCTCCGGGCCGAGGCGCTGCGCTGCCAGACCGACGGGCTGGGCGGTCGCCGCGGCCTGGGCTGGGGCCTGCGCGGCGACGTGTGGGACAACATGGGCGACGGCTGGCCGGCCTCGGGCGCCGGGCACACCGGCTTCACCGGCACCAGCCTGTCCCTCGACCCGCGCACCGGGCTGTGGGCGGTGCTGCTGACCAACGCGGTGCACTTCGGCCGCGGCCCCGAGCACTCGGTCGTCGGCCTGCGCAAGCAGGTGCACGCCGCGGTCGCCGCCACGCTACTGCGCTGACCGCAGGGCCGGGTAGTCGGTATAGCCGGCCGCGCCGCCACCGTAGAACGTGACCCGCCGCGGCCGCGCGAGCGGCGCGCCCAGGCGGAACCGGGCGGGCAGGTCCGGGTTGGCGATGAAGAGCTGGACGAAGATGCGCCCGCCGGCCGCGTGCACCGAGTCGGTGATCGCCCGCCAGGCGGCCTGCCCCCGGGTCGAGCGCTCCGACACCGCTGCCCTGGCCGTCCACGATGACGAGGACGACTCGGCGATCCCCATCGCCGCGGGCAAGTCACAGTGGACCGTCCGCGTCAGCGCGCGCAGCAAGGTCACGCCGGGCCGTCCCATGAAACTGGGCGTGGACACCAGCAACCTGCACTTCTTCGACCCGGGGAGCGGGCTCGCGATCACCTAGAGCAGGCGGCCCATCACGATCGTGTCCCACAGTTCGCCGGGCTCGGCCGCCACTGCGGCGAACATCTCTGCCATCGCCCGCGCGTCATCCGCCCGCGCCGGCCGCACCACGAACTCCGCCCGCGCCGGCCGCACCACGAACTCCGCCATCGCCGGCGGTCAGTTCTTGCCGCGGTTCTTGGCGGCCAGGATGATCTGGGTCACCAGGTAGCTGCTCACGCCGAGCTTGTCCGCTATCTCGGCGGGCCGGAGCCCCTGCTCGTTGTAGAGGAGCGCGAGCCGCTCCTGCTTGGCGGTCCACGGGGGGCGGGCCGCCGAGCGCCGGGCGGGCTGGGCCCGGCGAGCCGGGCGAGCCGGGGGAGCCGGGCGAGCCGGGGGAGCCGGACGAGCCGGGGGAGCGGGGCGAGGCGGGCGCGCCGGGCCCAGGGCCGGGGCGGAAGGACCGAACGACCCTCGCCGTTGGTCACGGTACCTGCCGCTGGCCAGGTTCTCGCGGGTCTGCTCGTCGAGGATCATCAGTTCGTCGGCTGCCTTGTTCATCCCGACCGCCACCATGGTCAGGCCCTTAGCGTTCTTCTCCTGGCACTCCGGGGCCATGCAGTAGTCGTACTTCAGCGCCCGCTCGGGATGCAGCTCCGTCCCGCACGTGATGCACTGCGCCATTATGTTCTATTTTCCTTCGGGGCAACGCCAAATAACTCAGTTAAAACGCCGATGGGGCGCGTGCTGTTCCCTCGCCCGGCCGCGCGTGCTGTTCCCTCGCCCGGCCGCGCGTGCTGTTCCCTCGCCCGGCCGCGCGTGCTGTTCCCTCGCCCGGCCGCGCGTGCTGTTCCCTCGCCCGGCCGCGCGCTGTTCCCCGCCCGGCCGGGAATCAGGGTGCCTTCGTGGTGGCCGTGGCGCTCACCGGCACGGGGTGCGCCAGGGTTTGGTAGACGACGCAGAACCGCCCGGTCAGCCCGAGCAGGGTCGCGATCTGCTCCTCGGTGGCGTCGGTGTCGAGCTCGAAGCCCAGCCGGATGGACGTGAACCCGACCGGCGCGTCCTTGGCTACGGCCAGGGTGCCGCGGAAGTCCAGGTCGCCCTCGGCGTGCACGGTCCCGCCGGCGATCGGTATCTCCAGCGACGTGGCCACGGCCCGCAGCGTGACGCCCGCGCAGGCGACCAGCGCCTGTAGCAGCATGTCCCCGGAGCAGGCCAGCGACCCGTCGCCGCCGGTGGCGGGGTGCAGGCCCGCCTTGGCCAGGGCCTGGCCGGTGGCCACCGAACAGCTGATCTCCTCGGCGCCGAGCTCGCCGCGCGCCCGCAGGGTCACCACCGCCTCGCGCGGATCCTTGCGGTAGGCCTCCTTCAGCGGCTGCTGCACGGCGCGCAGCCCGGTGCTGTCCACGGGTCCCCCCATCTGTCGCGGTCGCAGGATCTGCCAGCCTCCAGGCTGGCATCGGCCCGGCGCAGGTGTCCAATCGCACCCCGGCCCGGCCATAGCCGCAGGTAAACCCGGCGGAGCCGGGCGCCCCGCCGCCCGGGCGTCGTACAGTGACGCCATGCCGCAACTCGTACGGCGCATCGCAGCGCAGGAGTCGCCCGCGCACACCCCGCAGACGCTGCTCGCGCACGTGCGCGCGCTGACCCCGAATCTCGCGCCCGCCGAGCAGCGGGTCGCCGCCGCGATCGCGGCGGACCCGGCCGGGGTCGCGGCGATGACCATTTCCGAGCTGGCCGCGGCGTGCCGGACCTCGGGCACCACGGTGATCAGGTTCTGCCGCGCGATGGGCTTTCCCGGCTATCCCGAGCTCAGGCTCGCCCTGGCCGCCGCCGCGCAGGCCGGGCGGGAAACCGGCTGGGAGGACATTGGCAGCGACATCGGGCCGGGCGACACCCTGGACCAGGTGATCAGGAAGATCTCGCACGCGGACGCCCGGGCGGTGGAGGAGACCGGCGCACAACTGAGCGCCCGGACGCTCGAGGCGGTCTTGGACGCGGTCGTCCGGGCCCGCCGCATCGATATCTACGGCGTCGGGGCGAGCGCGTTCGTCGCGCTCGACCTGCAGCAGAAGCTGCACCGGATCGAGCTGATGGCGTACGCGTGGCCGGACCCGCACATCGCGGTCACCTCCGCGGCCCTGCTGCACCGCGGTGACGTGGCCATCGGGATTTCCCACACCGGGATGACGTCCGACACGGTCGGCAGCCTGGCCGAGGCCCGCGAGCAGCAGGCGACCACGGTCGCGATCACGAACTTCCCCGGATCGCCGATAGCGCGCGTCGCGGACTACGTACTGACCACCGCGGTCCGCGAGACCACGTTCCGGTCCGGCGCGATGTCCAGCCGGATCGCCGCGCTCACCGTGGTGGACTGCCTGTTCGTCGGGGTGGCGCAGCGCAGCTACTCCCAGACGCTGCGGACGCTCGAGCGCACCTACTCGGCGGTGAAGGCCCGCCGCTGACGGTGCCCGCGCGGTAGTATGATCTGGCCGTTTCGTGATATCTGGACATTACGGGTATGTCAGGGGGCTTACCTAACGGCTCATGCCGGTCAGCCTGAACAGCCAGGCGGGCCTGAGGCAGCAGAACGAGATCATGGCCAAGCTCATCGCCGCGACCTACGGGTACGTGTACTCCAGGTAGCAGGCCACGAGACGCCGACGGCAGTGGCGGGCCTCCCCCCCGCCCGCCCTGCCGTCGGCCCAACCATCACGCAGGCGAGGAGATGCAGGCGAGGAGATGCAGGCTGGTCCGCAGGCTCGGAACCCAGCTGCTCATCGGTCCTGCCGTTCGGCGGAACCGACCAGGAGGACACCTGCCGTACCCGAAGCGCCGGGCGGTGGTGCCGGTCCCGGCCCGCTGGCGCAGACCGCTACGGCTTGTCCCGTGCCGCTAGTCCGCTCCGCCAGCCATCCGTTCATGATCGTGGTTGATCGATGGTCGCGGGTTCAATGGGTCGTCGCAACACTGGTGGTAGATGGCTCTTTCCGTGGTCACCATATCTGGTGGCCGGCCGTTGGCCGGGTGTCGCGCGGCGCCGGGGGCAGGCCCTTGGCCTGGCCCTTGGCTTCCTGCCGCCCAGGGGCCGCAGAGGCTCCGGGGTCAGGGCCGGCCACAGGCCGTCGCCGCAGGCGATGCGCAGCAGCCTTGAGGCCGGAGGGGCGGCGTCACGTACTGGCTGCTGGCCCGCAAGGCCGTCCGGGCCGACGGCGAGGCCACACCGTCGGCGGAGGCCGCGCCGGCCTCCGCGGTCTAGCCGCGGCCGCGCCCTTCAGGCGTTCCAGCGCTCGCTGAAATCCGCCCAGGTCGGAGGCGGCCCGGGCAGGCCGGCCGGCTCCGGGGTGCGGAGGCTGTCCAGCAGCAGGGTCAGGTAACGCTCCCGGAGCTGGCCCGTGCGCCGGGCGTCACCGAGCCGGACCGAGGCGACCATCTCCAGGATCCAGCCGATGTCATCCACGACCACGTCGGGACGGATCGCGCCGGCCGCGCGGACCCGCTCGAACAGCGCCACGTTCAGGTCCTGGGCCCGGGCGGCGTCGCGGTAGAGCTCCTCGGTGGGAGTGAAGGTCCCGGCGAGCTGCTGCGTCAGCGAGAGGGTGTCGGCCCGCATCACCCGGCTCATGAACGCGGCAAAGGCGGTCCACGGATCCCGGTCGTCGGCCAGCGCCGCCTCGGCCTCGGCGATATAGCGATGCAGGCCGTCGCCGCTCAGCTTCCGCAGCATGTCCTCCTTGCTGGGGTAGCGGCGGTACAGCGCCGCGATGCCGACGCCTGCCCGCCTGGCCACCTCGGAGACCGGGGCCCCCGGGTCGGCGACGAACACCGCCCGCGCGGCCTCCAGGATCAGCTGATCGTTTCTGGCTGCCTCGGCCTGCCGGCCGGGGCCTGGCTGCTGCCTCATGGGCCGACCCTACTGCAGACCGGAGCGTTCTGTTCTGTCTCCCCGCGGCCCGGCCGTACCAGAATGGGATGTCATGAGCACCCGGGTCAGCCTCGAGACGCTCAACGCGCTGCCTGC
This sequence comes from uncultured Actinomycetota bacterium, assembly GCA_963808705.1. GTDB lineage: Bacteria > Actinomycetota > Actinomycetes > Streptosporangiales > Streptosporangiaceae > JASHPR01. The sequence goes on along the minus strand of CAWEHB010000009.1, from coordinate 226,522 downwards.
CGAGCAGGCCAGGGAGCACCTGCTGGCCTGCTGCTCTTCCGCGCGATGGGCCGCGAACGTCACGTCCGGCCGCCCCTACGGGTCGGTCGGCGAGATCCTGGCCCGCTCCGACGAGTCCGTGGCCGACCTGGACCAGGACGACCTGGAGCAGGCGCTGGCCGGCCATCCCCGGATCGGGGTCGGCGCCGCGGCCGGCTGGTCCCGGCGGGAGCAGGCCGGGGTTCAGGCCGCGGATCAGGCCACGATCCGGGCCCTGGCGGACGGCAACGACGCCTACGAACGGCGGTTCGGCCACATCTACCTGGTCTGCGCGACCGGCCGCAGCGCCGGGGAACTGCTGGCCCTGCTCCGCGAGCGGCTGGGCCACGATCCCGGCACCGAGTGGGGAATAGTGCGCCGCGAGCTGGGGAAGATCAACCGGATCAGGCTGCAGCGGCTGCTGGAGGGCACGGCATGAGCCCGGTGAGCGCGATCACCACCCACGTGCTCGACACCGCGCGCGGGGCGCCGGCGGCCGGCGTCCCGGTCCGGCTGGAACGCGTGTCGGGCGGGGAACCGGGGGAGATCGGCCGCGCGAGCACCGACGCCGACGGACGCGTGCGTGACATCGGCCCGGAGCGGCTGCGGCCAGGGACCTACCGGCTGGTCTTCGGCGTGGCCGAGTATTTCGCCGGGCTGGACCAGCGGGAGCAGCGGGAGCCGCGGGATCACCGCGGCGCGTTCTTTCCCGAGGTCACGGTCACCTTTACCGCCGACGGCGAGGCGCCGCACTACCACATTCCGCTGCTGCTCAGCCCGTTCGGCTACGCCACCTACCGCGGGAGCTGACGCCATGGCGATCGTGCTCGGCCCCAACCAGTACGGCAAGGCGGAGACCCGGGTGGTGCGGGTCTACCGGGACAACGGGCGGCACGAGATCCGCGACCTGAACGTCTCCACGCTGCTGCGCGGCGACTTCGCCGACGCTCACGCCCGTGGCGACCAGGTCGGCGTGCTGCCCACCGACAGCCAGAAGAACACCTGCTTCGCCTACGCCAAGGAGAAGGGGGTGGGCGAGATCGAGGACTACGCGCTGGACCTGGCCCGCCACTTCGTCAGCGACATCGAGCCGGTCACCGGCGCCAGGATCGAGGTCGAGGAATACCGCTGGGAGCGTGTCAGCGTGGCCGGCCAGCCGCACCCGCACACGTTCGTCCGGGCATCGGACGAGGTCCGGACCACGGCGGTGACCGTCGCGGCCGAGGCGGCGGGCCGGGAACCGGCGCAGCGGGCCTGGGTCATCTCGGGCCTGGACGGCCTGGTGATACTGAAATCGACCGGCTCGGAGTTCTCCGGCTTCCTGAAGGACCGCTACACCACGCTGGCGGAGACCAGCGACCGGATCCTGGCCACCTCGCTGGCCGCGCGCTGGCGCTATCAGGCCTGGCCGCCCGCGGACGGCTGGGATCAGGCCCACGCGCAGATCCGGCAGATCCTCCTGGAGCGGTTCGCCGAGGTGCACAGCCTGGCCCTGCAGCAGTCGTTGTGGGAGATGGGCCAGGCCGTGCTGAAGGCTCGTGACGAGGTCGCGGAGATCAGGCTGTCTGCGCCCAACCGGCATCACTTCCTGGCCGACCTGGCGCCGTTCGGCCTGGACAATCCGGGCGAGGTGTTTCACGCCGCCGACCGCCCGTACGGCCTGATCCAGTGCGCCGTCCAGCGCGATGACGCTGCAGATCCTGGCCCGGCCTGGGATTCCGCGGCCACCTTCGCATGACGTAGCGGGGACGATTCCCAGTCGTATTGACTGACTGAAGAACGTCCCCGGCAGGTGATCATGGCGAGTGGGGGATCCGGGTGATCATGGCGGCGGACGAGGAGGGCGAGGAGCGACCGAGTGGATTTCTTGCAGCCGACGAGCTGGGAGGACGCGCTGGCCGCCAAGGCGGCGCGCCCGGCGGCGCTGCCGATCGCCGGGGGCACCGACGTGATGGTGGAGCTGAACTTCGACACCAGCCGTCCCGATGCCCTGCTCGACCTGACCCGGGTTCCCGAGCTCGCCGGCTGGTCCGTCGAGGACGGCCGGGTCAGGCTCGGCGCCGGCGTCAGCTACACCCGGCTCATCGACGAGCTCGGCGGGCTGCTTCCCGGCCTGGCCATGGCGGCCAGGACGGTGGGCTCGCCGCAGATCCGCAACCGCGGCACGGTCGGCGGCAACCTGGGTGCCGCGTCCCCGGCCGGCGACTGCCATCCGCCGCTGCTCGCGACCGGGGCCACGGTCGAGGTCGCCTCGGTGCGCGGCACCCGCATGATCCCGGCCGCGGACTTCTACACCGGCGTCAAGCAGAACGCGCTGGCCGCAGACGAGCTGATCGCGGCCGTCCTGATCCCGGCCGCGGCCGGCCCGCAGCAGTTCAGCAAGATCGGCACCCGTAACGCGATGGTGATCGCCGTGGCCTCGTTCTGCATCAGCCTCGACCCGCGGGCCAAGGGGGTAGGCACCGGCATCGGCTCGGCGGCGCCCACGCCCAGGAGGGCGGCCGAGGCCGAGCGGTTCCTGGCCGCGGCCCTGGACGAGGCCGGCCTGTGGGAGTCCCGGGCCGCCCTGCCCGCCGGCCTGGCCCGCGAGTTCGGCGAGCAGGTCGCGGCCGTCGCCGACCCGGTCGATGACGTCCGGGGCACCGCCGCCTACCGGCGTCACGGGCTGGCGGTCATGGCCCGGCGTACCCTGACCTGGGCCTGGAACTCCTACCAGGCCAGTGCACCCCGGGAACACCCCGGACCCCGATGGCCCAGCGGAGGCTGAGCGGATGCGGATCACGGCGACGGTCAACGGCGAGACACGGCAGGCGGACGACGTCTGGGAGGGCGAAAGCCTGCTCTACGTGCTGCGGGAGCGGCTGGGGCTGCCCGGCTCAAAGAACGCCTGTGAGCAGGGTGAATGCGGTTCCTGCACGGTGTACCTGGACGGGGAGGCCGTCTGCGCCTGCCTGGTCGCGGCCGGCCAGGCGCAGGGCCGCCGCATCGTCACGGTCGAGGGCCTGGCCAGCGGTGCTGCGCTGCATCCGGTGCAGCAGGCGTTCGTCGAGGCGGGCGCGGTGCAGTGCGGGTTCTGCACGCCCGGGCTGCTGATCGCAGCCCACGACCTGCTGCGCCGAGGCGGCCGGCCGTCGGACGCCGAGGTCCGGGAGGCGCTCGCGGGCAACCTGTGCCGGTGTACCGGGTACGAGAAGATCCTGGACGCGGTGCGGCTGGCCGCGGACCGGTGGCAGGATCGCGCATCATGACCAGCCTGGTCCTCAGCGGCTGCCGGGTGCTGACGATGAACCCGCGGCGGAACGAGTACCCGGCCGGGTACGTCGCGGTCGACGGCACCCGGATCACCGAGGTCGCGGCCGGCCCGGTGCCGGAGCGCCTGGCCGGCGCCCGCCGGATCGACGCCGGCGGCTGCCTGGCCACGCCCGGCCTGGTCAACACCCACCACCACCTGTACCAGTGGGCGACCCGGGGCCGCGCGGTCGACGGCACGCTGTTCGACTGGCTGGTCGAGCTGTACCCGGTCTGGGCCCGGATCGACGAGCAGATCGTGCGGGCGGCCGCGACCGCCGCCCTGGCCTGGCTGGCCCGCAGCGGCTGCACCACCAGCATGGATCACCACTACGTGTTCCCCCGCCGCGGCGGCGACGTGCTCGGCGCCACGATCGAGTCCGCGGCCGAGGTGGGCCTGCGGTTCCACCCCACCCGCGGCTCCATGGACCTGGGGGAAAGCAAAGGCGGACTGCCACCCGATGATGTGGTAGAGGACGTGGACTCGATCCTCGCGGCGACGCAGGCGGCGATCGAGCGGTTCCACGACCCGTCGCCCGACTCGATGCTGCGGGTCGGCGTCGCGCCCTGCTCCCCGTTCAGCGTCACCCGCGAGCTGCTCACCGAGTCCGCCGCGCTGGCCCGCAGCACCGGGACCAGGCTGCACACGCACCTGGCGGAGACCGACGACGAGGACGATTACTGCGCGGAGCACTTCGGCTGCACGCCAGCCGAGTACCTGGACTCACTCGGCTGGCTGGCCGGCGACGTCTGGCTCGCGCACGGCGTGCACCTCGACGACGCGGCGATCACCCGGCTCGCGGCCAGCGCCACCGGCGTGGCCCACTGCCCGTACTCGAACGCCAGGCTCGGCGCGGGCATCTGCCGGACCCGCGCGCTGCTCGACGCGGGCGTGCCGGTCGGGCTCGGCGTGGACGGCGCGGCCTCCAACGAGGCCAGCTCCCTGCTCGGCGAGGTCACCGCCGCGACCCAGTTCGCCCGCGGGGTCGGCGGCCCGCACGCGATGACCGTGCGCGAGGCGGTGGAACTCGGCACGCTCGGCGGGGCGCGGCTGCTGGGCCGGGAGGCCGAGATCGGCTCGCTGGAACCCGGCAAGCTCGCGGACATCGCGTTGTGGCGCCTGGACGGCGGGCCGCACGCGGGCATCGCCGACCCGGTGGCGGCGCTGGTCCTCGGCCCGCCGCCGCCGCTCGAGCTGCTGCTCGTGAACGGCCGGGCCGTGGTGGAGCGCGACCGCGTGGTCACCGTCGACGAGCAGCAGGTCGCCGAGGCCGCGCTCCGGGCCAGCGAGTCCCTGATGAGAGGCTGAGGGGCATGACGGTCACCCCGGCCGAGCGGCAGCAGACGGTCGGCGGCACCGGCACCAGCGGCGGCGTCGGCGCCTCCCCCGGGCGCCCGGACGCGACGCCGAAGGTGACCGGGCAGTTCGCCTACGGCAGCGACCTGTGGATGGACGACATGATCTGGGGGGTGACGCTGCGCAGCCCCCACCCGTACGCGAGGATCCGCTCGATCGCGATCGGGGAGGCGCTGGCCACCGGCGGGGTGTACGCGGTGCTGACCCAGGCCGACGTCCCCGGCCAGAACGTCTGCGGCCTGGAACTCGCCGACCAGCCGGTGCTGGCCGACGGCGTGGTCCGGTACGAGGGCGAGCCGGTGGCCCTGGTGGCCGCCGACCATCCGGAGATCGCCCGGCAGGCGGCCAAGAAGATCGCGGTCGGCTACGAGATCCTGCGGCCGGTCACCGACGCACGGCAGGCGCTCGACCCGGACGCCCCGCGGCTGCACCCGCGGAATCCACAGGGCAACCTGGTCCGCCACCTCAAGATCCGCAAGGGCGACCCGGAGCCGGCCGCTGACGTGGTGGTGACCGGGACCTACCAGGTCGGCATGCAGGACCAGGCGTTCCTCGGCCCGGAGGCGGGACTCGCGGTGCCGGACGGGCAGGGCGGGGTCGACCTGTACGTGGCCACCCAGTGGCTGCACGTCGACCAGAGGCAGATCTGCGCCGCGCTCGCCCTGCCGCCGGACCAGGTCCGGCTGGTGCTGGCCGGGGTCGGCGGCGCGTTCGGCGGCCGCGAGGACCTGTCCATGCACGTGCACGCGTGCATGCTGGCGTTGCACACCGGCAAGCCGGTCAAGATGGCCTACAACCGCCAGGAGTCGTTCTTCGGGCACGTGCACCGCCACCCGGCCCAGATGCGCTACGAGCACGGCGCGACCCGGGACGGGACCCTGGTCTACGTCAAGGCGGAGATCTGCCTCGACGGCGGGGCCTACACCTCCAGCACCCCGGCCGTGGTCGGCAACGCCGGAACCATGGGCATCGGGCCGTACGTGGTGCCGAACGTGCGCGTCGACTGCTACGGCCTCTACACCAACAACCCGCCGTGCGGCGCGATGCGCGGCTTCGGCTCGGTGCAGGCCGCGTTCGGCTACGAGGCGCAGATGGACAAGCTGGCGGCGGCGCTGCGGCTGGACCCGGTCGAACTGCGCTGCCGCAACGCGATCAGCATGGGCGGCGAGGCGCCGACCGGGCAGATCGTGGACAGCCCGGCGCCGGTGGCCGAGTTGCTGCACCGCCTGCAGGCCATGCCCCTGCCCAAGGCCACAACGGACCAGAACGCGAACGCCCCGGGCCCCCCTGACCCCCGCGGCCTGCCCGGCGGGGTGGCCAACACCACGCACGGCGAGGACGTGGTGCGCGGCCTCGGCTACGCGGTCGGGTACAAGAACGTCGGCTTCTCCGAGGGCTACGACGACTACTCGACCGCGCGGGTCAGGCTGGAGGTCACCGCCGAGGAGCCGGTGGTGACCGTGCACACCGCCGCGGCCGAGGTCGGCCAGGGCCTGGTCGCGGTCCAGCAGCAGATCTGCCGCACCGAGCTAGGCGTGGACCAGGTGCTGGTCAGCCCGGCGGACACCCGGGTCGGCTCCGGCGGGTCCACGTCGGCCTCCCGGCAGACCTACGTGACCGGCGGCGCGATCAAGGCCGCCTGCGAGCGGGTCCGGGAGCAGGTGCTCGCCCTGGCCCGGCGCCGGCTCGGCGACGCCGTGACCGGGCTTGCCGGGGGCTGCGTGGTCACCGCCGCCGGGCCGGTCCGGATCGCCGAGATCCTCGGCGACCAGGCCGTCGAGGAGACGGTCGAGTGGCGGCACCGGCCGACCTACCCGGTCGACCCGGAGACCGGCCAGGGCTTCGCGCACGTCCAGTACGCCTACGCCGCGCACCGCGCGGTCGTCGACGTCGACACCGAGCTCGGCCTGGTCAAGGTGATCGAGCTGGCCTGCGCCCAGGACGTGGGCAAGGCCGTGAACCCGCAGGCGGTCGAGGGGCAGATCCACGGCGGCAGCGCCCAGGGCCTGGGCCTGGCCATCATGGAGGAGATCCAGGTGCGGGACGGCCGGATCGCCAACCCCTCGTTCACCGACTACCTCATCCCCACCATCCTGGACATGCCGCCGATGCGGGTCGAGGTGCTCGAGTACCCCGACCCGAACGCCCCCTACGGCCTGCGCGGCGTGGGCGAGCCGCCGACGATCTCGTCCGGGCCGGCGGTCGCGGCGGCGATCCGCGCGGCCACCGGGCTCGACCTCCCCTGGATCCCGATCAAGCCAGAGCACATAACGGACCGGCCGTGACGGCCGAGCAGCGCAGGCTCGGCCTGGAATCGATGATGGCCGAGGCCGACCGGATGCTCGCGGCCGCCGACCGTGCCCTGGCCGAGGGCTACCCGGGGCCGCGGCCCGGCCGGCAGCCGGTGCACACGGTCTACGTGGCCGCCGACCGGTACGGCCCCGGGCTGGCCGCGGAATGGGGCTGGCAGGCGCTGAAGGTGCTGGAAACCTGGGCGCCGGACCCGGCCGAGTTCGGCGCGGCCATGGGCCTGCCGGCCGGCCTGGCCGCGGACGTGCGGTCCCAGGTGCTGGCCAAGCTGGTCGCGGAACCCATCGAGGACCTGCGGCTCGACTTCGAGGACGGCTACGGCGACCGGGGCGACGACGCCGAGGACGCGGACGCCCGGCGCGCCGCCGTGCACCTGGCGGCCGAGATCGCCGCCGGGACCGGGCCGCCGTTCACCGGCCTGCGCGGCAAGAGCCTGGAGCCGGCCACCCGCCGCCGGGCCATTCGCACCCTGCATGAGTTCCTCGGCGGGTTGCTGGCGCACGGGCCGCTCCCGCCCGGCTTCGTGATGACGCTGCCGAAGGTCACCTCGGCGGACCAGGTGACGGCGATGGCCCGGCTGTGCGCCGCGCTGGAGCAGGCACACGGCCTGGCGCCCGGGCGGCTGGTCTTCGAGGTCCAGGTGGAGACCCCGCAGCTGATCCTGGGTGCCGACGGCACGGCGGTCATCGCGCGGTGCGTGCACGCGGCCGAGGGCCGGCTGACCGGGCTGCACTACGGCACCTACGACTACAGCGCGGCGCTGGGGATCGCGGCCCAGCAGCAGAGTATGGAGCACCCGGTGGCCGACCACGCGCGGGCGGTGATGCAGGTGGCGGCGGCGGGCACCGGCGTGCGCCTGTCCGACGGCTCGACCAACGTGGCGCCTGAAGGCGGCCGGGACCAGGTCGTCGCGGCCTGGCAGCTGCACGCCAGGCTGGTGCGGCGGTCCCTGGACCGGGGCTTCTACCAGGGCTGGGACCTGCACCCGGCGCAGCTCGCCAGCCGGTACGCGGCCACGTTCGGCTTCTTCCGCGAGGGCCTGCCCGCCGCGGCCGCCCGGCTCCGGTCCTACGTCGGGCGCGAGCCGGGACGCATCCTCGAGGAGCCCGCGACCGCCCGGGCGCTGGCCGGCTTCCTGGCCCGCGGCCTGGACTGCGGCGCGGTCACCGAGCCGGAACTGGCCGAGCTGACCGATCTGGACCGGGCCGGCCTCGACACGCTGAGCGGATCGGCAGGCCGCTGACGTGCCGCCGGACCTGGTGATCCGCGCCCGCCGCGCGGTCCTGCCGGACGGCACCCGCCCGGCGGCGGTGGTGATCAGGCAAGGCATGATCGCCGAGGTCGCGCCCTACGACGAGGTCGGGCCCTACGACGCGGCCCGGCCCTACGACGCGGCCCGGCCCGCCACGCCGGCCCTGGCGCTGGCCGACGACGAGGTGCTGCTGCCGGGCCTGGTGGACACCCACGTCCACGTCAACGAGCCCGGCCGGACCTACTGGGAGGGGTTCGCGTCGGCCACCCGCGCCGCGGCGGCGGGCGGGATCACCACGATCATCGACATGCCGCTGAACTCGATCCCGCCCACCACCAACCCCGGGGCGCTGCGGATCAAGCAGGAGGCCGCGGCGGGCCGGATCCACGTTGACGTCGGCTTCTGGGGTGGCGCCGTGCCCGGTAGCACGGTTCGGATGCCAGGTCTGCGCGCGGCCGGCGCGTTCGGGATCAAGGTCTTTCTCATTGATTCCGGCGTCCCCGAGTTCCCGCCGCTGGATCAGGCCGGGCTGCGCGAGGTGATGGCCCGGGCCGCCGAGCTGGGCAGCGTGGTGCTGGTGCACGCGGAGGACGCCGGCGTCGTCGGGGCTCTGCCTCCCGCCGCCGGGCCCGGTTACGGCGCCTTCCTGCGCTCGCGGCCCGCCGTGGCCGAGGTGATCGCGGTCGCCGCGGTGATCGACGCGGCGCGGGCCACCGGGGCGCGGGCGCACGTGCTGCACCTGTCGGCGGCGGACGCGGTCCCGTTGCTGGCCGAGGCCCGGCGGGACGGCGTGGGGATCACCGCGGAGACCTGCCCGCATTACCTCGCGCTGGCCGCCGAGGACATCCCGGACGGCGCCACCGAGTTCAAGTGCTGCCCGCCGATCCGCGAGCGGGCCAACTCCGACCGGCTATGGCACGCGCTGCGGGAGGGAATCATCGACTGCGTGGTGTCCGATCATTCGCCGTGCCCGCCCGAGCTCAAGGCCCAGGGCGGCGGCGACTTCGGCGCCGCCTGGGGCGGGATCTCGTCGCTGCAGCTCGCGCTGCCGGTGGTATGGACCCAGGCGCGCCAGCGCGGGTGCACGCTGGACGACGTGGCCCGCTGGATGGCGGCCGGGCCCGCGCGGCTCGCCGGGCTGGCCGCCAAGGGCCGGATCGAGCCCGGCTGCGACGCCGACCTGGTGGCGTTCGCGCCGGACGACAGCTTTGTCGTCGACCCGGCCCGGCTGTTCCACCGGCACCGGCTGACCCCGTACGCGGGCCAGCGGCTCGACGGCGTGGTGCGCCGGGCCTGGCTCCGCGGCGAGCCCGCGGACGGCACGCGGCCCGCCGGGCGGCTGCTGGCCCGGGGGGAGCGCGCCGGATGACCGGTCACGACGCGGTCCCGCCCGAGTTCGCGGCCCGGCCCGACCTGGCGTCCCGGCGGCTCGGCGGCAGCGTGGTCTTCGCCAGCGACGAGCTGTTCGCGGAGAAGGAGAACCTGATCAAGCCGGAGCCGCCGGTGTTCGACCCGGCGGAGTTCGGGAACCGGGGCAAGGTCTACGACGGCTGGGAGACCCGGCGGCGCCGCGGGGCCGGACACGACCACGCGGTCGTCCGGCTCGGGGTGCCCGGCATCGTGCACGGCGTCGTCGTGGACACCTCGTTCTTCCGCGGCAACTACCCCCCGCAGGTGTCGGTGGAGGCGCTCGGGGCCGACGGGTACCCGTCCCCGGACGAGCTGGCCGGGATGGCGTGGCAGCCGCTGGTGGAGCCGGCCGCGGCGCGGGGCGACACGGTGAACTTCTACCCGGTGGATTCCCCGTTCCGGTGGACGCACGTCCGGCTGTCGATCTACCCCGACGGCGGGGTGGCCAGGTTCCGGGTGCACGGGACCGCGCTGCCCGACCCGCGCTTCCTGGCCGGCACCGTGGACCTGGCCGCCATGGAGAACGGCGGCCAGGTCGTGGCCTGCTCGGACGCGTTCTACGCCTCGGCCAGCCACCTGATCCTGCCCGGCCGGGCGGCCAGCACGGGGGAGGGCTGGGAGAACGCGCGGCGGCGCGGCCCGAGCCACGACTACGTGATCGTCGCGCTGGCCGCGGCCGGGGCACTGCGCGACGTCGAGATCGACACCTCGCGCTTCGTCGGCAACGCCCCGGGCCAGGTCAGGCTGCTGGCCGCGGACGCGCGCGGCGCGGGCGGCTCCCTGCCGGACCGCGGGGTCCCCGTCCCGGACCGCGGGGTCCCCGTCCCGGACCGCGGGGTCCCCGTCCCGGACCGCGGGGTCCCCGTCCCGGACCGCGGGGTCCCCGTCCCGGACCGCGGGGTCCCCGTCCCGGACCCGGCGTGGCGCGAGATCCTGCCGCTGACCCGGGTGCAGCCCGACACCCGGCACCGGTTCCTGACCGGCGGCGTGGCCACCCACGTGCGCCTCGACGTGATCCCCGACGGCGGCCTGGCCCGGCTCAGGATCAACGGCGAGATCATCCCGGAGGCGCTGGCGGGCCTGAGGCAGCGCTGGCAGGAGGCACTGCCCCAATCGCCAAAGGGGCGCGGCGCCGCCTGGACTGAGGAGCGAGGAGCGATAGCGACGAGCGACGAGGGAAGGCGGCAGTGAAGGGGATGGGGAGGCGGGCGGGGCCCCGGAGGCGAAAGGCAACACAGTGAGGTTCGGGTTGTTCGTCCCGCCGTTCGGTGACCTGTCCGATCCCGGGCGCGTGGCCGGCCTCGCCGCCGCGGCCGAGGAGGCCGGCTGGTCCGGGTTCTTCCTGTGGGATCACATGCTCGCCAAGCCCGGAATGGCGGTGGCCGACGCCTGGACGGCGATGGCCGCGGTCGCGACCGCCACCCGGGAGATCCGGTTCGGCGCCCTGGTGACCCCGCTGGCCCGTCGCCGGCCGTGGACGCTGGCCCGCCAGGCGGCCACGCTGGACCGGCTGTCCGGCGGCCGGCTCGTGGTGGGCGTGGGCCTCGGGGACGACGGCTGGAAGGAGTTCAGCTCGTTCGGCGAGGCGACCGACCCGCGCGAGCGTGGCCTGCTCCTGGACGAGTCGGTCGAGGTGCTGCGGCAGCTGCTGACCGGCGAGGAGGTCGACTTCGACGGCCAGCGCCTGGCCGTGCACGCCGCGCCCTTCCTGCCCCGCCCGGTTCAGGACCCGGTGCCGATCTGGGCGGCATGCCGGTGGCCGAACCGCAGGCCGCTGGCCCGGGCCGCCCGGCTGCAAGGCTGCTTCCCGATCTTTCCTGGCTCGGCCGAGCCCGACCCGCCGGACCCGGCCGACCTGGACGCGCTGCGCGCCGAGCTCCGGCGCCTGGGCGCCCCGGCCGGTCAGGACCTGGTCATCGTGTGCGCCCTGCGCCGGCTGGCCCCGGCCGACCGGGCCCGCGCGGTGGCCACCGCCGAAGGCTGCGGCGTCACCTGGCTGCTGGAGGCCTTCGCTCCCGGGCGGCCGGCCGCCGAGATCGAGGCCGTCGCGGCGGGCGGCCCGCTCGCGGGGTAGGGCCGTCCTGCTCGCGCCTGCTCGCGCCTACTCGCGCCGGGGCGAGACCGTCGCGCCGCTGGCGATGGCCCGGCGCTCGGCCGTCTGCTCGTTCATGACAACGTGCATCACCGCGTTGATGAGCGCGAGGTGGGTGAACGCCTGGGGGAAGTTGCCCAGGTGCCGCCCTGACCGCGGGTCGATCTCCTCGGCGTACAGCAGCAGCGGGCTGGCGTAGGACAGCACCTTCTCGCACAGGTCGCGGGCCCGGCGGTGCTCACCGATCTCCGACAACGCGGAGACCAGCCAGAACGAGCAGATCGTGAACGTGCCCTCCTCGCCGAACAGGCCGTCGTCGGTCTCGTCGACCTGGTAGCGCAGCACCAGGCCGTCCCTGGTCAGCTCGTCCGCGATCGCGAGCACCGTGGCCCGGATCCGCGGGTCGTCCGGCGGCAGGAACCGGAGCAGCGGCATCAGCAGCACCGACGCGTCGAGGGCGTCGGTCTCGTAGTGCTGGCAGAACACCCCGCGCTGGTCGAGCGCGTTCGCGCAGATGTCGGCGTGGATCTCGTCCGCCGCCTTCTGCCACAGCCGGGCGGCGTCGGCGTCCTCGCGGAGCCGCGCCAGGCGTGCCCCGCGGTCAGCCGCGACCCAGCACAGCAGCTTCGACGAGGTGAAGTGCTTCGGCTCGCCGCGGACCTCCCAGATCCCGCAGTCGGGCTCGCGCCAGTTCTCCAGCGCGTGCTCCACCTGGTGCTTGGCCATCTGCCAGACCCGATCGTCCAGCCGGTCCCGGGACCGCGTGTGCAGGTACAGGGAGTCGAGCACCACGCCCCACACGTCGTGCTGCTTCTGCCGGTACGCGGCGTTGCCGACGCGGACCGGCCGGGCGCCCTGGTACCCGTGCAGGTGCTCCAGCACGGACTCGTCGAGGTCGCACCGGCCGTCGATGCCGTAGACGATCTGGATGTCGCCCTGGTCGCGCTCGACCACGTCGGTGAGGAACGCGAAGTAGTCGCTGGCCTCCCACTCGAAGCCGAGGGTGTACAGGCCCCAGAGCGCGAACGTGGCGTCGCGGATCCAGCTGTAGCGGTAGTCCCAGTTGCGTTCCCCGCGCGGCGTCTCCGGCAACGACGTGGTGGCGGCGGCCGCGATGGCGCCGGTCGGGGAGAACGTGAGGCCCTTGAGGGTCAGCGCGCTGCGGGTGAGGTAGGGGCGCCAGCGGTGATCAGGGAAGTTGCCCCGGGCCAGCCAGTGCTGCCAGTGGTGGGCCGTCCAGGTCAGGCGCTTGTACGCCTCCTCGTAGTCCTTGGGCGGCTTGCGGCTGCCCCAGGACAGGGCGACGTAGCGGGTGTCACCCTCGCGCAGCAGGGTGCGGGACCGCGCGCTCGGCCCCTCCAGGCCGATCCGGATGTCGGAGGTGAGGGTCAGCGTCAGGTCGCTGCCTTCCGCCCGGATCACGGCCTGGTGGTATCCCTGGTCGGTGTGGCTCCACCGGGCGCGCAGGCGCCCGTAGTCGAAGACCGGCTCGCAGTCCATGGTGAGCTGGACCGCCCCGTCCACGCAGCGGACCGTGCGCAGCAGGGTGTGCTCGGCGTCGTAGTCGGTCGGCGGCCGGACGTGGCTGGTGCGCTCCGGGTGCTCGTGCCGCCACGGGCCCATCACCAGGCAGTCCCGGACGATGACCCAGCCCTCGCCGCAGTCCCAGCTGGTCTCCAGGACCATCGTCCCCGGCAGGTACCGCCGGTCGGCGGGCACGGTCATGTCCTCCGGGCCGAAGCGGAACCAGCCGGCGTCCCGGTCGAGCAGCGCGCCGAAGACGCTGGGGGAGTCCAGCCGTGGCAGGCACATCCACTCGACCGCGCCGCCCGGCGCGACCAGCGCCGTGACCTCGTTGTCGGACAGGAACGCGTAGTCGGCGATCGGCGGGTAGGGCGAGAACTCCCAGAGGGGGTCCGGCTGACCGCCGAACCCGTCGCCGTGCGCGTCCAGCGGCCCTGTGTCGTGGGTCGTCACCTGCATCACCACCTCTGGCGCCCGGCGGGCCCTTGATCCAGTGTGACACGCCGCCCACCGCTCACAGCGGGGCAAGTTTCCCGGCGGCCGCAGCCCCGCCAGGGTCGCGGCGCGGGACATCGGGGCTGGTCAGGCACATGAACCTCGTCATCCTCCCCATGGCTGTCCCACGTACTCTGAGCCTGACATCAACGGATGAAAAGGTTCACTGATCTGATGCCTCACCTCGAACCGGACCCCAGGGACCCGCGCGGGCTGCGAGCCGACGCACCGCTGTTCGACGCGTGGCTGACCGTCACCGAACGCGCGGAGGCGGGCGAGCTCACGCCGATGATCACGCCCGGGCACAAGCTGCGCCGCGACCTCACCGGGTCGGTGGTGGCCGGCGACGCGCCGCTGTACGGCGCGCTGGACACCATCTTCCGCGCCGACGCGCTGCGCGCGGACGGCGAGGCGCGGGCGGCGCGGCTGTGGGGCGCCGACTGGTGCCGGTTCTCGGTCGCCGGGTCCACGCACGGCAACCAGGCGCTGGCGCTGGCCGCGGGCTCGCCAGGGCAGGAGGTCATCATCACGCGGATCCTGCACCGGTCGCTGCTGCTCGGGCTGGTGCTGGCCGGGCTGCGCCCGGTGTGGGTGCGCCCGGAGATGGACCCGGCGTCCGGGCTGCCTACCGCGGTGGCGGTGAGCACGGTGCGGGCCGCGCTCGCCGCGCATCCCCGGGCCTGCGCGGTGTTCCTCGGCGATCCCTCCTACGTCGGCACGATCGGCGACCTGGCCGGTCATGCGGCCGCGGCGCACGAGGCCGGAGTCCCGCTGGTGGTGGACGCGGCGTGGGCGGCGCACCTGGGATTCCACCCCGACCTGCCACTGCACGCGATCGCGGCCGGCGCGGACGCCATGGTGACCAGCGCGCACAAGGCGCTGCCCGCCTTCACCCAGGGGGCGCTGGTGCTGGCCAGGACCGAGCGGATGGACCCGGCCCGGCTGGACCGGGCGTTCGAGGCCACCCACACCACCAGCCCGGCGGGCTCGATCATGGCGAGCATCGACGCGTCCCGGGCCCTGCTGGCCCGGGACGGCAAGGACCTGTGCGCCCGGCTGCTGCGCGGCGTGGCCGCGGCCCGGCAGCGGCTGCGGCAGGTACCGGGGCTGGACGTGCTCGACGGCCCGGGTGTGGAGCCGACCAAGCTGGTCGTCCTGCTGGCCGGGACCGGCGCGCACGGCAAGGACATAGAAGCGGACCTGATCGCGGCCGGGATGCCGGTGGAGATGGCCGACCGTGACACCGTGGTGCCGATCGTGGCGATCGCCGACGACGAGGAGCAACTCGCCGCGTTCGCGGACACGCTGGCCGCGTCCGTCGAACGCCATCGTGGCGCGCCGCGGCACCCGGTCGCGACCGCGGCGTGGACGGTGGAGCCGCAGACGGTCCTCGCGCCGAGGGAGGCCTTCTTCGCCCCCAACGAGACCGTCCCCGCCGATGCCGCCGTCGGCCGGGTCAGCGCCGAGCTGATCGCGCCCTACCCGCCGGGCGTCCCGGTGCTCGCGCCCGGCGAGCTGATCACGGCGGAGGCCCTGAACGCGCTCCGCGAGGTACACGCGGACGGCGGCCGGATCGCCTATGCGGCCGACCCCACCCTCACCACCCTGCAGGTCATCTCCTGAGCGGTCCGGGGCCCCGGACACGCCAAGATCGGGTTGACGGGGAATTCTTTCCGTCGATATGACGGACAGAATTCCGCGCTTAACTGATCTGGTCCGGGAGGGCATCATGTCGTTCGCCATGAGCGTCGAGGAGCGGGAGCAGTTCCTGGCCGGGCTGCATGTCGGGGTGCTGAGCGTGGCCGTGAAGGGGGATGGGGAGGCGGTTGGGGGGGGACGGGGGCCGCTCACCGTCCCGGTCTGGTACGACTACCAGCCCGGCGGCCAGGTGAGCGTGATCACCGGCCGCAGCTCGCGCAAGGGACAGGCCATCCGCGCCGCGGGCCGGATGAGCCTGTGCGCGCAGGACGAGAGCCCGCCGTACCGTTACGTGAGCGTCGAAGGGCGGGTCGAGATCGGGGAACTCGATCTCGACGAGCGGCTGGCTATGGCCCGCCGCTACCTGGGCACCGACGGCGGCGACCGCTACGTGGCGGACAATCCCGATCCAGGCGGCGAGAACGTGATGATCCGGATGACGCCGGAGCACTGGCTGAGCGTGGACTACGGGAAGCAGCCGGGCTGAGTCGTAGGCCCGGCCGGGCTCAGGGCCGTTCGCGCAATAACGCGAGGATTGCCTGGATGCCGGTCTCGATCCGGCCCACGGCGTCTTCCAGGCGGCGCTGGCTCTCCTCCAGGCGGGTGAGCCGCGAGGTGTGATCGCTCTGGGTGATGCTGAGTGCCCGCAGCAGGTTGTCCTGGGCGTCGAGCCGCATCGTCAGCGACGCCTGGTCCAGGTCCATCATCGCTCGGAGGCCGGATTCCGAATTCAGTCGGCTCTCCAGCGTGTCCAGGCGCTGCCGTATCTCCTCAAGCTCATCAGGCACGGGCTTCCCTCCGGTGCGAAAAGTCTAGCGGCAGCCGCGGTCATCGCTGCTGCGGTGAGAAGGAGCGGGTGCACGACGGATTTGTTGGAGATGATCTTGGTGGTGATGCTGCCCTGGGGTTTCTGAGTTACCGTGTCCCGTCAGATGCCCGGTCGCGGCCCGGCCTGGCGGATGACTCGGGTTGCCCAGATCTGGGAGCTCAGCTGGCTTCGGCCATGGCCTCGGTGAACTGGCTGTTGTACAGCTCGTAGTAGAAGCCGTGACGTCGCAGCAGGTCCTGGTGGCTGCCCTGCTCGACGATGCGGCCGGCGTCCATGACCACGATGGTGTCGGCGTTACGGATGGTGGACAGCCGGTGCGCGATCACGAAGCTGGTCCGTCCCCGCCGCAGCCGTGCCATCGCCTCCTGGATGAGGACCTCGGTGCGGGTGTCGACGTTGCTGGTCGCCTCGTCGAGGATGAGGATGGCCGGGTTGGCGAGGAAGGCCCGGGCGATCGTGACCAGCTGCCGCTGCCCGGAGGAGATGTTCGACGCGTCCTCGTCGAGGAGGGTACGGTAGCCGTCGGGCAGGGTCCGGACGAAGTGGTCGACGTATGCTGCCCGGGCGGCGGCCACGATCTCTTCGTCCGTCGCCCCCTCCCTGCCGTAGGCGATGTTGTCGGCGATGGGGCCGGCGAACAGCCAGGTGTCCTGCAGGACCATCCCGAAGCAGCCCCGCACCTGGTCTCTGGTCAGTGCACGGTAGTCGGTGCCGTCGAGCAGGATGCGCCCGCTGTCGATCTCGTAGAACCGCATCAGCAGGTTAACCACGGTGGTCTTCCCCGCGCCGGTGGGGCCCACGATCGCGATCGTCTGGCCGGGCTCGGCGGTCAGCGAGAAGTCCTCGATCAGCGGGGTGTCCGGGTCGTAGCGGAAGGACACGTGCTCCAGCTGGACCCGCCCGGCCACTGGTGCCGGGACGGCCCGGGGCAACGCAACCGTCCCGGCGGGCGCGGCGGTGATGCCGCGGCCGGGCGCCTCCTCCGGGGCGTCGAGGAGCTCGAATACGCGCTCGGCCGAGGCCAGGCCGGATTGCAGCATGTTCATCTGGGCGGCGATCTGGGTGATCGGCATAGTGAACTGCCGCGAGTACTGGATGAACGCCTGGACGTCGCCGAGGGAGATCGCGCCCGAGGCTACCCGCCAGCCGCCGAGCACTGCGATCAGCACGTAGTTGAGGTTGCCGAGAAACTGCACCGACGGCATGATGACCCCGGACAGGAACTGCGCCCGGAAGCTGGCCTCATACAGCTGCCTGTTCTGGCGGCCGAACTCTTCGATCATCGGCTTGCGGCGGCCGAAGGCCAGGACCAGGCTGTGCCCGGTGTGGGTCTCCTCGACCAGGCCGTTCAGGGTCCCGGTCCGTTCCCACTGGCTGGCGAACTGGGTCTGCGACCGCCGCGCGATCACGAACGTGACCGCGACCGCCAGCGGGATCGTGACCAGCGACACCGCCGCCAGCAGCGGCGATATCCAGAACATCATCCCCATTACCCCGAAGATCGTCAGCACCGAGGTCAGCAGCTGGCTGAACCCCTGCTGCAAGGTGGTGGAGAGGTTGTCGATGTCGTTGCTGACCCGGCTGAGGATGTCGCCGTGCGGATGGCTGTCGAAGTACTGCAACGGCAGCCGGGCCAGCTTCTCCTCCACCTCACGTCGCAGCCTGTACATGGCGCGCTGGGTGATGCCCGCCATGATGTAACCCTGCCCCCAGGTGAAGACGGCGCCGAGCACGTAGACCAGCGCCGCCAGCCCGAGGACCCGGCCGAAGGCGGCCATGTCCACGCCCGCCCCGGGCGTGACCGTCATCCCCGACAGCATGTCCGCCAGCTGCCCCTGGCCGTGGGCCCGCAGCAGCGCCTCGGCCTGCGCCTGGGTCATCCCGGCCGGCAGCCGCTTGCTGACGATGCCGTCGAACAGGATGTTGGTCGCGGTTCCGAGGATCTTCGGGCCGCTCACCACCAGCCCTACCGAGACCACGCCCAGCCCGACCGCGGTCACCAGCTTGGCCCGCTCGGGCCGCAGCCGGGCCAGCAGCTTGCGCAGGGTCCCGCGCACGTCTTTGCTCTTCTCCGCGGGCTGGCCCATGCCCGGGCCCATCGGCCCCCTGGCCATCGCGCGCACGCGCCCGCCCCCGCCGATCACGCCGCCACCCCCTCGCCCAGCTGCGACGTGACGATCTCCCGGTAGGGATCGCAGGTGGCCAGCAGCTGGTGATGGCGGCCGATGCCGGCGATGCGGCCCTCGTCGAGCATGATGATCTGGTCGGCGTGCATGATCGTGCTGACCCGCTGGGCGACGATGACGACGGTGGCGTCCCGGGTATCGGCTCGCAGCGCCGTGCGCAGCCGTGCGTCGGTCGCCGCGTCCAGTGCCGAGAAGCAGTCGTCGAACAGGTACAGCCGGGGGTGCTTGACCAGCGCCCGGGCGATCGACAGCCGCTGCCGCTGCCCGCCGGACACGTTGGTGCCGCCCTGGTCGATCGGGGCGTCGAGTCGGCCGGGCATGCCGGCCACGAAGTCACGCGCTTGCGCCACGCTGAGCGCGTGCCACAGTTCTGCCTCGGTGGCCTCGGGCAGGCCGAACCGCAGGTTGCTCGCCACCGTGCCGCTGAACAGGAACGCCCGCTGCGGGACCAGCCCGATCGAGTTCCACAGCTGTTCCAGGTCCTGGTCCCGCGCATCGGTCCCGTTGACCAGCACCGTGCCCTCGGACGGGTCGAAGAACCGCGGGATAAGGTTGAGCAGCGTGCTCTTGCCGCTGCCGGTGCCGCCGATGATCGCGCAAGTCTGGCCGGGGCGGAGGGTGAACGTCAGGTCGCGCAGGACAGGATGCTCGCTGCCCGGGTAGCCGAACGTGACGTCACGGAACTCCACCACGCCCGTGATGCCGGCCGGGGTGACCGGCTGCGGCGGGTCGCTGACCGATGGCGCTGCGTCCAGCACCTCCTCGATCCGTTCCGCGCTCGCCATCGCGCGCGGCACCAGGATCACCATCATCACCGCCATCATCACCGAGATCAGGATCTGCATGATGTAGGTCAGGAACGCGGTCAGGTTGCCGATCGGCATCACCCCCTCGCTGACCAGGCGGCCGCCGAACCAGAGCACCGCGACGCTCGACAGGTTCATGATCGCCATCAGCGTCGGCACGGCCAGGGCGAAGATCCGGTTGACCCGCAGTGTGGTGGCGGTCAGGTCGGAGTTCGCCGCCTGGAAGCGCCGCTGCTCCGACGGCACCCGCAGGAACGCCCGGATCACCCGCACCCCGGTGATCTGCTCGCGCAGCACCTGGTTGATGCGGTCGATCTTGGCCTGCATGGACCGGAACAGCGGCACCACCAACACCAGAATCGCGCCGATGACCGCCGCCATGACCGGCACCGCTACCGCCAGCAGCGGTGACAGCGCCGAGCCCTCCTTGACCGCCATGATCACACCGCCGACACACATGATCGGGGCGATGACCATCAGGGTCAGAGCCATCTGCAGGAACAGCTGGATCTGCTGGACGTCGTTGGTGTTGCGGGTGATCAGGGACGGGGTCCCGAAGCGGTTCATCTCACGGGCGGAGAAGTCCTGTACCCGTCCGTAGACGCCGGCGCGCACATCCGCGCCGACCCCCATCGACACCCGCGACGCCCAGTACACGGCCACGATGGCGACCACACCCAGGACCAGCGTGATCCCCAGCATGACCGCGCCGGTATGGAAGATATAGCGGACGTTGCCCTTCACCACGCCGTTGTTGATGATGTCCGCGTTCAGATTGGGCAGGTAAAGGTTCCCCACGCTCTGGATCACCAGCAGCGCGACCACGACGGCCACCTGGCCCGTGTACGGGCGCAGGCGCTCACGCAGCAACCGGGTCAGCATGACGGCACGCTCCCCGTGCGTTTCTCCGTGCCCTGCTCGCCCGCCTGCTGGAACGCGTGCTGCAGAGTTGTAAGCCCGCTGGCGATCACCGCAAGTTCGTCGTCGCGGAGCGGCTGCAGGAGCCGTCCGATAGCCTGCCGGCTCGCCGCCGACCACTCAGCAGCGCGCCGGCGCCCTTCCGGCGTGATAGTGAGCAGGACAAGACGGCTGTCATGCTCAGCCGGGTCCTTGCGGACGATCCGCTCCGCCACGAGCCGGGTCATCAGGACCGACACCCGGCTCTTGGGAAGCCCGGTCAGCCGCGCGAGCTCGCTGACGGTAACACCGGGATGCCCGGCGATCTCGTGCAGCAAGGCAAGGTACGGGCCGGACAAGGGAAACCCCTTGCCCGCGGCCAGTTCTACATGCTGACGGCGCAGGCTTCGCGCCACCGCCCGGAGCAGCTCGATGACCTGCCCTTGCAACTCGGCACGGCCAGGAGCTGCACCCTCCCCCACGGTCGTCCGGACCGTCGCCCCAGGAACGTTCACAGCAGAACAATGCCGCTGCCGCCGGCCCTGGTGGTAGGGTCCTGTGGCCTCCGGCAGATGGACCTTGGCCCCGCCTAGCGCCGCCACCGACCCGGCCCTGGAATCGGCAGAAGGCGGCGTGCGCCGTCTACCGTCCTTCGCATCCTTGTCCTGTGCATGAAGGTAGCAGCCCATGATCGTTTGGCAGAGGGGCCGTCTCAACCTGGCTGCCGGCTGTCGCCATTGCTGTGCTGGAAAGGGGCAGGCAAGCTCCCTGGCCGGGCATCCGGTTGCCCGTTTATGCTCGCGTGCCGCAGCCCCGTTCTTGGGCCAGCCGGAGCATGGCCTGGGCCATCTGCGCCGTGGAGGGCGGCGTGGGCAGGGGCGGTGCGGTGTGTTGCTGGAACGCGTCGAGGGCCAGTGCCACGAACCGCCGCCAGGCGTGCGGTGCATCCAGCCGGGTGACGTGCATGATGGCGGCATTGGCGATCAGCAGGAGCGGCAGGTCTTCGCCGGCGAAGTCTTCGCGGAGCTGGCCGGCGGCCTTGGCGCGCTCGATGAGTTCCACCACCTGTTCGTTGGCCCGCCTGCGGAGCTGTTCAACGTGGTCATCGGCCGGCAGTGCCATGGACAGCAGGTCGGACAGGCCGCGGTCACCGGCCTGCAGTTCGCAGATCCGCTCCACGAAGCTGACGAAGCCGGCCCACGGGTCGGGGAAGGCCAGGGCCTGCTCGGCGGCCTCGGCGTACTGGGTGATTTTCCCGGCGAGCGCGGCGGCGACGAGCTGCTGGCGGGAAGGGAACCGGCGGTACAGCGTGGCGATGCCCACCCCGGCGCGCGCGGCGATCTCCTCCAGCGGCGCTTCGAGCCCTCGCCCGGCGAACACGTCCTGGGCGGCGGCCACGATCGCGGCCCGGTTGCGCTCGGCGTCCGCCCGCAGCCGCCGCGGCATCGGCCGGGCTTCGGCGGGGGCATCCGCGCTGATCGGGGGGCGAGCGCTCATTGGCACATCGTAGGCGATGTGGAGGGCGTTCTCCGGAACCTGTTAGGGTGTTCCGGAGAACGCCCTCCACATAGAGCGGGGACCTGGCCGAGACTGGAGAGAAGCCGTGAGCGAACGCCGCGAGGATGCGGGAACCGTGGCACAAGCCGGCGCCGGCGCGCTGCTGGCCGATGGGACAGCGGCCGGCCACTGGGTGCTCGACCCGGCCGGCTCACGAGCCGAGTTCCACGTCAGGCACTTCTGGGGGGCCGTCACGGTCCACGGCTGGTTCAGCCAGATCACCGGCGAGGGCGACGTCGGGCCGGGCGGGACGGTAACCGGCCGCCTGAGCATCGAGGCTGCGTCGCTGGGCACCGGGAACAAGAAGCGGGACGAGCACCTACGCTCGGCGGACTTCTTCGACGTCGAACACCACCCCCGCGTCGTGGTGACCGTGACCGGAGCCACGCCGGCCGGGCCGACCGCTTTGGCCTGCCAGGGAAGCCTCGAAGCAGCCGGGCACGTCCAGCCGGTCGAATTCACGGCACACCTTGACGATGCCAGCGCGGAAAAGGTCATCCTGCGCGCCGAACTCGTGGCCGACCGCACCCGGTTCGCCATGACGTGGAGCCCGCTGGGCATGGCGTCCGCCATGGTGCGCGCCACCGTCGTCGCCCGCTTCGTCCGCCCGTGAGGCAGGCCGAGGGCCTGCCAGAGGTGGGCATGCCCGCCGAGGCCTTGGTCCGCCTGGTCTACGGGCGCCTCGACCCCGCCCACACACCGCCCATCGAGACCCGCCGGGCCGACCTCGGAGAACTACGGCAGCTCTTCCCCGGCTTTTAAACGAACGACCCGAAAGCGGCAGGACGCTGCAGCCGCCAGCCGAGCTCAGTGCGGCTCCGCGTATGCCGACGAGACAATGGAAGGACACGTGTTGCGGAACACGCTGCTGCTCGGGGCCCGGGTGATCGTCGGGGGGATACCTGGCCGCCCACGGTGCCCAGAAGCTGGTACGCCAAGGCGGTCGGCTCATTCGTGCCGCCGACCGACACCGGCGAAGTAGTCCGGATGGCCCTGGGCGCCGGCGCGGATCTGGCGGGCAGGAACTCCTGGACAGCGTTCGCGGGCGGGATTCCGTTCTTCGACACCGCCTACACCGGCAAGGCCGAGCCCGGCCCCTGGTACCAGTATCTGCGCCAGGGCTGGCTCCAGCTGGCCCGGGGCGGCGGCTGGCTGGAGGTCAATGCCGACTGCCAGGAATACCTGCCCGACGCGGCGCACGCCGACTACGAGATGCATCCCAAGGCGATCGCCGCGCAACCCGGCGGGGCCGGCTACGTCATCTTCGACGCCGACTACCCCACCACGATCTGGGAAACCCTGCCGCCGCCGATGCTCGATGACCGGCCGATGACCGCCGACGATCCCGAATACCCCTGGTTCGGCAAGTTCAGCGACCTCATGCCGAAGAACTGGCTCGACTCCGTTCAGCAGGCGATCGACCTCGGCGGGATCAAGCACTCACCGACAATCGAAGGGCTCGCGGCCGAACTCGGGCTGGACCCGGGCAGGCTGGCCGAAGCGGTCAATACCTGGAACGCCAAGGCCGCCGCGGGAAGGCCCGACGAGTTCGGGCGTCTCCCCCAGAACATCAAGCCAATCAGGAAGTTGCCGTTCTACGGGATCAAGACCGGCCCGCTCATCGCCGGGATCTTCTGCGGCCCCCGCGTGAACCACCCGGGGCCGCAGATCCCGGAGCGAGCCGGGTGCACCGAGCCGACGGTGGCCAAGTGGCGGCACCCAGAAGGAGCGATGCGCCGGGATGCGATGCTGAGGGGATGGGCGAGCCCGGCGTCTGCCTGCACTTCGACGAGGACCTCCGGTTCTTCCTCACACCCCGGAATCGGCAGCCCAGCGTGCGGGTTCCCCGCGACGGGACGTCGACGGCCGGGCACCTGGTCGAGTCGCTCGGCGTGCCGCTGACCGAGGTGGGCACCCTGGTCGTCGGCGGACGCCCGGTCGCCGCGTCCTACCGGCCGGCCGACGGCGATGTGGTGGAGGTTCGCCCGCCGGACCGGCCGCAACGGCTGCCGGCGGCCCCGCTGCGGTTCGTCCTGGACGTGCACCTCGGCACCCTGGCCCGGCGGCTCCGGCTGCTCGGCGTGGACTGCGCCTACGCCAACGACG
The DNA here is from genome assembly GCA_963808705.1 of uncultured Actinomycetota bacterium. Lineage (GTDB taxonomy): Bacteria > Actinomycetota > Actinomycetes > Streptosporangiales > Streptosporangiaceae > JASHPR01. The sequence goes on along the minus strand of CAWEHB010000009.1, from coordinate 202,697 downwards.
CCGATGACGACGAGCTGATCGCGCGGGCGAACGTCGAGAACCGGGTGCTGCTCACCCAGGACCGGGGCCTGCTGCGCCGCCGGAGCCTGCGGCTGGGCGGCTACGTCCGCGGCACCCGGCCCGACCAGCAGCTACAGGACGTGCTGGAGCGGTTCGCGCCGCCGCTGGCGCCCTGGACCCGCTGCACCGCGTGCAACGGCCGGCTGTTTGAGGTGCGCAAGGCCGACGTGGAGGAAGCCCTGCAGCCCGGCACCCGCCGGACGTACCAGGAGTTCGCGCGCTGCCCGGACTGCGGCCGCGTCTACTGGCGCGGCGCGCACAGCCGGCGCCTGGAGCGCATCGTCGCGGCCGCGACCGCTGCCGTCACGGCGGGCCAGGGCCGGGCCGACGTCAGGCAGGCCGCAGACGCGGGGCCGGGAACGTGACCGTCTTCGGCTCGGTGAACGTGTCCATGGGGTAGCTCCCGCCGACCCGGCCGGCACCGCTGACGCTGCCGGCCCGGCCGCCGAACGGCAGGTGCGACTCCCACAGGTTGGTCGACGCGTTGATGTTGACCCAGCCCGCCCGGGCCCGTCCGGCGAAGGCCAGGCCCCGCTCCAGGTCCTCGGTGAAGACCGCCGCGGTCAGGCCGAACGGCGAGGCGTTGGTCAGCTCCAGCGCCTCGGCCGCCGAGCGCACCTCGACCACCGGCACGACCGGCCCGAACGTCTCCTCCCGCTCGATCGCCATGCCCGGGGTGACCCCGTCGAGCACGGTCGGCTCGGCGTACAGCCGGGTCGGGTACCCGTCCGCGCGGCGCCCGCCGCAGCAGACCCGGGCCCCGCCCGCGACCGCGTCGGCGACGTGCCGGTCGAACTTCGCCGCGGTGGCCTCGTTGTTCAGCGGCCCCATCGTGGTCCGCGGGTCGAACGGGTCGCCGAGCCGGATGCTCGCCTTGGTCGCCGCCACGACCCGCTCGGTGAACTCGGCCCGCACCGCGGCGTGCACCAGGAACCGCTCGCCCGCGGTGCAGCTCTGGCCCGCGCACAGGTACGCGGCCTCCAGCGCCGCGCTCGCGGCGAGGTCGAGGTCGGCGTCTTCCAGGATCACCATGGGCCCGTTGCCGCCCAGCTCGAGCAGCTGGGTCTTGCCGGCCGCCCGCACGGCGATCTTGGAGCCGGTCTCGACCGAGCCCACGAAGCCCACGCCGGCCACCCGGGGGTGGCCGACCAGGGCGTCGCCGACGACCGGGCCCGGGCCGGGGACGAAGTTGAACGCCCCGCGCGCCCCGGGCGGCGCGTCCGCGCGGTGGCTGGCGTCCGCGATGACCTCGGCCAGGATCGCGCAGCACGCGGCCGTGGACGGGGCGGGCACCCAGACGACCGTGTTTCCCGCCGCCAGCGCGGGCGCGAAGATCTCGGCTCCCATCGTGTACGGCCAGTTCCACGGGCTCACCACGCCGATCACCCCGAGCGGCACCCGCTCGACGAGGATCCGGCGCCCGGCCGAGACCGATTGCGGGAGCCCGCCCGCGCGGCGCTTGGCGTCCTCGCCGGCCATCCGGAAGTACTCGGCCAGCTCATCCACCTCGTCGTACGCCTCGGCCACCAGCGGCTTGCCCTGGTCCAGGGTCAGCGCGCGGGCCAGTTCCTCGCGCCGCCGCCCGATCCCGGCGATGACCTGCTCGCACCACCTGGCGCGCTCGAACGCGGACGTGCCGGCCCACGCGGGCCATGCGGCCGCCGCCGCGCGGACCGCGTCGTCGACGTCGGCCGGGTCGGCCACGGCCACCGTGGCGAATGTCTCGCCCGACGCCGGGCTGACCGCCTCCGTCGTGCCGGCTCCGCCGCCGCGCCAGGCGCCGTCGATGTACAGCAGGTGCTCGTGCATGCCCACACTCCCCTTTGTTCGAGCCCATTACGCGCCGGCGCAGAGCCGACCGAGCTCGTCCAGCGACTCGGGCAGCATCCGGAACGCCGGCCCGGAGACGGACAGGGCCGCCACGCAGGACCCGGTCGTGTCGAGCACCGGCGAGGCCACCGCGACCAGCCCTTCCTCCAGCTCGGCGACCGCGGTGGCGTAGCCGTTCCGGCGGACCGCGGCCAGTTCCGCGCCGAGCGCCGCTGGCGTGGTGATGGTCTGGGCGGTGTACCGCTCCAGGTGCCGGGGCACCGGGATCGCGCCGTAGGCCAGCAGGACCTTGCCGTTGGCGACCGCGTGCGGCCTGGTGCGCCGGCCGATCCAGCCGCCCGAGCAGTTCAGGATGTAGCGGCTCGGAACCTCCGCGACGTTGAGCACGTCGGGGCCGTCCGGGACGGCCAGGTTCACCGTCTCCCCGGTCTGCTGCGACAGCTTGTCCATGGCCGGCTGCATCGCGGCCACGAAGTCCAGGCTCCGCATGGCCAGCGTGCCGAGCCGGACGACCTCCAGGCCCAGCCGGAAGCGGCGCCCGGACCGGGTGAGCAGGCCGGCCCGCTCCAGCACCCCGGCCAGGCGCGAGGCGGTCGACTTGTGCACCCCCAGCGAGGCGGCCATCTCGGTGACGCCGAGTTCCACCCGGGATTCGTCGAAGCTGGTCAGGAGCGTCAGCACGCGCTCCGCTGATTGATAGGTTGCACCAGCGGCAACCTCAGGCCGTGACACGCAACCAGGATGAACAAGCGGCCCGCCCCGCGTCAACGCCCTCCCCAGTCAGCTCGTCAACGCCCTCCCCAGTCAGCGTCGGCATGGTGGCGTTACCCCGCGCCCGAGGTATTGTGCCGGTGGTGGTGCGCGAGATCAGCGCGAGCGCCCGTCAGTCCAGCATGAGGAAGCAGCCGTGGTAACTCAGACACCTGGCCAGGCCTCGCCGCCGGCCCCGCCCATGATCCGCTCCCCGAGGCCGTCGCGCTCGCCCAGGGCGCCTCGGAGGCCGGCCTCGGCCTGAAGCTGCTCGGCGGGCTGGCCGTGCGTGTCCTATGCCCGGAATTCCCGCCCCGCCAGCGCGCCGGCCAGGACATGGACTTCGCCTGCCTGTCCAAGGGCCGCAAGAACGTGGTCGCCTACCTGGAGCGCAGTGGCTGCGAGCCGGACCGGCGGTTCAACAACCTGAACGGCGACCGGCAGATGTACTTCAACGCGCCCTCGGGACGGCCCATCGACGTCATGGTGGACCGGCTGACCATGTGCCACACGCTCGATTTCCGGCCCTCGTTCGCCCGGCTGCCGCTGACCGTGGACGCCGTCGACGTGCTGCTGTCCAAGCTGCAGATCGTCGAGCTCAACGAGAAGGACGCCCGGGACACCCTGCACCTGCTCAGCGGCGTGCCGGTGAGCGGCAGCGGCGCCACGGTCCCGGACGGCGGTGGCGCGTCGATCGACAGCGAGCGCTTCGCCAAAGTGCTCGGCGCGGACTGGGGCTGGTGGCGCACGGTCACCGGCAACCTGACCAAGCTGCCCAACCTGGCCGTCGAGCACCCGGAGCTGATCCCGCCCGATCCGCCGCTGGATCCGATCGCGCAGTCGGAGTACCTGCTGGAGCTGGCCTCCTCGACGCCGAAGGGCGTTAAGTGGAAGCTGCGGGCGAACGTGGGTGACCGGGTTCGCTGGTATGAACTGCCGGAGGAAGTGGACCACTGACCCGACCTACGGGGGGTCCGTCCCCCGCATCCCCCCGAACCCCGCATCACTCACCCGGCCGCTGACCTTGCCGTACGGCCAGCCTCGGCGGCACGGGTGCTTGACGCCCTGTTGCGCCGAATGCTACACCGTTGCACAGGAAGCGCATCAATGGACGTGGTGGTCGTATGAAGGTCTTTTTTGCCACCGATATTCACGGCTCCGAGATCTGCTGGCGGAAATTCCTCAATGCCGCCGCGTTCTACAAGGCCGACCTGGTGGTCCTCGGCGGTGACGTCACCGGCAAGGTGATGGTGCCGATCGTGGACCACGGCGGTCGCTGGAAGGTGACGGTACGGGGCCAGGAGTACACGCTGGAGACCCAGCAGGAGCTCGAGGACATCCAGCGGCAGATCCGCAACACCGGGTCCTACCCGGCCCTCGTCAGCCCGGATGAGCTGCAGGAGCTGAGCAAGGAGGAGGGGGCGGTCGACCGCAGGTTCACGGTCGAGATGACCCAGTCCCTGGACCGGTGGCTGGACATGGCCGACGGCAAGCTGCGCGGCGGCGAGATCCCGTGCATCCTGAACGGCGGGAACGACGACATCTGGGAGATCGACGACATCATCGAGCAGTCGCCCTGCGTGAGCTTCGGCGAGGGCAAGCTGCTCGACCTGGACGGCTTCTCCCTGATCTCCATGGGCTGGACCAACCCGACCCCGTGGGACACCTTCCGCGAGGCCCCCGAGCCCGAGCTCGCGGCCAAGATCGAGGCCGTGGCCAGCCAGGTTCCGGACATGGGCCGGGCGATCTTCAACTTCCACGCGCCCCCCTACGGCACCGGGCTCGACGAGGCGCCCGCGCTCGACAAGACGCTGCGGCCGATCCACGGCGGGGCGGTGATGAAGGCGGTCGGCTCGACCGCGGTGCGGGACGCGATCCTGAAGCACCAGCCGATGCTCTCGGTGCACGGGCACATCCACGAGAGCCGCGCGGTCAAGCGGATGGGCCGGACGCTGGCCATCAATCCCGGCAGCGTCTACGGCGACGGGGTACTGCAGGGCGCGGTGCTGGACCTGAACGCGAAGAAGGGGAAGGTCGCCAGGTACCTGCTGGTCAACGGCTGACTACCAGACGCAGTAACTGATCACCAAAGACGGTACAGTATCGCCCTGCCCGGCCCGTGAATGCCCGTGACTTGGAGGTGCAATGGCCACCGACGCTGTCGGCGAGACCCCGACACTGTTCCTGAGAAAGGCGACCGGCCTGGTGCGCGGCTGGTCGGTCCGGGACTCGTTGATCTACGCCTGCCTGGCGACCAACTTCGTCACGCTGGGTATCTACGAGTTCACGTTCGCCGGCCCGGCGTTCCCCAAGGGCCAGCTGCTCACGTCGGTGCTGATCTCCGCGGTCTGGGTCTCGTTCCTGGTGATCGCCTACGCCGGGCTGATCGTCACGATCCCCCGGGCCGGCGGCGATTACGTCTGGCAGACCCGGATCCTGAACAGCGGCCTCGGCTTCGTCATGGCCGCGACCGGCTGGTGGTTCATCCTCTGGCTGTGGGCGCCGATCTACGGCAACATCCTCTCGGTCCAGTTCTTCCAGCCGATCTGGGCCACGCTCAAGTGGACCTGGCCCGGCGGCGGCTACGCCTGGTTCGGCAGCAAGAACGGGATCTTCGTGGTCACGGTCATCACGATCGTCATTGCCGGCATCCTGGTCTCGCTCGGGATGGGCGGGTACGCGCGGATCCAGAAGTGGTGCTTCATCGGCGGCCTGATCGGCTTCGCGGTCATCGTCGGGCTGCTGCTGTTCAACTCGCACGCCAGCTTCGTCTCCTCGTTCAACTACGAGGCGCAGCGGCTGTTCGGCGTCAGGAACGCGTATGCCGCCACCAACGTCGCGGCGGCCAAGGCCGGCTACACCACGTCGCCGTTCGGGTTCGGCCCGCTGGGGCCGACCATGCTCCTGGTCCCGGCGATGATGTTCTTCATCCTGTGGCCCAACTGGGGCGCCACGCTGTACGGCGAGATCCGCGGCGCGAGCGACTTCAGGCGCGTGTTCAGCGGCATGTTCATCGGCCTGTGGATCACCGTCATTCTCACCGTGATCTTCTTCCTGCTGATGGCCAAGACCTTCGGCTGGGGCTTCTACCAGAACCTGAACTCGCTGGACTACAACCTCACGCCGCAGTTCGGCATCTGGCCGTACCCGTTCCTGTTCGCGGGCTGGCTGGTGCACAATACGGCCTTCCAGGTCATCCTGCTGCTGGTGCTGAGCCTGTGGTTCTTCGGCTGGGTGGGCACGCTGTTCCTGTCCTCGACCCGGGTCATCTTCGCCGCCGCGTTCGACCGGGTGCTGCCCGACCGGGCCGCCGAGGTGTCCGAGAAGCGGAAGGTGCCATTCTACTCGCTGATCCTGATGCTGGGGCCCGCGGTCATCCTGGGCGCGGTCTACGCATACTCCACGACCTTCCGGACCTATACGCTGGACGCGACCCTGGTGATCGCGGTCACCTACCTGTTCAGCGCGATCGCCGTGGTGCTGCTGCCGTTCGTCAAGCCCGACCTGTGGCGGGCCTCCCCGGCCAGCCGGATCAAGCTCTTCGGCGTGCAGATCGTCCCGGTGGCCGGCGTGATCACGATCGGCCTCCTGGTCTTCAACCTGTACGAGTGGCTGACCAACGACAACTACTTCGTCAACAACCACGACTCGCTGATCTACATGGCCGCGATGTACGTGCTGGCCATCGTGATCTTCGTGATCGCGCGGATCGTGCGCAGCAGGCAGGGGATCGACCTCGGCCTGATCAACAAGGAGATCCCGGTCGAATAGACCCGACGGCATCAACCCACAGGGCTCAGCCGGCCCCGCCGCCCGGAGCGAACCGGGCGGCGGGGCTGGCGCGCTCTGGCCCACCGGACGAGCGAAGGGCAGCAACGAGCTCATGAACGACACACCCACCCGGGCCAGCGCGGTCATCATCGGGGCCGGCATCGTCGGCAACAGCCTGGCTTACCACCTGGCCCGGCTCGGCTGGCGCGAGCTGGTGCTGATCGACAAGGGCCCGATGCCCAACCCCGGCGGATCGACCGGCCACGCATCGAACTTCATCTTCCCCATCGAGTACTCGAAGATGATGATGGAGCTGACCGCCGACAGCACCGAGCAGTACCAGGCGCTCGGCGTGCACATCCAGAGCGGCGGGATCGAGGTGGCCCGGACCGAGGCGCGCATGCAGGAGCTGCGCAGGCGCTGCACGGCCGCCCGGGCCTGGCAGATCCCGGCCCAGCTGATCTCGCCCGCCGAGGCGGCCAAGCTGGTCCCTTACCTCGACGAGTCCGTCATCCTGGGCGGCGCGCACTTCCCCACGGTCGGCGTGGTCGACTCGCTGCGCGCCGGGACGCTGATGCGCGAGAACGCCGTGCAGCTCGGTGCGCTCCGGGTGCTGGCCGGCGCCGAGGTGCTCGCCATCGACACCGACGCGGCCGGCCGGGTCAGCGCGGTCCGGACCACCAAGGGCGACATCGAGACCGAGGTCTGCGCGGTCTGCTGCGGCGTCTGGTCGCCGCGGATCGCCCGGATGGCCGGGGCCCGGATCCCGCTCACCCCGATCGTGCACCAGATGATCAGCGTCGGCCCGATCCCGCTGTTTGCCGACACTCCCGGCGAGATCAGCTACCCGATCGTCCGGGACGTGGACACCAACATGTACGAGCGCCAGCACGGCGGCGACATGGAGGTCGGCTCCTACGCGCACCGGCCGATCATCGTGGCGCCCGACGACATCCCCTCGATCGAGGCGGCGGCCCTCTCCCCGACCGAGATGCCGTTCACCCAGGACGACTTCGACCCGCAGCTGCTCGAGGCCCTGGAGCTGATGCCGGACCTGCTCGGCGATGAGCGCGTCGGCATCCGCTACGCCATCAACGGGCTCATCTCGATGACGCCGGACGGCCACCCGGTGATCGGCGAGACGCCCGAGGTGCCGGGGCTGTGGTCGGTCGCGGCGAGCTGGATCAAGGAAGGGCCGGGGATCGGCCGCGCCGCCGCGGAGTGGATGAGCGGCGGCCCGCCCGAGATCGACATCCACGAGGCCGACATCTCCCGGTTCTACGGCCACCAGCGCACCACCGCGCACGTGATCGCGCGGGCGCGCGAGGGCTTCAACAAGATGTACGGGATCGTCCACCCCGCCGAGCAGTGGGAGTCGGGACGGCCGGTCCGGCTGAGCCCGGTCTACGACCGCGAGCGTGATCTGGGGGCGGTGTTCATCGAGACCGCGGGGTGGGAGCGGCCCAACTGGTACGAATCGAACTCCGGGCTGCTCGAGCGGTACGCCGGGCGGCTCATGGAGCGCGAGGCTGAGTGGGAGGCCCGCTGGTGGTCGCCCATCATCAACGCCGAGCACCTCGCGATGCGGGACGCGTGCGGGCTGGTCGACCTGACCGCGTTCGCGGTGTTCGACATCGTCGGGCCCGGGGCGCTCGCGGCCGTGCAGTCGGTCGCGGTCGCGCAGATGGACGTCCGGGTCGGGCGGGTGGTGTACACGTCCCTGCTCGACGAGCGCGGCGGCTTCCGCGGCGACCTGACCATCATGCGCCTGGGGCCGCAGCGGTTCCGCGTGGTCACCGGCGGCGCGACCGGGATGATGGACCTGCAGTGGTTCGCGGGCCAGCTGCCCTGGGCGGGCGGGGCGGGCAGAGCGGCCGAGGCGGGCGACCGGGGCGGGGAGGGCGGGCAAGGTGCTGCGTCGATCGTCGACCAGACCTCGGCGTGGACCACGCTGGGGCTGTGGGGGCCGCGGGCCAGGGACGTGCTTTCCTCCGTGACCCCCGACGACGTGTCGCACGCCGGTTTCAAGTTCGGGACCTGCCGCGAGATCGAGCTCGGCGGCGTGACCGTGCTGGCCTCGCGGATCTCCTACGTCGGCGAGCTCGGCTGGGAGCTGTACGCGCCGATGGAGGAGGGCCGCCGGGTGTGGGACACGATCTGGGACGCCGGGCAGCGCCGTGGCCTGGTCCCGGTCGGCATCGGGGTGTACGGCACCACCGGCAGGCTGGAGAAGGGGTACCGCGCGTTCGGCGCGGAGCTGGACGGCTCCTACAACCTGGTCGAGGCTGGGATGACCCGGCCCTCGGTCAAGGAGCAGCCGTTCACCGGCAAGGACGCCTACCTGGAGCAGCGGTCGTCCCCGCCGTGCGCGGTGCTCTGCACGCTGACCGTGGACGACCACCGGTCGGCGTCCGGCCAGCTGCGCTACATGCTCGGCGGCGAGCCGATCCTGACCCCGGACGGCGAGCCGCTGACCGACGCCAAGGGGCGGCCGTCGTACGTCACCAGCGCGGGCTCCGGGCCGTCCGTGGGCAAGCACCTGCTGATGACTTACCTGCCCGCGGACCAGGCGGTGGAAGGCCGGCCGCTGGCCGTGGAATACCTGGGTGAGCGGTATCCGGTCACCGTGGCCGTGGCCGGCTCCACGCCGCTGTTCGACCCGGAGAACGAGCGGGTCAGGAGCTGACACGCGAGCCTCGCCCCGGCGGCGAACGGGAGGCACAGTGGAAATTCTGGTCTGCGTCAAGCGCGTGCCGATGGTCGGCGGCAAGATCGTCGTGACCGCCGACGGCCAGGACGTGGATACCCGGATGTCCGGGTTCACGGTGAGCCCGCACGAGGAGTGCGCGGTCGAGGAGGCCGTCCGGCTGATGGAGCGGCACGGCGGCAGCGTGACGGTGCTCACGCTCGGCCCGCCCGCCGCCGCGGATCAGCTGCGCGACATGCTGGCGCTCGGGGCGTCGCGGGCGGTGCTGCTGGAAACCGACGGGCGGGAGTGGGGTCCGATCGCGACCGCGGAGGCGATCGTCGCCACCGTCCGCGGCGCCGCGTCCTCTGCCCCGGCCGAGCCCGCCGCGTCCTCTGCTCCGGCCGAGCCCGCCGAGCCCCCCGGCCCCGGTTCCCCCTACGACCTGCTGCTGTTCGGCAACGAGGCGGCCGACACGGGGGACTACCAGGTCGCCGTGCGGGTGGCGCACGCGCTCGGTCTGCCCTGCGTCACCGGCATCAAGAACCTCGAGGTCACCGACTCGGGCGCGCGGGCCCGGCGCGAGTACCGCGGCACCGAGGAGGTCTTCGACCTGCCGCTGCCCGCCGTCATCTCGGTGAAGGAGGGCATCAACCTGCCCCGCTACCCCTCACTGCCCGGGCGGCTGCGCGCCAAGCGGGCGACGATCGGGCAGTCCCTTCCGGAGTGGCATCCCGAGGGCCTGCGCAAGGAGCGGCTGCGGGTCCCGGCCGGTGAGACCAAGCGGGCCGAGATCCTCGGCACCGGCGCCGACGCGGTGCCCGCCCTGGTCGCCCTGCTCGACGAGCTGGGGATGCTGCCGTGACCGTGCTGTGCCTGGTCGAGCGGGACGGAGACGGGGCCGCGGACGTCTCGTTGCGCGCGTTGACCTTCGCCCGGTCCCTGGGCGAGGTGACCGCCGCCGTGTTCGGGGACGCCGGCTCGGTGCCCGTGGCCGACCTGTCCGCCTACGGCGTGGCCGTCGCCTATGCCGTTGAGTCGCCGTCGCTGGCCGGGTACGCGCCGCAGGCCTGGGCGCAGGCGCTGGCCGGGCTCGCCGCCGAGGTGTCCGCCACCGCGGTCATCGCGGCTGGCACCGACCGCGGCCACGAGGTCATGGCGCACCTGGGCGCCGTCTCTGGCCTGCCCATGGCCGCGAACTGCGCCTCGGCCGCAGCGGACGCCGACGGAACGCTGCGGCTCGTCCGGCACCGGTGGGCGGGCAGCCTGCTGGAGGACGCGGTCCTCGACGCCCCGCGCGCGCTGCTCACCGTGGCGGTAGATGCCGTTGCGCCCGCCCCGGTAAGCAGCACGGGTGAGCACCCGGCCGAGACCGCCGTCCGCACGTACCAGCCCACGCTCGACGAGGCAGACCTGCGCGTGGCCGCCACCGAGTCGGCCGAGCGCAGCGCGGGAGTGTCGCTGGCCACGGCGCGGGTGGTGGTCGGCGGCGGGCGCGGCGTCGGCGGGCCGGACGGATTCGGGGCGCTCGAGGAACTGGCCGGGCTGCTCGGCGGGGTCGTGGGTGTCTCCCGCGTGGTAACCAGCGAGGGATGGCGGCCACACAAGCAGCAGGTGGGTCAGACCGGCACCCGGATAGCGCCGGAGCTCTACCTGGCCTGCGGGATCAGCGGGGCCATCCAGCACATGGCAGGCTGCCTGAGCGCGAAGCACATCGTGGCGGTCAACACCGACCCGGACGCGCCGATCATCTCGCACGCCGACTACGCGGTGATCGGTGACCTCAACCAGGTGATCCCGGCGCTCGTCGCGGCCATCCGCGCCCGGGACGTCGGCTCCTGAGCCAGAAGGTGACTGTGGACCGAGGCCGGCTCCTGAGCCAGAAGGTAACTGTGGACCGAGGCCGGCTCCTGAGCCAGAAGGTAACTGTGGACCGAGGCCGGCTCCTGAGCCAGAAGGTAACTGTGGACCGAGGCCGGCTCCTGAGCCAGAAGGTAACTGTGGACCATTCTGTGGATGGCGCGGTGGAAAACAGTCGCCAGCGGGGGACAACGCCCGGCGCCCTGTGGATTGCTAAAGAATCTTGAAATAGCGGCAGCAAAACTCTTGTGCCGCAGCCAGGCGCGGGCGTAGAAAAGCTCTCACCACTAAAGACAGGTACCTCCCGGGGGCGACCCCGGGACGTCCGGGAAGCCGGGTAACCGGCGCTCCGGGCGGGTGCCCGACGGCGGTGGCGGGCCGCGCGGGCGTGGCGCCGAGCAATCGGCACACCACGACTGCAACGCCACCCGAGGCCCCTCCATCTCATACATGGAGGGGCCTCGGCCTATTGTGCCGCAGCAGCCGCCACCACCCGGGAGCGACACGCGGGGCGTGTAACAGATCCCCTCTTATCCGGGCGCTACTCATGAACTCATGGACCACTCCGCCGCCCTTGACCTGCTGGCCGAGCTCCACGCGGGGCGGATCGCCCGGTGCTGGCTGCTGGCCGAGCTCCACGCGGGGCGGATCGCCCGGTGCTGGCTGCTGGCCGAGCTCCACGCGGGGCGGATCGCCCGGTGCTGGCTGCTGCCGCTCGACCCGGTGGAGTTCGACGACATCTGGTCCGGGGTGACCGCCTAGTAGCCCAGGGCCGGGTCGACGAGCCCGAGCAGCGGCTCGCCCGCGGCGAACCTGGCCACGTTGTCCCGGATCCGGCGGCCCAGCAGCGGCACGATCATCTCGGTGGTATCGGCGGTGTGCGGGGTGATGATGCAGTGCTCCAGCTGCCACAGCGGGTGCCCGTCCGGCAGCGGCTCGGGTTCGGTCACGTCGAGCGCCGCGCCGCCGATGGCGCCCGCGGTCAGCGCCGCCACCAGGGCGTCGGTGTCGACGTGGCCCCCGCGGGCCACGTTGACCAGCCAGGCATCGGGTCGCATGGCCGCCAGCTCGGCGGGCCCGATGATGTGCTCGGTGCTGGGGGTGAGCGCCAGGGCCAGGAAAACGACCTGGGCCCCGGCGAGCGCCGCGCCCAGGTCCGCCTGGCCCACGGTCCGGGCCGCCCCCGGGACCGGGTCGGGGTGCTGGCGCACGACGGTCGCGGTGACGCGCAGCGGCGCGAGCAGGCCGAGCAGGCTCGCGGTGATCCCGCCGCCGCCGAGAATCGTGACCGGCTGGTCGTACAGGCTCGTCCCGGCCGGCTCCCCCCAGGAGCGGGCCATGATGCGCTGGCGCAGCAGGCGCAGGCCGGCCAGGGCGAGCATGAGCGCGTGCTCGGCCACCGGCTCGGCGTAGGCGCCCTTGGCCGAGGTCCAGGCCCGGCCCGGGTCCAGGATCCCGGCCGCGGCCAGCCGCTCCACGCCGGCGTACGGAAGCTGCACCCAGCGCGCGGAGCTCGCCGTGGCCAGAGCGGCACGGAGCCCGTCGATATCGGCCGGGTCGAGCCAGACGAGCGCGTCGGCGCGGGCGTCGACGTCGACAGGCTCGCCGCCGCCGTCGCGGATCGCCTTCTCGGCGAAGTCACGGCGAGCCGGGCCGACGGCCACCAGGGGCACTGTCACGTGCAGCACCCTAGTGCACCCCAAGGGTTCAGGCGGCGAGCCGCTGGAGCAGCGAGCGCCGCCACTGCTCGGTCTGGCGGACCTGGTTGAAGGTGAACACGTGCAGGCCCTCGACGGCCGAAGCCGGATCGGCCAGCGTGGCCGCGGTCCGGTCCAGCAGCCGCTCCGGGGTGTAACCGCCGGGCGTGCCGAGGCGCAGGAACCACTCGGCGTGCCCGGACAGGAACCTCGCCGACTCGGCGACGCCGGCCTTCGCCGCCATCCGCAGCAGCCTGGCCCGGTCCACCGGCCCGGCGAGGCCCACGAACAGCGGCAGCGTGACGCCGCGCGCGCGTACCCGGGTGATCCACTGCCGCAGCGTGGCGGGGTCGAAGCAGAGGTTGCTGACCAGGTAGGTGGCGTGGTGCCGCTTGTCCCACATCGCCTGGATGGTGATGTCGTCACCGATCTTCGGGTGGCTCTCCGGGTAGCCGGTCACCCCGACCCGGGAGAACGGGCTGCCCAGCTCGGCCAGCCGGTCGAGCAGGGACAGCGCGCTGTCGAAGCGCCCGGCGGGCGGGTCGGCGTCGCCGGCCGGGACGAACACGTCGTCCACCCCGCACGCCGTCAGGCGCGTCACGATCTCGGCGAGATGGGCGTCGTCGCGCACCAGCCGGGCCGACAGGTGCGGGATCACGCGGTAGCCCCGGGCCGTCAGCTTCTCGGTGAGGTCCAGGGTGGGGCCGAGCCCCTTGGCCGGGGAGGCGGTCACCGTCACCGGCAGGCCGGACGGCACCCATTCGAGCACCGCCTCTTCGGTGGATGCCGCGGGGAACACCTCGTACCGGGGCTGCTGCAGCAGCGGCGCCAGCCGGGCCAGTCTGCCGCGCGTCATGGTCGGCTGGCCTCGGAGGAGGGGGTGGCGAGCGGGTCGGCCTCGGGGCAGGAGGTGGCGAGCGGGTCGGCCTCGGCGAGCAGCAGCGCAAGCTCGCGCTCCAGGCCACCGGTGCCGACGTCGATAATGGTCAGCGGCAGGCCGAACATGGCGGCGACGGCCGCCGCCTCCGCGTCCAGGGCGGCGTCGCGGGACTGGGCCAGCCAGATCAGCCGCCGGTAGTGGCCGAAGTAGTCGGGCCAGAGTTCCGGGTAGCGGTCCAGGCCGAGCTCGGCCAGCACCGAGCGGCGGAAGCTGCGCACCAGGAAGTCGGTCAGCAGGTAGGTTCCCGGCTCCCGCTCGAAGACCTCCCGCAGCCGGCCCGGCCGGCCAGCACGTCGTAGCAGTGCAGCCCGGGGAGCCGGCGCAGGTTCAGCCGCGAGCACAGCTCGTCGAGCGCGCCGTAGCTGCCGCAGTCCGCGTAGCCGAGCGCGACCCGCAGCCCGCGGGCCTGCAGCTCGCCGGCCAGCCGCTCGGCGGCCGGGGCGATCCGCTCCGGGTGGTTGTGCAGCAGTGCGGGGAGGCTGTGCAGCTCGACCGGCCAGCCGCGGCGGGCGACGATCTCGCGGACGTGGCCGCCCAGCGCGCCGCACGCGATCACCGCGACCTTAGGCCGGGAACTGCAGCTGGTCGACGAACGCGTCGTTGAAGTCGCTGCGGTCGGAGAGCTCGACATACCTCACCTCCTCCTGCAGCGCCAGCGCGCCGGCCCGCTCCCGCACCGAGAGCAGCGCCATCTTGGCTCCCTCGCCGGCCACGTTGCCGGCGCTGACGATCCGCGCCACCGGCAGCCGGGGGACCAGGCCGAGCCGGATCGCGCTGGCGGGCGACAGGTAGCTGCCGAACGAGCCGGCCAGCAGCACCTGCTGGATATCGCCCGGGGCCAGCCCGGCCTCCTGCAGCAGGACGTTCCAGCCGGTCGCGATCGCGGCCTTGGCGAACTGCAGTTCCCGCACGTCCCGCTGGGACAGGTAGATCGACCGCGCGACGTCGCCCGGCTCGCCGAGCCAGTGCAGTACGAAGACCCGCTCGGCGCCCAGCGTGGTCAGCCGGCCGGCCAAGCCGGGCGCGAGCGCTGCCGCTTCCTCCTCGGGTACCAGCCGGCCGGAGCGGTCGAGCAGCCCCATGCCGACCAGGCTGGCCACGGCGTCGACCAGCCCGGAGCCGCACAGCCCGGCCGGCTCGGCGTCCCCGATCACCCGCAGGTCCAGGCCGTCCGGCGTCATCGAGACGACCTCGATCGCGCCGTCGGCGGCGCGCATCCCGCACCGGATCGCCGCGCCCTCGAACGCCGGCCCGGCCGGCGCCGCGGTGGCCAGCAGCCAGTCCCGGTTGCCCAGCACGATCTCGCAGTTCGTGCCGATATCCACGAACAGCCGGGTGCGCGAGTCCCGGTCCATGCCCGAGGCGAGCAGCCCGGCGGTGATGTCGCCGCCGACGTACGCGCCGAAGGCGGGGAACGGGAACGCGCGGGCCCGCGGGTGCACCGGCAGGCTCAGGTGCGCCGCGGCGAGCACCTCGGGCAGGTGGCGCGCGGCCATGATGAACGGCGCCACGCCCAGCGGCTCGGGGTCGATGCCGAGGGCGATATGCGTCATGGTGGCGTTGCCGGCCAGCGCCACCTCGCAGACCTCGGCGGAGTCCACGCCGGCCTGGCCGCAGACGTCCGCGGTCAGCTCGGCCAGCGTCTCGTGGGCCAGCCGGGTCAGGGTGTCCATCGTGGCCGGATCCAGCATGGTCGCGCTGATCCGCGTGATCACGTCCGCGCCGAACGGCTGCTGCTTATTCAGCATGGACGCGACGGCCAGCGGGGTCCCGGTGGACAGGTCGAGGAGGGTGGCCACCACCGTGGTGGTGCCGAGGTCGAAGGCGATGCCGTGCAGCCGCTCGGTGGTGTCCCCGGGCTGGACGTCGATCAGCACGTCGTCGACGATCACCGCGGTCACCCGGTAGTCGGCCGCGCGCAGCACCGAGCCGATCGACCGCAGCACCCCCAGGTCGACCCGCAGTTCCAGGTCGTCGAGGGCGGCCAGCACCCGCTCGAGGTCGGTCCGCTGGTCGGACAGGGACGGCTCGGCCAGCTCGAGGTAGCGCTTCTGCGCCGCCGGGCGGAGGATGACCTGGCGGCCGACGCCGACCGTGGCGGCCTTCGGCCTGGTGACCAGCGGCGGGACCTCGACCTGCAGGTCGCCGTCGGCCTGCGCCCGGCAGGCCAGCCGCCAGCCGGCCCGCAGCTCGTCCGGCGAGAACGCCCGCGCGTCGAGCGGCGAGGCCGGCACCTGCCCGTCGGCGACTCTGATCTTGCATTTCTTGCAGGTGCCGTGGCCGCCGCAGGTCGAGTCGATCGCGATGCCGTTCCAGCTCGCGGCGTCGAAGAGGGTGACGCCGGGCGGCACCCGGACCCGGGTTCCGCTCGGCTGGAACTCCAGCTCGACGCGGGCGGGCACTCCGATCGCCGGGTCTTCGCGCCCGTGGGAGATGGCCGTCTGCGTCATGTGCCGGCCTGAGACTGTGCCTGAGCCTGGGCCTGGG
This sequence comes from uncultured Actinomycetota bacterium, assembly GCA_963808705.1. Taxonomy (GTDB): domain Bacteria; phylum Actinomycetota; class Actinomycetes; order Streptosporangiales; family Streptosporangiaceae; genus JASHPR01. Next base: position 186,616 of record CAWEHB010000009.1, on the reverse strand, counting down.
CCGCCCGGTGCGCCGCGATCCACCCGGCGCCCCAGGGGTCCTTGTCGGTGAGCAGGTCGGCCGCCTTGACCGCCCGGACAAGCTGCGGCGAGCGGGCATCCATGATCGCGCTGGTCAGCCCGCTCGTGATCGCCATCGGCAGGAACGCCGAACCGATCGATGCGCGGTCCGGCATCCCGAACGAGACGTTGGAGGCGCCGAGCGTCATGTTCAGCCCGAACTCCTCGCGCACCAGCGCGATCGTCTCCAGCGTGCGCAGCACCAGCGTGGTGTCGGCGCCGACCGGCATGGCCAGCGGGTCGATCACGATGTCCTCGACCGGGATGCCGTACTTCCCGGTGGCCACGTCCACGATCTTGCGCACCAGCTCCAGCCGCCGCCGGGGATCTTCCGGGATCTCCTCCTCGTCGTTCGGCAGCGCGATCACCGCCGCGCCGTGCCGGCGCACCAGGGGCAGAATCGCGTCCAGCCGCTCGTCCTCGGCGGTCACCGAGTTGACCAGCGCCTTGCCCTGGTAGGCGGCCAGCCCCGCCTCGAGCACCTCGACGATCGAGGAATCCAGGCAGAGCGGCAGGTCGCACCGGCCCTGGATGAGCTTCACCGCGGCGACCATCAGCTCGGCCTCGTCGGCCAGCGGCGCGCCCATGTTGACGTCGAGCATCATCGCGCCGCCGCCGACCTGATCCGCCACGTCGACCTCGATCCGGGACAGGTCACCTCGGCGCAGCTGCTCCTGGAAGAGCTTGCGCCCGGTCGGGTTGATCCGCTCGCCCACGATGCAGAACGGGTTATCCCCGCCGATCCGCAGTTCCCGGCTGGCCGAGGACAGGACGGTCTCCATGCGGGCCCCCTCAGGCCGGCGCCATCGCGCGGCGGTGGCGCAGCAGTTCCTTGGCCTTGACCACGGCCGCCGACGCGTCCGAGGCGTAGCCGTCGGCGCCCACCACGTCGGCGTACTCCTGGGTCACCGGCGCGCCGCCGACCATCACGATCACCTGGTCGCGCATGCCCGCCTTCTGCAGCGCGTTGATGTTGGCCTTGAACATCGGCATCGTGGTGGTCAGGAACGCGGAGAAGCCGACGATGTCGGGCTGATGCTGCCGGATCGCGTCGACGAACTTCTCCGGCGCCACCTGCACGCCCAGGTCGATGACCTCGAAGCCGGCTCCCTCGAACATGATGTTGACGAGGTTCTTGCCGATGTCGTGCACGTCGCCCTTGACCGTGCCCATGACGATCTTCCCGATGGTCTCGGCGCCGGTCTCGGCCAGCAGCGGCCGGAGTATCTCCAGCGCGCCCGCCATCGCCTTGCCGGCGATCAGCATCTCGGGCACGAAGAAGTCACCGCGCTCGAACCGGGCGCCGACCTCTTCCAGCGACGGGATCAGCGCCTCGTACAGCAGCTCCTCCGGGCCCATGCCCATGGCCAGGCCGGCCCGGGTCAGCTCGAGCACCGCGGGCGCGTTACCGACCAGGGTGTCGTCGTAGAGCTGCTTCAGGAGCTCGTCGCGTGTCATCAGGCGGCACCTTCCTTCTGCGGTCGGCGCCGGGCCGGCTGGTAGCCGAGCACGGCGGACAGGGCGCGGGACTCGGTCATGCACCGGGCCGCGACGGCGGGGATGCGGGCCCGGGTCAGCCGGGTGGCCGGGCCGGACACCGACAGCGCGGCGACCACGGTGGCCCCGTCGCGGTAGACCGGCGCGGCCACGGCGACCAGGCCGGGCTCAAGTTCCTCGTTCGTCACCGCGTAGCCGCGGCGGCGCACCTCGGCCACGTCGGCCGCCAGCGCCTCGCGGCTGGTGATCGTGCGCGAGGTCCGGCGGGCGAGGCGGCCCGGCGGCAGCTCGGCCGCGCCGTAGGCCAGCAGCACCTTGCCCAGGGCCGAGCAGTGCAGCGGCACCGACAGGCCGACCCAGTTGGTCCCGCCGATCAGGTAGGTGCTGTCCACCTGCGCGACCTGCTCCACCATGCCGCGGCTGGCCACGCCGAGGTTGATGGTCTCGCCGGTGGCGTCGCCGAGCCGGTCCAGGAACGGCTGGGCCACGGTGATCAGGCCCGCCTCGGCGCCGCCGCGCCAGGCGTAGGAGACGAACACCTCGCCGGGCCGGAACCGGCCCCGGCCGTCCCGCTGCACCAGGCCGTTGCGCTCCAGGGCCATCAGCAGCCGGGAGGTGGTGCTCTTGGCCAGCCCGCTCGCGGCGGTCAGCTCGGTGAACGTGACCGGGCCGGAGCAGTGCACGACCTGGATCAGCAGTTGCGCTGCCCGGTCGACCGCTTGCGTTCCGTTCGGGCTAGTCAAGAAGAGTCCCCTCGGGGGCCAGAGTTCCATGTTACGGAACCATGTTCTACTATGTGATCCTAAGTTCGGCCTCGCACCGGGTCAAGCCAGCACGGTTTGAAGCGAACACAGGTTCGCAGAACCAGGGGTGGACATGTTCCGCAACCGCATGCCGCGTTACGAGATCCTTTCGCCGGACGCCGTCGCCGTCCTGGACGCCGGATGGCGGCGCATCGTCTCCGAGATCGGCGTGCAGTTCGCCAAGCCGGAGGCCGTGGAGCTGTTCCGGAAGGCGGGCCAGAAGGTCGACGGCGAGGTGGTGTTCCTCGATCCGGAGTTCGTGCTCGAGCAGGTGGCCAAGGCGCCGCGGGAGTTCGACGTGCAGGCCCGCAACCCGGCGAACAACGTGCACATCGGCGGGGACGACATGGTGTTCGGCGCGGTCTACGGCTCGCCGTTCGTCCGCGAGGGCGACGTGCGCCGGGACGCGACGCTGTCCGACTTCCACCGCCTCGCCATGCTGGCCCAGTCGTTTCCCCAGCTGGACTCGGCCGGCGGCGTGATCTGCGAGCCGAACGACGCCCCGCTCGACTCCCGGCACCTGGACATGATCCTCGCGCTGCAGACCCTGACCGACAAGATCTACATGGGCAACGTGGTCTCCGGCCCGAACGCCGCCGACACCATCGCGATGACCGAGATCCTGTTCGGCGGGCGCGCCGCGATCGAGGCCACCCCGGCCACGATCTCCCTGATCAACTGCAACTCCCCGCTGCGCTGGGACGACCGGATGCTGGACGCGCAGTTCGAGTACTGCGCCGCGAACCAGGCGGTGGTGCTGACCCCGTTCCTGCTGATGGGCGCGATGTCGCCGGTGACGATCCCGGCCGCCCTGGTACAGCAGCTCGCCGAGGCCCTGTCCGGCATCGCGCTGGCGCAGCTGATCCGGCCCGGCTGCCCGGTGATCTTCGGCTCGTTCCTGTCCAACATCGACATGCAGTCGGGCTCGCCGAGCTTCGGCACCCCCGAGTCCGGGATCGGCCTGCTCTGCACCGGGCAGCTGGCCCGCCATTTCGGGCTGCCGTTCCGCACCGGCGGCGGCCTGAACGCCAGCCAGACCTGTGACGCCCAGGCGGCCTACGAATCGCTGATGACCCTGCTGCCCACGTTCCTGGCCGGCACCAACTGGGTGATGCACGCGGCCGGCTGGCTGGAGGGCGGGCTGGTCTCCTGCTACGAGAAGTTCATCGTCGACATCGAGCTGCTGCGGATGCTTCGGGTGGAGTTCACCCCGCTGGAGATCGACGAGGCGTCGCTGGCGTTCGGCGCGCACGAGGAGGTCGGGCACGGGGGGCACTTCCTCGGCGCGGCGCACACGATGGAGCGGTTCCGCGAGTGCTTCTACCGGCCGCTGCTGTCGTCAACGGCGAACTACGAGCGCTGGCTGAAGCAGGGCGGCAAGGACGCGACCGCCCGGGCTTCGGAGATCTGCGCCAAGACGCTGGAGGACTACATCGAGCCGCCGCTCGACGACGCGATCCGGGCCGAGCTCGAGGACTTCGTGGCCCGCCGCCGGGCCGAGCTGGGCGATTAGCCGCCCACTGGTTCGGCGGGGGTGAGGCCGAGCACCTCCCGGACCGCGGTCATGATCTTGTCCTCGTCCGGCAGCACGTAGTCCTCCATCGGCTGGCTGTAGGGGATGGTCGCGTCCAGCGCGGTCACCTGCCGGACCGGGGCCCGGAGCGACCCGAATCCGGCCTCGGCCACCTCGGCGGCGATGACCGCCGACGCGGACCCGTGCCGGGTCGCCTGGTCGACCAGCACCAGCCGTCCCGTCTTGGCCACCGATTCCAGGATCGTCGCGATGTCCAGCGGGGCAATCGTGCGCGGGTCGATCACCTCCGCGCCGATGCCCTCGGCGGCCAGCCGCTCCGCGGCCGCGAGCGCCTTGCCCACCATCCACCCGGTGGCGACGACCGTCACGTCGCCGCCCGCGCGCCGCACCGCGGCCTGCCCGAACGGGACCAGGTACTCGCCCTCCGGGACGTCGCCCGGTTCCAGCGTCAGCAGGTAGTGGTGGAAGAAGCAGACCGGATTGTCGTCCCGGACCGCGGTGGCCAGCAGCCCCTTGGCGTCGGCGGGCGTCGCCGGGAGCGCCACCTTCAGGCCGGGCACGCCCAGGAACATGCCGTAGATGGACCCGGTATGCTGCCCGGCCCAGCCGGCCGTGAACCCGTACCCGGCCTTCAGCACCAGCGGGACCGTCACCTGGCCGCCGGTCATGTAGCGCAGCCGGGGCGCCTCGTTGACCACCTGGTCCATGGCGACGAGCATGAACTCGGCCATGTACAGCTCGACCACGGGCCGGTACCCGGCCAGCGCGGCGCCGGTCGCCATCCCGATCTCCGCGGTTTCCGAGATCGGCGTGGTGCGGACCCGGTCCGGCCCGAACTCCGCGAGGAAGGGGTCGTTCTCGGTGGTGGCAATGTTCTGGCCGAAATACAGAACGCGATCGTCACGCGTCATCTCCTGCCGCAGTGACTCGTTGATCGCCCCGATGTAGGGAAGTTCGCGTGCCATGCCGGTCTCCTGTTCTTCGCGGAGCTTGCTCCGCGGCTGTGCCTGTCCGCTCGCTTGCGGGGCGCCTTGAGGCACCGCCTTCCCTCGTCGCTCGGTCGCAAGCTCCCTCGCTCCTCAGTCCAGGCGGCGCCGCGCCCCTTCAGCTCGCTCATGGGTTGAAGGGGGGTCGTCCCCCCTAGGGCTGCTCGGCGTAAACGAAGTTGGTCGCTTCCTCGGGGCGGGGGAACGGGCTCTGCAAGGCGAACTCCACCGCCTCCCGCATCTCGTCGCGGACGGAGCCTGCGATCTTGTCGGCCTCGCCCGGGGTCAGCACCCCGTCGTTCACCAGCCTGGCGCGCATCCGCGGCACCGGGTCGCCGCGCTTGGCGGCCTCGTACTCCTCGGGCGCCCCGAAGACCTCCACCGCCTCGTGCTCGGGGAAGTGCAGCGGCACGCCCGGCGGGGCGATGATGTTGCCGTGCGCGCTCAGGCGGTAGATCCTGGACTCCACCAGCGTCGGGCCCTGGCCCGCCCGGGCCCGGCTGACCGCCGCCGCCACCTCGCGGTGGACCTCGACCGGGTCCCCCCCGTCCACCGTCACCCCGGGCATGCTGTAGGCCACCGCCTTGACCGCGAGCGGCTCGCCGGCCGCGGCGTTCGCGTCCTCCTGCTCGGCCCGGGTGACCACGTTGTAGCCGTTGTTCTCCAGCACGTACACGATCGGCAGCTTCCACAGCGACGCGATGTTGAGTGACTCGTGAAACGCGCCCTGCTTCGAGGCGCCGTCGCCGAAGAAGCACGCCACGACCTGTCCCTCGCCGCGGATCTGAGCGGCGTAGGCCACGCCGGTGGCCTGCGGGATGCCCTGGCCGACAATGCCCGAGGTGCCGAGGAACCCGCGCCCGGGGTCGGTCAGGTGCATGGACCCGCCGTAGCCGCCGCACAGGCCGGTCTTCCGGCCGTAGATCTCCGCCATCATCACCGTGGCCGGCGTGCCGAGCGTCAGCGGGTAGCCGTGACACCGGTAGGTCGCCATGAGCTGGTCCCGCGGGCCGAGCGCGGCCAGCGACCCGACGATCGACGCCTCCGCCCCGTCGGCCAGGTGGGTGTGCCCGCGGATCACGCCCGGATGCTCGGTGAACGTCGCCTTGACCTGCTCCTCGAATTCCCGGATCCGGACCATCTGGGTGTAGATCCAGATGAGCCGGCCGGCGTCGAGGCCGTCCGTGCCTTCGGTACCAGCCAACTCAGGCTCCTTCCCGTGTGCTGACGCCGCGCCCGGCCGATGTGGCGGGGCCCGGCCCGAACTGGGCGGCGGTGGCCTCGTAGGCCCGCCGGTACATCTCCCGCATGGGCAGGTTCCGCAGCTCCGCCGACAGCACCTCCACGCCCCACGGCCCGCCGTAACCAGCGGCCTGGCCCGCGGCCGCGTAGCGGTCGACGCCCAGTTCGCCCTCGCCGGGCAGCTTGCGGTGGTTGAGGGTCTCGTCGGACAGGTCCGGCAGGTCAGCGAGCTGGCCGTCGCTCAGCTCGATCCAGGACAGGAACCGCGGCGGGATCTGGCCGAGGCGATCCGGCGGAATCCGCAGCTTGCCCAGGTGCCAGGTGTCGATCGCGATGCCGCCGTTGACCGCCCCGGCGCCCGCCACGACCGCGAGGGCTCCGGCCACGCTCCGCACGTTGGCGTCGAACGGCATGAACTCGTAAACGATCTTCGCCGCCGTGTGCCGCGCGGCCTCGGCGCAGAGCGCGGCGAATTCCTCGGTGACCTTCCCGATAGCGCACGGCGTTCCTGTGAGGTTCCCCACCTTGATGTGGTGCGGCTCAAGCACGCCGCCCGCCTCGAGTAGCAGCCTGCGCCGTGCGTCAGCGGCTTTCCTGCGCTTATCGCCAGAATCAATGAACCAATCCGTCAGGAATTCAAGTTCCAGATACTCCAGGCCATTGTCGGCGAGGATCTGTTTCATTTCACCCAGGGTCCGGGTGGCCAGCACGTGCTCGAGATCGGCGTGCCAGATCCCGATGCCGCTGAATCCGGCCCGGGCCGCCTCCTCGCAGCGGTCCCGGAAGTCGAAAAGGCTCCACTCGCGGCCGGTCTTCACCTGTACCGGGCCTGCCAGCGTCCAGTACAGGCCCACCACGCTGACGCCGGGCGGGGGCACCGGGGACGCCGGGGACGCCGGGGACGCCGGGGACGCCGGGGACGCCGGGGACGCCGGGGACGCCGGGGGCACCGGGGGCACCGGGGTCACCGGGGTCGCCGCCACGCGGAGACCCGGGCCCGGGGCGGCAGGCCCGGCCGCGGGCGGGCCGCCGGGCGACGGCCGGATTGGCGGGCTAAAGCAGCGAATTCACGCTCCGCCGCATAGCGGCAGCCAGTTCGCGGACCTCTGCTGCGGGCCGGAGCCATTCCGGGGCCGCCGCCGCCGTTACGGTATTGGTAGCTGACTTTGAGCAATGCGCCGACCGCGGTCACCGGAACTCCTCATGTTAAGATGCGTTGATGCGATAGCCGGGATGTCGTATTCAGCCGGCGGACAGAAGGCTCGAGGGAGCGTGCCGTGAACGTTGCCGATCTCGTCGCGATCGACGTGCACGCGCACGCCGAGGTCTCCGCCGCGGGCCAGGATTCGCTCAGCCCGGAACTGCTCGAGGCCTCCCGCGCGCTGTTCAAGGCGGGCGGCCGCCCGCCGACCCTGCCCGAGATCGCCGCCTACTACCGCGAGCGGCACATGGCGTGCGTGGTGTTCTCGGTGGACGCCGAGGCGGCCACCGGCGTGCCCGGGGTGCCCAACGAGGAGGTGGCCAAGGCGGCCGCGGACAACCCGGACGTGATGATCCCGTTCGCCAGCATCGACCCGGCCCGGGGCCGGGCCGGCGTCCGCCAGGTGCGCAGGCTGGTGACCGAGTTCGGGATGCGCGGCTTCAAGTTCCACCCCAACGTCCAGGCGTTCTACCCCAACGACCGGAGCGCCTACCCGCTGTACGCGGCGATCGAGGAGTTCGGTGTGCCGGTGGTGTTCCACACCGGGCAGAGCGGGATCGGCGCCGGCGCCCCCGGCGGCGGCGGCATCCGGCTGAAGTACTCCAACCCGCTGTTCGTCGATGACGTGGCCGCGGATTTCCCTGGCCTTCCTATCGTGCTGGCCCATCCGTCTTTCCCCTGGCAGGACGAGGCTCTCGCGGTAGCCACCCACAAGCCGCTGGTGCATATCGACCTGTCCGGCTGGTCACCCAAGTACTTCCCGCCGCAACTCATCCAGTACGCCAACACCCTGCTGCAGGACAAGGTCCTGTTCGGCTCCGACTACCCGCTGATCACCCCCGACCGCTGGCTCGCCGACTTCGACGCGCTGCCGATCAAGCCCGAGGTCCGCCCGAAGATCCTCAAGGACAACGCCGTCCGGCTGCTCGGCCTCGCCGCGGGCTGAGCCGCCGCGGGCTGAGCCGCCGCGGGCTGAGCCGCCGCCGGCTGAGCCGCCGCCCCGAGGGCACGCCGGGCGGTCATGGCGCGGAGGCCAGGGGAACCCGGGACCTGCGCGGCGCCGGCGGGACGGCCCCGGGGCCCGCGGCGTCCGCGCCGTCGTCCGCGGACCGGGCCGTCCGGGCCCCGTGGCCGTCGCCGGGACCGGCGGTCGTCAGCTCGGAGCTGTGATACGCGGCCCGGGTCGCGAGCTCGCGGCTGTACCGGGCGATGATCTGCCGGACCCGGTGCGCGGCCAGGGGCCCGAGCAGGTCGTAGGTGGCGATGAACAGCTCGCGGGCGGCGGCCCGCGGCCACGCGTCGGGCAGCAGCTCGCCGGGCAGATCGGGGTCGAGCCCGGGAAACGCCCGCCACTCATCCATGACCCGGGTCCGGGCGACCAGCGCCTCCACCGGGGATATCTGCCCCGCGAGCGCGCGCTCCCGCAGCCGCTGGGCGTAGGCGATGAAGGCCTCGTACCGTGCGTGCAGGTCGTCCAGGTCCCACGCGCGCTGCGGGAACCCGTCGGGCTCGATGCCGGGGACGGTCGTCGCGCGGAAGGCGGTCGCGGTGCTGATGCCTAGTTCGGACAGCTGGCTGACGACCTCGGAGGCCTGATCCCGGGGGGCCACCCAGAGCCCGTCGTAGAGCGGGGCGAAGCCGAGCCAGCGCAGCTGCTTGCGCAGCGCGTCGCGGGCCGCCCGGTTGTGCTCGGGAATCGAGAACGCCACCAGGCTCCACATCCCGTCCCATGGCTGCGTCTGCCGGCCGAACGAGAAGATGTGCCGTGCTCCCTCGTCGAGGATCTGCGCCGCGCGCTCGCTGAGGCGCACGAAGGTGCGCCTGCCGACCTTGGAGGTGACCAGCAGCCGGTTCCTGGTCAGGCGGCTGAGCGCGGCCCGGGCGGCCGAGTCGCTGACGCCGAACTCCGCGAGCAGCGCGACCAGCGCGGCCGACGGCAGGGACTCGGTGTGCTGCCACCAGTAGTCGCCGAGCAGCGTGAGCAGCAGCCGCGGGGGCCGCTGGGCGACCCCCCACGGCCGCAGCTCAGAGCCATCGTCGCCGGCCAGGACCGCCTGCTCGGCGGGCGGATGGGACGGATGAGAGACGGTCACCCTCATGAGGGTATCGAACCGCTGCGCGCTATCACCACGGCCATCACGCGAGTTCATGCCGACGCCAGACACCGGGTAAACACGCTGAACGCTACGGTGATCGGTTTCTCTAGTGTCATATGTCGGCCTGCGATGCGGGCGGGTCGATTCCCAGGAACCGGAAGCAGTTGTCCCAGGTGATCTGGTCCAGCACGGGGCCGGGGAGACCCATGGACCGCAGCGTCCGCCCGGCCGGCTCCTCCCGCGGCATCGCCGGGAAGTCGCTGCCGACGAGCAACTGGCCCGGCCCGATCATGTCGATGAGGTACCGCAGCGCCCGGCGGTCGAAGACCAGCGCGTCGTAGAAGAAGCGGCGGGCGTAGGCGGCGGGGGACGGCTGGCCGGGCGCGCCGGGGTCCGCGGGCGGCTCCTCGTTCCAGGTGCGGCCCCAGAACCAGTTGGCGCGCGGCAGCATCAGCGGGAACCCGCCTGCCCCGTGGCTGAACGCGAGGCGCAGGCCCGGGTGTTTCTCCGCGACGCCGCCGGTGATGACGGCCGCCGCCGCCAGGCCGATCTCGGTGGTCATGCCGAACGTGGCGACCGCGGCGGCGGGCAGCCGGCCGATCGTGGCGGGGTGGCCGGCCGCGTGCACGAAGATGGGCGTGCGCAGCCGCTCGGCCTCGGCGAAGAAGCCGCCGAAGCGGTCGTCGGCCAGCGATGCCCCGTCGATGGTGGAGCCGATCTCGATCCCGGACAGGCCGGCCTTCGCGACCTCGCTGAGCTCCGCCGCCGCCAGGTCGGGATCCTGCAGCGGGACGGTGCCCAGGCCGAAGAACCGGCCCGGGCCGGCCTGGCACAGGCCCGCGATGAAACCGTTGATCCACCGGCCGAGGTCGCGGCCGCTGCGGGCCGGCAGCCGGTAGTTCAGCAGCGGCGGGAACGGCGAGATCACCTCGGCGGTCACCCCGCTGGCCGCCATCGCGGCGAGGCGCTGCTCCGCGTCGAACCAGTCGCGCTGCGCGGTGTACCGCACCGGCCCGAACGCGAACAGGCGCTCGCCGCCCGCGCCCGCGGGCTCCATGGTCGGCCAGCCCTCGGCGGCAGGGAACTCGGCGGGGATGGCGTGGGCGTGCAGGTCGATCAGCAATGACTTCTCCACTCGGCTCGGCCGGGCCCGGGGCCGCAGCGTGCTAGGCAGGAGCTTCCGGGCGGATGGCCACGTGCACGGCGTCCTCGCCGGGGATCTCGCCCGCCAGCGTCTCGATGGCCCGGGCCAGGTCGGCCAGTTCGAAGCTGTGCGTGTGCAGCCGGTGCAGCGGCACCTGCCCGGCCTCGATGATCCGGATCGCCTCGCCGTAGGCGCGGGAGTCCACGCCGTAGGCGCCGACCACCGTGATCGCCTTGTTGATGATCATGTCGGTGTTCAGCTCGGCCGGCCGGCCGCCCTTGAGGCCGGCCAGCACCACCCGCCCGCCGTGCCGCACGGCGCGCAGCGCGTCGCGCACCGGCTCGGCGGCCATCGGCGTCAGCTCGAGCACCACGTCGGCCAGGCGGCCGCCGGTGATCTCCTCGACCCGGGCCACGGTGTCCTCCGCCTCCACGTCGATGGTGTGGTCGGCGCCGAACTCCCGGGCGAGCTCGAGCTTGGCGCGGTCCCGGCCCAGGCCGGTCACGATGATCGTGCCCGCGCCCGCGGCCCGGGCCGCGATCACCGCGCAGAGCCCGCGCTGGCCGGGCCCGAGGACCAGGACCGTGTCGCCGAGCTGGGTGCCGCCCAGGTGCGCGGCCCAGCGAACGCCGGCCCCCAGCGGGTTGAACATCACGGCCACCTCGGCCGGGATGTCGCCGGACACCTTGTGCACGATCGCGTTCGGGTGCAGGTAGACGTAGTCGGCGAAGCCGCCGTACAGGCTCGGCGCGCGGCTGACCGGGCTGTACCCGTAGCTGCCCTGCCGGTTCGGGCAGGACATGTACCGGCCCGTCAGGCAGAGATCGCAGCTGCGGCACGGAATCAGGATCTCGAGGGCCACCCGGTCGCCGGCCCGGACGCCCCAGCGCGCGGCCGCGCGCTCCCCGACTTCCTCGATGATCCCGAGCGGCTCGTGCCCGAGCGTCAGCGGGAACGCGTTGCGCCCGAGGTGGCCCTTGTACTGCTCGACGTCGCTGCCGCAGATCCCGCAGGCCTCGATGCGCAGCAGGCCGTCGTCGGGGCCCGTGGCCGGGCGGGGGAATTCCCGGATCTCGATCCGGCGCGGGCCGGTCTGGACGGCCGCGCGGACGAGCTCAGCCATGATCACTTACCTCCCGGTCGGCCTGGCGGCCGGACCGCAGTCCCGGCCGCGACAATAGCTGACGAATTACGTCACGCTCGTCGGAACAAATGACACGCCTCGGCCCGGGCGCTGTCAAGGCCGCGGCCCGAAGTGGCGGCCGGGGCAGGGACCGGAACCCGGCGCTCGCTGGCGCGTGGCTGCCGCGGCCGTCCGCGTGCCCGCGATCGCGGTCAGGGGACAGGACTCGGCCGGGCGCTGCCCGGTCCCCTGGCGCGCCCGGCCGAGTGATCGATGCGCATGTTACTACCGTCGTCAGCCGGGATGTCATAGGTCTGGGACAACGCGACGTGACGAAGGCTATCCCGGCTCCTCATCGTCCGCGGCGAGCAGGAAACGGCGCAGGGCGGTCATCCAGCCGTGTGGGTCATCGATGTGCGCCATGTGGCCCGCGTCGGCTAGCACCACCGCCGTCGCCTGCGGGATGTGGGAGGCTGCGTGCCCGGCGAGGAACGCGGGAAAGGTCATGTCTTTCTCGCCCTGGAGCAGCAGCACCGGCCGCCGGGCCGCCGACAGCCCGGTCACCGGGTCGGTCAGGCGCGGTGAGGGCAGCACGCCGGCCCGGTAGGGCCGCAGCCACTCGGCGGTGAAGTGGATCATGGACAGGCGGCGGAGGTAGCCGGGCAGGGATTCCGGCCGCCAGATATTGGCCGGCGCCCCGGCCATGGCCGCGGCCCTGGTCAGCGCGGGCCCACTCAGCGTGCTGTCCGCCCATACCGCCGCCTCGGCCACGACGCGCTCCGCTCGCTCCCGCCAGCCCGCGAAGGCGTCCGCGGGCACGGCAAGACGCTGCTCGATGCCACGATCAGGCGGGTGACCCGCCCGGGCGCGGCCACCAGCAGCCGCTGGGCGATGAGCCCGCCGTAGGAGAAGCCCAGGACCGCGGCCCGGGCCACGCCCAGATGATCCAGCAGGGCGAGCAGGTCGCCGACCACCAGGTCGGGGGTGTACTGCCGGTCATCCAGGCCGGTCGTCGACCGCCCGCACCCGCGCAGATCGGGCAGCACTGGCCGGTAGTCGCCGGCCAGCCGGGACAGCGGCTCCCGCAGGTATGTGTGATCCCAGTCCGGTCCGCCGTGGACCACGAGCAGCGTCCGGTCCGCTGGCCCCGGGCTGACCGATGTGAACAGCGTGACGCCGGTCGGGAGCGGCACGGCATGCTCCTCGTACACGTGCCCAGCATGACACCGCGTCCCGCCGCTGCGCCGCGCACAGTCTTGGCGTCGGGCGGATCGGCTGATTAGATGCACGTTTTACTACTGTCGTAGAACGGAATGTCATAGGTAGGTCTGGGGTAACGCGACGCCTGGGCCGCACCGGGCGCAGGCGCAGCAATGGATGGAGCGCGATGACCCGTCCCTTGACATCCTCCCTGCCCTGAAGGGACAGGGACTCCCGGGCGGCTCACGCCGCACCTCGGGTGGTTCCCGCTGCTGCCAGGGCAGGCTGATGCGGGCGCAGCGCCGCGTGCCCCGCGGCGGGCGCAGCGACCGGCTCGCCGGTGGCGAGCGCCAGTCCCCGGGCCAGGATGTTGCGCGCAGCGTTGCGGTCCGCGTGGTCCTGGTTGCCGCACCAGACGCAGGCGAACACTGCTTGGCTCTCGCGGTTCGCCGCGTCCGTGTGGCCGCAGACGTGGCACTGCTTTGAGGTGAAGCGAGGATCAACGAAAAGGACCTGGACGTCCGATGCCCCGCCCTTGTCCTTGATCCGCTGACCGAGCGTTCCCCAGGCCGAGGCGAGGATGCCGCGGGTCAGCCCGGCCTTGGCACAGGCCCGGTTGGGCAGGAAGGCACCGGGTTGCTCAGGGTCGGGCTTGGGCTGGGGCTTGCGGGTCATCGCCGGGATGTTGAGCTTCTCCAGGACGATAAGGTCGTTGTCGCGGACCAGGCGGGTGCTCAGCTTCTCGGCCCAGTCCTTGCGCCGGTCAGCCGTGCGGGCGGCGATCAGGGCCATGGCCTGGCGGGTGCGCTCGCGGTTGCGCGATCCCTTCCGCTGGCGAGAGAACTTGCGCTGCAAGGCCAGGTACCGTGCTGCCTGGCGGTGCGAGATCCGCGGCGCCCGGTAGTGCTGGCCATCAGAGGTGACCAGGGCGGTGGCTACCCCGCGGTCGACGCCGACTACCTTCCCGGTGCGCTCGCGGGCTACTGGTGGCTGAGGGGCGGGGAAGGACACATGCCAGCGTCCGGCGCGGTCGCAGGTGACCCGGGCGGTACCGAGCCTGGCGGGCAGGGGCCGGGTCCACCGGAACCGGACCCAGCCGCACTTGGGGACGTGCACCTCGCCCCAGCGTCGGCTGACGCGCCTGACCTTGGTGTCGCGGACCGCAAACCCCTGGATGTCGCGCCTGCTGCGGTAGTCGGGCTTGCGTGCCGGGTTGGCCGGGTCGACGAACGCGGCCATGGCCCGGTCGAAGTCTCGCAGCGCCTGCTGCTGGACCGACGATGACCCGGCACCCAGCCAAGGCTCGGCTTGGCGGGCCTGGGCGAGCTGGTGGTACCGCTCCGCAGCTAACGGCGCGCTGCCCCGGCCCGGCCGCCACCAGGACTGCTGCTCCACAGCCAAGTTCCACACGAACCGGGCGTGCGCGCAATGCTCGCGCAAGACGGCGAGCTGCTCCGGGCCTGGGCACAGACGGTTCCGGATAGCCATAGCATGGTCAGCCTAGCCATGGCCTATGACAATCCGGGTGACCAGGTAGCGGCGGGGCGTGCTCGACAATGCCGTGCTCACCCCGGTGCGAACAGATCATGTGGCGGGTCTGCGCAGGCTTCGGCCCTCAGCTTCACGAGTTCAACGGCAGGGACGACCACGTGCACCTACTGGCCCGGCACCCGGCGAAGCAGCGGCCTCCGCCTTGGTGAACAACTCGGACGGCTCGGCGGCCCTTTACAAGGGGTAGGCCGGCGGGTAAGCGGGCGGGACGGCGCTGCCGCGATCGTCTCGCCCGCGCCAACATGTGACGTTGTCTGCAACGACCGACGTGGAGAGTGACATATAACGCGTCGGCAGCGGCCGCAGCGGGCCCCGAACTAGGCAGGTCGGGCGCGGGTGACACCAGCGTCCGGCCTGGAGCCGGCCCGCATGGCGTGACAGGAATAGCCACGTATATTACTGTGCCCGTAAGCAGACTTGTCACGTGTTCGTGGCCGATTTCCGGCCCGGCGCGGCATGACCATCCACGAGCACGGACCGGCTCCGTGGCCGGCGGCCGGGACGGGAGCGGAAGGGAACCGACATGCCCAACGCGATCTTGGACCCGACGGGCGGAGCCGGCCGCGCTCCGGCCGCCGAGCAGAAACCGGCGCCGGGCATGCCGCTGGCGCCGCGCCGCCGCGGCCTGACCGGCGCGAAGGTCGGGCTGCTGGTGAACACCAAGCAGAACGCCGACATCTTCCTCGATGAGGTGGGCAAGCTGCTGGTCGAGCGGCATGGCGCCGCGGGCATCCTGGCCCGCACCAAGGCGGCCTTTGCCCAGCCGGCGCCGGAAGGACTGCTCAAGGAGCTGACCACCGAGTGCGACGTCGTGGTCACCGGGATCGGGGACTGCGGGTCGTGCAGCGCGTCGGCGATCACCGATGGCGTGACGCTCGAGGGCCGCGGCACGCCGGCCGCGGTGATCTGCAGCGACGCGTTCACCGGCAGCGCCGACGCGATCGCCGAGTTGCGCGGCGCGCCGGGTTACCAGTACGCGACCACGCCGCACCCGGTCGCGGTGCTCACGCCGGCCCAGGTGCGGGAGCGGGCCCTGGCCGTGCTGCCGGACGTGGTCGCCCTGCTCGTCTCCGCCGGCCGCTGATGCCCGGGCCCGGCAGGCTGGATCCCGACCTCGCGCAGCAGGCCATCGAGTACTGCTACGAGCAGGACTGGTCGGACGGGCTGCCGCTGGTCCCGGTCTCGCAGCCGCTGCTGGACCGGTTCCTGGCCCAGACCAGCCGCGGCCCGCAGGAGATCATCGGCTCGCTGGAGGCGACCGGCCGGGACTGCACGGTCCAGCTCGCGGCGATCAACGCGGCCATGGCGGGCTGCCAGCCCGAGTACTTCCCCGTGGTCCTCGCCGCGTTCGAGGCGCTCATGCTCGAGCGCACGGCGCGCGGCGGCGGCTGGCAGAGCACCAGCGGCCCGGCCCCGCTGATCGTGGTGAACGGCCCGGCGCGCGCCGAGCTCGGCTTCAACGGCCGCGGCGGCGCCTTCGGTCCCGGATTCCGCGCGAACGCCACGGTCGCCCGCTCGGTCGGGCTGATCGTCCGCAACGTGTTCGGCGTCAAGCCGCACGTGCTGGAGCAGGCCACCCAGGGCCTTCCCGGCCGCTGGTCGATCTGCATCGCGGAGAACGAGGAGGAGAGCCCGTGGGAGCCGCTCTCGGTCGAGGCCGGGCAGCGCGCCGGGGCCAGCGCGGTGTCGGCGACGCTGCTGCGCACCTGCGAGTTCGTGGACAACCGGCATACCCAGGACGCGGAGCAGGTGCTGTGGGACTTCGCCGACACGATCTCGCGCACCGGCGCGCTGATCTTCCGGGATACCTCGTGCGGGGTGGTGTTCTGCCCCGAGCACGCGCAGTTGCTGGCCGCCGCGGGTTTCTCCAAGGCCGGGGTCAAGGACTGGCTGATCGAGCACTGCGGCCGGAGCGGCGCGGACCTGCGGCGGGCCGGCAAGGACGGGGTCAGCGAGAACAACGTGCGGTTCGCGGCGGACACCGCGGCGCCGGCCATGCAGGACGCGGCGGACACCGCGGCGCCGGCCATGCCGGGGGATGGGGAGGTGGGTGGGGGCTTCACCCGCATCCTGCCGTCGCGCCAGCACGTGCCGATCGTCGTGGCCGGGGCCAGGAACGCGGCGATCTCCATGGTCGTACGCGTCTTCGGGCTCTGGTCGAACACCGCGGTCGCCGTGGAGACGCGGGACGAGGCGGCCGCGACCGGAAAAGTAGTCAATGCACGTCGTGATAGCGACGTGCATTGACCAACTTCCGGGGGAACACGGCGGGAGGAGGGAGGAGCGAGGATGGCCGACGCTGAGCGGCTGCGGGCGGTGCGGGCGTCGCTGGAGGCGGACGGGTACCGGCTCGAGCTCTCCGAGGGTGACGGGCGGGTCGGGGCGGTGATCTCGGCCGGGCCGGGGACGTGCGCGGACTGCCTGGTGCCCAAGGACCTGATGCGCGCCATCCTGGGCCAGGCGCTCGGCGTGCCGCCGCAGGCGATCGACCTGCGCTACCCCAGCGAGATCGGCGACGACGGGCAGCCGTCGTGACCGGCGCCGAAGGCAGCAACGGCCCCGCGCGGGCCGCCCTGGTCACCGGCTGCGGCAAGCGGGACGGCATGGGCCGGGCCATCGCCGCCGCGCTGGCCGCGTCCGGGGCGGCGGTCCTGGTCTGCGACAAGGAGCAGGCCGGCGTGCTGAACCGGCGGCAGGAGGTGATCGGCGCGGCCGGCGGCGCGGACGGGGCTGGCACGGCCGGCGAGGCCGGCGGGGCGGGCGGTGCTGGCACGGCCGGCGGGGCGGGCGGCTGGCAGGGGGTCACGAGCCTGGTCGAGGAGATCACGGCCGACGGCGGGACCGCCTCGGCGGCGCTGGGCGACATCGGCGACGAGGGCGACGCGCAGCGGATGGTCGGCGAGGCGGTGGCCCGGTACGGGCGGCTCGACATCCTGGTGAACAACGCCGCGGCGCCGCAGGGCCTGGACCGGCGCGACATCGCCGAGGTCCCGGTCGACGTGTGGGACCACGTGGTGCGGGTCAATCTGCGCGGCACGTTCCTGATGTCGCGCTTCGCCGTTCCGGTCATGCGCGGCCAGCGCTCCGGCCGGATCGTCAACGTCGCGTCGATGGCCGGCGTGGTCGCGGCCCCGCGCTCGGCCGCGTACTCGGCCTCGAAGGCGGCGATCATCGGGCTCACCCGCTCGATGGCGCTGGACGTGGCGCCCTGGGGGATCACCGTGAACGCCATCTGCCCCGGGCTGGTCGGGACCAGCCGGGCGATCCTCAGCGAGGACCCGGACCTCGACGTGCCGGCGGAACTGGCCCGCCGCGCGGGCAACATCCCGGTCGGCCGGGTGGGCCGGCCCGAGGACATCGCCGCGGCCGTCGCGTACCTGGTCGGCGCGGGAGCCGGCTACATGACCGGGCAGATCCTGGTCCTCGACGGCGGCGGGCTCTCGGCGTTCCCGCTGGCCCGGCCCCCGTCGTCGTGACCTAAACGAGCCTTGCATACGCGTCAGTCGGACTCTAGGATCCAAGACAAATCCAGGCACGCCCGGATAAGAAACTGTCACGCGCATTCCACGACAGCCAGCGCGGCTGCACGCCCTGGCTGCGACGGTCCCTTGGACGGCCTCACTACCGACGAGGTGTATCCATGACATTCCGGCTCAGATCTCCCCGGCGCAGATCCACCAGATTCCTGTGCCTCGCCGCCTCCGCGGCGCTGGCCGCCTCGCTGGCAGCCTGCGGTTCCAGCAGCAGCACCAGCTCGTCCCCGTCCACCTCGGCGACCACGCCGCATCAGGGCGGGTCGCTGACCGTTCTCGAGGTCGCCAACTACTCCGGGGAATGGCCCGCCGGCCTCGACCCGGCCACGAATATCGACGGCGCCGCCGACCAGAGCCAGATGAACGCCATCTACGGCCAGCTTTTCGAGCTCGGGTCCAAGGGCCAGATCATCCCCGACCTGGTCTCCGGGTACAGCTTCAGCAACGGCGGCAAGACCGTCACCCTCAACATCAGGCAGGGCGTGAAGTTCACCGACGGGACGCCGTTCAACGCGCAGGCGGTGGCCTTCAACATCAACCGGGTCGACAAGTCGTCGTGCACGTGCAAGCCGACCTGGCCGGTCACCTCGGTGACCGCCACCGGGACCTACACGGTGACCATGCAGCTCAGCATGGTCTTCGCGCCGATCATCGCCTCGTTCTTCGACTCGGCGGCCAACTGGATCGCCTCCCCGACCGCGCTGTCCAAGATGGGCGAGAAGGCGTTCGCGCTGCGCCCGGTGGGCGCGGGCCCGTTCACCGTGGTCAGCGACACGCCGAGCTCGGTGCTGGTGCTGAAGCGCAACCCGGGCTACTGGGAGAAGGGCCGCCCGTACCTGAACTCGCTCACGTTCAAGACCGTGGCCAGCGACGAGGCCGCCTACGAGGCCATGCTCGCCGGGGACGGCCAGGCCTACGAGGACATGTCGACCCCGGCCATCCTGGACGAGGCCGCGCAGCACTTCGTGGTGACCAACCAGCTCTCCACGTCGCCGTACGACCTCCAGCTCAACACGTCGATCCCGCCGTTCAACAACATCAAGGCCCGGGAGGCGATCTACTACGCCACCGACTTCCCGGTCATCCTGCAGCACATCTTCGCCAACAAGTACCCGCAGGTAGAAGGGTTCACCGGCCCCGGCGGCATCTGCTACGAGCCGAAGGTCCCGGGGTACCGCACCTATGACCTGGCCATGGCGAAGTCGCTGGTGAAGTCGCTGGGCGGGATGACGATCAACCTGGGCACGATCAGCATCCTCACCGCGCAGGAGACGACCGAGGCGCTGCAGACCCAGTGGGCCGCGGCGGGGATCAAGGCCACGATCCACTCCTACGACCTGGCCGACCTCATCGCGCAGTTCACGTCGGGCAAATGGCAGGCGATGGTGCAGACGGCCGGCTCCTACGACCCGGCGACGGGCGTCGGGGTCGGGTTCCGGTTCTCGTCCACCTCCCCGTTCAGCGGCGTGCACGACCCGAAACTGGACGCGCTGCTGAACCAGGCCGCGGGCACGCTGGACATGGCGACCCGCTGCCAGCTCTACGACCAGGCCGCCAAGTACATCAGCGACATGGCCTACGGCCCGTTCTACTTCGCCTTCGCCCCGGCTAACGTCGTGGTGAAGGGGGTCTACGGCCCCGGGCTCACGTCGGCGCTGCCCAGCATCGTGGTTACCCCGACGATCCCGTGGGAGGACGTGTACACCACCCTCAAGTAGCAGCCGGCAACAGGGAGGCAGAGCCTGATGGCAGCCCGTGGCGCCGGGCCGACGGTGGCTGGTCGGCCCGGCCCTGCGCTCCCCGGGGAGCCGGAGCCGCGGGGCTCGGCCGCCCAGTCGGTGCTCGGCTCGCCGAGCCTGCGCCTGATCGGCCGGCGGGTGCTGGCCGCGATCCCGGTGCTGTTCGGCGTCACGTTCCTCACCTTCGTGGTGATGAACCTGCTGCCCGGCGACGCGGCCCAGGAACTGCTCGGCATCAACGCCACGCCCGCCGAGATCCGGCAGCTCTCGATCAAGCTGCACCTGAACGAGCCGTTCTGGGTCCGGTACGGGAACTGGCTGAGCGGCGTGGCCCACGGGAACCTGGGTAACTCGCTGACCAGCGGCGACTCGGTGACCAGCATCCTCGGCCAGCGCCTGCCGGTGACCTTCGAGCTGGTCGTCTACGCGTTCGTGGTCTCGCTGGTGTTCACCGTGCCGGTGGCGCTGCTCGCCGCGCGCAAGCCGCGCGGGGTCGCCGACCGGCTGTCCATGGTGGTCAGCATGGCGGGCCTGTCCACCGCCCCCTACGTGCTGGCCCTGCTGCTGATCCTGGTCTTCGCCGTGCACCTGCAGGTGCTCCCGGCGATCGGCTACGTGCCGCCCAGCCAGAGCATCGTCGGCTGCATCAGGTCGCTCACGCTGCCCGCCATCGCGATCGGGTTCCCGCTGTTCTGCTTCTACACCCGGCTGCTGCGGGCGGACCTGGTGCAGCAGATGCAGGCCGAGGACTACGTCGTGACGGCCCGGGCCAAGGGCCTCCAGCCGCGGCAGGTGCTGGTCCGGCACGCGCTGCGCAACTCGCTGTTCGGCCTGCTCACGGTCGTCGGCCTGAACATCGGCGCGCTCATCGGGACGACGGTGATCATCGAGCAGATCTTCTCGCTGCCCGGGATCGGCCAGCAGTTGCTGCAGGCGATCAGCGACCGCGACGTCCCGGTGGTCGAGGGGACCGTCCTGGTCTTCGCCATCGTCGTGGTGCTCGCGAACCTGCTCACCGACCTGCTCTACGCGGCCCTGGACCCGAGGATCCGGTATGGGCGCGCCGTTGCCTGATGCCCTGCTGCCGGATGTCGCCGAGGCCGGGACCGCCACGGCCGCCGAGCCCGCGGCGCCGCGGCGCGGCCGGGCGCGGACCCTGGAGATCTGGATCCCGGCCGGCATCCTGATCCTGATCCTGGGCGCGTGCTTCCTGTGGCCGCTCGTCTACCCGGTGCCGCCGCCGACCGGCGGGAGCATCCTCGACGCGGGGCTGCCCCCGTTCTCGCCGGGCCACGTCCTCGGCACCGACCCGGTCGGCAACGACATCCTGTCCCGCCTGCTGCACGGCGGCCAGGTGTCGTTCGAGGTGGCGTTCGCCGTGACCCTGATCGGCCTGGTGGTCGGCGGGCTGCTCGGGATCTTCGCCGGCTACCGGGGCGGCGCCACCGACGCGGTCGTGATGCGGGTGCTCGACGTGCTCATCGCCTTCCCCGCGCTGGTGCTCGCGCTGGTCATCGCCGAGGCCCTCGGCCCCAGCGAGCTGCACACGATCTGGGCGCTCTCCTTCTTCGCCATCCCGGCCTTCGGCCGGCTCGCCCGGTCCGCCACGCTGCGGCTGCGGGAGCAGACCTTCATGCTCGCCGCGCGGCTGTCCGGCACCGGCGCCTGGCGCATGGTGCTGCGCCACGTCGTGCCCAACATCGCGCCGCAGCTGACCACGTTCGCCCTGCTCGGCGCCGGGATCGTGATCATACTCGAGGGAGCGCTCAGCTACCTCGGGCTCGGCATCCCGCCTCCCGGGCCGAGCTGGGGCAACATGATCGCGCTGGGCGCGCAGACGCTCACCGCGTCCCCCGAGCTGGTGCTGATCCCGAGCCTGTGCCTGTTCGTCACCGTGGTCTGCCTGAACCTGCTCAGCGACGGGCTGCGGGCGCGCTGGGGGGTGCGGTGACCGCGGCCGGGCCGGCCGCCGCGGCGGCCGGGGACACGTCCTGGGCCGGCCCGCTGCTGCAGGTCGACAACCTGCGGGTGCGGTTCCGGCGGCGCGGCGGCGACCTGCACGCGGTGAACGGCGTCGGCTACTCGGTGTGGCCGGGAACCACGCTGGCCGTGGTCGGCGAGTCGGGGTCAGGGAAGACGGTCAGCTCCCGCGCGGTCATGGGCCTGCTGCCGGAGACCGCCGTGGTCACCGGCTCGGTCCGGTTCCAGGGCCAGGAACTGCTCGGGCTGACCGACGCGCAGATGCGCTCGCGCCGCGGCCGGGACATCGCGATGGTGTTCCAGGACCCGTCCCGCTCGCTGAACCCGACCATGCGGATCGGGACACAGGTCACCGAGGCGGTCCGCTCGCACCTGCCCCTCGACCGCCGCGCCGCCCGCGACCGGGCGCTGGAGCTGCTGCAGCTGGTCCGGCTGCCCCTGCCGCGGCGCCGGTTCGTGGAGTACCCGCACCAGCTCTCCGGCGGGATGCGGCAGCGGGTCATGATCGCGATCGCGCTCGCCTGCCACCCGAAGCTGCTGATCGCCGACGAGGCGACGACCGCGCTGGACGTGACCACCCAGGCGCAGATCATGGAGCTGCTCCTCGAGCTGGGGGAGCAGCTCGGCATGGCGCTGATGCTGATCAGCCATGACCTGGGGCTCGCCGCGTCCTACACCGACGAGGTGATCGTGATGTACGCGGGGCGCATCGTGGAGCAGGCCTCCACCCGGGAGCTGTTCTCCCGGGTCCGCATGCCCTACACCAAGGTGCTGCTGGACGCGATTCCGCGGCTCGAGCGTGCCCCGCACTCGCTGTTCCCGGTGATCGGCGGCCAGCCGCCGGACCTGGTATCCCTGCCCCCCGGCTGCCCGTTCGCCCCGCGCTGCCCGTCCGCCGGCGACCGGTGCGTTAAGGAAAATCCGCCGCTGGCCGAGCAGGAGCCAGGTCATCGCTGGGCCTGCTGGCATCCCTGCCCGGACGAGGTCCCCGCGTGAGCACGCCACCGCCGGACGTCCTGCTGGAGGCGCGCCACGTCGTCCAGGAGTTCGTGGTCCGTGACTCGGGCGGCGTCCGGGGCGGCGTGGTCCAGGCCGTCTCCGACGTCTCGTTCGACGTCCGGCGGGGCGAGACCCTCGGCATCGTCGGCGAGACCGGGTCCGGCAAGACCACGCTGGCCCGGTCGCTGATGCAGGCCCCGCAGCCGAAATCGGGCGAGGTCCGGTTCCAGGGAGCCGACCTGGTCACGCTGCGCGGCCGCCGGCTCCTGGAGACCCGCCGTCACCTGCAGATGGTGTTCCAGGACCCGTTCGGGTCGCTGGACCCCATGTGGCGGGTGTCGCAGATCGTCGCCGAGCCGCTCGTCGCCTACCAGATCGGGAATCACGCGCAACGCAAACGGCGCGTGGCCGAGGTCCTCGAGCTCGTCGGCCTGGACCCGGGCCGATACGGCGGGCGGCGCCCCCGGGAGCTGTCCGGCGGCCAGTGCCAGCGCGTGGCAATCGCCCGCGCCGTGGCGCTCGCCCCCGCGCTGATCATCTGCGACGAGGCGGTGTCCTCGCTCGACACGCTCATCCAGGCCCAGGTGCTCAACCTGTTCGAGCGGCTGCGCGGCGAGCTCGGCCTGTCCTACCTGTTCATCGCGCACGACCTGGCGCTGGTCAAGCAGGTCAGCGACCGGGTGGCGGTGATGTACCTCGGCAAGCTGTGCGAGGTGGGGCCCGCGGGGTCGATCTACCGGGAGGCGTTCCACCCGTACACCGCGGCGCTGCTCGCCTCCATCCCCAGCCCGGACCCCGGCCTGGCCGCGGCGCGCTCCGGCGAGACGATCCGGGGCGAGCCCCCGTCGCCGATCAGCCCGCCCAGCGGCTGCCGGTTCCGGACCAGGTGCCCGCGGGCGGCCGAGCGCTGCGCGGCGCAGGAGCCGCCGCTGCGCCCGCTGGCGCCCGATCACCTGGTCGCCTGCCACTTCCCGCTGATCCCGGAAGGAGATCGCCATGCGGCTGCGGGTGCTGATGGAGCCGCGTCGCGGCGCGACGTACGACCAGATCCTGGCGCTGGCCCGGACGACGGAGGAGGCGGGCTTTGACGCCTTCTTCCGCTCCGACCACTACCTCGGCATCGACGCCGGCGACCCTGGCTACCTGCCGACCGACTCCTGGGTGACGCTGGCCGGGCTAGCGCTGCAGACCAGCCGGGTCCGGCTCGGCACCCTGATGACCGCGTCCACGTTCCGCCTGCCCGGCCCGCTGGCCATCGCCGTGGCCACGGTGCACGCGATGAGCGGGGGGCGGGTCGAGCTCGGCATCGGCGCGGCCTGGTACGAGCGGGAGCACCGGTCGTTCGGCATCCCGTTCCCGCCGGTCGGCGAGCGGTTCGACCGGCTGGAGGAGCAGCTGAACGTGATCACCGGGCTGTGGTCCACGCCGCGGGGGGAGACGTTCAGCTTCGCGGGCAAGCACTACCAGATCGACGAGTGCGCGAACTTCCCCGACCGGCAGCCCGCGGCGCCGCCCCGGATCATCATCGGCGGCGGGGGGCCGCGCCGGACCCCATCGCTCGCGGCCCGGTTCGCCGACGAGTTCAACAGCGGCCTCGGCCTCGGCGACGGCATCGCCGAGCGGTTCGCCTTCTTCCGGCGCGTCTGCGCCTCCCGCGGCCGGGACCCGGCTGCGGTGCGGCTGTCGACCACGCTGCCGGTGTGCTGCGGCGCCACCCGGGCGGAGGCCCAGCGCCGGGCGGCGTCGCTCGGCGAGCCCGGGGCGCGGCTGCTGCGGGCCGGCGTGACCGGCACCCCCGCGGACGTGCTGGCCGCGCTGGACGGGTACGCGGCGGCCGGCATCGACACCGTGTACTTCCACATCTACGACCCGCTGGACCTCGACCACATCCGGCTGCTCGGCCAGGAGGTGCTGGCCCGTGCCTGACCCCGGTGATCCCGCCGGTCCCGCCGGTCCCGGCTACCTGCGGATCGTCACCGAGGAGGCGCAACGTCCGGGTCACCACCCGCGGCCGGCTCGCCGGCCGTCATCCGCGGCTGGCATGGTTATCATGACCCCGGCGGAGGGGATGCCATGTGCCGCTTGTTCGGGCTGACCGCGGGCACCGCCCGCGTGCCCGCGACGTTCTGGCTGCTGGACGCCCCCGACTCGCTGGAGGCGCAGAGCCGGCGCAACGTCGACGGTAGCGGCATCGGGTTCTTTGACCCTGCGGGCGCGCCCGTCCTCGACAAGCAGCCGGAGCCCGCGTTCGAGGACGAGGAGTTCATCCACGAGGCCCGGCAGGCCGAGTCGGCGACCTTTGTCGCGCACGTCCGCCTGGCGAGCACAGGCGGCCGGACGGTGCGGAACACCCACCCCTTCGCGATGCGCGGCCGCATCATGGCGCACAACGGCGGCTTCGGCGAGCTGGCGCGCCTGGATGCCCAGCTGGGCTCCTACGCCAGCCTGGTGCTGGGCGACACCGACTCCGAGCGCTACTTCGCGCTGATCACCCAGCAGGCCGACGCGCACGGCGGCGACGTGGCCGCGGGGATCACGGCCGCGGCCCGGTGGATCGCCGCCCGCCTGCCGGTCTCGTCGCTGAACGCCGTCGTGGCCACGCCGGACGAGCTGTGGGCGCTGCGCTACCCCGCCCAGCACGCCCTGCACATCATCGAGCGGCCGGCCTGCCCGGGCCAGGGCCCCGCCGGGTCGCCGGGCCTGCACGTGCGCAGCGCGACGTCCTCGATACACGTGCCCGCGCTGCATTCCGCCCCGTCCGTCGTGATCGCTTCCGAGCAGCTCGACGGCGAGAGCGGCTGGCGCATGCTGGCCCCCGGCGAGCTCGTGCACGTCCGGCCCGACCTGAGCGTCCGGTCGGCGGTGGTGCTTCCCGAGCCGCCCGCGCGCCTGGTGCCCATCGGCGGCCGCAACCCGAACATCGATACCTGACCGCGGCCCGCGTGACCGGGATCGCGGCCGCGCCGGGCCGGTCCGCTACGGTCAGCTCATGGAACACTCGGCGGACACGAACGCGGCCATCTGGCAGTCGGAGCAGATCGTGCAGGCCTGGGCGGCGGAAGAGGCCAAACGCGAGCGGAAGCGCGTGGCCCAGCGGCGGCTCATGGCCGCCCTGCTGCCCTTCGGCGAACAGGAGGCGTTCACGTTCCTGGACCTGGGCGCGGGGACCGGGGCCGCGTCGCGCGCGATACTCGGGGCGCACCCGCGCAGCACCGCGATCCTCGCCGACTTCTCGGCCGAGATGATGCGGGCGGGGGAGCGCGAGATGGAGCCCTTCGCGGGACGGTACACCTACGTCGAGTTCGACATGTCGGGCCGCGAGTGGCCTGCGGCGATCCCGGCCGCGCTCGACGCGGTGGTGACCTCGATGTGCGTCCATCACCTGCCCGACGAGCGCAAGCGGGGCCTGTTCGCCGAGATCTACGACCACCTCGCGCCGGGCGGCTGGTACCTCAACTACGACCCGGTGCGCGCGGAGGATCCCCTGGTCGAAGCCGCGTGGCAGCGGGTCAACGACCACGACGACCCGGAGGCGGCGCACCAGCGGGCACACCGCACGGCGGAGCAGCGGGCCCGCTGGGAAAACCACGTCCGCTACATCATCCCGCTCGCCCAGCAGCTGGAGTACCTGCGATCAGCCGGGTTCCGGGGGATCGACGTCTACTGGAAGCACCTGGAGAACGTCCTCTACGGCGGGTGCCGCCCGGCCTGACGGGGTGCGCCGCCTGGTCGCCGCGGTGAGCAGCCGCAGATCGACGCGGTGCTCGGGTGACGCGAACGGCGTGCCGGGTGCGCTGACGTCGAAACGGCCGCTGTCGGGCAGGTAGTCGCGGCCGCGGGCGATGACGCGCCGCAGCTTGCCCGCCGCGGCGATGTCGGCTCGTGGGTCGCCGTCCACGACGATGAGGTCGGCGTCGTAGCCGGGCGCGAGGCGGCCGGTCACCGCGCCCACGCCGAGCGCCGCCGCCGCCTCGGTGGTGGCCATCGCGAGCACCTGCTCGGGCCGGAAGCCCAGGGTGACGAGGTACTCCAGCCCGCCGAGGTACTGGTGATGCGGGTTGTTGTCGATGCCCGCGTCGGTGCCCGTGATGATCCGCACCCCCATCTCGTGCAGGGCCTTGGCGTGCTGGCCGACCTTGATGCCGGTCAGCGCGGCGACATAGGGCGCGTTCACGTTCATGGTGGGGCAGACGAAGATCTGCTGCTCCGCGATCCGGGCGGCGAGGGCCTCGTCGAAGCGCCGCTCGTTGGTTTCGGTGACGAACGAACAGTGCTCGATCGTGGTGACCCCGGCTTCCACGGCCCGCCGGATGCCCTCGATGCCGTGGGCGTGCGCCGCGACCGGCTTGTCGACCCGTCTCGCCTCTTCCACGATCACGGCCAGCTGCGCGGTGGTGAACTGGGCGTGCCAGGGTGCCGATCCCCGGGTCATGAACCCGCCGGTCGCCATGACCTTGATCAGGTCGGCGCCGTGCTTGTGATGGGTGCGGACGATGCGCCGCAGGTCGTCCTCGCTGTCCGCCTCGCCCCCCATGAACCAGCAGTGGCCGCCGGTGACGGTGACCGGGCTGCCGGCCACGACCATCCGCGGGCCGCGGGCCAGACCCTCGGCGATGGCGTCGCGCACCACCACGTCCAGGTAGGCCCGCGCGCCCAGGTCGCGGGCGGTGGTCACGCCCACGCCGAGCAGTTGCCGCGCGTTGTGCAGCATCAGCACCAGTTGCTGCTCGTCGGTGGCGCCGCGCATCCGCGCGGCCGGCTTCGGCCCGCCGTCGAACCCGAGATGGACATGGCTGTCGATCAGCCCGGGCAGGATCGTCGACCCCGGGTAGTCCGCCCGCGGCAGCGCCAGGTACTCGCCGGGCAGCGCCCCCGCGGGGCCGACCCAGCTCACGGTGCGGTCGCCGATCACTACCGCGCCGTCGGTGACGGCCTGGTCGCCGGTCAGGACTCGCGGCGCGGTAAGCACCTCCGGCATGGGTGGAGGATAGCCCTGTGCCAGCGACTCTGCGAGAGGCCATCGACACCACCACCGCGGCGATGCTGCGGGCCCGTGGCAGCGCCAAGTGGACCGCCCCCGGCCCGGACGGGTTCGGGGCGGCCGTGGCGGAAATGGACTTCGGCGCCGCGCCCCCGATCCTCGACGCGCTCGCCGGGCTGTCGGCCCAGGCGAACTTCGGCTACCTGCCGCCGCCGCTGGCCGAAGAGCTCGCCGCGGCGTGCGCGGAATTCCAGCAGCGCCGCTACGGCTGGGAGGTCGACCCGGCGCTGATCCATCACGTCCCCGACGTGATCAAGGCGTTCGAGATCGCGATCACGCATTTCTCGCGCCCGGGCTCACCGGTCATCCTGCCGACTCCGGCCTACATGCCGTTCCTCACCGTGCCGGGGCTCCTCGGCCGCGAGATCATTCAGGTCCGGATGCGGGACGACGCCGGCTTCTTCACCCTCGACCTCGACGCGATCTCCGGCGCGTTCCGGGCCGGGGGCCACCTGGTCGTGTTCTGCAACCCGTACAACCCGCTGGGGCGGGTGTTCACCGCCGGCGAGATGGCGCGGCTGACCGACGTCGTCGACCGGCACGGCGGGCGGGTCTTCGCCGACGAGATCCACGGCCCGATCGTCTACCCGGGGACGCGCCACCTCCCCTACGCGTCCACCTCCGCCGCGGCCGCGGCGCACACCCTGACCGCCACGTCCGCGTCCAAGGCGTGGAACCTGCCCGGCCTCAAGTGCGCCCAGGTGATCCTGACCAACGAGTCCGACCGGCAGCGCTGGGACGAGATGGGCTTCTTCGCGGCGCACGGCGCGAGCAATCCCGGCGTCGTGGCCAACATCGCCGCGTTCCGGCACGGGGAGGCCTGGCTGGACGAGGTCCTCGGCTACCTCGACGACGGCCGCCGACTGCTCGCCGGCCTGATCGGCACGCACCTGCCCCAGGTGCGCTACCGCCCGCCCGACGGCACCTACCTCGCCTGGCTCGACTGCACCGCGCTGGACCTGGCGGGCTCACCCGGCGATCTGGTCACCGACCGCGCGCACGTCACGGTGGTGGACGGACCCCGGTTCGGCGCGGGCGGGGCGGGAGCGTTCCGGCTCAACTTCGCCACCCCCCACCCCATCCTCACCGAGATGGTCGAGCACATCGCCGCCGCGCTCGGCCCGGCGTAGGCCGCCCGCCCTCGCCCGGCGCCACCCGGCCGCCCGCCCTCGCCCGGCGCCACCCGGCCGCCCGCCCTCGCCCGGCGCCACCCGGCCGCCCGCCCTCGCCCCGGGCGGGCGGCGGTGGTGGTGGTCCCACCGCGCGGTAGCCAGGCACCACCCTTGGCCGCCCGCCGAGGCAAGGACGAGACTGACGGAATGCGAGCGGTGCTGCGCCTGGCTGCGCATGAGTTTCGCGTCCGGTGGCTGGGCTGGGCGGCCCTGGCCCTGCTGGTGGGCCTGGCCGGGGGCGTGGTGTTCACGGCGGCGGCGGGCGCGCGGCGGACGGACAGCGCCTACCCGAGGTTCCTGGCCGTCTCCAAGGCGTCCGACGTGCTCGTCGGGCCCGCCGGCGGCGGATTCGGCGGCCACTATGACGAGGCGCTGGGCGGGTTGCCGGGCGTGGCGGCCACCGCCCCGATCGTCGGGCTGCAGGTGGGGCCGGTGGGGCCGGGCGGGAAGCCGGATTTCGCCGGCGCCGTGGTCGTGCCGCTGGACCACAGGTTCGGCCACACGCTGGAGATCCCGAGGATGCTCGCCGGGCGGCAGCCGAACCCGGACCGTCCCGATGAGGTGATGATCGACCAGATCGGCGCGCGGGACCTGCACGTGTGGGTCGGCAGCAGGCTCGAGATGGGGGCGGTGGCCGGCTCGGGCTCCGGTCCCATCCGCCGGCTGTCCGAGCGCGTGGTCGGAGTCATGATCGACCGCGGCTCGGCCGTTTCCGTCAATGATCTGGACAAGACCGCGACCATCATCGGCAGCGAGGCGCTCTTCCGCGAGCTCGGCGTCCGCTACCTGGCCTTCGACGGCGCGTACGTGAAGCTGCGGCCGGGTTATACGGTGAGCGGCTTCAGCGCCGAGGCTCAGGCCCTCGCGCGCAAGTACCAGGCGGCGACCGGGGGGCAGATATTCGTGGCCGACGAGACCGCGCAGGCCGCCGCGGTCGAGCGGTCGATCCGCCCCCAGGCCGTGGCGCTGGGCCTGTTCGCGCTGGTCCTCGCGGCCACCGCGCTGCTCGTGGTGGGCCAGGCGGCCTCGCGGCAGCTGCTGGCGGCGTCCCGGGACAACGGCGCCCTCGCGGCGCTGGGCATGGCCCGCGGCCAGTTGCTGGCCGCGGGCCTGATCGAGGTTGCCGCGGCGGTGGCCGCCGGCGCGGCGCTGGCCTGCGGCGTGGCGATCGCGGCCTCCCCGGTGATGCCGATCGGGCCGGCCCGGACGGCCGAGCCCGATCCCGGGCTGAGCGTCGACGTCCCGGTGCTGGCCGTAGGCTTCGCCGCGACCGTGATCTTGCTGCTGGCGCGGGTGGCCTGGCCGGCCTGGCGGCTGGCCTCGGCCCGGCACGCGGCCGAGCGTGACGCGGCCGGGGTGCCGGGCCGCCGCTCGCAGGCGGCCGAGCGGCTGGCCCGGGCCGGCGCGCCGGTCTCCGCCGTGACCGGCGTGCGGCTCGCCTTCGACCCGGGCCAGGGACGCACGGCGGTGCCGGTGCGCAGCGCCCTGGCCGGCCTGGTCCTGTCGGTGGCCGCGGTGGCCGCCGCCGCGACCTTCGGCGCGAACCTGCTCCACCTGGTGCACACGCCGCGGCTGTACGGCCAGAACTGGGACGCGGAGATAGACCTCGGTTTCGGGGTGATCACGCCGCAGCAGTTCGGCCGGCTGACCGCGCACGTGCCCGGCCTGTCCGGCTGGACGTACGGCGTGCACGGCACCGTGACGATCGGAGATACCGTCATTCCCGCGATCGGCCTGGCCCCGGGCCGGGGACCGATGGCCTCGCCGACCCTGCTGTCTGGCCGCCTGCCGCACTCGGGCCGCGAGATCGTGCTCGGCACCTCGGTGCTCCGCGAGGTCGGCAAGAACGTCGGGCAGCCGGTGCCGGTCGCGCCCCCCGGCCGCTCGGCGGCCCCGGCCAGGATCGTGGGCCGGGCCATCTTCCCGTACTTCGGTCAGGGCAGCTTCACCCCGACCGACCTGGGGCAGGGCGCGGTCGTGACCGCGGCGACGCTCACGCCGCAATCCTCGGCCACCGGCAACGGCAGCGGCTACAATTTCGTGCTGCTGAGGTTCGCTCCCGGGCCCCGCCACGCCGCGGACATCGGCGCGTTCCAGCGAGCCATGGCCCCCTTCTGCGCCACGGTGGAGCAGCCCACTTGCGTGGTCACCGACCAGCGCCCGAACGGCGCCAGCAACTACGCCCGCATCGACGCCACGCCCGAGGTGCTGGCCGGCGTCCTCGCCGTCCTCGGACTCGCCGTGCTCGGCCAGTTCGCCATGTCGTCCGCGCGCCGGCGCCGGCGTGAGTTCGCCATCCTGAAGACCCTCGGGCTGCTGCGCCGGCAACTGGCCGCGATCACCGCCTGGCAGGTCACGGCGCTGACCGCGCTGGCCCTGCTGGTCGGCCTGCCGCTCGGCGTGGCCGTCGGCCACTGGGCCTGGGCGCTGTTCGCCAACGAGGTCGGCCTGTCCACCGACGCTATAACGCCGGTGACCGTGGTGCTGCTCATGGTGCCCGCGGCCATCCTCGCCGCGATCGCGGTCACGCTCCCGTCCGGTCGGCATTCCGCCCGGCTGAACCCGGCCGCGGTGCTGCGCTCCGAGTGACGAGCGGGCCGCCGGGCCTAGCGCCCGGGCGCACCGCCGTCCGGGGCCGCCGTCTCCCGCCAGCCGATCGCGGTTCCGTAGGCCGCCCATTTCACCACGGTGGTTGCCTGACCGGGCGCGACTACCTCGGGGATGGCCAGGAAACGGACGCCTATCACCGCGTCGAAGTCGTTTCTCAGCGCCCAGTCGGCCAGGCCGTCCCGGGCCGATCCGGGATCCGGGTGATCGCGGCTCGTCAAAATGGTCGAGCGATTTATCACGCGGCCTTCCTGCACGTCTTGCGGCAGGGTGCCGGTGGTCGACATGGGGATAACGGTAAAGACCATCGCCCCAGTATCGCAGGGGGCGCCCGGAGCCGCGCGCGCCGCGGGCCGCGGCCGGGCCGTTAGCCCCCGCGGCGGGCCCAGCCGGGGCCGGGCCGCATAGCACCGCGTACTGCCGGGTACGGGACAGACAGCGGAGGGAGGCGGACCATGCAGCTCGGCAAGGAACTGGGCACCGGATTCGTCACGGATGATGCGCAGGCCACCGCGGGCGAGGAGACCAGCCTGGCGGCGGACGGAGCGGACGCGACAGCTCCCGAGGCCTCCACGTCGCCGGTCCCGGAACCGGAGCCGGCCGCCGCGGGCTGAGTCGTGCTGGGCAGGCAAGCGGCCCAGGAACGTCCGGGCCGGCCCTACCCGGGCTTCAAGCTGGCGCACGCGGTCCTGGCCGCGGACGGCGAGCGGGCCGGGTTCGCCGGGCTGTCCATCGGGGCCGAGCGCGTCTACGGGACGACCGCCGAGGCGTCGTGCGTCTGGACCCGGCGGCACGCCCCGCCCCGGCGGCGGTGCGGCTGCGGCTTCTACTGCCTCAACACGCTGGCCGAGGCCCGGGCCCTGGGCTGCGCGACCGCGAACCGGG
This sequence comes from uncultured Actinomycetota bacterium, assembly GCA_963808705.1. Lineage (GTDB taxonomy): Bacteria > Actinomycetota > Actinomycetes > Streptosporangiales > Streptosporangiaceae > JASHPR01. The sequence continues at coordinate 154,224 of CAWEHB010000009.1, read as the reverse complement.
CCGCGGTCCTGCTGGAAGTGGTGGCCTCCGGGCGGTTCATCCGCTACGAACGCGGCCTGCGCTACAGCCGGCAGCGGGTGCGGGCCGTGCGGGCCGGCCCCTGCGAGTGCGGGCGTCCGGCCAGGGGCCTCGCGGACGCCGGGCGGGGCCTGGTGGGCTGGCGCTACCTGATGCCGTCGTGCGGAGCCTGCGCGTCGAACCGTCTCCTGATCACGTTCGGCAGCTTCGCGGCCCGGCTCGGCGGACTGGTTCCCGTCACCGCCGACGAAGGTGCCGCCGGCTGGCCCGCCGAGGCTGCCGAGACTCTGGCCTGGCCCGGCGCGCCAGCGCCCGGCGGCCTGCCGGACGCGGCGGCCATCGCGGCCCTCGGCGCCGAGATCGCGCTCGTGCACGCGCGCCTCGACCACCTGCAGACACAGTTCAACCGGCTGGAGGGCGGCCCGGCCGGCGACGCGTAGCCGCCCCCCCGCTGGCCTCCGCCAGATCCCGGGCGATGGCGTGCACCGCGGCGTCATGCCAGCTCATCGTGTCGAAGTCGGCGTCTGTCCAGACCGTCTTGGCCACGGCCGGCCCGGTGCTCATCAGGGGCGGGCCGGAGCCGGCTGGGCCGCCGCCGCGACCGCGGCGCCGTTACCGTTGCCGGCCCCGTTCCCGGGCCCGGTGCCGTGCCGGGCGGCCGCCCGCTTCTCGATGGCGAGGACGGCCGCGCGCAGGTGCTCCAGGTAGCGCTCGACCACCTGGTCGACGGTCAGCACGCTCATCCGCCAGGTCAGGTTCACGCAGCCGAGCACCTGGCCGCCCGCGCTGATCGGCATCGCGATGGAACTGCGGCCGTCGTCCGCCTCGCCCCGCGTCTTGCCGTAGCGGTCACCGAAGTCCGGGGCCCGTTCGCCGTACCCGCGCCGCCGCGTGGCCTCCACGATCCGCCATACCGCGGCCGGGTCGTGGGCGAGTTCGTCGCCGGGCAGGTCGCGTTCGGCCAGCCTGCGCAGCACCGCCTCGCGCTCCTGGTCGGGGCAGAACGCCAGGTAGGCGCGGCCGGACGCGGAGCGCAGCATGTTGGCCCGGCAGCCGACCTGCGCCGGGGGCACGTAGTCGAAGCAGGCCCGCGGGCTGTTGGTCTCGATGACCTCCATGTAGTCGAGCCGCGGCACCGACAGCACCGACGGCCACGGCACCCGCTTGCAGAGCCGCTCGAGCACCGGGGACGCGATCTCGCCCAGCCAGTCGGCGTCGTCGAGCGGGGCCCGCCGCTGCAGCGTGTGGCTGGGCAGGAACGCGCCGTCGGCCATGCGCTGCCACACCATGCCGCGGGCGTGCAGCGTGTGCACGATGCGGATCAGCGTGCTCTTCGGTATGCCGGTCTCCCGGTGCAGGTCATGCAGGCTCGCCGCGCGCATGTCCTGCAGGACCTCGAGGACCAGCAGCCCGCGGTGCAGCGCGTCGATCGTCTTGACCTTGTAGTCACGCATCGTCCGCCCCGCCCCGCCTCGGCGATTTCATCTGGTGAAATCCTAGCAACTGCTTATTGCCCTGTATGGGCGCGACTGTGGAGGATCTGCCTATGGCGACACCGGTTCGGGAGGGCGACCTGCTCTGGACGCCCAGCGCCGCGCGGGTGGCGGACGCCAACCTCACCGCCTTCATGTCCTGGCTGGCCGCCGAGCGCGGGCTGCGCTTCGACGGCTATCACGCGCTGTGGAGCTGGTCGGTCGAGGACCTGACCGGCTTCTGGCAGGCCGTCTGGGACTACTCTGGCATCGAGGCCTCGGCACCGCCCGAGCGGGTGCTCGGCCGCCGCGCCATGCCCGGCGCCGAGTGGTTCCCCGGTGCCCGGCTGAACTACGCGCAGCACGTCCTGCGGCGCGAGCGTCCCGGCGAGCCGGCCCTGTTCCACGTCAGCGAGACCACGCCGCTGGCCGCCCTGGACTGGGCGGACCTGGCCGGCCAGGTGCGGATACTCGGCACCCAGCTTCGCGGCATGGGCGTGCGCCCGGGCGACCGGGTCGCGTCCTGCCTGCCGAACATCCCGCAGACGGTCATCGCGATGCTCGCCACCACCAGCATCGGCGCGATCTGGGCGGCGTGCTCGCCCGACTTCGGCTGGCGCGGGGTGCTCGACCGGTTCCGCCAGCTCAAGCCCAAGGTGCTGTTCTGCGTCGACGGCTACACCTACGGCGGCACCGACTTCGACCGCCGCGAGGAGGTGCAGCGGATCGTCGGCGGCCTGCACGGGCTGGAGTACCTGGTCCGCCTGCCCGACCGGGCCCAGCCGCGGCGCGGGTCCGGCCTGGACGGCGGCCTGACCTGGGACGCGCTGCTCGATCATGCCCCGGTGCCCGCCGCGGAGTTCGCGTTCGAGCAGGTCCCGTTCGGCCACCCGCTGTGGATCCTGTTCTCCTCCGGCACGACCGGGCTGCCCAAGGCGATCGTGCACAGCCACGGCGGGATCCTGATCGAGCAGCTGAAGCTGCAGCAGTTCCACATGGACCTGCGGGCCGGGGACCGGATGTTCTTCTTCACCACCAGCGGCTGGATGATGTGGAACTTCCTGGTCAGCTCGCTGCTGCTCGGGGTGCGCCCGGTGCTCTACGACGGCAGCCCGGGCTACCCGGGCCCGGACGTGCTGTGGCGGATCGCGCAGGACGCCGGGGTGAGCTTCTTCGGCGCCAGCCCCGCCTACGTGGACCTCATGTCCAGGGCCGGGGTCGTGCCCGGGAAGCAGTACGAGCTGGCGGAACTGCGGGCGATCATGCCCGCGGGCTCGCCGGTGTCCGCCGAGTGCACGGCATGGTTCTACGACAACGTCAAGCGGGACGTGTGGGTCGCCACCGGCAGCGGCGGGACCGACGTCTGCGCCGGGTTCGTCGGGGGCGTGCCGACGCTGCCGGTCTATGCGGGCGAAATCCAGGCGCCGCACCTGGGCGTGGCCGCGAAGGCCTTCAACCGCCGCGGCGAGAGCGTCACCGACGAGGTCGGCGAGCTGGTGATCACCGAGCCGATGCCGTCCATGCCGGTCAGGTTCTGGGGCGACGAGGGCGACGTGCGCTACCGCGAGTCGTATTTCGCCGTCTTCCCCGGGGTCTGGCGCCAGGGCGACTTCTTCCGGATCAACGCCCGCGGCGGATGCTTCGTGCTCGGCCGCTCCGACGCCACGCTGAACCGCCACGGCGTCCGCATCGGCACCGCCGAGGTCTATGCCGTGCTGGCGTCCATCGACGAGGTCGACGACGCGCTCATCGTCAACCTCGACCTGCCCGGAGGCGGGTTCTTCATGCCGCTGTTCGTCCGGCTCGCCGACGGCCTGCGGCTGGACGACCGGATCGAGGACAAGATCCGTGACCGGCTGCGGCGCGAGTACACGCCACGGCACGTTCCCGACCGGATCGTGCAGGTGCCGGAGATCCCGGTGACGCTGACCGGGAAGAAACTGGAGGTGCCGGTGCGCAAGATCCTGCGCGGCGTGCCGGCCGACGAGGCGGCCAACCGCAACGCGATGGCGAACCCGGGCTCGCTCGACTTCTTCGCCGACTACGCGACCACCCAGCAGGACTACCCGATCGGCTGAAGGAGGATCCAATGGAGGGAACCGCCCACACCGGCGATCTCGGCAGCTTCCCGCTCCCCTCGCAGATCGAGGACGTGCCCGGCGCCGAGAACTGGCGGTCGATGTACCCCTACTTCACCCGGTTCCAGCCCGAGGACGACAACCGGTTCTGGTTCTACAACGCCATGCACTTCCCCGAGCCGATGCCGGCTTTCGACGTGCTGACGGCGGAGATCCCCTACACCGCGATCGGCGCGAACACCGCGCGGGTGTTCGTGTTCCCCACCACCCTCGGCATCGAGCACCGGATCGTCAACGGGCGGATCTACATCACCGCGATCCCGGTCACCGACCCGGCCGAGATCGAGCGGCGGCTGGTGATCTTCCAGCAGCGGGCCGGCTACTACTACGAGAACTGGGACCGGCTCTACCAGGGCTGGAAGACCAGGATGGCCGGGCTGATCAGCGAGATCGAGTCGATCAAGGTCCCGGAGCTGCCCGAGTTCGACGACGCGGCCGTGGTCACCGAGTCCACCGGCGTGGCACAGAACCACTACGTGCGCGAGAACTATCACCGCTGCCTGGACCTCTACTCGAAGATGTGGAACCACCACACCGAGTTCCTCATGCTCGGCTACGGCGCCTACGTGGTGTTCTTCGAGTTCTGCAAGAAGGCGTTCCCGGAGATCTCCGACCAGGCCGTGGCGCGCATGGTGGCGGGCATCGACGTGATCATGTACCGCCCCGACGACGAGCTCCGGCGGCTGGCCCGGCTCGCCGTCGACTGCGGGGTCGACGAGGAGTTCACCGAGGGATGCTCGCCCGACGCCGTGCTGCAGGCCATGACCGAGCGCGGCGACGCGGGGAAGCGCTGGCTGGAGGGGTTCGAGGAGGCGCGTGACCCGTGGTTCCACGTGTCCACCGGGGACGGCTTCTACCACCACCACCGCAGCTGGAACGACAACCTGACGGTGCCGTTCGCCGCGCTGCCGCGCTACGTCCGGATGGTGCGCGAGGGCGAGGCGATCGACCGCCCTACCGAGGCCCTCAGGGAGGAACGGGAACGCATCGTCGCGGAGTACCGCCGGCTGCTCCCCGGTGACGAGGAGCGGGCCGCGTTCGACCAGATGCTGGGCCTGGCCCGGGTGGTCTTCCCCTACGTGGAGGACCACAAGTTCTACTGCGAGCACTGGTTCACGACCCGGTTCTTCGGCAAGATCCGCGAGTTCGGCGGGCTGCTGGCCCGGTACGGGGTGCTCGCCGAGGCCGAGGACGTCTTCCAGTTGCACCACACCGAGGTCGACCAGGCGCTCGCCGACGTGAGCCTGGCCTGGGCGGCCGGCGGGACGCCGCTCGGCGCCGCCCACTTCGGGCCGATCATCGCCGAGCGCAAGCAGATGCTCGAGGCGATGAAGGCCTGGTCGCCGCCGCCGGCCATCGGCCCGGTGCCCGAGGCGCTCAACGACCCGGCCGTGCGGATGCTCTGGGGCATCACCGCCGAGACGCTGGCCACCTGGGCGGCGGCCGCGAGCGGCGGCGACCTGTCCGAGTTGCACGGCTACGCGGCCTCCCCGGGCGTGGTCGAGGGCACCGCCCGGGTGCTGCACAGCGTCAACGACATCGGCCAGATCCGCGACGGCGAGATCCTGGTCTGCCCGGTGACCGCGCCGAGCTGGGCCCCGGTGTTCGGGAAGATCAGGGCGGCGGTGTCCGACATCGGCGGCACCATGTCGCACGCCGCCATCGTCGCCCGCGAGTACGGGATGCCCGCCGTGGTGGGCACCGGCCACGCCACCAAGCGGATCACCACCGGGCAGCGGCTCCGCGTCGACGGCGACCGCGGCATCGTCACGATCCTGGCCTGACCTGCCGATGACCGCTCCCGAAAGGTGTGCAGAAGTGGTCGTGCCCGCGACCACTTCTGCACACATTTCCCTGCTGGCGCTTGGCTGGTGCGGCTGTGAGTGAGCAGCGGCAAGTGGTCTGCGGGCTCGACCAGGTCGGTGCGGGCGACCGGCCGCTGGTCGGGGGGAAGGGGGCCAGCCTGGGCGAGCTGACCCGGGTCGGGATCCGGGTTCCGCCGGGCTACGTGGTGACGGTCGAGGCGTTCCAGCGTGCGCTGCGCGCGCTGGACCCGGGCGGCACGATCCGGCGCGAGATCGAGCGGCTGCCAGCCAATGACGCCGCGGCCATCGCCAGCGTCACCGCGCGGGTCCGGGCTCGCATCACCGGGGCGCCGCTGCCCGGGGACGTGCGTGACCAGATCGTCGCCCGGTACCGCGGGCTCGGCGGCGACCCGGGCGCGGGGGACAGCGGCGGGATCCCGGTCGCGGGGGACAGCGGCGGGGTCCCGGTCGCGGTCCGGTCCAGCGCGACCGGGGAGGACGAGGCCGAAACCAGCCTCGCCGGCCTGCAGGACACCTACCTGTGGGTGCGCGGCGCGGACGCCCTGATCGGCCACGTCCGCAAGTGCTGGGCCAGCCTGTACAACGCCGAGGCGGTCGGCTACCGGCTGCGCATGAAGATCGAGGAGCAGGATCTCGCGATGGCCGTGGTGGTCCAGCGCATGGTCGAGCCGCGCTGCGCCGGGGTCATGTTCACCTGCAGCCCGGTGACCGGCGACCGCTCGGTGATCACCGTCGAGGGCTGCTGGGGCCTGGGTTCCGCCCTGGTCAGCGGCGATGTCACGCCCGACAGCTTCGTGGTCAGCAAGGTGACCGGCGAGATCGTCCGGCGCCAGGTGGCGGCCAAGCTCAGGATGCAGCAGGCCGGCCCGGGCGGTGCCGGGGTGGCCGCCGCCGACGTGCCCGGCCCGCTGCAGGAGGTGGCCTGCCTCGACGACGCGGAACTCGCCGCGCTGGCCCGGCTCGGGAGACAGGTCGAGGATCATTACGGCGCGCCGCAGGACATCGAGTGGGCGATCACGGACGGTGTCTCCCTCCCGGAGAGCGTGGTGCTGCTGCAGAGCAGGCCCGAGACGGTCTGGGCCCGCCGCCGCGCCCAGCCCGTGGCCACGCCCAGGGCCAGGGCGGCCGACCACGTCTTCGAGCAGCTCGGCCGGGTCAACGTGGTCCACCGGATCACCCCGGAGCGCTGACGTGGACCTGACCAGCGACGACGTGCAGGACATCCTGCAACTGCTGGACGGACTGCCGTTCGGCGAGATGCACCTGCGGACCGCGCGGTTCAGCCTCTGGCTGCGCCGCGGCGCGGACGGGGAGTGGGCGCAGGAGATGCAGGTCCTGTCGGAGCCAACGATGACTCCGGCCGCCTCCGGCCCGGGCGAGGCGGCCGCGGTGAATACTCCGGCCGCCTCCCGCTCCGCGGAGGCGGCCGGGGCGGACGGCGAGGGGGGGACAGCCGGGGCGACCGAGAGGGGAGCGGCCCCGGCTGTGCCGCCGCCGACGGCAGGAGCTCCGGAGCCGGACGGGCTGCGGGCGGTGCGCGCCCCGCTGCCGGGGACGTTCTACCGCGCCCCGATGCCCGGGGCCCCGCCGTTCGTGGACGTGGGCAGCCGCGTCGAGCCGGACACGGTGGTCGGCATCGTCGAGACCATGAAGCTGATGAACTCGGTCAGCGCGGGCACCCGCGGCACGGTCGGGCAGATCCCCGTGGCCAACGCCCAGTTCGCCGAGCGGGACGCGGTGCTGATGTGGATCCGGGAGGACGCGTGAGGATCCTGCGCCGGGTCCTTGTCGCCAACCGGGGCGAGATCGCCGTGCGGATCCTGCGTACCTGCCGGTCGCTCGGCATCGAGACCGTGCTCGCGGTGTCCGACGCCGACGCCGGCTCCTGCCGGCCCGGCTGGCCGACGCCGCGATCCGGATCGGCCCCACCGCGAGCTACCTGGACGTGGCCGCGGTCGTCGGCGCCGCGCGGGCCGCGGGGGCCGACGCGGTCCACCCCGGGTACGGGTTCCTGTCCGAGAGCCCGCGCCTCGCGCGCGCCTGCGCCGCCGCGGGCCTGGTCTTCATCGGCCCGACCGCCGAGCAGCTCGAAGCCGTCGGCGACAAGCTCGCGGCGCGCGGGCACGCGGCCGCGGCCGGCCTGCCGGTGGTTCCCGGCGGGGCCGTGGGCAGCGCCGCCGAGGCGGCCGCGCTGGCCGCGCGGATCGGCTGGCCGGTCCTGGTCAAGGCCGTCGGCGGCGGCGGCGGCCGGGGCCTGCGGCCGGTACATCAGCCCGCGGACCTCGGCGCCGCGGTCGAGCGCGCGACCGCCGAGGCCGGCGCGGCGTTCGGCGACCCCCGGGTGTACCTGGAGCGGTACGTCCAGCCCGGCCGCCACGTCGAGGTGCAGCTCCTCGGCGACGGCCAGCGCGTCATCCACCTGGGCGACCGGGACTGCTCGGTGCAGCGGCGCTACCAGAAGCTGGTGGAGGAAGCCCCCGCGCCGCGCCTCGATGACGCCCTGCGGGCCGAGATCCGCCGCGACGGCGTGGCGTTCGGCAAACTTCTGCGGTATCGCGGGCTGGGCACGGCGGAGTTCCTCGTCGACGCCGCCCGCGGCCGCTGGTACTTCCTGGAGATGAACGCGCGGATCCAGGTCGAGCATCCGGTCACCGAGGCCATCTGCGGGCTCGACCTGGTGGCCGAGCAGATCGCCGTGGCCGAGGGCCGCCCGCTGCGGCTGGCGCAGGACGACGCGGCGCTGGCCGGGCACGCGATCGAGTGCCGGATCAACGCCGAGGACCCGGCCGACGGCTTCCGGCCGAGCCCGGGCACCGTGACCCGGGCCGTGTTCCCCGCCGGGCCGGGGATCCGGGTGGACACCCACCTGCAGGCGGGGTCGGCGGTGCCGGCCGGGTACGACTCGCTGCTGGCCAAGGTGATCGCCAGCGGCCGGGACCGCGCCGAGGCGCTGGCCCGGCTGCGCAGCGCGCTCGCCCGCTGCGAGATCACCGGGGTGGCGACCACCATCCCGCTGCAGGCCGCGCTGACCGCGCAGCCCGAGTTCGCGCGCGGCGGCGTGGACACCGGCTACCTGGCCCGGTTCCTCGACCGCGCCCCCCTGGACCCCCGCGTTCCCTGCGGGAGGCCCGGTGGCTGACATCCAGCTGGTCGACGTCTCGATCCGCGACGGCAACCAGAGCCTGTGGGGCGCGACGGGCCTCAAGACCGCGCACATCCTGCAGATCGCCCCGGTCATGGACCGGGTCGGGTTCCGGGCCCTCGACTTCAGCGCGAGCACCCACATGGGCGTATCGGTCCGTACCCACAAGGAGAATCCCTGGGAGCTGATCCGGCTGACCCGCGCCGCGGCCCCGAACACCCCGCTGCAGTTCATCGGGTCCGGCCTGCGGTTCATCTCCTGGCAGCCGGCCCATCCCGACCTGATCCAGCTCGTCTACGACCGGCTGGTCCTGGCGGGCATGTCCCGCTTCGTCATCCTCGATCCCATGCACGACGCCGACGCCGTGCTGCGGACCGCGCGCATGCTCCGCCGGGCCGGGGCCGGCGAGACCATCGCCGCGCTGACCTACACGATCTCCGCCGTGCACGACGACGACTTCTACTCCGGCCTGGCCGGCCAGATGGCGGCGTGCCCGGACATCGACCGCGTGTACGTCAAGGACCCGGCCGGCCTGCTGACCCCGGAGCGCGCGCGCACGCTGATCCCGGCCATCCGGGCCCGGCTCGGCGAGGCGAAGCCCCTGGAGCTGCACTCGCACTGCACGATCGGGCTCTCGCCGCTGACCTGCCTGGCGGCCGCGGACCTGGGGGTGTCGGCCCTGCACGTGGCGTGCGGGGCGCTGGCCAACGGCAGCTCGCTGCCCAACGCCCAGCGCCTGGTGGCGAACCTGCGGGAGCTCGGCCACACCGTGGACGTCGACGACCGGCTGCTGGCGCAGGTGGCGGACTACTTCACCCGGCTGGCCGAGGCCGAGTCGCTGCCGTCCGGCACGCCGCAGGAGTACGACGCGTCGTTCCTGCGGCATCAGGTGGCGGGCGGCACCCTGACCACCACGCGGCGCCAGCTCGCCGAGCTCGGGCTCGGCGACCGGTTCGGCGCGGTGCTGGAGGAGGTCAGCCGGGTCCGCGCGGAACTCGGCTACCCGATCATGGTCACGCCGTTCCCGCAGATGGTGTGCGGCCAGGCGCTGTACAACGTGATCGGCGCCGAGCGGTACCAGAACGTCCCCGACCAGGTGATCCGCTACGTCCTCGGCCGGTTCGGCCGGCCCACCGCCCCGGTCGACCCGGACGTGGCCGACCGCATCCTGTCCCGTCCCCGGGCCCGCGAGCTGATGGCCGAGCCGCCGCCGTCCCCGCCGTCCGAGCTGCGCAAGCGCTTCCCGCCCGGGATCAGCGACGAGGAGTTCCTGCTCCGCGCGACCATGCCCGCCGGCGAGGTGGACGCGATGCTCGCCGCGGGCCCGGCGCGGCGGCACTACAACCCCGACCTCAAGCCCGTGCTCGACCTGCTCGCCGGGCTCGGGCAGCGTCCCGGGGTGTCCGGCGTCGCGATCGACAAGCCCGGCTTCCGGCTGGAACTGAGCGCGGGCGGCGGGACGGGCCCCCGGCCGTGACCGAGAACTCCGATCCTGAACGCGACGGCTCGCCCCGATCCGGCCCGCCGCGGCCGGCCCGGGAGCGGCTGCGCGCGGCCCGCGGCTTCGTCTTCGACCTGGACGGGACCCTGGTCCTCGGCGACCGTAACAACCGCGGCCTGGCGCCGCTGCCCGGCGCGCTGGAGATCACCCGCTGGGCGGCGCGGCAGCGGCGGCCGTTCGTGGTGTTCACCAACGGCACCACCAAGACGCCGCAGGAGCTGGCGCGGACGCTGCGCGGCATCGGCTTCGACCTGCCGGACGACGCGGTGATGACCCCGGCGAGCAGCGCCGTGACCGTGCTCACCCGGCGCGGGCACCGCCGGGTGCTGGTGCTGGGCGGCGACGGTCTCACCGTCCCGCTGCGCGGCGCCGGCCTGGACGTCGTCGTGCCCGCGGACGGCGGGAAGCCGCAGGCGGACGCGGTGCTCGCGGGCTGGTACCCGGAGTTCACCCTGGCGGCGCTCGAGGCGGCCTGCCACGCGGTCTGGGACGGCGCCGAGGTCTACACCGCCTCGCAGTCAATGTTCTTCGCGACCGCGCAGGGCCGGGCGATCGGAACCTCGCGCGCGATCTCGGCCATGCTCCGGAGCCTGACCGGCTGCCGGGTACGGCTCGTCGGCAAGCCGTCGCTGGACGCGCTGCGCAGCGCCGCCCGCCGCCTCGGCCTGCGCCCGGCCGAGCTGGCCGTGGTCGGCGACGACCCCGAGCTCGAGGTGCCGATGGCGCACCGGGGGCGCGCGCTGGCCATCGCCGTGGCCTCCGGGCTCGGCGACGAGAGCTCGTTTGACCACCTGCCGCCGCAGCGGCGCCCGCACCTGCAGGTGCGCGGCGTCGACGAGCTGCTGTCGATCTGCCAGGAGGCGGAACCGTGAGGCGCATCGCCACCGAGGAGGCGTTCAGTATCCCGGAGGTCTACCAGGCCATGCGGGACTGGTCGGCCGGCGCCGACCCGGACGAGCCCGACCAGGACTTCTGGCGCTTCGTCCTGACCCAGGACACCCCCGGCCTGCGGCGGGTCCGCCGGCAGCTGCTCGACCTGGAGGATGAGCGGCTGCGCATCATGGACGCCAACGGCGTCGACGTGCACCTGCTGTCGCTGACCGCGCCCGGCGTGCAGACGTTCGAGGACGCCCAGGCCAGGTCCCTGGCGTCGCTGGTCAACGACCGGCTGGCCGAGACCATCGCCCGGCACCCCGGCCGGCTCGCCGGCCTGGCCGCGATCGCCCCGCAGGACCCCGGGGCCGCGGCCGCCGAGATCGAGCGGGCCGTGGGCGAGCTGAGGCTCAACGGCGTGGTGATCAACTCGCATACCCGCAACGAGTACCTCGACGACGAGAAGTTCTGGCCGATCTTCGCGGCTGCCGAGGGCCTCGGCGCGCCCATCTACATCCACCCGCGCTCCCCGTCGGCCCAGATGGCCGGCCCGTACAAGAGGTTCGGCCTGGAAACGGGGATCTACGGCTTCCAGGCGGAGACCGGGCTGCACGCGATCAGGCTCATATGCAGCGGCGTGTTCGACCGGTTCCCGGACCTGACGATCGTCCTGGGCCACCTGGGCGAGGGGATCCCGTTCTGGCTCTGGCGGGTCGACTACATGCACCCGGTGCGCAGCTCCTTCAACCCCCGGCCGCGGCTGGAGCTGACGCCCAGCGAGTACTTCCGGCGCAACTTCCTGATCACGACCAGCGGCATGAACTGGCCGTCGGCCCTGCGCTTCTGCGTCGAGGCGGTCGGCGCGGACAACATCATGTTCGCCATCGACTACCCGTACCAGCTCACCGAGGGCGCGGTGCAGTTCATGGACGACGTCCCGATGCCGGACGGGGACAAGAGAAAGATCTTCCACCAGAACGCGGAGCGCGTCTTCCGCATCGCCCCCAGCAGCACCTAGCCCCCGGCACCCTTCCGAACGCGAGGACGACCACCCTCCCCACAACCCAGACGCGAGGACACCATGCGAGCTATAGGCATCACCGAGTTCGGCGGGCCGGAGGTCCTCCAGATCGTCGAGAAGCCGGTGCCCGAGCCCGGCGACGGCGAGGTGCGGATCCGGGTGGCGGCGGCGACCGTGAACCCGACCGACACCGTGCTCCGGTCGGGCCGGCACGGCCCGCCGGACGGGCTGGAACCCCCGTACGTGCCGGGCATGGAGCTGGCCGGCACGATCGACGTCGCCTCTGCCGGATCCGGGTTCCGGCCGGGCGACCGGGTGATGGCCATCGTGTCGCCGCGGACCGCCCGCGGCGGAGCCCAGGCCGAGCTCGTCGTGGTTCCGGCCGACTCGGTGGTGGCGGTACCCGACGAGATCAGCCTGATCGAGGCAGCCACGCTGCCGATGAACGGCCTGACCGCCCGGCTCGCCCTGGACCTGCTCGGGCTCGGCCCGGGGGAGACCCTGGCGGTCACCGGGGCCGCGGGCGCAGTCGGGGGTTACACGATCCAGCTCGCCAAGGTGGCCGGCCTGCGGGTGATCGCCGACGCCTGGCCCAAGGACTCGGAGCTCGTCCGCGGTCTGGGCGCCGACGTGGTCGTCCCCCGCGGCGACCACGTCGTGGCCGGCGCGATCCGCCTCGCCACCGGTGACGGCGCGGACGCGCTCGTCGATGCCGCCGTGATGGGCCCGCTCGCGCTGCCCGCCGTGCGCGACGGCGGCCAGCTCGCCGCGGTGCGCCCGTTCCGGGGCGAGACCGAGCGCTCGGTCAAGATCATCCCGATCTGGGTCGGCGACTACCTGCACGAGCAGGACAAGCTGGCCGACCTGGCCGCCCTGGCGGCGGAGGGCCGGATCACGCTGCGGGTGGCCCGGACGCTGCCGGCCGAACTGGCCGCCGAGGCGCACCGCCGGCTCGAGGCGGGCGGGGTCCGGGGCCGCCTCGTCCTCACCTTCTAGGCGCACGCGCCCTGGCGTCGTCACCGGATGCGGGCCAGAGCCGGTCTACGGGGGCCGGCACACGGCAGGGTGCGGGGGGAGGAGGAGGGAGGGGGGACGCGCCGGGATCGTGACGTCAGGTCAGGCCTGCTTGCTCGCGGAGGCGGGCGGCCTTGTCGGTGCGTTCCCAGGTGAAGTCCGGCTCATCGCGGCCGAAATGGCCGTAGGCGGCGGTGGGGCGGTAGATCGGGCGGAGCAGGTTGAGGTGGTCGCGCAGCGCGGCCGGGCGAAGGTCGAAGTTCCGCTGGACCAGTTCGAGGATGGCCGGCCGCGGGATCCGCTCGGTGCCGAAGGTGTCAATGTGCAGGGACAGGGGCCTGGCCATCCCGATCGCGTAGGCCACCTGGAGCTCGGCCCGGTCCGCCAGACCCGCGGCCACGATGTTCTTGGCCACGTACCGTGCGCCGTAGGCCGCGGACCGGTCCACCTTGGACGGGTCCTTGCCGGACAGGGCGCCGCCGCCGTGACGGGCCGACCCGCCGTAGGTGTCCACGATGATCTTCCTGCCGGTCAGCCCGGTGTCGCCGCACGGGCCGCCCACCACGAACCGGCCGGTCGGGTTGACGTAGAAGTTGCGGCGCAGGCCGGCCGGGTCATACATCTCGGCGGGCAGGACCGCGGTGACGACCTCGGTCCAGAGGGCGTCGGGCAGCTTGTCCTCCGCGCCGTCGGCGTGCTGCGCGGAGATCAGCACCTTCTCGACGGCCTCGGGCCGGCCCCGTCGTACCGGACGGTCACCTGCGTTTTGCCGTCCGGCCGCAGGTAGGGCAGCACACCGGACTTCCGCGCCTCGGCCAGGCGCCGCGCCAGCCGGTGCGCGAGCGCGATCGGCGCGGGCATCAGTTCGGGGGTCTCGTTGGTCGCGTAGCCGAACATCATGCCCTGGTCCCCGGCGCCGATCTCGTCGTAGTGGTCCGCCGCCGCGTCACCGCCCCGGGTCTCGTGCGAGCGGTCGACCCCCTGGGCGATGTCGGGGGACTGCCGGTCCAGCGCGGTCATCACGCCCACGGCGTGACCGTCGTAGCCGAGGTCACCGGAGTCGTAGCCGATGTCGCAGATCGTGGCGCGGGCGAGGTCGGCAAAGTCGATGTGCGCCTCGGTGGTGATCTCGCCCGCGATGACCACCAGGCCGGTCGTCACCAGCGTCTCCACCGCGACCCGCGAGGCCGGGTACTCGCTCAGGGCCGCGTCCAGGATGGCGTCGGAGATCTGGTCGGCGATCTTGTCGGGGTGCCCTTCGGTCACCGACTCGGAGGTGAAGTGGAATCCGTCCTGGTCGCGCTGGCTCATGGGATCACCCCTTGCTCGGGACGGGCGGTCGGGCGGTCTCGGCGGGCGGGGTCTCGGCGGCGATCGTGTGGGCGAGCTCGGCGCGGACCAGGGCCGCGCCGGCCACCATGGCGGCGAGCTTGGCGCGGGCGATGTCGGGCAGCAGGTGGCGCAGGCCGCAGTCGGGATTGATCACGAGGTTCTGCGGGGCCACGAAGCGCAGCGCCCGCCGGATCCGCGCCGCGACCAGGTCCGGGGACTCCACCTGCTCGGTCTTCACGTCGATCACGCCGAGCCCCAGGCCGCGATCCCAGTGGTACTGCTCGAGCAGGCTCAGGTCCTCGTCGCCGGTTCTCGCGAACTCCAGCGCCAGCTGGCCGACGTTCGCCTCCTTGACCGCCGGGAACAGGAAGTCGTAGTGCCCCTCCCACAGCGGCCGGGCGTACCGGTTGCCGTAGCAGACGTGCAGCGTCCAGCTCACGTCGGCGCCCTCGGTCACGATGTTGACCGCCTCGACGGCCAGCCCGACGTCCTCGGGATAGCCGGCCAGGAACGGCTCGTCGATCTGCAGCGCCTGCGCGCCCGCCCGGGCGAGCTCCGCGGCCTCCGCCGCCAGGACCCGGGCCAGCGCCCGGACCAGGTCGGCGCGGTCCGGATAGGCATCGTCGCCGGCGGTGCGGATCCGGTGGGCCAGCGAATAGGGCCCGGTGATGGACAGCTTCACCGGCCGGTCGGTCAGCTGGCGGACGAACCGGAAGTCCTCGGCCAGCCCGAGATTCGCCCGGCCCGGCGCGGGCAGCGGCTGGCGGACCGTGGCGTCGTAGTAGTCGAAGTAGTCGGCCTTGTCCGGCCGCGGGATGTCGACGCCGGGGATCCTGGCCAGCAGGTAGTCGACGTCGTTGTCGCGGCGCAGCTCCCCGTCGGAGATGATGTCGATGCCGGCCTGCTGCTGGTCCACGACCGCGGCCTTGATCGCCATATCGTGGATCTCGTCGAGGTAGCGCCGGCTGATCCGGTGCCGGTAGTAGTCGTTCTTCAGCTGGCCGAGCCACTCCGGCACCGAGTACGACCCGATCACGGTGGTCGGGAGGATCTGGGCCGGCGGCCCGGGTCCGGCGCCGGCTGGGCGGGAGTCATTCGCGCACGGCCGCGGTCAGCGTCTTGACGTTCGAGGACGGCCGCGCCGCGAACGGCGAGATCCGGACGTCGAAGCCGGCCCGGCCGCCGATGTGGCGCAGCAGCGGGCCGTTGACCCAGTTCACGACCGATCCGTCGTACTTGCCCGGGCCGTAGAACCCGGTGTGGTAGCGGCGGACGTCGTCGAGGAACAGGTCGTGGCACTGGAGCCGGCCGAACGGGTGCAGCAGCGGGAGGGTCTCCGCGAAGCTGCTCAGCGCCCCGTTGTTGACGTGGACCCGGATGTCGCCGTGCGACTCCAGCTGCGAGCGCAGCAGCTCACCGTTCAGGTCCGGGGTGACCTGGTACAGGTCCAGGCCTTCGAGCGGCCGGTACCGTTCCTGCAGCCGCAGCGCGGCCCATGCCTCCCGCCAGAAGGTCACGGCCGGCGCGGCGTCGCTGAAGTGCTGCGGCAGCGCCTCGCACAGCAGCTCGGGGCCGAGCCGCAGCAGCTTGTCCACCAGCTCGGGGACCTGTCCCGGCACCGCGGAGAACTGCTGCGCGATCCGCAGCGCGTCGGCCCCCGGCAGGTAGGCCCGGGTCTCGACCTGGTAGGTGCGCCCCCCGATGCGGGCCACCTCATCGCAGGGCAGGTTGTCGTAGACGTTGGAGATGTAGACCAGGAACGCCTTGCCGCGCAGGAAGCCGAGGCTGACCGCGGGGTGGGTGGCGTCGATGACGAGCGCGCTGATGTGGTCGCCGTGGTGGGCCACGGCCTTGAGCGCCCGGCCGAGCACGTGCGGGGAGTAGTCGCCCATGATGTAGTGCAGGCGGCGGTAGTAATCCCGGCTGTGCGCCCGCGACAGCTCGACGAACTCGTCCAGCCAGGTCCTGGCCTGACCGCCGTTCCCCACCCCGAGTTCCACCACGTACAGCTCGGGCGGCAGCGCGCTCCTGGCGTCCAGGTCGTCCCAGGTCTTGAAGATCTCCAGGATCAGCTCGCGGACGGCCGCGGAGTTCCGGGCGTCGCTCTCGCCGCCGGGCAGCGCCTGCTCGTAGTCGCGGCCCGCGGCCTGCTCCCACAGGGACAGGGCCTGCCAGTACAGCGCGTTGAACCGCCAGATGCAGCTCTGCCGGCCGGGCACCCAGGGCCCGAGCGGCACCCGGGTGGAGCCCTGGGGGTGCGCGTGCTCGTCCAGCAGTCCGCTGACCACGGCCCGGAGGTCCGCCTCGCCGCAGCGGCGCAGGTCGATGGCCATCTCGAGCGCGGTCTCAGGGCTGGCGTCGCGTTCTGGATCGTGGTCGTCGGCCTGGTCCGGGGCGGCCGGGCCAAGGGGCCCGAGCGCGAGGACGGGGCGGTAGTCGGCGACCTCGCGGAAGCTGGACCGGTACTGGACCCAGTCGCACACCACGTTCAGCCGGGACAGGTCGACCTCGCTGGCGCAGAGCGCCTCGACGACCGGCCGGAGGGCCGCGGTCACGTCGACCGGGTCCTTGCCGCGGAGCCTGCTCACCGGGCGCACGTCAACCCGCATGACCGTGCCTTCCGGTGACCAGCGCCGGGGCGAGGCCGGCGTGGCGCAGGATGGCCGGGATTCGGTGCTCGGCGCCGACGGCCATGACGTGCACCCCGGCCACGCCGGGGACCTGCCGAAGCTCGCTGATCGTCTCGGCGCAGATCGCCATTCCCTCGTCGGCGACCCGGTCCTCCGGTACGCCGCGCAGCCTGCGGGACACCGCGGCGGGCACCTGCACGCCCGGCACGCCCTGCTCCAGATGGGCGAGCGCGCGCAGCGAGGAGATCGGCCCGACGCCGGCCAGGATGCGGCAGCGCTCGTGCAGACCCAGGTCCCGGACCTGCGCCATCCATTCCGCGAACGCGCCGGCGTCGAACACGTACTGGGTCTGCACGAACTGCGCCCCGGCCGCGACCTTCTTGCCCAGGCGGGCCGCGCGGAAGCGGGCGGGCGGGGCAGACGGGTTCTCGACCGCGCCGAGGAACCAGCCGGGCGGCGGGCTGAGCTTGCGGCCGGACAGCAGCCTTCCCTCGTCGCGCATGGTCCGCGCGGCCCACAGCAGCTGCACGCTGTCCAGGTCGAACACCGGCTTGGCGTCGGCGTGGTCGCCGAAGCGCGGGTGATCGCCGGTCATCACCAGGATGTTCGGTATCCCCACGGCCGACGCGCCGAGCAGGTCAGACTGCAGCGCGATCCGGTTGCGGTCCCGGCAGGTGAGCTGCATGATCGGCTCGACCCCGGCGGCCATCGCGGCCAGGCTCCCGGCCCAGTTGGACAGCCGGACCGAGGCGCCCTGGTTGTCGGTGATATTGACCGCCGCCACCCAGTCGCGCAGCGGCGCCACCTTGCGCCCGATCGCGGCGGCGTCCGCACCGCGCGGCGGGCCGATCTCCGCGGTCACGGTGAAGGCCCCGCTCTCCAGGGCCGCGCGGAAAGTGCTAGCCCGGGGGCTAACCCCGGTCATTGCCCCATTCCGCTTCTCGCCGGATCGGTCCACAGGTCCTGGTCCCGGCCCTGCCAGTACCGGATCCAGGAACTCTGCCCCCAGAGCCGGTGATCAATCGGGAGCTGCAGCCGCAGCAGGTCACCGGGCCGGCCCTGGCTCTCGGCCCGCTCGAAGGCCTCCAGCCACACGCACCGCATCTCGGGATACACCTCGCAGCAGCCGTCGGCGCCGACCCCGCCGCAGGGCCCGTTCCTGAGCTGCTTCGGGCAGGTCATGGGGCAGGCGTAGCCGGTGGACGGCAGCGTGCACTGGCCGCACATCCGGCAGCCGAAGATCTCCTGCTTCACGCCCTTTTCGGTCGCGGTGAACAGGCGGCGCAGCCGCGGCCTGGCCTCCAGCCACGCGGCCAGCCGCCGGTAGCCGGCGTTTGGCTCCAGCAGGTGGTGCAGCAGGTACATCGAGCGCGCGGGCGCACGGGGGGAAACCGGCCGCGGCGACACGGCCGGGCTGGCGGGCGGCGCGGCCGCGCCGGCTGGCTTCGGCCCGGCCGCCAGCGCGCCGCCTCCGGGACTGCTGCTCATTGGCTTCAGGATCGGAGCGAGCGGGTCATCCGATCAACATCCGGTTCCACAACGTCGCTGCCGGCTCGTTGTGCCGCCAGGACAACCGGGAGAACGCGGTGGTCAGGCCGCTACGGCGCCGAGCAGGTGGTCCAGGGCCCCGGGGTCGCCGCCGGGGAACGTCAGCACCACGCCCTGCACCAGCGGGCGGGCCTCGGCCAGCAGGTCGGCGGCCAGCTCGATCCCGGTCCGGGCCGCGCGCGAGCCGGCCCGCTCCATGGCGGTGAGCGTCTGCTGCGGGATGCTGATGTCCGGCACCTCGTGCGACAGGTAGTCGGCCTCCTCGAAGCTGCGCAGCGGCACGATCGACAGCAGGACCGGGATGTCCTCCTCGGACAGCGCGGCCATCATGCGGCGGAGCTGGCCCAGCTCGTACAGCGGGCGGCTGATCAGGTACCTGGCCCCGGCCTGCACCTTGCTGGCCGTGCGGGCGATCTCGGTCTCCAGGGCGGCCGCGCTCGGGTTGAACCTGGCGCCCGCGTGGAACGAGGTCTTGGTCGCCAGCGGCAGCCCGTTGCAGTCGGTGCCCTGGTTCAGGCCCGCGACGAGCTCGACCAGCCCGACCGAGTCGACGTCCCAGATGCCGTCCACGTTGGGGTAGTCGCCGAGCAGCGGCGGGTTCCCGGTCTCGCAGACGATGTTCCTGATGCCGAGCGCGTTCGCCCCCAGCAGGTCGGCCTGGAGCGCCATGATCGTCTTGTCCCAGGTGGTGACCGTGGCGATCGTCTCGACCTCCGCCCGCTGCTGCAGCTGGAACGCCAGGTCGATCGAGCTGAGCTGGGCCCGGGGGCTCTGCCGGGAGGCGACGAACAGCGTGTCGATGCCCCGCTCGTGCAGCATGGCCGCCTGGTCGGCGGCCTCGTCGGCCGTACCGCCGACCGGCGGGGCGATGCCGGCCGCGACCACGAACTCGCCCGAGGCCAGGCGCTCGCTCAGGCTGCCGCCGTGGCTGGACAGCGTCAGCGGCGGCGCCGGGGTCCGGGCCGCGGCCGGCGGCCGCGGCCGGCGGACCGGGGCCATGCCGGAGATCTCCGCGGCGGCCGCCTGGATCTGGGCCGGCGTGGTGCCGCAGCAGCCGCCCACGAGCGCGGCCCCGGCCTCGGCCAGGCGGCGGGCGTAGCGGGCAAAGTAGGCGCCGTCGACGTTGTACTCGAACCGCCGGCCCGCTACCCGGCGGGGCAGGCCCGCGTTCGGCTGCGCGCTGACCGGGAGGTCGGTGTGCGGCACCAGCGCCTCGACGACCGCGAGCACGCCCTGCGGGCCGAGCGTGCAGTTGGTGCCGAGCATCACGACCGGCAGGCCGCTCAGCACGCTGGCGACCTCGCGGGGGGTCTCGCCGCCGAGCGTCCGGCCGTCGCCGGCGAACGTGGCCTGGGCGATGACCGGCAGGTCGGTCAGGTCGGCGGCCACCCGGACCGCCTCGGCCAGCTCGTCCAGGTAGCCGAACGTCTCCAGGATGACCGCGTCCACCCCGCCCTCGGCCAGGCACTCGACCTGCTCGCGGATCGCCGCGACGCGCTGCGTCGGCGCGACCCGGCGCCGCTGGCTGGCGGTGACCGCGGGGGAGACCGAGCCGGCCACGAACACCGGCCGCCCGGCTCCCTCCCGCGCCTGCGCGGCCAGCCGCGCCCCGGCCAGGTTGATGTCCCGCACCATCTCGCCGAAGCCCTGATCGGCCAGCCGGAGCCGGTTGGCCCCGTACGTGTTAGTCAGGATCATGTCGGCACCCGCGCTGAGGTAGCTCTCGTGGATCGTGCTGACCAGGCCGGCGTTGGACAGGTTGAGCTCGGGCAGCGCGCGGTCCAGCGAGTTGCCCGCCGCGTGCAGCATGGTCCCCATGGCGCCGTCGCAGATCAGCACCTGCTGGCGCAGCGCGGTCACCAGATCGGTCATGGTCCGCGGCGCCGCGGGCCGGGCGCCGCCTCACCTCCCCGGGCATCTCGGTGGTCGGCGGCGGAGGCCCGCGGGCTCCGGCCGGAGCCCGCGGCGGGCACCGCGGGCAGGACGTCCAGGCCGGCGCCCAGCACGTCGATGATCTCGAGTGCGACCTGGGCCATCAGCCGGTCGCGGTAGTTGCCGAGCTGCAGGCCGGTGATCTCCTGGATCCGCCTGATCCGGTAGGCCACGGTGTTGGGATGCACGTGCAGGCTGCGCGCCGTCCGCTGCGGGCTGCTGTTCTCCCGGAAATAGCAGGCGAGCGTGGTCAGCAACTCGGTGCCGCGCTGGCGGTCCTGCCCGCCGAGCTGGCCCAGGATCTCGGCCGCGAAGGACCGCAGCTCGGCCAGGTCGGGGACCTGGAGCAGCAGCCGGTGGATGCCGAGATCCTCGAACGCCACGGCCTGGCCCTGGCGCCCCAGGCGCACCACGGCGTCGATCGTCCGCCGGGCCTGGCCGTAGGAGCGGGCGATGTCCGCCGGGTCGCGGCAGGCGCCGCCGATGCCTATGGTGATCACCGTCTCCGGGAACAGGTCCCGCATCCGGGCCAGGCAGCCCGAGCTCAGGCGGCTGGCCTCCGCGGGTTCGGGGACCACGACCACCACCTCGTCGTCGCGGATCGAGGTGATCGTCCCCGGCATCCGGGTCGTGAAGAAGTGGTCGATGGCCGCGGCCACCCGGCTCCGCGCCGCGGCCGCCCCCGGCCGCGCCGAGCCGGAGGCCTCGATGGCCACGGCCAGGATCCGGTGCTCGCGGGCCGAGTCGTAGCCGAGGTGCCGGGCCCACCGCCCCACGTCGCCGGTGTCGCGCCCGCCGAGCAGCAGCCCCTCGACGAGGTCATCCCGGACCTGCCGGGCCGCGGCGGCCACGACCCGCTCCCGGCCGAGGATCACCCCGCAGATCGTCGCGGCATGCTCGGTGACCAGCAGGCTCATGTCCCCGCCGTCCCGCTGCCGCCCGTCTTGATGCCCGCGGCCGAAGGTCATCAGGTAGGCCGGCACGTCATCGCCGACCAGGATGGGCGCCACGATGACCCCCGCGGCGCCGCCGACGTCCGGCAGCCGCAGCGACCTGCGGGTCTGCGCGGTACTGTGCAGCACCGCGGCCAGCCGGGGAGTGGCCAGGTAGGCACGGACGTACTCGGCCACGTCGTCACCGCCGGCCTCCGCGGACGCCGCGGCCACGACCTCGAGCGCGCGGCTCACCACCGCCACCGTCGCCGCGGTCCGCTCGGCGAGCAGCCGCGCCACCGTCGAGACGTCGGCATCCTGCAGCGTCAGCCCGGTCAGGTGCTGGTACACCGTGACCAGCTCGCGCAGCAGGGCGTTCTCGTGCTGGACCGCGCGGTGGTCCAGCACCACGGACGGCTGGGGCGCCTGGGGCCACCTCTCCGCCATAAATCAGCAGCCTACCCTGCCCGAGCAATCGATCACTTGTGGCTTGTCACAAACGGCCTTGCCGCAGGCTTGTGCGCCGCGTACCCGCACGTTCCTCGGCCATTACGCAGTTACGCTCAGGGTCGTGGCACCGCAGCGCCCTCGGGATTGTGGTCGGCTACAGAGCTGGAGAGGCGCTCATGCTGACCTGCCCAGGGCGGCGCGTAGCTCTTCGGGGTCGTCGGTGATGACGGTGTGCGGGTTCAGGTCTAAGTGCTGACTGCAGGCGACGTACCGGTGTCGGCCGTGAATGCTCTCGCGCCAGATTCGGAACTGCGGGAATTCGTCCTGGAGGGCTGTCAGTACCTGCGCGGCTGCGGCGGCCTGGCTGTCGTCGGGGACATCGTCACGGGTGTTCACAGGGATTCCTTGTCGGTGGCGCCATGGTTGCTCACGCGACGGTACGGTTCCCGCCGGCCATTTGCGGGGACGAGTTGTCCCCGCCTTGCCGTAACCTCGCGCAGCAACACCGAGTTCCGGTCGGTGGGTAACCTCCGGAGTGGAGGCGACCGCATATGGAGATGCCAGCAGAATTCACCACGGGCGAGCGGATTCGGCATCTGCGCGAGCGGCGCGGGATGACCCGGGTTGTGCTGGCGAACCTGGTGGGCTACTCGGCGGACTGGCTGAAGCGGATTGAGGCCGGGCAGCGCGGGGTCTCGATACCGGCCCTGGTCCGGCTGGCGCGCGTGCTGCGCGTGGACGATCTGGACGGTCCGGAGCGCCGGACGGCCAGCAGGTTTCTGGCCAGTGCCTATGGATTGGCGCAGCATCTCGCGGTTGACTTGGTGGAACCGGAGACGGGACGGATTATCGCTGACCGGGCCGCGCGGGCTTCACAGACCGCCGACGATCCGGTGGCTCTGGCGTTCGGGGCCTGGACCCAAGGGCACGTGCTGCGCAGCGTGGACGCGGACGCGGCGCTGCGGATCGTGGCCGAGGCGGCCGTTGAACTGGAGCAGCATATGGACGGCCCGGATGCGATTGGCTTGTACGGTAGTTTGTGCCTGCACATGGGGATCAGCGCCGCTTACCAGGGTGATGACGGCAACGCCTGGCGGTTCTGGGACACCGCTGATGAGGTGGCGAGGGCACTTCCGGTCGGCTACTTCCATCCCCAGACGATCTTTGGCCAGGCAAATGTTGATATTCACGGGGTGAGCATCGCGGCCGAGCTTCGCCGGTTCGGTGAAGCCGTGAGCCGCGCGGACCGGATCAATCTGGAGCAGGTGCCGTCGAGGGAACGCCGGGGGCGCCTGTACGGGGAGATCGCTGCCGGTCATATGCAGCGCCGGGAACTCGAGCAGGCGAGGCATTTCCTTGAACGCTCCTATGCCGAGTCTCCGGAGGAAGCGCCCTATTCCCCGCTGACACGGGGGGTGGCCGTGGAACTGGTCCGCACAGCCACCGGCTCGCTCAAAACCGAAGCCGTCGCGCTGGCGGAACGGATGGGCAATCCTTCCGGCGGCCTGACCGCCGAGCTGGCGAAGGCCGCTTCCCGGCCACGCGGGAACGCATTAGTAGCCCCCGGCGGGGGAACTGGGAGGGCGGCAAGGTGACGGTTGTCGTCACTCGCCATGAGCACGTGGCGTCGCTCGTCGTGAGCACGGCTGGGACCCGGCTCTTCGCCCGGGATCAGGGCGGTCGGCTCGAAGCCGAAGGTGGCGACCAGGAAGTCGATCGCTGCCTGCGGGTCAGGGTAGGGGACGCTCGGCCAGATGGTCGGCGGCGGGTCGGGTGAACTTGGCGCGACGGCGGTGGTCACGGCTGGATCTG
This sequence comes from uncultured Actinomycetota bacterium, assembly GCA_963808705.1. Classification (GTDB taxonomy): domain Bacteria; phylum Actinomycetota; class Actinomycetes; order Streptosporangiales; family Streptosporangiaceae; genus JASHPR01. The sequence goes on along the minus strand of CAWEHB010000009.1, from coordinate 130,583 downwards.
TATTTGTCATGTCCTCAGCGTGCGCCGCGGCCGGATCCGTGGTCTTGGAGAAATGGGAGTTCCTCGGCCATCCACTCGCCCGGTGTGCAGCCGCCGAGCTGCTTCCAGTCGTTGGCCAGGTGGGCCTGGTCGAATTGGCCGCATATCACCGCGGTCTGAGCCAGGCTGGCCGTCGGGAGGGATCGCAGGCATCGGCGGGCCCGGCCGAAACGCATGATCCGGGCCACTGTCTTGGGGGTCAGGCCGAGCTCGGCGCGGACTAGCTGTCCAAGATGGCGGCGGCCCAGCCCGATCTCGTCGGCGAGCCTGGTGACCGCCACGCAGCCGGCCGAGTCGGCGAGCCTGCGCCAGACGGCGTCGACCACGGCCGGGTAGTCCTCGTCGACCGCCCATCCCGCCAGCACGGTGTCCAGAACCTGCGCTCGCCCAGCCGGGCCCGATGCACCGGCCAGACGATCGGTCAGCTCGCGCGCCCGGCGCCCGACGACCTCCTCCAAAGGCCACACCCCCTGGGCGAGCGCGACCGCAGGCAGCCCCAGCAAGGCCCGTGAACCTCGCGGGGTCAGCGCGAGCTGGACCCCGCGCTGAGTGCCGTCGTGGACGATGCCGACCGGGCTGGACCGCAACCCGGCCACCGTAGCGGCAGCAGCAACATCCGCGTGACCAGCACGGCGCACGGTCAGCGGCGCGCCGACACTGACCACCATCGCGAGGGTTCCATCGGGCAGGCCGCGGTGCCGGCCTGGCGGCCAGCCCGCCATATCGAAATCGACGTAGCTGGACACAAACGGCCGCAGCCGCCGGGTCGGCCTCACCCGCGTGACATTCCCGGGCCGAACGGCCCACGCCCGGTCCCTGCGATGCCGCTCACCCATCCACACACCGTCGCGGTCAGCCACCTCCGCCAGCTGCTTCAGCAATCTATTATGCGCAGCCAGAGCCCGCCGGTACACGGAGCTTTCCCGCGCGTACAGCCAGCCCATCGGCACACCGAACGCCCAGGTCTGTATGACTCGGCTTCGAACAGCATCGAGATGTTGGCAGCGCAGATCGAGGCTCGGGTGCAGTTCTGTCAGCGTGTCGTGCGGCGATTAACCTCGCCGGGACGTTACTGGTTGATCCGATCGCCGTCGATGGTGAGATCGCCATAGATGCCCACTGGCCATGCCTCGAGGCGGGTCGCCTGCAGGAGTTCCGCCACCAACTCTGTGCTTCCGCCGGCCAGTGTGGAATCGAAGTCGATTTCGGTGGCGAGCAACCATGACCTGTCGGCTGGCCACAACAGGCTCGGCGATTGCGGCAGCAGCCAGTCAGCGGTGACCTGGTGCCCAATGCTCAGGGCGGCTCGCAGCGGGCCATGGAAGAGCAGGTAGTCGCGGTGGGGGTGGCTCAGCCGTGGGCCGGCCAACACCTCCTCGGGCAGTGTCGGCGGTGAGGGCGGCGGGAGGCGGAACCGGCGTGGGTCTGAGGTGCGATAGGCGAAAGACGCCGCGCCGCCTCCGCGCAGCCATCCCCAGCCGTCCCACACCGCGTGGTAGCAGTCGCCAGGATCGAGAGTGAAGGCGGCCAGGATCTCAAGTACGTCGGCGAGCACAGCAGGCGGCAAGTTGCCGACCTCCGGATCGCTGCCGGGCCAGGAGGAACCCCCAGTCTGTGCGCCGACCTGCGGGGCAGTGCTGATCGTGTGCCACTGCATCAACGGGTGCGCGATACGACCGGTCAGCTCGCACACCTGCGCCCAGCTGACGAGCCCGCCGTGCTCGTCGGCCGAAGGGTGCAGAACGCGGGCGTAGCCGGCGAACCCTGCGGGGACGATGCAGCACACGCGACCACCGAAACCGCACAGCCGCGGCGCGATCCAGGCACCGGCACTCACATCGGTCACCGGCGCCAACCCCTCGACGCTCACCCGGTCATCCTCGGTGACACCGCCCCCTGGTGTCGACGCCGTTCCGCGGGCGACGGCGCAGCCCGACGGCCCCGGCTTCGGCCGTTGCCGGCACGGGTCCGGCAACTCGTCCATGAGCGATCCACGTGAGGGCTGGATCGGGCGCTACGGGTCCTGTGGCGCCTCGGCCATCTTCCTGCGGCACCGGCGGTCATCGCCACGTTGCGCTCCGCGCAACAGCGGAGCCAGCCACGCCGAATTCGCGGAGATGAGCCCGAGCGCCGCCGACCAATGCCTCCGACCGGATCGTTGTCGGCCCAGGCATAACAACCCACGAGCACGGCCAATAGCGTCCACGCGTCCAGACATGCGCCATGAGCACGTTCAATCGCGCCGCACCCGAGCGCCAGAATGCCCAATCCGTGCAGCGGTCGCCCCACCTGTCGAGACGCATCCAGGCGAGCAGAACGAGTCCACTGCGCGCGTTTTCGTTGACCTGCCGTGTCACTCAACGTGATGCTGAAATAGTCGCGTGGACGTTCTGAGCAGCCGGATCCTCCTGCGGCCCAGCGACTTAGACCGCAGCCGCCGCTTCTACCGCGACGTCCTGGGCCTGGCCATCTACCGGGAGTTCGGCCCTCCAGACAATCCCGGGGTTGTGTTCTTCCTCGGCCCGGGCTTGCTCGAGGTCTCCGGGCACACGCCCGGCCCGCCCGGACACTCGGTGATGATCTGGATCCAGGTACGGGACGTCCACGCCGAGCACGCCCGGCTGGCCGCGGCCGGAGTCCCCATCATCCGGGAACCCGCCACCGAGCCCTGGGGCTTGACCGAAATGTGGATCCAGGACCCCGATGGCATCCAGATCGTCCTGGTCGAGGTTCCCGCCGATCACCCTCTCCGCCGCGACCCGCGATCGGCGTCACCGCCAAGATGACGAGGTCTATGCGGCATGGCCGGATGTCGAGTGGCTGTCTGCTCGTGCACGGTTCTGCACCAGCTGAGCGCTTCCGGTTCAGCTGGGGCGCTGGCATCATCGACGCGTGGATGAGGCCTGGAACCAATTCGTTATGGCATGCCAGCAAGCCCTCGGCGAGCTGGTTGAAGGGCGGCCTGAGCCTTTTAAGGCACTGTGGTCGCACGCTGAGGATGTCGTGATCATGGGTGCGTTCGGCGGATACGAGCGTGGATGGGAGCAGGTCAGTGCCCGGCTCGACTGGGCTGCGAAGGGTATCGCTTCCACAGATCGCAGCGTGGAGAACGTCGTGACGGTGGTCAGCGGCGACCTCGCCTACACCGTCGATCTGGAGCGCATGACCCGGCACGCCGGCGGCCGGCCGCAGCCCAGGACACTGCGCTGCACGCAGGCTTACCGCCGGGAGAGCGGTCAGTGGAAGGTCGTGCTGCGCCACGCGGACGAGCTTCCGCGCAAAGACGAGCAGCAGAGATGACCCGCTACCACCGCAGACCGGCTTGGCCTGAACGAATATGCGGACCCGCCCGACCCGCGGCTATGACCGAGCGTCGCGAGCCGTGCCGATCATCCGCATCTGCGTGCGTCAGGGACGTCGCTGTCACACTCCGCTCGCCCGCGCAGAGCGGCGGCTATTCGCGCGTGAGTCAAGAGCAGGAGTGATCACGGACAGTGACGTCGGCCCTGGGCGGCGATTCGCCGGATCGCCGATTATTCCCGGCCGGTGCTCGGCCGACACGGTGCTGCACCTGGGCGCAGATGCCCTGGTTCTGTGTTCATGACGTCCTGTGCATACCTTCGCCGCGGCGGATGAGGTTACGCTCTTCCGCTCTGCGGGTCATATGTCTGGGAAGGCCACGATGCGGACTGGCCTTCCGCGCAGGCTGTGCTCGGCCGCGATCGGGGGGCGGGCACGTCTGCCCGCGAGAGGCCGTGAGGACGCACCGTACTCTCTGAGCTGTTCATGCGCACTGGTCCTGGCATGAGGCCATGCGAGTTCACATTTGCCAGTCTCTGGTATATGGCCGCTAGCGCCATGGCCTCGGGCCATGCCGCGGAGATGCCTGTCAGCCGCGACTTGTGAGCCGTCGGGATCTGCGGTTTGTCCGGTGCCGTGCCACGTGCCGGGCACGCGAGCCTACCAGGCGGCGGCATATGGACGTCCTTCGGGGAAGGGCAGCCGGGTCAAGGCGGCGGAGGAGGCCTCGATGCGGTACACGTATCCGGTGGCGAACACGAGCAGGTGCCCTCCGGTGGCGTCGCGGCAGGCGGTCGTCCACATGTAGCGGACGTTGTGGCCGTCGCTGCGGTAGCGGAGCTGGAACAACACGCGGGGCTGCCCGCCGTGGACCGGGATGGCCAGCAGCCGGTTCCAATGCGGGCCGCCGCCCGGATCAGGCTGTGCCACGGTGCCGTAGATCTCACCGCCGTCGGCGCTGATCACCGGGTCGATCAGGTCATCGGTGAGTCCACGGGCTGCTTCCACCGGCTGGCCCGCACTGACCCAGTCGCGGGTGGCGCCGGTGTCGGTCACGTAGATCCCCGGCGGCTCGCCTGATGCGGGGTGCCATGCGAATGCCACGGTCCGGCGATCGCCGGCCCATGACAGCTCGCCCAGGCCGCCGGCCGGAAGGCGCGCCGGGCGGCGTTCCCCTCTGTCCAGGTCCACCAGCCCGGCTTCCAGGGTGGGGATGCGCGAGCCAGCGGGCGGCACTCGCCGATCGGTGCAGATGTAGGCGAGTGTCCGGCCGCCGGGGCAGGCGGTGATGAGGCGGCATCCCGGCGGCAGCAGGCCCTCGGGCAGCGGCTCCAGTTCCTCTACCCGGCCTGCCTCATCGACCCGCATCCGGTACGTCCGCACGACCGGCTCCCCGCGGATCTGGCGGCCCGGCTGTGGGGTGTCCTGCCCGAGTGTGGCTTGAGCCTGGTGTGGCGCTGCGGGCTTACTGGCGGGTGAACACGGCGTGGATGACGATGGTGTTGTTCATCGGCGCCATGCGCATCGGGCTGTATGTCAGGCCGAAGTCCGCCCGGTTGACCGGGACCTCGGCGTCCAGCCGCACCTCGCTTGTGGTGGCGGAGACCTTCGCGTCGAAGGAGAGCGGGCGGGTGCGGCCGCGGACGGTCAGGCTGCCGGTCACCCGGACGCCCTCGCTGGCGGGCTGCACGCCCTCGGCGGTGTAGGTGATGTCCGGGTGGTTGGCGGTGTCGAAGACCTTGGCCGACCGCAGGTCCTTGTCGCGCATCTTGTTCTTGGTATCGATCGAACCGGCGGCCACGGTGAGGGTGCCGGTGACCTGGCCGGCCGCGGTCACCGTGCCGTTGCCGGTAACCTGGCGGAAGACGCCGTGGAGCGGGAGGAGGCCCCAGGTGTGCCTGGTCTCCAGCAGGACCTGGGACCTGGCTCGGTCCAGGGTCCAGGACCCGGTGAGCGTGCCGTCCTGGACCAGCGCCTGCAGCGCTGGGGCGGTCAGCGGTCCCTGCGGAGTCATGTCGCTCTCCATACATTTCGTTCTTGAAACAGAATAGTTTTGATATCGGAAGCATATAGACTCGGGCTCGGGTGTCAAGGTGAGAGGGCGCACCTGGGAGGCGGGGCCATGGCGGACGCGGCGGGCAGCTCTGAGCACTCCGCGCTGTGCCTGCGCCTGATGCAGCTGTTTCCCCGGGTGACCAGGGGAATGCGGCGCTGGCAAGATCGCGCCGCGTCCGGGCCCGCGCCGCTGAGCCCGCGGCACGTCGCGGCGCTCGAGCAGATCCGCGGCGGCCCGCTCACCGTCGGGGAGCTGGCCTCCCGGCTGGGCCTGACCCTACCCACGGTCAGCGGCGTGCTCGCCGACCTTGACCGGGCGGGGCTGGTTGAGCGGCGCCCTGACCCGGCCGACCGGAGGCGCACGATCGTCCAGATCATCCCCGGCCAGGCAGCCCTGGTCGGCCACTGGCTCGACGGTGCCGCCAAACCGCTGGCCCGCGTCCTGGAGCAGCTCACCCCCGCCGAGCAGCAAGCCTTCCTCAAGGCCATGGACATGCTCGAAACCGAGCTGCACCGGCAGAGCACCCACGGCTGAACCGGCCCGCGGCCCCAGCGGTTCCCGGCCCGGTGAGCATTAACACCCGAGCGCGAATGCGCAGCGCAGCGCCGGCGCGGCTTAAATACTCGCACGTCGCCCGTCTCACCGCGCAGACCCACCAGTTCTGGGCGCCGTTGAGCCAATCGGGCGAAGGCCGAGACGCCGACCAGAACGGTTACACGCGCGGCCCGCCAGGGTACCCGACTTGGCTCAATTAGTGCGCACGCGGGTGGCGTTGTTGATCTTGGTAAGGACTGCGCGGATGCCGTCGGGCAGCGGGTTGGCGCGGTGAGGGTGTGGTTGGCGGACCGGCCCGTGTCCCGTATCGACTGTCCATGTAGGGGGCGGGAAGTTGGCCTGGTCAGCCGGTGGTGCCGCTCAAGATCGCGGCGCGAAGCGCGGGCCAGCGTTGTTCGGCACGCAAGAGCAGGTCGACGCCGAGTCGGATCTGGTCGAGCGCGCCGTGGTCTCCGTCGACGTGGCGGTGAATAAAGAAAGCGACATGCCCCAGGCCGCGGGCCCGTTGGGCGGTGGCGATCAGGTCCAGCTCGTGTTCTGTAGGGGAGCGCGCGTCGAAGTAGCCGACCGCGATCTGCGCCGAGTCCTCGACGTCGGGAATCAGGGCCGCGATCGCAACATCGACGAGGGGCAGGTCGGAGTGGGCAAAGTCGAAGTCGAGAACCCCGCTGACAGTCCCGCCCTGGTACAAGATGTTCCCGTCGTGCCAGTCGCCGTGCACGAGTTGCACATCGAGCCGGCCGCTGGCGATTGACCCGGCCGCGGCGCGCACCTCGGCCAGTTTGCGGCGGATCAGCCCGTTCAGGACCGGGTCGTCCAGGGCGTCGAGACGCTGCCAGGCCGGGTCGGCGGGCATCTCAAGGATCCGCGGGAATGTATCCGGTGGCCCCGCGACCGGAACAGCGGCGAGATCGCGGTGCAGCCGGCCCAGAAGCCGACCAAGCTCCCGAGGCTGCCGCGGCCGCGCCGGGATGCCGCGGCGTCTGGCCAGCCGCGGGAACAGGGAATAGCGGCGACCGTCATCAACAACCACCATGCGCCTCGCATCCGACGGAATCGGGACCGCGACCGGCCAGCCTCGCTCCCGAAGCTGCCCCAATATGGCGTGTTCGTAGTCGATCGCGGCATCAGAGCGGAACGGGCCGTAGCGGCGGAGCACCAAGCCTGCGCCGACGTACCAGTGCTCGTTGTTGCGACCCGCGTCAACCTGATAAGGCCGAACGTTCTCCAGGCCATACGCAGCCAAGACCAAGCGCAATGTCACCGACGCGCACCATAGCACCCCGAGTGGAGGGCGGAGCGGCGCGCGGTGCCTGGGTGCGACGGGTGATCAAATGGGACTGCTGCGGTGCACAGGAGGCAGACCAGGATTCCAGATACCAGCCGACGGGGGGGCGCCGCACTCCGGGCAACGGTCCGAGCCTGTCACGAGATGATCATATCTGCGCAGATTGCGGTGAAGATCTAGGCGCGCGCAGCGGGCACGCAATGATCGAGAGCGGTTCACCAGAGAGACGGCCTCGTTCAGCAGATACTGCCCTGACCTGCAACGTCTCGTCTCGGCCTGTGTCGCGAGGATGGTACCAGCGCACGCCGTAGTGGCAGCCAACCGCCTCGCGAGTGCTCGGCGTCAGGCCCGGCGTACCGCCCAGCGGCGGCCCGGATCGGCCCTGGGGGTGCCGTCCGCTGGCCGCGGCAGCGCCTCCATCGCCAGGCGCCACACCTCGGCCCGGTGAGCAGCCCCGATCATGTGCACACCCAAATCACGGGTCCGGATGCAGCGCGCCAGGCCGCCATGTGCCTCGTTGGCCATCACCACCCGCGCACGCGCGAATCCCTGCCGCGTCAGCTCCTGCACCGAACACCAGCCATCCACCACTGCCATCCGCCCTCGGCGTCGGTAACGGGGACACACCCCATCTTCCCGCCTCACCGCCGGCTGCCGGTTGTGGCGCGGGCTGGCGCCGCGCGGCAGGCCGGGGCTGACTGCGCTGGAACTGCTAGCCTGACCCAGCGGCTGGTCCAGCGCACGCGGTCGCGCTGGTCAGCCGTGGTGCGCGCTTGTGGTGTTTTCGTCGTGTACGGGCCACCGAATGTCATAGGTGATCGATAGCTACAGGTCGGCCGTACGTAACGGCCTCGCGGACCTCCTGGGGCAGAGACTGGGCGAGTTGCGCGTCGGGCTGGGCGCCGAGGGAGTCGTTGATGGTGGAGAACGCCAGGCGAAGGGCCACGAAGGCGGTGATGGCGAAGATCTGCCCGTCATCGAGCCCGGAATCGCGGAGCGCCTGGATGTCGGCGGGCGTGGTCGCGTTCGGGTCCCTGGCGACCTTCCGGGCCCAGGCGGCCATGGCCTTCTCCTGGCCGGTCAGCCCGGCGTCGCTGCCAGTCAGGACCCCCGCCGCTATGGCGACGCCCGAGGCTTGGCTCAGCTTCCCGCCCCACGCCAGCGAACAGTACGAGTCACCAAGGGTCGAGGCAGCCGCGGTCACCAAGATCCCGCACTGGCGGAAGTTCATGCCGCTGGGCCTGAAGGCCTGGGACATCAGCTCGAACAGCCGCTTGAGGCTGTCTGGCTGATGCGCCCACAATCGAGACCCGTTCGACACGTAGCCGTCGTCTGCGAGGTCTTCGTCGTATAGCGCCTGCACAGGGGGGAACACCGGGGGTTCGTCGAGAAAGCTGCCGGTCATGGCGTTCGGCTCCTTCGGGTTTGCGGTCAGGTGGCCCACCACGTTGATTTCGGCCCGGATGCAGGCCTCAGTAGCTGAAGGTTGTTGCTCCCTCGTCGCCGATCCATTCCCACAGCTGGACGCTGCCCGCCAGATCCGCGTTGGGCAGCAGGCTTCCCTTGTCGAGTTGCTTGGCGTTGAAGCAGACCGGGCAGACCATGTACTTCCCGCCGGCTTTGTCATACCGGGTGATCAGGTCCTGTAGCGGCGGGCAGCCCTCGCACGCGACGCCTGCCGCCACGCCGTCGAGCGCGAGCCGGACCGCTTCCTTGGCCTGGAACATCAGGGTCGGCCGTCCTGACTCGGCAGCGCCGACCGCGACCAGGAACGCCACGGTCACCTTCTCCGGGTCTTCCAGGCCGGTGCTGAGACTGATCACTGCCTTTCCTGCCATGACTGTGCCTCTTTCTCGTCAGGTGTGGTGGGCGGGTGCGTCTACCGCACGCCGATCGCGTCAAGCAGGTGCGATGCGGGGGTGTTGGGTGGTTCGCCCTGGAATCCGGCGATGGCGTAGATCAGCCGGCATGGCCCGGGTGCTGCGGCCAGCCCGGCACGGGGGACGGGCAGCCCGGGAAACGGCTGCCACCGGCCGGTCCGGGGCTGGTAGATTTCCGCGGTCTGGTAGAAGCGGTGGGCCGCGGTGCAGCAGCCGCCGATCACGACGATCCGCCCGTCGGTGGTGGTGGCCACCCCGGCGCCCTCCCGCGGGACGCTCAGCGGGCGTGCCTTGGTCCAGCGGTTGGCCGCCGGGTGGTAGACCTCGACCGCGGCGACCGGGTCACCGTTGCTGTCGGCGCCGCCGATGGCGTAGATCAGCCCGCGCGAGGCGGTGACCCGCAGCAGACCCCGGGCGGTCGGCATCGGCGCTGCCTGCGACCAGGTCCCGGTGTCGATGCCATACACCTCCACGGTGGCCACCGCGGCGCCGCTGGTGTCATACCCGCCGAACACATAGACCTTGTCTCCCAAGGCGACGGCGGCATCACCGCCCAGCGGCACCGGCAGTGGCGTCCCGGCCGTCCAGGTATTGCTGGCGGCCCGGTAGATCTCGACCGTGGCCATGGGATTGCCGGCCGAGTCGAGGCCGCCAATCGCATAGACCCGCCCGCCGGCCGCGGCCGCCGCCAGGTCGCCCCGGGCGGTCGGCATCGGTGCGAGCGTCTGCCAGTTGTTGGTGCGAGGGTTGTAGGCCTGGACGGTGTGCAGGGCGGCGTTGAAGTTGCTGGAGAACCCGCCGATGGCCAGGATCTGCCCGCCGACGGTGGCGGTGGCAAGCCCGCCTTGCGCGACCGGTAGCGGTGCCCGCGCCTGCCACGCAGCCCCCTGGGCTGTTCCCGCGGTCACGGACCCCGCCGCGGCTGCACTGGCGGGCGCCCAGGATATGACCGCTGCTAGCACCGCAAGCAGCGGCACCCGCCTGGCGATCTGCCTTGTCCTGTGCCTCATGAGGGCCTCCTGACCCGCCACGCGGGCCGGCGAGGGTGCCGGGAAGGCCACACTCGCACCGGCCCAGCGGGCGGCGCCATTCCCCAAAATGAGAATCTTTGGGAGAATCCAGGCCAGGAGGCCTGCAGCATGCGCGGGGAACGAGTCACGCGCGGATCACCCGCGAAAACTGGCAGGCGCCCTGGTGCGCACTGTGAGGGAGGCTGGGCTGACGCCGAACGACCGGGCCCTGCGCGAGAGCGACCTGCGCGTGCTGCTCGACGTGGTCCGCGCCGGGTATGACGACGAACCCGGCCAGGCCGTGCCCAGCGCCGTGCTGCATGCCCTGGCCAAGCTGATCCCGTCTGCCAGCGTCACCTTCTGCGAACTAGATGTGCGCGACCAGGTGGTCCTGACAGAGCAGGAAGTCAGCGATGCCCCCTCCTCTCCGGCCCAGATAGAGGCGATAGAGAGAGTGTTCTGGGCCGAGTTCTGGAACTGCCTGTTCTGCAGCTACCCCGAACGCACCGGTGACCTGCGCAGCGTGGTCAAGCTGTCCGACTTCTACTCCCGCCGCACCCTGCATGCAACGGCCATGTGGGCGGACTTTTCCCGGCCAATCGGCGCCGAGCACGAGATGCTGGTACCGCTGCCAGCACCGCCCGGGCACGCCCGGCGGATCTTGTTCATCCGCGGCCCGGCCGATCCCGACTTCACCGAACGAGAACGCCTCGCCGCTGAACTGCTCCGACCCCACCTGCATGCCGTCTGGCAAGACGCCGAACGCCGCCGGACCGGCGTCCCCAGCCTCACCCGCCGGGAATGGGAAGTGCTGCACCTGGTAGCTGCCGGGCACCGCAACGCCGAGATCGCAGCACGGCTCCACGTCTCCATCACCACCGTGCACATGCACCTGCGCAACATCTTCACCAAGCTCGGCGTGCACACCCGCACCGCCGCCCTCGCCCTCGCCATGCCACCGACCGCCGCGGCCGGGACCGCCACACCCCGCGGCCAGCGCCGCCACCCAATAGCTCCTGGCTGCCGTCGACAACCATCAACGACATAAGACCACTCCGTCACTTTACCCAGCCCGCCGCGGCGGGTCGGCGCGGTTATTACGAGCTCAAGACGTCGTTGGTGTTTTGGAGACGTAGCGGTCCCCGGCTAAAGTCCAGCGGAAACAGTCGGCCCGCGCTGTATTTCATACATCACGGCCTCCGGACAAGGAGCTGCCAGCCGCGAGCACCAGGAGGCAGTGCTGACGGCGATCGCCGCCTGCCGTGTCGCCCGGCTGCCAGGCTGCCAGGCTGGAGACGCCAGCTCATCCGGTTCCGGCTCCTGCCCGGTCCCGGCCAGCGCCGTGACCCAGCCGGCTAGGTGATCAAGGAATTCCAGGGCTGCGGCCCTGCGGCCGGCAGCCAGGAACGGCCAGACACGCGGGAGGCCTGACGTTGGCAGCTGCCGGCACCGAAACCTGACTCGGCGGCTGCGTCCGGCAAACGCGCGGCCGCGCTGGTCAGCCGTGGTGCGCGCTTATGGTGTTTTCGTCATCTACGAGCCACCGAATGTCATAGGTGATCGATAGCGGCGCGCACCAGGCTCTCAGGCAGCGTGTCGCCAGATGCCTGGGCGAGGACCACCAATCACCGGGGTTCCCGGCTAGTCCCATGGCGGTGATGCTCGTTCGCCAGCTGATCGCTGACTGTGGCGGAGTCTGATCACGGGCGGGCTCGCCGAGCCGCCTGGGCGGCCCTCAGCTCAGTGCCGATGTAGAGGCCGCCCGTCCGTGGGCGGGATTCTGTGCCCGCCAACCGGCGCGAACAGCGCTCAGCTCCGACCCTCCCGCACATGCGAATAGCGGGCGTTGCCTGAACGCATATTCATGCATCGCTTAACATATTAAATCGACGTTTGATGGCTGCGATGATCGCTGACTCGACTGCTTCATTTCGTTATCAGGCAAGCCGAACGCTTAATATTTGCGGCTATCGAGGCCGACCGAGGCGCTGGGGACTCGCGCCAGATTTTCCAGTTCTGCGCTTTCGCGGCTCTTGCCGACGGCCATTTACGGCATCTTGAGGACGGCCGTGACGTGCGAATACGGGTGCAAGGGGATCGTGCTGTGCCGGGACTGACGCCGACGCTGGCGGTTCTCTAGAGGTGGCGGCATGGTGGATCGTACGGCAGTTCGGGGATGTAGCGGGCCCACTGCTCCGGGGTAAGGTTGTTGCTGGTGGTGGCACAGATCCGGTCGATGGCGTGATCGACGTCGAGGTCCCATAGCCGGATTGTGCCGATGCCGACGGCGGCCAGGGTGTGGCCGTCCGGGCTGAACGCCACCGAGCCGACGCCGGCGGTGGGCCCGGTCAGGGGCTGCCCGATCTGGGTGGCGCGGGCGGGGTCGGTGATGTTCCACAGCCAGATCGCGCCGCCGTCGCCGCCGGCGACGGCCAGGGTGTGCCCGTCCGGGCTGAACGCCACCGAGTCGACGTTGCCGGTGGGCCCGGTCAGCAGGTGCCCGATCTGGGTGGCGCGGGCGGAGTCGGTGACGTTCCACAGCCAGATCGCGCCGCCGAGGCCGCCGCCGACGGCCAGGGTGTGCCCGTCCGGGCTGAACGCCACTGAGGAGGCGCCGCCGGCGGGCCCGGTCAGAGGGTTCGACAGCGGAATATTGGCTGTGTTGAGTAGTTGCGAAGTTAGTTGCGAAGCGTAGTCGGGGGTCGGGCCCAGGTGGCGGCCGACGAGATCGAGTTGGGCCGCCAGCGACGGGTCAGTACTCTGCATCTGCTCTGCATAGGCGACAACCTGATTCGCGATGGCCTGGTCGCGTGCGCTCACTGCCTGAGTGTTGCTATAGACCGCAAGGCCGGGCAGTGCCGGCGGACACGAGCGTGAGCACGGCCAGGGCTGCGACGGCGATCCGGCGCCGTCGGGTGGCACGTTGCTCGCGCTGCCGGCAGGCGGTCAGGAAGGCACGCTCGTCAGCGTTGAGGTCCCGTCCATGGCTGGCCGCCCACTCGCGGGCCACGGCCAGCCGGGTACCACCGAACAGGTGGCTGGGCTCGCGGCCCCGGGCCTGCCAGGCGCGGGCAGCCTCGGTCAGGTCGCGGTGGATCCGCTGGCCGGCGCGGTCCTGGCTGAGCCACTCGCGCAGCCTCGGCCAGGACGACAGGAGCGCCTCGTGGCTGATCTCGACGGTGTCCCTGCCGTCGGTGCCGGTATCGGCGATCAGCAGGCGGGCCTGGACCAGGTCGGTGAGCACCGTCCGGGCCGTAGCGGCCTGCGGGGTGTCCGCCGGCCCGGCCAGCTCGGCTGTCCCGGTCAGCTCGGTCACCGTAACCCGCCGCCGGGTGTCCGCGGTGCCCTCGCCGAGGCTGACCAGGCGCAGCAGCAGCCGACGGGCGGCCTGCCTGCCGTCGTCGTCGAACCTTTCGTACACGGCCTCGGCGGCGCGGGCGACGGCCCCGTCGATGCCGCCGGTAGCCCGGTAGGCGGCCACGGTCAGCCGCCGGCCCTCCCGGTGCTGCCAGGTCTGCTGCAGCGCGTAGGCCAGCAGCGGCAGCAGGCCGGCCTCATAGCTGCCGCCGTCCGGTGACGCCTGCCCGCTGCCCGCCTCCAGGACGGCCGTTTCGGCCGGTGCCTGGGCGGAGGCTAGCGGGATGACCGGGCGGGGATGCAGCCCCAGGTCAGCCAGCAGCACTTCGACCAGGCCAGCATCCACGACGAGCCCGGCCCAGGCCGCTGGTCCCTCGATGGCCGCACGCAGCCCGGCCTGGTCCATCGGGCCGACTAGTACCTGGCTGTGCTCCAGGTAGGGCACCAGCTCGGGGTAGGCGGCGCTGCGGGCGTAGAAGTCGGCCCGTATCCCGATCACCACCACCGCCGGCGCATCCCGCGAACTGTGCAGCCCCCGGAGCGTGCCACCACCACCGGGCACGGGAGCCGCCGCCGCAGTCGTCCCTGCGGCCGCGCACAGCGCGCCGATGAACGCCCGGCGCTCCCCGCACCTATCGGCGGTTATCTGGAGCCCTCCCTGTCTATGCCGCGCCTGACCAGGACGTCTGCGGCGTGGACATGTAGCTGAACAGTGTTCACGTAGTAGCCGCTTAGTTCGAAAAACATCAGCGACAAGAGGATTTGCACGGCGTCTGCGGCGGAGACACTGTCCAGATAACGTGTCCAGCACGCAGCAAAAAGCACACAAAACACCCGCGGCGCTTACAGCGAGGACACCCCGAAACGGGCTGGAGATAACGGCGGTTACACGCGCGGCCTGCCACGGTGGCTTGACCACGCTCCGTGACCGGGGCAAGCCTGCTGCGCAGACATTGCGAGCACCAACGGGCCCTGCCTGACGGCGTTGAGGCTAGGTCCGCGAGCTCGTGACAGGACCCACCGCTTGCAGATGCTCGAGGATCTCGGATGTCGGACATACCTCATGGCGGCAATGGCGGACGTGCCCGGCTGATGGGACACCGCATAAATATGCGATGGGCAGTAGGCCCGACAGCCTGTGTTGGTGATCTGTTGTCGAATCAGATGCGCGCACGTAGCCGCCTAATGATGCGAGCCGAGTTGGCTACCTGACAGTCCAATCCCGCACCGAACAGGGCGGTCTGCTCTGGCGAAATGAGGGCTGTAGATGGTGCCTGGTCGCCTGGTTTGCGCCGGTACACGGGTCACCGGGCGGCACCACAGCGCCACGACGCCGCTCGTGAAGCCAGGCCGGCATGGCCCCGAGTTCGCAGATGATCAGCGCTACGAGCCGAGCTGGCGCCGCGAGTCAGCCTCACCTGGGGGCGGGAGTGGCGCCGCAGGCCGACGGCTGCGTCGGCTGTGCACCACAGGCGCGGAAATGGCCAGCAACGCGGCGCCATACGGGCCGGCCACCCAGACTGGCCATAGGTAGATGAAGTGCCCGCTGGTCCCCACGACCAGAACCCAGACCACCACGTTGACCGACACGGCGGCCAGCCATATCGTCCACAGCACCTTCAGCGGTGCCGGCAGGTCAGCGAAGACGCTGCGCTTAGCGGTTACGGCGGGCGAGGCAGCGGCGGCCGGGGCGAGCCGCGGCTCGGCCTCCGGGCGGGCAGGAGACAGGTCGGCGTGCAGCTTGGCCAAGTCGCCGTAGGTGACTGCCTGGTAGGCCAGTCCCACCCGCTCGGTGAACTCCTCCATTTTCAGCCGACCGTCCTCAAAGGCCGCACGTAGCCGGTCGACGGCCTGCTGCCGGTCGTCGTCCGAGGCGCGCATCAGCTCCCGGTCAGCCATCCCGCGCTTCCACCCATCTTTTGCTCGCCGCCAAGCCGAACGATACCAACTTGCGTCATTACGTCCTGGACCCCAGCGCGACCGCCCGTGGTAACCGCACGGGCGCTAACCCGGTGAGCCACCTCGATCTGTGTGTCTTACGGGCGCGCCGCACAGCGCCGAGCCGCAGAACAGGTGATTTTGTGCGGTCCTCCGATGGCCTGTTTGCGTTGGCTGAGCGGCACAGAACAGCCAGTTCTTTGTCCGCTGGCTCCCCGCCTGTGGCCGCGGGGCTGGAGAACGCCGATCGCGGTCATCGGCTCGGCCGCTGGATCAGCTTCGGTCGATCAACGCCTGGACGCCGTCAAGGATCATCTCGACGCCGAACATGAACTCCGCCCGCTCATCGAAGCCGGACCTGCTGTCGCCGATGCCGGCCGACCAGGCGATCTTGTGCAGCCGCGGATATGCTGGCTCGTCCACCAGCTCTCGCAGCAGCGCCTCGAAGCTCCAGGGCGGTGCGGCCGCGGCGCCGTCAGCGGCCGCGGCCTGCTCCTGCGCGACGGCACGGGCCGCGTCGTAAGCCATCCGGGCTTCGCTGAGGGTGTAGGAACTGAGCAAGCCGAGTACCCGCAGCTTGTCGGCGTCTGCCAGGCCGGTACCGTCCATGGCCTGAAGGCCGCGTTCGACGAACGTGAGGGAGTTGGGCGCTAGCGGCGGCGCGGCCATCGGCATCTGGGTGATCCACGGGTGCCGGTCGATCGCCTCGCGCTGCACCAGCGCCCAGCATCGCAGCCTGGACCGCCAGTCCTCGCCGTCCAGCACCAGGTCTTCCGCGCCCTGCGCGCTGGCGTTCCACATCAGCTGCAGCAGCTCGTCCTTGCCGGCCACGTACCGGTACAGCGACATGGTGGTGAAACCGAGCTCCTCGGCGACCCGGGCCATCGACACCCCGTCCAGTCCCTCGGCGTCGGCGAGGCGGACGGCAGCCTCGACGATCTCGTCGACCGACAGCCCGCGCCGTGGCCCGCGGCGGCCGCCGCCGCGCCGCCCCCACAGCAGGTCAAGTCCTGGCGGCAGCGGCCGCGCCTTCTCGCTCGGCATCTGGACGGGCTTCTCCGTTCCTCCGGGTCGATGCACTGCGGATTGACAGTAACTGTGTACCCAATATACCTTGTGTGTATGACGTACACAGTTATTGCGGCCGGGATCGGCAAGTCG
This sequence comes from uncultured Actinomycetota bacterium, assembly GCA_963808705.1. GTDB lineage: Bacteria > Actinomycetota > Actinomycetes > Streptosporangiales > Streptosporangiaceae > JASHPR01. The sequence goes on along the minus strand of CAWEHB010000009.1, from coordinate 113,999 downwards.
TTCGGCGGCCGCGCCGTGCTCGATCATGTCGACCTCGCCGTCGAGACCGGCACGGTGCTCGCGCTGCTCGGCCCGAACGGCGCGGGCAAGACCACGATGGTGCGAATACTTGCCACCCTCGTGCGGCCGGACACCGGCACGGCCACGATCGCCGGTCACGACCTGCTCACTGACCCGGCCGGCGTCAAGCGCTCGATCAGCCTCACCGGCCAGTACGCGGCGGTCGATGACCTGCTGACCGGCCGGGAAAACCTCGAGATGATGGCCCGGCTCCGGCACGTGCCGCCGCGTGCGGCCCGGGCCCGGGCCGCCGAACTGCTCGCGGCCTTCGGCCTCGCCGACGCCGGCGACCGGCGGGCCGGGTCCTACTCCGGCGGCATGAAACGCCGGCTCGACCTGGCGATCAGCATGATCGAGCGGCCCAGGCTGCTGTTCCTCGACGAACCGACCACCGGGCTCGACCTGCGCAGCCGCGAGCACGTGTGGGACACCGCCCGCGGCCTGGCCGGCGAGGGCGTCACCATCCTGCTGACGACGCAGTACCTGGAGGAAGCCGACGTCCTGGCCGACAAGATCGCCCTGCTCGACCGCGGGCGCGTGGTCGCCCAGGGCACCGCGGACGACCTCAAGGCAAGCCTGGGAACCGAGGTCATCAGCCTGCAGTTCGCCGATGCCGCCGCCTACGCACGGGCGCTCGGTGTCCTGGACACGGTCCGCACCGACGACCGGCTGCACGTCGTCGAGGTCGCAACCGGCGGGTCGGCGGCCGAGGTGCACGCGGCGCTCGGGCGGCTCGAGGCGGCTGGTGCGCCAGCGCTGAAGGTGTCGATCCACCGCCCGAGCCTCGACGACGTCTTCCTGTCCGTCACCGGCGCTGACGCCGTCAGCCACCGCCCCAAGGAGATGGCCCGATGAGCATGGCCTGCACTGTCTCGGACTCACGGGTGATGGTCGTGCGCTGCGTGCGACGCTCGCTGCGCAACCCGGAGGCGTTCTTCACCGCGCTGATGCTGCCCATCATCTTGATGCTGCTGTTCGTCTACGTGTTCGGCGGCGCCCTCAACACTGGCGGGAAGTATGTCGACTACGTCGTGCCAGGCCTGATCGTGCTCTGCGCCGGGTTCGGCGCCGGGACGACCGCCGTCGCCGTGGCCACCGACATGACCAGCGGCATCGTTGACCGATTCCGGTCGATGCCGATCAAGAGCTCGACGATCCTGGTCGGCCACGTGGCCGCCAGCCTCGCCCGGAACCTGATCGCGACCGCGCTCGTCATCGGCGTCGGCCTTGGCATCGGCTGGCGCCCGACTGCGTCGCCCGCGGCCTGGGCCGCTGCCGGCGCCATGATCGTGCTGTTCGTCCTGGCCCTGTCCTGGCTCGCGGCCAGCGCCGGCCTGCTCGCCCGGAACGTCGAGGCGGCGAACTCGGCCACCTTCGTGCTCATGTTCATCCCCTACGTCAGCACCGCGTTCGTCCCGGCGCGCACGATGCCTGGAGTACTCCGGACCTTCGCGGCGCACCAGCCGTTCACGCCGATAGTTGAGACGATGCGCGGACTGTGGATGGGCCACACCTCGACCGGCGCGGCCGTCGGCCACGAGGCATGGATAGCGATCGCCTACTGCACGGGCATCCTCGCGGTGTCCGTCACCGCGGCTTCCTGGCTGTTCCGGCACCGGACGGCAGCCTGAGCACCGGCCGGTACACAGCCCCGCCGGAGGATCGGCGCAATGCGGTGCTCCGGCAAGGACCGGAGCGCCGCGGGCGTCAGCATGATCATTCAGGCAGGGGCCTGGTGCCGACGCGGCGTGCCCGCGGCGCTATACGGACAAGCAGCGCCTCGCACGGGCGCCCAAGTCCCTTACCCCAGGCCGCGACAGCGTGGACGCGTCTGCCCGATCCTCTAGCTGGACCATCCGCGCCTCCCGGCGTGACAGTCCCGACGGTGGAACTGCCGGCGGTGCATGGTGATCATCCCGGCATCTTGCACCACGACGGCGGTGTCCATATGGGGATCGCTCATTGAGACGCCGGCCGGAAGTCGCTGAGCTCGTAGTGGAGGGTCGCCGTTCGCATGACCCGATGAGCCAGCGGGACGACGAAACCGTGCAGTACCCGATACTTGCGAGACAGTAGCCGCGCTGCCGTGCGGGCTTCGTCACCGTCCAGCAGCCGGGCGTTGGCGTGCCACAGCGCTCCGGTGGGCTTGCCGCGGAACGTCGACGGGCAGAATTGGACCTCGGGAAAGTTCCGCAGCCGTTTGCTCTTGCCGGCCTTGGTGTAGGTGCGGATGTACGCGCGGTCGCCGTGCACGGCGATGCTGACTGGCGTGGGAACCCAGCTGCCGTCGCGCTTCTTGGTGTGCAGCAGGATCGTGCCCTGGCGGACGAACGGTTGTAGCTGAGCGGGCACTGGGCCTGGCTTGTTGATGGTCCCACCTGCTTCCTCACCCTGGGGATCCTTTGTCAACCTTCGACGGGGAACTGGCTTCGACTGTGACAGCCACGCGTGGTTGCATCGGGACATGACCAATTCCTGGGCACCCGGCGAGCTCCGGCCGCTGATGTTTTCGATCGCATACCGGATGCTCGGCAGCGTCGCCGAGGCTGAGGACGTGGTCCAGGAGGCCTTCCTGCGCATGTACAAAAGCGCGCCGGACGACCTGCGCTCTCCCGATGCCTACGCGGCCACCGTCACCACCCGGCTGGCGATCGACGCGCTGCGCTCGGCTCACCGACGCCGTGAGCAGTACGTTGGCCCCTGGCTGCCCGAACCCTTAGTCGAGTCCGAGGGGGCCGACCCGTCGTGGCGGCTCGAGATGGACGAAACGGTCTCCGCGGCCTTCCTGATCGTGCTCGAGAGCTTGTCGCCGGTGGAGCGCGCGGTGTTCTTGCTGCGTGAGGTGTTCGGCTACGGCTATACCGAGGTTGCCGCTGTGGTGGAGAAGAGCGAGGTCACCTGCCGCCAGCTGTTTCATCGCGCGCGCCAGCACGTCCAGCACAGCCGGACCCGCTTCGAGCCCTCCACCGAGGAGCGGGATCGGCTGGCCGAGCGGTTCTTCGCCGCTGTCCGCGACGGCGATCTGGCCGGTCTCGAGGCCGTGCTCGCCAACGACGTGCGATTTTACGCGGATGGGGGCGGCAAGGTTCCTGCGGTCCGCGAACCGGTGAGCGGGCCAGTGCAGGTTGGCAGGTTCGTCCTCGGCCTCGCCCGGCAGGCCAACCGCCTCGGATTTCGGCTGGAACCGGTGCGCGCCAATGGCCACCCCGGCGCCCAGGTTTCCTCGCCCGACGGCGCCGTCCTGGGCGTGGTCTGGCTGGAAATCCGCGCCGGCCGTGTCCGCACCGTCTACAACCAGATCAACCCTGACAAACTCGGCCATCTCGGCCCGGTCGGTGACCTCACCGGACTGCTGGCTGGGGAAGACTGACACAAACACGGCATCACGCAGGGCGGCGCGGAAGCCGTTTCTCGTCGAGGTCATGAAGCGGAGACACAACGGCGCACGCGCTCTCGCAGGCTCAGAGCTGTCATTGACCTCGCCGCGGTCGGCCTCGGATTCGAAGTGCTCGTGCAGGTAGCCATGGACCGGGAAAACGCATCGACGATCACGGAGTTCGAGCGTGGCCTGGCCGGCATCCCACAGGTCCGCCACGCCGAACGCCTCGTCGGCGGCCCCGATTACCTGGTCCGAGTCGCCACCGCTGACCTGGCTTCCTACCAAGCCCTGCCGCCCCGGCCTTCGGCGGGAGGCCGCGGCGGACCGCTCGGATCCGTGCCACGGCCCGGGGATAAATCGGCGCCGGGGGCCGCGGAGACGGCGGAGTGCTGGTTCGATGAGCCGGACACCACAGGCACTGGGAACCGTAGGTCCATAACGATCTTTCGGGCCGGTAGCCAGCCGGATGCCGGTAGCCGCCAACCCACCCATATCGAGTCCTCTTTGCTGTTCGTGTCAAGTCGTCTGGCGGGTTTTCCTGGATGCGGGCTTCGGTGGCGTGGTTCGCCGGTGCGGGTTGGCGGGCCGTAGGGTGGGACCGGGCTCGGGAGTGGCTTGTCCGAAGAGCCGGTGTCCGGGGTGCAATCCGGCCGCGCTGGAGTCAGAGTCGTTCCCCGGTTGCCCTCCCGGGCCCTTCGCCGCTGCCGTCGCTGTGGCCTGCCGGGCGTCGGCTTGGAGGCGGGCGAAGACGGCGTCGCTGGGCACTGGGTATTCTTCATCGCCGGGATCTTCATCCCGCTGTTCTGGTTCGTCGGCGCGCTGCTGCCAGCGAGGCGGCGGTGAGCTTCGATGCCTTCGGCAGGGCCCGTGCCAACCGAGCGCCAGGTGGATGCCCTTGAATGTGCCACAGAAGTAAGAAGTAAGGGGTGTCGATGCGATGCTGGCCGATCCTGTCTCCGATCCAGGCGGCTAGGCGGCAGCGGGTGACCCACAGCTCGCCATAGGCCAATGTGCCTACTTAACGATACTTGCGCACCTCGCTCAGCATGCACTCACATCACGCATATGCGTTCGACTTCGGCCACCTGTGCCCGTCCAGTGGCCCTCAAAGTTGTTGACAACTAGCAATCCTGGTTGTCGACAGGACCGGTCATCACCAGGTACCTGGCTCCGGCAGCGTAGTAAGTCCGCCAGATAGCGGCGAGATTACCGGCCTTCAGCTTGTGGTTGCCTGGATCACCATCGGCGGGGGGCGTGAGGAATCCGATCTGGTCCAGGTCGATGTAGCTGGCGGTGAGGCCGGCTTTCAGGCACCGCAGGTACAACTGGAAGCCGGTCGTGGACTTGCCGACCCCGGCCGGGCCGCACAGCAGCAGGATCTGCCCGCCGGCACGCCCGCCGGGCCGGTGATCCACAAGACCGGGACTCGGCCACCTGTCACCATGGCACCGCCGGGCCGGCCGACCTCATACCCGCGCTGACAATCACCATCGGCATGGCGGCGATTCTCCGCAGCCGCGTCATTCGGGTCAAGCAGAAAATCGCAAACCAGGCGGCGGGTGGAGTGCGGTCGCAGCAGCGCAGGACGCCCCGTTCGGATGCCATACCAGGAAGCCGCGCTCGCACCATGTTGCCGCCTATTAGGCGGTTCTGGTGGTCGATTCAGCTTCTGGAGGTCACCGTCGGTGACTGGTCACGTGGGTGTTGGAGCCGGTTGTCAGGTGCCAAGGCTCCGGCCGCCGTCGACGACGATGCGCTGGCCGGTGATGAAGGCGGCATCTTCGGAGGCGAGGAAGCTCACGGCGTGGGCGATGTCGTCGGGAGATCCCATCCGCCCGGCGGGCACCGAGGCCAGATAGGCCTTTCTGGTTTCGGCGGGTACGTCTGCGTGCCGCTCGACGGGCACGAAGCCGGGTGCGACCGTGTTCACGGTGATACCGGACGGGGCGAGCTCGCGCGCCCAGCTACGGGCCAGACCTATCTGTGCGCTCTTGGCCGTGGCATACGCGGACCTGCCAGGAGGCGGCTGGTTGGCGACCTCGGAGTCGATGTGCACGATGCGGCCGTACCGCCGGGCCTGCATCCCGGGCAACACCGCGCCGCCGAGCAGCACCGGGCTCTTGACAAAGAAGTTCAGCTGGGCGAGGTGGTCGGCCCAGGCTACCTCGGTCACCGCGGCTTCGGGCTGTGGGCCGGTGGCGTTGAGTACCAGCACGTCAACCGGGCCGAAGCGGCCGGTGATCTCGGCGACCAGCTCGGCAACCTGCTGCTGGTCGGTGACGTCGGCGCAGAACGCCTCGGCGACGCCGCCGTCGTCATGGATGCTGCGGGCAACCTCAGGTGCCTGCCGGTCGCCGCGGCGGCCATTGACCGCGACGGCGAGGCCGTCATGAGCCAGGCGCCGCGCGATCGCGGCGCCCAGGCCTCGCGAGCTGCCTGTCACCAAAGCGATACGACCATGCGCAACCGGCATGTGGCGATCATTTCACTCCGCTCAGGCATTGGGCCGACTCCAGCGCTCCGCGACCCAGTGCGGGAGGACACAGGTCAGCGATCTCAGTCACGCCACAGGCACGCGGCCGCGGAGAATGTTCCACCTGGATGCCAGACATCCGGCGAGTTCCCGCCTTCCAGCCCACGCGGGCGGGTATGGCTCGTCAGCTCGGCGCCGGTGACGGCCACGGAGCGTGACTTCGGCTGCGTGGGGCTGGCCAGGCGCAGTTTCGGGGCGTGCCGGGTGGGTGAGGAAGCTCGGACGCGGTATGACAATCCGGCGGCGTATCGCGATGCGGGCCGCCTCCGCTGCAAGCGCGCAGTTGCGGTTGTCCCGTGCTGCCGGCTGGGCACTCCCGCGGTCGCTGGCCGCCTGACTGGCACCCCGGGGGGGAACTGCGGCACACTTCGGGGAGCCGGGTGGCTAACAGTGCGGGACCGGGCAGCGGAGGCGAGGCCGATGGGGTGGGCCGAATCGGGCCGGGCCTGGGGTGAGCGGGCCACGGACTGGGCGTACCTGATGGAGCCGTATGCGCGGCGTGCCAACGACGCGCTGTTCGACCGGGCTGGCGTGGGCGCGGGAACCAGGCTGCTCGACATTGCCTGCGGCTCCGGATACGCGGCCAGCGTCGCAGCCGCCCGGGGGGCCGAGGTCGCCGGGCTGGATGCCTCCGGGGCACTGATCGCGATCGCGCGGGCGCGCACGCCCGGCGGGGATTTCCGGGTCGGCGACATGTTCGCGCTGCCGTTCGGCGATGACTGCTTCGATGTGGCGACGAGTTTCAACGGGATCTGGAAGGGATGCGAGGACGCGCTGGCCGAGGCCCGCCGGGTGGTGCGGCCGGGCGGGCTGGCCGGGTTCAGCTTCTGGGGATCTCCCAGGCGGCTTGGCCTGCTGCCGTTCTTCGCCACGCTGCTGGAGCTGTCGCCGCCCGGCCACGTCGATGCCACCCTCAATCAGGGTGACACCGGGCGGCCTGGCGTGGCCGAGCAGATGCTCGCCGACGCCGGCCTGGAGTTCGCCGGCCGGGGGACCGCGCAGGTCGTCAACGAGTGGCCCGACCTCGACCTGGCGGCCCGGGCGCTCGCCTCTGCCGGGCCGTCCTGGCCGGCCCTGCAGGCGGCTGGCTACGACCGGTTCGCCGAGGCGATCCGCCAGGCCATCCGCCCGCTGTACACCGAAGGCCTCGGCGTCCGGATCGTCTCCGAGTTCGGCTGGATCATCGGACGGGTCCCCAGCGCCTGATGCCCGCCACCGGGCGGCCGGATACCTCACCGGAATCCCGTGCCAGACCACCCAGCACCGAGCCAGGGGGAGCTGGAGGCCACCAACAGCACGACAGATCAGCGCAGAATCACCTGATCTGTACGGTGCACCCCCTCAGTCGATCACTGGCTCTGAGGGTACATATCGGCGGATATCGCGTGCTTCGCGGCGGCCGGGCTGTGACCGTCTGTGACGAACCTAATCCCGGGCAGGCTCACTAATTTAGGTGCCCGGCCGGTCCCGGTTCTAGCCGGACAGAAGCCGTCACGGCGAGCATGAGAGCGTCACCATGAACATCGCCGTCGGGTTTCGGTCAGCTCCCCGATCGCTCAGTAGCCATCACGAGTGACGTTCAGCGTCATGCACAGGATCATGAAACCGGCGCGAGGCCACACCACCTGCCACGATCATGGCGCGTGAGCGATTGGTGGCGCGGGCTAGGACGGCCCGGCGGCGGGGAGCTTGGCGCGGCCGGACATCAGCAGCGCGGGGAGCAGTGCCAGCGCGGTGAAGCCGGTGCACCACCAGAACGTGTGGCCGAACGCGGTGGCCAGGCCGGCCGCGCCCGCCGCGGCGTGCGCGGCGACCTGGCGGTCGAGGATCACGGCCACCAGCACCGCGGCGCCGAACGAGCCGCCGACGAACTGCACGATCCGGGTGGCGCTGCTGGCGTGTGGTACCTGCTCCCGGCGCAGGCCCTGGAAGGCGCCGGCCATCACCGCGATGGTGGCGGTGCCGAGCCCGGCGCCCCGGACGACCAGGGCCGCGCCGAGCAGCCAGTAGCTGGTGTGCAGCCCGGCCAGCGCGAACGGGACCGTGCCCACGGCGGCCAGCGCGACGCCGGCCAGCACGACCAGCCGGGGGCCGATCTTGTCGGTGAGCTTGCCGGCCAGCGTCCGCGGCAGCAGGCTGCCGAGGCCCTGCGGCACCATCAGCAGCCCGGCCGTTAGCGCGCTGGCCCCCCGGAACTGCTGGAAGTACAGCGGCGGCAGCAGCATGCCTCCGTAGATCGACAGCCCGGCCAGGAACAGCAGGCTGCTCGCCCCGGTGAACGCGCGCGACCGGAACAGCCGCAGGTCGACCATGGGCGTCCCGGACGTCCGCAGCGCGTGCAGGCAGTAGCCCGCGAGCAGCACCGCGCCCGCGGCCAGCGGGAGCATCACATCCCGGTGGGCGAAGCCGCCCGCGCTGCTCACCTGGGCCAGGCCGTACAGGAGCGCGACCAGCGCGGGCGGCAGCAGCAGCAGGCCGGCCAGATCGAGCCGCTGCCGGCCGCCCGGCGGCGGCGCGGCCGGCAGCCCGCGCCAGGCGAGCGCCAGCCCGGCCAGGCAGATCGGCACGTTCACGTAGAAGATCCAGCGCCAGCTTGCGTTGCTGATGATCAGGCCGGCCACGACCGGCCCGAAGATCGGGACCACGACGATGGGCAGGCTGATCGCGCTCATCAGCCGTCCCATCTGCCGGTCGCCGGCCGCCTGCACCAGCAGGGTGGTGAGCAGGGGCACCATCAGGCCGCCGCCGATGCCCTGCACCACCCGGAACGCGATCAGGCTGCCGACGTTCCACGCCGCCCCGCAGGCGGCCGAGCCCGCCAGGAACAGGCCGAGCGAGAACATCCAGACCGCGCGGCCGCCGAACCGGGAGAGCGCCCAGCCGCTCAGCGGGATGACCATGGCGAACGAGAGCAGGTAGCCGGTGATCACCCACTGGATCGGCGACACGGTGGTGTGCAGGTCGCGGCCGATCATGTCGACCGCCACGTTGACGATCGCGGTGTCCAGGAGCGCGGGGATCGCGCCGGCCAGCAGGACCACGATGAGCTTGACCAGCTCCCGGTCAAGCCGGTCCGGCGTAGGGTGCGGGGCGGTGCCTTGGGTGGCGGCGGGCGTCGCGTTCATGAGACTTACACTACACCGTACAGTTTACTTAGGTAAACTGGTGAGTGCAGAAAAGGAGGCGCGGATATGCCGAGCGGGCTAGCGGAGCACACCGGGTCGCGCGGGCCCGGCCGAGCCGTCGGGGCGGCCGGGGCGAAGGGCGAGGCGATCTCGGCGGCCGCGCTGCGGCTGTTCCTGCGCGACGGCTATGAGCGCACCAGCGTCGACGCGATCGCGGCCGAGGCTGGGGTGTCGAAGCGGACGATCTACAACCGCTACGGGGACAAGGAGAGCCTGTTCCTGTCCGTGCTCAGGGATACCTACGCCGCGATGACGGCCACGTTCGGCCGCATCGCCGAAGCGCACCTGAGCGAGATCACCGACGTGCGGCAGGACCTGACCGCCTTCGCCCGCGACGTGGCGTTCACCTTGCTCAGGGCGCCCGAGCGGATCGGCCTGATCCGGCTGATGATGGCCGAGGCCCCGTATTTTCCGGCGCTGCTGCGGGAGCAGGCGCAGCCGCAGACCATGACCGGCATCCTGGCGCGGGCGCTGGCCCGGCTGGCCGAGGCCGGGCAGCTCCAGATCACCGACCCGGTCGAGGCGGCCGATCACCTGTCCGCGCTGACGTTCGGCCAGCTCAACAACAAGTCGATGTTCGGCGCCGTCCCGGTCAGCGACGCCGAGACCGAGCGGATGGTCACCGGGGGAGTGGCCGCGTTCCTGCGCGCCTACCGCCCGGCCTGACGGCCGCGGCCGGCGGTCACCCGGGCGCGTTGGAGTACACGCGCTCCGGGGTCACCAGGACGGCGGCCCGGCGCTCCGCAGCCATCACCCGGTCGTAGCTGGGCCAGTCGTCGTGCGTCCCGCCCGCGGCGGCGAACACATGCCGCAGCAGCCCGGGCAGCGCCTCCGCGGGAAAGCCGGGCAGCGGGTCGTCCGGGCCCGCGATCTCGGCCGGCCCCTCGACCGCGGCCCACTGCCAGCCGGCCCGGACCACGATCGTGGCCCGCGGCCTGGCCCGCAGGTTCACCAGCTTGGCGGTCCCGCCCCGGGTGGTGAAGGCCACCACGGGGGCGCCGGTCACCGGGTGCCCGAGCACGCCCGCGTTCACCACGGACGACTGGATCGTGCCCGCGGCGCGCAGCGTGGACACCACGCACAGCCCGTGATCGCCGCGCACCAGGGCGGCGAAATCTGCGAGATCGGTCATGGGGGGAGCCTAACGGCGCGCGCTAGCCGCCCAGCTCGGCGCGCAGCAGGGCGGCCGCTTCGGTCATCGCGGCGAGCTTGCCTGCCGCGGCGTCCCGGGGCAGGTACTTCATCCCGCAGTCCGGGGCGAGCACGATGCGCTCGGCCGGAACGTACGGCAGCGCCCGGCGGACCCGCTCGGCCACCTGGCCGGGTGTCTCCACGGTGCGGTCGTTCAGGTCGAGCACGCCGAGGATGATCGTCTTGCCGTCCAGGGTGGCGAGCACGGAGCAATCCAGCCCTGACTGCGCGGTCTCGATCGACACCTGGCCGACGTCGCTCGCCGCCAGTTCCGGCAGGAACGAGTAGCCCTCCGGGCGGTCGTGGATGATCGCCGCGTACCCGAAGCAGAGATGTACCGCCGTGGTCCCGCCCGCGCCGTCCAGGGCCCGGTTCACGACCGGCACCCCGTACTTGCGCGCCTCCTCCGGGCGGGCCTGCAGGTAGGGCTCGTCGAGCTGCACGATGTCGGCCCCGGCCGCGAACAGTTCCTTGACCTCCTCGTTGACCGCCTCGGCGTACCCGAACGCCGCCGCCTCGCGGTCCGGGTAGTAGTCGTTCTGGGCCTGCTGGGCCATGGTGAACGGGCCGGGCACGGTCACCTTGACCGTCCGGCCGGTGTGGGCGCGGAGGAAGGCCAGGTCGCCGGTGAGCACGGCATGGCGCCTGCGGATCGGCCCGGTGACCCGGGGCACCGGGTTCGGGTGCCCGCTGCGGTCCAGGGCCGTGCCGGGGTTGTCGATGTCGACGCCGTCCAGCGCGGTGGCGAACCGGTTGGAGTAGCTCTCGCGGCAGATCTCGCCGTCGGTGATGATGTCCAGGCCCGCCTCTTCCTGGGCCCTGATCGCGAGCAGGGTGGCGTCCTGCTGGGCCTGCTCCAGGTAGGCAGGATCCACCCGCCACAGCTCGCGGGCCCGCACCCGCGGCGGGAACCGGCCGGCCAGCCGCTCCCGGTCGATCAGCCAGTCGGGCTGCGGGTAGCTGCCCACGAGCGAGGTGGGGAAGAGCATGTCTGCCTCCGGTTGCGCCCGGCGCGACGACGCGGAGGTGGGCCGGGCTCTGCCACTGTAGGACGCCGGGCCGTCAGGCCGACGGCGCCCCGACGATGTCGGTGCTGACGCGCCGGCTGGTCACGCTGAGCGGGCCGAGCCCGGACAGGGCCCGGGTCACCTGGTCGGCCAGCGCCTTGCGGGCCGACGTGGACTCCGCCAGTCCGATGGCGCTCGCCCCGCTCAGCATGGACGGGGTGACGTCGCCGGGCTCGCCGATGACGTGCGTCCTGGTCCCGCAGGCGCGGGCGAGCCCGGAGATCTGCCTGCTGTCCGGCGAGTCGGCGGAGCCGAGCACGAGCATCACGTCGGACGCCGATGCGATGACGCGGATCGTCTCGGCCCGGTCGGATGCGGCGTAGCAGAACCCGTCCGGGTGCGGGCCGTGCACGGCCGGGAACCGCGACCGCAGCGCGGCGGTCACCGCCGCGAAATCCTCCACCGGGATACCGGGCTGCAGCAGGTAGGACACCTGCCTCGCGTCGGCCACCTGCAGCGCGGCCGTGCTCGCCGGGGTGGAGATGGAGACCACCGTGGTCTTCCCCGGCGCCTGGCCGGCGATCCCGGCCACGGCCGCGTGATCAGGCTGGCCCAGCAGCACGAGGTCGTCGCCGCGCTCGGCGAACTTCCTGGCCTCGGCGTGCACCCGCGCGACCAGGGGGCAGGTCGCGTCGATGACCTTGAGGCCGCGGTCCGCCGCCTCGTCGTGCGCCGCCGCGGAGAGGCCGTGGGCCGGGAAGACCACGGCGGCCCCGTCGGGGACCTGGTCCAGCGACCGGACGAAGACCGCTCCCTGGTCCGCCAGCTCCGAGATCGCTTCCGCGTCGCCCGCCAGCTCGCCGCAGACGTGCACGGTGCCATGGTCGGCCACCGCACGCCGCACCGCGTCGAGCGCCTGGGTCGCGCCGCCGCACCACGGGCTCGCCGCGGCCAGCAGCCTGCGGGTCCCGAACACGGCCGACCATTCGTCCACCGCCGTCCGGGCCGCGGCCACGGCGACGCGGTCCACCGGGCTGGCCGCGGCGGCCACGGCGGCCGTCGTGCCGTCCCGCTGCAGGCAGGTCGCGGCGAAGACCACCGCGCCGCCTTCATCGTCGGAGGGGTCAACGCAGTGCCCCACCGGGGCGTAGCCGACCTGCCTGCCCTTGCGCAGCAGGCTGCCGCCCACCAGCGGGGCGGCCGGGCTGGGCACCGGGCCCCGCACCGGGTCTCCCACCTCGGTCGGGACCAGGACCTCACCCGGGGGCACCTGAGTGCCGGGCGCCACGAACTCCCGCACTGCCGGTCGGTTCATCGGCTCGTCCATCCCCAGGGAGCCGAGGCCTAAACCGGCCCGCGGTGCCGCCCCCAATGTCCCGTTTTACCCGGCACCGCGATGCCGGCGGGAAAGCTCATTCCCTGGTCAGTATCCCCTTTCGCTCTCGGGAGTCTCAAGGCTCGGCCATGGGGCAAAAGTTGATTAAGCCGATCTGAATTATGTAAATTGAACGGGAAGCCGCCCGGCCATCTGGGCGGCCTGCGTGCTCAAGGCCGTCCGGCGCTACCCGCCACGACCACGAGAGGAAACCCGAGCCATGTCCGCCACCGATGACCTGCTCGCGAACAACCAGCGATACGCCGAGACCTTCAGCGGGCCGCTGCCGCTACCGCCCGCCCGCGGCGTGGCCGTCATCGCCTGCATGGATGCCCGCCTCAACGTCTACGCGATCCTGGGGCTCGCCGAGGGCGAGGCGCACGTGATCCGCAACGCGGGCGGGGTGGTCACCGATGACGAGATCCGCTCCCTGGCCATCAGCCAGCGGCTGCTCGGCACCCGCGAGATCATCCTGATCCACCACACCGACTGCGGGATGCTGACCTTCACCGACGATGACTTCAAGGCGAGCATCCAGGCGGACACCGGCATCAAGCCGCCGTGGGCGGCCGAGGCCTTCGGCGATCTCGACACGGACGTGCGCCAGTCCATAGCCCGGATCAAGGCGAGCCCGTTCGTGCCGCACACCGACGCGGTGCGCGGTTTCGTGTTCGACGTCGCGACCGGCAAGCTGAACGAGGTCTAGTTTTCTTTACCCGTTCGGTCAGGCGTCGGGGTCGGCGCGGCCCTGCTGCTCGGCGAGGAAGCGCTCGAACTGCGCGCCGAGTTCCTCGGCGGTCGGCATGTTCTCCGGCTCGTCGGCGTCACCGGCCGCGGTGAAGGCGTCGTACTGCTGCTCCAGCGCCTGGACGACCTCGGAGACCTCGTCTGATCCCTCGACCTGCCTGGCTATCTCCAGGTCGGTCCGGTGCGCCGCCTCGCGCAGCGCGTCGCCGGGCAGGGACAGGCCGGTCGCGCGCTGCACGGACTCGAGCAGGGTGACCGCCGCCGCCTGGTAGGCGGCCTGCGCGAGATAGTGCGGCACGTGCACCGCGTACCCGATCGCCGCGCGCCCGAGCTCGCCCATCCGCAGCTCGAGCAGCCCGGCCACGCTGCCGGGAACCTGCAGCCGGTCGACCAGCGGCCGGTAGCCCTCGACGAGGTCGGTGCGGGTGGCGTGGGCCGTGACGCCGAGCGGCCTGGTGTGCGGGACGCCCATCGGGATGCCGTGGAACCCGACCGCCAGCCGGACCCGGAGCGCCGCGGCGAGGTCGAGCACCGCGGTGGTGAACGAGTTCCAGTCATGGTCCGGCTCGGGGCCGTTCAGCAGCAGGAACGGGGTGCCGCCGATGTCGTGCAGGAGCGAGACCGTGATCTCGGGCGCGTCGTAGTGCTCCCAGTGGTCCTTGGCGAAGGTCATCACCGGCCGGCGAGACCGGTAGTCGAGCAGGGAGTCCACGTCGAATTTGGCGACCTCGGTGTGCTCAAGCGCGCCCAGCAGGTGCGCGGTGAGCAGGCGGCCCGCCCCGCCCGCGTCGATGAACCCGTCGAGGTAGTAGAGCATCGCGACGTCATCGAGCTCGGGCGCGTCGGGGCTCACCTGGTAGAGGTCTCCCGGATCACGCGCCACGTTCGTCTCCTCCTCAGCCGTTGCCGCACTATCAGTCTTACCAACGTCCGGTCGTGGTTGGACAATCCGCTCCCGGGAATCCCGCCCGCCGCTCCCGGGAATCCCGCCCGCGCCGGGCCCGCGCCGGGCCGGTCAGCGGTCCCGGCCGTGGCCGTCGTCGCGGGCCGCCCGGTATTCCTGCCACCTGGCGATGACGAGCGGCAACTCGGAGCTGACGAACTCGAAGTAGCGGGCCGACTCGGCGATCCTGGCCCCGGCCGGGGTGTCCGCGCCGAGAACCCCGACGCCGTCCCGGAGCACGCCGGTCCACCGGGACATCAGGCGGTCCCGGATTCTGATGAGCTCGTCCCAGCAGTTATCGGGCACGCGGTAGTAGTGGCGGCGGGAGCCGGGCTCGCCCTCCCTGCGGACCAGCCCGACCTGGATCAGGTAGCGCACCCCGCCGGACACCGCGGCGGGACTGGCCTGCAGCCTGGCCGCCAGCTCGGCCGCGGTGAGCCGGCCGGGGTCCGAGGTCAGCAGCGCGGAGAAGACCCGGGCCGGCATCCGCGGGACACCCATCTCGACCAGCGCCGAGGCGAAGTCCTCGGTGAAGCGGCTCACGGCCGCCTCGTCACGCCGCGCAGCGGGCGGCGTCGGCAGCGGGGCCACCTCGCGGACCGTGGCGGCCTCGCCGCCGCGCGCCGCGCGTGCCATGTCGCTCGTCAAGCCTGCTCGCCGCCCTGAGTTCTCCGAGACGTAGCGTTCAGAAATTTCAAGAATTTATGAATTTAGTGTAGCCTGCCAGCATGACTGAGGCTATCGCCGTGTCTGGCCTGCGCAAGTCGTACGGCAAGACGGTAGCGCTTGACGGGCTGGACCTCAGCGTGGCCGAGGGCGAGGTGCATGGCTTCCTCGGCCCGAACGGCTCGGGCAAGACCACGACGATCAGGATCCTGCTCGGCCTGCTGCGGGCCGACGGGGGCACCGCGCGGCTGCTGGGCGGCGATCCCTGGCACCAGGCCACGACGCTGCACCGCAGGCTCGCCTACGTGCCGGGGGACGTGACCCTCTGGCCCAACTTCACCGGCGGCGAGGTCATCGACCTGCTCGGCCGGCTGCGCGGGAGCATGGACGCCAAGCGGCGGGCCAGCCTCCTGGAGCGCTTCGACCTGGACCCGACCAAGAAGGCCCGCACGTACTCCAAGGGCAACCGCCAGAAGGTGGCGCTGATCTCGGCGCTCGCCTCCGACGTGGAACTGCTGATCCTCGACGAGCCCACCGCGGGCCTCGATCCGCTGATGGAGGCCGCGTTCCGCGACTGCATCGAGGAGGAAGCCCGCAGCGGGCGGACCGTCCTGCTGTCCAGCCACCTCCTGTCCGAGGTGGAGGCGCTCTGCGAGCGGGTCACCATCATCCGGGCCGGCCGGACCGTGGAGTCGGGAACCCTGGCCGGGTTGCGCCATCTCACCAGGACCTCGATCGCCGCCGACCTGGCCCGCCCGCCCGCCGGGCTGGAGCAGCTGCCGGGCGTGCACGACCTCGACGTGCAGGACTTCAGCGCGCATCCCGCCGAACGGCTGGGCGCGCGGGTGCGGTGCGAGGTGGACACCGACAAGCTCGATGAAGTGCTCCGGCATCTCGCCGACGCGGGCGTCCTCAGCCTGGTCAGCCAGCCGCCGACGCTGGAAGAGCTGTTCCTGCGGCACTACGCCGCCGATGACCTGGGCGGTGCGTCAACCACCGGCGCGGAGCCGGCGGCCGATGTCACCGGGCCCGCCACGCCCGGCGGCGGCCAGCAGGTCAGGGCATGAAGCGCGCGGGAGACACAGCATGACCGCGGTGGCCAGCCGCCGGCCTTCCGCCGGGGCGGACGCCCCGGCCGGACCGGGGCCGCTCGCCGGGGTGGGCGCCCTGACCAAGCTGGCGGCGCGCCGGGACCGGATCATGCTGCCGGCCTGGATCTACGTGATCACGATCCTGGTGGTCAGCACGGGCTACAGCTTCAAGGGGCTCTATAAGACGCCGGCGTCGCGGGAGGCGATCGCCGCGGGCATCAACCACAACCCGGGGACGCTCGCGCTGGCCGGCCCGCTGTACGGCACGTCGGTCGGCGCGCTGACCGCCTACAAGGTCGGCGCGGCCGCCGCGGTGGCCGCGGGCCTGATGAGCATCTTCATCGTGATCCGGCACACCCGGGCCGACGAGGAGGCAGGGCGCCTCGAGCTCGTCGGCTCGACCGCGGTAGGCCGGAACGCCGCGCTGGCCGCTAGCACGGCGCTCGCGGTGGCCGCCAACTGCGTACTGGCGGTGCTGATCTTTGCGGGGCTGGCCATCGTCGGCCTGCCGGCCGGCGGCTCGGCCGCCCTCGCACTCGCGATCGGGTCGTGCGGGCTGCTGTTCGCCGCGGCCGCCGCGGTCTCGGCCCAGCTGTCGGAAAGCGCCCGCGGGGCCCGGGCGATCGTGATCTGCGTGCTCGCCACGGCATACGTGCTCATGTCGGCGGGCGCGGCGGCGAGCGGGGCGAAGGGGGCCGGAGGCCTGCGGGGCCTGTGGCTATCTCCGGTCGGCTGGTCGAGGGAGGTCCGGCCTTATGCAGGCGACCGCTGGCTGGTGCTGGTGCTGCCGCTGGCGGCTGCCGTGGTGGTGGCCGCCGTAGCCGCATTCCTCGCGGGCCGGCGCGATCTCGGCGCGGGCCTGGTGCCGCCCCGGCCGGGCCCGGCCGAGGCCGGCCGGTCGCTGCGCAGCCCGCTGACCCTAGCCTGGCGGCTGCAGCAGGCCAGCCTGATCGGCTGGGCCGCCGGCGTGTTCGTCTACGGCGCCGCCCTCGGCTCGATCGCCAACAACATCGGCTCCCTGCTGGGCAGCGGCGCCCAGGCCAGGGACGCGATCGTCCGGCTTGGCGGCCAGTCTGGCCTGACCGACGCCTACCTGGCGGCGATGATGAGCATCCTGGGACTGGTCACGGCGGGCTACGCGATTTCCGTGGTGCTGCACCTGAGGTCGGACGAGACGTCGGAGCGCGCGGAGCCGGTGCTGGCCACCGCCGCTAGCAGGATGAGCTGGGGGAGCAGTTACCTGGTCGTGGCCGCGGCCGGGTCGGCCGTGATCCTGGCCGCGGCTGGCCTCGGGACCGGCCTCGCGTACGGGCTGCGCGCCGGGAACGCCGGCACCCAGGTGCCTCGCCTGCTCGGCGCGGCGCTCGCCCAGTGGCCTGCCGTGCTCGCGGTGGCGGCCATCGCCACGGCGCTGTTCGGGCTGTGGCCGGAGTTCTGCGTGGCCGGCGGCTGGACGGCGCTGGCCCTGGCCGCCGTGGTCATGCTGCTCGGGCCCACGCTGCGGCTCGCCCAGTGGGTTCAGGACATCTCCCCGTTCACGCACGTGCCGAAGCTGCCCGGCGGCACGGTCAGCGCGCCGGCGCTGGCCTGGCTGTGCGTCGCCGCCCTGGCGCTCGTCGCGGCGGGCCTGGCCGGCCTGCGCCGCCGCGACATCGGCTGAGCCGGCGGAGCTCTGGCTACGCATGATCGCTTAGCGCGGACCTTGGCTGATCAGCGGGGGCAGGGGGCTGGGCTCCCGCGGGAGCGGGAGCGGTCTTAGCCTGCCAGCCGTGCGGCCCGCCGCATCAGCCACGTCAGCTGCGCGGACTTACCGGGCCTGCGGTCGCCCGCATTTTGCATACAGTCGCCCATATACTGAAACCTGGAACCGATGTAGAGGGAGCCTTCAGCGTGGCCGAGACGTTCGCCGACGGCGCCGCGGCGGGACTGATCCGGCCGGTCGAGCGGCCGGTGCCGCTGCGGCAGTCCGTGTATGAGGCTCTCGTCGAGCTGATCGTGGCCGGCGCCCTGCGGCCCGGCCAGCACCTGGTGGAATCCGAGCTCGCCCGGCAGCTCGGGGTCAGTAGGCAGCCGGTGCGCGAGGCCCTACACCGGCTGGAGGCCGAGGGCTGGATCGACCTGCGGCCGAGCCAGGGGGCCTTCGTGCACGTGCCCACCGACCGCGAGGTCGACCAGCTGCTCGACGTGCGCGAGCTGCTCGAGGGGGCCACGGCCCGGCTCGCGGCTCGCGCGGCGACGCCCGAGGCGGTGGCGGCGCTGCACGCCACCTGGCGGGACGGCGTGGCCGCCGTGGAGAGCGGCGACGTGACCCGCACCGTGGCCGCCAACAACGACTTCCACGCCGCCGTGGCCGAGATCGCGGGCAACACCGTGCTCGCGCAGCTCTCCGAGATCGTCGGGCGGCGGGTGCGCTGGTACTACCGGCAGGTGGCCCCGGCCCGCGGCCACGAGTCGTGGGCCGAGCACGCCGAGATCGTCGCCGCGATCGAGGCGGGCGACGAGGACAAAGCGGCCGAGCTGGCACGCATGCACACCGAGCGGACCAGGACCGCCTACCATGGCCCGTCGGGGCCGGCCGCCGCGGCGCCCGCGGTCGCTGTGTCGCCCTCCGGCGGCCGTTCCGGCTGAGGTCACCAAGACCTCGGGAGGAAGCCCTAGCCTTCAGGCCGGGGAGGAATCCGGTGCCCCGCGTGGCAGGGCCGTGTTTTGTCGGCCATGGCCGGCATGCTGGGAATATGAGGACGGCTTACCGGTGCCGGGCATACCCCGATCAGGCACAGCAGGCGGTGCTGAACCGCACGTTCGGTTGCGTGCGGGTAGTGTGGAACCGTACCCTCGCCGCGCGGCAAGAGCGGTATGCCACCGAGCGTAAGGCCACCTCGTATGCGGAGACCGACCGGGCGCTGACCGCGATGAAGAAGGACCCGGGCCTGGCGTTCTTGACCGAGGTGTCCTCGGTGCCGATGCAGCAGGCGCTGCGCCACCAGCACCAGGCGTTCTGCGCGTTCTTCGCCCAGCGCGCCCGCTACCCGCGGTTCAAGTCCCGCCGCGCCCGGCAGTGCGCGCACTACACCCGCAGCGCGTTTTCCATGCGCGGCGGGGTGCTGCGCCTGGCCAAGACGGACGGGCCGCTTCGGTTTGTGTGGTCGTGGCCGGAGGTGGACGTGACCGGCCTTGACCCCACCATGGTGACAGCGCCCCGGGAGCCGGACGGGCGCTGGTATGTGACCTTCGCCGTCGACACCGAGGTCCCCGAGCCGCTGCCAGCGACCGGCCGGGCGGTGGGCGTCGATCTGGGTGTGCAGGATTTCGGGGTGACCAGCGACGGGGAGCGGATCGCCAACCCGCGGCACCTGGAGCGCAAGGCGAGGAACCTGGCCCGCTACCAGCGGCGGCTGGCCCGCTGCCAGCGCGGCTCGGCCAACCGGGCCAAGGCGAAGATGAAGGTTGCCTGCGCCCACCGCAAGGTCCGCAACGCCCGGCAGGACTTCCTGCACCGCGCCAGCACGCGCCTGGTCCGCGAGAACGACGTGATCGTGATCGAGGACCTCAACGTCTCCGGCATGGTCCGCAACCGGCACCTGGCCCGCGTGATCTCCGACTGCAGCTGGGGCGAGTTCCGCCGCCAGCTCGAGTACAAGTGCCAGCGCTACGGGCGGCAGCTTGTCGTGATCGGCCGCTGGTACCCCTCCAGCAAGACTTGCTCGGCTTGCGGGCACCTGCTCGCGGAACTGAGCCTGAGCACCCGGACGTGGCAATGTCTGTCCTGCGGCACCCGGCACGACCGGGACGTCAACGCCGCGAAGAACATCCTGGCCGCTGGTCAAGCGGTGACTGCCTGCGGAGCTGATGTCAGCCATTCCGGGAGCTCCCGGGTGCAGTCGGCTGTGAAACAGGAACCCTAGCCGGTGACGGCTGGAATCCCCGTCCTTCAGGGCGGGGAGTAGTCAAGGCAGGCGGACCACGCTGACCGGGTCGGGGGCGTAGGGATCCTGGGCGTTGTCGACGAGCTCGATCTCGCCCCGATCGGACAGGATGTGGAACGAGCCGTCGGCACCGTACTCGCGGATGATCGTCGTGGTGCCGTCGGCGTGCGTGTAGCGCTCCTGCGTGAACAGCTCGGTGGCGGTCTTCTCCGCGTCCACGGCCGGCTCGTCCCGCCAGACGAACCGGTACGGGGCGAGCGGCAGCTTCAGCTCGTAGGGATAGCGGGCAGGCACGGGCGCTCCCAGCAGGTCCAGGCATTCGTGAATGTACCGTTAGGCGGGCGGGCCGCCCAACGGCACATCCACCGCTCCCGGTCGCAGGGGGGGAGGAGACGACCGGGTGGTCTTCCAGTTTGGTGAATGCGCCGTCAGGCGGCCAGGCCGCCCGACGGCACATCCACCGGTCCCGGTCGTGGGGGGGATCGACCGGGGGGTCTTTTCAGTTGTTCACGCCTCCAACAGCCCGAGACTGCGCAGCAGCTCATCGCGGGCCGGGCCTTCCCGGCTCGCCTCGTACAGCTCGTCCAGCCCCCAGCCGGCCAGGTCCAGCAGGTCCGCCGCCTGGCCGAACAGGGGGCTGCGCGCGCTGGGCGGCACGGCCTCGAGCACCAGGTGGTGCACCACCTGGAGCACCGCGTCCCGCAGCTGCGCGCGCCGCTCGCCGGTCGGCCGGGCGATCCCCGGCTGCAGGGGGATGAGTTTCGGGGGGTTCCGGGCCATCGGGGTCTGGGGTGTCCCCAGGGGGTGCTGTGTCCCCCCGGGCAGGTGCTGTGCTCCGGGGCCGGGGGACACGTGCCCGTTCTGGCCGGTCATGGTGCCTTGTCTCCTAGCGCCTCCAGTTCCTGGCGCAGCCGGTCGGCTTCCCCGGGCCGGCCCAGGTCGATCACCTCGGCCAGGGCGAACCGCCGGCCGCCCGGCGAGCCGTCGGCCAGCCGCACCGGCTCCGTCTCGGCGAACACCTCGAACCGGCTGCTCGCCGCGTGCGGCGCGATGGCCAGGACGTACCGCAGCACCGCGCCGCGGTCGGCCAGGTACCGCTGCTGGTGACCGCCGTCGAAGCGGACCTGCCACTCCCCGGTCACGGCAACCTCCGGTAACGGGCTAAGCACCGATGCCCCGGTTCAACGGCATCGAGTAGGTCTCCTCCGCGAGGCGCTTGTGGCGGGAGGGGTCCTCGCCGTCGCGCAGGTGCGCGGGCACGTCCATGCCGATGTCCTGCCAGTTCTGGTTGGCGCCGCGCTGCAGGGTCGCGATGTGCTCGGGCAGCATGTGGCCGAACCGTCCCTGCATGGCCAGGTAGTCGGTGACCGGCCGCTGCACCGGCGGGTGGAAGTAGTGGTACTCGCGGGTGGCCGGGTCGTACTCCCAGACCGGGAACAGGCCGGCCTCGACCACCCGGCGGCCGAGTTCCACCGTCATCGAGGTCTGGTAGACCCAGCCCTTCTGGCACGGCGTGTAGCAGTGCAGGAACGCGGCGCCCACGTGATTGAGGCCCTTGCGGGTCTTGTTCATGAGGTCGACCGGGTAGCCGACCGTGGTGGTGGCCACGTAGCAGTGCGGGTGCCCCGCGGCCATCATCTTGGCCAGGTTCTTCGGCGGCAGCTTCTTGCCCTCCGGGATCGCCTTGCCGAACGGGGTGAACGTGGTCATGCCCGCGTACGGCGTGGTCGGGGAGGTCTGGATCCCGGTGTTGGCGTAGCACTCGTTGTCGTAGCAGACGAACAGCGCGTCGTGGTTGCGGTACAGGCCCCCGGAGATCGAGCCGAGCCCGATGTCGGAGGCACTGCCGTCGCCCGCCATCACGATGATGTTGGGGTACGGGCCCGGGTGACGGCCCTTGCGGATCATCGCCTCGTAGGCGGCCGCCATCCCGGACGTGAACGAGCCGCCGCTGGCTATCGGCGTGTGCGCCCAGGGGACCGTGTAGGGGGTGCACAGATAGGTCGAGTTGGCCACGTACATGCAGCCGGTCGGCCCGGCGAGCACGCTGCCGGAGCCCGCGGCCTTGAGCACCCAGCGGTACTGGATCGCCGGGCCGCATCCCGCGCAGGTCCGGTGACCCGCCGCGTACGGGTCCTCCTCGGGGAAGTCGGGCAGGTAGTGACGGTCGCGGCCCGCCTCGTCGTCGGCCGCCGCGGCGCGGCCCTCCTCGTCGAACAGCGGCAGGTTGTGCCGGACGACCTCGTATGCCATCGGTGCTCCTACTCCTCGAACCCCACCCAGTGGGTTGCCTTCTCCACCCGGCCGCGGCGCACCGCCTCGCCGAGCTTGCCGGCCATCCAGTCGAACTCGGCGACCGGCACGGTCTCGCCGCCCAGGCCGGCCATGAACGAGGTGACCAGCGGGCGCTGGTAGTCGGCCTGGTAGAGCGCGGTCGTCACGTCCAGGGACAGGATGCCGCCGTAGCTGGCCCCGCCGAGGCCGAGGTTGGTCTCCACCACCCCGACCGCCTTGACGCCGCGCAGCGCGGCCCGCAGGTCGTCGCTGGGGAACGGCCGGACCCAGATCAGCCGGGCCATGCCGATCTTGATGCCCTGCTCGCGCATCCGCCGGATCGCGGCCCGGCAGGTGACCGCGTGACCGCCGGAGATGACCAGCGCGACCTCCGCGTCGTCGAGCAGGTACTCCTCGACGAAATGCGGGTAGCGCCGCCCGAAGGCCGACGCGAACTCGTCGGTCTTGGCCCGGATGACCGGGATCGCGTCCTCCATCGCGCGGGCCCGTTCCAGCTGCAGCGGCGGTCCCTGCTCGGGGTGGATCTGCGGGCCGTGCGACACCGGCCGCCGCGGGTCCAGCGCGAACGGCAGCTGGTAGGGCGGCAGGTAGGCATCCACGGCCGCGGCGGACGGCATGTCCACCTCGCCGGCGATGTGCGAGACGAAGTAGCCGTCCTGGACGACCATCTGCGGCAGCAGCACCCGGGGGTCCTCGCCGATCGCGTAGGCGATCAGGCTCTTGTCGAAGACCTCCTGCGGGGTGGCGGCCCAGCCGAGCAGCCAGCCCATGTCCCGGGTGCACAGCGCGTCGGTGTGCTCGGAGCCGAAGTCGCCCGGCGGGTCCAGGGTGCGGTCGGCGATCGACATCTGGATCGGGATCCGGGCCCCGGAGATGATCGAGTACATCTCGTACGCGTAGGTCACCCCGACCCCGGAGGAGCCGGTGAACGCCCGCGCGCCGCAGGATCCGGCGCCGAACGCCGCCGACAGCTGCGAGTGCTCGCCGTCCGCGTGCAGGTACTCGGCGTCCAGGATCCCGTCGGCGATGAACTGGGAGAGGTTCATCATGATCGCGGTGTAGGGCCGGATCGGGTAGGCGGTGATCACGTCGACGTTGGCGTAGAGCGCGGCGTACGCCGCGGCCGCGCACCCGTTCAGCCGCAGCTTCTGCCCGGCCAGCTCGGCCAGGAACCGCTCGCCGTCGGCGGTCCTGATCGCGCGGTTCAGCTTCGCCGCCTGCTGACTCCCGCCCACGTGCGCGCTGGTCATGCGGTCACCCCGGGCTTTCCGTTCTGGTCACTGGTTTGCTGGCCGTTGCCTGCGGGGGCAGCTGCCTTGCGCTCGGCGTCGTAGGAGGCGATCGATTCCTCGATCAGCTGCCGGGTGAACGCCGACTGCTCGGCGTGCGCCCCGTCGTAGGGCGCGAAGGCGGTCTCCATCCGGGTCACCGCGTCCGGCTCGTCGAAGTCCATCTCGGGCACCTTCTCCAGGCAGCCGGTCGGGCACTCCTGCACGCAGACCAGGCAGCCCTTGCAGTAGGTGGTGCGGATCGAGTAGTGGCCGTTCTCCCGCGTGTCGCGCATGACGCTGACGTCCGGGCAGACGATGTAGCAGTTGTCGCAGCCGTTGCAGACGCCGCAGCTCATGCAGCGGTCCGACTCGGCCACCGCCTGTTCGCGGCTGTAGCCGAGGGTGACCTCGGCCACCTGGCTGCGGCGGCGCTGGGCCGGGTCGGCGAGCGGCGCCGGGATCCGCGGCGCGTGCCTGAAGTAGGCCGAGTTGAGCTTCTCGTACGGCATGACCTCGACCGGCGGCTCGGCTGCGAGCTCCTGCGCGGTCAGCAGCCGGTCGATGTCGCGGGCCGCGCGCTTGCCGTCGCCGAGCGCGTCCACCACCATCGAGGGCCCGCGCAGCACGTCGCCGCCGACGAAGACGTTGCCGTCGACGCGGCCGTGCTCATCGGCGGTGATCAGCCCGCGGTCGCTGAGGTGCCCGGGGAGCCACTCCAGCTGCTGGACCTGGCCGATCGCCACCAGCACGGCGTCGCACTCGACCTGGTATTCGGCGCCCTCGACGATCTCGGGACGCACCTGACCTGCCTCGTCCTTGGCCAGCCGGGCCTGGCACAGCACGGCGCCCGTGACGTGCCCGTCCTCGGTGAGGATCGCGGTGCAGGCGGTGTTCGTGCTGAACTCGACGCCCTCGTCGGCCGCCTGCTCCAAGTCCTCGGGCACGATCGCGAGCTCGTCGGCGGCCTCGAGCGAGACGATCGTGGCCGCACCGCCGCCGAGCCTGATCGCGCTCCTGGCCGCGTCGGATGCGGTGTTCCCGCCGCCGATCACCAGCACCTTCGTGCCGATCCGCACCGGCCGGCCGAGGCCGGCCTCGCGCAGGAACTCCAGCGCGCCGGTGACCCCGCGGGCCTGGCCGCCGGGCACGTCCAGGCGGCGTCCGACGTCCTGGCCGAGCGCGAGGAACGCGGCGTCGTAGTTGTTCCTCAGGTCGTCCCAGGTGACGTCGTCGGTGCCGGCCCGGACCCCGCACAGGATGTCGATGCCGCCCAGGCTGAGCAGCTTGGCCAGCTCGGCGTCGAGGATCTCCTCGGGCAGGTGCCAGTGCGGGATGCCGCCGCGCAGCATGCCGCCCGGCTTGTCCATGGCCTCGAAGATCACGCTGGCGTAGCCAAGGCGGCGCAGGTGATAGGCGCATGCCAGGCCGCCGGGCCCGGACCCCACGATCGCCACGGTCTTGCCGTTCAGCGGCGGGAGCGTTCCGGTGAGCGGGTTCTCCGGCAGCTGCAGGCCGAAGTCGCCAAGGAAGCGCTCCACGCTTCTGATGCCGATCGGCTCGTCGTGCTCGGCCCGGTTGCATGCGGTCTCGCACGGGTGGTAGCAGACCCGGCCGGTGACCGACGGCATGAAGTTGTCTTCGCAGATCGTGAGGTAGCCATCGAGGAACCGGTCGTGCTTGACGAAGTCGAGGTACTTCTGGATCTGCTCTCCGGTCGGGCAGGCGTTATTGCACGGCGGCATCTTGTCCCGGTACACCGGGCGGAAGAAGCGGAAGTTGCCGGTCGGGAACAGCCGCTGGCCGTCGGCCTCGGTGGGCGGCGGGGTCACGCCCGCGATCGGCAACCTGAGGTGCTCGGGAACGTGGGTGCCGCGTACCGACATCTAACCCTCCCAGTCTTAGGGGCCGTGAGCTCAGCCTGCGGCCTGTGGCAACGGCCGCAGTTCGAGGACCCGGTGCTGCTCGGCCCCCCGGTACATGGCGTCACGGTCGGCGACGACCTCGGCGACGTCGTCGAGGGCGAGCGCGCCGGTCGTCGCCACGAGCGCGCCGATGACCGGCGCGGCCACGCCCAGGCCGATGGCCAGCCGCTCCACCGCGCCCTCGGTGGACATCCGGTCGAAGGCCAGCTCGGACAGGTTGCGCACGAACATCCACGGGCTGTCGCCGCGCTGCTCGGCCAGTCCCACGGCGTCCACCACGACCAGCCTGGCCAGCTTGGCCTGCATGGGACCGGGCAGGAACTTCAGCAGGTACTCGGGATCGCGGGCCGAGTTGACCACGAGCACCCCCTCGCCGTCGCGGGTGCCGCGCAGGAAGTTCACCGCCTTGATGATCGTCTCCTCGATCAGCACCACCCAGTCGGGGTTCGGGTTCTCGTAGACGAAGCGGTCGAGTATCGGCTTGTCCCCGAACCGGGCGTACCTGCGCACCAGGCAGTTGGTGCGGTCCGGGTCGTCGATGTAGTCGCTGACGTTCTCGGTGTAGTAGCCGGCCTTGCGGGCGGCGGCCGCCACGCACGAGGAAACGTCCCGCGCCTCCTTGTCCATGATGATCCCGCGAGACCAGACCGTGAGCTCGTGGTACACCGCTGCGCTCCTCCCTCACGCCGGGCGCGAGCCGGGCTCGCTCGGGCGAGCGCCGAAATGAACCTTTTTCATCCTCCCTGGACTGCCCACATACTCCGAGCCCGACATCGACGGATGAAAAGGCTCATTGTATACCGTCGGCAGGATACCGACATCGTACGACTTGAGCCGCTGCCGCGTCGAGGGGCCGGGGCGAAGTGCGGCGCTGACGGGGAGTGCCCGCTGGCGAGGAAATGCCCCGGCTGACCATGAAGTGCCCCCAGAACGGGGGAGCGCCCGCCTAACGGCCCGGCCGGCGTCACGTGCCCGGCGGTGCCCACGGCCGGCCGGCCAGGACGGCCAGGTGCAGGGCGACCAGGGTGTCCTCGAGGCTGGTCATCGCGTCGGTCCGGCCGCGGCGGACCTCGGCGCGCACGAGCTCGGTGGTGGCGCCGGCCAGCGCGTAGTAGGCCTGGTACGGGACGACGGGCCAGTCCGGGTGGTCGCGGCGGGCGCGCTCGTGCCAGGCGCGGTTCAGCCCGGCGAAGGCGTGCAGGGCGGCCTCGATCTGCCGGACCGCCGGGGGCCCGGCCATGGGCATGTCGATGTAGAACACCCGGGTGAACGTCGGCTCCTCGACCAGGAACTCCAGGAAGGCCGCGATGCTGGCCCGCAGCGTGGCCTCGGCGCTCGCGTCCGCGGGCTGCCGCCGGACCGCGGCCATCACCCGGTCGGCCATCAGCAGGCCGCCCTGGCGGGTGGCGGCGAGGAAGCAGTCTTCCTTGTCGCTGAAGTGGGCGTAGAACGCGGCCCGCGACACCCGGGCCCGGCGGACGATGTCGGCCACGGTGACGTCGCGGAAGCCGGCCTGGCCCACCGCGGCGATCACCGCCCGCAGCAGGCGCTCCCGCTGCACCCCGCGGACCGCGTCCAGCGGCAGGCCGCTGCGGCCGCGGGGCAGGCCGGGCTCACCCTCGTGAGTACGGGCCAGCACACCCTCTTGTCTCACAGCAGCCACGCTCTTACGATAGCCACAACCTAAAAGTACGCGATCGTACTTCTGGGGTGTGGGTGTCGCAGCGGGGCCACCTCGACGCCCTGCGCATCCGGCGTAGGAGGTCCGCATGAGCACGACTGCAACAGATGTTGCCCCTCGTCGCGGGGGCGGCCTGTCGTGGATATGGCACCGGCAGCTCGACTTCTATCCCGATACCGGCCCCCGGATCATGTACCTGGCCATCACGGTGTTGGCCACGGTCACGCTCTACTACGAGCTGTACGTCGGCGGCTCGGTGTCGACGCTGATCCTGGCCAACCTGCACATGACGTTCACGTTCTTCGTGGTGACCCTGGCCTTCGGGGCCCTGATCGGGGCCTTCGGGTCGCTGTTCGCCGGGCTGGCCGACCGGTTCGGCCGGGCCAACATGGTGGTCTTCGGGCTGCTGGCCGTCGGCCTGGTCGTCACCTTCCTGCTCCCCCACGCGACCAACAAGTGGAGCTTCACGATCTTTAGCTTCGTGGTCGGCTTTGTCGAGGGCATGTGCCTGGTGGCCACCCCGGCGCTGATCCGTGACTTCTCCCCGCAGGTGGGCCGGGCCACGGCCATGGGCTTCTGGACCAGCGGCCCGGTGCTGGGCAGCCTGATCGTCGCGATCGTGGGCAGCGCCACCATCCCCGCCATCGTCCTGCACACGCGGTTCTGGACGCACGAGTACCTCATCGCCGGCATCGTCGGCCTGGTCGTGTGGCTGGTCGCCTTCATCGGGCTGCGCGAGCTGTCCCCGCAGCTGCGCGACCAGCTGATGGTGACCATGCACGACCGGGCGCTGATCCAGGCCCGGGCCAAGGGCTTGTCCGACGCCGACATCACGAACGCGCTGCGCCATCCGTTCCGCCAGCTGCTCAAGGTCGACGTGGTGGTGTCCTCCTTCGCGATCTCGATCTTCCTGCTCATCTACTACACGGCGGTCGGGTTCGCGGTGATCTACCTGACCACGGTGTTCGGCTTCTCGGTCAAGGACGCCAACGGGCTGGGCAACTGGAACTGGGGGTTCAACGTCCTCGCGGTGATCCTGATCGGGATCGTCTCCGACCTGTTCCGGGTGCGGAAGCCGTTCATGGTGATCGGCGGGGTCGCCGCCGCGATCATGACCGTGGTCTTCCTGCTGCAGTTCGGCCGCCACCCCAGCTACTACACGATGGCGGCCATCCTGGCCGTGCTGTCGTTCTGCCTCGGCGTGGCCTACGTGCCCTGGATGGCCAGCTTCACCGAGACCGTGGAGGCCCGCAACCCGGCGCTGATCGCCACCGGGCTGGCGATCTGGGGGTGGATCATCCGGATCGTGGTCTTCGTGTCCTACCTGATCATCCCGCTCATCATCACCTCGGTCACCCCGCTGGTGAACTACGGCTCCACGGTGGCGGCGTACGCGGCGACGTACAAGAGCGAGATCGCCTTCGCGACGACGCATCCCGCGGTCGTCGCCGCCGCCCAGAAGGTCCCCCCGTCGGTCATCGCCACCGCCAAGTCGATCCCGCCGCCGGTCCTGGCCACCGCGTCGGCGGACTCCACCCAGCTCGCGAACGCGGTGAAGTTCGCGCCCGAGCTCGCCGTGATCAAGGCCAATCCGGCGCTGTTCGCCAAGCTGGCCGCCTACAAGAACCCGGCCGCGATCCCGGCCTCCCTCACGGCCCAGGCGGTCAAGGCCGCCGGCGGCGGCGCCAAGGGCCTCGCGATCCTGACCACGATCGGCGCCAACCAGGCCGCCATCACCGGGGTCATCGCGGCCGCCCCGGCGCTGGCGACCGTCGCCCCGTACGCGGCGTCCCTGAAGACGATCGCCCCGTACTCGGCGGACCTGACGACCATGGCGCCGTACTCGGCGCAGCTGACCGCGCTGTCCAAGGTCCCGCCGGGGGTGTTCCCGTACCTGAAGGCCCACGCCACGGCGGTGACGACCGCGGCGGCCCAGGCAGCGGGCCAGTGGAAGACCTGGTGGTGGGTGTGCTTCGGCGGGATGATCTTCTTCCTGTGCAGCATCCCGCTGCTGAAGGGCCGCTGGCGGACGCGCGACGCCAAGCGGGACGAGGCGGAGCACGAGAAGCTGATGGAAGCCGAGCTGGCCAAGCTCAGGACCAGCGAGGCCAGCGCCTGAGCCGGGCCTGACCCGCCGGGGAGCGGGCCGGCGGGTCAGGCCTGCGGGTAGCGGTTCAGGCCTGCGGGTATCGGGTCAGGACCGCGGGTAGCGGGTCAGGACCGCGGGTAGATCGTCTCGTGCGCGGCCAGCATGGCCACGTACTTCTCGATCCGCCGGGCCCGGGTCTGCGGGCGCTTGGCGTCGGCGATCCGGTACAGGATCGCGTACCGGTTCACGCCGGACAGGGTCGCGAAGAACGCCCGCGCGGCGTCGTTGCCCGCCAGCGCGCGCTCCAGGTCCGGCGGGACGCCCATGGTCCGCTGCCCGGCGTAGGCGGCGTCCCACCGGCCGTCCGCCCGCGCCCGCTCGACCTCGCGCAGCCCGGCGGGCCGCATCCGGCCCGCCTCGATCAGCTCGGTGGCCTTCTCAGTGTTGATCTTCGACCAGCGGCTGCCCGGCCGGCGCGGGGTGAACCGCTGCAGCCAGTAGTCGTCGTCGAGCCCGGCCTTCTGCCCGTCGATCCATCCGTAGCACAGCGCCGCTGCGAGCGCGTCGGGGTAGGATATTCCGCCCGCGTCCGGGCCCGGCTTCTTCTTGGTGATCTTGAGCCAGACCCCGGGGGAGGTGGCGTGCTGCCCGGCCAGCCAGGCCTCCCAGGCGGCCGGGTCCTCGAAGCCGAGGACGGGAAGATCCTCTCGCGGCATGCGGTTAGTCAACCATGGGAACCGGGCCGGGGGAGGAGACCGCCCGGAGATAGTTAGTTGCAAGCGAGCAAATAATGTGAGGGATACTTCAGGGGTGGGCCCGTCCGAACTCAGCCGCCGCCGCCGCATGCTGGTGCTCGCGGTCTGCTGCACGAGCCTGTTCATCGTCGGCATCGACGCCACGATCGTGAACGTCGCGCTGCCCTCGATCCAGCGCGAGTTGCACGCCTCGGTCTCCGGCCTGCAGTGGACGGTGGACGCCTACACGATCGTGGTGGCCAGCTTCCTGATGCTGTCCGGGTCCACGGCCGACCGGATCGGCCGGCGCCGGACCTTCCAGGCGGGCCTCGGCCTGTTCACGCTCGGCTCGCTGCTCTGCAGCCTGGCGCCCGGCCTGGGCTGGCTGGTGGCGTTCCGGATGCTGCAGGCGCTCGGCGGGTCGATGCTCAACCCGGTGGCGATGTCGATCGTCACGAACACCTTCACCGATCCCGCCGAGCGTGCCCGCGCGATCGGGCTGTGGGGCAGCGTGTTCGGGTTCAGCATGGCGCTCGGCCCGATCGCCGGGGGCGTGCTGGTGGCCTCGGTCGGCTGGCGCGGGATCTTCTGGGTCAACATCCCGGTCGGCGTCGCCGCCATCATCCTCACCGCGCTGTTCGTGCCCGAGTCCCGGGCGCCGCGGGCCCGCCGCGTGGACCCCGTGGGCCAGTTGCTGGTCATCACCACCCTGGCGTCTCTCACCTACGCGATCATCGAGGGCCCCAGCTGGGGCTGGGCCTCGGTCCCCGTGCTCGGCTGCTTCGGGCTCGCCGCGGCGGCCCTGATCAGCCTGGTCGTCTATGAGCCGCGGCGCAGCGAGCCGCTGCTCGACCTGCGATTCTTCCGCAGCGCGCCGTTCTCGGGCGCGACCGTGCTCGCGGTGTGCGCGTTCGCCGCGCTGGCCGGCTTCCTGTTCCTCAACACCCTGTACCTGCAGGACGTGCGCGGCTACTCGGCGCTGCACGCCGGGCTGTACACGCTGCCGATGGCGGCGATGACCGTGCTGCTCGCGCCGCTGTCCGGCCGCATCGTGGCCGCCCGGGGCCCGCGACCGCCATTGGTGGCGGCGGGCATCGCCACGACGGCGGGCGGGCTCCTGCTGACCCGGCTGGCCGGCGACACCTCGTTCGAGTATCTCATCCTGAGCTACGTGGTCTTCGGCATCGGGGCCGGGCTGGTGAACCCGCCGATCACCAACACCGCGGTGTCGGGCATGCCGGTATCCCAGGCCGGGGTCGCCGCCGGGATCGCGTCCACCAGCCGCCAGGTCGGCTCCGCGCTCGGCGTCGCGGTGGCGGGATCCGCCGTGCTCTCGGCCCTGCACGGGCCGCTGCGGCTGGGCTTCGTCGACGCCAGCCACGTGGGCTGGTGGATCATCACCGGGTGCGGCGTGGCGATCCTGGTGGCGGGGCTGGTCACCACCGGCCGCTGGGCCCGGGGGACCGCGGAGCGCACCGCGGCCAGGCTCATGCCGTCCAGTGATTACCGGCCGGGGGTGATGAGGCCGGTTTCGTAGGCCAGGACGACGGCCTGGGCGCGGTCGCGGAGGCCGAGCTTGGCCAGGATGCGGCTGACGTGCGTCTTGGTGGTCTGCTCGGCGATGACCAGGGAGGCGCTGATCTCGGTGTTGGACAGGCCGCGGGCGATCAGGGTCAGCACCTCGGTCTCCCGGCTGGTCAGCGCGGCCAGCGCGGCGGGCGGCGGGGAGGCGGCGCGGGGAACGCGGGTGAAGTCCTCGATGAGCCGGCGGGTGACCGACGGGGCGAGCAGCGCGTCGCCCGCCGCGACGACCCGGACCGCGTGCACCAGCTCGGCGGCGGTGGCATCCTTGAGCAGGAAGCCGCTGGCCCCGGCGCGCAGCGCCTCGTAAACGTACTCGTCGAGGTCGAAGGTGGTCAGCATCAGCACCCTGGGCCGGGCCGCGCCGGGCGCGCCGGACAGGATCCGCCGGGTGGCTTGCAGGCCGTCCAGCACCGGCATCCGCACGTCCATCAAGATCACGTCGGGGTGCAGCGCGGCCGCCAGCCGGACCGCCTCGGCGCCGTCGGCGGCCTGCCCGGCGACGGCCATCCCCGGCTGGGCCGCGAGCACCGCGGCGAATCCCTCCCGGACCATGGCCTGGTCATCGGCGATCAGGCACCGGGTCACCCCGGCCGCCCCGCTGTCCGCGCCGTCGGGAGCCAGGCCGGGCGCGGCGCTGGTCATGCGGCCTGGCCGGTCGGCAGCACCGCGGACACCACGAACCCGCCGCCGGGCGCCGGCCCGGCGGTCAGCGACCCGCCCAGCAGCGCCACCCGCTCCCGCATCCCGGCCAGCCCGTGGCCCGGTCCGTAGCCGTCCGCGTCCGGCGGTTCGCCCGGCCCGTTGGCCACCCGCAGCAGCACGGCGCTGGCCTCCTGGTCCACCGACACCGTGACCGCGGCTCCGGGGGCGTGCCGGCTGGCGTTGGACAGCGATTCCTGCACGATCCGGTACGCGCACACGCCGACCCCGGAGGGCACCTGGTCCAGCGCGGACGGCGCGGTCAGCTGCACCGGCAGCCCGGCCTGCCGGGCCGCGTCGACGAGCACCGGCAGGTCCGATAGCCGGGGCTGCGGGGCGCGGGCGGCGGGCGCGTCGTTGCGCAGCACGCCGAGCAGCCGGCGCATGTCGGTCAGCGCCTCGCGCGCCGCCTCGCTCAGCGACCCGAACTCGGCCTGCACCGCCTCGGGCAGGCCGGCCAGGCGGTACGGCGCGGTCTCCGCCCGGACCGCGATCAGCGACATGTGGTGGGCGACCACGTCATGCAGTTCCCGCGCGATCTTGGCGCGCTCCTCGAGCACCGCCCGCCGCGCCTGCTCCAGTTCGGTGCGCTCGGTCTGGTCGGCCAGGGCCTGCTGGGCCCGCCGCCGGGAGCTCATGCTGTCCACCGCGACCGCCGCGGCGGTGAAGGCCACGGTGCCCAGGGCGCAGCCGAGCACGTGACGGGTCGACCACAGCCACCAGGGGATCAGGGTCAGCGCCCACATCCACCACAGCACCGGCCGCTGATGACGGACCCCGGCCGCGCAGAACACCGCCAGCAGGACCAGGATCTGCACCGGCCCCCACGGCCAGTTTCCCAGCCAGCTGGCGTTGGTCAGCGGGACGGCCAGCAGCCCCAGCCACGCGATCCGCCAGCCCATCAGCGGGTACCGGGCGGCCAGCGGCACCGGCACCACAATCGCCAGCGCCGCGAGCACGGCCAGGACCATCGCCAGGGCGATCGACATCGGCCCGGGAGCGAAGGCCCACGAGATCGGGCCGGCGGACGGGGGGCGGATGAAAAAGCGCCCCAGCGGAACCGCGACGGCGTGCACCGCCACCTGGTTGCGCCGCGCCGCGGCGATCGTGATGCTGTCCTGCTGGAAGAGGTAGCTGGACACGCCGGTCAGGCTGATCAGGCTGGCGGCGCAGAGCACCAGGGTCGCCGCGCCCAGCCCGACGTGGACGGCCCGGCGCTGCCACGGCGACCGCCACACGGGGGCCGGGTCGGTGCCGACCAGTACCTGAATCAGCCCGCGCCCGGCGCGGCGGGCCGCCGGGCGGGCGCGGCGGGCGGTCCGCGCGACGTGCGACATGCGTGTCATCTTGCCAGCGTAGGACCCCCGGCGCGCCCGGTCGTCCCGCCCGAGGTTGTCATACCCGGGTATGACCTCACCCGGCGCCCGCACCGGGCTGGCCCCGCTGGTATGACCTCCGATCTGGCTCCGCGGCGTGACGACGCGCCCCCGGCCCGCCCGGCAGCCTGGACCTCAGGGATCACGTCCGCGCCGGCCGCGGTCCGCGGGGGCGGCCGCGGCGGCGGGCCTGCGCCGCCGGTAACCCGGGCCCCTGAGAGCATGGGGCCATGACCAAGCAGAACGGCGCGGGCGAGAGCGGTACGGCGGCGGGTAACGGCGCGATGAGCGCGTGGGATGCGATCAGGTCGCGGCGCGACATCCGGGCGTTCGACGGCCGGCCGATCCGGGCCGCGGACCTCGACCAGATCCTGGAAGCCGGCCGGCGGTCCCCGTCCTCGCAGAACTGGCAGCCGTGGGACTTCATCGTGATCACCAACCGCCAGCTGCTCACCGAGCTGGCCAGGGTATGGCGGGGCGGCGGGCACGTGGCGCAGTCCGCGGCCACCGTCGCCCTGATCGCGCCGGCCGCCGACGAGCGGCGCCGGGCCCAGTTCGACCTCGGCCAGGCCACGATGAGCATGATGCTGGCCGCCGCCGGCCTGGGGATCGGCAGCGGCCACTCGGCCGTCGGCGACCAGGAACTCGCGCGGCAGCTGCTCGGCTTCCCCGAGGACAAGGCCTGCGCGTTCCTGATCTCCCTGGGCTACCCGGCCGGGCGGCCGCTGGCCCCGGTCCGCCGGCCCGACCGCCGCCCGTTCGACGAGGTCGTGCACTGGGGCCGCTGGTAGCCGCGGGCAGCGGTCATCCCGAATACCCTCCTGACAAGGCCGCACGGGCCGCCATCCGACGGAATGCCGCAACCCGTCGCAACCCACCGTAACCCGCCGCAACCTGACGCGGCGGCAAGGGGTACGCCGTCCAACTCCGCCGCAACCTCGGCGGGGGATACACCGTCTCGGGTTATGGCGACAGGATGGGCGGGCCGGGCGGCGACGTTACCATCACGAACCGACGACAAGGGGCCGACCGCGGCGGCGGCTCGGGGAGGGGCAGGCCGTTGCAGAGGTGGCGGTCTTGGGCGCGGGTCGCTGGCGCGATCCTCGCCGTGGCCTTGGCGGCCGCGCTGGCGTCGAGCGCGGCGGCGGGGCGCTTCCCGCTCTGGCTGCGCTCCGCGCCGCGCCCGGCGGCCGGCCCGGCCGCGGCGGCGGGGGGCACGGCCTCACCGCGAGCCACGGGCCGGCCGACAGCCGGGAACCAGACGCCCGGGCCGACGCCTGCGGCCCTGCCCGCGCTCTCCCTCCAGCAGATGGCGGGCCAGCGGGTGATCTACAGTTACGGAGGTCTCAGGCCGCCCGCCTCGCTGCTCCGGCTGATCCGGCACGGGGAGGTCGGGGGAGTCATCTTCTTCGGCCAGAACGTCTCCAGCCCGCCGCAGCTCGCCAGCGTCATCGCCGAGCTCGACCAGGCGAACGCCAGTCCGCTGAACCCGGTCCGGGCGCCGCTGCTGCTGATGACCGACCAGGAGGGCGGCCTGGTCCGCCGGGTGCCGGGCGCGCCGCTGCTCTCCGAGCGGCAGATCGGCGAGTCGGCCGGCCCGGCGGCCGCGGCGGCGAGCGCGGGCGCCAGCGCCGGGCTCAACCTGCGCGGCCTGGGGATCAACGTCAACCTGGCGCCGGTGCTGGACGTGTACCGCCAGCCGGGTGACTTCGACGACCAGTATCAGCGCTCCTACAGCATGAACCCGGCGGTCGTCTCCGAGCTCGGCGCCGACTTCATCACCGCGCAGCAGGCCGAGGGCGTCGCGGCCACGGCCAAGCACTTCCCCGGCCTGGGCGCGGCCGCGCAGCAGCAGGACACCGACGTGGCGCCGGTCACGCTGAACGTGCCGCTGGCCACGCTCAGGGACACCGACGAACTCCCCTACCGGGCGGCGATCGCGGCCGGGGTCCGGCTGGTCATGGTGTCGTGGGCGGTGTACCCCGCCCTCGACCCCGGCCGCCCGGCCGGCCTGTCGCCCGCGATCGCCGGCGGCGAGCTGCGCCAGCGGCTCGGGTTCCAGGGCGTGACGATCACCGACGCCCTGGAGGCTGGCGCGCTCCGCGCGTACGGCACGTTCGGCAACCGGGCCCTGCTGGCCGCCGAGGCCGGGATGGACCTCATTCTCTGCTCGCAACGGGACGTCAGCGAGGGCGAGCAGGCCGCCGCTGGCCTGGAAGACGGCTACGGCGACGGCCGGCTGGGCAGGCCGGCGTTCCTGGCCGCGCTGCAGCGCGTGCTGGCCCTGCGGGCCAGCCTGGGCGGCTAGGGCCAGGTCGGCGTCCCGTGCTCGACGTAATTGGCCAGCTGCTTGCCGAACATGACCGAGACCGTGTAGTCGCCGTGTGACACCGCCAGCCCTTGCAGGTCCGGCGTGGGGATCACGGTCCAGCCGTGCAGGTCCACGCCGCGGGTGGCGAACGTCTGGACGCGAGCGGCCCGCTCGCCCGCCGTGGTGTACTGGCGGCCGTCGTCGTTCAGGTCCAGGGCGAGCGCGTACTCCAGGTCGTCGCTGTCCCGCAGCATGGCCAGATTCCGCTCGATGTTGATGAGCACGGGCGCCAGGGCCAGGTCGGCTGCGGAGTGCGGATGGGGATCAGACATCGGTATCACCGTGCTTCCGGCGGGAAAGACCAGGACCAAGCCTCAGCATGCCCGCGGCCGGGCCCGGGCGCCAGGGACGAAGGTCTCGTCTGGGCCAGCCAACGTCCCGGCCCGGGCGGTCAGCCGGGCCCGGCCGGGCGGTGCCGCCCGCGGAGGGCGAAGAACGCGAACGCGCCCGCCGCCAGGACCAGGAAGCCCGACAGGAACAGCGCGGCGTGCAGCCCGGAGTAGAACGCGTTGTACGCGGCGTGGATAACCTCCGTGACGAGCGAGCCCTGGCCGGCCGCGGCCGCCCCGCCCGCGCCCGCGGTGTTGCCGTTGGCAGGGACCCCGCCGGTCTCCACCGCGTGGATCACGATCGACTGGAAGTTGTCCGGGATCCCCAGTTGCTTCAGCCTGCTGGTCAGGCTCGACTGGAGCTGGGCGTTCACCAGCGCGCCGAGGACGGCCACGCCGAGCACGGCGCCGATCTCCCGGCTGGTGTTCGCGGCCGAGGCCGCCATGCCGGAGCGCTCGGGCGGCACCGCGGACAGCGCCGACGAGGTGATCGGGACGACCGTCGCGCCGAGCCCGATGCCGGCCAGCGCCAGGGCCCCGGCCAGCGGCGCGTAGGGCGGGGTCGCGCTGAGCACGAGGGTGGTCAGCAGCAGGCCCGCACCGAACAGCAGGCACCCGAGGCAGATCGACCAGCGCGGCCCCGCGGCCCCGGTCCAGCGCCCGGCCAGCAGCGATGAGGCGATCATCAGCACGGTCATCGGCAGGAAGACCAGGGCGATCTTGTAGCCGGTGTCGCCGACCACCTCCTCCAGGTACAGCGCGGTGAAAAAGAAGACCGCGAACGTCGCGAAATAGGCGCAGAACGCGACCACGTTCGCGGTGAGGAACCGGGGGATGCGCAGGAACCGCAGGTCAAGCAGGGGATGGGCGGCGCGGCCCTCCCACCAGAAGAACGCCACGGCTGCGATCGCGCTGATGCAGAGCAGCGCGATCACGGCCGGGTCGGCGAAGCCCGCGGACTCCGCGTCGATCACCGCGAAGACCAGCGCGGAGATCGACGCGGCGCCCAGGACCGCCCCGGCGATGTCGACCCGGTGCGCGTCCGGGTCCGCGTTCTCCGGCAGCACGATCATCCCGGCCACCAGGGCCGCCAGGCCGAAGACCAGGTTGAACCAGAAGATCCCGCGCCAGGCGTCCGGGTTCGGCAGCGCCGCGACTCCCGGGGTGGTAGGCGCAGAGCCAGCGATGGAGGTCCACACGCCCAGGATCGCGCCGCCGATCACCGGCCCGAGGGCGAGGGCGAGCCCGGACACCGCCGCCCATACGCCCAGCGCCCAGTTGCGGCTCCGCTCGTCGGTGTACAGGTGCCGCAGCATCGACAGGGTGCCGGGCTCGCTGGCCGCGGCCCCCAGCCCCATCACCGCCCGCCCGGCGATCAGCACCCCCGCGTTGGGCGCGAGTGCCGACAGGACCGATCCCGCGCAGAAGACCCCGGCCCCGATCAGCATGACGCGCTTGCGGCCGAACTCGTCGGACACCATGCCGAACGCGAGCATGGCGCCGGCAAACGTGAGCGCGTACGCGCCGACCACCCACTGCAGCGCCGTGACGTCGGCGTGCAGGCCGATCTGCACGCTGCCCAGCGCGACGCTCACGACCGTGTTGTCCAGGAACGTCAGGAACAAGATCGTGCACAGCACGGCCAGGGCCAGCGAGCGCCCCCCGTGGCGCGCCACCGGTGCCTGCTCGGCAGGCACCCCGACCGAGCGGACCACCTGGCTACGCCGCCGACTTGCACGCCGCGGGCAGCGACGAGGTGTTCCCGCTGTTCTCCACGCTCAGCAGGCCGCAGAAGCTGGTCAGGCCGACCTTCCAGGTGCCGTCCTGGTACACCGCGATGCCGGGCTGGTTCTTCAGCACGGGCTGGCCGGCCAGCAGGATCGTGTAGGTGACCGCGGCCTGAGACGGCGACGTGACCGTGACCTTGCTGACCGAGGCGCTCGCCTCGGAGGCTAGGCCCCCGCTGGCCTGGGCCTTGATGACCGAGGCGAACGTCGACCCGTCCTGCAGCAGGCTGACCCGCTGCGCGACCGGGGTCTTGGGGTTGAAGAAGGCCACCCAGTTCGCGGCGATCGCCTTCTCGGCGGCGGCGGAGGAGGCCGACGATGTCGATGACGCCGACGGCGCGGCCGCGGCCGACGATGACGGCGCCGTGCTCGGCGCCGAACTGCTGCTACTACCGCTACTGCACGCGGCCAGGCTCACGCCGATGGCGAAGGCCAGCAGAATGCAGGAAACCAATCTTCGAGTGTTCACCCAGACATTCTCCAGCTTCCCCCTTTCCCTGGCGATGTCGTTCCTGACGCTCACGTCAGCGGGCGGGACCAATGGCCCGCCTCCCGCGCCCGAATGCCCCTGGTCTGCTTTCGCCGTCCGGTGCAGGGTTGACGGGAAACCTACGTCTGGAGGAGACATGAAAGCCGCGGTGGTACGAGCATGCCGCGGGCCGGACCCGGGTCATCTACGAGACCAGGCCGCTCGACTCGGTCAACACGGCCATCCAGGACGTCCTGCAGGGCAGGGCCAGGGCACGTCTCGTTCTCGCGCCGTGACCGGAGCACAGTTGCGGGGCGAACGGGCTTGACCAGGCACAGATCGAGCGAGGAGAACGGGCATGAACATGAAAGGGAATCGCATCGTAGCCGGGATGGACGGCTCTGATCAGTCGCTGCGGGCCGTGGAGTGGGCGGCCCGCGAGGCCGCGCGGCACGGCGCCGCGCTGCGGATCGTGTCGGTGCCGGTGCTGCCGCCCCGGATGTCCTGGTCGCGGGAGGTGCGGGGCACGCCGGACACCGTTGCCGATGAAATCTACGAGTCCAGCAAGAAGGCTCTCGTCGCGGCGGCCGCCCGCGCCGCCGAGGTGGAGCCGGGCCTCGAGGTGGACACCGCGCTGCTATCCGGGCCGCCGGCCCAGGCCCTCACCGACGCCGCCGCCGACGCCGCGATGCTGGTGGTCGGCTCCCGTGGCGCCGGCGGCTTCGCCGCGCTGGTCCTCGGCTCGGTCAGCCGGTATGTCGCCACCCAGGCCACGGGCCCGGTGGTGGTGGTGCGCGAGGAGACCACGGCCGTGCAGCACGAGATCGTGGTCGGCATCCGCGACCTGGACCAGCCGACGGCGATCGGGTTCGCGTTCGAGGAAGCGGAACTGCGCCGGGCGCGGCTGCGGGCCGTGCACGCCTGGCACTGGTTCCTGCCGGAGATGCGGCTGACCGGTACCGAACGGCCCGGAGCCGACGCCCGCGAGGTCACGGCCGAGGCGGCCGGGTGGCTGGCCGGCCTGCTGGCGCCCTGGCGGCGGAAGTACCCGGGCGTGGAGGTGGCCGAGGATGTCGTGCACGCTGCGCCCGGGCGGGTGCTGGCCGGGGCCTCGGCCCGCGCCGACCTGGTCGTTCTCGGCCGGAACAGCGCCGACGACTCGGCTCGCCCGAGCACGGGCGCGGTCACGCACGCGGTCCTGCATCACGCGCACGGCCCGGTCGCGGTCATCCCTGAATGAGCGAGGCGGCGTGGTCGGGCACGTAGGTCTGCATGTCCCGCGGCACCCGCACGTACCCCTGTGACGGCGGCCGCGGCGGCAGCTTGACCGGCGCCCGCTGCACCTCGTGGTAGGGGAGCGTGGACAGCAGGTGGGAGATCATGTTGATCCTGGCCCGCCGCTTGTCCTGGCTCTCCACGACATACCAGGGCGCTTCCGGGATGTCGGTGTGCACGAACATCTCGTCCTTGGCCCGAGAGTAGTCCTCCCACCGGGTGATGGACTCCAGGTCCATCGGGGAGAGCTTCCACTGCCGCATGGGGTCATGGAGCCGCGCCCTGAACCGGCGTTCCTGCTCCTCGTCGCTCACCGAGAACCAGTACTTCCGCAGCAGGATGCCGTCCTCGACCAGCAGCCGCTCGAAGATCGGGCACTGATGCAGGAACCGGTGGTACTCCTCCTTCGTGCAGAACCCCATCACGTGCTCGACCCCGGCGCGGTTGTACCAGCTGCGGTCCAACAGCACCACCTCGCCCGCGGAGGGGAGGTGGCTGACGTAGCGCTGGAAGTACCACTGGGACCGCTCCCGCTCGGTCGGCGCGGGCAGCGCGGCGATCCGGGCCACGCGCGGGTTGAGGTACTGGGTGACCCGCTTGATCGTGCCGCCCTTGCCGGCCGCGTCCCGCCCCTCGAAGATCACCACGATCCTGGCGCCCTCGGCCCGCACCCACTCCTGGACCTTCATCAGCTCGGCCTGCAGCCGGTAGAGCTCCTTCTCGTAGGGCTTCCTTGGCACCTGCTCCGCCAGTTCCTGCGCCGTCGCCGTCTTGGCCTTGCCGTTCTTGCTGGCCACTACCGCACCTCCCGCCGCGAGCCTTGATCCCATCCTCGCACCGGGCGCGGCTGGCGCCCAGATCGCCGCCTGCGCGCTCCTCCGGGTTACCCGACGGGACCGCGCGGGCCGGGCCGAAGGTCCCCGCGCCCGCCGGCGCGGCCAGGGGCGGAAGGTCCCGGGACGAGGGTCCTTGGCCTCTGTCGGCGCGAGCCAGCGGCGGCTGGAATCGGATTGCGGCCGTGCTGGCCGGGGTCCGCAGGCGACCCGGGAGGCGAAGATCATGTCCCGCAGTGATGTCCACTTCGACGCGATGCTCCGGCACCTGGGGGCCGCGTACTACCAGACCATCCACGGCGACGGCACCGCGTCGGACGTGGCGCGGGCGCTGGTGTCGGCCGAGGCCGCCGACGGGCGGGAACGGGAATCCCGAGGCCAGGCTCGCCGGCCGCACAGCGGCCGGTGGCGGGTGCGAGACGTGATGACCACCGACGTGGTGACCGTGCCCGCGCAGATGCCGTACAAGCAGGTGGCCCGGGTCATGACCGGGCAACGGGTCAGCGGGGTGCCGGTGCTGACCGAGGACGGCCGGGTGGCCGGGATGGTGTCCGAGGCTGACATCCTGCGCAAGGAGGAGCGCGCGTTCCGGCGGCTGGGCACCGGCCTGCCACGGAAGACCCGCCGGCAGCGGGCTCAGGCCCGGGCCCGCTGCGCGGCGGAGCTGATGACCGCGCCTGCGATCACGATTCACCCCGACGCGCCGGTCGGCGCGGCCGCCCGCCTGATGAACGGGCACCGGATCAGGCGGCTGCCCGTGGTCGATCCCTCGGGGAAGCTGATCGGGATGGTCAGCCGCCGAGACCTGCTGAGCGTGTTCCTGCGCCCGGACGAGGAGATCGCGGCCGAGGTGTACGGGCTGCTGACCGGGATCCTCCTGGCCGAGCCCGATGGCGTGCAGGTGACGGTCAGGGACGGGGTGGTGTTCTTGTCTGGCCGCCTCGCCCGGCCGAACCTGATCCCGGTGGCCGAGCGCCTGGCGTCGGGCGTGGACGGCGTGGTCGAGGTGATCTGCAAGCTGACGATACGGTCTGACTCCGGCGCGGCTTCCGGCCATCACCCGAGCGCCGCCCCCCACGGCGCCGCTAGCCGGCCAGTGAGCTCCGTTGCGCGGTGAGGAACGCCGGATCGGCCGCTGGTGACCGGGAATCCGTGCCTGCGGCCAGAGTCGGCCCGCGGGCAGCCCAACGCGACACGCGCAGGCCGGAAGTCCCGGCCGGCCGGTACTTGCGGCCCTGCCGCGGCCGCCGGGATCGCGTTGTGATGGAAACGCAGGACAAGGCCTACCAGGAGAAGGTGGGACACATGAGCGCGCTGACGCGCCGGGACAGCCGGGGCCACTTCCCGGACCTGCCCGATTGGTTCGAGCCGCCGTACGCGATGCTGCATCCGTTCGCCGGGCCGTCCATCCGGACGGAGGACTACGTCGAGAACGGCCGCTTCGTGGTGCGGGCCGAAGTGCCCGGGATCAACCCGGATAACGAGGCGGAGGTCACCGTGGCCAAGGGGATCTTGACCATTCACGCGGAGCGGCACGAGGAGCACGAGAGCGCCCGTCACAGCGAGTTCCGCTACGGCTCGTTCACTCGTCACGTGGCGCTTCCCGCCACCGCAGACGAGTCGGACATCACGGCGAGCTACGACAAGGGAATCATCGAGATCAGTGTCGGGCTCAAGGCGACGGACGAGGCGGAACATGAGCGCCGCGTCCCGATCCAGCTGGTGCAGCACATCAGGCCGACCTGACCACCAGACCGGAGGTACGCCGTGTCGGGACAGGGCGATGGAAACGGCCAGCGCATCGTGGCCGGGGTCGACGGCTCGGCTTCCTCGGTGGAGGCACTGCGCTGGGCCGTCCGGCAGGCCGAACTGGCCGGCGGCACCGTGGACGCCGTGATCGCGTGGCAGCCTCCGGCGGCCAGCGGCCTCGGGTGGGGTGTCTCGGTGGTCGATGAGACCGACTACGGGGCGCTCGCGGCGAAAGTGCTGGCCGACGCGGTCAGCCAGGCCGTCGGTCCGGAGAGCAAGGCCAGGGTGCGGCAGGTGGTCGCGGAGGGAAACACCGCGGAGGTCCTGCTCGACGCGGCCGAAGGCGTGGACCTGCTGGTGGTCGGCAGCCGCGGGCACGGCGGGTTCGCCCGCGCCCTGCTGGGCTCGGTCAGCCAGCACTGCACCCACCACGCGCACTGCCCTGTGGTCGTGACCCGCGGGCCGGACGAGCGCTGAC
Source organism: uncultured Actinomycetota bacterium (assembly GCA_963808705.1). Lineage (GTDB taxonomy): Bacteria > Actinomycetota > Actinomycetes > Streptosporangiales > Streptosporangiaceae > JASHPR01. The sequence continues at coordinate 70,954 of CAWEHB010000009.1, read as the reverse complement.
CCAGGCGGTCCCGGGAACCGCTCGGCCGAGGGCGGCGCGCAGGAAGACCTTCGGCTCTGGCCGATGCCACATGCCTGCGTCATCATCTGATGTAGCCAGGGAACCGGGCGCATAGCCAAGCTAGGGAGGACTCGATGTACGAGAAGCTGCTGGTGGCTGTGGATCACTCAAAGGCCACCGAGCACGTGCTCGGCGCGGCACGGGACCTGGCGTTGCTGTCCAAGGGCGAGGTGTGGGTCGTGCACCTGAGGGAGCGCGAGTACGCGCCGAAGGCGGGGCTGGTGCCGTCGGCGGAGACGGCCGACGACGCGCAGGCGCAGGTCGACGCCGCGGTCGAGGAACTGACCCAGGCCGGGATCACCGCGCACGGCGTGGTACGGAACACGGTGTTCGGCTACGCCGCCCGCGAGATCATCGAGGAAGCCAGGAGCGTCGATGCCGGCGTCATCATCATGGGCTCCCGGGGCCGAGGCGACCTGGCCGGGCTGGTCCTCGGCAGCACCGCGCACAAGGTGATCCACCTGGCCGACCGGCCCGTGCTCGTGGTCCGCTGAGGCCGGATTCGCCTACCATCGCCTGATGGGCCCGCCGGACTACCCGCTCAGGACGGCCCGGCTCACCCTCCGCCCGTACCGCGCCGACGACCTCAGCGCGGTCTACGACATCCAGTCGCGGCCGGAGGTGACCCGGATGATGCTGCGGCTGGGTTTCGGGAACTATGGGCTGCACCGCATCGTCGGCCGCATCGACGCGCGGAACGCGCCGGCCGCGCGGCTGCTGGAGCGCCTCGGCATGCGCCGCGAGGCCCACTTCGTGCGCAGCGAGTTCATCAAGGGCGAGTGGGCAGACGAGATCGTGTACGCGATGCTCGAGGACGAGTGGCGAGCACGGCAGGCCTGACCGGCGCGATGTCCGGCGACGGCGGCCTTCTGGTGTTCTGCAGCCCGCGTTATCGTTAGATCATCTTGACCCCCGCTGAGCTGCAGGAGCCGCTGGTGGAGTCTTCGCAAGCGCGTCCGCTTCTCCCGCATCTGCGGCTCGACGACCTGCTCGCCGAGCTCCAGGTGCGGCTGCAGGCCGTGCTGTCCACCCGCGACCGGGTGCAGGCGCTGCTCGAGGCCGTGGTCGCGGTGGGCAGCCAGCTCGACCTGGAAATCGTGCTCCGGCAGATCGTCGAGGCGGCGACCGGGCTGGTAAACGCCAGGTACGGCGCCCTGGGGGTGATCGGGGATTCAGGCAAGCTGGCCGAGTTCATCCCGGTCGGCCTGGATGACGACGAGATCGCCCGCATCCATCACTGGCCGGAAGGCCGCGGGCTGCTCGGGGCGCTGATCACCGACCCCAGGCCGGTCCGGCTCCCCGACCTGTCGGCCGACCCCCGGTCGTCCGGCTTCCCCGACGGGCACCCGCCGATGCGGTCGTTCCTCGGTGTGCCGGTGCGGATCCGCGACGAGGTCTACGGGAACCTGTATCTCACCGAGAAGCAGGACGGCGGCCAGTTCGACGAGGAAGACGAGGCGGTCGTCACCGCGCTGGCCGCCGCGGCCGGCGTGGCCATCGAGAACGCCCGGCTCTACGAGGACTCCCGGCGGCGGCAGCGGTGGCTGCAGGCCAGCGGCGAGGTCACCCGCAGGCTGCTGTCGGGCAGCGATTCCGGCGACGTGCTCGATCTGGTCACCCAGCAGGTGCTGGAGATGTCCGGCGCCGACCTGGCCGTGCTCGCGCTGCCCGAGGGCGACCACCATCAGCTGGTGGTGCGGCACGCGGCCGGCGAGGACGCGGCCCAGACTCGGGGGATGGTGCTGCCCGACACGTCTCTCTCGGCGGAGGTGCTGGCCACCGGCGAGCCGGTGACGGTGGAGGGATTCAGCCAGGACCAGCGGGTGGCGCCGGTGGCCAGGGAGCGAATGGTGCTCGGGCCCGCGGTGATATTCCCGCTCGGCGGGCCGGGCAACGTGCGCGGCGTGCTCACCGTCGGCCGCCATCCCGGGTCGATGCCGCTGACGCACGCCGCGGTGGAGATGGTCGGCTCGTTCGCCGCGCAGGCGGCCGTCGCGCTGGAGCTCGCCGACGCCCGCCGCGACGCCGAGCAGGTCACGGTGCTGCAGGACCGGGAGCGCATCGCCCGTGACCTGCACGACCTGGTGATCCAGCGGCTGTACGCGACCGGGATGTCGCTGCAGGGTGCCATGCCCCTGATCAGCCGGCCCGAGGTGGCCGACCGGGTCAGCCACGCCGTCGACGCCCTGGACGACACGATCGGGGACATCCGGTCGGCCATCTTCGCGCTGCAGGCTCGCCATGACGTCAAGCAGGCCGGCATCCGGGAGCGGATCCTGGAGATCATGGACGAGATGACCGGGCCGCTGGGGTTCACCCCGTCGCTGAGCCTCACCGGCGACCTGGGCGAGCAAGTGCCCGACGACATCGCCGGGCACATGCTGGGTGCGCTGCGGGAGTCGCTGTCCAACGCGGCCCGGCACGCGGGCGCCAGCCGGGTGGACGTCACCGTCGACGTCGGCGTCGACCTGGTCCTGGTGGTCCGCGACAACGGCGTCGGCCTGCGGGAGATCACCCGCCGCAGCGGGCTGGCCAACCTCGCCGACCGCGCCGAGCAGCTGGGCGGCACGCTGAAGGTCGGCCAGGTGGACGGCGGCGGGACCGAGCTGCACTGGCAGGTGCCGCTGCCCTGAACCGGGCGCGGCCGGCCGGTCCGGCCCAGGCGGGGACGTCACGCGTCGAGGATGTCCTCCACTCTGCGCCGGGGCGTGCCGGTTCCGGGCGGCCCGTAGCCGAACCGGATGATGATCTGCGGGCATTCGGGCCAGGGCCACCAGCCGCGGTCTTGATGGCGTGTGTCGTGTAGTTCGATGGGCTGGTAGAGCAGGGAGGTGGCCAGGCCGTTGCGGGTGGCGGTCAGCAGCACGCGCTGCAGGGCCTGGCCGGCTCGCAGCCAGTCGCCGGGCTGGTCGCGGGCGGTGGATAGCACCGCGAGCCGCGGCGAGGGCTCGTAGTGGCCGGCCGGGCGCTGGATGGCGGGTGCGGCGTAGCCGAAGTTGCGGACCGGGGCCGGCTCGGTGTCGGGGCGGTGGGCCAGCGCGCCGGCCGGGATGCCGTCGTCGCCGCCGGTGGCGACCCACCGGCTCAGTTCGGCCTGGTGGCCGAAGTCGGCTTGCAGTGCCTTGTCGGCCGCGGCGGCCAGGTCGAGCACCAGGGCCGCGTCGCGGTCGTTGAGCATGCGCAGCAGCGCGAACTCGGCTGCGGCGGCTTGTTCGAGCTGGACCTGGGCCGGGCCGGGGATGGGGCCGGCGGAGAACGGCGCGCGGCTGGTGTGCCGCTGGGCGATCACCTCGAACATCTCGCGTTCGGCGGAGGTGGCCGGGCGCGACTTCTCCAGCTGCACGGACGCGAGCAGCGTCGGCTCGCCCTGCGGGTCGGGAAGCGGCCAGATCAGCGGCTTGGCGTCCAGCATGCGGATCGCGAGCTTGAGGTTGAACAGGGCGGCGCCGCAGCTCAGGTGCAGGGCGCGGCCCGCGGGGTCGGCGACCCAGAGCATCCGGTCCGGGTCGCCGTGCACCTCGATGAGGTCGCCGGTGACCCGGAACCGCCACGGCTGGGTGTTGTGGATGGACGGCGCGGCGCAGGCCGCGCCGATGAGCGTGCGGACCACGCCGTCGTCGGCCAGCGGCCGGTACATGTCGCGCTCCCTAAAGCTGCGCGCCGACGAGGGCGGCCAGGTCGGCGAGCCGGCAGGTGTAGCCCCATTCGTTGTCATACCAGCCGAAGACCTTGGCCAGGCTGCCGGCGGCCTGGGTCAGGCCGGAGTCGAACACGCACGAGGCCGGGTCGCCGATGATGTCGCGGGAGACCAGCGGGTCGCTGCTGTAGGCCACGATGCCGGCCATCGGCCCGGCCGCGGCCCGCTCGAACGCGGCGTTGACCTCGGCCGCGGTGATGTCGCGGCCCAGCACCGCGGTCAGGTCGGTCAGCGACCCGTCCTCCACCGGGACCCGCACCGCCACCCCGTCCAGCCGGCCCGCCAGCGCGGGGATGACCTCCCCGGTGGTGCGGGCCGCCCCGGTGGTGGTCGGCACCATGCTGAGCGCGGCGCTGCGCGCCCGGCGCAGGTCCTTGTGCGGGCCGTCGATCAGCATCTGGTCACCGGTGTAGGCGTGCACGGTGGTCATGAACCCCCGCACCAGGCCGAACGCGTCGTCCAGGACCTTGGCCATCGGCGCCACGCAGTTAGTGGTGCACGACGCGTTCGAGATCACGTCGTGGCGCTGCGGGTCGTAGTCGCCGTCGTTGACCCCGACCACCACCGTCAGGTCCGCGCCCTTGCCCGGAGCCGACAGCAGCACCTTTTTCGCGCCGCCCTTCAGGTGCAGCGCCGCCTGCTCGCGGCCGCGGAACTTGCCGGTGGACTCCACCACGACATCGGCCCCCAGACCCCCCCAGTCGATCTGCGCCGGATCACGGCAGGACAAGACCTTCACCGCGCGGCCGTCGATCACGATCGCATCGCCAGCGTGCGTGACCGGGACGTTCAGGCGGCCGTAGACCGAGTCGAACTCCAGCAGGTACGCCAGCGTCCGCGCGTCGGCGATGTCATTGACCGCCACCACCTCGATATCACCCCGCTCCAGCGACCGGCGCACGAAAGTACGCCCGATACGCCCGAAACCATTGATCCCGACGCGGATGGTCATCACGTTCCTCCCGTTCAGCGCAGGGCAGCGGCTCTGCCCGGCGTCCGCTGGGCTCTGGCCGGCCCCTCTGACCAGCTTCCCTGGCCCGCGCGGCCGCGGGTACGGGCGGAGGACACCTACCCGCGGGCCCTTAGGCCCTGGCTGGCCTGGCTCGTGCGACGATCGCCTGGAGGGATACATCGGCGAGCGAACGGAGTGCCGACATGACCGGATACGCGGAGGCCTTCCAGCGGAGCCTGACCGACCCTGCCGGATTCTGGGGCGAGCCGCCGAGGCGATCGACTGGGACCGGCCCCCGGCGGCGGTGCTCGACGCCTCGGGGGCGCCCTTCTACCGCTGGTTCGCTGGCGGCGTGCTGAACACCTGCTACAACGCGGTGGACCGGCATGTCAGCGGCGGCCGCGGCGACCAGGCGGCGATCGTCTACGACAGCCCGGTCACGGGCACCTGCCGGCGCATCTCCTACCGCGAGCTCTAGGCGGAAGTCGCCGTTCTCGCCGGGGCGCTGCGCGGCCTGGGCGTCGGCCGGGGTGACCGGGTGGTCATCTACATGCCGATGGTTCCCGAGGCGGTGGTGGCCATGCTGGCCTGCGCGCGGCTCGGCGCCGTGCACTCGGTCGTGTTCGGCGGGTTCGCGGCGAACGAACTGGCGGTACGGATCGAGGACGCGCAGCCGCGGGTGGTCATGTCGGCCTCGTGCGGCATAGAGGCCAGCCGGATCGTCGAGTACAAGCCGCTGCTCGACCGCGCCATCGAGATGTCCGCCACAAGCCAAGCCACTGCCTGATCCTGCAGCGCCCGCAGGCGAACGCCACGCTGGTCGACGGCCGGGACATCGACTGGGCCAGGGCTACAGCCGCGGCCTCGCCGTGCGACTGCGTTCCGGTGGCGGCGACCGACCCGCTGTACATCCTGTACACGTCCGGCACGACCGGGAAGCCCAAGGGCGTGGTGCGGGACAACGGAGGTCACGCGGTGGCGCTGCGCTGGAGCATGGCGAACGTGTATGACGTCCGGCCCGGAGACACCTACTGGGCGGCCTCCGACATCGGCTGGGTCGTCGGCCACTCCTACATTCCTACATCGTCTACGCGCCGCTGCTGACCGGGTGCACCACGGTGCTCTACGAGGGCAAGCCGGTCGGGACCCCCGACGTCGGCGCGTTCTGGCGGGTCATCGCCGAGCACGGCGTGAAGGCGATGTTCACCGCGCCCACCGCGCTGCGGGCCATCAAGAAGGAGGATCCTGGCGGGGAGCTGATGCGCAAGTATGACCTGTCCGGCCTGAAGTACCTCTTCCTGGCGGGCGAGCGACTGGATCCGGAGACCTACCGCTGGGCGGGCGGCCTGCTCGGCATCCCGGTCATCGACCACTGGTGGCAGACCGAGACCGGGTGGGCCATCGCCGCCGACCCGATGGGGCTGGAGCCGATGCCGACCAAGCCGGGCTCCCCGACCAAGCCGGGCTCCCCGACCATGCCGGCGCCCGGCTACGACCTGCGCATCGTCGACGACACCGGCGCGGAGGTGCCGGCCGGATCGACGGGGGAGATCGTCCTCGGGCTCCCGCTGCCGCCCGGCTGCCTGACCACGCTCTGGGGCGATGACCAGCGGTTCGTTGACTCGTACCTGTCGGCCTACCCCGGCTGCTACCGGACCAGCGACGGCGGCTACCGGGACCCCGACGGCTACCTGTACGTGATGGGCCGCACCGACGACGTCATCAACGTGGCCGGCCACCGGCTGTCGACCGGGGAGATGGAAGAGGTGCTCGCCAGCCATCCGGACGTCGCCGAGTGCGCGGTCATCGGGGTGCACGACACGCTCAAGGGCCAGATCCCGCGCGGGGTTCGTGGTGCTGAAGGCCGGCAGCGCCATCGACGCCGAGACGCTGCGCTCGCAGCTCGTCGGGCTGGTCCGGGACCAGATCGGGCCGGTGGCCTCGTTCCGGGAGGTCGACGTGGTGACCGGCCTGCCGAAGACCAGGTCCGGCAAGATCCTGCGCAAGACCATGCGCGGGATCGCCGACGGGAGCGACGAGCCGGTGCCGTCGACCATCGAGGACCCGGCCGTCCTGGACGCCCTCCGGCCCGTGCTGCGCCGTGACGGCTGAGGCTTCGCGGCGGAGCCGTCGTCCGGCGGCAGCCCGCGGGCCGGCCAGTCGGCCCGCCCGCGGGCGTATCCGTCATCGGGTCGATGGTCTTCCGGCCCGCTAACCCTTCTGCCGCACCACGACGACCGGGCATTCCGCGTGACTCACGACCTTCGAGCTCACCGAGCCCACCCTCAGGTTGGCGAAGCCGCCCGCGCCACGCGAGCCGACGACCACCATGTCGGCGCCGCCCGATGCCTCGATGAGCAAATTGGCCGGACTCCCGCTGACTCCGCGGACGGTCACCGAGTCGGGCTTAGTCTCCCCGAGCTGGCTGATGATCTTGTTAACTTCCTCCTGGGCGGCCTGGCGGGCCTTCTCCTCATCGGGCCGGTCTTCGGGGTAAACGATCGGATTGCCCGTCCAAGCGCTCGCCGCTACCTCGTGAACGGCCAGGACCGTGAGCGGGACATGCTCGAGCGCTGCGTGCTTCACGGCCCATTCGAGCGCCTGATGAGAGCTATCTGAGCCATCAACGCCCACCACGATTCCAGGCATGTTAACTCTCCCTTTGCCGGGGGCTGTCATCCGCGGCAGCCATGATCCCCGTTTCATAGCATCGCGGTCCAGCGCGATCTTCGCCAGGGGCATTGGTCACGACATCATGCCGTTCCTGGACGCCACCGCATCTGGAAAGGTAGTGACATGGGCAGACGGCCGCAAAACGCCGGCGCCGACTGGCGCCGGCGAGGTGGAGATGACGCACCGGGGTGGTGGACGTGACGCACCGGGGTGATCGCACGCTGGCGGCGGCCGGGCTGGCCCGCGTCGAGGGCGAGGGCGCCATGTACGTCCGGGTCAGCGACGGCCGGGTCGAGGAGGTGCGCCTCGACATCTACGAGCCGCCGCGCTTCTTCGAGGCGTTCCTGGCCGGCCGCGCCTACACCGAGCCGCCGGACATCACCGCCCGGATCTGCGGCATCTGCCCCGTGGCCTATCAGACCAGCGCCTGCTGGGCGATCGAGGCGGCGTGCGAGGTCAGCCTGCCGGCCTCCCTCGGCGACCTGCGGCGGCTGCTGTACTGCGGCGAGTGGATCTCCAGCCATGCGCTGCACATCTACATGTTGCACGCGCCCGACTTCCTCGGCTATCCGGGTGCCGTGGAACTAGCACGCGATCACCGGGAGATCGTGGAGCGCGGGCTGTCACTCCGACGGGTGGCCAACTCGATCATGGAAGTGGTCGGCGGACGGTCGGTGCATCCGGTCAACGTCCGGGTGGGCGGCTTCTACCGGGCGCCATCCGCGACCGAGCTCGCGCCCCTCGCAGACCAGCTGCGCCGGGCCCTCGACCTGGCGCTGGACACGGTGCGCTGGGTGGCGGGGTTCGACTTCCCCGACTTCAGCTGTGACCACGAGCTGCTGGCCCTGCGCGAGCCCGGCCGGTATCCGATCGAGCGCGGAACGCTGATCAGCAGTGCGGGACTGGAGTTCACCGCCGCCGATTTCGAACGGCACGTGATCGAGGAGCAGGTACCGCACTCCACCGCGCTGCACGCCAGGCTGGCCGGCCGCAGTGGGAGTTACCTGACCGGGCCGCTCGCCCGGTACACGCTGAACTCGCAGTGGCTGCCGCCGGCGGCGGCCGCGGCCGCCCGGGAGGCGGGGCTCGGGCCCGGCTGCCGTAACCCGTTCCAGAGCATCATCGTGCGGGCGGTGGAGATCGTCTGCGCGATCGAGGAGGCGCTCCGGCTGATCGAGGCGTATCAGCCGCCAGCCCGCCCGTTCGCGGAGGTGGCACCGCGGGCCGGGACGGGTCACGGCGTGTCCGAGGCGCCGCGCGGCGTCCTGTACCACCGGTACGAGCTCGACAGCGCCGGGATCGTGCGCAGCGCGCGCATCGTGCCGCCGACGTCGCAGAACCAGGCCGCGATCCAGGAGGATCTGCGCGGCTTCGTGCAGGACCGGCTCGACTACGACGACGAGCGGCTCACGCACGATTGCGAGCAGGCGATCCGGAACTACGATCCGTGTATCTCGTGCGCGACTCACTTCCTCACCCTGCGGATGGACCGGGGATGACGGGCGTGCCCGCGGCGGCGCGCCGTCGGGTGGTGGTCATCGGCATCGGCAATGAGTTCCGGCGCGACGACGGCGTCGGCCCTGAGGTGCTGTCCCGGCTGCGGGGGGAGACGGCTGGCTCAGCACGGGCGGCTGGTCCGGTACGGGCGGCTGGCCCGGCGCAGGCGGCTGATCCGGTACGGGGGGCTGATCCGGTACAGGCGGCTGGCCCGGTGCAGGCCGACACCGTGGAGCTGGTGAGCAGCGATGGCGAGCCAGCCAGCCTGATCGAGGCCTGGACCGGGGCGGCGCTCGCGGTGGTCGTCGACGCCGTCCTGGCCGATCCGCCGACCCCCGGTCGGCTGCACCGGCTCGTCCTCGGCCGGCCGGATTCGCCGGATGTCAGCCAGGTCAGCTCCCACGGGCTCGGCCTGGGTGAGGCGATCGGCCTGGGCCGGGCACTCGAACGGATGCCGGATCGCCTCATCATCCACGCCGTCGAGGCGGCCGACGTCGGCCACGGCGTCGGCTTCACCCCCGCCGTCGCGGCGGCCCTTGCGCCCCTCACCGCCGCCGTTCTCCGCGACCTGTCCGAGCCGGGTACTCCGCGGCCGGATCACGCTTAGCCGGGGTACGGTTCGGCGGTGACGGTGTAGCGGCGGCCGCTGGGCGTGGTCCAGGTCAGGATGCCTGGTTCTGGCTGCTCGAGTCGCCAGCCCGGGTCTTGCTTGGCCTGGTGGTGGCGTCGGCAGAGCGGGTGCAGGTTGCATTCGCAGGTCTTGCCGCCCTTGTGGTGGGGGATGGTGTGGTCGTCGTCGCAGCGGGTGGCGGGGCGGCGGCAGCCGGGGTAGCCGCACCGGGGGCTGCGGATCTTGACCAGGTGCCGCAGCGTGGGGGAGGGCCGGTCGCCGGCTGATTCCCGCCGGTGTGAGCAGGTCCCGGACTCGATGGGGGTGGTCGTGATCTGGGCCAGCCAGGAGCCTTGACCGGAGCTGGCGGGCGGGCCGGGTCCGGCGCGGGCGCAGCCGTGGGCGATGGCGCGGCCGCGGCGGTCGGTGAGGGTCAGGCACCAGCGGCTGTCGCCGGGCCGCAGCGCGGCGGCCAGGTCGCGGCAGGTGGCGGCGTCGGCGGCGCCGGTCCCGGCGATCTCGCCGGGGGAGTCGGCCAGGCCGAGCCAGGCGGCGGCGGGCATGGTCAGGTTCACCGACCCGCCCGGGCCGGCGGGCCCGGCCGGCCCGGCGGGCCAGTGGCGGGGGCTGCCGGGCGCGGCCGGGTCCGGGCTACGGCCGGGGCCGGCCGGGCCCGCGGCGGGCTGGGGGAGCAGGGAGGGCAGGGGCTGGCCGGTGAGCCGGGCGAGCAGGGCCCGGGCGCGCAGCTGGTCGTGGGTGCCGGGCGCGCCGCGCTCGCGCAGCCAGCGGGCGGCGGCGTCGAGGTGCTTGTCCGCGGCGATCACCGCGGCTAGGTTCAGGTCCCGTCCGGCGATCGCGCCGGTGCCTGCTGCTTCGGCCCAGCATTCCACCCGGGCGTCTTGCTCGGCCTTTTCCCGGCGGCGGATCGCGGCCTGCGGGTCGTGAGCCAGGACGGCGCGCTGGCAGGCGGCGCGCAGCTGCCCGGTGGTCAGGGCGCCCGCGCGCGGCGCGATCCGGTCTTCCACCGCGGCGGCGCCGGCGTCGGGCAGCATGCTCAGCTGGTCGGCGATGACGCCGGCGCGGGGGCGGTCGATGATCCCGGCGGCTAACAGCGCGGTGGTCTGCGGCAGCCGGCCCAGGCGGCGGGACAGTTCCAGCAGCGATCCGGCGGAGCGGCCGGTGAGGGTGAGCGCGGCCGCGATCTCCTCGGCGACGTGCTCGCCCTCGCGGCCGTCCGGCCCGGCCCGGCGGGCGTCCAGCTCGGCTGCGGCGGCCAGTTCCAGCTCGGCCTGCCAGGAGCCCAGCCGCCGGGCCGCGCCCAGCACGCCGATCAGCTCGTCGTCGGACAGGGTGCCCAGCCCGCCCTGGCGGGCCTGGCCGGCGTGCCAGGCCAGGTCCGGGCCGGGCCGCATCACGTCCAGCGGGCCGCCGGCGGTGAACCCGGTCCCGGTCCCGCCGTACCGGCGGGTGAACCCGGCGTCGAGCGCCTCGGGCACCCGCGTCTCGTCCGACTCGTCGGCCAGGTCGGCCCACTGCGGGGATGACCCCCGGTCCGCCTCGCAACACCCCGGGTCGCCGTCGTCATCTTCTTCGGGGTCGTCGCCGGGGCCGGGCCAGCCGCCGTCCAGCCGGTACAGCGCCGCGATCTCGGCGGGCGCGAGGTTCCCGGCGGCGCGCAGCCGGGCGGCCAGTTCGGCGGCCGTGAGCTCTGCAGGGTCGTCGGGCCGCTGGGCCGGCCCGCCGGAACCTAGCACATCCGGGCGGTATGGTGCGGCCGGGTCATCGTGGCCTGGATCGTGGCCATCGCGGGACGGACCAGGAGCAGTGGTCATGATGCCGCACCCTCCTCCCAATGATAGTTATCGTGTTCGATAACTCTATCAGATTATGACAAGCCATGCTGCATATTTTCGAGTCATGTCTAGGCCAGGCCGTGGCGTCTCTGGGCAAATCCGAGGCGTGGCTGGCCGAGGTGTCCAGGAGCGCGTTCGCGTGGTAGCGGGTCAGCAGCATGGGTGATCTTCGGGTACGGCGGGCGGCGACGGTACTCAGGAAGAAGTGGTGTCGCCGGCGCCGGGCGGCAGGCCGCGGGAGTCCGGCGCGAAGCCCGGCGCCGCGGCGTTGAACGTCGAGAAGACCCGGTCGATCCCGCCGGAGGTCATGCCGAGCTGCCGCAGCTGGGGGATGAGCGAACCTGTGTTCGGCGCGGCCACCGGCCCGAAGCAGCCATAACAGCCTCGGCTGAAGGCTGGGCAGATGGCGCCGCATCCGGCCTGGGTCACCGGGCCGAGGCAGGGCGTCCCGTGGGCGACCATGACGCAGGTGTTGCCGCGGCGCTTGCATTCGTAGCACACGCTGTGCTCGGGGATATGCGGCTTGCGCCGGGCCAGCAGCGCGGAGATCAGCTCGATCAGCTGGCGCTTGTCGATCGGGCAGCCCCGCAGCTCGAAGTCCACGGCAACGTGGTCGGCGACCGGCGTGGACGTGGCCAGGGTCTGCACGTACTCGGGCCGGGCGTAGACCGCTGCGGCAAAGTCGGCGACGTCGGCGAAGTTGCGCAGCGCTTGGATGCCGCCCGCGGTGGCGCACGCGCCGATGGTGACGAGGGTCTGTGACTGGTCGCGGATCCACCGGATGCGCTCGGCATCCTGCGGCGTGGTCACCGATCCCTCGACCAGCGAGACGTCGTATGGTCCGGCCTCGTCGGTGGACGTGGCCTCGGTGAAGTGGACGATCTCGACCTCCGCGGCCAGCGCGAGCAGCTCATCCTGGCAGTCCAGCAGGGTGAGCTGGCAGCCGTCGCAGGAGGCCAGCTTCCAGACGGCGAGCTTCGGGCGGGCCATGTCAGAGCTCCTTAACGGACAGCAGCGGGACGGCTCGCTCGTAGCTGACCACCGGGCCGTCCCGGCAGAGCAGCAGCGGGCCGAGCTGGCAGTGGCCGCACTCCGCGATGCCGCACCGCATGTTCCGCTCCAGCGAGACGCGGATGCGGTCGGGGGCTATGCCCCGGGCCATCAGCGAGCGGCCTGCGAGCCGCATCATCACCTCGGGGCCGCAGACCAGGGCCACGGTCGCGGCCGGGTCGACGTCCACCCGGTCGATCAGCTGGGTGACGACGCCCACGTGGCCCCGCCAGCCGACCGCGGCCCGGTCCACGGTGACCTGCACGTCGGCCCCCTGCTCCCGCCACGTGTCCAGCTCGCCGGCGAACACGAGGTCGTCCGGGGTCCTGGTCCCGATCAGCACCGTAACCCGCCGGTATCGCTCGCGAGCCGCGAGCGCGGCCAGCAGCGCCGGGCGCAGCGGCGCGAGGCCGATCCCGCCGGCCACCACGATCATGTCCTGCCCGGCCGCGTCGGTCACGCCCCAGTCGGTCCCGTACGGCCCCCGCACGCCGATCAGCTGTCCCTCGCCCGCCTCGCAGAGCGCCCGGGTCACCGCGCCCACCGAGCGGATCGTGTAGACCAGGCCAGGACCGCCCGGCCCGCTGCTGATCGAGATCGGCACCTCCCCGGTGCCGAACGCGTACAGCATGGCGAACTGCCCTGGCTGGTGCGGCGCGATGGGCTGGTCGACGGGCTCGAGCCCGATCGTCACGGTGTCGTAGGTCTCGGCCGCCCGCGAGACGACCCGGTACCGGGCGGGCACCACCTGCAGGCTCATCGCGCGGCGCCGCCGCCGGGCGTCGCGTACAGGTCAAGCAGCCGGATCCGGGTGGCCTGCAGCCGCTGCACGGCCGCGGCCAGCATCCGCAGGGCGAGCTGGTACCCGAGTTCCGGATGGCTATCACACAGGGCCATGACGGCCGCGCCGTCCAGTTCGAACGCCTCGGTGGGTTCCACCGTCTCGGCGCCGAACTGCCATTCATGGGGCGGCGAGAGCCAGGAGAACCCGATCACGTCGCCGCTGCCGAGGGTCTCGACGACGAGGTTCACCCGCCCGGGCATGTTCAGGTCCAGCGCCACCTGACCCGCCGTGAGCAGCCAGCACTTCTCGGCCGGGGCGCCCTCGTCGAAGAGCCGGTGACCAGCGGGCATCGAGACGGCCACCGCGGCGGGGGCGAGCAGGGCCACGTCATCGGCGCGCATTCCGCGCAGGAAGGCGTGGTCGGCCAGCGCGGGCGCTGCGACGTTCATGAGGGCTCGCTTCCGGTCCCCGCCTGCGGTGCCTCCGCCTGCGGACCCCCCGCCTGCCGGGCCTCGGCCTGCAGGGCGGCTACTTCCTCCGTCAGGTCGATGCCCACCGGGCACCAGACGATGCACCGGCCGCAGCCGACGCAGCCAGAGCTGCCGAACTGGTCGTGCCAGGTGCCGAGCTTGTGAGTGAGCCACTGCCGGTACCGGCTGCGGGCCGAGGAGCGCACCGGGCCGGCGTGCAGGTGGGAGAAATCAGGATCGAAGCAGGAGTCCCAGAGTTGCCAGCGCTCGGCGTGATCGCCGGACAGGTCGGTCACGTCCTCGACCGTGGTGCAAAAGCAGGTGGGGCACGCCATCGTGCAGTTGCCGCAGGTCAGGCAGCGGGACGCGACATCATCCCAGCGCGCGGCGTCGTGGCTGCCCGCCATCAGGTCGTGCAGGATGTCGGCGGGCATCGAGCGGCCCATCCGGTCGGCCGCCGCGGTGACCGCGGACCGCGCGCCGTCCGCCGTGGCGTCATCGGCCGGCCGGACCGGCACGCCGGCCAGCATGTCGGCGCCGGCCGGGGAGCCCACGTCGATCAGGAACCGGTGGGCGCCCCCGGTGACCATCTCGGTCAGCGCCAGGTCATAGCCCGGCCCCGCCTGCGGGCCCGTGCCCATCGACGCGCAGAAGCACGTCGCGCCGGGCTCGGTGCAGTTGACGGCCACGATGAACACGCCCGCGCGGCGCGCCGCGTACCGTGATCCGGCGTGCTCGCCGCGGCCAAGCACCTGATCCTGGATCTCGATCGCGCGCAGGTCGCACGGGCGCACCCCGAAGAACGCCAGCGGGGGAGCGGGCTCACCGGCGGCCTCGACCTCGAATTCGCCGGCCACCCGGCGCGCGGACCATACCTTCTCGCGCGGAGGATGCAGGAACTGCTTCCACGACTGCGGCCCGGCCGAGTGGCCGAACGCCGCGCTGTCGTCACGCCGCCGGATCCGGTAGCCGCCGGGCTCCAGGGAAACCCCCCAGCCGAACGGAAGGTCGTCGGCCGCCCCGAGCTCGCCGAGGATGATCGCTCCGTCCCGGACCGTGGGGCCGATCACGCGGTATCCGGCCCCCCGCAGCGCATCCAGCAGCAGGTCCAAGGCCGTAGCCTCCATCAGCAGCGGGCCGTCCGCCGAGATCGGACCATTCACCGCGCGCTCCTTGCCTGCCCGGCGCCCCTGCGTCAGGGCACCTCTTCATCGTGGCAGCCGCCCCGGGTACGCCGGTAGGGACAAAAGGCCCGCTGGCGCACTTTGCCGCGGGACGGGGACGGGCCGTGCCTGCCGGGTCAGTCATCCGGCAGGCACGGCCCGGTCAGCCTCAGGACGTACGGCTCAGCACGACCTTGAGCGCGTGGGTCTCGGCGGCCCGGCCGAACACGTCGTAGGCCTGGTCGAACTCGTCCAGCGCGAAGCGGTGCGTGATGAACCGGCTCGCGTCGATATTGCGGCTGGTGACCAAGCGCAGCAGGGTGGCGGTGGAGTACGCGTCCACCAGGCCGGTCGTGATCGTGATGTTCCTGATCCACTGCTCCTCGAGGTGCAGGGTGGCGGGCTCGCCGTGCACGCCGATGTTGGCGATGTGGCCGCCCGGCCGGGACAGCTTGACGGCAAGCTCGAAGGTGGCGGGAATGCCGACCGCCTCGATGGCCACGTCGGCGCCCAGCCCGCCGGTGAGCGAGCGGACCACCTCGACCGGATCCTCGGCGGCACTGTTGACGGCGATATCCGCGCCGAACAGCTTGGCCGCCTCCAGCCTGGCGTCCGCCAGATCGATCGCGACGATGTGGCTCGGGCTGAACAGGCGGGAGCCGGTGATCGCGGACAGGCCGATCGGTCCGGACCCCACGATCGCGACCACGTCGCCGGGCCGCACGCCGCCGTTGAGCACGCCGACCTCATAGCCGGTCGGCAGGATGTCGGCCAGCATCAGGATGTCCTCGTCGGCGGCACCTTCCGGCACCGGGTAGGTGGACAGGTCAGCGAACGGCACGCGGACATACTCGGCCTGGGTGCCGTCGATCTTGTGCCCGAGGATCCAGCCGCCCCCGCCGAGGCACTGCCCGGAATGCCCCTCACGGCAGTACCGGCAGGTTCCGCACGCGGTGATGCAGGAGACCAGGACGCGCTCGCCGGCCTTGACCGTCTTCACGCCGCTGCCAACGGCCTCGACGGTCCCGACCGCCTCGTGGCCGAGGATCCGCCCGTCGGTCACGGCCGGGACGTCACCCTTGAGGATGTGCAGGTCCGTGCCGCAGATCGTGGTGGCGTCTACTCGCACGATCGCGTCGGTGTCCGCGGTGATTTCTGGCTTCGGCACTTCCTCCCAGGCCTTCGCGCCGGGTCCGTGGTAAACAAGGGCTCGCATGGCGTCCGTCTCCTCTGCGTTTGTCAGGATTCGGACACCACGCTCGTCGCCGCGACGCTTGCGCAGCAGGGCCGAAGGTCCGCGCATGCCGAGCCATACGTCGATGACGTCCGGGACCATGGTCCCGCGCCGTCACGAGGACGCGGCCGCGAGGGGCTCCGCGTCGGCGGCTTCGTGCTCGTAGAGCCACCGGACGTGGTCATGGTCATCGTCGCGGCGCCGGCGGAACAGCTCGTCGCGTACCAGCTTCCCGGCTCCGTCGAGGTGCCAGATCTCGCCCCAGGTACGCGCGGCGCGCTGCACGCGTGCGGTGCGCGGCACCCTGGCGTCCTGGTAGGCGCGGAGCGCGGCCTCGAGCCCCGCCCCGGCCGGGGCCCGGCCGCGGTCGTGGTGTTCCAGGGCGACGGCGAGGGCCGCCGCGTCCTCGATCGCCTGGCAGCCTCCCTGGGCCAGGTACTGCAGCATCGGGTGGGCCGCGTCCCCGAGCAGCGCGATCCGTCCCTGCACCCATGTCGGGATGGGCAGCCGGTCGTACATCGGCCAGCGGTTGTCCCGGCCCAGCAACGGGATGGACTCCCTGACATGATCGCAGCAGCCCGCGAAGCGCTGCTCCAGCTCGGCTGGATTGCCCCAGTCGTCCTCGCCGCGTCGGTACGCGTCGCTGCGGAACACCGCGACCTGGTTGTACATCCGCCCGCTGCGCAGCGGGTACTGCACCAGGTGCAGGCCGGGCCCGATCCAGGCGACCACGTCGCGCAGATCGGCGTGCCGGGCCACCTGATCCATGGGGACGGCGCCGCGGTAGGCGACGTACCCGGAGCAGATGGCCTCGTCGTCGCTGAACATCTTGCGGGCCCGCGAATGCAGCCCGTCGGCGCAGATCGCCGCCACGGCGTCCAAGGAGCGGCCGTCCGCGCAGCTGACGTGCACAGACGTGCCCTGCTCGGCCAGGCCGGTCACGTGGGCGCCCGCTTCCAGCACCACCCCAGCGTCGGCGCAGCCGCCCAGGAGGATGTCGAGCAAGTCCGACCGGTGCAGGACGACGTAGGGGGCGCCGTAGCGTTCGGGAAAGCCGGTCAGGTCCAGGGCGGTCAGCTCACAGCCCGCCACCGCATCGGCCAGCACGAGCCGTCGCGGCAGCACGCCGACGTCGATGACCTGGCCGAGGAGCCCCAGGCGGTCCAGGATGCGGGTCGCGTTCGGCGCCAGCTCGATGCCGGCGCCGATCTCGCCGAACCGGGCGGACCGCTCGAGGACGCGCACCGGCCGGCCGGTCCGGCGGACGGTCAGCGCGGCTGCCAGGCCGCCGATGCCTCCGCCGATGACCAGGATCTCGCGGTCGCTGGTCACGGTGACCCGTCGAGGGAGCGCGTGAGGTAATCCCAGACGGCCCGCACCGAGGCGTCGGTGTAGATGTTCCGTCGCTTGGACCGCGACTCCTCCGGCCCGGACCACGTCGGCCAGCCGGCGAACGCGTGGGTGAGCATCTGCTGCTGGCAGGCACGCTCCAGCAGGACGGCGGCGACGGTGGCGGCCGGCAGGTCCGGGCCCACGGTGACGATGCCGTGGTTGACCAGGAAAATCGCGGGGGAGGTGCCCAGCGTGGCGGCCACGCTCCGGCCCAGCGCGGGCGTGCGGATCAGGTCGGTCGTCCCGGTGAAGCGGGGGACGTCCGGCGGCACGAAGTAGTTCGCCGCATGGCTGACGGGCCGCAGCGGCTGGCCGGTGGCGGCCAGGGCGATGGCGTGCGGCGGGTGCGTGTGCACGACCGCGCCGACGTCCGGGTGCGCGATCATGATCTCGGTGTGGATGGGGTACTCGCTGTGCCGCTGACCGTCGCCGTCCACCACCCGGCCGTCCTCGCTGACCAGGTGAACCCGGTCGGCGGTGACCTCCTCCAGGCCCCAGCGGGCGGCCTTCAGCCAGGCCCCGCGCCCGGCCGGGTCCCGCGCCGAGGCATGACCCCAGATGAGGTCGCCCTGCCCGGCCGCGGCCAGGATCCTTGACGCGGCGGCGACCAGCGCGCGGACGTCCTCGCTCATCGGTGCGCCTGGCCCTCCCGCTGAGGTGTGGCGAGCCCGGGAGCTGCTCATGAGCTCTCGGTAGAGCATACGGCCGGGGGATCCCGGGACCATGGTCCCGGGACCCACCGCCGTTGGTCTCTGGCCCCCTGCCGGCGGGCGCGGTGTGATGAAAGTGGCGAGAGAGACCAGACGAGAAGGACGCGGAGTTACGGGTCGGCCCGCCGACCCGCACACCGCGCAATCGGGATCCGCGAGAAGCCGGATTGGTCCTCTCTCGCCATCTTGTGCTCCTGGCCCCCGTGGCCGGCCGGGCCGGCCCGTCGGCGACCCCTTGGCGTGATGGACCTGCCGCGTCAGGACTTCCGGGCAGCAGCCTCCAGGGCGGGCACGCCGAGCCAGCCATCGTGGCTCCACACGATCTTGCCGGAGGC
This sequence comes from uncultured Actinomycetota bacterium, assembly GCA_963808705.1. Taxonomy (GTDB): domain Bacteria; phylum Actinomycetota; class Actinomycetes; order Streptosporangiales; family Streptosporangiaceae; genus JASHPR01. The sequence goes on along the minus strand of CAWEHB010000009.1, from coordinate 52,474 downwards.
CGAGGTGAGCACGAACCACGGCTGGTCCTGGACGCCGTACCCGTCCGCGAGCCGGCCGGTGGTGTCCAGCGCCACCGGGTAGCCCAGCGGCTGGCCCAGCTGCCGCAGGAGGGCCCGGGCCGCGCCGGGGGAGGGCTCGCTGACCGCCTCGTCGACCGCGACGAGCGGCGGCAGCCCGGTGCGCCGGGCCGCCTGGGCGTAGGCGTCGAGCGCGGTCAGCTGGGCGCGCAGGTCCGACGTCTCGCTCAGCCAGGTGGCAAAGAGCATCACCAGGCGGGGCTGGCCGGGCCCCAGGGTGATCGAGCCGGACGGCACCGTGTCCAGCGTCGCGCGCGAGGCCGGGCTGATCCCGTTGATGTAGGCCAGGGAACTCTGCCGCGCCGGCTCCGGATGGCCGGGCAGCAGGTCGGCCACCTCGTCGGCGAGGACCTGCCCTTCCTGGCCGACGCTGGCGTACGCCATCGAGGTCAGGTAGATCTCCCGCTCCCGGCCGCGCTGATCGATCACGTACAGCGCCGGGGTGTGGTCGATCTGGCCCGCCTGGATCTGCACGTAGATGTGATAGGCCCGCCACACCGCCCGCAGCTGCGCCAGCGAGCCGGTCAGGAAGTCCCACTGGTTGACCACGGCGTGGGCCCGGGAGTAGGCCATCACGTCGCGCACCGATGTGGCCGCGGGGTTCGCGTCCACCCCGAGCAGCTGGACCTGGTCCCCGGCCGCGCCGAGCAGTTCCCTGGCCTGCACCATGCTGACCGTGGTCAGCGGGCAGACCGTCGTGCACTCCGAGTCCACGAACGCCAGGACCACGACCTTGCCGCGGAACTGGCTCAGCGACATCGGCTGGCCGAACTGGTTGACCAGCCGGATCTCCGGCGCGGCCAGCCCGCCCAGCGACGTGCCCGGGTCAAGGTCGGGGTCGGCCGCGGCCGCCCGCGCCTGCGCGCCGTCCATCTGGCCCGCCGCCGGGGCCGTCCCGGTGCCGGCGCCGCAGGCCGCCAGGGCCAGCAACCCGGCCAGCAGCCCGGCCAGCAGCCCGGCCATCGCCCCGGCCCGCAGCAGCAACCGCCCGCCTGGCTTTCTCCTACGCACGGTAGTAATCCTGCCATGGCAGGAAACGGCATCCTGCCCCCGCGGGGTATCAGGGGTGCATCTCCCGCGCTGGGCGGGGGCCGCTCACCCCGATGAGCTTGCTACCCGGGGCTCACTTCCTGGTGGCGGCCTTGGGCACGGCGCGGCGCTCGGGCGCATGGGTGATGTCGATCCGGCGCGGCTGCACCTTCGGTGAGGCCGGGATGGTCACGTGCAGTACACCCTCGGCGTAGTCGGCGGTGAGCTTCTCCGGATCCACCCCCTCACCGAGGGCCAGTTGCCTGCTGAACGTCCCCTGGGGCCGCTCGGCCACGATGACCCGCGTGCCCTCACCGTAGCCCGGGGCGCGCTCGGCCCGGATCGTCAGCGTGCTGTGTTCCACGGTGACGTCGATGCTGGCCGGGTCGACGCCGGGCAGGTCGGTCTCGACGTGGTAGCTGCCGTCTTCGGTGCGGTAGATGTCCAGGGGCATGCCGAGCGGACTGCGGTTCCCGGTCGCGGCCAGGGACATGAGCCGGTCGAACGGGTCCTGGAAGGGCTCGTACCTGAGCACTGCCATCGCTGCCTCCTTGTGCTGGTCTGCGTGCTGATCGGGGCGGACCGGGACCGCATCCGGGGCCGGCGCCCCCGGCTCGCCACGGCACCAAGACTGGCCCGCCGCCATCCAGGTGGTCAGGGCCGAAAGTCCCCCGAGCCCCGCCATGCGACCCGGGACGGGCGAAGGTCCCGCCGGGCCCGGTCCTTGGGCGGCCATCCGGGCGCTGCCGCCCAGGCACCGGGTCACCGTGTACCTCGCCGACATCGAGGGATACCGCTACGGAGAGATCTCTGCCCTCACCGGCATCCCGGTCGGGAGCGTGAAGTCATGCCTGCACCGCGGCCGCGGCCAGCTTCGGGCGCGCCCGCGCGCCCGCGCGCCGGGGCGGCCGCGGCTACGGGCCGTCGCCGCTGATCTGCTCGCGCGTGTGCAGCTGGATGCCCAGCCCGTCCGGGCCGATCACATCCAGCGCCAGGCCGAGATGGGCCGGCTGCGGCGGGGTGTGCTCCACCCCCAGCTCGGCCAGCCTGTCCTGCCACCGCGCGAGCGCTGACCGGTCGGCCACGGACAGGCCGAGCACCGGCGTCCCGGTCCTCGACAGGCGCCAGGCGGCCACCAGCTCCGGCGCCTCGTGCAGGTACAGGACGGCCCCGGCCGGATGCTCCAGGGTCACCATCATGACCCGGTCCTCTTCCTCCCGGATCAGGACGCAGGAAAAGCCGAAGACCCGCTCGAACCAGTCGCTGCTGCGCAGGACGTCCGTGGCCGGCAAGCACACGTGGTGAAGTCCGGATATCTGCGGCACGGGTCGTCACCCGGCCTGGCCAGGCGCGGCGCCTGTTCCGGCCGACGCAGCCGGAGCAGCGGGTTCGTCGCCGCCCGCCGGGCGGCTGGGCAGGAACGCCAGGGCGAGCAGGCAGCCGGCCAGCGCGACGGCCGCTCCCACGGTCAGCCCCAGGTCCATCCCGCTGATGAAGGCCGACCGGGCCAGCTGAGCGAGTGCCGCGCCGAGGATGCCGCCTACGTGCGCGGCGACCTCCAGCGCCCCGCCGAGCGAGCCGAGGATCGCGGCCGCCGCGGCGTCCGGGACGTGGTAGGGGGCCAGCGCGGCGGTGATGTGGTCCTGGTAGCGCGTGACGAGCAGGCTGCCGATGACCGCCACTCCTAGCGCGCCCCCGAGCTGCAAGAACGCCCCGTTGGTGGCGGATCCGACCCCAGTGTGCTGGCGGGGCAGCGATCCCATGACCGACGCGGTCCCGGACGGGATGACCAGCCCTGCGCCCACGCCCAGCATGATCATGCCGGGCAGCGTGCCGAGATAGGTCGTGGTCACGGTGGCCCCGGAGATCTGCCACAGCCCGGCGGCGATGATCAGCAGGCCGCCCGCCGTGGTCAGCTTGGTCCCGGCGGCCCGGACGAGCAGCGCGGACAGGGGGGCCACCACCGCGATCGCCCCGGCGGCGGGCAGGACCCGGATCCCGGCCTGCAGCGGGGTGTAGCCCAGCGAGAACTGCATGAACTGGGTCAGCACGAACAGCGCGCCGAACAGCCCGAACGTGACCAGGCCGACGGAGCAGATGGCGGCCGAGAACTGCCGGCGCCGGAAGAAGCGCAGGTTCAGCATCGGGTGCGTGCTGGCCTGCTCCCAGGCCGCGAAGACCGCCAGCACCGCCAGTCCGGCCAGCCCGGTCCCGATGACCAGGGCCGATGACCAGCCGCGGACCGGTGCCTCGATCAGCGACCAGAGCACCAGGCCGAGCCCGGCGATCGACAGCAGCCCGCCGGCCAGGTCGGGCGCGGCCGCGGCCGGGTTCCTGGAGTCGGGTACCAGCGGGACCGCGCACGCGAAACCGGCGGCCGCGATCGGCACGTTGATCAGGAACACCGATCCCCACCAGAAGTGCGCGAGCAGCAGGCCGCCGATGATGGGGCCGAGCGCGATGCCTACCCCGCTCGTCCCGGCCCACAGCCCGATGGCCCGCTGCCGCTCCCCGCCGTCGCGGAACATGTCTGTGATGATCGACAATGTCGACGGCATGATCAGCGCGGCGCCGATGCCCATGCTCGCGCGGGCGGCGATCAGCATCCCCACCGACCCGGAGAACGCCGCCCAGGTCGATCCGGCCGCGAACGCGGCCAGGCCGGCCAGGAAGGTCCGCTTCCGGCCGACGCGATCCGCCACGCTGCCCGCCACCAGCAGCAGCCCGGCGAATACCATCACGTACGCGTCGACGATCCACTGCAGCTGGCTGGTGGTCGCATGCAGGTCCCGGACCAGGGTTGGCAGTACGACGTTGAGTACCGTGTTGTCCAGCGTCACGATCAGCAGCGAGACGCACAACACCGCGAGCGCCAGCCACCGGCGAGTCGGCGGCCGGCGAGCAACCGGGCGCGCCGGGGGGTACGTGCCTGTCTTAGCAGCCATGTCTCCAGGTCACTACCGCGCCGGGGCGCCGGCGAACGGCGTTGGGCCTCGGCCGAGGGGCCATTGGTCCCTGGTCGAGGGCCCGACGTGGCCCGGTACCTGCTGGTCGGCGCGGATGTCGTGATGACCGCGTCGGCGCTGCTGCGGCACGGCCCCAGGCACGCGGGCATGCTGCTCGACGGGCTGGCCGAGTCGATGGCGCGCAAGGGATTCGCCTCGGTCGCCGACGCGCGCGGGCTGCTGTCGGTCCCGGCCGGGACCGGCGAGGCCGCCTGCGAGCGCGCCGCCTACGAGCGCGCCGCCTACGTCGACGTGCTGCAGACGGCCAACCGCGGCCGCGGCCCCTGGTGACCCGGGCTTTCCCCAGCTCCTCGTCGACCGGGCTATCGTCGAGTCACGCCTGAAGAATCCGCGCCGCACGATCGAGGAGGAACCGGCCAGTCCCAAGATCGTCCAGGTCGCGCTGGGCGGAGGGGGCGACCGGACCTGGCCCGCGATGCCTGACAGTGACCGCCCGCAGACCGTTCCCGGCACCCGCGGCAACGCGCTCGGCCTGCGGCTGGCGCTGGCGTTCCTCGCGGTCGCCCTGGTGGCGGTGGCCCTGCTCGCCGGGCTGATCGCGGCGTTCGCCGCCGCCGACGTGGCCGCCCTGGCCAACCACCAGCGCACGGAGCTGACCAGGGCGATCGCGGTGGCCGCCGCGGCCGCGTGGGACCGCAGCAGCGACAGCTGGGCCTCGGCCGACTTGTCCCCGGTGCTGGACCTGGCCGCGCATACCGGCGCGGACGTACAGATCCGTGACCCGGCCGGCCAGGTGAAAGCGCACTCGCCCGGGTTCGCTGCGCAGGCGTCGGCCCTGCAGTACAGCGCGCCGGTCACGGTGCGGGGCCAGCGGGAGGGGGAGGCCATCGTCCGGTTCACCGGCTCCGGCCTCGGCGGCGCCGACCGCGGCCTGGAGGTCGCGCTGCTGCGGGCCATCGCCGGCGCGGCCGGCCTGGCGGCGCTGCTCGCGCTGCTGACCGGGCTGGCCGTGGCCCGGCGGATCACCCGCCCGGTCGAGCGGATCATCGCCGTGACCAGGGCCATGGGCCGCGGGGAACGCAGCGCTCGGGTGGGCCAGGTGGCCGCGCCCGGCGAGCTGGGCGAGCTAGCGGCGGCGTTCGACCAGATGGCCGACACGCTGGCCCGGCAGGAGCAGTTGCGCCGCGACCTGGTCGCCGACGTCGCCCACGAGCTGCGAACCCCGGTCGCGGTGCTGCAGGCCGGGCATGAGGCGCTGCTGGACGGGGTCACCGAGCCCACCCCGGAGGAGCTGACCTCGCTGCGCGACGAGGTACTCCGGCTGGCGCGCATGGTCAGCGACCTGCAGGGCCTGGCCGCGGCCGACGCGGCCGCGCTGCACCTGTCCCCGCGCCGCTGCGACCTGGCCGAAGTCGCCGCCGATGCCGCCAGCAGCCTGGCCGGCCGGTTCGAGGCGGCGGGAATCAGCCTGCAGCGGAACCTCGGCCGGGCCGGCGTCCTGGCCGACCCGCGCTGGCTGCACCAGGTCATCACGAACCTGCTCACCAACGCGCTGAAGTTCACCCCGGCGGGCGGCCGCGTCAGCATCGAGGCCGGGCCGGCCGGACCCGGCGGCCCCGCCGTGCCTAGCGGGCCGGGCGGGCCCGGCGCGGTGCTGACGGTCACCGACACCGGCATCGGGATTCCCGCTGACGAACTGCCGCACATCTTCGAGCGGTTCTGGCGCGGGCGTCAGGCGGCGCAGACCTCGGGCAGCGGCATCGGCCTCGCCGTCGCCGCCGAGCTCGCCCAGGCGCACGGCGGGCAGCTGACTGCCGTCAGCCAGCCCGGCCTTGGCACCAAGATGACCCTGACCCTGCCCGGCGCCTGACCGCCGTCGTCCGGTGCCCTGACCCGCCGTCGTCCGGTGTCTCACCCGCCGGCGTCCGGCGCCCCTGCTCCGGTAACCCCCTCAGGCGCGCCCACGGCCGGCGCCACGGCCGGCGGCCCCGGGGCGCTCGGCCCCGGGGCCACCGGGCTTGGGTGCCTGACCTCGGCGCGCTGCCCACATGCGCCCGGGGGCGGCGGCATGGGGCAGCGGCCGCCGGGCCTAGGCCCGGTCCTCGAGGATGTCCAGGTCGTAGAACACCGGCTGGCTCGAGGTCACCTTCATGTACTGCTGCGCGGCTGCCTTGGTTTCCGGCAGGCTGGAGTTCTCCATGGCCGACTTGTACGAGTCGAAAAACACGACCGCGAAGTAGCGGTCCGGGTCCGAGTGGTCTCGGGCGATCAGCTCGCGGCGCACGGTCCGCTTGCCCTCGGTGGCTCGCCGCCACTCTTCGTCGATCTGGCGGACCCCCTCGACGTCGGCGGTGCGGAACTCGATGAGCTGTACGAACGCCATGACCTGTCTCCCCTCGGCTGCCTCGTAGCGGGCGGTGCCCGCCGGCCGTGGGGACGGCCTGCGGGCGCTCGGGTCGCCCGGCGACGCCGGTCACGCCCCCACCGGACCGGAAGGTGGCGACCGTTACGCGAGGCGGGCACCGCCTGCTACCCCCCGCGGGCGGTGTCTCGTCTGGTCGAGCCGCCCGGCTTACTGGGTCCAGCAGACACCGGCGCCGTGCAGTCCGGGTGCAGACCGCATGGATGAGATGTGGAGCACCCGCCGCCACCCCGCCACCCCGCCGCCACCCCGCCACCACCTCGCAGGGACCGGCTTGACAGCTCGGGAGATAACCGCTACCTATATAGATAACCGTTAGAGGAGGCCAGAGCCCGTGCAGCAGGAAGTAGTGCTGGCGATGCTGGCGAAGGAGCCGTCGCACGGCTATGAGCTGCGCGCGCGGCTGCGGCAGGCACTCGGCCCGCTCGGCGACGCGATGAACGACGGGCACGTCTACGTCACGCTGACCCGGCTGGAGAAGGCGGGCCTGGTGGCGTCCGAGCAGTCGGTCGGCCTGCCCGACCGGCCGGACCGCAAGGTGTACGCGCTGACCGCCGTCGGGCAGGAGCGGGTCGCCGGGTGGCTGGCCGAGGTCAGCTGGCCGCGGCCCGACCTCGCGGAATTTCATCTCAAGCTGATCGCGGCCGCGGCGGCCGGGCTGGCCGACCCGCTCGCGATCGTCGACGCCCAGCGGCGCGAGTTGCTGCGGCGGCTGCGCGACGCCCAGCGCGCGGCCCTGGCGGAGCCGGACGGCTCGGCCGCCGGGCTGCTGCTCGAGGGCATCGTGCTGCGTCTGCAGGCCGACCTGCGCTGGCTGGAGGCCTGCGAGCGGAAGTGGACTCCCCGGAAGGACCGGTCATGAGCGACACCGGCGCATCGGTGGTGCGCGCCCGCGGGCTGCGCAAGGAGTACGGCAAGGGCGAAGGTCTGGTGCGCGCGGTCGACGACGTGGACCTCGACGTCGCCAGCGGCGAGACGGTCGCGGTGATGGGGCCGAGCGGCTGCGGCAAGTCCACGCTGCTGCACCTGCTCGGCGGGCTGGACCGGCCGTCAGGCGGCGAGCTGTGGCTGGCGGGCCAGCGCCTCGACCAGATGGGGGAGCGGGCCCTGGCCCGGCTGCGGCGGAACTCGGTCGGGTTCGTGTTCCAGGCCTTCCACCTGATGGACGAGCTCACCGCGGTCGAGAACGTCGAGCTGCCCGCGCTGCTGGCCGGCCAGCCGGCCCGGACGGCCCGGCGGCGGGCGTCCGGGCTGCTGGAGCGGGTCGGCCTGACCGACCGGGCCAGGTTCCTGCCCTCGGCGCTGTCCGGGGGCCAGCGCCAGCGGGTCGCGATCGCCCGCGCCCTGGTCAGCGACCCGCAGCTGGTCCTGGCCGACGAGCCGACCGGCAACCTCGACAGCCAGTCGACCGTCGACGTGCTGCGGCTGTTCGAGAACCTGCACACCGACGGGCAGACGCTGATCATCGTCACCCATGACTCCCGGATCGCGGCCACCGCGGACCGGCTGATCTCCATGCGCGACGGGGCGTTCGTGGACGAGACCAGGCTGACCGGCGGCAGCACCGGGAACCTCGGGGCCCTGGCCGGGCTTAACGGACTGACCGAGTGAGAGGGCCGGGGTCATGGGCAAGATCCGACTCATCGGCCGCCTGGTCGCCCGGGACCTGCGGTACCGCCCCGGCCCGGCCGTGCTGCTCATGCTGGCGATCACCGCGGCTACCGCCACGCTCACCCTGGGCCTCGTCCTGCACGGGGTCGCCAGCCAGCCGTACCAGCAGACCCGCGCGGCGACGAACGGGCCGGACGTGGTGGCCCAGTTCCGTCAACTCGGCCAGGCCCTCCAGCCGGGGCCGCGCGGAGGGCCGCACGGGCCGGGGCCGAGCATCGCGGAGCAGGCCAAGACGCTGACCCACGCGCCCGGAGTAACCGGCTACAGCGGGCCATACCCGGTCGCCTCCGCCGTCGTCCGGTTCGGCCGCATCGCCGCGCCGGTTGAACTCGAAGGGCGGGCCCAGACACCGGGGTCGCTCGACCGGCCGTACGTGACGGCGGGGACCTGGGTGCGACCCGGTGGCATCGTGCTCGAGCGCACGTTCGCCGAGGCGCTCGGGGTGAACGTCGGCGACCGGGTCACGCTGAACGGCCGGGCCTTCCGGGTGGACGGGATCGCGGTCACTGCCGGCGGCACGCCGTACCCGAACCTTTGCTACCCCCCCGGCGGTGACTGCGTCTTCGACGCCCCGTACAACGGGCAGGCCTCGCCGGGGTTCGGCTGGGTCACCGAGCCGGACGCCAGGTCGCTCGCGTCGGCGCAGGCGCCGCTGTCCTACTTCCTCGACCTGAAGCTCAATGACCCGGCCACGGCCCCGGCCTTCGCCAGCAAATACAGCGGGCCGGCGCCCAACGGGGCCGTCTTGATCCCATGGCAGGACATCGAGATCACGGACGGCCAGCTCGTGCTGGATGAGCAGCAGGTCCTGTCGCCCGGTGCCCTGCTGGCCGGGCTGCTGGCGATAGCCAGCGTGGCCGTGCTGGCCGGCGGCCGGATGGCCGAGCAGACCAGGCGGATCGGCCTGCTCAAGGCGGTCGGCGCCGTGCCGGGCCTGGTCACGGTCGTGCTCCTGGCCGAGAACCTGGTCCTCGCGCTGGCCGCGGCGGTGGCCGGGCTGGCCATCGGGCAGCTGGCCGCCCCGGCGATCACCAACCCCGGCGCCGGCCTGGTCGGCACCCCGGGCGCGCCGTCGCTCACCCTGCCCATCGCCGGCGAGGTGCTGGCCGTGGCCCTCGTGGTGGCGCTGGCCGCGACGTTGGCGCCCGCCATCCGCGCCGCCCGGACCAGCACGGTCAGCGCGCTGGCCGACGCGGCACGCAGGCCGCGCCGCCACGGCACGCTGATCAGGCTCTCGCGTCGGCTGCCGGTGCCGCTGCTGCTCGGGATGCGACTGATCGCCCGGCGGCCCCGCCGCGCCGTGCTGAGCGGGGCGAGCGTTGCGGTCACGGCCACCGGGATCGTGGCCATACTGGCGTTCCACACCACCGTCCACTTGCGGAGCGCCAGTTCCGGGCTGTCCAGCGGGCTGGGTAATCCGGTGGTCGACCGGGATGAGCAGATGCTGATGGTCCTCACCGTGGTGCTGGTCGCGCTCACCGTCCTGAACGCGATCTGCGCGGGCTGGGCCACCGTGCAGGACGCGAGGCACGCGTCGGCGCTGGCCCGCGCGCTCGGCACGACGCCGCGGCAGGTCAGTGCCGGGATAGCCGCGGCGCAGGTGCTGCCTGCGGTGCCGGGCGCCCTGCTCGGCATCCCGCTGGGCATCGGGCTGTTCGACCTCGCGGCCCAGGGGGTCGGGGTGGTGGTCCCCCCGGCGTGGTGGCTCGCCGCCGCGGTACTGGGCACCGTGGCCGCGGTGGGCGTACTGACCGCCATACCGGCGCGCATCGGCGCCCTCCGGCCCGTGTCCCCGATCCTCCAGTCCGAAACGGCCTGACGTCATGGGCAGGGTCTGGCTCCTCGGCCGCCTGGTCGGCCGGGATCTGCGCGGCCGGCCCGGGTCGGCCGCGCTGCTGGTGCTGGCGATCACCGCCGCCACGGCCACGCTGTCCCTGGGACTGGTCCTGCACGACGTGACCAACCTGCCGTACCTGCAGACCCGGGCCGCGACCAGGGGGCCGGACGTGGTGGCCCAGCTCGGCGGCCTGGGCCGCGGGGCGGGCGGGCCGTCGGCTAGCGGCCAGGCCAGGACCGAGACGCAGGTCAGGGCCCTGACCCACGCCCCAGGGGTCACCGCACACAGCGGGCCCTATCCGGTCGCGTCCGCCTTCGTGCGGTTCCGCGGCCTTTCCGCGCCGGTCGAACTCGAAGGCCGGGCGCAGGCGCCGGCGGCGGTCGAGCAGCCGAAGGTGACGGCGGGGACCTGGGTGCGCCCGGGCGGCGTCGTGGTCGAGCGCACGTTCGCCGAGGCGCTGGGGGTCGGCGTCGGCGACCGGGTCACGCTGGACGGCCGGGCCTTCCGGGTGGCCGGGATCGCGGTCACCGCCGCCGACCTGCCCTACCCGAACCTCTGCTATTCCGCCGGCGGCGGATGCGTCTTCGACGCCCCGTACAACGGGCGGGTCCCGCTGGCCGCCGCCGTCGGGCTCGCCTGGGTCACCGAGCCAGATGCCCGCCGGCTTGCCTCGGCGCAGGCGCCGCTGTACTACTTCCTGAACCTGAAGCTCAAGAACCCGGCCACGGCGCCGGCCTTCGCCAGCAGGTACGGCGCGCCGCCCAGCTCGCCGTACCTGATCCCATGGCAGGCCATCCAGACCGGGTCCGGCCTGCTGGTGCAGGACGAGCAGCAGGTCCTGTCGCCGGGTGCCCTGCTGGTCGGGCTGCTGGCGATGGCCAGCGTGGCCGTGCTGGCCGTCGGCCGGATGGCGGAGCGCACCCGGCGGGTCGGACTGCTCAAGGCGGTCGGGGGCACGCCGGAGACGGTCGCGGTCACGCTGCTGGCCGAGAATCTGGTGCTGGCCCTGGTGGCGGCGGCGGCCGGGCTGGCGATCGGGCGCCTGGGGGCCCCGCTGATCGCCAGCCCAGGCGCCGCCCTAGTCGGCTCGCCCGGCGCGCCGTCGCTCACGCTGCATGACGCCGGCCTGGTCGTGGGCGTGGCGTTCTTCGTCGCGCTGGCAGGGACGCTCCCGCCCACCATCCGTGGGGCCCGGACCAGCACGGTCAGCGCGCTGGCCACTGTGTCTTACAGCACGGGGGCCCGCCCGCCGCGGCGCCACGGTGGGCTGATCGCCCTCTCCGCGCGACTGCCGGTGCCGCTGCTGCTCGGGCTGCGGCTGGTCGCCCGCAGGCCGCGCCGGGCCCTGCTGAGCACGGCCAGCGTCGCGGTCACCGCCGCCGGGATCGTGGCCATACTGGCGTTCCACACCACCGTCCGCCTGAAGACCGCGGGCCTGTCGCACGGGCTGGGCAATCCGGTGGTCGACCGGGACGAGCAGATGCTACTGGTCCTTACCGTGGTGCTGGTCGCGCTCACGGTCCTCAACGCGATCTGCGCGGCCTGGGCCACGGTGCTGGACGCCCGGCAGGCGTCGGCGCTGGCCCGAGCCCTGGGCGCGTCGCCGCAGCAGGTCACGGCCGGGATAGCGGCGGCGCAGGTGCTGCCCGCGGTGCCGGGCGTGCTGCTCGGCATCCCGCTGGGCATCGGGCTGTTCGCGACCGCGGCCCAGGGGGCCGGGGTGGTCGTCCCGCCGGCGCCGTGGCTGGCCGCCGCCGTGCTCGGCACCCTGGTCGCCGTCGCCGTGCTGGCCGCGATCCCGGCCCGCGTCGGCGCCCGCCGGTCCGTGATCGTGATCCTGCGGTCCGAGCGGGCCTGATCTGGTACCGCGCCGGCCGCCAGGGCCGAACGTCCCGGTCCCGGTGTGACCAGCGGCGGGCCGGCATATTTCCGCCGGTGACGGAAATGGAAGGGATGTACCCCGCGATACGGCTGTGGAGGCGCGCCATGAGCATCGGCGGGACCTTAGCCCAGGCGCGGCGCGACGCGGGTCTCACCGTCGCGCAGGTCAGCGAGCGCACCCGCATCCGGGAAGCGATCATCCGCGGCATCGAGCAGGACGACTACTCCGGCTGCGGGGGAGACTTCTACGCCCGCGGTCACATCCGCGGCATCGCCCAGGCGGTGGGCACCGATCCGGCCCCCCTGATCAGGGAGTATGACGCGACCCTGCGCGCGCCGCACGAGCTGACCGCGGCCGACGCCCTGCGGCCGAACATGCCGATCAGGGCGGTCAGCAGGCACGGGCCGAACCGGACCGCGATCGTGGCCGTGATCCTGCTGGCCGTGGGAGGCTTCGTCGGCTACCGGGTGGTCTCGGGCGTGCGGCATGTGCCGGCCGCCACGGCCGGTTTCCGTCAGGCGCATCCCGCCGCGAAACATCCGGCCGCGAAGCACCAAGCGGCCGCGCGCCGCGCCCGGCCCTCCGCCAGCCCGACCGCCACGAGCCCGCCGATCACCTTGCTGACCCCGGTCAGCGTGGTGGCGTTCGGGCCCGGCGGCGCGGCCCGGGGTGACAACCCCCAGCTCGCCCCGCTCGCGATCGCCGGCAACCCGGCTACGCCCTGGTATTCGGACTGGTACGGGACCCCTCAGTTCGACAGCCTGCAGTCGGGCACCGGCCTGCTCCTGGACATGGGCCGGCCGGTGGTGATCACCAGCGCCCGGATCACGCTCGGCAGCATTCCCGGCACCGATCTCGAGCTGCGCGTCGGTGACGTGCCCGCGCTGGCGGACCTGCAGACGGTGGCGAGCGCGGCCAACGCGGGCGGCGTGCTGCGGCTGCAGCCGGCCCGCCCGGTGCGCGGCCGGTACGCGCTGATCTGGTTTACCCTGCTGCCGCCCAACAGCTCCGGCACCTACCAGGCATACGTCTCCGACGTCCGGCTGAAGGGCCAGGCCTGACGGCTGGCGTCACGCGCTGTGCGCGGTCCGCTGCAGCAAGGCGGTCACCTCCGCATCGGGGACCGGCGTGAAGTCGGCGTACCACTGCCCCACCGAGCGGAAGGACGCCGGGGTGTGCAGGCATACCACCTCATCGCAGCTGCCGCGCAGGGCCTGTGCCGACCTCGGCGCGCCGACCGGCGCGGCGAATATCACCCGCGCCGCGCCCTGGCCCCGGGCTACCTCGCAGGCGGCCCGGGCGGTGGAACCGGTCGCGACGCCGTCATCGACCACGACCGCGGTCCGGCCGGCGATGTCAACCCGGGACCGCCCGGCCCGGAACCGCCGGGCCTGCCGCTCCAGTTCCTGGCGCTCCCGCCGCTCGACGGCCTCGATCTCGTCCGGCGCGATCCATGACCCGCGCACCACCTCGTGGTTGATGATCCGGATCCCCCCTTCGCCGATCGCGCCCATGGCCAGCTCCGGCTGGAACGGAACCCCCAGCTTGCGCACCACGATCACGTCCAGCGGGACGTCCAGCTCCCTGGCCACCTCAAACGCGACCGGAACGCCGCCGCGCGGCAGGCCGAGCACCACCACGTCGCTGCCGCGCAGGTACGACAGCTCCCTGGCGAGGCTCCGGCCGGCGTCAGCCCGGTCGGAGAACAGCACCGGTCACCTTCCACTCACCGCCTTCACCACAACCGTTACCCGTCACCAGCCTCGTGAACCGGTGCGGTCCCGGCGGCTGCGGCGATGGCGGCGGCGGAAGCGGGAAGCGGGGGGTCCCCGGCTGCGGCGATGGCGGCGGCGGAAGCGGGAAGCGGGAGGTCCCCGGCTGCGGCCAGCGGGAACCGCAGCCGGGCCGCGATGCCGCCCGGCGGGTTACGGACCGCGTGCACCTCCGCGCCGTCCTCGATGGCGGTGACCACCATCTCCTCGATGAGATCGGGGACGGCGAGCGAAGCCGCCCCCCAGTCCGGGCAGTCGGTGCCGGTGCGGCTCAGCATGGCACAGCGGCGGCAGACGAATCCGGGGATCATCCCGCTCTCCGGCACGATCAGGATCCGGGCCGCGCGCTGGTTGACCGCGGCCAGGCACGGCTGCAGTCCGATCGCGGTCAGGGCGGCCGGCTCTTCGGCAGCCGGCCGGGCCGGGCGCCGCTCACGTCGGCCGGCGGCGCGCACGCCGGGGCCGGACGGCCGCTGCAGGGCGGCTAGCAGCGGCCGCACGTGCGGCCGGGTCGCGAACACTGCGCGGTCGCTGAACGTGCCGGGCAGCACGGCCGTCTCCGCCAGCTGCGGCTCGCCGCAGGCAAAGACCGCGACCGTGTGGCCCGGCCACTCGCGCCGGTGCATCTCCAGCATCCTCCGGGCCATGTGCCGGCTCTCCTCCTGCGCCTCCTGAGCGTCCGGGTCGTCGGTGCCGCCGTGCCCGGCCCGAGCCAGCAGGCCGTCAGCCCGGGCGGGCAGGCCGCGCAGCGCCGGCGGATCCCGCGGCACCCGCAGGTACAGCGACAGCACCGTAGGCTCGGCCGCGCGGACGCCTAGCAGCTTTCTGATGTCCGCATCAGGCATCATGGCCGCGTCCCTTCACTATTCCGGCTCGAGGCCGGGTGGTTGGCGGATGCCGTGATCACCTTTAGCTGCGCACCACCATGACCGGGCAGTGCGCGTGGTGCACGACCTGATCGCTGACCGAGCCGACCAGCAGCCGGGCGAACCCGCCTGCGCCGCGGGACCCGACCACCATCAGGTCGGCGTCGCGGGATGCGTCGATGAGTTCCTTGGCCGGGAAGCCATTTATGGCGCGCACGGTCACCGACGCTGGCCGCGTGCCCTCGAGCTGGCTGGTCACCTTGACCGTCATTTCCTCCGCGGCCTGGCGTAGCTTGGCCAGCTCCGCCGGATCCTGGGCCAGAACGGTCGGATTGCCGGTCCACGGGCTCGCCGGGACCGAGTTGACCGTGATGACGGTGACCGCGGCGTGCTGCAGCGCCCCCTCCTTGATGGCCCACTCCAGCGCCCGGGCGGAATGGGCAGATCCGTCAATTCCCACGATGATTCCAGGCATTTTTCCGCCTCCTTCTGACCGGACCGCCGCTGCAGGCAGCCGCGAGTCCCACGTTCACGCTCCCTCCCTTCGTCCGCCTCCACCAGGGACCTTGGGCAGAGGGAGGCATGCCTTTCGCCCTGTTCTCGGGCACGCCTCAGGTCCGTGCCGTGGCCCCCCGCGCGCCGGCGTAGGCTTTTCTCATTCCGCCCGATCATGAACAGGATCACGCATGTCTGAGAGCATGAGCGGCGCTGCACCCGAAGGTCCGGCCCCGGCGGCCGGCCCGGGAGAGCCGGGGAACCAGGGACCGGTGCTCGAGGAGCTCGACGAGGCCGAGTGCCTGCGGCTGATCTCGCCGGGCGGCATCGGCCGGATCGCCTTCACCGGCCGGTTCGGCCCCACGGTGCTCCCGGTCAACTACAAGCTGCACCAGGGGACCATCGTGTTCCGCACGGGGCAGGACAGCGCCACGGACGAGGACCTCCGCACCGGGATAGCCAACGCCGAGTACAAGGTGGCCTTCGAGATCGACGAATTCAGCCCGTCCACCCGGGAAGGATGGAGCGTCCTGATCCAGGGTCCCGCGCACCACGTGGCCTCCGAAGCCGAGCGGGCATCGGTCCTGGAAGCGGGCGTGGAACCGTGGGCCGGCGGCCCGCGGGGGCTCTTCCTGCGCATCACCCCGTCCCGCATCACCGGCCGGCGGATCGTCCGGAAGCAGGAGGCGGCCTCCGGGTAGCCGGGCAGCGGACGGCGGGCCGGGCGCGTCGGCGGCCGCCCGCTGGGCCCGTCGGGTCTTCGCACGCCCTGCGGGTCAGAGCGGCGGCATCATCCCGTGCAGCGGGAAGACGGCCCGCTGCGTGGCAATGATCGCCTGGTCGACCGGATCGCCGGGGTCAAAGCCCGACTCGAACGGCACGTACTTCCCGGGGTCGCCGTCGGTCATCTGCTCCGGGGCCTTCCGGCCGGTGCGCCGCTCGACGTACTCGCGCCACGCGCCGGGGGTCTGCGCCGCCGGGTCGATCGGCTGGCCCGCGGCCTCGGCGAGGAGGTGCGTCCAGGTTCTCGGCACCACCTGGACCAGCTCGTAGCCGCCGCCCCCGGTCAGCAGCCAGCGGCCGCCGGCCATCTCGTGGGCGAGCCGGTGGATCGCGGCGTGAGCGGCCCGCTGCCCGTCGATGCTCAGCTCCAGGTTGGCCAGCGGATCTAGCCAGTGGGTGTCGCAGCCATGCTGGCTGACCAGTAGCTGCGGCCGGAACGAGCGCAGCAGCGGCGGCACGACCGCATGGAACGCGCGCAGCCACCCGGCGTCCCTGGTTCCCGCGGGCAGCGCCACGTTGACCGCCGAGCCCTCGGCGTCCGGGCCGCCGGTCTCCGAGGGGCGCCCGGTCCCGGGGAACAGGGTGGCCGGGTGCTCGTGCAGGCTGATCGTCAGCACCCGCGGGTCGTTGTAGAACGCCGCCTGCACCCCGTCGCCGTGATGCACGTCGATGTCCACGTACCCGATCCGCTCGGCGCCCTGTTCCAGCAGCCAGGCGATGGCGATCGCCGGGTCGTTGTAGATGCAGAACCCGCTGGCATGGTCGGCCATGGCGTGGTGCAGGCCGCCCGCGATGCTGGCCGCGTGCTGCGCCGATCCCGACCAGACGGCGCGGGCCGCGGCCAGGGTCGCCCCGGCGATCAGCGCCGACGCCTCATGCATGCCGGGGAACACCGGGTCGTCCTCGGTGCCGAGGCCGAACCGGAACACCAAGGGATAGGGCGGCGGCGACGACTCGCTGGCCTGCCGCACCACGGCGATGTACTCCGGGTCGTGGACGAGCTCAAGCTCGGCGTCGGTGGCCGGGTCCGGCGCGGCCACGCCGACGCCGGGCCCGGTCAGCACGCCGAACGCCCGCGCCAGCTCCATCGTGAGCTCCACGCGCACCGGTGCCAGCGGATGGCCGGGCCCGAAGTCGTACTCGGCCAGTTGCTTGTCCCAGGCCACGTGCAGGGTGCAGGTCACCGGTCGCTCCTCACTGCCGCCCGGCCAGAGCAGGCCGGCTGGTGCCGACCGTCCTCACGGCCCGGGACGTTCGGCCTCTTGTCAAGCCTGGCATATCGGCCCAGCCTGAGCGAAAGGCCCTGTGCGGGGGACCAGGACGAAAGGAGCTGGCCGATGGCCATGACCGAGACACCGAAGCAGGAAAGAGCGGGCATGGTCAGCCAGCGGGTCGCCTTGGTGACCGGCGGGACCGCCGGCATCGGCGCCGCCATCAGTCACGAGCTGGCCAGCCACGGGGCCGAGATCGCGGCCGGTTACGCCCGCCACCACGAGCGCGCGCAGAAATTCCGGGAGGCCCTGGCGGCCGAGTACCCGGACCAGCGCGTCACGCTGCACGAGGGAAACATCGGGCAGGCCGAGGACTGCCGCCGCGTGGTGCAGGAGGTCATCGACCAGCACGGCCGGCTGGACATCCTGGTCAACAACGCCGGGATCACGGTCGACCGCACCGTGGCCAAGATGAGCGACGAGGACTGGCACCGAGTGATCGCCGTCAACCTGTCCGGCTCGTTCTTCATCGCCCAGGCGGCGCTGGACCACATGATCGAGCGCGGCACCGGCCGCATCATCACCGTGTCCTCGGTCATCGGCGAGACCGGCAACATCGGCCAGGCCAACTACGCGGCGTCCAAGTCCGGGCTGTTCGGCCTGACGAAGTCGCTGGCCTTGGAGGCCATCTTCCAGCTCAGCCGCGCCGGCCGGCCGGTCGGCGACGGTATCGGGATCACCGTCAACGCCGTCACCCCCGGCTTCATCGCCACGGACATGCTGTCCACGATCCCGGACAAGGTGCTCGACCGGATCCGGTCACAGATCCCCGTCGGCCGGCTCGGCCGGCCTGAGGAGGTCGCCCGGGTGGTCGCGTTCCTGGCCGCCGACGACGCGGCCTACGTCACCGGGCAGATCTGGTCGGTCAACGGCGGCCTGGACATGTGAGGAGAAGGACGTCATGAATGCCACCCCAGAAGTTGTAGTGCTGTCCGCCACCCGGACCGCGATCGGCCGTTACGGCGGCGGGCTGGCCGGCGTCCCGCCGTGCGACCTCGCCGCGACCGTGGTGCGCGAGGCCGTGCGGCGGGCGGGCATCGAGCCCGACGACGTCGGCCACGCGGTCTTCGGCAACGTGATCCACACCGAGACCAGGGACATGTACCTGAGCCGGGTCGCCGCGGTCAACGGCGGGCTGCCGGTCACCACCCCCGCGTTCACCGTGAACCGGCTCTGCGGCAGCGGGCTGCAGGCGATCGTCTCGGCGGCCCAGATCATCAGGCTGGGCGACGCCGACGCGGCGGTGGCCGGCGGCGCCGAGTCGATGAGCCGGGCCCAGTACTGGCTGCCGACCCTGCGCTGGGGTCAGCGCATGCAGGACGGCGTGGCCGTCGACGCCATGGTCGGCGCGCTGACCGACCCGTTCGCCGCCTGCCACATGGGCGTGACGGCGGAGAACGTGGCGGCCGACTACGGGATCACGCGCGAGGACCAGGACGCGCTCGCGGTCGAGAGCCACCGCCGGGCCGCTGCCGCGGCGCAGGCCGGCTACTTCACCGAGCAGATCACGCCGGTCCAGGCGCCCGCCAAGAAGGGCACCGTCGAGGTGGTGGCCGACGAGCACATCCGGCCCGACGCCACCGTGGAGGGCATGGCCCGGCTGCGCCCGGCGTTCACCGGCGACGGTACCGGCACGGTGACCGCGGGGAACGCCTCGGGCGTCAACGACGCCGCGGCCGCGGTGGTGCTGACCAGCGCCGACTTCGCCAGCCGCCGTGGCCTGGAGCCGCTGGGCCGGCTGGTCGCCTACAGTCACGCCGGGGTCGAGCCGAGGATCATGGGAATCGGCCCGGTCCCGGCGACCCGCAAGGTGCTGGACCAGACCGGCCTGAAGGTCGACGAGATCGACGTGTTCGAGGTGAACGAGGCGTTCGCGGCGCAGGCCCTGGCCGTCGTCCGCGAGCTCGGCCTGCCGCCCGAGCGGACCAACCCGAACGGCAGCGGCATCTCGCTCGGGCACCCGGTCGGCGCCACCGGTGCCATCCTGGTGGTCAAGGCGCTCTACGAGTTGCGGCGGACCGGCGGCCGGTACGCGCTGGTCACCATGTGCATCGGCGGCGGCCAGGGCATCGCGGCGGTCTTCGAGCGTGCGTGAACAGACCAGGGCCGCGCGGCCGGCTCCGGGCGTCAGTGAATACCTGCTGCGCGGGAACCGTTTACGAAGCGAGCGGCTCAACCGAGCATGAGGAGGGTGTCATCACATGACCGTGGAAGAAGAGGCGCGGCAGGCGGCCGAGGCGGCCATCGCGGCGCTCGCCCCGGAGGCCAGCGAGTTCGCGTCGCTGGACGCGGCGGGCTTCGGCGAGGCTACCGCCTCGGTGCTGATGCGGGCCGCCCGGCACCCGCTTGACCTGGCCGCGGCCATGACCCGGTATTCGGCCAGCCTGGTCAAGATCGGGCCGGCGGCGGCGGCGCGGTGGTTCGGCCTGGACGCCGAGCCCCCGGTGCCCGTGACCAGCGACAAGCGGTTCGCCGACCGGACCTGGTCCGACAACCCGGCGTTCTTCGCCCTCCGGCAGGCCTACCTGGCCGCCGTCCGGCTCAACCGGGACGTGCTCGAGGCGGGCGCCGGCGACGCCAAGGCCGACCTGAAGGCCGAACTGGCGATCGGGTTCCTGCTGGACGCGCTGGCACCGACGAACTTCCTGCTCACCAACCCGGCCGCGCTCAAGCGCGTGTTCGAGACCGGCGGCACCAGCCTCGCGGCGGGCGCGGCCAACTTCCTCTATGACCTGCGCACCAACGGCGGCCGACCGCGCCAGGTGGACATGCGCCCGTTCAAGATCGGCGAGAACCTCGCCGCCACCCCGGGCAAGGTGGTGTTCCGGAACGATCTCATGGAGCTGATCCAGTACGCCCCGCAGACCCCGAAGGTCCACTCGGTACCGGTGCTGGCCAGCCCGCCGTGGATCAACAAGTACTACATCATGGACCTGGCGCCCGGGCGCAGCTTCCTGGAATGGGCGGTCCAGCACGAGCGCACGGTCTTCGCGATCTCCTACCGCAACCCGGACGCCTCGATGAGCGGCGTGACCCTGGACGACTACCTGATCAACGGCCCGCGGGCGGCGCTCGACGTGATCTCGGACATCACCGGAGCTCCCAAGATCGACATCATCGGCCTGTGCCTGGGCGGCGCCCTGACCGGCATGCTCGCGTCCTACCTCATCGAGACCGGCGACGACCGGCTCGGCTCGGTCACGCTGCTCAACACGATGCTGGACTACAGCGAACCCGGCATACTCGGCGCGTTCACCGACGACAAGACGGTGGCGATGATGGAGCGGGACATGGCGGCCAAGGGCTACCTCGAGGGCAGCCAGATGGCCGTCACCTTCGACATCCTGCGCGCCAACGACCTCATCTTCAACTACGTAGTGTCGAACTGGCTGATGGGCGAGGACCCGCCCGCCTTCGACATCCTGGCCTGGAACTCCGACAGCACCCGCATGCCCGCCGCCATGCACACGTTCTACCTGCACCATCTGTACCTGCGTAACGAGCTGGCCCAGGGCGAGATGGAGCTGGCCGGGCAGCAGCTGTCGCTGTCCGACGTGAAGAACGACACCTACGTGGTGGGCGCCGTCAACGACCACATCGTGCCCTGGCACTCCTCGTACCACGCCACCAGGCTGCTGGGCGGCAGCGTCCGGTACGTGCTGTCCAGCGGCGGCCACATCGCCGGCATCGTCAACCCGCCCGGGCCGAAGGCCTGGTACCAGGCGGGTACCCACACCCCGGCCTCGGCGGACGAGTGGCACGCCCACGCCACCAAGCACAACGGCTCCTGGTGGGAGGACTGGACCAAGTGGTCGGAGAAGCGGTCCGGCGACCGGACCGAGCCGCCGCCCATGGGCAGCGAGCGGCACCCGGCCATCGCCGACGCTCCTGGCAGCTTCATCCGCGGTTGACGCACGGCCGCCTTCGCTTGACAGATCAATCAAATCTGCGTAGTATAGTTAGCAGAGACGATGATCTGTAGGAGGAGCCATGACCGACTACCGCACCGCGACCAGGGAACTCCAGGACGAGTTCCTGAACGTGGTCAGCAAGAGCCAGACCGCAGTGGTCGACGCGATCCAGACCTGGGCCAGCGCCGTCCAGGCGATCACGCCGGACCTGCCGGGGATGAGCCTGCCGTTCGCCGAGAAGCTGCCCCGGCCCGAGGAGTTCGTCGCGACCGGCTACGACTTCGCCGAGCAGCTGCTGGCCAGCCAGCGGAAGTTCACCAAGGACGTGCTGCAGGCGACCATCTGGGCCCTGCCGACGGGCGAGGATGCCCCGGCCAAGGCGGCCGCCGCCCCGGCCCGGAAGGCCACCCCCGAGGCCAAGTGACGCACGGCTAGCGCGCGGCGAACCGGACCGGTTCGCCGCGCGTCCGCTGAAATCGCACGCGGGCTAAGCCGCAATCCCCGGGCGCGAGATGACTCCGGGAAGGCTCAGCCGGACGGGTGCTGCCGTTCCGCAGAATCTTGATCCGGGAAGACGCGAGCCGCGTACGCGGCGGCCTGGGTGCGGCGTTCCATGCCGAGCTTGGCGAACAGCGCGGATACGTAGTTCTTGACGGTCTTCTCGGCCAGGTACATCCGCTCGCCGATCTGCCGGTTGGTCAGGCCCTCGCCGATCAGCTCCAGGATCTGCCGCTCCTGCCCGGTCAAGGCCGCGAGGGGGTCGGCGTGAGCGGCCTGGTCGCGCATCCGGCGCATCACCCGGCTGGCCGCCTCCGGGTCGAGCATCGACCGGCCGGAGGCGACCGTGCGGACCGCGCCGACCAGGTCGGTGCCGCGGATCTGCTTCAGCACGTACCCCGCCGCCCCGGCCATGATCGCGTCGAACAGCGCCTCGTCGTCGCCGAAGGAGGTCAGCATCAGGCAGGCCACCTGCGGCATCCGCGAGCGGATCTCCCGGCATACGGTTATCCCGTCGCCGTCGGGCAGCCGCACGTCCAGCACGGCCACATCTGGCCGCAGCACCGGGATCCGGGCCAGCGCCGAGGCCACGGTGCCCGCCTCGCCCACCACGGTGATGTCCGGTTCGGCCTCTAGCAGCTCCTGCACCCCCCGCCGGACCACCTCGTGGTCATCGAGCAGGAACACTCCGATCCGGCCGTCGCCCGCTGCCGTCTCACCCGGCTTTGGCTGGCTTGTATCGCTCATCGTCCGCTGGCACCTCTGTTCGCTTCCCGCCTGCCAACTCGCCGGATCGGCTGGTGCATCGCACCACGATCACTTTAAACCTCGGCAGGTAGGTCGATGATGTCACGGGAGTCAAGCGGATCGGTGCTGCAGCTGAGGATGTCGGCCCCCGACCGGCGCACGAAGGCGGGCGGCCCCGGTGAGGGCCGCCCGCTTCGTCGTTCCGGGACCTAGTCCCAGGTCAGGCCATCGCGGGTTCAGGCGACGGTGGCCTTCTCGGCCTGCTTGGGCATGAACTCGGTGGTCGGGGAGACCCGGCGCGAGTGGACGAAGCCGAGGACCGACAGGATCAGCAGCAGGCCGGCGCCGATGAAGGAGACGATCGCGCCCCACATGGCGATCACGCCCATCTGCCAGAACGCGTAGGCGTTCAGCAGCAGGCCGCGCAGCGTGGTGCCCTTGAACACCACGTTGACCAGGGCGGCCAGCTTGAGGTTGTTCGGCTGGGCCAGCGAGGCGGCCGACAGCTGGGAGTAGGTGCCGCCCATCTTGGACAGGTGGAAGGCGATGAAGTTGTCGGCGTAGACCTTGGCCTGGGCGCCGGTGGTCATGGCCTGCCCGGCGTACTGGCCCATGGCCGCGGCGTCGGCGGGCGGCAGCGCCTTGAACTCGGCGTTGCTCGTCGTCGGGAACACGATCTTCTGGGCGGTCAGCTGGGTGGAGACCTGGTTGTCGACGAAGTTGTGGCTCCACAGCAGCAGCCCGCCGGCCACCAGCAGCACGGCGGCCAGGACCAGCCCGGTCACCGACGCTAGCGCGTCGAATGTCCTTCTGCGCATCTGAGATCCCTCCTAGGATCTGGCCGGGCCGCTGGCCTGGCGTTATGACTTTTTGCGTTCTTTTTCCATCGTCGCGCCGGCCAGGTGATCTGCAGCAGAGCCGATCGCCCCGATAAACGGGGACCAACGTCAGGGGTTCAAGCCGCGAAAGGTCCCGCCCGCAACTAAGAGGTCCCGCCCGTAACTAAGCAGGCCGTACGGCCGAGGACAGCCACGGAAAGGGCCCGAGAACGCGGCAGCTCGACGGCAGTGGCCGGGCGGCTGCCGGTGCCGGTCGCCGCGGCGGTGATGGACCAGACCGAAACGGCCCGCCTGCTGCGGGGGCCGGATCAGGACTCTCCCGCCGTCCCAGTTTGCCCTTCAGCGCCTTGCCGAGAGAGTTCCCCGGCAGCGTGCGCCGGGTAGCATCCCGGGGATGACGGCGGCAAGCGACAGCGCTGATCAGCCCGTAGTTGGCGGCTCCGGCGGACCGGTGCTGGTACTCAACTCAGGCAGTTCGTCGGTGAAGTTCGCCCTGCTGGTGCCCGGGAGCGGCGAGCGCCTGCTAGGCGGGCTGGCCGAACGGCTCGGCACGCCCGAGGCGTCGCTGCGGATCCAGCGGTTCCCGGCCGCAGCCGTCGAGGAGCGGCTTCCCGGAAACAGCCACCGGGCGGTCATCTCCCGGGTCCTTGACCACCTGGCCGAGGCCGGGCACGGTCAGGGCGGTCTGGCCGGCGCTGGTCATCGGGTGGTGCACGGGGGAGAGCGGTTCAGCGACTCGATCCGGGTCGATGATGAGGTCCTGGAGGCACTTCGCTCGCTGCGCCACCTGGCGCCGCTGCACAACCCGGCGAACCTAACTGGCATCGAGGCCGTCCGCGCCATCCGGCCTGACCTGCCGCAGGTGGCCGTGTTCGACACCGCGTTCCACCAGACCATGCCGCCGCACGCGTTCCGCTACGCGGTGCCCGAGGAGTGGTACACCCGGCACGGGGTGCGCCGCTACGGGTTTCACGGCACCAGCCACCGCTTCGTCAGCGGCCAGGCTGCCGTCATGCTGGGCCGCTCCCCTCGCGAGCTGCGGCTGGTCACCGCCCATCTCGGCAACGGGTGCAGCGCGGCGGCGGTGCGGGACGGCGTGTCGGTGGACACGACCATGGGGCTGACCCCGCTGGAGGGCCTGGTCATGGGGACCCGATCCGGCGATGTCGATCCCGGCCTGTTCAGCTACCTGGCCGACCGGACCGGCCTGACCGTTGACGAGCTCACCAGGGCGCTGAACACCGACAGCGGGCTGCTCGGGCTGTCGGGCGCGAGCAACGACATGCGCGCCGTGGTGGCTGCGGCGGCGGACGGAGATGAGCGGGCGCAGCTCGCCCTGGAGGTTTTCGTGCACCGGCTGGCCAAGTCGATCGCCGGGCTGGTGGTCGGCCTGGGACGGCTCGACGCGCTGGTGTTCACCGGCGGCATCGGCGAGAACAGCGCCACGGTCCGGAGCCTGGTGCTCGGCCGGCTGGGTATCCTCGGCCTGGCCGAGGACGTCGAGGCCAACGCAGCCCACGGCCGGCTGACCGGGGGGCGCATCAGCCAGCCCGGTCCGGTCCTGGCCATGGTCGTGCCGACGGACGAGGAGCTTTTGATCGCCCGCGACACCGCCCGTCTGATCGCCGCTGGTTGACCATGCCTGGCCGTGGCTGAAAGATGACTGGCACGACCCGCAGAACTATGGCGGACTTATGCCGGGCTGGTGAGGACTTAAGTCCTCTGGGCCGGCGACCGCCTCGGCGGTTGGCTGAGGCAATGTTCGTCGCCGACGAGGCGCTGCTGGATGTCAGCTTCGATGCGGCCCGGGCCCGGCTGGCGGACCTGAGCCGCGGCGGATCGCTGGTGACTGCCTCGCAGCATGCCTACTGCGCCGGGATCATCGACCTGGCCCGGCCCGGGATGCCGGATTCGGCTCCGGGCGTGCGGCTGGCCGAGGTGCATCTGCGGGACCTGCGGCTGCGCGACGGCTCGGCAGTGCTCACGCTGCGGTGGGAAGTGATCAGCCCGTGGGGCGGGGTGTTCCCGGCCCTGGATGCGGACATGACGCTGTCCCCGGTCGGAGAGCGGGTCACGCTGCTCCGGCTCAACGGGGCCTACCGGCTGCCCCCGGGCCCGGCGAGCGAGGGACTGGACGAGCTCATCGTGCACCGCGCGGCCGAAGCAACGATCCAGGCCTTCCTCAACCACGTCGCGGATGCTATTGCCTACCCCCTGCCCCCCTGATGCGGCTGAGCGGGAGTTACCGGGGCGGCTGGGCCAGGCCTGCGGACATGTTCAGGGGGAAGTGCCAGGTGAACCGGGTACCGCCCGGTACCGTCTCGATGTCCAGCCTGATCCCGGCCCGGGCCGCCTTGTCCCGCAAGGTCGAAAAGTCGCCGGCGGGCTCATCCGCCGTAGCGGCATCGGACCGCCAGGCGGCCTCGACCACGGTGACATACGAGCTGCCGCCAGCGGTGACGCCCACCCGGACCGGGATGGAGTGCTGGCCGATCAGGTCCACGGCCCCGCGCACGATCTCCAGCAACTGGGCGCTGGTGCCGGGCAGCAGGGCGCCGTCGACGGGGCCCTGGAAGCTGACTTCGGGCGCCGGGGACAGTTCCGCGCACAGGTGCACGATCTCCTCCCGGACCCCGCGGCCCTGCAGGCGCCGCTCGAGGCCGAAGATCGCATCCCTGAGCGTCCGGAGCACCTGGTCCAGGTCATCGACTGATGCCTGAACCCGGCGCCGCACTTCCGGCTCGGCCGTTAGCGCAGCGGCGCCCTGCAGGCTCAGTCCGGTCGCGAAGACCCGCTGGATGACGGTGTCCTGGAGGTCGGCGGCGATGCGGTCCCGGTCCCCCAGTACGGTCAGTTCCCGCAGGTTGGCCTCCAGGCGGGCCGTTTGCCGCCGTGAGCGGTGAATACGGTCTCGCAGCCCGTGCGTCGCCACCGACAGCACCGTGCCCAGCGCCGCCCACAAGATCACCCTTCGGGCGATCACCGCACCGGGGGCGGCCGTCGGCACCAGCGAGACGATCACCTCGACGACGATGATGGCGGCCACGACGCACCCAGATTCCCACCGCTGATGGAACAGGGCGGTCCAGATCAGGGGAACCAGGATGACGACGCCCACGCCGGAGGCCGAGCCTGTCGCCAGGATCAGCGCCAGGACCGAGCCGGTGTAGGCCAGCGGGACGAAGACCGTCGTCCACGCGGGCAGCCGCGGCCAGGGCAGCAGGAACGCTGCCGCGACGGCCAGCAGCAACACGACGCTGATCACCGCCGCCCACGTCGACGTCGGGCCCGGCGGCAGCGCCAGGCTCGCCTCGGCCAGCACCGCTATCGCGGCAAAGGGGGCCACCCTGGCCAGCAGGCCCGGTCCCCGGAACGGATAGCCGGCGGGCCGGTCAGGGTCGGGCGAGGCGCCCGCCTGCGGCGGAGATTCGACCGGGGAAGCCACCGAGATCACCTGCGCCCTCAGCCCGGCAAGATGAGACGGGCACTCAACCGAGAACATCGTAATGCGGCGCACTTTGCCTGCCCAGACGCGGCGGAGGACGGCTCCGGGCGGCCCGGCTTGCCCGAGTCGTTTGGCCCCAGCGCCGCAGGTACAAAGACCCTGGCCGCTCGTCAAGCCCGGCGACGATCGTGAGTGCTTACCGAGTAGGCAGGTGAGCGCCATGAGCGAGATCACACAGCCAGCCGTCCCCGCGGTGAGCGGCCGCGACCCGGGTCCGCGCCCGGGCCACGACCACCCGGCCGTGCCGATACCGGCCGATCAGGTCGACCACCTGGTCGCGACCGCGGCGCGGGCGCCGTCGGTGCACAACACGCAGCCGTGGCGCTTCCTGGCGCGCGAATGCGCGATCGAGTTGCACGCCGACACCGGGCGCAGGCTGCACACAGACCGGGGCGGCCGGGAGATGCTGATCAGCTGCGGCGGGGCGCTCTTCGGGCTCCGGCTCGGGATCAGGGAGCTCGGCTACCGGCCCGTCGTCGACCTGCTGCCAGAGCCGGCCCGGCCGGGCCTGCTGGCCCGGGTCTGGCTGGGCGAGCGGGCCGAGATGACCGCCGAGGAGCGCCAGATGCTGGTGGCCATGCCGCACCGGCATACCCACCGCGGCCCGTTCCGCCCGGGTCCGCTGCCGCCCGGGCTGCTGCCCCGGCTGCAGCACGACGCGCTCATCGAGGGCGCCACCCTAGCCCTGATCACCGACCCGGTCATGTACCAGAAGCTCGCCGCGCTGGCGGCGGCAGCCGGACGGCGGGGCGCGGCCGACCCGGTCATCCGGGCGGAGACCAGGCGCTGGAGCCGCCGGCCGGACGCCGCCGCCAGCGACGGGGTGCCCGCTCAGGCGTTCCCGGCGGCGGGAGCCCGGGCGCCGGGACGGCTGCCGCAGCGGGACTTCGACCTCGGCCGCGGCATCGGGCTGCTCCCAGACGGCGGGGCGCCCGCGCTCGCCACCGCGGTATTGATTACGACGGGTGACGGCCCGGCCGACTGGCTGCGCGCGGGGCAGGCCATGCACCGCCTGCTGATCCGGGCCGCGACCGGATGGGTCTTCGCGAGCCTGCACACGCAGCCGCTGGAGATCCCGGCCATCCGCGAGCTGATCCGCTCCTGGCTCGCCCTGCCCGGGGAGGCGCAGATGCTGCTGCAGCTCGGCCTGTCCGAGATCACCCGGCCCACCCCCCGCCGCCCGGCCCCGGAGCTACTGATCAGCCCGCACCGCCGGGCTTCCGCCGACCCGGACCACTGAGGCCGAAGGTCCCGGGGATCCGGGCCGCATTCCTCCTGACGGGCACCGTCGGCTGCGGCACCCTGGCAGTGAAGGTCGAGGACGGACGGAGGTGCCGGCATGGAGACCAGGAACCCCGGCGCGGGAGAGTGCCACCGCGTCGTAGTCGGCATCGATGACTCGCCGGGCGGCCTGGCCGCGCTGCGCCACGCGGTCGACATGGCCCGGGCCAGCCGCTCGCAGCTCGTCGCGGTCCGGTCCTGGGGGCTCGGCCTGCCCCGGCATGGTGGCCGTCGGCACCGCCGGGTGGGTACCGACCGCGGGCCGCTGGCCCCGTTCTTCGACGGGGCTCAACAGCGCCAGGAGTCCGCCCGGCTGGTACGCCGGGCCTTCGACGCGGTCGGCGGCATCCCGGATGATGTCGCCGTGGCCATCAAGACCCCCGAGGGCGACCCGGGCCGGGTGCTGGCCGAATTCGCCGCCGACGGTGACGTCCTCGTGCTGGGAACAGAGCGCGATCAGGCCATGAAGCGCTTCGTGCACGGCTCGGTGAGCCACTACTGCCGCACGCACGCACGGTGCCCGGTGGTGGTCGTCGCGTCGGCGGGCACCGTGGATCGGCCGCGGGAAACCGTAGCCGCGTAACGGACCGCCGGGGCAGGCGATGAGCCGGCTGAGGAGGAGACTGCCATGAGAGCTCATGTCGGGGACCGCCTGGTGCTCGCCGGCGGCCCGGACAGGTACGGGGTCGTGATCGGCGTGCTCGGCCAGGACGGAGCACCGCCCTACGTCATCAGGTGGCGGAGCGGCCACGTCGCGATGGTGCTTCCTGATCAGTACGCGCGGATCGTGCCCGCCGGGCACCCGGCGGGCACCGGCCGAGAGCCCGGGACCGACCCGTGACCGCCCCGGCCTTCGGGACCAGCACGTACGCGCTGCTGACCGACGGCAGCACGGTCGAGATCAGGCACGCCGGATCGCAGGACCTCGCCGCGGTGCGCGAGATGCACGCGGCGATGTCCCCGGACAACATGTACCTGCGGTTCTTCAGCGCGAGCTCGCACATGGCCGAGCGCGAGGCACGGCGGGTATGCCGCGAGCCGGGGGCGGATCACGAGGGGCTGCTCGCCTGGCTCGGCGGCCGGCTGGTCGGCGTGGCGACCTATGAGCCCACCGAGACGCCAGGGGCAGCGGAGATCGCGTTCGCGGTGCCCGACGACATGCACCACCGCGGCATCGCCACCCTGCTGCTTGAGCACCTGGTCTCGCTGGCGCGGCGCCGCGGGCTGCGGGCCTTCACCGCGCAGACGCTGGCGGAGAACGCGCCCATGCTGCGGGTGTTCGCGGAAGCCGGCCTGCCCGTGCAGCGGCGTTCCGCCGACGGCGTGGTCCAGCTGACCTTCCCGCTGCCGGGCAGCGCCGACGAAGGCCTGGACAGCTACCTGGAGTCCGTCGCCCGCCGGGAGAGCCGGGCGGACGTGGCCAGCCTCTGCCATCTGCTCCGGCCCGCGTCGGTCGCGGTCGTGGGCGCCAGCCGCAAGCCCGGCACCGTGGGCCACGCGATCCTGCGCAACATCATGAGCTGCGGCTTCCAGGGCAGCGTGTACGCGGTGAACCCGCGCGCCACGCAGACCCGGACCATGGAAGGCGCGCGCTGCGTGAGGTCGGTCGCCGACCTGCCCGAGATGGTCGACCTCGCGGTAATCGCCGTGCCGTCGGCGGCCGTGCCGCAGGTGGCGGCGGAGTGCGGCCGTCACGGCGTGCGGGCCCTCACCGTGATCACCTCGGGCCTGGGCAGCGAGGGTGCCGACCTGCTGGCCATCTGCCGGCGCTACGGGATGCGGCTCGTCGGGCCGAACTGCTTCGGCGTCAGCGTGCCGGAGATCGGCCTGAACGCGACGTTCGCCGCCGGCCACCCGGCGCCCGGCGTGGCCGGGCTCGTGGTGCAGTCGGGAGGAGTAGGAGTCGCGCTGCTCGGACAGCTATCCCGGCTGGGCATCGGGGTGTCCTCGTTCGCGTCGGTCGGTGACAAATACGACGTGTCCAGCAATGACCTGCTGATGTGGTGGGCGCAGGACGACGTGACCCAGCTGGCCATCCTCTACGTCGAGTCTTTTGGCAGCCCGCGCAAATTCGCGCGCACCGCGCGCCGGGTGGGGCATCGGATGCCCGTGCTGACCGTCATCGGCGGCCGGTCCAAAGCCGGCCCGCGCGCGGCGGCCTCGCGTACCGCGGCCGTGGCCACCCCCCTGGTGACCCAGGAAGCGCTGTTTGGCCAGGCGGGCGTCATCGCGGTCGCCAGCCTGGGCGAGCTGACCGAGGCCGCGGCGCTGCTCGCCGGCCAGCCGCTGCCCGCCGGCTGCCGGGTGGCGATCGTCACCAACGCGGGCGGCGCGGGTGTCCTGGCCGCCGACGCGTGCAGCGACAACGGCCTGCAGGTCGCGCAGCTCGCCGGGGCCACCCGGCGGCGGCTGGGCCGGCTGCTGCCCGCAGGAGCGGTCGTGACCGGGCCGGTGGACACGACCGCTGCCGTCGGCAACGACGCCTTCCGGACCTGCCTGGAGGAAGTCGCCGCCGACGACGGGGTCGACGCGGTGCTCGCCGTGGCCATGCCCACGGCCATGTCCGACCTGCGCACGGCGATCGCCGGGGCGGCCGTCAGCAAGCCGATCGCCGCCGTGCTGCTGGATCAGGCCGAGTCCGTGCGGATGCTCACGCCCGGGCGGCCGTGCTACGGCTTCCCGGAGGACGCAGCCCGCGCGCTCGGTCACGCGGCCCGCTACCGGGCCTGGCGCGACCGGCCGCAGGGCCGGGTCCCTGAACTGCCCGGGCTGCGCCCGGCCGAGGCCCGGAAGCTGCTGGCCGGTTTCGTGGCCCGCCACCCGGCCGGCGGGTGGCTCCCCCCGAGCAGGCGGCGGAGCTGCTCGCGTTTTACCAGATCCCGCTGGTCGCCTCGCGGCCCGCGTGCAGCGAGCAGGAGGCGGCCCGGGCTGCGGCGGACCTCGGCGGCCGGGTGGTGCTCAAGGCCGAGGCCGATGGCCTCGTGCCCAAGGGCGACGCCGGGACGGTCAAGCTCGACCTGCGCACCCCGGAGGAGGTAACCGACGCCTACCACGCGCTCGAGGCCGGCCTGGGATCCAGACTGAAGCGGGTACTGGTCCAGCCCATGATCGCCGATGGCGTCGAGGTGTTCATCGGCGTGGTACAGGAGCCCGTGTTCGGGCCGCTCGTGGTGTTCGGGCTCGGCGGCGTGGCGACCGAGGTGCTCGGCGATCACGCGGCGCGGCTGACCCCGCTGACCGACACCGACGCGGACGAGCTGATCCACGCGGTGCACGCGGCGCCGCTGCTGTTCGGCCACCGCGGCGCACCGCCGGCCGACGCCGGGGCCCTCGCCGATACCCTGCTACGGGTCTCCCGGCTCGCCGATGATCTTCCCGAGGTGGCCGAGCTGGACCTCAGTCCCGTCATCGCCCGCCCGGACGGCGTCTACGCCGTCGACGTGCGGGTCCGGGTCAGCCCGGCCGAACCGCGGGACCCGTTCCTGCGCCAGCTGCGCTAGCCCTGGCTGGTAGCCTGTCGGCCCTGTGAGCCACCCCGCATCCGCGAGCCAGCCCGCATCCGAGGCCGACGACGAAACGAACTACCTGCGGCGAGCCGCTGTGCCGCAAAAGGCCGTGCCCGGCTCGCTGCGGGGCTGGCAGCGGGAGGCCTATCACGAGTATTTCCGGACCCCCAGGCGCGACTTCCTGCTGGTCGCGACGCCCGGAGCGGGAAAGACGGCGTTCGCGCTCACCGTGGCCGCGCAACTGCTCGCCCGCCGCGAGATCGCGGCGATCACCGTGGTCACCCCGACCGAGCACCTGAAGCACCAGTGGGCCGGGGCCGCGCACCAGGCCGGGATCGGCATGGACTCCGGCTACCGCAACGCGCAGGGGCGGGTGTCCGCCGACTTCGCCGCGGTGGCGGTGACCTACGCGCAGGTGGCCGCCCACCCCGCGCTGCACCGGCAGCGCACACTGAACCGGCGCACGCTAGTGATCTTCGATGAGATCCATCATGCGGGCGACGCGCTGTCCTGGGGCGAGGCGGTCCGGGAGGCCTTCGAGCCGGCCCGGCGGAGATTGGGGCTGACCGGGACCCCTTTTCGCAGCGACGCCAACCCGATCCCGTTCGTGACCTACGCCCAGGACGCCGACGGCACCCGGCGGAGCTCGGCGGACTACGTCTACGGGTACGGCCCGGCCCTCGGCGACGGCGTGGTCCGCCCCGTGATCTTCCTGGCCTACTCGGGCGAGATGCGCTGGCGGACGCGGGCCGGCGACGAGATCACCGGCACCCTGGGCACCCCGATGACCGCCGACCAGCTGGCGCAGGCATGGCGGACCGCGCTGGACCCGGAAGGGGAATGGGTCACCCGGGTGCTCGACGCCGCGGACCGGCGGCTCACCGAGGTGCGCCGGGGCATGCCGGACGCGGCCGGCCTGGTGATCGCCGGCGATCACGCGGACGCGCGGGCGTACGCGGCGCTGCTGCGCCGGGTGACCGGCATCCGCCCGGTGATCGTGCTCTCCGACGATCCCGCGGCGAGCCGGAAGATCGCCGCGTTCGCGGCGTCCGGCGACCGGTGGATGGTGGCCGTGCGCATGGTCTCCGAGGGGGTGGACATCCCGCGGCTGGCCGTCGGGGTGTTCGCGACGAGCGTGCGCACCGCGCTGTTCTTCGCGCAGGTGGTGGGCAGGTTCGTCCGGGCGCGGCGGCGCGGCGAGACGGCCTCGGTGTTCCTGCCCTCGGTCCCGGTCCTGCTCGGCTACGCCGCGCAGCTGGAGGCCGAGCGCGACCACGTGCTGCACCTTCCCGGCGACGGCGATCCCGAGCGAGAGCTCGCCGAGGCGCAGCGCCGCCGGGACAACCCGGACGGGCTCGGCGAGGCGCCATTCACCGCCCTGGGGGCGTCGGCGCACTTCGACCGGGTGCTGTACGACGGGGGAGAGTTCGGCGCGTCAGCGGAGGAAGAGGAGTTCCTCGGCCTGCCGGGGCTGCTCGAGCCGGAGCAGGTGGCGCTGCTGCTGCGCAAGCGCCAGGCCGACCAGCTCAGGAAAGAGGCCCACCTCTCCGAACGCGAACGCCTCCCAGGGCCCGCATCCGCTGGGCGGCCTGGATCGCCGCCCTCCGCCCGCCAGACGCTGGCCGCCTTGCGCAAGGAACTCAACGGCCTCATCGCGGCCTGGCATCACCGCACCGGCCAACCGCACGGGACGATTCACGCGGAACTACGCCGGGCCTGTGGCGGCCCGCCGCTGCCCGAAGCCACCGCGGAGCAGATCCGGGCCCGCATCGGGATGCTGCGTCGCTGGGCGGCGGCCGGCCGCTGAGCCGCTGCGCGTCGTCAGGGCGCTAGCCTCAGAGCGCTAGTTCCGAGCGCGCGGACGCTTCGAGCAGCCGGGCCCGGGTGGCCTGCAGCCTGCGCACCACGGCCACCGAGAACCGCCGGCTGATCTCGTACCCGAGGGCAGGATCGTCCTCGCAGGCGTCGCGCACCGCGCGGGCGTCGAACTCGAACGCCTGCGTGGGCTGCGTGGTGATCGCGCCGAACTCCCACTGATACGGCGGCATCATCCAGGACAAGCCGACGATGTCGCCGCGGCCGAGGGTCTCGATGATCAGCCGGCTCCCGCCGGGCACCATAGCGTCGAGCTTGACCTGGCCGGCGTCGATGAGCCAGAACCGGTCGGCCGTGGCCCCTTCCTCGAACAGGCGATGCCGCGCTGGCACCGCGATGTGCTTGCACAACGCGGCCAGCCTGGTCAGGTGCTGGTCGGAGAGTCCGCGCAGGAATGGCTGCGCCCCGAGTACCGACTTGTCCTGTTCGGCCATGGTAGGCCCCTTCCGCCGCCCCAGCGGTCCTTCTGTTATCAGGCTGCCGCGCGAGCCGCCCGGGCGGACAGGGCCGAAGGACCCTGACCACCAGGCTAGACGTCGCTTCCAGATCAGCCCGGGCCCCAGGACCCGGCAGCGTCGGGTGTGAGTGACAACCCTGACCAGGCGGCCGCGGCCGCGGTGAAGGCCGAAAGGCTGGTCGGTCGGGACCATTGGCCGGTTCGCGGCGCAGGCCGGCCTGCTTACCATGCGTTGTGGAAAGTGGTCTTCAGCCCGTCTCCGGCTGGATGTAAGGGATCGATATAGCTCGGGAGGGGTCATGGAGCGGTTGAACCCCCTGGACGCCCAGTTCATCGATGCGGAGGACGAGGACCGGCAGACGTCGTTCGCGATCGCGTCGATCGCCGTGTTCGAGGGCCCGGCGCCGTCCTACGACGAGTTCCTGCATGCTATCGAGGGCCGGCTGCCGCTGGTGCCGCTGTACCGGCGCAAGCTCCGCACGGTCCCGTTCCGCCTTGGGCCGCCGGTCTGGGTGGACGACCCGAACTTCGATCTCCGCTATCACATCCGGCAGGTCGCCCTGCCCGCGCCCGGCGGGGATGAGCAGCTCGGCGACCTGATGGCGCGGGTGATGTCCCAGCGGCTCGACCGCGATTACCCGCTGTGGGAGTACTGGCTGGTCGAGGGGCTCGGCGAGGACCGGTGGGCGCTGATCTCCAAGGTGCATCACTGCATGGTCGACGGGGTCTCCGGCACCGACCTGTACCGGGTCATCTTCGATGCCTCTCCCGAGCCGCCGCCGCCCCCCGCCGATCGCTGGACCGCGCCCGCGGAGCCCTCCCCGCTGTCGCTCGCCGCTCAGGCCTACCGGGACATGCTCCTGATCCCGGTACGGGAAGCGCTCGCGCTGACCGACGCTGCCCTGTCCCGTCCGGGTGAGGCCGTCCAGCAGGCCTCCGGGGCGGCGCGGGCGGTGGGGAGGCTGGTCTCGTCTTTCTGGCCGGCCAGCGGTTCGTCGCTGAGCGGCCCCATCGGCCGGCAGCGCCGGTACACCTGGGCCCGGGCGTCGCTGGACGACATCAAGGCGATCAAGCGCGAGCTGGGCGGCACGGTGAACGACGTCGTGCTCGCCGCGATCAGCAGCGGCTTCCGCGCCCTCCTGCTCGCCCGCGGTGAGCGCCCGGAACCGCACATGGTCCCGTCACTGATCCCGGTGTCCGTGCGCAGCCCGGGCGAGGAGAACATCTACGAGAACCGGGTGTCGGTGCTGCTGGCCAACCTGCCCGTGCACCTGGCCGACCCGGTGGACCGGCTGGCCGCCATCCGCGCCGACCTGTCCGCCTTGAAGGAGAGCAACGAAGCGGCGGCGGGTGAGGCGCTGGTCATGCTGGGTCGCTACACGCCCTATCCCCTGGCCTCGTGGGCCGTCCGGCTCGCCTACCGGCTGCCGCAGCGGGAGATCGTCACGGTCACCACCAACGTGCCCGGTCCCCGCCAGCCGCTCTACGGGCTGGGCCGCAAGCTCCTGGAGATCATCCCGTATGTCCCGATCGCCACGAGCCTGCGCACCGGGATCTCGATCTTCAGCTACTGCGACAACGTCACATTCGGGCTCACCGGCGACTACGCGACAACACCCGACCTCGACGTGCTGGCCCGCGGCATCGAGAACGGCGTCCGTGAGCTCATGGCCAAGGCCGAGGAGAGCAAGGCCAGCGTTCCGGCCAGGCCAAGGGCCCGGCGAGCCGCCGCCAGGGCCCCGGCGGGCCAGCGCAAGGCCGCGGCGGGACAGGCCAAGGCCCCAGCAGGCAAAACGGCTGGCCGAGCCAGGCGGAAGGGAGCGGAGAATGAACTTTAATCTCGCGGTCATGTTGTGTGAGACGGCCAAGGCGTCGCCGACCCGGCCCGTGGCGGTCTACGACGGCCAGCCACTAACGTACCGGGAACTGGACGCACTGTCGGACCGGCTGGCCGCCGCCTTGCGGGCGGCCGGGATCCGGCCGTCAGACCCAGTGGCGCTGCAGCTGCCCAACATCCCGCAGTTCCTGATCGCCTACTTCGGGATCCTCAAGGCCGGCGGCGTGGTCGTACCGCTGAACGTGCTGCTCAAGGCGCCCGAGGTGGCCTTCCACCTCGGCGACTGCGCGGCGAAGATGCTCATCACCTGGGAGGGCGTCCTGGATGACGCGGCTAAGGGCGCCGCGGCGGCCGGGGTGAGCACGATCTATGCCGTGGGCCACGCCGAGGACGCCGACCGTGCCCTGCCGTTCGAGCGGCTGCTCGCCGCTCCCGGAGAGGGGTTCCGGCTCGCGCCGCGCGAGGCGACCGACACCGCCGTGGTCATCTACACGTCGGGCACGACCGGCCGTCCCAAGGGCGCCCAGCTCACGCACATACAGCTGTACATGAACGCCGACATTCCCGGGCGCCTGTTCGATGTCCAGCCCGACGACATCGTGATCACGGTCCTGCCGCTGTTCCACGTGTTCGGCCTGTCCAGCATCGTGAACGTCTGCGTGCGGTTCGGCTGCACGATGTCGCTGATCCCGCGCTTCGATCCCCGCGCGGTCCTGGGAGCGATCCAGCGTGACCGGGCCACCATCCTCGAGGGCGTGCCCGCCATGTTCATCGCCCTGCTGTCCTGCCCGGATCTTGATCAGTACGACGTCTCCTCGCTCCGGATCGCGATCTCCGGCGGCGCCTCGATCCCGGCCCCGGTGCTCGACGCCTTCGAGAAGCGGTTCGGCGTGCTGATCCTGGAGGGTTACGGGCTCACCGAGACCGCGTCCACCACGACGTTCAACATCAGCGCCACCGAGCGCCGCGTCTACAGCGTCGGCAAGCCCATCTGGGGCACCCAGACGGAGGTCTGGGACGACCGGGGCCACGCCCTGCCGCCAGGCCAGGACCATATCGGCGAGGTGGTAACCCGCGGGCTGCACGTCATGAAGGGCTACCTGAACAGCCCCGAGGCCACCGCCGCCGCCTTCGCCGGCGGCTGGTTCCACACCGGTGACCTCGGCTACTTCGATGAGGACGGGTTCCTGTTCATCGTCGGCCGGATCAAGGAACTCATCATCCGCGGCGGCTACAACGTGTATCCCGCCGAGATCGAGGACGTGCTGCACGGCCATCCGGCGGTGGCCGAGGCCGCGGTGATCGGGATTCCCGACGACCGACTCGGCGAGGAGGTCATGGCCGTGGTCGCGCTGCGGCCGGGCGCCGAGCTGACCGGCCCGGAGCTGATCGCCTACTGCAAGGAGCGCATCGCCGCCTACAAGTACCCGCGGGTCATCGAGTTCCGCGACGCGCTGCCGAGGAACACCCTCGGCAAGGTCCTGAAGGATGAACTGGTCCCGCAGCAGGCCGGTGCCGCGGGCGAGGCCGAGAACACGGCGGGACCGCCGTCATGACGGCACCGGCGGGCCAGCGCCGCCGGATCCCGCGGCTGGATGACGACTACAGCCCGGCGGCTGCGGCGCGGCGCATGGACTTCCTGCGCGAGGCCGCCGGGACCCGCCTGGAGCACGTCGGCCGCTACTCCATCGACCCGGGCGCGGTGGCGGGGAACATCGAGAACTTCGTCGGTACCGCGCAGGTGCCCATCGGGATCGCCGGCCCGCTGCTGGTCGACGGCGAGCACGCCCACGGCGAGTTCTACGTGCCGCTGGCCACGACCGAGGGGACCCTGGTCGCCAGCTACAACCGGGGCATGAAGCTGCTGCACCGCGCGGGCGGCGTCAAGACCACCGTGATGGACGACCGCATGCAGCGGGCACCCGCGTTCGGGTTCGACAGCGCGCGCGAAGCCCGCGAGTTCGGGAAATGGGTCACCGCGAACTTCGACGCGATCAAGCGCGAGGCCGAGACCACCACCCGCGTCGGCCGGCTGCACGATATCGAGCAGTTCTCGGCCAGCCGGTACCTGTTCCTCCGGTTCAACTACACGACCGGAGACGCCGCCGGGCAGAACCTGGCGGGCCGGGCTACCTGGCGAGCATGCACCTGGATCCGCGCGCATTACCCCGGCGTGCGGCACTTCTGCCTGGAATCCAACCTGGCCACGGACAAGAAAAGCTCGCAGATCAATATCCTGGCCACGCGCGGCAAGCGGGTCACCGCGGAGGCGACGATCCCGGCCGGGCTGGCCCGCGAGGTGATGCGCACCACGCCCGGGCAGATGTTCGCCGCGCGCCAGGTCTCCAATCTCGGCGGGCTGCTGGCCGGGGTGAACAACAACGGCAACCACTCGGCCAACGGGATCACCGCGGTGTTCGTGGCGACCGGCCAGGACGTAGCGAACGTGGCCGAGTCGTCGGCGGCGCTCCTGCACGCCGAACTGCTCGACAGCGGCGACTACTACTACTCGATCACGATCCCGGCGCTGATCGTCGCCACCTACGGCGGCGGGACCGGGCTGCCCACGCAGCGCGACTGCCTGGAGTTGCTCGGCTGCTACGGCGCCGGCCAGGTACGCAAGCTCGCCGAGATCGTCGCCGCGACCGTGTTGTGCGGGGAGATCTCGCTGGGCTCGGCGGTCGTCGCGGACGAATGGGTGCAGGCGCACGAGCGGCTCGGCCGTAACCGGCCGTAATGACCTGGCCAGCTCCCGGTACCGCGGCACACCGCCGTTGGTGACCAGGCCGTCGAGCTCGGAACGGATGCGCAGCCGCCCCGACCACTCCGGCATGATCGTCATCTCCAGCGCGGCCAGATGCCCGGCTCCTGGCCGGTCATCACGGGCACCTCCCAGGCCTAACCCTCGTCCTGGCGGCTCGGGTGCACGACCGGCCGGATAACCGTGACCGGACAACGCGCATGATGAACACAGTAGGTGCTGACCGAGCCGAGCAGCGCGTCAGCCAAGACGCCATACCCTCGGCTGCCCACGACCAGAAGGTCGGCACCCTCTGATGCCTCCACGAGGGCCAGCGCCGGGTGCCGGCACATCACCCGAGTCAACAGCCGCGGCGGGCGTTCGGTCCCGAACACCTCATCGATGGTCCTGGTCAGCGCGCGCTCCGCGAACTGGCCGAAGTCGATGTCGTCGGGAATGGCTGGTGCCCAGCCGTAGAACGCCGGGTACTCCCAGCCGATGACGGCTTCTAGGGTAGCCCCGGTAAAGCCGGCCTGCCGGGCCGCCCAGCGTAGTGCGTTTTTCGAGCCCTCGGACCCGTCAACTCCGACCACAATGCGGGCCCGCTGGTCGCCGCCTGGTCCGTTCATCTTTCTCCTTCCGTGCCGCCGGGCAGGCCTTTGGCAGCATCACCCGGACTCATTGTGAACCGTCAGCCGGGCGGGGCACAGCAGCTCTCCGCTACGCCGGGCTACCGACCGAGATCCGGCCGCATGCCGGGCCCACCGGTGCGCCTGACCGGTCCCGTTTAGCTGCGGAATGGGGTTCCGCTCGCGGCGTGCTCGGCCAGCAGGGGCACCGGGGTGAACGCCGGGTCGCCTGTGGCGGCGTGCATGGCCGAGAGCACGTCGCGGACGATGGCCGGACGGATGTCGTCGAGCATCTGCAGCGGCCCGCGCGGGTATCCGCAGCCGAGCACCATTGCGGTGTCGATGTCAGGCGGGATGGCGTAGCCGTCCTGGACCATCCGGACCGCGTCGTTCAGTTGCGGGTAGATCATGGCCGCCGCGAGGAATCCGGGCCGGTCCCGGGAGGTCACCGCGTCGAGGCCGAGTTCGGCGGTGAGCGCGCCAGCCGCGGCGACCGCGCCCGGGGCGGTGAGGTGGGTGACGATCAGCTCGGCGAGTTCGGGCTTGGCTCCGGGTCGGTCGGCCAGGTGAAGGCCGACGACGTCCGCTGGGCGTCCCGAGGCCAGCGCCGCGTCCAGCACCCGGCGGCCGGGCTGTGCCGCGACAACGACCAGGCCGGCCTCGGGGGCCGGGTGCCGGACGACGCTGATGCCCGCCGCGGTGAGGGCGTTGCCCAGGTCGGCGGCGAGTGCGGTGTCCCCGTTCTCGATCAGCGCGACCGTCGCGGGAGCAGGCGCGGGCGTGGCATTAGGGATCACATCCCCGGCAGATGCGGCCGGCACCCTGGCCGCCCCGTACTCGTAGAACCCGCGCCCGGCTTTCCGGCCGGTCAGCCCGGCTTCGACGAGCCGGCGCAGCAGCGGCGTGGGCTGGTAACGGCTGCCGCCGAGTTCCGCCCGCAGCGCCTCGAGGATCGACAGCGAGGTGTCCAGGCCGATCAGGTCGAGCAGCGCCAGCGGCCCCATCGGCAGCCCGAACCCGCCGGTCGCTGCCTTGTCGATGTCCTCGCGGCTGGCGTGGCCGGTCTCTAGCAGCCTGGCCGCGTGATTGAGGTACGGCAGCAGCAGCGGGTTCACGACGAACCCGGCCCGGTCGCCGGCCTCGACCGGGGTCTTGCCCAGGTCGCGGACCAGCGCGCTCAGCATCTGCGCGGTGCCGGGTGCGGTGAGCACCGTGGAGATCACCTCGACCAGCTTCATGACCGGCGCCGGGTTGAAGAAATGCAGGCCGGCCACCCGATCGGGATGCCGCGTGCAGGCCGCGAGCGTGGTGACCGACAGAGACGAGGTGTTGGTGGCCAGGATCGTGTCGGCCCGGCAGGCCTGGTCCAGCTCGGCGAAGATGGCTCGCTTGAGGTCCAGGCGTTCCGGCACCGCCTCGATCACCAGGTCGGCGCCGGCCGCGCCGGTTGCGATGCTGTCCGCGGCCCGGACCCGGGCCACGATCAACGCCTTCTCGGCATGGGCCAGCCGGCCCCGGGCGACCGCCTTGTCCAGCGACGAGTGCAGCCTCGCCAGGCCGCGAGCCAGGAAGTCGTGGTTCGCCTCGATCACGACCACGGCGCGGCCGCTGCGGGCGAGCACTTCGGCGATGCCCGCGCCCATGATGCCCAGGCCGACGACGGCCACCTCGCGGATCTCCGAGGGCGCCGCGGCGTGATCAGCGCTCATGGACGTAGCTCCCCGGGGCGTCGGCCAGGGCGGGATAGCCGCGGTCGGGCGCGCCGAGGGACGGGGGTGGCTCACGCCCGCCCGACCGGTCGGCTAGCCAGCCCTGCCAGGCAGGCCACCAGGAGCCCTCGTGCACGGGGGTCGCGGCCGCCCAGGTATCCGGAGGCGTGTAGGGCGCGCCGGCCGGGCGGGTGGCCACCTGGAAGCTCCGGTGCGGGTGACCCGGCTCGCTGACGATTCCCGCGTTATGGCCCCCGCTGGTCAGCAGGAAGGTCAGCTCGGTCTCGGCGACCAGGTTGAGCTTGTAGACCGAGCGCCACGGGGCGACGTGATCGCGCACGGTGGCCACCATGAAGACCGGGACCCGGATGTCGCTCAGCGTCACCGGCCGCCCGCCCGCCAGGTAGCGCCCCTCGAACAGGTCGTTGCGCAGGAACAGGCCGTGCAGGTACTCCGAATGCATCCGGTAGGGCAGCCGCGTGCCGTCGGCGTTCCAGGCCATCAGGTCGTTGGGCAGCTGCCGCTCGCCCAGCAGGTACTCACGCACCAT
This sequence comes from uncultured Actinomycetota bacterium, assembly GCA_963808705.1. Taxonomy (GTDB): domain Bacteria; phylum Actinomycetota; class Actinomycetes; order Streptosporangiales; family Streptosporangiaceae; genus JASHPR01. Next base: position 11,318 of record CAWEHB010000009.1, on the reverse strand, counting down.
GCGCGACCAGATCAACTCGTAGGGCCGCAGCATCTGGAACGCTCCCGCCATCTGGCCGGAGTCCAGGTACCCCTGGTCCCACATCAGGTTCTGCAGGTAGGCGACCTGGCTTTCGTCGATGAACAGCCCGAGCTCGCCCGGTTCGGTGAAGTCGGTTTCGGTGGCGAACAGCGTCAGGGTGCGCAGCCGCTCGTCGCCGTCGCGTGCCATCGCCGCGGCGGTGATCGCGAGCAGCGCACCGCCCAGGCAGTAGCCGACGGCGTGCACCCGGCGACCGGGCACGATCGCCGAGATCGCGTCGAGCGCGGCGAGCGGCCCCAGCTGGCGGTAGTCCTCCAGGCCGAGGTCGCGGTCCTCCGCGGCCGGGTTCCGCCAGGAGACGGCGAAGACGGTGTGGCCATGGTCCACGAGGTACTTCACCAGCGAGTTGTGCGGCGAGAGGTCGAGGATGTAGTACTTCATGATCCACGCGGACACGATCAGGACCGGCTCCGCGTGCACCGTCCCGGTCGCCGGCTGGTACTGGATCAGCTCGATCAGGCGATTGCGGTACACCACCTTGCCGGGCGTGATCGCCACCGACTGGCCGGGTGTGAACGCCTCCGTACCCGCCGGCCCGGCGCCGCTCGCCACGCGCTGCACGTCGTCGGCGAACAGCCGCGCGCCGCGCACGAGATTGCCGCCTCCCTGCGTGACGGTCGCCTCCAGCACCTCCGGGTTGGACCAGGGGAAGTTCGACGGCGACACGATGTCGAGCAGCTGCCGAGCGCCGAACGATACGACCCGCTCGTGATGACGCGAGACGCCCGGCACGCCGGTCGTCGCCTGCTGCCACCACTGCTCGGCCGAGCCGAACGCCTGCGACATCACGCTGAACGGCCACCGCCGCCAGCCCGGTGCGGTGAACCGCGGGTCCTGCGGGCGCGGCTCGCACACAGCCGCGCCGGTCCCGGCGCCGGGCAGCGCGTAGCCGGGCAGCGCGAGCGCGCCGCGCCACGCGTGGGCCAGTAGCTCCGCCTGCCGGCCCGGCATGACGGCCAGATGCGCCAGCCAGTCGAGCCAGGCCAGTCCCAGCGACACCGGCGACAGGCCGCCGGTGAACCGCGCCAGCCACGCCTGCAGCGCGCGATCGGCGCCCGTCATGCCCGTCCCGCCGCCCGGCGGGACAGCCAGATCGGGATACGGCTGCCGGACTACCCCCGCCCCGGGAGCCGGGGAGGACCCCGTCGCGGCTCCGGCGGCCGGGCGGGCGAGCGCAACCGGCGCCCGGACCGTCCCGGGCGCCCGGCCCGGCCTGCGCTCTGGATGCGGTCCCGCCGCGGGCCTGCCTGCCATCTCCGCCTCCTTGCCCTCCACCGGCCGCCACTGCCCGGCCCCAGCCATGCGAACTTGACCGACGTGCCGGGATGTCGCTCGCCGTAACTGACATGTTGCCGGCCCGTGGCGAACTAGGCCAAGGGCACAAAGTCCCCTGCTCGCTGATTACCGCAGGTACCGGGCCGGGACCTATGGGCCTGGCGGCCGCGGCCTGCGGGTCAATCCTGGAGGTAAGAGCCAGGCCGCCGCCGGCGGCGCCAGCGGGCCACCTCCTCTGCCCCGCAGGCGGGCCGTCCCGGGTTGTCGGCGGCTCCCCGGGTCTGCCCCCGAACGGTGACCGGCAGAGAAACTACCACCTTGCTGGTTCTCCGACAGTTGCCGATTACGAGCGGGGCGACAGCTGACTGGTTAGTCTTGGCACGGCGATCAGATCCATGAGTTCTGAGCGCTGCCGGTGCGTCATCTCTTGCCCATGACCGCGAACCGTCCCGCGGTCGCGGATCAGTAGAGCACCTCCCGGCTGCTGGCTGGGACCAAGGGCCCTGCGTCTGGGCAGCTAGCGGCCTACTGTGACCAACTCTGCCGCCCCGATCATTGGGTACCGGGAAGGCATGGCCGTCGCCGGCGCGGCGGCCCGAGGGGAAGGAGCAGGCAATGCCTGGAATCGTGGTGGGCGTAGATGGCTCACCCAACTCCGAACGCGCCCTTGACTGGGCGATGAGACAGGCAGCGGCTGTGCAGGCCCCGCTTACTGTCATAGCAGTGCACGAGGTTCCGAAGAGCTACTGGGGCGGCATCCCGGTGGTCGGTCCGGCAGACGAGCCCGCGCTGGAAAAACTGCGCCAGGCCGCTGAGGAAATGACGCAAAGGGCAGCCAGCCGGCTGGGCGATGCCGGGCCGGTACCGGTGAAGGTCCAGGCTGTGAACGGCTTTGTGGTCAAGGAACTGGTCGATGCTTCGCAAGATGCCGACCTGGTGGTCCTCGGCGCACGTGGCGGCAGCGCCTTCGCCCGGGTGCTGGTGGGCTCGGTGAGCAGCGAGGTTGTCCAGCACTCGGCATGCCCAGTGGTGATCGTCCCGCACCAGCGGTGAACAGATCCGGCAGCCGCCGCGCAGGGTGAGCGCCATGTTTCGCTCGGAGGGCTCCGGGCGCCCTGCGCACCGTGACCGCGCGGCGCTTAAGCCGAAGTTCCCCCGACTCCTTCGCCGCGAGCGCGGCTTCTGGGCGGTGACCAGGCGATTTGCGCCCGCGAGCGGAAGACGCGTAGTCATGTAGATCAGCTGACCGGTGCTCAGATCGGCGTGTCTGCCTGTGTGAACGTAATCATGCCGGGTAACGTTGTCGGCATGTATGTGGCCAGGGTGCCGAACCGGGGCTCACCGCCCGCGGTCTTGCTGCGGGAAAGCTACCGGGAGGCCGGCAAGGTCAAGAACCGTACCCTGGCTAACCTGAGCCGCTGGCCCGGGTGGCAGGTCGACGCCCTGGCGCAGGTGCTGGGGGGGGGGGGGGGGGAGGGGGGGGGGGGGGCCCCCCGGCGGCCGGCCCCGCGGGGGCTTTCTCGGGGGGGGGGGGGGGGGGGCCCCCCCCCCGCCGCCCCGCCCGCCCCGCCCGGCGCGCCCGCCCCCCTCCCCGGCCGGCCGCGCGAACACCCGGAGGCGAGCCGGGCACAGTTCGCCCCTCTGCGCCTGGCCACCACACCGCCAGCCACCAGCCCCGGCGGCCTGCTGTTTACATATCACAGCCAGAGCAGAAGGTGGATCCCACGCTGGTTCATGAGAGTTTCGCACGCAGACCGCCCACGCTCGGCAAGCCAGAGGGGAACTTCGGCTTAAGGCTGCCCGCCTATCGCCGCCCGCTCAGGTTTCCGGGAGTGCCGCTCCCTCACCTGCTCCGGCGCGCGGGTGGCGGTATACGACGAGGCAGGCGATCGCTGCGGCCGCCGCCACGAGCGCCAGTGCGATGAACGGGAAGGCGCTGTAGGGGGCGGGCTGCCCGGGCTGGCACAGCTCGACGAACGGGACGATCAGGGTGATGGACCCAAGGGCCGGGATCGCCACGTGGCGGAGCGGCGAAAACGAGTCCCGGTGGCGGCGCCACATGAACACGGGAAGGGAGAGCATCGTGAGGAAGTAGACGAACAGGATCACGATCGTCGCCATCGTCGAGCACTCGGCATACAGGCCGACCGGGTCCATCGATCCGGTGTCCCCGGTGATGAGGCGGGACACCCACCAGACCCCGATGATCCCCAGCCCGGCGGCCGCCATGAAAAGCAGCGCGTTCACCGGCGTGCCGGACCGCGGGCGAACCTGGCCGAGCTTGGCCGGCAGCAGCCCCGTCCGGCCGCCGTCGAAGAGCATGCGCGACTGGGAATCCGCTCCGGCGACCAGGGTGGCGAGCACGGAGACGATTCCGGCGATCCACGCCAGGACGGCCGCTCCGCCGAGATAGTGATCGGCCACCGTCAGAAACGGGACCGATGAGCGGCCGATGGAGGAGACGTCATAGCGGAAGCCGGTAATGGTCGCGTAGGCGAAGAAGACGAGCAGGGCGGCCGCAATCGCCACCGAGATATAGAGAGCCCTTGGTATGGTGCGCCGTGGATTGCGGGACTCCTCGGCGAGCGCGGGGCCGTTTTCCCATCCGATGAACATGAACAGGGCCAGCGGGAAGCCTGCGGAAAGGCCGGCCAGGCCACCGGTGAGGTGCGCCCAGGAGAACGGTATGCCGGACAGCGCGGCACGCTGATCGACCAGGACAAGGAGGCAGACCGCGACCATGATCGCCACCTGCACGAGCACGGCCGCGCCCACCGCGGCGGTCGACAGCTTGACCCCGCGTGCGGTGAGCCAGATCGCGCCTGCGGTCAGGACGAGGGAAAACGGCCCCCACCAGGGATGCCACGAGGTGTACTGCGAGAGGGTCATCGCCACCAGCCCGCCCGACATGGTGAACACTGCCGCGATGGCGACGGTGTACCCGACGGTGACCAGCAGGGCCGTTGCGACACCGGCCCTAGCCCCCAGCGCGGTTTCGACATACGTGATGAAGCTCCCCGCCGAAGGCTCCGCCCTGGTGAACTCGGCCACCGTAAAAGCCAGGAATGCGACGGCCACGGTAGCGGCCAGGATCGTCAGCGGCGCGGCGACACCGGCGGTTACCGCGATCACTCCGAACCCGAAGTAGAAGTCAATCCCCGGCCCGATGTTCGCGATCGTCGAGGCCGTCACGTCGGCGGTACCGAGCTGGCCGGACTTGAGGTGGTCTCCGCTCTGGCTCACCACGTCTCCCGGGCCGGCAGCTGCTTATCACCTCGATTGTGGCGCTGGCGGCCGCATCCGCGATGCGCCCGCGGTGCAGGCGCAGGTGCCCGCCGCTGGAGACTCGCAGAGCCCGCGCATGCGCGTTCGAAGCCTACCGGGCTGCCCCCTGACCCTGCTCAACTTACAGAGGTGGCCTGCCGCTGACCGGCTCAGGGTCTGGTGTCCCCGAGGTTGGTTGGTCCCAAGAGCGCTCGGGGTCACCCGGCTGGGCTGTAAAGCGCGTCGATGTCTGGCGCGAAGTCCTTGGCGACGACGTTCCTGCGGACCTTAGCCGAGGGGGTGAGCTGGCCGGAGGCTTCGGTGAAGTCCGTGCCGAGGATGCGGAACCTGCGGATCGACTCCGCGCGGGACACGGCCTTGTTCGCCTGGTCCACCGCCCGCTGGATCTCCGCGATCAGCTCGGGGTTATCGGCGAGGTCGCGGGGGGTGGTGCCGGCGGGGCGCGGGTGCTGCCGCTTCCAGGACTCCAGCGTCTGGGGGTCCAGCGTTACCAGGCAGGCGATGTAGGGGCGGCCTTCGCCAACCACCATGCACTGGCTGACCAGCGGGTGGGCGCGAACCCTGTCCTCGAGCACACTGGGCGCGACGTTCGTGCCGCCGGCGGTGACGATCAGGTCCTTGAGCCGGCCCGTGACCTGCAGGAAGCCTTCCTTGTCCAGCGTGCCGGCGTCGCCCGTGCGCAGCCAGCCGCCGGAGTCCAGCGCCTGGCGGGTCGCGGCATCGTTGCGCCAGTAGCCCGGGAACACGTTCGGGCCCTTGACCTGGATTTCGCCGTCGCCGGCCGTCCGGATGCTGACGCCAGGCAGCGGCACGCCGACCGTGCCGATCTTGTTGCGGCCCGGCCTGTTCACGGTCACGGCGGCGGTGGCCTCGGTCAGGCCGTAGCCCTCCAGCACGGTGATACCCGAGCCGCGGAAGAAGTGGCCGAGCCGCTCGCCGAGCGGCGCGCCGCCGCAGATCGCGTACTGGACTTCGCCGCCGACCGCCGCCCGTACCCGCGCGTAAACGAGCCGGTCGAACAGCGCATGCCGGAGCCGGAGGCCGGGACCAGCGCGGCGGCCGGTGTCCGCGTCGCCGCTGGCCTTGCTCCACGCGATCGCCGCCCGCGTGGCGGCGGCGAAGATCCTGGCCTTGGCCTTGTTGCCTGAGGCTTGCCGCTGGGCGCTGTCGTAGGCCTTCTCGAACACCCTGGGCACCGCGAGCAGGAACGTCGGGCGGAAGTCCGCCAGGCCGTCGGCCAGCGTGGTGATCTCCGGCCAGTGCCCCAGGATCACGCCCGCCTCCAGCACGCCCACCTCGATGATCCGCGCGAACGAATGCGCAAGCGGGAGGAACAGCAGCGTCGAGGCTCCGGATACCTGGAAGATCTCCGGCAGCGCGGCCACTGCGTTGCGCACGTCAGCGAGCAGGTTCCCGTGCGTCAGTTCGCAGCCCTTCGGCCGGCCGGTCGTCCCTGACGTATAGACGATGGTCGCCAGGTCCGCGGCGTTTGTCCCGGCCCGGCGCTGGTCTAGCTGCGCCGCGCTGATGTGCGCGCCGCCGGAAGCCAGCGCGTCCAAGCCGTCGATCATCCACAGGTGCTCCAGCCCGGAGAGACTTTCCCGGACGCTGCCGATGACCCGCTCGTGCGCGCCCGTCTCGGCGAAGATGGCGCGGGCCGCCGAGTCGCCGAGGATCCATTCGACCTGCTCGGCCGAGGAGGTCTCATAGACTGGCACCGTCACGCCGCCCGCCGCCCAGATGGCGTAGTCGATCAGCGTCCACTCATAGCGGGTCCGTGACATCAGCCCGACCCGGTCGCCCGGCTCGATGCCCGCAGCGATGATCCCCCTGGCCAGCGCCACCACCTCGGCGCGGAACTGCCCGGCGGTCACGTCCTGCCAGCCGTCCCGGGGGGTGCGCTTGCGCAGCATGACTGCCCCCGGCTCCGCCTGCGCCCGGCGGGAAACCACGTCGGCGAGGCTGGCCGATGCAGGGATCACGGTTATCGCGGGCATGCCGTACTCGCGCACGGAGCCTCCTGGTATCAGCCTTCCGGTCCGATCTTCTTGGACCGTACAACGCCGGGGACGTGATCACGGGCACCATCGCCATCACCCGTCAGGAGCTGTTGACGAGCCGTCCGATGGAATGGGCTTCCTGCCGAAGGTCCTATGAGGAGATGACCGACGGGTATCGGTGATGGGGCGACTGGCCCTGCCGGCCCAGCCGCCGTTGCGACAGCCTGAGAACAGCTCCATACGGCCACGGTCATGACAGCCCGATCGCCAGGCCGGCCGCAGTGCCCCTCGCCGTGACGGCGAGGGGCACGTCAATCTCAGGGGCCGTCCGCGGCGGGCGCTCTCGGCCACCTGCGCATAGGGCTCTTGCCCCTGATCCCCCGCAGCGGATGACTCCGGGCCCCCGCTCATCGCCATTCGCCTCCTGACCTCCGGGGAACCGCGCCATCTCACTGTCTGGCCCGGCGTCCGCCAGCGGCAGGGCCCGGCGGCCTGCACGACGGGGACCTTGGGTCCTGTCCGCGGTGCACGACCGGGGCCAGGCTCGTTCCGGGAGAGCTGCCCTGGCCGGTGCCTCGTGCATGCGTCATTATCTGATTAGCCGGGAATCAAGGGTGTTTAGCCGGGCAAGGGAGGGCCGATGTACGAGAAGTTGCTGGTGGCTGTGGATCACTCAACGGCCACCGAGCGAGTGCTCGCCGCGGCGCGAGACCTGGCGGCGCTGTCCAACGGCGAGGTGTGGGTGCTGCACCTGAGGGAGCGCGAGTACGGGGCGAAGACGGGGCTGGTGCCCTCGGCCGAGACGGCCGACGACGCGCAGGCGCAGGTCGATGTAGCGGTCGAGGAGCTGACCCAGGCCGGGATCAAGGCGCATGGCAAGGTGCGGAACACGATTTACGGCTACGCCGCCCGCGAGATCGTCGAGGATGCCAAGACCCTCGACGTCGGTGTGATCATCATGGGCTCGCGGGGACGAGGTGACCTGGCCGGGCTGGTCCTCGGCAGCACGGCGCACAAGGTGATCCACCTGGCCGACCGGCCCGTGCTCGTGGTCCGCTGATGCCGTAGACAGGTGAGGAGCAGTCGCGGGCGCGCCCTGGGCGGCATTCAGGGTTTATTGGGCCAGCGCAAGACCGCTGGAGCGGTGAACACCCCGCTTCGTCGCGCTGCCGGAATATCACGGGGCTGGACGTCGTGGACGCGGTCATTTTGGCATGCGCATCTGCGCCGGTGCGCCTTTCCGCCAGCCAGTGACGCTTCATTTCCTCAATGGGATGCAAAGCCAGTGGGGGGACGCCAACTCGCATCGACTCGCAGGTGCCCATGAGCGCTATCGGACGACGACGACCGGGCATGCCGCGTGGCTGACGACCTTGGACGCGACCGAGCCCACCCTGAGATTAGGGAAGCCGCCGGCGCCGCGCGAGCTCACGACCACCAGGTCGGCGTCGCCGGACGCGTCGATGAGGACGTTGGCCGCCTGCCCGCTGACCCCGCGCACGGTCACCGACTCCGGATGAGCGTTACGATCGCTGACGATCTTGTTGACCGCCTCCTGGGCGGCCTGGCGGGCCTTCTCCTCCTCGGGGCTGTCCTCGGGGTAGACGATGGGGCTGCCCGTCCACGCGCTCGCGGCCACCTCGTGCACGGCCAGGACCGTGAGCGGTATGTGCTCGAGCGCGGCGTGCTGCACGGCCCATTCGAGCGCACTCTGAGAGCCAGGTGACCCGTCGAAGCCCACAACGATTCCAGGCATGTCACTCTTCCTTTGCCAGGCGCTGTCATCTGTGGCAGCCATGATCCCGTTTTATAGCCTCGTTGCCAAGCGCCATCCCGGATCATGCGTCACCCGCATAAATCTCCGCGTAGGGCGCGAACTCACTGAAGCCGGCAAATGACAACGCCGTCGCTGTTATCGCTTGTCCCTCCGCCCGCCAGCCGGTGCTGCTATGGACCAATGGCCCGGCGGGCCGTGGCCTTTGCCCCTGCCCGCTCGCGCGGGACTGCCGCACGCTAGCGAGCGGAGACCGCCGGAGGTGATGATCATGGATGACATGGTCCGGGCGGCCTGCGGCCCGGTACGGCGGCTGGCACGGCTATTCATCGGCCCGAACGAGCTGCGCCGGCCCTCCGACCGCATCGAGAGCGCCGTCGTGGTCCTGCTGTCCGTGGTATTCCTGGCCGCCGTCGCCGCTGCGCCCTGGCTCGGCATGCGCGTCTACCACTCCCAGCGCGCCGGCGCGGCCGGGCTGCGCCCGGCCGTCGCGGTGCTCACCCAGGCCGGGCCGGGCAACGGCTTCCTGCTCACCATGGGGGAGGCCGCCGCCCACTGGCGGGCCCCCGACGGGCAGCGCCGATCGGGGTTCTTGACCACGATCACCGCGCCTGGCATCGGGGGGGCGCCCGCCGGGGCCAGGGTCCAGGTATGGCTGACCGCTTCCGGCGAGCCCGAGGCCCCGCCGTCGGGGCCCTGGGAGGTGGGGTTCGTCTCGGTCGTGATCGCCATCGGCGCGGCTTGCTGCGGCGGGATCGTGCTGATGATCTGCTACTGGCTGTGCCGCCTGGCGCTGGACCGGCGCCGCCTGGCCGCCTGGGCTTCCGAGTGGTCCGGGGTCGGCCCGAGGTGGACAACTCGCCGCTAATCCCGAACTTCACGAGGCCCGACGCCGCGCTGCCCGTTCGGGTGCCGCGGTACGGGCGGGCCTGCCCGTGACCCCGCCGCTGTCCGGCAGTGCTGATCTCATCCAGCAACGGAGCTCGCCTGGCACCTCCATGACCGATAATGCGGACTAGGCGTGCTATTGGGGCGAGGGAGGCTGCGTGGGCGCACAGGCGGGGGAGAGCGCTTATGCCCTGCTGGCCGATGGGGCCACGGTGGAGATCCGGCGCGCGGGGCCCGGTGATTTCGATGCGGTGCGGGACATGCACCAGAAGATGTCCCGCGACAACCTGTACCTGCGGTTCTTCAGCCTGAGCCCGGTCGCGGGCGAGCAGGCGGCGGGCCGGATATGCCGGGAGCCCGGGCCGGATCATGCCGCGTTGCTGGCGGTGCTGGACGGCGAGGTGGTCGGCTACGGCACCTACGAGGGGTTCGGCGGCGGGTACCCGACCGCGGAGGTCGCCATGGCGGTCGTCGATGACATGCATAACCGCGGGGTCGGCACGCTGCTGCTGGAGCACCTGATCTCGCTGGCCCGCGCCGGGGGGGTGCGCACCCTGGTCGCGGAGACGTTGTACGAGAACGCGCTGATGCTGAAGGTGTTCGCCGATGCCGGGCTGCAGGCGCAGCGCGCCCTGGCGGACGGGGTGTACGAGTTCAAGTTCCCGTTGCCCGCCGACGAGGGCGACGCCGCCCTGGATGCCTATCGTGATGCGGTCGCCGAGCGGGAGCGGTCGGCCGACGTGGCGAGCCTGCGCCATGTGCTGGCCCCGGCCTCGGTCGCGGTGATCGGCGCGGGCCGGCGCCCCGGCTCGGCCGGCCGGGCGATCCTGCGCAACATCGTCACCGGCGGCTTTTCCGGCGCGGTCTACGCGGTCAACCCGGGTGGCGGCGAGCTGGAGGGCGTCTCCTGCGTGCCGTCGGTGTCCGCGCTGCCCGAGCCGGTCGACCTGGCGGTCATCGCCGCGCCGGCCGCGGCCGTGCTCGGTATCGCCGCGGAATGCGGGCAGCGGGGGGTCAGGGCCCTGGTCGTGATGGCGGCGGGGCTCGGCGTCGCCGACCGCGCGGAGCTGCTGGGCATCTGCCGCCGCCACGGCATGCGGATGGTCGGGCCGTCCAGCTTCGGCGTGGCCAGCCCCGGCGTCGGCCTGGATGCGTCGTTCGCGGCCCGCCATCCCCGGCCGGGGAGGGCCGGCTGGCCCTGCAGGCCACCGGCGGCATCGGGTTCGTGCTGCTGGAGCACCTGTCCCGGCTGGGCGTGGGGATCTCGTCCCTGGTCTCGCTCGGCGACAAGGATGACGTGTCCGGCACCGACATGCTCCGGTGGTGGGAGTCCGACACGGCGACCAAGCTGGCCGTGGTGTACCTGGAGACCATCCGCAACCCCCGTAAGTTCACCCGCACCGCCCGTGGCGTCGGCCGCACCATGCCGGTCCTGACCGTGACCGCGGGCCGGCGCCTGCCCGCCGCGCATGCGGCCGCGGCGGCCACCCCGCTGCTCACCAGGCAGGCGCTGTTCGAGCAGGCGGGCGTGATCGCCACCGCTAACCTAGGCGAGCTGCTCGACACCACGGCGCTGCTGGCCGCCCAGCCGGTGCCCGCGGGAGGCAGGGTCGCCGTGGTATCCAACACCCGCGGCGGCGCGCTGCTGGCCGCCGACGCGTGCGCCGATGCGGGACTGCAGGTGGCCAGCCTGGCGGAAGCCACCCAGCGGGCGCTACGGAAGGTGCTTCCCGGCGAGGCCGGGGTGACCGGGCCGGTCGATACCACCGTGCTGGCCACGCCCGGCGTCTTCCGTCACTGCCTGCAGCTCGCCGCGGCCGACCCGGGCGTCGACGTGGTGCTGGCCGTGACGGCCACGACCGCCGCAGGCGACCTGGTTCCCGAGGTGGCCGCCGCGCGGCTGCCGGTGCCGGTCGCCGCGGCGGTGATGGACCAGACCGAAGCGGTCCGGCTGCTGCAGGGGCCGGATGAGGATTCCCCCGCCGTCCCGGCCTACGCTTACCCCGAGTCCGCCG
>CAWEHB010000008.1:0-883323 GCA_963808705.1 uncultured Actinomycetota bacterium | reverse complement strand
GCATCAATACCTGGGACAGGCACCTGTGCTCACGAAAGGCAGAGGCACGCGGGAGAGCCAGCCAGCTGTTCTTGTGACTGACGGGTCACATGGTATCGACACAGCGATCCGCCTGGGCGTTCGCCGCCCCGATGGTGCCCGGCCGTGATCGTTGGCCCAAGTAGTCGTGCTACTGTTCGATTATGACTATTGACTGGAAGTATCTGTCGGTAGTATTTTCGATATAGAGGCAGGCATGTAAGCACTGGTCACGCCGGCCGATGGGGAGCATCTGCATGTCCGTCACCAGCAGAGGGAAGCGAGCGTGATTACTGGAAATCCTCCCGTGCCTGGGGATGGAACTCTGCCAGATATTTCGATGTCCATTCTGGGATGGGATTGACGTGTTGCGAGAAGGTCGCGTGTCGTCCCGCGCGTAGTGGTGTGGCAAGTCGTGCGGGCGCTGTGGGCATGACCTGGTCGGCGAGCCGGTGCGGGGCATGCACAGCTGCAGGTGTTTGAGGCATTACCGCCCCCGCCGCCGGTGGTGACCGAGTACCAGGTGCCCGCGCCTATCAGGCTGTCGGGCTTCCGCGAGAGCACGAACTTCTCGCTCATGCGGTGCTGGGCGAACTCGCATTAAAGTTGTGGGAGGTGCCAATATTCCAGTAAGTAAGAGAAAATGCACCCAGGATGAGCAGGAAAATATGCGGCTCGGGAACCGTAACGATGCCGCACCGCAACCACCGCCAGCCGGCGAGCGAACGAAGTGAAACATCCGGTCCTATGCCGCTGTGGTGGCGAGGTGTCAGCGGACGCGGACGCCGTCGATGATGACCGCGATGGGTGAGGAGAGTATCGCGAGATCCTCGCGGGGATCGTCCTGGTAGGTCACCAGCGTCGTCGGCTGGCCGGCTGGTCGAAGGATTCGCCGAGGAAGCGGTACCCGGTGGTGGTCGCGGCCTGGAGCGCGGCGGTTGGGTCGAGTCCGTGTTCGGCCAGCAGCGCGACCTCGCGGGTGATGGGCCCGGCGGTGTCGGTCCCGGCCAGGATGGGCACGCCCAGGCGGTGCGCGAGCGGGAGCAGCTGGCGGAGCCGGTGCCGGTGGTCGGCAGCTCGCCGCCGGGCGGCCTCTGGTGCGGTGCCGGGAAGGCCGAGCACCGCGCATAGCGTGGGCGTCCATGCGGCTCCGGTCTGGGCCATCAGTCGCAACGCCTGCTCGTCGATGGCGGTACCGTGCTCGATGGAGTCCACGCCCGCCCGCACCAGTTGGGCGACCGAATCTGTGGTGGTGTGGGCGGCGACACGGCCTCCGGCGGCGTGCACCGCGGTGACCATCGCCTCGATGGCCTGGATCGAGTACGTCGGCTGGGCCGGGCCCGACGGCATTCCGTCGACGACGAGGGGGAAATCGGCGATCACTTTCACCCAGCGGCCGCCGCGCGCTAGCTCGCCCAGCGCCAGCTCGGTCAGCCGCTGCTGGGGTGCCTCCTCCGGCAGCAGCGCCGGGAAGTACCGCCCGGCTGGGGCGAGGAACCGGCCGGCCGCCTGCAACCGCGGCATCCCCGGGACTAGGTCCAGCTGCAGCACCGACCCGCCCGGCGATCCGGTATCACGCACCAGGCACACCCCGCAGGCAGCCCACCCGGCCAGCACGTTCAGCGCCTCAGCCCGGCCCAGCGCGACCGGCCCGCCGGCCGCCCCGCCCACGGCGGGATGGGCATGGGCATCCACCAGGCCAGGCACCACGTACCGGCCCGGCAGCAGCTCCGCGCCGGGAACCGGGTCGCTGGCCAGGCACCCCGCCGCGTCCATCCACAGATCGACCGGCCGGTCGCCATCCGGCAACGGCACCGCGCACACAGACCACGACATACAGCCAGTGTCCATCCCGGCACCCGCTCAGGCGTTGGGACACCACCAAAGACAGCCGCCCCCCGACTCTCGCACATGTATGCCGCGATCAGGTACGTCCGGTCAGACCGGACGGCCCGCGCGGCGGCCGTAACCCGACACCCGAGATCGACGAGCACCTCGGCCAGCGACCGAGCACGCGCTCCCAGAGATCGCCCCACAGTGGACCATCTGAACTCGGCCGCGGGCTACGTCGACCGACTGCATCACCCTAAGTGATAGGTGGAAGTCAGGGATAACGCCCGCCGAGCCGCCGTTCTGGCCGGTGTTGCATTCAATCTCGGACGGACCCGCGACCGTGCAGACGAGGGTGATCTGTGCGTCATGCAGTTCGGCCGCCGCATGCGGGCCGCCCGGGCTGCTGCTGCCCGGGACCGTGATCAGGGGATGGTCGCCGTGTCGACCGCCTCCACCTGGCCGGAGCTGAAGTTAGAGACCAGTACCGTGCTGTTGGGAGCCGCCGTCATGTCCTTGGGAACAGGCCAGCCGGGATATGGCCGACGAGCGCGGGACGGCCGTCCAGCGCGTCGGCGACGTTGATTACGGTCAGGTCGGCGTGCGCGCCTGGCGCGTTGAATCGGTTCGAGTCGGCGACCACGATCAGCGTGCCATCGCGCACTGCGGTCAGCCCGACCGGTGCCTCGCCGACCCGCACCACCGCGACTAGCGCGTGCGACGGGTCGGTGAGCAGCCGGGCCGCCGCGAAGCAGAGCACGTCGTCGCTGGCCCGGCGGTCACCCAGACCTGCGTCCCGTTCGCTGCCGTAATCACGCGGACCGGCTGGCAGTCGGCATCGACGGTGGCCACGACCGAGTGCCCGGGGTCGGTGTCGGAGAGCCCCCTTCGGATAAGGCCATGGTGATGCTAGACGCCGTTCGCGGTCGCCAGCCTGCCGAGGAAGGCGTCGTGCGGCCGGTGGGTGGCGAAGCGACGGCGCACTTCGGAGCGCCGCTGAGTGCCAGCAGTCACGCGGCGAGGGCATGGCCGCTCCAACCATGAACGCCCGGTCGGAGCCGCCGGTCAGGAGGTGCGCGACTGGCGCCCCGCTGCTCGGCCGCAGACAGCGAGCGCGGCAGCCACGGTCCTGCAGAGGGCGACACGAAGACCTCGGTCCAACTGCTTAAGACGCCAGCTGTCGGGACAATGTGCCAGGTCAGGACCTTGTCGGCATCCTGGCCAGCCGTAGCCTGCAATAGCCCATAGTGAGCAATTGTGTCGAAAGACTAAAAATAAGATCATTCGGACATGCAAGGTTCAAGCCAAGTCCGTATACAAGATGTGCCCGTTTGGAATATACTCAACTGAGCCAAACGGTTGGGGCATGTGAACTTGCTAGTAACGTCGCGCCATCGGCCGAGCGACCAGAACTGGAGGTGACTCCATGGCCTCCAAGCCAAGCCTTGACGCACTGAAGGCGGCGTACTACAGGGTTCACGACCCCGCCCTCACCCAGGAGCAGATCGCCTACAAAGCTGGCCTAGGCGCGCAAGCGCAAGTGTCACGCCTCCTCAAGGATGCGCGTGACCACAAGATTCTCCAGGAAGTGTTCAGGTTTCCCGCCGACTTGTCCCCAGAAGACCGCCTGGAAATCGTCAACTCATTTTTCGCTCGCCATGGACAGCTCGAGGATGCGCTATCCCAGCGTTCCAGGAAGCTCAGCAGCGAGCGCTCCGTCGGCGGCTCGCCGTTTAAGCGGCTGCACGTGATAGCCGCCCCAGGAATCGAGAACGAAAGAGATGCGGGCGTGCGTGCAAATGCCTTTCGTTCCTTTGGTATGAGCGCGGCCGGGATAGTGGCCAGCTATATCGACGAAGTCGACATGTGCTGCGTGGCATGGGGCACTACTATTGCCGCCACTGTCGAGCACATGCCTTACAGCAGCACATCGCACGAGACGAAGCAGTTCATCCCGATAGTCGGCGAGCCGACAAATCACGAGCCCAATGGGATCTCACCAAGCGATGCAGCCCGACAGCTTTCGCTCGCCTGGCCTGGTTCTAATTATCTCTCTCTGAGAGGTGTCCCGGCGCGGATACCGAAATTGGTTCATGACCAGGACAGCGGTCGGATCGCAGGTGAGCTTATCCGCTACTCAACCAGTTACCGACGGGTCTTCGGTGCTCCCGACTCGAAGGAGACACCGCTCATCTCTGAAGTTCCGATGATATTGACTGGTATTGGGAGCGTCGATACCAGCAAGCGGAACATGGCCGGTATCGGCCCTGACCCTTGGTACCTGGACACAGTAGAGGCTGAGGAACCCAATGTTTTGGAGCTTGCCGTCGGGAATATAGGCGGCGTATGGATTGCCAAGGAGGATATTTCCGCCGATGATAAAAAACGGGTCGCGAAGGTTAACGAGCGCTGGCTCGGCGCGCAATATAACCACTTCAGAGCCTGCTCACTAAACGCGGATTTGCTACGCCGCAGGCCGGGAGTCGTGGTTCTCGCGGCCGAATTCGATAAGGCAGAAATTATTCTTGAGGCGCTTCACCTCATCAACGTCCTGATCATTAGCAGACAACTCGCTGATGAACTCGCTCGCCGACTGCTCTAGATATGTTCTGTATAGCGGCATTCCACGACCAGAGATCCCCACTTGGCTCCCGGGAGACAGACGTGGCTAAGAATCACCGTGAGCAGACCCTCCGCCGCCCCGGTGCACGTAATTACTCGGCGGCACGCCGCTACGGCTGGATACGAGATTTACGGTGATGGCCTTGGCTAATTCCTTTTCGAAGCAACCTAGAGCGCCGACCGCAACGCGCACCGAAAACGGTACTTACGACGTTTTCCTATGCCATAATTCCAAAGACAAACAGCAAGTCATGGCTATCGCCACCAGGCTCAAGGAGCGCGGCGTACTGCCTTGGCTCGACGTCTGGGAAGTGCGGCCTGGAACGCGGTGGCAGAAAGAGTTGCAAAGGCATCTAAGACTGATCAATTCCGTCGCCGTGTTTATTGGCGCCAAAGGGCCTGGACCATGGCAGGAGCTTGAGGTAGAACTCGCGTTGGAGGAGTTGGCCAGACGTGGCCGACCCATCATCCCGGTAATACTCGAAGGCCGAAAAGGTCACCCGAGATTCCCGCCCTTCCTGGAGCTTTGGCATCGGGTCGACATGCGCCAACGGGATCCTGATCCCTTTGAGATGCTCATCTGGGGAATCACTGGTGAGAAGCCTTCTCACTTCTAATCCACAGGCGATGGCCACCCAGCCTGTAGATGTATCGGCAGTGCGACCAGGGTTCAGTCGACCGAGGCAAAATGTTTCCTGGGCAAGAGGCCGACAGATTTACCCATAGCCTTGGGAGGCAGAAGTCATGCGGCTGCAGACAACGGTCGCGCTATGGCCAGAGCGGTCGGTCGCGTGGAGGCACAGTGCCGCCGGAACTGGATGATCTGCGTGCAGTCGCATGCGCGGTCCGGCGTCTTGTCAGCCGCTCGTATTCGGCGATACGCGTGGGTGTCTGGCCGTTCACTCGTCGGGTGTTCACGTCTGTAGCGGCCACTGTCTCGGCTGAGGGCTGTCACCAGGTGTCCTGACGGGCGGCATGTTCACGAAGCTGTCGTCACCGGGCAAGAGGTAGCGGAAGACCGGCTCAGTCCCGGGCCAGCTGGGGGATTACTTCTGCGGCGAGGCGCTCAGCATGCTTGGCCTGGTCGAACAACGGCGTGAACAGGATCAGTTCCGCGCCCGCAGCGGCAACCTCGCGCAGTTGCCGGAGACAGTCGGCGGGCGTTCCGGCGACCGCGGCCGCCTCGATGCTCTCCACGCGTTGCCCGTACAGCCGCTCCAGCGCCTCGTTCGTCCGGCTGCGGGCACGCGCCGCGTACTCGTCGATCGCCACGTAGACGCGTTTGGCGATCTGGAAGTCCGCCACAGAACGGCCAGACTCCTCCAGAGCGCGGCGCACCGCCTGGACCTGTTCCGCGAACTTCACGGTGGGAGACGAGCCCGCACCGAAGAAACCGTCGCCCTCCCGCACGGCGCGCCGCAGCGCGGCCTGCCCGGATCCCCCGAACCACAGCGGCGGATACGGCTTCTGGAACGGCTTGGGCTCCATGCTCGCGTCTTCAAGCTGCCAGAACTCCCCCGGGAACGTCACCCGCTCCCGGGTCCACAGCGCCTTCATCAGCCCGACGCCCTCGGTGAACCGCGCTACATACCGGTCCGGCTCCAGGCCGAACGCGGCGAACGGCCGCATCTTGCCGCCGCTACCAACCCCCACCTCGATCCGGCCACGGCTGAGCTGGTCCAGCGATGCAATGGCCTTCGCCAGGTGCACCGGGTTGTGCAGCGTGGACACGAACACCACGCACCCGAGCCGCAGGCGATCAGTGCACGCCGCGGCGAAGGTCATCGCCTCGAGCGGGCTGAGCTGCGGCCACGAACCCAGCGTCTGCTCCTGTGCCCAGCCGCTGTGGAAACCGAGCTCCTCGGCGCGGACAAGATAAGCGCGGAAAGCCCCCGGATCGAACTCGCCGTCCGCGTAGAACTGCGGGATAGCGATCGCGAACCTCATGGCCCGATCGTATCGGCCGGGCAGCCGGGCACCCCCCCGCGAGCGGATCTGCGAAGACGGCCTGCGCAGGCTATCCGTCACCGGACCTGCGCCGGCCCAGGTCCACGTAACGCCCACGACGCCCCATCCGGACCTACTCGCATGCCGCCGACCGGGCGCCGGGGCCCATCTCCGGAGATGATCTTGCCGGAATGGCAGTGGCCATCCGCAAACTGGCTCTGGCCGGTCACGGAGCGCGATCACATGCTGCTCTCGTGGGCGCGCACTCCCGCCGATCTGGACGGCAACAGAGTCCCAGGCCGAGCCGTCATAGCCGCGCCCGAACGGGACGATATGGGTGCGCTGGGAATCCCCAACCCGAGCAGCGCCAAGCAGAGACGGCTCGCCCAAGGCGGCCTCACTGGCCAGCTTGGCACAGCGTGCACGAACCGGCTTCCGGGTCAGTTGTCCGGGTCGAGGTGAGCCAGGAGGCTATCCGCGATGACCTTTGGCGACGCCGTCCCGTCGAGAGGGATGGCTCCTCGGGCGAGCATCTGCGCTTGGAAGACACGCCGACCGTCTCGGATCTGCTGCCTGACGGCCTCGGTCCGAACCGGCGATGTCGCCCGCGTTGAGACCGCAAGCCGCGCGGATTCATCGGCGCCTATCGCACGGGTGGCCCAGGACCGAGCGCTGTTCCCGGTCCGGAGTCACGCGGTGTAGCCAGAGTAGTACGCACGGCAGCGGCTCCCAGCTGGGCGGCCGGATCGCTACGGCGTGATCGCGATGGCGACAGGGTCGCTGCCGACCTTGATCGCCTTGCCGGCGGTGTTGGTGGCGGTGTTGATCGGGGTCACCGTGTCCGAGTCGCTGGCGGCGTAGGCGGTCTTCCCGTTCGGCGTGACCGCGATGGGACCACCCACCCCCTTGATCGGCTTGCCGGCCTTGTTAGTGGCGGTGCTGATCGGGGTCACGCCCGAGTTGTTGGCGACGTAGGCGGTCTTCCCGTTCGGGGTGATCGCGATGGCACCGGGGAACTTCCCGACCATGATCGCCTTGCCGGCCGTGTTGGTGGCGGTCTGGATCGGGACCACCAGGCCGGGAGCCGCATCCCATCCGCTCAGACTTTGCCGCCCACAGGCACCCTAACCAGGACCCGAGGTGATCCCTCTGACGGCGGGACGGGCGGCTATTGCTGGAGGCGGCTATTGCTGGAGATCGTCGGGCAGGAGCCGGAACCACTTATGGGGAGTGAGGGGGCGCATCGCGCGGAAGTCGCGCCGGTCGAGTGTGAGCACGGCGTCGGTCCGGTACTGGGCTGCGAGCCCCACATTGACTGCGTCAGCTAGGTCCAGGTCGAGGCTGGCGTACTGCTTCTGGACTAGGCGCGCGGTGTCGAGGATCTCGATGCCGGTTTCGGGGATCTGGAATCGCATCTGCCGGGCCTGGGCAATGACGAAATCAATGATCGCGGTCCGGGCACGGGATCCGAAGCGGGCCTTGGCCAGGTGATCAACCTCGGTGAGCACGAGCGGCGAGATGATCACTGTTCCTGCTTGCTGCAAGATTTCCCGGCATGCTGCGGACTCGCGTGCGTTGCGGTCGGAGGCGGCAATGATGCCGGAGGTGTCGGCGATGACAATCACGAGCTGGCGGCTGCCCGGGCGACCGTCTCGGTGACCTCGTGGCTGGTGGCAGTCTCGCCGGTTCCGTCGAAGGTGGGCCAGTCGAGGGAACTGTCCCATACCCGGTTGCTCATGGCTGCCAGATGGATGCCTTCCCGGATGATCTCTGCCTCGGGCACGCCCCGGCGAGCGGCGATTTCCTTGATCAGCGCAAGGTCGTCGGTGTCGGCGTAGACGTTCGTCCTCTTAAGCGACATGTACCGATGCTAGCACACGTCCATATCTTGGCCGCATCCCTCCACTCGTCTTGAACCTGACGTTCAGGCAGCGCCAGGCTGTTGTTGCCGGGCGATACTTGATGCGGGCCTGGTGCCGGCCTGGGTTGAACCGTGACCGCGGATCTCTCAAGGCGGTAGCGCCGGTTCAAATCCGGTCGGGGCTACGAGGGAAGTAGCAGGTCAAGGGCCTGATCGCCGGGTGCGGCGGTCGGGTCCTTGATCGTTTGTCACTGGTTTGTCACTGAGTTCTGCCGTCACTGCCGTCATCGGTCGGCAGCAGGTGCCACTAGAAGATGTCTCTCGGCACGACGGCGAGGACGGAGCCGGGGCTGGTGTGAACACGGCGGTGATCATCGCGGCGCCTTCGCCAAGCCTGGGCCGAGTCGTTGCGAGCGAGTTCGGGTGCGCGGCCCTGAGCTTGCGGACCCCAGCTGGCTGGGACACGAACGGCTTCGCGGCGAGCCGAGAGGCGCCAAGCAGTCAGTCGAGGGGTCAGCGGAGGGTTGAACGGTGCCACGCTGGGCTCATAACCCAGAGGTCGCAGGTTCAAATCCTGCCCCCGCTACCAGGTCAGAGGCCCGAGGCACAGCCGAGGGCCGGATTGGGCAGCTATCGGGGATAGGGGAGCGACGACAGTCCCACTTGCGAGTTCATGCCGCCAAGTCTCTTGAGACGAGCCATAACCCTAGGTACCGGTGCAGAAGCTACCTGCCAAGCGAGCGCCAGCGGAGCGTCAGGACTTCGGCGACCTGCCGCTGTGAGAAGCCCGCTCAGGGCGCTGCCGCGCCGAAGACCAGGACGCCCGGCTCAGCCGCGGTCGTGGAGGGTTACCTGGTAGCCGTCGGGGTCCGCGAACGTGAAAGTGCGGCCGAACGGCCCGTCGACGGGCGCTGAGATGATCGTCGTGCCGGCGGCGGCGAGGGCGTCGTGGATGTCCTGCGCGTCGGGGGCGTGCAGCCACAGAGCCATTCCCTGGCCCGGCTGCGCGATCGCGTCCAGGTCGACGCCCGCGACGACGTCGCGGACGGCGAACGCGATCGGCTTGGTGTCAAACACGACGGCGTGCGGCGGTCCTGCGTCGGAGCGCTTCAGCCCCAGGTACCGCTCGTAGAAAGCGGCGGAATGCTCCAGGTCGCGCACCTGCAGTGAAATGAAGTCGGGTCCGGTGACGGCCACGATTCTTACCTCCTCATAAGATGTCAGTCTTCTGACACACCACAATGTATGTCAGACTACTGACATGAGTCAAGGCGAGCCCGGAATCGAGCTGGACACATCGCTGGGGTACATGCTGAAGGCGGCCGCGAGCGCCCTGCACTCTGCCCTGGAGGCCGTGCTGAGGCCGCTTGGCATGACGATCACCCACTACGCCTGCCTGGAGCTGCTGGCCCAGCGGCCGGGCCTGTCCAACTCCGAGCTTGCCCGCGGCGCCTTCGTCACCCGGCAGTCGATGAATGTGCTCCTGCAGGCCCTCGAACGCCAGGGACTCGTTGTCCGCCCGGCACAGGCACCCGTCGGCAGGGCCCTGCCGACCGAGCTGACCGCCCGCGGGCGCCGCCAGCTCAAGGTGGCCAGCGCCGCGGTTCGCCGCGTCGAGCAAGACATGCTGGCCAATCTGGATGCCAGCGAACAAGATCAGATGCGGCGCCTGCTCACTGCATGCATCGCCTCACTGACCGAACCGCCCGCATCGGCGGCCACGACTCCGATGACTCACCTGTCCCGAGCTCGATAACGACGAGCCCGCGGCCTCTCCAGCGCTGTCCGGGCGGCAGTAGGATCATGGGGCCCGGCCCGGCCCCGCCCGCACACGCGCGCCGCCGGCGGTACCGGGTACTAGACCGGGGGAGGTCGCCATGCCGGGGGCGTTCGCGGATCTGTCCACTCCGCTGGTGGCTGATGCCTGCTTGCGCTGTGGTGTTCCGCTGCGGGCCGCCGATTCGGGAATACGGGCGGTCGTGGCCGGCCAGCGGATCGCTGGGCGGGTCCTGCCGGTGCGGCATTACGGCAGCGTGGACGTGTTCCTGGAGGCATTCGGCCGGGCCGAAGCCGGCGACGTGCTGGTCATCGACAACGGCGGCCGCCTGGACGAGGCCTGCGTCGGCGACCTGGCCGTGCTGGAGGCCGAGGCCGCCGGGGTGGCGGGCCTGGTGGTGTGGGGCCTGCACCGCGACACGCCGGAACTCGCCGCGATCGGCCTTCCGGTCTTCAGCTACGGCAGCTACCCGGCCGGGCCGGTGCGGCTGGACGAGCGGGAGCCCGGGGCGCTGGTCACCGCGCGGTTCGGGCCGCACCTGGTCAGCGCCGGGGACATCGTCTTCGCCGATGACGACGGCGCGTTGTTCGTCACGGCAGAGCGCGCCGGGCAGGTGCTGGTCACCGCGCACCAGATCTGGCAGGCCGAGCGGGACCAGGCCCGCCGGATCGGGGAAGGCCAGACACTGCGCCAGCAGACCGCCTTCGATGACTACCTGGCCCGCCGCGCCGCTGACCCGTCATACACCTTCCGGCGGCATCTGCGCCGCATCGGCGGCGCCATCGAAGAATAAGATCTCCCGAGCGCCGGGCCTCGACCCGCTCAGGGCCTAGCACCGGCAATAGACCGCGCCGGATCACGCAGGCCGGATCCGGCGACGGCCATCTTCCGGCAGCCCGCGATGTGGCACACGGTCCGGGCAGATGCCAGGCCGGGCGATCAGCCACCGTCATCCCGCCCGGCCGCAGGCTGCCAAGATCACCGGATGCCATCGTCTTGGCCGCTACCCTCACACAGCCGCAGCACTGCGGCAACCACGCTGCCGCTGACAGCCGCCCGGGAAACCCGCCCGCCAGCGGACCAGAACGACCCCTCCGGGATCACGTTGCCCGCCATTGCGGCCGGCCCGACCCGGCGCCAGGGGGGCGGGGACGCGCGGAGCTGAATGGGATCGTCTGTCACTACGTCTGGTGACCGAGCGGGGCGCATGGTGGCTGCCGGGGTCGGCGTTATCCTCGTCGGGTGCGACAGCGTCCGGTGGCCTGGTGAGCGCGCTGCGGGTCTGGCTGGTCGGTTTCGGCGTGGTTGGCAGGTGGCTGGCCAGTGCCCTTGACACGCAGGCGGGGCGGCTGGCAACCCGGTACGGCCGTGCGGTGACGGTCGTGGGGATCGCGAACGCGCGGGACGGATTCGCCTGCGACGCGGGCGGTCTGGACCTCGCCTCGGTGCTGGCGGCGGCGGCCGGGGGACGGCCGATCACCGGGCAGCCGGGCGCGCGGGTGTGGCCGAGCGCGATCGAGGGGCTGCGGGCCACCGACGCGGACGTTCTGGTGCAGGTGACGGCCAGCCTGCCGCCGACGGCGAGCCAGGCCTTTCCCACATCCGCGAAGCGCTGCAGCGCGGTATCGCGGTGGTCACGTCCGACAAGTGGCCGGTCGCGCTGCATGGGGCCGAACTGGCCGAGCTGGCCCGGCGCCAGGCGGTGGCGTTCCGGGCCGAGTCCACGGTCATGTCGGGCACGCCGGTGCTCAGCGCGCTGAGCGAGGGCCTGGCGGGCGCGGTGCCGGTCGCGCTGCGGGGGGTGCTGAATGCCACCGCCAGCTTCATCTTGTCCCGGATGGTCGGCGGCCTGTCGTATGAGGCCGCGCTGGATGAGGCACAGCGAGCTGGCCTGGCCGAACCGGACCCGGCCGCCGACGTTGAGGGCAGCGACACCGTCGCGAAGGTGATGATCCTCGCAGCGCTGGTCTTCGGCGGGCAGGTCAGCTGCCGCGGCATCACCGGTGTCACCGGCCAGGACATGGCCGAGGCGGCGTCGGCCGGGGGCAGAATCAGGCATGTCGCGACGCTCGGGTTCTCCGGCCCGGACGGCACCGGAACCGTGGCCGCCCGCGTGCAGCCCCAGACCGTGCCCGCTGACGACCTGCTGGCCGGCATCGACGGCGTCACCAACGCCGTGGTCTGCCAGGAGCCCGGTCGGGGAAGTGACGATCATCGGGCCGGGCGCCGGGCCGGGCCTGGCGGGCCAGGGCGTGCTCAGCGACATCATCGCGGTCGCCAGGTGGCAGGCGCGGAACCGGTAACCTCGATCGAGGCAGGGGACACGGGCGTCAGCGGCCTCGAGGCGGCACGCACGCTTGTAGCTGTGCGCGCGATGGCAGGCATATCGTTTCGGGCGCGACCGGAACACCAGCCCGGCCGTGGGGCCTGCCTGCCGGCCTGATCGGCGGAGGCGCGCAGCGCTCGTGCCAAGGGGTTTGAATACGCACAGTTAAGGTTGTGTCACGCTCAGCAGGTTCCTATCGCCGACTACGCGCTCATTCACCAGATTCTGCCTGGACGAACGTTACATGCAGATTATCTATTATGAGCGCGATGCTCGGCGTTGTCCCGTTCGCACTCTCCCGGAATGGTCGGCCGTAAGTTCCCATATCGGGTATGGGGAGGGCATTCATCATCGTGGGTGGGCGCGGTTCGCGAGAGTGCCAAGAGTCGGCCCGGCCTGTTCGCGGGTGTTCGCGAGGCTAGCGATGTTTGTGACAGTGATGTCTGCTTTGGCGATGAACCGGTGGCTGTTGACCTCGGCGAGGAGCTGCGCGCGGTCGGCGCTGGAGGTCAGGATGACGACAGGCGGGGCCGGCAGCCCGCACAGCTCGCGGGCGATCCCGAACCCGGTGTCCGCCGTGGGTGTCACATCGATGATTACCACCTCGGGGTTCAGCGCACGCGCGGCCGCAAGCGCGTGAGCGTTGGCCTTGAAATCGGCAATCACGTCGACGCCTTCGGCGCGCAACAGCGCGCGGATGGCCGCACGGGAGATCTCGTGGTCATCGATGATCATGATCCGCAACGCACTCTGGCGGCCGGGAGGGCCCGGGGCGCTGGTCGGCACATGTCCACAATTCCTGCGCGGGCCGCTGGTCGCATCGGCGATGTCGCCAGTCCGGGTAGCCAGGCCCGGAGGGCCGCGCCCGCCGGGTCAGGCCCGCCGGGTCAGGCCGCCGCGCACGAGTTCGGTGCGGGAGGCGATCCCGAGCTTGGTGAAGACCTTGCGCAGGTGGTAGTCGACGGTGCGCGGGCTGAGGTAGAGCTGCGCGGCGATCTCGCGGTTGGTGAGCCCGTCGGTGACCAGCCCGGCGATCTGGAGTTCTTGCGGGGTCAGCTGGTCGGCGGCGGACACATCGCGCTTGCGCGCGGTTTCCCCCGTGGCGCGCAGTTCGGCTTCGGCACGCTCGGCCCAGGGCACCGCGCCCAGCCGCCGGAACGCCTCCAGCGCGGCCCGCAGGTGGGCGCGCGCGTCGGTTCGCCGTCGCTCTCTTCGCAGCCATTCGCCGTAGAGCAGTTCGGTGCGGGCACGCTGCATCGGCGACAGTCCCGAGCCCGTAGTGATCGCCTCGCCGAACGCCTCGTCCGGGTCGCGTTGCCCGAGCAGCGCCTCGGACCGTGCGAGCAGGGCCCGGCGTGCTGGCGTCGGGGCGGCCGCGACCCAGCTACGGATGATGTCGAGCCGCTGGCTGGCCTCTTGCGGCCTGCCCGCGCGCATCGCCGTTTCCGCCGCGTCGGGGATCACCATCGGGGGGATCATCGGATTGAAGCCCGGCCGGGCGGGCGCGGTCAGCGCGAGCGGGCGCTCGGCCGCCTGTTCCGGCCTGCCCATGGTGAGGTCCAGGAAGCCGAGCGCGTACTCAGCCGTGGTGGCCAGGACATGCGACGCGGCCCGCTGGGCGAGCGCGAGCGCCTCCTCCGCGTGGCAGCGGGCGTCCTCCTCGCGGCCCCATACGGCCTCGACCATGGCCATGCTTGCCAGGTGCCAGCCACGTCCATGGCCAATGTCGATCGAGAGCCGGTATCCTTCCTCGGCGGCAGCGTAGGCGAGGTCGAAGCTGCTGTTGGCGATGAGCTCGATCGCCTGAACTTCCAGCGTCACCGGCAGCAGGCTGAGCAGGCCCTGGCGGCGCGCCGCCTCGACCGCGCGGTTGGCGTAGGGAAGGCCGCATCCAGGCTCTCCGGCCACCGATGCCGCATTGGCCGCCCAGACGAGCGCACGCGGCTCATCGAGCGTGTCGGCCAGCCGTTGCGCGTCGGCGAAAAGGGACTGCGCCTGCTGCCGCTCACCGGCGAGCTCCTTCACGAACCCGCTGAGCAGTGTCACGATCATCCGGTCGCGGGTGCTCACCGCCGGGATAGAGGCCGCGCTGCTGCCGAGGTCGAAGGCACGGGCCAGATCACCCGAGGAGGCTGCGGCTTCCGTGGCTTCCATCAGCATTTCCAGCTTCCGGGCCGGGTCGTTGCAGGCCGCGATGCCTTGAACGAGCTTGGTGCAGGCCTCTCGCGGGCTACCGGTGCGTTCTTCGATGACGCCGCTGAGGTACAGCAGCCCGGCGCGGGTTTCGCCGTCGGCCAGCGGCAGCGCCCGCCTGACCGCCTCGCGGGCCCGGTCGGGTTGCCCGGCCGCCCACGCGGCGTGCGCGGCCGCGGCGATCCGCTGGACCCGGCGGGCGTCCTCGGTGCTCAGCTCGGCCGCCCGCAGGAAGGCGGTCGCGGCCGATGCGTGGCCTGCGCGTAGCTGGGCGCGGCGGGCGGAGGCCTCCAGCGCCGCGGCGACCTCCTCATCACCGGTGAGGGTGGCCATCGCCTGGTGCCAGACCCGGCGGTCGGTGTTCTCCTCTCCCGCCAAGGCACCCGACAGCGCCGCATGCACCCGCCGCCGCTGGCTGAGGGTGGCGGCCTGGTAAAGCGCCGAGCGGACCAGCGGATGCCGGAAGGTGATCATGGCACCGGTGATCTGGATCAGGGCAGCTTTCTGTGCGTGGTCGAGTGCGTCGGCGGGAAGTTGGAGCCCGGCCGCCGCCCGCAGCACGGCCGCCACATCCCCGGTGTTGTCGGCGGCGGCGATCAGCAGCGCGGCCTGCGTGTCCGGCGGAAGCCGCCCGATCTGCTCCCGGAACAATCCCTCCAGGCGCGGGGTGAGCGGCATCGCCTCCGGCAGCGGGACCAGGCCTTGCAGTTGCTCCTCCGACAGGCCACCGGGCAGCTCCAGCAACGCCAGCGGATTCCCGGCCGCTTCGGCGAGCAGCCGGCCACGCACGCCAGGCGGTGCCTGCTGGGCCCGGGCCGCCAGGATGTCGGCGGCGGACCGCCGGTCGAGCCCGGTAAGGGTGAGCTCTGGGAGCCCGGCGCCCACGAATTGGCTCGCCTCGCCCTCGCGCGCGCCGAGCAGGATCGCCAGCTGCTCGGCCCGCAGCCGACGGGCGGTGAACACCAGGGCATCGGCCGACGGCCGGTCCAGCCAGTGTGTGTCGTCGACCAGGCACAGCGTGGGCTTGTCTTCGGCGGCGGCGGCGAGCAGGCCGAGCACCGCCGCGCCGATGAGCAGCCGGTCAGGCTGCGCAAACGGCGCCAGCCCCAGCGCAGCGGCCAGAGCCCCTGCCTGCGTGCCCGGTATCTCGCCGAGATAGCTGAGGACGGGCCGCAGCAGCTCATGCAGCCCGGCGAACGCCAGGTCGGACTCGGCCTCCGCGCCACTCGCGGACAGCACCAGCATCGGAGGCGCCTGCTGTCTCGCGTAGCTCAGCAGTGCTGACTTGCCGATCCCCGGCTCACCCCGCACCACCAGCACCCCAGCGGCTCCTGTGCGGGAGTCCGCGAGCAAGCGGTCAATGGCCGCGCACTCCTGCTGGCGTCCCAGTAGCCGCGCAGGCATCTGCTGGATCCCCCAGCCCGCCATAACGCCGCATGCTAAACGGTTCCGCGCCCTCCGCCCAGAGGTCACAAGTCCCGCCGCAAACCGGTGACTGGCGATCCGACTGGTGACTTCGCTGATGCCAGCCGGCCCCCGCCAGGCGAGGTTCGAGACGTAAGAGATTCACGGGCTCTCCGCCCCCGGTCCGGACGGACAGGAGAAAGACAATGCAGCATCTGGAATCAGCAGCACCCCCAGCTGCTCACCCGTCGTTCGCACGCTGGATGCGGGTGTCGGCCGCCGTTGTGCTGTGTCTGGCCGGGCCTGCGGTGTCGTTCGCGGGCGTGCTCACCACCGGCCTGAGCGGCACCGCCGCGGCGGTCAGGTTCCCGCCCGGCTACGGGGTGACCCTGGTGGCCACGGCCGCAGCCGCCCTCATCGCCCGGCGCGACGCCCTGGGAGCGATCCCCGCCGCGCTGGGGATCTGGTTCGCCGTTGGCGTCGGCGCGGTCATCGCCGGCGTCGAGCTCAGCCATCCGGGCCTGGCTCACTGGGGCATCGTCGTCATCGTCGCATCGGTCACCGGGGCAGCCGTCGGCATGCTCCTGGCCGCCCGCCGCGGGCAGGCACATGACTCGCCACCGCCGGCTGACCACGCCTGAGCACCGGCCAGAAACCGTCGGCAACGATAGGAGACCACCACAATGGACACGCCTCAAGACCCCCGCAATGGCCCGCCACCGTTGGCGCGCATGGTCCGTCTGGGCCTGTGGGCGCTGCCAGCATGGGCGGTGCTGCTGTTCTACGGCACCCTCACCCACCAGCCCCCGCCGCAGACCCAGCTCGCGGCCTGGTCCAGGTATGTCACCACCCCCCAGTTCCTGGCCAGCCACCTGATCGCCAGCATCCTCGGCGCGGCAATCGGAATCATCGGCATGGTCGCGCTCGCGGTGTTCCTGGCCGGCCACCGACGGCCGCGGGCAGCGGTGTGGGGCCTGGTGACCGGCGTAGTCGCGAACACGCTGCTCACCGCGGTCTTCGGCATCGCCGCCTTCGCCCAGCCCGCCATCGGCCGCGACTACCTGGCCGGCCACACCACCCAGGCGCGCTCCATGTACTATGCCGCCGCGCAGGGGAACTGGCTGGTCGCCACCGCCTTCACCGGCGCCGCGCTACTGGC
Source organism: uncultured Actinomycetota bacterium (assembly GCA_963808705.1). Lineage (GTDB taxonomy): Bacteria > Actinomycetota > Actinomycetes > Streptosporangiales > Streptosporangiaceae > JASHPR01. Next base: position 866,186 of record CAWEHB010000008.1, on the reverse strand, counting down.
CGCGAGCCTGGTCATCTTCGGGGTCGCCGCCACCCGGACCCGCCCGCTGCCCAGGCTCGCCGGGATCGGCCTCGCGATCAGCGGGCCGCTGTTCGCGATCATCGGCGCCGCCCTGGACAACTTCATCGAGAGCATCGCCTCCGCGATACTGATCGCCTGCACAGTGTGGATCGCAACGGCCGCCCGCCGCACCCAGAGCGTAGCCGAAGCGACCAGCAGCCCGGCCCCCACGCCGGCCGCCGCCCACTAGCCATCCCGCACACGCCCCGCCCACCAAGCCACGCCGGGCCGGGCGCGGAAACACGACAGGACCGGTATCCGGTGCCCAGCGCACCGCCAGCCAGCACCAACGTGGCTGCACCGTGGGAGTGGTCCCCGGCTCCGGCGGGGCCCACTCCCATCGTTGCCGCAGTTCGGAGCACGTCAATGTCAACGGGACGCCGATTCCCCGATCCACCGAACATCCGCTGCCAGCTGACCCGACTCGGACCCGACGGCATGGCCAGTGCAGGGCACCAGAACACCCTGATAAGCGCCCCACCGCCGCCACAAGTGTGGCGTCCGCTGTCGCGCCAGATCGGCGGATCTCGCGCGCTGGGCGCCGGGCAGCGCCGACCACGGATCGTGACGATCTTGCTCGGAGGCAAGTACCTGCCGGATATCCGCGGCGCGCGAAGCGGCAAGCAGGCGTGTGGCTTGGTCCCGGAGCGTGCTGTTCGCGGCGGGCCATGTGCGGGCTGTGCCATCAGGTGGCGCGCTCCTGGCTGGCTGGTGCACGGCAAGGCGGCGAGCCTTTCTCGCGGCCTGACTGCGGAGGCGGGATTCGCTGACAGTGCCCGGATTGCTGCCTTCCGCGGAATCCTGACGCTGGGTAATGTGACTCAACTGGAGGCTGCGGCTGAGCGGCGGGGGACGGGGGGCTGCTGTGCTGGCCAGGGCCGGGCGGGCCGGCCCGCGCGGATCGTCAGCATATGCTGACGCCCGGTGATTGTCAGCATATGCTGACGGTCATGGAGTCAGCACTTGAGATCGCCGAAGGTGCCGCCAGCACCGACCCGGACGCCGGGCTCCGTGCCGTGGCGGCCTTGCGGACGCTCACCGAGCGGCTGGAGATCCTCCAGGTCGAGAACGCCCGGACGCTCGGGTGGTCCTGGCAGGACATCGCCGCCCGGCTGGGTGTCACCAAGCAGACCGTGCACCGCAAGCACGGCAAGCGGACCGGGGCGCGGTGATGGAGCCCGCCACCCCCGGGGCCCTCGCCATCCTGACCCTCGCCTCGGAGCATTCCGGCCGGCTCGGGCACCGTTACATCGGCGGCGAGCATCTCCTGCTCGCTCTGGTCTCTTCCGGCCAGCCAGCGGGCGCCCTCCTGTGCGAGCGCGGCGTCACACCGCAGCGGGTTGAGGAGGAGATCGTCCGTCATGCCGGTCACGGGGCCGGGGCCGGCCTGTTCGGCAGCCTTGACCGGGACGCGCTCGCGGCCATCGGGATCGACCTGGGCGCTGTGCGCGCCAGGATCGAATCGTCCTTCGCAGCGGATGCCCTCGCGCACGCCGGCCGGGCCGCCGGGCGAGGTGCCCGCCCGGCCAGGCTGAACCTGCCCCGCCCCCGCCGCGACGTGCCCGCCTGGCTCATGGCCCGCCGCTGTGGCTCACCACGGCGCCGGGCGGCCTTTGAGCTGCTGCCAGTAGCGGCGGTGCGCGTGCCGGGCCTGGTCACTGGTCATGCCGTCGGGAAGCTCGCCATCGAGCGGGTCGGCGAGCTCAGCGATGTCGCGCAGGGCGGCGGCCTGGCAGGCCCGCTTGGTGAACGCGTACTGCCCGAGGCAGTCCCCGGGTGTCTGCTCGGCGACCGCGATCGCCCGGTCCAGCAGGCCCTCGGCCGGGACCAGCTCGTGCACCATGCCCAGCGCGTGCGCCTGCGCCGGGGTGAAGACCTCGCCGAGCAGGCACGTGCGGGCCGCCACCGGCTCGCCCCAGGCGTAGGCGAGCATGCGGACGTACACCGCGGGCATCGGGATCCCGATCGGCACCTCGTTGAGCCCGAACCGCGCCCCGCCGGCGACGGCGACCCGGTGGTCACACACGGCGGCGGTGATGAGCCCGCCGGCGAAGGCGTGCCCGTTCACTGCGGCCACCGTCGGGCGCGGGTAGGTAAACAGCCGCATGTTCGTCGCCCGGTAGTCGCCGAACCACGACGCCACGGCCGCCGGGTCGCCGGCGAACAGCGGGAAATGCTCGCCCAGGTCGAGCCCGGCGGAGAACCGCCTGCCGGTGCCGGTCAGCACGACGGGCGAGTCTGCGTGATCGCGCTCGAGCCGGTCGAACGCCTCGTGCAAGTCGGCGAAGAAGGCGCGGTTCTGCGCGTTGACCGGGTTGGTCGTCATCGTCACGACGGCGACGCGACCCCGCCGCTCGATCGTCCAGCTCATGCTTGTTCCTCCTCGTTCCTCGGTTCGGGCTGGTGCGAGAGCACCGACGGCCGGTCGCCCCGGCCGGGCCGGAGCCTGCGCACGATGCCCGCGAGCCGCTCGCGGATCTCCTCCTCTCCCGCCTGCTCCATGATCGACCCCAGGTCGCGGCACACCGCGCGGACGGTGTGCTCCGCGGGCCCGCTACCGGAGCCGCCCGCGGCACCGGGATCCGGCGCGAGGGCGGGACCAGCAGGCACTCGGCCGCGCGGGCGATGCCCACCGCCGCCCTCTGCGCCCGGCCGCCCCCGATCGCCTCGCCCAGCGGCGGCAGCTCGCACAGGCCCGGAGCTGTAGCTGGATGTAGCTGATGTCGTCACGGCACCTCCGTGAGTTCAGCTACCAGTGCGCGAGGCGCGCGCGGTCTGGCCACCCGGGCGAGGACGAGCAGGCTGGCCGCGACGCCGGTCGCCCCGAGAACGATCAGCCGTGGGTCGGACTCGTAGATGCCGAAGACGCCCCAGCAGAGCAGTTCGCCGAAGATGAGCAGCCACGTGCCCTTAGAGATGCCCGTGGTGTGACCGGCTCGGTACGCTGTCCAGACTGAGGGCGTGACCTGCAGCAGGAAGGCGACGGTCAGGGCCGTGCCCAGACCCGCGCGGCCGAACAGGCTGGCAGCGGTGATGAGCAGCGCGGCCCACGCCAGCGCCAGCGCCGCGGGGGGGCGCGGGAATCCAGCGCCGCGGCGGGCGAGCATCACGGCCAGCGTGCCGGCGAGTACCGTCGCCGAGATGGCGGGCACGAGCGCGGTCCAAAAACCCGACAGCGCGAAGTAGCCGGCCCAGGCGGCGTTGTTGATGCTCGTCAGCGCTGCCCACGACCAGGACACGCCAGCCGTCTCCCCGGTGCGCGCCAGGCGTGCCAGCTGGGGCAGGAACTGCGGCACGGCAAGGATCGCGGCCACCAGGGGCAGCAAGCTGAAGACGGCGTGCATCGATGATCCCTCTGTCGCTCGGCAGGGAAGCCTCGTAACGGCAGTCTATTGCTACCACAGCCGGAGATTTTTGCGAATATCCACGTCATCAGCGTCATATTTGAAATATTCTATGCGTATGGACGACATTAACCGCAGGATTCTTGCTGAGCTTCAGGACGACGGCCGTCTGACGGTGACGGAGCTGGCCGACAGGGTGCGACTCACTCCTGCGCCCTGTCACCGGCGGCTGCGCGAGCTGGAGCGCAACGGCGTCATCACCGGCTACCGCGCCGTCCTCGACCCGGCCGCTGTCGGCCTCGGCTTCGAAGCCCTCGTCAACGTCACGATGGACCGCGAGGACGCCGGCACCGTTGCCGCCTTCGAAGCCGCGCTCGTCGTGGTACCGCAGATCCGGCATGCGGAGCGGCTGTTCGGCGACCCCGACTACCTGCTGCGCGTCGTCGCGACCGACCTGAATGACTATGCGACGCTGCGGGACCAGAAACTGGCCACCTTGCCGGGCGTCCAGCGCATCACCTCGACGATCGTGATGAAACGCATCGTCGACAACCGGCCGCTCCCACTGCCGGGAACCCAGAGCCGCAGCGTGCGCGGCGCGGCCACCACCTCGGACCGGCAGCGCACCAGTTCGCGAGGGAGGCGCGCCTAGCTTGTTCCGGCGAACCCCGCCCGGCTCGCGTCACGGCCTCTGCGCGGCTGCCAGGCGGACCCCGAACCCGATGAGCGCGCCTCCCGCCACGGCACCGGCGCCGACTGCGCCCGAAGTGGCGGCGAGCGCGGCCGATGAGCAGCGCGCAGCCACCGAGCCACAGACACGTCATCACACAGAAGACCGCACCGAGAAGGACGAACTGCACGGGCGCGGCTGACCTGCCCGCCGCGAACTATGGCAGCAGCCTCAACAAGAACGCCCCCGTCGCGCGTAGCTCTTCCAGAAAGTCCTATCTGAGCGGCGTGACGGCACCGGGCGGCCTGTCCTCAGCCGCGCCGATCGGCGGATATCGCGTCTCAACCGGTGCGCAGCACAAACTACTGGGCGTGACGAGGAGACGGTGGCCCTTCGCGCCCTGCCGAATATTTGCTACGGCTGGGTCTTTAGTTCTCTGCTCTTGATGAGTACAGATCATTCATTCGGGGCGGCCGGCTTCGCGCATCTCACCCCATGATCTGGCGACGAGGCATGAGCTGGAGGGAGAACACACCGGTGCGACGTTGGCTCAGTGGCTATCGCCTGCGCCATCGGGCGCTAGTTGGGGGAAGTAGTGGAAGGCGGCGTCCCTGATGACTTCGACGATGAGCTGCGGCGTGAGTTCGGCGGAGGGGTCGTCTAGTTGCGGTGGGAGTTTGACCCCCATCTGCCTGGCGTGCTCGATGATGCCGGGTGCGACGTCCTTGCCCAGATAGCCGAGGGCCTTGCCCATGGTCTGGTAGTCAATCGCCCATGCAGGCAGGGGCCGGGCCGCGACGGTGGCCCAGGTCTGCGGGTCGCGCGGTGTGCCGCGGGTGAACACGTGGTCGAAGGTGCGCGCCGAGGCATCGCGCTGGGTGAACGGCGCGCCGAGGTCCCAGGCCTTGCGCAGGGTCGCGATCAGCGAGGTGTGCCGGTACTCCTCGTTGTACACCGAGCCCGGTTCGACCCAGGGCGACACGATGATGGCGGGGACGCGGTAGCCGGAGCGGTCGAACGTGAAGCCGAACTCGCCCGCCGGTGCGGCCGGGTCGGGCGGCGGGACCGGTCCGGGGGGGACGTGGTCGTAGGTTCCGCCTGGCTCGTCCCACCCGATCAGCAAGGTGGTGTTCCAGACGTTGGTGCCCGGCTCTGAGGTGGCGGACCGGTAGGCGTTGAAGACCCGCTCCAGGAACGCCTCGCCGCCCAGCATCGCCGACGACGGGTCGAGCCCGATGTCGACGTTGCCGCCGAAAAATGACCGGCCGAACGCCGGGTGGTAGTCGCCGTGCCCGGCGATCATGTCCGGCTCGATCAGCGCGAAATCGGGCAGGGTCCCGGCCGCGGCGTCCTTCTCGAACTCGGCGAACCGCACGAAGTGCGTCGCCAGCCGGTCCTTCAGCCGGGGGTAGTGGATGAGGCCGGTGAACGACAGGCACATCGGCTCCATCACGTAGACCTTCCAGGTCCTGCCGTGCTGTTCAAGCCGTTCGAAGATCGTCTCCGCGTCGTTTTCGGTGAACCACTTTCTCGCCGGGCTGTTGACGACCAGGCCGGACGACGTGGCCGCCGTCCAGAACGACCGGTTCATGAACGTCTGCGACGGCACCTCGGAGAACCAGTGGTCAAACACCCCGAACTGGCGTGCGATGCCGCTCAGCACCGGCAGCTGCTGCGGGGTGTACCCGGTCATGATCTGGGCGTACTCCTCATAGGCCGGCTGCCGCCCGACCTCGCCGGTGAACGTGCTGATGTAGTCGGTGACGAACCCGTCCATGGCCGGTGCCGCGCCGGGCGGCGGCGCGTTCCACGGCGCGGTCACGCCCTCGCCGATCTTGAACCTGTTGTGGTCGTTGATCGCGCCGAACAGCTGGGTGTTGGTGTGGTACCACTCCTCACCCGAGTCCGGGTTAGGCGAATCCAGATCGGTAGTGACGCCGTAGGGCACCACCTTGCGGCCGGCGCCGTGCTCCGCCCACCTCGGGATCGGGTTGCTCAGCTCCTTCCCGATGACACCCTCAAACGCCTTGCCATCCCCCGGCCCGTAGAGGCGGCCCAGCACGTTGTCCAGCGACCGGTTCTCAAACAGCACCACCACCACATGATCGAGCGCATTGGCGCGGGTAGCCGAGCCGGGCATGCCAGCCTCCACTCGTCTGAGGACGTTTCGGGCGTGTCTGTCCCCGCCAGGCACCGACAAACCACCAGTGTCATCCCACCCCATGAGCGGCTGCCGCTACCTCCCCCCGAACGGGTGATGGGACTGACCCGCGCTCCGGCAAGCTCGGGATCTCCGGCCGGCCATGAACTGGCCGATGCGCAGCCGGACCAGCCGACCCGTGACCGCCGAACGCATGCCCGCACAGACTGCTGCGGGCCGACAGCGCCAGCATCCCCTGACATGCAAAGCAGGCTCGCCTTGCCGGAGTACCACAGGTCGATGACCTCGCCCTTGACGCTGACAGCCGGCTCTTTACACCGGTCGGAGGGGATGATCTTCCCGTCCAGGATCACGTGGGACAAGCCCTCGCCTCTGGCCCGCTCCAGCGCCTCGCGCAGCTCCGGGGCCTGGTCGGCGAGCACGTCGATCACCTCGTCCCGGTACCGGTAAGCGGTGGCCCGGGAGATGTCATGGTCGCGGGCCAGCGCGTCAGGGGTCGTGCGGTCGCGGAACCACCGCAGGCCCAGCACGGCCTGCCAGAAGCAGGTCAGCGCCCGGCTGCCGCGGGGAGTGCCGCGACGGCGCCGCCCGGCGGCCAGCAGCTACGCGGTGAACTGCGCCAGTTCCCTGGGGACGTCAAGCGAGGCACGATAGGCGATCACGTGGAGCCTCCGGCAGAAGTCGATCTTGTAGTGAGACCTCTTCTACCTGGGCTCCACGCCCTCTGCGGGCAGCCCGGTTCGCGCGAGCCCGTTGGTATCGGTGACGGCGGTCATGACGGCATCTCCGTTCCGGCGCCGCGGCCTACCTCGCCTGCTGGCGCCATGGTGGCCGGGTCCGCGGCGGCGCTGGTGGCCGTGGCAGGGAAGGGGAGGACGTTGCCGAAGATCTGGCCCGAACCGCGCAGGAACGCGTCGGCGCCGTCACCGGCAGGCACGGCCGCGGGCCGTGTTTCGGTGCCGGCGGCGAGAATCCCGCGGATGGTCTTATAGGAGGGGTCCCCGGCCTCGATGGCACGGGCGCAGGCCGCTTCGAGCCGGGCGCTAGCTGCAGGCCGGATCCAGCGGGACCGTGGCCGGCGACAGCACGTGCAGGTAGGTGTTCATCGCGTGGGCGCAGCCCAGGCTCCACTTCGCCTTCCCCAGCGAGCTGATCGCGTACCCGGTGGTAACGGGCTGGTAGCTATCGGTGACGTCGACGGGGAAGTACGGGACGACATCGACCTGGTTGTAGATCCGCCACGACACGGTGCTCAGGGCGCCGTAGCGCGCGGCGAAGACGGCGTCTCCCACCTTCGGCGAGGCAAAGGTCCAGGCCTGCGGCTTCAGCGCCGTGTTCGCGGCCAGGTCCGCGGCCAGCAGCGTCGCCAGCGCGCCGCCCAGGCTGTGGCCGCAGACCACCAGCGGCAGCGCACCAGGATCAAGGCCGGCCGCGACAGCGGCCGCGGCGGCGTCCTGGGCGACGTCGGCGGCGGCGGGGCCCGGCGCCGACGTGCCCGGCGGCTGGCCCGGGGTCATCGTGCCGATGGTGTCGTAGATGTCGCAGAAGCCCTTGGCGACCTTCCCGCCGGCCCGAACCTGGGTGAACGGCACCAGATCCCAGTGGAAGTCGTCCCACCATTCGGTGTTCGTGGCCGTGCCGCGCACCGCGGCCACCGCGGTCTGGGGATCACCGCCCACCGCGACGAACCCGTAGAACACCCGGGACTGCGCGGGGCCGAAGAAGTCGGTCATCTGGATCGTGCGCACCAGCGTGTAACCGGCGGGCATGTTCGTGATCGCGGCCGGATTGACCTGACCGGGATCGGCGGCGTACTGAGCCTCAGCGGCCTGAACGAACGGCCCCCAGGTGACCGCCGTAGCCGGATTCATGACGTCCGCAGCCATGCCGTCCCCCCATCGTCATCGAACCGGCTGACCGCAGGGCACGCCACGCCCAGCGCCCTCGTGGCGGTTTCAGCCCCGTGCCACGCTCCCCGGGCACAGCCTGCACCTTCCCGCGGACCAGCGCAAGTACACGCCCCCGCACATCCCCCAGCCGTCGACACCGCAGGCCGGATCGGCGGCTATCTGCGCGTCCGGGAGGATGCCTCCACGCCTCAGTACCGGCACGGTGATGGCTGCACCGGGCCGCATGAACATACCTTCCTACCTGGTACGGCAATGCCCCTCTCTGCGCGCTCATGCCGTTCCCAGTGCGCCAGGCGCATGGCGATCTTGCCAGTGCGCGGAAGCGGTTGCTACCAGCATGCTGACATGCGGTTCCCTTGTCGGACCTGACGTCAGGGCGGAGTCTCGGAGTCCAGCGCGTTAGCCGAGGCCCGGCGGATCGTCCCCGCGCCGCTGATCAGGGCCCGCCGCCACGGCGCAACGCCCTCGATCTCGGTTTCCAGCGAGAAGCTCAGGACCGTCCTGACATCATCGCGGCATACCAGGCCAAGCAGGCCGGCCGCCGCCGGGAGGTCGACGTGACCCGGGCCGCGCTGCGGCTCACCGACGAGGCGCTGGCCGAACCGCGCGGCCACCTCACCCAGATCGCCGCCCAGTTCGCCGAACCTGACGCCGAGGGAACCTGGACGCGGCTGGTCCTGGTCCTGGCCGACCTGCAAGACCGCCCCGCCCCGGCAACCTCGCCGGGCAGCCCCGCATGAACAACGTAGCGGGCGCCTACGGCCCAGCACTCCCGCCGGACGTGAGCGGCATCCGGGATGTCGCCACAGAATCGCCCGTAACGAGCGACCGCAAGCGCGCGAGAATGCCGCGACCGAACCGCCCCGATCGGCGGCAGTGTGCGCTTCGCCCAGATCGAGGACCAATCACGTTGCGTGAGTAGAGGCATCACACCGCCGAGGTTCCTGCCGATTACGGTCGGCTTGAAGCGACTTCGTCTGCGACGGTCGACACACGCATAACAACCGGATCTGACTTGAGCGCCGGCCTTGCTTTTTAGCGTTTGCCCAGTGCCGTGCTGGATGAGAGGGCCGAGCGAAGCTCACCGCGGCTGGTGATCCCGAGCTTGGGGAAGATGCGGTATAGGTGTGTGCCGATCGTCCGGTGAGACAGATACAGCCGCTGTGCGATGTCCCGGTTCGAGAGCCCCTGGGCGGCGAGCTGGGCGATCTGAAGCTCTTGGGCGGTCAGCTGGTCGCTGGCGGCGAGGTCGCGCCGGCGGCTGGACTCCCCGGATGCCCGGAGTTCTCGGCGGGCTTGGTCGCCCCAGGCTGCGCAGCCCATGGCGTCGAAGGCGTCGCGGGCGTCCCGCAGCGGCGCGCGCGATTCGGCGATCCGGCGCTGGCGCCGTAGCCATTGGCCGTATGCAAGCAATAGCCGGGCACGCTGAAGCGGCCAGTGAGTGAGGTCGGCGCCGAATGCCTCGTCGAAGCGGGCCGCGGCTTCCTGGGGGTCCTGGGCGAGTAGCGCGCGCGCGTGCCGCAGCCCCACTGCGATGCAGGTTCCCGGAATGTCGCCGGATACGGCTTCGACCTGTGTCACGCGCGCTCGTGCTTCGCTGATCCGGCCGGCGTGCAGCGCCGCTTCGGCAAGATCGCCGATGAGCCAGCACGCGATAACCGGGTGGTGTGCCTGGCTCGCCGGATCGAAGAGGCGTTCGGCGGCTTCGTAAGCCTCGGAGTGGCTGCCGGTTCCGAGTGCGGCGAGGACCCGGCCGGATTGCGCCAAAGCGACGGTGAGGTTCGCCCCGGTCGGCACCGCGATGCGCTCGGCCCGCGCCGCGGCTCGCTCGGCCGCGTCCTAGTCGCCGCGGATCCCGGCGATGACCGAGTCGACGGTGTCGGCTGCTGTGACCCATTGCGGCTCGCGCAGCTCTGTCGCCAGGCGCCTGGCCTCTTCTGCTGCGGGAATCGCCACGCCCCAGTCGGCGACCTGTGCTGCCATATGTCCCTGCAGCGTGAGCATGCGCGGCAGATGCCCGAGCCGTCCTTGCGTTCGCAGGCCCTCGACCGCCTCGCCCAAGAACGTCGCCGCGATATCGAAGGCCCCCACGGCCACAGCTGCCGGCCCCAGGTAACGGGCGGCGTCCGTGTCGCGGTGAACGTCTGCCGCGGCTTGACGGAGGCGCTGGAGTATTGCTGGTGCCTTCCCGAATGGGTCGGCATAAGCCTGGATCGCAAGGATCCGCAGGTCTGCCGATTCCGGGTCCCCCAGGCGATCGGCCGCCTCGATAAGAACCCTGCGTGCCATGGGTGCCGGATCCACCATCCAGGCGCGCGAAGCGATAAGCCAGGCCATGTCGAGTTGCAGATCGCGATCGCCTGCCTGGCCCGCCTGCTCGGCGGCGGCGATCAGTGATGCGGCACGCGGCCCGTCGGAGGATTCGTCGACGGCTCCGGCTGGCAGGGCGTCTATGAATCGCTCAGCCGCGACGGCTTCCGGGTCAGCATCGTGCAGAACCCGACCTTGTCCCTGGAGGGCGACGACGAAGCCACCCGGCTGATCATCGACGCCCAGGACGGGCCGGTCGTGCTGGTCGGCCACTCCTACGGCGGGGCGGTGATCACCGAAGCCGGCACCCACCCGAACGTCGCGGCCCTGGTGTACATCTCCGCCTTCGCGCCGGATAAGGGCGAGTCCGTCAACTCGCTCATCGCCGGCTTCCCGGCTGGCGGGCCGCAGCCGCCGATCCTGCCACCCCGAGACGGCTTCCTGTTCCTGGACCGGGACAAGTTCCACGCCTCGTTCGCCGCCGACGTGCCCGCCGGACAGGCCGCGTTCATGGCCGACTCGCAGGTCCCCTGGGGGGTGGACGCCACCGCCCAGACCATCACCAACCCCGCCTGGCAGACCAAGCCCAGCTGGTACCTGCTCACGACCGAGGATCACATGATCCCGCCGGCCGCACAGCGCGCCATGTCCGAACGCGCCGGGGCGTCAGTGACCGAGGCCCAAGGCAGCCACGCCACCTACGTATCAAAGCCGGCCGCAGTAGCGGACCTCATCAAGCAGGCCGCCACCGCCGTGAACACCCGGCAGTAACCGGCCTACCGTGCTGGAGTTCTCGGCGGCATGCAGCCCCCTTCAGCAGCCACCTGTGAACGGAAGGAACTGTCATCATGAACATTCGTCCCGCCCTGATAACAGGCGGATCCCTCGCCCTGGGCGTGCTCGCCCTCGGCGCCGTGCAGTCGGGCCTGACCCTGACGATGACGGCAGGACGCGGCACCCCGTCCGCGGGCTGGGCGCCGATGCCCGATCCCGCCGGCGGCGGCGTGACGAGCCCGCCGTTCCCGGCGAACCTGACCGCCGAGGAGCGGGCCCACCTGGAGACGTTCGACACGCTGGACTTCGAGGTGTTCACGACCCACGACTGGGCCCGCCTGGCCGAAAGCCACGCCCCGAACATCCGCGTGCATTTTCCCGACGGGCACTGCACCGACGGCCTCGACAAGCACATCGCCGACATGGCGGCCTGGGCTGAGTGGGCCCCGGATATAGCGATCCGTGTCCATCCTCTGCGGCTGGCCAAGGACAACCTCACCGCGGTCAGCATCGCGGCTCGCCGGATGTGGTACGACAGCGTCGGGCACGGCCACGTTCCGGCACTGCGATGCGCGATCGACTCTCTCGGCGCCAGCCGGCTGCTGCTGGGCACCGATTTCCCTTACGAAGCAGGTGACATTTTCGTCCGGGCCGTCAACTACATCACCGATCCCCGCATCACCGAACACGAAGCCAACGCCATCCTGGAAGGCAACGCCACGGCACTGTTCGGCATCACCACCCCGGCAAACAGCCCGACAGCATAGCTGTTTACTGCCGCAACGACAGACACAGCATCCACTGGGCACCCCACTGCGCACTTTACTTCCATCTGAACGTTTCCTGAATGGGACAGCAAAAGGAGAGAGCGGTAATGCTGGACGTCTCATCCGGACCGGCCTGCGCGCTGATGACTAGCCGCAGTCAGTCGGACGTCGCCTTCCAGCCGCTCGGAATGCTGTCGAGGCCGAGGGCATCGGCATGATCAGCGGGCTTGGTCGGGGAGTGACCGCGGGCCCGGCACGCGCCGCCGCGCTGGCGATGACCTTGATCTGCGCGGCGCAGTTCGTGCTGCAGCTGGACTTCAGCATCGTGAACGTGGCGCTGCCCACCATCCAGCGTGACCTGGCCATGCCCGCGGCGGAGCTGCAGTGGATCGTGACCGGGTACGCGCTGACGTTCGGGTCGCTGCTGCTGGCCGGCGGCCGCCTGGCGGACCTGCTCGGGCGGCGCCGCCTGCTGGTGGCCGGGCTGGTCTGGTTCGCGCTCGCCTCGCTGGCCTGCGGGCTGGCCCAGTGGCCGGTCATGCTGATCATCGCCCGGATCGTCCAGGGCGCGGCGGGGGCGATGGTCTCCCCGGCCGCGCTGTCGCTGCTCACGACCACGAACCCGGAGGGGCCGGCCCGGAACCGGGCGCTGTCGATCTGGCAGGCCACCACCGCGGCGGGCGCCACCGCCGGGATCATCGCCGGCGGGCTGCTCACCCAGTTCCTGGGCTGGCGGGCGGTGTTCCTGGTCAACCCGCCGCTGATCGCGATCATGGTGGCGCTGGCCGGGCGGCTGCCGGCCGGCCCCGCCGGCGGGCAGCGCCTGGACGTGCCCGGCGCGCTGCTGGTGACCACCGCGCTGGCCGGGCTGATCTTCGGGCTGAGCTACGGCCAGCAGCACGGCTTCGCCTCCCCCGCCACGATCGCCGCGCTGGCGGCGGCGGTGCTGCTCGGCGCGGGCTTCGTCTGGGTGGAGCGGGCGACCGCCGTGCCGATGCTGCCGCTGTCGATCCTGGCCGCGCGGACCCGCCGGGTGGCGGTGAGCGTGATGCTGCTGATCGGCGCGGTGCTGGCCGGGTACGTGTACTTCGTCTCGCTGTACCTGCAGAAGGTCAAGGGCTTCAGCCCGCTGGAGACGGGGCTGGCCCTGGTCCCGTCGACGCTGGTGGTCGTGCTCACGTCGACGCTGCTCACCCGCAGGCTGCTGACCCGGTTCGCGATCAAGCCCGTGCTGGTCGCCGGGCTGGTCAGCATGGTGGCCGGCCAGCTGTGGCTGGCCCAGATCTCGGTCAGCTCCAGCTACGCCGCCGCCGTCTTGCCCGGATTGCTGCTGACCTCGGTGGGCATCGGCCTGGCCCTGCCCACCGCCTCGATCGCGATCACCGCCGGCGTCCAGGGCCGCGACCAGGGCCGGCCGGGGCCCTGTTCACCACCGGCCAGCAGACCGGGGCCGCGGTCGGGCTCGCCGTCCTGGCCACAGTGGCGGCCGCGCGCACCGCGCACGCGTCCGGCTCGCTGACCGCCGGGTACCGGCTCTCGTTCCTGGTCGCCACCGGCATCGCCCTGCTCGCCGCGGTCCTGGCCGCCTGGCGGCTCGGCTCCCGCGACTGCCAGCAGGAACTCGCCCGCCAGCAGCCCGAGCCGGGCGCGCCGCCGGTGACGCCCGCCGAAGCACAGCTCCGCAAATGCTGACAGCTCAGTCGAGCCTGGCGTGATCTTCGCACAGAACAATCCTTCGGTACACCGTGATTGACCTGGCATATCGATCCACCCAGCGTGCATAATGGCGGCTCGGGTGCAGTTCTGTCAGCGTGTCGTGCGGCGATTAACCTCGCCGGGACGTTACTGGTTGATCCGATCGCCGTCGATGGTGAGATCGCCATAGATGCCCACTGGCCATGCCTCGAGGCGGGTCGCCTGCAGGAGTTCCGCCACCAACTCTGTGCTTCCGCCGGCCAGTGTGGAATCGAAGTCGATTTCGGTGGCGAGCAACCATGACCTGTCGGCTGGCCACAACAGGCTCGGCGATTGCGGCAGCAGCCAGTCAGCGGTGACCTGGTGCCCAATGCTCAGGGCGGCTCGCAGCGGGCCATGGAAGAGCAGGTAGTCGCGGTGGGGGTGGCTCAGCCGTGGGCCGGCCAACACCTCCTCGGGCAGTGTCGGCGGTGAGGGCGGCGGGAGGCGGAACCGGCGTGGGTCTGAGGTGCGATAGGCGAAAGACGCCGCGCCGCCTCCGCGCAGCCATCCCCAGCCGTCCCACACCGCGTGGTAGCAGTCGCCAGGATCGAGAGTGAAGGCGGCCAGGATCTCAAGTACGTCGGCGAGCACAGCAGGCGGCAAGTTGCCGACCTCCGGATCGCTGCCGGGCCAGGAGGAACCCCCAGTCTGTGCGCCGACCTGCGGGGCAGTGCTGATCGTGTGCCACTGCATCAACGGGTGCGCGATACGACCGGTCAGCTCGCACACCTGCGCCCAGCTGACGAGCCCGCCGTGCTCGTCGGCCGAAGGGTGCAGAACGCGGGCGTAGCCGGCGAACCCTGCGGGGACGATGCAGCACACGCGACCACCGAAACCGCACAGCCGCGGCGCGATCCAGGCACCGGCACTCACATCGGTCACCGGCGCCAACCCCTCGACGCTCACCCGGTCATCCTCGGTGACACCGCCCCCTGGTGTCGACGCCGTTCCGCGGGCGACGGCGCAGCCCGACGGCCCCGGCTTCGGCCGTTGCCGGCACGGGTCCGGCAACTCGTCCATGAGCGATCCACGTGAGGGCTGGATCGGGCGCTACGGGTCCTGTGGCGCCTCGGCCATCTTCCTGCGGCACCGGCGGTCATCGCCACGTTGCGCTCCGCGCAACAGCGGAGCCAGCCACGCCGAATTCGCGGAGATGAGCCCGAGCGCCGCCGACCAATGCCTCCGACCGGATCGTTGTCGGCCCAGGCATAACAACCCACGAGCACGGCCAATAGCGTCCACGCGTCCAGACATGCGCCATGAGCACGTTCAATCGCGCCGCACCCGAGCGCCAGAATGCCCAATCCGTGCAGCGGTCGCCCCACCTGTCGAGACGCATCCAGGCGAGCAGGCGGTTATCTGAAGTCGTCTGCAGATAATGCCTGGTAGATGGCCGTTTTTGCGGCGTAGACATGTCTCCGCCGGAGCGCCCCGCGCTAACCGCTGACCTCATGTACGGACACCAGCTTCGTTGCTCCCCGTAGCGGTTCCCGCGTGCTGGAACGGCACTGCTGCCGCGCCGCTTCCGGTGCTCGGGCCGTGGGCGGCCCTGCGCTCCGGGACGACTTGCCAGCGGCGACCTGGGGTCCTGTGATTGCAGGCACAGGTACCCGGCGGAGATAGCGCCGGAACCGGCTGCTCTCCCGCCAGTTCCCTCGTCACTTTCCGTGGTCGGACTCCGAGCATCTGCCGACGAAGGAAGTCCCCGACGTCGGCCGGTTCTGCGGCGTAGACAGGCTTCAGATAACGTGTCAACGCCGCAGCAAAAACCTCTCGGCGGTTACGGCGAGGACACCCGAAAATGGGCTTGAGATTACTACGGCGGATATTCGCTGGTGGTCAGCGCCAGAGTGGGTACGCCGTGTGATCGGTGAGGGCGTAGGTGAGGCGTCTGCTGTCTGACTAGTTGTGTTCCGCCCAGGCCCCGCCGCGCAGCCAGACCGACCATGGCCGGATGCTCTTGATCACCAGCACGCTCTCCGCCCAGGGATCGAGGGCCAGCCGCCGGCGGACGGCCGCCTCGCCGGGCAAGTCCACGATGAGCAGGGCGTCGTCGCCGTCCCCTTCCCCCACCGGGCCACCGAGTACCACCACGCCTTCGGCGGCAAGGGCGTCCATAAAGGCGGCATGCTCGTCCCAGCGGGCCTGCTCGCGCCGCCGCCGCGCCGGATCCCAGGCGGGTCCTTTTGCCTGCGTGACAAGGTAGTAGTCGGCCATGCCCGACACGGTACCCGCGGGCGCCGAGGGTCCGGCCCGGGCGGCGAGACCCGTGGCGCCCCGGCGGACGATCCTGACTGCGGCCCGGCTTCAGTCCAGCAGTCTGAACAAGCGCCCGGAACCGTCCCGGATGCTGGCGTATCCATTCACTGGCAAAAGCATGGGCCGGCGCGGAGTCCACCTGCTGCCTCTCCCTGCCAGGACGGCCGCAAGCGTGGCCGCGCGGACCACCCCGTTCGGGCGCAGAGCAGACGGCCAGGCCCACGAGCCGACCGCCGTACAGAACGATGGCTCGTTGTGTACCGGCCGCAGACCAACGCTTATTACGGAGAGCGATCCACCGGTCGGCCCGCGTGGCGCCGGATCGCCGACTCGGCGTGGCTGACTCATGCGCTGGTCACGCGACTTGCACCATGCAGATCAGCCAAATCTGTTCAGGTGTCGCGGCGGGCCAGCAGCAGGAAGGCGGCCGCCATGGCTGCCGCGATGAACAGGCACATGAGACCGAATCCTGGCCAGGGCCCGAGCTGGTGGGTGCCGTGGATGACGGCGGTTACCTGCGCGCCGGCCATGGTTGGCCAGTACTCCTCGACGTTGCTCTCGATCCGTGCGGGGAGGGCGGCGGCGATCCCGGGCAGCACGAGCGCCACGGCGACCAGGACGCCGATGGCTGCGGCCGGGTGGCGCAGCAGCGTGCCGAGGGCGACGCCGAGGAGGCCGAGAGCGGCGAGGTAGAGGCCGGCTCCGAGCACAGCCCGGAGCACGCCGGGCTGCCCGAATGCGGCGGTAGGAGCCTGGCCGGAGATCAGCGCCTGCCCGAGGAGGAAGGCGGTGAGCGCTGTCGCCTCCCCGGTTATCAGCGATACCGCTGTGAGGACGGTGGCCTTCGCGGCCAGGAACCGGCCCCGGCGCGGGACGGAGGCCAGGCTGGTCTGGATCGAGCCGGTCGAGTACTCCGACGTGATGACCAGGACGCCGAGCACGCCGATGGCGAGCTGGGCTAGGGCGAGGCCGCTGAGGCTGACCGAGGTGGGGTCCCATCCCGCAGCGCTCGTCCCTGGAACACGAGATATATAGTCAGCCTAACAGTTAAAGCAGCTAACTTGCTGGTCCTCCGCCCCCGCCACCCTGTCCGCCCGCCCCAACATCGCCCGCCTGACACGAGAAGGCGAGCCCGCCAACGCCGTCCCCCAGGGCCTGCAGGGCCTCCATGGCGCCAGCACGCTCACAGCTGGGTTCATGATCCTTGCCTGCGCTGGTGATCAACCTCCGGTCCCCTCGCCGGCTCGGACCGTTGGGTTCCGGGTCTGCGGCTTCCGCGAGCCGACCACCGGTCACGCCGCCCCGGGCGTCATCACATTGACACCTGACATCGAGCGGATGTGAGAGGCGGATGGCGCCGGCTGGCTCGCGAGCGGCGCGTCTACGAGTTGGTTCCCGATTCATCGAGGATGGCGGGGAGGTCAAAGCCGCGGAAGGCGTCTGGGGTGAGGAAGGCGGTGATCTCCTGGATCTGCGCGCCGTGCAGGGTGAGCACGTCGATGGCGCGCGGCATGAAGGTCTGTGTCTTGTCGTTCCAGGCGTAGCGGCCGAAGGCGAGCTGCCCGTTCGCGCGAGCGGGGATGAGGCGCCAGTGGCTCGTCCCTGCAAGTGGCCCGCCGCCGAGGTAGATGGCGACCTGTTCGCGGCCGCGGTACCAGGTGGGTGCGGGCGGCATCGTCAGCTTCGCGTCTTCGGCGAGCATGGCAACGACCGCGTCGACGTCGTTGCGCTCCCAGGCGGTGACGTAGCGCTGCGCGACGAGTCTCAGCGCGCCGTCGTTCAGTGAGCGCAGCGTCGCCTGCTGGCTTGGCTCTGGCAGTCGTTGGTCTACTGTCTTGTGGGCGCGCTGCAGGGCGCTGTCGACGGAGACTGGTGTGGTTTCGAGCGCAGTGGCGGTTTCGCGGGCTGAGAACCCGAGTACGTCGCGGAGTATCAGCACGGCGCGCTGTCGCGCGGGCAGGTGCTGGAGTGCCGCGATGAAGGCGAGCTCGACGCCCTCGCGCTGCTCATAACGGGCCTCCGGGCTGGCCAGGCCGCTGCCGAGCCCGAGCCGCTCATCCGGGTAGGGTTCGAGCCATACCGCATCGGCCACTGGTTCGGCGGGGTTGTCGTGGGGGTCGGCGGCGGGCGCGTAGTCAACCGGAAGCACTCGCCTGGGCCGCCGCTCGATCGCCCTGAGGCACGCGTTTGTCGCGATCTTATAGAGCCAGGAACGGACGGAGCTCCGGCCCTCGAAGCGCGGCAGGGCGCGCCAGGCGCGCAGCAGCGTCTCCTGCAGTGCATCTTCTGCGTCTGCGGCCGAGCCGAGCATCCGGTAGCAGTGGGCGTGCAGCTCGCCGCGGTACGGTCCGGCGAGCCGGCCGAAGGCGTCGTCGTCGCCCCGCCGGGCGGCCTCGAGCAGCTCTTGCTCCTCACTCGCGGTCAGCGCCATGCGAGCGGCTTTCGTCCCGTGTTCAGGCTCGGTCGTCATGGTTTTGGCTGCCAGATAGCGAGCTCGCCGCACCGCGGCGCCGAAATGACACTGCGCCATCCGGCCGGCCCCTCGCGCGGCGCCAGCAGCACCGAGGCGCCGAGCTGGCGCGCGCGTTCGGTGGACTCTTCGATCTGGTCGACCTGGACGTAGGGCAGCCATAGCGGGCGCGCGGTGCCGCATTCGACGATGCCGCCGCCGAAACCGCCTCCCAGGCCGAGGGCGAGGTAGGACCCGGACCCGGCCTCGATCAGCTCCTGGCGCCAGCACAAGAGTTTCGCGTAGAACGCGCTCGCCCGTGCGTGATCACCGGTGTGGAACTCCAGGTGAACGACGGGCCTTGGGCTGGACATATGCATAGTCACCTTACTTGTGATCCGCGCTCTGGCCGGAATCCATCGCCGCCGCAGCAGAATCGGTGAGCGAGATCCCGGCCGCGAGGGTGTGCCCAGACCGTCCGGACCAGCTGCTCATTGTCCGTCACGGACCGCCGCCCGAGCCGCCATCCAAGCCCGAGCAGCGTGGAGCCTGCGCCAAGCCCAGCTTTCGTGGCGAGCGATGGATTGCGGCCTTTCACCGGATCACCACCTCCAGGAGCGGGGACAGGGCCCGCCGGGCGCGTCCGCGGTTCGCGGGCGGCCGGTATCTATTAGGAGGATCTCGCCAGCATGGCACCGCAAGCGCAATGGATTCACAGCTTCGTCACCGACGACAAGATCTGCTGTCTGTACCTCGCCGACAACGCCGAAACCATCCGCGAGCACGCCCGCCGCGCCGGGTTTCCCGCAGACCACGTCGCGCTCGTCCGAGCGCTGATCGATCCGACGACCGGAGAGACACCTCTCGCGGGCGAATAGCCATCGGTTATGCCGATGTCGACGCGAGCACACCCTAGGCAGCCGCCAGCACTTCGACCCATCGGCCACGATGCGCGCTGCGCATCATCAAGTCTTCCCAGCACCACCATCCACACACGACAAGGAGACCGCCATGCACCCCACCATCAGCTACCACCTGGCCACGGCCCGGGCCGCCGAGCTGCGCAGCCAGGCCCAGCGAGACGCACTGGCCCGCGCCGCCCGCCACGCGCGAACGCACAAGCTCGAGCATGCCGCACCTAGGCTCGCGGTCGCAGGGCGCCGCCTGCTCACCTCCCTGCGCCCCCGCGGCACCTGACCAGCCTCCCGCATCGCCGCCTCGCCAACGCCCTACGACGGTCCGAGTGCCACCTGCTACGAGCCCGGAGGGTCGAACTGAAGTTTCATCGCTGCAGCACGATCGACCTCCTCTGCCGTGAGCCGCCGCGGCAGCGGCCATCTGGCAGGTCGACGGCGCTGCGACGGCCGTCCACTACACTCCGTCGCAGGATGCTGTAGGGGTGACGGCCCTTGTGGTTGGTGCCGGCGGCGCGGTCGCCGCTGTCGTGGTTGCCGTGCGGTGGTGGCGGCGGCCAGCGCTGCAACTGACCGGCCAGGCCCTCACCATCTTTCAGCGCCGCCCGGTCGCGATTCCGTGGACGATGATCGCCGATGTGCCCGGTGCCGGGCCGGCTGGACCGGCTGGTGGCCGGGGCCGGCGTATTGTGCTGGCCAACGGGCAAGAGCTGAAGGTGCGGGGCCTGGGCAGGCTGGCCAAGCTCGCTGTCCGGCGGCAAGGCCGGCCCGGCCTGGCAGCCCCGGCGGCGCCTATGGGCAGTTCGATACGGTCCTGGTTGTCTTTCTCGGTCCCTGCGGCCGGGCCGGTTCCGGCGTATTCGGGAGCCGGGCAACTGGGCAGACGGCGGGCTGATCAGCTGCCTGGCCCAGCGCTTCAGGAAGTCAAGATCGGGTTCCCGTGGCCGCAATACGGCTGGATCTTGCTGGCGCCGCTGTTGGCCGGCCTCCTGGTCCTGTTCCCTAACGGAGATGGAGGCACATCGTCTGGGATCGATGTGGGCGGCTCCATCGTGGTAGCTCTCGTGTTCGAGGCCGCCGCCGCCCTGGTGATCTTGTGTTGCTGGGTGACGCTGACCCGGGCCGTGGCGGCCGGCCCTGGCTGGCTGGCCTGGCGGCCACGACTAGCCAGGCGATGGCGGATCCTGCCGCTGGCCGACGTGGTGTCCACGATCGACCTGCAATGGCCCCGCCGCAACGGGGTGCTGTTGAGCCGGGCCGACGGAACCGGTCTGCGGTTGAGGAACCCCGAGCTCGCCGCGGGGCTCGAGACGGCAGCTAGTGCGCAACTCGCCGGGCACCCGGCCGCGACCGCCGAGTTTCTCACCGCGGTGAACCCGGCCTCCCGGGCTCGCGTGAAACTACAGCCTCCAGTACGTGCGCCAAACCCAGAAGCTGCCCACGCCACTCCCGCCGAGCGGGCCGAGTCAACGAGATTTCTAGTCACCTGTCTGCAGCCTGCCTATGACATAGGGCAGGTTGACGCCTTCCTCGAAGCTATCCGCGACACATTCCTCGGGGTAAGGAAACCCCCTCTGACAGCAGATGAGATCCGAGGCAAGCAGTTCTTGACCGTCCGGTTGCGGCGAGGATACGACCAGAAGCAGGTTGACGCCTTCCTCGATGAGGCCGAAGCCAGGCTGCGGATGAGATGTGCGGAGTGAGGTGCGGCGCCGGCTGAGACAGCTCAGTTCTGCGGACGGTGCGCGGGCCCCAGCCGTTTAACAGCCGCCGCTGGCATTGACCCGGCCGACGGAGCGGCTGCGTGAACTCCAGGCGCGCAACGCCGAGCGGGTGGCGGCGGCCGGGCACGACGATGAGTCGCTGCTAGCGGAGATCCGGCAAGCTTACAAGGGCGGGAAACAGCAGCAGTGAGCCTGCCGGGGCCGGTTGCGGTGCCGGTCGTGTTCGACGTGAACGTGCTTGTCCTGGCGATCGCCACCGGCGAGTCGCCCTTCCGGAGCTGGCCGTCGCCGCCGACGACGTCGGGTAACCCGAGCGCGGACTGCCTGGACGTTATCAACGACGCTGCAGAGTTCGCGCTGTGGCTGTCGCCGCACATTCTGGCCAACACCGGCCGCGTGCTCGCCACGGTGGTGAAGACCCCTAGCGAGGCCGCTTTGGGCACGGCGCCGACGATCTCCACCGCGCCCGCGCCGGCCAGCGACAGGCGCGCCTTGCCCGTCTCCACCGCCTGCCTTGCCTGTTCCGCTCCACTTGCCGGCGCTGGCCAGGGACGGTGCCCGGCCCCGCGGGGAACAGCGAGTGCCCCGGGATGCTGGCGCCGGCCTGGTGCGGACGGCCTCACCGGCCGGGCGCGCTCGCGGGGTGATGCTCGACCACGGCGTCGGAGGACGGGAAGAAAAGGCTCTCGTGATCATCCCGCCAGCGCACCAGGTAAGGCGGCGCCCCGTCCTGGCCGTGAATCTCGACGATCTCGCCGTGGCGGTCCTCGTCGCCCTGGTGACGCCCCTTGACCGTCAGCTCGTCTCCCACCTTCGCTCGCATCGTCTCCACCTCCTCGCAGGCTGACTACATGATCGGATCAAGCCCTCGCGGGCGCTAGGGCCAAAGGTCCGGACCACTGGCCGGCCACGCCGGATGGCGGTCAGCCAATGCCTGAGCACCACGGCCTGTTCCCAGACTTCCCTGCCGTAGGCCGCGCCTATCCGGCCGCGGCCGGCGGTCTGGAGCCTGCGCCGGGCCAGACGCCAAGGGACCAATGGCACTACTGCCGGGTGCCTATGCCGGTGAGCATTTTCGCGAGCCTGGCCCGGCGACAACGCCGCCCGTTGACGATCAGGGAGATGAAGCGATGGCATATGGTCACGCCGAGCGTACCCTCGCTGCGATACGGCTCCTTGAGGCGGAAACGAGGGAACTGCTGAACCGCCCGGCGGATCTGGACGCCGGGCATGCGCGATGGCTGCACAACGCCGCCGAGTCGGCGTCCGATCGCCTGCGGGCTGCCCGCGCAGAACAGCCCGACGATGACCAGGCAGTGATCTCATAGGCTCCGCCGGTCAAGGCATCGTGCCGGAGCCGGCAGTCATGTGGCTGGTGAACCAGTCGCAGGCGAGCGCCGCCGCGGCGGCGAGGGTTCCGGGCTCCTCGAACAGGTGGCTGGCGCCCGGCACCACGGCCAAGTGGTTCTCGCAGCGCAGCTCGGCCTGGGCCCGGCGGTTGAGATCGAGCACCATCTCGTCGTGCCCGCCGACGATGAGCAGCGTAGGCGCGGTCACCGCCGCCAGCCGGGGACGCGCAAGATCGGGGCGGCCGCCGCGGGACACCACGGCCGCGATATCGGCACCGGGCTCGGCCGCGGTCCACAGCGCGGCCGCGGCGCCGGTGCTGGCACCGAAGTAGCCGACCGCCGCCGCGGCGGCGGCCCGCGGCTGGGCGCGCAACCACCCGGTAACTTCGGCAAGCCGGCGGGCGAGCAGCCCGATATCGAACACGTTGGCCCGGTCGCGTTCCTCCTCCGGGGTGAGCAGGTCGAACAGCAGGGTGGCCAGGCCAGCTTGGTTCAGGACGCTGGCGACGTACCGGTTGCGAGGGCTGTGCCGACTGCTGCCGCTGCCGTGAACGAACACCACGATCCCGCGTGCCTGCTGCGGCACAGCCAGGTATCCGGCCAGACGGACTTTCCCGGCCGCGGGCTCCACTTCCTCGCCCCGGGCACCGCAGGCTTCCTCCCCCCGGGCAGGCGGGTCAGCAACGGAGGCCACGACGGCCGGTGGCCGGGTAGCCGGTACTGTCGCCTGCTCCAGGCAGGCGATCACCTCATCATCGGTGGTCTGGGAGAAATCGGCGTAGAACCGGCCGATTCCGTAGAACGGCGCCGGGGTGATCACGGCGATCATCTCGTCGGCGTCGCGGCCGATCCGCTCCTGCCAGCCCGGCGGCGCGACCGGTGTGGCCAGCACCACCCGCGCCGCGCCCAGCGCCCGGGCGATCTGGCAGGCGGCCCGGGCCGTTGACCCGGTGGCGATGCCGTCGTCGACGATCACCGCCACCTTCCCTTGCAGCGGCGTGCGCGGCCGGCCGCCCCGGTAGCGCGCCACGCGACGCGCGACCTCGGCCCGCTCCCGCGCCTCGGCCACGGCCAGCTCCGCCGCGGTAACCTCGGCGGCGGCCATGACCTCGGGGTTAATCACCCGGACCCCGTCCTCGCCGACCGCGCCCATGCCCAGCTCGGGCTGGAACGGCACGCCGAGCTTGCGGACCACGATCACATCCAGCGGCGCGCCCAGCGCCCGGGCTACCTCGGCCGCAACCGGTACTCCGCCCCGCGGCAGGCCCAGCACCACCACCGGCTCGCCGCGCAGGTGCCCCAGCCGGGCGGCCAGCCGCCGCCCCGCATCAACACGGTCATCGAACATCACGACTGCCTCCCCTGACAAGCAGGTCTCGCTCTTGCCTCAGCCTGCCCACGGCCCAGCCCGCCCTCCAGGGCCGATGGTCACAAGCCTGCGGCGCTTGACTCCGGGGTTCCGCTGAGGGATGTGCTAGAGGCGGCACCGGACGTCACCCCGCGCCCGGTCGTGCACACCTCCATCCCACGGTCGGGTACCTGATCGCGGCCGGGGGCCGAAGCGTGGCCTGGGCCCCGGAGTTCCTGGAGTTCCCCGGGTGGGCGGCGGGCAGCGACCTGAGTCACGGCAGGGCAGGACGAATTGCTCGCAGCGGCGGTAATGCATGAAACAAGGACCCGGCGTGAGCCCGGCGGAAGCCGGAGAGCTCGCCTGCGCCGGGCCGTGATGACCTGCTGGCAGGTGCTCGAGGCCTGGGTGTCGATCGTGATCGCTTCTGGCCACGGCGCGTCCTGGCCAGGAGCAGCCGGGCGGTGCCGCCGGGAACCAGGCCCGGCGGCGCCTCCCTCCGCGCCGGACAACGACCGCACCGGTACCAGGCCCAGCGGCCCCTGACGGACCATGGACGAAAGTCCCGGGGTCAGTTCATGGCGCGGAAGTGCGCCGGCACGGGACGAACGGCCCTGTCCGCTTCCTGGTGCCGGCCATAGCGTCGGACGTGTGCGATCCCGGATGCCGGCCGGCACCTGGGTAGCGGTGGAGACTGAGCGGCAACGGAGGTCGGCCAGTGGTCGGGCAGATCGGCGAGGGTGACCAGCCAACGGCGGCGGCTGCCCTCGAAGAGCGGATTAACGTGCTGGAGCGCCGGGTGACGGCCCTCGCCGAGGTGGTCGGCATCCTGGCGCGCGGGCTGGAAGACCTTCCCACCGCCGGGCCCGGGCAACGGCCGGCGACGCAGGCTGCCCGGCGTGCTCACGAGCTGTTGCTGGCGGCCGAGTTGCGGCCGCACGGCATGGCCGAAGACGCGGCCAGCGCCGCTACCTGATGGCGGGGCTGGGGCCATGAGCCTGATGGTTGAGGTGCTGGTGCTGGTGCTGAGCTTCCCGGCGGTGGGCTTGCTGCTGTATGTCCTCACGGTCGCGGAAACGTGGCTGCTCAGCGACCCGGCCGCCGGGGGGCCGCGGCCACGGGCCCGGCGCGCGGAGGACCAGGCGCCGCCGCAGCGGCAGGCGGTGGTCGTCTCGCTGGCCCGCCGGCGGCGCCAGCGGGCCGCCTCCTGTGCCCCGCGGGCGGGCCGGGAAGGCGAGGCAGCCAGCGGTCACCCGCCGGCCGGGCAGGCTAGGGCGCAGGCTGAATGACCCGGGGACTCCCGGTAAGGGGGGGCAGCCGCGGCGTTGCGGGTTCGTATGGTGGCCCGGGGAAGGACTTTAAGCCCTGCTGGGCCTGCTGCCAGGGTCTTACGCTGAGGACCCGGCTAACGGGATGAGGGCGGGAACGGCCTCGAGGACGCGGGAGTCAGCCATGCCAAGCTATGTGATCTTGCTGAACTGGACCGACCAGGGCGCCAGGAACAGCCGCGACACCCTCAAGCGGGCGCAGGCTTTCGGCGCGGCGATCGAGAACCGCCGCGGGAAGGTCCGGGAGCACCTGTACACGATGGGCGAGTACGACATCGTGATGGTGGCCGAGTTCCCCGGCGATGAGGCCGCGGCGGCCGCGGTGCTCCATCTGGCCGAGCTCGGCAATGTGCGCGCCAAGACCTTCCGGGCGTTCACCAATCAGGAAGCGGAAGCGATCATCAGCCGCCTCGGCTAAGTACCGCCGCGGCCCCGCTCAGCACCGCCGCGGTACGCGCGATAGGCGCTGTGAGCCCTGGTGACCGGGGACTTTCGGCACTGCTGGACAGCCAGCGCGCGGAGTAACTCAACAGATAGAGGGCTGGTCGTGCGGCACGGCAGCGGGCAGAAGACCGCCCGCCGCGCCAGTCCTGAGGGGAGGCATGATGATCAGTCGCTCCGATGTGGGCAAGCTGCTCACCGTCCGCGCCGGGGGTCCGTCGGTGGTTTCGCTGTACCTGTGGGTGCCGCTGGACCCGGCCGGGTTGCGCGGGTTGCCGGCCAGGGCCGGGGAGTTGCTCGCCCTCGCGGTCGGCGACAGCCCCGGCGCATCCGGCGTGGTGCGGGTGCCGGCGGCCGGGCGCCGGGCCGTTCGCGGGCTGGTGGAGTCCGGTGCCCGTGACTGGCTGGGCCACACCGTGGCCTTGTTTGCCTGCGCTGAGGAGGGCCTGGCCGAGGCGTTCCCGCTGCCCTGCCGGCTGCAGGAGCGGGCGGTGCTGGCCGCCCGGCCGCATGTGCGGCCGCTGCTGCTGGCCATCCAGCGGTTTCCTGCCTACCGGGTGGCCGTGGTCGACCGGCGTCATGCCTGGCTGTTCGCGGTCGCGGGCGAGCACATCGCCGCGGCCGCCCTGCCGCCCGCGGAGGGCCTGCGCAGCCACGGCTTCAGCGGCTGGTACGGCCTGGAGGCCTACCGTGTCAATCAGCGCATCATCCAGCTCGCCCGCCACCACTACCACGACGTTGCCGTCATACTCGACCGGGCGGAGCGCGCCGGCGGCCCCGAACCGCTGGTCATCGGCGGCCACCAGGACACCATCGCGCAGTTCCGCGCGGTCCTTCCGGCCACGCTTGGCGTTCAGGTGGCCGGCAGCTTCGTCGCCGACCTGCACACCCTGACCCCGGCCAAGGTCCGCGACCACGCCGGGCGCGCGATCGGGCACTGGGTGAGCCTGCGCGACCAGCGCCTGGCTGCCCAGGTCGCGCGGCAACCGCCGGACGGGCTGGCCGTCTGCGGCCTGGCCGACTGCCTCACCGCGGCCAGCCAGCACGCCATCCAGCTCCTGCTGGTGCCCGCGGGCGGGCTCGTTCCCGGATACGCCTGCCAGCAATGCGGCGCGCTGTCACGCACTCCCGGCGGCTGCCCGCACCCGGCGGCGGCATCGCTCGCCGTTCCCGACCTCATCGAGGAGATGGCCGTCGGCACGCTCGGCGACGGCGGGCAGGCACAGACCGTTCCTGACCCGCCCGCCGGGATCGCGGCACGCCTTCGCTTCCCGCTGGCTCAGCCGCGGTAACCGGCCGTGAGCGCGAGCCGCCGCCCGGGACTTACTGGAGGCGCCGGGCGGGACCTTGGCCTCTGTCCGCGGTCAGCCGGGCTCGCCGACGCCGCCCAGGAAACTCACCGGGCGCGCCGGCGCACCCTCGCCATCATCCGTGCGCGCCGCCCCTCCACCGAGACCGGCTAAGGGCCGCAAGCTGGCGGAGTTCTGCTATGACGGTGGCAGACGACCAGGTACGGCGGGCGCTGCTGTGACGGCGGCGGACGACCAGGTACGGCGGGCGCTGCTGCGCCGCGGCTTGGCTCTGGAGTACGCGACGCTGGCGTGGAACGTGGCCGGGATCGTGGTGCTGGCCATCGCCGCGGCCTCGGCCCGGTCGGTGGCGCTGGCCGGGTTCGCCCTCGACTCGCTGATCGAGATCGGCGCGTCGACCGTGGTGATCTGGGAGCTGTCGGGCACGGGCGAGCAGCGCCAGCGCCGGGGCCTGCGGCTGATCGGGTACGCGTTCGCTGCCCTGGCGGCTTACCTGCTGGTTCAGTCCACCGTGGTGCTGGCCACCGGGTATCACCCGCATCACTCGGTGCCCGGGATCATCTGGACCGCGGTGACCGCAGTAGTGATGTTCGCGCTGGCCGTCGGCAAGGCCCGGACCGGCCAGGCACTGGGCAACCCGGTCCTGCAGACCGAGGGCCGGGTCACGCTGGTCGACGGGATCCTGGCCACCGCGGTGCTGGCCGGGCTGGTGCTGAACGCCGCGCTGGGCTGGTGGTGGGCCGACCCGGCCGCCGGGTACGTGCTGGTCTTCTACGCCGCCCGCGAGGTCCGCGAGATCTTCCTCGCAGACCGCTGACAACTGGAAGCTGTCACGGATCAGCGATGGCGCCGCCGCCACGTGGCGCGACCCAGATAATGGCTCAGCCCATGGTCTTCTGCCCGTCCAGGGACTCGCGGATGATGTCGGCGTGCCCGGCGTGCTGCGCGGTCTCGGCGATGATGTGCAGCAGCACGTGCCGGACCGACCACCGCGTATTGGGCGGGAACCACGGCGCCTCCGGCAGCGGGTGCGCGGCGTCCAGGTCGGGCAGGCTGGCGACCAGGCCGTCGGTGCGGCTGGCCACGTCGGCGTAGTCGGCCAGCACGCCGGCCAGGGTCTCGCCCGGCAGCAGCCGGAACTCGTCGGCCCGCCGCGCCCAGTCGGCCTCGGTCATCTTCGAGACGCCGCCGAGCGCCGACGGGCCTTCCACGATGAACTCCGCCCAGCCCCGCTCGACGGCCGTGACGTGCTT
Organism: uncultured Actinomycetota bacterium; assembly: GCA_963808705.1. Taxonomy (GTDB): domain Bacteria; phylum Actinomycetota; class Actinomycetes; order Streptosporangiales; family Streptosporangiaceae; genus JASHPR01. The sequence goes on along the minus strand of CAWEHB010000008.1, from coordinate 838,078 downwards.
GATCAGGCCGCCCAGGCACAGCTCGCTCACGGTGGTGCGCCGCGCGGCCTGCTCGTCGGTGAGGTCGCGGGTGGTGAAGCGCAGGAAGTGCCGGTGGGTGGCCAGCGTGGCCAGCAGGTCGGCGCGCTCGCCGACCCGGGTGCGCGCGGTCGCGCCGATGCTGGGGGTGCTCATGGTTGCCGCCTCTCTTCGTGGCCTGGCTCTCGGTCCAATTCCACGGTAGGAGCGATAGCGGCCATTTTCTGACCTAAATTGCGCGACGATGGAAACATGGCGAACACCAGCGCGCGCACGCTGCGGCTGCTGTCCCTGCTGCAGACGCACCGGTACTGGCCGGGCGCGGAGCTGGCCGTGCGGCTGCAGGTCTCGCCGCGTACGCTGCGCCGGGACATCGACCGGCTGCGCGAGCTCGGCTACCCGGTGCAGGCGCAGCGCGGTGCCGAGGGCGGCTACCAGCTGGTGGCCGGCGCGGCGCTGCCGCCGCTGGCGCTCGACGACGAGGAGGCCGTCGCGCTGGCCGTCGGCCTGCAGGCGGCCGCGGAGAGCGCGGTCGAGGGCATCGCGGAGTCCTCGGTGCGCGCGCTGGCCAAGGTGGTGCAGGTGATGCCGGGCCGGCTGCGGCACCGGGTTGAGGCGCTGCGCGCGATGACCGTGCCGGCGAGCTGGGGCGGCGCCGCCCGGACGGCCGTGGACCCGGGCGTTCTCACCAGCGTCGCCGTCGCCTGCCGGGACACCGAGCGGCTCCGCTTCGGCTACACGGCGGCCGGCGGCCAGCGCACCGCCCGGCACGTCGAGCCGCACCGCCTGGTCTCGCTGCACCGCCGCTGGTACCTGGTCGGGTACGACCTCGACCGCCAGGACTGGCGCAGCTACCGCGTCGACCGGCTCAGCGGGCCGCAGGGCACCGGCGCCCGGTTCCGGCCACGCGAGCTGCCCGCCGCCGACGCGGCGGCGTTCGTCCGGGCCGGCATCGACACTGTGCAGGCCGTGCATGACGTCGAGGTGCTGGTAGACGCGCCCGCCGCGGCCGTGCGGGAGCGAATCGGCAGGTGGTCCACGGTCGAGGAGGCGGGCCCGGGCCGCTGCCGGGTGCGCATGACCGCCGACTCGCTGGACTGGCCCACGATGGCGCTGGGCGCGGTCAGCGCGGACTTTGAGGTGCTCTCCCCGCCAGAGCTCGCCGACCGGGTCCGCGACTGGGGGCGCCGGTTCAGCCAGGCCGGCCGGTCCCGGCGCTGATCCGGCGGCGACGAAGACGGCCCGGTACGGGACCGCAGAACGGTCCGCGACCGATCCCGAGGGCCGCGCCATCACCGTCCGTGACACCGTCTTCCGCGCGCAGCGCCGACACTCTTCCGCGCAGCGCCGACACTAGGACCGGCCGGGCCCGCCTTCGCGTGCGCAGCCGCTCATGCGCTTGCGCGTGCCCCACCACTCACCGGGCCCTGGCTGCCATTAGCATACCCCTGGGGGTATAGTCTAGACACGTGGCGATGAGCCTGCCGCCATGGCGGCGCGCACGCATGCCAGGAGGTCCCGATGAACAAGGCCAGAGCCCGGCCCGGTCCGGCCGACTCAAGGGTGCCGACTTCGCCGCTGCTTGAGCAGATCCGGCAGGGAGTCATCGGCGAGGGCGAGCTGATGGACGGCCCGTTCGGGCCGCGCAGGGTTACCTATGCGGACTACACGGCCTCGGGCAGGTCGCTGGACTTCATCGAGGACTTCATCCGCGATGCGGTGCTGCCCAGGTACGCCAACACCCACACCGAGAGTTCAGGCACCGGCCTGCAGACGTCAAGGCTGAGAGAGGACGCCCGGCGGATCATCCGCGATGCGGTCGGCGGTACAGCGGACGACCTGGTCATCTTCTGCGGCTCCGGGGCGACCGCGGCGGTGAACAAGCTGATCGGCATCCTGGAGCTGCGGATCCCGGCGGGGCTGGACGAGCGGTACCAGCTCAGTGCCCGGATCCCGGAGGCCGAGCGGCCGGTGGTGTTCGTCGGCCCGTACGAGCATCATTCCAACGAGCTTCCCTGGCGCGAGTCCATCGCCGACGTCGTGGTCATCGGCGAGGACGCCGACGGTCACATCGACGTCGCCGACCTGGAACGGGAGCTTGACCGCTACGCGCGGCGGCCGCTGCTGATCGGCAGCTTCTCCGCCGCGTCCAACGTGACCGGGATCCTCACCGACACCGGCGCGGTCGCCGCCCTGCTGCACGCCCACGGCGCCCTGTCGTTCTGGGACTACGCGGCCGCCGGCCCCTATGTGGACATCCGTGTCTCACCGTCGGCACCGGACGCCGGCGACCACAAGGACGCGGTGTTCCTGTCGCCGCACAAGTTCCCTGGCGGCCCGCAGACTCCCGGCGTGCTTGTCGTGCGGCGTGAGCTCGTCCGCAACGCGGTGCCGACGTCTCCGGGCGGCGGCACCGTGGCGTTCGTCGACCCGGTTGGCCACCGTTACCTCGACGACCCGGTCGCCCGGGAGGAGGGCGGGACGCCCGCCATCATCGAGTCCATCCGTGCGGGGCTGGTTGTCGCGCTCAAGCAGGCAGTAGGTACCAGCCTGATCGCCGAGCGCGAGGAGCAACTGTGGCGGCACGTTCTGCGCCGCTGGGCCGACGTCCCGCAGATCGAGATCCTGGGCAACCAGCGCTCCCGCCGGCTGTCCATCGTCTCCTTCCGGATCCGCCGCGGCGCGCAGTACCTGCACCACAACTTCGTCGTCGCGGTGCTGAACGACCTGTTCGGCATCCAGGCCCGTGGCGGGTGCTCCTGCGCCGGCCCGTACGGGCACCGGCTGCTGGCGATCGGGGCGGCCCGCTCGCACGCACTGCGCGAGGAGATCGGGCACGGCTGCGACGGGATCAAGCCCGGCTGGGCCAGGGTGAATCTTAACTACTTCATCTCGCCCGCACAGGCCGACTACATCGCCGCCGCGGTGGAGCTGATCGCGGCGGACGGCTACCGCCTGCTCCCGGCGTACCGGTTCGACCCGCGCACAGGGCTGTGGCGGCACGCCGGGGGCGCGCGCCGGCCGCCGCTGCGCCTCACCGACGTGAGCTACGGCCCGGACGGTCAGATGACCTATCCCCGGCGCCGGGAGCGCGCCGGCGAGGACGCGTTCCCCGGCTACCTGCGCCGGGCCCGGGCCCTGCTCGCCGGGCTCCCCGGCGAGGTCGAGGACGGGCCCACCGGCCTCGGCCCGGACTTCGAGGCGCTCCGCTGGTTCCCGCTGCCGCCGGGCTGCCTCGGCCCGGTGCCGGCCGGGCCGGGTGCGCCCCCAGCCGGCTAGCGCTCGGGCGGGAGCGTATCCAGCGCTGCGCGCAGCCGGGCGGCCGCGTCCTCCGCGATCTCCTTGAGCAGCGGCTGGCCCGCGATTTCCGCGATTGCCCGGGGGTCGAGCGCCTCGACGATGGTGGCGTCGCCCGATGCCCGCACCACGACGTTGCACGGCAGCAGCAGGCCGATGGCCCGGTCGGCCGAAAGCGCCCGGCTGGCGAGCGGCGGGTTGCAGGCCCCGAGGATGACGTACTGCTCGATTTCCTCGCCGAGTTTCTCCCGCAGCGTCGACTGCACGTCGATCTCGGTCAGCACGCCGAAGCCCTGAGCCTTGAGCGCCTCCCGGACCTGTGCGTTCGCCTCCGCAAACGAGGCCGCGGTGCGCACAGTCATCGCATACTCCACCGGCCCTGCCTTCCTCGTTGCCATTTCCGGTGTCGCCCGGATGGACCTCCGGGCCGCTAGGCCAGGCTCAGGAACAGCTTCTCCATCTGCTCCTGGGTCATTTCCGCCCCGTCGCCCGCGGCTAGGCACTGCCGCATGCCGCTCGCCACGATCTTGAACCCGGCGCGGTCGAGGGCACGGGACACCGCGGCGAGCTGCGTCACCACGTCCCGGCAGTCACGTCCCGACTCGATCATCGCGATGACACCGGCAAGCTGGCCCTGGGCACGCCGGAGCCGGTTCAGCACGGGGCCCGTCACATCCTCGTCGATCTTCATCGGCCAACCTTCCTCACGTTCGGTACTATACCCCATGGGGTATTGAGCCCCAAACGCCCTGCTGACGTGGCTGCGGCGGCGGTAGCAACCGCAGCCACGCGGCCGGCAGCCTGGCCGTCGCCACCCCCGATCAGGGGCGGGGAACGGCGGCCTGGGTCCCCGGGGCAGGGAAAGGGCTGTCGGCCGCGAGCCGGTAGCCGGTGCGGGCGGAGAACTCCGCCAGCAGGCAGAACCGGTCACCCCGGATCAGGGTGTGACGCCATTCGACCGGCCTGCCCGCCGCATAGCCGAGCCGCCGGATCTCGAGCGCGCCTGTCGCCGGGCCGATGCCGAGCAGGCGCCGCTCAGCCTTGGTCGGCACCACCCCGCGGATGTCCTCGCGCCCCCCGTCCAGCCGCACGCCGGCCCGGGCGGCCAGCTCGTCGTAGAGCGCGGTGTGGGTGAAGTCCGCATCCAGCAGCGGCGCCGCGATGTCGGCAGGCAGCCACACGGTGTCGAGCGCGAGGGGCTCCCCGTCGGCGAGGCGCAGCCGCTCCAGGCGGAACAGGGGGGTAGAGGCCTCCCGTCCGAGCCGGTCGGCCACGACGCCGTCTGCGCACAGATCACGCGCCCTGATGACGCTGGTCTGCCGCAGGCCGGCCGACTCCACCGAGGCGAACAGCGAGTACAGCGCCCCGAGCGGCTGGGTGATCGCGGGCTGGCCGACGACCCGCGGGCGGCGGCCCCGCTCGGCCAGGACAACCCCTTCCGCGCGGAGCTCGCGCAGTGCCGACCGGACAGTGTGGCGGCTGACACCGTAATCGGCCACCAGGGCCATCTCGCCGGGAAAGGCCGCGTCGAACGCGCCGACCTCCAGTCTCCGCAGCAGATCGGCACGCAGCTGCGCCCACAGCGGCAGCGGGCTGCGGCGGTCCAGGGGCCCGGCCGCCGTCGGGTGGCCCGTAGTGGCGTCTGCCGCCATGGATCCCTCCCACTCCGCATCGGCGCGCCATGTCCGGACATCGGCGAAAGTACCAGCGACAGCCTGGCCGCAGGGCGGCGCGAGGCCGCGCCCCGACATGGCGGCCAGGGCAGCCCGGGTATTGCCGTCTCGTCCGAATGATCGTACATTAGCGAGCCTAGATTCCCGCACGGTCCGGGAGGTCAGCGATCATGGTTGAGGTACTCCAGATCGAGACGCCTTCTCTCGGCGACCGGCCAGCGAGCTGCCGGAATCGGCGGAGATCTTCCACGGCCATGTCTGCTAGCCCCGGGGGCGGATGCCCGGCACCCAGCCCAGCGGCCCGCTTATGGCGGAAGCGGACCTGCCAGCGCCGCGCTGGGTGAAGCTGCTCGACCAGGATCGTTGCATCGGCTGCCACGCGTGCACGACCGCGTGCAAGAGCGAGAACGAGGTTCCGGTCGGCGTGACGCGCACCTACGTCAAGTCCGTGGACGTGGGCGTGTTTCCCGAGGCCCGGCGGGTGTTCCAGGTGACCAGGTGCAACCAGTGCGCGGACGCGCCGTGCGTGGCCGCCTGCCCCACCGAGGCCATGTACCGGCGCGAGGACGGCATCGTCGACTTCGACAAGCCCGTCTGCATCGGGTGCAAGGCCTGCATGGCCGCCTGCCCCTACGACGCGATCTTCATCAACCCGGACGATCACTCGGCGGAGAAGTGCAACATGTGCGCGCACCGGATCGACATGGGCCTGGAGCCGGCCTGCGTGACCGTGTGCCCGACCGAGGCGATCCTCGTTGGCGACCTCAACGACCCGGCGGCGCCGGTCTCCCGCGCCGTCGCCCGCGGGACCGTCCAGGTACGCCGGCCGGAGAAGGAGACCCGCCCCGGCGTCTTCTACTCCGGCGCCCACCAGGTGACCCTGGACCCGCTGGCCGCCCGCCGCCCGGACGGCGGCCTGTTCGCCTGGGCCTCGCAGGGCCCGGCGGGTGCGCAGGCCGTGGTCTCCGGGCACCCGGGCCGGCCGACGTCCTCGGCGGCGGCGCTGTTGTCCTATGACGTGCCGCACCAGGCGCCGTGGGGCTGGCGGGTCAGCCTGTACACCTGGACCAAGAGCATCGCCGCCGGCGGCTTCGCCGTGCCCGCCGCGCTCGCCATGGCCGGCTCCCTGGGCTGGGGCAACCCGGCGGCCCGCTGGGCGGCTCCCGTCCTGGCACTGGGCTTCCTCGCTGTCACCGGGGGGCTGCTGATCGCCGACCTGGCGCACCCCGCCAGGTTCTACCTGATCTTCACCCGGCGGCACTGGCGGAGCTGGCTGGTCCGCGGCTCGTTCGTGCTCGGCGGCTACGGCGGGGTGGTCACGCTCTACCTGCTCGCCGCCGCGCCGGGCTGGACCGGCGCCCGGCAGGTCCTGGCTGGGATCGGGCTGCCGCTGGCGGCCGCCGCCGCGTGCTACACCGCGTACCTGTTCGCCCAGGCCAAGGGCCGCGACCTGTGGCAGAGCCCGCTGCTCGCCCCGCACCTGGCGGTGCAGGCCGCCCTGGCCGGCGCGGCCGCGATCCTGCCGCTGCTGGCCTGGCTGGCGCCGGGCAGCCCGGCGGCCGCGTGCGAGGTGGTGCTGGCGGCCGCCGCCGGGCTGGACGTGATCCTCGCCGCCGGCGAGGTGACGCTGCCGCACGTGACCGCGCACGCGCACCTAGCGGCCAGCGAGATGATCCGGGGGCGTTACGCGCGGTTCTTCTGGCCAGGGCTGGCCGCGGTCACGGTGGGCATCGCCGCGCCGTGGATCGGCCTGGCTGCCGTGCCGTTCGCGCTGGCCGGCCTGCTCGCCCACGAGCACGCCTATGTCCAGGCTGGCCAGTCTGTCCCGCTGGCTTAGCAGGAGGCCCACCATGCCACGACGCCGCCGCAACCGGTCCGCCAGGCCCGGCCGGCCGGGCGCCCCGGGCGCCCCGGGCACCCCGGGCACCCCGGGCACCCCGGGCACCCCGGGCACCCCGGGCACGCTAGACAAGCTGGACGCGCCGGGCACCCCGGACGCGCTCGACGCGCTGGGCGCACGCGTGTCCGCGGCGCGGGCGGCCACCGAAGCCCGCGGCGAGACGTTCTACCAGGGGCCGAGCCGGGTGCACCTGGCCTCGTTCCCGCCCCGGGAGCGCTGGGACGACTGGGTGGAGCTGTCCTCCCGGGCCTGGCCGACCGCCGACGAGCGGCACTACATGCTGGTGCCGACCACGTGCTTCAACTGCGAGTCGGCGTGCGGCCTGCTCGCCTACGTCGACCGGCAGACCGGCCGGGTCCGCAAGTTCGAGGGCAACCCCGAGCACCCGGGCTCCCGCGGCCGCAACTGCGCCAAGGGCCCGGCCACGATCAACCAGGTCACCGACCCGGACCGGATCTTGTACCCGATGAAGCGGGCCGGCCAGCGCGGCAGCGGGCAGTGGGAGCGGATCACCTGGGACGAGGTGCTGGACGCCCTCGCCGCCCGGATCCGCGCCGCGATCACGCAGGACCGCCGCAACGAGATCATGGTGCACATCGGGCGCCCGGGAGAGGACGGGTACACCGAGCGGGTGCTGGCCAGCTGGGGGGTGGACGGCCACAACTCGCACACCAACGTGTGCTCCAGCGGCGGGCGGACCGGATTCCAGTTCTGGATGGGCATCGACCGGCCCAGCCCGGACCACGCGAACGCCAAGGTCATCTACCTGATCAGCGCGCACCTGGAGTCCGGGCACTACTTCAACCCGCACGCGCAGCGGATCACCCAGGCCCGCGCGAACGGCGCCAAGGTCATCGTCCTGGACACCCGGCTGTCCAACACCGCGAGCCAGGCCGACTACTGGCTGTCCCCGCAGCCGGGCAGCGAGGCCGCGATCAACCTGGCCATCGCCAACCACCTCATCCAGACCGGCCGGTACGACCGGGAGTTCGTCCGCCGCTGGTGGAACTGGGCCGATTACCTGGCCGCAGGCCACCCTGGCCGGCCGCAGACGTTCGAGTACTTCGAGGAGATCCTGGCCGGCCTGTACGCGGAGTTCACGTTCTCCTACGCTGCAGCCGAGTCCGGGATCGGCGCGGCCGTGCTCGCCGAGGTCGCCGACGTTGTGGCCGGGGCCGGAACCCGGTTCGCCTGCCACTGCTGGCGGTCGGCGGCAGCCGGGAACCTGGGCGGCTGGCAGGTGTCGCGCACCCTGTTCCTGATCTCGGCGCTGCTGGGCGCCGTCGCCACCGAGGGCGGCACGTTCCCGAACGCGTGGAACAAGTTCGTGCCGAGGCCGATCCACGTTCCCCCGCACCCGCGGGAATGGCAGGAGCTGTCCTGGCCGCCGGAGTACCCGCTGGCGCAGAACGAGATGAGCTTCCTGCTGCCGCACTTCCTCGCCGAGGGACGTGGCCGGCTGGACACCTACTTCATCCGGGTCTACAACCCGGTCTGGACCAACCCCGACGGCCTGTCGTGGATGGAGGTGCTGACCGACGAGAGCAAGGTCGGCTGCTTCGTGGCGCTGACCCCGACCTGGAGCGAGTCGGCCTACTTCGCCGACTACGTGCTGCCCATGGGCCACGGGCCCGAACGGCACGACACGCACTCCTACGAGCAGTACAACGGGCAGTGGGTCGGCTTCCGCCAGCCGGTCCTGCGCGCCGCGCGGGAGCGTCTCGGCGAGCGCATCGCCGACTCGCGGCAGGTCAACCCCGGCGAGGTCTGGGAAGAGAACGAGTTCTGGATCGAGCTGTCCTGGCGGATCGACCCGGACGGCTCGCTCGGCATCCGGCAATACCACGAGTCCAGGGCGCGCCCCGGCGAGAAGCTCACCGTGGACGAGTACTACGGCTGGATGTTCGAGCACTCCGTGCCCGGACTGCCGGAACGCGCCGCCGCTGAGGGCCGCACCCCGCTGCAGTGGATGCGGCGGTACGGGGCGTTCGAGATCTCCGCCGGGAACGCGGCCGCCCACAGCCAGCCCGTGCCGGCCAGCGAACTCGAGGACGTGGCGGTCACCGCCACCGGCCGGGTGTACAGCGCCGGCGCCAGGCCGCCGGACCCCAACATCGTGCCGGTCGGCTCGCCCGAGCCGGACGCCGGCGGCCGCCGGCCCGCCGGGGTGCAGGTGGACGGCGAGGTGCTGCGGGGCTTCCCCACGCCATCCGGGCGGCTGGAGTTCTGGTCGTCGACGCTGGCGTCGTGGGGCTGGCCGGAGCATGCGCTGCCCGGCTACATCCAGAGCCACGTGCACCCGGACCGCCTGGCACCGGACCAGGTGGTGCTGCTGTCCACGTTCCGGCTGCCCACCCAGATCCACACCCGCTCGGCCAACGCCAAGTGGCTGGACGAACTGGCGCACACCAACCCGGTGTGGATCCACCCGTCCGACGCCGCCAGGTTCGGCATCGCCGCGACCGGGGACCTCGTTCGCGTGGAAACCGAGATCGGCTACTTCGTGGCCAAGGCGTGGGTCACCGAGGGCATCCGGCCGGGCGTCGTGGCCTGCAGTCACCACATGGGCCGCTGGCGGCTCGACGGCGGGCCGCGCGGAGCCGGCGCGATGGCGGCGACGGTCGACCTGCGCCGCGGCGCGGGCGGCTGGCGGATGGAGCGCCGCGCACCGGTGCGGCGGTACGCCTCGGCCGATCCCGACACCCAGCGGTTCTGGTGGAGCGACACCGGCGTTCACCAGAACCTCACGTTCCCCGTGCATCCCGACCCCATCTCCGGGATGCACTGCTGGCATCAGGCCGTCCGGGTGCGCCCGGCCGATCCCGCGGACGCCCATGGCGACATCGCCGTGGACACCGCCGAGGCCCGCGAGGTGTACCGGCGGTGGCTGGCCCTGACCCGCCCGGCCGGGCAGGTGTCACCGGATGGCACGCGCCGCCCCCGCTGGCTGATGCGGCCGCTCAAGCCCGCCTCCGGCGCGTTCCGCCTGCCTGGCGGGGCCGGATGAGCGGGCTTGGCGGGGCCGCCTGCCAGGGGCCCGCCCGGGCAGTGCCAGGAGCGGGCCCGGTGACCCCCGGCCGCTGCGAACTGCTGCGGGCGATCGGGGCCGTGGCCGACAGCCCGGCCGACGCCCGCGCCGCCGGCCACGCGCTAGGGTTGCCGGACCTGAACGGCCAGCAGCACGCCGACGCGTTCATCATGAACTGCCCGCCCTACGCATCGGTGTACCTGGGCCCGGACGGCGCGCTCGGCGGTGAGGGAGCCGACCGGGTCGCCGGCTTCTGGCGGGCCATCGGCGTCGCCCCGCCCGCCGAGCCTGACCACCTGACCGCGCTGCTCAGCCTCTACGCGAGCCTGGGCGAGGCGGCCGCCGGGACCCGCAGGGCCGCCACCGCCACCGCGCTCGCCCGTTCCCGGGCCGCCCTGCTGTGGGAGCACCTGTGGCCGTGGCTGCCCGGCTACCTCGACGCGGTGTCCGGGCTCGGCGCGCCGGCGCTGACCGCCTGGGCGGACCTCGCCCGCGCGGCAGTCACCCACGAAATCGGCGCGATCCACGCTGCCGCGCGCCCGGCCCCGGCGCGCCCGGCCCCGGCGCGCCCGGCCCCGGCGCGGCTACCGCTGGCGCTGCGGGCGGCACCGGCCCTGCCCGGCGCCGGAAGCAGCGTGGACGACCTGGTCGGCGCGCTGGTCACCCCGGTCCGCAGCGGGATCATCGTGACCCGCCGCCGTCTCGCCGAGGTCGCGGGCCAGGCCGGCGTCGGCTACCGGATCGGCGAGCGCCGGTTCGCGCTGCGGGCGATGCTCGAGCAGGACCCCGCCGCCACGCTGACCTGGCTGAGCCGCGAATCCGGGCGCTGGGCGCGCCGCCACGCGAGCAGGCCGCCGGCCGACGCGGTCACCCGGTGGTGGGCCGCCCGGGCCGCCCGAACCCAGCGGCTGCTCCGGCAGCTGGCCGGCGCCGCGCCGTCCGGGCCGCCCGGATGAGCCGGCCGGGCGGCCAGGCGCCCCGCCGTGGCCCGCTGCGCTCCCTCGCCGCCCGGCGCGGCCAGTGGCACGACCGGGTCAGCGACCGCATGCGGCGCCCGCAGCCCGTGCTGAAGCAGCGCCTGCCGTCGGGCCGCGGCGCCATGGAGCAGCCAAACATCACCAGCCACGGGGCGGGAGTGCTCACCCTAAGGTTCTGGGTGATGGTCGCCGCAGTCGGCGTCGCGGCGGGCCTGCTCGGCGCGCTGATGATGCTGATCCTGTTCAACGTGCAGTACGCGGCGTTCGGTTACCACTCCGGCAGCCTGCAGGAGGGCGTCGAGCACGCATCCGCGGCCCGGCGCGTCGGCTCCCTGCTGATCGCCGGCGCGTTCGGCGGCGTCGCGTGGTTCCTGCTGCGGCGGTACACCGCGGGCGAGCCCTCCGAGATTGACGAGGCGCTGTGGACCGGCGACGGGCGGCTGTCCTTCCGGCGCTGCCTGGGCACGTCGGTGATATCCGAGGTCGTCATCGGGATGGGCGCGTCGATCGGCCGGGAGGCCGCGCCCAAGCTGCTGGGCGGCGCGTCCGGGAGCGTCCTGGCCGGCTGGGCCGGCCTGTCGCCGCAGCAGCGGCGGCTGCTCGTCGCGTGCGGCGGTGGCGCGGGCCTGGCGGCCGTCTACAACGTCCCGCTCGCCGGTGCCCTGTTCACCGCCGAGATCCTGCTCGGCGGCATCTCCCTGCCGGTCATGCTGCCGGCCATCGTGTGCTCCTGGATCGCCACCGCCACGGCGTGGGTGTACCTGCCGGACCGGGCCACGTACCCCGGCATCCCCGACTACCGCTTCACGGCGTCGCTGATGACCTGGGCGCTGCTGGCCGGGCCGGTCATCGGGCTGATCTCGGCCGGTTACATCCGCCTCATCGGCTGGGTGTCGCATCACCGGGCCAGGGGCACCAGGCTGCTGTACGCCCCGGTCGTGGCGTTCGGGTTGCTAGGCGTCATCGGCATCTGGTACCCGCAGCTGTTCGGGAACGGCCTGGACATGGCGCGCGACGCGTTCCTCGGCATCGGCGGGTTCGGCCTGCTGCTGGCCCTGTTCGCGCTCAAGCCGCTGGTCACGGCCATGTGCCTGGGCAGCGGGGCATCCGGCGGCCTGTTCACCCCGACGCTGGCCACCGGGGCGGTCCTCGGCGGCGCGCTCGGCATCGCCTGGAACCTGGCCTGGCCGGGCTCTCCGTCCGGCGCGTTCGCCATGGTCGGTGCGGCCGCGATGATCGGCGCCGCGATGCAGGCGCCGCTGTCCGGTCTCGCGCTGGTGCTCGAGCTCACCCACAGCGGCTTCGGGCTGCTGGTCCCGATGATGGCGGCCACCGCCATCGCCACGGTCGTCGCGTTCTACATCGACGGCTACTCGATCTACTCGGCCCGGCTGCCCGCGTACGCCCCCGACAGCGAGCCGGTCACTGCCGGAAACGGCAGGTGAAGGCCAGGCTCGTCTTAGCAGCTCAGCAGCCTGAGCCGGCGCGTCTTGCTGCTGCCGCTCGCTCCTCTCAGCCTCTATTTACCATTTTGTTACCTTGCGTCCCTGGCGCTCGACGGCGGCGCAGCGCATCCTTTTCTAGAAGATCACGCCTTCGCTCAGCAATGGCTCCGGTGGCGTCACCGGGACGCTCTACCGGTTCAGCGTCCCAGGCCACCACAGTCACCCGTCAGATGTAGTGCCTGGCGGCTTGCTCCCAGCGCAAGCCCGGTGCCGGATAGGTGCGTTAGAGGTAGGTGAAGCATGATCCATCAGCTATGGGGTCCGGTGTTCGACCTGGTCGGGGACGGCGGCTTCAACGCCTGGACCTTCAGCTGGTTCACCCTCAAGATCGCCAACGTCATCGAGATGGTCCTGGTCGTGCTGATCTTCGTTGTCGGAATGTTCATCAACCTTCCCGGCGGGAAGGCCGAGCCGCCGGAGGACCGGCGATGACCGCCCCGGGCATGTCGCGCGACCCCGCGGTGCGGGGTGTCCGGTGAGCGCCGACGGCGCCGCCCCGGCGAACCAGGGACCGGACCCGGTCACCAACGCCACGGGCACCGAGCGGTTCTCGTGGGCGCGGCCCAGTCCGTGGCTGCGGGGCTACCTGGTCCGCAACTACCCGCTGCGCAAGCTGCTGCCCGACCGGGAGCCGGCGTACGTTTCCTCCGTCCTGTACACGATGGGCGTGCTGACGCTCGCGGCGCTCATCGTCGCCGTCATCAGCGGTGCGATCATCGCGCTGGGCGGGGTGTCGTTCTGGCATACGAACTCCTTCGGCGCGTTCATGAACAGCATTCACTTCTGGAGCGTGCAGGTCATGTTCTTGTTCATGGCCGTGCATTTCATCACCAACTTCTTCACTATGGGCTGGCGCGGCGGGCGCGGCTGGACGTGGATCACCGGCGTGCTCGCGTTCATCGTGAGCATCCTGACCGCCTTCACCGGCTTTTTGATGATGACCAACTGGGACAGCCAGTGGATCGGCCAGCAGGCCAAGGACGCGTTCAACGCGCTCGGCATCGGCGCGATCTGGAACGTGATGAACGCGGGCCAGCAGTTCACCTTGCATGTGGTCATCACCGTCGGCCTGCTGCTGTTCATCGTCTCGGTTCACATCGGCCTGATCCGCCGCCGGGGCGTCGCCCCGCCGCCTGGGGCTGAGGCACTGGAGGTCCCCGACGAGCCAGCCCACGCGGCTGACCAGGGCTGAGGAGGCGAAGATGGCAGCGCCCACCAAAGCGCCAACCACAACGCGTACCAAACGCCACCCTCTGGGCACCTGGCAGGGTCCCGAGCGTCGCTACGACCTCATCACCGAGGGCACCATCGCGGTCATCTTCGTCGCCGTGCTGTGCATCCTTGCCGCGATCCTGTGGGGTTCCCCGGACGGCGGCCTCACCTATCCCAAGGCGCCCGCCTCTCCGGCCGGGCAGGCGTTCAGCGCCAGGTACTGGGACACCAACGACCCGTCCGACCTGGCCCAGACAGCTGTGCAGGAACTGCTCGGCGGAACTACGACCGCCGAGTACGGCCCGCCGTTCAATACCACCACCGGGGCATCGCAGGAGATCATCGGGATACAGCCAGCCGAGATCGCCAAAGCGATCTTCGGCCTGACCCTGCCGATCAACACCGCCAACGATTTCGTACTGGCTCCGGTCTCCCAGATCGTCGCGCCCTATAACCCTCTTGTCGCTGCGGCGATCGGCCGGTACAAGGCGGCTGGCGGCGACCTTTCGCCCGGCGCCTCGGCCTCCCAGGTCGCCTCGGCTCAGCAGGCGACCTGGCTCAACAACTACGCCAAGGCGCTGGCCAAGCCGAGCGCAAAGTTCACTCCCACCTCGGTCACGGTGCCTTCGGGCAACTACGGGCCGGTCCCGGTGATCATCCAGGCGGAGCTGCTCGCCGCGCGCAACGGCAGCCTCGACGGCTACTTCCAGGGCAGCGATCAGCAGTTGAGCACCAACACCACCATGGGGACCATGTTCTTCAGCGACGGCAGCCTCTGGGAGAGCATCGCCGAGGCCCAGGGCGTCGGCGGCGACCAGTGGGGTGTCATGAACGAACTCTGGAACTTCCCCGGCCAGGTCTGGCTGTGGCTGTATGCGGGGATGTACCAGATTCCCGCGCTGAATCCCTCCAGCAACTCCAACCTCGACCTGGACGTCGGCCTGCTCATGGTCCTTTTCGGGTTCCTGCTGCCGATGTTCGCGCCGTGGATCCCGGGCATCAACCGTATCCCGCGGTGGATCCCCTTCTACAAGATCATCTACCGGCAGTATTACCGCAGCACTGGCGGCAGGCAACCGCCCGCCAAGACACCCGACGAACCAGATCCCGAGCCGCCGGACCCCGCAGCATAACGAGACGGGGTCACCAGGGGCCGCGGCCGCGGTTGGCGGCCTGCAGCACGTCGACGTAGGCGGCGCGCTCGTAGGCGGCCTCGTCGGTTCCGGCCGGGACCGAGAGCAGCCCGCGCGCGTCGGCCACCGAGGCGAATCCCTTGCGCGCCATCCACTCGGCCAGCCCGTCGAGCAGCACGCGGGCGTGCCCGGGGCCGTGCCGCAGCAGCGCCGACGCGGTCATCACGACGTCCGCGCCGGCCAGCAGGTACCGGGCCACGTCGGCCGGGTCCTCGACGCCGGTGGTCGCGCCGAGCGAGGCGCGTACCCGCCCGGCCAGCAGCGCGATCCAGGTCCGGGGCAGCCGGGCCTCGGCCGGGCTGGACAGCCCGAACCCGGCGGTCACGGTCAGCGTCTCGGGGTCGATGTCGGGCTGCAGGAACCGGTTGAACAGGACCAGGCCGTCGGCGCCGACCCGGTCCAGCCGCAGCGCCATCTCGCCGGCGGAGCTGTAGAACGGGCTCATCTTCACCGCGACCGGCACCTTGACCACCGCCTTGACCGTGGTCAGGATCTCGACGTGCCGCTGCTCGACGTCGCGGCCGGGGAACAGGGGGTCACCGGGCAGGTGGTAGATGTTCAGCTCGATCGCGGCCGCGCCGGCCTGCTCCAGGGCGCTGGCGTAGCCGGTCCACCCGCCGGCGGTGGACCCGTTGAGGCTGGCGATCACCGGGATGTCCACGGCGGCCGCGGCCCGCTCCAGCAGGCTCAGGTAGCGGCGCGGGCCCGGGTCCGCGCCGGCTTCCTCGGGGAAGTAGGACAGCGACTCGGCGAAGCTCTCGGTCCCGGCGTCGGCCAGCGCCGCGTTCTGCGCCGCCTCCCGCCGCAGCTGCTCCTCGAACAGGGAGAACAGCACGACCGCGCCGACCCCGGCGTCGGCCAGCCGCCGGACGCCGTCGGCGGTGTTCGACAGCGGGGACGCAGAGGCGACCAGCGGGTTGCGCAGCTCCAGGCCCAGGTACCGGGTCGACAGATCCATCAGCCCTCCTGCCGCGCATCGGCCGGGTCGCCGTCATCTCGGGGGCCTGCAGCCTCGCGAGCCTTCCGCGCGTCGGCCGGGAAGTGCGCCGGGCCGCGGCTCGCCATCTCCTCGTAGGTGTCCCACCGCTGGTCCACCGCCTGCTGGGCCAGGGCGGCCAGCCGCTCGGCCTCGGCCGGGTCGGTGTTGCCCAGGGTCCGGTACCGCAACTCCCGCTGGGTGTAGGAGGCGAGCGGGATCCGGGGCCGCGGCGAGTCGAGCAGGAAGGGGTTGCCGCCGCCCGCGCGCAGCACCGGGTCGTACCGGATCAGCGGCCAGTACCCGCTGGCCACGGCGCGGTACTGCTGGCCGAGGCCGTCGCGCATCTCGATGCCGTGCGCGATGCAGTGGCTGTAGGCGATGATCAGCGACGGGCCGTCGTAGGCCTCGGCCTCGCGGAAGGCGCGCAGGGTCTGCTGCGGGTCCGCGCCCATCGCGACCCGCGCGACGTAGACGTAGCCGTACGCGATGGCCTGCAGCGCGAGGTCCTTCTTGGGCGTGGTCTTGCCGGAGGAGGCGAACTTGGCCACCGCGCCCAGCGGCGTCGCCTTGGATGCCTGGCCGCCGGTGTTGGAGTAGACCTCGGTGTCGAGCACCAGCACGTTCACGTTGCGCCCGCTGGCCAGCACGTGGTCGAGCCCGCCGGACCCGATGTCGTAGGCCCAGCCGTCCCCGCCGACGATCCACACGCTGCGCCGGACCAGGTGGTCGGCCACGCTCAGCAGGTCGGCGACGGCCCCGCCATGATCATCGTCCAGGCCGGACAGCCGCTGCTTCAGCTCCGCCACCCGGTCACGCTGGGCCGCCAGCTCCGACTCGCGTAGCTGCGGCGCGCCGAGGATGTCGTCCGCGAGCCCGGCGCCGACCACGTCCCGCAGGTCCGCCACGCGCCTGCGGGCCAGCCCGGCGTGCCGGTCGGCAGCCAGCCGGAACCCCAGCCCGAACTCGGCGTTGTCCTCGAACAGCGAATTCGACCAGGCCGGGCCGCGCCCGTCCGGCCCGGTCGTCCACGGCGTGGTGGGCAGGTTCCCGCCGTAGATGGAGGAGCAGCCGGTCGCGTTGGCGACCAGCAGCCGGTCGCCGAACAGCTGCGACATCAGCTTGATGTACGGCGTCTCCCCGCAGCCCGCGCAGGCCCCGGAGAACTCGAACAGCGGCGTCAGGAACTGGGTGCCGCGCACGGTGCCGAAGTCCACCCGGGACCGCTCGGCCACCGGCAGCGTCTCGAAGAACGCGATGTTCTCCCGCTCGGCGGCCACCAGCGGCTCGCGGGGCGCGAGGTTGATCGCCTTGCGTTCCGGCTTCCCCGGCGCGCTGACCGGGCACGCCTGCACGCACAGCTCGCACCCGGTGCAGTCCTCCACGTATACCTGGAGCGTGAACCGCGTGTCCGGCAGCCCCCGGGCGTCCAGCGGGGCGGACCGGAACGGCCCCGGCGCACCGTCCAGCAGCGCCTGGTCGTAGTAGGTCGACCGGATCACGCTGTGCGGGCACACGAAGCTGCAGTTGCCGCACTGGATGCACAGCTCGGGGTCCCACTCGGCCACCAGTTCGGAGATGTTGCGTTTCTCGTAGGCCGCGGTGCCGCTGGGGTAGGTCCCGTCCGCGGGCAGCGCGCTGACCGGCAGGTCGTCGCCGCGGCCGGCCATCATCGCCGCGGTGACCGTGCGGACGAACTCCGGCGCCCCGGCCGGCACCACCGCGGGCAGGTCCAGGACGGAGGTCACCCGCCCGGGTACCTCGATCCGGTGCAGCCCCTCCAGCGTGCGGTCCACCGCGGCGTCGTTGCGCCGCACTACCTCGGCCCCGCGCCGGCCGTAGGTCTTGGCGATCGCCGCCTTGATCTTGGCGATCGCCTCGTCCCGCGGCAGCACGCCGGAGATCGCGAAGAAGCAGGTCTGCAGCACCGTGTTGGTCCGCCCGGCCAGCCCGGCCACGCGGGCGATCTTCGCCGCGTCGATCGCGTACACGTCGATCCCCTTGGCCAGGATCTTCTCCTGGACCGGGCGGGGCAGCGCGTCCCAGACCTCCTCGGGCGGATGCGCGCAGTTGAGCAGCAGCGTCGCGCCCGGTGCGGCCCGGCCGACCACGTCGACCCGCTCCAGCAGCCCGAACTGGTGGCAGCCGACGAATCCGGCCTGGCCCACCAGGTACGGCGCGCGGATCGGCGCCGGCCCGAACCGCAGGTGCGACACGGTCTGCGAGCCCGACTTCTTCGAGTCGTAGACGAAGTACCCCTGGGCGTTGAGGTTCTCCTCCGCGCCGAGGATCTTGATCGTGTTCTTGTTCGCGCCGACCGTGCCGTCCGAGCCGAGCCCGAAGAACACCGCCCGGACCGTGCCCTCCGGCTCGATGTCCAGCGCCGGGTCATACGGCAGGCTGGTCCCGGACACGTCGTCGGTGATGCCGATGGTGAACCGCCGGCGCGGCCGCTCCCGGGCCAGTTCCGCGAACACCCCCGCGGCCATCCCCGGGGTCAGTTCCTTGGACGACAGCCCGTAGCGGCCGCCAATGATCAGCGGGAAGCCATCCCGTTGTGAATCGGCATAAGAGTCGGCCAGCGCGGCGGTCACGTCGAGGAACAGGGGCTCGCCCGCCGATCCGGGCTCCTTGGTCCGGTCCAGCACCGCGATCCGCGCCGCGGACGTCGGCAGCGCGTCGAGCAAGGCCTGGGCCGGGAACGGCCGGAACAGCCGGACCTGGGCCACGCCGACCCGCTCTCCCTGCGCGCACAGATGGGCCACGGTCTGCTCGATGGTCTGCCCGGCCGAGCCCATCACCACGATCACCCGCTCGGCCTGCGGGTGGCCGGAATACTCCACGATCTGGTAGCGGCGCCCGGTCCGCCCGGCCAGGGCGTCCATCGCGGCCTGCACCGCGCCGGGCACGGCCACGTAGAACGGGTTCACCGTCTCCCGGGCCTGGAAGTAGGTGTCCGGGTTCTGCGCGGTGCCCCGGACGAACGGGTGGTCCGGGGACAGGGCCCGGCCCCGGTGCGCGCGGACCAGTTCCTCCGGCACCAGCGCGCGCAGGTCGTCGTCGTCCAGCAACTCGATCGTGTTCAGCTCGTGCGAGGTGCGGAACCCGTCGAAGAAGTGCACGAACGGCACCCGGGTGGCCAGCGTGACCGCGTGCGCGACCAGCGCCAGGTCGTGCGCCTCCTGGACCGACGCGGAGGCGAGCAGCGCGAACCCGGTCTGCCGCACCGCCATCACGTCCGCATGGTCGCCGAAGATGGACAGGCCCTGCGCCGCCAGCGACCGGGCCGCGACGTGCAGCACGGCCGGGGTCAGCTCGCCGGCGATCTTGTACATGTTCGGGATCATCAGCAGCAGGCCCTGCGACGCGGTGAATGTGGTGGCCAGCGCGCCGCCCTGCAGCGCGCCGTGCAGGGCGCCCGCGGCCCCGCCCTCGCTCTGCATCTCCACCACCGAGGGGACGCCGCCCCACACGTTCGGCTGGCCCTTGCTCGACCACTCGTCCGCGAGCTCGGCCATGGGCGACGAGGGCGTGATCGGGTAGATGCAGCAGACCTCGCTGAGCCGGTAGGCGACCGACGCGGCGGCCTCGTTGCCGTCGACCGTGGTGCGCATCATCCGCCGCCTTCCGGGATCATCTCGATCGAGTGCACCGGGCACTGCTCGTAACACGCGCCGCAGCCGGTGCACTTGTTGTAGTCGAACTCGTACCGGTGCCCCGGCCCGAGCTTGATCACGGCGTCCTCGGGGCACGCGCCCAGGCAGCCGTCGCACTCGCAGCAGTTGCCGCAGGACAGGCAGCGCTGCGCCTCGTACACCGCCTGCTGCTCGGACAGGCCGCCGCGGGTCTCGGTGAAGTCCGCCGTCCGCTGCTCCGGCGCGACCTCCGGCTGCTCGCGGCGGGCCGCGTCGCCGAAATACCACAAATTCAGTTGCCCGAACGTGACGCCCGCGTGCTTGGCCTGGCCCGCCAGCGGGGCACCGCGCAGCCAGGAGTCGATGTTCGTGGCCGCCTTCTTGCCGTGGCCCACGCCGACGGTCACCGTGCGCTCGGCCGGTACCATGTCCCCGCCGGCGAACACGCCGGGGCAGCCGGTCATCATCTCCGGCGACACCTGCACGGTCCCGTCCTTGGCGAACTCCACCCCGGGCACCTGGCGCAGGAACCCGGTGTCGGTGTCCTGGCCGAGGGCCAGGATCACGGTGTCCGCGGCGAGCGTCTCGAACCGCCCGGTCGGCCGCGGGAAGCCGCTCTCATCGAGCTCCATGGCCTCGACGGTCAGGTCCGGGCCGTCGAACGCGGTGATCGTGCGCAGCCAGTTGATCCGCACGCCCTCGCGCTCGGCGTCCTCGGCCTCCTCGGCGTGGGCCGGCATCTGCGCCCGGGTGCGGCGGTACACGATCAGCGCGTCGTTCGCGCCCAGCCGGCGCGCGGTCCGGGCCGCGTCCATCGCGGTATTGCCGCCGCCGTAGACCGCGACCCGCCGCCCGATCGCCGGCCGCTCGCCCGAGGCCACGCTGCGCAGGAACGACACCGCGTCCACGATCCGCCCCGCGTCCTTGGCCGGGATGTCGACCCGCTTGGACAGGTGCGCGCCCACCGCGACGAACGCCGCGTCGAAGCCGCCCTCACGCCGCTCGGCGTCCAGGTCCGCCACCCGGTGACCGCAGGTGATCCGCACGCCGAGCGCCTCGATCCGGGCGATCTCGGCGTCCAGGACGTCGCGCGGCATCCGGTAGGCCGGGATCCCGTAGCGCATCATCCCGCCGGGCACCTCGCCCGCGTCCCTGATCTCGACCTGGTGGCCGAGCCGGGCCAGGTGGTAGGCCGCGGACAGCCCGCTCGGCCCGGCCCCGATGACCAGCACCCGCTTACCGCTGCTGACCCGCGGGCGGTCGTACTGCCAGCCGCGCTCCAGCGCCAGGTCGCCGAGGAACCGCTCGACCGAATGGATCGAGACCGCGCTGTCCAGGCTGGCCCGGTTGCACACGCTCTCGCACGGGTGATAGCAGACCCGGCCGTGGATCGCGGGCATCGGGTTGTCCTGGGTGAGCTGGCGCCACGCCTGCTCGTGCGGCCGGCCTCGGCGTGCGCCAGCCAGGCCTGGATGTTCTCGCCGGCCGGGCAGCCCGCATTGCACGGCGGCAGCAGGTCGACATAGACCGGCCGCCGGTCCCGGACCGGCCCGGCGAGCGAGCGCCCGTGGCTCAGGTCAGGCAGCGGCGTCATGTCTGGTCGCGCTCGAGGATCCACCGCACCTCCGCAGGATGCTTGGCCAGCTACCCACTATTCCCTGTTCCACCGCCGCGGGCCAGGGACCAAGGACCTGTCGGGGTCTAGGTCCCAACGCGCGCGCCGCCGGTGACCAGCGCCGTCCGGCCGCGGACCGTGCCCAGTCCGGCCGGTGTCTGCCTGGTGTCACCTGCCGTTTGGCCTGGCCAGGTGGCTCCCCGGGCGCTGGGATCGGGCTGTCCCGTAGCCCGCCGGGTCAGGCAGGCGACGCCCTGCGCGGTATGGTCAGGCATCCGGAAGCGCCAACGCGGCCAGTGCCTGGCGGACGCGGGCGAGCCGTTCCTCATTCCAATCGACCGCGAGATCGGGTTCCAGGAACGCCGACCCGATGCTGGCCAGGCCCAGGGCGGGCAGCGACCACTCGTCGGCACGTTCAGCACCGAACGGGCGCGCCTGTGCCCGGTACGCGGCTATGTCGGGCATGGACAGCGCCATGATGACCAGCCCGCGCATGGCGGCGTTGAGCAGTACGGCGATGTTCTCGAACGTGGTCCCGAGCTCAGGGCGCAGCCGGTAGCCGAACAGGCCCGCCAGGTGCCCCCACGCCCTGGCGACTCGGGCTATGTGATCTTGCTCGGACTGGGCCAGAGCCGCCTGGACTTGGTCGCGCAGCTCGCCATCGGCAATGCTCATAAACGTCGCCTGCAAGGCGAGGTAGGTCCGCCATCCCGCCGACCCGTAGAGCGCCTCGAAGTCGAGGAGCGACAACTGGCGGAAGAGCTCGATGACCAGGCTGTGACGCTGCTCGGGTGTCGCGAGCCAGTCCTGGTGCTCGGCCGCGACGCGCCGGATCAGGTCGAGCTCGTCATTGACAATTGCCGGGGTGGCCTTCTTGGCCAGCTCTTTCACTAGGTCGCTGAAGAACAAGTCCTTGTACGGCCAGCGGCGGTAGACGGCGCTTCGCGAGACGCCCGCGTTGCGGATGACTTCCTCGAAGCTGATGTGGTCCAGGCTCACGGTCAAGCCGGCGTGGTTCACCATGGCCAGGGCGGCCCGGAGCATCCGCTGCTCGGTCTCGTGGTCCGACAGCCGGCGCCCCCTCCGGCCCAGGCCCGTGGGCGGCTGCGTATAGGTCGCCATGGACACCTGCCTTCGGGACTTAAGACTCTATGTTTCAAGTTTGCTGTTCGCAATCCTAGTACTCGCATACCAATACTGCCACTCGGTGGCTCGCCTCTCATGGCGCAGCCGGCCAGAGGACAGGAGGCGGACGATGGGCACCTGGCCTTTCTCTGACGACAGCCTGCGGGCCATGTACGCAGGGGGCCGGGCCGACGCCACCGCGCGTCGTTTCGCTCGGCTGTGGCGGCGGCGTTCGGGCTGGGGCTGATGCCGAAGCGCTGGGTGACCCTCGAGGTCCCCGGGCGACGCTCCGGACGGATCGCCCGCTTCCCGCTCGGGATGGCCGACTTCGACGGTCAGTGGTACCTCGTGCCGATGCTCGGCGAGCACTGCAACTGGGTCCAGAACGTACGCGCCGCGGGCGGGCGAGCGACGCTTCGGCACCGGCGTGCCATCCAATGCAGGCTGCTCGAAGTACCGCTGAATGGGCGCGCCCCGATCATCAAGCGCTACCTGGACAAGGTGCCCGGCGCCCGACCGCATATCCCGGTCGACCGGCACGCGCCGTTGGCGGACTTCGAGGCCATCTCCGCCCGATATCCCGTCTTCCGGGTCGTGGCGTCCCGCGACCCGGGCGGTGCATCCAGCTCAAGTACGCCGGCAACCGGAACCGATCAAGGACGGTGTGAGATGACCGATGAGACAGGGCCGGAAGTACCGGCCCGGCGTGTGCCCAGCACGTCATCGCGGAAGCATCACTGGTGGCGATGGATTCTGGCGAGCATCGCGACGCTCGTCGTCCTCGTCATCCTGGCAGCCGGGATCTTCATCAAATTGCAGTCGGCCCCGCCTCCGCTGGCGCTGCCCAAGGGTGCCGTTAGCGCGCCGGTCGGTCCGGTCGACGGCACCTGGCACGTCGCGCCGGGATCGTTGGCAGGTTTCCGCGTCCGGGAGAGCGCCCTCGGCATGAGTAACGCCACCGTCGGCCGGACGAACGGCGTTGCCGGTGCCATCGTGGTCTCCGGCGACCGGGTCACCAGCGGGGCGTTCCGGATCGGTCTCGCGACTATGAAGGTCGGAGGAAAGGCACAGCCGCAGTTCGCGAAGAGCCTCGACACCGGGGCCTATCCGACCGCGACGTTCACGCTTGCGAGGCCGGTGACGCTGAGCTCCGCCTTCACCTCGGGAGCGACCATCACCGCGTGGGTCACCGGTCGTCTTGCGATACACGGAACTTCGCGCCTGGTGACTTTCATGATCTCGGGCCGCAGGGACGGGCCAGCGCTGCAGGTAGCGGGAACTATCCCCGTCACGTTCTCCGAATGGGGCATCAAGGGACCGAAGAGCTACGGCTTCCTCGCATCGCTCGCCAACCACGGTGTCGCCGAGTTCTTGCTGGTCTTGCGTCGGCAGAGCTGATCATGCCTGCAAGACCGGTAGCCAGCCAGGCCTGGATGTTCTCGTCCGCCGGAGCGGCCAGGGACCAAGGGCCCGCGAGGCGGTGCCCATTGCCTGTAGCTGCAGAGGTGAAGCGCCAGCGAAGCTGGCGTTCGGGCGCAGCAGCGGCTGCGCCGCAAGCAGCAGGGAGAACTGTCATGACCATCCGCGTCGGGATCAATGGTTTCGGGCGTATCGGGCGTACTTTCGTGCGCCGGTCGCTGGAGCGGGGTGATATCGAGGTGGTGGCGGTCAATGACATCGCCGACGCGCGGACGCTGGCGTACCTGCTGGAGTTCGACTCGGTCTACGGCCGCCTGAACGTCCCGGTCACGCACGCTGGCGATGCGATCGTGATCGACGGCCGCGCGGTGAAGGTCTTGTCCTGCCGTGATCCGGCGCAGATCGACTGGGGGGGTCTGGGGGCCGATGTCGTGGTGGAGTCCACCGGCAAGTTCCGCGGCCGCGAGCAGGCGGCGCTGCACCTGAAGGGCGGCGCGAAAAAGGTGCTGCTGTCGGCTCCGGGCAAGGGCGCGGACCTGACGGTGGTGGTCGGGGTCAACGACGGCGACTACGACCCGCAGCGCCACGACGTGATCTCGAACGCGTCGTGCACCACTAACTGCGTGGCGCCGATGGCCAAGGTCCTGGACGACGCGTTCGGCCTGGTGCGGGGGTTCATGACCACCGTGCACGCCTACACCGGTGACCAGATGCTGATCGACGGCCCGCACAAGGACCTGCGCCGGGCGCGCAGCGCCGCGCTCAGCATGGTGCCGACCACCACCGGGGCGGCCCGCACCACCGGGGAGGTCATCCCCGCGCTGGCGGGCCGGCTGGACGGGGTGGCGGTGCGGGTCCCGGTGGAGGACGGGTCGCTGACCGACCTGACCGCGGTGCTGGGCCGCGACATCACCGCGGCCGAGGTCAACGCCGCGTTCGAGCGGGCCGCGGCCGGGCCGATGGCCGGCATCGTGGCCTACAGCAGCGACCCGCTGGTCTCCCGCGACATCATCGGCGACCCGGCCTCGTGCGTGTTCGACTCCGGCCTGACCCAGGCCGCCGGCAGCCTGGCCAAGGTCTTCGGCTGGTATGACAACGAATGGGGCTACACCTGCCGGCTCGCCGACCTGGCCGCCCTCGTCGGCGCGCAGCTTTAGGGAGCGCGACATGTACCGGCCACTGGCCGACGACGGCGTGGTCCGCACGCTCATCGGCGCGGCCTGCGCCGCGCCGTCCATCCACAACACCCAGCCGTGGCGGTTCACGGGTCGGCGGCGACCTCATCGAGGTGCACGGCGACCCGGACCGGATGCTCTGGGTCGCCGACCCCGCGGGCCGCGCCCTGCACCTGAGCTGCGGCGCCGCCCTGTTCAACCTCAAGCTCGCGATCCGCATGCTGGGCGCCAAGCCGCTGATCTGGCCGCTTCCCGACCCGCAGGGCGAGCCGACGCTGCTCGCGTCCGTGCAGCTGGAGAAGTCGCGCCCGGCCACCTCCGCCGAACGCGAGATGTTCGAGGTGATCGCCCAGCGGCACACCAGCCGCGCGCCGTTCTCCGCCGGCCCCATCCCCGGCCCGGCCCAGGTCCAGCTCGAACAAGCCGCCGCAGCCGAGTTCGCGCTGCTGCGCATGCTCAACGACCGCGACGCGGCCCTGGTGCTCGACCTGGCCGCCGCGGCCGACAAGGCACTGCAAGCCGACTTCGGCCACCAGGCCGAACTGAGCCGGTGGGTCGCCACCGGCGGCGACGACGGCATCCCGGCCGGCGCGCTGGCCCACCGCCCCGACACCGAGCCGGCCCCGGTCCGCAACTTCGGCTACGCCGCACCCGCCATCCAGCGCCCGGCCGGCCACTACGAGCCCTCGCCGCGGCTCGCGGTGCTATCCACCGCCCGCGACCAGCCCGGCGACTGGCTGCGAGCCGGCCAGGCCCTGCAGCGCGTGCTGCTGACCGCCACCCGCAACGGCCTGGCCACCTCCCTGCTCTACCAGCCCATCGAACTACACGACACACGCCATCAAGGCCCCGGCTGGTGGCCCTGGCCCGAAAGCCCCCAGGTCATCATCCGGTTCGGCTACGGGCCCCCCGGACCGGGCACCCCCCGGCGCACGGTGGAGGACATCCTCGACCGCAACGCCCTGGCTGGCCCCTACGGCCGCAGCAGCTGATGCATCGCATCCGCCATTCACCTAAATGGCGTCGTTATTTAAGTCCTGCTTGCGGATGGGACCTTTCATGGTTTGACCCGTGACGTTGGTCCCTGCCTATCGAGGTCCATTGGTTCTGCCGACAATGACCTGGTCAAGGAGACGATGAGGTCTCCACCCAGCTGACCGCCCAGAAGATCGTGTTCCCGACGACGAGCAACGCCGAGTTCAAGGCGCTGCCGCCCGCCGACGCCGCGGCCATGGGCCAGTACGCCGGGCAGGCCATGACCACCGGCGCCCAGGCCAAGGTCTACGCCGACAACTTCATCGCCTTCCACCTGTCCAAGATGGGCGGCACCTACTCCCAGCTGTCGGCCGCCTCGCTGGCCCAGCCCGCCAACCTCAAGCTGGCCGGGGCCGCCCGCCCTTCGTTCTCCAACGACCAACCGGGAGCCCGCAGCCACCAGCAGAACCGGCAACCTAGCAGCGTCAGCGGACCACGAGCACGGGCCGGTCGGTCAGGTGGATCACCTTGTGCGCGGTGCTGCCGAGGACCAGCCCGGCCAGGTCGCCTCGTCCCCGGGAGCCCATGATGATGACGCCGGCATCGAGGCTCTTGGCGTCCTCGACGATCTCCCGGGCGGCGTAGCCGTAGACCGTGCTCTTGACCACCCCGTGGGCCGTGATCCCGGCCTTGGTCAACTCCTCAACGATGGCGTCGACCTCAGCCTGCGCGTCGTCGTCCGGCTCGCCCGGCGACAACCCCGCCCGCGAAACGATCTCGCGTTCCCTCAGGTGCAGGACCCACACCTCGCCTTTGGACAGCGATGCCAGTTCCCGGGCCGCGGCGAGCACGCGCTCGGTGGCCTTTGAGTGATCCACGGCGACCAGCAGTTTCTCGTACATAGAGACCATCCCTGGCTTGGCTAAGCGCCTGGATTTCCAGGCTAAGCCCGATGATGGCGCATATATGCGACATCGGCCAGGGCCGAAGCCCTCATGCGGGCAGGCCCTAGCCGAGCGGTCCGGGATCGCTTCCCGTCAGCCTTCGTTGGTGCAGGAACAATTCAGACGCCGGCGGGCGCAGCGGCAGAACAGGCTCTTATCGTCAGCTTGCAGATCACCGCGACCACCCCGTCCACGCCTAGCCGAGCGGGCGGGCCTGCTCGGCGGGAGCATGCGCACCAGGCCCGCTGACGGCGGCGGGACCGAACTCGAATGGCGCGTGCCGTTGCCGTGGCACCCGCCGGCAAGTACGGCAGGGACCGCGAAGGACGCAGAAGCCTAGTCGGCCGGGGATCATGGGCCAGGTACATCCGTTCTGGCGGTCTGCGGGCTGAGATAACGGCCGCCGCTGGTCAGGGGACACATGTCGGGACCTAGCTGGTAGAGCAGCGGGACGCCGTTGGGGATGTTCAGCGCGGCGACCTCCTGGTCATCGATCCCGTCGAGGTGCTTGATCAGCGCCCGCAGCGTGTTGCCGTGCGAGACGACCAGGACGCACGGGCCAGTGCGCAGGTCCGGGACGATCGAGTCGTACCAGTACGGCAGCAGCCGGGCGGTGACGTCGCGCAGGGACTCGGCGCGCGGCCGGATCTCGGCCGGCAGCCCGGCGTAACGGGGATCAGCGGACTGGGCGTGCTCGGCGTCGGCGGTCATCGGCGGCGGCGGCACGGCGTATGAGCGGCGCCAGAGCAGGAACTGCTCCTCACCGTACTTCTTGAGCACCTGAGCCTTGTCCTGGCCCTGCAGCGCGCCGTAGTGGCGCCCGTTGAGCCGCCAGGAGCGGCGAACCGGGATCCAGTCACGGTCGCAGGCGGCCAGGGCGAGCTCGGCGCTGCGGATCGCCCGCCGCTGCAGCGAGGTGTAGGCGAGGCCGGGCGCCAGCCCGTGCGTGGCGAGCAACTGCCCGGCGCGAACCGCTTCGCGTTCGCCTCCCGCGGTCAGGTCCGGGTTAGCCCAGCCAGTGAACAGGTTCCTCGCGTTCCATTCGCTCTGGCCGTGCCGCAGCAGCACCAGACGGCAGCAACCATCAATCGTCTTCATCGTAAGCCTTGCCTCCAGCACCACTTCCCGGCCTGCCGCCGGTGCAGAGAGTCATCATCGGCCACTCGCGTGGCCTCTGGCCATCCTGCGTTCTGGGCGGCCCGGCACAGCAGGGACGAAGGTCATCCTGCGGTGGGGCCGATGTGGACCTGACCAGCATGTCGCCATGGCGCGGGCGTCCCGTCATTGAGCCGCCGCAGTTCGCCTCGCTGGTCGATGCCGCACGCCGGGCACGCAGACGGCGGTAAGCAAGCGCAGCGGTTCCTGGCGGCCAGGCCTTCCGCTGTCACGACGCCGAAGGACCCGGGAACCTCGTCCCGGCTGCGGCCAGCGGCCTGCCAGCCGGGATGGCGTCATGGCCGGGCGCCGCGGCCGCGGGAGAATCGTGCTCAGGGCGGGCTGGCGGGGCTGTCGCCTCCAGCAGGAGCAGCGCGACGTCGTCGTCGAGCTTGCGCCCGGTGTGCGCGAGGAGCCGCGCGAGCAGCCCGTCCGCGGCGGCCTGCAGGTCCGGGTGACGCAGCGTGTCGAGGCAGTCCTCCAGCCGGAAGCACCGGCCCGTCCGGTCGCGGGCCTCGAGCAGGCCGTCGGTGTAGAAGACCAGCCGGTCGCCGGTGTTCACCGAGAAGGTGGACGGCTGGATATCGGGGTGCAGGCCCAGCGGCGTGGCGTAGGCATGGGGGATCAGCGCCCGCAGGTCGCCGTCTGCGGTCAGCCGCAGCGGCGGCGGGTGCCCGCAGATCACCAGCTGAAGCCAGCCGCGCGAGTCGAGTTCGGCAAACACGGCGGTCACGAAGTCCTCTTCCCCGGCGGCCCGGGTCACGGACCGGTCCACGACCCGGGCGATTTCCGGCAGCGACAGGCCCGGCTGGGCGCAGGCGTCGCGGAAGCTGGTCATCGCGACACTGGCCAGGCGCACCGCGGGCAGCCCCTTCCCGCGCGTGTCCCCGATGAGCCAGCGCGGGTGGTCAGCGTCCGCGACGACCTCGAGCAGGTCGCCGCCCACCCGCGCCTCGGCCGCGGCTGAGACATACCGTGAGGCCAGCCTGCCCGCGGTGACGGTGGCCGGGACCTCGCGCAGCACCGCGCTTTGCGCCACCCTGGCGACCGCGCGGACCTGGCTGAGCCGCCGCTGCGCCGCGGTGCGCAGCGCCGAGTTGACCACGGCGAACGCGGCCAGGAGCACGAGCACGCTCAGGTGCGTGGCGAGCATTCCCGCCGGGCCCGGCTGGCTCCCCAGGAGCGCAACGCCCAGCAGCAGGGCCCAGCCCGCCAGCACGGCGGTGATCCGGGGAGGCAGCACCAGGGAGGCCAGCAGCGGGCCGACAGCCAGCCACGCGACCGGGATGAGCCCGCGGCCCGTGCTGTACTGCGCCACCGCCACCGCCGTGATGGCCAAGAACAGCACCAGCGCGAACACCCGCATCGCGCGCCCCCGCGACGGCTCGGCAGGTCCGGGCGCATCCAGCGCAATGCCGCCGGCCCTGAACTTCGTGGTTCCGCTCATGAGGACCGCCTCCCGGCTGTCTCGCGTCCTCGGCTCCGGCCGCACACATGACCACTGTCCCGGGCAGGTCTCAGCCGCCGCTGACCACAAGCTCAGAGCAGCCACAGAGAACACCAAAGTGACCTCAGCGGAAGCTGAGCATGCGCGGCTCGAGACCTGGCTCAGGCCCCTCGCAGGCAGGAGGAGCCGGTCCGCTCAGCCCGATGCCAGGTGGGCGAGCACATTAGCGAGGCCGGACGACGAGGATCCGCCGCTGAGGCGGAACCTGCTGCTGGTGACCGAGGTGAGGCCGCTGCTGGCGGCCTTCAGGGTGTAGCTGCCGGACTCCCCGGTGATCTCGCAGCCAGCGAACGACGCCACGCCCGCCGACGCGGTCACCGGGCTGGCGGTGCAGCTGAGGGTCGCCCCGCTGCCGGGCTGGGACGCGATCGCCAGCGTCACCGAACTGGTGCTGCCGGTGACCACGTTGCCGCCGGAGTCCTCGACCGCGACCGCAGGCTGGGCGGACCAGGCGGATCCGCTTGCGCCGCCCCCCGGCTGGGTGGTGAACGCGAGCTGTGTGGCCGGGCCCGCGGTGATGGCGAACGTGCTGCTGGTCGCCGAGTTGAGGTTTCTCGCCGTTGCCCTCAGGGTGTAGTTTCCGGCCTTGCCGGTGATCTTGCAGCCGCCGAACGACGCGACGCCGGCCGACGCGGTGACCGGGTTGCTGTTGCAGCTGAGCGTCGCCCCGGTGCCCGGCTGGGAGCCGATCGCCAGCGTCACCGAACTGGTGCTGCCGGTCACCGGGTTGCCGCCGGAGTCCTCGACCGCGACCGCGGGCTGGGCGGACCAGGCGGCCCCGTTCGCGCCGCCCCCCGGCTGGGTGGTGAACGCGAGCTGTGTGGCCGGGCCCGCGGTGATGGCGAACGTGCTGCTGGTCGCCGAGGCGAGGCTGCCGTCGGTCGCGGCCAGGGTGTAGTTTCCGGCCTTGCCGGTGATCTTGCAGCCGCCGAACGACGCGACGCCGGCCGACGCGGTGACCGGGTTGCTGTTGCAGCTGAGCGTCGCCCCGGTGCCCGGCTGGGAGCCGATCGCCAGCGTCACCGCGCTGGAGTTGCCGGTCACCACGTTCCCGCCGGAATCCTCGACGGAGACCCTGGGCTCGGTCCCCAGGCTGGACCCGCTGGCGCCGCCGGCCGGCTCGGTGGTGAAGGCGAGTTGCGCCGCGACTCCCACGGAGATATTGAACGTACTGCTCGTCGCCGGTGTGAGCCCCCCGTCGGTCGCCTTGAGGGTGTAGGTGCCGGCCTTGCCGGTGATCTCGCAGCCAGAGAACGAGGCGACGCCAGCGGTCGCGGTCACCGGGTTGGCCGCGCACGTCAGCGTGGCCCCGGTCCCCGGCTGGGCGGCGATGGCCAGCGTCACGGCGCCGGTGCCGCCGGGCACGACCTGGCCGCTCGCGTTCTCCACCGACACCACGGGCTGCGCCGACCACGCGGCCCCGTTCGCGCCGCCGCCCGGCTGAGTGGTGAACGCGAGCTGGGTCGCCGTGTTCGCGGTGACGGTGATGGTCTGCTGGACCTGGGGGGCGGCCGTGTAGCCGTTGCCGCCGGCCTGGTTGGCGTCGACCACGCAGGTGCCGGCGGCGAGGTAGGTCAGGGTCGAGCCGTTGGTTCCGGACACCGAGCAGACTCCGGCGCCGCTGCTGGGGTCCACGCTGAACACGACCGGGTTGCCGGACGCGCCGCCGGTGGCCGTCAGGGTGGCGGTCTGGCCGACGATGCCCGGGCCCGGGTTGGGGAAGGTGATCGTCTGGGTGCCGGCCGCGGTGACGGTGATGGTCTGCTGGACCTGGGGGGCGGCCGTGTAGCCGTTGCCGCCGGCCTGGTTGGCGTCGACCACGCAGGTGCCGGCGGCGAGGTAGGTCAGGGTCGAGCCGTTGGTTCCGGACACCGAGCAGACTCCGGCGCCGCTGCTGGGGTCCACGCTGAACACGACCGGGTTGCCGGACGCGCCGCCGGTGGCCGTCAGGGTGGCGGTCTGGCCGACGATGCCCGGGCCCGGGTTCGGGAAGGTGATCGTCTGGGATCCTTGGGTGGCGGTGCCGGCCACATCCTGCACCTCGGTCGACCAGAAGGCCGGCAGGGTGCTGTAGCTCGGCGGTTCAGCTTCGTCGTCGACGTAGATATTGCCGATGCCATCCTCCTGGGCATCGCTGACATCCGTGGCCAGGCCGGCCGACGTGCCCGCGCTGATCGTGGCCGAGAATTCCGACGGCGGGTATTCGGCCATCCAGCTCGGGAACGACGCGGCCTGGAACTGTGCCTGTGTTCCCTCGAACATCTGCAGGATCTCGTCCGGCCCGAACATGTAACTCTGCGGCACGACCGTGCCGGGGTTGAACATCACGGTCTTGGCGCCCGCAGTGATCGCGTAGTTGTACAACGACTGGTAGTAGCTGGCCTCGCTCGCTGAAGGAGACGTTCCGTCGAACATGGGACTAGCCACGCCATACCAGCTAATCGCGTTCTGCAATTCACTCTCAACCGTCGCCAGGGGCGTCGCGCCGTAATCGGTCCATATGTAGTAAAGCGGCGTGATACCCGCTGCCTCCAACGCCTGGATCGTCGGCGGCCAGACCGTGTTCGGCGCGTCGGCGGGCTGGCCGTTGCATCCCGATCCCGACCCGTCGGGGGCGCAGATGTCCACGATGGCCGCTCTGACCGTGGGCGCTGCCGCCTCGACCTGCCCCCAGCTCGAAAGCGTCGGATAGGCGTACAGCGCGGTGACGATCGATTCGCCGGCGGCCTGGGCCGCCGGGGCGGCTGCGATGC
Source organism: uncultured Actinomycetota bacterium (assembly GCA_963808705.1). GTDB lineage: Bacteria > Actinomycetota > Actinomycetes > Streptosporangiales > Streptosporangiaceae > JASHPR01. Next base: position 805,996 of record CAWEHB010000008.1, on the reverse strand, counting down.
TGAGGCTAATGATCGCAGCGGGCGCGGCAATCAGCGCGACTTTATGGGCTGCACGATACATGGCTCCTTACCCCCCACCCCTGGGAACCGTGACCTCTAGATTAAGCCGGATACCTAGAATTGACTAGGCCCGTACAGCGGCACGCCTTATGCTCATAAACCGCGAATTAGGGACATGAGAATACCGAGGCCGGGCGCACGGCCCGGCAGCCAGGGTCGAAAGGTTCCCTAGAAATGTACAGGACATGGCATTTAAATTAACTACCGTCCGGATCGCCAAAGTCAGATCGACTGTGACTCATTTCAGGGGTGGTGCGGCGGAGCAGGGCTTTGGTTGACGGCCGTGGGCGTCCTGGTGGCGTGCGCCGGGCCGGCGGGCCGGGGCGGCTGGCCTGGCCGGGTCAGCGGCCCGTTGCGGAACAACGTCAGGGCCACGATCGCGCCGCCGGCGAGGATCGCGGCGGACCACCAGAAGGCGGTGGTGTAGCCGTGGATCAGGGCGAGCCCGGTCAGTTGCAGGCTGGGACGGCCGTGGACCAGGGTGGCGGGGCTGAGGTGGACGGCGATGTAGCTCGCGACGGTGCTGGCGAAGATGGTGTTGAGCAGGGAGGTGCCGATCGAGCCGCCGAGCTGCTGCCCGGTGTTGATGGTGGCCGAGGCCACGCCGGCGTCCTGGGGGGCGACGCCGAAGGTGCCGGTGTTGAACACCGGCGCGAACACCAGGCCAAAGCCCACGCCCATGATCAGCAGTGAGGGCAGGACGGCGGTGGCGTAGCTGGAGTGCACCCCGATCCTGGTCAGCAGGGCCAGGCCGGCGGCGGCGAGCAGTAGCCCGGTCGGCGCCAGCGGCCTGGGCCCGGTCCGGGGCATCAGCACGATGTTGGAGGTGACCGAGGACACCATGAGGCAGGCGATCATGGGCAGGAAGGCCACGCCGGTGACCACCGGCGAAAAGCCCAGGGTCTGCTGCAGGTAGTAGGTGAGGAACAAGAAGATCCCGAACATGCCGGTGGCGGCGATCAGCATGGTCAGGTAGGCGCCGCCGCGGTTGCGGTCGAGCACGATCCGGGGCGGCAGCAGCGGCTCCGCCGCGCGGGCCTGCCGCCAGGCGAACCCGGACAGCAAGATCACCCCGGCGGCGAGGAAGCCCCAGGTCGATGGGTTGTGCCAGCTGTGCAGGGCGGCGTTGGAGAAGCCGTAGACGACGCAGAACATGCCGCCGGACACCAGCGCCGCGCCGGGCAGGTCCAGCTTGGGCTTCCCCGGCGCGTGCCGCCCGCGCAGCAGGGTCACGGCGCCGACGGCCGCTATGCCGGCGAAGATCAGGTTCACGTACAGGCACCAGCGCCAGGACAGGTATTCGGTGAGCACCCCGCCCAGCAGCAGCCCTATCGCGCCGCCCGCGCCCGCGACCGCGCCGTACACGCCGAAGGCCTTCCCGCGCTCCTGCGGGTCGCTGAATGTCACGGTGAGCAGCGATAGTGCCGACGGCGCGAGCAGCGCCCCGAACGCCCCCTGGCAGGCCCTCGCCGCCACCAGCATGGCAAAGTTCACCGCCGCCCCGCCGACCGCCGATGCGGTGGCGAATCCGACCAGGCCGACCAGGAACGTCACCTTGCGGCCGAGCAGGTCGGCCAGCTTGCCGCCCAGCAGCAGCAGGCTGCCGAACGCCAGTGCGTACGCGGTGACCACCCACTGCCGGTCGACGATGGAGAACCCCAGATCCCGTTGCGCGGTCGGCAGCGCGATGTTCATGATCGTCGCGTCGAGCACGATCATGAGCTGCGCGAGGGCGATCACGCCCAGGATCAGCCACCGGTGATCGGGCGCGGCGGGACGGGCCTGGGGAAGCGTTACGCCGGGCGGGGCATCCGCGGGCTCGGTCATGACGTGGCCTTCCGGGCTGGGATCGCAAGGCTTACAAGCTTACAAAACGGGAGTCGGCGTCCGCGCGAGGAGGCCGCTGCCGCCCGGCGCCAGGAAGGCGGGACGAGGCGCCAGGAAGGCGGGACGATCAGCGAAATCGGGGGGTGTCCGGGCGGCCTGACACCTCCTCGCCCATGGCCAGCACGGCGGTGACCAGATCCAGCAGCGGGCCGTCCAGGTCGTGCTCGGCCACCAGCACCTCCTTGTCGCCATCCAGGCTGACTTGGTAGAGCGGGACGCCGGGAACCGCCCGGTACGGTGGCGGTGCGGCCAGGGCGCGGCAGGCGAGATCTTCCCATCGGGGGCCATCGCTGCAATGGGCCGTATCCACTGCGCGGCGCTGCATGCTGCCGTCCCAGTCGATCCGGGTCGCGACGACCCTCATCAACCCATGATGCGCCGGTTCGCCGCTGTGCGATAGCGGGCACTTGGCGAGCGAGTTTCTGCTGTCCGCCGGGCTATTGGCGGGCCAGGCCGCCTGCCTGTCCCCAGGTCGCGCGGGCGGTGTCCGCGACCAGCCGCAGTTTCGCGAACTGCTCGTCGGAGGTCAGCCGGTTGCCGCCCTCCGCGACCGAGGCGAACCCCAGTGCGGGCTCAGCGCGAGGTTATCGAGGTCGGCGAACTCCGCCATCGGATCAGCTTTCCGGAACGGGCGGCTCGGCGGGGACCCGGGCAAAGCCACGCACGTCTGGGAACGGCGGCCCGACGGGCTGCAGGTCGACCTGGCAGGCGTTGAGGAGCATCGCGAGCATTGAGAAGTTCCGGAGGCCCGGCCACCTTGCCCACGTGCGCGTCCCACGCTGCTGTGCCGGCGAACTACCTAGGGCATCGGGTTAGGCGGGGTACGGTTCGGGGGCGGTGGCGTAGCGGCGGCCGCTGGGCAGGGTCCAGGTCAGGCGGCCTGGTTCGGGCTGGTCGAGCCGCCAGCCGGGGGCTTGCTTGGCCTGGTGGTGGCGTCGGCATAGCGGGTAGAGGTTGCACTCGCAGGTCTTGCCGCCCTTGTGGTGGGGGATGGTGTGGTCGTCGTCGCAGCGTGTGGCGGGGCGGCGGCAGCCGGGGTAGCCGCACCGCCGGCTGCGGATCTTGATCAGGTGGCGTAGTGAGAGTGGTGGCCGGTAGGCGGCGGTTTGGCGGCGGTGGGTGCAGGTCCCGGTCTCGATCGGGGTGATGGTGATCTGGGCCAGCCAGGCGGCGGGGTCGGTGGTGGCGGGCGGGCCGGGTCCGGCGCGGGCGCAGCCGTGGGCGGTGGCCCGGCCGTGGGGGTCGGTGAGGGTCAGGCACCAGCGGGTGGCGGGGTGTGTGGCGAGGGCGTTGGCCAGGTCGCGGCAGGTGGCGGCGTCGATCGCGCCGTACCCGCCGGCGTCGCCGGGCGCGTCGGCCAGGCCGAGCCAGGTGGTGGCGGGCATGGTCAGGTTCACCGACCCGCCCAATCCGGCCGGCGCGACGGGCCAGGGCTCGGGGACGGGACTTGAGCGGCCGGGCATGGCCGGGTCCGGGCCGCTGCCGGGCCCGCTGCTGGCGAGGGTGGTGCTGGCGGGGTCGCCGGGGCGGGCGGTACCTGGGGCTGCGGGCAGCAGGGACTCCAGGGGCCGGCCGGCCAGCCGGGCCAGGAGCACCTGGGCGCGCAGCTGGTCTGTGGTGCCGGGCGCGCCGCGCTGCTGGAGCCAGCGGGCGGCGGCGTCCAGGTGCTTGTCCGCGGCGATCACCGCGGCCAGGTCCAGGTCCCGCCCGGCGATCGCGCCGGTGCCGGCGGGCTCGGCCCAGCATTCCACCCGGGCGTCTTTCTCGGCCTTGGCCTTGCGCCGGGCCGCGGCCTGCGGGTCGCAGGCCAGGACCGCGCGCTGGCACGCGGCGGCCAGCTGCCCGGTCGTCATCGCCCCGGCGCGGGACGCGATCCGGTCTTCTACCGCGGCGGCCGCGTCGTCGGGCAGCAGGCTCAGATGGCCGGCGATGACGCCGGCGCGGGCGCGGTCGATGATCCCGGCGGCCAGCAGCGCGCGGGTCGGCCGGCAGCCGGCCCAGCTGCCGGGACAGCTCCAGCAGCGTGCCGGCCGACCGGCCGGTGAGGGTGAGCGCGGCGGCGATCTCCTCGGCCACGTGCTCGCCCTCGCGGCCGTCCGGCCCGGCCCGGCGGGCGTCCAGCTCGGCCGCCACCGCGAGCTCCAGCTCGGCCTGCCACGATGACAGCCGCCGCGCCGCGCCCAGCACGCCGATCAGCTCGTCGTCGGACAGCACGCGCAGCCCGGCCTGGCGGGCCTGGCCGGCGTGCCAGGCCAGGCCCGGGCCGGGCAGCATCCCGTCCAGCGGCCCGCCGGCGGTGAACCCGGTCCCGGTCCCGCCGTACCGGTGGGTGAACCCGGCCTCGAGCGCCTCGGGCACCCGCGTCTCGTCGTCTGGGGGCAGCCCGGAATCCGCGTCGTAAGACCCGGGGTCGTCATGGGCGGGGTCATGCCCGGGGCCGTCGCCGGGGCCGGGCCAGCCGCCGTCCAGCCGGTACAGCGCCGCCACCTCGGCGGCGGTGAGTTCCCCGGGGGCGCGCAGCCGCTCGGCCAGTTCGGCGGCATCCAGCGCCCCGGGGTGGGGCGGCGCGGCCGCGGCACCCTGGGCCGGGTCGTGGTCGGGGGATGAGCCGGGGGTGCTGGTCATCGCGCCGCCGCCTTCCTCCCGCTGGTAGTAATCATGTTCGATTAATATATCAGTCCATGGTAAGTCATGCTACATATTTTCGAGTCGCCCGCCCGGCTAGCTGGCCAGCGCGCTAGGGCAGGCGCGGGTCAGATCTCGTTGCCCCAGTAGTAACGGTCCACCGTCTCCGCTAGGCGTAACTTGGCGCGCTGCTCCTCCTCGCTCATCAGCGGGCGGTCCGCCGAGGCGGCGAAGCCGCCGTTCGGTGGTGTGTCCTGAAAGGGGAGTGAGGCGATGTAGAAGGTCGTCGGCACGAACCGTGCTGTGCCAGTGATGGAGGTTTGGCCCTCCGGGTTCGCCGTGCAGGCGGGGAGCCCAAACCACCGCAAGCTGCGCCGGTTAAGAGCCGGGGTGGTGAGCGTTGCGGTAAAAGGCCCGCTAACAGCGGGTCAGGTGGGCGGCGAGAAGACGAACGTGTGTGAACCACTGCTGACGCATCGATAGGCGGAACGATGACCCTGCTGGTTAATTTGTGTTCATGAGGCCGGGGCAAGTTCGAGGCAGGCGAGGTGGCTGGTGCGGGTCCGGTCCAGTGGGTGGCCATTCCACCAGGCGTCGAGCCGGATCAGGTTGAGCGCGACTGCGGCGCTGGCGTGTTCCAGGCGGGTCTTGTCCAGTCCGCGGTAGCGGGCGCGGCGCATGCCGGTGACGGCCACGCCCTGGCGGATGGTGCCTTCGACGCCGGCGCGTAAGGCGTATCTCGCCTGGAAGTCCCTGGTGCCCTGGGCAGCCCTGGCAGCGAGCTGGGCTTCGTGGACTTGCCGGGGGTGCACGGTGAGCTGGCGGCGTCCGGACGCCGAGGTGGTGCACTGGGCCCGGACCGGGCAGGGCCCGCATGTGGCCTTCGCGAAAGTGATCACGATCGTGTCGGTGCCACGCTGGGTGACGGGATTCCAGTGGCTGCTGGCGTGGCCTTGCGGGCAGGTGGCCTGCTGGTTATCGAAGTCGACGGCGAAGGCGGCGCGGTCGAACCCGGCGCCTGCCCGGGCCTGCGGTGAGGTGTCGGCCAGCATGGGGGTGACCAGCGTGACCCCGTAGCCGGCCTGGGAGGACACCAGCAGCTCCGCCGAGGGGTAGCCCGAGTCCACCAGGTGCTCGCCGGGCAGCAGGTGCCGTCCGGCCAGGCGGGCGTGGACCGGCTCGGTCATCTGGCTGTCGGGCACGGCCGCGTCGGTGGTCTCCACGTTCACGATCAGATGAGGGGGCGCGACGGCCTGACCGCCGCCGGCTGCGCCGGCGGGGCCTTCGCCCCTCCTGCCAGCGCCGGCGGCCCGGGTATCGCAGGTCTCGGTGACGTGGACCTTGTAGCCATTCCAGAAGGTGTCGCGCTTGACGCCCCACCGGGCATCGAGGTCATACGGCGAGGTGATCCGGGATCTGCCCGGCGGGAGACCCTCCACCTGCGCCTCCCGCCTTTTGATCACCTCCCGTCCCTGCTCGTCCACGACGGTGAGGTAGTTCTGCAAGAGCACGACCCGCAGCACCCCGACCTGATGCAGCCGCGCCAGGAACGCCAGGTCGGGGTCGCCGGCCGCGGCGGCGTACACGGCCGTCAGCAGCGTGCAGCCGTCGCGGCCATACGCCAGCGCCAGCTCCTCCTTCCTGGTCGTGGCGGCGGGCATCCGCCAGGTGTCGATCCGGGCGGCGTACCGCTCGCTCCACGAGTCGTCCAGCAGCTGCGCCACCACGTGTGGCGCGGCCACCGCCAGCTGCTCCAGGCAGGCCCGCACTGCCTCCCCGGCCAGCTCCAGCCGGCTCAGGTCCCGTACCGCAGAGATCACGTGGGTGGAATCGGTGCGCATCGTGCCGCCCGCGCCCACCAGCCCGTCAGCGGCCAGCCGCTCCAGCAGCGTGTCCAGCACCACCTGATCCAGGCCGCCAGCGGCGACCCGGGCCCGGAACTCGCTCAAGATCGAGGAATCGAAACCGGGATCGGCCAGGTCAAGGCCGAGCGCGTACTTCCAGTCGATCCGGGTGCGTACCGCCTCGGCCGCCTGCCGGTCGCTCAGATTCTCCGCCTTCTGGAAGATCGTCACCAGGGCCAGGCGGCTGGGCGGCCAGCCCGGCTTGCCACGCACCCCGTAGGCGCCCGCGAACTGCTCATCGGACAGCCACTCGCCGAGCTTGTCGCGCACCAGCACCGGCAGCGGACGCTCGCGTCTGCCCCGGTACATCGCCCGAACAGCCGCGACGATCTCCGGCGCTGGCTGCGGCCACGGCCGCGGCACGACAGACATCACGGGCTCCAGTCTGCGGCCCGCATCGGGAGAAGGCGACAAGGAGGGAAGCAGGCCGCAGCCTGATCATGCGAAACACAAGATCCAAAACAGGTGCGCCACGCCGCGCAAGCCCAGATTGCCTACGAAATTAACCAGCAGGGTCAACGATGGCATCAAAACCGGGGGCGCTCCGAACTCCCGGGACAAAGGCACGCCGTGATGGCGTGCCCTCAGCCAGGGAGTGGCCTGCGTGCTGCCCTGGCGGTGCCCGGTGTGGAGGTGGCGTGAGCTCGTCGCGGGCGCTGGCATGGAACAGGAGAACCTGTCGCCCTGATACCGCTGGCCAGGTGAAGTCGCTGTGCTGGCTGGGAGAGGAAGGACCGCAAGCGGCGGACACCGCGAGCGGCAGGGTACCGATGCGGGGCACAGGGGCGGGACGGCTCGTAGTAGCGGGGAAGGCCTTGTAATGGGGCTGGAGCGAAGGGGCCGTGCAGACCAGGGTCAGCCCGGGGCCAACCCGCCAGGGGAGGAGCCGGGGGCCAGGCCCGAGCCGAAGGTGAAGTCGTTTGAGATCGGCAAGCGCCTCGTCTATGAGGCGCGGGAGAAGGTCCGGGCCAATAATGGCGCGCCGGGCGTGGACGCGGTCAGCATCGGGCTGTTCGGGCAGCAGTGGAGGGACAACCTCTACAAGCTGTGGAACAGGATGTCCTCGGGCAGTTACTTCCCGGGGCCGGTGCGGGGCGTGGAGATACCGAAAGATCATGGGGGGGCGTGCGCTTGCTCGGCGTGCCGAATACGGCGGACCGGGTGGCGCAGACTGCGGCAGCCATGCTGCTGGAGGAGAAGCTGGAGCCGGTCTTCCACCGCGACAGTTACGGTTACCGTCCTGGGCGAAGCGCCCATGACGCGCTGGCCGTGTGCCGTCAGCGGTGCTGGACGCAGGACTGGGTCCTGGGCCTTGATGTCCGGGCCTTTTTCGACTCCGTTCCGCATTCCCTGCTGCTGAAGGCGGTAGCTCACCACACCAGCGAGCGGTGGGTCCTGCTGTACATCTCCCGGTGGCTTGTGGCACCGATGCAGATGCCGGACGGGACCGTTGTCGCGCGGGAGAAGGGAACCCCGCAGGGTTCCCCGATTTCGCCTATCCTGGCTAATCTGTTCATGCATTACGCGTTCGACCTGTGGATGGACCGGGAGTTCCCGGGCTGCCCGTTCGAGCGCTACGCGGACGACATTGTTGCGCACTGCGACACCGAAGACCAGGCCCGGATGCTGCGGGCCGCCATCGCCGCGCGGCTCGGGGCCTTGGGCCTTGAGCTGCACCCCGTGAAGACGAAGATCGTGTGTGCGCCACGCGCGCAAGAGGGAGAGGTTGTCATGTAGGTAGGAACCTCGATCGATTGTGCTGCTGCGTGGGAGATGAAGGTTGTGGCCCTTCGGCGTCGCTCTTCGGGGAGAGGCGTCAAACCGCCCACTGCGGCATTGGCTGAAGACCGTTGTCGTGAGCGAGTGGGAAAAGGCGCACATGATGCGTCAGGTGGGGATCGGGAAGGCGAGCGCGAGCGAATCGCCGTCGACGTGCCGAAATTAGTTTCAGGTGGCATCAAAACTGGGGCGAGCACGAGGTTCCAGGATGAGTCTGGCGGGGACCCGGTTACTGGCCAGGCGGTGCCCGGCATATAGGCGACGCGAGCCCGGTCTGCGGCTTTCACGTGGAACGTGGGAAGGCTGGCCCCGATACTGCCGCCAGCAGGGCGGCGAGAGGGAGCGCGCTCAAGCGGGCGGAACCTGCGAGGCGCTGAGTACCGTTGCGGGGCTGGCATTCGGACCGGCTCATAGTAGTGACGAAGCTCCTGTAATGGGGGTGGAGCGAAGGGGCCGGACTGTCCTGGTGAAGTTCGTTCGGGCAACCAGTGGATTCTGGGAGGGGTCGGGTGGGCGAGCCGAAGTCGAGGGAGAAGCCCTTCAGTATTTCGAAGTGGCTTGTGTGGGAGGCATACCAGAGAGTCAAGGCCAATCAGGGGGCGCCGGGAGTGGACGGGTGCTCGATCGAGGACTTCGAGGCTGATCTGGGGAACAATCTCTACCAGGTATGGAATCGGATGTCTTCGGGGAGTTACTTCCCGCCGCCGGTGCTGGCGGTGGAAATACCGAAATCGCATGGCGGGGTGAGGATCCTCGGCGTGCCGACCGTCGCAGACAGAATCGCGCAGACAGCGGTAGCCATGGAACTGGAGAAAGGAGCGGAGCCGAAGTTCCATCCCGACTCCTATGGGTACCGGCCGAAGCGGTCCGCGCTGGATGCGGTGGGAACATGCCGGAAACGCTGCTGGGAGGATGACTGGGTAGTTGATTTGGACATCCAGAAATTCTTCGACAGCGTGAATCATTCACTGATGGTCAAGGCGGTCGAGGCTAACACTGATCAGCCGTGGGTGGTGCTGTATGTGAAGCGCTGGCTTGTGGCGCCGATCCAGCACTCCGACGGGTCCCTGCACGAGCGGAACAAAGGAACGCCGCAAGGCTCGGCTGTTTCGCCCGTGCTGGCTAACCTATTCCTCCACTATGCATTCGACGCCTGGATGGCACGGAACTTCCCGGCCGTCCGGTTCGAGAGATACGTGGACGATGCGGTGGTCCACTGTGCGGACCTGCGGCAGGCGACAATGCTGCGGGATGCGATCGGCCGGCGGATGGTCGAGGTCGGACTGCAACTGCATCCGGACAAGACCCGGATAGTTTACTGCAAGGACAGCAACAGGCGGGGGGAGTACCCCAATGTCTGGTTCACGTTCTTGGGTTATACGTTCCGTCCTCGCAGGGCGCGGAATGCGCGAAGAGGGGTGCGCTTTACTTCGTTTCAGCCCGCGATGAGCCGGGAGAAGCTGGTCGAGAAAGGCCGCGAAGTTCGTGGCTGGCGGCTGCACAGGCGGCCGGGTGATTCTCTGGAAGACCTCGCGGGAGCGGTCAATCCGATCGTGCGGGGCTGGATGACCTACTGGGGCCGGTTCTACCGGACCGAGATGGATCCCCTCCTCAAGCGCATCAACACCTACCTGATGCGCTGGGCCCGGAAGAAGTACAAGCGGCTGCGTGGATTCAAGCGCCTGAAAGCATGGTGGAAAGGGATCACGCAACGAGATCCCGGCCTATTCGCGCACTGGGCATGGACACGCAAATTCCACCCGACTGGATGGTAGGAGCCGTGTAACGGGAGACTGTTACGCACGGATCTGTGGGAGCCCGGGGCTGAGACGCCCCGGGCTACCCGACACTGCAAGGACGCGAACCGCCCAGGGAGTTCCGAGCACACCAGCTTCGATTTCCTCGGCTACACCTTCCGGGGCCGTCTTGCCCGTGGCCGGAGAGGCTATTTCACTGGCTTCTCCCCGGCCATCAGCGCCAAGGCGAAGAAGGCGAAAGGCCGCCAGATCAGGGCCTGGCACCTTAACCGTCGTAGTGGCACGGACCTGTCCGGCCTCGCTGAGGCAATTAATCCTCAGGTCAGGGGCTGGATCAACTATTACGGAGCCTTCTATCGCTCCGAGTTGCGCTTCCTCGCATGGCGCATCAACGAGCACCTCACTTGGTGGGCCATGCACAAGTTCAAGCGGTTCAGGGGAAAGTATGCCAAGGCGATGGCCTGGCTGCAAAAGGTGTACCAATACCAGCCACGCCTCTTTGCGCACTGGCAGCTTATCGCGTTCACCGCAGGCCGGACTGTGGGGGCCGGATGACGGGAGACCGTCACGTCCGGTCCTGAGAGCGGCGGGGGGTGAGAATCCCCCCGCCGACTCACCCGATGGCCACGCCGTCCTCCCCCCGCCGTTCGACCACCGGATCCAGGCGCTCCAGCAGCTCCTCCACGGGCTCTGGCTCGGCGATGGACACGTCCACCACGCCGAGGCTGAGCACGAGTCCGGGCTTGACCCGCTCCACCGGCAGCCGGGAAGCCGGTGTAGCCGCCCTTCGTGGCGACGATGGGACGCTGGCCTATCCGGCCGACCAGGGTGAAGAACACCGGATCGGAGTTCCGCCAGTTCTCCAGCATCTCGGTCGGGCGTTGCATTACGGCCGCCGAGTAGGCCTTGGACAGCGCGATGTCCGGGGGGTCATCGGCCGGGCGCCGTCCATCCGCCCGATCAGCACGACGAAGCCGCCGTAGTCGACGACCGCGATGCCCAGCGCCTTGCCGAGCTCCCGGGCGTGCGCGCGGGCAGCCTCGGCGAGCGTCCAGGCTTCCTGGAACGGCAGGCTCATGCCGCGATCCCGCAGTCAATGGTCACCGTGACCGTGCTCCTCACGTGTGCCTGCGAGGCTGGCCGCCTCGGGAAGTGTGGCCAGCGCATGGCGGGCGGGAAGCGGAACATCAGGGTGGCCGCCGGGGTGACGGCCAGCACGGTTCCGGCGATGATCGCGGCCGGAAGGCCGAACCAGCGGCGGACCGTGGCGTACGCCGCGCCGACGGCGGCCACGCCCTCCAGGGCCTGCGGCACCAGCAGGCTCCAGTAGTTGAAGCCGAAGACGCGCGCGGACAGCTCCATCACCCACAGCGACGCCGGGGTCTTGTCCACGGTGATGAAGTTGCCGGAGTCCACCGAGCCGAACAGGAACGCCTTCCAGCTCTTCGTGCCGGCCTGGACGGCGGCGGCGTAGAACTCGTTGGCCGGGCGGAAACGGCGCTCATCGGGAACCACCTCCGAACACCCAGCCCCGGTAGAGCCCGAAACGGACCAGGGTGGCCGTGAGGTTGGCCGCGACGAGCACGGCCAGCTGCCCGGCGAGCCGGTCGTCGCCACGCGGGCGCAACCGTTCGCTGCGCAGCGCCGGGACGGCGATCGCCCGCGTAAGACCTGATTTCGGCCACGATTCAGATTCGATCTTGGTCGCAACTTGATGACCTGCGGGTTCGCTGTTCGCAGTGGCTGAAGTTGCGCACAAGGCACGGCCATATTCTGGGCTGGTGTCCCCGTGTCTGCGGACGGGTCACAACCACGGAGGCTGTAATGATCGTAATCACCGGCGGCAACATGGAGTTCGGCCGGCTGGTCGCCGGATACCTGCTGGATCACCTGCCCGCCGGCGAGGTCACCGTGACTGTCCGCGAGCCGCGGAAGGCCGGGCCGCTGAAGGACCGCGGCGCGGACGTGCGGCACGCAGACTTCGACGAGCCGGCGACCCTGGTGCGGGCGTTCACGGGCGCGGACACGGTCCTGATCAACGGAACCAACTACGACATCGATCCCGCCACGCGCGCGCGGCGGCAGGCCGCGGCGATCACGGCAGCGGCGCAATCAGGCGCGGGACGGCTCGTCGTCACCACCTGGCAGGATCTTGACCACTGCCCCATGCCCGAAGTCTCGGACTATCCCGCCACCGAGGCGCGCGCCAGGGCTGCGCGCATCCCGGTGACCATCCTGCGGCTGACTTGCGACCTGGCCGCATTGGTCGCCCGAGACGTCCGGTGGGCAGTAGCAGCGGGCACGCTGACGGCTCCCGCCGGCCAGGCCCGCATCACGCCAGCTGCCGTCACCGACCTGGCCGAGGCCACCGCCAGCGTCCTGCGCGAGGCTGGCCATGAGGGCGTGACGTACGAGCTCACCGGGCCCGACCCGGTCAGCTGGGACGATCTGGCCGCGCTCGCGTCATCGATCAGCGGCAAGAACGTGCGCTACCAGCCAGTCGGAGACCGCGAATACCGGGAGCACGTCGCTGCTCTCGGCGTCCCCGAGGCGGCCATCGGCATGCTGCTCGGCTACTACGCCGCCGCCCGCAGCGGCTGGGCCAGCTCGCCCACCAGTGACCTGGCACAGCTCCTGCACCGGGCACCGGCCAGCACGATCGAGGCCATCCGCCAGGCAGCCGCGGCCTAGCGCTGGCTCACCGGCACCAGGAAACGCCGGGAGCTGACCGGATGACCAGGGACCGATTCAGCCAGTCTGCCCGCCAGCTGAGCAGCGACCCGCAGCCCCGCATGGCAGCGCTCTGGCTTGCGCAGCGCTACTCCTGCGTACTCGCTGGCGCCCCGGGCGCTCGCCACGATCGCCGACCTCAGCCCGCTCGCCGGGACCCGGGCAGGCACCGGCTACCGGGCACACAAGCTCCGGGCCCAGGGTGCCGACATCCCTCGCCTTCGACCAGGCCCCCGCCCGGCGGGCGCGGTTGCGCACTAGCCTGGCCGAAGTCAGGTAAGAGCGGCGAGTCCTCGTTGCCTCGGACGGCGCCGCGCGTCAGCGGGATTCGCCCGACCAGGGCCGGATCAGCCCGTCGCTGCCGCGGACCCGCCGCGGGACCGCGGAGTAGGCGTCGGGATGCTCCAGGGGCCGCAGGCTGCCGGCCCGGACGTCGACCACCTTGTGCACGTGACGGCCGCCGGTCTCCTGGACCCAGGAGACCCACGCATGCCACGAGCCGTCGCGTTCGTGCATCTCCCAGGCCAATAGGTGGCCGACCATCCCGCCGCTCATCTCCACGATCGGCGGGCACCAGGGCGCGTCGCGGCTGCTCATCCGAGCAGATTATTCGAATCTAAGTTCGATATGTCAAGCCCCCAGAAGCCAGACACCACATCCCCCGGATGGCCGCGCGGGCGTTTGCTCACCAGGTGGGGCGGGGGAGCGTTCGGCGCAGGCCGTCGCGGCCCGCGGTGGTTATCCCGCTGAAGCCCGGCCCGGCGTGCTGCGTCCATTCCGCCTCGGTGATCGCGTCCGGCTCGGCCGGAAGGTAATGGCTGAGGATGAGCTCGCGGACCCGCGCGCGCTCGGCGACGCCCCCGGCCTCGGTGACGTCGGTGAGCGACGCGGCCATCCGCTCCATCTCGGCATCGCCGGCGCCGTGCCGCTTGAGGTAGTCGAGGTCGGCGACCTGGTGGACGAGGATGTCGGCGTCCCGGGCGAGAGCGATCAGGTTGTCGTTCACGGCGGTGTCGCCGGAGAACACCACCGAGCCGTCCGTGGTGTCGAAGCGGTAGGCGAGGGCCGGAACCGCCCGGCCGTGCATCACCGCGACGGCGGTGACCCGGATAACCCCGTCGTCGAAAACGACAACCGGAACCTGGGTGACGCCCTCGGTCCAGGCCGGGACGGGGACGTCGATGGCCCGGACGAGCGCGCCGGCGTCCGGCATGTGAGCGTCCAGTGGCATGACGTTCAGGTGGTAGGCGTAGCCGGCGAGGATGTGCCCGACCAGGTCGGTAGTGCCGGGAGCCGGCCGTTCCGGATGGATCGTGGTCTCCCGGTGGAAGACGGCATCACCGGCCGGCAGCGCTCCGGGCCGCGACGGCCCGTAGACGCGGATCGGCGGCAGCGGGCCGTCGTCGCCCGCCCGGGCACCCCACGGGTAGAGGAGCATGCCGGCCAGGTCACCGGCGTGATCGGCGTGCAGGTGGGTGAGGAACACCGCCTCCAGGCGGGGAAAGCCGAGTCCCGCGCCGGCAAAGGCGGACGGCGATCCGCGCCCGCAGTCGATGACGAAGACCCGCTCGCCGACGACGAGCGCTGACGAGATCCCCGCGCGGCCGGCGACGGGCATGGGCGCGCCCGCCGTTCCGAGAAGCACCAACTCGGTGGTCATGCTTCCGGGTCCTTGATCATTTGCCGCTACCCTACAGTGAAGGCCGTGAGCAGTGAGATCGAGGTCTTTGTCGCGGCCGGCGATCAGAATCTGCTGGCCGGCCGGATGCGCTCCCGCCGCATCGAAGGAGCCGAGTCGGCCAGCTTCGCCTATGCCGGCAGCTACCTGGCACGCCCGGGCTCCTACGCCCTGGACCCGGCGCTGCCCCTGGTCACCGGCTCGCTGCGGGCGCCCGCCGGACGCGTGCTGTTCGGCGCGGTCGCCGACAGCCTGCCCGACCGGTGGGGCCGGATGCTCATCCGCGGCGCCGAGCGGGCGCGGGCGAAGGCCGCGGCCACCGTCCCGCGCTCCATCAGCGAGCTCGACCTGCTGCTCCGCGTCCGGGACGACCTGCGTCAGGGCGCGCTGCGGTTCCGGACCGGCGGCCAGCCGCCGTTCCTCGCGGCCGAGGACTCCGGAGCCCCGGCCCTGGCCGATCTTCCCGCGCTGCTGGATCTTGCCGCGCGGGCCGAGCGGGATACCGCGGACTACGCAGGCCTCCGGCTCCTGGTACGAGCCGGGAGCTCCCTGGGCGGCGCGCGGCCGAAGGCGCACGTCGTGGACGCGGCCGGCCGCGCCGCGATCGCCAAGTTCCCCAGTGTGAGCTGGGACACCTGGGACGTGATGGCGTGGGAGAAGGTCGCGCTTGACCTGGCCCGGGACGCAGGCGTCAGCGTCCCGGGCTCTGTCTTGCTGCGGGTCGCAGGCCGGCACGTGCTCATCGTCGAGCGGTTCGACCGCCGCGGCGGAACCCGCGTTGGCTACGCCAGCGCGCTGACGATGCTCCAGGCCGGCTACGGTGACCGGCGCAGCTACCTGGAGATCGCGGCCGTGATCGAGGAAAGGTCCGCGACCGTGACCGAAGACCTGCGGCAGCTATGGCGGCGGATCGCTTTCTCGGTCCTGATTTCCAACACCGACGACCATCTCCGAAACCACGGATTCCTGCACGGGCGCGGCGGCTCGTGGGTGCTGTCGCCGGCGTTTGACCTGAATCCCAACCCGGCCCCCGGCCCCAAGAACCTCAGCACCGCTATCGACCTGACCGACACGCGCGCCAGCGTGGACACGCTCATGAGCGTCGCCGGCCGTTTCCGCCTGGACCCGGGCGACGCGCTCGACATCCTGGCCCAGGTCACGCGGGCGGCGGCCCGCTGGCCTGACGTCGCGACATCACACGGGCTGACCCAGCCAGACCTTGACGTCATGGAACCGGCCTTCGTCCACGCGGAAAGCAGACGCGCCCGGGCGCTGGCCCAAGGCCAGTAGCCACCGCCAGCCTGACCTGACCTGCCTGCCGGTACCGCACCGCCCCGGCAGTACCGTGACGAGTGCTTCCGCCGGCCACAACGACACGACCGGAGCATGGTCCGGGAGGAGAACAGTGAAGGCTACCGAGACGCTCCACGAGCGGGGCCAGAGCCTCTGGCTCGACAACATCACGCGCAGCTTGCTCGACAACGGCACCATCCAGAGGTACATCGACTCCTACTCGGTGACCGGGCTGACCTCGAATCCCTCGATCTTCGACAAGGCCATCGGATCGGGCGACTACGACGACGCGATCCGGTCCCGGGCAGGCCAGGGGCTGTCGGTGGAGGAGCTGTTCTTCGACCTGGCCATCGAGGACCTGCGGCGCGCCGCCGACCTGTTCCTGGGCATCCACGAGCGGACCGACGGAGTCGACGGGTGGGTGTCCCTGGAGGTCTCGCCGCTGCTGGCCTACGACACCGCCCAGACCGTGGCGGCGGTCAAGGCCCTGTGGGCGCGGGCCGGGCGGCCCAACCTGTTCATCAAGATCCCCGGCACTCCCGAGGGCCTGCCCGCCATCACCGAGGCGATCGCGGCCGGCGTCCCGGTGAACGTGACGCTGCTGTTCTCCGCCGGCCAGTACCTCGCCGCCGCGGATGCGTACCTGAAGGGCGTCGAGCGCCGGGTCGCCGACGGCCTCAACCCGTCCGTGGCCTCGGTCGCCTCGGTCTTCATGTCGCGCTGGGACAGGGCAGTGGCCAAGCAGGTGCCGCCGGACCTGCAGGACAAGCTCGCCCTCGCGGTGGGGCTCGACGTCTACCGTGCCTACCGGGGGCAGATGAACTCCGACCGGTTCCAGCGGCTGGAGAGCGACGGGGCCCGGATGCAGCGGCTGCTGTGGGCCAGCACCAGCACCAAGGACCCGGCCGCCCCCGACACCCTGTACGTGCACGGGCTGGCCGCACCGTTCACGATCAACACCATGCCCGACGGCACCCTTAGGGCCTTCTTCGGCCACGGCGAGGTGGGAGATCCGCTGCCAGCCGACGGCGGCGACGCCGACGCGATGCTTGCCCGGTTCACCGCGGCCGGCGTCAGCCTGGCCGATGTCGCGGCCCAGTTGCAGCGGGATGGGGCCAAGGCCTTCGTCGACTCCTGGAACGAGCTCCTGGACCGAATCGAGGCGCAGACCTCCGCGGTCGGCGGGCACGTCGAGAAGAAGGCATAGGCGCGACATGCATCACGAGATTGAATCGCTGGCCGACCCCGGCGCGGTGGCCGCGGCCGGGGCGGCGTTCGTGGCCGAACGGGCCCGCGCGGCCGTCGCGGCCCGTGGCAGCTTCCATTTCGCGGTCAGCGGCGGGCACACGCCCTGGGCGATGTTCGCCGAGCTGGCCTCCGAGACGGTCCCCTGGGACGCGTTGGTCATCTACCAGGTGGACGAGCGCGTGGCGCCGCCCGACGACCCCGACCGGAACCTGACCCACCTCACCCAGGTGCTGGGCTCGGCCCCGGCCCAGGTGCGGGCCATGCCGGTCAACGAGAGCGATCTGGTGGCCGCGGCCGCCGGCTACGCCGCCTCGCTGCCCGGGGCCTTCGATCTCGTCCACCTCGGCCTGGGCCCCGACGGGCACACCGCCTCGCTGGTGCCGGGCGACCCGGTGCTGTCGGTCACCGACCGCCTGGTCGCCCTCACCCAGCCCTACCAGGGGCGGGTGCGGATGACGCTGACCTACCCGGCGCTGGCCCGGGCCCGCCAGATCCTCTGGCTGGTCACCGGCGGCGACAAGCAGGAGCCGCTGGCCCGGCTGCTGGCGGGCGACACCACGATCCCGGCGGGCCGCGTCGAGGCCGCGGCGTCGCTCGTTATGGCCGACCGTGCCGCGACGCCAGGAGACGCCGGGTCATGAGCATCGAGCACGAGAAACAGCTGGCCGCGGAGGCGGCGGCGGAACTGGTCGAGCAGGGCATGACCGTCGGGCTGGGCACCGGCTCGACGGTCGCCTACCTGCTCCCGGCCCTGGCGCGCCGGTCGCTGGACATCGTGGGCGCGGCCACCTCGCCGCGCACCGAGCACGCCGCGCGGGAGCTGGGCCTGAAGATCGAGGATGTGGCGAGCATCGACCGTTTCGACATCACCATCGACGGCGCAGACCAGGTCGCCCCGGATGGCTGGCTGGTCAAGGGCGGCGGCGGCGCGCACACCCGGGAGAAGATCATCGCCGCGGCCGCCGACCGGTTCGTCGTTATCGCCGACTCGACCAAGCCGGTCGAGGCCTTGCACAGCCCGATCCCCGTCGAACTGCTGTCGTTCGGGCTGCGCGCCACCATACGCCGGATCGCCCCGGTGTCGCTGCGAGACGTCCCGCTCAGCCCCGACGGCGGCGTGATCGCCGACTACCACGGGCCGGTGGACGACCCGGCGGCGCTGGCCACCCGGCTGGCCTCGACACCCGGGCTCGTCGGACATGGCCTGTTCCCGCCGCAGATGGTGGCCACGGTCTTGGTAGGCCGGGGCAAGTCGGTCGAACGGATCGACTTCCCCCGCGCCATGTCCTGACCGGCCGGCCCAGGAACGGAGGTGAGGTAAGGCCTCTGCGTGACCTGATCGCCGGCACCATCCAGCGCCGCGAAGCGGTGCACCAGATCGCCGGTGGCTACCTCGAGACGGTCAACGGATTCACCGGCTAGCGGCCGGACTCACCAGATCAAACCCGGAGGCACCATGGCTGTCCAGCCGATCCGACTGCTCCTCGCCGACGTCGACGGCACGCTCGTAACCCAGGACAAGGTCCTCACCGATCGGGCCATCGCCGCCGTCGCGAAGCTGAAGCAGGCCGGGATACTGTTCGCGATCACCAGCGGCCGCCCGCCGCGCGGCATGTCGATGCTGATCGAGCCGCTCCATCTCACCACCCCGATCGCGGCGTTCAACGGCGGGGTGTTCGTCCGCCCGGACATGTCGGTGATCGAGCAACGGACCATACCCGACGACCTGACCCCGGTGGTGATCGAGGTGCTCGGCGGCCACGGGATCGACGTGTGGGTCTACCGGGGCGCGGACTGGTTCGTCCGGGACCTGCACGGACCGCACGTGGCCCGGGAGGCCTGGACGGTCAAGTTCGACCCGACGCTGGTCGACAGCTACGCCTCGGTCTCCGGCGGAGTGGCCAAGGTCGTCGGGGTCAGCGACGACTACGACGCGGTGCAGAAAGCCATGGACGCGGTGCGCGAGCGCTTCGGCGACCACGTGTCAGCGGCCCGATCCCAGCCCTACTACGCCGATGTCACCCACCCCGAAGCCAACAAGGGCGCCGTGGCCCGTTACCTGTCCCAGGCCTACGGCATCCCTCCCGAGCAGATCGCCACGATCGGCGACCAGCCCAACGACGTGCTCATGTTCGCCCACTCAGGACTGAGCATCGCCATGGGTAACGCGAGCCACGAGGTGCAAGGGGCCGCCCGCCGGGTCACCACATCGAACGAGGACGAGGGCTTCGCCAACGCAGTGGAACGGTTCATCCTGCCCTGACCCGGATGGCCACTTGATCGGGGTCGGCCAGACGACAGCCCGTCCGGGCCCGCGCTAGATCAGCCGTCGCGCAGCCTGGCGACCAGGGCATCGGCCTGCTCGACGGTGAGCATTCCGGTGAGGCCCGCCATGGGCAGCACGCGGCTGCCGCCGGCCAGGAAGACCACCTGATCGGTCAGGCAGGCGCGCAGATCGGGATGCCGCTCGGCGATCGCGATCTGCGCGCGCAGCGTTGCCTCCTGCTTGGCGGCGAGGGTCGGCAGCACCCGCTCGTTCAAGGTGCGCTGCATACGGCGGCCGATCGCCCGGCCGACGAATCGCGTGGCGGCGGTCATGGCGATGCCGGCGAGATCGTCTCCGAACGAGAGGCCGTCGCCCGAGACGTCGGGAAGGCCGGAGCCGCGGCCGGGCCAGCCGCCCGGCGGGCCGGGGCGTGGTTCGGCCGCGTAGCCCGGAGGCGGTCCGGGCGGGCCGGAGCGCGGTTCGGCCGCGTAGCCCGGAGGCGGTCCGGGCGGGCCGGGGCGTGGTTCGGCCGCGTAGCCCGGCTGCGGCTCCGCGGCATACCCCGGCTGCGGCGCCGCAGCCGGCCCTTGCTGTTGCTCGCCCAGCCGGCTCCTGGCCATTGCGGCCAGCTCTTCGATCGAATGCACGGCGGCGGCGCTGCCGCATTGCGGGCACACCGCTCCCCCCTGGCCATTTGTCACCGCCCCATTGTGCCCTCCTGGCCGCCTCGCGGGAAGTCGCGACGGGCCCGGAACCGAGTTAATACGCGGCGAATGAGTAAACCGTTCGACTCGTGCCTGCCTGGCCGGCAGACTCGGCGTGTGGGATTGGTCGTGCTGGCCGAGGGGATGAGCGATAAGGCCGCGCTGGAGGTCCTCGCCGAACGACGCGGCCAGAGGCTCGGCCGCGGGGGCATCCGCGTCCTGGCCATGGACGGCGCGACCAACGTCAGCCGCTTCCTGGATCTGCTGGGCCCGCGCGGGATCGGGGTCAGCGTAGCTGGCCTGTGCGACGTCGGCGAGGAAGGCCACGTCCGGCGCGCTCTCGAACGGGCCGGCTTCGGCGTCTGCGCGTCCCGCGCCGACATGGAGGCGCTCGGCTTCTACGTGTGCACCGCCGACCTGGAAGACGAGCTGATCCGCGCCCTCGGCCCTGCCGGGGTCGAGCAGATCGTCCAGGCTCAGGGCGAGCTGCGGTCGTTCCGGACGTTCCAGAAGCAGCCCGCGCACCAGCGAGACAGCCTCGCCGAGCAGCTGCACCGGTTCATGGGCACCCGGTCCGGCCGGAAAAGCCAGTACGCGCGCCTGCTCGCCGGCGCGCTCGATCTCACCCGGGTTCCCCGGCCTCTGGATCGCGTGCTCGCCGGGTCGGCGGAATGCCGCCGCGGGCGGGCAGGTTAGCCGGGCATGAGCGTGTTCACCGACAAGGAGCTGGACTATCTCGCCGGGCAGCGGCTGGGCCGGATCGCGACCGTCGGCCCGGACGGGCAGCCGCACGTGGTCCCGACGTCGTTTCGCTACAACGCGGAGCACGACGCGATAGACGTGGGCGGCCTGCGGATGAGCCAGACCAAGAAGCTGCGCGACGCGCAGCGCACCGGCCGGGCGAGCATCGTGATCGACGACGTGCTCCCGCCGTGGCAGCCGCGCATGATCGAGGTGCGCGGGACCGCGGCCGTGATCCCGTCCGGAGGCAAGGCCTTCGGCGAGCGGTTCGAGGACACCATCGTCCGGATACAGCCCACGCGCATCATCTCCTTCGGCATCGATTCCGACGAGCCGACGACCAGCGCGCGATCGGTCACCGCGACCTGACCGGAAATGGGTGGCGCCCGGCGGCCGCGTTCTGCTTGGGTGGCCGGCATGGCCGGGTTTGCTGACCCCGCGTTCTACGGCGAGCGGTGGGCGGACGTCTATGACGAGCGGCACGGGTACCTCGATCCGGCGCCCGCGGTGGAATTCCTCGCCGGGCTGGCCGGCGAGGGACCGGTGCTCGAGCTGGCGATCGGGACCGGCCGGGTCGCGCTCCCCCTGGCGGCCCGGGGGATCACCGTCGAGGGCGTGGACGCCTCGGCGCCGATGGTCGACCGGCTGCGCGCCAAGCCGGGCGGCGGGTCGGTCCCGGTGACCATCGGGGACATGGCGGACGGGCCGGCCAGCGGGCCGTTCCGGCTGGTGTACCTGGTGTTCAACTCGCTGTTCGGCCTGCTCAGCCAGGCCCGGCAGGCGGACTGCTTCCGCAACGCCGCCCGGGTCCTGGACCCCGGCGGGGCGTTCGTCATCGAATGCTTCGTCCCGGACGCGGCCCGGCCCGACCGCGGTCAGCAGGTCTGGGCCCGGGCCGTGACCGAAGACTCCGTGACGGCCGGGCTGGGGTGTTACGACACGGCCACCCAGCGCATCACCACCCAGGTCGTCACGCTGGACCAGCAGGGGATTCAGCTGCGGCCGGTGGCCCTGCGGTACTGCTGGCCCGCCGAGCTGGACCTGATGGCCGGCCAGGCCGGCCTGCGGCTGCGCGAGCGCTACGGCGACTGGGACCGGCGGCCGTTCGGCTCCGCCAGCGACAAGCACGTCTCGGTGTACCAGCGGGACTGACCAGGCGGGCCGGGGTTGCGTAGGTTAACGGGCATGAACAGCCACCTGGATGACCTTGCTGCCGCCCTGCGCGCGGCGGGCCCGGATCCCGCGCACGCCGAGCAACTCCGCCTGTTCGGGCGCTTCGTCGGGGCGTGGGATATCGAATGGCACGGGACGGACCGCAACGGGAAGCCCGCGACCATGATCGGCGAGCTGCACTTCGGGTGGGTCCTGGGCGGCCGAGCGGTCCAGGACGTGTGGAAGGTGCCGGCCTCGGGGCCGCCCGCGGCCACCCTGCGGCCCTTCTACGGAACGACCCTGCGCTTTTACGACCCGTCCATCGCGGCGTGGCGATCGACCTGGATCGATCCCCTCAACGGACGGGTCCGCCGCTTTATCGGTCGCCCGGACGGCGCCGACATCGTCCTCGACGGGATCGACGACGAACCGCCCGAGCGCTGGTGCTTCCGCGACATCACGGCGGACTCCTTCCGCTGGACGGGAGAGGTGTCCGGCGACGACCGCCGGACCTGGCACCTCGACGAGCAGATGTTCATCCGCCGCCGGGCGTAGTCCGCCGGCCGCCACGGGCGAGGACCAGAATCATGACCGGATCCAGTTCACCGGGAGCACCGGACTCCGCCGCGGTGCTGCATGACCTGCAGGCCACGAGCGGCGAGCGGCGCGCGTCGGGGCAGGCCGCCCGGAAACGGGCCCGGCGGGGCACGCTGGGGCACTGGGCGGAGGAGGACCGCGGGCACGACGCGCTGGAGTCGATCCTGGCCCAGAACCAGATCCGGGTTCCCGGCCTGCTGCCCATCCGGCATCAGCGCATGGCGGCCTCCCCGTGGAACTACTACCGGGGGGCTGCGGCGGTCATGGCCGCCGACCTCGCCTCCCAGCCCGGCAGCGGGCTGACGGTGCAACTCTGCGGGGACGCTCACCTACTGAACTTCGGCCTGTGGGCCACGCCGGAACGGAACCTGCTGTTCGACCTGCGCGACTTCGACGAGACCCTGCCCGGCCCGTTCGAGTGGGACGTCAAGCGCTTCGCCGCCAGCGTCGTGGTGGCGGCGCGGGAGAACCGGATCAAGCCGTCGAAGGCGGCCGCGGCGGTGACCGCCGGCGTGGCGGCCTACTGCCGGCGCATGCGCCGGTACACGAAGATGCCCGAACTCGACATCTGGTACGACCGGACGCACGTCGACAGCCTGATCAACTACTTCGAGCCGGCCGACCGCGGGCGGGTCTCGGTCCACATCGAGAAAAAGCGGCAGCGCCGCACCAGCCGGGGCGCGTTCGCCAAGCTCACGGCGATGGCGCACGGCCGCCCGCGGATCACCGAGGATCCCCCGGTCCGCGTCACGATCAGCGACGACGAGCAGGCCGATCTCACCGACCACCTCCTGGCCGCCTACCGGCTGACCCTGCAGGAGGACCGGCGGACCCTGTTCGACCGGTTCACCGAGGTCGACGTGGTCCGCCAGGTGGTGGGGGTCGGCAGCGTGGGAATGCGGGTCTACCTGGTGCTCATGGAGGGCCGCAGCGGGGCCGACCCGTTGTTCTTGCAGGTCAAGCAGGCCGGGCAGGCGGTGTACGAGGCTTACACCCAGCCCAGCCGTCACGACCACCACGGCGCGCGGGTGATCAACGGCAAACGGCTGGTGCAGAGCGCCACCGACATCTTCGTCGGCTGGGGATCACTGCACGGGAAGGACTACTACGTACGGCAGTTCCGCGACATGAAGATCATCCCGACCACCGACCTGATCGCCCCTCGCCTCGCCGAGTTCGCCACCGCGTGCGGGGAGACGCTCGCCCGCGCCCACGCCCGCACCGGGGACCCGGTGGTCATCGACGGCTACATCGGGAAGGGGCACAAGTTCACCGACGAGATCGTCCGCTTCGCCCGCCAGTACGCCGACCAGAACGAGCGAGACCACGCCCAGCTCGTCAGCGCCATCGCCGCCGGCACGGTCGAGAGCCTGCCGGGCTGATCAGATCGAGCGGATGGCGCCGCCGTCGACCGGGATCATCGCGCCGGTGATGTAGGACGCGGCGGGGGAGAGCAGGAATGCGGCGGCCCGCCCGAACTCGTCCGGCTCGCCGTACCGGCGCAGCGGGATGCGCTGGGACAGGCGGGCCCGCACCTCATCGGGATCTCCGCTCAGGGCGTCAAGCTCGCGGACCCGGTCGGTGGCGATCCTGACCGGCAGCCCGTCGTCCGCGGTGCCCGTGACCGTGCCGGGCGGTGACCCGCCCGCGCTGATCAGCGCCCCGTCCAGCCGCCCGAAGCGGTCCCGGGCCGCGGCGAACCCGAGCCCCCGGCTGCCGCCGGTGACCAGGTAGACGCGGTCCCGCAAGCCAAGATCCATGCAGCCATTCTGCCTGGCGGGCGGCGTCTCCCGTCAGCTGAAGTGGATGACGGCCGGGTTCACGGCCCCTCGAGCGGCTGGCGCGCGGACGAAGCCCGGCCCGAAGTTCTCCGCCGCGGTGATCGTGTACCGGTACGCCTTCCCGGCCCGGACCGAGCTCGGGAAGTCCACGGCGCAGGCGAAGCCATGCTCGGCGGCGGCCCAGCGGCAGTACGCGGTGACGGCCTTGATGCGCGGGCCGGCGAGCGTCACCCGGACCTCGCGGGCGTCACCGAGCGAACTGCCGATGGCGCTGGTGATCGCGCTGCCGCCCGGGGCGGTCAGCCGGAACTGCGCCGAGAACGAGCGCGCGGACTTGCGCACCGTGCTCCCCGGTCTGGGCGCGGTGAAGCCGGCGAAGCCGTACGCGAGCGCGCTCGAGCATCCGTTGGCGTGAGTGCCGGAATTGCTGCCGTCCGGGCAGGTCGTGTCGGACCAGACGGTCCCGGACAGGTTCGCGCGGAACAGGTCGGCGCCGGGCAGGCTGGCCTGGATCATCCCGGCGTTAGTCAGGTTCGCGCCGGCCAGGTCGGTGCCGGCCAGGCTGGCCCCGGTCACGCTGGCCGAGAACAGCGACCCGCCGGCCAGGTCGGCCCCGCCGAGGTCGGCGCCATTCAGGTCGGCCTCGCCGAAGCTCGTCCCGGCCAGGTCATCTCCGGACAGGTCCGCTCCGGCCAGGTCGGCGTTGCCCACGTCGGCGCCCGGACTGATCAGGTAGCCGCTGAGCAGGAACCAGTGCGCGGGAAGTTCCGGCGTCCCGGTGATGCCGCGGCCGAAGATCAGGGCCAGCGTCGCTCCGGCCAGGTCGGCCTGGTCCAGGGCGACGTCCTCGGCGATGGCGGCCGTCAGGTTCGCGTCCGACAGGTCGGCCGAGTCCAGGTCGGCGCCGGTGAGGTTGGCGCCGTCCAGGTCGGCCGTGGCCAGCGGCGCGCCCGCGAGGCTGGCATCGGTCAGCACGGCGGTGGGGCCGATCAGGTAGCCGTCCACGGCCAGCCAGCCGGCCGGGAGCGCCGGCGCCCCGGTGATCCCGCCGGACGCGACCTTCGTCAGGTTGGCCCCGGCCAGGTCGGTGCCGCCGAGGTCCGCGCCGGTCAGCGTTGCGCCGTCGAGGTCGGCGGACCCGAGGTCCAGGCCGGCCAGGTCGGCGCCGGCCAGATCGGCGTCGTCGAGCGTGGCCCCGAGCAGATCGGCTCCGCTCAGGTCGGCGCCGGCCATGTCGGCCTGCAGCAGATCGCACCCGGCCCAGTCCACGCCCGGCGCCGGCGGGGGAGTCACCGCGTGCGTGGTCGGGTCAACCGTCGGGCACGTCACTGCCGCCTGGGCCGCGGCCGAGGCACCCGCGCCGGCCGTCACGGCGAGCACCCCCGTCGCCAGGCCGACGGCTGCGATGGCGCTCAGGATCCGGGTGCGCAGCGTTCCCCTGCTCACGAGAGTCTCCCCCGGTGCAGGGTCTTGCTCGGCCGGTCATGAACGGGTAAGCCGTGCACTAGGCCGTTAAACTACCTTAAAGCCGCCAAGAAGGGAACGGCGGCCATTACGCCCCGGACGATGGCGGGACGATGGCCGGATACGGATTCTGGTCACCGGGCATCGCGGCCATGTCGGTGCCCCGGTAGCTCATTCCCTCGCCGGCCGTGGCCATCTCGCCGGCCGGCACCGGCCTGCGCGGCCCCGGGAGGCGCGTCGGCCTTGACTTTGCCTGGCAAAGCAAGCTAGCTTTGCAATGCAAAGTTAACGAGGGAGCCGACATGAGCGAGGGGGTTGCCATGAAAGACGGTGCGGACCCCGAAGAGGGAACGGGCCTGGACGCCCAGGGCGCGGCAGCCATCATGCAGGAAGCACGCGAGCGGGCCCAACATGAGATGCACATCAGTTACCGGCTGCTGTTCGCGACCTACGGCCTGCTGTACCTCATCGGCTACGGCGCAGCCTGGCTGTCGGTGCGCGGGCAGCGGCCGTATCACGGGCCAACGGGCCCGGCGCTGGGGGTGCTGACCCTGCTCGCCACGGTGGCCGTGGTCGTCACCGGGGTGGTGGTGGGCCGGGCGGTCACCGGCGTCGGCGGCTGGTCGGCGCGGCAGCGGCGTATCTCCCTCCTGTCCTTCGCGATCGGGCTCGCCGGGATATTCACGCTGGAGGGAGCGCTCTTCCACGCCGGTGCCAGCTGGTCCGTGATCGGCGTCTACGGAGCGACCGCGCCCATGCTGGTCACCGGGATGGCCTACGCCTTCAGTTCCGCTTTCGTGGCGAACTGGTTCGTGTTCGGCGCGGGCATCTGGCTGATCGTGGTGGCGGCCACCAGTGCGTACGCCGGCCCGGTGGGGGTCTGGGCCGTGGGCGCGCTGGCCGCGGGCCTGGCGTTCCTGCTGCTGGCGGCCGTCGGCCCGGAGCAGCGCCGTTCATGAGCCGGGACGAACTCGACCCGGTCATCCACGTGCCCGCGCGGCTGCGCCTCATGGTGACGCTGGCCACGCTGCCCGAGGGGGACAACCTGTCCTTCACCAGGCTGCAGGACGTGATCGGGCTGACGCCGGGCAACCTGATCACACACCTGCGCAAGCTGGAAGACGCCGGATACGTGCGGACCGAGAAGACCGGCAGCGGCGTCACCGCGCGGACCTCGGTGTCGCTCACCCATGACGGCCGGGCCGCGCTGGACCGTTACACCACGGTGCTGCGGCAACTGCTAGAACCGGTCGAGTCGGCGCGGCCACAGCCGCGGCCAGCCGGCGGCTGACCTGTCCGCCGGGAAAGACGCCGGCCCGATCCTGTCGTCGGGCTTTCGCAAGCGGCCGCCCGAAAGCCCGCAAGAAGGGCGCCTTGGCGGCGGCGGCTGGAGCACGGGCCGTGGTGCCGCCCCTCCGAAGTTCCGCGACAGCCAGGGCTATGGCCGGGCGTCCGGCAGGTCGCCGGGCCCGTCGAGTCCGGCCGCGAGCGCTTTGGGGGCTCGCATCCGCCATGCGTCGGTCACCAGTTCCGCCAGGCGCCCGGCGTCCACCTCGCCCAGCCGCAGCAGCACCAGCGGCCAGCCGTCGTACCCGGGCGCGGTGAAGAACAGCCCGGGCTCGCCCAGGAGCAGGGCCTGTTTCTCGGCCTCATCGCCGACGTACAGCACCGCGGCATCGGTTCGGATGCGCCGGGGCTGGCCCGGCCTGCGCTCGGGGTAGGACCAGACGAACCCCTTGCCGGCGACCCGGAAGTCGAAGCCGTCGCTGTCGATCTCCTCCACGTACGGCAGGCCCAGCGCGATGCGGCGCACGTCGTCGGCGTCAGCCACCGAGGTCCCTCCCCGATCGCGCTATCGGCATGGGCACAGGCTAGGTGTCCCGGCATGGGCCGTGCCACCGCGGACGGGAACCCCAGGGTTCGGTCCCGGCCAGTATGGGCACTCCCAGGCGGTGCGCGAGCGGGGCAGCTCGCCGAGCCGCAGGCGGGTTCAGCCGGGGTCGGCTGGTCCGGGCGCGGCC
Source organism: uncultured Actinomycetota bacterium (assembly GCA_963808705.1). Lineage (GTDB taxonomy): Bacteria > Actinomycetota > Actinomycetes > Streptosporangiales > Streptosporangiaceae > JASHPR01. The sequence goes on along the minus strand of CAWEHB010000008.1, from coordinate 778,309 downwards.
CGGCCGGCCAGGCCGGTCTCGTAGGTCAGGACGACGGCCTGCACCCGGTCCCGTAGCTGGAGTTTGGCGAGGATGCGGGCTACGTGGGTCTTGACTGTTGCCTCGCTGAGGGTCAGCTGGGGGAGATGTACATCTCGTCGGCGACCTCGGCCGTGTTGAGCATGCCGGAGAAGTGACGCAGCACCTCCTGCTCGCGCTTGGTCAGCGGCTCGACGAGAACCAGGGGCTGACCAGGAGCGCCCGCGGGAGCCGGCCGCTGATCGGGAGCCAGGGTGAGCAGGCGCCGGTGGGTGTCGGCCAGCCCGGGGTCACGCCGCAGCACCGGCCCGATCCAGCCGTGCTCGATCACGAACGGCAGCCTGACCTGCTCGCGCTCGGCCAGCCGCAACGCGGCCGCCAGGGACCGGCGCCCGCGCGCGTGGTCGCCGCCGTCGTAGCTGATCCGGGCGTCGGCCAGCCACGGCCTGGCCGGCGGACAGCGCCGCCGCGGCACGGACCAGGTGCGGCGCTGGCTCGGTCCAGACTGCACCGTGCGGCACGCGCCAGGACGCTCCTGCGGAGGTCGCTGAGCTGCTCAAGCGGCGGCCCGGCCTCGGGCGCCTGGTCGGCGAGGCGGAGGCGCTCCGGGCCTAGCTGTCCGGGCCGCACACCGTCAAGTCGGAGGCGGTGTCGATCTACCGGAAGCTGGGCGCCTCCTCGCGCAGCCAGATGATCGCCCGGTCCCGGGAGCTGGGGCTCCTGGAGGAGTGACCGGGCCACTACCCGGGCAGGGTCTGCCGGTTCAGCGGCGCCGCCAGGCCGGGGTGGCCGGTCGCCGCGGGCAGGAACAGCTCGAAGACCGAGCCCTTGCCCACCGTGCTGCGGACGTCGACCGAGCCGTTATGGGCCTCCGCGATCGCCTTCACCACCGCCAGGCCGAGACCGAACCCGCCGGTGTCCCGGCTGCGCCCCGTTCCCACCCGGGTGAACCGGTCGAAGATGTGCCCGATGTCGGCCGCCGGGATGCCGGAGCCCCAGTCCCTGACCGCGAGGACGACCTCCTCGCCTGCCTGCCGGGCGCTCAGCTCGATCCGGCCGCCGGGATCGGTGTGATCGATGGCGTTCTCGATGAGCGCGTCCAGGGCCAGGGTCAGTCGGTCCCGGTCGGCCCGCACCGGCACGTCGGTCAGGGAGCCGAGCGACCACCGCCGGGGCGTCCGGCTCCACCGGTGCAGGGTCTCCATCATGAGCTCGGCGGTGTCCACCGGGGCCGGGCGCAGGAAGTCGGGGCTGTCGGTCGAGGCCAGCAGCACCAGCCGGTTGGCCAGTCGGCGCATCCGGAGCAGCTCTTCCACGGCCACCCGGGCGTCCTTGGCGATGGCCTGGTCGGTGGCGGCGTGGGTGATGAGCTCGGCGTGGCCGAGGGCTATGGTGATCGGCGTGCCCAGCTCGTGCGAGACGTCCTGGAGGAACTGGCGCTGCTGGCCGAGCAGGAGCAAGTTGTGCTCCGAGACCCGCTTGATCTCCTCCATCGCCGCCTGCCGCCGCCGCGCGTGCCACACCATGATCACGAACATCGCGGCCAGCAGCGGGACCTCCGCGAGGTAGTCCGCGTCCTGCTCGCCCCGCACCACCTGCCAGCCGATGATGCCGCCGGTGGCCAGGGTCACGATCGCCACCGTGAGAACCGTGGAGCCCAGGTGCCACAGCCGGAAGCCGTAGATCGCGGTCAGGCTGACCCAGATGACCAGGAACGGGACCGAGCCCCAGGCCGGGCTGAGGCGCATGGCGATGAGATTCAGCCCGACGAAGGCCGCCCAGGCGATGTCCTGCCAGTAGGTGCGGCCGAACTGATAGAACCGGTCAGCCCACAGCCGCGGGGGGCCCCCGGCGTCGCGAGCCGAGGCCCCGGCTGCCACAGGTTCGGCAGACGATTGCATAGGCGTTCCAACTCCCTGGTCCAGGGGCTACCGAATCCTAAGGCTCCAGGGTGGTTGGGTGGCAACCCGCCTGCCAGGGACTTTTGGCCCTGCCTAGCTGGGACCTTGAGTCTGCCCGCGGGTCAGGCGGCGTCGTGGAACACCAGGCCGAGGGTGAACCGCCGCCCGGAACGGACCACCGACACGCCGTGGCGGACCGGCCCGGTCGTAGAGGCCGGCGATGGCGTCGCACTCGTCCGCGGTCAGCAGGGCCGGCGTCAGTGCGCAGCCGAACTCGCCGACCTCCGCGGCCAGGCGCGCCCAGTCGGCGTCGTCGACGCGGGCTTTCCAGTCGCTGGCGCTCAGGATCGAGGTCACGCTGCCTCCAGGTTGAGCAGGAGTTGCTTGGCGGCCGGGCCGCCCCGGTAGTTACCGAGATCACCGTCGGACCTGATGACCCGGTGGCAGGGCAGCACGACGGGCAGCGGGTTGGTCGCGCACGCCGTGCCCACGGCGCGGAAGGCCCGGGGGCTGCCCACGGCGGCCGCTACCGTGGCGTAACTGGCGGTATGCCCGTAACCGATGCCGGGCAGGTGGGTGAGCACCCGGCGGCGGAAACCCGTCGCCAGCCGGTAGTCGAGCGGGAGGTCGAAGGTGCGGCGCCGGCCCGCGAAGTACTCGTCGATCTCGCGCGCGGCGGCGTCGAGCCGTCCCGGCGCGCGGAGGACCCGGGGGCTGATCCGCGCGGCGAGGGCCTGCAGGACCCGGTCGTGGCCCTCGATGGGGTAGGCGACCCGGACCAGCCCGGCCTCGGTCGCGGCCAGCAGCAGCGGGCCGACCGGCGTGTCCAGCGTGCGGTAGGCCACGTCGAGCACCCCCTCGGCGTCGGAGCGTTCGGCCAGCCGGTCGTGCAGGGCGGACAGTTCCGCCTCGGTGACGTCGGGCAGGTCGCGGAGCAGGTCCAGCGCCTGCGCTTCGTGGCTCGTGGTCATGGGGTCTCTCCGTCCGGTAGCGCGGCGCCGGGGTAGGCCTGGCGCAGCCTGGCGATGCCGTCGGCGGCCGCCCGGCGGGCGGCGTCGGTGCTGCCGCCGGTGATGGCCGCGACGTCGGCGTAGGGCAGCCCGGCCAGGTAGTGGTAGGCGATGGCCTCCCGCTGCCGGCGCGGGAGCGCGGCCAGCGCGTCCGCGAGGTCGGCGTCCCTCCCGTCCGCCGACGGCGCCGCCGGCGGCTCGGGAACGTCGGCGACCGGGACCGCGCGGCGCGCCGCAGCGCGCACGGCGTCGATCGCCTTGCGGTGCGCGATCGTCACCAGCCACGCCTCGACGTTGGCGTCACCGGGCAGCCGCCGGTACGCCCTGAGCGCGGCCAGGAACGTCTCCGACCACGCGTCATCCGCGTCGGCGGGCCCGAGGATGGCCCGGCACACCCGCAGGACCGTCGCGCCGTGCTCGGCCACGACGGCCTCGAAGGGCGGCTTGGGCGTCACGTGAGGTAGACGCCCCGGGCCCGCCGGACGTGAGGTCCTCACTGAATCTTTTTCATCCTCCCCGCGGCTACCCAGGTACTTCGAGGTGGAATCGACGGATGAAAGAGGTGGAATCGACGGATGAAAAAGGTTCACTAGAACAGCCTCGCGGATGCTTCCTCCAGGTCGAGCAGGAACCTCTTGCGCGCCAGCCCGGAACGTGAGGCCCGGTGTCCGAAACGTTCAAGACGGCGAGCGGCCGGCGGGGGTACACCGGTGCCATGAGCAAGCCACGTTTTGATGACGCCCGCCGTTTCCTCTACGCCGAAGGGCGGCTGCTGGAGCGCCGGATCTTCGGCGTGCTCTTCGAGCAGGCCGACGCCGGCGGGGCACTGGACGCGGTGCGCGGCTACCGCAACCCCGACGGCGGCTTCGGCCACGGGCTCGAGCCGGACAAGCGGGTGCCCGACAGCCAGCCGCTCGACGTCGAGACCGCGCTGTACGCCATGGACGCGGCCGGCCGCGTCGACCAGGGCCTGGCCGCCGGGGCGTGCGAGTTCCTGCAGCGCCTCGGCCCGGGCGTGGGCTGCCTGACCGAGTCGTACCGGGAGTATCCGCGAGCCCCGCACTGGGCGGACTGGGCGATGGTCCCCGACCTCAACCCGACCGCGGGCATCGTGGCCATGCTCTGGAAGTGGGGCATCGACCATCCCTGGCGGGACGCCGCGACCTCGTTCTGCTGGGAGCAGATGGACTCCGGGTGGCCGGCCGACGCGCACAGCTTCGGGGAGATGCTGTCGTTCCTGGCCTGGACCGGCGACCGCGAGCGCGCAGACGCGGTCGCCGCCGCCATCCGCTCCGGCGCCGGCGGCACCCTGGGCGGGCTCCGCATGTTCCGGCTCGATCCCTCGGTTCCCGGCTACGGCGTCACGCCGCTGCACTTCGCCCCGGCCCCGGACAGTCCCTGGATCGGCCTGTTCGAGCCCGCGGTCATCGACGCGCACCTCGACGACCTCGCCGCCGCCCAGCGCGACGACGGCGGCTGGCCGATCAGCTGGGAGACGATCGGCCCCGCGGCCGAGAGCGACTGCCGGGGAGCGGAGACGCTGCGGGCGCTGCGCACGCTGCGCTCGTTCGGCCGCCTCCCGTGACCTAGGGCCGGAAGACCTGCGCGCGCCCCGGCAGGCCCGCAGGGCGACAATGAGTCGCGTGCACATCCTGCGAGACGGTGCGGCGATCGCCGACCCGCTCGCGCCTTACGCCGAGGTCGACCGGACGCGCGGTCCGGGCGCGTGCTGGGTGATGGCCCACGTGGTGAGCGGCCTGGACGGCTCGGCGGCGATCAGGGGACGGGTCGGCGCGCTGTCGACCGCGCCGGACGCGAGGTTGTTCAGCCTGATGCGCGCGCTCGCGGACGTGGTGCTGGTCGGCGCCGAGACGGTGCGGGCGGAGGGCTACGGCGCCGTTCGCCTCCCCCGCGAGCGGATCGAGGCGCGGGAGGCGGCCGGGCGGCCGGGAACGCCTCCGCTGGCCGTGGTCACGCGTTCCCTGGAACTCGACTGGTCCGCCCGGGCCTTCGCCGACGCGCCGCCGTGGAGCCGGACGCTGGTGATCACCTGCGCGGCGGCCGATCCCGGGCGCCTGGAGCGCGCCCGGGCCGTGGCCGACGTGGTCATCGCCGGGGACGACCGGGTCGATCCGGTGCTGGCCCTGCGGCGGCTGTCCGAACTGAGGCACCGGGTCGTGCTGTGCGAGGGCGGCCCGACCTGGCTGGGCGAGGTCGTGGCGGCCGGCCTGCTCGACGAGCTCTGCCTCACCGTCTCCCCGCTGATGGGCGGGGACCCCCTGCCGGTGTCGATCTCCCCGGCCGGCGTGCCGCTGGCCCACTTTGCGCTGCGTCACGTGCTGCGCGACGGCGACACGCTGTTCCTCCGGTACGAGCGAGGTTCGCGGTGACCGGTGACTCCTTCAATGCCGTGGTGTCGTCCCAGGACCCCGGGCTGATCGTCGTCACCACGGCCGAGGCCGGGGAACGGGCGGGCTGCCTGGTGAGCTTCCACAGCCAGTCGAGCATCGGGCCGCAGCGGTACTGCGTCTGGCTGTCCAAGGCGAACCACACCTACCGGGTGGCGCTGCGGTCCACGCACCTGGCCATCCACTCCGGCCGTGGGAACGGCACGATCCGCCCACCGAGCGGGCCGAGCGGTAACGGTCAGGCCGGGGCGAGCACCGAGACGGACGGCGGCGCGCGGCTGGTTTCCCTGGGCTAGGCCGCCGCGGGTCCGCGGCCGGGGCGGTAGCCTCGGAGGCAGCGCAGGGCAGCCAGGCCGGCACGGGCGAAGGAGCACGATATGAGTCTCTTCCAGCGGGCGCACGACATTGTCGCGGCCAAGACCAACAAGGCGCTCGACGCGGCCGAGAAGCCCGACGAGATGCTCGACTACTCCTACGAGCAGATGCTCGACCAGATCACCCAGGTTCGCCAGGCGCTGGTGACCATCGTCGCGTCGCGCAAGCGGATCGAGCTGCAGGAGCAGCAGCTCCAGCACTCGGTGGGCCACCTGCAGGACCAGGCCAAGGCCGCGCTGGCCCAGGGCAAGGAGGACCTGGCCCGGGAGGCCCTGTCCCGCAAGGCCGCCGCCCAGCAGCAGATCGACGAGATGGAGCCGCAGCATCAGCAGCTCACGGAGCAGGAGCAGAAGCTCGAGCAGACCCTCGACGCGCTGCAGAAGAGGGTCAACGAGTTCCGGACCAAGAAGGAAGTGCTGAAGGCGCAGTACAGCGCGGCCCAGGCGGAGAGTTCCGTGAACGCGGACGTCGCCGGGATCTCCTCGACCTACGGCGACGCGGGCGCGGCGCTGCAGCGGGCCCAGGACAAGATCGCCAACATGCAGGCCCGGGCCGACGCCACGGACGAGCTGCTGCAGTCCGGGGTGCTCGAGGACGTCGGCGGCGACACCGACGACATCCAGAAGGAACTCGACGAGGCCGGCTCGGCCGCTGGGGTGGACAAGGAACTGGCCGCGCTCAAGGCCCAGATCGGCTCGTCCACCCCGCCGCCGGCGCTCCCCAGCGGCCAGCCCGGGAGCTAGGGCTCCCCTGGAACACCTTCGCGAGCTTGACGGGGGAACAGCAGGCCCGCCGTAGCCGTTGCCGTCAACGGCAGCACCAGCCTGATGAGCAGCGCAGATGATGTTGCCGACCAGGTCGGGACGGCGGGAGAGACGGGGCTGTGCAGGCACGTATCAGCCAGAAGGTGGCGGTCAGCGTCGTCTTCGTGGCGGCCATGTTCATCAGCATCATGGACGTCACCATCGTCAACGTGGCCCTGCCGACCATCGGCCGCGAGTTCTCGGTGAGCCCGACGGCGGTCGACAGCATCTCCATCGCGTTCCTGGTCAGCCTCGCGGTGTTCATCCCGGCCTCGGGCTGGCTCGGCGACCGCTTCGGCGGCAAGCGGGTGCTGCTCACCGCGATCGCGGTCTTCACCACGGCCTCGGCCCTGTGCGGGCTGGCGTCCAGCCTCGCCGAGCTGGTCGCGTTCCGGATCCTGCAGGGGGCGGGCGGTGGCATGCTCGCCCCGGTCGGGATGGCGATGCTGTTCCGGGTCTTCCCGCCCGAGGAACGCATCCGGGCCTCGGCCATCCTCACCGTGCCTACCACCTTCGCCCCGGCGCTCGGCCCGGTGCTCGGCGGGCTGCTGGTCACCGAGTTGTCGTGGCGCTGGGTGTTCTACGTCAACGTGCCCATCGGAGCGGCGGCCATCACGTTCGGTGCCCTCTTCCTCCGCCAGACCACCGAGAGCCACCCGGGCCGCTTCGACCTGCCCGGATTCCTGCTGTCGGGCATCGGCCTCGGGCTGCTCATGTACGGCGTCTCGGAAGGACCGGACCTCGGCTGGGGGTCGGCCACCGTGCTGGCCACCGTCGCCGCCGGGCTCACGGCGCTCCTGGCCATGGTCGTGGTCGAGATGCACACCGCCGAGCCGATCGTGGCGCTGCGGCTGCTGCGTAACCGCCTGTTCCGCTCGGCCAACGGCGTCATGGTCCCGGCCTCGATCGCGTTCCTGGGCACCCTGTTCGTGATCTCGCTGTACTACCAGGACGGCCGCGGCCTGTCCGCGCTGGGTTCCGGGCTGAGCACGTTCCCTGAGGCCATCGGCGTCATGCTGGGCGCGCAGCTGGCCAGCCGGGTGCTCTACCCGCTGCTCGGCCCCCGCCGGCACATCGCCATCGGGCTCACCGGCACCAGCGTCTCCATCGGCCTGCTCGCCCTGCTGACCGCCCAGTCCAGCCTCTGGTGGGCCCGGCTGCTGATGTTCGCCCTCGGTTTCGCCATGGCCCAGGTGTTCGTGCCCACCCAGGCCGCGGCCTTCGCCACCATCTCGCCGGCGGCGACCGGGCGGGCCTCGACCATGTTCAACGCGCTGCGCCAGCTCGGCGGCGCCATCGGCGTCGCCCTGCTCACCACGGTCATCGTGCTGGCCGGGTCGACCCACCGCGTGGCCGGGCACGAGGTGGCCAACCTCGCCGCCTACCGGATCACGTTCCTGGTGGCCGCGGCGGTCTGCCTGGTCGGCGTGGCGGCGGCCCTGACGATCAGCGATGCCGAGGCGGCCGCGACCATCCCCGCCCGCCGCCGGCGGGCGGCCGGCCCCGGCGCCGATGTCGAGCAGGCGTCAGCGGCCGCCCGCAACGCCGCCGCCTGAGCCGTTACGCCACGCTCACGGGAACACGATCCAGGTCCGGCCGGGAATGACCGGGGAGATCCAGACATCCCCGCTGCACGGCCCCATGGCGACGGGCACGACGCCGAAGCCGCGGGCCCCGGGCAGGGTGACCTCCGCCTGGCTCGCCGCCGGGCAGGCTTTCGCGTACGGCTCGCTGGCCTGCGGCCCGAACGGGTTGTCCTCGTACTCCAGCTCGAAGGCGGCGTAGCCGCCGGGCCGCAGCGCCACCCGGTGCGCCGCGACCGGCGGGAAGAGGTAGGTACCCGAGACGGCCCGGTGCACCGTGGTCGGCAGCGGCTCGCCGTGGCGGCCGAGCAGGCGCAGGCCCGCGTAGCCGAGCAGGCGGCAGCGGACCGCGGAGACGTTGTGCAGCGTGAACAGCACGCCCACGTGCCCCAGCCCGGCCCCGGTCCCGCGGGCCGCGATCCGCACCTCATCCCGGCGGCACAGCGGCCAGGACGCGCTCGCGGGCGGCGCGGTCGGCAGCACCCGCATCGCGCTGGTCACCCAGGACAGGTCCGGGCGGCCGGCCTGGCCGCAGATTCTGGCCGCCGTCACCCGGGCCGTGAGCACGCCGGCCCGGCGGTAGGCATGGCCGACGGCCAGCCCGCGGGCGGCCGGCGCCGGGTGGCCGCCCGCGCAGGGCTGGCCGGCCGAGCCGGCCGAGCCGTCCCCGAAGCTGATCGTCACGCTGGCGAGCCGGAGCCAGCGTGAGGTGCCGGTCCCGGCCGCGGCCTGGGCCCGGAGCGTGACGACGTCGCCGGTGAACGGGACCTGCTCGCTGGTCGTCAGGTAGATCACGGCCGCCGTCGCGGCCGCGGTGGCGCTGGCCGCGGCAGGCTGCGGCACCGGGGACGGCGGCCCGGCCGCCGCCGGGTGGCTGGTCCCGCAGCCGGCCAGGGCGGCCGCCGCGAGAGTGGCGAGGATGATCGTCTGCCAGCGGATCATGGCCGGCCCCTTACCTGAATCCCTGACTGTCCAGACGCCGCTGGGCCGGGGAAGGTTGGGCCGGGGCCGGAAGGCCGGGCCGACGGTCCGCCGGGCGGGGACGGCCGGCCCCGCGGCGTTTCCGTTCCGGGCCGTGGTCGTGATCTCATGGCGGGGTGGACCGACCGCTGCTGAACCGACGGATGGCCGGCATGGGCTCGACGATCTTCTCGGAGATGTCGGCGCTCGCGGTCGCGACGGGATCCGTCAACCTGGGCCAGGGCTTCCCGGACACCGACGGGCCGCGCGAGGTCGCGGAGGCGGCCGCCGCCGCGATCCTGGGCGGGCGCGGCAACCAGTACCCGCCGGGGAACGGCGTCCCCGCGCTGTGCCAGGCCATCGCCGAGCACCAGCAGCGGTTCTACGGCCTGAGCTTCGACCCGGACCGCGAGGTGCTGGTGACCGCGGGCGCCACCGAGGCGGTCGCGGCCGCGCTGCTGGCGCTGGTCGAGCCGGGAGACGAGGTTGTCGCGTTCGAGCCGTATTACGACTCCTACGCCGCGTGCGTGGCCCTGGCCGGGGGCGTGCGCGTTCCGGTGACGCTCCGGGCGCCGGACTTCCGGCCCGACCTGGACGCGCTGCGCGCCGCGGTCACCCCGCGGACGCGGCTGATCCTGCTGAACTCGCCGCACAACCCGACCGGGTCGGTCTTCACCCGCGCCGAGCTGGCCGAGATCGCCGAGCTCGCCTGCGAGCGCGACCTGCTCGTGGTCTCCGACGAGGTCTACGAGCACATGGTGTACGCCGGCGAGCACGTGCCGGTCGGCTCGCTGCCCGGGATGGCCGGGCGCACGGTGTCGATCAGCTCGGCGGGCAAGACGTTCTCGTTCACGGGCTGGAAGATCGGCTGGGTCACGGCCACGGGCGAGCTGGTGGCGGCCGTCCGGGCGGTCAAGCAGTTCCTCACGTTCGTCAGCGGCGGCCCGTTCCAGTACGCGATCGCCGAGGCGCTGCGGATGCCCGACGCCTACTTCGCCGGGATCAGCGCGGGCCTGCGGGTCAAGCGCGACCTGCTCTGCGCGGGCCTGGCCGAGGCGGGCTTCGTGGTGTACCCCCCGGAGGGCACCTACTTCGTGACCACCGACATCCGGTCGCTCGGCAACGCCGACGGGGTGGAGTTCTGCCGGAACCTGCCGCACCAGGCCGGCGTGGTCGCGATCCCCAGCGCCGTGCTCTACGACGACCCCGAGGCCGGGCGGACCCAGGTGCGGTTCGCGTTCTGCAAGCGGCCCGAGGTGCTGCAGGACGCGCTCGCCCGCATCGAGAAGTGGGCGCTGCGCCGGTAACCAGGCCCGCTGGTACGAGCGGATCGGCCTGCTGGACCGCATCGACGCCGCGGCCGACGGGCGCCCCGGCCCTATCCGTGATCGTGGTTGATTGATGACGAGTATGGTCACCGACCGACCACGGTCATGAAATCCACGCGGACCCCACCGCCCAGCATTCCCGTCAATATGGTCTTTTCTCGGCTAAATCCGGCACGGTTCTGGCGGCCCGGCCGGTGCCGCCGGCGCCTGAGAAGGTATGCACATGCGAATGATCGTGGTGGGCTCGGGGATCGTCGGAGCCGGTTGCGCGTACGCCGCCAGCCGGCTGGGCGCCGAGGTCCTGCTGGCGGACGCGGCCATCCCGGGCCAGGCCACGGCGGCGGGCGCCGGGATCGTGTGCCCCGGGTCGTCCGCCCAGGCTGACGACCCGGCCTGGTACGCCCTGGCCTGCGCGTCGGCCCGGCACTATCCCGGCCTTGTCGCCGAGCTCGCCGAGCTCGCCGCGCCCGGCGCGGCCGAAGTGGGCTACCGCCAGGTCGGCGCGCTGATCTTGGCCGACTCCGCGGAGCAGCAGGAGGACATGCGCCAGCAGCTTCTGCCCCGGCGCGCCGGGGCCCCCGAGATCGGCGAGGTCGCGGCCCTGACCGGTGCCGAGGCGCGCGGGCTCTTCCCGCCGCTGCGCGGGGACCGGGCCGCGGTGCTGGTCGGCGGTGCCTGCCGGGTGGACGGCCGGCTCCTGGCGGGCGCCCTGGCCCGGGCGGCGGCCGCCCGGGGCGCGGTCGCCGTGGCGGGCCGGGCGCGGCTGGTGTGCCGCTCCGGCCGGGCCGCCGGCGTGATGCTCGACGGGCGATTCACCGGGGCCGATGCCGTGGTCGCGGCCACCGGGGCCTGGACCAGGTCGTTCCTGGAACCCGCCGGCATCGACGTGGCCGTCACGCCCCAGCGCGGGCAGATCGTCCACCTGTCGGCCGAGCCCGCCGATACCAGCCGCTGGCCGGTGGTGCTGCCCCGCGGGAGCGGCCACTACCTGCTGGCCTTCGACGGCTCCCGGATTGTGGCCGGCGCCACCCGGGAGACCGGCGCCGGCTTCGACTACCGGGTGACCGCGGGCGGCCTGGCGGAGGTCCTCGGGCAGGCGCTGGCCGTGGCGCCCGGCCTCGCCGCCGGCGGCTACCTGGAGACCAGGGTCGGATTCCGCCCCATGGGCCCGGACGCCCGGCCGCTGCTCGGCCCGGTCCCCGGCGTGGACGGCCTGGTGGTCGCGACCGGCCTCGGCCCGACCGGGCTGACCATGGGACCCTATGCGGGAGCCGTCGCCGCCCGGGCCGCGCTGGGCGAGCCGCCCGGCTTTGACCTCGCGCCGTTCCATCCGCTGCGCGCAATTCCGTAACGATCCGCAGCGGGGCGAGCCTCACCGCGAGAGCAGCTCTAGCGCCCCGGACACGATGCGGGCGGTCACGGTGCGTGGCGCGCCGGACAGCGTCACCCGCCCGGTCGTCGCGCCGACGATGGTCAGCCGCCCCGGCACGGCCTGCAGGTCGACCGTGGCGACGGACCCGGCCGAGACGAAGACCGTGCCGGTCTTCGGCGCCGCGCCCGGGCCGCCGCGCTGCTCGGCCAGGCCCGCTTCTCCCCCGTGGTCTCCTGGCGGCGGGCACCAGGCTGGCGGGCGGCGGCGACGGCCGCTGCCTGGCCTGGCCATAGCCGCGATCGGCGGTGGGCACCGCAGATCATCATTTAAAGTTCCGAGCATGATCTCTGAAGAAACAGTGGCGCAGGTGGCTGCCCTGATGCCGCAGCCGGAACGCTCTGTCGTCGCTGTCGCACCGCCGGGGCCGGGGGAGGGGACGTGGGCCGGGGCGCCCAGCGCGGCCCGCGGCGACGGGGAGATCTACCTGGCGTATCGGCTGCGCCGCCCGGAGGGGCAGGGCCGCGGCTACGCGGTCGCGGTGGCGCGCTCGGCCGACGGCGTGCACTTCGAGACCCTCCTCACGATCGGCCGGGACGAGCTTGGCGCCGAGTCGCTGGAGCGCCCGGCGCTCGTGAGGACCCCGGACGGGGCCTGGCGGCTGTACCTGAGCTGCGCCACGCCGGGCACCAAGCACTGGCGCGTGGAGATGCTCGGGGCCCGGCATCCCGGCGCCTTTGACACGCGCCGCAGCCGGGTCGTGCTGCCCGGCGACGCCGGCACCGCGGTCAAGGACCCGGTCGTGGTCTGCGACGGCGACCTGTGGCACCTCTGGGCGTCGGTGCACCCGCTGGACGACCCGGACCAGACCGACCGGATGGCGACCGACTACGCGTGCAGCGCCGACGGCCTGACCTGGACCTGGCAGGGCACCGCGCTGAGCCCCCGGCCGGGTGAGTGGGACTCGCGCGGCGCGCGCGTCACCGCCGTCCGGCTCACGCCGGGCAGCGTCGTCGCCTACTACGACGGGCGGGCCAGCGCGGCCGAGAACTTCGAGGAGCGGACCGGCCTCGCAGCCGGCGCCGGGCCGGCGGCGCTCACCGCTCACGGCCCGATCGCCCAGTCCCCCTACGGCCCCGGCGGCCTGCGCTACCTGTGCATCCTGGGCCTCGGCGACTCGCGCGAGCGCTACTACTACGAGATGACGCGGGCGGACGGGGCGCACGAGCTGCGCACCGAGCTGCGCTGAGCCAGGGCAGGGCGGCGGCGGTCAGAACTCGCGGGGCCGGCCGTTACGGGCCTGGCGCTGCCCGGCGGGCCTGGCGCCGACCAGCCCGCCCGAGTCGCCGCGCGGCTGCAGCCAGTCGCCGAAGTCCTCGCCGGTGATGATCTCGAGGAGCCTGATGTCCGCCTCGAACCGGGGGAGCAGCGCCCGGCGCTGCTCCCAGGTCAGCGGCTGCCGGGGCGGGCTGTCCCGCTGCAGGGCCCGTTCCAGCGCGCCGGTCACGGTGGCCGTGCCCGGCAGGGCGCCGCTCAGGGCGGTGGACAGGCGCACCGCCCTGGACACGGCCCGGTGCCGGAACGAGAGCTGCGGGTGGGCGGTGACGTTCTCCCGCGGCACCTCGGTGACGATGCCCTGCGGCACGCCGAGGAAGGCGCAGATCCGGTCCAGGACCTGGGCCGGAGACTCGACCAGGGCGCGGTAGCGGAACACCAAGACCTGCTCCTGCGGGAACGCCGTGTAGAGGTGCTCGAGCTGCTCCCCGTACCGCCCGAGCGCGGTGTAGTGCCAGAAGTCCGCCCAGCCGGCCGCGATCCGGTCCCGCTCCTCGGCGCAGGCCTGAACGAAGTCGCCGACGGGATCCAGGCCCGCGGACCACAGGTGCGTCCAGTTCGAATGCGCCCGCTCCACCGGATCGCGCAGGATCACGATCAGCCTGGCGTCCGGTATCAGCGCGCGGATCCGGCGCTGCGCGTCCGGGCGGTAGAGGTAGAACGGCGTCGACTCGCCGCGCAGGGCCCTGGCCGGCGCCGGATCGAACAGCGCCTCGTAGTCGTCCCGCCGCCACACGTGCTCGCGGTACGTCTGCACGTCACCGGGACCGCCTTGGGTGGGCGGCGGGCCGTCGGTGAGGAAGAACTTGGGCTCCTTGACCGCCGACAGGTAGAGCGAGGGATGCCGGGCCAGCGCCGCGTGCACGGCGGTGGTGCCCGCCTTGGGCGCGCCGACAATGAAGAAGTCGGGCAGGGCCATGGCTTCTCCTGGGGTGACCGCCCGAGCCGGGCGAAAACCTACTATAACAATTCTATTAATAGGTATAAGGCCTACCCACCATGTATACCCGGCTCGTGACGTTCAATTCACAATCGCGGCTGCTCACGCTGGCGCGGCGGCCGCAGCTGGCATCCCGCCCGGCGGCCAGCGGGGCAGGCAGCCGACCTGGGCGGCCAGCGGGTACAGTCAGCCGGAAGTTGGTCACGCGGCGTTGTCCCCACGGCGTCGGGTGACCAAGTTTCGGCCGGGAATGGACGCCGGGGCAGCCCGGACTGCGGAGGCGGCTATTCGATGCCCTGCTCCAGCGCGTAGCGCACCAGTTGCGCCTTGTTGTGCAACTGCAGCTTGATGAGCGTGTTCTGGACGTGGTTCTGGACGGTCCTCGGCGAGAGCACGAGGAGCGCCGCGATCTCCGGGTACGTCATCCCCTTGGCCACCAGGCGCAGCACCTCGGTCTCCCGCTCGGTGAGCCGCGGCTGGGCCGGGCCGGCCGGACGGCCCGGGCCGGCCGGGCCGGCGGACCCGGCTCCGGCACCCGGCGCGGCGCCCGCGGCCAGTCTCCGGTACTCGCCCAGCACCAGCCCGGCCAGCCCGGGCGTGAACACGGCCTCGCCCGCCGCGGTGGATCGCACCGCCGCCAGCAACTCGCTGAACTGAGCCGACTTGACCAGGTAGCCGGTGGCGCCGGCGGTCATCGCATCCAGCACGTCCTGCCGCTCGCCGCTGGCCGACAGGATGAGCACCCGGATGCCAGGGCCGGCCGCGAGCAGCCGACGGGTCACCTCGGCCCCGGACATGTCCGGCAGGTTCAGGTCCAGCAGCACGACGCCGGGACGCGTGGCGGCGGCCACCCGCAGCGCCTGGGCGCCGTCTCCGGCCGTCCCCGCGACCACGCAGCCGGCCTCCTCCAGCCCGGCGGCCACGCCATGCCGCCAGATCGGGTGGTCGTCGACCACGAGCACCCGCAGCTCAGAGTCGGGGCACACGGAGTTCCACCTCGGTTCCCTGCCCGGGCGACGATCTCAGGCAGGCCGCCCCGCCCACGTCCCGCAGCCGTCCCCTGATCGACTGCGCTACGCCGAGCCTGCCCGCGGTCTCGGCCTCGGCCAGCCTGCCGTCCGCGAAGCCCTGCCCGTTGTCACGGACGCTCACCGTTACCGTGGTGCCGTCGTCCTCGACGAGCACCCACGCCTGGGCGCCGGTCCCGGCATGCCGCCGGACGTTGTCCAGGGCCTCGCCCGCCGCCGCGGCCAGGGCGCGCGCCGGGGGGTCGGCCAGCAGGACGGCGCCGGCCGGGCAGGACACGGTCACCCGGGAGTTGCCGAGCGGTTCCAGCAGGCCGGCCAGGTCGACCAGGCCGCCCTCGGGGCGGCCCGCCGACGCGCCGGAGACCAGCGACCGCAGGGCGCTCTCCTGCTCTCCGGCCAGCCGGGCCAGCTCGGCCGCCTCGCCGCCCAGCTC
Organism: uncultured Actinomycetota bacterium; assembly: GCA_963808705.1. GTDB lineage: Bacteria > Actinomycetota > Actinomycetes > Streptosporangiales > Streptosporangiaceae > JASHPR01. The sequence goes on along the minus strand of CAWEHB010000008.1, from coordinate 762,818 downwards.
CCGGCCACGGGTGGCGACCAGCGCCAGCACCTGCAGCACCGAGTCGTGGATGCCCCGCGCGATCCGCTCCCGCTCGGCGATGGCCGCCTCGAGCCGGGCCGCGTGGTCCGCCGCCGCCTCGGCGCGCAGCCCGAGCTGGACGACGTACCCGCCGACCCCGCCCGCGATGAGCACCAGCACGATGTTGCTGAACGTGCCCTGGGGCAGCGCCTGGCGCTCGGCGATATCGGCCGCGATGAGCGCTGCGGCACCGGCCAGCCCTCCCACCGGGCCGCCCGCGACCGCGCAGGCGAGGACGGACGAGGCGGCCCAGGACGAGGGGATGGTCGGAGCCCCCGCGTTGATCTGGCTCGCGGGCACGATCAGCCGGGTGCTCAGCACCAGGGCCGCGGAGACCGCGACGTCGGCGCAGATCAGCCAGGTCTGCCGGCCGCTCGGCCGGGAGTAGGCGGCTATGGTGATCACCGACCACACGGCCATGACCGCGAGGGCCAGCCACCCGGCGGCCGGACGAGTGTAGCCGTCGTGGTCCTGGGTGATGAGCACGGCCGCGTAGACCAGCGTGACAACGCGGAAGACGGCCACCACCCGCCACATCTGTTCGGCCATGACCGTGACGGTACGCCAGGCCGACCATCTCCGGCCGTATCAGGCAAACAGCGGCGGGTATGGGTCAGGCCCAGAAGGTGCCTGGCCACAGTGCGTGCAGGGCAACGGCCGCCAGCGTGAGCAGCATGAGCCCCCAGCACAGCATCAGGATGCCTACGGTGAGGCTGAGGCCAAAACGGGTGCCGCCCGCCCGGACCTGGCGCGCCAGGCGCAGGATCGCCCGCTGCGGCCTGGGCTCCGGCTCGTAGGAGTCGAGCATGGTCGGGTGATTCCGCCGGAGCATGCGCCGCCTGCTGCGGTAGAAGGTCACCGACGGGTAGCGATGGCGCAGCCGCCGCACGAAGTGGCGGGGGATCTTGCCCGACAGCCAGATCGCCTCGATGCGCGCGTACTGCGCGCGCAGGCCGCGGGTGCCCGGCACCACCTTGCCCCAGCAGGTCACCACGGCGAGCAGCCGCCGCGCCTCGGCGTAGTCGCAGGCCGCGCGGTACGTGCCGTAGGCCCAGAAGCCGCATTTGCAGCCGGGGGCCGCGGGCGTGTGGTCATGGTTGCGGCACCGGGCGGTGTTCGCCCCGTCCCGCCACGGCCCGGCGGCCGCGTACCCCACCGGGTTCAGGAACCCGTACTCGGACAGGCGGAACGTGCGCAGCGCCCGGATCTCGCCGACCCTCAGATCGGGAATCGTGCGGTCGTCGCCGTCGAACTGCCTCGTGGTCACGCTCGGCCCGGCGTCGGCTCGGCGGCCGGGACCGGGGCAGGCTCCGGCGGCACGGGCTCGGCTGGCCCGCTCTCGCGCTCCGCCGGGGTGATCTGCTCCGTCGGCAGCACCTCGATCTCCTGCGCTTCCTTGCCGATGTTCCCCACGGCCCGACCCTTCGCCCGCTCTGGTCGCCAGATCCCCGATTCATAGTGCCAAACCTGACAAGACGACCGCAACGCCTCCGAATGAGGCCGCGCGATTCCGAAGGTGCCCTGCTACACCGCTCGCATTAGTAGCTTCGCGAGCAGCAGGAAGAGCACGAGGCCCAGCGCGATGAGCAAGCCTCCGGGATCTACGAGCGCCCAGAACAGTTCTCCGGCCGCTGAGAAGTTGTGGCGCGGGCGGCGTCTGGGCTCCGGCCGGTACGAGTCCAGCCTGGTCGGGCGATTCTGGCGGAGCATGAGCAGCAAATCCGCGGAGTCAGGATTCATGACGGGCCTCCGAGCCTCTCGGCGAGCCGGCCCGTTGCCCGCTCGGTAGTCGTCATGGCCTTCCTTATGCCTGGAACCGACCCTGGCCACGCTGGTCTCTACCGGGATGTCGACGAAGATGCCGTCGATCTGCCCATAGTCGGCCGAACGCAGCTCATCGATCCGGCGTTCGGTCGATGCCCGTGACGACATGGTGATATCCCAGATGATGTTCTTGCCGTCCTCCTGAGCGCGCAGAGCCAGCTGCCTAGCGATGTAAGAGGACTCCTCGTGGACTAGGTCGCATGCCTCCATGGGAGAAAGGCCATCTACGGGCGGGATCATGTCCCGGCGGGCCATCTCCTCCTTGATGTCGTCGGGGTTGATGGTCAGGTACCGCGACCTCTCGATGCCGGCGTAGCCTTCCAGGACGGTGGACTTTCCGGCGCCTGGGAGTCCGCCCGCCATGATGGCCCGGTGCTCGCAGGAGGCGCCTGACGCCCTCGCGTACAGGTCTTCGATGATCGAGTCGTGAAGCGCCTCACGCTCCTCCGACCAGATCTCTCGTGCCGGATCGATCGTGTGCTGCCTGTCGGTGGCGAGGCCGTCGGCGCGGGCCTTGTCCAGCAACTCCCTGACCTTGGTGACGTGCTCGGCGTACTCGGCATCGGTGAGCGGCCGCGAGTCCGCCGCACCAGCCGGGCTCTCATCGAAGAACTCGTGGCGGCGCAGCCCGGGCTCGGGCGGCCTTGGCGTCCCGTCGGCCTCGAACGGCGAAGAAGGGTGCCCGTGCGGGAGCCGCCGCAGCCGCTGGGCAAGCTCCTCCCGGTCTCCCGCATGCTCCGGTAACTCCTCGCGGTCAGCCAGGCCGTCGGTGGCCGGAGGCTGGTCCGTACGCACCGCGCTCGTCCCTTCGCCGCCCAGAACCTCGGCCACCGCTGCGCCTTGGCTGTTGCCAGCGCGTCACGCCCAGGCTAGGAGCATGCTCCCGCGGCAGCAAGACCGTGTGACAGGAGGCCTTATAAATGCCCGCGGGCTGGCTCAGCCGACGAGGGTCTTGACGGCGCTGGTCAGGTCGGCCAGGGCGGTCTTGGCGTCGGCGAAGTACATGCTGGTCTTGGGGTTGGTGTATAGCTCGTTGTCGATGCCGGCGTAGCCGTGGGCCATGGACCGCTTGATCACGATGATGCTCTTGGCCTGGTCCACGTCCAGGATCGGCATGCCGGAGATCGCGGTGCCGGGGCGGCGCGCCGCCGGGTTGGTGACGTCGTTGGCCCCGATGACCAGGGCCACGTCGGTCCGGGCGAACTCCGGGTTGACGTCGTCCATCTCCTTCAGCTGCGGGTACGGCACGTTGGCCTCGGCCAGCAGCACGTTCATGTGCCCGGGCATCCGGCCCGCCACCGGGTGGATCGCGTAGCTGACGTCCACGCCGTGCGACTCGAGCACCTCGGCCAGATCGGCCACCTCGTGCTGCGCCTGCGCGGCGGCCAGGCCGTAACCAGGCACGATGATCACCTTGCCGGCGTAGGCGAGCTGGATCCCGGCGTCGTCGGCGGCGATCGCCCGCACGTCGGAGCCCGCGCCGGGCAGCGCGGCCGCGGTCGTGTCGCCGGTGCCGAACCCGCCCACGATGATGTTGCCGATGGAGCGGTTCATCGCGTCGGCCATCAGCTTGGTCAGGATCCCGCCCGACGCTCCGACCAGGGCCCCGGCGATGATCAGCGCCCAGTTGCCGATCACGAAGCCGGCCATCGCCACCGCGGTGCCGGTGAACGCGTTCAGCAGCGAGATCACCACCGGCATGTCCGCCCCGCCGATCGGCATCACCATGAGCACGCCGAACGCGAGAGACGCCACGACCACGATCCACAGCCCGGGCAGGCTCGGGGTGGCGATCACGTACCCGCCGGCGCCCAGCCCGAGCACGGCCAGCAGCAGGTTGACGGCGCGGGCCCCGCGGAACGTGACCGGGGCCGAGGTGATCACGCCCTGCAGCTTGCCGGCCGCGATGATCGACCCCGAGAACGTAACCGAACCGATGATCACATCCAGCAGCGTGGTGATCGTGATGGACTCTGCCACGCCGCTGACCGCCGTGGCCACGCGTATGTAATCGTGAATCGCGACGAGCGCCGCCGCGCCGCCGCCCACCGCGTTGAACATGCTTACCAGCTGGGGCATCGCGGTCATCTGCACGGTACGCGCCGCGTACAGCCCCACGCCGCCGCCGATCAGCGCGCCGACGAGCATCACGGTCCACCCGGTAACGCTGATCACGCCCGCGTGGACGATCAGGGCGAGAGTGGTGATGATGGCGATCGCCATGCCCGCCATGGAGAACTGGTTGCCCCGGCGCGCGGTGGCCGGGGAATTCATCAGGTGCAGGCCGAGCACGAAGCACGACGCGGCCAGCACGTAGATGAGCTGGGTGGCGAAGCTGAACCCGCTCACGACGCCTGGCCGTCCCTGGCCGCCGCGGCCTGGGCCGCGGGGGCGGCCGGCGCGGTGGGCCTCTTGTGGAACATCTTGAGCATCCGGCCGGTGACCACGTATCCGCCGACCACGTTGGCCGAGGCGAACATCGCGGCGACAAAGGCGATCACGTAGCCGATCCAGCTGTTCGTGGTGGCTGCGATCAGCATGGCGCCGACCAGGATGATCCCGTGAATGGAGTTGGCGGCCGACATCAGCGGGGTGTGCAGCGTGGCCGGGACCTTGCTGATCACCTCGAAGCCGACCCAGAGGCTGAGTACGAAGATGACCAGGTCAGTGAGCAGCGCCGTCGACACGGGCGGTACCTCCAGCGGATTCGGCCAGGGCGGGATGGACCACCTGGCCCTCGTAGGTGATCACGACACCCCGCTGTAGGTCGTCGGACAGGTCGACGGCCAGCGAGCCATCCTTCACCAGGTACAACAGAAGAGCGCTGACGTTGCGCGCGTACATCGCCGAGGCGGCGGCCGGCATCGTCGACGGCAGGCGGTCGGCGCCGATGATGGTCACGCCGTTCTCGGTGACGACCGTCTCGTCCGGCCGCGATCCCTCGACGTTGCCGCCGAGGGCGCTCGCGCCCATGTCCACCACCACCGAGCCCGCCGCCATCCACTTGAGCGCGTCGGCGGTGACCAGCAGCGGGGGCCTGCGCCCGGGCACCTGCGCGGTGGTGATCACCACGTCATGCTTGGCGATGTGGCTGGCCAGCTCGTCCTGCTGCGCCTGGCGTTCCTCCTCGGTCAGGGCCCGGGCGTACCCGCCCTCGCCGCCGGCCGGGCCGACCGACGACAGCTCGATGAAGGTCGCCCCGAGCGATTCCACCTCGGTCTTGGTCTCCGGCCGCACGTCATAGGCGCTGACCACCGCGCCCAGGCGCCGGGCCGTGCCGATGGCCTGCAGGCCGGCCACGCCGGTCCCCAGGACCAGCACCTTGGCCGGCCGGGCGGTCCCGGCCGCCGTGATCAGCAGCGGGAAGAACCGGCCGAACGTGCCGGCGGCCACGACGGCCGCCTTGTAGCCGGCGATGTTCGCCTGCGACGTGAGGGCGTCCATCGACTGGGCCCGCGGCAGCGTCCGCGGGATCAGGTCGAGGCTGATGGCGGTGACGCCGGCCTCCGCGAGGCGCCGCGCGAAACCGGGATCCCCGAGCGGCGCCAGCATCCCCAGCAGGCCCTGTCCGGGGCGGAGCCCGGCGATCACCTGCTCGTCTGGCCTGCCGACCGTTACGATCACGTCCGCGCCCGCGACGAGCTCGTCACGGGCCGCGATGGCGGCGCCGGCCTCGGTGAACGCGTCATCGCTCAGCCAGGCGCCGTCTCCGGCGCCGGTCTCCACAAGGATCTCGAGCCCGGCCGCGCGCAGCTTGGCCACAGCCTCGGGTACCAGCGCCACCCGGCGCTCGCCCGGTGCTGCCTCCTTGACGACGGCTACCTTCATGCGTGCGACCTCACGACTCGGGAGCGTGACCATAGTGGCATGCGGCAGGTCGGCAGAAGGTCAACTCTGCCGCGCTCTGCAGGAAGTCCACAGGATGGACATTACCTTCAGGCCAGCGTGCATCCGCCGCTGCTCGCGGCGGTACCGTCAGGACTTGAGCGCCGTCCGCCGTCGTGTCCGCGGCGTCGCCCGCCATCGTGTCTGCCCGAAGGAGGCTGGGAGCTGAGGTGCAGCCTGCCGGCGCCGACGACCTGAGCCCGTCCGGCCCGGCGAGCCTGGGGTTCGTCTCGTGCACGGGCCGTGCTCTGCTGGCCGGGCGCGGCGCCGCGCCCGCGGCCGATGCTGCGCCTGGCCGGTCCGGTCGGGCAGATCCGGCCGATGCGACGATCCTGATCGCCGGCCCCGGTTGCTGGCCCTCGGCCGGGCATGCGATCGCGGCGGTAGCCGGGCGCGGGTTCAAGGCCGTCATCTCGGCCGAGCTCGATGATTTTCTTCGTTATAACCTGATAAAAACCGGCATAGTGCCCGTGCGAGTTGACCGGGAAACCGTTGCCGCGCTGCAGGCACTGGTCGAATCTGATCCGGCGATTCTGCTGACGGTTGATATCGACCGGCGTGAGGTGAGGGTGCGCGGAGACCTTGCCGCACGATTCGAGATGGACGGCGGCGCCGAGGACATGCCCCGGCGATTGCATATGGCGCAGCGCCTGCTCGGCTCGGCCGGCCTGGCCGGTGAGACGAGGATCCGGCTGCAGCGCAGGCTCATAGCAATATGCGACGCGCTGAAAGCACCCGGCGCCGACGCGGCCCGCAGCGCCCGGCGGCTTGACCTGCTCCTCGCCGACCTCGCCCAGGCCTGTCAGGCCGGCCAGGACGGGGCGGCGCGGCCGTGGCCGGGACCCGGCGCGACCAGGAATTCCCGATTCCCGTAGCATTATGAGTAGTTCAGGCGCCGACACGCCGTGTTCTTACGCGGATGTGATTGTGCCGCGTCGCTGGATCGCCTAATTTCAGGCACGTCAGAGGTCGCGAGAGCCGGCTGCCCCGACCGCGTGACCTCCCGTTGGGGGACCGCAGGAGTGAAGTATGAACAAGCGTGATCTGATCGACGCGATTTCGGCTCGGATGGGCGACAAGAAGACCGCGACCGAGGCAGTCAACGCGGTGCTCGACACCATCCAGGCGGCGGTTGCGAAGGGCGACAAGGTCGCCATAACGGGATTCGGGGTATTCGAGAAAGCCGACCGGCCGGCCCGCACGGCTCGCAACCCCGCCACCGGCGCGACCATCAAGGTGCCGAAGTCGTCGGTGCCCAGGTTCCGGGCAGGCGCGGACTTCAAGGCGATCGTCAACGGCGAGAAGAAGGCGTCGGCCAAGAAGTAGCGCGACAGGGGCGGCGCGAGCAGCGCCGCCCCAAGCGTGTCCGCCGGCGCCCGGCCGCTAGCGGGTCGGCTGCCCCTGTCGGCCGCGCCGTGCCCTCAGGTTCCGGTTCTTGATCAGGTTCCCGCACGACGCCATGTCGCACCATGCCCCCCGGCGGCTGTGCGAGCGGTCGTAGAAGGCCCAGCCGCAATCGCTGTTGCCGCACACCTTCAGCCGGGCCCAGGTGCCGTCGCGCTGCGCGTCGCGGATGATGAGCAGGAGCCGGATCAGCCCGTCCCCCAGCCGGCCGCCGGATCCGGAATCCAGTTGGACCCGGCCGGCCGGGTCGACGGTCAGCCGCGGCCGGGACGAGCGCGTCAGCCCCTGGAGCGGGCGCAGGTCGTCGTCGGCAGGAGCCCTGCCGCGCAGGGCGATCAGCGTCCGGATGCTCTCCCGGGCTTCGCGGGCGGAGCGCAGGTCCCCGGCCCCGGCGGTGGCCTCCGGCCCGAGGAGGCCGCTCTGGTGCAGCCACTCGTTGCCGGTGCCGGCGTCGGCCAGCAGGTCGGTTCCCGTGTCCAGGTTCCTGGTGTTGACGAACGCCTGCACCAGCAGCAGCGGCTCCGGCGCGGGCTTCCGCTCGTCAGCCGGGACCCAGGCGGGCAGCGTCATTCCTCCAGCCTACCAGGCGTGACCAGTTAAATCATTTGACTGGTCACGCGTGACCTGTAATAGTGGTTTAGGGGTCACGAATCCTGCGGCCCGGGAGGTGCCCGATGCTGGTGTTGCTGGATGAGGCCGACTGCCCGGTCGCATGTACCGCCTATCCCTGGGACCGGTTCCTGGCGCGCCTGCGCGCGTTCCGCCTGGACAGCGACCTGGCCGCCGGGGCCTCGCCCGAGGCCAGCGTCGCGCTGGCGCTGCGGGCCCAGACGCTGGTGCGTACGCGGCACCGGCGTGAGCTGGCCCACAGCGCGCGCCGGGTGCTCGCGACGGCCACGCAGCCGGCCTTCTCCGGCCGCCCGCGGGTCCCGGTCTGCCGGGACCGGGTCAGGGACTGCTCGCAGGAGTTCGGGGAGCTGATCCGCCGCCTGCTCGCCCCGGGCCCGGTCCCCGCGCGGGGCGTGGCCAAGGTCGGCGTCCTGCTGGCCGACGCGAGCGGGCCCCTCTACCACCGGGCCAACGCGGACGACCTGCGCGCCCGGGTGCGCGACGCGGCCGACGCCCTGACCGCGGCCTGACCAGGATCCAGATGATCAGGACGACAGGGCCCATGGCCACCGAGGACGTCGTGCTCAAGGCGGTCGCCCCGGTCCGGGTCGCCGAGCTGACGGCCACCGCCGCCAGCTACGGCCCCGAGGACACCCGGGCCGTCATGCGGCCGCTGTACCCGGAGCTGCACCGCCGCCTCGCCGCGGCCGGCGTGACGCCGGCCACGGCGTGACCGAGCTCCAGGCCGGCGTGATGTTACCGCAGGCCCCGGCGCTTGCTCAGCGCGGTCTGCAGCAACCGGTCGATGAGCTGGCCGAACGGCAGGCCGCTCGCCTCCCACATCTTCTGGAAGTAGGACGCGGGGGACAGCCCGGGGATCGTGTTGATCTCGTTGACCAGGATCTGGCCGTCCGGGGTGTAGAAGAAGTCCACCCGGGCCAGGCCCTCGCAGGACACGGCCTCGAAGGCCAGCGCGGCCATCCGCCGGATCTCCTGCTGGTGTTCGGCAGGGATCGGCGCCGGTATCGCCATCCCGCTGGCCTCGTCCAGGTACTTCGCCTCGAAGTCCCAGAACTCCTCGCCGCCGTCGATCAGCAGCTGTCCGGGCAGGCTGGTGTCGGGCGGGGCGCCGTCCACGCCCTCGAGCACCGAGCACTCGATCTCCCGGCCTTCGATCGCGGCCTCGACGATCACCTTCGGGTCGTAGGCCCGCGCGACGGCGATGGCCGCGTGCAGCTGCGTCATGTCCGAGGCCCTGGACGTGCCGATGCTCGATCCGCCGCGGGCGGGCTTGACGAACAGCGGCCAGCCCAGCTCGGCGATCGCGTCGAACACGCGCTTGCGCTCCGGGTCCGGGACGCCGCCGTCGGCCTCCTCCGGCGGCCAGTCCCGCTCGCGCACCACCACGTGCGGTCCGACCGGCAGCCCCCGGGCCTGGAAGATGATCTTCATATACTCCTTGTCCATGCTGACCGCACTGGCCAGCACCCCGGCCCCGACGTACGGGACGCCGGCCATCTCCAGCAGGCCCTGGATGGTGCCGTCCTCACCGAACGGGCCGTGCAGCACGGGCAGCACCACGTCCACCTCGCCGAGCAGGTGCGGTATCTGGCCGGGGGCGCTGGCCATGAGGGCCTGCCCGGGAGCACGGGCGGCGGGGTCCTGGCCGGCCCACGGCACGACCTGCGTGCCCGGCTCGGCCACCGCCTCGACGGACGGCAGCTCGCCTTCGGCGGCCGTGAGCCTGGCCGGCTCGTCGGCGGCCAGCACCCAGCGGCCCTCGCGGGTGATGCCGACGGGGACGACCTCATACTTGTCGCGGTCGATCGCCCCGAGCATGTTGCCGCCCCCCATGCAGGAGACCGAGTGCTCAGGGCCCCTGCCACCGAAGACGATCGCGACCCGGATCTTGCGTTGCTCGTTCACGCGGCTCCTTTCCGTTCCCCGGTAGTTCCCCGCGCTCAGACGCCATAACGCTCCGGCTTTGCCGAACGGCTGGCGAGCAGGACTGCCGCCTTGCCGACGTCAAGGTCATCATGCAATACCGCCGCCATGACCTCGGTGATCGGCATCTCCACGCCGTGCTGCCTGGCCAGCTGGAGTACCGACTGCGATGACTTCACGCCCTCGGCCGTCTGCCGGGTGCTCGCGATCACGTCGTCGAGCGCCATCCCCCGGCCCAGGTTCTCGCCGAAGGTACGGTTGCGGGACAGCGGCGAACTGCAGGTCGCCACCAGGTCGCCCATCCCGGCCAGGCCCGCGAACGTGAGCTGGTCGGCCCCGAGCGCCGCGCCGAGGCGGGCCGTCTCGGCCAGGCCCCGGGTGATCAGGAGGGCCCGCGTGTTGTCCCCCAGCCCCATGCCGACCGCTATGCCGACCGCCAGCGCGATCACGTTCTTCACCGCGCCGCCCAGCTCGCAGCCGATCACGTCCGGGTTGGTGTACGGGCGGAAGTAGCCGGCGTGGCAGGCCCGCTGCAGCCGCTGCGCCACGTCGGGGTCGGTGCACGCGACCACGGTCGCCGCGTGCTCGCGCCGCGCGATCTCCCCGGCCAGGTTCGGGCCGGAGACCACGGCAATCCGGTCCGCGGGGGCCCCGGCCACCTGGCCGATCACCTCGCTCATCCGGTTGCAGGTGCCAAGCTCGATCCCCTTCATGAGGCTGACCAGCAGCGCGCCGGGCGGAAGCAGCGGAGCCCAGGACGCCAGGTTCTCCCGCAGCGACTGCGCGGGCACGGCCAGCACCACCAGGTCCGCGCCGGCCAGGGCCTCGGCCGGTTCCGCGGTCGCCCGCAGTGCGTCGGGGAGCGTGATCCCCGGCAGGTAGCCGGGGTTCTCCCGGGTGGCGTTGATCTCCTTGGCCAGCTCGGCCCGGCGGGCCCAGAGCACCGCGGGCGTGCCCGCGTCGCAGAGCACCTGAGCGAACGTGGTGCCCCACGACCCGGCCCCCATGACCGCGGCCCTCACGTCGGCGTGGCCTCGGTGCTGGAGTCGGCGGGCGTTTCCGTTCCGGATTGGCCGTCTCGTTCGCGCGCCTCCTGCCGGGCCTTGCGGCGGGCGATCGCCGGATGGTAGGGCTCAGCGGGCGGGGTCTCGCCGCGGATGCCCGCGAGCAGGACGGTGATGTCTTTCATGATCTTCTCCGTGGCCGCGCGGAGGACCTGAGTGGTCATCGGCTGGCCCTTCCATTCCGACAGGTCGACCGGCGGGCCCGCGCTCACCCGCACGGTGGTGCGCGGCACCAGGTGCGGCCGGAAGCTGCCGTAGGGCAGGATGCGCTGCGCGCCCCAGTGCGCGACCGGGATCACCGGGGCCCCGGTGGCCAGCGCGAGCCTGGCCACGCCGGTCTTGGCCACCATCGGCCACTGGTCCTGGTCGCGGGTGACCGTCGCCTCCGGGTAGAAGATCACGCAGGCGCCGTTCCTGATGCCCTGCTCGGCGTCCTTGAGCACGAGCGCCGCGTCGGCCTGGCCGCGGTAGACCGGAAGCTGGCCGAGCTTGCGGATGATCGACCCGAGGACCTTGATGTCGAACAACGACGACTTCGCGAGGAACACCGGGTAGCGGCCGGCCTCGTAGGCGAACAGCGAATCCGCGAAGATGTCGGCGTAGGACAGGTGGTTGATGGCGAGGATGATGCCCTGGTCGGCGGGGATGTTCCTGATGTTGTCCTGGCCGTCCCAGTCGTGCTTCATCCCCACCTGGATCAGCGGCCACAGGATGATCTTCGAGGCTCGCCGCCAGGCGGGTGAGTAGCTGCCGTCCGCGCGTTTGCTCATGTGGGCAGTGAACCTTTTCATCCGTCGATTTCACGCTCAGAGTACGTGGGCGGTCGCGGGAGGATGAAAAGGCTCAGTCTCCCGCTTCGGGCGCTGGCCGCGCCCGCGCCGCTCGTCCTTGAAGCCAGTCTCCCGGTTCGCGCAACGCCGTGTCGAGGCAGGATCAGGTGCATGCCGCTCGATACCTCGCTCCGCTGGTCGATGGTGATCCCCGTCAAGGTACTTGCCCTGGCGAAGTCCCGGCTCACCGGACTGGCCGGGCCACGCCGCGCCGAACTGGCCCTGGCCATGGCCGCGGACACGGTCGCGGCCGCGGTCGCCTGCCCGGTGGTCGACTCGGTGATCGTGGTGACCGACGACGACGCGGCGGCCGCCGAGCTGTCCAGGCTGGGGGCACTCGTGCTGCCCGACGAGCCGGGCGACGGGCTCAACCCCGCCCTGGCGTTCGGCGCCGCATACTCCGACGAGCGCTGGCCGGGCCGGGGGAGAGCCGGGCTGGCGGCGGACCTGCCCGCGCTCGATGCCACCGAGCTGGGCCGGGCGCTCGCCCAGGCGGCCGGGGCCCGGCAGGCCTTCGTGGCCGACGCCGCGGGCACGGGCACCACGATGTACGCGGCCGGGCCGGGCGCCGCATTCCGCCCGAGGTTCGGGCCGGGGTCACGCGCGGCGCACCTGGCCGGGGGCGCGGTGGAACTGGCACTGCCGGGGCTGGACGGGCTGCGCCGTGACGTGGACACCGTCGCCGACCTGCGCGACGCGGCCCGCATCGGCCTCGGGCCGCGCACCGCGGCCCTGGCCTCCGGCGGGGTGGCGTAGCCCGGAAGAGCGGACCGCTAGATATGCACGATCGGGCAGGTCAGCGTCCTGGTGATCCCGGCCACCCCCTGGATCTGGGCGACGACGAGCTTGCCGAGGTCGTCGACGTTGTCCGCCTCGGCCCGGACGATCACGTCGTAGGGGCCGGTGACGTCGTCCGCCTGGGTTACGCCGGGGATCTGAGCGATGTGCACGGCGACATCGGCAGCCTTACCGACCTCGGTCTGGACGAGGATATAAGCGTGAACCATGCTGTCCTCCCAGGCGCCACGTGTGGTGGCCACGCTACCGTAGGTTGCCGGCGATTGGCTCGGGGAACCTGCCCGGCCGGGACGTGAGATTGTGGCCAGGGCCGCAGGCCCGAACTCTCCCCGGGGAGGCTTGCCATCACCGTCGCTGACCTGGGTGAGTTCGGTCTCATCGCCGCGATTGCCGCCCTGCTGCCCGCCAGCAGCGCGGGTCCGGTCGGGATCGGGGACGACGCGGCCGTGGTCAGCGCGCCGGACCGGCGGGTGGTCGCGACCACGGACCTCCTGGTCGAGGGGCGGCATTTCCGCCGCGACTGGTCGAGCGCCTCGGACATCGGCGCCAAGGCCGCCGCGCAGAATCTCGCCGACGTCGCGGCCATGGGCGCGTCGCCCACGGCCCTGCTGGTGGGTTTCGCGGCCCCCGGTGACCTTCTGGTGGCCTGGGTGGAGGACCTGATCCGGGGCCTGGCCGGGGAGTGCGCGCGGGCCGGCGCCAGCGTTGTGGGGGGCGATGTCAGCGGCGCCGACTCGGTCATGCTCGCGATCACGGCGCTCGGCGATCTGGGCGGCCGTGAGCCGGTCACCAGGAGCGGGGCGCGGCCCGGCGACCTGCTGGCCGTCGCGGGCCGGCCGGGGCGCTCGGCCGCCGGGCTGGCCCTGCTGGAGGCTGGGCTGGCGGGGGCGGCCGCCGAGTTCGCGGGGCTGGTGGCCAGCCACCGGCGGCCGCGGCCGCCGTACGCCTGCGGGCCGGAGGCCGCCGTCCTCGGCGCGACCTCGATGATCGACATCAGCGACGGGCTGGTCGCCGACCTGGGCCACGTGGCCGAGGCCAGCGGCGTCCGGCTGGACATCGAGACCGCCCGGCTGCCCGCCGACCCCGAACTGCGGCCGGCGGCCGCGGCTCTCGGCGCGGACTGGCGGCGGTGGGTGCTCACCGGCGGCGAGGACCATGTGCTGGCCGCGACTTTCCCCCCGGAAACGGACCTGCCGGGTCACTGGCTCGTCCTCGGCACGGTCCGAACGGGGCACGGGGTGACGGTGGACTCCCGGCCCGCGGACGGCCTGCCCGGCTGGAGCCATTTCGCGTGATGCAGGAATCACGATTGCCACTTGCTCATCACTAGCCCGCCGGGTCGTCGCTTGGTATAAACCCCTTGATGCCACGACATCGCAAAGAGTGCGGGCGCACGCATTGGACGCTGCCCTGGGAGGATGGCTCCCGGTGCGGCGTTCTTCCTGGCATCCAGGTGATCCTGGCGTCCGCGCGCGCTGCCCGTCGCACGCCCAGGCATTCCGTCGGCCCGAGCGGTGGCCGGGCCGCCGCGCCCTACGTGTGCCGGCGGCGGCTCCGGCTGGCGCGGGCGCTGATGGTGACCCCGTGGTTCGCGGCGAGCGCGGGCATCGTGATCGCCGCCGCGCTGGCCGTGGACTCGCCGACCGCGCTCACCTACGTCCCGAGCCATCCCGGCGTGCGCTGCGCCGCCGGCGGCTGCGTCGGCTCGGCGCCCGGCCAGCCTGACCTGGCGACCGCGTCACCGGGCGTGGAACTCAAGACGGGCACGGCGACGAAAGCGGCCACGCCGGCCAGCCCGGGCCGCCGCCGCGCCCCCGGCGCCGTCTACCTGCTCAGCTACCAGGTCGTCCGCCACTGGCACGGAGGCTTCGTCGCGGTGATCACCTTGCCCGATGACATGAAGCCGGGGCCCTGGAGCCTGCATCTCGCCTTTCCCTCGGCTCGCGTCGACCAGGTCTGGGGCGCGCGCTGGCAGCCGTCCGGCAACGGCGGCGCCGGCACGGCGACCGGGTCATGGCCGCCGTCGCGCGGCCACGACCGGGACATGCGGGGGCAGCAGGACGTGCGCGGGCAGGCTGGCCGCCAGCTAGTGATCTTCGCGACCGGTTCGCCGACCCCCCCGCCCGGCTGCGGCCTCGATGGGGCCGGCTGCGCTTTGGGCCGGTAACGGGCCGCCAGCGGCCGGCCGGGGCGCGATCAGCGATCAGCGGCCGGCGAGCGCGGGTCAGCGCTCGAACTTGCCCGCCTTGATGCACGAGGTGCACACGTTCAGGCGCCGGGGCGCCCCGTTGACCTTCGCGCGCACGCGCTGAATGTTCGGGTTCCAGCGGCGCGGGGTGCGGCGGTGCGAGTACGACACGTTGTTGCCGAAGCCCGGCCGCTTGCCGCAGACGTCGCAGACGGAAGCCACGGAATCGCTCCATTGGGTGATAGCCAGCTGGGTCATCGTCCGGATCGAGGCCCGGAACGGTTGGTGAAGGATATCCGACCACCGGGCCTTCACGCGAACCGGGCCCGGTCCCGGCCGCGGCTCCTCCTGGGTCCCCGCGGCTCGCGCCGGTCGGTGGCCGCGTTCGTCGGTGCCAGGATCTAGTCTGCGGGTATGGCGGCGGAGGTGCTGGACGGTGAGACCGTCAGGTGCTGGTGCCGCCTCAGCGTGGACGCGCTGGCCCAGGCCAGGGCCGCGATCGACGCGCTGAACGTCTTCCCGGTCCCCGACGCCGATACCGGCACGAACCTGCACCTCACGCTGATGTCGGCGGCCGAGGCGGTGGAATCGCTCCCGCCGGGGGCGCAGGCGGCGGAGATCTGGGCCGCCGCAGCCCGCGGGGCGCTGCTCGGGGCCTGCGGGAACTCCGGGATCATCGTCAGCCAGTTGCTCCGCGGGCTCGCCGACGTCTGCGCGCCGCAGCCGCGGTGCGACGGCGTGGTCGTGGCCCGGGCCCTGACCCACGCCGCGGCGAGCGCCCGGGCCGCGGTGAGCCGGCCCGCCGAGGGGACCGTGCTAACCGTGGCCGACGCGGCGGCCCGGGCCGCGACCGGGGCCGCGGGTTCAGGCGGGCTGGCTGCGGTCGTCACCGCCGCGGCCGCGGCGGCCCGCGAGGCGCTGGCCGGCACCCGCGAGCAGCTGGACGTGCTGGCGGCCAGCGGAGTGGTGGACGCGGGCGCGGCCGGGCTGTGCGTGCTGCTCGACGCGCTGGCCGCCGCGGTTACCGGCGTCCGCCCCGAGGCGTTCGACGTGCCGGCGGCCGTCCTCCGGCCGGCCCCGGCCGCCGCGGCGGGAGCGGCCGGGCCCGGGCCTGCGGCGCCCGCCTTTTCGGGCTACGAGGTCACCTACCTGCTCGAGGCGCGGGCCGAACCGGTCGGGCTGCTCCGCGAGCGGCTCGACGCGCTGGGCGACTCGCTGGTCATCGTCGGCGGCGAGAACCTGTGGAGCGTGCACGTGCACGTGGCCGACGCGGGCGCGGCCATCGAGGAGGGGCTGCGCACCGGGCGCCCGCGCCGGATCGCCGTGACCTGGCTGGGCCCGGCGGCGGCCGGCGGCCGCGGCGTGGTCGCGGTGGCCGACAGCGACGGCCCGGCGTCGCTGCTCCGCGCCGCCGGCGCGCGCGTCCTGCGGCAGCAGGACGGCACCGGCCCGGCGGTCCCCGCACTGATCGAGGCCATCAGGCAGGCTGGGGCTCATGTCGCCGTCATACCGAACGCACACCGGGTGGCCAGCCTGGCCCGCGCGGCCGCGGACCGGCTCGGTGATGAGGGGATCGATGTGTCGGTGATCCCGGCCAGTTCCCCCCTGCAGGGGATCGCGGCCCTGGCCGTGCACGACCCGCAGCGCAGCTTCGCCGCCGACGTGGCCGCGATGAGCCGGGCCGCGGCCGGGATGCGCTACGGGAGCGTGACCGGCCCCGGCGCCGACGGCGGCTACGCCGGGCGGGACGGCGACGAGATGCGGGTGACCGCCGGGACGCAGGCCGAGGCGGCGGCCGCCCTCGCGGCCGTGCTGCTGTCGGGCGGCGGGGAACTGGTGACGCTGATGGAGGGCGCCGGCGCCGAGCCCGGTCTGGCCCGGCGCGTCGCGGACCACATCGGCCAGGCCAGCCCGGGGCTGGAGGTCGTGTGCTACGACGGCGGCCCGGTCCCGCTGCTGATCGGGGTGGAGTAGCAGGCCATGGCGATCCTGGAAGACCCGCTGTACCTGGTGGTGGGGGACAGGGCGGCCAAGCCGCTGGACCGGGCCCTGGAGCTGCGGACCGTCGGCGACCTGCTGCGGCACTACCCGCGCCGGTACGAGACCCGGGGCGAGCTGACCGACCTGGCCTCGCTGCGCGATGGCGAGTACGTGACCGTGCAGGCCGAGATCGCCCAGGTGACCAGCCGCCCGATGCGGGGCAGGCGGGGCAGCATCTTCGAGGCGACGGTGACCGACGGGCACGGACTGCTGGTCCTGACGTTTTTCTCCAGAGGCCGGCAGGACTGGCGCGGAAAGCAGCTCACCCCGGGGGCGCGCGGCCTGTTCTCCGGCCAGGTCTCCACCTTCCGGGGCAAGCGCCAGCTCGCTCATCCCGATTACGAACTGCTCGACGAAGGCGACGACGCGGCGCACGCGGCGGCCGAGTACGCCGCCGAGATGATCCCGGTCTACCCGGCCGCGAAGGAGATCACCTCCTGGCAGATTGCCCGCTCGGTGCGGATCGTCCTGGATGTCCTCGACATCGAAGACCCGATGCCGCGCGCGGTCCGCGACCGGCACGGCCTGTGCGGGCTCGCCGACGCGCTGCGCGGCATCCACCGGCCGATCGACTGGGCCGACGTGCGGCGTGCCACGAAACGGCTGAAGTGGGACGAGGCGTTCCTGCTGCAGGTCGTGCTCGCGCAGCGGCGGCTGGCGGCCACCGCGTACTCCGCGACGCCGCGCCCGCGCGCGGCCGCAGGCCTGCTCGACGCCTACGACGCCAGGCTGCCCTTCGAGCTGACCGTCGGGCAGGACCTGGCCGGCGCGACGATCGGCGACGAGCTGGCGCTCGATCACCCCATGCACCGGCTGCTGCAGGGCGAGGTCGGCTCCGGCAAGACCGTGATCGCGGTGCGGGCGATGCTGCAGGTCGTGGACGCCGGGGGACAGGCGGCGCTGCTCGCCCCGACCGAAGTGCTCGCGCAGCAGCACTTCCGGTCGATCACCGAGCAACTCGGGCCGCTGGCCCAGGCCGGCGAGCTCGGCGGCGCAGAGCACGCGACCCGGGTGGCCCTGCTCACCGGGTCCCTGGGCGCGGCGGCGCGGCGGCGGGCGCTGCTGGAGGCGGCGTCGGGCACGGCCGGGATCGTGATCGGCACCCATGCGCTGCTCGAGGAGCAGGTGCAGTTCGCCGACCTCGGCCTGGTGGTGATCGACGAGCAGCACCGGTTCGGCGTGGAGCAGCGCGACGCGCTGCGGGCCAAGGCGGGCGAGGGCCGGCCGCACGTGCTGGTGATGACGGCCACGCCGATCCCGCGCACGGTGGCGATGACGGTGTTCGGCGACCTGGAGATGTCCACGCTGACCGAGCTGCCCGCCGGGCGCTCGCCGATCGCCACGCACGTGGTGCCCGCGGCGCAGAAGCCGCACTACCTGGAGCGGGTCTGGGAGCGGCTGCGGGAGGAGGCGGCCCGGGGCCGCCAGTGCTACGTGGTCTGCCCGCGGATCGGCGAGGGCGGGCCGGGTGGGGACGGACCGGCCGGGGACGAGGGGTCGCAGCTGGGCGGCGAGGCCGGCGACGGCGCGCGGCCGCCGCGCGCCGTCACCGATCTCGCGGCGGAGCTGGAGCGGGGGCCGCTGGCCGGGCTGCGCCTCGCGGTCCTGCACGGCAGGCTGCCGCCCGACGAGAAGGACCGGGTGATGCTCGCGTTCGCGGCCGGGTCGGTGGACGTGCTGGTCACGACCACCGTGGTGGAGGTCGGCGTGGACGTGCCGAACGCCACCGCCATGGTCATCATGGATGCCGACCGGTTCGGCGTCTCCCAGCTGCACCAGCTGCGCGGGCGGGTCGGCCGGGGAAGCCACGAGGGACTGTGCTTGCTGGTCACCGAGGCCGAGGCGGACGGCAAGTCGCGGCAGCGGCTCGACGCGGTGGCCGCCACCGTGGACGGGTTCAAGCTGTCCCGGCTCGACCTGGAGCAGCGCCGGGAGGGCGACGTGCTCGGCGCGGCCCAGGCGGGGCGCAAGTCGAGCCTGAAGCTGCTGACGCTGCTGAAGGACGAGGACCTGATCGGCGACGCCCGCCACGAGGCCCAGCGCCTGGTCGATGCGGATCCGGCCCTGGCCCGGGAGCCCGCGCTGGCCGCCGCCGTCCGCGTTCTGCTTGACCGGGAGCGGGCGGAGTACCTTGAGAAGGCCTGAGAGGAGGCCGTGACCCGCATCATCGCCGGCACGGCCGGCGGCCGGCGGCTTTCGGTGCCCGCGGGCCGGGGTACCCGGCCGACGTCGGACCGCGCCCGCGAGGGCCTGTTCGCCACCATCCTGGCGGTCCGGGGCGCGCTCGACGGGGCGCGGGTGCTCGATCTGTACGCGGGCTCGGGCGCGGTGGGCCTGGAGGCCCTGTCGCGGGGCGCGCCGGACGTGCTGCTCGTGGAGTCGGACGCCAGGGCGGCCCGCGTGATCCGCGGCAACATCGAGGCGGTGGGGCTGCCGGGCGCGCGGCTGCTCGCCGACCGGGTCGAGCGGGTGCTCGCCCGCGGGCCCCGCGATCACCCGCCGCGCGATGTGGTCTTCGCCGACCCGCCCTATGCGGCGCCGGACGGCGAGGTGCAGCGGATGCTCGCCGCGCTGCGTGACCGCGGCTGGCTCGCGCCGGGCGCCCTGGTGGTCGTGGAGCGGGCCACCCGGGCGGGCCCGGTGGCCTGGCCCGCCGGATATGCGCCCGACCGGGCCCGTGGTTACGGTGAGGCAACGCTTTGGTACGGTCTGGGCGCAGGCGGCGGGCCTGCGCCAGGGTCACCTCCAGGAGGGGGAGTCAGCGTGCGCCGTGTGGTCTGTCCAGGATCGTTCGACCCGGTCACCAACGGACATCTCGACATCATCTCCCGCGCGGCGCGGCTCTATGACGAGGTGGTCGTCGCCGTGCTGCGCAACCCCGACAAGACCGCGCTGTTCACCGTCGACGAGCGGCTGGGGCTGCTGCGCGAGGTCACCAAGGAACTGGACAACGTCAGCGTGGTCAAGTTCGAGGGGCTGATCGTCGACTTCTGCAAGGCCAACGACATCTCGGCGATCGTGAAGGGCCTGCGCGCGGTCAGCGATTTCGACTACGAGCTGCAGATGGCCCAGATGAACTACAACCTGGCCGGCGTGGAGACGCTGTTCATGACCACGAACCCGCTCTACGCGTTCCTGTCGTCGAGCCTGGTGAAGGATGTTGCCAAGTACGGCGGGGATGTCACGAGCCTGGTGCCGGGAGCGGTGCTCGACCGGCTCACCGTGCGCTCGGCCGGCTGCAGGCCGGCGCAGGCCGGCGCAGGCCGGCTGCAGGCCGGCTCGCAGGCCGGCTCGCGCCGGACGGCGTCGCGGCGGCGGGCCGACTTGGGCTTCTCGCAGGCAGCCAGGTATGCTGACCGCCCGATACCCCCATTAGCACCTCTGTCTGCCATGCCACACGCGAACCGCAACCATTCCCGGCGCCTGGACCCGCGGCGGCCGCTCGTCCTCGATACCCGGACCCTCGGCCTGGCCGCCGCGCGGTCTGTGACCCTCGCGGTCCCGGCACCCGCTAGCCTAGGCGTCGAGCTGGTCAGCGTTCCGGAAGGAGCCGAGCTCGAGCTGGATGTCCAGCTCGAGAGGGTCACCGAGGGCGTACTGGTGACCGGCACCGTGCGAGCGCCGCTGGTCGGCGAGTGCGCGCGGTGCCTGGACCTGTTCGCCTCCGCGACGGAAGTCCGGTTCACCGAGCTGTTCACCCACGAGGCGGGCGACGACGACGCCGACGGGTATCTTCTGGACGGGGACCTGCTCGATCTCGAGCCGGCCCTGCGCGACGCGCTGGTGCTTGAGCTGCCGCTGGCGCCGCTGTGCGCCGAGGACTGCCCGGGGCTGTGCTCCGAGTGCGGCGTGCGACTGGCGGACGCGGAAGCCGGGCACGGCCACGCCGATGCAAGCACCGAACGAACACCGGACGGGACGCCCGTGCCGGAGACAAGGAAGGAGCGCTGACGTGGCGGTCCCCAAGCGGAGAATGTCGCGCAGCAATACCAGGTCGCGCCGGGCGCAGTGGAAGATCACGGCCCCGCAGCTCGTGACCTGCCCGCAGTGCCGCGACCCCAAGCTGCCCCACACGGCCTGCCCGACATGCGGCACATACAACCGGCGCCAGGTGATCACCCCCTCCTGACCCGCACCCTCGGGGACGCGCGGCGCGGTGACTCGCGTGCCGCGGAAAGGAGGGAAGCGTGATGGGCGCATCAGGCGACGGCCGCGCGGTGGTTCCCGGTGCCGCGCGGGTCGAGGCCGCCGAGCTGCAGGATGCCCTCGGAGTCCCGGTCGGCGCCACGCTGCTGGAGCGGGCCCTCACTCACCGCTCGTTCGCGTACGAGAACGGCGGGCTGCCGACCAACGAGCGGCTGGAGTTCCTCGGTGACTCGGTGCTCGGCCTGATCGTCACCGACACGCTTTTCCGCGAGTACCCCGACCTGCCCGAGGGGCAGCTGGCGAAGCTGCGCGCGGCGGTGGTCAACATGCGCGCGCTGGCCGGGGTGGCCCGCGGGCTCCGCCTGGGCGCCTATGTCCGGCTCGGCAAGGGCGAGGAGGGCACCGGCGGCCGGGACAAGTCGTCGATACTCGCCGACACGCTGGAGGCCCTGCTTGGCGCCGTCTACCTGGACTGCGGGCTCAACGAGGCCGACGCGCTCGTGCACCGCCTGTTCGACCCGGTGATCGCGCGCTCGGCCCGGCTGGGCGCGGGCCTGGACTGGAAGACCTCGCTGCAGGAACTGACCGCCGCCACGACCCTGGGCGTGCCCGAATACCACGTGGAGGAGAGCGGGCCGGACCACCAGAAGTCCTTCCGCGCCTCGGTCAGGATCGCCGGGCGCACCTACGGCGAGGGCGAGGGACGCTCCAAGAAGGAAGCCGAGCAGCAGGCCGCTGAGGCGGCGTGGACGGCGATCACCGACGGCCACACGGTCGCCGGGGCCGCTGCCGAGGGCGCTGCCGCCGAGGGGGGCGCTGCCGCCGAGGGGGGCGCCGCCGCCGAGGGGGGCGCTGACGAAGGGGCCGCCGGGCGGCCCGCCGACGGCGATGACCCGCAGCAGCGGAGCTAGCGTGCCCGAGCTCCCTGAAGTCGAGATCGTCCGGCGGGGGCTCGAACAGCACGTGGTGGGCCGCACCATCGACTCGGCGCAGCTCCTGCATCCCCGCGCGCTGCGCCGGCACCTGGCCGGCCCGGACGATTTCGCCGCCGCCGTGCGGGGGCGGAAGGTCACCGGCGCGCTGCGCCGGGGAAAGTACCTGTGGCTGCCGGTGGGCGAGGACGCGCTGCTCGCCCACCTCGGCATGAGCGGCCAGCTGCTCATCGGCGACCCGTCCCGACCGCTGACGCCGCACGTCCGGGTCCGCCTCATGTTCACCGACTCCGGGCCCGACCTGCGGTTCAGCGACCAGCGGACGTTTGGCCACCTGTCGTTCGCGGCGGGCGGGGCGGTCATGCCCGCGCCCATCGCGCACATCGCGCCTGACCCGCTGGAACCCGCCTTCGACCTGGCGGCCGTAACGGCCAGGATCCGTAGCCGCCGCTCCGAGATCAAGCGCGCCCTGCTCGACCAGTCGCTGGTCAGCGGCATCGGCAACATCTACGCCGACGAGGCCTTGTGGCGGGCGAAGCTGCACTGGGCGCGCCCCGCCCAGCAACTGCAGCCCGCCGCGATCACCCGGCTGTTCGGGGCCGTCCAGGAGGTCTTCGCGGAGTCGCTCAGCGCGGGCGG
The DNA here is from genome assembly GCA_963808705.1 of uncultured Actinomycetota bacterium. GTDB lineage: Bacteria > Actinomycetota > Actinomycetes > Streptosporangiales > Streptosporangiaceae > JASHPR01. The sequence goes on along the minus strand of CAWEHB010000008.1, from coordinate 740,455 downwards.
GACCACGTTCGACAGCCTGTACGTCAACGTGAACGGGGAGAGCGGCTACTTCGAGCGGTCGCTGGCCGTGTACGGGCGGGCCGGCCAGCCGTGCCGCCGGTGCGGGACGCCGGTGCGGCGCGACCCGTTCATGAACAGGTCCGCGTTCAGCTGCCCGAAGTGCCAGCCGCGTCCTCGGCCGAGGCCGTGACCCCGGGCGATCAGGCCCGGCTCACCGCGTGGGTGGAGGGCCAGGTTCAGGGTGTCGGCTTCCGGTGGTGGGCACGGGCGAGGGCGCTGGAACTCGGCCTCGCGGGCTGGGCGGAGAATCTCGAGGACGGCCGGGTGCGGGTGATCGCGGAGGGCCCCACGGAGAGCTGCGGCAAGCTGCTCGCCCTGCTGGAGGGCGCGGATACCCCCGGGCACGTCGTCCGGGTCACCTACCGGTGGGACGAGCCGCACGGCGGCCTGTCCGGCTTCGCCGAGAGGTGAGCGTTAACATCCAGACCCGCGTGACCTGGGCAATCGTCAACTTGACCGGATAGGTGTCCCGGTGGGACCATGGATTCGTTACCCGCGCGCAAGGCTTCGCTTCCTCGCGTCTGTGCATGCGCGCCCACTCTGGTCACTCAGTGTGGAGGACCTCACAAATGGCGAAGGCTCTATATGGCCACGTCGGCGGCCCGGATCCGCGCATGGTCTCAGAGATGCGCCGCCTGCAACAGCGAGTACGCGATCTCGAAGCCGAGCTTGCCAGGCTGCACGAGGAGAACGACGTGCTTGCCGCGGAGGCGGACCACGACCTGCTGATTCCGGTTCGCGAGCCTGCGCTCACCTGACGAGCGCCGGCTGGCCGCAACGTAACGGAGGGACGCCTGGTTTTCAGGCGTCCCTCCGTTAGCGTCCTCCCCCGTCACGTCCCGTCCCGCCCGTCCCTCCAGCCCCGCCCGCCACTCCAGGCCGCCCGGACCGGGGCGCCCCGGGCCCAGAACGCATCGCCGTAACGGCGCCTGGCCGACCTCGAGCTGGCCGGCCTCCGGTTTCATGACCGTGGTGCATGACACGCGCATAACGCACCTCATGAACCACGATCATGAAGGCGGCCGGAGCGCGGCGCGGGACGGGCGCTGCGGGTCGGCTCCGGCGTCAGCGCCCGCTTCCTAAACCGGGATAAAACCGGCTGGCCGCGGCGGGCCGCCGCCGGAATCCACGGGACTGACGCTGGCGCACGGTAAGGTGCGGACGAGCGGAGCCGCCGCCAATGGACCGAGTCGGCCCGCCGGAGGGGCCGGAGGGGAAGCGCGGCCAGCGCGCGGCGCGGCGGACGGGTGGCGTGGTCCCAGAGGAGGAGAGCTGACGGGTGTACCTGAAAGCGCTCACTCTGCGTGGATTCAAATCCTTCGCCTCGGCCACCTCGCTCCGGTTCGAACCAGGGATCACCTGTGTCGTCGGCCCGAACGGGTCGGGGAAGTCGAACGTGGTCGACGCGTTCTCCTGGGTCATGGGCGAGCAGGGCGTCAAGCCGCTGCGCGGCGGCAAGATGGAGGACGTCGTGTTCGCCGGGACCGCGGGCCTGCCGCCGCTGGGCCGGGCCGAGGTCACGCTGACCATCGACAACAGCGACGGCACGCTGCCGATCGACTACGCCGAGGTCACGATCAGCCGGCTGCTGTTCCGGTCCGGCCAGAGCGAGTACGCGATCAACGGGGACCAGTGCCGCCTGCTCGACGTGCAGGAACTGCTCTCCGACACCGGCCTGGGCCGGGAAATGCACGTGATCGTGGGCCAGGGCCAGCTCGATCAGGTGCTGAACTCCGGGCCTGACGCGCGGCGGGCGCTGATCGAGGAGGCCGCCGGGGTCCTCAAGCACCGCAGGCGCAAGGAGAAGGCGCTGCGCAAGCTCGAGGCGATGCAGGCCAACCTGACCCGGCTGGTGGACCTGACCGCGGAGATCGGGCGCCGGCTCAAGCCGCTCGGCCGGCAGGCCGAGATCGCCCGCAAGGCAGCGGTGATCCAGGCTGACCTGCGCGACGCCCGGCTGCGGCTGCTAGCAGACGATTACGCCACGCTAGCCGCGGAACTCGAGCGCGACGAGTCCGACGAGGCAGCCACGGCGGCGCGCCGCGCCGCGCTGGAGGCCGGGCTGGCGCAGGCCCGCGCCGTCGAGGCCGGGCTGGAGACCGCCGAGCAGCAGCATGCCCCCCGCCTCGCCGCGGCCCAGGAAGCATTCTTCGGGCTGTCCAGCCTTTCCGAACGCCTACGCGGCGTGCTCAGCCTGGCCAGCGAACGGCACCGGCACCTTTCCGCTCCTCCGGAGCCGCAGCGGCCCGGCCGGGATCCCGACGAGCTTGACGCCGAGGCCGCCGCGCTGCGCGAGCAGGAGGAGGAACTGCGGGACCGGCTGGCCGCCGCCCGGGATCAGCTGGCCGGCGTCGTGGCCCGGCGGACGCAGGCCGAGGCCGCGCTGGCCGAGACCGAGCGGCGGCTCGCCGCGGAGTCTCGCGCCGCCGTCCAGCGCGCCGAGCGGCTGGCCCGGCTGCGCAGCCAGGTCGGGGCCGCCCGGAGCAGGCTGGCCGCGGCCCAGGAGGAGGCGGGCAGGCTGGCCTCCGCCCACGAGCAGGCGCGCTCGCGCGCCGAGCGGGCCCAGCACGAGTACGCCGAGCTCCAGGACGTGGTGGCAGGGCGCGAGCAGGGCCGGGCCGACCTGGCCGCCGCGCACGACAGCGCGGTCGCCGCGCTGGCCCAGGCCGACGCCCGGGTGGCGCAGCTGCGCGCCGCCGAGCACGGGGCCAGCGACGCCAGGGCCGCGCTGCGGGCGCGGACGGAGGCGCTGCAGGAGGCAGTCCGGCGCGGCGCCGACGCATCCGGCGCGCTGCTGGCCGAGCCGCGGAGGTTCGCCGGGGTGCTCGGCTCCGTGGCTGACCTGCTGACCGTGCAGGACGGAGCGGCCGACGCGATCGCCGCGGCCCTGGGCGCCGCCGCCACCGCGGTGGCCGTGACCGACCTCGATGCGGCCGTGGCCATACTGGCCGCGCTGAAGAGCGAGGATGCCGGGCAGGCGGCGCTGATGATCGCGGCCAACGGGAACGGGGTCAGCCACCGGGCCGCCGGGAACGGGTCCGTAACGAACGGGTCCGTAACGAACGGAGCCGGGCCTGGGGCCGCCGGGAACGGGCATACCGGGAACGGGGCCGTCGGGAACGGAGCCGGCCCGGTCGGCAGCAAGCTGGCTCCGCCCGCCTCCGAGTACGCGCTGGACCTGGTGAAGGCCCCCGGCGAGCTGGCCGGCACCGTGGAGCAGCTCCTGGCCGGGGTCCTGGTCGCGGCGGACCTGCGGCAGGGCCTGGAGCTGGTGCGGGCGGACCCGCGGCGGCGCGTGGTGACCAGGGACGGAGACCTGATCGGCGCGCACTGGGCGCGCGGCGGATCGGCGGGGGCGCAGAGCCTGCTCGGGCTGCGCGCCGCCGCCCAGGAGGCAGCCGGGCAGCTGGCCGAGGCCGAGTATCGCTGCCAGCACGCCGAGCGGGAGTTGGCCGGCGCCGCCGAGGACGAGGACGCGGCGCGGCAGGTGCTGGCTGAGGCGCTGGCTGGGCTGCAGGAGGCCGACGCCGCCGCCGCCGAGACGTCGGGCCGGCTGGGGACGCTGGCCGGCGCCGCCCGGGCGGCCCAGGACGAGGCCGGGCGGCTGGCCGCGGCGATCGCCGCCGCGGAGCGCGCGCGGGAGAAGGACCTCGCCCAGCTCGCGGACCTGCAAGGGAAGCTGGCGGTCCAGGAGGCCGAGGACCCGGCGGCCGAGGGCACGGGGGGCGAGGGCGCAGAGGTCGAGGGCGAGGCCGCCGACGCTGTGGCGGCGGCCGACAAGAACGCACTGGCCGCGGACGCCATGATCGCGAGAAACGCCGAGATGGAAGCCAGGCTCGAGGTCAGGACCGTGGAGGAGCGGCTCCGCGCCGTCGCCGGCCGCGGCGACGCGCTCGCGTCGGCCGCCGCGGCCGAGCGCCAGGCCATCGAGCTGGCCAGGGCCAGGGCCGTGCGCCGGGCGCAGGAGGCGGCCGTGGCCAACGCGGTCGCCTCGGGGGCCACGATCGCGCTGGCCGCGATCGAGCGGTCCCGGGCCCTGGCCGACGCCGGGCGGCAGGCCGCCGAGCGGGCCAGCCAGGAGCGTGGCGGCGAGCTGAAGACCGTCCGGGCCCGGATCCGCGAGCTGGCGACCGATCTCGACGCCACCGTGAGCACGGCGCACGGTGCCGAGATCGAGCGAGCCACCCGCCGGATGAAGCTGGAGCAGGTCGCCGCGCGGGCGGCCGAGGAGTTCGCCATCGACACCGACGCGCTGATCGCCGAGTACGGCCCGGAGGCCGGCATCCCGGCCGCCGAGGAGGGCCAGCCGCCGGCCCCCTACGACCGGGCCGTCCAGGAGAAGCGGGCCCAGTCCGCGCAGCGCCTGCTCGACCAGCTGGGCAAGGTCAACCCGCTGGCCCTGGAGGAGTTCTCGGCCCTCGAGGAGCGGCACGCGTTCCTGTCGGCGCAGCTGGAGGACCTGAAGAAGACCCGGCGCGACCTGCTGACCGTGATCAAGGAAGTCGACGACCGGGTGCAGCAGGTGTTCGCCTCGGCCTACGAGGACACGGCCCGGGAGTTCGAGGACATCATCGGCCGGCTGTTCCCCGGCGGCGAGGGCAGGCTGATCCTCACCGAGCCCGACGACCTGCTCGTCACCGGGATCGAGATCGAGGCCAGGCCGCCGGGGAAGAAAGTCAAGCGGCTGTCGCTGCTGTCCGGCGGCGAGCGCGCGCTGACCGCGATCGCCTTCCTGGTGGCCATCTTCAAGGCCCGGCCGTCGCCGTTCTACGTGCTCGACGAGGTCGAGGCCGCGCTCGACGACTCCAACCTGCAGCGGCTGCTGCAGATCTTCGCCGAGCTCAGGGACAACTCGCAGCTGATCATCGTCACCCACCAGCAGCGGACCATGGAGGTCGCGGACACGCTGTACGGGATCAGCATGCGGGGCGACGGCGTCTCCACCGTGGTCAGCCAGCGGCTGCGGGAGCCGGAAAGCGCCTGATCCGGGCGCTGCGGGCGGCTGCGACACTGGGTCTGCGAGACTGGGGCGGTCATGGAACAGCTGATAATCATCCTCGTCGTCATCGTCGTGGTGGTCGGGGGCGGCGGCACGCTCCTGGTGCGCTCGCGCCGCCGGGTACCGCCGCGGGACCAGGTTCCGGGCTCCGGCCAGGCGGCCGGCACCGTGCAGGCCCCTGGGACCGCGGAGGCGCAGGCCCCCGGAACCGCGGAGGGCGCCGGCGCGGCCGGGCCGGGGGTGGGTACCCTGCCACCCGACGTGGCGGCCCCGCCCGCCGCTCCGCCGGCCCCCGCGGTCGAGAAGCCGCCGCCGTCGGCCGGGCGGCTGACCCGGCTGCGCGGCAGGCTGGCGCGGTCGCAGTCCGCGCTCGGCGGCGTCCTGCTCAGCCTGCTCTCCTCCGAGCACCTGAACGACGAGACGTGGGACGAGATCGAGGAAACCCTGATCACGGCCGACATGGGGGTCGCCCCGGCCCGGCAGGTGGTCGAGGACCTGCGCACCGAGGTCAAGGTGGCGGGCACGCGGGACCCCGCGGAAGTCAGGTCGCTGCTCCGGGGGGAGTTGCTGTCCCAGGTCGGCGTGGACATGGACCGGACGCTGCACACCGCCCGGCACGGCGACCGGCCCGCGGTCATCCTCGTCGTCGGCGTCAACGGGACCGGGAAGACGACGACGTGCGCGAAGCTCGCGCGGGCCCTGATCGGCGACGGGCAGAGCGTGCTGCTCGGCGCGGCGGACACGTTCCGCGCCGCGGCCGTGGACCAGTTGCAGACCTGGGGAGACCGGGTGGGCGCCCCGGTCGTCCGGTCCGACCGCGACGGCGCCGACCCGGCGAGCGTGGCGTTCGACGCGGTCAACGAGGGCATCCAGCGCGACGTAGACGTGGTCATCGTGGACACGGCCGGGCGACTGCACACCAAGGCCGGGCTGATGGACGAGCTGGGCAAGATCAAGCGGGTGATCTCCCGGCACGCCACCGTGGACGAGGTCCTGCTCGTGCTCGACGCCACTACGGGCCAGAACGGGCTGCGGCAGGCTCGCGTGTTCGCCGAGGTGGTCGACGTCACCGGGGTCGTCCTGACCAAGCTGGACGGCACGGCCAAGGGCGGGATCGTGATCGCCGTGCAGCGGGAGCTGGGCGTTCCGGTGAAGCTGGTCGGTCTCGGCGAGGGCCCTGACGATCTGGCGCCGTTTGAGCCGGAGGCGTTCGTCGACGCCATCGTCGGCAGCTAGGGCGGCCTGCCTCCTCGCCGCCGACCAGATAGCCTGGAACGCGGGCCCGCGAGGGAGCGGACGGCGCGGCATCCGGCGCGCGCCCGATCAGCGACAGCCATGCGCGAGGACGGCAGCCAGACGTGTTCGAGACACTTTCCGATCGACTGACCCAGGTCTTCTCCTCGCTGCGCAGGCAGGGACGGCTCTCCGCCGCGGACATCGACGCCACCACCCGTGAGATCAGGATCGCGCTGCTGGAAGCCGACGTGGCGCTCCCGGTGGTCCGGCAGTTCATCGCGCGCGTCAAGGAACGGGCGTCCGGCGCCGAGGTGTCCGAGGCCCTGAATCCCGCGCAGCAGGTCATCAAGATCGTCAACGAGGAGCTCATCGAGATCCTGGGGGGCGAGGCGCGGCGGCTGCGCTTCGCCAAGGTGCCCCCGACCGTGATCATGCTGGCGGGCCTCCAGGGCTCCGGCAAGACGACCCTCGCGGCCAAGCTCGCCCTGTGGCTGCGCCAGCAGGGGAACACCCCGATGCTGGTCGCCGCCGACCTGCAGCGGCCCAACGCGGTCCAGCAGCTGCAGATCCTGGGCGAGCGGGCCGGCGTGCCGGTCTTCGCCCCGTCGCCGGGCAACGGCGTGGGCGACCCGGTCGAGGTGGCCCGCGCGTCGATCGACGAGGCCAAGCGCCGGATGCAGAACATCGTCATCATCGACACCGCCGGCCGGCTGGGCGTCGACGAGGAGATGATGCAGCAGGCGGCGGCCATCAGGAATGCGGTCGATCCGGACGAGATCCTGTTCGTGGTCGACGCCATGATCGGCCAGGACGCGGTGACGACCGCGCAGGCGTTCCTCGACGGCGTCGGCTACGACGGGGTCATCCTGACCAAGCTCGACGGCGACGCGCGGGGCGGCGCGGCCCTGTCCATCGCCCAGGTCACCGGCCGGCCGGTGATGTTCGCCTCCTCCGGGGAGAAGCTCGAGGACTTCGATCTCTTCCACCCCGACCGGATGGCCTCGCGGATCCTCGACCTCGGCGACATCCTGACCCTGATCGAGCAGGCCGAGCGCACGTTCGACCAGGACCAGGCGGCCGAGATGGCCGGGAAGCTGGCTTCCGGCGAGGGCTTCACGCTCGAGGATTTCGTCGAGCAGCTGGCCATGGTGCGCAAGCTCGGGCCGATCGGGAACCTGCTGGGCATGCTGCCCGGGGCGGCGCAGAACCGGGAGATGCTCAGCCAGGTCAGCGACAAGGACCTGGACCGGGCGGCGGCCATCGTGCACTCGATGACGGTCGAGGAACGCCGCAACCCGAAGATCATCAACGGTTCCCGGCGGGCCCGGATCGCGGCGGGCGCGGGCGTCGCGGTCGGCGAGGTGAGCACGCTCATCACCAGGTTCGTCGAGGGCCAGAAGATGATGCGGCAGATGATGGGCCTGCCGGGCATGCGGCGCGGCACGCAGAAGGCGGGTCGCAAGGCGAAGAAGAAGTCCAAGGGCGGGCGCCCGGGAGGCAGCGCAGCCGCCCGGGCTGCGGCCGGCAGCCGGCCGGGCGGGCCGGCCGGGCTTCCCGCCCGGCCCGGCCAGGGGCCGGTCATGCCAGGCTCTATCCCCGGGCTGCTGGACGGACCCGGCGGAGGCGACGGAGGATTCAAGCTGCCGCCGGGATTCGGGACCCCGCCGCCGAACCTGCCGCCGGGCCTGCGCGGCCCGCTGCCGAACCGGCGCGGCCGTTCCGGCAAGAAGGGCAGGTAACCCGGGACGGCCGCTCGCGGCCAGGGGTGCGCCCGGGATCGCCGCGCCTGGTCAGAGGGGCAGATGGCGGTCGGCCGGCGGTGATGACGCCTGAGGTCGCCGCGTCTGGCAGAATATGGTCGCGACGGCAGCTTCGTGGGACCCTCTCTCGCCCGCTGAGCCGCTTCCATGGGCAGCGCCGCCGGTTCCCCACCCGGAGCGTCCGCCGCCCGCCAACGAAACCGCTGGGAGAAGACCGCACACGTGGCTGTAAAGATCAAGCTGAAGCGCCTGGGCAAGATCAGGGCGCCTTACTACAGGATCGTCGTGGCCGACGCCCGCACCAAGCGGGACGGCCGGGCGATCGAGGAAATCGGCAAGTACCACCCGAAGGCTGAGCCGTCGTTCATCGAGGTCAACTCGGAACGAGCGCAGCACTGGCTGTCGGTCGGGGCGCAGCCGACCGACCCGGTCAGGAAGATCCTTGAGATCACCGGCGACTGGCAGAGGTTCAAGGGCCTGCCCGGTGCCGAGGGCACGCTGAAGATGGCGCCGCCCAAGGAGGACCGGAAAGAGATCTTCGCCGCCGCGGTCAAGGAGAACATGGGCGATGGCGCCGCGGCCCCGAAGGGCAAGGCCAAGTCCGCGGCGGCCGCCAAGGAATCCGAGCCCGCGGCGGAGAAGGGCGGCAAGGCAGCGGCGAAGGACGCTGCGCCGGCCAAGGCTGACAAGCCCGCCAAGGCCAAGGCCGACGAGCAGTCGGCCAAGGCTAAGTCCGGGTCCGGCGGTGCCGCCGGGGACGCGAAGGCCGCCGGGGACGCCAAGGCCAAGGACGGTGGCCCGGCCAAGGAAGGCACGGCCAAGGGCAGTACCGCCAAGGACGGCGCGGCCAAGGACGGCGCGGCCAGGGACGGCGCAGCCAAGGGCGGTACCGCCAAGGACGGCGCGGCCAAGGACGGCGCAGCCAAGGGAAGCACCGCCAAGGGCGGCAAGGCCGGCGCTGCGGATGCGCCCGTTGCGGATGCGCCCGTTGCGGATGCGCCCGTTGCGGATGCGCCCGTTGCGGATGCGCCCGTTGCGGATGCGCCCGTTGCGGATGCGCCCGCTGCGGATGCGCCCGCTGCGGATGCGCCCGCTGCGGATGCGCCCGCTGCGGATGCGGTCGCGGCCGATGTGGCCGAGGAGTCGGCGGACGGTTCCGCAGCTGCGGCGGAGCCCGCGGCCGTGACGGTTGACGCGGAGTCGGCGGGCAGTGACTGACGTGCTCGAAGAGGCCCTTGAGCACCTGGTGCGGGGCATCGTGGAATACCCGGACGAGGTCCGGGTGGACAGCCGCGGGCTGCGCCGGGGCCGGGTCCTCGAGGTGCGCGTGCACCCCGAGGACCTGGGCAAGGTCATCGGGCGCGGGGGACGGACGGCCAGGGCGCTGCGGACCGTGATCGGCTCGCTGGCGGGCAACTCTTACGTCAGGGTCGACCTTCTGGACACTGACGAGATTCGCTAGCCAGGCATGCAGCTGGTCGTCGGCCGGGTGGGACGGCCGCACGGGATCCGCGGTGAGCTGACCGTGCACGTGCACACCGACGACCCGGACCTCAGGTTCGCGGCGGGCTCCGTGCTGGCCACGGAGCCCGCCGCGCGGGGCCCGCTGACCGTCGAGTCATCCCGCTGGCACTCCGGCCGCCTGCTGGTCAGGTTCGCCGGTCACGCGGACCGCGAAAGCGCCGAGGAGCTGCGCGGGACGTTGCTGGTGATGGACTCGGCCGAGGTCGCCCCGGCGTCGGACCCGGACGAGTTCCACGATTACGAGCTGATCGGGCTCAGCGTGCTGACCCCCGCCGGGGAACCGGTCGGCGTCGTGACCGACGTGCTGCACCAGGGCCAGGACCTGCTGGTGATCCAGCCCCCGGCGGACCGCCCGGCCGCGGCCGGGCCAGGGCGTGACCAGATACTGGTCCCGTTCGTCGCGGCCATCGTGCCGGAAGTCGATGTCAAAGCCGGCCACCTCGTCATCGACCCGCCGCCGGGCTTGCTCGACCTGGGCGCGGCAGGGTAGGCGGGGGCGTTCGCGTTGCGGATCGATATCATCACCATCTTTCCCGAGTACTTCGCCCCGCTGGGGGTCTCGCTCATTGGCAAGGCAGCGGAGCGCGGCGACATCACGTTCGGGGTGCACGACCTGAGGCAGTGGGCGCACGACCCGCACCACTCCGTGGACGACTCCCCCTTCGGCGGCGGCCCCGGGATGGTGATGCGGCCCGAGCCGTGGGGCGAGGCCATCGACGCCCTGGTAACGGCGGGCCAGGCGGCCCGGCTGGTGCTGCCGAGCCCGTCCGGAGTCCCGTTCACCCAGGAAATGGCGGCCGAGTACGCGAAGGTGAGCCATCTCGTCTTCGCCTGCGGCCGGTATGAGGGCATCGACGCGCGCGTGGCCGAGGAGGCGCGCACCAGGATGGCCGTGGACGAGGTGACCATCGGCGACTACGTGCTCGCCGGGGGAGAGCCGGCCGTGCTGGTGATGACCGAGGCCGTGTGCAGGCTGCTGCCCGGCGTCATCGGCAACGCCGGCTCCGCCTCGGACGACTCGTTCGGCGGCGGCGGCGGGCCTATGACCGGGCTCCTGGAGGGCCCCGCCTACACCAGGCCGCGGGTCTGGCGCGGGCGGCCCGTGCCGCCGGTCCTGCTGTCCGGCGATCACGCGGCCATCGCCCGGTGGCGCCGCGATGCGGCGCTGCGCCGCACGGCGGCCAACCGGCCGGACCTGGCCGCCAGGCTGGTCGGCGGGCACCAGGGGGTGGCGGGCACCGCGGACGCGGCGGCTGCGGACCTTGACCGCCGCGACCGGCAGGTGCTCTCTGAGGCTGGTTTTCCATTCAGTGGCCAAGATATGGCAGACTGAGTCCGCCGCCCCGCCAGTTGTGTGTCAGCCGGGGCGCGGCCGGGCGCTGCTGCGTCACGGCTCCCAGACCGATTCAGCGCGTTCGCAGGCGTGCGCGTGATGACTGACGAGGAAACTGCAGCGATGCACACCGCGATTGCCGAGCTGGAGCGGGCACAGATCCGTTCCGACATCCCGGACTTCAGGCCGGGGGACACGCTGAAGGTGCACGTCAAGGTCACGGAGGGCAACCGCTCCCGGATCCAGGTCTTCCAGGGTGTCGTGCTGCGCCGCCAGGGCGGCGGCGCGCGTGAGACCTTCACGGTCCGCAAGATCAGCTACGGCGTGGGCGTGGAGCGGACCTTCCCGGTGCACAGCCCGTCGATCGACAAGATCGAGATAGTGACCCGGGGCCGGGTGCGCCGGGCCAAGCTGTACTACTTGCGCTCGCTGCGCGGCAAGGCGGCCCGGATCAAGGAGCGCCGCGAGCCCGCGGCGCGTTAGGCCAACCCATCGCCCGGGCAACGGGCGCTGGCGTCGTCAGCGGGGGGTGTCGGCGCTAGGCTCGAAACGATGACAGACGACGACCACGACGACCATGGGCCTGCCTTGACCAAGGCGGACGGGTCCGCCCGGCCGGCCCGCGATCACGATGACCAGGTCGGCGTGGCGCCGGACCCCGAGCTGAGAGGCTCGCCCACGGCAGGCGCGGCCGCCCGGGACAAAGCAGCCGGCTCGCCTGCGGATCCCGGCGCCAGCCCGGAGTCACGCAGCGCACAGGAGCCGCAGCAGCAGGAACCGCAGCGGCCGCGGAAGGGCAGGTCCTTCTGGCGCGAGCTGCCGCTGCTGATCGTGATCGCGCTGGTGATCGCGCTGGTGATCAAGTCGTTCGTGGTCCAGGCGTTCTACATTCCGTCGTCCTCGATGGAGAACACGCTCGACATCGGCGACAAGGTACTGGTCAACAAGCTCGTCTATCACTTCCGCTCGATCCAGCCCGGCGACATCGTGGTGTTCGACGGGGACGGCTCCTGGGAGCCGGTCCCGGCCCCGGCGCCGGCCAGCCCCGACCCCCTGGTGCGGCTGTACGACGCGACCCTGGATCCGCTCTATCACTCGATCCTCGGCCTGTTCGGAACCGCTCCCGGGCAGACGGACTTCATCAAACGGGTGATCGGCGTTCCAGGCGATCACGTGGCCTGCTGCAACGCCAACGGCGACGTGACCGTCAACGGGGTGGCCCTGCACGAGCAGTCCTACCTCTACCCGGGTGACGCCCCCTCGACGCAGCACTTCAGCATCACGGTTCCGCCCGGCCGGCTGTGGGTCATGGGCGACCACCGCGCCGTCTCGTGGGACTCCCGCGGGCACATGCAGGATCCCGGTGACGGCACGATCCCGGAGAACATGGTGATCGGCCGGGCATTCATGATCGTCTGGCCGCCCAGCCGGTGGCGGGTCCTGCCGATCCCGTCCACGTTCGGACAGCCCGGGATCGCCGCGGCCCATGGCGCTGCCGCCCTGGGCACGCCCGTCGCGCCCGCCGCTCCCTACCTGCCCTTGGAGGCCGGCTTCGTCGCCGCGGTGCCGCTGACCTTGCTGCAGCGCCGGCTGCGCCGTCGCTGGCTGCCGCGCGGCCTGCCGGGCCGCGGCCTGCTGCGCCGGCGCAGGTGACGCGATGGACGGTGCGCTGCAGCGTCATCCGGGCTACACGCCGAGGCGTGGCGCCGGCCTGACCGGCTACGAGCGGGTCCTGGCCCGGGCCGGGCTGGCCCCGGTCGCCGGGATCGATGAGGCCGGCCGCGGGGCCTGTGCCGGGCCGCTCGTGGTGGCCGCGGTCGCGCTGGATCCTCGGCGGAGGTCTGACCCGCCCGGGGTGGCCGACTCCAAGGCCCTGACCGCCGCCGCCCGCGAGGCCGCCTACGAGGAGGTAGTGGCGCGCGCCCTCGCCTGGCACGTGGTGGTGATCCCGTGCGGGGACATCGACGCGCTGGGGCTGCACGTGTGCAACCTGGCCGGCATGCGGCGCGCGCTGGCCGGGCTGGCCGTCAGGCCCGGCTACGTGCTGACCGACGGATTCCCGGTCCGGGGCCTGGCCGTTCCCGCGCTGGCCATGTGGAAGGGCGACGAGGTCGCGGCGTGCGTGGCCGCCGCCTCGATCGTGGCCAAGGTGACCAGGGACCGGATCATGAAGGGCCTTCACCCGCAGTACCCGCAGTACGGCTTCGCCTGGCACAAGGGGTACTCCACTCCCAGCCACATGGCCGCCCTGGAGGAGCACGGGCCGTGCCCCGAGCACCGCAGGTCCTTCGTCAACGTAGCCCAGGTGATCCGCGCGCGTGCGGGCCTGCCGCCGCCGGCGGCCGGGGGCCAGGAGCGCGCGGGTGACGAGGCAGAATTGGCCTATCGTTGACCTCATCCGGACCGTGACAGTGGCACGGGCCGGAACCGCTGCCGCCTGGCGGCGTCGGCAGCTCCAGTGCCGGGGCACCGCGCGCCGTGACCTGCCTGCCGGGCCGGGCGCGTGCGGTCAGAACGGAGGGAACAGATGAGCGCGGAGGATCTCGAGAAGTACGAGACGGAGATGGAGTTGCAGCTCTACCGCGAGTACCGCGACGTGGTCGGGCTGTTCAGCCACGTGGTCGAGACCGAGCGCCGCTTCTACCTCACCAACCAGGTCGAGCTCAACGTGCGCACCTCGGACAACGGCGAGGTGTTCTTCGAGGTCACCATGCAGGATGCCTGGGTGTGGGACATGTACCGCCCGGCGCGGTTCGTGAAGAACGTCAGGGTCGTCACCTTCAAGGACGTCAACATCGAGGAACTCGCCAAGAGCGACCTTCAGCTTCCCGACCCCGACGACAAGCAGCAGGGTTTCTCCTAGCAGCGGCCCGGGGCTCCGCCCCCTGAAGCGCGAGATCGCCGGGCTGGCGTAAGGCCCGCCCTCGGGGCGCGCCCCCAGCCCTGGCCCGGGCCGCGGGCCGCCGGCGGCGGGCATCAAATCATGGCGTGCCGACAGTCCGGGTCCTGGCGTCCACATCCGGCGCCTTCCGTCGCGTTCCTCCACAGCCGACGCCGGCCATCCGCGGCCGGCCAGCCGGTTCCGCCAGCGTCGGAGGCGGAGGTGGTGAGGTTGAACGCCAAGGATGCCCTGGGCAAGCAGGGAGAGCAGTTGGCCGCGGAGTACCTGCAGCGAGCCGGATTCCGGATACTCGCCCGCAACTGGCGGTGCGCGGAGGGAGAGATCGACATCGTCATGGCCGACCGCCGGACCCTGGTCGCCTGCGAGGTGAAGACCCGCTCCGGCACCGGATACGGCACGCCGCTCGAGGCCGTCACCAGGAAGAAGAGAAGCCGCCTGCGGCGGCTGGCCATGCGCTGGGTGGTCGCCAACGGGGTCTTGTTTGACGAGGTGCGCGTGGATGTCGTGGAGGTGCTGAAGGACGAGCGGGGCGGCTTCACGATCGAGCACGTTCGCGGGGTGGGCTAGATGCCGCTGGCGCGTACCCACTCGATCGCGCTGGTGGGCGTGGAGGGCCATCCCGTCGAGATCGAGGCGGACATCGAGAACGGGCTGGTCGGCCTGTTGCTGGTGGGGCTGCCCGACACGGCGCTGCGCGAGGCGCGGGACAGGATCCGGTCGGCCATCGTGAACAGCCAGGAGAAGTGGCCGAACCGCAGGATCACCGTGGGCCTGTCGCCCGCCAGCCTGCCCAAGCGGGGCAGCAGCTTCGACGTGGGCATCGCGGTCGCGATCCTGGGCGCGGCCGGGGCCGTCCCGCCGGCTGGCCTGGCGGGCCTGATGTTCCTGGGCGAGCTGGGACTCGACGGCAGGCTGCGGCCGGTTCGCGGCGTGCTTCCCTCGGTGGCGGCCGCGGCCGCGGCGGGCTTCGGGGCCGTCGTCGTGCCGGCGGAGAACGCGCCGGAGGCGTGCCTGGTGCCGGGCATGCGGGTGCTCGCGGTGCCCAGCCTGGGGTCGCTGCTGAGCTGGCTGCGCGGCCGGCCCCGGGCGCGGGGCACGGCCGGGGCGCAGGCCGCCGGATGGCAGGCGGGCGGCTCGCAGGCAGGCGGGGTTCGGGTGTACGAGGGCGGGACCGTGCCCGATCCGCCGCGCGGCCCCGGCCCGGACGGCAGCCCAGGCCCGGACGGCGGCCGCGGCCGTGACCTGGCCGATGTGGTTGGCCAGCCGACGGCCCGGCGGGCCGCTGAGATCTGCGCGGCGGGCGGCCACCACCTGCTGCTGCTCGGCCCGCCGGGGGTCGGCAAGACCATGCTGGCCGAGCGCCTGCCCACGATACTGCCGCGGCTGGAGCCGGCCGCCGCGCTCGAGGTCACGGCGATCCACTCGATCGCGGGGACCCTGCCGCCCG
Source organism: uncultured Actinomycetota bacterium (assembly GCA_963808705.1). Lineage (GTDB taxonomy): Bacteria > Actinomycetota > Actinomycetes > Streptosporangiales > Streptosporangiaceae > JASHPR01. The sequence goes on along the minus strand of CAWEHB010000008.1, from coordinate 725,194 downwards.
GCAGCCCGCTGCTGACCGAGCCGCCGTTCTGCGCGCCGCACCACACCTCGACCAGGGCCGCGATCGTGGGCGGCGGCACCGCGGTCCTGCATCCTGGTGCCGCCTCGCTGGCGCATCAGGGGTGCCTGTTCCTGGATGAGGCCCCCGAATTCTCGCGCGACGTCCTGGACGCGCTCCGCCAGCCGCTGGAATCCGGGGAGGTGGTGCTGGCCCGCTGTGGGCTCACGGCCCGCTTCCCGGCCCGGTTCATGCTAGTGCTCGCGGCCAACCCGTGCCCGTGCGCCAGCGCCGCGTCCTCCCGGGCGGGGTGTTCCTGCACTCCCCTGGCCCGCCGCCGGTACCTGGCCCGGCTGTCGGGGCCGCTGCTGGACCGGGTGGACGTGAAGGCGGAGTTCTTCCCGGTCGGCAAGGCCGAGCTGCTCAGCGACCGGAAGTTCACCGAGCCGAGCGCGGTGGTGGCCGAGCGGGTGGCGGCGGCCCGGCAGCGGATGGCGTCCCGGCTGCGCGGCACCCGCTGGCGGCTCAATGCGGAGATACCCGGCCGGGAACTGCGGCGCGGCCACGCGCCCGCGCCCGGCGCGCTGGCGCCGCTGGAGCGGGCCATGGACTTAGGCGAGATCAGCGCCCGCGGGGTCGACCGCGTCATCCGGCTGGCCTGGACCGTGGCCGACCTCGGCGGCGTCGCCCGGCCCGCCGCCGCCGAGATCAGCTACGCGCTCGGCCTGTGGCTCGGGGTGACCCATTGACCCGTCGGCCAGGATCCCCAGCGCGCGGCCCGCGGCGGTTAACATGGGTCGGTGGGGGGGTGCCTGGCGTGCGGGGCGGAGGGGGCTCCCGGAAAGCGCTTCTGCGGCGACTGCGGGGCACCCCTGCCGGTCACGTGCCCGGCATGCGGGGAGCTGGCCGAGCCGGGCCAGCGCTTCTGCGGCGACTGCGGGGCACCGCTGAGCGCTCGCGCCGCGGGGCCGGGGACGCCCGGCGCCGGGATCGCCGAGCCGGGCCGGGCCCGGCCGGAGCAGCCCAGGCCCGAGCGGCGCCAGGTGTCGGTCCTCTTCTGCGACCTGGTCGGCTTCACGCCGCTGGCGGAGAACCGTGATCCCGAGGACGTGCGAGAGCTGCTGTCGGGGTACTTCGCTCTGGCCAAGAAGATCGTCGCCCGCCATGGGGGGGTCATCGAGAAGTTCATCGGCGACGCGGTGATGGCGGTCTGGGGCGCACCGGTGGCGCTGGAGGACGACGCCGAGCGGGCGGTGCGCGCCGGGCTCGAGCTCGTCTCGGCCATCCCCGCCTACGGCGGTTCCGGCGGCGTCGAGCTAGCCGCACGGGTCGGGGTGACGACGGGGAACGCGGCGACGGTGGAGACCCCCGGAGAGGGGCTCGTCACCGGCGACCGCGTCAACACGGCAGCGCGCATACAGGCCATGGCGCCGCCGGGGGGCTGCTACGTCGATGCCGCGACCAGGCGGCTGTCCGCGAGCGCGATCGCCTTCGACGATGCCGGGAGCCACGCTCTCAAGGGCAAGTCCGGGCCCGAGCGGCTCTTCGCGGCGGCCCGCGTGCTGTCCGGCGTGGGCGGCCGGCGGCGCACGGAGGGCCCCGAGGCCCCGCTCATCGGCCGTGACGCGGAGCTGCGCGCCCTCAAGGACCTCTTCCACGTGACGGTCGAGCGGAGCAGCCCGCGCCTGGTGGTGGTCTGCGGTCCGGCCGGCGTCGGCAAGTCCCGTCTTGGCTGGGAGCTCGAGAAGTACGTGGACGGTATCGCCGAGACGGTGCTCTGGCATCGCGGGCGCTGTCTCTCCTACGGCGAGGGTGTGGCGTTCTGGCCGCTGGCGGAGATCGTCCGTCAGCGCCTGGGCATCGCCGAGGATGACCCGATCGAGGTGACACGCGCCAAGCTCGACGAGGGCGTGGCGCGCTTCATCCCCGAGCACGAGCGGGAATACGTGGCGGCGCGGCTGACGCGCTTGCTGGCCGCCGAGCGCCCCGGCGAGCGCGGCAAGACCCTGGCCCGCGAGGAGCTTTTCGCCGGCTGGCGGCTCTTTTTCGAGCGCCTGGCCGCGGTCGCCCCCGTGGTGTTGCTGGTCGAGAACGCCCAGCATGCCGACGAGAGCCTGCTCGACTTCATCGATCACCTCATCGACTGGATCCGCGACCTGCCGGTCTTCGTTCTCGTCCTTGCCCGTCCCGAGCTCTACGACGCCAGGCCCGGCTTCGGAGCCGGGCGCGGCCGCTCGATGTTCTCGCTCGACCCGCTCGATCCGGTCTCGATGGACCAGCTGATCAGCGCGCTGGTGCCGGACATGCCCGGCCCGGCGCGCCAGGTGATCACCTCGAGGGCGCAGGGGATCCCGCTGTTCGCCGTCGAGATGGTGCTCTCGCTCATGGATACCGGCGGCGTGGTCATGAAAGGGCAGTACCGGCGCAGCGGCGAGCTCGGCCAGCTCACGGTGCCCGACAGCCTTCACGCCCTGCTGGCCGCGCGCCTCGACGCTCTCGGCGACCCGGCCCGGCGCCTGGTCGGCGTCGCCTCGGTGCTGGGCTCAAGCTTCTCGGCTGAGGCGCTGATCGCCGTCTCGGGGCGCGAGGCGAGCGAGGTCCTTGCGTCCCTGGGCGAGCTGGTCCGGCGCAACGTGCTCCAGGTTTCGGCCGACCTGCTCTCCCCTCAGCGCGGCGACTACCGCTTCTGTCAGGAGCTGCTCCGCCAGGTCGCCTACGAGACGCTCTCCCGGCGGGAGCGCAAGGCCCGCCATCTCGCGGTCGCGTCGCAACTGCGGCGGGCCTACGCCAACGATGGCGAAGAGATCGCCGAACTGATCGCCCGCCACTACCTCGACGCCCTCGGCGCAGAGCCCGACGACCCCGACGTCCCGGCCACCCGCGAGCAGGCGCTCTCCATGCTGGTGCGGGCCGCCGAACGCGCCCAGCGCACCGGCGCACCAGGACGCGCGGCGGCCAGCTTTGCCGACGCCGCCGAGCTCGCCGCCGCTCGCCGCGGCGCCCAGCCGGTCCCAGCCAGCGGCGCGGGCGAGAGGACACCGCTCGCCGCGGCGCTGTGGGAACGGGCGGCCGATGCGGACTTCGTGGCCGGCGAGCACGACCAGGCCGTCGAGCACGCCGACGCCGCCCGGCGCTGCTACCTCGAGTTCGGCGACGTCCGCGGCGCGGCGCGCGCCCAGACCATCGCCGGGCGTGCCCTGCTGCAGGAGGGACGGCACGCCGAGGCCCGGGAACGGCTCGCCCGGGCGCTGGACGGGCTGCGCGGCGAGCCCGACGCCGACACCGTGAACGCGCTCGGTGTGCTGGCCAACCTGGAACTCTTCGACGGGAACATACCGGACGGCGAACGGCTCGCCGCCGAGGCGCTCGCCATGGGCCAGGCCCTCGAGGTCGGCCCCGGGCTGCTCGCCTACCTGTTCCTCACCCACGGAAGCGCGCAATCCTACGCCAACCGGACGGAAGAAGCAGCCTCGTCGTACCGCGAGGCCGCCCGCCTCGCCGAGCGCGCCGGCGAGGCCCTGCGGCTGTGCACGGCGCTGGGCAACCTGTCCGACGTGCTGAGCGGCACCGACCCGGCCGCCGCGGCGGACGCGGCGCGGGCCGCCGTCGAGCAGGCCCGCCGGATCGGCGCGCGCCGCTACTTCGGCGGTTCTACCTGGAACTTGAGCATCGCCCTGCTCGAGCTCGGCGAGTGGGACGAAGTCGCGGCCCTGCTCGAAGCCGCGATCGACCAGGATGACCTCGGCGGCGAGGAGGATATCCGCTGGACCCAGGCCTGGCTGGCGGCGCTGCGCGGCGACGGCGAGCAGGCCAGCGCGATATTGGCCTCGCTGGCCTCGCCCCGCACCACCGAGAGGGTTGATGATCGGGCATATGCCGCCCTCCTCGAGGCGTTCATCGCGTTCGCGCTCGGACGGCCGGCCGACGCGCTGGCGCACGCCCGCAGCGTCCTGTCCCACGCGCCGGCCATCGGCATCCGGCGCGAGCAGGTCCGCTGGGCCTGGCCGCTGGCCGCGCGTCTGGCCGCCGAGCTCGGCGAGACCGCCACGCTGGCCGAACTGCTTGCCCTGCTCGACGCCCAGCCGGCCGGCCAGCTGCCACCGCTGCTGCGGGCCGAGCACAGCCTCGCCCGGGCCCGGGCCGCGGCCAGCGCAGCTGATCTGCGGGCCGGGTCCGCGTTCAGCGACGCCATCGCGGCCCTGCGCGGCACCGCCTGCCCCTACCGCCTCGCCTGGGGCCTGATCGACCACGCCGCCTTCCTGGACCGCAGCGGACCGGCCGCCGCGGCCCGCGCCGCCGCCGGCGAAGCACGAGGGATCGCCATCCGCCTTCGCTGCCGGCCGCTCCTCCAGCGCGCCGACGCGCTGATCGGGCGTCTCGCCGACGTCAGCGGGGGGGTGACGCGGCACTGAGCGCGGCGAGCGTGCGCCGCATCCCTCGCCGCACGGCGTCGATCAGGTAGGGGCGCAGCCGGGCGGCGGGGACGATCGTGTCGACCGAGCCCACGCTGCGGGCCCGTTCGATGCTGTGCACGCCGTCGAACTCGTCGGCGACCTGGCCCAGCTTCTCCGCGTGCACGGCGGGCCGCACCGACGCCAGCTCGGCGCGCAGCCGGGCCGCGTCGGCGTCAGAGCCGCTCTCCGTGGCCGCGGCGATCGCGGCCTGCAGGCCGGCCACCCGCGGGTCGGCGACGGTGCGCCGGCTGACCTCGGCGGCGAACACCACCGCCGCGGCGGGCGCCCCGCCGATCACCGAGGCGTAGGAGCCCTCGACCGCGGCGATCTCCATGTTGTCGTTGAGCGTGCCGGAAAACACGACGAAGGCCCCGCCGTGATAGCGGGACACCACGCAGAACACGATCGGGCCGTCGAAGTTGACCACCGCACGGCCGATCTCCGCGCCGTACTCCAGCTGCAGCGCGCGCATCGACTCCGGGGAGCCGTCGAACCCCGACAGGTTGGCCAGCACCACCAGCGGGCGGTTCCCGCTGGCCGCGTTGATCGCCCGCGCGGTCTTCTTCGACGAGCGCGGGAACAGGGTCCCGGCCGTCCACTGCGGCGGGCCGTCCACCGGGTAGGGCCCGTGCCGCGGCAGCGGGCGCGACTCGATGCCGATCAGCGTGACCGGCTGGCCGCCCAGGTGCGCGTCGAAAACCACGACCGACTCGGCGTCGTGCATGTCCGCCCAGCGCTCCAGCGGCGGGTGGTCGGAGTCGATCACGCCGCGCAGCAGCGAGCGCACGTCAAAGGGCTTCTTGCGGTCGCCGTTGGTCGCGGGATCGAAGATCTCGCCGAGCACGCTGAAGCTGGTTCCCGGCCCGGCGTGCGGCGACCCGGAGATGTCCCGGTCGGCCGGGTCGGCGCTCGGGGCCGGGCGGGGGAAGCGCTCGCCCGGCGCGGTGTAGGCGTGCTCGTAGTGGGCGAGCAGCACGTCGACCGCGGCGGACAGGTCAGGGGCCCAATACTGGGCCTGGCCGTTCGGGCCCATGATCCGGTCGTAGCCGCCGATGCCGAAGTTGTCCTCGGCGGAGACCCCGCCAGAGTAGTCCAGCGACTGCTTTCCGGTCAGGACCATCGCCGAGTCCGGCGTCATGACCAGGATACCCTTGGTGTGCATGAGCATCGTGGCCTCGGCGTTCCAGTAGGGCTGGGCGCCGACGTTGATGCCGCTGACTATGACGTTGATCTCGCCCCCGTCCTGGGTGAACTCGACGATGCCGCGCAGCACCCGGGAGATCCAGTCCATGGACTCGGTGCCGGAATCCATCGCGATCTTCGCGCCCGCCGAGAGCGCGAACCATTCCACCGGGGCCTGCCAGCGCCGCGCCAGGTCGATGGCCGCGAGTACCCGGCGGCATTCCGGCTCGGCCAGCGCGCCGAGCGCCTTGGTCGGGTCGCCCAGCAGCACGACCCGGCGCATCCCCTCGGGATAGCGCCTGGTGGGCACGGTGACCGCTCCGAGCACCAGGTTGGCGGTGTTCGAGCCCGGCGGCCGGTCTACCGGCACCGGGGTGCCCGTCTCGTCGAGGTCGTACTCGGTGAACGTGCCCGGGACGCCGCCCCGGTCGGGTGAGCGGGTGATCAGCGGGATGAGCTCGTAGGGGTAGACGGCACCGCGGCGGCGGGCCCGGATCACCTTCTGCGTGTAGGAGTCCATCTCGCGCAAGGGTTCCGATGGCGGGTCGGTGATGCGCAGCGTCAGCCCGGCTCCCGGCGGGCGGGACATCCGGAGCATCAGCTCGCGAGGCTCCGCGCCCGGGTGACCGGGGTCGCCCGCCCGGAACTGCACCATCACCTGCTCCAGCCCCAGCGCCACGGTGCGCGGGACGAAGGACCGGATGACCTGGTCGAGCTCGGTGAGCGGCACGTCCACGACCGGCCAGACGTAGAGCCTGACGCGATTCCAGTCCAGCCTGGCCAGGGCCCGGTCGGCGGAGCGGGCCGAGCGCAGGCTGTCCAGGCAGGCGTCGAGGGTGCGCTCGATCTGCGGCAGGGACCGGATCCGGCCGCCGGTGTCGCGCAGGATGGTCAGGTCGCGGACGTCGGCGAGGGCGATGAGCCGCTGATCGTCGGGGACCTCGCGGCCCTGCGCGCGGAACAGGTGCACGTCGGTGGCGGCGGGCAGCCGGGTCAGCTCGAATCCGGACAGCCGCCACAGGCCCAGCCGCTCGGCGACCATCGGGTGCATGCCGCGCTGCGTGCGGTCCTCCACCGCCGCCCCGGTGCCCGGCGCGCCGCGGAAGGTGAACCAGGCAGGCTCGTCCCCGTCCTCGGCGCCTTCGGGCCGGCGCACCGCAACCGCGACCCGTTCGACGGCGCGCGGGATGCTCCCGAGCTTGTCGCGGATCCTCCCGACCCGGGCGTCCGGGCCGCCGATCTCGTCCTCGGGCGTCCTGGAGGCCACGTAGAGATCGACCAGCACGGTGCGATCGGCGGAGAGCGCGTCCACCAGCCGGGGCAGGTCGGTCTCGGCAGCGGTGTCGGTGCCGCTGGCCACGGCCGCGACCACCACGTAGTCCCGCCCGTCGTGGGAGTACTCGGCGGTCAGCAGCGGGTGACCGCCCTGCTCGGTGATCCGGACCTGGCGCAGCGGCCTGATCTGGTAGTACCGCCGGGTCATCACCTCGAGCATGACCGCGTGGTGCCGCTCGGCGAAGACCCCGAGTATCGGCGCGCCGGAGGCGACCATGGCGTCGATCTGAGCCGCCCTGACCTCGGGGTCGGCGGAGAGGCGGTCTAGCTCCGCGCGCACCTGCCGCTGGGCCAGCGCCCGCTCGCGGGCGACCAGCGGGGCGTTGAAGCAGCGGTACTGGACCTGCCGGGCCAGGTTGCCGACGGCCGGGTGGCGCAGCTGGGTGGCTGACACCAGCTGGTCGATGACCCGCCAGTAGCCGTCGCGGGCCTGCTCAGGCAGGGACTCCGGGTCCCGCAGCCGCCACTGCAGCAGCTCCGACACGACCGGCTCCTGCTCGCCCGCGCGGCGATGGGCCAGGAACATCCGGTAGAGGGCAGGCTCCAGGTCTGGCGAGGGCCCGAGGTCGGTGACGCCGTAGTGGGCCAGCGCCCGGCGCAGCTTGATCCGGAACGACTCGGGCAGGTTCTCGGTGTCGGCGTCCCGGGAGCGCAGATAGGCGTAGAAGTACTCCTGCGGGTTGCGGGCGGCCTCGGCGTCCACCGCGGCCTCCTCGTCGGTCTCCGCCTCGTCGGGCACCCGGCGGTTACGGGACAGCGCGCTCAGGTCGGCGAAGATCTGCAGGATCTCGGTCTCCCCGGCGAGCAGCCGCGGATCGCCGGCGGGCAGGCCGGCCCGGGCCGCGGCCAGCCTGCGCAGCAGCTGGCTGGCCTCGTGCTCGTCGACGTCGTAGCCGAGCACCAGCGAGCGCAACGTCGCCAGCGCGCCGGCCGCCGTCGCGGCCGGATCGCGGCCGGCCGCGGCCGCGCCGGCCAGCGCGCTCAGATCGGCCCGCTGGCCCGGCTCGGCGTCCCCGCCGCCGTCCTGTTCCGGGTCGGGTTCTATCCGGACCAGCTTGGTGCCGCTGTCGACCTGGGTGTTGACGTCGGCGAGCACCTCGGCGACCCGGCCCGCGACCGGCGCGTGCAGCGCGGTCTCCAGCTTCATGCTTTCCACGACCGCGACGACGTCACCCTCCGCGACCTCGTCGCCGGCCCCGACCGGGATGGCCACCACCATGGCCGACGCCGGGGCGCGGACCAGGCCGGCCTCGCCGCCGGATATCCGGTGCACCGCGCCGTCGACCTCGACCAGGTAGTCGGGGCCCTGCGCGACCGAGAGCACGGCAAAGGTCTGGTCGCCGACGCGGAGCATGCGCTCGAACGGGCCGGGGCGCTCGACGTCGACCTCCACCGTCACCCCGTCCAGCTGCACCCGGTAGCGGGCCGGGCTGCGGGACACCCGCAGCCGGTAGGACTCCTGGCCCGCGCGGACATCGACCTGATGCCAGGTCTCCTGGCTGACCTCGGGCCGCCCGCGCTCGGCCGCGGCGAGCAGCCGTGCCTGCTGCCGCTTCGCGTGCGCGTCGTACGCCTCGACGGCCGTGGCCAGCAGGGCGACGTCGAGCCGCCGCGGCGGGGTGTAGCCGTCGGCCATCATCGTGTCGAGCCAGGTCGTGTCGACCTCGCCGCGAACGAAAGCCGGCCGGTCCAGCAGGTCGAGCAGGAACGCCTTGTTCGTGGTGCCGCCGTGGATCACCGTGGCCGTCTGCTTCAGCGCGCGGGAGAGCCGGGCGCGGGCCTCGCCGCGGTCCCGTCCCCAGGCGATCACCTTGGCGATCATGGAGTCGAACTGCGGCGGGATGACGTCGCCGGCGGCCACCCCGGTGTCCACCCGGATGCCGGGGCCGGCGGGCAGCGCCAGGTGCTCGATCCGGCCCGGCGCGGGCGCGAACGCGCGCTCCGGGTCCTCGGCGGTGAGCCGGGCCTCGATGGCGTGCCCGAACGCCGGCGGCGCGTCGGCGGCCACGTCGGCCAGCCGGCCGCCCGCCGCGATGTGCAGCTGCAGCTTGACGATGTCCACGCCGGTGGTGGCCTCGGTGACCGGGTGCTCCACCTGCAGCCGGGTGTTGACCTCCAGGAACGACAGCAGCCGCTCCGTCGGCTCGTAGAGGAACTCCACGGTTCCGGCGTTGACGTAGCCCGCCGCCCGGACGAGGTCGGCGGCATGGCCGCGCAGCGACTGCTCCTGCGCGGCGTCCAGCGCCGTGGAGGCGGACTCCTCGATGACCTTCTGGTTGCGCCGCTGCACGCTGCAGTCCCGGACGCCCAGCGTCCACACGGTGCCCCCGGCGTCGGCGACCACCTGTACCTCGACGTGCCGGCCGCCGCGGATGGCCCGCTCCAGGAACACCGTCGCGTCTCCCGCGGTCTTCGACGCTTCCGAGCTCGCGCGCTCGAAGGCCTCGTCGAGTTCCGCGGGGGAGCCGGCCAGCCGGATGCCGCGCCCGCCGCCACCCGCGGTGGCCTTGACCATCAGCGGGTAGCCGATCGTCTCGGCGTGCTTGCGAGCCTGCTCCAGGTCGGCCACTGAGCCGCCGCTCCACGCGGCAAGCGGCACGCCGACCCGCTCGGCCAGCCGCTTGGACTCGATCTTGTCGCCGAGCCTGCGCATGACCCCGGCCGGCGGGCCGACGAAGGTGATCCCCAGCCGGTCGCACAGCTCCGCGAACTCGGCCTTCTCCGAGACGAACCCCCAGCCCGGCCACACCGCGTCGGCCCGGCACTCCCGCAGCGCCCGCTCCAGCTCGGCGTAATCGAGGTAGGGGCTGGCCGCGAACGACCCCTCGTCCTGGTCCTCCGGGCCGATCAGCACCGCCTCGTCGGCCTCGCGCACGAACATCGCGTGCCGGTCGGGGGCCGTGTACACGGCGATGACGCGCAGCGCCGGGCGTCCCTCGGCGTTCCACTCCCGGACGGCATTGATCAGCCGCATCGCTGGCTCGCCCCGGTTGACGACCGCCAGGCGCTGGAAGACGGCCCGGGTTTGCTGGCTCATCCGGTCACTCGCCGAAAGCGGCGCGGACGTCGTCGGTGGTGCCCGGAGTCACGCGTCCCGGCGGCGCCGCAGACCTGCCGTCCCGTTGCGTCTGTTGAATGTCCAGCACTACCTCGTCGGCGACGATCGCGGGGTCGACGCGCATCACCGCGTAACCTCCGACGGCGCCGGCCCCGAAGCCGGGCGCGAAGACCCGGGTCGGGCGGGTGATCACGCCGTCGCGCACGGCGTCGTGGATCGCGATCGGGATGCTCGCCGCTGACACGTTGCCCATCTTGTCAATGTTGAAGTACAGCTGGCCGGCGGACAGCCCGGCCTGGCCGGCCAGGTTGAGGATCATCGTCTTGTTGGCCTGGTGCGGGACGATCAGCTCGATGCTCTCCAGCAGCGTCCGGCCGGGGTGGTCCGGGTCTGGCTGGGCGCCGAGCTCGGCGAGCATCTGGGCCAGGTAGCGCGCCACCAGCGACTTGACCTCGGGGCCGTACACGGTGATGGCGTTGTCGAATTCCGGGTTCGGCCAGATGATCGAGTTGACCTCGCTGTGCGGCCCGCTCGCGTAGGTCTGCATGACCTCCACGTCCCCGGTCGCCCCGGGCGCGGACGGGGCGATGACCATCGCCGCGGCGCCGTCCCCGAAGATCATTCGCGAGGGCCGGACGCTGCCGATCTTGTCGGAGAACTTCTCCACGCAGACCAGCAGGACCGGCCGCCGGACCTCCTGCAGCTGCCGCACGGCCTCGGCCAGGCCGTAGGGCAGCCCGGCGCAGGCCGCGACCAGGTCGGCCGAGGCGTGCGTCTGCAGCAGGCCGAGCTCGCCCGACACCCAGCACGCCATCGACGGGATCAGCCGGTTGCTCGTGCAGGTGCTGACCAGCACGGCGCCGATTTCCCCGGCGGAGCGGCCGGACTTCGCCAGCGCGGCCCGAGCCGCGTACAGCGCCAGCTGCTCGGGCTCGCGGCTGGTGTAGCGGCGCTGCTCGATGCCGGTCTTCGCGCTGATCTCGTCCGCGCTCATCGGCGACCAGGAGAAGCTCGCGTTGCGGATGATGTCGGCGTTGTCGCAGGCATGCTCGCCGCGCACGATCGCGAGCGCCTCCAGCTTCGGCTGGATCGCGAACGCCTCGCGCACCCGCACCGGCGGGTAGGGGGCGACGGGGGCGACGGCCTCGGGCGGCTGGTGCCGGACGGCCGCGCCCTGGCCGGCCGTGCTGGCCTGCCCGGCGGCGCCACCCTGCCCGGCGGCGCCACCCTGCCCGGCGGCGCCACCCTGCCCGGCGGCCGCGCGCTTGACCCGGTCGATGAAGGCCATCACGTCGCGGTTGCGCGGGTGCAGCGCCACCACGAAGTCGTCGTCGCCGATCCCGGCCGGCCCGCGCAACTCGGTGCGGGAGCGGTCCCACGGGTACTGGTTGTGCAGCACCATCGCCCAGCGCAGCAGGGCTTCCAGCTCCGGAACCTTTTCCTGGGCGTCGACGATGTCCTCGGTCCGGAAGACCGGGTAGTCGGGGTCGTACTCCGGCATCACCCACGTCAGCGCGTCGGGCTGGCCGGTGAACTCGGCCACTGTGGGCTTGATCGGCCGCAGCTCGGTGGCGTGGTACAGCTTGTTGCGGAACAGGTCGAACAGCAGGTCGAAGACCCGGGTCTCGGCCTCGGCGTCCCACGTCGCCGGCAGCTCACGGAACGCCTGCTCGACCGCGGCCACCTTGCGCTCGCTGTCCTCCCAGGGGGTCAGCACCACCAGGAAGACGTCGTCGCGGCGTTTCGCAACGTCACGCCAGCGCGTCGGCCTCCGGTCGAACATGGGGATCGTGTACCGGTTGGCCCAGAACAGGTTCTGGCCCAGATCCCGCAGCAGCTCGAAGCGCCCGGGGTAAGATCCGGACTCGACGCGGGCCAGGATGTCGGTCCCGGTCGGCGCCTTGGCCTCGAAATCCCGCCCGATCACGGCGGTGAACTGCTCGAGCGTGTCCAGGACCGAGAAGTCCAGCTCGCCCAGGAAATTGTCCGGGAACACCAGACGACCGTGCCGGTTGACCACGAACGCTGTCACGTGTCACCTCGTTGCCAGGCGGGCGCCTGTCGTCCCGCCGCTCGCGCTGATGCTGGGGGACCTCGCCGGGGGCCGACGGACGCGGCCAGGCGCGGGCCCGCCGAGCAGGCGGGCGGCCCGGCGATGTAGCTCGGTCATACCGCACCGTTACCCGGAATGGGTCCGTCAAACGCCCGGCCCGGCCGGCTGGGCCCAGCTTTTGGCCGCGAATACGTTTCGGATCCCGTCACCGGGAAGCGTAAGCAGCCGGACCGCCGGGGGCCTCGCGCGGCCGGGTTCCCGCGGCTGCGGTACCCGGGCGCGCCAGGCCTGCCGGCCGGGAACATGCGGGTCTGACAATTCGGCGTCTGCATCCACAGCCCGGCCGGTGCTGCCCTGTTGTTCCACAGCAGCCGCGTCCAGCCGGCGGCTGCGGCCAGCCTCCGGGCACTCTGGGCAACCGGAGGTGGTCAGGTTGAGCACGGGCGACGGGCTGACGTCGGGATGGGGGGCCGGAGGGTCAGGATGGAGGGCCGGTGAGTGGGGATGGAGGGCCGGAGGGTGACGGCCGGGACGGCCGACCGGCAGCGCTTCGCGCGAGTCGCGCTGAGCTTCCTGGCCGAGCCCGGTGATCCCGCGCTCGGCGCGCTGCTGCGAGCCTGCAACCCGGCCGAGGCATTCTCCGCCATCTGCGACGGCCACCCTCCGCCGCCCCGCGCGCCGGGGAGCGATGGCATCCCCCGGCTCGGCCGGGCGATCGAGCGGTGGCGTGCGCGGCTCGGCCGGGTTCCTGCCGACTCCAGGCTGGCTGACTGGGAACGCGCCGGCATCCGCCTGGCGTGCCCGGGCGATCCGGAGTGGCCGACCCAGCTGGACGTGCTCGGTGACGCCCGCCCGCTCGTGCTGTGGCTGCAGGGCAGCGCGGACCTGCGCTTCGCCTGCCTGCGCTCGGTCTCCGTGGTGGGAGCGCGGGCCGCCACCGGCTACGGCGAGCATGTCGCCACCGAGATGGCGGCCGCGCTGGCCGAGAGGGGCTGGGCCGTCGTATCCGGCGGTGCCTACGGCATCGACAGCTGCGCGCACCGCGGGGCCCTCAGCGTCGACGGAATCACCGTCGCGGTGCTGGCCAGCGGGCTTAGCTACGGCTACCCCAAGGGCCACCACGAGCTCTTCGCCGCCGTCTGCGGGCAAGGCGTCGTGGTCAGCGAGCGGCCGCCGGACCGGGCGCCGACCAGGCCGGGATTCCTCGTCCGCAACCGGGTGATCGCCGCCCTGAGCTGCGGCACCGTCGTGGTCGAGGCCGCGCTGCGTAGCGGAGCGCTGAGCACCGCCCGGCATGCCCGGGATCTCTGCCGCCCGCTGATGGCGGTGCCAGGGCCGGTGACCTCGCCCCTGTCGGCCGGCTGTCATGAGATCATCCGGGAGTGGGGCGCCGTGTGCGTGACCGGGGCCCAGGACGTCATCGAGAACGTCTCCCCGTCCGGTGACGGGCTCGGCACCCGGCGCCGCGGCCCGGCCGCCCCCAGGGACAGCCTGGACCCGGTGACCAGGGCCGTCCTGGAGGCCGTTCCGTCACGCGCCGGAAGCGGGCCGGCCGCGATCGCGATCACGGCCGGCGTCGACCTGAATACCGCCATCCGGTGCCTGGGCGCGCTGGCCGCGGCCGGCTTCGTGGAGCGGTGTGTCAGGGGCTGGCGGATTCGCAAGCACACCTGACCAGCACGCCTGCACTGAATGATGACGCTGATCGCCTTCCTGCCCGGCGCAGGGCAATTCGCGGGAAATGCGGCCCCCGGCTCATCCTCGTCCCCTGACCGCCGGGCCCGGTGAGATTGCCGTCCCCGGGCGCGCCGGCCGCCCGGCGGGCCCCGATGGCCGGACACTGTGGGGGTGGACTCCGCGCTGCCTGAGTGGGCTGGCGAGCGGCTGGCGGGATTCGAGCGGCACCTGGCGGCCGAGCGCGGCCTCTCGCCGCATACGGTGCGCGCCTACCTGGGCGACGTCGGCGCCCTGCTTGAGCACGCCTGCGCGGGCGGCCTCGGCGATCTGGGCGGCCTGGACATCGGCCTTATCCGGGCCTGGCTGGCGGCCCAGCACGCCACTGGGGCGGCGCGCGCTTCGCTGGCCCGCAGGACCGCGGCCGCCCGGGCCTTCACCGCCTTCGCCCTCTCGCGCGGGTGGCTGGACAGCGACCCCGGGCCGCTGCTCGGCACGCCCAAGGCCGCCCGCCACCTTCCGAACGTGCTGGGCCAGGAGCAGATGGCGGCGGTGCTCGCGGCGGGCGAGCCCCCGCCGGAGGCCGCGCCGCCGCGCGCGGTCGCCGTCGCGTGGCGCGACACCGCGATCATGGAACTCCTCTATGCGTCCGGTATCCGGGTCAGCGAGCTGTGCGGGCTCGATGTGGGTGACGTCGACGAGGAGCGCCGGACCGTGCGCGTCCTGGGCAAGGGCAGCCGGGAGCGGGTCGTGCCGATCGGCATTCCCGCGGCCGCGGCCGTGCGCCGGTGGCAGCGCGCGGGCCGCCCGCTGTTGGCCACCGGGCGGTCGGGGGCCGCGCTGTACCTGGGCGCGCGCGGCGGGCGCCTCGACCCGCGGACCGCGCGCCGGGTGGTGCACGCCAGGATCGCGGCGGCCGGGTCGGTGCCGGACGCCGGGCCGCACGGCCTGCGCCACACCGCGGCCACGCACCTGCTCGAGGGCGGCGCGGACCTGCGCAGCGTGCAGGAGATCCTCGGCCACGTGTCGCTGGCCAGCACCCAGATCTACACGCACGTATCGGTCGAGCGCCTACTGTCCGCCTACCGCCAGGCCCACCCACGGGCCTGAACGCGACGGTCCGGGGCGGGACGGCCCGCCGCGAACCCGGGCGGCGCTTCCGGCGGCCAGCGCCCGGACGCGGCCCGCGCCGGCGGCCAGCGCCATGTAAACTGAACGCTGGCTGTCAGTGTCCACGCATGGACGCGTGGGACTGCGGCTAAATTCGCGCGTCCGCTTGCCGCACGGGATGCCGGGGAGCCGGCACCCAGCGGAACGCACCTCAACCGGTCCGCGGGACTTGTCATCCTGCGGCGAGTGCGTTCGGGCGCCAGGGAGCAACCGAGAAGCGCCCAGACCCCCAGCGGCCGGGCGCACGAGAGGAAAGGACACCGGCATGGCCCCGGTCGTCACCATGCGCCAGCTGCTCGAAAGCGGCGTGCACTTCGGTCACCAGACCCGCCGATGGAACCCGAAGATGAAGCGGTTCATCTTCACCGAGCGCAACGGGATCTACATCATCGACCTCCAGCAGTCGCTGGACTTCATCGACCGCGCCTACGAGTTCATCAAGGAGACCGTCGCGCACGGCGGATCCGTCCTCTACGTAGGCACCAAGAAGCAGGCCCAGGAGGCGATCGCGGAGCAGGCCCGCCGGGTCGGGATGCCGTTCGTGAACCAGCGCTGGCTCGGCGGCATGCTGACCAACTTCACCACGGTCTACAAGCGGCTGCAGCGGCTGAAGGAACTGGAAGAGATCGACTTCGACGACGTGGCCGGCTCTTCCCTGACCAAGAAGGAACTGCTGCACCTGAAGCGGGAGCGGGACAAGCTGGAGCGCTCCCTGGGCGGCATCAGGGACATGTCGCGGGTGCCGAGCGCGCTCTGGGTGGTCGACACCAAGAAGGAGCACATCGCGGTCAGCGAGGCCCGCAAGCTGGGCATCCCGGTCATCGCGATCCTGGACACGAACTGCGACCCCGACGAGGTGACCTACCCGATCCCGGGGAATGACGACGCGATCCGCAGCGTCGCCCTGCTGACCAGGGTGGTGGCCGACGCGGTGGCCGACGGCCTGATCGCACGGGCCGGAGCCGCCGTCAACGGCGAGGAGAAGCCCATCCCGCCCGCCGACGGCGTGCTGGGCGCCGAGGAACCGCTGGCCGAGTGGGAGCGCGCGCTGCTCGAAGGCAGGGCAGCGGACGGCGCGGAGGACACGGTCGGCGACACCGCGGCGGCGGTCGCGACCGAGCCCCCCGCCGGGGAAGCGGCCGCGGATGCGGCGCCGGCGGACGGCGTGGCGGAGGCATCAGCCCCCGATGACACGGCGGCGGACGGCGTGGCGGAGGCATCAGCCCCCGATGACACGGCGGCGGACGGCGTGGCGGAGGCATCAGCCCCCGATGACACGCCGGCGGACGGCGCCGAGGAGCCAGCGCCCGAGCCCGCCTGACCTCGCTCACAGGCCCGCCCGGTGACCTGACGGGCTGGGGGCTGCCCAAGGACAACACAGCAAGAGATTGAGATGAGGACATGGACTACAGCGCGGCGGATGTAAAGCGGCTCCGTGAGCAGACGGGCGCGGGCATGCTCGATTGCCGGAATGCGCTCGTGGAGGCGCCGGACTACGAGGCTGCGGTAGAGCTTCTGCGCGTTAAGGGCGCGAAGGACGTCACCAAGCGGGCCGAGCGGACCGCGGCGAACGGCCTGGTCACCGCGGCCTTGGACGGGAACAGCGCCGGGGTGCTGCTGGAGCTCAACTGCGAGACCGACTTTGTCGCGAAGACCGAGTTGTTCCAGCAGGTCGCGGCCGACATCGCCAAGGCGGCGCTGGCCTCGGCGGCCGGGGACCGGCTGACCGTGCTCGGCCTCGAGGTTCGCCCCGGCCAGACGGCGCAGGAACTGATCGACGAGGCGGGCGCCTCGCTCAAGGAAAAGGTGGAGGTCGGCCGGTTCGCCCGGTTCGAGGGCGGCTACGTCACCAGCTACCTGCACAAGTCCGACCCGGCGCTGCCGCCGACGCTCGGCGTGCTCGTTCAGCTGGAATCCGACGGGTCCGCCGCCGTGGCCCAGGACATCGCGCACCAGGTCGCGGCCATGCGGCCGCGCTGGGTGACCCGCGATGACGTGCCCGAGGACGTGGTGGCGGGCGAGCGCCGGATCGCCGAGCAGATGACCCGCGAGGAAGGCAAGCCGGAGGCGGCGATCGGCAAGATCGTCGACGGCCGCGTGAACGCGTTCCTGAAGGACGTCGTGCTGGTGGAGCAGGCCTCCGTCCGGGATCAGAAGAAGCCGGTCAAGCAGTTGCTGGCCGAGCACGGCGCCCGGGTGCTGGGGTTTGCCCGGTTCCAGATTGGGCAGGCCGGCTAGGCCAGCGCCGGACCGGGCATGCGGCCGGCCGAGACCAGGAAGGATGCGCCCCGATGCCCCCCGTACAGGATGGCCGAGCGCGGCGCCGCGCTGTCGCAGCGCGGCATCGACCGGTCCCGCGCGGACTACATGGGAATGCTCGGCACGGTCATCAACTGCCTGGCCCTCCAGGACGTGCTTGAGAAGTTAGGCGTGGAAACCCGGGTGCAGACCGCGATCACCATGGGGCAGGTCGCGGAGCCTTACATACCGCGGCGGGCGATTCGGCACCTGGAGAAGGGCCGGGTCGTGATCTTCGGGGCGGGCCTGGGCGCGCCCTTCTTCTCGACCGATAACTGCGCGGCCCAGCGCGCGCTCGAGATCGGGGCCCAGGCGGTGCTCAAGGGCACCCAGGTCGACGGGGTCTACGACGCCGATCCCCTCCAGATGCCGGGCGCGGTCCGCTTTCACCGGCTCGATTACGGTGAAGTGCTCCGGCGCGAGCTAAGGTTCATGGATGCGACCGCGGTCAGCCTGTGCATGGACAATGACCTGCCGATCGTGGTTTTCGACCTGATGCGAGAGGGCAATGTGGTGCGAGCCGTGCACGGTGAGCGGATCGGCACGCTGGTGAGCCGGTTCGCGCGCTGATGGCCCGGCATGGCATGATTCCCGGGCCGGGCGCACCATGGGAACACGCGGTGCGCGGGTAGGACGCGTACCGGGACGCCGACCGAGGTACGGGAGCCGTAAGTGATTGACGATACCCTCCTCGAAGCCGAGGAGAAGATGGAGAAGGCCGTCGCGGTCGCCAAGGAGGAATTCGCTGGCATCCGCACTGGTCGTGCGCATCCTTCGATGTTCAACAAGATCACGGCCGAGTACTACGGTACGCAGACGCCGGTGAACCAGTTGGCGTCGTTCCACATGCCCGAGCCCAGGATGGTCATCGTCCAGCCGTTCGACAAGTCGTCCATGGCAGCGATCGAGAAGGCGATCAGGAACAGCGACCTGGGCGTGAACCCGTCCAGTGACGGCGTCATCATCCGGGTGATCTTCCCTGAGCTCTCCGAGGAGCGCCGGCGTGAGTACATCAAGATCGCGCGGCACAAGGCGGAGGACAGCCGGGTCTCCATCCGCAATATCCGCAGGCACGCCAAGGACTCGCTGGACAAGCTGGTCAAGGGCGGCGAGGCGGGCGAGGACGACGGCCGCCGGGCGGAGCGGGAACTCGACGACCTGACGCACACCTACGTGGCCCAGGTCGACGAGCTGCTCAAGAATAAGGAAGCCGAGCTTCTCGAGGTATAGCTTGCAACGCGGGTTGCCACATGACACGCAGCGGGGCGCGCGCAGGCGGGGATGCCAGCCCGGTGCCTGACGATCCTGACGGGCCGCCTGCGCATCCAGAGACCGGCCCGGCGAGCGAGCGCAAGCCGATCCGCACCCGCACGGGTCGCAACCTCCCGCTGGCCGTGGCCATCGGCGCCGTGCTGGGCGGCCTGGTCCTGGTCACCCTGTTCACGGTGAAGGCGACCTTCCTCATCTACGTGGGCGCGGTGGCGGCGGTGGCGCTCTGGGAGCTGCGGCACGCGCTGTCCGGGCGCGGGATCAGCCTCCCGCTCGTTCCCATAGGGGCCGGTGGCGTCGCCATGTTCACGCTGGCGTACTGGTACGGCGCGCAGCCCGCCCTGGCCGCGATGGCGGTCACGGTCCTGGTGCTGATGGCGTGGCGGCTGCCCGGCGGCGCCGAGGGCTACCTGCGCGACCTGACGGCGAGCGTCTTCACGCTGGCGTACCTGCCGATGCTCGGCGTCTTCGTGCCCCTCATGCTGTCCGCCCCCGACGGCGCGCGCCGGACGCTCATCTTCGTCGTGCTCGCCATCTGCAGCGACATCGGCGGCTACTTCGCCGGGATATTCGTCGGCCGGCACCCGATGGCCCCGGCCATCAGCCCGAAGAAGACCTGGGAGGGCTTTGCCGGGTCGGTGATGGCCTGCCTCGCGGCGGGGGGGATCCTGCTGCCCTGGCTGCTGCACGCTCAGGTCTGGCAGGGCCTGGTGCTGGGCGCCGCGGCCGTCGCCGCGGCCACCCTCGGCGACCTCGTCGAGTCCATGATCAAGCGGGATCTCCAGATCAAGGACATGGGCTCGGTGTTCCCCGGGCACGGCGGCGCCATGGACCGGCTCGACTCGCTGGTTTTCGTCGCTCCCGTGACCTGGCTGCTGCTGAGCGTGTTCGTCCCGCACGGCTAGGGCGGCCGGTCCGCGGCAACGGTGCTAGCCCTGGCCCACGACCCAGCTGCGGCGCTGGGCCGCGAGGTGCGTGACCAGGCTGGCCGGCCCGCGTTCGGCCGCCAGCACCCGCTCCCGGTCGCTGACCGGGACGATCCACAGCCACCGGACGGCCTCGCCGCCGAACGAGAAGCCCGACAGGTCGGGCACCTCGGGTCCGGGCAGGCTGCCGGGCTCGTCGAGCAGCAGCACCGCCTCGTGGCCGCCGCCGAGCGGGAACGTGGCCGGCTCGTGGTACCACGGGATGCAGTGACCGGTTCCCAGCCAGGTCGCCTCGCGCCAGGGGTACTGGCCCAGCCACAGGAAGATCCGGGCCGCGTCCGTGCTCGGCATCGTGGTCGCGATGGCCAGCTCGATCCGCGCGGTCCCGTCCGCGACGGCGCCCATCTGCTCGATGACCGGCATCCGCTGGCAGCTCATCCCGACCGTGGACAGCACCGTGTACGGCCGCTGCGCGGTCGGGGGGCGCTCGGACACGCCGACCAGCGGCTGCTTGCCGCCGCCCACGTCCCAGTACCTGGCGCCGGGCCCGAGCTTGCCGAGGAGATGGCCGAGCACGGCCTGCTGGAAGTCGGCCCAGGCGCTCTTGTCCGCCCGCCACCGCCAGAAGTCCTCGGCCTGCGCCGCTCGCGGGCCCAGGCCCTCCATCGCGTCGTCGAGAGACCAGCCGAACGGAGTCTGCCCGATCACGTCCCGGCAGTACCCGGGCATTCCCCGGGACATGTCGGACCAGCCGGGAAGGATCGCCAGCAGGCCGCCGTACTCGAGGAGCACCACGCCGTCGCCCTCCTCGAGCCACAGCGCCCGCAGCGCCCCGGGCTCGGGCGCGGGCCTGCCGTCCGGGTGCTTGGTGTGCGCCGCGGGCATCACCGGGGCCTCGCCCGCGTTCAGCCGGGCCAGGTCCGCGGTCGCGGGCGCCGGGACGTGGTTGGCGATCCAGGTGGCCGCGATCGCCGTGGTCTTGGCGTGCAGGTAAGCGGCCGTGGTCACGCCATCGCACTCCACGATCACCCGTCGGCTCGCGTACGGGTTCTCGCTCTCGAGCAGGATCCTGGGCTGCTCGGGACTTGCGGTTATCCTGGTTGGGCTACCCCCCCGGCGCAGTGTCGGCATGGGGCGAAATCTACCGACTTCTCGCAGGTCAGCGACGTAGATATCGACAGATCGTTACCGGTTTGCCGCAGCGCCGTCGGCGGCCCGTGAGCAGACAGAACGGAGCGCAGGCGTGCCGGTCCCGCAGCCGACGTTGGCCGGGTCAGAGCAGCCCGGCGGGACCCGCCCGCCGCGGCACCTCGCGGACCTGGATCCGGGGGAGCGCCGTGCCGCCGCCGAGCAGCTCGGCCAGCCGCGGTTCCGCGCCGATCAGCTGTCGCGGCACTACTTTGCCCGGCTGACCGACGATCCGGATGAGATGACCGACGTGCCCGCGGCCGCCCGTGAGCCGCTGGCCGAGGCCCTGCTGCCCCGGTTGCTCACCGCCGAGCGGGAACTCAGCTGCGACCAGGGGCAGACCCGCAAGACGTTGTGGCGCGCGTCCGGCGGGGCCTACGTCGAGTCGGTGCTGATGCGCTATCCAGGGCGGGTCACGATGTGCGTGTCATCCCAGGCGGGGTGCGGGATGGCGTGCCCGTTCTGCGCCACCGGCCAGGCCGGGCTGACCCGCAACCTATCCGCCGCCGAGATCGTGGCCCAGGTGGTGGCCGGCGCCAGGGCGCTGGCCCGCGGCGAGGTGCCCGGCGGCCCGGGCCGGGTGTCGAATGTCGTGTTCATGGGCATGGGCGAGCCGCTGGCCAACTACTCCCGGGTGCTCGCCGCGGTGCGGCGGATCACCGACCCGGTCCCCGACGGGCTCGGCATCTCCCGGCGCGCCGTCACCGTGTCGACCGTGGGCCTGGTCCCGGCCATCGGCAGGCTGGCCGGGGAGGGCCTGCCGGTGCGGCTGGCGGTGTCCCTGCACGCGCCGGACGACACGCTGCGCGACCAGATCGTGCCGGTCAACCAGCGCTGGAAGGTCGCCGAGGTGCTGGACGCGGCCTGGGGATACGCGGCGGCGACCGGGCGCCGGGTGTCGATCGAGTACGCGCTGATCCGCGACATCAACGACCAGGCCTGGCGGGCCGACGCGCTCGCCGACCTGCTCGCCGGGCATCTGGCGCACGTGAACCTGATCCCGCTCAACCCGACCCCGGGGTCGAAGTGGACGGCGTCCGAGCCTGACGTGATGCAGGAGTTCGAGTGGCGGCTGGCGCGGCGGGGCATCCCGGTGACCGTCCGCGACACCCGGGGGACCGAGATCGACGGCGCCTGCGGCCAGTTGGCCGCCGCGGGCCGGTCCGGCGCCGCTCAGGCCGGGTAGGAGTACGGCCACTTTCCCGCAGCAGGTACCGTTATCGGCCATGTCATGGCGGCGCGCGCTCGGTCAGCGGCGGCGGGCGGCTGCTTCCGCCGCGGTGCACGCGGCCTGGCGGGCGATGCAGCGGGCCGGGGCCGTGACCGCGCAGACCCCGGCGGGCCGCAGGTTCGCGGCGTTCGGCGCGCACTCGATGATGGCGTTCCCGACCGGCGCCGTGTTCGGCGAGCCCTGGATCGAGATCGGCGACGAGACCATGATCGCAGAGCAGGTGACGCTCTGCGCGGGCATGATGCCCGGGCATGACCTTGGTGACCAGCCGGTGCTGCGGGTGGGCAGTCGCTGCGTCATCGGGCGCGGCAGCCACATCGTCGCCCACTACTCGATCCTGATCGGTGACGACGTGTTCACCGGCCCCTACGTCTACATCACCGACCAGAACCACGCCTACGCCGACCCGGACATGCCGATCGGGCGGCAGTGGCCGGTGAACACGGCGGTATCGATTGGCTCGGGTACCTGGCTCGGCGCGGGGGCCGTGATCTTGCCCGGCGCCCGCGTGGGCCGGAACGTCGTCGTGGCGGCCGGCTCGGTGGTCCGCGGGACCGTTCCCGACCGGTGCGTGGTGGCCGGCGTCCCGGCCCGGGTGGTCCGGCAGTACGTCTCCGGGGCGGGCTGGTCACGCCCGGCAGGCTGACCCGGCCGCTCTCAGCGCGCCCGCCCCGGCTTAGCGCGCCGACCCTTGGCGTCGCCCCGGCCCGCATCCCGCCCGTCCTTGGCGTTGCCCTCGTCCTTGGCGTTGCCCTCGTCCTTGGCGTTGCCCTCGTCCTTGGCGTTGCCCTCGTCCTTGGCGTTGCCCTCGTCCTTGGCGTTGCCCCCGTCCTTGGCGTTGCCCCCGTCCTTGGCGTCACTCTCGCCCGGGTCCCGCTCGGCCTTGGCGTTGCGTTCGCCTGAGCTGCGCCCGCCTGCGCCGTGCCTCTCGTCCTGAGTGCCGCCAAGCTGCGGCGTGAACACCTCACCGCGCAGCGCCCGGCCGACCAGATCCACGGCACGGGCGGTCTCGACCAGCCTGCTGCCCTCGGCGCGGTAGACCTCAAGCACGGCCTCCACGCCGCCGGGCGGCAGCTTCCCGCCGAGCTCGGTGCGGGCGGACCGGTACCCTTCGCGAGCGCCGCGGACGCAGGCGGCTATGTGATGCCTGGCGAGCACCGCGAGCGCGTACGGGTGCCGGCGCAGCACGCCGTGCAGCCGGTAGTCGGGCGGCACTACATCGAGCAGCCAGGTCACCGCGGTCTGCTCGAACTCCTCGCTGTCCGGCGGGTGAACGCCGGCCGGCCAGCCAGGCGGAAGGTACGCTGCCACCGCATCAGCTTACCGCGTCCACCGAACATACATTCGACAATCCTGAGCGGGCCGCCGGGCCGCCGGGCCGCCGGGCGGTAGGGCCGCCTGGCCGGGTGATGAACTGGCCGGCCTGCGGAGTGGCTATCCGCGGGTGGCCGACTAGGGCTGGCAGGCCCTTTCATGATCGCGGTTCCTGAGGTGTGTTATTCGCGTGCCATGCACCACGATCATGAACTGGGGTCGGCCAGGCGCTAGTTACCGGCGCCGGATGCGGCCCCGAACCGGTCTACGGGGATCGGCATACGGCCGGATTCGCTCCCGTTGCTCTGGGATCATGAAACACGCCTTATATGCGGACTTGCCGGGCTCGCGATCAGTCCGGATAGTTGGACGTGACATGACCATGGTGCGCGGGCCGACTGGGCCGGGTGGCGGGCCGTGCTGAGCGCGAAGCACGCGGCACGGCTGGCTCGCCGCGCCACGCGGCGGCGCGACGACGGCAGCCGCTCGGCGCGGGCCTGGCGGGCCTGGCGGCGCCTGGCGGAGGCAGGCGACCGCGGCGACCAGAACGCGATCGGCGCGGTGTGGCAGGTGTGGCTGAGCAACCCGGGTGACGAGTTGTGGGAGGCGCTGACCCGGTGGCGAGGAGCAGACGCGCTGGCCGAGGAGGCGTGCCGCGCCGCGACCGACCGGCACCTGCCCGCCGCGCAGCGGGCTTCGATCGCGGCCTTCTGCGTCCGCCGCGGCTTCGCCCCCGGCGACGAGATCCAGCGGGCCCTGTTCTACGTGCTGACCGGCCAGGCCGCCGAGTACTGGGCGACCGACCCCGACGGCTCCCGGCTCGCCGCCGGATACCAGGGCGCCCACGAGCCCACCCGCGCCATGCTGCGCCAGGTCATGGCCGACGACAGCGATCTGGACCTGCCGTACATCCTCGCGGCCCATCTGCCGGACCGCACGGCGGTGTTAACCGCCGAGGAAGGCCAGTACCTCGCGGGCCACCTCGCGGGCCGCCGCGACTGGCCTGCGTTGTGGCGGCTGGCCCGGGACCTGCCGCTGGCGCAGGCGGTGCCGGCCATGCGGCTGTTCGGCGACGGCTGGCGACCGGACGGTGACCGGAGCCGGGCCCTGTTCGGCCGGCTCGCCGAGGCCGATCCCGGTGCCGTCGCCAGCGCGCTCAGCGCGCTGGAGGCGCCTGCGCTCATCCGTATCGAGATGGACGACGCGCCCACCCGTGGCTCGTTCTCCCCGGACGGCAGGCGGCTGCTCGTGGCCACGGAGCGCAGCGGGCGCTACTCGGGATGCCGGGTCTTCGAACTGCCCGGCGGAACCCTCACCGAGCGGCACGACTACAGCGGGGGGCGCCCTCCGCAGGCGGTGCTGCACCTCGGCGAGACCTTCTTCGTGGTCGGCTGCCGGGGCTTCGAGGTGTGGGAACTGGTCCGCTACACGGCAGGCCAGCCCGCGGTCATCGACTGGAACCAGGGGCCGATCATCGTCGGCCAGCACCCGGCCGGGTTCGTTATGGAGAAATGGCGCCTGGGAGGCCGGCGGCTGCGCTTGTACGACACGCGCGGCGAGGTGGCCGAAGAGGTCACGCTCAGCGTGGCCGATCCGGGGCCGGGCGTTCACCTGGCGGCGGCCGATCCGGGTACCGGGCGGCTCGCCCTGCGCGGAACCCACCTGTGGATCCTGGACAGCGACTGGGCGCGCGTGCTGGCCAAGCTGAGGCTGCGCGAGAAGACCCCGTCTCGCATCAGTTTCGTCGGGCCGGAGCACGTGGCCGTGATCGACGAGAACGAGCATGCGGTGCTGTATGACGTGCTCGGGAACCGCACGACCATTCTTGATGATCGGGAGTTGCCGGCTTTCTGCCGGGGCTTCGTTCCGCTGCGCGACCAGATCGCCGTCCTGTGCGCGGGAAGCGTGCGGTACCTGATGCCGGTGTGTTTCAGTGACGCGGACCACTCGGGGCCGCTGCAGAGCGCCAGCGGGCAGGCGCTCTGGGGCTCGGCCGACGGCCGGTCCCACGCGCTGGGCGGGCGGCGCGACGGCCACGGGTTCGCCGACGTCGTCTGGGGGGGTGACACCGCGGTTCAGGAGCTCGCCCAGCGCCCCATGGCCGGAATGGGCCCGGATGACCTGGCCGCGGTGACGGCCGCGCTGAGCGCTCCCCTGCCCGGGGCCGAGGCCCGGCCGTTCCTCGAACTCCTGCAGGCGTGCCTGGAGTGTCGCGTCAGCGCGGAGGCGGCGCCCGCGGAATGACGGAGGGGAGGATTTTCGTTCAATATCCCGGAACGAATAGACTGTCCCCGCCGTAGTCCCGGCGCTTCCCCTGGTCAACCTGGAGCCTTCCGGCATGCTCACTCGCTCGGCCCGCCTCGCCACCCGCGACGACCTGCGCAACGTCGCGATCGTCGCGCACGTCGACCACGGCAAGACCACCCTGGTGGACGCGATGCTGTGGCAGTCGGGAGCGTTTCGCGCGGGCGCGCAGGTGGCCGACCGGGTGCTCGACTCCGGTGACCTGGAGCGGGAAAAGGGGATCACGATCCTGGCCAAGAACACCGCGGTGCGCCACGGCGGGCTGACGATCAACATCGTGGACACGCCCGGCCACGCGGACTTCGGCGGCGAGGTCGAGCGCGGGCTGTCCATGGTCGACGGGGTGCTGCTGCTGGTGGACGCCAGCGAGGGCCCGCTGCCGCAGACCAGGTTCGTGCTGCGCAAGACCCTGGAGGCGCGGCTGCCGGTGATCCTCGTGATCAACAAGGTGGACCGGCCGGACGCCCGGATCGCCGAGGTCGTGGACGCCTGCTACGAGCTGTTCCTGGACCTGGACGCGACCGAGGAGCAGATCGAGTTCCCGATCGTCTACGCGTCGGCACGGGCCGGGCGGGCGTCGCTGAACCGTCCCGCCGACGGCTCGCTGCCTGACTCGCCGGACCTCGAGCCGCTGTTCGCCGTCCTGCGGGAGAACGTGCCCGCGCCCACGTACGACCCGGACGAGCCGCTGCGCGCGCACGTGACCAACCTGGACGCCTCGGTCTACCTGGGCCGGATCGCGCTGTGCCGGGTCTACAGCGGGGAGATCACCCGGGGCCAGCAGGCGGCCTGGTGCCGCCGGGACGGGTCCATCGAGCGGGTGAAGATCACCGAGCTGTTCCGGACCGAGGCGCTGGAGCGGGTGCCGGCCGCCACGGCGTCCGCCGGGGACATCATCGCGGTGGCCGGCATCGGCGAGATCATGATCGGCGAGACGCTGGCCGACGTCGACGACCCCCGGCCGCTGCCGCTGATCACCGTCGACGAGCCGGCCATCTCGATGACGATCGGCGTCAACACCTCGCCCCTGGTGGGGCGGGACAAGGGGTCCAAGGTCACCGCGCGGATGGTACGCGACCGGCTGGACCGGGAACTCGTCGGCAACGTGTCGATCCTGGTACTGCCCACCGAGCGGCCGGACACCTGGGAGGTGCAGGGCCGCGGCGAGCTCGCCCTCGCGGTGCTGGTGGAGACCATGCGGCGGGAAGGCCACGAGCTGACCGTGGGCCGGCCGACCGTGGTGATCCGCGAGGTGGACGGGGTCAGGCACGAGCCGGTGGAGCGGCTCACCGTGGACGTGCCCGAGGAGTACCTCGGCGCGGTGACCTCGCTGCTGGCCCAGCGCAAGGGCCGGATGGTGAACATGACCAACCACGGGACCGGCTGGGTGCGGCTTGACTTCGTGGTGCCGGCGCGGGGGCTGATCGGGTTCCGCACCCAGTTCCTCACCGATACCCGGGGGACCGGCATCGCCCACCACGTCTTCGAGGGCTACGAGCCCTGGTCCGGGCCGCTGCGGATGCGGCCGACCGGGTCGCTGGTCGCGGACCGGACCGGCCCGGCCACGCCGTACGCGATGTTCTCGCTGCAGGAGCGGGGCACCCTGTTCGTGGAGCCGGGAACCGAGGTATATGAGGGAATGATCGTCGGCGAGAACTCGCGCTCCGACGACATGGACGTGAACATCACCAAGGAGCGGAAGCTGACCAACGTGCGGCAGTCCTCGGGGGAGGAGCTGGAGCGGCTGATCCCGCCGCGGCTGCTGTCGCTGGAGCAGGCGCTGGAGTTCTGCGGGGACGACGAGTGCGCCGAGGTGACGCCGTCCGCGGTCCGGCTGCGCAAGGCCGTGCTGGACGCCCGGGAGCGGGCCCGGCTGCGGGCGCGCCGCTCCCGCGGTGAGTGAGCGCGGCTACTGCACCGACAGGTAGATGATGCTGCCCAGCCCGAACAGCACGCAGTAGATGGCGAACGGCGTCAGCGTGCGGGTCATGAAGTACTTCATCAGGAACCGCACCGACAGGTAAGCGCCGACGCCGGACAAGATGCTGCCGACGAGTACCTGACCGCGGATCCCGTTGCCGAGCGGGCCGGTCAGGTCCCCGACCTTGAGCACGCCCGCGGCCAGGATGACCGGCGTGGCGAGCAGGAACGAGAAGCGCGCCGCGTCCTGCCGGGACAGGCCGCGGAACATGCCGGCCACCATCGTGACGCCGTCCCGGCTGATGCCGGCCAGCAGCGCGAGAATCTGCGCCGACCCGATGATCACGCCCTGCCAGTAGCCGATCTCGACCAGCCGGGTGTCGGCCTGCACTGCGCGGGAGGCCTCGAGCTGCCGCGCGGCCCGCTGGCCCGAGGCGTGCATCGCGGTCCCGGGCAGGCCGGCTCCCGGCGCCGCGGCCTGGGGGGCAGCGGCATCGGACCCGGGCGCGGCCCCCGCCGCGGTCCTGGGCATCGCGGTGCTGGATGTCGTGACCCTCGGCGCCGTGGTCCCGGGCACCGCTCGGCGGTCGGCCAGGTCGGCCTCGGCGGCGACTTCCGCGTCTGCGGCCAGCGACTTCCGGGTCCGGAATCTCTCCCCGGCGAACAGGATCAGGCCGTTGATGACCAGGAAGATCGCCGCCCGGATCGGCTTCCCGAACAGCACCCGGAACTCGTGCTCGAACGCGACGCCGACCAGCCCGACCGGTATCGTGGCAAAGATGATCATCCAGGCCATTTTCTGGTCGACGGTCTTGATCTCCCGAGCGCGGATCGAGCTGACGAAGCCGCCGATGATCCTGACCCAGTCCCGCCAGAAGTAGATCATCAGCGCGATGGCGGTAGCCACGTGCAGCCCGACAATGAACGCCAGGTACGGCGACTCTGGCGCGGCCACGTTCAGGTCACTGGCCCAGCTGCCACCGATCAGGGCGGGGATCAGCACATTGTGGCCGAGGCTGGACACCGGGAACAGCTCGGTCACGCCCTGGATGAGGCCGACCACGGCGGCCTCGAGGTAGGTGATGTGCGACATGGCAGCCTTTCGCTCGGCAGGCAGAGTCTTGGCCTGCGCCAGTCAGAATATTCATGCCGAGCGGATGCCGGGTGCGGGCTCCCCCCTACCCGGTACGCCGCGCCCGGGCTCGCCGGTACGCCACGCGCCCGCGCCGACCGGTACGCCACGCGCCCGCGCCGACCGGTACGCCACGCGCCCGCGCCGACCGGTACGCCACGCGCCCGCGCCGGCCGCCTGCTGCGTGGCCCGCCCCGCCGCTGCGCGTTATGGCTGGGTTAGCTCTTGGCGGGGACGGCGGGCGTGTCGTGGGCGCCGCGGGGACGGCGGGTGATCTTGGATCCGAGCCAGACGAGCGGGTCGTACTTGCGGCCCGCCACGCGCTCCTTCATCGGGATCAGCGCGTTGTCGGTGATCTTGATGTTCTCCGGGCAGACCTCGGTGCAGCACTTGGTGATGTTGCAGTAGCCGAGGCCGAAGTCGTCCTGGGCGATCTCGCGGCGGTCGGCGGTGTCGGCCGGGTGCATCTCCAGCTCGGCGATGCGCATGTGGAACCGGGGGCCGGCGAACGGGCGCTCGTTGTCGGGGTGGTCACGGATCACGTGGCAGACGTTCTGGCACAGGTAGCACTCGATGCACTTGCGGAACTCCTGCGAGCGCTGCACGTCGACCTGCTGCATCCGGAACTCGCCGGGCTTGATCGCGGGGTCCGGGGTGAACGACGGGATCTGCCGGGCCTTCACGTAGTTGAACGAGACGTCCGTGACCAGGTCCCTGATCACCGGGAAGGTCCGCAGCGGCGTGATCGTGATCGTCTCGCCCGGCTCGAACAGCGACATCCGGGTCATGCAGGCCAGCCGCGGCCGCCCGTTGATCTCCATCGAGCAGGAGCCGCACTTGCCCGCCTTGCAGTTCCAGCGCACCGCCAGGTCGCCGGCCTGGGTGGCCTGCAGCCGGTGCAGGACGTCGAGGAGCACCTCGCCCTCGTTGGCCTCGACCTGGTAGTCGGTGAGCCGTCCCTGCCCGGCGTCGCCCCGCCAGACCTTGAGCGCTACCTTCTCGCCCATCAGCTTGTCTCCTCGCCCGCCGGCGGCAGTTCCGCGTCGGTGTAGTACTTTTTCAGCTCGCCGGTGTCGAACAGGGCGAGCAGGTCCTCGCGCATCGGGATCATCGGCTGCTGCCTGACGGACACCCGGTCGCCGTCCAGCACGGCGATCAGGTTGACCTTGCGCCATTCCGGTGACATGTCCGGGAAGTCGTTGCGGGTGTGCCCGCCGCGGCTCTCCTGGCGCTCCAGCGCCGCCTCGGCCACGCAGTCCGCGATCAGCAGGATGTTGCGCAGGTCCAGGGCCAGGTGCCAGCCGGGGTTGTAGGCCGCGCCGCCCTCGGCGCTGACGTCGGCGGCCCGCGCGCGCAGCTTCTCCAGCTCGGCGAGCGCGGCCTTGATGTCCTCTTCGGTGCGGATGATGCCGACCAGGTCGCTCATGGTCTGCTGGACCTCGGCGTGGACCGTGTACGGGTTCTCCCCGCCGGAGCGCTCCAGCGGGGCCAGCGCCTCGGCCCGCGCCGCCTCCAGCTCGGCGTCGCTGGCCCTCGGCCGGGCGCCGTCCAGCGAGTCCAGGTACTCCACGGCGCCCAGCCCGGCGCGGCGGCCGAACACCAGCAGGTCGGACAGGGAGTTGCCGCCGAGGCGGTTGGAGCCGTGCATCCCGCCGGAGACCTCGCCCGCGGCGAACAGGCCGGGGACGATCGACGCCGCGGTGTCCGGGTCGACCTCCACGCCGCCCATCACGTAGTGCTGGGCCGGGCCGACTTCCATCGGCTCCTTGGTGATGTCGACGTCGGCGAGCTCCTTGAACTGGTGGTACATCGACGGCAGCTTGCGCAGGATCTCCTCGGCCGGCCGCCGCGAGGCGATGTCGAGGAACACGCCGCCATGCGGCGAGCCCCGCCCGGCCTTGACCTCGGCTCTGATCGAGCGGGCCACCTCGTCGCGGGGCAGCAGTTCGGGTGGGCGGCGGTTGTTGGCCTGGTCGGTGTACCAGCGGTCGGCCTCCTCCTCGGTCTCCGCGTACTGGGCCCGGAACACGTCAGGCACGTAGTCGAACATGAACCGCTTGCCCTCGGAGTTGCGCAGCACGCCGCCGTCGCCGCGGACCGACTCGGTGACCAGCAGCCCGGCCACCGAGATCGGCCACACCATGTGCGTGGGGTGGAACTGCACGAACTCCATGTTCAGCAGGGTGGCGCCGGCCAGCAGCGCGAGCGCGTGGCCGTCCCCGGTGTACTCCCAGGAGTTGGAGGTGACCTTGAAGACCTTCCCGATCCCGCCGGTGGCCAGGATCACCGTAGGCGCCTCGAACAGCACGAACCGCCCGCTCTCGCGGATGTAGCCGAACGCGCCAGCGATCCGCTCGCCGTCCTTCATCAGCTCGGTGACCGTGGTCTCGGCGTAGACCTTGATCATCGCCTCCGGGTCGCCGTGGCTGCGGGCGTCCTCCTGCTGCAGGGCGACGACCCGCTGCTGCAGGGTCCGGATCATCTCCAGGCCGGTCCGGTCGCCCACGTGGGCCAGCCGCGGGTACTCGTGCCCGCCGAAGTTCCGCTGGCTGATCTTGCCGTCCTTGGTGCGGTCGAACAGCGCGCCCCAGGCCTCGAGCTCCCAGACCCGGTCCGGGGCCTCCCTGGCGTGCAGTTCGGCCATCCGCCAGTTGTTCAGGAACTTGCCCCCGCGCATGGTGTCGCGGAAGTGGACCTGCCAGTTGTCGTTCGGGTTGACGTTGCCCATCGCGGCGGCGGCGCCGCCCTCGGCCATGACCGTGTGCGCCTTGCCGAACAGCGACTTGGAGATGATCGCGGTCTTCTTGCCTGCCTGCCGCGCCTCGATCGCTGCCCGCAGCCCGGAGCCTCCGGCCCCGACGACCACGACGTCGTAGGGGAGCCGCTCAATGTCAGTCATGCCTTGCCTGCCTCAGTTGTAGAACCTCAGGTCGCTGATGGCGCCGCTAGCCACGAGCCAGATGTACAGGTCCGTCAGCATCAGCGTGCCCAGCGTGATCCAGGCGAACTGCATGTGCCGCGCGTTCAGCCACGAGACCTTCGTCCAGGCCCAGTACCGGACCGGGTGGGAGGAGAAGTTGTTCAGCCGTCCGGCGGTGATGTGCCGGCACGAATGGCAGCCCAGCGCGTAGCACCACAGCAGGATCACGTTGGCCAGCATGATCAGGGAGCCGAGGCCGAACCCGAAGTTCCCGTCCGGCCCGCGGAAGGCCTGCGCCGCATCGTAGGTGAGCAGGATCCCGACGAGCACGGCCGCGTAGAAGAAGTAGCGGTGCAGGTTCTGCCCGATCAGCGGGAACCTGGTCTCCCCGGTGTAGCGGGCGTGCGGCTCGCGCACCGCGCATGCGGCGGGCGCCCGCCAGAAAGACCGGTAGTAGGCCCTGCGGTAGTAGTAGCACGTCAGCCGGAAGCCGAGCACGAACACCAGCGACACGAACGCGTACGGGATGATCGGCGGCACCGCCGGGATCCACTGGCCCAGGGTGCTCGACCCGGGCACGCACTCGCCGCTGACGCACGGCGAGTAGAACGGCGTCAGGTAGTGGTACTGCGGCACCCAGTACCAGTTGCCGATGAAGACGTGCACGGTCGCGTAGATCACCCAGATCGCGAGCAGCACGGCGGTGATGCGCGGGGACCGCTTCCAGTCGTCCTTGCGCAGCGTGCGCTCTGAGATCTGCGCCCTGGTCTTGGCCGGCGCTACCGAGCCTGTAGTCATAGACGTCTCCGCCCTGGGACTTACCGGGATCGCACCGCGTCTGGCTTATGCGCCGCGTCTGGCGCGCGCCCGCGTTGCCGTGAGAACCCTATTCCACTGAATACCACTTCGGCGGCGCGGGCGAGGGTTCCGGCCGTGTGACTCTTACTACACCAGGTCGTATCCGGGCCGTTAGCCGCCGGCCTGGAGGACTCCGCGGGCCGCGCACAGCCGCCGGACCCGGTCGAGCGGCACGGCGTGGCTGACGTGGCCCTGGAAGCCGGCCGTGGTCTCGGCCGCCAGCAGCGAGTTGAGGATGGCTTCCTCAGCCGCGTCCGCGGCGGCCACGAACACGGGGTCGAGCGCGGAATCGGGCAGTGGCCCGGCCAAGGACGGCGGCGCGGTGGAGAAGGCCAGCGCGTAGTCACCGCTCCGGCCCGAGAAGTCGGAGCCCGCGCGGGCCATGCCGGCGAACGAGCGCCAGGCCACCCGGGCCAGGCGCCGTGAGTCGAGCGGCGCGTCCGTGGCCAGCACGATCACGCACGAGTTGCCCTGCTCGCCCGTGGCCTGCTCGCCCGTGGCCTGCTCGCCCGTGGCCCGGTCGCCTCGTTCGGCCGTGGCCCGGCCGGCCGTCCCGGGGCCGGGCGGCACCGGGACGCCGAGCACGGTCAGCGTTCCGCCGAAGTTGGCCTGCACGAGCACGCCGATCGTCACCGGCCGGCCGCCAGGGCCGCACTCCGCGATCCGCGACGAGGTCCCGATCCCCGCCTTGAAACCCAGCGCGCTGGTCCCGGTGCCTGCGCCGACGCCGCCCTCGGCGACCGGCCCGGCCGTGGCCCCGCCCAGCGCGGCGAGCACGTGCTCCTCGGTGACGGGCCGACGGCGCATGTCCGACAGGAACCCGTCATTGGTCTCGGCCACCACGGGGTTGACCGTCTCCAGCTTCTCGTTCCCCGGCAGCGAGAGCATGTGGCTGACCAGCGCGTCGGCAGCCCGGAACGTGCACAGCGTCCCGGTGAGCACGACCGGCGTCTCGATCACGCCGAGCTCGCTGACCTGCGTAGTCCCGACGATCTTCCCGAAGCCGTTGCCGGTCGCCAGCCCGGCGTTCAGCGCCTGAGAGCCGGTGAGCCGGTCGTGGACGATCGCGGTGACGCCGGTCCTGATGTCGCCGCCCTCGATCAGCGTCGTATGCCCCACCCGCACGCCGGCCACGTCAGTGATCGCGTTCAGCGGCCCGGCGGGCAGCGAACCGACCACGATGCCGAGATCTCGTGCCCTGGCCCGGCGAGTTTCGGTCACAAAGCAGATCATCTCAGCTCCCGGGCAGCCCTGAGTGCGCCGTGGATCTTGGTTATCGCTTCATTTCACGCGTTACGGTCGTTATCGCGGGGGATATGTCCGGCTTGTGGAACCCGAGCGCGTGGGAAGTGGAGATGATCATGGAATCGGGGGACGGGAGAGGTGGCCGGGAGAGGTGGCCGGGTGCGGCGCGGCGGCCCTAGGCTCGCCAGGTATGAGCGGACCGGACGGCGGGCGCAGGATGCTGCTCGTGCATGCCCACCCCGACGACGAGTCGATCGGCACCGGGGCCACGATGGCCAAGTACGCCGCCGAGGGCGCCGGAGTGACCCTGGTCACCTGCACGCTCGGCGAGCTGGGCGAGGTCATTCCCCCGGAACTCGCGCACCTGGCGGCCGACGCCGACGGAGGGCTCGGCGAGTACCGCATCGGCGAGCTAGCCGCGGCGTGCGCCGCGCTGGGCGTGACCGATCACCGGTTCCTGGGCGGGCCCGGCCGGTGGCATGACTCCGGGATGATGGGCCTGCCGAGCAATGACGCGCCCGGCTGCTTCTGGCGGGCCGACGTGGACAAGGCAGCGGGCGAGCTGCTCAGCGTGATCCGCGAGGTCCGGCCGCAGGTGCTGATCAGCTACGACAGCAACGGCTTCTACGGGCATCCCGACCACATCCAGGCGCACCGGGTGGCGCGGCGGGCCTTCGAGCTGGCCGACGGCCTGGTCGCCAAGTTCTACGCCACGGCGGTGCCCCGCTCGGTGCTGGCGGGCGCCATCGAAGGGATGCGCAACCGCCAGCAGGACGGGAGCTTCCCGGGCGGCGGTCCCGACTTCACGACGGTGGAGTCAGTGGACGACCTCCCGTTCGGGGTGCCGGACGAGGACGTGACCACGGAGATCGACGCGACCGCTCACCTGGAGCAGAAGCTGGAGGCGATGCGCGCGCACGCGACGCAGATCGCCGTGGACAGCCCGTTCTTCGCGTTCTCCGACGGGATGGGACAGCGCGCCTTCGGCCGCGAGTACTACACGCTGCTGGTCGGCCCGCGCGGGCCCGGGAGCGGGACGCACGACAGGGAGAGCGACCTGTTTGCCGCGATTAGCTAGCGGTCGTGCCTGTCAATTCGGCAAGGGTCAGCGGGTGGCGCTGGGCGAGAGACAAGGAGCTTTGGGTCTGGTTTCGACCGGCCGTTGCGCTGGTGCGGGCGTGCGGGCCGGGTCGGGGGTGTGAGACCAAAAATGTAGACGTGTTTGATCGTGCCTGGTCATGCGCCTGACCTGAGTTAGGTTGAAACTCAGGTGCGAAGAGGCTGCCGCCCCGGTGGCCTGGCCGGTGTCCCATGTCAACGAGCTTGGCTGTGTGTCGTTAGATCTTGCCGCCGCCTCAATGCGGCTGAGTCAGCTTTTGCTGCCCTGCGGGCAACTCCGGTCCGGCGGCGCCTTGCGTGCGAGCATGACGTGGTGTTACGGGAACCGGGACAGCCATGCGTGTGATCGTGCTGGGCGGGACGTGGTTCGTGGGCCGCGCGATCACCGAGGCGCTGGCGGCGGCCGGTCATGCGGTCCTGGTTGTTCATCGCGGGATCAGGGAGCCATCCGGCCTGCCGGACGTGCAGCACCTGCACGCCGAGCGCTCTGCCTGGCCCGGCTGCCGGGACGCCTTCGCCGCGTTCGGCGCCGATGCGGCCATCGACGTCTCGGCGGGCAACGCGGCGGGGGCGCGGGCCGCCTTGTCCGCGCTGCCGCCCGGCATCCGGCTGGTCGCGCTGTCCAGCGGCGATGTGTACCGCGCCTACGAGGCGGCGCAGAGCGGCAAGGTCACCGATGCGGTGCCGCTGACCGAGCAGTCCCCGCTGCGGGGCGCCCGGCATCTCGACGGGCCGCAGTGGGAGAACCTGGAAATCGAGGAGGCCTACCGCCGGGCGGGGGCGGCGATCTTGCGGCTGGGAGCGGTCTACGGCGAGCATGACTACCAGCACCGTTTCGAGCCTGTGCTGCGCCGGGTGCGGGCGGGCCGGGCGCAGATGCCGGTGGGAGCGGGCGGGTTCTTGTTCAGCCGGGTCTATGCCGGCGACGTCGCCCAGGCGGTGCTCGTCGCACAGGCCAGCCGCCGCAGCGCGGGCGAGTGCTTCAACATCGTCGGAGCTCAGACATCGCCGATGCGGCTTTTTTACGAGCAGGTCATCACCGCGGCCGACGCCAGCCTGGAACTGGTCCGCGTTCCGGACGAGTCGCTGCCACCAGACCTGCAAAGGGCCGGAGCGCCCGGCCAGCACCTTCTAGCCAGCCCTGCCAAGGCTCACGCGCTGCTCGGCTGGCGGGACACCGCCGAGCATCATGTCCTGCGCCGGGCCGTCGCCTGGCACCTCGAGCACCCGCCCAGCGACCCGGACAGCGACTTCTCCGCAGACGACGCTGCCCTCGCTCGTGCCGACTGACAAGCCAGACTACTCTAGCCAGCCGAATGATTTGACCGACGTCTGAGTACGCCACCACACTCAGACCGCTGTGGCCAGGCAAGGTTACCGGCCGGTCACCTACATTCTTGTCCCACACCCCCGGGTCGGGTGGCTTGGTTGTTTTGTCGGTGGCCGCTGGTGGGATGGTGGCATGCCCAGGCACCGTGACCCGAACCGCCCGGCGGTGGTGTACCGCACCGCCCGCGCGGGGTTGCGGCTGACCCGGGGGCAGCGGCGGCGGCTGGCCGGGTTGCTGGTCTCGGCCGGGGATGTGTGGGCGTGCGTCCTGGAACTGAATGGGTGGCGGCGGGCCCGCCAGGATCCCCCGCTGGTGTCGTATCCGGCGTTGTGCCGGGAGCTGGCCGCCTCCGGGCCGGGGTGTTTCGGGGAGCTGGACAGCACCGGCGCCCGGTCGGTGCTGCGGCGCTACTCCGACGCCTGGTTCGCCGCCGCCGCCCGCCGCAAGAACGGGGACGCCTACGCGCGCTTCCCGCGGCGGCGCCGCAGGATGATGCCGGTGCGCTGGTATCACGGCACCTTCGAGTTGGCGGGCCTGCGGCTGCGGATCCCGGTGGCCCGGGGCTGCCCGCCGTTACGGGCCCGCCTGGACCGCGACCTGCCCTACCCGGCCGAGCCGATCCGATCGGTCACCTTGCTGTACGACGCGGGACGGCTGTGGGCCGACGTGACCGCCGAGGTCCCGGTGGCCGGTTACCCGCCGGGCGCGGAGCCGGACCGGGGGCGGGTGGCGGGGGTGGACCTGGGCATCATCCACCCCTACGCCGTCGCCGGGCCGGACGGCCAGGCGCTGCTGGTGTCCGGGCGGGCGATCCGCGCCGAGCACCACCTGCACCTTAAAGACACCAAGGCGCGGCGCCGGGCCGTCGCCCGCCGCGCCCCGAAACCAGGGCAGCGCGGGTCCCGGCGCTGGCGCCAGCACCGGCGCCGCCAGCGGATAGTCGAGGCACGGCACCGGCGCCGGGTCCGCCAGGCCCAGCACGAAGCTGCCCGCGCCGTGACCAGCTGGGCCGTCGCGCGCCGGATCGGCACTCTCGCGGTCGGCGACCCCCGCGGCGTCCTGGGTATCGATGCGGGGCGGCGGCACAACCGGCGGACCCGCAACTGGCGGGTCGGCCACCTGATCAACGTCTTGCGCGACAAGGCCGGGCAGGCCGGGATCACCCTGGCCCTGGCCGATGAGCGGGGCACCTCCTCCACCTGCCCGGCCTGCCGGGCCCGGATTCCCAAGCCTCGCGGCCGGGTGTTCTGCTGCCCGCGCTGCGGGCAGTCGGGCCACCGCGACCTGATCGCGGCGGCCAACATCGCCGCCCGGGCGGGCGGCGGCATCACGCCGGCCATCCCGGCCGGCGTCACGCACCGCCGCGCCGGGGCGCACCTGCCCGGTGTGTCTCCGGCGCGACGTGACCCGCGCCGCCGCCCTCATCACGGCGCCGCCCGCGGGTCTTCTGGCAGGCACCTGCCCGCCCCGCCGACCGCTACGGTCGGCCGGGGAGTCGCTCGCCCCACCGCGAGGACCTCGTAACGGCCACCGCCGAACTTACGAAGAGGTGCACTAGCCTTCTGCCGTGGAGAGCGTGCCTGGCGAGCAGCCGAGCCGGTCGGCGGGGCCTGACGGACCCCTCGTTGTCGTCGGCGGCTATGTTGTGCTGCTGTTGCTCGGCGCGCTGCAGGGCTTGATCGGCTGCTTCCAGTACAGCCGGGCTCTCGGGTCCTTCCCCGCGGCAGCCGTGGTCTTCGCCGCGGGAATCGGGGTGACCTGTGTCCTGGGCGCCTGGGGAATGCGCAGGCCCCTGGGCGGGCTTATGCCCGCCGTGGGGTGGTTCATCACGTCGTTCGTGCTGGCCATGGGCACCCCGGGAGGAAGCGTCGTGATCACGAATACCGCCGCGGGCAAGTGGTACCTGTTCGGCGGCTCGGCCTGCGCGGTAGCAGGCGTCGTGTTCGGCTTCTCGCGGCAGTCACCGACCCGGACCGGTGCCGCCCGGCGCGGCGGGCTCCGGCGCGGCGGGCTCCGGCCCAGCGCGCATCCGGTGCCGGGGCCCGGTTCGCCCCAGCCCGATGCGCGGAAGCCAGACCTGTAATGCCGGCTGACACCGCCGCCTTCCGGCGTGCGGCCGGGCAGTTCCCCACCGGCATCGTCGTGGTGTCCACCAGCCTGGACGGTAACGACCACGCGATGACGGTGAGCGCCTTCGCCTCGGTGTCGCTGGAACCGTTGCTCGTGCTGTTCTGCGCGGAGAAGATCGCCCGGTTTCACGACGCGGTTCTGGAGGCCGGATTCTGGGCGGTCTCCATCCTGGATGAGGAGTCAGAGAAGACCGCGGGCTGGCTCGCGACCCGCGGTCGCCCGCTCCGCGGGCAGCTGGATACGATCCCGCACCGGCCCGGCCCGCTGACCGGGGCGCCGGTCCTGGACGCGGCGCTGGCCACGATGGAGTGCCGGACCACGGCCGTGCACGACGGCGGCGACCACAGCATCGTGGTCGGCGAGGTACTCGGGGTTGCCGACCCAGTGAAGGCGGGTGGGGAGGGCGCCCCGCTCATCCACCACTCCGGCCGGTACCGGCGGCTGGCCCGGGACTAGGGCCGCCGCCTAATGCCGCACGGCCCAGCTGGGGTCGCGTTTCTCCGCGAAGGCCGCCATGCCGTGGCGGCACTCCTCGGAGGCGAAG
This sequence comes from uncultured Actinomycetota bacterium, assembly GCA_963808705.1. Taxonomy (GTDB): domain Bacteria; phylum Actinomycetota; class Actinomycetes; order Streptosporangiales; family Streptosporangiaceae; genus JASHPR01. The sequence continues at coordinate 686,543 of CAWEHB010000008.1, read as the reverse complement.
CGCGCGGCGGAAAGCTCGGCCATCCGCGCCAGCCCGGTGGCGACCGGCACCGAGCCGGCCTCGCGGAGCACTCTCTTGGTCGCGGCCAGCGCGCCCGGCGCCCCGCGCAGCAGCAGGTCCGCGTACCTGGCGATCTCCTCGTCGAGCTGGATCTTGGGTACGGCGCAGGTCAGCAACCCGATCTCAGCGGCGCGCTGCGCGTCGAACGCCTCCCCGGTCAGGAAGTACTCGGCGGCGGCGCGGGGCTCCATCCGGCGCAGGCAGGGCACCGCGATGATCGCGGGCGTCGCCCCGATCCGCACCTCGCTGAAGGCGAACGTCACGGACTGCGACGCCACCGCGATGTCACAGGCGGCGATCAGGCCGATGCCGCCCGCCCGCGCGCTGCCGTTCACCCGGCAGATGACCGGCTTGTGGCTGTCCCAGATCAGCTGCAGGATCTGCGGGAACAGCTCGGGTGCCGCGCCCGGGCTGGTCCTGCTCTCCTTCAGGTCGGCTCCGGAGCAGAAGGCCGGGTCGGCCCCGGTGAGCACGACCACCCGGCAGCCCGGGTCGCCCAGCGCGTCCGCCAGCGCCTCGCGCAGCTGGGTCAGCAGGGCACTGGACAGCGCGTTGCGGTTGGCGGGCGAGTCCAGCGTGACGGTCGTGACCTCTCCCTCGGATTCGCAACGGACCAGATCACTCATGCCGTGTCCTCTCCGGTAACCGTGGCCAGCACGTCTCCCGCCTGCACCTGATCGCCCGGGACGACCCGGACCTCGGCCACCAGCCCGTCGGCAGGAGCCACGATCTGGTGCTCCATCTTCATCGCCTCGAGGACGAGAACGAGCTGGCCCGCGCCGACCCGCTGGCCCGCGGCGGCCTCGATCCGCACCACGTTGCCGGGCATCGGCGCGACCAGCGACCCGGGTTCCCAGGTGGCCACGGGTTCGGGCAGGCGGGGAACCGGGGTCAGCGCGACGCTGCCGAACGCGGAGTCCACCCAGACCACGTCGCCGGCCCGGGCCACGTCAAAGCGGTAACGCACCCCGGTAACCTCGAGCACCACGTGGCCGGGCGCCGCCCCGACGACGGCCGGGGTCACCTCGGCGTCCGGCTCCCCGGCGGCCGGGCCCGGCGGTACCACCGAGATCCCGCCGCGCTGCCACAGGTAGGCGACCTCGATCCGGCCGCGCGGGCCGTCGAAAGACGCGCGCTGCGGCTGGGAAACCACGTTGCGCCAGCCGGCGGGCACGCCGGCTGCGGCCCCGGCCGCGGCCCGGTTGGCCGCCGCGCCCGCGAGGGCGGCGGCGGTCGCGGACAGGCTGCAGGCCTCCGCGGAAGGGGCCAGCCCGGCCAGGTCGTAGCCGTCAAGCAGCGACGTGTCGGCCCGGCCGGCCACGAAGTCGGGGTGGCGCAGCACGCTGGCCAGCAGGCCGCGGTTGGTGGCAGGACCGTGAATCCTGGCTCGGTCCAGGGCGCTGGCGAGCATGCGGGCCGCCGTCGGCCTGGCGGGCGCCCACGCGATCAGCTTGGCCAGCAGCGGGTCGTAGTGCGGGCCGACCTCGCTGCCGGCCTCGACACCCGAGTCCAGCCGCAGTCCGCGGGCGGCGCCGCCAGCGGGCGGGGCGAACCGCGCGTCCACGCCGGGAATTTCCAGCGCGTGCACCGGGCCGCTGGCGGGCCGGTAACCCTCGGCCGGGTCCTCCGCGTACAGCCTGGCCTCGATCGCGTGCCCGGACGGCGGCGGCGGGCCCGCCGGCAGTGCCATGCCTTGGGCGATGCCGAGCTGCAGCGCGACCAGGTCGAGGCCGTGCACGCACTCGGTGACCGGGTGCTCCACCTGCAGCCTGGTGTTGAACTCCAGGAAGAAGAACTGCCCGTCGCCGGTGACCAGGAACTCGGCGGTGCCGGCGCCCAGGTAGCCGACCGCGGCGGTGACGGCCTGCGCGGCGGCGAGCAGTTCCCCGCGCAGCCGCTCGCCGACCGCCGGGGACGGGGTCTCCTCGATCACCTTCTGGTACCGGCGCTGGACGGAGCAGTCCCGCTCGGTCAGCGCCCAGACCGTCCCGCGGGAGTCGGCCAGGACCTGCACCTCGACGTGACGGGCCCCGGTGAGCAGCGGCTCGCAGAACACGGTTCCGTCGCCGAAGGCCGACTGCGCCTCGCGGCGGGCCGACTCCAGCGCCGCCTGCAGCTCCTCGGCGCGGCGGACCACCCGCATGCCACGGCCGCCCCCGCCCGCCGACGCCTTGACCAGCACCGGGTAGCCGGTGATCGCCCCGGGGGCGAGCTCGGGCAGGACCGGGACGCCGGCCTCGGCCGCCAGCTTCTTGGAAGTGATCTTCGATCCCATGGCCTCGATCGCGTCGGCGGGCGGGCCGACCCAGGTCAGGCCGGCCGCCTGGACGGCCCGGGCGAATCCGGGGTCCTCGGAGAGGAATCCGTAACCGGGGTGCACCGCGTCGGCCCCGGCCGCCAGGGCGGCAGCGACGATCGCCGCCGTGTTCAGGTAGGTGTCGGCGGGGCTGAACCCGGGCAGCCGGACGGCGGCGTCCGCCTCGGCCACGTGCGGCGCGGCGGCGTCGGGATCGGAGAACACGGCGACGCAGCCGATCCCCGAGCGGCGGCAGGTCCGGAAGATCCGGCGGGCGATCTCGCCCCGGTTGGCGGCCAGCACCCGGGTGATCGGCGGCATCCCGGTCATGGCCGGAACACGCCGTAACCGGCCGGGCTCCCCGCATCGGCCCGCTCGGGCTGAGCGCGCTGGGTGCTCCCCACGACGGACAGGCACAGGCCGAGCACCGTGCGAGTGTCCCTCGGGTCGATCACCCCGTCGTCGTAGATCCGGCCGGAGAGGAAGAACGGCTGCGACTCGGCCTCGATCTGCTCCTCCACGGCGGTCCGCATGGCCGAGTCGGCCGTCTCGTCGTAGGCCTCACCCCGCGCGGCAGCGGCCTGGCGGCCGACGATCGACAGCACCCCGGCCAGCTGCGCCGGGCCCATCACCGCCGACTTCGCGCTGGGCCAGCTGAACAGGAATCTCGGGTCGTAGGCCCGGCCGCACATCCCGTAGTTCCCGGCGCCGTAGGACGCGCCCATGACCACCGTGAGATGGGGGACCCGGCTGTTGGACACCGCGTTGATCATCATTGCCCCGTGCTTGATGATCCCGGCCTGCTCGTAGCGGCTGCCGACCATGTAGCCGGTGGTGTTCTGCAGGAACAGCAGCGGCACGCCGATCTGGTTGGCCAGCTGGATGAACTGCGCGGCTTTCTGGGACTCCTCGCTGAACAGCACGCCGCGCGCGTTGGCCAGGATGCCGACCGGATGCCCGTGCAGGGCCGCCCAGCCGGTCACCAGGCTGCTCCCGTACAGCGGCTTGAACTCGTCGAAGTCCGAGCTGTCGACGATCCGCGCGATGACCTCGCGCGGGTCGAACGGCACCTTCAGGTCCTCGGGAACGATGCCCAGCAGGTCGTCCTCGCTGTGCCGCGGCCCCGCGGCAGCCTGGCCGGGCGGCCTCGGGCCGCGGGCGCGCCAGTGCAGCCGGGCCACGATCGACCGGCCGAGCCGCAGCGCGTCGCGCTCGTCGGCGGCCAGGAAGTCAGCCAGCCCGGACTGGCGCGCGTGCATCCCGGCCCCGCCGAGCGACTCGTCGTCAGACTCCTCGCCGGTGGCCATCTTGACCAGCGGCGGCCCGCCGAGGAACACCTTGGCCCGGTCCTGCACCATCACCACGTAGTCGCTCATCCCCGGCAGGTAGGCCCCGCCGGCCGTGGAGCTGCCGAACACCAGGGCGATCGTGGGGATCCCGGCCGCCGACATCCGGGTCAGGTCGCGGAAGATCTGGCCGCCCGGGATGAAGATCTCCTTCTGCGTGGGCAGGTCAGCGCCGCCCGACTCGACGAGATTGACCAGCGGCAGCCGGTTGCGCAGCGCGATGTCCGAAGCCCGGAGCACCTTACGCAACGTCCACGGGTTGGTCGACCCGCCGCGGACCGTCGGGTCGCTCGCGATCAGCACGCACTCGGTGTCGCAGACCACGCCGATCCCGGTGACCACGCTGCCGCCCACCGGGAAGCCGGTTCCGTAGCCTGCCAGCGGCGACAGCTCGAGAAACGGGGAATCGGGATCGATGAGCAGCTCGATCCGCTCGCGCGCCAGCAGCTTCCCCCGGTCGCGGTGCCGCTGCGTGTACGTCGGCCCGCCGCCGGCCAGGGCCTTGGCGTGCTCGGCGTCCAGCTCGGCCAGCCGGGCCAGCATGGCCTCGCGGCGTGCCGCGTACTCCGCCCCCCGGGTGTCGAGCGCGCTGGCCAGGATGCTCACACGCCGAACCATATTCGCCCCGCAGCTCAGACCACCAGGCACCCACCGCACGCCGCCCGTCGGATACCGGCGACTTCTATCCTCTCTGCCTTGCGGATCCCTGGCTCCTCGGTCAGGCGGCACATGTCGTCGGTATCGCTGGTAAGCACGATGACCGGCCGCGGCTGGGCCAATGCGACCACGGCCAGAAGCTCGTCCAGCGCGCAGCGGTGCCCGCACAACCCGGTCCTCCCCAGCAGCTCGCCTGCCGATCGGCCTTGCTCTTCTCCGATCGGGACAACCGTGACCCTGCCAGGAACCGGCCTACCCGCGTTACCGCCTGCCGCCAGCTCTCCCCGCCCGGGTACGGGTCGTCGAGGTGGTAGGGACGATGGGCGAGCAGTTCCGCGGCTGCCGTCCCGTTATGGCTCCCGTAGTCGCATTCCCGCAGCCGCCAGTCGAGCAGCACGGGGATCGGTGACCCGCCGAAAGCGATCGAGGCCGTCTCGGCGGCCCGGGCCAGGTCGGAGCTGAATACGGCGGCGAGGCCATCGTCGCGCCGCCGCCGCCCGAGCCCGGCGGCCAGCTCCCGGCCGCGCGGGGAGAGCCGGCCAGGCAGCCAGCCCGTGGCGATGCCGCGCTCGTTGTCCTCGGTGATCGAATGTGTCTCGTAAACAATCTCGATCGTCACCAGCCCACCGTAGGCTGACGACGTCCGGGAGGCTGGGCTGGCCCGGGCGTCCGCTCATGACGACGCGCGGCAGCGGCCCCGCTCGTGGCCGCTACTCCTACCGCATGGGTGCCGTTCGCCCAGCGCAACGCCGGACTGGCCGCCCGGCTGGGCCGACCCGGCCGGTCAGAGCAGTGACCGCGTGCGCAGCGGAACACATGACGCGATGACCTCGAAGTCGGCATCGAAGTGGACCACGGTGGCATCACGCCGCAGGCCAACGGCTGCGATCAAGCAGTCGACCATGCTTCGGATGGTCTTTCCGCCCATCCGCGCGAGCCGGAATATGGCCGCTGCCTCGTGGTAGTCGCATGCCGGCTCGACCGCCATCAGCGGCAGCCCACCGGTCATGATGCCCAAGCGGCGGAAGTTCGCCGAGTCACGCGCGCCGGCCAGCAGCTCCATGATGACCGGCTCGGTTATCGCTATCGGCGCGCTTCCCTCGACCAGCTGGGTGACCGCGGCATCTGCGGCACTGCCGGTAGCGCGGAGATATTCGACCCATGCCGAGGTGTCGATCAGGTGCACGCGTCAGAACTCCTCGACGCTCTCGGAGCGGCGCATTTCCTCGAGGTCGCCATCCCAACCCGTCCCACGCAGGCTGAGCAGGAACTCCTTGGTGACCGGCGGGCCAACCAGACGGCGCAGCGCGAGATCAACCGCTTCCTTCTTGGACTTCAGGTCATACCGGCGCATGGCTTCCGCCACTAGGGCATCGTCAATGTCGATGTTTGTGCGTGTCATACACCAAGCGTACACCTTGCCGGGCGGCCGACCGGGCCGGGTGAGTCAGCGGGCGATCTCCTCGATCTGGTCGAGGGCCCAGTCCAGGTCCTCTTCCTCGATCACCAGCGGCGGGGCGAGCCGGATCGTCGAGCCGTGGGTGTCCTTGGCCAGGATGCCGCGCTCGGCGAGCCGCTCGCACGCCTCCCGCCCCGGCAGCGACGCGAACTCGACGCCCGCCCACAGCCCGCGGCCGCGCACCTCGCGTACGGCGCTCGCGGGCAGCGCGGACAGCCGGTGGTGCATGTGCGCGCCCAGCTTGGCCGAGCGCTCCTGGAACTCGCCGGTGGCCAGCATCGCGATCACCTCGCGCCCGATCGCGCAGGCCAGCGGGTTGCCGCCGAACGTCGATCCGTGCTGGCCCGGCCGGAACACGCCGAGGATCTCGGCGGAAGACACGACGGCGGACACCGGCACGATCCCGCCGCCCAGCGCCTTGCCGAGCAGGTACATGTCGGGGACGACGTCCTCGAGCTCGCAGGCGAACGTGGTCCCGGTCCGGCCGAGCCCGGACTGGATCTCGTCCGCGATCATCAGCGCGCCGCGCGCGGAGCAGATCTCGCGCACGCCGGCCAGGAACCCGGGCGGCGGCACCAGCACCCCGGCCTCGCCCTGGATCGGCTCGACGAGCACGCCGACCACCCGGTCGTCCACGGCGGCGGCCAGCGCGTCCAGGTCACCGTAGGGCACGATGGTGAACCCGGGCGTGTACGGGCCGAACGAGGCCCTGGAGTCCTCGTCCGTGGAGAAGCTGATGATCGTCGTGGTGCGCCCGTGGAAGTTCCCTTCGAAGGTCACGATGACCGCCTCGCCCGCGGGCACCCCCTTGACCTCGTAACCCCACTTCCGGGCGGTCTTGATCGCCGTCTCTACCGCCTCGGCGCCGGTGTTCATCGGCAGCACCATCTGCATGCCGGCCAGCGCCGCGAGCTCGGCGCAGAACGGGCCGAACTGGTCATGCTCGAACGCCCGGCTGACCAGGGTTACCCGCTCAAGCTGCCGCTGCGCCGCGGCCACCAGGCGAGGATGCCGGTGCCCGAAGTTGATCGCCGAGTACGCGGCGAGCAGGTCCAGGTAGCGGCGGCCGCCGACGTCGGTCACCCAGGCGCCCTCGGCTTCGGCGATCACGACCGGCAGCGGATGGTAGTTGTGCGCGCCGTGGGCCGCGGCCTGGGCGCGCAGCCATTCCGCCGTCGATGTGCCGTCGCTACCGGTCATGGTTCAGCTCTCCTCGGGTGTCGGTTCTAGCGAAGCTCCAGGGTGCAGCACTTGGGACCGCCCCCGGCTTTGCGGAATTCTGACATGCCGACCGGCACGGGCTCGAAGCCTTTTTCCGCGACCTGGGCCGCGAGGCCGGTGGCTTGCTCGGGCAGCACGACGCGCCGGCCGTCGCTGACCGCGTTCAGGCCCAGCACCTCGGCGTCCTCGTCCTTGGCCTCGATCAGCTCCGCGAAATGGCTGGCCAGCGCCGCCCGGCCGGCATCGTCGAACGCCGCCGGGTAGTAGGCGGCGGTGTCGGCGTCCAGGACGCACAGCGCCGTGTCCAGGTGGTAGAACCGGGGATCCACCAGCCGGAGGCTGAGCACGGGCAGGCCGAAGAGCGCCTCCAGCTGGCCGGCGACCGCGGCGTCGGTGCGGCTGCCGTGACCGGCCAGGATCGCGCGCTCGGCGAAGACGATGTCCCCCTCGCCCTCGTTCACATGGCGGGGCGAGACGACGCTGGCGTACCCGTTGCGGATAAACCAAGCGAAGTACGCGGCGCCTTCGGCCACCCGCTGTACATGCCGGAAGCACGCGCCGAGGACCTTGCCGTCGATCACGGTGGCACCGTTGGCCGCGAAGACCATGTCCGGCAAGCCGGGCAGGGGATCGATGATGCGCACGGTGTGGCCGAGGCGGCGGTAGGTGTCCCGTAGCCGCTGCCACTGGAGCATGGCGAGGGCGGCATCAGGCGGCACGTCCGGGTTCATCCACGGGTTGATGGCGTATTCGACCGTGAAGTACTCGGGCGGGCACATGAGGTAGGTCTTGGTGCGCGCCGTGCGGCGGCGGCCGGTGCCCTCCGTCTCAGTCATGCGGCTCCTGTCGGCTGATGATCCAGCGAATATCCAGGGTAGAAGCCGGAGACGACGGGGAGCCCGTGCACCCCGTGCGCGTTGGCGGCGATTTGTTGCGTCCTGGGCGCTCGATCCGGCGAATCGTTGCGCGGCCGGGCCGCCTCGTCATCCGGCGGGGCGGACCGTCCACTCCTGGCCCTCGGCCGTGTCGCTGACCGACACGCCGATGGCGGCCAGCTCGCCACGGAGCCGGTCGGCGGTGGCCCAGTCCCTGGTCGCCCGGGCGGCCTGGCGGGCGGCGAGCCGCTGCTGCGCCCCGTCCGGCAGCGGCGGCCTGACCGGCGCCCGGCCGACGTCGCGGGCCAGGTCGAGGCCCAGTAGCTGATCGGCGTGCGCGAACGACTCGAACTTCGAGCCCGGCAGGATCCGCGGATCCTGCTCGAGCCTGCGCAGCGCCCGCAGCGCCGCGGGGGTGTCCAGGTCGTCGTCGAACGCCGCTGCGATCTGCCCGGTCACCTCCGGGTCCATCGGCTTGCTGGGCGAGCAGGCCCACTCGGCGACCAGCTCCCGCCAGCGGCGCAGCGTCCGGTCCGCGGCGCTGAGGGTGTCCCAGGTGAGGTTCATCTGCTGCCGGTAGCGGTGCTCCAGGAACGCCAGCCGCAGCGCCAGCGGGTCCAGACCGCGGCTGACCAGGTCAGACACGAGCACCACGTTCCCCGTGGACTTGGCCATCTTGCGGCCGTCGAACAGCAGGTGCTCGCCGTGCACCCAGTGCCGCACCACTTCATGCCCGGTCACCGAGTTCGACTGGGCCCGCTCGTCCTCATGGTGCGGGAAGCGCAAGTCGATGCCGCCGGTATGGATGTCGAAGGCCTCGCCGAGATAGTGCAGCGACAGCGCCGAGCACTCGATGTGCCACCCAGGGAACCCGGTGCCCCAGGGGGCGGGCCAGGTCAGCTCCCGGCCCGCGGCCGCGCCCTTCCACAGCGCCCAATCGGCGTGAAACCGCTTTTCCGCCCCGCCCGCCCCGCCCTCGTCGGCCTGCGGGCCGGGCCTGCGGGATTGGCGCGAGCGGGCGGGGCGCAGGTCGGCGAGGCGGTTGCCGGAGAGCTCGCCGTACCCGGGGAAGGACCGCGCGTCGAAGTACACCGAGCCGTCGGGCGTCGGATAGGCATGCCCGGCCTTGAGCAGCCTGGAGATCATGCCGGTCATCAGGTCGATCTCCTCCGAGGCACGAGGCGAGTGCCCGGCCGGACGGAGGTTCAGCGCGGAGCAGTCGGCGAGGAACGCGTGCTCGTAGAACCTGGCCAGCTCCAGCGGGGTCCTGCCCTCCGCGCGGGCCTGCAGCAGGACCTTGTCCTCGCCCTCCTGGCCTGTCGTAACGGCACCGTCGCTGGGAGTCCCGTCGGTGAGATGTCCCACGTCGGTGATGTTCTGGCAGGTCAGGACCATGAGGTGGTGCCGGTGCTCGGCGTTCCGCCGGATCAGGTCGGCGAGCAGGTAGGTGCGCAGGTTGCCGACGTGGGCGTGACGGTACACGGTGGGGCCGCAGCTGTACATCCGCAGCAGCCCGCTGCCGCGGCCGGGCCTTATCTCCTCGACCTGCCTGGTCCGTGTGTCATAGAGCCGGAACATCTGACCAGCCTACGAAGACGCGGCGGGTGGTCCGGCATGGCCGGGCCGGGGCGGAGGTCAGGCCAGCGCGGCCAGGCGCGCCACGGCGGCGGTGATCCGCTCGTCGGTGGCGGTGAGCGCCACCCGGATGTGCCGTGCTCCCGACGGGCCGTAGAACGAGCCGGGCGCGACCAGGATGCCGGCCTCGGCGAGCACCGCGACCGATGCCCAGCAGTCACGGTCAGGATGCGCGGCCCACAGGTAGAGGCCGGCCTGCGAGTGCTGCACCGCCCAGCCGGCCGCTTCCAGCGCGGGGCGGAGCATGGCCCGCCGCGCCGCGTACCTGGCCCGCTGGACCTTGGCGTGGGCGTCGTCGCGGAGCGCCGCTGCGGCGGCCGCCTGAACCGGCCCGGGCATGATCAACCCGGCATGCTTGCGGATCTCCAGCAGTTCGGCGATGAGTGCCGGGTCACCGGTCACGAACCCGGCCCGGTAGCCGGCCATGGTGGACCGCTTGGACAGCGAGTGCACCGCCAGCAGACCAGCGTGCGAGCCGCCGCACGCGTCGGGATGAAGCACCGAGACGGGCCGGTCCTCCCAGCCCAAGTCGATATAGCACTCGTCCGATGCGACCACGGTGCCGCGCTCGCGTGCCCATGCCGCCACCTTGCGCAGGTGCTCGGCGGGCAGCACCTGCCCCGTCGGGTTGGACGGCGAGTTCAGCCAGCACAGCCGCACCGACTCGGGGCCGAGCGAGACTAGGCCGTCGGCGGCAACCGGCCTGGCCCCGGCCATCCGGGCGCCGATGTCGTAGGTCGGGTAGGCAAGTTCGGGATGGACCACCACGTCGCCCGGGCCGCAGCCGAGCTGCGTCGGCAGGGATGCGACTAGCTCCTTGGTCCCGATCACGGGCAGCACGGCATCTGGGTCGACCGTGACCTGATGCCTGCGCGCCAGCCATTCGGCGGCGGCCTGCCGTAGCGCGCTGGTGCCGCCGGTCGCCGGGTAGCCTGGGGCGTCCGACGCGGCCGCCAGCGCCTCGCGCGCTACGGCAGGAACGGGATCCACCGGAGTGCCGACCGACAGGTCGACGATGCCGTCGGGATGAGAACGCGCTCTGGCCTTGTACGGCTCGAGCGCGTCCCACGGGTACCGGGGCAGTCGTCCGGCGAGAGTCGGCACGACGGGTTCCCGGCCAGTGGCCGGGATCAGTGCGGCTGGTATGGCATCGCTGCCACGATCGGGTGATCCTGGTGGATCTTGCCGACCCGGGACGCACCGCCCGGTGAGCCGATGTTCTGGAAGAAGTCGACGTTGACCCGGTAGTAGTCCTTCAAATGGCCGGGCACGTCGTCTTCGTAGTAGATCGCCTCGACCGGGCAGACCGGCTCGCAGGCACCACAGTCAACGCACTCGTCCGGGTGGATGTACATCATCCGCTCGCCCTCGTAGATGCAATCTACGGGGCACTCGTCGATGCACGTCTTGTCCAACAAATCGATGCAGGACTCGGTGATGATGTAAGTCACTTCCTCACTCCTTTTCCGTCCCCACGGACCGCAGGCTATCAGCCCAACTCCACACATCCGGGCGGAGCCAGAGAAACTGTGCGAGCCCATCCTTGCGCGCCGTGGGCGGCGGTCCACTGATAATCCGCATACCGCACGTCGTCGATCCGGTACTGCTGGGCGTGCGACACCAGCCACGTCGCCACCGCCCAGCCCTGGCGGACGTCGGCGACCTGCACAATCAGTCCGGGATCCGCCGTGGCGCGGGTGGCATGCGGCCCGAACGTCTGCGCCAGTCCCAGGCGGGCGGCGGCCACGCGGGCCGTGCCGTTGATCGTCGGCGTGTACCAGCACCAGACGGCGTGCGGGTCCTGCCCGGTGAACGCGGCGGCCATGTGCGCGGCCATCGGCTGAAATCGCTCGTAGGCAAAGCCGTCGGCGCTGTGCTGCACGGCCTGCGCTGCCTGGTATATGGGCATCCGCTGGTAGCCGGGAACCTTGGCTAGGGCGCCGAAGAACTTCGACGTCGCGTAAACCGGATTCTCGAGCTGGCTGCGCTTCCCCCAGCCCTGTGACGGCCGCTGCTGGAACACCCCCACCGAGTCGCGATCCCCGTAGAGCAGGTTCTGCAGCTTCGACTCCTGCATGGCGGCCGCGTAGGCCACGGTGACCGCCCGGGCGGGCAGCGCGTCCCGCTGCGCGACGCCGGCGATCGTGGCGGCGATGCCGGCCTGGCCGGTGCCCAGAGTGATCTCCTGGCCACCGCCCGCCGCGGTGCAGTCGCTCCCCCGCAGCAGCGGAGCGATCCGCTGGAAGGCCACGTACAACCCGAGCACCAGGAGCACCGCCAGGAGCAGGCTGACGCCCGAGATTCCGCGGCGTCTGCGGCGGCTTGTCGGCACCTCACCGAAGTTACCGCTAGCTGCTTCGCTCCGCCCGTGGTTGGCATCGCCGGAGGCCGTCGGCCCAGCGTGCCGGCGTCCGCCGCGGGCCCGGGGCGAGGCTACGTTATGTGATCGTGAGCGTAAATTCAGAGCCGCAGCGTCGCCTGCGCCGCCAGGGACCAGCGACATTGCGCGGCAAGCACATTCCGAAGACCACCACCGATCAGCGGCTGCTCGACCGGCGCGGCCCCGGCGACTGGGTGCATACCGACCCGTGGCGGGTGCTGCGGATCCAGGCCGAGTTCGTCGAGGGCTTCGGGCTGCTGTCCGAGCTCGGCCCGGCGGTCACCGTGTTCGGGTCGGCGCGAACGCTTCCCGGAACCCTGGACTACGAACGCGCCGAGCAGATCGGCGCGGGCCTGGCCGCCGCGGGCTACGCGGTGATCACCGGGGGCGGCCCCGGGATCATGGAGGCGGCCAACAAGGGGGCGGTGCGCGCCAACGGCGTGTCGGTGGGCCTGGGCATCGAGCTCCCGCTGGAGCAGGGCCTGAACGACTATGTCGAGATTGGCCTTGAATTCAGGTATTTCTTCGTCCGTAAGACGGTGTTCATCAAGTATTCGCAGGCATTCGTGGTGTTGCCCGGCGGGTTCGGCACGCTGGACGAGCTCTTCGAGGCGCTTACGCTGGTCCAGACAGGCAAGATCACGAAATTCCCCATCGTACTGGTCGACAGCCAGCACTGGTCCGGCCTCATTTCCTGGATTCGCGGGACCCTGCTGGCCCAGGGCAAGGTCTCGGCTGCCGATCCGGATCTGTTCCGGATCGCCGACGAGCCCGCTGAGGTTGTTCAGATCATTAAGGACGCGCACCGTCAGAACGGGTCGGCCGACAGCGGCCTGGCCACGTGATCCTGGCCGTCGCGATGCGCTATCCCGGGTTCGGGCATGGCACGATTCTTGTGTGCTCTGGGTGCTGCTCGCCGCCGCCGCGGTTATCGTCGCCGGCGTGATCTTCGTCGCGATGGGCCGCGGCGGGGAATTGGCGCGGCCCGCTGCCGATCTCCGGCCGCTTGACACGGATATCGTGACCGCCGCCGACGTCGCGCTGCTGCGCCCGCCCGCGGCCCTGTGGGGATACGACATGCGGGCCACCGACGAGGCGCTGAACATGGTGGCGCGCACCGTGACCGAGCGTGAAGTCGAGATCGCCACGCTGCGGCGCCAGCTCGCCGAGATGCAGGCGGCCGCGGGGAGGGCCCAGGCCAGGGAGCCGACCCGGGCCAGGGAGCCGACCCGGGCCAGGGAGCCGGGGCAGGCCAGGAAGCCGGGGCAGGCCAGGGAGCTGGGCCGGGCCAGGGAGCCGGGCCGGGCCAGGGAGCCGCGCAAGCCCGGCGAGCCGCGCAAGCCCGGCGAGCCGCGCAAGCCCGGCGAGCCGGGCCGGTTCGGGGAACCGGGCCGGTTCGGTGAGCTAGGAGCGGGCGCTCCTGGCTTGAGTCCCTCGACGTTCCCGGTCCGCCGTGGCGTGAGCAGCCCGGCCCGTCCGCCTGCGGGCGCGCCGCCATGGTCGGCATGGGAGCGGCCGGGCCCGGCCGCGCTGCCGGATAATGGCGAGCATCCAGAGACCGGGCCCAGGGGCGACGGGCCTGAGGGGAGCGCGCCGGCCAGCTCGCCTGACGGGAGCGCGCCGGCCAGCTCGCCTGGCGGGAAGGCGCCGGAGGGCAGCGCGCCTGGGGAGAGCGCGCCGGACAGCGCGCCGGAGGGGAGCGCATGAACACAGCGGCGCCAGGCGCGGAGCCCGGACCCGACGGCCAGCTGCGCTGCCCGTGGAGCCTGGGCAGCGCCGAGTACCTCCCCTATCACGACGAAGAGTGGGGCCGCCCGGTACGCGACGACAGGGGCATATTCGAGCGGCTCTCCCTGGAGGCATTCCAGTCCGGGCTGTCCTGGCTGACGATCTTGCGCAAGCGGGAAGGCTTCCGTTCCGCGTTCGCCGGATTCGACATCGAGGCGGTGGCCAAGTACGGCCCGGACGACGTGGCGCGGCTGCTCGGCGACGCGAGCATCGTCAGGAACCGGGCCAAGATCGAGGCGGTCATCGGTAACGCGCGGGCCGCGCTCGGGGTGCCCGGCGGCCTGGCCGCCCTGGTCTGGGCCTATGCGGGCGGCCAGGACAGGGCCCCGGTGACCCTGGCCGAGGTGCCGTCCTCGACACCCCGGTCGAAGGCGCTCGCCAAGGAACTCCGGCAGCACGGGTTCTCTTTCACGGGCCCGGTAACCGTGTATGCCACGCTTCAGGCGTGCGGAGCGGTAGATGATCACCTAGAGTTGTGTTTCCGCCGCGGCGCATACCGCTCGTAACGGGGGTGCGTTGTCGGTGCCGCCACGCTCACAGTGGGGCTGAAGTGGCGGAAACCCCTACGGCAAGGCTTATTCCCCCGTGTTGTGCACCAAGCGGAGCATGCCAGACTGGGCATTGGGGGCGACGGAGGCGAGATGAGCGAGACGCCAGAGGTTCCTCCTGGCGTGGATCCCGGCACGCCGAGCCCGGCACGGCTGTATGACTACTTCCTCGGCGGCACGAACAACTTTCCGGCCGACCGGGCCGCAGCGGAGATGCTGAAGGCCGCCGTGCCCGACATCATCGACGCGATGTGGGCCAACCGCGGCTTCCACGGTCGTGCCGCGATATGGATGGCCGAGCACGGGATCCGGCAGTTCATCGATGTCGGTTCGGGGCTGCCCACGCAGTACAACACCCACGAGGCGGTACACCGGGTGGCCCCGGGCGCGAGGGTCGTCTACGTCGACCACGACCCGATGGTGGCCGCGCACCGCGGGCCGCTGCTGGCCGCCGACGGGACGACGACCCTGGTCACCGCCGACTGGCGGGAACCCGACACGGTGCTTGGCCATCCCGGGCTGCTCAAGCTGATCGATCTCGCCGAGCCGACCGGGGTGCTGATGACCACGCTCATTCACTTCGTGCCCGATGTCCTGGACCCGTGGGGCCTGGTGGCCCGCTACATGGCGGCGGTGGCGCCGGGCAGCTACCTTGCGCTCTCGCACGGAACCTACGACAAGCTGCCGCCGAACTTGATCCAAGCGGGCGTGGACACGTACGCGAAATCCACCGAACACGTCCACCTGCGTTCCAAGGCTGAGGTGGAGCGGTTCTTCGACGGGCTGGAACTGGTGCCGCCCTACGAGGATGCGGGCCGCGTGGTCACCTACGCCGGGCTGTGGGGCGCCGTGGACATCGAAGCCGCGGACAGCGAGGGATCGCGCGGGCTCTACGTTGGCGTCGCGCGGCGGCCGTGATTCCCGTGCCTTCGGGAGGCGAGATGACTGACGCCAGGGCCAAGCCGACCGTGGCCGGGCTCGGCATCGATGTCGGCGCACAGGACTGGCAGCGGTCCGGCAACGGTGACGGCGCCGTCGAGATCGCGTTCGTGGGCGGGCCCGCGAGCACCGGCGCGCTGTGGGTGCTGATGCGCGTGGCCGGAGATCCGGAGGGCCGGGTCCTGGTCTACGACCGGAACGAATGGGAGTGCTTCCTTGACGGCGTGCGAAGCGGCGAGTTCGACGACGCGGCCGGCTGAACGCGGCGGTACCGAGCCGATGCCAGGCTCGTTCCAGGCTTTCCCGTCTGCTAACGCGGCCGATACGCAAACGATGCGAAACCGACGCCCAGCCGATGATGGCAACGTTTGTGATTCACAACTTAAGTAGGGCTATGCTGAAACAGAGGTCCTGTCAAGGAGGCATCCGCCCATGAGCGACGACGCCTACGGGGCAACCGTCGCCAAGCGGCGACTGTCTCGCCGTCTCACCGAGCTGAGGCGCGCGTCGGGGCACACCGCTAACCATGTCTGTGACCTGCTGGACTGGGGGCGGGGCAAGGTCGGGCGGTTTGAGGCCAATCACTGGAAGCGTCCCGAGATGAGTGACATCAGGGACTTGCTGAGGGTTTACGGGGTTGACCAGTCCGTCCGGGATGAGCTGGAGGAACTCGCCATGCGGGCGCGGGCCAGGCCCTGGTGGCGGGACTATTCGGACATCTTCGAGAACGAGTTTCCCGGATTTGAGAGTGACGCCGTCCGGATCCGGGTCTGCATGCCGCTGGTGCTGCCCGGCCTGCTGCAGACGCAGGACTACACCGAGGCGCTCTTCAGCGTCGGCTCCAGGCCGCCCACGTGGCAACGGCGCGCGCTGGAGTGCCGGCGGCGACGGCAGCAGATCCTTGACCGCACCGACGGCACCGTCCCCCGGGTGATCGCGGTGATCGCGGAAGCGTCGCTGATGTACCGGTGGGGCACGCGAAGCGAACGGCGCGAGCAGATCGAGCACTTGGTGGCGCTCGGCGGCAACCCCAACGTGGAGTTGCGCATCCAGCGCTTCGCCGACGGGCCGCACCGGGGCATGTGGTCCATGGTCAACATCTTCGACTTCGCCGATGACGAGCCGAGCCTCGTGTACCTGGAGACCGACGTCGCCATTGAGGAGGTGAGCAAGCCAGAGGAGGTCGACAGCTATATGCAGGGCTTCGGTCACGCTCGGGATGCGGCGCTCGAACCCGCCGACACCGTGGCCTACCTGAAGCACCTGGCCGAGCAACTGGAGTGAACCGACCAACTGGAGTGAAGTAATGCCCGACCTGTCTCGAGCCGTCTGGCGCAAGGCCAGCCGGAGCACCAACAACGGGGGTTGCGTCGAGATCGCAGCCAATCTCCCTGGCGTGATCGCCGTCAGGGATAGCAAGCGTCCAGAAGGCGGCGCCCACGTGGTCAGCAGGCCGGCGTTTGCCGCGTTCCTCGCCGACGCGCGGGCCGGCCGGTACGACCTCGTCGTCCGTGGCGAGAGCTGAGAAGATCCATTCCGCGTGAAGAATCCCCCGGGCTCTCCCCCCGGGGGATTCTTCACGAACGGCGCCTGTCTCGAGGCTCGACGGCTTAGCCTGGTCAGGGGCCGGGCCGTCGCGAGTGTGACGTTACCGGCACGACCGGCCGCTGACTACAACCCGCCGTTCGTTCCTTGTTGCCTCAAGGCCATGTTTCTGTCACTAGCGTCGCGCTAGCGCGGAGGGGAGGAGACGGCATTAGCTGTGGCTTTTTCCCTCGTTACCATTGCGTAGGCTCGTACCCGACTCATAATCTGTGTTTCACAGATGTCTGAGTCCGAAAGGCGGAGGAGCATGCTACCCTCGCCCGCCGAGGGCGGCCCGGACCGTCGCGGCGCAGTGGGTCCGCCCGCTGCTGACCACGGTTTCATGGCTGCGCCGGTGGCGGAGGCATCTGGTGCCGCGGGAACCCTGGACGACGCGAGCGTGCGCGCCGGGGGCTGCTTCGCGCGGCCGCTGCCGCTCGATCCGACCTGCGCGGGCGCGGCCAGGAGCCTGTTCCGTGAGGGCGTCGCAGGGATCGGGCTGCCCGGGGACCTGGTGCATGACGGGGTCACGATGGCCAGCGAGCTCGCCGCCAACACCCTGCACGCGCAGGGGAACGTGGAGTTCAGCGGCAGCAGCCAGCGCCCGGTGAGCGGTTTCCCTGAGCTGTGGATGTACCTGCGCGGCCGCGGCTCGCGGTGCGAGGTGGTGTGCAAGGTCTTCGACTCCCAGCCAGGCTGGAAGACCGGCAGCCTCCCGGACGTGAAGGTGCGGTCCAAGGAAGGGGTCAACGGCCGGGGCCTGCAGGTCGTCGACGGGCTGTCGGCCGGCGAGTGGGGTGCCCACCTCACCCGCGGGCGGCTGGGCAGCTGGAAGGTCTCGGGCAAGGCCGTCTGGTTCGCGCTGCGGGTGCCGCCGGGCTGCGACGCGGCCCGCTTCGGCCTGCCCGAGCTCGGCCCGTGGGAGGCGGTCAACGAGCTTGAGGCGATGCTGGGCAGCCGTGGCCTGGCGGGTCGCCTGGTCCGGGTCGACGAGCCTGCCGCGGGCATGTCGGTGCTGTCCATAAGCCGCGATCTGACCGTATGGTGCCACTCTGGCACGGCCTCGTGGCGGGCCGCGGACGGGAGCTACCAGCGGGTGCCCATGGGCGACCTGGTCGATGTGGCCGAGCAGATCGTGTGGGCTCACGAGGAGTCTCGGGCCGCGGCCGGCACCGACGCGTAAGCTACCCGCCGCCTCTCCCTAACCAACCCCTGATCACGACGGCCTGCCGTCGGTGCCGGGAGCGCCGCCGCCCGGGCCGCAGGCAGCAGTCCACGAAGCGGGACGCGGCAGGCAGCAGCCTGGCCGCCAGGCCGTCAAGATCCCAGGCCCTGGCGACCAGGCCGCGGGCGTCGCCGTCGTAGCTGGCGGCGAACCGCCCGGCCCGGACGCGCTCGGCCTCGAGCCGGACCAGGGCGGCGACCGGAGCCCGGGAACCGCGTGACCGCAGATGATCCCCGTAGAGGTCGAAGAGCGCCGATGTCGCGTGCACGCTCCCAGTTTCGCCCGCCGCCCGCCGGACCGCGAGCCGGGCGCCGCATCGCGTCCGAACGCTGATCGTTAGCACTGCGGGCCGGAACTCTGGATAATAGAGGTACTGATCGACATCGTTGTGGCTGGCCGGTCCCGCCAGGCACCCGAGCAGGCGCCGCAGGCCCTCGGCGGGGTCTCTGCGGCCCCAGGTAGGAAAGGGGATGGCGGATGGCGGCGATGAAGCCGCGGACAGGCGACGGTCCGCTCGAGGTCACCAAGGAGGGCCGCGGCATTGTGATGCGCGTCCCGCTTGAGGGCGGCGGGCGGCTGGTGGTCGAGTTGTCGCCAGACGAGGCGGTCGCGCTTGGTGAAGCGCTCAAGTCGGCCGTTGGCTGAGCCTTGCCATCAGTCACCGAGGCTAGCCTGGGCCGCGGCCCCGGCCAGCGGCTTCTCGGCGGCTAACCTATCCGAATCCGGACCACAGAACGGGACCCTGGCGTCACTCGGGCCGCCTGACCGCGGCGAGCAGTCCGTCGCCCACCGGCAAGAGCAGCGGCACGAGGCGCTCATCCATCCTGACCTGCTCGCATAGTTCGCGCACGGCAACCGCGTCCAGGTCGCTGCAGGCCGGGTCGGCCACCCGGCCGCGCGATAGCGCATTGTCAAAGATCACCACGCCGCCCGGCCGGAGCAGCCGCAGCGCCGCCACCAGGTAGTCGGGGTAGGAGTGCGGGTCGGCATCGCAGAAAACCAGGTCGTAGGCGCCGTCGGCGAGGCGGGGGAGGACCTCGAGCGCCCGGCCGCTGATCAGCCGGTAGCGGCCGGCCGGGAAGCCCGCGCTGACGAACACGGCACGCGCCAGCCGCTGATGGTCCGGCTCGACATCGACGCTGGTCAGGACCGCGCCCGGGCGCATGCCCCGGAGCAGCCAGAGGCCGGAGACGCCGCAGCCCGTTCCGATCTCCACGACCGACCTGGCCCCGATGGCCGAGGCCACGAAGCGCAGGGCCGCGCCCGTGACGGGCCCGACCGGGTCCGCCCCGCCTACCTCTGCGGCGTTCCTCCTGGCCTCGAGCAGCGGCTCATCCTCGGGTAGGAAGTCGTCGACATAGGCCAGGATGACCTGCGCGCTCACGATGTCTGCCTCCGGGCGGTCGAACTCTCGTGCGGCAGCCTAGCGTTACCGGCCGTGACCTCGGGAACCGGCCAGGTTGTCCCGGCCGTTCACGTTACGCGGGAAGCCTGAGCGAAGAGAGGGCGTTGCACACAGTGGGAGCGGTGGAAGGGGGTTTGTCCGTGGATGAGAGCCAGCCGTTGCAGGCCACCGCTGACTGGACGCCGCCCAGCTGGGACGACGTGGTCCGGGAGCACTCAGCCCGGGTGTACCGCCTTGCCTACCGCCTCACCGGCAACACGCACGACGCCGAGGACCTCACCCAGGAGGTCTTCGTGCGAGTCTTCCGGTCGCTGTCCAGCTACACGCCAGGCACGTTCGAGGGCTGGCTGCACCGGATCACCACCAACCTGTTCCTGGACATGGCCCGCCGCCGGCAGCGGATCCGGTTCGAGGGGCTCGGTGACGAGACCGCCGCGCGCCTGGGCGATGGCGGGCGGTCCCCGGCGGACGCCTTCGACGACCGGCACCTGGACGGCGATATCCAGGCGGCCCTGAAGGCCCTCGCGCCCGAGTACCGGGCCGCGGTCATCCTCTGTGACATCGAGGGCCTGTCGTACGAGGAGATAGCGGCGACTCTGGGAATCAAGCTGGGTACCGTCCGCAGCAGGATCCACCGCGGCCGGGCGCAACTGCGTGCTGCGCTAGAGCACCGCCGCCCGCGGCACCTCAGCGAGGCGCCGGCCCTGACGCCGCGCGCCCCGATCGGGGCCAGACTCGCACCGGGGAGCCAGACGTGAGCCATCTCGGGCACCGTCTTTCCGCGCTCATCGACGGAGAACTTGACGGCGTGGAGCGCGACCGCGTTCTCGTGCACCTGGCCCGGTGCGAGTCGTGCCGGAGCGAGGCGGTCGCCCTGCGGACCCTGAAACGGCGGATGAACGCGCTGGGCGAGGCCGCCGCCGACTCGGCGCTGACCCGCCGCCTGATCGGACTGGCGCAGCCGGGCGGCCCGGCTCCGGCCGGCCAGCCCGGCCCGGTGCCCTGGTCCCGGCTGGGCGCGGTCGGCGCGCTGGCCCCGGCCCATGGCCGTGAGCTGCGGCCGGCGTGGTACGTCACGTTCGGCGCCGCCGCCGTGATCCTGGTCGGCGTGAGTGCCGCGGCCTTCCTGGCTGGCGGCGGCACCGATCAGCCCGGCCCGAGGGTCACGCCCGCGGTGGATACCTACGTGATGCAGCACGACCTCATAACCGGGGTTGCCCCTGTGACCTCAGCCCGATACGGCCCGCGTCCGGCCGCGACGCCCAGACAGAGCTTCTCGCCGTCAGCGCCGTGAGTTACCGGATGGCGTCTGGCTGCCGGATCGTCGGCCTGGCCGCGATACTCGGCCTGCTCGGGTCGGGCGTGGCCGGGCTGGCCCTGGCCGACGTGCAGCCGGGGTCCGCCGCCCTCAGGCACCCCAGCATCGGCGCGCTGCAGTTCGCGGGCTCGCCGCAGGCCAGCTCCGCCGCCGTGGGCCTGCGGTTGCTGCAGCAGGCCGCCGTGGCCTGCCAGGGCACCTCCTACCACGGCGAGCAGGTCGTGCTGTGGTGGGGCCAGGGCGAGACCAGCACATCGGTCGTGGAGGTATGGCACCAGCCCGGCAGCATGACGCTGGTGCGGGCGTCCGGCCCGGCGCCCGGCGCCGCGGGCACCTCCTCCCGGACCGGGATAGCGGGCGATCAGGACCCGGACGGGATCCTCGGCGTGTCAGACCGGCTGCTGGCCCTGTTGCAGGCCAACTACCAGGTCGTTTATGCGGGCCGCGGATCGGCGGCGGGTCGCCCGGCGCTGGTGGTCGAGGTCCGGCGCCCGGGCGGCGGGCTGGCCGCGCGATTCTGGATTGACGCCGCGACGAAGCTGCCGCTGCGGCGCGAGATGTTCGACGCCAACGCCCGCATGATCAGCGAGGATGCCTTCACCACCCTGGAGCTCGGGACTCGCGGGCTCGACGGCATGCCCGCGTCGGCCGCCGCGCCCTGGACGGCGCAGCTCGACCGGGCCCGGCTGGCGGAACTGCGCGCCAGGGGCTGGCCGCTGCCCGGCCAGCTGCCCGGCAGCCTGGTGCTCTTCGCCGCGAGCCAGACGTCAGCCCGTTCCGGCCCGGTGATCAACCTGTCCTATTCCGACGGCCTGGCCGTGGTGTCCCTCTTCGTGCAGCGCGGCGAGCTGGCCCGGCCGATGCCGGGCTGGCGGCAGATCACGGTGGGCGGGCAGAGCGTCTACTCCGTCGACCCGGCCGAGCGGACCTTTGCCTGGTCCGCGGACGGGTTCGTCTACACCGTGATCGCGGATGCCCCCATGGCGACGGTGAGCCAGGTGGTGACCACCCTGCCGGGCACCACCCGGCCCGGGTTCTGGGCGCGGATGGCCCGCGGCTTCCGCCGGCTCGTCTCGTGGCTGAACCCGCTGCGCTGACCACGGCGGCCGCGTCCGGTACGTGCCGGGCGGCCGGACGGTCTACATTGGAGGCAACGGCCCCTCCGCGAGTCCGTGTGTCGATGATGCTGGAGCACCCTCGTGTTCGACCTGTCCTTCACGAAGATCCTGGTTCTCGCGGTGATCGCGCTGGTCATCTTCGGCCCTGATCAGCTGCCGAAGATCGCCCGTCAGGCCGGTCAGGCGCTGCGGGACCTGCGCCTGATCGCCGAGAAGGCCAAGGACGACCTGCAGGAGGGCCTCGGCCCCGAGTTCCGTGATTTCGACATCAACGACCTGAACCCGAAGAACTTCGTGCGCAAGCACCTCTGGGAAGACTTCGAACCGAATGGTGGCGGCAACGGGACCACCCAGGTGGCGGAGACCGCGCGACTGCGAGAAACCGGCGGCGCGGCCCTGCTGTCGCCGGGCGAGAGCCCCCCGTACGACTCCGAGGCCACCTGACCGACCAGACTTTCATGATCACGTCGACTTTTTACCAAATATGGGACAAAATCCGACGTGATCATGAAAATCGGGCTGAGAGGGGCAACGGCGGCCGGGTGGGAGCGCCCGGCCGGGTACGGGTAGGAGCGCCCGGTTAGACCGGGTTCAGGCCGAGCTGGCGTCCGGCCAGGCCGCGGGACTGGCCGGCCAGGCCCTCGGCGATCCTGATGAGCTCCCGCGCGGCAGGCGAGCCGGGCTGGGAGGCCACCAGCGGGGTGCCGCGGTCGCCGGACTCGCGGAGCCCGATGTCGATGGGCACCTGGCCGAGCACCGGGACCGGCGTCCCGGCCACCCGGGTGAGCGCGTCCGCCACGACCTCGCCGCCGCCCGACCCGAACACCTCCACCCGCTCGCCGCAGTGCGGGCACGGCAGGTAGGACATGTTCTCGATCACCCCGGCCACCCGCTGGTGCAGCTGGACCGCGAGCGATCCCGCCCGCTCGGCCACCTCGGCGGAGGCGAGCTGCGGGGTGGTGACCACGATCAGGTCCGAGCCCGGGATCAGCTGGCCTGCCGAGATGGCGACGTCACCCGTGCCCGGCGGCAGGTCCATCAGCAGCACGTCCAGGTCGCCCCACCAGACATCGGCCAGGAACTGCTCCAGCAGCCGGTGCAGGATCGGCCCGCGCATCGGCAGCGGCTCGTTGCCGTGCTTCATCATGCCGGCGGAGATGGCGCGCACGCCGTGGGCCGAGGGCGGCATGATCATCTGCTCGACCTTGGTCGGCCGCCCGGTGATGCCCAGCATCCGCGGCACCGAGTGGCCGTAGATGTCCGCGTCGAGCAGGCCGACCTTCTGCCCCGCGGCGGCCAGGGCCACGGCCAGGTTCACCGTCACCGAGGACTTGCCGACGCCGCCCTTGCCGCTGGCCACGGCGTACACCTTGGTCAGCGAGCCCGGCTTGGCGAACGGGATGACGCGCTCCGGCTTGCCGCCCCGCAGCGTGGCCTGCAGCGCTTGCCGCTGGTCCTCGCTCATCACGTCCAGCTCGACCCGGACCCGGGACACCCCGCCGAGCTTGCTGACCGCGGCCGTGACGTCGCGGGTGATGGTGTCGCGCAGCGGGCAGCCGGCCACGGTCAGCCAGACATCGACCCGCACGGCGCCATCGGCGGCCACGTCCACGTGCTTGACCATGCCGAGCTCGGTGATCGGGCGGTGGATTTCGGGATCGCTGACGCCGGCGAGCGCCTCGGTGACCTGATCAATCGTCGGGGGCGCGGACACGGCGGGCGGGGTAGACATGACCCCATGCTATTGAGCCGCCGGGGGCCAGTCGAAACGAACGGCTTATCCTCATCCGAGCGGCCAGGTCACGGGGTATGCAAAGGTTTGGGGCCGCGCGACCGGGAATGCGGCGGGTGGCGGGCGAGGCGAGCAAGGGGCCAGGCAGGTGGGCGAGGAGGGGCGGGTGGGCGAGCTGAGACCGCCCATGGCGCGACTGCAGCAGGTCGGCCGCAGGCACCCGGCGGCGGAGTTGGTCCGGGATATCCAGCGCAACCGCACCGGGATCCCGCGGCGCGCCTTCGTGGCCGAGGGGCTGTTCGAGAACAACGTGGTCCTCGAGGCGGGCGTGGCCGTGGACACCTTCCTGTGGTGCCCGGAGGCGGCCTACTCCGACGAGGCCAGGACCCGCAGCTCGCAGCTGGCCGCCCGGTCGCGCCGCGCCTACCGGATCTCCGAGAAAACCCTCGGCTACCTGGCCGAGCGGCCGAACCCGGACGGCCTGATCTCGGTCGCCCGGCTGCCCGACACCGACCCCGGGACGTTCTCGTTCGGGGAAAGTGCCTTGGTCCTGGTGATCGACGGGATCGAGATCCCGGGAAATCTCGGCACCCTGATCCGCACCGCGGACGCGTGCGCGGCCGACTGCCTGGTGCTGACCAACCGCCGGACCCGGCTGACCCACCCCAAGGTGCTGCGCAGCAGCCAGGGGATGAGCATCAGGGTTCCCGCGATCGAGTTCGACGAGGTAGACGGTGCCATCTCCTGGCTGGGCAGGCACGGGTTCACCGTGTACCTGGCCGACACAGACAACAGCCAGAACTACCGCGGCTGCGACTACCGCGGGCGGACGGCGCTCGTGGTCGGCAGCGAGCGGTACGGGATCTCGCCGCCGTGGCAGGCGGCGGGCTTCCGCCGGGTCGGCATTCCCATGCTGGGCTCCGCGGACTCGCTGAACGTCGCGGTCTGCGCGGCGGTGCTGCTGTACGAGGCGCGGGCCCAGATGAGCGAGTGGTGACCGGACCCAACCGACTTTCCCGAACGCGCCGGCCCCGGGTACCCGCTCAGCCCAGCGGCTCGATGAGCGGGCTGGTGTAGGGGACGCCGTTGCGGCGGGTGCCGCCCTTGCCGCCGACCGCCCAGCATCCGCTTCCGCAGGCTAGCGCGGTCAGGTACCCCTGGTGACGGGCGGCGGGCCCGGTCACCGCGGCCCAGCCCCCCTGCTGCCAGCGCAGCGCCAGCGGCCGGCCCTTGCGGGTCATGCCCAGCAGCCAGCAGCCATGGCCGCCGGAGCAGGTCAGGGCGACCGGGTAGGTCAGCATGCTGGTGGTCACGGGCGTCCAGGCCTGGCCGTCCCAGACGTCGGTGACCAGGCTGATCCCCGGGAACGCCGCCAGGCACAGGGCCGGGCTGGCGCAGCCGAACAGGGACGGCGCCGCCCCGGCGGCCTGGCCGGCCGGGGCCGGGGGCGAGGCGGCCGCGGTCCAGCGACCGCCGGAGTAGACCGCCGCGGCGACCGCGCCGCCGCGCACGCCCAGGGCCAGGCAGTAGCCGGCGTGCGGGCAGGAGAACTGCTGCGGCCGCAGGCCGCCAGCCACCGTGGTGATGACGCTCCACTGGACGCCGTCCCACTGCTCGAGCAGGTCGGCGGCGGTGCCGGAGCGCGACTGCGTCCCGCCGGTCGCCCAGCACGCGCTCGCCGACGCGCAGCTGACGCTGTTGAGCTGGCTGCCACGGCGGGCCGGCGATCCCGCGAGCTGCCACGCGCCGCCGGTCCAGTGCTCGATGACCGGCTGGCCTCCGGCCGAGTTGCCGCCCACGGCCCAGCAGTCCGCGGCCCCGGGACAGGTGATGGACTCGAGCGCCGCGCCCTTGGCCCCGAGCCCGGCCGTGGCCACCCGGTGCCAGCGGCCGGCGGTCTCGTGCTGCAACAGCGGGCCCCGGGTTTCCGACAGCGTGTTGCCGCCCGGGGCGTTCCCGGTCTGGCCGACGGCCCAGCACTGCGCCGCGCTCGGGCAGGCCACCGCGGTGAGGTAGTCGTCCGGGTAATTCTTGGTGGCCGCGTTCGCGCTGAAGTGATGGATGACCCAGGCGTCGGTCCCCGCGATCAGGAGCGCAGCGACGATCGCGACCAGACCGATCAGCTGCCGCCTGCTCATCCGGGAATGATATCGGCGCGGACCGGCCGCTCAGGCCGGCTGCACGCCGGGCTCACTCCGGGGTCACGCCGGGCTCACTCCGGGCTCACTCCGGGGTCACGCCGGGCTCACTCCGGGGTCACGCCGGGTAGGCGCCCCAGGCGGTCAGGTAGCCGGCCAGGCCCTTGGTGAGCGGCAGGCGATCCAGCTCGGCGGCGGCGACCCACCGGGCGTCGGCGGCGTCGTCGTCGGCGGCCAGCTCGCCGCCGGTGACCACCGCCAGGTAGTCGCTGACGTGGATGACCGCCCCCTCCGGTCCGGGGAGTTCCGCGGTGCCGAGCAGGCGGCGGCACTCCACCCTCAGGCCGGTCTCCTCCAGGACCTCCCTGGTCACCGCCTGCTGATGGGTCTCGCCCGGCTCGATCCGGCCGCCCGGCAGCGACCACAGCCCGGCTCCAGGTTCGTGACCTCGCTTGATCAGTAGCAGCCGCCCGCCCCGGTCCTTGATCACCGCGCCGACGCACGGGATCCGCCTGGTCGCCATCCGTTCAGTATGTCGCCACCGCATATTTGGTCCGGTCTGGCCTGCCGGGTACTTGACGTGCGGCGGACGACGCGTAACGGTCTGGTGTCATGAGGAAGGCGCCCACCTGCCCTCGGTGCGGCGGTCCGGTGCGCGAGCCCAGTGCCTGGTCCAGCGCGTGGCAGTGTGGCCAGCACGGGGAAGTGGACCCGCTGCGGACGCTGACCAGCCCGTCCGCCGCGGGGCTCGAGGGGCTGCTGCGCGGCGCGGTGGTCCCGGTGTGGCTGCCCTGGCCGCTGCCCACCGGCTGGCTGGTCACCGGCTTCGCGGGCGCGGGCGACGAGCGGAGCGGGACCCGTGGCTGCGCCGTGGCCGTGTCCGGCCCGAACCCGGTCGGCGGGCCCGGGGAGATGCTGCTGGTCTCCGAGGAACTCGGGGTCGGCCTGGGCGCCGGGTGCGCCGGCCTGGCCGGACCCGACCCCGGCAGCGACTTCGCGGCGGGCCCGCCGCACGCGCTGGTCAGGTTCGGCCATCACGAGTTCCCGGTCTGGCACGTGGACGCGCCCGGCCGGGCGGCGTTCGCCGGCGAGGTCATGGGCAACTGGCTCTGGCTGATCCTCTGGCCGGACACTGCGGGCGTGCTGCTGGTCGAGCCGCTGGAGCTGCGGGACCTCCGCGATCCCGGCCTGGACCTGGACCTGCCGTTCGGCGCGCAATCACCGCGGCTGCCCGGCTAGAGTCGGGCAGCGTGCGCGCGGACCTGCACAGCCACAGCACCGCCTCGGACGGCACCTGCTCGCCTGCGGAGGTGATGCGGCTGGCTCGCGCGGCCGGCCTCGACGTGATCGCCCTGACCGACCACGACACGGTGGCCGGTCATGACGCGGCGCGCGCGGCCCTGCCGCCAGGGCTGACGCTGGTGCCGGGCATGGAGCTGTCCTGCCGCCTGGACGGCCACAGCGTGCACCTGCTCGGCTACCTGTTCGACCCGGCCGACCCCGAACTGGCCGCGGAAACCGCCAGGATCCGCGAAAGCCGCCTGCGCCGGGCCGAGGCGATGGTCGAGCGGCTGGCCGAGCTGGGCGCGCCGGTCACCTGGGCGCAGGTCAGCGCGCTGGCCGCGGGCGGCGTGGTCGGCCTGCCGCACGTGGCGCGGGCGCTGGCCGACGCCGGGGTGATCGAGTCGCCGGGGCAGGCCTTCGGCCCGGACTGGATCGGCGATGGCGGGCGGGCCCATGTCTCCAGGTACGCGCTCGATCCGGGGCGGGCGATCGCGCTCGTCCGGGCCGCGGGCGGGGTGACCGTGCTGGCCCACCCGCGGGCCCGCGGCTGGATGGTGCCCGACGGCGTGATAGCCGGCCTGGCGGCCGCGGGACTGTCCGGGATCGAGGTGTGGCATCCGGATCAGGACCATGACCAGCGGATGGCGCTGCAGGCCTTGGCCGCCCGCCTCAACCTGGTCGCCGGCGGCGGCAGCGACGATCACGGAGAACTGACCGGCTACCGGATCGGCTCCGATACGATCGCGGCCGACGCGTACGAGCGGCTGATAGCGCAGGCCACCGGCGCCGTGCCGGTGAGCGGCCGATGATCGCTCGCCGGGCAGGGCCGAGAGAGGAAGGCAGGTCGCCATGAAGGCGCGGATCGAGCGGACTGGAACGACCGCCAACGGCTGGGTAGTCGGCGACGACGAAGAGGTCATCGTCGTCGACCCGGGAGACGACGCCGCCTCGGTGCTCGCGCTGGTGGGTGACCGCGAGGTGCTCGCGGTCATCTGCACGCACGGGCATGCGACGCACACGGCGGCCGCGCTCGAGGTGGCGGCCAGGGACGAGGCGCCGGTGGCGCTGCATCCCGCGGACCGCGTGTACTGGCGGGAAGCGCACCCGAAGGACGACCCGGAGATCGACATGGAGGACGGCGGCATCTTCGAGGTCGCCGACGTCGCGCTGGAAGTGCTCCACGCCCCCGGCCACAGCCCGGGCTCGGTCTGCCTCTACAGCGAGGATCTCCAGGCGGTTTTCGCCGGCGACGTGCTGTCCGCGGCCGGCCCGGTCGCCCATGAAGGCGAGTTCCCCGACTTCGCCCGCCAGCTCAGCTCGATCGGCGGGTACGTGCTGACGCTCCCCGGGCAGACCCGGGTGCTGCCGGGCCACGGCGATGAGTTCACGGTCGCCGTGGCCGAGAAGCGCTTCGACTCCTGGGTGACCGCAGGCCCCAGCTCGCTCGCCGGAGACGCTGGCGAGGACTAGTGCACCTCTTCGTAAGTTTGTCGGTGGTCTTACGAGGTCCTCGCCGCGGGGCGAGCGACTCCCCGGCCCGCCGTGGCGGCGGGCGGGGCGGGCAGGTGCCTGCCAGGGGACCCGCGGGCGTCGCCGTGATGGGGGCGGCGGCGCGGGTCACGTCGTGCCGGGGACACACCGGGCAGGTGGGTTCCGGCGCGGCGGTGCGTGACGCCGGCCTCGGTGATGGCTGGCGTGGTGCCGCCGGGGACACGCCCGGCGATGTTGGCGGCCGCGAGCAGGTCGCGGTGCCCGGACAGCCCGCAGCGCGGGCAGCAGAACACCCGGCCCGGGGGCTTGGGGACGCGGGCTGCGCAGGCGGGGCAGGTGGAGGAGGTGCCCCGCTCGTCGGCCAGCAGGACGGTGACCCGGCCAGCCCGGCTTTGTCGCGCAGCACGGTGATGAGGTGGCCGATCCGCCAGTCCCGGGTCCGCCGGTTGTGCCGCCGGCCCGCCGCGATGCCCAGCACGCCGCGGGGATCGCCGACGGCCAGGGTGCCGATCCGCCGCGCCGCCGCCCAGCCGGTCACGACCCGGGCGGCTTCGTGCTGGGCCTGGCGGACACGGCGCCGGTGCCGCGCCTCGGCCAGCCGCTGCCGGCGTCGGTAGTGCCGCCACCGCCGCGACCCGCGCTGCCCCGGCTTGGGCGCGCGGCGGGCCACCGCCCGCTGCCGCGCCTTGGAGTCTTTGAGGTGCATGCGGTGCTCGGCGCGGACCGCCCGGCCGGACACCAGCAGCGCCTGGCCATCCGGCCCGGCGACGGCGTAGGGGTGGATGATGCCCAGGTCCACCCCTGCCACCCGGGCCGGATCGGGCTGCTGGCCGGCG
The DNA here is from genome assembly GCA_963808705.1 of uncultured Actinomycetota bacterium. GTDB lineage: Bacteria > Actinomycetota > Actinomycetes > Streptosporangiales > Streptosporangiaceae > JASHPR01. Next base: position 657,208 of record CAWEHB010000008.1, on the reverse strand, counting down.
GGATAGGCGGCGACCGGGACCTCGGCGGTCACATCGGCCCACAGCCGGCCCGCGTCATACAGCAGCGTCACCGACCGGACCGACTCGGGGGGATAGGGCAGGTCGTGGTCCAGCCGCAGCCATAACGGCGGGCAGCCCCGGGCCACCGGGACCCGCAGCCGCGTGCGCTGGACCGACTACCAGTTCCTGACCTCTCCGCAGGCCAGGGAACTCCTCCAGCAAGAGGGCATCGTCGTGATCGACTACCGGACTATCCAACTCGCCTGGTCTCAGACCCGGTGAACGTTCGTGGTCAGCGCACTAGCGCCAGCGGCTGATCCCGGCGACTTCACAGATCTGGGCAGCCTCCCCTGGGCAACTCCTGGCCCTCGGAAACCGCTACACCGCCACCGCCAAACCTGCGACCGAAGATTCACCCGAACCGGACCGGCCTGCACCGGCTCCTCACCAAGCTCGCCGCGTGACCCCGGCGAACTAACGGGCGTGACCACTAGCCGGAAATGTCGGTCGGTCATGCCAGGATGGGGCCGTGCAGCAGCTTGGCTTTGAGGGCATGCCACGGCGGCTGTATGCGTGCACGCCGACCAGGCTGAGCACCTGGCTGGACTGCCCGCGCCGGTACCGGATGACCTACCTGGACCGGCCGCCGCCGGGCAAGGGCCCCCCGTGGGCGCACAACAGCCTCGGCGCGAGCGTGCACAACGCGCTGGCCGGGTGGTGGCGGCTGCCACGCGAGGAGCGGACTGCCCCGGCCGTCGGCAACCTGCTTGAGCGTGGCTGGATCGACGAGGGCTTTGCCGACTCGGCTCAGTCCGCCCGGTACCGCCGCTGGGCCCGGGGACTGGTGGAGGCGTACGTAACCGGCCTGGACCCGGCCAGCGAGCCGGTCGGGGTGGAGCGCACGGTAGCCACGCGCACCGACTTGATCGCGGTGTCCGGACGGATCGACCGGCTCGACGAACGGCGCGGCCCCGGCGGCCCTGGCGAGCTCGTGGTGGTGGATTACAAGACCGGCAGGCACGTGCTGACCGTGGATGACGCGCGGACGTCGCTGCCGCTGGCGCTGTACGCGCTCGCGGCCGAGCGGGTGATGCGCCGGCCCTGCCGGCGGGTGGAGCTGCATCACCTGCCGACCGGCCGGGTGCTCGCCTGGGAGCACACGGCCGAGTCCCTGGCCAGGCAGCTGCGCCGGGCCGAGGACATCGCCGCGGAGTGCGCTGCGGCCGACGAGCGATTCCGGGGCAGTCCGGACGGCGAGCCGTCGTCAGGGCCGTCGCGGCCAGCGGATTACCAGGCCGACGAGGTCTTCCCGCCACGTCCCGGTTCGTGGTGCGGCTGGTGCGACTACCGGGCCCACTGCCCGGAAGGCAGCGCGGCCGCCGAGCCTCGCCGGCCCTGGGACGGGCTCGGGGCAGAGACCGCTGCCCTGGCGACCGGCCCCGGGGCCGACGCTGAACCGGGTACCGCCGGGCCCGGTGCCGGTACCGCCGAGCCTGGTGCTGCCGAACCCGGTACCGCCAAACCCGGTACCGCCAAACCCGGTGCTGGTGGCGCTGAGCCTGGTGCCGCCGAAGTCCGCGCCGCGTCGGGCCGCGCGCGCCGGCCGGAGTGATCGCTGCCCATCACGCGCTGGCCGGAGTGATCGCTGCCCATCGCGTGATCGGCGCCCCGCCGCCGCTCGCTGTCCTCCGCGGTTCTCCAGAAGGCCGTGAGCGTGCTGGCCGTGGTCTCGGGGGCCTCGACCGGCGGCGAGTGACCGGCGCCCGGTATGCAGACCCGGTGCGCGCCAAGCCGCCGGGCCATGCGCTCCTGGACGGCCGGGCGCCATGCGTCGTCGTTCTCCCCGTAGAGGACCAGGAGCGGCGGCCCGCCGAGGTTCGCGAGCTCCGCCGTGCGATCCGGGCAGGCCAGCAGGTACTTTCCCATGGCCACCAGCCCGGTGGGGCTGTTGCTCATCATCCGCTTGTGCAGGAACGCAATCAGGTGCTCGGGAACCCCGTCTGCCCTGGCCTCGGGGCCCAGGTGCTCGTCCCAGATCTTGGCGATCGTGGCCCGCAGCCGGTGATCCGGCGGAAGGCGGTCGTCGGATGCGTCATGATCGTCCTCGGTACCGGGGCTGTCCGCTGTGCTGGATCTGCCTCCCGGGCCGGGGCCGTGCTCGCGGCCTGCGGTGTCCATCATCGCCAGCATGCCGCGTAGCATTCCGGCGCGCTGGCCGGTAAGGCGACCGGGCCCGGATCCGAGCAAGGTGAGCGAGGTGATCCGGGCCGCCCGAGCTAGCGCCGCCTCCCGCGCGATGAGCCCGCCCAGGGAGTGCCCGACCAGGTGCACGCCCTCGCCGTCACTGGCGAGCGCGCCGATGATCGCGGTGATGTCGGCGGCCAGCTCATCGGGCGCGTAGCCGTTCGCGCTGGTGGCACCCTGGGTCTGGTACTGCCCGCGCATGTCGATGGCGACCACGCGGCGGCCGGCCGATGCGAGCGGCTGCAGCACCGGGATGAAATCTTCCTTGCTGCCGGTGAAGCCGGGAATGAGCAGCGCGGGCCGGCGCTCGCACACACCTGTGGCCGGCTCCGCCCCAAGAGCGGCGAACGCGCCCCTGTGACTCTGAATGGTCAGCCGCCGGACCTGATCGGGCAGATCAAGTGATCTCGGTGTGCTCACGAGCTGGCAGCCTACTCAGCGTTATTGGCATCTATCTTCGGATGCTAGCGGCTTGCGGGCACCGGCGAGCCGCCGCCTCGGCGGCCTCCGGCGGACCCACCCCTAGCTGACGGCGTACGCGTGCATCCGGCCGTACGCGCGCATCCGGTTGTGCTTCGAACGTAACCCCGTGACTTTTCCAGTAGATAACGTTCCCGTATCGGCCGGGTTATCCCGTCTGGGCGCAGCGCGGTGCGGGTCAGCCCTCACCGCCAGGCGATCCCGCCGCGCCGGCTCCCGTGGCACGGCCTGCCGTGCCGCTGCGGCCGCTGCGGCGGCGTGGCGACCTCCGCCGCCTGCTGGCGGGCTGGTACCGGCCGCCTTGAGCGGACTCGTCGGCCGCGGCGCGGGAGGTCTCGGCCGTCGCGGTCGGCTCGCGCCGCTGCTCACCGCGGCTGTCGTGGGTCGCTACCCCGCCCCGGGTCCTGCGGCGGACCCGCTGCTTGCGCTGCCCGGCCTCGCGGCCCCGGGCGGAGTCGCCGTGGCCCGCGCGGGTGCGGGTGCCGCCGCGACTGGAGGCGCCGCGCGCGGTAAGGGAGCGGTTGCGGCCTGTCTCCCCGATGTCCTCGAGATCCTCCGCCTCCAGGCCAAGGCGGTCGCGCTTGGCGGTCGGCAGCATTCCGGTGACATCCCGTCGGATGCCCAGCGAACTGTACAGGTGCTCAGACGTCGAGTACGTCTCGGCCGGCTCGGGCTGGCCGAGCCCCAGAGCTTCGTTGATGAGCTTCCAGCGCTGCAGGTCACGCCAGTCCACGAAGGTCACGGCCACCCCGGTCCGCCCGGCCCGCCCGGTCCGGCCGGTGCGGTGCAGGTAGGCCCCGTCGTCCTCGGGACACTCGTAGTTGACAACGTGCGTCACGTCGTCGACATCCAGGCCGCGTGCGGCCACGTCGGTCGCGACCAGCACGTCGACCTTGCCGCTGCGGAACGCACGCATCGCGCGCTCCCGCTGGCCTTGTCCGAGGTCGCCGTGAACGGCGGCGGCTGCGAAACCGCGCGTCGTCAGTGCGGTGGCCACCTGGTCGCAAGCCCGTTTGGTCCGGCAGAACACGATCGTCAGGCCCCGGCCCTCCGCCTGCAGGACCCGGGCCAGGACCTCGATCTTGTCCATCTGGTGCGCGCGGAACACATGCTGCTCGGTGCTCGGCACGTGCGCGGGCTCGTCGTGATGCTCGGCACGCACGTGAGTCGGCCTGCGCAGATGGCGCCGCGCCAGCGTAACCACCTCGCCCGGCATGGTGGCCGAGAACAGCATGGTCTGCCGCTGCGGCGGAGTGAGCCGGAGGATTTTCTCGACGTCAGGCAGGAAACCGAGGTCGAGCATCTTGTCGGCCTCGTCGAGCACCAGCCCGGCTACCTGCGACAGGTCCAGGTGGCCCTGCCGGATCAGGTCGAGCAGTCGGCCGGGCGTGCCGACCACGAGGTCTACGGTGGCGAGGGCCTCGATCTGCGGCTCATAGGCGCGGCCGCCGTAGACCGTGACCACACGGGTGCCCAGGCGCGAGCCCGCGATCCGCAGGTCATCGGCGACCTGGATGGCCAGTTCCCTCGTCGGTACTACGACCAGGGAGCGAGGCGCTGAGCGCTGGCCGCCCGGGATTTCATCAAGCCGCTGCAGCAGCGGGACACCGAACGCAAGCGTCTTCCCCGTTCCCGTCCTGGCCTGCCCGATGAGATCTTGCCCGTCGAGCGCGATCGGCAGGGCCAGCTCCTGGATCGGGAAGGCGGTCGTCATTCCCGCGGCCTCGAGGGCAGCGCAGATCGGCTCGGCTACCCCAAGATCACGGAATGTCTTCGTGCCCGCCTCAGGCTCCTGGTTCGTGCCCGCCTCAGGCTCCTGGTTCGTGCCCGCCTCAGGCTCCTGGTTCGTGCCCGCCTCAGGCTGCAGGTCGATGTCGGCCTCGGACAGCTGGCTGTTGCCGGTCTCGGGCTGAGCGTGGTTGTTGTCGTCGATCGTGTCAGGCATGTCGCGCTCATCCTCCGGCGCGGCCGGCATGCCCCAGGTATCTGTTGTCAGGACTTCCGCCTCCATCAGCGGCCCGCGGTCCGCCGGGCGCGGTTGCGCTCTCGGTCGACGTCGCGAGCGGGTACATCAACCTCTCCGCCGGGGCCTCCGTGCCATCGTGCCAGGCACGCGACCACGCACTCGCGGGGAGGAATTCAGCGCGGTACTGCCAGAGCGTTCACCGCTCCCGGCAATCGCCGCACCTTACGTTGTATGTAACGACGAGTGGGGTTACCGCATTCCAACTGCGGATTGCGGACAGTCTAGCAACACGGAGTGCGCTGGCCACAGTGGCATCTGGGGTCGGCTCCTGTGTCACCTTGTTAGGCTGCGCTCGTGACGCAGAACGGGCTGGATGGCGCCCCGCCTCCGCACGCGGCGGCCGTGGGTGCCGCGGGGCCGGCGGGCGCGGAACCGGCCGATGCAGATGGCGCTCCGCAGGGCGTGGTCGACCTGCTCGGCGTGCTGGCCTACGCATTGCTGGTGGCCTTTTTTCGTCTCGTCGAGGACGCGGCACTCGCCGAATCGCCCGCTGATAAGGCGGCCCTCGCGGAGATGGCCGTCGCGGAGTTCGGTCATTTCCGGCTGCTGCGAGACCGGATCCAGGGGCTGAATGTCGACCCAGACGAGGCGATGCGCCCGTTCGTGGCCGCCATAGATGAATTTCATGCCAGAACCGCGCCGTCTGACTGGCTGGAAGGCCTGGTGAAGGCGTATGTCGGCGACGGGATAGCAGCCGATTTCTTCCGGACCGTCGCGGAGTTGCTCGATCCTCAGACCCGGGAACTCGTGCTTGAGGTGCTCAAGGACACCGGGCACGCCGGGTTCGTGGTGGCCCGGGTCCGCGAGGCCATCGAGGCCGATCCCGCAGTGGCGGGAAGGCTGGCGCTGTGGGCGCGGCGACTGGTCGGCGAGGCGCTCGGGCAGGCGCAGCGAGTCGCTGCGGAGCGGGAGGCGCTCGCCAGCCTCCTTGCGGGCGGGGAGGTCAGCCAGCTAGGCGAGGTCGGCCGGATGTTCGCACAGTTGACGGACGCGCACGCACGGCGGATGGCAGCGCTTGGCCTAGGCGACTAGCGGTAGGTCATCAGGCAGCGAGGGTGCTCGGGCAGTGCCGGACCCCAGGCGGTGCCGGATCCCCTGGCAGCGCTCCATTGAGCTTCCGTAGGCCGTCAGGCGACCCGGAATAGCCGCCGTGACTGAAAGCTGTCTCGGACGTCTTTATCAGCATATGCCCGGACAGGAGATGCGCGGACCGGCAGCGTCGGCGCGGTGATCAGTTTAGTCCTGCAGCATCTTCCCGTATGCCTCAACGAGGCCATCTCTGTCCGGGCGATGGAACACAGCAAGACCGTCAGCCAGTCTCCACATGAACAGCCGAGCACGGCACGAGGAACACACGGGTACCAATGAAGTAGCGTATGTACATGCGCAGGTACGAACAGGCCGACCCGGTGGATAGGTGATTCTGCGGTACCGCAGCGATGGAGTTAGTTCTGTCAAAGAAGCCAATGTTAGCGTGGCCAACTCTCGTGGCACCTGTACGACATCATGAGTACGCTCAGCGCCTTCAAGGCGAATTGGCCCGCCGGGCGCAGGCTGGTTATCAAGGTACTATCTGACCGAGTTACCGGGCGGGCTCGGAGATAAGCACCGGAATTCGGACGTGGTCCGAAAGCAGATACGACAGTCCGAAATCAGGACCAGCCCGAAACCAGCGCGGCAGGGCCCAGCCACGGCCCGGCCGTCGGTCCGTGGGCGCCGGGTCGGTCCGTGGGCGCCTGGCTGGTCTGTCAGCGCTCGGTCAGAGCGTGTTCCCGAACCCGATGCGGCGAGGTTCGCTGCCGCCGATCTCCAGGTAAGCAATCTTGTCCGCTGGAACCAGGACCCTGCCGCCCTTGTCATCCTCCAGCATGAACACGCCGCCATCGGCCACAGCGGCAGCCAGGGCGCGCTCTACCTCTTCAAGTGATGATTTGGTCTCCACGACCAGCTCTCGCGGCACAGACTGAATCCCGATCTTGACTTCCACGGTGCTCCTCTCCGCAACCGAGGCTAGCCCGCGGGGGGGCGCGGCGGGCCGCCAGGCCCGCCGCCACGGTACGCCGCCAGCGAACGCGACGTCAGCGGCTGCGGGGCCAGCCGGTGGGGTTGGCGGGTGCGGGGCCGGTCGGCAGGGTCGGCGGTGCGGGGCCGGTCGGCGGGTGCGGAACTAGCTGGCGGCGTCAGCCGTGCGGGGCCAGCCGCTGATCCCGCGCCAGGCGAGCCTGGCCAGAAGCTGCTCGGCGGCGTCCTTGGGTATCGCCTTGTCGGTGCTCAGCCAGTACCTGGAGCTGACCTGAGCCATGCCGACCAGGGCCATGCCCAGCAGTCGCGCCTCGTCGTCCCGCAGGCCCGCGTCCTCGCGGATGAACTGGCTGATCATCTCGGCGCAGTCACGCATGGTGCGGTCCAGGCGCTCCCGCACCGCGGGCTCGTTGCTCAGGTCTGACTCGAACACCAGCCGGAACGCCTCGCCTGAGCTGCTCACGAAGTCAAAGAAGGCCTGGAAGGTGGCGGGCACCCGCTGCTTGTTGTCGGTAGTCGAGGAGAGAGCCTCGCGCACGATCCCGACCAGCTCGTCCGCGCTCTCGTCGAGCAGCGCGAGATACAGATCCAGCTTGCCGGGGAAGTGCTGGTAGAGCACGGGCTTGCTGACCCCGGCCCGCTCGGCGATCTCGTCCATGGCCGCCGCGTGGTATCCCTGGGCGACGAATACCTCCTGTGCCGCGCCGAGCAACTGCCTACGCCGGGCTGGCCGCGGCAGCCGGGTGCCGGCAGGCCCATGCGATCTGGCCTGCGGCGATGCGGTCACGGCTCTCTCCGGATGTGTGCGGTCACTGCCTGTGCTGCGCTCCGTGCAATCTTACGGGCTCAGCGGTGGTCCTTACCGGCTCAGCGGTAGTCGTCTTCATCGAGGCCCAGAGCGCGCTCCTGTTCCGCCGCATCTGCCTCATCTACTTCCAGTGGCACTTCATGTGGCAGATTGCCTTGGTCTAGCTCCGCTCCGTTAGGGATGACATCCTGATCCTGCTCAACGGAATCACCCACAGGCTGCTCCAAGCCCATGTCGCTCATGCATGCCTCCTTGTCCGGCGGGCGCTTCGAACGTATTTCCGATAAGAAAAATTTCGGCAGCGCTGTGTAGTATCAGTACCCGATCTCGCGGGGTAGGGAGACAGCATGCGCAGCATGTGGAAGGGCGCGATTTCCTTCGGCCTGGTCATGATCCCCGTAAAACTCTACGCCGCAACGGAGCAGAAGGATATTGCGTTCCGGCAGGTTCACCGTATCGACGGCGGCCGGATCAGGTTCCGCCGCGTCTGCTCGATCGACGGGGCAGAGGTTCCCTACGAAGACGTGGCCAAGGGCTACGAGCTGCCGACCGGCGAGATGGTGGTGCTCACCGACGAGGACATGGCCGAGCTTCCGCTGCCGACGACCAGAAGCATCGAGGTGCTGCACTTCCTGCCCGAGGAGCAGCTTGACCCGATCCTGCTCAACCGCAGCTACTTCGTGGAGCCGGAGTCGGCGGGGGCAAGGGCGTATGTCCTGCTGCGCGATTCGCTCGAGCGCTCGGGCAAGGTGGCCCTGGCCCAGGTGGCGCTGCGGCAGCGGGAGTCGCTGGCCACGCTGCGCTCGCGGGACGGGGTGCTGGTGCTGGAGACCCTGCTCTGGCCCGACGAGGTCCGGGTCCCGGACTTCGCGTTCCTGGAGGACGACATCGAGGTGCGGTCGCAGGAACTGCAGATGGCCGCGTCCCTGATCGACTCGATGACCGTGGACTTCGATCCCGAGGAGTATCACGACAGCTACCGTGAGGCGCTCCAGGAGCTCGTGGAGGCGAAGGTCGAGGGCCGTGAGGTGGTCCAGCCGGAGGGCCCGAGCGAGCCAGCCGAGCTGACCAGCCTCGCCGATGCCCTCAAGGCCAGCCTGGCCGCGGCCCGAGGGGGGTCTCGGCAGGCCGGGGAGGTCACGGTCGCTGCGGCCCCCCGGGCCATCGCGGGCAGCACCAACGCGGACGGCGCCAAGCAGTCGCGTCCGGCCGCGAAGGGCCGCGGGGCCAGCGCTCGGACCAAGAGCGCCGGGACCAGGAGCGCCGGGGCCAAGAGTGCCGGGACGAAGAGCGCCGCGGCCAAGAGCACCGGGACCGGCGGGACCAGGCGCGGCAGCACCGGGAGCGGCGGGACGGCGGACGCCGAGACAGCCGAGACAAAGGCGGGCACCGTGACGAAGGCGGGCGCCTCGAAGTCCGCCGCGGCCAAGGGCGCCCAGCGGCCGGCGGCGAAGCGGCCAGCCAAGAGGGCGGCCGGGGACGCCGCGCCGACGCAGTCAAAGGCCCGGCGTCGGGCAAGTTAACCAGGCTCGCCCGGACGGCGACGTGGGCAGCGGCGGGTATTGTCTTCGTTCATGACCGATCCGATCGCTCCGTGGCCAGGCGAGCTCGTTGCCCTGGGCAGGGGCGAGGTGTTCGTGCGCAGCGCGTCGGCGCCGGAGGGCGCCGAGCCCGCGCTCTTCGTGCACGGGCTCGGCGGGTCGGCCACCAACTGGACCGACCTGATGGACCTGCTGCGCAAGCCGCCCGCCGACCGCCCGGACGAGCCGGTGCTGGCCTGCGAGGCCGTGGACCTTCCGGGCTTCGGCTACTCGCCGGTCCTGGCGGACAACGGCTCCGGCAGCGTCTACTCCATCGACGCCATGGCCCGCACCGTCTGCGACCTGATCGAGAAGCGCGGGTCCTGGCCGGTGCACCTGGGCGGCAACTCGATGGGCGGTGCCGTGTGCGTCCGGGTGGCCGCGCGGCGGCCGGACCTGGTGCGGACGCTCACCCTGATCGCCCCGGCCCTGCCCGACCTGCGGCCCCGCCTCCTCTCGATGCGGCTGACGGTGCTGTGCGTGCCGGGCCTCGGCCCCCGGCTGCTGAACCGGGTCCAGCGGATCCCGGCTGAGGAGCGGAACGCGATCGCGATCAGGGATGTCTACGCCGACCCGAGCCTGGTGCACCCGAAGCGCCGCGCCCAGGAGATCGCGGAACTCGAACGCCGGGATGGGCTGGGGTACGCCGGCGACGTGCTGCTCGCCGCGGGCCGCGGACTGGTGGCCGAGTACGTCCGGCGCGGCCCGCGCTCGCTCTGGCGCGACGCGGTCCGGGTGACCGCGCCGACCCTGGTCATCTACGGCAGCCACGACCGGTTGGTCCGGCCGGCCATGGCCGCGCCCGCGGCACGCGCGTTCCGCGGGGCGCGGGTGATGGTGCTGTCGCGGACCGGCCACGTGGCGATGATGGAGCACCCCGGCCTGGTGGCCAAGGAGATGCGGGAACTGTTCGCCAGCGCCCGCCGCCCCGCCCCGGCCCCGGCCGGCGGCGACGCCGCCCGGCGGTGAACGAGGACGGTCGGCCGGCGTGGCGGACGTGATGGCCAGGTGACCCGCTGACCAGTCCCGGGGGCGAGGTACTGATCACCGCGCCGCGGGTGATCACGGCCGGGCCCGGGCGTCAGGTCCTCGAGCCCGGCTACGTGGCGGTGGCCGGGGGGCGGGTGACCGCGGCTGCGCAGGGGCGCCCGCCGCGGGCCCCCGGCATCGCGCTGCCGGCCGGAACGCTGCTGCCGGGATTCGTGGATCTGCAGGTCAACGGTTACTTCGGCGAAGAGTTCCAGGCTGCGGGAGCGGACGGCTGGGCCAAGGTCGTGACCCGCCTCCCGCAGACCGGCACCACGGCGCTGCTGCCCACCTTCATCACGGCACCGCCCGGCGCGCTCGGTGCGGCGTTGCGGGCCGCGTCGGCGCTGATCCCGGCGCTGCCCGCCCGGGCGCCGCGGGCGGCCCGGGTGCTCGGCGTGCACGCCGAGGGCCCGTTCATCGCGCCCGCCCGCAAGGGCGCCCACCGTGCCGAATGGATCACCGAGCCGACTCCCGCCGCCGTGGACGAGTTGCTCGAGGCCGGCCAGGGCGTGCTCCGGCTGGTCACCCTGGCGCCAGAACGCGACGGCGCCCTGGCGGCCATCGACCGGCTGACCGAGGCCGGCGTCCTGGTCAGCGTGGGCCACAGCGACGCCACGGCCCGGCAGGTGGCGCAGGCCGCCGACCACGGCGCCCGGATGGTCACCCACCTGTTCAACGCCCAGCGCCCGCTGCACCACCGCGAGCCCGGCGTGGTCGGCCAGGCGCTGACCGACGCCCGGCTCACCAGCGGCCTGATCACCGACCTGCGCCACGTGGCCCCGGAGGTGTGCGTTCTGGCCTTCCGTGCCGCGCCCGGCCGGATCTGCGTGGTCACGGACGCGGCGGCCTGCACCGGGATGCCGCCCGGCCGTTACCTGCTCGGCGGCGAGCCGATCGAGCTGCCGCCGGGCGAGGGGGAGCCTCCGGTGCGCGGCGACGGCACCCTGGCCGGCTCGGCGCTGCGGATGGACGCCGCCGTGGCGAACATGGTCGCCGCCGGGATCGGCCTGGCCGAGGCCGTCGCCGCCGCCAGCCGCGTCCCCGCTGACCTGATCGGCCGGCCCGACCTCGGCCGGATCGTGCCGGGTGCGGCCGCGGACCTGGCCTGGCTCAGTGATGACCTGCGGACCAAGGCCACCTGGATCGGCGGCGAACTGGTGTACTCGGATGAGTGAGTCAAAGGGGCGCGGTGCCGCCTGGACTGAGGAGCGAGGGAGCTTGCGACCGAGCGACGAGGGAAGGGGGCGCCTTCAGGCGCCCCGGAGGCGAACGGGAAACTCAGCGACGCGCATGCGGACCGAGATCGCGGAGCAGCCCGCGGCGCTGCGGGCCACGGTCGAGGCGCTGCTGCCCCGCGCGGCCGAGGCCGGCGCGCTGGCCCGCGACACCCGCCAGGTGCTGCTGATCGCGCGGGGGACCTCGGACAACGCCGCGGTCTACGGCAGCTACCTGATCCAGGCGCACGCGGGGCGGCTGGCCACCCTGGCCGCGCCGTCGATCGCGACCACCTACCGGAGCCGGGTCGACCTGTCCGGCGTGCTCGCGGTGGCGCTGTCCCAGTCGGGGCGGACCGAGGAGATCGTCGAGACCCTGGCCTGGGCCCGCGACTGCGGCGCCCGCACGCTGGCGATCACCAACGGCGCCGGGTCCCCGCTGGCGCAGGCCGCCGAGGTCACCTTCCTCACGCAGGCGGGGACCGAACGCGCCGTCCCGGCCACCAAGACGTTCACCACGCAACTCGCGGCGCTGGCCGTGCTGGCCATCGCGCTCGGGGCCGACCTGGATCCCGGGGAGCTGCGTGGGGTTCCGGACGAGATCGAGGCCATGCTGGCCCGCCCGCCCGATACCGGCCCGCTGGTGGGGGAGCTTGCGGCGGATCAGGGGGTCGTGGTCTCCGGGCGCGGGCTGGCCTACGCGGCCGCGCTCGAGCTGGCGCTCAAGCTCAAGGAGGCGTGCTACCTGCACGCGATGGGGCTGTCCTACGCGGACCTGCTGCACGGCCCGATCGCCGTGGTCGACGGCCAGACGCCTGCGATACTCCTGGCCGCCGGCTCGGGCCCGACCCTGGGCGGCACGGTGGACCTGGCCCGCCGGGTCACCGGTGCCGGGGCGCGGGCCTACGGAATCGGCGGCGGTGACCGCCTGGCCGCCGCGTGCACGCGCGCGCTGCCCGGCCCGCGGCTGCCGGAGTGGCTGGCGCCGATGGGGCTGATCGTGCCCGGCCAGCTGCTGACCGAGGCGCTCGCGCGGCGGCTCGGGCTCGACCCGGACCGCCCCCGCGGCTTGAGCAAGGTTACCCAGACGGCATGACCAAGAATCCGGAACGGCGCCGCAGCGTGCCGGGCCCCGGCCGCGAACAGGCCGGGTGGGCGCCGGGGCGTTCAGGAGTCCCGGCACACCTTGTGCTGCGCGGCCTGGGCGCGCGGGCGCATGACCATCAGGTCGATGTTGACGTGCGCGGGCCTGGTCACGGTCCAGGCGATGGCGTCGGCGATGTCCTCGTCGGTCAGCGGCTCGGCGACCCCCGCGTAGACCGCCGCGGCCTTTGCCGCGTCGCCGCGGTACCGGTTCAGGGCGAACTCGCCGGTCTTCACCATGCCCGGCGCGATCTCGATGACCCGGACGGGCTGGCCGCATAGCTCGAGGCGCAGCGTGGCGGCGATCGCGTGCTCCGCGTGCTTCGCGGCGACGTAACCGCCGCCGCCCTCGTAGGCGACGAAGCCGGCGGTGGAGGACAGCACCACGATCGTGCCGTCTCCGCTCGCCACGAGCTTGGGCAGCAGCGCCTGCGTGGTGTGCAGCGTGCCGAGCACGTTGACCTCGTACATGGCCAGCCAGTCCGCCGCGGACGACTCCTCGACGGTGTCCGCGCCGATGGCGCCGCCGGCGTTGGCGACCAGCACGTCGCAGCGTTCCAGGGACCCGGCCAGCGCGTCGACGGCGGCGCGGTCGGTGACGTCCAGGCGGTGAGCGTCGGCCTGGCCGCCGCGCTCTCTGATCTGCTCCGCGACGGCCTCGACGCGGTCGGCCCGGCGGGCGGCCAGCACCACGCGGTAGCCGGCCTCGGCCAGCCGGACCGCGGTGGCCGCTCCGATCCCGCTGCTTGCTCCGGTGATCACGGCGATTCGCTGCATCCTAGAAATTGTGCCAGCCGCGCCGAGCCCACTTGGTCACCACACCACCCCGAATTACATGATCGTGGTTGAAGCCTGAGGTGCTGGCCGAGGCCGACGAGGGCAACGACGCGTCGGCCGCGGTGGTCAGGCGGCTCGGCATGACCCCGTTCGCGGTGGTGCCGGGCCTGCTCGGCCCCATGACCCGCTACCGGAAGACGCGCTGAGCCGCTAAAGTTAGCCGGCCGGGTCCGGCTCCGCGCTGACCTGGCGGACGAGCTCGACGAGCCGGGCCAAGGTGTCGAGGCGGGCGGCGTGGTCGCCGCCGAGCTTGGCCTGCAGGGTGGTGATCCCCGCGTCGCGGTAGAGCCGGAGCCGGTCGGCGACCATGGCCGGCGTGCCGAGCAGGTTGGTCGCGCGGCCGAGCTCGGCCGGCACCCGGGCGGCGGCCTCGTCGCGCCGCCCGGACAGCCACAGCTCCTGCACGGCCCGCACGTCATCCCCGAAGCCCAGCCGGGTCAGCGCATCGTTGTAGAAGTTCTGCTCCCGGCTGCCCATCGCGCCGATGGTGAAGGCGTAGCCGTCGGCATGCCGGCGCGCCGCGGCGGCCGCGGCCTCCGCGTCCTCGGTGAACTCCACCGCGACCGGGATGACCAGGTCCAGGTCGGCGAGCTGGCGGCCGGCCGAGGCCGCGCCCGCGGCCAGGCGATCGGTGAAGACCCGGGCCTGCTCCGGCAGGAACGTGTTGCCGATCCAGCCGTCGGCCAGGGCGCCGGTCAGCTCCAGGTTGCGCGGGCCGAGCGCCGCCACGTAGACGGGTACCGGCACCGGCGGCAGCGCCGATCGCAGCGCCCGGCCCGGCCCGTCCGGCAGCGGCAGCCGGTAGACCCGGCCGTCGTGCCGGAGCCGGTCGCCGCGCGTGATCTGCCGGAGGATCTCGATCGTCTCGCGGGTCGCCGCCAGCGGGGAGCCGAAGCGCACGCCGTGCCAGCCCTCCATCACCTGCGGGCCGCTGACGCCCACGCCGAGCAGGAAGCGCCCGCCGGACAGCAGTTGCAGCGACATGGCCGACATGGCCAGGGCCGCCGGCGACCTGGCGCCGAGCTGCGCGATGGACGAGCCGAGCCGGATGCTGGTCGTCTGGCCGGCCAGGTAGGCCAGCGGGGTCAGCGCGTCCTGGCCCCAGGTCTCCGGCACCCAGACCGAGGTGACGCCCAGCCGCTCGGCGTCACGCACGAAGGCGGCGTCCCGCGCGCCCGAGACCAGCGTGGTCATCCCTACCTGCATGCTTGTGCCCTCCCGGTGGCGGCGTTTCCCTGGCCCGCGACGCCGGCCAGTGAACGCCGGCAGGCTTACGCTGTCAAGGTCACGGCCGGCCAGGGAGGACAGGTGCCAGAACAGCCGGAGCTCCGCTACCAGGACTGCCCGACCACTCAGGCGGGGCTGACGATCGCCGCGCCCGCCCCGGTCGTCTGGGCGCTGGTCTGCGATATCCAGCTGCCCGCCCGCTTCAGCAGCGAGTTCGACGGCGGCGAGTGGCTGGACGGCGCCACCCGCCCGGCGCTCGGCGCCCGGTTCGCCGGCCGCAACCACCACCCGGCCGTCGGCCGCTGGCAGACCACCTCGACGATCTGCGAGTACCAGCCCGAGCGGGTGCTGGGCTGGGCCGTCGGCGACCCCGGCCAGCCGGCCGCGCGGTGGCGCTTCACCCTGGCCGCGGAAGCCGGAGGCACCAGGCTCACCCAGTGGATGCAGATCGGGCCCGCGCCGAGCGGGATCAGCGCGGCCATCGAGGCCAGGCCGGACAAGGAACCCGCGATCCTGCGCCGCCGCCTCGCCGAGCACCAGGCCAACATGACGGCCACGCTGGCGGGCATCAAGGAGCTGGCCGAGGCCCAGGGCCGGCGCTGAGGCACCGGCGCGCGCTGCACCGGCGTGGGCGGGCGTGGGCGGGCGCGGGCGGGCGGGCGGGCCGCGACGGCCGGGCCCGCGGCGCGGAGCGCTAGCGGTTGAGGTACCGGTCCGCGAGGCCCGGCGGGGCGCACGCCAGCCAGCCGTCGGTCACCGCGTCGCGCAGCGCCTCCCCGGACACGGCCCGCAATTGAATGAGGACGGCGGAATACCCGTCGAAATGCGGGATGGTGAAGAAGGCTCCCGGATGCGCGGCGAGCACGGCCTCCTTCTCGCTGAGGTCCTCGACGCGGACCGCCAGGATCGGCCCGTCGGGCGGGGTCTCGTCCCCGAACCGCTTCAGGTCTGCCTTGCTGAACGGCCGTTCCCACGCGAAGGCCTTGCCCGCGACGTACCACGTCCGGTTGCCGTGCCGTTCAGCCTCGGTGACCTCAGGCAATTCCGAGGCCGCCCGGGCCACGTCGTCGAGGGTCGCCACACTCGTACCGTACTGCCCGCCGGGTGCGTTGACCGCCGAGGTTCCCTGCGGCAGGCTTGCGAAAAGACGAGTCACCTGGGGGGAGTCATGGCTTGGCGGCTTGACGGAACGTACTTCGAATCGTGCTCGTGCGATGCTGTCTGTCCCTGCACCTGGTCGGCGCTGACCGCCCGGGCCACGCTGGACCGCTGCCGGGCGCTGCTCGCCTACCACATCCAGTCGGGCGAGGTTGACGGCGTCGACGTCAGCGGGCTGAGCTTCGCCCTGTTCCTCGATACGCCGCCGGTCATGAGCACGGGCGACTGGCGAGTCGGCGTCTACCTGGATGACGGCGCCTCCGAGCGGCAGGCGCAGCAGCTCGGCGCGGTGCTGTCCGGGCAGCGCGGCGGCCCCCCGGCCATGCTCGCGCCGCTCATCGGCGAGATGCTCGGCGTGGAGCAGGCGCGGATCGCCTTCACCGAGGACGGCCGCGGGCACCACGTCAGGATCGGTGACGCCGTCGACGTCGGCGTCGAGGATTTCGTGGCGGTGGAAGGTCACGATCCGGTCCAGCTGACGAACGTGTTCCACCCCTCGAACACGACGCTCACGGTCGCGCCCGCCCGGGCCGCGCGCCTGTCCACGTTCGGGATCGACTGGGGCCGCGAGGGCCAGAGCGGCTTTTCCGCGCCCTTTTCCTGGTCCGGATGAGCGGCTCAGCCGGCCTCGCCGGGCCGAGACCCGGGCTGTCGGCCCGCGAGGTGGCCGGGCTGCTGATCCTGGCCGCGGGGGCCTGGGCGGCGACCGTGACCGTCGCCCGCGGGATGTCCGGGATGACCGGCACGATGGGGCTGGGCCTAGCCGCCTTCGTGGCGATATGGACGCTGATGATGGCCGCCATGATGCTGCCCTCCGTGGCGCCGACCGCCGCGCTGTACACCAGGACCGTGCAGGATCGCCGGACGGTGCGGCTCGCCGGGATGGTGGTGGGCTATCTCGCCGTCTGGGCGGCGGCAGGCCTGCCCGCGTACGGCCTGGCCTGGATGACCGGCTCGCTGGCCGGCCAGCATCCCAGCGGGGCGCACGTCCTGGCCGTCGTGACCTTCGCCGTGTGCGGCGCGTACCAGCTGAGCCCGCTGAAGGACCGCTGCCTCGCGCACTGCCGGTCGCCGCTCGGGCTGCTGCTGCACTACGGCTCGTACCGGGGCTGGTCCCGCGACCTTCGCGTCGGCCTTCATCACGGCGGATACTGCCTAGGCTGCTGCTGGGGCCTGATGGTGATCCTCATCGCGGTGGGCGTCATGAACCTGGTGGCCATGGTCGGCCTGGCCGCTCTGGTACTGATCGAGAAGACCTGGCGGTGGGGGGTGACGGCAGGCCGGGTCGCGGGCGTCGCGCTGCTGGCCCTCGCGGTCGTCACGATCTGGCTGCCCTGGCTGGCCCCCGGCCTGCACGCCGCCCCGTCGATGATGTCATGACCGGCTCGGCGGCGGGGCGGCGTACGCTACTGGACGTTGGGGGGTGCGGAGGAGGGCGGGTCAGTGACAGACGAATGGGGCCAGGGGGTCACGGCCAGCCGTGACGATCCGCCGCCGTTCGACACCAGCGCGGCGCACGTCGCCCGGGTGTACAACTACTGGCTGGGCGGGAAGGACTATTTCGCCGCCGACCGGGCCGCGGGCGAGCAGGCGATCAAGGCCTTCCCCGACATTGTGCTGTCGGCGCGCGCTAACCGGGCGTTCCTGGCCCGGACGGTGCGTTTCCTGGCCGGAGAAACGGGCATCCGCCAGTTCCTCGATATCGGGACCGGCATTCCCTCGGCCAACAACACCCACGAGGTGGCCCAGTCGGTGGCGCCGGAGTCCCGGATCGTCTACGTGGACAATGACCCGGTCGTGCTCACCCATGCCCGCGCGCTGCTGACCAGCGATCCGGCGGGCGCCACCGACTACATCGACGCTGACCTGCGACAGCCGGAGCGGATTCTGGTCGGCGCGGCCCGGCTGCTGGATTTCAGCCGCCCGGTCGCGGTGATGCTGATGGCGATCTTGCAGCACCTCCATGAGGAGGACGAGCCGTACCGGGTCGTGGCGACGCTCATGGACGCCGTTCCGCCCGGCAGCTACCTGGCCCTGTCCCATCCGGCCAAGGACATCGACGCCGAGGCGATGGCCAAGATGGCCGACAGCCTGAACAAGATGATGGCCGAGAAGGTTACCTTCCGCGACCGCCCCGCGGTGGCCAGGTTCTTCAACGGGCTGGACCTGGTGGAGCCGGGGATGGTGCAAGCGTCGAAATGGCGGCCCATCACCGACGCCGAGGCGGCCAGCCCCGCCGCCCTGTGGGGCGGCGTGGCTCGCAAGCTCTGATCCCCGAACACGCGGAGTGATGCTGGCCTGGGTCATCGGGACCGTGGCGCCGGGAACCGTGATCGTCGCCAGCGTGCTGGCCACGGGCCCGGCCTGGGCCGCCTCACGGTCACGGCGGCGGCGAAGTCCCCCGCCAGCCGCTCCAGGCCCGCCAGCCGCTCCTGGGCCTGGCACCACAGCCTTAGGGTGTCGTCGTCCTCGTCGTCCGGCCCGGTATCGGAGAGGAGGGCGATCGCCGCGGCGATCGTGCCCCGGGCGTCGTCGAAACGGCGGGCTGACCGCCCCCGCGATGGCCAGCCCATCCGATGGCCGGTCTTGGAATGACCAGCTGCGGCTAGCGTGCCCGGACCGCGCTGCGGCTGTCTGTCACCCGGTTGACAGGGCCACTGTCAGCTAGCTGACAGCCCGGCGGGGCAGCGGCAGGCGCTCAGGACTTGGGCCTGGCCGGGCCCTGGCGAGGGCTGGTCGCGTCACCCGTTCCTCGCACGGCGGCGATCACGCCGAGCAGCGCGGCCAGCGGCGCGACCAGCGCGATGAAGTCGGGGGAGGAGAGATTGCCCAGGGCCACCAGGGCCCCCGCGAACCCGATGACCAGGATCGCCACGACGACCAGCCCCCACGCGTGCAGGAACAGCCGCAGCGTGAAAGGCGGCGTGCTGGCGGTCACATCCGGCACGGCGGTGATGGACTTCGTCTCGCGGCGGTCGGTCATGCCCTCGCGCACCCACACGCTGACCATCAGATCGCCCGGCCGGTCCGGAATCAGGAGCAACTCGTCCGGATGGGCCGGGTCGGGAGACTGCGCCATCGAGCCGCCGCCGGCCGCCCACGACACCACCTTCCGGGTGCCCGACGGCCGGACGCGATAGCGGGCCTGCTCGCCGGTGACCACGGTGTCCGGCCCGTCGATGATCACCCTGGACGCGCGCGCCGTACCGTTGGTCGCCTCGATCTCCTCCACAACGGGCCCGGAGCCGCCGGCTCCGTTCGCCGCGCTGCCCGCCACGTCCGCTCCGCTGGCCACGATGAACTGGCGCCGGGCCAGCTGCTCGGCCAGCCGGATCTGGCGCACATGCACGTTCCAGGCCATGGCCACCACCACGGCGGCAAGCCCGGCGGCCCCGAGCCCGAGCAGGCCGGCGACCGCGGGATGACTGGCGGCTGTCACGGCTGCGAGCATGTCGTCTCCCTGGTCTGGGATCGCGGTCTGGCGCCGGTTCCTGGTGTCACGATGGTATTCAAACATAAAATCGAACAAGGTGAAACCCGGTCTGACTGACCGAACACCGTGCGCAGATTGCGCCGTGTCACCCGTTTACGGGACACCGTTCGGATGAACCTTCGCGCGGCCGGCTCGTGATCTGAGGTGTTACCCGCATGAGCCCCGAACGGGAAGGCCCAGCCCGCCCTCGCCGCGTCCGGCGGGCTCGACCCCGCGTTCGGCAGCGGCGGGAAGGTCGTGACGAACCTGGGAGTGGCGGCCCGGATAAGGTGTGCCCTGCGATGGCTACCAGGGCAGGGCTGATCACCGGGTGGACGAGTCAGCATGTGCGCCACGCCGGCGAGATCGTCAAGCAGGGCCGGAATCCTGCCGCGCGGGTTTACGAGAGCATCGGGTCCGACTTCTTCCTCGCACTGGCGCCGGGCTGGCTGAACCTGGGGCTGTGGGAGGGCCCGGGCTCGGCGGACGAGGCCGAGCAGGCCTGCCGCCGGCTGGTGCGGACGATGGCGTCGGCGCTGCCCGCCGGGGGCGTGATCGTCGATGTCGGGAACGGCCTGGGCACCCAGGATCCGCTGATCGCCGAGCAGGTCCGCCCGCGCCGGCTGGTGGCGGTGAACGTTACCGAGTGGCAGCTGACGGCCGGCCGGGACCGGCTGGCCGCCGCCGCGGCCGCGCCGGTAGCCGGCGACGCGGCCCGGCTGCCGATCGCGGGCGGGGCCGCTGACGGGATCATCAGCGTGGAGGCGGCGTTCCATTTCCGTTCCCGGAAGGCTTTCTTCGAGGAGTGTTACCGGGTGCTCCGGCCCGGCGGCGTGCTGAGTATCTCCGACATCTCGACCCAGCGCTGGCCGCTCAGCCCCGGTGAGCTGGTGTCCGGCCTGACTCAGCTGCGGGTGTTCGGGCTGCGGCCCACTGCGGCGATGACCGCGGGACAGATAGCGGCGGCGGCCCGCGCCGCCGGCCTGGCGGCCGTCGAGGTGACGTCGTGCGGCGACCGCGTGATCGCCCCCGCGCTGCGGTTCGCGGCGGCGCGGCTGTCCGGCCCCTCGGCCGCGCCCACCGGGCACCGGCTGGCCGCACGCCTGCTGTTGCGGCAGGTCGAGCTGCTGTGGCGGCGGCGGATCATCGATTACATCCTGCTGCGCGCCGTCCGGCCGCCATGATCGACCAGCGCGGAATCCTGTCCGGCGTATCGACTGAGAATCGTCCGCGCTAAGCGATCGAGCGCAGGCGGGAACTCAGGTAGTCGGCGGGCTGCCCGTGACCTCGCGGGTGGCCAGGCTCACGTTCGCGGTGTCCTGGAACAGCAGGCTGATGAAGGAATCGAGTTCCGTCTTCTGCGCCGCTGACCTGGGTCCGCGCAGATCCGCGAACTCGACCCAGACCAGGACGAGGTAGTGGCCCTTGACCTCGGCCGCCTCGAAGCCGGTTCCCTTGGTCAGGTTCCGGGTCGGTCCCGTGCCGCCCGGCAGTTGCGCGATGAACTCGGCGGGGCCTGCCACCTTGCCGGCCTTCTCGGCGGCCGCGGCGGTGACCAGGTTCAGCACGCCGATGGTGCCCATCAGCTTGTGGTCGGCGGACAGGTAGCTGGCGCGCATGGCCTGGGTGCAGTCGGCCCGGCCCACCGCCGCGATCAGCTGGCTGCCCATCAGCGCCGCCGCGCAGTGCGTCTTCGCCTTCTGCACGGTCTTGACGTAGCTGGTGCCCCCGCCGGCGAACTGGGCCGGGAACAGCTCGGCCAGGGTGAGCGGCACCGGATCGAGGGCTCGTGACTGGATGTGCCCCCACGGGCCGAGCGACGGCGAGGGACTGGGCGCCGGGTCGGTCGGTGACGGCCGCGTCGACGCGGCCGTCTGCTGCGAGATCGCGGCATCGTCCGAGGGATTGTTGTGGCCCCGGGAGAACCAGAAGTAGGTCGCGCCGATCACGACGGCCAGCGCCAGCACGCAGACGAGCAGGGTGCGGGCAGGCCGCTTACGCCCGCGTGGCCGGGTCCGCCCGCGAGTACCGCGCCCGCGCCCGGCCGCTGCACGGCCGGCGCCGGCGGGGGCGCGCTGGCCGGGCCGAGTGGTGGCGAGATCGGCGAGCCCGGCGGCCGTGTCTCCGGCTCGCCCCCGGAGCGCCTCCTGCGGCTCGCTCGTGCCGGGCCAGCGCGGGTCGTCCCAGCCGTCCGGCCCGCCCTCGCCTGGCCCGGCCAGATCGGGTCCGGCCTGGTCGGGCCCGGCCAGCACCGGCCCGCCTTGGTCGGGCCCGGCCAGCGCCGGCCCGGCCAGGCCGGCGTCAAAGGCCGCGGCGGGCGGCCTGCCGGCCGGGTCCGGCCAGCGCTCGCCCGTCGTGCCCAGGTCCGGCCAGTGGCTGGCGGCCGGGGCGTGGCCAACGGTCTCCCAGGCCTGCGTGGCCGTGGCGTCGGCGGCAGGGTCGCTGACCGCAAGCGCTGAGTAGCCCGGCTCCGGGTAGCCCGGCTCGGGGTAGCCAGGGTCGGGGGAGCCCGGCTCGGGGTAGCCAGGATCGGCGTATCCGGTCTCGGCGGCCTCCGGGTCAGCCTGCGCGGGCCCGGGCGCGCCGTAGCCCCGGTCATCGAGGCCGGGCTCGGCCAGGCCGGGGTGGCCGTGCTCGGCCAGGCCGGGGTGGCCGGGGTCGGCGTATCCGGTCCCGGTGTCGTCCGCCCCTGGGTAGCCGTCCTCGGCGGGCCCGGCGTAGTCAACGGCGAGCCAGGCGTCGCTCGCGCTCGGGTCGTAACCGTTGCCGTCCGGCTCCGGGCCCCGGTTCCAGGCGGAGAACGGGCCGCGCGGGTAGAGCGGCGGGGGCTGTCCGGGCGCGGGCGGGAAGCCGCGGATCGGGCCCTTGCCCGCGGCGCTGCCCGACCCGTACCGCCCGCCGGCCGGGACGGGATCGTGGTCCGGAGCCCGTCCGCCGGAGTAGCCCGGCGTGAAAAGCGCCGCGCCGCCGCGGGGCGTCTTCTGTCCCGCCCCGGCCTGTTCCCCGGGCGGGCCGACCCGCGCAGACGGGCCCTGCCGCCGGCCCGGCGCCCGACCCCCAGCGTTCTCACCCGGGTAGCGCATGCGGCGAGCGTACCGTGCCGCCAGCGCGTGAGTTAGCCGTTGCGGTGAGCGCGCTCGAGTGACCACGCTCGCGCCGCCACCCGCCCGGGCCGCCCGGCGCTTCGTCGCGGTGCCGGCCCGGCGGAGCGGGCGGGGCATCCCGGCGGAGGCGGCGGGCGGCGGTTATGGGGGTTACTTTGACCACCATCGGTCACGGCCGGTATCCTGCACAGGCGTCCATGCGCACTGGCATGCCCGTATAGCCCGCCTCGCGGGCTAGGCAGCGGCGGCCGATGCCACCGGATTCCCGGCCGCCAGGGATTTACCACGGGCGGGGCAAGTTTCAGAACTCACATGCGAAGGCCTACTACCGTGCGCACCTTCAGTCCCAAAGCCGGCGACATCCAGCGGCAGTGGCACGTTATCGATGCTTCTGACGTCGTACTCGGCCGCCTGGCCAGCCAGGCGGCCATCCTGCTGCGCGGCAAGCACAAGCCGATCTTCGCGCCGCACGTGGACACCGGCGACTTCGTGATCGTCATCAATGCGGAGAAGGTCGCGCTCAGCGGCAACAAGCTGGAGGACAAGCGCGCGTACCGGCACTCGGGGTACCCGGGCGGGCTGCGCTCGGTCGCCTACGGCGACCTGATGGCCAAGCATCCGGAGCGGGCCGTGGAGAAGGCCGTCCGCGGCATGCTCCCGAAGAACTCGCTGGGCCGGCAGATGCTGCGCAAGCTCAAGGTGTACGCGGGGCCTGACCACCCGCACCGGGCGCAGCAGCCGGTCCCGTTCGAGATCACGCAGGTCGCCCAGCAGGCCGACTCCGGCCGCACCGCGGCGACGCAGCCGAGGGCGAAGTAACCCAAGAGAAGGAAGTACGAGGAACACATCGTGGCCGAGCCCACTGACGTCCAGGATCCAGCTACGGAAGCAGGCGCTGAGCCGCAGGCCGATGCCGACCACCTGTCGGAGTACTCCACCGAGACCGGCGAAGCGGCCGCTACGTCCGCCCGGCCCCCGGCGCGCAAGCCGGTGGTGACCGGTACCGCCCTGGGCACCGGCCGCCGCAAGGAGGCGATCGCCCGGGTCCGCATCGCGGCCGGTAGCGGAAAGTGGCTGATCAACGACCGGACACTGGACGAGTACTTCCCGAACAAGGTGCACCAGCAGCTGATCAGCGAGCCGTTCGTGACGCTGGGCGCCGAGGACGCGTTCGACGTGGTAGCGCGGATCACCGGCGGCGGCGTCACCGGCCAGGCGGGAGCGCTGCGGCTGGGGATCGCCCGGGCGCTGACGCTCGTGGACCCGGAGAACCGCCCGAGCCTGAAGCGGGCTGGCTTCCTGACCAGGGACGCGCGGGTAAAGGAACGCAAGAAGGCCGGCCTGAAGAAGGCCCGTAAGGCTCCGCAGTACTCCAAGCGCTGATCTCCGGCGTCCTTCCATGGGGAGAGTCGTCGAAGCGGGAGACCAGGAGCGGTTTCATGGGCCGGCTGTTCGGTACCGACGGTGTTCGAGGCATTGCAGGTCGTGATCTTACGGCGCGGCTCGCCATGGACCTTGCCGTGGCGGGTGCGGGGGTGTTGTCCGGCATCGGGCCGGCCGCGGCCGGCCACTGGCCCCGCGGAGCGGTCAGCGATGGCCGGCCCCCGGACGGCGTCCGGTGGCCGTGGTCGGCCGCGACCCGAGGACATCAGGTGAGTTCCTTGAGGCCGCCGTCGTGGCCGGGCTGGCCAGTTCCGGCGTGGACGTGCTGCGGCTGGGCGTCACACCCACGCCGGCGGTCGCGTACCTGACCGGCGCGCTGGACGCCGAGTTCGGCGTGATGCTGTCCGCGAGCCACAACCCGGCCCCGGACAACGGGATCAAGTTCTTCGCCCGTGGCGGCGTCAAGCTGCCCGACGAGGCCGAGGACGAGATCGAGCGGAGGCTGTCGGTGCTGCCCGGCGCCGACGACGTGCCGGAGCTTGGCTTTGGTCGGATCACGGACGCGTCGAGGGAGCGGGAACGCTACCTCGACCACCTGCTGGCCACGCTGCCAGACTCGGGCGGCCGGGCGCCCCTGGCGGGGATGAAGGTGGTCGTCGACTGCGCGCACGGGGCCGCCTACGAGATCGCGCCGCGGATGCTGTGCCGGGCCGGCGCCGACGTCCTCGCCATCGGCGCCGAGCCCGACGGGGACAACATCAACTCGGGCTGCGGCTCGACCAGCCTGGACGCTCTAGGGGCCGCGGTGGTCGCCCACGGCGCCGACGTCGGCATCGCTCACGACGGGGACGCCGACCGGTGCCTCGCGGTCGACGCGAACGGCCAGGTCGTCGACGGCGACCAGATCCTCGCGGTGCTCGCGTTCGCGCTGAAGGACGAGGGGCGCCTGGCCGACAACACCGTCGTGGTCACCGTCATGTCCAACCTGGGCCTGCGACTGGCCCTGCGGGACGCGGGCATCACCGTGGTGGAGACCCCGGTCGGCGACCGGTACGTGCTGGCCGCGATGCGGGACGGCAAGTTCGTGCTCGGCGGCGAGCAGTCGGGCCACATCATCCTGCTCGACCACGCCACGACCGGGGACGGGCTGCTGACCAGCCTGCACCTGCTGGCGACCGCGGCCAGCCGGGGGCGGTCGCTCGCCGAGCTGGCCAAGGTGATGACCAGGTACCCGCAGGTGCTGGTCAGCGTCCCCGGAGTGGACAAGTCCCTGGTTGCCTCCTCACCCGAGCTCCGGCAGGCCGTGGCGACCGCCACGGCGGAGCTCGGGGACTCCGGCCGGGTGCTGGTCCGGCCCAGTGGCACCGAGCGGGTCGTGCGGGTCATGGTCGAGGCGGTGGACTCCGGCCAGGCCCGGCAGCTGGCCGGAACGCTGGCGGACGTGGTGCGGGGCCTGGCGTAAACATCCGACGGACGTTAGGGGGCGGTCATGTGCGGGATCGTGGGGTACACCGGCCACCGGCAGGCTCTCGGGGTCGTGGTCGAAGGGCTGAGCCGCCTGGAGTACCGCGGCTATGACTCGGCCGGGGTGGCGATACTGGCCGACAGCGAGCTGGCCTGGGTCAAGCGGGCCGGCAAGCTGGGCAACCTGAAGTCCGCGCTCGCGCAGGGACCGCCGATGCCCGGCACGGTCGGCCTGGGCCACACCCGCTGGGCCACCCACGGGCCGCCCACCGACCCGAACGCGCACCCGCACACCGACTGCGCCGGCCACCTGGCGGTCGTGCACAACGGCATCATCGAGAACTTCGCCGTGCTGCGCGCCGAGCTCGAGGCCGGGGGGCACGAGCTGACCTCCCAGACCGATACCGAGCTCGTGGCGCACCTGCTGGAGGAGCAGATGTCCTCGGGGCCGGGCGCGGCGGGAAATGGCGCGGCGGGAAACGGAGCGGCGGGAAACGGAGCGGCGGGAAACGGCGCGGCGGGAAACGGCACGGCGCAGCCGGGCGCGCTCGCCGCCGCCATGCGAGCCGTGTGCCAGCGGCTGGAGGGAGCGTTCACGCTGGTGGCGGTGGACATCAGGGACCCGGAGGCGGTCGTGGGCGCGCGCCGCAACTCGCCGCTGGTGGTCGGCCGGGGCGATGGTGAGAACTTCCTGGCCAGCGACGTCGCCGCGTTCATCGCGTTCACCAGGAACGCGGTGGAGCTCGGCCAGGACCAGGTGGCCGAGCTGCGCCCGGACCGGGTGACGGTGACCCGGTTCGACGGCGCCGCGGCGCCGGTCACCGACTACCACGTGGACTGGGACGTGTCCGCCGCGGAGAAGGCCGGCTTCGACTACTTCATGCTCAAGGAGATCGCGGAGCAGCCGCACGCGATCGCCGACGCGCTGCTGGGCCGGGTGGACGCCGACGGCCTGCTGACCCTGGACGAGATGCGGCTGTCCGACGACGAGCTGCGGAACGTCGACAAGATCATAATCGTGGCGTGCGGGACCGCATATCACGCGGGGCTGATCGCGAAGTACGCCATCGAGCACTGGTGCGAGATCCCCTGCGAGGTGGAGCTGGCCAGCGAGTTCCGCTACCGGGACCCGATCCTCACCCGGTCCACGCTGGTCATCGCGATCTCCCAGTCCGGCGAGACCATGGACACGCTGATGGCGGTGCGGCATGCCCGCGAGCAGCGGTCCCGGGTGGTGGCGATCTGCAACGTCAACGGCTCGTCCATCCCGCGCGAGAGCGACGCCGTCGTCTACACGCACGCAGGCCCGGAGATCGCGGTCGCGTCCACCAAGGCCTTCCTGACCCAGCTGGTCGCCTGCTACCTGCTCGCGCTCTACCTGGCCCAGGTGCGGGGGGTCAAGTTCGGCGACGAGATCAGCGCCCTGATGGACCAGCTCCAGCAGATGCCCGCCGCGGTGCAGCAGGTCCTGCGCTCGATGGAGCCGGTGCGCGCCGTCGCCCGCGACCTGGCCGGCGAGCGCTGCGTGCTGTTCCTCGGCCGGCACGTCGGGTACCCGGTCGCGCTCGAGGGCGCGCTGAAGCTGAAGGAGCTCGCCTACATGCACGCGGAAGGGTTCGCGGCGGGCGAGCTCAAGCACGGGCCGATCGCCCTGATCGAGAAGGACCTCCCGGTGGTGGTCATCGTCCCCCCCGCGGACGGCCGCTCGGTCCTGCACGACAAGATCGTGTCGAACATCCAGGAGATCAGGGCGCGCGGGGCGCGCACCATAGTGATCGCCGCTCAGGGTGACGACAAGGTCGCCCCGTATGCCGACACCCTGATCGAGGTGCCGGCTACGGCGACGCTGCTGCAGCCGCTGGTGACCACGGTCCCGCTGCAGGTGTTCGCCTGCGAGCTCGCCGCGGCCAAGGGGCATGACGTGGACCAGCCGCGAAACCTGGCCAAATCGGTCACGGTCGAATGATCGCCGTGACCTAGCCGCCGGGCGCCGCCCGGGAGCGCAATCGCCTGCGTAGCAGGCGGTTCCGCGCCACGCGGGTGCTCAGTGCTCATGCTCAGCCGCTGTGGGTAGATTTCCTCACCCTGATGACGGATGTGCTTGGGCAACGCACCTGGCACAGTTTTCCCGCACGGCCGTGCCCGGCCTTGCCCGCCACGCCACCCAGGGGGAATCGAGAGTGCCTGACACCACGCCAGCCGTGGTGCTGAAGTTCGATCCGAACGTCATGCACCACGGCGGTCTCGGCGTGATCCGCAGCCTGGGCCGCATGGGCGTGCCGGTCTACGGGGTGCACGAGGGGCCATGGGCTCCCGCGGCCAGCTCCCGTTACCTGCAGGGCCGCTGCTTCTGGCAGCCGAACCCGGACGACGCGGAGCGAGTGCGGGCCGGGCTGCTGCGGCTGTCCGAGCGGATCGGCCGGCCGGCCGTGCTGGTGCCGACCGACGACGCGGGCGCGATCTTCCTGGCCGAGCAGGGCGACGGGCTGCGGGACCGGTTCCTGTTCCCGGACCCGCCGCGGGATCTGCCGCGGCAGGTCGCCGGCAAGTACTCCCTCTACCAGCTCTGCCGCGAGATCGGCGTGCCCTGCCCGCAGGCCGCCGTGCCGGAGACGCTGGAGGCGGCCCGCGAGTTCGCTGCCGCCGCGGGATTCCCGCTGATCGCCAAGCTGACCACGCCGTGGAGCAACGGCCACGGACGGCTGCGCAGCACCTCGATCCTGGCCGGCGCCGCGCAGCTCGATGACACCTACCGGGCCTGCGCCGAGGCCGGCGCCGGGCTGATGCTGCAGGAGTTCATCCCCGGCGGCCCCGGGCAGGACTGGTTCTTCCACGGCTACTGCGACGGCAGCTCGGCGTGCCGGCCGGCGTTCACCGGCGTCAAGGAACGGTCGTACCCGGCGCACGCCGGGCTGACCTGCCTCGGCCGGTCCACGCCCAATGACCAGCTCCGCGACCAGGTCACCGAGCTGCTCAAGCGCCTGGGCTACCAGGGGATCCTCGACCTCGACCTGCGCTTTGACCCCAGGGACGGCCAGTACAAGCTGCTGGACTTCAACCCCAGGATCGGCGCCCAGTTCCGGCTGTTCCGGGACACGGCCGGCACCGACGTCGCCTCGGCCTGCTACCTGGACCTGACCGGCCGGGCCGTGCCCGCGAGCGAGCAGGTGACCCGCGCCTTCGTGGTCGAGAACTACGACCCGATCGCCGCGTTCAGCTACTGGCGCGGCGGCGAGCTGGGGCTGAGGTCCTGGCTGACGTCGCTGCGCACCGTGGACGAGGCCGCCTGGTTCGCGCGGGACGACCTGCGGCCGTTCGGCCTGATGTGCCTGCGCATGGGCTGGCGCATGGCCACCAGGCCGCTCGCGAAGGGGGGACTGGTCCTGCCCCAGGGCCGGGCCCGCAGCACCGATTTCCGTTACTCCGGCGGCCGTGCGGCGGCCAGTGCCAGCCAGGCCGCGCCGCGCTCGCAGCCGGTCGCCCTGATACCGACCACGCGGCCACCGGAGCCGCGGTCGCCCAAGGAGGGGACAAGAGTTTGACATCCTCCGCCGCCCTGCTATCCCAGCACACTGACAAAACGGAGGGAGGGAAGCGGCGCTTCCTCCCCGGCAACTGCGCCGGGGCCTACGCGCCGCAACCTTAATGAGCGATGCCGTCGAGGTGGCGATTGTCGGGGCTGGTCCCTACGGACTGTCGCTCGCGGCGCACCTGCGCAAGGCGGGCGTGAGCGTCCGCCAGTTCGGCCTGCCGATGCAGCTCTGGCGGGCCTTCATGCCCGAGGGCATGTTCCTCAAGTCACAGGGGTTCGCGTCCAACCTGTCCGACCCTGACGGCACGCACACGCTGGAGGCCTTCTGCAAGGCGACCGGCCGCCCCTACGCGAGCTACGGCCTGCCGGTGCCGCTGGACACCTTCGTGGCCTACGGCCAGTGGTTCCGCGGCGAGCTCGCCGGTGACATCGAGGAGGTGCTGGTCACCGACGTGGCTCAGCGCGATGGCGGGTTCGAGCTGACCCTGGCCAACTCCGAGCAGGTGCGGGCCCGCAAGGTGGTCGTGGCCATCGGCGTCGAGCACTTCGCGCACGTGCCCGAGCCGCTGTCCGCGCTGCCCTCGTCGGTGTGCACGCACGCCTCGGCCCACACCGACCTGTCGGTCTTCCGCGACCGCGAGGTCGTCGTGGTCGGCGCCGGCCAGTCCGCGCTCGAGTCGGCGGCGCTGCTGCATGAGAACGGGGCCAAGGTGACGCTGGTGGCCCGGAAGGACAAGATCCGCTGGAACGGCGCGCCGCTGGCCCTCGACCGCCCGCTGCTGCAGCGGCTCAAGGAGCCGGAGTCCGGGCTCGGCTCGGGCTGGGCCACCTGGTTCTACTCCAACCACCCGGACTGGTTCCGGCACCTGCCGCGGTCCACCCGGGTGTTCCGCGCGCGGACCGCGCTCGGGCCGGCCGGCGCCAGCTGGCTGCGCAGCCGGGTGGAGGGGCAGTTCCCGACCCTGACCGGCCTGTCGGTCAAGTCGGCCAAGGCGGACGGCGCCGGCGTGCGCCTGGGGCTGGCCGGCAGCGACGGATCCACCCGCGAGCTGGCCGCCGACCACGTGATCGCGGGCACCGGCTACCGCACCGACCTGGCCAGGCTGTCCTTCCTCGGCAGCCAGATCCGCTCGGGCCTGCGGACGGTGGCCGGCACCGGCAGTTCCGTGGTCGGGCGCGACTACCAGACCTCCGTCCCCGGCCTGTACGTCATCGGTCCCGCCGTGGCCCCGACCATGGGACCGGTCATGCGCTTCGTGTTCGGCTCCGAGCACGCCGCCACCACGGTGGCCCGGCAGCTGGGCGCCACCACCGCCGGCCGCTCCCGGACGGCCGTGGCAGCAGGCCGGTAATGACTCCAGACCACGGGCAGCGCGGCGCGGACACGGACGGGTTCCGTGCCGTCCCCGCCGCGCTATCCGGCGGGGGACCTGGCCTGCCGCGCTGGCGCGCGCTCGCGGCGCGGCGGGCCGGCGAGGTCACGCCGGTGGCGGCCATGCCGCTCGCCGACACGCTCGCGCTGGCCGCCGCGATCGGCCTGACCGGGCGGGCGGGCCTGACGACGGCCCTGTACGCGCTGGCGGTGCTCACCGTGCTCGCCGTCACCGGGCTGCAGCGGCTGCGGGTCTGCCTGCGGGTGGCCGACCAGGCCGGGCGCATCCTGGCCGCGGCGGCGCTGCCGCTGGTGATCTTGCTGTTCTGGATGCCGGCCGCGACCGCGGCCCGGCTGGCCCTGTGGTCGGCCGGGCTGATCTTCGTTTTCCGGGTCGCCGTGTGCGCGGCGCTGCGCGCCGCGCACCGCGGCGGCCTGCTCACCGAGCCCGCGCTGGTGATCGGCGCCGGGACGTTCGGCGCGCACATCGGCGAGCTGATGCGCGCGCACCCTGAGTTCGGGCTCCGGCCGCTGGGCTACCTCGACTTCGGCCCGCCCCGCCGCGACCTGGCGCTGCCGTCGCTCGGCGCTCCCGCCGACCTCGCCGACGTGGTCGCCCGGCATCGCATCCGCCGGGTCATCGTCTGCTACGCCGCCTGCAAGGACGAGGACCTGGTCACCGTGCTGCGCGCCAGCCAGCCGCTGCGCGCCGACGTCTGCGTGGTGCCGCGGCTCTACGAGCTCGGCGCGGCCATGCCCTGGTCGTGCCTGGACGAGATCTGGGGCATCCCGCTGATCCCGCTGCGGCGCCTCGGCCACTCGCGCGCGGGCCTGTGGCTGAAGCGGATCTTCGACGCGGCGGTCGCCGCCGTCCTGCTCCTCGCGGCGGCGCCGGTCCTGTTCGTCCTGGCCGCCGCGATCAGGCTGCAGTCGGGCCGCTCGCCGCTGTTCCGCCAGGCCAGGGTCACCGGCCACGGCCGGAGTGCCGAGATCGTCAAGCTGCGCACGCTGACCGAGCGCGGCGACCCGGATACCTCCTGGACCGTGCCCACGCAGGAGTGCACCGGGCTGGGCCGGTGGCTGCGCGTCACGCACCTGGACGAGCTGCCGCAACTGGTGAACGTGCTGCGCGGCGAGATGTCGCTGGTCGGGCCGCGGCCCGAGCGGCCGTACTTCGCCGAGCGCTTCGGCCGCGAGATCCTGCGGTACAGCGACCGGACCCGGATGCCGGCCGGGATGACCGGATGGGCCCAGGTCCACGGCCTGCACGGGGACACCTCGATCTTCGAGCGCGCCCGCTTCGACAACCAGTACATCGAGTACTGGTCGCCGTGGCTGGACGTGGTGATCCTCGCCCGGACGCTCGCCAACTCGGTCTTCCGCCGGCCCGGGCGGTCCGGGGGGGAGCGATGAACGGGGCGTCTCGCGCCGACTCCTGGCGCCAGGACGGCCAGTTCCGCCTGCGCGACGTGCCGATGATCCTCATGTATCACGGCGTGGCCGAGGTGGACGAGGACCCGAACCAGCTGTGCGTGACGCCGCGCCGGTTCGCCGAGCAGATGACCTGGCTGGAGCGCCGCGGGCTGCGCGGCGTGGGCATCGGGGCGCTCGTCGACGCGATGCGGGCCGGCCGCCAGCGCGGGCTCGTCGGGATCACCTTCGATGACGGGTACGTCAACGTGCTCGAGGCGGCCGTGCCCGAACTCGCCCGCCACGGCTTCGGCGCGACGGCGTACATCATCTCCGGCCGGCTCGGCGGCACCAACGAATGGGATCCGGGCCCGGCCTGGCCGCTGCTGTCGGCCGACGGCGTCCGCAAGCTGGCCGCGGCGGGGATCGAGATCGGCTCGCACGCCGCCACGCACCTGCGCCTGGCCAGCGCCGGCCCGGAGCAGCTGTGCGCCGAGGTCGGCCAGAGCCGGGCCAGCCTCGGCGCGCTGCTCGGCGAACAGATCCGCGGATTCGCCTACCCCTACGGCTCGATGGACGCGGCGGCCCGGGGGGCCGTCCGCGACGCGGGCTACGACTACGCGTGCGCCGTGGAGGCCTCGATGGCCGAGGCCGGGCTCATGGCGCTGCCCAGGATCTACATCGGTCAGCAGGATGACGCCGCGCGAATGGCAGCCAAGCGGCTGCTCTACCGGGGCCGTATCGCGCTCAGAGGGAGACGCCCATGAAAGTGCTTCACGTGATCACCGGCCTCGACGCGGGCGGGGCCGAGCTGCAGCTCGCGATGATACTGCGGCGCACGCGGCACGACTCGGACGTGGTGACCCTGTACAACCCCGGCCCGGTCGCGGAACAGATCGAGGCCCAGGGAACGTCCGTGCGCAACCTCGGCATGCGGAGCAACACCGAGCTGCGCGCGCTGCTGCGGCTGCGCAAGATCATCTCCGAGGGGCGGTACGACGTGGTGCACACGCACCTGTACCGGGCCCAGATCTACGCCCGTCCCGCGGCCCGGCTGGCCGGGGCGCCGGTGGTCCTCACCACCGAGCACTCGATCGGCGAGACGCACATCGAGCGGCGCAAGATGACCTCCGGGGTGCGCGGCCTGTACCTGGCCTCCGAGCTGTTCTCCGACGCCACCATCGCCGTGTCCGACATCGTCAAGGACCGCCTGGTGAAGTGGGGCGTGCGGCCCGGCAAGATCACCGTGATCCCCAACGGGGTGGACACCGACGAGCTCGGGTTCGACCCGGCCGCGCGGGAACGGGTCCGCGAGCAGTTCGGGATCTCCCCGGACACGTACGTGATCGGCGCGCTCGGCCGCCTCGACCCGAACAAGCGCGTGGACCTCACGATGGAGGCGGCCAGGCCGCTGCTGGGCGAGCGGTGCAAGATCCTGGTGATCGGCCGCGGCGAGGACCAGGTCCGGCTGGAGGCAGCGGCCGAGCGGCTCGGCGTGACCGAGCACGTGATCTTCGGCGGCTACCAGTCCGACACCACCGCGATGCTGGCCGGGTTCGACCTCTACGTCGCCGCCTCGCGGCAGGAGACGTTCGGGCTGTCCGTGCTCGAGGCCCTGGCCAGCGGGCTGCCGGTGCTGTACACCGCCTGCCCGGCCCTGGACGGCATCCAGACCGAGCGGGCCCGGCTGGTGCCCGGGACCGCGGAGGCCCTGGGCGACGAGATCCGCAAGGAATTCGACACCGGTCCCCGGCCGCGCGTGGCGGACAGCAAGGTCTTCGACCGGTACGGCATCGAGTCGGTGGTCAGCCGGATCGATGACCTGTACGAGCAGGTCCTGGCGGGCCGCCCGCGCCGGGTCCAGCGGAAGGCGGCGCGCCGGCGGCCGTCCGCCGCGCCGCGGCCGTCCGGGGCGGCGGACGCGGCCCCGGAGGTCGCCGCGGCCGGCCAGGCCGGGAAAGGCGCGAGCTGACGGGGTGACGTGAACTTACATGGATGTTGCGCTCATCGGGGAAGGTACCTACCCGCACCAGTTCGGTGGGGTCAGCGTGTGGTGCGATCAGTTGGTCCGCGGCATGCCGGACTATGACTTCCTGCTGGTCGCCCTGGTCGCGACGGGTACCGAGCCGGTGCGGTGGTCGCTGCCCGACAACGTGACGTCCGTGGCCACCGTGCCGCTCTGGGGCCCGCCGCCGCCCGGGCCCGCCTCGCGGCGGCCCGGGAGGCTGAACTTCCGGCCCGCGACCTGCCCGCTGCTGGGCGAGCTGATCGAGATCTTGCTCGCCCCGCCGGCGGAGTCCCAGGGCCGCTTCGCCGACGTGCTGCGCGAGCTGTTCGAGTTCGCCCAGAGGGAGAACCTGAGCGCCAGCCTGTCCAGCGAGGCGGCGGTGACCCTGCTCAGCGAGGCCTGGCGGGACTGGCGGCTGGACTCGACCGAGGCCGCCCCCACGCTGCACGACGCGGTGATGGCGATGCAACTGCTGGAGCATTCGCTGCGCCCGCTGTCGCACCCGCCGGTGCGGGCCGATGTCGCGCACGCGGTGACCAACGGGCTCGGCGCGCTGCCGGCGCTGGCCGCCAAGTGGCGGTACGGCACCCCCATGATCGTCACCGAGCACGGCATCTACATGCGCGAGCAGTACATGCACAGCCGCAACGGCCCGTTCCGGTGGCCGGTGCGGGCGCTGTACCTGCGCTTCTTGCGCCGCCTGTGCTCCCTCGGCTACCACGAGGCCGAGATGATCACGCCGGGCAACGTCTACAACAAGCGCTGGGAGGAGCAGCTCGGCGCCGACCTGTCCCGGGTCCGCACGGTCTACAACGGGGTAGACCCGGCCGATTTCCCGGCCCTCCAGGGCGAGCCCGAGGCCCCGGTGATCTCGTGGGCGGGCCGGGTCGACCCGGTCAAGGACCTGGAGACGCTGCTGTTCGCGTTCGCGCTCGTGCACCGGCAGATGCCCGCCGCCCGGCTGCGGATGTTCGGCTCGCCGCCGCCCGGCCAGGAGGCCTACCTGGAACGCTGCCGGGCCCTGGCGGCCGAGCTGGGCATCGCCGAGGTCGCGACGTTCGAGGGCCGGGTGGCCGAGATCCGTGATGCCTACGATGCCGGGCAGATGGTGGTGCTGTGCAGCATCGCCGAGGGCTTCCCCTACACCCTCATCGAGGCGATGACCAGCGGGCGGCCGTGCGTGGCCACCGACGTCGGCGGGGTCAGCGAGGCGGTGGGTGACACCGGCATGATCGTGCCCCCGCGCAGCCCGGAAGCCCTGGCGCAGGCCTGCCTGACGCTGCTGCAGGACGCGAGCCTGCGGCGGCGGCTCGGCGCCGCTGCCCGGATGCGGGCGCTGGAGTACTTTACCGTCGACCGGGCGATCAGCGCGTTCGACGAGATCTACACGTTCGTCGGCACCGGCCTCAAGCTGCCGACCGTGGAAGCGGACGACGAGTCGGACGACCTGGCGCCCGCCATGGTGCCGGACCTCCAGGAGACCGACCTGCTCGAGGCGGCCGGATGAGCAACGGACGCACGCCCGGCCCGCTGCCGCCGGCCTACCCGGCGGGGGCCGGCGACGCCGGGCGGCTCACGGTGGCCAACGGCCATTCGCACACGCCGCGCACGGTCACGGCGCTCTGCGAGCAGTTCGCCGCGGTGTGCGAGTCGGCGGTCGACCCGCTGGAGATCGCCAGCGCGCTGGAGCTGGAAGGGCTGGGCGATCAGGCGGCGAAGGTGCGTTACGGCTACCGCGACGTGTTCGCGCTGGCCCAGGACATGTACTTCCGGGTGCCGCGCGACCCGGCCGAGCCGGAGGAACCCCCGGACCCGTGGCAGGGCGGCAGGCACCGGCCCGCCCTGCACAGCCTGCTCTACGCCCTGCCGGGGATCTGCTTCCCCGCCGCGATCGGGCTGCTCATCGGCCCTGGCGTGGAGGTCGCGCTGATCGTGGCCCTGGTCGTGGCGTGGTCGATGGGCCAGGGCCTGGCCTATCTCGGCTACGTGCGGCTCGGCCGGACCATGGACATGGGCCAGACCCGCCGGGTGCTGCGGCTCGGCCTGGCGGCCGGGCTGGCCGTGGTGGCGCTGGCCATGGTGGTGACCGCGCGGCTGGTGCACACCCCCACCTCGGCGCTGCTGTTCGGCGCGGGCGAGGGCGTGTACATGCTCGGCGCCGGCGCGGCGATGGTGCTCGGCGCCGAGCTGTGGCTCATGCTCGCGCTCGCGCCCGGCGTGCTGGCCAGCGCCGCGTTCCTGGCCCTGGGCCGCCCGCCGCACCTGCAGCACGTCACCTGGGCGGCGCTGGCCGCCACCCCCATCCTCGCGCTGGTGATCGCCGCGGCCTGCACCCGCGGCGCCGGCCGGCGCGAGGGCGGGCTGTTCCTGGCCGACGAGTGGCTCGGCGCCCTCCCGGCGGTCGGGTTCGGGGTGGTCGCCGCGGGCCTGCTGATCTTCCCGGTCGCGGCGGGACCGCACGGCCACGGGGGCATCAACGTCGGGGCGCTGCTCGCCGCGCTGCCGCTCTCGCTGAGCATGGGCGCGGCCGAGGCGAGCCTGCTGTGGTACCGGCGGCGCATCCAGCGGCTGCTGCGCACGACCCGGGACATCCGGGCGTTCCCGTTCCGGGCGCGGCTGATCCTGCTCGCGGCGGTATCGATGTACCTGGCCGCCGCCGTGCTGCTGATGGCGGCCACCGTGGCGGTCGCCGCCCGGACCGGGCTGGTCCAGCCGCGCCTGGCCTACCTGCCCCAGCTGGGGGCGTACCTGGCCCTGGCCGCGGCCATGTTCCTGGCGCTGATGCTGCTGGCGCTCGGCTCGCGGATCTTCCCCCTGGTCTCCTGCGCCGCCGCGCTGGCCTTCCTGATCACGTTCCGGGAATTCGGCGTGCTCACCCAGATCGTGGCGTACCTGGACCTGCTCGTGGCGGTCGGCGGTTTCGCGGCCATCGTGCTCGCCCGGACGGCGCGCCATGCCTACTACTAGGCCGGGGGCGGCGGGCCGGGCCGGCCCCGCGCCGGGGCGTTCAAGACCGCGTTAAGACCTATAAATCTGGAGGAATCACTCATGACAGATATTGCCGCGGTCACGGGGGCCGAGGGCTTCATCGGCTCCCACCTGGTGGAGACGCTGGTGCGGCGCGGGCACCGGGTCAGGGCCATGGTCCTGTACAACATGTTCAGCTCGCGGGGGTGGCTGGACACGCTGGATCCCGAGATCGCCAGCCAGGTTGACGTGGTGTTCGGGGACGTCCGCGACCCGGCGACCGTGCGCGACCTGGTGGAGGGCGCCGCGGTCGTCTACCACCTGGCCGCCATCGGGTCCGTGCCCTACTCCTACAGCGCGCCGCGGTCGTTCATCGACACCAACACGATCGGCACCATGCACGTGCTCGAGGCGGTGCGCGCCTGCCGGACCCCGCGCCTGGTGCACACCTCCACCAGCGAGACCTACGGCACCGCGCGCACGGTCCCGATCAGCGAGTCGCACCCGCTGCAGGCCCAGTCGCCGTACGCGGCCTCCAAGGTGGCCGCGGACAAGCTGGCCGAGTCGTACCACCTGAGCTTCGGCGTTCCCGTAGTCACGCTGCGGCCGTTCAACACCTTCGGGCCGCGCCAGTCCACCCGGGCCGTCATCCCGCAGATCATCACCCAGCTCGCGAGCGGCTCCCGGCAGCTGATGCTGGGCGCCCTCGACCCGACCCGGGACTTCTCCTACGTGCTCGACACCGCCGAGGCGTTCATCACGCTCGGCGAGGCCCCGGCGTCGGCGGTGATCGGCGAGCTGTTCAACTGCGGTCCCGGCGACGACATCGCGATCGGCAAGCTCGCCGAGGACATTGTCCGGCTGATGGGCGCCGAGGCCGATATCGTGGAGGATCCGCAACGGCTACGCCCCAAGGACTCCGAGGTGATGCGGCTGGTGTGCGATGCTACGAAGCTCCGCGAGCGCACCGGGTGGCGGCCCCGGTACACCAGGGACGAGGGGCTGCGCGAGACCATCGACTGGTACCGTGACCCGGCGAACCTGGCCCGTTTCAAGGCCAACGAGTACCACCAGTGAGCGGGGGGGGATGCGTCCCCCCGGATTAACACGGAGCGAGGCCCTATGCGGCTGCTGATCCTCGGCGCGAGCGGGTTCCTCGGCCGGCACGTGTGGCAGCAGGCCACCGCGGCGGGCGCGGAGGTCGTCACCGCCGGACGGGCGGAGCAGCCGGGAGCGCCCGCGCACCGGGCGCTCGACCTGGCCGCCGGCGACCCGGCCCGGATCGCCGAGGTGATCGGGTCGGTGGCGCCGGATGCCGTGGCCAACTGCGCGGGTGCCACCACCGGCGGCCCGGACCTGATGGCGGCCGCCAACGTCACCGGCACCTACGCGCTGGTCCGGGCGATGCTGCTGGCCGGCACGCCGGCCCGGCTGGTGCACCTTGGCTCCGCGGCCGAGTACGGGCGCGTCGAGCCGGGCGTGGCCGTGGCCGAGTCCGCGCCGTGCCGGCCGGTCGCGACGTACGGGGCCACGAAGCTGGCCGGCACCCGGCTGGTCGAGCTCGCCCGGTCGGCCGGGCTCGACGCCGTGGTGCTGCGGGTGTTCAACCCGGTCGGGGCCGGGGCGCCGGAGAATAGCCTGCCCGGGCGGGTGGCCGCGCAGCTGCGCCAGGCCCTGGACGGCGGCACCGACGTGCGGCTCGGCTCGCTGGACGCGGTCCGCGACTTCGTCGATGCCCGCGACGTCGCCGCCGCGGTGCTCGCCGCCGCGGCCGCCCCGGCGCTGCCGCACGCGGTGCTCAACGTGGGCAGCGGCACCGGGGTCCTGGCGCGCGCCCTGGTGAAGGAGCTGATCGCGATCAGCGGGTACGCCGGCCCGGTGCACGAGGACTCGCCGGGGCCGGCCCGCTCGAGCGACGTGCCGTGGAACCAGGCCGACATCAGCCTGGCCCGCCAGGACCTGGACTGGCGGCCGCGCCATGACCTCGCGGCCGCCCTGGCCGATCTGTGGGAAGGCAGGCCATGGTCAGGCTAGCTTCGGACCGCGCACCGCTGACGGCACCGCGGCTGGTCGTGCCCGCCTACTTCCGCCCGGATACCCGCCCGGACGACTGGCAGCTGCTGGCCGCCCGCGCCCAGCAGGTCCGGCTGGTCATACTCAACCTGGCCAACGGGCCGGGCCCCCAGCCCGACCCGGCCTACTATGCCGCGCTCGGCCGCCTGCGCGAGGTCGGGGTGGCGGTGGCCGGATACGTGGACACCAACTACGGTCGGCGCCCGGCCCGGGAGGCACTGGCCGACCTCGATCTCTTCCTGCAGTGGTATGCCGTGAGCGGCGTGTGCTTTGACCGGGTCTCGGTCACCGCCGAGCACCTCGGCTACTACGCCGCGCTGTCCCGCGACGCCAGGGGCGCCGGAGCGCGGGTGGTGCTGTTCAACCACGGCGCGCATCCGCTCGAGGCGTACGCCGAGCACGCCAACCTGCTCGGCACGTTCGAGGGGCCGTGGCGCGCCTACCTGCAGCTGGCCGTGCCGCGCTGGACGCGCTCCCGGCCCGCCAGCACCTTCTACCACGTCGTTTACAAGGTACCGCGGGAGAACTTTGACCATGCGTTCCTGCTTGCCATCCGGCGCCGGGCCGGCTCGGTGTACATCACCGACCGCAGCGGGGCCAATCCGTACGATGGCCTGCCCGTGGCCGGCCTGCAGCCGGAGTCACCGTGGCTGCGCTAGCCACAGCCACCGGCCGGGGCTGATGCCGACATGTCCGTGACCGGAAGCCCGCCGGACAGCTGGCAGAAGACGCGGCGGCGCCTGCAGCGGCGGGACGCACGGCAGCGGCTGCGCACGCTGGCCCGAAGGCCGGCCACGATCGTGGTGATCGTCGTCATCCTCCTGCTCGGCGCCGCGGGCGTCACCACCGCGGTGCTGAGATCGCAGGGCAGTTCGTCGCACTGCCAGAGGGCCTTCGTCCCGGCCTACTTCCCGGCCGGCGTGTGGGCGCAGGCCCTGGGCACCAAGCCCGCGCCGAGCGCCATGATCCTCAATCCCGCCACGGGCCTGGGCGCGGGCAGTGCGCCGAATCCGGGGTTCCAGGCCGCCGCCAAGCAGGCACGGGCCGCGGGCAGCACCGTCCTGGGGTATTCATCGACCAACGACGGGCAGCGCCCCATCGGTCAGATCGAGGCCGACATCAGGAACTACAAGGCCTGGTACGGGGTAACCGGCATTTTCCTGGACTCGGTCAACGGAGTCCCCAGCGAGCTTTCTTACTATGAGCAGCTGACCAGTTACATACACAAGATTATCCCGGGAGCCACGATATGGCTCAACCCGGGAATCTATCCGGACCAGCAATACATGTCGCTGGGCAATGTCATGATGGTATTCGAGGGGACGTACGCCCAGTACCAGGACGCCCAGGTGCCCAGCTGGGCGAACAATTATCCCGCGACCAGGTTCGCGAATACCATCTACGGCGCGTCGTCGAGCGCGCAGGCCAGCAGTGCCGTCAGCCTGTCCCGGAGCCGGAACGCCGGCTACGTCTACGTGACCAACCTGGCCGGGGCAAACCCCTACGACGCGCTGCCCAGCTACTGGTCCACGCTGGCCGACACCATCGCCAATGGGTGCGGCGGGCAGTAACCGGGGCACCCGGCCGCGGGCCGCCCGCCGGCCACCTTCCGCCCGCCTTCCGCCCGGCTGGTTACAGCAAGGGATTCGGCCATTACTAACAGTGAGGATAGCGTCCTGGGCGGGTGACCTGCGCTAACGCCTCTTGTATCCGTAAAGTAGCCCGTCAGATGCTCCAGGTAATCGGTGGCCGGTTGCTGCGGTTGTCCCCCCTTATCAGGAGGAGGAATCCTCATTCATCTGTATGAGGACAATGTCACTCGGCCATTGCACAGTGGTTCAGTGGACGTGCGGCGGCTGCTCCTGGTTGACGACTACCGGATGGTCACAGAAGCGCTGGCCTCCCGGCTGTCCACCGCGCCCGACTTGTGGGTCGCCGGGTGCTGTACCACCGATGACCCGCAGCTGCCCGAGGTGGTCCGCTGGCTGCGGCCCGACGTCATCCTGATCGAGGTCGAGCCGCTCGGCTTCGCCGTCGGCGAGGTGCTGCTGCGGCTCAAGGCGGCCTGGCCCGCGGCACACCTGGTCGTGGTCAGCGGCGATCACGACATCGCCCACGCGGTGGAGGCGGCGCGGGCCGGGGCGGCGGCCTGGGTGTCCAAGGAGCAGGGCGCCGACGACCTCGAGACCGTGCTCCGCGGGGTGTGCCAGGGCCATTCCTGGTTCCCGCCGGAAATGCTGGGCGAGATCCTGCGCGAGCTGCGCGACGACGTCCGCCGAGCCCGGGAGGACAGCGATCCGCTCGACGTGCTGAGCCCGCGGGAGCGCGACGTCCTGGCGAGCATGGCGGAGGGCAAGCGCGGCCGCCAGATCGCCGAGGAACTGCTGATCTCCGCCGACACGGTCCGCACCCACACCCGCAGCATCTTCAGCAAGCTGGACGTGCACAGCAGGCTCGAGGCCGTGCGGGTCGCGCGCGCCGCTGGCCTGCGGCTTCCCGAGCGCTCACCGCTCACGGGAAGCCGCCCGACCCCGGTGCCGTTCCGCCCGGACGGACGATGACCGGACGCCGGGCCGGCCCGCGGCCCGGGGAACGCGCCGAAGCAAGCACGGGGGTACTCGCCGGCGACGGGACCAGCCTGCCGGTGCGGGTCGCGACCGTGATCACCCGGCTCGAGGGCGGGGCCGGCCTGCTCGCCCTGCGCGGGGCCCGGGCCCTGGACCCCGAGGTGGCCGTGCCGGTGATCGTGACCGGGCGCGGGGACGACCGGCTGCTGGACGACGCGGCCGCGGCCGGCATCGAGGTCCTGGCCGAGCCGGCGCTGCGCGAGGTGATCGCCCCGCGCAGCGACCTGCTGGCGCTCGGGCGGCTGGAGCGGATCTTCCGGCAGCGGGAGTTCGACGTGGTGCACACGCACTGCGCTAAGGCCGGAGCCGTGGGCCGCCTGGCCGCGCGCCGCGCCGGGGTGCCCAGGATCGTGCACACCTTCCACGGCTTCCCGTTCCACCAGTTCCAGTCGGCGGCCCGGCGCACCGCCTACGTGTCGATCGAGCGGCGGCTGGGCCGGATCACCGACGTGGCCCTGTGCGTGGGCAGCGGGGTGGCCGCGGAGGCCATCCGGCGGGAGCTGATCGCGCCGCAGCGGGTCCGCACCATCGGCGTCGCGGTGGACGGGCCGGACCGGGTGCGGGCGAGCATGAGCGCCCGCCTGCCGCAGGCCCGGCGGCGCGCCCGCCTCGCGCTCGGCCTGCCGGCCGACGCCACGGTGGTCGGCGCGGTCGGCCGGCTTACGTACCAGAAGGCGCCCGAGGATTTCATCGCCGCGCTGCAGAAGCTCGGGCGGCCGGACGTGGTCGGCGTCTGGGTTGGCGGCGGCGAACTGGCCGAGCGCATCGGCCGCCGCACCCGGAGGCTGTCCGGCCCGCGGGTCATCCTGGCCGGCGAGCGCACGGACGTGCTCGGCCTGCTGCCCGCGTTCGACGTCTTTGCCCTGCCCAGCCGCTACGAGGGACTGCCGACCGTGGTGGTCGAGGCCATGATCTGCGGCGTTCCGGTCGTCGCGACCGCCGTGAACGCGGTTCCCGACCTCGTGGTCCCGGGGGAGACCGGCCTGCTGGTCCCGCCGCGCCGGCCCGCCCAGCTGGCCGCCGCCATCCGGTATCTGCTGGACTCGCCCGAACTCGCCGCCCGCATGGCCGCGGCCGCCCGGGACCGGCTGGGCGACCAGCACGCCGAGCCTGCGTTGCGCGCCGCGCTCACGGCGGCGTACTGTCCCCCTGTTCCCGCTGGTTACATGAGATTAAAATCTTCGCATTCCCGTAACCTGCTGTAAACGATCGCTGGTATGAAGGCGTCTTCACCACGTGGGGCTGGTTCACCCGGAAGTTCGCAGATCGGAAGCATTCCTTCCGGTTGGGGTGCATGTTCGGGCTGGGGCGGCCGCGGTTTTTAACGAAACCGATCTGAAAGCTCGAGACCTGCCGCCGGGCGGCAACGGGTGGGGTGGGGGGACATGGGCATGACGGCTTTGTCCGACAGGTGGCGTGCCGACTGGGAGGAACCGGGGCGCAGCATCCCCGTGGCGCCACGCCTTCCGCGCGCCACGGCATCCGGCACACCCCAGGGCCGCCCGGACGCTGCGCCAGCCACAGTGACGCACGCCGAGATGGGCGGGTGACCGCGTGGCCAGACTGGTGCTCGGCGACAGCCACGTAGTGTTCCTGGACGCGCTTTCCACCGTCCTCAGCCAGCACGGATACGTGGTCAGCGCGGTCGCCCGCGACCCCGCGGAGATGGTCGCCCTCGTCCGGCGGGACCGGCCGGACGCGTGCCTGATCGACCGGAACGCCCCGCTGGATGACGACGCCGAGACCATCGGCCGGCTGCTCGCCGTCGGCGCAGGCACGAACGTCCTGGTGCTCGGGGCCAGCGCCGGCCATGAGGCGGTCGGCCGGGCGCTGGATGCGGGCGCATCAGGTTACCTGCACCAGTCGCGCGGGATCGGCGCGCTCATCTCCGCGCTCGAGCGCGTGCTGCGCGGCGAGGTCGTGGTCGACGTCCCGCAGGTCCCGGCGTGCCGGCGCGCAGCCGAGCCGAACCAGGCGCTCCGGCTCGCCGCGCACCTGACCAGCCGGGAGCGGGAGTGCCTGATGATGCTGGTCGAAGGGCTGGACACCG
Source organism: uncultured Actinomycetota bacterium (assembly GCA_963808705.1). Lineage (GTDB taxonomy): Bacteria > Actinomycetota > Actinomycetes > Streptosporangiales > Streptosporangiaceae > JASHPR01. Next base: position 613,978 of record CAWEHB010000008.1, on the reverse strand, counting down.
CGGCGATGGTGCAGCGGCTCGGCGTGTCGCGCACGACCGTGCGGACTCACCTGCAGGCCGTGCTCACCAAGCTTGGCGTGCACTCGCGGCTGGAGGCCGCGTCCTTCGCCGTGCGTCACCGGTTGCCCGAGCTCTGGTTTTCCGGGGAAGGCCTCCAGACCGCCGGAACCCCCGCGGCCCGGGCCGCCTCCGGCATTCCCCTGGCGCGGGCCGCGAGCACGGTGCGGCCCATCCGGCCACACCAGGTGGCCGACCTGGAAGCGGAAGCGGCGCACCAGTCCCTGGCCGTGGCGGGCGGTCAGGGCATGAGCGCCGGCTGACGTCACCCCGCCCGTCGGCCAGACACCCTGGTCAGGGTGTGAGCGCCGGCTGACATGCCTCCGCCCGCCGTCCCGGCGCCCGGTCAGGCGTGAGCGCCGGCTGAGGTGGCTCTGCTCGGTGCCCGCGGTCCCCGCGGGCCCGGTGCTCTGGCCTGTCCGGCCCCGCGCCCGGATCGCCCAGCCTGAGAGTGGCGGAGGTCTCCGGAGCGGTCGCCGCGCTCTCTCCGGACCGGCATGGCAGGCTTGGGGTCATGATCGTGGGCACCAGATGGCTGTTCGCTCGGGGCGAACAAGGCGGTCCGGCATGAGGAACGCGCACGCCGTGGCCGGGGTCCGGGCGGCCGAGAGCGCGCTGATGGCGCTGCTGCCGGACGGCGCGCTGATGCAGCGGGCCGCCGCCGGCCTGGCCGCGGCGTGCGCCGGCCTGCTCCGCCGGGCGGGAGGCGTCTACGGGTCCCGGGTGGTCGTGTTCGCCGGCAGCGGGGACAACGGCGGAGACGCGCTGTACGCCGGGGCCCGGCTGGCCGAGCGCGGCGCGGTCGTCACCGCCATCGCCGCGGCCGAGCGCGTCCATCAGGGCGGGGCGGCCGCGCTGCTCGGCTGCGGCGGGCGGCTGACCGAGGCCCCGGGCCGGGTCGCGGAGGAGGCGATCGCCGCGGCCGACCTGATCATCGACGGGCTGCTGGGCATCGGCGGGCGGGGCGGCCTGCGCGAGCCGGCTGCGTCGCTGGCCGCGGCGGCCGGGCGCGCCCGCGCGCTGGTCGTGGCCGTCGACCTGCCGAGCGGGATCGACGCCGACACCGGCGAGGCGGCCGGCGCCGCGGTCCGCGCCGACGTGACGGTCACGTTCGGGACCCTCAAGCCCGGCCTGCTGATCGATCCCGGCGCCTCGTATGCGGGGGTAGTCGAGTGCGTGGACATCGGCCTGGGCGGCTATCTCGGCCCGCCCGACGTCGCGGCGCCCCAGGCGGCCGACATCGCGGCCTGGCTGCCCCGCCCGTCACCGGAATCGGACAAGTACCGGCGCGGCGTGCTGGGGATCGTGGCCGGCAGCGACCGGTTCACCGGCGCTCCCACGCTGGCCGTAGGCGGGGCCATCCGCGGCGGGGCCGGGATGGTCCGGCTGGTGTCGTCGAAGGTCCCGGTGGCCGTGGTGCGGCAGCACTGGCCCGAGGCGGTCATCACCACCACGGACGCCGGGCTGGAGGGCGGGGCGGCCATCGAGGCAGCCGGCCAGGCGCAGGCCTGGGCGGCCGGGCCGGGCATGGGAACGGACGAGGTCGCGGCCAGCCTGCTCGCGGCGGTCCTCGCGACCAGCCTCCCGGCGCTGGTCGACGCCGACGGGATCACCCTGCTGGCCGCGCACCGCGGGCTGCTGCCGCGCCCGGCGCCCACCCTGCTCACGCCGCACGCTGGCGAGCTCGCCCGGCTCCTCGGCGCGGACCGGGCGGACGTGGAGGCCCGCCGCCTGGAGTTTGCCACCCGGGCCGCCGCCGAGCTCGGCTGCACCGTGCTGCTGAAGGGCTCGACCACGGTGATCGCCCCGCCCGCGGCGGACCAGGAGGTCCTGGTCAACCCCACCGGGACGAGCTGGCTGGCCACCGCCGGATCCGGGGACGTGCTGTCCGGCCTGGCCGGATCCCTGCTCGCGCAGGGCCTCGACCCGCCTCGGGCCGCAGCCGCGGCCGCGTACCTGCACGGCATAGCCGGCCGGCTGGCCGCCGAGGGCGCGCCCATCGGTGCCTCGGACATCATCACCGCGCTTCCCGCCGCAATAAGGACGGTAACAGGCGCCTGACCTGGCGGCCGCCTCCATCAGGCGAGGTGGCCAGCGCCCGCCAGGGGCCACGTTCATGATCGTGGTTGATTGGTGACGTGGTGAGCGCCACATTACTTGAGTTGATAAAAGTTTGACTCGCTCAGCCTAGCGGGTCTAAGGTTGAGCTACTCAAACATTGAGTAGCCTAGCTTTCGGCGTGATGCAGACGGTGCCCTCGCCAGCGGAGGAGGTGACATGGGAACGCCATCCGATATGGATCAGCTCGACTCGGAGATCTTCGAGGCCATGGGCCAGCTGGTCGAGGGAGTGATCGCGAAGGTCGAGCAGCTCGCGCAGAGTTTCGGCGTCCCGGCCTTCTGCGTGAAGGCCCTGCAGGCGCTCGCCTCGCCGATGGCCATGCGGGATCTCGGGCGGCAGATGCACTGCGATCCCTCGTTCGTGACCGCAATTGCCGACCTGCTGGAAAAGCGCGGGCTGGCCCGGCGGGAAGCCAGCACCGTGGACCGCCGGATCAAGAACCTCGTGCTCACCGACGAGGGCATGGCGCTGCGGGAGCAGGTACAGCACGAGTTCATGGCGCGCATGCCCTGGCGCTGCCTCGACAACGAGGAGCGGGCCTGCCTGCTGAGCCTGATCCGCAAGATGATCCGCGCCGAGAGCAGCACGGATCCCGGGACCACCCCGCCGAGCACCGGGGGGCCGCGGGCGGGGGAGGTGAGCGAGACTCTCATCTCCGCGCAGCCCAGCAGCTGACCTGGCCGGGGGCTGGCGGATGACCGCCAGATCAGCCAGGTAGGGCCGGCCGGGCCCATCGCCCGGGTCATCCGGGAGCAATCCACCCACAATCAGTCTTCACCGTCGCGGCGAGGCCGCCGCGAGGTCAGATCCGCACGCTCTTCAGCAAGGAGACAGCCATGTCTACCGCACAGCCCGAGACCGGGCGCCTGCGAGCGCCCGCCATCGGTGCCGGTGCCGTTGGCCAGCCTGAGCACGGGCGCCGCCTCGGCCTGGCCCTGTTCGTCATCGCTACCGCCCAGCTCATGGTCGTGCTCGACGCGACCATCGTGAATGTCGCCCTGCCGCACATCCAGGCCGCACTGGGCTTCTCCGGAACTGGCCTGGAGTGGGTGGTGAACGCCTACGCGCTCACCTTTGGCGGCCTGCTGCTGCTCGGCGGCCGGGCCGGAGACATCCTCGGCCGGAAACGGGTGTTCATCGCCGGGATCATCCTGTTCTCGGCGGCGTCGCTGCTGGGCGGGTTCGCCACCTCGCAGACGTGGCTGCTGGCGGCCCGGGCCCTGCAGGGCGTCGGCGGCGCGATCGTCGCGCCGACCGCCTTGTCGCTGATCGCCACCAACTTCCCGGAGGGACGGCCGCGCAACCGGGCCATGGGCGTCTACGCCGCCATGAGCATCGGCGGGGCCGCGGTCGGCCTGCTGGCCGGCGGCGTGCTGACCACGTACGCGTCCTGGCGCTGGGTGTTCTTCGTCAACGTGCCGATCGGGATCATGGTCGCGCTGCTGGCCCCGCGGGTGCTCGGCGAGTCGCAGCGCCGCCCGGGCCGGTTCGACCTGCCCGGCGCGATCACCAGCACGCTCGGCCTGGTGGCGCTGGTCTACGGCCTGACCAGCGCGGCCACCACCCCCAACGGCGTCTCGCACTGGGGCGACACCAAGGTGCTGGCCTCGCTGTCCGCGGCCGTGGTGCTGCTCGCCGCGTTCCTCGTGATCGAGGCGCGCAGCAAGCACGCGCTGATGCCGCTGCGGATCTTCCGCAACCGGAACCGGTCCGCAGCCAACCTGGTCTTGCTCTGCGTCGGTACGGCCATGTTCGGCATGTTCTTCTTCCTGACCCTGTTCGTGCAGCACGTGTGGGGTTACAGCGCGCTGAAGACCGGCGTCTCCTACCTGCCCATCGTTGTGGTGATCATGGCCATGGCGGGCCTGTCCACCCAGCTGGTCCCCCGGATCGGCGCCCGGCCGCTGCTGCTGGCCGCCACGGCGATCTCGGCGGGCGGGATGTTCTGGCTGTCCCGGATCAATGAGCACAGCACGTACGTCGGCGGCCTGCTCGGCCCCATGCTGGTGACCGCGGCCGGCCTCGGCCTGCTGTTCATGCCGGCCACCCTGGTCGCCCTGTCCAAGGTGGACGACAAGGACGCGGGCCTGGCCTCCAGCCTGCCCAACGTCGGCCAGCAGGTCGGCGGCGCGATCGGGCTCGCGATCCTCGGCACCGTGGCCTGGAGCGTGGTCGCCAACACCGCCCGGCACGCGGCGGCCGTGGCCCAGGCCGCCGGGGCGGCTGCGGCTAAGGTCGGCCACCCGGTCCACCTGACGGCGGCGCAGGCCAAGGTGGCACAGGCGGGGATCTACGACCACGCGCTGGCCGTCGGGTTCTCCCGCGGCTTCGAGGTGTCGGCCGGGATCATGCTGCTGGCGCTGATCGTGATCATCGTCATGGTCCGCGTCACCCGCGAGGATCTCGCGGGCGTCCAGCCGATGCCCAGTTAGATCCCGAACGCGACGCACGCGGGCGGGCCCGGGCACCTCCCGGGCCCGCCCGCTGCTAGTGAACCCTTTTCATCCGTCCCTTCCAGGCTCAGAGTTCGCGGGCAGTCGCGGGAGGAGGGAAAGGGTTCAGTCCTCGGCGCGGCCGCCCAGGTGACGGGCCAGGAACCGCTCGGCGGCCGCGTAGAAGCGCAGCCGGTTCTCCGGCTTGGCGAAGCCGTGCCCCTCGTCGGGGAACAGCAGGTACTCATGCTCGATCCCGGCCTCGGTGAGCGCGGCCACGATCTGCTCTGACTCGTCCTGCTTGACCCGGGGGTCGTTGGCGCCCTGGGCGATGAGCAGCGGGATCCGGATGTCGCGCGCCCGGGACAGCGGCGACCGGGACCAGAGGAAGTCGGCGTCCTTGGCCGGGTCCCCCACCCGCCGGTGGAACTGGGCGATCATCGGGGCCCAGTACGGCGGGATCGTCTCGATCAGGGTCTTCAGGTTGGACGGCCCGACGATGTCCACCGCGCAGCAGAAAAGGTCCGGGGTGAACGTCGCGCCGGCCAGGGCCGCGTACCCGCCGTAGGAACCGCCGTAGATGGCCACCCGGGCCGGGTCGGCCCAGCCCTGCCCGGTGGCGAAGGCGACCGCGTCGGTCAGGTCGTCCTGCATCCGCCCGCCCCACTCGCGGTCGCCCGCGTTGACGAACGCCTTGCCGTACCCGGTCGAGCCCCGGTAGTTGACCTGCACGCACAGGTAGCCCCGGTTGGCCAGCCACTGTGCCTCGGGGTCGAAGCCCCAGGTGTCCCGGGCCCACGGCCCGCCGTGCACGTTGAGCACCATCGGCAGCCCGGAGCGGCCGGCGCCGGGCGGGAACGTGGCGTAGCCGTGCACAGTGAGGCCGTCCCGGCTGGTGAACGAGAACGGCTCCATCGGCGCCAGTTCGTAGCGCGACAGCGCGGGCTGATGCTCGAACAGGAACTGGCCGGCCTTGCTGGCCCGGTCGAAGGCGAAGAACGGCACCGCGCCCGAGTCGTTGGTGAACCCGACCAGCCAGGTCGTGTCCGCATCGTCGGCGCCCACGAACATCGGGTCGCCCGGGTGCAGGGCCCGGATGGCCGCCAGGTCGCCGGCGACCGACGGGTCGAGGACCAGGTACTGTGACCGGTCCTTTTCGAACGCCACGATCTGCGGCTCGCGGGTGTCCGGGTGGATCCGCACGTCGCTCACGTCGGCCTGGGGATCGGAGGCCAGCACCTCGGCCGCACCGGTGGCGACGTCGAAGCGGACCAGCCCGCCGGTGTTGGCGTCGACCGAGCTGACCCCGAGCAGCGAGCTGCCGTCCTCGCTGAACGCGATCGGGTTGCTGGTCAGCGCGTCGTCGGCGGGAATGATCAGCAGCTCGCGCCAGTCCGCCTCCCCGGTGTCCCGCACCAGGAACACCAGGCTCCCGTCCGGCCGCGGCGCGGCCGCCCCCCGGACCGCCAGCTGCGCGTCGGCGATCCAGCCGATGAACCCGGGGTTCTCCACCTCCTTGGCCAGCTCCCCGGTGACCAGGTCAAGCCGGTAGACGTCGTGCAGTTCGGGGTTGTCCCGGTTCAGGGCGATCAGCACCTCGGCCGGGAACTTCCGCTCCATGGCGACGAGCCGGGCCTGCACGCCGTCGAACGGGGTGAGGTCGCGGCGCTGCATGGTCTCGAGGTCGACATCGTGCAGTCGCCAGTTCTCGTCGCCGCCGGTGTCCTGCAGGTACAGCAGGTGCCGGCCGTCGTGGGCCCACGCGAACATCCGGATGCCGCGGTCGGTGTCGTCGGTGACGACCTGCGCCGCCGCCCAGTCCACGCCGGCCCCGGCGCTGGCCGGGGCGATCCAGACGTTGAGCACCCCCTGGTGCGGAGCGATCCACGCCAGCCGGGTTCCGTCCGGGGAGATGCGCGGGCTGAGCCGCTCCGGGTTGCCGAAGAGTACCTGCCGGGGAATGAGCTCGACCATCCTGCTTGCCTATCACAGTGCTGGCCTCGGGGGGACGACCCCCCCAGGACGCCCTTTCGCCCTCGCTCGCCGCCGGCCCCCACCCACCTCCCCATCCCCCTTCACCGCGCCGCCTTCCCTCGTCGCTCGGTCGCAAGCTCCCTCGCTCCTCAGTCCAGGCGGCACCGCGGCCTCTGGCTCGCTCGGACCCGCGTGCCCGGCCCACCTCCCCATCCGCTTCACCATCCCGCTTCCCTTGGTCGGCCCTCGCCGCTGGCACTGGCAGACTGTGACCTCATGGACGGTCACCCGGAGGCGCTCATCGACCTGGGCGCGATCAAGGACAATGTCGCCGCGCTGGCCCGGCACGTCGGCGGCGCGCAGGTGATGGCGGTCGTGAAGGCGGACGCCTACGGCCACGGCATGATCCCGGCCGCCGCGGCGGCGCTGGACGGCGGCGCGACCTGGCTCGGCGTCGTGCACGTGGCCGAGGCGCTGGCGCTGCGGGAGGCAGGGCTGGCCGTGCCGGTGCTGTGCCTGCTCGGCGCGCCGGACGCGCCGCACGAGGACGCCATCCGCCACGACGTCGACCTGTCCGCCGGGTCGGCCGCGCTGGTCAGCCAGATCGCGGCGGCGGCGGAGCGGGCGGGCCTGGCCCGGCTGCACCTCAAGGCGGACACCGGGATGTCGCGGGGCGGCGCGACCGCCGCCGACTGGCCCGGCGTGGTGGCGGCGGCGCGGGCCGCCGAGGCGGCCGGGCAGGCCCGGATCGTGGGGATCTTTTCGCATTTCGCCTGCGCCGACATCCCGGGCCATCCGTCGATCGCGGCCCAGCTGGCCGCGTTCCGCGCCGCGGTGGAGCTCGCCGAACAGGCCGGGGCCCGGCCCCAGGTGCGGCACCTGGCCAACACGCCCGCCACGCTCACCCTGCCGGAAGCCCGGTTCGACCTGGTCCGGCCCGGCGGGGGAGTGTTCGGGCTGTCCACGCTGCCCGGCGGCGCCCCGGACTGGCTGCGGCCCGCGATGACCATCCGGGCCCGGCTGGTCCAGGTCAAGCGGGTCCCGGCCGGCACCGGGGTGTCCTACGGGCACCGCTACACCACCGGCGCCGAGGCCACCCTCGGCCTGGTGCCGCTCGGGTACGCGGAGGGGATTCCCCGGCACGCCACGAACACCGCACAGGTGCAGGTCGGGGGGAGGCGGTGGACGATCTCCGGCACGGTCTGCATGAACCAGGTGGTGGTCGACTTCGGTGACGCCAGCGTGGCCCCCGGCGACGAGGTGGTGCTGTTCGGGCCGGGCGACGCGGGCGAGCCGACCGCGCAGGAGTGGGCGGACGCCCTCGGCACGCTGTCCTACGACATCGTGACCAGGTTCGGCGGCCGGGTGCCCAGGACCTACCCCGGGGTAACACAGACCGCGGACCCCGTCCTGGCGGCCGGCACGGCACGGGGGAACTGACCGATGGCCAGTTGGCGGCGGATCACCGGCATCGCCGGGCTGGCCGTGGGCGCGGCGGTGGCCGCGGGAGCCGGAGCCGTGCTCGCGGCGGAGAAGGTCGCGGTCGGCCGGCTGCGGCTGCAGCCCGATCCCGAGGCGGACGAGCCGTTCGGCCAGCTGCACGGGCGGGCCGCCGTCGTGGTCGCCGACGACGGGGTGCCGCTGCACGTCGAGGTCAACGGCCCGGACGCGGCCCCGGTCACGGTCGTCTTCTGCCACGGCTACACGCTGAGCCAGGACGTCTGGCACTACCAGCGCCGGGATCTCGCCGCCGCGGCCAGGCTCGTCTTCTGGGATCAGCGCGGCCATGGCCGGTCCGGCCAGTGCAGCCAGGAGTCCTGCACCATCTCCCAGCTCGGGGCGGACCTGTACGCGGTGCTGACGGCCGTGGCCCCGGGCCCGGTGCCGGTCGTGCTCGTCGGCCACTCGATGGGCGGGATGACGATCATGGCGCTCGCCCGCCAGCACCCCGAGCTGTTCGGCCCGAAGGTGACCGGGGTGGTGCTGGTCTCGACCGCGGTCGGCGGCGTGGACCCCACCATCTGGCTCCCGGCGCCGCTGCGCCCGGTCGCCCGGCAGGCCGCACCGCCGGTGCTGCGCGGGGTCAGCACCGGACGCCGGGCCGCCCTGGCCGAGCGGGTCCGCCACGTCGGCGGCGACCTGGCGTTCCTCGGCACGCGGTACATCGCGTTCGGCGATCCCGCGGTCAGCCCGGCCGTCGTGGAGTTCCTGGAACGCGTGATCCGCGCCACCCCCGTCGGGGTGGTGGCCGCGTTCTACCTCGCGCTGCTCAAGCACGACGAGCGGGCGGCGCTCGGCGTCCTCGGCCGGGTGCCGGTGACCGTGATCACCGGGGAGCTGGACCGGCTGGTCCCGCTCGCCCCCAGCGAGGAGCTGGCGGCCGAGATCCCCGGCGCGGAGCTGGTCCGGGTGCCCGGAGCGGGCCATGCCGTCATCCTGGAACGGCCCGGGCTCGTGAACCACGCGATCACCGAGCTGATCGCGCGCAGCGCGCCGGCCGCCGCGGCGCGCGCGACCCCGGCGTAGCGTGCCGCCGGTGCTGGCCGAGATCCGGGTCCCCACCGCGGCGCAGATGCGCGGCCTGGGACGGCGGCTCGCGGCCCTGCTGCGCCCGGGCGACCTGGTGGTGCTGACCGGGCCGCTCGGGGCCGGGAAGACCACGCTGGTGCAGGGGATCGGCCAGGGTCTCGGCGTGCGCGGGCCGGTGACCTCGCCCACGTTCGTCATCGCCCGCGTGCACCCGCCGGCCGGCGCCGGGCCGGCCCTGGTGCACGCGGACGCCTACCGGCTCGGCAGCCGGGCGGAGGTCGACGACCTCGACCTCGATACCGACCTGGAGAGCTCGGTCACGGTCGTGGAGTGGGGCGAGGGCCTCGTGGAGGATCTCGCGGAGAACCACCTGGAAGTCAGGATCACCATGGCGGGACCGAGCGGGTCGCCCGGACCCGACGAGGTACGCACCGTCCGGCTGGTCGGCCGGGGCGAGCGCTGGTCGGCCGAGACCGAATCGGCGCGTCTGGCCCTGTCCGCCGGGCCCGAGGTTCTATAGTTCGGTTCAGTCCGATCGCTGCACCGCTCGCACCACCAGACCCGGGCGTTCGCGCTAGCCTGCCGTCGCCGGGCTCGTGGTTCCAGCACTCCCGTAACCCTCCCGGAGGCGCGCCGTGGCTCAGGGGTATCCGCCGCCCCGCCGGTCTGCGGGGCTGCCCGCAGGCGGCCGCCACGGGCAGCCAGACGAGCCGGGCCGTCGCGGCCGGGCCGGGCGCGACAGCCGGGCGCGCCCGGAGCGGTGGGAGCAGCTGGAAGCCTTCGATGACGGCCTCGACGAGGATCTGCCGCCGTGGGCCGGGCTCGGGATCCATCCCACCGGGCCCGGCGGCAAGGCGCTCCGGCCGCCGCGCGGCCCGGATCACGGCAGCCGGGCCGGGGTGGCGTCCCCGGACCAGGACTGGCCGGACGGCGACGAGGAGTGGCCGCGCGACGGCGACGACTGGCCGCGCGAGGACGAGGACTGGCCGCGGGATGACCGGACCGACGTCCGGCGGGGCCGCCGGGCCGCCGCCCGGGCCAGGAAGTCCCGGCGCAGGCTGCTCGCGGCCGTCAGCGCGGTCGTGGCCGTGGCCGCGATCACGGCGGCGGCGCTGTGGGTCACCAAAACGTGGCCGTTCCGGGCCAAGCCCGCGGTGGTCGCCGGCCCTCCCCTGGTGACGACGTTCCAGCCGGGCGAGTTCCGTTCGGTCCCGAACGCCTGCGACGCGGTCAGCCCGGCGCTGCTCAGCCAGTACCTCCCGGGCAAGATCGCCCAGGTATCGCAGGACCTCGGCAGCGACACCCAGAGCGAGTGCACCTGGACCCTGGATCACCGCCCCAACTTCCGGGTGCTCACGGTGAGCAGCCAGGCGTACGCGCCGAGCCTGCTGGCCAGCGGGGACGGCAGCGCCACGGCCAGCGCGACCGACGCCTACGGCCAGATCCTGCAGGGGCTGCGCAACCCGCCCAAGTCGAGCCGGCAGCCCCGGGCCCAGCTGGGCACGGCGGTCGGGCTCGGCCGCTACGCGTTCACCGCGCTGCAGGTCTTCCATTTCGCCGGCACCACCACGGACGAGGTCACGGTGGTGGTCCGGGACCGCAACGTGGTCATCGACATCACCATGCAAGGCCAGGAGCACGGCGGCGGCTTCCGGCCGGTGCCGGTCGCCACCCTGCGCGCCGCGGCGCTCGCCGCGGCGCACGAGGTGCTCGCCGGGACTCGCTGAGCCGTGCGGCCCAGCCACGCTGCCGCGTGACCTACGCTGGTCAACCGTGCTGCTGCTCGCCCTGGACACCGCCACCCCGGCCATGACGGTCGCCCTGCACGACGGGTCGCGCGTCCTCGCCGGCCAGACCACCGTGAGTTCCCGCAGGCACGGCGAGTTGCTGGCCGCCATGATCGAGCGGGTGCTCGCGGCGGGCGGCGCCACGCGCACCGACCTGGAGGCGATCGCCGTCGGGACCGGCCCGGGCCCGTACACCGGCCTGCGGGCCGGCCTGGTGACCGCCAGGGTCCTGTCCAGCGCGCTGGGCGTCCCGGCCGTGGGCGTGTGCACCCTCGACGTGATCGCGCGCGAGGCGGCTCCCGCCGCGGCGGGCCGCGAGTTCATCGTCGCCGCCGACGCGCGGCGCAAGGAGCTTTACTGGGCGCGCTATGCGCCGGCCGGCGGGCGCATCGGCGAGCCGGCCGTCGGCTCTCCCGCCGAGGTGGCGCTGGCCGCGGCGGCTCCCGGCACGGCACCTTCCGCCGCCCTTGGCCCGGTGCCGTGGCCGGTGGCGGGCGAAGGGCCGGTGCTCTACCCGGAGCTGGGAGCCTGCCCGATCCCGCCGCGCTATCCCGATGCGGCGCAGCTCGCCGAGATCGCGGCCGAGCGGCTGGCGGAAGGCGGCCCGCCGGAGCCCCCGGAGCCGCTGTACCTGCGCAAGCCCGATGCCAGGGTGCCGGGCCAGCCCAAGCGGGTCACGCCGGCATGAGCGGGGGACACATGATGAGCAGCACGCTACGGATCATGACGTCGGCGGATCTCGAGGCGGTGCTCGGGCTGGAGCATGCCCTGTTCGGCCAGGAGGCGTGGTCCCGGCAGATGCTCGAGGGCGAGCTGGCGCAGCAGCCGCGCAGCCGCTACTACCTGGTGGCCGACGAGGACGGCGTGATCACCGGCTACGCCGGGCTGCTGGTCGCCGCCACCCAGGCCGACGTGCTCACCCTGGCGGTCGCCGCCGGCCGGTGGGGGCGGGGCACCGGCTCGGCGCTGCTCGAGGCGCTGCTGGCCGAGGCGGCGCAGCGGGGGTGCACGGAGGTCTTCCTCGAGGTGCGCACCGACAACACCCGGGCGCAGCGCCTGTACCACCGGTACGGCTTCAGCCAGATCGGGATCAGGAAGGGCTACTACCAGCCCTCGGGCGCCGACGCCCTGGTGATGCGGCGCGACGTCGGCGAGGCGGCGCGATGACCGCCCCGCTCGTGCTCGGCATCGAGACCTCGTGCGACGAGACCGGGGCCGGCCTGGTCCGCGGGCACGAGCTGCTGGCCGACGCGGTCGCCTCCAGCGTCGATGAGCACGCCAGGTTCGGCGGCGTGGTCCCCGAGGTGGCCAGCCGGGCGCACCTGGAGGCCATGGTCCCCGCCGTGGACCGGGCGCTGGCCGCGGCCGGGGCCAAGCTGGCCGACGTGGACGCGATCGCGGTCACCGCGGGCCCTGGCCTGGCCGGCGCGCTCCTGGTCGGGGTGTGCGCGGCCAAGGCCTACGCCCTGGCGCTCGGCAAGCCGCTGTACGGGGTCAATCACCTCGCCGCGCACATTGCCGTGGACCAGCTCGAGCACGGCCCCCTGGAGCTTCCCGCGGTCGCCTTGCTGGTCTCCGGCGGGCACTCCTCGCTGCTACTGCTGGCCGGCCTGCCGGGCCGCCTGGTGCCGCTGGGGGCCACGATCGACGATGCGGCGGGCGAGGCCTACGACAAGGTGGCCCGGCTGCTCGGGATGCCCTTCCCCGGCGGGCCGCCGATCGACGCCGCGGCGGCGGCCGGCGACCCGGCCGCCATCCCGTTCCCCCGGGGCAAGTACCGGGACCAGACCTTCGACTTCTCGTTCTCCGGGCTGAAGACCGCGGTGGCGCGCTGGGTCGAGGCCCGCGAGGCGGCCGGCCTTCCGGTACCCGTGGCCGACGTCGCGGCCTCGTTCCAGGAGGCGGTCGCGGACGTGCTGACCCGCAAGGCGGTGGCCGCCTGCCGGGCCAGTGGCGTCGATCAGCTGGTGATCGGCGGCGGGGTGGCGGCCAACTCGCGGCTGCGGGCGCTCGCGCGGCAGCGCTGCGAGGCGGCGGGCATCCGGCTGCGGGTGCCCCGGCCCGGTCTGTGCACGGACAACGGGGCCATGGTGGCCGCGCTGGGCGCCGAGCTGCTGAGCCGGGATGTGCCGCCGTCGCCGCCGGAATTCCCGGCCGACTCCTCGATGCCGGTGACCAGCGTCGTGGCGGGCCAGGTTGACGGGGCAGCCTGGTCCGGATAATGTTCGGATCTGGCACTCTCCATAGTAGAGTGCTAATGCGACGAGGCTGGTCTGGCACCCGCGACGGCAGGCCGCCATGGTCGCCCTCTCTAACAACAGCTAGCCCTTTCCGGAGGGGGAGGTCAGATCGTGACGACCGCCACCAAGGTTGTTCTCAAGCCGCTGGAAGACCGGATCGTGGTCCGTCCGCTCGAAGCCGAGCAGACCACCGCGTCCGGCCTGGTCATCCCGGACACCGCCAAGGAGAAGCCCCAGGAGGGCGAGGTCCTTGCGGTCGGCCCGGGCCGGTTCGATGACGCGGGCGCCAAGCGCGTCCCGATGGACGTGAAGGTCGGTGACGTCGTGCTGTACAGCAAGTACGGCGGCACCGAGGTCAAGTACTCCGGCGAGGAGTACCTGGTGCTCTCCGCCCGCGACGTGCTCGCCGTCATCGAGAAGTAACGAGCGGTTTCACCCCGCCCCGGGCCGGCCGACAGGCGGGCCCGGGGCGGCAGCATGACGCAGCAGCAAGCCACCACACGCAAACGTAAGTATGAGGTACTCATGGCCAAGAGCTTGGAGTTCGACGAGGACGCACGGCGGGCGCTGGAGCGCGGAGTCAACCGCCTCGCGGACGCCGTCAAGGTGACGCTGGGCCCCAAGGGCCGCAACGTCGTCATCGACAAGAAGTGGGGCGCCCCGACCATCACCAACGACGGCGTGACCGTCGCGCGTGAGGTCGAGCTGGAGGACCCGCACGAGAACCTGGGCGCTCAGCTCGCCAAGGAGGTCGCCACCAAGACGAACGACGTGGCCGGCGACGGCACCACGACGGCGACCGTGCTGGCCCAGGCAATGGTCCACGAAGGGCTGCGCTCGGTCAGCGCCGGGGCCAACCCGATGGCGCTCAAGCGCGGGGTCGACGCCGCGGCGGCCGCGGTGTCCGAGGCCCTGCTCAAGTCCGCCCGCGAGGTGCAGGAGCAGAGCGAGATCGCCAACGTGGCCACGGTGTCCGCGCAGGACCCGAAGATTGGCGACATCATCGCCGAGGCGTTCGACAAGGTCGGCAAGGACGGCGTGATCACCGTCGAGGAGTCGCCCACGATGGGGCTCGAGATCGAGTTCACCGAGGGCATGCAGTTCGACAAGGGGTACATCTCCGCGTACTTCATCACCGACCAGGACCGGATGGAGGCCGTCCTCGAGGACGCCTACGTGCTGCTGCACGGCGGCAAGATCTCGTCGATGGCGGACTTCCTGCCGCTGCTCGAGCAGGTCGCGCAGGGCAAGAGGCCGCTGCTGGTGATCGCCGAGGACGTGGACGGCGAGGCCCTGTCGACGCTGGTCGTCAACAAGATCCGCGGCCTGCTGGCCGTGGCCGCCGTGAAGGCGCCCGGCTTCGGCGACCGGCGGAAGGCGATGCTCGAGGACATGGCCGTGCTGACCGGCGGCAACGTGGTCAGCGAGGAGGTCGGGCTCAAGCTGGAGAACGTCGGCCTGGAGACGCTGGGCCACGCCCGCCGCGTGGTGGTGACCAAGGACACCACCACGATCGTGGACGGAGACGGTGACCAGGCCGCGATCGACGACCGGATCCGCCAGCTGCGCGCCGAGATCGAGAACTCGGACTCCGACTGGGACCGCGAGAAGCTGCAGGAGCGGGTGGCGAAGCTGTCCGGCGGCGTGGCCGTGCTCCGGGCGGGCGCGGCCACCGAGGTCGAGCTGAAGGAGAAGAAGCACCGGCTCGAGGACGCGATCTCGGCCACCCGGGCCGCGATCGAGGAGGGCATCATCCCCGGCGGCGGCAGCGCGCTCGTGCAGATCGCGGCCGGCCTCGGCGACCTCGGGAAGTCCGGCGACGAGGCGACCGGGGTGCGGGTCGTACAGCGGGCGCTCGAGGCCCCGGCCCGGTGGATCGCGGACAACGCGGGCGCGGAAGGCGGCGTGGTCGTCGCCGCGATCGCCGACCTCCCGCCGGGCCACGGGTACAACGCCGCGACCGGTGAGTACGGCGACCTGATGGCGCAGGGCGTGATCGACCCGGTCAAGGTGACCCGCTCGGCGGTGCAGAACGCGGCGTCGATCGCCGGGATGCTGCTGACCACCGAGGTCCTGGTCACGGACAAGCCCGAGCCCGAGGCCGCCGCCAACGGCCACGGTCACGGCCACTCGCACTGAGCCAGTCGCACTGGGCCAGTCGCACGGGGCCAGTCGCACGGGGCCAGTCGCACGGGGCCAGTCGCACGGGGCCAGGCCGGCGGGCACGCCACCGCTCACATCGCGGTGGCGTGCCCGCCGGTTTGCTCGCGAGGCCCGGCCCTGGTACGGCCCTGGTACGGGCCCGGCCGGTGCCGATGTCACTAGGATGAGACATGGCCAGAACCGAGCAGCCGGAAGATGACATGACCGACGCCGCCAAGTTCGCCCCGCCGGCCCTGACCTTCGACGACGTGCTCCTGCTGCCCGCCCGCTCGGCCATCATGCCGAGCGAGGCCGACACCGCCGCCGCGCTGAGCCGTCACATCATGCTGCGGGTGCCGCTGGTTTCCGCGGCCATGGATACCGTCACCGAGGCGCGGATGGCGGTAGCCATGGCCCGCCACGGCGGCGCCGGGGTCCTGCACCGCAACCTGTCCGTGGAGGACCAGGCGCAGCAGGTCGACATGGTGAAACGGTCCGAGGCGGGCATGATCACCAATCCGGTGACCTGCGGCCCCGACGCGACCGTCGCCGACGTCGAGCAGTTGTGCGCCCGGTACCGGATCTCCGGGGTGCCGGTGACCGGCGCCGGGGGCACGTTGCTCGGAATCGTCACCAACCGTGACGTCCGCTTCGAGACCGACCACCAGCGCCGCGTCGCGGACGTGATGACGCCGATGCCGCTGGTGACCGCGCCGGTCGGGGTGCCGCCCGAGGAGGCGCTGCGGCTGCTGGCCCGGCACAAGGTCGAGAAGCTGCCGCTGGTCGACGCGGCCGGGCGGCTGCGCGGCCTGATCACGGTCAAGGACTTCGCCAAGAGCGAGAGATTCCCCAGCGCCACGAAGGACCCGGGCGGGCGGCTCGTGGTCGGCGCGGCCGTGGGCGTGGGGGAGGACGCCAAGCGCCGCGCGCAGGCCCTCACCGAGGCCGGCGCCGACTTCCTGGTCGTGGACACCTCGCACGGCCACGCCCAGGCGGTCATCGACATGATCACGCAGGTCAAGGCCAACGTGTCGGTCGACGTCATCGGCGGTAACGTCGCCACGCGGGCCGGCGCCCAGGCCCTCATCGACGCCGGCGCCGACGCGGTGAAGGTCGGCGTCGGGCCGGGGTCGATCTGCACCACCCGGGTGGTGGCCGGCGTTGGCGTGCCGCAGGTCACCGCGATCTACGAGGCGGCCCAGGCGGCCCGCGCCGCTCACGTTCCGGTCATCGGGGACGGCGGCCTGCAGTACTCCGGCGACATCGCCAAGGCGATCGCGGCCGGAGCCGACACCGTGATGCTGGGCGGGCTGCTGGCCGGGTGCGAGGAAGGCCCCGGCGAGATGGTCGTCATCCAGGGCGAGCAGTACAAGCTGTACCGGGGGATGGGCTCGCTCGGGGCGATGCGCAACACCGAGCGCGGCGGGTCCTTCTCGAAGGACCGGTACTTCCAGGATGACGTGCTGCGCGAGGACAAGCTGGTGCCGCAGGGCGTCGAAGGCCGGGTGCCCTACCGCGGCCCGCTGGCCGCGGTGGCCGACCAGCTCGTCGGAGGGCTGCGGGCGGCCATGGGGTTCGTCGGCGCGCGCACCATCGCGGAGCTGCAGGAAGCGCGGTTCACCCAGATCACCGGCGCCGGGCTGGCCGAGAGCCACCCGCACGACATCCAGATCGTGGCCGAGGCGCCGAACTACGGCGGGGTGGGCCGGTGAAGGGGGAGGCGGGTGGGGGGTGGGGGCGCACGTGACCCAGGTGGAGATCGGGCGCGGCAAGAGCGGCCGCCGCGCCTACGCGCTGGACGAGATCGGCATCGTGCCGTCGCGCCGCACCCGGCACCCGGAGGAGGTGTCGATCGCCTGGCAGATCGACGCCTACCGGTTCGAGCTGCCGCTGGCGGTCGCGCCGATGGACAGCGTGGTCTCGCCCGCGACGGCCGCGGAGATAGGCCGTCTCGGCGGCCTGGCCGTGCTCGACCTCGAGGGCCTGTGGACCAGGTTCGCCGACCCGGAGCCGCTGCTGGCCGAGGTGGCCGGGCTCGACGATGAGGCGGCCACCCGGCGGCTGCAGGAGATCTACGCCGAGCCGATCTCCGAGGACCTGATCGGGCGCAGGATCGAGGAGATCAAGGCCACCGGGGTGACGACCGCCGCGCGGCTGTCGCCGCAGCGGACCGTCCGCTACCACAAGGCGGTCCTCGACGCCGGGGCCGACATCTTCGTGATCCGCGGCACGACGGTGTCGGCCGAGCACGTCTCCGGCCAGGCCGAGCCGCTCAACCTCAAGCAGTTCATCTACGAGCTCGACATCCCGGTCATCGTGGGCGGCTGCGCCACCTACACCGCCGCGCTGCACCTGATGCGGACCGGGGCGGCCGGGGTCCTGGCCGGGTTCGGCGGCGGGGCGGGCCATACCACGGCGGCGGTGCTCGGCGTCGCGGTGCCGATGGCCACCACGATCGCCGACGTGGCCGCGGCCCGCCGCGACTACCTGGACGAGTCCGGCGGCCGCTACGTGCACGTGATCGCGGACGGCGGGATGAGCCGCAGCGGCGACATCGCGAAGGCCCTGGCCCTCGGCGCGGACGCGGTGATGGTCGGCTCGCCGTTCGCCCGCGCCGCCCAGGCCCCCGGCCGCGGGTATCACTGGGGCAGCGAGGCGCACCATCCCGACCTGCCGCGCGGCGCGCGGGTGCACGTCGGCACGATCGGCACCCTGGAGCAGATCTTGCACGGCCCGTCGAGCATGGCCGACGGGTCGATGAACCTGATGGGGGCGCTGCGCAAGACCATGGCGACATCCGGCTACTCGGACCTGAAGGAATTCCAGCGGGTCGAGGTCGTGGTGACGCCCAGCGAGCCGCGCCGCCCGGGCGCGGCGGGGCGCGCCGGCTGAGGCGACCGGCGACCGCGCCCGGTAGGTTCAGAACGTGATGGCTGGGGCGGGCGTGACGGCGAGGCTGGGACCCGCCGAGCGGGCCGCCGCGCTCGCCGGGCTCGCGGAGACCGAGCATCAGGTCCTGGTCGTCGGCGGCGGGGTGGTCGGCGCGGGCGTGGCCCTGGACGCGGCCACCCGCGGGCTGTCCGTCGGCCTGGTGGAGGCGCGGGACTTCGGCTCGGGGACGTCGTCGCGGTCGAGCAAGCTCATCCACGGCGGCCTGCGCTACCTGGAGCAGCTCAACGTCGGCCTGGTCCGGGAGGCGCTGGGGGAGCGCTCGCTGCTGCTGCAGCGGATCGCGCCGCACCTGGTGCACCCGGTCTCGTTCTTGTTCCCGTTCACCCATCACGCCTGGGAGCGCGCCTACGTCGGGGCCGGGGTCAGCGCCTACGACCTGCTCGGGCTCTCGCTCGGGCAGACCCGGGGCCTGCCCCGGCACCGCCAGCTGACCAGGCGCGGGGCGCTGCGGGTGGCGCCCGCGCTGAAGCGGTCGGCCCTCACCGGCGCGCTGGTCTACTGGGACGCGCAGGTGGACGACGCCCGCTACGTGATGATGCTGGTCAGGACCGCCGCCGGGTATGGCGCGCACGCGGCGTCGCGCACCCAGGTGACCGGGTTCCTGCGCGAGGGCGAGCGGGTGACCGGCGTGCGCGCCGTCGACCTGGAGTCGGGGGCCGGGCTGGAGATCCGGGCGCAGCAGGTGGTCAACGCGACCGGTGTGTGGACCGACGAGACCCAGGCCATGGTCGGCGGCCGCGGCATCATCAACGTCCGCGCGTCCAAGGGCGTGCACCTGGTCGTGCCCCGGGACCGGATCCAGTCCGGCAGCGGGATCATCCTGCGCACCCCGTTCAGCGTCCTGTTCGTCATCCCGTGGGGACGGCACTGGATCATCGGTACCACCGACACCGACTGGTCCCTGGACAAGGCGCACCCGGCCGCGAGCCGGGCCGACATCGACTACGTGCTCGGGCAGCTCAACCGGATCCTCGCGGTGCCGCTGACCAGGGATGATGTCGAGGGCGTCTACGCCGGGCTGCGGCCGCTGCTGGCCGGCGAGTCCGAGTCGACCTCGAAGCTGTCGCGCGAGCACACGGTCGCCCATCCGGTGCCGGGCCTGGTGATGATCGCGGGCGGCAAGTACACCACCTACCGGCTGATGGCGCGGGACGCGGTGGACGCGGTGGCGCACGGCCTGAACGGGCGGGTGGCGCCCTCCTGCACCGACGTGGTGCCGCTGGTCGGCGCCGACGGCTACGTCGCGCTGTGGAACGCCAGGTACTCGCTGGCGCGGTCGTCCGGCCTGCACGTGGCGCGGATCGAGCACCTGCTGCACCGGTACGGCTCGCTGACCGGGGAGGTGCTCGGCCTGATCGCCGCCGAGCCCGGCCTGGGCAAGCCGCTGGCCGGCGCCGACGACTACCTGCGCGCCGAGGTCGTCTACGCCGCGTCGCACGAGGGCGCCCGGCACCTGGACGACGTGCTGGCGCGCCGGACCCACGTGTCCATCGAGACCTGGGACCGCGGGCTGTCGGTGGCCGGGGAGGCCGCCGCGCTCATGGCCGGGCCGATGCGGTGGAGATCCCGGCAGGTGGCCCGCGAGGTCGAGAACTACCGGGCCCGGGTCAGGGCCGAGCGGGCCTCGCAGGACGCCGAGACCGACCAGGACGCCGACGCGATCAGGCTCGGCGCCCCCGACATCGTGCCGGTCGTCAACAACGGCGTGGTCGGCGTCTGAGCCCCGCGCCTCCCGGGGTTCCGGGGGCAGCGCCGCACTAGACTTCCGGCATGTCCCGACCCCGAGTGCTGTCCGGCATCCAGCCCACCGCCGACTCCTTCCACCTCGGCAACTACCTGGGCGCGCTGCGCCAGTGGGTGGCGCTGCAGGACACCTACGATGCCTTCTACTGCGTCGTCGACCTGCACGCGATCACGGTGCCCGTCGACCCGCTGGCGCTCCGCCGCCGGACCAGGGTCGCCGCCGCGCAGCTGTTCGGCGCCGGCCTCGACCCGGACCGCGCCGCGGTCTTCGTGCAGAGCCACGTGCCCGAGCACGCGGAGCTGGCCTGGGTGCTCGGCTGCCAGACCGGGTTCGGCGAGGCCAGCCGGATGGTCCAGTTCAAGGACAAGGCGGCCCGGGCCGGCGCCGAGGCGGCCAGCGTGGGCCTGTTCACCTACCCGATCCTGCAGGCCGCCGACATCCTGCTGTACCAGACCGACCAGGTGCCCGTCGGGGAGGACCAGCGCCAGCACCTGGAGCTGACCCGGGACCTGGCGCAGCGGTTCAACCACAGGTTCGGGCCGACGTTCGCAATACCCCGCCCGTACATCCTGCCCGAGGTCGCGAAGATCACCGACCTGGACAACCCGACCGCGAAGATGGGCAAGTCGACGTCCTCCCCGCAGGGCATCATCGACGTGCTCGAAGACCCGGCGTCGATCCGCAGGAAGATCAGCCGGGCGGTGACCGACTCCGGCAGCGAGATCCGGGCCGACGAGCAGGCCAAGCCGGGCATCACCAACCTGCTGCGGATCTACTCGGCGCTGACCGGGGAGACCGTGGCGAGCCTGGAGCAGCGGTACGCGGGCGCGGGCTACGGGGCGCTCAAGAAGGACCTGGCCGAGGTGGTGGTGAACGCGTTCACCCCGATCCGGGAGCGGACCTGCAAGATGCTCGCCGACGAGGCCGGGCTCGACCGGCTGCTCGCCCAGGGCGCGGCGCGCGCCCGGCAGGTGGCCGGCCCGACCATGGCCACCGTCCGGGACCGGGTCGGCTTGCTGGCGGCCACCTAGCGGGGTGAGCTGAACCGGACGGCCTGCGGGCCCTGTGCCCGGCGGCCTGCGCCCGGGTTACGATCTCGGCGTGACCGACCACCCCTATCCCTACCGTGACGCCCACCGGCACCAGCTCGCCGTGCTGGACCTGGTCGGCGACTGGTCGCAGCGCCACGATCAGCCCGCCCTGGCCGCGCTGAGCCCCGCCGCGCGGGCCGCGCAGCTAGCCGCCCGGCGCACGCTCTGGGAATACGTCAACGCGATGTGGGAGGAGCCCCGGCAGCGCGGGGAGAGCCCGGCCGACCTCCCCGACTACGACGCGGTGGGGGCGCTGCGGGAGCTGTTCGCCGAGCTGGTCGCGGCCGCCGAGCGGGCGCCGGGAGCGGCCGGCGATCCGGCCGGGGACTAGCCGGGGACTACGGGGACTAAAGGCCCGGCCGTACCCGGTCGTAACCTTGGGTTATGACGCGCGCATCGGAGTCCGGGGTGCCCATCGAGCCGGTCTACGGACCCGAGTCGCTGCGGGGCTTCGACCCGGCCCGGGAACTGGCCGGGCCCGGCGAGTACCCGTTCACCCGCGGCGTCTACCCGGGCATGTACGCCAAGCGGCCGTGGACGATGCGGCAGTACGCCGGCTTCTCGACCGCCGCCGACTCGAACCGGCGCTACCACCAGCTGATCGAGGCCGGCACCACCGGGCTCTCCGTCGCCTTCGACCTGCCCACCCAGATGGGCTACGACTCGGACGCGCCGGCCGCGCGCGGGGAGGTCGGCAGGGTCGGCGTGGCCATCGACTCGGTCGAGGACATGCGGCTGCTGCTGCGGGGCATCCCGCTGGACTCGGTCTCGACGTCGATGACGATCAACGCCCCGGCGGCCGTGTTGCTGCTGCTGTACCAGCTGGTGGCGGAGGAGCAGGGCACCAGCGCCGGCCAGCTCACCGGGACGATCCAGAACGACATCCTGAAGGAGTACATCGCACGCGGCACGTACATCTACCCGCCGCAGCCCTCGCTCCGGCTGGTGGCCGACACGTTCGCCTACTGCCGCAAGGAGATCCCCCGGTGGAACACCATCTCGATCTCCGGCTACCACATGGCCGAGGCCGGCGCCACGCCGGTGCAGGAGCTGGCGTTCACCCTGGCGAACGCTAAGGAGTACGTGCGGGCGGCCATCGCCTCCGGCCTGGCGGTGGACGAGTTCGCGCCGCGGCTCTCGTTCTTCTTCGTGGCCCGCACCACGCTGCTCGAGGAGGTGGCCAAGTTCCGCGCCGGGCGCCGGCTGTGGGCGCGGATCATGCGCCACGAGTTCGGTGCCGCGGATCCGCGGTCGCAGATGCTCAGGTTCCACACCCAGACCGCGGGGGTGCAGCTGACCGCTCAGCAGCCCGAGGTGAACCTGGCCCGGGTGACCGTGCAGGCGCTCGCCGCCGTGCTCGGCGGCACCCAGTCGCTGCACACGAATTCCTACGACGAGGCGATCGCCCTGCCCACGGAGAAGGCAGCGCGGCTGGCGCTGCGGACCCAGCAGGTCCTCGCCTACGAGACCGACCTGACCGCGACCGCGGACCCGCTGGCCGGGTCCTACGCGATCGAGTCCCTGACCAGCGACATCGAGCAGGAGGCCGGTCAGCTGATCGCGAAGGTCGAGGATCTCGGCGGTGCCGTGGCGGCGATCGAGCGCGGCTTCCAGAAGGCCGAGATCGAGCGGTCGGCTTATCAGATCGCACTTCAGATCGACACGGGGGAGCGCGTGGTCGTCGGCGTCAACCGGTTCACCGTCGCCGAGGAGGAGCCGTACCAGCCGCTGCGCGTCGACCCGGCGATCGAGCGCGATCAGGCGGGGCGCCTGGCCGTGCTGCGCGACAGCCGGGACCGGGCCGAGGTCGCCCGCCGGATCGACGACCTCAGGCAGGCCGCCAGCGGCCCGGAGAACCTGCTCTACCCGCTGCGCGAGGCGCTGCGGGCCCGGGCCACCGTGGGCGAGGTTTGCGACGCCCTGCGCGATGTCTGGGGCGCCTACAAGCCGCCAGATGTTTACTGACCCTCCTGATAAGGCTTTCGGGCTTTGCGGCCGGCATTTGCGCCCTGGGCCCATAGATAGGGAACGACCCGGCATGGGTAGGGACTGCCCAGGCGAAGAAGGTCGGCTTCATCATGAGCGCGGGCAGGCGCAGCGTGGCGCGCCCGGCGCTGAACTCGCCGGCCCCGCCCGAGCAGGCCGGGTCTGGGCCTGCTTTGTTCCCGGCCGAGTTAGCTGCGCGCCGGCGGCGCGCGGGAGAGACAGCCCACGGAGGCTCACGGTGGTTATCAGCTGGAACCCATCTCGCGGCGCGACGCTAGGTATCGAGTGGGAACTGCAGCTTATTGACGGCCGCAGCCGGATGCTGCGGCAGGACGCCAGGGAGGTTCTCGCCGCGCTGCCCGCGCTCAGCGAGGCCGGCGAGCACCCCAAGATCCGTTATGAGCTCATGCAATCAACGGTCGAGGTGGTCACCGGCATCTGCACCACGGTGTCGGAGGCAAAGGACGATCTGTCCGCGACAATCGCGCAACTTGAGCGAATCACCGGGAGTCGCGGTACGATGCTGGCCTGTGCCGGAACGCATCCCGTCAGCGATTGGCGGGACGCCAAGATGGCTCCCATTCAGCGCTATGCCGAACTCGTTGAGCAGTTGCAGTGGCTTGCCCGCAGGATCCAGACCTTCGGGGTCCACGTCCATGTGGGCATCCGCGACGGAAGCAAGGCGATCCCGGTCGTCAATGCACTCGCCGCGTACCTGCCGCATTTCCTGGCGCTGACTGCGTCGAGCCCGTTCTGGAGCGGGCACGACACGGGGCTGGCCTCGAGCCGGGCGGTCATCTTCGGGGGGCTGCCGACGTCGGGGCCACCACAGCCGCTCGCGGACTGGAGTGAGTTCGAGGAGTACATGGACACGCTGCTACGAGCCGGAACGATCCGGAGCATCAAGGAGGTGTGGTGGGACATCCGGCCGCACCCGGATTTCGGCACGGTCGAGATCAGGATGTTCGACGGAGTTCCGACCCTCCGCGAGATCGGCATGGTCGCCGCGCTGTCGCAATGCCTGGTTCAGCAATTCGACACCCAGCTGGACCGGGGTTACCGGCTGCCGACCCCGCCCGCGTGGGTGGTCAGCGACAACAAGTGGCGTGCCACCCGCTACGGGCTGGACGCGACGGTGATCACCGATGATTCGGGCTCCACCGCGCCGCTCAGGGACGAGCTTTTCGAGCTGATCCGCGAGCTCGAGCCGGTGGCGGACCGGCTCGGCTGCGCGCAGGAGCTTGACGTCATCTCGGAGGTGCTCGACCACGGTGCCTCCTATGAGCGGCAGCGGGCCCTGGTGGCCGACGGCGGCGGGTTGGAGGACGTCGTAGACGCGCTGGTCACTGAGTTCGCGGAAGATCGTTTCGTTATCCCGGGGGAGGCAGCGCATGGCCGAACATGACCTGGAGGGTGAGCTCGACGCGTTCCTCGCGGGGCACCAGGCCGAGCTCGTCGACTTCCGGCGCGACCTGCACGCCCACCCCGAGATCGGCTATCACGAGTTCCGGACGACGCGCCGGATCAAGCTCAGGCTGGAGGCCGCGGGCCTGCGGCCGATAGTCCTCCCCAAGGGCACCGGCCTGCTCGTGGACATCGGAGCGGGCTCCGAGCCGGTGGTCGGCCTACGGGCCGACCTGGACGCGCTCCCGATCAGCGACGAGAAGAACGTCCCGTACCGGTCCACGGTCGCCACCGCCTGCCACGCCTGCGGGCACGACGTGCACACCACCGTGCTGCTCGGCGCCGGGCTGGTCCTGGCCCGCATGTCGGCGGCCGGGGCCCTGCCCGGCCGGGTCAGGCTGATCTTCCAGCCGGCCGAGGAGGTGCCGTGCGGGGCACTGGACGTGCTGGCGGCCGGCGGCATCGCGTCCGTGGACCGGGTCTTCGCGCTGCACTGCGATCCCCGGCTGGACGTCGGCAAGGTCGGGACGCGGGTGGGCGCGATCACCGCGGCCTGTGACAAGATCACGGTCCGGGTCACCGGGCCCGGCGGTCACACCGCGCGGCCGCACCTGACCGCCGACCTGGTCTACGCCCTGGGCAAGATCATCACTGAGCTGCCCGCGGCCCTGTCCCGCAGGGTCGACCCCCGGTCCAGCCTGAGCCTGGTCTGGGGCCGGGTCAACGCGGGCGCGGCGGCCAATGCCATCCCGGATGACGGCATCGTCGAGGGCACCGTGCGCTGCCTCGATGACGAAGCCTGGCATGCAGCGCCGGACCTGCTCAAGGCCCTGATCGACTCCGTGGCGAGCGCCTACGGCGTGGTCGCTGACCTCAGCTACGTGCGGAACGTGCCGCCGACGGTCAACGAGGCCATGTCCACGGCCATGGTCGAGGCCGCCGCCGACCGGGTGCTCGGCGGCGACTCGGTCGTGTCGGCCCCGCAGAGCCTCGGCGGCGAGGACTTCGCCTGGTACCTGGAGTCGATCCCGGGCGCGCTGGCCAGGCTCGGCACCCGGACCCCTGGCTCCGGCGCGGACTTCGACATCCACCAGCCAGCCTTCGACGTCGACGAGCGGGCGATCGGGGTGGGTGTCAGGCTCATGGTGGCCACCGCGCTGACCGCGATGGGCGGCGCCGGGTCGGCCGCGTCGCAGCCGCTGCCGGGCGCCGCCATCGCCTGATCCGGTTACCTGAAGCCTCCCAGGCCGGAGAAGACCGGGAAGCTGGACCTACAGTGGGACGAACGGAGCGCCGCAACGGCGCTCGCCGGTCACCTCTGGGAGTGCATCCGTATGCAGCCGGAGCAGGGTCAGGGGCCGCAGCCGCCGGACGGCGAGGCGGCCAGGCCGCGGGCCGGCCAGGCCGTTGTCCCGGCGGACGGGACGGCCGGGGCGGACGGGACGGACGGCCCGGCAGGTCGGCCGGCACCTGGCGACGCGCCGCCCCCCGGGCCTGGAGCGCCACCGCCTCCGGGGCCCGGCACACCGCAGCCGGCGGGGACCGGCACGCCGCCCGCCACCCATGGCGCGCCGCTCACCAAGCCCAGGATGTTCCGGCTGCCCGGGGCCATCGTCGCCTGGTGGGCCTGGGTGATCATCGCGGCCGTCTTCCTGGCGGACATAGTCGCCACCGGCCGCAACCACACCGCCGCCGAGATCGCGGCCACCGTGGTGTTCATCACCGGCCTGGTCTACGCGTGCGCCCTGCGGCCCCGGGTGGTCGCCGATCCCGGCGGGATCACCGTGCAGAACCCGCTCCGCGATCACCGGATTCCCTGGGGCTCGGTGACCGGGGTGGACCTGAAGGAATCGGTCCAGGTGCACTGCGCGAAAGAACCCGGCGCCAAGCGCGGGAAGGTCATCCACAGCTGGGCGCTGTACGCCCAGCGGCGCAGCCGGCTCCGGGCCGAGCTGCGCAGTCAGGGCGACCGCAGGCGGCTGCCGCGTAGCTCCTTCGCGGCCGACGAGAGGACGTCTGCCGAGGCGCAGAAGCTCATGCGGCAGCCCGCCGCCCAGATCATGGCCACGCAACTGGACGACCTGGCCCGGGAGGCACGGGAGCGCGGCGCCGCGGCCGGCCCGCGGGTGGTCAGCTGGGCCTGGCCGGCGATGGCTGCGATCGTGATCCCGGGCGTCGTGCTGGTGCTCGTGGTCGCGGTGTTCCGGTAGCGCGGGCACGGGCCCGGCGGCGCCATGCGCCACAATGGACCATCGTGAGCGAGGCGCGCGCGAGAATAGTGATCATCGGCGGTGGGCCCGGGGGCTATGAGGCGGCCCTGGTGGCCGCGCAGCTTGGCGCCCAGGTCACGGTCGTGGAGCGGGACGGGCTCGGTGGTGCCTGCGTGCTGACCGACTGCGTGCCCTCCAAGACGCTGATCGCGACCTCGGGCATGATGGCCGCGCTGGACGGGGCGGCGGCACTGGGCATCCGCGCCGATCCCGCCTCCGGCGGCGGTACGGCCCTGGCCGCCGTGGACGCGCCGCGACTTTACGCCAGGGTCCGCGCGCTGGCCCGGGCCCAGTCCGAGGACGTGACGGCCCGGCTGGCGGCCGAGGGGATCGAGGTGCTGAGCGGGACCGGGCGGCTGGTCGGCGAGGCCGGGCCGCTGGTCGGCCCGCGCACCGTCGAGGTGGGGGACATCCTCCTCAGCGCGGACGTGGTGCTCGTGTCGACCGGGGCGCACCCCCGGCTGCTGCCGGGCGCGGAGCCGGACGGCGAGCGCATCCTGAGCTTCCGGCAGCTCTACGACCTGCCCAAGCTGCCCTCCGAGCTGGTCGTGGTGGGCTCGGGCGTGACCGGGGCCGAGTTCGCCGGCGCCTACCAGGCCCTGGGCTCGCAGGTCACCCTGGTCTCCTCGCGCGACCGCGTGCTGCCGCAGGAGGACGCCGACGCCGCCACGGTGGTCGAGGACGTGTTCCGGCGCCGCGGGATGACCGTGCTCGGCCGGTCCCGGGCGGCGTCGGTGAAGCGCGACGGCGACGGCGTCGCGGTGGCCCTGGAGGACGGCCGGACCGTGCGCGGCTCGCACTGCCTGCTCGCGGTGGGGATGGTCCCGAACACGGACGGGCTCGGCCTGGAGGAGGCCGGGATCACGCTGGACGGCCGGGGGTTCATCCCGGTCGACCGGGTGTCGCGGACCCACGTCCCGGGCGTGTACGCGGCCGGCGACTGCACCGGCGTGCAGATGCTCGCTTCGGTGGCGGCCATGCAGGGCCGGATCGCGATGTGGCACGCGCTCGGCGAGGCGGTGCAGCCGCTGAACCTCAGCCACGTCGCCGCGACCGTGTTCACCGAGCCGGAGATCGCCATGGTCGGCGTGACCCAGCGGGCCGTGACCTCGGGCGAGGTGGACGCGGTGGTCGGCAAGCTGCCGCTGGCCACCAACGCGCGCGCGAAGATGCAGGGCTTCCGTGACGGCTTCGTCAAGCTGTTCGCGAGCCCCCACAGCGGGAGGGTGCTCGGCGGCGTGGTGGTCGCGCCGCGGGCCAGCGAGCTGATCCTGGGCGTGTCGCTGGCCGTGGAGCAGAACCTCTCGGTGGCCCAGATCGCGCACACCTTCGCCGTGTATCCCAGCCTGTCCGGCAGCATCACCGAGGCCGCGCGCCGCCTCATGCAGCCCGCGGAAGATTAGTGAATTGGTCTCAGGGACACCCTCGTGTGCCGGATGCGAGGGCCGGCCGGAGGCTGGCCCGAGCAGACAGCCGGGGGGCTCCGGGGGGCGAAGCCCCCTGTCTGGAGGTCTGGGGGGATAACCCCGGACCCCCGAGCGAGCCAAAGGCCGCGGCGCCGACTGGACTGAGGAGCGAGGGAGCCTGCGACCGAGCGACGAGGGAAGGAGGCGCGCAAAAGCGGCCGGAGGCGAGCGAGGATGACAGTTCAGTGGGCCGGGTGGCCCAGGTCCGGGTCGTCCGGGACGTCCAGGCCGTGCTGGCGCAGCCGGGACGCGCGGATGTCGTCCGCGTAGGCGGCCACCGTGAAGATGCTGCCGGACAGGATCAGCGCCACCATGGTCAGGCCCAGCCACACCGGGGCGGGCAGCAGCGTGGTCAGCACCACGACGAGCACGATGCAGATCGGGATGATGACCGCCAGGTGGCGCAGCACGGTCCGGGTCCGCCACCCGGCGTCGGTCAGTTCATGCCTGACCCAGTCCCGGTTCTCGGGTGGCAGCCGGAACCCGATCGCGAACCACAGCCAGCGGAGCACCCCGGGATCGCCCGGCAGACGAGCCACGGGTCTCAGTCTTGCAGCCGGCAGATGATCTCGCCTGCCGAGACGATCTGGCCGACCTCGACGGCCAGGCCAGTCACGGTGCCGGCCTGGTGCGCGGTCAGCGGCTGCTCCATCTTCATCGCCTCGAGCACCACGACCGTGTCCCCGGCCGATACCCGCTGGCCCTCCTCGGCGACGAGCTTCACGATCGTGCCCTGCATCGGGCTGACCAGGGCATCGCCGCCCGCGGACCCGCCGCCGTCCGCAGGTCCCGCGCCGCCGCGGCGCTGACGGGAGGACAGGCGGGCACGCCCGGCCGCGCCGCCGCCCGTACCACCGCCGCCGAGCCCCGCCGGTATCACCACCTCGAGCCGCTTGCCGCCGACCTCGACGGTGATCCGCTCCCGCGGCCGGGCGTCCTCGCCCGCGGCCAGGTCACCCGCGTACGGCGGGAGGTCCCCGCGGAACTCCTCCTCGATCCACCGGGTGTGCACCGTGAACGGCACGGCGGTGAACGCCGGGTCGTCCACGACGGCCCGGTGGAACGGAAGCACGGTCGGCATCCCGCCGATCTCGAACTCGGCCAGCGCGCGACGGGAGCGTTCCAGGCACTGCGAACGGTCGGCGCCGGTCACGATCAGCTTGGCGATCAGCGAATCGAACGCCTGCGGCACGGTCATCCCGGCGGCATAGCCGGCGTCCAGCCGGACCCCCGGCCCGGACGGCGGCCGCCACGTCGTGATGGTCCCGGGCGCGGGCAGGAACCCCCGGCGCGGGTCCTCGGCGTTGACCCGGAACTCGATCGAGTGCCCGCGCAGCGGCGGGTCGTCGTAGCCCAGGTCCTGGCCGTCGGCGATCCGGAACATCTCCCGCACCAGGTCGATGCCGCTGACCTCCTCGGTCACCGGGTGCTCCACCTGCAGCCGGGTGTTCACCTCGAGGAACGCCGTGGTGCCGTCCTGCCCGACCAGGAACTCGCAGGTGCCGGCCCCGACGTACCCGGCCTCCCGCAGGATGGCCTCGGACGCCGACCGCAGCAGCCGTTCCTGATCGGCGGACAGGAACGGCGCGGGCGCCTCCTCGACCAGCTTCTGGTGCCGGCGCTGCAGCGAGCAGTCCCGGGTGGAGACCACGACGACCTGCCCGCTCCCGTCGGCCAGGCACTGCGTCTCCACGTGCCGGGGCCGGTCCAGGTAGCGCTCCACGTAGCATTCGCCGCGGCCGAACGCCGCCACCGCCTCCCGCACCGCGGACTCGAACTGCCCGGGGATCTCCGCCATGGTCCGGGCGACCTTCAGCCCGCGTCCCCCGCCGCCGTAAGCCGCCTTGATCGCGATCGGCAGGCCGTGCTCCGCGGCGAACGCGGCCGCCTGCGCCGCGTCAGCGACCGGGCCGTCGGAACCAGGCGCCAGCGGCGCGCCGACCGCGCGGGCGATCCGCCGGGCCGCGACCTTGTCGCCGAGCGCCTCGATCGCGGCCGGGGGCGGCCCGATCCAGGTCAGCCCGGCCGTGATGACCTCGCGCGCGAACTGGGCGTTCTCGGCCAGGAACCCGTACCCCGGGTGGACCGCGTCCGCACGGGACTCCGCCGCCGCCTTGAGGATCTTGCTGATGTCAAGGTAGCTGTCGGCGGCGGTCCGGCCGCCCAGCGCGTACGCCTCGTCGGCCATGGTGACATGCAGCGCGTCCAGGTCGGGCTCGCCGTACACGGCGACGCTGCCCAGGCCCGCGTCACGGCACGCCCGCGCGATCCGGACCGCGATCTCGCCGCGGTTGGCGATCAGAACCTTGCGCACGAAAGCGCTCCTCTCGGCTGCGCTAGGAGT
Source organism: uncultured Actinomycetota bacterium (assembly GCA_963808705.1). Lineage (GTDB taxonomy): Bacteria > Actinomycetota > Actinomycetes > Streptosporangiales > Streptosporangiaceae > JASHPR01. The sequence continues at coordinate 583,439 of CAWEHB010000008.1, read as the reverse complement.
CTAGTGACGTGGCGGCAGGTCGTCGGTCAGGGGCCGGATCACCGGCTCAGCGTGGCAGCGCGCTGGCCCGCCATCCGCCGGGGCTGCGCAGTACCGGCGCGCGCAGCATCCGGGATCGGGCCGACCATCCGGAACGCGCCGTCTCGCCGGCTCCGGCCGGGTCGGCCTGAGCTAGCCGGGCGGACAACACGGTCACCACGGCCGCGATCTCGCCGGCCGACGGGTTCCCCGCCACGAACGCCAGGGCGGGCGGCTGGTCGTGTTCGCCGGGCGCGGTCATAAGCCCCTCGACATGCCGACGCCGATGCCGAACTGCCGGTGCACCCGCGCCCAGAACGCGTCCCGCAGCCACTCCCGGGCCTCCTGGTAGGCCCGCAGCGACAGGCCGAGTTCCTTCTCGGCGTCGACCAGCAGTTCCTTGTCGATGACCGGCGGCAGGATGGGCCCGGGCAGCAGGTCGCGGATGTTGTCCTCGCCGCGGGTCAGGATCCACTTCTGCGCCACGTGCTCGCCGGCCTCCTCGACCCGCTCCTTCTCCGGGCCGCGCCGGGCCGCCGCGGCCGGGCCGTAGCCGATCCCCGGGGGGTGACCCGCCCGGTACCCCTGGGCCAGCCGCGGCGCGTGCCGCTCGCCGAACACCTGCGCCGGGGACGGCGCGGATGCCGCCGCGGGCTGGCCGATCGTCCCCGGCCCGGGCCGGGCCGGGCCGGGGCCCTGCGGGGGGACCGGCACGGTCGCGACCTGCCGGGTGAAAAACGGCTCGACAAACGACCGCTCGAGCACCTGCACCGTGTCCGACTCCCAGACCAGCCGCTCGGCCTGGTTCGTGCCGTACGGGGGCTCGATGCCCCACAGGTGGACCCGCACGCCGTACGCCTGCGCGGCCTCGACCGCGGGAACCATGTCCTCGTCGCCGGCCACCAGGATCGCGTCGGTGATCGCGCGGTGCCGGGCCAGCGCCTCCATGTCCGCCCGGATCTGGGCGTCCACGCCCTTCTGCTGGCCGCGGGCATTGAGGTTGCCCAGGCGCAGTTTCACCCACGGCATCTGGGCGATCACCCGCTGGTCGATGGTGGGCACCCGGTCCCTCGCCGCGTCGTACCAGTAGACCCGCAGCAACTCCCCGCGCACCTGGTCGTCCGCGTGCCGGGTGAGCGCCTGGATCAGCTTGTCCGCATCCACCCGGTAGTCGCGGCGCGAGGCCGCGCCGAACAGCAGTTCGCCCGCGGACGCGTAGATGTACCCGACATCGACCATGATGGCGTACCGGGAGAGAAGTGGCAGAGGTGATCCGTTCTCGGTCATGTTGCTCATGACTCTATCTACTGCCCGCGAGAAGCCTCGCCACCGGTGATCGGGGACCCGGATTACCGGGCGCGCCCCCTCACAGCGGGATGTTCCCGTGCTTGCGCGGCGGGAGGGTCTGGCGCTTGGTGCGGAGCGTCCGGAGCGCCCGGATGACCTGCGAGCGGGTTTCCGCGGGCCGGATGACGGCGTCCACGTACCCGCGGTCCGCGGCCACGTACGGGTTGGCCAGCGTGTCCTCGTACTCGGTGACCCGGGCCTCCCGCAGCGCGGCCTGCTGCTGTGGGCTGCCGGCCGCCGCGAGCTCGCGCCGGTACAGGATGTTCACCGCGCCCTGCGCGCCCATCACCGCGATCTGCGCGGTCGGCCAGGCCAGGTTGACGTCGCCGCCGAGGTGCTTGGAGCCCATCACGTCGTAGGCGCCGCCGTAGGCCTTGCGGGTGATCACGGTGATCTTGGGCACCGTCGCCTCGGCGTAGGCGTAGATGAGCTTGGCGCCGCGGCGGATGATGCCGTCCCACTCCTGGTCGGTGCCGGGCAGGAAGCCGGGCACGTCCACGAAGGTCAGCACCGGGATGCTGAACGCGTCGCAGGTCCGGACGAAGCGCGCGGCCTTCTCCGACGCGTTGATGTCCAGGCAGCCGGCGAAGTGCATCGGCTGGTTGGCCACCACGCCGACCGACGCGCCCTCGACCCGGCCGAACCCCACCACGATGTTGCGGGCGAAGCCCGCGTGGATCTCCAGGAACTCGCCGTCGTCCAGGACCCGGGTGATCACGCCGTGCATGTCGTAGGGCTGGTTCGGCGAGTCCGGGATGAGGTCGTCGAGCTCGGCGTCGACGTCGGTGATGTCACCGAGCGCGGCATCGCCGCCGCTCGCGGCCGCGGGCTCGTCCAGGTTGTTCGACGGCAGGTAGGACAGCAGCTCGCGGGCGAAGCTGAGGCAGTCGTCCTCGTCGGCGGCCTGGTAGTGCGCGACGCCGGACTTGACGTTGTGCGCGTGGGCGCCGCCGAGGTCCTCGAAGCTGACCTCCTCCCCGGTCACGGTCTTGATCACGTCGGGGCCGGTGATGAACATGTGCGAGGTGCCCTCGACCATCAGGGTGAAGTCGGTGATCGCGGGCGAGTAGACGGCCCCCCCGGCGCACGGGCCCATGATCAGCGAGATCTGCGGGATCACGCCCGAGGCCATCACGTTCCGGTAGAAGATCTCGGCGAACAGGCCGAGCGCGACCACGCCCTCCTGGATCCTGGCCCCGCCGCCGTCGTTGATGCCGATCACCGGGCAGCCGGTCTTCAGCGCGTGGTCCATCACCTTGACGATCTTCTCTCCGTACACCTCGCCGAGCGATCCGCCGAAGATGGTGAAGTCCTGGCTGAACACGCAGACCGGGCGGCCGTCCACGGTGCCGTACCCGGTGACCACGCCGTCGCCGTACGGGCGGTTGGCCGCCATGTCGAAGTCGGTCGCGCGGTGCCGGGCCAGCTCGTCGAACTCGGTGAACGAGCCGGGGTCGAGCAGGCCGTCGATCCGCTCCCGCGCGGTCATCTTGCCCCGGGCGTGCTGCCGCTCGACCGCCCGCTGGGAACCGGCGTGCACCGCCTCATGCCTGCGCTTCTCGAGGTCGGCGATCTTGCCCGCGGTGGTGTGCGGGGCGGGCTGGCCGGCGTCCCCGGCCGGCGGCAGAGCTTCGGTGGCCATGCCGGACAGGTTAGCCTGGCCAGCGGCCTGCATCCCGCGGGTCGCCGGCTGGCTGGCCTGCGGCGCCCCGCTGGTCAGCCGGACCGCGGGTGCTCAGGCCAGCAGGGGAAGCTGGCGCTGGCGCCGTCGCCGGCGATGAGCCTGGCCAGGGCGCTGCCGGTCGGCTCGTCCGCCGGGGTGTAGACGACCATCCGGGTACCCGGCACGGCGAGCACCGCCAGCGAGTTGGTCGTCATGGTCAGCCGCTCGTACGCCGGGTGCCGGAAGATCTTGAGGTAGCTTACCGGGCTGGCCACCTCGTGCTGGGCCCACATCCGCGCGAACTCGGGGCTGGCCGCCTGCAGCCGCCGGACGAACCCGGTCCAGGCCGGCTCCCCGACGTGGTGCCCGTAGGCGGCGCGCAACTGGGCGACCATCAGGCCCAGCTGGTCGGCGCGGTTCAGGTACGGGTGGCAGCACGCCGGCTGGGTGAAGTTCAGCCAGAGCGTGTTGCGGTCCTGCGCCGGGGCGCTGACGACGGTGGGGAAGAGTGCGGCGAAAGCCGCGTTCCAGGCCAGCACGTCGAAGCGCTCGTTGAGGACGGTGGCCGGCAAGGTGGTCAGCCCGTCGAGGATCTGCTGGATCTGCGGGGGCAGACACCCGTCCGGCGCGGGCGCGGGCGGGCTCGCCGAACAGTCCGCGAGCCGGTAGAGGTGCTCGCGCTCCGGCTGGTCGAGCCGGAGCGTGCGCGCCACCGCGTCCAGGACCTGGGTGCTGGCGTTGATCGGGCGGCCCTGCTCCAGCCAGGTGTACCAGGTGACGCCGACGCCGGAGAGCTGAGCGACCTCCTCGCGCCGCAGCCCGGCCGTACGCCGGCGCAGGCCGGGCGGCAGCCCGGCGTCCTCCGGGGTGATGCGCTCCCGGCGGCTGCGCAGGAACGCCGCGAGCTCGGTCCGGCGGGTGCGGGCATCAGCCACGGTTGTCGTGCTCACGGCTCCGTCATCCTCATATTCCTATCCTGGCGCCGCGTGACCGGCCGTGCCAGGTGGTGTTGGTACCAGGATAAGCAGGCTCTTGGTACTGGCATTGCGCGGGCGGCAGGCTCGGTTACATGACAGATACCGTCCTCAGCGGACCGAACCCGGCCGTTAATTCCCCCGCGCTCCAGGCGGCCAGGCGCCGGCGAAGCCCCGGCGTGCTGCTGGCGATCGTGCTCGCCGGCCAGTTCATGGCGGTCCTTGACGCCTCGGTGGTTAATGTCGCGGCTCCCTCGATTCACGCCGGGCTGCACGCCTCCGGCGCGGGCCTGCAACTGGTGATCGCCGGCTACACGATCTCCTACGCGGTGCTGCTGGTGACCGGCGCGCGCTTGGGTGATCTCCTCGGTCACCGCCGCATGTTCCTGGTCGGCCTGACGGTGTTCACGCTGGCCTCGCTCGGCTGCGGGCTGGCCTACTCGAGCGGCGCGCTCATTGCGCTCCGCTTCGTCCAGGGCACCGGCGCGGCGATAATGATCCCGCAGGTGCTCAGCCTGATCCAGCGCACGTTCAGCGGTGCCCCCCGGGCCCGGGCGATGAGCGCCTACGCGGCGGTGCTGGCCGGCGGCGTGGTCGTCGGGCAGATCGCCGGCGGCCTGCTGATCAGCGCGAACGTGTTCGGCGCCGGATGGCGGCCGGTGTTCCTGGTGAACGTGCCGATCGGCGCGGTGCTGCTGGTGGCGGGCGCGCGGCAACTGCCCGCCGGTCGCGCCGAGGTCGGCCGGGGCCTGGACCTGCCCGGCCTGGTCACCCTGGCGCTCGCGGTGCTCGCCCTGGTCGTGCCGCTGGTCCTGGGCCAGCCCGAGCACTGGCCCGCCTGGGTCTGGGCCTGCCTGGGCAGCAGCGTCGTGCTGTTCGCCGGCTTCGCGGTGACCGAGCGGAGGGTGGCGGCCCGCGGCGGGTCACCGCTGGTCCCCGGCCGGGTGCTCCGGCTGCCCGGGGTGGCGCTGGGCATCGTGGCGCTGTTCGCGGTCATGACCACGTTCGGCGGCCTGTTCTTCACCCTGGCCCTGCACCTGCAGGGCGGCCTCGGCGACTCGCCGCTTCGGGCCGGGCTGACGTTCGCCCCGTCGGCGGCCGCGTTCGCCCTGGTGAGCCTGAACTGGCAGCGCCTGCCCGCGCATGTCCGCCCGTGGCTGGCCATCTGGGGCTTCGCCGGGATGGCGGCCGCGCTGCTGGCGCTGGCCGCGGTGTTGCGCGGCGGTGACAGCGGCGGTGTCGCGCTCTACCTGGTGCTCGCCGTGCTCGGAGCGGCTATGGCGTCCGCGTTCAGCCCGCTGATGACCGCGGTGCTGATGCGGGTGCCGGTGGCCGATGCCGCCGACGCGACCGGCGTGATCGTGACGGTCAACCAGCTCGGGCTGGTCATCGGGGTGGCGACGTTCGGGACCCTGTACCTGAACCTGGCCGGCGGCGTCCCCGCCCAGGAGGGCACGGACGCGTTCCGGCTGGTGTCCGCGCACGCCGAGGCCGTGACCTGCGTGGCGCTGGCCGGGGTCGCGGCCGCCGGCGGGCTCGTGGCGCAGCTTCGGGCCAGGGCCGTGCAGGCCGTCCAGCCCGCCGAAGCGTCCCGGCCCGCCCCCGCTGCGGCAGCGCGGACGCCGCGGTGACGCGCATTCCATGATCTGGGTAGCTGAGGCGCGCTATTTGCGTCCCAGCTACCCAGATCAAGAAACCGGTGCAGGCTCGGCGCGGATCCGAACTCGTGGTCAGAGGGGCCGTCCGGGAACGACGAGGCGGCGCGGGCGGGTGGGGAGCGGCGAGAATGGCGGGCGTGGCGAGTAAGACTCCGGCGGCCCGGCCGCCCCTGGACGCCGGGGCGCTGCGCGAGGCGCTGGTCGCATCGGGCGGGTTCTGGCGGGACATCCGCGTGGTGGCCGAGACCGGCTCCACCAACTCGGACCTGCTCGCCGAGGCCAAGCGCGGCCTCGCGGAGGGCGCGGTGCTCGCGGCCGAGACCCAGTCCGCCGGGCGCGGCCGGCTGGGCCGGCACTGGGTCAGCCCGCCGCGGGCCGCGCTCGCGTTCTCGGTGCTGCTGCGGCCGAAGGACGTGCCCCCGGCGAGCCGGGGCTGGGTGCCGCTGCTGGCCGGCGTGGCCGTGGCGCTGGCGCTGCGCGGCGAGGCAGGGGTCGACGCCTGGCTGAAATGGCCGAACGACGTGCAGGTCAACGGCGCGAAGCTGGCCGGCATCCTGGCCGAGCAGGCCGGCGACGCGATCGTGGTGGGCACCGGGATCAACGTGTCCGCCGGCCGGGAGGAACTACCGGCGGAGGCGACCTCGCTGGCGCTGGAGGGGGCGCGAACGGACCGGGACCGGCTGCTGGTCGGCGTGCTCAGAGAGCTTGAGCGCTGGTACCTGGCCTGGGCCGGCCAGCGGGGGGACGCGGACGGTTGCGGGCTCCGCCCGGAGTACCGGCGGCTGTGCGGAACCCTCGGCCGGCAGGTCCGGGTGTCACTGCCCGGCGGCGCGACGGTGACCGGGGCGGCGTGCGAGGTAGATCGCGTCGGCCGGCTCGTGGTCCGGTCCGCCTCGGGGCTGGTCCCGGTCAGCGCCGGGGACGTGGTCCATGTCCGGTGACCGCGCCGGTGAAGGGGGAGAGAAGGGGGAAGGGGAGGTGGGTGGGGGGCGGCGGCCCGGAGGCGCAAAACCAGCACTCGTGTCACGATGTGGCCTATGGCCGGCGATGAGTCCCTGTCCGAGGGCGAGCACTTCGTGCTGAGGCTGCACCCGCACTGGAAGACGCTGCTGCGGCCGTTCCTCATCCTGCTGGTGATACTGGCTGCCGCCATCACGGCGCTGATAATGCTCCCGTCGGGCAGCAGCGCGGGCATAGCCAGGGACGGGATCGGCATCGTGGTGTTCCTGGCCGTGATCATCTGGGGTGTGGTCCCGCTGCTGCGGTGGCAGACGACGAGCTACGAGCTGACCACCCGCAGGCTCCGGCTTCGCATGGGCATCGTGTCCCGGTCCGGTCGCGACTTTCCGCTGATCAGGATCAGCGACGTGTCGTTCTCTCACGGGCCGATCGACCGGCTGCTCGGCTGCGGCAAGCTCACCGTGGAGTCCGCGGGCGAGCACGGCCAGCTCGTTCTCACCGAGATTCCCCAGGTCGAGCAGGTGCAGGCGACCCTGTTCCAGCTGGTCGAGGACGAGCATGCGCGGCTGACGCGGGAGGATCGCTGAGGGCCGTGGCCATGCGTTCCGGCTAGCCTGCCCGTATGAGTCAAGATGGCGTGAGCGTGCGCAGGCTGCCCGAGGCGGCCGTGGCGGAGGTTGTGCTCGACCGGCCCGAGGTGATGAACGCGCTGAGCACGGCCATGGCCGCCCGGCTGGCCGAGGTCTGCGCCGAACTGGCCGCCGACCGCGGGATCCGCGCGGTCGTCCTCGCCGCGGCGGGCCAGGCGTTCTGCGTCGGCGCCGACCTGAAGGAGCGGGCGGCGATGAGCGAAGCCGAGCTGATGGCGCAGCGGCCGGTGTTCCGCGCGGCGTTCGGCGCCGTGCTAGCCCTGCCGCAGCCGGTGATCGCCGCGGTCCACGGCTACGCGCTCGGCGGCGGCTGCGAGCTGGCGCTGAGCTGTGACCTGATCGTCGCCGACGAGACCGCCGTGTTCGGGCTGCCCGAGACCACCGTCGGCCTGGTCCCGGGCGGCGGCGGGACCCAGCTCGCGCTGCGCCGTCTCGGTCCTGGCCGGGCCGCCGACCTGGTGCTCACCGGCCGCCGGGTCGACGCCGCCGAGGCCGAGCGGCTGGGGCTGGCGGACCGCCTGGTCCCGACCGGCGGGGCGGGCGAGGTCTCCCGCGAGCTCGCCGACCGGATCGCGGGCAACTCGCCGGTGGCCGTGATGAACGCGAAAAGAGCCCTGCGGCTGGGCGCCGGCCTTCCGCTCGCGGTCGGCCTGGAGGTCGAGGATTCGGCCTGGCGGGCCGCGGCGTTCTCAGCGGACAGAAAGGAGGGCATCGCGGCGTTCGTACAGAAGAGGAAGCCGCGGTGGCCGGGCGCGTGAAGGAGGCAGGCAGTGAGTGAGCGGGGAACACGGCATGAGTGATCTTCCCGAGCGGATCTCGGTTCGCGAGGTCGGTCCCCGGGACGGGCTGCAGAACGAGGATCCGGTGCCGACCGGGGCCAAGATCGAGCTCATCGACCGGCTGTCCGCGACCGGCGTGCAGCGCATCGAGGCGGTGTCGTTCGTCCGGCCGGAAGCCATCCCGCAGATGGCCGACGCCGACGAGGTCTGGCTCGGGATCGAGCGGGCGCCGTCCGTCCGGTACTCGGCCCTGGTCCCGAACCTGCGCGGGGCCAGGCGGGCGCTGGACCGGGGGCTCACCGAGATCGAGGCCGTGGTCTCGGCCTCGGGTACCCACAACCGGAAGAACGTCAACCGGTCGACGGAGGAGTCGCTGGACGACATCGCGGTGGTCATCGACGAGGCCCATCAGCGCGGCGCCGCCTGCCAGGTGATCGTGTCGACCGCGTGGGGGTGCCCGTACGAGGGGGACGTGCCGGTGGAGCGGGTGGTCCGGGTGGCATCGCGGGCGGTGGCCGACGGCGCGGACTGCATCTCGTTCGGTGACACCACGGGCATGGCCACGCCGCGGCGGGTCCGCGAGCTGGTCGGCGCGTTCCGCTCGGCCCATCCGGACGTCGCGCTCAACCTGCACTTCCACAACACCCGCGGCACCGGCCTGGCCAACGTGCTCACCGCGCTCGAGCTCGGGGTGTCGGACTTCGACGCCTCGGTGGGCGGGCTCGGCGGGTGCCCGTACGCGCCCGGCGCCACCGGCAACATCGCCACCGAGGAACTCGTGCACATGGTCGAGGACATGGGCGTGGCGACCGGGATCGACCTGCAGGCGATGATCGAGGCCGCCGCCGACGCGGAGCGGATCATCGGGCGCCCGCTGCCGTCCCAGGTGCTCCGCGCGGGCCCGCGTACCCGGACCATCCCGGCCTGAGCCGAAGGCGCGCGGCGCCGGATATGACCGAGCCAAAGGGCGCGGTGCCGTCTGGACCGAGGAGCGAGGGAGCCTGCGACCGAGCGACGAGGCTTGTCCGAGCCGAAGGGCCGCGGCGCCGTCTGGACTGAGGAGCGAGGGAGCCTGCGACCGAGCGACGAGGGAAGACGGGGCCTCAAGGCGGCCCGGAGGCGAGCAGAAAACACAGTACGCTCGCGAGCGTGAGCGAAGAACTGAAGGACGCGACGGCCGGCCTCGACGGCGATGCGGGCCATCCCGAGCTTGCCCAGCTCAGGGCCAAGATCGAGCAAGGCGGCGCGGCCAGGTATCACGAGGCGGCCGCCGCCCAGGGCAAGCTGTTCGCCCGGGACCGGATCGCCCTGCTCGTCGACGAGGGCAGCTTCACCGAGGACGGCGCCTTCGCCAACGTCCTGGCCGACGGGCTGCCCGCGGACGGCGTGATCACCGGCACGGCGACCGTCGGTGGCCGCCCGGTCGCGCTGATGGCGAACGACTCGACGGTCAAGGCGGGCTCCTGGGGCGCGCGCACGGTCGAGAAGATCATCCGGATCATCGAGAAGGCCTACACGTCCGCCATCCCCATGATCTACCTGGTGGACTCCGCGGGCGCGCGGATCACCGACCAGGTGGAGATGTTCCCTGGCCGCCGCGGGGCCGGCAAGATCTTCCACACCCAGGTGCGCGCCTCCGGGTCCGTCCCGCAGGTCTGCGCGCTGTTCGGCCCCTCGGCCGCGGGCGGCGCCTACATCCCGGCGTTCTGCGACTTCGTGGCGATGGTGAACGGGAACGCGTCAATGTACCTGGGCAGCCCCCGCATGGTCGAGATGGTGGTCAGGGAGCAGACCACGCTGGAGGAGATGGGCGGGGCGCGGATGCACTGCACGGTCTCCGGCTGCGGGCATTACCTGGCGGAATCAGAAGACGACGCGATCACGGCGGTGCGCAGGTACCTGTCCTACCTCCCCGGCAGCTGGCGGGACGCGCCGCCCGCGGCGGGCGCCCGCGAGCCGGCCCCGACCGACCTGCGCGCGCTGGTCCCGGTCAGCGAGCGCCAGGCGTTCGACATGCGCCGCTACGTGCGCGGGATCGTCGACTCCGATTCGCTGTTCGAGATCCACGCGCTGTGGGCGCGGGAGCTGATCGTCGGCTTCGCCTGGCTGGCCGGGCAGGCCATCGGCGTGGTCGCGAACAACCCGATGTTCAAGGGCGGGGTGCTGTTCGTCGACTCGGCGGACAAGGCCACGCGCTTCATCCAGCTCTGTGACGCGTTCAACCTCCCGCTGCTGTTCCTGGCCGACGTGCCCGGCTTCATGGTGGGCACGTCGGTCGAGAAGCAGGGGATCATCAGGCACGGCGCCAAGATGATCAGCGCGGTGGCCGAGGCTACCGTGCCCAAGATCTGCGTCGTGGTGCGCAAGGCCTACGGCGCCGGCCTCTACGCCATGGCCGGCCCCGGGTTCGAGCCGGACGCGACCCTGGCGCTGCCCACCGCCAAGATCGCGGTCATGGGCGCCGAGGCGGCCGTCAACGCCGTGTACTACAACAAGCTGGCCGCGATCACCGACCCGGCCGAGAGAGAGCAGGAGACCGAGCGGCTCCGGGCGGCCTATGACACCGACATCGACGTGCTCAGGCTGGCCGGGGAACTGGTGGTGGACGACGTCGTGCAGCCGGAGGACCTCAGGACGGAGCTGGTCCGGAGGTATGCCGCGGCGCGCGGCAAGGACCGGTCGTTCTCGCGCCGACGCCATGGTGTTACCCCGGTGTAACCGCAGTTCCGGGGCGTAAAGCTCGAAAAAGTTGCGAGTCGCCATACGATCTGTGCATGACCAGCGTTTTGCTTGCCGAGGATGACCCGTCTATTTCGGAGCCCCTGGCGCGTGCCCTGCGCCGCGAGGGCTATGAGGTCGGCATCTCTGCTGACGGCCCGGCCACCATCGAGGCCGCGTGCGGCGGCGGGATCGACCTGATCCTGCTGGACCTGGGCCTGCCCAAGCTCGACGGGCTCGAGGTCTGCCGGCAGATCAGGTCGGCGGGCCACGCCATCCCCGTGCTCATCCTGACCGCGCGCGCGGACGAGGTGGACACGGTGATCGGCCTGGACGCCGGGGCCGACGACTATGTCACGAAGCCGTTCCGGCTCGCCGAGCTGCTGGCCCGGGTCCGGGCCCTGCTGCGCCGCGGGGCGACGGAAAGCCGGGTCGTGCAGGGCGTGCGGGTGGACGCCGACGCGCGCCGGGCCTGGCTGGGCGAGGAAGAGATCGATCTCACCTCCAAGGAATTCGACCTGCTCTCGCTGCTGGTGAGCGAGGCCGGGAAGGTGGTCACCCGGGAGCAGATCATGCGGCAGGTCTGGGACAGCAAGTGGTGGGGATCGACCAAGACCCTGGACATGCACGTCTCCTGGCTGCGCCGCAAGCTCGGGGACGACGCGCACAGCCCGCGTTACATCACGACGGTGCGGGGGGTCGGCTTCAGGTTCGAGCGCGGAGACTGAGCGCGGGGCGTGTGAGCCATGCAGCGCCGCCTGCTCATCTCCACGCTCGCGGTCGCTGTGGCCGCGGTGCTGCTGCTCGGCATCCCCCTGGGCTTCCTGGTCGCCCGGCAGCGCACCAACGAGGCCACCCAGCAGGTGCGGCATGACGCGACGTTGCTCGCCACCGGGCTGCAGGCCCGGGTGGACGCCGGCCTGCCGCCGGACGCCGCCGAGCTGGGCAAGTCGCTGTCTGACCGTTACGTGATCATCAAGCAGACAGGCGGCGGCAGCACCACGGTCGGCACCAGTCCCCCGGCGCACGACTCGATCACCGGGCGCTACTCCACCAGGGACTTCACGGTCACCGTGGTCGCCGACGATTCGCTGGTCGCCGGTCAGGTGGCCGACGGGCTCGTGGAGATCGGGTCGCTGGTCGTGCTGGCGCTGGCCGTGGCGGTGGGGCTGGCCGTGCTGCAGGCGCGGCGGCTGGCCCGGCCGCTGCAGGAACTGGCCAGCGCGGCGGACCGGCTCGGCTCCGGCGACGCGCGCCCGCTGGGGCGCCGGTACGGGGTGCCGGAACTCGACCGGGTGGCAGAACGGCTGGACGCGTCCTCGGAGCGGATCAACGACCTGCTGACCGCCGAGCGCGACTTCGCCGGGGATGCGTCCCACCAGCTGCGGACCCCGCTGACCGCGCTGTCGATGCGGCTGGAGGAGATGGTCGCGGCGGCGAATTACCCGGATGTCGTGCGCGAGGAGGGGGCGGCGGCCCTGGCCCAGACCGAGCGGCTCGCCGAGGTGGTCGGTCAGTTGCTCGGCCGGGCCCGCAGGTCGGTATCGGGCGCGCCGACGCTGGCCAGCGTCGACGACATCGTCGCGCAGCAGGTCGTCGAGTGGGACCCGGCGTTCCGGCGGGTGAGCCGGAAGCTGGAAGTGATCGGAGAGAAGGGCCTGTTCGCCTACGTCACGCCGGGGAACGCGACCCAGGTGATCGCGACGCTGCTGGACAACGCGCTCGTGCACGGCGGCGGCACGGTCACGATCAGGACGTCGCAGACGCCGAGGTCGGTCGTCATAGAGGTCAGGGACGAGGGGAAGGGGGTTCCGCCGGAACTGGTACCGCGGATCTTCGAGCGCAGCATCAGCGGGACGCCCGGGGGAACCGGCCTCGGGCTGTCGCTGGCCCGGACCGCGGCCGCCGCGGACGGCGGCCAGGTGGTGCTGGTGCGGCCGAGGCCGGCGGTGTTCGCGCTGTTCCTCCCGCACGCCGCGCCCGAGGCGGGGGATAAGCCCGTAGTCAGCGGCCCGGCTTGACCGGCCCGCGCGCTCCGGTGGTCGGCATGGTGGGGGCCGGTCAGCTCGCCCGCATGACCTGCCAGGCCGCGGTGGGCCTGGGCATCGGGTTCCGGGTGCTCGCGGCCGCGGCCGACGAGAGCGCCGCGCAGGTCTGCGCGGGGACTCAGATCGGCGACTACCGGTCCCGCCGCGACCTGCTCGCCTTCGGCGGCCGCTGCGACGTCGTGACCTTCGACCACGAGCATGTGCCCGGGCCGCAGCTGAGGGCCCTGGAACGGGCCGGCCTGCGCGTCCGGCCCGGGCCGGACGCGCTCCGCTACGCCCAGGACAAGCGCGCCATGCGCGAGCGGCTGGCCGCGCTGGGGGCGGCGTGCCCGCGGTCGGCCCGGGCCGCCTGCCTCGACGATGTCACCCGCTTCGCGGCCGGGGCGGGATGGCCGGTGGTCCTCAAGGCGGTCAGCGGCGGTTACGACGGAAAGGGCGTCTGGGTCTGCGGCGAGCCGGATCAGGCCGCCTTGGTGCTGGGCCACGGGATCGACCTGATCGTCGAGGAATACGTGGCCTTCGAGCGCGAGCTCGCCGTGCTCGTGGCCCGCTCGCCCAGCGGCCAGGCGGCCGTGTACCCGGTCGTGCAGACCGTCCAGCAGGACGGGATCTGCCGCGAGGTACTGGCGCCGGCGCCGGGACTGGCCGAGGCCACGGCGATGGCCGCGCAGCGGCTCGGGCTGTCCATCGCGGCCGGGATCGGCGTCACCGGGATGCTCGCGGTCGAGCTGTTCGAGACGCCGGGCGGGCTGCTGGTGAACGAGCTGGCCATGCGGCCGCACAACAGCGGCCACTGGACCATCGAGGGGGCCAGGACGTCGCAGTTCGAGCAGCACCTGCGCGCCGTCCTCGACCTGCCGCTCGGCTCTCCGGCGGCCGCCGCGCGGCATGCGGTCATGGTCAACATCCTCGGCGGCGACGCCCCTGACCTGTACTCGCGCCTGGTGCACGTGATGGCCGCCGACCCGGGCGTTAAGGTGCACCTCTACGGCAAGGCGGTCCGCCCGGGACGGAAGGTCGGTCATGTCACCGCGGTCGGCGACGACATCCCCGATCTCCGTGACCGCGCCGGCCGCGCGGCCAGCTACCTCAGCTCCGGCGCGGGGCGGGAGCAGGTGCGGGGGTTAGGAGAGAACGATGGACGGCCGTCCGGTGGTGGGCGTGGTGATGGGCAGCGACTCCGACTGGCCGGTCATGGAGGCGGCGGTCACGGCGCTCACGGAGTTCGGGGTCCCGTGGGAGGCCGACGTGGTGTCGGCGCACCGGATGCCGCGCGAGATGATCAGCTACGGCTCGGAGGCGGCGGGCCGGGGGCTCCGGGTGATCATCGCCGGCGCCGGGGGCGCGGCGCACCTGCCGGGCATGCTCGCCGCGGTGACGCCGCTGCCGGTGATCGGGGTCCCGGTCCCGCTGGCGCACCTGGACGGGATGGACTCGCTGCTGTCGGTCGTGCAGATGCCCGCCGGGGTCCCGGTGGCCACGGTGGCGGTCGGCGGAGCCCGCAACGCGGGCCTGCTCGCGGTCCGGATCCTGGCCGCCGCGGACGACGAGCTTCGTGCCCGGATGCTGGCCTTCCAGGAGCAGCTCCGCGCCACGGCCCAGGCCAAGGGCGAGGCGCTGCGCGCCAGGCTCGGCGAGCCCTAGCCCAGCCCTAGCCGAGGTCGGCGCAGATCAGGCCCCACGGGCGGCCGCTGTGCCGGGTGAGCACGAGGGTGGCGCGGCCCGGGCCGCGCAAGCCCAGGCGGCGGTGGATCTGCGGCACGTCCCCGGCCAGCCCGCGGCGCCGGATGTCGGCGGCCCCGATGCCGAGCTCGGCCAGCCTGCGGGCGAAGCGCCGCTCGTGCCACGGCGCCGACTCCAGGACCCGCAGCGTGCGCGCGAACGGCGTGCGGTGCTCACGATCGTCGGACAGGAACGCGATCTCGGGGTCGATCTTCCAGGCGCCCAGCCGGCGGGCGAGCTCCTCGACCAGCCCGGCCCGGGTCACCGCGGGGCTGGGATCGAGCAGGAACGCGCCGGGCGCGGCGACCGGGACGTCGCCGCCAGGAGCGCCGGGCGGCGCGGCCAGCGTGTCAGCTGACGGCAGGACCGTGGCCCGGCTCCCGGCCGTGGCCAGCGCCGGAGACCACAGCAGGGCCTCCTTCAGGTCCCGGCCGACCGCGACGAACTCGGCCTCCCAGCCCGCCGGGACCAGCTCGCGCGGCAGGCCGGGGGCCGCCTTGATCCCCACCGCGGGCACCCGGCCGGCCAGTTCCAGGCACCAGCCCAGCGCCGGCTCGCTCCGCCCGGCCGCCAGGCGCCGGCCGCCGGCCCGGCGGGCCGGGTCGGCGAAGACGGCGCCGACGCCCCCCAGCGCCACGCCGCGGACGTCCGCGCACACGGCGGCCAATCCGTCGGCCGCGCCGTAGACCCGGGCGTTGTGCCGCGCGTACTCCAGGCTGACCAGATCGAGATCCACAGCCATAACGCGACGTCCGCGGCCCAGCGCGGTCAGGTTCCCGCCGATGCCGCAGCACAGATCGGCCACCAGGGCGCCGGCCGGGTAACGCGCGGCGCTGTGGGCGGCGGTGATCTCGGAGGAGGCCTGCTCCAGCCCGGCCCGGGTGAACAGCATCGCATCCGCCCGGCTGAACTTGGCCCGGGCGGCGGTGCGCAGCGCCTGCTGGGTGAGCGCCGCGGCGACGAGGCCGGGCGGGTAGCGGCCGCGCAGGGCCTGCGCCAGTTCCAGCGCGCGGTCCGGGCCGACCTGCTCGCCGGACAGCCGGTCCAGCAGCTCGCGGCCGTCCGCGGACAGCAGCGCGGTGTCCGTCTGCTCGCCGATGCTTGCTCACCTCCGGCCGATCCGGGACCATCGACCCTGAAGGCAACGTAGTGGGACGGCCTACCATCGAGGCTATGAGCATCGATTTTCCAGCCTTCGCCCTGACAGAGGAGCACGACGCGCTGCGTGAGTCGATTCGTGCCCTGGCGGAGGAACAGATCGCCCCCCACGCCACCGAGGTGGACCAGAACGCGCGGTTCCCGCAGGAGGCCTACGACGCCCTGGTCAAGGCCGGGATGCAGGCCGTGCACATCCCGGAGGAATACGGCGGCGCGGGCGCCGACGCGATCGCGACCGCGATCGTGATCGAGGAGGTGGCGCGGGTCTGCGCGTCGTCCTCGCTGATCCCGGCGGTCAACAAGCTGGGCACGGTGCCGCTGCTGCTCGCCGCCTCGGAGGAGGTCAAGCAGCGCTACCTGCCGCCGGTCGCCCGCGGGGAGGCGATGTTCTCCTACGCGCTGTCCGAGCCCGAGGCGGGCTCGGACGCGGCCGCGATGAAGACCCGCGCCGTCCGCGACGGGGACAGCTACGTCCTGAACGGGGTCAAGCGCTGGATCACCAACGCCGGGATCTCCCGGTTCTACACGGTCCTGGCCGTGACCGACCCGGCGGTCGGCGCCGCCGGGATCTCCGCGTTCGTGGTGGAGGAGGGCGACGAGGGGTTCTCGTTCGGGGCGCCCGAGCACAAGCTGGGGATCAAGGGGTCGCCGACGCGCGAACTGTACTTCGACAACTGCGTGATCCCCGCCGACCGGATGATCGGCGAGGAGGGCAGCGGCTTCCGCACCGCGCTGGCCACGCTGGACCACACCAGGGTCACGATCGCGGCCCAGGCCCTGGGCATCGCCCAGGGTGCGCTGGACTACGCCGCCGGCTACGTCAAGGAGCGCAAGCAGTTCGGTCGCCCGGTCGCCGAGTTCCAGGGCGTGCAGTTCATGCTCGCGGACATGGCGATGAAGGTCGAGGCGGCCCGGCAGCTGACCTACGCGGCCGCGGCCCGGTCGGAGCGGCGCATGTCCGGCGAGCCCGAACCGGACCTGACGTTCATGTCCTCGGCCTGCAAGTGCTTCGCCTCGGACGTGGCCATGGACGTGACCACGGACGCGGTCCAGCTGCTCGGCGGCTACGGGTACGTCAGCGACTACCCGGTGGAGCGGATGATGCGGGACGCGAAGATCACCCAGATCTACGAGGGCACCAACCAGATCCAGCGCGTGGTCATGGCCCGCCAGCTCCTGAAATAGCGGCATGGCCTGCGGAAACTGCCGGTCACAGGGCTCAGCCAGGGAGGTCCTCCGGGCGCTTAACGGCGAGATGGCCATGCAACAGGCCGGTGGACTGGCCGACCTCGATGAGGTATCCGTCCGGGTCCCGCATGTAGCAGCGGATCTCTGCTCCGCGGTCGATCGGTGGCGTCACGAACTCTGCTCCCTTCGCCTTCCACTCCTGGTAGCAGGCGTGGATGTCAGCGACCCGCAAGTTCAGGAAGATGGAGGTGGTGTCGCCGGGCTGGTAGTCGACCACCGAGATGTCTGGCTTGTCGGGGGTGGGCGGCCCGCCGGGGTTCATGATGATCCACGAGTTGGACAGCCTGACAGTGCACGGGTTCTCCTCCAGGATGACGGTGCCGCCCAGGACGCGGGAGTAGAAGTCCCGCGACCGCGCGACCTTGCGCACGGTGATGAACATCGCCACCAGAATGCCCTCGGCGGGCGCGGGGAAGCTGGCGAAATCGTTGCGGGGCTGAGATTCTGTCATGGTTGCTCCACTTCGGCGGCATTGGCGGGCAACGGCAGGGTTCCCGGGCAGGTGCCAGTTAATGCCGGGCTGCGGCGGGGGTCAACGTGCAGCGCCCGTAGCGCCAGCGCGAGGACGAACGACGTGAGGCCCGCAAGGCCTGGCGTAGTTTCGGCTGGCCCGGGGAACCCCGGTCATGGGCTCGTTGCCGGACGTCGTTGCCGGATGCCTGACCCGATGCGATCTTGTGCCTGCCCCTTTGGTGCCGTGTGCCCGATCGCCGTCTTGATGTCGGTTGAAGTGTCTAGGTCCAGTGCCTAGTGGTGTGTAAGAGCGGTTGGTTTAGCCTTCGCGCTGGATGCTTCCGGCCGCAGCGTGCTGCTTCTCGGCCCCGATCCTGCTAGTGGGGGATGGCCGAGGTCCCGGCGAGTCGTGACCAATGTCCCAGCCCGCTGGGTCGCACGACCCTTGCCCCAGATCCCGTTGCGGACACGATCCTGATATCGGCTAAAGGAAACCGTGCCGGACCTGGGCCCGGCACCGCCCGGCACCGAATCTCTGCGCATCTGTCGGTGCCGGGCCCAGGTCCGGCACCGATGCGGGCATCTCAGATGTGCAGAAAGACTTTCGACGCGCTGGGCGTCCGGAGCCGGGCTGGTCCTTGCCGTCATTCTGGTGGTAGGCCGGAGTGCTGCTGCTGTGGGGCCCACTCGTTCGTGGACAGCCAGGTGAGCAGCCAGCTCTCCGCCCAGAAGATCGTCTTCCCGGCGGCCAACAGCGACTAAGGCGCTGCCGCCCGTGGAGACCGAGGTGTTCCCCAAGATCACCACCCAACCCCGGCCAAGTCGGCCGACCCGCTGACCGGTCTTCGTGTCCCTCGCCTGCGTCCGGTCGGCGAGGGGCACTGGCTTGATCGAGTGCGCGAAGACTAAGACAAGCGCTCTTACAGACCACTAGCTCCACTTGATGTGCGACGGATCGGCTTCGCTCGATGTGCGACACGCCCTAGAGATTTGCTAGGTGGTGCTCCGCTTCATTCTGGTGGCTGGGGGAGGACAGTGGGCAGCCACGCGAACGGATCGCAGCCAGTTTCGCGGATGGCCGGAGCAGACGACCCGGGCGAGACGATGGCTCAATTCGTTTGCTCGCTCCGGTCGGCGAGTAGAACGGTCCTATGACCGAAGGCTGTGTCTTTTGCGATCACGACAGGTTGCGCGAGGCGGACCTGTACTTCGAGAACGACTTTTGCATCTACTCCTCGACCAGAGACCCTCGTGATCCGCCCGACGTAATTCCAGGCTGCGGCGCCATCGTCCCGAAAGTTCACCGAGCTTCTCCGTTCGACCTGACCGCCGAGGAGTGGGCGGCGACACGGGAACTTCTGCTTCTCGTACGAGCCGAGCTACACAAGCGGCTCGCTCCCGACGGCTACACGCTCGGCTGGAACGATCAGGGCGGCCTTCATCCCCACCTGCATATCATCCCGCGCTTCGATGACGAGCCGATGGCCGACCATGGCGTCCGATCGGGAATCAAAGATCCCGCCAATCGGCGACCTGATCCGTGGCATCCCGGCACCGGGAGGCATATGGATCTAGGTTGCGAACTTTTTCCTTAGCTTCGATACGTTTCCGGTGAAGTTTAGCAGTCTGGGATTCCCGCAACGAACCTTTCTGGCGTTGATGCGCGGGAGCTGTGGTCAGGCTGCGGCGCGTGCGGTCAGGGGGCGGCGGCGCAGGCCCGGGTTCTCCAGGGCTGGGGGCTGGTAGGCCTGGTCGAGGGTGCCGATGTCGGTGCCGGGCGGGACGATCTCGTCGATGCGGTCGAGGATGTCGTCGGTGAGGATGACGTCCAGGCCGGTGAGCAGGCCGTCGAGGTGGCCCATGGTGCGGACGCCGATCAGTGCGCTGGTGACGCCGGGGTGGGCGATGGTGAACGCCATCGCGAGGTGGGTCATGGGCAGGCCTGCCTCGGCGGCGAGGGGGATGAGCTTTTCGACCGCGTCGAGCCGGCGCTCGTCGTTGAGATGCTGGAACAGGCCGGCGCGCCGTAGGTCGTTGCCCTGGTTCTTGCGGACGCGGCCGGTGAGCAGTCCCTGGCCGAGCGGACCCCAGACCAGGGTGCCCATGCCGAAGCGTTGGATGGCGGGCAGGACCTCGCGTTCGATGCCACGGTTGAGGATGGAGTAGGCCGGCTGCTCGGTGTGGAATCGCGCGAGGCCGCGCCGCTCGGCGACCCACTGGGCCTCGACGATGTCGGAGGCGGGGGTCTGCGACGCGCCGATCGCGCGGACCTTGCCGCTGCGGATCAGGTCGGTCAGCGCGGAGAGGGTTTCCTCGATGTCGGTGCGGGGATCGGGGCGGTGAAGTTGGTAGAGATCGATGTGGTCGGTCCGCAGGCGACGCAGTGAGTTCTCCACGGCGGTGACGATCCAGCGCCGTGAGGCGCCCTGGTGGTTGGGGTCCTGCCCGGTCGGGCGGCTGAACTTGGTGGCGAGCACGACGTCGTCGCGGCGCCCTTCCAGGGCCTTGCCGACGACGTCCTCGGAGTCGCCGTAGGCGTCGGCGGTGTCGACGAAGTTGATGCCGGCATCCAGCGCCTTGTGGATGATGCGGGCCGAGTCCTCGGGGGCATTGCCCATGGAGGTGGCGAGCATCAGCGTCCCCAGGGCGTAGGGGCTGACCTGGATGCCGGTCCGGCCGAGGGTGCGGTACTGCATGGGTTCTCTCCCTGTGGTGGTCGGCACCGGGTGGCTGCCGTACGCTGCGCTAAGCGGAAAGCTATTCCGACGCCGTCGCCGACGCGGGCCCGGCCCTGATTGCCGGGCACCAGCCGGCGGAAGCGCTCATCGAGTGGATCCACCGGTTCACCGAACTGCTCGCGACCAAACGCGGACTCGCCGCAGCGCTGCACTCGGGCGATTCGGCATTCTCGGGGCTGCCCGGCTACTTCCTACAGCGGCTCGGCCCCACCCTCGCGGCACTGCTCGACGCCGCAGTAGCCGACGGCGCGGTTCACGATGACATCAGCGCCGAGGATCTCCTGCGCGCCATCACTCAGCTGTGCCAGCCGGTACCCGGGCGAGGACCCGAACACAACCAGCGCATCGTCGCCGTCCTTCTCGACGGCCTGCGCTGCGACGCCACGCAGCGGCCCCCCGCACGCTGAGTTCGGCAACGCTGCGCTTCAGCGAAGCGCGAGCACATCCAGTTGTGGTATCGGACACATCTGGCTGGACGCCCCGGAGGCATTTGGCTTCCTAGCTGAGCAGTGGGGCTTTGAGGGACCAGAGCGCACCAGCCGGGGTGTCGCTGTGGCGGTCACAGCGATGAGGGCAATACCCGGCCGGTGCGGTTGCTGCGGGCCCCTGGCTGGATGCCGGGGGCGGTGCGGGGACCGGGTGGCCTGGGGAGGAAAGTGGCGTCGACGGCGAGGCCGCCCCCCGGCAGGGCGCGTGCCGCGATGGTTGCGCCGTGAGCGGCGGCGATAGCCCTGACGATGGACAGGCCGAGGCCGTGGCCGCCGCGGCGGGCGGGGCGCGGGCCGAGCCGCTGGAAGGGCTGGAACAGGAGGTCGACCTCGGCGGCCGGGATGACCCGCCCGGAGTTGGTCACCGACAGGACGGCGTGACCGTCGCTGGTCCGGGTGCCGACCTGGACGTCCCCGCCGGGGATGTTGTGCTGGACGGCGTTGTCGATCAGGTTGGTCACCAGCTGCTGAACCAGGAGCGGGTCACCGTCGAGGGTGGCGGGCTGGATGTCGGTGTGGACGTGCAGGCCGAGGCGGCTGATCCCGGGCTGGGCGGCGGCCAGGGCAGCGCCGGCGATGTCCGCCAGGTCCAGGGGCTCGCGCTGGCTGGCGTCAGCTTCGCCGCTGGCCAGGGTGAGCAGCGCCTCGATGAGACTTTCCTGCTCGGCGTTGGAGGCGAGCAGCTCCTCGCTGACAGCCCGCCAGGTGCCGGTGGTGCTCGCCGGGTCGGCGAGGGTGACCTGGAGCAGGGTGCGTTCGCGGGTCAGCGGGGTGCGCAGCTCGTGCGAGGCGTTGGCGGCGAAACGCCGCTGGGCGTCGAACGAGGCCTCCAGCCGCGCGAACAGGTTGTCGAGGGTGTCGGCGAGTTCCTTGAGCTCGTCGTCGGGTCCGTCCAGGGCCAGCCGCTCGTGCAGGCTGCTGGCGGCGATCCGCCGGGCGGCGGCGGTGATCGTGCTCAGCGGGCGCAGCACCCGGCCGGCGATGATCCAGCCGATCGCGGCGGCGGCCACCGCGATGACCGCCAGGGCGATGGCGCAGATGATCAGGATCTGCGCCTTGTCGTAGTCGACGTGGAACTGCGCCTCGGCAAGCAACCTAGCCTGCTGCGCGGCGGTGAGGACGGGCGGCTTCTGATGCTGCTGGGGGGCGGCAATGGGCGCCTTGACGGGGATTGTGAATATGTCGTAGCGGCCGGCCTGTTGGACGTCGGCGGTGGGGACTTTGACGGGGACTTTGACTATGTCGTAGGGACCGGCCTGTTGGACGTCGGCGATGGGGACTTTGCCGTGGAGCACTGCGGATGCGGAGCTTTTCGGCTGGTTGGAGGGCGATTGCTGCGCCGTGTGCCCGTAGAGCAGGTAGGCAACGACGGCGAGCACGGCCGCGCCGCAGGCCAGGAACGCCGCGCCGTACAGGACGGTGAGGCGCAGCCGGGCGGTGCGGCGGGGCAGCCGCAGCCGGCGCGGGGGACCGGGGCGCGGGCGGGGAGTGCGCATTAGGGTCCTCCGATGCGGTAGCCGCTGTCCCGGACGGTCTCGATCACCGGCGGGTCGCCGAGCTTGGCCCGGAGCCGGCGGATGGTGGTCTTCACGGTGCTGGTGAACGGGTCGGCTGCTTCGTCCCATACCCGTTCGAGCAGTTCCTCAGCCGGGACCGGCCGCCCGTCCGCGGCGAGCAGGCATTCCAGCACGGCGAGTTCCTTGTGGGTGAGCGGCAGCCGCCGTCCGGCGCGGACCGCGACGCGGCGCGCCGGGTCGAGGCTCAGGTCACCGTGTTCGAGGCTGGCGGGCAGCGGGGCGGCGGCGCGCCGGCCCAGGGCCCGGATGCGGGCGATCAGCTCGGCGAAATCAAACGGCTTGGGCAGGTAATCATCGGCGCCCAGATCGAGGCCTTCGACCCGGTCCCTGACCGACCTGGCCGCGGTGAGCATCAGCACCCGGGTCTCGGATCTGCCGGCGGCCAGGGCCCGGCAGACGTCGTCGCCGGGCACGCCGGGCAGGTCGCGGTCCAGCACCACCACGTCGTACCGGTTGACCGCCAGGTGCTCCAGGGCTGCGTCGCCGTCGAGGGCCACGTCGACGGCCATCCCCTCCCGGCGCAGCCCGGCGGCCAGCGCCGTGGCCAGCACCTCGTCGTCCTCGGTCACCAGAACCCGCATCGCCTGCCCGCCGCTTCGTGGGTTCCGCGGCATGTCAGCCGCCTGCTTCCCAGGATCGCAGGTCACAGGTGACAGCCAGGTGACATTTCTGGTCACCGTGCTGTCACCTCCCCTTCTGTACAACAGGTCGCAGGGGGAGAAGCAGGAGAAAGACATGATGTGCCGTTTTGGCTTCTTGAGGGGGCCGCGATGAAGGGCAAGACCGGCGGTAGCCGGGGCCCGCGGCGCGCGGCAGCCCTGGCTGTCGTGGCAGCCGTCGCCGTGCTAGCCACGGCGTGCGGCAGCAGCGCCCCGTCCTCCGCTAGCTCGCCGACCTACGCGCAGGTGCTTGCCCTCGCGCAGTGCATGCGCAGCCACGGCGTGCCGAACTTCCCCAGCCCCGGCCAGAGCACAGCGTCCCCTCATAGTGCTTTCCCCAACGTCAACTCGCCGCAGTACCTGGCCGCTGCGGGTGCCTGTCAGCATTTGCTGCCGCCCGGGGCGAAGGTGTCCATCTCAACGCACCAGTCACAGTCAGCGTCATGAGCGGGACCGTTTCCCGTAGCGGGGAGGCCGGCCAGCGCGACGGTGCCGTTGTGGCCGGGAAGGCCGGCCAGGCGCCGCCGCGCGGCCGGCTCCGGCGGGGGGTCGCGGTGGTGCTGGTGCTCGCCGTGCTCGGAGCCGGGGCGGGGATCGCATGGGCGGCGGGTGCGTTCCGGTCGCATGGCTCGTCCGGGAGCGGGCAGGGGGCGCCGCCGCCGGCGACGCAGCCGGTGGTGCGGGAGGACCTGTCGTCGGTGGTGCCGGTGGACGCGACCTTGGGGTACGCGGAGTCGTACCCGGTGCGGGGGCAGGGCGGCGGCGCGCTGACCTGGCTGCCGTCGGCGGGGCAGGTGATCCGGCAAGGGCAGGCGCTCTACCGGGTAGATAACGGCAGCCCGGTGGTGTTGCTCTACGGGTCGGTGCCGGCCTGGCGGATGCTGAATGAGGGGCTGACCGGGGCGGATGTGACCCAGCTCAATCATGACCTGGTGGCACTGGGCTATGCCAGCAGCTCGGATATCAGCGCGCTGGGCTGGGATTACTTCTCGGGGGAGACCGCGTTCGGGGTGCAGCAGATGGAGTCGGCGCGGGGGGTTTCCAGCCCGCTGGGGTCGCTGCCGCTGGGGTCGGTGGTGTTCGAGCCGGAGGCGATCCGGGTCACGAACGTGCTGGGCAGCCTGGGCGGCCCGGCGGCTGGGCCGGTGCTGGCGGCGACCTCGGACCGGCACGTGGTGACGATCCCGCTGAGCACTTCCCAGGAGTCGGAGGTAGCGGCCGGGGACGCGGTCACGGTCACGCTGCCGGACGGTGCCAGCACGCCCGGGAAGATCTCCTCAGTCGGCATGGTGGCGTCCGGGACGGCCGGTAACGCGACGATCCAGGTGGCGGTCACGCTGACGCACCCGTCGGCGGCCGGGACCTTGGACCAGGCGCCAGTGACGGTGTACATCACCACCGCCAGCAGCTCCGGCCCGGTGCTCGCGGTGCCGGTGGGGGCGCTGCTGGCCCAGTCCTCGGGCGGGTACGCGGTCGAGGTGGCCGGGGCGGGTAACACCCGGCGGCTGGTGCCGGTGACGGTCGGGATCTTCAACGACAACTCCGGCCTGGTGCAGGTGACCGGTGCGCTGACGCCCGGCGAGCAAGTCGTGGTGCCGGCGACGTGAGCGCCGTCCTGGAGCTGGAGCGGGTGACGAAGGAGTATCCCGGTTCGCCGCCGGTGCGGGCGCTGGATCAGGTGAGCGTGGCGGTGGCGGCCGGGGAACTGGCCGCGGTGGCCGGCCCGTCGGGGTCGGGCAAGAGCACGCTGCTGCACCTGATGGGCACCCTGGACCGGCCCAGCAGCGGGGTGGTGCGGGTCACCGGCCTGGACGTGGCGACGATGACTGACCGGGAGGTGTCGGCGCTGCGGGCGTCCCGGATCGGGTTCGTGTTCCAGCAGTTCTTCCTGGCCGAGCATCAGAAGGTGCTCGATAACGTGGCCGACGGGCTGCTGTACGCGGGCGTGCCGCGCGCCCGGCGCCGCCAGCTGGCCGCCGCCGCGCTGGAGCGGGTCGGCCTGGGGCACCGGGCCGGTGCCCGGCCGACCCAGCTGTCGGGCGGGGAGCGGCAGCGGGTGGCGATCGCCCGGGCGATCGTCGGCCGCCCGCCGGTGGTGCTGGCCGACGAGCCGACCGGCAACCTGGACTCCGCCACCGGCGCCTCGATCCTGGCCCTGCTGGAAGAGCTCAACGCCGCCGGCACCACGATCATCGTGATCACCCACGACCACGCGATCGCCGCCTCGATGCGGCGCCGCATCGAGATGCTCGACGGCCGCATCATCACCGACACCGCCCCGGCCGCGGTCGGGGGCTGGCCGGCGCGGGAAGGACGATCATGACCATCAGGTCAGGCCCAGACGCCCCGGCCCCGGCCCCGGCCCGGCTCGGCCCAGGCGACCTGGCCGGGCTGGCCAGCGTGGGGCTGCGTACCCGCAAGCTGCGCGCCGCGCTGTCGGCACTGGGCATCGCGATCGGGGTGGCCGCGATCGTGGCCGTCCTGGGCCTGGCCAACTCCTCCCAGGCCGGGCTGCTTGCGGAGATCAGCCGGCTGGGCACCAACCTGCTGACCGTCACCAACGGGACGGATCTCACTGGCCAGGCCGCCGAGCTGCCCGACGCCGCCCCCGGCATGATCGGCCGGCTGCCCGGCGTCATCGGCGTCCAGTACACCGGCACGGTCAGCAGCGCCAGCGTCTACCGCAGCCCACTGATCCCGCCGATCGACACCGACGGGCTGACCGTGACCGCCGCCAGCCTGGGCCTGCCCGCCGTGGTCGGCACCTCGGTCGCCCAGGGCAGCTACCTCAACGCCGCCACAGCCCGCGAGCCGGTCGCCGTGCTCGGCGCGGAGGCCGCCCAGCTGATGGGCATCGACCGGATCTGGCCCGGGGAGCGGATCTATGTCGGCGGCATGTGGTTCTACGTTGCGGGCATCCTCAACCCCGCCACCCTGGCCCCGCAGATCGACACCTCGGTCCTGGTCGGCTTCCCGGCCGCCGAGCAGTATCTCGGTCTCGACGGGTACCCCTCGGAGATCTACGTCCGCACCGTCAACACCCAGGCCGCCGCCACCGCCGTCGACAACCTGCTCGGCGCCCAGGCCAACCCGGAAAACCCGAACGAGGTCAACGTCTCCCAGCCCTCGGACGCCCTCACCGCCCAGGCCGACGCCGCAGGCGCCTTCGACACCCTGTTCCTCGGCCTGGGCGCGGTCGCGCTGCTGGTCGGCGCGGTCGGCGTGGCCAACATCATGATCATCTCCGTGCTCGAACGGCGCCAGGAAATCGGGCTGCGCCGCGCGCTGGGTGCCACCAAGGGCCAGATCCGCACCCAGTTCCTGGCCGAGGCCATCCTGCTCGCCCTGGCCGGCGGCGCCGTCGGGGACATCGCCGGCGCCGCCGCCACCGCCATCTACGCCCACGCCAAGGGGTGGGCCGTTGTCATCCCTCCGGAAGCGTGGGCAGGCGGCCTCGGCGCCGCCCTCTTCATCGGCGCCCTCGCCGGGCTGCTGCCGGCCATCCGCGCCGCCCGCCTGTCACCTACGCAAGCCCTCTGGACTCTGTGAGCCGTGCCTGCCGCATCACATGTCAGGGCCGACAGCGGACCAGGCGCGGCGGTTGGCGAGATCCCTAACGCCGGAGCCCAGCGATAGCGACCGCCCGCAGGTCCCTGCTGCCTGGATGACCTGACGTCTGGAGGGTTGCGGCGTCGAATTTGGCTGGCGGGAGCCGCAGTCATGTCGTCACGAGGTTCGCATACCTTCCCGCCGCGAAGTTCTCATTCCGCAAGGGTCTGTGCCCAGACGACTTTCCCACCCATATCCGGCGGGAAGTGCCAGCCCCACCGCGCGCTGACCGTTTGCACCAGCAGCAGTCCCCGGCCGTTCTCGGCGTCGTCGTCGGCGTCCATGGGGACCGGCGGCAGCGGGCTGGCGTCCCAGACCAGGACGACAATCTGCATCTTGTCCGAGACCAGCCACAACTTGATCGGGTCGTCCTGCATCGCCGCGCGAGAGACCTTCATGGCGTTGGTGGTCAGCTCGGTGACGAGAAGTTCAGTGCTCTCGCTGCACTCGGCCAGTCCCCATTCCCAGAGCACCTGGCGGGTATGCAGCCGGGCGCACGGCACCGCGCTGGGAAGCGCACCGAGTTCGAGGAAGGTCCGGTACGGCCACCCAGCCGCGAACGGCGCGATCCGTGCGACATTCGCAGCGCCGCTGTCTGCCGGGCCGTCCGCGACCAGGCGCAGTAGCTGATCCGGCCTGGCGCGGTCAGCGACATGACCGCAGGAAGTGCTCACCACCTGGAGGCGTCCTTTCCGTGGCTCACGTCAAGGCTCCTTCGCGTCGCGTCAGGTGACGGAATGGGCGTCCTTCATGGCATCAGCGCTTCGTTCAGCTCGCTTTTCTTCCAACTCCCGCATACGCCCAGCGCGTCCCGCCGCCGACATAGTATTCGGTTACCGGGCGCCACTGAGATAGGAAACTGCGTGCTTGAGGAGCTCCCGGTTTTCCAGCGCGGCTAGTGGCACACCCGGCGCGGCTCCGAAAACCAGGCGCGCTGCTTCCGGTCAGCTTCGGAGTTCTCGCTCCCGCCGAGATAGTAATCTCACACCCTCGCGACATTCGCGACCGTCATATCAACGCCTGCTGGCTTCTCTATTTCCTCGGACACCAATTCTCCTGTCTCGCGATCATCGACGCACAACCCGTCGCCTTCTTCGTGGCTGTGCTCGGCAGGCCGCTGGCGTGGAACCAATTCGAGGTGTCATTCGCCCGGCCGAGCGCGTCATCGAGCGAGCGCGGCGTTTCCGCCGCGAGTACACCGGACAAGCGACCAGCTACGTCCGCGAGTTCGATGATCAGCTCCGGGCGGCCCTGCAGTGACGGCCCGCATGCACCGCATCGCCATCTCCGGACACCGCGGCC
Organism: uncultured Actinomycetota bacterium; assembly: GCA_963808705.1. GTDB lineage: Bacteria > Actinomycetota > Actinomycetes > Streptosporangiales > Streptosporangiaceae > JASHPR01. The sequence goes on along the minus strand of CAWEHB010000008.1, from coordinate 555,670 downwards.
TGCCCGGCGCTACAGCAGACCTGGTTGACAAGGCCATCCGGGCAGCTCTGGCCGAGCACGCGCCGGACATGACTGGCATATCCTGCCTCGCGGACGGCGCAGACCAGATCTTCGCCCGCGCGGTCACCGATCTCGGCGGCAAGCTCGAAGTAATCATCCCCGCCGCTCGGTACCGCGCCGGGCTCCCGGAAGAAGCACACCCGGAATATGACAGGCTGCTCGCCCAGGCCACAGCCTTCCGCCGCATGCCGTTCATCGAGTCAACGTCTGAATCCCACATGGAAGCCAGCAAGGCCATGATCGACCTGGCCGATGAACTGTTCGCCGTGTGGGACGGCCAGCCAGCCCGGGCTGCCGGCGGAACCGCCGACGTGGTGGCATACGCCCGCGAGCACGGCACGCCAGTACGTGTGATCTGGCCACACGGCGCAGAACGTGACTGACACCCAGACCGGGTGGTCTGGAACGAACTGCCTGAGGTAGGCGGCGTAACCGGTGACGTCGACGGGCCCGGGCGCGATGGCCACCACGGTGGTGGTCGCGCGGGTTACCGGCCCTCACCACCACTCGCTGTTCTGCCCGCTCACGGCGGTCGGCAGCCTTGTTGCCCGGCCGAGCTCGTTGATGGCGCTGGCCTCGCTGTAGTCGGCGGTGAGCGCGGTCGCCAGCATGAGATTGCGCATCTGGCCTGGCCGCGCTTGCAGCCACCCGTCGATGGCCACGGCACAGCTCGGCGTCGGCGAAGTAGTCGCGGAGACCGCCGTAGATGATCTCGGGGCTGACCTCGGTCAGCCGGGTTGACGATCCCCGGATCCGCCGCACGGACGAGGATGCGGCTGCCGGCCGGTAACGTCACCGCGGCTGACCGTACGGCCGGGAGCCGGACACGACGGTCCGGAACAGGTCCCGCAGCCGGTCGCTGACCCGCTCGCCTGTCAGATCCTCGGTCAGCGCGAGCTCCACGACCCGCGCCGAGGGAAGGTCGAGACTCGTGCGCGCGGCGAGCCCCAGCGCGGCCGCGGTATTCGTCACTCCCTCCACTGTGCTGCCGATCGAGCGCACCGCCCCGTCGACCGTGGCACCCGAGCCCAGCAGCCGCCCGAAACGGCCGTTGCGGCCGTGCTGGCAGGTGACGTAGAGATCCCCCGCTCCGGCCAGTCCGAGCACCGTCGCGGCCCGGCCGCCCTGTGCCTCGGCCAGTGCCATCATGTCGAGCATCCCGCGGGCGAACACCGCGGCGCGGGCGTTGGCGAAACTGGCGACCAGCGCGCTCTCGCCGAGCCGGTCGGACAGGCCCTCGGCGAGCCCGACGGCCACCGCTACGACATTCTTGAACGCCGCCGCCGTCTCGGCCCCGGCGACGTCGCTGGTGGTGAAGACCGCCGTGGTGGGCGAGGCGAGCGCGGCAGCAGCGCACCTCCTGGCCTGCTGGTCCGCCGAAGCGCAAAGCAGGCCGGTTGGCGAGCCCGCGAGGATCTCGGCGGCGAGCGCAGGGCCGGCCAGCGAGACCACCGGCACGTCCCCGAGCACCGACGTGGCGACCTGGCTCGGGGTCTGCAGCGTGTCCTGCGCCCAGCCCTTGGTGGCCAGTACCCAGACCGCGTCCGGTGCGCCGATGCGCGCGGCCTGGGCCAGCACCCGCTGAAGTCCCGCGCTGGACACGGCGACGAACACCACCCCGGCACCCGGCAGCACCTCGGCCCATTCCCCGGCCGGGCAGCAGCGGACGTCGTGGTGGAACGGCATCCGGAGCGAGGGGTGGGGCAGCCCCCGCCGCCATGCGTCGGCTACGGCCTCGTCATGGTCGGTCGCGAGCAGCACGCTGCTGGCGCCGCCGCGGGCACAGTGCACCGCCAGCGCAGTTCCCATAGCGCCCGCACCGAGCACCACAACGCGGCGAACATCTCCCATGACATCACTAACCCGCCCCGCAGCATGCCGCGCCAGGGACCAAGGGACCTGTGCCGGCTGCCATTGGGCCGGACTTCCTCGTGCGGCACCGCCCCCGGCAGCTTTGGCCGGGGGTTTGTGCGACAGGCTGGAGTATGCACAGATAGGCATCACCATGCTGCCAATGGCCGCACTATTTTCGCAACGACCGGCCATCGGTCCAGGCCTGCCGGCCCCGCTGGCGGATCGCACAGAACACACCGATCCGCGCGCCGCGGCCAGCCGCACCCGAGCGGCAGTGACCTGCGCCAGAACGGCTCGGCGAGCATTCTCCCTGACCTTCCCCCGTCACTCAAAGTGATGCTGTCGATCGACGTAGCCCCGATGCCGACCGCCGACTCCGCGAGGCATGACTGGTCTGGCGGTCGCCACCGGGCCGAGGTGCCGTCGATGATTCGAGCGAACGGGCCAGCCGCCGGTGGCCAGATCCTGCCTGACCTGCCGCGCGCCGTATGCGGCAGATGACGACGTTTGTGCCGGGGCCCTTAGCGTCGGCCATCTTGCCGGATTGGCTCTTTACCCGGGGAGCCGTTGCGCGAGCCCGGGTGGCGGCGGCCGGCGGGTCGCCGGTGACGGTCTCGGCGTGGCGGGACTTGCGGCTCTAGCCACCGCCCGTCCCCTGGCGTAGGCAAGGCAGGGAGGGGGGTGGTGGCTGGATGGAACGCCTGGCCGCGCAGGACCTGGCCCCGTTGCGGGGGGACGATGCCGGCTGGCCCTGGGACATCGGCGCGGTCGCGATCCTGGACGGATCCGGGCTGGTGGACCGCGACGGCCGGTTCGAGATCGAGGCTGTCCGGCGGGCGATCGAGGTCAGGCTGCACCTGCTGCAACGCTTCCGCCAGCTGATGTACCGGCCCCCGCTGGGCTTGGGCTGGCTGCTGTGGGTAGACGCGCGGTCCTTCGACCTGGCCGATCACGTCCGGGTCTGCCCGCTCCCCGCGGCGGCTGACCAGGCGCAGCTTCTGCTGGCGTGCGAGCAGCTGCGCCGCCGGCGGCTGGATCCCTCACGGCCGCTGTGGGAGGCCTGGTTCCTGCCCGGCCTGCCGCACGGACAGGTCGGCCTGTTCCTGCGGATGCACCACGCGATGGCCGACGGGGTCGCGGGAGTGGCCGCCTTCGGCGCGCTCTTCGACCTGGCCGCCGATCCACCCGCGCCGGCCGCGCCGCCGCGTTGGACACCGGCGCCGGTCCCGTCCGCCCGTGAGCTCCTAGCCGACAACATCGGCCGCCGCGGCCACGAGCTCGGCCGTGCGCTCACCAGCCTCGCCGAACCCGCCCGGACGCTGCGGCAGGCGCGGCGCACCTGGCAGGCCAGTGATCTTGAGCACGCGCTCTGAGCTGGCGCGCGACGTGGCAGTACTTTCGCTCTCGCGCGCCTGGACGACCATCCTGGCCGAGCGCCAGGACGCGCCGAACGAATGCGGCTATTCGCGCGTGAGCCAAGAGTAGGAGTAATCACAGAAAGTAACGTTGAGCCTCGGCGACGATGCGCCGGATCGATTCGGCGCGGTCGACTGCGACGCAACTGACCGCATGCGGAGACGCACAGATTGCCAGTTAGGTGCGCAATGCTGCATGAGGGCTGTTCAGCGACTCCCACCTGCGTAGCAGGGGGCATGGCGGCAGAGCTGATGAACATCAATCCCGCGAAGCAGGACCCGCGCGGTGGCCGGGCGGCTGGGATTGGATGAATATCAGCGACGGCGTACGGGGGCCGGGCTGCGGCCTGCCGCTGGTGACCGGCGACCCCGGGACGCCGCCCTACGTGACCTGACCGCTACCTGATCAGAAGGCGTGCAGGTCAGGGTGGCCGTCACGCCAGACGAGCAGCACAACCCGGCCGACGATGCTGCTGCCGTTGATCGGGCCCCAGAAGCGGCTGTCGCAGGAGACCTGCCGGTTGTCGCCCAGCAGGTAGAACTCCCCCGCCGGGACGCGGAACGGGTGCTGCCGGCTGGCATCCGGTATCGGCGGGCCGAGCGGGTCTACGCGCGGCAGGTAGGGCTCGGCCAGCGCCCGGCCGTCCACGTAGACCGTACTGCCGGAGGAGTAGATGGTCTGCCCGGGCAGCGCGATGACCCGCTTGACCAGGTCGCCGTCGGCGGGGCCGCCGCAGCGGTCGCGGGGCGGTTGGGAGAACACCACGATGTCGCCCTGGTGCAGGTCATGCCAGTTGAAGAACGCCTTCAGCACCAGGATCCGGTCTCCCACCTGCAGCGTCGGCACCATGGACGGGGTGGGGATGTAGAAGGTCTGGATCACGAACGCGTGGATGCCCGCGGCCAGCAGCACCGCCGCCAGGAGGGTGACCGCCGCCTCGACCAGGGCCCGGCGGCGCCGGGCCGCGCGCGACGCGGCCGCGGGGCGCCCGTCCGGGTCGCTGCTGTCTTGCCTTCTGCCGCCGGCACCGCTGCCATCCGGTCCGGCCGAGTCGGCCTGGTCAGCAGCGCTGGTCATGGCCGCCTGCCGTGGCGCGCTTCGCGGGCCGGTGCGGGGTGGCCCGGATCAAGATCACTTCCGGCGCCAGCCGGCGGCCGCCCGCTAGGTAGTACGAACCAGGCGGCACCACGCGGCTCGCGGGCCGGCCGGGTGCCGCCCAGACGATCGTCACATGCCAGCGTTCCAGCGCGGGCCGGGCCGCCCGCACGGTCTGGCGGTGCAAGGTGCCACAGCGCAACTGCGCTGCCAGCCGCGCGGCCGGGTCAGCCTGGCTGGCGGCGTGCTGGTGGGCCGCGCTAGCCGCGCTGGCCGGCGCCGACGCGTACAGCGGGCCGAGCGGGGTCACCAGCGCTCCCGCGGCGGCCAGCAGTGCGGCCGCCGCGACGGCCAGCCGGTGGCCAGGCTTGGGAGTCAGGCGCTCGCGGGCGGCGCCCGCAAGATAGCTCCACGCGATCAAGCGTGCCGGGATACCGTCCCGCATCAGGAGGACGGCCAGTTCGGCGGCTTCCTCGCCGTGCCGTCGGCGCCACTGCCGCGGATAACAGCGCAGCGCGGCGCCGACCAGGCGGGGCGGCTGTGGCCCGGGCATCAGATCCCGCCCAGCCGCAGCCGGAGCCGGCCGACCGCGCTGACCCGCTCCAACGAATCGAGGTGCGCGCGCAGCGCCGCCGCGCCGGCCGCCGTCATCCGGTACGGGTGCCGCCGGTCGTCGGCGGGCAGCGCCTCGACTAGGCCCAGGCCCTCCAGCCGGTCCAGCGCGCCGTACAGCGTGCCCGGGCCGAGCTGCATCCCGGCGAACCCCTTGATGTCCTGGATCAGCGCGTAGCCGTGCTTGGGGCCGTCGGCCAGGCTGGTCAAGATCAGCACCGACGCGTCCCCGGCCCGGCGCAGGACATCCTGGCTGGCCAGGTCGTCCCGGCCTCGCTGGCCCGCTGGCATCCGCCCTCCATGTGCCGCCGTCCTCTATTACGGTGGCCAATATATCAGCCAGCGTACTAGAGGCGGAAGGCGCCACCGTCCGCGTCGCAACGTACGAGAACCTAGCGACCAACAGCCCTGTCGATGCCGATGCCGGGGACATAGTGCCGGGTAGGCAGAGTTCAATAGCGCCGTGACGGCGCGGCATGCACTGGGTCGGCCAGCCGTTTCAGGTAATCCAGGCTCCACCGCGCATCAAGGTCCGCCCCGGCAGCTCATCAACCTCCCGCCAGGCCTGGATCCGCTGCGGCCGCAGTACCAGGAACCGCATCCGGTCGCCAGACTCGCGCGGGTCCCAGTCCGCTTGCGCCGTATACCTCCGGGCCAGGCCGACCGGAACCTCATCGAGGCCGTAGACATGTTCCAGCTCGGCGTCGATCATCACCACGTCGCGGGTCGGGCCGAGGCCAAGCCGGGCGCGTCCCTGGCTAGTGATGTTCCTTGCCGTGACCGAGTCCGCCTCGGTGGCCAGGACGACTCGCTCATCGATCCAGGCCAGGGACAGCGGCACCAGGTAGCAGCTGGCGTGCCCGTCGGCGTCCGCGGCGGCGGTCGCGACCCAGACGTCCGCGTTCGGCGCGGTCAGCTTGGCCAGCGTGTCGACTCTGCGTTGCTCCCATGTCCGCGGCTGTCCATCCGTCATGTCAACGCTTCGCCGCCTTCATCCAGCGTGCTCCTCAAGCTCAAGTGTCATCCCAACGGTCTCGCCCTCACACCTAACTAAGACCGAGCACAGCACGACAACGTGACCGGTGGCTGGGCGGTCTCGTAGAACCTATCCTTACGCGACGCTGGTCGGCCCCTCGCAGCCGTGGGCAGCGTGCCCGGCCTGCGCCGGTACCCGGCCGGCCCGTTGCCAGGGTGATTGTAGATGGCCGGGCCGCTGCTGATCCTGGCCGCCGATCACCGCAACAGCCGGGCGCTGCAGCACGCGTGGGACATACTCGTCAGGCCGGCCCCGCCCACGCCCAGGCCAGTCAAAAGGTGACGGCCTGACGACGAGGAGGCGCGCTATCTGGACCCCAGAACTCGATTACGGTTCGTGCTGGTTGGTGGGCAACCCGTCTTGCGGCCCTGCAGTGGATTGCTGGCTGCGCGTGGGCCTGGCCGCCGGCCTGGGGTGCTAGCACGAGGCGGGTTCGACGGGCTACCCGCCTTGGGTCTGTCGGGTGGCTGAGCCAGACTGCATCGGTAACGGCCGGATGTGCCGGAAGGACGGAGCGGGCTGAGCGCGCAGGGGGGCAGGTGCTGGGCGGTGGGTGATCGTTGACCGCGAGCGTTGTGCGTGAGGCGGGCTACCGGTTCCGGGCCTGCTTCCGCGGCCGGTGGGGCGGGTATCTGGTGCTGGTCCTGCTCATCGGGGTGGTGGGCGGGGTGGCGATGGCGGCGGTGGCGGGGGCCCGGCGCACGCAGTCCTCGTTTCCCGGCTATCTGGCGAGTACTAACCCCGGGGACTTGCAGGTGTTCACCGAGTTCGACCCGATCACGGGCACCGGCTACTCGCCGAAAGTGGACCGCGCCATCGCCAGGGTGCGGTATGTCAGGCGCGCGGTGGACGTCATCGGCTTCGACGGCACGCTGCAGCCCCTCGGGCCGGCCCGCCAGGGCGGGGTGCCTGGTGAGGCGCCGCCGTCGGTCGAGGGCAGCCCGGACGGGGAGTATTTCACGCAGGACCGGGTCAGCCTGGTGGCGGGCCGGATGGCCGATCCTTCTCGCAGCGATGAGATGGTCATGACCGCGGGCGCCGCGGCCGAGGAGGGATTGCACCTCGGGTCGGCTACCAAGCGGCTGGCCTTCTTCACCACCGCCCAGGTGAACTCGCCGTCGTTCGCCGGCTACCCGGCGGACAAGCCCTACCTGATAGTCACGCTGAAGCTGGTCGGCATCGTGACGTACAGCCCGCAGGTCGTCCAGGATGACGACACGGCGCTCGGCGACCAGCTGGCCGTGCTCACCCCGGCGCTTACCCGGCGGCTGGAGTCGTGCTGCGCCTATTACTCCTATGTCTCCTTGCAGCTCGACGGGGGGATGCGGCACGAGGCGGCGGTGGCCTCGGCCATCAGCAAGATCACGCCGGATCTGGGGCAGGCCGGGGGCTCGCAGACCAACGCCCCGCTGGTGGCGGAGGCGGAGCGGACCATCCGGCCCGAGGCGATCGCCTTCGGGGTGTTCGGGCTCATCGCGGCCCTCGCCGCGCTGGTGATCAGCGGTCAGGTGGTCAGCCGCCTGGTGCGCCGCAGCGCCGGGGACGGCGCGGTCTTGCGGGCGCTGGGGGCCGGGCCTGCGATGACCGTTTGCGACGGGCTCATCGGCGTCGTGGGCGCGGTCGTGGCCGGGTCGCTGCTGGCGGTGGCGGTGGCCGTCGGGCTGTCGCCGCTGGCGCCGGTCGGGCCGGTCCGGCCGGTGTACCCGGATCGGGGCGTCGCGTTCGACTGGACGGTGCTGGGTGCCGGGTTCGTCCTGCTGGTGGTTGTCCTGGGCGGATCGGCGGTGGCCGTGGCGTACCGGGTGGCGCCGCACCGCGCCGGCCGGGCCGGCGCTGACGCCGGGCGCGGCTCCGGCCTGGCCCGGGCGGCCGCGGCCTGCGGCCTGCCGCCCGCCGCGGTGACCGGCATCCGCTCGGCCGTCGGCTCAGGCCCGGGGCGCGAGGCCGCCCCGGTGCGCTCCGCCCTGCTCGGCGCGGTGATCGCCGTGGTGGTGGTGGTCGCCTCGATCACGTTCGGGTCGAGCCTCAGCTTCCTGGTGTCTCGTCCGGCGCTGTACGGATGGAACTGGGACTACGCGCTGCTAGCAGGCTTCTCGGCTGCCGAGAACCTGCCGGCCGCCGAAACCGCCGCCCTGCTCGATCACGACCCGGTGGTGGCCCACTGGGCCGGGGTGTACTTCGGGCAGATGAAGCTGGACGGGCAGGGCGTGCCCGCCCTGGCCGCCAGCCCGGACGCCCCGGTCAGCCCGCCGCTGCTGTCCGGGCACGGACTGCACGCGGCCTCACAGGTGGTGCTCGGGCCGGCCACCCTGGCCCAGCTGCACAAACACGTCGGCGACACGGTCGTCGCCGACACCGGGCAGCGGCCGCCGGTCCGCCTGCGCATCGTCGGCACCGCCTCGCTGCCCGCCATCGGAAGCTCGGGGAGCCCTTCGCTGCAGATGGGCACCGGCGCGATCGTCGCCGCGGACCTGTTCCCGGCCCAGGCCCTCAACCCGCAAGGAACCCCCGTGCCGGGCCCGATGGCCGTGTTCATAACCATCCGCCCCGGCGTAACCCCGGCGGCGGCGCGGCGCTCACTCGACCAGGTCACCGCGGCTCTCAACCGGCCATCGGACCCCGACAGCCCGGTCGGGGGCGTGGTCTCCGTGCTCCGCCCGGCCGAGATCGCCGACTACCACGCCGTCGGCTCCACCCCCTCGGCGCTCGCCGCCATCCTCGCCGCCGGCGCGATCGGCGCGCTGGGGCTCACCCTGATCGCCTCGGTCCGGCGCCGCCGCCGCGAGTTCGCACTGCTCAAGACCTTGGGCTTCACCCAACGGCAACTGGCCGCCACAGTGGCCTGGCAGGCGTCCGTGCCCGCGATCATCGGGCTCCTCTTCGGCGTCCCCCTCGGCATCGCCCTCGGGCGATGGCTCTGGACACTGTTCGCCCGGGGGATCTCGGCCGTTCCTGATCCCGTTGTGCCCGTGCTGTCGATGGTGGCGGTTGCCCTCGGCGCGATAGTGTTCGCCAACCTCGCAGCCGTATTCCCCGGACGCGTCGCCGCTCGCACGCCCACCGCGGTGCTCTTGCGGACCGAATAGCCAAGACACGACAAGAACTGGCGGGCGCCGCCCCCCGGGCAGCGCAACCGGCGTGGCGCCACGAGGCCCGGAAAGCCTGGCCTTCGGGCACGGCGGCCCGGAACCGGCCGATGCCGTCGTCGGGGTCGCTGGCATGCAGGAACACGCCATTTCCGGCGGTTAGGGTGACGGTATGACCGAGCGCAAGCCGCCGGGGATGACCTTCACCTCGTGGATCGACCAGCAGATCAGCGAGGCGGAGGCCCGGGGCGCGTTCGATGACCTGCCCGGTATGGGCAAGCCGCTTCCCAACCGGGGAGAGGGCGACGACGGCCTGGCCTGGGTGCGGGAGTGGCTGCGCCGGGAGGGCGTGTCGTCCGAGGCGATGCTGCCTGCTCCGCTGAAGTTGCGCAAGGAGTCGTCACGGCTGGCCGAGACGGTGCATAACCTGCGCTCTGAGCAAGAGGTCCGCGACGTCGTCGCCGACCTCAATGACCGGATCATGGAGTGGCGCAAGATCCCGATCGGCCCGCCGATATTCGTGCCGCTGGTGGACGAGGAGAAAATGCTCAGCCGATGGCGCGAGCGGCAGCCCGCGACGCCGCCAGCGCCCCCAGCGTCACCGGCGGCGGATGCCGGACCGGCACGCGCGGCTCAGCAGGCCCGGCCCCGGTGGTGGCGCCGGCTGAGCCGGTCGCCGGCCAAGTGCGACACGGGATCATCCGCCTGACGGCAACAGGGCTTGTGCGCGGCGAGACGGCCTACCAGTGTCGGAGTTGATGTGATCCTCCGAGTAGGGGTGGCCATGCCAGAGAGCGCGACGGCGCGGATCATCGAGGTTCCCGCCCCGGAGCCGGACCTAACACCACACGAGATCATCGCGCGGGCGCAGGCGCTGATCCCGCTCATCCGCGACCAGCAGGAGGAGGCCGAGAAGCTCGGCCATCACACCGAAACGCTGGACCGCGAGTTCGTCAACGCGGGGTTCTACCGGATGCTGCAGCCGCGGCGATTCGGCGGCTACGAGTTCGACATGCCGACGTTCTGGAAGGCGATGATCGCGGTTTCTGCCGGCGATCCCGGCACCGGATGGGGCCTGACCCTCGGCACTCACCACGCGCTGGTCGTCGGGGCCTACTTCCCCGAGGACGGCCAGCGGGAGATCTTCGGGCCGGCCGGGGAGTTCCGGTGCCCGGCCCGCGCGGCGCCCATGGGCACGGCCGAGCCGGCCGACGGCGGCTTCGTGGTCAGCGGCACGTGGGACTACTGCTCCGGCATCGCTCATGCCACCCACTTCATGGGCAACGCGCTGGTCCCCGCCCGCGACGGCCAGGACACGCCGGTCAACATCGTGGTGGTCATGCCGCGCGACCAGGTCACGGTCCTCGACGACTGGGGTGACGGCGTCACGTTGGGGATGAATTCCAGCGGGTCCAACGGCGTGCGCGCGGACGGCGTGTTCGTCCCGGCCCGGTGCACCTCGGTCAGCAACTGGACGCGGATGACCGAGCCGGCCCCGGGCATGAGGTGGCATGGCAACCCGCTATACTGCGGCCGGATCTACGCCGTCTATCACGCCGGGCTGGTGATCCCGGTCATCGGCGCGGCCCGGGCCGCGCTGGATGAGTACGAGCACATCATCACCACGAAGATGACCTACTTCCCGCCGCAGGTGCCGCGGTACACCCACCCCGATCATCAGCGGCCGTACGGCTACGCCCTGGCGCTCACCGACACGGCCGAGGGAATCATCATGAACGTCGGGGAGCAGTACTCCGAGCTCAGCCGGCGGTGGGCTCAGACGGGTGAGCCGTTCACCCGCGAGGCGGACGTGCGCCTCTATGCGATGGTGCAGCAGGCGGGACAGCTAGCCGCGCAGGCCGTGCAGGTGATCTTCGCGGCGGCCAGCTCGTCGGCGGCCAAGCGCGGCCAGCGGCTGCAGCGCTACTACCGCGACATCTCCATGTACCACGGCCACATCTCCGCCCAGTACCTGACCACGGCGGCTGAACTGGCACGGGTGCACTTCGGCCTCCCGGACAGTTTGTTCTAGGGCCGAAGCAACAGCCGGTCCCGGGTTCTCCGCGTGTGCTCCGCCTGATCAGCTGGGTTGTCGCCGGTCACCAGCCGATCCTAGGCGCAGCCGCGGCGCCAGGGGGGCAACCTGGTCGTGACGTGCCGGAACCGGCGGCTACCGAGCTACCGTAAGGAGATGATCAGCGATCTCGGGGGCTGCGCGGCCACATCAGCGATCGGGCAGGTGCGTCAGCGGAACGAGGACTCGGCCTACGCGGGCCGGTGGCTGTACGCGGTGGCCGACGGGCTCGGCGGCCACCCGGGCGGCGACATAGCCAGCGCCGCCGCGATCCTGGCCCTGGCCGGGTACGACCAGCAGGCGGCCGCGGACGAGGACCCGGCCGCGGTGCTGCGGCGCGCGTTCGCGGCCGCGGCCGAGGCGGTCGCGAAGGCCGCCATGCGGGATCCGGATCTGGTCACGATGGCCACGACGCTGACCGCGTTGCTGCGCTCAGGTGATCAGGTCGTGCTCGGGCACATCGGCGACTCGCGCTGCTACCGGCTGCGAGACGGGCGGCTGGAGCAGCTCAGCGAGGACCACGTGACCGAGGTCCCCCTGTTCGGCACCATTATGACCAGGTGCATCGGCGGCGGGGCCGACGATGCACCCGATGTGACCTCATGCGATGCCCGGCCCGGCGACAGGTGGCTGCTGTGCAGCGACGGGCTATACGGGTTCGTCGAGGACGCGGCCATTCAGCAGGCGCTGGCGGCCGGGACCCCGGCGACCGCGGTGGCGGGCCTGGCCGGGCTGGCCGACGCGGCCGGGAGCCCCGACAACGTGACCGTGATCGTCATCGACGAGGGGACCGCCACCGGAACCGCGATCCTCGGCGCGGCGAGTACCTGAGAGCAGTACCTCGTGCGTGGCGGCGGGCGGCGGCGGCACGCCGGAGCGAAAAGTCCGCCGCTCAGCGGGCTGGCTGCAGGATCGCCGCGGGACGGAACTCGAGGTTCTGCTCGTCGACGGGCCCGCGGTACATCGCCGCGTCCTTGAAGTAGTGCTGCCGCAGCCGCCAGGGTGTCCGGTCGCCCTGCAGCGGCAGCGCGTGCCGGGACCGCTCGAAGTAGCCAGAGGTCATGTCGATGAACGGCGAGGTGCTCATCCCGCCCGACGGCAGCCGCGGGGTGACCGTGGCGTATCCGTGATCGCTCATGTGGCGCAGCACGCGGATCACGTAGCTGGCGACGAGGTCGACCTTGAGCGTCCACGAATTGTTCGTGTACCCGATCGCGAACGCCATGTTGGGCACGCCGTCGAGCATCATGCCCTTGTAGGCGACACGCTCCCGCACGACCACAGGCTCGCCGTCGACCGTCAGCGGAATCCCGCCGAGGGGGTTCAGGTTCAGCCCCGTCGCCGTGATGACCACGTCGGCCTCGAGCCGGGCGCCGGAGCGCAGCCGGAGCCCGGCGGGGGTGAATTCCTCGATGTGATCGGTGACCACGTCGGCCTGGCCGGACTTGATGGCCGCGAAGAAGTCACCGTCGGGCACCAGGCACATGCGCTGGTCCCAGGGCTCGTAGGCCGGGGTGAAGTGCGTGCCTATGTCGTAGCCGTCCGGCAGGCGCTTGGCCGCGCCCTTCTGCAGCATGGCCCGCGCCCGGGCCGGATGCTTGCGGCAGAAGTTGTAGATCGCCGTCGCGAGGCGCGCGTTCTTCCAGCGCACCGCCGCGTACGCCCGAGGCTCGGGCAGCACCTTGCGCAGCAGGTCGGCGATGGGGTCGGCGTTGGGCATGGCCAGGATGTACGACGGCGAGCGCTGCAGCATCGTCACATGGGCGGCGGTCCCGGCGATGGCCGGCAAGATCGTGGCCGCGGTGGCGCCGCTGCCGATGAGCACGACCCGCTTGCCCGCCAGGTTCAGGTCCTCCGGCCAGTGCTGCGGGTGCACGATCGCCCCGGTGAAGCTCTCCTGGCCGGGCCAGCGCGGCGTGTAACCCTCGTCGTAGCGGTAGTAGCCCGGGCACAGGTACAGGAAGCGGCACGTGCGCTCGGTGCGCGCGCCGGTGCCGGTGTGCTCGACCGTCACCGTCCACTGCGCGTCGTCGCTGGACCAGTCGGCGCTGACCACGCGCGAGTGATAGCTGATCTGCTTGTCCACGCCGAAGGCCGCCGCCGTCTCCCGGAGGTAGCGCAGGATCTCGCCGCCGCCCGCCATCGACTTGGACTGCTTCCACGGACGGAACGGGTAGCTCAGGGTGAACATGTCGGAATCGGAACGGACGCCCGGGAACCTGAACAGATCCCAGGTCCCGCCGCTGGTGCCGCGGGCCTCGAGGATCGCGTACGAGGTGCCGGGAGCGTCGGCCTGCAGGTGGCAGGCGGCCCCGATGCCGGACAGTCCCGCGCCCACGATGAGCACGTCGAGGCGCCCGGCCGCCGTCGTGCCCGCGGAACCGGCGGATTCCGTGCCCATGGGTTCCCCCGTCGTTCGTTCTGCGTTGGCCGGTTGGGTTGAGGATCGCATCGGGCGCCGGGCCATGCAACGCACGGCAGCAAGGTGGTCAGCCCCAGCGTTACAATACCCCATCGGGGTGATACCCTGAGAGAACCTGCACCGGGACAGCAACGGCCGGAAGACATGACAGCAGACCTGATCGAGCTGGACGAGCGCGGCCGGGCGCCGCTGCGGAAGTACGGCCGCCCGAAAGGACGCTACCTGGTGGAGGTTGATGAGGACGGCGTCATCCACCTCTACCCGGCGGCCGTGATGACCGAGCTGGAAGCGGCCATGTGGCGGCACCGGCCCGAGGACGCCGCGCGGATCGATGCCAGCCTGGCCAACCCGGGCCAGCTCGTCGAGCTGGGCGCGGACGAATTGTGAGCAGGCGCTTCGCCTTCGAGCCTGCGGCGCGGGAGACCTTCCTCGCGTTACGGAAGGACGCGGACGGCCCGCTCTACCTCGCCGTCCGGGAAGTACTGGCTGAGATCCTGGAGCATCCCGGCCGTCGGCGTGTGCGCCAGATGCGCTACCGGCCCGATACCTGGGCCGTGCCGGTACGCTGCGGTGACGTTCGGTGGCTGGTCCTGTGGCGGCCAGCCGACGGTGACCCGGACCTGATCGAGGCCCACTACGTGGGCCCAGCGCCCGGCGAAGCATAGATTCTGGTCGAGAAGGCGGATGACGTGATGACAGCTCCCGTCCCGGCAACTGGCCAGCCGGTCAACCGGAAGATCTCCGAAGAACTCGGCGTGCGTGAGCGGCAGGTGACGGCGGCCGTCGAGTTACTGGACGGCGGGGCCACCGTGCCGTTCATCGCCCGCTACCGCAAGGAGGCGACCGGCGCGCTCGACGACGCTCAGCTGCGCAAGCTCGAGGAGCGCCTGCGCTACCTGCGGGAACTGGAGGAGCGGCGCGGGGTGATCCTGGAGTCGATCCGCTCCCAGGGCAAGCTGGACGAGGCGCTCGAGGCGCAGATCATGGCGGCCGACTCCAAGGCGCGGCTGGAGGACATCTACCTCCCCTACAAGCCGAAGCGCCGGACGAAGGCCCAGATCGCGCGGGAAGCAGGCCTGGAGCCGCTGGCCGATGGCCTGCTCGCCGACCCGGGCCGCGATCCGCAGCAGGAGGCCGCGGCCTACGTGGACGCGGCGCGGGGCGTGGCCGACGCGGCAGCCGCCCTGGACGGGGCGCGGGCGATCCTGTCCGAGCGGTTCGCCGAGGACGCCGACCTGATCGGCGTGCTCCGGGAGCGGATGTGGTCGCGCGGCCGGCTCGTCTCGCGGGTGCGGGACGGCCAGCAGGAGGCCGGCGCCAAGTTCGCGGACTACTTCGAGTTCGCCGAGCTGTTCACCCGGCTGCCGTCGCACCGGATCCTGGCCCTGCTGCGCGGGGAGAAGGAGGAGGTCCTCGACCTGGAGCTGGACCCCGGTGCGGTGACGCCGGAGGCAGACGGCACGTTCAGCGACTACGAGGCGCAGGTCGCGGAGCACTTCGGCGTCGCCGACCAGGGCCGGCCCGCGGACCGCTGGCTCGCGGACACGGTCCGCTGGTCGTGGCGGACCCGCATCCTGGTCCGTCTCGGCGTGGACCTGCGGATGCGGCTGTGGCAGGGGGCCGAGGAGGACGCGGTCGTCGTGTTCGCTGCCAACCTGCGCGACCTGCTGCTGGCCGCGCCCGCGGGGGCCCGGACCACGATGGGCCTGGATCCCGGCTTCCGGACCGGGGTGAAGGTCGCGGTGGTCGACGCGACGGGCAAGGCGGTCACGACCGAGACGATCTACCCGCACGACCTGAAGCGAGCCGCCGCGGGCGGGCCGCGGCCGTCCCAGCCCGGGGCGGGCTTCCCGGCGTCGATCGCGGTGCTCGCCCGGCTGGCCGCGGCCCACCAGGTCGAGCTGATCGCCATCGGCAACGGCACCGCCTCGCGGGAGACCGACCGGCTGGCCGCCGACCTGATCCGGGCGCACCCGGAGCTGAGGCTCACCAAGGTCATGGTCTCCGAGGCCGGGGCCTCGGTGTACTCGGCCTCCGAGTACGCCTCCCGGGAACTGCCCGGCATGGACGTGTCGCTGCGCGGCGCGGTGTCCATCGCCCGCCGCCTGCAGGATCCGCTGGCCGAGCTCGTCAAGATCGACCCGAAGTCCATCGGGGTCGGCCAGTACCAGCACGACCTGTCCGAGGCGAAGCTGTCCCGCTCGCTGGATGCGGTGGTCGAGGACTGCGTGAACGCGGTCGGCGTGGACGTGAACACCGCGTCCGTCCCGCTGCTGGCGCGGGTGTCCGGCATCGGCGAGGGGCTGGCCGGCGCGATCGTGGCGCATCGGGACGCCGCCGGGGCGTTCCGCAGCCGGCGGGCCCTCACCAAGGTCCCGCGCCTGGGCCCCAAGGCGTTCGAGCAGTGCGCGGGATTCCTGCGCATCACCGGCGGCGACGACCCGCTGGACGCCTCGAGCGTGCACCCGGAGGCCTACCCGGTGGTCCGGCGCATCCTGGCGGCGGCCGGGCTCAGCGTGCCGGACCTGATCGGGAACACCACGGTGCTGCGCTCGCTGCGGCCGCAGGAGTTCACCGACGAGCGGTTCGGCTTGCCGACCGTCACCGACATCCTCGGGGAGCTGGAGAAGCCCGGCCGTGACCCGCGTCCGGCGTTCACCACGGCCACGTTCGCCGAAGGCGTCCAGACCCTGGACGACCTGGCGCCCGGCATGGTCCTGGAGGGAGTGGTCACCAACGTCGCCGCGTTCGGTGCCTTCGTCGACATCGGCGTGCACCAGGACGGTCTCGTGCACGTCTCCGCCATGTCCCGGAACTTCGTCTCCGACCCCCGCGAGGTGGTCCGCCCCGGCGACGTGGTGCGGGTGAAGGTGCTCGGCGTCGACACCGCCCGGAAGAGGATCTCGCTCACGCTGCGCCTGGACGACGAGCCGGGCCAGGACCCAGGGCGGCGAGGCGCGGGCCCGGCGGCCCCGGGACGCGGCAAGCCGCAGGCGGCCTCCGGGCGCGGCGGCACGGGCAAAGGCGGTAAAGGGAGCGATAAACCGGGCAGCGACGGGGCCATGGCCGAGGCGCTGCGCCGCGCCGGGCTGATCGGGTGATCCCCGGGGCGGACTGGCCGGCCGTCCTGGCGCAGACTAGTTACAGGAGACCGGCCGGAGGTAAGAACGATGCCCGGTGCGCCCAGGATGGCGGCAGGCCCGGTGCGGCGCCTGACCCGGCTGCTGCGCCCGAACCCGCTGCGGCGGCCCTCGGACCGGGTCGAGCTCGCCCTGGTGGTGCTGCTGCTGGCGGCGTTCCTGGCCGCGGCGGTCGTCGCGCCCTTCCTCGGCGCGCGCATCGACCAGTCACAGAGCGCGGCCGCGGAGCACCTGCACCCGGCGGTGGCGGTGCTGACCGGAGACGGGCCCTACGGCAACGGCCTGGCCGGGAACGGGTGGGCCACCGCCCGCTGGCGGGCACCCGACGGGCAGCAGCGAACGGGCACGCTGACCACCCTGACCGCGCCCGACATCTGGAACGCGTCCCCCGGGACCCGGGTGCCGGTCTGGCTGACCAGTTCCGGCGCCCCGGCCATCCCGCCGCCGGGCCCCGGCACGGCGCTGTTCACCACGGTCTCCATCGTCATGCTGGCCGGGATCACGTTGATGATCTGCTACTGGCTGTGCCGTGTGCTCCTGGACCGGCGGCGCCTGGCCGCGTGGGAGTCCGCCTGGGCCCGGACCGGCCCGCGCTGGACGACCCGCCGATGAACGTGCCGGCCTGACGCG
The DNA here is from genome assembly GCA_963808705.1 of uncultured Actinomycetota bacterium. GTDB lineage: Bacteria > Actinomycetota > Actinomycetes > Streptosporangiales > Streptosporangiaceae > JASHPR01. The sequence continues at coordinate 538,245 of CAWEHB010000008.1, read as the reverse complement.
CACCGCCCGGTCACCATAATGGGGGAGTGGCCGATGGTGGCGGGGAGCCGGTCCTGGTGCTGCGGGCGGACCGGCTGCGGGCCGCCCGACGGGTGCTGGTCGCCCGGCAGGTCGCGGTGTCGGCTGGTTGCGGTTGCTCGTGGCTGGACAGCAAGACCGTCTTCGCTCGAGCACGGAACGCGGGCCCCGGGCTCAGGAGGAGACGTCATGCCCCAGCTCCCCGACCGCCCCGACCTCGATCAGCTCCGCCGCCAGGCCCGTGAGCTGCTCCGCGCCGCGCAAGGCGGCGACCCGGCCGCGCTGCGCCGCCTGCGGCCGGTCTCGGACAAGGTCACGCTGTCCACCGCTCAGCTGGCCCTCGCGCGCGAGTACGGCTTCCCGAGCTGGAGCCGCCTCGCCGGCGAGGCGGAGCGCCGCCGCGCCGCCCTCGAGGATCCCGAACGCTCCGCACCGGGGCCGGACGTGCCCGCCCCGCCGAAGTCGCGGCAGGAGGTGACGGAGTGGTCGGCCCGCCTGACCGCCGACGCCGGCGAGCTGATCGCCGGCCAGTACGCCGACCGGCCGCACCTGCGGCCGGTGCTCGACGCGGTGCTCGCGGCGCTGCCGCCGCTCGGCCCGGTGACCACGGCGGCCCGCAAGACCTGCGTGTCCCTGGTCTCGCCGCGCCGCACGTTCGCCGCGGTGCAGGCCACGACCAAGAGCCGGGTGGACCTCGGCCTGCGGCTCGACAACACCGAGCCCGAGGGCCGCCTGCAGGCCGCCCGGAACATCGCCAGCGGCACGATCAACCTCCGGATCGCGCTGAGCGGGCCGGACGACCTCGACGAGGAGGCGATCGGCTGGCTGCGGCGCGCGTACGACGAGAGCATCACCCCGCCCACCTCCCCGTCCCCCTCCACTGCCCCGCGCCGCCCGGCCCGGCGCCCGGCGCCGGTGCTCGGCCCGCTCACCGTGCTGGTCGAGGGGTTCGACCTGCCTGGGCTGACCTGCAACCCTGGACCCGACGGCACGCACCAGAACATTCATGTCGCGCTGGCCGGCCCCGGCCAGGGCCGGCCTGCGCTGGCCATACCCGGCCGCCCTGGGCTGGCCGTCGAACCCGTGCCCGGCGACGCGGCCTCCGCGCGCTGGGAGGTCCCGGTCACGGTCCGGCGCGGCGACGAGGGCCTCGACTTCGGCGGCCCGTTCGTCCACGGTGATCGCACCGATCGCAACATCGGCCTGGCCTGGGGCGATGTATCCGGCGACGGAACGTTGCGGCTATTCCGGGGGGCTAAGCTCCGGCTCGTCGACGTCGAGCCTGACCTCATCGAGGCGGCCATGCGCCCCGGGCACCGGCTCGTGGCCCGGGTGCGGCTGACCGACGCCAAGGGCAACCCGATCTGTGCCCGGATCCGGCCCCCGTATATCGCCTGGTCGGCCGAGCCATGCGGGTAACCGCCCGCAACGCCCGGTTCCAGCAGTGGGCGGCCCTGCTGGACAACCGGACGAAGCGCCAGCGCAGCGGCGAGTTCATCGTCCAGGGCGTGCGGCCGATCACGCTGGCGTTGCGTAACGGCTGGCCGATCAAGACCCTGCTGTACGACGCCGACGGCGCGACGTCGCGGTGGGCCCGCGAGACGCTCGCCGCGGCCGCCGCGGCCAAGGTCGCCGTGGCGCCCGAGCTGCTGCACGAGCTGGGCGAGAAGACCGACGCCCCGCCGGAACTGCTGGCCGTCGCTGCGCTGCCCGCCGACGACCTGGCCCGGATCCCGGCCGGCCCCGGCCTGCTCGCCATGGTCGCCGACCGGCCCGCGAGCCCGGGGAACCTCGGCACGCTGATCCGGGCCGCGGACGCCTTCGGGGCGTCCGGGGTCATCGTCACCGGCCACGCGGCCGACGTGTACGACCCCAGGTCGGTGCGGGCCAGCACCGGCTCGCTGTTCTCGCTGCCGGTGGTCCGGGTGGCGTCGCACCGGCCCGTCCTCGACTGGGCGCAGACCCTCCGGGCCGGTGGCGTGGGCGTGCGCATCGTCGGCACCGACTCCCGCGGCGACACCGACGTCGCGGACGTCGACTTCACCCGGCCGACGCTGCTCGTGGTCGGCAACGAGACGGCCGGGCTCAGCGCGGCCTGGCGCGAGGCTTGCGACCACCTGGCCAGGATCCCCATGCTCGGCACGGCCAGCTCGCTGAATGCTGCCATGGCCGCGTCGATCGCGCTGTACGAGTCGGCGCGTCAGCGGATCGCGGCGTCGGCCCGCCGGTGACCGACGGCCTGGCCCGGGTGCCGGACCTGGTCCGGGCCCGGGGAGCGGGCCAGGGGAGCGACGCCATCATCGCGGCGTGCTCGTGACCCCGAACGTGCGGCGGACCTCGTCCAGCAGCAGCCGGTGGCTGCCGCCGACCGCGACCGCGGCGTAGAGGGAGTCCAGGGCGGCTTGCAGCGGGTCGGCGTGGACCGCGGCGAACAGGGCCGGCACGGCCATGTGCTGCTGTGACTTGATGCCGGGACCTCCCCGCAGCGGCATCACCGTGGTCCGGGGCACCCGCCGGTCGCTGTGTAGCAGTTGCCAGACCCGGGCGCGGTCGTCGAAGGGCGGCGGCAGGGCCTGCCCGCACTCGGCCGCCGCCAGGGCGGGCGCCACCCAGCCCAGGGTGGCGATTCCGGCCAGCGTGTACGCGCGGCGCGCGGCCCATCCCGCTATCGCCCGCTGCAGGGCTGGATCGGCGTCGGCGATCGCGTCGACGAGGTCCCGGTCGAGCCGGGCCAGGCCGCGCACGTTGCCGCCGACGTTCCTGAGCCGTTCGGTCGGCTGGCGTCCGCCCCAGTGCCGCTCTTCGAAGCGGGCGAGCCGCTCCTCCCGGGCACGTTCGGCTTGCAGCCGGGCACGTTCGGCTTGCAGCCGGACGCCCAGTTCGGCCTGCGCCGCGTCCTCGGGCTCTGGCGCTGTGTCCTCGGGGCCCGGCGGCGCGTCCTCGGGTTGCGGCGCTGCGTCCTCGGATCCCGGCGGGAGCCCGCGAACGTGGCGATGCTCGGACCTTGCCACCTCGCTGGTCTGCTTCAGTACCCGGTCGGGTGCGGGCGGCGCCGGCCAGAACTGGAGCAGGTACCGGTCGAGCAGCAGCTCATCCTCGAGCCTGGTGTCTTGCGCACGCGCCTCGTCCATCCCGCTGGCGCAATACCTGACCCGGTAGTCGGTCGGCTCGAGGTCGAGCGGATAGCCCTGACCGTCCCAGTCGAGCAGCGCTACCTCTGCTGTCGCCGGCCGGAACGAGACCTCGACGATGTCTTCCCACTCGTCGTCCAGCCGTGGCGGCGCCTCATGCAATTCGACCCGGAACCCGACCGTGCCGGTGTGTAGACCGGTGATCAGGAACAGGCCGTACGGCACCGCGGCGCCGCATATCCCGTTCGCCTGGGCGGCGAACGCCCCTTCCAGGTCGGGAGTCCCCACATCGCCGCTTTCGACGTAGAGCTGCCAGTAGTGGACATCCACCTCGCCGTCCAGCAAGGTCCGCATTGCGCTCCTTCCGCTGCTCCCCCGGTCCCTCCGCTGGCTCCCGGGCCCCATTGTGGAGGATGCCGCGGTCCCGGTATCGGGGTTTGCCGTGAGTTAATCCACCCGTGCCGGGCTAGCCGGTCAGGTCGTGCGTGCTCTCCGGGAACAGCGTCTCCACCGCGGGCGGCTGGTCCAGGATCTGCTGGGTGACGGCGTGCCGGATGAGCTGCTCGATCATCGCCCGGTTGGGCCCGATGCCATAAGGCAGCGGGTCGGCCCCGGTGATGGTCATGACCCGCTGGTACATGAGGTCGGTCGGCGTCGGGTCCTCGATCTCGTCCCGGCGGAGACGATCGACGTAGCGGTTCTTGGCCCCGGCGTAGGCCACGAAGACGTCCGCGGCCAGGTAGGGATGGGCGTCGAGCAGGTCATCCCGGACCACGATCAGGTGGTTGATGGGGTACAGGCCGCGCTCGCGCAAGGCATCGAAGCCCGCCTCCTCGGCGCCCGGGATCAGCGGCTCGAGGCCCGGCTGACCGGTGGCCACGCCGATGCCGGCCGCCAGGTCGCCGGCGGCCACCAGCCCGGCGAGGTCGCCGCCCGGCTCCATCGGAACGACATTCGCGGGCGGGCGGTACTCGGTTACGTGCTCGTCGCCCGAGAGCACCCAGGTGACCCGGCTGAGATCCACCCCGTATTCGTCCTGCAGGATGCCCCGGACCCAGACGCCGGTGGTCACCGTGTAGCCGCGGTTGACGCCGACCTTCCGGCCTTCGAGGTCCTTGGGGGAGCGGACGGCGGCCGCGGTGCCGCGGACGATAGCGCCGTGGTGGAACCCGCGGACCAGGAATATCGGCAAGGCGGTGAACGGCTTGCCGTGGGCCTTCGCGCACAAGTACGTGGTGAAGGCCATCTCGCTGACGTCGAATTCCAGCCCGCGGGCCATCCGGCGGAACGCCTGAACTATGGCCGGTACCTCTTCGAACTCGAATGCGTACCGCCCCGGGGTGACGGTCCCGTCCTTGATCGCGAGGGTGGCTCCCTGGGTGGCCGTCACCGTCCTGAGCGTGAGGTCCGCCATGACCGCCGATGATAGGCGGCCCGGCGACCCCGGAACCCGGTGAGCCGTGCTTACCCGCCTGCGGCTTGCGGACGGCGTAATTGAGTGCAGACTGAAGCGGAGGCGATGCGAGATGTTCGAGAGGTTTACCGACCGGGCGCGACGGGTCGTGGTCCTGGCTCAGGAAGAGGCCAGGATGCTGAACCACAACTACATCGGCACCGAGCACATCCTGCTAGGCCTCATCCATGAGGACACGGGAGTCGCGGCCAAGGCGCTGGAGTCGCTGGGGATCAGCCTGGATGCGGTACGCCAGCAGGTCGAGGAGATCATCGGCCGGGGGCAGCAGGAGCCGTCCGGGCACATCCCGTTCACTCCCCGGGCCAAGAGGGTCCTCGAGCTGTCGCTGCGCGAGTCGCTGCAGCTTGGCCACAACTACATCGGCACCGAGCACATCCTGCTGGGCCTGATCCGCGAGGGCGAGGGCGTGGGCGCCCAGGTGCTGGTCCGGCTGGGCGCCGACCTGAACCGGGTGCGGCAGCAGGTCATCCAGCTGTTGCATGGTTACCAGCCCAGGGCGGAACGATCCTCGCTCGGCGAGAGTGAGGCGGAGGAGGAGGCCTCGCCGCGGCGGCCCGTGGCCCGTGAGCTCTGGCTGACCGAGATGCAGGACGCACTGGCCAAGATCGCGGATCGGCTGACGGCGATCGAGCGCCATCTCGGCATGACGGCCCATCCGTCGGCCGCGAAGCCGGACAAGCCGCCGGCCGCGAAACCGGACAAGCCGCCGGCCGCGAAGCCGGACGAGCCGCCAGGCGACTCGCCGGGTGAGGGCAAGGCGGTCGGCGAGTAAGTCAGGGTTACTAATTAGCGGACAAGTTCGAGCCGGTAGGCTCGCTGCGCCGTGTCGCGGAAGATCGCGTCCTGCTCCGCCGGGCTCAGGTCGGCTGTCAACGACCGCGCCGCCGCGTGAACACCGCCATAGCCGACCGCCATGGTGCTCACCGGCCAGTCCGAGCCGAACATGAGCCGCCGCGGACCGAAGCCCGCGAGCGCGATCTCGTAGTACGGCCGCAAGTGCGCGGTCTGCGCAGCGGCCGGTGACGTGTCCGGCGTGCTCGCCGGCCCAGGAGCGGGTTCGCCGAGGATGCCGGAGAGCTTGCCCACCGTGTTCGGCAGGGCCGCGAGGGCGCCGAACGCGCCTGCCCACGACGGATCGACCTCGGCGCCGATCTCAGGGTTGCCGAAATGGTCGAGCACGAACGTCAGCTGCGGCGTGGCCTCCGCCGCGGCAACGGCCGCGCGAAGGTGCCTGGGCATCACGACCACGTCGTAGACGAGCCCGGCCGCGGCCACGTCGGCCAGGCCGCGAAGCACAGCAGGCCTGGTCAGCCAGTCCGAGTCGGGCTCAACCAGAACGGGGTGACGGATTCCGACCAGGAGATCCCCGCCCGGCAGCTCACGGAGCGTGCCGATGGCGTCCGCGACATCCGGTGCCTGCAGGTCCACCCAGCCGACCACGCCGGCGATCAGGTCGCTGCCCGCGGCCAGCGCGAGCATCTCCGGTGTCTCGCCCGGCTCGGCGACCGTCTGCACCAGGACGGTAGACGTGACGCCCTCGGACGCGGCCTCGGGCTCGAGGTCTGAGAGCAGGAAATTCCGGCGCAACGGGGCCAGGTCCGGCTGATCCAGCCAGGGCTGGTGGCGCACGGACAGGTCCCAGACGTGGTGGTGCGCGTCGACGATCGCCATGGGTTCTCCGGGGTCGCGGGCGGTCACAAGCCCAGGTCGTCGATCTGCTTGTGCAACTCAGCTCGCGGGCCGCCCGACGGTGACGCCGGGCTGCCCCGCGCGGGCCGCACGCTCGACTTGGCACCGGTCCGTCGGTCCCGGAATATCCAGCCCGATGCCACGCCGCCCACCAGGCCGCCGATGTGCGCCTGCCAGCCGATCCCGGCCTGGGGGACCAGCACGGTGAACTGATAGGCGAAGCAGAGCGCCATGACCGCGCCGATCAGCATGTCGATCGGGTGCCGGTCGAAGAACCCGCGGACCATGATGTAGCCGAAGTACCCGAACACCACCCCGCTCGCCCCGGCTCCCACGGATCCGGCGCTCTCGGACAGCCACGCCCCGAGCCCGCTGGTCAGGATCACGATCGCGGTCACGCCGAAGAACTTGGTCACGCCCCGGTAGGCGGCCAGGAAGCCGAAGATGAACAGGGGACCGGAGTTGCCCTCGATATGGGCCCAGCTGAAGTGCAGGAACGGGGCAGTCAGGATGTCCGGAAGGCTGGCGAGGTCCCGCGGGCGGATTCCGTACTCGAAGGTGAGGCGGTACTGATCAGCCCAGTTCGCGATCTGGATGATCCAGATCAGGGCGAGGAAGCCGACCATCACGAACAGTGCCTTGCGCGCCTCGGCCAGCACGGTCTCGGCATCCCCCGGGCCGAAGTCCCACGCGCGCCGTCCAGCCGAGCCGCCCCGGCCGGACGGGCCAGAGCCGACGGGGCCGCGACGGGTGCGGCCGGTCTCCGGCCAAGACGATCCCGGGCCGTTGTTCACTGTCACCACCCTTTGGCCGTAGCTGCCTGACTGGAGGTTATCCGCATCCGGGGCTGCACGGTGGTGCCCGGCCGGCCGGCGGCGACGCGCCAGCGGCGGGCCACGCCGGGCCTGCCGGCTCGCCCGGTCAGGCCCGCCGGTCGGCCGGGGCGGTCGGGCAGGCTGGGAGAGGCGGGCGGGCGAGGCAGGGACGATGCCCTTACGCCCAGTAATTGTTACGGCACTCGTTGCCAAACTGTGATCTGCGGGACACAATTCCTTGCCTTCGGCACAAACTTTTTCCGCGGAAGCGCCTCGTACGCTCCTTCGGTTCTGGCAACGTAGTTCGGCGACGGGTGCTGGACCTTCATGCGGTGGTTGTGCCATCGCAAGCTTAGGGGCGCCGCATTGGCCCGAACCGTCATGCGACTCGCTGCCCTGTACCGCAGCGGTCCGCACGCTGGGCATTCCGCCCGGCGTGCTTGGCCGACGGAAGGACCGCATTGTCACAGCACCGGAGGCGCCCCCAAGCCAAGCGCCGCGGGCGCAGGGGCGGTGGTTTTCTCCTGGTCACGACGATCGCCGTGGTATTGGCAGTTAGCGCCGGAGTCCTGGTCGAACTGCACCTGAACGCGGGCGGCTCCGATCCGGCCGCAATGGCCCTCGCGGCAATTCCCGGGAGTCGCTCCGCCACCCTGCTCGAGCAGGAACGCCAGCAGATGATCCAGGTGGATGCCGCGTCCAAGACCCTGAGCTTCGTCGCCACCCCGAAGCGGGCCACCAGCCCGGCCTCGCCCTCGTCCTCGTCTGGCACGGCCGGCTCTGACACGCTCGTCAACATGCCGCCGCCCGATCCGGGCACGGCCCGGTCCATCGGCTTCAACATGCTGGCCTCGTTCGGCTTCGCCACCTCGCAGTGGGGCTGCCTGGACGACCTCTGGAACGAGGAGAGCGACTGGGTCTACAACGCCGAGAACGCCAGCGGTGCCTACGGCATACCGCAGGCGCTGCCGGGATCCAAGATGGCCAGCGCGGGCGCTGACTGGCAGACGGACCCGACCACGCAGATCAAGTGGGGCCTCGGCTACATCCAGTCCACGTACGGAACGCCCTGCTCCGCCTGGGCGCACGAGGAAGCCGACGGCTGGTACTAGAAGTCGGCAGGCGGTACTAATGGCGCTTGCCCGCGTTTCCCGCGTTCCGGCCGGCCGAAAGCCACGCTAGCTACGGGTAGTCGCCTTACTACGCTGGATAGCTGAGAAAGATATATCGGTTACCCATGTCACCGGCCGGGTGATGGAGCAGTGTCCCGGCCGGGTGATGGCGCAGTGTCACTGCTCATGCAGGGTTAGTCATATCGTGCTGCGACTCACGTTAGCGTGACCCCGGACCGGCCTTCCTGGCACGCGGCCGGAATGGCCGGCCGGAAAATGCGACGAACGGCTCGAACGGGCAGGCTGACGTTGTGAGATACGTCATACGGATTTTCGGGCAGTTCCAGCACCAGAGCGGCAGATTCTTGGCAAAGTAGTTGGCCGACAGCACCCAGCGTGCGTGACGGCTGCCCCTGAGCAGCTTGTCGCCCTGATCCCGCGTCACGTCCTGTACGCCGCTGCCCGAGTTCCGGGGCGTACGGGATCCCGCAGGCCCTGCCCGGTTCGAAGATGGCCAGCGCCGGGCCCGACTGGCAGTCCGACGCCGCGACCCAGATCCGCTGGGGCCTGGGCTACATTCAGGCGCTCTACGGATCGCCGTGCGGCGCCTGGTCGCACGAGGAAGCCGACGGCTGGTACTAAGGCGCCCCGGCTAGGCCAGCGGCCCACCCGCTCGGGGCCGCTGGCCTAGCCGGGCGCGGAGCCGATCGTCAGCACCGGCTGCTTCGGCGCGGTGACGTCGGCGAAGAAGTCGTTGCCCTTGTCGTCGACCACGATGAACGCGGGGAAGTCGCGGACCTCGATCTTCCAGACCGCCTCCATGCCGAGCTCGGGATACTCCAGCACCTCCACCTTGGTGATGCAGTCCCGGGCCAGCTTGGCCGCCGCGCCGCCGATGGAGCCCAGGTAGAACCCGCCGTGCTGCTGGCAGGCGGCGGTGACCGCCGCGGACCGGTTCCCCTTGGCCAGCATCACCAGCGACCCGCCCGCGGCCTGGAACGCCTCCACGTAGGAGTCCATCCGCCCCGCGGTGGTCGGCCCGAACGACCCCGACGCGTACCCTTCCGGGGTCTTGGCCGGCCCCGCGTAATACACCGCGTGATCGCGCAGGTATCCGGGCATGGGCTCGCCGCGGGCGAGGCGTTCGGAAATCTTGGCGTGGGCGATGTCGCGGGCCACGACCAGCGGACCGGTGAGCGACAGGCGGGTCTTGATCGGGTACCTGGACAGCTCGGCGCGGATCTCGGCCATCGGCCGGCTCAGGTCGATCTGCACCACGTCGGAGTCGAGCTCGCCGGACTCGGCGTCCGGCAGGTACCGGGCCGGGTCGGTCTCGAGCCGTTCCAGGAAGACCCCGTCGCGAGTGATCTTGGCCAGCGCCTGGCGGTCGGCGGAGCACGACACCGCGATCGCCACCGGGCAGGACGCGCCGTGCCGGGGCAGCCGGATCACCCGCACGTCGTGGCAGAAGTACTTGCCGCCGAACTGGGCCCCGATGCCCGCCCGGCGGGTGATCTCCAGCACCTGCTGCTCCAGCTCGGGGTCGCGGAACCCGTGCGCGGCGGCGGACCCGGCAGTCGGCAGCGTGTCCAGGTACCGGGCCGAGGCGTACTTGGCGGTCTTCAGCGCGAACTCGGCGCTGGTACCGCCGACCACGATGGCCAGATGATAGGGAGGGCAGGCGGCCGTGCCCAGCGAGCGGATCTTCTCCTCCAGGAACCGCAGCATGGCGGCGGGGCTGAGCACCGCCTTGGTCTCCTGGTAGAGGTATGACTTGTTCGCCGAGCCGCCGCCCTTGGCCATGAACAGGAACTTGTACGCGTCCCCCGCCGTCGCGTACACCTCGATCTGCGCGGGCAGGTTGCTGCCGGTGTTCCGCTCCTCCCACATGGTCAGCGGGGCGAGCTGGGAGTAGCGCAGGTTGAGCTTGGTGTAGGCGTCGTAGACCCCGCGGGCGATGTGCTCCTCATCCCGCCCGTCGGTCAGCACCTGCTGGCCGCGCTTGCCCATCACGATCGCGGTCCCGGTGTCCTGGCACATCGGCAGCACCCCGCCCGCCGCGATGCACGCGTTCAGCAGCAGGTCCCGGGCCACGAACCGGTCGTTGGCCGACGCCTGCCGATCATCCAGGATCGACCGCAGCTGCCGCAGGTGACCCGGCCGGAGCAGGTGGGCGATGTCGTGCATGGCGGTCTCGGTGAGCAGGCTGAGCACCCCGGGCTCCACCTCAATAAAATTTTTCCCGAACGCACGTCTCGTGGTGATGCCCCCGGCCGAGAGCTGTCGGTAGTCCGTGCTGTCTTCGCCGAGCGGCAGCAGGTCGGTGTAGGAAAACTCGGGCATCGGGCGGCTTCCTCTGGTTGGGTGCATCTCATCGTAGGTCGCTGGCCCCGGTGGCCGCGGCGGCCAGGCATGGCGCCGGCCCGGCGGGGTAGATGGGCGACGGGGTACCAGCGGAGCCAGGCATGACGAGGAAGGCGGCAGGACATGACGAGCGTGCCCATGGGGCAGAGCGGCATCGACCTGGGCGAGGCGGCCCGGCAGCTGGAGCTGGCGGTGCACGACGCGCAGGTGGCCTACGACTGCCTGGCTCTCGGCAACGTCGACCGCGCGCACACGTACGCGATCACCGCGCGCGCCGCCGTAGATGCCGCCGAGAACGTGCTCCGCGCCGCCCTGGCCGCCGGCGGCGGTCCCGTGGGCGAGTGACGCCAGCACCCCTGGCTCCGCCCCGCGCAACGCGTTGACTGAGCCGGGGGAGACCTCATTCACGCGCATGGCGTTCACCGCGGCTCTCGGCGCCCTCGCGCTGGTCGGCGCGGTCGACGCGGCGTACGGGCCGCTGCTGCGGCCGGTCACCCAGCGGTTCGGCGTGTCGCTCCCGGTCGCCGGGACCCTGATCAGCATCAACTTCGCCGGGGGACTGGCCGGCGTGCTGTGCGCGCTGGCCGGGTTCCGGCACGCGTCCCGGCGCCCGATCGCCACGTTCGCGCTCGGGGTCCTCGGCCTGGGCTGCCTGACGATCGCCGTCGCCCGGGCATGGCCGGCGCTGACCGTGGGGGTGTTCCTGACCGGCGCCGGTTTCGGGGCGACGGACCTCAGCATCAACCAGCTCGGGGCCAGGACCCGCGCCCGCGGCCGGGCGGCGCGGCTGACCTTGCTCAACGCGGCGTTCGGCGCGGGGGCCGTGCTCGGCCCTGCGGCCGTCGGCGTGCTTGGCGGCCGGGCGCTGACCCTGGGCTTCGCGGTGGCCGCCGTGGCCGCCGCGGCGATGGCGGCCGGCGTGCTGGGGATCTCGACGGCGGCGCCGGCGGGCAGCACCGCGGACGGTGAGCCGGAGCGTGCGGCCAGCCACGCGGGTGGCCCGCGACGGCGCCGGACGGCCCGGCCGTACCGCGCGGTCGCCGTGGTCGGGCTCGCCTACCTGCTGTACGTCGGCTGCGAGTCAGGCATCGCGGGCTGGATTCCCGCGCAGCTGGTGGCGCTCGACTACTCGGCGCGTCTCGCGACGGCGGTGACGTCGGGCTTCTGGGCGGCGATGACCCTTGGCCGGCTAGTCGCCGCCCCGCTGAGCCGGGTCGTTGCCTCGCACCGGATCGTCCTGGCCGCGTGCCTGCTGCTCACGCTCGCGCTGGCGCTGACCGCGGTGCCGGCCATCGCGCCCGCCTGCTACGTCGCGGCCGGCTGCGCCGCCGCGCCGATCTTCCCGATCGGGCTGGACTGGGTCGCCGCGACCTTCACCAGCTACCGCCCGGCCACCTCATGGGCGCTCACCGGAGCGTTCGCCGGCGGCATCGTCGGGCCGGCCGCGGTGGCCGGCGCGGTGTCAGCGGCCGACCTGCACGCCATCCCCGCGGTGCTGACCGCCCTCGCGGCCGCGACCACGCTGGCGTTCCTCGTCATCAGGCGAACCGCACCGCCGCGGGTGACCCCTGCGACTGGGCGCGGATCATGAGGCGGGCGGGCGGGCCTTGGCGGCGGGCTGGCCGTCGGCGGCGGGCTGGCGGTCGCCATTGCTCGCGGGCCGCTGGCCCGCGCGCACCGCCGGCTGGCCGCCGGCTGCCGCGGGCTGGCCGCCGTTCGCGGCAACCTGGCTGACGCCCGCGACCGCGGCGGCGTGCTCCTCGTACACGTACCGGCCGCCGCGCAGCAGGGACACCCCCGCGGCGATCACCAGGAGCACGATCGCCGTGCTGAACACGATCACGAGACCGTGGTGGAACGGGCCGGAGATCAGCTCCGGGAAGAACTGCCTCCCGGTCAGCACGCTGACCTGGTCCGCCGGCAGGTGCGCGAGCACACCGGTCGGGGCCAGCAGCTGGTGCACCGGGTTGTAGCCGAGGAACGCGGCGAACAGGCTGGCCACCGGGGGCGCCTGGCCGATCGCGTGCGCGATCGGGTAGGGCACGCCGTGCGCGGTCAGGCCGCTGGTGAGCGTCTTCGGCAGCGTGCTGGCCAGTCCGGCGATCATCAGCGAGAAGAAGATGCCGATGGACAGCACGAACCCGGAGTTCTGGAAGGTGGCGAGCATGCCGGAGGCCGCGCCGCGCTGCCGGGCCGGGACGCTGTTCATGATCGCGGCCGCGTTGGGCGCGGAGAACAGCCCCATGCCCGCTCCGGCCAGGAAGATGAGCGTCGCGAACGCCGCATAGGTGAAGTCCGTCGGCAGGAACAGCAGCCCGGCGAACGCCGCGGCCGACAGCAGCAGCCCGCCGGAGGCGAACCACCGGGCCCCGTGCTTGTCCGACAGCTTGCCCGACAGCGGCCCGGACACCACGAAGCCGCACGTCAGAGGCAGCAGGTAGATGCCCGACCAGAGCGGCGTGTCCTTGAAGTCGTAGCCGTGCAGTACCAGCCAGATCCCCTGCAGCCAGAGGATCAGCATGAACTGCAGCCCGCCGCGGGCGATCGCGCCGAGCAGGGTGGCCGTGTTACCGGCCGCGAACGCCCGGATGCGCAGCAGCCGGAGGTCGAACATGGGCGCGTCGAGGTGCAGTTCGACGATGCAGAACACGACGAGCAGGGCCACCCCGCCGATCACGCCGGTCAGCACCAGGGGGTTGGTCCAGCCCATCGCGTGCCCGCCGTACGGGATCAGCCCGTAGGTGATCCCGACCAGGATCCCGATCAGGCCGAGCCCGAACAAGACGTTGCCGAGCCAGTCGATCCGCGCCGGGGTTCGTGCCCCGACCTCGCGGAGGCTGAGATAGGACCAGATCGTGCCGCCGATGCCGATCGGCACCGAGACGATGAACACCAGGCGCCAGTCGACCGCCGCGAGCACCCCGCCCAGGATCAGGCCGATGAACTGTCCGGAGATGCCCGCCACCTGGTTGATGCCCATCGCCATGCCGCGCTGGTCGGAGGGGAAGGCGTCGGTCAGGATCGCGGGGGAGTTGGCCATCAGCATCGCGCCGCCGGTGGCCTGGATGACCCGGAAGCCGATCAGCCACAGGGCGCCCGCCGGGCCGGTGAGCGGGTCAAACGGGAGCGCCAGCGCGCCGAGCCCGAAGACGGCGAAGCCGACGTTGTACATGCGCACCCGGCCGTAGATGTCGCCGAGGCGGCCGAGCGTGACCACCAGCACGGCCGACACCACCAGGTAGCCCATCAGCATCCACAGCAGGTAGCTGACGTTGCCGGGGGTCAGCGGGTCCAGCTGGATCCCGCGGAAGATCGCCGGCAGCGAGATGATCACTATGGAGGCGTTGACCGTGGCCGCCAGCATGCCGAGCGTCGTGTTGGACAACGCGATCCACTTGTAATGGTCGCCGGTCTGGACGATGGAGGCGGGCTTTCCCACCGCGCGGTCTCCCTCTCATCGGACAGATAGTTGCTTAGATGAAACTAACAGAGATTCCAGGTCACCAGCTAGCGGGCGCAGGGCCGTGACCGCCGGGGCGGCAAGGCGGTGACCGCCTGGGCCGTGGCCGTGACCGCCGGGGCGGCAAGGCGTGGCCGCCAGGGCCGTGGCGCGGCATCGTCACCGCCAGCCGGAACCGGCTGAGCCGTGGCCTGTCATCTGTTTCTTGTATCTTCTGGGTGTGTCCTCGCGCCCTGGTCCCCGTGATCTGCGTGCTTCCGACGCGGATCGGGAGCGAGTGGTCGCGCTGCTCGCGGCGGCGGCCGGCGACGGCCGGCTGACCCTCAGCGAGCATTCCGAACGGACCGAGCGTGCTTACTCGGCCCGCACCCTCGGCGAGCTCGCCGTGCTGACGGCCGACCTGGCCGGGCCGGCGGCCCAGCCGATCCGGCTGGACGGCCGCAGGCCGGTGGCGGGCGTCTTCGGCCGGGAGCGGCGCGAGGGCCGGTGGGTGGTGCCGGAGCGCCTGACGGTCACCGCCGTTTTCGGCGAGGTCGTGCTGGACCTGCGCGAGGCGATCCTGCAAAGCCAGCGGGTCACCGTGCTCGCCACGGTGATCGGCGGCACCCTGCAGCTGATCGTCCCGGAGGGGGTCATGGTCGAGACGACCGGCACGGCCGTGCTGAGCAGGCAGAGCAGCCAGGGTGGCCAGCCGCCGGCCAGCCCGCCGCGGCCGGAGACGCCGGTGATCGAGGTCCGGACCATCTCGTTCGGCGGCCGGGTGAAGATCGTCAGGCCGCGCCGGTCCCGGTGGCGGGCGTTCAGTCGCCGTCGAAGTTGACGGCGCTGTAAGCGCGGAGCTTCCAGAGCTGGTGCTCGCTGTAGATGTTGCGCAGGGTGCCTGACCGCGCGCGCATGACCAGTGAGTGGGTGGTGGCACCGCCGGACCGGTACCGGACGCCGGCCATCAGCTCCCCGTCGGTGATCCCGGTGGCAGCGAAGAACGCGTCGTCCGACGTGACCAGGTCGTCGGTGGCCAGCACCCGGTCCAGGTCGTGGCCCGCGGCGACGGCGCGGTCCCGTTCTGCGTCGTCACGGGGCGCGAGCTTGCCCAGGATGACTCCGCCCAGGCACTTGATCGCGCACGCGGCGATGATGCCCTCCGGGGTGCCGCCGATGCCCAGCAGCAGGTCGATGCCGGTGCCCTCGCGCGCCGCCATGATCGCGCCGGCCACGTCCCCGTCGGTGATGAGCTTGATCCGCGCTCCCGCCGCGCGTACCTCCTCGATCAGGGCCTGGTGCCGCGGCCGGTCCAGGATGACCACGGTCACGTCGTGCGGGGAGCAGTGCTTGGCGCGCGCGACCGCGGCGACGTTCTCGGCGGGCGAGGCCTCGATGTCCACCACGTCGGCCGCGGCGGGACCGGTGACCAGCTTGGACATGTAGAAGACCGCCGACGGGTCGTACATGGAGCCGCGGGCGCTGACCGCGATCACGGAGATGGCGTTCGGCATGCCGTTGGCGGTCAGCCGGGTGCCGTCGATCGGGTCGACCGCCACGTCGCAGGCGGGGCCGCTGCCGTCACCGATCTGCTCGCCGTTATAGAGCATCGGCGCGCGGTCCTTCTCGCCCTCGCCGATCACGACCACGCCGTCCATCGACACCGTGTTGATCAGCATGCGCATCGCGTGCACGGCGGCGCCGTCGGCGCCGTTCTTGTCGCCGCGGCCGACCCACCGGGCCGCGGCCATCGCGCCGGCCTCGGTCACCCGGGCCAGCTCGAGCGCGAGGTTCCGGTCCGGAGCGTGGCTGGCCGTCGGCTCGGGCGTTTCTTCCTGGCTGGGCGCACCCGCCGGGCCCGGCACGACGTGCTGGCCAGGCACGGCTACCCTGCCTGGCGCCTCCTCTTGGCCAGGCAGAACCGGCCCGGCGTGCATGGCAGCGGCCTGATTCTCGCTCACAAGGACGCCTTCCCGTTATCGCCGTGATGAAATCTTATTCGTCAGGCAGGTCGGCGTAGCCTAGAGCTGACCCGGCCGGGTCGTAAAGGAGCGCTGCGAATCGGCATGACAACAGGCCAGGCACAGCCGGTCGCGAAGCCGTCCGAACGCGGGGCCGCGACCCGGTCTGCCTTGCTCACAGCCGCGCGCGAGGTCTTCACGACCGAGGGCTACGCCCAGGCGGGCGTGACCGACATCGTGAACAAGGCCGGCGCGAGCGTCGGTAGCCTATATCACCATTTCTCTGGAAAAGCCGATCTATTCCTTACGCTCTTCGAGGAACTTAATCACGAGCATGCCGAGCGGACCCGGGGCGCGATGCGCGGTGCCCGCGACGCCGGAATCACCGACCCCAAGCAGCTGTTCCTGCTCGGCGCGCGGGAGTACCTGGACGTGTGCATGGAGCAGCGCGAACTGTTCCGGCTGTTCGTCAGCGGAGACGGCCCGCCCGGGTTCGACCTCGTGCGGCGGCAGCGGCTCGCCGACTGGATGGGCATGAACACCGAGTTCTTCGTGCGCAGCGGAGAGCCGCTGGACGAGGCGGTCGCGATCGTGATGACCGGCGCCCTGGGGCTGTGCGCCGCGGAGTTGTCCCTCAGCGCGGACGCCGGTCATACCCGGAAGATCGCCGACGGCGTGATCGAGGTCCTGTCGCGGCTAGAGACGCCGCGCTCGTAGCGTTCCGGAGGCAGTCAGAAGGGAGCGTCCGGGTCGCTGCCCTCGCCCCGCTGCGCCATCGCCTCTGCCAGCCGGGCGCGGGCACCTTCGAGCCACTCGGTGCAGACGGCCGCGAGGCGCTCACCGCGCTCCCAGAGCTGCAGCGACTGCTCCAGGGTCAGCCCGCCGGCCTCGAGGCGCTTGACCAGTTCCGTCAGCTCATCGCGCGCCTGCTCGTACGACGGCCGCCGGGCCGGGGGCGGCGCGTCCCGCGCCCCGTCGTCATCGGCTGCCGTCACGCGTCTCACCCTAGTGCAGCGCAGTCCGGCTGACCTCCGTGCCATATTGGGGGACTGTGAATGATGACCTTCAGGCGGATCCGGGGAGACCCCTAGCTGCCGTGGCGGCCAGTTTCACGGCGGGCTCGTGATCTTGATCGGATTGCTCAGCGTGCCTGTCGCCCTGGTCACGAAGCTGTTCCGCTGGGTGCGCCGACGCCAGGCGCCTCGGGGGCCAGCAGCAGGCGGGCGGTGACCGCCAGCTGGTCGTCGGCGAACCTGACGGTGAGCGCCTCGTCCGGCGCCACCTCCGTGGCGGAGCGGACCACGCTGGAGTCGCCGTGCTGCACGATCGCGTAACCACGGCGCAGCGTGGCCGCGGGGGACAGGGCGATCAGCCGCGCCCGGACATGGCTGACGTCGTCGCCGGCCCGGTCCAGGCGCGCGGACAGGCAGCGCCGCGCTCGCTGCGTCAGCGCGGCCACCAGCTCCTGCTGGCGCTCGATCTCGCGCACGGGGCTGGCGAGAACAGGCCGGGACCGGATGGCCGACAGCCAGGACATCTCCCGGTCGATCCGGCCCGCGAGGCACCGGCGGGCGCGGGTCCGCAGCTGAGCGACGAGCGCAAGCTGCTCGGCGACGTCGGGCACCACCCGCCGGGCCGCGTCGGTCGGCGTTGACGCGCGGACGTCCGCGACATGGTCGAGGATCGGCGAGTCCTGCTCGTGACCTATCGCGCTGACCACGGGCGTCCGGCACGCGGCCACCGCCCGGATCAGGGTCTCGTCGGAGAACGGCAGCAGGTCCTCGATCGAGCCGCCGCCGCGGGCCACGATGATCACCTCAACGGCCGGGTCGGCGTCAAGCTCCCGAAGTGCCTCGACGATCTCAGCCACCGCATATGCGCCCTGCACGGCGACCTGCTGGACCCGGAACCGCACCGCCGGCCAGCGGCGCGCCGCGTTCTCGAGCACGTCCCGCTCGGCCGCGGACTCTCGCCCGCAGACAAGGCCGACTACCTGGGGCAGGAAGGGCAGCCGACGCTTCCGTTCCGCCGCGAACAGGCCCTCGGCGGCCAGCGACCGGCGCAGCCGTTCCATCCGGGCCAGCAGCTCGCCCATGCCGACCGCGCGGATCTCCAGTGCGGTGAGCGAGAACGAGCCCCGGGCGACGTTGAAGTCGGGCCGGGCCCAGATGACCACCCGGGCGCCCTCGGCGGGCGCCGGGTCGTTGGCGTCGTAGACCGCCCGGGTGCACACCACGCGCGCGGAGACGGCCGCCACCGGGTCGCGCAGGGTCAGGAACACGGTGCCGCCGCGCCGGTTCAGCTCGGCGATCTGGCCCTCGACCCAGATCCGTCCCAGGCGGCCGACCCACTCCCCGACCAGTCGCAGCACGGTGCGGACGGGGACCGGTGACTCGACGGTGGTCTCCAGCGGCATGGCGCGGTCAGGCCCCGCCGCTCTCCAGCTTGGCGATCCGGCGTTCGAACATCGTGAGCACGTCGGCCCGCCCGGCGTGGGCCTTCTCGTAGTCAAGCAGCACGCGCACCTGCGACTGATCGAGGTTGCGCAAGCGGGCGCGGAGTGAGGCCACGGTCAGGTCGTCATAGTTCGGCACCGGCAGGGTGGCCTGGTCCGGGGCGGCAGGTTCGGCGGCGGGTGGCTCGGCCTTGGCGGCGGGCGGCCCGGCGGCTTCGGCGGGCTTCGTGGCGGGCAGGTCCTCTTCGGACAGCAGCCGGACATTCCCGGTCTCGTCGAGCGACCGCCACCGGGTCTCGTCCTTGGCCGCGGCTTGGGCCGGGCTGGGCTGGACGGGCGGAGCAGCCGCGGCGGGCTGGGCCCGCTCCGGCTCGGCTGCTGCCCGGTTCTTGATCCGGTCGGCCACCAGCAGCACCTGGCCGATCCCGGAGAACACGGACCGCAAGGCCTGCGCAGGAGCCTGGATAACGCGCTCAGCGACCTGCTGCGGGATGCGCATGTCGATCTTCTCCCTCTGGCGTGTCCGGTGACCCGTCCCGCCTGGTGACTCAGGCAGCATGACAGCCGCGTTCCGCTGGCGACATATGACGCCTGCCAGACGATTCTCGTCATTTAGCACGCCGGCGCAATAGGCAGACACCGAACTGCAGCAGATTCGAGTGAGCGCCGGAAGGTTCTGGTGCAGTTGATGGGGCCGGTAAGAGGGTCACCTACCATGGGTGTCATGTCTGTGCCTGCCCGACGCGTGCTGCTCGCGAAGCCCCGCGGCTACTGCGCGGGCGTTGACCGCGCGGTGCAAACGGTAGAGAAGGCGCTGGAGCGCTTCGGCCCTCCCGTCTACGTCCGCAAGCAGATCGTGCACAACACGCACGTGGTCCGTGCCCTGGAGCAGCGCGGTGCGGTCTTCGTGGAGGAGGCCGGGGAAGTTCCCGAGGGCGCGGTCCTGGTCTTCTCCGCGCACGGGGTGGCACCGCAGGTGCGCGAGGAAGCCGCCCAGCGCGGCCTGCGGGCGATCGACGCCACCTGCCCGCTGGTCACCAAGGTGCACAGCGAGGCCAGGCGGTTCGCGGCGCAGGGCTATGACATCCTGCTGATCGGGCATGAGGGCCACGAGGAGATCGTCGGCACGACCGGCGAGGCGCCGGAGCGCATTCACCTGGTCGACGGCCCCGAAGGCACCGAAGACGTTGAGATACGCGACCCGGCCAAGGTGGCCTGGCTGTCCCAGACCACGCTGTCGGTCGATGAGACGAACGAGACCGTCGCCGCGCTGCGCGAGCGCTTTCCGCAACTGCTGGACCCGCCGAGCGACGACATCTGCTACGCCACACAGAACCGGCAGGCCGCGGTGAAGCAGATTGCCGCCGAGTCTGACCTGGTCATCGTGGTGGGCTCGCGGAATTCGTCCAACTCCGTGCGCCTGGTCGAGGTGGCGCTCGACGCGGGCGCCGCCGCGGCGTACCTCGTGGACGACGCCTCGGCCATCGAGGAGTCCTGGCTGGACCGGGTCCTGACCGTCGGCGTGACCAGCGGTGCCTCGGTGCCCGAAGATCTCGTGTCCGGGGTGCTGGACCGGCTGGCCGGGAGCGGGTTCACCGCCGTCACGGAGGTCGAGGCGGTACCGGAGCACATGGTGTTCGCGCTGCCGCACGAGTTGCGGCGCTAGCGCCCCCCGGGGCTCCGCGGATCACGCTGCGCTGTCGCCCCCCGGGACGCGGTCGGCCCCGTCGGCGCAGGCGGCATGCGCAGGCCGCCATCGCCGCGCAGTTCCGTGCGCAGATCGCGAACGCACTGCGGGAGGCCGCGGAACAGGGCGATGGCGAGTCCGGCGACGACGCCGATGAACAGCCAGGGCGCGACCGTCGCCAGGGTGAGGATGGTTCCCTCGGCGGCGGAGGTCAGCGTGTGCTTGGTCGTGTCGGCCTGCGAGGTGAGCACCTCGACGCAGACCAGGGCGATCAGGAAGAGCAGCGGCGGGGTAACCACCACGGCCAGCAGGCCGTCGCGCCGGGTGTAGCGGGCGGCCAGGGCGGAGCCAGCCACGAAGCTGAGGCCGGTCAGCAGGCCCAGGTGCAGCCAGCCGGCCACCAGGGTGCCGAGGAAGAACAGCGCGAACATGGCCAGGACCGCGCCGCGCGCCGTCATCTGCGGCGCAGGCCTGCCAGCTGGGCCGGCCGGCCCAGGTTCCGGCCGGGCCGGCGAGCGCGGCTGCGGGTGGACGGGCCGGGTTCCGGGCTTGCCTCCCGGCGGGCTGACCACCGCGGCGACTCGGCTGGCTGACTTGTCCCCCCCGGGGCTGTCCGTTGCGGATCTTTCTCGCACCCAGGCAAGACGTCCAGGCCATGCCCGCTGCGGCAACCTGTCTCCCTCCTCCCGTTCTCAGCGGCTAGCACGGTCAGCGCGCCGCGCCCATCGCCCGCGGCCAGCCGGCCCCGGCGACAAGCTCCGGGCCCGCCTCGGTGATCAGGTCGGGCGCGGACAGCGGCCGGATGGTGTCCTCCACCGGTGCCGGAGGGGTGAGCTCCGCGTCCACCACGCCCAGCTGATTCAGCTTACGGGCGGTGACCAGGACCCGGCCTTCCAGCGAGCCGACCGTCTTGTTGTAGGCGGCCACCGCGCTGGTCAGCGCCTTGCCGAGGCCGTCCATGTGCTTGCCCATGCCCGCTATCCGGTCGTACAACTCATGGCCCAGGTCAAACACGGCGCGGGCGTTCTCGGAGAGCGCTTCCTGCTGCCAGGCGTACTGCGCGGTCCGCAGCATGGTGATGAGCGTGGTGGGGGTGGCGATGTGCACCTTGTGCGCGATCGCGTGCTCGAGCAGGGCCGGGTCGTGCTCCAGCGCGGGGGCCAGGAACGCCTCGCCGGGGATGAACAGCACCACGAACTCGGGCGCCGGGCTGACCGCGGCCCAGTAGGCCTTGGCCGCCAGCCGGTCCACGTGCTCGCGAAGGTGCCGGGCGTGCGCGTCCAGCCGGGCCCCGCGCACGGTCTCGTCGGTGGTCTCGGCCGCCTCCAGGTAGGCGGCAAGCGAGACCTTGGAATCCACCACGATATTCTTGCCGCCGGCCAGCCTGACCACCATGTCCGGGCGTTGCGTCCCCTCGGCGGTGCTCACGCCGACCTGCTCGTCAAAGTCGCACCGGGCGTCCATGCCGGCCATCTCGGCCACCCGCCGCAGCTGCATCTCGCCCCACCGGCCGCGGGCCTCCGGCCGCCGCAAGGCGGTGACCAGGGCCTGGGTCTGGGCGCGCAGCTCGTCCGAGCTCTGCCGGGCGATCATCACCTGCTCGGCGAGCGCGGCCGCCGACGCGGCCCTGGCCGCGTCGGTCTCGCGGAGCTGGGTCTCCACCCGGGCCAGGGTCGCCAGCAGCGGCTCGACCAGGTGCTCCACGGCCGCCTTCCTGGTGTCCAGCTCGCCCGCGGCCCTGGCGTTGGCGGCCTCCAGCCGGCCCGCGGCCATCTCCAGGAACCGCCGGGTGCTCTCGTCCAGGGCCTGCCCCGCCAGCGCCTGGAAGTGCTCGGCCAGCTTCCCGTCGGCCAGCGCGGCCCGCTCCTGCGCGGCGCGCTCCACCAGCACGGCCCGCTCGTGCGCCGCGCGGGCCCGCTCATCGGCGGCGGCCGCCTGGCCGGCGAGATGGCCCCGCGCGTACAGGTAGCCGATGAGCGCGCCGAGGCCGGCGCCGATCAGGAGCCCGATCAGCAGCGAGATCGCGTTCATATCTGCCCATGCTCGCAGTCGGCTGCGGTGGATTACCGGTGTGACACGCTGTGGCGGGCACTTAGACTCGCCGGGGTGAGCCTGTCCATCGGCATCGTCGGCCTGCCCAACGTCGGCAAGTCCACCGTGTTCAACGCGCTGACCCGAGCCACCGCGGTGGCGTCCAACTACCCGTTCGCGACCAGGGAGCCCAACGTGGGCATCGTGGGCATCCCGGATCCGCGGCTGGCCGAGCTGGCGGGGATATACGACTCGGCCCCGATCGTGCCCGCCGCGGTCAAGTTCGTGGACATCGCCGGGCTGGTCCGCGGCTCCTCGCAGGGGCAGGGCCTGGGCAACCAGTTCCTCGCGCACATCCGGGAGACCGACGCGATCTGCCAGGTGGTCCGGGTCTTCACCGACCCGGACGTGAGCCACGTGGACGGCGACGTGTCGCCGGAGCGGGACATCGACACGGTGGCGATCGAGCTGATCCTGGCCGACGTGCAGACGCTGGAGAAGGCCGTGCCGCGGCTGGCCAAGGAGGCGAAGTTCGCCAAGGACCCGGCGAAGCTCCGGGCGGCCGACGCCGCGGTCAAGGCGCAGCAGGTGCTCGACGGCGGGACCACGCTGTTCGCGGGGGCCGCGAAGGCCGGGATCGACCTGGCCGACCTGCGCGAGCTGCAGCTGCTGACGGCCAAGCCGTTCGTGTACGCGTTCAACATGGACGACGTCGAGTTGGGCGACAAGCCGATGCGCGAGCGGCTGTCCGCGCTGGTGGCGCCCGCGCAGGCGGTGTTCCTGGACGCGAAGACCGAGGCCGAGCTGGCCGAGCTGCCCGAGGAGGAGGCCGCCGAGCTGATGGCCGAGCTCGGACTGGGCGAGCCGGGGCTGGCCCAGCTGGCCCGGGCCTGCTTCGCGGCGCTGGGCCTGTCCACGTTCCTGACCGCGGGCCCGAAGGAGGCGCGGGCGTGGACGATCCGGGCCGGGGCCACCGCGCCGGAGGCCGCCGGGGTGATCCACAGCGATTTCCAGCGGGGGTTCATCAAGGCCGAGGTGGTCTCGTTCGACGACCTGATGGCCGCGGGGTCGATCGCGGCGGCCCGGGCGGCCGGCAAGGCGCGGATCGAGGGCCGGGACTACGTGATGCGCGACGGCGACGTCGTCGAGTTCCGCTTCAACGTGTAGTCAGCCGCGTTAGCGCAGGTCATCGTGGCCATCCGTCCCCGTAGTCCGCACAGATTCCGCAAGTTCGGCACCTGCGGCGCCCCCGGATGCCAGCAGGTCATCAAGCCAGGCCAGGAGATCATCAAGCCCGCAGGCCGCGCCTGGCAGCACCTCGACTGCCAGAACCTCAGCAGGAAATGGCACGGCCGCGGGCTGGCCAGGTGGCCATGAACATCTCGCAGGCGCGCAGCCTGAACCTGGGCGGTTCCTAGGCGCCGTCAGTGCCCTGGCCTACTGTGTGAACAGCAGGGACGATGGGAGGCCGCCCATGCCACATGTGCAGGAACTATCCATCCGGGAACTCGACGACCGCAGGCAGGCAATCCTCGACCACGTCGGACTCACGTACGAAGAGCTGGCGCAACGCGCCGCAGCCCGCTCACTCGTTGGCGACGAATGGAACGCGTGGGACGAGATCCGGGAGATCGACTTCCTCCGGAATAGATGACCACACCGGCAGGCCTAGCCGAACAAGCGCAGGAGTTCGGCCAGGAGATGGCCGAGCTCCTGCTTGCGACTCTGCCCGGGATGCCGGATCCGCCGATCGAGATCCTCCAGGCCGGCGGCCGGGTGATCATCCGGTCTATCAGCCCTGACCTGTTACCCCTGTATGCAGAAGACGAGCGCATCGCGGGCATGAAGATCAGCGCGGCCTGCCAGATGGACACGACCGGGCAGTACCTGGCAGTCGAGGAGTCAACCTACGACCTGCTCGCCGAAGTAGACCGGGCACCGCTTCTCAGGATCCACTACAGGCGCTACCAGCAGTCTGAGCCCGCTGCCCATATTCACGTCCACGGTCACCGCGGCGCGCTGTCGCACCTGCTATCGCAGACCGGCCACGAGTCTCCGCATGACATGGCGTCACTGCACATCCCTGTCGGCGGCGCGAGGTTCCGTCCCTGCCTGGAGGATTTCATCCAGTTCCTGCTCTGCGAGTGCCTGTTCGACGCCGAGCCAGGATGGCGCGCCCATGTCGACGCGGGCCGGGAACGGTGGCGGCGCCGCCAGGCTGCGGTCGTCGCCCGTGATGTGCCGGAAGAGGCCGCGCGGGTGCTCCGCGAACTCGGGTACACCGTCGAGGCACCGGATCCGGCGCCGGCTGCCCAGGCCAAGGCGTTGCGGAACTGGTAGAGCAACGACGCCAAAGGCGGGCTGGCCATTGCCGTGGGACAACACCGACCCGGAGAAGCGGTGCCGCGACGCGTGCCCAACAAGCCCTGGACGCAGCACCGCTCAGTCAGGGTCGACGACCCCGAGTGGGACGATGTCGGCGGGCGACGGCCGAGATGGGCACCGACCGCGCGAAGGTGGTCAACCAGTTCCTGCGCTGGTACCTGCGCCGCCCCGGCGCGAGGCTCCCCGAGAGGCCGTCGGCCAGTCATGACGGCGAGTGAGCGTACGGCGGGGCGTCCCCCGGCACCGTGGCTGATCAGCTCGCACCGGCCGCGGTGAGCACCGCGAGGAGGAAGGTGGTTATGGCGGCTACGCCGTGACCGGCGGGGATGACGGTGGCCAGATGCTTTCTCGCCCCCTGCGCCGCCCGGGGCGGCGTGGCGTGCACGCTGGCCACCACCTCATCGACCAGCTGGCTGAGGAGTACGTCGTCGGTGAGGGCGCGGTTGAGCATCTCGTCGGTGAGCTTGCCGGTGAGCGTCTCCTCAGTGGGAGCGGCCAGCGCGGCCACGCTGTCACTGTCGGCGGCCGGGGCTGCTCCGGCCGCGGCTGCGGGGTCGGCCCGGTGAGCAGGGAAGGGCGTCCACAGCGTCACCGTGGAGATGCCGAGCCCGATCACCAGCATGAGCAGGCCGACCGCCAGCCAGGCCAGGGGAATCCAGAGGGTGACCAAATAGCTGACCCATACCAGCAACCCGGTGGTGGCGATGCCGAAGTGCGTGAAGACCACCCTCGGGGCCAGCCTGTCGCCGGTGGTGCGCTGCTGATGCAGGCCGCCGCGGGCAATCCAGGTGGCGAGCATGTACCCGCCGCTGACGGCGTCGATGAGCCAGGTGATGAGCGCGGCGATGCCGAACGGTCGGCTGGGCCAGGTCGCGGGCGCGGCGGAGTGCTCGAGCGGAGAGTGCGTGACTAAGGCGCCCGCGGCCGCGGCGGCCTCGATCATGACAGTCATGGGCTCTCCCGGGTGATGGCAGCGTATCTGCCCGCGGCCGGCAGAGCCAGACCGCCGGACGGGCAGCGCATCAATAGACTCCAGGTTCATGACCACCCAGCCAGCGAGCGGCCGGCCGGCGAGCGCGGGGCCGGAGGCAAGCGAGCGGGAAAGCGGCCCCTCCGGGACTCCCCGGCCGCCGGCGGCCCGGCGCATCCGCCACGAGCGCACCTTCCACGGCGACACGTTCATCGACGAGTACGCCTGGCTGGCCGACAAGGATGATCCAGAGACGATTGCCTTTCTCGAGGCGGAAAACGCCTATACCGACGCGATGACCGCTGGCCAGGCCGAACTCCGCGAGGCTATCTTCGGCGAGATCAAGGCCAGGACCCAGGAAACCGACCTGTCCGTGCCGGCCCGCAAGGGCGGCTGGTGGTACTACGCGCGGACCGAGGAGGGAAAGCAATACCCGGTGTTCTGCCGCCGGGCCGTCCGGCCGGACGACTCCGGGCCGCCCATCAGTCCGGACGGCTCGCCGCTCGACGGCGAGGAGGTATTGCTTGACGGTAACGAGCTGGCGGGTGACAGTCAGTTCTTCGCCATGGGCGCCTACGCGGTGAGCCCGGACGGCAGGTTGCTGGCGTACTCCACCGACTTCTCCGGCGGCGAGCGCTTCACCCTCCGGGTCAAGGACCTGGTGACCGGGGAGACGGCCGCCGACGAGATCCCGAACACGTTCTACGGCCCGGCCTGGTCGCTGGACGGCTCCGCGCTGTTCTACACCACCGTCGATGAGGCATGGCGGCCGCACCGGGTGTGGCGGCACAAGGTCGGCACCCCGGCCGCCGAGGACGTCATCGTCTACGAGGAAGCCGACGAGAAGTTCCGGGTCGGCGTGGGGCTGACCCGCAGCGAGCGCTACCTGGTCCTCTCCGTGGCGAGCTCGGTGACCGGAGAGGCGTGGCTGCTGGACGCCGCGCGGCC
The DNA here is from genome assembly GCA_963808705.1 of uncultured Actinomycetota bacterium. Classification (GTDB taxonomy): domain Bacteria; phylum Actinomycetota; class Actinomycetes; order Streptosporangiales; family Streptosporangiaceae; genus JASHPR01. Next base: position 511,766 of record CAWEHB010000008.1, on the reverse strand, counting down.
CGAGGGTGAGTTCACCGTCGTGAGGCCGCGCAGGCAGGGCGTGGAATACCAGGTCGAGCATCAGGCCGGTTCCGACGGGACCGGCCGCCTGCTGATCCTGCACAACGACCACGCGGAGAACTTCGAGCTAGCGGCCGCGCCACTGTCGGATCCCGCGCACTGGACGCCGGTCATCGCGCATCGAGCGGACACGCGGCTGCTCCATGCGGACGCCTTCGCCGGCCACCTGGTGGTCTACTTCCGCCGCGAAGGGCTCACCGGCCTGCGCATCATCGGTCCGGACGGCCCCGGTTCGGGCGACGCCCTGGCTGGCGCCTTGGACGACGCGGGGTACGAGGTCGGTTTTCCCGAGCCGGTCTACACCGTCGCCCCGCTGGCCAACCGTGAGTACGACTCCCGGCTGTTCCGCCTGGGCTACGGCTCGCTGGTGACGCCGGAATCGGTCTACGACTGTGACATGGCGACCGGCGATCTCGCCCTGCTCAAGCGCCAGCCGGTGCTCGCGCCGCCCGGCGGCCAGGAGTACCGCGCCGAGGACTACGACCAGTACCGGGAGTGGGCCACCGCGGGCGACGGCACCCGCATCCCCATCTCGCTGGTGTGCCCGAAGGGGACTCCCCGCGACGGCAGCGCGCCGTTCCTGCTCTACGGCTACGGCAGCTACGAAGCCTCCATAGACCCCTGGTTCTCCATCCCCCGGCTGTCGCTGCTCGACCGCGGCTTCGGCTACGCGGTCGCGCACATCCGGGGCGGCGGCGAGATGGGCCGCCACTGGTATACCGGCGGCAAGCTGCTGCACAAGACCAACACCTTCACCGACTTCGTCGCGTGCGCCGAGCACCTGGTGGACCAGGGCTGGACGACGCCGTCGCGCCTGATCGCCCGCGGCGGCTCGGCCGGCGGCCTGCTGGTAGGGGCGGTGGCGAACATTGCGCCGCAGGATTTCGGCGGCATCGTCGCGCAGGTGCCGTTCGTCGACGCGCTCACGTCGATCCTGGACCCGTCGCTGCCGCTGACCGTGGGCGAGTGGGAGGAGTGGGGAGATCCGCTGCACGACGCGCAGGTCTACGCGTACATGAAGTCCTACACGCCCTACGAGAACGTGGCCGGGCAGACCTATCCGCCGATCTTCGCGTTGACCAGCCTGAACGACACCCGCGTGCTGTACCGCGAGCCCGCGAAGTGGATCGCCAGGCTGCAGGCCGTGGGTAAGGGCGGGCCGTTCTTGCTGAAGACCGAGATGGTGGCCGGCCACGGGGGCCGCAGCGGCCGGTACGACAAGTGGCATGAAGAGGCCCTCGTCCTGGCTTGGGTCGTCACCACCGCAAGCGCCGCGGCACGGCCCGCGGGATCGCCGGCGGCCTGAGGGTCCCGTGCCGGGCCTGGCGCCCGTGCCGGGCCTGGCGCCCGTGCCGGGCCCGGCGCCTGCGCTGGACTTGGCGCTCGTGCCGGACGCCCGGCCCGGCGACACGGCCGGGTGTAGCGGGTGCAGGTGCGCTTGCCCCGCGGTCCGACATATCGGTCATCGGAGTGCGGCGCGGCGGCCAGGCTGGACCCTCACGATGACCGATCGGAACGAATAATCGCTGGTCACAGCGGCTGTCACAGCGATGTCACACCCTGAGCAGTCGACTACTCCCGTCCTGGCAAGTCCTACGGCCGCCATCCGTTGGCGGGGGCGGTGGCCGCAGCGGCACACAGGCACCCGCCGGAGCGACGACACAGGCCGGAACGACAACCGAGGCAAGCGAGAAGGACAGGGCACGCGATGGGTGAAAGGAAGGGCCGGGCACGCCCCGCCGCGTTCGCGGCCGGGGCCGCGCCCGATTCACCCGCGCGTGGCCACCCGGGGTGGCCCCCGAGCGCACCGGCGCCACCCGAAGCGGACCGATCCTCCCCCGCGGAGCACTGGCCCGAAGCGGCCCAGTGGCCCGAGGACGGACGGCGGCCCGGGCCGCGGCCGTCGCCGGGGACAGGAAAGCGGCCGGAGACGGAGTGGTGGCCCTGGCCGGAGACGAGCCGCCCGCCTGCCGGCCAGTGGTCGCCGGCTGCCGAGTACTGCCCGCCGGGTACCGAGCCCTGGCCGGGCCCTGGCCGGCGTCCGGGGAACGGGTACCCGGATAGCGGCCGCCCGGGGAACGGGTACCCGGGGAACGGGCAGCGGCCGGACGCTGGGTACTCGCCCGGAAACGGGCGGTGGCCGGGGAACGGCGTGTGGCGGCCTCATCCGGGATCGGCCGATCCTGATCCGGCGCAGACGCGACGCGGGGAGGTCCCGCAGGACGCGCGGCGCACCGGCCCGGAAACCATTCGCCCGCGGAGTACCGATTACCCAGCGGATACGCAGATCGCCGGCGCGCCGGCAGCCGCAAACACGAGGTCTGCTCGGCATTCTGACGGAGAATGGTGCCCGAAAGGGGTAAGGGTGCGCCGCAACTCCTTGCTGCGCAGGCGCAGGAGAGCGGGCGGAGGTGCAATGGTTCGCAAGGCGACCCTCGACGGAGGCTTGCGGCCGGAGGAGGCCGCCGCAGCTGACGAGGCAGTGCCGAGCGTCACGGAACCTGCTGAGCATACCGACCAGCGGCCACGGCAGTGGCGCCGCGGCGGCGGCGGTCGCTGGATGATTTGGGCCCTCCGCGCAGTGATCTGGGCAGTCCTGATCATCATCGGATTCCGGGGCGTGGTGTCAATAGTGGCCAGCCCTGCGCAGCCCAGCAGCGGTGAGACCAGCGACAGTAGTGCGTCGGCCGCGGGAGCGGACAGCGGATTCCCCACCGAACTCGCCGAGGCCTTCGCGCTGCAGTTCGGGAACGTCTACCTTAACTTCAGCCCGGCCACGGCTGCGCAGCGAGCCAGCAACCTCACGCCATTTATTCCGGTGGGGTCGGATCCCCAATTCGGCTGGAATGGCGCAGGAACGCAGCAACTCCGCTCCGAGCAGGTCGCCTCTATCTCGGTGCAGGACGCGCATCACGCGGTCGTCATGCTCTTGGCCCAGGTCAACTCGGGCCTGATCGAGCTCGGCGTGCCGATCTACTCGTCGCAAGGCGGACTGGTTGTCTCCGCCGAGCCCGCCCTGCTCCCTGGGCCGCAGCGCGCCAACCCGCCACCAGCGTCCACCGCGACGAGTGATTCGGCCGCCATGAACGCTCTCTCCGGCCAGTTGCCCGGATTCTTCCGCGCTTATGCCAGCGGCGATCAGCAGACGCTCGGCCGGTTCCTGGCTCCCGGTGCCGTTGTGACCGGTCTAGGCGGCACCGTGACCTTTAGTTCCATTTCCGGGATGGAGGTTCCATCTGGGGGATCGACGCGCAGGATAGCGGTCAGCGTGATCTGGCAGGTCGCGGGGCAGCCCACGGCAAAGCCGCATGACAAGCAGTCGGCTGGCGCCTCGTCGGTCAGCGCCGCCCCGGCCGGCCTTGAGATGACCTACCAGATGACCGTCGTACAGCAGGACGGAACCTGGTACGTCAAGACCATCGGCCCATCGGACCAGCAACCAGGAGGACAGTGACAAGAATCCTCCTAGCGCTCTGCTTGCACATTCAGTCGTGTGCCCAGTCGCCCGCACCCCAATAACCCCGGAGTAGAAAGATGGAGCCCCACCTGTTTATATCGGCAATCCCCTTGGCGCTCAGTACAACCGGCCTGGTGACCTACCTTCAGGGCCTATTCGGGCCGCTGTTCCTGGGGATTGTTGGCATTGTCGCTATTTTCTTCCTGTTCACCCGCGAGATCATTCGATTCGTGCAGTTCCTCGTGCTCGCGGTGGCGATCGCCGTCGTCTTCTACACCCCCAGCATCGTGCAGACGCTCGCCACTGGTATCGCGAACGCGCTTGGCGTCCACTGATCTCGGCAATCAGGCGGAAGGAGCGCAGCAGGGTTGGAGCTGCCCACTTATACCAATATCTGGCGAATCGAGAAGCGGCTTTACAAGCTGTATGACTTCCGGCTGCCCATGCCGCTTCCGATAGGCCAGATTGCGGTGTTTGCGGCGATTGCCGTTCCTTATGTGGTGATTCTCAAGGTAATCGGGCTTCCGTTCAGCCATACCCTGCTCTGGCTCTATATCCTGCCTCCCGGCGCGCTGGCCTGGCTTATCACCCGGCCGGTGCTCGAAGGCAAGCGGCTGCCTGAGCTGGTTCATTCCCAGGTGCGTTACCTGAGCGAGCCGCGCACCTGGTGCCGAATGGCACCGCTCGCGGAGAAGGAAGAGATCACGGTCACCGCGCGCGTGTGGCGGCGGGCCGAGATCGAGATAGCCGAGCTGGCCGACGCCGAGGTGGCCGAGACGGCCGGCATCGAGGTGGCCGGCATCGAGGTGGCCGGCATCGAGGTGGCCGGCATCGAGGTGGCCGGCATCGAGGCGCCCGGAACCGAGACGGCTGAGGTCGAGACGGACGGCGTTGAGATAGACGACGCCGAGACAGACGACGTCCAAGTGGCCGATGCCGGGACAGCCGTGGCCAGCCAGTCGGCCATAGTGGCGGCGGCCGAGGCGCTGCCGCCTCCTGCGGCGTACCGGCCAGAGCGGTCTGCCCTGATGCGGCACTTGCCCACCGGGCCCGTGTCGGCCTGGCCGAAGACTCCCGCCCGGGCCGACAGGACGCCTCCGCCTCCTGCCTCCGCCCCGGCCGCCCGCGCGGTTCCTGTGCCGCCACCGGTCCGGGAGGCGCCCCGGTCCCGGCCGGTGGTGACCGTGACCGGGAATCAGCATGCCGAGCGCCCGATCAGGATGGTGGAGCGCGCCCTCGGCAACCCGGCTGAGCGCCGCGCGGCCGGATGGCGTGACCAGGTTGTCGTGGTGCCCGGCGGCCACCGCCCGGGACAGCCCGACCAGATGCAGCGCGACCGCGCCCGGGCCCGGCTCCCGGTGCCGGGCGAGCACCGGATCGTGGTCCTCGGCTGCACCGTGGGTGCCGGGCAGACCATGACCGCGCTGCTGACCGGGGAGCTTCTGGCCAGCCTGCGCGACGACCAGGTAGCGGCGCTCGACCTCAATCCTGGCCCGGGCTCGCTCGCAGAACGGGCCCGGGCGGTGCCCGCCCTGACCGGATCACGGCCGCCCGCGCCGTCGCGGCTCGAGGTGGTCACGCGCGAGACGGCCGCCCGCGAGGCCGGGGCGCCTCGCGCCCCGCGCCCCGGGGAGGATCTGCCGGACGTCACCAAGATCTTCGAGCTGGTTTCCGCCCGGTACCCGCTGACCCTGGCCGATCCCGGCGCGGCGGTGGTGCCGCGGGTGCTGGCGACCGCCAGCCAGCTCATCCTGGTCTCGCCCGCGAGCCAGGACGCGGCCAGCGCGCTCGCCACGACCCGGGAATGGCTGGAGGCGCACGGCCATGCCGGACTGGCCGAGGGGGCCATCATCGTGCTGAACGGCGTCAGCAGGCACACCATGCCGTACGTTGAGCAGGCAGAGGCCGTGGCCAGCGGCCGGTGCCGGGCCATCGTGCGGGTCCCCTGGGATGATCACCTTAAGAAACCAGAGCCAGAACGCACTGCTCGCTCGGCTCCTGGTGCGCACCCGTCTCGGGCAGCGGGGCCGCTGAGCCTGGCCGCGTTGCAGGCCTACACCGCATTGGCTGGCGTGCTCGTCACGGCGCTGGCCAGCGTGCCCGAGCAGTTGCGAGACCGCCCGTGAGCGGCGTCAGGGCGCCGGGCCGGAGCCGCCTCTCGGTGCGGTACTTCGATGACCGGATCCTGCTCACCGAGACCCACGCCTGGGCTTACTACCGGCTGCCCACGGTGTCGTACGAGTTCACCACGCCGCAGGACCGGGAGGCGCTGGCCACCAACATCACCGTGGCCCTGGCCGCGGTCCGGATGCCAGACGCGGAGGTGCACCTGCGGATCGCGCACCGGTCCTACCCGGCGGCCGACTGGGCCACGCGCCTGGACGCCACCTCGGACGGCGGCCCCGGCTGGCCGGACTACCTCGACGAGATGTACCAGCACGTGTGGGCGAAGGATTTCTGGACCAAGGAGGTCTATCTCGGCGTCCGGCTCGGCCAGCGCGGCATGCGCGCCCAGCTGTCGGGCGGGGTTTTCGCCCAGTTCATCACCATGTACCGGGCCAGCGAGGAAGTCCTGGGCCTGACCGACGCCGCGGTGCCAGCGGGCGAGATCGCCCGGTGGACCGAGCAGGCCGAGCGGCTGGGCCGGGCGCTGGGCTCCAGCGCCCTCGCGGCGAGCCACGCCAGCTCCGACGAGATCGCCTGGCTGTTCCGGCACGCGCTGGCTGGGCCGGCGGCGAGCCGCAGCCCTCGGCGGCCCGGCGCCGCAGATGGGGCGCGGGGGAGATCGAGGCGCTCCTGGAAGGTCAGGTGCACAACGCGCGCACGCTGCTGCGGCTCGAGCATTCGTCCGGGGAGTCGTACGCCGCGTTCCTGTCCTTCGCCCGGTTCCCCGACGTCATGTACTTCCCGGAAGGCGAGCCCTGGCTGCACTACAGCGACGCGCTGCCGTTCCCGGTCGAGGCCAGCCTGCGGATGCGGCTGATACCGCCGGCCAAGGCCAGCAAGGACGTCAGCCGCAGGCTCGCGCACGCCAGGGACATGGACGCGCACATCAGGGAGGCCGGAGCCGACCTGCCGATCGCGCTCGCCGAGCAGATCGAGGCGGCGCGGCTGCTCGAGCACGGCATCACCAAGGAGCGGTTGCCGTTCGTATACGGCTGGCACCGGCTGATGGTGACCGCGCCCACGCGCGAGCTGTGCGTACGGCGGGCCGAGGCCGTGGCCGAGCACTACCGCGACGCCGGGATCGACGTGGTCAACTCCACCGGAGACCAGTTCTCCCTGCTCTGCGAGTCGCTGCCGGGCGACCGGGTCCGGCTCAACTCCTACCTGCAGCGCCAGCCGCTGTACACGATCGCGGGCGGGATGCCGACCGCCACCGTCGACCTCGGTGACCGTGCCGCGCCGGACGCCGGCTGGGTCGGCCCCTTCATCGGCGAGACGCTGGGGCGGGCCAGGACCATCGTGCACTTCGACCCACTGGTCGCCGCCGCGCGGAACCGCCCGACCGCGGTCGCGATCACCGGCGAGCCCGGCGGCGGCAAGACCACCCTGGCGCTGCTGCTGATCCTGCAACTGGCGCTGCGCGGCGTGACGGTCGCCGTGATCGACCCGAAGGGCGACGCGGAGGCGCTGGTGGCCCTGCTGCGGGACCGCGGCCGCCCGGCGCGGGTGCTCCCGCTGGGCAGCGCGGCGCCCGGCCTGCTCGACCCGTTCTCGTTCGGCGACGATCTCGCCGAGCGGCGGACCATGGCGACGGAGACGTTGCGGCTGCTGCTGCCCAGGATGAGCGAGGAGCGGGAGAGCGCGATGATCCAGGCGGTGGGGGCCGTCGCCGCGGGGGAGCGGCCCAGCCTGGGCAAGGTGGTGGCGTACCTGGAGAAGTCGGCCGACCCGGCGTCGATGAATCTCGGCGCCGTGCTCAGCTCGATGTCGGAGATGCGGCTGGCCAGGCTCTGCTTCGCCCCCTCCGGCGGCCAGGGCATCGACGCGGCCGGCTGGACCACGGTCTTCACCCTGGCCGGCCTGACCCTGCCCGACGTCGGGGTCAAGCGGGATGACTACTCCTACGAGCAGCGGCTCTCGGTGGCCCTGCTCTACCTGGTCTCGCAGTTCGCCCGGCGGCTGCTGAACGGCATGGACCGCAGTCTGCCCAAGGCGATCATCCTCGACGAGGCGTGGGCGATCACGTCGACGCCGCAGGGCGCCAAGCTGATTCCCGAGGTGTCGCGGATGGGCCGGTCCCGCAACACGGCGCTGATCCTCGTCTCGCAGAACGCTGGTGACCTGCTGAACGAGCAGGTGACGAACTGCATCTCGGGAGTGTTCGCGTTCCGGTCGTCGGAGCGGATGGAGGTCGCGAACGTGATGGCCCTGCTGGGCGTGGAGCCGTCCGAGGAGCACAAGGCGGTGCTGCGCGGCCTCGGCAACGGCGAGTGCATCTTCCGGGACCTCGATGGCCGGGCCGGCCGGATCGGCATCGACCTGATCTCCGACGAGTTGCGGCGGCGCCTGGACACCAATCCGACCAGGGCCAGGCGAGTGGAGACCGCCCGGCCCGCCGAGGCGCGACCTGCCGCCCCGCAGGCGACGCCACCGCCCGGCGCCCCGCATCCGCCCGCAACGCAGCCGGCCGATTCGTCGGCACCAGCGGGCTGACCCTTATCCCTACCGCCACCCGCCAGGAGCCCTCCCAGATGCGCAGAGGCCGCGGACCGCGCCGTTTCCCGCACCGCACCGTGCTGGTACTCGCCGTGCTCGCGGCCCTGCTCGGCTTCGCCCGTGCCACGCATCCCGCTGCCGGGCATCCCGCCGGGCATCCCGCCGCTGTGCAGTCCGCCGCTGACGCGGGCCGGCCGATCGCCGCGGTCACCCTGGCGGCGCGGCAGCCTGCCGCGCCGGGCGGGGCCTGCTCGGTCCCCGGGATCGGCGACATCGGCTCGCTGCTCGGGTTCTGCACGCTCGGCCAGAGCGGCCTGACCGGGGACCTGAACAACATCTGCCAGCCCTCGCTGCCGGATCCCGAGCCGGCCAATTCCGGCATCGACGCCCTGGTCAGGCCGCCGGCCTCGCTGGGTCAGCAGCCGGCCACGCTCTACGGCAGCTACGGGGTCGCCGGGCAGTACTGGGCGTCGACCAACCTGCAGTGCTCCGACATGACCTCGCTGATCGGCGACAACGTCGCCAGCATGGTGTTCGACATCGCGAAATCGATCGACCGGGTCACGATCACCGTCTACCAGTCTGCCGCGGGCGAGGGCATACTCAGCTGGCTGACCAGCGTCGTCGACAAGCTGATCAGCAGCCTCGGCAACGCCATCTACTTCCCTTACCTGGCCGCGGTCGTCATCATCGGCGCGATCTGGCTCGCCTGGCAGGGGCTGATCCGCAGGCGCGGGACCCGCACCATCGAAGGAACCATCTGGATGGTGGTGGCCTGCGCGGCGGCGATCTGGCTGATCGGAAGGCCCGCGGACTTCACCGGGATGGGCACGGCCGTGTCCAACGGCATGAGCCAGACGCTCAATACCGCGTTCGCCAAGCTCCCCGCCCCGAGCCAGAGCAACTGCCTGCCCGTGGCGCACGACGATCCGCAGGTGCAGCCCGGCAGCTTCGACTTCTCGTCGGGCAACGGGATCGTCGCCGAGAACGCCGACGAACTGTGGACCGTGCTTGTCTGCAAGCCGTGGCTGGCCGGCGAGTTCGGCACCACGGCGTTCGGCGCCACGGCCAACGCGCAGACCCCGGTGAACACCTACGGCAGGCAGTTGCTGTGGGCGCAGGCCATCGCCACCAACGAGACGCCGACGGCCGCCCTGATCCAGGCCAAGCAGGCCACCTACTCCGGAATCGCCGCGAGCATCCAGCAGAAGGATCCCGGGATCTACCCGCTGTTCCAGGGCAAGCAGTGGACCACCCGGCTGGAGATCGCGCTCGCCGCCCTGTTCGCCGCGGCGATCGCCGGCGTCCTGGTGCTCTTGATCGCGGTCACGCTGATCCTGCTGAAGCTGGGCTTCCTGCTGCTGCTCGTGGTGGGGCCGTTCTTCCTGCTGATCGGCACGCATCCGGGCTTCGGGCGGGTGGTCGCGCTGCGCTGGTTCGAGATGCTCGTCGGCGTACTGCTCAAGATGGCGGCGGTCTCGCTGGTGCTGAGCGTGCTGCTCTACGCGTACACGCTGATCATGGGCACCAGCGACGTGGTGCTTCCGTGGGCGCTGAAAATCCTCATGATCGCGCTGGTCACCATAGCCGTCTTCATCTACCGCCGGCCGTTCCAGCACCTGTTCTCGGCCGTCGGCTACGGCATGATCGGCTCCACGGAGCGCGCGGAGGTCAACCTGGAGCGCCACCGCGCCACGCTGCGCTCGAACACGCTCGGCGCCGCGGCCGCGGTCATGCCGGGGACATCCGCCTACCGGGCAGCCCGGTGGGGCCGGCGCAATCCCGCCCAGGCGGCGGCCGTGGCCGCGGGCGCCGCCGCGGCGGGCGGGGCCGGTGCCGCGGCCGTGGCCGTCAAGCAGGGCGCGGACGGAGCGAGCCGCAGCGGCGAGGACGGCGGGCTGGCCGACGACGGCGGCGGCGCCGCGGCGGGGATCGTGCCGCCGGAGGGCGGCACCCGCGCGGGCAGTCGCTCCGGGCTGGCGTCCCGCGCTCGCACCTGGGCCGCTGCTGCGGCCGGCGACGGCGCTGGCCGCTCCGCGCCGCCGCTGAACCTGCCGTCCCGGGAAAGCGGCGGGCCGGTCCCGGGATCCGTGCCGCCGGGGCGGGTGGCCGCGGGCGCCGCCGCGGCGCCCGCCGTCGGGACCGCGCGCGCGGGCCAGCCGGGCACCGGGGCGGCGGGCACTGTGTCATCGGGCACTGCGCCACCGCGCACGGGACAGCCGGGGTCCGGCCGCGCGGCACCCGGCCGGGCCGTCCCGGGCGGGCCGCGTCCCGCGTCGGCTCGCCCGGTCGCGCCGTCCCCGGTGCAGGCGGGCCGTGCCCCGTCCGGCGCCGCGCCCGCCCGGCCGACGGCGTCTAATCCTGCGCCCGCCCGGCCGTCCGCGAGCCCGGCGCCCGCTCGTCCCGCGGCGTCCGGCGCCGCGCCCGCCCGTCCCGCGGCGTCCGGCCCCGCGCCCGCACCGGCGCCGGCCCGCCCGGCCGGCCCGGGATCGGCCTGGTGGACCGGGGCGGCCTGGCGGCCGTCACCGACGAGGCCGCCGGCCGCCGCTGACCCGGCGCCCCGGGGCCCGGCCGGTCGTGGCCAGGGCGGCGGCCCCTGGGCGGATTCCTCGGCGGGCCGTTACTCGGCTCCGCCCGCCCGCCAGCCGGCCCGCCCGGCCGCCGCCGGGCCTGCCCGCCCGCCGGCTGCCGCGCCCGCCCGCCCGCCGCTGCCGCGCCTGCCCGCCCTCCGGCTGCCGCGCCTGCCCGCCCTCCGGCTGCCGCGCCTGCCCGCCCTCCGGCCGCCGCGCCTGCCCGCCCTCCGGCCGCCCCGGCTGCCCGCCCTCCGGCTGCCGCGCCCGCCCGTGAGGCCGCCCAGGAGAGCGGTTCGGCCGGCTTGCCGCTGTCCGGCAACCCCGATGCCGACCGGCCGGAGGGCTCGGCCCCGTTCTGGCTGCGCCCGATGCGGCGCCGGAAGTAGGCCACCGGTCATGGACCTGACAGCCGGCCAGCGGAAGGCGGTCTTCGGCCTGATCGTGGTGGTCCTGGCCGGCCTCGGCGTGTACATGTTCGTTCCGGCGACGCGGGGTGGTCCGGCCGCATCGCCGTCCCCGCCGCGGCACTCCGCGGCCGCGCCGGCCGCGGCGCCTGCCACCCCGACGGCTAGCCCGGTCCCGGTGGCGGCGGGCACGCCATCCGCCCCGGACATCTTCCAGTGGCTCCCGTTCACCCAGTCCGAGCTGGCCACGGCCGCCTCCGTGGTCACCGAGTTCTCCGATGCGTACGGGACCTGGTCCTACAGCCAGAACGCGCAGGCCTACGCGGCCACGATGCGTGACCTGAGCACGCCCGAGCTGTCCCAGTTCCTCGCGCAGGACTATTCCGTGCCCGGCGTCGCGAGCGTGCGGACGAGAAAGAAGCAGGTCTCCACGGGCAGTGCGGATGTCAACTCGCTGCGGGCGTTCGGCTCGTCGAGCATCACCTTCGTGGTGACGATCAGCCAGGAGATCACGGACACCAGCGGCCAGTCCTCGGTCACCGCGCAGTACGCGGTGACGGCCATCAACGTCGGCAGCGGCTGGCAGGTCAACGACATCGAGCTGGCCTCAGCGGGCAACTCATGAGATGGCAATGGCGCCCCGGCCCGGGCCAGGGTGGCCCGGGCCGGGGCGTGGTGCTCGTGGTGGTCGCCGTCGCCGTCCTGGCGGGGCTCGGGCTCGTCATCACCCCGATGCTCATCGTGGGCGGCAGCGGCCTGCTGTTCGAGTCGGGAAGCGGCTGCTCGGCCGCGCAGGGCGTCGGGGAGCAGCCCGTTGCCAGCTCAGGCGCCCGCGACTCGATCCCGGCCAACTATCTCGCCCTGTTCCAGGCGACGGGGAAGAAGTACGGGGTCCCCTGGGTGGTCCTGGCCGGCATCGGCGAGGTGGAGAGCGACGACGGCCGGTCCAACCTGCCCGGGGTGCACAGCGGCTCGAACGCGTTCGGCGCGGCCGGCCCGATGCAGATAGGCATCGGCGGCGCAGCGGGCAACGAGTGGGGCGGCGCGCCGGTGCACCCGGCGAGCGAGCACGTGAACGGCGTGGCGACCGATGCCGACGGTGACGGGATCGCGAGCGTCTACGACCCGGCGGACGCGATCGCCGGCGCGGCCAAGCTGCTGACCGGGGACGGGGTGCAGCAGGACGTCCAAGGCGCGATCTTCGCCTACAACCACTCGGAGTCGTACGTGCAGCTCGTGCTGCACTTCGCCGGCACCTACGCGAGCGGCGGCTTCACGGTCAGCCCGGTGACCGTCGCCAACGTCCCGGGCTGCATACCCGGGGTGAGCACGGCGGCCGACACCACGCAGGCGCCTAACAAGACGGTCGCCACGGCGATCGCCTTCGCCGAGGCCCAGCTCGGCAAGCCGTATCAGTGGGGCGGGACCGGGCCGGACGCCTACGACTGCTCCGGCCTGGTGATGATGGCCTACCGGGCGGCGGGCGTGTTCATCCCGCGCACCGCGGACGACCAGTGGGTCTGGGGACCACAGGTACCGGCCAGCCAGGTCGAGCCCGGGGACCTGGTCTTCTTCGCCGGCGCCGACGGGACCCCCACCGCGCCCGGCCACGTCGGCCTGGTGATCGGCCCCGACAAGATGATCGAGGCCTACGCCACCGGCTTCCCGATCCGCATCTCCGCGTTCGGGAACAGCGCGGCGGCGCCCGGCGACGAGGACCCGATCGGCTTCACCCGCCCGTGGCAGCACTCCGGCGCGGTGCTGGCCGCCGGCTAGCGGCCCGGCCCCGCGACTATTCGGAACGCAGCACGCGGCGCGGATTCCTGGCCGCATGCCGCGGAGTGGAACGCTGCCGAGAGAGTTCCTCGGGCAGCTGCAGCAGCGGGTTCGTGGCGCTGGCCACCACGTCGGTCGCGATGTCGATGACCTTCCGGCCCCGGTTCCGGGCGGCCGCCCGGAGCTGCTCGAAGGCCTGACGGGGACGGATGCGGTGACGCTCGGCCAGCACCCCGATGGCCTGCTCGATGCGGATGCGAGCCGTCAGCGCGTGCTCAAGCTGGCCGACGGTCGTCCGCAGCCGGCGCGCCTCATCCGCGACGTGCTGCTCACGAGGGACCGGCGGCGCGGGCGGGGCGGGCGGCACCGCGGGCTGGATCTCGGTGGGCAGCTCGGCGGCCAGCAGGTCGGCCAGCACCATCGCGCAGGTGAGGTCGGGCAGCTCGTCATCGCCGACCCGCCACCCGTCCGCGGTCCGGCGGACCACGGCCTCCTCGCCGGCCGCGGGCAGCGCGCTGGACAGGGCCAGCGCGGACTCCTCGCCGGACCCGGCCGGGGCGGGCCCGGCTTCCGGCGCTCCGGCCGGGACCTGGCCCGCCGCTGCGGTGCCCGGCTCGGCCACGCCGGGGAGCGTTCGGTCCCCCTTCTTGGACATCAGAGAGCTGCCAGCTCGTGCAGGCGCGCCTTCACCGTGGCCGCGGAAGGGTTCGTCAAGGCGCTGCCGTCGGGGAAGACAACGGTCGGCACGGTCTGGAAGCCGCCGTTCACGCTCATGACAAACTCGGCGGCCGCCTGGTCCTGCTCGATGTCGATCTCGGTCATCTCGATGCCATCGGCCGCCAACTGGCGCTTGAGCCGCTTGCAGTACCCGCACCATGGCGTGGTGTACATGGTCAGCGGCTGGGTCATCGGCCGTCCTCCCCTTCAGTCCCTCAGTACCGAACCTTACTAACTCGTAAACGCTCCGGGGGCTTCCCGGGGCGTCGTGGGGTCCGGCGTCGGTGGTATGGGGAAGGATGGCGGCCGGAGAGCTTCGCGGCGGGAAGCGGGAAGGTGCGCCCATGGATTCCGCGGACGCGGTGCTGGCCGCGCTCGATCCCGAGCAGCGGGAGGTGGCGCTCGCCGCCCGCGGTCCGGTCTGCGTGCTGGCCGGGGCGGGCACCGGCAAGACCCGCGCGGTCGCGCACCGGATCGCCTACGCGGTGGCGACCGGGATGGTGGACCCGGCGCACGTCCTGGCCGTCGCCTTCACCACCCGCGCCGCCGGCGAGTTGCGCGGGCGGCTGCGGCTGCTGGGCCGCCAGGCGCTGCCCGGCGGCGGCCTGGAGCGGGTGCAGGCGCGGACCTTCCATGCGGCCGCGCTGCGGCAGCTGACCCACTTCTGGCCGCTGACGGTGGGCGGCCCGCCGCCGCGGGTGATCGACTCCAAGGCCAGCCTGGTGGCCGAGGCCGCCCGCCGGACGCGGCTGCAGCTGAGCCTGCCCGACCTGCGCGACGCGGCCGCGGAGATCGAGTGGGCCAAGGTCACCGGGGTCGGCCCGGAGCAGTACCCCCAGGAAAGTTCCGCGGCCGGCCGGACGCACCCGCTCGGGCCGGTCCCGCTGTCCCGGCTGTATGCCGCCTACGAGGAACTGCGCCGCGAGCGGCACTTGATCGACTTCGAGTCGGTGCTCGAGCTCACCGCGGCGATCCTGGCCGAGCACCCGGCCGCGGCCGCGGCCGTGCGGGGCCGGTACGCGTACTTCGTCGTCGACGAGTACCAGGACGTCAACCCGCTGCAGAAGCTGCTGCTCGATGCCTGGACCGCCGAGCGGGACGACATCTGCGTGGTCGGCGACCCGAAGCAGACGATCTTCTCCTTCACCGGGGCGACCCCGTCCTACCTGGCCGGGTTCGCGACCGAGTTCCCGGACGCCACCGTGATCCGGCTGGTGCGCAATTACCGGTCCACGCCCCAGGTGGTCGCGCTGGCGAACCGGCTCTCCGGCCGGTTCCGGCGCCCGGGCGGGGCCGCGCTCGCGGCGCAGCGGCCCGCCGGCCCGGAGCCGGAGTTCGCGGAGTACGGCGATGAGCAGGAGGAGGCCGCGGGGGTGGCGCGCCGGGCCGCGGCGCTGATCCGCTCCGGGACCGCGGCACGGGAGATCGCGGTGCTGGTGCGGACCAACGCGCAGACGCCGCTGTTCGAGCAGGCGCTCGGCGACGCCGGGGTGCCGTTCGTGCTCCGGGGGGCGGAACGGTTCTTCGACCGGGGCGAGGTGCGCCAGGGGCTCGGCCTGCTGCGGGCCGCGGCACGTTCGGCGTCGGCAGGCGAGGAACCGGCCGGCCAGGCCCGGGCGGTGCTGTCCGGGATCGGGCTGACTGCGCAGCCGCCGGCCGGGCGAGGCCAGGCGCGGGAGCGGTGGGAGTCGCTCGAGGCCCTGGCCCAGCTGGCCGACGACTACTTCGCCGCGTCACCGGGAGCCTCGCTCGCCGATCTTGCCGCCGAGCTGGCCGCGCGCAGCGCCATCGGGCACGCCCCGGTGCTGGACGGCGTCACCCTGGCCTCGATGCACGCGGCCAAGGGGCTGGAGTGGGACGCGGTGTTCCTGGCCGGGCTCACCGACGGAATGCTGCCGATCGTGTACGCGCAGACCGGCGAGGCCATCGAGGAGGAACGGCGGCTGCTCTACGTCGGGGTGACCAGGGCGCGGGACCTCGTCTGCCTGTCGTGGGCACTGGCGAGATCGGCCGACGGCCGGTACGCCCGCAAGCCGTCCAGGTTCGTCGAGGAGATCCGGCCCCTGAACGAGCCAAAGGGGCGCGGTGCCGCCTGGACTGAGGAGCGAGGGAGCTTGCGACCGAGCGACGAGGGAAGGCGGCGCCTCAAGGCGCCCCGGAGGCGAGCGGAAGACAGGGCGGGAGGCAGGAAATCATGACCAAGGCCCTCGACCTGGTGCTCGACCTGCTCAACCTGGAGCAGATCGAGGTCGACATCTTCCGCGGGCGCAGTCCGGAGGGCGAGCGCCGGCAGCGCGTGTTCGGCGGTCAGGTCGCGGGCCAGGCGCTGGTCGCGGCCGGCCGCACGGTGTCGGAAGACCGGCCGGTGCACTCGCTGCACGCGTACTTCATCCGGCCGGGTGACCCCACGGTCCCGCTGATCTACCTGGTGGAGCGGGTCCGCGACGGCCGCTCGTTCACCACCCGCCGGGTGTCGGCCATCCAGCACGGCAAGACGATCTTCACGCTCTCCGCGTCGTTCCATCGCCCCGAGCCGGGTGTCGAGCACGCCGACCGGATGCCGGAGGTGCCGCCGCCGGACGCGATCCCCCCGACGGCCGAGCGGATGGAGAAGCTGTTCGGCCCGTCCGTGCGGGAGTGGTACGGGGGCAACCCGATCGACATCCGGCACATCGGGCCGCTGACCTTCGAGGCCGAGCGCGATCCCTCGCTGCGGACCACGCGCAACCTGGTCTGGCTCCGGGCGGACGGCGAGCTGCCCGACGATCCGCTGCTGCACGTGTGCCTGGTGACCTATGCGTCCGACATGACCTTGCTGGATTCGGTGCTGCTCGCGCACGGCCTGTCCTGGGCGGACGGGCGGACCACGGGAGCGAGCCTTGATCATGCCATGTGGTTCCACGGCCCGTTCCGCGCCGACCGCTGGCTGCTGTACGCGCAGGACTCTCCCGTCGCCCGGGGAGCCACAGGGCTGGCCCGCGGCGAGATGTACACGAGCGACGGCGAACTCGTGGTCTCCGTGGTGCAAGAGGGGCTGATTCGCACCTCCTGAGCGAGCCGGGCGGCGCCCGGCGGCCTGCGGCAGAAATGCGGCAGAAAAACAAGTTGCCCCGCCCGGCAGAGGCTACGTAGGCTTTGCCCATGTCCGTGGGTCTACCGACGACGCCTTAACGGAAGGGGGTGCCCAAGGATGATGAACCTGCTCTCGGGTCTCGAGGCTGCCGTTGAGGCGCGCACATCGTTCGGCGAGGGCGCCTGCTTGCGTCCGGCCGCCGTCCGGGCCGCTCAGCCGCGCAAGGGCTCCGCCACGTTCGCGCGCCCGCGCGCATTCTGGGCCAGCGACGTCTTCGGGCAGCGCCACCCGGCTGCTGACCTGGCCGTCGCGTTCGGGCAGCCCAACCCGTACAAGCCGAACCCGTACATGACCCGTATCGCCGCGGCTAGCGGCGGCGCTAAGGGTCCGCATCCGGCGAGGGAACCGGAACCGGTCTAGAAATAGACCGGCCAGGAGCCCCTCAAGGCCGCGGACCCGAAACCGGGTCCGCGGCCTTCGTCATGCGAGGCCACCGTTTTGTCAGACGCGTGAGAGACCTTAAGACGAGTAGATGAGAGGGGATGGCTCCGATGCATCGGCCCGTCACCACCGCCGTCCTAGCGGACGACGCGGGGTTCGAGGCGGTATCCGAGCAGGTCACGGCTTCAGGAAGAGCAGCCCCGGCCCAGGTGGCCGGGGTGGCTGTCCCGCTGACCGTGGCGTCGAGCGGCCACGTGCTTCCGTGCACGGAGGACCCGGACCTGTTCTTCGCCGAGTCCCCCGAGGACGTGGAGTACGCCAAGGACATGTGCCGGGCCTGCCCGGCGCGCCTGGCGTGCCTCGCCGGGGCGCTCGAGCGCCGGGAGCCCTGGGGAGTCTGGGGCGGCGAGCTGTTCCTGCGCGGCGAGATCGTGCCGCGCAAGCGGCCGCGCGGGCGGCCCAGGAAGCACGAGGTGGCGGCCTGACCAGTCGCGGCCGGCGGGCATCGAGAAACTAGAAACGGTGGTGGCGGAAATGCTTTTGCTTCAGGAGATGGCCAGAGACCGACAACAAGCAATGCTGGCGAATGCCGTCGCGCAGCGTCAGGCGCGGCGGGCGCAGGCGCTCGGCCGGGCCGCCCGGCGGGCCGAGCGGGCACAGCGCGAGCTGGTCCGCTCGCTGAACGAGGCCCTGCGCCTGAATGGCGAGCTGGCCGCCGAGCGCGGCGAGCTGGCCGCCGAACTTGGCGAGCTGGCTGCCGAGCAGGGCTCACTGGTCCGGCTCTGATGACCGCCAGGGCCCGGGAAGTTCGGCTTCCCGGGCCCTGGCGCTGCCCGGCCGGGCTCGGGTCAGCCGTTCGGGCTGGCCACGCCGGCCCTGGCGTCGTCTGGGTCGTCCCGGCCAGGAGCAGTCCCGACGTCCAGGTTCTCGACCGCGACCTCTAGCTCCTCGGTCGGTATGCCTGACCCGGCGGTCGGTATGCCTGGCCCGGCGGTCGGTATGCCTGGCCCGGCGGTCGGTATGCCTGGCCCGGCGGTCGGTATGCCTGGCCCGGCGGTCGGGTCTATGCCTGGCCCGGCGGTCGGTATGCCTGGCCCGGCGGTCGGTACATCCGGCTCCGCCGCCGCGGCGTCTACGTCCTCGGCCGGGTGGTCGTCCGGGACGGGATCCAGCGGATCGGTGTAGCCGGGCATCCACTTGATCACCTCGGCGCGGAACTGTCCCTCGCACTCGAGCTGGCACAGCACCCCGATCCCGGCCGTGGAGACGCGGTGGATCAAGATATACGAGGGCGGCATGTTGAGGCGCCGGCTGATAGCAGCCGACCTCATGTCGGTGACCCGGGACGCCTCTTCCCGCAGCCACTCCCGGGTGAACTTGAAGGTCTCCACCCGGGACGGCTCGGCCAGCGGTGCCAGGTAGGCGTGGAGCGCGTCGAGGTCGACGGTGACGCCCTCCTTCAGGAAGCCGTGCACGCGCAGTTCGTGCTCCACGGTCTCGATGTCGCGGTCCTCGTGCATGAGGCGCAGGAGCTTGCCGAAGAAACGAGGGAATCCGTCCGGGAGCCGGTCCACCGCGCCGAAGTCGAGGATGCCGAGCCGGCCGTCGTCGAGCAGCCGGAAGTTGCCGGGATGCGGGTCCGCGTGCAGCAGGCCCGCCCGGGAGGGACCGGAGAACAGGAACCGGACCAGCAGGAGGCCGGCCTGGTTCCGCTCCTCGGTGGTCCCCTCGGCGATGATCTTCGACAGCGGCGTGCCGCCCATCCACTCGCTGACCAGGACGTGGTCGGTCGCCGTGACGATATGCGGGACGAAGAACTCGGGGTCATCCGCGTAGGCCTGGGCGAACGCCTCCTGAGAGACGGCCTCGAGCCGGTAGTCGAGTTCTTCTGCGACCCTCTTGCGCAGCTCGTCGAGCAGCGGCTTGACGTCGAGGCCGGGCATCAGCACGCTGAACAGCCGGCCAAGCCGGCTGAGCTGGGTGAAGTCGCTGATCAGTGCCTTCCCGGCCCCCGGGTACTGGATCTTCACCGCGACCCGGCGGCCGTCGTGCCAGGTCGCGCGGTGCACCTGGCCGATGGAGGCGGCCGCGGCCGGGCTGTCGTCGAAGTCGGCGAAATTGTCCCGCCAGTCGTCGCCCAGGTCGGCCACGAGCACCTTGTGCACGGTGCTTGCGGGCAGCGGCGGCGCGGATTCCTGCAGCCTGGTCAGCGTGGCCCGGTAGGGCTCCGCTATTTCGGCGGGCAGCGCCGCCTCGAAGATCGACAGGGCCTGCCCGAGCTTCAGCGCGCCGCCCTTGAGCTCGCCGAGGACCCTGAAGATCTGCTCCGCGGTCCGCTGCTGGATCTCGTGGGCGACCAGTTCGGCCGGGCGCCCGCCCAGGCGCTTGCCCAGCCCCCACGCGGTCCGGCCGGCCAGGCCGACCGGCAGGGTGGCAAGCTTCGCCGTACGGGTCACGGCACGGCGCGGAAGATCGCTCACTGGACTTCCCCGTGAACCGCGAACCTCAACTTGTGCTCCCTTCTGCCCAGGCGGGCCGGGACCCCGGGCCATCGGGACCGGGCGGATGCCAAGATCCTATTCTCCGTGACCGGAGGTATTGCTGCCACACGAGCAGTCTTGATGACGCGGCCAGGTTCTGCGGCGCCACTGCCATCCGGGCAGGACGAACTCCAGGGTGCCGTTGGTGACGGCTCCGGCCCCGGCGGCCCGGTCGGTGAAGGCCAGCACCTGCGCGGCCGCCTGCGCGGCCACGGCCGCCGCGAGCGGCGCGTCGCAGGCCAGGGGATCCGGCTTGCGCCCGGCCAGCTGGGCGAGGATCAGCGGCCAGGCCGGATCCCGGTCGGTCCGGGTTAAGTCCAGGCATCTCAGGCAGGCGGTGCGGCCGGGGATCACCAGCGGCCCCACGATGCCGATGGCCTCGTCCGCCGACGCGGCCAGATGCGGTACCTGCTCGCGCATGAGGCTGGCCCGGAGCTCCAGGGAATGCCGGCCGACCACGACGGCAAGGTCGGGCCGGGCCGGGCCGGCATCCCCTGGGTCCGCGTGCGTGACCCGGCCGATGCCGGACGTCGTCAGGAGGCCGGCAATGCCGGCTCCGATCCTCCCGCCGCCGTGAATGCGGATCTGCGCGGCCAGCCTGCGCGCCAGGGTGCGCGCGCCGCCGTCGCTGTCCCGGTGAGCCAGGGACGCGGTGGCCAGTTCCGCGGCCAGCCGGGCCCGCAGCGGCGGGGAGAGCACCCGTAACGTGCCAGCCGGGAAGTCGTCGAGCGCGCCGGCCGTCGCGAGCAGGGCCAGCACCCGCTCGGCGGTCTCCGCCGGGATGCCGTGGTCCACCGCGGCCTGGATGACCTGCGCCCGGTCGCGGCTTCCGTCGAGGAGGCCGATCACCCAGGCGATGCCGGCCATGCCGGTCAGTGCCACCGCCCGGCGCGAGTCGATCCCGATCTGCAGCGTGTCGCGATCTCGCCATACCGGCAGTAACCCCGGCTTCAGCGCTGGTCTCACATACCCCAGCGTGACAGGCAATACCGACAAAACGATACGGCAGCCCGCCGACCGGGGTCCCCGGGATGGCTGGATGAAGGCCGGGGACCCCGCGGGGATGGCCGGACGATGGCCGGGGCCCCCGGGCGCCGGAACGGCGCGGCGAGCTGCCGCTCGCTCCGCTGCGCGCCGTTCGCCCCCTTCCCCAGAAGCGACGTGCGACCTGAAAGCCCGGGGACTCCTGCCAGTCGAAGCTAGGCCAGGCACCATGCGCGGTCAATACGTCCCTGTGGACGGCGCTGTGGACAACGTGGGGAGAAAGCGGAGTGTCGCTGTGGACACCGGTGAACAGGCTTGTGCAGTTCGTGATGGCGAGGTATGCCGCACCGGGCGGACCAGGGAAGACGCCGTCCACCGCCTGTGGACGTGAGATTGTCAGTCCCTCATCCGCGGATTCCCGGCCAGCGTCCGCCCTTTCATGATCGCGGTTCCTGAGGTGTGTTATTCGCGTGCCATGCACCACGATCATGAAACTGGGGGTCGGCCAGGCGCACCCGCGGGGCTAGGCGTCGCCCGGGGAGCCGCCGTCCTCGGGAGGCTCTTCCTCGCCTGCCGCGCCTTCTGCGCCGGAGTCCTTCTTTTCGCCCGAGCCCTCCCGGCCCGCTGACTCCAGGTCCGAGATGTCGAATTCGGGGCGGCCGCGGACGAAGCCGTCCGGGTCGTCGAAGTCGTCCGCGGTGGGCAACAGGTCGGGATGAGCCCAGACCGCGTCCCGGCCGTCGATGCCGCGGGCGTCGGTCAGCCCGCGCCAGATGGCGGCGGCCTCACGGAGCCTGCGCGGCCGCAGCTCCAGCCCGACTAGCGTCGCGAAAGTCCGCTCGGCCGGGCCGCCGCTGGCCCGGCGCCGCCTGATCGCCTCGGCGAGCGCGCCCGCCTGCGGCAGCCGGTCAGCGGCCGCCGTGTCGACCACGGTCGCGACCCACCCCTCGACCAGGGCCAGGACGGTCTCCAGCCGCGCCAGCGCGGCCTTTTGCTGCTCGGTGTCCTCTGGCTGGAACAGCGCGGCACCGGTCAGCGCCTCGTTCAGGGCCTCCGGGTTGGCCGGATCGATCTGCGGCATGGCCTCCCGCAGCGCGTTGGCGTCCACGGTGATGCCCCGCGCGTAATCTTCCACCGCCCCGAGCAGGTGGGCTCGCAGCCAGGGCACGTGGGCGAACAGCCGGTGATGCGCCGCCTCGCGCAGCGCGAGGAACAGCCGTACCTCGTCGTCGTCGACGGACAGCCCCCGCCCGAAGGCGCTGACGCCGGCCGGGAGCAGGGCGGCCGTGCCCGCAGGCCCCAGCGGGAGGCCGACGTCGGTGGAGCTGACCACCTCCTCGGCCAGCGCGCCGACCGCGGCTCCGGTCTGGCCGCCGACCATCATCCCGCCAATCCGGCGCATCATCTGGCCGAGCCCGCCGAGCGCGCCGAGCCCGCCGGTGAAGGCGCTCATCGCGGAACGCATCTCGGGCGGGAGTTCCTCGGCCAGTTCCTCGGGGTCCTCGGCCAGCATCCCGCCCATGGCGTCGACCGCCCGGGCCGCGATGGGGTCGCACAGCTTCGACCAGACCGGCAGGGTCGCCTCCACCCATTCCGACCGGCTCCACGCCTGCACGATGCGGATCCCGGTGGGCAGGGTGGTGGCGTCCTCCAGCCACAGGTCGGCCGTGCGGATGGCCTCAACGGTCTTGCGGCGGTCGATCTCCAGTACGCTCGGGTCGCCCTTGGCGGCGACGGTCTGCCGCGCCACGTTCTTGGCGAGGTCCCAGTTGACCGGGCCGCCCTGCCAGGACATCAGGTCGGCGAACTGGCGAAGGGCGTCGGCGAACTGCTGCGGGTCCCCCAGCGGCCCTAGCGGTCCCGTCGGTCCCGGCGGCCCCCCGGGACCGCCCTGACCCCGGCCGGCGCCGCCGCCAGCGCCTCCGGGGACATCCGGCGTGCTTCCAGAATCGCCCGGGTCCCGGTCGCGGTCGCCAGGCAGGCCAAAGCCAAAGGGAGGATCAGTCATCTCCGCTGCCTCTCGGGCAGGATGGAAGGGTCCACGTCCGCCACGTTATCCGGGAGCACGCCATGGTGAGCAATCGAGATGCCAGGTTCGCCAACGGCGCAGCCCGGGCGGCCTGCCGTCAGGCCCTGGACCACCGGTGAGCCGCCGCGAACCGCGCGGCGGGTCGGCCGCGAACGGCGGCCCGGGCGCCAGGGACCGGGAGGAGCGGGGGCGCGGCCCGGGCGCCAGGGACCGGGAGGAGCGGGGGCGCGGCCCGGGCGCCAGGGACCGGGAGGAGCGGGGGCGCGGTCCGGTGGTGGCCGTGACCGGGGCGGCCAGCGGCCTCGGCCACGAGCTCACGGTCAGGCTGGCGGCGTCGGCCAGGATCGGCCGGGTCATCGCCATCGACGGGCACCGGGGCGACGCGACGGGCGTGACCTGGCGGGTGG
This sequence comes from uncultured Actinomycetota bacterium, assembly GCA_963808705.1. GTDB lineage: Bacteria > Actinomycetota > Actinomycetes > Streptosporangiales > Streptosporangiaceae > JASHPR01. The sequence continues at coordinate 488,643 of CAWEHB010000008.1, read as the reverse complement.
TCGACATCCGCGACCCGGCGCTGGCCTGGCTGGCCGGCGTGGACGTCGTCGTGCACACGGACCTCGACCTGGCCCCCGACTCCGACCAGCGGTCCCGGCGGGCGTTCAACGTCCGCGGCGCGCAGACCGTGCTGACCGCGGCGGCCGCGGGGCGGGTCGGCCGGGTCGTGCTGCTGACCAGCGCGATGGTGTACGGCGCGCGGCCGGACAACCCGGTACCGCTCGCGGAAGCTGCCCCGCTGGGCGCCGACCCGGACGGCAGCGTGGTCGGGGACCTGCTGGAGATCGAGCACCTGGCGCAGCGGTCCCCGCAGGCCAACCCCGGCATGGACGTCACGGTCGTCCGTCCGGCTGCCCTCGTCGGCGAGGGCGTGGACACCCTGATCACCCGCCATTTCGAGGCGCCGCGGCTGCTGGCCGTGAAGGGCTGCGCTCCGCGCTGGCAGTTCTGCCACGTCGACGACCTGGTGTCCGCGCTCGAGCTGGCCGCGGCGGGCGAGGTGACCGGCAAGTTCGCGGTCGGCTGCGACGGGTGGCTGGAGCAGGAGCAGGTGGAAGAGCTATCCGGGCTGCGCCGGATCGAGCTGCCGGCCGGCCTGACGTTCGGCACCGGGCGGCGGCTGCACCGGGCCGGGATCACCCCGGCTCTCGTGACCGACCTGCACTTCGTCGTGTACCCGTGGGTCGTCGACTGCGTGACCCTGCGGGAGGCGGGCTGGAAGCCCGCGTTCGACAACGAGACCGCGCTGCAGGTCCTGCTCGAGCAGCGGGGCGGGCACCATGCGGTGGCGGGCCGCCGGCTGGACAAGAAGGACGCGACGATCACCGCCGCGGGCGCCACGGTCGCCGTCATCGGGACCGCGGCGATCGTGCGCGAGGTCAGGCGGCGCCGCCGCGGTACCTGAGCGCCCGCGCCACTTTGGCATAATGGACATGGTGGACCTGGTACGGCTGGCCGAGCTGCGGGAGACCCCGCTGTCGGTGGATGAGGTGCTGAGCGCAGTCTCGGATCCCGCGGCCGGGGGGATCTCCCTGTTCGTCGGCACGGTCCGGGAGAATGATCATGGCCGTCCCGTGGCCCGGCTCGGCTACACCGCGCACCCGTCGGCCTCGGCCGAGTTGCGGCGGGTCGCCGAGAAGGTCGCGGCCAGCTTCGGCGCCACGGCGGTCGCGGCCGTGCACCGGGTGGGCGACCTGGCGGTCGGCGACCTCGCGGTGGTGACCGCCGTGGCCTGCCCGCACCGCGCCGAGGCGTTCGAGGCATGCCGCGCGCTGATCGACGACCTGAAGCAGTTCGTGCCGATCTGGAAGCACCAGGAGTTCGTCGGCGGCGACAGCGAGTGGGTCAACAGCGCGTAGTCTTCCCCCATGTCCCGCCGAGCCGCGACGCTGCTGGTGGCAGCAGCCGGAGTCCTGATCGCGCTGGCCGTGGCCGTGGTCGCGCCCGTCCCCTACGTCGCGCTGACCCCCGGGCCGACCCTGAACACGCTCGGCGAGCTGAGCGGCAAGCCGCTGATCCAGATCAAGGGCCATGTCACCTACCCGACCAAGGGCAACCTCAACATGGTGACCGTGTCCTTTATCGGCGGCCCGGGCACCAGGTTCAACATCTTCGCGGCGCTCCGGGCCTGGCTGAGCCCGGACCAGGCGGTGGTGCCCGAGTCGGAGATCTTCCCCACCGGCCTGAGCACGGAGCAGGTGGCCAAGCAGGACACCGAGGAGATGGCGGACTCGCAGCAGACGGCCACCGCGGCCGCGCTCTGCCAGCTCAACGTCCCCTTCAAGACGGTGGACACCGTTCAGGCGACGGTCAAGGGAATGCCGGCCGCGGACGTGCTGCGCGCCGGAGATGTGATCGTGGCCGTCGACGGCCATCCGGTGACCTGCCGCGCCGATGCCGGGACCCTGATCAAGGCCCGCAAGCCCGGGGCGCCGGTGGAGCTGACCGTTCTCCGGCACGGCCAGACCGAGCAGGTGCGGCTGGTCACGGCCGACGTGGCGGGGGAGCCCGAGATCGGCGTGGAGCTCGTGGAGAGCTACGTGTTCCCGTTCCCCGTGACGATCAGCGTCGGGGAGATCGGCGGTCCCAGCGCGGGCCTGATGTTCGCGCTCGGCATCATCGACAAGCTCACCCCGGCCAACCTGACCGGCGGCCGGTTCATCGCGGGAACCGGGGAGATCGAGGCCGACGGCACCGTCGACCCGATCGGCGGGATCCAGCAGAAGATGGCCGGCGCGCGCGCGGCCGGCGCGACGATCTTCCTGACCCCGGCGGCGAACTGCTCGAACACGGTGGGAGCGGTGCCCGCCGGGATGCACCTGATCAAGGTGAGCACCCTGGCCGGCGCCATCGCCGACCTCGACGCGCTGAAGGCCGGCCTGTCCCTTCGTGCTGATGCGGGAACCTTGCGTACTACCGGTAAGTTGCGTCAGAGAATGCGCATTCGCGGGCGGCGGGCGGACGTGAGGACGCCCCGCCCGCGCCCACTGCCCCGCTGCCGGGTGCCTGAGGTGAGGTAAAGGGGGAGACGTGGCCTTCCGATCCGTTGGCCGCTCCCGGCCGTCAGGCGGCCGCCCGATCGTGCTGCCCCGGTGGTCGAGGTACGTGCTCCCGGTCCTGGCGGCCGTGGTGGCGCTGATCGTGCTGGTGGCCGTGGCGGCCGGGGTGTGGACCGACTTCCTGTGGTTCCGCTCGGTCCGCTACACGTCGGTCTTTGGCACCACCTACGGCGTCAAGTGGGCGCTGTTCGCGATTACCGCGGTCTTCATGATGGCGGTGATCGGCGTCAACATCCGGATCGCCTACCGGCTCCGGCCGACGCACCGGCCGGCGTCAGCGGAGCAGCAGGGGCTTGAGGCGTACCGGACGGTGATCGATCCGCACCGCAAGCTGCTGGTCTGGGTGGTTCTCGGCCTGATCGGGCTCATTTCGGGCCTGGCCGCCGCGGGCGACTGGCGGATCTGGCTGCTGTTCGCCAACCGGACCTCGTTCGGGATCAAGGACCCGCAGTTCCATCTGGACATCTCGTTCTTCGTGTTCGACTACCCGTTCATCCGGATGGTGCTCAGCTTCCTGTTCGCGGCCATCCTGCTGTCCCTGATCGCCGCCACCGTCGTGCACTACCTCTACGGCGGGCTGCGGCTGCAGGTGAAGGGAGAGCGCGCGACCCAGGGGGCCCGGGTTCACCTTTTCGTCCTGGTCGGCATCTTCGTGCTGCTCAAGGCCGTCGCCTACTGGGTGGACCGGTACGGCATCGACTTCTCGCAGCGCGGCGTGGTGCAGACCGGAGCGTCGTACACGGACGTGAACGCCGTGCTGCCGGCCAAGACCGTGCTGGCGGTGATCGCGGTGATCTGCGCCGCGCTGTTCTTCGCCGGCGCGATCCGGCGCAACTCGATGCTGCCCGCGGTCGGGTTCGGCCTGCTCGTGCTCTCGGCCATCATCATCGGCGGGGTCTACCCGGCGATCGTGCAGCAGTTCGTGGTCAAGCCCAACGAGCTGGCCAAGGAGGGCCCGTACCTGAGCCGCGAGATCCACAGCACCCGCGTCGCGTACGGGCTCACGCACGTGCAGGTGACCCCGTACTCGGCGGTGTCGTCCGAGCCCACGTCGGAGCTGGCCGGGCAGGCCGCCGCGCTCCCCGACGTGCGCCAGCTGGATCCCGGCGTGGTGTCCGCGGCGTTCCAGCAGCTCCAGCAGGTCAAGGGGTACTACAAGTTCCCCGGCGTGCTCTCGGTCGACCGGTACCTGGTCCCGGGGAGTTCCGTGCCGGAAGACATGGTCGTCGGCGTCCGCGACATGTCAGGACCGCCGGCCGGCCAGAACAACTGGATCAACAGCCACCTGGTCTATACCCACGGGTTCGGGTTCGTGGCCGCGGCCGCGAACGCGGCGGCCAGCGGCGGCAGCCCGTCGTTCACCGAAAGCGACATCCCGCCGTCCGGCGAGCTCGACGTGCGCCAGCCCCGGGTGTACTTCGGCGGGCAGGAGACGAGCTACGCGATCGTCGGCGGCCACCAGCTCGAGCTCGACTACCCCAACTCCAGCGCCAGCGGCCAGGCGAACACCACCTACACCGGCGGCGGCGGCGTCCCGGTCGGCTCGCTGCTGAACCGGGTGCTGTACGCGATCAAGTTCCGCGAGCTCAACATCCTGCTGTCCGGCGCCATCGACGGCAACTCGAAGATCATGTACATCAGGGACCCGCTGTCCCGGGTGGCCAAGGTGGCCCCGTTCCTCACCCTGGACGGCAACACCTACCCGGTCGTGGTCGGCGGCCAGATCTACTGGGTGGTCGACGCCTACACGACCACCGACAACTACCCCTACTCGCAGCGGCTGAGCCTGGCGCAGGCCAGCTCGAACAGCTACAGCCCGGGCGGCTCGGCCGTCGGCCCCGGCGACCAGGTGAATTACATCCGCAACTCGGTCAAGGCCGTGGTGAACGCCTACACCGGCGCGGTGACGCTGTACCAGTGGGGCGGCAACGACCCGGTGCTCAACGCCTGGAAGAAGGCGTTCCCGGGCGTGATCAAGCCGGAGAGCGCCATCCCGGAGGGCCTGCTGCCACACCTGCGCTACCCGCCGGTCCTGTTCGAGGTGCAGCGGCAGATCCTGGCGCAGTACCACGTGACCCAGGCCCCGGAGTTCTACGGCGGGCAGAACTTCTGGGCCGTGCCCACCGACCCGAGCGGCACCTCGCCCAACGCCTCCAGCCAGCCGCCGTACTACCTGACGATGACGATGCCGGGCCAGCCGCAGCCGGAGTTCTCGCTGACCACGTCGCTGACGCCGCGCGGCCGGGCCAACATGGCCGCGTTCATGGAGGTCGACAGCAACCCGCAGAGCGCCGGCTACGGCACCATCCGGGTCCTGCAGCTACCCCAGGACACCACGATCCGGGGCCCGCAGCAGGTCCAGAACGACTTTGAATCCAACGCGACCGTGGCCTCCGCGCTGACCCTGCTGCGGCAGGGCGGGTCCCGGGTGACCCAGGGCAACCTGATCACGCTGCCGGTCGGGGGAGGCCTGGTGTATTTCGAGCCCGTCTACGTGTCCCAGGCGGCCTCGGGCAGTTCCGGGTCCTACCCGACGCTGCAGGGCATGCTCGCGTACTACGACGGCCAGGTCGGGTACGGGCCCACGCTGACCGCAGCGCTGGCCCAGGTGTTCGGCACCGCGCCCGCCCCGACGAGCACCGGGCCCAGCCCGCCGGCGAGCAGCCACGGCGCCCCGGCCAGCGCGGCCGTGCTGAAGTACCTGGGTCAGGCCGAGGCGTACTACAACGCGGCCCAGGCGGCCCTGAAGAGCGGCGATTTCGCGGCCTACGGCCAGGATCTGGCCCTGATGAAGGCGGCGCTGGACAACGCGAGGAACGCGGCGCAGGGCAGCCCGGCGGCCACCCCGTCGCCGTCGCCCTCGCCGTCCCCGTCGGCCAGCCCGTAGCCGGCCGCGGGGCCCGCGCCGGGGCTGGGTTGCGACCTGGTTGCGGCTGGACGGCCAATCGATGCCGCCGCCCCGCCGCACGGGCACGCCGCCGCCGCAGAGAGCGTACGCTCGGTGCTGACGGGACATTCAGAGGAACGTTTGCCTGCCGGGGTCTCGCATGTCCCGGCAGGCCTGGTGAAGGGAGCCGGACCGGTCGTGGCGCCTCGTGTGCTTGTTGACGCGACCGCTGTGCCCGCGGATCGCGGCGCGCTCGGCCGTTACGTCGACGGACTGGTCTGCGCCCTGGGCGCGGCAGGGGCCGACCTGGCCGTGGCCTGCCAGCGCGCCGACGAGGAGAAGTACGGCCGCCTCGTCCCGAGCGCGCGGATCGTCGCCGGCCCGCCGGCCATCGCCCACCGGCCCGCCCGGCTGGCCTGGGAGCAGAGCGGCCTGCCGCTGGTGGCCCAGCAGGTCGGCGCGGACGTCATCCACGCCCCGCACTACTCGATGCCGCTGCGGCCCGGTGCGCCCATCGTGGTGACCATTCACGACCTGACGTTCTTCACCGAGCCGGACGCCCACAGCCCGGTGACCGCGACGTTCTACAAGTCGGCGATCCGCACCACGGCCCGCCGCGCCACCCGGCTCATCGTCCCGTCCAAGGCCACCAGGGACGAGCTCGTCCGCGCGCTCGGCGCGGACCCGACCCGGATCGACGTCGCCTACCACGGCGTCGACCACGCGCAGTTCCACGAGCCGGCCGAGGACAAGCGCCGCCAGGTCTCCGACCGGCTCGGCCTGCACGGCAAGCCCTACGTCGCTTACCTCGGCACGCTGGAGCCGCGCAAGAACGTTCCCGCCCTGATCAACGGGTGGTCGGAGGCCGTGGCCGATCTCGGCGAGCCGCCGGCCCTGGTCCTCGCCGGCGGCAGCGGCTGGAGCGAGGAAGTGGATGAGGCGGTCGCGAACGTGCCCGCCCACCTGCGCCTGGTGCGGCCGGGGTACCTGCACTTCACCGATCTCCCCGGCTTCCTCGGCGGGGCGCTGGTCGTGGCGTTCCCGAGCACGGGCGAGGGGTTCGGGCTGCCGGTGCTCGAGGCCATGGCCTCGGGCGCGCCGGTGCTGACCACGCACCGGACATCGCTGCCCGAGGTGGGGGGGGACGCAGTGGCCTACACCGAGCCGGACGCCGCCAGCATCCGCACCGCGCTCCGGTCCCTGCTCGACGACCCGGCCCGCAGGCAGGCGCTGGGCGCCGCCGGCCACGCGCGGGCGCTCGAGTTCACCTGGGCGGCCTCGGCGGAGGCGCACATGGCGTCCTACGAGCGTGCGGCCGCGCAGGGACGCGAGTAGCCTGCGTCCTCATGCCGAGTAAATCCCGCCTCCCGGACGCCCCCGGTCTCGAGGCGATCTTGCTGGTCGGCGGGCAGGGCACGCGGCTGCGCCCGCTGACCATCGCGACCCCCAAGCCGCTGCTGCCGACCGCCGGGGTCCCCTTCCTCGCGCACCAGCTGGCGAAGGCGGCCGCGTCCGGGATCACCCGCGTGCTGATGGCCACCTTCTACCGGGCGCAGATGTTCGCCGAGTGCCTCGGGGACGGCTCATCGTTCGGCCTGGAGGTCTCCTACATCCAGGAGAAGTCCCCGCTCGATACCGGCGGCGCGATCCGCAACGCCGCGTCCGGCCTGCGCGGCGGCCCGGACGACCCCGTGGTGGTGCTGAACGGCGACGTCCTGTCCGGCCACGACCTGGCCGCGCAGGTGACGGCGCACGAGAAGGCCGGCGCCGCGGTGACCCTGCACCTGGTCGAGGTCCCGGATCCGGCCCGGTTCGGCTGCGTGCCGACCGACGCCGACGGCCGGGTCACGGCGTTCCTGGAGAAGACGCCGCACCCGGTGACCAACCGGATCAACGCCGGCTGCTATGTCTTCACCCGGCGCGTCATCGACCAGATCCCGCTGGGCCGGGTGTCGGTGGAACGGGAGACGTTCCCCGGGCTGATCAGCCGCGGCGAGCTGATCCTCGGTCACGTGGACACCGCGTACTGGCTCGACGTCGGGACCCCGGAAGCGTTCGTGCGCGGCTCGTGCGACCTGGTGCTCGGGAGGCTGGCCTCGCCGGCGCTGCCCGGCCCGTGCGGGCAGGCCCTGGCGCTGCCCGGGGCCGTCATCGCGCCCGAGGCCAGGGTCGGCGGCGGCTCGGTCATCGGCGCGGGCGCTCACGTCGGCCCCGGCGCCGAGGTCGACGGCAGCGTGCTGTTCGACGGCGCGGTCGTCGGCCCGGGGGCCGTGATCAGGTCGAGCGCGATCGGCCGCGGCGCGCGGATCGACGACGGGGCGGTCCTGGACGGGGTCGTGATCGGCGACGGGGCCCGCATCGCATCCGGCAACGAGCTCGCCCGCGGGCTCCGGGTCTGGCCCGGCGTGGAGATCGGCCCTACCTCGGTCCGGTTCTCCACGGATGCCTAAGGCCCTCGCCCGGGAATGGAGCCCGCCGTATCCCGTTGACGTGCGGCTCGTCCTGTCCGTGCATTGCCGCGGGGCGCGGGATCCGGCCTTCCGGCTGGACGATGCGGGCGCCGTGTGGCGCACGTCGCTGACCCCCGATGGCCCCGGCACGCTGCGGGTGAGCGGCCGGCCCGCAGGCCACGGCACCCTGGTCGCCGCGACCGCGTGGGGACCGGGCGCGGGCTGGCTCCTGGAGGCGCTGCCGTCCCAGCTTGGCGACCGGGACGACCAGGCTGGTTTCGTTCCGGTGCACCCGGTGCTGCGCGAGATGGCCGGACGCTGTCGCGGGGCCCGGATCGGCCGGTCCGGACGCGTCCTCGAGGCGCTGATCCCTGCGGTCCTGGAGCAGAAGGTGGTGGGCGCCGAGGCTCGCCGCGCCTGGCGGCACCTGCTGTGCCACTTCGGCCTGCCTGCCCCCGGGCCTGCCCCGGCTGGCATGCGGGTCATCCCGGACGCGCGGACCTGGGCGCAGATCCCGTCCTGGGACTGGCACCGGGCGGGCGTCGAGGCGGTACGCGCCGCCGCGATCGCGGCCGCGGCGAAGGCGGCCGGGCGGCTGGAGGAGATCGGGTCCATGGCCGCGGCCGACGCTGATCGCAGGCTGCGGTCGCTGCCCGGCATCGGGCCCTGGACGTCGGCCGAGGTCAGGCAGCGCGCCTGCGGCGACGCGGACGCCGTCAGCGTCGGCGACTACCACCTTCCCGCCGTGGTCGGCTGGGCGCTGGCCGGCCGGGTCGTGGACGACGCGGGCATGCTGGAACTGCTGGCGCCGTACGCCGGCCACCGGTACCGGGCCACCCGGCTGGTGGAGCTGAGCGGAGCGCGGCCGCCGCGTCGCGGGCCCAGGCTGGCCGTCCGGGAGTACCGTGACTTCTAGCCAGATGGCTGATTCTCCTCGGTGATATCTACTACATCAGTTAATATGCGGACATGGAGCTGGAAGCGCCTCTTGACGCATTCGCGCGTGAGCAGCGGGCCGGCCTGGGCGCGCTGGCCAGGCTGTCCAGGCCGGGCGCCTGGGATCCGCCCGAGTCCGTCGCCTGGGACCCGCCCTGGGACCCGCCGGGGTCCGAGGGCTGGGATCCGCCGCTGCTCCCGCCGCGGGCGGCCGGCGACCGGCCATCCGCGGCGGAGTCCGACATCGCGGACGTGACGTTCAGGTCCCGTGGTTACTGGCCCTGATCGGGGCGCGCGCCCGGCGGCCGGGCCGGGGTCGCCGGGTGACGCCAGCTTAGGCTGGTGGCCATGAGCGTCGACGGGCCCACCACCCCGCCCCCCCGCCCGGAGCCACCGACCCCCGCCACCGAGCCCCGCCCGTCCGGCAGCGCGCTGCGCCGCTGCCTGGCCCGGGCCAGGGACGGCAAGACCCTGGACCAGGGCGAGGCGGCGACCCTGCTGCAGGCCAGCGGCGATCAGCTCGGCGAGCTCCTCGGCCATGCCTCGCGGGCCAGGGACGCCGGGCTGGAGCGCGCGGGCCGGCCCGGCATCATCACCTACTCCCGCAAGGTCTTCATCCCGCTGACCCGGCTGTGCCGGGACCGGTGCGGCTACTGCACGTTCGCCACGGTGCCCGGCCGGGTGGCCAGCCCCTACCTGTCGCCGGACGAGGTCGTCGACATCGCGGCCCGGGGCGCGGCGCTCGGCTGCAAGGAGGCGCTGTTCACGCTGGGTGACCGGCCGGAGGACCGGTGGCGCCCGGCCCGGGAGTGGCTGGACGCCCACGGCTACGACGACACCCTGTCCTACGTCCGGGCCATGGCCATCGCCGTGCTCGAGGAGACCGGCCTGCTGCCGCACCTCAACCCGGGCGTGCTGACCTGGCAGGACTTCCAGCGGCTCAAGCCGGTCGCGCCGTCCATGGGCATGATGCTGGAGACCACGGCCCGGCGCCTGTTCACCGAGCGGGGCGCGCCACACTTCGGCAGCCCGGACAAGGACCCCGCGGTCCGGCTGCGGGTGCTGGAGGACGCCGGCCGCAGTAGCGTCCCGTTCACGACAGGAATCCTGATCGGCATCGGCGAGACCGTGGCCGAGCGCGCGGATTCGATCTTCGCGATCCGCAAGGTCGCCCGCGAGTACGGCGGCATCCAGGAAGTCATCGTGCAGAACTTCCGGGCCAAGCCGGACACGCCGATGCGCGGGGTGCCCGACGCCGAGCTGGACGACCTGGCCGCGACGATCGCCGTGACCAGGCTGGTCCTGGGCCCGGGCGCGCGGATCCAGGCCCCGCCGAACCTGATCGGCGACCAGTACCGGATGATCCTGGCCGCGGGCATCGACGACTGGGGCGGGGTCTCGCCGCTGACCCCGGACCACGTGAATCCGGAACGCCCCTGGCCGCAGATTGACGAGCTGGCCGAGCGCACCGCGGCCGGGGGCTTCCAGCTGCGGGAGCGGCTGACGGTGTACCCCGGTTACCTCGGGGAGCCGTGGCTCGACCCCCGGGTCGCCCCGCACGTCGCGGCGCTGGCCGACCCGGCGACGGGGCTGGCGCGCGCGGACGCGACGCCGCGCGGGCGGCGCTGGCAGGAGCCCGACGGCGGCTGGGGCGAGGCCGCGGGCCGGACCGACCTGCACGTCACGATCGACACGGTCGGCCGCACCCAGGACCGCCGCGACGACTTCGCCGAGGTGTACGGCGACTGGGCCGAGGTGGGCACCCGGATCGAGCCCGCGGCCCGGCGCCAGGCGCCGGGCGGCGCGGCCCCGCGGCGGCTGCGCGCCGAGGTGCTCGCGGCGCTCCGCCGGGCCGAGCAGGACCCCGCGGGGCTCTCCGACGCCGAGGCGCTGGCCCTGCTCGACGCGGACGGCGCGGAGCTCGAGGCGCTCGCCGGGCTGGCCGACGCGGTGCGCCGGGACGCGGCCGGCGACGACGTCACCTACGTGGTGGACCGCAACATCAACTTCACGAACGTGTGCTACACCGGCTGCCGGTTCTGCGCCTTCGCCCAGCGGCGCACCGACGCCGACGCCTACACGCTGTCGCTCGCGCAGGTCGGCGACCGGGCGCAGGAGGCGTGGCAGGCCGGGGCCACCGAGGTGTGCATGCAGGGCGGCATCCACCCGGACCTGCCCGGCACCGCCTACTTCGACCTGGCCGCCGAGGTGAAGCGGCGCTGCCCGCAACTCCACCTGCACGCGTTCTCGCCGATGGAGGTGATGAACGGGGCGTCGCGTACCGGCCTGGCGGTCCGGGAGTGGCTGACCGCGGCTCGCGCGGCCGGCGTGGACTCGCTGCCGGGCACCGCGGCCGAGATCCTGGACGACGACGTCCGCTGGGTGCTGACCAAGGGCAAGCTGCCGGCCGCGGCCTGGATCGAGGTGATCACCACCGCGCACGAGCTCGGCCTCCCGACCTCGGCGACGATGATGTACGGGCACGTGGACACGCCCGCGCACTGGGTAGGGCACCTGCGGGTGATCCGCGGGATCCAGGAGCGCACCGGCGGCTTCACCGAATTCGTGCTGCTGCCGTTCGTGCACGCCAGCTCGCCGATCTACCTGGCCGGGCTGGCCCGCCCCGGTCCCACGCTCCGGGAGAACCGGGCGGTGCACGCGGTGTCCCGGCTGCTGCTGCACGGCGCGATCGGCAACATCCAGTGCTCCTGGGTGAAGCTGGGCGACGAGGCCTGCCGCGCGATGCTCACCGGCGGCGCCAACGACCTGGGCGGCACCCTGATGGAGGAGACCATCAGCCGGATGGCCGGATCGCAGAACGGCTCGTTCAAGACCATCAGCCAGCTGACCGCGATGGTCGCCCCGACCGGGCGCCCGATGCGACAGCGGACGACGACCTATGCCAACCCGGAGCCGGAACGCATAGCCGCGGCGCTGGCCAGCGACGGAGTTTGCGCCTCGGTGCGGGGCTCCCGGCCGCCGCTCCCGCTGATCGGAGCGTAGCCGCGCCGGGCCGGCTCGCCCCGCTGTGAACCTTTTCATCCGCCCGATGTCACGCTCGGAGTACGTGACAGCCGTAGGCGGATGAAAAGTACGTGACAGCCGTAGGCGGATGAAAAAGGCCCAGTCACAGGGTGATCAGGAAGCTCGCCGGGTCGCGGTCGGGGCGGGGCGGCGGGGGCGCGGCGGGGTGGCCGACCCCGACCGCGCCCATCGGCTCCCAGCCGGGCGGCAGGCCGAGCGCGCCCGCGGCGACCTGCGGGCAGAACAGGGTACTGGACACCCAGCACGACCCGAGCCCGTCCACCGCGAGGGCCACGAGCAGGTTCTGTACCGCCGCGCCCATCGCGACCAGGAACATCGCGCGCTCGGCGGCCGAGCGCCGCTGGTCCGGATAGGGGTGCGCCGCCTCGGCGGCCAGGCACGGCACGATGATCAGCGGCGCCCGGCGCAGCGGCTCGCCGCGCCGGGTCCGCCGGGTGATCTGCTCCTCGGTGAACCCGTCGCCGCGCAGGTCGGCGGTCCACGCCGCGAGCATGTCGTCCAGCAGCGCGGTCCTGGCCCGCTGCGACTCCACGACCGCGAACCGCCACGGCTGGCTGTGGTGCGGGGCCGGCGCGGTCAGCGCGGCCGCGATCGCGCGCCGGACCGCGGCCGGGTCGACAGGCTCCGCGGTGAACTCGCGGACGGTCCGGCGCTCGCGCAGCACGTCGGCGGCGCCCAGGCGGAACATGTCCTCCGCGGCGGGCCGGATCAGGGCGGCGGCGCCCGGGCCGTCGGATCCGGTCACCAGTTCGGCCAGGCCCCGCACGATGGCCACCGGTACCTGCGCGGTCTTGCCCTTGACCAGGTCGGCCGCGGCGGCGATCTCGTCCGCGACGGCCGCGATCGTCACCTCCATCGTGTTGCCGAACGTGTCGGGCTGGCCGCGGTGGTCGCGCAGCGGCGCGAGCCCGGCCGCGCCGATCGCGGTGTCGGTCTGCCCGATGCGCCACGGCCGGCCCATGGTGTCGGTGATGACGACCCCGACGCTGACCGCGCGCCGCCCGGCCAGCGCCTTGCGCAGCCGCCGGGCCGAGCCGTCCGGGTCCTCGGGCAGCAGCACCACCGTGCCCGGGGCCGTGTTGGAGCTGTCGACCCCCGCGGCCGCCAGCACCAGGCCGTGCCGGGTCTCGGCGATCCTGGTCGGGCCGCGCCGCGCCACCACCCGGACCGCCTCCCCGTCGATCGCGCGCTCCCGGTCCGCGCGGATCACCCGCCCCTCCGCCTTGCTGATGATCTTCGACGTGACGACCAGGATGTCGCCGTCCCGCAGGTCGGGCGCTGCGTCGCCGATCAGCCGCGCGAGGTCGGCCCCGGGCGAGATCTCCGGCAGCCCGGGGACTCCGGAGACGGTGATCTGTGTCATTTTCGCCTCCGGGGCCCCACCCACCTCCCCATCCCCCTTCACGGCACCGCCTTCCCTCGTCGCTCGTTCCCCTCCGGCTCCTCGCTCCCGGCTCCAGGCGGCACCGCGCCCCTTTGGCGAGATGGCGTCAGCTCCGCGACGAGGGACAGGGCGGCCCGCGCGATCTCGGCCGCCGCCGCCAGGTCGGTCATGTAGAGCGGGAGCGCCCGGACCGTGATCCCGGCCAGCCGGGGGTCGTCGGCCGCCGCCTTGTCCTGGTCGTCGACCAGCCAGCCGTCGAGCAGCCCGGCACCGTAGTGCGCGGCGACCGCGGTGGCGGTCGTCTCCACGCCGATCGCGGCCAGGCACGCGTCGGCCATGCCGCGCACCGGCGCCCCGCCGATGATCGGCGAGACCCCGACCACGGTCTTGGCGCGCACCGCGTCGGCGATCCCGGGCACCGCGAGGATGGCCCCGACGCTGACCACCGGGTTGGACGGCGGCAGCAGCACGCAGTCCGCGGCGGCAATCGCGTCGAGCACTCCCGGCGCCGGCGCCGCCGTCTCGGCGCCGGTGAACGTGATCTCGGCGGCCGGGACGGCGGCGTGCATCCTGACCCACCACTCCTGGAAGTGCACGGTCCGGCCAGCTTTCCCCCGGTCTTCGCCCCCGCCATCCCCGCCACCAGCCTCAGCCAGGGTCACGTGGGTCTCGACCTGGTCATCGGTCATGGGCAGCAGGGTGACGCCGGGCTGCCACCGCTCGCTCAGCGCCCTGGTGGCCGCGGACAGCGGGAGGCCCGCCCGCAGCATGCTGGTCCGCGCGATGTGCGTCGCGAAGTCACGGTCGCCGAGGCTGAACCAGCCGGGCCCCGCCCCGTAGGCGGCGAGCTCGTGCAGGACGGTGAAGGTCTCGTCGGCGCGCCCCCAGCCTTGCTCCTCGCTAACCCCGCCGCCCAGCGTGTACATGACGGTGTCCAGGTCAGGGCTCACGTGCAGGCCGAACAGGCTGATGTCGTCGCCGGTGTTGCCGATGACCGTGATCGCGGCGCCGGGCGCGGCGGCCTGCAGGCCGCGCAGGAAGCGGGCGCCGCCCACGCCGCCGGCCAGAACGGTGATGCGCATGCCGGAAGTCTCGCAACTGGCGGCGCGGGGCTTCCCGCGAGCCCCCCGAAAACCCGTCATCACGGCCAAGCGGGCGGCCATTATCACGTATCCCACTTGACGTAGTGCAAGACACGCGGGTGTAATTTCAACTGTGTAATTCTCGTGCCCGGGGGAAGCGGCGCGGGCCGACGGGGTTAACGGGAGGGGGCTGGAGGTGCGCTGTGACTGACGTCATCGTCTCGCTGGTGCACGACGGGTTCGGCATCGACGCTGACGATGCCGGAGAGTTGGGCTGGCAGGACCGCGCGCTCTGCGCGCAGACCGATCCGGAGGCGTTCTTCCCGGAGAAGGGAGGCTCGACCCGGGAGGCCAAGAAGGTCTGCCGCAGCTGCGAGGTCCGGGCCGAGTGCCTGGAGTACGCGCTGGAGCACGACGAGCGCTTCGGCATCTGGGGCGGCCTGTCGGAGCGCGAGCGCAGGCGGCTCAAGCGCCAGGCCATGTAGTCCGGCTGACCGGCGCCGGCATGGTTCCCGGGCCGGCCGCGAGCCTCGGCGAGGCCGGGGCCAAGCATGGCATCTGGCCGTCCTGATACTCCCCCTTCGCGTATTGTTCACGAGGTACAACCGCCCTGCATGACCGGATCGCCACGCCCTCCCGCCGGCCCGCAGGTGACCTTCTGAACAGCGAGCGGACCCTACTTGTCGCCGAACGAGACCTACTCGCAGCACGTCGTAACCGCGGTGATCGTCGCCCATGACGGCGCCGCGTGGCTGCCGCGCGTTATCCAGTCCCTGCTTGATCAGACCAGGCCGGTGCAGCGCGTCGTCGCCGTCGACACCGGCAGCCGGGACCGCAGCGGCTCGGTGCTGGCCGGCCTGCTCGGCCGGGAAGTCGTCTTCGGCATGGACCGGGCCACGGGCTACGGCGAGGCGGTCACCCGCGCCCTGCAGCACCGCGCGGCGAACGTGAACGTCCCCGGCCCGGTGGGCCTGCCAGGAGGGGACCGGGCGGAATGGGTGTGGCTGCTGCACGACGACTCCGAGCCCGCGCCCGACGCCCTGGAGCAGCTGCTCCGCGGGGCCGCGGAGACCCGGTCGGCCGCGGTGCTCGGCCCCAAGGTCAGGGACTGGGCCGACCGGCAGGTGATCCTCGAGGCCGGGATCACCATCGACACCGCGGGCCGCCGGATCAGCGGCGTCGACCCGCGCGAGGTGGACCAGGGCCAGCACGACGGGGACCGCGACTGTCTGGCCGTGAGCAGCGCGGGCATGCTGATCCGGCGCGACGTCTGGGACTCGGTGGGCGGCTTTGACACCGACATGGCGCTGTTCCGGGAAGACATCGACTTCTGCTGGCGGGTCCATGCGGCCGGCTACCGGGTGCGGGTGATCACCGACGCCGTCGTCTACCACGTGGAAGCATCCGCCCGCCGGCGGCGGCCGATATCGGTCGCCCGGCGTCCCCGCCAGCTCGACCGGCGCAACGCGATGCTGACCCTGATCGGGAACCTTCCCGCGCGGCCGATGCTCGCGTCGGCGGTCGGCAACCTGACCATCTCCATCCTCCGCGCGCTGTACCTCCTGCTGGCCAAGCGCGTGGCCGCGGGACTGGATGAACTGGCCGCCGTCGGCTCCGTGCTCGGCCATCCGTTCCGGCTGCTGGCGCTGCGCCGCCGCCGGGCGCTAGGCCGGCGGGCCGCCTACGGGCGGCTGCGCAGCAACCTGCCGCCGGGCCGGTCGGTGCGGCGCACCGCGGAATTCGCCGCGTCGGCCCTGTCCAGGTCCGGTCCGGCGGACACGGCGGGCACGCACCACGCGACCGACGATCCCGACGAGGCCGATTTCCTGCTCACCGACACCGGGCTGGCGCAGCGCATCCTGACCAACCCCGGCGTGCTGCTGTTCCTCAGCCTGACCGTGGTGTCCCTGGTCGCCGAGCGCTCGCTGCTCGGCTCGGGACTGCTCGGCGGCGGCGCGCTGGTCCCGGCCTGGGGCGGTGCCGCCGCGCTGTGGCACGAGTACCTGCAGGGCTTCCACCCGGTAGGAATCGGCTCCGGCAACAGCACCCCCCCGTACCTGGCCGTCGTCGCCGCGCTCGCCACCGTGCTCGGCGGCAAGCCGTGGCTCGCCGTGGACGTGATCCTGCTCGGTTGCGTGCCGCTGGCGGGTGTCACCGCGTTCCTGGCGGTGCGGCGGGTCACGCGCTCCACGCCGGTCCGGGTCTGGGCGGCAGCCTCCTACGCGCTGCTGCCCGTGGCCACCGGCACGATCGCCGCCGGCCGGATCGGCACCGCCGTGGTCTTCGTGCTGCTCCCGGTGATCGCGCTGCTGGCCGGGCGGATGCTGACCCAGCCGGCCCGCCGGGCCCGCCGGGCCGCCTGGGCCACCGGGCTGACCGTCGCGGTCGCCGCCGCGTTCGTCCCGCTGGTCTGGATCGTGGCCCTGGCCGCCGCCCTCGCCCTCATCGCCGTCCGGCCCGCCATGTGGCGCAACCTGGCCATTGTCGCGCTGGTGCCGCCGGTGCTGCTCCTGCCGTGGACGGTCCAGGCCGCGTCGGATCCCTCCGGGCTACTGCTCGAGGTCGGCCTGCAGCAGCCCGGCCTGGCCGTCCACGACCTGCCGGCCCGCTCGGTGATGCTGCTCAGCCCGGGCGGCCCCGGCATCCCCCCGGTCTGGGTGACGGCCGGGCTCGCCGTCGCCGCGCTGGCCGCGCTGCTGCTGAGCAGGCGCCGGGCCCTCGTGCTGGCGGGCTGGGGCGTGGCGCTGTCCGGCCTGGCGATCGCAGTGGCCGTGAGCCGTGTCATGATCACTCCGCCCGCCGGCGGGCCTGCGGTGTCGGCCTGGCCGGGAGTGGCCCTGCTGATCGCCGCGATGGGCCTGCTGCTCGCAGGCGTGACCGCGGGCGAGGCGCTGCTGCGCGGCGACCGGCTCAGCGCGGCGACGCCGGGCGGCAGCGGCAAGAAGGGCGGCTCCGGCCCGCGCGGGCCGCGCACGCTGCACGGTATCGGGGTGGTGGTGCTGGCCGCCGTCGCCTGCTCGACGCCGGTCCTCGCCGCCGCGTCCTGGGTGACCAGCGGCGTTCGCGGGCCCGTCGCACCCGTGTCCGGCCCGGTCGTGCCCGCCGTCGTCACCGCCGCGCCCGACAGCGGCCTGCAGCTGAGGACGCTCGTGCTGCGCCCGGACGGCAGCCAGGTGAGCTACTCGCTGCAGCGCGGAACCAGCCCGTCGCTCGGCGATCCGGACCTGGCGCCGGCGCCCGCGGCCCAGAGCGCCCTGAACACCGCCGTGGCGGCCCTGGTCGCCCCGAACGGCGGTGAGGCGGTAGACCAGAGCCAGCAGCTCGCCCAGTTCGACATCGGCTTCGTGCTCCTGCCCGCCCCGGTGAACCAGAACCTGGCCCGGCTGCTGAACGGCGTCGCGGGCCTGCAGCCGGTCAGCGCGACGCCGGCCTTTGACGTGTGGCGCCTGAGCGGGCTGGCGGCCCGGGTCCGCGTGGTGGAGCCCAGCGGGACGGTGGTGGCCGTGCCGTCCGGGGCGATCGGGGTCTCCGGTGCGCCGGCCCCCGCGGCAGGCGGAACGCTGGAGCTGGCCGAGCCGGCCGGCGGATGGGAAGCCACCCTGAACGGGAAGCCGCTGGCCCCGGTGGCTTCGCCGGCGGGCAGCTGGGCGCAGGCCTTCCGGCTGCCCCCCGGCGGCGGCGTGCTCACCATCAGCCGCAATCAGACCGCCCGCGACCTGGTCCTGCTCCTGGAGCTTGTCGCGGTGGCGGTGGTGGCCGCGCTGGCCCTGCCCGGGTCCAGGACGTTGGCCGAGGCGAGCGCGCCCGCCGCGGCCGGGGCCCGGGCCGCGGGCGGCGCCCGCCCGGCCGGCGATGCGGCCGAGGGCGCCGGCGTGCCGCCCGGACGCCGGACCCACGGTCACGGCGGCCGGGCTGCGCGCGGGCCGCGGCGGGACCGGGATACCGCGCCAGGCCCGCGCCGCGACCGGCGCGACCGCCGTGACCGGCGCGGGCGGACGGCGCCCCGGCGGCGGCCCGCGGCCGCGGATACCTCGCCGGGAGGCGACCCGGCGCCCGCCCGGGCGGCGTGGCCCGGGGCGGAGGCGGCAGCCGGAGCGCCCGGGCCACGGGCGGCATGGCCCGGGGATGAGCCGGCGGGCGCACAGGTCCCGTGGCCGGAGGACGGCGATGCCGCTGGCGCCGGGGAGTCGTGGCCGGGAGATGATGCGACGGCCGTCGCGGCGGCGTGGCCCGGGTATGAGCCGGCGGGCGCGGCGGCGTCGTGGCCGGAAGACAGCGCGGCGGGCGCGGCGGCGTCGTGGCCGGAAGACAGCGCGGCGGGCGCGGCGGCGCCGTGGTCAGAAGACCGTGCAGCGGCGGCGTGGGCGGGAGATGACGCGGCGGCGTGGCCGGAAGATACAGCGGACGGCGCGGCACCGTGGCCCGGGGACGAGCCGGCGGCCGCGGGGCTGCCGTGGCCAGACGATGATGAGGCGGGCTCGGCGTGGCCCGGGGAGGCGGCGGCCGGCGCGCCGGGTTCACGGGCGTCGTGGCCGTCCGGTGAGCAGGACGGCTGGTCCGCGCCGCCGCAGCCGTCCGCCTGGCCGACCGGACGCGGCGACATGCTCGATCCGCTGCCGCCCGCGGGCGGCAGCCGCCATCGCCGTCCCGGGCCGCCGGACGATGACGAGCCAGCGCGGTGGCCGGTCCCGAAACGCGATTCCGGAGGGGACGCCTGGTGAGGCGCTTCGTCGCGAACAGGTACGTGCTGGCGTTGCTGGTGATCATGGCGCTGGCCGCGGAGTTCGGCCTGGCCAGTATCAGCCGTCCCGCCGCCCTGGCCGCCGGCCCGCAGACACGGGCTCCGACGCGGGTCACCGTGTCCGCAGCGCTGCGGGCCTGCCCGGCGCCGGGCTCGGCCGGCGCCACCGTATCCGGGCTGGCGCTGGCCACGGCATCGTCCGGCACCGGCCAGGCCGAGGTGACCCGCCTGACCCCGGCAGGCGCCGCCACCCCGCCGGCCCCGCTGCACGTTCTCACGCAGCCCGGCCGGCTGTCCCTGGTGAGCGTGGCCGCTGCTCCCGCCGCGGCCCGTGGCTCGGCTCAGGGGTTCGCGGCCTCCTCCGGCGCTCCGGTGCCCACCAGCCCGGTGCGGGGCGGCGTGATGATCCAGGCCAGCGGCGCCATGGCGCGCGGGCTGGAAGCCGAGCAGACGAGCGCCGGAGGGCTGGCCACTGCGCAGTGCCAGGCCCCGGGCACCGATTTCTGGTTCGTCGGGCCGGGGCAGAAGTCAGTCGCCGATATCCAGCTCTACCTGATGAACACCGACAGCCAGGCCGCTGACGCGACGGTCCAGATCCTCACCGACAGCGGCCCGATACTCGGCAGCACAGACGCCGGGATCGGGGTCCCGCCGCACGGCCTCGTGGTCCAGTCCCTGGCCAAGCTGCTGCACGGGTCGGGGGTGGTCGCGCTGAACGTGACCACCAGCGTCGGCCGCGTCGTCGCCGCGGTCCTTGAGACCTCCAACGGCAGCGAGCCCGGCGCGTGGCTGCCCGCGACCGCGGCCCCGGCCACCAGCCAGGTGCTGCCGGGCCTGCCCGGAACGCCCGGGGGGCGCGAGCTCTACGTCGCGGTACCCGGCGTGAGCAACGCTCAGGTCAAGGTGACCGCGATCACCGCCCGAGGCTCGTACCAGCCGACGGGCGGCAGCGGAATCGACCTTCCCGGCGGATCGGCGGCCGGGATAGCGCTGCCCTCACTCGGCGGGATCCCGGCGGCGATCCAGGTCTCCTCCGGCGTGCCCGTGAGCGTCTCCATGAGCGTCCCGGGCGGGGCGGCCGGAGCGCCCGGCGCGTTCATCGCCGCCGCCGCGCCGGTGCAGGAGCAAGGCGTGATCGCCGGCAACCCGGCCAGCTCGGGCGGTACCTCCGCGCTGGTGCTCTCGGCCCCCCAGGCCGCCGCCCAGGTGAGCGTGACCGAACTGACGGCCGCGGGCCAGGGCAGCGTGGCGCCCCGCACGGTGGCCGTGGCCGCAGGGCACAGCGTGGTCGTCACGCTGACCACGCCGCGCGAGGCCGGGCGGTCCTCACCGTTCGCGGTCGTGGTCACCCCGCTCGCCGGCTCGGGGCCGGTCTACGCCGGGCGGGTGGTCACCCAGGACGGCGCAGTGCGGTCCATCCTCGCCGTGTCGAGCTCGCTGACCTGGGTTCCGCTCCCGGCCGTGCGCAACTCCGTCACGACCGCGCTGCCCTGACGACCCCGAGCCTCCGGGTCAGTCCTCGTCCGGGTAGCCCGGGTCGACCGCCTGCGGGTCAACGCCGAGCAGCCGCGCGAACTCCTCGACGACCACGTCAAGCACCAGCTCGCCGAGGTCGTCCTCGTCGTCGGCGCGGGCCATCAGCGGACGCCGGTACAGCACGATGCGAGCCGGGCGGGCAGGATGCCGCGGGTCGTCGGCCGCGGGCGACCCGGGATCGAGCCGGGCCAGCGGCACCGGATCCGGCTCGTCGTCGGGCAGGTCGGCGGCCGGGATCTCCTCGACCGCGAACTCAACGCCGGACAGCTCCGCCTCCCAGCGCGGCTCGAGCTGCGCGACGGCCTCGAGCACCAGGTCGTCGAAGCGCTGCGCGCGGCTCCGGTAGAGCGGCAGGTCCTGCGGGGTGAGCGTGCCGCGCAAGCCCCGGCCGCGGGAGTCCCGCCGCCTGATCCGCGCTGCCCGCCGGTCCCCGGGAAGCGGGCCGCTGCCATCATTCACAGTTACCGAGAGTATCCGGGCGGCCGGGGGCGGGGTGAGCTCTCGAGACACGATCGCGCGGAGTGCCCTGGGTGATGGCGTTACCGCCCGCAGATCGATACCGTCAGCCGTTGTGAGCGACCTGCGTGAGCCTGCCTGCCGCGGGACTCGCTCACCCGCCGTCGCCGCGGTCATGAGGGAGGCGGGATGTTGAGTTCTCGTCGCTGTAGCAGGCCCGCGTGCAAGCAGGCCGCGGTGCACACGCTCACCTATGTCTACCGCGACTCCACGGCCGTTCTCGGCCCGCTGGCCGCCTACGTCGAACCGCACTGCTATGACCTGTGCGCCGCCCATGCCGACCGGATGACCGTGCCCATCGGCTGGGAGGTGGTCCGCCTTCCGGACGGTCCCGCCGAGGAGCCGGAGGACGACCTGGAGGCGCTGGCCAACGCGGTCATGGAGGCGACGACGCCGCGCGCGGACGGCGAGCCCGTCGGGCAGGGTGTCGAGGTCGGCCGTCGCGGCCATCTCCGGGTGCTGCGTTCGTCACCGCAAGACACCGGGCTGCGCTAGGGCGGCGTGGCTCCGCCGGAGTGGCGTCCCGGTAGGCTCGGTGTCCGTCCATCGTGGTCGAGCGCGCCCGCGACCAGGACAGCCAGGCGCGGAAGGCAACCCCAAACCGCTGAAGGTAACCACTGGAGGCAATTCCTAGTGGCCGAGTACGCGAAGATCTTCAAGGCATATGACATCCGCGGAACGGTGCCCGACGAGTTCGACGAGAGCGTGGCGCAGGCCGTCGGCGCGGCCTTTGCGCGGCTGACCGGCGCGCCCGCCGTCGTGACCGTACACGACATGCGCACCTCCTCCGTGCCGCTGGCCGAGGCCTTCGGGCTCGGCGCGGCCTCCCAGGGAGCCGACGTGGTGTCCGGCGGGCTGGGCTCGACCGACATGCTCTACTACGCGAGCGGCAGCCTCGGCATCCCGGGCGCGATGATCACTGCCAGCCACAACCCGGCCAGGTACAACGGCATCAAGCTCTGCCGGGAGGGGGCGAGGCCGGTCGGCTCCGATACCGGTCTCGCGGAACTGCGCACGATGGCCGAGGGCGGCGTGCCGCCGGGCCGGGGCGCGCCGGGGACCATGACCCGGCGCGACCTGCTGTCCGGGTACGCGGCCCACCTCAAGACCCTGGTGGACCTGTCCGGCATCCGCCCGCTGAAGGTGGCCGTGGACGCGGGCAACGGCATGGCGGGCCACACGGTGCCCAAGGTGTTCGAGGGGCTGCCGATCAGCCTCGTGCCGCTCTACTTCGAACTGGACGGCACGTTCCCGAATCACGAGGCGAATCCGATCGAGCCGAAGAACCTGGCCGACCTGCGGCGGGCCGTCCTCGATTCCGGCGCGGACATCGGCCTGGCCTTCGATGGCGACGCCGACCGCTGCTTCGTGGTCGACGAGCGGGGCGAGATCGTCTCGCCCTCCGTGCTGACCGCGCTGATCGCAGTGGCCGAGCTGGCCAGGGAGCCGGGCGCCACCATCATTCACAACCTGATCACCTCGCGGGCCGTCCCGGAGATCGTGTCTGCCCACGGCGGCACCCCGGTGCGGACGCGGGTCGGGCACTCCTTCATCAAGGCGCAGATGGCCGCGGCCGGGGCGATCTTCGGCGGCGAGCATTCCGGGCATTTCTACTTCCGCGACTTCTGGTTCGCCGACTCGGGCATGCTGGCCGCCCTGCACGTGCTCGCCGCGCTCGGATCGCAGGACGGGCCGCTGTCCACGCTGCTGTCGGCGTACGCGCGGTACCGGTCGTCGGGCGAGATCAACAGCGAGGTCCGCGACCAGCGGGGCGCCACGGAGCGGGTCCGCGCTGCCTTCGCGGGCACCGATGGCGTCTGGATGGACGAACTCGACGGCCTGACCGTCGCACGCGGCGGCTGGTGGTTCAACCTGCGCCCGTCGAACACCGAGCCGCTGCTCAGGCTCAACGTCGAGGCACCCGACGAGGAGACCCTGATCGACGTCCGCGACCAGGTCCTGCGTATCGTGCACGGTGAGTGAGCCGGAGGGGCGCGGCGTCGCCTGGACTGAGGAGCGAGGGAGCGTGCGACCGAGTGGCGAGGGAAGGGGACGCCTCAAGGCGCCCCGGAGGCGAGCGAACGAGGAAGCACGGTGATGCCGACTAGGTGGAGCCGTGCCGTCCCTCCTTCGACACCAAGGGAGATGCAGTGAAGATCGATGACTGGCTGCTCGAGATCCTGGTCTGCCCGAAGTGCCACGCTCCGGTACGCGTCGACGAAGAGGCCAGCGAACTGGTCTGCACCGGGGCGGACTGCGGCCTGGCCTACCCCGTGCGCGATGACATCCCCGTCATGCTCGTCGACGAGGCGCGCGACCCGGCCAAGGGCTAGCCGCGGCCGCAGGCCGGCCTGAGCGTCCATGAGCGCCGGGCAGAGTCCCGCGGAGAGCGGCGTGCGGACCGTACTCGCGGCGTTCGCGGCCAATGTCGGCATCGCCGCCACGAAGTTCGCCGCGTTCGTGATCACCGGGTCGGCGTCGATGCTGGCCGAATCCGTCCACTCGGTCGCCGACTCGGGTAACCAGGCACTGCTGCTCATCGGCCGGAGGCGGGCGCGGCGCGAGGAGACCGAGGAGCACCAGTTCGGCTTCGGCGCCGAACGCTACTTCTACGGGTTCCTGGTAGCGCTTCTACTGTTCACCCTCGGTGCCGCGTTCTCCCTCTACGAGGGCGTGCATCGGATTCTCCACCCCGAGTCGCTCGATTCGCCCGTGGTGGCCCTGGTTGTGCTCGGCATCGCGGGCATCCTCGAGGGGTTCTCGTTCCGGACCGCGATCATCGAGTCGAATCAGTCCCGGGGGCGGCGCGCCTGGTCCAGCTTCATCCGGCGGGCCAAGGCCCCCGAACTGCCCGCGGTGCTGCTCGAGGACTTCGCGGCGCTGATCGGGCTGGCGCTGGCCTTCTGCGGGGTGGTGCTGACCTGGATCACCGGCAACGGGCGCTGGGACGGCGCGGGCTCGCTGGGGATCGGCGCCCTGCTCGGGTCCGTGGCGGTGATCCTGGCGGTCGAGATGAAGAGCCTGCTCATCGGGGAGTCGGCCGATGCCGACGTGGAGCGGGCCATCGTGGCGGCCCTGGAGGACGGCCCCGAGGTAGAGCGGGTCATTCACCTGCGTACCCTGCACGTCGGCCCGGAGACGCTGCTGGTGGGCGCGAAGATCGCGGTGAGCCGCAAGCAGAGTGCCGCCGCCCTGGTCGCGGGCATCGACACAGCGGAACGCAGGGTCCGGGCCGCGGTGCCGATCGCCGAGCTGGTCTACCTGGAGCCCGATCTGTACCAGGAAGCGCGTGCGGACCTCGCCGACCCCGCGGTCCGGGCCGCCCGCCGTTCCCCGCCACGTTCCCCAGCCCGCTCCTCCCTTCGCGCCCCGCGCCGCGACCGCCCCAGCTAGCGCTCGCAGGGTCGGCCGAGCCCGCGCAGCGGCCGCGGACCGGGGCAGGGGAAGCCGCGACGGGCGGGGAAGCCGCGCGGGGGGATGGGCGCTGGAGTCAGCGGCGGCCAGGGGTGCGCTGGGGGTGCCTGGACATGCTGAGCAAGCGGAGCGCCCGCTCCTGCTCGAAGTCGAGCGCGCGGGCGGCGGGCGCCTGGATGCGGCCGATCCTCCGGCCGAGCTCGGCCACCTCGGCCCGGACCCCGGGCTCGGTGAGCACGCGGAGGCCGAACGCCAGCGCGGCAGGGCTGACGTCGTAGCGGTGCTCGATCGCCAGCGCGAGCGCGACCGCGTCCAGGTCACGCTCGCCGAACTGCCGGTGCGGCGCCGCGGCGACGGACGGCGCCGGCGCCGCGGGCGCGGACCGCGCCGGGGCCACGGCCGCGGACGGCGCCGCGGCGGCGGGCGCGGCCGGTACCGGGCGGACCAGCCGGCGCGGCGGCTGCTCGCGGACCGTCGGCAGCAGGCCCAGGGAGTCCCGGTAGCGGAGCATTCGCGGCGAGGTGCCGAGGCGCTGCGCGGCCTCCGTGATGCGCATAGCACTAAATCTTACAATCTCTTGTCAGAAACAGCCCATCCGGCGTGCGATCACCGGCCCTCCTCCCGTAGCGTCGGGGTGTCAACCGAGAAAGATCCGCGCTGGAGCCAGAGGAGTGCCGATGCCTACCGAAGCCGTCCCGTTCAGGGTCGCCGACCTGTCGCTCGCCGAGTTCGGCCGGAAAGAGATCCGGCTGGCCGAGCATGAGATGCCCGGACTGATGGCCGTCCGGGAGGAATTCGCCCGCTCTCAGCCGCTGCGCGGCGCCAGGATCACCGGCTCGCTGCACATGACCATCCAGACCGCGGTGCTGATCGAGACGCTGGTGGCGCTCGGGGCCCAGGTCCGCTGGGCGAGCTGCAACATCTTCTCGACCCAGGACCACGCGGCGGCGGCGGTCGCCGTGGGCCCGGACGGCACCCCGGAGGATCCGAAGGGCATCCCGGTATTCGCCTGGAAGGGCGAGACCCTGCCGGAGTACTGGTGGTGCACCGAGCAGGCGCTCACCTGGCCCGGGGAACCCGGGCCGAACATGCTGCTGGACGACGGCGGGGACGCCACGCTGCTGGTGCACAAGGGCGCGGAGTTCGAGGCCGTCGGCTCGGTGCCGGAGGCGGCCGACGACGACCCCGAAGAGTGGCAGGTCGTGCTGTCCGTGCTGCGCGCCTCCAAGGCCGCCGACCCGGGCAAGTGGACCGCGGCCGCCGCGCAGATCAAGGGGGTCACCGAGGAGACCACGACCGGTGTGCACCGGCTGTACGAGATGGCGTCGGCCGGCACGCTCAGGTTCCCGGCGATCAACGTCAACGACTCGGTGACCAAGTCGAAGTTCGACAACAAGTACGGCTGCAGGCACTCGCTGGTGGACGGCATCAACCGGGCCACCGACGTGCTGATCGGCGGCAAGGTCGCGGTGGTGTGCGGCTACGGCGACGTGGGCAAGGGCTGCGCGGAGTCGCTGCGCGGCCAGGGCGCCCGGGTGATCGTCACCGAGATCGACCCGATCTGCGCGCTGCAGGCGGCCATGGACGGCTTCCAGGTCGCGCGCCTGGAGGACGTCGTGGCCAGCGCCGACATCTTCATCTCCGCGACCGGCAACTACAACATCATCACGGCCGAGCACATGAGCCAGATGAAGCACCAGGCAATCGTCGGCAACATCGGCCATTTCGACAACGAGATCGACATGGCGGGCCTGGCCCGGCGGCCCGGGATCCGCAGGACCAACATCAAGCCGCAGGTGGACGAGTGGACCTTCCCGGACGGGCACTCGGTGATCGTCCTGTCCGAGGGGCGGCTGCTGAACCTGGGCAACGCCACCGGACATCCCAGCTTCGTGATGTCGAACAGCTTCACCAACCAGGTCATCGCCCAGATCGAGCTGTTCACCCGGGGCGAGGAGTACCCGCTGGGGGTCCACGTGCTCCCCAAGCACCTGGACGAGAAGGTGGCCCGGCTGCACCTGGACGCGCTCGGCGTGCGGCTCACCACCCTGACCAAGGAGCAGGCCAGCTACATCGGCGTGCCGGTCGAGGGCCCCTACAAGCCGGACCACTACCGCTACTGAGCATGTCCTCCGGGTCGCCGCCGGGCATCTCGCCGCGCAGCATCGAGTCCGAGGTCGCCGATCCGGGCCAGGCTGGCACGGGCCTGGCCCGGATCGGATGGGCGGAGCGGTCCATGCCCGTGCTCGGCCTGATCCGCAGCGTCTTCGAGCAGGAGCAGCCGTTCGCCGGGCTCACGATCGCCGCCTGCCTGCACGTGACGGCGGAGACCGCGGTCCTGGTGAACCTGCTCACGGCGGGCGGCGGGCGGCTGCACCTGGCCGCGTCCAACCCGCTGTCCACCCAGGACGACATCGCGGCGGCCCTGGCCGCCTGCCCCGGGGTCACCGTCCACGCCCGTGCCGGGGTCGACCGTCGCACCTATTACCAGCACATCCACCGGACCCTGGACGCCGCGCCCGGCCTCGTCATCGACGATGGCTGCGACCTGGTGAACACGGTGCACGCCGAGCGCCCCGAGTTGCTCGCGGGGGTGCGCGGCGGCTGCGAGTCGACCACGACCGGGGTGGCCAGGCTGCGCCGGATGGCGGCCGAGGGCACGCTCGCGTTCCCGATGGTGGCCGCGGACGCCTCACGCACCCGGCGCATGTTCGACAACTTCTACGGCACCGGGCAGTCGGTGATCGACGGGATCCTCCGGGCCACCAACACCTTGCTGGCCGGGCAGGTCATCGTGGTGGCCGGCTACGGGCCCTGCGGCCGCGGGATCGCCGAGCGGGCCCGGGGGCTCGGTGCCCAGGTCATCATCACCGAGGTCGACCCGGTCCGCGCGCTGGCCGCGCTCATGCAGGGGTTCCGGGTGCTGCCGATGGCGCAGGCGGCACCGATCGGGCAGGTGTTCATCACGGCGACGGGTTCCCGTGACGTGATCGGGCCCGGGCATATGGCGGTGATGCGCGACGGGGCGATCCTGGCCAACGCCGGCCATTTCGATGTCGAGGTGGACGTGCGCGCGCTGGCCGAGCTTTCGGCCGCCGTCCACCCGGCCGTCCGGCCGCATGCCGACGAGTACCTCCTGCCTGACGGCAGGCGGCTGATCCTGCTGGCCGAGGGCCGGGTGGTCAACCTGGTCGCCGCCGAGGGCAACCCGGCCGCGGTGATGGACCTGTCGTTCGCGGTGCAGGCGCTCGCACTGGCCTGGCTGGCCGGCCAAGGCGGGAGGGAGGGCCGGGGTGGGGAGCAAAACAGTCTGCCGCCCGGCGTGCACGAGGTACCGGCCGAGATCGACACCCAGATCGCCACGCTCGCGCTCGCCTCGCTTGGCGGTGAGATCGACGACCTGACTCCCGTTCAGAAGGAGTATCTCGAGTCCTGGCGGCAGGGGTCATAGCTGGCGGGCGAGCCCGCGCCAGCGCACACTCATGGTGTGGACACACCCGCGCTGCGCTGGCTCGAGCCGCCCGAAGGCCCGGCGGTGGCGCTGCTGGACCAGACCCGGCTTCCGGCCGCGGAGGCCGTCGTTACCTGCGCGGATGTCCCGTCCCTGGTGGACGCCATCCGCCGTCTGGTGGTCCGCGGGGCGCCGATGCTCGGCGTGGCCGGCGCCTTCGGGATCGCGCTCGCGGCGTACCGCGGCGACGACGTGGCGGCCGCCGCCGCGGCCATCGAGGGCGCCCGGCCGACCGCGGTGAATCTGGGCTGGGGGGTCAGGCGCGCACTGGCCGCATACCAGCAGGCCCTGCATGATCAAAATCACGATCCACAACGGGCCGCAGCGAGCGCCGTGGTCGCCGAGGCCCGGTCGATTGCGGCGGAGGACGGGGCGGCCAGCGCGGCGATGGCACGGCACGGTCTGGCCCTGGTCCCGCCCCGGGCGCGGGTGCTGACTCACTGCAACACCGGGGCCCTGGTATCGGGCGGCGAGGGCACGGCCTTCGCGGTGATCCTCGCGGCGCACCGGGCGGGCCGGCTCGCCCAGCTCTGGATCGATGAGACGAGGCCGCTGCTGCAGGGCGCGCGGCTGACCGCGTACGAGGCGCGGAAGGCCGGCCTGCCGCACGCCGTGCTGGCCGATTCGGCGGCCGCGTCGCTGCTGGCCGCCGGTGCGGTCGATATCGTCCTGACCGGCGCGGACCGGATCGCGGCGGACGGCAGCGTGGCGAACAAGGTCGGCACGTACGCCCTCGCGGTGCTGGCCCGCCACCACCAGGTGCCGTTCGTGGTGGTGGCGCCGGTCTCCACCATCGACCTGGCCACCCCGGACGGGGCGGCGATCGAGGTGGAACGCCGGCCGCCGGAGGAGGTGACCAGCCTGGCGGGCGTGCCGGTGGCGCCCGCGGGAACCGCCGCGTACAACCCCGCGTTCGACGTGACACCGCCCGCGCTGATCACCGCCATCGTGACCGAGCGGG
Organism: uncultured Actinomycetota bacterium; assembly: GCA_963808705.1. Taxonomy (GTDB): domain Bacteria; phylum Actinomycetota; class Actinomycetes; order Streptosporangiales; family Streptosporangiaceae; genus JASHPR01. Next base: position 459,621 of record CAWEHB010000008.1, on the reverse strand, counting down.
GGATCGCGCAGCCCGTCGGTGCAGGTACCCTGCGTGTGCTAGTTGCGGGTTCGGGCCGGCCAGACGGTCCCCTAGCCGATACTTACGTGGAACGATGGGTGTCATGAAAGGTCGCGTGCTGGTCGTCGACGACGACGCCGCTCTCGCCGAGATGCTGGGCATCGTGCTCCGAGGGGAGGGCTTCGAGCCCACGTTTGTCGCCGACGGCGACAAGGCGATGGACGTATTCCGCGATACCCACCCCGATCTCGTGCTGCTCGACCTGATGCTGCCCGGCATGGACGGCATCGACGTCTGCCGGCAGATCCGCGCCGAGTCCGGAGTGCCGATCGTGATGCTCACCGCCAAGAGCGACACGGTTGACGTGGTGCTGGGGCTGGAGTCGGGCGCGGACGACTACATCGTGAAGCCGTTCCAGTCCAAGGTGCTGGTCGCCAGGATCAGGGCCAGGCTGCGCCGGACCGAGGACCCGGCCCCGGAGACGCTGCAGATCGGTGACGTCAGCATCGACGTCGCCGGGCACGCGGTGACCCGGGCGGGCGAGCCGCTGAACCTCACCCCGCTGGAGTTCGACCTGCTTGTCGCCCTGGCCCGGAAGCCGCGGCAGGTGTTCACCCGGGAGGTGCTGCTCGAGCAGGTGTGGGGATACCGGCACGCGGCCGACACCCGGCTCGTCAACGTCCATGTCCAGCGGCTTCGTGCCAAGATCGAGAAAGATCCGGAGCGCCCGGAGATCGTGGTCACGGTCCGCGGCGTCGGGTACAAGGCGGGACCGGGCTGATCCGCGGCCCGGCCAGCCCGTCCGGCGGCCCGATCGGTGGCCGGTTTAGCGGAGGAAGAGCATGAAGGGGGCAGCGACCAGCGGCAGCGCCGATGGCACGGCACCTGGAGGTGCGCTGGGAACAGCCACGGTGCCGGATGCGATCGTCCGCCTGCGCCGGCTGGCCCTCCGCCGTGCGGCCGGGCTGCGACGCCGGCTCGCCGTCGTTCACGGGGTCCTGCGCGCGCGCTGGCTCCGGTCGCTGCAGCTGCGCGTGGTCACCACGACCCTGGTCATCTCGGCGTTCGTGGTCACGCTGCTCGGCTTCTTCCTGATGCAGCAGATCACCTCTGACCAGCTGCAGGCCAAGGAACTGCAGGCCGGCAACGTCGTCGACAACGGGCTGATCACCGCCGAGGGCCAGGCGGGGATTGACTCGCATCCCAGCGGGAGCGCCCAGGACCTCATGGGATCGATCGTCGGCAACCTGCAGCCCGCGCCCGACACGGAGAGCCCCTATGGCGTCGCGATCATGCTCGCGGCCGGCTATTCCGGCCCGCCGGTGTACCGGCTCGGGGAGACCGCTGGCGTGGTGCCCGGCCAGATCCCGTCCCGGCTGGTCAGCAAGGTGGACCTGCTGCAGAAGAAGGGCGAGTCCACGCCGAGCTTCACGTTCACCAGCATGAGCTATCCTTCCGCCTCCAACAGCCCGGTGGCGGGACTGGTCTACGGCGTCCCGGTCGGCAATTACTACCAGCTCTACTACTTCTTCCCGCTGACTCAGGTGCAGCAGACCCTGGCTCAGATCCAGCGAACGTTCCTGCTGGCGGGCATCGGGCTGGTGTTCCTGTTCGCGGCCATCGCCGCGCTGGTCACCCGCTGGGTCGTGACCCCGGTCCGGCGCGCCGCGCGCGGCGCCCAGCGGTTGTCCACGGGAAACCTCCGCGAGCGGATGCCGGTACGCGGAGTGGATGAGCTGGCCGCGCTCGCGACGTCGTTCAACGAGATGGCGGCCAGCCTCCAGGAGAAGCTGACCGCGCTGCAGGACCTCTCCCAGGTGCAACGCCAGTTCGTGTCCGACGTCTCGCACGAGCTGCGGACTCCGCTGACCACGATCAAGATGGCCGCCGAGGTGCTGTTCGCGAACCGGAATCAGCTGGATGGCCCGGTGTCCCGGTCGGCGGAGGTGCTGCAGAGCCAGCTGGAGCGGTTCGAGACCCTGCTGACCGACCTGCTCGAGATGAGCAAGTACGACGCCAACGTGGAGGTCCTGGACCCCGAGCCCGTCGATATCTGCAACCTCGCCCGGCATGCCGCCGACGTGGCCCAGCAACTCGCCGAGCGGCGCGGTGCCAAGATCGAGTTCAGGCTTCCGGCCGAGCCGTGCGTGGCCGAGGTGGACCGGCGCCGGGTGGAGCGGATCTTGCGGAACCTGCTCGTCAACGCGGTCGAGCACGGTGAGGGCAAGGACGCGGTGGTGACCGTGGCCGGCGATTCCGTCGCGGTGGCCGTGGCGGTCAGGGATTACGGGATCGGGCTGGCTCCGGGGGAGGAGCGACTGGTATTCGAGCGCTTCTGGCGAGCGGACCCGGCCCGGGCCCGGACCACCGGGGGCACCGGCCTGGGCCTGGCGATCGCGCTGGAGGACGCCAGGATTCACGGGGGATGGCTGGAGGCATGGGGCGAGGTGGGCCGGGGATCGCTGTTCCGGCTTACGTTGCCCCGGGCGGCCGGCGTGGAGCTGGCCGGGTCGCCGCTGCCTCTCGGCCCCGACGAAGCGGAACTTACTGCGGGGCCGGCCGCGGCAGGCCCCGCCGTCGTCAACGGCGCGGCCGTGGCCGGTGCCAACGCCGGTGGCCCGGCAGGCCTGGCCGTCGTCAACGGCGCAGCCGCGGCAGGCCCGGCCCGGACCAACGGATCGGGCCCGGTCGGCGTGACGGGCGCGGGCAGCGCGGACGGGAAACCGCCGAGCCCGCTGCGCGTGGACAGGCCGGACCGATGATCATTTTGCGGGTCGGCCGGCTAGCCTCTGCCGGGCTGGCCTGGTGGCCACGAGCGGGCGCGAGAGGCCGCGCCGTGGCCGCGGCGTTCGCCGTGGCCGTCGTGGCCGGCGGCTGCTCCACGCTGCCGACGAGCGGTGCGGTCCAGTTGGCCGGCGCTGGCCAGGTCGGCATCGGCCAGGACTACTCCCAGCCCATCCCGGTGGGACCAGGACCGGGCTGGACCACCACAGAAATCGTGTCCGGCTTCCTCGCGGCCAGCGCCAGCTTCGCCAACGATCACCAGGTGGCCCGCGAGTATCTCGACAGCACAGCGCAGCACAGGTGGCGGCCGGGATGGGCGGTCACCGTGGTGAGCAGGCCCCCCACGACGAGCACCGCCGCTCCTTCCATCCGGCAGCCGCTGGCCGGCCAGCAGCAGGAGGAGGACCAGGCCGGGGTCAAGGTCACCGGCCTGCCCGTGGCCACGCTCACCGACACCGGCCAGTACCTGGTCTCCTCCGGATCGTCCAGTCAGTCCTATGACTACAACCTGCTCAAGATCAACGGGCAGTGGCGGATCGACACCCTGCCCACGTCGCAGCTACTGCTGACCCAGGCCGACTTCGAACGCGTGTACCAGCCGCGCGATCTCTACTTCCTCACCCAGTCGGGCCGGACGCTGGTGCCCGATCCGGTGTTCGTGCCGCAGCAGGCCACGAACACGGAACTGGCCACCGGGCTGGTCAAGGCGCTCCTGCAAGATCCCGAAGGCTGGCTGTCCGGCGCGGCCCTGACCGGGTTCCCGTCCAGCGTCTCGCTCATCGACAACCCGGTCATCATCAACGGCTCGAACGCCATTGTCGACCTGGGCGAGAAGCACGCCACCAGCAGCCGCCGGCAGCTGGAACAGATGGCCGCGCAGCTGGCCTGGACGCTCGGCAGCGGGCCGACGACGATCCAGTCGGTCGAGCTCCAGATCAACGGGCGCCCGGTGCAGATCGCGGGGAGCCAGTATCAGCTGCCGCAGACCTTCGGGAGCTGGGTACCGACGCAGCCGGACGGATCCAGTCTTTACGTCGTCACCAGCCACGGCGCCGTCCAGGAGCTATCCGGCATCGGCCAGCCAGGTTCCGGGCGCGCAGCCGCGGTTCCCGGCCCGGCCGGCACGGCCGGCACGGCCGGCACCCCGGCGTTCAGCTCGATCGCCGTCTCGCCCGACCGGCGCTGGGTGGCCGGGATTACCGTGGGCGGCGGGGCCGTCTACATCGGCGGCCTCAGCCACCACGCCCGGCTGCGGGAGTGGCGGCCGACCAGCGGCAGCTGCACCTCGGTGAGCTGGGACGACCAGGGCAACCTCTGGATCGCCGCCGGAGGCGAGGTCTGGATGCTGCCGCCGGGCGGCACCTCCGCGCCCCTGGTCACCATGGCCGGCGTGCCACCCGAGGACGAGGTGACCCAGTTCCGGGTGGCCCCGGACGGCGTCCGGGCTGCCATGATCGTCCGCGGGGTGTTCGGCCGCAGGCCGGGTAGTCAGGTGCAGCTCGCGGCCATCACGCACAGCGGGCCGTCCGCCTCGGTCGGCTCGCCGGTGATCATCGGCTCGGCCATCGCCGACCCCGAGGCGCTGAGCTGGTACGGCCCCGACTACGTCATCGTCCTGAGCGGAAGCTCGTCCGGTGCGCAGCTCTACGAGGTCCCGCTGAACGGCGGGCAGCCCACCCCGATCGCGACCAACGGCGGCGCCCCCGTGTCGGTGACGGCCACAAACCCCGGCGGCTCCACCGCGGAAATCGCCGTCGGCCTGGCGGGCGGCAAGATCATGATCTCGGCGAACCCGGGAGTTTTTGAGCCCGCCCGGGCCGCGGGCGCGGCCCCAGCCTATCCGGGCTGAACCGCGCCTGGCGGCGCCCGGTGGCGGGCCCCGATATCCCGATATGTGGTCACGGCCGGCCCGTGCCGCGCCAGGCCAGCGCATGCTGTCGGCATTCCCCTCCTGACATTCCGTTCAGGGCGGGCTAGCGTCGTGTCATGGCACCCGCCCGGGTCCGTGGTTGCACCGCGCAGGCCTTCCCGCCAGCGGGAAGGCGGCCGCGGCAAGCCGATGCCAGCCGCAGGCGAAACGGCCCACGTAAGGCGACTTATCGTCGACTGATCACGGTGCGGCTTAGAAGTAAGTCCTGCCCCGCCAGGGGATCCGACGTCTCCTGGGCCGGGAGAAGGGCAGTAGTGGCACAAGTGGCTGCGAGCCCCTCAGCAGGCGGATGTGGGGTCGAAGACCAGGTCGGCCGGGCGGGTGCCGTTCAAGTCCGGGCAGAAGGGGGTTCCTAGGTGAACATCATCTTCAAAGGTCGGCACACGGTCGTGCTCGAACGGTTCCGCAGGCACGCGGCGGCCAAGCTCGCCAAGCTCGGCAAGCTGGACTCCAGGGCCACCAGGATCGACGTGGAGGTCTCCACCGAACGCAACCCGCGCCAGTCACAGCGGCGAGAGCGAGTCGAGCTGACCATCTCCTCGCGCGGGCCGGCGATCCGGGCCGAGGCCGCGGCCGAGGACCGCTACGCCGCCCTGGACCTGGCCTTCACCAAGCTCGAGTCGCGGCTGCGCCGGGCGGGCGACCGGCGCAAGTGCCGGCACGGCCGGCGGACTGACCAGCCCGCGGCGGGCGACGCGGCGGCCGAGACGCCGGATGCGGGGGAAGAACCGGCGTCCGGGGAACTGGAAGCGGTACCGGAAGACGCCGCGGACGCCGGGGGCCGCGCCGAGGGTGACGGCCCGGCGGGGGATGATGTCGTCCCGATCGAGATGGAGGGAGACGGGCCGCTCGTGGTGCGGGAGAAGTTCCACGTCGCCAGGCCGATGGCCATCGACCAGGCCCTGTTCGAGATGGAACTAGTGGGCCATGACTTCTTCCTGTTCCGCGACACCGAAGACGGCCGCCCGAGCGTAGTGTACCGACGGCGTGGTTACCAGTACGGTGTGATTCGCCTGGTAGAAGAGATGGGGGACGACGGAGCCGGCGAGCCGCCGGGCGCGGCGGCGCCGAGCCAGGCGAACGGGCAGGCCGGGAGGGCCGCAGAGCTGGCGGCCCGGTAGCGTCGCTTGCGTTGCGGGCGCCTGTCGGCGAGAGTTTGATCACACGGCACCGCGGATCTGAGCGTCTATGCCTGCGCGGCGGAGGTGCCCCGGCACCACCGCAGGACCGGTCAAGAAGAAGGAGGCGTTATGGGCGGCAGTCCCGGCACCAGCGCGGCACCGCCGGAAGCGTCGCTGCATGCAGAGCCGATCCGCACGATGATCGTCGACGACCACGCCCTGTTCCGCCGCGGCCTGGAGATGGTGCTGGAGGAGGAGCAGGATATCGAGCTGGTCGGCCAGGCCAGCGATGGGGCCGAGGCCGTCGAGAAGGCGGCCGAGTCGCTGCCCGATGTCGTCCTGATGGACATCCGCATGCCGCGCAGCAGCGGCATCGAGGCGTGCCGGGCGATGAAAGAGGCCGCTCCGAGCGCGAAGATCGTCATTCTCACGATCAGCGACGAGGAGGAGGACCTCTTCGAGGCGATCCGGGCCGGCGCGAGCGGCTACCTGCTCAAGGACATCCCGCTCGATGAGGTCGCCGCCGCGGTCCGCGCCGTGTACGGCGGTCAGTCGCTGATCAACCCGTCCATGGCTGGCAAGCTCCTCACCGAGTTCGCCACCCTGGCCAGGCGAGACGACGAGGAGCGCACCCAGGAGGTGCCCGCGCCCCGGCTGACCGAGCGCGAGATGCAGGTGCTCAAGCTGATCGCCCGGGGGATGAACAATCGCGACATCGCCAAGGAGCTGTTCATCTCCGAGAACACGGTGAAGAACCACGTCCGCAACATCCTGGAGAAACTGCAGATCCACTCCAGGATGGAGGCGGTCATGATCGCGGTACGGGAGAAGCTGATCGAGTTCAGCTGACTGTGTCTCCTGCTCGTCTCCGGGGCGCTCGCTTTCCTGCTCGCCTCCGGGGCCCCGCCCACCTCCCCATCCCCCTTCACTGGCGGCGCCGCGCCCCTTCGGCTCGGATAATGGCTCGGACAATCAGGTCAGGCCCGATACCGCCTTCCGCAGCCGCGGCTCCAGGCTGGCCGGCTCCACCTGGCCGAGTTCGACGTTGTCGCATCCGACCCAGGCCGCGGCTTCGGCCAGCGCGCGCGCCATCGCCTCGGTGGCGGACGCCCTATCGAGGGAGAGCTTGCGGGCGACCAGGGTCCGGCCGCTGCGAGCCGGATCGACCCGGCCCACCAGGCGCCCCCGGGCCAGCAGCGGCATCGTGAAGTAGCCGTGCACGCGCTTCGCCCGGGGCACGTAGGCCTCCAGGCTGTGCTCGAAGCCGAACATCCGCAGCGTCCGCTTCCGGTCCCAGACGAGCGAGTCGAAGGGCGACAGCAGCGTGACCCGGTGCCGGCCGCTCCCGGGCCCGCCGTCAGCCAGCACGGACGGATCTGCCCAGGCCTGAGCCGCCGGTCCGCCGCGCGGCGCACAGATCTCGACCGGCACCAGGCCGGCGGCAGCCGCGGCCTCGGCGGCCGAGATGGCCTGGCCGTCCCGGCTCCCGCCCACCTCGCCTGCCCCCTTCACCGCCTCACCGAACCGCAGCCGCTGGTAGTCGGCCAGGTCGGCCCGGGTCACCACGCCCAGCGCGCGGGCGGCGACCGCGGCCAGATGGGCGATGCACTCGGCGTCGGAGGGGTCCGCAGCCAGCAGTTCCGGCGGCAGGACCCGCTCCGGCAGGTCGTACACCCGCCGCCAGCCCGACCGGCGCGCGCAGATCACGCGGCCGGTGTCGAGCAGCCACTCCACCGCTATCTTGGTCTCCGACCAGTCCCACCAGGCCCCCCCATTCTTGGCCCCGCCCAGCTGGGTGGCGTTCAGCGGGCCCTCGGCCCGGAGCCTGGCCAGGACCTCGCCGCAGACCTTCTCGGGAATCTCATGCCAGCGCATGCCCCTGGCCACGAAGGCCCGCCGCCGGAACCCGTAATACGGCCATTCCTCGACCGGCAGGATGCAGGCCGCATGCGACCAGTACTCGAACGTGGTGGCCTGGCGCGGGTGCCAGTAGGCCCGCTCGACCCGCTCCCGCGGCACCGGCCCGAGGCGCGCGTAGGCGACGAGCTCATGCGAGCGGGCCAGCACGCTGATCGTGTCCAGCTGGACCGCGCCGATCCTGCGGAGCATGCCGGATACCCCGCCCCGTCGTCCCTGGGCGCCGACCAGCCCCTGCGCCCGGAGCGTGATCAGCCGGACATCATCCGGCGACAGGGTCAGCTGCGGTGCGGGACGGGAGAGGCTGGCCACGAGGCCAGAGCATAGCCCTCGGCTCTGACATTCCTGCGGTCCCTGACGGCGCCTGGCGCCGTCAGGGGGAGGCGTCTAGTACCAGTCGTCGAAGATGTTGGTGGCGAGCGCGAGCAGGCTGCCGACCACGGCCAGGCCCAGGCCGATCCAGAACGCCACCCAGGTCGGGCCGAAGACGAGCCCGAGGCCGCCGGTCAGGAACCCGACCATGACGATCGAGACCGCGACCCAGGAGACGGTACGGCCGTGAAAGGGCGGCGGGTATGAGACCGGGGTCCCCGGGGCCTGCGGCACGTACGCGGTCTGCTGCGCCAGGCCCGCGGGCCCTGGCCCCGCGGCCACGCTGCCGACGATGCCCGGCTCCACCTGGTCCGACATGCGCGCTCCTCTCATCCCGGCTACCCGCTGATCGCGCCTGCCCGCCCTGCCTATCATTGTGGCCAGGGCCTCCAGCCAGGAGCAACCGGCCCCTAGGGTATCGGGCGGCTGGCGAAGACTCGGCTTCACCCCGCGTCTCGCCTACCATGGCTGTAGGCACGGTGTCAGGAGCCCGCCGTGATGCCATCCGCCTGCCGGCCAAGCGCAGCGGGCCTGCGGCAAGGCGGGCATACCGCGCCACAGACCCAGACGATCCGCGAGGAGCGCGACGCAAGTGCCAGCCATCATCGATAGTGTCCTCCGCGCCGGCGAGGGCAAGATCCTGCGTAAGCTCAAGCGGATAGCTGATCAGGTCAACTCGATCGAGGAGGACTTCGTCGCGCTGAGCGACGCCGAGCTCCGCGCGATGACCGATGAGTTCCGGCAGCGGCACTCCGGCGGCGAGTCCCTCGAGGACCTGCTGCCCGAGGCGTTCGCCACGGTCCGCGAGGCCGCGCGGAGGACCCTGGGCCAGCGGCATTTCGACGTGCAGCTGATGGGCGGCGCGGCCCTGCACATGGGCAACATCGCCGAGATGAAGACCGGCGAGGGCAAGACGCTCGTCTCCACGCTGCCCGCCTACCTGAACGCGCTGACCGGCAACGGCGTGCACGTCGTGACGGTCAACGACTACCTGGCCAAGCGCGACGCCGAGTGGATGGGCCGGATCCACCGGTTCCTGGGCCTCGAGGTGGGCGTGATCCTGGCCCAGATGGAGCCCGACGAGCGCCGCAAGCAGTACGCGGCCGACATCACCTACGGGACGAACAACGAGTTCGGCTTCGACTACCTCAGGGACAACATGGCCTGGGGCCTGGAGGAGTGCGTCCAGCGGGGCCACCACTACGCGGTCGTGGACGAGGTCGACTCCATCCTCATCGACGAGGCGCGTACCCCGCTGATCATCAGCGGGCCCGCCGACCAGAACAGCCGCTGGTACCTCGAGTTCGCCAAGATCGCGCCCCGGCTGCGGCGCGGCGAGGACGGCGACGGCGACTACGAGGTCGACGAGAAGAAGCGCACGGTCGGCATCCTCGAGTCCGGCGTGGAGAAGGTCGAGGACTGGCTCGGCATCGACAACCTCTACGAGTCGGTGAACACACCGCTGGTCAGCTTCCTGAACAACTCGATCAAGGCGAAGGAGCTGTACAAGAAGGACAAGGACTACGTCGTGATGAACGGCGAGGTCCTGATCGTGGACGAGTTCACCGGCCGCATGCTGCATGGGCGCCGGTACAGCGAGGGCATGCACCAGGCCATCGAGGCCAAGGAAGGCGTGCAGATCAAGGACGAGAACCAGACCCTCGCCACGATCACCCTGCAGAACTACTTCCGGCTCTACGCCAAGCTCGCCGGGATGACCGGCACCGCCATGACCGAGGCGAACGAGTTCCACCAGACCTACAAGCTCGGCGTGGTGCCGATCCCCACGAACATGCCGATGATCCGCGCCGATCAGTCCGACGTGGTTTACCAGACGGCCCAGGCCAAGTTCGAGGCCCTGGTCGACGACATCGCCGAGCGGAACGCGGCGGGTCAGCCGGTACTCGTCGGCACCACCAGCGTCGAGAAGTCGGAGCTCGTGTCCAAGATGCTCAAGCGCAAGGGCATCGCGCACGAGGTCCTGAACGCCAAGTACCACGAGCGCGAGGCCACCATCGTCGCCCAGGCGGGCCGCAAGGGCGCGGTCACCGTGGCGACGAACATGGCGGGCCGCGGCACGGACATCATGCTCGGCGGCAACCCCGAGTTCATCGCCAACCTGGAACTGCACCAGCGCGGGCTGTCGCCTGCGGACACGCCCGAGGACTTCGAGGCCGCCTGGGGGGAGGCGGTGGACAAGGCCAAGCGGGCGGTGGCCGAGGAGCACGAGGAGGTCGTCGCGGCCGGCGGCTTGTACGTCCTCGGCACCGAGCGGCATGAGTCCCGGCGGATCGACAACCAGTTGCGCGGCCGGTCCGGGCGGCAGGGCGACCCCGGCGAGTCGCGGTTCTACCTGTCGCTCGAGGACGACCTGATGCGGATGTTCAACGCCGACAAGGTCGCGCACATCATGGAGTGGCTCAAGACCCCGCCGGACGTGCCCATCGAGTCGAAGACCGTCAGCCGTTCCATCCGGTCCGCCCAGACGCAGGTCGAGCAGCAGAACTTCGAGATCCGCAAGGACCTGCTCAAGTACGACGACGTGATGAACCGCCAGCGCCATGTCATCTACGACGAGCGGCGCCAGGTGCTCGAGGGCGCGGATCTGAAGGATCAGATCCGGGGGATGATGGATGAGGTGATCGCCGGGTACGTGGCCGGCGCGACGGCCGAGGGCTTCCCCGAGGAATGGGACCTGGACCAGCTCTGGCGGGCATTCCACCAGCTCTACCCGGGCGGGATGACGGTCAGCCAGATGGTCGAGGAGGCCGGCGGGGACCGGGCGCGGCTGTCGGCCGACCTGATCACCGAACTGGTGCAGCAGGACGCGCTGGCCGCCTATGAGCGCCGGGAGGAGGAGCTGACCCCGGAGATGATGCGCGAGCTCGAGCGGCGGGTCGTCCTCTCGGTACTCGACCGGAAGTGGCGCGAGCACCTGTACGAGATGGACTACCTGCGCGAGGGCATCACCCTGCGGGGATACGGGCAGCGCGATCCGCTGGTGGAATACCAGCGTGAGGGCTACGACATGTTCAGCTCCATGATGGAGGGCATCAAGGAGGAATCGGTCGGCAGCCTGTTCAACCTCCAGGTGCAGCGCCAGGACAGCCCGATCGTGGAGGAGGCCGCCCCGGGCAGCGCGGTCGCGGACGGCATCGTGCCCGGTGGCGCCGTGCCCGGCGCCACCGTCGTCGGCAGCATCGGGCCGGCCCTGGTCGGCCCGGCCGCGGGCGGCGGCAGCCAGGCCGAAGAGGGCCGTTCCGGCCGGTCGGGCGCTCAGTCCCGGCCCGGGCGCCATTCCCGGACAGGTTCCCAGGCCCGGTCGGGCAGCCAGCCCCAGCCGGGCGCCCAGGCCGGACCAGGTCTGCAGGCCGCGCCGGGTGGCCCGGCGGTTCCGGCCGGCCTGGCGGCCCGCGGGCTGGAGCGGCCGCAGCGGCAGGGGCGGCTTCAGTACACGGCGCCCAGCGATGACGGAAGCGGCCAGGCGCAGCAGCAGACCACCCCGGGCGGCAGCACCGACTACTCCAAGGTGGGCCGGAATGCCCCGTGCCCGTGCGGGTCCGGCCGCAAGTTCAAGCTGTGCCACGGCGACCCGCGTAACCGCTAGCCCTCGCCCGGCCCGGCCGCACCCCGGGCAGGGTCAGGCCGCCTCGATGGCCGTGCAGATCCACCGCGCTGCCGCTGCGTCATGCTCGGGACCGTCTTGCTCGAGGCGCACGGCGAGGGCGCGGATTCTCGGCCCGAATCCCACGATCACGGTCATCTCGACCACGCCGGCGGCCGGGCGGGACGTCATGATGCGACGGACCCGCGGCTGGACCCCCGCCGCGAGCCTCGGCCCGAGCTGCCGGATGCGCCGGCGCGCCTGATCGGTGGTCCAGGGCCTGATCTGGCCCTGGGGCCGTGATCCGGCCAGCGTCTCCGCGAGGACCTGGGCGAACTGGCTCGGCCATCTGCCGTCCGCGGCCGGGCTGCGCTGCGGCAGGCGCGCCGCGGCTGGCCGGGACGGCTGGCCCGGTGCCTGCGGCTTTGTCGTCCCCGGCCGGGTCGTCGTCCCGGCCAGCTTCGCCCGTGCCGCCGGCCCGGGCCGTCCGGGCGGCCGGGCGGGCTGGAGCGGTCGGCCGCCGGGGCCGGTCTGGGCGAGGCCGTCGTCATAGGGCGGCGCGGAGTCGGGGACCGGGAGCAGCCGGACCGCGGCGGCATCCGGGAGCGGCCGCCTTCTCGCTGGCCGGCGCCCGAAGCCGGGAACTAACGGCAGTACCGCACCGCCCGCGGATCCGGAATCCGCGCCGCGCGGTTCCCCTGATGAGGTCGGGGGCGGTGGTGGCATGGGACCTCCGGGAGGAGCGGCTCCGCCGGACCGGGCCCGGCCAGATCGGGCCCGGGCGGTGCCGGCTGGCATGTGAGTGTTGTACCCGGAGCCGGTGACATTCCGGCCCCGGCCGGGCCCGGGCCCCGGGGATCGCCCGGCCCGGCCGGGGCCGCGGAATGCTCCGGGACACCGGCTGGTTCAATCCCGTGGGGCGCGGGCCCGCGCCAGATCCTTCAGACCGAGACGCCTGCCCCAGGGCAGGCCCTCCCAGGAGAAAACACCGTGCCGCTGCCACCGCTGGTCACGCCGGCCGCCGAGCTGACCGTTGACGAGGTCAAGCGCTATTCACGCCACCTGATCATTCCGGACGTCGGGATGACGGGGCAGAAGCGCCTGAAGAACGCCCGGGTGCTGTGCGTGGGGGCGGGCGGGCTCGGGTCGCCCGCGCTGCTGTACCTGGCCGCCGCCGGGGTGGGCACGCTGGGCATCGTCGACTTCGACGTGGTCGACGAATCTAACCTGCAGCGGCAGGTCATCCACGGCCAGTCGGACGTGGGCCGCTCGAAGGCCGAGTCCGCGCGCGACAGCATCAGGGAGATCAACCCGTACGTCACCGTGGTGCTGCACGAAGAGCGCCTGGACTCCGACAACGCGATGGAGATCTTCGGGCAGTACGACCTGATCGTCGACGGCACCGACAACTTCGCCACCAGGTACCTGGTCAACGACGCGTGCGTGCTGCTCGGCAAGCCCTACGTCTGGGGCTCGATCTACCGCTTCGACGGGCAGGCCAGCGTGTTCTGGGCCGAGCACGGCCCGTGCTACCGCTGCCTCTACCCGGAGCCGCCGCCGCCGGGCATGGTGCCGTCGTGCGCCGAGGGCGGTGTCCTCGGAGTGCTGTGCGCTTCCATCGGGTCCATCCAGGTCAACGAGGCGATCAAGATCATCACCGGTATCGGCGAGCCGCTGGCCGGACGGCTGATGATCTATGACGCGCTGGAGATGAGCTACCGCTCGGTCCGGGTCAGGAAGGACCCTGAGTGCGCCGTGTGCGGCAAGAACCCGACGATCACCGAGCTCATCGACTACGAGGCGTTCTGCGGCGCGGTGTCCGAGGACGCGCAGCGCGCGGCGTCCGGCTCCACGATCACCGCGACCGAGCTCAAGGCGATGCTCGACGGTGACGACAAGATCTTCCTGGTGGACGTCAGGGAGCCGAATGAGTACGAGATCGTGTCCATCCCGGGATCGGTGCTCATCCCCAAGGACCAGTTCCTCAACGGCTCGGCCCTCGAGCAGCTCCCGCAGGACCGCAGGATCGTGCTGCACTGCAAGAGCGGGGCCCGCAGCGCCGAGTGCCTCGCCGTGGTCAAGAACGCTGGCTTCTCGGATGCGGTGCACGTGGGCGGGGGGGTCCTGGCCTGGGTCAGCCAGGTAGACCCGTCGCTGCCCACCTACTAACCCGGCACCGGGCCGCCCTACTAACCCGGCACCGGGCCGCCCTATAACCCGGCACCGGGCCGCCCTACTAACCCGGCACCGGGCCGCCCTACTAACCCGGCACCGGGCCGCCCTACTGGCCCGGCACCGGTCGCGGCGGCACCGCCGGCCGCCACCGGCGATCAAGCCTCGAAGGCTAGACGCGGCACGGGCAAGCCGTAGCATTTCTCTGTGGCCATCCAGCCGGATCCTCCGGGCACCGAGGGCAGCGGGGCGCCAGCCGACCGCAGACGCGGTGGCTGGCGCTTCGGCATCACGCTGGTGGCGCTGTTCGTCGGCACCGCGGGCCTGGCCGCGTCGGCCGCTGGCGTCTCGGCCCAGTTGCTGCCGCGCAAGTTCACCGTCGAGCAGCAGCAGCAGATCGCCGGCTGGGAGATGGCCCGCCGCTGGCGCGCGATGCCCGCCGGGGAGATCTTCCCGGCTTCCGTCACGTACCAGCTGCCCGCTGCTGCCCTCGGCGCCAGCTCGGAACTGCCGCTGCAGGCATACCGCGTGGGGATCTCCCGGCAGACGAACTGCAAGGCGGGCAGCGATCCGGCGGCGGCCCGGGTGCTGGTCGCGGGCCGGTGCACGGCCGTGCTCCGCGCGACCTATGCCGACGAGACCGACAGCATGCTGGTCACCGTCGGCGTCGCCGTGATGCCCGGCGACAGCGCGGCCCGGGCCGCGGCCAGCAAGCTGTCCGACGGCCAGGGGCCGGAGCCCGGCGTCCGCGCGGTGCCGTTCCCGGCCACCCTGGCCCGGGCGTTCGGTGACCGGCAGCGGCAGCTCTCCTGGGCGGTCAGCTCCGGCCCGTACCTGATCATGTCGACGGCCGGGTACGCCGACGGCAGGCGGCAGGTCCGGATGTCGTCCGATCCCTACGCGGACCAGGAGATGACGAGCTTCGCCACTGGCGTCGCCGAGGCGGTGAGCGCGCCGCTGGGCGCGCAGCCACTGCCGCCCCGGTGCCCCGGAGCGCCCGGATGCTGAGCATCAAGCCGCCGGGCCGGCTGACGCGCCGCGCCGGGGCGCTGGCGCTGGCCGCGGTGACCGCCCTGATCATGGCCGCCGGCGCGGCCCCGGCGCGAGCCGACACCGTGCGCAACGCCCAGACGTGGGTCCTGAACGCGATCGACGTGCCGGCCGCCTGGCAGGTGACCAAGGGACAGGGCGTGACCGTGGCCGTGATCGACAGCGGGGTGAATCCCGACGTGTCCGACCTGACCGGGTCGGTGATCACGGGCCCTGACCTGACCGGCGTGGGCACGCCGGAGTCCAACCCCAACTGGGGCATGCACGGAACCTGGATGGCGTCGCTGATCGCCGGTCACGGCCATGGCGGCGGCGGCAGCGGGATCATCGGGGTCGCGCCGATGGCGCACGTGCTGTCGATCCGGGTGATCACCAATAGCGGAGATCCCGGCTACGCCCGCTACGAACGCCAGCCGCCAGCCCGCCACCAGCGCGAACTGGCCACGGCGATCAAGTACGCGATATCCCGCGGGGCCGACGTGATCAGCATGTCCCTGGGTGACGGCACGCCGAGCCTGCCGGTGCGCCTGGCGCTCCAGGAGGCGCTGAACCACAACATCGTGATCCTCGCCTCGTCCGGCAATTCCGGGGACGAGCCCGGTGCCCGGGCCCAGGGCGCGCCGCTCTCGTTCCCGGCCGATTACCCGGGCGTGCTCAGCGTGGCGGCCGTCGGCCAGAATGGCGCGCCCGCCGGCTTCTCCAGCGACAACCTCTCGGTGCAGGTCGCCGCGCCGGGCGTCCAGGTTCCGGCCCAGGGCCAGGGCGGAGGGTACTGGCTGGTCAGCGGCACCAGCCCGGCCTGCGCACTGGCCGCGGGCGTGGCCGCGCTGATCAGGTCCGCCTACCCGGCGCTCCCGCCGGACCTGGTGCGGGAGGCGATGACCAGCACGACCAGCAACCGCCCGCCCGGCGGCTACGACGTCGAGGTCGGGTTCGGCACCGTGGACGCGGCGGCCGCGCTGGCCGCGGCGGCGCGCCTGTCCGCGCAGCGCCTGGCCGGGCCGGGATCGCCCAAGACCGGCCTGCGGCGGAGCAGCCTGGTGGCTCCCACGGGGATCAGCTCGGACAGCCATTTCGGCGGCGGGCTCGCGGCGGTTCCCCCGGCCCCGGTCACCCCGCGGGGCCTGCGGCAGCTCCTGCCGTTCTGCATCCTGGCGGCGATCTGCCTGACGATGATCGTTATCGCGGCGAGCCGGCTTGTGCAGATGCGGCGTCCGCTGTCGGCCGCCGATGACCAGCCGCCCGGGCTGGACACGGCCTGGACCATCCCGCCGCCTTATGGCGAGCCGCCCGACGGGAGCTCACCAGACGAAAGCCACCTTCCGCCGCCACGGTTCCCGTGGTCAGCCACGCCGCCTGGCCGTCACGTGCTGCCGCATGACCAGCCGGGCCCGCCCGAGCCGGGCGAATGAGACCGGACCCGCAGCGGCGGGCCCGCGGCGGGCCCGGCGAGGCCGGGCCCGCGCGCCCGGCGCTCGGTGATTTCGCCGGCCGGGTCCTGGACGTGGCCGAGGCGATACCGCCGGGGCGGGTGATGTCCTACGGCGACATCGCCGAGTACCTCGGCGAGGGCGGCCCGCGCCAGGTGGGCCGCGTGATGGCGCTGTGGGGCGGCGGCGTGGCGTGGTGGCGGGTCATCCACGCCGACGGCTCGCTGCTGGCCGGCCACGAGCGGGTGGCGCTCGCCCGGTACCGGGAGGAAGGCACGCCGATGCGCCCGGGCGCCCGCGGCGGGCCCGGACGGGTGGACATGCGCCGCGCCCGCTGGAACGGCGGCTCCTGACCCGTCCCTCAGGCGCTGATCAGCGCGATGCCCGCCGCGACCAGGACGGCGGCGGCCAGCCGCCGGGTCCCGAAGCGCTCGGCGAACAGCTTCATCCCGATCAGCGCCGCGAACACCACGCTGGTCTCCCTGATCGCGGCGACCTCGGCCAGCGGCGCCCGGGTCTGCGCCCAGAGCACGATCCCGTAGGCGACCAGGGACAGCGCCCCGGCCAGCAGCCCCTTGGCCGCCGTGGGCCCGGCCAGCCACGTCAGCCCGGGCCGGCGAAGGGCCGCCACCACGGGGAACACCGGCCCCTGCAGCAGGAACAGCAGCCCGGCGTAGGCCAAGGGATCATGGGCCCGGCGGACCCCGAGGCCGTCCACGACCGTGTAGGCGGCGATCGCGACCCCGGTGAGCACGGCGGCCCCGATCGCCGGAAGTTCCGCCGCCGTGAGCCGGCCGGAGGACAAGGCCAGGCTGGCCAGCCCGGCGGCCAGGACCGCGAAGCCGGCCAGCGGGACCGCGCCCAGGTGCTCGCCGGCCAGGAAATAGGCGGCGAACGCCACCAGGAGCGGCGACGTCCCCCGGGCGATCGGGTACACCTGGTTGAACGCGCCGAGCCGGTAGGAGTTCATCAGCCCCAGGTCGTAGCCGATGTGGATCGCCGCGGAGACGACCGCGAAGCCGATGGCCGCGCGGTACGGCAGGCCGCCCGTGGCGAGAACGGCGCCGCCGACGAGCGTCGCGGCCACTCCGATCAGGGCGAACACGACCAGCCGGTCATCCATGGACTTGGCGATGGCGTTCCAGGCCGCGTGCAGCGCGCCCGCGCCGATCACGATCAGGATGACCGGGACCGTGATCTGGGTATGCGCCTGCACCGATGGCTCCCTACCCCGCGCCAGCCCGGCACGATCGGTCAGCGCGGAATTCTTTCCGTTGATCAACGGAAAGAATTCCGCGCTGATTGGGATGCCCTGCGGAAGTGCCGCGAAAATGTCGGAAGGTTCTGCTGGAATGCGGTACTGACATGGACTCCAGCGCACCCGCCTACCACCTCGTCCGGCGGCCCGTGCCCGCGTCGGCGGCACCGCCCGGCCTGGACGACGACCAGCAGCGGGTGGTCAGCCACGCCGGCGGGCCGCTGCTGGTGCTGGCCGGCCCGGGCACGGGCAAGACCACGGCCATCGTCGAGGCCGTGGTGCACCGGATCAGCGACCGAGGCATCGACCCGGCCCGGGTGCTCGTGCTCACCTTCAGCCGCAAGGCGGCGGAGGAGTTGCGGGACCGGATCACGATGCGGCTGCGCCGGACCACCAGGCAGCCGCTCGCGCTGACCTTCCACAGCTACGCCTACGCCCTGGTGCGCAGGGAGTTCGTGCTGGACGGCGACGAGCCGCCGGTGCTGCTGTCCGGCCCGGAGCAGCTGCTCGAGGTCAGGCGGCTGCTGCGGGGCGAGGCCGAGGACGGCGGCCGGAACTGGCCGGAGCGGCTCGGCCCGGCCCTCGGCACCAGGGGCTTCGCGGCCGAGTTGCGGGATTTCCTGCTCCGCGCCGCCGAGCGCGGCCTGGACGGGCGCGGGCTGGCCCGGCTGGGCCAGCAACGTCGGCGCGACGACTGGATGGCGGCCGGCGGGTTCCTGGAGCGGTACGCGGCCCGCTTCGACCTGGCCCCGGTTCCCGCCTACGACTACGCGGAGATCATCCGGATCGCCGCCGGGCTGCTGGGCCGCGCCGCGACCAGGGACCGGGAGCGCCAGGCCTACGACGCCGTACTGGTCGACGAGTACCAGGACACCGACCCCGCGCAGGAGGACCTGCTGCACGCGCTGGCGGGGGACGGGCGGGAACTGATCGTGGTCGGCGACCCGGACCAGTCGATCTACGGGTTCCGCGGCGCCGACACCCGCGCGGTCAGCCGGTTCACCGGGAGGTTCCGCGCCCCGGACGGGAGCCCGGCCAAGGTAATCGCGCTGCGCACCTGCCGCCGCAGCGGCAAGTTCCTGCTGGCCGCGTCGCGCCGGGTCGCGGCCCGGCTGCCCGCCGCCCCGGCCAAGGAAAACCCGCATCCGGAACGCTCCCACCGCGCCCTGATCCCGCTGCCCGGAGCCGACCCGGGCACGGCCCGGGTCATCATCGCCGCGACCGCGGCCCAGGAAGCCTCGGTGATCGCCGACGTGCTGCGCCGGGCGCACCTGATGGACGGGCTGGCCTGGTCGTCCATGGCGGTCCTGGTGCGTTCCGCGACCCGCCAGGTGCCCGTGCTGCAGCGGGCCCTCGGCGCGGCCGGGGTTCCGGTGACGATCGTCGGCGACGGGCTGCCGCTGACCGCCGAGCCGGGCACCCGGCCGCTGCTGAGCCTGCTGGACTGCGCGCTGCGCCCGGGGGCGCTCGACGAGCAGGCCGCCGCCGACCTGCTCACCGGGCCGTTCGGCGGTACCGACATGCTGGGCCTGCGGCGGCTGCGCCGCGCGCTGCGGGCCGCGGCCCAGGCGGCCGGGGAGCCGCCCCCCGAGGAGCCGCTCGCGGCGGCGCTGCGCGATCCGCGCGAGCTGGTCCTGATCGGCGGGCCCGAGCCGGCGGGCAGGAGCGCGCCCGGAGCGGCCGCCGGCGGCGCGGCCGCGCCCGGCGTCTCCAGCGCCGCCGCGGCGGCGCGGCGCGTGGCGGGGCTGCTGGCGCTCGCGAGACAGGCCGCGGAGAAGCAGGACGGGGTGGGGGGTGGGGGGACGGCGCACGACGTGCTCTGGGCGGTGTGGAACGCCTCCGGCATGGCCGCGTCCTGGCAGCAGGCCAGCGCCGGGGGCGGCAGCCGCGGCGCGGCCGCCGACGCCGACCTGGACGCGGTGGTCGCCCTGTTCGACGCGGCCGCCCGGTTCACCGCGAGGTTCCCGCAGGGGTCGCCGCGGCTGTTCCTGGACAGCCTGGCCGGGCAGGAGATCGCCGGCGACACGCTGGCCGAGCGCGCGGCGCGCGGCGCCGGGGTCGCCGTCCTCACCGCGCACCGGGCCAAGGGGCTGGAGTGGGACCTGGTCGTGGTGGCCGGGGTCCAGGAGGGCACCTGGCCCGACGTCCGAACCCGGGGATCGCTGCTGTCCATGGACGAGCTCATGGAGGCGGCCGCCCCGACGGTGCTCGACGGCGGGACAGGCCCGGCGGGCCAGCAGCGGGAAGCCGCCGACGCCACCGCCGCCGCGCTCGCCTCCAAGCTCCTCGACGAGGAGCGCAGGCTCTTCTACGTCGCGGTGACCCGGGCGCGGCGCGCCCTGGTTGTCACCGCCGTCGGCGGGGCGGACACCGAGGAACGGCCGTCCCGGTTCCTCGCGGAGCTGGCCGGCGACGACATCGAGCCCGAGCAGGTGACCGGGCCGGGACGGCGCTGGCTGTCGCTGCCCGCGCTCACCGCGGAACTGCGCCGCGCCGCCGCCGACCGCGCGCTGGCCATGCCGATGCGGCGGGCGGCAGCGGCCCAGCTGGCCCGGCTGGCCGCGGCCGGCGTCCGCGGGGCCAGCCCGCGGCAGTGGTACGCGCTCACCGAGCTGTCCAGCCCGGACCCGGTGACCGAAGGGACCGTCCGGCTGTCGCCGTCCCAGGTGGAGAGCTTCACCAGGTGCGGGCTGCGCTGGCTGCTCGAATCGGCCGCCGGCGTCACCACGCCCGGCGTGCTGCGGCATTTCGGGATCGTGATCCACGCCGCGGCCGCGCTGGCCGCCGACGGCGCGGACGACGCCGACATCACCAAGCGCATCGACGAGGCGTGGCGTCATCTCGACTTCGGCAGCGCCTGGTACAGCGCCAAGCAGCGGGACCAGGCCGAGCGGATGGTGCGCAAGTTCCTCGACTGGCACCGCGCCAACCCGCGCGAGCTGGTGACCGTCGAGAAAGACCTGCGGGTCAGGATCGGGCAGGTAGAGATCACCGGCCGGGTGGACCGGCTGGAACGCGACGACGACGGCAGCGCGATCGTGGTCGACCTCAAGACCGGGTCGAGCGGCCGGCCGATGACGAGCTGGACCGGAACCCGCAGCTCGGGGTCTACCAGCTGGCCGTGCTGCTGGGCGCGTTCGAGGAGCTGGGCCTGACCCAGCCGGGAGGCGCCGAGCTGGTGCAGGTCGGCAAGGCCGGGCTGACCGCCCGGGCGCGGGTGCAGCGGCAGGGCTCGCTGGCCAGCGACCCGGAACCCGGCTGGGCGAGCGACCTGGTGCAGACCGTGGCCACCGGGATGTCGGGCTCGGTGTTCCAGGCGACGGCGAATCCCGGCTGCCGGGTCTGCCCCGTGGCCTCCTGCTGCCCGGTACACGAGCGCGGCGGGCAGGTGGCCCCGTGAGCGAGCCGGAGGGGCGCCGCGTTGCCTGGACTGAGGAGCCGAAGCGAGGAACGAGCGCGCGGCGACGAGGGAAGGCAACGCAGTGAAGGGGGAGTGGAGAGGGACGGGGAGGTGGGTGGGGGGCGGGGGCCCGCAGGCGAGCGAACCAGCAAACACCGTGACGGCGACCCGGTACGGCCCCGCTCATCTGGCGCGGCTGCTCGGCGTGGCCGAGCCGACCGCGGAGCAGGCCGCCGTGATCGGCGCGCCGCTCGGCCCGATGGCCGTGATCGCGGGCGCGGGCTCGGGCAAGAGCGAGACGATGGCGGCCCGGCTGGTCTGGCTGGTCGCCAACGGGATGGTCCGGCCGGACCGGGTGCTCGGGCTCACCTTCACCCGGAAGGCCGCCGCCGAGCTCGCGGACCGGGTGCGCGGCCGGCTCGACGGCCTCCGGCGGGCCGGGCTCGGCCCACCCGCGGCGGACCGCGCGGGCCCGCCCGACGACCGGCTGCAGGCCGACCCGGTCATCGCGACCTACCACTCCTACGCCGGGCGGCTCGTTGCCGACCACGCGCTGCGCGAGGCCGTGGAGCCGTCGCTCCGGCTGATCACGCCCGCGGTCTCGTGGCAGCTGGCCGCGCGGGTGGTGGCCGCCTACGACGGCCCGATGGACGCCATCGCCTGGACTCCGTCCACGGTCACCGCGGCCGTCCTTGACCTATCGGGCGAGCTGGCCGAGCACCTGCGCCGCCCGGCTGACGTGAAAGAGGTCGGGGAGTGGCTGGCCCGGGGGCTCCGGGGCGCGGTCCCCGGTCGCAACGGCCAGGTCCCGGCCCAGGTCCAGAAGATCCTGCAGTGCCAGCGGGTCCGCGAGCAGCTGCTCCCGATGGTGACCGCTTACGCCGCGGCGAAGGCGGCCCGTGAGGTCATGGACTACGGCGACCAGATGGCCCTGGCCGCCCGCATCGCCGACCGGCATCCCGAGGTCGGCACGGCCGAGCGGGCCCGGTACCAGGTGGTGCTGCTGGACGAGTATCAGGACACCAGCCACGCCCAGCTGGTGCTGCTCCGGGCGCTGTTCGGCGGCGGTCACCCGGTGACCGCGGTCGGCGACCCCTGCCAGTCCATCTACGGCTGGCGCGGCGCGAGCGCGGGCAACCTGCGGCGATTCGCCACGGACTTCCCGGCCCGCGGCGGGGCGCGGGCCCCGACCGCGCTGCTGTCCACCAGCTTCCGCAACACCGGCCGGGTCCTGGACGCCGCCGCCGCCATCCAGGAGGACCTGCGCGCCGCGGCCGCGGAGGTACCGCGCCTGGTGGCCCCGCCGCCGAGGGCCGCGCGCGGCACGGTGGTGTGCGCGCTGCTGCAGACCGCCGCCGAGGAAGCCGAGTGGGTCGGGAACCGGGTCGCAGAGCTGCTCGGGCTCCCGGCGGGCGTCGCGCCCGACGGTGCCCGCTGGCCGGATGGCCGCCCGGCCCCGGTCCGCCCGTCCGACATCGCGGTGCTCTGCCGCAAGCGCGCCCAGTTTCCCGCGCTGCGCGCGGCGCTCGAGGCCAGGGGCATCCCGGTCGAGGTGGTCGGGCTGGGCGGCCTGCTGACCGTTCCCGAGGTCGCCGACGTCGTGGCGACGCTGCGGGTGATGCACGACCCCACCGCGGCCGACGCCCTGGCTAGGCTGCTGACCTCACCCCGGTGGCGGATCGGGCCGCGCGACCTGGTGGCACTGGCCCGGCGTTCCCGCTGGCTGGCCCGCGCGGGCGACCGGCCGGCGGACCAGGGCGGGACGCAGCAGGGCGCTGCGGATCCTGATGTGATGCGCCAGGCGGTCACGGACCTGACCGCGGATCCGGGCAGCCTGGTCGAGGCCCTGGACGACCTCGGCGATCCCGGTGCCTACTCGGCGGCCGGCCACGCGCGGCTCGCGGCGCTGGCCGCTGAGCTGCGGGCGCTGCGCGGGCACGCGGGCCGGCCGCTGCCCGAGCTCGTGAGCGAGGTGGAGCGCGCGCTCGGGCTGGACATCGAGGTCGCCGCGCGGCCCGGTGCCGACCCGGCGGGCTCGCATGCCGACCTGGACGCGTTCGCCGACGCGGCCGCGGCCTTCGCCGGGGACCAGGAGGAGCCGACGCTCGGCGCGTTCCTGGCCTACCTGACCGCGGCCGAGGCCGAGGAGTTCGGCCTGGAGGCGGGACGAGTCGGCGACACCGACTCGGTCAAGCTGGCCACCGTGCACGCGGCCAAGGGCCTGCAATGGGCCGCGGTGTTCGTGCCCGGCCTGTCCGGGGGACCGCACGGGCATGTCTTCCCGGCCCGGCCGAAGCTGGTCACGCGGTGGACCGAGAACCCGCGGCTGCTGCCGTTCGGGCTCCGCGGCGACGCTGCCGACCTGCCGGTTCTGGTCGGCCTGGACCCGCAGGCGCTGACCTCCTTCACCGAGGCGTGCGTGGACCGTGAACTGGCCGAGGAGCGCCGGCTGGCGTACGTGGCCGCGACGCGGGCGGCGTTCTGGCTCGGCTGCACCGGCTACTGGTGGGGGAGCGGCGTGTCCCGGCTGGGCCCGTCGGTGTTCCTGGACGAGGCGCGGGCCGCGTGCGAGGCCGGCGCCGGGACGGTCGCGGCCTGGGCGCAGGCGCCCGCCGAGGACGCGGAGAACCCGGCCCTGGCCGAGCCGGCCACGGCGTCGTGGCCCGCGTCCGCGGCGGGCTCGCGGTACGAGGCGGTGCGCGAGGCCGGCGACCTGGTGGCCGAGGCGGTGGCGGCCGGGCGGGGCGCCGAAGCGGATCTCGGTGAGCTGAACCCGGCCGACCAGGAACTGGCCGCCGCCTGGCAGCGCGACGCCGACCTGCTGCTGACCGAGCGGGCGCAGCGCCG
This sequence comes from uncultured Actinomycetota bacterium, assembly GCA_963808705.1. Classification (GTDB taxonomy): domain Bacteria; phylum Actinomycetota; class Actinomycetes; order Streptosporangiales; family Streptosporangiaceae; genus JASHPR01. The sequence goes on along the minus strand of CAWEHB010000008.1, from coordinate 435,736 downwards.
CGGCGACGACGCGGTCGCCGTCGGACTGCCCTGGCGGCTTCCCGTGTCCTGGATGGTGACCATGGCCGCCGACCCCGCCGGGCTGGCCCAGCAGGTGCGGCGGCCGATGCCGCGCCCGCCGGCCCCGCTGGCCCGTCGCGGCACCGAGTTCCACCGCTGGCTGGAGCAGCGGTTCGGGCCGCAGCGGCTGATCGACCCCGGCGACCTGCTCGGCGCGGCCGACGCCGGCGCGGAGCAGGACGATGGCCAGGACCTCGCCGGGCTCCGGGAGCGCTTCGAGGCCGGCGAGTGGTCGGGCCGGTGGCCGTGCGAGGTCGAGGTGCCGTTCGAGACGCTGATCGGTGACCGGCTGGTCCGGGGGCGGATCGACGCGGTGTTCGCCGACGCGCCCGGCGGCGGGTTCGACGTCGTGGACTGGAAGACCGGCCGCCGGCCGGCCTCCCCGGACGAGGAGCGCGCCGTCGCCGTGCAGTTGGCCGCGTACCGGCTGGCCTGGGCCGCGCTGGCCGGAGTGCCGGTCGAGGAGGTCCGCGCGGCGTTCTACTACGTGCGCGACGATGCCACCGTGCGTCCCGCTGACCTGCTCGACGAGGCGGGCCTCGCAGCGCTGATCGAGAGCATCCCGGCCGGCTAACCCGCCCCGCGCGCCCGCCGGTTCCGGGCCGTTCTTTCAGGATTCTCGCAGGCTGTGTCCTGCACAGGACGTGAACGTTCGTCGCTAGCCTGGGCGCCGCTGGATAGGATGCGCAGCGTTGACCGACTGGAGGTGCGGTGACGGGACCACGGGTGTCGATGACTGACGGGCTGGCCGAGCGCGTGGTGCGACGCGCGATCGCCGCCCTGGCCAACTCCTACGGCTCGGCGCCGGCCCGGGCCACGGCCGCCAAGGAACTGCTGGTCCACGCCCTGGAGGGTGCCTCCAGCCCGGCCGATGAGGCGGACGGGTACGCCGCCGCGGCCGCCATCGCGGCCCTGGCCCACGGAATCGAGGCCGAGGCCGGGCGGGGCCTGGACTGGCTCTCCGTCGCGGCGCTCGAGGAATGGGACTTCCACCACCCGGAAAGCCCGATCTGACGGCACGCCGCGTATCCCGGCGGCACGGGCCGTACCCCGCGCGGCCGTACCCGGCGGGGCCAGACCTCAGCCGCTGAGGTAGCGCTCCACCGCCTCGACCTTGGCGTCCAGTGCCCCGGTCACGCCGGGGCGGACATCGGCCTTGAGCGAGAGGCTGACCCGCGGCGCCCTGGCCGCGACCGCGTCCACCGCCTGCCTGACGACGCCCATGACCTCGTCCCAGTCACCCTCCACCGTGGTGAACATGGCGTCGGTCCGGTTCGGCAGGCCGCTCTCGCGGACGACCCGGACCGCGTCGGCGACGTACTCCGCGACATCCTCGCCGACTCCGAGCGGCGTGACCGAGAACGCGACCAGCACCGGACTCTCCTTAATGAGCGTTGCGAGCATCTTTCATCGATAATGAGCGTTGCGAGCGTCTTTAATCGATGCCGGGCGCGATGGCCGACTCGAAGCGGCCGAGCACCTGGCGATCGCCCGACGCCTCGACCGGCGCCAGCGGCGGCCGGTGCCACAGCCAGCAGTCGAGGTCGGCGGCGGCGCCGGCCGCCTCGGCGGCCGCCTCCGTCCCCGGGTCGCGGTCGGCGGCGCGGATGTCGTCCTCGTCGTAGGAGACCCCATTGTCGGGATCGGTGCCCGTGAACTGTCCGAATGTGACCAGCCATGAATCGCCGGTGTCGGTGGCCCGGAGCCGGAGCGCTGGCGCCGCATCGTCGCGAGTGAAGACTCCCCACTCGGGCAGCGCGCCGTACATGACGCGCAGCGCCTCGTCGACCCCGTCCGCGCTGAGCGAGGGGTCTAGCGGGGTGCGGCGGCCCGCGGTCAGCTCGGCGTCGACCCGGTGGATCAGCGCCTCATGAGCCTGGCGCCGGCGGATGAAGCCCACCGTATGATCATCCGACCACGTCCAGGCGGCGGCGTCCGGCGGCGTCGCAGAGAGGATCTCGACCAGGTCGCGGCTGGCGCGCTCGTAGAACGCCAGCAGCCCGGCCCGGTCCGCCGGGCGCGGCGGCTTGAGCGCCTCGGCCTGCAGGCGGGTCGCCTGCTCGTGCACGATCGTGCCCCAGAACCACTGCACCTCGCCGAGGTGCCACAACAGGTCATCGGCGGTCCAGTCCGGGCAAGAGGGCACGCGCGCGTCCGGCGGGGCCTCGCGCAGGACGTCGGCGAAACGCGCCGAATCCCGGGCCAGGTGGCCGACGTAGTCCAGGTCCGAGTTCACGCGATGCAGGCTACCCCGCGATGCCGGCGGTCCCCCGGGCAGGAGGTGCGGGAGCCGGCAGGCCACATCACGGCAGGGAGTCCAGGGAGGCGTGTACAGCCCGGGCTTCGGCGGCCAGCGAAGTGATCGCGGCCGCCACCTCGCCGGGCCGCACCAGCATGTGCAGGTGCTCGCCCGGCAGCTCGCGCACCGGCCACCCGGCCCGCGTGGCCTCGATGGCCACCCGACGGTACGACTGGGAGAAGACCAGATAGGCGGCCCGGCACAGCGGCCAGCCCTCCGGCAGGGCGGGCAGCGTCTCTTCGAAAAACCGCAGGGGCAGGGCACCGGCTTCGCTGGTCACCGCCTGGCGGGTCGCCTCGTCAGGGAACAGCGGGGACAGGTCTTCCCCCGGCCACCAATGCGGCCACGGCGGGACGACGCCGCCGCTCGCGCGCTCACGCAGGAACGGAAGGAACTCGCCCTCGACCACGGTGTCGGCTCCCGACTGGCGCGGCAGCGCCGCGTCGGCGAAGACCGCGGTGGCCTCGCGGGCCGCGACCGCCCGGACGAGATGCGGCACGAACACGCCGGCGCCGGAGTGGGTGACCAGGATGACCTCGCCGGATGGGTCGGCGGGCACCTGCTCGGCGGCCAGGCGAACCAGCCGGGGGACGTACGGGGGGCCGCCATGGGCGAATCCGGCCAGCGACGGCACCACGACCTGGTGCCCGGCCCGGGACAGCTCGTCCGCTACCGGCCGCCAGCTGCCCGGCCCCAGGTTGGGGGAGTGGATGAGCACGATGAGAGGTGCCACGGCACCCATGCTGGCCGCCGGGTGCCGGGCCAGGGCGGGGCTTCGCTGTCGGCTGAGGCGCCGGCGCCGTGGCCCGCCCGGCTGCTGGGCGGCCGAGCCGTTGCCGGTGCCACCGTCAGGCGGCGTGCCTCGATAGAGTCCAGGTCAGGATCTTTGGCGATCCCGGCTGGCGCGCTTGGCTGCAGCCTGGCACGGCCAGGAGCCACGAAGGAGGACCTTGGCATCCTCCCCGCCATGAATGGCGGGGATTACATCCTCTACGCGGGAAGGAGCAGAGGTTGAGGTTCGCGGTTCACCCGCCCGCCCAGCGGCGGGCGTCCCCGCGCAGTCACCGCATGCCCTGCGGCGATGTTCCTGGCCGCGTTCACATCCGCGTTGCCGGCATATCTGCAGGCCACGCAGCAGAAGAGGGCTTGGCTCTCACGGCTCTCCGCTGCGATGTACCCGCACGCCGAACACTGCTGGCTGGTGTACGCGGGACTGATCTTCTCGATCCGGCCGGGCGCCTTGTCCTCCAGTCGCCGCGCCAGCAGGCCCCATCCGGAGGCCAGGATGCCCCGGTTCAGCCCAGCCTTCTGCCGGACGCCCCGGCCAGGCTGACCGATGGTGCCCCGGGCCTGCGTCAGCTGGGCTGCCTGTACGCCGTAGCCCGGCGCGGTGCCTCGGCCGGGGCGCCACCAGGACTGCTGCTCGGCGGCGAGGTTCCAGACGTAACGGGCGTGCGCGCAGTGCCGGGCCAGGACGGCCTGCTGTGCTGGCGTCGGCGTCAGCCGGTATCGGGACACGAATCGAATCTACTAGCGACCACTGACAGTCCGGAGAGGGTGAAGCGACGATTCCCTGCACTGCCTGAAGGCAGAAGCCTCCACGCCGCGAATGCGATGAACTTGCTCCTGAAGGGTGCCGAGGCGGCCGCCTACCTGTGGGACGAGCTCGCGGCGATAGCCGGCGACCTCACGGCGGCGCGGTGAGCGCCGGACCAGGCCTGCCGCCAGACCGGCACGGCGAGCTGAGCTCCGCGGAGCTCACCGGCAGCACCGGGCTGCGCGATCTCGCCCTGTCTCGAGGCGAGGTGGACCGGTCGACCGCCCGCCGCGCCGATGCCGAGTGGCTCGCCGCGGCCTGGGCGAACCCGGGCACCCGCGTGCTGGAGGTCGAGGACGGGCAGGCCCTGGTCCGGTTCGCCGACGGCGACGCCAAGGCGGAACTGGCCTTCGTGTCTGCGCGGCAGGCCCCGGAAGGCGTCCGGTTCCTGCTGGGGGCCGACGCCGGCGGGGTCGTCTACTTCGGCGTGGCCGCGCCGCTCCCGCGGCCAGAGGCGGCGGAGGACCCGGGCTCCGGGGTCCGCGTGATCAGCCTGCGGCAGGCCGGCCCGCTGCTGTCCGATCGCGACGCCGGGCTGATGACCGAGGCCGTGGCGCTCGGCAACTGGCACGAGACGCATGGGCACTGCCCGCGGTGCGGCGCGATCACCGAGCCGGTGCTGGCCGGCCACGCCCGGCGCTGCGTGAACGACGGAAGCGAGCACTTCCCGCGGCTCGACCCGGCGGTGATCATGCTGGTAACCGACCCCGATGACCGCTGCCTGCTGGCCAGGAACGCGATGTGGCCGCAGCGGCGGGTGTCGATCCTGGCCGGGTTCGTCGAGCCCGGCGAGTCCGCCGAGCAGGCGGTCGCGCGCGAGGTGCACGAGGAGACCGGGATCACGGCCGGCGGCATCCGTTACGTGGGCAGCCAGCCCTGGCCGATGCCGCACAGCCTGATGCTCGGCTTCCGCGCCCGCGCCACCGGCAGCCTGGAGATCGCGGTCGACGCCGACGAGATCGCCGAGGCCCGCTGGTTCAGCCGGGATGAGCTGCGCGCCAGCATCGCCAGCGGCGGGATCAGGCTGCCGCCGCCGGTGTCGATCGCGCACCGGATCATCCAGTCTTGGTACGGCAGCGACCTCGACGGCGCCTGGTAGAAGGCCCGGGCGGCGGGAAAGCTGCGCGGCGGACAGGAAGCCGCGCGGCGGACGGGGCGGCGCGCCGTGGACTCGGCGGCGCGCCGCGGCGGCCGGCGCGACACGAACATCACGGTAACCATATTCCGCCCCACGGAGCGGCCTAAGCCATTACCATTGCTTTGCTTACCTATTACCAGCCCGCGGCCGTGTGCCTGCTGGTGCTCCATCATCGGGTTAGGTGTCAGGTTGACATCGCGCGGTATCGAAGGCCGGGCTCTGGCCGGCCGGAAGAATCGGGGGCGGCGGGGTACCCGCCGCCCCCGCGTTTACGTGCACATCGGCGAGCCGAAGACGGGCACGACGTTCCTGCAGCGTGCCATGTGGGGCAACCGCGCCCGGCTCGCCGCCCAGGGCGTCCTGCTGCCCGGCTACCAGCGCCAGGATCACAACCGTGCGAGCCGGGACCTGCGCGAGGCCCCGAGGCCGCCCTCGGACCCGGCCGACCCGTGGACCGGCGAGTGGGACGTCCTGGTCGGCCAGGCGCTGCAAGCCCCCCGGGCGGCGGTCATCTCGGACGAGGTGCTGGCCGCGTGCAACCCCCCGCAGGCCGATCGCGCCGTCCGGTCACTGCTCCCGGCCGAGGTGCACGTCATCCTCACCGTGCGCGACTTCGCCACCCTGCTGCCTGCCGAGTGGCAGGAGACAGTCAAGTGCCGCGCCACCGCCGGATGGGAGGAATGGCTGAGCGGCGTCATCGACATCCAGTCGGCCGCCGACAACCGGCGCCTGTGGCCGTTCTGGATGCTCCATGACACGCTGGCCATCCTCGGCATGTGGTCACAGCACCTTCCGCCGGACCAGGTACACGTGATCACCATGCCGCGCCACGGCCAGGACGGCACGCTCTGGGCGCGGTTCGCGTCCGTCCTGGGCATCGATCCCGGCGGCGTCGACCTCACCGGGGTGCGCGCGAATTCCTCGCTCGGGCTCGGCGAGGCCGAGTTCCTGCGCCGGATGAACGAGGCACTGCCGGAGGAGATGCCGGACTGGTTCTACACGCGGACCATCAAGCGGGTCCTCGCGCACGACGTCCTGGACGCCCGGTCGCGCCGGGCGCGGCTGGTCGTGCCCCCGCACCGGGAGGCCTGGGTCAGGCAGCGGTCGGAGATCCTGGTCGCGGGCTTGCGCGACGCCAAGTTCCACATCGTCGGCGATCTCGGCGAGCTGCTGCCGGAGCCCGCCATCGGGCCCTACCGGGGGCCGGCCGACCAGCCGGCCGAGCAGTTGCTGGACGCCGCCGTGGCCGCGGCGGCCGCGCTGGCCGACCACCAGTACCGGGACAGGTACCCGCCCCGGCCGCCGCGGGACCGGCCGCGCAGCCCGCGGCAGGCGGCCAGCCGGATCAAGTGGGCCATGCTGAACGGGCCGCGGGTCAAGCGGGTGCTGCGCCGGGCCAGCCGCCTCCGGGCGGTGCGGCGGCTGCGGGTCGTCATCTGGCGCGTGCTCATACGTCCGGCCCGCTACGGCAGCTAACCCGGGGACCAGCGGGATCAGCGCAGCAGCAGGCGGGCGGCGAGCTCGAGGTGGTTGCTCACGTCGTCGGCGGACGCGCGCCGGGTCACCCAGGCGACCAGGTTGGACAGCCAGACGTCGCCGATGACCCGGGCGATGGCCTTGTCGTCGGCGGACGGCTCGCCGTCGTGCATGGCCCTGGTGAGCACCTGCTCCATCAGCCGCGCCACCGCGGCGACCTCGGCCGCGGCGCTCGGGTCCGCGAACATGAACGCCCGGGTCATGGCCTCGGTGAGCATCGGCTCGCGCTGCATGGAGCGGGTGATCCGGCTCAGCACGTACATCATCCGCTCGTAGGGCGTCTCGCCCGGGATGGGCTTGCGGTCCAGCTTCTCCTGGGTCTGCTCGAACTCCCGGGCCAGCTCGGACACGAGCAGGTGAATCTTGGACGGGAAGTACCGGTACAGCGTGCCGAGCGCCACGTCGGCCCGCTCGGCCACGGTCCGCATCTGCACCGCGTCGTAGCCGCCCTTGGACGCCAGCGCCAGCGTGGCGTCGAGGATCCGCTTGCGGCGGTCACGCTGCGCCGCGGAGCCGAGCTCGGCGGCGGTCGCATTCGGCGCGACGGTGCCGGTGATACGTGTTCTCGGTGCTGCCATCCAGGCCTCTCCCGATAGCAATAAACGCCAGGCGCGGCCCGCGATCTCCGGCTGGCGATTCGCGCGGGCCAGGGCGTTACGGTGGTCCGCGCCGGTATCAAGCGTACCAACGGTGACGTCCCTGGCCAGCCGCTCCGCGCTGGCCGGCGGCCGGTAAAACGTGTTCTAATTTTGCCAGCCGCGGCGTTGAGGAGGACCGGTGCCGACCGCCATGGATTTCACCCTCGGCGAGACCCAGCAGGCGGTCGCCCGGGTCGCCGCCGAGGCGCTGGGCCACGCCCGGCCGGAAGCCGCGCCGGGCGGCACGCCGGGCGACGGGTTCGACGCGGCGCTGTGGAAGGAACTCGGCCGGGCCGGCCTGCTGTCGCTGGTCCTGCCGGCCTGGCTGGGCGGGGACGGGCTCGGCGTGCTGGACGTGGGGACGGTGCTGACCGAGGTCGGTCGGCGGGCCGCCTCGGTGCCCGCCCTGGCCACCCTGGTGCTCGGGGTCCTGCCCGTGGTCCGGTGGGGCGGCCGCGACCTGCAGCGGACGCTGCTGGCCGGCGTCGCGTCCGGCGATACGGTGCTCACCGCGGCGGTCCGCGAGCCCGCGGACGTGATGCCCGCCCGGCCCGCCACCACGGCCACGCTGGGGCGCACCTCAGGCACGGTCTCCGGAGTCAAGATCGGAGTGCCGTACGGCGCGGCGGCCGACTGGATCCTGGTTCCGGCCAGCCTGGAGGCCGACGGTACCGGAGTCGTGATCGTCAGGGCGTCGGCCCGGGGCGTGTCCTGGCGGCGCACGCACAGTTCCTCGGGTGAGCCGGAATACACGCTGCGGCTGGATGAGGCGCCCGTCGCTGACCTCCTCGGCTCGGTGAAGGGGGATGGGGAGGCGGGCGGGGGCCGGGCCGTCCAGGATCTCTACCAGCTCGCGACGGCCGGGGCGTGCTGCCTGGCCGACGGCGCCCTGGCCGGCGCGCTCGCGCTGACCACGGCGCACGTGGCCTCGCGGGAGCAGTTCGGCCGGCCGCTGGCGGCGTTCCAGGCCGTGGCCCAGCACATCGCCGACGTGTACATCACCTCGCGCACCCTGCACCTGGCCACGCTCTCGGCGTGCTGGCGGCTGCAGGCCGGGCGCGACGCCGGGAGCGATCTCGACGTGGCCGCGTACTGGCTGGCCGGGCAGGCGCCGGCGGCGCTGCGCACCTGCCACCACCTGCACGGCGGGATCGGCATGGACGTCACCTACCCGCTGCACCGCTACTCCTCGCTGGTCAAGGACCTGGCCAGGTTCGTGGGCGGCGCCGACTACCGGCTCGACCGGCTCGGCGCTCAGGCCTGCGACGCGGGGGAGTCCGGGGGGGTCGTCCCCCCGGACCGGCACTGAGGTCCCGCCATGTTCCTCGACCTCACCAGCGAACAGGCCGCGCTGCGCGACGAGCTCCGGGCCTACTTCGCCACGCTGATCTCGGCCGACGAGCGCGAGGCCATGCTCACCGAGCGGCAGGGCGCCGTCTACCGCGCGGTGGTGCGGAGGATGGGCCGCGACGGGTGGCTCGGCGTGGGCTGGCCGAAAGAATTCGGCGGCCGCGGGCTCGGCCAGATGGAGCAGCAGATCTTCGCCGACGAGGCGGCCCGGGCCGACGTCCCGCTGCCCAGCGTCACCCTGCAGACCGTGGGGCCGACGCTGCAGGCCCACGGAACCCCCGGGCAGAAGGACTTCTTCCTGCCCCGGATCCTGGCCGGCGAGGTGCACTTCGCGATCGGGTACACCGAGCCCGAGGCCGGCACCGACCTGGCCGCGCTGCGGACCCGGGCGGTGCGAGTGGAGGGGGATAGTGAAGCGGGAATGGAGCGGGGGGCGGGGGGCGGGTTTTACCTGGTCAACGGCCAGAAAATCTTCACCACCGGCGCCCACGACGCCGACTACATCTGGCTGGCCTGCCGCACCGACCCCGACGCGCCGCGGCACAGGGGCATATCGATCCTCATCGTCGACACCGCCGACCCCGGCTTCTCCTGGACGCCGATCATCACCCACGACGGGGCCCATCACGTCAACGCGACCTACTACTCCGACGTACGCGTGCCGGTCACGATGCGGGTGGGGGAGGAGAACGCGGGCTGGCGGCTGGTGACCACGCAGCTCAACCACGAGCGGGTCATGCTCGGCCCGGCGGGCCGGATCGCGGCCCTGCACGACCGGGTGCGCGGCTGGGCGGCCGGGCAGACCGCGCCGGACGGCCGGCCGCTGCTCAGCCTGCCGGACGTGCGGCGCGCGCTGGCCGAGACCTACGCCTGCCTGCGGATCAACGAACTGCTCAACTGGCAGGTGGCGGTGGCGCCGGCGGTGGACGTGGCCGACGCGTCCGCCACCAAGGTGTTCAGCTCGGAGCGGCTGCAGCGGCTCGGCCAGCGGCTCGAGGACATCGTCGGGCGGTACGGCGACCCCGCCGACCCGCAGACCGCCGGGCTGGCCCGCTGGCTGGACATCCAGGCCAAGCGCAATACCGTGCTGACATTCGGCGGCGGCGTCAACGAGATCCAGCGGGAGCTGATCGCGACGGCCGGGCTCGGGCTGCCGCGGGTGCCCAGGTAGGAGGGACGTGAGCGTAACGGCCGGCAATCCGGGTGCTGCTCGCCCCGCGTCAGATAGCACAGGGTCGGAGAGCACGGGGGCTGCGATCAGGGCGGCGGCCGCGCGGATCGCCGCGGCCGGGGAGTCCAGGCCGCGCCCGGCCCGGGACCCGGTGAACCTGCCCATGATCCGGAACTGGGCCGAGGCGATCGGCGACGCCAACCCGGTCTACACCGACGCCGAGGCGGCCGCCCGGTCGGTGCACGGCGGCCTGGTCGCGCCGCCGGCCATGGCGCAGGTCTGGACCATGCGCGGGCTGCATCCGGGTGCGGACGACGACGACCCGCTGGGCCGGATGTCCGCGGTGCTCGACGAGGCCGGGTTCACCTCGGTCGTCGCCACCAACTGCGAGCAGGAGTACCACCGCTACCTGCGGCACGGCGAGCAGGTCACGGTGCGGGCCCGCCTGGAGCGCGTGAGCGGCCCGAAGCGGACCGCGCTCGGCGAAGGCTGGTTCGTCACCACCCGGAGCACCTGGTACGCGGGCACCGAGCCGGTCGCGTCGATGCTGTTCCGGATCCTGAAGTTCCGCCCCCCTGCCCCGGCGCCCGCTCCCCCCGCCGCCCCGGACGTGCTGCGGCCGGCCGTCTCGCCAGACACGGCGTTCTTCTGGGACGGCACCGCCGCCGGCGAGCTGCGGATCCAGCGCTGCGGCGGCTGCGGCGCGCTGCGCCACCCGCCCGGCCCGATGTGCCCCGCGTGCGGCGCGGCCCGGCCCGGGTACGTGGTCGCCGCCGGCACCGGGGAGGTCTACAGCTACGTGGTGCAGCACCATCCTCCGGTGCCGGGGAAGCAGCTGCCGATCGTGGTCGCGCTGGTAGCGCTGCCGGAGGGCGTCCGCATGGTCGGCGAGCTGCTCGGCGTGCGCCCGGACCGGGTGCGCGTCGGCCTGCCGGTCCGGGTCGAGTTCGTCCGGATCGACCAGGAGCTGACGCTGCCCGCCTGGCGGGAGGACTCTCCGTGACCTCCGGGCCCAGCGCCGCCCTGCCGGAGCTGGTGATCGACGTCACCCCGACGTTCGTGGTCGCCTCGGCGATCGCGACCCGGGACTTCCAGGACGTGCACCACGACCGGGACAAGGCCGTCGCGCGCGGCGGCAAGGACATCTTCGTCAACATCCTCACCACGACCGGCCTGGTGCAGCGGTACGTCACCGACTGGGCGGGACCGGAGGCGCTGGTGCGCAAGATCGCGATCCGGCTCGGCGCGCCGTGCTACGCCGGGGACACGCTCAGGTTCTCGGGGAAGGTCACCGAGAGCGACGGCGGCGAGCTCCTGGTCGAGGTGACCGGGCGGTGCCGCCTCGGCGACCACGTGACCGGGACGGTCCGGGTCAGCCTGCCGACGGACCGTTACGCGACGGCAGCGGGGCCGGCGGGGAGCGGGACGTGATCTCCGGGGCGGCGGCGATCGCCGGCATCGGGGCCACCGAGTTCTCCAAGGACTCCGGCCGCAGCGAGCTGCGGCTGGCCGCCGAGGCGACCTCGGCCGCGCTGGCCGACGCCGGGCTGCGCCCGTCCGACGTGGACGGGCTGGTGACGTTCACCATGGACAACACCGCCGAGATCGCGCTCGCCCGCGAGCTCGGCCTGGGCGAGCTGACGTTCTTCAGCCACGTGGGCTACGGCGGCGGCGCCGCCTGCGCGATCGTGCAGCAGGCGGCGATGGCGGTCGCGACCGGGATCGCGCGGGTGGTGGTGTGCTACCGGGCGCTGAACGAGCGTTCCGGGCACCGGTTCGGCCAGGTTTCCCGGGCCGCGGTGGCGGCGCCGACCTCCTCCGGGATCGACAACGGCTGGCACTACCCGATGGGCCTCGCCGTGCCGGCCGCGACCGTCGCGATGATCGCGCGGCGCTACCTGCACGACTACGGGGCGACCAGCGAGGACTTCGGTGTGGTCACGGTCGCGGACCGGCGCCACGCGGCGGCCAACCCGAACGCCTGGTTCTACCAGCGCCCGGTCACGCTGGCCGAGCACCAGGCGTCCCGGTGGATCGTCGAGCCGCTGCGGCTGCTCGACTGCTGCCAGGAGAGCGACGGCGCCGTGGCCGTCGTGGTGACCAGCGCCGAGCGGGCCGCCGATCTCCGGCAGCGGCCGGCGGTCATCCGCGCCGCCGCCCAGGGCAGCAGCCCGGGCCAGTTCGTGATGACCAGCTACTACCGCGACGAGCTCGGGCTGCCCGAGATGGGCGTGGTGGCCCGGCAGCTGTGGCGCCAGGCGGGGACCGGACCGCAGGACGTGCGGGTGGCCGTGCTCTACGACCACTTCACCCCGTTCGTCCTGCTGCAGCTCGAGGAGCTCGGCTTCTGCCCGCGCGGCGAGGCCCGGCACTTCATCGCCGGCGGGGCTATCGAGCTCGGCGGGAGGCTGCCGGTCAACCCGCACGGCGGCCAGCTCGGCGAGGCGTACATCCACGGCATGAACGGCATCGCCGAGGGCGCACGCCAGGTCCGCGGCACCTCGGTCAACCAGGTCGGCGGCGACGGGCCGGTGCTGGTCACCGCGGGCACCGGCGTGCCCACCAGCGGCCTGATCCTGGGCCCGGGCTGAATCGGCGCGGGCCGCGGCGGCGGCGCCGCGTATCCTGCGCACGTGAACCGCGCGGCCACGATCCCCTCGGGAACCGTCACGCTCCTCTTTACCGACGTCGAAGGGTCGACGCGACTCTGGGAGGCCGAGCCGGAGGCCATGGCCCAGGCGCTGCGCCGTCACGACAAGCTGCTCCGCGCGGCCATCGGGCGGGTCGGCGGGTTCGTGTTCAAGACCGTCGGCGACGCCTTCTGTGCCGCCTTCGCCACCCCCCAGGCCGCGCTGGACGCCGTGCTCGACGCCCAGCGGGCGCTCGCCACGGAGCGGTGGCCGACCGGCCGGCCGATCCGGGTACGGATGAGCCTGCACACCGGCGTGTGCGAGGAGCGCGACAACGACTACTTCGGTCCCGTGGTCAACCGGACGGCACGGCTCGAAGCCGTGGCCCACGGCGGGCAGGTGCTGGTGTCCGGCGCCACCGCCGAGCTGCTGTCCGAGACCCTGCCCGGCGGCGTGGCGTTGCGGGATCTCGGCCTGCACCGGCTGAAGGACCTCGGCCGCCCCGAGCGGGTCTTCCAGCTCGAAGCCGAGTTCCTGCCGTCGGGCTTCCCGCCGCTGGCGTCGCTGGACAACCCGGAGCTGCCGAACAACCTGCCCGGCCAGCTCAGCGCGTTCGTCGGCCGGGAGCGGGAGGTGCCGGAGGTGCGTTCCCTGGTCTCGTCCTCGCGCCTGGTCACCCTCACCGGGGCGGGCGGCTGCGGGAAGACGCGTCTCGCGCTGCAGGCCGCGGCCGAGCTGCTCGACGCGGCCCGGGATGGCGTGTGGTACGTGGAGCTCGCCCCGCTGACCGACGGCGAGCAGATCCCGGGAGCGGTCGCGGCCGTCCTCGGGCTCGCGGACCAGGGCGGGCCGCAGCCGCTGCTCGAATCGCTCACGGATGCCCTGCGCGAGCAGGACACGCTCATCCTGCTCGACAACTGCGAGCACCTGATCGACGACGCGGCCAAGTTCTGCGGCCTCCTCGTCCGGGACTGCCCTCGGCTGCGCATCCTGGCGACCTCGAGGGAGCCGCTGGGCATCGACGGCGAGCACGTGTACCGCGTGCCGTCGCTGTCGCTGCCGCCGGGCGAGGCCGAGGCCGTGGACGACGTCGCCGCGTCCGACGCCGTCCGGCTCTTCGTGGACCGGGCGCAGGCGCACGACTCCGGGTTCGTCCTCGACGGGTCATCCGCGCCGCTGGTGGCGTCGGTCTGCCGCCGCCTGGACGGCATCCCGCTGGCGCTCGAGCTCGCGGCGGCGCGGCTCTCGTCGATGTCCATCCAGCAGGTCAGTGACCGGCTGGACCAGCGCTTCCGGCTGCTCACCGGCGGCAGCCGCAACGCCATGCCGAGGCAGCAGACGCTGCAGGCCGCGGTCGACTGGTCCTTCGGCCTGCTCACCCAGCCCGAGCGGGAGGTGCTGCGACGACTGTCGGTGTTCGCCGGGGGTTTCGAGCTGGAAGCTGTCGAGGCGATCTGCGCGGCCGGCAGCGTCGACGCCTTCGACGTGCTGGACCTGCTCGGCTCGCTGGTCAGCAAGAGCCTCGTGGCGGCCGACCGGACGCCCGAGTCCGTCCGCTACCGGATGCTGGAGACGATCAGGCAGTACGCCGCGCAGGAGCTGCTCAGGTCGGGCGGCGAGGACGAGGTCGTCGCGGCCCGGGACCGGCACGCCGGCTACTTCCTGGGCCTCGCCGAGGAGGCAGCGCCGGCGCTCGCCGGGCACGGGCAAGGCCACTGGCTGCGGCGGCTGGACCTGGAATGGGAGAACCTGCGCGCCGCGGCCACCCACCTGGCAGCCCAGGACCGGACGGACGACCTGCTGCAGCTCGCCGTCTGGCTGCAGCGGTTCGCGATCAGCCGGGGACATGCCGACGTGCTCACCTGGCTCCGGCCCGCGGTGGATCCGGCCGGCCCTGGGCCGGGCATCCTGCTCGCGAGAGCCCTCGTCGCCTTCGGCTGGCTGACCGGGACCCTGCTCCGGATGGACGCCGACGCGCATGCCCTGGCCGAGCAGTGCGGCGAACGCGCCCTGGCCATGGCGCGCGAGCTCGGCGACCGCCGCCTGGAGGCGCGGGCGCTCAACGTCCTGGCCAGCGTGGCATTCTTCCACGGCGACCTGGCCCGGCTGCGGCGGCTGGCTACGGAGGGCGTCGCGATCGCCCGCGAGACCGGCGACGTCCACCTGCGCGGCGAGCTGCTGACCTCTCTCTCCGTCGGCGGTTCCGATGACGAGAACCGCCGCGTGCGCCTCGAGGCCCTGGAATGCTTCCGCCAGTCCGGCGACGACATGTTCGCGGCGAACGAGATGCACCAGCTCTACGGCTATGACGTCAAGGCCGGACGGCTCGACGACGCCTGGGCCTACATCACCGAGGCCATGGCGACGGCCGAGCGACTCGGCGCCAAGGTCTTCCTGTACTTCATGCAAACCGACTTCATCGTCCTGCTGCTCATCGAGGGCAGGCCCGAGGAGGCCGCGCCCCTGGTCCGGAGCTGCCTGCTGACGGCGCGGCGGATGGGCCTGCACCTCGACGTCAGCGAGCTGCTGTTCGGCGCGGCGTGCTGCACCGCGTGGCAGGGGGATCTCGTCCGGGCGGCGCGCCTGCACGGCGCCGCTGACAAGGACATGAGCGCCGCGATCGCGGTCGGGAGCGTCTCGTGGTCAGGCGCTGAGCAGCAGCTCGGCGAGCGGGAGCAGGCCAGCCTCCGCCAGCTGATGGGGGATGAGGCGTACGATGCCGCCTATTGCTCGGGTGCCGGGCTGTCCCGCGCCCAGGCGGTGGATCTGGCGCTCGGCCGGGAGGTCCCGGGCTGAGAGCCGCCGCCACCTACGAGACCCCGGCGGGCGAGTGCACTAGAGTGCACGCTGACCACGCTAAATCACATACCCGGGAGTGCCTGGCGAGGAGGCTCCCGGTTGAGGAAGAAGGCGCCTGGTGTTTGAGACGGTGGTAGTGGGCGCGGATGGGTCGGACACGGCGGCGGAGGCCGTGCGGGTGGCGATCGGGCTGGTCAAGCTGACGGGCGGGCAGCTGCACATCGTGACCGCGTACAAGCCGCAGCAGCTGCGGTCCCCGGCCGGCGAGGAGTTCACGAAGTCGCTCAGCTCGGGTGACCTGGCCCAGTCGGTGCTGGCCGACCTGGCGTCCCGGGCCAGGACCGGCGGCGTGGAGGTGGAGACGCACCTGAAGGACGCCGCCCCGGCCGACGCGATCTGCGAGGTCGCGACCCAGGTCAAGGCCGACGTCATCGTGGTCGGCAACAAGGGCATGGCGGGCTTGCGCCGCGTCCTGGGCAGCGTTCCCAACTCGGTGGCGCACCAGGCGCCGTGCGCGGTGCTGATCGCCTTCACCACCGACGCTGGCTAGCCCGGCTGCGGCGGCGGGGCGCGGAAGTACCTGGCCGGGGTCACGCCGGTCTCCCGGCGGAACGCTGCGACGAACGCGCTGACTGACTCGTAACCCACCTGCCGGGCCACGTTTCCCACCGGCTCGCCCGCGGCGAGCGCCGGCAGGGCGGCCCGCAGGCGCAGCAGCGCCCGCCAGCGGCCGAACGGAAGCCCGGTGCCGGCGACGAAGGCACGGGCCAGGGTCCGCCCGCTAGCGCCGACCTGGCGGCCCCACTGCGCCAGCGTCCGGCCGTCGGCCGGGTCGCTGGCGAGCGCCTCGGCGACCCGCCTGGCCCGCTCCTCGGCGGGCATGCGCACCTCGATGGCCGTCATCGTCACCGGCTGCAGCAGGTCGACCAGCACGGCCTCGGCGTGCGCGCGGCGCTCCGGGTCGAGGCCAGGATCCTCCAGGTAGCCGATCAGCTCGGCCAGCAGCGGGCTGGCCGAGACCGGGACGGCGTCCGGCCAGCTGATCGGGCACAGTGCCGGCCGGAGGTACAGCGCCCGCATGGTGGCGGCGCCCGCCGACAGGGTCTCGTGCCGCAGCCCGGCCGGGATCCACAGCGCCCGGCTGGGCGGCAGCACCCAGGCGGTCGCGCTGGTACGGACCGTGAGCACGCCGCTGGCCGCCCAGGCCAGCTGGTGATCGGAATGCGTGTGCCAGTCAAAGACCAGGCCCGCGGGCATGGGAAAAGTGACGACGACCACGGCGGCGGCGGGATCCGGCTCACCCGAGGCACATTGTCCGTCCCGCGACACAGGATGGCAGCTTACGCCCTTGGGCGCAGCCCGGCCCGTCCGTAGCGTCATGGCCATGAACGAAGGTCATGCCAGGGTGTGCACCAGCCCGGAGTGGGCGGCCCACATCCAGGACGAGATCCTGCCGTCCCTGACCCGGCACGCGGACCTGGGCGCGGCCATGCTCGAGATCGGCCCGGGGCCGGGCGCCGCGACCGAATGGCTGCGGCACCGGGTGCAGCGGCTGACCGCGCAGGAGGTCGACCCGGCCGCCGCCGCGGCCCTGGCCGGCCGGTACGCGGGCGGCAACGTCAAGGTCGTGGTCGGCGACGCGGCCGACCTGAGCTTCACCGGCGGCTCCTTCGACTCGGTCGGCTCCTTCACCATGCTGCACCACGTCCCCACGCCGGCCCAGCAGAACAAGATCCTGGCCGAGGCGCTGCGGGTGCTGCGGCCCGGCGGCGTGCTCATCGGCTCGGACAGCCTGGCCAGCAACGACCTGCACCACTTCCACGCCGGCGACACCTACAACCCCGTGGATCCGGCCTGGCTGCTCGGCCGGCTGCAGACGGTCGGCTTCGACGAGATCACCATCATCGTGGACGGGACCCTGAAATTCGTGGCGCGCAAGCCGGCCGGGCGCGATCCCTGCGGCGCCGGATCCGGGACGGAGGCAGCGGCATGCCCAGCATCCAGGACCTGAAAGCGTGCTCATCGGCCTGCTCGCCTTCGCCGCGGCCGAGGCGGCTCAAGGCGCCGCTCGCCCCCTAGGCTGGCGCGGTCCGGGTCATCCGGCGCCGGCCAGGTCGAGCGCGGCGATGTAGCCGAAGGTCATGGCCGGCCCGATCGTCGCGCCCGCGCCGGCGTAACTGTGCCCCATGACCGACGCGCTCGCGTTGCCCGCCGCGTACAGCCCGGCGATCGGGGTGCCGTCGGGGCGCAGCACCCGGGCCCGCGCGTCGGTCCGCAGCCCGCCCTTGGTGCCCAGGTCGCCGGGCACGATCTTGACCGCGTAGAACGGCGGCTGGGTCAGCGGGGCCAGGTTCGGGTTGGGCCGGCAGCGCGGGTCGCCGTAGTAGCGGTCGTAGGCCGAGTCGCCGCGCCGGAAGTCCTCGTCCCGGCCGGACTCGGCGAACTCGCTGAACCTGGTGACGGTCTTGGACAGGCCCTCGGGGTCGACGCCGACCTGCTCGGCCAGCTCGGCGAGGGTCGGCGCGCGGAACACGGCGCCCGCCCGGTACCAGCGGCGGGGCAGGGGCTTGCGGGGCGGCAGGCCTGCGAAGACGTACCGGTTGCGGTAGCGCTGGTCGGTGATCAGCCAGGCGGGGATGTGCGGGTTGTCCGGGGAGTCGGCCTCGTACATCGCGTGCACGGCGTCGACGTACGGCGCGGACTCGTTGACGAAGCGCTGCCCGGCGCCGTTGACCAGGATGCAGCCGGGCAGGCTGCGCTCGGCCAGGCAGAAGTACGGCCCGCCGGACAGCGGGATGGCCGGGCCCCACCAGGCGTCGTCCATCAGGTCCAGCGCCGCGCCCGCCGCCTCGCCCGCGACGATCCCGTCACCGGTGTTCCCGGCCGAGCCGGTGGTCCACTCGGTGCCGATCGGCTGGCGCTGGTAGCGGCGCCGCATCTGCTCGTTGCGCTCGAAGCCGCCGGTCGCGATCAGCACCCCGCGGCCGGCCCGGACCAGCGCGGGCTGGCCGTCGCGGGTCACCCGGACCCCGGTGACCCGGCCGCCGTCGGTCTCCAGGCCGGTCATGGGGGTGCCGAGCCAGACCGGTACCCCTTTCGCCGCCAGGCCCGCCCGCAGGCCGGCCGCCAGGGCCTGGCCCATGCTGAGCATGCGCCGCCGCGTCAGCCGGGTTCGCGCGGTCCGGCCGGAGACCTTCGCCGCGACCAGGACCGCCCGGGGGTGCCGGGTGCCGAGGCTCAGCCACCGGTAATCGGCCTGGGTGATGGTCACGCCGTCCGGCGCCGGCAGGTAGGCGGGGTTGAGGCGGGCGAGTTCCGCCCCGAGCACCCGCGCGTCGAGCGGCACCGGCTCGATGCTGCGCCCCTGGGCCAGCCCTCCGGGGGCCTCGGGGTAGTAGTCGGCGTAACCGGGCACCCACGCGAAGTCGACCGGGGCATGGGCGCGCACGAACTCCAGCATCTCCGGGCCCCGGGCGAGCAGCGCCCGCCGCGACTCCGCCGGGACGCCAGTCCCCGCGACGTGGGCCAGGTACGCGTCGGCCTGCTCCGGGGTATCCCGGACGCCGGCCTTCCGCAGCACCTCGTTGCCCGGCGCCCAGATGCCGCCGCCGGAGCGGGCGGTCGAGCCGCCGAAGTAACCGGTCTTCTCCAGCACCACCGTCCGCAGGCCGTGCTGCGCGGCGGCGAGGGCGGCGGTCATCCCGGCGGCGCCGCTGCCCACCACGACGACGTCGAACTCGGCCTCGCCCGCTGTCATGGCACCTCCCGGGCCTCCCATACTAGAACACGTTGCAGTTTTGGCCGAGGGCGCGAGCTGGCCGACGAGACGGGACGCAGGCGCAGGACTAACCCGGGACGCAGGCGCAGGACTAACCCGGGACCAGCGCGCGTAGCGCCCGGGCCGCGCGGCGGGGGCTCGGGTACCAGGCGACCGCCAGGTCGCGGAGCAGTTCCAGGCTGGGCTCCCCGGGCCGCGTGTAGGAGTAGACCACGACCGGCGTGGTGAGCTCCGCCAGCACCGCCCGCAGCTCCTGGCTCTCGCGGCGCAGCAGGTCCGGGCCGGCCAGCGACGTCACCACCGCGACCGCGTCGACCTCGCCGCTGGCGCACAAGGTCCGCAGCACGGTCGCGACGCTGCCGCCGGTGACCATCTGGGCGGTGACGTCCACCGGATTCCCGGCCGAGCCGAAGTGCGGCATCAGCGGCCGCAACGCGGCCTGGGTCCGGGCGGACAGCTCGGGCACGGTCAGCCCGTGCGCCTCGCATGCGTCAGCCGTCCAGATCCCGGCGCCACCGGACGTGGTGACCACGCCGACGCGGCGGCCGCGCATCAGCCGCCCTCGGGAGAGCGCGAAACAGATGTCGAGCAGGTCCTCCTGATCCTCGGCCCGGACGATCCCGCCCTCGCGGAACATGCGGTCGTACTCCGGCTCATCCCCGGGCTCGTGCGCGGTGTGCACCGGCGCCGCCCGCCGTCCGGCCGCGGAATTGCCGAGCTTGGCCACGACGATGTGCTTGCCGCTGTCTCGTGCCCGCCGCGCGACCCGGGCCAGATCGGCGGGCGGCCGGAATCCCTCGACGATGAGGGCGACGACATCGGTCCGGCCGTCGGCCAGCAGGGCGTCGGCGACCTCCAGCGTCTCGACGTCGCTCTCGTTGCCGGTGGTGACGACGAAGCTCGCGCCGAGCCCCACCGCCTGACCCGAGTTGAACAGGGCAAAGCCAAGCCCGCCGCTCTGCGAGACGATCCCGAGGTTGCCCGCCATCAGGTTCTTCAGCCCGCGCCTGCGGTCCACCGCCGGGCTGAACGACACGGCCACGCCGTCGGCGACGTTGAAGAACCCCTCGCCGTTCGGTCCGAGCAGCCGCATGTCCGACGCGGCGGCCATCTTGGCCATGCGGTCCTGTGCCGCCTGCCCCGCCGGGCCCGTCTCGGCGAAACCGGAACTGAAGATGACCACCGCGCGCACCCCGGCGGCGGCGCAGCCGGCGACGATCTCGGGAACCAGCGCGGCCCGCACCGTCACCACGGCCAGGTCGACGGGTTCCGGGAGCTCCGCGACGCTCGGGTACGACGCCAGCCCGCCGACCTGGGCCCGGTTCGGGTTGACGATGTAGATCCGGCCGTCGTAGGCGTGCTGGCGCAGCACCTCCAGCGGCCGTCCGGACAGCGAGTCGGGGTCGGAAGAGGCACCGACGATCGCGATGCTGCGCGGGCGGAACATCGGCGCAAGTCCGGCCCGGTGCTGTTGGGTCATCCTGACCACGGTAGGCCTTGAGGTAACGGCCGGTCGGTAGGGTGGCCAGGTGAGCAGCGGCGAGGTGCGGGACGGCGTGTCGCTGACCAACCTGGACCAGCCCCTGTTCGAGGGAGCCGAGGCGACCAAGCGTGACCTGGTCGACTACCTGGACGCGGTCGCCGGTCACATCATCCCGGAACTGCGCGGCCGGCCGCTGTCGGTGGTGCGGGTGCTCCGCGGGCAAGAGCCGTTCATGCAGAAGAACGTGCCCAAGTACACGCCGCCATGGGTGCGGACGGTGACGCTGTGGGCCGAGTCCTCGAGGCGCGAGGTGTCCTACGCGCTCTGCGACGACCGCCGCACGCTGCTGTGGTTCGCCAACCAGCGCGCGATCGAGTACCACCCCACCCTGGCCCGCGCCGGTGACCTGAACCAGCCCACCTGCCTCGTCCTCGACATCGACCCGCCGCCGGACGCGTTCGGCCTCGCTAGGCAGGCCGCCTGGCTGGTTCGGGCGGCCCTGGGCAGCGCTGGCCTGGCGGGAGCGGTCAAGACCAGCGGGGCGAAGGGCCTGCACGTGCTGGTCCCGATCGCGCATGCGGGCAGCGAGGACGCGGCCGCGGCCACCCGCGCGATCGCCGCCCGGGCCGAGCGGCTCGACCCGGCCCTGACCACCACGGCCTTCATCCGGGAAGACCGCGCGGGCAAGGTGTTCCTCGATTCCACCCGGGCGGGCGGGGCGACGGTGGTGGCGGCGTACAGCCCGCGGGTCCGCCCCCGCGTCCCGGTGTCCTTCCCGGTCGCCTGGGACGACCTCGCCGACGTCGACCCGGGTGATTTCACCGTACGCACCGCAGCGCGGCTGATCGCCCAGCGAGACAGGTGGGCCGGGCAGATGCCCGGGCCACAGCGGCTGGACCCGGCGCTCATCGAGGAGGGCCGCGCGATCCCGGTCGCCCGGGTGCAGGCGATGCACGAGGGGAAGCGGCGCGCCCGGGCCCGGCGCGCGGGCCAGGCCGGCACCGCGAGCAGAGCGGACGACGGCATGAACTAACGTCCGGGGCATGGCCGATGCTGACATGACCGCGCACTGGACGGCCCGCCTGCACGACCTCGCCGCGCAGGAAGGGGTCCCCGGCGCCACGCTCGGAATCTGGGCCGACGGGCACGAGACCCTGGCCGCGCACGGCGTGCTGAACGCCGCCACGGGCGTGACCACCACGGTCGACTCGCTGTTCCAGATCGGTTCCATCACCAAGGTGTGGACCTCCACGATGATCATGCAGCTCGTCGACGAGGGCCGGCTGTCCCTGGACACCGCGGTCTCGGAGGTCCTGCCTGGTGTTCCGCTCGGCCGCCCCGACGCCAGTGCCGAGGTCAGGATCCGCCACCTGCTCACCCACACCAGCGGCATTGACGGCGACATCTTCACCGACACCGGCCGCGGCGGAGACTGTCTGGAGCGCTACGCCGGCGAGCTCGCGCAGGCCGCTCGGATCTTCCCGCCCGGCGCGGCGTACTCCTACTGCAACAGCGGGTTCGTGCTGCTCGGCCGGGTCATCGAGGTGCTCGACGGCCGGGAGTGGGACGCGTCCCTGCGCGAGCGCCTGATCGGGCCGCTGGGGCTGAGCGAGACGGTTACCCTGCCCGAGGAGGCGATCCTGCACCGCGCGGCGACCGGGCACCGCCAGCGTCCCCGCCAGCACGACCCGGTCTCGGCCTGGGGGCTGCCGCGCAGCGTCGGCCCCGCGGGCCTCATCACCGCCAGCGCCCGCGACGTGCTGACGTTCGCCCGCCTGCACCTCGACGGCGGCGCCGCCCGGGACGGCACGCGGCTGGTCAGCCAGGCCGCGGCCGCTGCCATGCAGCAGCCGCGGGCCGAGATCCCCAGCGTCGACGGCCGCGGCGACGCGGTCGGGCTCGGCTGGCACCTGAACCGCTGGGGCGGACGGCGGATCATCGGGCACAACGGCGGCACGATCGGGCAGCGGGCGTTCCTGCGGATCGATCCGCAGGCCCGTGTCGCGGCGTGCCTGCTGACCAACTCGCCCGAGGCGGAGGGGCTGTACCAGCGGCTGTTCGCCGAGGTGTTCGGCGCCTGCGCCGGGATCACCGTGCCCGCCAGTCCCGGGCCCGCGGCCGGGCCGGCCGAACCAGACCTGCCGCGGCACGCGGGCCGGTACGAGCGCACCTCGGTGCGGATCGACGTGTCGGTCCGCGACGGCCGGCTGCACGTGATCTACGCGCTGACCGGTGACCGCGCGGTCTTCGCCGACGATGAGCCGGAAGAGTTCGACCTGCACCCCGCGGACGCCACGGGCGACCACTTCGTCGCCCGGCTGTACGACAACCAGCCCTGGACCCCGCTGATCTTCACCCGGCTCGGCGACCAGGCCCCCTGCATCTACTTCGGCGGCCGGATCACGCCCCGGATCGGATAACGCCCCCGGCCGGGTAACGCCAAACGTCCCCCTTCTCGCCAATATGCGCGAGAGCCCAGCGATTGCGGGGGTTCCCTCCGATTGATATCACCGTGATGGGTGCCATTCGATCTCCGGAGGTGCGATGTGGCCCAGGTAACGGCGGACGATCTGGTCTATGAGACGACCGCCAGCGCGGTGCAGGAGAAAAGGAAGCTGCGGCGGCACTTCCGGCGCTTCGACATCTTCTTCTTCCTGATCTGCACGGTGGTGACGCTCGACACCGTCGGCGCGGTGGCGAGCAACGGCGCGCAGGGGTTCACCTGGCTGATATTTCTCGGGATCTTCTTCCTGCTGCCGTATGCGCTGTCGATCGCCGAGCTGGGCTCGGCGTTCCCGCAGGAAGGCGGGCCCTATGTGTGGACCCGGCTGGCGTTCGGCCGGCCGCTGGCGGCCGTCAACTCGGTCATCTACTGGATCTCCAACCCGATCTGGGTCGGCGGGTCGCTGACGATCGTCTCGTTCGCCGCGATCGAGGAGTTCTTCGGCACGGTGGGCGGCCCGTGGAAGTACGTGTACGCGGTGGTGTTCATCTGGTTCACCATCGGCGCGGCCATCGTGTCGCTGCAGTACGGCAAGTGGGTGCCCACCGCTGGCGCGTGGGCGCGCGGCGTGCTGCTGGCGTTTTTCGCGGTCACGGTCATCGCGTACGCGGCCAGGCACGGGGTGCACGGCTTCGGCGACCACGCGTTCTTGCCCACCTATGCGCTGTTCATCGCCGTGGTGCCGGTGCTGATCTTCAATTACGCCGGCATGGAGGTGCCGTCGGCCGCGGGCGAGGAGATGACCAATCCCCAGCGGGACGTGCCCTTCTCGGTGCTCTCGTCGGGCACCGCGACGATGCTCGCCTACGCGATCCCGATCCTGCTCATCCTGATCGTGCTCCCGGTCAGCCAGGTATCGGGGCTGAGCGGGTTCCTGGACGCCATCAAGGCCACCTTCACCATCTATGGCGGTCACGTGGCCACCGACGGGACCGCGACGCTGACCGGGGCCGGGCTGATCCTGGGCCGGATCGTGGCGGTGGTGTTCATCTTCGCCCTGGCCAGCGCCGGGACGACATGGATCATGGGCGCCGACCGGGCCGAGGCGATCGCGTCGGTCGACGGCGGCGGCCCCCGCATCCTGGGCCGGTTCTCGGCCCGGTTCGGCACCCCGGCCACGATGAACGTGCTGTCGGGGATAGTGGCGACCGTGCTGATGATCGCCGCCTTCCAGATCACCGGGGCCAACTCCAGCCGGTACTTCGAGGCCGTGCTCGGGCTCACGATCTCCACCACCACGATCTCCTACCTGTTCATCTTCCCGGCGCTGATCAAGCTGCGCCGCTCCCACCCCGACGTCCCGCGCCCCTACCGGGTACCGGGCGGCACGGCGGGAGCATGGATCTGCACGGTCCTGCCGACGCTGTGGGCGCTGGTCGCGACGGTGTTCCTGCTCTGGCCGGGTCTGGGCGTCAACTGGTTCGGCGCCGGCGGAAACCCCAACGACAGCCTCGCCGCCCTCAGCTTCTCCGGCCAGCGCACCCAATACGAGCTCACCCAGTTCGTCCCGCTGGCCATCATCGCCGCGCTCGGCCTGGTCTTCTACGTCCTGGGCGGCAAAGCCCGCCAGCAAGAAGTCGAAGAACCACTCGCGGCAGCCGAAGCCCCCGTCGGCGACGGTTCTTAGGTGCCGGGTCGGCTCAGCGCGGCGACAGGACGCAGAACTCGTTGCCCTGCGGGTCGGCCAGCACCGTCCACGTCACGTCACCCTGGCCGATGTCGGCCGGAACCGCGCCCGCCTCTTCCAGCACCTTCACCGCGGCCGCGCGGTCCTCGCCCTTATGCGGCGCCACATCCGGGTGCACCCGGTTCTTGACCGTCTTCGGGTCACCGACCCGCAGGAACTCGAGATACGGCCCGACCCCCTGCGGCGACCGGAGCGCCGCGAAGCCGTCCGTCCACGTGCTGCCCGGCACCCAGCCCGCGGCCAGCTGCCAGAAGCCGGCCAGCGCCGCCGGGTCAGCGGAATCGACCACGACCGCGGCCACCGGCCCGGTGTCCGCGTAAGCCGGCCGCGGCTCGAGCACGCACAGCTCGTTGCCCTCCGGGTCGCCCAGCACGACCCACGGCACGTCGCCCTGGCCGATGTCGAGCGGCTGGGCGCCCAGGCTGCGCAGCCGGGCCACCAGGTCCGCCTGGTGCCCGGCCGACTGGCTGGCCAGGTCCAGGTGTATCCGGTTCTTGACCGTCTTGGCCTCGGGCACCGGCACGAACACCAGCGGCAGCGCCACCGGGTCCGGGTAGTCGTAGCCGGACGGGCACACCACCACCTCGTCGGGCTCCTCGGCCGCCATCTCCCAGCCCAGGGCGGTCGCCCAGAACCGCGCCAGCTTCGGCGGGTCGTTGGCGTCGATCACGAGATGCACGAGGCGAGTGGACATGCCGCCACCCTATTAGCCGGGCGGCGGGCGCACAGATGTCAGGCAGGGTCAGGCGGCGCGGGGCAGCGGCCCGGTGTCGTGCGGAGAGCCACGGTGCCGCAGCTGCCTGCCCCCGCCGGGCAGCTGCGGTACCGCGGCCGGCGCCTCGGCGACCAGTTGCCTGATCCACCGCATGCGGTCGGCGGCCGCCTCGGGATGGTCGCCGAACTCCTGCGCCATCCGGCCCGCGCAGCCGCGGACCCCGTACTGCCGCACGGCGGTGCGGATGAGCTCGGCCAGCGCCGTGGCGTCCGGCGCGTCCCACCGCTGCAAGCCAGAAACGAACAGCGCCTCGCACCGCGCGTCGTCCACGTTCAGCCGGGTCATCACAGACCTCCCGTTTTCCCCTTGCAGGGTGCGTCGGCGGCCTGCCGGCTCACAAGGGGAACCCTCCCCATATCACGTGTCCGGCGTGCTATCGGTTCTCTAGCGATCTGCCCGCGCGGCGCTGGGGTGCAGCAGCGGGCGGTAGCCGGCCGCGATCGCCGCGACGGACGCGGGCGGGGTCAACAACTCGACCGGCACCCCGGGCCGCAGCGCGACCGGGGCCAGGTAACCGGCGAACGACCACGGCAGGAAGCGCCCGCCGGCCAGCAGGCCGATGGTGCCGTCATGCCGGACCATCGCCCCGTCGGGCAGTTCCCCGGCCCGTGAAGGGGGATGGGGAGGCGGGTGGGGGGTCCGCTGGCGCCGGGTGCGCGGGTCGACCCGCTCGGCGTGCAGCCAGGTGTCCATCTCGCCCGCGCGCGGACGCCGGGCGAGCCCTTTCGCCCGGCGCCACGCCTCGGCGTAGGACTCGTACGCGGAGCGGCGGCAGTACCCGCACGGGCGGTGCCCGGCCGCCAGCGCCGTGGCCTCGTCCAGGAAGAACAGCGCCGTCCAGCGGCCCGGCGGCATCGGGTCGCGCCGGACGCCCCGCCACTCCAGCACGCAGCAGATCCACAGCTTAGAGCGCCAGCGCGCGGCGCCCAGCGTGCGGTCGGCGCGGTGCAGGCAGCCGCGGTTGCCCATCAGCAGCCCGCGCGCGGGGTCGGCCACGATCTCGCCGGCCGGGGTGACCCGGTTCTGCAGCGGCGTCCCGCTCACCTCCTACACCCTGTGCGTCCCTGTCCCCGGGACGGTCTGGCCGGGCGGCGTCTCGCCGCCGGGGCGCGGGCCGAGGTCCATCACCGCGTTCACCTCGGTGCCGACGCCTCGCACCGCGGTGACCGTCAGCGAGCCCGCGGCCCTGGTCGCGTTGATGGCCGCATAAAGCGCCGTGACCGAACGCACCGGCTCGTGGTTGGCCGCGACCAGGACATCCCCGGTCTTGATGCCCGCGTCGTCGGCGCGGCTCCCCGGCTCGACGCGGCGGACCAGGAGCCCGATGAGCTCGGGCAGGCCGACCGCGCGGCGGATCTCGATCGCCTGGTGCGCGGGGGCGAGGCTCAGGCCGAGATGGGGGAGCTCGTCGTCGCCCTCGGCCGAGCCCTCGAAGGAGACCAGCAACTGGCGCAGCAGCGTGACGAGCTCGGCGAACTGCTCGGCGCTGAGCGCGGCGAGCAGCCGGTTTTCGGTCGCGATGTGGGCGGGCGTGACCCGGTCGAAGAGCTCATGGCCCGCCGGGGTGAGCGCGACCAGGGTGTTGCGCCGGTCCCGGGGATCCTCCGAGCTGGTGACCAGACCGCGCTCGGCGAGCCGCTCGACGCGCACGCTGACCGTACCGGAGGTGAGATTCAGCTCGCGCATGAGGCGGCGCTGGAAGACCCCGCCGGGTTCGTCCAGCCGTCTCAGGGTGACCAGCGCCGCGAAGTCGGGCCCGTTCAGCCCGTGCTCGGCGAACGTGGCCTCCAGCTCGCTGTCGATGATCCGCCGCAGCCGGTCGAGCCGGGCGATGACCGCGACCGGCGAGAGGTCGAGATCGGGCCGGGCCCGGGCCCACCCCGCCAGCAGGCGGTCGACCGAGTCCCGCGGGCCGGCCGGGGGCGGCTGGTGGGATGGCACGCATGGCAGTGTACTGTTAGCCAAAAAGGCTTTGGTCCAAGCATTTAGGCAGAGGAGGTCTCATGAAGATCGGCGTGATCGGCGCCGGCCGGATCGGCGGGAACGCCGCCCGGCTGTTCGCCGCCGCGGGCCACGACGTCCTGCTGTCCTTCAGCCGCGACCCGGACGGTCTCGCCGCGCAGGCCGCCGCGATCGGGGCGCGGGCCAGCACCGGGAGCGCGCGGGATGCCGCGCAGTTCGGCGACGTCGTCATGCTGTCGGTGCCCTGGTCCGCGATTCCCGAGGCGCTGGAGCAGGCCGGCCCGCTCGGCGGCAAGATCGTCATCGACACCACCAACCAGTTCGGGGCGGGCGGCGTCCAGCAGCTCCCGGGCGGCGTGACGGCGGCCCAGTACAACCAGCAGCGCATGCCCGGCGCCCGGCTGGTCAAGTCCTTCAACACCCTCACCGCCGGGTTCCAGGCCGCCGAGGCCGGGCGGACGCCACCCGAGCGGCGGGTCGTGCTGTTCCTGTGCGGGGATGACGGGAAGGCCAAGCAGGTCGTGGCCGGGCTCATCGAGGACGCGGGGTTCGCGCCCGCCGACCTCGGCGGGCTCGCGGACGCGGCACCGATGGAGGCGCCCCGGCGGGCGGGCTCGGTCTACGGCGAGGAGTACCGGCCCGCCGACGGGCGCGCGGTCGCCGAGGCACTGCGGGCGGGCCGGCCGATCCCGCCCGTCCCGGTGTACGGGTAGGCCGGGCTCCGGCCGCCCCGCCCGTCCCGGTGTACGGGTAGGTCCTCGGGCCGGGCGGATGTATACCGGGAGCATGGCTGATGATTCCCTGCCCGGCCAGATGCGGTCGGCCGCTGCCGTCCTGCTGAAGGTGCTGCCAGGCCCGCAGCTTGAGCTGGCCGCGCGGCCGTTCGCCGACGACGCCGCGCGCCGGTGGCTCGAGTACCGCCCGGAGCCCCGCCCGGGGGCCACCATCGCGGACATGGGCGTGGAGGCCCGCAAGGCGGCTCACCGGCTGCTGTCCACCGGGCTGAGCGAGCACGCCTACGCGCAGGCGATGGTGATCATCGCCCTGGAGGAGGTGCTCGACCGGCAGGAACGATGGCGGCGGCACCGGCATAGCAACGACTACTGGGTGAGCGTCTTCGGCGACCCGAACGGCGATGACCCGTGGTCGTGGCGTTTCGAGGGGCACCACCTGTCGGTCACGATGACCGTGGCCGGCGGCGTGGTGTCCCCGGCACCGGTCTTCCTGGGCGCCAACCCGGCCCGCGTCAGCTACGGCGGCCAGCCGGTGTCCCGGCCGCTTCCCCTGGAGGAAGACCTGGCCCGGGAGCTGCTGGCCGGGCTGGACCCGGCACAGCGGGCGGTAGCGGTGGTGTCGGAGCAGGCTCCCTACGACATCCGCTCGGGCACCAGGTCACGGGCTCAGGACCGCCTCGAGCCGGCCGGCGTCGCCGCCTCCCGGCTCGGGCCGGCACCGCGCGTGCTGCTTGACCGGCTCGTGACGCTCTACCTCGACCGGCTGCCCGCCGAGCTGGCCGCCCGGGAGGCCGCCCGGGTCAACGCGGGCGAGCTGTACTTCGCCTGGCAGGGCCCGGCCACGCCGGGCACCCGGCACTACTACCGGGTGCAGGGCGATGACCTGCTGATCGAGTACGACAACACCACCGAGAACGGCAACCACCAGCACACCGTGCTGCGCCGTCCGCGCAGCGACTTCGGCGACGACGTGCTGACCGCGCACCTGAGCCGGGCCCACCGCTGAATCGCCCCGGCCGCCTGGTGATCAGCTGACCACGCAGCCCGGGCTGCGGCCGGCGGCGGGGAAGGCCCGGGCGAGCGCGGTGGCGATCTTGAGGGCGCGGGCGGCATACCCGGCCGGGCCGCCTCCGATGGTGCCGCCTGGGCGGCCTCCGATGGTGCCGCCCGGGCCGCCTCCGATGACGGCGCCCGGGCCTGGAGTGGGTAGTTTGGCTGGTATGACCGCGGAACCGTACGCGACCGCGGCCGGGCTGATCGAGCGGTCGGCGGCGGCCTACGTGTCCGGCGTGCCGGAACGTCCCGCCGACGACGGGTTCTTCGGGCCGGCCAGCGTGACCTGGAAGATGAGCGCCGACCTGACCGGGCCGGTCGCCGGCCTGCGGTCGCTGCTGATGCAGGCGCTGCACCCGCTCGCGATGGCCGGGGTCGACCAGCACAGCGGCTGGCGTCAGGACCCCGTGGGCAGGCTCGCGGCCACCTCGGCGTACGTCACCACCGTCAGTTTCGGCGAGCGGGCCGGGGCCGAGCGGGCCGCGGCGCGGGTGCGCCGGATCCACACCCACGTCCGCGGCGTGGACACGGTGACCGGGCGTTCGTACGAGGCGAGCGATCCCGCGCTGCTGCTGTGGGTGCACGCGGCGCTGGTCGAGTCCGCGCTGGCCGCCCGGGAGCTGTTCGGGACGCCGCTCCCGGCGCAGGACGCCGACCGCTACGTGGCGGAGATGGTGGTCGCGGCCGAGCTCGTGGGCGTGCCCGCCGGCCTGGTCCCGTCCAGCGTGGCCGGCCTGGACGGCTACCTCGCGTCGGTCCGGCCCGAGCTGCGCCGCACCCCGGCGGCCAGCGAGTCGATGGCGTACCTGCTCGACCCGCCGGGCCTGGACGAGGAGATCGCCGAGATCTGGCAGGACGTCCGGTACGGCGCGGTCGTCGCGCTGCCGGACTGGGCCCGGGAGATGTACGGATACCACGCGCCGCCGCTGACCCCCGGGCGCCGGGAGGAGATCCGGCAGGTGCTCGGCGTCCTCGACGCCGTCTTCCTCGGCGAGCCCGGCGTGCTCGAGGCGCGGCAGCGGATCGCGGCGCGGATGCGCCTCGCGCAGCGCGGGTGAACGGGCACGACGCAGCGCGCGCGAAGAGCCTCCGCGCGACGCGGGTGACCAGGCTGGCCGGCGCGGCCACGGCCGGGGCCGCGGCCGGTGTGGCCGCGGTGGTGCTGCTCCGCCGCCGCGCCGCGCCGTCCCGGCGGCCCGGGAACCTCCGGCTGCGCCGCGGCCTGGCCGCGCTCCAGCTTGTCGCGCGCGGCGGGGCGCGCTACGCGGGCAGCGCCCCGCGGCTGTTCGCGGCCGCCGGCGAGCACCGCCAGCAGCTGCGCAACGACCTCGCGCTGCAGACCGCCGAGGACGTCGCCAGCACGCTGGGCACGATGAAGGGCGTGCTGATGAAGCTGGGCCAGATGGCCAGCTACATCGACAACGGCCTGTCGCCCGGCGTGCGCCGCACGCTCAGCCGGCTGCAGGACAGCGTCCCTCCGATGAGCGCGAAGCTCGCCGCGCAGGTGGTGGAGGCCGAGCTGGGCCGTCCCCCGGAGCGGGCCTTCGCCCGCTGGGACCCCGAGCCCATCGCCGCGGCGTCGATCGGGCAGGTGCACCGGGCGATCACCCGTGACGGCCGCGCGGTCGCGGTGAAGGTGCAGTATCCCGGGATCGCCGAGACCATCGCGGCGGACCTGGGCAACATGGCCCTGCTGCGCCGGATGCTGCGGGTCACCGCGCCGAGCCAGGACGTCGACGCGCTGCTCGCCGAGCTGCGCGAGCGCGTCCTGGAGGAGCTTGACTACCGCCGGGAGGCCGACAACCAGCGCTTCTTCGCCGCCTACTACGACGGTCACCCCACGATCACCGTCCCCGCGATCGTCGACGAGCTGTCCACCCGGCGGGTGGTGACCAGCGAGCTGGCCGACGGGGCCCGGTTCGCCGAGCTGGCCGGCTGGCCGCAGCAGGAACGCGACCTGGCCGCGGAGACCATCTACCGGTTCGTGTTCCGGAGCCTGTACGAGATCCACGCGTTCAACGGCGACCCGCACCCGGGCAACTACCTGTTCCACGGCGGCGGCCGGGTCACCTTCCTGGACTTCGGGCTGGTCCGGCGCTTCACCCCGGTCGAGCTGGAGCCGCTCAAGCAGATGGCCCGCTACCTGTGCGTTGAGGATGATCCTGAGGCGTTCCGCCGGAACCTGGAGAAGGCCGGCTTCCTGGTCCCGGACGCGCCGCTGAGCACGGAGCAGATCGTCGAGCACATGGCCGTGTTCTACGACACCGTCCGCGAATCACGGCCGCTGACCATGACCGGCGACTACTCGTCCGCGGTCGTGCGCCGGTTCTTCGACGTGCGCAGCCCGGTGACCGCCTACGCGCGCATCCCGCGGTCCTACGTGATCCTCCAGCGCATCAACCTGGGCCTGTTCGGCCTGCTCGGCGAGCTGACCGCGACCGCCAACTGGCGCGCCATCGCCGAGGAGATCTGGCCGTTCGTCCTAGGCCCGCCGTCCACCCCGATGGGCGAGGCCGAGGTCCCCTGGCGGGCGCGGCACCGGCGGCACCCGCCGCTACCCGTCAACTAGGGCATCCCTGCAGCGGGTCGCGGACCTGATGCGGTCCGGGGGACTGGTGAGCAGCTCGTTCAGCGTGGCGCCGATGCTGCCCCACCCCGGTCGGCTCAGGCGGCTAGCCGGGCCGGCGCAGCCCGGCCGCGACCTTCTCGGTGACGAGCTCGAAGGAGCGGATCCGGTCGGCGATGTCGTAGACCATCGTGGTCAGCATCAGCTCGTCGGCGCCGGTGCGCTCGAGCAGCGTGGCGAGCTGCGCGCGGACCGTGTCCGGTGAGCCCATCGCCTGGCCGGCGAACCGGCCCCAGGCCATCTCCCGCTCGGCCGGGGTGTACGGGTAGGCGGCTGCTTCTTCGGGGCTGGCCAGCGGCTGCGGCATCCCGGTACGCAGCCGGAGGAACGACAGGGCGGCCGGGCCGGCCAGCCATTCGGCGCGCTCGTCGGTGTCGGCGCAGATCACGTTGACCGCGACCATCGCCTGCGGGCGCTCCAGCCATTGCGACGGCCGGAAGTTCTCCCGGTACAGCGCCAGCGCGGGCACGGTATTGACCGAGCTGAAGTGGTGCGCGAACGAGAACGGCAGCCCGAGCAGGCCGGCCAGCTGCGCACTGTACCCGCTCGACCCGAGCAGCCAGATCGCGGGCATGTCGCCCAGGCCCGGCGTGGCGGTGATCCGCGCCGGGGCGTCCCCGCCGGCGAACAGCCGGATCAGGGTGAGGAGCTCCTGCGGGAAGTCCTCGGCCGACAGGCCCTCCATCGTGCGGCGCAGCGCCAGCGCCGTGAGCTGGTCGGTACCCGGCGCGCGGCCGATGCCCAGGTCGATCCGGCCCGGGTGCAGCGCCTCCAGGGTGCCGAACTGCTCGGCCACCACCAGCGGGGCGTGGTTGGGCAGCATCACCCCGCCGGAGCCCACCCGGATCGTCGAGGTGGCCGCGGCCAGGTGCGCGATCAGCACGGCCGGCGCCGAGCTGGCGATGGCCGGCATGTTGTGGTGCTCGGCCACCCAGAACCGCCGGTACCCGAGCTCCTCGGTGCGCTGGGCCAGCTCGGTGGTCTGGCGCAGCGCCTGCCCGGCCGTGGTCCCGGCGGCGACCGGCGAGAGATCCAGGACAGATAGCGGTACCTCGGTCACATAGCTCGGCAACTCGTTGCTATCCGGGTTTCTTCCGCTGGTCCCCTGGCGATGCGGGCGGATCGAACGCCGAGGTTCCCCGGCGCACCGCCTCGTCCAGGCGGGCCGAGATGTGCTCGAGCACGCTGAGGGCGCGCTGCTGGTCTGCGGCTGGTATCCCGCCGACGAGGTCACCGGCCAGGCTGCGGTAACCCTCGAGCAGCCGGGCGAACGCGGCCTGGCCGTCTTGGGTGAGCGCGACGATGGTGGCGCGGCGGTCGCTCGGGTGGGCGCGCCGCTCCACCCAGCCGTCCGCTTCCAGCGCATCGACCAGGCCGGTGATGGTCCGCGGCGTGACGCCCACGGCCTCGCTCAGCGCCCGCATCAGCACCGGTCCCGACGCGTGCAGCGCGGCCACCACCCGGCCCCGCGCATAGCTCATCCCGTACTCGCGCGCCCCAAGGTCGAGGATCTCGACCAGCCGCGGCGCCAGCGCGAACAGCCTGCCCATGACGCGCTCGGCCGTCTCCATGTCGAGCGCGGCGGAGAGGTCGGCGCGGCCGCCGGGCGGACTGGCTTCGTCCGGATGTCCCGGGCCGGGCGCGGTCCCCGGGCCGGGCGCGGTCCCCGGGCCGGCCGCGGTCCCCGCGTCAGCGGGTGAACTCCCTGAGTTAGGCACATTGTGAGTCTACTTCATTAAGTGCTACCCTCACAATATGACTCAGCCAACCGGGGCAGCCGGGGAGCTGGCGATCGAGGCGACGGGCGTCGTCAAGTCCTTCGGCAGCGTACGGGCGCTGCGCGGGGTCGATCTCACCGTCCGGCCCGGGATGCTCGCCGCGCTGCTCGGTCCGAACGGCGCCGGAAAGACGACGCTCGTCCGCATCATCACCACGCTGCTGCGCCAGGACTCCGGCACCGTCCGGGTGCTCGGCCATGACGTGCTCGCGCACCCGTACGCGGTACGTTCCCTTATCGGGCTGACCGGCCAGTACGCCGGCCTCGACGAGGGCCTGACCGGGCGGGACAACCTCGTGCTGATCGGCCGGCTGGCCGGGCTCGGGCGGCGGGAGGCCAGGCAGCGCGCGGCCGAACTGGCCGGGCGCTTCGGCCTGGCCGCTGCGGCCGGGCGCGCCGCGGCGACCTACTCGGGCGGGATGCGCCGCCGCCTGGACCTGGCGGCGAGCCTGATCAACCGGCCCGCGCTGCTGATCCTGGACGAGCCGACCACCGGGCTCGATCCGGGCAGCCGGGTCGAGCTGTGGGCCGCGCTCCGGGAACTGCGCGAGCTCGGCACCACCATGCTGCTGACCACCCAGTACCTCGAGGAAGCCGATCGGTTCGCCGACGCCGTGCACGTGCTTGACCATGGCGTGATCATCGCCTCGGGCACCGCCGCGCAGCTGAAGAGCCGCACCGGCGCGCAGGTCGTGGACGTGCTGCTGGCCGGGCAGGACGCGGCGGCCGCGGTCGCGGCGCTGCGGGCCCGGATCGCGCCCGGCGACCTGCACGCGGACGAGGCGTCCCGGCGGCTGACCGTCCTCGCCCGCGACGGCATCGGCACCCTGCTCGCCGCGGCCGCGCTGCTGCAGGCGGACGGGATCGAGGTGGCCGACATCGCCCTGCGGCAGCCGTCCCTCGATGAGGCCTTCCTGGCCCTAACGGCGGGGGGCCGCGGTGACGCCGGCCGAGGGTCCGGTGACGCGAGCCCAGGGTCCGGTGACGCGAGCCGAGGCCGCGGTGACGGGAGCCGAGGCCGCGGTGACACGGGCCAGGGCGTCCGGAGCCGGGCCGGGCCTGGTCGCCGGCCCGCGGCGCGAGCGGCCCGGGCCCGGCCGCCTGGCCCGGGACAGCCTGCTGATCGCCGGCCGCTACCTCCGGGTCCTGCGCGGCACTCCCGGCCGGCTCATCTACCCGCTGCTGCAGCCGGTCCTGATCATGGTGCTGTTCGTCTCGGTGATGGAGAACCTCGCCAGCGTGCCGGGCGGCCTCTACCGGCAGTTCCTCATCCCCGGGATCATGATCCAGAACGTGGTGCTGACCGCGCCGGTCACCGGGCTGGCCATCGTCCGGGACGCGGCCTCGGGCCTGGCCGACAGGTTCCGGTCGCTGCCCATGCCGCGCAGCGCGGTGCTCATCGGCCGGTCCGCCTCCGACACCGTGGTCTTCTTCGCGCAGGCCCTGGTCATGCTCGGCGTGGCGTACCTGCTCGGCTTTCACGTGCGCGCCGGCGCTAGCCGGGGTCGCGGGGATCATCGCCGTGGCGATCGGGTTCGGCACCGCGCTCGGCATCACGTGCGCGTGGCTGGCACTGCTCATCCGCGACGTGGAGACGGCCGAGCGCGCCCTGTTCTTTCCGTTCATCCCGCTGGCCTTCGTGAGTTCCGCCTACGCCCCGATAGACCGGCTGGCCCCCTGGTTGCAGCCGATCGCCCGGGTCAACCCGGTCACGTCGGCCGTCGGAGTGGTCCGGGCCCTGGCCGATGGCGGGCCGCTTCTGGTCCCGGTCGTCCACCTGGCGGCCTGGACCGCCGTGCTGGCCGTGGTCCCCGGCGTGCTCGCGGTCCGGCGCTGGCAGTCCTCTCCGTAGCCCCACCGGATCTTCCCTCCCCGTAGCCCCCCGGATTTCCCTCCCTTAGCCCCCGGGATCTTCCCTTATCGTGGCTGCTTCGCTATGCGGGTCACGGCCTCGGTCGCCGATGCCGCCGAGACAACCTGCTGCTCGCCCGTGGTCATGTCCCGGACGGTGACGTTGCCCTCGGCCCACTCGCCGGGTCCTATGATCACGATCACGCGGACCCGCTCTTTGGTTCAACTACCCAGATTTAGGGTCTTGACCCAGATACGGGTAAGGTGCAGGATGTCTTCTGGGAGCTCGTCCATGACTGGAGATCACGTGAAGCTGGTAACTATCGGAATCGATGACAACACTGACGGCGTTCACGACTGTCCCAAGATCCTCGATGATGTAGACGCCGACGCCGGGCCCATCTACGTGCAAGGGAGGCGGGTTGCCGATCCTGTCGCCTTGGCCCAGAGCATGCCGGGGGCCGAGGAGGTGCTGTGCGTGATCCCACGGCAGGCGTTCGTGCGGGCCGCCCGCCGGGTGCTCGGCGAATGACCCTGACTGAGCTGTTCGAGACATTCCGGGACTCAGCGTTCAGGCTGGAGACCCTCCAGTACTATGTGCTGGCCGAAGACGAGCCCCGTCGGCAGGCGTTCCGCGAAGGGCGCCCGCTGCCGCCGCGGGCGGGCAAGGCGGAATCGATGCGCATGGTACGCGATGCGGTGTCAGCGGGTAAGCAAGTCCATCGCGTACACGTTGTTGACCTGCCTCTTTCCGACTACATCCGGTATGAGCTGGCCGTGTACCCGGAGAACGTCGCAGCCGGTGAAGACGTACGGATTACCTGCCGGGCTGCCCACCCGGGCCTAGAAGGCCTCGACACTGATTTCTGGCTGTTCGACGCGGAGACCAGCAAGCCCGCAGTCGTGTGGTTTCGTTACACCCCCGGTGGCCAGATCCTCGGCCGGGACTACGGCGACGACCCGGCCGAGATCAGACGGGCACGCGATCAGCGTGATCTTGCCCTGGCTCACTCTGTGTCACTCGGCGAGTTCACGGCCAGGCTAGCCGCTGGATGACGTCTGGTAATGTCAGTCAGCCGCTCCGCCGCCTCGGTCTGGTACTGCGGGGGCTCCGCCTCGATGCCGGCCTGACGGGGCAGCAACTCGCTGAGCAGGCAGGGCTCAGCCAGTCGACGGTGTCCCGCATCGAGCTGGGCCAGGCCATGCCAACCTGGGCGGACATCGATGGCTGGGCGCGCGTGACCGGGGCATCCGGAGATCAGCGTGCCGAGCTTCGCAGGCTGGCTGAGGTTGCTGCCGTCGAAACCATCTCATGGCGCAAGGCCGTCCGGCGCGGGCTACCCGGGTTGCAGCAGGACGTCGGCGGGCTGGAGAGTAGCGCGGGCACCATACTCAACTTCCAGCCAACGATCGTGCCGGGGCTGCTGCAGACTGCCGATTACGCCCGGCGGTTGGTGGCCTCCGGGTACCCGGGCGGCAGGCCAGACATCGCCGCCGCCGTCACCTCCAGGCTGGATCGGCAGACCATTCTCTACGATGACGCCAAGCACCTGGAGTTCGTGATCGCCGAGGCGGCGCTCCGGTGGAGACTGGGACCACCGCCGATAATGCTGGCCCAGCTCGACCGCATCGCCAGCGTGATGACACTTCCCAGCGTCACAGTCGGGATCATCGCCCAGTCGGCCGAGGTGACTGCCTGGCATATCCACGGGTTCGCCATCCTGGACGACCGCAGCGATGGCGATCCCGTCGTTCGCGTCGAGACGCTGACCACTGGCCTGTCGATCAGCGAGCCGGACGCGGTCGAGCGTTATCGGCAGGCGTTCCGGTTGCTGCGCGATACGGCGATCTTCGAGGACAAGGCGCGAACACTGATCCACGCGCTGGTAGCTGAGCTACGTCAGATCAGCTAGGAGATCAAGTAACACCGTCTACCCAGAATCCGGGTATTGACGTCTACCCAAATTGAGGGTGACACTTATGCCGTAGTGACCCTGGCCGAGATCGCTCTTTCGCAATGGCAGGAAGGCGCGGAGCAGTCCGGCCATCACACATATACGTAAGGAGGGCAGGTGAACAACACGCGTGTTTGCCCGCCCGCCGTCCGGGCTTCCAGCGGGGCGCCCCTGCCGCATCAGGGGTTCGATCCTCGCACGGCGCACCCGGCCCGGGTCTACGACTTCTGGCTCGGCGGTAAAGATCACTACTCAGCCGACCGTGAGGTCGCGGCCAAGGTGATCGGCCAGCGCCCGCAGGTCGTCCACTCGGCGGTCGCCAACCGCCAGTTCCTCGGCCGCGCCGTGCGGTACCTGGCCCGGTGCCACGGCATCCGCCAGTTCATCGACATCGGCGTCGGCCTGCCCGCAGCTAACAACACCCACGAGGTCGCCCAGCGAGTCGATCCCTGGTCCCGCGTCGTGTACGTCGACAATGACGCCCTGGTCATGTCGCACGCCCGGGCGCTGCTTACCAGCACCCGCGAGGGCTGCTGCGACTACCTGCACGCCGACCTGCGCGACACCGGCTACATCCTGCGGGAAGCACGCCGGGCGCTGGACTTCAGCCTGCCCGTGGCCGTACTGCTGGTGGCCGTTCTGCATTTCATACCAGACGCCGACGACCCGGCCGGGGTCGTGACCGCCCTGGCTGAGCCGCTGGCCCCGGGCAGTTGCGTGGCCATCTCGCACCTGACCGGCGACTTCGCGCCGGACGCGGTGGGCGAAGGCGTGGAAGCCTACAACGCACTGGTGCCAACGCCGGTCGTCGCGCGCAGCCATGCGCAGGTCACCGGTCTGTTCGCCGGGCTGCCCTTGATAGCCCCGGGTGTGGTCCCGGCCAGCGAGTGGCGTCCGGACCAAGTGGCCAGGCAGGTCGTTGACGTCTACGCGGGTATCGGCCGCAAGGCGCCGAGACGGTGGTGACCGGCCGGGGCGGAGCGGTCAGGACGGCGGCGACACGTCGAGGCGGCCCTCGAGTACCGCCCGGTCGATGCTGTCACGCAGGCTGGCGCAGGTGTCGATGAGCGCGGTCTGCTCGCCCGCGGCCGCCCGGGCGCTGAACTCCGCGCAGGCCCGCACCGACTCCAGGCTCCACTGCACGCTCGTGTGCTGCGGGCTGAACTTGGCGACCAGCGCCACCGCGCCGCACCGCTCGCACTCGACCGGCCGGAACCCGGCCTCCCGCTCGTCGGCCCAGGGCGCTGGCGGCTGCCCGTTGGCGAGGCCGTCGGCCATGGTCAGCCCGCCCCGCCCTGCCGCCCGGCGAGGTTCGCCGCCACCTCCGTCTCCCATTCGGCCACCGCGCGGGTGGTGTCCACCTCGAACTCGTAGCGCTCGACCATGTAGGGCTTGATGTCCTCGACGTCGGTGTAGAACTGCTCGTACCAGCGGCGCAACTGGTAGACCGGGCCGTCGTCGGAGCAGAGCAGCGGGTTGTCGACCCGGGTCTTGTGCGTCCAGATCTCCACGTCCTGCTCGAAGCCCAGGCCGATGAACTTGGCGAACTTGGCGGCGACCTTGTCGGCCTGCTGCTCGGACAGGCCGGGCAGCTTCTTGACGATCACGCCCCACTGCAGCAGGAACGAGTTGGGCGTGACCGGGTAGTGGCAGTTGATCAGGACGCTTTCCATGGTCAGGCCGTGGTAGTCGTGCCACAGGTAGTCGATCATGTACGACGGCCCGAAGTAGGAGGCTTCCGACCGCAGCGTGGTCTCCTCCCCGGACGCGTAGTTGGAGCCCTGGTCGATGTCCGGCCGCGCCCGGGTCCGCAGGTACTGCGACGCGATGTGCCCCTCGAGCACGTTCTTGAAGTAGGTCGGGAACGCGAAGTGGATGTAGAAGAAGTGCGCCATGTCCACGACGTTGTCGATGACCTCGCGGCAGTTCGCCCCGTCGACCAGGATCGAGTCCCAGGTCCAGTTGCTCCACTCGGGAGAGAACGCGCCCTCGATGCGGGGGATGGTCACGTGCTCGGGCGGCGGGTTCCCCTGCGGGTCGTTCCACACGAACAGCTGCCGGTTCTGCTCCAGCGTGATCCAGGACCGGGTCCGCGCGGCCGGCGGGACCCGCGCGGCGTAGGGGATCCGCGCGCACCGGCCGTCGCCGCCCCAGCGCCAGTCGTGGAACGGGCAGGCGACCTGATCCCCCTTGATCGTGCCCTCGGTCAGGTCACCGCCCATGTGGCGGCAGTACGCGTCGAGCACGTTCAGCTGGCCTCGTGAGTCAGCGAAAACCACCAGCTTTGTCCCGAACGCCTCGACCGCGTGCGGGCCTGGTTCGGCGAACCGGTCGGCCAGGCCCAGGCAGTGCCAGCCCCGCGCGAACCTGGTCGGCGGCGGGGCGGCGATGATCCCCCGGACACCGTGCCGTCCGTCTGTTTTCATGCTCGCTCGCCTCCGGGGCGCCTGAAGGCGCCGCCTTCCCTCGTCGCTCGGTCGCAGGCTCCCTCGCTCCTCAGTCCAGGCACCACCGCGCCCCTTTGGCTCGCTCGCGGGGCCTTCGTACTGAGCTGCTATCGCCTAGACTAGAACATGTTCTAATCTAGGCGTACTGCTGTCGGCTCCGACGGAGGCATCCGTGAGTGAGTACGTCGGGCAGGCTGTCGTCGCCGGAGTCAGCGAACTGCTGCCGGTGCTGCGGGAGCGGGCCCAGGAGACCGAGGACGCCCGCGTCGTGCCGGCCGAATCGGTGAAGACGCTGGCCGAGACCGGGTTCTTCCGGCTGCTCCAGCCGGCCAGGTTCGGCGGGCTCGAAGCCGACCCGGTCACGTTCCTGACCGCCGTCCGTCTCATCGCCAGCGCCTGCGGGTCGACCGGCTGGGTCGCATCGGTCCTGGGCGTGCATCCCTGGCAGCTCGCCCTGTTCCCGCTGCAGGCCCAGGAGGAGGTCTGGGGCGCCGACCCCGGCACCAGGATGTCGTCGTCCTATGCGCCGACCGGCAAGGCCGAGGCGATGGCCGGGGGGCACAAGCTCAACGGGCGGTGGAGCTTCTCGTCCGGGTGCGACCACGCGACCTGGGTGCTGCTCGGCGCGATCGTGGCCGACGCCGACGGGAACCCGGTCGACTTCCGCACCTTTCTGCTGCCTGCCCGTGACTACGTGATCGACGACGTGTGGGACACCGTCGGCCTGCGCGGCACCGGCAGCAACGACATCGTCGTCTCCGACGCCTTCGTGCCCGAGCACCGGTCGCTCAGCTTCAACGACGTGTTCCGCTGCGCCTGCCCGGGCCAGGAAGCCAATCCGGCCCCGCTGTACCGGCTGCCGTACGGCTCGCTGTTCTCCTACTCGATCACGACGCCGATCATCGGGATGGCGATGGGAGCGTACGAGGCGCACGTGGCCTACCAGCGGGAGCGGGTGCGGGCCGCGTACGTCGGCCAGAAGGCGGCGGAGGACCCGCACGCGCAGGTCCGGGTGGCCGAGGCCGCGGCCGACCTGGACGCGGCGTGGCTGGCGCTGGAGCGCAACATGGCCGAGCTCATGGAGCACGCCCGCGCGGACCGGAAGATCCCGCTGCCGCTGCGGCTGCGGGTGCGTCGCGACCAGGTGCGGGGCACCGGCCAGGCGATCAGCGCGGTGGACCGGCTGTTCGAGAACTCCGGCGGGCGGGCGCTGGCCCGGGGCACCCCGATCCAGCGGTTCTGGCGCGACGCGCACGCCGGCCGGGTGCACGCGATCAATGACCCGGAGCGCGCGCTGACGATGTTCGGCCGCGGCGAGTTCGGCCTGCGCATCCTGCCCGACGGGATGGTTTGACGGGAGCTGACCCGATGGCCGTAGCCTCGGCGGAGTCCGCCGCCACGAGCCGGTTCGCCGACGCCGCCGGGATGCGGCTGCACTACCACGAGGCGGAGCCGGCCGGCCAGCCCGGCGGGCCGCCGGTGGTCATGCTGCACGGCGGCGGGCCCGGCGCGTCCGCATGGAGCAACTTCGGCCGCAACCTGCCCGTGTTCGCGGCTCGCTTCCGCACCCTCCTGGTCGACCAGCCTGGCTTCGGCCAGTCGGCCAAGCCGCCGGTGACCGGCCATTACTTCACGTTCGCCGCCGAGGCGCTGGCCGGCCTGCTCGACGAGCTCGGGATCGACCAGGTGCACCTGGTGGGCAACTCGCTCGGCGGCGGGACCGCGGTGCGCTTCGCGCTGCGGTTCCCCGAGCGGGCCTGCCGGCTGGTCCTGATGGGGCCGGGCGGGCTGAGCCTGAACGTCTTCGCCCCGGACCCGACCGAGGGCGTGAGGAGGCTGATGGAGTTCGCGGCACCGCCGGGCCCCAGCCGGGAGAAGATGGCCGCGTTCTTGCGCACGCTGGTCTTCGACCAGCGGCTGGTGACCGACGAGATGGTGGACGAGCGGTACGCCGCGGCCAGCGGCCCGCAGGCCCTGGCCGCCATGGCCTCGATGGGCGCCTCGTTCTACGACCCGGCCCGGGCCGAGGAGGGCCTGCTGTGGCGGGAGGCCCACCGGCTGCGGCAGCCGGTGCTGCTGATCTGGGGCCGGGAGGACCGGGTGAACCCGCTGGACGGCGCGCTGGTCGCGCTCAAGCTGATCCGGCGGGCGC
The DNA here is from genome assembly GCA_963808705.1 of uncultured Actinomycetota bacterium. Lineage (GTDB taxonomy): Bacteria > Actinomycetota > Actinomycetes > Streptosporangiales > Streptosporangiaceae > JASHPR01. The sequence continues at coordinate 393,735 of CAWEHB010000008.1, read as the reverse complement.
AGCTGCACGTGTTCGGCGGCTGCGGGCACTGGGCACAGATGGAGAAGTTCGACGAGTTCAACCAGCTCGCGATCGGCTTCCTGGAGGGAGGCGGCCGATGACCGGGATCCGGTCCCTCGGTTACCTGCGCATCGAGTCCGCCGACGTCGCGGCCTGGCGCGAGTTCGGCGTCCGGGTGCTCGGCATGGTCGAGGGCCGCGGCCCCGACGCCGGCGCGTTGTACCTGCGGATGGACGACTTCCCGGCCCGCCTGGTGATCGTGCCGGGGGAGCGGGACCGGCTGCTCGCCTCCGGCTGGGAGGTGTCCGGCGAGGCCGATCTCGGGGCGGTGGGGCGGGCGCTGGACGAGGCCGGCGTCGCGGTCAAGGCCGGCACCGCGGCGGAGCTCGCCGAGCGCCGGGTGGGCCAGATGCTGCGCTTCGACGACCCGGCGGGCAACGCCCTGGAGGTGTTCTGCGGCGCTGCGCTCGAGCACCGCCCGGCGGTCAGCCCGTACGCGAACCGCTTCGTCACGGGCTTGCAGGGGCTTGGCCACGTGGTGCTGCCCGTGTCCGACGGCGAGGCGGCGCTGCGCTTCTACACCGAGGTGCTCGGATTCCGGCTGCGGGACTCGATGCGGATGGCCCCGGAGCTGTTCGGCCAGCCGGCGGGCGGGCCGCCGCTGTGGATGCGCTTCCTGGGCTGCAACCCGCGGCACCACTCGCTCGCGCTGGCGCCGTTCCCCGCGCCTGCGGGTATCGTGCACCTGATGATCGAAGTCGCCTCGCTGGACGACGTCGGCCGCGCCATGGACCGGTGCGCCCGGCGCGGGGCGCGGATGAGCGCCACGCTCGGCAGGCACGCCAACGACCTGATGGTGTCGTTCTACGTGGCCACGCCGGGCGGTTTCGACATCGAGTACGGCACCGACGGCAGGCTCGTCGACGACGCGACCTGGGTGAGCCGGGAGACCACGGCGATCAGCCTGTGGGGGCACCGGTTCGCCGCCGCCAGCGGGCCCGGATGACCGCCGCGCCCGACGTCTCGCCGGCCCGGTTCGACCCGGAACCGCGCCGGTTCCGGCAGGTGCTCGGCCACTTCGGCACCGGCGTCACGGTCATCACGACCGCCGACGAGGACGGGCCGGCCGGGTTCGCGTGCCAGTCGTTCGCCGCGGTGTCGCTGGAGCCGCCGCTGGTGCTGTTCTGCCCGAGCCTGGTGTCGGTCACCTGGCCGCGGATCGCGCGGGCCGGGCACTTCTGCGCGAACGTGCTGGCCGCTGACCAGCGCGAGCTGGCCAGGACCTTCGGGGTCAGCGGTGCCGCCGGGGCCGACAAGTTCGCGGGCGTGCGCTGGTCGCCGTCAACCTCGGGGGCGCCGGTCCTGGACGGCGCGATCACCTGGGTCGGGTGCGCGGTGGAGGCCGTGCACGAGGCCGGGGACCACCACGTGGTGCTCGGCCGGGTCACCGAGCTTGGCGACTGCGACGCCGGGCCGCCGCTGCTGTTCTACCGGGGCCGCTACGCCGAAACCGCCGTGCAGCCCGCGGACGGGCCGCCCGAGATCGTCGACACCCTGCTCGCCTGGCCCCGCCACGCCGACTGGATGTGACGCGGGATGAGAGGTTAACTTTCGGCCGACCTCCCCATTTTCCGGCTGCTTCGGCGCAAACTGGGATGGTTATGGTCGGCCAATCCCTGATCAGAGGCGGCGTTCCCTAACGCGATCTTCGCGCCACGGCTGTCTCCAGGAGAGAGAGGACGCACATGAAGGTGAAGAGTCCGCGAGTGCGCACGACCGTGATCGGCTGCGTCGCCGCCCTGGCCCTGGCGGTCGCGGGCCTGGCGGCGGTGACCCTCGGCGCCGTCGGCCACGCCTCGTCGCGGTCGGCGGCGCACGTCACCACCGCGAGCAAGGCGGAGCTGTCGGCCAAGGCGCGCATCGCGCTGACGCGCTACCTGAGCGAGGGGTACCGGCCGACGGCCCGGCTGGCCAAGCCCGGCGGGGTGAACCTGAACGCCAAGGCGAGCGGCGCCAGCGCCGTGGAGAGCTTTAACTGGTCCGGGTACGCGGACGTCTCCACCGCGGGCGCCTTCACGGGCGTCTCCGCCACCTGGCGGCAGCCGGCCACGGTCTGCAGCGCCGAGCAGCGGCTGACCGCGTTCTGGGTCGGGCTCGACGGGTTTGACAACGAGACCGTCGAGCAACTCGGCACGCTCGACTGGTGCTTCGAGGGCGTGCCGTACTACTACAGCTGGTGGGAGATGTTCCCGGGTGCCTCGGTGACGGTCGGCTCCACGGTGCGGCCGGGTGACCTGATCAGCGCGTCGGTGCAGCGGTCCGGCACCAACTACACGCTGACTCTGGCCGACTTCACCACCCCGGGGAACAGCTTCTCCACCGTGCAGTCCTGCACCACCTGCGAGAACGACAGCGCGGAGTGGATCGCCGAGCGGCCGGCGTTTGCGATCGGCATCACGCCGCTCAGCTTCTTCCGCAGCTGGAACGTGATGCGCGGGTCGCAGACCTCGAACGGCGTCAAGGGCAGCATCGGGTCCGGCCCCAGCCCGACCCAGATCACGATGATCGACGCCACCGCCACCTACCCGCTGGACAGCGTGTCGGGGCTGTTCCGCGGCGGGTCCGGCTTCCTGGCCCGCTGGCTCAACAGCTACTGACGAATCATCGTGGTGGATCGGGTACCGCATACGTACCCGATCCACCACGATCCGCAAGGCGGGACACGGCCGGGTCACCGGTCGATCAGCGCCGCCGCGATCCGGGGGGGTTAGGTCCACGCCGGGTTCCCGCCGGGCCGGTCACCCCGGCTCCTCCCGGAGCAGGCGCTTGAGCGGCTTGCCCGCCGGATTGCGCGGCAGGTCGGCGCGGAACTCGACGAACCGCGGCACCTTGTAGTTGGCCAGCCGCTCCCGGCAGTAGGCCAGCACGTCCGGCTCGGCCAGGGCGCGGCCGGGACGGGGGACCACGAACGCCTTGCCCACCTCGCCCAGCCTCGCGTCGGGCACCCCGATGACGGCCGACTCGGCGACGCCGTCGAGCCGGGCCAGCACCTGCTCCACCTCGGCCGGGTAGACGTTGAAGCCGCCGCAGATGTACATGTCCTTGAGCCGGTCGGTGATGGTCAGGTACCCGCGCGCGTCGAGGCGGCCGATGTCGCCGGTGTGCAGCCAGCCGTCGGCGTCGACCGCGGCCCCGGTCGCCGCCGGGTCGTCGAGGTAGCCCAGCATCACGTTCGGGCCGCGGAGCAGGATCTCGCCCGGCTCGCCCGGCCCCAGCCCGCGGGAGTCCGGGCCGGCCACGCGCACCTCGAAGCCGGCGGCGGCGCGGCCCGACGTGTGCGCCACGGTAACCGGGTCGTCGCCGGGCTGGCACATCGTCGCGACCACCGCCTCGGTCAGCCCGTAGGCGGTGAGCACCGTGTCGAAGCTCAGCTCGCGCCGCATCCGCTCGACCAGCGCGACCGGGACGGTCGCCGCGCCGGTGACCGCGAGCCGCAGGCAGGACAGGTCGTGCGCGGCGCGGCCGGGGTGATCGAGGATGGTCTGGTAGATCGTGGGCGCCCCGGGGAACACGGTGATCCGCTCGGTCTCGACCAGCCGCATGGCCTGCCCGGCGTCGTAGACCAGTTGCGGCACGATCACGGCCCCGCTGACCAGGCAGGCCAGGATTCCCGCCTTGAAGCCGAAGCTGTGAAAGAACGGGTTGACCACGAGGTAGCGGTCGTCCGGCGTCAGGCCGCCGCATTCGGCCCAGGCCCGGGCCACGGCCAGCGACTGGCGGTGGGCGCTCATCGCCCCCTTGCTCCGCCCGGTGGTGCCGGAGGTGAACAGGATGTCGCTGACGTCGTCGGGACCCACCGCGGCCGCGCGCTCCTCGGCCCGTTCCGGCGGCACCGCGGCCGCCCGCTCGCCCAGGCTGGCCCAGTCGATGGCCCCGTCGGCGGGCTCGCCGGCGGCCGGGGACGCTGCGACGGGCACCCGCACGACCAGGCTCAGGCGCCGGAGCGGCCCGCCCCGCTGCGGAGCGTTGCGGATGGTCGTGGGGTTGGCCTCAGCCGCCGCGGCGCGCAGGATGGCGAGCCGGTCCGCGCCGAGGAACGGCCCGGCCACGATCAGGGCCCGGGCGCGGCTGCGGCAGATCACGTCGAGCGCTTCCGGGCCGGTGAACCGGGTGTTGACCGGGACCAGCGTGGCCCCGGCGTACAGCGCGCCGAGCGCGCCCAGCACCCAGTGATGGGTGTTGGGCGACCAGATCGCCACCCCGTCGCCCGGCGCGATGCCCTCGGCGATCAGCGCCCGCGCGACCGTGCGGACCCGCTCGTGGAGCTCGCGGTAGCTGAGCCGCGGCCCGCCCGGCTCGGCCAGGGCCGCCGCGTCGCCGAACTCCCGCGCTGCGCTCGCCACGGCGGCCGGGATGGTCTGCGGCACAGGCTCGCGCAGCTGACTCACTCCTCGCGTACTGGTCCGGGCCAGTCGCGAACTGGGTCCAGGCCAGCGAAGCAAGTGCTTGGTAGCCTGAGCCTACGCGCGGGGCCAGCCGCTGGCCAGACACGGAGGCACGGGTGCGGTTCAGCCCGCAGGACGAGGAGTTCCGACGCCGCCTGCGGCAGTGGCTGACCGAGAACCTCACCGGGCGCTTCGCCGGGCTGCGCGGCGCCGGCGGCCCCGGCCGCGAGCACGAGGCGCACGACGAGCGGGTGGCGTGGAACCGCCACCTGGCGGCGGCCGGCTGGACCTGCCTGGGCTGGCCGGCCGAATACGGCGGCCACGACGCCACGTTCGCGCAGCAGGTCATCTTCCATGAGGAATACGCCCGCAGCGGCGCGCCGGCGCGGGTCGGCTACCTGGGCGAGGAACTGCTCGGGCCCACGCTGATCGCGCTGGGCACGCCGGAGCAGCGACGGCGGTTCCTGCCCCCGATCGCGGCCGTGGCGGAACTCTGGTGCCAGGGCTACTCGGAGCCGGGCGCCGGGTCCGACCTCGCGGCCGTGGCCACCACGGCGGTCCCGGACGGCGACGAGTGGGTGATCACCGGCCAGAAGGTGTGGACGTCGCTGGCGCAGGCCGCCGACTGGTGCTTCGTCCTGGCCCGCACCGAGCCCGGCTCGCGCCGCAGCCGGGGCCTGTCCTACCTGCTCGTCCCGATGCGCCAGGACGCGGTCACCGTCCGCCCGATCCGCCAGCTCACCGGCACCGCCGAGTTCAACGAGGTGTTCTTCGACGGCGCCCGCACCGAGCGCGGCCTCGTGGTCGGCGAGGCGGGCGACGGCTGGCGGGTCGCCCAGGCCACGCTGGCCATCGAGCGGGGGGTGGCCACGCTCGGCCAGCAGGTCGGGTTCCGGCGCGAGCTCGACGCCCTGGTGGACCTGGCCCGGCATGGGCCGGCGGGCACCGACCCGGTGCTGCGGGACAAGATCGCCCGGGCGTGGATCGGCCTGGAGGTCATGCAGGCGTATGCGCTGGACACTATGGAGAACGCTGGTACCGGGGCGGCGGGTACCGATGTCGCGGCTAGCGCGGCGGCGTCGGTGACCAAGCTGCTGTGGTCGCGGTGGCACCAGGGCCTCGGCGAGCTGGCCATGGAGGTGCTGGGCGCGCCGTCGATGGTGGCCAGGGCAGCGCCGTACGACCTCGACGACTGGCAGCGGCTGTTCCTGTTCAGCCGGGCCGACACGATCTACGGCGGGTCCGACGAGATCCAGCGCAACATCATCGCCGAGCGGGTGCTCGGCCTGCCCCGCGAGGCCCGGCCGTGACCACGTCAGGCCGGGACCCGGCCCGGCCCGGCGGTGACCTGGGCCCGCCGGCCGGGCACGACCTGCTGGCCGGCAAGGTGGTGGTGATCACCGCCGCGGCCGGTACCGGCATCGGCTCGGCGACCGCCCGGCGCTGCCTGGCGGAGGGCGCCCGGGTGGTGATCAGCGACCACCATGCCCGCCGCCTCGCCGCGATCCGCAACGAGCTGGCCGGGGAGTACGGGGATCGCGTGCGGTCCGCCGTGTGCGATGTCACCGACCAGGGCGACGTCGATGCGCTGGTAGCCGGGGCGGTGCGGGACTTCGGGCGCATCGACGTGTTCGTCAGCAACGCCGGGCTCGGCGGCACCAGCTCGATCCTGGAGATGACCGACGAGCAGTGGCTGACGGTGCTCGACGTCACGCTCACCGGAACGTTCCGGTGCACCCGGGCCGCGCTGCGCCAGATGATCGCCCAGGGCCACGGCGGGGCCGTCGTCAACAACGCGTCGGTGCTGGGCTGGCGGGCGCAGCCGGGCCAGGCGCACTACGCGGCGGCCAAGGCGGGGGTCATGGCGCTGACCCGGTGCGCGGCCCTGGACGTGGCCGCCCACGGCATCCGGGTGAACGCCGTGGCGCCCAGCCTGGCCATGCACCCGTTCCTGTCCAAGGTGATGAGCGAGGAGACACTCGCCGACCTGGCCGACCGCGAGGCGTTCGGCCGCGCGGCGCAGCCGTGGGAAGTCGCCAACGTGATCGTGTTCCTCGCCAGTGACTACGCCTCGTACCTGACCGGCGAGGTGGTGTCGGTGAGCAGCCAGCATCCCTGACCGCCGGGCGCGCTCAGATCACCGCGGTCAGCCCGCCGTCGACGGCGATCACCTGCCCGTTGACGAAATCCGAGGCCGGGGCGGCCAGCCACACCAGCGTGCCGACCAGGTCCTCGGCCCGTACCCACCGGCCGGCCGGGGTCCGCCGCCGCAGCCAGGCGTCGAACTCGGGGTCGTCGGCCAGGGCCCGGGTCAGGTCGGTGACCACGTAGCCGGGAGCGAGCCCGTTGGCGGTCACGCCGCTGCGCGCCCACTCGGCGCACATGCTCTGGGTCAGCATGGCCAGGCCGGCCTTGGACGCCGAGTATCCCGCGATGCCCGGCCGGGCCAGCCAGCTCAGCACCGAGCAGACGTTGATGATCTTCCCGTAGCCGCGCTCGACCATCCCGCGCGCGACCGCCCGGCCTACGATGAAGGCACTGGTCAGGTTGGTGTCCAGCAGGCGCCGCCACTCCGCGGCCGGCACCTGGAGCATCGGCTCCCGGTGCATGGTGCCGGCGTTGTTGACCAGGATGTCGAGCGGCCCGGCCGCCGCCTCGGCGTCGCGCAGCCCGGCGTCGACCGCGTCCGGGTCGGTCACGTCGAACGCGACGGCGTGTACCCGGGCCCCGGTCCGGCCGGCCAGTTCGTCCCGGGCCCGCGCCAGGGCGTCCCGGTCGCGGCCGTTGAGCACGACCTCGGCCCCGGCCTCGGCCAGCCCGGCGGCCAGGGCCGCGCCGATGCCCTTGCTGGAGCCGGTTACCAGCGCGCGGCGGCCGGACAGATCGAACAGCGAACCAGTCACCGGTTTGGCCTCCTTTGATCACGGTGATGACGACCTACGGTAAGTGTGTGAGGTGCCCACCACGAAGGAGTTTGCGATGACGCGCACGCCCGAGGAAGTCTTCCAGCACCACGCCGCGGCGCTCGGCGCGGGCGATCTGGACGAGATCGTCGCCGACTACGCCGACGACGCCGTGTTCATCACTCCCGCCGGCGTGCTGCGCGGCAAGGAAGGCATCCGGGCCGCGTTCACGCAACTGCTCGCCGACGTGCCGAACGCGGACTGGGCGCTGCCGACCCAGATCTACGAGGGCGACGTGCTGTTCCTGGAGTGGACGGCCGACGCGGAGAAGACCAGGGTCGAGGACGGCATCGACACCTTCATATTCCGTGATGGCCTGATCCGGCATATTCCGTGATGGCCTGATCCGGCTGCAGACGGTCCGCTATTCGCTGCAACGCAAGGGCTGAGCCCGGTCGGCGGTCAGGTCGCGCCCGATGACGTGATGACCGAGGAGATCGGGATCGCGTCACGCGGGGCGGCCACGCTCACCGTCTCCCCCCACCGGCTGAACACGGCGCCGAGGCGGATGCTGCCGGACGCTTCCCGGTAACTGACCGGCAGCAGCCGCCCGGTGGTCGCGACGAAGAGCGTGGCCTTCGCGCCCGCCGGAAGGCCCGGGACGCTCTGCGCGGTCCCGCGCACGCCGACGACGGGCTGGCCGCCGACTCTCCCCGCGCCTTTCGAGGCGAGACGGCCGGACAGCCTGACCACGCCGATGGCCGAGTCGAGCGTCACCGCGTTGACGACCTGCTGGTAGTAGGGCTGCCCGGAGCGGAAAGAGATCCACCGGCCGGCCAGCCGCGCGGACGCGGCGGCCGGGAAGCCGAAGAAGCCGACGAGGGCGGCCGGGTTACCGCTCAGGTAGCCGACTCCGGCCACGTCAAGCACGGTCGCCTCCCCGCCGCCCGTGATCGTGATGACCTGGCGGCCCGCGCTGGACGACACGTCCGAGCTGTACACGGTGGAGCCCGACCCTGATGAACTGGTCATGTCAACGTGCACCGAGCCGGCCGCCTCGGCCGCGGCGAGGGCCTCGGCCTGGATGAACTGCGGCGGATCGCCGGCCAGCCCGGCGGGCGGCTGGGGCTTCGGGCTGGCGCACCCGGCCAGCCAGGCCAGGCTGCTGAGGGCCGCTAGGGCCGCAGCCAGGCTGTTGCCGGCCCCGGGATGGCGCATAGTCGTAGTAAACCGTAAACCGGCAACTGGTTAACAAAGATCATCTGGCTGGACGGGGCGATAGCCGCCGGTGGCTGGACGCGGGGGATAGCCGACGCTGGCTGGACTCGGGCGATAGCCGCCGCTTTGTGGCCGAACCACACGGGTGCAGGATCGGAGGTGGTGCCGACCCGATGGCGGCGGCGACCAGAGAGGAAGCAGTCATGTCCAACGTGACGGCGTGGCCCGCTGACCGGCGGATCACGATCCGGGACCTGCAGGCGGCCACCGACCGGGGCGAGCGGTGGTCGATGCTGACCAGCTACGACACGCTGACGGCCGGCATATTCGAGCAAGCCGGGGTCCGCGCGCTGCTCGTCGGCGACACCAGCGCCGAGATGGTCCTCGGCTACCCGGACACGCTGCCGGTCACCATGGACCAGCTCGTCCCCATGGTTCAGGCCGTCGTCCGCGGCACGCGGACGGCGCTGGTCGTCGCGGACCTGCCGTTCGGCAGCTACCAGGCCGGACCCGGGCCGGCGCTGGCGAACGCGGTCCGGCACCTGAAGGAAGGCGGCGCGCAGGCGGTCAAGCTGGAAGGCGGCCGGCGCGTGCTGCCGCAGGTCGAGATGCTGACCCGGGCCGGCATCCCGGTGATGGGCCACCTCGGGCTGACCCCGCAGAGCGTCAACGTGCTCGGCGGGCTCCGGCGGGTCCAGGGGCGCGGCGACGCCGGCGACGAGCTAATGGCCGATGCGCTGGCCCTGGAGAGCGCCGGGGCGTTCGCGGTCGTGCTGGAGACCGTGCCCGCCGGCCTGGGACGGCGGGTCTCCGAGGCGCTGCGGATACCCACGGTCGGCATCGGCGCCGGCCCGGACTGCGACGCCCAGATCCTGGTGTGGCAGGACATGGCGGGACTCACCGCGGGCCAGCTGCCGCGGTTCGTCAAGCGCTACGCCGACACCCGGGCCGGGCTGCTCGACGCCGCCAGCCGTTATGCCGCCGACGTGGCCGCCGGGCGCTACCCGGATCAGGCCCACAGCTATGCGTAACGGATCCGGCTAGTCCTGGCCTGGGCGGAACGGCCGCCGAGCCTGCCCCGGATGGACGCTGGCCGTGCCGCGGCCGGGGCGGGCGGCCGGCGGCCGGTCCAGGTGCGCCGCGGCCAGGCGTTTCGGCACCACCATGCGCCACGCTTCGGTGACGAACTCGCGCATCTCGGCCGGGGCGATCCTGGCCATGAAGGACCTCGTGCCGGCGGGCACCGGCCTGCTCGGCGGGCTCGAGCTCGGCGGCGTCCCGCTGGCCACCATGCTCAGCTACGCCACCGGGATCCCCGCGCTGTTCGTGCGCAAGCAGGCCAAGGCGTACGGCACCCGCCGGATCGCCGAGGGCGGGGATCCCGCGGGCCGGACCGTCCTGCTGGTCGAGGACGTGATCACCACGGGTGGTGACGTGGCCCGCGCCGCGCGGGTCCTGCGTGAGCTCGGCGCGACCGTGACGACGGTGGCGTGCGTCATCGACCGCGTGCCGCCCGGCCCTGGCGAGAACGCCCTGCAAGCCGAGGGAATCGCGGTGCGGTCGGTCCTGACCAGGCAGCAACTGGACGCCGCGGCCCGGGCGTGACCGCCGGTCAGCCGGGGCGGGTCGGCTCGTCCGGGGCGGGCTGGTCCGCGATCCGGTACCCCACGCCGGGCCGGGTCGTGATGACCGGAGGGTCCCCGAGCTTGCGGCGCAGGCGCCGCCTTCGCGATCCAGCAGAGCGTTCCGGCATATCCGCAGGTCACCGCCTCCTATACCCCTCCGACCTACTTCCCCTGTCAATATCTTGCGCGCCATCTTGCGTGCCACCTTGCGCGCCGAGTGGACCAAGCTGCGCACGGTGCCGGGAACGGTCTGGCTGCTGACCGCCACCATAGTGTTGACTATGGCCGTGAGCACCGCGGCGACCGCCGCCACCAGATGCCCGGCCGGCACCGGATGCACCGTGGATACCACGAAGCTCAGCCTCACCGGTGTCGAGTTCGGCCAGGCCGCCGTGGCCATCCTGGCCGTGCTCGGGATCAGCAGCGAGTACAGCACCGGGATGATCCGCACTACCGGGACCGGCGCGGCGCTGCTGGCCGGCGGGCTGCTGCTCCGGCTGCGTGACGCGTGAGCGGGGCCCGGCGGTGACCTCCTCACGCAAGGCCGCCACGCCGCCCGCGCCGGACGGCGGCCAGGACGCCGCCGCCGGCTCCCGGGCCGCGTCCGGCGCCGCCGCCGAGGCCCCCGGGCCAGCGCGCCAGCCGTGGCTGGTCCGGAGGGTGTTCCCGCTGCTCGCCACGGTCATACTGATCGGCATCGCGATGGGCTCGACCACCTGGTGGGGCCCGCTGATCACCGGGGCACGCGGCTGGCCGCTGCCGGACGACCTGTGGGGGACGCTGGCCGCGGCCCAGCGGCTGGCGCACCTGGACCTCGGCGGCCTGTACACCCAGCCGACCGGCCTGGTCAGCTTCCCCGGCGCGGCCCTGATCCTGGTCCCGGTCGCCGCCCTCATGGACGCCGCCGGGATCTCGCTGCATGCCCCGGGACACGACGCCCATCCAGCGTCGTGGCTGATCGCCGGGCCCTACGAGATCGCGTTGTCGGCCGTGGCGCTGTTCGCCGCCGACGCGATCGCCGAGCGCCTGGGCGCGAGCCTGCCGAAGCGCGCGGTGCTCGCCGCGGCGAGCGCGACCGCCCTGTGGTCCGTCTCGGTGAATTGGGGTCACCCCGAGGACGCGGTGGCCGTGGCGCTGCTGCTGTACTCCATCCTGGCGCTGTCGCAGGCGCGGCCCGGCCGGTCGGCCTGGCTGATCGGGGCGGCGGTCGCCGTGCAGCCGCTGGTGCTGATCGCGCTGCCCATCGTGCTGGCCGTCCTCGAGCCGCGGCGGCTGGTCGGCTTCCTGGCCCGGGCCGCCGCCCCCAGCGTGGTCCTGCTGGGCGCCGCGGCCGCCGCGAACTGGTCCGCCACGATCCACGCGGTGACCAGCCAGCCCAACTGGCCGACGGTCGATCACCCCACCCCGTGGGTGTACCTCGCCCCCCGGATGAGCCACGGAGCGGTCGCCGCCGGGCCCGGCCGGGCCCTGGCCATCGTCGTGGCCTGCGGATGCGCGATCGTCGTCGGGCAACGGTGGCGCGCGGCGCGCCGAGGGGGCCCGTGGAGCCCGGATACCCTCGAGGAGGTGCTGTGGTGGGCCGCCGTGGCCCTGGCGTTGCGTTCGGTCTTCGAGTCCGTGATGGTCCCCTACTACCTCTGGCCCGTGCTGGCGGTGGCGCTCGTGGCGGCCGTGCGGAGCTGGCCGCGCCTCGCCGCCGCCTCCGTGGCCGCCGCGGCCGTCACCTTCGGGTCGCAGATCTCGTGGCACGGCCCGTGGAGCTGGTGGAGCCTCATGATCGCCGGGCTGGCCGTGACCCTCTGCTGCGCCCGCCTGCCGCTGCGCCGGAGGGCGTCCCGGCCCGCGTGATCAGCCAGGTCCCGGGACCGGGCGCCGCCCGGGCCGCGGCCCGCGGCTGAAGAAAACCGGTGTACAGCCCGCGTTTCCCGCGGCTACGGTGGGCGCGCCTGCAGGCGCGGAAGGATGGCCGCGGCCATGGAGATGCTGAGCAAGAAGCTGATGAGCTGGGCGTCGATCCTCGACGACGGCACCCGGGAGCAGGCGGAGCGCACCGCCGCCCTGCCGTTCATCTACCCGCACCTGGCCCTCATGCCCGACGCGCACCTCGGCAAGGGCGCGACCGTCGGCTCGGTCATCCCGACCCTCGGCGCCATCATCCCCGCCGCGGTGGGCGTGGACATCGGCTGCGGCATGATCGCCGTGCGCACCCAGCTCACCGCCGCGGACGCGGCGGACCGCGGCGACCTGGCGAGGCTGCGGACGGCCATCGAGCGCGCGATCCCGCTGTCCGCCGGGAAGTACAACACGTCGATCTACGACGGACAGACCGCCGGCCGGGTGGAGGCCCTGGAGCAGCGCGACGGCGCCGACAGCGCGGAGAAGATCGCGCCGAACTGGCGGCTGCAGCTGGGCAGCCTCGGCTCGGGCAACCACTTCATCGAGGTCAGCCTGGACGAGCAGGACCGGGTCTGGCTGTTCCTGCACTCCGGGTCCCGCGGCGTCGGCAACAAGCTGGCGCAGCGGCATATCAAGATCGCCCAGGCCCTGGCCAGGAAATGGTGGATCACCCTGCCCGATCCTGACCTGGCCTACCTGGTCGAGGGAACCGACGAGTTCTGGGTTTACATCCGCGACCTGCGGTGGGCGCAGCAGTTCGCGCTGCTGAACCGCGAGGAGATGATGCACCGGGTCGTGGACTGCGTCCGGCGCTGGCTCGGCCGGGACGTTGAGGCGAGCGAGACGGTCAACACGCACCACAACTACACCGCCCGGGAAACGCATTACGACCGGGAAGTATGGCTGTCGCGTAAGGGAGCCATCGACGCGTCCGCGGGTCGGCCCGGCCTGATCCCGGGCTCCATGGGCACGCGCTCCTACGTCGTGGCCGGCAAGGGCGACCGCCTCGCGCTGAACTCAGCGCCGCACGGCGCCGGCCGCCGCTACAGCCGGTCGGCGGCCCGGAAGACGTTCACCCGGGCCGAGCTCGACGCGGCCATGCGGGGCATCGAGTGGCGCCGGACCGACAAGTTCCGGGACGAGATCCCCGGCGCGTACAAGCCTGTGGAGCAAGTGATGGCGGACGCAGCTGACCTAGTTGAAGTGCGACACGTCCTACGCCAGATCGTGAATGTAAAGGGCGATTAGGTGGAACTCTCAGTCCCGTACGTCGCTGGGTTCTTCGACGGCGAAGGCTCCATCGGGATCTACTCGAACGGCCAAAGGTGGGGCCGCACGCTGCGCGTTCAAGTCACCCAGACCGTGACCCCCCGGGTCAGGCGTGGATGACGTCGGTGTGGTGGCAAAAGTGCACCCGCGCGGCGCCCGTGGACCGGATCCGCGCCAGCGAGTCCCGCCAGGCCACCGGGTCGCTCGCCTGGCCGGGCGGCAGGTCCTCGTCGGGCGGGCCCTGGTACATCAGCGGCGTGTAGGCCGCGTCCCCGATCAGCAGGTCGGGCGCGCCGCCGGCGGACGACACGACCACGCACTGGTGGCCCGCGGTGTGCCCGGGGGTGGCGATCACGGCCAGCCCGGGCAGCACCTCGGCGTCCCCGTCGAGCAGCTCGAACCGCGCGTTCATGAAGCCGAACCAGTCGTAGAGCTGCGGTGACTCGCGCTGGGCGCGGCTGAGTTCCGCGCGCTGGACGTAACAGGCGGCATGCTTGAACACGGCGTTCTGGCCGCAGTGGTCGAAGTGCAGGTGAGTGTTGATCACCAGGCCGATGTCGCCCGGGGTCATGTCCAGGTCGGCGAGCGCGTCCGCGACCGAGCGGTTGACCACCCGCCAGTCGCTGAGCAGCTTGTCGGGCCCGCCGACGCCGGTGTCCACCAGCACCGCGCCGCCGGGGTGGGTGACCACGAAGCCGTGCACCGGCCACTGTCGGCCGTCGACGCCCCGCAGCCGTGCCAGGTGCAACCGCTTGATCTCCAGCGACATCGGCAACCGCCTCTCACCTCGTGGCCCGCGGGCACCTCATGGTCGCAGGACTTGATCTCCAGCGACATCGGCAACCGCCTCTCACCTCGTGGCCCGCGGGCACCTCATGGTCGCAGGATCTGCGTCCCGGGGTCCAATAGGTACATGTGCACTGCCATCTTGAGCATCGAGCCGGGCGCTCCGGTGCTGCTGGCCGGGATCCGCGACGAGCTTGTCGACCGGGCCTGGGAGCCCCCGGCCCGGCACTGGCCGGATCATCCCGGGCTGATCGGGGGCCGGGACCTGCTGGCCGGCGGGACCTGGCTGGCGGTGGCGCCCGCGGCGCCGCGGGCGGCGTGCGTCCTGAACGCGCGGGGCCGGATGGCGCCCGCCGGGTCGCGGCGCACGCGGGGCGTGCTGCCGCTCCAGGTCGCCGAAGACGGCAAGCTGGTGTGCTCCGGGCTGGCCGAGTTCGACCCGTTCCACCTGCTGAGCGCGGAGCCGGGCGCGGCGGTCCTGTGGAGCTGGGACGGTGAGCGCCGTACCGAACGGGAGCTGGGCGCGGGCCTGCACATCGTGGTGAACAGCGGCCTGGACCGCGACCTGGGCCCCGCGCACGACCATGAGCGGGCCAGGATCGGCCATTTCCTGCCGCGGCTTCGCGCGGCGGCGCGCCCGGTCCCGGGCCCGGGCGGGACGACGGCGCAGGCCTGGGGAGCATGGCTGCCGCTGCTGACCGGCGGCGGCCTCGCGACCGATGATCCGCGCGCGCTGATCGTCCGGCGCGACCTGGGTGACGGGCGGATCTGGGGAACGACGTCGATATCGCTGGTCGCGCTGGGGCCGGGCGGGCTGCGGTACGACTTCACCGCCAGGCCCGGTGACCCGGGCGCCTGGCACCCGGTGCCGGCCGGCTAGCAGGCCGCGGCGATCGCGGCCACCTCGCGGCTCCAGTAACCGGGCAGGGCGCTGTAGGGGTCTGGTGATCCCGGCAGGCTGGTCACGTAGAGATGGCCGGTCCGGCGGAGCCGGGACAGCCGGACCGCGCTGGCCAGGTCCGAGCGGGGGGTGGCGTAGATCACGTCCGCGAACCTGGCCGGCTTGTAGTGCGCCGCCCAGGCGGGAACTACAAGATCGCGGTAACTGGCGTACGAGCCCTCGAACGCCACCACCACGTTGCCGACCGACATGTAGCCCGGGGCCGGGTAGGCGCCGACGTTCAGCCAGATCACCGACGCCGGGTTGACCGCGCGGATGTAGGCGGCCAGCTTCCGGTAGTAAGAAAGCTCACCGCGGGTGTTGGCGGTCAGGTCCAGGAACATGCCGTTGACCTTGTACCAGGCCTTGTAGTTCCGGGTGTCCGCCTCGACCGCGGCGGCCGGGCGCTGCCCGTACTCGGTGGACGAATAGCCCAGAACGCTCACGCCCGCGGCGTGGGCCTTGCTCACCAGCGACTGGAAGTGCGGCACCGGCGCGTTCCCCGCGCCCAGGCCGGTGACGTTGAGGATCATGACGCCCGGGGCGGGCTTGCTGCCCATAGCCCGGGTCCAGAAGCTGGCCGACCAGGGGTAGGAGGGCACGAACGTCCGCTGGCACGCGGCCGGGGCGACCGCAGCGCCGCCATCCGCGCTCGGGACCCTGAGCGGAGCGCCGGTGGCGCCGTCGGCCGCGGCGGGCACGAGGACGGCGGCGAGCACCGTGAGGATCACCAGCCCGGCGGCCGGAGCGCACCGCCTCCGCCGGCCGTTGCTGAGACCTGACGACATGCCAGCATCCCCCCTCCGCTCAGCACCCGGTGCACCAGCTGGCCCATGGTGCACCCGGGGCATCATCTCGCAACCTGGCCCGGCCATGGCCGAAATAGCCGATCCCGCTGATTCCTGCTGATCTCAGCCGATCCGCGGCGGATCGGCGGGTCATCTCCCTGGCACGAACTCCGGCGGCATGGGACACTGCGGTGGTCTGGGTGAGCGGTGAGAGGCGCACAGAACCATGGCTCAGGCCGACGGCAGTTCCCACAACGGGAGTTCTGTCATCCGCCGGATGAGCGCGCCGCCGAGCGGCGGGCCGACCGTGCCGCGTCGGCTGCTCGGCGCCCAGCTGCGGCGGCTGCGCGAAGAGCGAGGGATCACCCTGGAGGACGCCGGGAGCGTGATCCGGGCGTCCGGCTCGAAGATGAGCCGGCTGGAGACCGGCCGGGTCGGCTTCAAGGACCGCGACATCGCCGACCTGCTCACCTTCTACGAGGTGACCGACGAGCAGCAGCGCGACGCGCTGCGCGAGCTGGCCCGCAACGCCAGCGCGCACGGCTGGTGGCACGACTATTCCGACGTGCTGCCCGCGTGGTTCGAGGCTTACGTCGGCCTGGAGGAGGCCGCGACCAGCATCCGGACCTACGAGATCCAGTTCGTTCCCGGGCTGCTGCAGACCGAGGATTACGCCCGCGCGGTCACGCTGCTCGGCCATCACGGCGCCCCGGCCGCCGAGATCGAGCAGCGGGTGGGGTTGCGGATGGCCCGCCAGGCCCTGCTGGCCGAGCCCAGGCCCGCGCACCTGTGGGCGGTGCTGGACGAGGCGGTGCTGCGCCGCCCCGCGGGACGCCCCGGGGTCATGCGCCGCCAGCTGCAGCACCTCCTCGAAGCCGCGGACCGCCCGAACGTGACCATCCAGGTCATCCCGTTCGCCGCGGGCGCCCACGCCGCGGCAGGCGGCCCGTTCAGCATCCTGCGCTTCGCCGAGGGCGACCTGCCGGACGTGGTCTACCTCGAGCAGCTCACCAGCGCCCTGTACCTCGACAAGCGCGAGACCGTCGACCACTACATGGCCGTGATGGAGCGCCTGTGCCTGGAGGCGACGCCGGCCGCATCCACGGCCAAGGCCATCAACGAGATCCTCCGGGACCGCTGACCCCCGCCGGGGCCGCGAGCTAGCGGCGCTCCAGGATCGTGGCGGTGGCCATCGCGCCGCCGGCGCACATGGTGATCAGCGCGGTGCCCGCGTCGCGCCGCTCCATCTCGTGCAGGGCCGTCGTGAGCAGCCGGGCGCCCGTGCTGCCGACCGGATGGCCGAGCGCGATGGCGCCGCCGTTGACGTTGACGCGCTCCGGATCCGGCCGGTGCACGCTCAGCCAGGACAGCACGACCGACGCGAACGCCTCGTTCACCTCGAACACGTCGATGTCGCCGACCGCCATGCCGCTGCGGCCGAGCACCCGCTCGGTGGCCGCGACCGGCCCGTCCAGGTGGTAGTAGGGCTCGGCGCCGATGAGGCACTGGGCGACGATCCGCGCCCGCGGCCGCAGGCCGAGGGACCGGGCCCGGTCCTCCTCGAGCAGCAGCACCGCGGCGGCGCCGTCGGAGATCTGCGAGGACGTGCCCGCGGTGTGCAGGCCGCCGTCGAGCACGGGCCGGAGCTTCGCCAGCGCCTCCAGGCTCGTCTCGCGCAGGCCTTGGTCGCGGTCGACCGTGCGGGTCTCGTCGGCCGGCTGGCGGTCGGCGTCCAGGACCGGCGCCTTGACCGGCACGACCTCGCGGTCGAACCGCCCCTGGGCCCAGGCCGCCTGGGCCAGGGTCTGCGAGCGCAGGCCGAAGCGGTCGATCTCGTCGCGGGACAGCCCGCGCCGCTGCGCGATCCGCTCCGCGGCCAGGTACTGGTTCGGCAGGTCGATGTCCCAGGAATCCGGCTTGGGCGTTCCGACGCCGGTGCCGACGTTCGCCCCCAGCGGCACCCGGCTCATCGCCTCCACCCCGCAGGCGATGCCCGCCTCGATGGCGTCGGCCGCGATCAGCCCGGCGACGAGGTGAGCCGCCTGCTGGGCCGAGCCGCACTGCGCGTCAACGGTCTGGCAGCCGGTCTCGCTCGGGAGCCCGGCGTGCAGCCAGGCGGTGCGGGTGATGTTGCTGGACTGCTCGCCCGCCTGGGTCACGCAGCCGCCTGCTACCTGCTCCACCACGGCCGGGTCGATGCCCGCCCGGTCCAGCACGGCGCGCTGCGCGACGCCGAGGATCTCCGCCGCGTGCAGCCCCGCGAGCACGCCGCCGCGCTTGCCGATCGGGGTCCGGACCGCCTCCACGATCACCGCAGTGCCCACCGCAGCTCCTCTGTGCCGCTCTGCCGTGCCCGGGCGACCCGCCGCGGCCCGGTCATGCCCCCGGCCCCGGGCTGGACCGGCCGATCTTCATAGTAGAACGTGTTCCCGATCCGGGCACGCGAGGGCATTCTCCGGAGCTGCCGGGCGTGGTCTAATCAAACTAGAACACGTTGCAGTGAACCTTCTGCATCCGTCGATCTCGGGCTCTGAGCACGTGGGTGGCCGGGGAGGATGAAAAAAGTTCAGTAGGCGGTCGTTCGCGCGAGGGTACCGGAGGCAGCCGTGGCCGAGCCGAAGCTACCGCCAGGTTTCGACTTCACCGACCCCGACCTGTACGCGGTCCGGGTGCCCCAGGATGAGTTCGCCGAGCTGCGGCGCGCCGCGCCGGTCTGGTGGAATCCGCAGCGGCCGGGGACCGGCGGCTTCGACGACGAGGGGTTCTGGGTCGTCACCAGGCACGCGGATATCGTGGAGATCTCCCGCGACAGCGATACGTACTCCACCTGGGAGAACACCGCGATCATCCGGCACCAGGAGGGGGCCACCCGGGAGCAGATCGAGTTGCAGCGGTTCGTCATGCTCAACATCGACCCGCCGCAGCACACCAAGCTGCGCGGCATCGTCTCCCGCGGCTTCACCCCCCGGGCGATCGGCAGCCTGCGCGAGGCGCTGACGGCCCGGGCTGAGCGGATCACGGCCGCGGCGCTGGCCGGCGGCACCGGCGACTTTGTCCGGGACGTGGCCGCCGAACTGCCGCTGCAGGCGATCGCGGAGCTGATCGGCGTGCCCCAGGAGGACCGGGGCAAGGTCTTCACGTGGTCGAACGACATGATCGGCTACGACGACCCTGAGTACACCGCGGACCCGGCCGCCGCGGCGGCCGAGATCATCGGGTACAGCATGGAGATGGCCGAGGACCGGCGCCGGTGCCCCCGGGACGACATCGTCACCAAGCTCACCCACGCGCAGGTCGACGGCGGCAACCTGTCACCGGACGAGTTCGGCTTCTTCGTGATCTTGCTGGCCGTGGCGGGCAACGAGACGACCCGTAACGCGATCTCGCACGGCATGCTCGCGTTCCTGGATCACCCCGGGCAGTGGGAGCTGTTCCGGGCCGAGCACCCGGACACCGCGACCGACGAGATCATCCGGTGGGCGACCCCGGTCACGGTGTTCCAGCGGACCGCGCTGCGCGACACGACCCTGGGCGGCCAGCCGGTCAAGGCCGGGCAGCGGGTGGGCCTGTTCTACCGGTCGGCCAACTTCGACGAGGAGGTTTTCGACCGCCCCGAGCGGTTCGACATCCGGCGCACCCCCAACCCGCACCTGGGCTTCGGCGGCAGCGGGGCGCACTTCTGCCTCGGCGCCAGCCTGGCCCGGCTGGAGATCGACCTGATCTTCAACGCGATCGCCGACACCATGCCCGGCATCCGCAAGGCGGGCGATCCGGTGCGGCTGCGCTCGGGCTGGCTGAACGGGATCAAGAGGCTGCCAGTCCGGTATTGCTGAGCCTCCGGTTCGTGCCAATACCCCTAGCCAGGCGGTACGCGGAAGGCAACGCGGACGGCTCGGGCCTGCTGCGCCATGGCCTCGATGTGGGCGATGCCGTGCTCATCGGCGGCGGTGCGGGCGAGTACGTCCACGTGCTGGGCGTGGAGTTCCGCCAGCCTGGCCGCCTGCCGCCAGTCCCGGTAGGCGGCATCTGCTTCGCGGACCTCGGCGGCGAAGTCTTCCAGCGCCTCGACCCTGGCGGCAATGCTCGATTCCGCGAGCTGCGCCGCCTGGACCTGGCGGGCGAGCAGCGCGGCGGTGGCCGGGCCCGCGCCGATCGTGGAGAGCTCTGCCCGCCTGGCCCGGAGCTGGGCCTGCTCGCGCAGCGCCACGGCGATGTCCCATTCCTGGTCGGCCAGGGCCGCGCCCACCGCGGCCTGGTCCAGCAGGTCGGCCTGGCACACCTCGGACGAGGTGACCGCGTCGATCGCGTCTTGCGCGCGTCGCAGCAGCACCCGGCTGCGTGCGTCGAAATCGTGGTCGGTCAGGTAACGCCCGTGGTGGGTGCGCGCGGCCACGTCGGCTGGCACCTTGCCGGTTGGCTGGCCAAAGAGGGCGACCCGGAAGCCGAAGACCACGATCGTGATGATCGCGATGACCTCGGCAAACAGCAGAGCATAGTGCGACGAGGCGCTCTCCCACCCGGCCGTCGCCTGGAGCGCCAGCACCCCGACGGCCAGCGGAGTCGTGCCGAACACGGCGATCATCATGGCCCCGGTCAGGCCGATGGCAGCCCTGTCTACCGTCGCCAGGCGCCTGCCGGGATCCCTGGGCAGGTAGTCCCGGCGCCGGGCTGGGCGGCCCTGGTGGGCCGGGGTCAGCAGCGTGCCCGAGGCGGTCAGCAGGGCACGGTCGGCGCGCGGGACGGCGGGATCGACCGCAGGCCGTCGCAGCCTCGCGTCCGCCCAGGCCGCGTGGCGACTGCCGGGGCGGTCAACGTCCCGATCACCCATCCGCTGGCTCCTGTCCCGGGGTCCCAGACCGCGAAAAGCCGAGTCGCAAGCAAGATGAATGCCTTCAGGGTAGCGCCGGTGCCGGGAGCGGCACAGGGACAGAGCTCCGCCGGTCCTCAGCCGGGGGTCGCCGCCACCACCCACATGGAGAAGTACTGCGACCCGCCGCCGTAGGCGTGGCCGAGCGCGACGGCGGCCCCGGGCACCTGGTGAGCCCCGGCCTTGCCCATGACCTGCAGCGCGGCCTCCGCGAAGCGCAGCAGGCCGGAGGCCCCGATCGGGTTGGAGCTGAGCACCCCGCCCGACGGGTTCACCGGCAGCCGGCCGCCGATCTCGGTCTCGCCGGCCTCGGTGAGCCGCCACCCCTGGCCCTCGGCCGCGAAGCCGAGGTTCTCCAGCCACATCGGCTCGAACCACGAGAACGGCACGTAGATCTCGGCCACGTCGATCTGCTCCAGGGGATCGGTGATGCCCGCCTGCCGCCACAGCGCCGCGGCCGCGTCCGCGCCGGCCCGCGGGTTCACGTGGTCCTTGCCCGCGAACATGGTCGGCTCGGTGCGCATCGCGGTGGCGCGGATCCAGGCCACCGGCCGCCCGCCGGCCTGCGCCGCCTCGGCTGCGGCCTGGTCGCCGATGATCACCGCGCACGCGCCGTCCGAAGACGGGCACGTCTCGTCGTAGCGGACCGGATCCCACAGCATGGGGGAGGCCAGGACCGATTCCAGCGTGATGTCGGCCTGCTGCAGGTGCGCGTACGAGTTGCGGCTACCGTTGCGCCGGTCCTTGACCGCGACCATCGCGCCGATGTGCCCGGGCGCGCCGCTGCGGCGGATGTAGGCGCGGATGTGCGGGGCGAAGTACCCGCCGGCCCCGGCCAGCACCGGCATGCTGAACGGCGGGGTGATCGACAGCGCCCACATGGCGTTCGACTCCGACTGCTTCTCGAACGCGACCGCCAGCACCTGCCGGTGCACGCCCGCCTGGACCAGGCTGGACGCCACGATCCCGGTCGCCCCGCCGACCGAGCCAGCGGTGTGCACGCGCAGCAGCGGCTTGCCCACGGCGCCGAGCGCGTCCGCGAGGTACAGCTCGGGCATCATCACGCCCTCGAACAGGTCGGGTGCCTTCCCGACCACCACCGCGTCGATGTCGGCCAGGACGGTGCCCGCGTCCGCCAGCGCCCGGTCCACCGCCTCGCGGCACAGGCCCGCGATCGACACGTCCGTCCGCCGGGACCGGTGGCGCGTCTGGCCGATGCCGAGCACGGCGGCCATTTTTCCCGCTCGCCGGGAAACCGCCGGCTCGCTCATCGGGCCTCCATGACGCAAACGAGGTTCTGCTGCAGGGCCGGGCCGCTGGTGGCATGGCCGAGGGCCCGGTCCGCGCGGCCGGACATGATCTCCTGCGCGGCGGACCCGATCCGCGCCAGGCCCGCGGCGAACATCGGGTTGCCGCAGAGCGCGCCGCCCGACGGGTTGACCCTGACGTCGTCACCGAGGCCGAGCGCGCCGCGCAGCAGGATCTCCTGGTGGGTGAAGGGCGCGTGCAACTCGGCGACGTCGACGCCCGGCCCGCCGGAACCCGAGCCGCCCCGCCCGCCCGGCGCTCCTCCCGCTCCGCCCGCACCGTCCCGCACCCCCGCCGCGCGGGCGGCCGCCGCCGCCGACGGGGCCGTGGTCAGGTCCCGCGCGCCCAGGGACGCCGAGTCGATCCGGTGCTCGAACCCGGTGATCCAGGCCGGCCGCGGGCACAGCTCGCGGGCCCGCGCTGCCGAGGCCAGGATCACGGCCGCGGCCCCGTCGCCGACCGGCGCGCAGTCGTGGGCGCGGAGCGGGTCGGCGACATAGGGCTGGCCGAGCAGCTTCTCGGCGGACACCTCGCCGGACAGCTGCGCCCGCGGGTTCGTGACCGCCGCGGCCCGGCTGCGCGCGGCCACCTCGGCCATCTGGGCTTCGGTCCAGGCCCCGGCCTCGATGCCGAGCCTGGCCTGCAGCGCCGCGATGCTCACCGAGTCCGGCCACAGCGGGGCGAGCAGGTACGGGTCAAGCTGCAGCGCCAGCACCCGCCGCAGCTCTCCCGCCGAGGACTTGCCGAAGCCGTACGCCAGCGCGACGTCGGCCTCGCCGGCCAGGATCTTCACCCAGGCCTCGTAGAGGGCCCAGGCGCCGTCCATCTCCACGTGCGATTCCATGATCGGCGGGAAGGCGCCGATCGCGTCCACGGCCTGGACGAACGAGAACGCCCGGCCGGCCAGGTAGTCCGAGGACCCGGAGCACCAGAAGCCGATGTCGTCCTTGGCCAGCCCGGTGGACCGCAGCACCTCGGCGAAGATCGGCACGAGCATCTCCACGCCGCTGGTGGTGCCCTCGCCGTGGCGCACGGTCGGGGCCTGGGCAAAGCCGATGACGGCGACGTCGGTCACGGGGTGGCGTCCTTCACAGGTGGTGAACGTACGTCTCGTACGGCGCGTCCGGCTCGCCGGTGGGACGGAAGTGGTCGATGTTCTCCATCGTCGTGCCCCACTCCTCCCGCGGCTTCCAGACCGCCTGCACCCGCATGCCCATCCGGACCTCGCCCGGGTCACAGCCCAGGATCAGGTGCTGGAACGGGATGTCGGCGCCGTCCAGCAGCACCGCGGCCGCCACGTACGGCGCCGCGACCCGCTGCCCGGGATAGTCCACGTTCACCACGCAGAACGTGGTCACGATGCCGTGGTCGGGCAGCTCGACCTGGCCGGCGGTCGGCACCCCGTCGGTGGGGCACGCCCCCCGCGGCGGGATGTACACCTTGCCGCAGGCCGGGCAGCGCTGCGCGAGCAGCCGCCCGGCCGCCAGCCCGCGCAGGAAGCTGGTTTCCGCGGGCGAGGCCGTGTGCTCGTAGTGCAGCCGCACCGGCGTGGTCATCATGGACGGCGGCGACGACGTGGCGGTGTCTTCTGCTCGCCTCCGGGTCGCCTGAAGGCGCTTCCTTCCCTCGTCGCTCGGTCGCGGGCTCCCTCGCTCCTCAGTCCAGGCAGCGCCGCGACCCTTCGGCTCGACCATGTCGAAGCAGGCGATGTCGCGGATGTGACCGACGGGGCTGGCCGCCCACCGCACCCGGACCCGCATCCCGGTCCGCATCGCCGCGGGCGATCCCGCGTCCACGGCGTGCAGCATCGCGGTGTCCGCGCCGTCCAGCCGGATCAGCGCCCACGCGAAGGGATGCGCCAGCGGCTGGCCTTCCAGCGGCTGCGGTGCCCACGACCAGCTCGTGACCGTGCCCTCGGTCCCGACCGGCACCAGCTTCGTCGGCGGGGCGGACGTCACCGGGTCGTACTCGAACGGCGGGGCGTGCACCCGGCCGTCGGCGCCCCGGGCGCCGAGGATGCGCCGGTCGGCCAGGGCCGCCATGAACTGGCTCAGCGTCGGGCCCAGCGAGCGCGTGTAATCGAAACCGATCTCCATGGGCGCGCGCAGCGGCTGGTTCACGGTTCAGAGTGAAACATGTTTCTCCAGCGGCCGGCAACAACCAGATGCGAGCGGGGAAGATCAGCCTGTGCCCGCACATAGAACTTGTTCTAGATCTGGGCCGCGGACGGACCGTCGTCTTCCCGCTGAGCGGCCCGAGCCCGGCCGGGTGCTTCGGGGTGGCGGCGACGGCCCAGGAGTTCGCTGGGTCCCAGCTCGGGCGGCGGGAGATCCTCTCGAGCTTCCCCGCACCGGGCCATCCGTTGGCCGGGGGTTAGCGGCGAGGGTTCACCACTCCCAGGGCTCGTGATCCGGTCCGGGCGGCATGCGGCGGTGCGGCGTCACCTCGCCCAGCAGCCGGTCGGCCTCGGCCTGGGCCCGGGCGGTCTCCGCCTGCCAGTAGTTCACCGTCCGCTGCATCCGCTCCTGGGAGCGGGAGATCATCGCGAACGTGATGGCCGCGCTCAGGCAGGAGCCGAGGAGGAGCCCGGCCGCGACGCCGGCCAGCACGGTGATGATGACGATCACGGATCTTCACCTCCGATCCTCGCGATGTGGGCTGCGGGACTGGCCCTCTTCACGAGATGGGCGCTGTGAGGCTGCCCTCTTCGCGGGGTGGGCTGTGGGGATGTCCCTTCGCGACACGGGGCCGTGGGGGACTGGCGCCGGCCGGGGTGTTGACCTACGATGGGCTGTCAGAGGTCGACGGTCCACGGTCATCTTTCTACGATCTACAGTCGATTGTTGAACAATAGGATTGTCCGATAAGGAGGGGGAATGGTCAAGGCCCCGGGATTAGGTCAGCGGGGGGACATGTCTGACCTTCCGTCGCTGCAGCCCTTGCCGACCGCGGCCGAGCGGGCGGCCGACGTGATCAGGGAGAACATCTTCGAGGGGAGGTTCGCGCCGGGCACCGCGTTGCCCGAGGCGGCCCTGTCGGCGGCGCTGCAGATCTCGCGGAACACCGTCCGGGAGGCCTTCCGGACGCTGACCGCCGAGCACCTGCTCACCCACGAGCCGCACAAGGGCGTCATCGTGCGGGAGCTGACCGTGGACGACGTCCACGACATCTACCGGCTGCGCCGCATGTTCGAGCTCTCCGCCTTGGACCTGGCCGTCGAGACCCAGCAGAAGCTGGACGTCGCCGAGATCGGCCGGACGGTGGCGGAAGCCGAGTCCCTGGCCCGGGACGACCTCTGGCTCGAGGTCGGGACCGCGAACCTGAGGTTCCACGAGGTGATCGTCGGCATCCACCGCAGCGCCCGGATCACCGAGGTGTTCCGCCGCCTGATGACCGAGCTTCGCCTGGGATTCCTCGCCGTCACCGACCCGGCCGCCTTCCACGGCGCGTTCCTCACCCGCAACTGCAAGATCCACGAGCACATGGCCGAGGAGAAGCTGGTCGAGGCCCGCGCGGAGCTCGCGGCCTACCTCGACGACGCCGAGGTCCTGATCATCAAGGCGATTCAGGGATAACACATGAGCAAGGGCTGGCAGTTCTGGATCGACCGGGGCGGCACGTTCACCGACGTGGTGGCCCGGCGGCCGGACGGCGTCCTCGTCACCCACAAGCTGCTGTCGGAGAACCCGGGGCGGTACGCGGACCCGGCCATCGCCGCGATCAGGCACCTGCTCGGGGTCGCCCCGGGCCAGCCGATCCCCGGCTACCGGATCGAGGCCGTCCGGCTGGGCACCACGGTCGCGACCAACGCCCTGCTGGAACGCAAGGGCGAGCCCACCGTCCTGATCATCACCCGCGGCTTCCGCGACGCGCTGCGCATCGCCTACCAGAACCGGCCGCGCCTGTTCGACCGCCAGATCGTGCTGCCCGAGTTGCTGTACTCCCGGGTGATCGAGGCCCGCGAGCGGGTGGCGGCCGACGGCGAGGTGCTCATCCCGCTCGACGAGGCCAGCGCCGGCCGGGCCCTGCGGGCGGCCTACGCCGACGGCTTCCGCGCGGTGGCGATCGTGTGCCTGCACGGCTACCGCTTCCCCGCCCACGAGCAGCGGATCGGGCAGATCGCCCGCGGGATCGGCTTCACCCAGGTGTCGCTGTCCGGCGAGACCAGCCCGCTGATGAAGCTGGTGCCGCGCGGTGACACCACGGTCGCGGACGCGTACCTCTCCCCGATCCTGGGCCGCTACGTCGACCGGGTCACCGATGAGCTGCGCGGGGTGCGGCTGCAGTTCATGCAGTCCAGCGGGGGGCTGACCGACGCCCGCACGTTCCGGGGCAAGGACTCGATACTGTCCGGCCCGGCCGGCGGCATCGTCGGCATGGCCCAGACCTCAGCCGCGGCCGGGTTCG
Source organism: uncultured Actinomycetota bacterium (assembly GCA_963808705.1). Taxonomy (GTDB): domain Bacteria; phylum Actinomycetota; class Actinomycetes; order Streptosporangiales; family Streptosporangiaceae; genus JASHPR01. Next base: position 367,283 of record CAWEHB010000008.1, on the reverse strand, counting down.
ACCGGGTCATCGGCTTCGACATGGGCGGGACCTCCACCGACGTCTCGCACTACGCCGGCGAGTACGAGCGGCAGTACGAGACCCAGGTGGCCGGCTTCCGTATGCGTGCCCCCATGCTGAGCATCCATACCGTCGCGGCCGGCGGCGGGTCGATCCTGCGCTTCGACAGCGGGCGCTACCAGGTCGGCCCCGAGTCGGCGGGCGCCAACCCCGGGCCTGCGGCGTACCGGCGCGGCGGCCCGCTCACCGTCACCGACGCCAACGTCATGCTCGGCCGCGTCCAGCCCGGCTGCTTCCCGCACGTGTTCGGCCCCGGCGGCGACCAGCCGCTCGACGCCGGGACCGTTCGTGATCGCTTCGCCGCGCTGGCCGCCGGGATCGGCGACGGCCGCAGCCCCGAGGAGGTGGCCGCCGGCTTCCTGGAGATCGCGGTGGCGAACATGGCGAACGCGATCAAGAAGATCTCCGTGCAACGCGGTTATGACGTGACCGAGTACGTGCTCGCGACCTTCGGCGGGGCCGGCGGCCAGCACGCCTGCGCGGTCGCTGACGCGCTGGGCATGACGCGCATCCTCATTCACCCGTACGCCGGGGTGCTCTCGGCGTACGGCATGGGGCTGGCCGACGTCACCGCGATGCGGGAGACGGCCACGGAGATGCCGCTGAACGAGCAGGCCGGGCCGGACCTGCAGGCGGCGCTGGGCCGGCTGGAAGCCCAGGCCCGGGCCGAGCTGGCCGGCCAGGGCGTGCCGGCCGAGCGCATCCGCGCCGTGCACCGGGTGCACCTGCGCTACGACGGCACCGATACCGCGCTCGTCGTCCCGGCGGGACCGCCGGAGACCATGACCAAGGCCTTCGAAGAGGCCTACCAGCGGCGCTTCTCGTTCCTGATGCCCGACAAGACGATCACGGCGGAGGCGGTCTCGGTCGAGCTCATCGGCGCCTCCGAGCCCGTCGCGGAAGGCCCGGCGTCGCGGCCGTCCCGGCGCGCGCGCCCCGCGCGGCCGGCCGTGGCGCGCGTCTTCACCGGCGGCCGGTGGGCCCGGGTGCCGCTGCACCGCCGGGAGGACCTGGTCCCGGGCGGCGCCGTCCCGGGGCCCGCGATCATCGTGGAGGCCAACGCCACCACCGTGGTCGAGCCGGGCTGGACCGCAACCCTGGACACGCGGGACTACCTGCTGCTGAGCCGCGCCGGCGCCGCCTCCAAGCGGCAGGCGATCGGCACCGGCGTCGACCCGGTCCGGCTGGAGATCTTCAACAACCTGTTCATGTCCATCGCCGAGCAGATGGGCTACCGGCTGCAGGGCACCGCGCACTCGGTCAACGTCAAGGAGCGGCTGGACTTCTCCTGCGCGATCTTCGACGTCGCGGGCAACCTCATCGTCAACGCCCCGCACATGCCGGTGCACCTCGGGTCGATGGGCGAGAGCGTCAAGGAGGTCATCGCCGGCCGCGAGGGCACGATGAAGCCGGGGGACGCCTACGTGCTCAACGACCCCTACCACGGCGGGACCCACCTGCCCGACATCACCGTCATCACCCCGGTCTTCGCTGCCGACGGTGGCGAGATCCTCTTCTACGTGGCCTCCCGCGGCCACCACGCCGAGATCGGCGGCATCACTCCCTGCTCCATGCCGGCGTTCAGCACGCGCATCGAGGAGGAGGGCGTCCTCATCCGCAACTGGCTCCTGGTCGAGAACGGGCTGATGCGGGAGGCGCAGACCGCGCAGATGCTCCGCAGCGCGCCGTATCCCTCCCGCAACCCGGACGCCAACCTCGCGGACCTGCGCGCCCAGATCGCCGCCAACGAGAAGGGCGTCCGGGAGCTGCGGGCCATGGTCGATCACTACGGCCTCGGCGTGGTCCGCGCCTACATGGGCCACGTGCAGGACAACGCCGAGGAATCGGTGCGCCGGGTCATCTCCGTGCTGCAGGACGGCTCGTACGCCTATGAGCTCGACAACGGGGCCGTGATCAAGGCGACGATCCGGGTGGACCGGGCCGGGCGCACGGCCGAGATCGACTTCACCGGGACGTCGGCGCAGCTGCCGGACAACTTCAACGCGCCGTCATCGGTGGCGATGGCGGCCGTCCTCTACGTGTTCCGCACCCTCGTCGACGACGACATCCCGCTCAACTCCGGGTGCCTGAAGCCGCTGCGGGTGATCATTCCCCCCGGCACGATGCTGTCGCCGGAGTACCCGGCGGCCGTCGTGGCCGGCAACGTGGAGACCTCCCAGGCGGTCACCGGGGCGCTGTACGCGGCGCTGGGCATCATGGCCGAGGGCTCGGGGACCATGAACAACCTCACCTTCGGCAACGACCGGCACCAGTACTACGAGACGGTCGCGAGCGGCTCCGGCGCCGGAGACGGGTTCGCCGGCACCGACGTGGTGCAGACGCACATGACCAACTCCCGCCTCACCGACCCCGAGGTGCTGGAATGGCGGTACCCGGTCCGCGTGCAGAGCTACGAGATCAGGCCCGGCAGCGGCGGGGCCGGGCGCTGGCCGGGCGGTAACGGCGGCAGGCGCCGCATCCGCTTCCTGGAGCCCATGACCGTGACCATGCTGAGCGGTCACCGGCGGGTGCCGGCCTACGGGATGGCCGGAGGCGGGCCCGGCGCGCTCGGGCGGCACTGGATCGAGCACCCGGACGGGTCAGTTACCAGCATGCGGGGATGCGACTGCGCCACGGTGGACGCCGGGGACGTGCTGGTGCTGGAAACCCCCGGCGGCGGGGGATTCGGCGCGAGGCGCCCGTGATGACCCTCTCGCCCGCGCAGGCGCGGGAGCGCTTCCGGGCCGGGCTGAGGACGCCGACCGCGGCCTGGTCACCGGGGTACGCCCAGGCCAACCTGGTCGCGCTGCCGCGCGACGTCGCCTTTGACTTCATGCTCTTCGCGCAGCGCAACCCCAAGCCGTGCCCGCTCCTGGACGTCACCGACCCGGGCCGCCCGGTCACCTGCCTGGCGCCAGGGGCCGACCTGAGGACCGACCTGCCCGCCTACCGGGTCTGGGAGCACGGGCAGTGCGTGGCCGAGACCACGGACATCACCCGGTACTGGCGCGACGACCTGGTGGCGTTCCTGATCGGCTGCAGCTTCACGTTCGAGCGGGCGCTCGAGGCGGCGGGCGTGCCGGTGCGCCACGTCGAGCAGGGCCGCAACGTGCCCATGTTCATCACCAGCCGGCCGTGCCGGGCGGGCGGGATCTTCCGCGGTCCCATGGTGGTGTCCATGCGGCCCGTCCCGCCGGACCGCGTCGCGGCCGCGGCCCAGGTGACCGCGCGCTACCCGGCGGTGCACGGCGCGCCGGTGCACGTCGGCAGCCCGGCGGCGCTGGGCATCGCCGACCTGTCGCAGCCGGATTTCGGCGACCCGGTGGACGGCCAGGACGGCGACGTGCCAGTGTTCTGGGCCTGCGGTGTCACCCCGCAGGTGGCGCTGGCCCGGGCCCGGCCGCCGTTCGCGATCACCCACGCGCCCGGGCACATGTTCATCACCGACGTGCCCGACGAGGCTTACGCGATCTGACCTCGGCGCCCAGTGGTTTTGGCCCCCCCGCGGCCGGGCAGCGACAAGCATGGCAGAAGCAGAGGGGCGCGATGAATCCGATCGAACGGGTGATCCGGCGGGTGGACCGCGTGCAGCAGCGGTTCACCCCGGCGGCGTTCGTCTTCGGCGTGATCAAGAAGTACGGCGACGACAACGGCGGCGTGCTGGTCAGCAACCTGGCGTACTCGAGTTTCGTCACCCTGTTCCCGCTCCTGCTGATCTTCGTGACCATCCTGGGGCTGGTCGCCGTGAGCCACCCGGCCTTCCGCGAGGACGCCATCAAGGCCGTGTCCGACCAGATCCCGCTGATCGGCGAGCAGCTCACCGGCAACGTGCACGAGTTGCAGCGCTCCAGCACGATCGGGCTGATCGTGGGCCTCCTCGTCCTGATCTGGGGGGCGACGGGGCTGGCGCAGGCCGGCCTGTTCGCGATGACCGCGGTCTGGAACATCCCCGGGCCGTCGCGGCCCGGCTACGTGCAGCGGCTCGGCCGCGCGCTGCTGTTCCTCCTCCTGCTCGGCGGGGGCGTGATCGCGACGACCGCGCTCACCGTTCTCAATACCTACTCGACCAAGGCCGCCATCTGGGCGATCCTGCTGCAGGTGCTCGCGGTCGCGGTCAACGTGGGCATGTACCTCGGCGCGTTCCGGGCGCTGACCCCGAAGGGCGTGCCCACCGGCAGGCTGCTGCCCGGCTCGGTTGTCGGCGGGATCGCCTGGACGCTGCTGCAGATCCTCGGCACCTACCTGGTGCACCACTTCCTGAAGAGCGCCTCGGCCTATGGCGTGTTCGCGACCGTGCTGGGCCTGCTGGCCTGGATCTACCTGGCCGTCAACGTCACCGTGTACGCCGCCGAGATCAACGTGGTGCTGGCCCGGCGGCTGTGGCCGCGGGCCATCGCCCAGCCCCCGCTCACCGAGGCGGACCGGTACAGCATTGCCCTGCAGGCGCTGCAGAACCAGCGGCGCCCGGAACAGCAGGTGGCGGTGACGTTCGACGACCGCGAGCCGGGCGAGCCCGCGCCGAGCGGCACGCCGCAGACCCCCGACGAGGTCACGCCGCCCGGGCGGAGGAGGTGGCGGCGGCGGAGCAAGGCGAACACCGCGAACGGCGCCAACGGCGCGGATGCCAGCGAAGCCAAGAACGCCACGGACGCCACGGACGCCACGGACGCCAAGAACGCCACGGACGCCACGGACGCCACGGACGCCAAGGACGCCACGGACGCCAAGGACGCCAAGGACAAGGCCGGGTAACGCGGGCGCTACCGGTCGCGGAACTCGGGCCTGCGCTTCTCGGCGAAGGCCCGCGGGCCTTCCCTGGCGTCCTCGCTCGCGAACACGGCCATGCCGATGCGCGACTCCGCCGCGAACGCCTCGTCCTCGGCCATGCCCTCGGTCTCCCGGATGACGCGCAGGATGGCCCGGACCGCCACCGGGCCGTTGGCCGCGATCATGTCCGCGATCTCCAGCGCCTTGGCCAGGGCCTGGCCGTCCGGCACGACGTGGCCGATCAGGCCGATCTCGCGGGCCTGCGCCGCGCCGATGTGCCGGCCGGTCAGCAGCAGGTCGGCCGCGACCGTGTACGGGACCTGCCGCGGCAGCCGTACCGCCGAGCCGCCGAGCGGGAACAGCCCCCAGCGCGCCTCGGAGATGCCGAACCTCGCGCTCTCGCCCGCCACCCGGATGTCGGTGGCCTGCAGGATCTCGGTGCCGCCGGCGATCGCGGGCCCCTCCACGGCCGCGATCAGCGGCTTGGTCAGCCTCCGGCCCTTGAGCAGCGGCTCGATCACCGAGAGGTCTAGTTCGCCCTTCTGGAACGCGACGCCCGGGGGTGAGCTGGCCATCGCCTTGAGATCGGCGCCCGCGCAGAACGCGCCCCCGGCGCCGGTCAGCACGGCGACCCGGATGCCGGGGTCGTGGTCCACCTCGTCCCAGGCCTGGCGCATCAGGGCCATCATCGGCCCGCTGAGCGCGTTGCGGGCCTCGGGGCGGTTCATCGTCACCACGAGCACATGGCCCCGCCGCTCGATGAGGGCGTGCGGCGGCCCGGTGTCTGCCGTGGTCATGACGGCACCGCCTTCCGGGAGTTGCCGGAAACAGTAACACGTTCTAATTTCATACCCATGGCTCTCAACTTCGCCGACCTGTTCGAGCATGCCGCCGACGTGTTCGGTGGCCGCATCGCGCTGGTGTCGGCCGAGCAGCAGGTGACCTACCGCGAGCTGGACGAGCGCAGCAACCGGCTGGCTCACTACCTGGCCGGACTGGGCGTCGGCGCCGGGGACCACGTCGGGCTCTACGCGCACAACTCCGTCGAGGCGGCCGAGACGATACTCGCGTCCTGCAAGCTCCGCGCCGTCGCGATCAACATCAACTACCGGTACACCGAGAACGAGCTGCAGTACATGTTCGCCGACGCCGACCTGGTCGCGCTGGTCTGTGACCGGCAGTACGCGCCCCGGGCCGCCGCGGCGGCGGCCTCCGCTCCCGGGCTGCGCGGCACCGTGGTGATCGAGGACGGCAGCGACGCCGGCATCGGTGCCGCGACCGGGTACGGGCCGGCGCTGGCCGCCGGCTCGCCCGCCCGCGACTTCCCGCCGCGCAGCAACGACGACGTGTACATCATTTACACCGGCGGGACCACCGGGTACCCGAAGGGCGTCATGTGGCGACACGAGGACATCTGGCGCACGCTGGCCGGCGGCATCGACTTCCTGACCGGTATCCCGCTGGCGGACGAGTGGGAGCAGTCCCGCAAGGGACTGGAGTCGTCCGGGCTGGTCCGGCTCACCGCGGCGCCGCTCATCCACGGCGCCGCCCAGGTGGCGATGCTGGCGGCGCTGTTCGGCGGGGACACCGTGATCCTGCCGCCGCGATTCGACGCGCACGAGGTCTGGCGCGCGGTCGAGCGCCACCAGGCCAACCTGCTCTTCATCGTCGGCGACGCGATGGGCCGGCCGCTGATCGAGGCCTACCGCGACGGCAGCTACGACGCCTCGTCGATGCTGGCCATCTCCTCCAGCGGGGCGCTGTTCTCCGCGCCGGTCAAGGACGCCTTCGCCGCGGCGCTGCCGGGCGTCGTCCTCACCGACGCGATCGGCTCCACCGAAACCGGGTTCACCGGCATCGGCCTGGTCGCCGCGGGCGCCAAGCAGCGCGGCGGACCGACCGTCACGCCCGGGCCGGAGGTCATCGTGCTGGACGAGGCGGGCAGGCGGGCGGCCCCGGGCCAGGTCGGCCGGATCGCCCGGGGCGGGCACGTGCCGCTGGGCTATTACAAGGACCCGGTGAAGACCGCGGCGATGCTGGCCGAAGTGGACGGGAAGCGGTACGCGGTGCCGGGCGACCTGGCCCGGATCGAGGCCGACGGCACGGTGACCCTGCTGGGCCGGGGCAGCACCTGCGTGAACTCCGGCGGCGAGAAGGTCTTTCCCGAGGAGGTCGAGGGCGCGCTGAAATCCTGCCCGGATGTGTTCGACGCGCTGGTCATCGGGATTCCGGACGAACTGCTCGGGCAGCGGGTCGCGGCGCTGGTGCAATTGCGCGAAGGCCGGGCCGCCGACCTGCCCGCGATTGAGGATCACGTGCGCGGGCAGATCGCCGGATACAAGGTGCCGCGCAGCATCTGGCTGGTGGACGCCATCGGCCGCGGCCCCGCCGGGAAGCCCGACTACGGGTGGGCTCACCGCTACGCCGCCCTGCACCCGGCGGACACCCCATGAGGACCTCCCTGTGCCCGCTGCTCGGCATCGAGCACCCGATCGTCGGGTTCAGCCCGTCCGAGCACGTCGCCGCGGCCATCAGCCGCGCGGGCGGCCTGGGCGTGCTCGGCTGCGTGCGCTTCAATGACGCCGATGAACTGGACGCCGTCCTCGGCTGGATGGACGCCAACACCGGCGGGCGCCCGTACGGCGTCGACGTGGTGATGCCCGCCAAGGTCCCGGCCGAGGGCGCCGCGATCGACCTGGGCGCGATGATCCCGGCCGGGCACAAGGATTTCGTGGAGCAGACGCTGACCCGGCTCGGCGTCCCGCCGCTGCCCGGCGGCGCCGCCGCGGGCGACGGCGTGCTCGGCTGGCTGCACTCGGTGGCCCGGCAGCACGTGGAGGTGGCCCTGGCCCATCGGGCGCGGCTGATCGCGAACGCGCTCGGCCCGCCCCCGCCCGACGTGATCACGCGCGCCCACGAGCGGGGCATGCTGGTGGCGGCGCTGGCCGGCAAGGCGGAGCACGCCCGCAGTCACGTCGCGGGCGGCGTGGACATCGTCGTGGCTCAGGGGTACGAGGCGGGCGGCCACACCGGCGAGATCGCGACCATGGTGCTGGTGCCGGAGATCGTCGACGCGGTCGGCGCGCAGGTGCCGGTGCTCGCGGCGGGCGGGATCGGCTGCGGCCGCCAGATCGCCGCGGCGCTCGCGCTCGGCGCGGTCGGGGTGTGGATGGGCTCGGCCTGGCTCACCACCGAGGAGTACACGTTCGGCTCGGCCATGCCCGCGCTGCGCGAGGCGCTGCTCGCGGCCACCTCGTCGGACACGGTGCGCTCCCGGATCTACAGCGGGAAGCCCGCCCGGCTGCTCAAGAACCGCTGGACGCAGGCCTGGGCGGAGCCGGGCGCGCCCGAGCCGCTCCCCATGCCGCTGCAGAACCTGCTGGTCAGCGAGGCGCACCAGCGGCTGATGCGCTCGGGCCGGCCGGACGTGGTGCCGATGCCAGTGGGGCAGATCGTGGGGCGGATGAACGACGTCCGCCCGGTGGCGGAGGTGATCTCCGCGCTGCTGCGCGAGACCGACGAGGCGCTGACCCGCCTGGGCGGCCTGCGCTGAGCCGGCCCGGCGGCCTGCGCCGGCCCCGCCGCCCCGCGCGTGCGCGATACTTGCTGCCATGGCTGATCGCAATGTGCTGGGCGGCGAGCTTGAGCCGTGCGGCACCGACCCGGTCACCGGGTTCTACCGGGATGGCTGCTGCCGCACCGGGCCGGAGGACCTCGGCCGCCACACGATCTGCGCCGTGGTCACCGCCGAGTTCCTTGAGCACCAGCGGCGGATCGGCAACGACCTGACCACCTCGGTGCCCCAGTTCCGGTTCCCGGGGCTGGTGCCGGGAGACCGCTGGTGCGTGACGGCCGCGAACTGGCTGCGGGCGCACTACGACGGCGCCGCCGCCTACGTGGTGCTCGCCTCGACCCACGAGCGGACCCTGGAGATCGTGCCCATGGAGGCGCTGCGGGAGCACGCGATCGACGTCCCGGCGAGCCCCGAAACCCTCGAGGACTGAACGCCACGTCCCGGGGCGGGCCGCGGCCGCTAAGATAATGGGCCGCAAGGAGGTTGACCATGCCATCCCCATCTCGTGTCGAGTCGGTCGAGACGCCTGACGGAACGTTCGACCTGCCGGTGTGGCTGCCGGCCGACGGCTCGGGCCCGGGCCCGGGCCTGCTGCTGATCCAGGAGATCTACGGCATCAGCGACTACATCCGGGAGGTAGCCGAGGACCTGGCCGGGCTCGGCTACGTGGTCGCCGCGCCGGACCTGTTCTGGCGGCTCCAGCCCGGCTACCAGGCCAAGCACGATGAGGAGGGCCTGAAGCGGTCGCTGGAGATGGGCTCGCGGTTCGACGCCGGGCAGGGGGTCGCCGACTCGGTGGCCGCGCTTGATCACCTGTCGGCGCTGCCCGAGGTGGAGGGCGGTCTCGGCGTCATCGGGTTCTGCCTGGGCGGGACGATCGCGTACTTCGTAGCCGGGCAGACCGAGGTCGCCGCGGTGGTCTCGTTCTACGGCTCGGGCGTCCCGGACAACCTCGACGTCCTGGACCGGATCGACGCCCCGGTGCAGTTCCACTTCGGCGGGAGCGACCCCTACATCCCGCGCGAGCAGGTCGCGAAGGTGGAGGCGGCCGCCGCGGGGAAGCCCAACGTGGAGGTCCACGTCGAGGAGGACGCCGGGCACGCCTTCCACAACCGGAAGGCCCCCATGTTCCACATGCCCGAGCCAGCCGCCCGGGCGTGGCAGCGCACCGAGGAGTTCCTGCGGCGCCACCTCCCCACCCGGCATCATTCGGGAACCCTCGCTACCTGAGCTCCAGCGGGGCTAGCAGCATCAGCGATTTAGAAAAGTCCGGTCATAACCGGACGAATCCAAACCCATAGTTGTCGCCACATGTCGCCGAGGGGACTCGGGCTGGCGAGGGGAGCGCTGCGGGTGAGGTCGGCAGCAGGCTGGCGGAATCAGCTGGGGCGTGCGGGCGCTATACCGGGTAGACCATGACGCTCACCGACCAGCTCCCGCAGACCGCCAGCCCGGACGATCTCTTCAACGCCTTCGAGGCGTGGGCCAAGCAGCAGGGCCTCGCCCTGTACCCGCACCAGGAAGAGGCGCTGATCGAGATCGTGTCCGGCGCTAACGTGATCCTTTCCACCCCGACCGGGTCCGGCAAGAGCCTGGTGGCGGCGGGCGCGCACTTCGCCGCGCTGGCCCAGGGCGTGCGTAGCTTCTACACCGCGCCGGTCAAGGCGCTGGTGTCGGAGAAGTTCTTCGCGCTGTGCGAGATGTTCGGCCCGGCCAGCGTCGGCATGATGACCGGCGACGCCAGCGTCAACGCCGGCGCCCCCATCATCTGCTGCACCGCGGAGATCCTGGCCAACATCGCGCTGCGGGACGGCGCGCAGGCCGACGTCGGCCAGGTGATCATGGACGAGTTCCACTTCTACGCCGACCCCGACCGCGGCTGGGCCTGGCAGGTGCCGCTGATCGAGCTGCCCGGCGCCCAGTTCCTGCTGATGTCGGCGACGCTGGGCGACGTCAGCCGGTTCGAGCGTGACCTGACCCGGCGCACCGGCCGGCCCACGGCCGTGGTCCGCTCGGCGGCGCGCCCGGTGCCGCTGCTGTTCTCCTACGTGATGACGCCGCTGCACGAGACGCTGGAGGAACTGCTGGCGACCCGGCAGGCACCGGTGTACATCGTGCACTTCACGCAGGCCGCTGCGATCGAGCAGGCCCAGGCGCTGATGAGCGTCAACGTCTGCACCCGCGCGGAGAAGGACGCCATCGCCGAGCTGATCGGCAACTTCCGGTTCACCGCCGGCTTCGGCAAGACCCTGTCGCGCCTGGTCCGGCACGGCATCGGCGTGCACCACGCCGGCATGCTGCCCCGGTACCGGCGGCTGGTGGAGACCCTGGCCCAGGCCGGCCTGCTGAAGGTCATCTGCGGCACCGACACCCTCGGCGTCGGCATCAACGTGCCGATCCGCACCGTGGTGTTCACCGCGCTGTCCAAGTACGACGGGAGCAAGACCCGGCTGCTGCAGGCGCGCGAGTTCCACCAGATCGCCGGCCGGGCCGGCCGGGCCGGGTTCGACACCACCGGCTACGTGGTGGTCCAGGCCCCGGAGCACGTGGTGGAGACCGAGCGGGCGCTGGCCAAGGCCGGGGACGACCCGAAAAAGCGGCGCAAGGTGGTGCGCAAGAAGCCGCCGCCCGGGTTCGTGTCCTGGGGCAAGCCCACGTTCGAGCGGCTGGTCGCCGCCGAGCCCGAGCCGCTGCAGTCCAGCTTCGCGGTCAGCCACGCGATGCTGCTGAACGTGATCGGCCGGCCCGGCGACGCGTTCGCGGCCATGCGGCACCTGCTGACCGACAACCACGAGGACCCGGCCGCGCGGCACCGCCACATCCGGCAGGCCTTCGCCATCTACCGCGCGCTGCTGGCCGGCGGCGTGGTGGAGCGGCTCGCCGACCCCGACGAGCAGGGCCGGCGGTGGCGGCTGACCGTGGACCTGCAGGACGACTTCGCGCTCAACCAGCCGCTGTCACCGCTCGCGCTGGCCGCCATCGACCTGCTGGACCCCGAGTCCCCGGAGTACCCGCTGGACGTGCTGTCGGTCATCGAGGCCACCCTGGATGACCCGCGTCAGGTGCTGGCGGCGCAGCTGTTCAAGGCGCGCGGCGAAGCCGTGGCCCAGATGAAGGCCGACGGCATCGAATACGACGAGCGGATGGAGCTGCTCGAGTCGGTCACCTACCCGCAGCCGCTGGCCGACCTGCTGGAGGGCGCGTACGAGATCTACCGGCAGGGCCACCCGTGGGTCGCCGATCACGAGCTGGCGCCCAAGTCGGTGGCGCGGGACATGTACGAGCGGGCGATGACGTTCACCGAGTACATCGGCTTCTATCAGCTGTCCCGGTGCGAGGGGCTGGTGCTGCGATACCTGGCCGAGGCCTACCAGGCGCTGCGGCGGACCGTGCCGGAGGAGGCCCGGACCGAGGAGCTGACCGACCTGATCGAGTGGCTGGGCGAGCTGGTCCGCCAGGTCGACTCCAGCCTGATCGACGAGTGGGAGAAGCTGCGCAACCCGGCGGGCGAGCCGGTGGCCGTGGTCGACGAGCGGCCGCCCGCGGTGACCGGCAACCCGCGGGCGTTCCGGGTGCTGGTGCGCAACGCCCTGTTCCGCCGGGTCGAGCTGGCCGCGCTGCGCCGCTACTCCGACCTGGGCGCGCTGGACGCCGAGGCGGGCTGGGACGCCGGGGCCTGGGCCGAGGCGCTGGAACCCTACTTCGACGAGCACGCGGACATCGGCACCGGGCCCGACGCGCGCGGCCCGGCGCTGCTGATCATCGACCGGCAGCGGGACCGCTGGCTGGTGCGCCAGATCTTCGACGACCCGGCGGGCGACCACGACTGGGGGATCAGCGCGGTGGTCGACCTGGACGCCTCGGACGAGGCCGGCACGGCCGTGCTGCGCGTGACCGACGTCGGCCAGCTCTAGCCAGACCCCGCGGCGGCGCTCGGCTCAGTAGGCGCTCGCCAGCGCCGCGCCGATGCGGCGCAGCTGCGCGGTCGCCCCGCCGAGCTCGAACTCGGCCCGCTTGGCCGCGACGAAATAGCGGTGCAGCGGGTGGTCGGTGTCGATGCCCACCCCGCCGTGGACGTGCACGGCGGTGTGGGCGACCCGGTGGCCCGCGTCGGCGGCCCAGAACTTGGCCGTGGCGACCTCGGTCGTGCCGGGCAGGCCCTCGGCCAGCCGCCAGGCGGCCTGCCACATGGTGAGCCGGACCGCCTCGACGTCGATGTAGGCGTCGGCGAGCCGCTGCGCCACCGCCTGGAAGCTGCCGATCGGCCGGCCGAACTGCACCCGGGTCTTGGCGTACTCCGAGGTCAGCTCGAGCGCCCGCGCGAGCGCCCCGGCCTGCAGCGCGCACAGCCCGACCGTGCCGCGCGACACCAGCCAGCCGGTGATCTCGGCCCCGGCCGCCGGGCTGCCGAGCACCCGGTCGTCACCGAGCTCGGCGCGGGTCAGCTCCAGGCGCCCGGCCGCGTCGCCGTCGACCAGGTGCTGCGGCGCCGTCGCCACGCCAGGATCGCCGGGCTCGATCAGGAACACCGCGATGCCCTCGGGGGTCGCCGCGGGCACCAGGAACAGGTCAGCCCGCGGGCCCGCGGGCACCGCGGTCTTGGTGCCGGTCAGCCGCCAGCGTCCGGCCATCCGCTCAGCCCGGGCCGCCGGGGCACGGGGGTTGTCGCCGTCCTCCTCGGCCAGCGCGGCGGTGAGAATGAGCTCGCCGCGGCCCGCGGGCGCCGCCCAGCGCTGCTGCTGGTCCGGGGTGCCGAACCGGGCCAGCGCGCCAGCGCCGAGCACGATCGAGGCGAGGAACGGCGCCGGCGCCACGGCGCGCCCGATCTCCTCCAGCACCGAGCACTGCTCCAGCAGGCCGAGCCCGGCCCCGCCCAGCGGTTCCGGCAGCGACGCGGCCAGGATCCCGGCGCCGGCCAGGTCGGCCCAGAGCTTGGGGTCGAACCGGTCCCCGCCCGCCTCCACCTCGCGCAGCCGCTGCGGCGTGGCGTGGTCGGCGAGGATGCGCCGGCTCAGCGCGGCGAGTTCCTGCTGGCTCTCGCTCAGGATGAAATCCATCGGCTCCTCCGGCCTCCTCAGCGGCGGATGGGCAGCCCGAGCCCGGCCGCGGCCACGATGTCGCGCTGCACCTCGTTCGTGCCGCCGCCGAAGGTCAGGATCAGGGCCGCCCGGTGCATGCGCTCGATCCGCCCGGACAGGATGGCCCCCGCCGATCCCTCGCGGACGTGGGCGTTCGCGCCGAGCACCTCCATCAGCAGCCGGTAGGCCTCGGTAGCGAGCTCGGTGCCGAAGACCTTGGTCGCCGAGGCCGCGGCCGGCCCGAGCCCGTGGCTACCCTGGGCCCCGCCGGGCCCGTCCGCGCTGCCCCCGGTCCCGGTCCCGTCCCCGTCCCCGGTCCCGGTCCCGTCCCCGCCGTCCGCCCCGGCCGCGATCCGCCAGTTGATCAGCTTGAGGAACTCGGCCTTGGCGTGCACCCGGGCCAGGTTGAGCTGCACCCACTCCTGGTCGATGACCCGCTGCCCGGTCGCCAGCTTGGTGGCCGCGGCCCAGTCGCAGACGTCGCGTAGTGCGGAGCGAATCGGCGCCGACGAGGTGAGCGCGACCCGCTCGTGGTTGAGCTGGTTAGTGATCAGCGGCCAGCCCTGGTTCTCCTCGCCGACCAGTGCGGAGGCGGGTACGCGCACGTCGGAGTAGTAGGTGGCGCTCGTGGTCGGTCCGGCCATCGTGCGCACCGGCGTCCAGGAGAACCCGGGAGCGTCGGTCGGCACGATGAGGATGGACAGGCCCCGGTGCCGGGGGGCCTCGGGGTCGGTCCGGCAGGCCAGCCACACGTAGTCCGCGTACTGGATCAGGCTGGTCCACATCTTCTGGCCGTTGATCACGTAGCTGTCCCCGTCACGGACCGCGCGGGTGCGCAGCGCGGCGAGGTCGGTGCCGGCCTCGGGCTCGGAGTAGCCGATGGAGAAGTGGATCTCGCCGGCCGCGATCCGGGGCAGGTAGCGCGCCTTCTGCTCGGCGGTGCCGAACCGCATGATCGTCGGGCCCACGGTGTTGATGGTCAGGAACGGCACCGGCACCCCGGCGGTCGCCGCCTCGTCGGTGAAGATGAGCTGGTCGAGCGTGGAGCCGCCGCGCCCGCCGCAGGACGCGGGCCAGCCCAGGGCCAGCCAGCCGTCGCGGCCGAGCTGCCGGACGACGGCGCGGTAAGCCTGCCCGTCCCCGTAGTCACCGCCGGTGTGGGCCAGGCCGCGGCGGAGCTCGGGGGTCATCAGGCCGGCGAAGTACTCGCCCAGCTGCTGGCGGAGCCGTTCCTGCTCGGGCGTGTAGGCCAGGTACATCCGCCCTCCGCTGCGGTATAAATAGAACGTGTTCTAGCTAGTGTAGCCAAGGAGAGGCCGATGGCCGAGGCGTACCTGGTCGATGCCGTCCGGACCCCGGTCGGCCGCCGGGGCGGCGGCCTAGCCGGCGTGCACCCGGCCGACCTGGGCGCGCACGTCATCCGGGCGCTGCTGGCCCGCGCCGACCTGGACCCGCTGGCGGTCGACGATGTCGTGTTCGGCTGCGTGGACACGATCGGGCCGCAGGCCGGCGACATCGCGCGGACCGCCTGGCTGGCGGCGGGCCTGCCCGAGGCCGTTCCCGGTGTCACCGTGGACCGCCAGTGCGGCTCGTCCCAGCAGGCGGTGCACTTCGCCGCGCAGGCCGTGATGAGCGAGACCGCCGACGTGGTGATCGCGGGCGGGGTCCAGAACATGAGCCAGATCCCGATCGCGGCGGCGATGCTGGCCGGGCAGGCGTTCGGTTTCGACGACCCGTTCGGCGGATCGGCCGGCTGGCGCGAGCGATACGGCGACGAGGAGATCTCCCAGTTCCGCGGGGCCGACATGATCGCCGCCAAGTGGGGGATCGGCCGGGAGGAGATGGAACGCTACGCGCTGGCCAGCCACCAGCGGGCGGTCGGCGCCGTGGACACGGGGGCGTTCGACGCCGAGATCGTGCCGTACGGCGAGGTCACGGCCGACGAGTGCCCGCGCCGGGACACCACGGCGGCGAAGATGGCCGCGCTCAAGCCGCTGCGCGACGGCGGGGTGATCACCGCCGCGCTGTCCAGCCAGATCGCGGACGCGTCAGCGGCGCTGCTGGTCGCCTCGGCCCGGGCAGTACACGAGCACGGGCTGCGTCCGCGGGCCCGGATCTGCCACCTGTCCGCCCGCGGCGACGACCCGGTCCTGATGCTCACCGCGCCGATCGCGGCGACCGCGCACGCGCTGCGGCGCGCC
Source organism: uncultured Actinomycetota bacterium (assembly GCA_963808705.1). Taxonomy (GTDB): domain Bacteria; phylum Actinomycetota; class Actinomycetes; order Streptosporangiales; family Streptosporangiaceae; genus JASHPR01. The sequence goes on along the minus strand of CAWEHB010000008.1, from coordinate 351,603 downwards.
GGGATGACCCTGGACCAGATCGACCTGGTGGAGATCAACGAGGCGTTCGCCAGCGTGGTCCTGGCCTGGCAGCGGGAGACCGGAGCCGACCTGGACCGGGTCAACACCTGCGGCGGCGCGATCGCGCTCGGCCACCCGCTCGGCGCCACCGGCGCCCGGCTGCTGACCACCCTGCTGCACGCGCTGGACCGCACCGGAGGCCGGTACGGCCTGGTGACGATGTGCGAGGGCGGCGGCCAGGCCAACGTCACCATCATCGAGCGCCTCTGACGCCGGCCCCCGCACCATGCCAGCGGCAGCCAGCCGCACCGCTCGGCCCGGCTTGACCTCCCTCGGTTTCATGATCGTGGTTGATTGGGTGCGTCTTCGTCACAGATCAACCACGATCATGGGGGCGGGCGGTCCACGGCGCCCAGGTCGCGCAGGCGGGCCAGGCACTGCTCGGCCTCGGCCATGATCCGGGCGATCAGCTCCGCGCAGGACGGCAGGTCGTCGATCAGGCCGGCCACCTGCCCGGACGACATCAGGCCCAGGTCGGGCCGGCCGTCCACCATCGCCGCCCGGAGCAGCATCGGGGTGTTCGCGGCCATCAGCACCTGGCCCCAGGTCAACTCGGTGCCGCGGCGCATCGCCCGGCCCTGCCGGATCAGCTCCGGCCAGCTCAGCCCGGACAGCCCGCGGAACGCGGCGGCGCTGCGGGCCGACCGGACCAGGCCGCTCAGCCGCCCGGCCCGGTCCAGGCGCTCCACCAGCGGCGTGCGCAGCACCCGGTGCGGTACGCCGTCGACCCGGGTGGTGACCACCGTGCCGGTGACGTCGCTGGCCAGGTAGACCTGCTTGACCGCGTCGGGCACCGGGCTGTCGCTGGTCAGCAGGAAGCGGGTGCCCATCGCGATCCCGGCCGCGCCGTAGGCGAGCGCCGCGACCAGCCCGCGCCCGTCGAAGAACCCGCCCGCCGCCACGACCGGGATGTCCACCGCGTCTACCACCTGGGGGAGCAGCAGGCTCGTGGGCACCGCGCCGGTATGCCCTCCCGCCTCGCCGCCCGCCGCGATGACCGCGTCCGCGCCCCAGGCCGCCACCTTCTCCGCGTGCCGGCGGGCGCCGACCGAGGGGATCACGACCACGCCCGCGTCCTTGAGCCGCGCCATCAGGTCCCGCCTCGGCGCCAGCGCGAACGAGGCGACGCGCACCTCCTCGGCGATGATCAGCCCGACCCGCTCGGCCGCGTCCGGCGCGTCCGACCGCACGTTGACCCCGAACGGCGCGTCGGTGCGTTCCTTGACTTCCTTGATGACGGAACGCAACGCCTCGTGGCTCATCGTCGCCGACGCGATGATGCCGAGCCCGCCGGCCGCGGACGTGGCCGCGGTCAGCCGGGCCCCGGACACATACCCCATGCCGGTCTGCACGATCGGGTAGCGGATGCCCAGCAGGCCGGTCAGCGGCGTGCGGATCACGCCAGCTCCTGCTCGCGCCGGGCCTCCGGGTCCAGCCGGCCGCGGATCAGGGCCAGCTCCTGCGGGCTCGGCCGCCGGGTGGCCGGCACGTCATCCGGGATCACCAGCGGGAAGCAGGTGCTGGCCACCACGTCGGACACCGTGACCCCGGGATGGACCGAGCGCAGCCGCATGGTGCGCTCCGGGGTCAGGAAGTCCAGCACGGCCAGGTTGCTGACCACCACGCGCAGCTCGTGGAAGCGCGCGCCGGCCGGCCGGCGGCCGCGGCCCGGTCGTAGCCGATGCCGCAGACCATGTCGACCGCCTCGACGAAGACCCGGCACGAGTGCCGGGGCACCCAGTAGCTGACCGGGTGGTTGACGGTGTTGCCGGGCGCGCCGCGCACGCCGAGCAGCTGCGCGGCGGGCCGGGCCCAGCCGCCGATGCAGGAGATGTTCTGGTTCCCGTGCCGGTCCAGCTGCGCGGCCCCCATCATCGCGTGCCGGCGGCCGGCGGCCACGACCGTGAACACCGACCGGTACGGCAGCCAGCCCTCGACCACGCTGTCGGCCTGGGCCGGGCGGTCCGGCGGCGCGAGCAGGTAGGCCTCGCCGTCGGACAGCAGCAGGTCGGGCGCGAACGTGAGCTGCGCGAGCCGGGCGCCGAGCCCGGGAATCAGGCCCGTGGGGCTGGCCAGGATCGCGCCGTCGCCGCGCCACGCCTCGGCGCACGCCACCACGCACACCTCGGCCCGGGTCGCGTCGCCGGCGCTCATGCGCGGGCCGCGGCTTTCCGGACCCGGAAGCGCCCGACGGCCTCCCGGTACGCGGCCTCGTCGCCAGACAGGTAGTCGGACCGGAAGCGCTGCCAGGCCTGCGGGCTCGCCGCCGACGCCGCGTACTCGGCCTGGAACGCCTCGTCCCGGCCGTAGTCCGGGACGCAGCTGGTGAAGTGCGCGCCGCCGCTCGCCTCGACCACGCCGTCGATCATCGCGCGGTTGACCAGCAGACTCTGCGCCGGTCCCGCGGCCCGCAGGTCCGCGGTGGGCACGATCCGCTCGCAGGACAGGAAGCTGCGGACGGCGGCGGCGCAGAACAGGTCGTCGAAGTACGGGTCCGGGCCCAGGTACTGCCCGTTGCCCCGCGGGTCGGCCCGGTTGAGATGGATGAGCGCCGCGTCGAGCCGCAAGGCCGGCATGGCGGTGAGCTCCTCGCCGTCGGCGTACGGGGACCGGACCGTGCGCAGGTCCGGGTTGACCCGCAGCACATCGGAGCCGAGCCCGGCCCGGATCGGCAGGAACGGCAGCCGGTGCGCGGCCGCCAGCAATCCCCAGTGCAGCATGCCCTCGTCCAGCTCGGTGAGCTCGATCGTGCCGGCCTGGCGGCCCAGCCGGAAATGCGGCTCGAGCGGGATCGAGTCCAGGGTGACGAAACCGCAGACCACCCGGCGCACCTGGCCGGCGGCCATCAGCAGCCCCACGTCGGGCCCGCCGTAGGAGACGATCGTCAGGTCGGTCAGGCCCGACCGGAGGATGGCCCGGACCAGGGCCATCGGCTTGCGCCGGGATCCCCAGCCGCCGATCCCGATCGTCATGCCGGAGCGCAGCTCGCCCGCCACGTCGTCGGCGCTCATCACCCGGTCGGTCACGGATGCCGGTCCAGGAACGCCTGGCGCGCCTCGTCCGAGACCCCGGTGAGGTTGAGCTCGAAGGTGAACCCCTGCTCGTACCGGTAACTGCGCTTGACGTCGACCGGGTCGATGCCGTTCAGCGACTGCTTGGCCAGCCGGATGACCTCGGGGTTCTTGGCCGCGATCTGCCCGGCGACCTCCCGGGCCGCGGCCCGCAGCTCCGGCGGCGGCACCACGTCGAGCACCGAGCCGTAGCCGAGCAGTTGCTGGGCCGACACGGTGCGGCAGGTGTAGACCATGGCCCGCATCAGGTGCTGCGGCACCAGCCGGGACAGGTGCGTGGCCGCGCCCAGGGCACCGCGGTCGACCTCGGGCAGGCCGAACGTGGCGTCGTGGGCGGCGATGACGATGTCCGCGTTGCCGGCCAGGCCCACGCCGCCGCCGAGGCAGAACCCGTGCACGGCGGCGATCACCGGCACCGGGCAGTCATACACCGCGGCGAACGCGGCGAAGCAGCCGCGGTTGGCGCCGACCAGTGCCTCGTGGCCGGGGGCCTGCTGCATCTCCTTGATGTCCACGCCCGCGCAGAAGCCGCGGCCGTCGGCCGCGAGGATGACCGCCCGGACGGCCGGGTCGGCCCCGGCCGAGGTCACGGCGCCGGCCAGCTCGAACCAGCCCGGCACGGGCAGTGCGTTGACCGGCGGGAAATCGATGATCACCTCGGCGACGCCGTCGCTACTGCGCAGCTGGATTCCCATCGCCGCTTTCCGTTCGACCTAGCGCTTGCTTCGGAAGCCTAACCCCGCCTAGCCGGCATCGACCAGGCCGCCGCGGCCCGGCCATGGCCGAAGGGGCCCGGCTGGCGAGCCGGGCGCTCTGGGCCTGACCGGCGCGGCGGCAGTTACCCGCCGGGCGGGGGCAGCAGCTTGCCGTGATCCCAGGAGATGACGCGGACGGGCTCGACGACATAGCCGAGGCGCTTGCGCGCGGTCTGCTCGACGTAGTCATCCGCCAGGCCATCGTGCCCGCCGGCCATGACGGCGGCGATGCGGCGCCCGATCTCCAGCACGGCGGCCGGGTCCTCGACGGTCCGGACCACGCCCTGCACCTGGACGCCGCGCAGGTCGAAGTACTGCTCGCCGGTCTCCACCAGGCAGGTGACCCGCGGGTCGCGGGACAGGTTGCGGGCCTTCTGCGAGGAGCGGTAGGTCCAGAACGTGATCCGCCCGTCCAGCAGCACGTAGTACATCGTGACCAGGTGCGGCGTCCCGTCCCGGTTGATCGTGGCCAGCTGCAGCTTGCGGGCCTGCGCCAGGAAGGCCGCCACCTCTTCCGCGGTCATGGCGACCCGGTCGCGCTGCTTCATGACCCCGCTCCGGCCCGTTGCGGCCCTTGCTTCTCGGGGAAGCCTATGGTCTGGTCGGCCAGGGACAGCGTGTCCTCGCACGCGAAGCCGGCCGAGGACGGCTGCGGGTCGGCTTCGGACATCGGCCCGAGGGCCCGGCTGATGGCCCCGAGCGACCACATGCCGTCGGCGGAGCCGTGCTCGCTGGCCAGGAAGACGGCCCGGACCCGCGGCGGCTCCATCACCGCGGCGACCCCGCCGTGCACCACGAACACCTCGCCGGTGATCCCGGCCGCGGCCGGGCTGGCCAGGTAGACCACCAGCGGCGCCACGTGCTCCGGGGCGAGCGGGTCCACGCCCGCGTCGGGCGGCGCGCCCATCAGGTCCGCGGTCATGTCGGTCCGCGCGCGCGGGCAGATGGCGTTGGCGCGCACGCCGTAGCGGGCGCAGGCGCGCGCGGTGACCACGGTGAGAGCGGCGATCCCGGCCTTGGCCGCCGCGTAATTGGGCTGCCCGGCCGAGCCGAGCAGGAACGCCTCGGACGAGGTGTTCACGATCCTGGCGTAGACCGGGCCGCCCGCCTGCTTGCTCGCCTCGCGCCAGTACGCGGTGGCGTGGCGGGTGGTCACGAAGTGGCCGCGCAGGTGCACCCGCAGGACCAGGTCCCACTCCTCGGCGGACATCGTGAAGATCATCCGGTCCCGGAGCACTCCGGCGTTGTTCACCAGGATGTCCAGGCCGCCGAAGGAATCCCGGGCGGCGGTCACCAGGTGCTCGCCGGTGGACCACTCCCCGACGTCGCCCGCGCAGACCACCGCCTGCCCGCCGGCCGCGATGATCTCCTCGGCGGTATCGTGCACGGCCGGGCCGGGCAGGTCGTTGAGCACCAGCCGCGCCCCGGCCCCGGCCAGCGCGATCGCCTCGGCCCGGCCCAGGCCCTGGCCTGCGCCGGTGACGATCGCGGTCCTGCCGTCCAGATTGACGTCGGCCATGGTGTGGGCGCTCCTTGTTAGTAGCCGGGACCGCTCAGGATCCCGCCGTCAGCGACGAACTCGCTGCCGGTCGAGTAGGACGATTCATCGGAGGCGAGGAAGGCCACGAGCCGGGAGATCTCCACCGGCTCGGCGAACCGGGCGATGGGCAGCGACTGGAGGAACGCGTCGCCGTCGACGTGCTCGAAGGTCTCGGCCTGCTCCAGGGTCATCCTGGTCAGCACGCCGCCAGGATGCACCGAGTTGACCCGGATGCCGAACCGGCCGAGTTCCTGCGCGGCGACCTTGGTCATGCCGCGCACCGCGAACTTGCTGGCGCTGTAGGCCGACAGGCCGGCCGCCCCGGTAAACCCCTCGATCGATGAGATGTTGACGATCGACCCGCCGCCTGCCGCCTTCATCGCCTCGATCACCGCCTTCATGCCCAGCCAGCAGCCGACCGCGTTCACCTCGAGGACCCGCCGGAAGTCGTCGAGCGGCATCTCGGCGATGCGGGCGAACTTCAGCACGCCCGCGTTGTTGACCAGCGCGTCGAGCCGGCCGAAGGCTTCGGTCGCGGTGGCCACCGCCGCGGCCCAGTCCGCTTCCGAGGTCACGTCGTGGTGCACGTACCGGCAGGACTGCGCGCCCAGCCCGGCGGCCACGTACTCGCCCCGGCCGTCGAGCACGTCGCCGAAGACCACGCGCGCGCCCTCGGCCACGAAGTGCCGCACATGCGACTTGCCCATCCCCCGGGCGCCCCCGGTGATCAGGGCCACCTTGCCGTCGAGCTTGCCCATGCCTCTCCCCGTGTCTTCCCGTGTTTCCCAGGCGTCAGCCGGTGATTCCGTCGAAGAGCAGGCGGAGGAAGCCGTCCACCACCTGGTCGGTGCGGTAGCCGCCGGTCCGGCGCCACTGCGCGGGGATCCACAGCACGTCCCTGAGCAGCCGGTAGGTGAGCCTCGGGTCCAGGTCGGCGCGGAACACGCCGGCCTGGATGCCGAGCTCGAGCTGGGTGATCCAGATCTGCTCGATCTCGCGCAGCGCCTCGCGCAGGTAGCCGAACCGGGGCTGGACGGCGAAGTAGCTCCAGTCGTTCTGCAGCATCGCGAGCGCGGCGCGGTGCCGGGACAGGGTGCCGCTGGTCGAGCGCACGATCTGCTCCAGCACGCCGCGCGGCCCCTCGGCCGAGGCCACGGCCGCCCGGTAGTCCGCGAGCACCTCGTTCATGAAACTCGACAGGATCTCGTCGCCGATCGACTCCTTCGAGTCGAAGTGGTGGTACAGGCTGCCGGACAGGATCCCGGCCGCGTCCGCGATCTCGCGTACGGTCGTGGCGCGGTAGCCCTTCTGCGCGAAAAGCTCGCCGGCTCCGGCGAGCATGCGGGCCCGGCGCTCCGACCGAGCGGACCCGTCGGCGCTCATGGTGCCCGCGGGTCCGGCCCGGCTCCCGTCCGCGGGTCCGGCCCGGCTCCCGTCCGCGGGTCCGGTCCGGCTCCCGCCCGCGGGTCCGGCCCGGCCCTTCTTGGTCGTGCCCACGCCGTCATTATCGCCGCCGCGGGCCAGGCAACCTAACGCTTGCTCGGGCGGGCCTGCCCGCCGCGTGCCTTGCAGAACCGAACTGGAACCTGTTCTACTTTAGTACCGTCCGTCGCTCGGCAAAGCGGCTAGGAGTGTTGGGGTGCATCGAACATGATCAGTACGCGCGCAGCGCTGCTCTACGGGCCCGGCGAGGACTACAAGATCGATACGGTCGAGATCGACGAGCCGGGGCCCGGCGAGGTGCTGGTGGAGATCCGGGCCTGCGGGCTGTGTCACTCCGATGAGCATGTGCGCACCGGTGACCTGCCGCTGCCGCATTACCCGGTCATCTGCGGCCACGAGGGTGCGGGCGAGGTTACCCGGGTCGGCGACGGAGTGACATCCGTGGCGCCCGGCGACCACGTCGCGCTGGCGTTCATCCCCTCCTGCGGCTCGTGCGCATCGTGCCGCGCCGGCCGGTCGTTCCTGTGCGACATGGGCATGAAGCTCTTCGACACCGGGATGATCACCGACGGCCGCATCGCGCACCGGATCGGAGGTGAGCCGGTCGCGCGGTTTTCGCAGCTCGGCGCGTTCGCGGAACGGCAGTTGCTGGCGGAGTCCTCGGTCGTCAAGGTGGACCCGGACCTCCCGTGGCCCGCGGTCGCCCTGGTCTCCTGCGGGGTGGCCACCGGGTTCGGCTCGGCGGTGAGCCGCGCGGGCGTCAAGCCCGGTGACACCGTGGCGGTCCTCGGCGTCGGCGGGGTCGGCATGAGCGCGGTGCAGGGCGCGCGGGTGGCCGGGGCGCGGCGGATCATCGCCGTCGACCCGGCGGAGTTCAAGCGCGAGCAGGCCCTGCGGTTCGGGGCCACCCACGTCTACCCCTCGCTGGACGAGGCCATCGCCGGAGTCGGCCAGCTGACGTGGGGAGCGATGTGCGACTCGGTCATCTGCACCTTCGGCGTCATGCGCGGGGAACTGCTGGAGCCCGCGCTCACGCTGACGGCCAAGGGCGGCACGTGCGTGATCACCTCGGTAGCGCCGATCGCCCAGGCCCAGGCCGATGTCAACCTGTTCCTGCTGGCGATGATGAACAAGGAGATCAAGGGCTGCCTGTACGGAGCGGAAAGCCCGCGGATCCAGATTCCCCGGCTGCTGAGCCTCTACCGCGACGGCATCCTGAAGCTCGATGAAATGATCACCGAGACGTACCGGCTCGATCAGGTCAACCAGGGCTACGCGGACATCGAGGCCGGGCGGATCCTGCGCGGGGTCATTACGTTCTGACGGCGCGGGCACGGCCGGCCGGTCATCCGGCCCGGCTGAGCTGGCGCACCAGTTTCGCGACGCCCGCGGCGTCGGTTCCCGGCGGGGGGATGATCGCGATGACCGGCGTGTCCAAGCCGCTGGCCTGGTACTCGGCCACCCGTTCCCGGCAGGCTTCGGGGGCGCCGTGCACGATGAGGTCGTCGACGAGGTGGTCGCCGATCGCCGCCAGCGCGCCCTTGCGGTCGCCCGCCGCCCACGCCTCCCGCATCGGCCGCATGACCTCCCCCCGGCCCAGCCAGTCGTGGAACGCGGCATAGGCGGGCACGGTCATGTAGGCGGCGATCATCCGCTTGCCGATGGCGCGGGCCACCTCGGCTTCTGGCGTGGGGCAGACGAAGATCCTCGCGACCAGCTCGCAGCCGGCCCCGGCGACGGCGCGCACCTTGGGCACGTCATCGGGAGCCAGCCAGTTCGTGATCGCCGCGTCGGCCTCCGCGGCGGCGAGCCTGATCATCTGCGGCCGGAGCGCGGCGAGCGCCAGCGCGGGTGGCGTGGCGGGCGGGGACTCCAGGCGGAACCCGTCCACCCGGAACGTCGGGTACTGCTCGGTGACCTTCTCCCCGGCCAGCGCCTGGCGCAGGAAGCGCAGCATGTCGCGGGCCCGCTGGTAGGGCCGGGCCAGCTCGGCCGCGTTCCACTGCTCCACCACGACCGGGGACGAGGTGCCGATGCCCAGCACGAACCGGCCGGGCGCGAGGCCAGCCAGCGTGGCGCCGCTCATGGCCAGCAGCCCGGGCCCGCGGGTGTAGATAGGAACGATCGCGGTGCCGAGCCGCAGCTCGCTGGTCCACTGCGCGGCCAGGACCAGCGGCGTGAACGCGTCGCTGCCGGTGACCTCGGCGGACCAGGCGTCGGTGTAGCCGAGCGCGGGCAGCCCGGCGACGGTCTCGCGCTGCTCGGCCAGGGCCATCCCCGGCAGCGGCAGCGTGATTCCCCATCGCGACGTCGGATTCATGGGGCATCCTCTCTGGCGGACCTGGCGGACCTGGCGGACCTGGCGGACCTGGCGGACCTGGCGGACCTGGCGGACCTGGCGGGGGAGCCATGATCGCTAATGATTCTGTCATTCCGCCCGCCCTTCCCGCCGCGGCTGTCCCCGGCCGCGCCCCCCGGGCCGCCTCGTCGTGACAGGATGCCGGCATGACTGCGCAGCCACCGGATGAGCCGTTCGCGTCGCTGTTCGATGATCCCGAGCTTGAGGCCGTGTTCGCCCGGGCCTCGCCGGCGGACACCCTGGCCGCGGTGCTCACCGAGGCGCGGATCGTGCTGGCCGAGGTCGACAGCCCGCTCGATGCCGAGCTGTGGGGCTCGGACATCCTGGCCGCGCTCGGTGCCGATGCCGGCCAGGCGGACGAGATCGTCTCGGCCGCGGAGGAATCGGGTACCCCCGCGGCACTGGCCACCCTGCGCGTGCTCGGCGCGGTCGGCTCCGGGTCGCTGCGTACTGCGGCCTCCGCCGCCGCCGACCGGCTGGCCGCGCTGGGGATCAGCCAGCCGGCCTGGGCGGAGTCGATCGGCGCGCCTAGCCCGGGCCAGTGCTGGTCCTACGGTGACGCCTTCGGCCAGCAGGAGGCGGTGACCATGAGCTTCTGGTACGGCGACCGGGGACACGTGGTATCCGTGCTGCTCGATCGCGATCAAGGCGGCGGCATCAAGAACGTCTGGGTCGGCGAGTCGGGCGATCTCCTCGACCGCACCAGGGAGCTGTCGCAGCGGGACCCGAAGATGATCTTCGAGATGATCACCCAGGCTGACGCGCGGGCCCGGCTGAACCAGGCGATCGCCGCGGGGGAGTGCCCGCAGCGGCCGGACGAGGCCGGCAACGTCGCGTCGAGACGCGCCGTCCTGCGGGCCAGGATGGCGCTGCTGGAGCGCTGAGCCGGCTCATCTCTACCCGGGCGAGGCGGACCGGGTCCGCCGCATGCTGGCCAAGCACAACCGGCCCGGGGAGAGCCTCAGGGGAGGCCGACGTAGTCGGCCATCTGCTCGACGGCGTACCCGAAGAACGTGTCAGCCGGGTCGACGCTGCCGACCAGCTGGCCGAAGAGCTCGAAACTGATCATGCCGAAGAGCTGCGTCCAGGCGATCAGCATGCGGACGATCATGGCTTCGGGAACCCCCGGCGCGATCGCATCGGCCACGGCGGCGGCCTGCTCCGCGAGGGGCGGCGGGAGCGGCCGCGGTGGTGGCGTGAGTTCCGGAGCCCGCCCGCCTGCGTGACGGATCTCGCGCCAGGCGTCGGCGAGCAGGCCGCCGGCCACGCCCGCGACCCGGGTCGCGGGCGGGATGGTCGCCTGAGGCGCCTGGTAACCGGGCACCGGCGAGCCGTAGATCAGCGCGTACTCGTGCGGGTGCGCGAGCGCCCAGTTCCGGACCGCGTGGCAGGCCGCGGCCCAGCGGCCGCGGATGTCCGCGGCCGGCCGCTGGCGCTGGCGGCCTCGGCGGCCTCCCCGAGCGCGACATAGGCATCGATGATCAGCGCGGTCAGCAGGTCGTCCCGGCTGGGGAAGTACCGGTACAGGGCCGAGGAGACCATGCCGAGCTCGCGGGCCACCGCGCGCAGGGATAGCCCCTGGGCGCCGTGCGCCGCGAGCTGGCGGCGGGCCTCCTGCTTGATCTCCTGGGTGAGCTCGGCCCTGGCCCGCTCCCGGGCTGTCCGGCCGGCGCTCGCGGTCGCGGTCATGACGCCCAGTCTGCCAGGATCGAGAGCATCGATCAATAACAAGAGCAGTGCTCTTGACATGTCCTAGGTCAGTCGTGCACACTGCTCTATATAGAGAGCACTGCTCACAAAGAGAGGAGAGCCCGATGTCCGAGAGTTCTTCGCCCCGGTACGTCATGCCGACCACGCCGATGGGCCGCCGGATGGGCCGCCTGTCCAACGGGATCGTGGCCATGCTGACCCGCCACGGGATCAGCCTGGCGGGCAGCCGGGTGCTGTCCGTGCGCGGCCGCAAGAGCGGCGAGTGGCGCAGCACGCCGGTGAACCCGCTCACCTACGAGGGCAAGAGGTACCTCGTCTCGCCGCGTGGCCAGACGCAGTGGGCGCGCAACATGCGCGTGGCGGGCGGCGGCGAGCTGCGGGTGGGGCGGCACGTGGAGTCGTTCACCGCCACCGAGCTGCCCGACGAGCAGAAGCCGGAACTGCTGCGCGAGTACCTGAGGTGCTGGAAGTTCGAGGTCGGGATGTTCTTCGAGGGCGTCGGCCCGGACGCGCCCGACTCCAAGCTGCTGGAGATCGCCCCCGGCTACCCGGTGTTCGAGATCGCCGCGCGGCCGAAGTGACCAGCCCGCCGTCGGCCGGCCTACGCCGTCAGCGCCAGCGTGGCGCCCGCGGCGTCGGTCAGCCGGTGGCATCCCGCGCCCCCCGGGAACCTGGCCAGGGAGCCGTGCACCCTGGCCCGCGGGCCGTCCGGGCCGACCAGGATCGTGCCATCCGCCCCGGCCGCGACGAGCTCGCCGTCCATCCGGAGCAGGACCGGCCCGTCCCGGCTCGCGGAGATCGCCGTCCGGCCCCGGCGCAGCCCGTCCAGTACCGCGCCGGGCCCGTCACCCGAGCACTCGACCCAGGTGGTCGGCGATCCTGGCGGGGCGTCATCGCCGGGCCGGTGCCAGTCGCTGCCGCCGACCGGGATGGCTCCCGGGTCCCAGGCCAGCCACCAGGCCAGCGGCATGGTCCAGCGTGGGTCAAGCCAGCTCCAGTGCCAGACCTCGGCCAGCGGCGGGCGCCGGCTCATCGGTATGGTCCAGCTCACGTCCCCGGCGATCGGGTGGTTGACGGACAGCAGCCCGCCCGCCCGCTCCGTGGCGTCCAGCCAGGCGTCGGCGGGCTCGCGGAAGTCGATCCAGCCGACCTCGCCGAGCGCGCCCGCGTGGCCGGCCTGCACCGTCACCTCCTGGCCGGGCAGCAGGATGATCCCGTGCGCCGCGGCAGCGGCCGGCAGCTCGGCGTGATGGCTGATCGTGTTGTGATCGGTGACCGCGACGAAGTCGAGGCCCTGCCCGGCCGCGAACCTGGCCAGCTCCGGCACGGTCATGACGCCGTCGGAGTGCACGGTGTGCGTATGCAGGTCGCCCGCCAGCCAGCGCCGTCCGGGGCCGGCGGGCAGCTCACGGCGGGGCCGCCGGTCGGCCAGCGGGGGCAGCGGGTCGGGCGGGGGCGGCGGCACCAGCTCACCGGGGGTGCTGCTGACCTGTACGGTCAGCAGGTACTCGGCCCCGCCCGGCGGCACCCGGTGCAAGCCGAGCATCACCTGCCAGGTCCCCGGCTCCAGATCGCCGGGCAGGTAGCCGGGCGTCGCGGCGTCCGGGCTGATCACGAACGACCGGCGGGCCCCGCCCGACCAGCCGCGGAACCCGCGGGGCGCGACGCAGCCCAGGTCAAGGACGGCTCGGGACCGCTCGTACTCCAGCTCAGCCCGCAGCCCGCACGTACCGTCCGGGACCTCGACCGGCAGGTACTGCCACGGGGAGGCGAAACGATCCTCCAGGGTCCATCGCCCGCTGTGCCGCGTGATGACCATGCGCCCATCTGAGCAGATGCCCGCCCGGCCGGACCGGACAGCCCCCGCGGTAAGGCCAGCGCCGCGGCCGTTACGTGCCGCAGGCGCCGGAATCCGGTTCAGTCCTCCGGCTCTTTCCGCGGGCGGCCCGGGCGGCGCACGGGGGAGACCTTGGCCGGCAGCCGCCCGGCCTCCGCGAGCGCGCGGCGCAGCATGAACTCGATCTGCGCGTTGGTGCTGCGCAGTTCGTCGGCCGCCCAGCGGGCCAGCGCGTCATGCACCGCCGGGTCCAGCCGGAGGAGGATGCTCTTCCGCTCGGTTGCCACGCGTCGGCCCGGCGAGGTTACGAGTAGAGAGTGCCAGTGTTGACGACCGGCTGGGTTGAGTGGTCGCTGCACAGGACCACGAGCATGTTGCTGACCATGGCGGCCTTGCGTTCGGCGTCCAGTTCCACGAGCCCGTCGGCATCCAGCCGGGCCAGCGCCGACTCGACCATGCCGACCGCCCCGTCCACGATCTTCTGGCGGGCGGCGACCATCGCGCCGGCCTGCTGGCGGCGCAGCATGGCGTGCGCGATTTCCGGGGCGTAGAACAGCCGGGTCAGCCGCGCCTCGATGATCTTTACCCCGGCCGACGCCGCCCGCTGGCTGAGCTGATCGGCCAGCTGGGCGTTGATCTCCCCGGCCGAGCCCCGCAGGGACAGCCCGCCCTCGTGGTCGTCGTAGGGATGATCGCTGGCTATCTGCCGGACCGCGGTTTCGGCCTGGACCGCGACGAACTCGGTGAGGTTGTCCACGCCGAACACGGCCTTGGCGGTGTCCTCGACCTGCCACACGACCACGGCGGCGATCTCGATGGGATTGCCGTCGGCGTCGTTGACCTTCGCCGGCGCGGTCTCGTGGTTGCGGATCCTGGTGGAGATTTTGCGCCGCTTGGCGTAGGGGTTCACCCACAGCAGGCCCTCGCTGCGGATCGTTCCGACGTAGCGGCCGAACAGCTGGACCACGCGGGCTTCCCCGGGAGCGACCGGCGTCAGCCCGGCGCCGATCCACGCCGTCGCCGCCAGCAGCACCGCGCCCACGGTGATCAGCGCGGTGTCGGGCGTCGAGACGCCGGACGCAAAGAGCCCGATCCCCACGACCCCGGCGGCCACGGCGACGATGAGCGCCAGCCGGCCCGGCAGCGTCGTGGCGGCGCGCTCACGGATCTCCGGGCCGGACGGGCGCGGCGCCGCGGCGCCCGTACCGGTGGCATCAACACTCACCGACCGACCTCCTTAGCTGCGGACTGCATTATATTGATATCACCTTTTCCGCCGCGCCGCGTTGACGGCGCGCCGCTTAAAGTGATAGCACTTGGGTGACCTCAGCTGCCCCGGCCATCGAGATCTCGCACCTGCGCAAGATCTACGGGCAGGCCGTCGCGGTCGAGGGGAGTAGCTAGGGCAGCCCGGCCCCGGACGGCCAGCCGAACGCGGCGCGGTCGGGCTCGACCCAGCCCGCCCTGGCCTGCGGCGAGGCGAGCGCCGCCGCGGTGTAGTGCCGGGTGAGCAGGCGCTTGTCGAGTAGCGCCTGGTGGCGCTCGGCGATCGCGTCGAAGTCGGTGACCGACGGGTCAGCGGCCACGTGCCGCGCGACGATCTCGGTCCAGGCGCGGGTGACCGTCGCGTGATACTTCTGCGGCGCGTGCGCGGTCAGGTGCCGGATCCAGCCGCTGACCTTGTCGGCCGCGTGTGCCGCCCCGTAGCGGTGGATGGCGATGAACGCCAGGTGGACGTGCTGGCGGTGCCGGAACGCTCCGTCGGCTGCCCAGGCTGCCCCGGCTGCTCCGCCGGCCGGGCCGGGCTGGACGATCTCCTCCAGGGCCTCGGCGAGCTCGGCCGGGATAGCGCGGGTCACCGGGAAACCTCCGCCAGGGCACGGGTCACGGCCCGGAATCCGGCCAGGTCGGCATCGCTGATCGCGGCCAGGGCCGTGCGCTCCAGGTCTTCGGCGGCGCCGCGGGCCGCACGGGCCACGCCCAGGCCGTCGGCGGTCAGCGACACCCGGAACGAGCGCCGGTCGGCCGGATCAAGCTCCCGGGTCACGTAGCCCTTGCCGACCAGTCGGTCCAGAACGCTGGTCAGCGTGGTCGGCCTGGTCGCCGTGTCCGAGCCGAGTTCCCCGATGCTCCGGGTCCGGCCGTCGGCCAGGTTCGCCAGGACGTTGATCTCGGAGGCGGTCAGGTTCAGGCTGGCCAGCCTGACCGCGAGGGCGTGCAGCGTGGCATGGGTGACCCGGTGCAGCGCCAGGATCAGGAAGCCAGGCTCGTTCTCATGCACCACGAAAACAGACTATACGAGATCGTATAGATTGGCGACGGCCCGGCCCGCCCGGTCCCGCCGAGCGCCCCGCTAGCGCGGAACGCACGCCGACGAGCACCGAGCCACCGCCTAAGCCGTCGCGATCTCGGCGCCGTCATAGGACGCGAAGCGGGCCACGGCACGATCCTGGCACACGCCCCGGGCGTTACCATCCACGAGTGGACGCGATGCTCGGAAGCTGCTCGGAGGAAGAACTCAGGAAGCGGAAGAGCTACAAGTGGCGAACTTACCCGCCGGACGTGCTGCCGGCCTTCGTGGCCGAGATGGACTTCGACCTGGCCGCGCCGATCGTCGAGGCCGCGACGGCCGCGCTCGCCATCGGCGACTGCGGCTACGGCCACAAGGGCGAGCTGGGGGAGGCGTTCGCGGCCTTCGCCGCCAAGCGGCTGCGCTGGTCGCCGGATCCGGCCCGGGTCTACGCGATCCCCGACGTCATGACCGGGATCGCCGAGGTGATCCAGGCCGTCACCCCGCCGGGATCCGGGATAGTGATCAACCCCCCGGTCTACCAGCCGTTCTTTTACCGGATCCGGCTCGCCGGGCGGCGGGTCGTCGAGGCGCCGCTGCGGCGCGAGGAGGACGGCCGGTACGACCTGGATCCCGAGGCGCTCGACCGGGCCCTCGCGGACAGCGACGTGCGCGCCTACCTGCTCTGCAGCCCGCACAACCCGACCGGCCGGGTCTGGTCGCGGCAGCAGTTGCTCACCGCGGCCGATATCTGCCAAAGCCATGGCGCGTTCCTGCTGGTCGACGAGATCCACGCGCCGCTGGTGCTGGCTGGCGCGGAGCAGGTGCCGTTCCTGTCCCTGAACCACGAGATTTCCGAACGCACCGTCTCGTTCACATCGGCCTCGAAAGCCTGGAACATCGCGGGGCTCAAGTGCGGCGTCGCGATCGCCGGATCGCCGCGGCTGGGCGCCGTGCTCGAGGAGCGCTGGGAGGCCCTGCTTCCCGGCCAGGTCGGCGTGCTCGGGTCGGTGGCGGCGTTCGCGCAGGCGCTGCCCTGGCTGGACGCGCTGCTCGCGCAGCTCGACGAGAACCGCGCGCGGCTGAGCCTGCTGCTCGGCGACCACCTGCCGCGGGTGCGGTACGTGCCGCCGGAGGCGAGCTTCCTGGCCTGGCTGGACTGCCGCGCGCTCGGCCTCGGCTACGATCCCGCGGCCGCGTTCCTGAGCCGGGGCCGGGTCGCGCTGAGCGGCGGCCCGGGCTTCGGCGCCCAGGGGCGCGGTTTCGCCCGGCTGAACATGGGCACCTCGCCGGAGCTGATGGAGAAGGCGGTCCTGCGGATGGCCGCCGCGGTATCCAGCTCGGGGGACTGACCGCCATGGCCAGGCCCGACACCGAGGTCGTGTTCGACCCGGCGACCTACGTCGGCGGGGTCCCCTACGACGCCCTGGCCCGGCTCCGCCGTGACCGCCCCGTCGCCTGGGCCGACGAGATCCCGGTGCTCGCCTTCGCGGGCGAGCCGTCTTACCTGCGCTCGAACTTCCAGCGGGGCGTCAAGCGGCTGCCGATCACGTGGGCCGCCTGAGACGCCGTGAGGCGACCCAGGCCGGGACCAGCTTGTCGGCGACGTCCCCGGGTGGTTCACGCGATCGCTGACCGCCGGAGAGTGAGCCTTTCATCCGTCGGTCTCAGGGCTCAGGGTCCGCGGGTGGTCGCGGGCGGATGAAAAGGGCTCAGTAGCAGGTCGCGGGTCAGCTGGGCCTGGCCGTGATGCTGGGCGACCTCCTCCAGGATGTGCAGCAGCGCGCCCGACTGGTCGAGGTTCCGGCCCTGCCAGGTGCTGGCCCGCGGGAGCCGGCGCAGCGGCCGGCCCGGCTCGGCGGCCGCGAGGTCGGCGGCGAACTGGCGCTTGGCCGCCTCGCAGGCCTCGACGAGGCGGTCGACCGAACCGGTGGCCCGGAACTCCGCGCCGCGGTCCCGGCTCACCTCGCGGCCGGCCACGGCGTGCCCGCCCCAGTAGGCCATGACGCCCAGGCAGTGGGTCAGGATCGCGTAGGGGGAATTCGCGCCGGGCAGGTCCGGCCGCGTGCAGGCCAGCTCGTCACCGAGATCCCGGACGATCTTGACCATGCCGTCCACCGCGCGGTCGACGAAGTAAGCAAGATCATCAGTTGCGATGCCCACGACACGATGATCGCATACCGCCCATCCCGGATATAAGCGGGCGACCCGCCGGAATGGCCGGCGCCGCCGCCGGGTTCTCACCGACATGACAACGACTCAGCAGGCGGGCGGGGCCAGCCCGGTCGACTTCGCGGCCTTCGGCGACTACGGCGACTTCCGGCGGAAGCAGACGGCCGGGGCGGCTGCGCGCCAGCCGGGGGAGTTCGTGCGCCCGGCCTACCCGTTCCGGGGCCGGATCACCGCGGACGGCTCCAGCGGGTACCCGGCCGTGCCCGGCCGTTATCACCTCTACATCTCGTGGGCCTGCCCCTGGGCGCATCGGTCCGCGATCGTGCGCCAGCTGCTCGGGCTCGAGGGGGTCGTCTCGCTGTCGGCGGTGGATCCGATCCGCGACGGCCGGGGCTGGGCCTTCCGCGAAGGCCCCGGGCATTCGCTCGACCCGGTCAACGGGTTCGCGCTGCTGCGCGAGGCCTACGAGGCGACCGAGCCCGGCTACGACGGGCACATCTCCGTTCCCGTGCTGTGGGACCGCGAGACCGGCCGCATCGTCAGCAACAACTTCCCCGATATCACGATCGACCTGGGCACCCAGTTCGGCGCCTACTCCAGCGGCGGCTACGACCTCTACCCCGAGCGGCTGCGGCCGGAGATCGATGCGATCAACGCGACCGTCTACGAGAACGTGAACAACGGCGTCTACCGGTCCGGCATGGCCACCGCCCAGGAGGCCTACCACGACGCGGTGACCAAGCTCTTCGCGACCCTGGACGAACTGGAGGAGCGGCTGGCCGACCGCCGCTACCTGCTCGGCGACACGATCACCGAGGCCGACGTGCGGCTGTGGGTGACCCTGGCCCGGTTCGACGCGGTCTACCACTACCACTTCAAGGCCAATCTGCGCCGGCTGACCGACTACCCGAACCTGTGGGCCTACGCGCGCGACCTCTACGCGCTGCCCGCGTTCTCCGGCACCACCAACTTCGACCACATCAAGCGGCACTACTACACCACGCACCCGCACATCAACCCGAGCCGGATCGTCCCCGACGGCCCGCTGCTGGACTGGGACGCCCCGCACGGCCGGGCCCGGTCCTGAACCGAAACGTTTCTGCCCTGGTCACGGGTCTCATGAAGTGGGAAAGTTGGGAAAGGCTGCCCATGGCCTGGTGAGTGGAGGGGACCGATGGGCAGGGATGTCCCGGCCATCAGCGTGAGCCAGCAGGACCGCCGCTCCTACCGGGAGAAGGTGCGCTGCTGCCTGGACGTGTTCGCCCGGATGCTGGAGGAGTCCAGGTTCGATACCGAGCCGCGGCAGGTCGGGCTGGAGATCGAGCTGAACCTGGTCGACGAGGCCGGCCTGCCCTCGATGAAGAACGCCGAGGTGCTCGGCGCGATCGCCGACCCGAGCTGGGCCAGCGAGCTGGGCCAGTTCAACCTGGAGATCAACGTACCGCCGCGGCCGCTGGTCGGCGACGCGCTGGCGCAGCTCGAGAAGGGGGTGCGGGCCAGCCTCGACCACGCCGAGCGCCGGGCCTGCCAGGCCGGCAGCCACCTGGTGATGATCGGCATCCTGCCCACGCTGCGCGAGAGCGACGTGGGCGCGGCGGCCATGTCGCCGAACCCGCGGTACCGGCTGCTGAACGAGCAGATCTTCGCGGCCCGCGGCGAGGAGATGCGGATCTCGATCGAGGGCGCGGAGCGGCTGCTCACCCACATTGACACGATCATGCCGGAGGCCGCCTGCACCAGCGTCCAGTGTCACCTGCAGGTGAGCCCGGAGGCGTTCGGCAGTTACTGGAACGCCGCCCAGGCGGTCGCGGGCGTGCAGGTGGCGGTCGGCGCCAACTCCCCGTTCCTGTTCGGCCGGCAGCTGTGGCGGGAAACCAGGCTCACGCTGTTCGAGCAGGCGACCGACACCAGGCCGGAGGAGCTCAAGGAGCAGGGCGTCCGGCCGCGGGTGTGGTTCGGCGAGCGCTGGATCACGTCGGTGTTCGACCTGTTCGAGGAGAACCTGAGGTACTTCCCCGCGCTGCTGCCGCTCGTCGACGACGAGGACCCGGTCGTGGCGCTCGATAACGGGCAGGCGCCCCAGCTGGCCGAGCTGACGCTGCACAACGGCACGATCTACCGGTGGAACCGGCCCGTGTACGCGGTGATGGACGGCCTGCCGCACCTGCGGGTGGAGAACCGGGTGCTGCCGGCCGGCCCCACGGTCGCCGACGTCATGGCCAACGCCGCCTTCTACTGCGGGATGGTCCGCGCGCTGGCCGACGCCGAGCGGCCGGTCTGGACGCAGATGTCGTTCGCGGCCGCCGCCGACAACCTGGCCCAGGGCGCCAGGCACGGCATCGACTCCAGGCTCTACTGGCCCGGGCTCGGCGAGGTCCCCGTGACCGAGCTGGTGCTGCGCCGCCTGCTGCCGATGGCGTTCGACGGGCTCGAGGGCTGGGGCGTGGACCCAGGCGACGCCAAGCGCCTGCTCGGCATCATCGAGCAGCGCTGCCTGTCCAGCCGGACGGGGGCTACCTGGCAGTCGGACGCCGTCCGCGCGCTCACCGACCGGTGGAAAGCCGACCGGCCGGAGGCGCTGCGCCTGATGACGCTGGGGTACATCGAGCGCATGCAGACCAACGAGCCCGTGCACTCCTGGCCGCAAATGTGACGGTCAGCTCGCCGCTCCCGCCGCCGGCGGCGCGTGATCACGTGGACTTTTTGCCACTATGGGCTCGCCTCCAAATAACCCGTCGGCCCACGAAGAGTCAGGCCTGCTCAGGGAGCTCATAGCATGCGCTTTATTCCGCGATGGGCCCTATGCGGCATTCCGCGATGGGCCCTATGCGGCCAAAACCCGACGTGATCATGGATGAACTGCGTGGTCAGCTGTCCAGGCCGAGGGTGAAGGTGGGCTTGGGCGAGGTTTCCGGCAGCCGGTGCTCGTCGGCCAGACGGCGGATGGCCGTGCCGGTGGCCAGGAACTCGGTGGCGTGCTCGCCCCAGACGTGGTTGGAGACGGCGACATCGACCCCGACGATGCCCGACGACCGCGCCTGGGTCGCCTCGGCCTGCATCCGGGCCAGGGCTAGCTCCCGCGCCTCGTAGACGCCCTGGGTGAACTGGAGCATCTCCTGGTTCTGGCCGGCCTGCCGCAGCGCCTGCATGGCCGACTGATGCGCGATGTGGTACACGCAGGTGCCGAGCACGAACGCGACCGGCACCGCGCCGGCCGCGAGCAGCCGGAAGAAGTCCTGCGCGGACAGGTCCGAGGTGAACGCGCGGCCGTCGGGGGCGCGATGGGCGCCCGCACCGGTCAGGTGGCGGACCGCGGTCCCGGTGGCGACGAACTCGAGCACGCTCTGGCCCCAGGCGTACATCTGCAGCCGGAGCTGCACGCCGACGATCCCGTCGGCGCTCAGATGATCGGCCTCGGCCTGCATCCGGGCCATGGCCAGCTCCCGGGCGCTGTACATGGCCTGGGTCAGGACCTGGAGTTCCTGGTTCTGCGACCAGCGCCCGACCTGCAGCCCCACGTGATAGATCGACGACCCGACCACGAAGCCGAGCGGCTCGAACCCGGCCTCGCCGAGCAGTACGTACTCGGACACCGACAGGTCGGAGGTGAACACCCCGGCCGGATCGGCGCCCGCGGTCTTGGCCAGCCTGCTGTCGGCCGCCTGCGGCTCCCACGTAGCCGCGTCGGCCGCCGGTCGGCTTCCGAATATCGGCATCGCGCCTCCAAGTCCGGATTCCCCGAGCAAGAAGCAGCCTAGTCCGCCGGCGGCGGCCCGGCCCCTAGCATTAAGGCCCATGAGCCGCGTCGCCCATCCCGCCGGCCCACGTCATGCCGACGTGCTGCCGCCCGATCACCCGCCGCTGCCGCCGCCGGACGTCAACGCCCTCGACCCGGCCATCTGGCCGCGCACCGCGCACCGCGCCGGCGGCGCCCTGATGCTCGGCGGCGTGGATGTACGCGCCCTCGCCGCCCAGCACGGCACCCCGGTGTTCGCCTGCGACGAGGAAGACTTCCGCAGCCGGTGCCGGGACTTCCGCGAGGCGTTCGGGGACGGCGCCGGGGTGTTCTACGCGGCCAAGGCGTTCTGCTGCCGGGCGGTGCTGCGCTGGGTCAGCGAGGAGGGCCTCGGCGTGGACGTGTGCACCGGCGGCGAGCTCGAGGTCGCGCTGCAGGCCGGGGTCCGGCCGGAGATGATCACGCTGCACGGCAGCAACAAGCTGCCCGACGAGCTGGACCGGGCGGTGGCGGCGGGTGTCGGGCACATCGTGGTCGACTCGTTTGATGAAATCGGCCGCCTGGAACGGATCGCCGCGCAGCACTCCGGGGCGCGGCCGAGGGTCCTGGTGCGGGTCACCACCGGCGTGGAGGCCGCCGCGCACGAGTTCGTGGCGACCGCCCACGACGACCAGAAGTTCGGCTTCTCGCTCGCGTCGGGCGCCGCCGACGAGGCGGTCCGGCAGGTCCTCGCCAGCGGGGCGCTCGAGTTCGCCGGCCTGCACTCGCACATCGGATCGCAGATCTACGACACGGCGGGCTTCGACGTGGCCGCGCACCGGGTGCTCGAGCTCGCGGTCCGGATCCGCGAGTCCCGCGGGATCGAGATCGGCGAGCTGAACCTGGGCGGCGGGTTCGGCATCGCCTACATGCCGGGCGACGACCCCGCGGACATCAAGGTCGTCGCGCAGAACCTCCGCGAGATCCTGAACGCGCAGTGCCGGGCGGCGGGCCTGGCCCGGCCACGGCTGACCGTGGAGCCTGGCCGGGCCATCGCCGGGCCCGGGACGGTCACGCTCTACCAGGTCGGGACGGTCAAGGACGTCGACGGCCTGCGGACCTACGTCAGCGTGGACGGCGGGATGAGCGACAACATCCGCACGGCGCTGTACGACGCCGAGTACACCTGCGTGCTCGCATCGCGGGAATCCGCCTCGCCGCCCGCGCTGTGCCGGGTGGTCGGCCGGCACTGCGAGAGCGGGGACATCGTGGTCCGGGACGCGTACCTGCCCGCCGACGTGACCGCGGGCGACCTGGTCGCCGTGGCCGCCACCGGTGCCTACTGCCGGTCGATGGCCAGCAACTACAACCACGTGCCGCGGCCGGGGGTGGTAGCCGTCCGCGGTGGCGCGACCAGGGTCCTGCTGCGCCGGGAGACCACCGACGACCTGCTTCGCCTGGACGCCGGGTGAAGGCCGGCAACCTGGTCCGGAGGGACGCCGGGTGAAGGCCGGCAACCTGGTCCGGAGGGACGCCGGGTGAAGGCCGGCAACCTGGTCCGGAGGGACGCCGGGTGAAGCTGGTCCGGAGGGACGCCGGGTGAAGAAGGCATCGATCAGGCTGGCCGACGGCCGCGAGCTGATCTACTTCGGCGAGTCCGCCGACTGGGCGGCCTCCTATCCGGATCGCCGGCCGCTCGGCCGGGTCGGGGCCGCGTCGCAGGTGCGCTATGACCCGCTGCTCGGCGAGTGGGTCATCGTCGCCAGCCACCGGCAGGACCGCACCTACCTGCCGCCGGCCGATCACTGCCCGCTCGACCCCTCGCAGCCGGGTCGGCTCACCGAGATCCCCGCGCCCAGCTACGAGGTGGTGGTGTTCGAGAACCGGTTCCCCTCGCTGGTCGCCGGCCCGGCCGGATCCGGTGCGGGGGACGCGGCCCGGGACGGTGCCGGGGCTGCGGCCGGGGACGGCCTGCTCCCCGCCCGCCCGGGAAACGGACGGTGCGAGGTGGTCTGCTTCAGCCCGGACCACGCGGCGTCGTTCGCCGACCTGACCCACGACCAGGCGGCTCTCGTGCTCGCCGCCTGGACCGACCGCAGCGCGGCGCTGGCCGGGCGGCCAGGCGTCGAGCAGGTCTTCTGCTTCGAGAACCGCGGCCCGGAGATCGGGGTGACGCTGACCCACCCGCACGGCCAGATCTACGCCTATCCGTTCGTCACCCCGCGCACGTCGCGCATGCTCGCGACGAGCGCGGCCTACCGGCGGGACACGGGCCGGAACCTGTTCGACGAGGTGCTCGCGACGGAGCTGGCCGACGGGTCGCGGGTCGTGATCGCGGGCGAGCACTGGACCGCGTTCGTGCCGCACGCCGCGCGCTGGCCCTACGAGGTCCATCTCTATCCCCGCCGCAGGCGGGCGAACCTGCAGGACCTGACCGCGGCCGAGCAGGACGAGTTCTGTGACATCTACCTGGACCTGCTGCGCCGGTTCGACCGGCTCTTCGGCACCCCGGCGCCGTACATTTCCGGCTGGCACCAGGCGCCGGTGCGCGAGGGCCGGCAGGAGTTCGCGCTGCACCTGGAGTTGTTCACGATCCGCCGCGCCCCGGGCAAGCTGAAGTACCTGGCCGGCTCCGAGTCGGGCATGGGCGCCTTCACCAACGACATAGCGCCCGAGACGGCGGCGGCCACGCTGCGGGAGAAGACATGAGCGAGCTGAAGGGGCGCGGTGCCGCCTGGACCGAGGAGCGAGGGAGCTTGCGACTGAGCGACGAGGCTTGTCCGAGCCGAAGGGGCGCGCCGCCGTCTGGACTGACGAGCGAGGGCGTGAGGAACGAGCGCCCGAGCGAGGAGGGAAGACGGCGGGGTGAAGGGGGAATGGGGAGGCGGGCGGGGCCCCGGAGGCGAGCGAGGAACACAGCATGAGGCTGCTCGTCACCGGGGGCGCCGGGTATATCGGAAGCGTCGTGGCGGCCCGGCTGGCCGACGTCGGCCACGATGTCGTGGTCCTGGACGACCTGTCCGCCGGCCACGCGGACGCGGTCCCTCCCGGGGCCGAATTCCGCCGCGGCACGATCCGCGAGGACGCCGGGCCGGTGCTCGGCACCGGGATCGACGCGGTCCTGCACTTCGCGGCCAAGTCGCTGGTGGCCGAGTCCGTCGCGCACCCGGCCCGGTACTGGGAGCACAACCTCGGCGGCACGCTGGCGCTGCTCGAGGCCATGCGCGCGGCGGGAACCCGGCGGATCGTGTTCTCCTCGACCGCGGCGGTCTACGGCGAGCCGGAGCGGATCCCGATCACCGAGACCGACCCGGTCCGGCCGACCAGCCCGTACGGCGCATCCAAGCTCGCCGTGGACACGGTCCTGGCCGAGCACGCCAGGATGCACCGGATCGGCGCGGTCAGCCTGCGGTACTTCAACGTCGCCGGCGCGCACGCGGACGCCGCGGGCACCTGGCGCGGCGAGCGTCACCACCCGGAGACGCACCTGATCCCCACGATGCTGGCGGCCGCGCGCGGCGGCGGGCAAATCCAGCTGTTCGGCGACGACTACCCGACACCGGACGGGACCTGCGTCAGGGACTACATCCACGTGTCGGACCTGGCCCGGGCCCACCTGCTGGCCCTGGACGCCACCGCGGTGGGCTCGCACCGGGTCTACAACCTGGGCAGCGGGGCCGGCTACTCCAACCGCGAGGTGCTCGACGCGTGCCGGGAGGTCACCGCCCGGGACATCCCGGCGCGAGTGGCGCCCAGGCGCCCGGGTGACCCGGCGGTGCTGGTCGCCTCGTCCGAGGCGATTGCCGCGGACCTCGGCTGGCACGCCGAGCACGACCTGCGCTCCATGGTCGCGGACGCCTGGACGTTCGCCCGGCTCGGGCACGAAGATAACGGGGGTGGCGTGGGGTAATGGCGGGTACGGCGAGGTGATGGCGGGATGACCGGGGCCGGTGCCGCCGGCCGGGCCACCGGCTGGTTCGCCGAGTGCTACGGCCGGGAGCCCGAGGGCGTCTGGCACGCTCCCGGGCGGGTGAACCTGATCGGGGAGCATACCGACTACAACGAGGGCTTCGTGCTCCCGTTCGCGCTCGCGCAAGGAGTCCGTGCGGCCGCGTCCCGGCGCGATGACGGGCTGCTGGAGCTGTGCTCGCGCCAGGTACCGGCCTCGCCGGTCACGGTGCCGCTGGCCAAGCTCGCCCCGGGTTCGGTCACCGGCTGGGCGGCGTACCCGGCAGGCGCCGCCTGGGCGATCCTGGCGGCCGGCTATCCCGTGGGCGGGGCCAGCATCGCGATCGACGCGGATCTCGAGCGCGGCGCCGCGCTGTCGTCCTCCGCCGCCCTGGAATGCGCGGCGGCGCTGGCGCTCACCGAGTTGCACGGGCTGAGCGTGGACCGGCCCGGGCTCGCCGCGCTGGCCCGCCGCGCGGAGAACGAGTTCGTCGGGGTCCCGACGGGGATCATGGACCAGTCCGCGTCCCTGCTCTGCCGGGCCGGTCATGCCCTGCTGCTCGACTGCCGCAGCGGGCAGGCCAGTGACGTCCCGCTCGATCTCGAGGCGGCCGGGCTCGTCCTGCTGGTCATCGACACCCGGGTGCGGCACGCTCTGGCCGACGGGCGGTACGCGGCCCGGCGGCGTGCCTGCGAGGACGCCGCCCGCGTCCTCGGCGTACCCTCCCTGCGGGACGTAACGGACAGTCCCGGCGCGGTCGAGCAGATCACCGATCCGCTGCTCCGGCGCCGGGCCAGGCACGTGGTCACCGAGAACGCGCGCGTCCTGGAGACGGTCAGGCTGCTGCGGGCGGGTGAGCCCGGCCGCTGCGGCCCGCTGCTGACCGCCTCCCACGTCTCGCTCCGCGATGACTTCGAGGTTTCCTGGCCGCAGGCTGACGTCGCAGTCGAGGCGGCGGCCGCGGGCGGTGCGCTCGGCGCGCGGATGACCGGCGGCGGGTTCGGCGGGTCGGTGATCGCGCTGGCCGAGGCCGGGGAGACCGCGGACGTCCAGCTCAGCACCAGCGGCGCGTTCGCCGACCACGGCTGGCCGCCGCCGCGGTTCCTGGAGGCGCAGCCCTCGGCCGGCGCCTCGCGACTGCGGTGACGCGGCCGCGCTCCGCTCCCGTCCCGGGCCATCTCGCCGGTGGATAGCCTTATCGGAACGCACCAGGCGGCGGGAGGAACGTAATGGCAGAACTGCGGGTAGCGCTGCTGGGCTGCGGCGCGGTGGGCTCGCAGGTGTTCCGGCTGCTCGGCGATCAGGCGGGCGACCTGGCCGCGCGGGTCGGCGCGCCGCTGCAGGTCGCGGGCGTGGCGGTCCGCGATCCGGCCGGCCGGGCGCGCGCCGCCGGGGTCCCGGACGAACTGGTCACGACCGACGCCATGGGCCTGGTGACCCGCCCCGACGTCGACATCGTGGTCGAGATGATCGGCGGCATCGAGCCGGCCCGCTCGCTGCTGCTGGCCGCGATGCAGACGGGCAAGTCGGTGGTGACCGCGAACAAGGCACTGCTGGGCGCCGACGGCGCGGTGATGCACGCCGCGGCCCGCGAGCACGGCGCGGACCTCTTCTACGAGGCGGCGGTGGCCGGGGCGATCCCGCTGCTGCGTCCGCTGCGCGAGTCGCTGGCGGGCGACGCGGTGCGCCGTGTGCTCGGGATCGTCAACGGGACCACGAATTACATACTCGACCAGATGGACTCCTCGGGCGCGGAGTTCGGCGAGGCCCTGAAAGAGGCGCAGGCGCTCGGTTACGCGGAGGCGGACCCCACCGCCGACGTGGGCGGCTTCGACGCCGCGGCCAAGGCGGCGATCCTGGCCAGCCTGGCCTTCCACACCAGGGTCACCGCCGACGACGTCTACCGGCAGGGGATCGCGGCGGTGACGGCCGCCGACATCGCCAGCGCCCGCACGCTCGGCTGCGTGGTCAAGCTGCTCGCGATCTGCGAGCGGTGTGACCGCGGGATCTCGGCCCGGGTGCATCCGGCGATGATCCCCCGGGAGCACCCGCTCGCCTCGGTGCGGGGGGCGTACAACGCGGTGTTCGTCGAGGCGGAGTCGGCCTGGCTGATGTTCTACGGCGCGGGCGCGGGCGGTGGGCCCACCGCCAGCGCCGTGCTCGGCGATCTCGTGGTCGTCGCCCGCAACCGCGTCGCCGGGATCCGCGGCCCGGACGCGCCCAGCTACGCCGAGCTTCCGGTGCTGCCCATGTCCGACGCGCTGACCCGGTACCACGTCGCGCTGGACGTGGCCGACCGGCCGGGCGTGCTCGCCCCGGTCGCCGAGGCGTTCGCCCGGCACGACGTGTCGATCAAGGCGGTGCGCCAGGAGGGCCGCGGCGCCGAGGCCTACCTGGTGATCGTCACGCACACGGCCCGCGAGTCCGCGCTCGCCGCGACCGTGGCCGACCTGTCCGCGATGGAGGCGGTGCGGGCGGTCGACAGCGTGATACGGGTGGAAGGCGAGGAAGGGGAATGAGCCGAAGGGCCGCGGCGTCACCTGAAGTGAGCCAAAGGGGCGCGGCGTCGTCTGGACCGAGGAGCGAGGGAGCCTGCGACCGAGCGACGAGGGAAGACGACGTAGTGAAAGGGGAATGGGGAGGTGGGCGGGGCCCCGGAGGCGAACGAGCCAAACAATGGCAGGGCGTCATCGCCGAATACCGCGACCTGCTGCCGGTGACCGCGGCCACGCCCGTGGTCACGCTCGGCGAGGGCGGCACGCCACTGGTCCCGGCGGCCACGCTGTCGGAGATGACCGGATGCGAGGTCTACCTCAAGGTCGAGGCGGGCAACCCGACCGGCTCGTTCAAGGACCGCGGCATGACGGTGGCGGTCAGCGCGGCGCTCGGTCGCGGTGCCACGGCGGTGATCTGCGCGTCGACCGGCAACACCAGCGCGAGCGCCGCGGCCTACGCGGCCAAGGCTGGCCTGACCTGCGCCGTGCTCGTGCCGCGCGGGAACATCGCGCTCGGCAAGCTGGCCCAGGCCCTGGTGCACGGCGCGCGGCTGCTGCAGGTGGACGGGAACTTCGACGACTGCCTGGAACTCGTGCGCAAGCTCGCAGTGGACTACCCGGTCGCGCTGGTCAACTCGGTGAACCCGGACCGGCTCGAGGGCCAGAAGACCGCGGCGTTCGAGATCGTGGAGGCGCTGGGCGACGCCCCGGACGCGCACTGCCTGCCGGTCGGCAACGCCGGGAACATCTCCGCGTACTGGAAGGGCTACACGGAATACGTGGCGCTGCGGCGGGCCACGCACGCTCCCCGGATGCTCGGTTTCCAGGCCAGCGGGGCCGCGCCGATCGTCGCCGGCCGGCCGGTGACGGCCCCCGCCACGATCGCCACCGCGATCCGGATCGGCAACCCGGCCTCTTGGGGCCTGGCCGAGGCGGCCCGCGACGAGTCCGGCGGCCTGATCGACTCGGTGACCGACCGGCAGATCCTGGCCGCCTACCGGCTGCTGGCCCGCAAGGAGGGCGTGTTCGCCGAGCTCGCCTCCGCGGCCGGGGTGGCCGGGCTGCTCCAGGCCTGCGAGAACGGCCAGGTGGCGGCCGGATCCCGGGTGGTCTGCACGATCACGGGGCACGGCCTGAAGGAGCCGGACTGGGCGGTGTCGGCGGCGCCCAAGCCGGTGACCATCCGGGCCGACGCGCCCGCCGCCGCGGCCGAGCTCGGACTGCTCTGAGGCATGTCCGAGCCAAAGGGGCGCGGTGCCGCCTGGACTGAGGAGCGGGGGAGCCTGCGACCGAGCGACGAGGGAAGGCGGTGCAGGGAAGGGGGAATGGGGAGGCGGGCGGGGCCCCGGAGGCGAGCGAGAAAAAGGTGATCTGGCCAGACCGGCCGGTCGCGGTCCGCGTCCCTGCGACCAGCGCGAACCTGGGACCGGGTTTCGACACCGTGGGCCTGGCGCTGGGGCTGTACGACGTGGTCGAGGCCCGGATCATTCCCGACGGGGCGGCCATCGAGGTCTCTGGCGTGGGGGAGGACGCCGCGGCGGCCGGGGAAGATCACCTGGTGATCCGGGCCATGCGGGCCGCGTTCGGCATGCTGGGCGCCCAGCCGCCGGGGATCGGCCTGCGGTGCGTCAACGCGATCCCGCAGGGATACGGGCTCGGCTCCTCGGCGGGCGCGATCGTGGCGGGCCTGCTGGCCGCGCGAGCCCTCGCGGCCGACGCCTTCTGTGTCGGCGCTCAGCGGTCCGGCCGCGGGCCGGACGGCCCGGTACTGACCGACGCCGAGTTGCTGCAGCTTGCGACCAGGATGGAGGGGCATCCGGACAACGTGGCGGCGTGCCTGGCCGGCGGCCTGACGATCGCGTGGATGTCGGCGTCCGGGGCCGTGTCGGCCAGGCTGGCCGTGGTCGCGGGGCTGACCCCGGTGCTGTGCGTTCCGGAAACTCCGCTGGCTACCGAGCAGGCGCGAGGGCTCCTTCCGCCCACGGTCCCGCACGCGGACGCGGTGGCGAACTCGGCCCGGGCGGCGCTGCTGATCGCCGCGCTGACCCGTGACCCGGCGCTGCTCATGGCCGGGACCGAGGATTACCTGCACCAGCCCTACCGCGCGCCGGCCATGCCGGCCACGGCCCGCCTGGTCGGCCGGCTCCGGGCGGCCGGGATCCCGGCGGTCGTGTCCGGCGCCGGCCCGTCGGTGCTCGCGCTCACCGTGGCCGGCGCGATCCGGGCCCCGAAGCGGTCCTGCCGGTCGCGGACGGCACGGGCACCGCGTGGCAGGTCCGCGTCGTGGACGTCGACCGGGACGGGGCCACCGTGCGGCCCTCCCATGATCGCGGTGGATCGGGTACCGATGCGGTACTCAATCAACCATGATCATGGAAAGCGGGGCGGTCAGGCGTAGCAGGTGAGTGGCTGGCCGCCGTTGTAGGTCACCATGTCCGCGAGCGCGGCCACGATGTCGATGCGAGATCCCGGCGGCGCGCCGTCGAGCTCGGCGCAGGCGCGGTGCAGGTTGCCCACGATCCGCTCCGGGTCGAGCAGATCCGCGTACGGCCCGAGGTCGAGCTCGCGCGCCGCGTCCAGCGGGGACAGCCCGGCGTCCCGGGCCGTGATCGCGGATTCCATCACGAAGCGCAGGTAGCCGAGGACCTCGTCGATCAGTTCCGGCCCGGCCACACCGCCGTGCCCGGGGACGATCGTGGTCGCCGGGTGCTGCTTCAGCTCCTCCAGCACGCCGATCGCCCCGGCCACCGATCCCATGAGCAGGAACGGGGTGCCGCCCCGGAACAGCAGGTCGCCGGAGAACAGCAGGGCGCGGTCGGGCACCCAGACGATCGAGTCGTTGGTGGTGTGCGCCGGGATCCCGACATGCCGCACCTCGCAGGGGAGATCGTCGACGTAGACCCGGATCCCGGTCTGGAAGGTGAGGAACGGGGGCGCCAGCTCGATGCCGCCCCAGTCGATGTCGGTCCAGAACGGCACCGCCCCCGGCGGGCCGAACTCCAGCATCTCCTGGCGGCACTTCTCGTGCGCCACGATGGTGGCGTCGCCGAACAGGTAGTTCCCGAAGGTGTGGTCACCGTGATGGTGGGTGTTGATCAGGGTGCGCACCGGCTGGTCGGTCACGGAGGCGATCGCGTCCAGGTAGGCGCGGGTCCGGCGCTCGGTGGAACAGGCGTCCACGCTCACCACGCCCCGCCGGCCGACCAGGAAGCCGGTGTTGTTGATCCACCAGGAGCCGTCCGGCTGGATGTAGGCGTAGATGCCGTCCGCGACCTCATCCAGCCGCGCGTCGGCGATGCTGACCCCGGGCGGCGGCACGGCGCTGCTCATGGTGGCTCCTGCAGGTAGTCGGTGCAACGGCAGGCTACCCGCGCTCGTCACCGGGCTCGCGGGCTCGCGGGAATGTCGGTGCTGCCTGGGATGGTGGCGCGCATGACCGGCAGGAGGCACGATGAATGTCATGACCGCACCCGAGGTCTGGTCCGGCCAGGACCGGGCGCTCACCGTCGAGGACATGGAGAACATGCCCGACGACGAGTTCCGTTACGAGCTGGATGACGGGGTGCTGATCGTGTCCCCGGCCCCGTCCAGCCTGCATCAGCTCGCCGTTACCCGGCTGACCGTGATCCTCGCCGCGGCCTGTCCGCCCGAGTTCGAGGTGCTCGTGGGCCCCGGTGTCAACGTCAGCCGGTTCCAGCATCGGGTGCCGGACGTGGCCGTGGTGCGGGCGGATTCCCTGGGCACGGTGTTCCAGGAACGGCCGCCCGCGCTGGCGGTGGAGGTGGCCTCGCCGCGGACCCGGCTGTACGACCGGAACCGGAAGAAGGACGTGTATGAGCGGTTCGGGATCGCCTCGTACTGGATCGTCGACCCGGATCCGGGGCAGCCGGAGCTGACCGTATTCGAGCTGAGCGACGACAAGTACCAGCAGGTAGCCCGGGTAGCGGGAGACGAGGCGTTCCGGGCCGGGCGGCCGTTCCCGGTCACGGTCACCCCCTCCGCCCTCGTGCGCGCCGACCGCTGAGCCGACGGCCAAGGCGGCCTACGGGGCTCCGCCGGGCCAGTACCGGCAGTGCGCCGGATGGCATGGTGAATGAGACCGCCTTCACGAGCGCGGCGGGTCCGGGGGGGCCAGCGGGTCCGGGGGGGCCAGCGGGGCCGTCCGGCCCGGCAGGGCCGTCCGGCCCGGCAGGGCCGTCCGGCCCGGCGAGGCCGGCTGGCGTACCCGGTAGCCGACCGGGAGCAGGGACCAGCCGAGCCGCTCGCTGGCCAGCCCTCACAGCCCGCGCGGGGCGGCCAGCGTCGTGACGACCGCGAGGCCGCCCACGATGACCAGGTACCAGGCGCCGTACGCGGACAGCGTCTCCTGCAACGCGAACAGCACCAGCGCGCCCACAATCGGGCCCTCGATGGTCGCCATGCCGCCGACCAGCACCATGAAGAGCATGTCCACGCTGTACTGGATGCTGAACGCCGATGTCGGCTCCACGTACAGCGTCTGCAGCGCGATCAGCGCGCCCACGGCGCCGGCGCCGCCGGCGGCGACGAGGTAGGCCAGCAGCCTGATCCGCCCGACCCGGACGCCGGAACTGGCCGCGCCGACCGGATCACTGCCGACGGCCCTGGCGTCCAGCCCGAACGTCCGCCGCACGAGCAGGTAGACGCCTGCCACGCTGGCCACCGCGACGGCGAGCGTCGCCCAGTACGTAAGCGCCTCGCGCAGCACGTCGCTGTAGCCGGCCAGGCCGGGCACGGCTACCCCGGTGGTCCCGCCCACCGACGGCGACAGCGTGGCGATGATCTGGAACGTGGTGGCCACGACCAGGGTGGCCACGGCGAAGTATCCGCCGGACAGCCGCAGCACCAGCGCTGACACCGGCAGCGAGACTGCCGCGGCGACGATGGCCGCCGGGATTATGCCGCCGAACGGGTTGATCCCGTGCTCCGCGACGAGGTAGACCGCGTAGGCGCCGACGCCGATGTAGGCCTGCTGGCCGAAGGAGGTGAGCCCGCTGAACCCGGCCAGCAGGTTCCACAGGCTCGCCATGGCGATGAACGTGAGCAGGGTGATCAGCGGCTGCTCGGCCGGGCCGCCGATGACGTAGGGCACCGCCACGCCGATCGCCACCGCCACGACGCAGAACCCGGTGAAGGCCGATGCGGTCCGGCTCCACCGGCTGACCGTCACCGGTGTCACGGAGGGCTCCGCGTCACGGGAGCCGACCGCCGTGTCGCGCCTCATCCGAGCACCCCGGCGCCCCGGACCTCCCCGGCCGCCTGGTGGCTGGTGAACAGCCCGCCCGGCCGGACGGTGAGCACGGCCAGGAACACCAGGTTGACGGCGAGCACCGCGTACGCCTGGTTGACCTCGCCGACGACCACCTGGGTGACGCCCATGATCACGCCGCCGACGAGGGTGCCCCACAGCGACCCGATGCCGCCGATCACGACGGCCTCGAACGCGAAGATCAGTATGTTCGTGCCGGTCAGCGGGTCGAATGTGCCGATGGTGCCGATGAAGACGCCGGCCAGGGCGGCCGTGGCGATCGCGATGCCAGCCACGGTCGCGAACACCGGCCGCACCTTGATGCCCACCAGCCGGGCGGTGTCCAGGTCGTCGGACGTGGCGCGCACCTTGCGCCCCCAGGACGTGCGGGACAGCAGCAGTTGCAGGCCGGAAAGGACCGCGCACGCGGTAAGGAACGCGGCCAGGAAGAGCCAGGACACCGTGATGCTGCCGAGGTGGAAGCTGGCCAGCGCCAGCGCGCCGCCGTTCAGCCCGCGCGGGTCGGATGTCGCGGCCACCTGCAGCAGGTTCTCGATCATGACCGAGAGCCCGAACGTGACGAGCACCGGCGCAAGCACTCCGTGTCGTAGCGCCCGCCCGAACAGCAGCACTTCCAGGGCCATGCCGGCCGCGAAGGCGGCGGGCAGCAGCAGCGGCAGCGTGTACCACACGGGCACCCCGAGTGCCGAGGACAGGACCAGCCCGAGGTAGGCCCCGCACACGGCCAGATCACCGTGCGCGAGGTTCACGATGCGCATGACGCCGAAGGTCAGGGAGAGCCCGCACGCGATGAGCGCGTACAGGCCGCCGAGCAGCATGCCCTGGATGACCGCGTTGACCCAGGTCACGACCTGCCCTCGCCGAAGTAGGCGGCGACGACCTCGTCCCTGCTCACGCTGGCCACGGGGGCGGCCAGCGCGACTCGTCCCTCGAGCAGGCACACCAGGTCGTCGCACGCGTCCATGGCGCGCCGCAGGTCTTGCTCCACGACCACCAGCGTGGCCCCGGCCGACCGCAGCCCGGACAGCGTTTCGTAAAGCTCCTCGACCAGCAACGGGGCCAGGCCGAGCGAGATCTCGTCGAGCAACAGCAGCGAAGGCGCGGCGGCCAGGGCCCGGGCGATCGCCACTGCCTGCTGCTCGCCGCCGGACAAGGTGGACGCGCGCTGCCTGCGCCGCCCCGCGATCACCGGGAAGGCGGCGTAAATCCGGTCGAGCGGCCACGCATCAGAGGCGGCCGCGGCCGCGCCCACCTGGATGTTCTCCTCGACGGTCAGGCTTCCGAAGAGCTTGCGGCCCTCCGGCACCAAGGCGATGCCGCGGGAGATCCGCTGGTGCGGCGGGGCCGCCGTGACATCCGAGCCCCGGTACCGGACCACTCCCGACGCGGGGGCCCGGGCTCCGGCGATCGCGCGCAGCAGCGTCGTCTTGCCGGCGCCGTTAGCGCCGACCAGCGCGGTCGCGCCGCCCTGAGCCACCGACATCGACACGCCGAACAGGGCCTGGAAATCCCCGTAGAACACGTCAAGATCGGTGACTTCGAGCAGTGCCTCCGGTTCGCTCGCGCTCACAGGACGCCGCCGCCGAGGAAGGCCGCCCTGACCGCATCGCTGGCCAGCACGTCGGAGGGCGGGCCGTCGGCGATGACCTGCCCGCCGGCCAGGCACACCAGCCGGGTCACCACCGCGGTGAGCACCCGGAGCACGTGCTCCACCCAGATGATGGCGGTGCCGGCCGAGTTCACGGCGCGGATCGTCCCGATCAGCGCCTCGGTTTCCGGGTCGCTCAGCCCGCCGGCGATCTCGTCGAGCAGCAGCACGCGGGGCCGCATGGCCAGCGCCCGGGCCAGTTCGAGGCGCTTGCGGTCCAGCAGCCGCAACGAGCCGGCCCGGGTATTGGCATGGTCAGCCATGCCGGTCAGGGTGAGAGCCTCATAGGCCGTCCCGTAAGCGTGCCGTCCGCGCAGCCCGGCCGCCCGCATCGCGCCGACCAGCGCGTTCTCGAACACGGTCAGGTCCCCGAGCGGCCGGGGCACCTGGAACGTGCGGCCGAGCCCCATCCTGGCCCGCAGCGGCGGCGGCAGTCGCGTCACGTCCCGGCCCTGCAGCAGGACCCGGCCGGCGTCGCAGCGTCCGGTGCCGGTCAGCAGGTCGAGCAGGGTGGTCTTGCCTGCGCCGTTCGGGCCGACGACGCTGACGGCCTCGCCCGGCGCGACGGCGAGCGAGACCGAGCGGAGCACAGACAGCGAGCCATAGCTTTTCGCGACGTCCGTGACCTCCAGCGCCGGCCCGCTCATAGTTAGAGCAGCTCAAGCGATCCTGCGACCGGCACCGCGGGCAGCAGTGAGTTGTTGATGACGACCAGCTGAGGACTGCCGGACACCAGGCGCCACTGCGCGAGCAGTTCGGGAACCTGGGACACGTGCGGCACCGGGCCGGTGGCGAAGTCGTAGGCACCGGTGATCGCCTGGCCCTTGAGCGTGCTCAGGGCGTGGGCCACGGCGCTGCCGTCCTTCGGGCTGCCGGATGCCTTGAGCGCGGCGACCGCGATCTCGAAGACCGCGGGCCTCGGCGGTCTTGCACTACCGGGCACATCCCTTGACCATCCGCGCATACGCTCGCAAGCTAGACAGGCGACTCCCAACTGATCCATTGAGGTGTTGTCGTTACTTGACTACTCCCCGCCCTGAAGGACGGGGATTCCGGCCCTCACGGGCCGGGGTTCCTGTTTCACAGCCGATTGCACCCGGGAGGTCCCGGAGTGTCTGACATCGGCTCCGCAGGCAGTCACCGCTTGACCAGCGGCCAGGATGTTCTTGGCGGCGTTGGTGTCCCGGTCGTGCCGGGTGCCGCAGGACGGGCATTGCCACGTCCTGGTGCTCAGGCTCAGTTCCGCGAGCAGGTGCCCGCACGCCGAGCAGGTCTTACTGGAGGGGTACCAGCGGCCGGTCGCCACGAGGGTGCGGCCGTACCGCGCGCACTTGTACGCAAGCTGGCGGCGGAATTCGCCCCACCCGCAGTCGCTGATCGCGCGGGCCAGGTGCCGGTTGCGGACCATGCCGGAGACATTGAGGTCCTCGATCACGATCACGTCGTTCTCGCGGACCAGGCGCGTGCTGGCGCGGTGCAGGAAGTCGCGCCGGGCGTTGCGCACCCTGGGGTGCGCGCGGGCGACCTTCGCCTTGGCCTTGGCCCGGTTCGCCGACCCGTTCCGGCAGCGGGCCAGCCGCCGCTGGTAGCGGGCCAGGTTGCGGGCCTTGCGCTCCAGGTGGCGGGGGTTGGCGATCCGCTTCCCGTCGCTGGTCACCGCGAAGTCCCTGATGCCCAGGTCGACGCCCACCGCCCGCCCGGTCCCTGGCAGCGGCTCGGGGACGTCGGTGTCGATGGCGAAGCTCACATACCAGCGCCCGTCTGGTTCCCGCGAAACTGTCACCATGGTGGGGTCAAGGCTCGTCACGTCCACCTCCGGCCACGACCACACGAACTGCAGCGGCCCGTTCGTTTTCGCCAGGCGCAGCACCCCGCCGCGCATGGTGAACGCGCTGCGGGTGTAGTGCGCGCACTGGCGGCAGCGGCGGGACTTGTACCGCGGGTAGCGGGCGCGCTTGGCGAAGAACGCGGTGAACGCCTGGTGCTGGTAGCGCAGCGCCTGCTGCAGCGGCACCGAGGACACCTCGGTCAGGAACGCCAGGCGCGGGTCCTTCTTCATCGCGGTCAGCGCCGCGTCCGACGCCGCATAGGACAGGCCCGTGCCG
Source organism: uncultured Actinomycetota bacterium (assembly GCA_963808705.1). Lineage (GTDB taxonomy): Bacteria > Actinomycetota > Actinomycetes > Streptosporangiales > Streptosporangiaceae > JASHPR01. Next base: position 315,167 of record CAWEHB010000008.1, on the reverse strand, counting down.
TCGGTGCACCACAGTCGGTGCCGCTCGGCGAGGGTGCGGTTCCACACCACCCGGACGCAGCCGAAGGTGCGGTTCAGCACCGCCTGCTGTGCCTGATCGGGGTATGCCCGGCACCGGTATGCCGTCCTCACCGTTCCAGGATGCCGGTCATGACCGACAAAACACTGCCCCGCCACGCGGGGCACCGGATCCTCCCCAGCCCGAAGGCCGCGGCTTCCTCTGCGGGTCTCGGTGACCAACCGAGCGGAGAGTGACGACTAGCGAAGGAGGTAGGCGGTTATGCCCGATGTCGCTCGGACACTCGACCTGCCGCCTGATCAGCGTTTCGACTACTGGAAGCACGTGCTGTCCGACACGTTCGTCCCGCTTGAGGTGTCCAGCCCGGGCGGGGACGCCGACTTCCGCGGCCGGCTCCGGGGCTGCGAGCTCGGCAGCCTGCGGCTCATCGAGGTCCAGGCCGAGCCGCACACGGCACGCCGCACGGCCCGCCTGGTCAAGGCGGCGCCGGCCGGCTGCTACAAGATCGGCGTTCAGCTGCGCGGCACGTCGCTGCTGATCCAGGACGGCCGGGAGGCGCTGCTCACCCCGGGGGACTTCGCCGTCTACGACACCGACCGCCCCTACTCGCTCGCGCTGAGCGACCACCGGATGCTCGTGCTCATCTTCTCCCGGGACATGCTCGGCCTGCCGCAGCACCAGGTGGCCGGGCTGACCGCGACCAGGCTGCCCGGCGAGGCCGGCGGCATGGCGTCCCTGATCGGCCCGTTCCTGGTCAAGGTGGCCGATCTGCTCGACGAGATGGACACCCGCAGCCTGGGAGTTGGCCTGCGGCTGGCGGGCAACGTGGTCGACCTGCTCGGCACGGTCCTCGCCGAGCGGCTGGACTGCGTGCCCGCCGATCCCGATATCGCGCACCGGGCGCTGATGCTGCAGATCACCGCGTTCATCGAGGAGCACCTGGGCGAGGCGGACCTGGCGCCGGCCCAGATCGCGGCCGCCTATCACATCTCGCTCCGCCAGTTGCACAAGCTCTTCCACGCCAGCGGCACCACCGTGGCCGGCTGGATCAGGCAGCGCCGCCTCGAGCACTGCGGCCACGACCTGCGCGATCCGCGCTGCGCGACGCGGTCGGTAGCCGCCATCGGAGCCCGGTGGGGCTACCCGGACCCGGCGCACTTCAGCCGCCTGTTCAAGGCGACCTACGGGATGGGCCCGCGCGATTACCGCGCGAGCTGCGGACTGGCCGCGCCGGCCGCCGGGACCGCCCCGCCGGGGCCACCGGGGGCGGGGCCGAGCCCGCCGGACTTCCTCATCCTCCCGGACGGGCAGTGGTGCCAGCCGTCCGAGGGCCGTCACCTCCCGTTCTGAGTAACCAAGATCTTGTACCTCGGCCGTCAAGCGGCGTGCGCTGGCGTGCAAGACGGGGGGCGGGCAGCAGGCGAGCATGACATCATGACCGGCTCGACGTACACCACTTCCACCGCGCTCCTCGAGGCGATGCGCGAGGCGGGCGCCCGGTTCGCGTTCGCGAACCTGGGCAGTGACCACACCGGCATCATGGAGGCCTACGCGCACGCGAAGGCCTCGGGCACGCTGGACTCGCTGCCGGAGCTGATCCTGTGCCCGCACGAGAACGTGGCGCTGAGCGCCGCCCACGGCTGCGCTCAGGTCAGCGGCGAGCCGCAGGCGGTCCTGGTGCACACCGACTGCGGCACCCAGAACCTCGGCGGGGCGATCCACAACGCGTCCCGGGGGCGGGTGCCGGTGCTGATCTTCGCCGGCCTGTCGCCCATGACCCAGGAGGGCGAGCTTCCCGGTACCCGCAGCGAGCACATTCACTGGCTGCAGGACACCGCGGACCAGCGCGGCATGCTCCGCGGCTACGCCAAGTACGACCATGAGATCCGCACCGGGCGCAACGTGAAGCAACTGGTGCACCGGGCGATGCAGATCGCCCGGAGCGAGCCGTCCGGCCCGGTGTACCTGGTCGCCGCGCGCGAGGTGCTGGAGGAGCCGCTGCCGCCGCAGCCGCCGCCGGGTTACGGGTGGGACCCGGTCGCGCCCGCCGCGCTGGCGGACGAGGTCGCGGACGAGGTCGCGGCCGCGCTGGAGGACGCCCGCGCCCCGCTGGTCGTCACCTCCTACCTGGGCCGCGACCGCGCGGCCGTGGCCGAGCTGGTCAGGCTGTGCGAGCGGGCGGCCGTCGGCGTGGTCGAGTCGGTTCCGGCGGCGGTCAACTTCCCCGACGATCACCCGCTGCACCTGGGCTACCAGTGGAACCGCCCGGAGCAGAACCCGGTGCTGGCCGAGGCGGACGTGATCCTCGTGCTGGGCAGCGACGTGCCGTGGATTCCGAGCCACAACCGCCCCGACGGCTCCGCCCGCAGCTACGTCATCGACGCCGACCCGCTCAAGGAGCGAATGCCGCTGTGGCACGTGCCGGCCCGGCGGTACGCGAGGGCGGACCTCGCGACCGCGGTGCGCCAGGTGGGCGACCGGCTGGCCCGGCGCGGGCGCCTTGACCAGGCGGCCGTCCAGGCGCGCGCGGCGCGGGTCCGCGCCACGCACGACGCCCAGCGCGAGCGGTGGGCCGCAGCCGAACGGCCGGCACCCGACGGCTCGATCACGCCGGAGTACCTGGTGGCCTGCGTCAGGGAGGCCCTCGGCCCCGACGCCCTGGTCCTCAACGAGGCCATCAGCAACTATCACGTGGTCAACGAGCACCTGCGGGCCAGCCGCCCGGGCTCGCTCATCAACAGCGGAGGAGGATCCCTGGGCTGGTCCGGAGGAGCGGCGGTCGGCGCCAAGCTGGCCGCGCCGGACCGCACGGTGGTGAGCCTGGTCGGGGACGGCTCATACCTGTTCGGCGTGCCCTCGTCCGCGCAGTGGATGGCCCGGCGCTACCAGGCTCCGTCGCTGACCGTGATCTTCGACAACCAGGGCTGGAAGACGCCCTCGCTGTCCACGCTGGCCGTGCACCCGGCCGGGAACGTGGCTGGTGGCGGCTTTTCCGCCAGCTTCCAGCCCGGGGCCGACCTGCCCGGCGTGGCCGCCGCGGCGGGCGGCGCGTACGCGCGCACCGTGACCGCGGCCGACCTGCTGCCCGTGGCCCTCCGCCGGGCCCTCGATCACGTCAGGCACGGCCAGTCGGCCGTGATCAGCGCCCGCTTGGCGCCGGTCTGAGAGGGGCCGCCATGACCAGGCTGCACGAGAAGGTCGCCCTGATCACCGGCGGCGAGAGCGGGATCGGCCTGGCCTGCGCCCGCCTGTTCGTGGCCGAAGGCGCGCGGGTCCACCTCGCCGGGCTGTCCAAGGAACGGCTGGAGGCGGCCGCGGCCGAGCTCGGCCCCGACGTGGCGGGCTGGACCGTCACCGACGTGACCGAGGAGGAGCAGGTCGTGGCGGCGCTGCGGGAGGCGGTCGGCCGGTTTGGCCGACTCGACATCCTGTTCAGCAACGCCGGCATCAGCGGGGTCATCGCCCCGACCACCGAGTACCCGGCCGACGTGTTCCGCCGGGTGCTCGACGTGCACGTGCTGGGCGCGTTCCTGCTGCTCAAGCACGGGCTGCCGTACCTGGCCGACGGCGGGAGCGTGATCATCAACTCCAGCGTGGTGGGCCTCACCTCGGACGCCGGGATCTGCGCCTACGCCACGGCCAAGCACGCCCAGGTCGGCCTCATGCGCACCGTGGCCAAGGAGATGGCAAGCCGCGGGATCCGGGTCAACACGCTGCACCCCGGCCCGACCGACACCGAGTTCCAGCGGGCGATCGAGACGTCGGCGACCGGCGCCCCGCCGGACGCGGTCGCGCGCATCTTCGACGCCCGGATCCCGCTGGGGCGCCACGCCTGCCCCGAGGAGATCGCCCGCTCGGTGCTCTACCTGGCCAGCTCGGACAGTTCGTTCGTGACCGGCGCCACGCTCACGGTCGACGGCGGCATGCACCTCTGGCGCCCCGGCCGAGGTCAGGCGACCGCGGTGCGGAACACGCCGGCCGCCCAGGCGAGCACCAGCGCGCACAGCGGCACCAGCACCGCGAAGGCCTGCCACACCGCGGTAGCGGCCAGCGTGCCGCCGGCCAGCACGCGGGACGCCGCGACCAGGTAGTACAGCGGGTTGAAGTGCGCGATCACCCGCATCCAGGCCGGGCCGAGCGAGATCGGCAGCAGCACCCCGGCCAGCAGCAGAACCGGCAGGTTGAGGCCGTTGACGATCGCGGCGAAGCCGCTGATGTCCTTCGTGAGCAGCGCGGTGGCGACCGAGAACGCGGCCACGGTGGTCATCAGCAGGGCGAGCAGCACGGCCAGCACCGCCAGCCCGGCCCAGTAAACCGAGAACCCGACCCCGAACCCGACCGCGACCACGACCGCGTCGAACACGAACATCATCATCATCGTGGCCAGGATCGGGCCGGTCAGGATCGCGAACCGGCTGGCCGGGGTGACCCGGAAGCGCTCGATCACGCCGGCCTTCAGCTCGAAGATCGTGCTGAAGCCGAGGCCGATCCCGCTGGCGAAGGCCAGCAGCGACAAGATCCCCGGCAGGAACAGGTTGACCACCTCCCCGCTGGACAGGCCCACCGCCCCGACCGCGTGCTTCAGCAGCGGCATGAACAGGACCAGGTACAGGATCGGGGTCGAGAACCCGACGATCAGCCAGACCGGGTTGCGCAGCAACTGGATGGCGTAGCGCTGGAACAGCAGGCCGATATCCCTGACCGGCTTCATGCCGCCACCTCCTTCTCCTTCTGGTCTGACGCGCGGCCGGGACTGGTCCCGTCCGCGCCCTCGTCCCGCAGCGACCGGCCGGTCTGGCGCAGGAAGACGTCGTCGAGGGTGGGCTCCGACATCGAGATGGACCTGATCCCGATGCCGCGCGCGTCCAGCAGCCGGATCAGCTGCGGCAGGGCGGTGCCGCCGTCGTCGACGTACAGCCGGACCTGGCCGTCCTCGGCCGCGAGCTCCCGCACGTACGGCTCGGCCCGCAGCACCGGGACGGCGCGCTCGGCCCCGTGTTCTTCGGCCCCGTGGTCATCGGCGCGCAGGCTGATCACGATGGCGTCGCCGGCGACCTGCTGCTTGAGCGCCCGCGGGGTGCCCTCGGCCACGACCTGGCCGTGATCCATGATCACCAGCCGGTCGCACAGCACGTCGGCCTCCTCCAGGTAGTGGGTGGTGAGGAACACCGTCGTGCCGCCGTCGCGGAGGCCGCGGATGTGGTCCCAGAGGTTGGCGCGGCTCTGCGGGTCCAGCCCGGTCGTCGGCTCGTCGAGGAAGAGCACCGGGGGCTCGTGCACGATGCCGAGCGCGATGTCGAGCCGCCGCCGCTGCCCGCCCGAGTAGGTGGCCACCCGGCGGTCGGCGAACTCGGCCAGGCCGAGCAGGTCGACCAGGGCCTGCGCGCGCGGCGCCACCTGGGACCGGCTGGCCCCGTACAGCCGCCCCTGCAGGATGAGGTTCTCCCGCCCGGTGGCCAGCTCGTCCGCGCCGCCGAGCTGGCTCACGTAGCCGATCCGGGTCCGGACCTGCTGCGGCTGGCGGGCGACGTCGAAGCCGGCCACGGTCGCGGCGCCGGAGTCGATCGGCAGCAGCGTGGTCAGCATGCGCAGGGTGGTGGTCTTGCCGGCGCCGTTCGGCCCGAGGAAGCCGAAGACCTCGCCGCGGGCCACGCCGATGCTGACCCCGCGCACGGCAGCTATCTTCCCGCCCTCCCCGCCCTCCCCGCCCTCCCCGCCCTTCCTGCCCTTCCCGCCCTCCCTGCCCTTCCCGCCCTTGCCCTTGGCCGGGAAGCTCTTGCGCAGGTCCTGCGTGGTGATGATGTTGTCCACCGGTATCACCTGGTCTCCTCGTCGTCGGTCTCGCGGCCATCGAACGGCGGCGGCGGGACCGGCTCGTCGTCGGCCCTGGCGTGCATCTCGCGCCACCACGCCGTGCCGTCCAGCGCGCCGGAGGAGATGTCGGCGGTCAGCTGCCGCACGTAGCCGAGCTCGGCCTCGCGCAGCACCATGTCGAACTCGTGCTCGACCCAGAACAGCCGCGGTATGCCCGCCTTCTGGGCCAGCTCCCTGGTCGCGGCGTCCTGCGCGAGCCCGGCCTCGAGGTACTGGGCGCGCTCGGCCAGCAGCGTCGCCACGTCCTCGGGGGGCAGGGCGGGCAGGAACGACAGCGCCGCCTGGAACGAGGGGTACTCCTTGACCGGCGTGGACAGCAGCTCGGTGAGCCAGTCGTGGACCTCGATCCGCCCGGTCTCGGTCAGCCGGTACACGGTCCGCTCCGGGAGCCGGCCGGACCGCCTCGTCTCCTGCGCCTCGATCAGCCCGCGCCGTTCCAGCGACTCCACCACGCCGTACAGCGAGCCGTAGTTGAGCCGGACGCTCTGGTGCTTCTGCCGCTGCCGGAGGGTCGTGGCCACCTCGTACGGGTGCCGGGGCTGCTCGGCGAGGCAGACGAGCACGGCCAGGGCCAGCGGGTTCGCGCGGTTCTTGGCGGGCACCGTATCACCTCCAGGCGGGGTACTCTGGATAGAGTAGTTGAGTTATATCGCGACTGTCAACCGCACGGCGGCGCCCGGCCGCGGCCGGGCTACAGTTCGGGGGAGGCGTCGCGTTCAAGGAAAGGGGTCATGGTCCGTTGCTCTCCCTGGTCCTGCCGAAGGGCTCGCTGGAGCGAGCCACCCTCGACCTGTTCGACGCCGCTGACCTGACCGTCCGCCGGTCCTCCGACCGGGACTACCACGCCGCGGTGGACGACCCGCGGATCGAGCGGGTCCGGTTCCTGCGTCCCCAGGAGATCCCGTCCTACATCGAGCAGGGGCTGTTCGACTTCGGCATCACCGGGCGGGACTGGATCGTGGAGACCGGCGCCGACGTGGCCTCCCTGGGCGAGCTGCAGTACTCCAAGGCGACCTCGGACCCGGTACGCGTGGTGCTTGCGGTGCCGGCCGGCGCGCCCTGGACGTCAGCCGCCGACCTGCCCGAGGGGATACGGATCTCGACCGAGTTCCCGGCGCTGACCCGGCGGTACCTGGACGCGGCCGGGGTCAAGGCCGTGGTGATCCCGTCCTACGGCGCCACCGAGGCCAAGGTGCCCGACATCGTGGACGCGATCGTCGACCTGACCGAGACCGGCTCGTCGCTGCGCAAGAACGGGCTGCGGGTCCTGGACACCCTGCTGACCAGCTACACCGAGCTGATCGCCAACCCGGCCGCGTTCGCCGACCCGGCCAAGCGCGCGGCCATGGAGGACGTCGCGCTGCTGCTGCGGGGAGCCATCCGGGCCAGGGGCAACGTCCTGGTGAAATTGAACGTGAACGCCTCGGAGTTGGCCGCCGTCACCGCGATACTTCCGGCCATGTCGTCACCGACGATCACGTCGCTGGCCCGCGGCGGCATGCACGCGGTGGAGGCCGTGGTGCCCAAGCGCGGGGTCAACACGCTGATCCCGGCGCTGAAGGCGGCCGGGGCCCGGGACATCCTGGAGATCCCTATCTCGAAGATCGTCGAATAACGACATCCACTGTTTACCTGCTTTTTCAACTCTTGACGCCATAGGCGGCGCGGGTTGACGATGATCTAGATTCGTCGATGGAACCGGTTCCAGCGTGCTGGTGGCGTTTCCTTGGGAGTGGGATGACGGCTTCGCGTCGGGCCACGATCGCGGACGTAGCCGCGGCATCGGGCGTGGGCGTGGGCACGGTCTCCCGGGTCATCAACGGCGCGGCCAACGTGCGGGACGCGACCCGTGCGTCCGTGCTGAAGGTCATCGAGCAGCTCGGGTACCGGCCCAGCCACCTGGCGGCCTCGCTGTCCCGCGGCACGCCGCGCGCGGTGGCGATCGTGGTGCCGCACCTGACCCGGCCGTCGGCGGTCATGCGGCTCGCCGGCGCCCTGGCCGTGCTGGACGAGCAGGGCTACGACACGGTGGTGTGCAACGTCGACACGCCCCAGCAGCGCGACCATCACCTGGCCGCGCTGACCGGCCGGCACCGCGCGGACGGCGTGATCGTGGTGTCGTTGCGGCTGTCCCGGACGCAGCTGGCCTCGTTCCGCCACGCCGGGGTGCCGCTGGTGACGATCGACGCGCCGGCCTCCGGCGTCCCGCAGACGCTCACCGACGACGTGGCGGGCGGCCGGCTGGCCACCGGTCACCTGCTGGCGCTCGGGCACCGGCGGATCGGCTTCGTCGGCGACACCATGCGAGGCGCGGCCGGCGCCTCGCGCATGGGCCTCGGCTTCATCGCGTCGCAGCACCGGCTGAGCGGGTACCGCCAGGTGCTGTCCGCGGCCGGCGTCGGCTACGATCCCGGCCTGGTGCGGCGCGGCCCGCACGGTCCCGCGAACGCCGAGGCGCTGGCCGCGGAACTGCTCACGCGGCCGGACCGGCCGTCGGCCATCTTCGCGGCGTCCGATACCCAGGCGATGGGCGTGCTCGCCGCGGCGGACCGGTGCGGCGTCAGCGTTCCCGGCGACCTGTCCGTGGTCGGCTACGACGACATCGAGTCGGCGGCCCTGCTCGGCCTGAGCACGGTCCGGCAGCCGCTGGCGGACAGCGGCGCCGAGGGGGCGCGCCGGCTCTGCGCGCTGCTGCGCGGGGAGCGGGTCATCCCGCTGCGGCAGCTACTCGCCCTGGAGGTGGTGCGGCGCTCCAGCACGGCAACCTACCGGGGGACCCGGCCGGGCGCCGGCCGGCCGTCCGGCGCGGCGGCCGTGCCGGCCACGTCCCGGCCGTCGTTCGCGCTACCCGGATCGACCTCGCTGCGGCCGTCGTTCGCGGCGGCCGGAAACCGGTTCTACCACGCCCAGCGACCCGGAGTGATCATGTACCAGCTGGGAAGCTCCGTTGACTGAGAGGCTCCTGGGGCTGGAAGGAGGAATGATGGGTGACAGCGGTAGATCGAGAGCTTCGGTGCCCGGCACTCGCGGGCCGGGCACGAGGGGGGTTTCGCGGTGGCGGCTCGCCGCAGGGCTGGCCAGCGTGGCCCTGGCCGGGTCGGCCCTGGCCGCCTGCGGCACGAGCAACGCCGCCACCGGGCCGGTGACGCTGAACTACTACCAGTACCCCGACGTTTCCGGGGCGACCAACACCATCATCAATAACTGCAACGCTCAGAGCCACGGCAAGTACGTCATCTCCTACCAGCTGCTGCCCGCCGCATCCGACACCCAGCGGCTCCAGCTGGTCCGGCGGCTGGCCGCGCACGACTCGTCGATCGACATCATGGCCCTGGACGTCACCTGGGAGGCCGAGTTCGCCAACGCCGGCTGGATCGTGCCGTGGACCGGCGCCAACAAGGCCGCGATCGTCAACGGGACGATCGCGCCCGCGCTGCAGACCGCGATCTGGAAGGGCCAGCTCGTCGCGGCGCCCCTCAACACCAACACCCAGCTGCTGTGGTACCGCTCCGACCTGGTCCCGAACCCGCCCAAGACCTGGGCGCAGATGATCGCCGACGCGGAGCAGCTGGCCAAGGAGGGCAAGCCGCACCTCATCGAGATCCAGGGCGCGCAGTACGAGGGCACGACCGTGTGGTTCAACACGATGAACGCCAGCGCGGGCGGCAGCGTCCTGAACGCGGACGCGACCAAGGTCACGCTGGGCGCACCCGCGGTGAAGGCTTTGTCGATCATGAAGCAGCTCGCCAGCTCGGTCGCGGCTGACCCGTCGCTGGGCGTGCAGATGGAGAACGACAACCGGCTGGCCATGGAGGGCGGCACGGCCGCGTTCGAGCTGAACTACCCGTTCGTGTATCCGTCGATGAAGGCGGACAACCCGGCCATGTTCAAGGTCTTCAAGTGGGCGCTCTACCCGGAGGTCATCCCCGGCGTGCCGGCCAAGGTGACGATCGGCGGGATCGACCTGGCGGTCAGCGCGTACTCGGCGCACAAGGCGCTCGCCTTCCAGGCCGCGGAGTGCATACGGGACAAGCAGAACCAGTTCATCAACGCCACCGTCGGCGGCGTGCCGCCCACGATCGCCAGCCTGTACAGCGACCCCAAGCTGTACCCGGACTACCCGTTCCACGCCGACATCCTGTACGCGCTGGAGCACGCCAGCGTGCGGCCGAAGACGCCGGTGTACCAGGTCGTGTCCATCGACATCTCGCACCTGGTCTCGCCGCCGTCCGGCATCAACCCGACGGGCACGGTACAGAAGATGACCAACCAGATCAACGACGCCCTGCAGTCGAAGGGCCTGGTCCCGTGAGCCCCGGGACAGCGCACCACAGGGCCGCAGGCGGGCGGTTTGTCCCTAGAGAAGGAGGGGACCGATGAGTACCGGCACGCAAGTGGCCGCCGAGACCGCGGCCGAGCAGGAAACCAGGAGGGGGAGGAGGCGCAAGCCACCGCTGTCGGAGGGCGCGCGGGCCGAGCGCAGGCTCGGCTGGCTGCTCTGCGCGCCGGCGGTCATCGTGATGCTCGCGGTCACCGCCTACCCAGTCATCTACGCCGTCTGGCTGTCGCTGCAGCGCTACAACCTGGAACTCCCGAACGAGGTCAAGTTCGTCGGGTTCGCCAACTACGGCGCGGTGCTCAGCTCGCCGTACTGGTGGCAGGCGCTGTGGATAACCGTGCTCATCACCGTCGTCTCGGTGTCGATCACCCTGGTGCTCGGCATGGTGCTGGCCATGGTCATGTACCGGACGCTGTTCGGCCGGGGCACGGTCCGCACCGCCGCGCTCATCCCCTACGGGATCGTGACGGTCGCCGCCGCCTACGGCTGGTACTACGCCTGGACGCCCGGCCAGGGCTACCTGTCCGCCCTGTTCAACGAGGCCGCGCCGCTGACCTCGCAGTACAAGGCGCTCGCCGTGATCATCCTCGCGGAGATCTGGAAGACCACGCCGTTCATGGGGCTGCTGCTGCTGGCCGGGCTCTCCCTGGTGCCCGAGGACCTGCAAAAGGCCGCCAAGGTGGACGGCGCCAGCGGCTGGCAGCGCTTCTGGCGGATCACGGTGCCGCTGATGAAGCCGGCCATCCTGGTCGCGGTGCTGTTCCGGACGCTGGACTCGTTCCGGATCTTCGACAACATCTTCATCCTCACCCAGGGGAACAACGGCACGGAATCGGTGTCGATCCTCGCCTGGGACAACCTGTTCAAGGCGCTGAACCTGGGGATCGGGGCCGCGATCTCGATCCTGATCTTCATCTGCGTCGTGATCATCGCGGCGGTGTTCATCAAGGGCTTCGGCACCGCGGCCCCCGGCACCGACATCGAGAAGAGGTGACCCGCTGATGGCTGCTGTTACCACCACGCCCCGGCAGAAATTCGGCTGGGGGACGGCGAACGTCGCCGTCATCGCGCTGGCGCTGATCCCGGTGCTCTGGATGGTCTCGCTGTCCTTCAAGACACCGACGGCCATCCTCGATCCCTCCTTCGTTCCTGCGCAGTGGACCTGGGGGAACTACACCCAGATCCTGAAGACCGCGACGTTCGTCCGGCCGCTGCTCAACTCGATCGGCATCGGCCTCATCGCGACGTTCATCTCCGTGGTGCTGGCCTCCATGGCGGCCTACGCGGTCGCGCGGCTGCGGTTCCCCGGCAAGGCGGTGCTCATCGGGATGGCGCTGCTGATCGCGATGTTCCCGATCATCGCGCTGGTGACCCCGCTGTTCAGCATCGAGCGCGCGCTGGGCCTGTTCAACACCTGGCCCGGCCTGATCATCCCCTACATCGCCTTCGGGCTGCCGCTCGGCATCTACACGCTGTCGGCGTTCTTCCGCGAGATCCCGTGGGAGCTGGAGAAGGCCGCCAAGGTGGACGGGGCCACGCCGTTCCAGGCGTTCATCAAGGTCATCGCCCCGCTGGCCGCGCCGGGCATGGTCACCACGGCGATCCTGGTCTTCCTCGCCTGCTGGAACGAGTTCCTGCTGGCGATCTCGCTCACCTCGACGATCGCCGCCCGGACGGCGCCGGCGTCGCTGGCCTACCTCAGCGCCAGCTCGCAGTTCACGGTGCCGACCGGCCCCATCGCGGCCGCCGCGGTGGTCATCACCATCCCGATCATCATCTTCGTGCTGTTCTTCCAGCGCCGGATCGTCGCCGGTCTGACGTCGGGCGCGGTCAAGGGCTAAGGAGAAAACAGTGGCCGAAATCATTCTGGAACACATCACCAAGCGCTTTCCCGACGGCTCGCTCGCGGTCGACGACTTCAACCTGGACATCGCCGACGGCGAATTCGTCATCCTGGTCGGCCCGTCCGGCTGCGGGAAGTCGACGACGCTCAACATGATCGCCGGCCTGGAGGACATCACCTCGGGCGAGCTGCGCATCGCCGGGCAGGTGGTGAACCAAAAGTCGCCCAAGGACCGGGACATCGCGATGGTGTTCCAGAGCTACGCGCTGTACCCGCACATGACCGTGCGGGAGAACATGGGCTTCGCGCTGAAGCTGGCCAAGACGCCGCAGGCCACCATCAACGAGAAGGTCGAGGAGGCGGCCCGGATCCTGGACCTTACCCAGCACCTGGACCGCAGGCCGGCCAACCTGTCCGGCGGGCAGCGGCAGCGGGTCGCGATGGGCCGGGCGATCGTGCGCGACCCGTCGGTGTTCCTGATGGACGAGCCGCTGTCGAACCTGGACGCGAAGCTGCGGGTGCAGATGCGCACCGAGGTGTCGCGGATCCAGCGCCGCCTGGGCACCACCACCGTGTACGTCACGCACGACCAGACCGAGGCCATGACGCTCGGCGACCGGGTCGCGGTCATGCGCAGCGGCCTGCTGCAGCAGGTGGGCTCCCCGAAGGAGCTCTACGACTCGCCCGTCAACCTGTTCGTGGCCGGCTTCATCGGCTCGCCGGCCATGAACTTCCTGGGCGGCACCCTCGAGGACGGCCTGCTGCGCACCAGCCTCGGGGACTTCCGGCTCAGCGACCGGCTGCGGCGCGAGGTGGAAGCCTCCGGATCCGGGCGCGAGGTCATCGTGGGCCTGCGGCCGGAGAACTTCGAGGACGCGGCGATGGTGTCGGCCGACGCCCGCCCGAACGGGATCACGTTCCACACGACCATCGATGTCCTGGAGTCCATGGGCTCCGACGTGTTCGTCTACTTCACCCAGGGGCGCGAGCAGGGGGTGACCGCTACCGAGCTCGAGGAGCTCGCCATGGACTCGGGACGCGCGGACACCGGCGGCAGCGGCGACACCGTAGTCGCCCGGATCGACGCCGCCACCACCATCCGCGAGGGCCAGGATGCCGAGCTCTGGGTGGATGGCCGGTCGATGCACGTATTCGATCCGGCCAGCGGCCGCAACCTGTCGCTGGCGGTCGGAGACGGCAGCGGCGCGGTCGTGGGCGGCACGACCCAGGCCGCGGCCAGCGCGACTCAGACGGCTGACAGCGCGACGCAGGACGCTTCCGGCATGGCGGCGCAGGGCCGTCACGCGGCGACCGAGGCCGCCGACGATGCGGGCGGCGCGGCTTCCGGCGGCTCCGGCGGGGAGGTTACCTGATCGTTCGCCGCAGACGCTCGATGACCTCGTCGTTCCAGTCGTGGGTCATGATGAGCCGGTACCGCTCGGCGGCGACCCGCATGTAGGCCTCCGCTTCGGTCCGCGAGCCGATCAGGTCGGCCGCGCGCAGCATGCGCACGACCGGCCGGTACTCCTCGGTGTACCAGTGCCGCGCGATCTCGGCGCGGTTCAGGAACCGGCCCTTGTCCTGCATGCACCGGAAGCCCCAGGCCTCGACGGCCTCCCCGAGTACCGCGTACGACCACGGGTCCGTCACCATGATCTTGGCCAGGTCCGGCGCGGGCAGCGGCACCCGGGCCCGGAAGATCCGCTCGTAGCTCTTGACCAGCAGGTCCCGGCGGCCGCGGATGCCCGTGGGCGGCAGCTGGGTCAGCACCTCGGTCACGTAGGCGTCGATCGTCTTGGCGCCGGTGGCCATGGCGATGGAGACCCGGTGGTGGCCGTCTATCACGAAGTGCATGTCGCCGACGCGGTACACGTCGATGGGCGGGATCGGCTCGCCGCGCCGCTGGGCCAGCGCCAGCCGCTCCCACCGCTCCCTGACCCGCCCGCTGGTGGGCCGGAACCGGCGGTCGAAGTCACGGGTGGAGTCGACGGTGCCGACGATCGTGTCTAGCCGGAGGGTCTGCAGGCCGAGCCGCCGCTCGCCGCGCATGCCCAGGGCGGCGACGACCTCGTCGAACGGCAGCATGAGGTTGACGTCGTCCGGCTCGCGGCGCAGCCGGCGGGCGAGCCGGGCCAGCACCTGGCGGCGCCGGGCGCGCTGGAAGTCGTCCTCGACGTCGGCGACGGGGAAGCCGGTGTCAGCGGGCATCGAGACGGCCTTGAGCCCGGGCTTGCACGGCGGGGAGGAACTCGGCCCGGCCGGTGCCCGGCCCGATCTCGAGCACGTGCCAGCCGGTGACGTTGCCGACCATGGTGCGCCCCAGCCGGCCGGGCCGCACCGGCGCGCCGTAGGGATGCACGTGGCCGTGCAGCAGCGCCGCCGGGCGGACGGCGGCCACCAGGCCATGCAGCGCGGTGAACCCGCGGTGCGGCGGATCCTCGCCGTCACCGACGCCGCGCGGCGGGGCGTGCGTGAGCAGCACGTCCACCCCGCGGCCGTCGCGCAGCTCACGCCACCACGCCCGGCCGCGCAGCGCCCGGGCCCGCCGGGCCTGCTGCCGGTCGGTGTACTGGTTGGGGCCGCCGGAGTAGCGGCGGCAGCCGCCGAGCCCGGCCACGCGCAGGCCGGCCACGTCCACCACGCGGCCGTCGGCATTCACGGCACCATCCGGCCAGGGCAGCCGGGCCGGCATGCCGGCCCGCAGGGTCAGGCCCGCGCGGGAGGTCCGGTAGCCGGACAGGTCCGGGTCGTGGTTGCCCGGCACGAACGCCAGCGGAACCTCCAGGGCGTTCATCAGCGCGCCCAGGTACGCCAGCGGCAGGTCCCCGCAGGCCAGGATCAGCCCGACCCTTCCTGCCGCGCTGGCGTCGGCCCAGAGCGCCTCGTCGACTTCGTCAGACACCGCCAGCACGCGGACCGGATCCGGGCGGCGGTCCAGGCTGCCGGGTGCCCTGTCCCGCATTCAGTGCGCGGCCGTTTCCGGCACGTCCCGGCGCACGTCGAGGCCGCGCTGCCGCAGCGCCGCCTCCACCCGGTAGATCTCGGCCAGCGGGGCTTGGTCGCCGCCGGCCGGGGGGCTGACCTCCAGCCGCTGGCAGGCCGTGGCCAGCGCGTCCAGGTACGCGCCGCGCAGTGCCTGCACCCGGTGGTGCTTGGCGGTCAGGCCGGCCCGGGTCTCCGTGGCCTCCAGCTCGGCGCGCAGCCGGCGCAGGTCGTCCTGGAGCCGGTCGATCGGCTCCGGAGGCGCGGCCCGGGCCTTGCGGCGGGCCCGGGCCTCGCCGAGCCACCCGGCCCCGCGCCACGCATAGATGAGCGCGAAGCACGCTGCCGTCGGCAGCGCGGCGGCGAAAATCAGCAAGGCGACCGAACTCACGCGTCCAGTGTCGGCTCCGCGCCCGGTGAAATCAAGCGCGCGGTCGTGCCAGCGTAGGCTGGGCGACCCCGAGGTCAGGAGGCAGATGGACGAGAGCGCCAGCGGGCGCCGGTGGTGGCAGGGCGCCGTGCTCTATCAGCTGTACGTGCGGTCGTGGCGGGACACCGACGGAGATGGCTACGGTGACCTGGACGGCGTCATCGCCGGGCTCGACTACCTGTCCTGGCTGGGCGTGGACGGCGTCTGGCTGTCGCCGACGATGCCGTCCCCGGACCAGGACTGGGGCTACGACGTCTCCGACTACCTGGGCGTGCACCCCGAGCTGGGCACGATGGCGGACCTGGACCGGCTCATCGCCGAAGCCAGGGCGCGCGGGCTGCGGATACTGCTCGACCTGGTGCCCAACCACACCAGCAGCGCCCACCCCTGGTTCATCGACGCCGCGAGCGGCCGGGACGCCCGGCACCGGGACTACTACGTCTGGGCCGACCCGGCGCCGGGCGGCGGCCCGCCGAACAACTGGCTCGACGCCACCGGGCACACCGCGTGGGCCTGGCACCAGCCGACCGGCCAGTACTACCTGCACCTCTTCCTGGACAGCCAGCCCGACCTGAACTGGCACCAGCCCGCGGTGCACGAGGAGTTCCGCGAGATTCTCCGGTTCTGGTTCGACCAGGGGGTCGCCGGGTTCCGCATCGACGTGGCGCACGGCCTGTACAAGGACGCGAAGCTGCGCGACGACCCCCCGGCGACCGGCTCGGGCCCGCTCCAGGGCCGGTTCGGCCAGCGGCCGGAGTTCAGCCAGAACCGGCCGGAGACCCACGGCGTCTACCGGGACTGGCGCGAGATCGCCGAGGGCTACCGGCCGCCGCGGCTGCTGCTCGGCGAGACCTGGCTGGGGGACCTCGGCCGGCTCGCCGCGTTCTACGGGCACGACGACGAGCTGCAGCTCGCGTTCAACTTCCCGTTCGTCTTCGCCCCGTTCGCCGCGCGCGAGCTGTCCGAGGTGGCCGGGGCGACGCTGGCCCGGCTGCCGGCCGGGGCGTGCCCGGTGTGGACCGCGTCCAACCACGACGTCGGCCGGTTCCCGACCCGCTGGTGCGGGGGAGACGAGCGCAAGGTCCGGCTCGCGCTGCTGGTGCTGGCCACCCTGCCCGGCACCACCGTCCTGTACTACGGCGACGAGACCGGGATGACCGACGTCATGGTCCCGCCCGGGCTGCGGCGGGACGTGATGTCGCGGGACCGGGGCGGCTGGAACGGCAGCCGGGACCGCGCCCGGACCCCGATGCAGTGGGACGCCTCGCGTTCCGGCGGCTTCACCGCCGCGGGCGTGACGCCCTGGCTACCGCTCGGCGACACCGCCGCCTGCAACGTTGCCGACCAGCGCCGCGACCCGGATTCCGTGCTCCGGTTCTGCCGCAGCCTGCTCGCCCTGCGCCGCGCCGAGCTCGGCGGCGGGATCGCTCCCTACGAGATCGTGCCGGCGGCCGAGGGACACTGGGCCTACCGAGTCGGCGGCCTCCTGGTCACGGCCAACCTCACCGATCAGCCCGCCGTGCTGCCCTGCCCGGCGGGTGAGGTGCTGCTCAGCACCGCAAGCGGGGAGTTCGCGACGGAACTCGCCTCCGAGCGGGTACTCGGGCCGTGGCAGGGCATCATCGCCAGGTATCCGCCGCCGTGACGTGACGGGCTGGATCGTCAGGCCACCAGCTTGGCCCGCAGCGCGCTGACGTCGGACGAGCCGAACCCGCGCTCGGCGAGCCACCCCAGCACCCCGCCGTGGCGCGAGTCAAGCTGGTCCAGGAACGCGGCCATGGTCTGCGGCCGCGGCGCCTGCTCGGCGGCGGGCGCGGCGTCGATGTCGGACGCGTAGGTCTTCGAGGCGCGCAGCCGGGCCAGGATCGCCTCCATGCGCTCGGCGCTCGCCGCGTAGTCGGCGACCACGGCCTCCCGCTGGACGCCCACCGCGGTGAGCGCCATCGCGACCACGACGCCGGTCCGGTCCTTGCCCGCGGCGCAGTTCACCAGCGCCGCGCCGGCCGCCTGCGCGATGCTGCGCAGCGCCCCGACCACCTGCTCCGGCCGGTCCTCGAGGTAGCCGAGGTAGTAGCCGCACCTGACGTCGTCCGGGTACCGGGACATGGCCCCGTCGCGCCGGATGGCCAGCGCGTCGGCGGCGGCATCGGTGGCCGTGCCGCGCTCCGGCAGCACCGAGTGGTAGGAGTGCCGGACCGACCCGACCCGGGTCAGCGGCCCGGGGCCCTCGGACGCCACCTCTCCGGGACTGCGCAGGTCGACGACCGTGGTCACCCCGATGTCCGCGACCAGCGTCCGCACGTCGGACGGCGAGAGATCCTGCAGGTTGTCGCCGCGCAGCAGCCGGCGCTCCGCGGTGACCCGGCCGTCGCCGGTGGTCAGCGCGCCAAGGTCCCGGACGTTAACCGCCCCGTCGAGCTCGATCCACGTCACACGCTCATCCTCGCTGCCCGTGGCGCACCGGGCCAACGGCGGGCCCGGGCTTTTCGGTGTTCGTCTGCCCAGATGTCGCCCGCGGTTCATCCGGGTGCCGCATCAAGCCGGGCGGCGGGTGGCGGCTGCGTCCCGGCTGCGCCGCGGCTGAGCGAACCGGGAGAGGCCGGCCCGGCGGCTAGGCTGGCCAGGTGCTCACCAGGATCGATCTGCGCGGGGAGGCCGCGGCCAGCCTCGGCCGGCCGCGCCTGGACGGGGTGCTGCCGCGGGCGCGGCTTGACGTCGAAGCGGCGCTGGAGGCGGTGCGGCCGGTCTGCGAGGACGTGCGCCAGCGGGGCGCGGCCGCGGTCCGGGATCAGACGAAGCGGTTCGACGGGGTGGACCTGGCCACCACCCGGGTTCCGCGCCAGGCACTGGCCGACGCACTGGCCGGGCTCGACCCGGACGTGCGGGCGGCGCTGCAGGAGGCGGCGCGGCGGGCGCGGCTGGTGCACGAGGCGCAGCGGCCGCCCGACGCGGTCACCAAGCTCGCCGACGGAGCGACGGTGACCGAGCGCTACGTGCCGGCGGGCCGGGCCGGTGTCTACGTGCCCGGGGGCCTGGTCGCTTACCCGTCCTCGGTGGTGATGAACGTGATTCCCGCGCAGGTGGCGGGGGTCGCGGAGATCGCCGTAGCCTCGCCGCCGGGGCCCGAGCGCGGTGGCCTGCCGCACCCGGCGGTGCTGGCCGCCTGTGCGTTGCTGGGCGTCACCGAGGTGCACGCGGCCGGCGGTGCGCAGGCGATCGCGATGCTCGGCTACGGCACCGCGGACTGCGCGCCC
Organism: uncultured Actinomycetota bacterium; assembly: GCA_963808705.1. Taxonomy (GTDB): domain Bacteria; phylum Actinomycetota; class Actinomycetes; order Streptosporangiales; family Streptosporangiaceae; genus JASHPR01. The sequence continues at coordinate 296,427 of CAWEHB010000008.1, read as the reverse complement.
GTGGACATCATCACCGGTCCGGGCAACATCTACGTGGCCGCCGCCAAGCGGCTGCTGCTCGGCCGCGTCGGGACCGACGCGGAGGCCGGCCCGACCGAGATCGCGATCATCGCGGACCGGTCGGCGGACCCGGTGCTGGTCGCGGCCGACCTGGCCGCGCAGGCCGAGCACGACCCGCTGGCCGCATGCCTGCTGATCACCACCGATCCCGGGCTCGCCGATCGCACCGAGGCCGAGCTGGCCAGCCAGGTCGCCGCGGCGCGGCACCGGGACCGGATCGAGGCGGCCCTGGCCGGCCAGTCCGCGTGCGTCCTGGTGGATGACGCCGACGCCGCGCTGGCCGTGGCGGACGCGTGGGCGCCGGAGCACCTGGAGATTCAGGCCGAACGAGCCTCCGAGCTGGCCTGGCGGGTCCGCAACGCGGGCGCGGTGTTCGTCGGGCCGTACGCGCCGGTGTCGCTCGGCGATTACCTGGCGGGTTCCAATCACGTGCTGCCCACCGGCGGGACCGCCCGGCATTCCGCGGGGCTGTCGGTGCTGACCTTCCTGCGCGGCATCCACGTGGTGGAGTACGACGCCGCGGCGCTGGCCGCCGTCGCCCCGCATATCGATGCGCTCGGCGGGGCCGAGGACCTGGCCGCGCACGTGAACGCGGTCCGCGCCCGTCACGCTTGACCTCCACTCCGCCTTGAAAGGCGGAGATTCCCGCCTGTCACGCCGCTTTGCCGCGCGACTTCGGGAGGGTTCCTGCTTCACCGCGCTGCGCCAGGGCAAGCCCTGGTCTTACCTGCGCTCTGCAGGCTGACACCGCCAGCCCGGCGGCCTTGGCGACGTTGACCGCCGCGTTGATGTCCCGGTCCAGCCACGCCCCGCACCCCTGGCACTGCCAGGTACGGAGGTGCAGCGGCTTGGGGCCGTCCTTCACGCCGCACGCCGAGCAGGTCTGCGACGTGGGCTCGAACCGGCCGATCCGGTGGAACTCCCGGCCGTGCAGCCGGGCCTTATACTCCAGCATCGCCACGAACCCGGACCAGCCGGCGTCGTGGACGGACTTGGCCAGGCGGGTGCGGGCCAGCCCGTTGACCGCCAGGTCCTCGACGGCGACCGCTTGGTTGTCGCGGATCAGCGCCGTGGACAGCTGGTGGCGGAAGTCTCGGCGAGCATCGGCTACCCGTGTATGAGCGCGGGCAACTTTGACCCTGGCCTTATCACCGTCACGCTGGACGGCGCCGACGGTAAGGCGCGCGACCACCGCACCGGCACATCCCCGATCTTCGGCAGGCGCAGCTTTCCGCCCGGCGTCAGGCTCCACCGGGCGTTAGCGGTGAACCGCACCGATTGCCGGCGGTCTTTACGCGACCGAAACCGCGGCGGGCCGACCTTGGGGCCCTTGCGCTTCCCGGCGACCGAGGCGAAGAAATTCCGGTAGGCGGCGTTCAGGTCCGCCAGCGCCTGCTGCAAAACTACCGAGGAAACCTCACCCAGCCACGCCCGCTCCGGCGTCGCCTTTGACGCCGTCAGCCGGGCTGACAACTCGGCATCAGTGAGATACGGCAGCCCCGCCCCACGGTCGCCACCTCCTGCCTGGCCAGCAGCCTCGAGGGCGTATCCTCCCGCAGGCTGCGGCAGCAATTCCCCGACCTGCGACGGCACTAATGGCGCGCGCAGCGCCTGTGGCCGGGATCGTACTTCGCCGGGTCCGCCGGCGGCGCCCCATCCCGGCCTGCGCCAGCACATCGACCAGCACAACCGCCCCGCCCGACCGGCCCACGCCCGGCCGCCTCCACTGCCGGCCTGAAGGCCGGCGCACTGGCGGCCTTCTTGGTAGCGGAGATGTCAGCGACAGTTATCCCCGTCGTCATCGCGTCGAAGCCGTTTTCGGACATCGCCTGTTGCACCGTGTGATCGTGAGGATCGCGGTCATCACCGAATCATTCCCCCCCGATGTGAACGGCGTCGCTCACTGCGTCCTGCGCGTGGCCGAGCACCTGGTCCGGCGAGGGCACCAGCCGCTGGTCATCGCCCCCCGCCCGGCGGACGCGCTGCCCCGGCCGGACGGCGCAGTGCCGTACCCGGTGGTGCGGGTGTCGTCGCTGCCTATGCCCTGTTACCCCGGTTTCCGGATCGCCCCGGCCGGCTCGGCCCGGCCGGCCAGGCCGCGGCCTGGCGCCGCCTGCACCGGATCCACAACGCCGCCGACCGGACGCTCGCCCCGTCCACCGCGGCGGCCGCGGACCTGCACTCGCACGGCATCGAACGGGTCTGGCTCTGGGCCCGGGGCGTGGACACCACCCGGTTCGACCCGGCCAAGCGCAGCGAGCGGCTGCGCGCCGAGCTCGCGCCCGGGGGCGAGGCGCTGGCCGGCTACGTGGGTCGGCTGGCCCCGGAGAAGCGGGTCGAACTGCTCGGCGAGGTGGCGACGCTGCCCGGGGTGCGCCTCGTGGTCGTCGGCTCCGGCCCGGCCGAGGCCGCGGCGCGCCGGGCCATGCCCACCGCCGTGTTCCTGGGCCAGCGCCACGGGGAGGAACTGGCCAGCATCTACGCCAGCCTCGACCTGTTCGTGCACAGCGGGCCGCACGAGACGTTCGGCCAGACGCTCCAGGAGGCCGCGGCCAGCGGGCTGCCGGTGGTCGCTCCGGCCGCCGGCGGGCCGCTCGACCTGGTCAGCCAGGGGGTCACCGGGTTCCTGGTGCCGCCGGGCGACCCGGGCGCGCTGGCCGGCGCGGTGGCCCGGCTGGCCGCCGACCCCGGGCTGCGCGCCGAGCAGGGCCGCGCAGCCCGGCAGCGGGTGCTCGGCCGGAGCTGGACGGCCCTGGGCGACGAGCTGATCGGCCACTACGAGGCAGTTCTCCGGACCACAAGCGCCGACGAGCGCGGCCACCGGCTCATCGCCTGCCGGTTCTACGATCAGATCGCCGCTGCGGGCCTGCCGACCGGGCCCCGGCCCGATCCCGAGCCGTCCAGCCCGCCGCCGACCCGGCTGGCCGAGATCGGGTGGCTGGCCACCCGGGGGACGGCGTGGGTGCTGCGCCGCTGCACCGACCTGGTGCCGGACCTGGTGGCGATGGCGATCCGGGAACGGTGGTCGGGCGAGGACCCGGCTAGCGCCACCATGGAATGCGTCGCATCTGAGCCACGTGCTCCGCAGGCCCGGTGATGTCGCTCGCGTGCGAGACGAGGTCCTGCAGCTGCTCGCGGACCCAGAGCACATGCGGCTGGCCGGGCGCCGACGCGGCCGTGCCCGCTCCCGCGCCGTCCGTGCCCGCTCCCGCACCGTCCGTGCCTGGAGTCCCGTCGTGGCCTGCGGAGGCTTCCGCCCCGTCCAGGCTGGGGGGGACTGGTACGGCAGGCATGGGCTCGCCGCGGCGGCCGGTGACCTCGACGGCGATGCCCTGGTAGAAATCGGCCAGGTCCGTGGTCACGCGCCGTAGCGTCCCCACCTGCTCGGCGTCGCCGTCGAGGCCGTCCTGCGCGGCCGGGCCGACCGGCGGGCAGTAGGCACACAGGCCGGCCAGCGACGTGGCGGTGAGCCGGACCCGTATCGTGGCCAGGACCAAGGTCCACAAGTCACGCTTGTCTATTCGCTTGGTCCCTTGCTCGGCCAAGTACAGGCGGAGTGCGTCGTCCAGGCGGATTCCGGCCGAGGCGGCCGCGACCGCCGTGTCCGGCGCGGCCTGGCGCAGGCCGAGGGCCCAGTCCACCGCCTGAGTCAGGTACGCCGTGCCGGCCCGGAAGGCGTCGCCGAGGTCGTCGCCGACCGCGCCGCCGGCGCCGCGCGGCCAGAACAGCAACCCGACCACCAGGCTTACCGCGCAGCCGAGGACCACGTCCTGGACCCGTACCAGGCCCACCTTCCAGCCGGCCGGGACCAGCAGGTTGAACAGCACGATCACCGTGACCGTGAACGCCGCCTGCCCCACCGCGAACGGCGCGGTGCCCGGCGTGTAGGACGCCACCAGGACGGCGATCGGCAGGACGATCCACAAAGTGGTGGGGTTGGTGCCGATGGCCAGCATCAGCGCGGCGCCGATCGCGAAGCCGACGACGGTGCCGGCCAGCGCCCGCAACACGGTCGCCCCCGTGGCCGCGGCGTTCGTGCGCAGCACCGACAGCGTGCCGAGCACCACCCAGAAACCATGCTGGACGTCGAGCAAGTCGGCGACGAGCACCGCGGCGGCGAGCGCCACCGCGCCGCGCACGCTGCTGCGGAACCACACCGAGCGGGGGTCAGCGTGCCGAGCGGCCAGGCGGGCCGCGCCGACCAGGCCGCCGAGCCTCCCCGCGGCCAGCGGACCGTCCTGGCTCCCCGCTTGCCCGTACCAGGCACGGCGCTGCGCGGCTACCGTCTCGGGGTCGGCCCGCCCGGCGGCGATCAAGGCGTCCGCGACCGTGCTCCGCGCGGCCACGGCGATCGTCTGCGCGTGGACCGCGTGCCGGGCGGCGGCCTTAGCACTGCCCGGGTCGCCGGATACCGCCTGCTGCTGCGCGGAGCTGGCCGCCCGGGCCTCTTCCAGCCGGCCGATGTCGCGCGACACGTCCTCGAGCGCGACGTCCTGGTCGCTGAGCAGCAAGGCCACGTCCGCGAGGACCCGGGCGGTGACGTCAAGCAGTTCGCGGTCGGCCGCTGCCTTCGGCGCACCCGCGCCGCTGTCCAGGGCGTCGGTGATCAGCGAGGTGACCCACTCGAGCATCTCAGCGACGTTGGCCAGGCCCTGGTCGGCGGTGGCCAGTCCGGTCGGGCGGTACGGCGTGGTGCTGAACAGGTCCAGGAGCTGGTGCTTGGCCGCGATGGCGGCCTCCCGATCGGACTGTGTCGCGTCGCCGCGTTCGACCGCCTGGAGGTGGCTGGCCAGCGCGTTCGCGGAGGCGGCCGCGGCCGCGCGGAGCCGGTCTCCCGGCGATCGCGGCGACAGCAGCAGCACCGCCGCCGTGCCCACCACCGACGCCAGCCACCAGCCCGCGAGCCGGGACGGGATATCGGCGATCGTGCCGTGGGGGGTGGCCACGGGCAGCACGTAGGCGAGCAGCGCGGCCGTAGTGCCGGAGGCGGCATTCGGCCCGGCCACCCCGGCGAAGAAGATGGCGAAGGCGACCGGGATGGTCACGATCGCCGCCAGCCAGGCGTTCCCGCTGACCCCCGTGCCGATGATCAGCGCCGCGCTGCCCACCAGGGCGAGCCCGAGGTGCGCGATGGCCTTGTCCCGCCTGGTCCCGCCGAACGAGGCCAGGACCAGCGTGGCGAAGCTGCCGAAGGCGGCGAACGTGGCCATCTGCAGGTCGCCGATGACCTTGTAGGTCAGCGCGAACAGGGCTGGCATGACGATCGTGGCGCGCAGCGCCCGCATCGCGGCCGGGACCGACCATGTCACCCGCCATGGCGACGGGGCGGACGCGCCGGGGGAGGGCCGCAGCAGCCGGGCGCGCGGTCGCCTGGCCGACGGGACCGCGACGGCGGAATCGGGCACCACCACAGCGTATAGACAGGCCCGCGTCACTTGAAGTCGGCGGCCGGAGGCCCGGTCATGGCCCGTTAGGCTGGGCGGGTGAAAACCGGTCAGGCCCTGCCGCTGCGTGACGACCTCGCTGGTCGGGAAGCGTACGGGGCACCCATGCCGGAGGTCCCGGTCCGGCTCAACGTCAACGAGAACCCCTACCCCCCGTCGCCCGCGCTGGCGCGCGCGATAGCCGACGCCGTGGCTGCCGTGGCGGGCACGCTCAACAGGTACCCGGACCGCGATGCCGCCGGCCTGCGCGACGACCTGGCCGGTTATCTCGGGCACGGGCTGGCCAGGGAGCAGGTCTGGGCCGCCAACGGCTCCAACGAGATCATGCAGCAGCTGCTGATGGCCTTCGGCGGCCCGGGCCGCACCGCCCTCGGCTTCGAGCCGTCGTACTCGATGCATCCCATCATCACGCGGATCACGGCGACCCGGTGGGTGCCGGGCGCCCGGGACGCCGGGGACGACGGTTTCGGGCTCGACCCCGGTCGCGCCGTGGCCGCGGTCCGCGAGCTCCAGCCCGACCTGGTATTCCTCGCCTCGCCGAACAATCCGACCGGCACCGCGCTGCCGCTGGGCACGATCGAGGCGGTGTGCGACGCCGCCCCGGGCATGGTCGTGATCGACGAGGCCTACGCGGAGTTTGCGCGCGACCGGTGCAGCACCGCGCTCGACCTGCTGCCGCGGCATGACCACCTGGTGGTCACCAGGACGATGTCCAAGGCGTTCGCCATGGCCGGGGCCCGGATCGGCTATCTCGCCGCCTCGCCGGATGTGGTCGGCGCCCTGCAGATCGTGCGGCTGCCCTATCACCTGTCCGCGATCACCCAGGCGGTGGCCAGGGTGGCGCTCGCGCACGCGGAGGAACTGCTGGCGACGGTGGCGGTGCTGCGCGGCGAGCGGGACGAGCTGGTGAGATGGCTGCGCTCCCGGGGCCTGGCCGCCGCGGACTCCGATGCCAACTTCGTGCTGTTCGGCGTGTTCGGTGACCGGCACGCGGTCTGGCAGGGGCTGCTGGACCGCGGGGTGCTGATCCGCGAGGTGGGACCGCCGGGCTGGCTGCGGGTGAGCGTCGGCACGGCGGAGGAGATGGCCGCGTTCCGGGCCGCGCTGGACGAGGTGCTCGCATGACCGGCGGTCGCACCGCGCGCGTGGAACGCGTCACCAAGGAGACCCAGGTGCTGGTCGAGCTCGACCTGGACGGCACGGGAGTGACCGAGGCCCAGACCGGGGTGCCGTTCTTCGACCACATGCTCGCCCAGCTCGGCAAGCACGGGTGCATCGACCTGACCGTGCGGGCCCGGGGCGACACCGAGATCGACGCCCATCACACCGTGGAGGACACCGCGCTGGCGCTTGGCCAGGCGCTGCGCGAGGCGCTCGGCGACAAGGCCAGGATCTGCCGGTTCGGCGACGCGCTGGTCCCGCTGGACGAGACCCTGGCCCGGGCCGCGGTGGACCTGTCCGGAAGGCCGTATGTGGTGCACGTGGAACCTGGATCGATGCCGCCCGCGATCGGCAGCTATGATACCACGCTGACCCGGCACTTCTTCGAGTCGCTCGCAATGGCGGCGGGCATCTGCCTGCACCTGGCCGTGCTGGCCGGGCGCAACCCGCATCACATCGTGGAGGCCCAGTTCAAGGCGTTCGCGCGGGCGCTGCGCGCCGCCGCGGCCCCGGACCCCCGCTCCGCCGGCATCCCGAGCACCAAGGGCGTCCTCTGAAGCCGGTGTTTCAGAGTCCGCCTCCCCCATGGGCCATGATCGCGTAGAGCGGACGTCTTTCAGCCGATACGACTGACAAACGTCCGTTCTGATCGATCAAGAGGCATCGGGCCGGATCCGGTAATCAGCCTGCTTCGGCCTGGGTGCGGGCGATCGCGGTGAACGCCTCGAGCGCCTCGGCGTCGGAGTAGTGGTTCAGCACGTACTCGGCCGCCCACTGCCGGGCCGCGGGATGCCCGCTGGCGCCGATGACCCTGGCCGCCGCGTCGGCGTCGTAGCGGGTCTGGCGCAGCGTGACGCCGGGGCCGAGCAGCGCCCAGCCGGCGCCCGGGTGACCGTAGGGCATGCCGACGCTGCCGGGGTTGACGACCCGGCGCCCGCCCGCCAGCCGGTCGAACGGCATGTGGGTGTGGCCGCAGACCACGACCGCGGCCCCGACGCCGTCCAGCGCGGTCGCCCAGCGCTCCGGCGGGCTGTCGACCAGCAGCATCTCGTCGTCACGGCGGGGGGAGGCGTGGCAGAACAAGACCGGCCCGAGCCCGTCGATATCCAGGGTGACGGTCAGCGGCAGCCCGTCCAGCCGGTCCCGGTGAGCCCGGCCGATCAGGGCCGCGCTCGCGATGGCGTCGGCCGCGTTCGGCCCCGGAACCTCGCCGCGGTCGAACGCGGTGACCATCTCCCGCTCGCAGTTGCCGTGCACCCACACCGCGCGGTCACCGAGCGCGGCCAGCCGGTCCAGCGTCGCCGCGGGCATCGGCCCGAGCGCGATGTCGCCGAGCAGGACCACCGCGCCGGCGCTGGCCACGTCGGGCTCGGCGAGCACGGCGTCCAGGGCCGGCAGGTTGGCGTGAATGTCGGCCAGCACGGCTGCCCTCATGCGCAGAAGTATCCCCGGCGACCCCGCAGCCGACCGCCTCCAGACGTTCGACTTAGCTGACGGCAGAGCCGCGGCCAGCCCGCGCTGGCCGGTACGCGGGAGAGGCCGGCGCCACGCTGCCGTTAGCCTGGGCGGGTGCGGTGCAGGGTGGTGGTGCTCGACTACGGCTTCGGCAACATCCGCTCGGCGCAGCGGGCGCTGCAGCGGGCCGGGGCCGACGTGGACGTGACCGCCGACCCGGGGGCGGCGCTGAACGCCGACGGGCTGGTGGTGCCCGGCGTGGGCGCGTTCGCCGCCTGCATGGCCGGGCTGCGGGCGGTCCGCGGCGAGGTGGTGATCGGCAAGCGGCTGGCCGGATCCCGGCCGGTGCTCGGCATCTGCGTCGGCATGCAGGTCCTGTTCGACGAGGGCGTCGAGCATGGCGAGCGGACCGAGGGTTGCGGCGAATGGCCCGGGCTCGTGCGGCGGCTGAACGCCCCGGTGCTGCCGCACATGGGCTGGAACACGGTCACCGCCCCGGCTGGCTCGCGGCTGCTGTCGGGCATCCCCGGCGACGCCAGGTTCTACTTCGTGCACTCCTACGCGGCCACGTCACTGCCGCTGCCGGGCAGCGCCCGGATGACCCCGCCGCTGATCACCTGGGCCACGCACGGGGAGCGGTTCATCGCCGCGGTGGAGAACGGGCCGCTGTGCGCCACCCAGTTCCACCCGGAGAAGTCCGGTGACGCCGGAGCGGCGCTGCTGTCGAACTGGCTAGAGTCGTTCGGGTGACCCCGCTGACCCTGCTGCCCGCCGTGGACGTGGCCGGCGGGCAGGCGGTCCGGCTGGTGCAGGGCGCCGCCGGGACCGAGACCGGGTACGGGGACCCGCTGGCGGCCGCCCTGGCCTGGCAGCAGGCCGGGGCCGGCTGGATCCACCTGGTCGACCTGGACGCCGCGTTCCGGCGCGGCTCCAACGCCGAGTTGCTCGCGTCGATCGTCGCGCAGGTTGACGTCGCGTTCGAGATCTCCGGGGGGATCCGCGACGATGCCTCGCTGGCCGCCGCCCTGGCCACCGGGTGCGCGCGGGTGGTCATCGGCACCGCCGCGCTGGAGAACCCGGACTGGGTGCGCGCCGCCGTCGCGGCGCACGGGGAGCGGATCGCGGTCGGGCTGGACGTGCGGGGCACCCGGCTGGCCGCGCGCGGCTGGACGGCCGAGGGCGGCGAACTGGACGAGGTGCTCGCCCGGCTGGAGGCCGACGGCTGCGCGCGCTACGTGGTCACTGACATCACCCGGGACGGCATGCTGCGCGGGCCCAACCTGGACCTGCTGCGCCGGGTGTGCGCGGGCACCGGCCGGCCGGTGATCGCCAGCGGCGGCGTGTCGAGCCTGGCTGACCTGCGGGCGATCGCCGGGCTGCGGGCGGCCGGCATCGAGGGCGCCATCGTCGGCAAGGCCCTGTACGCGGGCGCGTTCACCTTGGAAGAGGCCCTGAACGCGATGGGCGCCGCGACCGGGGTCGCGTGATGCCGGTCGCCGTGCGGGTCATCCCGTGCCTGGACGTGGACGACGGCCGGGTGGTCAAGGGCGTGAACTTCCGGGACCTGCGCGATGCGGGCGACCCGGTGGAGCTGGCCGCTGCCTACGACGCCGAGGGCGCGGACGAGCTGGTGTTCCTGGACATCACCGCGTCGGCGCAGCGCCGGGACACGATGATCGACGTGGTGGCGCGCACCGCGGACCGGGTGTTCATCCCGCTCACGGTGGGCGGGGGAGTGCGCAGCACCGGCGACGTGGACCTGCTGCTGCGGGCCGGGGCGGACAAGGTGTCGCTCAACACCGCGGCGGTCGCCCGGCCGGAGCTGCTCACCGAGGTGGCCGGACGGTTCGGCGCGCAGTGCGTGGTGGTGTCGGTGGACGCGCGCCGCACGGTGCTGGCCCGGGGAGGCACGGTGCACCCCGGCGACACCCCGGACCCCGATGGCCCCAAACCCCCCCGAGCGGGCTCTGCCTGCGAGTTGGGTAGCGGGTTTGAGGTGACCACGCACGGCGGGCGCCGCGGCACCGGCCTGGACGCGGTCGCGTGGGCGCGCCGGGCGGCGCTGCTCGGCGCGGGGGAGATCCTGCTGAACTCGATGGACGCCGACGGCACTCAGGGCGGATTCGACCTGGAGCTGATCGCGGCGGTGCGGGCCGTGGTGGACGTCCCGGTGATCGCGAGCGGCGGCGCGGGGCAGGCGGCGGACTTCGCCCCGGCGGTCGCCGCGGGCGCGGACGCGGTGCTCGCGGCCAGCGTGTTCCACTTCGGCGAGATCAGGATCGGCGAGGTGAAGCAGTCGCTGCGCGCGGCGGGCCACCCGGTCCGCTGACACGGGGCCGGCCCGGTGTGCGAGGCTGGCCGTCATGAGCACGAGCGAGGGAACGGCCCGGGCCGGGATCGGGGAGTCGGGGCTCGACCCCCGGATCGCCGCGCGGCTGAAGCGGGATTCCGACGGGCTGATCGCGGCCATCGTGCAGCAGCACGACACCGGCGAGGTGCTGATGCTGGGCTGGATGGACGACGAGGCCCTGCACCGCACGCTGACCACCGGCCGGGGCACGTTCTGGTCGCGCAGCCGGCAGGAGTACTGGGTGAAGGGCGAGACCTCCGGCCACGCCCAGTGGGTGAAGTCGGTGGCGCTCGACTGCGACGCGGACGTGGTGCTGGTCAAGGTGGACCAGGTCGGCAGCGCGTGCCACACCGGCGACCGGACCTGCTTCGACGCCGACGTGCTCGAGTGCCACGTGGCCTGACGGCTACCCGCCGGGGTGATCGATGTCCACCGGCGGCAGGTCCTCCACCTGCTGCTTGGTGATGTTGAGCTGGATGCCGTCGTCGACCCGGGTCACCGAGCGGATCGGGATGGCCACTTCCTTCTTGCCCCACAGGTGTCCCTCGGCCAGCAGCACGTGGGTCACGTGGTGCGTGCGCGGGTCGACGACGAGCCCGTGGACGCGCCCGATGCTGCCGTCGGTGGCCTCGACCGGGTCGCCGCGGCGCACCTCTACCTCGCCCAGCGGGACGGTGTCGTAGGTGACGGTCTCCGAGGTGCCCTGCAGGGCGGCCGCGTCGGTCATCGCGCCGGCGCCGCCCAGGCCGTAGTAGGGCCAGGTCAGCACCTGCTCCGGGCCGTAGGCGGCGTAGCCCTGGCTGCCCGGTATGAACTGGGTCTCCTCGGCCGGTTCGAGGTCCGCGAACTCGGCCAGGGTGCAGCCGATCCTGACCTGGCCCGACGAGGCGTCCACGAGGTCGAGGGGGACGAGCCGGGCGAGCCCGAGGCGGCCCTTCGGCTCGACCACCAGGTGGGTGACCTCGCGGGCGACCGGGTTGACGATCACCCGGCGCACCTCGCCGCAGTCCCCGTCGGTGCAGCTGGCCTCGGTCCCGATCGTGAACGTCGTCTCGGCCACGGCGATCCTCCTGGTGATGAGCGATCCCTCATCGTGCGCCCGGCGGGCCCCAGCCGAAGTTACTACATTCGGTCAGGTGACCGCCGGAAGGACCCCGCCGCAGCTGCCGTCGCGGCGCGCGATCCTGCGCACCGGCGCGCTCGGCGGCGCGATCGCCTCGCTGGCCGCCGCGGGCTGCAGCGCCGCGCGGACGGCCACGGCCAGCACCGGGCTGACCCGGACCTACGACTTCAACCGGGGCTGGCTGTTCGGCGGCGGCTACGCCGACGGCTCCGCCGGTCCCCGGTACGACGACAGCGGCTTCGCCGAGGTCACGCTGCCGCACACGGTCACCCCGCTGTCCTGGGGCAACTGGGATCCGGCGAGCTGGCAGGGGGTCTGGATCTACCGCAAGCACTTCGGCCTGCCCGAGCGCCGCGGCGCCCGCGTGCTCGTCGAGTTCGACGGCGTGCTGGTCAACGCGACCGTGCTGCTCAACGGCGCCACGCTCGGCGCGCACCAGGGCGGGTACCTGCCGTGGTCGGCCGAGCTGACCGGCCACCTGGCTGCTGGCGACAACGTCCTGGCGGTCATCGTGGACTCCCGGTGGCTGCCGGTGCCGCCGGAGGGAGCCCCGGGAGGCCCGGCGGCCGTGGACTACCTCCAGCCGGGCGGCATCTACCGCGACGTCACGCTCCGGGTCGTGCCCGAGGTGTTCCTGTCCGACGTGTTCGCGCGCCCGGCCGACGTGCTCGGCCCCCGCCGCCGGGTGGAGGTGCAGGCCACGATCGACACGGCGGCCGTGCCCCGCGCCCCGGTCCGGGTCACCGCCGAGCTGCGGGACCGATCCCGCGTCCTGGCCGGCGCCCGCGCCAGGGTGACGATCGCCCGCCCGGGTACCACCCTGGTCCGGCTGGCCATCACCGGGATCGGGGACGTGACCCTCTGGTCGCCGCGCACGCCGAAGCTGTACACCGTCCGGGTGACCGTGGCCCCGGCGGGCCGGCCACCGCACACCGTCGAGGTCAGGACCGGGTTCCGCGAGGCCGTGTTCCGGCCCGACGGCTTCTACCTCAACGGCGAGCGGCTGAAGCTCTTCGGCCTGAACCGGCACCAGCTCTTTCCCTATCTCGGCATGGCGGGCCCGGCCCGGCTGCAGCGCCGGGACGCCGAGATCCTCGCCCGCGAGCTGAACTGCAACATGGTCCGCTGCTCGCACTACCCGCAGTCCCGGCACTTCCTCGACGCGTGCGACGAGCTCGGCCTCATGGTCTGGCAGGAGCCGCCGGGCTGGCAGTACGTGGGCGACGCCGCCTGGCAGGACCTCGTCGTCCAGAACGTGCACGACATGGTGATCCGGGACCGCAGCAGGCCCTCGGTAATCGTCTGGGCCACCCGGCTGGACGAGACCGCGAACTACCGCGGGCTGTACGCGCGGACCCGCCACCTCGCTGGCCAGCTGGACGGCAGCAGGCAGACGACCGGCGCGATGGACACCTACTCCACGGCCGGCTGGGCGCAGGACGTGTTCGGCTACGACGACTACCAGTCCCGCCACGGCCGGGCCGGGCTTGAGCCGCCGCTGCCCGGGCTGCCCTACCTGGTCAGCGAGGCCGTCGGCGCGCTGGACGGGCCGCCGGCCTACCGGTGGATCGACCGCGGGGCGGTGCTCGCCGAGCAGGCGCTGCTGCACGCTCAGGTGCACGACATCGCCCGGTCCAGTCCCGGTTACGCCGGACTGCTCGGCTGGGCCGGGTTCGACTACGCATCGCTCAATGGTGCCGGGCGGATCTGGGCCGGCCTGAAGACGCCGGGTGTCGTGGACACGTTCCGGGTGCCCAAGCCCGGCGCCGCGTTCTACCGCTCGCAGCTGGACCCGCGGGTGCGCCCGGTGATCCTGCCCGTCTTCTTCTGGGACTTCGGCCCGGGCTCGCCGCCGGACGGCCCGGGCGCGCATGCCATGATCGCCACCAACTGCGACCGGCTCGAGATCTACGTCGGCGGCAGGCACGTCGCGACCGGCACTCCCGACACCGGGGGGTTCGGTCACCTCGCCCACCCCCCGGTCTTCGCCGACCTGACCGTGGACGGCTCCGGCCTGCCGGAGCTGCGCATCGACGGCTACCTCGGCCGGCGGCGGGTGGCGTCGGCCCGCATGTCGGCCGACCCCGCCCGGGACCGCCTGGCGCTGACCGCGGACGACCGCTCGATCCAGGCCGACGGCTCGGACACCACCCGGCTAACGTTCCGCGCCCTCGACGCCTACGGCAACCAGCGCCCGTACGTCGCCGGCGAGGTGAGCCTGTCGCTGACCGGGCCGGCCACGCTCATCGGCGACAACCCGTTCGGGTTCGGCGCCTACGGCGGCGTCGGCGGCGCCTTCGTCCGCTCCCGGCCCGGCCGGGCCGGCCTGGTCCGGGTCACGGCCACGCACCCGGCCCTCGGCCAGGCCACGGTGCGGATCACCGTGACCCGGCCCGGCCCGGGCGTCCAGTTCCGCTGAGCCCGTTCGGTCGCGTCCCTGGGTGGCCTGCGCGGCCCGCGTCCTGGCCCCCCCCGCGTGGCCCGCGTCCCGGTCGGCCTGCGCACCTGCGAGTACCCGGTGAATTGTTAGACGAATTCCGTCCGTATTATGGGTGGTGGCCGCGACAACCGATCCGGAGGAGCTGCGAATGACCGGGAGCCCGCGCGCCCCGGCCCGCGGCGCTCTGGGCGCGGGGCCGGTGACCGTGACCGGGCTGGCCCAGCGGCACGCCTGGCGGGGACGCGAGTTCCCGCCGATCGAGCAGGTCACCCCGGGCGTCTGGTCGGTGCCGGTGACGATTCCGGACAACCCGCTGCGCTATACGCTGTCCTACCTGCTGCTCGCCGATTCCGGCGCCGTGGTGGTGGATCCGGGCTGGGAGACCGACCGGGGCTGGGCCGACCTGCAGCGCGGCATGGCGGCGGCAGGCCTGGCCGCGGACCGGGTCACCGGCATCGCCGTCACCCACGTGCACCCCGACCATCACGGCCTTAGCCAGCGCCTCAGCGAGGCGTCGGGCGCCTGGATCGCGATGCACACCGCTGAGGTGCAGTGCCTGCCCTCGCGCATCGGCGAGGCCATCGGCGGGGCCGACGGTTTCCGCTCCTGGCTGGCGGGCAGCGGAGTGCCCGGCGACGCCGAGATCTTCGGCGGCGACGGCCAGGACCTCCGCATGTTCAGCATGGCCGAACCCGACGTGCTGCTGAACGACGGTGACGACCTGGACCTCCCCGGTCGGCGCCTGCGGGTCGTGTGGACGCCGGGACACACGCCTGGTCACATCTGCCTCCACGACGCCGACTACGACCTGCTGCTCACCGGGGACCACCTGCTGCCGCGGATCTCGCCCAACGTCGGGCTCTCGCCGGTCAGCGAGGACTCGCCACTGACCAGCTACCTTGAGTCACTGCGCGCGATGCGCCGCTACGGCAGCGCCGAGGCGTTGCCCGGCCACGAGTACCGGTTCCGCGGGATCGCCGAGCGGGCGGATGCCCTAATCGAGCACCATGACGCCCGGGCCCGCGAGGTACTGGACATCGTCGCCGCAATGGGCCAGCCCACGATCTGGGAGGTCACCCAGAATCTGACCTGGTCTCGTGCCTGGGACCAGATCACGGGATACATGCGCCGGGCCGCCCTGGCCGAGACCGAGGCGCACATCGAGTACCTCGAGCGGGAGGGCCGCCTGATCATGCGCCGCGACTCGCAGCAAGACCCGTACCGGCTGCTCGTGGTGCCCGGCGACCAGCGGGACGCCCTGCGCTGATCCCGGGACGGCCGGGGCTCTCAGGCAGCCGCGATGTCACCCGCCCCGGGCAGACTGAGGGCATGAAGATCTTGCTGTCCGACGGCTCCAGCCTGACCGCGCGGCAGGTGGCGGGTCGGCTGGCGGAATCCGGTCACCAGGTGGAGGTCCTGTCGCCGGACGGGCTGTGCCTGTGCCGGTGCACCCGGCATGTCCGCCGGGTGCACCGGGTCCCGGGCTACGGGGCTGACCCGCTGGGCTGGCTGGACGCCGCGCTCGCGGTTTACCGCGCGGGCCGATTCGACCTGCTCTTCCCCACCCAGGAGCAGGTAGCGGCGCTGGCCCACTCGGCCGGGCGGCTGGCCGAGGGCGGAGTCCGGACCGCGGTGCCGTCCTTCGGGGCCGTGCGCGCGGTGCAGGACAAGGTGTCCGCATCCGCCACGCTCGGCGCCCTCGGCATCCCGCAGCCCCAGACCGCCTTCCTCGGCTCAGCGGACGACCTCCGGGCCTGGCCGTCCCTTCCGGTCTTCGTCAAGGTCCCGATCGGCACCGCCACCACCGGCGTGCGGCACATCGGATCCGCGGCGGCACTGCGCTCGGCCGCCGCTGAGCTCGAGGCCGCCGAGGCGTTTGCCGGCGGCGGCGGTGTCGTGGCTCAGGAGCCCGCCGCCGGGCCGCTGGTGATGGCCCAGTCCGTGTTCGCGGACGGGGAGATGGTGGCCGCTCATGCGAACCTCCGCGTCCGGGAGGGAGCCGGGGGCGGAGCCAGCCACAAGCGGAGCCTTGACGAGCCCGCCGTGATCACCAAGCACCTCGAGTCGCTCGGCCGCTCGCTCCGCTGGCACGGCGGCCTCTCGGCCGACGCCATCCTGACCGGCGCGGGCCCGGTCTTCATCGACGTCAATCCCCGCCTGGTCGAGCCGGGCAACGCGTGGCGCTCCGGGGTGGACCTGGTGGGGGCGCTCCTCGACGTCGCCTGCGCCGGTCGGCCGGCGGCCAGCGCCGGCCTGCCCGGCGCCCGTACCGGCCTGCCGGCCGCCCGCGTCGGCCTGCCAGGCGTCCGCACTGACCGGCCGAAAGCCCAGCCGCCCGGCCGGCCGGGCGTGCTGACCCACCAGTTGCTGCTGGCGATCCTCGGCGCGGGCGCCGACGGCCGCGGGCGGCACGGGGTGGCGGCCGAGATCCGGGCCGCGCTGGCGCACGCCGGCTCCTACCGGGGCAGCGCCGAGGAACTCACGCCGGTCCGCGGGGATCCGCTGGCGGCCGTGCCCGTTGTCGCGGCGACGGTGGCGCTGCTGATCCGGCCCGCGCTGTGGCGCCGGCTCACCGTTGGCTCCGTGGCCGGCTATGCGCTGACCCCCGCGGGCTGGGGCCAGTTGCTAAGCGTCCCGCCGGCCTGAGGCCCGGCGGGTGCGGGGGAGCCGGGCCCGGGTGTCGTCGTCCAGCGGGCAGTACACGGCGATGCGCAGCCCGGCTGCGGCCGAGACGTCAAGTTCGGTGCGGGTAAACGTCATCGGCCCGGCCTCGGGGTGGCGGAACCGCAGCGTCCGGGCGGCCGGGCCGGCCACCTCGTGACGCGCCCACAACTCGGCGAACTCCCGGCTCAGCCCGGCCAGGCGGCGGATGTCCTCGTCCCACTCCGGGTCACCGATGTGCTGCGCGTAGGAGGCGCGCAGCCGGGCCACCATATAGGGGATCTCCTCGTCGTAGTTGAGGAACATCTCGCGGGCCCGCGGCTCGGTGACCGCGCACCACAGCAGGTTCTTGTGCACGCAGGGCAGGCTGTGCCAGTCCCAGAACATCTCCTCGTGGGCGTCGTTGGTCGCCACGATGTCGAAGCGGCCGTTGGTCAGCACGGCCGGGAGCGGGTCGAGCGAGCGGAGCACCTCGCCGACGGCTTCGGGCACCACCGCAGTCTTGGCCCACGACCGTACCGGCATGGCCTCGGCCAGCCGGTAGAGGTGCCAGCGCTCGGCGCCGTCGAGCCGCAAGGTACGGGCGACCGCGTCCAGCACCTGCCAGCTGGCGTTGATGGGCCGGCCCTGCTCCAGCCACGTGTACCAGCTCACGCCGACGCCGGCGAGCAAGGCGACCTCCTCGCGCCGCAGTCCCGGCGTCCGCCGCCGCGGGCCCGGCGGCAGCCCGACGTCTTCGGGGCGCAGCCTGGCCCGCCGCACCTTGAGGAAGCTGCCGAGTTCTGCCCGGCGGGACCTGTCGGTCCGGGCCCGCTCCGGGCGCGACCTGTCCGCGCGCCTGGCTATCTCGGTCGTGACCATGAGCCCATTGTCTCAACTGCCTCTGACAAACCGGGCTTCTCGCCCGGCGCCGGGGTGAGCGGACGCCCGGCCCGGCGGCGCGGGCCCGGCCCGGCGGCGCGGACCCGGCCGGCGCGGACCCGGCCGGCGGCGCGGACGCCCCGCCCGGGCGCGCTAGCAGCGGCCGGATGCCGATGCCTGCGGCGGCTCCGGGAACTCCTCGAAGAGGCGGAGCCGGTGCGCTGTGGCCGCCGCCTCGCCGCGGCTCGCCACCCCGAGTTTGCCGAGGATGTTGGACACGTGCACGCTCGCGGTCTTCGCGGAGATGAACAGCTCGCTGGCGATCTCGGGGTTGCTCCGCCCGGCCGCCACGAGCCGCAGCACCTCGAACTCGCGGGCCGTGAGCCCGAGCCGTTCCCGTTCCGGACGGTTGTCGTGGCCGGCTGGCCCGGCCGCGCCCGCGCGGGCGCCAGCGTCCTCGCCCTGGCCGAGCCAGATCCGGGCGCGCCGGGCGAGCAGCGCGATGTCGTCGCGCAGCGGCGTGGCGCCCAGCTGCTCGGCCAGCGCCGCGGCGCGGCGCAGCCGGTCGGCGCCGCCGTCGTGGTCGCCGCTACTCAGCGCTGCCTCGGCCGACCGCAGCTGGGCCATTGCCAGCGGGTAAGGCTGGCTCGCCGCCTCCCACGCCCGCGCCGCCGCATCCCACGCGGCGAGCAGTTCGCCGGGCCCGGCGACATCCTCCGGATCAGCGCCGACCAGGCTACGGTCGGCGCGCATCATCTCGGCGGTGAAGGTCAGCTGGCCCGCCTGCTGCGCGACCCCGTCCGCACCCAGCCTGCCCGCTTCGGCGCGCAGGCGATCGCGCAGCGCTGCGGCCCGCTCGGTGAGCGCTTCATCGCGGGCGGCGACAGCGGCCACACAGGCCCGGGCCCCGGCCACCAGCAGCGGCCACGCGTACCGCGGGCTGGGCCTGGCTTCAAAGTAGCCGAGCGCTTCGTCGAGGACGGACAGGGCCTCGGCCGGGCGGCTGCGGGCCAGCTGCAGTTCGGTGTCCAGCCGGGCCAGCGGGAGCTGATTTTCGTCCTTGAACCTGATGCCGTCGAGCACCGCCTTGTTCGAGGCAACGGAGCCGGCCGCGGCGGCCAGGTCACCGCGGGCCAGCGCCACGTCGCCGGACAGCCGGAACAGCCCGGATCTGCCCAGCAGCGGCGGGAAGAGCTGGAGCGTGCGCTCGAGGATCGCGGTCGCCTCGTCCCACCGGCCCAGCGAGACCAGCGGCTCGGCCAGGTTGATGGCGAGGGTCACGCCCGACGTCCGGGCCAGCCCGTAATCCCGGGCGGTCGCGATGCCCTCGCGGGCCACCTCGGCCGCCTGCTCATGCTGGCCCAGCCCTTCCAGCACGTCCGACTCGGTGATGTCGGCTCTCAGCAGCGGCTGGTACGCCTGGGCCCGGGCCGCGACCGCGCGCGCCTCGGCCAGCAGCGCGCGGATCCGGTCCAGGTTCGCGACCGGCTCCGCGCAGGCCAGGGTGATGAGAGCGGCGGCTTCCGTGGCGCCGTCACCGGCCTGACGCGCCACGGCCACGGCCTCCTCCGCCGCCGCCTGGAACTCGGCGGCGCTCCAGCCCCCGTGCCGGTGATGCTGGTCGTGGGCCAGTTGCTCGAGTACCCGCGCCCGCGCGGAGGTCGGCGGGTCGGCCGGGACCAGCCGGACCGCTTCGCGCAGGTCGGTTACGTAGTCGGTCCGGCCCAGCAGGTACTTCAGGTGGCCGCGGGCCTCGTGCAGGAGCCCGGCCCGGACCGGCTCCGCGGCGACGTCCACCTCACGCAGCGCGGCCTGGGCGAACGTGACCCCCCGGTCGTACTCTCCGGCCAGCTCGGCGGCCCGGACCGCCGCCTCGAGCACCGCCACATGGTCCGCGGCGATCTGCTGCGCGGCGTCTGGTACCTGGTCCCACAGCTCCAGGACCCGCGACAGCATCGCGAGCTGCTCGGCGTGGGCCAGCGCCCGGCCTGACTCGGCCGCCGCATGCCAGGCGCTGATCAGGGCCCCGGTCGGGTCGTGGGCCGCGTACCAGTGGTAAGCCTGCTCGACCAGGGCGCGGCCCGGTGGCACCAGCAGCGGGTCGCCGCTGATGGCCTCGGCGAACCGGCCGTGCAGCTGGCCGCGCTCGCCGGGCAGCAGCTCATCGTGCACCGCCTCGCGGATCAGGCTGTGCCGGAACACGTAGCCGTCGGAGTCGGTCAGCAGCACGTTGGCGGCCACCGCCGGGCGCAGCGCGCTGGCGAGCGCGGGCTCGTCCAGCCCGATGACCGTCGCGAGCAGCGCATGACCGATCCGCTCGCCGCCCGCGCTCGCGACCCTGACCACGTCCTGGGTGGGCTCGGGCAGCCGCCGCACGCTCGCGACCAGCAGGTCGCGCAGCGAGTCGGGCAGGCCGGAACCGAGGTTCTCGCCGTCACCGATCAGCGCCTCCACGAACAGCGGGTTGCCTTCGGTCCGGCGGTACACGGCGGCGAGCACGTCCTCGGGCGGCTGGCGGCCGGTAATCCGGGCCACCAGGTCGTCGGTGTCCCCGCGGGACAGCCGGCCCAGCTCGATCCGGGCGACCCAGTCGACGCGGTCGAGCTCGGCGAGCAGCGGGCGCAGCGGGTGCGTGCGGTGCAGCTCGTCGGAGCGGTAGGTCACGGCGATCAGCACGCCGTCAAGGACCTGCTGATTGCGGACCAGGAACGCCAGCAGATCCCTGGTCGACCGGTCGGCCCAGTGTGCGTCCTCGACGACCAGGACGACCGGACCCCGGTCGGCCAGCTGCTCGAGCAGGATGAGCACCTGCTCGAAGAGCCGCGCTCGCGCCTGGCCCGCGTCGTCCGGCCCGGCCGGCTCGCCGAACTCGGGCAGCAGCCGGGCCAGTTCCCTGGTCGCGCCGCTCGGCAGCAGCCCGGCGACGCCGTCGGCGCCCAGGTCGCGGACCAGCTCGCGCAGCACCGAGGTAAACGGGGCGAACGGCAGGCCGTCTGCGCCGAGTTCCAGGCAGCCGCCGGTCAGCACCCGGGCCCCGGTGGCCCGGGCCCGCTCGGCGAACTCGCTCACCAGCCGGGACTTGCCGATGCCCGCCTCGCCGCCGATGAGGACGGTGGCCGGGCGGCCGCGACCCGCCTCCGCCAGCGCGGCGTCCAGCGTGGCGAGCTGGTCGGCCCGGCCGACCAGGGTCGGACTGACAACGTTCGTCGTCACGTGGTCAAGGATGCCAGCTGATGACGACACCACGACGCGGCGAGCGTCACGGGAGCATCCCGTCGACCCGGCGGATGACGTCCCGGCACAGCCTGCCCACGGTGCCGTAGTGCAGCGGCAGGCACGGGTCATCGATCGCGGTGATCCAGGTGCCGTGCTTGTCGCCGAGCGCGGCGGCCGCGTGCGCGAGCTCGGGGTCGCCGCGCCAGTCCTAGGGGACCCGGCACATCCCGCGCGGCAGTTCGTCGGAGGTGAACAGCCCGGCCCGGACCCCGTGGGCGGAGATCACGAACTCCACCGTGGTGAACCAGTGCGAGTCGAAGACCACCACGGTGTCGTCGGCCGCAAGGGCGACCCGCAGGGCCTGCTCGTGCACATGCTCCGGCAGCTGCGGGACGCAGGCCTGCGGGTGACCGCGGCCAACCACGAGTTCTCGCCGGGCCAGTTCGAGATCAACCTCGGCCACTCCGAGCTGGCCGACGCCGCCGACCGCTCGAGGGGTACGGCTACGATCCCGGCCGGTCGCAGATGCTGCCGATGCGGCTGGGCGAGGCCCTCGACGCCCTGGAGTCCGACCGGGAGCTCACCGACGTGCTCGGCGAGTACTTCGTGACGTCGTTCCTGGCCTACAAGCGTGACGAGATCGAGCGCTTCGAGCGGTACGTCACCGACTGGGAGTTCCGCGAGTACGCGTACCACCTCTGAGCGCCTGCCCGCCCGGAGCGCTCGCCGGGAAAGCGGGGCGCCGGCGGCTCATCGCGGCCGGCGCCCCCGCCGTGGAGCCGTTGCCGGTCAGGGACTGGTCAGGCTCATGTCGTCCCAGTAGATGATGGTGCCCTTGGTGCCCTTGAGGAAGTCCGGCTCCATGGCGCCGTATACCTCGCTGGCTGGCGGGCTTGATCCCGGTCAGGGTCAGGTGGGTCCAGGTCCCGGCGGTCAGGGTGACGTTGGGCCCGGTGGCGCTGTTCACGTAGCCGCCGCCCGAGGTCAGCAGGTCCAGGCTCAGGTTCACCTTCACGGTGGCGGTGGCGTACACCCAGATCCCGGCGGTGTAGCTCTTGGCCGAGCTGAGCGGGGCGTACCAGCTGGGGTTGGTGTCCATGTCCCAGCCGCCGCTGGACGACGTCAGGGTCTGGGCCAGCGACCAGGACCCCGAGTGCGCCACGGCCTGGGAGCGGGCCAGGGTCGAGCCCCAGTAATCGCTGGGCACCCCGGCGCTTTCGAACCCGGGGTTGGGGATCAGGTTGGCCGGCGCGGTGGTGGTGTAGGTGAACTGGTCGGCGGCGCTGATCGCGCTGGCGCCGGCGCTGGTGGTGACGGTCACGTTGACCGTCCCGCTGCCGGCCGGGGAGGTCGCCGTGCACGAGGTGGCCGTGCAGGACGCCCCGGTCGCCGCGGCGGTGCCGAAGGCCACGCTGCCCCCGGTCAGGCTGGTGCCGGTCACGGTGACCGCGGTGCCGCCGGCGGCCGGGCCGCTGGCCGGGCTCACCGCGGTGACCGCCGGGGCGGGCGGCGGGGTGGTGTAGGTGAACTGGTCGGCGCTGCTGGTCGCGCTGATGCCGCCTGCAGTGGTCACGGTCACGTTGACCGTCCCGCTGCCGGCCGGGGAGGTCGCCGTGCACGAGGTGGCCGTGCAGGACGCCCCGGTCGCCGCGCGGTCCGAAGGCCACGCTGCCCCCGGTCAGGCTGGTGCCGGTCACGGTGACCGCGGTGCCGCCGGCGGCCGGGCCGCTGGCCGGGCTCACCGCGGTGACCGCCGGGGCGGGCGGCGGGCTGGTGTAGGTGAACTGGTCGGCGCTGCTGGTCGCGCTGATGCCGCCTGCAGTGGTCACGGTCACGTTGACCGTCCCGCTGCCGGCCGGGGAGGTCGCCGTGCACGAGGTGGCCGTGCAGGACACCCCGGTCGCCGCGATGCCACCGAACGCCACGCTGCCCCCGGTCAGGTTGGACCCGGTCACGGTCACCGTCGTGCCCCCAGCCGCCGGGCCGCTGGACGGGCTCACCCCGGTCACCGTCGGCGCAGGCGTGGACGTGGTGCCCGCGCTGTACAGCTCGGCCGAGGCGAGCGCGTTGCTCCCGTTAGAGCCGCCGGCCACCAGGACCTGCCCGTCGGGTAGCAGGGTCGCGGTCTGCAAGGCGCGCTCAGCGTTCATGCTCGGCCCTACCGTCCAGGTGTTGGTGGAGGGCTGGTAGATCTCCGTCGACGCCAGCCACGCCGTGGCCGTGATCCCGTTATAGCCGCCGGTCATCAAGACCGTGCCATTGGGCAGCACCACGGCCGCGGCGTACTCGCGGGCGACGTTCATGTTCGCCGCGGCCTGCCAGGTTCCCGTCGACGGCGTGTACAGGTCCGCCCCGGTCACCCCGCCGCAGCAGCCCTCCAGCGAGCCGCCCGCCACCAGGACCTGCCCGCTGGGCAGCAGGCTGGCCGTGGCCCAGACATGCCCGGTCGCCGTCGACCCGGTCAGCGTCCAGGTGGCGGTGGCCGGGTTATAGATCTCCGCGCTGGTCAGGGGGCTGCTCCCCATGCCGCTCATCATGTTGGGGACGATGTTGTCCCCGCCGACCACCAGCACCGTCCCGTTTCCCAGCAATGTCGCGGTGGCGTAGTAGCGGCCGGTGCTCATGCTGCCCGTGGCGGCCCAGCTGTTCGTGGCCGGGTTGTAGATCTGGGCCGAGGCCAGGGCGCCGGGGCCGGCTGCCGGGGTGCAGCACCCGCCGGCGACCAGCACGGTGCCGTTGGGCAGCAGGGTCGCGGTAGCACCGGTGCCGGGGGCGGAGGCCATCGGCCCGGTCGCCGCCCAGGTGCCGGTGGCCGGGTTGTACACCTCGGCGGTGCCGAGCAGAGCACCACCATCGCCCTCCCCGCCGGCGACCAGCACCTCGCCGTTCTGCAGCAAGGTCGCCACCTGCTCGGAACGGACGGTGGTCATCGGCCCGGTCGGCGCCCAGGTGCCGGTGGCCGGGTTGTATACCTCGGCATTGGCCGCGCCTGAACCGCCGGCGACCAGCACCTCGCCGTTTTGCAGCAGCGTGGCGGTCGCCTGCGAGCGCGCGGAGGACATGGACCCCGTCAGGGTCCACGACCCAGTCTGCGCCGCAGCGGAGCCAGAGCCCGCCAGCAGCATGGTGGCTGCCAGCCCGAGCAGGCCAGCGGCGGCGGCCGCGGCGCGTCCCCCTCGCCGAAGTCGGGTGATGCTCCCGGTCACGATCATCGTGCCCCCCTTTTGGCCGTCCCGACCACCGACGGCAAAGCACGCAACGTCTCAGGAGGTCCGTCCCGCGAGCAGGCGGCACGAATCGCCGGTAACTAGACGCACCGGAGGGCCGACGAGATTACTCGCGACGTTCCCTTTTACCAAAAGCAGACCATTGAGCCCCTGGTTCGGACGGCACCGCACCGACGAGCGTCCCGCCGCCCGGCCGCGCAGGCTCTGGCGCGCCGACGGACGCCGTGCGGGCCGACCGGGTCGGCCGGGGCAGCCGTAGCCGCAGCACCACCAGCCCGAGCAGGGCGAAGGCCGCCGTCCAGGCCAGCGACAGGGCCGCCATGCTGGCCAGCGCCTGGTGGTGGAAGACTCCCGCGCCCGCGAACTGGGTCACGCCGTAGGACGGGAAGAACTCCAGGATCGGCTTGTTCGCCAGCGGGTTCTCCACCGGGTTCTCCAGGAACGTGTCCAGCAGCGAGATCATGATGATGAGGAAGAAGCCCTCCAGATCGCCCCGGACCAGGACGCCGATCAGCAGGCCGAACGCCGCGTAGGTGGCCGCGCCCAGGATGAACGTCGCCGCGATGGCCCATAGCCCCGGAGGCCGCCAGAAGACCAGCATGACCAGCGCGGCGTAGGCGCCGATGCCGACGGCCTGGGCCAGGGCCGCGTTGGTCTTGGCCGCGATGAGGGCGGTGTGCCGGTACCCGGACAGGACCAGGCGCCGGTCGAAGGGCAGTGACCGGCGGACCGCGGCGAACACCACGAACCCCGTGATCAGGGTGATCGCGCTGAGCCCCGCGGTGATCAGGGTGAGGTTGTGGCCGTCCACCACGACGGTGGCGTCGGCGGCGCGCAGCCGGAACGTCACGCCCTTGTGCGGGGTCATGGAACCCAGCAGCAGGTACCAGACCGGGACGAAGACCGCCAGCAGCACCCAGGCCAGCCGGTTGCGGACCTGCGTGGCCAGGGTGAGGCGGACGGCGGTCTCAAGCTGCTGGCGCATGGCGGCCCGCCTCCTCGTCGATCCGCCCGCCGGCGAGGCGGCAGATCCGGTCGAAACGCTCCTGCTCGAAGACCAGGTGGCTGATGACCACGGTCGCGGTCCCGGTCGCTTTCAGCTCCTCGGCGAGGTCCCAGAAGGCCAGGTAGGTCTGCCAGTCGAAGCCCTGGTACGGCTCGTCGAGCAGCAGCACCGCCGGATCGTGCATCAGGGCCAGCGTCAGGCTGAGTTTCTGCTTGGTCCCGCCGGACAGGGTGCCGGCGCGCTGGCCGCGGCAGCCCGCGTAGCCCAGCCGCTCGATCAGCTCGTCGGCCCGGGCCGTGGAGCCGATCCCGTACGCGGCCTGGAAGTAACGCACGTGCTGGTCCACGGTGAGCGCCTCGTCGAGCACGACCGTCTGCGGGCAGTAGCCGGGCCGGCCGCCGATCGCGACCGTGCCCGCGTCCGGGCGCAGGTCGCCCGCGAGAATGCGCAGCAGCGTCGTCTTCCCGGTCCCGTTCTCGCCGACCACCGCCACCAGTTCCCCGGGCGCGACCTCGAGATCCAGCCCGGCCAGCACCGGACGGCGGCCGAACGACTTGCGAATCCCCCGCGCGGCCAGTGCGGTCATGGTGTCCCCTTCTCGCGACCTGCTTCGGTCATCTCCAGGCTGGCGCGGGGGGCTGCGGGCCACCAGGGTGGTGCCCGGCCGGTCTTGAGTGAGCCTGCCACCACCGCTCATCTAGTCCCAGTACGCAACGGGAACGGCGGCCCGCCACGCAGCGGAACGCCGTCGTGTGGTAGTGGCACGAGGGCGGCGGAAAGGCTAACTACCTGGTCCGCGGCCCGGGCCGTGGGTCAGACTGGCCGACATGAGCCGGCCAGCCTTGCGTGTCGCGTGGTACCGGTTCCGCGCCACGCTCGGCGACCGCTGGGGCGGGTACCTGGCGCTGGTGCTGCTGATCGGCCTGGTCGGCGGCCTGGCCCTGGGCGCCGTGGCCGCGGCCCGGCGCACCCAGGCGGCGTTCCCGGCCTACCTGGCCAGCACCAACCCCTCCGACCTGACCGTACTGACCGGCATTTCCGGCGCGGGCCCCGGCAGCGGATACGACCCGGCGCTCATTCACGAGATTGCCAAGCTTCCGCACGTGCGGCGGGTCGAGAGCTACGCCGGGCTCAACGTGGCCATCCTGGCGCCCGGCGCGCCCCCGGGAGCCGCCGCTCAGGGGCTACCGGGCAGCGTCGACGGCCAGTACTTCAACCAAGACCGCCCGACCATCGTCCAGGGCCGGATGGCTAACCCGGACCGGGCCGACGAGATCGTGATCGACGCGAAGGGCACCCCGTCCTCGGTGCACGTGGGCGAGGTCGTTCCGCTCGGCTTCTACACGAACGCCCAGGAGGCATCGCCGGACTTCGGTCGGCCGGGCACCAAGCCGTACCTGCGGATCAACGTCAAGGTGGTCGGGAAGGCGATCTTCAGCCGGGAGGTGGTGCAGGACGACGCCGACGCCGGCCTGAACGGGGGAGCGCTGTTCACCCCCGCGCTCACCCGGCGGCTCGTGGGGTGCTGCTCCCAATTCACCGAGAGCGCCGTCCAGCTCAGCGGCGGCAGCCGCTACGTGGCCCCGACCGAGGCCGGCATCGAGCAACTCCTGCCCAAGGGCTTTCCCGTCGAGTTTTACGTCACCTCCCTCACCGAAGCCAAGGCCGAGCAGGCCATCAAGCCGGAGTCGATCGCGCTCGCCGTGTTCGGCGGGATCGCCGCCCTGGCTACCTTGCTCATCGCCAGCCAGCTGATCGGCCGGCAGCTCCGCCTCGGCGCCGACGATCTCGGCACGATGCGAGCCCTCGGCGCGGGGCCGGCCATGACGGTCGGCGACGGGCTGCCCGGCCTGCTGGTCGCGGTGGCCGCAGGCTCCCTGCTGGCCGCCGTGGTGGCCGTCGGGCTGTCACCGGTGGCGCCGCTGGGCTCGGTGCGCGCCGTGTATCCCTACCTGGGCATCGCCTTCGACTGGACCGTCCTCGGACTGGGCGTACTGGCGCTGACCGTCGTGCTGTCCCTGGTGGCCGTGATGCTGGCCTACCGGGGCGCGCCCCATCGGGCGGCCCGGCGGGACCAGCGCACGCCGAGGCGAGGTTCGGCGGCGGCGCGCGGTGCCGCCTCCCTGGGCCTGCCGCCGCCCGTGGTCGAGGGGGTCAGGCTCGCCGTCGATCCCGGCTCCGGACGCAGCGCGGTGCCGGTCCGGTCGGCCATCCTGGGCGCCGCGCTGGCCATGATCGTCACGGTGGCCACGGTCACCTTCGGGGCCAGCCTTGACACGCTCGTGTCGCACCCGGCGCTGTACGGCTGGAACTGGACCTACGCGCTCAGCTCGGGCTATCCCACGTACGTCCCCAGGGAGCGCGCGGCGGCGCTGCTCGACCACGATCCCGCGGTGGCCGCGTGGACGGGTGTCTACTACGCCACGTTCAAGATAGACGGCCTGACCGTGCCGGTCATCGGCGCGAGCCCGGACGCGCCGGTCGGCCCGCCCGTGCTGACCGGGCACGGCCTGCAGGCAACCGGCCAGGTGGTACTCGGCGCCGCGACCCTGGCGCAGCTGCACAAGCAGGTTGGCGACGAGGTCACCGTGGGGGGCCCGGGTGTGAGGCGCTCCTGGCTGAAGATCGTCGGCACCGCCACGCTGCCCTCGTTCGGCGTGTTCGGCACGCTGCACACCGAGATGGGGACGGGAGCGATGCTTCCCTACCCGCTCATCCCGGGCGCCGTC
Source organism: uncultured Actinomycetota bacterium (assembly GCA_963808705.1). GTDB lineage: Bacteria > Actinomycetota > Actinomycetes > Streptosporangiales > Streptosporangiaceae > JASHPR01. The sequence goes on along the minus strand of CAWEHB010000008.1, from coordinate 268,694 downwards.
GCCAGCCAGCCCAACGACATCTACGTGACCCTGCGGCCCGGGGCGAACCGGGCCGCGGCGCGCGCCGAGCTGCAGCGGCTGGTCCCGGCGGCCAACGGTGGGCAGGTCATTCCCGTCCAGCGTCCCGCGCAAATTGTCAACTACCGGTCCATGGGAGCCACCCCGGCGATCCTGGGGGCGGCCCTGGCGGCCGGGGCCGTGGCCGCTCTCTGCCTGACCTTGTTCGCCTCCGTCCGGCGCCGGCGCCGGGACCTGGCCCTGCTGAAGACCATCGGGTTCACCCGGCGTCAGCTGGCGGCCGCCGTGGCCTGGCAGTCCACCGTCGCGGTGGCCGTGGGGGCCCTCGTCGGCGTGCCGCTCGGCATCGCGGTCGGCCGCTTCCTCTGGGACTTGTTCGCGCGGCAGATCAGCGTGGTGCCCGAACCCACGGTCCCCGGCCCGACGGTCGTCCTGATCACGGTCGGCGCGCTCGTGCTGGCCAACGTCGTGGCCGCGGTGCCCGGGCGCATGGCCGGGCGCACGCCCACCGCGCTGCTGCTGCGCGCCGAGTGACGTCGCGCCGCGCCATGACGTCGCGCCCGCTGGGCTACCTCACGCCGCAGTCTTCTCGCTCAGGTCCGCCAGCTCGCCGCCCTTGCCCGAGGCGCTGATCACGCCGACGACCAGCGGGATCACGAAGGCCGCCGAGAACACCGGGCCCATGAGCCCGACGGACTACGCGATGACGTCGGGCAGCGCGAGGATCTTCGCGCCGAGGCGCTCGTACCCGGGCTCGGAACTGGCCATGGTTCCTCCTATGACTCCGGCGGCGGGATCCGCAGCACCGCGGCGGCGTTGTCGGCGAAGATCGCGGCGACGTCGGCGTCCGGCAGGCCGAGCGCCTCGATGTTGGCGATCGTGTCCCCGACGACCGTGGGGCCGCCGAGCGGCATGTCGGTGCCGAAGAGCACGTGACCGGCGCCGAAGAACTCCACCGCGCACCGGACGGCGTGGGCGGCGCCGAACAGCGCGGTGTCGGCGAAGAAGCGCCGGAAGTAGTCGATGGGCTCGGCGGACAGGCCCGCCATGATGGTCGCGCGGCCGGGATCTTCCAGCGGCGAGGCCAGGCGCCCGGCGAAGTGCGGCACCATCGCCCCGGCGTGGTGGGTGATCACCCGCAGCCCGGGGTGGCGGTCGAAACAGCCCGAGTACACCAGCCGCGCCATGCACACCGAGGTCTCGTACGGCCAGCCCAGCGACCACCAGATGCCGTACTGCGACCGGCTCTCCGCCGGGTAGTCGGGCCAGACCTCGCTGCGCGTCGGGTGGATCCAGAGCGCCCCGCCCAGGCGGGTCACGGCCTCGAAGACCGGCTCGAACCGCGGCTCGTCGAGCGGTGCCCCGCCCACGTTGGTGTGCAGCTGCGCGCCGAGCGCCCCGAGGTCGCTCATGGCGCGGCCCAGCTCGGCCACGGCCGCGTCCACGTCGTTCAGGGGCAGCGCGGCGGCGAAGCCGGCGAAACGGTCCGGGTACCTGCCGACCAGCTCGGCCAGCTCGTCGTTGGCGGCGCGGGCGAGGTCGCGGGCCGCGCCCGGCTCCCCGAGCTGGTCGATCGGCGGCACGGCCAGCGTCAGCACCTGGACGTAATCCCCGAACGGGTCGACCGCCCGCCAGCGGGCATCGAGATCGATCAGCGCCGGGTCCTCGTGAATCCACGGCTGGTACCCGAGGATCCGGTCGCTGACCCCGGGGCCCGAGACGATCGACTCCAGCCGGCGCGCGTATGACGGCGGGAGGATGTGAGCGAAAGCATCGATCTTCCTCACGTGCCTCCCTCGGGAGTGCGACTGGGGGGATCGTATGGAAGCAAACGAATGGGTGTCAAGGGTTCGGGCCGACTCTGGCCGGTCCAGCTCCCCGGCCGTTTGATCGGCCCGGTAGCTTGGGCCTAGGTGGCGCGAGGAACCCTGATCGCGGCCGAGCCACCCGGCCCTGGCCACGGGACGCAGACATGCCTGATGAGACCCGGCACGAGTCCACGGATATCGACGACCTCGAGACGCGGGATGCCTACGACACGCTCGACGGAGACCCAGGGGACGATCCCCTCGACCGCGGGGTCATCACCCCCGAGCGGTGGACGGCCGCGATCCGGTACGGCACCACGACCGAGGAGGAGGAACGGGGCGAATCCCTCGACCAGCTCCTGGCGGAGGAGGAGCCGGACCCGGCCCTCGACCTCGACCTCGATGATGAGGATGACGAGTCGTACGGCGACATTGCCGGAGACAACGAGGCCGGGGACGAGGACGTGGACGGGCTGCTGCTCGACGACGGCCCGGCGCCCCGGGCGGGCCGGCTGGTGGCCGAGGACGAGGGAGCCCGTCCGGATGCCGAGGCCGACCTCGTCGCGCGCGACGTCGGGATCGACGGCGGTGCGGCCACCGCGGAGGAGGCGGCGGTCCACGTGGTGGACGACGACGATTACGACATCCGGTCGGACAGCTGACCGGCCCAGGCTCAGGCCAGCGTCACCCGGACCGGCAGCTCCCGCAAGCCGTTGGTGAAGTTCGACCGGATCCGGCGCGGCGGGCCGGCCAGCTCGAAGCGGGCCACCCGGCGCGCCAGCGCGGCCAGCATCACGCTCACCTCCAGCCGGGCCAGGTGCGCGCCCAGGCACAGGTGCGGGCCGCCGCGGCCGAAGCTGAGGCGCCGGTTGGGCGCGCGGCCGACATCAAAAACGTCCGGGTGGGCGAACTCGGCCTCGTCCCGGTTCCCGGACACGTACCAGAGCACCACCTTGTCCCCGGCGCGGATCGCGGCGCCGCCGAGCTCGGTGTCCGCGGCCGCGGTCCGGCGCATGAAGTGCGTCGGGCAGCTCCACCGGAGCACCTCATCGGCGGCGGCGGGCAGCAGGCCCGGGTCGGCGCGCAGCCGCTGCCACTGCTCCGGGTGCTCGCAGAAGGCCAGGACCCCCTGGGCGATCGCGATCCGGGTGGTCTCGTTTCCCGCGACCACGAGGATCGAGAAGAAGTTGTCGAGGTCGACCTCGCTGAGCCGGTCGCCGTCGACCTCGGCCCGCAGCAGCGTGGACAGCAGGTCCTCGCCGGGAGCGCGGAGCCGCTCGGCCACGATCTCGCGGCCGAGGTCCCATAGCTGCTTGCCGTACGGGCTCCGGAACGGGAACCGGCGGTAGGCGTCGGTGTCGTCCCGGCCCTCCTCGGTGAGCCCCTCGACGAAGTGCCGGTACACCGCTACCGCCCGTTGCGAGAAGCTGCCGGATACGATCTTGCGGAGCTTGGTGTGATCGGGCGGGTCGGTGTCGATGATCGTGCGGCGGGCCGCCATGTCCGCGTCGGTCGGTTCCTCGAATGAGATCCCCCGCGCCGACGAGAACGTGGCCACGTCGCGGCTGGCGGTGACGATGTCCTGGTAACGATGGACCGACCAGAAGCCCGAGTTCGGCGGTGCCTCGTCGTGCCACGCGACCGGTGACTCCCGCCGCAGCCGGGCAAACTCGTGGTAAGGAACGCCCCGCGCCCACATGTCGAGATCGGTCAGGTCCGCGGCCCGGGTCATGGCAGATAGTTTGGCACCAAACAAATAGCCGGGCAACGGCCGGGGGGAATGGGCAGCGCCGCCGCCGGTGTTGGCGCGGCTGGGAGGATTGTTCATGCGAGTCGCCGTCATCCGCCACCACGAGGAGGATTCGGCCGGGTTCATCGGCGCCGCGTTCGAGGCGCGCGGCGCCGAGCTCAGCGTGTGCCTGTTCCCGAAGGAGGGCCCGCTGCCCGCACTCGACGACGTCGACCACATCGTGGTGCTCGGCGCCGTCTGGTCGGTCTACGACGACAGCCCGGACCGGGCCTGGATCGCCGACGAGCTGGCCTGGCTGCGGCAGGCCGAGGAGTCCGGCGTGCCCGTGCTCGGCATCTGCTTCGGCGCGCAGGCGCTCGCCGCCGCGTTCGGCGGCCGGGTGGAGGCCGCGGCCCGCAAGGAGATCGGCTGGTCGGTGGTTGACTCCTACGACCCTGAGGTGATCCCGGTCGGCCCCTGGCTGGAGTTCCACCAGGACCGGTTCTTCCCGCCCCCGCAGGCGAGAGTGCTCGCCGACAACGAGGTGGGCGTCCAGGCGTTCGTGCTCGGCCGTCATCTGGCGGTCCAGTTTCACCCCGAGCCCGACGGCGAGCTGCTCCGGCTGTGGCTGGACGCCGGCGGGCGCGAGGAGGCCGAGCTGCACGGGGTCGACGTGGACCGGTTCCTGGCGCAGACCTACGCCCAGGAGTCGGCCGCGCGCGGCCGGGCCGACGCGCTGGTCGCGTCCGCGCTGCTGATCGCCCAGCAGCCAGCCCCGGGCAACGCCATTCCGTAACGCGCCGTCACCGGCCGATCCGTCAGCATGGGCCGGTCCCGCGCCGGGCGGCTCAGCCGTCCTCGACCGACCGGATGATCTTGCGGAGCAGCGACGCGAGCTGATCCTTCTCCTGCGCGGTCAGGCTGGCGCTGACGAACGCCTCGCCCATGTTGAACGCCGGGAACAGCCGCTCGATCACGCCCAGCCCCTTGGGCTCCAGGCTGACCAGCACGAGCCGGCCATCGGCGTCGTGGGCCCGCCGCCGGGCCAGGCCGCGCTTCTCCAGGGTCTTCAGCACGCCGGTGAGCGTGCCCTTGGTGACCCCCGCCTCCTCGGCCAGGTGCCGGGTCTGCTGGTCACCCCAGATCCACAGCACGAACAGCACCGTGAACGCGGCCCAGGAGAGGTCCTCGTCCGCCAGCACCTTCTGCTCCATGTGGTGCCGGATCACGTTGGCCGCGCGGTAGATGTTGGACACCGCCGCCATCGTGGCGAAGTCGAGGTGCTGATCGCCGATCCGGTTGCGGATGTCGCGCTCGGCCCGCACGAGGTCGATGGCGCTGCCAGCGGCAAGGCGACGAGGCATACCGCGATCGTACGTGCCGCGAGCCGGTGAGCGCCCGCGAGATCACCTCACCATGATCGTGGTTGATCGGTGACCGATGTGCTCAATCAACCACGATCACCGGGCGCTCGCCGTCACAGGGAGTCGAACGCTATCGACGGCAGGTCAACCGCGGTCCCGCCGCCGTCCACCGTGAGCACGGCCCCGCTCACGGCCGACGCGTGCCCGCTGGCCAGGAACGCCACGACCGCGGCGACCTCCTCCGGCTCGGCGGGCTTGCGCAGCGGCACCTGCGCCGTGGCCAGCGCGTACGCGGCGTCCCGGTCCGGCAGGCCGTGCTGCACGGCGAGCTGGTCCATCTCCTCGTCGGCCATGGGGGTGCGCACCCATCCCGGGCACACGGCGTTGACCCGGACGCCGCGCGGGCCGAAGTCGCGGGTCATCGACCGGGCCAGGCCGATCACCCCGTGCTTGGCGGTCGCGTAGCCCACGGACTCCGGCGTGGCAAACAGGCCGGCGACCGACGACACCACGACCACGCAGCCGCGCCGCTCGACGAGCTGCGGCAGGCAGGCGCGGGCCGAGACCAGGCACGTGGTCATGTTCGCGCGGATGTGCTGCGCCCAGGCGTCGTGACCACCGCGACCTGGCCGTCCAGCCACCCGTCCGTTCCGTTCATCGTGAGCCTTTCGGGGGTCAGCCGCCGGCCAGCCGCTCGACGCGCGCGTGCAGCTCGGGCAGGTAGCTCTCGGCCTCGGGCTTCATCAGCACGCTGCGCAGGATTCTCGCACCTTCGCGGTCTGGCTCGACGCCGGGATGGCGGCGGGCGAAATCGGCGGCCGTGATCCGCAGCGTGGACAGGAACACCGGGCGGGCCGGGTCGGCCATGCCGCCGGCCAGCATCCGGGCGCTGGCCCGGTCGATCGCGGCCAGGGTCCGCGGCCGGGTGGCCGGGAAGTAGGAGACGATGTCCAGCTCCGGGGGCTGGTACAGCTCCAGCCGCCCGGAGCCGGAGATCAGCTGCGCCCACTCCAGGGCAGCCCGGCGGCCGGCCGCCAGCACCCGGCCGAGCCCGTCCGGCGTGGGCGGCAGCAGCCGGAACGTGAGCCACAGCGCGGCGGCCGCCGCCCCGGCCCGGGAGCACTCGAGGCTGATCTCGCCGAGGTGCAGCTCGTCGGAGGTGAAATACGTGTAGGGGGAGTCATGCAGGTAGAAGCGGCCGACATCCGGGTCCCGGAACAGCACGGCCCCGCACCCGTAGGGCTGCAGCCCGTGCTTGTGCGGGTCGACCACCACCGAGTCGCACCCGGCGATGGCCCGCCACGGCGCCTCGTCCAGCCCGGCCGGGCCGGGCGCGCCCGCCAGCAGGGTGAAGAAACCGCCGTACGCGGCGTCGACGTGGACCCGGACCCCGTGGGAGCGGGCCACGGCAAGCACCTCGTGCACGGGATCGATCGCGCCCAGGCCGGTCGTGCCGGCCGTCGCGACCACGGTCCCGACCGTGCCCCGGGCGAGCAGCGCATCCAGCGCGCGGGGATCCAGCCGTCCCGCGTCGTCCACCGCCACCGGGGTTCCCTCGACCCCGAGCACGCCGCACATGCGGGCGTGGGTGTAGTGCGCCTCGGCGCTGTAGGCGATGCCGCGGCCGGGGTGCAGCTCGCGGGCCACGTAGAGGGCCTCCAGGTTCGCGATCGTGCCGCTGGTGGTCAGGTGGCCCAGGTGCGTGGCCAGGCCGAACATCCGGGCCAGCTGCGCCACCGCCTCCTTCTCCATCCGGGCGGTCGCCGGGCCGCCGTCGAGCGCGTGGTTGTTAGGGTTGACCAGCATCGCCGTGAGGTAGCCGACGACCGCCGCGGGATGCGGCGGCTTGAGCATCTGCCCAGCGTAGGACGGGTGGAAGAACGGGTAGTTGTCCCGCAGCCGCTCCGTGAAGTCGCCGAACGCGCTGGCGAACTGCTCGTCGGTGATCCGCAGCGACGCGTCCGGCTCGAACGGGCCGAACCTGGCCTGCCAGTCCTCGATCGCGTCCACGCCGCGGCTCAGCCAGCGCCGCACGTCCATGTCCCACATCCCCGGGTCGGATCCTTCGTGGATTCTGCCGCATACACCGTCATCCTGGGCGTGCGACGCTGGTCAGGACCGACACCCGAGCGCAGGTCGGACACTTCCACACCCCCGAGCAGCTCGTGGCCATCGGCCGCGACGTCGAGCGGCTGGTGCTGGCCCGCGCGGTGCGCCTCTACGCCGAGGACCGGGTGGTCCTCGCCGGCGCGCGCACCGTCGTCTTCGGCTGAGGCGGGCGCGCGGGCTCCTCCGGGCCCTGCCCATTGCCGGCCGGCGCGAGCCCGGCCAGCAGGTTGGCCGCGGCGGCCTGGAACCGGGCGATGTCCCCGTAGGGGCGGGCGACGAGCATGGCCCCTTCCAGCCCGCCCACGATCATGCGGGCGGTGTCGCGCGCGGACCCGGCGAATTGCAGGCTGCCGTCCTGGCGGCCCTGCTCCAGCACGCCCTCCAGCCAGGTCTCGTTGCGGTCGAAGAACCCGATCACCGAGTCCTGCATGGGCCGCGGGAGGGTCTGGTACTCGGCGGCCAGCATGCCGCACAGGCACATCTTGCGCGCGCGGAGCACCTGCAGGTACAGGTCCGCGTAGCCGGCGAGCTTGGCGCTGGCGTCGCTACCGCGCGCGTCCACCCCGCGGAGGGCCTCGGCGAACCGGTCCCCGTAACGGGCGATGAGCGCCGCACCCAGGTCCGCCTTCCCGGCGAAGTGGTAATGCAGCGCGGCCTTGGTGATGTGCAGCTCGGCTGCGATATCGGCGTAGCTGAACCCGTTGAAGCCGCGGACCTGGACCAGCCGCTCGGCGACATCCAGGATCCGCGAGGCCGTGCCCGCATCGTCGTGCCCGCGGCTCGCGGTCATCCAGTTTCTTCCAGACTCTTGACGCCTGACCTATCAGTAAGTCAGACTCTGACCTATCGATAAGTAAGTATACGCGATCCGTAACCGGAACGATGGGGGCCGATATGGACAAAACCGAGCATCGGAGCTTCGGGACGCCGGATGAGACCCGCGAGTTCCCGCGCGGCCGGGCCGAGATCCTCAACGTCGGCGGCGGCCAGGTGGGGCGGCTGGTGTTCCAGCCCGGGTGGCGCTGGTCCGAGGACGTGCGGCCGATAGCCGGCACCGCGAGCTGCGAGGCGCCCCACTTCCAGTACCACGTCAGCGGGCAACTGGCGATCCGGATGGACGACGGCGCCGAGTTCATCGCCGGCCCCGGAGACGTCACGGCGCTGCCGAGCGGCCACGACGCCTGGGTCGTCGGCGACGAGCCCGTGGTGACCATCGACTGGTTCGGCGCGGGCAACTACGCCCGGTAGCCAGGCACAACGTCAGCACTCTGGCCGGGAGAGGCCCGGCCCTAGGGAGGGAGGCCATCATGGCCAGGAAGATGATCGACTGCCGGAAGGTGCCCAACGAGATCGGCTGCACGCTGACCATCGCCGGGGGCGAGGACGAGGTCCTCGACGCGGCGGCGGCGCACGCCGTCGCCAAGCACGGCCACGAGGACACGCCGGAACTGCGGGAGATGCTCCGCGCCGGGCTGGAGACCGCGGAGCCAGCGCTCACATGAGCACAGTCAATGAGGCAGGCGTTGAGGCGGTCGCCGAGGTGGTCGGCCGCTTCAACGCGGCGTGGAACGCCCACGACCTCGCCGCGGCCATCGCCCTGACCAGCGAGGACTGCGTGTTCGAGGCCACCTCGCCGGCCCCGGACGGCGTGCGCAGCGTGGGCCACGCGGCGATCCGCGCGGCCTGGCAGCCGATCTTCGACGACGTGACGAGCCGCTTCACCGTGGAGGACTCGTTCACGGCCGGCTCGCGGTTGGTGCAGCGCTGGCGCTACGACTGGGCGGGCGGTCACGTGCGGGGCATCGATGTCTTCACCGTCTCTGGCGGCAAGGTCACCGAGAAGCTCGCGTACGTCAAGGGCTAGGTCCCAGCAGCCGGATCGGCTGGCCGTCGAGGAAGGCGCGGATGGCCTCGACGGCGCCGGAGTAGAAGACCCGGTAGGTGCCGGCGGTGACGTAGCCGACGTGCGGCGTGAGCAGGGTCCTGGGCGCGGTCCGCAGCGGGTGGCCGGCCGGGAGCGGCTCGACGTCGAACACGTCGAGCCCGGCGCCGGCGATGCGGCCCGAGCGCAGCGCGTCGACCAGGGCCGCCTCGTCGACGACCGGGCCGCGCGAGGTGTTGACGAGGTAGGCGGTCGGCTTGAGCAGCACCAGGTCGGCCCCGCCGATCAGCCCGGTCGTCCGCTGGCTGAGCCGGACGTGGATCGTGACCACGTCGGCGCGGCGGAGCAGTTCCTCCTTGCCGACGGCTTCCACGCCCGCGGCGGCGGCCGTGGCCGGGTCCAGGTTCTGGCTCCAGGCGATCACCCGCATGCCGAACGCCTGGCCGATCTTGGCCACCCGCAGGCCCAGGTTCCCGAGGCCGATCACGCCGAGGATGGCGCCGGCCAGGTCGGTGCCGACCGCCAGCCCCCAGGAGCCGCCCCGGATCCCGGCGTCCTCCTCGGCGACGTGCCGGGCCAGCCCGAGGATCAGCGCCCAGGTCAGCTCGGCGGGCGGTTCCGGGCGGCCGCCGGTGCCCGACACCGTGATGCCGAGCTCGCGGGCGGCGGCCAGGTCGATATGCGCGCTGCCCATGCCGGTGCTGACCAGCAGGCGCAGCCGGGGCAGCCGCTGCAGGATCTGCCGGGGGAAGCGGGTGCGCTCGCGGGTCGCCACGATCACGTCGAACGGCGCCAGGCGCTCGGCCAGCGCGCCGGCGTCCGTGACGTGGTCATTGAAGATCGTGACCTCGGCGCGCCCGGCCAGCTCGGCCCAGGGCCCGAACTCGCGGGCCGCGTCCTGGTAGTCGTCGATCACCCCCACCTGCAGGGCCGTCGCGGTCATGGCGCTCCTCTCTGCTTACCGGTCCGGCGGGAAGTACGGGAAGTAGCGGTCCAGCAGGTCGTTGCGGAACTTGCCGGCCGGGTCATGGCGGCGCATCAGGCGCCGGAAGTCGTCCAGCCGCGGGTACAGCCCGCGCACGGCCTCCGGGCGGGTGCCGAAGAGCTTCCCCCAGTGCGGCCGGGCCCGCAGCGGCGCCAGGCGCTCCTCGACCAGGGCCAGGGCCGGGGCCACGGCCGCCCAGTCCTTGATCCAGGTGAAGTGGAAGCCGACCGAGTCCCGCTGGTAGCCCGGGCTCAGCCACAGATCGTCCGCCGCGATCGTGCGGATCTCCGAGATCTGGACCACGGGAGCCAGCCGGCCAGCGGCCGGCTGCAGCGCGGCCAGCGCGTCGGTCGCGTGCGCCCGGGGCAGCAGGTACTCGGACTGCAGCTCGTCGCCGGCGCTGGGGGTGAACTCGGGCCGGAAGTGCGGCAGCCGCTCGTGCCAGGGCCCGGGCACCCCGAGCTGCTCGGTGCAGCTGGCCGGCGACATGCCGGGCACCGGATGCCGCGGGCCGTCGGCCAGCCGGCCCCCCATCCACCGCGGCCCGGGCGCCGCGGAATCCGGCGCGTCCGCCCGGCGCTTCAGCCAGGCCTGGCGGATCCGGGGCCCGCGCCAGTCGGTGAACAGGCTCACGCTGTACGCGCTGGAGGTGATCTCGTCGAAATGCTCGATCACCTGCCCGGCGGGCAGGTCCTCGTAGACGTACTGGCGGATGTCGAAGGTCGGCACCGTGTCGAGCGTCAGCCGGGTGACGATGCCGAGCGCGCCGAGGGCCACCACAGTCCCGGGGAACCGGCCCGGGTCGGCCTCCCGGCTCACGGTCACGAGGTCGCCGTCCGCGGTGACCATCTCGACGGCCGACACCGCCGTGGCGAGGCTGCCGACGGCGTTGCCGGAGCCGTGGGTCCCGGTCGCGCACGCGCCGGCCACCGAGATGTGCGGCAGCGACGCCAGGTTGGGCAGCGCGCGCCCGGCCTGCTGCAGCGCGACGGCCGCCTCGCCGTACGTCAGGCCCGCGCTCAGCCTGACGGCCGATCGGGCGGTGTCGACCTCGACCAGGCGCGGCAGGCCCGCCACGGAAACGAGATCGCCGGGAGTGTCCGCCAGGCGGTTGAACGAATGGCCGGTTCCGAGGGCCCGGACCCGCGTGCCCCGGGCCACCAGGCGCTGCAGCTGCGGCAGGGATGCCGGCCGGTGGAAGCGCTCGGCAGCGAACGTGACATTACGCGCCCAGTTCATCGCCTTTCCGGTCATTTGGGCGAAGCCTACCGCCGGGCCCGTGGCCGCGGGCGGCTCAGCTGCCGCCGGGCCCGTCCGCCAGCGCCAGGACCAGGCGCCGGGTGGTTTCCAGCACCCCGACCACGACGTACCGGTGGGCGGTCCCGACTCGCGGGAGCTCGGCCGCCGACGTGACCGAGCCCCGTCCGGCTCCGAACCGGATCCAGTAGCAGCAGTTGTCCGGCGAGACGCTGCTGACCGTCGCGGTTACCACCGTCCCCATCGGGTAATGGTCCCGGACCAGTTGCCACTCCTCGACCGTGAACGCCCCGGCGACCGCCCTGGTCCGGCGGAACCGCGACTCCAGCGGCCACAGCCTGACCTGGCAGGTCCGCCGGCGGGAGAAGTCATGCCGAAGGACCTCGAACGTCGTCTCCGTGCCGACCCGCGGCCACTGCTCAGGATCGTCGGGCAGGTGCTCGGCGCCGACGAATCCCCGTCCGCCGTCGCCCAGGTCGACGAACACCCCGACGCGGGCGCGCACGGGGATGGCGACGACCCTGCCCGCTACCTGGCCGCCGAGGGGGAACCGCCGCAGGGCGGCGTCCGCGTCATCCCGCATGGGCATGCCTTCACTGAACCTTTTCCATCAGCCGGTCTCCGCTCAGCGTATGCGGGCCACCGCGGGGAGCTGGCCCGGCGGTTCCTTCCGGCCCCGTCCAGCGCCGGGAACGGGCCGGCCGCGGGCGGGCCCGGTGCGGGCGTGCGGGCCGGTACGCCTAAAATAGGAATGGTATGACCAGGTTGTGGCGCAGGGCGCGGCGGCCGCCGCGCCGCGGCGCGGTGCGGGTGATCGTGGTCGGCATGGGCTTCGCCGGGCTGGCGACGGTGCGCGGGCTGACCCGGGCGGGCCTGCGGGTCACGCTGGTGGACCGCAACGTCTACAGCACCTTCCAGCCCCTGCTCTACCAGGTCGCGACCGGGGGCCTGAACCCGAGCGACGTGGCCTACCCGCTGCGGGGGTTCGCCTACCGGTACGGCGCCCGGTTTCAGCACGGCGAGCTCGCGGCCATCGACGACACCGCGCGGAAGGTCACGCTGGCCCGCGGCGAGGAACTCGAGTACGACTACCTCATCCTGGCCACCGGCGTGTCGGCGGCATACTACGGGGTCACCGGGGCGGACAAGCACAGCCTCGGCCTGTACACCCGGCGCGACGCGGTCGCGCTGCGCGATCAGCTCATGGCCTGCCTGGAGCGGCTCAGCGCCGGGGCCCGGGGGCAAGGGGCGGCCATCACGGTCGTGGGCGGCGGCGCCACCGGCGTGGAGCTGGCCGGGACCCTGGCCGATCTGCGCAACATCGCGCTGGCCACCGCGTTCCCCGGCATCGACCGCTCCCGGCTGCGGATCAGGCTGGTCGAGCGGGCCCCGGCCCTGCTGACGCCTTACGTCCCGGCCCTGCGCGAGTACGCTCACCGGCAGCTGCTCGACCGGGGGGTCGACGTCCGGCTCGACGCGACGATCCGCGAGATCACGGCCGGCCAGGTCGTGCTCGCCGACGGCGAGCAGCTGCCGAGCGACGTGACCGTGTGGGCGGCCGGGGTCACCGCGCCCGAGTCCGCCGGCCGCTGGGGCCTGCCGCAAGGACGCGGCGGCCGCATCCAGGTCGGGCCGGACCTGCGGGTCACCGGGCACGACCGCATCTTCGCCATCGGCGACATCGCGCTCACCGGCGACCAGCCGGTGCCGCAACTGGCCCAGCCCGCGCTGCAGATGGGCCGGTTCGCGGCCGAGCAGATCGCCAGGCTCGAAGCGGGCAAGCCCGCGGCCGGGTTTGCCTACCACGACAAGGGGATCATGGCCACGATCGGCCGCCGCTCCGCGGTCGTGCAACTCCCGTACCACGTGCGCATCCGGGGCACGCTGGCCTGGTTCGCCTGGCTCGGCCTGCACCTGATCACCCTGCTCGGCAACCGCAACCGGATCTCCGCGCTGATCAACCTGTCCTACCGCTACCTCAGCTGGGGACGCGGCGGGGCGATCATCGTGGACGGCGATCCGCCGGCCGACTGAGAGCGGGCCGGCTGAGCGCGGGCAGCCGCCCGTCGGGCCCGGTTAACTCGGCCTGCTCGTCCGGGGCCGGCTCCGCGTGCTGCCGCACGAGTTCCCGGATGATCTCTTCCAGGCTCTGGCCGTCGCCGGCATCGATGCACGACGCCAGCACGGCGAGCGCCGCCGTCCCCAGCAGTGATTGCCTGCGCTCGTCGTCAATGAGCTCCGCGTTATCGTCGGTGGCGATACGCAGGCTTATTCCCATGGAGAGCGCTGAGAGGATCTCGGCGATATCGCTGATCGTGACGCCGGGGCGCAGCCGCAGCCCGCGGCCGGTAATGGCGGCCTCGTAGACCGGCAGCCAGCTATCGTTGAGCTGGCGGTGAACCTTTCCCATGGCCGTCTTCATCGCGGGATAGCGCTCGCATACCGCGCTGGCGATCAGCCAGACGCGGGAGCTCGTGCTGGACAGCTGGGCCCGGCACGACCAGTAAGAAGCCTCGTGCACGGCCTGGACGAAGTCCGCCCCGGTCGTGAGGGGCGCCGCGAACTCCTCGGCCACCGCGGCATGCTGCGCCCAGTGCCTGACCCATAATGCGTACGACAGGAGATCCTGCCCCTCGACACCTCGTCGATGACCTTCTGCGCGGAAAGCCAGTCAAAGAACGCGCTCTGCTTGCTCCACTCGTCGTCGTCTTCGTCGGCCCGGCGGGTCTCCGGCCGGAATTGCTCCGCCATAAGCCGGAGGCCAGCGTCGAGGTATTCCCTCGTCAGCGGGTGGTTGGCGAGGGCATTGCGCGCTTGGCTGGTCTTCCTCGTGCTCGACTGCCGGCTGGTCAGGCACGGGAGTACCGGCGAAAGGTCGTCCTCGGTCGGCGGTTCCGGGCCCGGTGGCGTCCGGTCGTCCTGGCTCATACTGCTAAGCATCCTTTCCCAGAAAGCGTCCGACGGCGAACGTCATGGATTGACCGTCCGACGCTGGAGGACCGGCACGCAACCTCAGGGTACCCATCTGGCCACCCGCCCGGCCCGGAACCTGCAGTCAAGATGATCAAGCGGTCGGGTTCGGAGGCCCGGCGCACGTCGCGTCCCGGCTGCGCCAGCATCTACAACAGCAGCACGTCGCCCCCGCCCCGGCGGTTCAGCTGACCGCGCGTCACGTGGACCAGAGCCGGCGGGCGCGCCGCGCGGCGCCGCCCGGGCTACCCGGCCCGGGCGGCGCCGTCATGATCGCACCGTCGCACCGGATACATCGCACCGTCGCACCGGATACCTTGTATGCCCATGACCGGCCCCATCCCCCCGGCTGACCCGCAGACCGTGCTGCGGTTGGCCGGCGTGGACCTGGTCCGCGGCGACCGGCTGCTGCTCGACCAGGTCAGCGTCACGATGCAGGCGGGGGAGCACTGGGCGCTGCTCGGGCCCAACGGAGCGGGCAAGAGCACCCTGCTGCGCATCATGGCGACCTACGCGCACCCGACGCGGGGGAAGGTGCACATCCTCGGCCACCGGCTCGGCCGGGTCAACGTGTTCGGCCTGCGTCCCTGGATCGGCCAGGTCAGCCCGGATCATCCGGTGGCGCCCGCGCGCACGGTCCGCCAGGTGGTGCTCACCGGCGTCACCGGCACCATCGAGATCGTGCCGCGCTGGGCGCCCAGCGCGGCCGAGCGGTCCCGTGCCATGGCGCTGATCGGCCTGATGGGCCTGGGCGGACTGACCGACGCGCGCTGGGCCACCCTGTCCCAGGGCGAGCGCGGCCGGGCGCTGATCGCGCGGGCGCTGATGGCCGAGCCGCGCCTGCTGTTGCTGGACGAGCCTGCGGCCGGGCTGGACGTGGCCGGCCGCGAGCAACTGCTGGCCAGCATCGACGAACTGCGCGAGCGGCATCCCGGCCTGGCCACCGTGCTGGTCACGCATCACCTGGAGGAGCTGCCGGTCAGCACCTCGCACGCGCTGCTGCTGCGCGGCGGGCAGATGCTGGCGGCCGGGCCCGCCGGTGACGTGCTCACCACCGAACTGGTCAGCGCGTGCTTCGACTATCCGGTCGCGATCGCCAGGCACGCAGGCCGCTGGGCCTCCACCGCCGGGCTCGCCCGGTGACGCGCCCGCCCGCGGGACGGCGAGCGGGCTAGGCCCCGGCGGCCCGGCCTCGGATGATGCCGTCCAGAGCGGTGTCCACGACATCCCGGACGAAGCGGTCGTTGAGCGGGGCGTGCCCGTGCAGGAGCCGGTGGTAGAGCGGGCCGTAGAGCATGTCGAGCGCGACCTCGACCTTGGTGTCCGCGGCGATCTCGCCGCGCTCGATCGCGCGGCGGAAGACCTCGCGGCCCTGCTGGCGGCGCGGCTCGACGAAGCGGGTCCGGTATTCGGCGGCGAAGGCCGGGTCCATCTGCGCCTCGGTGATGAGCGCGGCGATCACGCGCCCGTACGGCCGGCTACTGGCCAGCCTGGCCCACGGGCGCAGCAGCGACAGCAGGTCGCCCCGCAGCGAGCCGGTGTCCCGCGCAGGCGGCCGGGCCGCCGCCCACTCGCTGAACAGCGCGTCCAGCGCGAGCGTCTCCTTGGTTGGCCACCAGCGGTAGATCGTGGCCTTGCTGACGCCGGCCCGCTCGGCGACCGCGTCCATGCTGACCGCGGACAGGCCCTGCACCAGCAGCAGTTCCGCCGCCGCCTCGAGGATGGCCAGGCGCGCCTTCTCGCTGCGCGGCCGCCCGCGCCGGGGCGCCATCTCCGCCGCCTCGCCGTGACTGTCCTCGTGCATAAGGTGCATTAGCTGCACATCGAACCACTCTTGCCCCGGCGGGTCGAGGATCGCACCGTCGGTGACGGGGCCGTGACTCAGTGACCAGGCGGCGGGCGCCTCAGCCGCCGGCGCTCCAGCGGCGCCCCTGGCGCTGCAGCAGCCAGGCGGTGGCGGCCAGCCCGCAGGCGCACGGGACCAGGAGCATCGGCCAGCCGGGCGCATCCACCCGGGCGCCGTGGACCCGGATGTCCACCCCGGGTCCCCTGCTGGTGCCGCCGGTCATCTTGACCGTTATGAAGTTACCCATCCGGGGGGAGCCGGGGCGCGGGCACGGACCGGGCAGGCGGCAGAGCCTGATCATACGGAGCCTGAGCGTAGGAAGCCTGCGCGGGCAGGAGATGCTGCAGGCCGGTCGGCGCCCCGGCTCCGGGCGGGATCGGGTCGACCGTGCGCTGGCAGGCGAAGCACACGCGGTCACGCATGCCCATCGGCGCGCTGCAATGCTGACAGCGCCGGTCATTGCTCACGTCGACCCCCAGGCTGCGGGCCACCTCGCCGACCACCGTGGCCTGCCTGTAGTAGACGTCGCAGCCGCCCACTTGTAGTACAAGGCACCGGGTACCGGGCGATCATGGTCAGGGGCGTGCCGCTTCCGATGTCGGCCGCCGTCCGGCTTCCTGCCGATCGTGTCAACCAAGATGCGAACTGGGGCGTCGAACGAGCAAGCATCTTGGGTGACGCCCGCGGGGCGTTGGGGGGAACGCAGCTATGGCCTGCCAGATAATCCTATAGCAGTACCCGCCGCGATAACGCTCGCGGCCTAGGCCTGCACCGGCTAAGACGCGGACTGGGGCATCACCGGACGCCCTGCGAAATGGCACTTTCCGTGATCGTTGCCAGGCGCCGCAAAAGATTTCGATGCGGGCCTAGTTGAAGGTTCGGAGGACCAGCGGTGAGTGAACATTCTTCATCCGTCGATTTCGCGCTTAGGGTATGTGGGCAGTCATGGGAGGATGAAAATGCTCAGTTGGAACGTCCACCACGGATGGCCCGCTGGCGTCGGCGTGCCAGCCGCCGCGGGAGACGGCGATGTGCGGCGCCTGGCAGCAGGTCAGCGACTACCCGGCCGGGCCCTGCGGGCCTGGCGATGCTCCGTTGCGTGGCGTAAAGGCTTGGCTTAGTTGTCACGGCCCTGGCGGTTATCGGGGTCGGCGTTCTTTATCGTAGGGCGAGGAGGAATTTAAAATGGTAAGTAGCAGAAAGATTCTGGGTGCGGGTGGTGGTGGCTTCGGCGTCGGCCTGCTCCTCCTCATTGGCGGCTTGGTCGTGAAGCACTCTCAGGCGAAAATGCTGGCCGAGTGCTCCAGCGGCCTCGGTCAGTTCGGCCAGGTCCTTGACCCGAATACCGCCAAGGAGTGCAGTACCGCCCAGGCCCTGTCCAGCATGGCCACCGGGGCGATCTGGATTGGCGCGATCGTGCTCGCGATCGCGGTCGGCGGCTTCGTCGCCCTCTTGATCGTGTCCGGCGCCCGCGCCGCCAGCGGGAAACCCAAGACCGTGGTCCCCACGGCGGGCCGCGCCCGGCCGGCCGGGCCTGCCCCGTCGGCGCCGGTGTTCCCGTACCCGGCCGGGGGTGCGGTGCTGCGGCCTATCGTGCCCGTGGTGGTGAGCCAGGAGGACGGCCCGTCGGCCTACCCGACCGGGCGCCCGGCTGCTGGCGACCGCCAGCGCGACGTTTTCGCCGCCGAGCCGGCGGTCTCTGCCTCCGGTGCCGAGATCACGACGGTGCTCCCGATATTTGCCCCGGCCGAGCCGGCCGACCTGGCCGTGCCGGCCATGGTGCCGGGCCGGAGTTCGGAAAGGTCATTGGCCAGTGTCGCCCCTGGCCCGCAGGTGGGCCTGGCTGACCGCCCGCCCGCTGCTGCGTCGCAGGTGGGCCTGGCTGACCGCCCGCCCGCTGCTGCGTCGCAGGTGGGCCTGGCTGACCGCCCGCCCGCTGCTGCGTCGCAGGTGGGCCTGGCTGACCGCCCGCCCGCTGCTGCGTCGCAGGCGGGGCCGGTCGACCGCCCGCCGGTCCCCGGCCCGCTGGCGAGGTCGGCTGACCGCCCGCCCGCGCCCCGCGGCGCCGTCAGTTCCGCGCCGCCCTGGGGGTGGGCCGATCCTCCGCCCGCTCCGGGCAGCAGCGTCAGTTCCGCGCCGCCCTGGGGGCACGCTGAGCCTCCGCTCGCTGCTCCCGAGGGCAGCGTCAGTTCGGGCCCTCCCTGGGACTGGGCTGAGCACCTGCCCGCTTCCGCCGGCGCGAAGCCGGGCGGGGATGGCGCCAATCCGCGCCCGACCGGGCGGCATCGTTCCCGCCGGCCCTAGGTCGCGGCGGCTTGTCCCGGGCGGTACGCGTCGCCCGGCGGACGCGGCGAGGTGATGGCCTAGTCGCAGGGGCCGCCCGCGAGCCACCGGGCTCCCCGCTGGTAGAGCGCCTCCACTTCAGGCCCGGCCAGCCCGGGCATGTCGGCCTTGACGCGGTAGCCCAGGCCTGCCTGCAGATAGGCCAGGTGCCGGTAGCCGGCCGGGAACTTTTCCAGTTCCTCGCGGGCGAGTTCTACCCGGGCGGCCGGATCGACCGGGTCCAGCCGGTCCTTCTCATAGACGGGCTGGCGCAGCACGATGCCCCACCGTCCGGCCCGGCGCTCGACGAAGTCGTAAAAGCGCCCGGTGCAGACCACGTCGCACAGGACGCCGTGCACGGCCGCTCGCTGGGAGATCGTCATCTTCGTCTGTCCGATGGCCCGGTCGCCGGCCACGTCGATGGATGTCCCTCCCAGGAAGTGCAGGATGCTCACCCCCCGCGCGGCCCCTTCGCGGCTGACTTTGATGAATTCCTCGGCCGGACCCTGGAACCAGGTCGCCATCATCCTGCCGTCGGGGTGCCAGACGGTCCGGAAGCGGTCCCAGTCGCCGGCGTCGCGCCATACCGCCCAGTTCTCGATCAGCTCACGGATCGCCTGCCGGTCGGCGGCCTGGTCGGTCATGGTTCCTACCCTTCGCTGAGCCGGGGCGGCCGGGTCATCGTGCTGGCGGTACCAGGAGGCGAGCAGAGGTGCTATGCGGAGGATATGTGAGAACATGACCGCCTATGAGGCGGCCGCACCATATGGCCGTGGCTCGCCTCGCCGTGCGCCCGCTCCGTCAGGAGGTGGCTCGCCCGCCGTGCGCCCGCTCCGTCAGGAGGTGGCTCGCCCCGCCGTGCGCCCGCCCCGTCAGGATCCGGTCAGGGTATTACCAAGTTTTAGTCAAGTTTCACCGGGTAACGTCAGGCCGCATGGCTTCCGCACCGACCCGGGAACACCTGTCCGCGCAAGATCACGCGAGCCTGGCCGTCCCGATCCAGGAAAGCAGGCCCGACCGTCCGGAAAGCGGCCTGCAGCCGCCGGCGCCGGGCCCTGTCCCGGCCCGTGGCCGCCGGCTGGCCTGGCTCGACGCGCTCCGGGGGATCGCGGCCCTGTGCGTGGTGTACGCCCACTTCGGCACCCGGGTACTGCCCCAGGTCCACCGGGCGGTGTACAACGTGTTCGACCCCGGGTTGTACGGGGTGCTCGTCTTCTTCCTGGTCAGCGGGTACATCGTGCCGGCCTCGCTGGAGCGCAAGGGCAGCGTCCGGACCTTCTGGGTCAGCCGGCTGTTCCGCCTGTTCCCCCTCTTTGCCTTCGCCATCGCGGCCGTGCTGCTGCTGCACGGGCTCGGCCTGGCCAGCGTGCGGGGGGCGGACCACAACGTCACCGCGTCGGTGCTCTCGCACCTGTTCATGCTCAATGAGCTGCTGGGCGAGACCAACATCATCGTCGTGCTCTGGACGCTGTCCTACGAGATGGCGTTCTATGTGCTGCTCACCGCGCTGTTCACGGCCGGCCTGCACAAGCGGAGCGGATGGCTTGGCGCCGGGTTCGCCGGCGGCGCGCTGCTGCTCGGCGGCCTGCTGCCCACGGTCTGGCTGTCGTACAGCTCGCTCGGCCTCACCCCGGTCGCGCTGACCGGCGACGTCCTGATCATCGGCGGCCTCGCGTTCGCGGTGGCCTCCCGCGGGCGGCCGCGCGCGGTGGGCGCGTGGCTCGCGGCGGCCACCGTCCTGATCCTGGTCGCGGTCAACGGGCGGAAGGGCCCGTACGAGGGGCTGACCATCCTGGCCCTGATGTTCACCGGCACCATGCTGTACCGCGCCGAGCAGGGGCAGATCAGCCGCGGGCGGGCGGCGATCGTGGCCGCCGGCATCTTCACGGTGGCCATCGTGGCCGGCGCCTGGCACATCCCGGGGGCCAGCCCGCAGAGCCAGGCCGCCCTCCTGCAGCGCGAATGGGTGATGTCCGTGGCGCTGGCCGGCCTGACGTTCGCGGCCGGCCTGGCACTGCGGAATCTGCCCGTACCGTCGGCCCTGGCCTGGCTCGGCCTGGTGAGCTACTCGGTCTACCTGCTGCACCCGCTGCTCCTCGACGTCTACGACGCCATCCCGTTCGTGCACGGCCATCATCCGGTCGGGTTCCAGCTGGCCGTGACCGCAGGCTTCGTCGCCGTCCTGCTGGCCTGCTGCGCGATGACCTACTACCTCGTGGAAGCGCCGATGCAACGACTCGGCCGCCGGGTTGCCGCGCGGCTGGATGCCCGCATGGGGCCCGACCGTCCCGACCTTCCGGAGCGCCCTGCTCGCGCTGCTGGCCCGGGCGGGGGTCGTCCGGGCCCTCGTTTGGTTCGGTGTGGTGCAGATGATCGGGCCGGGAATGCCAGCCTGCCGGCAGGTCTGCCGCCGGCGGGCGCGGGCCTGGGTCAGCTCGCCCAGCCCGTCCTGGGACACGGCCCCCCCGGTGACCTCGGCCAGCCGCTGGGTGGGGGTGGCGAGCCAGTTCAGCACCGGTGACTGGCCGCGTGGGGTCGAACCCGAGTCGGCCTTCAGCCAGGACTACAGCCGGGGTGACCTCCACCCAGTGGCGGGCGGTGCCGTGGGGTCTTGGGCGTCGGGGAAGACGGAACGACTCTTCCGGGCCGTGATAAGAAATGAATGGGAGCGGGCGCGGGCTCGAGAGGGCGGCCCGATGACGAGACTATCGGCTGAACAGAAGAATCGGTCCTGGATGATCCGCGCGGGCATCGGCGCGGCCGCTGCGGTCGTGATAGTGGGTATCGGCGTTGCGCTGGTAGCGCTCCTGGGGCGTCCGGCAGTCTCGGTGTCATCGGGAGAGGCGCTTGTCCGGGTGCACCTGGGCGGCGTTGGGACCGAGGTGACCGGCATCCGCGCGACCAGTGCTGGCCGGCCGCTCGCGCTGGCACGCCAGAGCACGGGCTTCGTGCCCGTCGCCGCCGTGCCGCAGGGCCGGACGGTGCACGTGCGCGTCACTGCCGCTCCGCCGTCCTGGCTCCGCTGGTTGCTGGGCTCCGGGGTCTCGGCGTCGGCGACGCTGCGGGCGCCGCCGGCCGCGCCTTCGGCGCGGGTGGCCGTCGCCGCGCGCCCGGGGCGGGTGACGCTCGGCTTCGACCGCCCGGTGAGCGTCATCGATTACCGGGCGGCCGACGAGCCGGCCCGGGTCATCCGGCTCAGCCGGCCCTCGACCACGGCCCAGCTGGCCGTGCCGGAGCACCAGTCGGGAGGCGCGCTTCAGGTGGCGGCCGCGGCATGGCCGTGGGAGCGCCTGGCCGCCCGTCCGACCACGGTGGACTGGCTCGAGGCGCCGCAGGACGGCGTGCCGGTCGCAGCTGCGGACCCGGCTCCGGACAGCGCGCAGGCCGGGCTCGACAGTCCGATCACCCTGACCTTCGACGAGCCGGTGGCCAGGGCCCTCGGTACGGCCCGCCCGCGAGTCTCGCCAACCACAGCGGGAACCTGGACCGAGCCGGATGCCGACACGCTGGTGTTCACCCCCCAGAGCCTCGGCTTCGGACCCGGCACCGCGGTAACAGTCTCGTTCGACCGTCCGGTGACGGTCGTGGGCGGCTCCTCGGCTAACTCGGTGGATGTGGCCGCTTCGGGGTCCTACCGCTTCGCCGTCACGCAAGCCTCGGTGCTGCGCCTGCAGCAGATCCTCGCCCAGCTGCACTACCTGCCGCTGAACTTCACCCCGGGGCCAGGCGTCCGCTCGCCGACTACCTTCGCCGGCGAGGTGGCGGAGCTCGGCAGCCCGCTGAAGGGCGGCTTCTCCTGGCGCTGGCAGTCGACCCCGGCGTCACTCCAGGCCCAGTGGCAGCCCGGCTCGCCCACGGTTGTGGTCAAGGGTGCGCTGATGGCCTTCATGGCCGCTACGGAAAGCTCCTTCAACGGCTACACCGCCGACGACGAGACCGTGAGCCAGCTTGCGGACGCCTCGTGGAAGGCGCTCCTCAGCGCCGCCGCCGCGAACCAGGTGGACCCCGAGCCATACTCGTACGTGTACGTTTCGGAGACCCTGCCCGAGACGCTCATCCTGTGGGAGAACGGCAGGACGGTGCTCACGTCGCCGACCAATACCGGCATCCCCGAGGAGCCGACCGCTCTCGGCACATATCCCATCTACGTCCGGTACACCTTCAACTACATGAGCGGGTTCAACCCCGACGGCAGCTACTACGACGACCCGGTGTACTGGATCAACTACTTCAACGGCGGCGACGCCGTGCACGGGTTCGTGCGGGGCTCTTACGGGTTCCCGCAGAGCCTCGGCTGTGTGGAGCTACCCATCCCGACCGCCCAAGTCGCCTTCAACCACCTCGCGATCGGCGACCTGGTAACCGTGGCTTCCTGAGCCACGCTGGCCAGCCGTGCCCCGGAACTGCTCAGCGACTCTCCGCGGGTGAATCCGTCCCGGCGGCTGGCGGCTCGCCGGCCCGGGCCGGGCCGGGCCGGGCCGGCGAGCTGGCCTGAAGGCCGCTAGGCGGTCCAGGAGGCGCGCCGGTACAGCAGCCAGATGGTGGCGCCGAGCGCGGCGGCGGTGAGGGCCACGAAGATGCCGGCCTCGATGAGCTGGAAGGTCCAGAACCGGTCAGCGGGCTGGTAGGTGACGACGTTGCCGTTGATGCTCAGCACCAGGTCGCTGATGCGGCCGGTGGCCTGCGGCACGAAGCCGACGCCGTAGCCGCATCCGTGCGTGCAGTTCACCGTGGTGGTCAGCGGGGTCATGAAGTGGTCGCGGAACACGAACTCGACCACGAGCCGGATGGCCAGCCACGGGACGAACGCGGCCACCATGGCCGGGATGCTGCGGCGTATCAGCAGCCCGGCCAGGACGGCGAACCCGAACGCGCACAGGATGTAGGCGGTCAGGACCAGGCCCTCGAAATCGTAGGCGTTGTGCTGGAAATGCCCGGTGAGCTGGTCCATCGGCGCGCGGTACCAGGTGATCACCGCGGTCATGGCCGCGCCGAGGACTATCAGGCCGCCGGTGACCAGGGCCAGCTTGACGGCCAGCCACCGGGCCCGGGGGACGGACTGGCTCCAGGCCAGCCGCCAGGTGCCGTATTCGAGTTCGCGGGCGATCAGTGGCGCGCCGACCAGGACCCCGATCAGCCCGGGGACGATCAGGGCCACGGACCAGAATGCGATGTTGATCGCGGAGCCGAACTCGTTCATGAAGGCTTGGACCCCGGCCGGGCACGCGGTCCCCTGGCTACGGGCCAGGCACGCGCTCAGGTCGTCGTGGCTGAACGCGGTGCGCATCGAGGTGCTCTCGATGACCGCGTACACCGTGAGGGCGACGAGCAGGCCCAGGCAGGCTATGGCCTGGCCGCGGTGCTGCCGCCAGCTGACCCAGATCATCGTGAGACCGCCTTCGTGCTCGGCCCTGGCTGCTCGGCAGCCGGGGCGGGATTGCCTGTGGTTGGTGCTGCGGACGGGCGCTGCAGGTAGGCCATGACGAGCTGTTCGAAGCTCACCGGGCCGTCCTGCCAGCCAGAGCGGCCGTGCACCGCCAGCTGGACCGGGTCGGTGCGGACCAGCACGGTGGAGTGCCGGTCGCTGTCGGTGCGGTGAATGGTTCGCCCGGGAAGCTCGGCGTCCGGGGTCGCGCGCGGGACGGTGAGCAGCCGGTGCCCGGCGAGCAGGTCGTCGGCCGGCCCGGCCAATTGCACGTGCCCGCCGGTGAGGACGATCAGCCAGTCGCAGAACCTCTCCAGCTCCGAGACCACGTGCGAGGAGATCAGGAACGTCAGGGCGTTGTCGGCGGCCGAGGCCATCACGTCCCGCATGAACTCCAGCCGGGCGACCGGGTCGAGGCTGGAGACCGGCTCGTCGAGCACGAGCAGCGGCGCGCGCTTGGCCAGCGCCATGGTCAGCGAGACCTGGGCCTGCTGACCGCCGGATAGCCTGCGTATCTTGCGGTTGAGCGGGATGCCCAGCGCGTCCGCCCGCGCCGCCGCCAGCTCCTGATCCCAGCGGGGGTTCATCGCGCGGCCCAGGTGGAACATGTCCGCGACGGTGAAGTCCCGGTACAGCGGATGGTCCTGGGCGACGTAGCCGACCCGGGCCAGCGCCTCCGCCGTGCCGACGCGCGAGGCCTCGCCGAAGACCGACACCTGGCCCTCGGTGGGCTCGAGCAGCCCGATGATCATCTCGAGCAGGGTGGTCTTGCCGGCGCCGTTCGGGCCGACCAGGGCGGCCACCGCGCCGGCCGGCACCTCGAGCGTGCAGTCGCGCAGCCCCCACACCTTGCCGTAGCGCCGGCCGAGCCGGTCGGTCCGCAGCGCCGGGACGCTGCCGTCGGCGTCATGCTGGGTCATCGGACCCTCTCTTTCTTCAGGTCTTGCTTTAGGTCTTGGCGGGCCACGGCGATCAGCGCCGTCACCGCCTCGTCGTCGAGCCCGGCCTCGCGGGCGGCGCGCAGCCACGCCTCCAGCGACTCCCGCAATGCCGCCTGCGCCTGGGGCACGGCCGGGGGTGCCGTGGCGGTGATGAACGTGCCCTGGCCCGGCCGGCCGCCCGCCAGTCCCTCGTGCTCGAGCTGCCGGTAGGCCTTGACGACGGTGTTCGGGTTGATCACCAGGTCGGCGGCGACGTCCTTGACCGTCGGCAGCCGGTCACCTTCCCGCAGGTAGCCCAGCAGCAGCGACTGCCGCACCTGGTGGACCAGCTGCAGGTAGGGCGGTACGCCGGAGGAGCCGTCGAGCCGGAACCTGAACATCAGCCTTCTTCCATCATGGCGTTATTCTATGATGATGGTATAACGGTAAAGGCGGGGTGAGGCCGCGTCAAGCAGTGCCGCGTGATTGCCTGGACGGCCATGCCCGGTGCGCCCTGAACATGCCGCCCGCGCGGGGACGGCCAGCTGACGCGCCGTGAGCGCGTCCGGCGCTTGAGATCATGGTTTATGCCGCAGCGGGCTGCACCCCGATCACGCCACCATCGCCCGGTTCCGGGCGAGGCACCAGGAGCCGCTGGGCGGGCTGTTCAGCCAGGTGCTGCGGCTGCTGGCCGCCGAGGGCATGGTGTCGCTGGGGACCATCAGCCTAGACGGCACCAAGCTGGCCGGCAACGCGGGACCGCAACCAGCCGGACGACCGCGGCATCGGATCGCTCGTGTTTGCGAGCCCGGATGCCGCGGTCGTCATGTGACGGCGTCGGATATGAAGGATATGAATTAGCGGATCCACGGTGCCGTGTACGTACCCGGACGGTCGTCGATGAGCCGGGCCAGCACCGGGTCGGCGTCGCGCAGGTGGGAGCGTGCCTGCTGCAGCCACGCGGCGTGGCCGGGATCCGCCGGTCACTGGGCCGGTTCCCGGCTGGCGTCGGCTGGCTCCGTGCTTGCCCGGTCGCGTGCTGGGGGCGGCGTGCTGGCCGGGTGCAGTGGCCCGGGGCGGAGCAGGGCGCCGGCGGTGAGGGCGCCGGCGGCGAAGATGCCGGCGGTCCACCAGAATGCGGTGTCGTAGCCGTGCGCCAGCGCCAGCCCGGTCAGCGCCGGGCGGCCGATCAGCCGGGCCGCGGCGAGGTGCGCGGCGAGGTAGGAGGTGACGGCGGCGGCGAAGATGGTGTTCAGCAGCGACGTGCCGACCGAGGCGCCGAGTTGCTGGCCGACGGTGACGGTGGCCGAGGCGACGCCCGCGTCCTGCGGGGCCACGCCGAAGGTGCCGGTGTTGATCACCGGCGCGATCACCAGGCCTACGCCGATTCCGGCCAGGATGGTCGGCCCGAGCACACCGGTGGCATAGGCGGTGTGCGGGCCCAGCTGAGCCAGCCATACCATCGCGCCTGCCGCGGCCAGCATCCCGGACGCCACCAGCGGCCTGGGCCCGAATCTGGGCATCAGCACGGTCGTGGACAGATTGGCCGCGAGGATGAGGCCGGCGCTGAGCGGCAGGAACGCCACGCCGGTCACTAGCGGCGAGTACACGAGCGTCTGCTGCAGGTAGTAGGTCAGGAACAAGAAGATCCCGAACAGCCCGGCCGAGGCGATGAGCATCGAGGCGTAGGCGCCGCCCCGGTTGCGGTCCAGCACCACGCGGGGCGGCAGCAGCGGGTGGGCCGCCCGCCCCTGCCACACCGCGAACCCTGCGCCGAGCGCCACGCCGGCGGCCAGGAACCCCCAGGTGGACGGCGCGTGCCAGCTGTGCGCGGCCGCGTTGGAGAACCCGTAGACCAGGCAGAACAGGGCGCCGGAGACCAGCAGCACGCCGGGGATGTCTAGTCTGGGCCGGCCCGGGGACGGCTGCCGCTGCAGCAGCAGCGCCCCGCCGGCGAACGCCACCGCGGCGAAGATCAGGTTCACGTACAGGCACCACCGCCAGGACAGGTACTCGGTCAGCGCGCCGCCCAGTAGCAGGCCGATCGCGCCGCCGGCCCCGGCGATCGCCCCGTAGACGGCGAACGCCCTGCCGCGGTCCTTCGGCCCGGTGAACGTGGTGGTCAGCAGGGACAGCGCCGAGGGCACCAGCAGCGCCGCGAACGCGCCCTGGCAGGCCCGCGCGGTTATCAGCATGGCGAAGTTGACCGAGGCGCCGCCGATGGCCGAGACACCCGCGAACCCGACCAGGCCGGCCAGGAACGTGACCTTGCGGCCCAGCAGGTCGGCCAGCCGGCCGCCGAGCAGCAGCAGGCTGCCGAACGCCAGGGTGTAGGCGGTGACCACCCACTGCCGGTCCACGGTGGTGAAGCCCAGCGCCCGCTGCGCGGACGGCAGCGCGACGTTCATCACCGTCAGATCCAGCACCACCATCAGCTGCGCCAGGGCGATCACGCCCAGGATCAGCCACCGCCGCCGCCCCCACGCGCCGCCGGCACTCGCGACATCAGACATCAGAACCACCACTACTTTCCCTATCGTTACTGGCGTTGCGGGCCATGCTGTGAGTCGCGGCCGCCGCGGGGGCGCTGTTGCTCCTTCAGCAGGCGGTCGGTGAGGACGCTGCGTTCTGCGGGGCGAGGAGATGGCCGGAGAGCGGGTCGCGCACAGGGGCACTGGTCATGGCAGCGGCACCTTCTCGTAGCAGATCCGGGTATGCCCGAAGTTAGTGGCCATCACGGTGAGCGGCCATCACCTGATCCCGGTGAAGTCATTCCGGGGCACCGCCCAGGCAGACATCGCCGGGGCGCATGCTCCTGATGGTCGTTCCGCCGAATACCGTGACCGGGCCAGGTCTCGGGGGCAGGTCGGTGAATCACCTGGGTCAGGTGACGATTGCTCACCTCGCCTGGTCATAAGACTGCAGAAGGCGATCTGGGACCAGTGCCACGCTGCGCAACCCGGCCGCCGGCCATTTCATTACACCGCTTCATTACACCGCAGAGCTCACCGCTGCTGCTCATCCACTATCACCGGGATCCGGCGAACGTAGTGCTAACCGCGGACGGCTGCGAGGAGCCGCAACTCGCGGGCACGTCGGACTGCCGCGGAGCGATCTGCGACACCGAGCTTGGCGTAGATGCTGCGGATATGCGTGCTGACCGTGTTCGGCGAGACGGACAGCTCGCTGGCGATCTCGGGCCGGGACAGGTTCGTCGGAAGATACCGCAGTACCCGCAGCTCGGTGGGGCTGAGCTCCCCCGTTTGCGGCGATGCATGCTGGTCTTTGGCCGGCGGAGGCGAGCCGTGCAGGACGTCGAGGATGTCGGCGAGCAGCGCGGCGTGCGCGGTCTCATGCCGCGGCAGCGCCTCCAGCAGCCCGGCTGAGCCGGTCATCGCGAACGGCAGCACCAGCCGGTCCGCCTCGGCGAGACCGAGCGCGCGTTCGGCAGCCTGGTTCGCCGCGCGCTGGTCGCCGAGCTGGCGGTGGGCGAGCCCGGCCAGCAGGTGAGCCTCCATGACCGTTGTGTAACCGATGACCGGGGCGGTGCCGTCCAGAACACTGGCCAGCGCGCTCAGGGCCGCGGCCGGGTTGCCTTCCGCCAGGCAGATCACCGCGTCGGCGTTACGCACTTCGCCTGATCTGGCCTCTTGTTCATCGAGTGCCGCGAGACGGGCGCGGGCCTCGCCGGGCAGCCCGGCGCGGGCCTGGGTGGCCAGCATCCAGCCGGTCACCTGGCTCGCCAGCGCGTGCGACCCCTCCATCTGCGATTGCAGGCGTTCGGCCGCGCTGAGTTCCTCCAGTGCCTCGTGGTGGCGGCCGCGTCCGGCATAAAGCCTCCCGGTCGTCAGGTGCAGCAGCTGTCTGATGTCCGGCCCGGTATCTGTCTGCAGGGCCTGTCTGGTTCGTTGCAGCCATCGCTCGCCCTCGTCGAACTCACCCGTCCAGACCAGGTTGCCGGCCAGCGTTACCAGCGCGGGCGCAATCACCGGCTCCGCGCCCCACCCGTGTCGCTCAGCGACCGCGATCGCCTCACGGCAGCGCTGCTGGGTGGTGGCGAACGAGCGGATCCTCGACGCGAAGGCAAGCTGGGCCAGGCAGGCGACTTCCAGGTAGGGCCGGCCGATCTCCCGGGCCAGGTCGGCGCCCTCCTGGAGGTGGTGTTCGGCGTCCGGCAGCCCCAGGGACCACGCCTCGGCGGTCCCCAGGTTCATCAGCGCCACCGCGCGCAGGTCGCTGTCGAGCGCGATGTCCTCGTCGGACTGCCCGGTTACCGGCGAGGCCAGGAACTCGGCCTGTTCGGTGACGCCGGCCAGGTTACCGCGCCGCCTGGCCAGCGACAGCTGCAGCGCCGCGACCGCCACCCGCAGCCGGCGCCGACGATCGGGCGGCGCCGGCTCGGCGTGCCTCTCGGCGACCGCCAGGTGGGCGGCCGCCTCGTCCAGGCGTCCCTCGAGCAGGTCACCCCCGGCGCGCACCACGGCCAGCTCGCGGTGATCTGCGCCCGGCGGGAAGGCCCGCAGCAGCGCCCGGACGGTCTGCTCCTGCCCGTCCATCGTCAGGCTGAACGCATGGTCGGCCAGCAGCCGGGCCGCGCCGGGCCAGTCGCCCGACTCCTGGGTGTGCCGGATGGCCTCGGCCACCCGTCCGTGCCGGGTGAACCATTCCGCGGCCCGCCGGTGCAGCAGCGGCACTTGGTCGGGCAGCCTCCGGCGCAGCTCCAGCCGGAGCAGATCCGCGAACAAGTGGTGGTAGCGAAACCACGTCCGCTCGGGGTCGAGCGATGCGACAAACGCGTTCGCGTCCTCCAGCGCCAGCAGGATCGGTTCCGAGCCCCGGCGGCCGGTCAGCAGATCGGCCAGCTCACCGTTGACCCGATCCAGCAAGGAGGTGCGCAGCAGCAGATCCTGGCCCTCGCCCGGCTGGCGGTCCAGCATCTCGGCCACCAGGTACTCGGCGACCGTGCGGTCGCTGCCGGAGAACTCCGCGACGAACCGCTCGGGATCGGGGTGACCGGCCAGCGAGATCGCCGCGAGCCGCAGGCCCGCGGCCCACCCCTCCGTCCGCTGGTGCAGCAGCGCCGCTCCGGCCTCGGACAGGGTGATGCCCGAGGCATCGAGGAGCTCGCGCGTTTCGCGCTCGCTGAAGCGCAGATCTTCCGCGCGGATCTCGGCTAGCTCTCCTGCCAGGCGCAGCTGATGCAGGCGCAGCCGCAGGTCACGACGCGTCGCCAGTATCGCATGCGCATTGGGGGAAAGGCTGGTCAGCAGCCGAGTGAGCTGGGCCAGGGCCTCCGGCGAATTCAGCTCGTGCAGATCATCAACCACCAACGTGATGCCGCCGCGAGCCTCGGCGAGCTCGGACAGGACCCTGTCCACCATCGCCTGCCCGTTGAAGTCGGGTGTCGCTGCTGGCGGTTCCGCGCCGCTGGCTGTCCCGGAAGCATCACGGACCGCGCTAAGCAGGGCCAGCCAGAACTGCTGGGCATCTTGCTGATCGCGCTGCACCTGCACGACAGCAAGCCGGTGCGGCTGACCCGGCCGGTCGGCCCAAGCGCGCAGTAGCGACGTCTTCCCGCTGCCGGCCGGAGCCGAGATGATCGTCACTTCCTTCGCCGCCGCGCGATCCAGAGCGGCGAGAAGATCACCCCGGTCGATCAGCCGGGGAGCTGCCCGAGCCACCGACAAAGGCCCGCCTTGATATCCACGCCCGACACCCCTGGCGCCGGTCACCCAGTCCTGGCACCTTCCCCCCCTCGGTATCAGGCAAGTGAACGTGCTGTCAACGGCGCGCGAATCAGGTGACAGCCGCTCACCGTGATGGCCGCTAACTTCGGGCGCATCCCCAACCGCGCGCCCACCGCCGTGCACCATCCACCGGGTCCCAGATGACTTCCGGATGCCCTGGGTGCCAGGGGAAGGAGGCCTGCGATGCCTGCTGACGTGCTCCGCTTGTTCGTCTTTGCGTGGCACGCCGAGTCGGCGGCGAACGCCGCCGACGTGCTCAGCACCAGTCCGTCCCAGCCGGTCGCGCTGACCGCGCGGGCGCACGCAGGCACGCGCCCTCGGCGCGCAACTCGCCGGCCCGCACGTCGATCTCGCGGTCGGCACGCGCCTGCTCCGCACCCAGCAGACCATCGACCTCGCCCTGGACGGCCGGCAGGTGCCCACCCTGATCGAATCCGGCTTCGATGAGATCCGCGCCGGGGACCTCGACGGCGCGCGCATCGAGGCTTACCGGTCCTTGACTCATGACCAAGCGAGCGGCCGTCACATGGTTCTGGTGATTGGCGTTCCCGCGTGAGCCGGCGGCCCGGCTAACAGATGAGCCTCAACGACAGTGACGTAACTGATGACCGGTGCCGTGCCGCCCAGAACGTCCTGCACGGCGCCGAGAGCTGCGGCCGGGTTGCCGTCGGCGAGGCAGATCACCGCGCAGCCAAATCACCATAATCCGGTGACGCCCTGTCACCTGCCTGGTGGTAAGCCTGGGTACGTTCGCGAAAGCTCGCACGGCCGCCAGCGGGCGTGCCCGAGATCCACGCCTGACCCAGGAACTAGCGGTTCTCTTACCGCGCATTCAAAAAGGAGGACGACAATGACAAACCCCGCTCGGCCCGATGGCCCCGCCATCGATCCACGCCACCTGCTGGTGATCGGAGCCGGCCCCGGCCTCGGCGGTGCTATCGCGCACCGGTTCGCACAAGGCGGCTACCACCTCACGCTCCTGGCCCGGCGCACGGACGGGCTGGCCAAACTGGCCAGCGACCTAGCCGACACCGGCGCCGCCGTCGACACCGTGGCCGCGGATGCCAGCGATCCTGAGGGCCTGCGCGCCACCCTCACCTCGCTGTACGCGAGCACCGGCGCGCCCGGGGTCCTGGTCTACAACGCATCGCTGCTGACGCCGGACTCGCTGCTGAGCAGCGACGTCGCCCACCTGCACCAGGCCTACGACGTCGATGTCGTCGGGGCCATCGTGGCCACGCAGGTCGCTGCCCCGGCGATGCGGGCCGCCGGAGGCGGGACCATCCTGTTCACCGGCGGCGGCTGGGCTGACCACCCGGGCCCGGCCTGGGGCACCGTCTCGCTCGGCAAGGCCGCGTTGCGGCCGGCGGCGACCATGCTCGGTGCCGACCTGGCGGGCGACGGCATACGCGTCGCCAGCATCACCATCGCCGGGCAGATCCAACTGGGCACACCGTTCAGCCCGGACCAGATTGCACAGAAGTACTGGTCGGTCGTGCAAACAGACGGCACCTGGCAAAGCGAATTCCGCTTCGACGGAACATGAACCGCCAGCCTTGGGGCTCGAGCGGTTCCAGCCGGAATTTCTTAGCGGTGAGCCCTTCAGGTACCGCGAAATCCGCCGGAACGAAGAACTGATCGCTCATCAGGCGATGTTAGCCGGACGGCCATCGCACTGCCCCGCCCAGCCGCAGCACCTCCCCGCGGGACCCCATGGAACGGCGCCGTCTGGGCAACCTCGGAGCTTGCTGACGGGCGCGAGGGAGGGGCGGACCGGTGGCCTGGATGGCGGAGCACGAAGGCCAGATGGTCCTATTGATCAAGCCGGCGGCCCGCAACGATCAGCAGCTGTGCGGGTCACCGGCGCAGGCGGCCCGAGCCGGGTCACCGGCGCAGGCGGCCCGAGCCGGGTCACCGGCGCAGGCGGCCCGAGCCGGGCCACAGCCGCCAGGGGTTTCAGGTACCGACATCTTCCACCGAGATCACCCGCGCCAGGTACGGGCTCAGCCGCCCGGTGATCGCGCGAGCTGAGACGGTCAGCTCGGAGGGGGGACACACTGAGGCGAGCGAGGGCCGCCAGGAAGGGTGCAGTGGGTGGGGAATGAGGGCGGAGGCCCTGGCTCGGTGCGGCTGGCTTCGGTCGCCGGCCGCTGGGTGCTCGCGGTGGCGGTGCTGGGTGAGGCGATGGTGCTGCTGGAAGCGACGGTTGTCAACGTGGCGTTGCCGGCGATCGGCCGTGATCTCGGCGGGGGCGTCGCGGGGCTGCAGTGGACGTTGGACGGTTATGTGCTCACCCTCGCGGCGCTTGTCCTGGCCGCCGGTTCGCTCAGCGACCTTTATGGCCGGCGTCGCGTGTTCATCCTGGGGGTGGGGGCTTTCGTAGCCGCCTCCGCGTTGTGCGCGGCCGCCCCGACCATTCAGTTGCTGGTCGCCGCCCGGTTTGTTCAGGGTGTTGGCGGGGCTTTGCTCACCCCGGGCAGCCTGGCCATCATCGACGCGGTCTTTCATCCCGATGACCGGACCCGGGCGATCGGCGCGTGGGCAGGCCTGACCGCGGTCGCGGCCGCAGTCGGCCCGCCCGTCGGCGGCTACCTGACCGATGCACTGTCATGGCGTGCGGTCTTCCTGATCAACCTGCCGGTGGGGGCGTTCGTCATCATCGCCGCGGTTGTCAAGCTGCCAGAGTCCCGCGACCCCACGCGTGCCGGGGGCCTTGATCTGCGCGGTGCTGCGCTGGCCACGCTGTCCATCGCCGGTTTGTGCTTCGCGCTGATCCAGGCCTCCGGGGGCCTGACCCCCGCGGTGATTACCGCTGCGGCGGTCAGCCTGACCGCCGCCGGCGCCTTTGCCGCCGTGGAGCGGCGCAGCGGCCACCCGATGCTTCCGCTGGAATTGTTTCGCTCCCGCCAGTTTGCCAGCGCTACCGTGCTCGCGCTGGTGACCTATGCGGCGCTCGGCGGCGTGATCTTCCTGTTCGTCGCGTTCCTGCAGATCAGCCTCGGCTACACCGCCCTTCAGGCGGGGGCCGCGACGCTGCCGGTCACGATCCTGCTGCTGATCGGCTCGCGCCCATCGGGGGCGATCGCCCAGCGCATCGGCCCGCGGATCCCGCTGACCGCCGGAGCCGTCCTGACCGGCGCGGGACTGCTGCTGATGGCACGGATTCACCCCGGCGACAGCTACTTTGCCGCGGTGCTGCCTTCGCTGGCCGTATTCGGGGCCGGTCTTGCCGCCCTGATCACCCCCATCACCGCGACGGTGCTGGCCAGCGTCGATGCGCGCCACTCCGGGATCGCTTCGGCCGTCAACAACGCGCTCTCCCGCCTCGGCCAGATGATCGCGGTCGCGGCCCTTCCCCTAGCCGCGGGGCTTTCCGGCGCTGACTTCCAGGATCCCGTCAAGCTGGCCGCCGGCTTCCCGGTCGCCATGACCATCGCCGCCGGGGCGTCGTTCGCGGCCGCGCTGCTCGCCTGGACCACGATCCGTGACGACGCGCTGAGCCGGCCCGCAGCGGACAGCAAACCAGCAGCCAAGGAACTCCCGCCGTCTGTTCAGCGACACTGCGCGGTGGCCGGGACCCCGCTAGCCACCTCCCCCCATCCGCGGCCCAGGTCCCACCCGCCGACAGCCAAGCAGCCGTGACCGTTTCCTTCTTGCGCCCGCCGATAATGGGCGCCCGGCGGGCAGCCGGCCCCGCTGGCCGGGCCCCGGCCGGGCACGGTCAGTTCCAGGTTCCCGGTGAGCAGTTAAGATCGCTGTGGTGAAGCGCGCGATCGACGTCGGGCTGTTCGGTGAGCTGGCCGACCCGCGGGTGGCTGCCCGCCTGGCTGCCCGGGCCGAGGAGCGGGGCTGGGACGGCTTTTTCGTCTGGGATCACATCGCCTACCGCGCGCCGGTGCGGGCCGTGGCCGACCCGTGGGTGGCCCTGGCCGCGGTGGCCTGCGCCACGTCCCGGGTGCGGATCGGCGCGCTAGTCACCCCGCTTTCCCGCCGCCGGGTGCACAAGGTGGCCAGGGAGACGGCCACGCTGGACCTGCTCAGCTCCGGCCGGCTCATTTTCGGTGCCGGGCTCGGCAGCGCGCGCAACAACGAGCTGGAGCCGTTCGGGGAGGTGACCGACCCGCGCGAGCGTGCCCGCCTGCTCGATCACGGCCTGGACGCCCTGGCCAGGTACTGGGCCGGGGAGTTCGAGCCGGTCCCGGTGCAGCGGCCCAGGCCCCCGGTGTGGGTGGCGGGCCGGTGGCCGAACCGGCGGCCGGTGCGCCGGGCGCTGCGCTGGGACGGCCTGTTCCCCATCGGCCTGCCCGGCCCCGGGGCGCTGGCCGAACTGGCCGCCGAGATCCGCCAAGCCCGCCCCGGCGGCGGCCTGTTCGACCTGATCACTGAGCTTCCCCCTGACACCGACCTCGGGCCGTGGGAGCGGGCGGGCCTGACCTGGGCGGTTACTTTCTTCGGCCTGCAGCCCACCGAGGCGGAGGTCCGGGCCGTGATCGACGCCGGCCCGGGCTGACCCGGCGCTCCCCGCCGGTATGGACTTGGTTGAAGCGCGCAGCACCGCTATGCGCTATGCGCGCCAGCCTCGGCCTTGGGTTACGCCGTCAGTGCCGCACCCGAACCGGGTGTCCCTTACATGTGCCCTGCGCACCGCTTGCCGACATGGCTTGCTGATTCCCGGGTATGAGCGGACGCCCGTGGGATCCTGTGCTTTAGCGGTCGGAACAGCACACTTCCCCCAAAACTCCTCTATATTGCATGGCCAGGATGATCATCACCACATTACGCGACACGCCAGACCAGGCTCATCACGGAATCAGGTGCCAGAGCCAAGATTCGGGTGCTGTCGACACCCGCGCGCTGATCGCCCAGTCAGAGTGGATGCCTGTCCCGGCCGCCCGGTGTTAGGACCCTGAGGAGTTGCCATAATGTCCATGCCATGTCCTGTTCGCGGGTGTGTCGTTCGGTGGTAAGGGCGGTGTGCCCGTGTACATAGGTAGGCGCAGGTATGACTACGACCGGATCTCCCAGCCAGCCTGATCCCGGCCGGATCCTCGCGGGGTATCGAGCGCTCCTCGAGCCGTCGGCTGTCACCGCCGAGCTCCTTCGAAAGACTCTGCAGATCTATCCTGAGCTGCTCAGCGATCCTGCAGGCGAATTGGGGCGGGCGCTCGCGTACATCCAGTCGGCTCAGGAGGGCCGTGACAGCGTGCTGCGTGTCGTTGCCTTGCTTGAGGCGAGTCGGGAGCTCGGCGTCGAGGGAGCCGTCCATGAGCATCGCCGGGCTGCAGGCACGCTGACGGCGAAGAGCCGCGTCCAGGCGCAGGCCTTTGCCGACACGCAGAAGCGTCGCGCTCGGAAGGGTGCCTCTCCAGTCGAGTCGGCGCCGTGGGCTTCCGGAGAGCCGTTCCCGAGCCTCGCGGAATGCCGCATGTGGCTTGAGCAGACGTTCAGCCAGGAGACAGTTGGGGTGACGGCGAAGTCGGTCGCGGCGGACGACGAAGGGCCGTTCGAGGGAATGGTTCCGCGCTATGTCTATCGCGGCGAGAGCGGCGTGTTCGCCAAGACGCTCAGCAGCCTGGATCGCATCATTGCCGAGCAGACGATCTCGGCGTCCGCCTTGCAGGACATCCTCAACACCGCGCTCGCATTGCGTCGCGATTTTTAGGTGAGTTGGGGGCTACCGCCTCTGTTGGCGGAAGGCTTCTTGCAGCACTACGGCATGCCAACATATGACTTCGACGTTAGCGAGAGCATCGACGTCGCGTGTTCGTTTGGCAGCGACCTTGGTGCTGGCGAGATGGGGGCGCTGTGTGCGATGCCCACCGAACGGCTCGCGTTCCTCAAGTGCTGCATGGAGACTCCTGAGCTGACGCCCGGTGTCGAGCGGATCGCCCGCGTCGTCGCCCGCGCGAACGCCGAGACGGGCGCGCCTGTCACGGTGCATACCTCGGGGCCGCACCAGACCGGGAGGACTGCGGTCAGGATCTTCAGAGAGGAGGGCGTCGACCTGAGCAAGGTCGTGATCGGGCACGCGGGCGACAGCAATGACCTCGACTACCTCACCGAGCTCGCCGATCAGGGCGTGCTGCTGGGCATGGACCGCTTCGGGCTCGACATCTTCAATCCCGGCGCCGAACGCGTCAAGACTATCGCCGCGCTCGCCGCGCGCGGCTACGCCCCGAGCATGGTGCTGGGCCACGATGCTAACTGCTTCATCGACTACTTCGGCGCGGCTCATGATGCGGTCCGTACCGCTGTCGCGCCGAACTGGCACTACGAGCACATCAGCGAGGATGTGCTGCCTGCGCTGCTCGAAGCGGGCGTCACGCAGGCGCACCTGGACACGATGCTGGTGGAGAATCCGGCGCGCTACTTCACGCCCGCGAAGGGGGGTCCGGCATGAGCAGCCCGGGCGATGTCGACCGCAGCAGCCTCGGCGGCATCTTCGACCTGACCGGCGTCACCCGGGGGGCCGACGGCATCAAGCGCTATGACGTCCTGCCCGCCAACCTGGTGCACATGCTGCGCGCGAGCGTCGAGCGGCGGGCCGCCGCGGAGGCCGTCGCGGAAACCGGCGGCGGCCCGAGGCTGAGCTACACCGGGCTGTGGGACCGGGCCGCGCGGGTGGCGGGCGGGCTGCGCACTCTCGGCGTGGAGCGCGGCGACCGGGTGGCGATCCGCCTGGCCAACGGCGTCGACTGGGTGCTGGCCTTCTTCGGCGGCGTGCTGGCCGACGCCGTCGTCGTGCCGGTCAACACCCGTTTCACCGGCGAAGAAGCCGGCTATGTCATCACCGACTCGGGGGCACGCTACGTGTTCGCGCCGGGAGCCGCGCTGCCGGATGGCGATCCGCTCATCGTCGACGACCAGCGCCCGGCCGACCCGGCCGCGATCTTCTACACCAGCGGCACCACGGGCTTCCCCAAGGGCGCGGTGACCAGCCATGAGAACTTCCTGTCCAACGCCGAGACCTGCCGCCGCGCGCTCTCCGTGACGCCTGATGACCTGCGGACCCTGATCTCGGTGCCGCTGTTCCACGTGACCGGCTGTACGGTTACGGCTGGCATGCTCGGGGTGCAAGCAGGACAGCCGCGCGAAGGCGAGTCTTCTTCGGCAGGAGTGCGGTTCGGCCGGTCAGCGGCACCGAGGGCTGGGATGCGGAGCGCCGGAGGGCGGCGCTGGGCCGCCTGATGACGGGCTGGGCGTGATGAGTGGTGCCCATCATGTGCCCATGAGGCAGGCATTTTGGCCGGGCGCTGTCGCCTACGACGTGATCCGCGCAACAGCGGGCGACAACCCGCACGAGATGTATCCGGATAGTCACGCGCCAGGCAGCAGGATCAGCCTGCGCAAAATGCCCCGCCCCGGCGGCTCGGGCCAGCCCGCGACCCGAGCCAGTGCCACTACATCGGGATGGCCTCGTAGATCTCGACGGACCCGCCGCTGGCCAGCACCGGGCAGCCCTTTGCCTTGGCCGTCGCATCACTCAGCGAGTCGGCCGACACGATCGAGTAGCCGCCCGCGCCAGACTTGCCCCCGTCGGCGACACCGCCCGAACTTACCGTCGCGGAGTTACCGAACGGGTTCCCCATGTCGGCGACCGAGTCGCCGAGTGTGCCGAACCATGCCCCCCAG
Source organism: uncultured Actinomycetota bacterium (assembly GCA_963808705.1). Taxonomy (GTDB): domain Bacteria; phylum Actinomycetota; class Actinomycetes; order Streptosporangiales; family Streptosporangiaceae; genus JASHPR01. The sequence continues at coordinate 230,680 of CAWEHB010000008.1, read as the reverse complement.
GCCTGCATCGCCTGCTCCTGCGCCTCTGGCGTCTCTGCCATCTGACCGCCGATGTAGACATATACGAACTTCGCCATCGAATTCTCCTCGCGCCTCGTCGGCCGACACCTGCGACCGGAATATGGACCTGACACTAAGTCCGACGGACGGGACCGCCGCAAATCGACAGATCTACCTGGCAATCTTGAACCCACTCCGGGCCAGCCCGCCGATCCAGGCCGGGTCCGGGTCGTGGCCGCGGTTGCTGCGGCCGGGCGGTCATGTCGTCGTGCCGGGATATCTGCCCGCGGGGTGCGCCCCGGTCCTGTTCGCGGATGGGGTTTGGGCGCTTATGAGGCGGGTCGTGGTGCGCTCCAACGGCACCGAGGCGGTCCGCGGTGCGGCGGCGGTGGCAGGACGCGCGTTCCCCTTCACGCGAATCGCCCAGGTCACCCTGCCGGCACTGATCAACGGAGCCGTCGGCGTCGTCACGGCCGCGGACGGGAGGCATATCACACTCGTAGGGTTCACGATCACCGGCGCGAAGATCGTTGCGATCGACCTTATCGACGACCCCCCCGCCGCATCGCTGAGGCCGACCTGGCCATCCTCGGCCGCTGACGGGCCGCCAACTCGATCGCCCGCTGCTTGTTTGCACAGGCTGCGGGGTGGCCAGTTCGGCTGCCACCGCGCCATCCAGCGAGGAACCGGCGGCGGTCATGGCACTGGTGTCGCGACGGAAGGCTTGCAAAGGGCGCGGTGGCGCGCAGCCATTCTTCGACGATGTCGCGCCGGGTTTTGGCGTCCAGGCGCCGCCACGGCGGGCCCTCGGCGCCGAAGACGGCGTCAGCGTGCGCCTGGCACAGTGCCTGACCTTGTGCCGCCGGCCGGGCAGCTTCTCCCCGCACACCGCGGGCAGGCCGCACACCCAGCAGGCCCCGCCGGGTGACGGCACCCGTTTCCACGCCGGCGGCGGTCATGGCGCTTGCCCCGGGGGGCTGCCCTCGCCCGCGGGCTGTGCCTGCACCCAGACCGTCGTGCCGTGCACGCGGGCGGCCTCGAACAAGGCGCTGAGCATCTCGGCGGCCCATTCGGGGCGGTCGAGGGTGATCTGGCCGTGCCAGCTGCGGGTGGCGCTGTCGTAGTCGGCGAAGCGCCGGATCTTTTCCCTCTGGGCGTTGAACTCCCGCTCGGGCAGGTCGGTGTTGGAGAAGATCCGCACCTGCAGGACCGGGGCGGCCGGGCTGGTGCTGGCTGGTTCAGCGGTTTCGGGGGCGGGCTTTATCCGGCGGCGAGGCAGCTTCATGTCCGGGTTCCTCTCGCTGGCTGGCAGAGACGACGGCAGACGGCGGCTCAGTGGCTGCGCCAGGGCGGGCGATCAGGCTGGTGTCCTCGGCGTCCCGCGGCGGGCGCGTCCGGCGTGGCGAGGTAGCAGGATTTGCACTATAGCGAGGTCCAGTTGTCGCCGAGCACGGCAACCGACCTGGTGACCGGCTGGCTTCCGCGGCGGGCGCACCTTATCTCGGTGGCCCGGTTGAGTTCGTAGAGCGTCAGCTCGCCGCGGGTTCCCGCGGTCCTGACGACTCGGTCAAGCAGGCGGCTCATCAGGCTCGCCGATCGCTTCCAGCCGGTCGACGGCGAGCTTGATCCGCCCGTCCGCGTCCGGCACCAGCCGGACGGGCGCGTCCGTCCCGGCTTCGGCCAGTCCTACGGGTATCAGGGTGAGTGCGGATGTCCGGGGTGGGCTTAGCTGAGTAGCTGGCTGAAGATGCCGATGCCTACCTGCAGGGCGTGGTCCTGGTTCAGGATGCCGCCGGTGATCTCCGGGTGGGGGGCTGCCCATGCCGCCGCGGCTGCGCGGGTGGCGAAGAAGTTCATGTACCCGCAGCAGACCGATGCCGACGGCCCGGCGCAGTGGCTGCCAGTCCGGCCGACGTACACCACGGCGGTGGCCGGATCCCAGGTGGCGTCGGCCCGGTCGACATGCACGGCGATCGGCTCGCCGGTGGACGGATCGGATGATTCGATCACCACGGGCAGGCCGGTCATCGCGGACACGCCCAAGGCGTCGATCGCGCACATAGCGAACACGGTCGCGTTGCCTGATATTCGCACCCGGTGCCGGGTCGGCAGCGCGGAGAACGGGTACGCCGCGGTGATCTGACCGGCCCGATCGAGGCACAAGAAATCGCCGTCCGCCAGCTCGGCGAGCACCTCGGCCGCGCCGGACGGCGCAGCGTGCCCGGCCAGGCCGGGCAGGCCGGGCGCAGCTCCCGATTGCACGAACGATCGCAGCACGGCCTGATGCACTGCCCGCAGGCCACCTTCGGCGGGCGCGACACGCCCCCGGCCGCCGCGTCCTATCGAGTCCAGCCACGCCGGTTCCCTCGCATCGGTAGCGGCGGCCAGGGCCTGCTCGATCGCCTGCCGGAGCTGGCCGGCCGACGGCGCGCCCGATGCATGGCCGTCGTCGTCGCGGTAGAGCCGGCAGGACAGACTTGGTGATTGCCCCTGCTGGGCGAATGGGTCGGCCCCGTCGATCAGCAAGGTGGGCGAGCCGTGCATGCCCCACCGGGCCGCCTCACCCTCACCGGAGATCACCTCGCGCGACACCGAGACACCCGCCCGGCCATCCAGAACGGCTGCGAGCAGCTCTTCCAGAACAGGCGCGTTCGGGCAGCCCGGCACGGCCAGAATGGTCAGCTGCAATCTCTCAGCTCCCGTCATGCGGCTACCAGGGCTGGTGCCGGTTGATCCACAGCAGCGCAGGCCCGATCACCGGGTGCTCGTGCCAGCCACGCGCCACGACTTCACCCCGGATCGACTCCGCGGCCCCGCGCAGCCGCTGGCGCAGCAACCTCGCCTGACGGTCCCGGCCCGGGTGCCGCAAGAAATGGACACAGTGGATGCAGATACCAACTTCAGGATGGTTGTCAAGGTGCACCAGGTCGTCGCCGGAGCTGATCCGGCCGCAGCACCAGCATCTGCTCCCGTCTGTCTGATCCCCTCACGGTCTGGGTCTCAGCGCTCATAGCGGCTCCCGTCTGCTAGCAGCGGGTGTCGGCGCCCAGAACCCCACCGACCGCCAGGTCACCTGGCCCGCTTCATCCTGCCGCCGGTGGGAGTCGGTAGCACCAGCCTACTGACCCACTGCTGGCGGTGCGCTGCAGGAGAATGCTGAAGGTATCCGCCGGCTTGGCACAAGGACTGGTAGTGGCTGTGGCCGAACTGTTAATAGCGGCGCATCCGCCGCCGGAACCGGGCGGCTGCGACTATGGCGGCCGGGCGTACGATCAGGGCGGCAGCCAGAGCAACTTGGAGAAAAGCGAAGAACGGCCAGCGGCCGCCTGCGATCAGCAGCACCCCGAGCACCAGCGCCACCAGCGGCAGTATCAGGGGGCCGCCCCATCCCACGCCCGTGCGCGGCTTTGCCGCCGGCGGCAGCGTCCGGGCCTGCTGCGGGGCAGGCGCGGGCTCGGGAAGGTCGGCCATGGCGCGCCGCAGGTCACCGGTGGTCCTTGCATTCAGCGCTGCCATGACCCGTTCGTCCAGTTCCTCACGCGTGAGCCGACCCTCGGCGAAGTGGTCGCGCAACCGGGCGGTGGCGCGCTCCCGGTCGGCGTCGGAAGTCCGGATACGGTCATCTATGGCCTCGCTCGTCCCCGTGTGATTCATCCTGCTCGGCGGCACTCCCACTCTCACGTGCAGCCCCGGCAACACCACGGCGATCAGCGCCGTCACCGCCTCGTCGTCGAGCCCGGCCTCGCGGGCGGCGCGCAGCCACGCCTCCAGCGACTCCCGCAATGCCGCCTGCGCCTGGGGCACGGCCGGGGGTGCCGTGGCGGTGATGAACGTGCCCTGGCCCGGCCGGCCGCCCGCCAGTCCCTCGTGCTCGAGCTGCCGGTAGGCCTTGACGACGGTGTTCGGGTTGATCACCAGGTCGGCGGCGACGTCCTTGACCGTCGGCAGCCGGTCACCTTCCCGCAGGTAGCCCAGCAGCAGCGACTGCCGCACCTGGTGGACCAGCTGCAGGTAGGGCGGTACGCCGGAGGAGCCGTCGAGCCGGAACCTGAACATCAGCCTTCTTCCATCATGGCGTTATTCTATGATGATGGTATAATGGTAAAGGCGGGGTGAGGCCGCGTCAAGCAGTGCCGCGTCATGGCGGGAGGGGCAGGTTGCGGAGGTGCGCCTGGACGAGGTCAACCCCGCGCTGGGGGCGGTGATCTCGTGTGTAGGTGATCGCATCGGGCTGCGCCTCGCTCTTTGCTGATCCTGCGGTAAGCATGCAGGCCGGCTGGGGTCGCCGTACTCACCCTTTTCCGGGTGATTGCACAGGCCCGCCACCCGGCGGCGTGGTTACCGGGCGTGGCGGCCAGGCGACCCGGGTCGCGATCTTGACCTTGTGATCTCGTGATTACCGTCGTGCGGCCTACCATGTCGGTGACATACGCCGACCTGCTAGCCGGCGCAGTCGAGGAACCTTCTTAACCGGGCTTGGACTACGGAAGGCGCTCGCGTCGGCTCCGCATGATTCAACTGACCCTTCAGGCAAGGTAGGAGATGGCCCGTTCCGCAAGGGTGAGCGTCGAGGTATTCGCCGACCTCCGCGCCGACGTGGGCGAGGCGCCGCACTGGGACCAGCGGAGTATGACGCTGCTGTTCGTCGACTTGACCGGCGGCACGATCTTCCGTTACGACCCGTCCGGGACGGCGCTGGACTCGTTCTCCGTGGGCCAGGAGGTGGGCGCGGTTGTTCCCCGGCGCGATGGCGGGCTCGTGCTTGCGGTCCGCGATGGTATCGCCGTGGCCTCAGATACCGGGGACAACTTCGAGCTCACCGCGCCGGTCGAGCGTGACACCCCGGGCAACCGGATGAACGACGCGAAATGCGACCCCGCCGGGCGGCTCCTCGCCGGGACAACGGCCTTTGACTTCGCTGCGCATGCCGCGGCGCTCTACCGCGTCGAACCGGACTGGTCATTCGACCAGGTAGTCCGCGACGTAACGCAATCGAACGGCATCGCTTGGAGCCCCGACGGCAGCCGGATGTACTTCGTCGACTCGGCCACCCAGAGTGTCGATGTCTTCGACTACGACACCGACACCGGCTCCGCCGGCAACCGGGGACGGCTCGTCACTATCGAACGCGCGCACGGGGTACCCGACGGGATGACCGTCGATAGTAAGGGGAACCTCTGGGTGGCGTGCTTCGGTGGCGGCGCGGTCCGCTGCTTCTCACCAGCGGGGGAGCAGCTGGACGAGGTTTTCTTCCCGGTGTCCCAGGTGACGAGCTGCACCTTCGGGGGCCCCGGCCTAGCGGACCTGTACGTGACCTCTGCCGCCTACCACCTGAGCGCCGGGCAGCTGACGAGGGAGCCGCGTGCGGGCGCGACGTTCGTCTGCCGTCCCGGGGCAGCGGGCATGCCTGCGTCATCGTTCGCCGGATAGCGGCGGTTACAGAAGGCCCAGCGAGGCCGCTCGTTTGACCGCAGAAGAACGGGAGGTCACCCCCAGCTTCTGGTAGACCGACCGGATGTGAGTCTTTACCGTGTTGAGCGAAATGTAGAGGGTGGTGGCGATCTGCCGGTAGGTGCTGGTCGGCAGGAGTTCCAGCACGCGCATCTCGGCAGCGGTCAGCGGGTCAAGGAGCTTACTTTGCCGGGAAACCGGCCGGGCGAGCTTGCGCGCCCGGAGGCGGGCGGTGATCAGCGCCGCCATGTGCTCGGTATGGGGATAGAGGTCCGGGCTGGAGATCACGTGATCGGACAGCTGCGGAGCGGTGTCCAGGACGGTCTGGACGAAACCGTGGCGCATGGCCACCGCCAGAGCCTGCCTGACCAGGGCGGGTGCCCGGGGTGAGGATCGGCTGATGGCGATGCTGGCGCGCAGCAGCCGCAACTCCAGGTCGGACCGGATCGTGACTCCCTCAGCCGGGGCGTCGCTCAGCTTGCCGTTTAACCTCGCTGGTCGTCGATGTTGACGTGACACGGCCACCGCATGATGATCTTCGTGTTCCTACCACAGAACTTGAAGACACAAGGCGGTGGCCGTGGCGTTCAGTATCGCGTGGCTGGGGGCGGGAGTCGAGCCGCAGCCGGAAGTTACCCGGGCGCGCGGCCGGCTGGCGCTGTTCCGCCGGGAGCTGTACCGGTGCTTCACCGCGCGAGCGGATGCGTTGTTCGAGCTGGCGGATGCGGTTTTGTGCGCGGACGGGCCGGTGCGGACCCTGGCGGGGCTGTCGCTGGCCCCGGAGCACCGGCGCGGTCATGGCGCGCTGTATGACGCGGTGAACCAGGGGGAGATCGCTGTCGGCCGGCTGCGGCGGTCGCTGGCGGGGCTGCCGTTACCGCGGGCTGCGGACGGGCGGCTGATGCTGGCGGTGGACGTGAGTAGCTGGCTGCGGCCGGGCGCGGCCACCAGCCCGGGCCGGTTGTTCTGCCATGTGTACGGGCGGGGGAAGGGGCAGGCGCAGATGATCCCGGGCTGGCCGTATTCGGTGATCGCGGCGCTGGAGCCGGGCCGCACGTCCTGGACCGCGGTGCTGGACGCGGTGCGGCTGGGCCCTGATGATGACGAGACTGCCGTGACCGCCGCGCAGGTCCGCGACGTCGTCGCCCGGCTGATCGAGGCCGGGCACTGGCGCGAGGGCGACCCGGCCATCCTGGTGGTCTTCGACGCTGGGTATGACGTGACCCGGCTCGCCTGGCTGCTCGCGGACTTGCCGGTGGAGTTGCTGGGGCGGCTGCGCTCCGACCGGGTGATGCAGCTGCCCGCGCCACCGCGCCAGCCCGCCACCATGGGCCGGCCACGCAAGCACGGCGCAGAGCTCGCGCTCGCCGACCCCGCGACCTGGCCGGCCCCGCAGGTCACCACGAGCACGCTGACCTCCCGGTACGGAACAGCCGTGACCGCCGCCTGGGACCGGGTGCATCCCCGGCTGACCCACCGCTCCGCCTGGCTGGACCACGACGGTGACCTGCCCGTCATCGACGGAACCCTGATCCGGCTTCAGGTGGATCACCTGCCCGGCGACCGCGATCCCAAGCCCGTGTGGCTGTGGTCCTCGGCCACCGGCGCCGCCGCAGATGAGGTGGACCGGCTATGGCAGGCGTTCTTGCGCCGCTTCGATCTTGAACACGCATTCCGGCTGTTCAAGCAGGTCCTGGGCTGGACCGTCCCGAAAATCCGCAACCCCGGGGCCGCGGACCGGTGGACCTGGCTGATCATCACCGCCCATACCCAGCTCCGCCTCGCCCGGCCGCTCGTCACGGACCTGCGCCTGCCCTGGGAACGCCCTGCCTCTCCCGGACGGCTGACCCCGGCCCGGGTCCGCCGGGGGTTTAGGAACATCCGCGCGACCAGCCCCTGCCCAGCCGGTGCGCCGAAACCCGGCACGCCCGGCCCGGGGCGGCCGCCAGGGTCGAAGAACCGACGACCCGCACCCCGCCACGACGTGGGGAAAAAGACCAAGAGGGAACTCAAGCTCAAGGCACGGCGCGAACGCGCAGGTTAAACGGCAAGCTTAGCGGCGGGTCAACCCGGCTGGCCACCACCAGCTGCAGTGACGGCGGGTGGTACTCCACCAGCCAGCCCAGCGCGTCAGAGCTCGCCGCGCCGGCCAGGTGAAAGTCGTCAATGACCAGTACCCGCTCCCCGTCCTGCGCGTCCAGGTCATCGGCCAGGGCAGCGACCACATCAGCCGACACCTCGCCATCGAGGCCCATCAGCTGGCGGGCATCCTCACCGATCTTCGGCTGATCGAAGCCAAGCCGCACGGCCTCGATGACGGCGGAGACGAACCGGACCGGGTCGGCGTCGGCCACGTCGCAACCCAGCCACGCCGACGGCCGGTCCGGACGGGCAGCCAGCCAGTCGGCGAGCAGCATGGTCTTGCCCGCCCCCGCCGGGCCCACCACCAGGCCGAGCCGAACCTGCTCTCCCCGGTCTAGCCGGTCGAGCAACCTTGGCCGGCGCACCAGACGCGGCGCCAGCCTGGGAGCAGAGAACTTCGAGGACGGGAACCGCGGGATGCGCAAACCAGGCCCAGCTGTCGCTTGTGGCACTCCGCCTCGGCCTCCCGTAACCCAACCCACCCGGCCCGACCATCAGCCAGCGCCACAGAAGCCTGCCCAGGGCCATGGAAACGTTCTCACCGCCCGGTGGGCAGGGACAAGTCTGCCACGTTGACAGCCATGCCCGCCTGGACATGCCAAAGGCCCGCCGGGGCTCTGCCCAGGCCACAGGCCTCAATGTCTCGCGGCAGGCTACCTGAACCGCCGTTCAGGAGCCAGCCAGCCGCCGTTCAGGAGCCAGCCAGCCACCGTACGCGATCGCGGCCCCGCCAGCAGCATCGGACACACCAGCACGCGCCGCAGCCAGCTCATCCCCGCCGCCGACTGAGCACGGGCTATCGCATCAAACCCCCAGATCACCCGGCACCGGGTGACGACGCAAAACCCCGCCGCCAGGAACGCTGGCGGCAGCGTCACCCACCGACTCTGGGGCGTAATCACCGTGCGACCACACACGTATGAGATCACCTTCACCGGCCGGGCCGACAAAACGCTGCGCGCACAATTCGACGACTGCGACGTCACCACAGGCCCGGACACGACCACCCTCCGTGCCGAGCTGCCCGACCCGGCTGCCCTCTCCGGGCTGGTGCAGAGGATCGCCGGCCTTGGGCTTGAAGTCATCGACCTCCACCGCGTGACACCGCCAGGTGCGCCATGACCGATCGCGCGCCCGGCTGGGGCCAACCGGCGCGAGAGGCAGCGATGAGCGTGCTCAGCACCGGAATGAACTCACACGATAGAGCCGAGCCGAAGCGAACCGCCTGAACTCACCCCCCGAAGGGTGAGGAATGGGTAGGGCGTCAGCAGCACGATTAAAACGGTGTCCACGCTCTCAACAGCACTGATCCTGGTGGTTAATTCGTCACAGGCCGGTGAACTTGCCCGGCTCGGGCTACGGGGAACGCCATGATCTGGCCTGCGGCCGTCGTTGTTCCTGCCCTGTCCGTCGTCCCGGCCGCAGGATCGGGTATGTCATGTGCGTGCAGCCTGCCTCGTGGCCGGAGCCGGATCCGCAGATCGCGGGGGCGATCGCGGCGAAGTACCCGGGTAAGCGGCCCCGGCCGCTGGCGGTCCAGGTTCGCGACCGTCTGGGTCAGTGGCTTCAGGATGAGGAGTTCGCGGCCGTGTTCGGGATCCGGGGCAAGCCGGGCTGGTCCCCGTCGCGGCTGGCGCTGGTGACCGTGTTGCAGAGGGTGGAGGACCTGGCTGACCGGCAGGCGGCCGAGGCGGTGCGGACCCGGATCGACTGGCAGTACCTGCTGGGGCTGCCGCTGGATGACCCTGGCTTTGATCACACGGTGCTGGCGGAGTTCCGGGCCCGGGTCGCCGATGGCGGGCTGGAGCAGATGGCGCTGGACGCGCTGCTGGCGAGGCTGGCCGCCGATGGCCTGATCAAGGCGGGCGGCAAGCAGCGCACCGACTCCACGCACGTGGTGGCGGCGGTGGCGGCGCTGAACCGGCTGGAGCTGGCCGGGGAGGCGGTGCGGGCCGCGCTGGAGGCGCTGACGGCCGCGCACCCGGACTGGGTGGCCCAGCGGATCTGCGTGCCCGATTTCGCCCGCCGCTACGCCACGCCGATGACCTCCTGGCGGCCGCCGCAATCTGAGGCCAGGCGGCAGGAGCTGGCGATCGCCTACGCTCGCGACGGGTACGCGCTGCTGGGAGCGGTCTATGACCCCTCCGCGCCGGGCTGGCTGCGCGAGCTGCCGGCGGTGGACGTGCTGCGCCGGGTGCTGCTGCAGAACTACACCCGCACCATCACCGCAGGCGGGCGGGAGGTGATCAGACGGCGGGAGAAGGAGCCCGAGGGCGACGGTCTCCCGCCTGGCCATGCCCGGATCGCCTCTCCCTACGATCTGGATGCCCGGTGGGGCGTCAAGCGGGAGGAGTTCTGGCTGGGTTACAAGCTGCACATCACCGAGACCTGCGACGACCCCCCGCCATGCACCTGCCGCCCAGCGGCCGCAGACAGCGCCGGCGCGCAGAACCGGGAGCATGGCAAGGGCTGCGCGCGGCTGACGGCCCCGAACCTGATCACCAACGTGGCCACCACCGACGCCACCGTGACCGACAACCAGATGACCGGCGCCATCCACGACGACCTGGCCGGGAAGAACCTGGCCCCGGGACGGCATTACCAAGATTCCGGATACCTCAGCGCCGCCCTGGTAGTCTCCGAGCTCGCCAGGCACGGCATCGCGCTGATCGGGCCGCTGCTGGCCGACACCTCCGCACAGGCCCGCGCCGGGGCCGGCTACGCCCGCGCCGACTTCACCGTCGACTATGACACCCAGACCGTCACCTGCCCGCAGGGCAAGACATCGGCGTCGTGGTCGCCGTGCACCCAGCACGACAAGGACGCCATCGTGGCCACCTTCTCCGCCCGCGACTGCGGACCCTGCCCGGCCCGCAGCCTGTGCACCGCCAGCGGCGCCAGACGGCGGCACCTCACCCTGCCGCCCCGCGACCTGGCCGAAGCCCAGGCCGCCGCCCGCGCCGCGGAACAGACGATCCCCTTCCAGGCCGACTACGCCCGCCGCGCCGGCGTCGAGGGCACCATGCACCAGGCCGCCAGCCACGGCGCGCGCCGCGCCCGCTACCGCGGCCTGCCCAAGACCCGCCTCGACCACGTCTACATGGCCTGCGCGCTCAACCTGCTCCGCCTGGAGGCCTACTGGACCGGCACGCCACTGGACCGGCAGCGAACCAGCCACCTGGCACGCCTCGAACTCGGCCTCGCCGCATGAACCCGAATTAACCACCAGGATCAGCACTGGGACCAAAACGCCGGACGCGCTGCGCATGCCGTGCCGGCAGTGGAAAAGGAACGGCGACGCTTGAGAAAGGGGGAGGCCATGGCTGACCTGATCGCCATCGGATATCCGGATGAGACGACCGCGACCGCCGCGGCCGATGAGGCCCGGCGGCTGGCCCAGGACCTGATCATCCAGCCGGACGCGATCGCGGTGATCGTCCGGGACAAGGACGGCACCTACCACGTCCACACCGACCATCACCCCGTCGGCGCCGGGGCGACCTGGGGCATGTTCTGGGGGTTCCTGTTCGGCCTGCTGTTCTTCATCCCCGTCTTCGGCCTGGCCATCGGCGCCGGGCTGGGCGCGCTGATGGGCAAGCTGGCCAAGACCAGCATCGACAAGCAGTTCCAGGAGCAGGTCCGGGACATGGTCAAGCCGGGTACCTCGTGCCTGTTCCTGATGCTGGAGAAGGTGACCCCGGACAAGGCCGTCGAGGCGATGAGCAAGTTCGGCGGCACCGTGTTGAAGACGTCCCTGTCCAAGGACGACGAGAAGGAACTCCAGGACGCGCTGCACGGCGCCGAGACGGCCGCGCAGTAATCCACATGAGCCCGCGTCGCAGCCGGCGTCGACCCCAGAGGCGCACCCAGGCTCGAGTCTCATGCCAGGCGGACCGGTGACAGGGGCCCGGTCGGCTGCGGCGCGGGACCGGTGGCGCTTTGTCCCGATGGCCGGATGGATCCGCTCCTACGAGCGTCGCTGGCTCAGAGGCGATCTGATCGCTGGGGTCACCGTCGCTGCCCTGATCGTTCCGAAGAACCTCGGCTACGCGGGGATCGCGGGGATCCCGCTGCAGAATGGTCTCTACGCGGCAGCGGCCGGCGCGATCCTCTATGCGGTCTTCGGCACGAGCCGGCAGATCTCGACCGGGCCGAGCTCGGGATTGGCGGCCGTGGCCGCGAGCGCGGTCGCGGTGGCCGGGGTCACGGGGGTCCAGAATGCGGCGTCCTTCGTGGCGATGATCACCCTCGTTTCTGGCGCGCTGTTCCTCCTCCTCGCAGCGCTCAAGATGGGATGGATCGCGCAGTTCCTGTCGCGGGCCGTGGTCACCGGCTTCCTGTTCGGCGCGGCGATCGACGTGGTGATCGGCGAGCTGCCCAAGCTCACCGGGACGAAGGCCACCGGCTCGAACCCGATCCAGGAGCTGTGGTCCTGGATCGGGACGCTCGGCGACGCCCAGCTGCTGACCGTGGCCGTCGGCGCAGCCGCGCTCGCGGTGGTCTTCGGCTTGCGGGTGATCGCGCCACGCGTCCCCGGAGCCCTCGTCCTGGTCGTTGGCGGCCTGATGGCGTCATGGCTTTTCGATCTCGGCGCTCACGGGGTGGCCCTGGTCGGCGAGGTGCCACGAGGGCTGCCGACCCTGCAGGTCCCCGACGCCGCGCTGCTGCGGGCTCACGCCAGCGCGATTGCCCTCGCGGCGGTGGCGCTGGTCCTCATCGGGTTCTCGCAAACCGCCGGCGACGCCCGGACATTCGCCGCCAGGCATCACTACCGCATCGACATCAACCAGGAATCGGCCGCCCAGGGCATGGCGAACGTCGGCGCCGGCCTGTTCCAGGGAATGCCGGTCTCAACCAGCCTGTCCGCGAGCTCACTAAACGACCACTCCGGCGCGCGCACCGGCCTGGCGTCGCTCACCTCCGGTGTGGTCGTCCTGCTCACGCTGCTCGTGCTGGCGCCAGTCTTCTCGGACCTGCCCAAGCCGGTGCTCGCCGCGCTGATCATCGAGGCCGTGGTCATGGGGATGATGGACGTGCCCGAGATGCGGCGCCTCGCCAGGGTGGCGCGCTTCGACTTCTGGATCGCGATCGCGGCGATCACCGGGACCCTCCTGGTCGGCGTGCTCGCCGGAGTGATGATCGGGATCGGGCTCTCGCTGATCTGGCTCATCTCGGTGGCCACGCGCCCCCGCATGCCCCTGCTGGGACGGGAGCCAGGCACCGAGGCGTTCAGGGAGCTGGACGAGCATCCCGGGGACGAGCAGTTCCCGGGGGTCGTGGTCCTCCGGCTGGACGGCGGCCTGTTCTTCGCCACCTCGGACGCTCTGGAAGACCGGGTCCGGGAGGTCGCGCTGTCCATGCCTGAGATCACCGGGATCGTGCTCGATTGCGAGGGAATAGACTTCATCGACTCGCAGGGGTCGGCGAACATGCGCGAGATCCTCGAGCTCACCGAGCAAGCCGGCATGACCCTGCGGCTCGCCCGGGTGAAGCCGGCGGTCCGCGAGCTGCTAGCGCGTGACGGTGCCCTCGATCGGATCGGTGACGACAAGACCCACGGGAACATCGAACAGGCCATGGAGGCACAGATCGCCGCCCAAGGAGGCAGCCGTGCCGACCGGTGATCAGATCGGCCGGCGCGATGCCGGCACGCCTGAGAAACTTACCCCGGGCGGCACCGCACAAAGGGATCGCGAGATGGTGAACCTGCTATGACTGGCGCGTCTGGCATCAGTGCTCCTGTGCTGGCCAAAGGGGACCGTAGGCTGGCCATCTTGCTGGCGATGGCGATGTTCGTCCTGGTGGTCGACACCTCGGTGATGAACGTGTCCATCGCATCGGTCGTTCACGACCTGCATACGACCGTCAGCGGGGTTCAGTCCGCGATCGCGCTTGAGGCGCTGGTGTCGGCGGCGTTCATCCTGATCGGCAGCAAGGTGGGCGATCTGATCGGGCGCAAGCGCGCGTACGTGCTGGGCCTGCTCGGCTACGCGATCGGCGCCCTGGCCATGGCCCTTGCCCAGGGCCTGACCACGATCATCGTGTTCTGGGCGATCGTGGGCGGGCTCGGCGCATCGCTGCTGCTGCCGGCGATGCAGTCACTCATCCACGGCAACTTCGAGGGCGCGGCGCAACGGCAGGCCTACGCCCTCGTAGGAGCTGCGGCCGCGATCGCCGCCGCCGTCGGCCCGCTGCTCGGCGGGTTCATCACGACCTACCTGTCGTGGCGGATCGCGTTCCTGCTTGAGGACGTCATCATCGCGGTCGTGCTGTCCGGCATCCGGCTGGTCCGCGACGTGGAATACACCGGATCACGGCGGGTGGACGTCGTGGGTGCGGTCCTGTCCGTGCTGGGCATGGGCGGCATCGTGCTGGGCATCCTCGTCTGGCAAGAAGGCGGCGAGGCGGTAGGCCTGCTTCTGGCCCTCGGGGCGGTCTCGCTCGGAGCCCTGGCGTGGTGGCTGGTGCGGCGCAAGCGTGCGGGCCAGCCGGTGCTGCTGGACCCGGACCTGTTCAAGGCCAAGCTGTTCAAGTTCGGGGTCTCCGGGCAGCTGCTGCAGCAGATCGGCCTGGGCGGCACGATGATCGCGCTGCCGATCTACCTGCAGATCGTGCTCGAGTACAGCGCGATGGGGGCGGGCCTGTCCATCGCCCCGCTCTCCCTGAGCATGTTCGCGGTGGCCCTGCTCGCCGGGAAAAAAGCAGGGAAACGGCGTCCGGCGAGCCTCATCCGGGCGGGGTTCGCGCTGTTCACGATCGGGCTGGTCGCCGTGGAGCCGATCGTGCCCCGGGCGACCTCCGGCTGGTACCTGGTGGTGCCGTTGCTGATCGCGGGATCGGGGCTGGGCCTGCTGGTCTCCCAGCTCAACAACTACACGCTGGCCCCGATCTCTGATGAGCGCGTCAGCGAGGCGGCCGGGGTGAACTCGGCGGGCGGGTCGTTCGGCCTGTCGTTCGGGCTGGCGTTCGCCGGCGCCATCTTGCTGGCCACGCTGTCCTTCGCCTTCACCAGCATGGCCCAGTCGAGCACCGTGCTTTCCGGGGCCGAGCAGCAGCAGGTCGCCAAGGTCCTGGAACACGACGCCGAAGTGGTCAGCAACACCCAGCTCGAGAAGCAGCTGGCCGGCCAGCCGCCGAAGACGCAGGACGAGATCATCAGGATCAACACCCAGGCCAGGCACATCGCCCTGCAGATCGCACTGCTCATTCCCATCCTCGCCGGCCTGGCCGGGCTGCTCATCTCGTTCCGCATGATGCGCCTGCCCGACCCCGAGCAATCGGGCTCCGGTGAACAGATGGTCCTGGGCTGACTCGAGTTCGGCGGGGGCCGGTCAGGCCGGGCTGCCGCCGGTACGGCTGCATGACCTGCGGCACGGCGCGGCCACGCAGTAGGGCGTGGATCTGCGCATCGTGCAGGACATGCTCGGCCACTCCAGCATCGTGCTCACCGCCGACACCTACACCTCGGTCCTGCCCGACGTCGCCCGCACCGCCGCCGAGAAGGTCGCCGCGCTGATCACCAAGGTCGGCCGCCACCAGCACGCCGGTCCCGCGCCCCCCCGGCCGTCAGATCGGCCGCCCCACGATGGCCCCAGTCCGGCCCCATTCAAGATCAACAACGAGGGCTAGCACCGGGAAGATCCCCAGGTCCGGGTGCGCCGCCAGGGACTTGAACCCCGAACCCGCGGATTAAGAGGTTGACCTTCGCCAGTACGTGCCCGTTCGCATGCAGTCGCCGCGCAGGTCATGGCGCGCGATTGCACGCCAGCGAACGGGAGCGACCGAGGGTGAACTGCAACCCAAACTGCAACCCCCCTGGGGCTGACGATCACCCTTGCGGACTGGAAACCTGACAGCTCAACAGTGGTAGATCCCCAGTTCAATCTTGCCGCCACGGTCGCGCGGCTCACCCGCAGCATCGACGGGCGCATTGCCCACCAGGACCTCCAGGCAGGTCGCACCGCACCGGCTACATCGAGGGGCGGCATCACGCTGAGTAATGGAGAAGCTCGGGGAGAACGCGCGCCGAGCCGCCGTTGTACTCTCAGAGCCAGTGATCGATTGAGGGGGTGCGCCGTACAGATCAGGTGATTCTGCGCTGATCTCAGGCGCTGGGGACCCGTCCGATGATCCAGCCGAACTCGGAGACGATCCGGACGCCGAGGCCTTCGGTGTACAGCGGGCGGATGGCCTGGCGGATCGCCTCGGCGAACCGGTCGTAGCCAGCCGCCTGCAGGGCCGGCCAGGACGGCCCGGCAGAGGCGAGCGCCCGGGCCGCCAGGTCGAGGTCGGGCCACTCGTTGACGACCTGCGCGGTCCCCCGGCCGGCGAACTCCAGGCCGGCGTCGGCGAGCATCTGCTCGGCCACGCCAGGCCGCCCGGTGTCGCCCTGATTGAGGGTGGCATCGACGTGGCCGGGCGGCGACAGCTCCAGCAGCGTGGCGAAGAACGGCAGCAGGCCAAGCCGCCTGGGAGATCCCCAGAAGCTGAACCCGGCCAGCCCGCCCGGCCGCACCACCCGGCGGGCCTCGGCCAGCGCGTCCTCGCATCCCTTCCAGATCCCGTTGAAACTCGTCGCCACATCGAAGCAGTCATCGCCGAACGGCAGCGCGAACATGTCGCCGACCCGGAAATCCCCGCCGGGCGTGCGCGCCCGCGCGATCGCGATCAGTGCCCCGGAGGCATCCAGCCCGGCGACCTCGGCCCCCCGGGCGGCTGCGACGCTGGCCGCGTATCCGGAGCCGCAGGCAATGTCGAGCAGCCTGGTTCCCGCGCCCACGCCAGCCCGGTCGAACAGCGCGTCGTTGGCACGCCGCGCATACGGCTCCATCAGGTACGCCCAGTCCGTGGCCCGCTCACCCCAGGCCCGGCCCGATTCGGCCCACCCCATCGGCCTCGCCTCCGCTGCCCGGTCCCGCACTGTTAGCCACCCGGCTCCCCGAAGTGTGCCGCAGTTCCCCCCCGGGGTGCCAGTCAGGCGGCCAGCGACCGCGGGAGTGCCCAGCCGGCAGCACGGGACAACCGCAACTGCGCGCTTGCAGCGGAGGCGGCCCGCATCGCGATACCCCGGGTTGTCGCACCGCGCTTCCTCACCCACCCGGCACGCCCCGAAACTGCGCCTGGCCAGCCCCACGCAGCCGAAGTCACGCTCCGTGGCCGTCACCGGCGCCGAGCTGACGAGCCATACCCGCCCGATATGGCGCCATCACTGGCCGGGCGGCATCGTGATGCTTGCCGCACCGAATAGCTGATCTGCGCGTGACCACCCGCCTCGTGGCCACGGCCGTTAGCCGCGCTAAATCGGCGATCCGGCGCTCTATATTTCAACAGAACCGCATCGCATTCTGTGACTGCGGCCTCAGGTGGTGAGGCGCCATGGACCAGCCCGCCGGGCAGCCCCTGACGGGTGGGTTCATCACTTCGTCGGTGACGCGCAGCGGCAACACGGTCCGGCGAACAGCCGGGCCGTGGTCCCCGGCGGTGCACGCCTGGCTGGCGCATCTGGCGCAGGCCGGGGCCGGTGTCGCGCCCCGCCCGGTGCGCCTGGTCCCGGCAGCGGGCATCGAGGAGGTGACCTACATCGAGGGGATAGCCCTCAGCGGCGGTGCCTCACCCGGGTACCTGTGGCGTGATGACATCCTCGCCCGCCTTGCGCGGCTGGTCCGGCGGTTCCATGACGCGGCCGCATCGTTCACGCCGCCCGCAGACGCCGCCTGGCAGCAAACCGCCGCGTTCCCCGGTGGCGGCGAGGTGATCTGCCACAACGACCTCGCCCCCTGGAACACCGTCTTCGCCCGCGAGCGGCCGGTGGCGTTCATCGACTGGGACCTGGCTGCGCCCGGCCCCCGCTGGTGGGACGTCAGTTTCGCGATATGGCACTTCGTGCCGCTGTACGGCGACCCCGCCACTGACCCGTTCGGCATGGCGGAGTTCGAGCCCCGGGCGCGCCGGACCCGGCTGTTCTGCGACGCCTATGGTCTGCAGGACCGCGGTGAGCTGGTGGACAAGATCCTCGAACGCCAGCGCGCCTGCCGCCGCGCGATCAAGCAAGCGGCGGACGCTGGCGACCCGGCCTACCAGCGATTGTGGGACATGGGCGCCGGCGCAGGCATCCAGCGCCAGATCGGCTACGTGCTCGCACACCGCTCCGCCCTGCAAGACGCCCTCACCTAAAGGCCGGGCCAGGCGGACAAGGGCCGGGCATGCTGCAGCCACCTGGCGGCCGGGATGCTGGGCCGGAAAACACCTCGGCACCAGGCCGGTCACACTGAGCCGATCCGGACGCCGGCCTTGCGCCACTCGATCGACGGCATCACCCTGAGTTACGGGAAAGACCAGGGAGAACGCACGCAGTCCCGCCGTTCGGGGCGGTCGCAGGATGCTTGGCGCCCCTCAGACTGAGGCGCGCAGATCAGGTCGATCTGGCGTCACGGCGGACTTGTCGTTGACAGCCGGGCGAGGATCACCTCGAGCGTGCAGGTGTCGCTCGGTACGGCGGCCCGCTGCATGTGCTCGATCTGCCAGGCCGCGAACGTGTGGCCGATGACCGCTTCGTCGATGTCGTTTCGCACGCCAGCGGCGCGGAGGCTAGCCCGTAGCAGCAGCCCGGCACCGGGCCGCAGGACGCGGCGGAGTTCATCGGCGTACCGCGGCCGGTCCTGCGGGGCCAGGTAGTGGAAGCAGCCGCGGTCCAGCGCGGCGTCGAAGCAGTGCCGGTGAAACGGAAGCCGGCGGACGTCCGCGCGCATGAACGCCGCGCCGTCATGTCCGGCCGCCGCCCGGGCCAGGACCACCTGCGACAAGTCGATCCCGGCCACCTGCCAGCCAGCGGCGGCGAGACAGCCCGCCTCGCCGCCCAGGCCGCAACCGACGTCAAGCGCGCGCCCGCTTGACGGCAGCCAGCCATCGCCCAGCGCCGCGAGCAGTTCCGGCGAAGGCCGAGACAGATGCCACCACCGGTAGGTTCCGTCGGCGTAGTGGTCGGTCACGACGACAGTGTGGCTCAGATGCCTCCTTGCCATCAGTACCGGCCGAACTCCCACCTGTGATTCACAGCGACGCCAGCGGGCGCATGGCCGCGTCCGCCTAACCGACCCTGGATCTACTCCCTGCAGGTACAGGCAGACGGCGTAGTCATCGGCAATCCCCGGTTGGCATCTCGACGGGGCCAGGCGCGAAGCGCTACCACGGCCGGTCGTTGGCATGGGTTAGTAGCGGTGCTCCCCTATGGTGTTATACGCCGATCACCCGGACCAGGGTGGCTCGTGCACACCGTCACACCTCGTTGGAGTTCTGGGTGACACTCGAAGGCAGGAAAGCCGACAGGAATCGCGGCCACCAGCAAGAGCGGCCCGCCGCACCGGCTGAACAGCGCAGCAAGAGCACGCTCGACCGCAAGCGTGCCGCGGCGGCGCGCAGCAGGGTCAAGCGCGGCCGCAAGCGCGCCGAGGCGGAGGCCCGGCGCCAGGCGGCCAAGCGGCGTGCGCGGCGGCGTTGGCTGCTGATTGCGATTGCGGTGGTGCTCGTGGCCGGGCTTGGTACCGCCGGGCTCATTTATGCGACCCGGCCATCTCCGCCACCTTCCATCGCGGTCTCTGGAGCATTCGGCACGAAGCCAACGGTCACGATTCCCAAGATCGACCCGCCAGCCAGCCTGCAGGCGCGGCATCTGATCAGCGGGCACGGCACGCTCGTCGCCAAAGGTGACCTGGCCGTTGCAGATCTCACCGCATACACCTGGAACGGCACGGCAACCAAGAAGATCAGCGAGTTGTCCACCGGCCAGCCGCAGCCACTGACTGTTGGGTCCACCATCTCTGGGCTTGACAAGAGCCTGGAGGGCAGCCGAGTCGGCAGCAGGCTGCTGATCACCATCCCGCCGAAAGACGGCTTCGGATCCAGCGGAGACAGCTCACTTGGGGTTACCGGCAAAGACACCCTGGTGTTCGTTGCGGATGTGCTTGGCTCATACCAGAAGACTGCCAGCGCGCACGGCACCCATGAGGCGGTCAATGGGACGGGGCTGCCAACGGTCGGCACCTCATCCCCTGGCACTGCCCCGCCGGTCCACATACCTCAAACGGCGCCGCCGGCCACGCTGCAGGTCCACACCCTCATCCAGGGCACAGGACCAGTTGTGCAAAAGGGCAAGCTGCTTGTTGCCCAATATGAGGGCGTGATCTGGCGCAACGGCAAGGTCTTCGACTCCACGTGGAAGAGCGGCGCGCCGGCCGGTTTCCAGATTGGCACCGGGCAGGTCATCAAGGGGTGGGACGACGGCCTTGTCGGCAAGCGAGTCGGCAGCCGGGTGCTGCTCGTGGTGCCACCCGCCGACGGCTACGGCAAGCAAGGTTCCTCACAAGCCGGGATCAAGGGCACCGACACCCTGGTCTTCGTCGTTGACATCCTCGGCACCTACTGAGCCCGCTCTTCACCACGCGCCGGCAATGGCGCGCACCTTAGTCGCGCTGTGGCCCGGTTTGCTGCCCGGTAGGCAGGTCAGACGGTAAGAGATCCGCCTGGCCGCGCGCGGCCAGGCGGATACCCCAGACATAGCCGGATCACCGAACGTCACGCGGGATACCGGTCGCGAACCGCCTTATAGCGCTGGTCCACGTCGACTGCCTGGTCACGGCGGACGCGCCGAACGGCCTGATCCGTATCGGTCAGCAGCTGGCCGCCTGATGCTCCAGCGCAGGACTCGCGACTCTGGATCTAACGGTATTTCCGACCCGATCACGCCGGGCGTGATGGCCCCGCAGGAGCTGCCGTGATGACCGTGAGACGCAGTGCCCGATGCCGGTGCCGGGCTCGCCTGGCGGCGAACGGCGACAGCGCACAGACGGCACCGGTTCGCCTCCGCACTTGGCTCGAAATCGCAGTCTTCGCGGTGTTATGCCTAGCGCTCAGGGCGTCGAGGTATCGCGCTGATCTCGGACGATGGCGACCGCCTCCTGCAGCAGCCACCGTCCCCCGGCCCCTCCATGCCGGTTACTATCCCCACGCCCGGGGCGGCGCACCCGGGTCGGCCCGCTCGGGTCCGGTGACGTAGCGTCGTGGGGGTCACCTCTCCAACCGCGAGGAGAACCCCATGCCTGGTCCCACCGTCGTCCTCGTCCACGGCGCCTTCGCCGACGCGTCCGGGTTCGCGGGAGTGATCCGCGAGCTCGAGAGCGCCGGCCACACGGCGCTCGCCCCGCCGAACCCGTTGCGAGGCGTCGCCTTCGACGCCAGCGTCGTCGGCGACGTGGTCAAGGCCATCGACGGCCCGGTCGTGCTCGTCGGGCATTCCTACGGGGGCGCCGTGATCTCCCAGGCGTCCGCCGGCCTGGAGGACGTGGCCGGCCTGGTCTTTCTCGCGGCGTTCGGGCTGGAGGTGGGCGAGAGCTGCGCGACCGTGCAGCAGCCGTTCCCGCCGCCCCTGCTCGCCAAGACGGCCGCCCCGACCCCCTACGACGCGCCCGGCGCCGCGGGCGGTCCCGACCTGTACGTCCAGAAGAACCAGTTCCGGGAGACGTTCTGCGCCGACGTGCCGGTGGACATGGCCGATGTCATGTTCGCGACCCAGCGCCCGCTCGCGGCCGCGGCGCTCAACGAGAACGCCACCGCGGCGGGCTGGAAGACCAAGCCGTCCTGGTTCCTGGTCTCCGAGCACGACAACGCGATCTCGCCGGACGCGGAACGGTTCATGGCGCAGCGGATGGGCGCCACGACCGACGCCATTGACGGCTCGCACACCGCGTTCATCGCGAAGCCGGTCGCCGTGGCCACGTTCATCCGCCAGGCGCTGCGGTGACCTCGTAGACCGAGCTGTGGTCCTGGCTCTCTCCGGTGAACGGGCCGCGGTCCCAGTCCTGGTAGCGCTCCCGCAGCCGCAGGCCGGCCAGCCGGGCCATGGAGAAGGAGAAGGAGAAAGGTCATGAGTCTCATTGACGAGGCGCTGAGCGCCAATGCAACCATCGCCAACGTCTACGATCCCAGCCGCGGGGGGCCGCCGGCGCCCAAGATCGCGATCGTCACTTGTGCGGATCCCCGGCTCACTAGCATCGAGCAGATGCTGGGTCTCGCCGCTGCCGATGTCGACATGATCAGGAACTTCGGCACCGTGATCGACGACGACGCGGTCCGATCGCTGGTTCTCTCGACCAGGTTGCTGGGCACCAGAGAGATAATGATCATCAATCACACCGACTGCGGGATGCTCAGGTTCACCGACAGCGAGCGGGAGGACCGGCTCCGCAAGGAGACCGGGCAAGCGCCGATTGCGCCGGCCAAGTTCTACAGCTTCACCGACGCCGAGGCGAACACCAAGGAGCAGATCCAGAAGGCCAGGTCACATCCATGGATCTCGCCGGAGGTCCCGGTCAGGGGATTCGTCTATGACGTCAGCACCGGGCGGCTCAGCGAGGTGTTCCCGGACGGGGAGACCGTCGCTGGCTAGTCAGGGCGTCGCCGCCTCGGCGTGTGCCGCGCGAGGACGCCTCGGGGCGGAGCTGGCGCTCAAGCTGCATGAGACTCCAGGCCTTCGCTGTCCGCGCGTATAGGGGCCCGGCTTGGTGGCCGCCTCGTCGACGGTGGCCGCCAGTGCCGGGTAGCCCGGCGCGCCGGACCGGGCGGGCAGCGATCGGCCGGCTGAGGTTGGGGGGTCATCCGGTTCTCCGGTTCGCAATGCCTGCAGCCTGGCCGAACGTACGTTGAGATGAAATGCCGGGCCGCACCGGGGCGTACGGCCGGTTGGGTCGTCTGGCCCGCAGCTCTCGGCGGAAGGTGCCGCAACGCGGTCGTTAGGGGTCGCAACAGTGATTGTCAGGAGCAATCGGCCAAAGCGCCGGCATCCTGGCCCGGCCTCCGAAGCGCCATCCACGCCGCATCACACAGGCAGCCCCATGCCAAAGGAGAGGCCGACATGCCAAGCCAGGCAATGCAGGACGTAATTGACACCCTCAGAGACCGGCAGAAGGCCAGTGCCAGCCAGGCCCCGCCGACGCTGACCGAGCGCCGCGCCGCCTTCACCCCGGGGGACCGCCTTCATCCGGTACCTGACGACGTGCTGGTGACGGAGGTAACCGCGGACGGCGTGCCAGCCCACTGGCTGGACGCCCCCGGAGCGGACACCGGCCGGGTGCTCCTGTTCCTGCACGGCGGAGGTTACGAGCTCGGGTCGCGACCATGCGGGGCTATGCCGCGCATGTGCGGTTGTACTTGGTCCCTTACCTGGGCAGGGTGCTGCTGGCCGAGCTTTCCGCCGAGCACGTCCAGGCGATGTTGACTGCGATCACCCGCCAGCATCAAGCCGCCGGGTCGCCGGTGACGTCAGCGACGCTGAACCGGATCCGCGCCACTTTGCGGGCGGCGCTGAACGGCGCGGTCCGCCGCGCCCTGATCGGCGACAACCCGGCCAGCCGGGCCGAGCTGCCGCGCGCCCGGCGGCCCCGGGCGGTGGTGTGGACGCCCGGCCGGGTCGAGCACTGGCAGCGCACCGGCGAACACCCCGCAGTGGCGGTGTGGACCGTGGCGCAGACCACTACCTTCCTGCGCTCGATTCGAGATCACCGGATGTACGCCGCCTACCATCTGATCGCGCTGCGCGGCCTGCGCAGGGGCGAGGCGGCCGCTGCGCTGGTGCGATGTGGACCTGGACGGCAAGATGGCGGTGATCAGCCAGCAGCTGCAGCAATACGACGGGCATCTGGTTGTCTGCCCGCCCAAGACACCGCACAGCGTCCGGACGATCGCGCTGGATCACACCACGGTCGCCGCGCTGCGCGCGCACCGTGACCGGCAGCGTGCCGAGGCGGCCGCGTTCGGGCCCGGCTACCGGGCCAGCGGGTATGTGTTCACAACCTCAAGGGCGACCCGCTGGCCCCCGACCGGCTCAGCCGCATCTTCAAGAAGCTGGGCGCCGACGCCGGGCTGCCGCCGGTCCGGCTGCACGATCTTCGGCACGGCGCGGCCACGCTCGCGCTGGCCGCGGGCGTAGACCTGCGCACGGTGCAAGACCAGCTCGGCCACTCGAGCATCGCGCTGACCGCCGACACCTACATCTCGGTCCTGCCCGAGGTCGCCCGCACCGCCGCGGAGAAGGTCGCCGCACTGATCCTGCGGGCCGGATGTGTGGTTCCGGGGACCAAGCGCCGGCGCCAGCCTCACCGCAGGCGGGTCAAAGGCCGGCGACATAACCAGCCGCGGGCGGGGCAGCGGTCAAGGGCGCATCCCGGGCGGCAGATCGGCCGGCCGTCTCGCCGCAGCCGAGCAGGTCCCCGCTGACGCACGCTAGCCGCGCTCCCTGCGCCCGCAAGGGATCCCGTCCGTATCAGCCGACGCAGAAGGGAAGCTAACCGAAGAAGACGACTCCGCGGCCGGGATCAAGGCCCGGGCGGGGCTAAATGCTGCCCACGCAGTGGCCCTTGCGGATCACGAACGGCGACGCCTCCGTCGGCTCACGTGGACGGCCTCTGAACGGCCCTGGGCGGCCCCTGGGCGGCCCCACAGTGGCCTCAGTCCGGCCCCACGCAAGATCAACGCCGACGCCGGAATCGTGTATCAGCGCAGGTCAGCTCGGGTGCGCCGCCAGGGACTTGAACCCCGAACCCGCGGATTAGGAATCGTGTATCAGCGCAGGTCAGCTCGGGTGCGCCGCCAGGGACTTGAACCCCGAACCCGCGGATTAAGAGTCCGCTGCTCTGCCAATTGAGCTAGCGGCGCCAGGACCCAGTGATGGTAGCAGCCCGGCGCTGGTCGGTGCGAGTTGGGCCCGAACTCGATCACCGCGCGGCGGGCGTGCCCGGCCGTTGCCGGAAGCGGGCTCCGGCCGCCGGCGGCCTGGCGTCAGGATCCCAGGAACCTGCTCATCACCTGGGCCGCCGGCGACGGGCGCCCGGTCCTCGCCTCCTGCCGGTCGGCCAGGCTCATCACCTGCAGGCCGGCGTTCACGCCGAGCCAGCGCAGCGGCTCGGGTTCCCAGCGGGGCGAGCGGTGGCCCACCCAGGGCAGCCGGGTGATCTCGCTGTCCGTCCCGGTGATCAGGTCGGCCAGGGTGCGCCCGGCCAGGTTGGTGGTGGCCACCCCGTCGCCGACGTAGCCGCCGGCCCAGCCGAGCCCGGTGGAGCGGTCCAGGCCGACCGACGCGCACCAGTCCCGGGGCACGCCGATCGGGCCGCCCCAGCCGTGCGTCACCTCGACGTCGCCGAGCACCGGGAACAGCTCGGCCAGGGTGTGCCGCAGCGCCGCGAACACCGCGGGAACGCGGTCGAACGACGGCCGCACGGCCGAGCCGAGGTGGTACGGGGCGCCGCGGCCGCCGAACGCCAGCCGCCCGTCCGCGGTGCGCTGCCCGTAGATGATCAGGTGCCGCAGGTCGTTGAACGTCGGCCTGCCCGCGAGGCCGATCTCGGCCCAGACGGCCTCGGGCAGCGGGGCCGTCGCGATCATCAGCGAGTACACCGGAGCCACCGTCCGGCGCAGGCCCGGCAGCTGCGCGGTGTAGCCCTCGGTGGCGCGGATCACGTACCGTGCCCGCACCGTCCCGGTCGCCGTGACCAGCCGCCCGGGATCTATCCGCAGCACCGGCGTGCGCTCGAACAGCGAGACACCGCGCCGGCGTACCACCTCGGCCAGCCCCCGGGCGAGCCGCGCCGGGTGGATCGCGGCGCAATGCGGGGTGTAGGTGCCGCCCAGCACGCCGGCGGCCCCGGCGAGCGCGCCGGCGTCCGCGGCCGACAGCAACCGCAGGTCTTCCTCGCCGAACCCGAACGACCGGGCCTCCGCCACCTCTTGAATGGCCCGCTCCAGCTGGGTGGCCGAGCGGGCGAGCTGCACCGTTCCGCCCTTGGCCCAGTGGCAGTCGATGCCCTCGGCGGCTGCCACCCGTCCCACTTCGTCCACGGTCGCCTGCATGGCGCGGTGCAGGCCGACCGCCGCGTCCCGGCCTGCCATCCGCTCCAGCTTGCCCAGCGACGCGGGGAACAGAGCCGAGCACCATCCGCCGTTGCGTCCCGAGGCGCCGAACCCGGCGATCTCGCGCTCGCAGACCGCTATCGTCAGCCCCGGGTCCGCGCGGGACAGGTAGTACGCGGTCCACAGGCCGGTGTACCCGGCACCCGCGATCGCCACGTCGGCGTCGAGGTCCCCGGGCAGCGGGTCACCCGGCCCGAGCGTGCCGGGCACGGTGTCCAGCCAGAACGACAGCTTCCGGTAAGGGTTCGCCGCAGGCATGCCCACCATCGTGGCAGGAATCGCCGCAGTTGACCCCGTCGGGCATGCTTGTGCCAATGTCCGCTCTTGATAACGCTTCGCTGCGGGTCCCGGCACCGAGACGTGCGTTGGGGATGTACCGGGTCTGTTTGGTGTGCCTGGGGAACATCTGCCGGTCGCCGATGGCCGAGGTGGTGCTCCGCGCGGAGCTCGAGCGTGCGGGCCTTTCCGGCCGGGTCGAGGTCGACAGCGCGGGCACCGGGGACTGGCACGTGGGCGGGCCGATGGATCCGCGGGCCAGGGCGGAGCTGGCCCGGCGCGGTTACGACGGCGCTCAGCACCGGGCGCGGCAGTTCGAGCCGTCCTGGTTTCGGCGCTATGACCTCGTGGTCGCGATGGACCAGAGCAACCTGGCGCGCCTGCGGAGGATGGCGCCGGATGCCCAGGCCGCGGAGCGGACGGTGCTGCTGCGGCGCTTCGACCCGGCCGCGGCCGGCCGCCGCGACGCGCGTGACCTGGACATCCCCGACCCCTACAACGGCGGCCCGGAGGAGTACGCGCTGGTCTTCGACCTCGTGCAGCCCGCCGCCCGCGGCCTGGCGGACCAGCTCGCCGAACTGCTGGCCGACCAGACCGAGCCGTCCGGGTGACACCGTATTGACCGATCCGGACGCCAGCATCCGGCTGGAGCGTCTGCTCGGCACGGGCGTGCGCGAGTGCCGGGACATCGGCGGGCAGCACGGCGTGCGTCATTGCCGGGCGACGCTGGCCGACGGCCGGGTCGTCTTTGCCAAGATCGCCGGTGCGGGCGGGGTCGGCTCGGCCGGCATGGCCGGCATGGCCGGCTTCCAGGCCGAGGCGCGGGGGCTGCGCTGGCTCGCCGAGGCGGGAGCGGTGCCGGTTCCGGAGGTGGCCGGCTGGGACGAGGCTGCGCTGGTCATCTCGTGGCTTCCCGCGGAGGCGCCGGGCAGGCAGGCGGCCGAGCGGTTCGGGCGTGACCTCGCGCGGATGCACGCCGCGGGCGCGCAGGCGTACGGTGCGCCGTGGCCGGGCTTCATCGCCGGGCTGCCGCTCGGCAACGACGCGGGCGGCTCGTGGCCCGAGTGGTACGCGGCCGAGCGGCTGCTGCCCTATGCCCGCCGCGCCCGGGACGCCGGCTCGCTGACCGGGGCGGACGTCCGCCTGGTGGAAACGGTCGCCGTCCGCGCCCCTGACCTGGCGGGGCCGGCCGAGGCACCGAGCCGGATCCACGGTGACTGCTGGTCCGGGAACGTCCTGTGGTCCGGCGGCCGGGGATGGCTGATCGACCCGGCCGCCCACGGCGGGCACCGGGAGACCGACCTGGCCATGCTGGCCCTGTTCGGCGCCCCGTTCCTGGACCGGATCATCGCCTGCTATGCGGAGGTGGCGCCGCTGGCGGACGGCTGGCGGCACCGGGTGCCGCTGCACCAGTTGCATCCGCTGCTCGTGCACGTGTGCCTGTTCGGCGAGGCGTACCGGACCGCCGCGCTGGATGCCGCCCGGGCCGCCCTCGCCCAGGTGCCCTGACCTCGCCCCGCTGCGGGCCGCTGCGGGCCGTGCCTTCCGGACCGCAGCGCGGACATTTGCTGATAATTCCTATAGCTATAGTAGGATAGGCGGTCCGGGCAAGCTCGTAACAGGGGGTGGGCCGTGACCATCGAGAGGCTCGCGCCGGCGCGTGCCGGGAACCGGGCCGCACCCGCATCAGCGGCCGACCTGGAGCGAGAGCGCCAGGTCGCGGCTCAGGCCGGACTCGTCGTGCACGGGGCGGAGTCGCTGAACTGCGAGACGCCCCCTGCCGACCTGGGCGGGGAGGTGACGCCGACCGCCCGGTTCTACCGGCGCAGCCACTTCCCGATCCCGGTGCTCGACCCGGCGGCGTGGCGGCTCAGCGTCGGCGGCATGGTGCATCAGCCGCTGAGCCTGAGCCTGCATGAGCTGACTCGACTGCCCGCGGAGACCATGACGGTCACGCTCGAGTGCGCCGGGAACGGGCGGGAACTGTTCCGGCCGCCCACGGCCGGCGTGCAGTGGGGCCACGGGGCCGTGGGCACCGCGGAGTGGACCGGGCCGCGCCTCGCGGATGTTCTCGCCCGCGCCGGGATCAGGCCTGGCGCCCATGAGGTGATCTT
Source organism: uncultured Actinomycetota bacterium (assembly GCA_963808705.1). GTDB lineage: Bacteria > Actinomycetota > Actinomycetes > Streptosporangiales > Streptosporangiaceae > JASHPR01. The sequence continues at coordinate 202,742 of CAWEHB010000008.1, read as the reverse complement.
CGGCGGCGCCGACCGCGGCGCGGTCGACGGCTCGCCGCACCCGATCCGCTTCGAGCGCAGCCTCCCGGTCCGCGACGCCCTGGAGTCGGGCGCGCTGCTCGCCTACGCGACGAACGGGCAGCCGCTGCCGGCCAGGCACGGCTATCCGCTGCGGCTGGTCGTGCCCGGCTGGTACGCGGTGGCCTCGGTCAAGTGGCTCACCGACATCAGGGTGGCGGGGGAGCCGTTCGACGGATTCTTCCAGGCCGTCCATTACGTCTACGACTGGGACCGCGGCGGGCACGATGCGCCGGAGGCGGTCCGGGAGATGCAGGTCCGCGCCCTGATCACCAGGCCGGGTACCGGCCAGGAGCTCGCCGCGGGCGGCGTGATCGTCCGCGGGGTGGCCTGGTCGGGCGCGGCGCCCATCGCGCGGGTCGAGGTGAGCGTGGCGCACGGCCCATGGCAGAAGGCGCGGCTGGTCGGCGTGCCGGCGGTCCACGGATGGCAGCAGTGGGAGTTCCTGGCCAGCGGTCTGGGGCCGGGGGAAGCGAGCATCCGCACCCGGGCGGCCGACCTGGCCGGCCGGGTCCAGCCGGAGCAACCCGAGTGGAACCGGCTCGGCTACGGAGCCAACTTCACCCACGAGGTCCGCGTTCTACTACGCTGAAATCCCCGCAAATCCCCGCCAATCGCCCCGGTCGCAACGGCTTTTCATTGGATCTAGGCATTTGAGCACCCAATTTAGACCGTTATGTGGCCACGGATCGAATGAGAAGTTGAAGATGATCACGAAAGCGGGTCGGTCGGGTGCGGCCCGAGCGGCGTCACGCCTGCCAGTGACCCGGGGGCAGGGGGCCAGCGGAGGGCGAGCCGAGGTCGCGCGGGCCGGGGAGCGGGGTCCCCGAGTGGCGCCCGACCCGGCTCTCCTCGGGGCGGACTTCCGGCCCGCGCTCCAAGGCGTGATGCGAGTTCATGATGTCCGGGTCCGTGCCGTCATCAAGTCCCGGGGCGCTGTACCGGGCCTCGGGGGCCAGCGGGATCGCGATGCGGAAGATGGCGCCGCCGCCGGGCGGGGACTCCACCCACACGGTGCCGCCGTGCGCGGCCACCAGCGCGGCCACGATGGCCAGGCCGAGGCCGCTGCCTCCCGATTTCCTCGTCCTGGCCTGGTCGCCCCGGTAGAACCGCTCGAACACGTGCTCGGCCTGGTGGGGCGCGAGCCCGGGGCCCTGATCGGTGACTTCCAGGACCACAGCCGGGGACGACTGGGCGTCGGGGCCGGCCGCGGCGGGCGCGTCCTGGCCCGCTCTGGCCGCGGCGGCGCGCCATTCGTCCAGGCTGGCTAGCCGGACCCGGGCCTCGATCGGGGTCCCTTCCGGCGTGTGGTGCAGCGCGTTGCTCATCAGGTTGCCGATCACCTGGCGGAGCCGGATCTCGTCCCCGATGACGAGAAACGCCGCGCCGGCTCCCACGGTGAGGTTGATGCTGCGGTCCGGGGCCACGACCCGCGCGTCGTGCACGGCGTCGGCCGCGAGCGTCAGCATGTCCACGGTGTGCCGCTCCAGCGGCCGCTGCTGGTCCAGCCGGGCCAGCAGCAGCATGTCCTCCACCAGGACGCCCATCCGGGAGGACTCCTGCTCCACCCGCTGCATGATCCGGTCCAGCTCGGCGCGGCCCAGCGGCCCTTCGCCCTCGGGCCTGGCGTACGCGTGGCGCGGTGACACGTCCGTATCGGACGCGGGGGTGTCGGCGTCGGCGCGGCCCACGGCGGGCCGGGCCGGGCCGCCCTGGATCTCCTTCAGCCCGCCGCGCTGCCGGTAGTACTCGGCGTAGCCGCGGATCGCGGTCAGCGGAGTCCGCAACTCGTGGCTGGCGTCGGCGACGAACTGCCGCATCCGCCACTCCGACCGGCGGGCGGCCTCCTCCGACTCGGTGCGGGCACGGAACGCGGTCTCGATCTGGGTGAGCATGGCGTTGAGCGACCGCCCCAGCCGGCCTACCTCGGTCCGCGGGTCACGGTCGGGAACCCGGCGGGACAGGTCACCGTCGGCGATGGCGGCCGCGGTCTCCTCGATGTCGGTGAGCGGCCGCAGGCTGGCCCGGACCACGGCCACCCCGACGATGGCCAGGATGATGACGACGGCCGCGCTCACCAGCAGGTCGATCTCGGTCAGGTACCCGATGGACTGGTTGACGTTGCCCAGGTCGGTGCCGACGACGAGGATGACCGTCTGAAAGCTGAACTGCCCGGTAACGGGATCCGGTACCGGGTAGTTGGAGATCTGCTGAGTGATCACCAGCCAGCTGTCACCGGACCTGCTGGGCACGGTGACCGGGATGTCCGCGTTGGCCGTGAGCCAGGGCTGGTTCGTCGGCACCTCGGGAGCCTGCCCGGTCGGCTCGACGAGCTGCCCGTTGATGATCTGCGGAACCTCCTGCCCGCGCGAGTCAATCACCCAGACCTGGTTGACGCCATCGCCAAAAAACCCGTAATGGTCGAGGTTGCTGCCGTTCTGAGAGACTCGATCGAAGTAGGCGATCAGGTGATTCTGGACCTGCTGCTGGAGGTAGGTGCGGAACACGGCCCGGCCAGCGAAGCTGATCACGGCCAGCGCGATGATCACCAGGGCCAGCAGCGCGGTGATCATTTTGACGCGCAGCGGGGTGCGGCCCGGCAGGCCGCGCAGGCGCTCCCAGGCCCGGCCGATTCCCCCTGCCGACGACATGGCCATCCGCCGCCTAGGTCGACGGGAGCCGCAGGACGTATCCGACGCCGCGCAGGGTGTGCAGCAGGTGCGGCTCGGTGCTGTCGATCTTGCGCCGCAGCACCGAGACGTAGGACTCCACGATGCCGGTATCCCCGCGGAAGTCGTAGTCCCACACGTGGTCAAGGATCTGCATCTTGGAGAGCACCCGGTTGGCGTTGCCCATGAAGTACCTGAGCAGCTTGAACTCCGTGGGCGACAATGAGATCTGCTGGCCGGCGCGCCATACCTCGTGGCTGTCCTCGTCGAGTTCCAGGTCGGCGAATTTCAGCCGCGGCGGCGGCTCGCTGCCGTCGCCCCTGGTGCGGCGCAGCACGGCGCGGATCCTGGCGATCACCTCTTCCAGGCTGAACGGCTTCGTGACGTAGTCATCGCCGCCCAGGGTCAGGCCGCGGATCTTGTCCTCGGTGGAGTCCCGCGCGGTCAGGAACACCACGGGAATCCTGGCGCCACCGCCCCGCAGCCGCCGGATGACATCGAACCCGTCCATGTCCGGCAGCATCACGTCCAGCACGATCAGATCCGGCCGGTGCCGCTGCGCAGACTGCACCGCCTCCGTCCCGGCCGCGGCGGTGAGCACCTCGAATCCCGCGTACCGCAGGCTCGCCGATAGCAGCTCGAGGATGTTGGGCTCGTCTTCGACCACGAGCAGCCTGGCGTCCGGCTGCCGGCGCCCGTCACTCGACGTTATGGTCATCCGGCCATTATGTCGCTTCTCCCTGAGCGTTAGCTGAAGACGTCCTGAGGCTGTTCTCTACGATGTTGCTGTGACCCGGGCGCCGGCCAGCGTCGAGCCCGGCGGCGCCGGGGCGGACGAGGCAGGGCGGGCCAGGGCGAGACCGGGCGGGACGGGGAAGGCCGGACGAGGCGGTCAGTCGCGTGTCGCGTCCGTGCCCTCGTGCGCGCGAGGGGTCCAGCGCGAGATCGCCGCCGGACGCGAGCCGACGCCTAGCTTCGCGTATATCCGGTTTACATGGTTTTTGACGGTTTTCTCGGCCAAGACCAGCCGCTCCGCAATCTGGCCGTTAGAGTGGCCGGCCGCGATGAGCGTCATGATCTGGGCTTCGCGCGAGGACAGGCCCCCCTGGCTGGCCGCCTCGGGAATGCCGCCGGTTCTCATGACGCCTCCTGCTCCCATGACCAGTGCATGAATTAGGAACGCATGTTACCGACTACCAGGGTGATCACCGCAAGGGATAAAGTTCAGGCAAATCTTTCCCCGGGGCCGGGGCCGGGGCGATCACTCGGGCCGTCCTGCCGGTCAGGCCGTCGGCGCGGCCTTCGAGCCGGTTATCAGGCTGGGCGGGACCGGCGTGTCGTTCTTGAGCGCGTTGAAGAGCTGCGCCGCCTGGGCCTGGTCCCAGAGCACCGCGACGCCGTCGTTCGGCGTCTGGTAGTCCAGGCTGGCCAGGGGCACGGTCGTGGTCTCCGGGTTCCGGAGCGCGAGCGCCGCGTGCAGCAGGTCGGTGAGGTTGGTGCCGTCGGAGACGGTCAGCGCGCTCGCCGTCCCAGTCGCCGCCGGGATCGACGCGAGCGGGTTGAACAGCGTGCCGGTGCTGGTCATCTTGGACAGCAGCGCCTTCAGGAACAGCCGCTGGTCCTGCTCGCGCTGCAGGTCGCTGAGGTTGAAGTTGCGGGTCCGCACGTACCCGAGCGCCTGGTCCCCGTCCAGGATCTGGCAGCCGGCCTTCAGGTTCAGCCCGGCCTTGGGATCGACCATCGGGCCGGGCAGGCACATGCGCACCCCGCCCACGTCGTCGACCACCCGGACGAAGCCGCCGAAGCCGATGCCCATGTAGTGGTTGATGTACAGGCCGGTGACGTTCTGCACGGTCTCGGCGAGCAGCTTGGGCCCGCCGAGGTCGAACGCGGCGTTGATCTTGCTGTACCCCTGGCCGGGGATGTTGACGTAGGAATCACGCGGGATGCTGACCAGGACCGGCCGGCCGCCATTCGACGGGATGTGCAAGATCATGATCGTGTCGGAGCGCTCGCCGCTGATCGCGCTCAGCTTGCCGGTGGCCAGCTGCAGTTCCTGCTTCCTGGTCAGGCCCTGGCGGCTGTCCGAGCCGGCGATCAGCCAGTTCGTCCCGGCGGAGGCGACGGGCCGCCCGGGGTAGTCGACCAGGATGTCCGAGCGCACCAGCTTCGAGTTGACGTAGTAGTACATGCCCGCGCTCGCGACGAGGGCCAGCGCGATCAGCGCGGCGACCACGGCGAAGATCCGGCGCGGGCGCAGCCACCTGCGCCCCCGGCCGGGGTCGCCCGGCCCGCCCGGCCCTCCCGGCCCGGCCCGGCGGGGGCTCGTGCCGGGTCCGCGCCGCGGCGCGGTGCGGGCCGGCGGCTGCTCCGGCCAGGCGCTGCCGGAACCGAGCCGGCCGCCCGGCCCGTACCCGCTCGCGGATCCCTGGGCGCCCGCGCCCGGCCGGGGAGCCTGGACCGTCGGGTCACCCGGCCCGCCCGGGCCCGGCGGCCGGCCCGCGCCGCCGTCCCGGAACCAGCCCTCCGGCCACTCGCTCATGTCTGCTGCCTCACCGGTGCGTCGATGTCACCCATCGTCATACCTGCAACGCGTCCCGACCGCCAAAACGTTTGGGGAGGGGTCCCCTAACCGGCGGCGCCGTCCCACCAGATCGTGACCACCTCGCGGCCGGACGAGCCGAGGTCCGCCGGGTGCTCCGGGTCCGCGCCGGACTCCGCCAGGGCCTCGGCGACCTCGGCCGCCCGCTCCGGCGGCAGGCACAACCGGCGCCGGGTCACGTCGACCATCTCGCCGAAGCTCGCGTAGTCCCGGCCGCCTGGCCGGCGCCAGGACTCATGGCCCGGCCGCAGCCCCATGGCGGCCAGGATCTCGATCAGGTCCGCGGCCGTGGGGGAGAGCGGCCGCCGCAGCCCGTGGAACCTCAGCCACAGCGGGTTCAGCGCCACCAGCGGATGCTGCGCGCTCATCTCGGTCACGACCATGCGCCGCGCGCAGCCGGTGAGCGCGGTCACGAACGGCGCCACCTCGGCCGCGTTGTAGAGGACGTGGTGGCAGGTCACGACGTCGGCCGGGCCGGCCAGCGCCGCGGTTTCCGGCCAGCGCCCGAGCACCGTGCGGGCGGTGATCCCGCCCGCGGCGGCGCGTTGCGAAAGCTGATCGAGCATGTCGGCGTCGGCGTCGGCCGCCGTCAGCGACGTGGCCCGCGGCAGCAGCGGCAGGCAGGCCGCGCCGGCGCCCGAGCCGACGTCCAGGACGCTGCCCGGCGGGTCCAGCGCGGCCCAGGCCCGCTCGAAGGACGGGCCGGACGGCGCGGCGCTCACCCGGTCGGCGCGGCGGGCGAAGACCTGCCGCGGCAGCACCCACGGGGACTCGGCGACCGCCGCGGTGATCGAATCGGGGATCGCCCAGGCCGCCAGGCCGGCGCTCCACCGGTCGAGCAGGTCCGGCAGGTCAGCCACGGGGCCGGCGTTCCACGATCAGCACAATCCTGAACGCTACGTCCCGGGGCCACCAGCCCGCGAACCGGGACCCGCGCCGCGGGCGCAAAATCTAGAACAGGTTCTTGCCGAAAGCCCGGCCGGTGGGAAAGCTGGTGCCATGGACGCCTCCGACCTCGTCGCCCTCGAAGAGATCCGCCAGGTAAAGTACTGCTACCTCCGCTGCGTCGACCTGAAGCTCTGGGACGACCTGGCGGACACGTTCACCCGCGACGCCACCGCGGACTACGGCACGCCCGCGCTCGGCAAGCCGCTGAAGCTGGCCGGCCGGGACGAGATCGTCGGCTTCCTGCGGGACAAGCTCGGGCCGGACATCATCACCGTGCACTTCGCCAGCCAGCCGGAGATAACCGTGGACGGCGACACGGCCCGCGGCACCTGGTGCTTCGAGGACACGGTGATCGCGACCGAGTACCGGATGGTGATCACCGGCGCGGCCTTCTACGAGGACCGCTACGCCCGCTGCGAGGACGGCCGGTGGCGGATCGCGCACACCGGGTACGTGCGCACTTACGAGGCCGCGCTGTCCCTCGACGACCTGCCGAGCTTCCGGATCACGTCGAACCGCTGGGCGGCGCAGCCCGCGGCCGGCTAGTCATAGAACAGGTTCTAGTTCGGAGGCTCTCTTGCCCGCCCCGCCCACCCCGGTCACCCAGTCGTTCGCGGACGCGGTGCTCGAAGCCGAGAAGATCATCACCGGCGCGCCGCACGTGCAGACCGAGCAGGACCTGGCCGAGGGGTACGACTACCTGGCCGGGAGCATCCGGTCCTCGCTGCAGCTGGCCTGGGCGTACCAGCGTGACTTCCCGTACTTCGTCCCGTCGACCGGCCCGTACACCAAGCTGGGCCTGGACAATCCGGACACCCTGTATTTCCACGCCTACCTGCGCGACGACGCCGAGTACGTGATCTCCGGCCGCCGCGGCACCACCGCCGACCTGAGCTTCCAGGTGCTGGCCGGCGACTACTCGCCGGTCGAGGTCCCGGACAGCCTCTCCGCGTTCGACGACCGGGAGATCGAGATCGACGGCGACAGGAGGTTCGAGCTCCGGTTCGGCCCCGCCCGGGCGGACCCGGGCCGCAACTACTTCACCCTCGGGCCCAGGTCGGCCATGCTGCTGGTCCGCGAGGTGTACAGCGACTGGGACACCGAGCGGCGCGGCACGATCAGCATCCACCGTGCCGACCGCCGCGGGTTTGCCCCGCCCGTGGCGGACGCCGGCGCGGCGGCCAAGCGTTACGGCGTGGCCGGCAAGATCCTGCTGTCCCGGCTCCGGACGTTCCTCGCCTTCCCCGAGTGGTTCTACCTGAAGCTGCCGGTGAACACGATGACGGAGCCGCGCCCGACGCCCGGCGGCCTCGCGACCCAGTTCTCGTCGGCGGGGCACTACGATCTCGGCGACGACCAGGCGATGATCGTCACGGTTCCGGCCGCCGGCCGGGCCGTCGCTCCCTACCAGGGCATCCAGCTCGGCAGCATGTGGTACGTGTCGCTGGACTACATCAACCACCAGACCAGCCTCACCGCCGACCAGGCGCGCACCGACCCGGACGGCAAGATGCGCTTCGTGATCAGCGAGCGCGACCCCGGGGTGGTGAACTGGCTGGAGCGTACCGGGCACCGGGGCGGTTACGTGCAGATCCGCTGGCAGCGGCTGAGCAGGGACCTCGGGCCCGAGGACGGGCCGCAGGTCGAGGTGGTGGCCGTCGACGACCTGGCCCGGGCGCTGCCGTACTACGAGCGGGCGCGGGTGACTGCGGCGCAGTTCGCGGCGCGGATCGCCGCGCGCCAGGCCGCCGTGGCCGAGAGGATGCTGTGAAGCGGAGCGGAGAGGGACAGTGAAGAGGGAAGGGGAGGCGGGCGGGGGGTGGGGGGTGGGGCTGCTACTGCAGGACAAGGTGGTGGTGGTCTGCGGCGTCGGCCCGGGACTCGGCCGGGCCATCGCGGTGCAGAGCGCGCGGGCCGGCGCGGACGTGGTGCTGGCCGCCCGGACCAAGGAGCGGCTGGACGAGGTGGCCGCGGAGGTCTCCGCGCTGGGGCGCCGGGCCGTGACCGCGGCGGCCGACGTCACCGACGAGGGCATGGCCGCCGGCCTGGTGCAGGCCGCGCTCGGGGCGTTCGGCCGGGTCGACGCGCTGGTGAACAACGCGTTCGCGATCCCGCCGCTCCAGGGGCTCGCCGACGTCGACCTGGATGCGGTCCGGGTCGGGTTCGAGACCAACGTGATCGGCGCCCTGCGGATGACCCGGCTGTTCACCCCGGCGCTGGCCGAGAGCCGGGGATCGGTCGTGATGATCAATTCGGCGGTGCTGCGGCACTCCCGGCTTCCGTTCGGCCCGTACAAGATGGCTAAGGCCGCGTTGCTGGCGCTGGCCCAGAGCCTGGCCACCGAGCTCGGCCCGCAGGGGATCCGGGTCAACTCGGTGGCGCCGGGTTACATCTGGGCCGACTCCCTGAAGTGGTACTTCGGACACCTGGCCAAGCAGCGCGGCGTGAGCACGGCGCAGGTCTACGACGAGACCGCGGCCACGCTCGACCTGCGCAGGCTGCCGGAACCCGACGAGGTCGCCGACGCGGTGGTGTTCCTGGCGTCCGACCTGGCCCGGGCGATCACCGGCCAGTGCCTCGACGTCAACTGCGGCGAGTACCACCACTAGGCGCACCTCATGGACAGCGAGCGGGACAGCGCCGGCAGCGAGCGGGACAGCGCCGGCACCGAGCGGGACAGCGCCGGCAGCGAGCGGGACAGCGTCGGTACCGTCGAGGACCTGCACGCCTCGGCCACCAGGATCACCGGGCTGGCGGATTTCGGCGCCGACGACTACCGCGACGGCCTGGCCGTGCTGCTGGAGTCCTATGCCCGCGACGCGGGCCTGACCCCGCTGGGCCGGAAGGTGAAGCGGTCGTTCCTGCGCGGGGCGCTGGTGGCCAGGCTGCTCAGCGAGGCGGCGTGGCAGCACTGGCCCGCCCACGCGGACGTCAGGATCGAGCGCCCGATCTTCGTCACCGGGCTGCCCCGGACCGGCACCACGGCGCTGCACCGGCTGCTCGCCGCCGACCCGGCGCACCAAGGGCTGGAGATGTGGCTCACCCAGACGCCCGGGCCGCGCCCGCCGCGGGAGACCTGGGCGGCCAACCCGGTGTTCCAGCAGATCCAGGCGGGCTACGAGCGGCACCACGTCGAGCATCCCGAGTTCATGGGGGTGCACTACATGGCGGCCGACCAGGTGGAGGAGTGCTGGCAACTGCTGCGGCAGTCGATGCGCTCGGTCTCCTACGAGTGCCTGGCCCACCTGCCCACCTACTCGCAGTGGCTGCGCGGGCAGAACTGGACCGGCGCCTACCGCAGGCACCGGCGCAACCTGCAGCTCATCGGCCTGCCCGACCGCGGCCGCCGCTGGGTGCTGAAGAACCCCAGCCACCTGTTCGCGGCCGACGCGCTGCTCGCCGTTTACCCGGACGCGCTGGTGATCCAGACGCACCGCGCGCCCCGGACCGCGATCGCGTCGGTGTGCAGCCTCGCCGCGCAGGCTTCCGCGGGCTGGTCGACCACCTTCACCGGGCCGGTCATCGGCCGGGATCAGCTCGAGCTGTGGGCGCGGGGGCTGGAGCAGTTCCGGGCCGTGCGCGCGCGGCACGACCCGGCGCGGTTCTGCGACGTGGCCTACGACGAGTTCGTGGCCGACCCGGTCGGCACCGTCGAGACGGTCTACGCGCGCTTCGGGCTGACCCTCAGCGGCCGGGCCGCGGATGCCATGCGGGCCCTGGTGCGCGCCCAGCAGCCGAGCGGCGACGCCCGGCCCGCGCACCGGTACGCGCTGGCCGACTTCGGGCTCACCGGCGAGCGGGTCGACGAGCGCTTCGCCGGCCACAACGGGGCGCTAACGCTCGGGTAACCACTGGAACCTTCTTCGTTCTCCCCCGGCTGCCCACATACTCTGGGCCCGGGGCTGGCGGGTGAAAAAGGGTTCATAGGTCAGGCCAGCCTCCCGGCCGGGATTTCCCGTAATCTGCCGGTCAGAGGCAGCAGGTCAGCGCGGTGGGCCAACCCGGGGAGGGCCGAGATGATCCGCGGGTCATTCCTGGCGCGCCGGGCGGGTTCCACGCGCCTGCTGCTCGTCACGATCATGCTGACCGTGCTGGTCACCACAGCGCTCGGCGCCGCGCTGGCCAGCTTCGCTGCGCAGAGCCTGCCGCAGGCCGCGCGTGCCCAGCTGGCCCGGTCACCGGTCCGGCCCATCGCGATCAGCGGGTCGATCACCACGTCGCAGGTCACCCCGGCCTCGCGGATTGTCCGCGCCACGGTCGGCAGCGCCCTGTCCGGCGTGCCCTACCAGCTCGACCAGGCACTCTGGTCTGACCAGCTCCGCCTGGCCGCGCCACGGGGCAGCAAGACCGTCCCGCTGGTCGAGGTGGCGGCGCCGGGCCAGATCCAGGCCCGTGCCGTGCTCACCGCCGGCGCCTGGCCCGCCCCGCCGCGCCGCGGCCAGCCGCTCGGCGTCGCGCTGCCGGTCCTGGCCGCCCGGCAGTTGCGCGCGCGACCCGGCACGATCCTGCAGCCCAGGGACCAGGTCACCGGTGCCCGGATCCCGCTGCAGGTCACCGGCCTCTACCGGCCCAGGGATTCCGGCTCCCCGTACTGGGGCATCGACCTCATCGCGCCGTCCGGGATCAGCATCGTGCCGTCCGACGTCAGCGGCCAGCCGCCCGTCGTGAGCTACGGGCCCGCGGTAGCGAGCCCGGCGGCCTTCGGTCCCGGCCGCCTCGCGGTCGGCCAGGTCTCCTGGATCGTCGTGCCGAGCGCGGCCGGGATCCGCGACGGGGATCTTTCCGGCCTCTCTGCCAGGGTCAGTCAGGCGGTCGCGTCGCTGCAGGGCAGCAACACCCTGAACGGGGCACAGGTCAGCACCGGCCTGCCGCAGCTGCTGAGCGGGCTGGCCACCAACCTGGTGGTCGCCAAGTCGCTGCTGGTCATCAGCGCGCTGCAACTGGCGCTGCTGGCGGCCGTGGCGCTCGGGCTCGCCGCCCGGCTGCTCGCCAGCCACCGCGAGGAGGAATCCGCGCTGCTCACCGGGCGGGGGGCGACGCGGTGGCAGCTGGCCAGGCCGACGCTGGCGGAGACGGTGCTGCTCGGCGGCGCGGCCGCGGCGGTCGGGGTGCTGGCCGGCACCAGGCTCGCCGCGCTGCTGGTCGCGGTCACCGAGCCGGGCGCGGGCATCAGCCTCTCCGGGATCCCCGCGTCGGCCTGGTGGGTGGCGCTGGCGGTGCTCGCGCTCGCCGCCGCGGTCGCGGTCTGGCCCGCGGTGCGGCCGGTGGCGCCGGGAGCCGCCCGGGTCCGCCGGGGCAGGCAGGCCTGGCTGGCCGGCATCGCCCGCGCCGGCGCCGACCTGGCGCTGCTGACCCTCGCGCTGCTCGCGGTGTGGGAACTGCGCACCTACTCGGCGGTCGCACAGTCCTCGGCCGGCGGGATCGGCATCGACCCGGTCATCGCCATCGCCCCCGCGCTCGCCCTGGCCGCCGCGGCCGTGATCCCGCTGCGCCTGGTCCCGGTTGCGGCGAGGCTGATCGAGCGGGTCGCGGCGCGCGGCAGGCGGCTGGCGGCCGCGCTGGCCGGCTGGGAGATCTCCCGGCGCCCGATCCGGCAGAGCGGGCCGATCCTGCTGGTGATCATCGCTACGGCCGCCGCCACCCTGGCGCTCGCGCAGTACCAGACCTGGCGCAGCTCCGCCGCCGACCAGGCGGCGTTCGCGGTCGGCGCTGACCGCCGCGCCGTCCTCCTGGAGCCGCTGCCGCCCGCCGCCGCGGGAGTGATCCCCCGGTCGCCCGGGGTCCGCGCGGCGATGCCGGTGGCCCGGGTGAGCACCGGGACAGCGTGGTCAGCGGGCGAGCTACTCGCCATTGACGCGCGCACCGCCGCGGCCACGGTGCTGCTGCGCAGCGACCTTTCCCCGTATCCGGTCCGTCAGCTCTGGACGCGCCTGATCCCGGCGCAGGCACCGCCCGGCCTGGTCATTCCCGGCCGCCCGGCCCAGCTGGAGGTCATGGCCAGCCTGGCCCCGGGATTCGCGGCCACCTCGCCGGGCCAGGCCGCGGTCACCGCGTCGATCCAGGACGCCGACGGCATCGTCTACGGGGTCGGCCTGGGCAGACTGCCCGCCGACGGACGGGAGCACGCGCTGACCGCCGAGTTCTCCCCGACCCGCCAGGCGGCCTACCCGCTGCGGCTGCTCGGGCTCTCGATCAGCTACAACCTGCCGCCCTACCAGGCGTCGGGCGGCGCGTTCCGGCCCGCCCCCCCGGCCCGGCTCGTGATCAGCGGCCTCGCCGCCCGGCCGGGCGGCGAGCCGTTCGCCGCCGGCCGCGCCCTGGCGTCCTGGTCGGCCGCGGTGTCCTCGATCGGGCTCAGCGGCACCGGGGCGCCGGCCGATGCGGCGATGGCGGCTTCGGCCGGGTCACCGCCCGCGCTGATCAGCTGGCAGCCGGCGGGCCGCGCGCAGCAGCTGGGGTTCTCGTCCGGCTACAGCCCGTCCCTGGCGGCGCTGGCGGCCAGCTTCAACCCGGATGCGGGCTTCGTCGGCCAGGTGACCGTCACCGCCCGGCCCCCGGGCGGGCCCGTTCCGGCCATCGCGACGACGTCCTTCCTGCGGTCCAGTAACACCCAGGTCGGCCGGGTCCTGCCGGTACCCGTCAACGGCGTCACGATCCCGCTGCGGATCGTCGCCGCCGTGCGCGCGTTCCCGACCGAGCGGCGGGCCCGAGAGGAACGGGTCCGGATGCTGCTCAGCGTCGTCGGCCTGGACGACCACGCCGAACAGCGCCCGAACGAGCTGTCCGGCGGCGAGCAGCAGCGGGTGGCCATCGCCCGGGCCCTGGCCGGAAGCCCGGAACTACTGATCGCCGACGAGCCGACCGGCCAGCTGGACTCGGAGACCGGCCGGCAGATCATGCGGCTGCTGCAGACCGTGGTGCGGTCCGAGGGCATCACCGCCCTGGTCGCGACGCACGACGCCGGGATCGTCGACCTGGCCGACGAGGTACTCGCGCTGGAGGACGGCAAGATGGGCGCATGATCGAGGCGGTCGTGTTCGACCCGGACGGCGTGCTGCGTTCGGCCGCTCAGGGCCGACCGGGGCGATGGCGGGCGTAGGCGATGTTGATGGCCGCGATGACGATCCAGACCAGCACGACCAGGAGCACCTGGCTGGTGCTCACCGAGCTGGTGGTGGTCATCACGGACCCGTGAAGTGACCCCAGGTTGAGTACCGCCTTGGGCGTGACGCTGGTGTTCCCCCCGGAATGCAGGACCACGGCCGTGGCGCCGATGCCGAGCCCGACGGAGCCCAGGCCCATGGCGACGTTCGCCCATGTGCTCCGGCTGGGCGGGATGCCCCGCTGGGCCAGCCTCGAGTCCACCTGCTTGTCGATCTCCGAGCTGATCCTCTCGACCAGCCCCTCGGCCACGACGCCGTCGTACGCCTGGCCGAGCTCGGAGTGCACGGCCGCCGCGGCGGTGACGTCCTGGTGTGCTCGCTCGTCCACGAAGCCAAGATATGTCGCGATCGGGCGGCCGACAATGGGCAGGGCCGCGCACCTGGCCGGACATCCGGGACATGAAGGGCACGTTCTCCCCATTCACCGGAACCCGCCCGGCCCTTGCCGGCCATCGAGGGCCGATCTCACGAGCCTGCGGGACCACAGGCCACGCCGGCACGACGGCCGCGGGGAGACACGTACGCGAATTCAGGGCGGCCGGGACCTTTGCCTCTTTGGGGCCGGACGGCAGCGAGGTAGGTAACAGGAAGGGGGAAGGAGGTCGTGATGGCAGACATACTGCAAGTACAAGCCGAGACGCGAGGGGCCGTCCCCGAAGGCGCAGTCAGCTTCGCGGTCGACCAGGTCAGCTCGCTACTGCGGATGGCTTCCGAGCCGGTGCTGTTCGCACGGGTCAAGCTGACCATGTCCGCCGACCCGGCGGTGCAGCGGCCGATGGTAGCTCAAGTCAATATCGACCTGAACGGGCGCCTGATCCGCGCCCAGGCGGCGGGTCTGACCGTGCGGGAGGCAGTTGAGCACGCCTGCGACCGGCTGCGGATCCGGCTAGAGCGGGCGGGGCGGAACTGGGCGGCGATCCGAGGCAGCCAGCCGGTCGGGCAGCCGGGGGAGTGGCGGCACCAGAGCTTTCGCTCGACGCCCCAGCCCTACTTCCCGCGTCCACCGCAAGAGCGGGTCGTGATGCGGCGCAAGTCATACGCGCTGGCCCACAACACGCCGGATGAGGCGGTCGCCGACGCCGAGCTGCTGGACCACAGCTTCCACCTGTTCACCGAGAAGTCCACCGGCGAGGACAGCGTGGTCTACCGGGCCGGAGACGGGTACCGGCTGGCACTGGCCCACCGGCGGGCCCGTCGGCTTGGCCCGGTCGGTCCGTCGATCACCGTCAGCGAGATCCCGGCACCGCGCCTGTCGGTGGCCGAGGCGACGAGCCGGCTGGAAGCCGCAGGACAGCCCTTCCTGTTCTTCGTCAACTCCGAGACGGGCCGCGGCAACCTGATCTACCACCGCTACGACGGTCACTACGGCCTCATCGAACCCGCCAGCTGACCTGACCCACGGGAAGGGTGGCCTCCGTCGGCGTACTAGGTCAGCAGCGCTCCCGGCCCGTGTCCGGGTCCTGCTCCGCCCGGGCGGCTGGTGCTGCGGCCGGACCCGGTCCGCTGTCGGCGGTCGCGGCGTCGTGCTGCTCGAGGGCGATGGAGAACTCGGCGACGCCCTGCTCGATGACCTGTCTGCTCGCTGCCCCGGCCTGGTCGGCCAGAGCGGCGACGGGCCGGTTCCCGGCCAGGTAGGCGGCGGTGAAGGTGACGATGCCGCGTTGGCGCGCGGCCTGGGCGAGCAACCCGATGAGCGCGGCGGCCAGGCCGACGTTCCGCCAGGAGGGGCTGACCGCGACGGCGACTTCGGCCGCGTCATTACCGGCCGACTCGTAGCGGGCGACCGCCACGCCGCTCCCGGTGGCGGGGTCGATGGCCACGAGCGCGAAGCGCTTCTGGTAGTCGAGGCGGGTCAGGTGCGCGAGTAAGGCGGGGGTGACCGGGGGCGGGCCGCCGAGGAACCGGCGCCGCAGGGTGTCGGCATCGGCCGTCTTGATCGCGCGGGCCAGTTCAGCCGCGTCGCTGGGCAGGATGGGCCGGATGAATACCTGCCGCCCGTCCTGCAGCTTCACATGTCGCTGGTATTCGGCAGGATAGCCGGGCGGCAGGTGGCCACGGCCACGCCGGTGCATGCCTAGCGCCTCCTCGCTGAGTGGTGCTGTCTGCTGGTAGCGATGCTGCCTGGCCCGCGCGCCGGCCAGGTAGGGCCGTTTGTCATGATCCGGGATGCGGCGTCCGCCGTGCCTGTCCCGGAGACCGGGGACTTTCGGCCCTGCCGGGCAGCCAGGTGCGCGAGTAGCTGAGGAAATGGAGGCTGGTCCGGGAAGCTCACACGGTCAGCGGCGCCCGGGGCGAGGCGTCGCGGGCACTTCGGGGCAGCGTGATCCGGTCGTCGTGGTCGCGTCGGTGACGCGACTTCGCGCCCGGCGCGGCTGGGGACCTTTGTCCCTGACGATTGGGCATATGCCGGTGTCACTGTGACGTCAGGCATTGACCACCACGGATGGCCGGACAGCGGGAGGCACGGGTGTCCATCGGTGAAACCCTGGCCGAGGCGCGCCAGCAGGCCGGCCTGAGCGTTGCGCAGGTCAGCGGGCGGACCCGGATCAGGGAAACGATCATCAGGGAGATCGAGGACGACGACTACTCTGCCTGTGGTGGCGACTTCTACGCCCGAGGGCACATCCGCGCCATCGCCAGGGTGGTGGGGACCGATTCCGAGCCGCTGATCCGGGAATATGACACGCTTCACTTGGGGTGAGCGATGGGATTCGAACCCACGACATCCAGGACCACAACTGAGCGATCAGACCAACGAGGCCCCTGCTCCAGGACGTTCGTGCACGTGAAAGGCACTGAAGCTGCCACGATCACGGTGCCTGACCGTGCTTGACCGCACCTAGCGGCGTCTCGCCGCTCCCATCTTGCTCCCAGAATCGGACAGGGCCGGAGCGATTCACTGTCCGCGCGCACCATCCGCAGGCGAACCCGGCGTTCGTCTTCCCGGAGATGCTGCACACCGATTACGTGGCGGTCACCTGGGTGCCGAAGTTCGTGGACTACTTGTCGCTGGCCTTCTGGACGGCCACCGCGTTCAGTCCCACCGACGTCTCCGCGATCAAGCCATGGGCCAAGCTGCTGATGATTGCCGAAGCGGTCGTGTCCTTGGGCATCGGTGTGCTGGTCATCGCCCGCGCTATCAATATCCTGGCCTAGCAGCTGCGAGTTCCCGCTGGCCGGCGTGCTCGAGATCGAGACCGGGCTGATCTCAGTGGATCGGCGCTCCTGGTCGGCCTGCTCCAAGAGCACACCGCCAACACGGCGCCACCGGCACCTGTTCCCCGGGCCAGGCCGGGTGAGCAGCCCAGTGACCCGTGCCGTGACGCGGCCGGGCGTGGCCGGGAGAACGGCGGGCCGGTCGGTCCGTGCAAAGGCAGTCTTCAGGCGCCGGCGTCGCTGTCGGCGCCAAGCAGCTGGCTCAGCCATTCCGCATAGGACCTGGAGTCGTCCGGGCCGGCTTCCACGCCGCCGGGCAGGGCCCGGGATGGCGATCTGGTCCCGGACCGGGCGTGCGCCCGGGCCAGGGTCCACTCGCACAGCTCGCCGTAGATCCGCATGCCGCGGCACGATTGATCTCGATGGGCAAGGAGAAGTTCATTGCGTGCCCTCGCTGGGCTTCTGCTCAGTGAGGCGGCGAAGAACTGCCGGTTCGCCGATGAGGACAGGGCCTCTGGTACCGTGGCGGCTCGCTGCGGGGGTGGTGCGACGGCGCTGTGCGCCCGCGCTGTTGTCCGCTCAGAGGCCATGGCGTCAGTGAAGCTCGGTGTGGGGTGACCCGGCCACACCCGGATCGGGTGCGCTGTCTCGCTGGCCGTGAGGAGTTCCGGCTGCCCGGAGGGGCTAGGTGTTTGCACGTCAGAGCAGGCCGAGCAGGCGGGCTCGGTGAGGATCGCCGTGGGCGGGCGCGCACTTCCGCGGGGGCGGGGGAGGGGACCCTGCGCCACCGACGGGCTGGTGCCGAGTGATTCCGCGGCGGCCCGGCCAGGCGGGTCACCGCCGGGCCCTCGTCGAGGACGACCCGGACCAGGCGCTCGGCGGCCGCGAGGCCGACCGCGACCGTCACGTGCGCCGCGGCGTCGTCACCGGAACCGGGGCCACGGTGGCCTGAGCTGGGCTTCTATGCGGCCCGCTGGCAAGATGACCCAGGCGATGGCAGCCGCTAAGTCCGCGGCGCCTTTCCTGTCGGCCAGCGAGACAGCGCACCCGATCCGGGTGAGGCGAGATTACCCCCCAACGAGCTTGACTCATGCCATGGCGTCTCACAGGACAACAGCGCGGGAGCATTCCGCGATAGCTGGGACGCATATCGCGAGAAGAGGAGCGCACGACAAAGGAACTCGGCGACGCTGCCGCGGACGCCGAGCTGTCGTGCCACGATCCGGACGTACCCGGCCGGGCGTCGCTGCCTGTGGCGGCACGCCGCCTCTTCGGCCGGATGATGGGGTCTTCGCCGGTTTCCTGAGGCACCCCGATCACCAGGCCGGGCGGCTGATCGCGTTCCCGTGGCGGCTTGGAGAGCTGGACAACACGCTGATCACGATCATGTCCGGCAACGGCGCTGAAGGACGCGTTAGCGACGAAACGGAAACGGAGGAGTGGTCATGACGGTGACAGCTGATCGTGCTGCGGGCAGGAAGTCTGGTACGCGGGCATCTGGCCGGGGTACGGCGCGGGCTGCGGGGGATGAGCAGCTGAGCCGCGCGGACCGGGTGGCCCTGGGTAAGGACGCCCGGGCGGCGGCGCCGCTGGAGTCGCACGCGGAGTTTACCCCGGCGACGGGGCGGGATCCGGTGGGGCTGCTGCTGGAACAGGAAAAGACGCGGGTGCCGGAGCTGGTGCCGGTGCGGCACGGGCGGATGCTGGTGTCGGCGTTCACGTTCTACCGGGGCGCGGCGCTGCCGATGGCGGCCGACCTGGCCACCACGCCCGCGTCGGGGCTGCGGGTGCAGCTGTGCGGGGATGCGCACCTGTCCAATTTCGGGGCGTTCGCCTCGCCGGAGCGCAACCTGGTGTTCGACGTCAACGACTTCGACGAGACCCTGCCGGGGCCGTTCGAGTGGGATGTCAAGCGGCTGGCCGCGAGCTTGATTGTGGCCGGGCGCGACAACGGGTTCCCCGCCAAGGCCTGCCGCAAGATCGCCGTGGCGGGGGCCGAGCGTTACCGTACCGCGATGCGCGAGTTCGCCGAGCAGCCGTTGCTACAGGTGTGGTACACCCACCTGGACATCGAGCCGGCCATCGCCCAGATCAGGTCCCAGGTCAAGGCGAAGAGGTACAAGCTCGCCGAGAAGTTGCTGGCCAAGGCGCACACCGCCGACAGCATGAAGGCCGTGGGCAAGCTGACCACCGTGGTCGACGGGCAGCGGCGGATCATCAGCGACCCGCCGCTGATCGTCCCGGTCGAGGACCTGTTCGCCGACGTGCAGGCCGACGCGATCTACCAGCTGATCCACACCGTGCTGGACAAGTACCGGCGCACCCTGCAATCGGACCGCCGGCACCTGCTGGAGCAGTTCACCATGATGCAGGTGGCCCGCAAGGTGGTGGGGGTCGGCAGCGTCGGCACCCGCGCCTATGTCGTGCTGATGGACGCCGGCGACGGCGCCGAGCCGTTGTTCTTGCAGGCCAAGGAGGCCCAGCCGTCGGTCCTGGCGGCGTATGCCGGGCGCAGCCAGTACGCCAACCAGGGCGAGCGCGCCGTGGCCGGGCAGCACCTGATGCAGGCCGAGAGCGACATCTTCCTGGGCTGGACCCGCGTCGCCAACCCCGTCGACGGGATAGAGCGCGATTTCTACGTCCGCCAGCTGAAGGACTGGAAGTTCTCCGTGCCGATCGAGCAGCTGCTCCCGCAGGGCCTGGCGATGTACGCCGGCCTGTGCGGGTGGGCCCTGGCCCGGGCGCACGCCCGCTCCGGGGACCGCATCGCCCTGGCCGCCTACCTCGGCGGCTCGGCCAAGTTCGACCAGGCCATCGCCGAGTTCGCCGAAACCTACGCCGATCAGAACGAACGCGACTACGCCGCGCTCCAGACCGCCGTGAAAGAGGGCAGAGCCGAAGCCACCACCGAAATCTAAGACGGCAGCCGGATCGCATCCCGTTGGCCGCTTGCCGTCCTGGGTTGCAGCGTCTCGCCCGGGCCGCGCGAGATCACGGCGCCCGGCGCGTCGGCCTGCCGCGCAAGGTCAATGCTGGCCGTCATTTCGCCTTACCTTGCCTGAATGCGTCGTCCGTGCAGCGCTGCGGCGTCCTGTCCTGCAGCGGGCTGGGTCGCTTCGTGCATCATGCCGGTTCCGCCGATTCCCGGTGGACGTCGAGGAGTTCGAGCCCGAGGTCCTGGATTCTCCGCAGGAGGCCGTGCAGGGCGGCCTGGTCGGCTCCGGCGCGCCGCAGCACCGTCGTATCGCCCACCACGCTTACCTCCGTGTCGTCGAAGGCTGCCCGCACCCAGGAACCAGCGGCACCGCGGAAGGTGATCACATAGGTACCATCGGTCACATTTCTAGGGATCGTCACTCTTGCAGGGAACCGCCGGACGGGGTGAGTTGCCCACACCCGTTCCGGGTGCGCCGGTTAGTCGTCGCCTGGGCGGGGATGACCCGGGCCCGGGGCAAGACGCCGGATGGGACGTTCGGCCCTGGCACCTCAGAGCCCGGCGTGATGGGGTCGTGGTGATGGTTCACGCCAGGGAAGACGCCCATGTCGTCACTCGCCGCCGAGGCGAACGGCCAGGAAATAAGGCCTTGGCGCTGGTGATCAGGCGCTATACGACTCGGCTGGACGTTTGCTGCGCTGTGTCGGCGCGTACTGTAGGTGCTAACGGGTATCGCTGCTCAAGACCCCGGCAGCGGCGGGATCTACCGCCCGGGGGTGCTGAGTGAGCGGTAGCAATGTACGCGCGGGTGCCGTCTCCGGCGGCGGCCCGCTTCCGGTTCCGCGCTCGAAGTTCGGGTGCCTGGCGGTGCCGGCCCGGGCGATTCCCCGTGCCCGCCTCGGCGAGGTTCTGGCCGAGCCTGACTGGCGGGTCGCGCTGGTGACCGGCGGCCCGGCCACCGGGAAGACCGTATCGGTGGCCCAGTGGTTCGAGACCCTGGACCCGGTTGCCCGGGAATGGGTGACCCTCGATGCCGACGACGACCGGCCGGAACGTTTCTGGCTCACGTTCGCCCTCGGCTTGGGGCGAGCGGTCCCGGGTGCCTTCGCCCAGGCCGCTGAGGCGGCAACTGATGTGCATCGGCTGCCGTCGGAGTTTCTCAGCCGCCTGCTGACCGCGTGGTCGGCCGTCACCGATCCGCTTGTCCTGGTGATCGAGGACGTGCATCACCTTGGGAGCCCGGAGATCAACGAGGATCTCGGCTTCGTCGTCGAGCACCTTCCCCGAGGCTCGCGGATGCTGCTGACCAGCCGGACCGACCCCCGCTTGCCGGTCAGCCGCTGGCGGGGCCGGGGCTGGCTCGCCGAGATCCGCCAGCGCGACTTAGCGCTGACGCTGCCCGAGACCGCCGAGCTGTTCACCGCGCTCGGCGAGCACCGCCTCACTACCAGTCAGGTCGAGACGCTGTGGCGGCACACCGAGGGCTGGGTGGCTGGCCTGCGGCTGGCCGCCGCCGGGCTCAAGGACCGCGCTGACCTCTCCGCCGCGGTGAGCGAGTTCTCGGGGCGGACCCCGATGGTGGCCGATCTGCTCGCCGACGAGCTGCTCCATCGCGCCCCCGCTGAGCTGTCGGAGTTCTTCTTGCGGACTTCGGTCGCCGATGTGCTAGATGCCGAGCTGTGTGATGCGTTGTCGGGGCGCAGCGACAGCGCGGACGTGCTACGGCGGATGGAAGCCGACCTGCAGTTCGTGATGGCGACGGGCCCGGGCCGGGACACCTGGCGGTATCACCCGCTCATGGCCGAGATGCTGCGCTCCGAGCTGCAGACGCACCGGCCGGAAGAAGCGCAAGAACTCAATCGCCTCGCCGCCGGGATCCTGCAGACGCGGGGCGACGTCGCCGGGGCGGTCCGCTGCCTGCTCGCGGCCGGTGATACTGACCGGGCCTTCTCGATCGTGTTCGAGGCCGCGTACCGCCGTGCTGATGTGACCGACATTCCGGGCATCGCGGCATTCGTCAACCTGTTCCCGCGCGAGCTGGTGACCGAATCAGCCTCCCGGATGCTCACCTACGCCCTGACGCTCGGGCTGGCCAACCAGGTGGCCGAGGCCCACGCCTGGCTCCAGCGCGCCCAGATGCGCATCAGTGACGAGCCCCAGGCACGGGCGCAGGACGTCGCCACCCTCGACGCGCTCCGGCTACTCACCTTCACGGTCACCGCCGGGGCGGGTGACGAGATCGACGCCGGCCGCCGGGCGGTCGAGGCGGCCGAGGCGGGCCTAGAGCTCGGGGTCGCCGGCGCCCGGGGGCGGATGAACCTGGTCCGCGGCTACCTGCTGACCGATCAGCCCGGCGAGGCCGCCTCAGTTCTGCGTGCGGGCAGCCCGGGCGATGAGATCGCGGCGCTGGTGCTCGCGCCGGCGCTGGCCGCGCGCATCGCATTGCGGCACGGCAGGCTCTGCGAAGCCGAACGCCAGGCTACGGCTAGCCTGCAGGCGGCTGGCGCGTTCGGCGTCGACACCCACCTGGGCGCGGTCGACGCCCATCTCGCTGTGGCGGGAGTTCGCATCGACCGCAACGAGATCGCGGAGGCGATCGCGGCGTTCCGGCGGCTGGAGCAGATCCTTCAGGCCAACCCGTTTGCCCGCGTCTACCAGGTCCTGCTCCAGCTGGAGAAGGCGCGGGTGGCCGCCGCGCTGGACGACTGGGACGACGTGTTCGCCACCGTGCGCGAGGCCGGCAAGGTCATCGAGCATCTGCCGGGATCGGCGTTGCGGCGCCTGGTCGACGCGGTCGCCGCCCGCTGGCACCTGGAAGCCGGCGAGGCACGCCAGGCCGAGGAACTGATCGCTGCGCTGCCCGGTGACAGCCCGGCGCACACGCTGCTGCGGGCTCGCCTGGACCTGGCCCGCGGCCGCTTCGACGCGGTCAGGGCCCGGCTCGGGCGGGCGGCCCCCGGCACGATGCGCGACCGGCTGGCCGGTGAGCTGCTGCTGGCCCGGGCCGCCATCGACTCCGGTGACGACGCCGGGGAGCACGTGAGGCGGGCGGCCGGGCTCGCGGCCCCCGAGCGGCTGGTCCGGGTCTTCCTCGAAGAAGGCCCGGCGGTGGCCCGCCTGGCCCGGGCGGCCGCGGAATCGCTCGGGACCGAGTCCGGCACCAGCTTGTCGGTGGCGCTGGGTTCCCCTCGCCCCTCCCGCGGCACCCGCCAGCCGGCGGTGATCCTCACCGAGCGGGAACTGCTGATGCTGCGGTACCTGCCCTCTCACCTCACCAACGCCGAGATCGCCCGCGAATGCCTGATGTCGGTGAACACGGTCAAGGCGCACCTGAAGAGCATCTACGCCAAGCTCGGGGTCTCCACCCGCGCCGAGACCGTCGAGCGGGCCCGCCTGCTCGGCCTGCCCTGACAGGCAACGCCTAACGTTCTAGATCCTCCCGCGTCGTCCGGGGATGGTACGGCGCGGTAATCCAGCCGACCCTGGCCTCCGTTCCCCGCACCGCTGCCGCGGTGACGCGTCGTCACGGTCCGCCGCCGCCGGTCCTTGCGGGCTGCTGAATTCCTCCCGGCCGCCCCGACAGCGGACCCGATCTGGGTGTGGCCAGGTCACCCCCCGCCGGGCATGACTGACGCCACGGGGCTCACCGGACAACAGCACCAGGGCAGTGCGAAGTCGCACGCCAGGTCCGGCGAGACGCCACGCCCTATCAGGGCAATCGGACGGCATCAAGACGATGCCGCATCGGTGAAG
This sequence comes from uncultured Actinomycetota bacterium, assembly GCA_963808705.1. Classification (GTDB taxonomy): domain Bacteria; phylum Actinomycetota; class Actinomycetes; order Streptosporangiales; family Streptosporangiaceae; genus JASHPR01. The sequence continues at coordinate 179,459 of CAWEHB010000008.1, read as the reverse complement.
GAGCAATTCATGGATCCCAGCACACCAATGGTTCTGGCGGGCGCGAGTTACGCGAGCCGGGACGACGCCGTGGAGGCCTTCAAGATCGTGTGGGGTGCCCGGCACCGAGGCGTATTCGCCCCGCTGCGGCCCGGAGGGAGTGGCCATGACGGTTAAGACTGAGGATGCCGTGGCTGGAAGATCTGGCGTGCGGGCATCTGGCCGGGGTCCGGGGCAGACCGGGACGGTGGAGCGGCTGAGCCGCGCGGACCGGGTGGCCCGGGGTAAGGACGCCCGGGCGGCGGCCCCGCTGGAGTCGCACGCGGAGTTCGCCCCGGCCGGGAAGCGGGATCCAGTCGGGCTGCTGCTGGGCCAGGCCAAGAGCCGGGTGCCGGAGCTGGTGCCGGTGCGGCACGGGCGGATGCTGGTGTCGGCGTTCACGTTCTACCGGGGCGCGGCGCTGCCGATGGCGGCCGACCTGGCCACGACGCCCGCGTCGGGCTGCGGGTGCAGCTGTGCGGGGACGCGCACCTGTCCAATTTCGGCGCGTTCGCCTCGCCGGAGCGCAACCTGGTGTTCGACGTCAACGATTTCGACGAGACCCTGCCGGGCCCGTTCGAGTGGGACGTCAAGCGGCTGGCCGCGAGCCAGCAGCGTCGCGGCGAATCCGAATATGCCGTCGCTGAATGATTCGATCCGGCCCTTGTCGAGCGACCGGCGCCGGCCCGGCGGGTCTCCGTCAGCTGGCACGGCACTCATCTCCTTCGCGTCCGCCGGGCACAGTCTTCAGGCGCCGGCGTCACCGTCGGCGCCCGGCTGCTGGCCGAGCCATTGGGCATAGGAGCTGGATTTATCCGGGCCGGGTTCCGCGCCACCGGGCAGGGGGTGGGCGAACACGAGCGTGGCGGTGGCCTGGAGTGTGCTGCGGAGCAGATCGGCGGGGCCGGTCGCCTCGAAGCCCAGGGTCCACCAGTCCTGGCCGCTGGTGTGGACCTCGGTGAGTTCTACCTCGCACCGCGGCTCCTGGCTCAGCCCCGTGGCGGGCGCCACGACCGGCCCGCTGGCTAGCGAGCAGAACCGGCTGATCCGCCGCCTCTTGCGTACCGGCTGCCAGCCGGCCGGGTCCCTGCTGCCGGGGCTGAGCGGGCTGAAGGGAAAGGACCACTTGTGCCAGGACTCCAGGTGTCCGCGGGCGCGGCCCGCCACCTCCAGGATCCCCGGGCTCCCGCGGTAGGCCTTCACCTCCAGCGCCGCGCCCCCGCGGACCTTCACCGACAGCCCGGGCAACCGCGGATCCAGCAGGTAGGTGTCCTCGCGTGACTCCGTCCGGGCCGGGAACCGCCCGAACCATCCGGCCACCGCAGCCTGCAGCTGGCCCGGGAAGATCCAGCGCACCTCCAGGCTGCGAACCGCCTCGGTGACCGGGCTGTCCGGCGGTTCAGCCGTCATCGCCTCCTGCTCCTGACACTGCTGCCCGGCCAGCCAGTGATCTCACGTGTCGCGGCCGGCGGTGAGCCGCCCCGAGTCGACGGCGTCAACAAGAGCCTGGTGGTCGCGCTCGTTCTGGTCGGCGTAGGCGGCAGCCACCGGGTGATGGCCTGGTCGAACACGTCTGAACCACCCAGGTAGGCGGCGATGGCGATCTGGTCCCCGGAGCGGGCGTGGGCCCGCTCCGCCGGGGTCAGCTCCCCCAGCCCTGTGTCCAGCTGATACCGCAACGCACCGTGGGCCGTTGCCTCTGCCGTCTGAGTGCTCATCATCGGTTCCTCTCTGTCCGCTGCCCGGCGCAACGGCCGGGCACCGAGCGACGGCTCTGGCCGCGGTCAGCTAGGCGCACGTCCGGTCAGCTGGCCCCTCGTCCGCCTGCTGGATGGAGACGAGCTCCAGGCCCAGCTCCTGGATCCGCTGGATGAGCCCGTGCAGATGCGCCTGGTCGATCACGTTGCCGGTCAGCACCGTCGTGCCGCCAACCCGGTCCATCTGCATCCCCTCGAACAGGAAGCCGAACGGCTCGCCCAGCTCGCCGCGGAGAACCAGCCGGTACCGTCTGCCCTGTGCCCGATCGCTGTCCATCACCCGCACGCTCACACTCAGGCAGGTGACCTGTCGCCACCTGCCGGCCTTTTCCACCTAGGTGAAGCGCGGGCACAAAGCCAGCAGATCCCCGGGTTCAGCCGCCTTGCCGCACCCGCGACAGCCCCGCTCCCGCAGACTCACCGCCCAGGTGAGCACGCGGGCAGGCAGGCATTATGGCTAGAGGAGCCTGAGTTCGCGGGTGCGCTGGAGGGCGTGGGCCCGCGAGGAGACGCCGAGCTTGCGGTAGATCGACCTGACGTGGCTGTGAATGGTGTTGTGCGACACATACAGTTCTTGGCCGATGTCGCGCTCGGACAGATCGCTGGTCAGCAGCTGGAGCACCCGGCGTTCGCGCCGTGTCAGCTTCTCGTCCCCGCAGCTGGTGTCCGCCCGCGGGGACCGCCCGCACGCATTCAGCCGCCTGGTCAGGATCCCCGGATCGGCGCAGGATCCGATGACCGATCTTGCCTCGGTGATTGCCGCCTGCGAGCGCTCGCGTTCGTCCAGGGCACGCAGTACCGATCCCTGGTGCAGCAGCGCCATCGCGACCTCGACCGGCTGGCCCCGGGCACGCAAGAAGGCGGCGCCACACTCGATCAGCCGCTCTGCTTCCCCGGGGCTTCCGCGCGCGGCGAGCGACACCCCGAGCGCCAGCGGTACCACGCCGCTGGCCTTCTCGGTGCCGTGCTCCCGGACGAGTTCCGCCGCACCCTCGGCGAGCATCCGCTGTTCTTCCAGACGGCCCAGCTCACCCGCGATGAGCGAACGGTAGGCGAGCGACGACGCGCCAGCCGGCCATTGCGCGCTTGCCGGTGCCAGCGCCGCCGATTCCGCGAACCACTGGTCGGCTTCGCCGAGCTTGCCCTGGAAGTACAGGCCCATGCCGACCGCCCAGCAGGCCACCGGCCGCCAGGGCGACCCGGGGCCCTCAAGCTCTGCCGCGCGGCGGCCATTTTCCAGCTGGGCGCCGACGTCTCCCCAGGGGAAGGCGGCCCGCAGCATCGTCAGGCTTGCCTCGGCTGAGCTGAAGCCGTCCGGCAGCGGGCGGCCCCCGCCGGGCTCGCCCAGCCCCTCGGCTGCGGCGATGGCTTGCGCCGCCTCCTCCCGCCTGGCCGACAGCGAGAGCATCCACGCCTTGACCAGGAGCAGCCCCGTGTCGCCGTTCAGCGTGTCCTCCGGCAACTGCCGGATCCAGGCCAGAACGGTGTCGTACCGGCACGTGTTGGCGTAGCTGACCCACGAGGCCTCGATCAGCTCGGCAGCCTCGGCGTGCGCGCCCGCTTCGATCGCATGTGAGATGGCCTCGCCGGTCGTCCCGTGGTCGCGATGCCAGGCGTACGCCCGGCGGTGCAGGGCCGGGGCAGTGCCCGGCTCACGCCGCTCGAGCTCGACCCGCAGCAACTGGGCGAACAGCGGGTGGAAGCGGTACCACCCGCCCTCGTCATCGAGGGGGACCAGGAACAGGTTGCTGGACGACAGCGCGCCGAGCATCGGCGCCGAGTGCTGCTGCTCCAGCATCGCATCGCACAACGGGCCGGACAGCCGCTCGAGGATGGAGGAACGCAGCATCAGCTCCTGCATCGGCGGATCATGCGCCTGGAGCACCTCCTGCTCCAGGAAGTCAATCAGATGACGGCTCGAGGCGCCCAGTTCGCTCACGAAGGCGTGGCGGTCGGCGGCCCGTCTCATGGAAAGCGCCGTAAGGTAGAGCCCGGCCGGCCAGCCCTCCATCCGCTCGACGAGAGCATCCACCTCCTCGGGCATGCAGCCGAGTTCGAGGCGCCCATTCAGGAATGCGTCCGCCTCCTCGGGCGTGAACCGCAGATCGTCGGCGCGCAGCTCGAGCAGGTCACCGTGCGCGCGCAGCGCAGCCAGCGGAAAGTCCGGCTCGGTCCTGGTGGACAGCACGAGCTGGAAGGCAGGCGGTGCATGATCAACGAACCAGGCGACGCTCTCCCGGGCCGCGCCGCCGGAAAGCCGGTGGAAGTCGTCCAGGATCAGCGCGGCCTCACCCAGCTCGTCCAGCTCATTCACCAGGCCCGGCAGCACCATGGGAACGATCGACGCCGCCCCGGCCATCTCCGGCGCCGGCGGGCTGATCTCCGGGCAGGCCCGGCGAAGCGCCTCCATCACATAGGACCAGAGCACCACGGGGTCGTTATCGCCCTCGTCCAGCGTCAGCCACGCGACAGGCTTACGCGCCGCCTCGGCTTCCCGCCACGCCGCCAGCAAGGTGGTCTTCCCGTAACCCGCCGGACATGCCACCAGGCTGAGCCCCAGACCCGACCCAGTCCGAAGCGCCTCCAGGAGCCGCTCGCGCGGAACGACCTGATCGCGCACCGCCGGCGGACGCAGTTTCGTCGCGATCAGGACCGGCCCCGTGCCGTCCTCCACCCCGTGCCCCATCTCCGCTCCCAGGCTCTATAGCTTCTGCTGCCAGGGTCTGGAGCAGCATCCGTCCACAGATAGCAGTCAATCTCCGTGGCGGGTGACCTCGCGTCACCCGGACAGGGTGCGCTGTCTCGCTGGCCGGAAGAGTTTCAGCAGCCCGCGGGGATCGACGGTGGCGGACGGCGACGACCGTCACCGCTGGCACCGGTGCGGGGATCCGGATGCCCGGGCCGGCCGGATTACCCGCCGCACCATCCCCGGACGACGCGGACGGGCCCGAAAAGGACTGCGCGCTGCCGTCAGAACAGGCCGAGCAGCCGGCCTCGTTCGACGGTTTCCGCGCGGGAGGAGGCTCCCAGTTTGGCGTAGATGTGTTTGAGGTGCGCCTTGACCGTGTTCACCGACATGTAGCATTCGCGGGCGATCTCGGCGTTGGTGAGGTGAGAGGGCAGGAACCGCAGCACCAGCAGCTCGCGCTCGTGAGGATCGCCGTCGGCGGGCGCGGGGCACCGCGGGATAGGGGGGGAGCGCCGAGCGCCACCGACAGAGTGGTGCCGGACTCGGTCCCGAGCGGTCCCGCGGCCGCCCGGGCCAGGCGGGTCACCGCCGGGCCCTCTTCGAGGAAGACCCGGACCAGGCGCTCGGGGGCCGCGAGCCCGACCGCCAGCCTCACGTGCATCCCGGCGTCGGCACCGGACTCGATGGCGGCGCGGGCCAGGAGCAGCTCACCGGTCAGCCGGTCACGCATCGTCGCAAGGCTGGCCCGCCCGAGCCGGGCCTGCACCGCACCGAAGCGGCCGCGGGCCAGGTCCAGGCGGGCACGCAGGAGCGTGGCCGCCGGGCCGTCGGGCAGCGTGGTGATCAGTTCCTCGGCCTGGCGTGCCTGGCCCGCCTGCAGGTTCCAGCGGGCGGCCGCCGCGTCGGCCAGGCACTGCAAGGCCGACCGAGGGAGGTGCGCGATGAGCGTGCCGGCCTCGCGCAGGCACGTGAACACGTCGTCGAAGTCGTCCAGCGCGGCGGCCGCCCGTGCCTTCTCCAGCCGGAGCAGGACCTGGTAGACACGGGCAAACGGGTTGGCCTGAATGACCTCCTCCAGGCGCCGCAACGCCGCGCTGGCGTCCGCGAGCTGGTTGCGGTCGGTGAGGGTTCCGGCCAGCGCGAGATGGGCGTCCATCGCGCCGGGATGGGTGCCGAGGCCGAACGCGCCAGCCGCCTCGAGAGCAGCCGTGGCCTGGCATTCGGCTTCGCAGAGCCTGCCGTGCCGCAGCGCGACGCGCGCGGCCAGCGCCGGCGCGAGCAGCAGCGCCGCGATCTCATCACCCGGGCTGCCGGCCCGCAGCGCCGCGTCGGCCTCGCCAGGCTTATCGGCCAGCAGGTAGCCGCGCACCAGGTTCATCCGGACGCGGGCGCCGGCCACCCCGAGGTCCAGACCCGCCTCGACCGCCTCGACCGCCCGGCAGCCGGCCTCGATCTCATCGCCCGCGCCCGCGCTGACCGTGAACGTGAGCAGCCGCAGCGCGTCGAGGGTCGCGACGTCCTCCGCCCGCGCCACCGGCTCGTCACCGATGCGTGCCTGTGCGCGCTGCAGCCACGCGAGGGCCTCAGCCAGCTGACCGGACTGCTCGAGCATCAGGGCGTAGTTGAGCATCCGGGAGGCTGACTCGGTCACCAGCTCGCGCGGGAACAGGTTGACGAACGCCGCGATGCCCGGGGTATCGGACAGATCAGCCCGGTGGTACGCAGCCTCGGACACGATCGAGAACGCCCGGTCGGTGTCGCCGGCGGCGAGCAGGCAGCGGGCCGCCCCGGCGATGTCGCCTCGTGTCTCGAGGATCGCGGCGGCCAGTCGATTCAGTTCCTGCGCTTCTTCCGGTCGGTGCGCCTGCAGTTCGGAGCGCAGCATCTCGGCCAGCAGCGGGTGATACCGCCAGCTGTCCCGGCCCGGCCCGGTCGCCATCACGAACTTCAGGCCGGCCTCCATCCGCCGGAGCACTTCGCCGCTGTCGCTGCGTCCCGACAACGCGTCGCACAGTTCCGCGTCCACGACGTCGGCGACCGACGTCCGCATCAAGAACTCCGACAGCTCCTTCGGGGCGCGGTGCAGCAGCTCGTCGGCGAGCAGGTCCGCCACCATCGGGGTCCGCCCCGAGAACTCGGCCACCGCGGCCGGGACGTCCGCGCGATCCCTGACCCAGGCAGCAGCCAGGCGCAGGCCAGCCACCCAGCCCTCGGTATGACGCCAGAGCCCCTCGACCTCGCTCGCGGTCAGGCGGTCCTCGCCCAGCGCGGTGAACAGCTCGGCGGTCTCGGCCAGCGTCAGCGCAAGATCGCGCTGGCGGAACTCGGCCAGCCACCCCCCGGCCCCGCCACCGGCTGACCGGCAAGCGCGGGTCGACCCGGCTGGTCAGCAGCATCCTCGAGCGCCGGGGCAGGTGCTCGACGACGAAGCCGAGATCCTCGGTGATCTCCGGGTTCCGCAGGTAATGCAGGTCGTCGAGCACGATGACGAGCGGATCCTCGACGGCCGACCACGCGCTCAGCAGCCGGCTGACGAACTCCGGCGGCAGCCGGTGCACGTCAGCCGCCGCCGCGGCCTGGGCGAAGGCACCCAGGGCCGCGCGGTCCAGGGCGAGGGCGAACGTGAGCCAGAAACGCTCCGGCCGGTCATCGGCGGCGTCGAGCGTCACCCATTCCCGGGCGACCGGGCCCAGGGTCTCGAACCACTGCGCCACGGCCACGGTCTTGCCGGTGGCCGGGCCGCCGGCCACCAGCGCCACCCGCCACTCGGGCTGGGCCAGAACCCCGGCGAGGCGCGGCCGGGCGATCGCCCGGGCCGGTATTGCCGGGCACCCGAACTTCGAGCGTGGAACCGGAAGCGGGCCTTCGGAGACGGCCCGTGCGCGCACACCGCCCATCCTCGCAATCCGATCACGGCGGGCTCCGGGGTGCCAGGGCCGAAAGTCCCCTCCGGCGCCTCGCCCGGGCTCCGGTCCCGGGGATGTCCGTCTTGGGCGAGGCCCGGCCGGCGCACCCGGAACAGGTGACGGCAACTCGCCCGGTTCCGCGATTCCCTATGAAGATGACGAGGCCTGGAAAGGTGACCGATGGCGCCTACGTGATCATCGTTCGCGGTGTCGCGGGTCCGTGGAGGACGCATGAGAGCCACCTACCGGCCAGGCACGCGCACATGGCTGCTGCTCCCGGCCGCCACCCTGGTCCTGTCCGGGCTGGCCGCCGGATGCAGCAGCAGCAAGCTCGCCTACTGCACCGCCGCCGCCAGCCTTAAGACCTCGGTCAGCAACCTCGGCAACGTCGACGTCGCCACGAACGGCCTCAGCTCGCTGCAGACCGCGCTGAACAGCGTCGAAACCAGCGCTAAAACGTTCGCCGCGGACGCGAAGTCCGCGTACCCGTCGCAGACCACAGCACTGAAAAACTCGCTGTCTGGCCTGGACACCGCGGTCAAGTCCGCGAAAGGCCAGCCTCCGCTGACCGCGGCCGCGGCGGTCGTGCCAGCGGTCACCCAGGTGAAGACGGCGGCAAGCAACCTGGAAAACGCCGCGTCAGGGAAATGCCAGTCACCAGTGCCCGGCGGGATGAACCACGAGAACGCGATAGGCCACGGCCGCGCTCTGCCGGGCATCAAGCTAGCCCTGGCCGAGGTGATGCCGCCCGCGGCGGGCCCGGGGCCACGCCAGATCAGGAAGGAGCGCCTCAGATGGCGAAATGGAACTTCGTGGCGATGGGCCAGATAGGCCTGACCGGCTGGACCAAGGAAGCCGCTAAGCCGCTCGCCCGTGCGATCGCCCGCAAGACCGGACGGCCAGAAGCGCAGATCCTGTCGCTCATCGGCGCGGTGTTCCTGGCGATCGCACTGATCGGCTTCCTCCGCGAGGTCGATGCCATGATCGCAGCGGGCCGAGCCGGCCAACAGCCAGCCGATGACGCTCCGGCGGCGCACGGCTAGGACGGGGCCGCGGGCTTCCGTCACCCACCTCTCGGCCGGACCACCGCTATTGGACGCGCTGGCCAGCAGGGCCGCCCGGGCTGGGCGCGGTGCCGAGACGGCCTATGGCGGCGTTGGCCGGTGGCACGCTCAGTGCGTGCCGGGCTTGAGCGCGGTCTGGGTGGCCTGCCTGACAGTTCCCGCTCCGCTGGTCAGTGCCCGCTTCCATGGCACAACGCCGTCAATCTCTATCTCCAGGGAGAAGCTGAGGAATGTCCTGATCAGCACGATCAGCCCGAGGGAAAGGACGTTGTCCAGCGTCGGGTCAACTGCGACGGTCCTGATCAAGTCGGCCGCAACCAGGATCTCCAGGGCGAGCAGCAAGCTACCGCCGAACGCCTGGCGCAGCGCTTTGTAGGCCTGCTGCCCCGAGTGTGACCGGCGCCATGCCACCACCGCCAGGACAAACGACCACAGCACGCCGGTGACCAGGATCAGCGCGCCTAAGCCCTCGAATGCCTGGGCTACGTGATCCATGAACGTGGCGTACGGCGAGGCCGCCGCAGTTTCCGACGCAGCCAGCATGGCCAACCTCATGAATCGCCCTCCCGCCCCGCCCCGGCATGCCGCCAGCGAGCATCCAGGCACCCCGCAAGTCCCCGAAGTTCCCGGGTACCTGCGGTGTGCGGCCGTGCGGCGCAGGCATGGCATGCATGCAGCCTTGCCCGCCGGCGGTTCAGTGAGTCCGCCTCGGCCGTTACCCGGCCGCTGCATCGCGGTCTCAGGCTCACACCCAGGCAGGTGACCCGTCATCACCTACCGCCCGAATTCACCTAGAGGAAAGCTGCTGCCGGAACAGACCGGGCCGGAACGCCCGTCCGGGGGAATCACCAAGGTGGCGTTCAGCCGTGCCCTGCCGGCTCTGCCGTCGTTCCTACCTAGGTGAAAACGGCGGGCAGGTGATGACAGGTCACCTGCCACCGCCGAATCGTCGGTGTCGTGTGCAGCCCTACCCGCAGGCGGCGTTCCCGTATGAGGACCTGCTGGCGGAAAACGGCAGGCGCGGCAAGCACAACCCCGAGAAGACCACGCCCCGCCCGGCGGGGACCACCGGTCCCGAGCCAGAACGCTAACGGCAACTCTCAGACATGAAGGAGAAGGAATGTCACTCGCGGCAGCGTCATCTTCTTATCCGCTCTTGAACATTTTCTGGACCATTCTCGAGGTCTTCCTGGTGGTGATCTGGTTCTGGATCCTGATCACCGTGATCATCGACATCTTCCGCAGTCCTGACCTGTCCGGCGGCGCCAAGGCCCTGTGGTTCCTGTTCGTGCTGTTCATCCCTCTGATCGGCGTGCTGGTCTACCTGATCGCCCGCGGCGGCTCGATGCACGAGCGGTCGGTGTGGTAGGCCCTGCAACAGGACCAGGCGCCTGACTCTCTATACGGCGCTGAAGGACGCATTCGGCGACGAAATGGAGACGGATAAAGGAGAACATAGATGGAAACTGGCGATAACATTGACAAATGCAGCAAACGAGCAGCGAGAGCCATCGAGTCCCGCGGACCTCCAGGCAGCATTGACCGGGGGGTCCCGATGGGACGCTGGAAGGAAGGGTTGATGTTCCAGGGCATCAACCCGGCCCACCTCCCGTTCTGATCGTGCCGACGCCGGACGGCAAGCGCGCCCCCTGTACGGGGCCGGGTGAGCCCCCGGACGGGCGTTCAGGCCCGGCCCGTTCTGGCAGCAGGTTTCCCCTAGGTGAATTCGGGCGGTAGGTGATGACGGGTCACCTGCCTGGGTGTGAGCGTGAGACCGCGACGCAGCGGCCGGGCAACGGCCGAGGCGGTTTCGCTGAACCGCCTGGCAAACGATGCCAGCGGAACGAGGAGGTTGGCATGTCCGGATCCGGCAACACATTCGTGCTGGTGGCAACGTATCCCGATGAGGCAACGGCACGGGAGGACTACCAGGTGGTCAAGGACGCGCACGCCGCGGGCCTGGTCGGTTCCTACGACGCGGCTGTCATCACCAAGGACGCGAGTGGCAAGGTGCACGAGAACAAGGACGAGACGGCCACCCGCCATGGTGCCTGGTGGGGCGTTGCCGCGGGGGCGGCGGTCGGGGTCATCTTCGCCCCGGCGGTCCTCGGTGCGGCCGCGGTCGGCGGTGTGGTCGGCGGTGTCAGCGGGCACCTGTCCAAGGGGATGTCGCGGTCCGAGGCGAAACAGCTCGGCGATTTCATCGACCCGGGCCAGGCCGGGCTGATCATCGTCGGGGAGAGCAAGGTCGAAGACGCGATCAAGAAGGCCGTGACCAGGGCGGAGAAGCAGACCGCCAAGGAGCTCGACGTGGACCCGAAAGACATCGACAAGACCCTGCAAAAAACGGTCAAGGAGATGTAATCCTGCCGGACGGGCCGCCGGCGCTGGCGGCCCGTCCGGCACGGCTTAGGGCGGTGCCTGGCCACTCACCCAGAGGGGTGACGACGGTCAGGTACGGGGTGACGGCGGTCAGGTGCTGCCAGGTGCCGCGCGGTGGGGGCCGGCCTTTGGAAGCTGACCTCGGCGAGGCGGGAGCGGCGGCATGGGGACGCAGGCGAAGCCGAACATCGTGTTTGTTCTTTGCGACAACGTCGGCTGGGGTGATTTCTGCTGCTACGGCGGGAGCACGCCGACCCCGCGGATCGACAGGCTCGCCGGCGAGGGCATCCGGTTCAACAACTACACCGTCGAGTCCCAGTGCACCCCGACGCGGTCAGCGATCCTGACGGGGCGCCAGTCGGTGCGGTCGGGCACGTACACGGTGCCGATACCCGGCCAGGGACCGAGCGGCCTGGCGCCGTGGGAGTACACGATCGCCGAACTGCTGTCGGACGCTGGCTACGCGACGTCACTGTGGGGCAAGTGGCATCTCGGCGATGTGGAGGGGCGGCTGCCGAACGATCAGGGCTTCGACGAGTGGTGGGGCTTTAAGAACAGCGCCGACGAGTGCGGCTACACGTCCTACGCGGCCTACCGGGCGGTCGCCAAGGCCAGGGGACTCCAGTCGCCCCGGATCTGGGAGGGCAGGAAGGGCCAGAAGTCCACCGCGGTCCGTGAGCTGAACATGGAGGTGCGGCCGCTGCTGGACGAGCTGATCGTCGGTAAGGCGACCGATTTCATCAAGCGATGCGCCGCCGGGGGCAAGCCGTTCTTCACCTACGTGGGCCTCTCCCATGTGCACCCGCCGGAGAAGGCGCATCCCGATTTCGACCAGACCGATCCGGCGCGCCTGGGGCTGTACGCGGACCTGATGGCGGAGATGGACTACCGGGTGGGGCAGATCCTCGACTGCGTCGAGCAGGCCGGGATCGCCAGCGACACGATCATCGTGTTCTCCAGCGACAACGCGACCTGCCATGTGCCGGCGTTCGGATTCGGCGGCTCGAACGGGCCGTGGCGCGGTGACTTCTCCACCCCGCCCGCAGAGGGGTCGATGCGGGTACCGGCGATGGTCCGCTGCCCGCAGACGGTGCCGGCCGGGGTGATCACCGAGGAGATGCTCTCCGCTCACGACTGGTACAAGACGTTCGCGGCGCTCGCGGGGGCGTCGGACAAGGTGCCCGCCGACCGCCCGCTGGACGGCGTCGACGCGTCGAAGTTCCTGCTCGGCGAGAGCGAGCACACCGGCCGGGAAGACCTGGTGTTCTTCGGGCCGGACGGGTCCATGATGTCGGCCAAATGGCACAGCATCAAGATATGGCTCCGCTATACCGAGGGCTTCGACAAGCCGGTCGTCAAGCCGCACATGCCGATCGTCTTCGACCTGGGCAGCGACCCCGGCGAGAATTACAACCTCTTCAACGACAAGATGGATATAGGCTGGGAAGCGGGTGTCGTACTGCCGGTCGTCTTCGAGTACGAGAAGAGCTTCGCCCAGTACCCCAACATCAAGCCCGGCCAGGAATTCACCGGCTACCCGGCTGAAGCCCCCGCAGCAGGCCAGTGACAAGCCACCGCAGAGCGGGTCGGCTCGCGAGCTGCGCAGGCGGCTCATCCAGCGCTGGGTGGCCGCCATCTGCGCGGCGGCACTTGTCTACCTCAGAGACGGACAACCGCATGCCCGGTGCGCCCCCTGATCCGCTAATGGCTGACGCCCGGGGATCAGGCAGGAAAGACTCCCCTCACCCCGGATGCACTGCCGGCGTTCACCCGCGAGGGGTGACGAATGCCCCATTGACCGCATTAAATATCGATGTATCGGCGTACGGGAACCGTACGCGATCGTGGGCATAATCGTTCAAGAAGGTGAGCAAAATGCAACCCGAGGAGTATGGCACCCAGCAGTCACCGGCCGAAATGGCCGCGGCCTCATGGCAAGCAACGCTATTCCTTGGCGTGGCGACACTGATACTCGGGCTGGTCGTGAGCTTCCATCCGACCGGTTCGCTCAATGTGATTGCCGTCCTGCTCGGCATCCTCTTGATCATCTCGGGGATCTTCCACCTGATCCGGGTGTTCGACAACAGCGAGCCGCACCGGGTGTGGCTGGGTATCGCCGGCCTGCTATTCATCGTGATCGGGATCGTGCTGATCCGTCACCTGCACCTGACGCTGGCAGCCATCGGCCTGCTCATCGGTATCGTCTGGATCGTGCAGGGCTTGGTAGCGCTCATCGCCGGGCTGGCCGGCGGCTCCCGTGAGGGGCGGGGCTGGTGGATCTTCTTCGGGATCGTCAGCCTGATCGCGGGGATCGTGGTCGCTTCCGCCCCGGTGTCATCGGTCACCGTGCTCGCGGTGCTGATCGGAATCTGGTTCATCGTCATGGGCATCTTCGAGATCATCGGCGCCTTCCTGCTCCGGCATGTGGCCAAGACGACGAGAACGAATCTGGCCCACGCGTGAGACGGTAAGACGGCGCACCGGGATGGGTGCGGTTAGCTGGCCCGGTGCGAGGCAGTGCCTGGCTATCACATCGTTACAAACTCGCGGCCGGAGGAGTCGCACCCAGGTGGGTGGCCGGGGGCAGGATCCCAGTTCGCGCAGCGCCGGTGCGAGAATGAGATATGGCATCGGACGGGACGCCGGCCGCCCCGCCTCCGGTGACGCCGGCCGGGGCCGCTGAACGTGGTGAGCGCCGGTGGCCGGTGGCGCTGGCGATCATCGTCGTCGTTGCCCTGCATGTGGCGCTGCCCGCCAAGTACCGGGTGAGCCCCCCGTGGGTGCTCCCCGTCGTCCTGCTCGGATTGCTGGCCGCCCTGATCATCGGGGACCGGCCCGCATCGACCGGCAGAAGGCCTGGCTACGGGTCACCACCGGCATCGTCATCGCCCTGCTGACCTGGCGAACCTGTTCGCCGCCGCCCGCCTCGTCGGCGACATCATCACTAACAACAAGGCGTTCGCCAGCAACGCCACCGGGCTGCTGGCGACCGGCGGGGTGATCTGGGCCACCAACGTGATCGCGTTCGGCCTGGGACCTGGATCGCGGTGGCGCCGCCGCCCGGGCCCACCATCCGCAGGCGAACCAGCACATCAGCGCTGAGCGCCACGGATAAGCCGCCCTGCTCCAGTCGGCTCGCCGGTTCCCCCGGCCCATAGTCGGTCCAGGTGCCCTGGCCCCAGTAGCGGTCGCAGCTCGTTTCGCAGGCCAGCAAGTGGAACAGCGCGCACCGGTAACGGCGGTCGCTGGCCGGCACACTGGGAGCCAGCAGGTGCTCCCTGAACAGCGTGCTAGCGTGCTCCAGCGGCGCCAGCACTTTCTCATGCCCGTGCACCCACGACACGTCGTTGGCCAGCTGCCGCCATCCATGGTGAACCGGCCGGCTCGTGCCTCCGTTGCGCACGTTACGGTGGCGCGACCGCGCATAGGAAGGGCGATGGACCCCTGATGTTGGTCCCCGAGAGCTCCCGTTCCGGGAGATCCGTGCCGGGTTCGAGGATCGGTGGCGATCTCTTTCAGTCGGTGGCGGCTGGCCAGATTGTGCGCCCGTGCGCCAGCGACCGCGTTGAAAGGCCGCTGCCCAGTGGGCCACGTCGTATTCGCGGATACGCTGCCGCATCGAGCGCATCCGGCGCCTGGCCTCCCTGGGGGAGATGGTCGCCGCGCGGACGATGGCGCCCTTGAGGCCCTCGATGTCGTGAGGGTTGACGAGGAACGCGCTGCCCAGTTCGTCCGCCGCGTCAGTGAATTCGCTCAGCACCAGCGCGCCGCTCTCGTCATGGCGGCAGGCGATGTACTCCTTAGCCACGAGGTTCATGCCGTCCCGCAGCGAGGTCACCAGCATCACGTCGGCGGCCAGATACAGGGTGGCCATTTCCTCCCGCGGGTAGGACTGATGGAGGTAGTGAACCGGAGGGTTGCCCAGTTCGCCGTGCTCCCCGTTGATACGGCCCACCGCTACCTCGACTTCGTCCCGCAGGACCCGGTAGTGCTCGACGCGCTCCCGGCTGGGGCTGTCGACCAGCACGAACACTGACTCGGGCCCGAGCCGGCCCTCGTTGAGCAACTCGCCGTAGGCCGTGAGGCGATGCAGTATGCCCTTGGTGTAGTCGAGGCGGTCGACGCCCAGCAACACGATGCCGGGCTTGCCTAGTGCATCGCGGATCTCTTGCGCGCGCACCCGGACATCTTCGCGCTTGGCGATCTCCCCGAAGGCCGCCGAGTCGATCGTGATAGGGAACGCGGCGGCCCGGGCCACCCGCCCCGCCGCGAAGGCATCCGCAGGCCAGGTCTGGGGCCGCGGGCCCACGGCATTACCTCCGTCACCTGGCGCGGAGTCCGGGACCGGGACGAGTGCCCCCCTGGTCGCCAGCCCAGCGGCCCGGCGGCAGGCACGCAGGAAGTTCGTCGTGTCGCTCTGCCGCTGGCCTGCGGAGCCTGCTGCGATTCACGGTCTCTCAGCCGCGGGCCGGGTCGGCGAGGAACGCGAGAAGTTTCGCCCGGCGGCGCTGGGCCATCACGATGCCCCGCCGATGACTGACGAACGAGCAGAGGATAGCCACGGCGCATGCGAGCGCCACGCCTAGGCCAAGGTCATGGTCGGGCAGCTTCGCCGACAGGCCATGCGGCGAGGTGAAGCCCCACAGCAGAAGCGAGGGAGTCATCAGGGCGATGGCCAGCCAGGGAACCAGGACGTAGGGAGTGACTGCGAGCGTTAGCCAGCGCCAGAGCATGCGCCCTCGCGGTCGGCGATGCTGCCACCGGTACCGCAGCGGCAGCGGGTGGTAGGGGAAGAGGATCCCCACCCACGCCGATATTCCAAGCGCGCCGAAGGGGACGACTCCGATCCAGATGACCGTGTACAGGGTCGACAGCAGATCATGGCCGAAGATGCCGGTGAACAACGCGATGACGGCGCAGACCGGCGTGATGAATGTCCACAGGACAACGTTCTTGGCGTACAGGAGCCGCCGGAGCATCACGGGGTCATCGATCGCTGCCATCACCCGGTGCCGGTCCGGTGCGAGCACGTTGGTGGCCGGCACGTCGGAGTACATCCATGCGGCGAGAACCAGCGCGAATGCCAGCGTTCCGTGCAACGTGAACAGGTCGTCTTTCAGGCCCCTCGGCAGGAAGAACCACGCGAAGGTCATGAAGGCGCCGTTGGCGGCGACCGTGGCCAGAGTCTCGTAAGGAGCCCGGAGAGCCCGGCCGAACTCTGCCCGTACGGCGTCACCGAAGGTGTGGGGCAGCGATACGACAGCGGGAGCCCGCGGGCCCGTCCTAGGTGTGGGCGGGGGGAGGATCATTGGCTGGCTGGCGGCCGGTTCGGCCCGCCGCGATCACGGCATCGACCTCGCGGAGAAAGTTGACCAGAGCGATCGCGAGGAACGCCGCGCCGATCAGCGCCAGGATCTGCGCTTCTGGCCGTCCGGTCCGGCGGGCGACCGCACGGGCGACCGGCCGGGCGGCCACCCTGGTCCAGCCGGTCAGGCCTGCCTGGCCCATCGCCACGTAGTTCCATTTCGTCATCTGAGGCGCTCCTTCTGCTCTCGCCTGCCCCGGACCGCCGCGAGCGGCACCACGTCGCCCGAGTGAGCTTGACGCCCGGCAAGGCGCGGCCGTGGCCATCACGATCCCGCCGTCAGTCGTTGGGCATCTCACTGGCATTTGCCCGATACGGCACTCTCCAAGGTGCTTGCCGAGTTCTTCACTTGGGTGACCGATGGCACGACCGCCGCGGCCGCGGTCAGCGGAGGCTGCCCCTTCGCGGATTTGATCGCGGTCTCCAGGCTGGACAGCGAGTTCTCCAGTGCCGTGGTCTGCGACGGGTACGCGGACTTCGCGTCGCTGGCAAATGTCTTTGCGTCGCTGGTGACGCTGTTCAGCGCGGTCTGCAGGGAGCTGAGGCCGTTCTTGCCGACGTCGACATTGCCGAGGTTGCTGACCGAGGTCTTAAGGTTGGTGGCGGCGGTGCAGTAGGCGGGCTTGCTGCTGCTGCATCCGGCCGCCAGCCCGGACAGGACCAGTATCAAGACGACGGCTGGAAGCAGCAGCCATGTGCGCGTGCCTGGCCGGTGGGTGGCTCTCATGCGTCCTCCTGGGTGGCGGCGTTCTGGCCAGCGGCGCGAGGCCGGCATGCCCGGCCGGGGATCGCCGGTCAACTGACTTCGCTGGCGGCTTCCTGGACGGCCTTGTCGACGTCTTTCGGGCTCACGTTGAGTTCCTTGGCGACGTGCTTCTCGGCCTTCAGCGCCGCCTTGTCCACCGCCTGCTCCAGCGTGCTCTCACCGACGATGACCAGGGCGGCCTGCCCGTCGTCGATGAGCTCCCCGAACTCCTTCACATCGGCGCGGGACATGCCACGCCACAGGTGGCCGCCGACCCCGCCCACCGCTGCGCCGACGGCGGCGCCGACGATGATCGAGGGCGGGAACAAGATGCCGACGAGGGCGCCGACAGCAGCGCCGCCCCAGGCCCCGTGCCTGGTGGCCATCTCATCCTTGTTCACATGCACCTTGCCCGCGTCGTCCTTGGTCACCACGGACGCGTCGTAGGTGCCGATCGCACCGGCCGCGTGCAGGTCCTTGACGATGTCGTAGTCGTTGCGCGCCGCCACCTCGTCCTGATAGGTGCCGATGTAGATGAATACCGCATCAGGCTTCGCCATGTCCTCTTCCTCTCCGTGTCCGCCAGCCCGGTACAGCGGGGGCCTTGGGCTCGGTCCATCACCTGCCAGGTTCACACCCGGGCAGGCGACCCGGCATCACCTGTCGGCCGGTTTCACCTAGGTGAAACCCGCCCCGGCCCTTGGACCTGGGGAGCGTCCGCGGCCGGCAATAGTGGCAGGTGGTCGGCGGCGGCGCTGCCGCTGGATGAAGGAAGGCGCGGCCATGCTCTGCAGCGAATCGCCCCGTCTGCGTGACGCGCGGCTGGTGCCTGCAGGCCGGCAGTTGAATCCGGCATTCCACAGCTTCAAGGCGCGTCATGCACCCAATCGCCGCCGCTAGTTCGAGCAGTGACATCGGTTAGTTCGAGCAGTGGCATCAGTATCTGGGCTACCTGGCCGTCTTCGCCGCCGCCGCGACCTTGCCCCTTCGCGTTCTCCTCGCCCACGATGCCCGGTCGTGAGTGGTCATGGTCAAGGCCGGATACATCGGAGATCCGCGAGATGGGCCACCTTGTGCCTCATGCCGGTTCGGTCGTCTCGAGGTGAACTTCGATGACTTCGAGCCCGAGGTCCTGGATTCTGTGGAGGAGGGCGTGGAGGGCCGCCTGCCCGGTTCCAGCGCCCCGCAGCACCGTCGTTTCGCCCACCACACTCAGCTCCACGTCGTCGAAGGCTGCCCGCACCCAGGGACCCGCGATACCGCGAATGGTGATCACGTAGGTGCCATCGGTCACCTTTCCAGACCTCGTCACCTCTACAGGTAACCGCGGAACGGGGTGAGTTGCCCTCACCTGCTTCGGGTGCACCGGCCGGCTGTCGCCCAGGGCGGGGATGACCCCGGGGCCGGAGCTCAGGCAAAAGCTGGATGGACTTTCGTCCCTGGCACCTCGGAGCCCCGCCCCTGATTGGATCCTTGTGGATGGGCGGTGTACGCGCGCCTGCCGTCTCCAGCGGCCGGCGTGCGGCAGAGCTTGAGGGCCCCGGGTCGCCCTGGCGGCCGGTGGCCTGCTGGGCGGTCGGCATGGGCCTGTACTTCCAGGGCAAGCTCGGCGAGGCCGACCAGTGGTTCGCGGAATCGGCGGCGCTGGCACCGGCAAGCGCGCAATGGCCGGCTGGCGCGTCGTCGCTCGCCTACCGTTCGCTCATCGCGGGTGAGCTGGGCCGTCTGGAAGAACAGCGGATGCTCGCCGAGGGTGCGGCGGAACTCGTCCGGGAGCACGGCACCGAGAAGGCCAGCGGCGTGGTACCGCTGGCGCTCGGGGTGTCGCTCGCCGCGCGCGGAAGCCCCGGGGAAGCAGAGCGGCTGATCGAGTGTGGCGCCGCCTTCTTGCGTGCCCGGGGCCAGCCGGTCGAGGTCGCGATGGCGCTGCTGCACCAGGGATCGGTACTGCGTGCCCTGGACGAACGCGAGCGCTCGCAGGCGGCAATCACCGAGGCAAGATCGGTCATCGGATCCTGCGCCGATCCGGGGATCCTGACCAGGCGGCTGAATGCGTGCGGGCGGTCCCCGCGGGCGGACACCAGCTGCGGGGACGAGAAGCTGACACGGCGCGAACGCCGGGTGCTCCAGCTGCTGACCAGCGATCTGTCCGAGCGCGACATCGGCCAAGAACTGTATGTGTCGCACAACACCATTCACAGCCACGTCAGGTCGATCTACCGCAAGCTCGGCGTCTCCTCGCGGGCCCACGCCCTCCAGCGCACCCGCGAACTCAGGCTCCTCTAGCCATAATGCCTGCCTGCCCGCCATACATACCAGCGCGCTCCCGCGGGCGGGTGACACAGCACGCGTGGCTGTTGCTGGCGCGGCGGGGCGCCTGAACCGGAGATCTCCTGGTGTTCTGCCCCGCCCTTCACCTAGGTGGAAACGGCCACCAGGTGGTGACCGGTCACCTGCCTGAGTGTGAGGGTGCGGGTGATGGACAGCGATCGGGCACAGGGCAGACGGTACCGGCTGGTTCTCCGCGGCGAGCTGGGCGAACCGTTCGGCTTCCTGTTCGAGGGGATGCAGATGGACCCGGTCGGGGGCACCACGGTGCTGTCCGGCCGCGTGATCGACCAGGCGCATCTGCACGGGCTCTTCCAGCGGATCCAGGAGCTGGGCCTTGAGCTCATCTCCATCCAGCAGGCGGACGAGGGGCCAGATGACCGGGCGTGCGCCTAGCTGACCGCGGCCAGAGCCGTGGCGCGGTGCCCGGCCGTTGCGCCGGGCAGCGGACAGAGAGGAACCGATGATGAGCACTCAGACGGCAGAGATGACGGCGCGGCATGCGCAGCGGTACCAGCTGGATTCTGGGGCGGGGTTACTGACCCCGGCCGAGCCGCGGTGCCAAGTGGAACTCACCGAGGTCCACACGGGCGGCCAGCACTGGTGGACCCTGGGGTTCGAGGCGACCGGCCCCGCCGATCTGCTCCGCAGCGAGCTCGAGGCCACCGCGGCACTCGTGTTCGCCCATCCCCTGCCCGGTGGTGTGCAACCCAGCCACGATCACTCCCGGTCCCATGCCCAGTGACTGGGCCAGCAGCCCGGCGCCGGCAGTGACGCCGACACCTGAAGACTGTCCCCCCGCCGACGCTTTGAAACGGATCACACCGGCACCGCGTCCCAGCCTCGGAGGGGTTCTCACACAGTTACAGGCCGCTCCGCAGGGCCGTCTTGGCCCGGCCGTATGGCACGTCACCGCACCCAGGCTGATCTCCATGGCCGAAGGGACCTGACGCTCCAGTGCGCGGGGAGACCGTCACGTGGCGGCCGGGCCGGCATCGTCGCCGGTATCCGATCTCTGTTGCCGGCCGCGCTGCACGGCCCCCAGGATCACTCGTATGCCGGCGCCGAGAATTACCAGGTCGGCGAGCATCTGGACGATGAGCACGACCCGGGCGGTCTCGGATTTGGCGGTGATGTCCCCGAAACCCACCGTTGAGAAGACGGTCACCGTGAAGTACAAGGCGTCGGTGCGGGTCATCGGCTGGGTGAAGCTCGCCGCCGAGGCCCGTTCCAGCACAAAGTACGTGGAGGCGAACAGCACCAGGAACAACGGAAGGATCAACGCCAGCATCTCGGCCGCCCGCACACCCGGGTAACGCGAGCCAGTGATGCCCCTGACGCCCCACACCAGGACGCCCACGAAGACCAGCAGGCCAATCAGCAGATGCACCGCCGTGCCGGTATCCCACGGCCGGTCCAGTGGGAGCACGTAATAAAGAACCACCACCGCTGCCGCGATCACGACACTGCGCACCGCCGCCCAGAAAATCAGGCGCCTGTGCTTTGCCGGCGTCGGGTCCTGGTGGCGCTGGCCGGTCATGTCGTCCCCGCGTCATGCACTGCCGTGTGACTGGGACCGGGCCTGCGGTTCCCTGACGCGTTCACCCTGCCTGGCCCTGGTGGACAGGTGCCGGTGGTGCGGCCTTGGCGGCGCGCTTTTGCAGCAGGCCCGCCAGCAGCAAGACGATGATGGAGATCCCCACCCCGGCGAACGTGAACAAGATCCGCCGTCCCTCATCGGCGAGGTTGGACGGGTGGGGTATATCCGCGGCGATCAGGATGGCCCCGGCCACGGCTGCGGTGTACCAGGTGTAGCTCACGGTGCGGATCGACCCGGCCAGCGCGAGCAGGACGACGATGATCACTTCGAGGGCGGTCCTGTTGTCGACGGCCAGCAGCACCAGGGCGGCCACTGCGGCGCCGATGATCGTCCCGGCCACCCGCTGCTCAGCCACGAGGGTGGATTGCTGCAGGTCGGGCTTCATGGCGATGATCGCGGCGATGGGCATCCAGTAGGCATCGGGCAGTTTCAGCCCGAAGGCGATCGCCACGGCGATCGACACCGCGACGGCCCGGATCACCGAGAAAAGGATCACCGGCCGGGTCAGCGGCCGCGGCGAGATATCCCCGGGGATCTCGGCGACCGGCTGGGGCTCGGCGACCCGCCCCCGGGCCAGCCACACGATGGAGGTGTAAGCGATCCACACCGCCGATCCGACCAGCCAGGCCAGCGCCTGCTTCCACGGTTCGGGGTGGGTCAGGCCGGAGTGGTACAGGCGCGGATAGTCGAAGGCAAACAGAGTCGGCAGGCCGAGGGCGATGATGAACCAGACGTTGAGCAGATAGGCCGCGACGAATCGGTGCACGCCGTATTTGACCGCCAGCCCGCCCAGCAGCGTGGCCGCGAACGCGGCCAGCACCACCCATCCCCAGGCCCCGGGGCCGATGCCGAATCCCAGGGCCGTCAGCAGCGCCCCGGCCACCGCGAATATGGCCAGGCGCGCCACCCGGGGCCCGTGCTTCCCGCCGGGATCGGCCAGCGCCAGCAACAGCGCCCCGAAGATCGCGCTGAGGAAGTACCTCCGGTCATGAGGGAGCACCCCCACGATGATCAGCAGGCCCAGTATGACCGCCAAGATGGCGCCTCTGACCAGGTTGAACCCCTTCAGGTTGAGCTGGAATACCTTCGCCACCTGACTCACGACTCACCTCTCAGCGCGTTGGCCTAGGTCGGCGAAGCCGCCCTCGCGCGGCGGCATCCGGACGGCGGCACGGACCGGGAACTGCTGCGCCACGCGCGGCGGGGCAGACTCGCGCGCCTCACCCGGGCACAGCAAACCCGGCCCCCCGCAGCAGACTCTCCGCCCCACGAACATTCCCTCACCCAACTGACATGCTGGGATCCATTGACGTCTCCTCTGCCGATGTGACGTCGTCCCGACGCCGCCCGATTGCGCTGACAAGACGTGGCTCTCACGCCAGACAGTCGCCTGCTCCGAGGCGACGGTGTGGCGCCCCAAGACCCCTTTTGCGGAACGCTGACTGTTACTCACAGGCTCGCAGTTCGACAGGGACCTGTCATCACCTACCGGCCGTGTTCACCTAGGTGAACCCATTGCTGGAGGAAACCGGCCGGGTCGTCCGCGTGGGCAAGGCCACTCCCGCCAGGTCCTCGCCGATGTCCCCGATGTTGAGCAGCAGGCAGCGGGCACCCGGATAATGCTCCTTTAGATAGGCGGTCGCGATGACCGGCGCGGTGAGGATGTCCGTGGCGGTGACCGGGAAGCCCTCCCCGGCCAGCGCCGCGATCGAGGCCCGGTGCGGGAGGTGGTGTTGGTGACCAGGGCCAGCGGCAGCGCCGCCCCACGCGGTCGCCTGCAGCGCCGCGACCGTGACACACTTGCCGACATCACCGCCCCATCGGTCGAGCACAATTCTCTGCCACGACGCGAGCTCATGCTCGCGAGGCTGGCCGCCCTGATCGCGGTGGACGCACCGCCTGCCTCCTACCTCGCCAACGCCCAGGCCGCCCAGGAAAGCGGGGTCACCGCCGACGACATCCAGGCAGTCATGATCGGGGGTTGTCCCAGTGATTGGTACGGCGCGGGTGGTCTCGGCAGGCGGGATGATCCTCAGGGCCCTGGGTTTCGCGATCGCTGTGGCCGACTCCGAGATGGCCGACGGCAGCGGCGGCGGGCAGTAGCAGAACCGGAGGCTGGAGTTGCTGCTGGCGGACCCGGCGACGGCGCCGCACGATGGGGGCGTGCTGGTGATCGACGACAGCGGGACCGCAAGGACGGCACGAGGACCGCGCACGTGGGCCATCAGTGGCTGGCCGGTACGGCAAGACCGGCAACGGGGTGGTCACCGTCACCACGGTGTGGGCCGATGAGCGGCTGTATTACCCGGTGCATGCGGTGCCGTACATCCCAGCCCGGCACTTCGCGAAGGGCAGGATGACCCGGCGTTCCGCACCAAGCTGCAGATCGGCGCGGATCTCGCGGTCATGGCCCAGGCGGCGGGGTTCGCGTTCCGCGCGGTGGCCGCGGACAGGGCCTACGGCGATCAGGACGGGTTCCGCGGGGAGCTCGCCGAGGCCGGGCTGCCGTTCGTGATGGCCCTCAAGCCCCGCCGCGGCACCTGGGCCTACGGCCCGGATGCGCACACCCCATCGATGCCGCCCGCGCCCTGGCCTGGGGCGGGCCGGATGATCCCGGCGACTGGCACCCGGTGACCCGGGCCTTCCGCGACGGCCACGCCGAGACCTGGCATGCGGCCGACGCGGCCTTGGGCTGGTGGGGGCCGGACGGCGCCCGGCGCCTGGTGGTGGCCACCGCCGACCCGGCTGCCTGCCCGCGAAGGCCACCTGGTACCTGGTCACGAACCTGCCCCGCCCGGGCGGCCCGCGCGAGGACAGCAGCCCGCACCCGGCCGCCGGACCTGACTGAAGTGGGGCACGCGCGCCGCCGTCCCGTCGGCACCGTTCTGGCCGCGGGCACTGCGCGGTGCGCGCCTGGCTTTCCCCCTGGATCGCGCTGCAGCGCTGGTGGCAGGCATGGTCCAAGGCGCCCCCGCCCCCGCCGCTGCAAGCCCTGATCAACTCACTCGCGGCAGGCTGCGGCCTGCACCTCTATGTCCCGAATTAACAAACTACCGTTAGGCCACCGGAAGATGCCGCTTGCCGCAAAGGGTGCTCTGGCACTTACGGCGTCACTTGAAGATGTTCACGGCACGAGAAATAACCAGCACGCCCACGATGAGCGAGGTTGCCTCCTCGGTAATCATCATCAGCTTCATCCACGGCCTGATCGCCGACACATCGGGC
Source organism: uncultured Actinomycetota bacterium (assembly GCA_963808705.1). Lineage (GTDB taxonomy): Bacteria > Actinomycetota > Actinomycetes > Streptosporangiales > Streptosporangiaceae > JASHPR01. The sequence continues at coordinate 155,380 of CAWEHB010000008.1, read as the reverse complement.
GGGCTGATCGACGTGGCCGTCGAGAAGGCGAAGTGGAAGTAGTCCACGAATTTCGGGTACCAGTCCTTGCCGACATAATCCGGGTTCGACATCTCGGGAAAAACCAGGGCGGCAGGCACTGCCGAGCCCCTGGCCCGCGCGACCGGCCCGCCGCGATCCAGCTCCCAGTACCAGAGGGCGAAGATGAGGACGTTGGTCAGCCAGATGGCGCTACCGCTGAGCACCAGTACCTTGCCGTTGCTGGTGAAGGCGGCGGAGCCGTTGACGATGTCCGCGGCGAGCACGACCGCGGAGGCGGCGTTGGCCACGGTGATGACACCGAGCATGCAATCGGTGAGTACCCGCAGCCACGGCCGGTCCCGGTCGATGCGCCCAGGGTCCCCGATGATCAGCACGCCCAGGAAGACCACGATGATCACCAGCAACAGCCACCGGTTACCGACGCGCAGCTGGGGGGGCAGCCAAGCCCTGAGGAAGCCCGCCGCCAGCGCGGCAAGGGCCATCGGCAACCGTTGCTCCCCGAGCCTGCGAGGTGCGCCATCACCAGCAGCGCCGCGTTTACCCGGCATAACGCAATCGTCCTGCTGGTGCAGCGCCGCGCTTGTCCTTGAGGGGTTCGTGGCGTTGCTGCGGGGTCGTCGGCGATCTTGAGCTTTGCTTTGAGAGCGCGAAGCCGGTCTCAGCGCCGGCCGACCGGGTCAGGACGGTCCTCGGCGGGCCGCCACTTCGTATGAGCCGACAAAGCCGCCCGGTCCCGGGCCTCCAAAACCCTCGGCCTCGCGATCGTCGACGCTCGGATGCGCGATCTCCTGCTCCTGTACGGCCATCCGGCCCACCTCCCGTTCTGATCGTGCCGACGCCGGACCGCAAGCGCGCCCCCTGTGCGGGGCCAAAGCCGGGACGGCCAGGGCGCTCAAGACATAGCACTCCTTCTCGGGCGCTCCTGAATTCCATCTTGCGGCGCCCGTGGCGGAGCAGACATCACCTCCCAGCCGTTTCACCTAGGTGAAAACGGGACGGCGCGGTGGCAGCAGGAGAACTTGGACGTGGTGGGACTCAGCTGGACTTCATGGGACCTGATCCAAAACGTGCGTCGCGCTGACCAGGCACGCTCTGGAACCACGGACAGAACGCGGTTTTCAAGCGGCCGGGAATGAAGAAATAGCAGGTCAGCGGTCATAAGGACGGGGATAATGGGCACCCTGTAAAGCCGGTCCCTCCGGTGGGAGCACTCCGGCTCCGGGGTGATCGCTAACGCACCGTCCACCGTGTCGCGTGCTGAGGGTGGAGCCTGATCGGCCCGCTCCCTGACGGGCGGGTCGACGGCAGACGGGATGATCAGCAGCACCGGCATGCGCGAGCGCGCAAGCTGGTAGGCGCGGCGCCCGAGCTGGCCGTCTATGACGGCAACCGTGACGGCAACGTGGGCAGCCAATGCCGGGCTAGAGCTGGCACCGACAGCCAGATACTGCAGCGTGGCCCGGTGAACGTCTTCCCGGTGAACGTCGATGACTTCGAGCCCGAGGTCCTGGATCGTGTGGAGGAGGCCGTGCAGGGCCGCCTGGCCGGTTCCAGCGCGCCTGCTGGTCGATAAGCTCCGGTGAGGTCGGCTTGGCTCTGCGCGCAGGCAACCAGGTCGACGAGGTCCCGAAGCTTGTGCTCGCCCCGGCGCTGGCCGCGCGTTGCGCTGCGGCAAGGCAGCTCTCAGAAGCCGAACGTCAGGCTAGGGCTGCTCGCGGGGCGGCTCGCGCGTTCGGCATTGACACCCACGTGGCGCCCCCGAGCGCCTGGTCCGGGTCTTTCTCGAAGAGGGCGCGGCGGTGGCTCGCCTTGCCTGGGCGACCGCAGAATCGCTCGGGACCGAGTCCGGCATCAATCTGTCAGTGGCCCTAGGTTCGCTCCTGAACCCGGGGATCTGCTGGCTTTGTGCCCGCGCTTCACCTAGGTGGAAACGGTCGGCAGGTGGCGACAGGTCACCTGCCTGAGTGTGAGCGTGCGGGTGATGGACAGCGATCGGGCACAGGGCAGACGGTACCGGCTGGTGCTTCGCGGCGAGCTGGGCGAGCCGTTCGGTTTCCTGTTCGAGGGGATGCAGATGGACCGGGTTGGCGGCACGACGGTGCTGACCGGCAACGCGATCGACCAGGCGCATCTGCACGGGCTCATCCAGCGGACCCAGGAGCTGGGCCTTGAGCTCGTCTCCGTCGAACCGGCGGACGAGGGGCCAGACGGGACCGGCTCTCAGTCGGCGGGCGGCGGTCCTGGCGGGGCCTAGGACGGGGATGCAGGAGGCCGGCGCCGTGTCCGGATGCGGGAAGTTCCGGCTCTGCTGATGGCAGAGCCGGAGGGGGACGCAAGCCTACCCGGGGCATCCGGGCGACGGCGAGCAGGACGGGCCCGGGCGACCTGGGTCCGGCGAGCCGGGCAGGTCCGGCCAGGACGTCGTAGCGAGGTGGCAGCGGACACGAAAGGCGGACATCAATGGAAGACACGACCACGGCCCAGCTGGCCACTGCGCAGGGCAGTTCGACCGCGGACCTTGTGAAGCACCTGTCTAAGCAGATTGGCAGGCTGGCCCGCGACGAGGTGCGGCTCGCGCAGCTGGAGATGATGCGCGCGGTCAAGCGGGCTGGCCTTGGCATCGGGATGTTCAGCGGCGGCGGCCTGCTGGCGCTGTACGGGCTTGGCTGCCTGCTGGCTGCCGCGATCATCGGGCTGGCCGCGGCCGTTGCGGCCTGGCTTGCGGCCCTGATCATCGGGGCCTGCCTGCTGGCCGCGGCGGGGATCGTTGCGCTGGCCGGCCGGGCTGAGCTGAGGAAGGCCACGACTGCTGGTCCTGACGGGGTGGTCGACAGCGTCCGGGCCGACGTCGAGGAAATCAAGGAGAGTGCGCACCGATGACAGAATCCGGGCTCACGCCCGCCGACCCTGGTCCCGCCGACCCTGGTCCCGGTGATGCTCCACCGGACGGCATTCAGGCGCTGACCGAGGAGATCGAGCGAACCAGGGAAGACGTCGGCGAGACCGTTGCGGCCCTCGCTGCCAAGGCCGACGTCATAGCCCGGGTGCGGGAGGAGGCGAGCGAGGTCGCCGGGCGCCTCAGGGATGCAGCCGGCAAAGTGAAAGAACAGATAATGGCTGTCCCCCGGCAGCGCCGGGTGGTCCTCACGGCAGCGTGCATGGTCCTGCTCGCCGGTGTCCTGATCGCGCGCCGCCGCCGACCCGCTCGCACGCCGTTACGTGCCGCGTCTCGCCATCACCGCAGGCGGACCTGATGATCCCAGGATTCCCCAGATGCCCGAGCGCAGGCTCATCCGCCATGCCTGTTGACCAGCGGCGCTGGCCGCAGTACGCGAGAGCGATGACGGCCCCCCCGCGCTGCCAAGGCCGGGGGGCGGAATTGGCGGAAACACGGTGCTAGCCGACGGTCCGGGCGGGGCAGGCAACGACGAGCTGCCCCCTGGCCGTTACCTGGATCGCGAGGAGAGCTGGCTCAGGTTCAATCAGCGAGTCCTGGAGCTGGCGGAGGATGAGACCGTCCCGCTGCTGGAGCGGGTGCGGTTCCTGGCCATCTTCGCCAGCAACCTCGATGAGTTCTTCATGGTCCGGGTGGCCGGGCGGGTCCGGCGGATGGCGGCCGGGCTGCGAGTAGAGAGCGCCACCGGGATGCCACCCGGGCAGCTGCTGGAGAACACCCTGAAGATGGCCGGCGAGCTTGCCGGCCGCCACGCCGCATGTTTCAGCGACTCGGTGCTGCCGGCCCTGGACGCGGAGGGCATAGAGATCCTGCGCTGGAAGCAGCTGGCGGCCGCGGAGCAGAAGAAACTGCAGGAACTGTTCCGGGAGCGGATCTACCCGGTGCTCACACCGCTGATCGTTGACCCCGCCCACCCGTTTCCCTACATCTCCAGCCTGTCACTCAGCCTGGCCGCGACGATCGCCAGCCCGCGGACCGGCACGAGGATGTTCGCCCGGGTGAAGGTGCCTCCGCTGCTGCCCAGGTTCCTGACCGTGGCGCCGTACCGGTTCGTGCTGCTGGAGGACGTGATCGCGGCTCACCTGCCGGAGTTGTTCAAGGGCCTGGACGTGATCGAGCATCACGCCTTCCGGGTTACCCGCGGCCGCGATCTGGAGATCGACGAGGACATGACGGAGGACCTGCTGAAGTCGCTGGAGCGCGAGCTGACGCGGCGCCGGTTCGAGCCTGCCGTCCGGCTGGAGGCGGAGGAGCCGATGTCCGGCGACATGCTCGACGATCTGGTGACCGAGCTTGGCGTCGACACCCGCGCCGTGTACCGCCTGCCCGGCCCCCTCGACCTCTCCGGCCTCAGCGAGATCGCGGATCTCCGCCTGCCGAAGCTGAAGTACCCGCCGTTCGTCCCGTCGGAAACGGCGCTGCCGGCCGGCTCCAGCATCTTCTCCGCGCTTGCCAAGCGCGACGTCCTCGTGCATCTCCCGTATGACTCGTTCACCGCCAGCGTGCAGCGGCTGGTCGTCTCGGCAGCTCACGATCGGCGTGTGCTGGCGATCAAGCACACCCTGTACCGCACCAGCGGCGATTCCGAGATCGTGGATGCGCTGATCGGCGCCGCCGAGGGCGGCAAGCAGGTGGTGGTGGTGGTCGAGATCAAGGCCCGCTTCGACGAGCGCGCCAACATCACCTGGGCCCGCACGCTGGAAGAGGCGGGCTGCCACGTGGTGTACGGCCTCGTCGGGCTGAAGACCCACTGCAAGATGGTGCTGGTGGTGCGCGAGGAGCCGGACGGCTCGCTGCGCCGGTTCTGCCACATCGGCACCGGGAACTACCACCCGGCCACCGCGCGGCTGTACGAGGACTTCGGGCTGCTCACCGCGGACCGCGCCGTGGGGCAGGACATCACCGACCTGTTCAACCACCTCACCGCCTACAGCCAGGAATCAGGGTACCGACGGCTGCTGGTCGCCCCGGAAGACCTGCGTCCGGGCCTGCTGGAACGGATCAGCGAGCAGGCGGAACGGGCGCGCCGCGGCCAGCCCGCCCGGATCCGGATGAAGTGCAACGCGATCATCGACGAGGCGATCATCGATGCGCTGTACCGCGCATCCCAGGCCGGGGCGCCGATCGACTTGTGGATCCGCGGAATATGCGGGCTCCGGCCCGGCATGCCCGGCATGTCGGAGACGATCCGGGTCCGCAGCATACTCGGCAGATTCCTGGAGCACTCGCGGGTGTACGCGTTCGGCACCGGCGAAGACGGCGCGGCGGCCGGCGATGTCTGGCTGGGCAGCGCCGACCTCATGCACCGCAACCTTGACCGGCGGGTCGAGTTGCTCGTCCGGGTAACCGATCCCGCACAGCGGGCCGACCTCAGCGGCCTCATCGACCTGGCGATGGACGACGGGACCGCATCATGGTGGCTAGGCCCGGACGGCACCTGGACCAGGCACCACCTAGACGCCTCCGGCGCCCCCCTCAGAGACATACAGCAGTACCTGATCCAGCTCCGGCAGGGCCGTACCGCCAATTACTGACGCCCGGCCGGCGGCGTGATTGGTGCCGACGGCGTGACAGGCACGCCGGAGTTGCCACCAGCGCCACCACCACATCGGTGCCCGCGTCTGCCGGGTAGCCCGCAGCGGGTCCCGGAGGCTGTGACCGCCTGAACGCCCCGGCGGCGGGATGATGAGCGGGGGTGAGGCTATGCCAGGTTCCCGGGGCGGCCGCCGGCGGGGGTGGCTGCGGGCGCTGCCGGTCATGCAGGGGCTCCTGCCGATCGAGCGGTCCCGGCTGCCGGCAGAGCTGCTGGCCGGTGTCACGCTGGCCGCGCTCGGCATTCCGGAGGTCCTGGGGTACGCCAGGATCGCCGGCATGCCGGTGGTGACCGGGCTGTACACGATGCTCCTCCCGATGGCGGTGTTCGCCGTCCTGGGTTCGTCCCGTCACCTGGTGGTGGCGGCGGATTCGGCCACCGCCGCGATACTGGCGGCCGCGCTCACCGGTCTGGCGGCGGCCGAGTCGCCGCAGTATGTCCGGCTTGCCGGGCTGGCGGCCCTGCTGGCCGGGGCGATGCTGCTGCTGGCCCGCGCTGCCCGGCTCGGGTTCCTAGCCAATTTCCTGTCCCGGACCGTGCTGGTCGGCTTCCTCACCGGCGTGGGCATTCAGGTAGCCATCGGGCAGCTTCCTGCCATGCTCGGGGTCACGGCCGCGGGCAGCCAGGCCCCGGCCAGGCTCTGGCACACGCTGCGAGCGCTCCCGGGCGCACATGCGGCAGATGTGGCGGTGTCGATCGGGGTCATCGTGATCGTGCTCGCGGCGCGCATGATCACCCGCCGGATCCCCGGGCCGCTGATCGCGGTGATCGCCGCGATCGCGGTAAGCCGGGCCGCGGATCTGGCCGACCATGGCGTGGCGCTGCTGGGGCCGGTGCCGCGCGGGCTGCCGAGCCTCGCGCTGCCGGCCCTGGGCTGGCGCAACGCCGTCAGCCTGCTGGGCGCCGCGGCGTCGATGTTCGTGGTCATCCTGGCCCAGAGCGCGGCCACCTCGCGCGCTTACGCCGTCAAGTACGAGGAGCCGTTCAGCGAGAACACCGACCTGATCGGCCTGGGCGCCGCCAACGCGGCGGCCGCGTTTTCCGGCACCTTCGTGGTCAACGGCAGCCCGACCAAGACGCAGGTGGTCGACAGCGCGGGCGGCCGCAGCCAACTCGCCCAGCTCATCACCGCGGCCGTGGTTGTGGTCGTGCTTGTGCTGCTCACCGGGCCGTTGGCCTACCTGCCCGAGGCCGCCCTGGCGGCGGTGGTGTTCCTCATCGCCGCCGGGCTCATCGACGTCGCCGGGATGCGGCGCATCCTGGCCACCCGCCGGCGCGAGTCCGTCATCGCACTGCTCACGGCGGCCGCGGTGGTGGTCCTGGGGGTCGAGTACGGGCTCGTGATCGCCGTCATCGCCTCGATCGTCGACCATCTGCGTCACAGCTACAGCCCACTCAACAGCGTGCTGGTGAAGTCACCGGCCGGGCACTGGCGGCCGATCCCGGTGGCGCCCGGCGCCCGGACGGAGGAGGGACTGGTGATCTACCGGTTCGGCACCAGCCTCTACTTCGCCAATACCGCCAAGCTCGTCGAGGACATCATGACACTGACCGGCCACGGCGGCCCGGTGCGCTGGTTTGTCATCGACTGCGCGGCCATCGAAGACGTCGATTACACCGCATCCGTCGTCCTGGCCAGACTCACCGAAGAGCTTCAGCAGCGGCACGTCCGGCTGGTCCTCAGCGCGGCCCTCGGTCCGGTGCAGCGGCAGCTCGACCGTTACGGCATCGGCGCGGTTCTCGGCCCCGGCTGCTATTACGGCACTCCTACCGAGGCACTCCAGGCCTTCCACGCCGCAGAACCGGCCGACGGCGCAACGGCGCAGGGCGGGGAGGGAGCCTTACGCCGCCACGCGGGTCGCGGACGCGGAAGTCGGCTGCCGTGGCCGGGGTGAAGCGCGGCGGGTGCCGTCTCATCCGCCGGTGCCGGGCCCGGCCGCCGCGGCGCGGTGAGAGCCTGTGGTCAGTGCCCAAGGACGAGCTGGGCGATCTTGACGATGACCAGGATCATGGCCACTGCCAGGTAGAGCCGGAGCGCGCCCATACCGATCTTGCGGCCGGCGGGCATGGCTGGCCGCTGCAGGAGCGCCAGCGGCGGCATCCGCCAGCTCTCCCGGCCGATGCGGTCGGGCGCGTGGCGGCTGGACCGCCCCGGCGCAGCCGCCGGGCCAGGGCGTACCCGCCGGCTACCAGCACGGCCACTCCGCAGGCGGCCATGATGCCCACGATCTGCCCCGCCGTGATGGCCGGGAACAGGACCGAGGCGGTCAGGACGACCGCGTGACCAGGATCGCGATCACCGCGGCGGTGAACGCGTTGGTCTTCCGGCCGTTGACCCACGGGCCGAGCACCTCGGGGTCGTTGCACAGCAGCAGCAGGAACACGGTCACGGGTCGCTCCCGTTTCGCTCCCAGAACCGGGCATCCGGCGGTCGGAGAGCCCTGGCCGTGATCACGGCGTAACCATCTGACCAGCACTTTCACGTGGGGTGAGCGATGGGATTCGAACCCACGACATCCAGGACCACAACCTGGCGCTCTAACCAGCTGAGCTACGCCCACCATCGCCGCGGGCGGATGGCCGCGCGGCTTCACGAAGCATACCGGGACCGGCTCAGCGGTCAGAACCGGGCTCGCCAGCCGGGTCCGTCCCGTGGTCCTGGCCCGACTGGCCGCCAGGCCCGTCCGCGGGGCCGGGCGTGCCGTACCGGGCGGCGATCGCCCTCGCGGTCGCCGTGTCCGGGCCGGGCAGCGGCACGAACACCGCCTCCCGGTAGTACTGGAGCTCCCGGATGCTCTCCCTGATGTCGGCCAGCGCGCGGTGGCCGCCGTGCTTCTCCGGGCTCGCGAAGTATGCCCGCGGGTACCAGCGCCGGGCGAGCTCCTTGATGCTGGACACGTCCACCATCCGGTAGTGCAGGAACGCGTCAAGCTCGGGCATGTCCCGGGCGATGAACGTGCGGTCGGTGGCGATCGAGTTGCCGCACAGCGGCACCTTCCTCGGCTCGCGCACGTGCCTGCGCACGTACGCCAGGACCTGTTCCTGCGCCTCGGCCAGCGTGATCCCGGAGGCGAGCTCGCCGAGCAGCCCGGAGGCCGTGTGCATCTCGCGGACCACTTCCGGCATGTGGTCCAGCGCCTCGGCGGGCGGCTTGATCACCAGGTCCACGCCGTCGTCGAGCGCGACGAGCTTGCCGTTGGTGACGATGCACGCGATCTCGATCAGCGCATCATGGGCCAGGTCGAGCCCGGTCATCTCGCAGTCGATCCAGACGAGCTGATCAGTCATTCCCTTAGCCTAGGTCAGGAATCCAAGCTCGGGCGCGACAGCCTGCCAGAACGTCACGCCCCCCGCGCACGGCCGGCCAGGACCCTGATGTGCTGCGGGGTGCCCACGCCGGACCGCAGCTCGGGGTCCGGCTCGGCCGCCCCGAAGATCAGCTGAGCGGGCAGCACCCCGGCCCAGATATCGGTGCCGTAATCCTCGGGCTCATCGTGCGGCGGGCCGGTGCGCACCTTGACCGACGCCTCGGCCAGCGGCAGCTCAAGGACCATGGTGGCGGCCAGTTCCTTGCGCGTCGGCTGCCGGACGTGATCCCACTGGCCGGGCACGAGCTGCTCGGTGATGGCGCGAAGCGCCGCCAGCCGCTGCGCGTCGCCGGTGACCAGCCGCGCCGTACCGAAGATCATCGCGCTGCGGTAGTTCATCGAGTGGTTGAACACCGAGCGCGCGCACACCAGGCCGTCCAGGTGGGTGACCGTAACGCAGATGTCATGCCCGTCGGCGGCGCGCAGGGTCTGGTTGGCCGATGACCCGTGCAGGTACAGGGTGTGCCCGGCCCGCCCGTAACCGGTCGGCAGCACCACGGGGCAGCCGCCCACGATCACGCCGAGATGGCAGATCAGGCCGGCGTCCAGGATGGCGTAGAGGTCGGCCCGGTCGGTCTTGCCCCGCTCGCTCAGCCGGTGCAGCGTGGTTCGTTCCGTGGTCGACAGGGCGGGATCGGCGCTCATGGTGGCCACGGTACCTGCGGCCGGGCCCGGCATGCTCAGCCGACTCGGCTGAGCGCTCCCGCCGTGTCCGCCTCATCGTGATCGAAGTAGCCGTCAAGATCTCGCATCTCGGCGGCGGCCGGCCGGCTTTCGTTGCCGGGCCGGCTTGTCACTGGCACCGGGGTGGTCACGGCCCCGACCCGCTCTGGCTGGCCGGCCCGCCCGGTCAGCTGCTCGATGTCGACCGCGCCGGGCCCTGCGGCAGACAGGTCAGGCACCTGGGAGGCGCCGAAATGACCGCCCTGGGCCCACAGCCGCCGGTTGCCGCGGGTGGTGAGCCCGTGCGGGAACGGGGCCGGCGGCCCGGCCGGCCACTGCCGGGCAATGCCCCAGGAGTCGAGCCAGCCCAGAATCTGCGGCAGGCCGCTCATGGGCTGGGAGGTGAACGGGTCCCACGCGAAGGCCACGACGCAGATCTGGACGCAGATCCGTCCCTCCGAGTTAACCGCGGCAATCTCGTCCGCTGCCGTCCCGCTGCCCGCCGCTCCCGGCGCGGCCGGGCTGCCCGCGGCCGGCTCGCCCGTCACCGGCTGCGCCGGCGCCGAGGCGGTGCCGGCGCTGGCCCACGAGGGAGCCATCTGGCTCAGGTCCTCCGGCCAGCCGAGCAGCCGCCCGGCACGCAGGATCGGGATCAGTTGCACGATCTCGCCCTGTACCGGATTCCACACCAGGTGGCATGCCCTGGCGTGCTGGTCCAGGCATTGCGCCGCCGACCTGGCCGACACGGTCCACGGGTCGGCCCCGAGCGTCTGCCAGACGACGCGGGGAGCGCCTCCCTTCAGCTGTCCGCCATCCACCGCTCCCCGGAGGCGCCCGACTCCAGGCATCCATGCATCACTCACTGCGCTCCTCAGTAAACGACCCCAGCTTCCGGCGCCCCGGCTCTCCCCTTACCTGCCTACGTCAGCACGGGGCTTAAGTCCACCCCCAATGCGGCGGCGGGCGCCCGGCCTGGTCACATGTGCCCGGTCACGGGCGGTATCTTCTCCGGCATGGCGGTTGACGGTGTTCCCGGAGTTGAGGATGGCCCCCGGCTGGCCCGGTGGCTGAGCGCGAACGGCATAGCCAGCGGCGAGCACCTGGACATCGAGCTGATCGCGGGCGGCCGGTCCAACCTCACCTACCGGCTGGACCTGGGCACCTCTCGCCTGGTCCTGCGGCGGCCGCCGCTCGGGCACGTGCTGCCCACGGCCCACGACATGACCCGGGAATACCGGGTGCTGACCGCGCTGAGCGGTACCGATATCCCGGTGCCGGCCCCGGTCGCCACCTGCGACGACCTGGACGTTATCGGCGCACCGTTCTACCTGATGGAGTTCGTGGACGGCCAGGTGCTGCGCACCCGCCAGGACGGCGAGCAGCTCACGCCCGACCAGGCGCGGCAGCTCTCCGAGCGGCTGGCCGAGATGCTCGCGGCGATTCATGCCCTGGACGTCGAGGCCGTGGGCCTGACCGGGTTCGGCCGCCCGCAGGGTTACCTGGCCCGCCAGCTGGCCCGGTGGCAGCGGCAGTGGGAGCTGTCCAACACGCGGGACATGCCCGGCTACGACCGCCTGGTCGAACGGCTCGCCGCCGGCCTGCCCGAAGACGGTGACCACACGCTGGTTCACGGAGACTTCCGGCTGGATAACATGCTGGTCACCCTGGGCGCGCACCCGGCGGTCGCGGCCGTCGTGGACTGGGAGATGTCCACGCTGGGCGATCCCCTCGCCGACCTGGGCCTGACCCTCATCTACTGGGCCGACCCGGACGATCCGCAGTGGCTGGACGTCAGCATCGGGGCCGCGGTGACGGCGATGCCGGGCTTCCTCAGCCGGGCCGAGCTGGCCTCCCGGTACGCGGAGCTGACCGGCCGGGACCTGTCCGGCATCGGGTACTACATGGCGTTCGGCTGCTTCAAGCTGGCAGTGGTCCTGGAGGGCATCCACGCCAGGTTCCTGCAGCACAAGACCGTGGGCGAGGGCTTCGAACGGGAAGGGTTCGCGGTGCCGGTGCTGATCGAGCGGGCGCACCACATGCTCGACGCCGGCCTGGCCGGCGCTACCGCGCTATCGGATCCCCCGAAGAACTGAGTGAGGCCCGGCGCCCCGCTCTCGCCGGGCCTCATAAAAGAGGACGCGCATCCCGGCTACTCGGTTCACAAAAAATTGCTAGGGATCTGGACGAGATTCGGACAACGCTAGGGCGCGCCGCAGCTGCTGGTCTGGCAGATCCGCCGGGCGGTGGCCGCGAAGAAGACGTTGACGACCTGAGCCGGGTTGGTGACCGGGTACGCGGCCCCGCCGCCGGCCGCCGCGATCTGCTGCATCGCCGCGAAGTTGCCCTTGCTGCCCACCACGATGATGATCAGCTCGACGGGCCGGTTCGGGTTGTAGAGCGCGCGGAGCTTGCTGGCCAGCGTGGCGGCGGGGATGTCGCCGGGCGCGTTGTCCACTCCGGCGGTCAGGACGATGACCGCGTTGGTGTAGGCCGGCTGGTAGGTGGTCACCATCTGCTGGTAGGCGGCCAGGATGGTCTGGTCCAGCGCGGCCGGGGTGTTGGCCAGCGGGCGCGAGGACATGTTGATCTGCTCGAGCTGCTCGCGTCTGCTGATCAGCCCCATCTCGCCCGGCAGCGGGCCGACCGGGACCAGTTGCTTGTAGGGCAGGCTCCCGTTGAGGTGGTCCGCAAAGTCCCACAGGCCCATCTGCGTGCTGTCGGGGAACAGCGCGAGCCCGAGCAGGGCGGTCTGGTTCAGCTCCTGCTCGAGAGTCACGCCGGGTAGCCCGGACGGCATCTGCATCGACGACGAGGTGTCCGTCAGCACGAGGTCGCGCGAGCCGATCTGCAGCTGCCGCCAGACCTGCAGCGCCGTCTGCGCCTCGCCGGGCGTCGCCTGCGTCGCCAGCTGCAGCGTCTGCTGGGGCAGCCCGTAGTCGGCGGGCAGGGTCCCGGTGGTCCCGTCGGCCGACCGGAAGCCGTAGTGGCGGACCAGCGCGGCCGTGTAGCCCTGCTGCAGCAGCTTCCCGAACTCATCCGCCGCGGTCACTTCGGCCGGGTCGGTCGAGGTCAGGACGTAGGGGTAGTCGAGCTCCGGGGCGCCCAGCGCGGCGGTGACGCCGACCGGGTACCGCGCGGCCAGGGGCTGGCCCGGATGGGCGGCGTCATAGCCGAGCACCGCCTGCTCGGACGTGACCGTCACCGGGTGCGCGTCCAGGGGCGGGTTAGCCAGGGTGACGAACGTCGCCAGAGATGTCGCGTCGTCGAACTGCGCCGAGGACTGGGCCGAGCGCACGAACGTGGTCAGGCTGGTGCGCGCGGCCGCGCTGCCGCTGCCGAGCAGCCTGCTCATCTCGATCAGGGTGGCCAGGCCCGCGGCGCTCTGGGTCGGGTCCGGCAGCTCCACCCTGACCTGCTGCGACGACACCGGCCCGCCCGCGTTGGGCGGCAGCAGGAAGCTCCAGCCGACCGAGTTGTTGAAGGCAGGAATCTGGGCCGCCGCCGTCGCCGGCATGACGATCATGAGGGGTGACCTGGCGACCGTGATTCCGGTGGTCTGGACCCGCTGCGCGCCGAGCGGGAAGGTGTGCGCCACATCCACCCACAGGCTCGAGTCGGGGATCCACGCGTCGGCGGCGGGCGATCCGCCGCCGGACGACGTGCCGTCGACCGCGGCGGCCACGGCCGCGGGCTCCTCCCGGGTGATCTGCACCGTGACGCATCGCCCGGCCGCCTCGTGGTCCTGGCGGTTGAACAGCTGGGCGACGCCCTGCACGGCGGGGGCGATGTCGTCGGACACGGCCACGTTGACCGTGAGCGGGTGGTCGTCACACGACGAGCGGGCGACGACCGCCTGGGCGGCGAGCGTGGCCATGAGGACTGACGCGATCCCGACCGCAATCGCCACCAGCAGTCCCACGCTGATGTGACGCTCGCGGCCACGCCGGCTGACGCGGCCCTTTCGTGCGCGTTGGTTCACAGAAATCCTCGGATTGCACGGTCACGACGGCCCGGCACCGGTCCCCAGGCCGCCCGCACCGACGATGACTCTATCCGAGTGCCAGCACCCCATCAGCCGGGTTGCCCCGTTTTCGCGGTACTCGGCGGTGTAGCTTCCACGATCGTGGTGTCTTCCGTGCATATGGGGGTTTGTGTTGAATCTGAGATCAGAGGGGTTCCTGGGTCAGGGCGACTGGTCGGCCCGGCCGGACTGGCCGGGTGACCAGCGGCAGACTGGCCGGGTGACCAGCGGCAGACTGGCCGGGTGACCAACGGGGTGACCAGCCTGGTTCCGGTCGCCGACGCCGGCGATCCGCGCCTTAGCGATTATGTCCGGCTGACCGACGTCCACCTGCGCAAGAGCCTGGAGACGCGGCACGGGCTGTTCGTCGCCGAGGGGGAGAAGGTGATCAGGCGCGCGATCGGCGCGGGTCATCCGGTGCGCTCCCTGCTGCTCACCCACGACAAGCTGGACGGCCTGCGGGACCTGGCCGAGTCCTGCTCCGGTCCGGTGTACCTGGTCTCGCCGGAGGTGGCCCAGCAGCTGACCGGCTACCGAGTCCACCGCGGCGCCCTGGCCTCGATGCAGCGGCGCCCGCTCCCGGCCGTGGGTGACGTGATCGCCGGCGCCCGGCGCATCGTGGTGCTCGAGGACATCGTGGACCACACCAACGTGGGCGCGATCTTCCGGTGCGTGGCCGCGCTGGGCTTCGACGCGGTCGTCCTGGCGCCGCGCTGCGCCGATCCGCTGTACCGGCGCTCGGTCCGGGTGTCGATGGGCGCGGTGTTCGCCATGCCCTACGCCAGGATGGATAACTGGCGGGAAGGCCTCGGCGGCCTGCGCGCGGCCGGGTTCCGGCTGCTGGCGCTGACCCCGGCCCCGGACGCGGTGCCGATCGGCGAGCTGCTGGCCGGCGCCGGGGCTCGCCCCGGCCGGGTGCCGCCCGGCACCCGGCTCGCCCTGCTGCTCGGTGCCGAGGGGGACGGCCTGTCGAGCCGCTGGCGCGATCAGGCCGACCTGAGCGTGCGGATACCGATGAGCAGGGGAGTGGACTCGCTCAACGTCGCGTCCGCGGCGGCCATCGCCTGCTATCTGCTGGCTGGCCTGGAGTGAGTCATGCCGCGGGCTAACAGCTTCATGCCCAGGAGGTAGCCGCCGCCCGCGCGCAGCTCGATGAAGCCGAGACGATCGTAAAAGCCCAGGGCGCGCTGGTTCCCCGCGGTCACGAACAGGTGGACGCCGCCCGAGCCCCGTTCCCGCAACGCCGTCAGTTGCATGCCGATGAGCTCACGGCCTTGTCCTTGAGCCTGGAGCCGGGGGAGCAGGTCAATGTGGAGATGGGACGGGTAGACGGCGAGGACGTCATCGTCGGTGCGCCACGGATGGTGAATCAGGTAGGCAGCCTGCTCGTCCGGCGTCCACTGGTCCCGGCGGGCGACGTCTGGCTCGGCGTAGCGAGCGCGCAGCGACGGCCACCAGCGCTCCTCCAGCCGCTGCTCGAAGACCCGGGTGTCCAGCGCGCCCAGGCAGTAACCGCCCACGCCGAGCTCGTCTTCCACCACGAACGCCAGGGCCGGCTCGAACCTGCCGTACGGTGCCGCGTAGATGTGGCCGAGCAGGTCCTGGTCCTGATAGAGCGCGGTCGCGTCGTCACCGCTCCTCCCGGTGCGCAGGCAGATCCGGTACAGGTCACGGAGGTCACCGGAGCGGTACCTGCGAATGATCATGGCGGCGCGGCCCGGGACAGGTAAGCATCGCGCAGCCGGTCCTGGGCGCTGGGCAGCGCCCCGATGTGATCAAGGCCAAGCAGCGCCGCGCCGGCCACCGGCGGGATGCCGACGATGCGCGGCCTGGCCAGCGGGGCCTCGTCCGCGAACCGCTTGGTGATCTCGCCGGTGAGCAGCGGGTTGCGCGCGGTCAGCACCCCGCCGCCGAGAACCACGGGCACCGGCTGGCCGCCGAGGCCGAGGCGGCGGATCGCGGCCAGCGCCATGACGCACACCTCGCCGGCCTGCCGCCGCACGAGATCCAGCGCGACCTCGTCCCCGCCCTCCGCGACCTCGAACAGCACCGGGACCAGGCGCAGGAGCGCCTCCCAGCCGATCTTCCCGGTATGAAAGCCGACCGCGACATCGTGCATGCTGGCCGCGCGGAAGTGGGCGGCGACCGCCTCGCGCAGCGCGGTCTGCGGCCCGCGCCCGTCCTCGGCGCGGATGGCCCACCAGACGGCCTCCTGGCCCAGGGTGCTCCCGCCGCCCCAGTCGCCCGTCAGCGGCCCGAGCGCGAGGAACCGGCTGGTCCGCCCGTCGGGCGCCACGCCCACGCAGTTGATCCCGGCGCCGCAGGTGACAGCGACGCCCCAGTGCGGCCCGGGGCCGTCCAGGCCGGCCCGCAGCACCGCGAACGTGTCGTTGGCCACGTGCGTGGTATCGCACCACCCTTCCGCGCGCAGGGCCTCGCCCAGCTGGCGTTCCTCCTCGGGCAGGTCGGCGTTGGCCACGCAGGCCGACAGGTGCCGCGCGATCCGCGGGCCGGCTCCGTCCGGGCGCAGGCCCGCCTGGCCGGCCGCGAGGCGCGCCGTCGAGCCGAGCACGCCGATCGTCTCCCCGAGCCTCGAGATCCCGGGCACGCCCGGGCCCCGGGCGCTGGCCAGCAGCGTACCGTCGGCGGCGACCAGCGCCACGTCGGTCTTGCTGTTGCCGCCGTCGACCGCCAGCACCGCGGGCATTAGCTCCACGTCAGGTACGGCGCGTTCTCGGCGATCAGCCGGTCGGCGAGCCGGCCGGCCAGGTCATGCTGGCCGACCAGCGGGTGGGCGAGCAGCGCGGCCCGGACCCGGTCGCCGCCGCCGCGCCGCGCCGCGTCGACGGCCAGCTCCTCGTAGGCCGACACGTGCGCGACCAGGCCGCGCATCAGCGGGGGCAGCGGGGCGGCCGGCAGCGGCTCGGCACCGCCGGCGCCGACCACGGCCGGAACCTCGATCACGGCGTCGTCATCGAGGAACGGGAAGGTCCCGGCGTTGCGCACGTTCAGCACCTGCCGGTCGCGCGCGTCGCTGGCCAGCGCGGCGAGCAGCGCGACCGCCGCCTCCGAGTAGAACGCCCCGCCCCGGTGGGTCAGCAGCTCCGGCTTGCGGTCCAGGGCCGGGTCGGCATAAAGCTGCAGCAGCGCCCGCTCGAGCCCGGCCACCTCCTCGGCGCGGGTCGGGCGTCCGCGCTGCTCCGCCACGGCCGCGTCATGCGCGTAGTAATAGTGCAGGTAGTACGACGGAACGGCGCCAAGATCTTCCATAACGGACGCCGGCAGGCCGGTGTGGCCGGCGATCTGCTCGCCGTGCGCGGCGATCAGGCCGGGCAGGGCGTCGGTCCCGTCGACCACGGCGGCCCGCTCCCAGGTGAGGTGGTTCAGGCCGACGTGATCCAGCGCCACGCGCTCCGGCGGCACGCCGAGTAGCTGGGCAAACTGCCGCTGGAACCCGATGGCGACGTTGCAGAGCCCGATCGCCCGGTGCCCGGCGTCGAGCAGGGCCCGGGTGACGATGCCCACCGGGTTGGTGAAGTCGATGATCCAGGCGTCGGCCGAGGCCCTCCGGCGGGAGCGCTCGGCGATGTCCAGGACCACCGGGACGGTGCGCAGCGCCTTGGCCAGGCCGCCGGCGCCGGTGGTCTCCTGCCCGATGCAGCCGTACTCCAGCGGCCAGGTCTCGTCGCGCTGGCGGGCCGCCTGGCCGCCGACGCGCAGCTGCAGCAGGACGGCGCCCGCGCCGTCCAGGCCCTCGTCCAGGCTGGTCGTCCAGCGCAGCCGCGCCGGATGGCCGTAGCGGCGCATGATCCTGGCCGAGACCGGGCCGACGACATCCAGGCGCGCCTGGTCCGGGTCGGCCAGGACCAGCTCGGTGACTTTGATCGGGTTGACCGGGGGGGTCTGGGGGGGTCGTCCCCCCGGGACAGCACCGTCCTCGGCCAGCCGGGCCAGGCCGTCGACCAGCTCGGGCGTGTAGGTAGACCCACCGCCGACCACGGTCAGTTTCATCCGAACGCCTTCACTTCCGCGCCGCTGCGGGCCACATGGCAGGCGGCTTCGTGATCCGGAGCGAGCGGGCTGAGTTCCGGCGTCACCTGGTGACATTCGTCGATGGCCAGCGGGCAGCGCCACCGGAACCGGCAGCCGGGCGCCGGGTCGATGACCCGCGGCGGCTCGCCGCGGTCGGTCTCGGCTCCCACGCCGAGCGGCGCGCGCGGGTCGGGCACCGCCGACAGCAGCAGCTGGGTGTAGGGGTGCCTCGGGCTGGCCAGCACCTCCTCGGTCGGGCCCTGCTCGGCCACCCGGCCGGCGTACATGATGATCAGCCGGTCCGCGACGTACCGGGCGCTGGCGATGTCGTGGGTGATGTAGAGAACCGACACGCCCTGCTCGTCGCGCAGCTGTGCCATCAGGTTGAGCAGCCCGATCCTGATGGAGACGTCGAGCATCGAGACCGGCTCGTCGGCCAGGATCAGCTTCGGCCGCAGCGCCAGGGCCTGGGCGAACCCGACCCGCTGCCGCTGGCCGCCGCTCAGCTCGTGCGGGAACCGCTGCAGCACGTCGGCGGCGGGGGTCAGCCCGACGGCCTCGAACACGCGCTCCGCTTCCTCGTGGCGCTGCCGGGCGGACAGTTCGCCGCGGTGCAGCTTGAGGCAGCGCTGCACGCCGTGCGACACCCGGTAGACCGGGTTGAACGAGGCGAACGGGTCCTGGAAGACCATTGGCACCTCGCCCCGGTACCGGAGCACGTCCCGGCGGGAGCGGACGGCCGACAGCGGCTTGCCCTGGAAGTAGATCTCGCCGCTGGTCGGCTGGTAGAGCTTGGCCAGCAGCCGCGCCATCGTGCTCTTCCCGCTCCCGCTCTCCCCGGCCAGCGCGACGATCTGCCGTTCGCCGATGGAGATGCCGACGTCATCGACGGCGTGCAGGTAGCTCCGGGACAGCATGCCCCCGATGCGGAAGTGCTTGGTCAGGCCCTCGGTCCGCAAGAGGACTGTGCTGTCCCGGGGGGTAACCCCCGGACCCCCAGACCGGGGGGCTTGGCCCCCCGGAGCCCCCCTGCCGTCTGCTCGGGCCGGCTCGCCGGCCCTCGCATCCGGCATTTCCGCGGTCATTGCCCCACATCCCCTTCGTCGGCGTGCAGGAAACAGCGGACCAGGGTGCCGTTCACGTGGTACAGCTCGGGGGACTCCTCCCGGCACCGGGTCATGACCTTGGGGCAGCGCGGGGCGAACCGGCAGCCCGCCGGGGGCCGGGCCAGGTCCGGCGGGCTGCCGGGGATGCCGGTCAGCGGCACCCGCGGGCCCCGGATCGACGGGAAGGCCTCCATGAGGCCGATCGTGTACGGATGCTGCGGCGAATCGAACACCTGCCGGGTCGGCCCGAACTCATCGACCCGGCCCGCGTACATCACCATCAGGTGGTCGGAGAAGTGGCTGACCAGCGACATGTCGTGGGTGACGAAGATCACGGCGAAGCCCAGCCGCTCCTGCAGGTCCTTGATCTGGGCCATCAGCGAGCGCTGGGCCACGACGTCCAGCGCGGACGTGGGCTCGTCCATGATCACCAGGTCGGGGGTGAGCAGCAGCGCCATCGCGATCATGGAACGCTGGCGCATGCCGCCGGACAGCTGGTGCGGGTAGCTCTTCAGGTGGACCGGATCGATGCCGACCATCTTCAGCACCTCGGCCGACCGGTCGGCGACCTGCGCCTTGTCGGTCACTCCGTGCGCCTGCATGGCGTCGGCGAACTGGGCCCCGATCGACTTCACCGGGTTGAGCGCGTTCATCGCGCTCTGCATGACCACCGACAGGTCCTTCCACCGGACCGCGGCCAGCTGCTTGTCGGTGAGCCCGACCATGTCGTGGCCCTTGAAGATGACGCTGCCGCCGGTGACGGTGGCCGGGGGGACCAGGAGCTGGGCGATGGCGAACAGCAGGGTGGACTTGCCGCAGCCGGACTCGCCGACGATGCCGATGAACTCGCCCGGGTCCAGGTCGAAGCTGACGCTGTCCACCGCGCGCACGGTCCCGCGCTCCATGATGTACTCGACCGACAGGTCGCGGACCGACAGCACCGCGCCCGTGGCGTCCTCGGCCGGCGTGGCGCCGATGACGTCGTTACCCGGGGCGCTTGACACTCTTCCCCCGCATGCTCCGGACCGGCCGCAGGGCCGGGTTGCCGATCTCGTCGAACGCGTAGTTGATCAGCGCGAACGCCGCGCCCAGGGCGACGATGCACAGGCCGGGCGCGATGATCCACTGGGCCTGCCCGGTCTGGAACGCCTCGGCGTTCTCGGCCCAGTACAGCATGGTGCCCCAGCTGATCTGGCCCGGGTCGCCGAGCCCGATGAACTGCAGGCTGGCCGAGAACAGCACCGCGTAGAGCGCGTTGGTCAGGAACGCGGCCACCAGCAGGGACGTCATCGTGGGGATGATCTCGACCACGATGATGTACAGCGAGCGCTCGCCGCGGACCCGCGCGGCGTTGAGGAAGTCCCGGCCGCGCAGCGACAGCGCCTGGGCCCGCAACTGACGCGCCGTGTAGGACCACGAGGTCAGGATGATGACCGCGATCAGGACCGTGGTCCCCGCGCCGTGCAGGTAGCTGGCGATGATGATGAGCAGCGGGAACAGCGGGATGACCAGCAGCACGTCGGTGATGGTGCCGAGCACCCCGTCCCAGACCCCGCCGAGGAAGGCGGACGCCACGCCGACCAGCATCGCGATCACGGTGGCACCGAACCCGGCCAGCAGCGCGATCAGCAGCACCGGCCGGGTCCCCCAGACCAGCTGCGCGAACAGGTCCTGCCCGAAGGCCGTCGTGCCCAGCAGGTGCTGCGCGGACAGGCCGAGCTTGGCCTTGTAGATCTCGGCGTTCGGGTCGTCGTGCGCGATGACCCCGGGGAACAACGCCACCAGGCAGAAGAACAGCAGCAGCAGCGCGCCGACGGTGGCCTTGCGGTTGGAGGTCACGGCGCGGGTCATGCGCCGCAGCGAGCGCGCCCCGGTTACCCCGCCCGCCGCCGGCGGCAGCCCGCCGGCCAGCCCGAGGAGCGTTGGGGTCGGCTGGCCGGGATCGCTGACGCTGCCGGGATCGCCGGGGGCCATGATCGCCATGGCTAGCCCGCCCCCCTGGTCCGCGGGTCGAGTATGGCGACCGCGATGTCGGAGAGCAGGATCGCGAGCAGCACGGCCACGGTGATGAGCAGGAACAGCGCCTGCATCAGCGGGTAGTCGTCGTTGTCGACCGCCTGCAGCAGCAGGTAGCCGACGCCCTCGTAGTTGAAGACCTCCTCGATCAGGATCGCGCCGCCGACCACGAACCCCAGCGACATCGCGAACCCGGTGAGGTTGGGCAGGATCGCGTTGCGGGCCGCGTAGTCGAGCATGATCCGGTGGCCGGGCAGCCCCTTGGCCCGGGCCATCCGCACGTAATCCTCGGCCAGCGTGGTGATCATGGTATTGCGCATGGTGAGGATCCAGGTGCCGATCGTGAGGATCAGCAGCGTGAACGCGGGCAGGATGGCGTGCTCGAGCACGTTACTGATGAACGCCCAGTTCAGCCCCGGCGTCAGCGTGATGTTGTAGGTGAAGAAGTACGGCAGCCAGTGCAGCTTGACGCCGAAGATCAGGATCAGGATGAGGCCGAGCCAGAAGTAGGGGATCACCGTCATGATCACGAATACCGGCGGCATGAGGCTGTCCAGCCGGCCGCCCCGCCGCCAGGCCCCGACGATGCCGATCCCGGTGCCCAGCACGAACGCCAGCACCGTGGTGACTCCCACCAGGCCCAGGGTCCACGGGATCGCGTCGAGCACCATGTGCGCGACCGAGTTCCCCGGCTGGGTGGTCAGCGACTCACCGAAGTTGCCGGTCGCCACGTCCCCGAGGTACTTGAAGTACTGTGCCACCACGTTCTGGTGGGTGTTGAGCCCGAACTGCGCCTCGAGCGCCTTGAGCGCCTGCGGGCTGATCACGCCCTTGTGGTTAGCTATCGCGGCGAGGGCCGGGTTCCCCGGCATCAGGCGCGGCAGCACGAAGTTGAGCGTGAGGGCCACCCACAGGGTCAGCAGGAAGAAGCCCAGGCGGCGCAGCACGAATCTCATGCCGTCCTCCTGTCGCCCATCGGGTCGTCCTCCTAACGCTCGCGCGCCGGCCGTGGCCGCGCAAGGGGCCGCCGACGTCCCGGCCAGGGCCTTGGGGCATCCCGCCGCGCGGGATGCCCCAAGGCCGGTTGTCCGCTTACTTCGGCGCCAGGCGCAGCATCTGGATGCCCCAGTCCGGGTAGTTGTAGGCGGCGGGCTGGGCGTACGGGTTGCCCTGGGTGACCCAGCCGGTGAAGCTGCCCGTGTCGTACTGGTACCAGTCGACCTCTTCGGTGATCGGGATCACCGGGACGTCCTCCAGCATCACCTTCTGCAGCTGATCCACGATCGAGTGCTGGGTGGCCGGGTCGGTGGTGGTCCCGTACTCGTTGATGAGCGCGTCCGTGGCCGGGTTGCTGTACCGCTCCCAGTTGGATCCCGCGGCGGTTCCGATCGGCGCGGAGTTGGCCGAGTACAGCAACTGCCGCAGCTCGAAGTACGGCGTCGGGCCGCCGGTCTCGGAGTTGTAGCCGAGCTGGTACTTGCCGGTGTACAGATCGCTCTCGTAGGTGGTCGCGGCCAGGTTGACCGGCGTGATCTGGATCCCGACCGCCTTGAGGCTGGCCTGGATGGTCTGCACCGCGGCCACCCAGTCGGAGAACCCGCCGTTGTTGAGGATCGTAAAGGACAGCGGCTGGCCGGACGGCGAGACGAAGATCCCGCTCGAGTTCTTCTTGAACCCCGCCTTCTCCAGGATGGATACCGCCTTCGCCGGGTCATAGGCGTAGTTGCCGCCGTACGCGGACGCCTGGGTGGTATCCAGCCAGCTGCCGAACGTCGGCGTGACGATCCCGGTCTGGTTCGACGGCGGCTCGTAGCCGTACTCGCCGATCGTGGACGCCTTCTGCCGGTCGATCGCGTACGCCATGGCCTGGCGCACCGCGAGGTTCTTCAGCAGCGGGTTGGTCAGGTTGATGAACACGCTCACGTTCGCGACCGGCGGGAACCAGTAGTGGTAGTCCGGGCTCTTGGACAGGTAGAAGCTCTGGATGCTGGGGATGAACTGGCTGCCCCACTGCGCCTGCCCGTTGGCCAGGTAGGTGTTGGCGGTGTCGTTGGTCAGGAACGCCGGGTAGTTGACCGTGCCCACCTTCGGCTCGCCCGGCTGCCAGTAGTGCGGGTTGGCCAGGTACTTGATGTTCTGCGGGGTGCAGTCCGAGGCGCCGGTCGTGAACGCGCCGGTGCCGACCGGGTTCTTGTCCGGGTAGTTCACCGGGTTGCCGACCTTCGACCAGACGGCCTGGTCGACGATCCCGATCTGGTCGGCAATGTAGTAGAAGGACGGCACGGACACGGTCTTGAAGGTCATGAGGACCTGGTCGGAGCCCTGCTGGGTGACGCTGGACAGCACCGACCAGACCGCGTTGAGGTCGAGGGTCGGGTACTTCTTCAGCATGTTGAAGGTGAAGACCACGTCGGCGGGCGTCAGCGGGTTGCCGTTGGAGAACTTGACTCCCTTGCGGATGGTGAAGGTGAGGTCCTTGTTGCCGTTGCCCCAGGCCCAGCTGGTGGCCAGCCAGGGCGTGATCTTGCCGCTCTGCAGCGTGTTGACGAACGCCAGCGGCTCGTACACCGGCCCCAGCGAGTACGAGATGTAGGACAGGTTGAACGGGTTGAAGTCACAGGTCCAGGTCCCGCCGCTCTCGTTGTCGATGGTCAGCACGCCGCTGGCAGCCGATGACGACGATGGCGACGAGGATGACGATGAGCCGCTCGAGCAGGCGGCGGCCAGCACGCCTGCCGCGATGAGGACCCCGATTGCCTTAAGGCGTCTCATTGCTTAGCCCTCCGAGGAGTGTTCCGTGCACCGGGAGCTGGCCACTTCTGGCCGGCCGGATGCGCAGGAGAATGGATGGGCGGCCGGCGGAATACCCGCAGGCCAGGGATGGCACCCAGATGTCGTGTCATGACAGCGTGCCGGTGTTGATGGTGTCCGGATAGATGGTGTCGCCGCCGGGGGGGACGGCGCGCCCGCCGTCGCCCCGGCCCTGGCCGTCGTGGTCGGCCGCGGGGCCCGCACCGGCCCGGCCGCGCGCCGCGTCCACGGCGATCGCCACCGCACCGAGCAGCGGCGCGTCGTGCGGGAAGTGCGCGACCACGAGCTCGGGCGGGAACGGCGTCCCGCGCTGCAGCGCGTCCTGCAGCCGCGGCCGGATCCGCGCCCAGGAGCGGACCATGCCGCCGCCGACCGCGATCCGCTGCGGGTTCACCAGGATGGCCAGGTTCACGAGGTGAAAGGCAAGCTCGTCGACGAAGTCGTCGACCAGGCCGTCGAGCTCGCGGTCCGTGGCGGCGGCGGCGAAGACGTCCGCGGCGGTGAGCTGCCGGCCGGGCCGGTCACCGTCAGCGGCCCGCTCGCCCAGCGCCTGCCCGCTGACCATGTGCTCCAGCGGCACGCGCTGGTCCAGCGCCAGGTCCACGTCGCTCACCGAGCGAAGGTTGTAGCCGATCTCGCCGGCCGCGCCGTTGATCCCGGTCACGACCTGGCCGCCGACCACGATGGCGGCGGCCAGCCCGGTGCCCAGGTTCAGGTAGACGGCGGGATCGCAGCCGGCCAGCGCGCCCCAGTGCACCTCGGCCTGCGCGGCCGCCTTGGCGTCGGTGGCCATCCGGATCTGCGCCCCGGCGAATGCGGCGCGCAGCTCGCGGCCCAGGGCCAGGCTGTGCCAGCCGTCGATGGCCGGGGCCAGCTCCACCCGGTCCTCGAACGGGATCCCGAAGGTCGATACGCCGACCGCGACGAGCTCGCTGCCCGGCGTGGTGCTGCTCAGCAGGTCGCGCGCGACCTGGATCCCGCGGCCGAAGCTGGCCTGGGCCCCGAGCTCGCCGTCACTGCCCACGGTGGCCGAGGCCAGTTGGTTCCCGGCCAGGTCGCAGACGGCGGCAGCGATCTTCGTGCCGCCGAAGTCGAGCCCGAGCACGACCGGGGAAGCTGCCACGGTTGTCCGCCTGTTCGCCTTGGCGTCACGCCGACCTACCACCAAGATAGTTAGGACAGTATCCTAACTATCGTGGGAGTCACAGGCCCGTGGCCGAACTGTAACCACGTTACCTGCACGAAGGGACCGGCCGGCCCGACCCGGGCCGACGGCGCTGGAGGACTAGCTTGGACATGATCTCGTTCGGCTCGGTCTTCCTCGAGCTTGTCTTCGGGCACGTGCCCGAGCTTCCCCGCCCCGGCGAGGAAGTATTCACCGAGGAGTTCGCGGTCTCCTGCGGCGGGGCGGTCAGCAGCGCCAGCGCGGCCGCGAGCGCGGGCGCGCGGGCGGGCCTGTGCACGGTGCTCGGTGACGACCTCGGCTCGCGCGTCGTGATCGAGCATTGCGCCCGGGTGGGCGTCGAGCTGTCCCCGTCGGCGCGGGTGCGCCACCCGACGGCCGGGATCACGGTGGTGCTGAACTTCGACGGCGACCGGGCCTTCGTCAGCCATATACCGGCGCAGGCCAGGCGCGGGCAGCTGGAGGTCGACCGCTGGCGCAGCGTGCTGCGCCGTACCCGGCCCCGCTGGTGCTACCTGCACGCGGGCCGGGGCGTGCCCGACTTCCTGCGCGAGGCCCGCGAGCTGGGCGCCAAGATCGCGATCGACATCTCGCTGGGCGACGAGCGGCGAGACCGGGACGTGCTCATCGACTGCGTCCGGCTGGCCGACGTCTTCGTCCCCAACGAGGACGAGCTTCAGCGCCTGACCGGCACGGACGCCATCGGGCCGGCCGTGTCGGCCGCGGCCGCCTGGGGCACGCCGCTGGTGGTGAAGCGCGGCGCGGCCGGCGCGGTGATCTCCGGTCCCGACGGGGTGACCGAGGTCGCCGAGGGCGTCCGCCGGGTCCCGGTCCGGGACCTGACCGGAGCGGGCGACGCCTTCGCCGGGGCGATGATCGCCGCGATGCTGCGCGGGGCCCCGCTGGCCGACGCCGTGGTGGCGGCCAACGCCGCAGGCTCCGAGGCCGTGGCCCGGCTGGGCGCCGTCGGCGAGGTCGAGGTGGCAGGCATCAGCACGGTCGGCCAGACGCTCGGCGCAGGGTTCGTCGACCAGGTGGTGGCGGCGGCCCGCGAAGAACCCGGGAATGAGGCCTGACCCAAGTGAGCCGCTTTCATCCTCCCGACGACTGCCACCTACTTCATCCTCCCGACGACGGCCACCTACTTCATCCTCCCCACGACGACCACCTACTCCGAGCGGAGATCGACGGATGAACAAGGTTCAGAAGCTTGCGATCCTCGGCGGCGGCGGCGTCCGGATGCCCGCGTTCATCCGCGCGGTGCTGGCCAGCCGGGCCGGGGCCTTTGACGAGATCTGCCTCTTCGAGCCGGACCCCGGGCGCCGGGACACGATCTGCAGGCTGTCCGCCGCGGTGGCGGTCGCCCTCGGGCACCCGGACGTGGTCACGGTCACTCCCGACGCCGCCGAGGCCTTCACCGGGGCGGACTACGTGTTCTCCGCGATCCGCGTCGGCGGTGACCAGGGACGGGTGATCGACGAGGAGGTCGCGCTGCGGCGGGGCATCGTCGGGCAGGAGACGACCGGGCCGGGCGGCTGCGCCATGGCGCTGCGCACCATCCCGGTCGTGCTGTCCTACTGCGAGCTGCTCAGCCGCTGCTCGCCGGGTGCGGTCCTGATCAACTTCACGAACCCGGCGGGCTTGATCACTCAGGCCATCTCCGCGCAGGGCAAGGTGCGGGCGGTCGGGGTCTGCGATACCCCCGGCGGCACGGTCGAGCGCCTGGCCGCCTTCCTGGGGGCCGACAACGGCAGCGTCTCCGCCTCGTACGGGGGGCTGAACCATCTCGGCTGGGTCTGCTCGCTCCAGGTGGCCGGCCAGGAGCGGATGGGAGAGCTGCTGGCCAGGTTTGACGACCTGCAACGCTTCGATCACCGGTTCGCCGCCTTCGACCCGGCGCTGGTGCGCCGGGTCGGCGCGATACCCACCGAGTACGTCTACTACTTCTACGACGGCCGGCGGTACCTGGACGAGGTGGCCCGGGCCGGCGCCAGCCGGGGCCAGGACGTGCTGCGCCTGAACGCCGAGCTGCTGGCCGGCCTGGCGAGAGCCTTCACCGCCGGCGGCGTGGACGCCGCGTGGTCCGCCTACGACATGCTGCTCGGCGTGCGCCGCGACACCTACATGCAGACCGACATGCAGGGCGACAGCGGCCAGGGGCAGGCCCGGGCCCGGCGGGCCGCCCGCGGCGTGCCCGGCCTGGCCGCGGCGCGGGTGGGCGGCTACGAGGGACTGGCGCTGCAGGTCATCGACGGCCTGTCCGGAGGCGCTCCGCGGGAGCTCATCGTCAACACCCGCAACCAGGCTGGTGCTGGCCCGGGGGGACGACCCCCCCAGACCCCCCCGCTCAGCCTGGACTTCCTCGACCCGGACGACGTCGTGGAGGTGCGGGCGCGGGTGACCGCCGACGGGGTGTCGCCGCTGGCGGGGCCCCGGCTGCCGCTGTCCAGCCAGGCGCTGGTCGCGCAGGTAAAGGAGTATGAGCGAGGCGTGGTCGAGGCGGCGATGACCGGCGACGCCGGCCTGGCCGGCGTGGCGCTGTCCCAGCACCCGCTGGTTCCCGGGATCACGGCGGCCCGGGAGCTGATCGCGGAATACCGGGCGGCGCACGGTCAGCACCTTGCCTACTTGCGCTAGCAGGGCCTGCGTGACTGCCAGATATTCGCTGTGGCTGGCGAGCGGGGTGGGGGAAGATGATCGAGGAGGTGGCCGTGACTAGCACGTCGTCTGGTGCGGCCGGGGCTGTCGAGCTACCCGGCACCGAGCCTGCTGGCACCGAGTTTCTCGGCGTGCCAGCGGGAACCGGCCAGCGGAGCGGCCAGGCGGCCCGGCCGCAGCTCATCCGCGCGCTGAACGAGCAGTTGCTGCTCAGCCAGATCCGCCAGGTCGGGCCGTGCTCGCGGGCGGACCTGGCGCGCCTGTCCGGGCTCTCCAAGCCCACCGTCTCGCTGGCGCTGGCCAACGTGGAGCGGTCGGGCATGGTCCGGATCGCCGGGCAGCGTACGGGCGTGCCGGGGCGCTCGGCCCGGCTGTACGAGATCCGGCCGGACGCCGGGTTCGTCCTCGGGCTGGATATCGGGCATCACTACCTGCGCGGCGCCCTGGCTGACCTGGCCGGGGAGGTCCGGGCCAAGCACTCGACCCGGACCAGGGCCGCCAGCGTGCGCGGCCGGCTGGCCGACCTGATCCACCTGGCGGACACGCTGTGCGCGGAAGCGGGGGTGGCCCGGAACTCCATCACGCAGACCGTGATCGGCAGCCCGGGCGTCTACGACCCGCGGCGCAACGCCATGGCGCTGACCGGAGGCCTGTCCGGCCTGAGCCGCCCGGCGGTCCTGACGGGCCTGCGGGAGGCATTCGGGCAGGAACTCGTGGTCGAGAACGACGTGGACGCCGCGGCCCTGGCCGAGCAGGCGCACGGGCACGGCCGGGAGTTCGCGAGCTTCGCGTTCGTGTGGATCGGGTCCGGCATCGGCCTGGGCCTGGTGCTCGACGGCAGGCTGCACCGGGGCGCGCACGGCGTGGCCGGCGAGATCGCCTATATGCCGATCTCGGAGGGCCAGGGCACGGACGAGGAGGACGCGCGCAGGAGGGGGGCACTCGAGGCCGCGGGCTCCGCGCCGGCCGTGGTACGCGCCGCGCGACGGGCGGGCATGCGGGGACCGGTCTCCGCCCGCAGCGTCTTCACGGCCGCGGCCCGGGGAGACGAGCGGGCCGCGGCGGTGGTGGCCGGGGAGGCGCGCCTGGTGGCCAAGGCGATCAGTGCCGTGGTCACCGTGGTCGACCCGGAGCTGGTAGTCCTCGGCGGCGGCATCGGCCAGGCGCCCGGCTTCGCGGCCGCCGTGACGGCCGAACTGCGCGTGCTGGCGCCGGTGCTGCCCGAGGTGCGGGTGAGCGCCCTGGGGACCGATGCGGTCGTGGACGGCTGCCTGGCCTCGGGCACCGAGCTGGCCTGGGCGCGGCTGATCCGGCTTACGGCGTACGCGGGCTGAAGTAGGGGCCCGATTCCTTCCGCCAGAGCATGATCACTGCGCCCAGGCCGGCCAGCCAGACCAGCAGGTTGAAGATCAGCCCCAGGCTGGCGTGCGGCCGTGCGAGCGAGAGGAACAAGAACAAGGTGTTCAGGCCGAAGAACACCGTGCCGGTGATCCGGGCGTAGTTGTGGCCGGCCTGGCTGGCCCGCGCCATCCAGAGCCACAGGCCGATCGCGATGATCCCGACGATCACCGCGAGCACCACCGACGTCACCTCCAGCTGGTGTATCTGAGTCGGCGTGTAGTGCTTGCCCGCCCGCTGGCCCGCCTGCTGGATGGCGCGCTTCAGGCTGCCGATAGTGGCCAGGCCGACGACAAGCTCAAGGAAGCTCAGCGCCGCGCCGGCGTACATGAGCTTGACCGCGTTCTGCACGGAGTTAGGTATAGGCGGCCGCTGCGGCTCGGGCGGCTGCTGTCCCGAGGTCGGGTACGGCTGGTACATAGGTGCTCCTTAGTGCAATACCCGCCAGTCTGACGGCCGACTGCTGGCTATGGACGTAGCCCCCCGGGTCGGACTGTAATCGAACCGGAGCCGCAGCGCACGGCGGCGCAGGTCACAGGTCGGGCCTGACTTGCCGGGCATGGCCATATGCGTTCCTGAGCGCGGGTAGGATCACCCGAGCTAGGTGTAACCGCATGCTCGGTGGTGCAGGATCCGGATACGCCCAACAATCTTGGATACCGCGCCTGGGGACCCCCCGGGTCGCTGGCCAGCAGCCATGCTGGCCAGCAGCCCGGATTGCCGCGCGCGTGGTTGCCGTTTCGTGGTTTCATTGCCGGATTCATAAGGCGTTTGCGGCGAGAGGTTGAGTCGAGTGGAAGTAGCGCGTTCTGAGGACGCGACCAGGGACGACACGGATCAGCTCCGCGGTGACCGGCAGATCCAGTGTGATGTCCTGGTGGCGCTGGCGGAATGCCAGAACCACAGGAAGTGGTTCGCGGGCTTCGCCCAGCCGTACCTCGGCGAGCATCCGATCGAGATCGGCAGCGGACTCGGCGACTACGCCCTGGAATGGATTCCCTCGGTCGAGAAGTACACCGCGACCGAGGCGGACCCGGCCTTGTTCGCCGAGCTGAAGAAGCACATGGCCCGGTACCCGAACGTCACGGTGCGCCAGTTGCTGCTGCCGTCGGAGGAGCGCGGCGACCATTCCTGCCTGGTCTCCTACAACGTGCTCGAGCACATCGATGATCATGTCGGGGCACTGCAGAGCATGGCCAGGCTGGTCCGCCCCGAGGGTTACATCGTGCTGGTGTGCCCGGCGTTCCCGTTCGCGATGAGCCCGGTCGACATCGCCACCGGGCACGTGCGGCGCTACACGAAGCGCTCGATGCGCAAGGCCCTGACCGACGCGGGCCTCGAGGTCGTCCAGGTCCGTTACGCGAACTCGATCGGGCTGGTCTGCTACTACGGGTTCACCAGCGTGCTGAAGAAGCAGCCGTCCACGGGCGGGACGATGTCGTTCTACGACCGCCTGGTGGTGCCGGTGGTCCGGATGCTCGAGCGCCTGGTGGGCGACCGCCCGCCGTTCGGGCAGTCCGTGGTGGCCGTGGCGCGGGTCAAGGAAGAAGCCGAATAGGCGGTCGGCTGACAGGCGCCGGACGGCGACGGCAGCAGGCAGCAGTCGCGTGCCGCGGATCCGCTATTTCCAGCCTGCCCGATACACGGAGACGTGGTCGGCTCGGTAGTCGAACACGAAGCCGTTCTCCCTCAGGTAGGTGATGACCTGCCCGCTCGTGCCGGGCCAGGCCAGCGCCCAGCCGATGTTCATGCCGCGGGCGTCGCCGCGCGTCGCGGCCAGCGCCGTAGCCGGGACCGTGCGCCCGTCCTGGGCTGCCACCAGCCAGCGGTAGAAGGGGTGCTTCACGATCCCCGCCTTGGTCGGCTCGGGCACCCAGGACGTGTAGGAAACCGACCGCGGGTGGCCGTCAGCAGTGGCCAGGACCAGCGCCTGGCGGGATATCGGCGCCCCGTAAAGCCCGATCCCGCCGCGCAGGCCGAACGGTACATCCAGAACGACGGAACCAGAGTGATCAGCGGCGATCGGCCGGTCCAGCGCTGGCATCGCGGTCGGCATGGTCCCGGTGGACTGGCTTCCCGACCAGCCCGCTTCCAGGACACCGAGCGCGGCCACCGCGATGATCGCCGGCCTGGCGTGGCGGCGCAGCCAGTCCACCGCGCTGCCAGCCAGCAGCGCCGCGCCGACCAGGCCGAGGATGGCCAGCCGGTCCGCCTCGCGCAGCGCGGACAGCCCGGGAACGCGCACCAGCCACGTGTAGGGCATGAGCAGCGAAACCCGCAGGCCGTGCCAGTTCTCGGCCAGCGGCGCGTACACCCGGGTCCCGATCACAAGCGTAGGGCCGAGCGCCAGGGCGGCGGCGCCCAGCCACAGCAGGGCCAGCATCCAGGCGCTGCGGCGGCGCCAGGCCGCGGCCAGGCCGCACGCCGCCAGTACGCTCAGCACCAGGCCGAACGTTGGCACGCCCTCGTGCGGCTCGCGGTAACTATAGACGGTGGCCAGGCCGTGCAGCCCGAACGCGGCGACCCGGGGTGACGGTGCGAACAGCCCGGTCAGGCCGGCCCCGAAAACCCCGTAGGTGCGGGTGAGCTGCGTCGGGTCGGTGCTTGAGCCTCCGGCCGCGGCCTGCTGGGCCATGGCGATCAGCTGCGGGCTGGCCACTGCGGCGGCCACCAGGCCGGCCAGCGCGAGGGGCGGCAGCCGGGTAGCCAGGGGCCCGCGGGCCAGCCACGGCACCAGTGCCCCGGCGGCCAGGATCGCGGCCATTACCGTGGACTCCTGGTTGACCAGGAACGAGGCGCCGAGCACCAGGCCCAGGATCACCCCGTATTTGATGCACGGCCGCCGCCGCAGCCGGATCGCCGCCTCCAGCGTCATCGGCAGCGCCACGGCGCCGATCGCGATGTTGATGTGGTACCAGTCCTGGAAGGTGATCATCGTGGCCAGGCCGAAGAAGGCGCCGGCGGCGATCGCCGCGATTTCGGAGTCCAGCCACAGGCGCGCGGCGCGGTACATCGCGTAGCAGAGCAAGCCGGGCGTGACGATCGTCAGCAGGGTCAGGGAGGCGGACGGGCCGAAGGCCAGCGTGACCGGCGTCAGCAGCAGCCCCAGCAGCGGCATCAGGGTGTGAAACCCGAGCTGAACCCCCACCGGCGCGGCCATGAAACGGGTGAAGAACGGGTTGCCGAGATGGACCGTCTGGTGCGCGATCCACCAGAAGCCCCAGACGTACTGCTCGGTGTCCCGCGTGGCCGGCAGCTTGCCGGAGACCAGGTAGGTGGCCCGCGGCCAGGTCACCGCGACCCCGGCGGCCAGGTAGGCGACGATCAGCGCCAGGTGCCACGCCACCGGGCGCCGGACCGCGGATCGCCGGCCCGGCGCAGCGGCTGCCTGACCGGCGGTGGCTGCGCTCCCGGCCGCTGTGCCCGGAGCATCGGCCGCGTCCGCAGGCTGCGAGCCGGGTTCAGGCGCCTGCCGCGTGCCGGGGCCTGCCTGGCCGGCAGCGGTCGCGTCCGGGGCGCTGCCCGCCCAGCCTGTCGGCTCGCTCGTGTCCACTATTCCCCAGAGTCAGCATGTGCCCGGCGCGGCACGGAAGTCGGCCTTGCTGGGCTGGCACAGGAAATCGCACCCCGCCGCACCGATTAGAGTCCTCACGTGGCACTCAGGGAGGGTACCAGCCTACGCTTGCCGTCGGATCGGATGATCCGCTGGGAGCTGTTCGCGGTCTTCGCGGTGTCGCTCGGCGCGAGCGGGCTGAACGCGCTGCTGAACCTGATCGGGTCGCTGCTCGCCCGCCAGTCTCTGGGCAGCCAGCAGGCGCTGATCGTCGGGCCGCTCGCCACCAACGACTGGCTGGACCTCGCCCTGCAACTGGCGGGCATCGCCGAGTCGCTCGCCCCCGTCGTGCTCGTGTTCTACCTGCTGGCCCGGTCCGGGGAGGGGCCGGCGGACATCGGCCTGGACGCGAGCCAGCCGGTCCGGGACATCGCGCGCGGCGCGGTGCTCGCCGCGGTGATCGGCGGGGCGGGCCTGGGCCTCTACCTGGCCGCGTTCCACCTCGGGATCAGCCTGACCGTGGTCCCCGAGTCGCTGCCCGCGGTCTGGTGGCGGATACCCGTGCTGATCCTGTCCGCCGCCCACGACGGCATCCTCGAGGAGATCCTGGTCATCGGCTACCTGCTGCGCAGGCTGGACCAGCTCCGCTGGACCCCGTGGAAGGCGATCCTGTTCGCCGCGGTCCTGCGCGGCTCCTACCACCTCTACCAGGGCTTCGGCGCGTTCATCGGCAACGCGGTGATGGGCGTCATCTTCGGGATCCTGTACCGCCGGTGGGGCCGGGTCACCCCGTTCATCATCGCGCACACGCTCATCGACGCCGTCACGTTCGTGGGGTACGCGGCGCTGGTCGGCCGGGTGTCCTGGATCCCGTAGGCCGGTCAGCGGCCCAGGCCCTCCAGGATCACCGCGCCGGGCAGCCGGCCGAGCGCCTCGCCGGGCAGCAGCAGCTTGGAACGCCGCACGCCGCTGCCGACGACCACCTGCGGGCGGGCCGCGACCGCCGCGTCGACGAAGACCGGCCAGTGCGCGGGCACGCCGATGGGGGTGATGCCGCCGTACTCCATGGCCGTCTCCGCCACCGCGACGTCCACGGCGGCGAACGACGCCTTGCGGACGTCGAGCTGGCGGCGGACCAGCCCGTTGACATCGGCCCTGGTCGTGGCCAGCACCATGCAGGCGGCGAACCTGGTCTCGCCGTCGCGCCGGCCGGCCACGACCACGCAGTTGGCTGACTCATCGAGCGGAACGCCGTAACGCTCGCAGAACGCGGCCGTGTCCGCCAGCCCGGGATCGATCTCCGCCACGCCCACGGCATCGGCGGGCAGCTTGCCGTCCAGCGCGGTGAGCGCCGCGGCCACGGCCGGGGCCAGCAGGTCGGTCCGGTCCAGGGCGGGCACCGTGTCGAGGCATCCCATGCGCATGCTCACTCGCACGAGTCTAGGGACGTGCGGGTCGCCGGTAGCGATCGGCCGGGTGAAACTGCCCGCCCCTGGCGCCGGATGTTTCGGCGTCACGCCGGGTCACCCTGGGTCACCTCGGAGTTACCACATCCATCCCCTGACGCCAGGGGCGGGCCGCCGCGCTTCCCCGTAAGGTCGCAGCATGTCGGTATCTGAATTCCTCGATGCGCGAATCGGCGATTCGGGCATCGGCGTGGGCGGCGCCACCGTGGCCATGCTCCAGCAGGCGCTGAGCGCCGGGTCGCTGACCTCGGCCGGCCTGACCGCGTTCTACCTGGACCGGATCGGACGGCTCAACCCGGAACTGCACGCGGTGATCTCGGTCAGCCCCGACGCCCCGGCGCACGCGGCGGCCAGCGACACCCTGCGCGCCAGCGGTGCCGCGCGCGGCCCGCTCGAGGGCATTCCGGTGCTGATCAAGGACAACATCGCAGTGGCCGGGCGGCCGGCCACTGCGGGCTCGCCCGCCCTGGCCGGCGCCGAGTCGGGCGACGCCTTCCTGGTCGCCAGGCTGCGCGCGGCCGGGGCGGTGATCCTCGGCAAGGCGAACCTCTCCGAGTGGGCCAACATCCGCTCCCCGCAGTCGAGCAGCGGCTGGAGCACGCTCGGCGGCCAGACCGTGAACCCGCACGGCTCCGGCCGCAATCCGTCCGGCTCGAGTTCCGGCTCGGCGGCCGCGGTCGCCGCGGGCCTGGCCCCGGCCGCCGTCGGTACCGAGACGAACGGCTCGATCGTCTCGCCGGCCAGCGCCTGCGGCGTGGTCGGGCTGAAGCCCACCGTGGGCCTGGTCAGCCGGGCCGGCATCGTCCCCATCTCGGTCGTCCAGGACACCGCGGGCCCGATGACCGGCTGCGTCGCCGACGCCGCGGCCCTGCTCGGGCCGATGGCCGGCCCGGATCCTGCCGACCCGGCGACCGCGCCGGCCGGGTCCAGGCCCGCCGACTACACGGCGTTCCTGGACCCGGGCGCGCTGGCGGGCGCGCGGCTCGGGATCTGGCGCGACGGCTCGAAGGCGGCGCACCCGGCCACCGCCGCCGTGCTCGACGAGGTCGTCGGGCGGCTGCGCTCGTGCGGCGCCGAGGTCATCGACCCGGTGCTGCTGCCCGGCGCGGACCAGGAGTGGGAGTCGGAACTCACCGCGCTGCTCTACGAGTTCAAGCACGGCCTCAACGCGTATCTCGGTGCCCTCCCCGGCGAGCACCCGAGGACCCTGGCCGAGCTCATCGACTTCAACGCAAGCCACGCCGACCGGGTACTGCCCCATTTCGGCCAGGAGTTCTTCGAGCAGGCGGAGGCCACCAGCGGCGACCTCGGCGATGCCGCGTACCTGGCCGCGCGGGGCGAGGCCGACCGGCTGGCACACGCGGCGCTGGACGGCGCGCTGACCGGGCACCGGCTCGACGCCGTGGTCTCGCTGACCGGCGGTCCCGCGCGGCTGACCGATCACCTGCTCGGCGACATCTCGGAGTTCTCCACCTCCGGGCCGGCCGCGGTGTGCGGGTACCCGTCGATCTCCGTTCCGGCTGGTCAGGTGGCCGGCCTTCCGGTCGGGATGCTGCTGGCGGGCCCGCCCTGGACCGAGCCGAGGCTGCTCGCGCTGGCGTTCGCGTTCGAGCAGGCCCCGGGCCCGTCCTGACCGCCGCGCCCCGGCCGCGCCCCGCCGCGCCCCGGCCGCACCGCTCGGGCCTGCATCCGCCGCCGCCCCCGTTACCTGCGGGATCTGCCGTTCCCAGGGCGGCGATAGCCTGGCGGCTATGGATTCCTGGCGCGGCGTAGCCGTTCCCGAACTGCCCGGACGGGGTCCGGAGACGAAAGTCGCCGATGCCGGGGGTGAGCTCGTCGCGGCGGCGGCCGGGTCGGCGGCGACGCTGTACGCCTGCGGGATCACGCCGTATGACGCCACGCACATCGGCCACGCGGCCACGTACATCGCGTGGGACCTGCTGGTCCGGGCCTGGCGGGACGGCGGGCACCAGGTCAGCTACGTGCAGAACGTCACGGACGTGGACGACCCGTTGCTCGAGCGCGCGGCTCGCGACGGCGAGGACTGGCGGGAACTGGCCGCCCGGGAGATCGCCCGGTTCCGGGGGGACATGGAGGCGCTGCGGGTGCTGCCGCCCACCTACTATGTCGGCGCGGTCGAGGCGCTGCCGGTCATCGAGCGGCTGAACCGGCTGCTCGCCGAGCACGGCGCGCTCTACGACCTGGAGGGCGATACGTACTTCACCCGGTCCGCCGACCCTTCGTTCGGGGCGGTGTCCGGGCTCGACGCCGCCACCATGACCGCGCTGTCCGCCGAGCGCGGCGGCGATCCCGGCCGGCCGGGCAAGAAGGACCCGCTGGACCCCCTGGTCTGGCTGGCCGAGCGGCCGGGCGAGCCCGCGTGGCCATCCGGTTTCGGCCCCGGGCGGCCAGGCTGGCACGTGGAGTGCGCCGCGATCGCCACCGAGTACCTGGGCGTCACGTTCGACGTCCAGGCCGGCGGCACCGACCTGATCTTCCCGCATCACGAGATGAGCGCGTCGCACGCGCGGGTCGCCCTCGGCGGCCAGGCCCGCCCGGGCGAGCCGGTCTTCGCCCGCCGGTACGTGCACGCCGGCATGGTGCGGCTGGGCGGGGAGAAGATGTCCAAGTCCCTGGGCAACCTGGTGTTCGTGTCCGCGCTGCTGGCCGACGGCGTCGACCCGATGGCCATCCGGCTCGCGATCCTCGCTCATCACTACCGCCAGGACTGGGACTGGACCGACGCCGGGCTGGCCGCCGCGCAGGCGCGGCTCGACCGGTGGCAGGCGGCCGCCGCGGCCGCGTCCGCCCCGCCTGCCGCGTCCGCCCCGCCTGCCTCGCCGGTCCCGCCCGCCCCGGCGGTCCCCTCGGGCCAGAGCGTGCTCGCCGCCGTCCGGGAGCGGCTCGCTGATGATCTTGACGCCCCGGGCGCGCTGGCCGTGATCGATGCCTGGGCGGACGCCGCACCGTCCGTTACGGGATCCTCGGACGCTGCGCTCGTCGGGGACACGATCGACGCGCTCCTTGGCGTCCGCCTGTAGCCTGGCGGAACAGCAGGTAGCATTCTGGCCCGTCCCTTGCCACCCCGTCCCGGCCGGTCAGAGGTAACCACGTGAGCGGAACCACTCCCAGCGGAACGATCGCCAGCCCGGGCTCGGGTGAGCCGCGCGGCGATTCCGCGGCCGCATCCGCGTCGCGGTTCGCCGGCACGGGCACCCCGGTGACGATGATCATCGTGGGCGCCACCCTGCTGGCCCTGATCCTGCGCCTGTACTGGCTGAGCCGTCCCGGCTTCCTGCTCAGCGTCGACGAGTACGACGACGGGCCCTACTTCGGCAGCGCCGTGCGCCTGGTCTACGGCGCCCTGCCCTACCGTGACTTCCTGATCGTGCAGCCGCCCGGGATCACGCTGCTGATGATTCCCTCGGCGCTGCTCAGCAAGGTGACGGGCACCGCCTGGGGCATGGCCACGGGGCGGCTCCTGACCGCGGGCGCCGGCGCGGCGGCCGTGGCCCTGGCGGGCCTGCTCGTCCGTCACCGCGGCGTCCTGGCCACGGTCATCGCCTGCGGGATCATGGCCGTCTACCCCGATAGCATCCAGGCCACCAAGACGGTGCTCGTGGAGCCGTGGCTGGTGCTGTTCTGCCTGCTCGGGGCGCTGGCCGTGTTCGACGGCGACCACCTGGCGACCAGGACGAAGCGGCTGGTCTGGGGCGGCGTGGCGTTCGGGTTCGGCGGCGCCGTCGAGCCCTGGGCCATCTTCCCGGTGATCGTCGTCGCGGTGCTGGCCCTGCGCCAGCCCCGGCGGCTGGCCGCCTACGCGGGCGGGGTGGCCGCCGGATTCCTCGTTCCGGTCATCCCGTTCGCGGCCCTCGCGCCGCGCCAGTTCTACGAGGCCACGATCGTCGCCCAGATCGGCAGCCGGCCGGGCGCGGTCCGCTACCCGATCTGGCTCCGGCTCCAGGACATGACCGGGCTGGCCGACATGATCCGGCCGACGCACCTCGAAGACCTGGCCGCGGCGGTCCTGATCGTGGCGCTGATCTTCGGCAGCCTCGGCCTCGGGCTCCTGCTCACCTGGCGCCTGCCGCCCGCGCTCGACCTGTTCGCCGTGGGGTCGCTGGTCCTGGTCGTGGCCGGGTTCCTGTGGTCCGACCAGTTCCACTACCACTTCGCGGCGTTTCTCGCGCCGTTCCTCGCCCTGTCCGTGGCGCTGCCGGTGTCCGCCCTGGTGCGCGATTTCCGGCTGGCGTCCGCGTCGGGGCGCGACGGGGCGGCCCCCTCGCCCCTGGTGTGGGGCGGGGCCGCCGTGGCCGGGCTGGCCATCCTGGTCATGGCCATCGTCCAGTTCGGCTGGGAGACCAGCAACTACCCGCACCTGCGTACCTCCGTGGTCGCCTCGGCGGAGCGCCTGATCCCGCCGGGGTCCTGCCTGCTCGCCGACGAGGTGTCGTTCGCGGTCATGACCAACCGGCTGGTCTCGGACGTGCCGGGCTGCTCCCTGCTGCTGGATTCCACCGGCACGAACTACGCCTATTCGCACGGGCGCGACCCGGAGACCGGCGCGGCCAGGTTCCCGAGGGTGGACGCGGTGTGGACCTACGCCTTCGACCACGCCCAGTACGTGTGGCTCTCCGGCCTGAGCAAGCACCGGGTGGCCTGGACGCCGCAGCTCAGGAGCTACTTCCAGGCCCACTTCACCCGGATCCTGAACGCCGGGGCCGCGGGCGCCCTGTACCGGCGTATCGGCCTGAAACCAGCCACCTGACCCCGCCGGCCGCTCCTCGGCCGGCCCGCCTGCTCCCTGGTCGGCCGGCCCGCCCCCCGGTCCCGGGCCGCCCCCCTCCCCCGACCCGCCCCCCTCCCCGGGCCCCTGCTCCCCGGACCCGCCCTGTCCATGATCGTGGTCGATCGGTGACGAATACGGTTACCGATCCACCACGATCATGGACTCTGGCGCCATCTGGGATGCTGGGGTCGTGCTGACCCGTGCGCCGGGCCGGGGAGGCCGACGTCGCCGCGCTCACCAAGGTCGCGGCCGAGGCGTACCGGGGCTACGTGCCCAGGATCGGCCACCGGCCCGCCCCGATGACCGCGGACTACGCGCAGGCCGTCCGCTCCGGCCTGACCTGGGTAGCCGAGGCGGACGGCGAGGTCATCGGCCTGCTGGTGCTCGTGGTGCGGCCGGACCACCTGCTGCTGGAGAACGTCGCCGTCCGGCCCTCGGCGCAGCGACGCGGCGTCGGCGCCCGGCTGCTCGCGCTCGCCGAGGACGAGGCCCGGGCCCGCGGCCTGGCCGAGATGCGCCTCTACACCAACGAGGCCATGACCGAGAATCTCGGCTACTACCCGGGGCACGGGTACACCGAGACGCACCGGGCCGAGCAGGACGGGTTCCGGCGGGTCTTCTTCACCAAGCATCTCGCGGGCAAGCGGCCGCTCTGTCAATCCGATTTAGCCGGCTGTGGAAGCTTTCCGTTACGCACAGGCGCGTGGCTTATCTCAATCGCCCCGGCCGGCCCGCGGGCTCCAGCCTGGCCGCATGACAGCTGACAAGCCCGCGGGTGAGAAGACCCCGCGCACGAGCCCACAGCGCAAGAACGTACCGCACGCGAAAGGCCAGCACTCGGATGCTCAGCCCGCCGCGGCCGAGGCCAGGATCAGGGTCAGTTCCGTGGCCGGCTTCCTGGCCATCGTCCCGCACCTGCTGGGCTTCCATCCCAGCCGGAGCATGGTCGTCGTCGGCCTGAACGAACGGCGCGGCCGGATCATGCTGGCCTTCCGCTACGACCTGCCGGACCCGCCGGACGCCGCGCGGTCGCTGGAGATCGCGCAGCACGCGACCAGGGTGCTGAAGGCGCGGCGGATCAAGACCGCCATCGCGGCGGGATACGGCCCGGGAACCCTGGTCACCCCGGTCGCCGAGTCGCTCAGCCCGGCCCTGCTCGGCGCGGGAATCACGCTGCGCGACCTGCTCCGGGTGCAGGATGGGCGCTACTGGTCCTACGCGTGCCAGAATCCGGGCTGCTGCCCGCCGGACGGCGTCCCGTTCGCCGGGTCCGCGCACCCGGCCGCCGCGGCCCTGGACGCCGCGGGGATGACGGCCTGCCCGGACCGGGCGGCGCTGGCCGCCTCGCTCGCCCCGCCGACCGGCCCGGCGGCCGAATCGGTCAGCCAGGCCACCGAGCGCGCCCTGCGCCGCGCCGCGGAGTTCATCGCGGCCCCGGCCCGGGAGGCAGACGGGCAGCGGCGGCTCGTCGAGGCCGGCCGGGAAGCGGTCCGCGCCGCGATCGGCATCTACCGCCGGGGCGGCCAGATCACCGACCACGACCAGCTGGCCTGGCTCGCCGTGACCCTCGCGGACCTCCGGGTGCGCGACGATGCCTGGGCCCGGATGGATCCTAAGTTCCGGGCGGCGCACCAGCGGCTGTGGGCCGACGTGGTCCGCCACGCGCGCGAGCCCTACGTGCCCGCGCCCGCCTCGCTGTTAGCGTTCACCGCCTGGCAGGCGGGCGAGGGCGCCCGGGCCAACATCGCCATCGAGCGGGCCCTGACCGCCGACCCCGACTACTCCATGGCCCACCTGATCGGCCAGGCGGTCGACGCGGGCCTGCCACCGTCCGCCGCGCGGCTCCCCATGACCCCCGAAGAGGTCGAGGCGAGCTACGCCGACACCGATCGCCCCGCGACAAGGTCGGCCAGCAGGCGGCCCTGCGGATAGCGCAGCGCCGCGGCGGGCAGGTTGGCCTGCCTTCCGGACAGGAGCACCCGTACGGTCCCCGCCCGGCGCGGCATCCCCGGCGGCTCGGCCCCGGAGGCGTCAGCCCCGGTGCGGTGCGGCGTCCCCGGCGGCCCGGCCCCGGCAGCAGAGCCGCCGCGCGCCCCGGCCCGGCGCAATGCCTGCGCGGCCACCGCCGCGGCCGAGCCGAACAGGGCCGCGCCCGGCAGCGCCGCCGCGATCACGTCCGCCGCGAGTTCGTACTCGGTGCAGCCCAGCACGACGGCGCCGCAGTCAGTCGGCGTGCGCGCGCTGGCCAGCCCCACGGCGGCCCGGGTGCCCGGTTCGTCTCCGGAGTCGATCGCGTCGGCCAGGCCCGGGCAGGCGACCGCGGTGACCTGGGCCGGTCCCGCGAAGTCGGCGATGAGCTGGCGCTGGTAGGCGCTGGCCGTGGTGGCGACGGTCGCCCAGATGGCCACCGAGCCGCTGTGCGCCGCCGCGGGCTTGATCGCGGGCACGGTGCCCACGACCGGCAGGCCCGGCTCGAACTCGGCCCGCAGCGCGCCCAGGGCGTGCACGGTGCCGGTGTTGCACGCGAACACGAGCACGTCCGGCTCGAAGGCGGCCGCCGCCCGGGCGGCCGCGAGCGACCGCTGTGCGATGTCAGCGGGCGTGAGCGGCCCCCACGGCATCCCGTCCGGATCCATGGCCAGCACCAGGTCCGCGTCGGGGCGGAGCCGGTGCAACTCGGCGGCGGCCGCGAGCAGCCCGAGGCCGGAGTTGATCAGCGCGATCCGCATCCGGCCACTCTAGATCGTTGACCGGGGATGTTGACCGGGGATTAGGCGGCGCTGCCCACTAGGATCTCGGTGTGCACGTTGGCAAGCAGCATCCGGGGCGCCCAGATGCGGCCGCTGCGACAGAGGCGCTGCCGCCGCCGATTGAGGTCCGGCGAGGCGTCGGCCCGCGCGATCGCCGTCCGGCGGTGCGCCGCGGGTGGATCGCGGCGGCGTGGATCGGCGGCGGCGTGGTGTTGTACGCCTTTTTCCTGCGCATATCGTTCAGCAGCCCGATGGACTCGGACGGGGCGAACAATGCGCTGCAGGCGTGGGACATGCTGCACGGTCACCTCCTGCTGCACGGCTGGCTCGTCAGCGACGCGTCGTTTTACACCTTCGAGCTGCCGCTGTACGCGATCATCGAGTTCTTCTTCGGGCTGACCGGCGTGGTCTTCCATCTGGCCGGCGCGCTCACTTACCTGATCGTCGTGGCCTTCGCTGTGGCCCTGGCCTGCACGAACAGCCGCGGCGCGGCCATGGCTGCCCGCGCCGGAGTGGTGGTCGCGGTGCTGGCGGCGCCGAACATCACGGACCAGGGTGCGTCGATCCTGCTGGAGGGTCCCGATCACATCGGGACCTCCGTGTTCCTGCTGGGTTCTTTCCTCCTGATCGATCGGGTGCCTGGTAGGCGTTTCACGCCGCCGCTGCTCGCCGCGATCCTGGTCGCCGGCCAGATCGGCGACGCCACGGTCTTGTACGTCGCCGTGCCGGCCGTCCTGCTGGTGTCCGCTTATCGCGTCCTGGCCGCCCGGAAGATCCGCACCGCCGACACCGCGATCGCGGTGGCCGCCGCCGCGTCGGTGCCGCTGGCGTTGCTGACCCGCGCGGCGATGCTGTACTTCGGCGCGTTCGCGATGGTCCCGCTGAGGACCGCGATCTCCCCGGTGGGGCAATGGCCGGGGCACGCGGTACTGACCTTCCGGGCCATCCGCACCCTATTCGGGGCATTCGGGGCGGCGGTCGTTCCTGGTCCTGAGTCGACCGGCTTGGCGGGCGCGTTCGGGCTGGCCTGCTTGCTGGCCGCCGCATTCGGCTTTGCGAAGGTCGTATGGACCTGGCGGACCGCGAGCCGGGCGGAGCAACTGGTGTGCGTTGCGATCGTGGTCAACCTCGTCGTGTACCTGATCTCCACGTTGCCGGGGACCTTCAGCTCGCGCGAGGTCGCCGCGGTGCTGCCCTGCGGTGCGGTACTCGCGGCGCGGGCCTGCGTGCCCGGCCGCATCGCCGGCGTGGCGCGCGCCCGCGTGGCGCTCTGTGCGGCCGCCCTCGTCGCGCTGCTGCCGCTGGTAGCCGGGGCAGCCCAGCCCCCGGTGACGCCTCTCACGGTTCCGCTTGCCGCGTGGCTCAAGGCCCACGGGCTCAGGTACGGCATCGCCGAGTACTGGAATGCCTCGGCGGTCACCCTGCAGTCGGGCAACCAGGTTCAGGTTCGCGCGGTCGCCGCCAGGCACGGCAAGGTCGCCGCCTTCTACTGGGAGACGAAACCCGACTGGTACGACGCGTCCCGGCACGACGCGA
The DNA here is from genome assembly GCA_963808705.1 of uncultured Actinomycetota bacterium. GTDB lineage: Bacteria > Actinomycetota > Actinomycetes > Streptosporangiales > Streptosporangiaceae > JASHPR01. Next base: position 112,460 of record CAWEHB010000008.1, on the reverse strand, counting down.
CGTTCGTGATAGCCGACGCCGCCCCACCCACGGGCCAGGAGGTCGAGCAGTACTTCGGGCGGCCTGCCGCGGTCTACTCGGTAGCGGGTTGCAAGATCATGGTCTACCGGACGAACCTGCTCGGACTGCTCGCGGCGCCGATGGTACCTTCGCCGAGCAATAGGAAGAAGTAGTCGTCAGCCTTAAGAGCGCCGCCACACGAGCACCCTGCCGACCTGGAAGGCAGGTCAGCCGAAGAGCGCGATCGGGACATGGCCGAGCCCTGAGCCCAGGCGGGATGATGCGCCGGGCCCGCGCACGCCGGGACGCCGGGCCCGCGTCGGCCGGGACGGCCGGGACGGCCGGGCCCTTGCCGTTATGGCCCTCCGGCAGGCATTCTCGCCGTGGGGCCCGGATGGGCCTGGGTGCAGGCGACCTCCAGCGAACGACGGGAGAGCTGTGTGACCGACGTCACGGGCACGACAAATCCAGGCGCGTCCGGAACGCCACCGGCGAAGCCGGGCCTGCATACGGACGCGGCCCACCAGGCGGCGGTGGCCCGGCTGCGGCGCGCCTACGCGGCGATTCCGCCGGGCCGCCCGGTCCGGCTGGCCAAGCGCACGTCGAACCTGTTCCGGTTCCGGGACGGCAGCCCGTCGGCCGGGCTTGACGTTTCGGCGTTCGGGCACGTGCTGTGCGTCGACCCGACCGCCCGCACGGCCGTAGTCGGCGGCATGACGACCTACGAGAACCTGGCCGACGCCACCCTGCGGCACGGCCTGATGCCGCTGGTCGTGCCGCAACTGAAGACGATCACGCTCGGTGGCGCGGTCAGCGGCCTGGGCATCGAGTCCACCTCGCTGCATAACGGCCTGCCGCACGAGTCAGTGACCGAAATGGAGATCCTCACCGGCGACGGCCGGGTGGTCACGGCCGCCGACGGGAACGAGCACGGCGCGCTCTACCGTTGCTTCCCCAACTCCTACGGCACGCTCGGCTACGCGCTCTCGCTCAGCATCGAGCTTCAGCCGGTGGCGCCATTCGTGCACCTGCGGCACTTCCGCTTCGACACCCCGGACGCCTGCATGGAGGCGGTCGCGCAGATCGCGCAGGACGGCAGCCTGAGCGGGCACCGGGCGGACTTCGTGGACGGCACCGTGTTCAGCCTCGACGAGATGTACCTGACCGTCGGCGCGTTCAGCGACGTGGCGCCGTGGCTCAGCGACTACACCCGGGAGCGCATCTACTACCAGTCGATCCGCGGCCCGAAGGAGGACTTCCTCACGATCCGCGACTACCTGTGGCGGTGGGACACCGACTGGTTCTGGTGCTCGCGGCCGTTCGGGATGCAGAACCCGGTGGTCCGCCGCGCCTGGCCGCGCCGGTACCGGCGCTCGGACACCTACCGCAGGCTCGTCGCCTACGACCGCAGGTACCGCCTGTCAGCCAGGCTGAACGCCCGGCGCGGGCGCCCAGCGCGGGAGGACGTCATCCAGGACGTGGAGATCCCGCTCGAGCGGGGCGCCGAGTTCCTGCGCTTCTTCGCCGCCCGGGTGGGCATGAGCCCGGTCTGGATGTGCCCGCTGCGGCTGCGGGGCGAGCGGGGCTGGCCGCTGTACCCGATGCGGCCCGGCCAGGTCTACGTGAACTTCGGCTTCTGGGGCACCGCGCCGCTGCCGCCGGGCGCCGCCGACGGTCACTACAACCGGCAGATCGAGGACCAGGTGACCGCGCTCGGCGGCCACAAGGGCCTGTACTCCACGTCGTACTACTCCGAGGAGGAGTTCTCGGAGCGCTACAACGGCGCGGAATACGCCAAGATCAAGCACGAGTACGACGGCGACGGCCGGCTGGCCACTCTCTACGACAAGTGCGTTACCTTCGAGTAACGGGCATGAGCCGGTCAGGCCTACTCAGCGGCCGATAGAGCAGGAAGCAGGGAGAGCAAGGTTATGGCGCTTGCCGAAGTGTTCGCGCGGATCGCGGGCCCGGACGCACCCGTGGAATTCCGGGCCTACGACGGGAGCCGGGCCGGGGCAGAGGGCTCGCCGGTGCGGATCACGGTCCGCTCCCCGGTCGCCGTGTCCTACCTGGCCCAGGCGCCGGGCGAGCTCGGGCTGGCCCGGGCCTACGTGTCCGGTCACATCGACCTGGACGGCGACATGTACTCGGCCCTGGCCCGGATGGCCAGCATCCAGCGGAACGACCTCAGCGCCGCGGAACGGCTCGAGTTGCTGCGCCAGCTCGGCGGCCCGCGGGTGCTGCTGCCGCGGATCCCGCCGCCGCCCCAGGAGGTCCGCGTCCGCCGTCGCTCGCTGATGGGCCGGCGGCACTCCAAGGGCCGGGACGCGAGCGCGATCTCGCACCACTACGACGTGTCCAACACGTTCTACGAGTGGGTGCTCGGCCCGTCCATGACCTACACCTGCGCCTGCTACCCGAGCGAGGACGCCACGCTCGAGGAGGCGCAGGCGTACAAGCACGACCTGGTCGCCCGCAAGCTCGGGCTGCGCCCGGGGATGCGGCTGCTCGACGTGGGCTGCGGCTGGGGCGGCATGGTCATGCACGCGGCCCGCGAGTACGGCGTCAGGGCGCTCGGCGTCACCCTGTCCGAGCAGCAGGCGCTGTGGGCGCGCCAGGCGATCAAGGACCGGGGCCTGTCGGACCTGGCCGAGGTCCGGCACCTCGACTACCGGGACGTGGCCGAGGCCGGCTTCGACGCGGTCAGCTCGATCGGGCTGACCGAGCACATCGGCAAGGCCCAGCTCCCCGGCTACTTCGCGTTCCTGTACGGCAAGCTGAAGCCCGAGGGACGGCTGCTGAACCACTGCATCACCCGCACTGACGACACCGAGCCCGCCCGGCGGGCCGAGGGGTTCATCAACCGGTACGTGTTCCCCGACGGGGAACTCGAGGCGCCCGGCTACCTGGTCTCGCTGATGCACGACACGGGCTTCGAGGTCCGGCACGAGGAGAACCTGCGCGAGCACTACGCGAAAACGCTGGCGGGCTGGTGCGCGAACCTGGACGAGCACTGGGACGAGGCGGTCGCCGAGGTCGGCCAGGCCACCGCGCGGGTCTGGCGGCTGTACATGGCCGGGTCGCGGCTCGGCTTCGAACGCAACCGGATCCAGCTGCACCAGGTCCTCGGCGTACGGCTCGGCGAGAACGGCACCTCGGGCATGCCGCTGCGCCCCGACTGGGAGCCGCTCGCCGTCCCGGTCGCCTGATCCGCCTGGCCGAAGTCGTCCGGGTCAGGCGGTGGGCGCGGCCCGGTCAGCCCATGGTCTTGGCGCAGCGAGTCGACGCCGAGGCCAGCCGGCTCGCCGCCCTCGGCGCCACGATCGTCGGCGTGCTGTACGAGGAGGGCGTCGACCACTACGGGGTCGCGATGCAAGATCCCGAAGGCAACGAGTTCGACATCAACTGACGGCCGAGCCGGACGGTCAGGCTTCCGGAACCTCTGGTTCCCCGGGAAGCTGGAACGGCTGCGCTTCCTGCTCCGGATCCGCGCCCACGCCGTCCCGGAACTGGTTCGCGCCGCCCTCACCCCACACCTTGACCTCGTTCTGCGCGCCGTCGACCGCATAACCTAGTCCCGCCAGCCCGTCCCAGGCGAGCTCGTGGCCCGGCAATGCCTCGAATCCATCGGCCACCAGGTTGTGCAGTTCGTGGCCTGCGACCTGCTCGTTCCCGGCCAGCGCGGCGCCGATCGCCCGGCCCGCGTCACCTGCGGCCTCGAACTCGTGCAGCACGTCATTGCCCAAGTCCAGCGCGACACCGCCCGTCTCCTCTACCCCCTTGGAGACAACGGTCTCGAGCAGGTCGCCGGCGGCCTCGAGGAGCCCGCTGCCCCCGCTGCCCTCCGTGCTGGCCGGGGCGCCGGCACTGGCTGCTGCCGGGGCGCCGGTGGTGTCCTGCGGCGCGGCGGCAACGACAGCGCCCGGGTCCTCACTCATGGCGATCCTTCCGTTGAGGCGGTTAGCCCCAAGATGCCTGAGCGAGCGTCGGCCGTGAATGTCCGACCGGGCATCGTTACAGCCCTGTCCCGCTGCCCTTTCGGGCAACCATCGCCCAGACCACTTTGCAGCTTGCTTTCCGGTATGCCCCCGGTCGGCACTGAGGATTTCCACCAGCAATAGGCCCCGGCCGCATTCGGAATCGGGTCCGCATCCTGCCGGACGGGCACCTGATCGCCGCCGGCTCGGCTAGCGCGGGCGGGTCCGGTAGCTCTCGGCCACCATGAAGGCCAGGTCCAGCGCCTGGCCGCGGTTCAGGCGCGGGTCACAGGCGGTCTCGTAGCGCTGGTGCAGGTCATCGGCGACGATCTCGTGGCTGCCGCCCACGCACTCGGTGACGTTGTCGCCGGTGAACTCGATGTGGATGCCGCCGGGGTGGGTGCCGAGGCCCCGGTGCACCTCGAAGAAGCCCTGCACCTCGTCGAGCACGTCGTCGAACCGGCGGGTCTTGTGCCCGCTCGGCGCCTCGAAGGTGTTGCCGTGCATCGGGTCGCAGACCCAGGGCACCTCGATGCCCTCCGCGATGACCGCCCGGATCAGCGGCGGCAGCCGGTCCCGGACCCGGCCCGCGCCCATCCGGGTGATCAGGGTGAGCCGTCCCGGCTCGCGATCGGGGTTCAGCCTGGCGATCAGCGCGAGGACGTCGGCGGGCGTCGCGTCCGGGCCCACCTTGACCCCGACCGGGTTGCGGATGCCACGGGCGAACTCGACGTGCGCCCCGCCGAGGTCGCGGGTCCGCTCACCGACCCACACGAAGTGCGCCGAGGTGTCATAGGACTGGCCTGTCCTCGGATCCGGCCTGGTCAGGGCCTGCTCGTAGTCCAGCAGCAGGGCCTCGTGGCTGGAGTAGAACTCGACGGCGTGCAGTTCCTCCGGGTCGGCCCCGCAGGCCCGCATGAACGCCAGCGCCCGGTCGATCTCCCCGGCCAGCCGCTCATACCGCTGCCCGGCGGGGCTCTCGCTGACAAAATCCTGGTTCCAGGCGTGCACCTGGTGCAGGTCCGCGTACCCGCCGGTGGCGAAGGCCCGGCACAGGTTCAGCGTCACCGCCGAGCAGTGGTAGGCCCGCAGCAGCCGGGCCGGGTCCGGGGTGCGCGCCTGCGCGGTGAACTCGATCCCGTTGACCGCGTCGCCGCGGTAGGCGGGAAGCTCGGTACCGCCGCGGATCTCGGCGGGACGCGACCGCGGCTTGGCGAACTGGCCGGCCATCCGCCCGATCTTGACGATCGGCACGCTGGCGCCGTAGGTGAGCACCACGGCCATCTGCAGCAACGTCTGCAACTTGGCCCGGACGGCATCCGCGGTGGCGCCCGCGAACGTCTCCGCGCAGTCCCCGCCCTGGAGCACGAACGCCTCGCCCCGGGCCACGGCCGCCAGGCGCTCCCGCAGCACGTCGCACTCCCCGGCGAAGACCAGCGGCGGCAGCCCGGCCAGTTCGTCGGTCACGGCCCGGAGGGGGCCAGGATCCGGCCAGTCCGGCTGCTGCGCCGCGGGCAGGCCGCGCCAGGCGCCCAGCCTGAGGGTGGGCGGAGGCAAGCTGTCGGCGATCACAGTGACACGCTACGCGCCGCCCGTTCGGCCCGTGTCGTCGTGGGTGCGGGCCGGCGGCCAGGACGGTGAGGGACAATGCCGAACATGGAGTCCACGCAGGAACCCCGTCTCCAAGCGTTTACCCGGGAGGCGCCGGGGCGGGAGGCGCGGAGCCGGGACATCGTCGTGCTCGGCTCGACCGGATCGATCGGCACGCAGGCGGCCGATATCGTCCGCCGCAACCCGGACCGGTTCCGGATCGCGGGGCTCGCGGCCGGCGGCGGCAACCCCGCCCTGCTGGCCAGCCAGGCGCTCGAGTTCGGGGCCGAGGTCGTCGCGGTGGCCAGCGAGGCGAGCGTCGACGAGCTGCGCCGGGCCCTGCAGGCGCAGGCCGGGCAGGTGGGGCAGGCCAGGCAGCGGGCCCCGGGTGCCGGGGGCGGGCCGGGCGCCACGGCCGCGCCAGGCCGGACCCCGCCGCTGCCCAAGATCCTGGTCGGGCCCGACGCGATCGCCGAGGTCGCGGCCTGGCCCTGCGACGTCGTCCTGAACGGGGTCACCGGCGCGGTCGGGCTGGCCGCGACGCTCGCGGCCATCGACGCCGGCCGCGTGCTGGCCCTGGCCAACAAGGAATCGCTGATCATGGGCGGCCCGCTGGTGGCGGGCCGGGCCGTGCCGGGCCAGATCGTGCCCGTGGACTCCGAGCACTCGGCGCTCGCCCAGTGCCTGCGCGGCGGTCGCGCCGCCGAGGTGCGGCGGCTGATCGTGACCGCCAGCGGCGGGCCGTTCCTGCACCGCAGCCGCGACGAAATCGCCGACGTCACCCCGGAGCAGGCGCTCGCCCACCCCACCTGGAACATGGGCCCGGTGATCACCGTGAACTCCGCCACGCTGGTCAACAAGGGCCTGGAACTGATCGAGGCGCACCTGCTCTTCGGCATCCCCTTCGACGCCATCGAGGTGGTCGTGCACCGGCAGTCGGTGATCCACTCCATGGTCGAGTTCGCCGACGGCTCGACGATCGCCCAGGCCAGCCCGCCGGACATGCGGATCCCGATCGCGCTGGCCCTGGCCTGGCCGGAGCGGGTCCCGGACGCGGCCCGGCCGGTGGACTGGGCCAGGCCGCAGACCTGGACCTTCGAGCCGCTCGACGAGAGCGCGTTCCCTGCGGTCACCCTCGCCCGTCAGGTGGGAGTCTCAGGCGGGACGGCCCCGGCCGTCTACAACGCCGCCAACGAGGTGTGCGTCGAGGCGTTCCTGGCCGGCCGGCTTCGGTTCGGCCGGATAATAGACACCGTGGCCCAGGTAGTCTCTGAGCTTAGTGATTCCGGTGGCGATGCTGTGACCCTGGCGGACGTGCTGGCCGCCGACGGCTGGGCCCGCGAACGCGCGGCCGAACTGGCCGGGACCGGGCAAGGAGGAACATCGCGATGACCCAAGGCCAGGGCCAGGGGCAGGGGCAGGTCCAGGGCCAGGGGGAGGGGCGGCTGGCCGCGGTCGCGTCCCGAGGGCGGATCCTGCTTTTCGCCGTCGCGATCCTGCTGGTGCTGTTCCTGGCCGGGCGGCACAATCCAGCCTTTGCCCTGGGCATCGTCCTGTTCGTGCTCGGCATCCTGATCTCGGTGATCCTGCATGAGGCCGGGCACTTCCTGACCGCCAAGAAGTTCGGCATGAAGGCCACCCAGTTCTTCGTCGGCTTCGGGCCGACCCTGTGGTCGACGGTCCGGGGGGAAACCGAGTACGGCGTCAAGGCCCTGCCGTTCGGCGCCTTCGTGCGGATCACCGGCATGACCACGCTGGACGAGGTCAACCCGGAAGACGAGCCCCGCTCGATGCGCAACAAGCCGGCCTGGCAGCGGGCGATCGTGATGGTCGCGGGCTCCTTCATGCACTTCGCGCTCGCCTTCGTGCTGCTGCTGTTCCTCGCGCTCGGGATCGGGCAGGCCAACGACAACACCACGACGATCGGCTCGGTGAGCCCCTGCGTGCCCGCCAGCCTGAAGGCATTCGATCAGGGGTCTTGCACGGGCAATCTCGGGGCGGCCCCGGCCCGGAAGGCCGGCATCAAGCCGGGCGACAAGATCATCGCGATCGACGGGAAGCCGGTGCACAACTGGACGCAGCTGGGCACGGCCATCCGCGCCCAGCCCGCGGGCCAGCCGATGTCCGTGACCGTGCTGCGCGACGGCCAGGAACTGACCCTCCACGCGAAGCCGGCCGCCATCCCGGGACGGCACGGCTCCTACCTCGGCATCGGCGACGACGTGATCTTCCAGCGGACCAGCCCATTCGCCGCGCTGACGTTCGCGGGCTCGGCGTTCGGCCAGGTCATGGTCGGCTCGGCCGAGGCGGTCGCGAAGCTGCCCGCCGCGCTTCCCGACCTGTTCGCCAAGGACCGGGCGAAGACCCCGGCCGCGAACGTGAGCAGCATGGTCGGCGCGGCCGACATCGCGGGCCAGGCGGTCGCGTCGAGCGGGGGATGGCGGTACGCGGTCTCGGACCTGCTGCTGATCCTCATCTCGATCAACATCTTCATCGGCGCGGTCAACCTGCTGCCGCTGCTGCCGCTGGACGGCGGGCACCTCGCCGTCATCTTCTACGAGCGGATCCGGGCCTGGCTGGCCCGGCTCCGCGGCAAGCCCGATCCCGGCCTGGTCGACCTGCAGAAGCTGATCCCGGTCAGCGTCGGGGTGTTCTTGCTGCTGATCGGGCTCGGAGTGCTACTAATGGCAGCGGACATCTTCAACCCGGTGCACCTGGTCCAGTGAGGCGGAGTCCGTTATGACTGTTGATCTTGGCATGCCCGAAGTACCACTCGAGCCGCTGGCGCCGCGGCGGCAGTCCCGCCAGGTGATGGTGGGCCAGGGCAAGCACGCGGTGCCGGTGGGCGGCGGCGCTCCCGTCTCCGTCCAGTCGATGACCACCACGCTGACCGCGGACGTGAATGCCACCCTGCAGCAGATCGCGGAGCTCACCGCCGCGGGCTGCCAGATCGTCCGGGTCGCGGTGCCGTCCCAGGACGACGCCGACGCGCTGCCGGAGATCGCCCGCAAGTCGCAGATCCCGGTGATCGCCGACATCCACTTCCAGCCCAAGTACGTGTTCGCCGCGATCGACGCCGGCTGCGCGGCGGTGCGGGTGAACCCGGGCAACATCAAGGCGTTCGACGACAAGGTGGGCGAGATCGCCCGGGCCGCGTCCGCGGCGGGCATCCCGATCAGGATCGGCGTCAACGCCGGCTCGCTGGACAAGCGGCTGCTGGCCAAGTACGGCAAGGCCACGCCCGAGGCGCTGACCGAGTCCGCGCTGTGGGAGTGCTCGCTGTTCGAGGAGCACGGCTTCACCGACATCAAGATCTCGGTGAAGCACCACGACCCGGTCGTGATGATCAACGCTTACCGGCTGCTGGCGGGCAAGTGCGACTACCCGCTGCACCTGGGGGTCACCGAGGCCGGGCCGGCCTTCCAGGGCACGGTGAAGTCGGCGGTGGCGTTCGGGGCCCTGCTCGCCGAGGGGATCGGCGACACGATCCGGGTGTCGCTGTCGGCCCCGCCGGTCGAGGAGGTCAAGGTCGGCATCGCGATCCTGGAGTCGCTCGGCCTGCGCCAGCGGGGCCTGGAGATCGTGTCCTGCCCGTCTTGCGGCCGGGCCCAGGTGGACGTGTACAAGCTGGCCGACGAGGTCACCGCGGCCCTGGACGGGATGGACGTGCCGCTGCGCGTCGCGGTGATGGGCTGCGTCGTCAACGGGCCGGGCGAGGCCCGCGAGGCCGACCTGGGCGTGGCGTCGGGCAACGGCAAGGGGCAGATCTTCGTGCGCGGCGAGGTGGTCAAGACCGTGCCCGAGTCACAGATCGTGGAGACCCTGATCGAAGAGGCGATGAAGCTCGCCGCTTCCATAGAGCCCGCGGAGAGCTAACTTCCATAGAGCCCGCGGAGAGCTAATAGGTTCAATCCCATGAGACATGTCTTGCCCGTCGCGGTGGCCGCGGCCGCCGCGACGATCGCCGGATGCCTGGCCGGGTGCACCGGCGGGTCGCCGCAGTCCTCGGCATCGCCGTCCGCGGCCGGGCCCGGGGCATCGTCCGTGGACTCGCGGCTGAGCTGGCACTCCTGCTCCTCCCAGGGCGCAGGGCTGCAGTGCGCCAGCCTGCAGGTCCCCCTGGATTACCGCCATCCGAACGGCAGGAAGATCACGCTGGCGCTGTCCCGGGTGCCGGCCACCGCGCCGGTGAGCCAGCGCCAGGGCGTGCTGCTGGTCAACCCGGGCGGGCCCGGAGGCCCCGGCCTCAGCCTGGCGGCGTCCGTGGCCCAGGGCCTGGACCCGAACGTCGCGTCCGAGTACGACATCATCGGCTTCGACACCAGGGGAGTCGGGGCCTCGGCGCCGTCGCTGAGTTGCGATCCGTCGTTCTTCTCCGGGGACCGGCCCGACTACACCCCGACCTCCGCCGCGGAGGAGCAGGAGAACATTGACCGCGCGAAGATGTACGCCGCGGACTGCGAGAAGAAGTTCGGCTGGCTGCTGCCCTACATGACCACCGAGAACATCGCCCGGGACATGGACTCGATCCGGGCCGCCCTGGGGGTGCCGCAGATCAGCTACTTCGCGTACTCGTACGGGACCTACATCGGGCAGGTCTACGCGACGCTGTTCCCGCACCGGGTGCGGCGCATGGTGCTGGACAGCACCGTCGACCCCGAGGGCGCGTGGTGGACCGACAACATCGACCAGGACTACGCGTTCCAGGCCCGGCAGGACGCGTTCTACGCCTGGGTGGCCAAGTACGACAGCGTCTACGGTCTCGGGTCCACCGCCGCGCAGGTGAGCCAGAACTGGTACGCCGCGCGCGCGGACCTGGAGGCGCATCCGATCCCCGGCCCGACCGGCCATCCCCTGATCGGCCCGGACGAGTGGGACGACACGTTCCTGGTCGGCGGCTACGACAACGGGTTCTGGCCGGACCTGGCCGCGGCGTTCGCCGCCTACCTGCGTGGCGGCGCGACCAGCCAACTGGTCGCGCTGTACGACCAGGAGGGCGTGCAGAACGAGAACGAGTTCGCCGTCTACAACGCCGTCGAGTGCGCCGACATGAACTGGCCCCGGAACTGGGCGTACTGGAACTCCGCGAACGGGGCGGTGTACAAGACCGCGCCGTACGAGGCCTGGCCGAACGCGTGGTTCAACGCGGCGTGCGCGTTCTGGCCGGTCAAGGGACCGGCGAAGCCGCTGCAGATCAAGGGGCAGGGGCTGCCGGGGATCCTGATGCTGCAGGGCACCCTGGACCCCGCGACCCCGTACGCCGGCGCGCAGGTGGCGCACCGGCTGCTGCCCAGCGCCCGGATGGTCGTGGTCGAGGGCGGCGGCAATCACGGTCAGTCGCTCGCGGACCCGCCCAACACCTGCGTGAACAACTACCTGAACCAGTACCTGGCCACCGGCGCGCTGCCGGAGCACCCGGGCCTGGTGAACGCGACCTGCCCGGCGCTCCCCGATCCGACCCCGGTCGGCTGAGAACGGTTCGCAAGCAACGGGACGCAGTTCAGCCACGGCCCGGGTAATGCCGATACGCTGGGAGCGTGCTGCGCACCAGGGCATGGCGGTCGGCATCGCTGCGCCTGCTGAATGATCGCGATCGCGACGAGGTGCTCGACATCTGCGACCGCGATGCGGTCACGAACGTCTTCGTTAGCTCACGAGTGCACGCCGCCGGGATCGACCCCGGCAGGCTCGGCGCCCAGATGTGGGGCTACCTGGAGTCCGGGCGGATGACATCGCTGTGCTACTCCGGCGCCAACCTGGTGCCGGTGGCGGCCACGTCGCCAGCGGTGGCGGCGTTCGCCGAGCGCGCCCGGCTGCAGGGCCGCCGCTGCTCGTCGATCGTCGGGCCCGCGGACGCTGTGCAGGAATTCTGGGCCTTGCTCGCTCCGTACTGGGGCCGGCCCCGCGAGATGCGGTCGGCGCAGCCGGTCATGACCATCTCCACCGCCCCGCTGGTCCCGCCCGATCCGCTGGTGCGCCTGGTGCGCCCGGACGAACTGGGCACGCTGCTGCCCGCCTCGGTGGCCATGTTCACGGAGGAGGTAGGGGTATCCCCGGTCGGGCCGGACGGGGGAGCGGCGTACCGGGCCCGCGTGGCGGAGCTGATCCGGTCCGGCCGCTCGTACGCCAGGATCGAGCACGGTCGGGTGGTCTTCAAGGCCGAGATCGGCGCGGTGACCCCGCTGGCCTGCCAGGTCCAGGGCGTCTGGGTACCGCCGGAACTGCGCGGCCGCGGGCATGCCGCGCGCGGGATGGCGGCCGTCGTCACCGAGGCGCTGCGGTCGGTCGCGCCGGTGGTGTCCCTGTACGTCAACGACTTCAATCTCCCGGCCCGGGCCGCGTACCGGCGGGTGGGATTCACCCAGGCCGGCACCTTCACGTCGGTCTTGTTCTGACTCGCGATTCCCGGGCGACCCGCCTGACCCTCGTGACGAGATGACCGGCTTGCAACCGTCAGTTCAGCGGTATATAACGTCTGTATGGGCACACGGGCGATGCAGGAGGCGACGTTCCTGATCCTGACCGCGCTGGCGGCCGGCAATCAGCACGGATACGGGATCATCACCGACGTCCGGCAGATCTCCGGCGGCCGGGTCCGGCTGCGGGCCGGAACCTTGTACACGGCCCTGGACCGGCTGCGCGAGGACGGCCTGGTCGCGGTGGACCGGGAAGAGATCGTGGACAACCGGCTGCGCCGTTACTACCGGCTCACGCCCGCGGGCACCGAGCTGCTGGCCGACGAGGCGGCCCGGCTGCAGGCCAACGCCCATGCCGCGATGACACGGCTGAACCCGCTGGGGGCGGTCACATGAGCAACTCAGCAGAACTGGAGCGCGGGTACCGGCGGGTGCTGGCGTGCTACCCCACTACCGGCGGCAGCCTGCCCAGCGGGCGGGCGCGACCGGGTAACGCCGACATGGCCACGCGCGCGCTGCAGGATGCCACCCTCCTGGTCCTGGCGTCGCTGGCCGGTGGCAGCCAGCACGGGTACGGGATCATCACCGACGTCCGGGAGATCTCCGGCGGGCGGGTCCGGCTGCGCGCCGGGACCTTGTACCGGGCCCTGGACCGCCTGCGCGCGGACCAGCTGATCAGCGTGGACCGGGAAGAGGTCGTGGATACCCGGCTGCGCCGGTACTACCGGCTCACGCACGCGGGCGGAAAGCGGCTGCTCGCCGGGGCGGCGGGCCTGGGGCACCGCAGGGCTACCGGATCTGACCTGCGTGTCGGTGATGCCGAGCGCGAGGCGACCGTCGTGGCCCTGGGCGAGCATTTCGCGCAGGGCAGGCTGACGCTCGACGAACTCGACGCGCGGCTTGACGCCGCTTTCACCGCTACCACGCAAAGCCAGATATCCAGGATCACCTGGGACCTGCCGCACGTGATTGCGCCCTAGCCCGGACGCCGGCGCCGTCTTGCTCTAGGGACGGCCAAGGTCCAGACACTTGTCGGGCCCGCCGCTAACTGCGACGGGCCCGCCCCCCTATCACCGGCTAGCCACCTTCGTTCAGGGGCATGCCCGTAAGGTAACTGGTAGATGTCGCAGTTAGTTCGCAGAGGTTAGGACCGGATTTCGTGACCGATGCCCCAGCGGCGGCTGGCCGCCGCGCCGCAGCCAGTTACCTGCGAGAACTGTTGCAGCGGCCCGGGGGATACCGGCGGCTGTGGGAGCAGCACGTGATCAGGGCCAGGTCGGGCGAGATCACCCAGCTGGCCGTGGCGGAGGTGCTGGCCCGCCGCCTCTGGAGCTACCCCCGGGTACCCGGTGACGTGGACGTGCTGCCGCACCAGCTCAAGGACACGGTCTCCCGCGCGCTGTCCGGCAGGCTGCTCAGCCGCTCGACGTTGGCGCTGTTCATCGACGCCTTCGGGTTCTCCGACGCCGAAGCCGACCGCCTGTGGCGGCTCTGGGAGGGTTCGGGCACCATCAGCGTCCTGTCCGGCCCCCGGGCGGTGACGCCCAGGACCGAGCAGGAACTGCACGCCGCCATCGGCCCGCGCCGTCACCAGACGCTGTCCCTGCACGATCACGTCACCGTAGGCGCCGAGGGCCTGCCGGCCCGCACGCGCACCCTGCAGGTCATCGAGGCGATAGCAGACGGGCTGGACCGTATCCCGTTCCTGTATGACACCAAGGCCGTGACGCTGGAGGTCGGGCAGGGCTGCACCGAGCTGACCGGCGACCTCTACCAGGTCAGCGACGAGCTTTTCGTCACGTTTATCTCGCTCGCCCGGGCCCTGGACGCTGGCGAAACCACCACGCTGGAGTACTGGGCGACGTACCAGTACCCGGGAGATCCGCTCGATCCGCGCGAGCGCGAGTACCGGCGCGCGGTCATGGGGCGGCTGGAGAACTTCGACATACGCGTCGAGTTCCACCCCGAGAAGCTGCCCTCCGGCGTCTGGTGGGCCACCTGGGACGGGGTCGAGGGAGGGATCATCCAGCAGGAGCCGGTGACCCTGGACACCCAGCACTCGGCCCACCGTTATCTGAGGTTCATCGAGAAGACCGTGGCCGGCTTCCACTGGACCTGGTAGCGCCGCCGGGCAGCACGCCCCGGGCAGCACGCCCCGGACCCGCCCGCCTCGCTCCGGCAGCCCGCCCGCCCACGGCGAAAACCAGATGACTGGCCTGATCGTTGTTGGTATGCTCCTGTGCCCTTGTGCCACCGCCTCTGCCACCACGGACGGCATCCCACCGCTGACCATCTGGTGCGGCTTCCCGCACCGCTACCCACTACCCAGCCCGGGCCGCGAGCTCAATGACGCAACGCGGCCCTTCTCACCATGGAGGTGACAGTCATGCCCTCGGCCAGCGGCTCCGCGCGAACCGGGAGTCCCGGTGCCGCCAGCGACCAGGGAGGCAGACAGGACCAGGGCGGCGGGGACGACCGCGTTCTGGTCACGGAGCGGGACTACCTGCGCAGCTCGCGCGAGTTCCTGCGGCTCATGCGCGACAACGTGCTCTCGCTCCGCGCGATGGGCGGCGATCGGGTCTCGGAGGAGTACCTGAAGGCCGACCTGTACCGCCGGGCCGAGGCACTGATCGACCTGCCGGACACGCCGCTCTTCTTCGGCAGGCTCGACTACGCCGCCTCCCCCGCTGACGCGGGCGGGCTAGGCGCTGACGCGGGCGGGCCAGGCGCTGACGCGGGGGAGTCCCGTGCTGACGCGGGGGAGTCCCGTGCCGACGCGGGCGGGTCCCGCCTTGACGCGAGGGACTTCCGGGCCGAGACGGTGGCCGGCGAGCAGTTCCACATCGGCAGGCGTCACGTGCATGATCCCGACGGGCGGCCCGTGGTAATCGACTGGCGGGCCCCGGTGTCCCGGCCGTTCTACCGGGCCAGCCCCGCCGAGCCGATGGGGCTGGCCCGCAGGCGCAGGTTCGGGTTCTCCGGCGGAGAGCTGACCGCCTACGAGGACGAGGACTTCGCGGCCGCGGGGCGGCCGGCCGCCGCGGGACTCGCGCCGCCGCCTGCGCCGTCCTCCGCGTCCTGCGCACCGGCGGCATCGCCCGCGCCCTCCGCGCTGCCTGCCAGCCGGATCCTGATCGAGGAGATCGAGCGGCCGAGATCCGGCCCGATGCGCGACATCGTGGCGACGATCCAGCCCGAGCAGGACGACATCGTGCGCGCCAGCGCGGACCAGACGGTATGCGTGCAGGGCGCTCCGGGCACCGGCAAGACAGCTGTCGGCCTGCATCGCGTCGCCTACCTGCTGTACGCGTACTCTGAACGGATGCGCCGTGGTGGCGTCCTGGTGGTCGGGCCCAACCGGGCCTTCCTCGCCTTTATCCGCAACGTGCTCCCGGCCCTCGGCGAGCTGGACGTGACCCAGTTGTCAGTGACCGACCTGCTGGCCACGGTGCCGGTGCGCGCCGCCGAGTCCGGGCATGCGGCCGCGGTCAAGGGTGATGCGCGGATGGCCGAGGTGCTGCGGCGCGCCCTGTGGCAGCAGGTGGCCGAGCCCGCCGAGGCGATCATGCTGGTCCGCGGGTCCAGGCGCTGGCGCGTCTGGCCGTCCGAACTGGCCGTGCTCGTCGACGAGTTGCGGCTGCGCGGAGTGCGGTACGGAACGGGGCGGGAGATGCTCTCGCACCGCATCGCGCACGTGGTGCTGAGCAGGATGGAGGCTGCCGGCGAGACCTGTGACGACCGGACCCATGAGGCGGTGCGCCGTTCCGGGCCGGTGCGGGCCGCCGTGAACGCCATCTGGCCGAAGACCGACCCGGTACGGCTGGTGTTCCGCCTGCTCTCCGACCCGGTGCTGCTGTCCGCGGCCGCGCACGGCCTGCTGGAGCCCGCCGAGCAGGCCGCGATCGGCTGGACCACGCCGCCGCGGGGACCAGGGTCGGCACGCTGGTCGGCGGCAGATGCCGTGCTAGTCGACGAGACCCGCGACCTTATCGAGCGGACGCCGAGCCTGGCCCACGTGGTCGTGGATGAGGCGCAGGACCTGTCCCCGATGCAGTGCCGCGCGATCGGCCGCCGCTGCGCCACCGGGTCGGCCACGGTGCTGGGTGACATAGCCCAGGGCACCACGCCATGGGCCACCGCCAGCTGGCCGCAGCTGCTTGCTCACCTCGGCAAGGAAGACGCCGGGCTGCGGGTTCTGGACACCGGCTACCGGGTGCCGCGCCAGATCCTCGACTTCGCCAGCAGGCTGCTTGACCACATCGCGCCCGGCCTGACCCCGGCCAGGTCCCTGCGCCAGGACGCCGGGTCGCTCGTGATCACGGCGGCCACCGGGGGGGCGCTGCCTGGCGTTCTGGCGGCCGCGTGCGCGGACGCGCTGGCCCGGCCTGGCTCGGCCGCGGTGATCGCGGCAGATGACCAGGTCCCCCGGCTCTCCGGATTCCTGGACCAGGCCGGCCTGGCGCACGCCGTCCTCGACGGCGACAGCGAGAGCCAGCCGCTCACCGTGGTCCCGGTCACGCTGGCCAAGGGCCTGGAATTCGACCAGGTCATCGTCGTCGAGCCGGCCCGGATCGCGCTCGCCGAGACACGCGGCCAGCACCGGCTCTACGTCGCCCTGACCCGCGCGGTATCCCGGCTCACCGTCCTCCATTCCGAGCCCCTCCCAGCCGCCCTCCGCTAAGGGGAGCGCGGCGGCGTCCAGTTCCTGACCAGAATCCCGATTCGGAGTGATCTCACCTACGTGCGAATTTCGCCCGGCGGGCTTGGCGCCGGCGGTCAGGATTCCTGCCGCCGCGGCGCGGTCAGCGCGCTGGGGGCAGGCCGGGGAAGGCCACGGTGCTCCCGCGCCAGAATGCGGCGCGCAGCGCGGCCGCCCGCACCTGCAGCGCGCCGAACTGCCTGATCGAGGTGGAGTCCAGCGCGACCAGGCCGAGGTAGGCCGTGGCGACCCGGTCTTCCAGGATGACGGCCAGCGAGGCGGCCTGGCCGGGGGTCCGCACCGTGACCGGCAGCTGGTAGGCGACCGCGGCGGCGACCGGCTGGGCCCCCCGGGACCGCAGCATGGCCTCGAGCGTGTCCCGGGCGACCTGATGCGCCACCCAGTCGGTCATCGCCGTGGCCTGCCTGCTTCCGGCCAGGTTGGCGCCGACCACCCCGTAGCCGTAGACCGCGGCGTGCTCCGCGGCCAGCGCCGACTGGAGGGCAGCCGTCGTGGCCAGGGCCGAGCGCGGCACGGGAGTGGCGTAGCGGTTCATCCGCCCGCCCGCCCGGTGTCCAGGAGCAGCGCGTCGAGGACCGGGACGTGCGTTGCCTCGGACGCCGAGATGCTGGCGAAGAGCTGGGCCAGGGAGGCCGGGGCGTGCGGCAGCCGGCCCAGCATGGCCGTGGCGGCCGCCTGCTCGGCGGCCCGCAGGAACGCAACGGCGGCGCCGGGGGCCGCAGGCACCGCCGGCGCGGCCGGGATCCGCTCTGGCGGCAACGGCGCGGCCCCGGCCGGCACGACCAGGCGCGACCGGAGCTGGGCGAGGTGCGCCCGGTGCTGGGCCAGCACCGGCTCGAGGGTTGCGGCCAGGGCGGCCGGCGAGCCGCCGCGGCCGGCCGGAGTCCCTCCGCCGGGATTACCCGCGCCGCTCAGCGCGTTGGCATAACGAGCGACCATCAGTTGCTCGGCGGCGATCGCCGACCGGAGCAGGGCGACGTCGGGAGCCGGTCGCGGCGGGGCGGACAGCACGTCCACGCCGTCGCAGCCGCATGCCGCGGCCAGCGGCAGGGTCGCCGCGGCCGCGAGCACCACTCTGCGTGTCGGATGTGCCGCCACGGACCCTCCAGCCGGTGTCGCGCCGCGGCCCTAGCATGCCACGCGCCCGATCCCGCCGGAGCCGGGTCGGCGCGCGGCAGGACGGGCCATCGTCCTGGCCGCGGCCGGCCCGGTTAGGCTAGAGGCCGAGCGGACAACAGCACAGGTCGCGGGCGAGGAGGTCGTGATGCACGGTAACTCGCGTCACGGTTCGTCGCCGTCGCCGTCGCCGTCGCGCGGCGCTGCCGCGCACGCCGAGCGGATCGTCGACCTGCTTGAGCCGGCGGTGGCCGCCATGGGGATGGACCTGGAGGACGTCAGGATCACCTCGGCCGGGCGGCGCCGGCTGCTGCGCGTCATAGTCGACGCCGACGGCGGGGTCAGCCTTGACGACATCGAGCGGGTCAGCCGGGAGCTGCTGGCCACGCTCGACCGGGCGGCCGCGATGGGCGAGGCGCCCTACACCCTGGAGGTGTCCTCACCGGGCGTTGACCGCCCGCTGACGGAGCCGAAGCACTGGCGGCGCGCGGTCGGCCGCCTGGTGACGGCGCCGCTCGGGTCACAGCCCCGTTCGGCAACGGACGGCCCGGCTGGCTCGTTGACCGTAACGGGACGTGTCACCGGGGCAGACTCCCGCGGGGTGCGGCTCAACGTCGACGGAGAGAGCCGGGAGTTCGGCTACTCCGAACTCGGCCCGGGGAGGATACAGATCGAGTTCGCCCCGCTGGACGCGTACGCCGGCGACGGCGCGGACGAGGAGGGGCCCGATGGATATTGACCTGAGCGTCCTGCGCAGCCTGGAAGCCGAGAAGGACATCTCGATGGACCTGGCCATCAAGGCCATCGAGGACGCGCTTCTCGTCGCCTACCACCGGACCGACGGAGCTGCGGCCGCGGCGCGGGTCGAGGTCAACCGGGGCAGCGGCCACGTGACCGTCTGGGCGGCGGAGACGGCCGCGGATGGCACGGTGACCAGGGAGTACGACGACACGCCCGAGGGCTTCGGCCGGATCGCGGCGACCACCGCCCGCCAGGTCATCCTGCAGCGGCTGCGCGACGCCGAGGATGAGCTCACCTTCGGCGAGTACGCGGGCCGCGAGGGGGACATCGTCGCCGGCGTGATCCAGCAGGGCAGGGACCCGCGGGCGGTCCTGGTGGACCTGGGCAAGCTGGAGGCCATCCTGCCGCCGAGCGAGCAGGTGCCCGGCGAGCGCTACGTGCACGGCGAGCGGCTGAAGTGTTACGTGCTGCACGTCCGCAAGGGCTACCGCGGTCCCTCGGTAACCCTGTCCCGCACTCATCCGAACCTGGTCAAGAAGCTCTTCGCGCTGGAGGTGCCCGAGATCGCCTCCGGGGCCGTGGAGATCGCCGCCATCGCCCGCGAGGCCGGGCACCGCAGCAAGATCGCGGTGATGTCGCGGCAGCAGGGCGTGAACGCCAAGGGCGCCTGCATCGGCCCGATGGGCAGCCGGGTCCGCAACGTGATGACCGAGTTGCACGGGGAGAAGATCGACATCGTCGATTACTCGCCGGACCCGGCCGAGTTCGTGGCCCATGCGCTGTCCCCGGCCCGGGTCTCCCGGGTGATCGTGGTGGATGCCCAGGCGCGCGTCGCGCAGGTGATCGTGCCTGACTACCAGCTGTCGCTGGCGATCGGCAAAGAGGGCCAGAACGTACGGCTCGCGGCCCGCCTGACCGGCTGGCGGATCGACATCCGGCCGGACAGCCCGGACGCTGACGCGCCCGTCGCCTCGGCCGAGCCGGAGGACGCGGGACGCGCGGGCGGGAAAAGCAAGGGCCGGGACGGCGAGGGCCGGGCGAGCGGGGCAACAACCCCCGACGAGGCTCTCGCGAGCGCCGTCAGCGAGGTTCCGGGCACGGCGGGTACCGGGCACGGTGCCCCAGATGCGCAGGCACGGTAAGCTTGGCGCAGATGGTCACGCGGTATCCGCGTCAGGCCCGGCACGCGCCAGCAATACGGACCTGTGTGGGATGCGGAGGTCGTGCGGCCAAGTCCGACTTGCTCCGCGTGGTGGCAGCCGGGAATGAGGTTGTTCCCGATGCCCCGGCGCGGAGGCCTGGCCGGGGCGCGTACCTGCATCCCAGCCAGGGATGCTTTGAGCAAGCGCAGCGCCGCCGGGCGTTCGCGCGGGCGCTGCGGGTGCCGGGACCGCTGGGGACCGACAAGCTCGCCGAGTATCTTGCGGAGTCGGGCCCGGGTCTGCCGGGTCCCGGCCCCGACGGGCGCACGAACGGCAGGGCCGGGGCAACCCGGTCCGGAGAAAGCAGGCTGAGATTGCGATGAGCGACCGATGAGCATGCGGCGATGAACAGCAGAAGCTGACGCCGGACGGAGCACGCGCTGCCCCGACCGGCTGACGGGTCCGGCGGAGCCGGACCGAGTAGAGGGAGCGCAGTGGCGAAGGTCCGGGTATACGAGCTCGCGAAGGAGTTCGGTGTAGAGAGCAAGGCCGTGATGGCCAAGCTCCAGGAGATGGGCGAGTTCGTGCGGTCGGCGTCCTCAACGATTGAGGCGCCAGTGGTCCGCAGGCTCAAGGAAGCGTTCGCCGCCCAGCAGCCTAAGCAGGCGCGGGGCGGCAAGGTCCAGGATGGCCAGGCCGCAGCGCAGCCCGCCGCGGCAGCATCAGCCGCCGGAGCACCGGCGGCGGTGGCCGCCGCCGCGGGAGCTGCCGCCGCGGCGGCACCAGCCGCAACCGCGGCGGCACCGGCCGCCGCGGATGGCGTCGCGGCCACGGAACCGCCGAGCGGTACGAACGGCCGTAGCCCGGCCGCGCCCGCGGCTCCGGGCCCGGCCGCCAGCCCGGCCGAGAGCCCCGGCGCGCCCGGGCCGGCCGCAGGCACGCCCGCGGGGTCCCCCGAGCGGGCGAGGCCGCCGGTTCCGTTCCCGCACGGCCAGCCAGACGCGCCAGCCGCGGCAGCGGAAGCCTCGCCGGGCGCCGGGACACAAGCCGCGCCGGCCACCGGGGCGCCGGCCACCCCCAGGCCGGCCGGGCCACGCCCGGGTCCCGGCGCGCCCAGGACAGGCTCGCCCCGGCCGCCCGCGGGCACGCCCGGGCCGCCCCGGCCCGGGCCCCGGCCCGGCAACAACCCGTTCAGCTCGACGGCGACCGGAATGGGGTCGGCACCGCGCGGGGCCCGGCCGGGCCAGCCCGGGGCACCGGGCACGGCAGGCGGCGGGAGCGCGGCGGCGTTCACCGCCCCCCCGGGCACCGGCCAGTCGGGCGGCGGCCGGCCAGGTCCCGGCGCGCCCAGGACAGGCGCGCCGCGCTTCCCCGGGCGGCCCGGCCCGACCGGTCCTGGTGACGCATCGCGGCCGGGCGGTCCGCGCCCAGGCGGACCCCGCCCCAGCCCGAGCAGCATGCCGCCCCGGCCGGTCGGCGGCGGCCGAGGGGGCGGAGGCTTCGCCGGCCCGGCGGGCTCAGGCGGGCCGGGCGGCCGCGGCGGCCCGGGCACCGGCACCCGGCCCGGCGGCCGCAGCGGCCCGGGCACCGGTCCGGGCGGCGGCGGCCCGCGCGGCGGCACGGGCGGCGGCGGGCAGCGCGCCGGCGTCGGGCCGGCCCGCCCCGGCGGCGGCGGCCGCGGCCGGAGCGGCACCCAGGGCGCGTTCGGGCGTCCCGGCGGGCGGCCGTCGCGCGGCAGGAAGTCGAAGAAGCAGCGGCGCCAGGAGTTCGACAACATGCAGGCGCCGTCGATCGGCGGCGTGCAGATTCCGCGCGGGAACGGGCAGGTGATCCGGCTGTCGCGCGGGGCATCGCTGAGCGACTTCGCCGACAAGATCGGCGTGAACCCGGCCTCGCTGGTCCAGGTGCTCTTCCACCTGGGCGAGATGGTGACCGCGACCCAGTCGGTGAACGACGAGACGCTCCAGCTGCTCGGCGCCGAGCTGAACTACACGGTTCAGGTGGTCTCGCCGGAGGAGGAGGACCGGGAGCTTCTCGAGGCCTTCGACATCGAGTTCGGCGAGGACGAGGGCGACGAGGGCGACCTGGTGGCCCGCCCGCCGGTGGTGACCGTGATGGGTCACGTCGACCACGGCAAGACCAAGCTGCTCGACGCGATCAGGCACACCAACCTGGTGGCGCATGAGGCGGGCGGCATCACCCAGCACATCGGGGCGTACCAGGTCAACACCAAGGTCGACGGGCAGGAACGGAAGATCACGTTCATCGACACCCCCGGCCACGAGGCCTTCACCGCCATGCGCGCCCGCGGGGCCGAGACCACCGACCTGGTGGTGCTCGTCGTGGCCGCGGACGACGGCGTGAAGCCGCAGACCACTGAGGCGCTCAACCATGCCCAGGCGGCCGGCGTGCCGATCGTGGTGGCGGTCAACAAGATCGACAAGGAAGGCGCCGACCCGGCGCGGGTCCGGGCCCAGCTCACCGAGTACGGGCTGGTGGCCGAGGAGTTCGGCGGCCAGTCGCTGTTCGTTGACGTCTCGGCGCGGGAAGGCCGGGGCATCGACGAGTTGCTCGAGGCGATCGTGCTGACCGCGGATGCCGAGCTCGACCTGCGCGCCAATCCCGACCAGCAGGCTCAGGGCGTCGCGATCGAGGCGCACCTGGACAAGGGCCGGGGCCCGGTCGCCACCGTGCTCGTGCAGCGCGGAACGCTCAGGGTCGGCGACTCGATCGTCTGCGGTGAGGCGTTCGGCCGGGTCCGGGCCATGCTGGACGAGAACAATGACACGGTCGGCGAGGCGCCGCCGTCCCGGCCGGTGCAGGTGCTCGGCCTGACGGCGGTGCCCGATGCGGGCGACAGCTTCCTGGTGGTCGACGACGACCGGGTCGCCCGGCAGATCGCCGAGCGCCGCGAGGCCAGGGAGCGGAGCGCGATGTTCGCGCAGCGGCGGCCGAGGGTCACCCTGGAGGACCTGGAGTCGGCGCTCAAGTCGGGTGAGCGGGAAGAGTTGCTGCTCATCATCAAGGGCGACGTGTCCGGCTCGGTCGAGGCGCTGGAAGACGCGCTGGTCCAGCTCGATGTGGGCGAGGAAGTAGCGCTCCGGGTCATCGGCCGCGGCGTCGGCGCGATCACCCAGGATGACGTCAACCTGGCCATCGCCTCCGAGGCCGTGATCATCGGCTTCAACGTCCGGCCCGCGGGCCGGGCCGGCGAGCTCGCCCAGCGCGAGGGCGTCGACATCCGCTACTACTCGGTGATCTACCAGGCCATCGAGGAGGTCGAGGCCGCGCTCCGGGGCATGCTCAAGCCGGTCTTCGAGGAAGTCCAGCTGGGTACGGCCGAGGTCCGGGAGATCTTCCGGGTGCCGAGGGTCGGCAATGTGGCCGGCTGCATCGTCCGCTCCGGGACGATCACCCGCAACAGCAAGGCCCGCCTGGTCCGCGACGGCGTCGTGGTCTCGGGCAGCCTCTCGGTGGAGTCGCTGCGCCGGTTCAAGGACGACGCGACCGAGGTCCGCGAGGGCTTCGAGTGCGGTATCGGCCTCGGCTACAACGACATGCACGTCGACGACGTCATCGAGACGTTCGAGATGCGGGAGAAGCCCCGGACCTGACCGGGAGCGGGGAAAGCGCCGCGAGCCAAGGGGTGGTGCCGCCCGCACCCGAGGAGCGAGGGAGCGAGGAACGAGCGACCGAGCGACGAGGCTTGTCCGAGCCGAAGGGGCGCGCCGCCGTCTGGACTGACGAGCGAGGGCGCGAGGAACGAGCGCCCGAGCGAGGAGGGAAGACGGCGGGTTAAAGCGCCCCGGAGGCGAGCAGGAAAAGGAGCGCCCCGGAGGCGAGCGAGGAAACACATGTACATAGGCGCGCTGACCCTGGACGTCTTGCTCGGTGACGTGCGGTCGCTGAAGCAGAAGCGTTCCGCGGTCCGGCCGCTGATCGCCGAGGTGAACCGGCGGTTTCCCGGCGCGTCCGTGGCCGAGACCGGGCACCTGGACCTGCACCGGCGGGCGGAGATCGGCGTCGCGGTGGCGGCCTCGACGGCGGCGCACGCCGTCGAGGTCCTCGAGGCCTGCGAGCGCTTCGTCGCGGGGCGCCCCGACATCGAGTTGCTGTCCGCGCGGCAGCGGCTGTTCAGCGAGGAGGAGTGAGCAAGCCATGGTGGACAAGGCCCGGGCGCGCCGGCTGGGCGAGGCGATCGCGCAGATCGTCGCCGAGATGCTGGAGCGGCGGATCAAGGACCCACGGCTCGGCTTCGTCACCGTGACCGCGGCCCGGGTGACCGGCGATCTCCGCGAGGCCACGGTGTTCTACACCGTCTACGGCTCCGATTCCGAGCGCGCGGAAACGGCGGTCGCGCTGGCCAGCGCGACCGGCCTGATCCGGTCCGAGGTCGGCAGGCAGACCGGCCTGAAGCACACCCCGTCGATTGCCTTCGAGCCGGACACGGTGCCCGACGCGGCCAGGAACATCGAAGAGCTGGTGGCCCGGGCCCGGGTGGCCGACGCGGCGGTCGCTGCCGCCCGGGAGGGGGCCCAGCCCGCGGGGGACCCGGACCCTTACCGGGTCCGGGACGACCCCGGCGGGGAGCCGGACGGTGATCTCGAAGCGGATCTGCGCAACGGTTCCGAAGGGCAGGAGACCGGGCCGCGCGGCCCGCTCGGCGACTACCCGACGCCTGAAGGCCGGCGGCCCGCCGGAGCGTGACGCGTGGCCGCCCAGGCCCGGCTTGCCCCCGGCGTCCTGCGGCGGAGCTTCGTCGGCTCACTGGCCCCGGACCAGGGCGGCAGGTCCAGGTTGAGCAGGTGCGCGCCCTCGGCCGCGGCCAGGCGCGGCGCTCTGCGCGATTACCCGGCGCCCGGCGACGGCTGCGCGAGATACTCACGGTCGTGACAGACGATCACCCGCCCGTCCCGGGTCAGAGTTCAGGTGCAGCTGCCCGCACCCCGGGTCCGGAGGCCGGCGGTCCCGGCCCCGCCGACCCTCCCGGCCCCGCCGACCCTCCCGGCCCGGACGTCGAGGCAGAGTGGTCGCGCGCAGTCAAGGTCCTCGACGGCGCGACCGAGATCTGCCTGGCCTGTCACGTCCGCCCGGACGGCGACGCGCTCGGCTCGATGCTCGCGGTGGCGCACGCGCTGCGGGCGCGCGGCACCGCGGCGGGGCAGGGCACCGCGGCAGGGCAGGGCACCGCGGCAGGGCAGGGCGGCACCGCGGGGCCGGACACCGCGGCGGATCCGGACGGCACAGGTAACCCGCTGCCGGCGGCCGTCCGCGTCGTCGCCTCGTTCGGCGACCTGCCGTTCGAGATCCCCCGCATCCTCCGCTTCCTCCCCGGCGCGGACCTGCTCAGCCCGCCGGACGCCTTTCCCGAGCGGCCGCAGGTCATGGTGACCTTCGATGCGGCCAGCGTGGACCGGCTCGGCATCCTGGAGGCGCGCGCCTGCCAGGCGGATGAGCTGATCGTCCTCGATCACCACGCGTCCAACACCAGGTTCGGCACCGTGAACCTGATCGACCCGGCGGCCGCGGCGACCGCCGTGCTGGCGTTCGACCTGATCCGCAGGATGGGCGTGGAGATCTCCCGGGATATCGCGCTCGGCCTGTACGCAGGGCTGGTCACCGACACCGGCTCGTTCAAGTACTCGACCACCTCCCCGCGGGTGCACCAGCTGGCGGCGCGGCTGCTGCAGACCGGCATCGAGCCCGGGATGGTGGCGCACGAGCTGTGGGACCGCAGCCCGTTCGGATTCCTGGGCCTGCTGTCGAAGGTGCTCGGCCGGGCGCAGCTCGAGTCGGCCAGCGCGGCGGGCCACGGGCTAGTCTGGACGACGGTCACCCGCGATGACCGGGCGGCGCACGGGCTGCCGTTCGAGGTCGCCGAGTCGGTCATTGACGTGGTGCGCCGGGCCGACGAGGCCGACGTGGCGGTCGTGCTCAAGGAAGACGATGACGGATGCTGGCAGGTGTCGGCGAGGTCCAAGGGCCGGGCGGACGTCGGGCGCGCGTGCGTGGCGCTCGGCGGCGGGGGCCATCCCCTGGCGGCCGGATTCACCGCGCACGGCCCGGCGGCCGAGGTCATGACCGCGCTGCGCGCGCAGCTCGCGATCGGAGCGGGCCTCCCGGGCGGGCCGGGCGCGGCGGACGCCAGCCGGTGACGGACGGCGGCCGGTGACGCCAGCCGCCCGCCGGCCACCCGCGGCCAGCGGCCTGGTCATCGTGGACAAGCCATCCGGCCGGACCTCGCACGACGTCGTGGCCCAGATCCGCCGCCTGGCCGGGACCCGCCGCGTCGGGCACGCCGGCACGCTGGACCCGATGGCCACCGGGGTGCTCGTGGTCGGGGTGGAGAAGGCCACCCGGCTGCTCGGCCATCTCACGCTGGCCGAGAAGGAGTACACCGCCACGATCCGGCTCGGCCAGGCCACCGACACTGACGACGCCGACGGCGAGACGATCGCCGAGACCTCGGCGGCCGGAGTCACCGAGCCCGCGCTCCAGGCCGCCGTCGTGGCGCTGACCGGCGAGATCCAGCAGGTCCCGCCGGGCTTCAGCGCCATCAAGGTGGCCGGGAAGCGCGCCTACCGGCTGGCCCGCGAGGGCGCCGCCCCCGAGCTGGCGGCCCGGACCGTCACCGTACGGTCCTTCACCATCCGGGCCGTGCGGCGGCTCGGCGACCTGCTGGATGTCGACGTCGCGGTGACCTGCTCCAGCGGGACCTACATCCGGGCGCTGGCCCGTGACCTGGGCACGGCGCTCGGCGTGGGCGGCCACCTCACGGTGCTGCGGCGCACCCGGGTGGCGCCCTACGAGATCGGCCAGGCGCGCACCCTGGAGCAGCTCGCGGCCTCGTTCACCGTGATCCCGCTCGCGGACGCCGCGGACGTGGCGTTCAGGCGCCTGAATTTGACCGAGGAGGAGGCGCGCCTGGTCGCGCACGGGCGGAGGCTGCCGTCCGCGGTGCTCGGCGGCGAGCCCGGGGCCGGGGCCGGGCCGGTCGCGGCCTTCGCCCCGGACGGCTCCCTGGTCGCGCTGCTCGGCGAGGAGGGAGGGCAGGCCAGGCCGCTCGCCGTGTTCGTGCCCTGACGGAGGGCCCGGCACCGGGCCGCCCGCACCGCGGATCGCATGGCAGGCTTGGAGCGTCACCGCAGAGCGACCGGGGGAGGATCGGCACATGCACCGCTGGCAGGGCCTGGACGACGTGCCCGACGGCTGGGGTCCCTCGGTGGTCACGATCGGGGTCTTCGACGGCGTGCACCGGGGCCATCAGCGCATCGTCGGCCGGGCCACCGAGGTCGCGGCGGAGCTCGGGCTGCCGGTGGTGGTGGTCACCTTCGACCCGCATCCCGACGAGGTGGTGCGGCCCGGTGCGCACCCGCCGCATCTGAGCACGGCCCGGCGGCTCGCGGAGCTGCTGGCCGGGCTGGGGGTCGACGCGGTCTGCGTGCTGCCGTTCACCCGCGAGTTCTCGGAGCTGGGGCCGGACGAGTTCGTCCACGCCGTGCTGGTGGACCGGCTGCACGCGGTCCGGGTGGTGGTGGGGGAGGATTTCCGGTTCGGCTACCGGGCCGCGGGCGACGTCGCGCTGCTGGCCGAGCTCGGCGAGAAGTACGACTTCACGGCGGAGGGCGTGCCGCTGCTGGCCGACGACGGAGTGCGGATCTCCTCCAGCGGGATCAGGGAGCGGCTCGCGGCCGGGGACGTGGCGGCCGCCGCGCGCGATCTGGGACGGCCGCACCGGGTCGAGGGCGTGGTGGTGCGGGGCCAGCGGCGCGGCCGGGCGCTCGGGTTCCCGACCGCCAACCTGGAGACGACGCCGCATACCGCGATCCCCGCGGACGGCATCTACGCGGGCTGGCTCACCAGCCTCGACCCCGGCGGGCGGGAGCAGGAACGCTGGCCGGCCGCGATCTCGGTGGGCACCAACCCGACCTTCGAGGGGACCGAGCACAGCGTGGAGGCCTACGCGCTGGACCGCGACGACCTGGATCTGTACGGCACGCACGTCGCGGTGGACTTCGTGGCCCGGCTGCGGGGCATGGTGCGGTTCGATTCCGTCGACGAGCTGGTCGCGCAGATGCACCGCGACGTGGACGCCGCCCGCGCGCTGCTGCGGGACGGCTAGGAAGTTTTCCGGCGCCGATCACGTTGAAGCTGACGGCGTCATAGGCATGCTGACGGCGTCATAGGCATGTCTGACCGCTGGCCCGATCGGTGAAGCCGGCATGGTACGGTAGATGATCGGTCGGCGTAGCCGGCCAGGTTAGCTGCGCCCTCATGCGGCTGGCCACAGGAAACCAGCCGCGGCTTGTTCGCGGCGCGCTCCCGGCCCCGGGTGGCTTCTCGGGATACCAGCGGGCATCCAATGACGATCGAGTGACGAGGGAGCAACGTGCCGCTAGAGACCACGGTGAAGAAGGAGATTATCGCCGGGCACGCGACCAGTGAGGGTGACACCGGCTCGCCGGAGGTCCAGGTCGCGCTGCTGACACGGCGGATCCAGGAACTGACCGAGCACCTCAAGGTGCACAAGCATGATCACCACAGCCGCCGCGGGCTGCTGCTGCTCGTCGGCCGCCGCAGGCGGCTGCTGCAGTACCTGTCCAGGAAGGACATCGCCCGCTACCGCGCGCTTATCGAAAAGCTCGGCCTGCGCAGGTAGGTTGAGGGCGAACCCGTCCGCCGGGCCGTGCTCTCCCGGCGGACGGCAACTGAATACGGAAGAGAACAAAGAAAGAAACAGAACGACGTCCCGCGGCCCCGGCCCAGGAGCGCTCCGGCGCCCCAGGGGCCGGTCCTCGGTAGTGGTTCTCGGGTCAAGGGGGATGGCGCCGGCACGCAGCGGCGCCAGCCCGCCGGGCCGAGGACTTCGATCGAAGACCGGCCGGCAGACGGCCCGGCCTGACGGTCGGAGCGAGCTCCACTGGTGGCGGGCAGACGCGGGACCTCAGTCAAGGAGGTCTCACTCATGGCTACATCCCAGGAGGGTGTGCATACCGCCGAGGTCATCATCGACAACGGCTCATTCGGCGTTCGCAAGGTCCGGTTCGAGACCGGCAGGCTGGCCCGCCTCGCGGCAGGCTCGGCCGTCGTGTATCTCGACGACGAGACCATGGTGCTGTCCGCGACTACCGCGTCCAAGCATCCCAAGGAAGGCCTCGACTTCTTTCCGCTCACGGTGGATGTCGAGGAGCGCATGTACGCGATAGGCCGGATTCCCGGCTCGTTCTTCCGCCGGGAGGGCCGCCCGTCCGAGGACGCCATCCTCACCTGCCGCCTGATCGACCGGCCGCTGCGGCCGTCGTTCACGCACGGGCTGCGCAATGAGGTCCAGGTCGTCGAGACGATCATGGCCCTGAATCCCGAGCATCTCTACGACGTGGTCGCGATCAACGCGGCCTCGCTGTCCACCCAGCTGTCGGGCCTGCCGTTCTCCGGGCCGATCGGCGGCGTCCGGGTCGCCCTGATCAAGGGCCAGTGGGTTGGCTTCCCGACCCACTCGGAGCTGGCGGACGCCACGTTCGACATGGTGGTGGCCGGCCGGGTGCGCGAGGACGGCGACGTCGCGATCATGATGGTGGAGGCGGAGTCCACCGCCAGCACCCTGCGCCTGCTCGCCGATGACGGCAGCGGGGCCGTGGCGCCCACCGAGGACACCGTGGCCGCCGGGCTCGAGGCGGCCAAGCCGTTCATCAGGCTCCTGTGCGAGGGGCAGCTGCAGGTGGCGGCGCACGCGGCCAAGGAGGTCGCCGATTATCCGATCTTCACCGACTACCAGCAGGACGTCTATGACGCGCTGGCCGGCGAGATCTCTGACGAGCTGGCCAAGGCGCTCACGATCGCCGGCAAGCAGGACCGGGAGGCCGAGACCGACCGGGTCAAGGCCCTCGCGGCCGAGCGCCTGGGCGGCCGGTTCGAGGGCCGGGAGAAGGAGATCAGCGCCGCGTTCCGGTCGCTGACCAAGAAGCTGGTCCGGGAGCGGATCATCCGCGACGGCGTGCGGATCGACGGCCGCGGCCTGGCCGACATCCGGCAGCTGTCCGCCGAAGCGGGCGTGCTCCCGCGGGTGCACGGCTCGGCCCTGTTCGAGCGCGGCGAGACCCAGATCCTGGGGGTCACCACGCTGAACATGCTCCGGATGGAGCAGATGATCGACACGCTCAACCCCGAGCGCACCAAGCGCTACATGCACAACTACAACATGCCGCCGTACTCCACCGGCGAGACCGGCCGGGTCGGGTCGCCGAAGCGCCGCGAGATCGGCCACGGGGCCCTGGCCGAGCGGGCGCTGATCCCGGTGCTGCCGACCCGCGAGGAGTTCCCCTACGCGATCCGGCAGGTATCCGAGGCCGTCGGCTCCAACGGCTCCACCTCTATGGGTTCGGTCTGCGCGTCCACGATGTCGCTGCTGGACGCGGGCGTGCCGCTGAAGGACATGGTGTCCGGCATCGCGATGGGCCTGATCCACGAGGGCGGCGAGTACGTCACGCTGACCGACATCCTCGGCGCCGAGGACGCGTTCGGCGACATGGACTTCAAGGTCGCCGGGACCAAGGACGTGATCACCGCGCTGCAGCTGGACACCAAGCTGGACGGCATCCCGGCCTCGGTGCTCGCCGCCGCGCTGCGGCAGGCCCGTAGCGCGCGGCTGACCATCCTCGACGTGATGCGCGAGGCGATCGACGCCCCGGCCGAGATGAGCCCGTACGCGCCGCGGATCATCACGGTCAAGGTGCCGGTCGACAAGATCGGCGAGGTGATCGGCCCGAAGGGCAAGATGATCAACTCCATCCAGGAGGACACCGGCGCCGAGATCACCATCGAGGACGACGGCACCATCTACATCGGGGCCACCGACGGCGCCTCGGCCGAGGCCGCCCGGTCGGCGATCAACGCGATCGCCAACCCGCACATCCCCGAGGTGGGGGAGCGGTTCCTGGGCACCGTGGTGAAGACGACCACGTTCGGCGCGTTCGTGTCGCTGCTGCCCGGCCGGGACGGGCTGCTGCACATCACCCAGATCCGCAAGCTGCACGGCGGGGCCCGGATCGACAACGTCGACGACGTCATCTCCGTCGGCGACAAGATCCAGGTGGAGATCCGCGAGGTGGACGACCGCGGCAAGCTGTCGCTGGTCCCGGTCGAGGTCGTGGAGCGCGAGGCGGCCGGCGAGGACCTGGGCGGGCACGATGACCACCGCTCCCGCGACCGGGGTGACCGGGGCGGGTACCGGGACCGCGACCGGGGCGGCGACCGTGACCGGGGCGGCGACCGCGGCGACCGCGACCGGGGCGGCGACCGCGACCGGGGCGGCGACCGGGGCGACCATTACCGCACCCGGGAGCGCCACCGCGGGCCGCGGAACTCATGACCGAGCGCTCAGGGGCGCCGAACGGCGGTGACTCGCACGTCGTCCGCACCGTGCTGCCCGGCGGCCTGAGGGTGATCACCGAGTCGCTGCCGGCGGTCCGGTCGGCGGCGTTCGGGATCTGGGCCGGGGTGGGCTCGCGGGACGAGGACCTCGCCTACGCCGGCGCCACGCACTACCTGGAGCACCTGCTGTTCAAGGGCACCTCCCGGCGCAGCGCCCTGGACATCTCCGCGGCCATGGACGCGGTCGGCGGCGAGCTGAACGCGTTCACCGCCAAGGAGTACACCTGCTACTACGCGCGGGTGCTCGACGCCGACCTGCCGCTGGCCATCGACGTGCTCGCCGACATGGTGACCGGCTCGCTGATCGAGCCGAAGGACGTCGACGCCGAGCGGGGCGTGATCCTCGACGAGATCGCGATGAACGATGACGACCCCTCGGACACGGTGCACGAGGCCTTCGCCGCCCAGTTGCTTGGCGACACGCCGCTCGGCCGGCCCATCCTGGGCAGCGTCGACTCGATCAACTCGATCACCCGCGACCAGATCGCCGGTCACTACGTCGCGCGGTACAAGCCGGAGAACCTGGTCGTGGCGGCCGCGGGCAGCCTGGACCACGCCGAGGTGGTCGAGCTGACGCGATCGGCGTTCGGCCCGGTGCTGACCGGGAACGCGGACCCGCTGCCCCCGCGCCTGGCCGGGCCCGGGCAGGCCGCGGACCCGGGGCCGGCCGGCACCGGCGTACGGCTGATACCGCGGGGCATCGAGCAGGCGAACCTGGTCCTGGGCTGCGGCGGGCTGTCGCGGACCGATAACCGCAGGTTCGCGCTCGGGGTGCTGAACGCCGCGCTCGGCGGCGGGATGTCCTCGCGGCTGTTCCAGGAGGTGCGGGAGAAGCGCGGCCTGGCGTACTCGGTGTACAGCTTCAGCTCGCAGCACGCTGACTCCGGGATGTGGGGCGTGTACGCCGGCTGCATGCCCGCCAAGGCCGACGAGGTGTTGTCGATATGCCAGGACGAGATCGCCAAGGTGGTCTCGGGCGGGCTGACCGACGATGAGCTGAACCGGGGCAAGGGCCAGCTGCGCGGGTCGATCGTGCTCGGCCTCGAGGATCCCTCGTCCCGCATGAGCAGGCTGGGCAAGGCCGAGCTGGTCTACCCCCGGCTCGAGCCGGTCGAGGAGATCCTGGCCGCGATCGGGGCGGTGACCCACGACGACGTGCGCGAGGTGGCCGCCGATGTGCTCGCTCAGCCCAAGGCGCTGGCCGTGGTAGGGCCGTTCGACGACGTCGGCGCGTTCACCGCGGCGCTCGGCTGACCGGACAAGCCTGGCACCGCGGCCGCGAACTCGCCGAAGCTATCGTTGGGCAGAGCCGAAGCTATCGTTGGGCAGATCTGTAGCGGGCACCCGGTCCTCCACTCACGTAGACCCGCGAAGCCGGACAAAGCTTGCATGACGCGGGCGGATTGCCTGGCGGCGGCGGTTGGCGGGTAAGGTCGCTCGCAACGCGATCAGGAGAGCATGATGATCAAGGTCGGTGTGCTCGGCGCCAAGGGGCGCATGGGGTCGGAGGTGTGCCGGACCGTTGACGCCGCCGCCGGCATGGAACTGGCCGCCGCCGTCGACGTCGGCGATGCGCGCGACCCGCTGGCCGGATGCGACGTGATCGTTGACTTCACCCATCCGGGCGCGGTCCTGGACAACCTGCAGTGGTGCCTGTCGCACGGCCGGAACGTCGTCGTGGGGACCTCAGGGTTCGACGAAGCCAGGCTGGCCTTGGTGACGGAGTGGCTGGGGGAGGCGCCGTCGGCCCGGGCGCTGATCGTGCCGAACTTCTCGGTCGGCGCCGTGCTCATGATGAGCTTCGCCGTGCAGGCGGCCCGCTTCTTCGAGTCGGCCGAGGTCATCGAGTTGCATCACGCGGCCAAGGTCGACGCTCCGTCCGGGACCGCGGTGCGGACGGCGTCGCTGATCGCCGCGGCCCGCGCCGCCGCCGGGCTCGGACCGTCCCCGGACGCGACGGTCTCCGGGGTGGACGGGGCACGGGGCGCGGTCGTGGACGGAGTGCGGGTGCACTCGGTCCGGCTGGCCGGGCTGCTGGCGCACCAGGAGGTGCTGCTCGGCGGGCACGGAGAGATCCTGACCATCCGGCACGACTCGCTGGACCGGTCATCGTTCATGCCGGGGGTGCTGCTGGCGGTGCGGGGCATCGCGGCGCTGTCGCCGGGCCTGACGGTCGGGCTGCAGGGCCTGCTCGGCGTGGCGTGAAAGGGGCAAGTCGATGAGGGTGATCCTCAATGTGATCTGGCTGCTGTTCTGCGGGATCTGGATGGCGATCGCCTACGCCGTGGTCGGGCTGATCTGCTTCATACTGATCATCACCATCCCGTTCGGCATCGCGTCATGGCGGATCGCCAACTATGTTCTCTGGCCGTTCGGCCGGACCATCGACCGGCGCGAGCACGCCGGGGTCGCCTCCCTGATCGGCAACATCCTCTGGATCATCCTGTTCGGCTGGTGGCTGGCGATCGGGCACCTGGTGTTCGGCGTCGCCATGTGCCTGACGATCATCGGCATCCCGCTCGGCCTCGCCAGCTTCAAGATCATCCCTATCACGCTGTTTCCGCTCGGAGTCCAGATCGTTCCCACGGACCAGCCGTTCGCCAGCGTCGCCTGACGACGCGGCGGCCTGGGCTGCCGAACCCGCCGCCGGAAGCCTGCCGCCGGCCGCTGACGAGCCCGGCTGATGTCGGGGGCGCCGAGGGAGGTGGCCAGGGAACAGGTCCGGGCCAGGAACTGTCCGCGCCGTTCCCCATCGATCTCGACCTCGGCGAGCTGACCCAGTAGCGGGCGGGCGCGGACGTCGCGTTCATGGCGGAGCGGACTGTCCGTGGCGTAGCGTCGCATTATGTGCCGGAGCATCAAGACCCTGCGTGAGCCCTACACCGAGAACGTGACCGAGGAGGACGTGCGGGCCGCCGCGCTGCAGTACGTCCGGAAGGTGAGCGGCTTCCGCCGTCCGGCCCGGCACAACGCCGAGGCCTTTGACCGCGCCGTGGACGCGGTGACCGAGGCCACGCTCGCGCTGCTCGACCAGCTGGAACTGCGCCCGGCCACCCGATAGCCATCCGGGCACCAGCCGCTCTCCTCCTTTTAGGCCATGCCTCCCGTTTAGGGTGGCCGGCCCCGGGCTCCGGTCGCGGGTCAGCCGCGGCGGAGCAGGCGCATCGGCAGCCTCCGGCCCGGGCGCATGGTGATGTTGGCGCTGGGCACGGGGAACCCGCGGACGGTCAGCTCCAGCCGGTACCTGCGGGCCACGGTCGCCAGCACCAGCACGGTCTCGAGTTCGGCGAAGGAAGCGCCGACGCACGCTCGCCGGCCGCCGCCGAACGGTATGTAGGCATAGCGGTGCCGCGGATGCCCGGCCTGATGCCCCTGGCCGTTGCCGGCTGCGGCAGCCCTGTCGGCGGCCGCGTGGGGCAGGCCCGGCCCCTCGCCGTCCGGCAGGAACCGGCGAGGGTCGAACCCGGCCGGATCGGCCCAGAACTCCGGATGCCGGTGCACCAGGTAAGGCGGGGTGGCCACCAGGCTGCCGGCCGGGATGGGCACCCCGCACACCTCGTCGTCGGCCAGCGCATTGCGCTCGATGGTCCAGGCCGGCGGGTAGAGCCGCATCGCCTCGGCCACGACCGCCCGCGTCCAGGGCAGCTTGTCGGCGTCGCCGGCGTCCGGATCGCGATCGCCGAGCACCGAGTCAAGCTCCTCCTCGAGCCGCTCCCGGGCGGCCGGGTTGGCCGACAGCAGGGCCACGGACCAGGACAGCGTGTTCGCGGTCGTCTCGTGGCCGGCCAGCACGAACGTGGCCACCTCGTCGGTGATCTCGGCGTCGGTCAGCGGTGAGCCGTCCTGGGCGCGGGCGGCCAGCAGCACGTCGAGCAGGTCGCCGGGCGCCGCGCTGCCGGGGCCGGAGCCCCGATCCGCCGGCGGCCCGGGACGGGCCGCGGCGCGGCGCCCGGCGACGATCCGGCCCACGGGACCCTCGATCCCCTCGGGGGTGTGACCGACCCGGCGGGCCAGTGCCTTCAGCGCACGGGTTGACGTCGGGCCCCACGGCAGGGGCAAGAACGTGGCCAGCGTCGCGACGCGCTGGCCCGCGTCCATCGCCCGGCCCATCATCTCGGCGTCGCCGCTCAGGTCGGACCCGAACAGCGCGCGGCCCACGATGTCCAGGGCCAGCGCGCTCATCTGCCCGGAGACGTTGATCGCCGAGCCGTCGGCGAGCGAGTCCCAGCGGACGGTCAGCCGCCGCGCCGATTCGGCCATCACCGGGCCGAAGGTGGTCACGTGCCGCCGGGAGAATACGGGCTGGACCAGCCGCCGGTGCTGCCGCCAGCGCTCGCCCTCGCTGGTCAGCAGGCCGTCGCCGATCAGGGCGCGCAGCGGCCGGTAGGTGACGGCCTTGACGTAGTTGTCCTGGTTCGCGGCCAGCACGTGCTCGGCGTGCTCTGGCCGGCTCAGCACGTAGAAGCTGTGCCCCGGCGCGTACGGGACCGCGATCGTGTCCCCGTACCGGGCGGCCAGCCGCACGTAACCGTCGAGCGGGCTGCGCGCCAGGGATGCGAGCGCGGCGGCCGCGGTGGTGCCGTGCGGTCCGGGCACGGCGTACCCGGAGGATCGGGCGTTCATAGTCCCCCATACTGCGCCCCGTGGCGCTGCGCCGGTAGCCCCGTCGTGGCCGCGGCCGTGCCGCCGCCGGCGCCCGCCGCTCCGGGTGGTGCTAGCGGCCGAAGTCCACCGCGCTGGTGTTGGCGCCGCTGATCACGACGGCGACGCTCTCGCCGGGCCCGGGAGCATACCGGCCGGACAGCAGGGCGGCCAGCGCGGCGCATCCGCCAGGCTCGCCGACGACCCGGAGCTTTTCCCACAACGCCTGCTGGGCCTGGCCGATCGCCTCGTCGCTGACCAGCACCACAGCGTGCACACGCTGGCTGGCGACCCGGAAGGTCAGCTCGCCCACCCGGCGCGGTGCCAGCGAGTCCACGGCCACGCTGCCCGTGGCCGCGTCGACCGGCCGCCCGGCGGCCAGCGCCTCGGTCATCGTCGGGGCGCCCTCGGGTTCCACGCCGACGACCCGCACCCCGCCGTCCCCCCGGCCGCCGCAGGCGGTGGCGATCCCGGACAGCAGGCCGCCCCCGCCGAGGCCGGCCAGCACGGTAGTGACCTGCGGGGCCTGCCGCATGAGTTCCAGGCCCAGCGTGCCGGCCCCCAGCACCGTCTCGACCTGGTTGAAGGCGTGCACCGGCATCGCGCCGGAGGCGGCCACCCAGCGCTGGCTGACCGCCAGCGCATCGGAGTACGTGGCACCCTCGATCACCAGGTCGGCGCCGTAGCTCCGGATCCGGCTGACCTTCGCCGCGGACGAGACCTCGGGAACGAAGATCCGGGCGGGCACGCCCAGGACCCCGGCCGCATAAGCCGCGGCCGCGCCGTGGTTGCCGCCCGACGCGGCGGCGACCCCGGCGGCGGGGACATCCCGGAGCAACAGGTTGGCGAAGGCACCGCGCACCTTGAACGACCCCGAGTGCTGCAGTTGCTCCAGCTTGAGGATCAGCGGCCCGGCCGGCAGGCCGAAGTCGGCGCGGTCAGCCCCGACGACCGGGGTGTGGCGCACATACGGCCGGATGCGCTCCTCGACGGCCGCCACCGCCGCCGGGGTGAGCGCGCCGGTCTCGTCGGTCGGCGTCGTCGCCCGGGTCACCATTCGCCTCCGGTTTCTCGCACCTGCGCGCCGCAGCGGACGCACCTGGAACGGATAGCTATTTAGCTAATCATCTACGCTCACGGGCCGGGTGGGCGGGCCAGGGTCAGCCGCGAGCCGGCCGTTGCGGGCACCGGCGAGCGCTAGGGTGGCGATGTGGTCACAGGTGACCAGCTCGCCGGCTTCGCGGTCGCGTCCCTCATCCTGATCGTCATCCCGGGGCCCGGCGTGCTGTTCGTGATCGGCCGGGCCCTGGCGCACGGCCGCAGCACGGCGCTGGCGTCGGTGGCAGGGCATGCGGCGGGGAACTGCGTGGTGGCCGTCTGCGTGGCGTTCGGCATCGGTGCCATCGTCGAGCGCTCCGCGACCGTCTTCACCGTGCTCAAGCTGGCCGGCGCGGCTTACCTGGTCTGGCTGGGCATCCAGGCGTTCCGCCGGCGCGACTCGCTGGCCCGCGTGCTCACCGAAGCCGCCGCGCCCCGGGGCGGCGCACGGTCGGCGCGGGAGGGCTTCGTGGTCGGCGTCACGAACCCGAAGGCCGTGATCTTGTTCGCCGCCGTGCTGCCGCAGTTCGTGGACCGGTCGGCCGGGCACGTCACGGCCCAGATGCTGGTCCTGAGCGCGATGTCGGTGGTCATCGGCCTGTCCTCGGACAGCTGTTACGGGCTGGCCGCGAGCACCGTCCGGTCCTGGTTCGCCCGGTCCCCGCGGCGGCTCGGGCTGGTCGGCGGGGTCGGCGGCCTGGCGATGATCGGGCTCGGTGTCACCCTGGCCCTGACCGGCCGCAAGGACTGACCCCGGCGCAGGTCAGCCCGGCTGCCCGGGAACGGCCGGGTAGCTGCGCGTTACGTCCTCTGCTCGGGACGGGTCAGGCGGTCCGGGTCTGGCTGGCGGCCTCCAGGCCGAGCTCGGCGATCGACGCCGCGCGCATCTTGAACTTCTGCACCTTGCCGGTCACGGTCATCGGGAAGTCCTGGGTGAAGTGCACGTACCGCGGGACCTTGTAGTGCGCGATCTTGCCCACGCAGAAGGCCCTGACGTCCTCCGCGGTCAGCTCGGCGCCGGGGCGCAGCTTCACCCAGGCGCACAGCTCCTCGCCGTACTTCTCGTCCGGCACCCCGATCACCTGGACGTCCTCGATCGCCGGGTGGGTGTAGAGGAACTCCTCGACCTCGCGCGGGTAGACGTTCTCGCCGCCGCGGATGACCATGTCCTTGATCCGGCCGACGATGTTGAGGTAGCCGGCGGCGTCCATGACGGCCAGGTCGCCGGTGTGCATCCAGCGCCCGGCGTCGATCGCCTCGGCGGTCTTCTCCGGCTCGTCCCAGTACCCGAGCATCACCGAGTAGCCGCGGGTGCACATCTCGCCCGGCTCACCGCGGGGCAGGACCAGCCCGGTGTCCGGGTTCACGATCTTGACCTCGACGTGCGGGTGCACCCGGCCGACCGTGGACACGCGCCGCTCGGTGTCGTCGTCGGGCCTGGTCTGGCAGGAGACCGGCGAGGTCTCGGTCATCCCGTAGGCGATCGTGACCTCGGTCATGTGCATCTCGCTCATGACGCGCTTCATCACCTCGACCGGGCAGGGCGAGCCGGCCATGATGCCGGTGCGCAGCGTGGACAGGTCGTAGTCGGCAAAGTCCGGCAGGGCGAGCTCGGCGATGAACATGGTCGGCACCCCGTACAGCGACGTGCACCGCTCGTCCGCCGTCGCGCGCAGCGTCGCGGCGGGCTCGAAGCCCGGCGCCGGGATGACGATGCAGGCGCCGTGCGTCACCGCGGCCAGGTTGCCCAGCACCATCCCGAAGCAGTGGTAGAACGGCACCGGGATGCAGACCCGGTCCCGCTCGGTGTACCGGCACATCTCGCCGATGAAGAACCCGTTGTTGAGGATGTTGTGGTGCGAGAGCGTCGCGCCCTTCGGGAACCCGGTCGTCCCGCTGGTGTACTGGATGTTGATCGGGTCGTCGAAGGCCAGGGACGCGCCGCGGGCCCGCAGCGCGTCGGCGGTCTCCGGCCCGCCCGCGCTGAGCAGCTCGTCCCACTCCGGTGTGCCGAGGTAGATCACCTGCTCGAGCTCGGCGAGGTCGCCGCGCACCTCGTCGATCATCGCGCGGTAGTCGCTGGTCTTGAAGCTCTCCGCGCTGACCAGCAGCCGGACCCCGGCCTGGCGCAGCACGTAGGCAAGCTCATGGCTGCGGTAGGCCGGATTGATGTTGACCAGGATCGCGCCGATCTTCGCGGTGGCGAACTGCAGCAGCACCCACCCGGCGCAGTTCGGCGCCCAGATGCCGACCCGGTCGCGGGCCTCGATCCCGGCCGCGAGCAGCCCCCGGGCCAGGGCGTCGGCGTCGGCGTCGAGCTGCCGGTAGGTCCAGCGGCGGCCGGTGGGTACGTCCACCATGGCCTCGCTCTCGCCGAACTGGCCGGTCACGCGGCGCAGGTTCTCCCCGATGGTCTCGCCGAGCAGCGCCATGGCCGAGGTGCCGTGGCTATAGGAAAGCTGGGTTCCATTAGGCATGGTTGATCCTCTGGGTCCGGGTCACTCCATGCTGCCTGCTGCGTTGCCCGGTGTGAAGGCCGGGGCAAGTCCGCCGTCAAGCCGTGATGCGGTAGTGACCGCGGTGGGGTTACTGTCGAGGTAACTAATTGTTATCCCCCCGGAGCGGCAATGGGGACGTGGATCATCTGGCTGATCTTGGCCGCCGTGCTCGGCGTGGCCGAGGTCCTCACCGCCAGGCTGGCCTTCGGCCTGATCGCCGTGGCCGCCCTGGTCGGTGCCGGGGTTGGTGCCGCCGGAGGGAATGCGGCGCTTCAGTTCGGCGCGTTCGCCGTCGCCTCCGCGGCCGGGCTCGGGATCGCGCGGCCGTTTGCGTTGCGTCATATCAAGCAGCCGCCGCTGCTGCGCACCGGGACCGCCGCGCTGGTCGGCCGGTCGGCGTACGTGCTGGACGAGATCACCGCGCACAGCGGGCGGGTCCGGATCGGCGGCGAGGAGTGGTCGGCGCGGCCCTATGACGACACCCTGACGATCCCGGCAGGCTCCACCGTCGACGTTCTGCAGATCGAGGGCGCCATGGCCCTCGTTTACCCTCGGGAGTAGCCATGGAACTGGCTGTCCTCATCACCGGCCTGGTGATCGTCCTGCTGATAGCCCTGGTCACGGTCAAGACGGTGCGCATCGTGCCGCAGGCGCGGGCGCGCAACGTGGAGCGCCTCGGCCGGTACCGCAAGACCCTGGAACCGGGGATGAACGTGATCATCCCGTTCATCGACCGGGTGAAGCCGCTGATCGACCTGCGCGAGCAGGTGGTGTCGTTCCTTGGCCAGCCGGTCATCACCGAGGACAACCTGGTCGTGAAGATCGACACGGTGCTGTTCTTCCAGGTCACAGACCCGCGGGCGGCCGACTACGAGATCGTCAACTACATCCAGGCGATCGAGCAGCTCACCGCGACCATGCTGCGCAGCGTGATCGGGTCCATGGACCTTGAGCTGACCCTGACTTCGCGTGACAAGATCAACACCATGCTGCGCGGCGTGCTCGACGACGCGTCGGGCAAGTGGGGCATCCGGGTGACCCGGGTGGAGATCAAGGCCATCGACCCGCCGAAGAGCGTCATCGACGCGATGGAGAAGCAGATGCGGGCCGAGCGGGAGAAGCGGGCCGCGATCCTCACCGCCGAGGGCGTCCGGCAGGCGCAGATCCTCACCGCCGACGGCGACAAGCAAGGCAACGTCCTGCGCGCCGAGGGCGAGAAGCAGAGCGCGATCCTGCGCGCCGAGGGCCAGGCACAGGCGATCGGCACCGTGTTCCAGTCCATCCACGCGAACGATCCCGACCCCAAGCTGCTCGCCTACCAGTACCTGCAGACCCTGCCGCAGCTCGCCCAGGGCGAGGGCAACACGGTCTGGATGATCCCGAGCGAGCTGACCGGCGCGCTGAAGATGCTGAGCTCGGCCTTTGGCGGTGCAGACAGCGGCCAGGATGCCGGGCAGAACGGTCAGGGCCCCGCGGGGCGCCCGGCCTGGACCCAGGCCCTGGCCCAGCCCCCGGCGGGGGGGCCCGGCCCGGCCGGGCCCGCCGGAGCGCTGGCTGCCCCGGAGAACAGGGACGCCGCAGCGGTACCGGGTGCGGATGCCGCGGAGCTGGCGGCGGTGCGCGAGGCCGACGCGAAGCTGGCCGTCGCGGTGCAGGAGGCCGACGAGGACACGGCCCAGGTCGGCGGCACCTCCGATGCCGCCGAGGTGGCCGCCATTCTCGGCACCGGTGTTCCCGGCCGGGGCGATACGGCCGGGACGGCCGATACGGCCGGGACGACTGGTGCTACTGAGGCGGCAGATCCGGCGACGTAATGCCGGTGCGTTCATGATCACGTCGGGTTTTGTCCCGTATGGGCTCGCCTCCAAATAACCCGTCGGCCCACGAAGAGTCAGGCCTGCGCAGAGAGCTCATAGCATGCGCTTTATTCCGCGACGGGCCCTATTTGGCGAAAATCCGACGTGATCATGAAATCTCCCGGGGCTGAGGAGCGCCCGCAGTCGGCAGGCCCGGGACAAGGGCCTAGGGGCGGATGGCGAGGCCCAGGGTCAGCAGCACGCCGAAGGCGAGCTGCAGCCGCCCGGTCTGCCCGAGCGCGGTGATCAGCCCGGGCCCCGAGGCGCCCTGGCGGACCAGCCGCAGCGGCGCCAGCGCGAACGGCACGGCGGCCAGCACGATCAGCGCGAGCGGCGCCGCCGCGGCGATGGCCACCGCGGCGCAGAACGGGATCACGATGCAGGCCGCGTACAGCACGCGGGTGCGGTGATCTCCGAGCACCACCGCGAGCGTGCGCTTGCCGGTCACCGTGTCGGTCGGGATGTCGCGCAGGTTGTTGATCACCAGCAGCGCGCAGGCGAGCAGGCCGACCGGGGCCGCGGCCGCCAGCGCGAGCCACGGCATCCGGTCCATCTGCACGTACGCGGTTCCGGCCACGGCGGCCAGGCCGAAGAACAGGAACACCGAGACCTCGCCGAGGGCCCGGTAGCCGTAGGGGTGACGGCCGCCGGTGTAG
The DNA here is from genome assembly GCA_963808705.1 of uncultured Actinomycetota bacterium. Taxonomy (GTDB): domain Bacteria; phylum Actinomycetota; class Actinomycetes; order Streptosporangiales; family Streptosporangiaceae; genus JASHPR01. Next base: position 70,579 of record CAWEHB010000008.1, on the reverse strand, counting down.
AACCACGCGGCGCCCACGGCGGCCGCCCCGAGCAGCAGCAGCCACCAGGAGGACACGGCCGCGAGGACCAGGCCCGCCAGGCAGGCCACCGCGAAGCAGCCGAGCGCGGCGCCGAGGACCTGACGGGGCCGGGCGAGCCCCGACGCCACCAGCCGGGTCGGGCCTACCCGGCGCTCGTCGGTGCCCCGGACCCCGTCGCTGTAGTCGTTGGCGTAGTTGACCCCGACCTGCAGCGCGAGCGCGACGACCAGCGCCAGGGCGGCCCGCCAGGCCGAGAACCGGCCGTACCCCGCCGCGACCCCCGAGCCCACCACGACCGGGACGATCGCCGCCGGGAGAGTACGCGGGCGCGCACCCGCCGCCCAGTCCCGCACTGCGACCACAGCCTGCCCTCGCTCACTTCTCGGTGATCAGCGCCGCACAGACCGAACCCTTTCATCCGCCGATCACGCACAGAGTACGTGGGCAGTCGCGGGAGGATGAAAAGGGCTCGCTAACCGGAAGGGCCGGCTGGCTGGTGCCCCGGGCGCTCCGCGCGCTGCGCCGGGCCAGGATCAGCGGGCCGGCGGCAACGCGCGCGCGGCGGCGGCGCGGATGCCCTCGATCTGCCCGGCGTCGAGCCGGGAGCCGCGGCGCTCCTTGGTCTGGCGCCTGAAGTACTTGCGCAGCCGGCGGCCCGGGAACACGTCGACGCCGTCCAGGCTGGCCACGGTCCACGGGATCCTGGGCCCGTAGATCGCCATCGCCGGGCGGACGCTGATCTCCTCGTCGAGCGTCCGGCTCAGCTGGCCGGCCGCCTGCGCGGACTCCCGGGCCGCGTGCCGCAGCCGGTTCTCCTGGCTGAACGGCCCGTGGTAGAGCGAGCCGGCGGACACCCGCCGGACCGGCAGCCTGCGGTCCCAGCGCTCGGAATCCAGGGCGAACACGCCGGCCGGCCCGATGACGAGGTGGTCGATCACGGAGTCGCTGCCCGGGATCACGCGCCGGTGCAGCGCCACGTACCCGGCGGGCCTGAGCAGGAACAGGCGCCGTCTCGTGCGCCGCTGCGCCGTGGTGACCTGGACCGCCGCGGTCTTCGAGCGGTAAATCGTGTCGGCGATGGCGATGAAGGCCGCGGCGGTCACCCCGAGCCGCCAGCCCTGCCAGACCATGACGGCGATCCCGGCGGCCGCGGCCAGCACGGCGCGGCCGATCCAGAGGGGCAGCCGCGGGTCGCCGGCCAGGGCACCGAGGGCGGGGCGGGGCACGGAGACGCGAGCCGCCTCACCCGGCCCTGGCGCCCTCGCCTCGGCCGGGGACGCCGGTCCGGTCCCGTTCGCCTCCGGCCCGGTTTCGGCGTCCACGTCTCACAGCGTAATCGAGCCATGCCCGGCGGCCCGGGAGCCGGCGAGTCCGGACTGGCCGGGTCGTTGCTGGACCGCGTGACCCGGCCCGTCTACTGTTCGGTCACGTGACCCAGATTCATGACCTTACCGTGACCGAGCTCGCCGCCGCGATCCGCGGGGGCCAGCTGTCGCCGGCCGAGATCACCGGCCACTACCTGGACCGGATAGACCGCCTCGGCGAGCAGGTCGGCGCCTTCTACACGGTGACCCATGACCGCGCCCGCCAGGAGGCCGCGGCGGCCGAGAAGGCCGTGGCGCAGGCCAGGCGGGACGAGAGCTCCGCGATCCCCCCGCTGGCCGGCGTCCCGATCCCGATCAAGGACCTGAACCTGGTCGCGGGCGTGCGCGTGACGTTCGGCAGCACGCTGTTCCAGGACAACATCGCGGACCAGGACGACTACGTGGTCGCCGCGCTCCGCGCGGCCGGAATCGTGATCACCGGCAAGACGGCCACCCCGGAGTTCGGCCTGCCGTGCTACACCGAGACCAGGATCGGGCCGCCGGCCCGGACTCCCTGGGATGTGACCAGGTCGGCCGGGGGCTCCAGCGGCGGCGCGGCGGCGGCGGTCGCGGCCGGGCTGGCTCCCGCCGCGCAGGGCAGCGACGGCGGGGGATCGATCCGGATCCCGTCGAGCGCTTGCGGGCTGTTCGGCATCAAGCCCACCCGGGGCCGGATCTCCGGCGGGCCGCTCTTCCCCGACCTGGCCGGCCTGTCCATCAACGGCCCGATCGCGCGCACGGTCGCGGATGCCGCGCTGCTGCTCGACGTGATGGCCGGCAACCACCTGGGCGACATGTACACGCTGCCCGCGCTGCCCGCGGGCGAGACGTTCCTGGCCCACTCCGGCCGCGAGCCGGGCCGGCTGCGGATCGGCCGGTCGCTGCGGAACGTGGTCGAGGCCGACGTCCACCCGGACTGCGTGGCCGCCTACGACGAGGCCAGCGCGCTGCTGGCTGGCCTGGGGCATGACGTCGAGGACATCGGCCTGCCGGTCGGCCCCGACGCGCTCCCGGTGTTCGAGACGCTCTGGTACGCGATGGCCACGCTGACCCCGATCGACCCGGCGCAGGAGGACCAGCTGCTGCCGTTCACCCGCTACCTGCGCGAACGGGGCCAGCAGGTCACCGCGTCCGAGCTGCTGTTCGCGCAGGCGTACCTGCAGGCCGTCTCCCGCGCGGCGCTGGAGGCCATGAACGGATACGACGCCGTGCTCTCGCCCACGCTGGCCTCGCCCCCGGTGCCGGTCGGGTACTTCGACGAGGTGGATCCCGCCGGGAACTTCGAGCGGCAGAAGCGGTTCGCCCCCTACACCGCCGTGTACAACGTGTCCGGGCAGCCGGCCGTGAACGTGCCGCTGCACTGGAACGCCGACGGGCTGCCCATCGGCGTCATGCTGGCCGGCCGGATAGGGGAGGAGACCACGCTGATCGCGCTGTCGGCGCAGATCGAGGCCGCGCGGCCGTGGAAGGACCGCCACCCGCCGATCTGGTGACTTATCCCTTGGCGGAAGTCGCCGGCACATCCTTGGCTAACAGGCAGCCCCTGTGCAGCTTCTGCTTAAGCTCGCCGGCGAGATTTCTCTGCGTTGCCGGAATCAGGCAGCTTTAAAAAGAATGGCCGGCGCCCTGCGGCGGGGATGGTGTCGACCTCTGTCCGGCGTAGGAGAATTCTGTGTCTAGCAGGCTTTTTCATTGTCTTCATCGTCCAGATATCCATGCGGGCCCGTTCGTCCGGGCCATGGGCGCGGTAGGAGGGTGCGCCCTAGTGGTGCTACTCGCGGCGGGCTGCGGCGGCGCGACCGCGGCCCCGGCGGCATCATCCGCGGCGACGGCCAAGCCAAGCCCGGGCGCAAGCGCCTACCTCACCTGCCTGCGCCAGCACGGCGTCAACGTTCCCACTGCCCGGCCCACGGCCCGGCCCACCGCGCGCCCGAGCGGCGGGTTCGCCAGTCCCAACCCCGCGATGCAGGCGGCCAGGCAGGCGTGCGCGTCGCTGCGGCCCAAGGGCGGGTTCGGGTTCGGCGGCGGCGGCCAGTTCGCGGCGGCGTTCCAGGCCTTCCGCAGCTGCATGGCCGCGCAGGGCGAGCCGATCCCGACCGCCCGGCCGACCGCGCCGCCCACGCCCGCGCCGTCGCCCGGCACCGACCGATTCCTTAACGGGCTGAACCCCAGCAACCCGAAGGTCGCGGCCGCGCTGAAGGCCTGCCAGTCCAAGCTTCCCAAGTTCCCGACCCCGTCCTCGTCCCCGGCGGCCAGCTGACCGGCCGGAGGCCGGCCCGGCACCAGCCGCCGGGCCGGCCTCCGGCGGCCCGATCCAGCATCGGGCTTATGCGCGCTTTGTCTCCCGCGACCGCGGATTGACCGGCCCTATACGGTCGCGGGAGACCCGGTGCCTGCCAGATCATGAAGCATGACCGACCCCGAGCTGATCCGGCGGGCCGAGGCCGCCGGGATCGTCCCGCGCTACCTGGACTCGCGCCAGCAGCAGGTCGAGGTGAGCGCGGATACCCTCGCCGCGATCCTGGACGCGCTGGGCGAGCAGGGCGAGCAGGACGGGCAGGACGTCCCGGACGACGACGGCGGTGCGGCCGCCCCCAGGCCCCCCGCCCCGCGCGGCCGGTCCTGGGGGTTCACCGTCCAGCTCTACTCGGTCCGGTCCCGGCGATCGTGGGGCCACGGCGACCTGCACGACCTGGCCGAGCTGGCGGCCTGGAGCGCCGGCGACCTGGGCGCGGGATTCGTGCTGATCAACCCGCTGCACGCGGCCGAGCCGCTGCCCCCGGTCAGTCCGTCCCCCTACCTCCCCATGACCCGGAGGTACGTCAGCCCGCTCTACCTGCGGGTCGAGGACATTCCCGAATACCAGCGGCTCGACGCCAGGCAGCGGGAACGGATCGACGCGCTGGCGGCCCCGCTCCGGGCCGCCAGCGTCACCGCCGGCCTCATCGACCGGGACGCGGTCTGGGCCGCGAAGCGGGAAGCCTTGGAGATCATCCACCGGGTGCCGCTGAGCGACCGGCGGCGCGAGGAATATCAGCGCTTCCGCTGCCGCGAGGGCCGCGAGCTCGAGGACTGGGCCGCCTGGTGCGTCCGCGCGGAGCGCTACGGGCCGGACTGGCGGTCCTGGCCGGCGCGGGCCCGCGATCCCGGCGCCGCGGCAGGCCCCGCAGCGCCCAGGGGGCCCGGGGCGGCGGACGCGGCGGACTTCCACGCCTGGCTGCAATGGCACGCCGACGAGCAGTTGGCCACCGCGCAGCGGGCCGCGCTCGCCGCGGGCATGGAGACCGGGATCATCGCGGACCTGGCCGTGGGTGCGCACCCCGGCGGGGCGGACGCCTGGGCGCACCAGGACCTGCTAGTCGGCGGCTTGTCCGTGGGCGCGCCGCCGGACGAGTTCAACCAGCGCGGGCAGGACTGGTCGCAGCCGCCGTGGCATCCGCGGCGGCTGGCCGCGGCCGGCTACCAGCCGCTGGCCGACCTGTTCGCCGCGACGCTGCGCCGCGCAGGCGGGCTGCGGGTCGACCACGTAATGGGGCTGATGCGGCTGTGGTGCGTGCCGCAGGGGATGCCGCCCGACCGCGGCGCCTACATCCGCTACGACCACCGGGCCACGGTGGCCGCGCTCGCGGGCCAGGCGACGCGGGCCCGGGCGCTGGCGATCGGCGAGGACCTCGGCACCGTCGATGAGTGGATCCGCCGCTACCTGGCGGCCAGCGGGATCATGGGCACGGACATGCTCTGGTTCGCGCGCGAGCCGGACGGCGCGCCGCTGGCCCCCGCGCACTGGCGCCGCAACTGCATGGCGACCGTCGGCACTCACGACATGCCGCCGGCCGCCGCGTTCCGCACCGGGGAGCAGGTGACCGTGCGTGCCCGGCTGGGGCTCCTCAACCAGTCCGAAGAATCAGAACGCGACGCCGCGGGGCGGCTGCTGTCCCGCTGGCGGGACGCGCTCGCGGGCCAGGGCCTGATCCCGGCCGGCCCGCTGCCCGGCCCGGACAAGCTCACCGTGGCGTTGTACGCCTACCTGGCCCGGACCGAGGCCGTGCTGGTCGGCGTGTCGCTGGCGGACGCCGTCGGCGACCGCCGCGCGCAGAACATCCCGGGCACCAGCGACGAGTACCCGAACTGGCAGGTACCGCTCGGCGACGCCGACGGCCGGGCGGTGCTGCTCGAGGACCTGCCCGGGCTGCCGCTGGTCGGCGCCGTGGCCGCCGCGGCGTCGGGCCGGCCGCTCCCGTAGGTGCCTGCGGGACTGGGTAGGAGGGCTGGCTACCCGGCCTGGGCGTCTCGCTGGCGGCAGCGCAGCGCGCGGGCCACGTCGTCGCGGGCTTCTGCCAGCAGCCGCCGCAGCGCCGGGGGCGGGTCGGCCCGCTCGATGTAGTCGTCGGTCACCGCGATGGCCTCCGGGGTGATCTTCCATGACGGGTAGGCGTGCTCGGTGAAGAACTGGGCCATGTCCGAGCTCCAGTCCCGCCAGATGCCGGCGACGACGTCGAAGTAGCGTTCCGCAAATGGGGCCAGCAACTCGTCGGCGTCGGCGTCGGCGAAGCCGTCCAGCGTCGCCCGGAATGTCGCGTTCGACAGCTTGCCGCCGGTGATCTGGGCCCAGGCTTCCTCCTTGGCCGGCGGGTCCGGGATCGCGGCCCGGCAGGCCGCGGCGTGCCGGGCGCCCGCGTCGGTGGCGTCCTTGGCCAGCTCGGCATCGATCTCGGCCGGCCCGGCGGCGCCGCGGCTGGCCAGCCGGTACAGCAGATGCCAGCGCAGCTCGGTGTCGACGGCCAGGCCCTCCACCACCGCGGAACCGTCGAGCAGCCCGGCCAGCAGGGCCAGGTCATCGGGGGACGTGGCTACCCCGGCGAACGCCTGGGCGCAGGCGAGCTGGCGGTCCGAGCCGGGCTCGGCACGCTGCAGCAGATCACGCAGCGTGCCGGCGATCTGCTGCAGCCCGGCGGTGCGCCAGGCCGGATCGGCGAACCGGCGCGCCGCCGTCGCGGCCTGGCGCAGCACGGTCTGCAGGACCGTGATGTCCTCGATCGCGTCCACGCCGGACAGGGCCAGGCTCACGTAGTCGCGCGCGGCCATCTCCGCGTCCCGGCACATGTCCCACGTGGCGGCCCAGCACAGCGCGGCCGGGAGCGAGTCGCTGAACTCGCCGATGCCGCTGATGAGCGTGCGCAGCGAGTGGTCGTCCAGCCGCACCTTGGCGTAGGTCAGGTCATCGTCGTTGACGAGCACCAGGTCGGGCCGGGGCTGGCCGATCAGCTCCGGTACCTCGGTGCGCTCGCCGTCGACGTCGATCTCGACCCGGAGCCGCCGGGTCAGGCCGGCCTCGCCGCGGTCGTACAGCCCGATCGCGATGCGGTGCGGGCGGAGTACCGGATGGCTCGCCGGCGCCTCCTGGAGGACCGCGAAGGCGGCGAACCGGCCCTCGGCGTCGCACCGGTAGTCCGGCCGCAGCGTGTTCACCCCAGCGGTCTCCAGCCACTTTTTCGACCAGTCGGACAGGTCGCGCCCGGAGGCCTCTTCCAGGGCCGCGAGCAGGTCGCCGAGCGTCGCGTTGCCCCAGGCATGCTGCCCGAAGTAGCGGCGCAGCCCGGTGAGGAAGTTCTCCCGGCCGACGTGGGCCACCAGTTGCTTGAGCACCGCGGCGCCCTTGGCGTAGGTGATCCCGTCGAAGTTCACCTCGACGGCCGCGATGTCGGGGATGTCCGCGGCGATCGGGTGCGTGGACGACAGCTGGTCCTGCCGGTACGCCCACGCCTTCCAGACCTGGGCGAACGTGGTCCAGGCGGCCGGCCAGCGGGTGGCCTCGGCCTGCGCCACGTTGCCCGCCCAGGTGGCAAAGGACTCGTTCAGCCACAGGTCGTCCCACCAGCGCATGGTGACCAGGTCGCCGAACCACATGTGCGCCATCTCGTGCATGATCGTCTCGGCGCGGGCCTCCCGGTAGGTTTCGGTCACCCGCGACCGGAACACGTACGCCTCGACGAAGGTGACGGCGCCGGCGTTCTCCATCGCGCCGGCCTTGAACTCCGGCACGAACAGCTGGTCGTATTTGCCGAACGGATAACGGACGCCGAACGCTGCGTGGAAGAAGTCCAGGCCCTGCCTGGTCACCTCGAAGATCTCGTCCGGGTCCAGGTAGCTGGCCAGCGACTGGCGGCAGAAGATGCCGAGCGGGATGCCGTCGTGCTCGTCGCGCACTGCGTGGTACGGGCCGGCCGCCACCGCGGTGACGTACGTCGGCAGCACCGGCGTGGGCGGGAACGACCAACGGGCGGTCTCCGCCTGCGGCGCCTGCGCGTCGGCCGCCGCCGGGGGAGCCGACGGCGCCATGTTCGATATCACCTGCCAGCCCGGCCTGGCGATGACCTCGAACTGGAACGTGGCCTTCAGGTCCGGCTGGTCGAAGCAGGCGTAGACCCGGTGCGCGTCGAACGTCTCGAGGTCGGTGTACATGTACACCCCGCCGTCGGCCGGGTCGGTGAACCGGTGCAGGCCCTCGCCGCTGCGCGAGTAGGCGCACTCGGCGGACACCCGCAACTCGTTGGCCGCGACGAGGCCGTCCAGCCTGATCCGGTTCCCGTCGAAGTTCTCCGGGCCGACGCGGGCGCCGTTCAGCGTGATCTCGCGGACCTCGGGCGCGGACAGATCGATGAACGTCGACGCTCCAGGGCTGGCGCAGCGGAAGCTGACGGTGGTCACCGAGCCGAACGTGAGGTCACCGCCGGTCAGGTCGAGCTCGACGCGGTAGGACTCGACATCGAGCAGGCGTGCGCGTTCCCGCGCCTCGTCGCGCGTGAGATTGCTGGCCACTGTGCTATTCCCCTTTCCGGGCTGGCATTCGGAGCATAATCGCATGCTTGGGGTTGGAATGCCCTGGCCCACCCCCCGGTTACCAGGAGGGTTAACCCCCGCTCGGCAGAGGAGAGCCGCATGGCCCGGCAGGAGCCGACCCCCGTCGATTTCTGGTTTGACCCACTGTGCCCGTGGGCGTGGATAGCCTCGCGATGGCTGCTCGAGGTGGAGAAGATCCGCCCGGTGGCGCCGCGCTGGCACGTGATGAGCCTGGCAGTGCTCAACGAGGGCAAGGAAGATCTGCCAGAGCGGTACCAGGAGCTGATGGCCCAGGCGTGGGGACCGGTGCGGGTCTGCATTGCCGCGGAGCAGAAGTTCGGCCCCGACGTGCTGCTGCCGCTCTACACCGCGCTCGGCACCCGGTTCCACCGGGAGCAGGCGCCGAAGGACCGGGCCACGATCGAGGCCGCGCTGACCGAGGCGGGACTGCCGGCCGACCTGGCCGACGCGATGGACGACTCGTCGTACGACGAGGCGCTCCGATCGTCGCACCACGACGGCATGGACCGGGTCGGGTATGAGGTGGGCACGCCGGTGATCTCCGTGAACGGCGTCTCCTTCTTCGGTCCCGTGGTCTCACCGATCCCGCGCGGCGACGACGCCGGCCGGCTCTGGGACGGCGTGCTGGCGGTCGCGGGAACGGACGGCTTCTTCGAGCTGAAGCGCAGCCGCACCCGGGATCCGATCTTCGACTGATCCGGGGCCGCTGGCTGCGGGCGGTTCTGACAGAGGTTCTGACAGAGGTTCTGGCAGACTGGCCACCGTGCGCGTCTACCTTGGGTCAGACCATGCTGGTTTCGTGCTGAAGGGTCGCCTCATCGAGTGGCTGAACCAGGCCGGGCACGACCCGGTCGACTGCGGCCCGGACGCCGAACGCGATGACGACGACTACCCGCCCTACGTGATGGCCGCCGCGAACGCCGCCGTCCATGACCCGGGCAGCATGGGCATCGTGATCGGCGGCTCCGGGAACGGGGAGGCGATCGCCGCGAACAAGATAGCCGGGGTGCGGGCAGCGATCGCCTGGAGCGAGGAGACCGCCCGGCTGGCCCGGCGGCACAACAACGCGAACGTGCTCAGCCTGGGGGCCCGCATGTACTCGGTGGCGGAGGCGGTGTCGTTCACCCGGGTGTTCGTGGAGACGGAGTTCTCCGGCGAGTCCCGGCACGCCAGGCGGCTGGCGATGATCACGGACTACGAGGCGACCGGGAAGCTGCCCCCGCTGCCCGCCGATCGCTAGGACTGGCCGGCCGTGGCGGTATCCAGCTATATCTCGCCCAAGGCGGCCAAGGGCCGGCCGAGCGCGATCGAGGGCCGCGGGCTGATGGCGGTGGCGCCGATCGCCGCCGGCGAGATCGTGGCGATCAAGGGCGGTCACCTGGTGGACAGCGACACCCTCGCCGTGCTCCCGGAACGGCTACGCAACTCCGACGTCCAGATCGCCGACGGCTTCCACCTGGTCGCGCTGGAGGAGGCCGAATACGAGCCGGTGATGCTGTTCATCAACCACTCGTGCGAGCCCAACGTCGGCTTCGCCGGCAACATCGTGCTGGTCGCCATGCGGGACGTGGCCGCGGGCGAGGAGCTGACCACCGACTACGCGCTGTTCGACGATGCCGACGAGCCGATGACCTGCCGGTGCGGCATGCCCTCTTGCCGCGGCACGATCAGCGGCCGGGACTGGCAGCTGCCCGGGCTGCAGCGCAAGTACGGCAGTTACTTCTCCTGGTACCTGCTGCGCCGCTTCGCCCCGGCCGGGGAAGAATAGCCAGCCGGCGAGTCAGCGCGCCGCGGCGCCTTACCGGCGCCTGCGGCGCCGGTGCGCCCGCCTGCCCTTCGGCGCGCCGTCGGCCGGGTCGGCCGGCGCGGCCGCGGCGGGATCCGCCGGGGGCGCCGGCGCGGCCGGATCCTCGCGCCGCCGGCCCGGCGCCGGCTCGCCGGCCCGCTCCGTCTCCTCGTGATCGGCACGGGGCCGGGAAACGTCCCTGGCCCGCATCGCCGCGTCCACCGTGACCTTCATCCCGCGCATGTACGGCCTCCGGCCTCAGTCTCGCACGCGAAGCCGGTCAGAAACCCGTCGGGGACCAGGGGGCAGGATCCCACGACATGGCGGCGGACAGCGCCGCAGCCGCGCCGGGCCGCATCTCGGTGACCAGGCCCGCGCCGGCTAGCGCGCTGAGCCTGGTACCGCCCAGGTAGGCGGCGCCCAGCGCCCAGACCGGCAGGACCAGGTCGGCGGGCGCCGAGGTCCGCTCGCAGCTCGCCGGGGCCGTCGGCCCGCCCGCGGCCGCCGGGCCCGGTGCCCGCAGCCGCCACCGCCCGGCATTCTCGGCGAAGAGGCCATCGGCGACCTCGATGACCACGTCGACGGCGCACGCGTAACGCCGCTGCGTGAGGGCCTTGTCCACGCTGACCAGCCTGATCCACAGCCCGTCGAGGAGCAGCGGGCGGGCTCGCCGGCGGTCGGCGAGCAGGTAAAGCAGCGGCTCGTCAGCAGGACGCGCCCGGGCCCGGACCTCGCGGACCAGATCCCTGGTCAGCAGGTCGTTCCAGATAGCTGAATAGGCCGCCGAGTCGGTGGCCATCAGCTCGCGCACGTCAAGGGTCCCGCCGGGGATCCCGTGATCGTCCCATTCCGGTTTCGCCGAGAACAGGGCGTACCCGCGCGGCCCGGTCTCGTCCTCAGCGATCACGCAGCGCAGCGGGCTACCGCCGGAACGGCGGTGCTCGGGATCCCACAGAACGTGGTCCCACCAGCGGTCGTCCCTGGCCAGCAGGCCGGGCCGGGCGGGCAGGATGAAGTCGAAGACCTTGGCCAGCTCGGGCACGGCGTCTCGCGGCTCGGCGATCCGCAGCCGCGGGGCCGGGCCCTGGTCCGCCGCGGCCTGCTCCAGCAGGACACCCTCTCCGCGCCGGATCGTGAGGTCCAGCTCGGCCGTGGCGATGCCGAATCCGTACCTGCCGTAGATGCTTGCCTCCGAGGCGAACAGCGCGGCGACCGGCTCGCCGCGGTCGCGGACGTCGGCCAGCAGAGGGCGCATCAGGCTGGACAGGATCCCGCGCCGCCGGTACGAGGGCAGCACGCTGATCGCGGTGACCCCGGCCATCGCGACCACGCCGCCGGGGACCGTCATCCGGAACGTGAGGGCGCCCGCCGTCCCCACGATGTCGGGCCCGTCGAACGCGGCCAGGCTCCGGTCGAACTCGAAGACCCTGAGATCGTGCTGCAGCTCGGGCTCGGTCGGGTGCGTGCCGTTGAAAGCGTGCTCGATCACCGCGAAGAACGCGGGGAACTCGCTGTCGCTGATCGGGCGGATCGGGTAGCCACCGTTCATGCTTGGATTTCTACCTGGCCCGCCCGCCAGCCGCGACTGAATATCCGGTGAGCCGGAAATGTGCCGGAGGGCAGATATACCGGTACAGTGCCGCCAAGATGGTTCGTCTTGTCCCGCGCCGGTTCGCGGCCGCGGCGCCGGAAGCGGCGCGGCGGTTGCGCGGACTGATCCGGCGGCAGTTCATTACCAGGAACCGGCGGGTCGCCTTCGGGCTCGCGGTGGCCGTCGCCGTCATCGCGGTGGCCGCGGTCCACGTCTCGGTGTCCTGGTTCTCGCCCGGGGTGATGATCCTGCCGCTCCTCGCGGGCGGGCTGCTGCTCTGGCCGCGGGCGCTGCGGATCCTGTTCTGCCTCGTGGCGGTCGCGCTGGCCTATGACGCGCTGATGGGCAAGGCCGGGCCGGGGATCATCGCCACGATCGCGGTCACGGTGGTCTTCGCGGACGCGCTGGCCCGGGCCCGGGCCAAGCTCGGGGTGCAGGGCCTGCGGGGCGACCGGATGCTGATCGAGCTGCGGGACCGAATCCGGGCCCAGGGCAGGCTGCCCGAACTGCCCGAGGGCTGGCATTCGGCCTCGGTGCTGCAGCCGGCCGGCGGCGCGTCGTTCGGCGGGGACTTCCTGGTATCGGCGTGCGATGGGAAGACCCTCGAGGTGGCGCTGGTCGACGTGGCCGGCAAGGGGATCGACGCCGGGACCCGGGCACTGCTGCTGTCCGGCGCGTTCGGCGGGCTGCTCGGCTCGGTTCCGTCCGGGGACTTCCTGGCCGCGTGCAACGCCTACCTCCGCCGCGCCGCGCCCGCCGAGGGGTTCGTCACCGCGGTTCACCTCTCGCTCGACCTGGCCACCGGGGACTATGTCGTCGACTCCGCGGGGCACCCGCCGGCGGCGCACTTCGAGGCGGGCAGCGGGACCTGGCGCCTCACCCAGGCGCGCGGGATCGTGCTCGGCGTCGTGGCCGATCTGCGATGCCAGCCCGAGCGCGGCACCCTGCGGCCCGGGGATGCCCTGATGCTCTACACCGACGGGCTGGTCGAGGCGCCGGGACTGGATATCGACGCGGGCACCGACCGGCTGCTCGGCGAGGCGGACCGGCTGGTGACGTCGGGGTTCGGGGAGGGCGCGGGCAGGCTCCTGCAGGCGATGCAGGCTTCCGGCACGGGCTCGGACGACTGCGCCCTGGTCCTCATCTGGCGGAGCTGACCGGGTCAGGGGCGGCGCTGAGCAGCCGGATCGCGTGTTCGACCAGGGTGACGAGGGCATCGCGGCACGATGCGCGGTGCCGCGCGTCGCACTGCATGACCGGTACGCCGGCGTTCAGGTTCAGGGCGGACCTGATGATCTCGGCCGGAAACTGCCTGGCTCCGTCGAAGCAGTTCACGGCCACGACGAACGGCGTGCCGCGCTGCTCGAAGTAGTCGATGGCCGGGAAGCAGTCGGCCAGGCGCCGCGTGTCGGCCAGCACCACCGCGCCGAGGGCGCCGATCGCCAGCTCATCCCACATGAACCAGAACCGCTTCTGGCCCGGCGTGCCGAAGAGATAGACCACGAGATCGTCTCGGATGGTAATGCGGCCGAAATCCATCGCGACGGTGGTGGTCGTCTTGTCCTCCACCCCGGCGGTCAGGTCGATGAGCGTGCTCGGCGCGGTCAGCTCCTCTTCGGTGCGCAGCGGCCGGATCTCGGTCAGCGAGCCCACCAGGGTGGTCTTGCCCGCGCCGAAGCCGCCGGCGATAAGGATCTTGATCGCGACCGGCGCTGCTTCCGCGCGGCCGTCGAGATAAGAGCCTGCGAAGCCCATCTGCCACCTCCCTCAGGAGTTGCGGGTCATTCAGCCGGGTCGGCACCGGGTGATGTACGGCTATCAGCTGGCGCTCGCGCATGTCGGAGAGCAGGATCCGGACCACGCCGACCGGAAGGTCAAGGTCAGCGGCGAGGTCGGCCACCGAGGTCGGGAGACGGCACAGGTGCAGCAGCATCAGGTGCTCAGGTTCCAGGTCCTGCAGGCTGGCCTGGACGCCGCGAACGGCGGTGACCATGGTCACCAGGTCGAAGGTCTCGCCGCTCGGGCGGGTCCGGCCGCCGGTGACCGCATAAGGGCGGACGACGGGACCGGCATCCTGGTCAACCCACTCATCGTCGGCCGCGGGCACGGCCCGTCACTTCGTCTCTGCGTTCGGGCGGCCGGGCCGGGGACCAACCGACAGGTGCTCCCCGACCCGCTTGACCAGGATTGCCATCTCGTAGGCGACGAGCCCTACGTCGGCCGCGGCCGTGGCCAGGACGGCGAGGCAGCTGCCCTCGCCCGCGGCGGTCACGAACAGGAACTCGGACTCCATCTCGATGATGATCTGCCGGGTGGGCCCGCTCCCGAAGTGCCGCCCGACCCCCCGGGCCAGGCTCTGCAGGCCGGCCGCGGCCGCGCAGAGATGATCCGCGTCTTCCTGGCTGAGCCCGGCTGACGACCCGATCGGCAGGCCGTCCCGGGACAGGATGACGGCCTTGCGGATGTGGACGACCCTGGTGACCAGGTCGTCGAGGAGCCAGTCAAGTTCGCTGGCCCGGCTCACGTGTCCCCCCTCAGCTGTTCCCGGCTCCGCGGCAAGATCGCTGGATCATTCATCGTCGCGTTGCGCGCCGCCGGTTTCGCTGCCATCCGGGCCTGGCGTCGTCTCGGACCACGGTGCCTGCGTCCCGGAGATGTTGCGGCCGCGCTCCCAGCCTCTCTGCAGCGCCGTCATCGTTCTCCGCACCACCTCGGGGGAGGGCGCGCCCGGGTCGCTCTCGGCAGCGCCTTCCGGCAGCGTGCCGCCCTTGCGCAGTTGCGGAGCCAGGCTGGCCTGGCGCACCCGGACCGGCAGGCCCATCGCGGTCAGCTCGGTGGTACTAACCTGCGGGTCCATGACGTCGGAGCCGCCGGGACGGCCTGGCGGCCCGTCATTCCCGAGCGGGAACGAGCCGCTGGGCGACGGGGCCGTGGCCCGGGGGGGGCGTGGCGTGAATATGCTGCCGAGCGGTTCCGCCGGGACGGCGGCCGGGCGGGCCGCCGGTTCGGCCCCGTGGCCCGCCGGCTCGTCGACCGCGGGGCCGGCCGACTGGCCGTCCGCCGGGGCGGGTGTGGCGTCGTCCGCCGGGCCGGGTAGCGGCTCCTCAGCCGATGTCACCGCGCTGAGCTGGGTCAGCGCGGCTGGCTCCGCGATGGCTCCCGCGCGCAGCGAGGCGCGCCGGCCGGTGAGCTGGAACGCGCGTTCACTCACCGCCGCCGCCGGGAGCTGGGCATCGTAGGCGCCCTGGCTGACCACCAAGGCATTCGGGATCAGCACGATGGCCATCGTGCCCCCGTAGGCCGAGCCTTGCAGGGTGATCCGGATGTCGTGCCGCCTGGCCAGCTGCCCGGCCACGAACAGGCCGAGCTGTTCGCTCCCGGACAGGTCAAGCTGCGGCGGGCGGACAAGATTCTGGTTTATCTCGGCTAGCTTCTCGTCGGTGATGCCGAGCCCGCGGTCTTCGATCTCGACGGCGTATCCCCGGCCGACCACGTCGCCGTGCACCCGGACCGGGGTGTGGGGCGGCGAGAAGATCGTTGCGTTCTCCGCGAGCTCCGCGATCAGGTGGATGACGTCGGCCACGGCCGAGCCGGCGAGGGCCGCCCGGGTCCCCGTCGTGACCCTGATCCGCGTGTAGTCCTCGACCTCGGCGACCGCGGCGCGGAGCACGTCAACGAACGGCACCGGATGGCGCCAGCTCCGTCCGGGTGACGCGCCGGACAAGATGATCAGGCCCTCCGAATGCCTGCGCATCCTGGTAGTGAGATGGTCGATGCGGAACAGGTCCTCAAGTTCCTCGGGCTCGGTGGCCCGGCGTTCCATGGCGTCGAGCAGGGCCAGCTGGCGATGCAGCAGGGACTGGCTGCGCCGGGCCAGGTTGCGGAAGACGTCACTGACCCCGCGCCGGAGCCTGGCCTCATCGACGGCTGCCTCCACGGCCGTCCGCTGCACGGCGTTGAAGGCCTCTTGGACCTGCCCGATCTCATCGGCACTCGATTCCAGCGGCGGCGCTTCCGCGGACACGTCCACGTCCTGCCCGGCGCGCAACCGCTCCACGACGCTCGGCAGGCGGTTGTTGGCCAGCTCGAGAGCGGACCGCCGGAGCCCGGCCAGCTGCCGCACCAGGCCGCGGCCGATCCAGACCGAGATGATGACCGAGAGGATGATGGCCAGCAGCCCGAGACCGCCCACGAGGTAGAGCCGGAGGAAGGTGGCGTTAGCGACCGGCTGCGCCCGCATCGTCAGCGTGGTCGCCGCCTGGATGCTCGCATTCGAGAGCCCGGCGGAGACGGCGCCGACCGCCAGGTTCCAGGACGGCAGGGGAACCGGGGGGACTCGGCCGGGATGATTGTCGGCGATGACCCTGTTCTCGAGCGTCGTCAGGGCGGCTGACCCCTGGGGGCTGATGTCTTTGAGGAAGTAGGCGCGGTAAGTCGGCTCCAGGTCCGGCAGGGCCTGGGCGTACAGGGCCCGGTGCGCCCCGACCAGTTCGGCGAACTGCTGGCGGTCAGCCACCGAGAACGTGCGCGCGATCGCATCCCCGATCAGCAGCCCGTCCTCTTCCAGGAGTAGCTCCTCGGACTTGCCCGCCCTGACCAACGCGAGTGACTGGGTGACCAGCGGGACGTTGGATTCCTGCAAGATGGTCTGATTCAGGACGTCGTCAGCGGCGAAGTTGATGGTGGCGTACGCATTGATCGCCTGGGGCCTGCTGATCGCCCGGGAGGCGATCTGGGAGCGCAGGGTGGCGAGGCCGGCCGTGTCTTTGAGCAGCACCGCGATCGCCCGCTTTTCCGCCGGTACGGCGCTGCTGGCGGCGGAGTTGACGGCGTCGGTGAAGGCCTTCTGGGCCTGCTCGGTCTTTACTTCCTGCGCTTGCAGCGCCGCCAGGTTCGACGGCGCGGGGGCCGCCAGGTAGACCACGGCCTGCATGCGCTCGAGATCGATCTGGGCCTCCAGGTTGCCGGTCGGCGTGCCGATGGTGACCTTCAGCGTCCTGGACTTGGCCAAGTTGAGCGCATCGCTGGCTGCGATGGTCGCCGCGAACGCGTACAGCCCGACCAGGGACAGGATCGGGACGGCGACGAGCAGGAAGATCCTCAGCCGTATGGACCGGTGGCGCAAACCCATGACTGTGACCCCAGCGTGAGAAGTGATCAACGGGCTCCGCTGTTAACCGGGAAGAGCCCCGGGGAGTTTGTGATCGTAACAGCCGGTTAGGAAGATCACTAGCGAAACAAGTCAGGTTTGACGGGACACATTTGAAACCCCGGTAACTTACGGGTGATGTCGGCGCGTTCTTACCGGTTTTAATCCTATTTTAATAGGTTTTGATAGGCTTCGCAGAGCCAGCTGGTTTTGGCCTGCCGTTGCCGGCGCGTCAGCGTGCATGTCACGCGGTCTCGAAGCCTGCAAACCCTCGGCGGGATGGCGTCCTGGCGCTGCTTCGCGAGCCGACATGCCTACGCCGCTGGCTTTCCGTGTCGTCCGGTGAGAAGGTCAGCCGGCCGCGCCGGGTCGACCGGCCGCGCCGGGTCGACCGGCCGCGTCCGGGTCGCGAGATGCCTGATGGCCGTCGATGGGCCCGGCCGAGAGAATGTGCTGGACGAGCGTGATCAGGACTTCCTTGACCGAGGCGCGCTGCCGGGCGTCACAGAGCATAGCGGGAACGCTCGGGTCGAGGTCCAGCGCGACGCGGACGTCCTCCGCGTCATAGCTGGGAGCGCCGTCAAAGACGTTGATGGCCACGATGAACGGCAGTTGGCGCCGCTCGAAGTAGTCGACGGAGGGGAAACAGTCGGTGAGGCGGCGGGTGTCGGCCAGGACCACGGCACCGAGCGCACCGTAGGACAGGTCATCCCACATGAACCAGAAGCGGTCCTGGCCCGGGGTGCCGAAGAGGTACAGGACTAGCCGGGTGCCCATCGAGATCCGGCCAAAGTCCATCGCCACCGTGGTCGTGGTCTTGCCGGCCACCCCGGTGAGGTCGTCCACGCCGACGCTCACCTGGGTCAGGGACTCCTCGGTCCGCAGCGGCCGGATCTCGCTGATCGCGCCGACCAGCGTGGTCTTGCCCACGCCGAACCCGCCCGCAACGACGATCTTGAAGGGGGTGAGCAGGGCGTCGTCGGCCGTGCCGTCAGAGGGCGCGGAGGCCATCGAGCACCTCCTTGAGCAGGTCGAGGTCGGTGCTGGTGTGCGGGCGCGCAGCCTGCCGCGGCAACACGGCGATCTTGTCCTGCTGGATCAGGTCGGCCAGCAGGACGCGGACCACGCCGAGTGGCAGCGCTATGTCGGCGGCGACATCGGCCACGGTGGCGGGTGCCTGGCACAGGCTGAGGAGCTTGCGGTGCTCGGGGCTGAGCTTAGCCAGCTCGGCGGATCCCGGAGTCGGGCCAGACGCGACGATGACCGCGATCAGGTCGAGGACCGCGTTACCGGCCGGATCGGTCCGGCCGCCGGTCAGGGCGTATGGCCGTACGACCGGACCGGCTTCCCCGTCGATCCACCTGTCGTACCGGCGCATGGCGGACTCACTCGGCTCGCATCTGGCGGGCGGTCAGCCGGGGCTGCGCGGCAAGGTGCGGTCCGGCCCGCTTGACCAGCATCGCCATCTCATAGGCGATGAGGCCCGCATCGGCGTTCGCCGGGCACAGCACCGCGAGGCAGCTGCCGTGACCGGCCGCGGTGACGAACAGGAACGCCTGCTCAAGCTCGATGATGGTCTGCCGCACCTCTCCGAGCCTGAAGTGCTCGCCCGCCCCCCGGGCCAGGCTCTGCACTCCGGCCGCGAGCGCGGACAGATGCTCGGCGTCCTCACGGCCCAGGTTCTGGGAGGCGGCTACGGTCAGGCCGTCGCGCGACAAGATCACGGCTTCCTGGATATCGTCCACCCGGGCGGCGAGGTCATCGAGCAGCCAGCTCAGCTCCTGGCCGGCCGACGTTGTTCCGTACGACTCCATCACGGTTCCTCCTGCGGTGCTTCGGGCACGCTGCCCCCCGGGTCCTGCCCGCTGGCCGAGGCCCCCGAGTCTTGCACCTCCGCCCGGCGGCCGCGCTCCCACCCGCTCTGCAGGGAGGCCAGCAGGCTCTGCGCCTGCTCTGGCGAGCGGGCTTCGGGTTCACGCGCCGGGGCGGCGGTACCGGGTGACGGGCTGTCCCGCAGATGCGGGGAAAGGTTCGCCTGGCGGACGCGGCGCGGCAGGCCCCGGTACGTGCCGACGTCCGGGCTGCCGCCGGCCCTGCGGGGGAGGACGGGCGGGTCGGCTGCGGTGGCTGGCTGGCCGGGCAAGACCGGTCGGCTAAGAAAGGTCGGCTGGCTCAGGAAAAAGGCCGGCAGGCTGGGGCTGGTGTCTGCCGGGCCAGGGCTGGTGTCGGGCTTGCGGTCGCTGGTGTCGGGCTTGCGGTCGCTGGTGTCGGGCGTCCCGGGCTTGGCGTCTGCCCGGCTGTGGTGGGTGTCGGGCTGGCGGGGGATGGTACGTGACTGGCCTTGGCTGGTATCGGGCTGGCCGGGACTGGCGTCGGGCGGGTCGTGGTTGGTGTCGGGCTGGCCGGAGGAGGAGCCGGGCAGGCTAGGGAAGCCGCCGGTGTCGGGCTGGCCGGGGAAGCCGGTCTTCCGGGCGGGGAGAACGCCCGGCTGACCGGGACCGGCGTCGGCGGCCGACGCTCGCCGCGTCGGCCGGCCGGTCAGGGCCAGTTGCAGGTCCTCGAGGCTGGCCGCGGTCACCTGGCCGTCCTCTGGCTGTTCCCCGGCCGGGGTCTCGGCCTCGGGCGTGATCATGCTGCTGGGCAGCAGCACGATCGCCGTGGTCCCGCCGTAAGGAGATGGGCGCAGGAAGACACGCACACCGTGCCGGGCGGCGAGCTTGCCCACCACGAACAGGCCGAGCTGGTCGGCGTTGGCCAGGTCGAAGTCTGCCGGGCTGCTCAGCCGCAGGTTGATCACGTCCAGTTCCTCGGACTTGATGCCCAGGCCACGGTCTTCGACTTCGAACGCGAAGCCGTTGCCTACCCGCTCGGCCTTGACCTCGACCCGGGTGCCCGACGGGGAGAACAGGGCCGCGTTCTCAATGAGCTCCGCCAGCAAGTGGATCATGTCGGCCACGGCCGAGCCTGCCACCATGTCCTCGGACGTGGTGACCACGGTGATCCGCTTGTAGTCCTCAACCTCGGCAATGGCTCCGCGGATGACGTCGATGACCGGCACCGGGCTGCTCCACGCCCGCCCCGGCACGGCGCCCGAGAGGATGATCAGGCCCTCGGCGTGGCGGCGCATCCGGGTGGTGAGGTGATCCAGCGGGAAAAGGTCCGCCAGCGCTCCGGGGTCAACCGCCTTGCGCTCCAGGTCGTCCAGCAGCCGCAGCTGTCGCTGTAGCAGCGACTGGCTCCGCCGGGCCAGGCTCACGAAGACCTGGCTGATCCCGCTGCGCAGGTTGGTCTCGGTGACCGCTGCGGTCAGCGCGGTGCGCTGCACGCTGGCGAGCGCCGCAGCGGCCCGGGCGATCTCGGTGATCTTCACACGGGCCGACGGGGAAAGCTCGCTCTCCAGGCCGACCTCGTCGCCGCGGCGCAGCCGTTCCACGAGCTGGGGTAGCTGCTGCTCCGCGAAACGGCGCGCCGACGACTCCAGGCTGGAGACATCACGGGAAAGCCGCCGGGCAAACCATGCCATTCCTGCGGCCGCGACAAGGATCGCGGCCAGGCCGACCGTGTCGGCCAACGCAATCCTGGTCAGGACGGTGCTGTGCTGAGCTGCCTGGCTGTGCGTGGCGATCGCGTTGCTGACGGTGAGGCTCGCGAAGGCCCACATCACCACCGCGGCAGCAACGGGGACGGCCAAGATCACGATCATGGTGAACCGGATCGAGCGGCGCAAGGCACGCCATCGCTCGCGGCCTGGCAACATGTGCGCGCCCATGTGGTAACTCCCTGATCCGGATCGCGTGCTTCCGGGGATCATGTCCGTCAATCCACTCGTTCCCGCGAACCAGGGCCGGCCCGGCCGCGGGCTCCGGGTTGACCGCCGCAGTCCGCGGGCTGTCCCAGCCCGTGCCGTCAGGTGATGTGCCGTCAGGTGCGGTACACCCAGGCGCAGTACACCCAGGCAACGCGACGTGCTCAGCCTGGCCAGCACCGGGAATGGTCAGCGGACAGACACCTGCACGGCCGGGGCCCGGTATACCGTGACGGCCACGAGATACCCGGCCCTGCCGACGCGCGCCGCACCGCGGATCGCATGTCCGCTGAGTCAACGTCGCTCCCCGCGATGGGACGGTGGCGGGATGAATGGTTACCGTCGGTACAGTACTTGACCGCATGCGCATTTCTGCTCAGTTCCCCGCAGAAGCTCGCCTTGCCGAACGCAGGCGGAGTCCCGGCCAGAAGTCCGCCCAGGACGGGCTCTGTGACAAGCCAGCACGGGCCACGAAGCTGGCTCGATCATGATCAGAAGGCGCGTCCTTTATCGGCGGCATGCCGGCACTTCCGTGGCCCCGGGATTCGGGTCCACGCGGGCTTCCTCACCGACCGTCTGGAGTCGCGTCTGGCGAACAGCGCCGTCACGCTGAGTAGCACCGTGTGCCTGGATTGTTCCGGTTAAGAGGCATAATTGGCTGGCCCTGATTCCTTACAGTACCTATAACTAAATGGTCAACTCGTAGCCCCGCGGTTCACTATCGAAAATAACCGCGAGGATCGTCGCGGGCTTCCGCCGGCTGAATGCATGGGGGTGGCAAGCCCTGCTTGGCCTCAATCCACCGCGCAGTTAGGTGAGTCTTGACGCGTGACAACCGGAAAGGTGCCCTCTGAACTGGGACGATGAGGACCGGCGAAGCTTCCCGCCTCTTCCCGCGCCCCGATCGAAAGGACACCGGCACCGCTTGCCTGTCATTCTCCCGCGATGTTAGCCAAGCTCTCGCGGAGGGCCTGGGTCAGCGGATCCCCGGGCGGCAGGGCCCGCTCACAGCGCTCGACGGTATCCCGGAGCATCGTCGTCGCGTCGGTCAGCCGGCCCACGCTGTAAAAGGCGTTCGCCAGGTCCGCGCGGCGGGCCAGGGTCACCGGATTATCGGCACCCAGAACCCGCTCGTAGCCCTGGCAGGCCTGCTCGTAGAGCTGCAGTGCGACAGACATCTTGCCGGCCGAGTGGTACGCGGACGCCAGATTGGCGCGGGCCACGATCGTGTCCAGGTGGTCGGGTCCGAGAACACGTTCCCGGTCGGCAAGGACCCGTTTGAACTGTGAGATGGCGTCCTTGCCCCGGCCCTCAGCCTGATAGGCGTCGGCCAGCTGCTGGCGGGTGGTCATGGTGTCGGGATGCCGCTGACCCTGGATCCGCTCTCGGTCGGCGAGCGTGCGCCGGTACAGCCGGATCGCGTCGTCGGACTTTCCCGCGATAC
The DNA here is from genome assembly GCA_963808705.1 of uncultured Actinomycetota bacterium. Taxonomy (GTDB): domain Bacteria; phylum Actinomycetota; class Actinomycetes; order Streptosporangiales; family Streptosporangiaceae; genus JASHPR01. The sequence continues at coordinate 48,558 of CAWEHB010000008.1, read as the reverse complement.
GGCACGCGGTGGCGAGTTCGTCCCGCGCGGCGAGGGTGTCGAGGTGGTCAGCTCCGCGGACGCGTTCGCACTCGCTGACCGCCTCCTCCAGGACGGGGATAGCGGCGTCGGCCTGGCCGGAGGCCAGGAAGGCACGGCCGAGATCGGTCCGGGCCGCGATGGTGCCGGGACTATCCGGCCCGAGCAGGCGGGTACGCCCGGCAAGAACCCACTGAGACCAGGCCACCGCCTCTGCTGCCTGCCCGGCCGCCATGAGCGCGGCCGCTAGGTGGCTTCCGGCCATCAGGGTGTCGGGGCTGCCGGGCCCGAGGATCCGGTCGCTCATCGCGGCGAGCTCTCGCCAGTAGCTGACGGCGGGGCCGGTCAGGCGCGCATGGTCTATGCTGCGCCCGGCCCGCGGCAGCAGCGGATGACAGCCGCCTCCTTCCCAGAGTGCATCCCCGGCGGTCTGCCGAAGGCTCTCGGCACACGACCGCAGGCTTGCGGCGAGCCACGTCTCCGGCTCTTCCTCAGGCCATACCTCGAGCAGCGCGTCCGCGGCCGCTCTCGCGGCCCGCTCAGCTATCCGCTTGGGCGTCGCGGTGCGGACCGCTGCCTGAACGACCTCGGCCATCCGGACCGTCGGCGGCGTGGTCGCCGGATCGATGATCAGCAACCCCGCCCGCTCCAGGCTGAGCAGCGCGCCCCAGGCGCGGTTCGGATCCGTGGCGGTCCCGGTGCCTGCGGCCAGGTATTCGCCCACGGCCGACGTGGTGACCACCGCGCCGGGAATCCCGTGGCCGTCGAGAAGTGCCACGAGCGCCAGGAGATACTGGGCGCCTCCGCCCGGCGACAGCCGTTCTGCCTGCTCGACGGAGAGCGTCCAGGTGACCGCCGCTGCCGCCTTTCCGTCGTCGCCCATTTCCGCGAGCTGCGCCCGCCGCTGCGCGAAGTAATCCCGGTAATCACGGCAAGACAGACCCGAGGTGGCGATCACCGCGCTGGCCTGGAACAGGGCAGGTGGCTCGCAGCTGAGGTCCCCGACCAGGTCTATCGCTCCGATGCGCTGATCTGGGTCAGCGGTCAGGCGGCCCATCAGGTAGCTCAGGGCCTCGCGCATGCTGAACTCCGGTACCGGGAGAGTAAGCGCCCTGCGCACGGGGACGGCTGCGGAATTCGCGGTCGTGATCAGGACCCGGCCCATCGGCCCTTCCGGCCAGAGGCCCTCCAGGTCCGCGGCATCGCGCAGATCGTCGAGCACGACCATCCACGGCCGGGTGGTCTGGCTGAGCCAGCCAATGAGGCGGTCAGCCACGGATTCGGCCTTACCCGCGTCATCGGATCCCGTGGCCGCCGCCGCCTCCGCGTAGCCGGACAGCACCGACGCCCTGCTCGTGGCCACCACCCAGACCAGCAAGTCCACCGCGCGCGACCGCCACAACGATTCGGCGACGTACACGGCAAGCTGGGTCTTGCCGCACGACCCCAGCCAATCTGGCGATCCCTCCGCGGCGGTCTGGCTAGGCGCCAGTACCACGGTGGCACCAGGAACCAGCGCCGTACTCAGGTCAGGCGCCGTCTCCGGCCTGGCGCTGAAACCATCGGCAAGCGGAGGCATCGCGCCCGTCCTGACCGGCAATACCGCGTCCGGGGCCCGTGGTCCTGCCGATCCCGTGGCCCTCCCCTGGCTGTCCATGGGCCGCTACCCGTGACCGACCATGTGCACCGGAACCTCCCTGCCTTTCCTGCCCTGGCGCAGCCCATAACGATACGGCAGCCCGCCCGGCGCGACGGCGGGATCAGCGCCCCAAATACTGTCGACATCTCCAGGACACCAGACGTAGACAGCAAGGTCACGCGGCCTGCGCGAACGCGGCATTGCCGATTGGCCACATGATTGTTCGGCCGACAGCCGGTCCGGCTGGGCGGCCGGCCGCACCTCGTTGGTCAGCATGCCATGTGGCCCGGCGCTCCGCGTCGATGATCCGCAGATCCTCGGTTCTGAGCAGCGCCGGGGTGGCATCCGGGACCTGTGCCCGCGATGCCGCCCCGCCACCCGCGCCTGCCGCCGTTCGGCCGGTGCGTCTTGCGCCGCCTAGGTCAGCCTGGCCTTCTCGCCGCTGATCATCCTGGCGGCCTGGCGGTTACGGCGATCGTTGTCGAGCACGCCGCGCGCCAGAACCAGGTAGACGACGGCGGCGACAAACCATCCGACCAGCCATGAGATGTCGGCGCCGCCGAGATCCTTGACCAGCGGGCCGGTGTAATCCGGCTGCGAAACGAACGGGAATTCCACGGCGAGGCCTACCGCGTAGGCGACCAGCCCGCGCCACGAGAATTTTCCGTAAATTCCGTTCGGGATGAAGAACGACGCCACGTCATAGTGGCCGCGGCGAACCAGGAAGTAGTCGACGATGTTGACCGCGGACCACGGTATGAAGATGACCAGCAGCACGTCCAGGAAGTTGGACAGGTTGGTCACGAAGGACTTGTACCCGAGGAAAGCGGTTATGACGCCCACGGCCATGACGCACAGGAAGGGCACTATCCGCAGCATCACCGATTCTGACTTGAAGCGGCGCCACATGTTGCCGAAGGCCAGTACCTGGAACGCCCCGGTGTACGCGTTGAGCGTGTCCGAGTTGATCAGGCTCAGCATCATGACGACCAGCGCCCACGACCCGGAGATCTTGCCGATCGCCTGCACCGGCCCGAGCGCCGGCAGCATGGCGGCGAGGTAGGCGCCGACCGCGCACGCGCAGACCGTCGCCACCACGTTCCCGGAGTAGATGCACCAGAACAGCTTCCGTCCGCTGGTGTCCCTCGGCAGGTAGCGGGTGTAGTCGGACACGAACGGCCCCCAGCTCAGCATGTCGATGACCAGCAGCGCGGCACCGGCCAGGAACAGCCCGGCATGCGGCGCGGCCAGGGTCGTCTCCTTGGCCGGGAGCGACCCGTACCGCAGGCCCTGGATGAACATGATGACCAGCGACACGCCCACGATGGCGACCGTCACCTGCATGGCCCGGTGAATCCACCGGTACCCGAAGATCCCGATCACCACCGCCGGCACCGCCAGGATCAGGATCCACTGCGGGATGGTGACGGAGGCGATCACCCCCTGCATGCTCTGGGCCTGTATGACGAGCTGGGCCGCGATGAAGCCGACATTGAGCAGGAGAACGCACGGGAACAGGAACGCCGCCCCGTAAAAGCCGAACTGGCCGCGGCTCTGGATGGTCTGCGGTACGCCCAGCTTGGGCCCCTGTGTCGCGTGCAGCGCAATGAGCAGCGCGCCGAGCATCGTTCCGACGATGATGGCGAGCAGGGCCCACCAGAACGTGAGGCCGATGGCCACCACCACGCCCCCGAGCACGATGTTGAACACGTTCACGTTGGCACCCGCCCAGAAGACGAGCTGCTGCCATGGTTTCCCGTGTCGCGCCCCGGCGGGAATCATGTCTATGTGGTGGTTTTCGACGTATCGGCGCAGCTGATCGTTCTGGACTGACGTTTGAGTCATCCCTAGTCAACCTTCCGGGAAAGGAGCTTGCTGGCGCGGTCTTGCTGGAGTGATAGTGAGGTACTGCTCAGCGAGATAGACATCCGGGTGCCGCTCGGCAATGAACTACCCCCGCCTCCAGCGCGAGAGGCGATCGGCTCCTCAATACCCCACGGAAGACCGAAGATCGGTCGGTCGCAGTGAATGATAACCGGCATATCTCGCTCGACCGGCAATTCTATGAACGGGTACGCGTCCGAGGGCGTGCTAAACATCGGGTCATCTCCACCGTGCGCGTTCGCGTCGATGGTCATGCTCCGCGTCGGCGACTGCCCGGCCATGCGGCGCTGAATTCCGGTGACATTAACGCCGCTCGCGTGCCCGGCCGGGACGCGAGCGGCGAAGACGTTACCGGCCGGGGGGATCGCAGTCTCCTCCGTTAATGAGGATTCCGGCACTGATCTCCTCCGGTTCTTACCCTTTGCAAAAATCCGCTGGTCAAGATCTACGAATGCTGATAAAACACGCTTAATACGACATAACACCCAGGTAGTCTTGCGGTGGCAGGCATCGCGAAGTCCTGTGTCGGATGCTCGTGGCGAGCCTGGTCGCCGCGTGTGTCCCGCAAACCCGGGCGATGTTAGCATGCCGGGCAAAGCCGCAAGGTGCTAACGGCAAGTTCCCGGAGGCGACCTTGATGTCGGGGCCGGTGCTGGCGTGCATGAGAGAGGTCATAGCAATAAAGAAAAGAGTGCTCCGGGCTGTGTCGAAAAGGATTCTGCGAGTCCGCGCAACGATCACGAAGCCGGGGAACCTCATGATCACTGCAGGGTGGTCCGTGGCGGGCTAGCCCGATCGACTCAGAATGAACTTCGCTGGCTGCCCGCCGGGGCCGAGTCTAACCTGATCAAACCAAGAGCGCGGGGAGTTTCTAACAAACTGGAAAGGCACATTCGAACCGTTGCTGACGTGTCGATGCTCCGGCCAAGACTTCGCGCGCCCGGCGTTCGGCTGACCCGGCCAGACCTCTGCATCGGCCGGAACCACGGCGGCCTGGCCCGCCTTCTCGGCACATATCAGGCGGGAATGCGCCAGCATCGCGCGATGGCCGACGACCCCGCAGGGCCCGCTCGCCACCGCGGGACGGGGCCGACGGCGCCTGCCTTGCTGGCGCGGGGCTGGCTACCTCGTCCGGGGCCACGCCCGTGTGATCCGGCAATCTGCTGATCGTGTTCGTCTTCGCCGGCCGAGGAGCGCCGGAGCAGTGCCGGAACGAACCGTGCCACCGGCAGCGAGACGACCGTGCCCCGTTCACAGTCCGCTGACGTTATGTTCTTATTGTCGCTTAAAAGAAATTTCGGCACTACGCTGGGAAGGCTGAGCCCAGGAGGCACCGGGTACCGCTTGCGCGGCGGCCGGTGAATGTGCCGGAAGGCTGGCCAGAGCCTGCCCGTTGGTTCGTTCATGGGCGTCCGGCACAGATGGGTCGCGGTACGGCATGCCGAGCGCCGCGCCGCCCGCGGCACGCGGGCGTCGCGGCATACCGAAACCCCCTGGCGCCCGGCGCTAGGGGGACGCGGGCAACCGCGCGGCGCCGGGCGTCCGCATCGCGGGCGCTGAGTGCTGCGGGAAGGCGGGAACGCGGGAACCGGCGGCGTGCTGGGAACGCGTGGCGCCGGGTGTCCGGGAGCGCCGGGATGCGCGGGTATGCCGCGCTTCCGCGCAGCGTGCATCGTGCATTGATATGACATGGGCGTCAGCTTCAAGGAATATGACATCAGTGTCAGCTAATGGTTTGCGAGCGCATCAGGATATGGTCGCAAGGCCCTACGCAGCAGTCATGCAAGTAGGCCCGGCCGCCTAACACGATCCGGTCACCAGTGCAAACCAGAGGGAAAAGGCGACGTGTATGTCAGCTGACGCAGGCGTCATTTTTGCTTTTCAAATGAGACCTGTGTCCAAATAGAGATCGTGGCACGCGACGGGGCAACGGTGAGCGGTGAGTTCCGCCTGGCGGAGGAACCTGCCGCGGCGGCCGGCGCTGCCGTCGATGCGGTCGATCCGGGGGCGGGGCGGGCGGCAGGCGAGAACTTCCCCGTCGCGCTGCGGGTGCTGCCCACGAGCCGTCGGCGGTACCTGATGGCCGTGTACGGCTTCGCCAGGACGGCCGATGACATCGGGGACCGGGCTCCGCCGGAGCAACGGCTCCGGCTGCTCGACGAGCTTGAGGCCGATCTCCGCCGCCTGTACGCCCGTGGCGTCGGTGCGCACGGCCCGGGCGGTGACGGCGAGGGCGGCCGCGCCACAACCGGGCGCGCTGACCCGGGTGGTGACGGCGCAGAGCCAAGGAGCCGCGTGGTGCGCGCGCTCGGGCCTGCCGTGACCGACTGCGGGATCCCGATGCAGCCGTTCCTCGACCTGATCCAGGCCAACCGGCAGGACCAGGTCGTTTCGCGTTACCAGACCTTCGAGGACCTGGTCGGCTACTGCCGCTTGTCGGCCAACCCGGTCGGCCGGATCGTGCTGCACGTGTTCGGCAGCTTCTCCCCGCCGCGGGCCGAGCTGTCCGATTCCATCTGCACCGCCCTGCAGCTGGCCGAGCACTGGCAGGACGTGGCCGAGGACCTGGGCGCGGGCCGCATCTACCTGCCCGCGCAGGACATGGACAAGTTCGGCTGCATCCAGGAGGACCTGGCGCAGGCCAGCGCGCCACCGCGGGTACGCGAGCTGATCGCGTTCGAGACCGGGCGGGCCACGGCCCTGCTTGACGCCGGCGCCCCGTTGATCGGCACGCTGCGCGGCGCGGCGCGCGTGGCGGTGGCCGGCTATGTCGCGGGCGGACGGGCCGCGCTGGCCGCGATCGCCGCGGCCGACCACGATGTGCTGCGCGCTACGCCGCGGCCGCGCAAGCGGTACCTGGCTGCCCAGCTCGTCCTCGCCTATGCGAGAGGGCGGTGAGGCGTTGACCTCCCAGGCCGCAGCGGCCACCGACGTCCGTGCTGCGTACCGGCACTGCGAGCAGGTCACCCGGACGCAGGCGAGGAACTTCTCCTACGGCATCCGGCTGCTGCCCGGCGGGAAGCGCCGGGCGCTGTCGGCGGTGTACGCGTTCGCCCGCCGGATCGATGACATCGGCGACGGGACGCTGCCCGCCGCGGACAAGCTGGCCGCGCTGCGGGACGCGCGTTCCGCCGTGGCCGCCCTGGCGGCGGGCGGCATCGAGGCCGCGGCGGGCGACCCGGTGCTCGTGGCGCTCGCCGACGCGGCGCGCAGGCACCCGATCCCGCTCGGCGCCTTTGCCGAGCTGATCGACGGCTGCGAGGCCGACGTGCGCGGCACCAGCTACGCGACCTTCGGCGAGCTTGAGCACTACTGCCGGTGCGTGGCCGGGTCGATCGGGCGGCTTTCGCTCGGCGTGTTCGGCAGCCGGGATCCTGGCCTGGCCGAGCCGCTGGCCGACGCCCTCGGGATCGCGCTGCAGCTCACCAACATCCTGCGTGACGTGCGCGAGGACCTCACCAACGGCCGGGTGTACCTGCCCGCGGAAGACCTGGGACGCTTCGGCGCCGTGCTGCGGCCCGACCGCGCCGATGCGCTGGCCGGCGAGCACGGGCTGCAGGACGTCGTACGGTTCGAGGCCCGGCGCGCCCTCGGCTGGTACGCGACGGGGATGCGGCTGCTGCCGCTGCTCGACCGGCGCAGCGCGGCGTGCACGGGAGCCATGGCAGGCATCTACCTCCGGCTGCTCAGGCAGATCGCCGCGGCGCCCGCGGCGGCGCTGCGGCAGCGGCAGTCGCTGCCGGGCAAGGGAAAAGCCATGGTCGCGGCGAGGGCACTGGCCGGGATCGCTGACCGGGTGCCGGACGTCCAGCCGTCCGGCCCGGATCGGCCCGGAGCCGCCAGGTCGGCCTCGACCGCGGGTGGCTCTGCGCCGGGCGGTCCGGCGCCGGCGGGACCTGCGGCCGGGGGACGGCCGTGACCGCGCGCGCCGTGGTGATCGGCGGCGGCCTGGCGGGCATCACCGCGGCGATCACGCTGCGCGAGGCCGGGATCGGCGTCACCCTGCTCGAGGCCCGGCCCAGGCTCGGCGGTGCGACCAGCTCGTTCTCCCGGGGCGAGCTGACCGTCGACACCGGCCAGCACGTGTTCCTGCGCTGCTGCACCAGTTACCAGGAGCTGCTGGCCAGGCTCGGCGTGACCGGATCGGTGGCCCTCCAGGACCGCTTCGACGTCACCGTGCTGTCGCCCGGCGGCCGGGCCAGGCTGCGCCGCAGCGCGCTGCCCGCCCCGCTGCACCTGAGCCGGGCTCTGGTCGGCTATCGCTTCCTTTCCCTGCCGGAACGGCTCCGCGTGGGCCGGGCTGCCCTGGCGCTGCGGGCCACCGACCCGGCGCAGCCCGGCCTCGACGGCCAGCGGCTGGGTGACTGGCTCGGCGCCCGGGGCCAGAACGAGCGTGCCCGCCGCAGGCTGTGGGACTTGTTCATCGTCTCGTCGCTGAACATCGACGGCGACGAGGCCAGCGCGTCGCTCGCCGCGACCGTGCTCAAGACAGCGCTGCTCAGCGACTCCGGCGCCGCGGACATCGGCGTGCCCGCGGTGCCACTCGGCGACCTGCACGGGCGGGCCGCGGCCTGCCTGCTCGACCAGCTCGGCGCGCAAGTACGGCTGGGGACGAAGGCGACCGCGGTGCAGCGCGGCCCGGCCGGAGGGTTCCGGGTCCGGGTGACGTCCGGCCCGGATGATGCCGGCGGCGTGGGCGGCACCGGCGGCGTGGCCGGCACCGGCGGCACCAGCGGCGAGGTGATCGAGGCCGACGGCGTGGTGCTCGCGGTTCCCGCGGGCCCCGCCGCCCGGCTGGCCGGGGACGCGGGCGCCGCGGCCGCGGCCCGCTGGGCTGACCTGGGCACGTCGCCGATCGTGAACGTGCACGTGATCTACGACCGGCGGGTCACCGAGCTGCCGTTCGCCGCCGCCCTGGACTCCCCGGTGCAGTGGCTGTTCGACAAGACCAGGGCGTCAGGCCTGCAGGCCGGGCAGTACCTGGCGATATCGCTGTCCGCGGCGGACAGCTACGTGGATGTCCCGACCGCGACGCTGCGGGAACGCTTCCTGCCCGCGCTCGAGGAACTGTTGCCGGCGGCCGCGGGCGCCCGCGTCACCGATTTCTTCGTCACCCGGGAGCGCCGGGCGACGTTCCGTCAGGCACCGGGATGCGGCGCGCTGCGCCCCGGTGCCGCGACCTCGCTGCCGGGACTGCTGCTGGCCGGGGCGTGGACCGATACCGGGTGGCCGGACACGATGGAGGGTGCCGTGCGGAGCGGACGCACTGCTGCACAGGAGCTGATCCAGGAACTGAACCTTTTTCATCCGCTGACCTCGGGCTCAGAGTATCTAGGCAGCCATGAGGAGGACGAAAAAGGCTCACTGGCCCGGCGGGCCGGGCGCGAGCCGGGAGGCGATCCCGCTCCCGCGGCCGCCCGTCCGGAAGCACTGCCGGGCGGCATCTCGGCCCGGGCCGCGGGATCGCCGTCATGACGGCCACGATCCCGGCGGGCGTGGAGAACGCCCGCGACCTGGTGGGCCCGGCGATCGCCGCGGCCGTGGACCGGCTGAGCCCTGAAGTCCGCATCGTCGCCGCGTATCACCTCGGCCTGACCGATCCGGCCGGGCACCCGACCGGCCGCACCGGTACCGCGGGGAAGGCGCTGCGCCCCGCGCTCGCGCTGCTGTCGGCCCGCGCCGCAGACGCCGCGCCCGAGCGCGGCGTGCCCGCCGCCGCGGCCGTCGAGTTCGTGCACAACTTCTCGCTGCTGCACGACGACATCATGGACGGCGACACCGAGCGCAGGCACCGGCCGACCGCCTGGACGGTGTACGGGATCGGCGCGGCGATCCTGGCCGGAGACGCCATGCTGGCGCTGGCCCAGGACCTGCTGCTGGAGGGCACCGCCCCGCAGAGCATCTGGGCCTCGCGCTGCCTGTCCGCGGCCGTGCAGCGGCTGATCGCGGGCCAGGGCGCGGACCTGGCCTTCGAGCGCCGCGATGACGTCACGCTCGACGAGTGCCGCCAGATGGCCGGGGACAAGACCGCCGCCCTCATGGCCTGCGCCTGCAGCATCGGCGCCGTCTACGTCGGCGCGCCCGCGGACCTGGCCATGGGCCTGGCCGGATTCGGGGCGCACGTGGGCCTGGCCTTCCAGCTCACCGACGATCTCCTCGGCATCTGGGGCGCACCGGAGATAACCGGCAAGCCGGTCCGGTCGGACCTGCGGACGAGAAAGAAGTCGCTGCCCGTGGTGGCCGCGCTGACCAGCGGCACCGAGCCCGGGCGGGAACTCGGCGCGCTGCTGGCCCAGGCCGACCCGCTCAGCGAGGACGAGCTGATCCGCGCGGCCGGGCTGGTCGAGGCGGCCGGGGGCCGGGAGTGGGCCGACGCCGAGGCCGACGCCGCGCTGGCCTCGGCGGACAAGTGCCTGGCGGAAACCGACATGCCTGACGACGTGCGGGCGGAGTTCGCCGCGATCGCCGAGTTCATCACGGCGCGCCAGTGGTGAGGCGAGGCGGCGCGGCAGCGGCGGTGATGGCGACATGACCGTGACTCAATCCCCGGCCGGCGGCGGCCGGCGGGCCGGCCGCGGGGGGTTCCGGGGGGTCGTCCCCCCGGGCCGATACCGCGGGGGGTTCCGGGGGGTCGTCCCCCCGGGCCGATACCGCGGGGGGTTCCGGGGGGTCGTCCCCCCGGGCCGATACCGTGCAGGCCGGCCGGACGGCGCTGGACCGGGCCGTGGGTCACCTGCTCGGGCTGCAGCACGACCAGGGCTGGTGGCAGGGCGAGCTGGAGACCAACGTCACCATGGACGCCGAGGATCTCCTGCTGCGCGAGTTCCTCGGCGTGCGCACGGCGGACCAGACCGCGGCCGCCGCCCGGTGGATCAGGTCCTGCCAGCGGGCGGACGGGACCTGGGCCAACTTCCCCGGCGGCCACGCCGACCTGTCCACGACCGTCGAGGCCTACGCCGCGCTCCGGCTGGCCGGCGATGCCCCCGGTGCCGACCACATGACCCGCGCCGCGGACTGGATCAGGGCCTCGGGCGGGATCCCGGCCACCCGCGTCTTCACCCGCATCTGGCTGGCCCTGTTCGGCGAGTGGCCGTGGGATGACCTGCCGGTCATGCCGCCGGAGATGATCTACCTCCCGGCCTGGTTCCCGCTCAACGTGTACGACTGGGCGTGCTGGGCCCGCCAGACCATCGTGCCGCTGACCATCGTCTGCTCGCTGCGCCCCGTCCGGACCCTGCCCTTTGACCTGAACGAACTGCAGCACCCGGCGGCCGGCCACGCCGCGCGAACCGGCCCGGCGGGCTTTGACGGCTGGTCGGCGGTGTTCGGCCGGCTCGACCGGGCGCTGCACGCCTACGAGCGACACGGCCGCCGGCTCGCCCCGGCCCGCGCGGTCCGGGCGGCGGCCATGCGCCGGTGCGCCGAGTGGATCATCGCGCGGCAGGAGCGGGACGGCTGCTGGGGCGGCATCCAGCCGCCCTGGGTGTACTCGCTGATCGCGCTGCACCTGCTCGGCTACGGCCTGGACCATCCGGTGATCGAGCGCGGCCTGGCGGGCCTGGACCGGTTCACCATCTGGGAGGAGTCCCCGGGCGGGCCGGTCCGGCGGCTGGAGGCGTGCCAGTCACCGGTCTGGGACACGGTCCTGGCGATGATCGGGCTCGCGGACGCCGGGCTGCCGCCCGACCACCCGGCGCTGCGCTTGGCGGCCGGGTGGGTGCTGGACGAGGAGATCCGCGGGCCGGGTGACTGGCAGGTCCGCCGGCCGGGCCTGGACCCGGGCGGCTGGGCGTTCGAGTTCGACAACGACGGCTACCCGGACGTCGACGACACGGCCGAGGTGGTGCTGGCGCTACGGCGGGTGTACGGGCCGGCCAGTCAGGGAACGTCAGACGGCGGGGGCTCGGAGGACCGCGCGCGCCGCGGCCGCGATGCCGCGGCGCGCGCGGTCCGCTGGCTCACCGGCATGCAGTGCCGGGACGGCGGCTGGGGCGCCTTCGACGCCGACAACACCTCCCGGTTCCCGGCCCGGCTGCCGTTCTGCGACTTCGGGGAGGTCACAGACCCGCCGTCGGCCGACGTCACCGCGCACACGGTCGAGGCGCTGGCCGCGGAGGGACTGGCCGCGACCAAGTCGGTGCGCCGGGGGGTGGCCTGGCTGCTGCGGGCCCAGGAGAGCGACGGGTCCTGGTTCGGCCGGTGGGGCGCGAACTACGTGTACGGGACCGGCGCGGTGGTGCCCGCGCTGATCGCCGCGGGCGTCCGGCCCGGCAAGCCGCCGATCCGGCGCGCCCTGGCCTGGCTGGTCGCCCGCCAGAACCCCGACGGGGGCTGGGGCGAGGACCTTCGCTCCTACGACGACCCCGGCTGGGCGGGCCGCGGCGAGTCCACCGCGTCGCAGACCGCGTGGGCGCTGCTCGCCCTGCTCGCCGCGGGCGGGCCGCAGGAGCAGGCCAGCATCGACCGCGGCGTGGAGTGGCTGGCGCAGACCCAGCGCCCCGACGGGACCTGGGACGAGCCGCAGTTCACGGGCACCGGGTTCCCCGGCGACTTCTACATCAACTACCACCTGTACCGGCTGGTCTTCCCGGTCAGCGCCCTCGGCCGCTACCTGGGAGTTCAGGGGGGTGCCTCATGACCGAGCCGAAGGCGCGCGCCGCCGCCTGGACTGAGGAGCGAGGGAGCCTGCGACCGAGCGACGAGGGGAAGGCATTGTCCGAGCCGAAGGGGCGCGCCGCCGTCTGGACTGACGAGGGAGGGCGCGAGGAACGAGCGCCCGAGCGAGGAGGGAAGACGGCAGCGAAGGGGGATGGGGAGGTGGGTGGGGCCCCTGAGGCGAGCAGATTTGTCGTCTGTGCCCCGCTGCGGCTGGAGGCGCGGGCGGTGCGGCGCGGCCTCGGCGACCGCGGTGAGGTGCGGCGCAGCGGTTATGGCCCGGCCAGGGCGGCGCGACAGGCGGCGGAACTCCGCGACGGCACGTTCGGGAAACTGGTCGTGGGCGGCGTCGGCGGCGGGATCCGCGCCGACCTGCGGCTCGGAGACCTCGTGGTGGGCACGGAGGTCAGCCGGCTCGGTTCCGCCGGGTCGGTGAGCTGCCCGTCCGCGCCGCTGCTCGCGGGTGAGCTGCGCCGGGCCGGGCTGCGCGCCACGGCCGGCCAGATCGTCACCGTCGACCACCTGTTCCGGCCCGGCCAGCGGGAGCGCCTGGTCGCCCAGGGCGCGGTGGCGGTGGACATGGAGTCGGCGCCGCTGCTGGCGGGCGCCGCCGGCCGTCCCGCGGTCGTGCTTCGCGCGATATCGGACACCGCGCAGCGGCCGCTGCTCAGCCCGTGGGCGGTGCCGGGCGGCATCGCCGCGCTGCGGTCGCTGCGCCTGGCCGGGCCCGCGCTCGCGCGGTGGGCGGCGGCCTGCGCGCCCCGGCGGGTGCTGCTGGCTGGCCCGCGCTCGTTCTGCGCCGGGGTGGAGCGGGCGATCGAGATCGTCGAGCGGGTGCTCGACCGGCACGGCCCGCCCGTGTACGTGCGCAAGCAGATCGTGCACAACAAGGTGGTCGTGACCGATCTAGAACGCCGCGGGGCCGTGTTCGTGGACGAGCTGGACGAGGTTCCCGACGGCGCGGTGGTGGTGTTCTCCGCGCACGGGGTGTCGCCGGAGGTACGCCAGGACGCGTCGGCACGCGGCCTCGAGGCCATCGACGCGACCTGCCCGCTGGTCGCTAAGGTACACGCCGAGGCGCGCCGGTTCGCCGCCGAGGGCTATCACGTGGCGTTTATCGGGCACGCCGGGCATGAGGAGGTCGAGGGCACGCTGGGCGAGGCGCCGCAGGCCATGACGCTGGTCGAGACCCCGGCGGACGTGGCCCGGCTGCAGCCCAAGGACCCGGGCCGGGTCGCCTACCTGATGCAGACCACGCTATCCCTCGAGGAGGCCGGCGGCATCGCCGACGCGCTGCTGGAGCGGTTCCCGGAGGCCCGCGGGCCCGGCAGCGACGACATCTGCTACGCCACGACCAACCGCCAGCTCGCGGTGCGCGCCATCGCGGACGAGTCCGACCTGGTGCTGGTGGCGGGTTCGGCCAACTCGTCCAACTCGCGGCGCCTGGTCGAGACCGCGCAGCGGGCCGGGACCCCCGCGTACCTGATCGACGGGTCCGAGGACATCGAGCTCGACTGGCTGGCGGGCGCGTCCGTCGTGGGGCTCACCGCGGGGGCGTCCGCGCCCCCCGCCGTGGTCGACCAGATCATCGATGCCCTGTCCGGCCTCGGGCCGGTCGAGGTCAGCGAGCGCGTGGTCGCCACCGAATCCATCCGCTTCGGGCTGCCGAAGGAGTTGAAGCAATAAATGACCATGCCGTTGCGCCAGAGCCTACGCATTGGTGCCTACCTGCTGAGCCAGAAGCTGGCCCGCCGGGATAAGTTCCCGCTGCTGGTGGAGCTCGAGCCGCTGTTCGCGTGCAACCTCAAGTGCGCGGGCTGCGGCAAGATCCAGCAGCCGCATGACGTGCTGAAGCAGCGGATGCCGGTGGAGCAGGCGCTGGCCGCGATCGAGGAGTGCGGCGCGCCGATGGTGTCCATCGCCGGCGGCGAGCCGCTCATGCACCCCCAGATCGACGAGCTCGTGCGCCAGCTGATCGCGCGCAAGAAGTTCGTGTTCCTGTGCACGAACGCGCTGCTCATGCCGAAGAAGATCGACAAGTTCACGCCGTCGCCGTACTTCTCCTGGGTGGTGCACATCGACGGGCTGCGGGAGCGGCACGACGAGTCGGTCTGCAAGGAGGGCGTGTTCGACGCCGCGGTCGCCGCGATCAAGGACGCGAAGCGGCGCGGGTTCAGTGTCAACACGAACACCACGTTCTTCAACACCGACACCCCGCACACCGTGATCGACGTGCTCAACTACCTCAACGACGACCTGGGTGTCGACCAGATGCAGATCTCCCCGGCCTACGCCTACGAGAAGGCGCCCGACCAGGACCATTTCCTGGGCGTCACCGAGACGCGGGAGCTGTTCCGCAAGGCGTTCGGCGACGGCAACCGGAAGCGCTGGCGGCTCAACCACTCGCCGCTGTTCCTCGACTTCCTCGAGGGCAAGACGGACTTCGGCTGCACCGCGTGGGGCATCCCCTCCTACTCGCTGCTCGGCTGGCAGCGGCCCTGTTACCTGATGGCCGACGGGTACGCCAAGACGTACCAGGAGCTGATCGAGACCACGGACTGGGACGCCTACGGCCGCGGCAAGGACCCGCGGTGCGCGAACTGCATGGCGCACTGCGGGTACGAGCCGTCTGCGGTGCTCGCCACCATGGGATCGCTGCGGGAGTCCCTGCGCGCGATGCGCGGGACCTGACCCGGCCGGGCCCTGACCCGCCGACCTGGCCGGGCGCACCCCGCTCCCCCGCGCGGCCGGGATTGCCGGCCCGGCCTGGCGTCCCGCTCCCCGCCATTTCATGATCACGTCGGATCTTGGTCCTCATACGGCCAAAATCCGACGTGATCATGGGCCGTTGCGGGGCTGTTGGTTCACGGGACGGCGCCCGGTTGCATAGTGTCTAGTGACCGCAGGTAGCCCGTCCAGTGACCGCAGGTAGCCCGTCCGGAAGGCACCGTGTTTTGAAAGGCACCGTGCAGTGACCTCGCCCAGCACCCAGCCTGTCGTCTCTGGCGGCCAGGCGGCCGGGGCGGGCTCGAAGCGAGGCGAGGCCCGGCGCGCGGGCTTCGACGCTGGGCCCCGCTGGATGATGGCGCTCCCGCCGGTCGTCACGTTCGTGATCATGCTCTGGGGCATCACCGGGGCCTCATACTGGCGGGACGAGGCCGCCACCATGTCCGCGGCGCAGCGGCCGCTCGGCAACCTGCTGCAGACGCTCGGGAACATCGACGCCGTGCACGGCGCCTACTACCTGCTCATCTGGGTGATGGTGCGGCTGGGCGGCACCGGCGAGCTGGTGACCAGGCTCCCGTCGGCGGTGGCCATGGCCGGCGCGGCGGCGGCCGTGGCCGCCCTGGGCCGGCGGCTGGTCTCACCGCGGGCGGGGCTCGCCTCCGGCCTGGTCTTCGCGGTCCTCCCGGAGGTCAGCCTGTACGGGCAGGACGCGAGGCCGTACGCGATCGTGGTCGCGCTGGCGGCCCTGGCCAGCTACCTGCTGGTGCGGGCCATGCAGGCCGACCCCGGCGTCCGGCACCGCTGGCTGATCGGTTACGCGGTGTGCCTGGCCGCGCTCGGCATCGTGGACATCTTCGGCCTGCTGCTGATCCCGGCGCACGCGGTGACCGTGGCGCTGCGGTACCTGCGCGCGGCTGACGCGGGCGAGACGGGCGAGACGGGCGAGACGGGCGAGACGGGCGGGCGCCGGGCCGACCGGGCGCTGGCGTTGGGCTGGCTCGCCGCTGCCGCGGCGGGCACCGCGCTGGCCAGCCCGGTGCTGGCCCTGGGGTTCGTGCAGCGCGGGACGCTCTCCTGGCTCAGCCCGCCCGGGCTCGGCGCGGTCACGGGCCTGCACCAGCTGGTCGGCCCGGCGCTGATGGCGGACGTCGTGGTCCTAGTCATCGCGGCCGGGATCGTGGTCAGCGCCCTCGCCGGGCGGGACCGGCTGCGGGCCAGCTGGCCGGGATCGCTGCTGGCGCTGTGCCTGCCCTGGCTGATCCTGCCGCCGGCGATCCTGCTCATCGGCTCGCTGCTCACCCCGCTGTACACGTTGCGGTACGTCCTGCTCTGCATGCCCGCGATCGCGCTGCTGGCGGGCGCCGGGCTGGCCGCGCTCGGCTGGGTGGCCGGCACCGCGGCGCTCGTGGTGATCGCGGTGCTCGGGGTGCCGGCCCAGGTGCAGGTGCGCGGCCCGGACGGGCACGGGGACAACGTCCGGCAGGCGGACCGGATCGTGGCCCGCAACCTGCGGCCGGGGGATGCCGTCCTGGAATTCAAGGCCGAGAACTTCGCCCAGGCGTACCCGTACGGGATCCGCCAGCTGATTCCGGTCGCCCAGGCGAAGACGCCCATCCAGTCCGCCACGCTCGTCGGCACCTTCCTGCCCGATCCCGTGGTGCGGCAGCGGCTGACCCGGGTCTCGCGGGTCTGGGTCGTCGAGTACGGCCATCCCACGCCGCTGGTGATCCTGAGCGGCCTGCATTTCCGGCTGGTCCACGCCTGGCGGACCAGCGACATCTGGCTCTACCTCTACGCGCACGCCAGCGGCGGCTGAGTGCCGCCGCGCCGCGGCGCAGGGCACCGCCGCGGCGCAGGGCACCGCCGCGGCGCAGGGCACCGCCGCGGCGCAGGGCACCGCCGCGGCGCGGAAATACCGGCAGGGTCCCGGCAACTTCGCAGAACTCCTTCAGGATCCATTCAGCGTGAGCGCCCATCATCAGAACCGGTGCAGGTCTATGCGTCCGGGCGCGGGCAACCCGGCGTCGCGGACGCCTCCAGCCTGCGGCCCCCCAACGGCGGATCAGGGTTCTAGAGGAGTTCCCATGTTCTTCACGTACCTCCGGCGTGAACTGCGTCGGCGGATGCGCCAGGCCATCTTCATCTCCCTGGGCCTCGCCCTCGGAATCGGCCTGGTCATTACGGTGACCGCCGCGTCGGCCGGCGTCAAGGCCGCGCAGGGCACCGTGCTGCAGAACCTGTACGGCGTGGCCACGGCCGCGACCGTCACTTCCGCGCCCACCGCGGGCTCCTTCGGGCTGGGTGGCCGCGACTTCACGTTCAAGCCGGGGGCGACGATCAAGCTCGACGAGCTGACCGCGACGCGCAGCCTCGGCAGCATGGACGACACGACGGTGACGACGATCTCGAAGCTGAACGGCGTGGCCGCCGCGAGCGGCGCGCTGACGGCGACCAACGTCGACACCACGTTCACCATCCCTGACTTCACTGGCGGCGGTGGCGGCGGTGGCGGCGGTGGTGGCGGCGGAGGCCGCGGCGGTGGCGGTGGCGGCGGTGGCGGCGGTGGCGGCGGAAGCTTCCGCGGCCCCGGATCCTTCAACGCCGGGAACACCGTGACGGTCGACGGCGTCGACCTCTCCTCGAGCAGCCAGGCGCTCGGCCCGCTCAGCAACGGGACCCTCAGCTCGGGCCGCACCCTGAAGGCAACCGACGCCAGTTCCGACGTGGCCGTGATCGACGCCAGCTACGCGAAGTCGGCCAGCCTGAAGGTCGGGTCGGACGTCACGATCGCCGGCACGAAGTTCCCGGTCATCGGGATCGTGACCGACCCGGCGAGTGATTCCTCCGCGGACGTCTATATCCCGCTCGCCCG
Organism: uncultured Actinomycetota bacterium; assembly: GCA_963808705.1. Lineage (GTDB taxonomy): Bacteria > Actinomycetota > Actinomycetes > Streptosporangiales > Streptosporangiaceae > JASHPR01. The sequence continues at coordinate 30,763 of CAWEHB010000008.1, read as the reverse complement.
CGCCCAGGCGCTGGCCAGCCCGGCCGAGGCCGGCAAGGTCAACACCATCTACGTGGCGGCCGACAGCTCCGCGGACATCGCCGCCGTGCAGAAGGAGATCCAGAAGGCGGTGCACGGGGTGACGGTCACCACGTCCGCCGACCTGGCCAGCGAGGTCACCGGGTCCCTGGCCAGCGCGTCCAGCCTGGCCAACAACCTCGGCAAGTGGCTCGCGATCGCGGTCCTGATCGCGGCGTTCCTGCTGGCCAGCCTGCTGACCCTGGCCGCCGTGTCGCGCCGGACTCGGGAGTTCGGCACGCTCAAGGCCCTTGGCTGGCGCAGCCGCCGGGTGATCGGCCAGGTGATGGGCGAGTCGATCACGCTGGGCATCATCGGCGGCCTGGTCGGCGTCGGGCTCGGCTTCATCGGCGCCAAGGTCGTGGAGAAGGTGGCGCACCCGCTGACCGCCTCGGTGGGCCCGACCACCGGCTCGGCCACGCCGGGCGGCGCCCGCTCGTTCGCCGGCACGGGCGGGGGCGGGTTCGGCGGCGGAGGCGGTGCGTTCGGCGGCGGGGGCGGCGCCGGGGGTGGTGGCGGCAGGTTCCGCACTGCGGCCGCCACGCACGCGACGACCGTGCACCTGACCGCGCCGGTCACGATCGACATCATCATCCTCGCCGTGGTGCTCGCCGTGGCGGGCGGCCTGATCGCCGGGATCCTCGGCGGCTGGCGCGCCGCGCGGCTCCGCCCGGCCGCCGCCCTGGGCCGGGTCGAGTGACCAGGCGGCTGGATCAGCTGGCGGACACCGCGGACATCCAGGAGAGGACCTCATGTACAAGCTCACCGGCGTGACCAAGGACTACAAGAAGGGCCGCTCCATCGTGCACGCGCTGCAGGGCGTGGACCTGGTGATCGATGATGGCGAGTGGCTGACCATCCAGGGCCCGACCGGGCACGGCAAGACCACGCTGCTGCAGATGCTCGGCGGCCTGGACCGGCCGACGTCCGGCAGCGTCGACTTCGACGGGCGGGACCTGGCCCAGCTCCGCGAAGGCCAGGTCACCAACGTCAGGGCGAACTCGATCGGGTTCATCTTCCAGACGTTCAACCTGATCCCGACGCTGTCCGCGGAAGAGAACGTGGAGACGGCGCTGGTGCCACTGCACGTCGGCGCGGCCGAGCGGCGGGCCCGGTCCGCGAAGGCCCTGGCCGATGTCGGGCTCGCCGACCGGGCCAAGCACCTGCCGTCGGAACTGTCCGGCGGGCAGCAGCAGCGGGTGGCCATCGCCCGGGCGCTGGTCAAGGAGCCCAAGGTGCTGCTCGCCGACGAGCCGACCGGCAACCTCGACGAGGGCACCAGGGACGAGATCATCGGGCTGCTCGAGAGCCTCTGGCGGGAGCGCGGCCTGAACCTGATCCTGGTCACGCACGACAGCGGGATCGCGCGCCGGTCCCAGCGCGTCGCGCTGATGGAGCACGGCAAGCTGTCGATCCGCCAGGACACCAGGGGCGCCGCCTCCTCATCCGTGAACGGTGCCTCCGCCGCACCCGTCAGCGGGGACGCCGCGCTGACCGACTGACCCGCGGGCCTGCGTGCGGCCCGGGAAGCCCCTCCCTCAGGAATGGGGGAGGGGCAGCTCGCACCAGACGACCTTGCCGGAGAGGGTCCGCCGCGCGCCCCAGCGCTTGGCCAGCTGGCTCACCACCTGCAGCCCGCGGCCGCGCTCGTCCTCATCGCCCGCGTGCCGCAGCCGGGGCAGGGCGGCCGAGTCATCCAGGACCTCGCACACCAGCCCGCCCTCGCGGACCAGGCGCAGCGCGATCGATCCCTGGGCGTAGCGGACCGCGTTGGTGACGAGCTCCGAGGCCAGCAGCTCCGCCGTGGGGATCAGCTCGGCCAGGCCCCAGCGCTTCAGCCGCCTGCGGACGAGCAGGCGCGCCCTGCGCGCGGACGTCAGCTCCGACGCGAGCTTCCAGGTGACGTGCTGGTCCCGGCCCAGGCGGCGCAGCCTGGCCATGAGCACCGCGATGTCGTCGCGCTGGTGATCAGCGTAGACGCCGGCCAGCGTGGCCTTGCACAGATCTTCCATCGAGCGGCCGGACGTGCCGGGGCCGAACGTCGCGCGCAGCCGCTCGAGTCCCTCGTCGATGTCGCTCGTTCGCGTCTCGACCAGCCCGTCGGTGTAGAGCACGAGCAGGCTGCCGTCCTTGATCTTGAATTCCCGGGTCTGGATCGGCCCCGAGCCGATGCCGAGCGGCGGGGCCGGCGAGATGTCCAGGAACTCGCTCCTGCCGTCCGGGGATACGAGCAGCGGAGGCAGGTGGCCGGCCGAGGCGATCTCGCAGCTGCCGGAGACCGCGTCGAAGACCGCGTACACGCAGGTGGCAAAGTGCGGCTCGCGCTGCCCGAGCTCGTGCATGAGCTCATCGAGCTGCTGCAGTGTTTCCGCGGGCGGCAGCTCGAGCCGGGCGAGCGTGCGGATCGCGGTGCGCAGCCGGCCCATCGTGACCGCGGCGCGCACCCCGTGGCCGGCCACGTCGCCGACGACCAGGGCCACCCGGCCGCCGGGCAGCGCGATCGACTCGTACCAGTCCCCGCCCACCTCGATCATCTTGCTGCCGGGCAGGTAGCGGTGGCGGACCTCAACCGTGGAGGGCGAGGTGAGCCCGGTGGGCAGCAGGCTGCGCTGCAGGGTCAACGCGGTGGCGCGTTCCCGGCTGTACCGGCGGGCGTTGTCGATGAAGATCGCCGCGCGGGAGGCGAACTCCATGCCGATCTCGGCGTCGTAGGCGTCGAAGCGGCGGTAGCCCTTGAACCTCGTGCAGGCGAAGAACCCGAGCGTGGTCCCCCGGGCGATCAGCGGCAGCAGCAGCATGGACGTGCCGGTCAGCAGCCTGCCGATCGGCAGGCGGCGCATGCGGCTGGCGATCTCGTTGGCGATGTCGTTGTTCGCGAGATCCATCATGACCGGCTTGCCGGTGTCCAGGCACCGGGTGTACGGCGTGTCCGGCGGGTAGCTGAGGATCTCGCCGATCGGGAACGTCGCGTCCCACCCCGGGTCGTCGTTGTCGTGAGCGACCGCGAGCCGCCGGACCAGGTGCTGTCCCTCGTGCGTGTCGCCGGGGAACTCGTCCGCGCCCACCAGGCTCTCCAGCACCAGCAGGCCGGCCGCGTTGCAGAAGTGCGGAACGAGGATGTTGACCAGCGCGGGCGCCATCTGGTCGATGTCGAGCGCTCCGCCGGTCCGGGAGAACGCGCCGTCGAGTAGCGCGTGCCGCATGACCGCCGGGTCGAGGAACCGCTCCTCCGACGGCGGCGCGATGCGCAGCACCACCTGCGCGACCAGGTGCGGGTCGGCCGAGCGGAGCGGCTGGACGGTGACCACCGCGTCGGCGTGATGGCCGTTGCCCGTCTTGATCGTCAGCACGGCGGTGCCCTCGCGGTCGGAGCAGGCCGCGTCGATCAGCGACTGCAGCCCGTTGCCGTAGGCGGACCCGGTGACGAGACTGCCGAGCTCGAGGCCGAGCAGCGGGCCCGCCCCATCGGACAGGACCTCGCCGGCCGAGCGGTCATGCTGGAGTACCCGGCCCGACTTGTCGACCCCGATGGTGAACGTTCTCGCCGATGTGCTGGACAGGAGCGCGGCGATGTCGGCTGCCATCCCGGATGTGACCATCCGACACGCTCCCCTCCGGCGCTCGGTCGCGGTTTGTTCGGTTCATTATGAATCAACTTTTCCGTGTACCGAGAAAGAATGCCGTGCTGGCCTAGCGTTTGCTAGGGCCAATGCCTGCCTGACGCGCCCAAACCGGGTCAGCAGGGACTCCGGTTCCGCCTGTGGCCCGCGGGATCGGGCCCGGGCGGTGCGGCGCGCCCCGGATCCGGCCCGGTCGCTGCGGCGCGGCCGGGCCGGGCGGACCTGCGAGGAGGATGCATGCCCCGGCTTACCGTTCTCGGCAGCCTGAACATGGACATCTCGGTGGCGGTGCCGCGGCTGCCGACCCCGGGGGAGACCGTGCTGGGGTCGGGAGCCGTGATCGCGCCGGGCGGCAAGGGAGCGAACCAGGCGGTCGCCGCCGCGCGGCTGGGCGGCGCGGTGCAGATGATCGGCTGCACCGGGGATGACGAGTTCGGGCGGACGGCCCGGTCGGCGCTCGAGGCCGAGGGTGTCGACGTCGGCGGGGTGCGCGCGGTCGAGGACAGCGCCACCGGCCTGGCCCTGATCACGGTGGACGCCGCCGGCGAGAACGTGATCACGGTTGCTCCCGGGGCCAACGACCGGGTCGGCGACGCCGAGGTCGCCGCGGCGCTGTCGGCAGCGCCGGACGTCCTCGTCTTGTCCGCTGAGATCCCGGCCGGGGTGCTGGCGGCGGTCCTGGCCGGGGCCCGCGCCGCCGGGGTGGCCTGCCTGCTCAACCTGGCGCCCGCCCCGCCCGGGGCCGCCGGGCTGCTCGCGGGCGGGGTGGGCTGGCTGGTCGTGAACGAGTCCGAGGCCGCCGCGGTGCTCGGGCACGCCGTGGCCGGGCTGGCGGAGGCGGGCGCCGCCGCGCGGGACCTGCGCGGCCTCGGCGCGCGGCACGCGGTGGTCACCGCGGGATCGGACGGCGCCGCGCTGGCCGGCCCGGCCGGGGACGAGATGATCCCCGGGCTGGTGGTGGACAGCGTGGACAGCGTGGGCGCGGGGGACGCGTTCGTCGCCGCGCTGGCCGTGGCGCTGGGGACAGGGGTACCGGCCGAGGACGCGGTGCGGGCGGCGTGCGCGGCCGGCGCCGCGGCGACGACCCGCCGTGGCACTCAGGATGCGCTGCCGCGCCCGCCGGAGATTCTCGCGGCCACCGGCGTCGCCTGGCCGGTGCCGTCCGGCCCGGCCTGACCCGCCGGGGGGCGGCTCCGCAGGGCCATTAGGCGTCCCGGGCGGGCTCGCAGGGCCGCTAGGCGTCCCGGGCGGGCTCGCAGGGCCGCTAGGCGTCCCGGGCGGGCTCGCCGTGACTGGCGTTGGCCCGGCCGCGGCCCCAGTACGCCTTCGGTGACATCTGGTCCTGGCCCAGCCCGCGCTCGGCGAAGATGTCCCGCAGCCGGGACACGACCTTCGCCTCGCCGAAGAGATAGGCCTGGCCGCGCCCGGGCGGCAGTTCGACCTCGGCCGCCTCGGCCGCGAGCGCGGCCGGGTCGCCGGCCGGAGCGCCGAGGCGGTGCAGCCAGGAGATGCGGGTGGTCGCCGCCGAGGACAGCTCCTGCTCGTCGCCCTCCTCGGGGATCTCCAGGACCAGGGTAGCCAGGCTGCCGGCCGGCAAGGCCTCGGTCATCACGAACATCGCGGGCAGTGCCGACTCGTCGCCCACGAACAGGTGCCAGTCCGCCGCCGGTGACGTGGTGATCTTCCCGCGCGGCCCGATGCCCTCGATCCGGTCGCCGGGCCGGGCCGACCGTACCCAGCGCTCGCCCGGGCCGTCGCCGTGCAGCACGATGTCGAGGGTGAGCAGCCGGGCTCGGGCATCAAGCTCGCGGATGGTGTAACGCCGCCGCACCGGTCGGCTGCCCTCGGCGGCCACCAGCAGCATCACGTCCTGGCCAGGCAGGTACTCGAAGCCGTCGAGTTCGGGGGCCGTCAGCCTCAGCCGCTGCATGTGCGGGGTCAGCCGGGCCGACTCGACGACCCTGAAGTCCAGCCGGGTCGAGCTCGCCAGCGGTCCGGACAGCTGCGCGAACGGGTCGTCCAGCGCCGCCAGGGTCGATTCGGGCAGTGCGTCAGCCATGCAGGCCAGCCTTTCCGCTCATCGTCGGGGTTCCGGAGGGCGGCGGTGCCGCCTGCCAGCCCGCCGGCCGGGAACGCTGGCCACCTCCGCGTCATCGTCAACACCAGCCGGACCCGCCTGCTTCCCGGCGACCCTCCGCCCTCTTCCCGGCCATCCTTGCCGGTGGCGCTGAGCAACGTCGAGACCGGGACCTACGGCGCGATCAACTACGGGCTGCTGCTCGCGGGCGCGGTCATCGCCATGATCCCGTGCATCGTGGTCTACGTGGCGCTGCAGCGCTATTACGTGCGCGGTCTCATCTCCGGCGCGCTCAAGGGCTGAACCGGGCGCGCACATGACGACGCCCCCGGAGCGGGGCGCTCTCGAGGGCGTGCCAGGCCGATGTGCGGTCGCCTCTCGGCGAGTGGCACAACGCGGCTCCAGCCGGACGGTATTCCGCGAAGGCGGTAGATGCGGCCCGGGGGACACAGCACACCGGCGATGACTAGGAACAGCAGCGCAGGCTGGCCTATTCCTCTTCCTCCCGTCCAACATCTCATTCCTCTTCCTCCCGTCCAACATCTCACTCGATCAGTGGGTACAACCGCGAGCGGTCGGCCTACGAGGAACTCCGCGAGCGGGCCCGGCAGATCGATGAGCTCAAGACCCAGTTCTGGCCCGCCGCGCCGTTGCGAGGCCGTCTCGGCATGGGTGCCGCGGCCGGGCGGCATACTGTGTGCATCCAGGCCCTGAAGGACCAGTCCAGGAGGCGTGAGGGGCGGCTGACCATGGCTCGGGAGACCTCGCTCATCGGCAGCATCGGGGTGCTCAGCGTCGCCACCAGGGGACCGGACGGGCCGGGTGAAGTGATGGTCAAGGTAAGGGGCGGTTCCGAGGCGTACATCGCCTGGTCGCCCACGCCGCTGCCCAGGGGCTCCACGGTTCTGGTCATCGAGTCCCGCGGAACCAGGACGGTCGACGTCAGCGAGTGGACCGATCCGCTGGACCTGTTCCCCGCGATCCATGGCCCGTGACCCTTTTGCGCGGTAAGACGGATAAAGTAAACAATGACGGTCCCGGGGGCCGCCCGGGGGATTCCAGTAGGAGATGAAGAAGATGCTCGGGTACCGTGTTCCCGCGCCCGACGAGGCGATGCTCGTATCTGGCGGCAGGTTCGGCCGCAACGGCGCGCCGTTCAAGGTCGTCACCGGCCACGGCGCGTTCGTTCCCCCGTTCCTCCGCAAGACCAACTTCCTGACGCTGTCCATGGCCGAGGCCGAGGTCGCCGAGACCTGCGTGACCAAGCAGGGCATCTCGCTCAACGTCCGCGCGGTCATCGCGTTCAAGGTCGGCAACGACGAGGAGAGCATCGTCAACGCCGGGCAGCGGTTCCTGTCCGACCAGGACCAGATGTCTACGCTGACCGGGCGGATCTTCGCCGGGCACCTGCGCTCGATCATCGGCTCGATGACCGTCGAGGAGATCGTCACCGAGCGGCAGAAGCTGGCCACCGAGGTGCTGGACGGATCTAAGTCGGAGATGGCCAAGATCGGCCTCACCGTGGACTCGCTGCAGATCCAGTCCATCGACGACAACAACATCGGTTACATCCAGGCAATGGCGGCGCCGCACAATGCCGCGATCCAGCGGCAGGCGCAGATCGCGCAGGCCCAGGCGAACCAGGCCTCGGCCGAGGCGCAGCAGGCATCGCAGCGCAAGCAGGCCGAGTACGCCAGGCAGACGTCGATCGTGCAGGCCCAGTACAAGGCCGAGGTCGACAAGGCCCAGGCCGAGGCCGCCCAGGCAGGGCCGCTGGCCGAGGCCCAGGCCCAGATGAACGTCATCGCCGCCCAGGCCGACCTGGCCCAGCGGCAGTCCGAGCTGCGCCAGCGGCAGCTGGTCGCCGAGGTGATCAGGCCCGCCGAGGCCGAGGCGCAGAAGGTGGAGATCCTGGCCAAGGCGGACGCCCAGCGGGTCAGGATGCAGGCCGAGGCCGCCGCGTCGAACAACCGCATCGCCCTGGACCGGATGCTGATCGACCAGTTGCCGCAGATCGTGAAGGAGGCGGCGGCCGGGCTGGCGGGTGCCAACATCAGCGTCCTGAACGGCGCCGACGGCCTCAGCGAGATCGCGGCCGGGCTGGTGGGCCAGGGCCTGACGATCCTCGACTCGGTGAAGAAGAGCCTGTCCGGGATCCCGGATGCGCCGGTCGACGCCTACGAGGCGATTCCTGCCGCACCGGATGGCGCGGCCGGCGACCGGGTGGCCGCCAACAGCTCGCCGAACCAGGACGCCTGAGCTCGGCACGCCCCGATCCGGGGCCGGCCCGAGGCTGGCCCCGGATATTCCCCGCGGGGCAACCAAGCAGGCGCCAGCGCGCATTCAACGGTTGTGCGGCACCCGACGAGTGAAGGCGGCCAGCGTTGAGCGGAGGCCGCGACGCCGAGTTCACCGAGTACGTGTCGGTCAGGCTCACGGCGCTGCGGCGGATGGCTTACCTGCTCTGCCAGGACTGGCATCGCGCCGATGACCTGGTCCAGGCGGCGATCACGCGGCTGTACGTGCACTGGGGCCGGGCCCGCGCCGTCGACCACACCGACGCGTACGCCCGGGTCATCCTGGTGCGCGAGTTCCTCAGCGAGCGGCGCTCCCTGTGGGCCCGCCGGGTCACGCTGCGCGATCAGCTGCCGGAGGTGGCCGGCGTGGTCGCCGACCACGCCGCCGTTCTCGACGTGCGCACGGCACTGGCCGGGCTGCCGCCGCGGCAGCGGGCCACGCTGGTGCTGCGGTTCTACTGCGACCTGAACGTGGACCAGACCGCCCGGGTCCTCGGCTGCTCGCCGGGGACGGTCAAGAGCCAGTCCGCCAAGGGGCTGGGCTCGCTGCGGCGGGCGCTCGGGCCCGCTCGCGCGCCCGGGCCTGACCGTGAGCGCCCGGCGGTCCCCGGCCGGCGGGGAAGCGGGGGAGGGGGCTGAGCATGGACGAGGCCGGAGCCAGGGCCGTGCTGGAACGGCTGGCGGGCGACGCGGCGCCGCCGTCGCGAGTCGACATCGGGCTGGCGCGGCGGCGCGGCCGCAGGAGGCTGCGCTGGCGGCGGGCGGGCGGGCCCGCGGCCGCGGCGCTGGCGGCGGCCACGATCATCGCCGTGTTCGCCGGCGGGCTCATCCCGGCCGGGCCACGACCGTCAGGCCCGGGACGGCCGACAGTCAGCAGGCCCGGGAGCTCGGCAAGCCCGCTGGTCACCCCGCTGGCCGCCCCGGCCGCGTTCAGCCCGATGGTCCCGTACGCGGCCTTCGGCTGGCTGCCCGCGGGCGACGCGTTTCTGACCGGTGGCACGAGCCCGACCGTCGATTACCTGACCGCGGGGCGGAGGTCGGTGGCGGTTCTCTCGCTGTCTGTTTACCGCGCCGGCACCTGCAATCTCACCGCGGCCCAGGTCCTGCGGCAGGTGCAGCGGCACGGCCATGCCCAGCTGAACTGCGGTGACCCGGCAGGCGGCACGATCATCACCGTCACCGGCCCGGCGGGCGCGGTCCACGGGCGGCCCGCGTTCCTGGGCGGGGGTTATCTCGCGTGGCAGTACGCCCGCGGCGGGTGGGCGACGCTGGGCGGCTCGCTGGCTAAGCCGGACATGCTGAAGGTCGCGGACGGCGTCCGTATCGGGCCCGGCGCCATGCCTGCCATCGCGTTCCCGGTCCAGCTGACCGGCGTGCTGGCCAGGTGGCGGCTGTACGCGGCGAACGGCTCGGTGGCCTTCATGCCTTATCGCGGGGTGCTGCGCGCCAACCAGTGGTACCTGAGCCACGGGAGCTCCGAGGTCATGATCAGCGTGTACGTGGATCCGGCCCCGCGAGGCGAGGGCTGCCCGGCGGCGAACCGCACGGTCGGCGGCTACCGGGTCAACTTCAGCAGCTACCCGGCCGTCCGCGGCAATCCGCCCGGGCAGCAGCTCTGCGCGGCCGACGCGGACGGGCTTTCCGTGGACATCGCGACCAGCGGCCGCGCAGTGCCGAGCGTCGTCAGCGTCTTCGCCCACGACACGCGGCTGCTCGGCCCGGATCCGGCGAACTGGACCACGCGCCCGCTGGGCTGAGCCGCGCGGCGGGCCCGGGCGGCCCGCGGCGACGCAGGACCGCCTCACGGCCCGCCGGCTTCCGGGCTGCCGTCGTCCCCGGCGCCCGGAGGCCACCGCCACAGCCCGCCGAGGACGCACAGCGGGGCGGCGGCCAGGCCGGTGAGCGCCCACGTCAGCCCGAAGCGCTGGGCCGCGAACCCGACGACGAGCGGGCCCGCGCCGCCGAGCAGGCCCGCCGCGCTCGACAGCGACACGGCGATCCCGCTGGACTCCGGCAGGCTGCCGTACAGCCGGGCCTGCAGCAACGGGTACCACGGCGCGGTCGCGAAGCTCAGGCCGCCGAGCAGCAGCAGCTTGAGCCCGATCCCCGGCACGAGCAGGAACCCCGGATACGCGACGGCGGCCGCGGCGGCGCTGGCCCGCAGCAGGCTCGGCCCCCGGAACCGGCGCAGGGCCCAGACGAGCGCGGCGTCCCCGGCCAGCCCGGAGCCCAGCCGGATCGCCACGCCGAGCGCCGCCTGCTCGGGCGTGGCGTGCCCGACGTCCACGAGGTACAGGGCCACGAACCCGGTCAGGACGTCCAGCAGCAGGTCACAGACCTGGAGCAGGACGAGGCAGCGCGCCACCCCGGCACGCCGCAGCGCGGCCAGCACGCGGCGCACCGCGGCCGCCGCGCCGGGCCGGGCCGGGCGCCCGCCGGCCAGCGCCGGCGGGTGCCTGGCCGCGCCCAGCCAGGCCACCGCCGCGGCTAGGGCCGCCGCGCCGAACGCCGACCGCCAGCCGCCCCCGGCCGCGAGCACGGCGATCAGCACGAACGGCCCGGCCACCGAGCCCGCCGACCCGGCCAGCTCCCAGCGCGCCATGTGCTGCTCCCGCCGCCCGGGATCGGCGTCCATCAGCCCGGACTGGGTCAGGCCGACAAACGCCCCCGACGCCGGGAAGAAGATCACGAACGCGGCCAGCAGGACGGCGAACGAGCGGGCCGCGGCGGCGGCCGCGAGCGTGAGGATGAACACCGCCCCGCCGGCTAGGACGGCTAGGCGCCGCCTGCGGCCGTGCCCGGCCAGGACCCCCAGCGGAAGCTCCAGCAGGCCGCCCAGCAGCAGCGGCACCGACGCCAGCAGCCCGACCTGGACGTAGCTCAGGGCCAGGCTCTGCCGGATCAGCGGCAGCGCCGCGCTCTTGGTGCCGTCGACCAGCTCGTCGACCAGTTCGACCGCGAGCGCGGCGGCCAGCACCAACGTCCCGGCCCGGGCCTTACGTCAAGGGAATGCCATGAACGCGATGGTAGCGGGGCGGCGTGGCCCCGCCTACGGAATTACGGCCGGGCGGGGAGCAGGCGCGGGCGCGGCCAAGGCGGCCGGGAGCGGCTCAGTCCGGGCGCAGGCCCCGGCGCACGTAGAGCGCGTCGCCCTTGCTGTCCGCCAGCACCAGGACGAAGTTGCGGTGGAAGTAGGCCTTCAGCGCGGGCGTCCAGCCGATCCGGCGGCGGTTGTAGGTGCCGGCCAGCCAGACGTACTGGGCGTGCGCGAACGCGTACCGCATGACCGCCGCCACCGCCGGGACCTTGCCCGCGCCGTTGAGCCCGTCCCGTCCCGGGCTGAGGGCATAGTCGACGGCGAGCGGGTCGATCATCTGCGAGCAGCCGGGCACGCTGGAGTAGAACCGGTCGGCGGCGATGGTGAAGGACGCCTGGTCGGTCAGCACGCACGCCCCGGGCGGGATCGCCCGCCGGACCGCGGCCACGCTCCTGGGACCGACCCTGGGCGTGAGGGTGGACTCCGAGTTGCCCTGGATGACCGCGGACACCACGATGGCCAGGCCGGCCAGGCCCGCGGCGGCCAGCGGCAGCCAGCGGCGTGCCTCCGGCCGGCCTGCGGGCGACCGGACCGCCTCCAGCAGCCGGGACGCGGGCAGGGCTATCGACATGGCCAGGAACGGCGCCAGGAACCCGGGAAAGTGGAAGAAGAACCCCGGCGGCCACATGAACACGACCACGATCAGGGCGGTGGTCGCCACCGCGAACCAGTCCAGCGGCGGCGGCGGGCGGCGCGTGATCATCCACGCGCCGGTCAGGGCCGCGGCCACGAAGCCGACCGGGGCCACCGTGACGAGCCCGATGAGCAGGTGCCCGGGGTTCACCAGATAGTTGAGCCCGGTCATCTGCTGCAGCCGGGACCACACCGGCACCCGGGTCTGCCCGTACCTGACCAGCTGGGCGGTGAACACGCTCTGGTAGAACCTCCGCGGAGACAGGATCACGAAGGGCACGACCGGAACCAGGAAGCCGGCCGCCACCCCGCCGACATAGGTCGCCGCCGTCCTGGGCCTGGGCAGGGCGAGCGCCACGACGACCAGCACCGGGATGATCGCGAACGACTCGATGACGCCGGCGAACCCGAACACCACCCCGCCCCACAGCAGGCGCCTGCCGCCGGCCAGCCGGTCACCGTCGAACACCGCGAGCGCGCCGGCCAGGCAGAACAGCGCCACCCACGGTTCGAGGAAGATCGTACGGGTGTCCCCCACGCTGGCCGGGTAGACCGCGAGCAGCCCGCAGGTCACGGTCACCGCCAGCAGCCCGCGGTGGCGCACCAGCAGGCCGCCCAGGACCACGCTGGCCGTGCTGGCCAGCAGGGTCAGGATCCGGGCGACCGCCATGCCCCGGGCGGTGCCGAACGCCTTGGCCAGCAGCGCGGCCGGGGTCAGCAGCAGCGTGATCCCTGGTGGCTGCGCGAACACGAAGTCGCGGTACGGCAGCGCCCCCTGCACCAGGCGCAGCGCGCTGGCGAAATACACCCCGTCGTCGTACCAGGCGACGCCGAGCAGCACGCCGGGGCGCGTGATCTGGTAGATCCGCAGGACCAGGGCCAGCAGCGTCGCCGCCGTGATGACCGCGCCGACCGGGGTGCGCGGGAAGATGTGCAGCCCCCGCCGGGCCGGAGGCGCGTCCTGCGGCGACCCTGCAGCCGACGACACCATCGCTGGGCTCACCGGTGGGAAACCTCCGCGGGCTTCGGACCGGATGGGCTCCGGATCGAGGTCGTGACGGGGGCTCCAGAACGTCCCCCGCAGGCCCGGTTCCCGCCGCAACCCTACCCGAGCGAGCAACCTGTACGAGGCTGCAAGGAGCCGTCACCAGGTCGTTACGGTTCCCGTACGGTGGCGAGCTTGTCCGGATTGCGCACCGCGTCGATGACGACCACCCGGACGTCGTGCCCGCGCGAGCGCAGCTCTTCGGTGACGCGGCGGCCCAGGGTCCCGGTTCCGCCGGCGACGGCGATTCTCATGCTGGTCTCTGGCATACCCCGGAGACGACGCAGCCGCGAAATCTGTGACACGTCCGGCCTTTCTCGGCCAGAGGCGATGCCGGCGCCCGCGAGGGCGGTCATGCTTGGCGTGGCAGCACCGGGAGCGGGAATCATCGGAGGTCGCCGCGAGGTCGGCAGGCACGGGAGGTGTGCGCGGGCATGACGCTGATCTACCTGGTGCAGCACGGCGAGAGGGACCCCGGCCCGGGTGACCCCGGGCTGACGGCCACCGGGCGTGAGCAGGCGGGCCGCACCGCGCGGTGGCTGCACGGCTTAGGGCTGAAGGCGGTGTACAGCAGCCCGCAGCGGCGCGCCTGGGAGACCGGGGAGATCATCGCCTCGGTGAGCGGCCTGCGCCTGCGGCGGGACGTCCGGTTGCGCGAGCGCATGAACTGGGCCGACGGTCAGACCTTCGAGGAATTCGTGGCCGAGTGGGCTCACTCGACCCTGGAGCGGGACTACGTGCCCAGCTGCGGCGACTCCTCGCGCCGGGCGGGCGAGCGGCTGCGTGCGTTCCTCCTTGACGTGGCCGCCGAGCCCGGGCCCGTCGTCGCCGCCACCCATGGCGGGGTCACCGTGGACCTGCTCCGCACGCTGCTCGGCGAGGGCGCGATGGCCCGCGAGCTGCTCTACCAGGGTGTCCCGGCGTGCGCCGTCACCACGGTCCACGACCTGGACGTGATCAAGATCGCTTCCGTGGCCCACCTCTGGGGACCGTTATAGCCTGGCGCTCGCCGCCCGGCCCGGCTCCCGGTGCCGTCCCGGACCCCGGCCAGCGTGGTCAGCGGGAGGCGGCCCGGCGCCGCTTGCGCGGCGGGCGCGCGGGATCCGGCGCGGTCACGGCCAGCGGCAGCCGGGAGGGGGGCTTGATCTCGCCCAGCCGGAGGTAGGTCACCAGCCGCTGCCCGCCCCGGGTGGCCAGGCTGGCCAGCACCTGCTGCAGTTCGGTGACGTCGCGGGCCACGACCGTGAGCAGGTAGTCCATCTCGCCGGCGACGTTGTCCGCCGCGATGATCTGGGGCAGCGCCCGGATCTGGTCCTCGAAGACCCGGCTGGAGTGCAGGTCGTGACGGGCGAGCGTGGCCGTCACGTACAGCTGCAGCGGAAACCCGGCCGCGGCGGGGTCGAGCTGGGCGCTGATGATGCGGATTACCCCGGACTCCTTCAGCCAGCGGACCCGGTGCAGCGTGGCCGCGGGGGACAAGCCGACGAGCCGGGCGAGCTCGACGTTCGTGCAGTCCGCATCGGCCTGCAGTGCGGTGAGCAGCTTAATATCAACTTCGTCAAGTTCAACCGCCATCTTGCGATATATCATTTCGCTTCAGTGCGCTAACAGCAAATTACACGCCCGCCAGTAGCGACCATGGCGGCATGAACACCAACCGTCGCCGCGCGGTCGCCGCCCTCACCGCCGCCGGGCTGCTGTGGGGCACCACCGTGCCGCTGTCCAAGCTGGCCCTGGAGTGGCTGCCGCCGGGCTGGCTCGCCTTCGCGCGGTTCGGGCTGGCCGCCGCGATCCTCCTCGCCGCCGCCTGGCGCCGCGGGCTGCGGGCCGCCTGCACTCCCCGGGTGCTGGCGTCCGGCGCGTTCGGGTACGGCGGGTCGGTGGTCGTGCAGAACGCCGGCATCACCCGGACCAGCGTCACCCACGCGGCACTGCTCATCGGCGCCGTGCCCGTTATGGTGGCGATCATCGCGGCGCTCTGGCAGCACACCGTGGCCCGCCCGGTGGCCTGGGCCGGGTTCGCGGTGTCGCTCGCCGGCGTCGGCCTGGTCACCGGCGGCCGGGGCGGCGGCGCCACGGCCGTGGGCGACGGCCTGGTGCTCGCGTCGCTGCTGCTGTCGGCCACGTTCACGGTGGCCCAGGGCCGCCTGCTGCGCGGCCGCGACCCGGTGGCGGTCACCGCCGTGCAGTTCCTCGGCGCCGCCCTGGCGGTGCTGCCGTTCTCGGTGATCGCGGAGGGCGCCCCCGCCGCCCCCCACGACCCGGGCGCGGTCCTGGCCACCGTCGCCCTCGCGGCCGGGGGCACGCTGCTGCCCTTCACGCTCTTCGCCTACGGGCAGACCCGGGTGTCCGCCGAGGTGGCCGGGGCCTTCCTTAACCTCGAGCCGCTGGTGGGCGCCGTGGCCGGCGTCGTCCTGTTCGGCGACCCGGCCGGGCCGGCCCAGGCCGCCGGCGGTGCCGCGATCATCGCGGGCATCGCCTTGAGCAGCATCCCGCTGCTGGGCACCGGCGCGGCGCGGCCCGTGACACGATCCCGGGGTGGATGCCAACGGGCCGCCCGCGGCGATCCTGCGCGAGGCAGGCCTGGCGGCCCTGATCCGCGGCCAGGCCGAATGGTCGGCGATGCCCTCCCGGCGGCGGTCTCCTGACGGCACATCGCGGGGCCGGAGCGCTCAGTCCGGCCGCCGGCTCCACTCGCTGGCCAGAAGCCCGAAGACGGCCTCGTCCCGGCGTTCGCCAGGAAAGGCGAGACCCTGGCGCAGCAGCCCTTCCTCGGTGAATCCCAGCCGGCGGGCCAGGGCACGGCTGCGCTCGTTCGCCGGATCGGTGTGCAGCGCGACCCGCTCGATGCCCAGCGAGCCGAACGCGTGATCGAGCACCGCGGCCACCGCCCGCGACGCCAGCCCGCGGCCCTCGTAACCGCCGTCGATCCAGTAGCCGATCTCCGCGCTTCGCGAGTAGGGCGTGATGTGCAGGCTCACCGCACCGGCGAGACGCCACTGGGCGTGGTCGTGGACCGCGATCGCCACCGGCAGTTCCAGGCCCGCCAGCCAGTTCCGCGCGCTGGCCTCCAGGAAGGATCGCGTCTCCTCCAGCACCGGCGGGGGAATGGCCCACGGCTCCCACCGGGCCAGCCGCTCCCGGTTGGCGACGATCAGGGCGTGGTAGGCGTCGGTGATCAGGGGTGTCCTCAGCACGAGGGCCTCCCCGCCGGACAGCGGGAAGCTGAACATCGGCGCCGGGATCGTGGTCACCGGTCTGCCCCCTGCGGCGCGGTCGACCGCTTGGCCCATTCGGCCCAGCCCCCGAGGGCCTCGTTGATCCTGGCGCTGGCCTCGACGGCCATGCGCAGCGACTGCGTCTGCGGGCTGTGCCCGTAGTCGCCCCGGTCCTTGGCCGCGGCGAGGTCCCGGTACTTCCGGGCCAGGGCGTGAAAATAGGCCGCCTCGCGGTCGAGATGGGCGGCGAGTTCGGTGGGGGTCATCAGCCAGAAGAACGCCGACCGCAGCAGGGGCTCCAGCCGAAGCGTGTGATCAACCTCGGCGGACGTGAGCCAGCGCCGCACCTCCGCCACCCCGGCCTCGGTCGCCCGGTAGGCCTTGCGGCCGCGCGGCCCCTCCGAATCGACCTCGATCAGCCCTTCGTCCTGCAGCTTGCGCAGCTCGCCGTAGATCTGGGGATGCCCGGCCGGCCAGACCGATCCGAGGATTTCCTGAAAGCGCCTGCTCAGATCCCACCCGCTGGCAGGTTCCCCGGCGAGCAGCCCGATCAGAGCGTGCCGCAGTGACATGATCCTGCCTCACGAACCAGTCGAATAGAACATGTCGATATTGACATGTTCAGGCCAACGTGCCAGGCTGACCTCATGTCAACAGTAACATGTCCGTTCCGACATGAGGTTGACCCGTTCCAGTGCCCGTAACGAGCCGTGCGCCCCGCACCCAGGGAGGGTCAGCGTGACCGAGCCGCCCGCCACCGGTCCGGACGTGTCCGATGTGCGCAAGTCAGTCCGGGTTCCGGCGTCCGTCGACGCGGCCTTCCGGGTCTTTACCGAGCGGCCGGGCGAGTGGCTGCCGGCCGGGCACACGTTCATCAAGAACCCGCAGTCCATCACCATGGAGCCGCGGCCGGGCGGCCGTTTCTACGAGCGCGGCGCGGACGGGGCGGAGGTCACCGGGGCACGATCATGGAGTGGGCGCCGCCGGCCCGGCTCGTGGTGACCTGGCGGATCGGCCCGGGCTGGCGGCCCGTCTTTGACGATGAGCAGGCGAGCCGCATCGAGGTCCAGTTCGCCGCGGCGGGCCCGGATGTCACCGAGGTCACGGCGACCTACACGCAGTTGCACCGGCACGGCGAGATGGCCCCGGTCATCCGGTCCGCGATCGCGGCCCCCGGCCCCGGCGAGACCCTGGAGCGGTACGCCGAGGCGGTGAAACGGCACACCGCTGCTCCCGAGCGGGATGACCGGTAGGCCATCATCGGCCCTGCACATGCCCGGCGTGTCACGCTGGCCTGTCCGGTGTCAGCGCCGCCCTGGGGCCTAGGGTTGTTCACCGGGTGTTCACCCGCGCGGGGTGAGGCGATCGCGATGTGGCCGGGCGACCCTGGTCGCGGTCGGCGGCGGCATGGTCAGCGCCCGGTTCGGGGGCAGCGCGGTCCCGTACACCGCGAAGGTGGTCGCGCCCGCGCTGATGGTGGCGGCGATCATCCTGTTCATGGGGACGGTGTCCGGCGCGCACCTGAACCCGGCGGTGAGCTTCGCGTTCGCGCTGCGCGGGGACTTCCCGTGGAAGCGCGTGCCCGCGTACATCGTGGCCCAGTTCGCCGGCGCCATCCTGGCCACGCTGCTGTTGTGGGCGCTGATCGGCAAGCAGGGCAGCGCGGGCCTGACCCTGCCCGGCAGCGGCATATCCGCGACCACCGCGATGCTCTGGGAACTGGTGCTGACCACAGGGCTGGTGAGCGTGATCCTGGGCACCGCGTCGGGGGCCCAGCAGATCGGGGCGCTGGCCGCCGTCGGCGTGGGCAGCTACATCGCGCTGGCCGGGCTATGGGGCTCGCCGGTCAGCGGGGCGTCGATGAACCCGGCCCGCTCGCTCGGGCCCGCCCTGGTGCTCGGCGACTGGACCGCGTGGTGGGCGTACCTGGTCGGGCCGGTAGCCGGCGGGGCGATCGCGGTCGGGTTCGCCGTCGTCCTGCGCGGCCGCGGCCGCGACCGCAGCGGGGTCGCGGCGGCCCAGGGCACGCTCGGCGCGGGCTGGCACCCCGGCCCGCAGCCGACCGCGACCCCGGACCCGAAAGGGGACGGCGGACCTAAGTGACGGCGGATCCTGAGTCTCGGCCCGGCCGGGCCGGCCGGTCAGCCAGCGCGGTGTTCTGGCCGGCGTGGCCCGGGGATCGCCGGCCGCCGGTGGTGCTGACCGAGGTGCCGCTCATAGGCGGCGACGCCGAGCGCGATCGGGTACGGCCCGCGGATCCGCTGCAGCTCGGGTGAGACCTCGCCGTAATCCAGGTCGGGATGGTCGCCGCAGTCGCAGCAGATGATCTCGAACGCATCGGTGTAGCCGCCCTCCGCCCGGCCCGCCACGATGCGGGCGGCCTGACGCCGCAGGACCACGGTCCAGTCCTGCCCGGGCTCAACACGAGCCTTCATGTCTGCCCCTGTGCGATGGGTTGCCAATGATCTTCCAGCGTGGGCCGCGCCCGCAACGGGCCACCAGGGTCTTTGGTCCCGAGCAAATGCTTGTAAACCAGCAAAGCGCCATGAACGCCAGGGTCAGGCGGCGGCGGCCCAGGCGATGGCCTCGGCGCGCTGCGCGAGCGGGAAGTGCCTGATCTCGCCGGGCGTCATCAAGCCGGACAGCGTGGTCAGGTGGCCCATCCACTCGATGTCGGTGACCAGGGCGATGCGCTTCCAGGCCCGGAGGTGCTCGACGCCCACCTTGAGGTCCTGCCACACGGCGCCGCCCGACATCCCCCGGAACTCGGGGATGACGACCACGAAACTGACCGCGCCCCCGGCCGCGGCCCGCTCCAGCGCCGGGGGCACGACGTCGCGGTAGTCCTCGGCGCGCAGCGTGCCCGTGGCCTCGAACCCGATGACCCCCGCGGGCATCTCGCTGAGCTCTTTGATCATCGGGGCGGCTCCTCTCCTGCGCTTCCGGGGTAAGCAAATCACGGCCGCCACGTCGGACGGTGAAACCAACGCGGCGGGGAGGCCGCGGCGAGGCTCGTGGGGCCGGCGGAACGGGCGCGGCCGGGAGACGATTAAATAGCTGCTGCCCGCGTTCTAACCACCGCTGCCCCCGTTCTGGAAGGAAGCCGCCATGCCCGACAGCGACACCCCCGTTATGGACACTCTCGCGGTGATGACCGCCGCCTCGCTGGAGAACAGCGACCTTTCCCCGCGCGAGTTCATGATCGCGCGGATCGCCGCCCTGGCCGCGATGGACGCGCCCGCCGCGTCCTACGCGCTCAACGTCGAGGCGGCGGCCGAGTCCGGCATCACCCTCGACGATGCGGAAGACATTCTCGTGGCGGTGGCGCCCATCGTCGGCACGGCCCGCGTGGTCTCCGCGGCGGCGGGCATCGCCGAGGGCCTGGGCTTGGTGATCGCCCTGGTCGAGGCCGAGCTCGAAGCCGAGCTTGAGGCCGAGGACGAGGATGACGACGAGGAGACGACGACGATGCCCTGACCGGCCCGCAGACGGCGGTGGCCGGCCTCGGCAACGGCACGGGCTCGGTCACCGCCCCGGCCGCTCAGCTCTTCGCCCTGGCCTGCGGCTGGGGCTGGTCGGCGGGCACGGCGGTGCCGTTCTGGGTCTGGGCGTTCAGCTCACCGCCCACCAGCACCGCCAGCCCGACCAGGTAGAGCCAGAACAACAGGATGACCACCCCGGCCAGCGCCCCGTAGGTCTTGCCGTAGGAGCCGAACTTGGCCACGTAGAACGAGAAACCGAGCGACGCGATCAGGAAGATAGCGGTGCTGACCAGGCTGCCCACGCTGAGCCACCGCCAGCATGGCGAAGCGCGGTTCGGGGCGTAATAGTCGTAGAACGAGAACAGCAGCGTGATCATGGCGATCGTCAGTACCCAGCGGACCACGGTCCAGGCGATGAGGAAGACGGCATGCCCCAAGGGCAGGTGGCCTTCCAGCCCGTGCCCGATCGACGCGCCGAACACGATCAGGGCCGCGGCGATCCCGCCCAGCACCACGGTGGCCAGCATGAGCGGGATGGTCCGCAGCCGCTTCGCCACGAACTTGCGATCCTCTGCGTCGTAGGCCACGTCAAGCCCGGTCTCCAGCGCCGCCACGCCGCCCGAGGCCGCCCACAGCGCCGCCACGCCGCCCGAGGCCGCCCACAGCGCCACCACCACGCCGATGATCAGGGCCGTGAGCGAGCCCTTGGCGGACTTGCTGGTCGCAGACTGGACGGCTTGGGTGAAGACCCCGGACGCCCCGGGCGGCAGCGCCTTGTCCAGGCCGTTGACCAGGCGGTGCACCGTGCTCGGATCGAGATGCAGCAGGCTGGTCAGGCCGAGCAGCGCGATCAGCGCGGGGAACAGGGCGAGGAACCAGTGGTAGGCCAGGCTCCCGGCCGTCATGCTGCAGCGGTCGGTGCGGAATTTCTTCAGGGTGCGCTTGAGGGTGTCACGCCCGCCAGACTGGCCGGTCTTCAGCTGGGCAGAAGGTCTTTCGGACACAAGTCACGTCACCCCATCTGCGGCTCAAATCCCAACCCTACGCCCGGCCGCTGGAGCCGTCACGGGCGTATGTCTCCCGTGAATCAGGGAGACGGGGATCGGTCGCGGTCAACCTGGGCCAGACCGCGGAGGTGGCGCGATGGCAGGGAAGAACATTCTCGTTCTCGGCGGCACGGGCAGGAACTCGACGTGCTGGCGCGCGTCTGAACGCGCGGGCTGGCGGCGCCGCCCGACGGCCTGGGCCGAGTACTACCGGACCCACCCGCGGTACATGCTGGCGATGGCCGAGCTGCCCGAACTGGGGCATGACCCGGTGGCTCGCGTGCGGGCCTCGGCCGCCAGGGCCCGCGCCATTCTGACGGTGGCGCAAGCCTGACGCTCCTTCACGGCCTGACCATTCCCTGGCGGGCTAGGTCATGACCCGCCCGGTGATCACCGTGAACATCCTGTCGCCCGCCGAATCCTCCGCCTCCTGCATGGCTGCGCTGCCGGTATGCCCGGAATCGTCGATGATGATGAGTTCGGCACCAGGCCAGGCCCGTGCCAGTTCCCAGGCAGTGATGACCGGGCCACCGAGATCACCGCGCCCCTGGACCAAGACGCCGGGAATGCCAGCCAGCTTGCCTGCGTCGCGGATAAGCACGCCGTCTTCAAGGAAGGCGTCGTGCGCGAAGTAGTGCGCGCAGATTCGGACGAACGCGAGCCGCGTAGCGTCTCGCCGGTTACCGTACAGGCCCGGCGTGCCGTTGTGCTCCATGGAGATCACCGCGTCCTCCCAGGCCACCCACTCCGCTGCCGCCCGCTCGCGGATGCCGGGATCCGGGTTCTCCATCAGCCGCGAATAGGCCATGAGGAGGCCTTCGATCGGCGGCTCGGTATCGGTCGGGAGCCGGTAGTTCTCGGCCCCGACGAAGTCGCGGAACCGGGCCCAGGCCTCGGGGAACATGCGCCCGGCGCCCCGATACAGCCAATCCAGTTCCGACCGGCGCGTGGACGTGACGCCGACCAGGACCATGCCGCAGACGCGCTCGGGGTGGCGCTCGGCGTACCCGAGCGACAGCGTCACGCCCCATGACCCGCCGCGCAGCAGCCATTTCTCCACGCCGAGGTGCTCGCGCAGGCGCTCCATGTCACGGATCAGGTGCTCGGTCGTGTTGAGGCTCATATCAGCCGCGGGGTCGCTCGCGTGCGGCGTGCTCCGTCCGCAGTTGCGCTGGTCGAACAGGATGATCCGGTAGCACTCGGGGTTGAACGACGCGCGCACGCCTGTCGAGCAGCCGGAGCCCGGGCCGCCGTGCACGATGAGGGCGGGCACCCCGTCAGGGTTGCCGCATGCCTCCCAGTAGATGAGGTTGCCGTCGCCGGCGTCGAGCATGCCGGTCTCATACGGCTCGATCGGAGGGTAGGGCACATCTACTCCCTTCTGGCTCTCGGCAGGATTGTCCGGGACGTGCCGCAGCTGCCCCTAAGCAGGTCCCGCAGCAGGCCAAGGTCAATGGCCTCGGGTCTGATAGGGCGGCAGCGTTCCGTGGCTTGCCGCCAGGCCGGGCCGGCTTGCCGCCAGGCCGGGCCGGCGCCCTCGTCTTGCCCTCTGGAGGCGGGAAGAGGTGACCGGTGGCCGGTCCGAGAGCACCGTCACGTCCGGCAGATCCCGGGTGGCCTGGGTTATCTCGCCCTGTGTGGTGGCCGTGAGGGCGGCATCAAGACGCGCGTCGAGTTCATCGAGGGTCAGCCTGCCTTGTGCGAAGTGCTCGCCCAGGGCCGCGGCGGCCGCGTCTCGGTCAGCATCGCTGACCCGCATCTCGGGTGCTGACGCCAGGTAACCCTCCCTGGCCGCCCCCGCGGGCAGTTGCCGCAGCACGGCAGTATAACGATCCAGCGCGCCCCGGCCTTGGTGGGTGAGGGCCGCGGTCAGCGCGTTGACGCGGCTGCCGGTTTTTCCCGTCCGCACGTACCCGGCGTGGCCCAGCTCGCGCAGGCGGGTGCTCAGGCTGCCGGGTGTCAGCCTGACCATGTCCTGCAGCCGGGTGACGGACAGCGCGTCGCCGTCGGGCAGTGCCGCCAGGGTCGCGACGATGCGCAACCGTTCCGGGTCGTGGATCAGCGGGTCGAGCTCGCCGGTGGTCACGGCCCTACCACGCTGCGGCGCTCCTGCCAGACCGTGAACGCGGCGGTCCCCAGGAGTACCGCGCACAGGCCGATGCCCATGATCAGCCACGGGCCTACCGGGCCGCCGAACGCGGCGACCAGGCCGACGATCAACAGCGGCGCGGTGGCCGGGTACAGCCCGAAGACGGTCGCCTTGCTCGCCCCGGCGTGGTACAGCGCCCCGTGCACTGACAGCCAGACCCCGCCGAAGGCGCCGAGCACGACGACCGCCCGGAACACCGAGAGCAGCGGCGTACTGGGCGCGAACTTGCGGCGTGCCTGCTGGGTGGTCTGGTCCAGCGGGGCAGCGGCCTGCTGGGGGTCGAAGTTGCCGCTGTTGTCGGCGGTGGTGGTGGTGTCGGATGCGTGGTTCATGGCGGCTTCCCCGATCGACTCTATGCCATAAAGCAGACTCTGCTTTATGGCGTAAAGTCAAGAGGTGGCAGCCGCTGCCCGCGGGCCAGCCTCCCCAGGATCGGCAGCCGGTACCTGCCTGCGCTGCAGAAAGGCCCGTGATCAGGCCGTCAGCTCACGGCAGACCTGCTCGGCGCCGGATTGCTGGTCTCCCGGCCGAGCTGGTGCTACCGCGTAGTGCTCAGTACCGCGTAGTGCTCAGCCGCAGCCGGGTCGGGTCGGCCAGGGCCTTGAGCAGGCGGGCGAGGTCGGCGGCCTGTTGGCGACCTCGTTATTTGGTGATGCAGCGGCAGCGCTCCGTGAGCACGGTTCGGTAAAGCTTGATGAGCGCTGCCATTACGTTCGCCGCCCTGACTGAGTCCAGGTCGGCGGTCACCGTAACGTGCGCGGTCGCGGCATCAACGACTGCCCGGTGGCGGGCTCAATGGCACGTGTACGACACGGCTGGCCATCAACGTCGGGCCTCAGAGCCGCCGCAACAGTGCAGTTGGCGCCTCTGAGCTGGGGTTTCCAGTTGGAGCGGGCGAAGGGAATCGAACCTCATGACCAGCTTGGAAGGTTGACCGCATAGCGCGGTCACGGGCTCTGACCTGGGCGTTCGGGTAGCCGCTGGTAGCCGTAGCTGACCGGTGATCACCCTGGCTAATGACACGTTAATGGGACGGTGATCTAGCCGCCGGGATGATCGATGTCCGCCGGCGGCAGGTCCTGCACCTGCTGCTTGGTGATGCTGAGCCGGATGCCGTCGTCGACCAGCGTCACGGCACTGATCGGGATGGCCACTTCCTTGCGGCCCCACAGGTGCCCTTCCTGCAGGAGCACGTGGGTCACGTGGTGGCTGGCCGGGTCGATGACGAACCCTTGGACTTGCCCGATGTGGCCGTCGGTGGCATGGACGTGCTCGCCGGGGCGTACCTCAACCTCTCCCAGGGGAACCGAGTCCTCGGTGACGTACTGCCGTCTGCCTATGCTCAGTGCGGGATCGTAGCCTCCCAGGAAGGTCGTCGTCGGATAGTCTTCCGGCAGTTGCCGCGTCTCCTCGGCGGGATCAAGCTTCTCGAACTCCGCCGTGGTGCACCGGAGCCGGATCTGGCCCGTGCTGGTGTCGACCAGGCCGACAGGAACAAGCCGACCGTGCCCGCGCCGGTGCTTCGGCTCGACCACCAGATGGGTCACCGTATCAGCGGCCGGGTCGACGATCAGGCGGCTCACTTCGCCGCAGGCCCCATCGCTACAGCTGACGTTCGCCCCGATCGTGAACGGCGTCGTCTCTGCCATGGCCGCCCTCCTCGCTTGCTTGGACTGTAGCGCGAACCAGGACAGCAGCAGCGCCTTGTTAGCGGCTTGTCATCACTGCTGTCATCACCGAGAAACGGCCGGCCGTCCCCGAGCGCGCAAACGGCCGAAGTCCTCCTGCCTGGGGTTCCAGGCCGGCCAGCCCAACGAGTGCTGGCAGTCCGGCTTCACGCACTGGCCGCTGGCCGACGGAAGTGATACCGAGATCCTGACCTGGCTGGATGACCACTCCCGGTATGCCCTCCGGGTCACGGCGCACCAGCCGGTCACCGGCCCGGTCGTGCTGGAAGCGTTCCGCGCTAGCTGCGCAACCTATGGCGTCCCGGCCTCCACCCTGACCGATAACGGCCTGGTGTTCACCACCCGCTTCGCCGGGGGTAAGGGCGGCCGCAATGCCCTGGAGAACGAACTGAGCCGCCTCGGCGTGATCCAGAAGATGAGCCGCCTCGGCGTGATCCAGAAGATGAGCCGCCTCGGCGTGATCCAGAAGAACGGCAAGGCCGGTTAACCGCAGACCCAGGGCAAAGTCGAGCGGTTCCAGCAGACCCTCAAATGATGGCTGGCGGCACAGCAACCCCAGCCCGCGACTCTCGCCGAGCTGCAGGCCCTGCCCGGCGCGTTCGCCGTCTACAACACCCGCCGCTCGCACCGGTCCCTTGAGCACCGCTCCGCCTCCCGCCGACGCCTGCACAGCCCGGCCCAAAGCCGCACCAGGTGGCCGCGCCGCCGGCACCCACGACCGCGTCCGCGCCGACCGCACCGACGCCGACGGCAAAGTAACCCTGGGCCACGCCGGCCGCCGCTGCCACATCGGCGCCGGCCGGACCCACGCCCGAACCCGCGTCCTGCTCCTCGTGCAGGACCTGGACATCCGCGTCATCAACGCCCCTCATGACCAGCTTGGAAGATCGGGAGCGTACCGAACGGCTGATCAGCGGCGTTGTTGATGCTGGCTGTCGCGGCAGAGTGGATGTGAGTTGCCGCTGCTGACCGCGCTGGCGCGCCGGGTGTGGCACGTATGTGGCACGGCTTCATCGGTAGATGGCTGATCAGCGGTTCTTATTGGCCAGGTGGCAGGGCGAAGACGTCGCCTGTCACGGTGCAGTCGGGTTCGGCGGGCAGCGGCGATGGGTCGCCGATGGTCACCTGGGCGCGCCACCCGCCGATCTCAACTCCTCAGCGTCACGCGGTGGATCGAGGCTAGTGTCCGGGGGACTGGCCGCCGTCGATGTGAGCGATTTCGCCGGTGATCTCGGCATTCACTCGGACTCCTCGGCGGGCGTACTCGATGGCCAGTGAGCGGGCGACCAGTCACCCTCTGGGTCCGTGGTTTGCCCCACTTCGATCAGATGACCGTCGGGATCGCGGATGTAGCAACGCTTCTCGTACTGGTGCTGTTTCGGCGGCGTCAGGAATTGAGCACCCCGGGCGCTCCATTCGGCGTACACGGCCTCGATGTCTTTGACCCGGATATTGAGGAAGCTGCTGACCCGGTCGGGATCGCGCGGCGTCTCCAGGATGACCGTAGGCTTGTCGTCGGTCGGTCCTCCGCCGCCATTGATGACGATCCAGCTGTTGGCTAGCGCAACATTGACTGGATCTCCGGGGAAGGCCACCCTGCCGCCGAGTACTTCGGTGTAGAAGCGCCGAGAGCGCTCGACATCGTCTGAGACGATGAAGTGGGTCAGCACAATTCCCTCTGGGGGCGGTGGGAGCTCGGCCATCCGGCACCTCCGCTGGTTAGGTCTCACACCCCGCTTCACGACGGGGCCTGCAGCCGACGTTACTACGAGTTAAGCATTCGATCTCTTTCCGCTGCCGCGTGGCGATCCGGACCGCGGGCGACAGCAGGGGCTCTGCCATACCCTACCCGAGGCACCAGCTGGGCGCGCTCCCCCGGACTGCAGATAACCAGCCCGTGTGGTGGTGCAAAGGAGGTTCCGGTCACGACATCTGCTTCATAGGCAGGTGGGGTCAATGACTCGCGCCGCACCTGTCTCATCCCTCGATAGCTGCATAGACCGGCGACTCTCGGCCGGGTTCAGTCGGGAGTGGCCGTAGGCCATCGCCGCCAGGCGACGCGGAGCGCTCTCGACGGGTTCCGGTCGACGCCGGATAATCGGGAAGCGGAGGATGAGCCACCTGAGCCAAAGGGGCTAGCCCGCATCGAGGTGCGGCGCGCCCGCGCGAGCGGGGCCTCAAGCCAGAGCGCGGCGCGGGAAGCGCCACAGCGGCGGCGCGCAGCGCAGCCGCCTTGGTTACCTACTACGGATTAATTCGGCAACTGCTGCGGGACAGCGCTCTCTGCGCTCCTAGCGGAGCCCAAGGACGGTCATGAGGGCCTCGTCGATACCCCATTACTGTTCTGGGCTCACCCTGCCTACGAGTTCACCGAGCCGTCCGGCGTCGATGGCCCCGATCTGCTCAACCAGGACGCGGGTGGTCTCCCCGAGCAGGTCGATCTCGGGGTGGAATGACGCCGGTCGAGCGCTGCGCGACGTTGGCGCGACCAATACCACTGAGCGTGGCAGGAACTCGTTGGCCTGGACGATCACGCCATATCGCCGACCTTGCTGCTCGTGCCCGGCCCCTCGGAGCATGCGGAACTCGTGGACATCACCCCGCAGCACGCATGTTCTCCATCATGGCGGCCACGTCGAGCATCTCGCGCCGGTCGTCTTCGTCGGCCTCGAGCGCAGCCACTTCGGCGGCCAGCGCGGCGCGTCGCTGCAGCCTGGCAGCGCTGTCGAGGATCGCGCGGCGGATGGCCTCCGACCTGCTGAGCCCGGTAGCTTCTAGCCGGGCCAGCGCCCGGAGAGCCTGGTCGTCGAGACGAACGCTGATGGCTGAGGACATGCCTAACGCTGTATCACAATTTGTGATACGCGGTTGGCGAGACTCTGTTCCGGTGGCGGTGTGAGAGCTCAATGGCACGTATATGGCACGGCTGGCCAGCAACGTCAGGTCTTAGCGGTCGCCGTGACTGTGCAGTTGCACTCTGAGCTGGGGTTGCGCGTTGGAGCGGGCGAAGGAAATCGAACCCTCATGACCAGCTTGGAAGGTCGGTGGTACGGGAACCGGCCTACCAGAAGCAACGTTCCTGCTGGCTGCCGATGCTGAGTGGCCGTGAGTGACCGCTGGTAACCGCGAGAGTCCGTGGCTTATGGCCCATGCGTGGCCCGGCTCGGATTGGCCATGACCGCACATGCCGCCACCGCCGCGGCGACTTTACTCATCTGACCACTTCTGCTATTGAAGCTGCCGGTAAGGTCGGCCGTGGTCGCTCGCCGGTGTCGCGTTTCAGGAACTGGCACCGCGGCCGCGCAGCTGGCGCTTGCCATCCGGGCGGCGGTAGCCCCATGACTCGGCCGTGATCTAGTGTGGCGGCCATGGAGGATGCATCCTTTCGCGTCTCGGATGCCGAGCGCGAGCAGGTTGTCCTTTCGCTTCGCGATCACCTTATGGCGGGGCGCCTGACGCCGGATGAGTTCTCCGAACGGGTCGAGGCCGCGCTCAAAGCCCGCGTCAGCGGGGAACTGGCGCGTGTCCAGGAAGACCTGCCGGGCGTCTCCCCTCAGGCCGTGCGTCCGCGCCGCAAGCCGACCCGCTTCACCACGGCCTTGTTCGGTCATGTCGCGCGACGGGCACGGCTGCGGCTACGCAGGTGGACCTTCGCGGTGAGTGCTTGCGGAGACCTGGATTTCGATCTACGCGAGGCCACAATCGACCTTCCGCAGACAGCCGTGACGGTCTTGGTGGCCTTCGGCAACGTCGATGTCTATGTGCCCGAGGGCGTCAACGTCGACGTCGGCGGGTTCACCATCTTTGGTCATCGCCGCGAGTGGGGGCGCGACGTCGATCGGCCGGACGCCCCGACCTTGCAGGTTCGCGCGCTCGGCTGCGGGACGGTCGATGTATGGCGGGTGCCGCACGACATGCGAGGCAGCTACCGCGACATCATTCGCCAGCTCAGGGAACGCCAGCGCCAGCTTCCGGCGTGAAACGGATGTGGCACGACCTCTGGGGGTACGCACACGGCTCCGGAGGCCGCCTGCGTGACCTGGCGAACTTATGCTGCTGGCCTCCGTCATCGCCCGGTGCCGTCACACGCGGGGCAGATCACGGGTGTGTAGGTATGTGCGTTTCCGCCGCAGGTGCATCCCAGAGCGGGCACCAGGCCGCCACCGTGGCACTCTGGCCCGGGGAGACCTGCTGCCCGAGACTCCCAAATCGCGGGCGGGTCGACGGACGGTGACATTCCCGGCCGAGCTGGTGCCCGAGTTGCGCTGGCACCTGGAGCGGTTCGCCCAGCCGGGGGAGCGGGGCCTGGTCTTCGCCGGACCGAAGGGCGCTACCCTGCGCCGGTCCAACTTCCGGCCGATCTGGAACGCCGCGTGCGCTAGCGCTGGCCTGCCCGGGTTGCACTTCCATGACCTAAGACACGTGGGCGGGACACTCGCCGCTACCGGGGCCAGCCTCAAGGAGCTGATGGCACGCCTCGGGCATTCGAGCACGCGCGCTGCAATGATCTACCAGCACGCGACTAGGGACCGCGACCAGGCCATTGCCAAAGCGCTCGGCGGCCTGGTCCAGCAGATCCGGGCCGCCCCTGCGGACTGTCCGGAAGAGGCCAGCGGTGATTCGTAGTTCCCGCTTCTGTGACCCGTGTGTGGCCCGGCCCTGGCCTAGCGAGCCGTGACTGATCAGGGAGACGACCTGCTCTGGCCCGGTGACCTGGGCTTACATGCTGGAGCGGGCGAAGGGAATCGAACCCTCATGACCAGCTTGGAAGAAGGTGTACCGCAACATGCGGTCATGGGTACTGACCAGCCAATTTTGATGACCGGAGGTAGCCGGTATTGACTGGTACTGACCCCGGTTAATGGCACGCTAATGGCACGCCGCCGAGGGCTCAGTGAGCATCTGTCGGCCATAGCTGTACGCTCCGGCGAGCCGCGTCGAGGATCAGCTGCGCGTCGATACTGACCCGCGTTTCGGTGATCCCGAGGGTCGGCCACTGGCAGATGAACTCCAGAGGCCCGCTGGGCGGCAGCGGCCAGGCCCACCACCGCGAGTGGTTGTAGTGGGAGGTGCCGCCGCCGCCGCGCGGTCGCAGGAACGGCTCTGTCGGCTCGGAGTCACCGTGTGGTCTCCCGCTGACGACCGTGCGGCCATCGGAAAGCTGCAAGCTGATGTCGAAGGACCGGTGAGCGGCGAATGGTTTTCCTAGCGCGCCGGGCACAGGTTCTTTGTCCCAGCCGGGGGTTCCTGGCTGGATGAGGCGGGTCACGGAGAATTCGAATCCGTTGGGGTAGGCCGACATGCCGGTGATCGCGATCGCGGCCCGCTCGGACCGATCAAACAGCAGGGTATTGATCGGCACGATGCCAGGAAACTCGGTCTGCGGCGGGTCCCATGGTTCAGGCTCGCTGGTCTGCAACCGGGGCCTGCGGGGCGGTGGACCCGGTGCTTTGCGGAAGAAGCGCATGGCATCAGCGTTGACCTGGCGCCCCCGTCACGCAACTGCCAGTGCGTGTACTAGCCTCCCGGGCACGCGTGCATGGCAGACCTGTTCACGTCGCAAACCTTCGAACTCAAGTGCTCCGCCCCGGTGCCTCCCCTATCGGGCACGTAGCGGGCACGCCGCTGCCCATGCAGACGGTGCAGATCCTTGGCGCGCAGGTGTGCGCGTTCCCGTCACAGGTGCACCCCAGCGCAGGGACTAGGCCACCGCCCTGGCATGCCGGGCAGTGATCCGTGCGGTTCATGACGGCTCCTATGCGAGTGGCTTCCCATCTGGTGGCCTTCACCCGATAGGCGCCGATCACTGCCCGGAGCGGGAGCCGTCAAGGGCCTGGTCCGCAGGACTTCCAAGATGCTTTGGCCGTGCAGAGGCTCCGCGCACGCGGGATATGCGTGAGTACGGGCGAGTAACGGTCAAAGGATCTTGGAACCCTTGACGGATGCCGTGGAGGGCTGATACTTCCGCGCCGGGTGAGGGCCACCTCCGACCTGCGGATTAAGAGCCGGATCTCGCCGCGTTCGAGGCCGCCAAGAGTCATCCGATGAATACGGAGTTTAGTAGTAATCCCGGAAGGACGTTTCCGGGCTCTGATATACGAAACTGAAGTGATTCACGGCCCAAGCCTCCAAAATGGCCCAGCCTTCCTGATCTATGTGACTCGGGGGCGAGAACAGAAAGGGATCGTTGACGCATCTTTCGATTATGCAGCCATCAAGTACTTGGAGAGGCCCTAGTAGCAAGTCAGCTAGCTGGTCCTCACTAAGATCAGCTAGCTGCCATCTCTCCGCCTCAGCGAAGATTCCGAGTAGCACTCCAGCACCAAGCAAGACGTCCGCATCGGTTTCTTGTTC
>CAWEHB010000007.1:0-597267 GCA_963808705.1 uncultured Actinomycetota bacterium | reverse complement strand
CGATACCGCAGGTGCCCGGCTCCCTGGAGGTCGTGCTCGACAACCTGGAGGCCGACCACGACTTCCTGCTCGAGGGCGGCGTGTTCACCGCGGACCTGATCGAGACCTGGCTGGACTACAAGCGCTCCGGCGAGATCGACCCGATCCGGCTGCGCCCGCACCCGCACGAGTTCGAGCTCTACTTCGACGCGTAGCCGGGTCAGGGCCTCTGACCAGCGGCGACCTTACCGGGAACCCTGCTGGTTCAGGCTCTGTTCCGTCCGGCGGGTGACGAACACCGCCTCGATCGTGGCTCGGGTGGACTCGTCCCGGTCCGGCCACAGGTGCCCCTAGGTGTCGAGCGTGGTGTTGGCCGAAGCGTGCCGCAACCGCGCCTGCACCGTCTTCACGCCGGCGCTACCAGCAATCAGCAACGACGCCAGGTAGTGCCGCGGGTAGCGGTAACGGAATCCGGTCGGTAGGCCAGGAGATGCAGTTGTCGGACTGACCGAGGTCACGGGACTCCGCACCCGAAGGCCGTCCAATGCAATACTTACTGGCGTTCCGGCAGGGAATCCGGCCGGGACGGCGGGAAGCCGTCGAGGACGTGCCGAAGAGGCAGGACCACCGAGGCTTTCGGGGACGGCCTGTTCCGGGCAAGAGCATGCAACACCAAGGGAGAACGTAAACAACGCCACGGCGAGCAAGGGCTGGCTGGCACTCGTCGCCCTGGCCACGGCGCAGTTCCTCATGGTGCTGGACCAGTCGGTGATGAACGTCTCGATCAGCGCGCTGGTCCATGACTTCCACACCACGGTCACCACGATCCAGGCGGTCATCACCCTTTACTGCCTGGTCATGGCCATGCTCATCCTCACCGGAGCCAAGATCGGCGACATGATCGGCCGCCGCCGGGCGTTCGTCATCGGACTGATCATCTACGCTTGCGGCTCGGCGCTGACCGCGCTGTCCCAGTCGGTAGCTGTGCTCGCCCTCGGGTGGTCGGTGCTCGAGGGCATCGGCGCATCGCTGGTCTTTCCTGCGCTCGCGGCGCTGATTGCCGGCAACTTCGCGGGACCCCGGCGCAAGGCCGCTTACGCGGTCATCGGCGGGGTCGCTGGTGCGGGGATCGCGGTCGGCCCCATCGTGGGCGGGTGGGCGACGACCGTAGTTACGTGGCGGGTCGTGTTCGTCGGCGAGGTGTTCATTGCTGCATTTATCCTGATTATGATGCGGAAGGTGGCGGACGCCCCTCGCCCGGATCCTGCTCCGAAGCTCGACATCATCGGCTCGGTGCTGTCGGCCGCCGGTCTAGGGGTCTTCGTCTACGGAGTTCTCCAGTCGAGTACCTGGGGGTGGGTCAAGCCGAAGAACTCCCCGATCACCATCTTCGGCTTCTCGCTCACCCTCTTCGCCCTCGCCGCTGGCGGCATCCTGCTCTGGGGATTCGTGACCTGGCAGCGCCATCGCGAAGCCACGAACCGAGACCCGCTGGTCCATCTCTCACTCGCCCGGATCCCGCCGGTGCGGTCGGGGCTGATCGGGATGTTCAGCCAGAACCTCCTCCTCATGGGGATCTTCTTCGTCGTTCCGCTCTATCTCCAGCTGGTCCTGGGGCTCAGCGCCCTCCAGACCGGGATCAAGATGCTGCCCATCTCGATCACCATGTTCGCGACCTCGGCGATCGGCTCACGACTGTCGAACCGCTTCCCGGTGCGGGCGATCGTGCAGAGCGGCCTGATCGTGACCCTCGCCGGTGCCCTCGTCCTGCTCGCGACGATCAAGCCCACTCTGTCCAGCGCGGGATTCGCCATCGGAATGGCCGTGCTCGGTGTCGGGATGGGCTTGATGATCTCCCAGCTGGGCAACGTGGTTCAGTCCTCGGTCGATGAGTCAGGCCGGAGCGAGGCCGGAGGGCTCCAGTACACCGGACAGCAGCTCGGCTCGTCGCTCGGGGTGGCGCTCATCGGGTCCATCGTGCTGATCGGCCTGACCAGCACTTTCATCTCAAACGTCGAGCACGACCCTCGAATCAGCGCCGACGTGTCGGCCCAGGTGGGGGTGGCGGCGGGCTCCAACACCAACTTCGTCTCCTCCACGCAGATCGACGCCGCAGCGAAAAAGGCTGGTCTCGACGCCACGACTACCGCAGCACTCGTCGATGACTACGAGTCGGCACAGCTCCGATCGCTCAAGGCCGGGCTCCTGGCTGCCGCCCTCCTCGCCCTCATCTCGCTCGGGTTCACCAGAGAGCTGCCGCACGAGCGACCGACTCCCCGGACCAATCGTGATCCCGCAGCAGTGTCGACCTGAGCCCGAGGTGATCGCCGAGTCGCAGGGAAGCCGCCCACCGCGCCCGTGCGGCCTGGGATCCAGTCCGCTGGCGTGGTCACTGGTGGGCCTGGTTACTGCTACTGCCCGGCACCGCCGTCGTCGGCCATCTCGGCGTCGGCCACGGCGATCGCGAAGCCCAGCGCCCGGAGGACCTTCCCGCCTGCCGAGACCACCCGGGCCGTGCCCACCACCGGGGCAACCGCGATCATGACTCCCTGGATGTCGTCGGCGGTGACCCCGCTGTCCTCGGCGGCCCCGGCGTTGGCGAGGTAGGAGGCAGGCGGCGCGTCCACCGCGATCAGCGCGGCGATCCTCGCGAGCATGAGCTCGCGCGGGGCAAGAGAATTGTGCTCGACCGACGCCGCGGTGATGTCGGCGAGTGTGTCAAGGACAGGTGTATCGGCGGTCATAGGGCCCTCCTCCAGTTTCGCTGGCATCCTTTGCCAGGAACCCCGCGCCGATCAGCGACAGGATCTGCGCCTCCGGCCGCCCGGTCCAGCGGGCGACCGCCCGGGCAGCGGGCCAGTCTCCAGGGCGAGCGGGCCAGCCGGTACCTCTCACCTCGCGCCGAATCGCTGCCCATCCGACGCAGGCTCGCACTCAGGCAGGGGATCCGTCATCACCTACCGGACCGATTCACCTAGGGGAAACGGCTGCCAAAAGACCGGCCCGCGAGCCCGTCTGAGCGCCGACAGCGAGGCACCCAGAGTGCGGCCGATGCGCCCGGGTGAGGGCTGGGGCGCCGCGCCCGAACCGCATGGTGCGGTAATCACGGGTTGGTATCGGGCTTCTGGGCGCTGGCCGAGGCCCGGCGGATCCCCTCTACGCCGGTCATCTGCGCTCGCCGCCACGGCAGAACACCCTCGATCTCGGTCTCCAGCGAGAAGCTCAGAACCGTCCTGATCAAGACGATCAGCCCGAGAACCAGGACATTGTCCAGGGTGGGTGCGACGGCGATCGTACGGACGAGGTCGGCCGCCACCAGGACTTCCAGTCCGAGCAGCAGTGTTCCGCCGAAAGCCTGGCGCAGTGCCAGATAGGCCTTGGCCGGCTGGCGTGACCGCCGCCACGCCACCACCGCGAGCGCGAACGACCACACGATGCCGACTACCAGAATCGCCGTGCCCAATGCCTCGAAGCCCTGGGCGACATGGTCCATCACCGTGGCGAACGTCTCGGCCGGCGGCTAGGCAGAGGGAGCAGCGAGGATCATCTCAGCGTTCCCAGCATGCCGCCTCCTCAGCCAGCCCGGGCACGTCGTCGGGTGTGTCCCACCCGCTGTGCCGTTGCGGCGCACCTGCACCAGGGGACGCGCCCGGGAAGGGCCTGCGAAACCACTGTAGCGGGAGTCACCAATGTGGCGCTCAGCCCGGCTGATGTGATGCCGCTGGTCTCCTGGTCAAGGCCGCGGTGGCAGTCCGGTCACTCATCTCGCCCGCTCCCCGGCCGGGTGATCCCGGGCGGTCAGTGCCTGCCTGAACACGGACCGCTGATCAGGACCCGCTCGGAGAGCCCTCTTGCCCGGCCTCCCCTGCCCGCTTTGCGATCGTTCCCTCTAGGTGAAAACGACGGGCAGGTGATGAAGGTCACCGGCGGCCGCGGAACGGTGGGGTTAGTGCGAGCCCGAGGAAGGGAGGGCCGCACAGCCAGGCAAAGGGACAGAGGGAATTGCGGTGGGTGCTGAAAGGGGTGCTGGCTGGGCGCCGTACTCGTCGGAAACCATCGACGCTCCTTATGCCGTTTCTCCGGTTATGTCGTTTCTCCAGGACAAGCAGGCCGTGGGCGGGACCGTCACGGGGCCGGGGGTTTCCGCCCTTACCGGTGCCCGGCGCGCAGGTCAGCTGGGTGCGGCGGTCTGCGGCTGGGTGGGCGGCCTGCCGATCAGCTCGATCAGCCCGAGGGCTACCAGCAGCAGGATCGTGATCAGGATCACGACGAGGGCCGTGGGATGGCCCCAGAACACGAAGATCAGGACAGCGAGCGCCACGGCTGAGATGCGCAGCGCGGTCTTGTGCGCATACGTGAAGGTGCCCACCGGCCCGGTGCGCAGGCCCCCGCGCGCGCCTTCTGCCGGACTCAGGCCAGGCCCGACGCGAAAGCGCCCCGGATCCGGACCGCGGTGACCGACGGCCCGGTCACGAACGCCCCGGCGGCGACGACCAGGCCCAGCACCAGGATCGCGCGCAGCCCTTGCTTGATGAACCGCACGAGGGTGTCGAACATGGCGGCGGCGGCATCGGCGGGCAGCACGCTGTTAGGCACGCTGTTCAGATAGACGCTGCGGAAGATCAGCAGCCCGGCGCCGAGCAGCGCCATCGACCCGGCGAGGCCGAGGCCGGCGCCGATCAGGGCGCGCCGGTGACCGCGGGCGACATACACGCCCAGGGCCAGCAGCAGCAGCGTCAGGATCGGCAGCACGATCTTGAAGTCGTTGATGATCCGATAGCCGGTCCGGGCCTTGACCTCGTTCGTGATCTTGTCGGTCAGCGCGTTCTGGATCGCCAGATCATGGATCAGCGGCTCCACGTTCGCCACATAGCGGCCAGTGTCGGAGACCTGGTTAGCTGCCCAGACGGCCAGCACCGACAGCGGGGCCAGCAGGCAGCCGACCACGATCAGAACCGTAGCCACCGGGGCCCGCCAGCCGGGGCGCCGCCGGGGCGCCGATCTGGCCTTTTCGCTGCGCAGCTCGGCTACCTCCGTCGTTCATCGGCGTCGAGGTCGCGGCCATGACCGCCCTGGATGCCGTGGATGCGGCGGGGACCGCGCCTCGCCGCAGACGGGGTGCGGTCATGCGTTTCACGGGCCGTGGGATGATCGTGGGTGTGAGACCCGGCGAGGTTTCGGATGCCGTTGCCGGGCGGGTCGCTGGTGCTGGTGCGGGCGGCCGCGGGCGCGGGTTGCGGGCAGCCGCGGCCTGGTGTCGCATGACCAACGCCGGGGATAACGGGCACGTGACCGCCCGGCCGGAGCGTCCCCGCTACAGGGTCCGCGTCGAGATCCCCCGCATTAGCGGTACACGCGGATGGAGTGCTGCGGCCACGGCATTCGAGCAGGGCCTGGCGGCACAAGCCAGTCTCCTGGTGACGGAGCGGCAGATCGAACTGGTAACACGGCAACGCCGGGACTACGTCCGCGTATCGGTAACGGTCGAGGCTGCCCACGTCGCGGAGGCGGCGGTGGTGGCGTGGGCCGTGCTACAGGAGATTGCGGGCGAGGACACCGCAGGCTGGGATATGGCCGGAGCCTCAGCCGAGATACAACCCGTGGAGACCGCGCGGTTACCGGAGACACCGGACGACGCCATAAGGCAATGGCAGTGTGCCTTGCCGCGTACCCAGGCCCCCGCATGAGGCCACCCGCCGGTGCGCGGCAAGATCGGGAGGCCCCGGGCGGTCAAGCGCCGCGGTTGAGCGCCTGACCGCCTGGGACATCGAGG
Source organism: uncultured Actinomycetota bacterium (assembly GCA_963808705.1). GTDB lineage: Bacteria > Actinomycetota > Actinomycetes > Streptosporangiales > Streptosporangiaceae > JASHPR01. The sequence goes on along the minus strand of CAWEHB010000007.1, from coordinate 591,515 downwards.
GCTTCGGGCAGGCCCGCGAGCTTGTGGTCGAGTTCCAGCCCGACTTCCTGGACCTCCGGCGGGCGAAGCTGGCGATCATGGCGGGATGCCGCGGGCCCTTGGCCCGCTCTGCCGCGGACAGCGCACGGCGCAGCTGAGCGATAGTCCGCTCCGGATCTGCCAATTGGCTTCCCCGATTCAGGGCAGGTCGAACTCGCCGTCCTGGACCCCGGCGGTGAACGCGCGCCACTCGTCCGGGGTGAAGATCAGCGTGGGCCCGCCGGGGTTGTTGCCGTCCCGCATGGCGATCACGCGGTCGCTGCCTTCCTTGGAGCCGGGAACGATCGCGATCTCGATCCTGGAGCCCTCGGTACCGCTGCCGTATGAGGACGAGCGCCAGGTGGCGCCGGTCAGGTCCATGGGTGGTCTGCCTTCCTTGGCCAGGTTAACGAAAGGCGCGCCGGCCGCGCCCCGGGTCTCAGTATGCTCGCGGCCAGGCGAGATCCGCGCCGCCCAGGTTGACAGTCACGCCCCGCTTCGGATACTAGGTTGGTCCCCGGCGGCTGAACTCTGCGGAGGCTTGGTGAGCGGCGAGCTACCCTCGGCGTCGGGCGGGCGCGCAGCGGGCTCGCGGATAGCTGGCTACCTGGTCCAGGAGCAGATAGGCCGCGGCGGCATGGCGGTGGTCTACCGCGCGTCCGACCCGAGGCTGAACCGGTCGGTGGCGCTGAAGATCCTGGCGCCCGAACTCACCGGGGACGCGGCGTTCCGGCAGCGGTTCCTGCGGGAAATGCGGGCCGCGGCGGCCGTCGATCACCCGCACATCGTGCCCGTGTTCGACGCGGGCGAGGCGGACGGGGCCCTGTTCATCGCCATGCGGTACGTCAGCGGGCAGGACCTGCGCACGCTGCTCGACGTCCAGCGCACGCTGCCCGCGGCCCGCGTCGTGCATATCGTGACCCAGGTGGCGTCGGCGCTGGACGAGGCGCACTCGCGCGGCCTGATCCACCGTGACGTGAAGCCCGGCAACATGCTGATCGGCATCGTGGCCGGAACCGGCCAGCCGGACCATGTCTACCTGTCCGACTTCGGGCTCAGCAAGCCCGCGCTGTCCTCGGCCAACCTCACGCTGACCGGCCAGTTCCTGGGCACGATCGATTACATGGCGCCCGAGCAGGTGGAGGGGCGCCCGATCGACGGCCGCGCCGACCTGTACTCGCTGGCCTGTACCACGTTCGAGATGCTGGCCGGCGCGCCGCCGTTCCAGCGGGACCAGGGCCTCGCGGTGATGTGGGCGCAGCTATCGGCGGCTGCCCCGTCGCTGCGGGCCGAGCGCCCGGACCTGTCCCCCGCGGTCGACGAGGTGATCGCCAAGGCGCTGGCCAAGTCGCCGGACGATCGCTACCGGACGTGCACGGCCTTCGCCACCGCCCTGCGGGCGGCCTGCGGGCTCGCGGCCGCCGACGCGGAGCCCGGCGAGGCCACCGAACCGCAGGCGGCGGGGCCGCCGACGCAGCGGGCGCACGTCCCCGCGTCCCAGGCGGCAGGCCCCTCGACCGAGCGGGCGCACGTCCCCGAGCCGCAGCCGCCCGCCTCCTGGGCCGGCGACCCGCAGTCCCGCGCCGCCACGTCCTGGCCCGCCGATCCGCGGCCGGCCCCGCCCGCGTCCCGGCCACCCGCCTCGCAGCCGAGCCAGGCCGCGTCCTGGCCCCCGGCTCCCCCGCCGGTCACGCCGGGCCGGCGCCCGCCGGGCAACGCGGCCCGGCCACGGCGCAGGGGGCCGCGGGTGGCGGCCGTGGCTGCCTGCGTGGCGGTGCTGGCGATCGCCGGCGTCGCCTTCGCGGTGCTGCGCGGGCACTCCTCGCCGCAGCCCACCAATCCGGCCAGCCCCGCCCATCCGGCTAGTTCCGCCGCCTCCGGAACGCCGGCCACCGCCGCTCCCCTCGGCCCGGCCGCGACCGTGACGGCGTACATAGCGGCGATCAACAACCATGACTACCGCAAGGCGTGGAACCTCGGCGGCAAGAACACCGGCCAGTCCTACAACGCCTTCGCCAGCGGCTTCAACGGGACCGCCAAGGACAACCTGACCATCGTCTCGGTGACCGGCGACGTGGTGACCGTGCAGCTGGCCGCCGCCCAGACCGACGGCACCGTGAACGATTACCAGGGCACGTACACCGTGGCCAACGGGGTCATCACCCAGTCCGACATCCAGCCCGGGTAGGACAGCTGGGAAGGCCGGCCCGGCGGAACGGGACGGCTGCTAGCGGCGCGACCTGGCCAGCGCGGCCGGGGGCAGTCCCGCCAGCCTCGTGCTCTCCCGGGTGAGATGCGCCTGGTCGGCATAACCGGTCTCGGCGGCGAGGCTGGCCAGGTCGCCGGCGCCCCCGGCGGCCTCGACCCGCGCCAGGAACCGCCGGAACCTGAGCACCCGCGCCAGCATCCGCGGCCCGTAACCGACCGCGGCCTGGCACCGGCGGCGCAGTTGCCGCTCGCCGATCCCCAGCCGGGCCGCGACCAGGTCCGCGCGGGCCCCCGGCCGGCCGAGCAGGCGGGCCGCATCGAGCACGAGACGGTCCGGCGGCCGCTCGGTCACCATCTCCGCGGCGATCCGGGCCATCCGGCGCAACGCCTCGGCCGGGACCAGCGATCCGGGCAGCCGGCCGCCAGGCACGGCGGGCAGGTCAGCCGCGTCCACCCGCTGATCGAGAAGCTCGCTGAGCGGCACGCCGAGCGCTGCGCCCCCCGCCCCGGGCTGAAACCGCGCCCCGACCAGCACCGCTCCCGGCGGCCTGGAATCCGGGGCCGGTCCGGTGTCCGGTCCGGCCACGAAGGCGCCCACGCCGCTCTGCCAGATCAGGTCGGCGCACGCGTCCGGAAGCACCCGCGTCGGCTCCCCCCCGCCCGGCGGCATGACCGAGACCCACAGACAGTGGATTTCCTCCCGGAACGCGACGCCCGGCGCGAACTCCCGGTAACCAGGCACCCAGTCCACGGGGCCAAGTCTGGCACCGGAGTCTGACATCCGAGCCGGTCAGCCGTAGAACAGGCGTTCCATCACGGCACGGGCCCGCCGGGCGGCCCGCCGGTAGTCCTGCACGAGGTCCTGCGAGGCATCGGGGGCGTAGCCGAGCAGCCGCGCCACCGCGCCGAGCTCCGGCTGCGAGGTGGGCACCGTGTCGCCGGCCCGGCCGCGCACCAGCATCACCGCGTTCCTGATCCGGGTGGCCAGCTGCCACGCGGATTCGAGCGCCTCAGCGTCGGCCGCGCCGGTCAGGCCCTCGTCGCGCGCGGCGTCCAGGGCGGCCAGGGTTCGCGTGGTCCGCAGCGCAGGCACGGCGTGGGCGTCCCGCAGCTGAATCAGCTGGGCCACCCACTCCACGTCCGCGAGGCCGCCCGGGCCCAGCTTGAGGTGCAGGGCCGGGTCGACGCCGCGGGGCATGCGTTCCGACTCCATCCGGGCCTTGATCCTCCGGATCTCGCGGACGGCGGCGTCGCCGATCCCCCCGGGGGGATAGCGGAACTCGTCGGCCAGGGCCATGAAGGCGTCGCCGAGGGCAGCGTCGCCGGCGACCGGCTCGCCGCGCAGCAGGGCCTGGGCCTCCCAGGGCGCCGACCACCGCTGGTAATAAGCCCGGTAGGAGGCCAGGGTGCGCACCAGCGGTCCCTGCCGGCCCTCCGGCCGCAGCCCGGCGTCGATGGGCAGCGGCGGATCGGGGCCGCGCCGGGCCAGCAGCCCGCGCAGCTCCTCGGCGACCGCGTGCGCCGCCCTGGTCGCCGCCTCCTCGTCGCTGTCGTCGTACGGTTCGTGCACGAACATCACGTCGGCGTCGCTGGCGTAGCCCATCTCGTGGCCGCCGAGCCTGCCCATCGCCACCACGCAGATCCGGGTCGGCAGCGGGCCGACCTGCTGTTCCACCTTCCTGGTGGCCGCGTCCAGGGCGGCCGCAACCGTCACGGCGGCGACCGCGGTGAGCGCCGCGCCGGTCTGCTCGATCCCGGAGAGGCCGAGCAGGTCCGCCATGGCCGTGCGCAGCAGTTCCTTGCGGCGCAGCGCCAGCACCGCCGTGACCGCGGCCGCGGCGGTGCGGTGCCTGCGCACGGCGGCCGCCGCGTCGAGGTGCAGCGCCGTGGCCGGCCTGGGCGCGAGCTGGGCGTCGTCGGCCAGCATCGCCACCGCGTCGGGCGCCCGCAGCAGCAGGCCGGTGGCGTACCGGCTCGAGGCCAGCAGCCTGGCCATCCGCTGCGCGACCCTGGTGTCGTCCCGCAACAGCCTCAGGTACCACGACGCTTCCCCGAGCGCCTCGCTGACCTGCCGGAAGGCGAGCAGGCCGGCGTCTGGCTGGGCCGCGTCGGCGAACCAGCCGAGCATCACTGGCAGCAGCGTGCGCTGGATGGCGGCCCTGCGGGAGACGCCCGAGATGAGGAACTCGATGTGCCGCAGCGCGCCGGCCGGGTCGGCGTAGCCGAGCGCCTCGAGCCGCGCCCGCGCCGCCTCCTGGGTCAGCCGGACCGCCTCGCCGGGCAGCCGGGCCACCGCCTCGAGCAGCGGCCGGTAGAACAGCTTCTCGTGCAGCCGCCGGGCCTGGCTCGCGTGCTCGCGCCACTGCGCGAGGAGATCGTCGGCCGGGTCCCCGTGCCCCGGCGCGGCGCCCTGCATGGCCCGCAGCGCCCGGCCGACCTGGCGCAGCACGGCCGGGTCCTCAGGCAGCATGTGCGTGCGCCGGAGACGGCGCAGCTGGAGCAGGTGCTCAACGCTGCGCAGGAACTGGTAGGCGGCGGCCAGGCCCGCCGCGTCCGCGCGGCCCACGTAGCCGCCGCGGGCCAGCGCGGCGAGGGCGTCCAGGGTGGCGGCGGCGCGCAGCGTCTCGTCGGTGCGGCCGTGCACGAGCTGCAGCAACTGCACGGCGAACTCGATGTCGCGCAGGCCGCCGGGACCGAGCTTGATCTCGCGGCCGGCCCGGTCGGCGGGCAGGCTGCCGAGCACCCGGCGCCGCATCGCCTGGACGTCCGTCACGAAGTGCTCGCGCTGCGCCGACTGCCAGACCATCGGCCCGATGGCAGCCAGGTAGGCCTGGCCGAGCTCGGCATCGCCCGCCGCCGGCCGGGCCTTGAGCAGCGCCTGGAACTCCCAGGTCTTCGCCCAGCGTTCGTAGTAGGCGCGATGGCTGGCCAGCGTCCGGACCAGCGGCCCGTCCCGGCCCTCCGGCCGGAGGTTCGGGTCCACCGGGAAGAGGGCCTCCTCGGTCGCGGCGGCCGAGCAGACCCGGATCATCCCGGCCGCCAGCCGGGTCGCGGCGCGCAGCGCGGCAGCCTCCCCGCCATCGCCCGGCTCCGCTGCGCCGGGGCCCGCCACGAAGATCACGTCTATGTCGCTGGCGTAGTTCAGCTCCCGGCCGCCGCACTTGCCCATCGCGATGACCGCGAGCGCGGCGGGCGCGGAGCCTGGTGGCAGCTGGGACCTCGCGATGGCGAGCGCGGCCTCGAGCGCGGCCGCCGCGAGGTCCGCCAGCTCGGCCGCGACCTGGGCGAAGCTCTCCGCACCGGTGAGGTCCCGGCCCGCCAGGTGCAGCAGCCGACGCCGATAGCCGATGCGCAGCGCGATGGCCGGATCGGCGCCGCCCAGCCGCGCCGGCTCGGACGCCGGCTCGTGATCACCCGGCACCGCGCCGACCGCGGCCAGCAACTCATCGCGGACCTCGCCGGCCGCCGGGCGGCGCAGCGCATCCGGGCCGCCCAGCACCCTCCAGTCGCCGGGATGGCGCGCGAGATGACCGCCGAGCGCGGCGCTCACCCCGAGTACGCCGATCAGGCGGGCCCGGAAGTCCGGGTCCGCGCGCAGGGCCGCCCGCAGCCCGGCGTCGCGCGGCAGCCTGGCCAGGCTGGCCAGGGCGAGGTCCGGGTCGGCCGCGGCCGCGAGCGCCTCGAGCACGTCGGCGTCCGCGGCGGCCGTGTCGAGGCCGAGATCCTCGGTGAGCAGGCGCTGCGCGCGCGCCGTGTCGGCGAATCCCATCGTGGCCAGCTGCCCGGCCAGGGTCGTCCCGCGCAGCCTGCTCATCCCGCTGGTCATCCCGGCCTATCCTGCCTTGTCCCGCCTGATCCGCTCTCCCCGCTAGTCTCTCTGGCGGGCCAGCATAAGTCCCGCGGCGGGGGCCCTGGTCGATCAGCGCTTCGAGCTCGGGCGGTTATCCTCGACAGCGTGGACCAAGACATCAGGGATACCGGAAAAGCGCTGATCGAGGGCATGACGAAGGCCTGGGACCGGCTGACCCGGCAGATCGACGAGGTCCTCGGCTGGTCGCCGACGGGGGCGCCCGCCCCGGGCGAGCGCAGGCCGTCGGCCATGGCCGACGGCGAGCTGCGGGCGGCCTTGCGCGCCGTCGCTTCCGGCCTGGTCAAGGACATCGACCCGGCGCTGCAGGCCAGCTTTCCCGCCGAGGACGATCCCCGGTGGCGCTTCAACCTGCCGGCCTCCGTGCCGACGCACATCCACCACATGTTCACCGAGGCGTCTGACGCGTTCGGCCTCGCGGTCACCGGCCTGGACCGCCATGCCTCATCGGCCGACCTCGCCGCCGTCGGGCGCCTGGCCGAGATCCTGGCCCGAGCCCGGTGGCTGCTCGAGCCGTCCGACGCCGGGCAGCGCCGCGAACGCGGTTACGCCCTGGCCGAGGAGGCGATCGCCGGGTTGCGCGCGGCGAGCGACCGCGCCGACGAGGCGGGCGGCGCCGATCAGACCGGCCTGGCCGGCGAGATCGCCAGCCGGGCCAGCACCATGGAGGCCAGGCTCGCGGAGCTCAGGCAGGATGACGGCCTGCAGGCCGTGCGCGTCCCCAAACGGCGCAAGCTGCTGCAGGCCTACCTGACGGGCGATGACGACGGCCTGCTGGCGCTGTTCCAGACGGCTGACCCGCGCGCGGCCGTCGCGCTGTCCGCGTTGTTCTACCGCGAGCCGGGCACCGGCGACGCGCTCTACAACTTCCAGCGGTTCCACCTCACCCGGGCCTACTGGCTCGCCCGGGCGGTCGAGCTCTACGCGGGCATCTGTGCCGCCGCCGGGCCCGTTCTGGGGCGGGGCGACTGGACCGAGACCGTCGCCATGGCCGAAGCCAGGCTCCGTCCCCTCGCCGAGGAGGCGAGCCGGCGGTACCGGCAGCGGCTGCAGCGCGGCCTGCACCCGGGCCTGTAACACCCGGGCCGGCCGTCAGAGCACGGGCAGGTACCGGTCCAGCTCGAACTCGGTGACCTGGCGGCTGTACTCCCGCCACTCGGCGCGCTTGTTCCGCAGGAAGAAATCGAAGACGTGCTCGCCGAGCGTCTCGGCGACAAGCTCGCTGCTCTGCATCACGTCGCACGCGTCGGACAGGCTCTGCGGCAGCGGCGCGATGCCGAGCGCACGCCGCTCGGCCGAGGTGAGCGCCCACACGTCGTCCTCGGCCCCGGGAGGCAGCTCGTAGTCGGCCTCGATCCCCTTGAGGCCGGCCGCGAGGATCACCGCGAACGCCAGGTACGGGTTGCAGGCCGGGTCGATCGAGCGGAACTCGATCCGGGTGGCATTCCCCTTCTGCGGCTTGTACATCGGCACCCGGACCAGGGCTGACCGGTTGTTGTGCCCCCAGCAGATGTAGGCGGGCGCCTCTCCGCCGGCCGCGGCGATCCGCTGGTCGCCGCCCCAGAGCCGCTTGTACGAGTTGACCCACTGGTTGCACACGGCGGTGATCTCCGCCGCGTGGCTGAGCAGACCGGCGATGAACGCCCGGCCGAGCTTGGACAGATGGAACTCCGCGCCGGGCTCGTAGAACACGTTGCGGTCGCCCTCGAACAGCGACATGTGCGTGTGCATGCCCGAGCCGGGATGCTCGGTGAACGGCTTCGGCATAAACGAGGCGTAGACCCCCTGGTCGAGCGCGACCTCCTTCATCGCCAGCCGGAACGACATCACGTTGTCGGCCGTGGTCAGGGCGTCGGCGTAGCGCAGGTCGATCTCCTGCTGGCCCGGCGCTCCCTCGTGGTGGCTGAACTCGACCGAGATGCCCATGTTCTCCAGCATCACGATCGCGCTGCGCCGGAAGTCGTGCGCGATCATGTGCGGCGTATGGTCGAAGTAGCCGCCGGTGTCGATCGGCTGCGGCTTGCGCCCGGGCTCCGGCTTCTCGCGCAGCAGGAAGAACTCGATCTCGGGGTGGGTGTAGAAGCTGAATCCCAGGTCGGCGGCCCGGCCGAGCGCTCGCTTGAGGACATGGCGGGGATCGGCGTAGGACGGCGTCCCGTCCGGCATCAGGATGTCGCAGAACATCCGGCCGACCGCCGCCTCGCCGCGCAGCGGCATCAGCTGGAACGTCGACGGATCCGGCTTGGCGATCATGTCCGCCTCGTAGACCCGGGCGAAGCCCTCGACCGCGGATCCGTCGAAGCCGATGCCCTCGGCGAACGCGCCCTCCAGCTCGGCCGGGGCGACCGCCACCGACTTCAGGTAGCCGAGCACGTCCGTGAACCACAAGCGCACGAAGCGGACGTCGCGTTCCTCGAGCGTGCGCAGCACGAATTCTTCCTGCCTATCCACGGCGCCAGTTTGCCCCGCCCGTGTTTCCGGCGCGTTAACGCCGCACGCCAGCGTGGCTGGAGGTGCGGGAATCAAGGCTCAGGGCTCGAGAGCCGGCACTGGAGGAGCGGGAGCCCGCTCAGCGCGACGCGCACTTCGTCCGGGTCAGGCGTAACGACCGTGTGCGGGTGGGTGTCTGGGTTCAGGCGCCTGGCGACGTACCGGGCACGGTCGTGGATCGTCTCCCGCCAGATCCGGAACTGCGGGAAGCCGGCCTGCAGGCTGGCCAGTTCCGAGTCATCGTTGGCGTCATGATCGGGTGCGGACGGCAAGGCTGCTCCTCCCGGTGTCTGAGTAATCACCAGAAGCTGACACCAGGCGGGCTGCCCACGACTATGACACTGGTGGACATCTATAGACATCTGACGCCCAGCTAGATGACCAAAGGTGAGTGCTCATGGGAGGATCGGGTCGTGGTCAACGAGCGACTACGGCGGTGATCCTCGCCGCGTACACGCCGGTGCTGCACCTGCGCCGCGTGGACGGCGCGTACTTCAGCACCTACCTGGAGTCCTTCGAGCGGGTCTGGGGATTGGCGCGGGACCTGCCGGAGAACGAGCCAGCAGGAGCCACACCGTGAGCGGGAAGAAGCACCGGCCCGCGCGCCGGATGGACTACTGGGCTGACCCGGCGGCACCGAAGCCGACCAGCCGCAAGCCCTCGGCCAGCGTGATAGTCCGTAACAGCGCGGGTGACCTCCTGCTGCTGCGCCGGGCAGATTCAGGGCGGTGGACGATCCCGACCGGCGGGCTGAAGAAGAACGAGACGCTCACCCAGTGCGCTGTGCGTGAGTGCCGAGAGGAAACCTGGACATCGAGGTCACTTCGCTGGTCGGAGTATTCAGCGACCCGCGTCATGTCATCGCCTACGCCGACGGCGAGGTACGGCAGCCAGTGAACACCTGCTTTTCGGCACATGTGATCGGCGGAACGCTTACGACCACCGAGGAGGCGTCAGAAGTCGCCTGGGTTCCGCCGGCCGGGCTGGAGGACTACGACATTCACCCGGCGATATTGCGGCGGATTATTCACGGGCTTCAGGACAACAGCCCGCACGTGGACTAGCCGGGCGCAAATAAGACCGGGCGAGCGTGCTGCAGGGCCAGGGTGAAGGCGTCGTCGATGCTTAGTCCCATGCCTTGGGCGTAGGCCCGGTCGAACTGCGCATCGCCGAGATGCGCACGGGCCTGGTCGATGCTTTCCTGGCGATACCGCGCGTCGAACTCTTCCCACGAGGTTCCCGTCCGGTCGAGCAGGCCTTGCGAGATGCCGTGCAGGATGCCGGCCCGGTGCCAGTCGCCCTGGTCGCCGGCCACGCAGGCCAGGCCGAGGGCGGCCGCGGCCATCATCCTGTTGCTGCCTCTCCGGCGGCTGACCCGCAGGACGTCCTCGAATACCGGCCGCGCGCCGTCGGCGTCCCCTTCGGCGCGCAGCACGAGGCCGAGATTCGCTGACGCGACCGTGTGTGCTGTGCCGATCGCCTCCGCGGCTGCTATCGAGGCTTCAAGATGAGCCCGGGCGCCGGGGATATCCCCGGCCTGCAGGGCAGCGTAGCCCGCAGTGCTGTGCAGGCTGGAGTTAAAGAGACGATCGCCGGATCGCTCGGTGCAGGCGATGGCCTCGGCGCACAGCGGCCCGGCCGCGGCCGGATCGGCGAGCAGGAGATAGGAAAGCAGGCTCAGGGCCAGCAGCACGTCGTCGCCGAGTCGCCGGGCACGTTCGACCGCCTCCTGACCGAGCGGCAGTGCTCTGTCCCGCTCGCCTGCGAAGAAGTACGTCTGGCACAGTACGGCGAGGGACATGATGAGCACGCGGTCGTCGCCGAGGCCGCGGGCGGCCTGGACCGCCTCCTCGCCCAGCCGCCTGCAGGTGGCCGGGTCGATCCAGACCGCGGCGAGCTCGGCCGCGACCAGCGCCTCGGCGAACAGCGCCGGGTCGGCGCGGGCCTCGGGTCGCGCGAGCGCCGGCACGAGCAGGGCGAAGGCTTCCGGATCCGGCCAGTATCGCCACAGAGCAACGCCAAAGCGCAGGACCAGCGCGGTCCCAGCGGGGTCGGCGGCCGCGTGCTCGGCCGCGCAGTGCAGGTTAGCGTGGTCGGCGCGCAGCCGGGCGTGCCAGCCGCCCTGGTCCGGGCCGACCAGGCGCGGAGCCGCCGCTTCGGCGACGGCCAGGAAGTGCGCGCAGTGCGCGGCCTGGACCGCAGCGGCCTCGTCGCCGCCCGCCTGGGCGAGGCACTCGGCGGCGAACAGGCGGATGGTCTCCAGCAGCCGGTAACGGAGAGCTCCGCCGGCTGGTTCCGCCGCCACCAGGCTCTTGTCCACAAGCGACCCGAGCAGGCCGGCGGCGCCAAACGTCTCGATGTCCCCGAAGCCGCACACCGCCTCGGCGGCCGCCAGGTCGAAAGACCCGGCGAACACCGACAGCCGCCCCAGCAGCACCTGCTCGGCGGGGTTGAGCAGGGAGTAGGACCAGTCGACGGCTGCCCGCAGCGTCTGCTGGCGCGGCAGCGCGGTGCGGCTGCCGCCGGTGAGCAGCGCAAACCGGTCGTCGAGGCGGTCGCACAAGTCGCTGAGCGACACCGACCGGACCCGGGCGGCGGCCAGCTCGATGGCCAGCGGCATCCCGTCGAGCCGCCGGCAGATCGACACCACCAGCGGGACCGTCACCTCGTCGAGCGCGAGGCTGACGCCGTGCGCCCGGGCGCGGTCGGCGAACAGGGCCACCGCGTCGCAGGACCCAGCCGTGGCATCGGAGTCGTCGGGCCCGGGCAGCGACAGGGACGGAACGCGGTAGATGGTCTCCCCGGCGATGCTCAGCGGCTCCCGGCTGGTGGCGACCAGGTGCACTTTCGGGCAGCGCTGCAGGATCGCCTCGGCTACCTTCGCGCAAGCGCCGATCACGTGCTCACAGTTGTCGAGCACGATCAGGATGTCCTGGAGCGCGAGCGCATCGGCCAGCGTGTCCACCGCGGGCCGGCCCGGCGGCGTCGCGATCTGCAGCGTGGCGGCGATGGCCCCGGCGACCGCGTCCTCGTCGGTGACCGCGGCCAGCCGGACCAGCCAGACCCCGTCGCCGGACCCGTCGAGCAGGTCGGCTGCTACCTGCAGGCCAAGCCGGGTCTTGCCCGCACCGCCGGCGCCGGTCAAGGTCACCAGCCGCGCGGACTCCACCAGGGCCCGGACCTGGGACAGCTCTCGCTCCCGGCCGATGAACGTGGCCGGCTGGGCCGGAAGATTGTTCGGCAGCGCCGGGTTGCCCAGCGACTTTAGCGGCGGGAACTCGGCCTGCAGGCCGGACCCGCAGAGCTGGAAGATCTGCTCCGGGCGGCCCAGGTCCTTGAGCCGGTGCGCCCCCAGATCGCGCAGCGCCGCGCCCGGCGGCAGCGCATCGCGGACCAGCGCGGCAGCCGTCTCCGACACCAGCACCTGACCCCCGTGCGCGACCGCGGCGATCCGGGCGGCGCGATGCACGTCCAAGCCCACCAGGCCGGTGGGCGTCCGCGCTGCCTCGCCGCAGTGCACGCCCATCCGCACCCGAACGTGCTCCTCCTCCGGCCAGCACCGGGACTCCAGCGCCTGCTGCATCTCCAGCACGGCCGCCATGCAGGCCCGCGGCGAGGAAAACAGCGCGAAGAACGCATCGCCCTGGGTGTCCACTTCCTGGCCCGCGTGGGCAGCCAGCGCCGACCGGATGACCGAATGATGATCGGCAAGGACCTGCCCGTAGACGTCTTCGCCCAGGCGCCGGAGCATCGTTGTCGAGCCCTCGATGTCGGTGAACAGGAATGTGAAAGTCTCCACGCCGAAAGCGTAGCGACCAGCCGTGTTACCGCTAGTTTGCTGCGAGGTCGATGCCGTCGACGAGGAACGCCCGGCTGCCGGTATGGACAGCTCGCGACCGGATGCGCGGCACCGCGAGTGCGACTGGCTGGCAGGCGAGTCCCAGGTGTTCCGGCCCCAGTTGCGCACGCCCGCGTACCGGATGCTCGGCTCGCTGCGCGACGCCGACGATGCCGTCCAGGAGCCTGGAACGCAGCCCTGCCCTCCGGGGCCCAGGGCAGCGGCGGGGGCTCAAGTTACCGCCGCCCGCCGACGGCCAGGAATTTAGCGCTGGTTCACCGGCCGTGACATCGTGGCGAAGGCGCTGCGCGCCGGGGCGCTGCCGGGCTGAGGAGGCGGGTCATGCCGGAGATCACCAGGACCGACTGCGACGAGCGGGCCCGGCTGCTGCGCGTCGACTCTTACGACATCACCGTCGACCTGACCCGCGGCAAGCAGGCTTTCCGGTCGACGTCGGTGATCGCCTTCGGCTGCGCCGAGCCGCGCAGCGCAAGCTATGCCGACCTGATCGCCGACGAGGTGCTCGAGATCACCCTGAACGGCGTTCCCGTGGACCCGGCGCAGGCCTGCCACGACGGCCGGATCGCATTGACTGAGCTGCGGCAGGCCAACGAGCTGCGCGTCGTCGCCGACTGTGGTTACAGCCGCCAGGGATCGGGCCTGCATCGCGCGGTGGACTCGGCCGACGGCAAGGTTTACCTGTACACCAGTCTCTACCCGGCCGACGCGCGGCTGATGTTCGCCTGCTTCGACCAGCAGGACCTGAAGGCGCCGTTCGCCCTGCACGTCACCGCGCCCGCGCACTGGACCGTGCTGTCGAACCAGCCAGCTGCCAAGCCCGAGCAGCCGGCCAGCGGCTCGGCCGCGGCTGCCACCTGGCATTTCCCGGCCACTCCGCCGCTGTCCACCTACCACGTCGCGCTGATCGCGGGCGAGTACTACCTGACCGGGCAGACACACGTCACGCCCGCTGGCCAGCAGGTCCCGATCGGGCTCGCCTGCCGCGCGTCGCTCGCCCTATCCCTCGACCCCGACGACATGCTCGACATCACCAGGAAAGGCCTTGACTACTATCCGGCGCTGCTGCGCACCGCGTTCCCGTTCGCCAAGTACGACCAGGTATTCGTACCCGAGCTGCCAGCCGGAGCGAACTCGAGCCCCGGCTGCATCGCTGTCTCTGAAAGGCTGCTGTTCCGGTCCAAGGTCACCCAAGCCGGGTACGAGGCCAGGGCCCTGGTCGTCCTGCACGAGATGGCGCACCAGTGGTTCGGCGAGGTGGTCTCACCTGCGTGGTGGGACGACATCTGGCTGAACGAGTCGTTTGCCGAGGTCAGCGGGTTCCAGGCGAGCGCAGAGGCGACGCGGTTTGCCGATGCCTGGACGACATTCTGCGTTGGCCGCAAGGTCTGGGGCTACCTGCAGGACCAGCAGCCGTCGACGCATCCGGTCGCGGCCGAGGCGGACACGCTGACCGAGGCAGTCTCGAACTTCGACGGGATCAGCTATGCCAAGGGCGCCGCTGTCGTCCGTCAGCTAGCCGCCCACCTGGGCCGGGACCAGTTCTTCGCCGGGCTCGGCAGCTACTTCGCCGCGCACCGCTGGGGCAACGCGACCCTGGCAGACCTGCTGGCCGCGCTCGAGGCCAGCTCGGGCCGCAGCCTGGCGGGCTGGTCGATGGCGTGGCTGGAGACGTCCGGTGTCAACACCCTGCGGCCGGCCTTCGCGGTCGACGCGGGCGGAGCGTTCACCGAGTTCGCCGTGCTGCAGGAGGCACCGGCCGAGCGACCGACGCTCCGGCCGCACCACATCGCGATCGGGCTGTACGCCTGGGCCGAGGGCGCGCTGCAGCGCACGCACCGAGTCGAAGTCGACATCGCTGGTGCCCGTACCGACGTGCCCGAGCTAGCCGGGCTCGCGCAGCCCGACCTGGTCCTGCTCAACGATGGCGACCTTGACTACGCGATCATCCGGTTCGACGACCGGTCGATGGCTACGCTGACCGCCTCGATCGGCGCGATCGGCGACCCGCTGGCCCGGGCCGTGTGCTGGAGCGCAGTGCTCGACATGGCGCTGCAAGGGCAGTTGCCGGCCCGGAGGCTCGTGCGGATGCTCACCGCCAGCATGGGCGGCGAGAAGTCGGCTTCTGTGCTGCAGTCGCTGCTCGATCGGACCAGGCAGCTGATGACCCAGATGGCGGACCCGGCCTGGCTGGCGGAAGGCCAGGACGAGCTGGCCTGCGCGGCTGGCAGGCTGCTGCGCGCGGCCAAGCCGGGCAGTGACCGGCAGCTGGCCTGGGCGCAGCTGCTGAGCTGGACCGCGGTGACGCCGGAACAGCTGGACACGCTGGCCGGGCTGCTGGACGGCAGCGTGCGGATCGAAGGACTGAGGGTGGACGCCGAACTGCGCTGGGCGCTGCTGCAGCGGCTGGCCACGACCGGGCGGGCTGGCGACGCCGAGATCGACGCCGAGCTTGACCGCGATCGCACCGACGAGGGCCGCCGCCTCGCGCTGGCATGCCGGGCCGCCATTCCCGATCACGCGCACAAGGCCGAGGCCTGGCGGCTGCTGGCCGAGTCGGACGAGCTAGGCGCCGACGGCATCAGCCAGGTGGCGCGCGGCTTCGGCCAGCCCGAGCACGCCCGGCTGCTCGCGCGGTATACGGATAGCTATTTTGCGGCACTGCCCGCCATCTGGTCGTCACGCACCGCCAGGATCAAGATCCTCCTCGGTAAGGTCCTGTTTCCCTACACCGCAGCGTCGCCCGCGCTGCTGGCGCAGATCGATGCGTTCCTCGCCGCGCAGCACCGGGACCCCGGCCTGGCCAGGGTCGTGATCGAGGGCCGTGACGTGGTGACCAAGTCGCTGCGGGCGCGGGCATTGCCGTCCGAATAGCGAGTCAGGAGATGACCGGATGCCGGCAGCGGAAATCACCAGGAGCGAGACCAGCGAACGGGCCCGGCTGCTGCGGGTCGGCTCCTACGCCGTCACGCTGGACCTGACCCCAACGCCGCCGGGCAGCCGGTCAGCACCAACCTGCCTGCCTGTCGTATGCACATACCGGGAGTCCCGCCTGGCCGCACTGCCTCACCAGCCACGGCATCCGGATCGCCGTCACCTGCAGCCCCGTCAGCCGCTACCGGGCCATCCAGTGGATCAAGACCGCGATCTACCTCGCCCTGGCCCTGGCCCTGGGCGGGTACTGCTTGTGGCGGCTCGGCCGCCGCCAGACCTGACCGGCCGCGCGAGGACAGGTGCCCGAACTGGCGTACGGCGCAAGGATGAGAACACGGTGACGTCCGAAGACCGCTCACCGTCGGCGAGGCACGCTGCCCCCGGTTCGGCAGAGACAAGGGACAAGCGCCAGGCGTTCGCAGTGGAGGGGTGCGCGGGCTGGCGGTATGCCGCCGAGGAGCTGGCCGCCGCCGGGATCGCCGCGCATCTCGCTGAGTCGGCCGATACCGCCACGGCCCGCGGCCGTAAAAGGCGGCCCAAGACCGACAAGACCGATGCCCGGCATCTCGGGACGCTGCTGGCCGGGGGGAGGCTGCCGGAGTGCTGGATCCCGCCCGAACACATCCTGGAGTACCGGGCGCTACTGGAGACCTATCACGACCTGCGCCGCGAGCACACCGCCCAGGGGCAGCTGCGCGCATCAGCTCTCGTCTGCGTCGGGCTGAACGTCGAGCGCCGCCACATCGATGTCGGGACGTGCGGCCGCGCGCCGGCCGCTCGCTGTTTGCCAGTAGGTCTGCTTGCCCAGCAACGATTCACCGAACCGGTCGAACTCGGCGATTACCTTCTGCGTTGCCGCGCTTACTGCCTCACGGGTCCGTTCGCCCAGCTCCTCCAGCTGCCCGGACACCTCGAGCTGAATGTGAGCGGCAACCTCGTCGTGCGCCAGGGCAGCCAGCTCCTTCTTCGCTTCACGTACCGCGGCCCGCAGATCCTTCGTGGCAGCGTGGGCTTCGCGGATCAGCTCGCGGCATTCGCTAGCGGCCGCTTCCAGCCGGTCGAGTTCGTTCACGGCATCCTCCTCGCTGGCCGGCCGGGCCAGGGTCGCTCCCGACCTCCGGCCGGCAGCCGATTTGAGCGCACCGCGGCGGCGTCGCCGAACGTGGCCAGGGCCCGGCCAGCGACCACGGTGCGCCGTGCGGCCTCAGCTTCCGTTCATGGACCAGCCGGAAGGGACCGGACCTCGTTTTGCGCAGCCGCGACGAAGCCAGGCGCCATGTCGTCACGTTACCCAGCAACCACGATGCCCGGTGACCGGGATGCTCCGGAATCTTCCCGCCCCGGCGGGCGAGCGGATCGCGGTAGCGAGCGTTCCCGGCGCAGGCAGTTTTGTTCCCGCCAATGTAAACGATCAGTCCCACGGGCGGTCAGGTAGCACCACGGCTTCGGCGGCCAAGCTTGCCTCGTGCAGGCTGTCTTGGAAGACCTGGGGCGGCGGCAGCGGCGGGCGTTTTTGCGGTGGCGGTGCGCCGGTAGAGGTTCGCGGCGAGCCCGGCGGCGGTGAGTGCCCGGTAGCGGGTGAGCAGGTCTTCCAGGACGGCCGGTTCCAGGGCGGGCTGGCCGGCACGGCGGGCGGCTGCGGCGGCGGCGCGGGCCTCGATCAGCAAGCCGGCCATCCGGGAGGCCCATTCCTGCTTTTCCGGCTCGAAGCCGTAAAGGCCCTTCAGGTCCCGGAGCAGGCGGGCCCCGCACCAGGCGTGCAGGGCATCGGTGAGGTGCCCGTACCCGGCGTATCCGTCCCGCACGATGACGCCGGAGTAGCCGGGGAGGACCTGCCCGGCGTCGATCGCCTCCGCTGACCGGTCGCCGGCGTGCCTATGCGTGAGGCAGGTGGTGCAGGCCAGGTGCACGTACCTGGTCCCGCCAGCGGCGCGGGCCGGGGTCTCACCGGCGTGGATCGCCGGGGCGGCCCGCAGCAGCTCGCGGACCCGGTCTGTGAACCCGCTGTCCCCGATCAGCGCGGCGGCCCTGGCCCGGATCCCGGCCATCCACCCGGTGGAGGCCGTGATCCCGGCGAGCTGGCACAGCAGCACCGTGGCCCGGTGAACCGGGATGTAATGGCCGCAGGTCAGGTTCGCGGCCTGCGCGCAGGCCTGCGGCCGGTAGCTGGCCCGCGCCCGGGCATGCGCCGGGAGCTCGCCCTCGGTCACCGTCGCGCAGCACGGGCACTCCTTCGCCTGCGTCACGTACTGAGTGACCTTCGGCTCCGGGGGCGGCCCGATATCGGTGACCTGATGCCGCCGCGACGCCGTCACCGGCTCGCCGGCCAGGCCCGCGCCGCAGCGGCGGCACGCCGCCGGCGGGCAGTCATAGCTGGCATCCGGGTCACCGGCCAGGCACATCGTCACCCCGGGATCACCCGGCTGCTTACCCGGCCGCCGCTTCCCCCGCTCCCGCAGCGACCGATCCGTGGTCCTGTCCTCCTTCTTATGCGGGCCATCGGAGGAAGGCGGGCGCGAGGACGTGGACGAGTCCCGGCGCGCCCGCCGCTCAAGCTCATCAACCCGCGCCGAAAGCCGCTCGTTCAGCGCGGTCAGCCGCTCGGCCTGCCCGGTCAGCTCAGCGATCAGCCGGTAGGCCCCCGCCAGCCGCACCGCCAGCCCGGCGGCCGGCAGCGCGGACAGCTCCTCAGCCGAGGGCAGGCCAGGAGCTCCGGCCTGCGCCGGTAGCCATTATGGAGGCCGGGCGGTGAGCGACGCCGAGTGCGCCCAGGCGCTCGCCCGCGCCGCCGGCCCCGCGGCCTGCCCCGGCGGCACCGGTGCCGCCGGCCACACCGGCATCCAGGCCGGCGGCACGATCTTGTGCGCTCACGCCGGCCAGGCCGGCAAGGGCATGCACTGGAAGCTGCCCGGCCAGGCGTGCACGGCCACCGCGGGCCGGGACGCCGAACTGGAGGCCGGGCGGTGAGCGATCGCGAACAGATCCCCGCAGCGGGCCCCGGCGACCACGGGCGGATCCGCCCGCACCGGCGAGCCGGACAGCGGCGTGCAGCTCGCCCAGGCGCTGGCCCGCCACGTCAAGGCCGCGCTGCCGCACCTGCGCCAGGCCGAGAACATCGCCGAGGCGGCGGGCATCGACCTGGACGCCAGCGAGCGCGGCGTGCCCGAGGCCGGCCTGTTCCGCGCCGCCGACGACGCGGCCCAAGATCTTGACCTGTGGGCCAGCTGCCACGCCCGCGCCCAGGGCGCCAGCCCGGCCGGCACCTGCCGGCACACCGGGCGCTGGTGCCACGCCCCCGGCGGCGCGCTGCCCGGCGGATCCTGGCCGCCTGGCCCGCAGGCCGCCGATGCGGGGCAGCCGGGCGTCGAGATGCCGGCCATCACGCAGAGTGAACCTTCACCGGGTGCGACAGCAGGCTCTTAGCACATATCGATGCTCCCTGCCGATTCGGGGCGGCTGACATCCGTGCTGACCACGCCTGTGACAGCGCGCAGATGATCCGGGTCTGGGCGCGTCCTGCTGGGACGTGGCCGCTCAGAGGGCATCCGGGCCGTCGAGCGCACGTGCCTCAGGGTCTTTTCGACTTTGGTTCGAGTGGGCCTTTCGGCCCTGGTTTCGCGGACCTCGCGCTTGAGAAGGTCACATCGTCAGCTGGCTGGGAAGGGCGTCGAGGGCTCTTTGTTGCCGATCTCGTCCGCCGTTCACGGCCCGGACCGGGTAGCAGCCGGGCGTCCGGTGGGCGCAGGCCGGCCTGAGTGGAGGCGAAGATGATCAAGGCCAGGGGAACGAAGGGCAGGGCGAGCGTCACATTCACCCTCGATCCTGGTGTGGGCGCCCAGACCGCTGCGGTGTGCGGGGAATGGAACGACTGGTCGGGCGACGCCGACGTTATGCGCCGCGACGCCGAGGGGGAGTTCAGTGTGACGGTTGACCTCGAAGCGGGGCGGGCCTACCGGTTCCGGTACCTGCTCGATGGCGACAGGTGGGACAACGACTGGGCCGCCGACGCCTACCTTCCCAACGGCTTCGGCGGAGACGACTCAGTTGTTGACCTGACCGCGCTGGCCGAGGCGGTCCCGGCGGCCGCGAAGAAGGCGCCGGCGAAGAAGGAAGCGGCGGCGCGGGCCGCCAAGAAGGCCTCCGCGCCCGCGCGGAAACCAGCAAGGAAGACGACGAAATAGAGGAGGCTGGGGCTGGAAACGGACCAGTATGAGCTCACCGGGTGATTCCGGCCTGGCGGCGGATGACGAGGATGTTGAGCGCCTAGTCGCTGGGCAGCATCACGATCGGCAGCCGCGGCGGTCCGTTTCAGGCCGGGCAGGGCGATGGGCCACCAGGACGAAGGTGATGACCGCGCGGACGGGGCCGTGCTGGTTCTCGAAGGAGCGCCGCCTTTGCGGGTTCACCGCGAACCAGATGCTCACCCCGGTCATTGCCGCGGTCAGGACAAGGAAGACGCAGGTCGCCCGGCCGGGCCGGTACCAGGCCAGCCCCGCCAGCGGAACCGCCCACGCGGGAACCAGCCCGGCTGCCTTCCAGCCACCGGGGTCGGCGAAGGCGTCGCCGCGACGGTCCCGGAGCAGAAGGTTCTGCCGTTACCCTTCCTCGTGACTCCCCTCAGCTCACGACACGCTGCCCATCGCCGCCTTCGGCCGCGCGATCGGCTTGGACCCGGCCGGCAGACGGCTGCTGGCGAAGTCGATGCCGGTCCGCCTGAGGGCGGGCCTGACGCAAGGATCGCGGGCGCGCAAAGCCGTGCCGGCCACGCCAAAGACACCGGCAGCCGCGCCCTTCGGCAGGTGGCTCCCCCCGGGGGCTCGTGCCTGGTCTGCGGCGTGCCCGGCATGGACGCCCGGCATCGGGCCATCGACGCCGCCGCCGAGAAGGTCGCCGCGGGGGAGCTGCCCGAGGACGTGTGGCCAGGGAGTTCGGCCGGCCTGCCGGGGCCGCCCGTGCCGCGTGCGCCTGGGCGCTGGAGCACCCGGACGCGGCGCCGTGAGCGGGTCAGGCGCCAGGAGAACGCCGATTGGCCTTCGCCCAGGCTAGCACGTCGGCCCTGCGCCAGACCTTGCCCATCGCGAGCACAGCGTCCGGCTTGGGAAAATCTGCCCGGGAGATCAGCTGCTGCACGCGCTGCCGGCTCACGCCGAGCATGCGGGAGATCTCCGCGGAGCCGACGAGGTGATGCACGCCAGCAACCATAGTCACGAGCCTACTAGTCACTTGACTAGGCATCGAGTCTCACAGGATACTAGTCATGTGACTAGCAGGGCGGCGGTGCGCGCGCTGGCCATCACGCCCCGGCGCGGCGTGCGTTTCCTGCACGCGGCCCAGATCACCAGAACGTCGCCGGCCAAGAACCCTGCCCCCGGGACCTGCGAGGACACGCCCGTGGCCAAGGACGTCGCCGACGACCGCAACTGCACGGGCTTTCGGTCCTGCATCGAGCGGGACCGGTTCCCCGAAGTCGTGCGGGAACGGGCCGGGGACTGACCGGTGGCCAGGTGGCAGCTATGGCGCTGGAGCCCGGGAAGCGGCAGCGGCCGCTGGCTCGTCGTGGGCGAAGGCACCCAGGCGGAGGCCGAGACGGCCGCCGCGCGGCGCACCTACGCGGCGGCCGAGTACGACGTCTCCGGCTCTACTGTCGTTCCTACCGACCGATCGGTTAGTCTATGGTGGTTCGTTACCAGCGTGAAAAGGGAAGCCGTGCCGTTCGCCCACTGCCCTGACGCCCGGATCTGGTGGGACCAGAGCGGAACGGGCGACCCGATCCTGCTCATCATGGGCCACGCCTACGGGGCTGACATGTGGCATCGCACCGCCCCCGAACTGGCCGCGTCCTACCGCGTCATCCGGTTCGACAACCGGGGGGTCGGTCGCAGCTCCGACCCGCCCGGGCCCTACTCCGTGCAGCTGATGGCAGACGACGCGCTGGCTGTCCTCGACGCCGCCGGCGCCGCGTCCGCCCACGTTTATGGCGTGTCGCTCGGCGGAGCCATTGCCCTTCAGCTGGCCCTCGACCACCCCGGCAGGGTCCGGTCGCTGATCCTGGGGTGCACCGCCGCCTCGGCCGAGGGTGCGTCGCGGGGCGCACTGCTCACACGAGTTCGGTCCCTGCTGCCCGCCGCCGCCCTCAACCGGATGGCATGGAAGCTGCTTTACGGGCCGGACACGCCGGTCGGCCGCCGAGCGGAAGACCAGCAGATCGTCGGGCGCACCCGGTGCAGCGGACGGGGACGCCGCGGCCAGCTCACCGGCGCCGCAAGCTTCGACGTCACCGGCCGGCTAGAGGAGATTCGCATCCCGACGCTGGTCATGCACGGGACCCAGGACCGCATCGTCCCCGCCGCCAACGCTCAGCGACTCGCCGACGGCATCGCCGGAGCCCGGCTCGTGATGTTCCCGGACGCCGGTCACGCTTACATCACCGACGTCGCCCAAGCCGCCAACCAGGAGGTCCTGCACTTCCTCGCTGGCATTTCCGGTCCAGCCGACGGCTCCAGCGGCGGCGCGCGCCCGGCAACCAGCACGGCGGAGACGTTACGTTGACCCGGGCCGGTTTCGTGGAGCGGGTGGAGCGCCTGGCTGCGCTGTTCGCCGGCGGCCGGGCTGCTCCGACGTGGATGGCTGATGAGGAAGCACCAGCAAGTGGGGTTACCAACGATTCGGAGATGAAGTAGATGTTCAGGCAGTTGACCCACGCAACGTTCGGCGCGACTACGCGGGGTGCGCGGGTCATGGCCAAGGCCATAGCAGCACCGGTGGACACGGCGCTGTGGGCCCACGAGACCACCAACCGTAAGCCCCCGAAGTGGCACAGCCGCAATACGGTCGTGCTCGCCTCGCCGTTCGCGCTGCTACGTGACTTCAGCGTCGGTGACGATGACGTCGTTCCCACGCTGCTGTTCCCGCCGCTGGCCGGGCACGCCTCGTGCATCATCGACAAGAACGGCCAGAGCCAGGTCCAGCTCTGCATCAAGATGGGCCTGACCAGGGTCTACTCATTCGACTGGCTGAGCTGCACCAACGCCACCAAGAACACCACCGAGGCTGACCGCCTCGACTTCATCACCCGGGCGGTGGATCTCATCGCCGGGCCCGAGGGCAAGGTCAACATCGTCGGCGACTGCCAGGGTGGCTGGGAAGCCACGCTGTGGGCGGCCATGTACCCTGACCGCGTCAACACGCTCATCGTGGCCGGTGCGCCGATCGACACCAGCGCCGGGAATGGTCCGGCCAAGAAGCTGATGCCCATCCTGATCCCGCGCGGCAACATGGCGCTGTACAAGGTCATGGTCAAGGCCTACGGCGGCATCTGGCCCGGCATCAACAGCGTCATGGGGTTCATCGCGATGCACCCGGCCACCCACGTGGCCGAGCACCTCAAGGTCTACGCGCACGTGCACGACCGCGAATACCTCGACCACTTCAGTGACTTCTACGACTGGTACCTCTACCCGATCAACCTGCCAGGCAAGCTGTACCTGTGGGCCGTGGAGCACCTGTTCGTCAAGAATGAGATGTTCAAGGGCGAGCTGAAGGTCGCGGGCGAGACCGTGAGCCTGCGCAGCATTACCTGCCCGGTGTACCTGCTCGGCGGCGAAGAGGACGACATCACGCCGTGGCAGCAGGTCCACAACATGCGGCACGCGGTTGGCTCTTCGCTGGTCCGCTGGTACCTCGCACCGGGTGGGCACATCGGCCTGTTCATCGGCCGCCGGTCGCAGGCTGAGTACTGGACGCCGATCCTGGCTCAGGTCCGCAAGCTGTCACGACCAGGGGTATCGCAAACGCAACCACCAGCACTTCAACCCGAAGTGCTGGTGGTGCATCAGGGAAAGGGAACGGGGAATCAAATGGGCTGCTGAGCGGGTGGGGCGACCCGGACGGGGTCGAGCAGATCCTGCGGGCCCGGGCCGACGCCGGGGATGAGTCCGCCACCCCGCGGCTGGCCGAGCTGCTGGCCGAGCGGGGCGACCTGGACGGGGCCTTACAGATCCTGCGGGCCTGGGCCAACGTCGGCGACTGGCACGCCGCCCCGGCGGCTGCCAGACCTATTGATTAAGCAGCGCCGCGGTGAAGAGGCGGGGCGGTTGCGCTAGTCCCGCGGCCCACCGCGGTGCGGGTCGGGGGAACTCATCTAAAAATGCCTGGCAATAAGGGTGCGCCGGACGCCTGGATCGCCCTGGTCGATGTCCCCGGCGCGGTGATTGTCCCGGGGCGTCCGTCCATGAAGGTGGACGCCGATCACGCGGTGTGCATCACGGCGCCGCAGCTATTCGCCCAGGCGCTGCCCAGGGAACGCTGGCCGGCACAGCCGGGACAGGTGCCGCTCGCCGCGCGAGGCCGTTGGCAACGTCTGGCGCCTGAAGCCCAACAGGCTGGGAACGAACACGGCGCGCGCCGGGCGGTCGACAGCGCTGAGCGCCAGCGCCTGGGACGAGATCAGGTTGTCAGGGGATGAGTTCATCGGAGATGGCGTCACGATGGTGGTTCTCGTGCACAGTGCGGTGAGAAAGGGCGGCAAGGCGGCCGCCTCCTTCGTCCACATCTGGCGCTGGCGGGCGAGCGGATCAGGCAGTTCCAGGTCGTGACAGGCAGGCTGGCATGACTCTGGCGTAACTCGTGCTCGACGGTTCTCGCGCGTTCCACCAGGATTTACTCGTACAGGTCGAGCAGCCGTACGCGTGTGGACTGCAGGCGCTGGTACATCACCGTCGCGACCCGCTTCAGCAGCTGGTAACCCAGCTGTGCGTCGGCTTCGCACTTGCCGCGCAGGCAGCCGCCGTCGAGCGCGGTCGCGCTGACCGGCGTCACAGCCCGGGCGGCACTGAAATAGCGGTAGGGCGGGACGAGCCAAGACCACCCGACTACCTCTCCTTCGCCCATGGTGTCGATGATCAGGGACCCCTTCGCGGGCGAATGCATCTCCAGCGCGACCCTGCCATTGCGGATCACGTAAAAGAGGTTGGCGGGCTCTCCCTCGTCGAAGATGCGGGCGCCTTCAGCGAAGTGCACGTTGGATGCGCACCCCGCGATCAGCTCCAGCGCACCGGGGGTGAGCCCGGCGAAGAACAGGTGGCTTTCCAGCAGTTCCTTTATGGCCTCCATCGTCTCCTCCCTGCTGTAAGCGCCGCACCAGCGCATGCCCCGAACCGCTGCGCCAGGTTGCACGTCATCCGTTACCGGAACCCGAAGGCTGCGGCAACGCGCTGACATCCACCATGGCCAGCGGCACTGCCGGCTCCCAGGGCTGAAGGTCCCGGAATCTGATTCTGTGCGCCGCACACCCCCGTGGCACAACAAGCCGCCGACGCCCGCCAAAGGCGAGTGGCGCAGCGGTCCTGCCGTCGGTGAAGCAACTCCGGCAGGAGCACGGCGCCGACCGCGATACCGCGCTCCGCGCCATCGACATCCTGCGCGCGGAGCGCATCGTGTTCACCGTGCCCAAGGCGGAGCACCTATGTCAACCCAGAAGCCAGGTAGCGCCGCACCGACGCGAGCCAGCGCCCGCCGACCATGCTGGAGCACGCGTGTTCGGCAGCTCGGCGGGCAACCCGCCCGGTCTGCGGCCGCCCAGATCGCCCCACTCTGCGCGGACGGCGGGCGACTCTGCCATGCGCCGAATGCCGCGCATAGCGGGTCGGAGCGCGTTCTCTCCGAACTTTCTCGTCACTCAGCGTGATGCCGTCTATCGACGTAGCCGACGCCGATTGCCGGCTCGGTGCGGCGTGACCGGCCTGAAGGTCGCCGTCGGACGAGGTGCCCGTCGATGCTGCGAACGAACAGGTCAGCTGCCGCTGGCTGGATTCCGCCTGACCCGGCGTGCGCCCCATGCGGCACGAGCAGACGACTGGTGCCACACTTTGGCATGCCGTCGCGTTCGCTTTGGGGCCTGACTCCGAGGGAGAGCATCGAGCTGGAATGCGCCCGCCGCGGAACAGGCGAGGTGGTAGCCGGCTGCGTCCGGCTGCTCCGGCGGCGGGACGCAGACGACGCGCTGATCTTTGCTATCGGCGGTCCGGGGGCGCGGTCGGTGCTCGACGGCGGGCAGCAGTACTGGCTGCGCGTGTGGGCGGCCCGGGCGCTGCTGTACGCGTGGGACGAGTTGGCCCGCGAGGCCGTGATGGATGCGCTGGCGGATGAGGCGTGGCGGGTCAGGGAGATGGCCGCGAAAGTCGCCGCGCGGCGCTTGCTGGGTGAGGCGCTGCCGGTCGTTGCCGGGCTCCGGCAAGACCCCGCCGGCCGGGTCCGGCTGGCGGCAGAGCGCGCGACTGCGACTCTCACCGCGGCAGGAGCCTGAATGCGCACGCACCTCATCGCGGCATGCGCGCGTTCTCAGTCCGGGGCAAGTGCATATTCATACAAACAGCGCGGCCTTGCGAGGCGGGAATCGACCACCGTCGCCTTCATGCGCGGCCCCGTGTCACCGAAGATATCCCCGGGCGCGCTCAGTGGCCTGGCGGCCGGCTACGGCTGGCGCCTCGCCGCGCAGTTGGAGGCCGTCGGGTAATGGCATCTTGGCCGGGGCGGCAGCGGTTCGGCGATTTGGCCGGTCGAACGTCCGGCTCAATGATGACCTGTCGGCAGTACGATCGAGTGGTCGACCAAGGAGAGCCAATGCTGCTCGACGGTGTGAACCACGTCGCTTGGATCTCAAACGACGTCACCCGGCTCGGCGCGTTCTACGAGCAGGTGTTCGACGCAGCCGTCGGACCGACGCGCCCGCATGGTCCCGGGGAGACCATGACCGTGATCGACATCGGCCCCGCCACCCAGCTGAACGTGTTCGTGATCGACGGCAACACCGAGGCCGACCGGCAGACGCCGATGTGGGGCCGGGGGCGCATCGACCACGTCGGCCTGGCTGCCGCCTCACGCGAAGCGTTCGACACGATCCGGGAGCGGCTGGTGGACGCGGGGGCGAGCGACGGCACGGTCAACGATTTCGGCGGGGCGCTGAGCTTGTTCTTCCGGGACCCCGACGGCCTCGAGGGAGAGGTCCTGCTGAAGAAGCCCTGACGGGCACGGTTCTGCGCAGCAGCGAGCGCGCCCAGTGGACGGATCCTCCGCCACGAGTGGCGAGCGCCGCCTCTTCGTCCGGCACCAGGTGGCCAGCCCTGTGTCCGGCAAGGCAGTCCTCACGTTTGGCCCGGACAAGGCGTCTATGTGGTCTGAAGCCGTTCGAGCAGGGGGTGTCCGAGCACGGCCTCGCCGTGCTTCGGCCGCGCGAGATCGTCGAGCGGAATACCTTCGTCGAGCGGCTTGCGTACAGCCCTGACGAGGCCGCCGAACTGCTGGGCATCTGCAGGGAGCTCGTCCACGACCTGCTGCGCACCGGCCAACTCGGATCGGACAGGCCTCGTTGTGCACCGATTGACGGCTTCCCCGGTCCGCGTGATGCAGTCGACTCACTGCGGCTTGACCTGGCGCTTATCTGAACAGCGTGGCTGCGATCTGGACCCCCCGCAAGACTCGCCTTCGGCTTGCCGGTGGCTCGGCGCCACCATCCCCGGGACGACGTAAAGCGCCTGCACTGTGCATGATCCAGAGTGTTGCAGTGATCGGCGCGACCAAGCACGACCACGCCACTCGCGGCAATTGAGGACGTTCACCCACAGTGCGGCCGGGAATTATGCGCTCTCGCACGCGTTAACATGAGCGGTACCGAGAACCGAGCCGGTCGCTCGACGACGATTTTCCCCGTGCCGTGGGCACCAGCCCACCCACCGGCGGCTCAGGGTTCATGTAAAAGGCCTGCCTGCGTCGATCGTCAGACATCCGCAAGCCGGCTCGGCGTTCACAGCGCCAGGCCCTCTGCCCGGGACGTTCCTCGCCCCGGCCGCGGGACTGTGCGGCATGCTGCCGTGGCCACCGTGTCCCGGCATTCCAAAGGAGAAGTGTGTGGCTCGACCAGGCCAGCGCCAGACGGGCGCTCGCCGTACCGCCCCGCGGAAGCAGCGGCGCGTCCGCCACCGCGGCGATGTCGTCCCGGTGCTCGCCCGAACCGTCCGTGATGTCGAGGCGGCTGCCCGGCGCGGCCGCGTGACACCTGCCGTGCGCACGAAGTTCCAGGCCGCCGCCCTGCTGCTGCGGGACGAGCGCGCTCGGGTCCGGGCGGCGGCCGGAAGCGACAGTCATCGGGCCGAGCAGCTCAAGCGCCTGGACGGCGTCGCGGCCATCCTCGCGACGACCGCAGTCCAGGACGCTGGGCTACTGGCGCTGCTCGCCGAGGGCTCCGGCGTCTCCGACGCGGCCCGGTCACTCAAGCGGGAGATGCTGCGGGACCTCGGGATCGAGCCGGCGCCCGAACAGATCGCGCCCACGGAGACCGCTACAGCTTCCGCCGGGTCGGAGCGGCGGGTCGTGCCGCAGCCGGTGATCTCCCGGCAACTGGCGAACCCCTTTCTCGCCCCCGACTTCTCCGCCGTTCCGCAGCGCACCTCCCGTCCGCGCCGCCTGGCCGGCTGGGAGCTGCTCGGCCCGCTGCTGAGTTCCTTCGAGCGTGCCGGCGGGGGAGCCCCGGCGTGCATGGCGCTCCCGGCGCCGACGGAACGGTTCACCCCGGCGGGCCTGGAACTGATGCCGCACCAGGGGCAGCTGGTCGCCGCGGCCGCTGCCGGTCACCGGACGTTCCTGCTCGCCGATGAGCCGGGTCTGGGCAAGACGGCCCAGGCGCTGCTCGCCGCGGAGGCAGCGAACGCCTACCCGCTGCTCGTCGTCGTGCCGAACGTCGTCAAGACCAGCTGGGCCCGTGAGGCGGCCCGCTGGGCTCCCCACCGCCCGGCCACGGTGGTGCAGGGCGACGGCGAGGCTGTCGACGGCTTCGCCGATATCGTCGTGCTCAACTACGAGGTTCTCGACCGCCACATGGGCTGGCTCGGTGACTTCGGCTTCCGCGGCATGGTCGTGGACGAGGCTCACTTCACGAAGAACAAGGCCTCGCAGCGCTCGCAGAACGTTCTCGCGCTCTCCGACCGCATCCGGTCCCGTACGGACCGGCCCCTGCTGATGGCGCTGACCGGCACCCCGCTGATCAACGACATCGAGGACTTCCGGGCGATCTGGCAGTTCCTCGGCTGGATCGACGACAGCAAGCCCCTCGGCGAGCTAATGGACGCGCTTGAGGACACCGGCCTGACGCCTGCCGACCGAAGCTTCTACGCCGCGGCGCGCCAGTGCGTGATCGACCTGGGCATCGTGCGCCGGCGCAAGCTCGACGTGGCCGCCGACATCCCCGCCCGCCGTATCGCTGACCTCCCCGTTGAGCTGGACGAACGGGCCGGCCGGTCGATCCGGGAGGCAGAACGGGACCTCGCTGGCCGGATGACGGCGCGGTACAAGGCCGCGCTCGCGAACCGATCCTCCGACGTCGGCGCCGAGGGCATCGACCACGACCTCGTCCGCCGGGTGGCCCGGTCGGAGCTGACGGAGGCGACGGGCGCGCAGTCCGGCGAGAACGTGTTCACCATGATGCGGCGCATCGGCCAGGCGAAGGCCGGACTGGCCGCGGACTACGCGGCTCAGCTGGCCCGCAGCGCCGGCAAGGTCGTCTTCTTCGCCAGGCACGTCGACGTGATGGACGCAGCCGAAGAGATCTTCGCCCGGCAGGGGGTGCGCTTCTCGTCGATCCGTGGCGGCCAGACGCCCACAGTGCGGCAGGCGAACGTCGAAGCCTTCGTGAACGACCCGGACGTCGCGGTCGCGGTGTGCTCGCTGACCGCGGCTGGCGTGGGCCTGAATCTGCAGGTCGCCTCGAACATCGTGCTGGCCGAGATGTCCTGGACCGACGCGGAGCAGACCCAGGCCATCGACCGCAGCCACCGCATCGGGCAGGCCGAACCGGTGACCGCGTGGCGCATCATCGCCGCGCAGACCATCGACGCCCGGATCGCCGGGCTGATCGACAGCAAGGCGGGGCTTGCTGCCCGGGCGCTGGACGGGTCGGACCAGGAGGTCTCCTCCTCGGCCGACGTGCAGCTCGAGGCGCTGGCCGCATTGCTGACCGATGCGCTGCGGGCGTCTTCCGGACATGGCGACGCCCCGGGTTCCTGACCGTGGGGATTCCCAGGCGAGACCGTGTACCAGGACCAAGGCCTACCAATTGCACATGCTGGTTCTATCGCCCTGACCGAGGCGCCCCTCCCTGCTGGTACATGAGGCCAAGACGGGCTACATGCGGCAGAAGCACCGTAACGCGGCGTGTGTCAAGCCGGGCGGGTGCTCCGCCGTCTCCTCGTGCTCTGCCTAGCTTTCAAGCGGGTTGTTCCCGACAGCGTGAATCGAGCTCGATGAGGAGACGGGCGGGGCTGCCCATGCTTCTGCGCGAGGTGAGTTTCCTCGAGGGACGTCCGGGCTCGCCCCGCCCGGGTCTTGGGCCGCCGCGGCTGGTTTCGCCGCTTGCGGTGGTCAGTCTGCCTGGGCGGTCATGCGGCCCGCCGCAGTGGTGTGCCCCCGGCGGCGATGGCGGGGTCCCAGCTTACTCGGCGGGTGACGACGACGTGGATCCAGCGCAGCAGGGCAGCGGCGCAGGCGGTGCGGGCCTGCTGGCGGGCGAGCCGGTTATCTTCGCGGGTGGTCAGGTGGGCGAACCGGGCGGCCATCACCGGGTTGTCCGGCAGCGCGGCCCAGACCGCGCGCCAGGCGGCCAGCCGCAGGGCGGGCCGGCCGCGCCCGGAGATCGAGGTCTTGCCCTGGTAGCCGCCGGAGGCGTTGTCGCGGGGGCACAGCCCGGCGTGCCTGGCCAGCGACCGCGGGGACGCGAACCGGGCCGGGTCGCCGGTCTCGGCCAGGATCGCCGCCGCGCCCACCGGGGTCAGCCCGGCGATCGTGGTGACCAGCTCGGTCAGGCCGAGGTCGTCCAGAACCGCGACCATCCGGGCCTCGACGCCGGCCAGCCGGGTCCGGGTGGCCTGCCAGTCGCCCAGGGCCAGGTGCGCCCGCTCCAGGGCACCCGGCCGGTGCGCGGTCACCCCCGCGGGATCGGCCAGGGCGGCGAAGACGGCCCGCACGATCCGCAGGCACGGCCGGGTCGCGCCCCACTGGGGTAGCTCACGGCGCACCGCGGCGGTGAACCTGGCCTCGCCGATGCGGCGGACCCGGCCCAGGTCACCCGCGCACCGCTCCAGCACCACGGCCACCGCCGCGCGCCAGGAGGCCGAGCGGAACGGCGCGCCTGACGCGCTCAGCACCGCCGGCCAGGCGCACTCCAGCAGGTCCCGGACCTGGTTCACTTCCGCGGTCGCGTCCGTGGTCAGCTGATGGCGGCGCGCCCCCAGGTGCCGCAGCCGCGCCCACACCGCATCCGCGCGCTCCGGCTCATAGCAGTGCAGGCCCGCGGCCAGCCGGGCGATGATCACCGCGTCCTTCGGATCGGACTTATCAAAGGTCAGATCCTCGCCCTCCCGCGCCCGGTAGACCAGCAGCGGCCGCACGCACACCAGCGCCAGCCCCCGCTCGGCGGCGAGCTGATCCAGCACCCGCCACCGGTGCCCGGCCGGCTCGCACGCCACCGTCACCGACGCGAACCCCGCCGCGGCCGCCCTGGCCGCCGCCCACTCCAGCAGCCCGCCCAGCTCCCACGCCCGGGCGCTGACCCGCCGCCGGGCGATCACCCGCGAGTCGTGATCGGTCACCACAGCGGCCTGCTTGTCATCGGCCAGGCCGGTCCCCACGATCGCGCTGCCGGGCGGCAGCAGCTGCCTGAGCCGCGCCAGCCGGGCGTTGCGGTTGCGATCTCCCCGGGACAAGCCGCTACGGTCACTCATGGACGTCCTCCTCGATGCGCTGGGATACCAAGCCCGATAACCGCATCAGGAGGACGTCTCCACATCCAGCACCGACGCGCATAAGGAGTTACTAGCGGATGTCGAGTCCTCACCGATTGTCCGATGATGCTGGTATGTTCGCCCCGCTGATCGTCGCTGGACCAGGGTTGGAGAGTACTTGTGGCTGAGGTGGCGCTGCGGCCGATCGACGACTCCGACCTCGATGCCTTGTTCGAACAGATGCGGGATCCCGAGTCGGTCCGGATGGCCGCCTTCACGGCCGAAAATCCCGATGACCGCACCGCGTTCGATGTCCACATGGCGAAGGTCCGGACGTTGCCAGAGGCGACCACCCGTGCGGTCACCGTCGATGGACGGCTCGTCGGCAGCATCGCCAGCTTCGTCGTTGATGGCGATACCGAGGTCACATACTGGATCGACAGGTCCTTCTGGGGGCAAGGCATCGCCGGCCGAGCGCTCGCCCTGCTCCTGGAATCAGTTCGCGTGCGGCCCCTGTTCGCCCGCGCCGCGAGTGACAATGTGAGATCGCTCAAGGTGCTGCAGAGGGCAGGATTCGCGATCATAGGCACGGCGGTCTCGTTCGCCAACGCGCGAAACAAGGAGATCGAGGAAACGATCCTGCGCCTCGACGAGCCCGCGGAGTCCGCGCCACCCGATGCGTCGAGCGGGGACAGGCAGACTTACTGATCTCGGCATCTGCGGATCACCGGCATAACGCCGATGAGCGCGCCCGCTCATCGGCATAGCGTAAAATCTGGCCTCGGCTCGGGTCCACTTCTAGCCGCTGGTCCTGCCGCGGATCCATCCCTGTGTGGCAGAGCGGTGGCCACCTGCGCCACCTGCTTGATGGCGGCGCCGCCAGGCGCCGACGCCGCCTGTTCGCTGATGCTGCTGGCGCCACGGTAAGCACCCGGTGATCGGGCATCCGGCCCCTGGAGATATAGCGCGCCCGGCCGGGGCGGGTGCGCGATCAGCGGGAGCCGACCGCTCCCGCACGGCACTAGACCGCCAGTCCCCCGGTGACTCCCGGCCTGCCAGATGGCCTGCTCCAGCGCTGGTTCTCATCCCCCGGGACTGCCCAGGCTGAGCAGGACTGCAGCCGGGGCCCGCGAGCTCTTGGCCTTCGGTGAGGCCTGCTGCCGGGCATGCTCGCGTCATCGCAGATTCCTGGCACGCCGGCTTCCCCGACCGGCCCGGCCTATCAGCACTGGCAGCGCTAATGCCCACAGCGATGCTGCTGCCTATCTTTGGTCTACTGCTTATCTACCGCCCCTCCGCGAAGCCATCAGCGGTCAAGAACGGGTCGGGCAGCAGGAGCCAGGCGCAAGAAGCACGGCCGGGCGCTGGCTAGCCCCTATGCTGGGCACGTGCCTGAGATGCGCATCGGCCTGGCCCAGGTCAACGCCACCGTTGGTGACCTGGCGGGCAACTCAGAACTGATCGTCGAGTGGACCAGGCGCGCCGCGGACCAGGGCGCCAGCCTCGTGGTGTTCCCGGAGATGATGCTGACCGGCTACCCGGTCGAGGACCTGGCGCTGCGCACGTCGTTCGTGGACGCCTCGATCGCCACGCTGCGGGCGACGGCGGAGCGGCTGGCGGCCGAGGGGCTCGGCGAGATCGCCGTGGTGACCGGGTACCTGGACCGCAGGACCGGGCTCCGGCCGCGGGTCGGGCTGCCCGTCGGGGCGCCGCTCGACGCCGCCGCGCTGCTGCATGACGGCGCGGTCGCCGTGACGTCGGCCAAGCACCACCTGCCGAACTACGGGGTGTTCGACGAGTACCGGTACTTCGTGCCCGGCGATGTCCTGCCTGTGGTCCGGATGCAGTCGCCCAGCGGAGAACGGGTGGACGTCTCGATCGCGATCTGCGAGGACCTGTGGCAGGACGGCGGCCCGGTCGCCGTCACCTGCGCGGCCGGCGCGGGCCTGCTCGTGGTCCCCAACGCCTCGCCGTACGAGCGCGGCAAGGACGATACCCGCCTGGAACTGTGCCAGCGCCGGGCCCGGGAGGCGGGCGCCGTCCTGGCCTACGTGAACATGGTGGGCGGCCAGGACGAGCTCGTGTTCGACGGCGACTCGATCATCGTGGATGCCTCGGGCCAGCTGCTCGCCCGGGGCCCGCAGTTCGAGCAGGCTCTGATCGTCGCCGACCTGGACCTGCCCGACGCCAGCCCCTCCCCGTGCCCGGCCGACACGCCGGTCGACGCGCGGGACGGCTCCATGATCACCATCCGGCGGCTGGAGCTGCCCGGCCAGCCCAGCCCCCCCGCAGCGGGGAGCCCGGTCCCGCGCACCACCTGGCCCCGGCTGCCCGACCTCGCGGAGGTCTACGCCGCCCTGGTCACCGGCGTCCGGGACTACGTGGGCAAGAACGGGTTCGGCTCGGTGATCCTCGCCCTGTCCGGCGGCATCGACTCCGCGCTGACCGCGACGATCGCGGCCGACGCGATCGGCCCGGACCGGGTGCACGTGGTGCTCATGCCGAGCCGCTACTCATCCGATCACTCCGTAACCGACGCCGAGGACCTGGCCAAGCGCCAGGGCCTGCACGCACGGACGGTGCCGATCGCCCCCATGGTCGACACGTTCGAGGCGGAGCTGGACCTGACCGGCCTCGCGGCGGAGAACCTGCAGGCCAGGATCCGCGGCATGATCCTGATGTCGCTGTCTAACGCTGAAGGCCACCTCGTCCTCACCACGGGCAACAAGAGCGAGCTGGCCACCGGCTACTCCACGCTGTACGGCGACTCGGCCGGCGGGTTCGCGCCCATCAAGGACGTGCCCAAGACGCTGGTCTGGGAGCTCGCGCGGTGGCGCGACCGGGAGGCGGAGAGCCGCGGCGAGCCGCCGCCGATCCCGGAGAACTCGATCACCAAGCCGCCGAGCGCCGAGCTGGCGCCGGGGCAGCTGGACAGCGACTCGCTGCCGGACTACGCGGTGCTCGACGCGCTGCTCGACGACTATGTGGAGCACGACATGGGAGCCGACGAGCTGGCCGCGGCGGGCCACCACCCCGTCCTCGTGGAGCGGGTGATCCGGCTGGTGGACCGCGCGGAGTACAAGCGCAGGCAGTACCCTCCCGGCCCGAAGATCACAGCGAAGAACTTCGGCCGGGACCGCCGCCTGCCGATCACCAACCGCTGGCGCGAGCCGCTCCGCTCCGGCTAGAGGCCCGCCGCTCCGGCTAGAGGCCCGCCGCTCCGGCTAGAGGCCCGCCGCTCCGGCTAGAGGCCCGCCGCTCCGGCTAGAGGTCCACGGTCTGGCCGGGCTCCAGCCGCACGTAATCAGCGCCGGTCGGTCCGGCCGCGAGCAGCAGCATGCGCTGCGTCAGCCCGATGCCGTTGGCGTTCAGCAGCCCGTCATGGATCGCGTACGCGCGCTGCGGTGCCACCTCGCGGACGTAGTCGATCATCTCCGACGTCTTCAGCCACGGCGCGACCACCGGCAGCAGCAGGGTCGGCACCTGGTCCTCGGGAACGGTGAGCGAGTCGCCCGGATGGAAGACCTCGCCGTCCACCGCGAAGCCGGTGTTCGCGACCAGGGGGACGTCGCGGTGAATCAGCGCGTGGTCCCGGCCGTAGACATGGACGTCGAATCCGGCCGCGGTGAACGTGTCGCCGTGCCGCACGGTGTGCACCCGGCTGCCGAAGTCGGCGAACTGCCCGGCAACGGTGGCGTTCGTCCACAGCTCCAGCCCGGGGTTACCGCTCAGCGCCGAGCGCACGGCGCCGGAATCCACGTGGTCGGGATGCTCGTGGGTGATCAGGAGCGCGCTGGCGCCGCTCAGCGCCGCGTCGGCATCGCTCCAGGTACCTGGGTCGATCACCAGGGCCGTCCCGTCCTTCTCCAGCCTGACGCAGGCGTGCCCCAGCTTGGTCATCCGCATTTGTAGCTCCTGTCCCGTTTCCTTCCACGTTGCCCGCTCTGCCCAGACCATACCTCTGGAGTGCCCGCCCGTGCCCGGCGCATGGCATCATCGAGATGTCCGGGTACGCCGCAGGGGCGCCTCGAGGCATGGAGGATCCAGATGACTGCTCAGGCAGGTGACTCAGGCACGGCCGCGACCAGCGCGCGGACCCCGTCGCCCGAGCCGCTGTACGGGGGCCGCGCGCCGCGGCGCGTGACCGTCCGGGACATCGCCGCCGCCAAGTCCCGCGGCGAGCGGTGGCCCATGCTCACCGCGTACGACGCGCTGACCGCGCGGGTCTTCGATGACGCCGGCATCCCGGTGCTGCTGGTCGGGGATTCGGCCGGGATGGTCGTCTACGGCCACGACACCACCATCCCGGTGACCGTCGATGACCTGCTCCCGCTCACCGCCGCAGTGGTGCGCGGGACCACCCGGGCCATGGTGGTCGCCGACCTGCCGTTCGGCTCCTACCAGGGCTCACCTGAGGCGGCGCTCGCCGCCGCCACCAGGTTCCTGAAGGAGGCCGGGGCGCACGCGGTCAAGCTGGAGGGCGGCCACCGGGTGCTCCGGCAGGTCGAGGATCTGGTGGCGGCGGGGATCCCGGTCATGGCCCACCTCGGCCTCACCCCGCAGTCGGTCAACGCATTCGGCGGCTACCGGGTCCAGGGACGGGGCGAGGACGGCGAGCAGTTGCTGCACGACGCCAAGGCGCTGCAGGCGGCGGGTGCGTTCTCGGTCGTGCTCGAGGCTGTGCCGGCCGAACTGGCCTCCCGGGTGACCGGCAGCCTGTCCATCCCGACGATCGGCATCGGGGCCGGGCCGGACTGCGACGCCCAGGTGCTGGTCTGGCAGGACATGGCCGGCCTGTCCCCGCGGGCGCCGAAGTTCGTGCGGAGGTACGCCGACGTCGGCGGCGTGCTGCGCGAGGCCGCGCGGTCGTTCGCCGAGGAGGTCGTGGCCGGCCGGTTCCCGGACGAGGAGCACTCCTACCGCTGACGAGTGCTGGCGTCGGAGGCGATCAGGATCAGCTGATCGCCGGGCTGCAGCCGCCCGGCCCCGGGGTCGTCCGCCGCCAGCAGGCGCTCGTCGCGCAGCACGGCGATGACCGCGCCCGCGGCGTCCCGGGCCGCCCGGCCCACCTCGGCCGGGTCGACGGCCCGCTCGGCCAGGTCCAGGCCGTGACCGCGGTCCAGCAGGTCGGCCATAACCCGCGCGGCCGACGGCCGGATCGTGGAGATCCCGAGCAGCCGCCCGGCGGCGTCCGAGGACACCACCACCTGGCTGGCGCCGCTCTGCCGGAGCAGGTTCTCGTTCTCCCGCTCCCGGACCGCGGCGACGATCAGCGCGCCGGGATTCAACTCGCGGGCGGTCAGCGCGACCAGGACCGCCGTGTCGTCCCGGTTCACGGCGATGACGACCTGAGCGGCGCGGGCCGCCTCGGCCTGGGCGAGCACGTCGCGCCGGGTGGCGTCGCCGGCCACCGCGGCCAGGCCGATCCCGTTCGCCTCGGCCACCGCCGCGGGCGCCGTGTCGATCACCACGATCGAGGCCACCGGCATCCCCGACTCGCGCAGCGTGGCGATCACGCTCCGGCCCTTGGTCCCGTACCCGACCACGATCGCGTGACCAGTCACCCTCGACCTCCATCGGGCGTTGCGCCAGTTCCTGCGGGTTCGCTCGGTGAGAACCTCGAGCGTCGTGCCCACCAGGATGACCAGGAAGATCACCCGGAGCGGGGTGATCACCACCGTGTTCACCAGGCGCGCGGTATCGCTCACCGGGACGATGTCACCGTAGCCGGTGGTCGACATCGTGACGGTCGCGTAGTACACCGAGGCCAGCGGCGAGAGCGGCTGGCCGGGGTGCGCGGCGTCGTGGTAGCCGTTGCGCCCCAGGTAGACGATCAGCGTGCACAGCGCGAGCAGGGCGGCCGCCAGGAGCATCCGCCTGGTCACCGCGGTCAGCGGGGAGACCGCGCGGGTGGGCAGCGCGATGGTGCCCGCGGCGGGCTCGTCGGGCGCGTCGGCGGCCCTGCCTCCCCGGGACGTCACAGCATGCGACGATACAGCGGCCGGACGAGCAGGCTCCGCCCGGTCTAAACGTCGGTGACGCGCAGGCCGGCGTGGGCCTTGTAGCGCCGGTTCACCGCGACCAGGTTCGCTGTGAGCGCCTCGACCTGGCCACAGTTGCGCAGCCGGCCGGCGTAGATGCCGCGCACGCCGGGGATCCGCTCGGCCAGGGCCTGGACGAGGTCGGTCGCATGGCGGTCGTCGCCGAGCACCAGCACGTCCTGGTCAAGCTCGGCGACCTCGGGGTCGAGCAGCAGCGTGGCCGACACATGGTGGAACGCGCCGACCACGGTGCTGCCGCCCAGCACCGCCGCCGCCTGCTGCGCCGCGCTGCCCTCCGGCACGCTGATGGCGTAGGCGCCGCGCGCGTCGAACGCGAGCGGGTTCACGCAGTCCACCACGATCTTGCCCTCGAGCGGGCCGGCCAGCTGCGCGAGCAGCTCGGCGTGCCCCTCCCAGGGCACCGCGGCGATCACGAGGTCCGCGGCGCGGGCCGCCTCCTCGTTGACCGCGCCGGTCACCTGTGGCGGGGAGCCCAGGCTGGCCGCCGCGGCGGCGGCGCGCCCGGCGTCGCGCGAGCCGATGATCACCCGGTTGCCCGCCATGGCCAGCCTGCGGGCCAGGCCGCGTCCCTGGTCCCCGGTGCCGCCCAGGATCCCGACCGCGAGCCGGGCGGCTTCCTCGGCCGTCTCCGGCGGCACCTGCGCGGCGGCCATCACGAGTCGAGGCTCAGCACCATCGTGGGCCGCTCGATGACGTGATCGTCGCGCAGCGGCCGCACCGCGGTGCCGATCGCGAAGAACTCAGTGGTATGGGAGCCCCAGGTGTGACTGTGCTGCCGCAGCTGCACGCCGACAATGCCCTCGGCGTGCAGCGCCTCCGCCTCGGCCTGCATCCGGCTCATGGCCAGCTCGCGGGCGTCGTACAGGGCCTGGGTGAACTGCTCGAGCTCCACGTTCCGGCCGGTGTTGCCGATCTTCTGGCCCAGCCTCTGGTGCGCGATGTGATAGACGCACGACCCCATGACCATGCCGAGCGGCGCGTAGCCGGCCCGGATCAGGGTCCAGAAGTCCTGGCCGGACAGGTCGGAGGTGAACGGCAGCTTCTTGTTGTTCCGCCAGTCCTTCACTCCCCCGCCGCCCGCGCCCTCCTCGGCCTTCACCGCGGTGCCGACCGCGATGAACTCAGCGATGTCGGCGCCGAACTCCTTCATCTCCACGTCGAGCCGCACGCCGACCACCCCGTCGGCCGACAGGGCCTGTGCCTCGGCCTCCATCCGGCTCATGGCCAACTCGCGGGCGTGGTACATGGCCTGGGACAGCACGTCCAGCTCCTGGTTCCGGCCCCAGCGCCCGATCTGCAGCCCGACGTGGTAGATCGAGCTGCCGAGGACCAGGCCGAGCGGGCGGAACCCCACCTCCCGGACCAGCAGGAACTCGTTGACCGAGAGATCCGACGTGAAGATGGAACCCGGCCGTCCCGGCTGCAGCTCGGCCAGGCGGCGCATCGCGTCCTGCGGGACGCCCTGGATGCCGAGGTCGGCGGAAGTCTGGTCAGTCATCGTGCTTCCCGGTACTCACTGGGGTGCTCAACGGCGCTCCTGCCTGGTCGGGTCGGGTCCTGGCCGGTCATCGCGGGCCTCCGAGCCGCACCCGCGCCGCCTGGCGCCGCTGCGGGTCGAGGGACAGGATCGCGAGGCTGCTCCCCCCGCTGCCCCCGCGCGCGCGGCCGTGCGAGCGGGTGAACTGCGCGGTGGCCGTGCCGATGATGGTGACCTCCGCGATGTGGTCCCGGCGGTGCTCCTGCATCGGGCACTCTCGTTCCCGGATCCGGATGTCCATGGTCTTCACCACCACGCCTTCGCCGCCCATCCGGGCCACGTCCCGCTCCAGCTGGGTCCGCGCGTCGTGCCGGGACTGGTTCACCAGGTCGGTGTACCCGGTCACCTCGGAATTGCCGCTCCCCCATCTGGTCTGGTTGACGGTCAGCCAGTCGTCGTGCCGGGCGCCGATCGAGATCCCGAGGGCCATGCCGACCGGCACCCAGTCCGCCATGATCAGCTTGGCGAAGTCCTGACCGGACAGGTCAGAGGTGAACGGCCGCTTCAGCGGCACCCCGCCTGGCGCCCGCACGGCCGTGCCGATCGCCTTGAATTCCAGGCCGCCGGCCGGGAAGGACCCGATGCTCAGCAGCACCCCCACCACGCCGTGCCCGCCGAGTTCCGCACACTCAGCCGACATCCGCGCGAGCGCCTTGTGCCGCGCCTGGTACAGCGTCTGCACCATGGGGCCGTACGCGCCGATGGACCCGGTGCTGGAAACGGCCGTAACGCTCTGGTACGGGGTGACGTAGCCGCCGTAGCCGGCCCAGGCCCCGGGGCAGCCGTATCCGCCGGTGTACCCGATGTTGTAGACGGCCGCGCCGAGCACCTGGCCGACCGGCTCGAACCCGACGCTCCGGATCGCGGTGAACTCGTCGGCCGATAGCGCGGACCCCCAGGTGCCGCTGCGCCGGATCTCGGCCATCCGCGACTCGGCGGCCGGCGGCAGCTCGTGGCCGGAACGATCCTCGCTCACCCGTTTATGCCTCTCCCGGCCGGTTAGGCCGCTGCTGCCACCCTACCGGGCAGCCCTGCCGGGCCAGAAGCGCGGCACGCTGATCTTGCCGGCCGCCGGGCTGGCCGCTAGTCCTTAGTTCTGGGCGTCCCATTCCTCGTTGCGCCGCTGGACCGTCTCCAGGGCGTGCTCGGCCGCCTCCCGGGTCGGGTACGGGCCGAGCCGGTCCTTGCCCGGGCAATCGGGCGTGTCCTCGACCGTGTTGTGCTTCAGGCAGAACCACCACTGCTTGTCACCTTCCATAAACAACTAGAATTCCAGACCATGGCGACCTTGCTCCAGCCCGGCCGGGTATCTCCCATGCGCCAGGTGCCCGCGACCATCGATGCCCCTGAGTACGTGGGCCGGAAGCGGCCACGGATCGGCGAGCCGGACGTGAAGGACCCGGACACGATCAAGCGGATGCGGGTCGCCGGGCAGATCGCGGCGCAGGCCCTGGAAGAGGTCGGCCGGCACGTGGCCCCCGGGGTGACCACCGACGAGCTGGACCGGATCGGGCACGAGTTCCTCATCGACCACGGGGCCTACCCGAGCACGCTGGGCTACCGGGGCTTCCCGAAGTCGCTGTGCACCTCGCTCAACGAGGTGATCTGCCACGGGATCCCGGACGACACGGTGGTCGCCGACGGGGACATCGTCAACGTGGACATCACCGCCTACATCGGCGGCGTGCACGGCGACACCAACGCGACCTTCCCGGCCGGCGCGGTCGACGAGGAGTCCCGGCTGCTGATCGAGCGCACCCATGAGGCGATGATGCGCGGCATCCGCGCGGTGGTCCCGGGCCGGCCGCTGAACGCGATCGGGCGGGTGATCGAGTCGTACGCGCGCCGGTTCGGGTACGGGGTGGTGCGCGACTTCACCGGCCACGGCATCGGGACCACGTTCCATTCCGGGCTGATCGTCCCGCACTTCGACGACCCGGACGTCACGGTGATCATGGAACCGGGCATGACGTTCACGATCGAGCCGATGCTGACGCTCGGCACGATCGACTATGACATCTGGCCCGACGGCTGGACGGTCGTCACCAAGGACCGCAAGCGCACGGCGCAGTTCGAGCACACGATCCTGGTCACCGCCGACGGCTACGAGATCCTGACCCTGCCGTAACGCGCG
Organism: uncultured Actinomycetota bacterium; assembly: GCA_963808705.1. GTDB lineage: Bacteria > Actinomycetota > Actinomycetes > Streptosporangiales > Streptosporangiaceae > JASHPR01. The sequence continues at coordinate 550,641 of CAWEHB010000007.1, read as the reverse complement.
GACCGCGGGCCAGGGGGCGCTTCGCGCCGGGTCAGCCCTCCGCAGCCAGGGCGCTCGCCGGCCGCGGGCCGTCGGCCTGCAGCCCCGGCAGCCGGGACAGGTGCCGCGGCAGGTACCAGCACCGCTCCCCCAGCAGGGTCATAGCCGCGGGCACCAGGATCCCCCGCACGATCGTGGCGTCGAGCAGCACCGCGAAGGCCAGCCCCACGCCGAGCATCTTGACGTCCACGAACGAGAGCGTGGCGAAGATGGAGAACACCGCCACCATGATTACGGCGGCGCTGGTCACCACGCCCGCGCTCGCCGCGATGCCGCCGATCACGGCGTCCGGGGTGCTGGCCCCGGCCGCCCACCGTTCCCGGATCCGGCTGAGGATGAACACGTGGTAGTCCATGGACAGCCCGAACAGCAGCACGAACGTGAACAACGGCACCCACTGGGAGACCGCTCCGTAACTGGTGAAGCCCAGCAGGCCCTGCAGGTGGCCGTCCTGGAAGATCAGGGTGACCACGCCGCAGGCCGCCCCCACCGACAGCAGGTTGAGCCCGATCGACACCAGGGGCAGGGTTAGGGACTGGAACGCGCTCATCAGCACGAGGAAGGCCAGGGCCGCGACCGCGGCCACCACGAGCGGCGTGCGGGCGCGCAGCACCGCGCTCCAGTCGTAGTGGACCGCCGGGCTCCCGGTCACCGTGTAGCTGACCCCGTCCACCCGGCCGAGCGTGCCGGGCAGGACCTGATCCCGCAGGGTGAGCAGGGCGGCGCTGGTGACGGAGTCCGACCCGTTTCCGGCCAGCGGCACCAGGACGATCAGCGCGCGGCCGTCGGCGACCGGCGTGACCGTGACCGGCTCCCGGAGCGGGCCCCGCGCGGAGGCCCGGTCTTCCAGCGCGGTCAGCGACCGCAGCACCGCGGGGCGGTCCAGGCCGGTGCCGGTGACCACGATCTCGGCCGGCGCCGGGCGCCCGGGGAACGCGGCGGAGATCCGGTCCAGGGTCTGCACGACCGGGAGGCTGCCCGGGAGGTCGACCGGCGGGCTGCCGATCCGCATCCCGGCCGCGGGCGCGGCGAGCGCTAGCAGGGCCAGCGTGGCCGCGCCGCCCCAGGCGAGCGGGTGGCGCACGACCCGCCGTACCAGCCCCGCCCACAGCCGGGACGGCCGGGCGGCGGTGCGCCTTCGGCCGAGGAACGGGACCCGGCACCGGTCGGACCACTCGCCGAGCAGCGACAGCACCGCGGGCAGCAGGGTAAGCGCCGCGGCGACCGCGATGCCGACCACGGTGATCGTGCCGATCGCCATGCCGGTGAACAGGTCGATCCCGGTGAGGAACAGCCCGGCGAGCGAGATCATCACGGTCACCCCGGAGATCACGATCGCGCGCCCGGAGGTGGCGGCGGCGATGCGCAGGGCCTCGCCGAAGGTCTTCCCCGTGGCCCGCTCCTCACGCTCACGGCGCAGGTAGAACAGCGAGTAGTCGACCCCGACGGCCATGCCCAGGATCAGCACTATCTCGGAGGTGGCCGTGCCGACCGGCAGCCACCGGCCCAGCGCGGCGAGCAGCGAGATCGTGGCGATGACCACGGTGCCGGCCAGCACCACGGGGATGCCCGCTGCGATCAGCGCGCCGAACACCACCAGCAGCAGAATCAGGGTGATCGGCACCGACGTGAGCTCGGCCCGGCGGAAGTCGGAGTTCATCTGCGCGTTCCCGACGGCGTCCGTGCTCGCGCTGCCGGCCTCGGCCACGAGCAGGCCGGGATACCGGGCCTGGACGGCGGCGACCGCGGCCTCATCCGTGGCGACCGTGGTGTCGGCCAGGGCGTGCGGTCCGGCGACCCGGAACGTGACTAGGGCGCTGCGCCCGTCCGGCGAGACGAGCGTGCTGCCGCCCGGGCCGAGCGGCGAGGCGATGTCCTCGGCCGCCCGCGGCAGCCGGGTCAGCGCGGCCGCCACCGCCTGCGCCGCCTGCCGCATCTGCGGGTCGCTGGCGAACGTGGCAGCTCGCCTGCCCCGCCCGCCCGGCCCCCGCGCCTGGATCAGCACGCTCTCGGCGGGCGGGGTGACCACGCCCAGCCGGTGCAGGACCTGCTCGCCCTGGCCGGCCTGGCCGGGATCGTACTGGGGCCGGCTCTGGTTGCCGAGTGCCTGCCCGGCCAGGAAGGCCAGGCCGAGGAACAGCAGCCAGCCGGCCACGACCGCCTTCCGGTGCCGGGCGCTCCAGCAGGCGATCCGCTCCACGACCGGGCCGCGAGCAAACTGCTGCCGCGGGGCCTGCGGCCTGGCCGGGTTGCGGACGTTCAGCATGGGCGCCTCGGGAGACTCTGGGACTGACGCTCGTGTCAGGTTCCAGCCGAGCCTAACCTGACATCCACGTCAGGTGAAGGTGATTCCCGATAACAGTCCGGGATAGCTCCCCGGCAGCGCCGGGCTGATGCCGGGCAAGAGCAAACGATGCCCGCAGCCCATAGGTTAGGACGATGACCAGCCCGCAACTGCCGTCCTGGCCGACTGAGCCCGTGGCTTACGGCCCGGTCATCCTGCGGGAATTCTCGGCCGCGGACCTGTTCACGGTCTAGGAGCTCTCAACCGACCCATACGTACCGCTCATCGGGACCCTGCCACCGGGTGCGAGCAGGCAGGAGGCACGGGACTACATCGACCGCCAGCGTGGATGACAAACCACAGGCCTGCCGTCTGCCACTCAATAAGGCCCGCCCAGGTCACAGCCAACCTCACCCGAACCAAAATGCGTGTCATCGGACACTCCGGCAGGTTGCCGGATACCCGGACAGCACCCGACTGGCCTTACTGGTTCAGGGCCGGACTCGGCGGGCGTGGTCGTCTTGCATCAATCCGCCCAGTTCCAGGGCAGTGTCGGCGGTACCCCTCCCATACCGCCGGGCTGGAGCAACGGAACGGGCCCGCTGTCCGTGGGACCGGAGACCATCGCCGAGGCCTACCCCGTCACGACAATCCCGGCTGGCCTTCCGGCGAACTCCACGTTGACCATCACCTTCTGGGCCAGCGACGGCACCACCACGCAGACCGAATCTGTACCCATCGTGATCAAGTCCAGTTGCGCGCGTCGTTACTGAACGCCAGCAGCACACCGGTGTCTCGCGCCCGGAACCGGGCGCGGGACACCCTGCACCTATGCGGGAACTTTCGCTAGCGGGCCGGTGCGCTGGCGGCCGGCTCGGCGACGGCTGCCGGCCCGGCGACCGCCGCCGCCGCCGCCGGGGGCGCAGATCCGGCGCGGCGCTCGCGGCCCGGCAGCCAGGACAACCACCGGGGCAGGTACCAGCACCGCTCCCCCAGCAGGGTCATGGCCGCGGGCAGTAGGATCCCGCGCACCACGGTGGCGTCGATGAGCACCGCGGCGGCCAGGCCCACGCCCAGCGTCTTGGTGTCCACGATGGGCAGCGTGGCCAGGATGGAGAACACGGCCACCATGATCACGGCCGCGCTGGTCACCACGCCGGCGCTGCTGGAGATGCCGCCGACGATGGCCTCGGTGGTGCTGGCGCCCCGCGAGCGCAGCTCGCGGATCCGGCTGAGGATGAACACGTGGTAGTCCATGCTCAGCCCGAACAGCAGCACGAACATGAACAGCGGTATCCACGGGATGATCCCGCCGAACGACGTGTAGCCGATGAGCCCCTGCAGACGGCCGTCCTGGAAGATCAGCGTGATCAGGCCGTACGCGGCGCCGACCGACAGCAGGTTCAGCGCGATCGAGACCAGCGGGATCGTGACCGACCGGAACGCCACCAGCAGCAGCCCGAACGCGAGCACAACCACGAACGCGACCACCACCGGGGTGGCCGAGTGCAGCGCGGCGGTGTCGTCGTAGCCCTGCGCAGTGTCCCCGGTCACGGCGTAGCTGATCCCGCCGACGTGGCCCAGCGTGGCGGGCAGGACCTGGTTGCGCAGGGTGAGCAGGGCGGCGTCCGAGGCTGCGTCGCCCCCGTTGCCCGCCAGCGGGACGCCGATGATCAGGCCGCGGCCCTGCGCCACCGGGGTGACCGTGATCGGCTCGTGGATCGGGCCGCCGGCCGCGGCCCTGGCCTGCAGCGCGCCGATCGCGTCTCGCATCCCCGGGCCGGACAGGCCGGTGCCGGTCACCACCACCTGGGCGGGCGACGGTGACTGCGGGAACGCCCCGGAGATCCGGTCGATGGTCTGCAGCACCGGCGAGCTGGCGGGCAGGTCGATGGCCGGGTTGCCGAGCCGCATCCCGGCCGCGGGCGCGGCCAGCGCGAGCAGCGCGATCGCGGCCGCGCCGCCCCACGCCAGCGGGCGGCGGGTCACGCGGCGCACCAGGGCGGCCCAGACCCGGGACGGTCGGGCGGCGGTCCGCCGGCGGCCGAGGAACGGGATCCGGCCTCGGTCCGCCCACGGCCCGAGCCAGGACAGCAGCGCGGGCAGCACGGTGAGAGAGCCGAGCACCGCGACGCCGACCACGGCGATCGTGCCGAGCGCGATGCCGGTGAACACGTCGTAGCCGGTCAGGAACAGCCCGGCCAGGGCGATCATGACGGTCAGCCCGGACACCACGATCGCGCGCCCGGAGGTGGCGGCGGCGATCCGCAGGGCCTCGCGGGTGTCGTGCCCGGCGGTGCGCTCCTCGCGCTCGCGGCGCAGGTAGAACAGCGAGTAGTCGATGCCGACCGCCATCCCGATGATCAGCACCACCTCCGACGTGCTGGACCCGACCGGCAGCCAGTGGCTGACCACGGTGAGCAGCGACAGCGCGGTCACCACCGAGGTGGCGGCCAGCAGCAGCGGGATGCCGGCGGCGATCAGCGCGCCGAACACGACCAGCAGCAGGATCAGCGTGATCGGCACCGAGGTCGCCTCGGCCCGGCGGAAGCCGCGGTCCAGGACGGTGCTGATGGCGCGGGCGTAGCTCGCGTCGCCGCCCTCGGCGATCCGCAGGCCCGGGTACCTGGCCTGGACGGCGGTCACCGCGCTCAGCGCGGGCGCGACGGCCGTGGCCTGGTCCTCGGCCGGGCCGGGGACCTGGAACGTGACCAGGGCGCTGCGCCCGCCGGCGGAGACGAGCGCCGGGTTGTCCAGGGGGGATCTGATGTCGGTCGCGGCCTTCGGCAGTCCGGCCAGGGCGGCGGCGACCTGCCGGGCCGCCTGCCGCATGGCCGGATCGCTGGCGAACGTGCGGCCGGGCTGCCGGGCCTGGATCAGGACGTCCTCGACGGCCGGGGCGACCACGCCCAGCCGGTGCAGGGTCTGCTCGGCCTGTCCGGACTGGCCGGCGTCGTAGCCGGGCAGGCTCTTGCTGCCCAGCGCCTGCCCGCCCACGAAGACCAGGACGACCAGGGTCAGCCAGCCGAACATGGCGGTCTTGCGGTGCCGCGCGCTCCACCCGGCCATCCGCTCGACCAAGGGGGCGCGGCGGGGGCGCTGGTCGCGGGGGCGCTGGCCGCGGCCGTGCTGGCCGCGGCCGTGCTGGCCGCGGCCGTGCTGGCCGCGGCCGTGCTGGCCGCGGCCGTATCGGTCACGGCTGTGTTGGTCGTGGCTGCCCGGACTGACTTGCGGCAATACTGGATTCTGCGGCTGGCTCATCATGGCCTCTCATTTCCGGGGTGGCTGGTGCGGCTGGTCGTTTCCTGGCCCTCGCCCGCGAGCTGCCACTCGCGGGCGGGGGCTCATGGCTCGGTGCGGTCGGGCGGATGGGCGGAAGCGGGCGGCCGCCGGTCGTGCAGCGGGCCCAGCGGGCCGGGCCCGGCGAGGACCTCTTTGGCCGGGGCCAGCGGGTCGGCGGGGGCGCGGAGCAGGACGCGGGCGACCGACGCGTGCGCGCGGGCGGTGGCGACCAGGGCGTAGCTGAAGATCAGGAACAGGACCAGGAAGCCGGCCGCGGCGAGCAGGGCCGTGGGCAGGCTGTCCACGTACAAGCCGACTCCCCCGGGCCCGTGCGGGCCGTGCGGGAAGTAGCCGAGCGTTACCCCGTGGACGGTCGTCCGGCTGGTGTACCCGAGGCCGGCGTTGCCGCGCGGCGCCCAGTACCAGGCCGGCAGGGTGACTCCGGCCAGGAACGTCAGCCACACGCTGAGCACGATCGTGTCCAGGACGAAGAGCGGCGCCCAGAGCCCGACCAGGTAGGCGACATCGCGCCAGGTGGCCGGGTCCTGCCAGCGCCCCCTGGCCTCGGCCAGCAGGCCGCCGGCCGCCGGCCGGTACCTGGCCCTGACCGGCCCGGCGAGCACCTGCCGCAGCCGGCCGCGCTCGACGCCGGCGCACCACCGCAGCACCGCCGCGGCGGCGACCAGCAGCGGTATGCCGGCCAGGGTGATCAGCAGGACCGCGGCGGTCACGGTGGCGGTGAGGACCACCGCGAACAGCACCCAGCCGACCGCGAAGACGTAGACGGCCAGGAACCAGGCCGCGCGCCACAGGCTGGGCGAGACGGCGAGCCGCAGCGGGTTGCGGTACAGGCGCAGCCGGGTGCCGCCGCCGTCCGCGGGTGGCCGGCCGCTGGCGCCGCTGCCGTTGCTCGCGGGCTGGCCGAGCAGCGCGGTGCTCATCCGACCTCCCGCATCAGCTGCTCCACGGCCTGCACCTTCTCGGTGAGCTTGGCCAGCTGGTCGCGCAGTTCCTGCTGGTTAGCCACGGCCTCCTCGGCCAGCTTGCGGTAGTTGGCCATCGCGACCGCGTCGGCGCGGTGGCTCTGCAGCCGGAAGTAGGAGGACACGACCACCGCGATCACCGCGCCGACGACGGCGACGATCCCGACGGAGATCGCGATCGGAGTCCAGTTCACGCCGTTGGTGGCCAGCGTGTGCATGCCAGTCATAGGTCGCTCTCTTTCCTCTGGCCGTCCGGCTGCTCATCGGTCTCCGGGGCGGTCCGGGTGCCATGATCGCTGGCCCGCAGCGCCTCGGTGATGACCTCCGCGTTCAGTCGCAGCTCGAACGGCGCCAGCTCGAAGTACTTCATGGCCTTCCCGTCCTCGGACAGTTCCAGGTGGCCGGTGACGAGGCCCGCCTTCTCCAGCCGGTCCAGGTGCATGTACAGCAGCGGCCGGGAGATCTCGAGCCTGCGGGCCAGCTCGCTGACATGGACCCTCCCCCTGGCCAGCTCGGCGATGACCCTGAGCCGCAGCGGGTTGGCCACGGCCGTGAGCAAGGTGAGCAGCTCCTCCTCGTCGGTGAGCGGCCCGGTCTCGTGGGTCAGCGTCGGCTCCGTTACTCGTGCGCGGTCCTGGCTTACCTGTCAGTCCAGTCTTACATGTCAGCTTGAACTTACACATGACGATCCTGGCTTGTCAAAGGAATTAACGCGGGCCGGGGGCGGTGAGGCGACGGCACGGCCGGAGGCCGCCGCCGGGGCTGCTGGCCGCCCGGCCCGCGGAGCGGGAATGATGAGGCCATGGGACAGCTGATCCTGCTCCGGCACGGCGAGACCGAATGGAGCGCGGCCGGCCGGCACACCGGGCGCACCGACATCCCGCTCACCGCCCGCGGCGAGGCATGCGCAGCCGAGCTCGCCCCCGCGCTGGCCCGGCGGCAGATCCGCGCGGCGTTCACCAGCCCGGCCCAGCGGGCGGTGCGCACCGCCGAGCTGGCCGGGCTGGCCGACGCCAAGCTCGACCCGGACCTGTGGGAGTGGGATTACGGCGGCTACGAGGGACTGACGACGGTGCAGATCCGGGCCGAGCGCCCGGGCTGGTACCTGTGGCGGGACGGGGTGATCCCGGGCGACGTCGCGCATCCCGGCGAGACCGTGGAACAGGTGGGGCTGCGCACCGACGCGGTGCTGGCCCGGGTGGAGCCGCTGCTGGACGAGGGCGACGTGGCGCTGGTGGCGCACGGGCACGTGCTGCGCGTGCTGACCGCCCGCTGGCTGCAGCACGACCCGGACAACGGCCGGCTGTTCCGGCTCGACACCGGCACGTTCTCCACGCTGGGCACCGAGCACGGTCATCCGGTGATCATGACCTGGAACGTGCCGCCCCAGCCGTGACCCAGGCCGCGACCGCCCGGGCCGCTAGGCGGCGGCCCGGCGCTCGCGCTCCCGTTGCTGCCGCCGCCGGCGGGCCGCGCGGGCGGCGGGCAGGTAAAGCAGCTGGCGCGGGATGTGGGTGGTGGACTGATGCGCCATGCGCCATGCGCAGGGCGACGGTCGTGCCCGCGTCGGTGAGCGGCGTGCCCGGCGTCCCGTACATCTTCCGCGCCCAGCGCGGCAGGCTGGCGAACGCGAGCGTGTTCAGCGGCGGGACCATCAGCTTCAGCGCCCGGAACTCCGCGGGCACGTCCGGGTGGAAGGACTTCCGCAGCGCCTGCTTCGCCTCCGGGCAGGCGTAGAGGCCGGGCCTGATCTCCTCGTAGTAGGCCTCGAGCCCGCTCACGCTGGCCGGCACCGCGTCCGGGTCGAGGCCCATCACCGCGGCGCCGCGGCGCTGCTCGTCGACGAACGCGTCCAGGTCCGCCTCGGACACGCCCACGCCGCTGCGCCGGGCAATGTCCACGTAGGACGCGACCTCGCCGCAGTGCACCCAGAGCAGCAGCTCGGGCTCGTTCAGCGGAACCGGGTCCCGTCGGGGTCGGTCCCGGTCAGCGAGGCGTGCAGCTTCCGCACCCGCCGGGCCGCGCGGTCCACCTCCGCCCGGGTGCCGTAGGTCCGCACGCCGACGAACTCGGTGGTGCGGACGAACCGGCCCCAGGCCTCGCCGGGCTTGGCGAACGAGGTGTTCTGCCAGGTCCCGCGCATGACCCGCGGATGCAGCGCCTGCAGGTACGGGGCGCGGAAGCCGGCTACCCAGATCACCGGCTCCCTCATGATCCGCCAGGTCACCGAGTCCCGGGCCGAACAGCCCGTGATCAGTCCCCACCCACACCCAGCCTTCACTCGGGGCGAGTTTCCTCCTCGATCCAGCTTAGGTAGGCCGGCGAGCCGGCCACGATCGGCGTCGCGATGATCTCGGGCTCGTCGTAGCTGTGCCGCTCGGCGAGGAAGTCGGCCAGCGCCTGATAGCGGTCGGCGGGCAGCTTGAGCATGACCAGCCACTCCTCGGCCCGCTCCAGGCCGTCCTCCCACCAGTAGGTGCTCGCGATCGGCCCGGCCACCTGCGCGCACGCGGCCAGCCGGGCCGCCACCGCGTCATGGGCGAGTTCCATCGCCTCCGCCCGCGAGTCGGTCGTCGTCTGCACCTGGAGGTAACGAGTGTCGGCGCCCTGACCCGCCATGGGTGTGATCGTACGCCGTAGGCTGTCGCCCGCGACGGCGGCGGCGGCTTATCGTGCCAGTCAGCGCGACGCTCCCCCGGACCGGCAGCGGAGGCAGGCATGAGCGGCCCCTTCGGCCTCATCGTCAACCCGGCGGCGGGGCGTGGCCGGTCGCTGCGGGTACTGGCGGAGGCCACCGCCGCGCTCGACGCGGCCAGCGCGGCGTATCACGTCGCCGAGTCGGCCAGCCTGGATCACGCCAGGGACCTGGCCGCCCGGGCCGCGCAGCAGGACCACGTGGTGGTCGCGGTGGGCGGCGACGGCCTCGCGGGTGCCCTGGCGGGCGCGGCCGCGGCCGCGCGCCCGGGGACGAGGTACGGGATCATCCCGGCCGGGAACGGCAACGACCTGGCCCGGTCCCTGGGCCTGCCGTCCGGCGTGGCGGCGGCCGCGCGGGTGCTGACCGCGGGCCGGGAGCGGCCGACGGACCTGATCGCGGTCGCGGCCGCCGGCCAGCCGGAGGTCATCGTGGCGGGCAGCGTGTACCTCGGCATCCCCGCGGTGGCCGGCGAGATCGCCAACCGGACCAGGTGGCTGCGCGGGCCCGTCGTGTACCCGGCGGCGGCCCTGCGCGCCGTGGCCGGCTGGGCCCCGGCCGCGTTCCGGGTGGAGATCCGCGGCGACCGCGCGGCCGGCCGGGCCGCCGACCACCCCGCTGATGACGCCGCTGATCACACCGCGGTGCACCACTTCGCCGGCTACGCGGTCGTCGTGGCCAACGCGCCGTACTTCGGCGCCGGGATGAAGGTGGCGCCCTCGGCCGAGACCGACGATGGCCTGCTCGACATCGTGATCATGCGGCACGGGCCCCGGCTCGCGTTCCTCCGCGCCCTGGCGAAGGTCAAGAGCGGATCGCACCTCGGCCTGCCGCAGATCAGCATGGACCGCGGCGGCGAGGTGACGGTCACGGTCGGCCGGGACCTTCCCGCCGGGGCCGACGGCGAGCCCCTGCCCGGAGCCGCGCCGCTGCGCTCCGGGATCCCGCTGCGCGTGCGCGCGCTGCCCGGCGCGCTGCGGGTGCTCGTGCCGCTCAGCCGGGTCAGTTCCCCCGCCACGGGAGGCATCGGATGACGCAGTCGGATGACCGTCCGGTTCGCTGGGGGATCCTGGCTACGGGCGGGATCGCCCGTGCCTTCGCGCAGGATCTCGCGCTGCAGCCCGGCGGCGAGGTTGTCGCCGTCGGGTCACGGTCCCGGGCTTCGGCGGATGCGTTCGGGGACGAATTCGGCGTACCGCACCGGCATGCGAGCTACCAGGCTCTGGTCGACGATCCGGATGTCGATGCCGTGTACGTGGCCACGCCGCACCCCGGCCATCACGACGCCACGCTGCTGGCGATCAGCGCGGGTAAGGCGGCGCTGGTCGAGAAGCCGTTCGCCATGGACGCCGCGCAGGCCCACGAGATGATCGACGCCGCACGTGAGCGGGGTACGTTCCTCATGGAAGCAATGTGGACGCGCTTCTTGCCGCACATCGCGCGGGTGCGTGAGATCCTCGCCGCCGGAACGCTCGGCGACGTGGTCTACCTGACCGCCGAGCACGGGCAGTGGTTCGCCGCCGATCCGCAGTTCCGGCTGTTCGCGCCGGACCTGGGCGGCGGGGCGTTGCTGGACCTGGGCATCTACCCGGTCTCGTTCGCGAGCCTGGTGCTTGGCGGCCCGGCGCGGATCACGGCCGTCAGCGACCGGGCGTTTACCGGCGTTGACGCCACGACGTCGATGATCTTCCAGTACGACAGCGGCGCCCACGCGGTGCTGACCACCACCTTGCGGGCCGCATCGGGCAACCCCGCCGCCATCTACGGCACGGCGGCGAGGATAGAGATCGACGGCTGGTTCTACACCCCGACCACGTTCCGCGTGCTCGCGCGTGACGGTGCCGAACTGGAGCGTTTCGACCAGCCGTACGCGGGGCGCGGGCTGCGTGGCGAGGCCGCCGAGGTGGGCCGCTGCCTTCGCGCGGGGCTGCTCGAGAGCCCGCTGATGCCGCTGGACGAGACGTACACGATCATGCAGGCCATGGACGAGATCCGCCGGCAGGTTGGCTTGTCGTACCCGCCCGCCTGACCGCGCCGCCGCGCTAGCGTCAGCGGGCGGGGATTCGCGAAGATAACCGCCATGGGATCTGCCAGCGTGGTCGACACAGCCCGTGCTCCAGCCCCGCTGACGGGTGACTCCAGCCAACCCTGACTCTCATCAGAACGCCGTCAGGCCTCCATCAACGACCAGAGTGGTTCCGGTGATGTAGCCGGCGGCTGAGCTGGCGAGGAAGACGACGGCAGCCGCGAGTTCCTCCGGGTCACCGGGCCGGCCCGCGGGTACGCCTGGTAGCTGACTCTCGATGTATCCCTCCGGGAACTGATCGGTCATCTCGGAGGGGAAGAAACCGGGGGCAAGTCCGTTGACGCGAATGCCCTTGCGCCCGGTCCATTGGACGGCGAGGTCACGCGTCAGGGCAATCAAGCCGGCCTTGCTCGCCGAATAGGCCGCCTGCGGGAGGCCGCCGCTCGCGAGCCCGGCGACGCTCGCGATGTTGATGATCGCACTGCCGGGCTGCATGACCCGGCCGCACGCCTGGGCCATCCAGTAGCACCCGTTGAGGTTGATGTCGATGACCTCGCGGAACTGCGCAGGAGTCTCGCGCGTCGCCGGTACGGCTGTTCCCTTGCCCGCGTTGTTGACCAGGACATCGACGTGCCCGAACTCTTTCATCGCTGCCTCGACGACGGCCTGCGCGTTCTCTGGCAGCGCCACGTCCGCGGGGACCGTGATCGCACGCTGGCCGACTTCCTCGACCATCGCGCGCGTCGCTTCGAGGCGCTCCACGCGGCGCGCCGCCAGCACGAGGTTTGCCCCGGCCTGAGCAAGCGCCTTAGCGAACGCCACGCCGAGGCCCGATGAGGCCCCGGTCACGATCGCGACCTTGTCGTCGAGGCGGAAGCGGTCAAGCACCGTGGTCATGTCTGTCCTCTCAGGGCTCGCGCAGCCCGGCGGTCACGGGGGTCCGGTGTACCAGGTCGAGCCCGCGGAGCAGGGCCTCGATGACGATGACCGCGCGGCCGATACCGGAGGCACGGTCGGCGATCACGTCGGAATAGAGGAACCCATCGGCGACCCGGACGATCGCGAAGGCCAGCGTGGGGGTGTCCAGGCTGGCGTCGAACGCGCCGCGGCCGCGTTCGGCGTCGATGAGATTCTCCAGCGCGGCGGCCATGCCCCGGTGCACCGTGCTGCGGCTGCCGGTTAGCACGCGCAGCGCCGTCTCTGGCTCGGACTCCAGGAACATGCGCACCGGGCGGTCGGCTCCGATAGCGCGCAGCACGCCGCCGACCACCGCGGTGAGCCGGTCCGTCCCGGTCAGGTGGGTGCTGGCCCGGACCTGGCCGGCGAGCAGGCGGCGGGCCCTCCACCACAGCACCTGCTCCAGCAGCTGTTCCCGGTTGCCTGCCCGGCGGTACAAGGTGGCGCGGGCCACCCCGACGCGTCGGGCCAGCGACCGCATGTCCAGCCGCTGACCGGTCACGAAGGTGTCCACGGCCGCCGCGAAGATCGGGCCCGGAATAGTGACCGGCGCGCCGGTCCCCTGGGGCAGCACTCTGGCGACGTCGTCAATCATTGCCTGTCCGCTCCGCGGCGCGCTTTTCGGCGGCCTCGACCAGCAGGGCGAGCTCGTCGACCAGGTAGCCGGCCAGCGCGTCGATGTCCGGAACTAGCTCGCGGCAGACCACCAGGCCGAAGTGCAGCTGGCCAAGGTACCCGACCAGGGTGATGTTCAGGCCCTGGCCGTCGGTGACCACGGACACCGGGTAGTGCGCGACCAGCCTGGCGCCGCACATGTAGACCGGGACGTTAGGGCCGGGGACGTTGGAGATCGTGAGGTTGAACGGCGGCACCCGGTGCAGCAGGCCGGTGGCGAACACCACCCGGGCCGCCCGAGCGGACAGCGCCGGCACGGCGAAGTCGCTGATCTGGTCGACCAGGCCCTGCGGGATCGCCGCCTGCTGGGCCTTGGCGACCTGCGTCGCCGAGTGGACGATCTGCAGCCGAAGGCCAGGATCGATGACGCTGGTGGGTAGCGGGGCCAACATCGCGGACACCCGGTTGCCCAGCGCTCCCTGGCTGGCCGGGTCGCGCACTGATACCGGGATCATCGCGACGAGCGGCTGGCCGGGCAGCGCGTCGTGGCCGATGAGCCAGCGGCGCAGCGCTCCCGCGCACATCGCCATCACCACGTCGTTGACCGACACGCCGAAGGCGTTCTTGACCGCCTTGACCGTGTCCAGGTCGACGCTGCGGAACGCGAACCGGCGGTGCGGTGTGATCGCCCGGTTGAACGGCGTCGGCGGCGCCCGTCCCGGCCTGGTGGCGATCACCGCGCCGTCGCCGCGGTTCAGCCCAAGGATCTCGCCGACCAGCGTGTTCACCGGCGGAGCCAGGGTGGGCAGGATCCGCACCAGTTCGTTGGTGACCCGCACGGTCTGCACCGGACGCCAGGCCAGCCGCATGGCCGTCCTCGCGGCCAGGAACGGCAGGGACGGCGGTCTTTCCGGCTGGAACGGCTCGGCCGCGGGCAGTTCACGCCCGGCCGGCGTGAGATCAAACAAGACGGTGAGCAACTCAGTGCCGGAGACCCCGTCGACCGCGGCGTGGTGGATCTTGCTGTAAACCGCGGCGCGGTTCCGGGCCAGCCCGGTGATCAGGTAGAGCTCCCACAGCGGGCGGCTGCGGTCGAGGGGGCGGGCGTGCAGCCGGCTGACCTGTTCGTCCAACTGGGCGTCGGAACCCGGGCGCGGCAGAGCGATCTCGCGGACGTGGTACTCGATGTCGAAGTCCGCGTCGTCGATCCAGTAGGGCTGGTCCAGCCCGAATGGCACGTTCAGCAGCTTGCGCCGGAGCACGGGCGCCAGCGGCAGTCGTTCGGCCATCACCTCGGTGAGCCGGGCCAGGGTCAGCGGCTCGGAGGCGGTACTGGGATCGAGCACGCTCAGTCCACCGACGTGACCGGTGGCGTTGGCCGTCTCGAGGGCCAGGAACGAGGCATCCATGCCGGTGAGCTGCTGCATTTTCCGTTCCTCCCGTGGCCTTCAACGTGTGCCGGGGGTGATCCTGCCTAGCCAGTCCCGTACGGTGCCGATGACACTATCCGGGACCTCGAGCTGGGGCGTGTGTCCCACTCCGGGCAGCATGACCGTCTCCCAGCGCGGGTTGCGGGCGGCCGCCTGGCGCATGGCGGCGGCCGGCACCAGCCGGTCCGCCTCACCGCCGATAAGCAGGACCGGGACCCGCACCGACGCCATCATCTCCCAGTAGCGATGCCGCTGGCCGACCACCCTTATCAGGGACCGCGAAGCGGCCAGGAAGGCGGCGGCGTTGGGGTGTTCCTGGCGCTGGCGCTCGGCGGCCAGCGCGATCGACGCGGTGAGCATGGCGGGGTCGGCCCGGGACGGGTCGGCGAAGCACAGCTCGATGACGCGCCGGACCGCCAGTTCCGGCGGCCGGCGAGACATCACCGTCCTGACGTAGAGCTCGCCGAGGCCCGGCAGCGCGTACAGCAGGAACTGGCTCCCCACCTGCCGGTCGGGGGTGCGCGAGGACACCGGCAGCGCGGGATCGATGAGTACCAGTCCTGCGACGGTGTCCGGCGCACTGGCGGTGTGCAGGATGGAGATCAGCCCGCCCATGGAGTTCCCGACCAGGATCACCGGCGTGCCGGTGACCTCCCGCACGAACCGGTCGAGCAGCCTGGTGTTGCGCTGGACCGTGGCGGTGGCGCGGGTGCCCGGGGTCAGGCCGAACCCGTGCAGGTCCAGCGCGACCGCGCGGCGCCCGTCCGCCAGCTCGGGTCCGATCAGGCACCAGTTCAGGTGCGAGCCGCCCAGGCCGTGCACGAAGACGATCGGCGTGCCGTCCGGGCTGTTACCCGGGGTGAATTCGATCCAGTGCACCGGGCCGTCGAGGTCGCTGACGTAGCCGCGTGCGCCCCACGGTGCGGCGAACGTCCACGGCGCCGGCCTCATCGGGGCTGCCGTGCTCATCGGGGGCCCTGTGCGGCTGACCTGGCCCCTGCTCGAACGAGGTACGTCACGGTTCCCTCCGCTCACGTCGCCTGCCTCGCCGGCCTAGCAGCTGGGTGATACACATCTAATATATGTCTCACCGCCAGGAGGTCCCGTACGACCGTCTGGATGACCACCGTGCCAGTCATCCCGGCCGCTGCCGCCAGCGGGGCAAGGTCGGCGAGCGTGAAAGACCGGCGCAGCCTGGCCAGCTCGTCGTCGCTGGCCCATAGCTGCCCACCCATGAGCCAGCGATGCTCCCGGGCGGCAGATCCCACAAGTGGTGGTGCGCGTCGATCACCACCGCATGGTAGAGCCGCGCTGATGGCGAGGTCCGGTGCCAGGTCGCGGCCAGGGTGGGGCTGACCCGAGGGCGCGAACGGGGGCTAGCCGCATTCCGCCGGCCTGTCCGGGGTCCATACCGTTTCCGCAAGGATTGACTGAACGTTGGGAGAGCGTGATGGTCACAGATCGCCGGGCTGAGATCGCCGCCTCGGTGGCCGCCCTGCAGGAACTCGGTTCCGGCTATGACCAGGCGCTGGCCGAGGGTCTCATTGACCGCATCGGCGCGGAGATCGACCAGCGGATCGCGGCCGAGGTCGGCAACCGGGTCACGGCGGAGGTGGACAGCCGCATCCTGACGCAGCTGGACCGGTACGCGGGGTGCAGGCACCAGCGCCGCCGGGCCAGGCGCATGACCCGGGCCGAGCGGCGCATGACCCGAGCCGAACGAGCCGACCACTCCGGCCGGCAGTCGATCATGCTGGCCCTCGGGTCCATGCTGGTCGCCCTGTCGGTGACTGCGATCGTGCTCAAGGGGTCTCCGGGCGTGGCCGCCATCATGCTCATGGCCCTGATCTGGGTCATCGTCGGGATCATCAACGTGGCCTACGCCATGCTCAAGCACCCGCAGCCGTAACGGCCTCGGGTGGCCGGCGTCCGTCCCGGATTCCCGGGCCTCCCGGGCGTAGGGTGACGGGGTGGACTACCGGACCTTGGGCCGTAGTGGCTGCGCGGTGTCAGTTTTCGCCCTGGGGACCATGACCTTCGGGGTGGAGACGGAGGAGGTGGAGGCGCACCGGCAGCTTGACCGGTTCCTGGAGGCCGGCGGCACGCTGGTCGACACGGCCGACACTTACGGCACGGGGCGGTCCGAGGAGATCATCGGCCGGTGGTTTGCCAGCCGGCCCGCGGAGCTCACCGGGCGGGTAGTGCTGGCCACCAAGGGGCGATTCCCGCTGGATGACGATCCGAACGGGGCAGGGCTGTCCGCGCGGTACCTTACCCGCGCGCTGGACGCCTCGCTGCGGCGGCTGGGCCTGGACGCGGTGGACCTGTACCAGGCGCACGCGTTCGACCCGTGGACCCCGCTGGAGGAGACGCTGCGGACGATGGACGGGTTCGTGCGGGCGGGCAAGGCCCGCTACTGCGGCCTGTCCAATTTCACCGGCTGGCAGCTGACCAAGGCCGTGCACCTGGCCCGGGCGATGGGCGTGGCCGGGCCGGTCACGTTGCAGCCGCAGTACAGCCTGCTGGTGCGCGAGATCGAGTGGGAGATCGTGCCCGCCGCCCTGGACGCCGGGATCGGCCTGCTGGCGTGGAGCCCGCTCGGTGGCGGCTGGCTGTCGGGCAAGTACCAGCGGGACGCGCGCCCGGCCGGCGCGACCCGCCTCGGCGAAGACCCCGGCCGGGGCATGGAGGCCTACGACCGCCGCGGGAGCGAGCACACCTGGCGGGTGGTCGACGCGGTGCGCAAGATCGCCGCCGACCGCGGCGTGGCCATGGCCGAGATCGCCCTGGCCTGGGTGACCGCCCGGCGGGGCGTCACCACGACGATCCTGGGAGCCCGCACCACCGCGCAACTGGAGGCCAACCTCCGCTCGGCCGGCCTTCGGCTCACCGCGCAGGAAACCGCTGACCTGGATGCGGCCAGCGACCCGGGAGCCCCCGACTACCCGTACGGCGAGCTGGGCGCCGAGCAGCGCAGCCGCAGCCTGGCGGGCGGCCGCTAACCCCTTACCAGCCCTCCGACCGTCATCTGGAAGCCGCCTGAAGGGGGCCGGAATCATGACCATGCCGCGAGCTGAGGATTGGCGAAGTCGTGGTGGCTATTTCTGGTGGCGGCCGACGGAGGAAGATGCCTCGCCGGTGGAGATCTTCCACGTGGAGATCGGCGACCCCGGCGCTCCGGTGATGCTGCTCATCCACGGCTGGCCCACCAGCAGCATCGACTGGTTCAAGGTCGCCGGCCCGCTGAGCGCGAGATTCCGCGTCTGCGCGCTGGACTTCCCGGGCTACGGATTCTCGGACAAGCCGCAGGGGTGGGGCTACAGCCTCACCCGAGACGAGGAACTCATCGAGTTCTACCTCTCGGAGGTGATCGGCGCCCAAGCTGGCGTGATAGTCGCGCACGATCGCGGTGACAGCGTGGCGCTGCTGCATGCGGCCCGGTGCGCTGAGGGCCGGTCGGCGGCGCGGCTCGAGCACCTGGTCTTGTCGAACGGCAACATCTTCCTGCCGCTGTCGAACCTGACCCAGGCGCAGCGACAAGTACTCGATCCACAGTCGTGGTCCCAGGTCGCGGCCACGGTGACTGCCTCGCGCCTGGCCGAAGGCATGGGCGCCACTACGTTCACCCCGCCGCGCCAGGCTGGGGATCCCGAGGTCGAAGCGCTGACGGCCATCTTCGCGTACAAAGACGGCATCAAGGTTCTGCACGAGGGGATCCAGTATCTGGTCGAGCGATCCCAGGATGAGCAGAGGTGGCTGGCGAGCCTCGCCGAGGCTTCATTCCCGGTGACGGTGATCTGGGGCCTGTACGACACGGTTTCGCCGCCGCGGGTGGCGAGCTACGTGTGGAACCAGTACCTGATGCTCAAGCCCGGCGGCAATCGCTTGTACTTCATCCCGGACGCGAATCACTACCTGCAAGTCGACCGGCCAGATGCCTTCGTGAAAGTCCTTCTGCACGCGCTCGAACCCGTCGCCGACCAGGGCCCCGGCGCCCTCGAGCCGGAACTGGGCGCTCCCTTGCTGGTCGATACCTCTCGCGAACGGCTGCCGGCCGCAGCAGACGTGCTCCGCATACCGGCTGCCGCCTGAATCACCCGCGCACCCGCCACGGGTAGGTTCGGGGCAGCCTGGTGACGCAAAGGAAGATGCGATGGTGATGCCGATGGCCGGCCGCGTGGTGGCAGCGGTGGTCGGCGGGTTGCTGGTGCTCGTGGCGGTGTCCAGCGTCACCCTCACGCTGATCGTGTCACGGCAGGTCAACAGCCGGCTGACGCGGTGGGTGGACCAGATGGTCGACTGGGCTTACCAGCAGGTGGTGGGGCGCTTCGCCGATGCCCAACGGCGGGATCAGCTACGCGCTACCCAGGCGGCGGCGGTGTTGCTGGGCCAGCTGGCGGCGTGGCTGCTCGTGGCGTACGTCGGATTCGCCCTGCTGTTGTGGCCGTTCGCCACCCGCGGCGTGGTGTCCGCCTTCGTCGACGCTGGGTCCTCGCTGTTCACCCTCGGTTTCGCCGTGCCCGCCGGGGCGGCGCCCGCGGTGATCGTGTTCCTGGCCGCAGCGACCGGGCTGCTGATCCTCACCCTGCAGATCGCCTACCTGCCCACCCTGTACGCGGCGTTCAACCGCCGCGAGACCGAAGTGGCCCTGCTCAACGCCCGGGCCGGGATCCCGTCGTGGGGCCCCGAACTGCTGGCGCGCACCTACTACGCGCTGGGAACCGGCGTGTCCACCCTGGACACGATGCCGGATCTGTACTCGCGGTGGGAAGGCTGGGCCGCCGACGTCGCCGAGAGCCACACCACCTACCCGGTGCTGGTCCGGTTCCGCTCGCCGGAACCGCTGTCATCCTGGGTGATCTCGCTGCTGGCCGTGCTGGACTCCGCCGCGCTGTTCCTGGCCCTGTCCCCCAAGGCCGCGCCGGTGGTTCCGGCCCGGCTGTGCCTGCGCGGCGGGTTCCGGTGCTTCAACCGGATCGCCCGGGCCATGGGCTTCGACATCCCCGACGAGCCCAGCCCGGACGCCGCGACCAGCCTGACGTACGCCGAGTTCCTCGACGCGGTGGCCCGGATGCGCGAGGTCGGCTTCCCGATCGAGCGCGACCCGGCCGAGGCCTGGCCGGACTTCGTCGGATGGCGGGTCAACTACGAGTCAGCGGCCTATGCGGTGGCCGCCGCCGTCTACGCCGTGCCGGCCCTGTGGTCGGGCCCGCGCCGGCACCCGGCGACGCCGATCCCGCCCAAGCGCCCCAGACCCGGCCGCCCGCCCAAGTAGGCAGGGCGCGCCGGGCAGTGGCGTCGTTACCGGTCTTCATGGCGCTAGTACCCGCCGGCGGGGGACGGTGCCGCGAACGCCCCGGGCAGGACCCCGAGCGTGCGGGTGACGGTGAAGCCGCCGCGCAGCGGCAGGCCGGCCAGGGCCGAGGAGTCGCCCACGTACACCTGGAACCGGCCGTCGGGCAGCACCCAGCCGTTGGCCGCGTCGTCCCAGTAGGACAGGTCGTGGCCGGTCAGCGTGAACCGCACGGTCGCGGACTGGCCCGGCGCCAAGGTGACCTTGTCGAACCCCTTGAGCTGCCGCGGCGGCTCGCCCGCCGCGGCGGGGTCACCCAGGTACAGCTGGGCCGCGTCCGACCCGGCCACCGGTCCGGTGTTGGTCACCGTGGCCGACACCGTCACCTGGCGGCCGGACTGCCCGTTGCACCCGCAACTGGTCGGTCCCGGATTCGACGAGCCGTTCTGCACCTGCTGCGGCGTGACCCTCAGCCCACGGTAGGAGAAGCGCGTGTACGACAGGCCGTACCCGAACGGGAACAGCGGGGTTTCCTCATCCGCGTCGTAGTACCGGTAGCCCACGTCGATGCCCTCGGAGTACAGCGCCTGGCCGTTCTCGCCCGGGAACTGCGCCGGGCTCGGCTCCGGCACCTGCGACAGGCCGACGGGGAACGTGACCGGCAGGTGACCGCCCGGGTCGACCCGGCCGAACAGCACCGCGGCCAGCGCGGTCCCGTTGCTCTCCCCCGGGTACCAGGCGTCGACCACCGCGGCGACCTGGTTGATCCACGGCATCACCACCGGCGCGCCGGCGTCGATGACCACCACCGTGTGCGGGTTGACCGCGGCCACCGCGGAGATCAGCTCGTTCTGCGCCGAGGGCAGGTTCAGGCTGGCCCGGTCGGCCGCCTCGGACTCGGTGTCGTCGGACACCACCACGACCGCCGTGGCCGCCGCTCTGGCCGCCGCCACCGCCCGGGTGATCCCCGGGGCCAGGTCGGACGGCGTGGCCCAGCTCAGCCGGGCCGACGAGCCGCCGGACAGCCGCAGCGCGTACCTCTGGCCCGCCCGCAGGCTGACTCCCACCGAGTACGTCGTGGCCGGCGGCGTTCCCGGGTTGGCCAGGACCTCCGCGCCGTTCAGGTACAGGGTGCTGCGCTGGCCGACGCTCTTCACCGCGAGCACGTAGGTGCCGGTCTGCGAGGCGGTGAGCGTGCCGGCGTAGCTCCCGCCGCGGCCGGGGCCGGCGAAGGCCGGGCTCAGCGCGGCGGCCGGGATCGGCGCCAGCGAGGTGTCGGCGGGCAGGCCCTGGGTGTAGCTGACCGTGGTGCCCGGCCCGGCCGCGGCCCGCAGCCCCTGCAGCGGGGTCACGCTGAACGGGGCGGTCACGTACGCGCTGCCGCCGCCCGCGTCGTCCGGCGCCGCCGAGGCGGCCGGGCCGATCACGGCCACGGTCCCGGCGCCGGAGGACCGCAGCGGCAGGACGGCGCCGGCGTTCTTCAGCAGCACTGTGCCCGCCTCGGCCACCGCGGCCGACACCGCCTGGTGCGCGGGGGTGGTCACGGTCGCGCTGGCCGACCCGGCCGGCGGGTCGTTGAAGTCGTTGAACCGGAACATCTGGGTCAGGATCCGGGTCACCATCTGGCCGAGAGTCGCGGCCGCGACCTGGCCCGAACGCACCGCCGCCAGCAGCGCCGGGCCGTAAAAGGCGGCGGTCGGCATCTCCTGGTCTAGGCCCGCGTCCGCCGAGGCCACGGTGGAGTGGGTGGCGCCGAAGTCCGAGCCCGCGTAACCGGGGAAGCCCCACCGCTGGTCCAGCGTGGTGCCGAGCAGGTACGTGTTCTGACAGGCGCTCTCGCCGTTGACGGTGCTGTAGGCGCACATGACCGAGGCCGCCTTGGCCCGCTGGGTCGCCGCCCAGAACGCGGGCAGGTAGATCTCGTGCAGCGCCCGCGTGCTCACGATCGCGTCGTCGGCCGGGGTGTTGCGGTTGGTCTCCTGGTTGTACACCGCGAAGTGCTTGACCTGCGACATCACCCCCTGGCTCTGCACGCCGTCGATCACCGGCACGGTGATCGACGCGTTCAGGTACGGGTCCTCGGTGTAGGCCTCGAACGTCCGGCCCCAGCGGGGGTCCCGGTCGATGTTGACCGTCGGGCCCAGGTTGACCGCCTTACCCTTGCCGCGCTCCTCGGTGCCGATGACCTTCCCGTACGCTTCGGCCAGGGCCGGGTCCCAGGTGGCGGCCAGGGACACCCCGGCCGGCAGCTGGGTCACCCCGGTCAGCCCGTCGCCCACGCCGTTGGGGCCGTCCTGCAGGCTGATGGCCGGGACGCACAGGCCGGGGATGGCCGCGATGTTCCCGGCGCCGGCCCCGGTCACCATGCTGACCTGGTCGGCCAGGGTCATCTGGGACAGCAGCATCCGTACCCGCTGGCCGGCCGGCAGCGACCGGTTGAGCCAGGGGCACGACGCGGCGGCGGCCGGCTCCCCGGCGGCCGGCGACAGGCCGCCGGCCGCCGCCAGGACGGCCGGGAGCGCCACCGCCAGGAACCCGGCGGCCGCCGCCATCCTGGGCAGACGGCGGCGGGCGGCAGGGAACAGCTTCATCCATGGCCTCCGGTGCCCGGGCGATGACATAACGCCCGGGTATAGCGGAGGTCATCTTATGGCAAAGTTCCGGTTGGCTCGCCGGCGTCGCGGTCAGCTCGTCGGCGTGCCTGAGCCGGTGGCCAGGGCGAAGACGTGCATCTCGGTCTGGCCGAAGGAGCCGGGCAGCGAGGGCAGCGTCACCGAGGCCACGGTCTTGCCCGCCGCGAGCGGCACCGAGGCGAAGTAGACGCTCACCGGGTGCGCGCCGGTCGGGGTGGCCTGGTTCCAGCTGGAGGTGGTGGTGAGGATCTCGTTTCCGGTGGCCGGGGCGTCCGCGTACCAGTCGGCCAGGCTGAGCGGGAAGGACTGGCTGGTCCCGTCGGTGTAGTTGACGGTGATGGTGCCGGTCGCCGTGCCGTTCTGGCCGGCGCCGAGGATCCCGAGATCGGTTCCGGAGCCGGCCAGGGCCACGGTCTGGCCGTTGGCGACCACGTTGTCGATGGTGCCGGAGGCGACGTTCGGCCAGGTGAAGGTGGTCCCGCCGATGGTCACCTGCCCCCCCGGCGTCAGCGGGGTCGGCGTGCCCGCGGCCAGCGCCTGGGCCGAGTAGCTGTTGCCGGCCAGGTCAAAGTTGGCCGCGGCCGGGTCGGAGTTGTCGCTGATCCCGATGTTGTTGTACGCCGCGGCCAGGGAAGAGTACGGGACGGACACGGTGGCGGAGGCGAGCACCGCTCCGCCGCTGCTGCCCGACCCGGGCCGGAAGCTGACCCTGGCGCTGAGCGTGCTGGTGCCCGGCTGGGCGCCGGCGGGCGCGGTCACCCGGAACGGCACCGTCACGGTCTGCCCGGGGGCCACCGCGGACGGGGCCGGACCCGCGGGGGTGACCGTCCAGCCCTTGGGGGCGTTCAGGGTGAACCGGGTGCCCGGCATGGCGTAGTCGCCGTCGTTCACCAGGGTCGTGGTGACCGTGGCCGTGGACCCGGCCGCGATCACCGACGGGGCCGACACCGTGGCGTAGCGCGCTCCCACGGTGCGGGTGACGGTGAAGCCGCCGTGCAGCGGCAGGCCGGCCAGGGCCGACGAATCGCCCACGTAGACCTGGTACTGGCCGTCGGGCAGCACCCAGCCGTTGGCCGCGTCGTTCCAGTACGACAGGTCATGGCCGGTGAGCGTGAACCGCACGGTGGTGGACTGGCCCGGCTGCAGGGTAACCCTCTGGAACCCCTTGAGCTGCCGCGGCGGCTCCCCCGCCGATGCCGGGTCGCCCAGGTACAGCTGGGCCACGTCGGAGCCCGCCACCTTGCCGGTGTTGGTCACCGTGGCCGACACCGTCACCTGGGCTCCGCCCTGGCCGTTGCACCCGCAACTGGTGACGCCGGGGTTCGACGAGCCGTTCTGTACCTGCTGCGGCGTGACCTTCAGGCGGCTGTAGGCGAAGTTGGTGTAGGACAGCCCGTATCCGAACGGGAACAGTGGGGTCTCGTTGTTGGCGTCGTAGTAGCGGTAGCCGACGTCGATGCCCTCGGAGTACAGCACCTGGCCGTTCACCCCGGGGAACTCGGCGGGCGTCGAGGCGGGCACCTGCGACAGGTCCACCGGGAACGTAACCGGCAGGTGACCGCCCGGGTCGACCTGGCCGAACAGGACCGCGGCCAGCGCGGTGCCGTTGCTCTCGCCGGGGTACCAGGCGTCGACCACCGAGGCGACCTGGCTGATCCACGGCATCACCACCGGGGCGCCCGCGTCGATGACCACCACCGTGTGCGGGTTGGCCGCGGCCACCGCGGAGATCAGCTCGTTCTGGGCCGAGGGCAGGTTCAGGCTGGGCCGGTCGGCCGCCTCGGTTTCGGTGTCGTCGGACACCACCACGACCGCGGTCTTGGCCGCCTTGGCCGCCGCCACCGCCTGCGCGATGCCCGGGGCCAGCTCCGACGGCGTGGCCCAGCTCAGGTTGGCCGACTCGCCGCCGCCGGCCAGCTGCAGCGTGTAGGTCTGGCCGGCCACCAGGTTCACGCCCACCGAGTACGTGGATACCGGCGGAGTGCCCGGGTTGGCCAGGATCGTCTGACCGTCCAGGGACAGGTTGACCACGCTGTAACAGCCGCACGGGTTCTCGAAGGCGAGCACGTACGTGCCGGTCTCCGGTGCGGTCAGGGTGCCGGTGTAGGTCCCGCCGAACCCGGTGCCGGTGTAGGCGGGGGTCAGGTCAGCGCTCGGGATCGGCGTGAGCGACGTGTCGGTCGGCAGCCCCTGGGTGTACGACACCGAGGTGCCGGCTCCGGCTGCGGCCTGGATGCCCTGCAGCGGGGTCACGCTGAACGTGGAGGTCACGCGCGCGCTGCCGCCGCCGGTGTACTGCGGCTGCGCCGACGCGGCCGGGCCGATCACCGCGATGTTCCCGGCGCCGGACGCGGACAGCGGCAGGGTCCGGCCGCCGTTCTTCAGCAGCACCGTGCCCGCCTCGGCGACGTCCTGGGAGACCGCCTGGTGCGCGGGGGTCGTGACCACCGTGCTGGTCGTGCCGGTTGGGGGGTTGTTGAACTCGTTGAACCGGAACATCTGGGTCAGGATCCGGGACACCATGTCGTTGAGCGTGGCCATGCTGACCAGTCCGGCCTGGACGGCCGCCTGCAACGCGGGGCCGTAGTACTGGGCACTGGGCATCTCCTGGTCCATCCCGGCGTCCGCGGACTGCAGGGTGGAGTGGGTGGCGCCGTAGTCCGAGGTCACGAAGCCCGGGAAGGCCCATTGCTGGTCGAGCGTGTTTCCGATCAGGTACTGGTTCTGGCAGGCGGGCACGCCGTTGATCGTGCTGTAGGAGCACATCACCGAGGACGCCTTGGCCTGGACGGTCGAGGCCCAGAACCCGGGCAGGTAGATCTCGTGCAGCGCCCGCGTGCTCACGATCGCGTTGTCGGCCGGGGTGTTGCGGTTGGTCTCCTGGTTGTACACGGCGTAGTGCTTGACCATCGACATCTCGTCCTGGCTCTGCACTCCGTCGATGAACCCCACGGCCATCGCGGCGTTCAGGTCCGGGTCCTCGGTGTAGGCCTCGAACGACCGGCCCCAGCGCGGGTCCCGGTCGATGTTGATCGTCGGCCCGAGGTTGATCATCGCGCCCTTGCCGCGCTCCTCGGCGCCGATCACCTTCCCGTACTCGGTGGCCAGCGACTGGTCGAAGGTGGCGGCCAGGGACACCGCCGCGGGCATCTGGGTGACCCCGGTCAGGCCGTCGCCCACGCCGACCGGGCCGTCTTCCTCGCCGATGGCCGGGATGCACAGGCTCGGGATGGCCGAGATGTAGAACACGTACGGCTCGCTGGTCCCGGCCCCCGTCACCTCGTTGATCTTGTCGGCCAGGGTCATCTGGGACAGCAGCAGGCTGACCCGCTTGCTGATCGGCAGCGACTGGTTCAGCCACGGGCACGACGAGCTGGAGGCCGCCCGCGTCGTCCCGGCGGCCGAAGCGGGGCTGCCTGCCACGGCAAGCGCAGCCGGCAGCACGACCGCCAGCGTCCCGGCGACCACCGCCATTCTCCGGAAGCGACGACTGCCGCGGCGACTGATGACAGACGGGATCAGCTTCATCGACGGCCTCCGATGCCGGGATAACGGGATAAGGCTGGACGTAACCGGCTGCGTTGAGCTGGTTCCTGCTCGTTCCGCTCATACCGCGCTGAATAGTCAAGTCCCGGGACGTCTCGATGCCAATAGCGCACTACGGCCAGAGGCAGAAATTTTCTGATAAAAAACCATCAACGTCTTCGCAACGGCACAAGGCGCCGGGCCGGCGATCCGGTGCCGCTGGAGATGCTGACGATCCTGGGGGCTCTTGGGATCAGTCGTCACCGGGCGGTGTGTGGATGAGCTTCTTGTTGACGAACTCGTCGATGCCGAGGGGCCCGAGTTCGCGCCCGACACCGGAACGCTTGGTGCCGCCGAAGGGCAGCTCCGGGCCACCGCCCTCGGGCTGGTTGATCCACACCATCCCGACGTCGAGACGGTCGGCAACGTCCAGCGCGAGTGTCTCGTCGCTGCTAAAGACCGCCCCGCCCAGCCCGTACGCGCTGGCGTTCGCCAGTTCGACTGCCTCGTCGGCGCCGGCCACCCGGTAGACCACCGCCGCCGGGCCGAATAGCTCCTCGGTGTAGGCCCGCATGGCCGGTGTTACCCCGGACAGCACGGTTGCCTCCACGAATGCCCCGGGCCGATCGACGCGATGCCCTCCGGTGTGCACGGTCGCGCCCTTGCCGACGGCGTCGTCGATCTGATCCATCAGGTTCTGCGCCGCCTGCTCGGAGGACAGCGGTCCGTAGGTGGTGGCAGGATCGGTCGGGTCGCCTGTTACCTGGGCGGCCATCTCCTTGGTGAACTCCCGGATGAATTCGTCGTAGACGCCGTCGGCAACGATCATCCGCTTGGATGCGTTGCAAGCCTGGCCGGCGTTCTCCATCCGGGCGGCGGCGGCGGCCTTCGCCACGCCGGCCAGGTCGGGGCTGTCGAGCACGATGAACGGGTCCGATCCGCCCAGCTCCAGGACGACCTTCTTCAGATGCTCGCCGGCCAGGGCGGCCACGGCCGAGCCGGCGCGCTCGCTGCCGGTCACCGACACGCCGGATATCCGTGGGTCGGCGATCATGCTGGCGGCCTGCTCGTTGGTGGCGAAGACGTTGATGTAGGCGTCGGCCGGCAGCCCGGCGTCGCGGAAGATCTGCTCCATCGCCAGGGCCGACTCAGGGCATTGCGGCGCGTGCTTGAGGACGATCGTGTTCCCGATCATCAGGTTCGGCGCGGCGAACCGGGCCACTTGGTAATACGGGTAGTTCCACGGCATGATGCCCAGCAGCGCCCCGATCGAGGACTTCCGCACCCATGCCGCTCCCGGCGTCCTGGAGGGCAGCGGCTCATCCTTGAGCAGCTCCGGGCCTTGCTCGGCGTAGTACCGGTAGATACCGGCGGTGAATTTCAGTTCACCCCTGGCCTCGGCGGTGGTCTTGCCCATCTCGCGTGTGATGATCGCGCCCAGGTCCCCGGAGCGGTCGCGGTAGAGCTGGGCGACCCGGCGCAGCAGGTCCGCGCGCTCGGCCTTGGAGGTGTGCCGCCACGACGAGTAACCCCGCTGCGCCCGAGCCAGCACCTCGCTGATTTCGGCGTCGGTCGCTGTCGGGAACTCTCTTTCGAGCTGGCCTGTTGCCGGATTTACTACCTGGTACTTCATGGGGTCTGCCTCCATCGGGCGCATCCCGGCCGGTTGCGCTGATCCGCCGGGTAACCGGTGCCCCTTCATGATGTCAGGGTGCGGCACCGAGTGAACATCAGCCCTGGTCAGCCCCGGCCGGATCGTAGTAGTGCGCGTACTGCCAGCTGCCGTCGGAGATGAGCACTTCGTCGGTGAGCGCGGGGAACCGGCCCGGTGACAGCGCCGCCAGGCCGGCCGGCTCGTCCCCGGTGATCCAGCTGGCCAGGGCCTCGCCGATGGCGGGCGAGGAGGAGAATCCCGAGCCGTTGCAGCCGCTGGCAACCCAGAGGCCGGGCGCGTCGGGCACCGGGCCCACCACGAAGCGGCCGTCCGGGCTCATCGTGAACAGCCCGCCGCGGTGCTCGGCGACCCGGCCCGCGCTGGCCAGCGGCGCCTCGCCGGCGACCTGGTCGGCCAGCTTCCGCAGCACGTCCAGGTCCAGGGGCAGGTCGCTGGTGCGGAAGGACGGCCGCTCCGCCCGGGGGTCGACGGGCAGCGGCCCGGCCTCGAATCCGCCGAACATCAGGCCGCCGCGGGACGGGCGCAGGTAGACGGCCGCGTCCACGACCCGGGTGATCGGCTCCGCCGGATCCAGCTCGGCCGACGGCTCGGTGATCAGCAGCTGATGCCGGACCGGCGCGACCGCCACCCGAGCCCCGGCCAGCTCGGCGACCTGGCGGACCCAGGCGCCCGCGGCGTCCACCACGGCCACGCCGGCGGTGATGGACCGGGCCGTGGTCTCGACCCTGGCGACCCGTCCCCCGGAGACCGGCAGGCTCAGCACGGCCTCGGATTCCAGCACCTCGACTCCGCGGCGCCGGCAGGCCTCGAGGTAGGCGCGCACCAGGCTCATCGGCTCCTCGATGTAGACGTCCTCGGGGCACCAGACCGCCCGGTCCTCGCCGGACCCGCGGTAGTAGGAGACGCGGCCCGCCAGCTCGGCCGCGGTGGCCTCGCGCACGTCCGCGCCCCAGGCCCGGGACTGGCCCGCCTCGGCGCGGATGAACGCCTTGTGCTGGTCGGTACGCGCGACCAGGAAGCTTCCGCAACGGGCCACCGGCAGCGCGACGCCGGCCCAGTCGCCGAACCGGACCGCCTGGTCGATGCTGCGCCGGGCCAGCCTGGTGCGCAGCTCATCGGCCTGGACGGACTTGAACAGCCCGGCCGCCCGTCCCGACGCCTGCGAGCCCGCGGTGTCCCGCTCGACCACGATCACCGACCGGCCGAGCAGCGCGCAGTGCAGCGCGGTGCTGAGCCCGAGCGCCCCGGCCCCGATAACGACAACGTCAGCCTCCATGTGGCCAGTGTGCCCGACCGCGCCGCCAGCCCGGATCAGCGCCCGGGGCGCCAGCGCCAGTCGCCGGGGGCCCCTTCCTCGGCGATGACGCGGTTGCGGATGGTGCCGACGCCCTCGACGGTGACCTCGATGACGTCACCGGGCTGCATGAAGACCGGCGGGGTCCGGGCGTACCCGACCCCTCCCGGGGTGCCGGTCGCGATGACGTCACCGGGCGCCAGGCGGGTGAACGAGGAGAAGAACTCGACGGCGCTCGGGACGTCGACGAGCATCAGCGAGGTCCGCGCCGACTGCATGACCTGCCCGTTGAGCGTGGAGCTGATGGCCAGGTCGGTCACGTCGACCTCGTCGGCGGTCACCACCTCGGGACCGATCGGCATGCTGCCCTCGAAGTTCTTGCCGGCCGTCCACTGGGTCCCGGCGCGCTGCCAGTCCCGGGCCGAGGCGTCGTTGAGCACCACGAACCCGGCGATGGCGTCGAGCGCCTTGGCCGCGGTGATGTACCGGCCGCCGGCGCCGATCACGATGCCGAGCTCGGCCTCATAGTCGAAGCGCTCGGTCAGGGCGGGCTTGACCAGGTCGGCGTAGGGTCCCAGGACGCTGTCCGCACCGCGGACGAACGCGTCGGGCCAGGTGGGGACCTCCCGCCCGCCCTCGAGCGCGTGCTCGCCGTAGTTCAGGCCCAGGCACAGGATGCGCGGGGGGGGCCGGCACCGCCGGCGCGAAGGCCGCCTCGTCGACCGGGCGGCCCTCGGCATCCTGGAGGGGCCGGAGGGCGTCCATCGCTGCGAGCCCCGTCTCCAGTACATACTGGAGCGACGAGAGCCGGGGATTCCCGGTCGTCTCAGCAGCATCAACGTAGCCGGAACGGGCCCGCACGTGCAGTCGCGGCCCATCGGGGGTGGCAATGGTGGCAAGCCTCACGCATGGCCTCCTTCGCCGGGGGCGCCGTCTGCCGGATTGGTTCGACCGAACAGATTGGTTGAGCATAGGTCCGGGCGTAAATGATGGTCAAGAGTCGCTGACCGCCTGCACATGTAACGTTCTGGTCTGGAATACCCGCCTAATTGGTAGGATTGGTTGAACGCTACGGAAGCGGGCTGAGGCGGAGGGCGGATGCGGACCGCAATTGGGGCCGACGAGACGGAACCGTCTCGCCAAGCTGACCTGGCCTGGCAGGCCACCCCGGTCGCCCGGGCCACCCCGCGTGCCGGGACGATGCACGCCGAACGGGGCCTCCGGCTGGCCGAGCTGATCCTCTCCGGGGCGCGCCAGGCGGGCCAGGGCCCTGGTTCCCGGCTGCCCACCGAACGGCAGCTCGCCGCGGACCTAGGCGTCACCCGCTCGTCCGTCCGGCACGCGCTGGCCATCCTGGAGGCGCAGGGCCGCATCTCCCGCGAGGTGGGGCGGGGCACGTTCCTGCGCGACCAGCCGCAGACCGCCGCCGACGTCCCGGCCGCCGCCGCTGCTGCCGATTCTCCCGCTGCGCCCGCCCTCGTCCTCGCCGGGCCCGTCCTGGCCGCGCCGGCCCCAGGCGCGGGCCACGCTCCGGGCGCTGACTTCGCCCCCGCCGACGTGATGACGGTCCGGCGGCTGCTGGAGCCGCCCGCCATGTCGCTGGTGGTGGCCTGGGCCACCGCGGCCGACCTGGAAGAGATGGACCGCTGCCTGGCCGGCGGTGACCGGGCCGCCAGCTATGAGGAGTTCGAGTCCTGGGACCTGGCCCTGCACCGGTGCATCGTGGCGGCGAGCCACAGCCCGCTGCTGGCCGCGCTCTACCAGGCCATCGAGGCGGCGCGGCACGGGCAGGTCTGGGGGGACCTCAAGCGCCGCAGCGCCTCACCCGCGCACCGGGAGCAGTACCAGGGGGATCACCGGGCGATCGTCGGCGCGCTGCACGCCCGTGACTCCGCCCGCGCGGTCGAGGCGATGCGGCTGCACCTGGCCCGGGTGTCGGATCACCTCAACGCCACCGACCCCGCCGCGGGGGTCGTCTGGCGGTGAGAGGCCGGGCACCCGGCCCGGCCGGGGAACTCGCCCGTGACAGCGGCGGCGCCTCCGCCCGGCGCGGGAGGCGCCGCCACGTTTCACGCGGCGCGGCGGTCAGTACCCGTAGCCGCTGCCGCTGCCGCTGCCGCTGCCGCTGGAGGAACCCGACGTGGACGTCACCTTCGCCGTGATCTTCTTCCCGGTAGCGGTCATCAGCCACCAGACCCCGCCGACGGCGTTGCCCGTGGCCATGGTGGAGGTGGTGTCGGGCTTGTAGAGGTAGAGCGGATGCCCGTCGTAGGTGGCCTGGAGCTGGCCGTCGGCCCGCTTGATCGTGCCCAGCTTGCCGGTCAGCGCGACGCCGGAGGCAAGGCTCGGGGTGCCGATCAGGGGCGGCCAGACCGTGGCGCACCCGCCGTTGCAGGCCGACGAGGTCGAGGTGTCGGGCGCGTACCAGTAGACCACGAACCCCGCGGCGTCGGTGAGCACGACGCGGCCGTTGACGGACGTGGTCTTGAGGCCGGCCGCCATGTCGGAACTGGCGCTGCTGGTGCTGCTGGGAGCGGCCGCCGGAGCCGACGTGCTGGCACTGCTCGGCGTGGAGGAGCTGCTGCTACTACCGCACGCCGAAAGACCGACGACGGCGGCAGCGGCGAGGACGGAAGCCGCCAACCATCGATTACGCATCGTTCCTCTCCATTCGCTGTCGCTTCGGTTACCCCGCTCCGCGTACACCCAAGACCACGTACGGTACGCCGGAATCGTTCAAGCCGTGTTCATATCGGCTTCAGGCCGAAATCCGCTGGCAGAGCCAGGCCAGTGAGAGCGGATACCGGTAGTCGATCGCGGCGTGGGTCGCGTCGAACAGCTCGAACCGGATCACGTCGTCGGCCACGCCGACCTCGCACAGCGCCTGCCGGAACGCCTCCGCGCCCAGGTCCAGGAAGCAGTCGTCCCTGGTTCCCGCGTCGATCCAGATCGCCCGCAGCGACCGGAGCGCCCCGGCGTACCGGGGCGCCATCCGCACCGGGTCCCAGTCCAGCCAGCGCCCCCACGCCTCGGGGCGCAGGCCCCCGGTCCGCGGGTCGAACGGCAGCTCCACGGTTCCGTCCTCGTGCGCGGAGAAGCAGGCGGCCACGCCGAGCAGCCCGAGCAGGACCTCATCGGCCTCCTTGGTGAAGGAGACCCGGGACCGGAAGTCGTCCCACCACCGCCAGATGTCGCCGTCGTAGTCCCGCAGCAGCCGCACCGCCGGGCCGAACTCGGGGATGTAGGAGAGCTCGTAGAGCGCGTCGCCCGCGTGCGTGGCGAGCGCGCCGAACAGGTCCGGGCGCAGCATCGGCGTGATCATCGCGCCGAACCCGCCGCTGGACTTGCCCATGATCGCCCGGTGCGCGGCCGCCGGCAGCGTCCGGTATCGCCGGTCCACCCAGGGCACGACCTCGTCGCACAGGTAGGAGTGGTAGCGCCCGGTGCCGGGCGAGTCCACGAACTGGCTGCCGCCGTACGACGTCCACGCGTCGACGTACACCACCAGCGCGGGAGGCGCCTGCCCGCGCTCGAACACCGCGTCCGCGGTCTCGGTGAACGGCTGCCGGAACGGAACGCGGTTCCGCCACATCTCGAGGTGCCCGGTGTACCCCTGGATCACGTACACCGCGGGATAGCGGCGATCCGGGTCGTCGTCGTAGCCGGGCGGCAGGTACACCCACAGCGGCCGCTCGTGCGGGTCGCCGAGCGGGTTGCCGCGCAGCAGCTCACTGGTGATCACGTGCTCTTCGAGCTGGCCGGCTAGCTCGGCGGACCAGGGCAGCATGCCGCCTCCCGCGGGAGTGATGGGTCCCCAGTCTGTCAAAGCCGCCGCGCCGCCCGCCCGGTGCCCGCGGTCAGGGGCAGCACGACCGGCCGGAGCTGGCCGGCTGAGCTGTACCCGGCCCTTGGTCACCGCGGCAGGAAGCCGAGCAGCGCGCTGCCCACCTCGCCCGGGGCGGAGACGTTCGCGAGGTGCGCCGCGCCCCTGACCACGTACAGCCGCGCGCCCGCGATCCCGGACGCGATCACCGCGCCGTGCCACGGCGGCGTCGCCGGATCCTCGGCGGCCGCGATGACCAGCGTCGGCGCGGTGATCGAGGCCAGCGAGGGGCGCAGGTCCATGGCGGCGATCGCCTCGCAGCACCCGGCGTAGCCTTCGGGGTCGGTCGCCTCGAGCTGGGCCACGAACGACGCGGGCACCGCCGGCTGCCTGGCCGCGAAGAGCGGGGTGAACCAGCGGCCAACCACCTGCCGGGCGATCGCGCCCATGCCCGCGGACCGGACCTGCCGGGCGCGGTCGGCCCAGAGCGAGGCCGGCGGCAGGCACGCGGACGTGCAGCAGAGCCCGAGCGCGGCGATCCGGCCGGGCGCGTTCGCCGCCAGCCAGAGCCCGGCCATGCCGCCGAGCGAGATCCCGCAGTACGCGGCGCGCTCGATCCCGTACCCGTCGAGCAGGGCCAGCACGTCGGCGCCGAGCTGGCCGATCGTGTACGGCCCCGCAGGCGCAGGCGAGCCGTCGTGGCCCCGGTGCTCGTACCTGAGCAGCCGGAAATGCCGACGGAGCAGGGCCTGCTGCGGCTCCCAGACCGCCCGGGTGGTGCCGAGCGAGTTGCCGAGCACGAGCACCGGCGCGCCCGCCGGCCCCTCCAGGGAGGAGAGCAGGGGCACCGGGCCGGGCGTCGCAGGCTCAGACATCGAAGAAGACCGTCTCCCGCTCCCCCTGCAGCCGGATGTCGAACCGGAACTCGCCCGGCAGCCCGGGCTGCGCCACGGCGATCAGCGTGGCCCGGCGGTCGGGGTCCGCGATGGCCCCCAGCACCGGGTCGGCCACGTTCGCCGCCTGCTCGTCGGAGAAATAGATCCGGGTCACCACCCGGTCGAGCAGTCCGCGCGCGAACACCGACACGTCCAGGTGCGGCGCCTCGGTGGCTCCGCCCGGCCACGGCAGGCGTCCCGGGCGTTGCGTCACGAATCGGTAGCGTCCCGCCGCGTCCGTCATGCACCGGCCGAAGCCGCGGAAACCAGCGGCCCCGCCGCCCCAGGTGCTGCTGCCGCTGCCGCGCGGGTCGTCGGGATGCGCGAACCTCCCGTCGGGATCGGCCTGCCACGTCTCCAGCATCGCCTCGGCCACCGGCTCGCCCGCCCCGTCCAGCACCTTCCCGCCGATGCTGATCGCGCCCGGCGTGCCCTCGGGCACCACGTACGGGCCGCCCGCCCAGGGCAGGCTGATCGCGAGGAACGGGCCGACGGTCTGCGACGGGGTCAGCGGGAGCATCACCGGCGCTCCGCTCGCTGCGCCGGCGGCTCGAACACGGTCGCCCCGCGGCCGCGCAGCACGATGTCCCACCGGTAGCCGAGGGCCCAGTCCGGTTCCGTGACCGACATGTCGAGCCGGGCGATCAGGCGCTCCCGGGCCTTCGGGTCGGGCACCGAGTTGAAGACCGGGTCGTAGCCGAACAGCGGGTCCCCGGGGAAGTACATCTGCGTGACCAGCCGCTGCGTGAACGCCCGCCCGAACAGCAAGAAGTGGATGTGCGCGGGCCGCCACGCGTTGCGGTGGTTGGCCCACGGGTAGGCGCCCGGCTTGATCGTGACGAACCGGTACCTGCCCTCGGCGTCGGTCAGGCACCGGCCCGCTCCGTCGAAGTTCGGGTCC
The DNA here is from genome assembly GCA_963808705.1 of uncultured Actinomycetota bacterium. GTDB lineage: Bacteria > Actinomycetota > Actinomycetes > Streptosporangiales > Streptosporangiaceae > JASHPR01. The sequence continues at coordinate 516,251 of CAWEHB010000007.1, read as the reverse complement.
AGCGGCGCCAGGTGATCATCGATCTTGTGGGCGTACCGGCCGGCCGCGTTCGCCTGCCAGATCTCGATCAGGGTCCCGGGGACCGGCCGCCCGTCCGAATCGAGCACCCGGCCGGTCACGATGATCCGCTCGCCGAGCGGCTCGGCCGGGTGCCGCGTGGTCAGGTCCGCGTCTGCCGCCACCGTCCGCTCCTCGCCGAGCAGCGGGCCGGTCACCTCGGTGAGCCCGTGCGGCAGCAGGACCAGCGGCTGCTTCGGCGCCCGCAGCAGCGTCGAGCGGTAGGCGGGCGCGTCCAGCGGCGGATGCACGCCAGGGGCCGGCTTCTGGTACGACGGGAGGACGGGTCCGCCCGGGTTCGGCGAACCCTTTTCATCCTCTCCGCGACTGCCCACGAACCCAGAGCGCGAGATCGACGGATGAAAAGAGTTCGGTAACGGGTTGATCGTCATCGGGCGGCTCCGGCTACTGCTGCCGGGCGAGCTGGGTCTCCAGCTCGCCGAGCACCCGGTAGCAGCGGAGGACGTCGCCCACGCTGGAATTCGGTTCGCGCGCCTCGCGGATCGCCGCGACGAACTCGCGGTCCTGAAGCTCGATGCCGTTGGTGGAAACGCCGACCGCCGACACGTCGACTGGCTCCTCGCGTCCAGTGACCAGGTCGTCATACCGGGCGATGTACGTGCCATTGTCGCATATGTATCTGAAGAAGGTGCCGAGCGGGCCGTCGTTGTTGAAGCTGAGCGAGAGAGTGCAGATCCGGGCGCCGGGCGTCCGCAGCTGGACGGACATGTCCATCGCGATGCCCAGGTCGGGGTGTACCGGCCCCTGCACGGCATTGGCGATCTCGACGTCCTCGCCGGTCTGGTACTGGAACAGGTCGACGGTGTGCGCGGCGTGGTGCCAGAGCAGGTGATCGGTCCAGCTGCGGGGCTGGCCGAGAGCGTTCATGTTCGTGCGGCGGAAGAAGTAGGTCTGCACGTCCATCTGCTGGATCGACAGCTCGCCCGCGGCGATGCGGCGGTGGATCCACTGGTGCGACGGGTTGAACCGGCGGGTGTGCCCGACCATGCAGATCAGGCCGGTCTCCTGCGCCGTGCGGTCGACCTGCAGCGCGTCCGACCAGCTGTCGGCCAGCGGGATCTCGATCTGGACGTGCTTGCCCGCGCGCATCGCGGCGATGGCCTGCCGCGCGTGCAGCTGAGTCGGGGTGCACAGGATGACGGCGTCGACGTCGTCGCGGGCGAGGACCTCGTCCAGGCTGGTCGAGGCGTGGTCGACGCCGTACTTCCGCGCGACCTCCTCGGCCTGCTCGATACGGCGGCTGACAATGGCCGCGACGGTGACACCGTCGATGGCGGCGAGGCCGTCGAGGTGCTTGATGCCGAAGGCGCCGGCCCCGGCGATTGCGATCCGCATGGGTCTGGTTCTCTTCCTGCGTTGCTGGCGGAGCTTGCTCCGCGCGGGGTTGAAGGGGGGCGGTCCCCCTAGGGCAGTGCTAGTCGGAGGGCCGCAGCACGATATGCCCGACCGCGGTGTTGGATCCAGGGACATGGTAGAAGCGGTACAGCTCTTCCACTCTGGGGCCCATGGCGCCCCGCATGATCAGCTGCATGACCAGCTCGATCCCCTCGGAGCCCGCTTCGCGCACGTACTCGATGTGCGGCACGAGCGCCAGGTTGTCCGGGTCGCCGACCAGCCGGTCGAAGAACGCGTTGTCGAACTCGGAGTTGATGAAGCCCGCGCGGGGCCCCTGGAGCTGGTGGCTCATGCCGCCGGTGCCCCAGACGTGGACCGTGAGGTCCTCGCCGTAGCTCGCCGTGGCCCGGCGGATCGCCTGGCCCAGCTTGTAGCAGCGGTGGCCGGTCGGGGGCGGGTACTGCACCACGTTCACGGCGAGCGGGATGACCCGCACCGGCCACTCGTCGGGCTGGCCGTAGACCAGGGACAGCGGCACGGTGAGGCCGTGGTCCACGTCGAGCTTGTACATCAGGGTGAGGTCGAACTCGTCCAGGATCAGCGACTGCGCCAGGTGGGCCGCGAGGTCGGCGTGGCCGCGGACGACCGGCACCGGGCGGGGCCCGTACCCTTCGTCGGCCGGCGGGAACTCGTCGGCGCAGCCCAGCGCGAACGTCGGGACGATCTCCGGCGTGAACGCGGACGCGTGGTCGTTGTAGACCAGGATCACCACGTCCGGGACTTCCCGGGCGGCCCAGGCCTTGGTCCAGTCGTACCCGGCGAACAGCGGCTTCCAGTAGGGCTCCTCGGTCTTGCCGAGATCGATCGCGGCGCCGATGGCCGGGATGTGGCTGGTGGTCAGCCCGGCGGTGATGCGCGCCATATCAGGTCCCGTCCTTCACCGAGCGCCAGCCCTCCGGCGACCGCCCGCCGGACACCATCATCTTCTGGTAGTCGTCGATGTTCATGCCGGTCATCGTGGACACGGCCTGCAGGTAGCTGAGCCCGTCCGTGGCGAAGATCTTCGCCAGGAAGTAGATGTTGCCGCCCTGGTCGAGCATGGCGTTGTAGTCGCGGTCGAGCACGGCCTGCTTCTGGGCCTCGGTCATCGGCCACTCGTCCAGGTAGGCCCGCTCATCCGCCTTGAACCGCTCCCGGTTCTCCGGCTTCATCAGGCTCATGCAGAACTGGTTCAGGTGGTAGCCCTGCTTCGCGCGCTGCGCCGTGAACACCCGGGTGCCCGGGATGTCATCGAACTCTGAGGTGTAATCCGTCGTCATCAGGCCTCCCAGTACAGGCGCATGGGGTTAGCAACCAGCAGCCGGCGCTGCAGGTCCTCGGTGCGGGCGATCCGGGGGATGACGTCGACCAGGGCGCCGTCGTCGGGCATGTGGCTCTTCATGTTCGGGTGCGGCCAGTCAGTGCCCCACAGCACCCGGTCGGGGAAGGTCTCGACCAGGCGGCGCCCGAACGGGACCACGTCGGCGTACTCCGGCGGCCCGGACTTCGACAGCCGTTCCGGGCCGCTCACCTTGGACCACACGTTCCCGTGCTCGGCCATGAAGCGCAGGAACAGCGCGAATTCCGGGCCGTCGACCGGCTGCGTCACGTCGGGACGGCCCATGTGGTCGACCACGACCGGCGTGGGCAGGCTGGTGAACAGGCCCCAGCGCTCGGCCAGGTCGGGGGCCTCGAAGTACACGACGATGTGCCAGCCCAGCTCGGCCACGAGGTCGACCAGGCCGAGGTAGTAGTCGTCCGGCTTAGGGTCGGCGAGGCGCCGGACGAAGTTGAACCGGATGCCGCGGACCCCGGCCGCGTGCAGGTCGGCGAGCTCAGCCCGGGACACGCCGGGCCGGACGGTAGCCACGCCGCGGGCCCGGCCATCGGCCGCGACCAGCGCGTCCACCAGCGCCCGGTTGTCGGCGCCGTGGCAGGTGGCCTGGACGATGACGTTGCGCTCGAAGCCGAGGAAGCCGCGCAGCGCGAACAGCTGCTCCTTGCCGGCGTCGGTCGGCGTGTACTTCCGCTCCGGTGCGTAGGGGAAGACGGCACCGGGGCCGAACACGTGGCAGTGGGCGTCGACCGCGCCGGGGGGCGGGGTGTAGGCCGGCTTGCTCGGGTCCGGGTCGTACGCGAGCCAGCCGGCGTCGGGCTGGAACGTGGCGGTCAACTACCGTCCTCGCTCGCGTAGGGCCTTGTCCAGGCGCGGGTACACCCGCCGGGCGTTGACCGCGTAGACCTGCCCGCGGCCGGCCTCGGCGAGGCCGGCCGCGTCGACGTACCGCTTGGTGTCGTCGAAGTGGTGGCCGGTCTCCGGGTCGATGCCGCGGACGGCGCCCACCATCTCGGACCCGAACAGGATGTTGTCGACGTCGATGACCTGCAGCAGCAGGTCGATGCCGGGCTGGTGGTAGACGCACGTGTCGAAGAACACATTCCGCATGACGTGCTCGCTCAGCGGCGGCTTGCCCAGCATGTCCGCGAGCCCGCGGTAACGGCCCCAATGGTAGGGCACGGCACCGCCGCCGTGCGGGATCACCAGCCGCAGCCCGGGGAAGTCGGCGAACAGGTCGCCCTGGATGAGCTGCATGAACGCCGTGGTGTCGGCGTTGATGTAGTGCGCGCCGGTGGCGTGGAACACGGGGTTGCAGCTGCTGGACACGTGCACCATGGCGGGCACGTCGAGCTCGACCATCTTCTCGAAGATCGGGTACCAGTACCGGTCGGTGAGCGGCGGGGAGGTCCACCTGCCCCCGCTCGGGTCCGGGTTGAGGTTGCAGCCGACGAATCCCAGCTCGAGGACGCAGCGCTCCAGCTCGGCCGCGGACGCCTTCAGGTCGGCGCCGGGCGACTGCGGCAGCTGGCCGACGCCGCTGAACGTCTCGGGGAACAGCCCGGTCACGCGCGCGATCAGGTCGTTGCAGGCCCGCGCCCACTCGCCGCTGACCCGCTCGTCGCCCTCGTGGTGGGCCATGGCGGACGCCCGCGGCGAGAAGATCGTCATGTCCGCGCCGCGCTCGCGGAGCAGCAGGAGCTGGTTCTGCTCGATCGACTCGCGGATCTCGTCGTCGGAGATGGCCGGGTACTCCGGGCTCGGGCGGCCCTCGCCGAACGCGGCGAGCTGGCTTTTGCGCCACGCGTCGTGCTGCGGCGGCGCGGTCGTGTAGTGCCCGTGACAGTCAATGATCATCGCGCGGCCTCCTGTCGGGCCGGCGCGTCCCAGACTGACGACGGCACCATGACCTCGCCCCGCATGAGCAGGCGGGCGGTGCGCAGCAGCGCCGACCGCGTCACGACCGGCACGCCATCATCGAATGTCACCTCGATGGTGACGGTGAAGAAGCCCGTGGGGTGCTCGACCTCGATGTCGATCGAGCCCTGCACCTTCTCCGGGATGACCGCGACCTTGTGCGCCACGGACCCGGGCAGCACGCACGCCGTGGCGACGGACACCGCGCCGAACACCCCGATCGCCTCATGCACCCGGTGCGGGATGAACGTCCGGGTCGAGACCATGCCGCCGTGCGCCGGGGGTGCCAGCAGGCTCATTTTCGGCACGGTCTTGTCCGTGACGTCGCCGAGGTTCATCAGCGGCCCGGCGGCGAGCCGGATCGCCTCCACCCGCTTGGCCAGCTCGGCGTTGCCCTCGAGCTCGGCCGGTGACTCCTGCCCGGAAAGGCCGAGGTCCGACGCTGTGATGCAGACCACCGGCATGCCGTTGTCGATGCAGGTCACCTCGGTGCCCTCGATCACGTCGGTCACGTTCCCGGTCGGCAGCAGCGCGCCGCACGAGGACCCGGCGACGTCGGCGAACTCGATGGGGATGGGCGCGTGGGTGCCGGGCACGCCGTCGATGCGCGCGGGCCCGTCGTACCGGACCTGCCCGCCCGGCGTCTGCACCAGCGCCGTGGCCAGGGTCTGGGTGTTACGCATCCAGATGCGGACCGGCGTCACGGGATCGGCCCCGGGCACCAGCCGCTGCTCGATCGCGAACGGCCCGACGGCGGCCAGCATGTTTCCACAGTTCTGACTGTCGGAGACCTCGGCCCGATCCGGCCACACCTGGAGGAACAGGTACTCGACGTCCGCATTGTCGCGAGACGACAAACTCACCACGGCGACCTTCGACGTCAGCGGGTGACTGCCGCCCATGCCGTCGATCTCCCGCGGGTCCGGGGATCCCATGGCCGCGAGCAGCACCGCGTCGCGCGTCGCGCGGTCGGCCGGCAGGTTCTCGGCGAGGAACACCAGGCCCTTGGACGTACCGCCGCGCATGGCGGCGCAGGAGATGGCGGTCTGAGTCCTCATGGCAAGTCCGTGAAGTCGACGTAGCGCAGCCCCTTGCCGGCGAGCCGGCCGCGCATGTCGTAGAGGTCGAGGCCGAGCTCGCCGCCGTTCAGCCGGGGCCGCTTGGACGCCTCGCTGGCCTCCCGGTCCCGGGCCGCCTTGAGCACCGTCGCGGCCCCCTCGCGCGGCACGACCACGACCCCGTCGTCGTCGGCCACGACCACGTCACCCGGCCGTACGTACACGCCGGCGCACACGATCGGGGTCTGGACGTTCCCGGGCGTCTCCTTCACCGTGCCCTTGGCGGAGATCGCCTTCGACCAGACGGGGAAACGCATCTCGGTCAGCGTCGCGATGTCCCGCACGCCGGCGTCGATGACCACTCCCCGGACGCCGTGCGCCAGCAGGCTCCCGGCGAGCAGGTCGCCCACGTACCCGTCGTCGCACGGGCTCGTCGGGGTGACCACGAGGACGTCGCCGGGCTGCGCCTGCTCCACGGCAATATGGATCGACCAGTTGTCGCCCGGGGCGACCTCGCAGGTCAGTGCGTTGCCGGCGATGCGCGCGGGCCGGAAGATCGGGCGGATGTCGGAGCGCAGCAGCCCGGTCCGGCCCTGCGCCTCGTGCACGGTCGCCACCCCCGCGGCCGCCAGGCCGTCGACGACCTCGAGATCTGTTCGCGGGGTGTTCCGCACGACTAGCGGCACGTGAATGTTCTCCTCTCGGTCGGGTAGTCTCCCGTCCGCCCGGCTCCCGGGCGGGCGGTGATCATCGCGGCGCTCCCTCGGTGGCGGGCATGGTCGCGAGCAGGCCGCGCAGCACGGCCAGCTCGGACGGGGTGGGGGGCGGGATCTCGGCCAGGCCCGCGGACACCTGCAGGTCCCATCCGGTCCGCTCCCTGACTTCCGGGACCGATACCCCCGGGTACACCGCGGTCAGCACCAGCTCGCAGGTTGCCGGGTCCGGCTCCAGCACGCCCAGGTCCGTGATGATCTTGCGCGGGCCCGCGCCGGTCAGGCCGAGGTACTGCCTGCTGCCCGGCCCGTCGCCGAAGCCGACCGAGGTGATGAAGTCCACCCGCTCGACGAAGGTCCGCAGGGTCTGCCGCACGATCACGATCACTTCCCGGCAGGACCCGGCGATCTCCGGCGCGCCGCCCGCGCCGGGCAGCCTGATCTTGGGCTCGGCGTAGTCAGCGCCGATCACCGTGGTGTTGATGTTGGCGAACCTGTCGATCTGGGCCGCGCCGAGGAAGCCGATGTCGATCCGGCCCGGTTGCAGCCAGTAGTTGAAGATCTCGGGCACGCTGACCACGGCGTCGGCCGTCTCGGCGAGGATGCCGTCGCCAATGGACAGCGGCAGCCAGCCCGGCTTGGCCCCGATCGTCCCCGACTCGTAGATCAGGACCAGGTCCGGCGCGTGCGTAGCGCGGGCCAGGTTGGCCGCCTCGCTGGGCAGGCCGATGCCGACGAAGCAGGTCCTCCGGCCGCGGAGCGCGCGGGAGGCGGTCACGGCCATGATCTCGTCCGCCGAGTAGCCGGCCCCCGTGATGCCGGTCCTGGTGGTGCCAGTTGCCGCGTCTGCTGGATCGCCGGTCACCGGGCTCCTCCCCCGTGCACGTGCTCGTCGAGCCACCGCCCGAACGTCTCCCGGTCGCGGCTGATCGCGTCCCAGGCGACGTAGAAGTCGTTGTCGCGGACCGAGTAGCCCAGCGCGTAGGAAGGGTGCGCGCCGCCGGGAGCCGGTGCCACGTAGCCGACCGCCCAGGCCGGCAGCACGACGGCGCCGGGCTTCGGGTCCAGCACGTCGACGATCTCCTCGACCGTGACCACCGACCGCGCCGCGGCCAGCACCGCTTCCTTCTGCACCCCGGTGATCCCCCAGAACTGCACGTTGCCGGCCTGGTCGGCCTGCTGCGCGTGGATCACGGTCACGTCTGGCCGCAGGGCCGCCACCGCCGTCAGCGTGTCCCCGGTGAACGGGCAGGTGATCTCGGCGACGTTCGCCGCGTGGCCGGCCAGCCCGGTCCCGCTGTACCCGCGCAGCACCGCGAACGGCAGCCCGGACGCGCCGGCCACGTAGCGGTTGGCCATCCCGGCGTGGCTGTGCTCCTCAAGCTCCAGCGGGACGGGCCAGGAGTGCTCGACCGCGTCCCGGAACCGGTGCAGCGACCCGACGCCCGGGTTGCCGCCCCAGGAGAAGACGAGCTTGCGCGCGCATCCGGCCCCGATCATCTGGTCGTAGATAACGTCGGGGGTCATCCGGACCAGCGTGAGCTCCCGGCGCCCCTGGCGGATCACCTCACGCCCGGCGGCGTGCGGGATCAGGTGCGTGAACCCCTCCATCGCCACCGTGTCGCCGTCGTGGACGGCGTCGGCGATGGCCTCGGCCAGCGTCACGATCTTCGCCACGCCGTCCCCGCCTCCTCCCAGCCGCCGTTACCGAAACGATAACTACAAATTGCCGCCATGTGCACACTTGTGCGTTCTACGTCTCATCCCGCTATGCTCAGCCGACATGCGCGTTGCCGACGCCTTACGGCGCGACCTCATCTCCCCCGCTGCCGTGTGCGGCGCCGTCGGGTGCGCGGGTCGGCCAGCGTCGGTCATGATGCCTATCCTGGCATCTTCCGGGGCAAAGAGCTTTGTGGAGGCCTCCGGGTGATCCCTGAATATGGGCCTCGGTTTTCCTGAGCAGGAGCCACAGTTTTGCTGAGTGGAAGCCATGCTTTCTCTGAGTGGAGGTCCGGTGTCCCTGGACGACTTCCCGCGTTACGCGCTTCTATTCGGTCCCAGCCCGGTCCACCCGCTGGAGCGGCTGTCCGCTCATCTGGGCGGGGTGAAGATCTGGGCCAAACGGGAGGACTGCAACTCCGGGCTCGCCTTCGGCGGCAACAAGACCCGCAAGCTGGAATACCTGGTTCCCGATGCGCTGGCCCAGGGCGCGGACACGCTGGTCTCGATCGGCGGGGTGCAGTCCAACCACACCCGCCAGGTCGCCGCGGTCGCCGCCCGGCTGGGCCTGCGCGCCGTGCTGGTCCAGGAGAGCTGGGTGGACTGGCCCGACTCGGTCAACGACCGGGTCGGCAACATCCTGCTGTCCCGGATCATGGGCGCCAACGTACGCCTGGTCGACGCGGACTTCGGCATCGGCTTCAAGACCAGCTGGGAACGGGCGATCGAGGACGTGCGCATGCAGGGAGGCACTCCGTACGCGATCCCGGCCGGGGCCTCCGAGCACCGGCTCGGCGGCCTCGGCTTCGCGAACTGGGCCTATGAGGTGCAGCAGCAGGAGGAGCAACTCGGGGTGTTCTTCGACACCATCATCGTCTGCAGCGTAACCGGCTCTACCCAGGCGGGCATGATCGCCGGCTTCGCGGGCCAGGACCGGCCGCGCCGGGTGATCGGCATCGACGCGTCGGCCAAGCTCGACGAGACCCGCGCCCAGGTCGAGAAGATCGCCCGCAACACCGCCGCGCTCATCGGCCTGGGCCGGGAACTGCGCGACGACGAGATCACCGTCCTGCCGGGCTGGGCCGGCGACCACTACGGCATCCCGGTGCAGTCCACCCTCGACGCGATCCGCCTGACCGGAAGCCTGGAAGGGGTGATCATCGACCCGGTCTACGAGGGCAAGTCCATGGCCGGCCTGATCGACCTGGTGCGCCGCGGCGAGATCGGCAAGGATGCCACGGTGCTCTACGCCCACCTCGGCGGCCAGCCCGCGCTCAACGCCTACAGCGCCCTGTTCCGCTAGCCAGCCTCCGCCCGCTCCCACCCTGCCGGGCCCGCTCCCACCCTGCCGGGCCCGCTCCGGCCCGCCAGCTAGCCAGCCGCACCGGTCATGATCCGTTAACGCGGACGATCGTCAGTCGATACGACTGACGATCGTCCGCCCCAGTCGATCAAGGCCTCGATGATCACGCTGGTAGCGACCGGTGCGCGGTGAGCGCATCGTCGGTGAAGGCTGCGGCCGACCCCAGGTACCCGGCCGGGTCGAGAGCGGCGTCGATCTGCCCCGCCGTGATCCCGGCGTCCTTCAGCCGGGCCACCAGGTCCGGCGAGTCCAGCAGCGCGCCGCGGAGGTCCCCGCCGCTCGCGGCGGCGGCCGCGCTGGCCTCGGCCACCAGGTCGTGGGCGGGCAGCCGGCCCAGCGCCGGGGCCAGCGCCGCCGCCACGCTCTCCGCCAGCGGGAGGCCGCCGGCCGCGTCCAGGTTGGCGCGCATCCGGTCCGCGTCGACCTCGAGCCCGGCCAGCAGCCCGGCCGCCCAGGACGCGGCCGAGCCGGTCAGCCGGAGCAGGTCGGCGACCGGCTCCCACTCCGCGTGCCAGGCGCCTGCGGCGCGCTGGTGCTCCTGCTCGGCGCAGGCGGCCAGGGTGGCCAGCAGCCCGGGGGCCCGCCGCGTGCAGCCGAGGATCGCGATCGCGGCGACCGGGTTGCGCTTGTTCGGCATGGCCGACGATCCGCCCCGCCGCCCGCCGCCGGCGCCGCCTTCCCCCGGCCCGCCTCCCCCCGGCCCGCCCTCGCCCGGCCCGGCTGGCCCGCCTGACCCGGCTGGCCCGCACTCCCCCTCGCGCACCTCGGCCACCTCGGACTGGGCGAGCAGGGTGACGTCCCTGGCCACCTTGCCCAGGACGGCGCACGCGCCGGCCAGCGCCGCGGCCAGCTCGATGATCCGCAGCCGGTCGGTGTGCCAGGGCAGCGGCGGCCGGGGCAGCCCGAGTTCCTCGGCGAGCAGCGCCCGCACCCGGGGCCCGTCCTCGCCCAGCGAGGCCAGCGTGCCCGCCGCACCGCCGAACTGCACCGCGAGGCGCCCGAGTCACGCCGGCCCGCGTCCGTCCAGCCAGCGGGCGACCGTGCGCCCCCATGCCTCGGGCGCCTCCCAGAACGTCATATGCCCCGCATCCAGGAGGTGCAGTTCCGCGGCTGGCATCGCGCGCGCTACCTCGGCGGAGAGCGCGGGCCGGGTCAGGATGTCATCACGGCCGGCCAGCACCAGCGTGGGCTGCCGCACGTCGCGCAGTCCCGACAGCGCGTCGTGGCCGAGGCAGGCGGAGGTGGCGGCGGCGAACCCATCAAGATCCGGTACGGGCGAGGACCGGAACTCGCTGACCGTCTCCGGCTTGGCGGCGAGGTAGGCGGCCGACATGGAGAACAGCAGCAGGCTGTCCATCAGCTGCCCGGCCCTGCCCTCGCTGGCCAGGGAGCCCCAGTGCTCGAAAAGGACGCGGAGGTACGCGTCGCTGCGCCCCCACGTGTTGGAGAGCACGATCCTGGACACGTCATCGGGGTACCTGATCGCCCATTCCTGGCAGATCGCGCCGCCCATCGACGAGCCGATCGCGATGCATGGCTCCAGCCGCAGTTCCCGGTGCACCGCGTGCGCGTCAGCGGCCAGATCAGAAATGCGGTAGGGCCCCGGCGTGATCGGGCTGAGGCCGATGCCACGGTTGTCGAACGCGACACAGCTGTACTCCGGGGTCAGGTAGGGCAAGATCGGTTCCCAGGACGCGTGATCGTCCCCCAGCCCGGCGATCAGGACAACCGGCGGCGCCTCGGCGGGCCCGAGGATCTCCATAGCGAAGCGCCCTCGCTTCGTGTCGAAAAACTCGATCACACCGTTATCCGTTCATCCAGGTCGACAGGATCATGGCCGACGGCGGGGATAGGCACGGGCCGGGAACGGCGGCCTGGCCCAGCTGCGGCCCAGGCCCACGTAGTTCTCGGCCAGCGACGTCGACGCCGCTTCCGAGGTGCAGACGTAGTCCAGGTACGACTCCTGGAGCCGGCGGTCGTAGCCGTCGTAGCTGTCGAACGAATGCAGCAGCGTGGTCATCCACCAGGAGAAGTGCTGCGCCCGCCAGACCCGGCGCAGGCAGGCCCGCGAGTACCCGTCGAGCAGCGTCGCGTCCCCGGACGAGTACCAGGCGGCGAGCGCCTGGGTCAGCACGGTGACGTCGAAGGCCGCGAGGTTGAGGCCCTTGGCGCCGGTGGGCGGCACGATGTGGGCCGCGTCCCCGGCCAGGAACAGCCGCCCGAACTGCATCGGCTCGGCCACGAAGCTGCGCATCGCGGTGATTCCCTTCTCCAGGACCGGCCCGGTGGCCAGGCTCCACCCGGGCACGGTCTCCAGCCGGGCCGCGAGCTCGGCCCAGATCCGCTCGTCCGGCCAGGCTGCGATGTCCTCGTCCGGGGCTACCTGCAGGTAGAACCGGCTCACCTCGTGGCTGCGCATGCTGTGCAGGGCGAACCCGCGGTCGTTGCTCGAGTAGATCAGCTCCTCCGAGGACGGCGCCACGGCGGCCAGCACCCCGAGCCAGCCGAACGGGTACTCCTTGTCGAAGAACTGGAGCACTCCCGGCGGGATCGCGTCCCGGCAGACCCCGTGGAATCCGTCACAGCCCGCGATGAAGTCGGCCTGGATGGCCCGGCGCTCGGAACGGTGGGTGAACGACACCTCCGGGCGAGAACCCTCGATCCCCTCCGGCACGACGTTGGCGACCTCGAACAGGATCTGCCCGCCCGCCGCGAGCCGCGCCGCGATCAGGTCCTTCACCACCTCCTGCTGGCCGTACACGGTGATCGCCCGCCCGGGCACCAGCTTCTCGAACGCGATTCGGTGGCCCTGCCCGCCGAACCGCAGTTCGATGCCGTGATGCACCAGGCCCTCGCGCAGCAGCCGCTCCCCCGCCCCCGAGCTGACCAGCGTGTCCACGGTGCCCTGCTCCAGCACGCCCGCGCGCACCCGGTGCTCGACGTAGTCGCGGCTTCGGGCCTCGAGCACCACCGACTCGATGCCACGGCGGTGCAGCAGGTGGGACAGCAGCAGCCCGGCCGGTCCGGCGCCGACGATCGCCACCTGCGTACGCATGCACCGCTCCTTCCGCCGGGCCTCGGCTGCCGAATGAGAGGACCGCCACGCCTGGCTGCTGCCGATTGAGAGGATAGGCCCGCCGCGCTCCGAACGGGAGTGCGCATCGTGAGCATTATCTCCGCCGACGGCTGCGGTCGCTGATCAGGAACTGACGGAGCCACGCCGCGATGACTGGCGCAGCCACCCGGTCGATCGCGTACTTCGGCATCGCCTCCCTGCTCGCGCTGTTCGTGATCCGCCGGTTCCACGAGCCGACCGCGCTCCCGGTGCTGTCGCTGGCGCTGGCGGCCCGGCTGCGCGAGCCGCGGCGACCGCAGCCGCGGGCCGCAGCAGCCTGACGGGCGCTCAGGGCGCCAGCCAGCGCCGGAAGAAGTCGGCGTGCGCGCGGAGCATGGCCTCGATGACCGGCGGCTGCCAGACCATGTGCGTCACGCCGGGCAGGAGGAGCAGGCGGTGCGGGCGCGACGCCGCGAGCAGTTCGGCGGCCAGCAGCAGCGAGTGCCGCGGGTGCACGTTGTCGTCGGCCAGGCCGTGGACCAGCAGCAGCGGCCTGGTCAGCCCCGCGGCCAGCGGCAGCAGCGACGTCCGCTGGTACGCGTCGGGATGGGAGTGGGGATGGCCGAGATAACGCTCGGTCGCGGTGGTGTCGTAGTACCGCCAGTCACTGACCGGCGCCCCGGCGATCGCCGCCCGGAACACGTCCGGCCGGCGCAGCACGGCCAGGGCCGACAGGTATCCCCCGAACGACCAGCCCCGGATGCCGACCCGGCCAGCGTCGAGCTCTCCTGGATAACGATCCATAACGTGCTGCAGCGCGGCGACCTGGTCGTCCAGCGCGGGCGTGGCCACGTCAAGGTAGAACGCGCGCTCCCAGGCCGGGCCTCGGCCCGGCGAGCCCCGGCCGTCGGCCACGATCACGGCGAAGCCCTGGTCGGCCAGCCACTGCGGCTCGTAGAACAGCCGGCGCGCCTTGAGCACCTGCTGGCTCGGCCCGCCGTACGGGGCCATGACCACCGGCAGCGGCCCCGGCGGGCGGCGGCCGTCCCGCGGCAGGATCACGGCGGTGCGCAGTTCCCGGTCGCCGGCTCTCACCAGCGTCACTTGCGGGGCGAACGCCCGCGGCGGGGCCAGGGACCCGGTCGTGGCGAGCAGGCGCCCGTCTTCGTAAACCCGCACCGTGACGCCGTCGGCGTCGAGCGTCTCGGACGTGACGGCCAGCAGGCTCCCGGCCGCGACGCCGTTGTGCACGCCCGGCTCCGACGTGAGCTGCTCGATCGCGCCGGTGGCGTGATCGAGCGCGTACAGGTGCTGCTCGGTCGGCTCGGTCGTCGCCCGGAACACCGTCCGCTCGCCGGCCGAGACCACGCCGAGGACTTGAAGGCCCGCTGGCGTGCACGGCTGGTCGCCGACGAACAGCCGGTAGGTGCCCTGCCAGACGGCGGACCGCAGCAGGCGGTCGTCGGGCAGCCAGCACGGCGTCCCCGGCATGAGCTCAAGCCAGGCCGGGTCGGTGTCCGCGTGCACGAGCAGGGTCTGGCCGGTGGCCGGGTTGACGGTCCGGATCTCGGCCCGGTGCTGATCGCGGGCGAGCAGCACGAGCGTCGGCGCGCTGCCGCGCTCCCAGCGCGCGGCCATCAGGTACGGCAGCCGCTCGTCCGGGCCCCCGGCGACCGCGACGGTGGCGCCGTCCAGCCCGGCCAGGACCAGGCGCACCACGGCGTTCGCGGTCCCGGCCCGCGGATAGCGCTGCCGGGTCGGCTCCTGTTCGTTGTACGTGGGATCACTGAGCCAGCACGAGGTCACGTCGCGGGTGTCGACGCGGGCCACCAGCAGCCGCTGGCCGTCGGGGCTCCACCAGAAGCCGTGGTGGCGGCTCAGTTCCTCGGCCGCGGCGAACTCGGCGGCGCCGTAGCTCACCTCCGGATCGCTGTCCGACAGCTCGAAGATGACCTCCCCGTCCAGCGTGACCACCCGCAGCGCGCGGTCGCGGGTGTAGGCGGCCATGGTCCCGGCCGGGTCGAGCTGCGGGTCTACGCACGGCCCGGCGGCGGGCACCGGGCGGGTGTCGCCGGTCACCAGGTCACAGGCGAACAGCCGGCCCGAGAGCGCGAAGACCGCGACGGCGCCCGCGGCGTCGGCCGAGTAGGCCACGATGCCGCGGGCCGACTCGCGCATCCGTTCCCGGCGGGAGAGCTCGGCCGCGGGAATGACCTCGGCCGCGCCGTCCAGCAGCAGGCGGGGGTCGGCCAGCAGCCGCTCCTCCCCGGTGCCCAGGTCGAGGGACCACAGCGCGGTGGCCGGGTCATCGGCGGCCAGCGCCCGCAGGAACACCAGGCGGCCGTCGGCGGGAACGAGCGTCAGGTCACGCGGCCGGCCCAGGGTGAAGCGGCGGCTGGCGGCGTAGCCCGCGAGCGAATCCTTTTCATCCTCCCCATGGCTGCCCACGTACTCTGGGCTCGGTATCGACGGATGAGAAGCGTTCGTCTCGTCGGAGTCATGGTCTGGCTGGGTCACGTCCGCTGCTTCTCCGTCCGGGCCGTCTTCGGGGGGCGTCCCCGACCCTGCCACATCCGGGGCTTCCCGCCGGTGCCGCCCCGGCCGCTCGTGCCCTATCGTCAACCTCATGACCACATCTGGCCCCGTGATGGACAACCCGGCGGTGGGCGGTCCCGGGCTCGCCCAGCAACGTCGCATCGTCACCGAGATCCCCGGACCCGCGTCGCGGGAACTGCTTGAGCGCCGGCAGCGCATCGTCGCCCGGGGGCTCAGCCACGTGCTGCCGGTGTTCGTGACCGCCGCAGGCGGCGGCGTGATCATCGACGTCGACGGCAACTCGCTGATCGACTTCGGCTCCGGGATCGCCGTGACCTCGGTCGGCAACAGCGCCGAACTGGTCGTCGACCGGGTCACCGAGCAGGTGGCGCGGTTCACGCACACCTGCTTCATGGTGGTCCCGTACGAGGGGTACCTCCTGGTCTGCGACGAGCTGAACCGGGTGACGCCCGGCGACTACGACAAGCGGTCCGCCCTGTTCAACTCCGGCGCCGAGGCCGTCGAGAACGCGGTCAAGATCGCCCGGCATGCCACCGGCCGGAACGCGGTCGTGGTGTTCGACCACGCCTACCACGGGCGGACCAACCTGACCATGGCGATGACCGCCAAGAACATGCCGTACAAGGACGGCTTCGGGCCGTTCGCCGGCGAGGTCTACCGGATGCCCATGGCCTACCCGTTCCGCTGGCCCGGCGGCCCCGCCGCGTGCAAGGCCAACGCCCTTGACGTGATCACGAGCCTGATCCACGCCCAGGTCGGCGAGAAGAACGTCGCCGCCGTGGTGATCGAGCCGATCCAGGGCGAGGGCGGTTTCGTGGTGCCCCCGGACGGGTTCCTGCCCGGCCTCGCGTCGTTCTGCCGGGACAACGGGATCGTGTTCGTGGCCGACGAGATCCAGACCGGGTTCTGCCGGACCGGCGACTGGTTCGCCTGCGACCACGAGGGCGTGGTGCCGGACCTGGTCACCACGGCCAAGGGCATCGCGGGCGGGCTGCCGCTGGCCGGGGTGACCGGGCGCGCCGAGCTGATGGACGCGGTGCACCCGGGCGGGCTCGGCGGCACCTTCGGCGGTAACCCGGTCGCCTGCGCGGCCGCGATCGGCGCGATCGAGACCATGGGCAAGGAGGACCTGCCCGCCGCGGCGCGCCGCATCGGCGACGTCATGCTGCCCCGGCTGCGCCGGCTCGCCGACGCCCACCCGGTCATCGGCGACGTGCGCGGCCGCGGCGCGATGCTCGCGATCGAGCTGGTTCGGCCCGGCACCCTGGAGCCGGACGCGGCCGCCGCCGCCCAGGTCGCGAAGCACTGTCACTCGGCCGGGCTCGTGGTGCTCACCTGCGGGACCTTCGGCAACGTGCTGCGGTTCCTGCCGCCGCTGGTCATCTCGGAGGAGCTGCTCGTCGAGGGGCTGTCGATCCTCGACGACGCGTTCGCCCAGCTCTGACCAGGGCGCGGCATGACGTCGTTGCAGCACGCCATCGCGGCACTGCGGCAGCAACCGCTGCCCAGCACCGACAAGGCTCTGGGGCGCCTCGCGCTCGGGCGGCTCGCGGCGGCAGGACCGGTCACCGCCGCCCGGCTGGCGCAGGACCGTCCCAGCCTGTTCGACCCCGAGCTGACCATGCCGGTGATGGTGCTCCGCGAGGCGGACCTAGCCCACAACATCGCCGCGATGGCCAGCTACTGCGCCCAGGCCGGGGTGCGGCTGGCCCCGCACGGCAAGACCACCATGGCCCCGCAGCTGTTCGCCCGCCAGCTCGAGGCGGGCGCCTGGGGCATCTGCGCCGCGAACATCTCCCAGGTGCAGGTTTACCGGGAGTACGGGGTGAAGCGGGTGCTGGTGGCCAACGAGCTCACCGACCCCGCGGCCGTCGGCTGGCTCGCGGCCGAGATGGCCGCGGACCCCGGCTTCGACTGTTACGTCTACGCCGACAGCCTGGACGGCGTGCGCCTGCTCGAGGACGGGCTGCGGGGCGGCAGTCGGCGGCCGCTGCCCGTGCTCGTCGAGCTGGGCCAGCCCGGCGGCCGGGCCGGCTGCCGGGGCACCGCCGAGGCCCTCGCCGTGGCGTCGGCCGTGGCGGCGTCGCCCGTGCTGCGGCTGGCCGGAGTGGCCGGCTACGAAGGCTGCATCGGCCACGACCGGGATCCCGACACCCTGGCCGCGATGGCCAGCTTCTGCCGCGAGCTGCGCGCGCTGGCCGGGCTGCTGCCGCCCGCCCCGGCCGGCCAGGACGGCTATCTGGTCACGGTCGGCGGCAGCGCCTTCTTCGATGTGGTGGTGGACGAGCTCACCGAGGAGAACGGATCCGGCCCGGCGCCGCCCGTGGTGCTGCGCAGCGGCGCCTACATCAGCCATGACCACGGCTTCTACGCGCGGCTTTCGCCCGGGGTGCAGCCCGGCGGAGCCGGGCGCGGCCCCGCGCTGCGCCCCGCGCTCGAAGTCTGGACCCGGGTGCTGTCCGCGCCCGAGCCCGGGCTGGCCATCGCCGACGCCGGCCGTCACGAGGCGCCCTTCGACCAGGGCATGCCGGTGCCGCTGCGGATCCGCCGGCCCGACGGGCAGGCCGGCGACGCCTCCGGGATGCGGGTCGCCAAGCTGGACGACGAGCATGCCTACCTGCGGGTCCCGCCGGGGAACCCGCTGCGCCCCGGGGACCTGGTGTGCCTGGGCATCTCGCATCCGTGCACGGCCTTTGACAAATGGCGGCTGATCCCGGTGGTGGACGAGGAGTACCGGATCGTCGACGTCGTCCGCACGTTCTTCTGAACCCGTCCGGAGGCGCCCATAACCCCTGGTCGGGCGCTACCCGAGCCGCCACGCGGGCGACTGGCGCACCATGATGTCCTTCTCGACCGTGAAGCTCATCGGCCCTCCCTCATCGCAGCTGCCCTCACCCCCTTCGTCCTGCCCCGGCCGAACCCCCGCGATGCGCCCGGTACCCGGCGCGGTCACATCCACGCGAGCTGGCCGCCGTCGATGACCAGGCCGGCCCCGTGAATGAACGAGGCGTCATCGGACGCCAGGAACGCGTAGGCGGCGGCCACCTCCTCGGGGCGCCCGGTGCGCCGCAACGGGATCCGGTCCCGCGCGTAGGCCGCCTCGAAATCCGCGCCCAGGCCCGCGGCGATCGTCGTGTTCAGCGGGGTGCTGATGTATCCGGGGCAGAGCGCGTTCACCCGGATCCCGAGCGGCCCGAGCTCCACCGCCATGGTCTTGGTCAACAGCAGCACCCCGCCCTTGGAGGCGTTGTAGTGCGCGTAGTCCTCCTCGCCCGCGATCCCGTTGGTCGAGGACATGTTGATGACCACGCCGCCGGTCCCCCGGCGCATCATCAGCGCGGTGACCGCCTGAGCGACCAGGAACATACCGCGCAGGTTCACCGCGATGATCCGGTCCCACTCGGCCGCGGTGATCTCCAGGAACGGCGCGCGGCGGGAGGTGCCCGCGTTGTTGGCCAGCACGTCGACGCCGCCGAGCGCGGCATCCGCCGCCGCGGCCAGCCGCGCGACCTCGATCTCCTGGCTGACGTCGCAGGCCATCCCGCTGACCTCGCCGTGACCACGCAACTCGGCCACGGCCGCGTCCACCTCCGCGGCGTCCAGGCCGGCGATGAATACCCGGGATCCCTCCTCGAGGAACCGGGCCGCCGCGGCCAGCCCGATCCCGCTGCTTCCCCCGCACACCAGGACTCCCTTGCCCGCCAGGCCTCGCATCCGCCACCTCCGTCGCCGCCCCGCCTCACGGGCCAAGTTAGACGCGGGTAGCGGCGGTCCGCCAGCTGGTCTATGATTCCGTCCACCGGAATGCTGGGGGTTAGCGATGCCGGGGGTTAGCGATGCCGGAGGTTAGCTGATCGTGCCAGACAGCGAGGAGTCGCCGGTCACGAGCGTCGACCGCGCGCTGCGCATCCTCACCGTGATCGGCGAGGCCCCGCGGGGCCTGTCCCTCGACGAGCTCTGGGGGCGCCTGCGCATCCCGAAGAGCTCGCTGCACCGCATCCTGGCCGCGCTGAAGTACCGCAGGTTCGTGTCCCAGCCGGAGCCGGGAGGCACGTACTTCCTCGGCACCGAGCTGCTCGCGACCGCGTTCCGGTTCCACGACATGCTCGACGTCCGGGCGCTGATCCACCCGCTGCTGGCCAGGCTCACCAGCGAACTGAACGAGACGACGCACATGGCCGTGCTCGACGGTGCCGAGGTGGTCTACCAGGACAAGATCGAGGCGACGCACTCGATCAAGCTGTCCTCGGTCATCGGCGGGCGCAATCCCGCGAACGCCACCGGCGTGGGCAAGGCCCTGCTGGCCTGGACTTACCCGACCGACGAGGCGCTGCGGGCGTGGGCGGCGCTGTTCGGGCCGCTGCCGACGCCGACCCAGCGGACGGTCGCCTCGGTGAGCAAGCTGGCCGAGCAGCTCGCGGAGGTGCGGCACCGCGGGTACGCGCTGGACGTCGAGGAGAACGAGACTGGCGTCAGGTGCGCGGCGGTACCGATCTTCCTGGGCCGGCCCTCGCCGGCCGCGGCGGTCAGTATCACCGTGCTCGGCGCCCGCGCCGAGCATCCCCGCCTGGCCGAGCTGGGCGAGTACCTCAGCCGGACGGTCGCGGAGTGGTCCCAGGTCCCCGGCGGCTGACCGGTCCCCGCGGCGTGCGGCCGGCGTGCGGCATTGACACCGGAGACCACCGGCTGGCATGCTCCAGCATGACGACTCATTCCGACATACGGAACGTTCTTCCAGCGTATAACCAGCGTCTTCCCGGAGCCTTCAGGAGCTGATCACGTGGCCAAGCAACCCGTCGCAGGCAGCCAGGCCGGCGCCTACTCCCCCGGCATCATCGCCGAGGGCCGGTTCCTGTACGTGTCCGGGCAGGCCCCGCTGCGCGACGGCGTGGTGGTCGGCGAGACTGCCGGCGAGCAGACCCGGGTCGCGCTGGAGAACGTGGCCGCGGTGCTGGCCGCGGCGGGCGCCGGCCCGGCCGACGTGGTGCGGTGCGGGGTCTTCCTGGCCGACATGGCCGACTTCGCGGAGATGAACGGCGTCTACGCCGAGTTCTTCGGCGACCCGCTGCCCGCCCGGACCACCGTGGGCGCGGGCCTCGCCGGGTTCAAGGTGGAGATCGACTGCGTGGCGGTCCTGCCCGCCGCGGAGCACTCGGCTCAGGGGCAGAGTTGACCGGCCAGCCGGCGCCGCTGCCGGTGCCCGCGGCCGCGCTGGGCGAGGGTCCCTGCTGGGACGCGGCCAGCGGCACGCTGTACTGGATCGACGTCCCGGTCGGCCAGGTGCACGCGCTGGACGCCGGCGGCCAGCACCGCAGCTGGGCGGCGGGCCAGCCGGTCGGCGCGGTGGCGCTGCGGGCGGCGGGCGGGCTGGTGCTCGCCGCCGCGGACGGCTTCCTCGCCCTGGACACCGGCACCGGGTCCGTCACGCCGCTGGTCGGCGTCGATCACGGTCAGCCCGGGGTCCGGATGAACGACGGGGCCTGCGACCGGGCCGGCCGCTTCTACGCGGGCAGCATGGCGGCTGACGAGTCCCCGGGGATGGGCGCGCTGTACCGGCTGGACCCCGACCACCGCCTGACCCGGCTGATGTCCGGGATCGGCATCTCGAACGGCATCGGCTGGTCCCCGGACGAGCGGCAGATGTACTACGTGGACTCGCTGGACCACCGCCTGGACGTGCTCGACTACGACGCCGCCACGGGCGAGGTGGGCGAGCGCAGGCCGCTGGTCGAGATCGGCGGGGGCGGCGTGGTGCCCGACGGCCTGACCGTGGACGCCGACGGCGGCATCTGGGTCGCGGTGTGGGGCGGCGGGGCGGTGTACCGCTACCGCCCGGACGGCGCGCTGACCGCGGCCGTGGAGCTGCCCGCCACCTACGTCACCTGCCCCACGTTCGGCGGCGCGGACCTGGAGACGATGTACATCACGACGGCCGCCGGGCCCGGTGACGGCGCCGGGAGGCTGTTCGCCTTCCGGCCCGGTCTCACCGGCCTGCCTACCCACCCGTACCGGGGCTAGCCGTGCGGGCGCTGGTGTTCACCGGTCCGGGCGCGATGGAAATGCTCGACATGCCGGAGCCGGACGTGGCCGACGGCGACGTCCTGGTGCACGTGCGCTCTGCCGGGATCTGCGGCAGCGAGCTGCACGGGGCGCGCCATCCCGGCTTCCGGGTACCGCCGCTGATCATGGGGCACGAGTTCGCCGGGGTCAGCGACGACGGCAACCCCGTGATCATCAACCCGATCCTGTCCTGCGGCCGGTGCGACCTGTGCGCGCGCGGACTGCGCCAGGTCTGCCGGCACCGGGCCATCATCGGGGTACACCGGGCGGGCGGGTTCGCCGAGCGGGTCGCGGTGCCGCGCTCGGCGCTGGTCCCGCTGCCCGACCGGCTGGCCTGGGACGCGGCCGCCACGGTCGAGCCCGCGGCCAACGCGGTGCACGCCTGGCAGCTGGCCGGCGGCGCGCGGGACAAGCGGGTGGCCGTGCTGGGCTGCGGGGCCATCGGCCTGCTCTGCCTGCTGGTCGCGCTGGCCGACGGCGCGGCCGGCGTCGACGTCACCGACCTGGCCCCGGGCCGGCTCGACGCCGCCCGCAGCCTCGGCGCGTCCGCGGCCGCCGCGGCGCCCGAGGGCGAGTACGACGTGATCATCGACGCGGTCGGCACGGCGGTCACCCGCGCCCAGTCCGTGGCGCACCAGCGGCCGGGCGGGACGGCGGTCTGGCTCGGGCTGAACGAGCCGCCCGCCGAATTCGACGGCCAGGACCTGGTACGCGGCGAGAAGCGGGTACTCGGCTCGTTCGCCTACAGCGACGAGGAGTTCCGCCGGGCCGCCGGCCTGGTCCAGGGGTGGGACCTGAGCTGGATCTCGCCCTACCCGCTGGCCGACGGGGCGCAGATCTTCACCGGCCTGATGAACGGCGGTCACTATCCGGTAAAGGCGACGTTGCGGCCTTGAACAGACCTTGACGCGCGCATTATGCGGGTGCAAGATAATTCCGCCGACGCAGAACGGCAATCCGTATAGCGGAATGCCGCCCGGCTGTGCGGAGCAGGCGCAGCCCGCTGATACGCCGCGGTTCATGGCAAGAGGTGCCCGATGAAGAAATTCGGCCTATCCGTCGCCGTCATCTTTGCCCTGCTCGCCGCCGCGTGCTCCTCCGGCGGCGGCGGGACCGGGTCCACCGGGCCGAACGGCCAGGTGAACCTGGTGCTGTGGATGGGTTACACCCCGCCGCCGCCGGCCAGCCAGGGCGTCGAGTACGAGTCGCTCAAGGGCCTGATCGCCAAGTTCACCCAGCTGCACCCGAAGATCCACATCCGCATGGAGTACGTGGACAACGACTACGCGCTGCAGAAGGTCACGGTCGCGCTGCAAGGCGGTGAGCAGCCCGACATCTCCTATCAGTACGGCACCAACATGCCGCAGGTCGCGCAGACCAGCGAGGTCGTCAACCTGACCAACATCGTCAAGCAGCCGCAGTACGGCTGGACCGACTTCGGCCAGGGCGAGCGGGACGTGGCCACGGTGAACGGCAAGGTCCTCGGCATCCCGGCCCTGGTGGACAACCTGGCGGTGGTCTACAACAAGACGCTGTTCGCCGAGCACCACCTCGCGACGCCCGGGCCCGACTGGACCTGGAGCCAGCTGGCGGCCGACGCCAAGGCGATCTCCGACCCATCGCAGAAGATCTTCGGCCTCACGTTCCCCGCCGACGGCAGCGAGACCACGGTGTGGGAGTACGAGGCGATGCTGTGGGAGGCCGGGGGCCACATCCTGAACTCCGGCAACACCCAGGCCGCGTTCAACTCCCCGGCCGGGGTCGAGGCGCTGACCTGGCTGCGGCAGATGCAGCAGGCCCACGCGCTCTACCTGGACTTCCATCCCGACGCCGGGAACAGCGAGACCCTGTTCAACTC
This sequence comes from uncultured Actinomycetota bacterium, assembly GCA_963808705.1. Taxonomy (GTDB): domain Bacteria; phylum Actinomycetota; class Actinomycetes; order Streptosporangiales; family Streptosporangiaceae; genus JASHPR01. The sequence goes on along the minus strand of CAWEHB010000007.1, from coordinate 493,164 downwards.
CGGCAAGCTCGGCATGATCATCACCGGGCCCTGGGACCTGTCCAGCTTCCCCAACGTGCACTACGGCGTGCAGATCATGCCCTCGTGGAACCCGGGCGGCAGCCACCAGACCATCTCCGGCCCGGACAACTGGGTGATCTTCAACAACGGCCCGGCCCGGGTCAAGGCGTCCCTGGAATTCCTGCAGTTCCTCACCACGCCCGCCAACCTGTTCCAGAACTCGATGGCCACCGGCGACCTGCCGACCAAGCTCTCGGTGGTATCCATGCCGGGCTTCACCGACTTCAACGTCAAGTTCCCCGGCGCGGGCGTGTTCGCCGCGAACCTGAAGAACGTGGAGCAGGCGCGGCCGCAGATCGCGCAGTACCCGCGGATCTCCGCGGCGCTCGGCCGGGAGGTCGTCGAGGCGCTGCTGGGGCAGACGTCGCCACAGGCCGCCCTGAACTCGGCCGCGCAGCAGGCCAACAGCTACCTGGTCGCCCCCTGACGTGCACCGGGTCCGGCGGATCCTGGAATCCGACCACGTCGCCGGCTGGGCGTTCGCGTTTCCCGCCGTCTTCCTGATCTTCCTGTTCGGCCTGGTCCCGGTGGTCTGGTCGGCGCTGCTGTCGTTCCAGCAGACCAACCTGATCTCCCCGCCGAAATGGATCGGGCTGGCCAACTACCGGGCGCTGGCGCACGACCCGCTGTTCGCGCAGTCGGTCGAGCACAGCCTGGTCTACACCGCGCTGTTCGTGCCGCTGTCGGTGGTCGGCGGGCTGCTCACCGCGGTCGCGCTGAACCGCAGGATCCGGGGCATCCGGTTCTACCGCCTCGCGGTGTTCGTGCCCGTGGTGCTGTCCACGATCGCGACCGCGATCATGTTCCTGTGGCTGCTCGACCCGAACTTCGGCCTGGTCAACTTCCTGCTGTCCAAGGTCGGGCTGGGGCCGTACGGCTTCTTCGACAGCATCAACGGCGCGCTGTACACGATCGTCGGGATGACCGTGTGGGGCTGGATCGGGTTCGACGTGATCGTCTACCTGGCCGCGCTGCAGGGCATCCCGCGGACGCTGATCGAGGCGGCCGAGATCGACGGCGCCCGGACCTGGAGCATGTTCCGCAACATCACGGTGCCGCTGCTCGGGCCCGCGACGCTGTTCCTGGTCGTGTGGTCCTCGATCAACGCGCTGCAGCTCTTCGACGAGGTCTACTTCCTGACCAAGGGCGGGCCCGGCACCGCCACCTACGTGGTCGTCTACTACCTGTACAGCCTGGCCTTCTCCCAGGGCATCGCCGGGTACGCGGCGGCCATCGCCTACGTCCTGCTGGTCGCGATCCTCGCCCTCACCCTGGTCCAGCTCTGGATCGGCCGACGATTGGTGTATTACGCGTCGTGACCACGCAGATCCTGGCCCAGACCGGGCGTCCCGCCCGCGAGGAGGAGGAGCGGGAGCCCAGCCGCTTCCTGTTCAGCCCCTGGCACCTGGTGCTGATCCCGATCGCGGTCGTGATGCTGGTCCCGATGGTCTGGATGCTGGTGACCTCGCTGGAGACGCTGAACGAGACCCGGCACTTCCCGCCGGTGCTGCTCCCGCACACGCTGGCCCCAGGCAACTACGCCGCGGTGCTGCAGCAGGCCCCGTTCGCGCGCTGGTTCGCGAACACGATGATCGTGACCGTGGCCACGGTGGCCGGCAACCTGCTGTTCTGCAGCCTGGCCGGCTACGCCTTCGCCCGGATCAAGTTCTTCGGCCGTGAGGTCGTGTTCATCCTGCTCCTGGCCACGCTGATGATCCCGTTCCAGGTGGTCATGATCCCGACGTTCATCATCGTGAAGGACCTCGGGATGATCAACACCCTGAACGCGCTGATCGTGCCGAACCTGGCCAACGCGTTCGGCGTGTTCCTGCTGCGCCAGTTCTTCCGCACCCTGCCCGTGGAACTCGAGGAGGCGGCCCGGATCGACGGGGCCTCCCGGCTCAGCGTGCTGTTCAAGATCGTGCTCCCGCTGTCCGGCCCGGTGCTGGCCACGCTCGCGGTCATCACGTTCCTGTGGACCTGGAACGACTTCCTCTGGCCGCTGATCACGATCTACTCGCCGAACAACATGACCCTGCAGCTGGGGCTGACCACGTTCCAGGGCACCCACCAGACGGCCACCAACCTGCTCATGGCGGCCAACGTGATGAGCATGCTGCCGGTGCTGCTGCTGTTCTTCCTGGCCCAGCGGTACTTCATCCGCGGCATCGCGACGTCGGGCCTGAAGGGCTAGCGCCGTGGCCCGGGTCGCGCTGCGCAACGTCACCAAGCAGTTCCACGGCGGCACCCGCGCGCTGGACGACCTGTCGCTGGAGATCCCCGACGGCGAGTTCCTGATCCTGGTCGGCCCGTCCGGCTGCGGGAAGACCACGGCGCTGCGGCTGATCGCCGGGCTGGAGAAGGCCACCTCGGGCACGATCACGATCGGTGACACGACCGTCAACGGCGTCTCCCCCCGGGACCGGGACATCGCGATGGTGTTCCAGAACTACGCCCTGTACCCGCACATGACCGTGTACCGGAACCTCGGCTTCGGCCTGCGGGAGCGCCGCACCCCCAAGCGCGAGGTCGACCGGCGGGTCCGGGAGATCAGCGCCATCCTCGGCCTGGACGACCTGCTGAAGCGCAGGCCCGCCCAGCTGTCCGGGGGCCAGCGGCAGCGGGTCGCGATGGGCCGCGCCCTGGTCCGCGAGCCCAAGGTGTTCCTGCTGGACGAGCCGCTGTCGAACCTGGACGCGAAGCTCCGGGTGCAGATGCGCGCAGAGCTGAAGCGGCTGCACGCCAAGCTCGGCATCACCACGATCTACGTCACCCACGACCAGATCGAGGCGATGACCCTGGCCGACCGGATCGTGGTGATGTCGGCGGGCCAGGCGCTGCAGATCGGCACGCCGCAGGAGGTGTTCTCCCGCCCGGCGAACCTGTTCGTGGCCGGCTTCATCGGCAGCCCGGCCATGAACCTGCTGCGCGGGAAGGCCGCAGCCCGGGGGTCCGGGGAAACCGAGATCACCGCCGGGGAGCTGCGCTTCACCCGGGCCGGCGTGCCGGACGGGGAGATCATCGTCGGGGTCCGGCCGGAATCCCTGGCCCCGGCCCCGGCCCCGGCCGACGCGGCCGGGCCGGCTCAGCACGCCCGCCTCACCCTTGACCTGGAGGTCGACCTGGTCGAGCCGCTCGGCGAGCAGGCGCTGGTGCACGGCACCGTGGCCGGGACCGCGGCGCGCAGCGGCGCCGAGGAAGAGCAGGCGATCCTGACCGAGGCCACGTCGCGGGCCCCGGTGACGGCGGTGTTCCCGGCGGCGAACCTGCCCGGTCCCGGCGACCGGGTCCCGATCCGGGTCCCCCCGGAGCGGATCTACCTGTTCAGCGCGTCTACCGGAGAGGCGGTCTGGTGACTACGGGAGCCAAGTCCAGGATCGTGATCGTCGGCGCCGGGGGCTGGGTGTTCCCGGTCGAGCTGGCCCGGGACATCCTGTCGTTCGGCTCGCTCGCGACCGGCGAGCTGGTGCTGTACGACATCGACGCCGACGCCGCCGAGCGCACCGCCCGCGCGGTCCGCCAGCTCATCGGCATCGGCGGGCTGGCCACGACCGTGCAGATCCCCGCCACGCTGCCCGAGGCGCTGCGCGGCGCGGACTTCGTGGTGACCGTGTTCCAGGTCGGCGGGGTCAAGGCCTACGCCCACGACCTGCAGATCCCGCGCGAGTACGGGATCGACCAGATCGTCGGGGACACGCTGGGCCCGGGCGGGGTGTTCCGCGGCCTGCGCACGATCGAGGCCCTGCGCGTGGTCGCCGAGACCATGCTCGACGTGTGCCCGGGCGCGCTGCTGCTCAACTACGCCAACCCGATGTCGGCCAACATCTGGGCCACCGACCTGCGCGGCGTGCGCGTGGTCGGCCTGTGCCACAGCGTGCAGAACACCGCCGAGCTGCTGGCCCGCGAGCTGGGCGTGCCGCTGGACGAGGTGACGTTCGACACCGCCGGGGTGAACCACACCGCCTGGTTCACCACGTTCCGCCGCGGCGGCGAGGACCTGATCCCGCGGATCCGGGAGGTGATGACGGCCCGGTACATCGACGAGACCGAGCCGCTGCTGCCCCGGTCGGACGACCCGTACGAGTCCGTCGAGCGGGTCCGGGCCGAGCTGATGCAGCTCACCGGGTACTTCCACACCGAGTCCAGCCATCACGCCAGCGAGTACTGGGCGTGGTTCCGCCGGACCCCGGAGCTGGTCGCCCACTACCTGGACCGGCACTGGGACAACCTGGAGATCGGCACCACCATGGACAAGGAACGGTGGGACGCCGAGCTCGTCGACGAGGCCCGCCGCGAGGGGATCCGGCACGGCGGCGAGCTGGCCGCGCCGATCATGGACAGCGCGGTGACCGGGACGCCGCGGCGGGTGCACGTGAACGTCCGCAACGGCGGCTCGATCACGAACCTGCCGGAGGACGCCTGCGTGGAGGTGGCCTGCCTGGCCGACGCCACCGGGGTCCGGCCCGGCCGGTACGGGGCGCTGCCGCCGGCCTGCGCGGCGCTGAACCAGCTGCAGATCGGACAGCAGCGGCTCACCGTGCAGGCCGCGATGACCGGCGACCGCGCGCTCGTGCACGCCGCGGTGGCGCTGGACCCGCTGACCAGCTCCCTGCTGACGCTGCCGCAGATCCACGAGATGGCCGACCGGATGCTCGCGGCCGAGGCCGAGTGGCTGCCCCAGTTCTACCCCGGGCCGTAGCGTAAGGGACTCCGATGAAGCTGATCACTCGCCGCCTGGCCCTCGTCGCAGCGCTGTCGGTCGTCCCCGGGCTGGCGCTGGCGGGATCCGCGACCCCGGCCGCGGCGAGCGCCCGCGCGGCCCAGCCGGCCAGCGTCATCGGGCCGCCGGTCGCGCACGGCCGGCTGCGGGTGACCGGCTCGCTGCGCGACGGCGGCGTGGTCCGCGCGTCCGGCCTGTCCTGGCGGCCGGGCCGGCTGCCCCGCGGCGACCGGCTGCTCACGTTCGAGGTCGGGTACGCGTGGCAGGCGTGCCCGGCGCCAGCGACCGGCTGCGTGGCCGCGGCCGACTCCACGGTCACCCCGTACGCGGCCCGCAGCTACCTCGTCGGCCACGCCGATACCGGCAAGTACCTGCGGATCCGGGTGACCGCGGCCGAGGTGGTGGAGACCGACCCGGCCACGTTCGCGTTCAGCATCGTCCGCACCTCGGTGATCACCGTGACCGGCCGCCGGGTGCGGGGCTATCCGGCCGGACGCAGGCCGGTGACCGGGTTCCTGAACGGACTGCCCGAGCGCCAGACCGGGTCCGAACAGGAGTACTTCCAGGTGGTCACGCCGCATTACGCGGCGGCCGACGGCGCGCCGGTCCAGCAGTACCGGATCGACCGCGGCCCATGGCGGGCCATGCCCGCCAGCCGCGTGTTCTATACCGGCACGCTCGGCCTGGGCTGGCACCAGGTGGCGGTGCGCACCGCCAACCGGGCCGGGGCCACGATCCTGCGGTTCCGGTGGCAGGTGGTGCCGCTGCCCGCGCCGGCGGGCTGCGTGCGGCCGCACGGCCGGTCCTGCTGGTACCCGCCGCACCTGGACCGCACCGGCCACCCGATGCGCTGGGACTGGCAGATCGGCCGGGTGACGCCGCTGCAGCGGACCGGGGCCCGCGCCGTCGACATCTACGACATCGACGGCTTCCTGACCACCCGCGCCGAGGTCCGCCAGATCCACGACCGCTGGCAGGCACACACGCTGGCGCACCCGAAAGCCATCTGCTACCTGGACCTGGCCTGGGAGGACTACCGCCCGGACGCCAGCCCGGGGGGCTTCTTCCCGGCCAGCGTGCTCGGCCGGGTCTACTTCGGCTACCCGCAGGAGCGGTGGGTCGACTTCCGCCAGCTGGACGCGCTCAAGCCGATGCTGAACGAGCGGATCTCCATGTGCGCGCGGAAGGGATTCGACGCGGTCGAGCTCGACGACATCGACAGCTTCGACCCGCCGTCGACGACCGGCTTCCACCTGACCGTGGGCGACGCGCAGAACTTCCTGGCCTGGGCGCTGAACGACGTGCACCGCCACGGGATGACCGTGCTCTGGAAGAACGCGCCCGGCCTGGCCTGGTGGGGCGTGCGCTACGCGGACGGGGCGATCGTCGAGGAGTGCTACATCTACCACCAGTGCTTCGCGTCCTGGCAGCTCGGCCAGCGCCAGGACGGGATCACCTGCACCGCGCTGAGCGGGCCGACCCCGTGCGGCTGGGACGTGTTCACCGCGGACCGGACCGCGCGCCAGCCCACCGGCAAGTGGGTCGGCGAGGCCGAGTACGACGCGGACGGCTTCGTCTGCAACCCGGGGCAGCGCTGCCGCGGGCTGCACGCGTTCGCGCGGTACTGCCAGCTCGTCTACGCACCGCGCAACGGGTTCGCCGCGGTCAAGTTCGACGTGGACCTGGACGGGTCGATGTTCTTCCCCTGCCCGCGCGGCAGGTGACCCGGCCAGCGCTCAGGCCGCCACGTCCCCCGGCTCAACCAGGGGATGCCAGGCCTCGCGGACCCACGGCGGCAGGTACATGTCGTCCCACAGGCGGACCAGCTCCGGCCCGTTGACGAGCAGGCAGATGTCGTCCAGCGTCCCCTTCACGAGCACGATCTCGTAAAGATCGCGGCGGCGGCCGCGGTCGGACAGGTCCCACTGCACCCGCCGCGGATCCGGGCCCAGCCAGAACAACCGGGCGGGCAGGCTGGCCACGCCCTCCAGCGGACCGTACAACTCGTCCAGGGAACCCGGCACGGGCACACGCCGACGTTCCCCGCTCTCCCAGGCCGAGACGTCGGCAGTGATCACGCCTTTGGTATTCCCCGCACCTGCGCCGGAACACCTGGCAACGGCACCGGGAAGTCGCGGCCCACGCCCGGCCGTGAGTCCACCGTGTCGAGGAACTGGTCCCAGCGGCCATGCAGCCAGAACGCGACCCGGCCCAGCGGCCCGGAACGGGGGGACCGCGGGTGCGGGCGGGTGGGCGCGTGGGTGAGGGCGCGCCGGTATTTCCTGGCCAGATGTTCGCGGCCCGCCGCGGTTAACTGGTCTTCTAACCGGGTGACCAGCGCCCGCTCGGCCGGCCGGTAGTCGTCGAGGCGCTGCGCCAGCAACGTCAGCGTGTCCGCTGGTTTGCCGTCACGACGCACCTCCGTCGACCGGGGTGCCGGACCGTCAGCCGCCGCTGGCGCTGACCGCGCACCCGCTGTGCTGGCGACGATATGAACCGGCGTGCGGCCGTCGCCTCCCCCCGCGGAGGGAAAGCACGGGTGAGGGCTGTGTGCTGCCATGACAGCAGCGGATGTCGCCGTCTACGAGGAGGCGATCGTGGACAACGTGTTTGTCGACCTGTTCTACCTGCGCGAACTGGTGCGTCCGGGAGGGCTGGTGATCCTCGATGACTGCAGCTACCTCTCGGTGCTGGTACGGTCACAAGAGTGGAGAGGTGATTAAGTGCCCACACCTGATGAGATCGTGCCCGCGGCCAGGTCGCACGCCGCAGATCTGCAGCGCCAGATCCAGCACGACCATCAGTCCAAGAGCGTGAAACTACTCCGACGACAGCAAAAGGCCGGTCCGGGTACCAGCTGGCTCGCCGCGCGGTTTCGGTGGCTCCTTGGCATCCAGCCGCGTCAACGGCCCTGACCGCATGAACGTTGCTGTCGTGGACACCCGCTTGCAAAGGTGGTGGCCGCCAGCTCAAGTCCACCGCTGGCTGTCCGTGAGTGACCGTGAATCACCGCGGATGGCCCTGCGTACGGGCACGCGGCGGGCACGGCGCGGCTGTCTTTGCCATAGCCATTCACCAGCCTGAGTAGGGTGGCTCGCGCCGCTCGATGTGGTTGTCGTAGTCCCGGTGCTCGACCACCTGGCCGCGGTCGTCGAAGTACAGCACCGTCACTCCCGCGTAGGTGAGTTCCTGGCCCTGCTCGGTCCAGCTGGCCCACCATTCGACCGCGGCCCGGCCGCCCGAGACGATCGGCCGGCCGAACCAGCACTCGATGTTCTCCTCGGCCGGGAGCTGCTCGCCGAGATAGCGGCGGACGCCAGCCAGGCCCAGGTCCGGCTGGCGGAACGCGGGCGAGCGGTACACCACCGTCTCGGCATACAGGGCGGCGATGGCCTCGGCATCGCGCTGCGGCCAAGCCCGCGACCAGGTGTCCGCCCAGCGCCGGGCGGCGGTCTCAGCGTCCATGCCAGTGATTCAAACAGGTCGCCCGCAGCTTCGTATGTAGGACGACCTTCAGATCCGTAGTTCCGGGCCGGCCGTCCAGGACCGTCCAGTCGTGTCCGCGTTCTGGGCCGATGTTCCAGGCTTGTCGTCTCGTGCCGGTAGCTGGCTATGGTCTCGGCGACAGTGTTGGCAACAGCTGGAGCACCTGCTTGCTGATCGCCTGCGTCTACCCGAGCTAGCGCCGCTCACCTGGGCATGGTGCGGCTTGCGAGTGACCGCTACGTACCGGGCTGGCCGAGGCAATGGCACAGGCACGGCGAGCTTGCCCGCGCTTCCTTATCCCTGCTGATCGTCAGCCGCAGGGCGTGGGGGCGGTGCGACGACGACTTCGGTGCCCGGATCGCAAGGGATCTGCGGGGTACCGCACACGATGACGTCGGCCCGTTCCCAGGTCCGCTGGGCAGCGTTGAACGGCATCTCCTCGGCCATCCACCCGGCGTGGTCGAACGACGGCCCGCCCAGGGCCTGGTTGGCCAGGTCGAGCGCATCCGGGTCCCGGTCGCGGGCGAGCCTGCGCCGCTCGGCCTCTCGCTCGTCGGATTGCACCCAGATCAGCGCATCGATCAGATGCGCCACCTCCCGGCGCCCTGCACCGTCCCCTTCGATGATCAGCAGCGGGCACCCAGCAGGAACGTCAATAGACCCTTCCCGGCCGTACCCGGCCCACCGCGGCGGCCGGTAGCTGACCCCCTCGCCCCGGTGCACGGGCACCAGGATCCCGTCTATCAGCAGGTCAGCCCAGCCGAACCGGGAGTGCTCCCAGGCGATGTCGTCGGTGTGGATGACAGCCGATCCGGGGACGGCCTGGGCGATCCGCGCCGCGAGCGAGGTCTTGCCGTTATTGCTGCGGCCGTCGATGGCGACGATCACCGGACGCCCGGACACGATCCTGCCCGCTACGCGCCGGGCCAGGGCCTGGACCAGGACAGTTAGCGGCTCGGCGCGCCACGGCCCGGCCTCTGGCTCCTCCGGGGCCAGCTGCAAAGCCATGCCCTCATCCTTCCGCGGGCACAACCGGCCCGCACCGCGGTCACCTACCCTGCCCCTTCCTCCTTATAGATGCCGCGGCCCTGTAAACGGCTGCCCGCGTCCGGTTGCGACAGCCGCCTCGGCTCCGGCTCTGATCAGCGCCTGGCTGGTCAGCGGCACAAGGCACGTGCCTCTCATTGGCCGCGGGTCACGTATCGGCGCACGCGCTGGAGTGCCCTTACCGAGGGGGCGGTTCTACAGGCCTCTGGCGGTAACGCCTTGACCTGCGCGAACATGCCAGCGGCAGTGTGACTCATAGGAGCGAGGCTGAGCATCTGGTTGCAAGTGATCTGGCCCCACTTGTCGTCATGAATCTTGGCTCCAGCGCCCCGGCAGAGTTGAAGGCCTGGAGTGATAGTCGGCGGCATGGACCGGCTAGTTGACCTTGATGTTGTGGCGGCGGAGCTGACGCGACGTCGCCCGGAATGGGTCAGTGGCGGGCTGAGGTTGGTGAGTTCACCTGGCGTGATGCGGCGGCAGCGTGGCCCGCAGTGCCACCAGCGCATGTGAGGATGCCCAGATGTCATCTCGCGCGCATGCCGTCGATCCTGGCCGCCTTGCCCAGTGGTGCATGGAGCATCTCGGCAGCCCGCCAGCGGATGAGATCTTCAGATCCGGGTACCTGTCCGCAGTCATCGGGCTCCGGCTGGCTGACGACCGCGCGGTCGTGGTCAAGGTGCGTCCGGACTCGCCGCGGATAGCGGCCTGCGTCGAAGTCCAGCGCCACATGTTCCAGGCCGGTTATCCGTGCCCCCAGCCGCTCACCGGCGCCGCCCCTTTCGGCGACGCCGTCGCAACCGCGGAGGCCTACGTCCCCGGCGGCGCCATGCTCCCCGGCGCGGACCACGCGGCCCGGGCCTTCGCTGAAGCGTTCGCGCGGCTGATCAGGCTAGCCCCCCGGCCGGGCGAGGTGTCCACGCTCGACCCGGTGCCGTCGTGGGCGGCCTGGCGCTACGCCGGGGACGGACTGTGGCCGTGTCCCGAGGACCCTGACGTCAACCTCAACGAGGTCGCCGGTCCGGAGTGGATCGACGATGCCGGCCGCCGTGCCCGTGACCGGCTGCGAGCCAGCGAGTCCGAAGCCGTGATCGGCCACTGCGACTGGCTTGCCGGTAATCTGCGCTGGAGCGGAGACGCGCTGCTGGTGGTACACGACTGGGACAGTGTGACCGCTGATAGCGAAGCCGTCCTCGTCGGCTTCGCTGCCGCGCTGTATTCGACCGTCAGCGCGGACGAGCTAGCCACCGTCGAGGACACTGAGCGGTTCCTCGTCGCGTATTGCCATGCGCGTGGCCGGGAGTTCAGCGCCGGCGAACTCGAACGGTCGTGGGCGGCTGGCGTCTGGACCAGGGCCTACGACGCCAAATATCAGCACACGGTCGGGCAGCCCATCACCTCACTGTCCGAGAGTGAGGCCGGCGAGCGCCTCCGTCGTACTGGGACCAGCTCGCGGAGGCCATAAACGGCCCGGTTCCTTACGAGCCTCGATCCATCGATCGTGAGCGACAACGCCAAGGTGGTCTGGTGCGAGCTTCGCGTCAGCTGATGACGGCCCGTGGCTGCGCCGGTGCCGCAGCGCCGGCCAGGAAGCTGGCGATGCTGGCCCTGAGCCCGGTGGCGTCCAGGCCATGGGCGCCCTGATGTTCTCGCGGCGTGCCGTAGCGGCGCAGCTCGTCCAGGCCCACGCCAAGGCCGAGGACCCGGGAGGAGGGCGGCGGCGCCATGACCAGCACTCCCGGCCCGTCCCGCGACGACCCGGCCCGCGGCCATGACCCGGCCCCCGGCGACCCTGCCGTGCCATGCCCGGACGACCCCGAGCCAGGCGGACTGGCCGGGCTGGCCGGGTCGGTCAACCTGACCATGCCCGCCACCGCCTGGCTCGGCCTGACCGACTCCCCCCGGCGAGATCGCCGGGACCGGCGCCGCCACCTGCCGCGACCTGGCTAACACCCTCGCCGCCCGCGGTGACACCCGCTGGTGCCTGACCCTGACCGACCGCGACGGCCGCGCCGTCGCCCACGGCTGCGCCCGCGCCGGACCCGGCCCGCCCGCCACCGCCGCCGACCCGCGTTCGTGGCTGGCCCAGATCACCATCACCACACTGGAATCAGGGACCTGCATCCACCGCCGCGAAACCGCCGCCTACCGGCCGCCGCCCTCGCTACGCCACCTGGTCAAGATCCGCAGCCGGCGGTGCGGCTATCCCGGCTGCCGCCGCCCCGCCACCCGCTGCGACGACGACCACACCATCCTCCACCACAAGGGCGGCAAGACCTGCGAGTGCAATCTGTATCCGCTCTGCCGCCGGCACCACCAGGCCAAGCAAGGCCGGGGCTGGCGACTCGAGCAGCCAGAGCCGGGCATCCTGATCTGGACTCTGCCCAGCGGCCGCCGCTATACCACCACCCCCGAACCGTATCCGGCCTAGCCCAGCCCAACCCCGGAGCGCCCGGCCCGGACAGCCTGACTACACGACCGATCCTCTAGCCCTCGTAGTAGCGGTCCGCGACCGTGAAGACCTCGTCCAGGATGGCCAGGCCCTCCTTGGCCTCCGCCTCCGACACCGTGCACGGCGGCACCACGTGCAGCCGGTTGTAGTTGATGAACGGCATCAGCCCGCGGGCCCGGCACTGGGCCATGACCTCGTTCATGGCCTCGGATGATCCCCCATACGGGGCGAGCATGGCCCGGGTGGCCCGGTTCGAGACCAGGTCCAGGGCCCAGAACACCGCGAGCCCGCGCACCTCGCCGATCACCGGGTGCCGGGCGGCCAGTTCCCGCAGGCCGGGGCCGAGCACGTCGGCGCCGATCCGGGTCGCGTTCTCCAGCACGCCCTCGTCCTTCATCGCGTCGATCGACGCCACGATCGACGCGCAGGCCAGCGGGTGGCCCGAGTAGGTGAGCCCGCCGGGGAACACCCGCTCGCCGAAGGTCGCGGCGATCTCGTCGGAGATGATCACCCCGCCGACCGGGACGTACCCGGAGTTCGAGCCCTTCGCGAACGTGATCAGGTCGGGCACCACGCCGTAGTGCTCGAACGCGAACCAGGCGCCGGTCCGCCCGAAGCCGCACATCACCTCGTCGGCGATGTACACGATGCCGTACTTGTCGCACAGGGCCCGGACCCCGGCCAGGTAGCCGGGCGGCGGGAGCAGCACCCCGGCCGTGCCCACGATCGTCTCGGCCAGGATGGCCGCGATCGTGGCCGGGCCCTCGAAGGTGATCACCTGCTCCAGGTGCTCCAGCGCCCGCTGGCACTCCTCCTGCTCGGTCTCGGCCCAGAACGAGGTCCGGTACAGGTACGGCCCGAAGAAGTGCACGTGCCCGGTCGCGTACTCGTTCGGCCACCGCCGCGGGTCCCCGGTGGAGGTGATGGCCGCCCCGGTGTTGCCGTGGTAAGAGCGGTAGAAGCTGAGCACCTTGCTGCGGCCGGTGTGCAGCCGGGCCATCCGGATCGCGTTCTCGTTGGCGTCGGCGCCGCCGCCCGTGAAGAACACCTTCTCCATGCCGTCCGGCGCCACCGCCGCGATCCGCGCAGCGGCCTGCCCGCGCACCTCGACCGCGTGCTGCGGCGCGATCGTCGCCAGCCGGGCCGCCTGCTCCGCGATCGCCGCGGTCACCCGGGGGTGCTGGTGCCCGAGGTTGGTGTTCACCAGCTGGGAGGAGAAGTCCAGGTACCGGCGGCCGTCGTAGTCCCAGAAGTACGACCCCTCCGCCCGCGCGATCGGCAGCGGCCGCAGCGCCCCCTGCGCCGACCAGGAATGGAAGACGTGCGCCCGGTCCATGGCCAGGACTTCGGCGCCCGGCGCCGGGTCGGGCGTGCGTTCGGTCATGACTGCCTCCAGGTCTGGCCGGCCGCGGCCGGGCCGGCGGCCGGGGGCGGCCGGCCCCGGTGCGGCCCGTTACGGAATCTCTACCGGTTGACGGGGAAGCCCAGGCTGACGCCGCCGTGGCTGGGGTCCAGCCAGCGGGACGTGACCGCCTTGCCGCGGGTGTAGAAGTGCACGCCGTCGGTGCCGTGCACGTGGGTGTCGCCGAACAGCGACGCCTTCCACCCGCCGAACGAGTAGAACGCCATCGGCACCGGGATCGGCACGTTGATGCCCACCATCCCGACCTCGACCTCGTGGGTGAACCGCCGGGCCGCTCCCCCGTCGTTGGTGAAGATCGCGGTCCCGTTGCCGTACGGGTTCCCGCTGACGACCTGCAGCGCCTCGTCGTAGCCGGAGACCCGGACCACGGACAGCACCGGCCCGAAGATCTCGTCCCGGTAGCAGCCCATGGCCGGGGTCACGTGGTCGAGCACCGACGGGCCGAGCCAGAACCCGTCCGCCGCGCCGCCGGTGACCGGGTGCTGGCGGCCGTCCACGGCGAGCACCGCGCCCTCGGCCACCCCGGAGTCCAGGTAGGACGCCACCTTGTCCCGGTGCGGGCCGGTGACCAGCGGTCCCATCTCGGACTGCTCGTCGTCGCCCGGGCCGACCCGCAGCGCCGGGATCCGGCTGGCGATCTTCTCGACCAGCTCGTCGCCGACCGGGTCGACCGCGACCACCACCGAGATGGCCATGCACCGCTCCCCGGCCGACCCGAAGCCCGCCGACACCGCGGCGTCGGCGGCCAGGTCGAGGTCGGCGTCGGGCAGGACCACCATGTGGTTCTTGGCCCCGCCCAGGGCCTGCACCCGCTTGCCCGCGGCCGTTCCCGTCTCGTAGATGTAGCGGGCGATCGGGGTCGATCCCACGAAGCTGATCCCTTTGACCACCGGGTGGGTGAGCAGGGCGTCGACCGCGTCCTTGGCCCCGTGCACCACGTTGAACACCCCGTCCGGCAGGCCGGCCTCGGCCAGCAGCTCGGCCAGCATGACCGAGGCGCTCGGGTCCTTCTCCGACGGCTTGAGCACGAACGCGTTGCCGCAGGCGATCGCGACCGGGAACATCCACATCGGCACCATGGCCGGGAAGTTGAACGGGGTGATCCCGGCCACCACGCCGAGCGGCTGCCGGATCGAGTAGGCGTCCACGCCGGTTGAGACGTTCTCCGAGAACCCGCCCTTGAGCAGGTGCGGGATCCCGCAGGCGAACTCGACCACCTCCAGCCCGCGGGACACCTCGCCGGCCGCGTCCGAGGCGACCTTGCCGTGCTCGGAGCTGATCAGCGCGGCCAGCTCGGCCTTGTGCTGCTTGATCAGCTCGCGGAACGCGAACAGCACGTCGGCCCGCTTGGTCAGCGAGGTCTCCCGCCAGCCCGGCCAGGCGCCGGACGCCGCCGCCACGGCCGCGCCGACCTCGGCCGCCGAGGCGAAGTCGACGGTCCCGGTGACCTGCCCGGTGGCCGGGTTGTAGATGTCACCGCGGCTCGCGGCCTCGCCCGCCCACGGCTTGCCGCCGATCCAGTGGCTACAGTGCTTCATCGCTCGCTTCTCCGCGCTCCGCGCGTCGCTCGCCTGCTTCATCGCCCGCTCCTCCGCGCGTCGCCCGCCTGCTTCATCGTGACGCCTCCGCAGCCTTCGCGTCGACCGCGCGCAGCGCGTCGATCAGGATGCCCAGGCCCTCCTTGGCCTCGGCCTCGGTCAGGGTCAGCGGCGGCGCCATCCGCAGCGTGTGCCCGGACAGCCCGCCCTTGCCGATCAGCAGCCCGCGCTCGCGGGCCTCCTCGAGCGCCCGGGCCGCCAGGGCCGGGCTCGGCGCCCCGGTGCCCGGGTCGACCAGGTCCACGGCGAACATCAGCCCCTTGCCGCGCACGTCGCCGACCGCGGCCAGCGGCCCGACCGCGTCCCGCAGCCCGCCGATGATCAGGTGGCCCAGGGCCGCGGCGTTGCGCTGCAGGTCATGGGAGAGCAGGTAGTCGACGGTGGCGTTGGCCGCCGCCGTGGCGAGCGGGTTGCCGCCGAAGGTGGAGATCCCGTTGCCGACCGGGCCATCCATCAGCTCGCCGCGGGCGACGACGCCGCCGATCGCGAACCCGTTGCCGAGCCCCTTGGCGAACGTCATCATGTCCGGCACCGCGCCGTGCGCGCCGATGCCCCAGAAGTGCTCGCCGGTCCGGCCCCAGCCGGTCTGCACCTCGTCGGAGATGAGCAGGATGCCGTGCTCGCTGAGCACCTCCTGGTAGGCGCCGAGCAGCCCGTCCGGCGGCATGGTGAAGCCGCCGACGCCCTGGATCGGCTCGGCGATCAGGCAGGCCACGTTGCCCGCGGTGGCGGTGGCCAGGACGTGGCGCAGGTCCGCCACGGCGGCGGCGATGTACTCGGCGTCGGACATCCCGGCGAAGGCGGGCAGCTGACGGTCGGTCCCGTGCAGGTAGTGCACGGCGAACGGGGCCAGCTGCGAGCTCCGCCAGGCCCCGTTGCCGGTGATCGCGACCGCCCCGAACGACCGCCCGTGGTAGCTGTTGCGCAGGGCCAGCACCTGGTTGGACCGGCGGGCGGCGGTGGCGAGCAGCAGCGCGGTCTCGTTCGCCTCGGTGCCCGAGTTGGTGAAGAAGACCTTGGCGTCGGAGATCCCGGACAGCCGCGCGATCTTCTCCGCCAGCTCGACCTGGTGGCGGATCAGGTACAGCGTGGAGGTGTGCACCACGCCGGTGCCCAGCTGGCGCTCCACGGCCTCGCGCACCTCGGGCACGTTGTACCCGAGCATGTTGGTGAGGATGCCGCAGAAGAAGTCCAGGTAAGTGTGGCCGGCCGCGTCGGTGACCCGGCTGCCCGTGCCGCTCACGATCTCGAGTGGCTGGTCGTAGTACAGCGCCACCCAGTCCGGCATGACCTGCCGGTGCCTGTCGAGGAGTTCGCCCATGCCGCCAGTCTTCCACAGGGTCACCGGCCGGGCTCCGGCGATAATGGGCGGCATGAGCGCGAAGCCCGTGAGCCTGACCGGGGCGCTGGCGTCCTTCGACGACATCTACAGCCCCCGGATCGTGACCCGGATGAACGACTACGACGTCAAGATCGCCCATGCCCGCGGCGAGCACGTCTGGCACGTCCACGAGGAGACCGACGAGTTCTTCCTGGTGCTTGACGGCCGGTTCGACATCGCCCTGCGTGACGCCGACGGGAACGAGACCACGGTCGTCCTCCGGAAGGACGACGTGTTCGTGGTGCCCAGGGGAACCGAGCACAAGCCGTCATCACCGGGCGGCGCGATCCTCATGTTCGAGCCGTCGGGGACCTTGAACGTCGGCGACCGGCACGAGGGAGAGATCCCGGACCACGTGGAGAGCACGACCGGCCACGAGCTGACGTGAGCCGGGTTGCCGCTCACCCGGGCCCGGCGCTGCGCGGGCCGGCGCTGTCCGGGGTCACGCTGCGTGGGGCGGCGCCGGCCGGGCCGGGCAGGGTGAGCTCGCCGCCGAGGTAGGCCAGCACCGGGTCGGCCGGGTCCGGCTCGCCGTGCGCGGCGATGACCTCGGCGGCGTACGCCTCCGCGTCGTCGCGGGGCTCATAGCCGAGCGCCCGGGCCTCGTCCAGCGATACCCAGCCGCCGCGCGTGTTCGCCGACACCCCGAAGGCCACGCGGAATCCCGGGCTCGGCGCCGACAGGCAGCTTTCGAACAGCCGCCCGGCGTCATCGGGGGACAGCCAGGTGGACAGCGAGCGCACCGTGGTCGGGCGCGTGGCACAGGTGAGGATCCGCAGGCAGATCGCGTCCAGGCCGTACCGGTGGTGATAGAGGGCGGCCAGCGCCTCGCCGGCCACCTTGGACACCCCGTAGTAGGTGTCCGGCGCGGGGAAGGCGTAGTCCGGCACCGGGAAGGCCGAGCGGGGGGTGAACCCGACCGCGTGGTTGGACGAGGCGTAGACGAGCCTGCCGGTCCCGGCCCGGCGGGCCGCCTCGAACACCGTGTGCGTGCCGTCGATGTTGACCTCGAGGATCTGCGGCCACGGTGCCTCCCCCGGGATTCCGGCCAGGTGAATCACGGCGTCCGCGCCCCGGCAGGCCTCGGTCATCGCCCCGGGGTCGGTGATCGAGGCCGTGATGGCCTCCTCGCCGGGCCCGGCCGTGAGGCCGACCGTGTCCAGCAGGCGCAGCGTCCGGCCGGGCCGGGCCAGGCGCGGGCGCAGCATGGTCCCGACCAGGCCCGCCGCGCCGGTCACGAGAATGATCGACATGCCGCCACCGTAGTGCAGCGCGGCCCGGGCGCAGCGCGGACCGGGCGCAGCGCGGACCGGGGCAGGGGCGCCGCCGGCGATGCCGACCACCTCTGGGCACCCACCCGACTCTGGGCACCCACCCGCTAGCCGCCTCAGTCGTCCCAGCGGACGACGATCCGCCTCCCCTCGATGCCGGGTAGCGGCAAGGATTCCGCTTCCGCCATGACCGCATCGCGCTCTGCGCGCGACAGCCGCCGCCAGGGCTGCACCGTCATCATCGTGTCCGCGCGCCGCCACGTCCCGGCGATCTCTCCCTCGACGAGAAGGCCGCCGGGCCAGACGCGGGGGGTCCAGAGCGCGCGACGGCGGTCGGCGTCCGGGACCAGCAGGTCGCGATCGGTGGCCTGGAGGAGGAGATAGGCGTCGCCGCTCGGAAGCAGCCGCGCGGGTGCCACGGGCCCGGGGACGGCGCGGAAGGTCGCCTCGTCTCGGCTGAGAATCCACGCGTCGCCGACCGGTGTCTGCACCGGCGTCAGCGACTTGCGGAGCGCCTCGAATGCCGCAACGGCATGCCGCAGGCCGATCCCCGCCCACCGGCCAAAGGCCTCGGGCGTGGTGGGTCCGTAGACATGCAGGTACCGGCGCGCGAGCTCGAGGCGAGCGTCGCGGGGGTCGACCTCAGGCGGCGGCACGGTCCAGACGGTCGACTGCCGGGCGCCTTCCCAGCGGATCAGGACCGTGCCGGTCGCTGCCGCGTACCTGAGGCTGTTAGGGTGCACGCCGAGCGCGCGCCCGGCCTCTCCGTAGGTCATCCGCGCGCCGCCGAGGATGGCGTTGAGGCGGGCGGCGAGGTCCTCCGCCCGCTGCTGGCCTTTGGCATCGTCGGCCCACGTCCCGAGCGAGAAGACGGCGAGGTCGCGCGCGGCGATGACGAAGACGTTGAACCGCGGTCCCCAGAGTTGCACGAGCGAAGGGTCCTCCCACGTGGACGGTTCGGTCCCCTCGACGCGCGCGTGGATCGACAGGAGGGCGGCGCGGGGCATGCTGTCCTGCAGCCCGGCCCAGGCCGCACGCCGAAGCGAGTTCCGTCCGCGCGGGAGCCGCGCGTCGAGCGCGCCGACGTGTCGCCGGAACGTCAGGATCTGCGGCCGGGTGAGGTCGAGCCGAGTCACGACACCGATGCTGGCACACCCGCTGCCGCCGGTCAGGTGACCGGGGGCGGGGTCCCGTCCAGGGTCGCGGCCAGCCCGGGATCCCACTCGCACACCGCGCAGGCGTGACGGAACGCCGACCGGACGAATTCCACCGCCGCGGCCCGCGGATCCGGCTGCGCGCGGACGTCGTCCCACTCCAGGATGTACTCGCCCAGGGCGGCGTCCCAGTGCGCGGCCGACGGCGAGAGAGCCGCCTGGCCGAAGCCGGGCCGGGCCGGATGCGCATAGGCGTAGAACGCCGCGGTGGCGTGCCGGCCATCGCCTGGCCACCAGCCGACGGCCACCTCTTGCGAGTCCATGGCGTTGCGCATGATGAAGTCATGGGACGGCGGCTCGGCGGGCAGGCCGGAGAAGAGGCTTACGGCCAGGTCGAAGGAGCCCCACCAGGCGTTGACGGGCGTGGACCGGCCGCGGTACGGCGCCCGGTACGCCGCGAGGACCATGGCCGCCTGGGTCGCGGCGGCGAGGTAGTCGCTGACCTGGGCCGGGTCGTAGTGCGCGTGGTCGTAGTCCTCGTCGAGCGGCGCGGTCCACGGCACTTCCTGCGGGGTGGGGTCGATGCGCACGTCGCCGCCGACGGCGCGGACCGCGGCCAGGACGCCGCGGGTCACCTCGGCCACCGGACGGTCCGGGGTGAGGGGCACTCGTTCCGTGCGGCCGCCGCTGTGCTCGATGACCGCCTCGTGGGCGTGCAGGTCGAGCGCGACGACCAGGGAGCCTGAGCCATCGGGGGCGGGCAGCGGGGCCGTCTCCCAGCCTCGCGCGGTCAGCCGCAGCGCCGCGTGCTGGAGTTGCGGCTCGGGCGGGGCCAGCCTGGCGGCCAGCTTGCCGAGGACCTGGGTGTGAGCGTGCAACGTGTCGCAGGTTTCGCGCCATCCTTCGTAGGAAATGGCGGGCCAGGCCGGGGACATAGCCGCACGCTATTGGGTAACGGGGCACGGGCACAACGCGCCGCGCAGCGCCGACCGCCGCGGCGGCCTGGTTGGATGGCGGGGTGCGGATCGCGACCTGGAACGTGAACTCGGTGGCCGCCCGGCTGCCCCGGCTGGCGGACTGGCTGGAGCAGGCGGCGCCCGACGTGGCGTGCCTGCAGGAGACGAAGGTGAGCGACGGCGCCTTCCCCGCCGATTCCGTGACGCCGCTGGGCTACGAGGTGGCCCACCACGGCAACGGGCGGTGGAATGGCGTGGCCGTGCTGTCGCGGGTAGGGCTCACGGACGTCGTCCGGCGACTGCCCGGCGACCCCGGCTTCCCCGACGAGAGCACGCCCGAGGCTCGCACCCTCGCCGCAACGTGCGGCCCGGTGCGGGTGCGGTCGGTGTACGTGCCGAACGGGCGGGCTCCCAGCGACCCGCACTACGCGTACAAGCTGCGCTGGCTGGCCGCGCTCGCCGGCGCGGTCGCGGGTGACGCGGCGGGCGAGCAGCCGTTCGCGCTCATGGGCGACTTCAACGTCGCCCCCACCGACGACGACGTGTGGGACCCGGCGGCGTTTATCGGCTCCACCCACGTCACGCCGGACGAGCGGGCCGCGCTGGCCGCCCTGCGCGAGACCGGGCTGACCGACGTGGTGCCGCGCATCGCCAAGGGACCGCACCCCTACACGTACTGGGACTACCGGGCGGGGGCGTTCGCCAAGAACATGGGCATGCGCATCGATCTCGTCTACGCCAACGCCGCCCTGGCCAGCTCGGTGACCGGCGCCTGGGTCGACCGCGAGACCCGCAAGGGCAAGGGACCCAGCGACCACGCGCCCGTGATCGTCGATCTCAGCCTGTGACCGGCTCCGCCTGCCGGTGCGCCCGGGCGGGCATCAGCCGACCTCGATATAGACCGTGCCGTTGATGACCTTGGTCGGGTAGGTGCGGATGTGGACGAGCACGGGGGCGCCGAGCGCCTTGCCGCTGGTGTAGTCGAAGCGCCCGTTGTGCTTGGGGCACTCGATCACGTGATCCATCACCAGGCCGTCGCACAGCAGCGTCTGCTCGTGGGTGCAGTGGCCGTCGGTGGCGTAGTAACTGTCGTCCGGGGACCGGTAGATCGCATAGGCACGACCACCGTGATCAAAGGGAATGACGTCCTCGGGATCGACGTCACCGGTCGCGCAGGCAGGGATCCACTGGGCCATCAGATGTACTCCCCGCGGTCAGGCCGCGGTCACGGCGGCCAGCGGCAGCCCGCGGCCGTCGGTCAGGGGCGTGGGCACGTTGTACGGCGCGGCGCCGGGCAACAGTTCGCGGTGCACGTAGTACTCCTGGTCCCTGAGCTGGCGCAGGATCGCCGGGATGATCTCCTGTAGGCCGCCCATATCGACGGGTAAACGGGCGCGCAATCGCGGGAGATCTCCTCGTGCAGCTCCGGGAGCCGGTAATAGGGGACCATCGGGAACATGTGGTGCTCGACGTGGTAGTTCATGTTCCAGTACAGGAACCGGTTGACCACGCACATTTTCACCGTGCGGGTGTTGAGCCTGTGGTCGAGCACGTTCTCGCCCATGCCCGCGTGCTGGGTGAGGGCATAGACGTTAAGCAGCCACGCGCCGTACAGGCGGGGGCCGCCGATCAGCAGCACCGGCAGCCAGGACCGTAGCGCGATCGCCGCGCCGACGGTGACCGCATAGATGGCCAGATCGATCCGGGCGATCCGGTAGACCTTGTGCCGCTCGGACTCCGGGACGAAGTCGGCCTTGTCGGCGGTGAGCCGCCCGGAGGCGTGCCGGAACATCAGCCGGAACGCGATCGTCACGTCGACGAGGCCGAGGAAGTTGGCTAGCAGCCTCGCCAGCCGCGCCGGGCGCATCGCCGCGATTTCCGGGTCCCGGCCCAGGATCAGGGTGTCGGTGTGGTGCCGCGCGTGGCTCCACCGCCATACCGTCGGGTCACGCATGATCATGAAGGAGGCGAGCTGGTACAGGCCCTCGTCGAGCCAGCGTGTCTTGAACGCGGTGCCGTGCCCCGTCTCGTGCCAGCGGGAGTCGGACGTCGAGCCGTAGAGGGTGCCGTAGGCGAGGAAGAACGGCACCGCCCACCAGGTGCCCCGCAGCGCGATGCCGAGACCGGCGAACGCCAGAAGCAGGCCGAGCCAGATCACGGTGTCCCGGATGGCCGGGTAGTCGGAGCGCTGCATCAGCTCCTTCATCCGCTTGCGCGGCACGTCGCTGCGGAACCAGTCGCCGCCCGCCAGGCCAGCGTCCACGGCCGCCTGGTTCTCCGGGCCCGCGAGACTGTACCGCGCCAGCCGTTCCTTGCCCATGCCCGACACCTTTCCGGCCCGCCGTCGCCGCGGCGGGAAGTCCCTTGCCGCCCAGCTTTTCAGGCCCTGGACCACCTGACCAGGCCAGACATTCCGGCCGCCGACGCCGGTCGGCCGGGCGCCCTGGTGGGTTGTGCTGCCGCGGCGCCGTGCATCGGAATGGTGATCGTGTCCGATGCGTGCTCGAACCAGGGCTGCGTGATGCCCGTGCGCTCGTTGCCGCAAGCCGATCTGCTGCAGCGCTTGCATGGGTGCCCCGCCGGTCGATGAGCTGGGACCGCCACAGCGGGCATCGGCCTCGGCGCGGCGTTGGACTCATCGACCGGACATGCGGCCAGGGTAGGGTCGGCGGCACCCGCCGTTCAACGGGATTTGCCGCCGGCTCCTCCTGGTGCTTCAACGGCCTGTGATCTTGTCCGGCGTGGCGCCGTGACAGGAGGCGGCCACCGCGTAGATCTTTGGGGATGCGGCTTCCGGAACCTGACGGTGGCCATGCGACGATCACCGGGTCCGCGCGGTCTGCGAGGATCTGGAGACTAGATGGCGCGGCCAAGGCGCCGAAGGAAGCTACACGCCAGACCCGGCCGGAGGAGAGCAAGAATGCCCGCACCGTTGCAGATGCTTGCGCTGACCTTTCGCCTAGACGCTGATGCCGAGACTCGCCTGCTGGCGGAGGTCGACCGGATCGAGGGCCGCGGCGTGCTCCGCGTGCTTGACCTGGTCTTCCTGGCCAAGGGACAGGACGGCACCGTGGAAGCGCTGGAGGTCGGCGATAACGAGGACTTCGGCTCGCTGCTGGGCCGCATCTCGCCCTTCCGGCCGGAGAACGGAGACCGGCCGGCGGACTCCGGCGTGGCGGCCGTGCAGGCCCTGGCGAACTCCCTTGAACCAGGGAGCGCGGCTGCCTTCCTGCTGGTCGAGCATCTGTGGGCTGGCCCGCTGGTCGATGCCGTCTCGGCCGCGGACGGCGCGCTGGTCAGTGACGACTTCCTGGCCGGCGATGTCAGCCTGGCCATCGGAGCCGAGATCGCCGCGGTGGAGGAGGCCTCCGCGGTGATCGCCGAGGCGCAAGCCGTCGAGGCTGCCGCCGTGCTCCGCGCGGTCGCGGCCAGCGCCGAGGCCGCCGAGGCGGTGGCTACCTCCGAACAGATCCAGGAGGCAGCGGCCGCGGAGGCGGTCAGCGCGCTGATCGCGGCCGGGCTCATCGAGGAGGCGGCCGCGCACGAGGCGGTCACCGCGCTGACCGCAGCCGGGCTGATCACGGACGCGGCGGCCCAGGCATCCGACGAGGCCTTTGCCGACGCGGCGGCCGCGATCACGGCGGCGGACCAGGCCACCGACGAAGCCGTTACCGAGGACCTCGCGCTGATCGGCGCCGCCGACGAGGTGGCCGCCGAGGCCACGGAGGAGGCCCGGGCGAGGGTGCAGGCCGCGTCGATCACCAGGTCCGAGGCCCAGATTCTGCGTTACCTGCCGCAGCCCGTGCCGTTCTCGGTCATCGCCGACAAGCTGGGCATCTCCCGGTCCGCGGCCAAGGAGCGAGCCGCGCGCCTGTACCAGCGGCTCGGCGTGCACAGCCGGGACGAGGCGGTCGGCCGCGCTCGCGCGCTCGGGCTGCTCCGCGGGTAACCGGCGGGTCCAGGGCACGGTCGGCTGCGATGGAGGTCATCCGCAAAGACGTGGTCGTGATCGGCCTGGGGGCCTTCGGCTCCGCGGCGCTGTGGCGGCTCGCGCGGCGCGGGATAGACGTGGCGGGCGTCGAGCGTCACGGCATCGGGCATCATCTCGGTTCCTCGCACGGCGCGACCCGGCTGTTCCGAATAGCCTGTCAAGAGCATCCCGGCCTGACCCCGGTCGCGCTCAAGTCGCTCGAGCTGTGGACCGGGCTCGGAGACCAGGCCGGGCATCGGCTGATCCGCCAGAGCGGCTGCCTGAGTACGGGATCTCCGGACAGCCGCCCGGTGCGTGGCGCGATCACCGCCGCCGCGGCGGCCGGGGTGCCCGTCGTGGAGCTCAGCCACGAGGAACTGGTCGCGCGGCAGCCGCAGTATGCCGGCCTGGCGCCACAGGACATCGCGGTCTGGGATCCCGGCGCAGGGATCTGCTACCCCGAACGCAACGTCCGGGCGCAGACGGCAGCCGCTCAGCGACTCGGCGCCGATGTCTACCCGCACACGATGGTCAGTGGCATCGAGGCCGGCTGCCGCGGCGTCACCGTGCGCACCCCGACCGTCGAATGGCGCGCGTCCCAGGTGGTCGTCGCGGCTGGTGCCTGGCTCGGCACGCTGCTGCCCGGACTGCCGCTGGCTCCCCGCAGGACGCCGCTGTACTGGTTCCGGCCCCGGGATCCCCGGTCGGAAGAGTTCACCCTGGACCGGTTTCCGGCCTTTATCTGGGAGCTCCCCGACGGGGCGGGCTTGTGGGGACACGGAGCTAGCGAAGACTACGGGATCAAGATCGGCCTGGAGCCTGCGGAGACTCAATCAGGCGGCGCTGGCATCGACCCGGAGGAGATAGACCGCTACATCCATCTGGACACCGACATCGACGAGCTGGCCTCGTGCGTGGCGCGGGCGCTGCCCGGCCTCGATCCCCGGCCGGCGAAGGTCATCCCGTGCCTGGTCACAGACTCCCCCGACGGGCAGTTCCTCGTCGGTCGGCTGCCTAGCCTGCCCCGGGTCGTGGTGGCCGGCGGGGACAGCGGTCACGGTTTCAAGCACGCGGCCGGCATCGGCGAGCTGCTGGCGCAGATCGTCGTCGGTGAACGCTCGTACTGCGCTACGGACTTCCTGGACCCGGCGCGTTTCCCTTAGTGCACGTCTTCGCGCTGGCAGTCGATCCGGCCCGCCGCATTCTCCGCCCGGCGTGTTCCCGGCCCGCGAACAGCCCCTCACAGCATGGGCATCTACAAGATCATCAGTCGTCACGGTAGCTCCTATCACTGGCGGTCCTACTGTCGGCCGGTGATCTTCCCGGCGCAGAGCGACGCTGGCGATGCAGACACTGCCAGCGCGCAAACCCGCCCGCCCCGCCACCAGCCACAGGTCGCCACTGAACAGAACCAGGCGATGGGAGCGGTCCAGGGAGCGACGATGAGGTCCTCAGCGGCTGACGCGCCGATTCGGGAGGCACGAATGATCATCGGCGCGACCGCAGCCACCTAGGGAACGCATCGTATAAAGGAGGTAGCTAACTTGCGACAGGTTGTCATCTTCGATGCCTACGGCACTCTTATCGACTTCCGGCTGTCGGATGTCGTACGGCAGGTTCTCGCCGACCGCTTGCTGGTGGATGGCGTCGACAGCGAGGAGTTCCTTGACGACTTCCGGGTCATGCGCTTCCAGGCCGTGCTCGAGCCCTACCGCGGGTACCGCGAGGTCTTGCGGTCGAGCCTGCAGGCCGCCATGCGGCTGCACGGCATCCCCCATTCACCGTCCGACGGTGACGCGCTCGTCGCCGCGGTGCCCGCCTTCGGGCCGTTCCCGGAGGTGCCGGACGTGCTGCGGGCGCTGAGGTCCCTCGACTACGAGATCGCGATCATTTCAAACACCGACGATGATCTCATCAAGCAGAACGTCGCGCGCATCGGCGTGGACTTCGATCACGTCATCACCGCGCAGCAGGCCCGGGCGTACAAGCCGAGCCGCCAAGCCTTCGAGTACGCGTACGCGGTCATGGACATCCCGCCGGCCCGGGTGACCCACGTGGCGCAGGGGTGGGAGTACGACCTCATCCCGACCCGTGACCTCGGCCTGCGGCGCCGTGTCTGGATCAACCGGTACGGGCGGCCAGGCAGTTCCCTTTACCGGCCTTATGACGAGCTGTCCGATCTGTCGGGCGTGCCGGCCCTGCTCGGCGCGGGGCACGCGTCATGAAGCAGGTCCTGTCGGGGTTGAGGGAAGTTAATCGTGCTTTAAGTTGCAATCTCGGGAACTCCACTCCCCCGCAGTCGTTCACGAGTCTCTTGCCGCGCATACGCTCATCCGGCCGCAGTTTCCACCTGCCCAGCGCGCGGACGGCCGAGTGGCCAGCAGTCCCCTGGTCCCGCGACCGCTGCGAGTACCCCTCGACGGATGCCATAGCCGCCGTTATCTCCAGCCCGTTTCGGGGTGTCCTCGCTGTAAGCGCCGCGGGTGTTTTGTGTGCTTTTTGCTGCGTGCTGGACACGTTATCTGGACAGTGTCTCCGCCGCAGACGCCGTGCAAATCCTCTTGTCGCTGATGTTTTTCGAACTAAGCGGCTACTACGTGAACACTGTTCAGCTACATGTCCACGCCGCAGACGTCCTGGTCAGGCGCGGCATAGACAGGGAGGGCTCCAGATAACCGCCGTTACGCGCGGCTTGGAGATCAAGATCAAGTTGCCAGGTAGCGGTGCAGATGGACTGTTCTGTCGTGCGACTTTGTCCAGCGTCTGCCGTGCCACTTGACGTACCCATCCGGGAATCGGGCGCGTCTACCCGGACGGCGTGCTTGCGCTCGTCGGCGCGAACCGTTGATCTGGTACCGCCCCGCTGATTGACGTTCCCTTATGGCTCTTCGTATCTGCGGTGGGTGAGCGACTCGCAGACGGGTTGATCGGGTCGAGGTTTCCCGAGGATCGGTAGCGACCAAGCTCACCGACCCGATGGCCTCTACCCCCGCTCGTGCCACTTTCATTTTATACGCGTTTCGAGGCGCTCATGAGGCCCTGATTCGTGCCCCATAATCGGCTCGTGACAAGCCGGAACTGACGGAAGAGGGGCAGCGCAAGTGGGCTACGTGTTGGGCCTGCGTGAGATCGACCGGACGCAGGTCGCGGTCGTGGGCGGCAAGGGGGCGCATCTGGGAGAACTCTCGCGGATCGAGGGCATCGGTGTGCCGGATGGCTTCTGCGTGACGACGGATGCCTTCGAACGCATCATGGCCGAAGCGCCGTCGATCGACGGTTGGCTGGATCAGCTGTCGCGCCTGAAGCCGGACGACCGGGAGGCTATCCGCGCGCTGAGTGCGGCAATCCGCCGAGCGGTCGAAGGGATCGCCATCCCTGACGATCTGGCGGCGGCGATCAGCGGCTCGCTCGCGGGGCTCGGCGAGCAAGCCGCCTACGCCGTCCGGTCCAGCGCGACGGCGGAGGACTTGCCGAGCGCATCCTTCGCGGGCCAGCAGGACACATACCTGAACGTCGTCGGCCCGGCGGCGATCCTCGAGCACATCAGCCAGTGCTGGGCCTCGCTGTTCACCGAGCGAGCCGTGACCTACCGTCTGCGCAATGGCGTCGACCACCGCAAAGTCCGCATGGCCGTGGTCGTCCAGCAGATGATCTTCCCGCAGGCGGCCGGGATTCTGTTCACGGCAGACCCCGCCACCTCCAACCGGAAGGTCGCCTCCGTGGAGGCCAGCTTCGGCCTCGGCGAGTCCCTGGTCTCCGGCCTGGTGAACGCGGACGGCTACAAAGTGCGGGACGGCAAGGTCGTGGCCAAGACCATCGTGACCAAGCGGCGTGCCATCCACGCCTCGCCGACAGGCGGGACACAGGAAGTGGCGGTCGAGCCGGAGCGGCAGGAACAGCCGGTGCTGACGGATGCGCAAGTCGTGCGCCTCGCGCAGCTGGGCCGGCGGATCGAAGCGCACCTCGGCCGACCCCAGGACATCGAATGGTGCATGGTCGACGATGGCTTCCACATCGTCCAGGCCCGGCCGATCACCACGCTGTTCCCCATCCCCGCGGCCGCTGACCGAGACAACCACGTCTACGTCTCCGTCGGTCATCAGCAGATGATGACCGACCCGTTGAAGCCCCTTGGGCTGTCCGTGTGGCAGCTGACGACCCCGCGGCCGATGTGCGAGGCCGGCGGAAGGCTGTTCGTCGACGTCACCCAGGCTCTGGCATCGCCAACGAGCCGCACAGGCGTCCTGGAGGTCTTGGGAAGATCCGATCCGCTGATCGGGGACGCGTTGCGGACCATCCTCGAGCGCGGCGACTTCATCCGGTCACTCCCGGACGAAATTCCCGACGGCGCACCGGCTGGCGGCGCGTCCGCCCCTATCGAGACCGATCCGGCCATCGTCGTCGAGCTGATCGGGCACAGCCAGGCCTCGATCGCCGCGTTGAAGCGCGAGATCCGGACGAAGTCCGGTTCGGCGCTGCTCGAGTTCATCCTGGCGGACATCCAGGAGCTGAAGCGGATCTTGTTCGATCCGCGAAGCCATCAGGTGATCATGGCGGGGATGGAGGCCACCTGGTGGCTCAACGAGCGGTTGCAGGCGTGGTTGGGCGAGAACAACGCCGCCGACGTGCTCACGCAATCCGCACCTAACAACGTCACGTCTCAGATGGGGCTGGCGCTCCTGGACCTCGCGGACGTGATCCGCCCGTATCCGGACGTGGTCGCCTTTCTGCAGCACGCCGAGGACGAGGACTTCCTGGACGAGATGGTGAAGCTCACGGGCGGGCTAGAAGCGCGAGATGCCATCCAGGCCTTCCTCGACCAGTACGGCATGCGCTGCGTCGGCGAGATCGATATCACCAGGCCGCGTTGGAGCGAACGCCCCACCACGCTCGTCCCCACGATCCTCGGCAATATCAAGACGTTCGAGCCGGGCGCCGGCAAACGGCGCTTCGAGCAAGGCCGGCAGGCCGCCTGGAACACCGAACGGGACCTGCTGGAGCGCTTGCGAGCCTTGCCGGACGGGGAACCGAAGGCTGAACAGGCCAAACGGATGATCGACCGCGTCCGGACCTTCATCGGGTACCGGGAGTATCCGAAGTACGGCATGGTCAGCCGCTACTTCATCTACAAGCAAGCCTTGTTGGGCGAAGCCGAGCGCCTCGTGCGGGCCCACGTGCTTCGCCAAGCCGAAGACATCTTCTACCTCACGTTTGAAGAGTTCCACGACGTCGTACGCACCAACCAGGTCGATGACCAGCTCATCCGCCACAGAAAGGACGCATTCGAGTCGTATCAAGCGCTCACGCCGCCGCGGGTGTTCACGTCGGATGGCGAGGTCATCGCCGGGGCGTACCGACGCGACAACGTGCCGGCCGCCGCGCTGGCCGGCCTACCGGTCTCCGCCGGGACCGTCGAAGGGCGCGCCCGCGTCATCCTGGACACAGCGCAAGCCGATCTCGAGGCGGGCGACATCCTGGTCACCGTCTACACCGACCCCAGCTGGACGCCCCTGTTCGTCGCGATCAAAGGCCTGGTGACAGAGGTCGGAGGCCTGATGACCCATGGTGCGGTGATCGCACGCGAGTACGGCCTACCGGCCGTCGTAGGGGTACAGAACGCCACCCAGCTGATCCAGGATGGACAGCGAATCCGCCTGTACGGAACCGACGGATACATCGAGATCCTTCCGTAGCTGAACGGCGCGAGAGCCATCTCGTCAGGGCGGAAGGACCGGAGCCTTGTTCCAATAGTTCGACGGTGCCGACCAGGTCACCTGGCTGCGGCCCCGTGTGCCGCCGATCCTCACCGACGCAGCCGTCGTCAACGTCCACCAGGAACGCCGCCCCGACCGAGCGACCTGCGCGTCTGCCACGCCCCGCCCAGCCGGCGGAAGGCAGGGCCATGCCAGATGGCATTACGATACGCGACGGCAGGCCAGGGAGAACGCCCGCCGAGCCGCCTTCGATATGGGTGTCAACAACTGCCTTGCGGTGAGCCAGCGATGCGGCACATATCGGGGAGTTCTGTATGCGGCCACGCGGGGCCGACACTGCGATCCGCCCCGCGGGTTCGGCTGAGTAGGCGATGCTGGCCGCGGCCTGCGTGGTGCCCGGGCGGCGGGCACCGGTGGCACTGCGGTGGCGGAGGCATGCCGCTTAACTGGTCGAAGAACGAGGCTGGAGGGGCATGTGCGCAGGTGGCGTCGGCTATTCCGAGCGCAGGAAGGCGGCCGGCTGCAGGCGGGTCGCGAATATGGCCGGCCCGGCTGCGATGGCGGCGGCGGCGGCGAGCGTCCCGGCTGAGGCCGCGGCCAGGGCGGGCCAGGGGACTATCACGACGCCGGGGACGCCGAAGTCGGAGGCGGCCAGGTTCCACGCGAGGCGGCCCGCCGCCAGGCCGAGCGGCACCCCCAGCACGAGGGCGGCGGCCGCGACCGTTTCTGCCTGCCAGGTGATGGCCGTGGCGACTTGCCGCCGCAAGAACCCGAGGGCTTTGAGGGTGCCTATCTGCCGCCGTCGGCGGGTCACGCTGACCAGCAGGAAGTGCAGCAGGGTGGCCGCGCCGAAGACGGCGACCGCGAGGCCGAGGAGCAGCGGGAGGTTCACCACCTGCCCGAAGTTGACCAGGCTGGCGGGTTGGACGGGCGCGGCGAAGCTCGCAGCGTAGCTGCGCTGCATCTGGGACAGGGCTGCCGCGTGCCCGGGCCCGGGGGCCAGCCGCACCAGGATGCCGTCCGGCACGACGGGGCATCCGGGCGTCCGCACGCCGGGCGGGCAGGCCGCCGCGCGGTAACCGGCCAGGGTCATGACGGCCCCGGTGCCGAGCCCGCCGGTGGAGCCGAACTGCGGGAACACCGCCGTCCCAACGACCGTGAACGGCAGGGTGCGCCGCCCGATTGTGACCGGCACCCGGCTGCCGATGCGGGCGCCGAGCTGGCGCAGCGTGGCCGCGCCGAGCGCGATCTGGCCGGGGCCGGACGGGTACCGGCCCGCCGTCACGGTCAGCAGCACCGGCCCCTTGTAGCTGCCGCCGGCCAGCGTGTACACGGTCAGGTCGCCGATGCGCAGCGGCCCCTCGACCCCGCCGGTGATCGCGCTGACACGGCGGTCGCGCAGCAGCGTGCGCAGCACCGGGGTGACGTTCAGCTGGTCGCTGCTGATCTCGAAGTCATAGGAGACGCCATACAGGCGGGGCGTGCTGAGCAGGTGGGTAAGGCTCGCGCCGAACACCAGGCCCCCGGCCAGCGCCGCCGTGCCCAGGACCGTGCACAGGAAGACGGTAGCCGTCGGCAC
Organism: uncultured Actinomycetota bacterium; assembly: GCA_963808705.1. Taxonomy (GTDB): domain Bacteria; phylum Actinomycetota; class Actinomycetes; order Streptosporangiales; family Streptosporangiaceae; genus JASHPR01. The sequence continues at coordinate 462,356 of CAWEHB010000007.1, read as the reverse complement.
GGCCTCGCGGCCGCGGCCCCGTTCCAGCGCGCCGCGGGCGCCGACCAGCACGCTGGCCGGGGCGCCGGCCCGGGCCAGCCAGGCCACGACCCGGGACGGCCGGGAGACGCCGGCTTCCTCGGCCCGGCTTCCCGGTACCCCGCGTCGCCGGGCCTGGGCGAGCACCGGCGCGGAAGCGGCCGCCACCACGATGACCAGCACGGCCAGCAGGCCCCAGAGCAGCACAGTGGTGTCCCAGCGAAAGCCCGGTGACGGCTCGGCGATGGCCGCTTCCCCCAGCGGCGCCAGCGGCGACAGCGCGAAGGCGACCGCGACCGACGCGGCCGCCCCCGCGACCGCCATCGCCGACACCCGGGTCATGCCCAGCACGAACAGCCGGCCCGAGGACATGCCCAGCGCCCGCAGCACCGGGTAGTCCGCGGCGTCCGCGGCCGCCTGCCGGGCCAGGATCTGGCCGACCACGGCGATCCCGGCCAGCCCGGCCACCGCGGCGAGCAGCCACCACCCCACGGCCTGCAGGTGAATCGAGCGCTCCACCAGCTGGCCCTCGCCGTCCATGTCCTGCATCTGCAGGCCGGAATTGCCGCCGCCGAACCGGTCGATCGCCGCCTGGAACGCGGGGATGCTGGCGGCACCGTGCCGCAGCCGGACCTCCTCGATTTTGCCGGCCAGCGCGGTGGCCCGGACCCGCCGCACCAGCGCCGGGCTCAGGTACACGATGGTGGGCGAGGCGGCCGCGGGCGCAAAGTCGCCCACCGATGCCTCGATACCGACCACCTGGACGGTTACCACCGGGCCATCGGGCGCGGGCGGCAGCCGCCCGAGCCCGGCGAACAGGGCGCCGGCCTGGCCGGGCCCGTAGAACGCCAGGCGCAGGACCGATCCCAGGCCGATCCCCGGGGCCGCGCTGAACGCGACCATCGCCTCACCGGCGCGGCCCGGGCCGGGCAGGCGCCCGGCGAGGATCTTCGCCCGGTTGAACGACCTGCCAAGCGCGGTCCCGGTGGAGCCCGCCACCGTCGAGTTGGGGAACTGGTGCCCGCCAGCCGTGAGCACGGCAGGCAGGAGCGTCACCGGCGCAGACGCGGTCACCTGCGGCAGCCGGCCCACCGCCGCCACCGCCGGGCTGAAGCCGCGGGAATCATAGACCTCGGCGTCCATCCCGTGCGTGGCCGCAACAAACCGCGGATACGCGCTCGCCGTACGGTACCCGGCGGCCGCCAGGCCCATGACAACCCCGCCGACCACCGATATGAGCAACGCGACGGCCCCCCACGAGCGCCACCGCCGCCGGCACTCCGCCCCGAACGCCAGCCTCACCGCACCCACGCCGACTCCCTCCCGGCCAGCCTGCATAAAAGTGTCGCGCGCACGCCCGGCACCGCCAAGGGCGTCAGCTCACACCCGCCAGGAGTGCTAGCACCAATGCCGATACCGGCCCCGATGAGGAACATCCGCCAGCGCGCGGCGGCAGACATCCGGCTGCGACGCCGATCGCAGAACGGGCTCGGGCCGGTACCCGGCCGCCACTGCAAGTGCTCGCCAGGGCACAACGGAGGACCTGTCCGCCGAAGCAGATTTGCCGCGACAGGCAGGCGCCCGGTCCCCTGCGCATCTGACAGCGCCCCGAACTGGCGGTTCTGCGACCCCCGGCTCAGGCAACCTTCGAAGTAACGTGCCGTTCCTATTCGGGGCAACGGTCACGAGATGGTGGTGACCTTGCGCGATCATCCGGGCGGATTGATGGTGAGCTGAATCACCGCCGCTGGGGCCGGGGCTGGCCCAGCCTGCCGGGCCTCAGCCTGAGGGTATCTAGCGCGTCTCCCGGTCCGGGCAGATGGTAGGGGCTGGGCAGCGTCCTGGTCACGCTGGTACGGCGCGCTGCTCAGCGATCGAGTTGCCGCCGTCCACGACCAGGTATTGCCCGGTGATGTAGGAGGCGCCGGGGCTGGCCAGCCAGGCAATGGCGGCGGCGACCTCATCGGGGGAGCCGCTGCGGCCGGCCGGGGTGGCCAGCCCTTGGCCACGCTCTTGCGGTGTCTGGGACCCGGTCGCTATCCAGCCTGGGGCGACGGCGTTGACGGTGATCCCGTGCCCCGCGGTGTCGACCGCGGCCGCGCGGGTGAGGCCGACCATGCCGGCCTTGGCCGTGGCGTAACCGACATCCGCGCGTATCGCCATCACCGGGCCGGTCACGCTGGCCACCATGATGATCCGCCCCCAGCCGCGGCCGATCATGGCCGGCAGCGCCGCCTTGGTGACCAGGAAGGCGGTCGTCAGGTTGCGGGCGAGCGCAGCCTGCCAGGTTGCCTGGTCCATGGAGTCCACCGTGCCGGACTCGAACACCGGAACAACGGCGGAGATCATGCCGGCGTTGTTGACCACGATGTCCAGCCGCCCCCAACGATCCAGCGCGGCCGACACCAGCGCGGACACTGCGCCGGCGTCGGTGAGATCCCCGGCGACCCCGGCCGCGTCGAAGCCACCGCCGCGCAGTTCGCTGACCCTGTCGTGGATCCGCGAGGTGGCGGCGCCGATCATCACGGCGGCACCGAGTTCGGCGAGCAGCCCGGCGGCGGCGAACCCGATGCCATCGGGACTGCCCGCGCCGGTGACCAACGCCACCCGGCCGGACAGATCAAACGACGCAGGGATGGGCATTGCCCGATCCTAGCGGCCCGACACCGGGTCTCCTGGCCTGCGGGAAGACGGCCGGGCCGCTACCTCACGGGCATTGCCGGTGCCTACCCGGAGCGTGCCGGCGCCGGCCGATGCCCGCGCTCCGGCCGGACGGCCAGCCTGGCTGAGACCGCGGTGATATGCGGCTACTTCGACCAGGCCCACCTGGCCAACGACTGGAAGCAGCTCGGCGGCTGCACACCGGGCGAGTGGATGGCCGAGGAACTCCGTTTTCTCCAAGACCACGGATCCGGCCGCGGCGCACGCTGAGGACATGACAAATACCGATCCAGCCGTGACCACCGCCGTCGCGCCGAGCTCACCCGACCCGCCGCCGACCATCTGGCCGAGCGTCCCCTACCCCGACCCGCAGGCAGCGATCGACTTCCTGGTCGCCACCTTCGGCTTCGAGCCGACCGCCCTGATCCCGGGCGAAGAGCCGGGCAGCTACGCCGAGATCGAGCTGCGCTGGCCGCACGGCAGCGGGGGCATCATCATCCGCCGCCAGGACCGCCCAGCGCCCAACTGGCTCTACGTCGTCACCCCCGACCCCGACGGCCTCTACCAGCGGGTCAAGGCCGCCGGCCTGGAAATCACCCGGGAACTCCAGGACACCCACTACGGCAACCGCACGTTCACGGCCGTGGACCCCTGGTCGGTCACCTGGACCTTCGGAACCTACCCCGGCAGCTGACAGGTTACGGTCACGACATGGCACCAGCGCCGATGATCATCCCGCACCCGGTTCCACGATTCGGCCCAATCTCCTGTGAGCCGGATACCAAGCCGACAGGACTCCGCCGAGGGCGAGGTCGATGGTCTGGTCGAAGCTGAGTGCCATGCCGCGGGTGTAGGCCTGCTGGAGTTGCTCGCCGCCGAGGGCCTTGCGGCAGCGCTCCGGCGCGGATGAACCGCAGGTTCTCCTCGCCGGGAAGTCAGGTCACGCCTTGGTCGGCACTGGCCAGTGCGGTCGCTGCGTCACCGCCGAAGAGCGCGTCTACCGTGTGGTTGAAGCCGTCGTAGGCTTGCGAGGCCTCCAGGAGGCGGCGTAGGTCGGCCAGCGGCGCGTCGCTGCGGTCGACGCGCAGGTCGACCAGCCGCCCCGCCCACGGGGCAAAAGCAGCAGCCAATAGCAAACCTGGCCGAGCGCGGGCAGCCGGGGATCGCCAGGGAACGGCGAGCGTCAACGGTCACCGTTTCCTCCCGCCGGCGTGCTCGCCCGGTCATCTGCTCGGTCTGGGCCACCACTGGTGTCGGCTGCCGGAACCGGTCCGCTGACTCTGAGGCTACTTCTTGCCCAGGGCCTCGACCAGTTCGGCCTTGTTCATCGACGAACGGCCCGCGATATGGCGCTTGGTCGCCAGGTGGCGCAGTTCCTGCACGGTCATGTCGTCGAGGGCCCTGGCGGACCGCCCGGGGGCCGGCTGGCCGGCGGCCTCCTGGCAGCCGGCCTGGCCGGCGCAGCAGCCGGCCTGGCGCGGCGAAGGCTGCGTGTCAGCTCAACCCGGAGATCCTCGATCTTGTCTGCGACCGCGGCGGCACGCTCCCGCACCGATGCGTCGGCGAGCACGTGACCCATCCGGCCACCGGCCTGCTTCCGGATCTCGCGGAGACGGTCCACGAGGCCTTGCAGGACATCTGTCTGTGCCTTAGCCATGTCATGCCTCCTGTCGCCACGACTTATCTTCCCCTGTTATTCATCACTGGCGCCAGGATCGGCTACCGGCAGGGCACATCGTCACGGGCCAAAGCGCCCTACCGCTCCCCCGCGGAACTGCCCGAGATCCAACAGCGCAAAGCCCTGGAGAACTGGGGCTGGCCATGACAGAAGCGGTCGCTCCGAGCGCGCCAGCCACGGCCGGCGCAACCCCCTCGGGCTCGCTGACGCCGGCGAGCTCGACCAGCCAGGCGCCATCCCGGTGGTCTTTGCGCAGGGCGGCGGCCGCCTCCACCGCCAGCCGGGTCTTGCCCACGCCACCGGGGCCGATGAGCGTCACCAGCCGACTGCGCCGAACCGTCTCGCTGAGCTGTTCAAGTTCGGCGCCGCGGCCCACGAAGCTGCTCAACCGCTCCCGCACGTTGCCCGGTGAAGCCGGCGCCGCAACCGCCCGGAGAGCTGCCGGGCCGGCTGCGTCGAGGGAGGGGTCCTGGACGAGGATGCGGGCCTCGAGGTCTCGCAAGGCCGAGCCCGGATCGAGCCCCAGCTCGTCGACCAGGCGGTCACGGACCTCGGTGTAGGCGCGCAGGGCCTCGGCCTGCCGTCCGGCCCGGCAAAGGGCGAGAATGAGCAGCTCCCACAGGCGCTCGCGCAGCGGATGTTCCCGGCACAACGCCTCCAGTTCGCCGACGAGCTCCAGGTGGCGGCCCAGCACAAGGTCCGCTTCAGCACGGATCTCGATCGCCACCAAGGTCAGCTCGTCGAGATGCGCCCGCTCGGCGTCAGCGAAGCCGGCATAGGCGAACTCAGAAAGCGGCTCTCCGCGCCGCAACCGGAGCGCCTCGCCCAGCACGGCCGACGCCAGAGGCACTTACGGGTCGCCGCGCATTCACGCCGGCCTGGTCGCCGCCTGGTGGAGCGTCAGCGAGAAAACGGTCGCGAAATCGATGGCCCGCCAGGGCCTGGCGGGCCGGGCCAGGAAGCGCCGGAAGGGGCTGACCAGGCCGGATAAGAGGAAGCGGCCGTTTGGCGACCTGCTGAAGCGCGATTTCACCGCGCCCGCGCCGAACCTGAAATGGTGCGGCGATATCACGGAGATACCCACGGACGAGGGAAAGTTCTATCTCGCTACCGCCCTGGACCTGTTCTCCCGGCGGCTGCTAGGGTACGCCACCAGCGCCCACCCGGACGCTGTTCTCGCAGGCCAGGCTATCAAGATGGCAGTCGCGGCACGCGGCGGAAGCGTCGCCGGGGTGATCTTCCACACCGACCGCGGATCCACCTACACCGCCGATGATTTCACCGGCCTGTGCGCGAAGCTCAAGATTACCCAGTCGATGGGCCGGGTCGGTTCATGTTTCGACAATGCCGCCGCGGAATCGTTCTTCTCGACCCTGGAATGGGAGGTGCTGTCGCGTCATCACTTTACCACCCGTGCCGAGGCCAGGGAGGTAGTCACACGATGGGTCTGTGATTTCTACAACAAAACCAGGCTACATAGTTCCTGCGGAATGAAATCGCCAATAGACTACGAAAATTCCGCTACAATGGAGGCAGCATAGGAAGTCCTCCACGGTTCGGGGGGAACCTCACGACTGGTGTCGCTTTGGGTGTCGCTGGCTGGGTGCTTTGCTCGGCGGAAGTCATGTGATCCTCCCCACATTTTCGATCCGGTCCTGGTAGCGTGCGCCGCTAGTGCGTGCGCTGGGAGGGCCATAAGTCCCCGATCGGGCCCGCCGAAAGTCCGGCCCGATATGAGGATGCGCGGGCCGGCTGGCCGCGGCAGCTGATCCAGGGCTGGAACCCTCACCCCTCTCCTGCCGTGCTTTCGTGCGGTTGCGCGCCGGTGGATGCTCAGGTGAGCGGGAGAGGCGGTGTGGCGGGCCACACAGTCGTGACACCCGGGCTGGCGGCTGCTCGCTGTGTCCGGGGTCTCGGGCGCAGCCCTGCTCATCTTGGACCGGCGAGCTGGTCACGAACGCAACGAGTGGGAATGAAACGCCAGTACCCCGGCGCTCAGCGGCTGGCCGTCATCACCGGCACTCATCCTCAAGCCTTCCCCAACCTCGGCGACCGGATCAAGCCTGGGAGTGGTACAGACAACAACCCTTACGCCTTGGCAGACCTGCGGCGTGATGTCGTCTTCGGTCTTCTCGGTCTCCCCGTTTCAGTCCGTCCCGATGCATCCCATGCACAAATCCGTGCACAAATGGTTCCTGACCTGGACCGACGACGGTGACGGGATGAACGCAAGTGATACCTTGAACCGGTGATCGAGTTTGCTGAGATCGAGCGGAACCGGTGTTTGCAAATGCTCGCCGCGGCCAGTGGTGGCGTTGGGCGCATTGCCGTCAGCGTCTCGCCACCAATCATCCGTCCGGTCAACTACGCCTTCGACGAACGAACGCAGTCTGTCGTCTTCCGCTCGGCGTCGGGTTCTCAGCTCCGCGAGGGCCTGAGTACGGGAACCGCGGCGTTTGAGATCGACGGCACCGATCCTGTCGAGCGGACCGGGTGGAGCGTGATCATCGTTGGCGAGGCCGAGGAAGTGACCGACCCGGCCGAGATCGACCGGCTCGAGGGTTTTGAGCTCGAGCCCTGGGCGCCGGGCCCGAGAACGCACTGGATGAGGATCCGCGCGACTTCGGCTTCCGGACGTCGGATCATCGACCGCGAGATATGGGGCTTGCCCTAACCGCAGTTTCGCCCTAGTGGCAAGCCAGGCGTCGGTTTCCTGGTCGGGTGGGCATCTTGCGCGGAGGTCACCGGTCGTTGACGGCTGTCGGGGGATCTATCCGCCCGCGCCTGCCGGGTTCTGGCGCGAATTCCGGCGCCGATAAAGCCAATGGCGGTCAGCGCGCCCTGCAGCGCGGTGGGCGCACCGTGCACCGCGAGCACCCCGGCGATCCCGGCGCCGACGCCGATGAGGGCGAAGACGCGGTCACCGGCCGCAGCGCCGCGCAGGTCCCGCTCGAACCCCAGCGCGTAGGTGAGCGCAGCGGCAACGAGGAGGTGCACAACGTCTGCGGCGGCGGGCGTCATCTCAGGCCCCCGGACGGCGCGACCGCGGTCTGGGGAACGGTCACCAGGCGGGAACCGGCCACGGCCGCGGCGTTCACCTGGCATCCGGTCGCCCCCCGGCCGGGCCAGTCACGTCGAGGTGAGATTTACCTCCGCAGGCGGGCGTTACCCCTTAGCGGCCGGTCAGCGCGGGTCGGGGTCGGGGGTGGCGCCGGGGCGGGCCAGGAAGTCGAAGTCGCAGCCCTGGTCGGCCTGGGTGACGTGCTCGCTGTAGAGCGCCCCGTAGCCCCGCTGGTATCTCGGATCCGGCGGGCGCCACTGCGCGCGGCGCTGGGTGAGCTCGGCGTCGGTGATCTCCACGCGCAGCGACCTGGCCGCGACGTCGAGGGTGACCAGGTCTCCGGTGCGCACCAGGGCCAGCGGTCCGCCAGCGTGGGACTCGGGCGACACGTGCAGCACGCAGGCCCCGTAGCTGGTCCCGCTCATCCGCGCGTCGGAGATCCGGACCATGTCGCGGACCCCGGCCGCCAGGAGGTAGCCGGGAATCGGCAGCATGCCGTACTCCGGCATGCCCGGGCCGCCCAGCGGTCCGGCGCCCCGCAGCACCAGCACCGAGTCGGCGGTGATCTGCAGCGACGGGTCGTCGATGCGCTCCCTGAGCTGCTGGTAGCTGTCGAACACGACCGCAGGGCCGGTGTGCCGGAGCAGCCGCGGGTCGGCGGCGATGTGCTTGATGACCGCCCCGCCCGGGGCCAGGTTGCCGCGCAGCACCGCGACGCCGCCCTCGGCGGACAGCGCCCGCTCCGGCGGCCGGATCACGTCCTCGTCGTGCACCGCGGCGTCGCCCAGCCCCGCGCCGAGCGTGGTGCCCGTCACCGTCCGGCGGCCCGGGTGCAGGGCCCCCGGGACCGTGGCGAGCCGGCCGAGCAGCGCGGGCAGGCCGCCCGCGTAATAAAAGTCCTCCATCAGGTAGGACCCGCCCGGCCGGATGTTCGCCAGCACCGGGACGCGCCGGGCGATCACGTCGAAGTCGTCCAGGGTCAGCGGCACGCCGCAGCGCCCGGCCATCGCGATGAGGTGGATGAGCGCGTTGGTCGAGCCGCCGAGCGCGAGCACGGTCGCGGCCGCGTCCTCGAACGCCTCCCGGGTGAGGATCTGGTCCGGGGTCAGGTCTTCCCAGGCCATCTCGACGATCCGGCGGCCGCTGGCCGAGGCCATCCGGTAGTGCGCGGAGTCGGCGGCCGGAATGGACGCGGCGCCCGGCAGGGTCATGCCGAGCGCCTCGGCCGCCGAGGTCATGGTGGAGGCGGTGCCCATCGTCATGCAGTGCCCGGGCGAGCGGGCGATCCCGCACTCGAGCTCGGTCAGCTCGCACTCGCCGATCAGCCCCGCCCGGTAGTCGTCCCAGTACTTCCACAGGTCGGTGCCGCTGCCGAGCGGCGCGCCGCGGAAGTTGCCGCGCAGCATGGGCCCGGCGGGCACGAAGATCGCGGGGAGGCCCGCGCTGGCCGCGCCCATGAGCAGCGCCGGCGTGGTCTTGTCGCAGCCGCCCATCAGGACCGCGCCGTCGACCGGGTAGGAGCGCAGCAGTTCCTCTGTCTCCATCGCGAGCAGGTTGCGGTAGAGCATCGGGGTGGGCTTGCAGAATGTCTCCGAGAGCGTGGCCACGGGGAACTCGAGCGGGAAGCCGCCGGCCTCCCACACCCCGCGCTTGACCTGGCCGGCCCGCTCCCGCAGGTGCATGTGGCAGGGGTTGATCTCGGCCCAGGTGTTCAGGATCGCGATGACCGGCTTGCCGAGGTGCTCCTCCGCCGCCACGCCGAGCTGGCGCATCCGTGACCGGTGACTCACGGCGCGCAGGCCGGCCTCGCCGGCCGGCCCCCCGCCGCCGAACCACCGGTAGCTGCGCAGTTGCTGCGGCCTCTTCCGTCCCGCCATGGCGCTCCCTTCCGCCTCGCCCGTGCAAGCGAATTAGTAGCTAAACTAGCCTGCTCCCTGCGGAATCAGTTGACAGTGGCCGCGAACGTGGCAGGATTGCCATGCGGAGGAGGGATCGGATGGCGCATTCGCCGGGGACTCCCCCGGCCCCGGGCGGCCGACGGCGTATCGACGGCGGTGTGCCGCATCGCGGCAACGGAAGCGGCCGTGCCCGCCTTTTCCTCGACGATATCTCCAAGCAGATCATCGAGCAGCTGCAGCAGGACGGCAGGCGGTCGTATGCGGCGATCGGGCAGGCGGTCGGCCTGTCCGAGGCCGCGGCCCGCCAGCGGGTCCAGCGGCTGCTCGACGCCGGGGCGATGCAGATCGTCGCCGTGACCGACCCGATGACGCTGGGGTTCCGCCGCCAGACCATGATCGGGCTCCGGTGCCGCGGGGAGCTGGAGCAAGTCGCCGGGCAGCTCGCGGCCATGGACGAGATCGATTATGTGGTGATCACCGCCGGCTCGTTCGACCTGCTGATCGAGGTCGTCTGCGAGGACGACGACCAGCTGCTCGAGATCCTCAGCCGGGTGCGCGGGATCCCGAGCGTGACCGCGACCGAGACGTTCGTGTACCTGAAACTCTGCAAGCAGACCTACAGCTGGGGGACCAGATGAGTACTCCGTACGGCACCGGCGATCCCAGTGGCGAGGCCCGGCAGGTAGCTGCGCAGCGCCATCTGCAGGCGACCGCCCACCGCCACCTATGGCTGCACTTCACGCGCATGTCGTCCTATGCCGAAGGCGACATGCCCGTGATCGTCCGGGGGTCTGGGCAGTATGTCTACGACAACCGCGGCAAGCGTTACCTGGATGGCCTGTCCGGGCTGTTCGTGAGCCAGATCGGGCACGGCCGCGCCGAGGTGGCCGAGGCCGGCGCGCGCCAGGCCGCGGAACTCGCCTACTTCCCGCTCTGGTCATACGCGCACCCGCGGGCGATCGAGCTGGCCGAACGGCTGGCGGCACTGGCGCCGGGCCACCTGAACCGCGTCTTTTTCACCACCAGCGGCTCGGAGGCGGTCGAGTCCGCCTGGAAGCTGGCCAAGCAGTATTTCAAGACGATCGGCCAGCCCGGGCGGTACAAGGTGATCAGCCGCGACATCGCCTATCACGGCACCTCCATGGGGGCGCTCGCGATCACCGGGCTCCCCGGCATCAAGGAACCATTCGAGCCGATGGCGCCCGGAGGGGTGCGGGTGCCGAACACCAACTTCTACCGGGCACCGGACTTCGTCGCCGACGATCTGGAGGCGTTCGGCCGGTGGGCGGCGGACGAGATCGAGCGGGCGATCGAGCGGGAGGGCCCGGAGTCGGTCGCGGCCGTATTCCTGGAGCCGGTGCAGAACTCGGGCGGCTGCTTCCCGCCGCCGCCCGGCTATTTCCAGCGCGTCCGCGAGATCTGCGACCGCCACGGGGTGCTGCTGGTCTCCGACGAGGTGATCTGCGCCTTCGGCCGGCTGGGCTACTACTTCGGCTCGCAGCGTTACGGCTACCAGCCGGACATCATCACCTTTGCCAAGGGGGTGACCTCGGGTTATTCCCCGCTCGGCGGCATGATGGTGAGCGATGCCCTGATGGAGCCGTTCGGCTCGGGCCACGCGGACATCAGCAGCTTTCAGTCGCCGCGGCACACCGGGCACGCGGAGGGGTCCGGGCCCAGCGGCACCGCCACGTTCCTGCACGGGGTCACGTTCGCCGGCCACCCGGTGTCCTGCGCCGTCGCGCTGGCCAACCTGGACGTGTTCGAGAAGGAGGACCTGCTCGGCAACGTCCGCAGCCACGAGGCGGCGTTCCGGGCCACGCTGGAGAAGCTCCGCGACCTGGCCATCGTCGGCGACGTCCGCGGCGACGGGTACTTCTACGGGATCGAGCTGGTCAAGGACAAGGCCACCCGGCAGACGTTCACCGACGACGAGTCCGAGCGGCTGCTGCGCGGCTTCCTCTCCCCCGCCCTGTTCGACGCCGGCCTGATCTGCCGGGCTGACGACCGGGGTGACCCGGTCATCCAGCTCGCCCCGCCGCTGACCTGCACCCAGGAGCATTTCGACGAGATGGAGCAGATCCTGCGCAGCGTGCTGACGGAGGCGTGGTCCCAGCTCTAGCGCAGAAGTTATTCATTTGTTACTAACCGGACATGGCCCGTCCGGCGCCTCAAACGTGTCTTATATGACGGCGCGGTGACACATGCTGTCATCCGACTTACGGGAGGCGTCGATGTCCAGCAACAGCCGGGACTGGAGCGCACTGGCGAGCCACAACGAGCGCATCGTGGCCGCCGCTGCCCCGCAGCCTGGTCCTGATCCACGGTCCGTCAGATCCCACCACCCGGCTGCCCCGGCCTTCCGGCTCAGGGGACGCCTGCGGCTGCGGAAGCGCGCCGGTCGGACAGGTACCGCAGCACGCGCGTGACCGCCTGATCCGCGGGCACCCGCTGCTTCTCGCCGGTCGGGCGGCTGGTGATCTCGACCACGCCGTCGGCCAGGTCGCGGCGTCCGACGCTGACCCGGCATGGGATCCCGGTCAGCTCGGCGTCCCGGAACTTCACGCCCGGCCGCTCGTCCCGGTCGTCGATCAGCGTCTCCACGCCCGCGGCCTGCAGCTCGGCGTAGAGGGTCTCGGCCGCCTGGCGCACGGCCTCGTCCTGCGGCGACAGCGCCAGCACGGTCACCTCGGCCGGCGCCACCTGGACCGGCCAGGCCAGGCCGGCGTCGTCGTGGTGCACCTCGGCGATGACCGCCATGGCCCGCTCCACGCCGATGCCGTAGCTGCCCATGATCGGGATGATGGGCGCCCCGTCCGGGCCGAGCACGGAGACGCCCAGCGTAGTGGTGTACTTGCGGCCGAGCTTGAAGATGTGCCCGACCTCGATGGCCCGGATGATCTCCAGCGGCGCAGCGCACCGCGGGCACGGCTCGCCTGCGGTCACCTCGCGCAGGTCCGCCCAGCGGCCGACCGGGATGTCGCGCTCCACGTCCACGCCGGTCAGGTGCATGTCGTCGGTGTTCGCGCCAGTGGTCATGTTCCGCCGCCCGCGCAGCGCCAGGTCGGCGATGACCGGGAGGTCGGTGACCCCGACCGCGCCGAGGCTGCCCGGCGCCGCGCCGAGCGCGTCCCGGATCTCGTCGGGGTGGGCGGGCCGGATGTCGCCGGCCCCGGTGGCGTCGGCCAGCTTCTGCTCGGCCAGCGGGTGATCGCCGCGCAGCAGGACCAGGGTGGGCTGCCCGCCGATCACGTAGACCAGCGTCTTGACCTGCCGGTCGGCCGGCTTGCCGTACTGCCGGTCCAGGTCGTCGATGGTGCGCACGCCCGGGGTCGGCAGCCCCTCGGGCGCGGCCGGGCCCGGCTCGTCCGCGATCGGGGGCAGCGCCGAGGTCGCCTTCTCCAGGTTAGCGGCGTAACCGCAGTCGCCGTCGCCGCACCGCGCGACGAGGTCCTCGCCGGCGTCCGACGGGCACATGAACTCGACCGAGTCGCTGCCGCCCATGTTCCCGCTGGACGCTTCCACCCCGATGGCCGGGATGCCGAGCCGGGCGAAGATCCGCTCGTACGCGCCCCGGTGCGCCTCGAACGAGGCGTCGAGCCCGGCTTCGTCGGCGTCGAAGCTGTAGGAGTCCTTCATCGTGAACTCCCGCACCCGCAGCAGCCCGCTCTTGGGTCGCGGCTCGTCGCGGAACTTGGTCTGGAACTGGTACCAGAACTGCGGCAGCTCGCGGTAGGAGGACAGCTCGAGCGCGAGGTAGGCGAAGATCTCCTCGTGGGTAATGCCGAGGACCATCTCGGCGCCCTTGCGGTCGGTGAGCCGGAACATCTCCTCGCCGATCACCTCCAGCCGCCCGGTCTTCTCCCAGATCCAGGCCGGGTGCATGGACGGCAGCAGGAACTCCTGCGCGCCGATCCGGTTCATCTCCTCCCGGATCACGTTGATGATCTTGGCCCGGACCCGCACGCCGAGCGGCAGCATGCTGTAGTGGCCGGCCATGAGCTGGCGGATGAACCCGGCGCGCAGCAGCAGCCGGTGGCTCGCCGCGTCCGCGTCCGCCGGGTCCTCGCGCAGCGTGGGAATGTGAAGCTGTGACCAGCGCATGCCTGTCAGCGCCTTCTGTCGTCGTGGCGTATGGGAAATTGCGTGTCGGCCAGAAGATACATGCTCCCGCGGCCGGCCCCAATTCGGTTCCGGAACGCGACGTCCCGCGGCTAACCTCTGGGTGTGGCGCGCGACGAACGCGGAGTGACCCCGCAGAGCGAGGACTTCTCCGCCTGGTACAACGAACTCGTCTTCAAGGCCGAACTCGTCGACCGGGGCCCGGTGCGGGGCACGATGGTGATCCGTCCCTACGGCTACCGGATCTGGGAGCTGCTGCAGGCCGACATCGACCGGCGGATCAAGGAGACCGGTCATGTCAACGCCTACTTCCCACTGCTGATCCCGGAGAGTTACCTGCAGCGTGAGGCCGAGCACGTGGAGGGGTTCGCCCCCGAGCTGGCCGTCGTCACCCACGCCGGCGGCAAGGAACTCGAGGAGCCGCTGATCGTCCGGCCCACGTCGGAGACGGTCATCGGCGAGATGATGGCCAAGTGGATCAGCTCGCACCGCGATCTGCCGATGCTGCTGAACCAGTGGGCGAACGTGGTCCGCTGGGAGATGCGGCCGCGGATGTTCCTGCGCACCACCGAGTTCCTCTGGCAGGAGGGGCACACCGCGCACGTCGATGAGGACGACGCGATGCGGGAGACGCTGCTCGCGCTCGACCTCTACGCCTTGGTGGCCCGCGAGGTCGCGGCCATGCCGGTGGTGGCCGGGGAGAAGACGGCGGGCGAGCGGTTCCCGGGCGCCCGGCGCACCTTCACCGTCGAGGGCATGATGCGCGATGGCCGGGCCCTGCAGTCCGGCACCTCGCACTACATGGGCACGAACTTCGCCCGGGCCTTCAACATCCAGTACGCCGCGGAAAGCGGTGAGCTGGAGTACGCGCACACCACGTCCTGGGGGATGAGCGCGCGCATGCTGGGCGGCGTGATCATGACCCACGGCGACGACAAGGGCCTGGTCCTGCCGCCGCTGCTGGCTCCCTATCAGGTCGTGATCGTGCCCATCGGGCGCGGCGATCAGGCCGAGCAGGTCCTTGCGCCCGCGCACGAGCTGGCCGGGCGGCTCCAGCGCAACGGAATCCGGGCGCACGTGGACACGCGGACGCATCTGAATCCCGGGTTCAAGTTCAACGACTGGGAACTGCGCGGCGTGCCGGTCCGGCTCGAACTCGGGCCCAGGGACCTGGCCGAGGGGACCGCGCTGATGTCCCTCCGGCTCGGCCAGGGCAAGGCGCCGGTCTCGCTCGACTCGGCGCCGGCGCGGCTGGAGTTCGAGCTCAGCGCCTTCCAGGACATGCTGCTGCGGCGGGCCACCGACTTCCGCAACTCACGCACGCACACCGTCAACTCCTGGGGCGAGTTCGCCGAGGCGGTCAAGACCGGCTGGGCACTCGCGCTGCACTGCGGGCAGCCCTCCTGCGAGGAGGACATCAAGGCCGAGACGTCGGCCACGCCCCGCTGCATCCCGCTGGACGGGCCGGCCGAGGAAGGGCGCTGCGTCCGCTGCGATCTGCCTTCGGCCTACGGCAAGCGGCTCATCTTCGGCCGGGCGTACTGACGCGGCCTGGTCGAGTGGCTAAGTCGAGATGTCGGGGTAGGGCACGCTCCAGTGGCTCAGCCGCGCGGCGAACTCGCGCTGGAACGCCAGCGGCTCGGAGTAGTCGCGCTCGAACAGGGCGATGAACAGGGTCAGCAGCAGGAAATTGTGCGCCCCGAGCTCGAACAGCGCGACGTAGTCGTGTGAGCCGAGGGCGTCGCGTTCAGGATCGGTGAACTCGAGCCAGGTGCCGTGCTCGGCCGCGGGGCAGTTCAGGATCAGGTTGGCCCGCTCGGCCTCCCACCAGTCCACCGTGCCGCGGGGATTCTCGCGGTAGCGCTCGACCAGGGCCGGGTCGCGGTCGATCGTGTACAGGAACTTGTCGACCAGGTACTTGCTCACGCTGATTTCCCCCCGCCCGCGCCACCCGCGGGGTACCAGGTGAAGTAGGCCTCCATGGTGTGGAACAGGTCGAGCGAGTCCACGTAGTCGGCGGGGACGTTCTCCCCGGCCGCGCCCATCATCAGCATGAAGTCCATGAAGCCGTGGGTGGCGTTGCCCGGCTCCCACAAGCTGTCCAGGCTGACCTCGGCCAGCGCCGACTTCAGGTCCGCCGACGCGATCCACTCCACGGCCTTGCGGTCGAACTCGGGGTCGGGGCCGTGCGGGCCGAACTGGCGCGGCCCGCCGAGCTCCAGGGACAGGTGGCCGGTGCCGATGATGGCCACCCGCTTGTCGCTGGGCCAGGCCTCGACCAGCCGGCGGAGGGCCTGGCCGAGCTCGACGAACCGCTTCGGCTGCGGCATCGGCGGGGCGAAGATGTTGGTGTACACCGGCACGATCGGCAGGTCCGCCTGCGGGCGCAGGGTGATGATCGGGCAGGTGATGCTGTGGTCGACCCGCAGCTCGTTGCTGAACGCCAGGTCGAAGCCCTCGTCGATCCCGCCGCGGAGCAGGTGGGCGGACAGTTCCTCGTCACCGCGCAGGCCCATCCGGGGCAGGCCGAACTCCCGCTCCTCGTTGTAGTAGTTCGCGTCGTAGAACGGCGCCTTGCCGATCAGGAACTGCGGCATGTTGTCCAGCCACAGCTGGTGGAAATGGTCGCTGCCCACCATGACCAGCACGTCGGGGCGGGCGCGGGTGAGGGTCTCCCGGAAGGACTCGATCTTGGCCACCCACTCGTCGGCGAACGGCGGCCGGTCCTCGCCGGTGGCGGTGCTCGCCCGGAGGTAGAACGGGTGGTGGGTGGATGCGATGACGGCGGCGACGGTCGCCATGGCGGCTCCCCGCTAACTGGGACCCGGCTCGGGGTCCGGTGGGCCGGGCGGGTCGGGCGGGTCGGGAGGGATGTAGTCAGCGTTGCGGTCGACAGTAAGGTACATGTCCATGCCCAGCGGGCGGCGCTGCTCCTCGGCCAGGTGACCGAGCAGCCCGGCGGTCCGGGCCAGCAGCGCGAACCCGCGCAGCAGGCCGGGCGGCAGGCCGAGGTCGGCCAGGGCGGCCCCGGAGGTGCCCGCGCCGTTGAGGGGCAGCGTGCGGCCGAGGACCTGGGGGTGGACCCGGCCGACCGCCTCGAACAGCCGCAGGTGCGGCCCGCGGAGTCCCTCTTCCTCGGCGATCCGGATCAGCACCGGCGTGCGCGGGTCGGCGACCTTGTGCACCGGGTGGCCGAGCCCGGGGATGAGCCGCCCGCCGGCCCGGGCCTGCCGCACCGCGGCCAGCGCGAGCGCGTCCCAGCCCGCGTCGTCGTCCGGGAGCTCGCCCGCCTCGGCCAGCGCGGCGGCCAGGAACCGGCCGGTGTCCTCGGTCACGCCGAGGAACCGGGACCCGCCGCCGAGCAGGCCCGCGGCGAGCGCGCCCTGCACCGAGTCGGGCGCGGACAGGTAGGTCAGCCGGGCCGCGATCGCGGTCGGGGTGAAGCCGTGATCGGCCAGCGCCACCAGCACGGCCTCGAACACCCGGACCTGCGCCGCGGTGGGACGGCGCTGGGTGACCAGCCAGAGCGCCAGCTCGCCGAACGAGACCTGGCCCATCAGGTCGGCGGCCAGGTCGTGGCCGAGCAGGGTGATGCGGTCCGCGTCCGAGACGCCGATCGAGGTCGGGAAGCGGGGAACTGGCTCCGTCAAGGGCTGGTCTCCTCCTCCGGCGGCGGGGCCGCCAGCCAGCGGCGGATCTGTTCGCCGTGCTCGTCGAGCCCGGGCGGAGGGAGCTTATACCGCGGCGCGGTGGCCGAGAACGCCAGCGGATGCCGGATCGTCGGCATCCCGGCCGCGCCCTCCCCCGCGATGACCACCGGCTCCAGGCCGATCTCCGCGGCGAAGGCGATGCCGGCGTTGACCGTGTTGATGGGGCCGCACGGCACGCCCGCCGCCACCAGGTCGCGGAACCACTCCGCGGCCGGGCGCAGCTTGAGCCGCTCGACCAGCAGCGGGCGCAGCTCTTCCCGGTTGGCGGTGCGGTCGCCCGTCTTCGTGAACCGGGGATCGTCGGCCAGTTCCGGCGCGCCGAGCACCTCGCACAGCTTGCGGAACTGGACGTCGTTGCCCGCGGTCACGATAAGGTCCCCGGCGCCGGTGGGCAGCGGCTCGTAGGGGAACAGGCTGGGATGGGAGTTGCCCATCCGGAACGGGACCACCCCGCCGGCCGCGTAGGCGCTGGTCTGGTTCACCATCCCGGACAAGGCCGAGGACATCAGGTTGGCCTGCACGTGCTGGCCCTGGCCGGTGCGGGCGCGGTGGTGCAGGGCGGCCAGGATGCCGATCGTGGTGTGCAGGCCGGCGATCACGTCGAAGGCGGAGATCCCGGCCCGGTAGGGCGGGCCGTCCGGGTCGCCGGTCAGGCTCATCAGGCCGGACATGGCCTGGACCACGAGGTCATAGCCGGGTATGTCCTTCCCGCCGTCGGCGCCGAACCCGGTGATGGAGGCGTAGACGATCGCCGGGTTGGCCGCGCTGACGGCCGGGTAGTCCAGCCCGAACCGGGCCAGCCCGCCCGGCTTGAAGTTCTCCACCATGATGTCGGCGCGGCGGGCCAGTTCCACGGCGGCTGCCCGGTCGGACCCGCTGCGCAGGTCCAGCGCGACGGACCGCTTGTTCCGGTTGATCGCCAGGAAGTACGTGGACACGCCGTCCCGCACCGGCGGGACCCAGCCCCGGGTGTCGTCGCCGCCCGGGCTCTCTACCTTGATCACGTCCGCGCCGAGGTCGCCCAGCAGCATCGTGCAGTAGGGGCCGGCCAGGACGCGCGAGAAATCGGCCACGAGCAGGCCAGACAGCGGCCCGCCAGGCCGAGCTTCCGAGGACCCGCGGGCCACCACCGGTCTAGTCTACCCGGGACACTCGGCTCACGAAGAGGTGGAGATGCCGTGACCGCAGCAGAGGACCTGACGCCGGGCCGGCCGGTGGTGTTCCGCAACGCCACGGTCCTGACCATGGACGCTGCCCATCGGATCCGCCGCGGCGACGTCCTGGTCGCCGGCGACTGGGCCACCCGGGGCGGGGCCAGGGCGCTCGGCCTCGGATCTGCGGAGCTAAACGGAAAGCGGTCAGCTGCCGTACCATAAGCCGGCGGCCGCTAGCCCGGGCCGCGCATCTTGCGACCCGCGGGTAACTTCTGCACTATCTCTTTCTCCGGCACCGTTCATCAGTAACCTACCGCTGTCACTCATAGCGGACTGGGAGCGGCGGATGACAACGGGACAGCCCGGCTCTTTCCGGGGCCTTCACCCTGAGCCCGTACCCCTGCCCTCGGCGCTGAGGATGGCGGCGCACCGCCCGTCCCCGGGCGGCGCCGTGCTGGTCCTCGACGCCGGCGGCCAGAACGTGGTCGTGGTTCTCGGCGAGGACGAAGGCGACGCCGGGCAGATCTGGGCCTTCATCCAGCAGCGGCTCACCGGCCGGACGACCGTCCGGATGTAATGATCGCTGGCGAGGATCGAGGCGGCGGGAGGGCGACCTCATGATCCGTATCAGGCGCGTACGGCTACCGGAGAGCCTGGAGGCGTTCGCGCGCCGCGAGAACGGCACCGTCGTGGTGTACGTCTCGGCCGCGCTGTCGGCGGGCAAGCGGACGGCCGCGATCCGGCGGGCGCTGCGCGCCGCCCCGGAGGCCGGCTGGCGCTCGCCGCGCAGCCCGGTGAAGCTCCCGGCCCTGGCCGGCGGAGCAGGCCTGCCGCTGGCCCCCGATGGCCGCTGGGCCTACCGGGCGCTGCTGGCAGCGGCCGTGGCCGGAGTGGCTGCGGTGATCGCAGTGGTCACGGCCATGGCGCTGGCCGGCTCGCCCGCGCACGGCGCGACGGGCCCGCCCGCGGCGCTGCGCACCGCCGCCCCGTCGGCAGGAGCGGGGCCGGCCCGGCCGCGCTCCGGGCCGGCTCACGGGGCGGGCGGCGGCGCCTCGCCCGGGCCCGGGTCGGCGCCGGGGAAACCAGGGGCGGCGGGAAAGCCCGGCAAGCCCGCGACCGCCGGGGGCCGGCCCACCCCGGAGACGTCGGGAACGCCGGCCCCGGTCCCGACGGCGACCACGACCGCGACCCCGTCGCCGCGGCCATCCCCCGTGGCGACGCCGAGCCCGTCGCCGACCCCGGCCAAGAAGAAGTCGGGCGGGTCGGCGCCAACCTGCGTCGCCGTGCTGGGCGTCACGATCTGCCTGTAGCACCCGGCTCGCCGGCGGCACCCGGCTCGGGATCGATCAGGTCGATGATTGGCTTCACCCCGGCCGTGCCCCGGCGCAGCCGCCAGAACAGGGCGGCCACGTACCACAGCAGCGCCAGGCCGAAGCCATAGCCGACGACCTTGTCGGCGGCGTGGAACGGCGCCGGCACGGCCAGCACGAACATGATCAGCGCGCTGTACACGAGCACGAAGCCGATGACCGGCCAGGCCCAGCGCCCCAGCGAGAACACGCCGGGGACGCTGTCCAGCGCCCGCCGCCTGATCGCATAGCCGAGCGTGATCAGGAAGTAGATGATGTACGGGATGATCGCGGTCGCCCCGACCAGCGTGGCGAACGCGCTGGGCTGCTTGTACCCGTAGATCATGACGCCGACGTCGATGACCGCGAAGACCAGCAGCGCGATGATCGGCGTCTGGGTCCGCGGGTTGACCTTCCGCAGGAAGCCGGAGAACGGGAGCATGTTGTCCCGCGACATCGAGTAGGCCAGCCGCGCCTGTGCCCCGGCCCCGACCACCAGGATCGCGAACATCGAGAAGATGACGAAGGCGATGAACACCTTCACCAGCCAGGACGGCAGCCAGTAGTCGGCGATGGTCAGCAGCGGCAGCGGCGACGACTCCACCGCCTTGAGGTCGGGGATCGCCACCGTGAAGCCGATCAGCGCGATCATGCCGAGGACGGCCGAGCCGGCCACGGCCCAGATCACCCCGCGGGGCACGCTGCGCCGCGGGTTGACCGCGTCCTCCGACATGTCGGCGGCGAGCTCGAATCCGACCAGGGTGAACACGCCGATCAGGCTGGCCAGCGCGATGGAGTAGAGCGTGGGGTTGTGGTACACCGACGTGGTATTCACCAGGATGCCCAGGCCATACGGCGAGGGCTTGGCCTTGACCCCCCACAGCACGAACAGCAGCACGCCGAAGACGACGGTCCCGATGATCTCGGTGAACACCGCGACGTTGTTGACCCGCGCGGCGACCTGGATGCTGATGATGTTGATCACCACCGGCAGCAGCATCAGGATGATCGCGACCGTGAGCACCAGCTGCGGGCTGGGCGTGGTGTCGTTGAACTCGCTGAGCAGCAGCGGCGCGGCCACGCCCAGCATGATGGCGCCGCCGCCGACGGCCATGTACAGCAGCCCGGCGAAGCCGACGAACCACCCGTAGGTCGAGTTCACCAGCCGCGAGCTCCACTGGTAGGCGTACCCGGCCAGCGGGATCCTGGTGCCGAGCTCGGCGACCACCAGCGCGATCATCAGGTTGCCGACCCCGACCACGGGCCAGGTCCAGATCGACGCCGGGCCCCAGTAGGACAGGCCGAAGCCGTAGTTGAGGAAGATGCCGGTCGTGATCGAGATGATCGAGAACGCGATCGCGAACATCGAGAAGAAGCGCAGCGAGCGGCGCAGTTCCGGCTTGTAGCCGGCCCGCTCGACGATCGCCTCCTCCGAGCCGGCCGGGGTCCCGGCCACGACCGCGGCGGGCGTGACACCGCCGGGCACCGGGCCGGCGGGTTCCGCTGGGGTACTAGACATTCGGCCCCCTCCCCGTGGCGTCGCACGGCTCGCGCAGCCAGCGGTAATCGTCGGGATACGCTACCCCGGATGTTAGACGGACGCGGGACGGGATCGCCAGGGCCACGATCCGGGCCATCGCCCGCGAGGCGCACTGCTCGCCGGGGATCCTGGCCCGCTACTTCGACGACAAGGCCGACATCCTCGGCCGGGTGACGCCAGATCGCCAGGTCAAGATGCTCGACGCGCTGCTGGACAGCTTCCGGGTCCAGCCCGCGTGACTCGGGTACTGTGTTGCGAGTTATCCGCGACGGGACCGGGACGCAGACACAGTGAGCTCCGCAACGAGCACGGCCACGGGCACGGGCTCGCCGGGCCCGGAGCAGCCCGTCTCCGCGACCACGGCCCGGCTGACCCGGGCCCTCTCCTGGGCCGCGGCGATCGGGATCGGTAGCTCGATCCTGATCATGATCGTGGCATCGGCCGTCAAGTACAGCCCGGCGATCCCCCCGCCGCCCTGGCAATCGGGCCCGCCGCTGCTGGAGCTGGTCGGCCACCTCCCGGTGGCGGCGACGTACGCCGCGCTGTGGACCGCGGCGATCCTGGGCGGCGGCGGCGTCATGGCCGGGCTGGCCGCCGTGGCGCGCGGCGCGCGGTTTCCGGCCGGGCTGCTGATCACGGCCGCCTTGATCACGGTCGCGGTGTTCGCCGTGCTCCCGCCGTCCGGGTCCACGGACGCGCTGAGCTACGCCACCTTCGGCCGGATCGCGGCGCTCGGCCACAACCCGTACGTGATGACCCCCAACCAGCTGAGCAGGACCGGCGACCCCATCGGCAAGCTGGCGATCTTGCTGTGGCGGCACCGCGGGTCGTTCTACGGCCCGCTGGCGACCGCGGAGGAGCGGGCCGCCGCCGAGCTGGGCGGCACGTCGGCGCAGCAGATCGTGTTCTGGCTGAAGCTATGGAACGCGATCGTGTTCGCCGCTGTGGTCCTCGCCCTCGACCGGATGCTGCGCTCCGACCCGGCCCGCCGGGCGCGCGCGCACCTGCTCTGGTCACTGAACCCGCTAGTGCTGTGGGGCATCGTCGCCAGCGGCCACCTGCAGGGGATGGCGACCGCCGCGAGCTTCTTCGGGCTGGCCATGCTGCGCACCAAGAGAAGGCAAGGACAACCGGGACCGGCCGGGCCCGGGCTGCTCACCGCCCTGGCCGCCGGGGTGCTCGTCGGGGTGGCCGCGGATCTGCTGCTCTACTACCTGATCCTCGGCCTGGCGCTGGTGTGGGCGCTGCGGCGGGCACCCGCCGCGCTGACCGCAGCCGTGGCCGGCCTGGGCGCCGTCGTCGTCTTGCCCTACCTGTCGCTCGGCAGCCCGAGTCTTCACGCGCTCTTTACCCGCGGGGGCAAGGCCAGCTCGGACAACTTCTACCAGCTACTCTCCACGTCGTTCCGTAACGAACTGCCCCATGGCCTCGCCCTGCTCGTGGTGATCGCGTGCGCAGTTCTCGCCGTGGCGTTGCTGTGGCGGCTCCCCGACGCCGTGCCTGAGCTGCTCGCCATCCAGCCGGCCCTGGCGGTCGGCGTCGCCTGGCTGTTCCTGTGGTACTACCAGCTGCCCTGGTATGACGCGATGATCATCCCACTGCTGGTGCTCTACCCCGCCTCGCGGCTCGACTACGTGGTGATCGCGCAGCTGACGGCGAGTGCGTTCGGGCAGATGCCCGGGGCTAACCCCTTCCAGCCGCCGCTGGGCTGGCTGCGGACGTTCTCCCATGCGACCTGGTTCGCCTGGGCACCGCTCGCGCTGTTCGCCTGCGCGGTCGCGTTGGTCGTGCTGTGCGCGACCGGGGCCTGGAACATCGGCCCGCCGCTGCGCAGAGCCAGGGTCACGGCCGGGGTAACGCGGGGCTGATCCCGGGAATGATGCCGGGATGACGACCTTCGACATCGCGGCCGTGCGGGCCAGGTTCTCGTCGCTGCGCGACGACTTCGTCTTCCTCGACGCACCCGGCGGCACCCAGACGCCCGACGAGGTGGCCGCCGCGGTCGCCCGCGTCTACCAGGAGGCCAGCGGGAACACCGGCGCTCCCTACGCCACCAGCCGGCGCATCGAGGCCGCGGTCGAGCAGGCCCGCGCGGCCTCGGCGCGGTTCCTGGGCTGCGACCCGGACGAGATCATGTTCGGCGGCAGCATGACCGCGCTGAACTTCACGCTGTCCCGCACGCTCGGCCGCGCGCTGCGGCCCGGCGACGAGATCCTGGTGACCCGGCTCGACCACGACGCCAACGTGGCACCGTGGCTGGAGCTGGCCCGGGACACCGGGCTGGTGGTCCGCCAGGCGGACGTGCGCGCCGACACCACCCTCGACGTGCCCGACCTGCAGCGCCAGCTCGGGCCGCGCACGGCGGTGGTGGCCTTCCCGTGGGCGTCGAACGCGGTGGGCACCACGGTGGACGCCCGCGCGGTGTGCGACCTCGCGCACCAGGCGGGCGCGCTGGCCTGGATCGACGCGGTGCAGTACGCCCCGCATGAGCCGATCGACGTCCGGGCGGTCGGCGCCGACGTGCTGCTGTGCTCGGCCTACAAGTTCTGCGGGCCGCACCTGGGCATCGCCTACGGGCGGCGCGAGCTGCTCGAATCGTGGCGGCCCTACAAGGCCAGGCCCGCGCCGATGCAGCCGGTGGGCCACCGCTTCGAGACCGGCACCCTGCCCTATGAGCTGCTCGGCGGCCTGGTCGCCGCCTTCCGCTACCTGGACAGCCTGGGCGAGGCGGCCTTCGGCTGGGAGCGCAGGCTCGGCGAGCGGCTGCTGGCCGGGCTGCCGCCCGGAGCCCGGCTGTACGGCATGCCCAGCATGGCGGGCCGGGTCCCGACGTTCCTGGTCAACTTCCCCGGCGTGCCGTCGGCGGCGCTGTCCGCCGCCCTGGCCGACCGGGGCTTCGGGGTGTGGAGCGCCGGCAGCTACTACGCGCCCGGGCTGCACGAGCGGATCGCCTGGGGCGAGGCGCTGCGCGTCGGCCTGGCCCACTACAACACCCTCGACGAGGTGGACCGGTTCAACCAGGTCCTGGCCTCGCTGGTGGCCGAGCACGCGGCGGGCGCGCTGCACCCGTCGGGCCGGTAACGGTGCCAGGCATGGCCGGCGCTGCCGGCGCTGCCAGCACCGCCGGCACCGCCAGCACTGCGGCGCCCGCCCGCCCGGGCCTGGTCCGGCGGCTGATCAGCGTGGCGCCGGGATCGAGGTTCGAGGGAACCGCCGGGCCCGGCGGGGAGCTGTGGTTCGTGATCGCGGGCCGCGGCCGGCTGGACGCCGGCGGGCTCCGTGGCGCGACGGCGGGCCGGGACACCGGCGTCTGGATACCGCCCCGCTCCGGGTACCGGCTCGAGGCCGGCCGGGATGGCCCGCGTCTGCTGCTGGACGCGGTCGCGCTGCCCGCCGGGGCGCCGGGGGCGCCCGCGGCTGCGCGCCTGTCCGGGCTGCGCGACTGTGAGGTCGAGCGGACCGGCGACCGCCGGTTCCGGGTCCTGCTCGGCCCCGGCCGCGGGTGCGAGGCGGCGACCCAGTTCGTGGGCGAGATCCCGCCCGGCCGGGCGCCCGAGCACCGCCATCCCTACGACGAGCTGGTGCTGGTGCTCGCCGGCGAGGGCGTGGCCCACGTGGGAGGCGCGGACCAGGCGCTGGCTCCCGGGTCCCGGCTGCACCTGCCGCCGGGGCGGCCGCACTGCCTGGAGAACACCGGGCCGGGCCCGCTCGTGGTGCTGGGCGTGTTCCACCCCGGCGGCCCCCCCGCCCAGAAGGCCCCCGGGTAGGCTCGGCAGATGCTTCCCACCGGGCACCTGCTGGCGTTCGCGTTGCTGTCCTTCGCCCTGATCGTGGTGCCGGGGCCGAACGTGCTGTTCGTGGTCAAGCACTGACCCAGGTCAGGTCTGCAGCGGCATCATCTCGGCGGCGAAGGGCTCGAGAAAATCGGCCAGGGAAGCCACGGCCGCGGCAGGCCGGATCACGAACTTGGTGAGCCCCGCGGCCACGTACTCCTCGATCATCCGGCGCGCGCCCGGCCAGCTCGTGGCGACCAGGCTGGCCGGGTCGGCGTCCGGCCGTCGCTCGCGGGCCGCGGCGATCAGGGCGTCGGGAATGCCGTCGGTCGCGACCGCCAGGCTGATCCCGTAGTGATCGGGCTCCACCTCGCGGCCGGCCGCGGCGGCAGCTTCCTCGATGGCAGCGCGGCCCGCGGCCGCCTCCCCCGGCGTGATAAAGCTGGCCAGCCAGCCGTCGCCGAGCCGGCCCACCCGGCGCAGCGCCCCGGGCGCGGTGCCGCCCAGCCAGATGTCCAGCGGCTTGGCCGGGCGCGGCCCCACGCTCGCGCCCTCGACCGTGAAGAACTTCCCGCGCAGCGACACCGTCTCCTGGGTCAGCAGCAGCCGCAGCAGCCGCAGGGACTCGTCGAACACCTCGTCGCGGGGCCCGGGCACGGAGAACAGGGCCCGCTCGCTGCGGCGGGCGGGCCGCAGGCCGAAGACCGGCAGGACCCGTCCCGGCGCGAGGCTGGCCAGCGAGGCAAGCTGCTTGGCGACCAGGACGGGATGGCGCCCGGGCAGCACCGACACCCCGGTGCCGACCTTCAGCCGTGCCGTCCGGGACAGCGCGTACGTCATCCCGATGAACGGATCGACCAGCGGGCCGTACACCATCTCCGGCAGCCACAGCGAGTCGACGCCCGATTTCTCCAGGTCATCGACGGCCGCGGCGAACCCGCCGGGGACGCCGGCCGATCCCAGCGCGATCCCGATCCGAACCTTCACCCGCCCATCTCATCACGGCCCGCTTTGCCCTGTCTCATCCGGCGCAGCGCACCGCGGCGATTCCGGTTAGCCCTACGGGCCTGGCGAAATGTCACTATGGTGGGAACCCGGCTGTGGACACCAGCCCGCCAGCAGGGGCTGGCTGGTCCCCGATCCCGTACAGCCTGATGGTGCGCCCATGAGCCGCGAGACGGATCCGGTCCTGTCCGGAATGTCAGGCAGAATCGCTGATTACCGGCTGGACGGGTACATCGGCCAGGGCGCGGCAGCTGTCGTCTACCTCGCCCAGGACGAGCGCTCGGGCCACAACGTGGCGCTCAAGGTCCTGACCCCGGAACTGGCTCGCGATGACGCCTTCCGGGCCCAGTTCCTGCACGAGGCACGGGCGGCGGCCGCCGTGGGCCACCCGCACATCATCCCGGTCTACGCGGCGGGCGAGGCCAACGGGACCCTGTACCTGGCCATGCACTACGTCCAGGGCGGCGACGCCCGGTCGCTGCTCAACCGGTTCGGGCCGCTTCCCTTCGCCTGGGCCTGGACCATCATCGCCCAGGTCGCGTCGGCGCTGGACGCCGCGCACGCCCACGGCCTGATCCACCGCGACGTCAAGCCCAGCAACATGCTGCTCGATGCCGACCGCGCGTCGGGCGGGAACGCGTCCCGCCGGACCGACGGCGGCGACTTCGACCACGTGTACCTGTCCGACTTCGGGATGAGCACGAACGCGCCGCCGAGCGACACCGCCGCGACGGGCCAGTTCGGCGGGGCGCTCGATTACGTCGCGCCGGAGCAGATCGAGGGCCGCGCCGTCGACGGGCGCGCCGACCTCTACGCGCTGGCCAGCGCCGGGTTCGAGCTGTTGTGCGGCACGCCGCCGTTCGGGCAGGACCAGGGCCTGACGGTGATGTACGCGCAGATGTACGCGCCGCCGCCATCGGCCGCGGCGCGGCGCCCCGAGCTGCCCGCCGCGGTCGACCAGGTGCTGGCCACGGCGCTGGCGAAGAACCCGGCCGACCGCTACGCCACCTGCGGCCAGTTCGCCGACGAACTGCACGCGGCGCTGGGGCTCTCGCGCGGGGAGCAGGAACCCGCCGGGTACGGCGGGGTCCCCGCCGGGTACGACGGGGTCCCCGCCGGGTACGACGGGGTCCCCGCCGGGTACGACGTAATCCCCGCCGGGTACGACGTAGTCCCCGCCGGGTACGACACCGGGCCGGCCGGGTACGACACCAGGCCGCACGACTTCGAGCATGAGCCGACCCCGGCCCCGGCGCCGGTGATGTCCGGACCCGGCTGGCCGCCGTCACCGCAGCAGCAGCCCACGGCCGCAATCGGCCCGGTGGGCGCGGACCCGACGGACTGGCCGGACTCACTGTTCCGCCCGTCGCCGGCGCAGCCGCCGCTCCCGCGGCGCCCCGGCCGCAGGCTCATCCTGGCCGTGGCCGCGGGGACCATCGTGGTCGTCCTGGCCATCGTCGGCGTGCTCCTGCTGCAGGGGCCGTCACCGGGCAAGCCGGACGGGGCCTCTCCCTTCCCGTCCACGGCGCCGTCCGCGGCGACCGCCACGGCCTCCCGGCAGGCGGCCACCGTGAACACCTTGCTGGGCTCGAGCGCGGCCACCCGGAAGGCCCTGGTCGGCGCCGTCGCGCAGGTCCGTGCCTGCGCCCGCGAGCCCGCCACGGTCAGCCAGATCCAGCAGGTCGTGAACCAGCGCAGCGCCGAGTACAGCCGGGCCGCGGCCCTGTCCACGGCCGCTCTCGCGAACGGCACGACGGTGAAGTCCGACCTGCTCGCGGCGTTGCGCAGCTCGCTGCAGGCCGACCGGGACTACCTGACCTGGGCTCAGCAGCAGCTGACCGGGTGCAAGCCGGGTGCTCCGTCGCGCGCCTACAACGCCGCGGTCGGCGCCGACCAGCAGGCCGTCGCGGCCAAGGGGACGTTCGTCGGGGTGTGGAATCCGGTCGCGGCCAAGTACGGCCTTCCCACGGAAACGACCAGCAGCTTCTAGCCCGCGCCCTAGCTCGGGATCGCCTTCTCGTCGTGCCCGCCGAACTGCTTGCGCATCGCCGACAGCGCCTTGTCGGCGAACAGGTCGAGGCGACGGGAGGAGAACCGGGAGTACAGCGAGCTGCTCAGCACCGGGGTGGGAACGCCCTCCTCGATCGCGGCGATCGAGGTCCAGCGGCCCTCCCCGGAGTCCGAGACCCGCCCGCTGAAGTCGGACAGGTCGGGCGACTCGTACAGCGAGATGGCCATCAGGTCGAGCAGCCAGGAGCCGATGACGCTGCCCCGGCGCCAGAGCTCGGCCACCGACGTGGTGTCGATGTCGTACTGGTAGTACTCGGGGTGCTCCAGCGGGGCCGTCTCCGCGTCGTCCTGCTCCTTGCGGGTGCCGACGTCGGCGTTGTGCAGCACGTTCAGCCCCTCGGCCAGGGCGGCCATGATCCCGTACTCGATGCCGTTGTGCACCATCTTGACGAAGTGGCCGGCGCCGTTAGCCCCGCAGTGGAACCAGCCCTGCTCGCAGGGCTCGGGCGCGCCGGCGCGCCCGGGCGTGCGCGGGGCGGCGTCCACCCCCGGCGCCAGGGACGCGAACAGCGGGGCCAGGTGGTCGATCACGTCGCCATCGCCGCCGAGCATCAGGCAGTAGCCGCGGTCCAGGCCCCAGATCCCGCCGCTGGTCCCGCAGTCGACCAGGTGGATCCCCCGCTCGGCCAGCCGGGCCGCGCGGGCGATGTCGTCGCGGTAGTAGGAGTTGCCGCCGTCGATGATGATGTCGCCCGGTTCCATCCGGTCGGCCAGCTGGTTGATCGTGTTCCCGGTGATCTCGCCCGCGGGCACCATCACCCAGGCCGCGCGCGGCTTGGTGAGGGCGGCGACGAACTCGTCCAGGGACGGGGTCCCGGTCGCGCCCTCGCTCGACAGCTGCTGTATCGGCCCGGGGCTCCGGTCGTAGACCACGCACTGATGGCCGTCGCGCATGAGCCTGCGCACCAGGTTGGCCCCCATCCGGCCCAGCCCTACCATGCCGAGCTGCCTGGTCTCAGTGGCTGCCATCGTGTCCTCCCTTGTCCGAGTCATCGGGTAGCCATGGCTGGTGCCAGCTGGCGGACCCGCGGACCAGCCCGGCGGCTTCTTCCGGCCCCCAGGATCCCTGCGGGTAGGCGTGCACCGGCGGCGGGTTGTCGAGCAGCGGCTGGACGATCCGCCAGGTCTCCTCCACGCTGTCCTCGCGGGTGAACAGGTGGTCGTCCCCGGCGATGGCGTCGGCCAGCAGCAGCTCGTAGGGCTGCAGCGGCTCGCCGAGCTCGGTGGCGAACAGCATGTCCAGGTGCACCTGCCGGTACGAGTGCTCTTGGGGCCCCTTGGAGGCGAGCCCGGCCCGCAGCCCCGGGTTGGGGTCGATGCGCAGCACGATCTGGTTCGGGTCGTTCTGGTGATCGACGAAGCGGAGCCGGGGCGGTCGCCGGAACACCAGCCGTACCTCGGTCACCCGCGTGGCCAGGGTCTTGCCCGCCCGGATGAAGACCGGCACGCCGGCCCAGCGCCAGTTGTCTATCTCCAGCCGCAGCGCCGCGAAGGTCTCGGTGGTGGACCCCTTGGCCACCCCGCGAACCTTGAGGTAGCCCTCGTACTGGCCGCGCACGTACTGAGACGGGTCGGCGTCCGGGATCGCCCGGAACACCTCGGCCTTCTTGTCCCGCAGGTCGTCGGCCGCGGCGCCCACCGGCGGTTCCATGGCGACCAGGGCCAGCACCTGCATCAGGTGGTTCTGCACCACGTCCCGCAGCGCGCCCACCGGGTCGTAGAAGGCGCCCCGGTCCTCCACCCCGAAGTCCTCGGCCATCGTGATCTGGATGCAGGAGACGTGATCCCGGTTCCACACCGGCTCGAAGACCTCGTTGGCGAACCGGAGGTACTGGATGTCCAGCACCGGCTCCTTGCCCAGGAAATGGTCGATGCGCAGGATCTGGTCTTCCGCGAGATGGCGGTGCAGGTCGGCGTTGAGCTGGCGGGCCGAGGCCAGGTCATGGCCGAACGGCTTCTCCACCGCCACCCGGGCTCCCTTGAGGAGCCCGACGGCGGCCAGGGAGTCGACCACCCCGGCGAACAGGGAGGGCGGGACCTCCAGGTAGAACAGGGGGTGGACGAAGCCGGGCAGGGCCGCGGACAGCCGCTGGAAGGTGTCGATGGACCCGAAGTCACCGCCGTGGTAGGACAGGCACTCCGCTAGCCGGCTGAAGATCGCCTCGTCGATCTGCTCGCCGCTCGCCTCGATCGACTCCCGGGCGTGCGCGATCAGGTGCTCGGTGGACCAGTTCTGCCGGCCGACGCCGATGACCTTGCAGGCCAGGCGGTGGTGGGCCTCCAGCCGGTACAGGGCCGGCAGCGTTTGCTTCTTAGCCAGGTCACCGGTGATGCCGAAGATCACGAGCGCGTCCGCCACCGGTGCCTTGTCCCGTGCGTCCACCGTCCTCCTCGCCGGTCGTGGCGATGGCCAGCCCTTGGCGGCGGCCAAGGGCCGCGCGCATGACGCTACACCGCCTAGTTGGCTAGCAGGTGACCAGGGGCAGGAAGATCCGGTCGACGCCCGCGGTGTTCGCCCCGCTGGCCGCCCGGCTCTACCGGCGCCGCACCACCGGCTAGCTCCCGGCGGCGTGCAGCTGCGCGTTGAGTCCGCCCCAGGCGGTGGTCCGCGGCCGCGCCAGCACCGCCCCGGTGACACTGTGCCGGATGAACACCAGCCCCGGCCGCCCGCTCAGCTCCCGCGCCTTGACCCGCTGCCCGTCTTCCAGGGTCACGATGGTGCCCGCGGTGAGGTAAAGGCCGGCCTCGATCACGCAGTCGTCGCCCAGGGAGATGCCGAGCCCGGAGTTGGAGCCGAGCAGGCACCGCTCGCCGACCGTGATGCGCTCCTTGCCGCCGCCGGACAGGGTGCCCATGATCGCGGCGCCGCCGCCGATGTCGGTGCCCGCGCCGACCACGACGCCCTGGCTGATCCGCCCCTCGACCATCGAGGCGCCGAGCGTGCCGGCGTTGAAGTTGACGAACCCCTCCTGCATGACGGTCGTGCCCTCGGCCAGGTGGGCGCCGAGGCGGACCCGGACCGCGTCGGCCACCCGGACCCCGGCCGGGACCACATAGTCCAGCATGGGCGGGAACTTGTCCACCGACCGCACCTGCACCTGCTGCCCGGCCGCCCGCGCCCGCAGCTGCACGGCGACGGTCTCGGCCGCGTCCACCGGTCCCGCGGACGTCCAGGCCACCGTGGGCAGGACGGTGAAGATGCCGTCGAGGTTGATGGTGTTCGGCCGGACCAGCCGGTACGAGAGCAGGTGCAGCCGCAGGTAGGCATCGCCCGGATCGCCGGGGGCCGCGTCGAGGTCGGCGATCTCCACGCGCCGGTGCGTCATGCGTACCGCCCGGACGGGATCGGCGCGGTCCGGGCCCGCCGGGAACTGGGCCGGTCCGCCCGGCGGGCCGAGCCGGGGGTCGGGGAAGAAGAAGTCGAGCGGGGCACCGGCCCCGGTCACGGTGACGACCGCGTCTCCCCATGCCTGTCTGGTCACGCCCCGAACCTACCGGGTGACGACGTTCGCGATGCGGCCGGGCACGACGACGAGACGGTCGACGGCGGCGTCGCCGACGTACCGGGCGACGTCCGGGTGGCCGGTCAGGATCTGGGTGATCTGCTCCTGGCCGGCGTCGGCGGGGACCTCGATCGTGAACCGGGTCTTGCCGTTGACCTGGACCGGGAGCACGACCGTCGGCTCGGCGGCGAGCGCCGGGTCCGCTTCGGGGAACGCCGCGCGGGCGGCGAACTCAGCGTGGCCGAGGCGGGCCCAGAGCTCCTCCGCGATGTGCGGCGCGAGCGGCGCGACCATGAGCACGAGCGGTTCCGCGACAGCCCGCGGCAGCTTCCCCCGGGCGGCGGCGACGCGGGCCGCGTGGGTGAGCAGTTCCTGCAGCCGGGCGATCGCGAGGTTGAACCGCAGCGCGGCGTAGTGCCCGCGGACGGCCCGGATCGCCTGGTGCAGCCGCCGGGCGGTGTCGCCGTCCAGCGGACTGTCGTCCACGATGAGGCCGCCGGTCCGCTCGTCCACCATGCTGCGCCACAGCCGCTGCAGGAACCGGTAGACGCCGATGACGTCGTCGGTGTGCCACGGCCGGTCGGCGCCCAGCGGGCCCATCGCCATCTCGTACAGCCGCAGGGTGTCCGCGCCGTAGCGGACGTACATGTCGTCGGGGGTGACGCTGTTCTTCAGGCTCTTGCCCATCTTCCCGGTCCGGCGGGTCACCGGCTCGCCGCCGTAGACGTAGCCGCCGTCCACCAGCTGCACGTCGGCCGCGGGAACGTACATCCCGCGCGCGTCGGTGAACGCGTCTGCGGTGATGTACCCCTGGTTGACCAGCCGCCGGAACGGCTCGCGGGTCGAGACGTGGCCGAGGTCGAACAGCACCTTGTGCCAGAACCGGGCGTACAGCAGGTGCAGCACGGCGTGCTCCACGCCGCCGACGTACAGGTCGACTCCCCCGTCCGCGGCGCTTCCGTCACCCGCCCGCCCCTCCTCGGCCACCATCCAGTACCACTCGTTGGCCGGGTCGACGAACGCTTCGTCGTTGTCCGGGTCGAGGAACCGCAGGTAGTACCAGCACGACCCGGCCCACTGCGGCATCGTGTTCAGCTCGCGCCGGTAGACCTGGCGGCCCTCGCCCAGGTCCAGCTCGACCTCGGCCCAGCCGGCCGCCCGGGCCAGCGGCGGCACCGGGTCGGCGTCCTGCGACGGCCGGGCCGCGAAGTCGGTCATCTCGGGCAGCGTGACCGGCAGCATCTCCTCGGGCAGCGCGACCGGCAGGCCGTGGGAGTCGTAGACGATCGGGAACGGCTCGCCCCAGTACCGCTGCCGGGAGAACAGCCAGTCCCGCAGCCGGTAGACCCTGGCCCGGCGCCCGTGCCCGGTGCGCTCCAGCCAGCCGGTGGCCTCCTCGACCGGCTGGCCGGGCGCCTTGACCACGGGAAGCCCGAAGGCGCGGGCAAACTCCAGGTCACGCTCGTCGTGCGCGGGGACGCCCATGATGGCCCCGGTGCCGTAGCCCATCAGCACGTAGTCGGCGAGGAACACCGGGATCTGGCCGCCGGTGGCGGGATTCGTCGCGTAGCTGCCGGTGAACACCCCGGTCCGGCGCCCCGAAGCGGCCCGCTGCCGGTCGCCGAGCCTGGCGGCGCGCTCCTGGTACGCGCGTACCGCGGCCGCAGGCGGCCGGTCGGCCGCCGCCCCCGGCCCGGCGGCAAACCGCCACGACTGCGGGGTGCCGGGCGGCCACCGGTCGGCGGCCAGCGCCGCGGCCAGCGGATGATCCGGGGCCAGGACCAGGTAGGTCGCGCCGGGCAGCGTGTCCGGCCTGGTGGTGAAGGCCTCGACGCGCAGGCCGGCCTGGCTGGCAGTGCTGTTAACCACGGGGCTGTTAACCACGGGGCTGTTAACCACGGGGCTGTTAACCACGGGGCTGTTAACCACGGGGAACGTGATGACCGCGCCGTCGCTCGGGCCGATCCAGTTCCGCTGCTGCTGCTTGACCGGCTCGGGCCAGTCGAGCCGGTCCAGGTCGGCGAGCAGCCGCTCGGCGTAGGCCGTGATCCGCAGCATCCACTGCCGCAGCGGCCGCCGGTAGACCGGGTAGTTGCCGACGTCGCTGCGCCCGTCGGCGGTGACCTCCTCGTTCGCCAGCACCGTGCCCAGGCCGGGGGCCCAGTTGACCATCCCCTCGGCGAGGTAGGCCAGCCGCCAGCCGTCCGCCACCCGGCGGCGGGCCAGCTCGTCGAGCTCCGCCCAGGGCTTCCCGCCGGGGTTGGCCTCGCCCGCGGGCGTTCGCGTTCCGGCCTCGAACTCGGCGATCAGCTCGGTGATCGGCCGGGCGCGCCCCTGGCCTTCGTCGAACCAGCTGTTGAAGATCTGCAGGAAGATCCACTGGGTCCAGCGGTAGAAGCGGGGGTCGGTGGTCGAGAACTCGCGCCGGGTGTCGTACCCGAGCCCCAGCCGGCGCAGCTGCCAGCGCATGGTATCGATGTTGCGGCTCGTGCTGACCGCGGGATGCTGGTCGGTGCTGATCGCGTACTGCTCGGCCGGCAGCCCGAACGCGTCGTAACCGGTCGTGTGCAGCACGGTATGGCCGGTCATGCGCAGGAACCGGGCGAGCACGTCGGTGGCGATGTAGCCGAGCGGGTGGCCGACGTGCAGGCCGGCCCCGCTGGGGTAGGGGAAGAAGTCGAGGACGTAGAATTTCGGCCGTCCCGCCGCGCGGGAGAAGCCGGCCGACAGCGGGCCGACCGGATTCGGCGCCTGGAACGTCCCGTCCGCCTCCCACCTGGCCTGCCAGGCGGGCTCGATCTCGTTGGCCATCGTGGCGTCGTACCGGAACGGCAGCTGATTGCTCTCGTCGCGGTCTGGGCTGCTGGTCATGGGATCCCCTGGTTCCGGAAACAAAAAAGCCCCTCGGGCGTGAGGGGCTGCCGCGCGGACCGGATCCGGTCAGCGCGGCCAGTGCAGAAGCAGGCCGCTGGGCCAAGCCATGGGACCAGGCTACTCGCCCCGGCGGCCGGTGTCGCCGCGGTCATCCGATAGCAGCGGCGCGCGCTCAGATGACCTTCCCCGGGTTCATGATGCCGGCCGGGTCGAGCGCCGCCTTGATGGCGTGGTGCACGGCCATCGAGTCCTCCCCGAGCTCGGCGGCCAGCCAGCGCCGCTTGATGACGCCGACGCCGTGCTCGCCGGTCAGCGTGCCGCCGAGGTCGATCGCGGCGCGGAACACCTCGTCGGCCGCGGCCCAGACGCTGGCCGGCACCTCCGCCTGATGGTCGAAGACGAAGACCGGGTGCAGGTTGCCGTCCCCGGCGTGGGCCACGGTGGCGATCAGGACGCCGTGCCGGCTCGCGGCCCGCTCGATG
Source organism: uncultured Actinomycetota bacterium (assembly GCA_963808705.1). GTDB lineage: Bacteria > Actinomycetota > Actinomycetes > Streptosporangiales > Streptosporangiaceae > JASHPR01. The sequence goes on along the minus strand of CAWEHB010000007.1, from coordinate 427,458 downwards.
CGCTCGACCATGTCCGGCAGCCGGGACCGGGGCACGCACACGTCCTCGACCAGCACCGCCCCGAGCCGCTCGGTGGCCTGGCCGGCCAGGCGGCGCAGGTCGAGCAGCTGCCGTGACTCCGCCTCGCTGCCCGCGACCTCGGCCGCCAGGGCGCCGTGCGCGGTGCATATCTGCTGCATGACCTCGGCCCGGCGGTGAGCGGCGTCGTCGCTGTCGTCCTGGGCGATGAGCAGGGCCTGGGCCGAGCCGAAGCCGAGGTGCTTCCAGTCGTCGATCGCGCGCAGCGTGACCCGGTCCAGCAACTCGAGCAGGCTCGGCTGCAGCCGGGCCTGCAGGATCGCGGTCACCGCGCGGGCGGCCGCGCCGAAGCTGGGGAAGGTGGCGGCCACGGTCGCCGGGGGCGCGGACGGGCGGGGCCGCAGCCGCAGCGTCGCGGAGGTGATCACCCCGAGGGTGCCCTCCGAGCCGACGAACAGGCCGGTGAGGTCGTAGCCGGCCACGCCCTTGACCGTCCGGCGGCCGGTGCGGACCACCCGGCCGTCGGCCAGCACGACCTCCAGCCCGAGCACGGCGTCCCGGGTGACGCCGTACTTGACGCAGCGCAGCCCGCCCGCGTTCGTGGCCAGGTTCCCGCCGATCGTGGATATCTCGTAGCTCGACGGGTCCGGCGGGTACATGAGCCCGTGGGCCGCGGCGGCGCGGTCCAGGTCGGCGTTGAGCACGCCCGCCTCGGCCACGGCCACCTCGTCGGCCGGGTCGAGCTCCCGGATCGCGTTCATCCGGGCGAGCGAAAGGATCACGCAGCCGTCGACCGCTGCCGCGCCGCCCGCCAGGCCGGTTCCGCCGCCGCGCGGCACCACCGGGACGTCGTGCCGGCTCGCCCAGCGCACCGTGGCCGCCACCTCGCCCGTGGTGCGGGCGGACACCAGGCACCGGGCCCGGCCCGGCGGCGCGACCGCCGCCGCGTGATCCCGGCTGTAGGCCTCGACGATGTCCGGGTCCGTGACCACCCGGCCGTCGGGCAGGGCGGCGGCAAGTTCGTCGAGGTCATCGGCCACTGCGTCAGCCTAGCCCGGAGCTCTCACAGCGGCGCGGGCCCGGCTGCTGGCCTGCGCGCCGGGCCAGATCAGCTAGCGTGACAGGCGTGGCGAGCCGCGCAGAGCGTTCGATGTCGTTCGGGACGGTCGCAGCCGAGTACGACCGGCTGCGCTCGGGACCGCCCGAGGCCGCGATCGACTGGCTGCTGCCGGCCGCCCCGAAGGCCGCCGTGGACCTGGGGGCGGGTACCGGCCTGCTGGCCCGGGCCCTGGCGCACCGGGTTCCGCGGGTCATCGCGGTCGAGCCCGATGAGCGGATGGCCGCCGTGCTGCGCGCCCGGGACCCGGTCATCGAGGTGGCGCAGGGCCGGGGCGAGGCGATCCCGCTGCCCGACGCCAGCGCCGACGGCGTGTTCATCTCGTCGGCGTGGCACTGGATGGACCCCGAACGCACCGTGCCGGAGATCGCCCGGGTCCTGCGGGACGGCGGCCGCTTCGGCATGATCTGGACCAGCCGCGACCGCGAGGTGGGCTGGGTCCGCGAGCTCAACCGGCTCCGCGAGCCCGACTGGGCCGCCAGGACCGAGGAGCCTGGCGACCGGGGCAGCCCCCGGCGGCGGCACCGTGAGGTCGCGCTGCCGCCCGGCTCGCCCTTCGGGCCGGCCGAGGTCGCGGAGTTCACGTTCCGGCGGCTCATGACCGTCGATGACTTCGTCGGCATGCTGGGCACCTACAGCGGCGTCATCACCGCGAGCCCGCAGGACCAGGCGGCGACCCTCGCCCGGGTCAGGGCCGCGCTCGAGCAGCGCTTCCCCGGCGCGGACGAGATCGACGTGCCGATGCGCTCACTGTGCTGGCGCGCGGACCGCGAGGCGCGCGCTCCGGTCACGCCCTAGCGGAGCGGCCCAGCCTGGCCTTGGTCTCCGCGACGTCCATGCCGTGCAGGCGGAGCAGGTTCTCGCCGAGGATCTTCCGCTTGGCCTGGTCGGTCAGCTGCGGGTAGCCGTAGCCCGCGCAGAGGTCCTCGGGGATCTCGAAGTCCATGAAGGCCCGCAGGGCCCACTGCGGGTGGAAGATCGGCGCCTCGGAGCCATAGATGATCTTGTCTTCCCCGCACCAGAACAGCAGCTTCCCGAGGATCTCGGCGAACATCCGCGGCGCGCGGACCAGGAAGTTGATCGTCGCCGCCAGGGACGCGTACAGGTTCGGGTACCGGATCAGCTGCCAGCAGGTCTCGTCCAGGAACGGCAGCCCCACGTGGAAGATCACGAAGTTGATGTCGGGGAAGTTGGCCGCGGCGCCGTCCATGTCCCAGGTCTGGGTGTACTCGATCGGCTGCGGGCCGAGCGGCACGCCCTTGTGCACGCCGATCAGGTTGACCCCGAGTTCCTGCGCCTTCTCGAAGACCGGGAAGGCTATCTGCGGGTCGTCCATCCGCCACGGGAAAGGCGTTCCGTAGTCGTAGCGCACGTTGTAGAACTTGAACGCCTTCGCGCCGAACTCGCCGACCTGCCGTTCCATCAGGTCCAGGGCCTTGCGGCCCTCCAGCGGGTTCACCGATCCCCAGAAGATGGTCCGGTCCGGGTCGCGGCTGGCCAGGTCGGCGCACTCCTCCCACGGCGACAGGCCGTCGCGGAACAGGTCGGTCAGCGGCAGCGGCATCGCCACCAGCATGTCGGTGTCGGATTCCTCGTAGACCATTTTCCTGATGTCGGCCACGGTCCACTGGCGCAGGAACTCCTCGGGCGGCAGCTTCGGCTGGTCATCCGGGGTCAGCGCGTTGTGGAACGCGTACAGGTGGTTGTCGAACATCAGGCCGGGCGGGCCGAGCGCGTTCTTCGGGTCGAAGTTGAAGATGTGCGCGACGCAGTCGAACACGAAGGCGTCATCGATCATGACGGATCACCTCGCTCGGGAGCGGCCGCGTGAGCGCCGCGGCCGGGCGCTGGCACGGGCTGATGGGCGGTTACGAAAGCGCCCCGGTCGGGCACTTGCGCGGGTGGCGGCAGGAAACGCAGGAGGCCGGCGGCCCGGGGCGACAGCCGGTCGGTGGTCCACGCCTCGTCCCAGACGATCTCGACGTCCGCCGACCGGACGCCGGGCTGCGCCTCGATCCGCTCGGTGATCTCGGTCAGGACCCGGGCCGCGAACGGGCACCAGCCGCTGGTCAGCAGCAGCTCGACCCGGACCTGGTCGCCGGTGGCGCGCACCGAGCGCACCAGGCCCATGTCCACGACTGATATGCCCTTTTCGCGGCAGCACGGGTCGTACACGTCGCTGAGAGCGTCGAGGGCCCACTGCGGCACGTCGGACATGCGGCCAGGCTGCCAGCGCCGTCAGCGGCGCGGAACCCCCGAATATTTCACATGCTGAACGGCGGCCCGGGCCAGCCGGACGGTTCCCAGCCGCCGTCTGGCACGGCATCCTGGTAAGGGTGAGGAATGCCGGCAGCGATGCCGAGCCCACCGACCTCATCCGCAGCGTGTCCCGGGCGCTGCGGATCATCGAGGAGGTGTCCGGCTCGCCGCGCCCGCTGCCGGTGAAGGTTATCGCCCGCCGGTGCCAGCTCCACCTGTCCACGGCCTATCACCTGGTCCGCACCCTGTGCTATGAGGGCTACCTGGTGCGCCTGTCCAGCGGGGAGTACGTCGCCGGGTCCGAGGTCGCCGAGCGCTTCCACGAGCTGATGAACTCCCTGCGCCGTCCGCCCCGGGCCCGGCCCGTGCTGCAGCACCTGGCCGACACCACCGGGCACACCGCCTACCTGGCCTGCATCTCCGCGGGACGGCTGGTGGTTGTCGACGTGGCCGAAGGGGTGCGGTCGCCGTGGCTGGAGGATCTGCAGCCCGGCCTGGAGACCGCCGCCCACGCGACCGCGCTGGGCAAGGCGCTGCTGGCGACGCTGCCCGGCCGCGCCCGCAGCAGCCTGCTCGCCGAGCACGGCATGCGGCCGTTCACGCCGAACACGGTCACCGAGCCCGCCCAGATCGAGGCCGAGGTCACCCGGCTCCGACCGGGTGACCTGGTCATGGAGTACGGGCAGTTCCGCAACGAGGTCTGCTGCGCCGGCGTGGCAATCCCCGCGGGCGGCCCGTCGGCGGACGGCTGGTGGGCCCTGGGCTCCTCGGCCCGCGGGCTCACCCTGCCCGAACCGCTGCTGGCCGAGCTGCGGGTGGCCGCGGCCGACCTGGCCCGCGGCTAAGCCGACGACGCCGTCGCGGCGCAGGGCGTCGTCGTTGGCCGATGCGACGCGAGCGGGGCGGCGGCGGAATCACCGGGCGCGCCGAGGGGTTGGCACGGGCATGGCTTCAGGACACACGATCACGATCACGCCCGCCAACCTGCACGTCGTCGTGACGCTCGGCGGCGAGAAGCTGGCCGAGTCGGACCGCCCCGTCCTGCTCGACGAGACCGGGTACCCGACCCGCTACTACCTGCCCCGGGAGGATGTCCGCACCGACCTGCTCACGCCCACGGATCACGCGACGACCTGCCCGTTCAAGGGCCAGGCGTCGTACTGGTCGGCGCAGGCCGGCGGCGGGACTCACCCGGATCTCGTGTGGAGCTACGAGACGCCGATCCCGGCCGCGGAAGGGATCACCGGCCTCATGTGCTTCTACCCGGACCGGGTGGAGCTGACGGTCAACGGCGAGCGCCAGCCCGCTTCATCCTGAGTCCGCCGCGCCGGCTTACGCCTCGCTCCCCGCCGTGGCCGCGGACCCTACGCGGGCTGGGTGGCCGGCTTGATGATGCTGAACACCGCGCCCTGCGGGTCGGTCAGGACGGCCATGCGGCCGACCGGGGAGTCGAACGGCGCGACCATCACGGACCCGCCCAGCTCGGCGGCCTTGGCCGCGGTAGCGTCCGCGTCGTCGACGGCGAAGTACACGTGCCAGTGGTTGGGCACGCCCTCCATCGGCGGCGGGGTGCTGCCGCCCACCATCTGCCCGCCGACCTCGAACAGCGTGTACTCGCCGGTCCCCATGTCCATCACGGACGTGGTCACGCCGAGCACCTGCTCGTAGAACTTGGCGGCGGCCGGGTCGGTGGTGACCAGCTCGTTCCAGGTCACGGTGCCCGTCTCGTTCACCAGCGAGGAGCCGATGTGCTGGTTGGCCTGCCAGAGCGCCACGGCGGCACCGCTCGGGTCCAGCACGAAGGCCATCCGCCCGGCGCCGGCGACGTCGAAGGGCGGCATCGCGACCTGGCCGCCGGCCGCCTCGACCTTGGCCGCGGCGTCATCGACCGAGTCCACGGCGATGTAGGTGTTCCACATCGGGGGCGCGCCCGCGGCGGCGAGCTCCGGTGACTGCGGCGCGATCGCGGCGACGTCCTTGTCGCCGAGCTTGGCCATCGAGTACACCGCGCCTTCCCCCATCGGCTGGTCGTCGTAGGTCCAGCCGAACAGGCCGGCGTAGAACGCCTTGGCCGCGGCCTGGTCACTAGTCTGCAGGTCCACCCAGTTCGGTGTCCCCTGGGCGTAAGAAGTGCGTTCGGGCATGACTCGCTCCTAATAAGTGACTTGAACGTTAAGCCGGCCTGTGCTGCGCGGCCCGTGAAGGCTTCCGGTCCCCCTGATGCATCACTGCCCCCATCTTCACTAGACCCATCTTCACCCCCGTCCCTCGCTGGCGCCGGACCCGACCCCCCATGCTTCACGGGATCTTCATCTTCACCGGCTCATAGCCGCAGGTGATTCGGGCTGCCACCGGATACCCGAGCTAGCGGAAGTCGCGGCTGCGGGCGGCGGCGACCACGCGGAGCCGGCGCAGCCGGGTGGCGAGCAGGCTGACCGCACCGTCCAGGCGCTCGGCCCGTCCCGTCACCAGGAGCGCGCTCGCCTCCATGGCCAGCCGGCGGTGCCGCTCCCAGACGGCAGGGGGGCAGATGACGTTGGCCAGCCCGGTTTCGTCCTCCAGGCTCAGGAACACCACCCCGCGGGCCGTCCCCGGCTGCTGCCGGTGCGTGACCAGCCCCGCCACCGTCACGTTCGCGCCCGGCCGGGCCATTCTCAGCTCCGCCGCCCCGATCACGCCCTGCTCGGTGAGCAACGGCCGGATGTGCTCGATCGGGTGGGTGCCGTAAGTTCCGGTCGCCCACAGGTCGGCGAAGGTCTCCTCGGCGGCCGTCATGGCCGGGAGCGGCGGCGCGGCCAGCCCGGGCGTGGTCCCGGGCAGCTGCCCGGGCCTGATCGTCGCCGCCGCCCCGGCCGCCCACAGCGCCTCGCGCCTGCTGATCCCGAAGCAGCCGAACGCGCCCGCGGTGGCCAGGGCCTCAAGCGCCGGGGCCGGCAGCCGGGTACGGCGGGCGAAGTCCTCCAGGTCCCGGTACGGCTGGCCGGCCACGACGGCCGCGGCCCGCTGTCCGAGGTTGCGGACGTCGGACAGGCCAAGCCGGATCGCCGGCTGATCCCGCTGAAGCCCGTTGCGCCTCTTGAATGTTGGTTTTTCGAGGGTCGCGAGCACGGCGCTGGCGTTGACGTCGACGCCGCGGACCTCGACGCCGTGCCTGCGCACGTCGCCGATCAGGCTGGCCGGGGCGTAGAAGCCCATCGGCTGGGCGCGCAGCAGGGCGGCGGTGAACGCCGCCGGGTAGTAGCGCTTCAGCCAGGCGCTGGCGTAGACCAGGTAGGCGAAGCTGATCGCGTGCGACTCGGGGAAGCCGTAGCTGGAGAAGGCCAGGATCTTGACGTAGATGTCCTCGGCTACCTCGGCCGGGATGCCGCGGGCGGCCATCCCGTCCAGCAGCCGCGCGCGCAGTTCCTCGATCCGCTCCGGGGCCCGCTTGGAACTCATCGCCTGCCGCAACTGGTCCGCCTCGGCGGCCGTGAACGAGGCGCAGTCGATCGCCATCTGCATCATCTGCTCCTGGAACAGCGGCACCCCGAGGGTCTTGCCGAGCGCCTGGCGCATCGACTCGTGCGGCAGGTCCGCCCGCTCGTCGCCGTGCCGGCGGCGCAGGTAGGGATGCACCGAGCCGCCCTGGATCGGGCCCGGCCTGATCAGCGCGACCTCGATGACCAGGTCGTAGAACCTCCTCGGCCTGAGTCGGGGCAGGGTGGCCATCTGGGCGCGGGACTCGACCTGGAATACCCCGATGGTGTCCGCCTCGCACAGCATGTCGTAGACGCCGGGGTCCTCCTGCGGGATCGAGTGCAGCCGCCAGCGCTGGCCGTGGTAGGCCTCGACCAGCTCGAGGCAGTCCCGCAGCGCGGTCAGCATGCCCAGGCCGAGCAGGTCGAACTTGACCAGCCCGGCGTAGGCGCAGTCGTCCTTGTCCCACTGCAGCACGGTGCGGCCCGGCATCCGCGCCCACTCCACCGGGCACACCTCCCCCACCGGCCGGTCGCAGATCACCATTCCGCCGGAGTGAATGCCCAGGTGGCGGGGCAGCCGCTGCATCCGGGCCGCCAAGCTGGTGACGGCGGGCGGAACCCCCGCGCCGGGCGGGACCGGCTGGCCGGGGCGGTACTGACGCGGGCCGACCTGGCGGGCCCACGTGTCTTGCTGTTCCGGTGCGTAGCCGAGCGCCCGCCCCGCGTCCCGCAGCGCCATCCGCGGCCGGTAAGAGATCACGTTGGCGACCTGGGCCGCGTTTTCCCGGCCGTACCGGTCGTAGACGTACTGGATGACCCTCTCCCGGCGCCGGTGCTCGATGTCCAGGTCGATGTCGGGCGGGCCGTCCCTTCCCGCGGACAGGAAGCGCTCGAAGAGCAGGCCGTGCCGGACCGGGTCCACGTTGGTGATCCCGAGGGCGTAGCAGACGGCCGAGTTGGCGGCCGAGCCGCGGCCCTGGCACAAGATGCCCTTCCGCTCGCAGAACTCCACGATGTCCTGCACGATCAGGAAGTAGCCGGGAAACCCGAGGTTCACGATCACGTCGAGCTCGCGGGCGATCTGGTCGTAGGCTCCCTCGACGCGTTCGGGCTGGCCATACCGTTCCGGTGCCCTGATCTCGACCAGGTGGCGCAGCCAGCTCGCCTCGGTCGGGTAGTCCCGGGGCACCGGGAAGTCCGGCAGCCTCGGCGCGATCACGTGGAAGTCGAACGCGCAGTCCGCCGCGAGTTCGATGGTGCGCTCCCTGACGCCGGGGTACCGGCGCAGCCGGTGGGCCATCTCCGGGCCGGACCGCAGGTAGGCGGCACCGGAGGCGGCCAGCCAGCCATCCATCTCATCCAGGCTGCGGCGGGCCCGGACCGCGGCCAGCGCCTGTGCGAGCCTCGCGCCCGGCGGTGACGCGTAATGCACATTGCCGGTGGCGATCACGGCCGTGCTTGTCTGCCTGGCCAGCTCGTAGAGGGCGTCGTTGCGCTCGTCGTCGGCTGGCTGGTCGTGGCTGGTCAGCTCGATGGCGATGTTCTGGCGGCCGAACAGGCCGACCAGGGCGCGGAGCTCTCGCGCGGCCGCCTCCGGGCCCGCGGCCGCGAGTGCGGCCGGGACGGCGCCCTTGCGGCAGCCAGTGAGGATCACCCAGTGCCCGCCGTGTGCCTGCGCCAGCTGCGTCGGGTCGTAGACGGGACGGCCCTTCTCCTTTCCGGCCAGCTGCGCGGTGCTGATGGCCTGGCACAGCCGCCGGTACCCCTCGGGGTCGCGGGCCAGGACCAGCAGGTGCCTGCCCACCGGGTCGGGGACGCCGCCCTGGTCGCCGGGCAGGTCCAGGCTGAGTTCCGCGCCGAAGACCGTGCCGAGGGTGGCGCCGGTCCGCTGCCTCAGCCGGGCCGCCGCCTGAGCGAACTGGGGTACCCCGTACATGCCGTCGTGGTCGGTGATGGCCAGCGCTTGCAGGCCGTGTCCTGCCGCCTCGGCGACCAGTTCCTCGGGACTGGACGCTCCGTCGAGGAAGCTGTAGGACGAGTGGCAGTGCAGCTCGGCCCACGCCGGGCCAGCCTGGCCAGCCTGGCCGGTCCGGCTGGACCGGCTGGCGGGCAGGCGGGCCACAGGCGCGGTGTGCTCACCGCCGCCTTTGTCACTCCCGCCACGGCCACTCCCGCCACGGCCACTCCCGCCACCTTTGCCGCTCCGGTCGCCTTTGCCGCTCCGGTCGCCTTTGCCGCTCCGGTCGCCCTTGCCGCCCCAGGACAGGCGCCGCTCGAACTCTCGCCACGGAAGCGGTGGGTCGTCCCAGCTCATGAGCTGCTGTGCCTCTTCCTGCCGCCGGTGCTACAGGGGGTAGGTGTCGGGGCTGGCGGTGTAGGTGCGCCCGGATGGGGTGGTCCAGGTGAACTCGCCGGGCCGGGTCTGTTCCAGTTTCCAGCGGGGGTGCTGTTTGAGCTGGTGGTCGCGGCGGCAGGCGCCGCCCAGGTTGCAGCGGCAGGTCAGCCCGCCATCGTCCCAGGCCAGGGTGTGGTCGAGGTCGGCGCGCCAGGCGGGCTGGCGGCAGGCGGGGTTGCGGCAGGTGAGGTCGCGGGCGGTGACCTGCTCGCGCAGCCGCGGCGGCGGCCGGTAGCCCGGCGACTGGCCGGTATGGGCGCACCCGCCCGCGGCGGCGTCGGCCTGGGCTTGGGCCAGCGCCTGGTCCAGGGCCCGGGCCGCGGCGGCCAGCGCGGCGGCGGCGATCCCGCCCGGTGGCCTGGGCCGGGCGGCCGGGCTAGGTGTGGTGGTGGCGTGCTCGCGGACGGTGTCCGCGGTGATGACCAGGGTGATGCGGCCGGCCAGCCCGGCCCCGGGCGGCCTGGGGCCGTCCCTGGCCGGCCCGGGGCCGTCGCGGGTACGACGGCGGATCGGGGTGATGGTGATGGCCTGCCCGGCGGGGTTGGTGACGATGATGCGCCACTGGGCGCCCGGGTCAGGCTGCGCGGCGTCGGCGAGCTGACGGGCCTGGGTGGCGGTGATGGGGCCGATCCGGCCCAGCAGCCCCGGCGCGGGCGACAGCCCGGCCAGGGTGGCCCAGGGCAGGGTGAGGTCCAGCAGCCCGCCCGGCGGCCGCCCGCCGGCGGGCGGGGCGGGGCGGGCCAGGGCGGGCGGGATCACACCAAGCGCCGGCCACGGCTGGACCGGCCCGGCCCCCGGCCGGTCATCGTCTTGGCCGCAGTCCCCGGATCCGTTCTGGTCCCAGTCGCCGCCGTCGGCGGCGGGACGGTCGTCGTCGGGGACATCCTCATCTCGCGGGTCGGGCAGGTCATCGGGCTGCCCGCCGTCTGGGCTGATACCACCCTCCGGACCACCGCCGACAGGGTCGCTGGAATCGCCGCTGCCGGAGTCGCCGCCAGGCGGGGGTTGGGGGTGGGGGGCGCCATCGGGCGGGGGGATGTAGGGCAGAGTGCCCAGCAGCAGGCCGAGCATGACCTGGGCCCGGTACAGGTCCAGCCCGCCGCCGTGCCCGGCGGCCTTCATGGCCCGGGCGATCGCGGTGATCCGCGCCATCGCCGCCGCCGCCTGCACCACGGGCAGCCCGGTGCCGGTTAAGGTAGCGGTGCCGTCATCGTCGCCGTACAAGCACACCTTGGCGTGGCGTTCGGCGTCCTGGTGGCGCTGCTCGGCAGCGTCGGGGTCGGCGGCGATCACCGCGCGGCGCAGCCGGGCCCGCAGCTGGGCGGTGGTCTGCCAGGCCCGCCCCGGGCAGGATCGCAGCCTCGACCGCGCGGGCGGCCTGTTCGGAAAGGACGCTGGTGGCCTCGGCAATGACCTTGGCGCGGGCCAGGTCGATCCGCCCGCCGGCCAGCGCGGCGCCGGTGGCCGACAGCCGCCAGGTCAGGGTAATACCCAGGCTGGCCCAGTCGGTCGCGCTGTGGTCGGTCAGCATCAAGGCCAGGGAGATCTGACCCAGCGCGTCGCGGCACAACCGCGCCGGGCGCCCGTCGGGCCTCAGCCCGATGTCGGGGTCGGCAGCCGCGGCGCGCGCGGCCAGCTGCGCGACCGCGGCCAGTTCCGCCGCCTGCGCCCACGAAGCGAGCTGGCGGGCGGCGATCGCCACCCCGGCCAGCCCGTACTCATCCAGCCCCAGGGCCGTGCCCGCGGCCGCCGCCAGCCATCCCGCTTGTGCCGCGCCCGGCGCCATGTGCTCGGCCGCCAGCGCCCCCGCCTCCCCCGGTGGCAGCGGCGCGCTCATCCGCCCGTCCACCACCGCCGCCTGCTCCTCGGCGGCGACGGCGTCCTGGTCTTCTTCCTTGCCGTCCAGGAACCCGCCCGCCGCCAGCGCCTCCAGCAGCGCCTGCCAGTCCAGCCCCGGGCTGGCCGACTCCGAGCCGTCCTGCTCGGCCGCGGGCCCGGTGCTGCCCGGCGCCCAGGCGAACCGTGGCGGGCCGCTGGCTGAGGCGGCAGGCCGCTCGTCGTCCTGGCCTGCTCCTGGGGTCTGGTGCGGCATCGGCTCACCTCCTCCGCGCGGGCGGTCCGTCATGCTTTGTCATAACCCACGGTATCGGCCGACGCCGACAAAACGAGCACATCTCGCCAGCTTCTCCCATATTTCTCGAAAAAATTTTTGGATGACTTCTGCTCGCCAGGCGACTGTCGGGTGCCACAGGGCGAGTTGCCGGCGAAGGAAGCGGTGGCGGCAGGCGACGGCGGCGGCGGCAGGCGGCGGCGGCGGCAGGCGATGGCGAGTCAGTCGTAGCCGGCCTCGATCAGCCACTGGCCGTCCTGCACCACGGCCAGCCAGGCGTTCCCATCCTCGGCGACCAGCTGGAACCTGGCTTGCCGCCGCGAGCTGGCCGGACGCCACCACCGCTCGGTGACCGGCCAGGGCCCGGCCCAGGAGGTGATCGCCAGCCACGGCTCGCCGCGGGCGGACAGCCAGGCGGGGGGCGCGGAAATCAGCGCCCGGCCGGTGACGGTCACCGCGGCACCCCACTCGTCGGTGACCCTGGCCGACCGCGGGACCGGGTAGACCGTGGCCGGGGCGGGCGCGGGGAGCCTGCCGGGCCAGGGACGGCCCGCGGGAAACGGAGGGTCGGCAGCGTCGCCGAACGGCACCAGCGTCACCTGTTCGGCCGGGCTGCGGCCGCCGGCCAGCAACGGGCGCGCCACCGAACCGTGCCCGAGCATGGCCTGCACCCGGAGCGCCGCGCGCGCCACCCGGTCGTCGACCGCCGTCTCGCCCCACAGCCCCAGCTGACGGCCGGTGTCGCGTACCAGCTGGTCGGGAACCAGCCGCAGCAGCGTGATCCCGCCGGCCCGGATCTCCCCGTATGGAGCCGTTACGCTACGTCCGCGCCCATCCTGGGCCGCCCGCCAGCCGGCCAGCTGCCAGCGCACCCGCTCGGCCACCGCCAGCGCGGAGAGCAGCCCGTCATGCCGCCACAACCGGGTGATCTCCTGCCCGTCGGCGCAGATCGCCTGCACCTGCACCCGCACACAGGCCAGCCCCCGGGCGGCCAGGTCCGCGTGCATCCGCTCGGCGAGCGTCTTGGCGGCGAATATCACCGGCTCGGCCTGCTCGGCGGGCGGGTCGAACGCAACGGATGCGGAGAGGTCGACCGACGGCGGGCGGGGCGCCAGCGGCCGGGGATCGAGGCCGCGCGCCAGCCGGTGCGCGAGCATTCCGGCGGATCCGAACCGGTTCGCCGCCTCGGCGGCCGGCAGCGCCGCGAACTCCCCCAGCCTCCTGATGCCCAGGCGGGGCAGCAGGCCGGCCAGTTCCGGGTGGCCCAGGGAGCCGACCGGGTGCGGGGCCAGGAACGCCAGCGTCTCGCCCGGTGCCACGATCGCGGCCTGGCCTGGCCACGGCGCCCGCGCGGCGAGCTGCGCGGCGAACAAGTCATCGGCCACGCCGACCTGGCAGGCGAACCCGAGGCGGGCCACAGCATCGATGATCTTCCCCGCCAGGGCCGCTTCCCCGCCGAAGTACCTGGCCGGCCCGCGGGCACCGATGGCGCAAGCCCCGGGACGCAGCACCTCCACCCGGGGGCAGAACCTCTCCACCAGGGTCACCACCCGCTCGAAGGCCCGGGTGTCCGGCTCTGCATCTTGTTCCCAGGCGGGACACCACACCACGAGCACCCGTCGCGCCGCGCCGCCGGCTGAGGTCATCCGGTACTCCGGGTTCCCGGCCGGAAGCGGGCCGCGCCGATCTCATCCGCGACCGCCACCGACCCATCGGGGCCGGGCAGCCACAGCCACCGGGCCCGCAACCGCGCCGCCGCGCCCCGGCCGGCCGCCACGACCTGGACCCGGCGGGCCCGCAGCCGCCCGTGGCCTGCCCCGATCCCCGTCCATTCCTGGCTGGCGACGAGCAGCCTGGTCTGCGCGCCGTCCCAGTCTCCCGCCACCACGAGCACGCCGCCGAAACGACGCACGGTGGCCTCGAGCCGGCGCCGCACCGAGGCGGACGGCCGGTCCGGCGGGCGCAGCAGCACCAACTCGCAGCCGTCGAGCAGCGAGGCCACGACTTGCGGCCAGCCTGGACCCGGGTCCGCGATCAGCAGCATCCGGTCCGGATCCAGGCCCACGTCGGCGGCCGCGGCCACCCCGAGGTGCGGCAGCCCGGCCACCGCGCACCAGGCCCCGGCCGCTGACGCGCCCGCGACCAGGGCCAGGCAGAGCAGGCTCCAGCCCTCTGTCGCCACGACCGAGCCGCGGTGCAGGCCTCCCGCGGGAAGCAATTTCCGCAGGGCCGGGAGCACCGGCAGGACCGCATCGCTCCGCAGGACCGCATCGCCTGGCAGGGCCGCATCGCCCGGCAGGACGCGGTCAAGGCGGCGCGCAAGAGGTGGCTCCGTGACCTGAGCCATCCGTGCGGCCTGTGCAATCTGTGCGGCCTGTGTGACCTCCGCACTCATCGAATCACTATCGAACAAGCATTCGATAGATGTCAAGTCCCGAGCGGCAGGCCGCGCCCGCAGCCGGCTGGCGCTCTAGTCTTGCTCCATGCGCCGGCCGGACCTGAAGACGATCTTCACGTCCTACGCGGTGGCCTGGCTCTACCTGGGGGGCTTCATCGTCGCCGAGGTGATCTACGCGCTGTTGTCCCCGCACGACCAGGCGGCTCTGGTCAACTGGGCCAGCACCAGCGTGCATAACCTGCGCCACGACCCGGTCGGCTCGCTGGTGGTCTCCGCGTTCGTGACCCAGGAGTTCGCGCTCGCCTGGCCGGCGCTGATCGCGCTGGCCCTGTTCGGCGCCAACGGGGTACTCGGCAACTGGCGGACGGCCGTGGTGTGCGCGGCCGGGCACGTGATCGGCACGCTGGTCAGCGAGGGGATAGTCGGCTACCGGGTGGACCGGGGCCTGCTGCCAGCGTCGGACCGGTACCTCGTCGACGTCGGCCCCTCGTACGTGGTCGTGTCCGCGATCATGGTGGCCCTGCTGTACGGCTCCTGGCTGGCGCGCGCCGCGGCCGCGCTCGACCTTGCGCTGCTGGTCTTCGTGGGCGATATCTTCGCCGGGCTGGGCCACCTCGACGTGTCGGCGGTCGGCCACGTCACCGCGATGGCCGTCGGGGCCGTCGGCGGCAGTCTCCTGCTCTGGCAGCGGCGCAGGCGGCAGCACCGGCGCGGGCGGGCGCTAGGCGGGGACCCGGCGGGCGCGAGCGCCGGCTGACCCGGCCGGCGCGGCCGACTCGACGGATCCGGCGGACCGGGCCATCCGGGTCCGCCGCAGCGCCGTCCAGCCGCGCCCGCCTGCGTAGCACACCGCGCCGAGCGCCCCGACGAAGAACCCCACCGGCCAGTTGGACTCGTACGACGCCGCGATCGCGGCCCACACCGTGACCAGGGCGAGCACCACCGACAGGCCCATGGCGAGCAGCGGCCGGTCGGTGACCGACCGGGCCGCGGCGGGCGGGCCGATCATCAGGCTGAAGATCAGCAGAGCGCCCACCACGGGCAGGGCCATGGTCGTGGCCAGGGCGAGGATCACCAGGAAGCCCATCTCGATCCGGTGGGCCCGCACCCCGCGCGCCTCGCCCAGTTCGGGCATCACCGAGGAGAGCAGCAGCGGGCGGTACATCACCATGATCGCGGCGATGCATACCGCGCCCAGCACGGCCACGGGGGCTATCTCGTTCACGCTGATGCCGAGGACCTCGCCGAACAGCAGCGAGTCGATCTCCGGCTCGTACTCCACGGTGAAGCTGAGGAACAGCGCGCCGAGCCCGAGCATCGCCACCAGGACCAGCGCCACCGCCACGTCGTGCCGGCCCCGGCGGCCGAGCCAGCCGATGCCGAGCGCGCCGAGCAGCGAGAAGACGCCCAGCCCGACCAGGGTATTGACCCCGATCAGGCTGGCACCAGCCGCTCCGGCGAACGCGCCGGTCGGCAGCGCGTCGGCGGCGAAGGCCGAGCCCCGGAGCACGACGAAGAACCCCACCACGCCGGCCACCACGGCCACGATGGTCGCCACCGTCCAGGTGTTGGTCATGAATCCGGAGAACATGCCTATCCCCGCCCCGGCTTCGCGCCCCGGGCGGCCGGGCGTGCCTGGGCCAGCAGATAAAAGACCAGGACCAGGGCCACAACGAAGAAGCTGACCGGCCAGCCTTGCCGCGCCGGCGGCCAGTAATAGCTGTCAAAGGCGAGCAGGATGCCCAGCCAGGTGGCGGCCAGGCCGATCAGCGCGGACCAGGCCATCACCAGGCCGGGCCGGGCCGTCAGCCGCAGCGCGATCGCCGCGGGCCCGACGAGCAGCGCCGTGCTGAGGATGGCCCCGATGGTCAGGGCCGACAGCGAGACCGCGAGCGCGATCGCGACCAGGCACAGCGCGCCGGTGGTACGCACCCGCACCCCGCGCACGACGGCCAGGTCGGAGCTGACCGAGCTCAGCAGCAGCGGCCGGTACAGCGCGGCCACGATGCCCACGGCCGCCAGGCTGAACGCCGCGACGGCCGGGATGACCGAGCTGTCGATGGTGAACATGGACCCGAACAGGATCGTGATCGTCGCCCCGGTCGTGGAGGTGTGCGTGGTGTCCCAGTAGAGGAACAGGGCGCCCAGGCCCAGGCCGGCCCCGCGCACGATGCCGGTGGCCAGGTCCCGCCCGCGCGGGCGGCGGACCCCGATCAGGTCCATGACCCCTGCCGCGGCCACGCTGGTACCCGCGAACCCCCACAGCGGGCTGATCCCGATCAGGAAGGACCCCGAGCCGCCGGTGACGCTGATATCGGCGAGCGCGTGCCCGGCGTACGACTGCCCCCGCGTCACGGTGAACGTGCCGACGATGCCGGACACCACGGCGACCACGCCGCCGATCAGCAACGCCACGTGGACCGGCGCGCTGCCGAAGAAGCCCGGTTCGACGATGGCCGTCAGGACGTGGTTCACGATGCGGCGGGGGCGGCCGGGTCCAGCGGGATATCCAGGCCGTCCCCGCGCCCGGCCACGACCAGGACCCGGCCGTGCACGTGGATCACGTCGACATGGTGCCCGTACAACTCGCTGAGCACCTCGCCCTGGACGACCTCGTCGGTGGGCCCGCTGGCCGCCCGTCCCGCCGCCAGGTAGACGATCCGGTCCATGACCGGGAGCAGCGGGTTCATCTCGTGCGCCGAGATCAGCACGGCGATCCGCTGCTCCCGCGCGATGCGGGCGAGCAGCGCGACGACCTCCTGCTCGCTGGCGATGTCGAGGTTCGCCAGCGGCTCGTCCAGCAGCAGCAGCCCGGGACGGCTGACCAGCGCGTGCGCGATCAGGATCCGCTGCTGCTCGCCGCCGGACAGGTACCCGACGCGGGCGTTGCCGATGTGCTCGGCGTCGACCGCCCGCAGCATCTCGTCCACCAGCTTCCGGCGGGAACGCGACGGCAGCGGGATCCCGAGGCGGTTCCCGTCGAGACCCAGCCCGACCAGGTCCCTGGCCCGCAGCGGCATATCGGGATCCAGCTGTATCTTCTGCGGCACGTAGCCGACCCCCGCCGCGCCGACCCGGACCTGCCCCGCGGCGGGCGGCACTAGGCCGAGTATCACGCGCAGCAGGGTGGTCTTGCCCGCCCCGTTGGAGCCGATCAGGCCGACGAACTCGCCGGGCCTGATCGTGAACCGCACGTCGTGCAGCACCTCGCGCCCGCCCAGCCGGACGCTGACGCCGTCGACGGTGAGCGTGTCGCCCGGAGCGCCGTCCTGGCCGGTGGTCGGTCGCTGGGATGTCATCGTCACAGTTTCTCCGTCGAGATCTTGTCGGCCACGGCCTTCTGCAGGGCCCGGGTCTCGGCCAGCATCCACGACTGGTAGTCGTATCCGGGCGTGGGCATGGTCTCGTACACGCCGACCACGGGGATGCCGTCCTTGCGGGCCTGGCTGAGGAACGACTGCGTGAGCGAGTCGGTCACCTGCTGGTTGTACACGAAGACCTTGACCCGGTGATCGGAGAACAGGCCGTCCTCCAGCGACACGTCCTGCGGCGACGGGTCGACCCCGTTCATGATGTCGGCCTGGAAGGTGAACGGCGTGAGGATCCTCGCCCCGATCGCCTGCAGCAGGTAGTCGCCGACGGGCTCGGTGACCGCGACGGGGGTGCCCGGGTAGGACGCCTTGAACCGCGCGATCGCCTGGTACCAGGGCTGCAGCGAGGCGTCGAACCGGCGCAGGTTGGCCGTGAAGTACGCGGCGTGCGCCGGCTGCATCCCGGAAAGGTCGCTGGTCACCGCCTTCGCCACGGCCGGCATCGTGGCCGGGGAGTACCAAAGGTGGGGGTTCGGCGTGCTGTCCGGCAGGCCGAGCAGGTTCTGCACGTCGATGACCTTGCGGGTGGAGCTCGGCGACGCGGCCTCGATCTTGTTCATGTAGGTGTCGTAGCCGATGCCGTTCTGGACCACGAGCTGGGCCGAGGCGACTTCCTGGGCCACGCTCGGGCTGGCCTCGAACGTGTGCGGATCGGTGTTGGGGTTGCTTTCGATCGCGGTCACCCGGACGTACCTGCCGCCGATCTGGCCGATCACGTTGGCGTACTCGTTCTCGGCGCCGACGGCGACCACCTGGCCGCCGGACGCGTCGGGCGAGGCCGAAATGGCCGAGCACGCCGTGGCGAGGAGCCCCGCCGTGATCACCAGCGCGGCGGCCGCAATCCTCCGGCGAGACGGCATGGTCAGGCTCCTTCCGGCTGGGCCGCGGCTAATACAAATGAAAACGGTAACCAGTATACGCAGGGCGCGCAACCCGTTCGCAGCAGCGGGGAGGACAATTTCGGCGCGATCAAGAGCTGGCAAAAGCATGGCGAACCCCGGCCCAGGTCACGCTGGCCATCGGCTATCGTTCGGCAGACCTGCTCGCCTGCGCGGCGGGCCTGGTCTGGCTGGGCCTGACGCAGCGGTGGAAGATGAAGTCGCCGACCGTCATCCCGGCGGAGGCGCTGCTGTGGCCGGCGTGAGCGGGGCGGCGCGGCCCGTCGCCAGTGCCGCCCGCCTCGCGGGCCCCAGCGCGAGCGCGATCAGCAGCACGAACAGCGCCATCCCGGTCAGCACGTACAGGTTCCCGGTGATCAGCTGCAGCCCGTGCCAGTGGTACTCGGCGTACCACGGCCGGTCGCCGAGCGCGAAGTAGACCTCCGGGTTCGTGATCGGGGGGGCCCAGATCAGCCCCTCGAAGAACCCTCCGGTGTTCGCGGGCTGGCTCCACAGGGTCCCCGGCCACGCCCCGAACACGAGGACGATCCCGGCGGCCAGGCCCCCCGCGGCGAGCCGGGCGGCCGCGCGCCGGGCGCGCACCGCGTAGACGGCGGCCGTCACCGTCGCCGGGACGATCCACACCCAGTGGTGGTCCCAGCTGATCGGCGAGGCCAGCAGCCCGGTCAGCGCGCAGGTCAGCAGCCCCACCATGCGGTGCCCCGCCCGGTCGAGCAGCGCCGCGCACACCACGCCGGCGATCGCGACCGCCACGTCGGCCACCAGCCAGGTCGGCTGCGCGCGCACCACGTTTCCGGTAAGCCGGGTGATGATCGCCGGCAGCGACTGGTTCCCGTCCCAGCCGACGAACCCGGTGCGGCCGCCCTGGGCGAACAGCCCGCCCAGCCAGTACTTCCGGGAATCGGCGGGCAGCACGGCAAAGCCCAGCAGGACCGTCAGCGCGAACGTTCCCGTCGCCACGGCGGCCTGGCGGAACCTGCGGGTCAGCAGCAGGTACGGGATGAAGATCAGCGGCACCAGCTTGATACCCGCGGCGATCCCGACGCCCGCACCCTTCCACCACCGCCGGTCCGGCTGGCACAGATCCCAGATGACCAGCGCCATCAGCACGATCTCGATCTGGCCCAGGAACAGCGTGCGCTGCACCGGCTCGGTCCACAGCAGCGGCGCGGCCAGCAGCAGCGTGGCGCCCAGCCGGGCCAGCCCGCGGCGGTATCCGAGCGCGCCCAGCGTCAGCCAGATCGTCGCGAGCAGGGCGGCGATGTTCACCCCCACCGAGATCTTCGTCAGCACCGGGAACGAGGTCAGCGACAGCACAGTGAACGCGATGGCCGCGAACGGGGGGTAGGTGAACTTCAGGTTCTCGTATCCGGGCCAGTCATAGAGCGGCGCCGCGAGGCGGGGATGGTACAGCGGCCTGACGTGCCGGACGATGAGCCCGCCGTCGGTGTACACCCGCAGGTCAACGGGCCGCATCCACTGATTGGACGGGTGGGTGAGGGCAAAGGCCACGTACCCGGCCACGGCGACGGCGAAGGCGGCGGCGCCGAGCGCGAGCAGCCAGCCGCCGCGCCGGTACCAGGCAGGCCGGGCCGGGCGCGCGCCGAGCGCCGCCGACTGCCGGGCGGCGGTCACGGCGTCTCCGGGATCCGGGCGGTTGCGGCCACCCGTGCACGATATCCGCATCCGGGCCCAGGCCCGAGGCCATTACCCTGACTAGGTGACCGGCTATATCATCCGGCGGATAGGCCAGGCGGTCATCGTCCTGCTTGGGGTCACCATCCTGGTGTTCATCCTGCAGCACCTCCTGCCCGGGAGCATCGCCCGGGCCATCATCGGGCCGCGGGCCAGCCAGTCGCAGATAGCCGCGTTCAACCACGAGTACGGCCTGGACCGTCCCCTGCCGCTGCAGTACCTCTCCTTCCTCAACCAGACGATCCACGGCAACCTGGGGTACTCGTTCAAGCAGAACATGAGCGTCGACGCCATCGTGATCCATGACCTGCCGAACGACATCCTCCTGGTCGGCGCCTCGCTCGTGCTGGCGCTGCTCATCGCGATCCCGCTCGGCGTCATGCAGGCGGTCCGGCGCAACAGGCTGGCCGACTACACCGCGACGGGCATCTCGTTCATCCTCTACTCGATGCCGGCCTACCTGCTCGGGCTGTTGCTGATCTCCGTCTTCGCGGTCAATCTCCGGCTCTTGCCCGCCGAGGCGCCGCAGGAGCCCACGATCACCGGGGTGCTGTCCGACCCGGCGGGCCTGGTGCTCCCGATCGCCACGCTGACGCTGGTCACGTGCGCGCTGTTCAGCCGCTACATGCGGTCGTCCGCCATCGAGAACCTGGCCCAGGACTACATCCGCACCGCCCGCGCCAAGGGGCTGGGGCAGGCCGCCATCCTGTCCCGGCACCTGCTGCGCAACTCGCTCATACCGGTCGTCACGCTCGTGGGGATCTCGCTGCCCGGCATCCTGACGTTCGGGCTGATCGTCGAGGATTTGTTCAACTTCCCGGGGGTCGGGCTCGCCTACTACAACGCCGCCGTGAACGGCGACTACCCGGTGGTGTTCGGCATCACCGTGCTCGTGGCCCTGGCGACCGTGATCGGCAACCTGCTCGCCGACATCGCGTACGCCATCCTTGACCCGCGGGTGCGCTATGACTGACCGCGACGACCGCCGCCACCCCGCCGACGCGCTCACCGCGGCCGCCGGCGCCGACGCGGGCCCGGGCGCGGCCATCCCCGAGGGCGGGCAGGCGGTCCGCCAGGACGCGGCCTGGCGGATGATCCTGCGCGCGTTCGCGGAGAACCGGCTCGCGCTGGCCGGGCTCATCCTGGTGGCCTTGGTGGCGCTGTTCTGCTTCGCCGGCCCGCTGTTCTGGCACACCGACCAGGTTCACACCAACCTCCTGCAGGTCAACCAGCCGCCGAGCGCCGAGCACCCGCTGGGCACCACCGACCTGGGTTACGACGTGCTGGGGCGGCTCATGGTCGGCGGGCAGAGCTCGCTGCTGGTGGGCGTCGCGGTCGCGCTGGTGGCCACCGGGTTCGGCGTGCTCTACGGCGTCATCTCCGGCTACTTCGGCGGGCCGACCGACGCGGTCTTGATGCGGATCGTGGACATCGTCCTGGCCGTCCCCGTCGTCTACCTCTTCATCGACCTGGCCTCGGAGTTCAAGCCCACGCTCCTGCTCCTCATCCTGGTCCTGTCCCTGCTGTCCTGGCTGGGGCCGGCCCGCCTGGTCCGGGGCGAGACGCTCAGCCTGCGGGTCCGGGAGTACGTGGAGGCGGTCCGGACCATGGGCGGCCGGTCCGGCCGGATCATCGTCCGCCACCTCGTGCCGAACACCATGGGGACGATCACGGTCAACGCGACGTTCCAGGTCGCCGACGCGATCTTGACCCTGGCCGTGCTGAGCTACCTCGGCTTCAGCCTGCCGCCGCCGACCGCGACCTGGGGCGGGATGCTGCAGGACGGCGTCAACTTCCTCTACGACGGCTACTGGTGGGAGATCTACCCGGCCGGCCTCATGATCGTGCTCACGGTGGTGGCCTTCAACTTCATCGGCGACGGCCTGCGCGACTCACTGGATGTCCGGCTGCAGCGCCGGTAACCACGGGGCCGGTAACCACGGGGCCGGTAACCACGGGGCCGGTAACCACGGGGCCGGTAACCACGGGGCCGGTAACCACGGGGCCGGTAACCACGGGGCCGGTAAGCACGCGGCCGCCGGGGTCTGGAGCGGGAAATGGCACGCGGCCCGGTGGTCACCGCCGAAGGACCGCAGCGCCGGCTCCTCGGCCGCGCAGATCTCCCGCGCCAGGGGGCAGCGCGTCCGGAACCGGCAGCCCGAGGGCGGGGTGACCGCCGACGGAAGCTCGCCGGACACCGCGATTCCCTGCTTGGCGTGCTCCGCATCCGGATCGGGCACCGGGATGGTATTGAGGAGCCCGAGCGTGTAGGGATGCGCCGGGCGCTCGTACACGTCGCGGCTGCTCCCCACCTCGACCAGCTTGCCCAGGTACATCACGCCGACCTGGTCGGCCAGGTACCGGATCACCGACAGGTCGTGCGAGATCACGATGTACGTGAGCCCGTGAGCGGCCTGCAGCCGCCGCATGAGGTTGAGGATCTGAGAGCGGATCGAGACGTCGAGCGCCGAGACCGGCTCGTCGGCCACGATGAGCTTGGGCGAGAGCGCGAGGGCGCGGGCCAGGCCGATCCGCTGCCGCTGGCCGCCGGAGAACTCGTGCGGGTACAGCTGCATAGATCGCGGGTTCAGGCCGACCTCGTCGAGCAGGTCGGCGACGCGCTGCCGTTGCTCGGCCCGGCTCCCGAGGCCCTGAATCTGCAGCGGCTCCCGCAGGATCGAGCCCACCCGCATCCGCGGGTCGAGCGACGCGTAAGGATCCTGGAACATCAGCTGGAGATCCTTGCGGACCTGCCGCAGGCGCGCGCCCGAGAGGCGGCCGAGATCCTGTCCTTCGAAGATCACCCGTCCTGAGGTGGGCCGCTCGAGGGCGACGACCATCCGGCCGATGGTCGTCTTCCCGCACCCAGACTCGCCGACCAGGCCCAGCGTCCCGCCGCGGGGGATCGCCAGCGTCACGTCCGAGACCGCCTTCACCGTGCCGACCTGTCGCCGCAACACGGCGCCGGCCGTGACCGGGAACTCCTTCACCACGTGGTCCAGGACGAGCAGGTCATCGCCGGGGCCGGGATCCGCGGGCCCGCGGCCGGCCGCGGCCTCCGGCGTGGCCGGCACCGAGTCCGGCCCGACCGGGTGGAAGCAGGCGTACGGGTGAGTCGGGTCCGGCCCGCCGAGCACCGGCTCGCTGGCGGTGCACTCATCGCTGGCGAAGCGGCAGCGCGGCGCGAACCGGCATCCGGCCGGCGGGTTCGCCAGGTCGGGCGGCAGGCCCGGGATGGCGTACAGCGGCCGCGAGGCCGGCTGGTCCAGCCGGGGGATCGAGGCCAGCAGCGCCGCCGTGTAGGGGTGGCGGGCGCGGTGGAACAGGTCGCCGGTCGCGGCTTCCTCGACGATCTTGCCGGCGTACATCACCAGCACGCGGTCTGCCCGGCCCGCGATCACCCCCAGGTCATGGGTGATCAGCAGGACGGACATCCCGAGGCGTTCCTTGAGCTCGTCGAGCAGCACCAGGATCTGATCCTGGATGGTGACGTCGAGCGCCGTGGTCGGCTCGTCGGCGATGAGCAGCCTCGGCTCGCAGGCGAGCGCCATCCCGATCATGGCGCGCTGGCGCATCCCGCCCGAGAGCTGGTGCGGGTAGGACGACAGCCGCTCGGCCGGCCGCGGCATCCCGACCAGCCCGAGAACCTCCTGCGCCCGGGCCATCGCGTCCGGCTTCGAGACCTTGCGGTGCTGCCGGACCACCTCGGCGATCTGATGGCCGATCGTCATCGTCGGGTTCAGCGACGTCATCGGATCCTGGAACACCATGCCGATCTCGTTCCCGCGGATCCGCCGCATCAGCGGCTCGCTCAGCGCGGCCAGGTCGGCGTCGCCGAAGCGGACCGCGCCCTCGGCGATGAAGCCGCCGCCCGGCAGCAGACCCATGACCGACAGGCCGGTCATCGTCTTTCCGCAGCCCGACTCGCCGACCAGGCCGACCGTCTCACCCGGCGCCACGGCGAAGCTGACGCCGTCCACCGCGCGGACCACGCCGGAGCGCTGCCTGATGAACGTCCGCAGCCCCTCGATCTCGAGTACGCCCGCGGTCGCCGCGCGCTGGGTCATACGTGGTCTCGCGGCACTTCGGCGTCCCACGTTCTGGCGAAGACCCGGTCATCGCCGTCGTAGGCGTGCAGCACGTTCGTCACCTGG
Organism: uncultured Actinomycetota bacterium; assembly: GCA_963808705.1. Taxonomy (GTDB): domain Bacteria; phylum Actinomycetota; class Actinomycetes; order Streptosporangiales; family Streptosporangiaceae; genus JASHPR01. The sequence goes on along the minus strand of CAWEHB010000007.1, from coordinate 403,584 downwards.
AAGGTGCTCGCGGTGGCCGACATCGTGCTCGCGGTCCGCACCGTGACCCGCCACTCCCCTCGTCCCACGGAGAACTCGCGCTCGCACTCCACCGCGGCCGACAGCGGCGCGCCCTCGACGATGCGGTACACGTCCCGCTCGTGCTCTCGGTACTCGAGCCCGTCGCCGGTCAGCCGGTGGCCGTCGTTCACCGTGTTGATCACCTCGACGGCGCCGACCGCTACGTCGCGCCGGACCTCGCGCCCGGACTCGGCGCCGAGCGGCTCGTGCGGCGGCATGGGGGCGCGCTCGGGCACCGCGAAATGCGCGGGCGGCACGTGCTCGCCAGGATCGGTCCAGACCGGCAGGTCAAGCGCTGAGCCGCCGGTGAACAGGCTCAGCGTCACAGGATCCGGTGACGGCCAGGCCCATGGCCAGTACGTCGGCGAGACCGCCAGCCGGAGCCGGTGCCCGGCCGGGACCTGGTAGCCGATCGCGTTGAGCGGGACGTCGACCAGGTAGCGCCGACCGGGGACGATCGGCTCCGGGCGGGAGTCGCCGCTGCGGTGCGTGAGGTTCTTGAGCCCGCGGGTGATGAGCGTCGAGGCGCCGTCCGGCCAGACATCGCAGAGCCGCACGGCGACGAGGGCCAGCGGCTGGTCCGCGGCCACCTCGAGCTGGGCGACGGGAACGCCGAGGATCTCCGCGGTCTCGTCCAGCGGCCCGGTGTCGAAGCTCAGCGACTGCCCGTCCTCGGGCCGCTGGTCACCAGGAAACTCGAGGGCATCACCGTGCCCACCCCACTGTCCCAGGTCCCCGGCGGCGGCCTGCACGCCGCGGATCCGCAGTTCTGTCTCGCCGCCGGCCTCGCGCGATCCTGCGGCGCTGAGCGTCCCCGGGCCGAGGCGGAAGCGGCGCGTCCCGGCCTCCGGGGCCGGCCAGCGGCCGGCCGCCAGCCAGCGGCCCGGGTGGGTCAGGTACCCGGACGCCGGCCGGTGCGCCTGCGGCATCCACGCCCGCAGCTTCGGCTCGTCCATTACCCCGTTGTCCTGGTCTTTCAGCCAGTGATCCCACCAGCGCACCGCCTCCTGCAGGAAGCCGATCGCCGGGCCGGGCGCGCCGTCCTCGGGATAGTCATGTCCCCAGGGGCCGATCAGGCCCTTGCACGGCCCGGGGTAGCCCTCCAGGAACCGGAGGATCGCGTTGCGGTAGGAATCGGTCCAGCCGCCGACCATGTAGACCGGGCAGCGGATCGCCGCGAAGTCCTCGCCGACCGATCCGTGGCGCCAGAACTCGTCGCGGCGCTGATGGGCCAGCCAGGCGTTGATGTACGGCGGGGTCTGGTCCAGCCGCTGCCGCCAGGTTTCCCGCCACGCCTCGCCGACCACGGCAGGGTCCGGCGGGAGCGCGTTGTAGGCGAGCATCGTCGAGGCCCACGGCAGCATGGCCCACGCCAGCACGCAGCCGCCCATGTAGTGCACGTCGTCGGCGTAGCGGTCGTCGGTGGACGCGACGCTGATCACCGCCGCGAGCTCGGGCGGGCGGAGCGCGGCCACCTGCAGCCCGTTGAAGCCGCCCCAGGACTTGCCGATCATGCCTACCTTCCCGCTGCACCACGAGCGCGAGGCCAGCCAGCGGATGACCGCCACCCCGTCCTCGAGCTCCAGCGGCAGGTACTCGTCCTCCAGGATGCCGTCGGAGTCGCCGCTGCCCCGGATGTCCACCCGGACCGAGGCGTAACCGTGCCCGGCGAAGTAGTGGTGGATCGGGGCATCCCGCAGCACGAGGCCGTCGTTCTTCCGGTACGGGACGTACTCGAGGATCGCGGGCACCGGCTCGCGCTCGGCGTCGGCGGGGAGCCAGATCCGTGCGGCCAGCCGGCAGCCGTCCGGCATCGGGATCCATTCGTGCTGGATGACGCGTACGGGGCGGGGAAACTCGGCCCGAACGGGCAACGGTGCTCCTGTGGTCGTGGTGGCTACCTCATCGTGAGCTACTTAACGAAGTACCAGTTCTCCGGGTAGACATTGCCGTCCGGGTCCTGCGGGTACACGCCCTGGAGCTTGTTGCTCACCGCGGAGATCTGGCTGTCGAACTGAGGCATCCACAGGACCGGCAGCTGCTGCGCGAGGTAGTCCTCGTAGGAGTAGAGCGCCGGGTAGCCGCCGGACGGCAGCTCGGCCATGAGGGCATCGGCCTGCGGGCTGTCGTAGGAGCCGCCGTTGTCCGCTCCGGCCGACTGGAAGATGGCCGAGCCGTCGGGATCGTTGTAACCGGGATCGAAATACCATCCCTGGCCGTAGTAGTTCAGCTGCCAGCAGCCGCTCTTGGAGCAGGGCACATCATTCCCGACCACCGTGTCGAACGGCGCGCCGCTCGGCGCCAGCTGGATGCCGGCCTGCGTGAACGATGACTGCAGGGCCGCGACCTCTTCGTCGACTCCCTGGCTGCCGGTCGAGTACTGGAGTGAGAAGGACAGCTTCGCTCCGGAGGCCACCCCGGCGCCGCATTCGTCCGGGCCCGCCCCGGGCCGCGTGCACACGTCCGCGCCGTTGGGCACGATCTGCCACCCGTGGGCGCGGAGCAGGGCCGTTGCCGCCGCCGGGTCGTACGGATACGGGTTGTGCCGCTCGGCGCTGGACACGAACTGGCTGCTGGGCACCAGCGGCACGGGACCGTAGGTCGCGTTGCCGTAGCCCTGCAGGAACGTGCTGATATAGGCGGCCTGGTTGATCAGGCGCTGCATCGCCTGGCGCACGTAAAGCTGCTTGAAGATCGCCCCTACCTGCGGCGACGCGAAGTTCAGGGAGATGTACGTGATGCCCCACGTCGGCCAGGCCTCGACCTTGTAGCCATCCGCGGTGACCCGGGCCACCTGCGCGGCATCGTTGAACGGCAGGTAGCCGTAGCTGATGCCGCCGGCCGACAGCAGGGAATCGAACTCGGCCGCGTCGCTGGTGAAGCTGAGCACGCGCAGCGCGTGGATGGAGCCCGTGGCCGGCCCTGAGTACCGGGTGTTGCGGGTGTAGGTGGCATCACCGGTCGAGGCGGTGTAGCTGCTCAGCCGGAACGGGCCGTCGACCACCTGCCAGAGCGGGTTCGTGGCGTAGGTGGAGAGGTCCTTGTTCTGGGCGGCGAGGAAACCGTAGACCGCCCTGGCCCCGGCCGGGGTGAGGTCGTAGTTGCCCACGGCCCCGCCGGCCGACTCGCGGTCCCAGGCGTGCTGGGGGATCGGGATGAGCTGGCCGAGCTCGTTGTACAGCCAGGTCGATGAGTAGCTGCCCTTGAATGTGAGGGAAAAACGGCTGGGGCTGAGGATCTTGAACGCGGTCACGTTGTCCGGGAATTCTCCGGGAGAATAGCCCCACCAGTTCGTCTTGTCCGCGGCCAGCACGTTGAACCAGAACTGAACGTCCCGGCTCGTGACCGGCTGGCCATCGGACCAGCGGTACGGCTTGAGCTGGATCGTGGCCGTAGTCTGGCCGCCGGCAGACGTGATCGTGGCCGGGTCGGCCAGGCTGTACCGCGCGTTCAGCCCGACGTACCCGGGACCGCCGAACCAGTACAACGGCCGCCACATGAGGTACTCGGAGTACTCGATGTTGGCGCCGGTCGCATCCTCGTCGTCCAGCAGCGGGAGGATGTAGTCAAACTGGTCTCCCGGGGCCAGCGCCACCGTGGCCGTTCCGCCGCTGACCCGGGGCTGCGCCGCGGTCCCCGGTGAGCTACTCGACGTGCAGGCGGCCAGCAGGACCGGGCCGACCACGCCGACCAGGGCCAGTAACCGAACTCGTCTCCGGAATCGCATACGCATCACCGGTTCAGCGGGGGCTGAGTTGCATGGCCATCGCGTGCTCGACCAGCGAGATCAGCGTCGACTTGGTCGAGCGCCGATCCCGCGCGTCACACTCGATCACCGGCACATGCGCGCTCACCGACAACGCCTCCGCCACATCCCCCACCTCATGCGGGAAATCCCCGTGAAAACCATTCACCGCCACAATGAACGGCAACCCCGCCGACTCAAAATAATCCACCGCCGGGAACGAATCCGCCAGCCGCCGCGTATCCACCAGCACCACCGCCCCGATCGCCCCGTGAATCAGGTCATCCCACATAAACCAGAACCGGTGCTGCCCCGGCGTCCCGAACAAATACAAGATCAAACCAGCGTCCAGCGTCACCCGCCCGAAATCCATCGCCACCGTCGTCGTCGTCTTATCCGGCGTATGCGACAGATCATCCAGCCCGTCACTCGCCGACGTCATCACCGCCTCCGTCGTCAGCGGCGTGATCTCCGACACCGACCCCACAAACGTCGTCTTCCCCACACCAAACCCGCCAGCCACCACAATCTTCACCGACGTCATCGCGGCCTCAGCCGCCACGCCCGAGACCGCCTCAGAGCTTGCGAAGTCCACTAAGCACCCTCTCCAGCAAGTTAAGGTCCGGGCGACCCTGCGCATGATCCAGCTGATGAATCCGCACCAGCCCCTCCACCGCCATATCCGCAACCAGAATCCGGGCCACCCCCAGCGGCATCCGCAACACCGCCGAAATCTCCGCCACCGACCGCCAGTCCCGGCAGAACCCCAAAATCGCCTGACACTCCGGGCTCAGCACCGACAAATCCCGCGCCTCATAATGCGCCGCCGCGACCATCGCCTCAATCTCCAGCTGAGTCCGCGGCCGCGTCCGCCCCCCCGTCACCGCATACGGACGCACCAGCGAACGCCCCGCACCATCCCCCGCCGCCGCCCCCAGCCGGCGATCACCCAGCCCCCCGCCACCCGCACCAGCCTCCGCCGGCCCGACCCCGCCCAGCCCCGCAAGCCCGCCGCCCAGACCCTCACCCGCGGCAGCATCAAACCCCGGCCCGGGCACCCCATTACCCGGCCGCGGCCCATACCTGCCACCAGCAGGCGCCCGGTCATCCCGGCCCGGGACCGACACCGGCATCTCCTCTCACAGCCCGCCATCCTCCCGCCACCCAGACGACGACGCAGCGTTACGCACCTCCGGCGTCAGCGCACTACCCACCCGCTCGACCAGCAACGCCATCTCATACGCCACCAGCCCCATATCACAATCCGCCGCCGCCAGCACCGCCAGGCTCGACCCGTCACTAATCGCCATCACGACCAGCAGCCCGCGCTGCATCTCCACCACAGTCTGAGTAACCGCGCCACCCTCAAAAACCCGCGACGCCCCCTGCGTCAAACTCGTCAGCCCCGACGTCACCGCCGCCAGCTGATCCACCCGATCCGGCGGGAACCCCTGCGAAAACGCCATCGGCAACCCATCCGACGACACCACAATCGCATGCGCAACCGAAGCCACCCGCTCCACGAAATTCGTGATCAGCCAGTTCAGGTCCTGCGCCGGACGCACCAGCGGACTCACGACCGCTCCCTCCTGCCCACACCGCCACCAGCCACCACCGCGACACCCGCCGCGACCGCCCAGGCCACAACCCAGCCGCCAGGCCGACCGCGTGCCCTAAGCATGACACCACCACAGCGGCCTCATGTCACGCCTCATTCCGAACTCTCGTCCTCTCCGCCATCGGAACCGGTCCCGCTCGCGGCGGCACGGCCCTCCCTGGACCCACGCTGGAAACTAGCAAAACGATCCCGTGTCGCCGCCGCCGACCTGACCGGCGCCATCGCCGAGGCCCCCGCCGCGGCGGCCGCCCCCGGAACGAGATTGGCCCGCGGCACCCGCTTCGGCAGCCCGGCCGACGTGACCCCGCCCGAAGACGGGGCATGAACAACCTCCGCCGCGCGCCAGCCCTCATCAGCCGGCGAGGCCCAGCCGTTGCTGGCCTCTCCGTCATGGCCGACGGCCCTGCCCACGGCCTGCCGCCCCCGGCGGAACCAGTCAGACTCCACCGCCTCGAAAATAGGCAGCCGGTTCCCCTTGCCGAGGCCGTCCGCGGGCGGCACGATCACCGCGCCGCGAGATGTGCCCGCTTCCCAGGTGGCGGCGGGCGCACCGAGAACCGAGTGCGGGCTGCTGAGGGCCGCGTCCGCGCCGCCATCGCCTGGCCACGATCCGGTCGCGACGGAGTCGAAGGCCGCCGCCGCGGGCGCATCCGCGGCCTCCGCCGGCGCGGGCGTGTCTGCGTCGGTACCGGCCGCCGGGCCCGCGCTGGTCACCGGGCCCGCGCCGAGCACCGGCTGCGGCCCGGTTACCGCGGGCTCGGACCCGCCGTTGGACGCGGGCCGGGGCACGGTACGGAACGCGGGCAGCGGCCCGGTCGTCCCCCAGCCCGAACCGCCCGGCCGGGGCCCGGCCCCGGGAACCCGCTTCGGGCCGAGCCCGGTTCCTTCCGCATCCGCCTGCCGCGACGCGGCTCTCAAGGACTGGGCGGCACCGGTCGTCTCTTGCTCGGCCCTGATTCCCCAGCTGAGGTCGGCCCAGGCGGAGGTCAGGGCTCCGTTGGCTCCGGCCCCGGCGAAGGCCCCGTCGGTTACCGGCCCGATAACGGGCTCGGGGACCGCCGAACCGCTGCGCTGGCCTGAGGAGCCGTCCGGCGCCTCGTGCATGATCGCCTCGTCGGGCAGCCAGACCAGCGCGATCAGCCCGCCAGAGCCTGAGGGGCGCAGCCGGACCCGGATGCCGTGCCGGGCCGCCAGCCGCGCCACCACGAACAGGCCCATCCGCCGCGACACCGCCACATCCACCACCGGCGGGTTATCCAGCCGCCAGTTCGCGTGAGCCATCTCCTCCGCGCCCATGCCCACGCCCTGGTCGGTGATCTCCAGCAGCACCCCGCCGCTGCTCAGCAGGTGCCCGGCGATCGTCACCGGCGTATCGGCCGCCGAGAACGACGTGGCGTTCTCCACCAGCTCCGCGGTCAGGTGCACCACGTCACTGACCGCCTGCCCGCGCACCGCGATCCCCGGCTGCACGTTCAGCGTCACCCGCTCATACTGCTCAATCTCCGACAACGCCGCCCGCAGCACATCCACCAGCGCCACCGGCTGATTCCACCGCCGGGCCTCCTCATGACCCGCCAAAACCAGCAAGTTCTCCGAATTACGCCGCATCCGGGTAGCCAGATGATCCATCTGGAACAAGCTCGACAACCGCTCCGGATCCTGCTCCCCCTGCTCCAGGTCATCAATCAGCCGGATCTGCCGCTCCACCAGCGACTGGCTGCGCCGCGACAAGTTCACGAACATCGCGTTCACGTTCCCCCGCAACGCCGCCTCATTAGCCGCCAGCCGCAGCGCCTCCCGGTGCACCTGATCAAACGCCCGCGCCACCTCACCGATCTCATCCGAGGAATCCACATCGATCGGCTCCACCTCGAGCGGCACGCCCTCGCCATCGGTCTCGCTCATCCGGCGCACCGCCGCCGGCAGCCGCAGCCCCGCCACCTCCAGGGCACCGGTCCGCAGCTTGCGCAGCGGCCGCACCATGGACCGGGCCACGACGATCGTGATCATGAGGACGATGATCAGGACGGCCAGGACCTCGATCCCGGTCTGGATCGCGGTACGCGTCGCCGCGGCGTGCAGCGCCTGGCTCTGCGAGATGGTCTGGTCGACCAGGCCCTGCTGGACCTTGCGGATGTCGTTGACGTAGGTCGACATGTCGGTGTACCAGGTGGCCGGTACGCCGACGGCGCTCGGCGGAACGGTCACCACGAGGTTGCCGCCGTTCGCGCCGCCGCCGCTGGCGATGGCCTGCAGCTCCATCGCCTGGGCCTCGTCAACGGCGGGGCCGGCCACCGTGTCGCTGTAGACCTGCTGCTCGTCGATGCTCGCGTCGCTCTGGAACTCCGCGAACTCGGCGGCCTGCTGCGACTGCGCGCCGGTCAGCGCCGCCGCCGCGCCGGGATCGAACTGCCCGGCCAGCAGGGCCGCGTACAGGATGCCGCGCTGCTGGGTGGCCTGGTCCTCGGTCCTGGACAGCGCGCCGAGCGCGCGGACGTTGTTAGCCAGCGTGGGATCGCTGCTGCCCTGCGCGATCTGGTCGTTGAGCGTGAACAGGTCGGCGATCGCCTCGGAGTAGTCGTCGATGACGGTCAGCGCGGGAGCCCGGCTCGTGGTGGCGGCGTCCCGGTAGTGGCCGAGGTCGTCGAGGCGGTCGACGACGGCGGCCAGGTCATTCTGCACCTGCGCCGGATACGAGGGGCCGATCGCGCGGGCCAGCGTGCTGACCTGATCGGCCGCCAGGTCCGTGGTGTGGTACGCCTTGGTGATGCTCGTCGGCAACGGGCGCGGCCGGTTGTTCGCGATGTAGCCGGCCAGCTGATCGCGCTCGTCCTCCATGGCGTTCGCGAGGCGGGTGACCGAGTTGCCCAGTTCCGCCAGCGTTTCCACCCGCTGATACGACGAGGCGCTGCGCATCGCCTCCTGGATGCGCACGCCGCCGAAGGCCATGGCCGTGATCGTCGGGATCGCGATGAGCGCGATGAGCCGCCAGCTCACCCGCCAGTTCCGGAGCGCGAAGCGAGATCGCTTGCGGTCGGCCGTCCGCTGCTCGCCTTCTTTGGGAAGGTCGGGCGCTTCGGCAGCAGCCGACGCGGGGCGCTGGTCCGCAGCCAGGGCCTGACCAGTGTCGGACTGGTCCGTCATCGGTCCTTTGCGCACTGCGCCCTCACCTCGCGCGGGTCGGAACCTTCGGAATACGTGCTGGGCAGGCCAGACAAGGAGCCGGACGGCATCCGTCCCCCTTCCCAGTGGCGGGGCCTACAGCACAGGGCAACCCTAGCCCCGTACAAAACGGGTAAGGACATGTAACCACTGCTGACCGCAGTTACGTTCGGCAATCAGCTAGATCGGTCTGACCCGTTACCCTGCCGTGTCGGTCGCTGTCGCCTGCGATGACACGGGCGGGCCTGGTGGGGCGGGTGGGGCTCGAACCCACGACCGGCGGATTATGAGTCCGCTGCTCTGACCGGCTGAGCTACCGCCCCTCCCCGGGGCTCGCGTGACCCAATTACAGCAGATCATTGGTGTGCTCGGGACCAAACCCAGGGTAGGCCGGCCCGCCGTGACCATACTTCCGCGTTTCCTGGCCACGGCCACGGCCGTCACTTCCGCGTTTCCGGACCACGGCCACGGGACACCTGCCCGGCGCGGGACACCTGCCCGGCGCGGGGCTCACCGCGGCCGGGACACCCTCGCGTCGGGCGATCTTCACCATCTTGGGGCGGTTTTAGCCAACATAAGAACTTAGCCAGGGGTTTCGCAGTACTCTTCTGCTCGCTTCCGACCCGTAACGGTCGCGGCATCTAGCTCGGCTTGCGCCATAGGCGATGCGGCGACCCTGTGCTGTCCGGCTGTGTTCTTTCTTGCTATATACGGCTAAGGAGCGATATGAGGATTGCTAGCGCTCGCCGAATCGTGGCCATGGCCGCCCTGGGCGTTCTGCCGTTGGCCCTGGCCGCCGCCTGCGGCGGCTCGAGCCCGTCGGCGTCGAGCGGCAGCGGGCTCGAGAAGACGAACCTGGTCGTCGGGGCGGTCCCCGCCGAGACCAGCACGGCCCTGTACATCGCGCAGGAGCGCGGCATCTTCGCCGCCCACGGCCTGCACGTGAAGATCGAGACCATCGTCAGCACCGACGACGTGGTCCCGGACCTGCTGCACGGCGACCTGGATGTCGCTTCCGGTCAGGTGACCAGCTTCATCGCCGCGCAGGCCCAGGGGCTCGGCCCGTTCCGCGTACTGGCGAGCGGCCTCGAGATGGGCCCGGGCGTGGACGAGATGGTCGCGCTGAGGTCCTCGCGCATCGACAACGCGGGCCAGCTCACGGGCAAGACGATCGCCGAGAACGCGCCGTCGGGGAACGGCGAGCTGCTCACCGACGCGCTCCTGACCGACTACAACGTCAGGCTGACCAGGGTGACGCTCAAGGTGATCCCGTTCGCGTCCATGTCCGCCGCGCTGGCCGCGCACCGAGTCGACGCCGCGTACTGCAGCGAGCCGTACTGCACCGAGATGCAGCAGGAAGACGGCGCCACGGTCGTAGGCGACCTCGACCAGGGCCAGGCTCAGAGCCTGCTGATCGGCGGGTACACGGTCACCGCCTCGTGGCTGAAGAAGTACCCGCACACCGCGGCGGCGTTCGCCGCCTCCCTCGCCGAGGCCAGCGAGGTCGCGGACACCAACCTCGCCGCGGCTCAGCATGCCCTCATCGCGAACCTGCACATCATCCCGCAGGTCGCCGACGTGATGGCCACCGGCACCTTTCCCACCAGCGTGGATCCCGTCAAGTTGCAGCAGGTCGCCGACCTGATGCTCCGGTTCGGCGAGCTCAAGCAAGGTTTCGACGCGACCACTCTCACCGAGCCGTAGCGAACACCTCCGGGAACCGCTCGGTGACCCGCCCGCGGCGGGATCAGCCGGCTTATCCGGGGCAGCAGGCTGCGGCGGTCCGGTAACCCAGGGGCTGGGCCGGGCCACCCGGTCCGGCCGGGCTCAGCGGGGGCTGAGTTGCATGGCCATCGCGTGCTCGACCAGCGAGATCAGCGTCGACTTGGTCGAGCGCCGATCCCGCGCGTCACACTCGATCACCGGCACATGCGCGCTCACCGACAACGCCTCCGCCACATCCCCCACCTCATGCGGGAAATCCCCGTGAAAACCATTCACCGCCACAATGAACGGCAACCCCGCCGACTCAAAATAATCCACCGCCGGGAACGAATCCGCCAGCCGCCGCGTATCCACCAGCACCACCGCCCCGATCGCCCCGTGAATCAGGTCATCCCACATAAACCAGAACCGGTGCTGCCCCGGCGTCCCGAACAAATACAAGATCAAACCAGCGTCCAGCGTCACCCGCCCGAAATCCATCGCCACCGTCGTCGTCGTCTTATCCGGCGTATGCGACAGATCATCCAGCCCGTCACTCGCCGACGTCATCACCGCCTCCGTCGTCAGCGGCGTGATCTCCGACACCGACCCCACAAACGTCGTCTTCCCCACACCAAACCCGCCAGCCACCACAATCTTCACAGACGTCATCGCGGCCTCAGCCGCCACGCCCGAGACCGCCTCAGAGCTTGCGAAGTCCATCGCCCTAATCTCTAGCTGATACGTCGGTCTCGTCCGCTCCCCCGTCGCCATTTACCGCCGAACCAGAACTCCCCTGCCACCCGGGCAGCTGGCCGCCGTGCAGCCCCGGCGTCAGCGCGCTGCCCACCTGCTCGACCAGCAGCACCATCTCGTACGCCACTAGTCCCATGTCACAATCCGGGGCGGCCAGTACCGCGATGCTCGACCCGTCGCTGATCGCCATCACGATCAGCAGCCCGCGCTGCATCTCCACCACGGTCTGGGCTACCGCGCCGCCCTCGAAGACCCGCGACGCCCCCTGGGTCAGGCTGGCCAGCCCTGACGTCACCGCGGCCAGCTGATCAACCCGGTCCGACGGGAACCCCTGCGAGAACGCCATCGGCAACCCGTCCGAGGACACCACGATCGCATGCGCGACCGAAGCCACCCGCTCCACGAAATTCGTGATCAGGCCGTTCAGGTCCTGGGTCGGACGCACGAGCGGGCTCATGACCGCTCTCCCTGGATCCGACGGCCACTGGTGTCACGCTTCATCCGAATTATCATCCTCTCCGTCGTCAGGCCCCTCACCGCTGACGACGGCACGGCCCTGCCTGACCCCGCGCTGGAAGCTGGCGAAACGGTCTCGCGTCGCTGCCGCGGACCTGGCCGACGGCACCGGCGAAGACGCCCCGGCGGTTCCGGGAACGAGATTGGCCCGCGGTACCCGTTTCGGGAGCCCGGCCTCGGTGACGCCGCCCGAGGACGGGGCGTGGACGACCTCAGCGGCGCGCCAGCCCTCGTCAGCGGGCGAAGCCCAGCCCTCGCCGATCAGCCCGCCACGGCCGAACCTGTCCATCGCCTGGCCGCCCCGGCGGAACCAGTCGGACTCCACCGCCTCGAAGATAGGCAGCCGGCTCTCGTCGGCGAGGCCGTCCCCCGGGAGCACGGCCACCAGGGCCGGGGGATCTGTCCCGTCACGCTCATCGCCGTCACCGGGGACCGACTCCACGCTCTGTGACGCGGTCGCCCAGGCGGGCGCCGGCCGGGGGCCCGGCGTCGGGGTCGGCCGCAGATCCGGATTCGTATCGTCTACGTCCGCACGCAGCGGCGCGAACCTTGGCATCCTCGCGGCGCTGAGTTCCTGCTCCACGGCGAAGCGGCCGAGACCCTCCCCGGTCGGGTCGGCGAGCCCAGGCGACAGGTTCACCGGAGCCATCGCGCCGACCCGGTGTGGTCCGAGCGGACTGTCCGGGCTCTCGCGCGCGATCGCCTCGTCGGGCAGCCAGACCAGCGCGGCCAGCCCGCCGGTCTCCGCGGGGCGCAGCCGGATCCGGATGCCGTGCCGGGCGGCCAGCCGGGCCACCACGAACAGGCCCATCCGCCGCGACACCGCCACATCCACCACCGGTGGGTTGTCCAGCCGCCAGTTCGCGTGGGCCATCTCCTCGGCCTCCATGCCCACGCCCTGGTCGGTGATCTCTAGCAGCGCTCCGCCGCTGCTCAGCAGGTGCCCGGCGATGGTGACCGGCGTCTCGGCCGCCGAGAACGACGTAGCGTTCTCCACCAGTTCCGCGGTCAGGTGCACCACGTCACTGACGACCTGGCCGCGCACGACGACGCCCGGCTGCACGTTCAGCGTCACCCGCTCGTAGTGCTCGATCTCGGACAGGGAGGCGCGGAGCACGTCCACGAGGGCCAGCGGCTGGTTCCACCGCCGGGACTCCTCATGGCCGGCGAGCACCAGCAGGTTCTCCGAGTTACGGCGCATCCGGGTGGCCAGGTGGTCCATCTGGAACAGGCTCGACAACCGCTCCGGGTCCTGCTCGCCCTGCTCCAGGTCGTCGATCAGCCGGATCTGCCGCTCCACCAGCGACTGGCTGCGCCGGGACAGGTTCACGAACATCGCGTTCACGTTCCCGCGCAGCGCCGCCTCGTTGGCCGCCAGCCGGATCGCTTCCCGGTGCACCTGATCGAACGCCCGCGCCACCTCACCGATCTCATCCGAGGAATCCACGTCGATCGGCTCCACCTCAAGCGGCACGCCCTCGCCGTCGGTCTCGCTCATCTGGCGCACGGTCTCCGGCAGCCGCTGCCCCGCCACCTCCAGGGCGCCGGCGCGCAGCCTGCGCAGCGGCCGCACCATGGACCGGCCGATGATGATCATGAAGATCAGCGTCAGCGCCAGCACCAGGAGTACGGCGATGCTCCAGAGGATCACTGAGGTGATCGCGTCGTTACGCAGCGCCGTGCTCCGGGAGATGACCGACCCCACGAGCTGCTGCTCCACCGAGCGCAAGCTGCTGACCACGTAATACTGGGATGTGCTGGCGTCCACGATCGTGGGGTCCGTCGCGATCGGCGACCCGCTCGCGGCCAGCGAGATGGCCTCCTGCTCCTGGGCCTGCGCCCGGGCGACGGTCGATGCCGACAGCGCGCTGTTGAACAGCCCCCGCTGGGCGGCCGTGGCGGCGGTGTTGAATTCCGCCTGGTTGCCCTGCTGCTCGGCCTCCTCGTCAGTGATCGCGGCCTGCTCGGCTGGCCCGAACTGCCCGGGGTTGATGCCGACCAGGTCGGGGCTGAGCGCGGAGGTGAGGACGGCCTGCTGCTCCGATGCCTCTTCCTTGATGGCGGAGACCAGGCCGACGACGCGGGCGGTCCCGGCCAGGGTGGAGTCGTTGCTGCCCACGGCGACCTGATCGTCCAGCGCCAGGAGGGTGTCGATCGTGTTGGCGTACTCCTGGATCACCACGAGCGCGGGCAGCCTGCTCTGGGTGGCCTCGTTGCGCAGGGCAGGCAGCCCGTTGATCGCGGTAGCAGCCGCCTGCGCTTCCGACTGGGCCAGCTCGGAATACGAGCCGCCCACCCCGCCGAGCAGGCTCGTCACCTGGTTCGCCCATCCGGACGTGACGCCGTAGCTCTGCTGCAGCACCTGCTGCTCGTAGCTGGGCGGCGGTGATCCACTGGTGGCGGACTTCGGCGACAGCACCGCCTCGCGGCCCCCGTTGGACCCTAGGACGATGAACTCGACGGTGTCCTCGCGCTCGTTCTGCAGCGCCTGCACCAGCCCGGTGATCTTCCCGCTCAGGTTGGCCAGTTGCTCCACCCGCTGGTAGGCCAGGGCGCTGGCCAAAGACGAGTCGATGCGGATTCCGCCTAGTAAGACGGCGGTGAGGGTCGGGATGAGCACGAGCAGGATCAGCCGTGACCGCACGCGCCAGTTCTTCAGCGCGGGAATGGTCCGGCGCGGCTGGGACGCGCCTGCCCGGTGGTGGCGGTTGCCGAACAGCCTCGAGGGGGGGCTGTCCGTAGCCTGCTGGCCGCCGCCGGGCGGCTGGGCACCAGCCGAACCCCGCTGAGCCGCCTCGGGGATGTTGCCGCGATCCCTCCCGGTCACTGCCGGCACGGCGTCCGAGGTCCTCATCCTGGAACCGGCAGGAGCCCGGCCGCACGCGGGCAGCACTGCAGGTTCAACATGGCACACCCCTTCCCGGCAGACGCTTCCGCGGACCGCGTCGTAAGTCAGCCAGTGGACTACTCTAACGGCCAGCGCGCGGCGATACCCGCCTAGATGCGAAACGTCACTATTGCACCATAAGAGAACGCGTAAACATGGCATCGAAAGGGTGCCGTGACGCGCTACTGTGTCCTCGACCAACGGTTGCGTCCTCAGACGTTCTGATTCGGCGCGTTCCGCGCCAAAGGGGGCCACATGCGGTTTGTCCGAGCCGGTGCCGGGATCTCGGCCGCGCGCATCACCTTAGGAATCGCGTCGCTCGCACTCCTGGCGTCCGCCTGCTCGGTCTCGAGCGCGTCAGGGTCGGGCTCGGCGTCCGGCGGCACGATAACGGTGGGCGTCGTCCCCGGCGTGGACAACGCCCCGCTCCGCGTGGCGGTCAACGACGGGCTGTTCCGCGCGCACGGCCTGAACGTCACCATCCAGACCTACACCTCGCTCCGCCCCGAGTTCCAGGCGCTGACCAGCGGCCGCATCGACATCGCGGCCGGTGACTACGCCGACTTCTTCTACGAGCAGGCCACCGGGGCGGCGCCGCTGCACCTGATCGCGGACGGGTACGACGCGACCTCGAACCTCATGGAGGTCCTCACCGCTCCCGGGTCCCCCGTCACGACGCCGGCTGACCTGGCCGGGAAGACCGTCGCGACGCCGCAGGCGCAGCTGATCCCGCCTAGCTCAGAGAGCAGCTCGTACATGAACGACAACGTCCCGTTCAACATGGAGACGCTGGCGACCGAGGCGGTCCTGCAGAGCGACGGGGTGAGCCCCAGCAGCGTCACCTGGAAGCCGACCCCGGCGCAGGACATGATCCCGGAGCTGGAATCGCACCAGGTCAGCGCGATCCTGGTGACCGAGCCCCTCATCCTGAAGGCCCAGTCCGAGCTCGGCGCGGTCGAGTTGCTCGACTCGTGCAGCGGCGAGACCGCCAGCCTTCCGCTGTCGGGCTACTTCAGCCTGGCCTCCTACGACCGGGCGCACGCGTCGGATGTCGCGGCGTTCCAGGCGGCGCTGAGCACGGCGCAGGCCAACTCCGCCATGCGCGGACCGGTGCAGGCCGTGCTGCCCAGCTTCGCCGGCGTCTCCGCGCAGGAGGCGGCCCTGGTCACCCTCGGGACCTACCCCACGTTCCTCAACGTCGGCCAGGTACAGCGGGTCGCCGGGCTGATGTACGACTCCGGGATGATCAGCAATCCCCTGAGCGTGAGCAGCATGCTCTCCGGCTAATCCCCGGCCACCAGGGGAGAACAGGCCTGGCCGAGAGGAGTGGGGAATGAGCGCAGCCGACGATGTCTTCGGGCGGCTCGCCCGCGGCGAGCTAGTGATCATCGACGGCGGCACCGGTACCCAGCTTCAGGCCGAGGGCGTGCCCATGGACGACGTGGCGTGGAGCGCCCGGGCGAACCTGGAGCAGCCCGGTGTGGTGCAGCGCGTCCACGAGGAGTACATCCGGGCCGGCGCTGAGGTGATCATCGCGAACAGCTACGCGGCCAGCCGTGCCGCCCTGGAGCCCGCCGGGCTCGGCGGCCGCGTCGCCGAGGCCAACCGCGCCGCGGTCCGTGCGGCGCTGCGGGCCCGCGAGGCCGCCGCCACGCGCCCGGTGGCGGTGGCCGGCTCGATGTCGTCGTTCTCCCCGATCGACATGGACGCCGAGGCCTTGGACCGGCCGCATCCCGGCCCGACCGCCGGCGATCCCCGCTTTCCCACCCTGGCCGACTTCCGCGAGCAGGCGGTGCTGCTGGCGGAGAGCGGCGTCGACCTCATCGCGCTGGAAATGATCAACGCGCAGGGTTACGGCCGGGCCGCCCTGCAGGCCGCCGCCGAGACCGGGCTGCCCGTCTGGCTCGGCGTGAGCCCGTTCCGCCTGGACGACGGCACCCTGGTCGGCCTGCCCGACCTCGGCGACGGCGAGAGCTTCGAGGACCTGCTGAGCGCTCTCGTCGACCCGGCGCCGGCCGCGGTCACCGTGATGCACGCCAAGCCGGAGGTGACCCTGGACGCGATCGAGATCATCCGCCGGCACTTTACCGGCCCGGTCGGCGTCTACGCCGAGACCGGCGACTGGCAGCCGCCCAACTGGGTCTTCGACGGCCTGACGCCCGCCGAGTACCTCGAGCAGGCGATCACCTGGGCCGGCCACGGCGCGCGGCTCATCGGCGGATGCTGCGGCGTCGGGCCTGAGCACATACGAGTGCTCGCCGACGGGCTGGCCGGACGCGGCCAGCCCGCCTGATCAGGGACTCTGGCTGCTGCCTCAGGAGGCGAACCAGAATTGCCGGAAGGCCCAGTTGGATAGCGACTCACCCACCTTGGCGGTGGACCATCCCCTGAGCCTGTCGCTGTACGCGTCGAGCGAGTCCATGAACGTGGGAATGATATAGGTGCCCTGAGTGAAGTCGAATTGCTGCATCTCGTACTGGATCTGCTTACGCTTCGACACATCGGCCGTGGCATTGGCCTGGTTGTACAGGCTGGTGTAGTGCGCGTTGTTCAGATGCGTCTCGTTGAACGGCGAAGAAGAACCCAGGAACGACTGGGCGACCTGGTTGAGGTAGGGCGCGTAGCTGTAGTAGTCCTGCGAGAACGTCCATTGCAGGTACTTTCCCGTGGCAAAGAAGGTGCCCGGGTCGACCTGCTGAAGATTGATCGTGACACCCGCCGCCGCGGCCTGCTCCGCCAGCACGGTCGCCATCGCCACCATGCCGGTTTCGAGGGGTGATGTCGTGAGCGTCACCTTCAGGTCGTTGTCAAAGCCCGCCTTCTTCAGCAGGAACTTGGCCTGCGGGATGTCCTGCTCCCGGTGCAGCGAGGCATCGAAGTCGGGATCATAGGGCGAGAAAACGTCGCTGGCGACGACCCCGTAGCCGTCCAGGGCCGAGTCGATCAGCTGCTGGCGGTCGACGAGGAGCCGCAGCGCCTGCCGGACGTTGACGTCATTGAACGGCGCCTGGTCGATACGCATGGTGAAGGGCTTGAACTGCCCGGTCCGCGAGGTGACGGGCACCACGCCGTGGGTGTTCGCCAGCGCCGGGATCTGCGGCGGGTCAAGCTGCCCGGCGGCCTGGATGGCGCCGGTGGTCAGGGCATCCTGAACCGCGGTGTTGTCGCTGAAGTCAATGAACGTGACGGCATCCAGATAAGGAAGCCCGTGCTGCCAGTAATTCTTGTTCCGCAGGAATACGCTGCGCTGCCCGGCGGTGAAGCTCTGGTACACGAATGGGCCGGTCCCGTCGGGCGTGCCCCCGTTCCAGCCGGATGGCACGATGTAAAGGTAATACCAGCCTCCCGCGAGCTGGTCGACGAAGCTGGCGAACGGCGTCGTCATCGGCACCAGGACGGTGAGGTTGTCGAGCGCCTTGACCCCCTTGAGATCGACCGGGCCGAGGAACAAGGTGCCGCTGTAGTCGTTCGTGATGATTCGGTTCATCGTATAGATGACGTCGGCGGCCGTGAGGTCCTTCCCGCTGTGCCAGGTAATGCCCGGCCGGAGCTTGATAACCCATTCGGACAGCGACCCGTTGTGCGGGGTGATCGACTCGGCCAGCATGTACTCGATCTTGGCGTCCTTGTCGAGCTTGACCAAGGGCTCGTAAAGGCACTCGGATCGGCCGGTGTCGACCTCGGTCAGCCCCTGGTTCGGGTCCAGGGTGTCCGAACTCGAGCCGCCGGACATGCCGACCGAGAGGTTGCCCCCGTACTTGGGCTTCTCGCTCGCGCTGCTACTGGCCGGGGTGCTGGATCCCCCGCACGCGGCCAGCAGGCCGCCCGCGCTGGCGACCGCGCCCGTGACGGCCATCCCCCGAAGGAACTGGCGCCGCCCCAGGGCGTCTCTCAGCACAGGCGTGACGTGCTCGTCCGATCGGTCCACAGAATTACCTCCACCTACGTGGCAGCAGGCCCCCGGACGGCCCGCTCGACGCGGCCGCAGGCCTTCGGGAAAAAGCCTCAGCTGAGAAGACATCTCACTTGAGGCCCGGTATCCGAAAACCAGATACTACCGTCCCATAAGACATGCGTGCATGCCGGTCAGTCCTAAAGGGTTCATCGCGCACCTTTTCCGTAGCCTTCCGTCGCCCGACGTCCGGCATTCGCGATCCGTGCGCCGCCCCGGTGGCGGCGCTGCGACCGCCGCAGCTAGCCGATGGCAGCAGCTGACCTGGTCGCTGGGTTCCAGACTGACTCGCCCGGTAGGTTAGCGCCACCATCGTTATGAAGTTGTAAACCCGTCCTCGCTCGGCGCCGGCGGCCCGGGCCTGTCCACCGGCTCTCGTTGCCCGCCGGCAACCGGCCGACTACCCTGAATGAGCGATAGAGTCGCGGCCGTGATGAAACCATACCGACGGCAGCGGCCAGCGGTGCCGGTGGCGCCTTCAGCCGAAGATCAGACGGGCAGACGGGCCGGATCGGCCTTCCCCCCGCCGGTTCGCTGAACCCTGAAGGGAAGAAGCCGACGACGTGGCAGGCCCGGGTGTCAGCGTCAGCCGCCGGGGAGGTAGCGCGTGGCCGTAACCGCGACCCGCGCCCGCCCGGAGGCCTCCCATCGTGCCGCCCACCCCATCCGGCACCTGGTCCGGCGGCGATCCGTCATGGGCGTCCTCACGCTGTTCCTGGTATCCGTGGTGGTCTTCGTGGCCACCGAGATCCTCCCGGGCAACGCGGCCGAGGCCATCCTGGGCCGGAACGACACCAGCCCGAGGCGGCTGCAGGAACTCGAGCGCCAGCTGCACCTCAATCGCCCCGCGGTGGACCAGTACTGGACGTGGCTGTCCGGGCTGTTCACCGGAAAGCTCGGTCGTTCCCTGCTGAACGGCCAGCCCGTCTGGAGCCTGGTCGAGCCGCGCCTGGTCAACTCCGCCGTGCTCGTCCTGGTAGCGGGGGTGATCGGTTCACTCCTCGGCGCCGGCCTCGGAGCCCTGGCTGCGCTGCGCAAGGACGGCTGGTTCGATCACGTCAGCTCGGTCGTCGCGCTGGCCGTGACGTCGCTGCCCGAGTTCGTCGTGGCCATCGGCCTGATCGTCCTGCTCTCAACCGCGGTCTTCCACGTGCTGCCGGCCGTCTCCGCGCTCCCCCCCGGCACCTACGCGTGGAGCGATCCGCAGCTGCTCGTGCTGCCCTGCGTCACCCTCATCATCGTGATCGTGCCGTACACCATGCGGATGATGCGCGCCGCGATGATCGAGTCCCTGGGCTCTGACTACGTGGAGATGGCCAGGCTCAAGGGGGTGCCCGAGTGGCGCGTGGTGCTGGTGCACGCGCTCCCGAACGCGATCGCGCCGACCATCCAGGTCATCGGGCTCGGCTTCCTGTACCTCGCCGGAGGGATCGTCGTCGTCGAGTACGTGTTCAACTTCCCGGGCATCGGGCAGGAACTCGTCTACGCCGTCAACGGCCGCGACATCCCCACGATCCAGTTCATCGTGATCGTGCTCGCCACGTTTTACGTGTTCGTGAACATCATCGCCGACATCGTCGCGCTCCTGGCCACCCCCCGGCGAAGGATCCCGAGGTAGCCATGGCCGTGGACTCTCCCGCCGTCTCGCGCGGGGCCGGCCCGCGGGCCCAGGGCCTGCGGCGGCACCAGTGGCTGTCGGTGCTGGGGGCCGCCGCGCGCACCCCGCGCGGCGCCGTCGGCCTGGCGCTGACGCTGTTCATCCTGCTGATCGCGATCATCGGCCCCGTGGTCGCCTCGCACCCTCCGGATGCCCTGCTGACCACCGAGTTCGCCAAGCCGTCCAGCCAGTTCCCGCTCGGGAGCGACTTCCTGGGCCGTGACGTCCTCTCCCGGGTGCTCAACGGGGGCTGGATCCTGCTCGTCATGGCCGGCGCTGCGACGGTCATCGGGGTCGCGGCGGGCGCCACGGCCGGCATGTCAGCGGCCTACCTGCGCGGGCGGAGCGATGGCGTCATCATGCGGACCGTCGACGTCGTCCTGGCGTTCCCGCAGATCGTGTTCGCCCTGCTGCTGCTCAGCATGCTCGGCCCGAAGCTGTGGCTGATCGTGATCGCGATAGGCGTGTCCCACGCACCGCAGGTGGCGCGGGTCCTGCGGTCGGCAACGCTGGACGTCTCCGAGCGGGACTTCGTCAAGGTGGCCGAGCTGCAGGGGATGCCGCCGACCAAGATCCTGAGGAAGGAGATCCTGCCCAACCTGGTCAGCCCGATCATGGTGGAGGCAGGGCTGCGGCTGACCTATTCGATCATCCTGATCTCCGGCCTGGCCTTCCTGGGCTTCGGGCAGGCGCCACCCGCGCCCAACTGGGGCTACATGATCAACGAGAACCAGGTCGGGCTACCGATAAACCCGTGGGCGGTGATCGTCCCGGCGGCGCTGATCGCGCTGCTCACGATCGGGACGAACACCTTTACCGATGCCATCGCGCGGGTCGCCATCGGCGTGGAGCGCAGGCCCGAGGAAGCGGCGCTGGTCACCGATCTCGGCCCGGAGGTGGGCGAGTGAGGAACCAGGAACTATCGTCGGCCGGCCCGGCGCCCGCCGCGCCGCGGCCGCGGACCGGGGTCCGGCTCGAAGTGGCGGGCCTGGAGGTCCGCATCGGCGAGTCCGGGCCCGACGTGGTCAGCGACGTGTCCTTTTCCGTCCGCGCCGGCGAGGTGCTCGGCCTCGTGGGTGAGTCGGGCTCGGGCAAGACCACCCTCGCCCTCGCCCTGCTCGGGCACGCCCGCCAGGGCTTGAAGATCAGTTCCGGGCGCGTCTTGCTGGACGGGACGGACCTGCTGGCGCTCAGCCCGGGCGACCTGAGAACGGCGCGCGGCGCGAAAGTCAGCTACGTGCCCCAGGACCCATCCGCCGCGCTCAATCCCACGCTCCGGGTCGGCGCGCAGCTCAGGGAGACCCTCCGGGTGCACCCCGGGGTCGTGGCCGACCCCGGGGCGCGCGTCGCCGAGGTCATGCGCGAGGCGTCCCTCGATCCCACGCCGGAACTGCTGCGCCGGTATCCGCACCAGCTTTCCGGCGGCCAGCAGCAGCGCATCGCCCTCGCGATGGCGTTCGCCTGCCGGCCCTCGCTCATCGTCCTCGACGAGCCGACGACCGGCCTCGATGTCACCACCCAGCGCCATGTCCTGGACACGGTCCGTAGCCTGTGCCGTTCCTACGGCGTGGCGGCCGTCTACGTGAGCCACGACCTGGCGGTCGTCAGCGGGCTGGCGTCCGCGGTGGCGGTCATGTACGCGGGACGCATCATCGAACTCGGCCCGACGCCGCGGTTGTTCGGCGAGCCCTTGCATCCGTACACGCGCGGGCTGATCGGGGCGGTCCCCTCGCCGGACCACGCCGAGCGGCTGACCGGCATCGGCGGTCAGCAGCCCCGGCCTGGCCGCCGCGGCCCCGGCTGCTCGTTCGCGGACCGTTGCGGCTTCGCGGTCGATGAATGCCGGACCCGGGCACCCGAGCCGGTCCTCGCCGACCACCGGATCGTGCGGTGCCTGCGCGTCAGCCAGATCGGTGCCGCGCCGGCCGCGCGTCCGGTGCTGGCGCCTGGCCCGGAAGCGGACGCGTCCTCGGCGGTCTTGTCCGTCCGGGACCTCTCGGCCCAGTACGGCCAGACGCCGGTGCTCGCCGGCATCCGGCTCGACGTGCTGCCGGAGTCCTGCGTCGCGGTGGTCGGTGAGTCTGGTTCCGGGAAGACGACGCTCGCGCGCTGCATCGCCGGGCTGCACAGCAACTGGACCGGCGAGATCACCTTCCAGGGCACCCCGCTGGCCCGCGGGGCCCGGCAGCGAGAGAAAGAGCTGCTGAAGCGCGTCCAGTACATTTTTCAGAACCCCTACACCTCGCTGAACCCCAGGAAGACCGTGGGCCAGATCGTGGCCCAGCCGCTTGAGCAGTTCCAGCACCTCGAGTTCCGGGAGCGCTCCGCGCGCGCGGTTCAGGTGCTCGAACAGGTGTCGCTGAGCGAAGACTTCCTGTCGCGCTACCCGGACCAGCTGTCCGGCGGTGAACGGCAGCGGGTGGCGATCGCGCGTGCCCTCGTGGTCCAGCCGGACCTGCTGATCTGCGACGAGGTTACCTCGTCGCTGGATGTCTCGGTTCAGGCAATCATCGTGGAACTGCTCCGCCGGATCCAGCGGGAACGCCAGCTGGCCATGATCTTCATCACGCACAACCTCGCCCTGGTCCGCAGCATCGCCCAGTCCGCCGTGGTGCTGCGCGCGGGCACGGTGGCCGAGTCGGGCCCGGTCGAGCAGATCCTTGAGCACCCGGCCGATCCCTACACCATCAGCCTGATCGAGGACGTGCCGAAGCTGGCCGCGGCTTATCCGGGGGCTGCAGGCGACGGCGGCCCGGTGACCCCGGGCCGGGCGGGTGGTTGAAGAGGGCTCAGGCCGGGGGTCAGCGGGGGCTGAGTTGCATGGCCATCGCGTGCTCGACCAGCGAGATCAGCGTCGACTTGGTCGAGCGCCGATCCCGCGCGTCACACTCGATCACCGGCACATGCGCGCTCACCGACAACGCCTCCGCCACATCCCCCACCTCATGCGGGAAATCCCCGTGAAAACCATTCACCGCCACAATGAACGGCAACCCCGCCGACTCAAAATAATCCACCGCCGGGAACGAATCCGCCAGCCGCCGCGTATCCACCAGCACCACCGCCCCGATCGCCCCGTGAATCAGGTCATCCCACATAAACCAGAACCGGTGCTGCCCCGGCGTCCCGAACAAATACAAGATCAAACCAGCGTCCAGCGTCACCCGCCCGAAATCCATCGCCACCGTCGTCGTCGTCTTATCCGGCGTATGCGACAGATCATCCAGCCCGTCACTCGCCGACGTCATCACCGCCTCCGTCGTCAGCGGCGTGATCTCCGACACCGACCCCACAAACGTCGTCTTCCCCACACCAAACCCGCCAGCCACCACAATCTTCACCGACGTCATCGCGGCCTCAGCCGCCACGCCCGAGACCGCCTCAGAGCTTGCGAAGTCCACTAAGCACCCTCTCCAGCAAGTTAAGGTCCGGGCGACCCTGCGCATGATCCAGCTGATGAATCCGCACCAGCCCCTCCACCGCCATATCCGCAACCAGAATCCGGGCCACCCCCAGCGGCATCCGCAACACCGCCGAAATCTCCGCCACCGACCGCCAGTCCCGGCAGAACCCCAAAATCGCCTGACACTCCGGGCTCAGCACCGACAAATCCCGCGCCTCATAATGCGCCGCCGCGACCATCGCCTCAATCTCCAGCTGAGTCCGCGGCCGCGTCCGCCCCCCCGTCACCGCATACGGACGCACCAGCGAACGCCCCGCACCATCCCCCGCCGCCGCCCCCAGCCGGCGATCACCCAGCCCCCCGCCACCCGCACCAGCCTCCGCCGGCCCGACCCCGCCCAGCCCCGCAAGCCCGCCGCCCAGACCCTCACCCGCGGCAGCATCAAACCCCGGCCCGGGCACCCCATTACCCGGCCGCGGCCCATACCTGCCACCAGCAGGCGCCCGGTCATCCCGGCCCGGGACCGACACCGGCATCTCCTCTCACAGCCCGCCATCCTCCCGCCACCCAGACGACGACGCAGCGTTACGCACCTCCGGCGTCAGCGCACTACCCACCCGCTCGACCAGCAACGCCATCTCATACGCCACCAGCCCCATATCACAATCCGCCGCCGCCAGCACCGCCAGGCTCGACCCGTCACTAATCGCCATCACGACCAGCAGCCCGCGCTGCATCTCCACCACAGTCTGAGTAACCGCGCCACCCTCAAAAACCCGCGACGCCCCCTGCGTCAAACTCGTCAGCCCCGACGTCACCGCCGCCAGCTGATCCACCCGATCCGGCGGGAACCCCTGCGAAAACGCCATCGGCAACCCATCCGACGACACCACAATCGCATGCGCAACCGAAGCCACCCGCTCCACGAAATTCGTGATCAGCCAGTTCAGGTCCTGCGCCGGACGCACCAGCGGACTCACGACCGCTCCCTCCTGCCCACACCGCCACCAGCCACCACCGCGACACCCGCCGCGACCGCCCAGGCCACAACCCAGCCGCCAGGCCGACCGCGTGCCCTAAGCATGACACCACCACAGCGGCCTCATGTCACGCCTCATCCGGATCATCCCCTCCTCCGCCAGCTTCCTCCCCGTCCGCGGCAGCGCGCCCCCTCCTGGCTCCCTGCTGGAAGCTAGCGAGGCGTTCCCGCGTCGCCGCCGCCGATCGAGACGGCACCGGAGCCGACGCCCCGGCCTCGGCAGCAGTCACCGCCCCGGGAACGAGATTGGCCCGCGGCACCCGCTTCGGCAGCCCTGCCGACGTGACCCCGCCCGAAGACGGGGCATGAACAACCTCCGCCGCGCGCCAGCCCTCATCAGCCGGCGAGGCCCAGCCGCCGCTCGGCTTCCCGGCACGGCCGCCGAACCTGCTCGCCGCCTGGCCGCCCTGGCGGAACCAGTCAGACTCCACCGCCTCGAAAATAGGCAGCCGATTCGGCGCTTCGAAGCGCTCTGCGGGCGGGACGACCCCCGCGCCGCTCCAGAAGTCCGCGTCCAGCCCGCCAGATGTGCCGGGAACGGGAGGCAGGCTTGCGGCGAACGGCTCAGCCTCAGCCTGGCTGACCGATTCCTCGCCGGTGCCGAGGGGCTCGCCGGTGCCGAAGGGCTCGCCGGTCCCGAAGGGAATGAAAGCCGTCGTCTGCGAGTCCGCGCCGGCGCTCTCGTCCCGGGGTTCCCATAGCCGTTCTTCGTCCGCCCTCACGATCGGCTGCGGCCCGGTCTCCTGCGCATGCCCGGTCTCGACCTGCGCATGTCCGGTCTCGTCGGCCGGCCGGGGCACCGTACGGAAACCGGGCAGCGGGCCGGTTGTCCCCCAGCCGGGACCCTGCCCCGGGCCCGGCCCGGGAACCGGCCTAGGTGCTGCCGCTACGATCCCCTCGGCTACCGGTCTGGCTGCGGCCTCGGGCATCGCCATCGCCGAATCGGGGCCGTCCGGGCCGACAGCGGTGCCCGGGCCTTCATGCGTGATCGCCTCGTCGGGCAGCCAGACCAGCGCGACCAGCCCGCGGGAAGCGGCCGGGCGCAGCCGGACCCGGATGCCGTGCCGGGCCGCCAGCCGCGCCACCACGAACAGGCCCATCCGCCGCGACACCGCCACATCCACCACCGGCGGGTTATCCAGCCGCCAGTTCGCGTGAGCCATCTCCTCCGCGCCCATGCCCAAGCCCTGGTCGGTGATCTCCAGCAGCACCCCGCCGCTGCTCAGCAGGTGCCCGGCGATCGTCACCGGCGTATCGGCCGCCGAGAACGACGTGGCGTTCTCCACCAGCTCCGCGGTCAGGTGCACCACGTCACTGACCGCCTGCCCGCGCACCGCGATCCCCGGCTGCACGTTCAGCGTCACCCGCTCATACTGCTCAATCTCCGACAACGCCGCCCGCAGCACATCCACCAGCGCCACCGGCTGATTCCACCGCCGGGCCTCCTCATGACCCGCCAAAACCAGCAAGTTCTCCGAATTACGCCGCATCCGGGTAGCCAGATGATCCATCTGGAACAAGCTCGACAACCGCTCCGGATCCTGCTCCCCCTGCTCCAGGTCATCAATCAGCCGGATCTGCCGCTCCACCAGCGACTGGCTGCGCCGCGACAAGTTCACGAACATCGCGTTCACGTTCCCCCGCAACGCCGCCTCATTAGCCGCCAGCCGCAGCGCCTCCCGGTGCACCTGATCAAACGCCCGCGCCACCTCACCGATCTCATCCGAGGAATCCACATCGATCGGCTCCACCTCGAGCGGCACGCCCTCGCCATCGGTCTCGCTCATCCGGCGCACCGCCGCCGGCAGCCGCTCACCGGCCACCTCCAGGGCACCGGTCCGCAGCTTGCGCAGCGGCCGCACCATGGACCGGGCCACCACCGTGATCAGCAGCAGCGCGAGCAGGAGGACCAGGAGCACAGCGGCGCCGTAGAGGACCGCAGACGTGATCGCGCTGTCGCGCAGCGAGGCGGCCCGTGAGGCAAATGCCGCGGCCTGCTGCTGCTCGAACGAGCCCATCTGGTTGTCGATGGTGTTCGACATGGCCCCGAACCAGTCAACCGGGGTCGTGGGGTCGCCGCGCAGCGATCCCACGCTGCCCGCCAGGGAGATCGCCTGCAGCTCCTCGGAGTTCGCCAGGTAGACGAACGATCCATCCACGCTGTTGTTCCACAGCAGACGCTGGCCGACGCTAGCGGAGATGTCGAACGCCGCCAGGTTGCTCTGCTGCGCCGACTGAGCAGCATCGAGCGCGGCAAGCTGGCCCGGACCAAACTTGCCCTGTAGCAGGGCCGCGGCCAGGATGGCGCGCTGCTCCGAAGCCTCCTCCTCCATGGCGGTCACCAGCTCGAGCACGCGGCCCGTCTGAGCCAGCGTCGGGTCGCTGGAGCCTTGGCCGTTCTGGTCGTCTAGAGCCAGCACGTCGTCGATCACCTGCGTGTACTTCTGTACCACGACCAGCAGCGGCAACTGTGTGTCGATCGAGGAATGGCGCAGGAACCGCAGCCCGTCCAGTGCGGTGAGCGCCGTAGCTGCGGCCTGCTGTGTCTGCGCGGAGTAGGAGCCGTTGATCTGACCAGCCACGGCGCGGACCCGCGAGGCCGACTGGTCCGTTGAGCTGAAGGCCCGTTCGACCACCGTCAGCTCGAGAGCCGCCCTGGACCGCACCGCGGAACTGGCCGACAGGCCGTCGGCGCGGCCGCCGTCGGCGCCCATGGCGATGTAGAAAACGGTCTGGTCCCGTTCGTCCTCGAGCGCCTGGGACAGGACGGTGATCTCCTGGCCGAGGCTGGCCAGCGTCTCCACCCGCTGAGACGCATAGGCGCTCTGGACGGACGAGGCGATGCGGATGCCGCCGAGCACGACGGCGGTCAGCGTGGGGATGCTGATCAGCAGCAGCAGGCGCGAGCGCACGCGCCAGTTCTTCAGGGCGCGGCGGGAGGCCCAGCCGTTGGCCAGGACCGCATGCGCTCGGTGCGCGGAGCCGTCGGGTCGGCCGTTAGACGCGGCGTGCCCGTGAGTCGTCGGCGTTCGGCGCTGAGCCTGAGCCGTGGCAGGCGGCTGGTTCGTGGCCTCGGCAGTGAAGCTGGGAGAAGTCGTGGTCCCGGATCGCATGGCGACGGCACCGCTAACTTGGCTGCCGTTGCGAGCCCGCATGCATGCGGGCTCTCTGGCGGAAGCGACATGGCGCACCCCTTCCCGGGTGAGGACTCCGCGAGAGTAGCGCAGCGGCAAGCCGCCGCAACCTGTTTGACGCGGCACTTTACGCATTACTCAGCCAAGAATCGAGGTAACGCGACGCTTGCAGCCCTGCTTGGGCGAGTAGGGTACTCCCTGGCGTTCACCCGCCGTGTCCGAACCGTCCGTCTCATGCAAGACCGGCCCGATGTCCCGGGCGCGAAGGAGTGCCATGAGGCCAGCACTGGCCCACGTCCCGGTTGCCTGCCACCGGAGGCCCGCGCGGCCATCGCGCATCGTGTCGGCTGCGATCGCCGCCCTAGCGGTCGCGGCGCTGGCGGCCGGCTGTCAGACCGCTGGCACGGGATCGGGCAGCTCCGCGGCCGGGACGCTTGCGATCACCGTGGCGGCGACCCCGGGCGTCGATGACGCGCCGCTTTACCTTGCCTTTAAGAATGGGACCTTCGCCAGCGCGGGCCTCAATGTCGAGATCAAGTCCTATCCATCGGTCGGTCAGGAACTGCAGGCGCTGGCCAACGGCACCGTGGACGTCGCGGCCGGGGACTATGTCGACTTCTTCTACGCGGAGGCCAAGCACTCGCGGCTGGACTTGCGCATTGTGGCCGATGGCTACCACGCGGCGCCCGGCGTCATGGAAGTGCTCACGCTCCCGAACTCGGGCATCACCACGCCGCAGGATCTCGAGGGCAAGACCATCGGCACGACCGAGCCTCAGGTGATACCGGTGCAGAAGAACGGCGCGCCGTACAGCCTCGAGACCGTGGCCACCCAGTCGGTCCTGGAGAACGACGGCGTCAACCTGACTCACATAACGTGGAAGCCTCTGCCGTCAGGAGACCTGATCAGCGCGCTGGCGGACCACCAGGTGAACGCCATCCTGATCCAGGAGCCGTACATCTACGAGGCGGAGAGCAGGCTTGGCGCCATAGAGGTGCTCGACTCCTGCAGCGGAGCGACGGCAAGCTTGCCCCTGTCGGGTTACTTTGCCCTGGGGTCCTTCGCCCGCAAGTACCCGGACGCGTTGCAGGATTTCCGGTCCACCCTGCAGCGAGCCCAGGCCGACGCGGCCCTGCCCGGACCCGTGGAAAACGTGCTGGCCCACGATTCCGGGATGAACATGGAGACCGCGTCCCTGGTCACGATCGGTGACTACCCAACCTCGCTGAATGCCGCCAGCCTGCAGCGAGTGGCCGGCCTGATGTTCAGCTTCGGCGTGCTGGAAACGACGCTGAACGTCGCGAGCATGGTCGGTCCCTGAGAGCGCACCGCGGCCTCGGACCGCAGCAAGCGGCCTTAGGCCCGGGCGATGCGCTCCGGTTTCTGACGGCTCAGCTGTTCCAGCGGGGCTTCGGGAACAGGACCCCGGCCGAGCCGGTCGCGCCGGCCGGCAGGACCTGGTTGAAGTTGCCGTTCTGCCACTGGAAGACGAACGCCGCCGGCTTAAGATTCTCGCCCAGCTTATTGAACTGGACCGGGCCCTGTACGCTCTGCAGGGTGACGCCGCTGTGCAGGTAGGCGATGAGCTTGGCGTTGCTCAGGCTGTTGTTGCGGGTCACGGCCTGGTCCACCACCTCGCCCACGGAGTACGCCTCGGCCACGTCGGCGTTGATGTCCGAGGCCGTGCCGCCGTACTTGGCGATGTACTCCTCGACCATCACGTAACTCAGCGGGTTGCTGTAGGCGCCGTACCAGCCGTCGGGCACCATCACCCCCGTGGCGTTGGCCTGCCCCACCGTGCCGAGGAACGCGATGCCCTGGTCCGGTCCTGACGCGGCGATGAAGATCTCCGGCTGGTAATGCTGCTGCTCGAAAGCCTGCATGAACGTGCTCACGGTCGGCACGTCGGTGGAGCCCAGCACCACCATCTGGGCGTTGCTGGCGGCCACCTGGTCCGCGGGCCCCCGGTAGGCCGAGACCTCTTCGGGGAAGATCCTGCTGTAGACGGTCCTGATCCCGACGCTCTGCAGGGCCTTCTGCGCCGCCTGAACCGGCGGGTCGGCAAACGGGTCGGAGGCCATGGGGTAGGCCGCTGTCTTCGGCCGCTCGCTGGCAGGCATCGACTTGATCCACGTGACCAGCGGGTCGAGCTCGCTGGCCACCGGCAGGCTCACGTCGAAGACGTTGTTCAGCCCCGGCGCGAACACGATCGGCGCACCGCCCGCGCCCTCGACGAGCGCATACCCGTACCGGTGCACGGCCGCCGAGGCCGGCGCCGTCAGCAGCGAGGAGAACGGGCCGAAGGTCAGGTCCACATGGTCGACGGTGATCAGCTTCTGGTAGTTGGTGACCACCTGGGTGGGGGAGCTGTTGTCATTGAGGATGATCAGCTTGACCTGGCGGCCGAGGACCCCGCCGTGGCTGTTGACGTCGCTCTGCCACAGCTGGTACCCGCGCTGGAAGGCCTGGCCGTCCGAGGAGAAGGCGCCGGTCAGCGACAGCGAGGCCCCGATGACGATGGGCGGCTTGCTCTGCGTGTCGGCGGCGCCGCTACCGCAGGCGGCCAGCGCGGCCGCGGTGACCAGGGCGGCGGCAAGCGACAAGAACCGGACCGGTTGAGATCTCATCCCGGGTTGCTCCTTCCGATGTCACGGATGACCCGGTGGATGGCCAGCCAGCTCCGGGTACGGTGCGCCTCGCGACGCTGCTAGGAGGGGCCGGTTAAGGCCACAGCCTCTGATATCGGTCGATCACCATACCGCATGGCTGCGCCGATAAGTCCCAGGCAGCTCAATCTGGCCGCGTCCCGCCGAGACCGAGCTGGCGGGCGATGATCATCCGCTGGACCTCGGAGGTTCCCTCGCCGATCTCCAGGACCTTGGCGTCCCGGTAGAACCTGGCCACCGGGAACTCGTTCATGAACCCGTAGCCGCCGAAGATCTGCGTCGCGTCCCGCGCGTTGTCCATGGCCGCGTTGGACGCAGTGAGCTTCGCGATCGCCGCCTGCTTCTTGAACGACTCGCCCGCTTGCAGCCGGGCCGCCGCGTCGTACCAGGCGATCCTCGCCCCGTGCGCCCTCGCCTCCATGTCAGCGATCTTGAACTGGATGTCCTGGTAGTAGCCGAGCCGGTGCCCGAACGCCGAGCGCTCGCGGACGTAGGCCAGGCACTCGTCCACGCAGCCCTCGGCCAGCCCGGCCGACAGCGCCGCGATCGCGACCCGCCCCTCATCCAGGGTCTGCAGGAACTGAGCGTAGCCCCGGCCCTGCTCGCCGAGCAGGTTGGCCGCTGGCACCCGGCACGAGTCGAACGCGAGCTCCCTGGTGTCCGATGCGCACCAGCCGACCTTCGAGTACTCCGGCCCGACGGTGAACCCCGGAGTCCCGGACGGCACGATGATCGCGGAAATCTCCCGGCGGCCGCCCGAGCCGCCGGTGATCGCGAGCACCGTGACCAGGGACGTGATCGCCGTGCCCGAGTTGGTGATGAACGCCTTGGACCCGTCGATCACCCACTCCCCGCCGGGCTCCCCATCCCCCTGCTCCAGCCGCGCCGTGGTCCGCATGCCGCCGGGGATGTCCGATCCGCCGCCCGGCTCGGTCAGGCCGAACGCGGCCAGCCGCTCCCCCCGGCAGAGGTCGGGCAGCCAGCGGGCGCGCTGCTGATCATCGCCGAACCGGTAAATCGGCATCGCCCCGAGCGCCACCCCCGCCTC
Organism: uncultured Actinomycetota bacterium; assembly: GCA_963808705.1. GTDB lineage: Bacteria > Actinomycetota > Actinomycetes > Streptosporangiales > Streptosporangiaceae > JASHPR01. The sequence goes on along the minus strand of CAWEHB010000007.1, from coordinate 372,237 downwards.
GAGCGTGATGGCCACCGACGAGTCGACCCTGGCCAGTTCGTGCAGGGCCAGGCAGAGCGCGAAATAGTCGCCGCCCATCCCGCCGTACTCCTCCGGGAACGGCAGGCCGAACAGGCCGAGCTTGCCCATCCGCGCGACGATCTCGTAAGGGAACTCGCCGCGCTCGTAGAAGCCGCCGATCACCGGGGCCACCACGTCGCGTGCGAACTCGGCCACGGTCAGGCGAAGCGCCTCGTGCTCCTCACCCAGTCGGTAGCTGATCATCTCTGCCCCTTTGCAGATAGCTGGCCTCCTCGGCGGCACGCCCCCGATGCCAGCGATGCTACTGGCGCAGCGCAGGCCGGACGAGGCGCGCGCCGCCGGGCGGCCCGGCTTCCTGCTCCGGCAACCCGTGGCTCACAAGGTAGGTGCGGCACGTTACGCTCTCGTGCGAGCGGACTGTTACCGAGACCTGATAGCCGTCCTGGAGGGATGCCATGGCGACCGTGACCTGCCCCGCCTGCGCAGCCGAGGTCAGGCCGGACGACCTCATCTGCTTCACCTGCGGCGCCAACCTGCCCCGGAGGCGGCCGGACGAGGACCCGCCGGCGCCCACGACCATCATGCAGGAGTACCTGAGGCGGGAGGAGGGGCCGGGCGCCATCTCTCCCGCGGTGCTCAGGCTCGCGTTCCCGACCGGCAACGTGGAGGTGCCGGCCGGAACGTCCCTGCTGCTCGGCCGGGACCCGGCGGAATCCCTGGTGGCCGCGGCCTTCTCCCAGTTCGAGAACGTCTCGAGGCGGCACGCGACGGTGACCGTGGACGACTCGGGCCGCGCGACCATCCGCGACGAGCGCTCCACGAACGGGACGTTCGTCAACGGTGACCGGGTGCTGCCGGGGACCGCCGTGCGGCTGGCCGACGGTGACACCGTCCGGCTGGGAGCCGACGTCACCGGGGAGGTCCTGCTGCCGCGCCAGGAGCCCGACCCGGCCACGCTGAGCCGCGAGCGCGGCCAGGACGGCGGGTAAGGCCCGGCCGGCTCAGTCCGGATCCGCGAACCAGGGCTCGGGCGGCTCACCCGCGGTGAACCAGGGCCGGTACGGCTCGCGCCGGTCCGGGATCGCCGCCCTTCCCGCGTCACGCTCCCGGTGCCCGCGTGATTCGCGGTGCCGGCCTGCCTCGTTATCCGTAACGCCACGCCACCCGGGTGAGCCGCGCTCGCCGGCCTGGCCCTGGTCGGCCCGCCTGTCCTCCGCCTGGTCCTCGCCCGCATCGCCGACCCGGCTCTGGTCGGCCCGTCCGTCCTGCGCCTGGTCCTCGCCCGCATCGCCGGGCCGCGACGGGTGGCCGGGCGGCAGCCGCTCCAGTCGCCGCCTCAGGTCGTCCCACTCGCCCCGGGACGGCACGGACGCGCCCGCGTCGGCGGGCCCGCGGTCGGGCGGCAGATCCGTCCATCGCATAAGGATGATTCTCCCACCTTGGGCCCGTCTGCGGCTTCTTCTTCCTGGCCCGCTGACGTGGGATCATCGCCGCGCTGGTCAGGGAGGCGCCAGGGTCAGCGTGGAGGCCGCATGGCGAAACGCCGCCTCGGCCGCCGGGCTGTTCTCGATGCGCCAGTCCTGGTGGTAGACCCCGTCGTCCTGACGTATGTCGAACCACACCAGCCCGAGCGTCTGGTACTCGCGCATCCCGGCGAACAGGTCGGCGATCTTGGCGGGCTGGCCGGCCGCGGGCCCCACCGCGGTCTCGGACAGCAGCACCGGCTTGCGGGTGAAGGTCCGTACCTGAGCAATGGTCTGGCCAAAGACGCTGGCGAAGGTATTGGCGGGATAGTAGTAGTAGCCGTCGATGCCGACCCAGGTGACATAGGCCGCGCCCGGCCACCACGAGCGGATCGGCCCGGTGCCACCCTCATCCGCCTGGATGGTCCACAGCCAGGTGACGTTGCCGGCGCCCTGGTCCCGGAACAGCGTCACGATGTGCCGCCACGCGGCCACGAACACCCGGGGCGGGACATGCCCGTACCCCCACGGGTACCAGTCAGCGTTCATCTCGTGCCCGAAGCCGATGACGACCGGCTGGCCGAAGTCCCGGACGCTGTCGGCGAACGAGCGCAGGTAGGCGTCCTCGTAACCTGCGGCGATCGCCCATACCGAGACGTCGGTGGGATCCATCTGCAGGATCGTGACCGCGCCGTGCCCGCGGACCGTCTCCGCGAACGAGGTCTTGAAGGGTTCCCCCCAGCCGCTGTAGTACCCGATGAGATTCGGCTGCCGCCCGACGACCTTCGCGAACTCCGCGTCCCGCTGGTAGTTGTCGGGCGGTCCGTGCTCGTAGACGCCCAGGTAAGAGGCCGCGCCGGTCGGCAGGGACGCACGCGCGACCGTGGAAGCGCCCGACGGGCCGAAGCGGATGATCACGGCGGTGATGGCGGCCACGGCGACCGCCACGGCCACGAGCATCATCGGGCGCGATCTCATGCGGTCTTGACTTCCAGGAAAGTTGACTTCAGGAAAGTGACGCGGCACGCGAAGTCGCCACCGGATTCCTCAGCGTAGCCGAGCGACGGGCGGCCCTAGCCGGACCTCCCGGCCAAGGATCGGCGCAGGAGCTAGATCTTCTAAAGTGCCGATGCGGCAAATTGTCGACGGGTGCATGTAAACCGGTATACCGATCCATGCGTCTTGTGTTACAGGAGTCTGCCCACAAGAAGGGGATGTGGTGCGATAGCGTGTCATGGTCAGGCAGTCGGCGCAGAGCCGACGACGGCTACCTAAGCCCAGCAGGTACTGACCGGGGGGGACTTTGATCGGTCGCGTCAACCCTGCACCGGCGGGGCCCAACCCCGATGCTCAGGGTCCAGACGTACTGGTTGCACCCCTACAGCAGCCTCGTGGGCTTATTGAACTGGAACGGCCCGAACTGGCAGCGTTGACGCGCCTTGCTAGGGCCCAGGCTCTCACGCACGGCCGACCGCCACCGCCCATACCCTCCGAACCCAAGGTGCCAGGTATTCGGCCACAGTCAAGATCAGACAGCATCGCTCTCCGTACCGATAGGGAGTCCTCATGTCACACGGACAGTTGGCCACGGCCGGCACCGCGCTCAGCCTCGCCGGACTCGCCTTCGGGCAGGTCTGGCTCGTCGTCGGCGTCTTGGCCCTCGTCGGTGGCACAGCCCTTGTCATCAGATATCGCTTCCGCCGCGGGCGTACGCCCGAAGACATCTAACGCACGTCCGGCCGCAACCTACGCGGGCAGACGGACGGTGGCGCTGGCTGCTGTGCCCGTCGTGGGTTTCACGATCTGGACCTGCTGGCACACGGCCGATGTTGTCGCCGCGCTCACTGGACACGGCAACCGCCTCGCCTTCGCCTGGGCAGTAAGCTTCCTGCTGCTATGGTGGGTGCCACTGTCATGGTTCGAAAGGCCGTACAAGGTCACGGAGCGCCAGGAGCGCCAGCTATCTGACCTGACCGTGGTGGTTCAGATTCCGATCTACAACGAGGATCCGGCGGCTCTGCGCGCTTGCCTGGAGTCGGTACTTGACCAGTCCCGACGACCGGACCGGATACGCGCCGTCGACGATGGCTCCGACGATCCTTGCATCGAAATCCGTGACTGGTTCTTGTTAGAGGCTCGGGTGACCGGAGTCGATGCGACCTGGCAACGCACCCTGAACCAGGGCAAACGTCATGCTCAGATGACCGCGCTGGCCACCGATGATTCGGACATCATTGTCACCCTCGATTCCGACAGCGTTCTGGATTTCCATGCGATCGAAGAAGGCTTGATACCGTTTGCCGATCCCAAAGTAATGAGCGTTGCTGGCCTGGTTGCAGTGCTGAACACGAAGAAGAATTGGCTAACGTTCCTCACCGTAATGATGTACACGCCTTTCACGCGTGGCTTCCGCTCCGCGCAGTCAGTCCTCAGATGTGTGCTGGTCAACTCGGGAACTCTGGCATTTTATCGAGGCCCACTAATTCGCCGGTATGCCGGTGTCTACGAGAACGAACAGTTCTGGGGTCGGCCGATGCAGATGAACGACGACAGCATGCTTACCTTTTATGGACTGCAGCACGGGCACGTAGTCCACCAGCCGACCTGTGTGGCCTACACCTTGGTCCCTGATCGGTTGTCACCTTACTTCAGGCAGCAACTCCGCTGGATGCGAGGCACGTTCGTGCGCACGTTCTGGTGGTTCCGTTATTCACGTCTTTCATCCCCCGTGTTCTGGATGCCGCTACTTGAACTTGTCCAACTGCTGCTGTCCGTGGTTATCCCTGTCGCCTTGCTGATGCAGCCCTCGGCACGAGCTCATGCGGGCGATCTCGCGATTACCACACTCATGGTGGGTGCCGCTGTGAACTGGGCAATTGCACTGCGATTCCTCATGATTCGCCGCACCGATGAGCCGACTTGGTTTCACCTCCTCCTGGTAGCCTCAGCACCGCTGGCCGGATTGTGGCGGCTGTTCGTGGTCAAGCCACTGTATTTTTACGCTCTGGCGACGTTCTGGCGAATCGGGTCATGGGGGACGCGAGGGAAGGGCGTTGAGGTAGGCCTTGACTCGTGAAAGTCCGTTGCGTCCAGGACTCGCCGTCGCCGTCGCCGTCGCCGCGGTCGTGGTGTCACTAGGTGGCTGCGCCTCTGGGAGCCAGGGGTCACCGCACGCCATCGCCGTGCCGGAATCTCCTTACCTGGGCGTGTTCGAACCAGGCGAGGGAACCTCTTACCAGCCCATCGCCAATTTCGGTGACGCCGTCGGCCGTCAACCGAACCTTGTACTGTACTATGAGAATATCCCGGAGCAGTTCCCCGAGCATCTTGCCGCCGAGATACACGCGCACGGAGCCATCCCGCTTGCTCAGATCAACCCAGATCACGCAACCATGGCCGCCGTCGCTAGTGGCCGCTATGACGCTTACCTCCGCTCGTACGCGAACGCGGTCCGTGCCTACGGACATCCGATCGTCATCGGCTTCGCTGCCGAGATGAACGGCGACTGGGATCCGTGGGGATGGCGTCATACGCCTGCGGCCACCTGGATACGCGCGTGGCGTCATGTCGTTGACGTATTTCGGGCCCAGCACGCCGACAACGTCACATGGCTGTGGACTGTCAATATTTCAAGTCCCACCACAGGGCCGTTCCAGCAGTGGTGGCCTGGTAGCTCATACGTGACCTGGGTCGGAATCGACGGCTACTACCTCCTGTCCTCGCAGACCTTCAGCAACACCTTCCAGCCAATGATCACCGAGATAAAGATGCTTACCGACAAGCCCATTCTCTTGTCGGAGACTGCGGTCAGCCCGTCCGCCGGTGCCAGCAAATTCTTTGATCTGTTCGCCGGGATAGCCCAGGATCACCTCCTCGGCTTTGTATATTTCGACGAGGCACAGCACGGTAGCCCTTATCGCCAGGACTGGCGGATTGAGGACCATCCGGCTGCTCTCGCCGCATTCCGGCAAGCCGTAGCCGCATCCCGGAAGCGCGGACCAGCTTAAGCCGAATTTGCGTGCGCACCCTTCGCTTTACTTGACGCATTCGAGCATGGGCACGGACTGCCCCCGCCAAGGCATTTCTAATTCATGATCCAGGTCATTGATGCGCCTCGGCGCCTCGGCGGAACGCGGCGATCGCCGCGGGGCTTCTGAGGCGCCAGTCCTCTGACGTGAACCGCGTCGAACCATACGAACCCGAGCAGCCCGTAGAGGCGAACACCAGCGAACAGGTCGGCGATCTTCGCAGGCTGGTGTGTGGCCGGGCGCGGCGGTCTCCGTGATGAGTATCGGGTCGGGGGTCAGCACGCGCACGGCTGCAATGGTCGGCCCGAACAACGAAGCGAATGTCGAGGACGACGTCAGGAAGTAGCCGTCAATCCCCACCCAGGTCACGTAGGAGCTGCCGGGCCACCAGGGGCGTGGAGAAGGAATGCCGTACTGCGGATTGATGACGTTGACCGCCCACAGCCAGGTCACGTTCCGGGCGCCCTCCGCACGGAAGAGGTTGACGATGTGCCGCCAGGCCGCCACGAACACCGCGGGGGACGTGTGCCGGTTGCTCCAGGAGTACCAGTTTCCGTTCATCTCATGGCCGAAGCTCAGGATGACCGGGTGGCGGTAAGCGCGGACCGCCTCGGCGTAGTCGCTCAGGTAGGCGTCGTATCGTCCGGAGACGATCGCGGCGATGCTGATGTTGTCCGGATTCATCTGCACCAGCGGCACCGCGCCATAATTGGCCGCGGTCGCGGCGAAGCCGGCCTGGAAAGGCTCCCACCATCCGCTGTAGTACGGGACCACGTCGGGCTTGATCCCGGTAGCCGTCGTGAACGCCGTCACCCCCGCATACGAACCGGGGACCCCGTCCGGGTAGAGCCCGATGTAGGAGCCAGGCCTGGTGGGGAGGGCGGGGTATCCCTGCCCTGGTCCGGACCCGTCCTGGCGCCACACCACCAGCACCGTCAGGCTCGCGGCGATGACCACCGCCACGGCCGCGGCGGCCGTCGCTACTCGCCCGCCTCGCCCGGCGGCGCCGGACCGGAGCGTGCCGTGTCTGCGACGAGGCTAGTCGGTGTCGCCCCGTGCGCTCAGTGTCAGCGGAAACCGTAGCGCCCCCCACCAATGATGCCGGCCGACTCAGTCAGGCGTGGCGGGCCGCTCATGACCCGGGCCGGTGGTACGTGCTCGCGCCCTGGCGGAACGCGGCGACGGCCGCGGGGCTGCTGAGGCCGAAGTCTTGGTGGATGGAGTTTGTGGCGTCGAAATATACGAACCCGAGCAGCCCGTAGGAGCGGATGCCGGCGAACAGGTCGGCTAATCTTGGTTGGCTGGCCCGAGGCGGGTACAGCGCCGGTCTCGGCGATCAGGATCGGGTCGGCGGTCAGCTCCTTCACGACGCCGATGGTCGGGCCGAACAAGGGAGCGAACTTCCAGGACGGCTTGAGGTAATAGCCGTCGATCCCCACCCAGGTCACGTACGAGTTGCCGGGCCACCACGGGTTCGGGCGGCGGGATCGTGCCATGCTGTGTGTCATTGATGATGTTGACCGTCCACAGCCAGGTCACGTTCTTGGCTCCCAGCGCTCGGAACAGCGTGACGATGTGCCGCCAGGCCGCCACGAATACCGCCGGAGAGGTCTGCGTATAGCCCCAGGAGTACCAGGGGCCGTTCATCTCGTGGCCGAAGCTCAGGATGACCGGGTGGCGGTAGGCGCGGACGGCCTCGGCGTATTCGCTCAGGTAGCCGTCGTACTTCCCGGACGCGATCGCGGCGATGCTGACTTTGTCCGGGTCCATCTGCACGAGCGGCACCGCGCCGTTGCTGGCCGCCGTGGTCGCGAAGCCGGTCGGGAAGGGCATGTACCACCCGCTGTAGTACATGAGCACGTCGGGCCTGGCCCCAGTGGCGTTCGTGAACGCGGTCACCCCGGCGTATGAGTTCGGGAGACCCTTCGTGAACACCCCGAGGTAGGAAGCGGACGCGGGTGGGAGATTGACCGGCAGCGGCCCGTCGTGGTGGTCCGCCGATTTGTTGTAGAGGATGACACCCGCTGCGATCGCGGCCGCGGCAATGATCGCTGCGACGGTCCTGACTGCCCGCCGAGACTTTCCCGTCCTGGCTCTGCCGTGATGGCTCATCGGGTGACTCCCTTGGCGATCCGGGCGCGGTTGCGGCGCGAGCCGAGCACCATCCCGGGGCGTGTCATGCCGCTACCTCCTTCAGTTCGGCGTGCCTCCAGACGCCCTTGCTGGGGGTCAGCAAGGGCGCCAGCATATAAAGCTGCACGCCGGCCAGGACCTCGATCACCCAGTACGGATGCCAACCATACTGGTGCACCCGCAGCACCAGGCCCGACCACAGCAGCACCTGGACGATGACGATCCAGGTGCAGAGGATCCGGTTCACGATCACGGGAACCTCTCCCCCGTCGGGCGAGGCGCCGGTCGGGACCCACTCGGCAACCCGGTCCCGGATGGCGTACCAGATCGCGTAGACGTGACAACACGAATTGATCATGCATACCCGGTAGATCGTGGGCCGCCAGCCGCGGCTCAGCAGCGGGAAGGCGAACAGGGTCGCCGTGAGCGCGGGCACGATCACCAGGTAGTTGTGCGGGAAGACCCGCTCGGGATAGAACCAGATCATCGTCAGCGTCGGGAACGGCGCGGTGAGCAGCAACGCGGCCGACGCCATGTAGTACAGGAACGCGGCCCAGAAGGCGGCCCGCTGCCTCCAGTCGAACGGCGCCTCCCGGAAATGCCTCTCGATCATCAGCAACATCGAGGAACGGCACCACCGGACCTGCTGATTGGCCAGGGAGGGGAAGTCGGTAGGCGCCACGCCCTTGGCCAGGCAGAGCGGCAGGTAGCGGGTCTCGTACCCGGCCCACCACAGTTTCACCCCGGAGTGCACGTCCTCGCCGATCGGCACCTGCGCGAAGCCGCCCGCGGCGACCACGGCGGCACGGCGGTAGACCAGGTTGGTGCCCGCGCAGATCGCCGCCTTGTAACGGTCCCGGGCCGGCTGGATGAAGTGGAAGAAGATCTCCTGGAGAGTTCCGGCGTAGCGCTGGATGTAGGAGAAGGCCCGGTTGGTGACGTCGAAGAACTGTGCCGTCTGGACGATGCCGACCTTGGGGTCGGCGAAGTACGGCATGGTCTCGTAGAGGAACTCCGGGCGCACCGCGAAGTCAGCGTCGATGACGGCGATGAAGTCCCCGTCGCTGACGCCGAGGGCGTGGGTGAGGTTGCCGGCCTTCTTCATCTCACCCGGGCTGGGCCGCACGATGTACCGGAACCCGTACTGATCCGCCAGGTCACGGACTTTCTCCCGGGCCGAGTCATCGAGTGTGTACACGGTCTTGCGGCCGCCCCAGTTCATCGCGCTCACGTAGCGGAAGGTGTTGTCCAGCACCGCCAGCGGCTCGCCGCAGCTGGGCAGGAACACGTCCACGGTCTCGCCGTGCTCCTGGTAGCCGGCCACGGTGGCCTGGTGCTCGGTCAGGGTCAGCCGGGGAGGCCCGATCCGCAGCCAGAAGTTGACCGCGATCGGCGGGACCATGACCATGAGCAGCAGCCACATCAGCGGGGCGACCGCCCAGGCGTGCTGGGCGACGCGCACGTACCCGTAGAGCACGCCGAGCGACGCGAGCAGCAGCCACACGAACACCCAGCGCCGCGGTTTGCCGAAATACTCGTACTTTTCCTGGTCGTCGGGCGGGCTGGGCAGGTACATCCCCGGCGGCGGGCGCACTGCGGCGGAAGGCTCAGTGGCGGCCATGGTTGCCCCCCGGCTCGGGGACCCCTGAGGCCCAGATGGTGAACCGGCCGGCGCGTGCCAGGACGAAGTAACCACCCGCGTGGCGCATGTCCGCGGTGATCTGCCTGTCGGTGGCCGCGGTGTCCCCGAAGTCGAGGATCACGAGGGAGAAGTAGTGGCTGTCGATCGCGGCCCGGTAGGAGGCTGCTCCCGGAGCGGCGCCCGGGTAGCTGAAGTAGTAGGTGCTGGACCACCGCGGCCAGGGAACGTCGGCGCGCAGGTAGTAGGCCTCGACGTCGTAGTCCTCGGCCAGGTAGCGGCCCGGGTGGGCGTGGATCGCCGAGCGCAGGACGCTGACCGCAGCCGCGGAGTTCGCCCAGACCTTGTCGAGAGCGGCCGCCTGCCCCATCGAGCCGAACAGCGTCGATGCGGCTATGGGCAGGGCCATGACCGCGACCCATCCCCGGCCCGGATCGACCCGGCTCAGCCGCGCCATCGCGTAGCCGGCCGCGATCGCGGCGAACCAGGCGCCAAACACCACGTGCTTCTGCAGGCCGACCGCGGTGTGCAGCCTGGCCTGCGCGGCCGGGGCGAGCAGGGCCGCGGCGGCCAGGACCGCGGGCAGGAGTTTCGCGCGTGCCTCGCTTCGGCTGGCCAGTACCGCGCCGAGCACCGCGAGGACCAGGATCAGGCTGGTCCACACGTAGGCGCGCTGCAGGATGGTGGTCACCGCGACATCCGACAGGGGACGGTCCAGGGTGCTGGTCCTGATGCCCAGCCAGTAGTCCCGGCCGCCCGCGGCGATGGCCGCGAGGATCAGGATGAGCCATGAGCATCCCGCGGTGAGGCCGGCCGACAGCCACGCACCGCCCCGGTGCTGCTGCCATACGGCCAGGGCCACGACGATGAGCACCACCGGGGTGAACAAGACAGTGGCGTACTTCACGGCGTCGGCGGCAGCCAGGGTGACGCCAGCCGCGATGAGCAGGGCGGTCCGGGCCCGGAACGGGCAGCCCGCCGACCGGACGCCCAGCCACGCCGCGAGGGCCAGCAGGAACAGGGCCATCGCGTCGTAGGTGGCGAAGGCGCCCAGGAACTGCGTGCCGCCGAGGGTCGCGAACAACGCCGCCGCCAGCAGAGCGGCCCGCCGGCCGTACAGCCGGGCGGTGGTTGCCCACAGCAGGCTGGTGACCCCCAGCATGAAGCACAGCGACAGGATCCGCGCGGCGGCCAGGCCTCCGATGCTGTCGGCGAGCGCGCCCAGGGGCGGGTAGAGGACCGGTGCCCCGGAAAAGTAGGAAGGGAAGTCGGGGATCGGCGTTCCGTGCAGCCACCGGGCCCACTCCAGGTGCCCGGCCCGCAGGTACAGGCCCTCGTCCTGGAACGCCGTGTTGGACCACACGAGCCGCAGGGACAGGGCCGCCTGCACGGCTAGGACGGCCGCCAGCGGCCACCGCCCCGGGTCCGCCCACACGCGCCGGCCAGGCCCGCGCGCCCCCGCGTCGGGGAGGGGCGGCGCCGACACGCTGCCCGCCAGCATCGGCACCGCGAGTGCGGGCGCGGGGAGGGACTCCAGCGTGTCGACCGCGCTGTCAGCCTGGGCCGCAGGATCGGGGGTGCCCGCCGTCACCGGCAGGTCCGGCCAATCCATGGGCACCGGGTCGTGTGCAGCGCTCACAGGGGCGGCTCACAACCCGGTCGCGCGGCCAGGTCCGCTTCCAGCGCGGAAGCCCCCGCCGCTTGCGGGATCGTTACGCCGTGATTCATAGCTAGCCGCACCCTGCTTACGATCAGACACGTGCCAGGGTGTCTCCGCCCCCACGTAGCCCACCCCGCACTGGCGGCGTCACGTGCCGCGACGATACCCCCCCGGTAGGAATACCGCATCTAAGAACCTACCGTCCGGTTCTGCGAGAGCAAAGGCGATCGGCGAATTTCCGGATGACGAGGGCCCGGGGCGCATGGTCTCGGGAGTCGTATAGTGGAGGCTGCCCCTCTGCCGACGTGGCTCATCGGCCTAAGGGCGAGCTGACACGAGCGTCAGCGCGGATACCCCGAGCCGGAACGCCTGCTCAGCCCGCGGGTTGTCTTCGATGCGCCAGTCCTCGCGTACGTACGCCGGGTCCCCATGCGACACGGCCTGCTCGGACTGGTCCTTGTCGAACCACACCAGCCCGAGCGTCCGGTACTGAACTATCCCGTTGAACAGGTTGATGATGTTGGCGTACTGGTTGGCATGGAGCGCCACGGCGGTCTCGGACAGCAGGATCGGCTTGCTGGTGAATGTCCGCACCTGATCAATGGTCGGGACGAAGACGCTATTGAAGGTGTCGGACGGCTTGTTGTAGTAGCCGTCGATGCCGACCCAGTCGACGTACCTCGCCCCAGGCCACCACGACAGAATCGGCCCGGTGCCGAGCTGATCGGCCTGGATGGTCCATAGCCAGTGGACGTTGTCGGCGCCCTGGTCGCTGAAAAGCGTCACGATGTGCCGCCACGCCGCCACGAACGCGGAAGGCGGGGTGCGCCCCCAGCCCCACGAGTACCACCTGGCGTTCATCTCCTGCCCGAAGCCGATGACCACCGCGTGCCCGTAGTCACGGACGCTGTCGGCGTACGAGCGCAGGTAGTCATCGTAGACACCGGAGGCGATCGCCGAGACCGAGGCGAGGGTGGGATCGATCTGAACGAACGGGGTAACGCCGTGGCGGTACATGCTCTCGGCGAACGACATCTCGAAAGGCTGAGCCCAGCCGCTGTAGTACCCGACGAGGTTCGGCCTTTTGCCCACGGCCTGCGCGAATTCCTCAATCGACCCATAGCCGGGCAGCGATCCGGCCTCAAAGACGCCCAGGTAAGAGTCCGGGGTGGCCTGGAGGGGCGCGTGTACGGCGGGAGGAGTGGACGGCAGGTAGGTGAAGCGGGCCCCGGTGAAGCCGACGGCGACCGCGGCGATCACGAACGCCAGGAGCATAACGATGCGCGGTTTCATGCTGGCTTTTCCCCGGGAAAGACGACGCGGCTTACCACGGCGAGGTTGAGCAGGCCGAAGAGCAGCAGCACCGTGAACTGCAAGGAGCCCAGGGCCAGCGTGCGCCAGGCGGCCAGTACCAGCCAGAGCAGGGCCGCGCCCCCGCTCCACCAGGTGACGCCGATCCGGAACCGCCGCAGCGAGCTTCCCGGTGTCCGGGTCGGATGCCAGCCCATCGACTTGCCCCGGGCCCCGTCCCAGATGGCGAAGACGTGAGCCCAGCCGCGGGCGACCCCGAGGGGCCAGACCGACGGCCCGTAGCCGGAGCGGTGCCACAGGGGATAGAGCACGAACCCGGTGAACATCGCCGGGATGAGGATGACGAAGTTCCGCAGTCGGATCTGGCCGGGAAGAAAGGCGAGCATGATGATCGGGATGATGGGCCCGAAGAAGATCAGCAGGGCCGTGTAAGCGTAGTAGAAGAAGCCGGAAATGTAGGCCAGCCGGGCCGGGATCCGCATCGGTACCGACCACAGCCGACCGGAGAACACGATGCCCACGTTTCCGGAGCACCAGCGGTACTGCTGGCGCACGAACGCGTCGAGATTGTCGGGACAGATCCCGGTTGACAGGTTGATGGGCAGGTAGACCATGGACCAGCCGGCCCGGCGCACGTCAAGCCCGGTGTGCACGTCCTCGGCGTAGGGGATGAGCGTCGGGCCGCCCTGCGGCTCCAGCGCGGTCCGCCGGTAGACGGCGGAGGTCCCGCAGCAGATGGCGGCGCCGAACCGGTCGCGGGCCACCTGAACCGTCCGGTAGAACACCTCCTGGATCGGGCCGGCGGCCCGCTCGACCCACGTCTGCGCGGCGCTGCTCCTGAAAAACTGGGGCGTCTGCACGATCGCTATCGCGGGATCGTCCATGTAGGGGAGGGTCTCGGCCAGGAAGTCGCGGCGCGGCGCGAAGTCCGCGTCCAGGATGACCAGGAACTCGGCGCTGGTACGCGCGAACGCGTGTCGCAGGTTGCCGGCCTTCTTGTAGGCGGGCAGGTCGGGCCGGCAGATGTAGCTGAAGCCGAAGGACTCCGCCACCGAGCAGGCCTCGTCGGACGGCCCGTCGTCGAGGACGTAGGCCTGGGCCTCTCCCTCGTAGTCCGCGATGAGGCCGGAGACGGCCTTCCAGGTATTGCGCAGCAACTCGATCGGCTCACCGCAGATCGGCAGGAAGATATCCACGCCGGGGTAGGAAAGTGGCTGCCACGCCTGAATGCGCGCCTGGTGCGCGGCCAGGTCGAAGCCGCGGCCGGCAAAGTTCACCGGCAGGCTGATCGCCTGGTAGATGATGTACGTGCCGGTGAACGCCAGGAACGGCAACAGCACGAGGTCCTGGAACTCGAACCTGAGCTGGCTGACAATGAGGCAGCTCGCGCCGATGACCAGGACAGTTGTCAGGTAGGGCAGGTTCCGTTGGATGTAGGCGTATTTTTCGTCGTCATCCGGGGGCTCGGGAAGCACCAGGCTGGCGGGCCCGTGCCGCCTGTCTACGGCGGCGGTGACTACGCTCACGTGTGTTGCTCGTGTTTCTTGAGCGGCTCGTATTTCCAGATCACGTACGTACCCGGCGCCGGGCCGCGCGGGCCAGTACCGAACGGTACGACCTCGATGGGGCGGTAGTTGGGGTTGTGTTTGACGTCAGCGTCGATGCTGTGGTCCAGAGATGTCGTATCTGCGAAGTTAAGCGCGATCAGCGAGAAGTATCCCTCGCGGATATACATGGCGAAAGTGCCTGCATCGCCAGGGCCGACGACCCCGGCCTTCTGGGTCGGGCCCCCCGTGCTCGCGCCCGATGGCAGGACGATGTTCCGGGTGCTTGACCACCGCTGCCACTGGCTCCCGGCGGGCAGGTAGTACTCGGCGACGGTCGGGTCCTCGACCAGCAGGCGTCCGTGGCTGTGGTCGACCAGCGGGCCCAGTATCGCGGTGAGGCCGGCCGAGTTAGGCCAGCTGGTGGAGAACGCCCACGACTGGCTGGCCCCCAGCGATAGCGGAAAGGCCAGCGCGAGGACGCAGGCCCCGCAGGTGAGGGTCCGGTTCCTTCCGGCGGGCGCGGCCGCGATGAACCAGTCCACCGCGTAGCCTGCGGCGATGGCCGCGAACCAGGCCCCCAGGCCCACGTGCTTGTCCAGCGAGGCCGCGGTGTGCAGCCGCGCCTGCTCCAGGGGCCCCAGGATCGCGGCGATGGTGAGGACCACCAGCAGCCAGGTCCTCCTGCGCCCTTGCCGGTTCACCAGGCTGATGACGATGCCGCACACCGCGAGAGCCGTGATCACGCCGGTCCAGGACCAGGCATCGTGCAGGACCGTGACCCAGGAGGCAGCCCCGGGGACCCGCATCAGCGTGGTCCGCTCGAACCCGCCGACGTACGAGCTCCCGCCGATCAGCAGCCCGACCAGCAGGAGCGTGATCAGCACGGCCAGCAGGATCGCGATCCGGCGGGCGGCGACCTTGCCGCCGGGCTTCGGGAACGCGGTGAGCAGGGCGATCAGGATCACGATCGGGTCGAACAGGGCCGACGAGTACGCCGCGGCATTGGCCAGGGCCAGCACGGCTCCTGCCGCGACCATCCGGCCGGCCGCGTCGCCGCTGTCCCCGGCCCGGATCACGCACCACGCCGCGAGAGCGATCAGGAACGTCGCCATGGCGTCGTAACTGGCGAACGAGCCCAGGTGCAGCGTGGGGCCGCAGATGGCGAACAGCGCGGCACCGAAGAAGGCGGCCCGGTGCCCGTACAGCCGGCCAGCCCCGCCCCACAGCAGCGCGGTGGCTCCGAGCATGAAGGCCAGGGACAAGATCCGGGCCGCGGTCAGGCCCCCGACGCTGTCGGCGAGCGCGCCGAGCGGCGGGTAGATGACCGGAGCTCCGGAGAAGTAGGACGCGAACGGCGGGATCGGCGTGCCGTGCAGCCAGTTCGCCCACTCCAGGTGCCCGGCCCACAGGTAGGTGGCCTCATCCTCGAACGCCGTGTCGGCCTTGACGAGCCGGATCGAAAGGGCCGCCTGAACGACGAGCACCGCGACCAGCGGCCACCAGCTGGGCGCATGCCGCCCGAGCACCCGCCTTTCGGGGCGCGAGCCTGCCGCGGGAGCGGCGGGAGCCGTATCCAGCGCGGACGTGTCCGAGGGCTCGGTGCCGGAAGCCTCGCTCGCCTGGCGGGTCGTTGTGCCGTGCTCCATAGGCGTACCTGCCTGCGATTAGGGGCGTACCAACAGGGGCACCTCGGCTCCCCCCCGGCAGCCCACCTTCTGTGATGGCGGCGTCACACGCCGTGGCGATATCCCCCCGGACAGGAATACCCCATACGAGAAGGTACTGTCCGATCAGGCTCAACGAAGGACGTTTGCCGAATCTTCTGCATGCAAACCTTCTGCTCCGGAGCCGCGGGGAAGGTGCGCTGGTCACACACGCTCCGCCGCATAGAGTATGACGGCCGGCCTTGAATGTGCAAGTGCATTAAGTAACTATTTCATGACAATAGGTCATTTCGCTTGAACCTTTTGCGCATCGTGTGTTGCGCTGTGCTCAGGGATCGCGTCATCCTATGCGTGACCCGGGGGGTTGGCCGCATTGGGAGATAACCGCAGCAAGCCGCCGCTGGAGCGGCGCGTGCCCGGTGCGACCCGGGCCGGTCCGGCTTCGACGTCCCGGCCGGAGCTGCCCGAGGCCTTACTGCAGCGCATGCAGGCTGTCGTCAACGCTGCGCACGCCCGAGCCGTGCAAGAGGAAGAGGCGCGGCGGGAGCAAGAAGGAGAGCCGGATCAGGCGGCGCGCCCTGAGGCGCCCGCGTCCTTGCCCCGGCGAGTGCCGGGGGCGGCCGGAGAGCCGAACGGGGTGCCGTGGCCGAAGCTGCCCGCCGCACCGAACGGGCGCTTGTCGGATGCGGAGTCCGATACGGATCCCTTCCTGCCACGCCTGACGGCTTCGGGGGCCATTGCGAGCCCGCCGGCCAGCAAACCAAGCGCCCAGCCCAACCACACCGCGCAGGCCAACGGCACGGCGCAGCCCGACCGCACCGCGCAGCCCGACGACACTGTAAAGCCGGATCACGTCCGGAGGCGGGACCGCGCGCTGAGGCGGCGGGATCGCCGCGCCGCGAAGCGGACCCACGCCGCTCAGCCCGACCGCGCCGCGGAAGCCGAGCGCGTCCAGGCCGACCGGGAGCGGGCCGAACAGGAACGGGCCGCCCAGGCCGAACGCGAACAGGCCGAGCTTGAGCGAGCCGCACAAGCCGAACGCGAACGCGCCGCCCAAGCCGAACGCGAACGCGCCGCACAAACCAAACGCGAACGCGCCGCCCAAACCGAACGCGAACGCGCCGCCCAAACCGAACGCGAACGCGCCGCCCAAACCGAACGCGAACGCGCCGCGCAAACCGAACGCGAACGCGCCGCGCAAACCGAACGCGAACGCGCCGCGCAAGCCGAACACGCCGCACAGGCCCAGCGGGAGCGCGCCGCACAGGCCGAACGCGAACGGGCCGAACGGGAACGGGCCGCGCAAGCCGGACAAGAACGGCAGCGCGCCGACCGCGAGCACGCCGCAGAAGCCGCGTGGGCCGAGCGCGAACGGGCTACGCAGGCCGAGCGAACACGGGCCGCGCGGGCTGAACGAGCCGCATGGGCCGAGCGCGCCCGGACCGAACGGGCCACGGAAGTTACGGGCGCCGCGCCGGCCGGCCACGCCGCGGCCGAACGCGCCGGACAGGCGCAGCGCACCGCGCAGCCGGACCAGGCCGAGCCAGAGCACGCGGCCCCGCCGGGCGACGCCCCCCCACCGGGCAGCTCAGCCCAGCCGGACCACGACGCGCCGACCGCGGGCGCGCCGTCGGCCGATCGCCGACCCGCTGCCGCCGTGGCGGCCCCGGCGGACCAGCCCTGGCGCCCGCTCAGCCTGGGGAGGTCGCCGGGCCGCCGGCGCTCCCGCACGATTGTCCTGGCCGTCGCGGTGGTCGCGCTCCTGGCCGTCGGGCCGCTGGCGCTCATGCTCTCGCATCCCGGGGCACCCAAGCCCAACGCGGCCGAGATGACCCGCGACGAGGCGGCGGCCTGGGTGGCTCAGCAGGTCAGCAGCGCCGACGTCGTGTCCTGTGATGTCACCATGTGCCTGGCCCTCGAGGCGCACGGGGTCTCCGTCAGCAATCTGCTGGTGCTGGGGCCGACGGCACGTGACATCATGGGCTCCCAGGTTGTCATGTCCACGGCCACCATCCGTGACCTGTTCGGCACCCGTCTCAGCTCTGTCTATGCGCCGGCGGTACTCGCCAGCTTCGGGTCAGGGAAGATACGGATCGACGTCCGGGTGATCGCCCCAGAAGGGGCCGAGGCCTACCTGTCCGCGTTCCGGGCGGACCTGCAACAGCGCAAGGATCTTGGAGCCCAGCTAGCGGCCTTCCCGAAGATCGTGGCTTCGGCGGCGGCGCGGAGGCAGCTGGCCTCCGGGCGGGTCGACGCGCGGTTGATGTTCGTGATCTCATTCCTGGCCACGGCGAATCGGCTCGACATTGTGGAGTTCGGCGACTCCGCTCCGGGCGCTACCGCGGGCGTCCCGCTCCGTTCGGTCACCTTGGCGGGCAGCACCGCATACTTGCGGTCAATGCTTGCTTCCGTGCGTTCATCGCAGGCCCCCTACCTTGCCGCGCACGCCGGGATAACACAGTTCGATGGGCGACCCGCCCTGTTCATCGAATTCGCCGGGCCGAGCCCGCTCGGGCTGATCAACGGTCCGAACCCATGATCAGGCACCTGACGTTGCGTTGTGGCTATGGATGGTCGGGTTTTTCGCTGTCCAGCGCGGCCATCTGGCCGGGGTCGTAGCGGTCGCCGGCCACCTGGCCCGGAGGCATCGCCGCCTCCAGGGCGGCCAGATCGGCGGGATCCAGCCGCAGGTCGAGGGCGCCGAGAGCCTCGGCGAGCCGGTCCCGCCGCTTGGTCCCGATCAGCGGGACGATGTCGGTGCCGCGGGAGAGCACCCAGGCGAAGGCCAGCTGGGCGGTGCTGACGCGGCGGGACTGCGCGATCTTCTCCAGCGCGGCCAGCAGGTCCAGGTTGCGCCCGAGGTTCTCGGCCCGGAACCGGGGGAACCTGGCCCGCGGGTCGTCCGGCCCGATCTCGCGGGCGCTCGCGGCCGATAGCAGGCCGCGGGACAGCACCCCGTAGGCCGTCACGCCGATGCCGAGCTCGCGGACCGTCGGCAGGATCTGGGCCTCGATCCCGCGGCTCATCAGCGAGTACTCGATCTGCAGGGCGGTGACCGGGTAAACGGCGTGCGCGCGGCGGATCGTGGCGGCGCCCATCTCGGACAGGCCGAGATACCGGACGAAGCCCGCCTCGATCATCTCCGCGATCGCGCCGACCGTGTCCTCGATCGGGACGCGCGGGTCCAGCCGGGCCGGCTGGTACAGGTCGACGTAGTCGGTGCCCAGCCGCTGCAGGCTGTAGGCCAGGGAGTTCTTGACCGCGTTGGGGCTGGCGTCGTGGCCGATGAACCCGCCCCTCGGGTCGCGCTGGCCGCCGAACTTGACCTGGATGAACACGCTGCCGCGGTCCACGCCGCGCAGGGCGTCGCGCAGCAGCATCTCGTTGTGGCCCATGCCGTAGAAGTCGCCGGTGTCGAGCAGGGTGATCCCGGCGTCGAGGGCCGCGCGGATGGTGGCGATGCTCTCGGTCTCGTCGGCCGGCCCGTAGATGCCGGACATGCCCATCAGGCCCAGGCCGACCCTGGACACGACAGGCCCGCCGTTACCCAGCGCGATCGACTCCATCCGGCCCTCCGTCCTCCGCTTACCTGATGACAATTACCTGATGACAACCCTAGGAGGTGGCTGGTGCGGCGCCGCATAGACCCGCTCGCCGGCCACGTAGGTGAGCTCCACGGCCGTGTCGGCGATCTCGTCCGGCGGCCCGTCGAACGGGTCACGGTCGAGCGCGACCAGGTCCGCCAGCCTGCCCACCTCGATGGCGCCGGTCTCGTCGAGGTGGTTCACGTAGGCCGAGCCGACCGTGTACGCGGCCAGCGCCTCGGCGAGGCTGAGCCGCTGGCCCGGCAGCAGCGGCTCCGCCGCGGTGCCGGTCGAGCCCGGCAGCGTCCTGTTCACCGCGACGTGGATCGCGCGGAGGGGATTGGCGCTGCTCACCGCCCAGTCGCTGCCGGCCGCGAGGCGGGCGCCGGACCGGAGCAGGTCGCCGAACAGGTACTGGCGCACGGCCCGCTCCGGCCCGATGAACGGGATCGTCAGCTCGTCCATCTGCGGCTCGTGCGCGGCCCAGAGCGCCTGCACGTTCGCGGTCACGCCCAGCGCGGCGAACCTCGGTACGTCATCCGGGTGCATGACCTGGAGGTGAGCGATGTGGTGCCGGTGGTCGTTGGCGCCGTTGGCCACCCGCGCGGCCTCGATGGCGTCCAGCGCTTCCCGGACCGCGCGGTCGCCGATGGCGTGCAGGTGCACCTGGAAGCCTGCCGCGTCCAGGAGCGTGACGTAACTGCGGAGCTGCGCCGCGTCCACGTGGGACAGGCCCCGGTTGGCGGTCTGGCAGCCGCACGAGTCCAGGTAGGGCTCGATCATCCCGGCGGTGAAGCTCTCCGCCACCCCGTCCTGCATGATCTTGACGGTGTTCGCCCGGAACCGGCCGGCCTGGCCCTGCTCGCGCCGGGCCAGGATGTCGGACAACTGCTCCCCTCCCCGGCTGCGGTCCCACCAGAGGGCGCCCTGGACCCGGGCGGTCAGCTTCCCGGCCGCGGCGGCGGCCAGGTAGACCGGCAGCGGGTCGGCCGAGCCCAGGTATTCGCCGACGATCGCGTCCTGCCAGGCGGTGATGCCGCGGGCGTGCAGGTGCTGCTGGGCCAGCATCAGCCCGCTGAGCCTTTCGTCGAACGTGACCGCGGGCACGTGCCGCCCCACCAGGCTGGCGGCTCCCTCGTGCAGGGTGCCCTGGGCGGAGCCATCGGCGTTGCGCTCGATCCTGCCGTCCGGCGGGTCTGGCGTCCGCGTGTCGATGCCCGCGAGCTCCAGCGCGCGGGTGCTGGCCCAGGCGCCGTGACCGTCGCGGTTGGTGAGGTAGGCCGGCCGGCCGCCGGTGACCTGGTCCAGCAGCTCGCGGCCGGGCGTGCCGCGGTCGAACCACTCCATGCGCCAGCCGCTGCCCGCGATCCACTCCTGGTCCGGGTGCCGAGCCGCGTAAGAGCCGATCCTGGCGAGCGCCTCGTCCAGGGTGGCGGCTCCGATCAGGTTACAACCGATCATCGTCACGCCGGCGAACGCCGGGTGAACGTGCGCGTCCTGGAATCCGGGCAGCAGGGCCCGGCCGCGCAGGTCCACCACCTCGGTCCGGCTGCCGATCAGGTCGGTGAGGTCAGGGTCGGCGCCGTCGCCGACGGCGACGATCCGGTCACCGCGCACGGCGACCGCGCTCGCAGGCGGCCCGGACCCGGCCGGGACTAGGCGGCGCCCGTCCGGGTCCGCGGTGTAGACGGCCCCTCCGGTGAAGACCACATCCGCCTGCTCGCCCATCCGCAACTCCTCGCCTTCTGCCCGCCAGATTTCATGATCGTGGTTGATCAGGTGCGCATATCGTCACCAATCCACCACGATCATGAGGCCGACCAGCTTCAGGTCGGCCGAAAACCGGCAGCCGACCTAGCTTAAATGTTCGGTGGCGTGGCAAGGTGCGGCCATGGAACCCACCGTGACCACCCAGTACGGCACCGTCCGCGGCCAGGTGCGAGATGGCGTAGCCAGCTTCCTCGGCATCCCGTACGCGGCGAGCCCGACCGGCCCGCTGCGGTTCCGGGCCCCGGCACCGCCGCAGCCCTGGGACGGGATCCGCGACGCGAGCTCGCTGGGCGCGACCCCGCCGAAACCTGACTACGCGGCGCCGTTCGACGTGCTGCTGCCCGAGCCGAACATCGCGGGCGACGACTGGCTGAACCTGAACGTGTGGACGCCCGACCCCGACCCGGCCGGGGCGGGCCTTCCGGTCATGGTGTGGATCCACGGCGGCGCGTTCGCCAACGGCAACTCGGCCCTCCCCGTCTACGACGGCCACGCCTTCGCGCGGGACGGCGTCGTGCTGGTCAGCCTCAACTACCGGCTGGGCGTCGACGGGTTCGCGCTGCTGCCCGACGCCCCGGCCAACCGCGGCGTGGCGGACCAGATCGCGGCGCTGGAGTGGGTGCGCGACAACATCGCGGCGTTCGGCGGCGACCCCGGCAACGTCACCGTCTTCGGCGAGTCCGCCGGGGCGATGAGCATCACCACGCTGATGTCCCTGCCGCGCGCGCAGGGCCTGTTCGCCAAGGCGATCACGCAGAGCGGTGCCGTCCAGGCGGCGGCTGACCCGGCGGACGCGGGCCTGGTGGCCAAGGAACTCGGCCTCGCGCTCGGCCGCGAGGCCACCGCGGCCAGCCTGGCCGAGGTCAGCCTGGCCGAGCTCATCCAGGCCCAGGTCGCGGTGCGCGACGCGCTGGTCGCCCAGCCCGATCCCGCGCGCTTCGGCGCGACCATCGTGGCCAGCCTGATGGCGTTCATCCCGGTCGTCGACGGCGACCTGATCCCGGTTCACCCGCTGGCCGCGATCACCGCGGGCGCCGGGTCCGGGGTGTCGCTGCTGACCGGCACGACGACCGACGAGTACCGGCTGTTCCTGGTTCCGACCGGCATGGCCAGCTTCATCACGGAACAGGGGCTGGCCGATATTCTCGCCCTGCTGGGCATCGGCCCGGCGGTGGCCGGACTCTACCGGGCCAACCGGCCGGGCGCCTCCCCCGGTGACGTGTTCGCCGCGCTGCTCACCGACCGGTTCTTCCGGCTGCCCGCGCTGGCCGTGGCGGAAGCTCGCGCGGCCGGCTCCGCGCCCACCTACGTATACGAGTTCGCCTGGCCCAGCCCGGTCGGCGGCCTGGGCTCGTGCCACACGCTGGAGATCCCCTTCGTCTTCGACAACCTGACGGCGGAAGGAGCCGAGCCGGCCCTCGGCCCGACGCCGCCGGCGACACTAGCCAGCCAGATGCACGCCGCGTGGATCGCCTTTGCCAGGTCCGGAGATCCTGGATGGCATGCCTTTGATGACACCTACCCCGTGATGATCTTCGATGCCGCGGGCGGCGGCGTCCGGACCGACCCGCGCGGCGACGAGCGCCTGATCTGGAGGCACGGCAGCGGCTGAGCCCGCGGCGGGGCGCGCCGCAGCCACGTGCGCTGCGGCGAGTTGCCGCGGCGCACGCCAGCAACCGCGCACGGCATCGTGCACGTCACGCGGCCTGGTCGGCCCAGGCATCGCAGCGCCGGACCGCGGCCCTACGCCGCGCACTCCCGGCAGACGAGCTGATCGCCGCGGGTCTCCGCGAGCTGGCTCCTGTGGTGCACGAGGAAGCAGCTTGAGCAGGTGAACTCGTCAGCCCGGCGCGGGACCACGTGGAACGAGAGTTCCTCGTTGGACAGATCCGCCCCCGGCAGCTCAAGCGACTCCGCCACATCGTCCGGGTCGATGTCGATCGCGGTCGACGACTTGTCCATCCGGCGCGCCTGAAGCTCCTGCAGGCTGTCCTCGGTCAGCTCGTCGTCGGTCTTCCTCGGGCTGTCATAGTCGGTAGCCATGTCGGCCCTTGCCCTCCATATTCTTCGTCTATCGCGCGGGTGTAACGCTCGGGAAGCCTCGGTTGTGCCCGAATCCGGCGGAGAATTCTGTCACGTGCCGGCACCCGGTACACGTACGACGCGTCACCAGCGGTTCGTGTCGCAGCCGGACCCGATCGGAACATCGCATAACACCTGGCATTCCCCCTAAAATCTCCCCAGATAACTTGCTTGATCAGAATCACCAGCAGGCATAAAGTGCGTATGGTACGAACCTCACAATACGCCCCGCCTGCATGACCCTGCGGAGACGAGTTATGCCCCACGTCACGCCGCTGCATGCCGACGACCCGAGACGCGTCGGCCGCTACCGGCTGACCGGGCGTATCGCGGGGGTACCCGCCGACGGTCCGGCTTATTTCGCCAGCGCCCCGGACGGCATCGCGGTGCTGCCCGCCGACGGCCCCGTCTACCTCGGCTGCACCCCGGATGGCGGCGAGGTAACCATCAAGCTGCTCGACGGCGCCTGGGACGGCGCGGCGCGGGACCGGTTTACCGCGGAGGCGAAGGCGGCGTGCCGGGTCGCCCCGTTCTGCGCGGCGCAGATTCTCAGTGCCGGGTTCGAGGGCGGCCACGCGTACCTGGTCAGCGAGTACGTGGCCGGGCCCTCGCTGCGGGAGTTCGTGGCCGAGGAAGGGCCGTGGGAAGGCCGCGATCTCGTGGCATTGGCCATCGGGACCGCGACCGGGCTCGCCGCCATCCACCAGGCCGGGCTGGTCCACGGAGATTTCGGGCCCGAGCACGTGGTGCTCGGCGCGGAGGGCCCGCGGGTGGTCGGGTTCGGGATCACCCCGCCGTACGGTCCCGCCACTCCCGCCGCCGACCTGCGGGCCTGGGTGCACACCGTGCTGTACGCGGCGGCGGGCGGGACCGCGGACCCCGAGGATCCCGAGGACCTGGACCTGCTGCCCGAGCCGCTGCGCACGCTCGCCGTCCGGTGCATCTCCGGGGAGCCCGGTGACCAGCCGACCGCCCGGTCCGTGGTGCTTGAACTCCTCGGCGAGAACGACCCGCCCGCGGGGGTGCTCGGCGAGGGATCGAGGCGCGCGGCGCGGGCCGCGGTGCGGCCGCTGGCGCCCCCGGGCGCGGGTTCGGAGCCGGCCCGGGCCAGGAGGCGCCGGGCCGGGGCGATCTGGTGGGTAGCAGGGGTCGCCGCCTGCCTGCTGGCGATCGCCGCGGTCATCTTCTTCGTGCAGAACCAGAGCGGCCAGTCGCCCGACGCGGCGAAGTCACCCGCGTCGGACAGGAAGGCGGCGGCACCGAGCGCCAGCCCGCCGACGCCGCTCCCCACGCCCGCGGTCAGGGTCCCCGCCGTCCTGGCCGGAACCTGGTCGGGCCCGGTCAGGCAGATCAATCCCACCGGCGTGTTCGAGGCCGAGGTGACCTTGGCGTCCAGCGCCAGCCCGGGAACTGTCCGGTATTCGGGCGCGACCTTCTCCTGCGCGGGCGACCTCATCCCGGTATCCGACTCATCCGGCACCCTGAAGCTGGACCAGGCCATCGTCCACGGCCCCTGCGCGGGCGGCGTGGTCACCCTCAGCCCGAACCCGGGGAACACCGTGCAGTTCAGCTTCAAGGGGAAGGAAGGGCCCATGGCCACCGGGACGCTGGCCAGGTCGTAGGCCCTGGGCGTCCGCTGCGGCGGTCAGTCATCCCGCTCCGGGTCCGTGCTCGCCAGCAGGTCCTGTAGGGCACCGAGGAGCGGGGGCGCGGCCGCGATCGTCATCGACGGGCTCGCGGGCCTGCCGTGCAGCCCGGTGACCCGGGCGCCGGCCTCGGCCGCGATCAGGCCGCCGGCCGCGATGTCCCAGAGGTTGACGCCCCGCTCGTAGTAGGCATCCACGCCGCCCGACGCCACCGAGCACAGGTCCACGGCAGCCGACCCGCCGCGCCGGATGTCCCGCACCCGGGGCAGCACGGCCCGCAGCACCTCGCCCTGGACCAGGCGCCGCCCGGCTTCGTACCCGAATCCGGTGGCCACCAGCGCCCGGTCGAGCGGCACGCCGGTGTTGCAGGCCAGCCGGACGGGCTGTGGTGCGTCCTCGCCCGGCCAGTCCAGGGCCCCCCGGCTCAGCCAGGCGCCCCCGCCGAGCGCGGCGCTGAACAGCTCGCCGCGCCGCGGCACGAACACGGCTCCGGCCACCACCGTGCCATCCGCCTCCGCAGCGATGCTGACCGCCCAGTCGGGCAGCCCGTAGAGGTAGTTGACGGTGCCGTCCAGCGGGTCCACGATCCAGCGCACGCGGCTCTCCCCGCCCTCCCCGCACCTGCCACCGGTCTCGCCGCCTTCCTCGCCGAGGATCCGGTCCCCGGGCCGGTCCGCCGCGATCAGGTCCCGGATCATCGTCTCCGCGGCGCGGTCCGCCTCGGTCACCACGTCGGTCGGGCTCGACTTGGTGGCCACGACCTCCGGGCGGCCGCCCCGGCCGAGCAGCAGCCGCCCGGCCGCCACGGCCACCGAGGTGGCCAGCTCCAGCAGGCCGGACGTGGGCGGTGCGGTCACCGCGAGGCCTGGGAGCGGCCGGCCGGCCGGGCCGCGCCGCCGCCGCAGCAGCCGCTATCGCAGACACCGAGGGACGGCCCCAGGTCGCCGAGCGCCCGCGGCGCCTGCCCGCTGAGCCGCTCGGTCACCAGCTCGGTGATCATCGCGACGAACCGGGGATCGGTGCCGGGTGTCGCCGCCCGGGCCAGCGGCAGGCCGAGCCGGTCGGCGAGCTCCGCCGCCTCGACGTCCAGGTCGTAGGCGACCTCGAGGTGGTCCGAGATGAAGCCGACCGGGACCAGCACCACCGCCGCCGAGCCGGACCCGGCCAGCTCGGCGAGGCAGTCGCTGACGTCAGGGCCGAGCCAGGGCACCGACGGCGGGCCGCTGCGGCTCTGATAGGCCAGCCGCCATGACCGGCCGCGGCCGGCCCGCTCGGCGACCAGCCGGGCGGCCTCCGCGAGCTGCCGGGGATACGCGCCTCCGGCGGGCCCGCTGGCAGCGGCCATGGATTCGGGGATGCTGTGCGCGGTAAAGACAAGGTCACAGTCATCCCGAACGGAACGCGGCAGGGTTTCGGCGGCCCGGCACACGGCATCGGCCAGGGGCTCGGTGAAGCCCGGGTGGTTGAAGTACGGCCGCAGCTTGTCGATCTGCGGGGCCTGCGGTCCTGCCTCGGCCCTGGCCTGCTCGATGTTCTCCAGGTACTGCCGGCAGCTCGAGTAGGAACTGTAGGCGGACGTCACGAACGCGATCGCGTGCTGCCTGCCGTCGGCCGCCATGGCGGCCACGGTGTCGGCCAGCAGCGGGTCCCAGTTCCGGTTGCCCCAGTAGACGGGCAGGTCGATGCCGCTGGCCGCGAAGTCCTTCTCGACCGCGCCGAGCAGGTCGCGGCACTGCGCGTTGATCGGGCTGACCCCGCCGAACCGGTAGTAGTGCTCGGCCACCTGCTCCAGCCGGTCCCGCGGCACCCCGCGGCCCCGGGTGACGTTCTCCAGGAACGGGATTACGTCGCGGCGGCCCTCGGGACCGCCGAACGACACGAGCAGGAAGGCGTCGTAAGAGGGCATGTCAGACCCGTCGGATCAGGAGGGGAATTCCTGGGCGTACTCAGCGGCGAGCCCGAGCACCTCGTTCACATACCAGGTGGCGTGGTTGTAGTCGAAGATCGCGGCCGACAGCCCGCTGCCGCCGGAGGCGGCCCCGTCGGCGCACAGCATCCTGGCCGCCGACGGCACCGCGTCATAGGGGTTCATGATGCTCGGCGGGCCGGTCTGGCCGAATGCGTCGATGCCCCACACCGCCCAGGTGGACGGCAGGAACTGCATCGGCCCGAGCGCGCCGGCGCTGGACGGGCCGATGTTCGTGCCGTCCGCGCTCTCGATCTGGCCGATCGCGGCGAGCACCGTCCAGGACAGCCCCGGGCAGTACTCGGCGGCGGATTCCTGGAACAGCTGCAGGTAGGTCGTGGGCAGCTGGCCGGACGGAGCCGGCGCCGCCGGCGTGGCGGGCGCGGCCGGCAGCTGCTGCTGGCGCAGGCTGACGATCTTGCCCGAGGGACCGAGGACCGCCTTGACCTTGGCGATCAGCGTGGTCAGGCCGACTCCGGGCGCACTGATGAGGGCGGCGACCTGGTGCACGAGGCCGAGCTCGCGGGAGAGCTGGGTGTCGACGAGCAGGTCGACTCCCTCGATGCCGAGCGAGGCCGCGGCGCCGAACGTCACTGTCTGGCTGGTGCTTCCGGTCAGCTGGTAGCTGGCCCCGCGGCGCAGGCCCAGCGCGCTGCGCGCGGCCTGCGAGGCGACGAACTGGCCGCTGGCCAGGGCCGTCCAGAAGGGCTGGTCCGAGGCGGTCTGCAGCGGCACCCAGGGCCGGAACTGGGACGGGTTGACGCCGATGACGCTGACCGACTGGTGGCCGGCCTTGATCTCCGCGCCGTCGAAGGCGATCATGTTCCGGACACCGGTGATCTTGCTCAGCCGGGTCAGCTGCTGGCTGGCGAGCCCGGATGGCGCCACGATCAGCAGGTCCGGGAGGATGATCTGCCCGAACGAGGCGGCCTCCCGCGCCGCGGCCGCGGCCGACACCGCCGGGGCGCTGCCGGAACCGCCGGGCGCGGGCTGCAGGATCCCGGCGTACGCGCCGGTGCCAACCAGCACGAGCGCGCCGCAGCCCGCCACGCCGCGGAGCGCGAGCGTGCGCGAGCCGGAGGCGGCGGAGCGTGGTCCTGTGCCGCGGACCAGCAGCCGCCCGATCAGCCGTCCCATCATCGCGATCCACCCTAACCCGGTCCCGCGCCGCTTTGTAGGGCGCAGTGCCCAACTGCCGGTGGGCGCGGCCGGACTGCAGCAGAAACGGGGCGCGCCTGAGATAGGTTCAAGGCGGAGGTTGCCGGGAGCGTGACGCAGGTCAGGGAGCGGGGGCAGCGGCGCGGCAACCCATTCCTCGAGGTGCTCGCCAGGCCCGGCGCGCTGCCGTTCTCCGCCGCGGGCTTCCTCGGCCGGATGCCGATGTCCATGTTCGGCCTCGGCACGGTCCTGCTGATCGCGTCGGTCACCGGCCGGTACGGGCTGGCCGGGTTCGTGGCGGCGGCGGGCTCGGTCGGCTACGCGGTCTGCGCGCCGCAGGCCGCCCGGCTCGCCGACCGGTTCGGGCAGCGCCGGGTGCTGCGCCCGCTGGCCGTGTTCTTCGCGGCCGCCGTCGCGGCGCTCATCGGCTGCGCCCTGGTGCGCGCCCCGTTCTGGGCCCTGCTGATCACGGGCGGGATGGCCGGGGCGTCCATGCCCTCGCTCGGCTCCATGGTCCGGGCCCGCTGGAGCGCGCTGCTCGGTGACTCGGCGCTGCTGCACACCGCGTTCGCGCTCGAGTCGGTCGCCGACGAGACGATCTTCGTCATCGGCCCGGCGGTGGTCACCCTGCTCGCCACGGAGGTCTACCCCGCGGCCGGAGTCGCGGTGGCCACGGTGGCCTGCGTGACCGGGACGCTGCTGCTCGCCGCGCAGCGCCGCACCGAGCCGCCCGCCCGGAGCGCGCCCGGTGCCGCGGCCGGCGCTGCTGCCGCGCCGGGTTCCGGCGTTCCGGCGCCCGGGCTGCTTACGATGGCGCCCGTCTATTTCTGCCTGGGCGCGATGTTCGCCGCGATCGACCTGTCCACCGTGGCCTTCGCGCAGTCCCGCGGGCACAAGCCGCTGGCCGGGCTCATCCTCGGCGCCTACGCGCTGGGCAGCGCCGTCGGCGGCGTCTGCTACGGGTCCCGGACCTGGCACGCCCCGGCGCACCGCAGGTTCGCGATCACGCTGTGCCTGGTCGTCGCCGGGACCGCGGCCTTCTGGGCGGTGCCCGGCCTGACCGTGCTGGCGCTGGTCATCTTCTGCTCCGGCCTGGCCATCTCGCCGACCTTCATCGCCGGCTTCAGCCTGATCGGGCAGCAGGCGCCGGCCGGGCGGCGGACCGAGGCGCTGGCCTGGCTCACCTCCGCGATCTCGGTCGGCGTGGCGGCCGGATCGGCGGTGGCCGGGCAGGTCATCGACGCCGCCGGGGCGCGCTGGGGCTATGCGTTTGCCGCGGGCTGCGGCGCGGCGGCCGCGACCGCCTGCCTGCTGGGCCTGCGCAGGCTGCGCTTGGCGGCGCCGCAACCGGCAGAATGGGCCGATGCGGGATAGCGAGCCAAAGGGCCTCCAGGCGCCCCGGAGGCGAGCGGGGAACACCGCCTGGCGGAACTGGGCGGGCAACGAGTCGGCGCGGCCGCGCCGGATGGCCAGGCCGCGCTCGGCCGAGGAGGTGGCCGACGAGGTCCGCAGGGCGGGCGCGGACGGGCTGACCGTGCGGATGGCCGGCACCGGGCACTCGTTCACCCCAGCCGCGGTCACCGACGGGGTGCTGCTCCAGCCCGGCGACCTAACCCGGATCAGGTCGGTGGATGCGGCGGCCGGGCTGGCCACCGTCGAGGCGGGCTGCCCGCTGCGGGTGCTCAACGCCGAGCTGCTGGCCCGCGGGCTCTCGCTGGCCAACATGGGCGACATCCAGGTTCAGACCGTGGCCGGGGCCATCCAGACCGGCACCCACGGCACCGGCCGCGACATCGGCGGCATGGCGGCCCAGGTGGCCGGCCTGGAACTGGTCCTGGCCGACGGGACGATCGTGACCTGTTCCGCGGGCTCCTCTCCCCCGGCCCCGCCGGCCCCCCGGCAACCCGGTGCTCCCCCGCCTGGCCTCTTCGACGCGGCCCGGGTCGGCCTGGGCGCGCTCGGGATCCTGACGGCCGTGACGTTCCGGGTCGTGCCCTCGTTCTTGCTCGAGGCGCGTGAGGAGCCGATGCGATGGTCCGAGGTGATCTCCCGGCTGGACGAGCTGACCTCGGAGAACGAGCACTTCGAGTTCTACTGGTTCCCGCACACCGAGGGCTGCCTGACCAAGCGGAACAACCGGTCGGCGGGACCGCCGCGGCCGCTGCCCCGGATGCGGTACCTGCTCGACGACGAGTTCCTGTCCAATACGGTGTTCGGGGTCACCTGCAGGCTCGGGCACCTGGTCCCCGCGGTGATCAAGCCGGTCAATGCCGTGGCCGGGAAGGCCCTGGGCTCGCGGACCTATGTCGACGCCGCGTACCGGGTCTTCACCAGCCCGCGCCGGGTCCGGTTCAAGGAGCAGGAGTACGCCGTCCCGCGCGAGTCCCTGGCCGGCGTGCTCGCCGAGGTCAGGGCGCTGTTCGCGCGCCGGGACTGGCGGATCAGCTTCCCGATCGAGGTCCGGGTCACCCCCGGCGACGACCCCTGGCTGTCTACCGCCTACCGCAGGGACAGCGCCTACATCGCGATCCACGTGTTCCGCGCCTCGCCGCACCAGGAGTACTTCCGCGATGTGGAGGCCGTGATGACCGCGGCAGGCGGCCGGCCGCACTGGGGCAAGATGCATACCAGGAGCGCGGAGTACCTGCGCCAGGCGTACCCTAGGCTCGGGGACTTCGTCGCGTTGCGCGACGAACTAGACCCCGACCGCCGGTTCGGCAACGCTTACCTGGCTCAGGTACTGGGCCCTTGACAGCCGCGGGAAATCGACGTGGCCTGCCACAGGTCAGGACCAGTCTCGCGACATGGCCCGGGAAGCAGCCCGCGGTTCGTCACCGGGACGAACCGCGCTCGAAGGTGCCGCGGAAAAGGGGACTGCGCAGGAAAGGACCACGCTTGAGGGAGCCGTGCAGGAAGGGACCACACCGGATGGCGCCCCGGGGCAGGATGCGGCAGTGGACCGGAAGGTAGCGCCGGCTCTGGACGGCCCGGACAACGGGGCGTCCGGAATCCGGCCGTCGCTCGGCGGCGGCACGCCGGCCCAGGAACGCGAGCTTGGCCGCCAGGGCCGGCAGACCGTGCGCAAGCTGCTCGAGGCCGGCCTGGCCGAGTTCGACGAGCGCGGCTTCCAGGCGGTGCGGGTGGACGACGTGGTCCGCCGGGCCAAAACCTCGCACGGCACGTTCTACCTCTACTTCGCCAGCAAGGACGACCTGTTCAAGACGCTGCTGCGGGACGCGCTGCACGACATGGAGATCATCACCGGGGACTTCCCGGTGGTGACCCGCAACGAGTCCGGCCGGGAGGCATTGCGCGCCTGGGTCAGCAAGTTCTGCGACACCTACGCCGCGCACGCCAGCGTGATCCGGATCCTGAGCACGGCGGACGTCGTCGGCGAGGAGGTCTACGGCGAGGGGCTGCAGTTGTTCTTCCGCATCGCCGAGGCCATTACGCAGGGGATGACCGTGGCCTCGGCCGCCCGGCGCGCGCCGGGTCAGGAGGGCGGTGTCCCCGAGCACGCGGAGCTGACCGCGGTGGCGTGCCTGATGATGCTGGAGCGGGTCAACTACCTGTTCAGCGTCGACGTCGGGCTGCCCAGAGACGAGATGGTGGACCGGATGAGCGCCATCGTCTACGCGGCGTTCCACTCCGCGTAGCCGGGGCCGGGCGGGGTCTGCGGGATCCGGCACTCGTCGGCCGGAGGCAGAATCGGTGACGTGCGATTCCTTACTGAGCAGCTGCCGCCCCACGACCTGGCCTACAGCGACGTGTTCCTGGTGCCGAGCCGGTCCGCCGTGGCCTCCAGGCTCGACGTGAGCCTGGCCACCGGCGATGGCAGCGGCACCACCATCCCGGTGACCGTGGCCAACATGACGGCGGTCGCCGGGCGCCGGATGGCCGAGACCGTCGCCCGGCGCGGCGGCCTCGCCGTCCTCCCGCAGGACATCCCGGTGGACGTGGTGGCCGAGGTGGTGTCCTGGGTGAAGAGCCGCGACCTGGTGCATGACACGCCGCTGACCCTCGGCCCGGAGGCCACCACCGGGCACGCGCTCAGCCTGCTGCCCAAGCGGGCGCACGGCGCGGTGATCGTGGTCGAGGACGGGTACCCGGTCGGCGTGGTCACCGAGTCCGACTGCCACGGCGTGGACCGCTTCACCCAGCTGCGCCAGGTCATGTCCACCGAACTGCTCACCCTGCCCGCGGGGACCGACCCGGAGCACGCCTTCGCGCTGCTGCACGGCGGCAGGCACCGGCTCGCTCCGGTGGTGGACGGCGCCGGCCGCTGCGTGGGGATCATGACCCGTACCGGCGCGCTGCGCGCCACCCTGTACCAGCCTGCGACCGACCGCCACGGGGGGCTGCGGATCGGGGCGGCCCTCGGCGTCAACGGCGACGTCGCGGGCAAGGCCAAGCTGCTGCTGGACGCGGGCGCGGACCTGCTGGTGGTCGACACCGCCCACGGCCACCAGGACAAGATGACCCACGCGCTGCGCGCGGTCCGGGACGCCTCGCCCTTGGTGCCGGTGGTCGCGGGCAACGTCGTCACGGCGGCGGGCGTCGCCGACCTGGTCGAGGCCGGCGCCGACATCGTCAAGGTCGGCGTCGGCCCGGGCGCCATGTGCACCACCCGGATGATGACCGGGGTCGGCCGCCCGCAGTTCAGCGCGGTCCTGGAGTGCTCGGCGCAGGCCCGGCGACTCGGCGCCCACGTGTGGGCCGACGGCGGCGTGCGCTATCCCAGGGACGTCGCGCTCGCGCTCGCGGCGGGCGCCTCCAACGTCATGATCGGGTCCTGGTTCGCCGGCACCTACGAGTCGCCGGGCGACGTGTTCCGCGACGCCGACGGCCGGCTGTACAAGGAGAGCTTCGGCATGGCCTCGGCGCGGGCAGTGCGGCTGCGCGCGGCCGCCGACTCGCCGTTCGACCGGGCCCGCAAGGAGCTCTTCGAGGAGGGCATCTCCAGCTCGCGCATGTACCTGGACCCGCAGCGCCCCGGCGTCGAGGACCTGATCGACTCGATCACGGCCGGGCTGCGCAGCGCCTGCACCTACGCGGGCGCCAGCGACCTGGACGAGCTGCACGAGCGGGCGATCGTCGGGGTGCAGGGCGCGGCGGGCTACACCGAGGGAATGCCACTGCCGTCCGGCTGGTGAGCCCTCAGTCAGGTAGTGACCTGCCTCATGGCCCGCCGGATCGCCGCCACGGTGGTGGCGCTGGCTGGCTGACCCGCCGGCCGGTCACCCCGCCCGGCGGCGGACCAGCCAGATGGTCGCGACGATGAGCAGCAGCGGAGTGCGAGCAGCCAGCCGCCCTCGATCCGCTGGAACGGCCAGAACCGGCTGGCCGACTGGTAGCTGGTCATCTGTGCGAGGCCGACATGCCCGCTAACACACCGTCCCCTGGTAGGGCGGACGCCAGCTCCGGTTCGAGTTCGCCTGACCCCAAGGGCCGAATTACCGGTGCGGAAGTCCGCTAATCACTTTAGGCTGGAGATGCCTAGGTGATCACCCGCTGCCGTCGAGATCACATTTCACGAGAAAAGCCCTAGACAGTGCATTGCCATGCAGTTGCCGTTTTGTAATACTTGCAATTAGTCGGCTACGACTCTGCTCCAGACCTGAGCTGTGACTACTACCTGTGGGGGGAATCGCGTGAATGCCTCATTAGTAGACATTGTCACAAGTAGGGTTTCGATAAGCCATTCGAGCGACCTTTCGTCGGATTGTGGCGGTTCATCATGCAAGTGAAACGGATCGCAGCAGCGGGAGCGCTGATCATGGCCGCAGGCCTGACGCTAACCGGAGGCATACGAGTACAGGCGGCCTCCGCCTCCACATGCACCGAATGGGCCACCGGCGAGGAAGTCAGCGGCACTCAGGTCGTCGTCAACGCCGACAACTGGGGCGGCGGCAACGCCTGCCTGAACGTCGACGGCGGCGCCGACTTCAGCGTCGCGTCCCAGAGCACTCCGTACACGGGCGGCGTGCTGGCCTACCCGGACGTCAGCATCGGCTGCTCAGGCGGCTACTGCACACAGAGCAGTAGGCTGCCGGTACTCGAGTCGGCAGCGGCGCCAGTCGTGACCTGGTCGACGGTCAACAGCTCGCCAGGCAGTAAGTTCGATACCACGCTCGACCTGCTATTCAGCAACACGCTCAACAGCTCGCCGCCGATCGACGCCGAGGTCATGGTGATGATCAATAGCTCGGGCTACACCGCGCTGGGCCTGCCCGGTCCAGGCAGCCCGATCGTTAGGATCGACGGCACGCTGTGGTACTACAAATACCGGACCACTGGGTCATGGCCGCTCACTCAGTTCGCTGCCGTAACCAACCAGGACTCCGTCAGCAACCTGGCCCTGGCGCCCTTCTTGGCCTATGCCAACCGGCTCGGCGCGTTGCCATCCAGCCTCAGCCTGGTGCAGCTATGCGCAGGTAACGAGCTATGGCGGGGCGGCACCGGGTTGGGCACTACGTCTCTGAGCGTGAGCGGCCTGTGAACGGTGGATCTGGTATGACCCGGCACTGCGAGTAGCCAGTCTTCCTCGTTCCTTTCGCGCCCGACGGGGTGGCATCAGTAGCCAAAACGCGGCCAGCGACGGCTCCTCATACCATTGGACGACCTGCCGACCTTCCGTCTTTCCTGGGCGACGAACGCGGATGCCGTCCAGCGCGGCCGGTGACCCGGCCGACTCGCCGCCGAGCACGGTCACCGTCCCCGCGGTGGGCGCGGCCCACCGCTAGGTTCAGCAAGTCTGTACAAGGAGAGCTTCGGCATGGCCTCGGCGCGGGCAGTGCGGCTGCGCGCGGCCGCCGACTCGCCGTTCGACCGGGCCCGCAAGGAGCTCTTCGAGGAGGGCATCTCCAGCTCGCGCATGTACCTGGACCCGCAGCGCCCCGGCGTCGAGGACCTGATCGACTCGATCACGGCCGGGCTGCGCAGCGCCTGCACCTGCGCGGGCGCGCCAGCGACCTGGACGAGCTGCACGAGCGGGCGATCGTCGGGGTGCAGGGCGCGGCGGGCTACACCGAGGGAATGCCACTGCCGTCCGGCTGGTGAGCACGGCCCTCTGGCTGGTGGGCACGGCCCTCTGGCTGGTGGGCACGGCCCTCAGGCTGGTGGGCACGGCCCTCTGGCTGGTGGGCACGGCCCTCAGGCTGGTAAACACGGCCGTCAGACTGGTGAGCACGGCCCGCTGGTAGCCCCGGCCGTCAGGCCGGTAGCCCCGGCCGGCGCGCTCCGGCCAGCCTCTGCCCGGACCGGCCCGCACGGTACTAAGATCGCCAAGGACGCGGTCCGCCTCCCCTACCTGCCGGAGTGTCCCGTGCGCCCGCAACGTCTGCTGATCGCCAGGTCCGTCACGGCGGCCGTCGCCGGGGGCATCGTGGCCGCGGCCCTGGCCTGCCCGGCGCAGGCCGCCACCGCGCGGGCGGTCACGGCGGCCCGCCCGGTCGCGGTCCCGCGGCCGGTGACGGCCGCGGCCAGCGGCCCGGCCGGCGTCCAGGCCGCAGGCGGCGACCTGGTGAACGCGGCGACGGGACGGCGGCTGTGGAGCCGCGGCCCGAACATCGAGCGGCCGATGGCCAGCATCACGAAGGTCATGACCGCGCTGGTGGTGCTCCGCGCCGACCACCTGGACCGGAAGATCAGGATCTCGCAGGCCGTGGTCACCTACGTGCAGGAGCACGACGGGAGCAGCGCGGGCCTGGTCGCCGGGGACATCCTCACCGCGCGCCAGCTGCTCGAGGGCATGCTCCTGCCCTCCGGCAACGACGCCGCCTTCGCCCTGGCCGGCGCCTACGGGCCCGGCTGGCGCGCCTTCGTCAGGAAAATGAACGCCACGGCCAGGGCGCTGGGCATGCGCAGCACCCACTTCGCCAACTTCGACGGGCTGCCGTGGCCGACCGAGTACACCACCTACTCCACGCCCCGGGACCTGGTCATCCTGGGCCGGGCGGCCATGCGGCTGGCCACGTTCCGCGACATCGTCAGCCAGCGCACGCATTACCTGCCCGCCACGCCGCAGCACCACGCCTATTTCTGGCAGAACACGAACCAGCTGCTCGGCTCGTACGCTGGCGCCTTCGGCATCAAGACCGGGTTCACGCTCGGCGCCGGGTACAGCCTGCTGTTCGAGGCGCAGCGGCACGGCCACACCCTGATCGGCGTCGTCCTGGACAGCTCCGTCACCGATCCCACGGCCGCCTTCACCGCCGCCAGGCGCCTGCTGAACTGGGGCTTTGCCGTGCTGGCCGCACCCGCCCGCGCCGCGGTCAGTTGAGATGATCAAGATTATTCGGGGCGGGCCGGGGCGAGCGGGTGCGGGGCGGAGGTCGGCGGGGCGGTGGACGGGGCGGCGGGCTGCGAGTACGCGACGAAGTCGCGGCTGCGGATCAGGGCCAGCGCGGCGACGGCGGCCAGCAGGGCGCCGATCCCGCTCACCACGAGGATCTCGTTCAGGCCGCTGACGAACGCGGCCCGGGGAACCTCCGCCAGCGGGCGGTGCCCCACCCTGGCGGCGAGCAAGGTACCGAACACGGCGATCCCGGTGGCCACCCCGACCTGGCGGAACGTGTTGTTGATGCCCGACGCCATCCCGGCCGCGCGGTGCGGGACCACGCCCACCGCGGTGGACGCCAGCGCCGGGTTGACCAGGCCGGAGCCCACGCCGGCCACGACCAGCCCGGGAATCAGATGGGTCCAGCCCGGGACGGGCGGGCCAGCTTCGCCGAGCTGGCGCAGGCCACCCACTGGCACGAGTCCACGGTGCGGCGCCGGGTCTGCGAGCTCCGGGCCGCCGGCGTGCTGTACCTCGACGTGGATGTCGAGGAGGCGGCGTTCGGCATCGCGACCAGGGCGCACCTGTGGATGTCGGTGGCGCCCGCGCGGCTGGCCGCGGTCGGCGAGGCGCTCGCCCGGCATCCCGAGATCCCGTTCGTCGCCGCGGCCACCGGGGCGAGCAACCTGATAGCGAGCGTGCTGTGCCGGGACGACTACGCGCTCTACCGCTACCTGACCGAGCGCATCGCCAGCCTCGACGGCGTGAACGCGGTCGAGGTCGCGCCGATCATCCGCACGGCCAAGCGCGCGGCGACGGTGCTCCCGGCCGCCTAGTCAGGCCACCGCGTTGGGGCTGGCCGCCAGCGGCACGGCCTCGCGGACCCAGCCCACGATCCGGTCCAGCAGCCCCGGGACCTCGACCGCGCCGGACTCGGCGTGGCCGAAGCCGGGCACGATCCACAGCTCCTTGGGCTCGTGCGCCGCCGCGTACAACTGCCGGGCGTGGTCGACCGGGAAGTAGCCGTCCCGGTCGCCGTGCACGATCAGCAGCGGGGTCGGCGCGATCCGCGCCGCGGCGTCCGCGGGCGGCACCGGGACCGGGTCCCACCGGCCCGAGCTGATCCTGGTGTTCAGCAGCGTCCTGGTCACCAGGCGGCCGACCCGGTGCTCCACCGCCCAGTGCACCTTGCGCATCGGCCGGGTGCCCCGGTAGTACCACCAGCCGGGGCCGCTGACCGAGACCACCGCGTCCGCCCCGCCGATCAGGCCCGCGTGCCGGAGCACGATCGACGCGCCCATGGAGAACCCCACCGTGGCGATCCGCTGGTAGCCGAGCTCCCGGGCGTAGCCGAGCGCGACATCGACGTCCCGGATCTCCAGGTCGCCCAGCGTGGACATCCCCCCGGAGCGGCCGTGCCCGCGGAAGTCGAACGTGATGACCCCGCATCCCCGGTTCAGCCGGGTAGCCGCCTTCCACACCGCGCCGTGCTGCCAGTGCAGGGTAAAGCCGTGCGCCATCACGACCGCGAGGTCATCCTGGCCGGCCAGGTGAACGGCGTCGATCGCGACGCCGTCATCGGTGACGAGCGTCCGCGCCTTGGGGATGGGCCTTGTCATACCACCATTCTGCGCGAGGGAAATGACAGCCGCGTCCGCTGTTCGCGGCGGGCCGGGCTTCCCGGCCGGGCCTCTGGTGCGCGGCAGGCTGGTGCGGCAGGCTAGTTCCGTTCACCCCGGCTCTACCCGGCTTCGCCCGGCTCGCCCGCCCGTCCCCCTGCCGACCGGAGGCACGCCAGATGCCCGTGCTCGACGCCCTTATCTCGGCCATCCGGGCCGGCACGATCGAGGTCATCGACCTTACCTCGCGACTCGACTCGGCGACCCCGGTGATCAGGCTCCCCGAGCCGTTCGGGAACACCAGGTCGTTCTCGCTGCACGAGATCAGCCGGTACGACGAGCGCGGGCCCGCGTGGTACTGGAACGACATCAGCACCGGCGAGCACACCGGCACCCATTTCGACGCGCCGGTGCACTGGGTCACCGGCCGCGACGGCGAGGACGTCGCGCAGGTGCCCGTGACCAGGCTGATCGCGCCCGCCGTGGTGCTTGACTTCAGCGAGCAAGCCGCCGCCGACCCGGACTTCCTGCTCGAGATCGAGCACGTCAAGAAGTGGGAGGCCGAGCACGGCGCCCTGCCGGACCGGGGGTGGCTGCTCTACCGGACCGGCTGGGACGCGAGATCCCACAGCCAGCAGGAATTCCTGAACGCCGACGACACGGGGCCGCACACCCCGGGGATCTCGATCCGGTGCGCGCAGTGGCTGGCGCGCGACACCCCGCTGCTCGGGCTCGGAGTGGAGACCGTCGGCACGGACGCCGGGGCCGCGTACTCCTTCGACCCGCCGTTCCCGTGCCACGCCTCGCTGCTCGGCGCGGGCAAGTACGGGCTCACCCAGCTGCAGAACCTGGCCCGGCTGCCCGCCACCGGCGCGGTGGTCATCGCGGGCCCGCTGCCGATCACCGGCGGGTCCGGCAGCCCGTGCCGGGCGATAGCCCTGGTCGAGCGTTCCTGATGCCGGGCGGTCACTGATGCCGGACGGGGAGGGGGTGCCGGTCACCGAGGCCGTGGCCGCGGTGCTGGCCGGGTTGGGCGCGGACACCGTGTTCGGGGTGGTGGGCAGCGGCAACTTCATGGTCACCAACGCGCTGATCGCCCGCGGCGCCCGGTACGTGGCGGCGCGCCACGAGTGCGGCGCGGCGGTGATGGCCGACGCCTGGGCGCGGATGACCGGCCGGCCCGGCGTGCTCTCCGTGCACCAGGGCCCGGGGCTGACCAACGCGCTGACCGGGATCACCGAGGCGGCCAAGAGCCGCACCCCGCTGGTCGTGCTCGCGGCCGACGTGGCCTCGGCCGCGGTCCGGTCCAACTTCCGCATTGACGTGGCCGCGCTCGCGAAGTCGGTCGGCGCGACCGCGCTCCGGCTGCACTCCCCCGGGTTCGCGGTCGATGAGACCGTGCGCGCCTACCGGACCGCCCTGGCCGAGCGGCGCACCGTGGTCCTGGCGCTGCCGCTCGACGTGCAGGCCGGGGCGTGCACGATGCCCCCGGTCGGCCCGGTGGCTCCACCCCCGGCCGTCGCGCCGTCGGCCGGCGCGGTCGGCGCGCTGGCCGACGCGCTGGCCCGGGCGAAGCGGCCGGTGTTCATCGCCGGGCGGGGGGCGCGGATCGCCGGGGCCCGGGGCGACCTGGAGCGGCTGGCCGACCGGTGCGGCGCCCTGCTCGCCACCTCGGCGGCGGGCAAGGGCCTGTTCCGGGGCAGCCCGTGGGACCTGGACGTGAGCGGCGGCTTCGCCTCGCCGCTGGCCGCCGAGCTGATCCGCGGCGCCGACCTGGTGGTCGGCTGGGGCTGCTCGCTGAACATGTGGACGCTGCGGCACGGAACGCTGATCGGCCCGGACGCGACCGTCATCCAGGTGGACGACGACCAGGCGGCGATCGCGGCGCACCGGCCCGTTCAGCTCGGCGTGACCGGCGACGTGGCCCTGACCGCGCGGGCGGCGGCCGACGCCCTGGGCGGGGAGCCGGGCGCCGCAGCCAGCGGGGCCGGCGCGGCCGGCGAAGAGGGCGCGGCCGGCGAAGGGGGCGCGGCCGGCTACCGGTCGGCCGGGCTGCGGGACCGGATCGCCCGGCAGGTCCGCTGGCGTGACGTGCCGTACGACGACGAGAGCGACGACGGCCGCATCGACCCCCGGACCCTGACCATCGGCCTCGACGACATGCTGCCCGCCGAGCGGATCGTGGCGGTGGACTCGGGCAACTTCATGGGCTACCCGAGCATGTACCTGGCCGTGCCGGACGCCGACGGGTTCTGCTTCACCCAGGCCTACCAATCGGTCGGCCTCGGGCTGGCATCGGCGGTCGGTTCCGCGATCGCCCGGCCGGACCGGCTGACGGTGGCGGCGCTGGGCGACGGCGGCGCCCTGATGGGGATCAGCGAGCTGGAGACCGTGGTCCGGCTGGGCCTGCCGATGGTCATCGTGGTCTACGACGACGAGG
This sequence comes from uncultured Actinomycetota bacterium, assembly GCA_963808705.1. Lineage (GTDB taxonomy): Bacteria > Actinomycetota > Actinomycetes > Streptosporangiales > Streptosporangiaceae > JASHPR01. The sequence goes on along the minus strand of CAWEHB010000007.1, from coordinate 332,228 downwards.
CATACGGCGCCGAGGTGCACCACTTCGGGCCGGACGGTTACCCGCTGGACACGGTCCGCTTTCCCCCGGCGAAGATCGCGAAGATCGGGCGGGGGTTCGGCTGCGCCGGGGTCACCGTGCGGCGGCGCAGCGACCTGCGGGCGGTCCGGGCGTGGCTGGACGGGCCGGGGGACGCGCCGCTGCTCATCGACGCCAAGGTCACGTCGTCCCGGGGCTCGTGGTGGCTGGAGGAGGCTTTCCGCGGGCACTGACCGGCCGAAGATCCCCGCGGACACTGCCCGGCCGGGCATCCCCGTCCTGGGCGGGATGCCCGGCCGGCCAGGCCGGTTAACCGGGTTCAGGTCACGGCGAGTGCTCGTCCGTGAGCACCTTCTGATGATGATGCGGGTCCGGGACGGGTTCCCCGGGAATCTCGGCGAACGCGGGCTCGGCCTCTGGCTCCTCCATCGGGTAGGCCACCTCGCCGTGGATGGCGATGTCGCCGGCCGCGAGGACCTCGTCGGGCTCGCGCAGCTTCATGAACAGCCCGATGCCGCGCAGGATCAGGAACGTGACCAGGCCGTCCCAGATGATCACGGTCAGCGCCGCGCCCGCCTGGATCAGCAGCTGCTTCGGGTGGCCGTAGAACAGCCCGGCGGTGGTCACGTCCGGGTTCTTCCCGATGCCCAGGTAGACGATCATCTTCGGATCCGCCAGGCAGCCGACGAGCAGGCCGCCGAGCAGGCCGGCGAAGCCGTGCGTGTACACCACGCCCAGCGCGTCGTCGACCTTGTTGAACGGCCAGACCTTCCGCGGCAGGTAGCCGAAGAGCATCCACACCACCGCCGAGGTGACCACGCCGATGATGATCGCGCCGACGCCGTTCACGTAACCGGCCGCCGGGGTGATGCCGACCAGGCCGCAGATCATGCCGTTGACGCCGCCGAGGAAGGTCGGCTTGCGCTCCTTCCCCCACGCCATGTCCATGATGATCCAGGTCATCATGGCGCAGGCCGTGGCCAGGTTGGTGTTGACGACGGCCGCCGTGGCGTCGGCCCCGGCGAAGTAGGGGTCACCGCCGTTGAAGCCGTTCCAGCCCAGCCACAGGATCCCGGCGCCGACCGCGATGAACAGCAGGTTGTTCGGCACCGCCTTCTCGCGGTCGCGCTGCAGCCGCGGCCCGACCACGGCCGCCGCGACGAAGCCGGACACGCCGGCCGCCAGGTGGATGACGTAGCCGCCGGAGAAGTCGAGCGCGCCCTTCTGGGCCCAGAAGCCGCCGCCCCAGAGCAGGAACGCGTTGATCGCGTAGGCGAACGTGATCCACAACGGCACGAAGATCAGCCAGACCTTGAACTTGATCCGGCCGATCACGCTGCCGACGAACAGGATCGGCGTGATCGCGGCGAACACGAACTGGAAGTAGACCAGCGAGCCCTCGGGGAACCTGAACTTGGGCATCAGCCCATTCAGCAGCGGGATGTTCGCCTGCGCCTGTTCACCTGCCGAGCCGACGACCGTGGCGGGCTTGCCGACGAACGACGATATCCACGGCGACCCGAAGCCCATCTTGAAGGCCCACAGCACCCAGACGATGAGCGTCAGGCAGAACGCGCTGAAGACCATCATCATGGTGTTGACCGCCCACTTGCGCTGGACGATTCCGCCGTAGAGGACCGCGAGCGCGGGGATGCTCATCAGACCGACGAGCGTTGCCGCCGTCATCTGCCAGGCGTTATCGCCTGACGTGAGCCAGCTTGCGTAGGGATCCAATCTCCGCCTCCAGTGCCTTGCTGGTTACGGCCTCCCCTGGGCAGGCCGCATCGTCCGACAGGTGCTGTATCCATGTGTCCCACAGCGTGATTTCGCCGGCGTTACCCGTTTGTTACGCGCCTGCGTCGCGCGCAGCCCCCAATCCGGCCTTGTGTTTCGCCCATGTTTCCGGCGTTTCCGGACCCGCCAAGCTCGCCCCCGGAGTCGTGTCCCGGCCGAACCTTGTTCGCTCGACGTCGTGCGGGGTGACGTCTCGCGAACAACTTCCGGTTGGGCAGGGGGGCGAGGCTTGGCGGGGGGACGATGCTGAGGGCAGGGGCGAGGGGGCGAGGCGAGAGTGGCCGGGGTGAGGCGGGCGGGCGGGGGCGGGCGGGCGGCTAGGCGACCGGGAGGCGGGGGGTCAGGCGACCCGGGGGCGGGGGCCAGGCGGCCGACGGGCGGGGAGCCGGGCAGGGCGAGATGCGGCCCGGACGGCGGTCATGCCTCTGTCACGTTCCGGTAACAGTTTTGGCCCGCGCTCTTGAGCGGCCGCCTGCGGCGGGCTTACGCTCCTGGCAGCCGCTCGGTAAGCGCTTACCCTCTCCGGGCGGACAAGCGAAGCAGCAGCCGGGCACCGGCTGACTGCCCGCTCGGTAAGCGCTTACCAGCGGTGTCGGCGGGAAGGGAACCCGGTGGCGGACACAGGCGAGATGGCTCACACGCCGCCCACGATCTACGACGTGGCGCGGATGGCCGGCGTCTCGATCGCATCGGTCTCGCGGGTCCTCAACGGCCGGCGCAACCCGCGCGAGGAGACCAGGGAGCGGGTGCTCCGGGCGGTCGCGGAACTCGGCTTCGTACCGGACGGGGCGGCACGCGCGCTGAGCGGGCGGCTCAAGGAGGTCGTCGGGGTCGTCATCCGCCGGGTGCGCTGGGTCCAGTCGAGCGAGGGCGAATTCGCTGAGCAGGACGAGAGCCTCATATTCACCGACGTGATCAACCGGGGCATCGAGATCGCGGCCCAGCGCCGGGGCTTCAACCTGCTGCTCAGCTCGGTCGACGTCGACGACCACGATGTCAGCGGTCGGCTGCTCGCCCTGGCCAGGAAGAGCGACGGGCTGATCCTGCACGACCGGGTGCTCGAGCCGGACGAGCTGGAGAAGCTCTCCCGGCGGGTGCCGGTCGTCACGCTGGCCAACGTGGCCACGCCGACCACGACCAACGTGCACAGCGACAACCAGTCGGGCATGCGCGATCTGGCCAGGCACCTGCTGGCCGACCACGGCTACCGGACGCTCGCCTTCGTGGCCGGGCTGGCCGACAGCCCGGACAGCGTGGCCCGCGGCGAGACCATCGCGGCCGAGACGGCCGCCGCCGGCGCCACGCTGCTCACCGGCCCGCTGTGGCAGGGCAACTACTACGCGTCCGGCGGCGCCCGGGTGATCGAGCGGCTGCTGGCGGGCGCGGAGGCCCTGCCGCGGGCGATCGCCTGCGCCAACGACCAGACCGCGCTCGGCGTGATGTACGCGCTGGCCCAGCACGGCATCGACGTGCCCGGGGACGTCGCGGTGACCGGCTTCGACGACATCCCGATGGCAAGGCACCTGCGGCCGCAGCTCACCACCGTGCGCCAGCCCATGCAGGAGATCGGCGCCACCGCCTTCGACGTGCTGCACTCGATGATCAGCAACGGGGGCCCGGCCGAGCGCGACGTGGTCCTCCCGACCAGGCTGATCGTCCGCGCCAGCTGCGGATGCCCGTCACCACCGACCTCGCCCGCGTGGCGAGTGGCCTGACCAGGGGGCAGCCGTGTACGTGATCAGCCGCCGGATCGGCTTCTACCTCCTCACCGCAATCGCGGCCGTCACCGTCATTTTCTTCATCCCCCGGGTGATGCCCGGCAACCCGGTGAGCGCCGTGCTGGCCAAGATGCAGGGCACGGTGGTGACCAAGCAGACGCTGAGCGCGCTCCAGGCGGAGTTCGGCTCCGACACCCGGGAGGGCCTGCTGGGCCAGTACCTGCACTACTGGAGCGACATCCTGCACGGCAACCTGGGCATCTCGACCAGCAACGGCATGGTCCCGGTGACCACCGTGATCCGCGGCGCGCTGCCCTGGACGCTCGGCCTGGTCGGCACGGCCACCGTGATCAGCTTCATCCTCGGCACGCTGCTCGGCATCCTCGTGGCCTGGCGGCGCGGCAGCTGGCTGGACAGCCTGCTGCCGGCCACCACCTTCTTCCAGGCGGCGCCGTACTTCTTCCTCGCGTTCCTCGCGATCGACCTGTTCGCCATCAAGCTGGGCTGGTTCCCGTCCGGCAGCGCCCGCAGCACCCTCGACTTCCCCGCCCTGGACTGGACCTACATCAGCGACGTCCTCGACCACGCGATCCTGCCGGCCCTGACGATCGTCGTGGCCTCGGCCGCGGGCTGGATCGTCGGCATGCGGAACGTCATGATCACCACGATGGACGAGGACTACGTGCTGATCGCGCAGGCCAAGGGCCTGCCGAAGCGCCGGGTGATCTGGTACGCCGCCCGTAACGCGATCCTGCCGAGCATCTCCGGCTTCTCGCTGGCGATCGGTTTCGTGGTGTCCGGCGCGCTGCTCACCGAGATCGTCTTCAGCTACCCCGGGCTCGGCTTCATCATGCTCAGTGCCGTGCAGGAGGCCGACTACGCGCTGCTCCAGGGGATCTTCCTGGTCATCACGATGGCCGTGCTGCTGGCGAACCTCGCGGCGGACTTCGTGTACGTGTTCCTCGACCCCCGCACCCGGCAGGAGGCCTGAGCCATGGCCATCGGCAGCGGCACGGACCTGGACGGCGCGCAGGCCGCCGACCTGCTGGAGCTGTACCCGAACGCGCCGGCCGACCGGCGGCGGCTGCGGCTGCCCCGGTCGCCGAAGGTGCTCATCGGCCTGGCCGGGCTGATCGGGTTTCTCGCGCTGGCCGTGATCGGGCCATGGATCGCGCCGTACAACCCCGCCGAGACCTTCTCCACCACGGTCAGCTTCCCGCAGCCGCCGTCCGCGGCCCACCTGCTCGGCACCACCCAGCAGCAGCAGGACGTGCTCTCCCAGCTGCTGGCGGGCGGGCGGAGCACGATCCTGGTCGCGTTCGTGGCCGGGCTGGTCGCGACCGTGCTGTCGGTGGTCGTCGGGGTGACTGCGGGCTACGCCGGCGGCCTGGGCGATGACCTGCTGTCGATGCTCGCCAACTTCTTCCTGGTCCTGCCGGCCCTGCCGCTGCTCATCGTGATCTTCGGGTTCCTGCCGCCGTCCCAGGGCAGCGACGACGTGCTGATCGGGCTGATCATCGCGATCACCGGCTGGGCCTTCGGGGCCCGGGTCCTCCGGGCCCAGACGCTGTCGCTGCGCACCCGGGACTACGTGGATTCCGCGCGCATCATCGGCGAGCGGGGCTGGCGGATCATCAGCTTCGAGATCCTGCCCAACCTGATCCCGATCCTCGCCTCGTCCTTCCTGTTCACCGTGCTGTACGGGGTGGGCACCTATACCGCCCTGGCCTTCCTCGGCCTGGTCAACCCCAACCACGTGAGCTGGGGCGGGATGCTGTTCTACGCGCAGGTCGCCGGCGCGGAGCAGAGCGGGTACTGGTGGCTGTTCATCCCGCCCGGCCTCGCCGTGGCCCTGCTCGGCACCTCGCTGGCGCTGCTCAACTTCGGGATCGACGAGTTCATCAACCCCCGGCTGCGGGCCGCGGGGCTGTCCCGGCGGCGCGCCCGGCGGGCCGGGGTGCCCAGGGCCGCGCGGCCGCCCCGGCGCTTCGTGCTCGGCGTGACCCCGGTGCTGCGCTCGGTCCCGCCGGCCGGCGGCGACGGGAGCCCGCGGTGAGCGCCTACCAGGCCGGCCGGCCGCTGCTCGAGGTCCGGGGACTGCGCGTAGACTACGGCGCCGGCCCGGGCGCGGTGCACGCGGTGGTCGACGCCGACCTGGTGCTGCACCGGGGAGAGGTACTCGGCCTGGCCGGGGAGAGCGGCAGCGGCAAGTCCACCCTGGCCTACGCGATCACCCGGCTGCTCCGGGCCCCCGGCATGATCACCGCCGGCAGCGTCGGCTTCTACCCGGAGCCGGGCGCCGTGGTGGACCTGCTCGCCGCGAGCGAGGGCACGCTGCGGGTGCTGCGCTGGTCCCAGATCTCGGTCGTGATGCAGAGCGCCATGAACGCGCTGAACCCGGTGCTGTCCATCGGGTCCCAGCTCACCGACGTGTTGCAGGCGCACCGGCCGGACCTGGGCCAGGCCGCGCGCCGGGCCCGGGCCTCCGACCTGCTGGCGATGGTCGGCATCGCCGCCGACCGGCTCGGCAGCTACCCGCACGAGCTGTCCGGCGGCATGCGGCAGCGGGTGATGATCGCGATGGCGCTCGCCCTCGAGCCGCAGGTGGTGATCATGGATGAGCCGACCACCGCGCTGGATGTGGTCACCCAGCGGGAGATCCTCGAGGAGCTGATGGGGCTGCGCGAGCGGCTCGGCTTCGCGGTGCTGTTCATCACCCACGACCTGTCGCTGCTCATCGAGATCGCGGACTCGATCGCGGTGATGTACGCGGGCCGGCTGGTGGAGCGCGCGGCCGCGGCCGCGCTGTTCCGCGCCCCCCGCCACCCCTACAGCCTCGGGCTGCTCAGCTCCTTCCCCTCCCTGCACGGGCCGCGGCGGCGCCTGACCGGCATCCCCGGCTCACCCCCGGACCTGCGGCAGCTTCCGGCCGGCTGCGTCTTCCACCCGCGCTGCTCCTACGCCATGGACCGGTGCCGGACCGACGCGCCCGCGCTGCTGCGGCTGGACGTAAAGGGGGGCGGCGAGGCCGACGGGGGGCGGGCCGTCGCGTGCTGGCTGCAGGACGGGTCGGCGGCCCCGCCGCCCGAGCTCGCGGTGCCCGCGCCGCCCTCGTCGGCGGCGACCGTGCCCCCGGCGGCCGCGGCAGCCGCGCCGGACCTGGCGAGGAGCCAGCCATGACCCAGCTGACCGACACCGCACCGCCGCCCGGCACCGGGACGCCGCTGCTGGAGGCGCGCAACCTCACCAAGCACTTCCCGCTGCACGGCCGGGCCCGCGGCCGGGCCCGGCGGCTCCGCGCGGACCGGACGGGCCGCGGCGGCGCCGTGGTGCGCGCGGTCGAGAACGTCTCGCTCGCGCTCGCCGAGGCTCAGGTCACCGCCGTGGTCGGGGAGAGCGGCTCGGGTAAGTCCACGCTGGCCCGGCTGCTCTGCCGGCTCCTGGAGCCGACCTCGGGCCAGCTGCTCGCCGGCGGCCGCCCGGTGCCGTCGGGCCGCCGGGGCGGACGGAGCTACGCCCGCCTCGTGCAGATGGTGCTGCAGGACCCGTTCTCCTCGCTCAACCCCGTGCACGACGTGCGGTACCACCTGGCCCGGCCGCTCCAGGTGCACGGGATGGTCGAGCCGGGAACGAGCATGGACGAGACGATCACCGGCCTGCTCGAGCGGGTGGCGCTCACGCCGGCCGACCAGTTCATCGGCAAGTACCCGCACGAGCTGTCCGGGGGGCAGCGGCAGCGCGTGGCCATAGCCCGCGCGCTCGCGGTGCGGCCGCGGGTGCTGCTGGCCGACGAGCCGGTGTCGATGCTGGATGTCTCGATCCGGCTCGGCATCCTCAACCTGCTGGACGACCTCCGCGAGCGGGAGCGGCTGGCCATCCTCTACATCACCCACGACATCGCCTCGGCCCGGTACCTGGCCGACACGATCGTGGTGATGTACGCCGGGCAGGTCGTCGAGTCCGGGCCGGCGCAGGCCGTCACCGATCGGCCCGAGCACCCGTACACCCGGCTGCTGCTCAGCGCGGCGCCCGACCCGGACCGCGCCGGATCTCCCGCGCTAGGCGGCCGCGGCGCCCCGCCGAGCCTGGTGACGCCGCCGCCGGGCTGCCGCTTCCACCCGCGCTGCCCGCACGCGATGGCCGTCTGCGCCGACGCCGTCCCGCCCGGCTTCGACGTGGCCGCCGGCCACGTGAGCGCCTGCTGGCTGCAGGCGCGTGATCTGGGCGCCGCGCAGGCCGCTCCGATCGCCCGGCACAGTCCCCCATCAGAACCCGAGAGAGGAGACGCGGTGAATCCGGACAGCCCGTAGCGAGCACCACAGCGAGTCCCCGGCCACAGACCGGGGAACCCAGGACGCAGGCAGGCACAGGGCAGCGCCCGGCCGGCCGGCACCGACACTGACAACAGACCCCGACACGGTCGTTCACAACAGGCCGGCAACAAGCCGGCCGGGCACAACGGAGTTTAAGCATGAAACACGTAGTCATAAAGACCCTGGCGGCAGGCGCCATCGTGACCCTCGCGGTGGCGGCCTGCGGCAACTCGGGCTCCACCTCGAGCAGCACCTCGTCGTCGGCGGCTACCGGCAAGCCGCTGGTCATCGACGACACCCCGCTGTCGCCGATGACGGACACCTTCAACCCCTATTCGGCGACCTCCACCGGCCATGTCGTGACCGCGGACGCCCTGTACAACGAGCCGCTGTTCATCTGGAACATCCTGAACCCGAACGAGGCCCCGTACCAGGTCCTGGCCACCGGATACAGCTGGTCCAACGGCGGCAAGACCCTGACCCTGACGATCCGGTCCGGCGTGAAGTGGAACGACGGCAAGCCGTTCAGCGCCAGCGACGTCGCATTCACCTTCAACATGATCCGGACGCATCCGGGCCTGGACACCGACGGTACCCCTGTCCCGGCCAGCGCCACCGCGCCGAGCCCGACCGAGGCGGTGCTGAACTTCAGCGCGCCCGAGTACACCAACCTGTTCCTGATCGGGCAGACCTACATCGTGCCGCAGCACATCTGGGCGTCGGTGAACCCGGCCACGTTCGCCGACCCGGACCCCGTCGGCACCGGCCCCTTCATGCTCGACAAGTTCTCGCCGCAGGGCTTCACGCTCAAGCAGAACCCGTACTACTGGGACAAGAAGGCGGTGCACGTCCCGGAAATCTCCTACCCCTCCTACAGCCAGAACTTCAACGTCGTCAACCCGCTGGCGACGGGCCAGATTGACCTGGCCGGCAACGACATCGCCAACGTTCAGGGCGTGTTCCTGGCCAAGAGCCCGGACAACCACACCTACATGCCGTCAGCGCCGTACTACACGGCCAACAACGTGGTGTCGCTGACCTTCAACGTCACCAAGGCGCCGCTGAACGACCCGGCGGTGCGCCAGGCGATCAGCTACGGCATCGACCGCCAGCAGCTCTCCGCCCAGGGCGAGACCGGCTATGAGCTGCCCGCGACCTCCACGACCGGGGTCCTGCTGCCCGGCGGGAGCAACTTCCTGGAATCCTCGCTGGCCAACAACCTGCCCGCGGGCGGCGACCCGAGCAAGGTCAGCGCGATCCTCACCGCCGACGGGTGGAGCAAGGTCGGCGGCAAGTGGACCAAGGACGGCAAGACGATCAGCTTCTCGATCGCCGACCCGATCCCCTACAGCGACTACTACCTGGACGCCCAGGCCATCGCCAAGCAACTGAACGCGCTCGGCATGGACGTCACCGTGGACGGCATCGGCAACCCCGCGGTCTGGCAGGCGGACCTGACCAACGGCACCTTTGACGCCGCGATCCACTGGAGCAACCAGGGCCCGGGACCGTACTACGTCTACGACGGCTGGCTGGACTCGAGCCTGAGCGCCCCGGTCGGCAAGCCGGCCGCGAACGACCTCGGACGGTGGAATGACCCGGCCACCCAGGCCGCGCTGGCGCAGTACGCCGGCAGCAACGACCCGTCGGTGCAGCAGGCCGCGGTCGACAAGCTGGAAAACATCATGAACACCCAGGTCCCGGTGGCTCCGCTGCTGTACGGCGCGGCCTGGTGGCAGTACTCGACCAGGAACTACACCGGATGGCCGTCGGCGAGCCACCCGTTCATGAACCCGTCGGTGAACTCGCCGTATCTCGAAGAGACGGTCCTTCACCTCGTGCCGGTCTCCTGACCAGGGCACCGGACCTCGAGGCGAGGAAACCGCAGCCAACATGACAACTCGATATGACGGGCGGACCCCGCCCGGCCGGGTTCCCGGCCGGGCGGGCGCCCAGATCGCCGACGCCACGCCGGAGGCCAGCGCCCAGGCCGGGCTGCCGCCGTGGCTCACCGTCCAGGACAAGGTGCTGCTGCTGACCGGCGCGGACAGCTGGCGCACGCAGGGCGCCGAGGCGCTCGGGCTCCGTCCGATGATCACATCGGACGGGCCGGCCGGGGTCCGCGGCGTGGTGCTGGACGAGCGCCATCCGTCGTCCAGCCTGCCCTGCCCGTCCGCGCTCGGCGCCACCTGGGACCCCGAGCTGGTCGGCGAGCTCGCCGCCGCCCTGGGCGCCGAGGCGCGGGGAAAGGGCGTCGACGTGCTGCTCGCGCCGACCATCAACCTGATGCGCACGCCGCTCGGCGGCCGCGGCTTCGAGTGCTTCTCCGAGGACCCGGTGCTGACCGCCCGGCTGGGCGTCGCGTTCGTCCGCGGGGTGCAGAGCGCCGGCGTCGCCGGATGCGTCAAGCACTTCGTGGGCAACGACTCGGAGACCGAGCGCTGGACCTATGACGCCCGGATCGACGAGCGGGTGCTCCGCGAGCTGTACCTGGTCCCGTTCGAGGCGTGCGTGCGCGAGGCCGGGGTGGCGCTGGTGATGGCCGCCTACAACAAGGTCAACGGGGTTCCGATGACCGAGCATGCGCGGCTGCTCCGGGACGTGCTCAAGGACGAGTGGGGCTTCGACGGCGTGGTCACCTCCGACTGGCACGCGGCCCGCAGCACCGCGGCCACCGCGCTGGCGGCGCTCGACCTGGCCATGCCGGGGCCGGACGGGCCGTGGGGCGGGCAGCTGACCCAGGCGGTGACCGACGGCGCGGTCACGCCCGAGGTGCTGGACGACAAGGTGGTCCGGCTGCTCCGGCTGGCCAGCCGGGTCGGCGCGCTGAACGGCGACCCGGCGGCCGCGCCGGACGGCGACCCGGCAGGCCCGCCGGGCGAGGCCAGCCCCGTGCTGGTCGACCCGCAGCTGCTGCGCCGGGCCGTGACGTCATCGCTCGTCCTGCTGCGCAACGAGGGCCAGGCCCTGCCCATCGATCCCGGCACCGTCGGCCGGGTCGCGGTGATCGGCCCGAACGCCGTCCGCCCGGCGATCCACGGCGGCGGCAGCGCGGTGGTCATGCCGGTCACCGTGTCCACCCCGGCCGCGGCGCTGGCCGCGGCGCTGGCCGGGCAGGCCGAGGTCACCGTGTCCGCGGGGTGCCAGACCTGGGTGGTGGTCCCGGAGCCTGCCGCGGGCTCGCTGCACGACCCGGGTACCGGCGAGCCGGGCCTGCGCCTGGAGTTCCGCGACGCCGGCGGCGGCCTGCTGGCCGCCGAGCACCGCACCTGCCCGGCGCTGGCCTGGTGGGACCAGGTCCCGCCGGGCATCGGCTGGGGCCAGGCCGGGAAGATCGTGCTGATCACCTCGTTCCGGCCGGCCTCCGGCGGCCCGCACGTGTTCGGCGTGGCCGGCGTGGGGCAGCTCACGCTCGCGGTAGACGGCACCGTGGTCGCCGACGGCGCGACCGGGGTACCCGACGATCCGGTGGAGGCCATGGCCCGGCCCGGCGAGATCCGCACGACGGTCCCGCTCGAGGCGGGACGGGTGGCGGAGATCCGGCTTGAGTTCAGCCCGGCGGCCGACGGCGAGGGCCCGCTGGCCGTCCGGCTCGGCATCGTGCCCGCGGCCGATGAGGACGAGATGCTGGCCGAGGCCGAGCGGGCGGCCCGCCGGGCCGACGCGGCGGTCGTGGTCGTCGGCTCGGCGCCGATGACCGAGAGCGAGGGCTTTGACCGCGGCACGCTGGCGCTGCCGGGACGGCAGGACGAGCTGGTCCGGCGGGTGGCCGCGGTCAACCCCCGGACGGTGGTGGTCGTGAACGCGGGGATGCCCGTGCTCATGCCGTGGGCGGAGCAGGTCGCAGCGGTGATCTACGCGTGGCTGCCCGGCCAGGCCATGGGCGAGGCACTGGCCGACGTCCTGCTCGGCCGGGCCGAGCCGGGCGGACGGCTCCCGGTCACCCTGCCGACCGCCGAGGCCGACTGCCCCGTGCTGCACGCCGTGCCGCAGGACGGGCTCGTCGACTACGCCGAGGGGCTGCTCATCGGCTACCGCGGCTACGACGCAAGCCTGCGGCGGCCGCAGTTCCCGTTCGGTCACGGCCTGGGCTACACCACCTGGGCCTACGAGTCGCTGCATGCGGCCCCGGCCGACCTGGCGGCTGGTGATGATCTCCGGCTGACCGTGACGCTGCGCAACACAGGGTCACGGCCGGGGCGCGAGGTGGTCCAGGCCTACCTGGCCCAGCCGCCAGAGAAGGGGGAGCGGAGAGAGACGGGGCGGCGGGCGGGGGGTGGGACGGCCACGCCGCCGCGGGAACTGGCCGCGTTCGGCACCGTCACCGCGCCGCCGGGCGGGCGGGCCGAGGTGACGCTCCAGCTGCCGGCCAGGGCGTTTGCCCGGTGGGACGAGGAAACGGGCGGCTGGGCCTGGCCGCCGGGGCAGTTCACGGTGCACGTCGGAAGGTCATCACGAGACCTGCGGCTGTCGGCGCGGGTCCGGTCGGGCTGAGCCCGGCGGCCCCGCGGGCGGCGCTCCGGCCCCGGGACCGGTCAGGAACCGCTGTCCGCGGGCGGGGGCGGGCTGGGCGCCACGAGTTCCGCCTCGAACCCGTCGAAGTTCTCCAGGTAAGCGGCGTAGTGGCCCTCCCCGCCCGCGTACGGGTGACGGCTGGCGAACATCAGCCGCCAGCCGTTGCTCGGCGCCACGGCCACCAGCTTTTCCACTAGGTCCTGGTCGGCCACGTGGAAGGCGAGGTGATTCAGGCCCGGGCGGCACCGGTCGTGACGGCCCGCGGTCCGGTCGGGCGACTGCTCGAGAACGATGTAGGTGTGGCCCGAGCGCCAGCTCCGGCCGCCGGGCCAGTCCCCGAACGGCTTGTAGCCCAGCTCGGCCAGCAGCCAGCCCCAGCTGGCCACGGCACGGTCGAGATCAGGCACCCACAGCTCGACGTGATGGATCAGCCCGGTGACCACCTCGCCCGCGGGCGCGCCTGCGCTACGGGCCGTGGTGCCGCTCTCCGGCCATACGGTGCCGCTCTCCGCCCATGCGGCGGTCGGCTCCTGGTCAGGCTCTGCCATCGCCGGAGCCCAGCAAGATCAGCCCTCTCGGGCCAGAGTCCGTTACCATACGCAACCAGCTCGAAGTCCTAGTCGTCGTGCAGCATGGTAACGGCTACGAGGGGTTAACTTGCGGGAACCAGGCACATCGGGTGCTTCGAGTCGCGCGCCGGCCTCAGGCTAGCTCCTCGAGCTGCTGCTGGAGCCGGCTCATCCCCCGCAGCCAGCGGTCGGTCTCGGCGGCCCGGCCCGCGTACATGCCGGCGACCTCGGGATGCGGCGGACCCCCGAGCAGCAAGTCCGCGCGGCGACGGATTTCATCGGGAGGCGGCGGGCAGGGGCGGGGGGGCGGGGAGATCAATCAGCCCGGCCAGCGACGCCCGGTGCCGGTCCGCGGTGCCGAACCCGATCGACGAGCTCTTCGCCCGCTTCAGGTACAGGTGCGCCGGGTGCTCCCAGGTGAAGCCGATGCCGCCGTGCAGCTGCACGCATTCCTGCGCGGCCCGGACGGCAATGTCCGAGCAGGCCGCCTTGGCCAGCGCGACGGCCACCGGCGTGTCCGGGTCCACGGCCGCCAGGCAGGCGGCCGCGTACCGGGCCGCCGCCCGGGCCTGGGTCACGCCCACCCACAGGTCGGCGGCGCGGTGCTTGAGCGCCTGGAACGACCCGACCGGGCGGGCGAACTGGCGCCGCTCCTTCAGGTAGGCGACGGTGATCTCCAGGCACCGCTCGGCCGCGCCGAGCTGCTCGGCGGCGAGCATGGCCGCGCCCGCGGTCAGGGCGACGGACACCGCCCCCTCCGCCGCGGCCCCGGTGGCGACGCGCCGACCGGGCGCGTTATCGAAGGTCAGGTCGGCCAGCTGCCTGGTCATGTCCAGCGACACCACCGGGGTCATCCTGGCCTCGGCGGCCCGGACGGCATAGAGCCCGTACGGCACGCCGTCGGCGGGCACGATCAGGACGTCGGCGGGCAGCGCGTCCGCCACCCCGGCGACGCTCCCGGCGAGCCGGTAGCCGGGGTCACCGTCTCCGGTGGCCAGCGCCGGCCCGCCGAGCCGGACCGTCGGCTCCGGCCTGGCTCCCGGCGCGGCCGCGAACGGGACGGCCAGGGCCACGGTGGCGGCGCCGGCGGCCAGGGCGGTCAGCAGCTCCTCGTCGCCCGCGGCCAGCAGCGCCGCCGTGGCCACGACCGCGGAGCCGAGGAACGGGACGGGAGCCACCGCGCGGCCCGTTTCCTCGGCGACGACCGCCGCCTCGCGGTACGACGCCCCGGCGCCGCCGCTGCCCTCCGGTATCAGCAGGCCCGCGCAGCCGAGCTCGGCCGCCAGGACCTGCCACAGGCCGGTGTCGTAGGTCTGCCGGGTCTCTGTCCGGGCCAGCACCTCGGGCCAGCCGCACCGGTCGGCCAGCAGCGCGCGGACGGCCGCCCGCAGCTCGGTCTCGGTCTCGCCGTACAGCAGGTCCGGCAGCCGGGCCGCCGCCTGCCCGGCCGCGGGATCGGTGGCGGCGCTCTCGGTGGCGGCGGGATCCGTGGCCGGGCTCATCGCGGCAGGTCCTTCCATGGCAGGCCGGTGTCCACCCGGGTCTCGGGCGGCAGCCCCAGCACCCGCTCGGCGACGATGTTGCGCAGGATCTCCGAGGTCCCGCCCTCGATCGAATTGCCCCGGGCCCGCAGGTACCGGTAACCGGGGTCGCGGCCGTAGAAGTTGGCCCCCTCCGGGCGGCGCATCGTCCAGTCGTCGTAACGCAGGCCGTCGGGGCCGGCCAGTTCCACCTCGAACTCGGATATCTCCTGATTCAGCCGGGCGAAGACGAGCTTGGCCGCTGATCCCTCCGGGCCGGGCTGGCCCGCCGCTAGCTGCTGGCGGAGCCTGATCCCGGCCAGGCGGGCCACCTCGGCGTCGGCCCACAGCCGGAGCAGCCGGTCATGCAGCCCCGGCGTGCGCAGCCCGGGGTGCTGCCGCCAGGCCCGCGCCGCCGAGCCGATCATGCCGCCTTCCCGGGGCGCCGCTCCCCCGCCGATGGACACCCGCTCGTTCATCAGCGTCGCGGTGGCCACCTTCCATCCCTCGCCGACCGGGCCGATCCGGTCCGCGTCCGGGATCGGCACGTCGGTCAGGAAGACCTCGTTGAACTCGGCCTCGCCGGTGATCTGCCGCAGCGGCCTGACCTCCACGCCCGGGGCGGTCATGTCGCAGGCGAAGTAGGTCAGGCCCTGGTGCTTGGGCACGTCCGGGTCGGAGCGGGCCACCAGCAGCGCCCACCGGGCCAGGTGCGCCGAGGACGTCCAGACCTTCTGCCCGTTCACCACCCAGGGCTCCCCGCTGGCGTCGAGAACCGCCCGGGTCGCGAGGCCGGCCAGGTCGGAGCCGGCGCCGGGCTCGCTGAACAGCTGGCACCAGATCTCCTCGCCGGTCCACAGCGGGCGCAGCCAGCGCAGCCGCTGCTCGTTGGTGCCGTAAGCCAGGATGGTCGGGGCGGCCATGCCCAGCCCGATGCCGTTCCGTTCCGGGCGGTTGGTCGGGGCGCCGGCCGCGGCGAACTCGGCGTCGACGGCCGGCTGCAGGTCCCGCGACAGGCCCTGCCCGCCGAGGCCGACCGGGTAGTGCACCCAGGCCAGCCCGGCGTCGAAGCGCGCGCGCAGGAAGTCGAGCGGGTCCATCGCCGCCGGGTCATGCCCGGCCAGGAAGTCGCGGACCTGGCCGCGAAGATCGTCGGCCGTTACCACGGCGCCGCCCTGCTCAGCACGGTGTTCCCCTCTCCCGCGATGTTCCTCCGTGCGGCGCTGCCCTCAGTTCAGGGGCCCGCCGGCTACGTAGATCACCTGGCCGGAGAGGAATCCCGCGCCCTCGCTGGCCAGGAACGACGCGACATTCGCGATGTCCTCGGGCTGGCCGACCCGGCGCACCGGGATCTGCGCCGCGGCGGCCTTCTGGAATTCCCCGAAGTCCATGCCGATCCTGGCCGCGGTGGCCGCGGTCATGTCGGTGACGATGAACCCGGGCGCGATCGCGTTGGCGGTGACCCCGAACTGCCCGAGCTCGAGGGCCAGCGTCTTGGTGAGGCCCTGCAGGCCGGCCTTGGCCGCAGAGTAGTTGACCTGGCCGCGGTTGCCGAGCGCCGAGCTCGACGACATATTGATGATCCGCCCGAAGCGCTGCTTCACCATGTACTTCTGGGTGGCACGGCTCATCAGGAACGCTCCCCGCAGGTGCACCCCCATGACCGTGTCCCAGTCGTCATCGGTCATCTTGAACAGCAGGTTGTCCCGGATCACCCCGGCGTTGTTGACCAGCACCACGGGCGGGCCGAGCTCGGCGGCGACCTTCTCCGCCCCCGCCGCGACCTGATCGGCCTGGCTCACGTCGGCGCCCACCGCGATCGCCCGTCCGCCCGCGGACATGATCGCCTCGACGGTCCCGCTGCCGTCGGCCTCCTTCAGGTCGAGGACGGCCACGGCCATCCCGTCGGCGGCCAGCCGGCGGGCGATGGCCGCGCCGATGCCGCGCGCGGCGCCGGTGACGATCGCTACCCGCTGCGGCCGTTCCTCCGCTGTCGCCGACCCTGTCTCCTCTGACATGGGTTCCTCCTCGGCTCGTTTGCTAGTTATACTTTATCATCTGCTAACTATACTTTCTCAGCTCGCGCCGGGCTAGTGACCGCTTGTGCACCTCGTCCGGCCCGTCGGCGAACCGCAGCGTCCTGGCGCCGGCCCAGAGCTGGGCCAGCGGGAAGTCCTGGCTGACGCCGCCCGCCCCGTGGGCCTGGATCGCCTTGTCGATCACCCATTCCGCCATGGCCGGGGTCGCGATCTTGATCGCCTGGATCTCGGTGTGCGCGCCCTTGTTGCCGACCGTGTCCATCAGCCAGGCGGTCTTCAGCACCAGCAGCCGCGCCGATTCGATCCGGACCCGGGCCTCGGCGATCCAGTCCTGGATGACACCCTGGTTGGACAGGGGCCCGCCCCAGGCGGTGCGCTGCAGGGCCCGGCGGCACATCAGCTCCAGCGCCCGCTCCGCCGCGCCGATCTGGCGCATGCAGTGGTGGATCCGCCCGGGCCCGAGCCGGGCCTGGGCGATCGCGAAGCCGTCGCCGTCGCGGCCGATCAGGTTCGCGGCCGGCACCCGGACGTCGCGGAACTCCACCTCCGCGTGCCCGCCGTGCGGGCCTTCGGTGAACCCGAAGACGCGTATCCCCCGCTCGATCGTGACCCCGGGAGTGTTCCGCGGCACCAGGATCATCGACTGCTGGCGGTGCCGGTCCCCGTCCGGGGCGGTCTTCCCCATGACGATGAGGATCTCGCAGCGCGGGTCCATCGCCCCCGACGACCACCACTTGCGGCCGTTGATCACGTACTCGCCGCCGTCGCGCTCGATCCTGGTCGCGATGTTGGTGGCGTCCGAGGAAGCGACATCGGGCTCGGTCATGCAGAACGCCGACCTGATCTCGCCGTCGAGCAGCGGCCGGAGCCAGCGCTGCTGCTGCTCGGCGGTGCCGAACTCGGCGAGCAGTTCCATGTTGCCGGTGTCCGGCGCCGCGCAGTTCAGCGCCTCGGGCGCGATGGCCGGGCTGTGCCCGGTGATCTCGGCGAGCGGCGCGTACTGCAGGTTGGACAGGCCCGCACCCTCGGGGTGGTGGGCGAGGAACAGGTTCCACAGCCCCCGGCGGCGGGCCTCGGCCTTCAGCTCGTCGATGATGGGCGGCCGCCCCCAGGGCCGGCCCGCGGCGGCCGCCTCGGCCACCTGCTCGGCGAACACCTTCTCGGCCGGGTAGACGTGGCTGTCCATGAACGACAGCAGCCGCTCCCGCAGCTCCTCGGTACGCGCGTCGTATGCGAAATCCATCTGCCGCCTCCCGCGGGGATTCCGGGGGACGCCCCCCGGGCCAGCCTGGCGTCCGGACAAGGCTATCTACCGGCCGGTACGCCACCACGCTACGGTCTGGGCATGACGCAGGTCGAGACGGTACGGGGTCCCGTTGACGTGGCCCGCCTGGGAACCACGCTGATGCACGAGCACGTGTTCGTGCTCAACGAGGAGATCCGGCTGAACTATCCCGGTGACTGGGACGAGGAGGCCAGGGTCGCCGACGCGGCCGCCAAGCTGAACACGCTCAGGCAGCGCGGCTGCGACACGATCGTCGACCCGACGGTCATCGGGCTCGGCCGGGACATCCGCCGGATCCAGCGGGTAGCGGACCTCAGCCACATCAACATCGTCGTGGCAACCGGCCTGTACACCTACGACGACGTGCCGTTCTACTTCCGCTACCGGGGCCAGCAGAGCAAGTCGCCGGCCTCGGACCCGATGACGGCCATGTTCGTCGCCGACCTCACCGACGGCATCGCCGGCACCGCGGTGAAGGCCGCGTTCCTCAAGTGCGCGATCGAGGAGAAGGGCCTGACCCCCGGGGTGGAGCGGGTGCTGCGCGCAGTCGCCGGCGCGCACGCGGCGACCGGCGCGCCGATCACCGTGCACACCCATCCGGGGTCGGGGTCAGGGCTCGAGGCGATGCGGGTGCTGGCCGCGGAGGGGGCCGACCTGAGCCGGGTGGTGATGGGGCACAGCGGCGACTCCACCGACCTCGGCTACCTGACTGCCCTGGCCGACGCGGGCTGCCTGCTCGGCATGGACCGGTTCGGGCTGGACATCCTGCTGCCCTTCGACCAGCGGGTGGACACCGTGGCCGAGCTGGCCCGGCGCGGCTACGCGGACCGGATGGTGCTCTCGCACGACGCGGCGTGCTACATCGACTGGTTCCCGCAGGCTGCCATCGGCGGGTTCGCGCCCGCCTGGCACTACGGCCACCTGTTCGACGACGTGCTCCCCGCGCTGCTCGAGCGCGGGGTGAGCCAGGCCCAGGTCGAGGCCATGCTCGTGACCAACCCGCGCCGCCATTTCTCCGGCCCGGCCACGGCGTGATCGCCGGCCGGAGGTGCGGCCGGCCGACTCTGGATGGCCGGCGTGGGGCCGCTACCGGAGCAGCAGGCGGCTGATCCGGCCGCCCGCGACCCACAGCCCGGCCAGGCCCATCAGGGCCAGGTAGGCCACGTGCCAGAGCAGGCCGGGGCCGACCACGCCGAGGGTCAGCCCGCGCATCAGGGCCACGCCCTGGTACAGGGGCGTGCACTCGACCACGATCTGGATCGGCCTCGGGTAGACGCTCAGCGGGTAGAACGTGGCCGAGAGCAGGAACATCGGCAGCGTGGCCAGCGTGATGAACTCGAAGTCCTGCCAGCTCCGCATGAACGTGGTGGCGGCCATCCCGGCCGCGGCGGACCCGAAGCCGATCAGCAGCGCCACCGGCAGGTCCGCCACGGCCCACGGCGAGTGCACCAGGCCCAGCGCGAGCATGACCGTCATGAACGCGACCGCGTACAGGCCGCCGCGGATCAGCGCCCAGCCGATCTCCCCCAGCGCGATGTCGCCGGGGCGCATCGGCGTGGCCAGCGCGGCGTCATAGAACTTCGCGTACTTCAGCCGGAAGAACACGTTGAAGGTGGAGTCGTAGATGGCGCCGTTCATCGCGGCCGTGGCCAGCAGGGCCGGGGCCACGAAGCTGGTGTACCCGACCTCCTGGCCGCCGGGGCCGGTCACGCTGCCGACCAGATGGCCGATGCCGACCCCGATGGAGAGCAGGTAGAACAGCGGCTCGAAGATCCCGGAGACCAGAACCAGCCAGGTATGCCGGTACACCCGGGCGTGCCGTTCGATCAGGTGCGCGCTGCCCCGGCCGCCCAAAGCGGGCCGGCGGGCGCGCAGCAGCGGCCGCGGCAGCACCCGCAGCGGAAGCTCAGACATAGAGCCGCCGCCGGTAGCTCCGGTGCCCGGCCGCGATGCTGACCACGGCCACCGCGGCCAGGTAGGCCACGTGGGCCAGCGCGCTGCCCGGGCTGGCCGTGCCCAGGGTGAGCGACCGGCACAGCGCCACGCCGTGCCACAGCGGCGTGACGTAGGCGAGCGGCCTGAGCCAGGTCGGCAGCTGGGTCACCGGGAAGAAGGTCCCGGAGAACAGGAACAGCGGGATCATCCCGAACCGGAAGACCAGGGCGAATGACGTGTCCTTGGTCACGGTGATCGCCCACGCCTCGATGGGCGCCGCGAAGGCCAGCCCGGTGAGCACCGCGGCCGGGAGCGCCGCGAGCGCCCAGGGCGAGGCGATGGCGCCGAAGGCGGCCATCACCGCCAGGAAGATGGCGGAGTTCATGGCCAGCCGCATGGCCGTGAACAGCAGGTGCCCGTGAAAGATGTCGGCCGGGCGCAACGGCGACGCCGCGGCGGCCAGGTAGGTGCGGCGCCACTTCACCGAGCCGAGCACCGGGTACGTGGACTCCTCCACCGCGGCCTGCATGGCCGCGGCGGCCAGCAGGCCGGGCGCGAGGAAGGCCAGGTAGCTCAGGCCGCCCAGGCTCGCGGTGCCGTGGGCGTCGACGAGCGTGCCCAGGCCGATGCCCATGGCGCCCAGGTAGAGCAGCGGGCTGAGCACGCTGGAGTAGATGGACCCGCGCCAGGTGCGCCGGTAGTTGGTCAGCCAGTACCGGAACTCGCGTACCGCGAACGACCAGGTCACCTAGTCCTCCAGCTGCCGTCCGGTCAGCCGCAGGAACACGTCCTCCAGCGTGCTGCGGCGGACCAGGGAACCCGCCGGCTCCAGGCCGAGGCCGCGGACGGCGGCGAGGGCCGCGTCTCCGTCCTGCGTGTACAGCAGGATCCGGTCCGCCAGCACCTCCACCCGCTCCGCCGGCGCCTCCGCGAGTTTGTCAGCCGCCTGGTCATGCTCGGCCAGGTCGAACCGCAGCTCGAGCACCTCCGGCGTGGAGTACCGGCCGATCAGGTCGCGGGGCGAGCCCTCGGCCGCGATCTTGCCGCGGTCCATCACCACC
Organism: uncultured Actinomycetota bacterium; assembly: GCA_963808705.1. Taxonomy (GTDB): domain Bacteria; phylum Actinomycetota; class Actinomycetes; order Streptosporangiales; family Streptosporangiaceae; genus JASHPR01. The sequence goes on along the minus strand of CAWEHB010000007.1, from coordinate 311,461 downwards.
AGGCGGTCGCAGAGCTGCTCGGCCTCGTCCATGTAGTGCGTGGTCAGCACCAGCGTGACGCCGTGGCGCTTGAGCCGGTACAGCCGGTCCCACACCGCGTGCCTGGCCTGCGGATCCAGGCCGGTGGTGGGCTCGTCGAGCAGCAGGATCTCCGGCTCGTTGATCAGGGAGCGGGCGATCGTGAGGCGGCGCTTCATCCCGCCCGACAGCGGCTCCACCTGGTCCTCGGCCCGGTCCGCGAGCTGCACAAACTCCAGCAGCCGGGCGGCGCGCTCGGCGATGACGTCCCGCGGCAGCCCGAAGTAGCGCCCGTAGATGATCAGGTTCTCCCGGACCGTCAGCTCTACGTCCAGCGTGTCCTCCTGCGGGACCACGCCGAGCCTGGCCCGGATCGCCGGGCCGTCGGCGACCGGGTCCATGCCGAGGATGGTCAGCTCGCCACCGCTCGGCGGCGAGACGCAGCCGATCATGCGCATGGTCGATGACTTGCCCGCGCCGTTCGGTCCCAGGAAGCCGAACGCCTCGCCGCGGTGCAGGTCGAAATCGATGCCGGCCACCGCTGCCGCGCCGCCGAAGCTCTTCTCCAGGCCGCGGGCATGAATCAGCACGTCGGGAGCGGGCACTCCCGTGACACTACCTGGCAGACGCGGCAGTGCCGAACGGATATCTGGCTCCGGGCTGGGCAAGGGGCAGGTATGGGCAGAGTCTTGATTTCTCCCGGTTCCGCCAACTAGCGCGAGGTTCCGGGTAGCCTCTCATAGTCACCTCGGCGTGTCCTGAGGGGATACGGGGAAGGAAGGCGGCCAGGTGAGTCTTGTCAGCAGGTGGTACCAGCGGTTCCAGCGCCTGATCCACGAGTTCGCCAAGTTCGGCGTGATCGGGACGATCGGGTTCCTGGTGACCGAGGGTGTCTTCAACCTGATGATCGCTCGGCACCAGGCGACCTTCACCGCGAACGCGGTCTCGACGCTGGTGGCGGCGGCCGTGACCTTCGCCGGCAACAGGTACTGGACGTTCCGGCACCGCGAGCGCACGGGCATGGCCCGGGAGGTCGCCGTCTTCCTGGTGCTGAACCTGGTCGGGATCGCCATCCAGCAGGCCTGCCTCGAGATCGCCAAGCACGAGTTCGGCCGCCATGACAAGTTCACGCTGAACGTCGCGTTCCTGGTCGGCGTGGCCCTCGCCACCCTGTTCCGGTTCTGGTCCTACCGCAAGTTTGTGTGGCTCGCGCAGGTGGCCGACCAGGCGCCTGCGCTGCCCGGCGCGCTGGAGCGCGTGCCGGAGGCAGAAGAAGAGGCCTGGGAGCCGGCCCTGGTGCCGCCCGAGCCCCCGCAGCAGCCCCCCGCGCCCGGCCAGGGTGCGCCCGAGCGGAACGGCCACGGCCAGACTGGCCCGGCGCGGCCTGAGGGGCCGCGGCACGCGCGTTCCGGATAATCCTCAGGCTGACCGGGAGCAGCCCCGGCCGGCCCGCGCGATCAGGCTCCGCAGCGGAACGGCGAGCGCGGCGCGGCCCTGGGCCGGGGACAGCTTCCCGGTCGCGACCAGCCGACCCACCACGTGGACCTCGCGGGCCCGCGCGTTGGCCGGGTGGGTGAGCGGGTCATCCATCGACGGGCCCTGCACCAGGCCGGCCAGCACCGCCGCCTGTGGCCAGGACAGCCTGGCGGGCCGGGCCCCGAAGTACCCGCAGCTCGCGGCGGCCAGGCCGTAGTAGCCGTTGCCGAAATAGACGACCGCGGCGTACATCTGCAGGACCTGCGGCTTCGGGTACGTCAGGTACAGCTTGACGGCCAGCGCGACCTGCTCCGCCTCGTCCGACGCGGTGGAGCGCCCCTGCGTGTACAGCAGCTTGGCCAGTTGCTGGTAGAGGGTGGCGCCGCCCTGGATGCCGTGGCCGGTCACGTACTCGAAACCGACCCGCGCGACCGCGAACAGGTCGATGCCCGGCTCGGAGTAGAAGCGCTTGTCTTCCGTGGCGACCAGCGATTCGGCAAACCGCGCCGGTACGGCGGGTCCCGGATAGGCCACGTGGTGCGCCCGATCCTGCGCTTGCACCAGTTCCCGGGCGTTGCCGACGGACGGGGTGACGATCAGCAGCCCGCCGAACGCCACCGCCCCCAGCAGGATCAGCGCCACGATCGCTACCGCCAGCCGGCCCAGTAGCCTGCGGGCCCGGTGCCGCCTGAGGTCCGGCCCTGCGGGCCGGTAGGCCGACGGGGCGTTCCCGCGGCCGGAGGTTACCGTGCCGGCGCCGCCGCGGCCGGGAGCACCGCGGCGGGGGGCGGCGGGGGGCAGGTCGCGGGCTGGCAACGGGAGTGTCCGATCACCCCCCTGCCCTGACTCACCCGCTGGTCCCCGCGTGGTCATTACGCCCGCCCCGCGTCAGGCCCCGGCTTTCTCCGGCCAGGGGACATTAGCAATCTTGCCCATCGCACCCGCTAACCCAAACGATCGGCTGCCTCGCGCCGTGCCCATGATGCCCTGTCCCGGCGGGCCGCCGCCATCCTCCGCCGCTCCCCCGCGGACAAAGGGCGCTGGCATGAGGCAAGCGCCGCATTGTGACGGCTTATGTGCGGTTTCGCTGCGAACCTGTAATGGGGGGCGGTAACGTCATCCGCAACGGGGACTAGGCAGGAGTCTCCAGGCGCTGGCGGCTGGGGCAATAGAAACTTCCAGGTAATGGTCGGCTTCCGAGCCGTCCCTCCGGGAGGAAAATAGTGTCAGCCAGGCGTGGCCGCTCAGGCGGTCGCCGCCACATCACGTCAGTGGCTCAAGTCAAGCGCCCGCGGCACGGGCCCACCATCTGGGCCATTGTTCTGCTGTTCCTGCTCGCCGGCGTGCTGGCCTCGGTAAACACCCCGCGAGGGAGTGACATCCTGAGCGCGGTCCAGCGCTTCCTGCTGTTCTATGCGGGCGTGCTCGCGCTGGTCGCGCTCACCGCGGCGGTCGGCGTCGGCGTGGTGGCGGCGGACCGCGTGGTCATGACTCCGGCGAGCCGGGTCGTCGCGCAAGCGGTGCACCGTGCCGTCTCGTTCGCCGCTCTCGCCTTTCTCGCGATGCACATAGTGCTTGAGATTTTCGCGCACCGGTCCCACGTTATCGACGCCTTTGTTCCTTTCCTGGCGCATGGGCGCACGTTCTATATCGGCCTGGGCACGATCGCGTCGGATCTCGTGGTGCTCCTGGTCGTGACCGGGATCGCCCGCGGCCGTTTCGCGACGGGGCGGCCGTGGACGTGGCGCGCCATCCACGCCACCGCCTACGTGGCCTGGCCGCTGGCGATCGTGCACGGCCTGCTCGCGGGCCGGACGGCGAAACCGTACGTGGACTGGAGTTACGGAGCATGCCTGGCGGCGGTCGCTCTCGCCCTGGTCATCCGGTTCGTGGCCACCATCCGCAGCCACCGGGAGAAAGCCCCGCATCCGTTGCCCGACTACGTCTCGTCAACGGTCCCGGCGCCGATGCCTGCCGTGATGCAGCACGACATTCATGACCGGTGGAGTGCCGTACCGCAAGCCCGTGCCATGCGGGGCGCCGTGCCGCAGGCGCGGACGATGCCCCGCGCGCTGCCGCCGGGGGCGGCGGACCGGCCCGAAGCGCCCTCTCCCCGGCCGCCGTACATCGCGACCCGCCGTCTGGCGACCCCGCGCCCGGACCTCCCGATTCCGCCGCCGCACCAGCAGGAAATGCGGCCCTGGCAGCAGCAGGAGTGGCAGCAGCATCAGCAGGAGGCTCCTGATCCGACGGTGTACCCGCCGTATGCCTCCTATCCGGACGACCCCGGCAACCCCGCTAACCCTGCCTACCCCGCCCATCCCGGCGCGGAGGGATCATGACACCGCCCCCGGGGCCCGACGCCATGTGCATCGGCCAGGCCCGCCTCACCGCCGGGCTCGACCGAATCCAGCGGATCGACCTGACGACGCACTATTCGGTGTTCGGCAATCTGCCCAGGCTGACCGCCAGCCAGTTGGTCGATGCCACCGAGCGGGTCAGCCTTTGCGGCCGTGGCGGTGCGGCGTTCCCGTTCAGCCGGAAGCTGAAGTCGGTGATGCAGTCCGCCCGCCAGCGCAGGAAGCGGGTCGTCGTCCTGGTCAACGCGACCGAGGGCGAGCCGGGCAGCGCCAAGGACAGGATGCTGCTGCTCAGGTCGCCGTACCTGGTGCTCGGCGGGGCCCTGATCGCCGCCCGGGCGCTGCAGGCCCGGGAGATCGTCATCGGGGTCACCCGGACCGACATGGCCCGCTCGGTCAGCTCCGCGGCTTCGGCCGAACCGGATCTGAGACGGCTGGTGCGCGTGGTCATGGTGCCGGACCGGTTCGTCACCGGTGAGGGTGGCGCGCTGGTGAATGCCCTGAACGGCAAGACTCCGGTGCCGCCGGGCCGCAAGGTGTTGCCCAGCGACTACGGGATCCATGACCTCCCGACCCTGCTATCCAACGCCGAGACGTACGCGCAGATCGCCGTGCTCGCGATGCTCGGCCCGGATGGCTACGCCTCGACCGGTACTCCGGACGAACCGGGAACGACCCTGCTCACGGTGGGCGGCTCCGCGGACCATCCCGCGGTCGTGGAGGTCCCCTTCGGCCTGCCGCTCGGCGAGGTGCTCGACCTCTGCTCGGCATCGCCGGCGGACGGCGTCCTGGTCGGCGGTTATCACGGCATGTGGCTGCCTGCCGACCTGGCGTACGACGTGCCGGTCAGCCGCGCCGGGCTGACCGCTGTCGGCGGCACGCTCGGCGCCGGCATCGTGCTGCCGCTCGGCGAGGGGACCTGCCCGCTCGGCGAGGTAGCGCGGGTGGTCGGCTACCTCGCCAAGGAGTCATCCGGTCAGTGCGGCCCGTGCAAGCTGGGCCTGCCCGCCATCGCCCGCTCGCTGACCGCGCTGGCTGACGGCTCGGGCGGTATCGACGCGCTGGAAGCCGCGCGCCGCGGGTCGGCCGCCGTGAAGGGCCGCGGCGCGTGCGCCCATCCCGACGGGGTGTTCCGGTTCGTGGTGTCCGCCATCGACGTGTTCACCGACGACCTCACCGCGCACCTGTTCCGCGGCACCTGCGGGCGCCGGGTCCAGGGAGTGCTGCCGCTGCCGGACAAGGAGGGCGAGACCCGGCTGTCGGTGGACTGGACCCGGTGCCGCGGGCACGGCCTCTGCGCCCACCTGGTGCCCGAGCTCGTGCAGCTCGACGGCCAGGGCTACCCGGTGTTCCTCGACATGCCGGTACCGCCGTGGCTGCAGCAGGAGGCGCAGCAGGCGGTTCAGATGTGCCCGTCCCTGGCGATCCGGATGACCGCCCCCGCCCCGCCCCCGCCTCCGCCTCCGCCTCCCAAGGAACCCGCGAGGCCGAGGCTCGCGGCCAAGAAGGGCGGCAACCTGAAGCTGGTCGCCAGCACGCCGTCCGAATCCGGCCCGGACGTCGATGAGGCGTGGATCGCCGACCTCTCCGATGTCGGCCGCCAGATCCCCCGCCCGATCACCTAGCGGCGCGCCGAGCGAGCCGCTCTCCGCGCGGCTCAGGCGGCCGGAGTCGAGCCTTCATGAGGAACGCGGCGCTGCCCACGATGAACTCCGAGTAGTTGCTCAGCACTATCGCGACACGCCCGGCGATCACCCGGCTGGGAATCACGTACATGGCGAGGTCGCCATCCAGGATGAAGAAGAAATCCACCAGGTCCGGGTCATAAGGAACCAGTGGTTCTCGGTTGCCGACCGAGTAGGGTCGCCTTCCTACCTGCACCACCCAGCCGTCCTTGTAGTACGTGGTGGTCTTGACCTGAACTCGCCTGATCCCGTCCGGCATGGAAACCAGCAGGTCGTAGAGGGTCGGTTCCATTGGCAGAGATGTGTTGTATCCGCACAACAGAAACCACATCGCCGCGATGGCGGTTCCCGCATCTCGCAGGTGCCTGATGTCAGGCTCGAACTCGGGCCGGGCGGCTGCGCCCTTAACGAGTCCGTCGAGCCGACTCAGGTCGAGGCCGAGGCGCGCGGCGCGCGCCTTGACCCGGGTACGGTCGTCGGTGCTGTCATGGGTAAGCCCTAACTCCGCTTGCAGCTCGGCCCAGGAATATGCGCTGGCGACCGCCCGCCTGAGCTGCGCATCCGACCAGCGCCGCTGGCCGGTGAAGTGGGAGGTGTCCAGGCCAAGTCGGGCCACGTGCCGCTTAACGATCCGGATGGATCCGGCAGAAGTCACGCACAGGCCGAGTTCGCGCATGACACCACGCCATGACCTGGATGCCGCCACCGCAGAAACTAACTGAGCGTCAGACCATCTGCGTCTCTCAATAGGGTTTCCTGTCATATTGACAGGCTAGCGACAGGGTCTGACAAAACGCCGCGACAGGCACCTCGCCGACCACCTTATTGAGTCGGGACGGACGGATTTGAACCGTCGTTCTTCGGTCCCCCAGACCGACGCCTTAACCAAGCTGGGCCACGTCCCGCCTGTCCTCTCGGACGGTCAAATGCTAGCGCACCTAGGGCATGCCTGGCCACGCGGCACCGGGTCAGGGCTGACGGCAGCCCAGTCCTTCCGGTCAGGGCTTCGGTCCGTCGCGATCGACGAGCTCGTGACCGGCGCAGCCGGGAACAGCGAGAAGGCGCTGATCAGGACGTACGGGAGACGCCCGCAGGTCGAGCTCGACCATCGGTTGACCGCCGGAGAGGCGGCCGGAGGACCGGTCGGCCGTGGCGACACCGGGCTTCAATCGGCACCGGATCCCGGGAGCGCGCCCGGGACCGGGGTGGCGGGCGCAGCGGCCGGCCGCGGGTCAAGGATACTGGCCCGTAATACCCCGCCGGTTTCCTTTAATACACGGGAGGGGTTTTCTCGGATATCCCGCAGGGTTTTGAGAGCGACGGGCGAAAGAAAAGATGCTTGCTCAGCAATATGCGGGCCGATTAACCCGATGTTGCCGGGCGGAATATCCGGTTAGGGCGCCGCGGCGAGCCTGGCGGAAAGGATGTGACGTGGCCGGGCCCTCGCCTCGCCGGCCCCGGCCGCCCAGGTCAGGCCGCCGATGTCACCACCCTGGCGGCGTGCTGCGAGATCGTGATGGGCGTGACGATGAGCTACATGCTGATCACGATGCTGTGACCGGCCCGGATCAGGATCCCGCGATCACGGCCCACCGGGGGTTGGTTCCGAGGAGCTGATCGAGCAGGCTGCGCCCGTCAAGGGTGGCCCACTCCACGTCGCGCAGCCGCTCGAGCCGGGCCTGGCCCCACGGGCTGGCCTGGACCAGGGCGACCACGTCGGCGGGGGTGATGCCGTTCGCGTGCGGCAGGCTGCTGACCACCCGGTCGGTGTAGTGGCCGTGGTGGCCAGGCTCGCCGCCGCGGACGCGCCTGGCCAGCGTCCTGGCCTCAGCCTGCAGCGCGGCGATCCCGCTGGCCTTGCCCCAAGTCCCCTCGATGAGCACCAGGCGGCCGGTCGGAGCGGCCTCCCGCCAGGCGACCAGGGCGGCGCCGGGGTCCGGCAGGGTCCAGAGCAGGTGGCGTTCCACCACCGCGTCGAACGGGCCGCCGGGCGGACTGACCGCGTCGGCCTGCACCGCCTGCACCTCCAGGCCCAGACGTGCGGCCTTGGCCCGCAGCACCTCGAGCATGCCCGGTGAGAGGTCCATCGCGGTGACCTGATAACCCTGGCCGGCCAGCAGCAGCGAGAGGAATCCGGTGCCGGCCCCGGCGTCCAGCACCCGCGCCGGAGGATCGGGCAGCAGCCGCCGCAGCGCGGCGCTCCAGGCCGCCCGCTCCTGGGGGCGCCGCGGGTGGTGCTCCGGTGAGTTGTCGTAGACCGCGGCATCCTCGTCCCAGAACTGCCGGATCTCCTCCGAGACGCTGACGGTCGCCATCGCCGTTTCTCCTTTCTCCTACTGAACCTTTCATCCTCCCCACGACTGTCCACGCACTCTGAGCCGACATTGACGGATGAAAAGGCTCACTCCTGCGCGGTCGCGGGCACGGTGTCCCATTTCTGCTCGAGCTTGGCGAAGCGCCAGATCGACAGGGCGACGATCCAGGTCAGGACGAAGACGCCGACGATGACGAACCCGGCGGTGTTGATGTTGAAGCTCTCCAGCCAGGCCCAGCCGGATCCGCTGAGGTTGCCGTCCTGGGCCAGCAGGCCGAGCACCTCGACCGCGCCGATGAAGAAGGCGACGAACACCGACAGGCCGGTGATGGTCAGGTTGTAGTAGACCTTGCGCACCGGCCGGGCGAAGGCCCAGTCGTAGGCGAAGTTCATGAAGCAGCCGTCGGCGGTATCGAACAGGCTCATCCCGGCGGCGAACAGGATCGGCAGCGACAGGACGGCGTAGAACGGCAGGCCGCCGACGACCGCGCTGCCGGCCAGCACCAGCAGGGCCACCTCGGTGGCGGTGTCGAAGCCCAGGCCGAACAGGAACCCGACCGGGTACATCTTCCAGGGGGCGTCAACGTTGCGGTAAAAGCGCCCGAGGAACCGGTTCATCAGGCCGCGCTGCGCCAGCTGGGCTTCTAGCTCCTCGTCGTTGTACCGGCCCGACCGCATCTCGCGGAACATCTTGATGATGCTGACCAGGATGACGATGTTCAGCGCGGCGATCAGGAACAGGAACATCCCGGACACCAGCGTGCCGATGACGTTGGTGGTGTACTGCAGGTGCGAGCTCGAGTTCTTCACCTGCTCGTCCAGGCCGCGGATGCCGAAGTTCAGCAGCACCGCCAGCAGGAACACCACGCTGGAGTGGCCCAGGGAGAAGAAGAACCCGACCGACAGCGGCCGCTGGCCCTCGTTCACCAGCTTGCGGGTGGTGTTGTCGATCGCGGCGATGTGGTCGGCGTCGAAGGCGTGCCGCATGCCCAGGGTGTAGGCGAGGATGCCGGTCCCGGCGCCGAAGATCTCGGTCTTGTTGATGTGGTAGTGGCCGCCCATGGCGGCGGCCAGCATCCCCCAGCCGAGCACGTTGAGGCCGACGATCGTGAGCACCATGCCCCCGGTCCGGCCCCACTCGCGCGGGGTCAGCCCGTCCCGGATCTTCGCGAGGCGGGCGCGCGGATCGGCCATCGGGGCACCTCCTGGCTCGGTACGGCCGTGATCATTTTAAACTACTGCAACTTACTTGCAATAGCATGCGATTGGCACGGAGCCCGGAGCGCCATGCGATGGCACGAGCGCGGCTGCGGCCACCGCAAGATCGTCCAGAGCCCGCCCGACCGGCACGATCAGGCGGTGACCGCATGGCGCCTCGCCGGCCTGCGGCGCGGCATGTCGCACCCGTGGATGGCCCGGGCCGGTACCCGGGCGCTGCCGTGGCCCGTGGCCCGAGGTCAGCCCGGCGGACGAGGTCGGGCGTCCCGGGCTATCCGGTCGAGATCCCCGGCCCTGGGCGCATCGACACGCGGGCGGCTGATGTCAAGGACCTGAGCGTGGGTCCGCGCGTAGCCGATCGCGGACAGGCCGGCCGCCGTCATGATGGCGCCGCCGAGCAGGTACGCGGCCGGCACCCCGAGCGCCCCGGCCACGGCGCCGGCCGCGACGGCGCCCGCGCCCTCGAGCACGATCAGGCTCCCGATCATCGTGCTGGTGACATGGGCCATCCGCTCGACAGGTATGACGTAAATGAAGGTCGTCTGCGCGGCCACAGTCCAGCCGTAGCCGAGGCCGATCACGAAGTTCCCAGCCACGACGAACAGCGGGTCCGCGCGCAGGCCGGCGGCGGTCAGCAGGAAGGCCACCCCGTACAGGGTCAGGTAGCCGAACTGGCCGAGGACCCGCTCGCTCAGCGCGGTCCGGCCGACGACCGTGGCAGAGATCGCCGCGCCAGCTGCCATCGCCGCCAGCGCCGCGGGCACCCAGCCGCGGTCGGTCTTGCTCAGCGCCGCGGCCGCCAGTGACTGCGGCACGGCGCCGAGCGACAGCCCGATCCACACGACGGGCACGAGGACCGCCAGCGTCCGGTCCGCGAAGATCGTGCGGATCCCGGTGGTCATGGAGGAGCGACGCGGGGACCGGGAGACCGTCGGCAGCCGGAGCCCGGCCAGCAGCACAGCGGCGACGACGAACGTGGCGGCGTCGGCCGTGAGTGCGGGCCCGATGCCGATCGCCAGCGCCACCGCCGACCCGGCGACGTAGCCGACGACCTCGGATATCTGATTGGACGTCGTCACCAGGGCGACGAGGCGTCCCCGGACGTCCCGTGGCACGCCGTCGGCGATGACCCCGGTCCTGATCGAGTTGAAGGCGGTCCTGACCGCGCCGATCACGGCCGCCGCGACGAGCACGGCCCACAGCCCGGATGCGACGATCGGCAGCGACACCGCCACGCCGCCGATCAGGCTCAGGGTGATCAGGCCAGAGCGGCGCGGGATCCGGTCCAGCCAGGGCCCGATGCCTGCCGAGACCGCAAGCGCGGGCACGGCCTGTACCCCGAAGACCGCGGCGGAGCCCAACGGGTGCCCGCCGGACCGGGCGTAGCCGGCCAGCAGCAGGGCGCCTAGCCCGACGAAGTCACCAAGGTAGGAGACCGTGGCCGCGGTCCAGATCCGCCACGCGATGGGGTCTGAGAAGACTGCCTGGTACCGAACGGTTCCGCCATCGCCCACCTGCGCACCCTTGCCGTCGTGCCCGTGCCGTAAAGGCTGCCCTCATGAGAATTGACGTGCTTGCGGCCAGTGGTCGTACCTAACGCGCTTTCGTCCAGGCTACTATACGGAGCCATTCCGTAACAGAAAGCGCCGACCATACCCAGGCTGCTGCGCACTCCCTCACGTTGACATAGCAACCGGCCAGGCGGAAGTCCCGCCAGTGTCCACCACGCTTCCTCCAACCATGCCCGGGTGCCTGCGCAGCCCCGATGCTGACAACCCCGGGCTACCGCCGGAGGGCAGGAAGGTGGACGGAACGTGAACGGCGCCGGTCAGGCGAGTGGGCAGGCCGACCGGGCCCGCGGGGCGGCCGGCGGCGGCGAGACGGCGGGCGGCTCAGCTCGCCGCGGCTCAGCTCGCCGCGACGCGGATCTGCGTGGCGAGGTCGCCGGCCCGCGCCGCCGCCGACGCCGCCCCGGCCGGATCGGCCGGGTCGGCCGCGGCACCCAGCAGCCTGGCGCGCTTGGACCACGCGTAGGTGTTGCACTCCCTGATCGCGAGCCGCTCGCTGACCAGGGCGAGCGCGAGGTCGGTCCGCCCGGCGCGGATCGCGGCCTCGAGCAGGGTGCGCTCCACCGCGTCACGCTGCGCGTGGCTGCCGCCGAACTCGTGCACGCGGGTCCGGATCGGCAGCAGCTCGTCTAGGACCTGCTGGTAGCGGCCGCGGCCGAAGTGCACCAGGCTCCGGCATACCGGCAGGCCCACGGCGGCGGTCATCTGCCAGCCGGTCGTGGCCCGGTCGCCGTCCGCCACCACGCGCTCGAGCGCGGTGACCACCTGCTCGGCGGGGGCGAGATCGCCGGCGCCGACGAACGCCATGATCGCGTGCATGTCGTTGAACGGGTAGAAGCCCGGCGCGAGCAGCCGCCCCCACGCCTGCGCGAGCGGCGGCCAGCGGTCACCGACCGAGATCCCCTCCAGCTGCAGCCGCCACAGCAGCGCCGTGGCGTCGAGCAGTTCGAGCGCCACGTCCTCCGACTGGTCGTGGTGCAGGACGCGGTCGTAGACCGCGAGCGCTCCGGCCACGTCGTCGCCCTGCAGCAGGTACAGCGCGTAGTGCCAGGAGTTGTGCACGTTCAGGAAGTTCCCGGTCTGCCAGTGCGCCTCGCGTTCCCGCAGGAACCGGACGCCGTCCGGAATCTGGCCCTGCATCTCGTGGGTGTGCACGACCGCGTGGATGCCCCAGACGTCGTCGGGGTTGAGCTCCACCGCGCGCTGGCCCACGTCGGCGGACAGCCCGTAGATGTTGCACTCCTCCAGCCCGAAGGCGTACATGCCGTGCAGGAACCCCAGTTGCGGGTCGTCGTCGTGCCAGGCGCCGAGCGCGCGGCCGATCCGGTCCCGGAGGCTCACCGCGTCGCCGGTGAAGAAGTCCACCTGATGGCCGACCGCGAGCGCGAGCAGGTCGCGGGGCCAGCGCACCGAGATCTCGGCGAGCAGCGCCCCGGCGCCGGCCATGTCGCCCGCGGCCCAGCGCCGGGCCGCGGCCAGGTGGGCGCGCTCCCGCGGCGGCAGCGAGGCCTCGCCGGGACCCGCGGGGGCACTCACGCGGACCAGCGCCTCGCGGGCCCCGGCCACCGCGCCCTCCTCGGTGGACATCAGCGCCAGGTAGGCGCCGAGGAGACGGGCCATCGCGCAGCCCGGGTCCTCGGCGGCGGCCGCCGCCGTGACCTCCACCACCTCGGGCTGGAACCGCACCAGGTGATCGATGGCCCGGTCGTAGCGGGTCACGGCCTGCGCCGAGCCCGTCATGGGCAAGCCCCGCGCATCAACGGCCATGGCCAACCTCCGCAGCACCCGCCCGCGGCCGGCTCAGGCCGCGGTCATCTTCATGGTGGCATCCATGCCCGCCAACAGCAGCAGCGGGACCTTGATGCCGCCGGTCCGGCAGCAAGGTCCCGCTGACACGCCGTGAGCTGCCGCGCGGCGGCGGCCGCCCGGTCAGGACGCCAGGACGGCCTCGATCTCCAGGTGGAGGGTGATCTTGTCGCCCACCACCACCCCGCCGTTCTGCATGGGAGCGGTGAAGTTGACGTTGAAGTCGCGCCGGTTGATCTCACCGCTGGCGCTGAACCCGGCCCGGGTGCCGCCGAAGGGGTCCGGCCCGAAGCCGTTGAGCTCCAGGACCAGCGGCACGTTCTTGGTGACGCCCTTGAGCGTGAGCTCGCCGTCGAGGATGTAGTTGCCATCCTCGAACCGCACGCCGGTTGAGTGGTAGGTCATCGTCGGGTAGGTCTCGACCTCGAAGAAGTCGGCCGACCGGATGTGCTCGTCGCGCTGGTCCTGGCCGGTGCTGATCGACTTCAGGTCGATCACGGCGGTCGCCGAGGACTTGAGCGGGTCGTCACCGGTCACGATCTCGCCCGAGAAGTTCGTGAACTTGCCGCGGACCTTGCTGACCATCATGTGCCGGACCGAGAAGCCGATCTCGGAGTGCACCGGGTCGATGGTCCAGGTGCCGGCGACGTAGCCGGGGACGGCGGTTTCGGTGGTGCTAGCAGTCATGGGGGGCTCCTGCGCTAGTTGGTTGAATACTCAACGAGTATCATGCCCCAAGAATTTTGTCAAACGCTCAACAATCGTCGGGTATGCTGGTAGCATGCGCAGCCAGGGGATGACCCAGGAGACCACCGAAGAGACCCGGTGGCTCACCGCCGACGAGCAGCTGGCGTGGCGGACGTTCCTGACCGCCTGCCAGACCCTGTTCAGCGCCATCGACGCCCAGCTGCTGCACGACTCGGACATCCCGCACGGTTACTACGAGATCCTGGTCCGCCTGTCCGAGACGCCGGGCCGGGCGCTGCGCATGACCCAGCTGGCCGAGGCGTCGACGTCGAGCAAGAGCCGGCTGTCGCACGCCGTGGCGCGGCTGGAAGAGCGGGGCTGGGTCCGGCGGACCGACTGCCCCACGGACCGGCGGGGCCAGATCGCGCAGCTCACCGACGAGGGCTTCGCCGCGCTGGCCGCCGCCGCCCCCGGGCACGCCGACCAGGTCCGGCGTTCGCTGATCGACCGGCTCACGCCCGAGCAGGTCGAGCAGCTGCGCGAGATCAGCGCCGCGATCATCGCGAGCACCGACCTGCACGGGGCTGCCGGCACCTGCCTGCCCTGACCGGCCCGGTGGCGTTCGCGTTCCGGACGGTCGTCATGGCCGTGCACTATCCTGGCTGGCAAAGCGCTGACGGAGACAAGTAGCCCGGGATCACGCGAGCCGAGAGAGCCGCCGCCCGCTGTGAAGGCGGCCTCGCGACCCGGCGCGAAGACCCTCCCGAGCGCGGGGAGGAACGGCTGCCGCAGGCCAGCGGCGTGCCCCATGCCCCGCCGGCTTGCCCCCGTGACCGGGCAGGAACGAGGCCGTCCCGGCTGCCCGGCGGCGGCGAAAGTGCGGTGGCACCGCGAGTTCCCTTCTCGCCCGCACTCCCAAGGGGTCGTCGAGCACATCCCTGGAGGAGTGCGATGATCTCTCGTGTTCTGGCCGCCGACCTGCCCGCGCACCTCGGCGAGCAGGTCAGGATCGCCGGCTGGCTGCACCGCCGGCGCGAGCTGAAAGCCGTGACGTTCCTGATCGTCAGGGACCGCTCGGGCCTGGCGCAGGTTGTTCTTTCCAGCCTTCCGGTACGCGACGCCAGCCCCGACCCCGGGCTGCCCGAGGAAACCGTGGTCGAGGTCACGGGCACGGTCGTGGCGAACGACCAGGCGCCCGGCGGGGTCGAGGTCACCGGGCCGCGGGTCACGCCGCTGTCCGGCCCGGCCGCGCCGCCGCCGTTCGACCTGTACCGGCCCTCGGTCACGGCCGGCCTGCCGACGATACTCGACCACGCCCCGGTCACGCTGCGGCATCCGGTGCTGCGGGCCGGCTTCGAGATCGCCGCGGCCAGCGTGGCCGGCTTCCGCGAGACCCTGGACGGCCTGGGCTTCACCGAGGTGCACACGCCGAAGATCGTCGAGTCGGCCACCGAATCGGGGGCGAACGTGTTCGGCCTCGACTACTTCGGCCACCCGGCCTACCTGGCCCAGTCACCGCAGTTCTACAAGCAGGCGCTGGTCGGGGTGTTCGAGCGGGTCTTCGAGGTCGGGCCGGCGTTCCGGGCCGAGCCGCACGACACCGCCCGGCACCTGGCCGAGTACACCAGCCTTGACGCCGAGCTCGGCTTCATCGCCGACCACCACGACGTCATGGCGGTGCTGCGCGACACGATCGCCGGAATGGCGGCCGCCGTGGCCGGGCGGGCCCGCGGCGCCGCGGAGTTCCTCGGGCTGACGCTGCTCGCGGTGCCGGAGGAGATCCCGCAGATCCACTTCGCCGACGCGCAGGAACTCATCGCCGCCCGGGCGGGATGGGACCCGCGGGGCGAACCGGACCTCGCGCCGGAGGACGAGCGGTGGCTCGGCGACTGGGCGCTGCGCGAGCACGGGTCGCAGTTCCTGTTCGTGACCGGGTACCCGATGGCCAAGCGGCCGTTCTACACCCATCCCGACCCGGCCCGGCCCGGCTACTCCAACAGCTTCGACCTGATCTTCCGCGGCCTGGAGCTGGTCACCGGCGGGCAGCGGCTGCACCGGCACGCGGACTACCTGGCGGCGCTGGCGGAGCGGGGCGAGGACCCGGGGCACTACGCCGGGTACCTGCAGGTGTTCGAGCACGGGATGCCGCCGCACGGCGGGTTCGCGATCGGGCTGGAGCGCTGGACCGCGCGGCTGACCGGCGCGGCGAACGTGCGGCAGGTCACCTTGTTCCCGCGGGACCGCCGCCGCCTCAGCCCGTAGCGCCCGCCCGGCGTGGTCAGCCGGGTCAGCGCGGTCAGCGCGGTCAGTAGGCGACCGTGATCCGGCGGCGGAACGCCTCGCCGTGCTCGAGCTCGTCGGCGACCGCGATCGCGAAGTCGGGGATGCTGATCCGGCTCTCGCCGGACTCGTCGACCAGCAACTGGTCCCCGCCGACCCGGAACTCCCCGGTCCGTTTCCCCGGGCCGATCACCCCGGCCGGGCTGACGTAGGTCCAGTCCAGGTCCTCGATGCCCCGGTATACCTCGTCCAGCGCCCGGGCGTGGGCCAGCGCCGCGGGCTTCCACGCCGGGGGGAAGGCCGGGCTGTCGACCAGCCGCTGGCCCGGCGCGACCTCGAGGCTGCCGGCCCCGCCGACCACCACGAGGCGGCGCACCCCGGCCCGGCGCAGCCCCTCGGCCAGGCCGCGCGCGGCGCCGAGCAGGCTGTCCTCCGGGTCCTCGCCGTTATCCCGCCGCGGCCCGGTCGCCGACGCCACCGCGTCCTGGCCCGCGGCGAGCCGGGCCACCCATCCTGGATCGCTGGCGTCGCCGGTCACGCTGCGCACGACCAAGCCCTCGACCGGAGCGCCGCTCCTGGTGGCGGCGGTGACGGTATGCCCGCGCTCGAGCAGCTCCGCGGTGACGCCCCGGCCGATGGCACCCGAGGCGCCGAACACGACAATCTTCACGATCCCACCTCATCACGTCCAGCGCTCGCCGCGCCCGGACTGTCTGCGCGCACGTGCCTTCGCCCGGTAGGTGCTTCCCAAGATCGCCCGGGCAATCGGGACGTTGGGCCGACGAGGCAGCGGCAGGCCCGGCGGCGCTCCTCAGCCGGGCTGGGGCTGGGGCGGGCGACCGGTCAGCCGGGTATGTCTACCAGGACCTTGCCCACGGCGCCGGCCTCGACCGCGTCCTGCGCCGCGGCGATCTCGTCCAGCTGGAACCTGGTGACCGGCAGCTCGGTCAGCGCCCCGGCGGCCAGCGCGGCGGAGATGTCCTGTGCGGCCTGGCCGAGCGCCCCTGGCGGGACCCCGTACAGCAGCACGAACCTGAGTGCCACGTTCGCGTTCATGCAGGCCCGGACGGGCAGCACCGGGTCGGACGGCTCGGCGGCGTAGCAGGCGATCCGCGCGTCTGGCCGCGCGACGACGGCCAGGTCCAGCGACAGGTTCGCGCCGAGGGCCACCTCGACGACACGGTCGACCCCCGCGGCGCCCGCGAACGAGCTGATCTGGTCGGCGGCGTCAGGCTCCCGGTAGTTCACGACCAGGTCCGCGCCGGCCTTCGCGGCCAGGTCGGCCTTGTGCGGCCCGCTGACCGTGCTGACCACCCGGGCGCCCGTGCGCTTGGCCAGCTCGATCGCGAAGTGGCCGACCGCGCCCGCGCCGCCCGCGACCAGGACCGTCTTCCCGTCGATGGGCCCGTCGGCGAACAGGCACCGGTGCGCGGTGAGGGCTGGGACGCCCAGGCTGGCGCCGAGCTCGGCCGAGGCGCCCTCGGGCAGCGGGACCGCCGCATACTCCGGGACGACGGTCCACTCGGCGGCGGTCCCCCACCGGCGGCCGGCCGCGGCCATCCAGATCCACACCCGCTGGCCGGCGCGGCCCGGGCCCACGCCCGCGCCGACCGCGTCGATCACCCCCGCGCCGTCGTGATGCGGGATCTGGAAGCCGTCGATCGGCCGCGGGGTGGCGCCGCTGCGGGACTTCCAGTCGGTCGGGTTGACGCCGGAGACCTCCACCCTGACCCGCACCTCCCCGGGCCCGGGCTCCGGCCGCTCCACGTCCTCGACCCGCAGCACCTCACGGGCCGGCCCGTACCGGTCATACAGCGCAGCTTTCACCGCTCGGTCCCTCCGCTCACATCCGGCTCTCCGGCACTCCGATCCTCTCACCCGGGCGGCGCGCTCCGGGCCCGGTCACGGCCGCGGGAGGCACCCCCGGGCAGCCGGGATCCGTCAGGAGGCCCCCAGCTCGTCCGAGCCGTCAGGAAGGACGTACACCTTGCTCCATCCGGTTCTCTTGGCCTGGCCGAGGGCGGAGTCGGCGGCGCCGATCAGTTCGCCCAGCGCGCGCCTGGACTGGTTGAGGATGGCGACCCCGATGGATACCGTCAGGCGGAACACGAAGCCTTCCTGGCTGCCCGACTCGATGGCGATGGGCTCGGCCGCAATATGATCACGTAGCCGCTCGCTGATCCGCTGTGCTTCGTCCCGGCCCGTCTGCGGTAGCAGAATGGCGAACTCGTCGCTACCGAAGCGGCCGATCAGGCCGTGCCCGGGTAGCTGATCCTTGAGCATGCCCGCTATGTCGCGAATTAGCTGGTCGCGCACAAGCTGACCAGCCATGTCGTTAACATCCTTAAAATGGTCTATATTCACCACGGCCAAGGCAAGCGGCGCATTTGCGCGCAGGGCCCGGAAGAACTCGGCCTCGGCTTCGCGCTGCCACGTGCCGGCATTGAGCAACCCGGTCTTGGCATCGATGCGAGCATGGGAAAAAAGCTGGGCGCGCATGATCGAGCGCTTGCACAGCACGACGGACGGCAGCGCGAGGGCCATCAGCACCGGGTTGATCCGGACGACAAGGGTGATCGATACCGCCAGGCTGAGCTCCAGCAGGTCAGTCGTGATCGATTCCCGGCTCCCGACCAGATCGCGGATGCGCGCCGCGGGATCAGAGAGCTTGATCGCGACGACCAGCAGGCCGTAGTTGATAATCCAGCCCAGGAGGCCGCATACGGCGACGCAACCGGTCCACGTGAGTGCGTGTTGGCTAGTTCCGGGAAAGGGACCCGCAATCGAGTCCGGAATAGCATGGAATACTACAGAAGCGCAGCCATAGGCGAGACTCAGGGTCGCGTTACTGAACACCCGGCGATAAATAACCAGCCGCGGCACCCGTAGCATCTTGTAGGCCATCAGCGGAAATGGCGCCAGGAACGCGAATGCCGGAGGCAGCGCAATCGCGATGGCCAGCAGCCATACCGACTGCAGATCCCTGACGACCTCGCCGTGAGCCTCCTGCACGGTTCGGGCTGATTCGATCGCGACGATCCCGCAGACCAGTAGCGCCGCGCCCAGCAGCAGATCGGAGCCACGGCCACGGGTGTGCGCAACCGCCACACCAGCCGCACACACCGCGAGAGCATCGACGCCCAGCACGTACAGGCGTACCGGCAGCGGGACAGTCCACACCTGCCACTGGCCGATACCCCGTACTGCGCGCAGCAACCCGCCCGATACTTGATTGAGCGGGCGGAGGGCAGCCATGAACTCCCCCAGCGATGATTGGAGCGCAGCCTTCATCGTGTTACCGGCGGTAAGTAAGTAATGTCACATGGTCACAGAGAGCTAGCTCGACTGTCAAGATGCCTGCTCGGCCAGGCCATGTGGCCATCCGGCCGGAATGGCCAACTGTATCAGCGGAAGGAGGCAGCCATGCGCGGCGAATGGGGCTGACCACCCGCACCACCCCACCCTCCGTCACCACCACCTAGCTCCCGACAAGGAGGCAGCCATGCGCGGCGAATGGGGCTGACCACCCGCACCACCCCACCCTCCGTCACCACCACCTAGCTCCCGACAAGGAGGCAGCCATGCGCGGCGAATGGGGCTGAACAGCAGCAAGACGGCATGACCACGAAGATCACAGGTCAGTTTCCGTGCTGGCCGACTGTTGAGGTGCCCTCATCGCCACGCGGCGGCCAGCACTGCGCCCAGGCCGCCGCTCATGGCGATGGCAGCGGCAGGAGCGATCGTTTCTGACGCAACGGCTGCGGCGGCCAGGACGATCCATATGCCCTGTGCTACCTGCATGCCTCCGTTGGCTGGGCCGAACCCTCGGCCACGGCGCACCGGCGGCCGGGCGGAGCCAACGGCGGCGTGGGCCGCCAGCCGACAGGACGCGCATGCCCGGAAGCAACCAGCGGCGGCCTCGGCCTTACGCAGCGCAAGGCCGAGGCGCGTGACACCCATCGGGCACGGCAGTGGGGTGTCGGCGTCCAGTAACGTCTCAGCAACCTCGCAGCCAAGAACTCTGGCTCTTTTGGCTTACGGTCGGCACAATCGGCTAAAGCGACGGCAAAGGGATGCCTCGCGCGCGGCAGCGCAGGTAACCGACCGGCAAGACGGAGGACTGGATGCGCCGAGGCATCAGGCATCTCCGGCCTGCCGCGCGCTCCATGGCGGTCCTGACCCTGCACCGGACGGCCTGGCTGGCGAGCTTCATAGTGGTCGCGCTCGGGGCGTACGCGGTGACACCCCTCGCTCACGCCGCGCGCACCCTGCCCGCCGGCCAGCGCGGCATCCCGTTCAACGGGACGGCGGCGGTCGGAGCGCTGTTCACCCGGTCCGGCGGCAAGCTGGGCGCGCATTTCTGCACCGCGAGCGTGGTCAGCAGCCCGGCCGGGGACCTGCTCATCACCGCCGCGCACTGCATGCAGGGCAAGTCGCTCGCCCCGGCGGGCAGCATCGCCTTCGCCCCCGGCTACCACAACGGCAGGTTCCCGCACGGCCTCTGGGTGGTCACGGCGATCTACGTCGACAGCGCCTGGGCCACCGACCACAATCCCGACGACGACGTCGCCTTCCTCATCGCGGGACGGCCGGGCACGCACATCCAGCAGTCCACCGGGGCCGAGACCCTGCGGATCGACCGGCCACCGCAGTGGGTGCAGGTGATCGGGTACCCGAACGCCACGGACCGGCCGATCACCTGCACGGCTCCGGCGCGCAGCTTCGGCCGCCGCCAGCTGGTCTTCGACTGCGACAACTACACCGCCGGCACCAGCGGGGGCCCGTTCCTGGCCCACGTCAACCCGAAGACCGGCGATGGCTGGGTGATCGGCGTGATCGGCGGCTACCAGCAGGGCGGAAACACCCCGAACGTCTCGTACTCGCCCAGGTTCCTCGCTCCGGTCCTGGCCCTGTACCAGACCGCGATCTCCGCAAGCTCGGCCAGCCCGGCGCCTGGTTCAGGCTGACGCGGCCGGACCGGGCACTATCCGGTCCAGGTCGGCGAGCTCGCCGGCGGACGGCACCCAGCTTGCGGCGGCCGCGTTCGCCTTGACCTGCTCCGGTGACGTGGCTCCGGCGATCACCGACGAGCAGCCCGGCTGGGCGGCCAGGCCGCCGACCGCCACGTCGAGGATCGTGACCCCGTGCCGCTGCGCCCAGCCGATCAGCTTCTCCACCTGGTCGAGCTTGTGGTCGGTGATGTAGTCGCGGCGGCCGGCCAGCCTGCTGCCCTCGGGGGGCGGCACGCCGCGCCGGACCTTCCCGGTCAGCAGGCCGTTGGCCAGCGGGAAGTAGGGCAGCACGCCGAGGCCATAGTGCAAGGCGGCGGGCACGACCTCGGCCTCGACGCCGCGTTCCAGCAGCGACCAGTGGTTCTGCGCCGAAACGAAGCCAGGGACGCCAAGTTCCCGCGCCGCGCCGGCCGCCTCCGCGAGCTGCCAGCCGGAGAAGTTGGAGTGCCCGGTATAGCGCACCTTGCCCTGGGTCACCAGGTCGCCCAGGGCGGCGAGCGTCTCCTCGATCGGCGTGGCCGGGTCCGGCGTGTGGATCTGGTAGAGGTCGATGTAGTCGGTCCGCAGCCTGCGCAGCGACTGCTCGACGGCCCGCATGATGTATCCGCGCCCGCCCTTGGCGCCGGCCGCTGTCCCGTAGCCCAGGTCGGCACTGCGGTGACCGAACTTAGTGGCCAGCACGACCTGGTCACGACGGCCGGCCAGCACCTCGCCGAGGATCTCCTCCGATCGCCCGGTGCCGTAGCTGTCGGCCGTGTCGAGCAGGGTGATCCCGGCGTCGATGGCCGCGTCCACCACGGCGCGGGTCGCGTCAACGTCGAGCCTGCGCCCGAAGTTGTTGCCGCCCAGGCCGGCCACGGATACGACGAGCCCTGAGTTGCCCAGTGACCTGTAGCGCATGGCCCGCGTGTCCTCCTGGTGCGGTGCGGATTCACTGCCTGCCGATCGTAACGATAGGCCAGCGGGGGGACGAAACCGCGCGTAGGCTCACCGGGCAACACCTGTCACAGCCGTCACTGGGACAGCGTCCGGACCCGCGGCCCGGGCGCGGGCGAACCGCAGCAGCGCGGCCGGCGATGCCGCCGGGTGCCCAGGCATTAACCGGGTATGCCCGAAATCGCATATGCGATATCATGTGGTTAGAGTGGCGAACTGAGCACATCCGTGTCGCAATTGTCCCGGAAAACTAATGTGGAAAATGCGGCTAGCCCCAACACGCCGCGCAATTGCGGCCCGGGATGGGGGGCCTGCAGGGAGCACCCGAGCAGCCGGGAGCTAGCAGGAGGGAGCAGGGTTCATGGTGGACGGGGCGGGCGGGCCCACGGTGCTGCGCATCCTCCTCGGCACCCAGCTACGCCGCCTGCGCGAGGCACGCGGGATTACCGCGCAGGAGGCAGCGCGCGCGATCCGGGGATCCGAGTCCAAGATCAGCCGCATTGAGCTGGGGCGGACCTCGGTCAGGGAAATAGACATCGTGGACCTGCTCAGCCTTTACGGGATCACCGACCTCGCCGAGCGGGAAGAACTGCTCACCCTGGCCGCCCAGGCGAACCAGCCCGGCTGGTGGCACCAGTACCAGGACATCCTGCCCAGCTGGTTCCAGGCGTACATCGGGCTGGAGGAGTCCGCGGAATCGATCCGCAGCTACGACGCGCAGTTCATACCCGGCTTGCTGCAGACCGAGGACTACGCGGCCGCGGTGATGGCGCTCGGCGAGTTCTCGCTGGACGAGGCGGAACGCCTCGTGTTCCTGCGCAAGGAGCGACAGCGCAGGTTCAGCTCAGGGGGGCTCCGGCTGTGGGCGATCCTCGACGAGGTGGCGCTGCGCCGCCCCGTCGGCAGCCCGCAGATCATGCAGGCCCAGCTCGGGCACCTGTCCGACATGTGCGACCGCCCGGGCTTCGCGCTGCAGGTCGTGCCGGACTCCGCTGGCGCCTACGTGGTGCCGGGGAGCTTCAGCATCCTCCGCTTTGCCGTCCCCGACCTGCCCGACGTGGTCTACCTGGAGCAGCTAACGAGCGCCATGTACCTGGACAAGCCCATGGACGTGGAGCGCTACACCGCGGCCATGGACAAGCTCAGCGTCATCGCCGCGCCGCCCGAGGAAACCAAGCAGATCATCCGCGCGCTGCGCGAGGAAATAGAGAGATCATCATGAGCAGCATCCGCAACGGCATGAACGCGAGCGCGCTGGCCGACGTGACGTGGATCAAGAGCCGCCGCAGCGGCCCCACCGGTGGTAACTGCGTAGAGGTCGCGTTCCTCGCCGACGGCGGGATCGCCATGCGCAACTCCCGGTACCCGAGCGGGCCCGCGCTGATCTTCACGAGAGCCGAGTGGGACGCCTTCCTCGGCGGCGCCCAGGCGGGCGAGTTCCAGCCTGGCTAGCCAGCGCTTCGTAGGCGCGCAACGAGGCGGCCTCGGCCTCCAGGCCGACCTAGACGTCGAAGCCGGTGGGCAGCACGTCTTCCCCGGCGGGGCCCGGCGGGGCCCGGCGGCTGGTCAGGAGCGCCGTGCGCCGCGCCCCTGACGGCCGGGCGATCCCCCGCGCTTGTCCCGCAGCCGCATCGAGAGATGCACCGGGCTGCCTTCGAAGCCGAACTCCTGCCGCAGCCTGCGCTCGATGAACCGGCGGTAACCGGCCTGCAGGAAGCCGGTCGTGAACAGGATGAAATGCGGGGGCCGGATCCCGGCCTGGGTGGCGAAGAGGATCTTCGGCTGCCTGCCGCCGCGCACCGGCGGCGGGGTCGCCGCGACCAGCCCCGCCAGCCAGCCGTTGAGCCGACCCGTCGGCACCCGCGTCTCCCAGCCCGCCAGGGCCAGCTCGAGCGCCGGGACCAGCCGGTCGACATGCCAGCCGGTGGCGGCGGAGATGTTCACCCGCGGCGCCCACCGGGCGGTGTGCAGCTGCCGGTCGATCTCGCGCTCCAGGAAGTGCCTGCGGTCGGAGTCGACCAGGTCCCACTTGTTGTAGGCGATGACGAGCGCCCGGCCGGCTTCGATCACCATCGACACGATCCGCAGGTCCTGCTCGGCCAGCGGCTCGCTGGCGTCCACCAGCACCACCGCGACCTCGGCGCGCTCGAGCGCCCGCTCGGTCCGCACCGCCGCGAAGTAATCCGCGCCCTGGGTTTCCCGTACCCGCCGCCTCATCCCCGCGGTGTCCACGAACCGCCAGACGCTGCCGCCGAGCTCGACGAGCTCGTCGACGGGGTCGCGCGTGGTGCCCGCGGCCGCGTCGACCAGCACCCGCTCCTGCCCGGCGAGCTTGTTCAGCAGGCTGGACTTGCCGACGTTGGGACGCCCGAGGAGGGCCACCCGCCGCGGGCCGCCTTCGGCCGCGAGCGGCTCCCGGGGCGCGGCGGGCAGCGCGGCCAGGACCGCGTCGAGGAGGTCGCCGCTGCCTCGCCCGTGCAGCGCGCTCACCGGGATCGGCTCTCCGAGTCCCAGTGACCAGAGCGAGGCGGCGGCAGGCTCGGCCGGCGCATCGTCGACCTTGTTGGCGGCCAGGACGACCGGCTTGCGCGACCGGCGCAGCACGGCGGCGACGGCCTCGTCGGCATCGGTCACGCCCACCACGGCGTCCGCGACGAACAGCACCGCGTCGGCGGCGTCCACCGCGATCCGTGCCTGGGCGGCCACCCGCGCGGCCAGGGCCGCCGAGCCCTCGACGGCAGGCTCCCAGCCGCCGGTGTCGACCAGGGTGAATGCGCGGCCGCGCCAGGTGGCGTCGTAGGCGACCCGGTCCCTGGTGACGCCCGGGGTGTCCGCGACGACCGCCTGCCTGCCGCCGAGGATCCGGTTCACCAGCGTGGACTTGCCGACGTTGGGCCTGCCGACCACGGCCACGACCGGCGCGGGCTCTTCCGGGGCGCTCCGCGGCTCGGTGCTCCGCGGCTGGGCGCTCACCTGGTCCACGCGCCCGCCTTCCTGCTGTCCGCCAGCGTGACGATCTCGCTGATGACATCGTCCAGGCCCAGGGCCGTGGTGTCGATCTCCACCGCGTCGGCGGCCCGGGCCGTCTGCGGGGCGTCGGACCGGTCCCGCCGCGCCTGCTCGGCCCGGGTCACCGCGACCGTGGCGGCCGGATCGGCAGCAAGATCCGCGGTGCGCCTGCGGGCCCGGGCCGCCTCGCTGGCGGTCAGGAACACCTTCACCGGCGCGTCGGGCGCCACCACCGTCCCGATGTCACGGCCCTCGGCGACGATCCCGGCCCCCGCCGCCAGCGCGTCCGCGATGATCCCTCGCTGTATCGCGACGAGGTGCCGGCGGACCTCCGGTACCGAGGCCACCGTGCTGACCGCGTTGGACACCTCGCGGGTGCGGATGAGCCCCGCCACGTCCCGGCCATCCACCCGGATCGCCGGGGCGTCCGGGTCGGTGCCCACCTCGATCACCGGGCGGCCGGCGCTGGCCGCCACCACGTCCGGGTCCGAGATATCCTCGCCGCGCGCGAGCAGCCACCAGGTGAGCGCCCGGTAGGTCGATCCGGTATCCAGGTAGCGAAGCCCCAGGGCGCGCGCGACGCCCCTGGCCGCCGTGGACTTGCCGGCCCCGGCCGGGCCGTCCACCGCGATCACGAGGCCGGAGTATTTCCCAGCGGGGTGCTTGGTCACGAAGCGATGCTACCGGCGAACCGGCCAGCCGCCTGCGGCCAGTGCCTCGACGAGCCGGCCCGCCTCCTCCGGACGGACCGCGAGCTCCGCCACGCCGGCCGGCAGGCCGGGCGAGTGCTCGATCCCCACGTCCTCGATGTTGATCCCGGCGTCGCCCGCCGCCTGGAAGAGCCTGGCCAGCTCGCCGGGCCGGTCGCCGATGACCACCTGGACGATGGCGTAGGCGGGCGCTGGTCCGCCCCGCTTCCCCGGGATCCTGGCCACCCCCGCTCCCCCGCGCTCCAGCAGCCCGGCCAGGCGCTTGACCGACTCCTCATCGCCCCGGGCGATCCGGGCCAGCGCGGCCGCGGCCGCGGCCAGGTCGGCCGCCAGCGCCGCGAGCACCTCGCCGGAATGCGCCGCGTTGGCCGCCAGGATCTGCGTCCACAGGCCGGTATCCCCGGCCGCGATCCTGGTGACGTCACGCAGTCCCTGGCCCGCGAGGTCAAGAGCGCCGGGCGGCGCCTGCTCCAGCCGGGCGGCCATGGCCGCGGCGACCGCGTGCGGCGCATGCGAGACCAGCGCGACCCAGCGATCATGGTCGGCGGCCGGCATGCGCACGGGCTGCGCGCCGCAGGCCCGGGCCAGGCCGGTGACCGCCGTCACGGCTCCGGGAGCGGTCTCCGGCAGCGGGCAGATCGCCCACGGCCGGCCGAGGAACAGGTCCGCCCGGGCCGCGGCCGGGCCCGACCGCTCGCGCCCGGACAGCGGATGCCCTCCGGCGAAGGCGGCCAGGTCACAGCCGAGCTCGCGGGCGCGGGCCAGCGGCAGCTCCTTCACGCTCGCGACATCGGTGTACCAGCGGGCCAGGCCCCGGGCCTGCGCCGCGGCCAGCGCCGGCGCGACGGCCTCGGGCGGCATGGCCAGCACGACGAGGTCGGCCGGCCCGCCGGGCGGCCCGCTGTCGGGCAGCTCCGAGCCGGCCCCGATGTCCGCGGCGAGCCTGGCCGCCGCGGGATCGGCGTCCGCGAGCCAGACCGCCGCGCCCCGGTCGCGGAGGGCGAGGGCCACCGACGTGCCGATCAGCCCGGTGCCGATCACCACGACCTTCCCGGGCCCGCCGGCGCCGGTTCCTGCGGCCGGCCCGGTCATTGCGCGATGTCCAGGCGCAGCGCGGCGGCACCGCGCAGGTACACGTGCTGTACGGCCGAGCGCGGCGACGGCGTCTCCACGTGCATCAGCAGCCGGACCACGCGCGGCATCGCGCCCGGCACGTCGATCTCGGCGCAGCACAGCAGCGGCACGTCCTGGAACCCCAGCTTGCGCGCGGCGAGCGCGGGAAACTCGGCGTTCAGGTCGGCGGTGGCGCTGAACACGACACTGATCACGTCGGCCGGGGTGAGCTGGTTGCGCGTCATGACCTCGGTGACCAGCTCGGAGGTGGCCTTGAGGATGGCGGCCCTCTCGTTCATGCCGACCTGCACCGCGCCGCGGATCGCCCTGACCGGCACCGCCTGCCTCCCTCGTTACCGCTGCCTTGCCCGCCCGCTCCGCCCCGGAGGGTGGGCTCCAGGTTATAGACCCACGGCCGCGTACAGGTCGCCGATCTCCCTCGCGGTGAGTTTCCGGGTCGTGCCCGGGCGGAGCGAGCCGAGCGCGACCGGGCCGACGTGCGTGCGTACCAGACGGCTGACCGGATGGCCGGTCTCGGCGAGCATCCGCCGCACGATGTGCTTGCGCCCCTCGTGCAGCGTGATCTCCACCAGGGCCCGGTTGCCCGCCCGCTCCACCACCCGGAACCTGTCGGCACTCGCCACCCCGTCGGACAGCTCGACCCCCGTGATCAGCCGGCGGCCCAGGTCCCTGGGCAGCGGGCCGGCCACATCGGCCAGGTAGGTCTTGAGCACCCCGTAACGAGGATGCGCCAGCCGGTGCGCCAGCTCGCCGTCGTTCATCAGCAGCATGAGGCCCTCGGTGTCGTAGTCGAGCCTCCCCACATGGAACAGCCGCTCGGCGCGGCCGGTGAGGAAATCAGCGATCGTGGGGCGGCCCCGGGCGTCCGACATCGTGGTCAGGACCCCGGCGGGCTTGTTCAGGGCGAGGTAGACGAGATCCTCACGCGCCGGTATCCGCCGTCCGTCGACCCGGATGACCTGCCGCTGCGGATCGACTCGCGCGCCGAACCTGCGGACGACCTCGCCGTCGACCTCGACCCTGCCGTCGGCGATCATTTCCTCGCAGTGCCTGCGGCTGCCGACGCCGGCCGCGGCCAGCACCTTCTGCAGCCGGACGCCGCCGGGAACGTCGGCGAGCGTGTCGTGTCCCGCGTCGGCCCCCTGGCCGCCGGCGGCCCGGCTCTCCCGGCCCGGCCGGTCGCGATCCCGCGGGTCACGACGCCGCTGGCTCATGACCCGCGTCAGGCTCATCGTCAACGTGATCGGGCAGGAACGGGGCAAGCTCCGGCAGCGCCTCCAGGCCGGGCAGCCCGAGTCGCTCCAGGAAGTACGCGGTCGTCGCGAACAGGATCGCGCCGGTCTCGGGGTCGGTGCCGGCCTCTTCCACCAGCCCGCGCAGCACCAGGGTGCGGATCACGCCGTCACAGTTCACGCCGCGCACGGCGGATACCCGCGCCCGGCTGACCGGCTGCCGGTAGGCCACGACCGCCAGGGTCTCCAGGGCCGCCTGGGTCAGCCGGACCTCCTGGCCGTCGCTCACGAACCGCTCCACCACCGGAGCGCACTCCTCGCGGGTGTAGAAGCGCCAGCCGCCGGCCACCTCGCGCAGGTCGAAGCCGCGCTGCTCCGCCGTGTAGGAGGCCGCCAGCTCGCGGAGCATCCCGGCCACCTCCGTCCGCGGCCGCTCGAGCACCTGCGCGATGACTATCTCGGGGACCGGCTCGTCGGCCACGAGCATGATCGCCTCCAGGCTGGCCCGCAGTCCCGGGACGCCGTGGCCGTCCGCCTGCCCGGGCGCGGGCCCGCCGTCCGCCTGCCCGGGCGCGCCGATCATGTCCTCTGGGCCGGGGCCAGATCCGTTCTGCATCGGTTATTCGTCGGCTTTCTGGGTGCTGGTTCCGCTGCCTGGCTGGCCGCCCGCCGCCCAGCTCACGTAGAGGTCGCCGAGCGGAGCGAGCTGGTCGAGGCTGACCCGGCCCTCCCGGTACAGCTCGAGTACCGCGAGGAAGCGCGCGACGATCTCGTAGGTCCCGCGGCAATCCGCGGCGAGCTGCCGGAACGTGGCCCGGCGCAGCCGCGCCAGCCGCCCGGACAGCAGGCCGACCTGCTCGCGGACGCTGGTGAGGGGCATGTGCAGGTGCGCGGTGGAAACCGTCGGCGGCCGCCGGGGCGCCAGGGTGCGGGCCGCGATCGCGGCGAACTCGGCCGGGCCGAGGCCCAGCAGCACCTCCGGCAGCAGGTCGACGAAGCGGGACTCCATCGGCACCCGCCGCGGGAACCTCCGCCCGGCCGCGGCCATCCTGCTCGCGAGCACCGCCGCCACTTCCTTGTAGGCGCGGTACTGCAGCAGCCGGGCGAAGAGCAGGTCCCTGGCTTCGAGCAGGGCCAGGTCTTCCTCGTCGTCCACCTCCCCCGCGGGCAGCAGTCGCGCCGCCTTGAGGTCAAGCAGGGTCGCGGCCACGACCAGGAAGTAGCTGGCCTGATCCAGGTCCCAGCCGTCGGCCTTGGCCCGGATATAGCCGATGAACTCGTCGGTGACGCTGGACAGCGCGATCTCCGTGATGTCCAGCTTGTGCTTGGAGATCAGGGCGAGCAGCAGGTCGAAGGGACCCTCGAAGACGTCGAGGTGCACCTCGAACCCGCCCGCCACCCGGGCGTCGCCCGGTTCACCGGTCATCGTCGTGGTCACTGCGGACTTGACCTCGCCCCGCTGTCCATCCGGCTCCTTTGCCCGCCGCCCATCCGGCTCCTGCGCGCGGCCGTCAGTCCGGCCCTGTCTCTTCCCAGAGCCGCCGCGCCACCAGGCTCTTCTCGCCCCCGGCCGCCAGGTCGGCCAGCAGCACGGCGAGCGCCTCGCGGACGATACGGCCGCGATCCACAGTAATGCCGAGAGTCCGGAGGGTGAGCCGGGCCCGTTCCAGGTCGAGCAGCTCGCTGCCGGACAGGTAAACGGTGATCTTCTGGGCGTGGCACTCCCTGCCGCTGGCCTGACGCTGGGCTTCGACCGCCGGGCCCCGGCCGATGGGACGCAGCAGCTCGGCGACTCCCGGCAGGCTTACCCGCCGTGAGCGGGAACCGCGAGTTCTGCCTGGCGCCACCGATCCAGTACCTCCCTCGCCAGCTCCCGGTAGGAATTCGCCCCGTTAGACGTCGGGTCGAAGCGGGTGATCGGCTCCCCCGCCACGGAAGAGTCCGGAAAGCGCACGGTCCGGCTGATCACCGTGTGGTACACCCTGTCGCCGAAGCCCTTCACCACCCCGGCCAGGACTTCCCGGGTGTGCAGCGTGCGCGAGTCGTACATCGTAGCCAGCAGCCCGTCGAGCACCAGCTTGGGGCTGATCCGGCTCGACACCTTGTCGATGGTCTCCATCAGCAAGGCCACGCCGCGCAGCGCGAAGTACTCGCACTCCAGCGGCACGATCACCCCGTCCGCGCAGGCCAGCGCGTTGACGGTGAGCAGGCCGAGGGAGGGCTGGCAGTCGATCAGGATGATGTCGTAATCGGGGATGACCGGCGCCAGCGCGCGGCCGAGCACGAACTCCCGGCCGACCTCGTGGACCAGCTGCACCTCGGCACCGGACAGGTCGATGTTGCTCGGCAGCAGGTCCATGCCGTCGACGTTGGTCTTGAACAGCACGTCGTGCGCGGTGAGCCCGCGCTCCATGAGCAGGTTGTAGACCGTGGCGTCCAGCTCGTGCGGCTGGATGCCGAGCCCCACGGACAGCGCGCCCTGGGGATCGAAGTCGACCAGCAGCACGCGGCGGCCGTTCTCGGCCAGCGCGGCACCGAGATTGATCGTCGTGGTGGTCTTGCCGACCCCGCCCTTCTGATTGCAGACCGCAACGACCCGCGCCGGGCCGTGCGTCAGCAGCGGCTCAGGATCGGGGAATACCGGCACCGGCCGGCCGGTAGGGCCAAGCACGCCGGGCCTCACTTTCATCTTCATTGCACGGGATGCGGCCAAAGCCAACTGCACCTCCCTGGCGGGCCTGGATGGCGGGCCTTCCTGGCGGCCGCCCGCGGCGCGCCCGCTACGAACCCAGACCCTAGCGAGAGGCTAGGGCCTGGGCATGGCGGCGGCAAGGCGACTCACCGTGGACCGGGAAATGGCCGGGCCGCGGCGCCGGCCCTGGGGTGCGCGCTGGCGTAGACCTCGCGGAGCCTGTCCACGGTCACCAGAGTGTAGACCTGCGTCGTGGTGACCGAGGCGTGGCCGAGCAACTCCTGCACGACCCGGACATCGGCGCCGCCGTCCAGCAGATGGGTGGCGAAGGAGTGCCGCAGCGTGTGCGGTGACACCCCGGCGATCCCCGCGCGCAGCGCCGCCGCCCGCAGCACGGTCCAGGCGCCCTGCCTGGTGAGCCGCCCGCCGCGGGCGTTCAGGAACACCCCGGGGCTGGCCGAGGCCCGGCGCGCCGCGGTGGCGAGCGCGGGCCGCCCCCGGACCAGGTAATGCTCCAGCGCCTGCCGGGCGAACCGGCCGACCGGGACGATCCGCTGCTTCTCGCCCTTGCCCGACAGGCGGACGGCGGACGGCGGGACCACTGCCGCGCTGGCGGGCTCCGCCGGCGCTCCCGGCCCGGCGCCGCGCTCCGCCAGGTCGAGGTCGTCGACGTCCAGCGCGATCGCCTCCGAGATCCGGGCCCCGGTCGCGTAGAGCAGCTCGAGCAGCGCCCGGTCCCGCAGCGGCCGCGGCCCCTCGCCGGCCCCCGCGGCCTCCAGCAGGCGCTCGACGTCCGCGACCGGTATCGCCCGCGGCAGCCGCCGCGGCGGCGCGGGCGGCCGGACCTGGCGGGCCGGGTCCGCCAGCGCCAGCCCCTCGGCCAGCGAGAACGCGTGCAGGCCGCGCACGGCGACCACGGCACGGCCGGCCGAGCTGGCCGCCAGCGGCGGATGGCCCTCGTCGCCTTCGCGCAGCCCGGCCAGGTACCCGGCCACGTCCTGCGTGGTCACCTCGCCGATGCCGGTCCGGCCCGCCGCGCCGAGCACCGCCGCGTAGCGCCGCAGGTCCCGGCGGTAGGCCTGCAGCGTGTGGGCCGCCAGGCCGCGCTCCACCATCAGGTGGTCGAGATAGCGCTGGACCGCCTCGTCGACGGTGACCGCCCGGACAGCTTTCAGTTGATCGCCTCGCTCGTCGGTATCCACGGCAGGCCGTGCGCCTCGGCGACGCTGCGGTAGGTGAGGGAGCCCTCGTAGGTGTTCAGCCCCAGCGCGAACGCCGGGTCCGCGCGCAGCGCGTCCCGCCAGCCCCGGTTCGCGATCTCGACCGCGTAGGGCAGGGTGACGTTGGTCAGCGCGTAGGTCGAGGTATGCGGCACCGCTCCCGGCATGTTCGCGACGCAGTAGAACAGCGAGTTGTGCACCCGGTAGGTCGGGTCGTCGTGAGTGGTGGGACGGGAGTCCTCGAAGCAGCCGCCCTGATCGATGGAGATGTCCACCAGCACCGAGCCCGGCTTCATCCGGGACACGAGCTCGTTGGAGATCAGCGTCGGCGCCTTGGCGCCCGGCACCAGCACGGCGCCGATGACCAGGTCGGCGTCGATCACGGCGCGCTCGATCTCGTAGGCGTTGGACGCGACGGTCTGGAGGTGGCCCTGGTAGATGGCGTCCGCGGAGCGCAGCCGGGCGACGTTCTTGTCGATGAGCAGCACCTCCGCCTGCATGCCGAGCGCGATCGCCGCGGCGTTCATGCCGGACACGCCCGCACCCAGGACGACCACCTTGGCGGCGTAGACGCCGGAGACCCCGCCCATCAGCACGCCGCGCCCGCCGCCGTCACGCTGCAGGTGGTGGGCTCCCACCTGGGGCGCCATCCGGCCGGCCACCTCGGACATCGGGGCCAGCAGCGGCAGCGACCCGTCGGCCAGCTGGACGGTCTCGTACGCGATCGCCGTGATGCCCGAGTCGAGCAGCGCATCGGTGCACTCCCGGGACGCGGCGAGGTGCAGGTAGGTGAACAGGACCTGGCCCTTGCGCAGCCGGTAGTACTCCTCGGGGACCGGCTCCTTGACCTTGAGGATCAGCTCTCCGGCCTGCCATACCGCGTCGGCGTCCGGCAGGATCGTCGCCCCGGCGGTGACGAAGTCGTCGTCCGGGATCAGCGAGCCGGCGCCCGCGTCCCGCTCCACGAACACCTCGTGCCCGGAACGGGCCAGCTCGTGGACGCCTGCTGGCGTCATCGCCACGCGGTACTCGTGGTTCTTGAGTTCCTTGGGAATGCCGACCTTCATGGCGTCCAGTCCTTCCTGGTCTTCGTGGCCCGCCCGGCCCCTTCGCCAGGCAGGTCCACTCCGGGCATGCGGCGCGCCCGGCGGTCAGCGCTCGGGCGCATCGGCGTCCCGCAGCGTGGTGAACCCGTCCTGGCGCGCGGCATACGCGGACAAGATACCCAGGGCCGTGACGCCGTTATGCAGGTCGCCGGCGAGGATGCGGTGCACCGCCTGATCCAGCGGCACCCAGGCGAGCACCAGGTGCGCCTCCTCGTCCCGGGGCACGTAGGAGCGCTCGGCCGCGGGAACCTCGGCCAGGCCGCGGGCGAGGAAGATCCTGATCCGCTCGGTGCTGATTCCCGGAGACGAGAAGGAGTCGGCCAGCACCTGCCACTGCGCGGCCCGGTACCCGGCCTCCTCGAGCAGCTCGCGCTGCGCGGTCACGTGCAGCGGCTCGCCGGCGACGTCGCGCAGGCCGGCCGGTATCTCCCAGAGCAGCCTGCCGACCGGGTGCCGGTACTGGCGGATCATCAGCACCCGCTCGCCGGAGCCCAGCGCGAGCACCGCTACCGCTCCCGGGTGCTCGAGGACATCCCGGCCCACTACGTCGCCGCCGGGCATGCGGACCATGTCCCGGCGCAGGCGCACGAGGCTGCCTTCGCCGAGCGTGGCGGACGACTCCACCGGCCAGCGCTCGGCCGCGTCGCGGATATCCAGGTCCTCCGCCGCCCCGGCTCCGCTCACCTCCCCGGCCCCGGTCACGCGCTGGCGGCGGCCCGGCGGGCGGCCGCCACCGCCAGGGGATCGGCGGCGGGCACCGCCCGCGAGCGCTCCAGCGCGGCCGCCACGAGCCCGCTGAACAGCGGGTGCGGCCGGGTCGGGCGGGACAGGAACTCCGGGTGCGCCTGGGTGGCCACGAAGAACGGGTGGACGCTGCGCGGTAGTTCCACGAACTCCACCAGCATGCCGTCGGGCGACAGGCCGGAGCAGACCAGCCCGGCGCGCTCCAGGATCTCGCGGTAGGCGTTGTTGACCTCGTACCGGTGCCGGTGCCGCTCCTGCACGACGTCCGTGCCGTACAGCTCGCGGACCAGGCTCCCCTCGGCGAGCAGCGCCGGGTACAGGCCCAGCCGCATGGTGCCGCCCATGTCCCGCTCCCCGGCCACGACATCCTCCTGGCCGGCCATGGTGGCGATCACCGGATGCGGCGCGGCCGGGTCGAACTCCGCGCTGTTCGCCCCGTCCAGGCCGGCCAGGTCCCGCGCGACCTCGATCGCCATGCACTGCAGCCCGAGGCAGAGCCCGAGCAGCGGGATGCCGTTCTCGCGGGCGTGCCGGACGGCCCCGATCTTCCCCTCGATGCCGCGGACGCCGAACCCGCCGGGCACCAGGATCCCGTCCGCCCCGTCGAGCTGCCGCGACGCGCCCTCCGGGGACTCGCAGTCGTCACTGGGCACCCAGCGGATGTTGACCCTGGCGTCGTTGCCGAACCCGCCCGCCCGCAGCGCCTCGGCCGGCGACAGGTAGGCGTCGGGCAGGTCCACGTACTTGCCGACCAGCGCGATCGTGACGCTGCGGGCCGGGCGGTGCACCCGGCGCAGCAGTTCGTCCCAGTCGCTCCAGTCCACATCGCGGAACGGTAGCCCCAGCCGGCGCACCACGTACGCGTCCAGCCCCTCGGAATGCAGCACCTTGGGGATGTCGTAGATGGACACCGCGTCCGCCGCGGACACCACGGCCTCCTCGTCCACGTCGCACATGAGGCTGATCTTGCGCTTCAGCCCGTCGCTGATGGGCCGGTCCGAGCGGCACACGATCGCGTCGGGCTGGATGCCGATGCTGCGCAGCGCGGCCACCGAGTGCTGGGTCGGCTTGGTCTTCAGCTCGCCGGACGGCCCGATGTAGGGCAGCAGCGAGACGTGCAGGAAGAAGCAGCGATCCCGGCCGATCTCGTGCCGGATCTGGCGGATCGCCTCCAGGAACGGCTGTGACTCGATGTCGCCCACTGTGCCGCCGACCTCGGTGATGACCACGTCCACCTCGGGACCGCCCATGTCGAGGATCCGCGACTTGATCTCGTTGGTGATGTGCGGGATCACCTGCACGGTGTCGCCCAGGTAGTCGCCGCGCCGCTCCTTGGCGATCACGCTGGAGTAGATCTGGCCGGTGGTGACGTTCGCCGAGCCCCGCAGCCGGGTGTCAAGGAACCGCTCGTAGTGCCCGACGTCCAGGTCGGTCTCGGTGCCGTCGTCGGTGACGAACACCTCGCCGTGCTGGAACGGGTTCATGGTGCCGGGGTCGACGTTGAGGTACGGGTCCAGCTTCTGCATGGTGACCCGCAGCCCCCGGAGCTTCAGCAGGCGTCCCAGGCTGGACGCGGTGAGGCCCTTGCCGAGACTGGAAGTCACGCCCCCGGTGACGAAGAGGTGCCTGGTAGGAACGGGCCGTGATGAGTGCGGTTCCGTGGCCAAAGTAAGGCTCCCGTGGTCTTTGCCCTGCGGTAACTCCGCCGGTCCACGGGGTCTCAGGATATCAGCCGGCGGGGGCCTGGCCGGGCAGCGACACCGAACCCGCCCGGCCGCGGCCGTCGCTGACCGGGAACAAAGTCTCCGATACCGGGTTACACGGCTGTCGTGGCCCGCGATGCGTCCCGCGAGCGACGGGCCCGCTGACCGCCCGTCCCGGCCGGTGATGGCTCGCCGGCCTCGCCGAAGCGGGCCAGGGCCAGCGCGCAGGCCACCGCGAGGATGAAGCCGGCCACGGCCAGCCCGGTCAGGCCGTGGCGGGTGGTGTCCCCGAGGAACACCACGCCCACGATGGCGGGCGGCACGGTCTCGGCCAGCACCACCGCGGCGGTGGCCACGGTCACGCTGCCGCCCTCCAGCGCCGACGCGTACATCAGGAACGAGACGATCCCCGCCGCCGCCAGCGTGTACGCGGCCGGGCTGCGCACCAGCTGCCCGGGCGAGAAGCCGGGCAGGATCCGGGCCGAGACCGCGAGCACCGCGTACCCGAGCCCCGCGGTGGCGCCGAGCGCCGGGGTGCGGGCCCAGCCCGGCAGCCGGGCGGCCGCGATCCCCGCCACGGCCACGCCGGCCACGGCCACCATCAGCGCGATCTGGAACCCCGGGCCCACCGTCGTCGCGCCCTCTGCCCCGGCCGAGGAGCCGAGCAGGCCCACCCCGACGACCACCCCGGCGACCGCCAGCCATTCCCGCCAGCTGAGCCGGACCCGCATCAGCCACGCCGCGAACACCGCGGTGACCGCGAGATTGGACGCGATCACGGCCTGCACCGCGAACAGCGGCAGCCGCCGCAGCGCCACGAGCTGGGCCAGGAACCCGACTATGTCGATGCCGAGGCTGACCAGGAAGCGCCACTGGCCGAGCAGCCGGACGAGCAGGCGCGGGTCGACCCGCGCCGCGGCCGGATCCCCTTCCCGGATCCGGGCCGACCGGCGGCTGGTCGCGCGGACGGCCACGGCCTGCATGACCGAGGCCACCCCGTAGCAGAAGGCCGACACCAGCGCGGCGACCAGGCTCGCCCACATAGCTCCGACCCTACGCCGTCGCCACGACACTGATCAGACAGCACATCCGCGGGCCTCCCCCGGACCGGCCCATCCCGCGTAAATGCCGCGCCGGCGGCCGGGCCGGCGCCGCCCGGGCCGCCGGGTCAGCCGCGGCCGGCCAGCCGGTCGGCGACGGCCGCACGCGCCTCGTCTGGGCTGGTGAAACGCACGGAGCGCAGGCCAAGCGCGGCGGCCGCGGCCACGTTCTCGCCGCGGTCGTCGATGAAGATGACGTCCTCGGCGCTGGCCCCGAGCCCGGCCAGCGCGCGGCTATAGCATCTCGGATCCGGTTTGGCGAGCTTCAGCTGACAGCTGAAAAACAGGTGACCGAAATGCGCCGCCACCGGCAGCCCGCCGATCGCCTCGGCCAGCTCGCCGGGCGCGTTCGACAGCAGCGCGAGCGGCAGCCCTGCGGCGGCCAGGTCCTCGATCAGCGCCACCGTGCCCGCCTGGAGCCGCAGCCACGACGCGCTGTCCAGCCGGACCAGCTCGGAGATCCTGGCGTCGCTGAAGCCGCGGCCCAGGCTGCGCCCCACCTGCCGCCAGTACCCCGCTGCGTCCAGTTCCGCGAGGTCGTAGGCTCGCCGCCATTCCCAGTACACGCCCTCCAGATCCGGAACGCTTACGCCCGCGGCTCCGGCCAGCGACGTCAGGTCCTCTGGCGAGGGCGGGTGCGACAGCACGCCGCCATAGTCGAACATCACCCAGGTCACCCCGCCAGGCTAAGGCGCCCGGCCGGTCCGCCGCGCCACCGGGCCCGGCCGTCCAGCCGGGTGGCCAGCCGACCGGACGGCTACCCCGCCGGCAGATCCGGGCCGCCGGGCTGAACCCCGCTGGGCTGAGCCCCCCCGGCGGGCTGAGACAGGCCCGGGCAGCCGTCGATCTTGGTCGGGTAGCCGTGCGGCCCGCAGCCCGGCGCGCTGAACGCGGCCTGCCCGGGCGGGCTCAGGCCGGCCGCCGTGGCCAGCACCCGCCAGAACCCGGGCGAGAGAGCCCGGCGGGCCGGGCCGGCCCCGGTGACGGTCTCGCAGCCGGTCGCCTCGATGGTCACCACCGGAAGCGCCCGGCCGTCCGCCGTGAAGCGCAGCTGGTAACTCGTCCCGGGGAACAGCGCCGGGCAGTTGAAGATGCCGTGCGGCATCGTCGGCAGCGCGCACAGCGCCCGCGCCACCGCCCGCGCGTGGGCCGGGCTGACCACTATGCCCTGGCTCGGGAACGCGGTCTGCGCCTGCGGCACGCGGATGACGTTGAGGCGGACGATCCGCAGGCCGGTGACGGCCGCGGCGTCCCGGCACAGCGGCGCCTGCGCGGTGCCCGACCCGGCGCCGGCCGTGGCCGGCGACCCGGAAGCCCCGGCCGGCGCGGCGCCTGCGGTACCGGGGGCCGGCGTGGTCCCGCACGCGGCCAGCAGGACCAGGGCCGCCGCGGCCGGCATCAGCGCGACGGCGGCGCGGCGCAGCGCTCGCCCGGCGCGCGCGCCCCTGCGGCAACTCATGACCCTCGAACCAGCCATGACCCTCGAACCAGCCATCGCCCTGAGACGGCCCATGGCCCCCGGGCGGCTGGTGACCCTTGGACGATCCATAACCCTTGGACGGCGCCGCGCCCGCGCCGGTTCCATCCCGGAGCCGGCGCGCCGGCCGCTCGGCGCGGTCCGCCGCCCGCCTTGGGTCGCCGCGACAGCATACGGACCGGGCCCGAGCCAGCCGCCGGCGGCCTGCCTGCCGCTCTCTAGACGCCGGCGGCCTGCATGCCGCGCAGCTCGTGCTTCAGCTCCTTGATCTCGTCGCGGAGCCGGGCGGCGAGCTCGAACTGCAGCTCGGCGGCGGCAGCGTGCATCTGGTCGGTCAGCTCGGTGATGAGGCCGACCAGGTCCTCGCGGGCGGGCCCGCCCTCGCCCGGGGCCGCCTCGCCCCGCTGTTCCAGGCGGGCCCCGGCCACGGCCGACGCTGCCGCCCTGGCCCGCGAGGACAGGCCGGGCACCGGCGCCTTGCCCCGGCTCTGCTGCCGCCCGGAGCCCCCGAGGAGCTTCTCGGTGTCCGCGTCCTCCCGGGCGAGCTGGTCCAGGATGTCGGCAATCCGCTTGCGCAGCGGCTGCGGGTCGATCCCGCGCTCGGTGTTGTAGGCGACCTGCTTGGCCCGCCGCCGGTTCGTCTCGTCGATCGCCCGCCGCATCGAGGGCGTCACCTGGTCGGCGTACATGTGCACCTGGCCGGAGACGTTGCGCGCGGCGCGGCCGATGGTCTGGATCAGCGACGTGCCGGACCGCAGGAAGCCTTCCTTGTCCGCGTCCAGGATCGACACCAGCGACACCTCGGGCAGGTCCAGGCCCTCGCGGAGCAGGTTGATCCCCACCAGGACGTCGTACTCGCCGAGCCGGAGCTCGCGGAGCAGTTCCACCCGGCGCAAGGTGTCCACCTCGCTGTGCAGGTACCTGGCCCTGACCCCGAGCTCGAGCAGGTAATCGGTGAGATCCTCGGCCATCTTCTTGGTCAGCGTGGTCACCAGGACCCGCTCGAACCGGTCGGCCCGCTCCCTGATCTCGTGGACGAGATCGTCGATCTGGCCCTTGGTCGGCTTGATGATCACCTCGGGGTCGATGAGCCCGGTAGGCCGGATCACCTGCTCGACGACCTCGCCGCGCACCCGCTGCAGCTCGTACCGACCCGGGGTGGCCGACAGGTACAGCGTCTGGCCGATCCGGTCGCCGAACTCCTCCCAGGTGAGGGGCCTGTTGTCGATCGCGCTCGGCAGCCGGAACCCGTGCTCGACCAGGACCCGCTTGCGGGACACGTCCCCCTCATACATCGCGCCGATCTGCGGCACCGTGTTGTGGGACTCGTCGATGACCAGAAGGAAGTCCTCGGGGAAGTAGTCGAGCAGCGTATTGGGCGGAGTGCCGGCCTCGCGGCCGTCGATGTGCCGCGAA
The DNA here is from genome assembly GCA_963808705.1 of uncultured Actinomycetota bacterium. Classification (GTDB taxonomy): domain Bacteria; phylum Actinomycetota; class Actinomycetes; order Streptosporangiales; family Streptosporangiaceae; genus JASHPR01. The sequence continues at coordinate 272,558 of CAWEHB010000007.1, read as the reverse complement.
TAGTTCTCGATCCCCGAGCAGCTGCCCACCTGACGCAGCATCTCGATGTCGTAAGTGGTGCGCATCCGCAGCCGCTGCGCTTCCAGCAGCTTGCCCGCCTGCTCGAGCTCGGCGAGCCGCTCCGCGAGCTCGGCCTCGATGCCGGCGATGGCCCGCTCCATCCGTTCCGGGCCCGCGACATAGTGCGTGGCCGGAAAGATGTACAGCTCGTCGTCCTCGCTGATCACCTCGCCGGTCAGCGGGTGCAGCGTCATCAGCCGCTCGACCTCGTCGCCGAACATCTCGATCCGGACGGCCATCTCCTCGTAGACCGGGATCACCTCGATGGTGTCGCCGCGGACCCGGAACGTGCCCCGGGTGAACGACAGGTCGTTGCGGACGTACTGCATGCCGACGAGCTTGCGCAGCAGCGCGTCCCGGTCGATCGTGCCGCCCACGCTGAGCTTCAGCATCCGGTCCACGTACTCCTGCGGGGTGCCGAGGCCGTAGATGCAGGACACCGACGCCACCACGATCGTGTCCCTGCGGGTGAGCAGCGAGTTGGTCGCCGAGTGCCGCAGCCGGTCCACCTCGTCGTTGATCGAGGAGTCCTTCTCGATGTAGGTGTCGGTCTGCGGTACGTACGCCTCCGGCTGGTAGTAGTCGTAGTAGGAGACGAAGTACTCGACCGCGTTGTTCGGCAGCATCTCGCGCAGCTCGTTGGCGAACTGGGCGGCCAGGGTCTTGTTGGGCAGCATGACCAGGACCGGGCGCTGCAGCCGCTCGGCCAGCCAGGCGACCGTCGCGGTCTTGCCGGTCCCGGTCGCGCCGAGCAGCACGGTGTCCTCTTCCCCGGACCGGATCCGCTTCTCCATCTCGGCGATCGCCTGCGGCTGGTCCCCGGCAGGCACCATGTCGGTGACCACCTCGAAGGGGGCGACGCTCCGCTGCAAGTCGGTTACTGGGCGCATGACTCCCCTCCTTGGGTCGGCGGCATGGACGGCGACACGAACAGCTTGTCCTCCACGATTACAATCTAGGCCGGCCGGCTGACATTCCCGCCGGGCCGCGGCGGGCCGGCGGCCGGCCGTCAGCGCGGGAGCAGGTCGTCGGGACTGCCGATCGGGAACCCGAACATGTCGAGCGCGAGCCCGCCTGCCTGGCTGGCCAGCGCCAGCGCGGCCTCGCCGATCTTGACGCTGAGCTCCCGCGGGGCCTCCGAGGCGGGGACGCCGCCGTGCAGATCCCAGTGGTGCTGCGGGCGCGAGCGCGCCGGGCCGAGCGCGGCCGGCGCGTCGCTCTCCCGGTACTGCCGCGGTGGCCAGTAGGCGACGTAGAACGATGTCTTCGCGCCGGTGAGGCTGTAGGACCCCGCTTTCCCGTCCTCGACCCTGAAGTCCCCGCCGTAGGGTCGCACTGCCTCGATCACCTGCTCGGTGGGCAGCGCCTGTTCGCTGTACACCGACGCGAGCAACGCCAGCTTCGGCTGCAGGTGCGCGGGGTGGGTGGTCCCGCCCAGCCGCGCGGCCAGGCCGCGCACCAGCCGCTCGCCGTCGAGCGCTTTCGCGTCGTGGACGCGGCGCTCCTGGTGCCCCTGCAGCGCGGCCAGCGCGTGCCAGGCCACTGCCGTTCCCTCCGGGAGCCCGGCCTCCTGCGCCACCCCCGGCGTCACTTTCACCGGCCCCAGCAGCAGCACCCCGTTGCTGAAAATCAGCCGGTGGAGCAGGTTCGAGTACCGCACCCCGGGGTCGTATTGCCGCGCCGCGTCGAAGAGGGCCGGACCAGGATCGGCGGACAGCACGAGCGTCGGCCCGGCCGCCAGCTTGCTCGCCGAGCGGTCGAACAGCCTCATCCGCACCTCCGCGGCTTACTCATCCCCGCATCTCCGCCTCATCCCTGCATCTCCTCGGGCTAGAACAAGGACGTGATGCCGTGCCAGACATCCCCGGCGAGGTGCTTCGTGTCGTCCCACGTACCGACCCCGGCCGCACCGAAGTCGGTGACGATGCCCAGCACCCCGTGCCGATGCCACTGGGCACCGAAGTCCCCGACGTAGTTGTGAATGTAGTCGCCGACCCCGTAGGCGACCACCCCGGCGGCCGCAGCACCGGCCGCCACGCCGAGCACGGGCGCGCCGGCGATGGACAGGCCGGCCACGGCGCCGCCGACGACACCGGCGACCGCCGTCCCCGCGGCGATGCTGGCCACGGTACCGCCGGATTCGAGCGGGTAGGCCAGCCAGGGCGGCACGCCGTGCGCGATGTCCTGCTGGGCGTTGAGCACGGTGGCGACGCCCCCGGCGACGACGTCGACGACGGGAAGGTCGGCCACCGTCCGGAGCATGCTCCCGTCGGCGAACCCGTCGGCCAGCTTGCTCACGCCCGGCAGGTCGGACAGCCGGGTGCCGAAGACCGTGGAGAACGCGTTCTCGCCGTCCTCCGCCTTGGTGAGAATCGTGTTCTCCGAGGCGAGTCCGGTGTTCGCGTCCTTCAGCGCCTGCTTGACCTCGCTGGGCATCACGCCGAACTGGCCGTTCGCCTGCCGGGCGGCCGCCTGGGCTTCGAGCCATGCCTGCCTGGCGCCGGCGGCCTTCTGCCCGAGCTCGGCCACCTTGCTCGCGACCTGGTTCGCGTAGACGGTGGGCGCAGCCAGCAGGTCAGCCAGGTAGTCGGCCACCGTCGAGCCCTCGCCGATCTTCGGTTCCGGGTCCGACGATGAGCCCGGCTTGCCCTTGGCCTGGACCATAACGCCGTAGACCTTCTGCAGCGCGCCTGCGGCCTGAACGCGGGCGCTGCGCGCGGCCGCTATGCACTGCCGGTAGAACGAGTCGTAACCGAGCCGCCAGTCCTCCTGGGTCCGGCCGGTGTAGCAGACCTGGGGCGGCTGGCCGTTGCCGCCGACCTGGACGCCGTGGGCCGCGGCCTGATCGGCAACCTGCTCCAGCGCATTCTCGATCTTGGACAGCTCCGCGGCCAGCTGGTCGACGATGCTGCCGGTCTGGATGATCACCAGCCCGAGGGCGTTGGCCTCGGCCGAGACCTTCTCCCAGTCGGCGGTGAAGGCCGACGCCGCCGCGCCCCGCCAGCCCGCGTCGCCCACGATCTGGCTCACCTTCTTGTTCAGGGCGGTGACCACATCCTCGATCCCGGGGGCGTATCCGTAGAGTGTCCCGGCGAACGCGGCGAGGCCGTGGATGTCGCCGCCCACCCAGTCGTGCGCGAATGGCGCCAGGGGCAACCGGGACTTCGTCGGCATGGTAGCGGCGGCGGCCACGGGGTTCCTTCAGCTGATCTTGCCCGGAGCAATGATCTGGTGGCAGAGCTGGGCCAGGCTTTCCTCGGTGTGGGCGTAGTTGGCCTGCGCCTTCGCGAGCTTGCCGGAATCGTCTTCCATGACGCCGGCGGCCTGCAGGTGCAAGGCGCCGATCATCTGGACCACCACCTGAAGATTCTGGTCGAACGCCGCATCACCGCCGTCCGGGCAGCGCGGGCCGTCGGCCGGCATGATCGCCTTGAACGTCGCGGCCTCGGACCGGAACGTGGCCGCCGCATCGACCAGGTCGGACATCACCACCTGGAACCCGTCGCCGCCGCCCTCCCCGACCAGCATCACTGCCTCCGTTCCAGGGCCTCGAGGTCGGTGGCCTGCCAGCGCCAGGCACCGGGCTCGGCGTCAGGGTCCACCACGATCCTGTCCACGCCGGCGCCGCCCATGATCTTCTGGATGTTCTGCAGCGGGAGCGCGACCCAGGGCTGCTGCGGGCCAAGCGCCGATACCAGCCTCTCGACCGCCGTGAACACCGGGAGGGCCCGGCCGCCGTCCGATGCCTCGCGGACCTCGAAGATCACATCGGCGTCGTGACCGGGGCGCACGTCCGGGCGCGCGGGCGCGAACACGATCCCAGGAAAATCAGCACGGCCCGCGCCGCTGTCCGGTCCCCCCACGCGTCACTCCCGCCCCGGCGGGCAAGGCAGACCCGCCTGCCCGCCGCGCCGCCCAATGCCGCATATCAATACGGAACCGTACCAAGGTCCCCAGGCGGGCGAGGCCCGTACGGCCGGGCGCGCCGGCCGAGTTCCGGCGCCCGGCCGGGCGCCTTAGGCCGGCTCGGCCGCGCGCCGCCGCAGTTCCGCCCACAGGTCGCCGACCTGGCGGTCCAGCTCGGCCAGCGAGCCGGAGTTGTCGATCACGATGTCGGCGATGGCCAGCCGCTGCTCCCGGCTGGCCTGGGCCGCCATCCGGGCCGTGGCCTGCTCGCGGGTCATGCCGCGACGGCGGACCAGCCGCTCGGCCTGCGTCTTCGGTGGCGTGTCGACGACTACGACCACGTGGTAGGCGCCGGCCCGGCCGTTCTCCGCGATCAGCGGAACGTCGTGCACGACGATCGCGCCCGGCCCGGCGGCCCGCTCCAGCTCGGCCATCCGCCTCGCCACCCTCGGGTGGACGATCGCGTTGAGCTTGCCGCGCAGCTCCGGGTCGGCGAAGACGATGTCACCGAGCCGCGCCCGGTCCAGCCCGCCGTCCGGGCGCAGCACCCCGGGCCCGAACGCCTCGACCACCTCGGCCAGCCCGTCGGTTCCCGGCTCGACGACCTCCCGGGCGATCAGGTCCGCGTCGATCACGACCGCCCCCTGCGCGGCCAGCCGACGGGACACCTCGCTCTTCCCCGCCCCGATCCCCCCTGTCAGCCCAACCCGCAGCACAGTGCGATCTTAAGCACAACCGCCACCCGGCCGCGGGGCCTGCGGAACAGGCGGAGCGCCCCGGAGATATGGGCGGGTCGGCGGAGCGCCCCGGAGTTATGGCTACGCCGACGGAGCGTCAGTTCCCCCCGCCGGAGAGCTTGTCCCGCAGCGCGGCCAGCGCCTCGTCGGAGGCCAGCGTGCCGGTGGCCTCCGGCTCGGGCTCGGGCTGCTCTTCACCACCACTGGGCTCGCCGCCGCCCGCCGCGTCGGCCGCGTCAGACCTGCGCGCCTCCGCGACCTGCTGCTGGTGCGCCTCGTACCGGGACCGGGCCTCGGCGTACTGGTGCTCCCACTCCTCGCGCTGAGTTTCGTAGCCTTCGCGCCACTCCCCCAGCTCGGAGTCGAAGCCCTCCGGGTAGATGTAGTTGCCCTGCTCGTCGTAGGTCGCGGGCATGCCGTACAGGGCCGGGTCGAAGTCCTCCCCGACCGCCTCGCCGATCGTGCCCTCGTTCGCCTGCTTCAGCGACAGGCTGATCCGGCGCCGGTCCAGGTCGATATCGATGATCTTGACGAAGATCTCGTCGCCGACCTGCACCACCTGCTCGGGGATCTCCACGTGCCGGTCCGCGAGCTCGGAGATGTGCACCAGGCCCTCGATGCCCTCTTCCACCCGGACGAACGAGCCGAACGGCACCAGCTTGGTGACCCGGCCCGGCACGACCTGCCCGATCTGGTGGGTGCGCGCGAACTGCTGCCAGGGGTCCTCCTGGGTGGACTTCAGCGACAGCGAGACCCGCTCCCGGTCCATGTCCACGTCGAGCACCTCGACGGTGACCTCCTGGCCGACCTCGACCACCTCGCCGGGATGGTCGATGTGCTTCCAGGACAGCTCGGACACGTGCACCAGGCCGTCAACGCCGCCGAGGTCTACGAACGCGCCGAAGTTAACGATCGACGAGACCGTGCCCTTGCGGATCTGGCCCTTCTGCAGCGTGTTCAGGAAGTTCTGCCGCACTTCCGACTGCGTCTGCTCGAGCCAGGCGCGGCGGGACAGGACCACGTTGTTGCGGTTCTTGTCCAGCTCGATGATCTTCGCCTCGATCTCCCGGCCCACGTACGGCTGCAGGTCACGAACCCGCCGCATCTCGACCAGGGAGGCGGGCAGGAACCCGCGCAGGCCGATGTCCAGGATCAGGCCGCCCTTGACGACCTCGATGACGGTGCCATTGACCACGCCGTCCTCGTCCTTGATCTTCTCGATCGTGCCCCAGGCGCGCTCATACTGGGCGCGCTTCTTGGACAGGATCAGCCGGCCTTCCTTGTCCTCTTTCTGCAGGACCAGCGCCTCGATGTGCTCGCCGCTCTTGACGACGTCGTGCGGGTCGACGTCGTGCTTGATCGACAGCTCGCGGGACGGAATGACGCCTTCGGTCTTGTAGCCGATGTCGAGCAGGACCTCGTCCCTGTCGACCTTGACGACCGTCCCCTCGACTATGTCGCCGTCATTGAAGTACTTGATGGTCTCGTCGATCGCGGCGAGGAAGGCCTCCTCGGAACCGATGTCGTTGATCGCTACCTTGGGGGTCGAGGTGGCCTCGGTGGTGCTGCTGGTCGTCATGTGTGGGTGGACTCCGGATACGGACAGGGATGTGTGGACGTACGCCGTGCACAGCTCAATCCGCCATGGGCGACCAGGAGTGACTGGACCTGCCTGGCCAGCATGACCGGCCGCGACCTGCCTGTGAGACGGCTCGCGGCTGCCTGACCATGGCGGACTGCAAGAAACACAGCGCAGCGATCAGGATATGAGAGCCTGGCCCTGCCGGTCAATCTGCGGCCCTAGGCAACTTGCTGTGGCTAGGCGCGTTATCGGCCGGAATGACCATGGCCCGCCGACTGCCCGCCTAGTGAGCGGCCTCGGCCCAGCTGCGCCCGGTGCCCATCGACACCTCGAGCGGCACCGTGAGCTGGAACGCTCCGCACATGGCCGTGTGGACCAGTTCCTTGAGCCGGCCAAGCTCGCCGGGAGCCACCTCGAACAGCAGCTCGTCGTGGACCTGGAGCAGCATCCGGGACCGCAGCCCCTGGTCACGGATTTGTCCCTGTACGGCCAGCATGGCCACCTTGATGATGTCGGCGGCCGAGCCCTGGATCGGCGCGTTGAGCGCCATCCGCTCGGCCATCTCCCGGCGCTGCCGGTTGTCGGACACCAGGTCCGGCAGGTAGCGGCGGCGGCCCAGGATGGTCTGGGTGTAGCCGTCCTGGCGGGCCTGCGCGACCACCTGCTCCAGGTAGTCCCGGACACCGCCGAACTCCTCGAAATAGCCGTCCATGAACGCACGGGCCTCGTCCCGGCTGACCCGCAGCTGCTGCGACAGGCCGTAGTCGGACAGGCCGTAGGCCAGCCCGTAGTTCATGGCCTTGATCTTGCTGCGCAGCTCGACCGTGACCTCCTCCGGCGCCACGCCGAACACCCGGGAGGCCGTCTCCGCGTGGAAGTCGTGACCCGAGCCGAACGCGCTGGCCAGCGCCTGGTCCCCGGACAGGTCCGCCATGATGCGCAGCTCGATCTGGCTGTAGTCGGCCGTCAGCAGGGTCTCGTATCCGGCGCCGACCACGAAGGCCCGCCGGATGCGGCGTCCCTCCTCGGTCCGGATCGGGATGTTCTGCAGGTTCGGGTCGGTGGAGGAGAGCCGGCCGGTGGCGGCGATCATCTGGTTGTACGTGGTGTGGATGCGGCCATCCACGCTGGCCATCGGGATCAGCGAGTCCACGATGCTCTTCAGCCGGGCCACGTCCCGGTGCCGGAGCAGGTGCGCCAGGATCGGGTTTCCGGTCTGCGCCAGCAGGCTGGTCAGCGCCTCCGAGTCGGTCGTGTACCCGGTCTTGATCCGCTTGGTCTTGGGCAGGCCGAGCTCGGTGAACAGGACCTCCTGCAACTGCTTGGGCGAGCCGAGGTTGAATTCGTGCCCGGTGACCGCGTAGGCGGCCTGCTCCGCGGCCTTGACCTCGCCGCCCAGGCTGGCCGACATGCCGGCCAGGTGGTCGACGTCCGCGGCGATCCCGGCCCGCTCCATCTCCGCGAGCACGCCGACCAGCGGCAGCTCGACCTCGTGCAGCAGCCGCGTCGCGCCGCGCTGTTCCAGGTCGGCGTCGAGAGCGTCGGCCAGCTCGGCGGTGGCCCGGGCTCGCTGGGCGAGGGCGTTCGCGGCCTCGGCCTCGCCGTCATCCTCCTCCAGGTCCAGGGTGAGCTGGCCGACGGCTTCCTCGCCGCTGGTCAGTTCCCGGCCCACGTAGCGCACCGCCAGGTCGGCCAGGTCGAACGAGCGCTGGCCGGGCAGGGCCAGATAGGCGGCGAGCGCGGTGTCACTGGTCAGGCCGTCGAACGTCCAGCCACGGGCGGCCATCGCGTGTATCGGCCCCTTGGCGTCGTGCAGCGCCTTGGGCTGTCCGGGGTCGGCCAGCCACTCGGCCAGCGCGCGATCGTCGTCTTCGGTCAGCGTGGTCGGGTCGAGGTAGGCGTGGGCGCCGTCGGGAGCGGCCAGCGCCAGGCCGCGAAGCACCCCGGTGCCGCGCCCCCAGCTGCCGCTGACGGCCAGGCCGGTCCGGCCGTCGCCGCTGACGTGCTCAGCCAGCCACTGCGCGACATCTTCCGAGCCGAGCACCTCGGCCTCGACGTCGTATTCCCCCCGCGCCGGGGCGACCGCGGCGGGGCTGTCCGGCGCCGCCGCTATCCCGTTCGGGAAAGTCTCCTGGAGTCGCTCACGGAGGACGCGAAATTGCAGCGTGTCGAAGAGCTGGTGGATCTTCTCCCGGTCCCACGGGGCCGGGCTCAGCTCCTGCGGGACCGCCCCGACGGGCACATCCCTGGCCAGCTCGGTGAGCTGACGGTTGCGCAGCACGTCGGCGAGGTGCTCCCGCAGGTTGTCGCCGGCCCGGCCCTTGACCTCGTCGACCCGGTCGACGAGCTGCGCCAGGGAGCCGTACTCCGTCACCCACTTCGCCGCGGTCTTCTCGCCGACCCCGGGGATGCTGGGCAGGTTGTCGCTCGGGTCGCCGCGCAGGGCCGCGTAGTCCGGGTACTGGGCCGGGGTCAGCCCGTACTTCTCGACGACCGTCTCCGGCGTGAACCTGGTCATATCGCTGATCCCGCGCCGGGTCATCAGCACCGTCACGTCGTCGTTGACCAGCTGCAGCGCGTCGCGGTCGCCGGTGACGATCAGGACGCTCATGTCGTCGGCCCTCGCCTCGGTGGCGAGCGTGGCGATGATGTCATCGGCCTCGTAGCCGGCCACCGACAGCCGCCGGATGCCCAGCGCGTCCAGCACCTCGAAGATCAGGCTGAGCTGGCCCCGGAAGTCCGCCGGGGTTTCCCGCCGGTTCGCCTTGTACTCGACCCACTGCTCGTGCCGGAACGTCGGCTCGCTGCGGTCGAAGGCCACCGCGATGTGGGTCGGCTTTTCGTCGCGCAGGACGTTGATGAGCATCGCGGTGAAGCCGTACACCGCGTTCGTGGGCTGTCCGGTGGTGGTGGCGAAGTTCTCGATGGGCAGCGCGAAGAACGCCCGGTAGGCCAGGGAGTGCCCGTCCAGCAGCAGCAGCCGGTCGCGGTGGCCTGCTCCGGGCCGGGGTTCCTGGGTCGGCTTCGTCGCCACGCCCGCAGTCTAGTGGCCTGGTCTGACACCGGCAGGCGACCCCGGTCCGGTGAGCACCCTCGGGCCAGCGGGCTCCTAGGCTTCGTCCTGCAAGCGGACCCCAAGCCCGTCACCAACTCGCGGAGGTACCGGTGGGAGACGACCCAGTGGCAGACGGCTCAGTGGCAGACGGCTCAGTGGCAGACAGCGAGCGGATCCGGGCTGCCTTCGAACAGGCGAGCGCGGACACGCTCCCCGGCCGCATGAATATCGAGATCGTCGAGGCTTCCCCCCGGCGGGTCGTGGGGACCATGCCGGTCGCCGGTAACACCCAGGCCTACGGCATCCTGCACGGCGGCGCCTCGTGCGTGCTGGCCGAGACCCTGGGCTCACTCGGCTCTGCCCTGCACGCGGGCCCGGACCGGGTCACGGTCGGGATCGAGATCAACGCCACGCACCACCGAAGCGCCACGCAAGGAGAGCTCACCGGGGTCGCCACGCTCCTGCACGGCGGCCGGACTCTGACCACGTACGAGATCGTCATAACCGACGACCTGGGCCGGCGCATCTGCACCTCCAGGCTGACTTGCCTGCTGCGGGAGGCGGTCCCGGGCGATGACAGGCCGCGGCCGGGCAGTTCCTGACGTCTCCGCGCCGCCGGTCCGCGCCACCGGCGCACTCGTCCGCCGACCCGCCTGGCACAACGGCCGGCGCCCTCCTTGCCGCCTGCAGGTTAAGGGACGTTTAACCCATACCGGCCAGGGGATGTCCCCCGCCTTTGCGCGACGTGGCAGGGCATCGCTACGGTGGTCAGCAGAGCCCGGCGAAGCCGAGTAGAGAACGTGCCGGCCCGGGGAAGGCTGACATGGCACCAAAGGCTTCCCGGGCTCCCTGCTGCCGGCCGTCCCGGGCCGACAGCACAACCAGATAGGGTCCAGCCTGCGAACGGGGTGGTGCGGCCGGCCTGGCCCGCTTGCTCAGCCCCTGCCGCTTCCCCCGGCCTCGTTCGCACTGGCCTGACTTCCGCCAGTCTCCCGGTTCTGGCCATCGGCCGGCTTGGGCTCGGACGGCTGGGCGCCCTGCAGGACTTCCTCGGCCACGGCGCGCATGGTCATCCGGCGGTCCATCGAGCTCTTCTGGATCCAGCGGAACGCCTCTGCCTCGGTCATTCCCTGCTCGGCCTGGAGCAGCCCCTTGGCGCGGTCAAGCAACTTCCGCACCTCCAGCCGCTCCTTGAGGTTCGTGACCTCGGACTCAAGCGCCGCGAACTCCTGGAACCGGCTCACCGCGATCTCGATCGCGGGGACCAGGTCGGCCTTGGTGAAGGGCTTGACCAGGAACGCCATCGCTCCCGCGTCGCGGGCCCGCAGCACGAGATCTCGCTGCGAGAAGGCGGTGAGGATGACGACGGGGGCCAGGTGGTCGTTCGTGATCCGCTCGGCGGCTGAGATTCCGTCCAGGCCGGGCATCTTGATGTCCATGATCACCAAGTCCGGCCGGAGGCTCTCGGTCAGCTTGACGGCAGCCTCGCCGTCGGACGCCTCGCCGACGACGGCGTAGCCGTCCTCCTCGAGCATCTCCTTGAGGTCGAGGCGGATCAGGGCCTCATCTTCCGCGATCACCACGCGGAACGGGGTCTGGCTCACCCGCTGAGCGTATCGAACCCGGTCCGGTACATTGGCATTCGGCCGCACTGGCTCCGCCAGCCCGGCCGTGCCCCGGTAGTCCAATTCGGCAGAGACCGCGGTCTCAAACACCGTGCAGTGTGGGTTCGAGTCCCACCCGGGGCACACATCACGAAATTGTCGGACCCAGATGCCAGCGTTGTGCTATGTACGATCAGCCGACGCGACATCGGGCGATGGTTCTCGTCACGCAGGGGCAAAGCCTTCGCGCGATAAGCCAGGCAACAGGTATCGCACGGGCAACACTGCGTGATTGGCGGGATAACCCTGAAAAATTGGTGCCATCGAGAAAGCGCGAATGTCCGCGCTGCTCAGAAGTTCCGACCGCGGTCGAGCCTCAAGGGGACTACGCCTACCTCTTGGGCCTCTATCTCGGCGACGGCTGTATCAGCCGCCAGGGTCCGGCGAAGAAGGGCGTCTGGAAGCTTCGCATCGCGTGCGCAGACGCCTGGCCAGGCCTGAAAGAGGAGTGCAAGCAGGCGATGCTGGCCATTCGACCGGACAACTTAGTGACCACGATACAGAGGGACGGTTGCGTCGAAGTCGTCAGTTACTCCAAGCACTGGCCGTGTCTGTTTCCGCAGCACGGGCCGGGCCGGAAGCATGAGCGCACCATCGAGCTCGAGGCTTGGCAGCAGGAGATCGTGACCAGCCATCCCGGCGATTTCGCCCGCGGGTTGTTTCACTCCGACGGCTGCCGGCTCATCAACCGGGTCCGGCGCCCGCTCAAGGACGAAGACCGCTGGTATGAGTATCCGCGGTACCTGTTCGTGAATAGGTCCGCTGACATACACCGGTTGTGCGGCGAGGCGCTGGACCGGCTCGGGGTGGCCTGGCGGTTCTCGAAGCCGACCACCATCTCGGTCGCGCGGCGGGAGGCGGTAACCAGGCTCGACGAGTTCGTCGGCCCGAAGTACTGATCAGGCAGGTGACCGTCCGCGCCGCCGTACGCCGGCGCCACCGCAACGCGAATCCCGGAGCCCGCGCCGCTACGATGGGCCGGTGCCGCTGCGCGCCATCGACTTCCACGTCCACCTGCCCACGCCCGACTGGCTGGACGGCAGCATGGCCGGCTACGTCGAGGCGGCCGAGGCGTACTTCAGGTCGCCGGTACAGCGAGCCACGCTGGACGATCTCGCGGCGAGGTACCGCCAGCTTGAGGTCATGGCGGTGCTCCTCGCGTGGGACGCCGAGACGGCCACCGGGCGTCCGCGCGTGTCCAACGACACGGTCGCGGACGCCTGCCGCGCGTACCCGGACGTGTTCGCCGGGTTCGGCTCCGTGGACCCACACAAGGGGGACGCGGCCGTCGCCGAGGTCGAGCAGATCGCCGCGGCCGGCCTGCACGGGGTGAAATTCCACCCGTCGCTGCAGGCCTTCGCCCCGGACGACCCGGTTTACTGGCCGATCTTCGCCGCGTGCCAGGAGCACGGCCTGATCGCCCTCTTCCACACCGGTACCAGTGGGATCGGCGCAGGCCAGCCCGGCGGCCAGGGCATCCGGCTCGATTACGCCCAGCCGATCAGGCTCGACCCGGTCGCCGCCGCGCACCCTGACCTGACCATCGTGGCCGCGCATTTCGGCTGGCCCTGGCACATGGAACTGGTCGCGATCGCGCTGCACAAGACCAACGTGTACATCGACATCTCCGGCTGGTCGCCGCGGCGGATCCCGCCGGAGGTGATCCGCGAGCTGCGCGGGCGGCTGTCCGGCCGGTTCCTCTGGGGCAGTGACTTCCCGTTCCTGACCCCCGAGCGGTGCCTGGCCGAGTTCGACGCCCTGGACCTTCCCGCCGACGTGGCGGATATGGTGCTCCGCGGCAACGCCACCCGGATCCTGGGCCTGGGCTGATCAGCGCCCCCGCCGCCCCTCCCCGAGCAGGCCGGAGCCCGCGCGGCCCGGTTTACGCCTGCACCGCGCAGCTGCGGCCGTGCCGGGGCAGGACAGGGCACGCTCGTCAGGTCAGCGGGCGGGCGGTCGGCGGGATCGCGGCGGGGAGCAGCGTGTCCCCGGCCAGGTAGCGGTCCACGGCCGCCGCGGCCGACCGGCCCTCGGCGATGGCCCACACGATCAGGGACTGGCCGCGCCCCATGTCCCCGGCGACGAAGACGCCTAGGGCCGACGTCGCGTACGAGCCGTCCCTGGCCACGTTGCCCCGCGCGTCGAAGTCCACGCCGAGGTCGGCCAGCAGCCCGCCGCGCTCCGCGCCGGTGAATCCCATCGCCAGCAGCACCAGGTCGCACCGCAGTTCCCGCTCGGTGCCGGGCACCGGCGCGAAGCCGCGGTCCGACGGCTCCACCTCGACCAGTCGCAGGGCCCGCACCCGGCCCGCATCGTCGGCCACGAACTCCTGGGTGGAGACGGCGTAGACGCGCTCACCGCCCTCCTCGTGGGCGCTGGACACCCGGCAGATCATCGGGTAGGTGGGCCACGGCTGGCTGTCCGGCCGCCGGTCCGGAGGCCGGGGCATGATCTCCAGCTGGACCACGGACGCGGCGCCCTGCCGGTGCGCGGTGCCGAGGCAGTCGGCGCCGGTGTCGCCGCCGCCGATGATCACCACGTGCCGCCCTGCCGCGGAGATCGCGGGCTCAGGACGGCGTGGTGTCCCGTCGGCCACCGCCCGGTTGGCTAGCGGCAGGTACTCCATGGCCTGGTGAATGCCGTCCAGCCCGGCCCCGGGCACCGGCAGGCCCCGCGGCACGGTACAGCCCCCGGCCAGCACGATCGCCTCGTAGTCGCCGTGCAACTGGGCGGCGGTCACGTCCACGCCGACGTCCACCCCGCACCGGAACACGGTCCCCTCGGCCAGCATCTGCACCAGCCGCCGGTCCAGGTGCCGTTTCTCCAGCTTGAACTCGGGAATCCCGTAGCGGAGCAGGCCGCCGGGCCGGTCCGCCCGCTCGTACACCGTCACCGCGTGGCCGGCCCGGGTGAGCTGCTGCGCCGCGGCCAGCCCGGCCGGCCCGGAGCCGACCACCGCCACCGGCCGGCCCGCGGCCGCCGCAGCGGCCGACGGGCGCTGCGGCGGCACCCAGCCCTCGGCCCAGGCCCGGTCGATGATCTCGACCTCGACCTGCTTGATCGCCACCGGATCGGCGTTGATGCCGAGCACGCAGGCCGATTCGCACGGCGCCGGGCAGAGCCGCCCGGTGAACTCGGGGAAGTTGTTGGTGGCGTGCAGCCGCTCGGCCGCGGCCCGCCAGTCGCCCTCCCAGACCAGGTCGTTCCACTCCGGGATCAGGTTCCCGAGCGGGCAGCCGTGGTGGCAGAACGGGATGCCGCAGTCCATGCACCGTCCGGCCTGCCGCTCCAGCTCACCCCGGCTGAACTCGGTGTACACCTCACGCCAGTCCTGGATCCGGACGTCGACCGGCCGCCGGGCCGGGGTCTGCCGCGGCGTGGTGAGGAACCCCTTGGGATCTGCCATGTGACCTGCCCCCTCAGCCCTGCGCCGCGGCCATGACGGCCTCGTTCACGTCGAGCCCGTCGCGCTCGGCACGGCGCGCCGCGGCCAGGACCCGCTTGTAGTCCTTGGGCATCACCTTCCCGAACCGGCCGAGCGCCGGCGTCCAGTCGGCCAGCAGCCGGGCCGCGACCGCCGATCCGGTCTCGTCGAGATGCCGTTGCACCAGCTTCCGCAGGAACTCGGCGTCCTGCCCGTCGAGCGGGTCAAGGTCGGCCATCTCGACGTTCACTATCCGCGGATCGGGGTCGAGCAGGTAGGCGATGCCGCCGGACATGCCGGCCGCGAAGTTCCGGCCCACCGGGCCGAGCACGGCCACCCGGCCGCCGGTCATGTACTCGCAGCCGTGATCGCCGGTTCCCTCGGCCACCGCGGTCGCGCCCGAGTTCCGCACGCAGAACCGCTCGCCGACCACGCCGCGCAGGAACATCTCCCCGCCGGTCGCGCCGTATCCGATCACGTTGCCCGCGATCACCTGCTGCTCGGCGGTGAACGCCGCGTCCGGGTCGGGCGCGGCGATGATCCGCCCGCCGGACAGGCCCTTGCCGAGGTAGTCGTTGGCGTCGCCGGCCAGCCGGAGGGTCACGCCCCGGGGCAGGAACGCGCCGAACGACTGGCCCGCCGACCCGCGGAACGAGATGTCGATCGTGTTGTCGGGCAGGCCCTGGCCGCCCCACCTTCTGGTCACCTCGTACCCGAGCATCGTCCCGACGGTCCGGTTGACGTTCCGGACCGGCAGTTCCAGCCGGACCGGCATCCCGTCGGCCAGCGCCCCCTCGGCCAGCTGGATCAGCGTGTTGTCGAGGGCGCGCTCCAGGCCGTGGTCCTGGCCAATGACGGCGTGCCGGGCGGCGCCGGGCCCGACCGACGGGACGTGCAGCACCGGGGTGAGGCCGAGGCCGGCCGCCTTCCAGTGCTCGACCGCGGCCGCGGTGTCCAGCAGCTCCGCCCGGCCGACGGCCTCGTCGAGGGTGCGGAACCCGAGCCGGGCCAGGTACTCCCGCACCTCCTGCGCCAGGAACTCGAAGAAGGTCACCACGAACTCCGGCCGCCCGGCGAATCGCTTACGCAGCTCGGGATTCTGGGTGGCCACCCCGACGGGGCAGGTGTCCAGGTGGCAGACCCGCATCAGCACGCAGCCGGCCACCACGAGCGGGGCGGTGGCGAAGCCGAACTCCTCCGCGCCGAGCAGGGCCGCGACGATCACGTCGCGGCCGGTCTTCAGCTGGCCGTCCACCTGGACCACGATCCGGTCCCGCAGCCCGTTGCGCAGCAGCGTCTGCTGGGTCTCGGCCAGCCCCAGCTCCCACGGGGCCCCGGCGTGCTTGATGCTGGTCAGCGGCGCGGCGCCGGTGCCGCCGTCGTGCCCGGAGATCAGCACCACGTCGGCGTGCGCCTTGGACACGCCCGCGGCCACGGTGCCGACCCCGACCTCGGCGACCAGCTTGACGTGCACCCGCGCGGCGGGGTTGGCGTTCTTCAGGTCGTGGATCAGCTGGGCCAGGTCCTCGATCGAGTAGATGTCGTGATGCGGCGGCGGCGAGATCAGGCCCACGCCCGGGGTCGAGTACCTGGTCCGGGCGATCCACGGGTACACCTTGTGCCCGGGCAGCTGGCCGCCCTCTCCGGGCTTGGCGCCCTGGGCCATCTTGATCTGCAGGTCGCTCGCGTTGACCAGGTACTCGCTGGTCACGCCGAACCGGCCGCTGGCCACCTGCTTGATGGCGGACCGGCGCAGGTCGCCGTTCGGGTCGGGCTCGTAGCGGTCCGGGTCCTCCCCGCCCTCGCCGGTGTTGGAGCGCCCGCCGATGCGGTTCATCGCGATGGCCAGGGTCTGGTGCGCCTCCGCGGAGATCGAGCCGTAGGACATCGCGCCGGTGGAGAACCGCCGCACGATGCTGGCGACCGGCTCCACCTCGTCGACGGGCACCGGCACAGGTGCGGGCCCGGACCTAGACGCCGGCTCGTCGATGCCGCGGATGCGCAGCAGGCCGCGCAGGGTCATCAGCCGCGCCGACTGGTCGTCCACCAGCCTGGTGTACTCGGCGAAGATCTCCTGCCGCCGGCTCCGCGTGGCGTGCTGCAGCTTGAACACGGTCTCCGGGCTGAACAGGTGCGGCTCCCCCTCGCGGCGCCACTGGTACTCGCCGCCGATCTCCAGCCGCCGGTGCGCGGGCCTGGCGCCGCGGGCCGGGAAGGCCCGGCCGTGCCGCGCGGCGGTCTCGGCGGCGAGCTCGTCGAACCCGACGCCGCCCAGGCGGGATGAGGTGCCGGCGAAGCAGGCCCCGATGACCTCGTCGCCGATGCCGATCGCCTCGAAGATCTGGGCGCCGGTGTACGAGGCCACCGTGGACACGCCCATCTTGGACATGATCTTCAGCAGCCCCTTGCCCAGGGCCTTGATCAGGTTGGCCGTGGCCTGCCGGGCCGTGATCCCGTCCAGCGTCCCGCTGCGGGCCAGGTCCTCGACCGACTCGATCGCCAGGTACGGACAGACGCAGGAGGCCCCGTAACCGATCAGCAGGGCGACGTGGTGGCACTCGCGCGCGTCTCCGGCCGCCACGACCAGGCCGACCCTGGTCCGGGTCCGTTCCCGGATCAGGTGGTGGTGCACGGCTCCGGTGAGCAGCAGCGACGGGATCGGCGCGAGCGCGGGGTCCGGGTCGCCGCGGTCGGAGAGCACGATGATCCGGGCCCCGCCCGCGATCGCGGCGGACACCTCGGCCCGGATCTCGTCCAGCCGCCCGCGCAGCGCCGCGCCGCCCCGGCCGGCCTGGTAGCGCCCGTCCACGACGCGGGCGGCGAAGCCGGGCAGGTCGCCGTCGTCGTTGATGTGGACGATCTTGGCGAGATCGCGGTCGCTGATCACCGGGTACGGCAGCACGATCTGGCGGCAGGACGCCGGGCCGGGGTGGAACAGGTCGTGCTCGGGGCCGGTGGTGGACGCCAGCGACGTGACCAGCTCCTCCCGGATCGCGTCCAGCGGCGGGTTGGTGACCTGGGCGAACAGCTGGGTGAAGTAGTCGAAGATCAGGCGCGGGCGGTCGGAGAGGGCGGCCACGGGCGTGTCGTGGCCCATCGACCCGAGCGCCTCGCCGCCGCTGCGGGCCATCGGGGCCAGGATCACCCGCAGTTCTTCCTCGGTGTACCCGAACAGCTGCTGGCGGGTGGCCAGCGCCTGGCCGCGGTGACGCACCAGGTCCTCGCGGTCGGGCAGCGCGTCGAGGTGCAGCAGCCCCGCGTGCAGCCAGTCCTGGTAGGGATGCTCGGCGGCGAGCGCGGACTTGACCTCCTGGTCTTCGATGATCCGTCCCGCCGAGGTGTCGGCCAGGAAGATCCGGCCCGGCTGCAGCCGTCCCTTACGCACTACCGCCGCGGGATCGATGTCCAGCACGCCGACCTCGCTGGCCAGCACGACCAGGCCGTCGCTGGTCACCCAGTACCGGCCCGGCCGCAGCCCGTTGCGGTCCAGCACCGCCCCGATCATGGTTCCGTCGGTGAACGCGATCAGCGCGGGCCCGTCCCACGGCTCCATCAGCGTGGAGTGGAACTCGTAGAAGGCCCGCAGCGCCGGATCCATCTGGTCGTGGTTCTCCCACGGCTCGGGGATCATCATCAGCACCGCGTGCGGGAGCGACCGCCCGCCCATGTGCAGCAGTTCCAGGCACGCGTCGAAGCTCGCCGAGTCGCTCGCCGACTCGTCCAGGATCGGCAGCAGCCGCTCGAGCCCTCGCCCGCCGGCGTCCCGCCCGATCAGGCCGGAGGCCAGCAGCGCCTCGCGGGCCCGCATCCAGTTGCGGTTGCCCCGGACCGTGTTGATCTCTCCGTTGTGCGCGATGTACCGGTACGGATGAGCCAGCGGCCAGGACGGGAACGTGTTCGTGGAGAACCGGGAATGCACCAGGGCCAGGGCCGAGGCGTACCGGGGATCGGACAGGTCCGGGTAGAACTGCTCCAGCTGCGGCGCGGTGAGCATCCCCTTGTAGACGATCGTCGCCGACGACAGGCTGGCGAAGTACGCCCCGGCCTCGTGTTCGGCGCGCCGGCGCAGGCAGAACGCCCGCCGGTCCAGGGCCAGCCCGCGCTCGCCGCCGGACGCGGCGACGAACACCTGCGCCAGGTGCGGCAGCACGGCGCGCGAGCCGCTGCCGCACTGCTGCGGGTCGTGCGGAACGTCGCGCCAGCCCAGGACGGTCAGGCCCTCTGTCCGCGCGATCCGCTTGATCGCTGCCAGCACCGTGGCCCGCTCCCCGGCCGCGGTCGGCAGGAACACCATCCCGGCCGCGTAGCCGCCCGGCTCCGGCAGCCCGAACCCGCATACCTCGCGGAACAGCCCGTCGGGGATCTGGGTCAGGATGCCGGCCCCGTCACCGGTATCCGGGTCGCTCCCTTTCGCCCCCCGGTGATCCAGGTTCCGCAGCACGGTGAGCGCCTGGGTCACGATCTGGTGGCTGCGGCGGCCGGGCAGGTCCGCGACGAAGCCCACGCCGCAGGCGTCGTGCTCATAACGGCGGTCGTAGAGCCCCTGGTGGGCGGGGATTGCAGCAGGCGCCATCAATACTCCTGTCGTCCGGTCCGCCTTCGTGTCGGCACATGCGGGTCGGGACGACATTGGCCCTGGAGCGGGACGACATTGGCCCTGCGGCGGGCTCGGGAGAGCGCTGGCTGCTCACGGCCCAGCGACATTGTAACGAGCATGTGTCCTGGGACGCGATCTCCCAGGTCACGGGTTACTCAGGAGGGGCGCCGCGCACGCCGGCGGCCAGGTCGGCGGCGAGGTCATGGACCGCGAGGAGCCCGGCCCCCTCGTCCGGCGCGTCGAGGAGGCAGCGGACGAACGCGGACCCCACGATGACCCCGTCGGCGAAGCCCGCGACCTGCTCGGCCTGGGACCGGTCCCGGACGCCGAGCCCGACCGCCACCGGCAGGCTGGTGCATTTCCGGACCCGGCGGACGAGCCCGGCCGCCTCGCCGCCGACCGCGTCGCGGGTCCCGGTGGTTCCCATCACCGAGGCCGCGTACACGAACCCGCCGCAGGCCGACGTGATCAGCTTGATCCGCTCGCCGGACGAGCTGGGCGCGACCAGGAAGACCGGGTCGAGCCCGCGGGCGGCCGCCGCCTCCAGCCACGGCCCGGCCTCCTCCGGCGTCAGGTCGGGAGTGATCAGCCCGCTGCCCCCGGCCCCGGCCAGGTCCCGCGCGAACGCGGCCACCCCGTAGTGCTCGACCGGATTCCAGCAGGTCATGACCAGGACCGGCACCCCGGTGCCGGCCACCGCCGCCGTGGTGGTCAGCACGTCGGCGACCCGGGTGCCGCCGGCCAGCGCGCGGTGGGTGGCCTCCTGGATGACCGGGCCGTCCATGAGCGGGTCGGAGTAGGGCAGGCCGATCTCGATGATGTCGGCCCCCGCCGCGGCCATGGTCGTCGCCGCCGCGATCGCGCCGGGGACCGACGGAAAGCCCGCGGGCAGGTACCCGACGAGCGCCGCCCGGCCCTGCGCCTTCGCCTTCGCGAACGCGCCGGCTACCGCGCTCACCCGGCGGCCCCGGCCGGTGCCGGCCCGCCGATATGCCCGAACCAGCGGGCCGCGATGTCCACGTCCTTGTCGCCGCGCCCGGACAGGTTCACCAGCAGCACCGCGCCCGGGCCGAGTTCCGGCCCGAGCCGCAGCGCCCCGGCCAGCGCGTGCGCCGACTCGATGGCCGGGATGATCCCCTCGGTCCGGCACAGCACGGCGAAGGCGTCCATGGCCTGAGCGTCGGTGACCGCGCGGTAGCTGGCCCGGCCGGTGTCGTGCAGCCAGGCGTGCTCGGGTCCCACCCCCGGGTAGTCCAGGCCCGCGGACACCGAGTGAGTCTCCAGCGTCTGCCCGTCGCCGTCCTGCAGCAGGTAGGTCCGCATGCCGTGGATCACCCCGGCGGATCCGCCCGTCAGCGTGGCCGCGTGGCGGCCGCTGGCCAGGCCGTCACCTCCGGCCTCGCAGCCGATCAGCCGCACCCCCTCGTCCGGGATGAAGGCGTGGAAGACCCCGATCGCGTTGGACCCGCCGCCGACGCAGGCGATCACGGCGTCGGGCAGCCGCCCGGCGGCCGCCAGCACCTGCTCGCGCGCCTCGACGCCGATGATCCGCTGAAAATCACGGACCATAACGGGATACGGGTGCGGGCCCATCACCGATCCGATGCAGTAGTGGGTGGTTTCCACGGTGGTCACCCAGTCCCGGAACGCCTCGTTGATCGCGTCCTTCAGGGTCTGGCTGCCGGTCGTCACCGGGACCACCTCGGCGCCGAGCATCCGCATCCGCGCCACATTGAGGGCCTGCCGCCGGGTGTCCTCCTCGCCCATGTAGACCACGCAGTCCAGGCCCAGCAGCGCGCACGCGGTCGCGGTGGCCACGCCGTGCTGGCCGGCCCCGGTCTCGGCGATCACCCGCCTCTTGCCTATCCGCTTGGTGAGCAGCGCCTGGCCGAGGACATTGTTGATCTTGTGGGACCCGGTGTGCGCCAGGTCCTCCCGCTTCAGGAACACCCGGCACCCGCCCGCCTGCGCGGCGAACCTCGGCACCTCGGTCAGCAGCGTCGGCCGGCCCGCGTAATCCCGCAGCAAGGCGGCGAGGTCGGCCTGGAAGCCGGGGTCGGCCCGGGCGGAGAGATAGGCGGCGGTCAGTTCCTCCAGCGCCGACATCAGCGCCTCGGGCGCCAGCCTGCCGCCGTAGCGCCCGAAATGCCCGGCTGCGTCGGGCACGGCACAGTCAGGCACGGCGGCGTCGGGCCGGGCGGTGCCGGGAACCGCGGCGGCGCTCATCACCTGTCCCCGTGCAGCGCCGGATGCGAGCCGGCGGTCACCAGGTCGGCCACGGCCGACCGCGGGTCCTTGCCCGTCACCAGGCTCTCTCCGACTAGCACGGCGTCGGCGCCCGCGGCCGCGTAGGCCAGCAGGTCGTGCGGGCCGCGAACCCCAGACTCGGCGATCTTGATCACCCGGTCGGGTACCCGCGGGGCCAGCCGCGCGAACACGCTGCGGTCGACCTCGAGCGTGGCCAGGTTCCGCGCGTTGACGCCGATGACCTTCGCCCCGGCCTCGAGCGCGCGGTCAAGCTCC
Organism: uncultured Actinomycetota bacterium; assembly: GCA_963808705.1. Lineage (GTDB taxonomy): Bacteria > Actinomycetota > Actinomycetes > Streptosporangiales > Streptosporangiaceae > JASHPR01. The sequence continues at coordinate 251,010 of CAWEHB010000007.1, read as the reverse complement.
CGCTCGGTGTGCACCTCGACCAGCGGGACCAGGCCGATCGAGACCGCCCGCTCCACCAGGGACACGAGCGCGTTCTGCTCCAGCGCCGCCACGATGAGCAGCACCATGTCGGCCCCGTGGGCCCGGGACTCCCAGAGCTGGTACGAGCTGATCACGAAGTCCTTGCGCAGCACGGGCACCTGCACCGCGGCGCGGACCGCGATCAGGTCGTCCAGGCTGCCGCCGAACCGGCGCGGCTCGGTCAGGACGCTGATCACGCGTGCGCCGCCGGCCTCGTAGTCCAAGGCCAGCGCGGCCGGGTCGGCGATCGCCGCCAGCGCGCCCTTGGACGGGCTGGCGCGCTTGACCTCGGCGATGACGGCGACGTCGGCGCCCTTGAGCGCGGCGACGACGTTGCGCGGCGACGGCGCCCGGCCTGCCGCCTCCTTCAGGCGGTCAAGCGGGACATCTCGCTGCCGTGCCGCCAGGTCGGCCCGCACGCCCTCGAGGATCTCGTCGAGCACGCTCACGCGGTTCTGCTGCCCCCTCGGGTGGGATGGCTTGCGCCCCCGATCGTAGCGAGAGCGCCGCGGTGCTCCGGCATGACCCCTGCCCCGGGGACCCCGCAGGCCACCCTGCCTGGGGTCATGCCCAGGGGAGCGCACGGTCAGCCGGTCGCCCCGTCGCCGAGCGCGTCGGCATCGGCGTCGCCCAGCGCGGGCCGCGCCTCGCCGGGGCGCTCCGCCGGCTCGGGGACCTCGCTGAACGCCCGGGCCACGGCCGGATGCAGCAGCATCCCCAGGCTGATGATCCCGAACAGCGTGCCGCCGAGGTAGCGGGAGGAGAAGAACCTGATCAGCCCGAACATGACGAACGCGCTCTCGAGGCCGATGGCGGACACCCAGGCCGCGTGCGTGCCCGACCGGGTCAGGGCGGCCAGCCCCAGCAGCGCCACCACCAGCATCAGGGTGATGATGATCGACGGCACGTGCCGGCGGCTGTACGACAGTCCGATCGCGGCGGACACCGCGGCCTGAGCCGTGACCAGCCGGGTCACCAGCTTCACCAGCGGATGGGATCGGTCCAGCCTGCGCCTGGCCGCTGCGGTGAGCCACCGGCTCCGGCGAACTCGGTGCCCAGCGCTCACCGTTCACCTCCATGGCCAGCCACGCCAGCCTCGTCAGGCCGAGCCTAACCCGCGCCGCCCCCGGCAGCACCCGAGCAGGCCCGCTGCCGGGCACAGCAACCGGGGTCCCGGCTGATATCCCGGGACCCGTGGGGTCCTCGCCCGGCTCGGCTACTCCGGGGCCGGTGGGGTCCTCGCCCCGGCTCAGCTACTCCGGGCCGGTGGGGTCCTCGCCCCGGCTCAGCGACTCCCACATCCCCGCGGAGTCGCCCGGGTAGCCGCGGTCCGGCGCCGGGACCGCCGGCTGCGGCCCGGCGACCCGTGCGGGCGGGTCGAACCGGCTGGACATCACCGGCAGCCGGTCCGCCCGCCACGCGGCCAGCGCCCCGGCCGCGACGACCGCGAGCGCGCCCGCGAAGGCGATCCCACGCCAGGGAAAGCTCACGAAGACCACGTGCCCGGGGAAGCCGGACAGCGGTGATCCCCCCGGGCCGGTGGAGCCCGCGGTCGTGCTGCCGACGCCCGACCCGGCCGCGGCCCCGGGAGCGGCCTGGGCACTGGCTGACGCGGCGGCCAGCACGTCGGCCGCGGAGATCCCGGCGCTGACCGCCACGGCCAGGCCCAGGCCGAGCCCGGCCACCGCCGCGCCGGCGATGCGCCGGAGCGTCCGCCGGGTGGCCAGGACAGCGGCCAGGCCGGCCAGGGCCGCCAGGGCCAGCGCGCCCGCGGCCGGCACGAGCGCCTGGCCCGTCTCGGTGGTAACGCTGGCCGGCAGCGGCCTGGGCGCGGCCGTCTCGACCCTCGCCCAGCCTTGCCGCATCGCGAGCAGGGCCAGGCCGGCCCCGGCCGCGCCGAGCAGCAACAGCAGCGCGAGTTCCCCCCGCGGCTGGCTGCGGGCCGAGCGCGCGGGATTGCCCGCGGTCATCGGCGGCTCCTCCTGTGGCCTCGCGAACGCGACCGGGTTCCTGGCTGGTAGCCGCCAGCATAGGCCGGCGGCAGCCGGCGGCCCGCGGCGACCTGCGGCGACCTGCGGCGCCGGCATTCCCAGCCGGGGGCCGGTGGCTTACGATCACACGATGGGGTATGCCCGGGATGAGCGCCTTGCCCTATGCGCGCTGCTCGACCAGGCCGGTCCCCGGGAGCCGACCCTGTGCGAGGGGTGGACGACCCTCGACCTCGCCGCCCACCTGGTGATCCGGGAGCACCGGCCCGACGCGGGGCTCGGCCTGCTCGGGGGGCCGCTGGCCGCGCACACCCGCAGCGTCCAGCACCGGATGGCCCAGCGGACGCCGTATCCGCGCCTGGTCCAGATGATCAGGAACGGCCCGCCGCGGCTTTCGCTGTTCGGGCTGCCCGGCGCCGATGAGCAGGCCAACGTGGTGGAGTACTTCGCGCACCACGAGGACGTGCGGCGCGCCCAGCCGGGCTGGGAGCCGCGCAAGCTCGACCAGGGCCTGACCGAAGTGCTCTGGCGCCGACTGGGGATGGCCAGGTTCGTGCTGCGGAAGGCACCGGTCGGCGTCGAGCTCGCCCGGGATGACCAGCCCGACCCGGCCGGGCCCGGCGGGGCGAGGGTCCGGATCACCGCCAAGGCCCGTACCCCGGTCGTGACCGTCACCGGCCCCCCGGCGGAGCTGACCCTGTGGGCGCTCGGCCGGACCGCCGCGGCCCGGGTCAGGCTCGACGGCAGCGACGCGGCCGTCGAGGCCCTGTCCGGGGCACGCTGGGGAATCTGAGCCGGCCGGGGCCGGCGAGGCGGTGTACTCCCCGTTAACGCCCTGAGTCACCGGGGGCCACGGGGGCCCGGTGGCTTGCTACCGGGCGGCGCGGTCCAGCGGGAACGGCGGCGTCATCCGGAGCTCGGCGTTGCGGTCGGCGGCCGTGCCCGACCGCTGCGAGCCGGCGCCGATGACCGGCATGTTCGCGGCGAGCTGCCGGTGCAGCGAGGCCAGGTCGTCGCCGGTGCGCAGCGACCGGGGAGCGACCGGGGTGTCATGGTCGAGCATGGTGCAGACCATGGACAGGCACCCGCCGACGTCGACGATCTCGACCAGCCGGGACTGGCACGGCCAGTCCACGATCGCGCACGTCGTGACCTCCCAGAACCCGCGCGCCGGGTCGCCGGGGTCGCGGCGCGGGCGGATGGCGTTGGTGTGCGTGTGGCCGTTCAGCCACAGCACGACGTTGCGGAAGCGGTGCAGCAGGGCGAGGAGCTCGGCGGCGCCGAGCGCGGGCTCGCCGCCCGGCCCGGCATGCCCGGTCCTGGTGTTGGTGAGCGTGTCGGTCCCGTGGTGGGAGAACAAGATGACCAGGCGGTCGTCCTGGCCGGTGCGCACCTCGCGCCCGTCCGGCGCACGGTAGGCCGAGTGCACCTCGGCCAGCCGGGCTTCAAGCCACCGGGCCTGGTCATGGTCGACGCACCCGGCGGCGCCCCCGGCGAGGCAGCTGGTGTCCAGCGCGATCAGCCGGGCGGCCGGCGTGTCATGCACGTAGTACGCCGTGCCGTCGAACCTGTTCCGGCTGGTGAAACCGTGCCCGGCCGGGCGCGCGGCCGGCCGGAAGTGCGCCTCGACGAACTCCCGCCTGGTGACGGGCCGCCGGCCGGGGTCGGCAGCGACGGTCATGGCCGGGCCGGCCATGAACGCCTCAGGCCGCTCGGTGAACAGCTCGAGCGCGCGGTCATGGTCGAAGTCCTCGGGCAGCCCCAGCGGCTTCCTGGCCCCGACGACCGCGGCGGCCAGGCCCGGGGTGATCGCCCCGACGCCCTGGTTGAGGGCCTCGTGATTGCCGAAGCAGGACAGCCAGGGGAAGCGAAGCCCGGTGGCCGTGAACTCCCGCATCGCGCGCTGCAGCAGCCCCGGGTGGTGCGGGAAGCCGAACTCGCGCCGGAAGATGTCGGCGCCGCCGGAGGCCGCGCCGTCCGGCTTCCAGAAGAAGTCGTCGGGCCAGTCGAGCGACTGGACGCCGACGTAACCCGGCGCGCCGGAGCCCGGGCGCACCAGCCCGCCGTCGAACAGGGCCAAGAAGGCCTGCATCTCGTTCCACTGCGCGTTGTCGATCGCGTCGCCCGTGGTCACGGCCAGCTGCGGGACCGCCCCGGTGGCCGGGCCGCGCGCGGCGTTGATGGTGCGCAGCATGGCGTCGATCGCGTGCGTCGTGAGCGCCTCCTGCGGGCGCTGCACGGGCACGATCTCGGCGTACCTCGGGTCGGCGAAGTACCGGTTGAGGAACTCGAACCGGGTCGGCGACTGGGTGTCAGCAAGCTGCAGGTCGGTCACGTGAACCAGACAGAGCAGCGGGCGCCCGGCCCCGCGGCGGAACCCGGGACCGGGCACGGCGAGGTCCTCGCGGACCAGGTGCGGCTCGCCCTCGGTGATCTCGACCGCCCGGTAGTGGGTGCTGCCCGCCCGCCGCAGCACGGGGCCCGGCCCTAGTCGGCGGTCGGTGGTCAGCGGCGGATGTCCTCCGCTCACGCGGTGCCCCCGCTCACGCCTCGCCCTCGACCGGGGCGTCGGCGGCGGACACCAGCACCGGGTCCGGGCGGATCGTCAGCGACACGTGGCTGCCCGCCGGAAGCTCCATGGCGTCTGCGGTACTGAGCTGGGCCAAGACCGTGGTGTCGCCGAGGTCGACGGTGACCCGGCTGGTCGCGCCCAGGAACGTCGAGGCGATCACGGTGCCGGTCAGCGGCCCGGACTCACCCGAGCTGTCGGACGCCAGCGTGACCGCCTCCGGCCGCACCAGCGCGATAGCCGGCCCGGGCGGGGTGGAGAGGTCCACCAGCGGCAGGTCGCGTCCCCGCACCGTCACCGTGGAACCGCTGACCGTGCCGACCAGCCGGTTGCTGAGGCCGACGAACTCGGCGACGAACGGGGTCGCCGGGCGCGAGTAGACCTCGGTGGGCGGCGCGAGCTGCTCGAGGTGGCCCTCCCGCATGACCCCGACCCGGTCGGCGATGGCCAGCGCCTCCTCTTGGTCGTGGGTGACGAACAGCGTGGTGATGCCGACCTCGAGCTGGATCCGGCGGACCTGATCCCGCAGCTGCGCCCGCACCTTGGCGTCCAGCGCCGACAGCGGCTCGTCGAGCAGCAGCACCTGCGGCTCGATGGCCAGCGCGCGGGCCAGCGCGACCCGCTGCTGCTGCCCGCCGGAGATCTGGTGCGGGTACCGGTCCGCCTGCGTGGAGAGCCCGACCAAGTCAAGCATCTCGAGAGCCCGCCGGTCCCGCTGTGCCGCGCTCACCCGGCGCAGCCGGAGCCCGAAGGCCACGTTCTGGCGCACGGTCATGTGCGGGAACAGCGAATAGGCCTGGAACACCATGCCCATGTCCCGCTTGCTGGCCGACAGCCGGGTCACGTCGGCGCCGCCGACGGTGATCTGGCCGGCGTCGGCGTCCTCGAGCCCGGCCAGCAGCCGCAGCGTGGTGGTCTTGCCGCAGCCCGACGGGCCGAGCAGGGCGACAAGCTCGCCTGCGTGCACGGTCAGGTCAAGCCCATCCAGCGCGACGACCGGGCCGTAGCTGCGGCTCAGCCCCTCCATGCGCACCTCGACGGCGGCCCGGGACATGGCGTTCTGCGTGCTGGTCGATGGCGAAGTCACGTGCGCTACCCCATCCCGCGCCGCCGGCGGCGGCCAGCGTAGGAAATGATCAACAGCAGTGCGAAGGCGAACACCAGCGCGGCCAGCGAGGTGGAGAAGATGACCGACGCGTTCGGCGTGTTCCGGCTGATCGAGAACATCTCGACCTGCAGGTTGACGTACAGCAGCGTGTAGGCGATCGTGAACTCGCCCAGCGCCAGGGCCGCGGACAGCAGCAGCGCATTCAGGATCGCCTGCCACATGTTCGGCGCGATCACCCGGAACATCACGGTGAACCAGCGGGCGCCGAGGCTGCGCGCGGCCTCGGACAGCGTCTTCACGTCGATCGCGTTCAGCCCGGCCGCCAGCGCCCGGTACGCGTAGGGCAGGGCCAGGATCACGTAGGCCCAGAACAGCATGAGCGCGGACAGCTCGAAATGCCTGATCTTGTTGTAGATCGGGGCGAGTCCGACCACCAGCACGATCGCCGGGATCGTGAGCGGCAGCACGCAGAGGAACTCGAAGGACCGGCTGATCCACTGCACCCGCAGCCGGATCCAGATCATGGTCGGGACCAGCAGGACCAGCGTGGTCACGCTGGTGAGCACGCCCAGCTCCAGGGTGATCTCGACCGCGCTTAGCAGCCCCGGGTAGGAGACGATCTGCTTCCAGGCGGAGATCGTCCACGTGCCGAGCGTGCTGCCTTCCAGCGAGAACCGCAGCAACGCTAGCAGCGGCAGCAGGAAGAACAGCCCGAAGACCGTGAACGCCACGTAGCGGAACAGGTTGAGCCGCCGGCGCCGCCGGGCCTGCATGCCGCGCGGGCGCTTGGCCGGCGCGGTCAGCGGCGTCTCGCCGAGGGACGTTACCGCAGCCATCGGGCCGCCCGGCGCTGCAGGAGGGCGTAGCCGGTCATGACGACGGCCACCAGGATGATCATCCCAAGGGCCAGCACGTCGGCCTCGTTCACGTTGCTGAGGCCGACCTCGCTGTTGATGGCGATGTAGATCTGCTGCGGCACGATGTAGGCGATCTGGTTTTCCCAGGCCACGATCGTCGCGAAGGCCGACAGCGCGTTGGCGAACAGCAGCAGCGCCGCGCCGAAGAAGGCGGGCGCGAGCAGCGGGCCGCCCACGTACCGCCAGTACTGCCACGACGAGGCGCCCAGGCTCTCCGACGCCTCCCGCCAATGCGCCTTCAGCCCGTCGATCGCGGGCAGGAAGACCAGCACCATGAGCGGCACCTGGAAGTACGCGTAGATCACCGCGATGCCCCAGGGGAAGCTGTAGTACCAGCTTGCGTGGAACAGCAGGCCGACCGGCCCGATCGTCACCAAGAACGCGAACGCCAGCGTGATGCCGCCGAACTGGGCCAGCACGCCGGAGACCGCGATGTAGAGCCGGCGGACCACGCCGTCCGGGTCGCCCGACGCGATGGCGTACGCCAGGATCGCGCCCAGCACGGCCCCGACGGCCGACGAGATCAGGCACAGCTGGAACGAGCCGATGAAGTAGCTGCGCGCCGTAGAGCTGAACAGCAGCTTGAGGCTGGCCAGGTTCAGCCCGCCGCTCGGGTTCCGGAACGCGTTGACCACCACGATCCCGGTCGGGAGCAGCAGGAAGATCCCGACGTAGGCGAGGAACGGCGTGACGCCGAGCCAGGCGGGGAGCCGAATCCGGCGCCCGGCCCGTACGGGTCGTACGGGCCGGGCGCCGGTCTGGCTCGTCGCGGTGGCGGCCACCATCCCTCGCTAACCGATGGCCTTGGCCCAGTTCGCCGCGAGGTAGTTGGCGGCGTCGGTCGCCTGGGTCTGGGTCAGGAACACCGGCGTCCCGGACACCGGGGGCAGCTTCGAGGCCGCCGCGGAGTTGATCGTGCCGCTGGAGGTCATGGCCGGCTGCTCCACGGGCCGGGCGCCTCCCTCGAGCCACAGGTTCTGCCCGCCGTTGGCGGCCTGGGAGTAGAGGAACTCCTCCCACAGCCTCGCGGCGGCCGGGTGCGGCGCGTTCTTGTTGATGGCCTGTGCGTAGTAGCCGCCCAGGACCGAGCCCGACGGGATGAACACCTTCCAGTTCGACACGCCCACGTAGCTGGGCAGGTTGAGGTAGTCCCAGTTGAACACGACCGGGGTGGTGCCCGCCTTGATCGTGGCGCCGGTGGCCTGTACCGAGGAGAAGTTGCCGGCCGCCTTGAGCTGGCCGAACCAGGCCACGCCCTTGGAGATGTCGCCGGGCGATCCGCCCTGCACCAGGTTGGCTAGCATGACGCCGTTGAGCGCGGCGTTGGCCTCCGTCGGGTTCCCGTTCAGCGCCACCGCGTTCTTGAACTTCGACCCGAGCAGCTGGCTCATCGACGTGATCGTGCCGAACTTGCTCGAGTATCCGATCGACATGTAGCCGCCGTAGTCCTGGTACCACAGGGCGGCCGAGGACTTCTGGGCCGCCGGGATGTCGGACCAGGTGCTGACCTTGTAGGGCGCGAACAGGTTCGTGTTCGCCGTGGCGACGGCCATGCCGATGTCCAGCACGTCCGGCGCGGCCGCGGTGCCGTTCTCCTGCTTCACCGCGTTCACCTCGTCCTGGCTGCTTCCGTCAGGGTTGGCGGAGTTGACCTTGATTCCGTAGTCCTTCTCGAAGGTGCTGATGATCGTGCCGTAGTTCGCCCAGGTCGGGGGCAGGGCAATCACGTTCAGCGTGCCCTCCTTCTTGGCCGCGGCGATGAGCTTGCTCATTCCTCCCCCGGCCGAGGCCGACGTAACCGTGGCCCAGTTGGTCGCGCTGCTGGAACTGGGACTCGACGAAGAACTCGACGAGCACCCGGCCGCCAGCAGCGCGAGGGCCGTCAGCCCTATGAGCGCATAACGATGTGGCGATCTCACGCGAATGCCTCCTGTAGCTTCCCATCGGAATGACGCGGCCGCGGCCGCCGAAACGGCCCGGCAGAGTAATGTCAGGAAGTCCCGAACCCTCCCCGGCAAACGGCACAGACCAATGCCTTAAAACGTTTCGCACCGGTATGCTCACCCGGCACGTGCGCGAGTGTCAAGAGACGTTATCGAGTTGACGCCGCAGGTCACTGGATGTTCATCCGGGCAGGTGAGCGCGGCGCGACCGCCCGGCTTCCGGCGGCTGGAGCGATGCCCGCTCGACCAGTTCCACGTCGGCGACGTAGTCGCCAGATGGGCCAGGTTCCAGCAGGCGCATCATCAGCGCCCGGCCCATGGCCCGGTGGTCCATCCGAATGGTCGCCAGCGGCGGGTCGAGCAATTCTGACGTGGGCAGGTCATCGTGGCCGACGACCGAGACTCCCCGCCCGACCGGCAGCGAAAGCTCCCGCGCCGCCTTGTAGATCGCGTGCGCCGTGTAGTCGGAATTGGTGATGATCGCGGTGGGCGCGCCCGGGCCGGCCAGCAGCGCCCCGGCGGCCTGCTGCACGTCGGCGATCGTGAGCGGCGAGTACATGACCCGGGGCCGCACGCCGAGCTCACGGGCCAGGCGCCGGAAATGGCGCAGCCGGTCCGGGTCCGCCATGAGGTGGTGCGGCGCCGACAGGAACGCGACGCAGGCGTGCCCGAGCTCGGCCAGCCGGCGCATGGGCAGGCTGACCGCGGCCGCGTTGTCGGGGTGGACCCGGCAGACGTCCCGGATGCCGTCCGCGGACGCGTTCAGCGCGACCACCGGGGCGCCCGGGCGCAGATCATGCCAGAGCCGTGTGGACTCGCCGGTACCCACCGGGGCGATGGCCAGGCCTGCCACCCGCTGTGCCGCCAGTTCCCGCACATGGCGGCGCTCGCGATCCAGCGAGTAGCGCGAGTCCAGGACGAGCAGCGTGGCTCCGGAATCCGCGGCCACCTGCTGGGCCCCGCTGAGCACCTCGAGGAAGAACGGGTTGGCGAAGTTACGCACCACGAAGCCGTAGGTCGTGGTGCGCCCTCGCCGCAGCGCCTGCGCCTGCGGGTTGGCCCGGTAGCCGAGTTGCTCGGCCACGGCCACGATGCGCCGCCTGGTTTCCTCGGCGACGCCCGGCTGGCCGTTGATGGCCAGGCTCGCGGTCGCGAGGGAGACGCCGGTCGCCTTGGCGACATCGCGGATGCCGACCGGCCGGCCGGGTGCGTCACTGTCCGTCGTCATGGTGTCCTCTGCAGGCCAGGCTGTGCCGGGCGGCGTGCCGGGCACCCGGCAAGTATGCGCCGCTCAGGCGCGATGAACCGCCGACGCTCACCCTGTATGACTCGCCACGGTAGGGCAAGTCCGGATCGCGGCACTGGGGCGCCGGCGCGCCGACGCCAGCCACCGGCTCCCGCGAGGACCTGGCGGCGGGCAGTCAGCCGTCCGGGCCGACCAGCGGCAGCAGGTCGGCGATCGTGTCCAGGATCACCGGCGCCTTGGCCCGCTCCAGCTCCTCCCGGCTGGCCGAGCCGGTCAGCACGCCGGCCACGAGCCCGGCTCCGGCCCGCAGCCCGGACTCGACGTCGCTGGCCGTGTCCCCCGCGACGGCCAGCTCGCTGACCGCTCCCCCGCCCAGCCGCAGCAGCGCGGTGAGCGGCAGGTCGGGCCACGGCCGGCCGCGGCCGGCGTCCGCGGGCGAGAGCGCGAGGTCGATCAGCGGCCGCCAGCCCAGCACGTCGAGCAGGGCATCCCTGGTCACCGGGGAGAACCCGGTGGCCAGGCAGACCCTGATCCCGGCGGCCCGCAGCGCGGCGAAGGTCTGCTCCGCGCCCGGCAGCGCGGCCACGGCGCCGGCCCGCACCGACGCCGCGTAGTGCTCCTCGAAGGCGCCGTTCGCCTGCTGCGCGGCCTCCTCGGCGCCGAGGATGTGCCGGAACACCTCGATCTTGGACTGGCCCATGGTCTGCTGCACGTACCCCAGCGCCTCGTCGTAGCCCGGCGTGCCCGGGGGCAGCCCGAACTGCTCGACCGCGGCGGAGAACGCGGCGATCACGCTGCCGTCGTCCGCCACCGTGGTGCCCGCCATGTCCAGGCAGGCGACGGTGATCTGCGTGGGCCCGGGTGTCGGTGTCACGGGAAGGTCTCCTCGGCGATAGCAGGTGCGCAGGTCATGCCGCGGCCGCCCGGTCCGGTGACCAGGATGACGCCCGGCGCGACCTGTGATCTGTGGTAGAGCTCGGGGCCGGTCACCTGGCTGTAGACGCCGGCCCAGCGCCGCTCGGTCCGCGGCAGCGGCGAGCCGAGCAGCTTCTCGGCCCTGCCTCGCAGGTGGTCATAGGCGTCTTCGTGCACATCGAACGCGAACGGCTCGGCGTACTCGTGGGTGTCACCGATGGTCAGGCTGCCGTCCAGCCGCTGCACCAGCAGCAACTGGGCCCGTGCCGCGGCGGCGACCGGGGCCTGCGGCGGCAGCCGGTCGCGGCCGGGCAGGTCGAAGGCCGGGTAGTAGCGCAGCGAGTCGCCGTCTGCCACCGAGGTGCTGAGCCGGCCGGCGAACGGCCCGGTCTGCATCATCTGCAGCCGGACCCGGCGCACCGGCGGCTGCTGGTAGCCGGCCAGGTGCGGGCCGGCCACGCCGGTGTGCGCCGCGCCGGTACACAGCACGACCAGGTCGCCCCGGTGCCACTCGCCGGTGTGATCGCGCACCGCGTGCGGCGCGATCTCGGCCGCCTCGCGGCCGGGCCGCCAGCGGTAGCCAGCGGGCAGGCCCGCGCGGGCCAGCAGGTGCTCGCGGATGGCCGGCAGGGCGAGGCGCGGCTCGACCACGGCGTCCCGGCGGCAGCGCAGCGCCCCGGCGAACTCGCCGCGCAGCGCCGGGTTGACCTCGCGGGCCGCGGCCGCGTCGATGAGCTCGTAGCCGCGGACCGCGGCGTCGGGCCGCGCGGCCGCCTCCTTCATCAGCTGCAGCTCGGCCTGGTCGGCGGCCAGCGTCAGCGACCCGTTCGGCCGGAAGCCGGCGCCGGGCACCTCGGCGGCCAGTTCCTCCCAGAGAGCGCGGGCCCGCAGGGCCAGGCTCAGCTCAGGCCCGCCGTCGCGGCCGCTGACCCAGAGCAGCCCGAAGTTGCGGACGCTGGCGCCGCGCGGCCCGGGCTCGCGCTCGATGTGCAGCACCTCGAGCCCGCGCCGCCGGGCCGCCACCGCGTGCATCGTGCCGAGCGCCCCGCCGCCGACCACCACCACACGTTCCACGCCCCGGCGTCCTCCCGCTCCGGCTAGTCAGCCCAGTCCATCGTGCCGCGATGACATCGCGGTGAACAGCCGGCCGCGGGAACGCGCCGCGTTCCGGCGGGCAGCCCCGGGCCGCGCGTAGCGCGGCGCACGCCGAGCGCCTACGCTGTCCTCGCGCGTCCGGCACGACGACGCGCTCGATGACGGGCCGGGGACGAGGCGGAGGGGTCGTGGCTCACGTACTGGGCATTGACATCGGCGGAACCGGGATCAAGGCGGCCCCGGTTGACCTCGACACCGGGACGCTGGTCGCCGAGCGGGTCAAGATCGATACTCCGCGCCCCGCGGTTCCGGCCGCCGTGGCCGGCGTGGTGCGCGAACTGGCGATGAGCTTCGCCTGGACCGGGCTGGCGGGCATCACGTTCCCCGGCGTGGTGACGGACGGGGTCACCAGGACCGCCGCCAACGTCGACAAGGCCTGGATCGACACCGACGCCCGCGAGCTGTTCGCCCAGGCCACCGGCCTGACGGTCAGCGTGATCAACGACGCGGACGCGGCCGGGCTGGCCGAGATGAGGTTCGGCGCGGGCGTGGACCAGAAGGGGACGGTGCTGATGCTGACCCTGGGCACGGGGATCGGCAGCGCGCTGTTCATCGACGGCATCCTGGTGCCCAACACCGAGTTCGGCCACATCGAGATCCGCGGCCGGGAAGCGGAGAAGCGCGCCTCCGAACTGGTCCGGGAGGAGCACGACCTCAGCTGGGGCAAGTGGGCCGGGCGGGTCGACGAGTACCTGGAGCACATGGAGATGCTGCTGTCACCTCAGCTGATCATCATCGGCGGCGGCGTCAGCAGGAAGTCGGACAAGTTCCTGCCGTTCCTGACCCGCCTTCGCGCTCCCGTGGTGCCCGCGGCGATGCATAACGATGCCGGGATCATCGGCGCCGCCATGGCCGCCGCCTCCTGAGTCGCCGCCGGCTACCCGGACTGCGCCTCGGGTCCCGGGGCGGGCTCCTTCAGGCCCGGCTCCGCCGGGGCGGGCTCCTTCGGGTCCTCCGGGCCGGGAACCGCCGGGGCCGCGGCCGGCTCAGGGGAGGTGGCCGGGCCGTAGCGCAGGGGCAGCGCCACGGCCTGCGGCGGCGAGCTGGCCAGCCGGCGTTCCCGCAGCAGGATGACCGCCTCGATGCCGCCGGCGACCAGGCCGGCGGCGAACGGCCAGAACGCGAGCGCGCCCAGGCCGCCCAGCATGAGCGGTTCCCGCAGCAGGACACCGGGCGGGCCGGCCGCGAGGCCGTGGCTGTAGGCGGCCGCCCCCGACTGCTGGCCGATCCACTTCGCGATCAGCGCCGCGGCTGTCCCGCCAACCAGCACCCCGGCCATCGCGAGCGCCCCGTGCCGCCGGACCGCCAGCGCGTACCCCAGCAGCCCGGAAATGATGCCGCCGGCCACGGTCAGCAACGTGAACCAGCCGTCCGCCGCGATGAATGCGCTGGTCTCCGGGTTGACCGCGTAGGGGGTGCCGGGGGCGAGCACGACGATCAGCGCGCGCGGCGCGACCGCCGCCCACAGGAACCCGGCCGCGGCGCCGAGCAGCGCGGTGCCCGCGATCACCGCCGCGAGAGCGGCCAGGGCCGCAAGCAGGCCGCGGTCCGGGCCGGCGCGCCCGCCGGGCGGGCGGCCCGGGGCGGCCGGGAGCGGAGGCTGACTGGGCTCGGCCATTCTCCGCAGCAGGGTACGGGACCGGCGCCCCGGCCCGCCCGCCAGGTCCGGCCGGCGCCCGCCAAGCCGGCCGGGACCCGGCCGCGGGCCCGCGGTACCCACATCCGCCCCGGGCCGGCCCATTCCGGTGCAGCGCCATGGTGCCCCGGCCCTACCCGGAGTTCGCGATCTTGTCCGCATATGAGACAATTCGGAGTACGGGAACGCGGCCACGATCCGACACGTTGGCTGAGCGTCCGGGCACCACGGGGGACCTTGCTAACTTAGGCGGGGGGACTGCAGTCGGCTAAACACCCAGGTTCGCGACGAGGAAGCAGCGGCATGATCGAGGTACACGATCTGACCAAGCGCTATGGCGACAAGGTGGCCGTCGACCACCTGAACTTCACGGTCGAGCCGGGGCGGGTGACCGGGTTTCTCGGGCCTAACGGGGCGGGCAAGTCCACCACGATGCGGCTGATACTGGGCCTCGACCACCCGAACTCCGGGACCGCGACGATCAACGGCAAGCCATACCGTGACCTGCCCAGCCCGCTGCGCACGGTGGGCGCGCTGCTCGAGGCGAAGTCCGTGCACGGCGGCCGGTCGGCCCGTAACCACCTGCTGTTCCTGGCCCAGACCCAGGGCCTGCCAAGCTCCCGGGTGGACGAGGTCCTCGGGCTGGTCGGGCTGCAGGAGGTGGCCGACAAGCGGGCGGGCAGCTTCTCCCTCGGCATGAGCCAGCGGCTCGGCATCGCCGCGGCCCTGCTCGGCAACCCGCAGGTGCTGCTGCTGGACGAGCCGGTGAACGGGCTGGACCCCGAGGGCGTGCTGTGGATCAGGAACCTGATGAAGCAGCTGGCCGCCGACGGGCGGACCATCTTGGTGTCCAGCCACCTGATGAACGAGATGGCGGTCACCGCCGACCACCTGATCGTGATCGGCCGGGGCAAGCTGATCCTCGAGTCCAGCACCGAGGACGTTATCGCCCGCAGCGCCGACCAGTCGGTCCGGGTGCGCACCCCGGACGCGGCCCGGCTGGCCGAGCTGATCACCGCCGCCGGAGGCACCGCGACGCCCGGCGAGAACGGGGGCGGACAGTCCGCGCCGGGCGTGCCCGCGATGGCGGTGCCCGCGCCGGGCAACGGCGCCGGGCTGCTCACGGTCATCGGCCTGCCGGCGGCGCGGATCGGGGAGATCGCGGCGTCCGCGTCGATCGTGCTGCACGAGCTGACCCCGCTGGCCTCGCTGGAGGAGGCGTTCATGGAACTCACGTCCGGCAGCGTGGAGTTCGGACGGCGCGATCAGGCCGGCCAGCCCAGCCAGCCGGATCCGGTGAACGCGACCCAGGGAGGTGCCCGATGACGGCGACCACGCCGACGGCGCCGGCTCAGATCCCCTCCGCTCCGCCCGCCGGGCACCGTGCCGGGTGGGGAGGCCTGCTGGCCTCGGAGTGGACCAAGATCCGCTCGGTGCGTTCCACGGTCTGGACGCTGATCCTGTTCGTCGTGATCAGCGTCGGTCTCACCGCGCTGTTCACGTGGCTGACCGTGGCCAACTGGAACGGGCCGCGGGCGGCACCGCGGGACGCCAGGGTCGTCCTCGATCCCGTTGGCTTCATCCTGGGCGCGGGCCTGGGGCTGGGCCAGCTCACGCTGTGCGTGCTGGGCGTGCTGGTGATCAGCACCGAGTACTCGACCGGCGTCATCCGGGCCTCGCTGCTCGCGGTGCCGCGGCGGCTGAAGATGCTGGCCGCCAAGTCGCTGGTGTTCGCCGCGCTGCTGATCGTCGTGGCGGAGATCGTCGCGTTCGGCTCGTTCTTCCTCGGCTCGGCGATCCTGCACAGCCACGTGCCCGTGGCGCTGAGCGACCACAACGTCACCCGGGCGGTGGTCGGGGCGGGTCTCTACCTCACCGTGCTCGGCCTGTTCTCGCTGGCGATCGGCGCGATCATCCGGCACACCGCCGGGGCCGTCACCACGGCGATCGGCGTGGTGTTCGTGCTGCCGATCCTGTCCGGGCTGCTGCCGGGGAGCTGGGGTGCGCACATCGACGGCTACCTGCCCGAGCAGGCCGGCACGCTGATCGGACAGCAGCAACCGCCGGCGGGCGGCAACGTGCTCTCCGCCTGGGAGGGCTTCGGGGTGTTCTGCCTCTGGACCCTGGTGCTGCTGGTGATCGCCGGCTACCTGCTGCAGCGCCGTGACGCCTGAGGGCTAGGTGGCCTGGGCCGCCGGGGTGTCCGGGGCCGCGGCCAGCCCGGCGTGCACGTCGAGCACCCGCTGGTAGGCGCGGCGGACGTCGGCACGGTCGGATTCCTCGTCGACCGACGCCGCGCTCAGCCGCTCGATCATCGCGGCCTGGTCGAGCAGTACCTCGCGGTCATCGGGCGCGGCCGCCCGTTCCATGATCTTCGCGAGCGCGTCCAGCTGCCGGATCATCACCGCGGGCATGCCGCGGCCGGCCTGGCGCACCTTCTCGAAGGCGCGCTGGACCAGGCGCTGGTAGGTGGTCTGCGTCGCGATCAGCCGCACGGTGCCCGCGGCGTCCCGGTAGACGCGCGTCGGCTGCCACCGGCCGGTGACCTTGCACAGGCTGTCCCCGATCCAGTCGATGCAGGTCAGCGCCGTGAAGGTGTCGTTGACCGCGGGAGACAGCGCCCGGATGCAGATCTCCACCAGCTGGTCGACGCCGAACGAGACGTCCTGGGCTAGGGTCCGGTACGGGCCGGTGACGTGGGCCCGGGCCAGCTCGCGGGCCACCTGGTCGGCGGCGCTGGCCGGCCACACCGTGGCGTACGGGTGGCCCTGGACCAGGAAGTGGCCGGGCCGGTAGCGCACGTGGATCACCGCGTCCTTCTCGGCGGCGATCCGGACCAGCGTCCGGTGCTGGATGTACTGCAGGTAGCCGCTGCGCGGCGCGGCGACGTCCCCGCCGGGCCCGTCCATGTCCGCGATCAGCAGCGCGGCGTACCGGGCGTCGGCGCCCACGGTCGGGTCGCCGGCCTGCAGCTCGATCGCGCCGGCCAGGTCGCCGGCGATGCCCGCGATGACCTGGGGCAGCTGGATCTGGATGGCGATGTGGTGCAGGAAATAGATGAGCACCGCGAGGTCGACGACCATCAGGGCCAGCGTCACCGTGATGCTGATGTGCGGGACGAAGTCCCCGTGCGCGCCCTGGCCGATTGACCCCAGCGCCAGCACCGCGTAGATGAACGTGGCCACGAACGTCCCGAGCGTGAGCTGCGTGCCCCGGTCGCGGATGAAGTTGCGCAGCATCCGCGGCCCGAACTGGGTGGAGGTCAGGGTCAGCGCGACGATCACGATCGAGAACACCACGCCGACGACCGTGATGATGGCCGCGGCCATCGCGGTCAGGATCTGCCGCGCGGCGTCCGCGGAACCGCTGATCGCCCATCCGGGCACCTGGAACACGCCGTCATAGGCCGCCCGGTCCAGCGCGTAGGTGCCGGCGAACAGCAGCACCGCGATGAAGACCTCGACCGCGGGGACCAGCCACAGGTTGGTGCGCAGCACCTCGCGGCGCCATTCCGAGCCGCGCAGCAGCCGGCGGATCACCGGGGGAGCCCCTGACGATACCGGATGGGCAGCATGGCAGGCCTTCCCGCGATCAGACTGACGCCGACCAGGCTTCCCGGCTCACCTCAGCGCATTCTACGGCGGGCAGCGAGCGAGCCAAAGGGCGCGGCGCCGACTGGACCGAGGAGCGAGGAATGACCGAGCCAAAGGGGCGCGGCGCCGTCCTGGACTGAGGAGCGAGGGAGCTTGCGACCGAGCGACGAGGGAAGGCGGCGCCTCTGAGCGCCCCGGAGGCGAGCGAGAAAAACAGCCCGGAGGCGAGCGAGCAAGAAAAAGTCAGCCGACGCACGCGGGGCCGAGCAACTGCTTCAGGTCAGCGAGCAGCGACGGCGACGGCTTGACCCGCAGCTTGTCATCCAGCCGCACGACCTTGGTACGGGAGCCGGTCAGCAGCCTCAGGTGCACCTCGGTGGCCCCCGGGTGGGTGCTCAGCACCTCCCTGAGCCGCTCGACCACCGGGGGCACGCACCGCGCCTCCATGATCGACACCACAAAAGGGCCCTGGCCGTCCGCTGGCAGCTCGGGGGCACTCACCTCCGTCGCGACCAGCTTGGGCACTTCCTCGCGCCGGTCCAGCCGCCCCTTCACCACCACGATCGCGTCGTCGATGATCAGCGACATGCACGCCTGGTAGGTGGCAGGGAAGAACAGCACCTCGATCGCGCCCTCGAGATCCTCGAGCGTGGCCGCCGCCCACGGACTGCCCTGCTTGGTCACCTTCCGCGCCGTCCCGGACAGGATCCCGCCGACGGTGACCACCTGCCCGTCACTACGGTCGCCGGGCCCGTTGCGGGCCGGCTCCTGTTCCGCGGATCCGATGAGCTGGGCGACCGAGCAGTCGGTGGCCGCGGCGAGCCCGTTCTCCAGCCCAAGCAGCGGGTGATCGGAGACATACAGGCCGAGCATCTCGCGCTCGAATCCGAGCCGCGTCGACTTTTCCCATTCCCCGTCCGGCACCGGCATGTCAAACGCCGACGCGATCTCGGGATCCTCTCCGAACAGCGAGTCCTGGCCGATCGCCTCGTTCCGCTTCACGTCGATCACGGTGTCGATCGCCTGCTCGTGGATGAGCACCAGGCCCTTGCGCGGGTGGTCAAACGAGTCGAACGCGCCCGCCTTGATCAGAGACTCGATCACGCGCTTGTTGCACACGTTCACCGGCACCTTGCGCAGGAAGTCGGCGAAGCTGGTGAACGCGCCCTTGGACTTGCGCGCGGCGACGATCGACTCCACCACGGCGGTGCCGACGTTCCGGACCGCTGCCATGCCGAACCTTATGTCTGGGCCGACCGGGGTGAACATCGCCGACGACGCGTTCACGTCCGGAGGCAGCACCTTGATCCCCATCCGGCGGCACTCGTTCAGGTACAGCGCGGACTTGTCCTTGTCGCCCGCGACCGAGGTGAGCAGCCCGGCCATGTACTCGGTCGGGAAGTTGGCCTTCAGGTAAGCGGTCCAGTAGGAGATCAGCCCGTAGCCGGCCGCGTGCGCCTTGTTGAAGGCATAGCCGGAGAACGGCACCATCACGTCCCAGATGGTCTTGATCGCGCCGTCGGAGTAGCCGTTGGCCTTCATGCCGGCCGCGAACGGCTCGTACTCCTTGTCCAGTATCTCCTTTTTCTTCTTGCCCATGGCCCGCCGCAGCAGGTCGGCCTTGCCGGGCGAGTACCCGGCCAGCCGCTGCGCGGCGAACATAACGTCCTCCTGGTACACCAGCAGGCCGTAGCTCTCGCCCAGGATGTCTTCGAGCGGTTCGGCCAGCTCGGGATGGATCGGCGTGACCGGCGCCCGGCCGGTCTTGCGGTCGGCATAGACCGGGGCGCTGGCCATCGGGCCGGGCCGATACAGCGCGATGACCGCCGAGATGTCGCCGAACTTGTCGGTCCGCATGGCCCGCAGCAGCCCCCGCATCGGGCTGCCGTCGAGCTGGAACACGCCCAGGGTGTCGCCGCGGGCCAGCAGCTCGTAGGTCGGCTTGTCGTCCAGGCCGAGCGTCTCCAGGTCGATCTCGATGCCGCGGTTATCCCTGATGCCCCGGATCGCGTCGTCGATCACGGTGAGGTTGCGCAGCCCGAGGAAGTCCATCTTCAGCAGGCCGATGTCCTCGCACGAGGGGTAGTCGAACTGCGTGATCACCGCGCCGTCGGCCTCGCGCTTCCAGACCGGGATGTGGTCGAGCAGCGGCTCGCTGCTCATGATCACCCCGGCCGCGTGCACGCCGGCCTGGCGGATCAGCCCCTCGAGCCCGCGCGCGGTGTCGATGACCTGCTTGACCTCTGCCTCGGCCTCATACAGCGAGCGGATCTCGCCGGCCTCGCCATAGCGGGGGTTGTCCGGCTCGAACACGCCGGACAGCGGCATCTCCTTGCCCAGCACGGCGGGCGGGAACGCCTTGGTGATCCGGTCCCCGAGCGCATAGGGGAAGCCGAGCACCCGGGAGGCGTCCTTGATCGCGGCCTTCGCCTTGATCGTGCCGTAGGTGATGATCTGGGCCACCCGGTCGTCGCCGTACTTCTCCGTGACGTACCGGATGACGTCGCCGCGCCGGCGCTCGTCGAAGTCGACGTCAACGTCGGGCATGGACACGCGCTCGGGGTTGAGGAACCGCTCGAACACCAGGCCGTGCGCTATGGGATCCAGGTCGGTGATGCCGAGCGCGTAGGACACGATCGAGCCGCCCGCCGAGCCGCGGCACGGTCCCACCCGGATCCCGTTCCGCTTGGCCCACATGATGAAGTCGGCGACGACGAGGAAGTACGAGCAGAACCCCATGGTCTCGATGACGCCGATCTCGTACTCGGCCTGGACGCGGCGCTGCTCGTCGTATCCGTCCGGGTACCGGCGGCCCATCCCCCGCCAGACTTCCTTGCGGAACCAGCTCGACTCGGTCTCCCCGTCGGGCAGCGGGAACTTCGGCATCAGGTTCGACTTGGTGAACTCGACGTTCGCGCGCTCGGCGATCAGCAGGGTGGAGTCGCAGCCGGCCTGCCATTCCTCGTCCGCGCTCAGCGCGCGCATCTCCTGCGGGCTCTTTACGTAGTAGCCGCCGCCCTCGAGCCGGAACCTGTTCGGGTCAGCCAGGTTCGTAGCCGTCTGGACGCACAGCAGGGCCTCGTGGGCGGTCGCATCGCCCTCGCGAGCGTAGTGCAGGTCGTTGGTCGCGAGATACGGCAGCGAGAGATCCCTGGCGATCCGCCGCAGCCCGCTGGCGGCACGCCGCTCGATGTCAAGGCCATGCTCCATGAGCTCGACGAAGAAGTTGCCCGCCCCGAAGATGTCCCGGTAGGCGGCGGCCGCCTCGATGGCCTGGCGCTCCTGGCCGAGCCGCAGCCTGGTCTGCACCTCGCCGCCGGGGCAGCCGCTGGTGGCGATGAGGCCCTTCGCGTACTGGGCCAGCAGTTCGCGGTCCATCCGCGGCTTGCGGAAGTAGCCTTCCAGGGACGCTATCGAGGCCAGCTTGAACAGGTTGTGCATGCCCTCGGTGGTCTCGGCGAGCAGCGTCATGTGCGTGTAGGCGCCGCCGCCCGAGACGTCGTCGTCCTTCTGCGCGGGGCTTCCCCAGCGCACCGGCTGCTTGTGCCCGCGGTGCTCGGGCGCGACGTACGCCTCGATGCCGATGATCGGCTTGATGCCGGCGCCGCGGGCCTTGGTCCAGAAGTCGTAGGCGCCGTAGAGGTTGCCGTGGTCGGTGATGGCGATGGCCGACATGCCCGCGTGCTCGCACTCGGCGAACAGGTCCTTCAGCCGTGCGGCGCCGTCCAGCATCGAGTACTCGGTGTGCACGTGCAGGTGGACGAAGGACCGGTTCCCTCCGGTGCCCGCCGAGGCTGCCGCCATCAACATCGCCTCCTTCGGGCATGCGTCACGACGCCCATGCCGGGCATTGCGAAGGGCCGGGGCAAGTGACCGCCGCGCCGTGCCCGGGAACTGCCCGGTGAGGCCGCTGGCGCGCGCGCCGGTCCGGCTCATCGAGCCTATCGGAACCTGCCGACACCGCCGCCCCGACACTCCGGGCCTGATGGCCTGGCTGACGGCCCCGCGGTATAACGCCAGAACGAACTGTCACCGGAAGGGTGGTCCGGCCGTCATGACCGTGTCGCGGCTACGAGATATCCCGGGCATCGGCGTCGATGTCGTCGGCGACGCGGCCGACGCGGCCGCGGACCCGGACATCCTGCGCCTGGAGAACCTGGACACCGACCTGCGGCCGCCGCCGGCAGCCCTGGAGGCGACCCGCGCGGCCATCGACGATGACGCGGCCAACAGCTACCTGCCGTTCGGCGGGCACCAGTCGCTGCGGCAGGCGGCCGCCGCCCACGTCGGCCGGCTGGCCGGCCGCGGGTACGACCCGGGCACCGAGTGCGTCGGCACGGCAGGCGGCCTCAACGGCATACTCAACGCGCTGCTGGCCACGGTCGAGCCGGGCCAGGAGGTGGTGCTCACCGACCCGGTCTACGCGGGGCTGGTCAACCGGGTCCGGCTGGCCGGCGGGGTCCCCCGCTTCGTCCCGGGCACGCCGGGCGCCGACGGCTGGACCGTCGATCCGGAGCGCCTGGCCGCGGCGGTCGGCCCGGGCACGGCCGCCGTGCTGATGATGGGGCCGTCCATGCCCACCGGCCTGGTCCTGGACGACCGGCACTGGTCCGCGCTCGCCGCCGCGCTCGAGCGCCACCCGGCCTGGCTGATCTACGACGCGGCCATGGAGCGGATCCGGTTCGACGGCCGGCCGCCGAGCCACCCGGCCGCGCACCCGGGCCTGGCCGAGCGCACCATCACGGTCGGCTCCGCGTCAAAGGAACTGCGGCTCATCGGCTGGCGGGTCGGCTGGGTGGTGGGCCCCGCCACGGTGCTCGCCGACATCAAGCTGGTCGGCCTGACCAACGTGGTGTGCCAGGTGGGGATCGCTCAGGCCGCGGTCGCCGCGGCGCTGGCCGACCCGGGCGCCGACGCCGACGTGGCCGCGGCGACCCAGGCCTGGCAGCGGCGCTGCCAGGTCGTCCTGGACCAGCTTTCCGGCTACCCCGCCATACCGCCGCACGGCGGATGGTCACTGCTCATCGACGCCAGGCCGCTCGGGCTCACCCCGGGCGAGCTGTCCCGGCGGCTCTTCGATCACGGCAGGGTGGCCGCGACCCCGATGGACGGCTGGGGGCCCGGCGGCGCCGATTACCTGCGGCTCGTCTTCGCGAACGAGCCGGCGGAGCGGCTCGCCGACCTCGGCGACCGGTTCCGCCGCGCGCTCGGCTAATCCCGGCGCCCCGCCCTGGTCCAGCCAGGTGATCGCGCGGATGGACGGCAGGCTCAGCACCACCAGGCTGCTGAGCACCGCCCAGGCCGCGCCCGCGCCGAGCACCAGGCTCGCCCCCACCAGCCCGGCGACCGGCCCGGCGACGGCGAGCCCGAGGGTTCCCGGGCCGAACGCGCCGACCATGGAGAACGAACTGGCCCGGGACAGCCGGCTGCGGGGCACCTGCTGCTGCAGCGTCGTGGTCCAGAAGGTGCTGAACAGCGCGCTCGCGACGCCGGCCGCCAGCGCTCCGGCGGCGACCGCGCCTGCCGGGGCACGCAGGGCGAGGAGCAGGCAGGGTACCGGGTACCCGAAGGTGGCCAGGGTGGCGACCGCGAGCGGGCGGCGCGGCCTGCGGCCGAGCGCCGCCAGGCCGCCGAGGACCGCTCCCGCGCCGTTCGCGCCCATGATCAGGCCCCAGGCCCGGGCGCCGCCGAGGTAGTCCCGGGCCAGGACGGGGCCGAGCAGCAGGTACGGCGCCCAGGTGATCAGATTGAACAGCGCGAACTGCGCGGTCGTCACCCACAGCCAGGTCCGGGACCGGAACTCGGCCCAGCCCTCCCCCATATCCCGCAGCAGCGACCGGCGGGGCGCGGGCCCGGCGGCTGGTGCCGCCCGCGGTAGCTGCAGCAGGGCGAGCGCCGCCACGCTCACCCCGTAGCTGGCCGCGTCGATCGCGATCACCACGGCCGGCCCGGCCAGCGCCACGAGCAGGCCGGCGTGGGAGGGGCCGACGATGCCGGTCGCGGACTGCGCCAGGCCGCCGAGCGCGTTCGCGCTGCCCAGCTCGTCCCGCGGCGCGATGTCGACGGTGAGCCCGTCGAGCGCGGGGCTGAAGAACGCCTCGCCGGCACCCACCAGCGCGGCCAGCGTCGCGAACAGCCACGTCTGCGGCCTGCCGGCCAGCAGCGCGACGGCGAGCGCCGCCTGCGCGGCGCCGCACAGGGCGTCCGATCCGAGCATCACCGGGCGGCGGCCGATCCGGTCGGCGAGCACGCCGCCGCCCAGCATGAGCAGCACCTGGGGCAGGATCCTCGCGGCCATGACATAGCCGAGGTCGGCCGGTGAGCCGCCGCTGTCGAGCATGGCGAAGGTCACCGCGACCGCGGACATCGAGGTGCCGAGCAGCGAGGTCACGTATCCGATGTAGAACCGGCGGAAATTGCGCCCGCGCAGTACCGCCGCCCGGGACGTGATGGCGGCGAGCCGGGACGGCTTCTCCGCCGGCCTATCCTTCTGGCGCAACCCGCCGGTATTCATAAGCGTATTTACTGCGGCCCCGGCGCCATTCCGAGCGCCAGGCGCGCCTGCGTGCGCTCGTTCTGAGCGGTTACCCAGGTCCTGGCCTCGGGGCTGGCGCTGTCCTCCAGCCATCGGTAATGGTCGGCCTCGTCTCCTGGCGCCGCAGCGGATTTACTGCGATTACTGGCCGGGGGAATTACCAAATCTGACATGGTTCCCACCATGCCAGAATGCAATCACTGAATGCAAACCGCGTTCTTACTTGCGGGCGCCGCGATTCTAAGTCCGGTGAATATTTACCGCAGTAAATGCACTCGCCGGCCCGCTTATGCTGAGGGTAACGATGAGCCAAGCGCGGCGGCCTGCTGCGCCGGAAAGCCGAACGGAGGCCTGCCGTGCGTCCGAGCCACGAGGCGGTGATCGCGCAGCGGCCGGGCCCGGCTCCCGGACCGGAGTCCGTGCCCGTGCCGGTGGAGTACGCGGTGGCGGTCGACCGCTATCTCGCCGAGGCGTCGCTGGGCGCTGCCTCCCGCCGGGTCTACCGGATCTCGCTGACCAGCTGGGCCTGGGCGCTGGTCGGGCGGCGGCCGCCGCGGGGCGCCGGGCGCCGCGGGGCCGTGCCGCCGGTCGTCCCGCTGGCGCTGCTCGACAGCGAGGACGCCGGGCCCAGGCTGGCCGCCGCGCTCGCCGACCGCCAGAGCGCGACCGACCAGCGCACGGTCAACCGCGAGCTGTCCGCGTTGCGCAGCGCGGTCGGCTGGTGGCAGGACCGGCAGTGGATCAGCGAGGACCCCACCGCCGGGCTGCGGCACGCGGCCGGGCCAGCGGCGCCGGTGCCCCAGCTCACCAGCGGCCAGGTCGCTGGCTTGTTCCGGGCCAGCGCCGCGCTGCGCGAGCACGCCTTCTGGCGGGTCATCTACGACTCCGCCGCGCCGGCGGGCGACGTCCTCGGCCTGGACGCGGGCCGCCTGGACCTGGCGGCCGGTCGCGCGCCGGCCGGGTCGCCGGGCCAGCGTGACGGCTGGATTCGCTGGCGCGACGGCACCAGCCGACTACTCGGCTGGCTGCTCGCGGGCCGGACGTGCGGCCCGGTGTTCCTGACCGACCGGCGGGCGCGGGCCGGCGCCGCGCCCGCGGACGTCTGCCCGGTCACCGGCCGGGCCCGGATGTCCTACCGGCGGGCCGCGGAGCTCTTCACCGTCGCTACCCGCCCGCTCGACCCGGCGGGCCGGGGCTGGACGCTGGGCCAGCTGCGCCAGGCGGGGCAGGAAGCCCGCGCCGGAACCGGCCGGGCTGCGGGGCGCCTAGGACGGCAGCAGCCATTCGGGCTTTGACCTGGGCCTGAGCGCGGCTGGGAAGCGGTCTTGCTCAGCGCAGCCGCCTGCCGATCATGTGTTTGTGAAGACAACAGAATCGAAGGCGGTATCACCAGCGTGCCCGGCTCGCCCGCCGCGCGGGGATCGCCCTGGCCGGCTAGGTCAGGCGCTGGCACGCCGGTTACGCTGCGGCGGTTCGAGCGCCTGGGCCATCCGGCCGAGGTCGGCCAGCAGGGTGGCGGCCCGCCGCGGGGGCAGGGCGGCGGTCATGCGCTGTTCGATGCCGATGACAGTGGCGCGGGCGGCCGCGAGCTTGTGCTGCCCGGCGGCGGTCAGGCGGGCGGGCAGGGCGCGGCCGTGCGGCGCCCGCGCCGGCCGGGTCACCAGCCCGCCCGGCCGCCGCGCAAGCCCAGCTGGCCCGCATCTTCTCACTCGACATCGACGGCAGCCGATTCGCGCAGGTCGCTGAAGCCGACCCGGTCGTGGCCGGGCTCGCCGCCAGATACCCCGGGCTGCGGCCGGTGTGCTTCGGCTCCCCCTACGAGGCCGGCGCCTGGGCGGTCATCGGGCACCGCATCCGGATCACCCAGGCCGCCGCGATCAAGGAACGCACCGCCGAGCGGCACGGCGAGCACCTCACCGTCGCCGGAACGCCGCTTGCCGCCTTCCCCACCCCACGCGCGCTCCGCGACCTGGCCGGCATACCCGGTCTGCCCGAGGTCAAGACCCAACGGCTGCGCGCCCTGGCCGATGCCGCGCTCGCCGGCGACCTCGACGCCGCCCGGCTGCGCGCCATGCCAGCCGCCGACGCCCTGGCCCATCTGTGCACCCTGCCGGGCATCGGCCCGTTCTCCGCCGAACTCATCCTCATCCGCGGCGCCGGGCATCCCGACCTGTTCCCCGCCTGCGAACGCCGGCTGCACGCCGCCATGGCCGACGCCTACCACCTCGACAACCCTGGCCCCGGCCAGCTCGCCGAGCTCGCCGCCCGGTGGGCACCCTACCGAAGCTGGGTCGCCTTGCTGCTGCGCACCCACCGCGAGGAAACCGCCCTGCGAAATTAACCGTGGCTACGGCGCGTGAGAGTTTGGAGCACAGCAGCCAGCCCGGCGCGGTCAGCAGCACGGCGAAGCGCCCGGCACCCCGCACGCCGCGCCGAGAGAATAGGAGATTGCGATGACTGGTGTTCCCGGCATGATGCACGCGATGCGTGCTTCGGGCGCCGACCCGGCCAGCATGCGATACGAGAGGGTTCCGGTCCCCGCGCCCGGGCGCGCGGAGGTGCTAGTGGCCGTCCGGGCCACCGCGGTCACCGCCGGGGAGCTGACCTGGCCGGAAACCTGGCCGGCCATCCCATGCCACGACCTGTCCGGGATGGTGGCCGCCGCCGGGCCCGGGGTGACCGGCTGGCAGGACGGTGATGAGGTGTTCGGGCTCATCGGTTTCGACCGGTCCGGCGCCGCCGCCGAGTACACCACCATCCCCGCGGCGGACCTGGCGGCGAAACCGGCCGCGGCTGATCACATTGCCGCCGCGGCCATCCCGCTCGGCGCGCTCACCGCATGGCAGGCCCTGCACACCCACGCGCGCCTGCAGCCTGGCCAACATGTCCTGGTGCACGGCGGCGGCGGGGGCGTCGGCGCCTACGCCGTCCAGCTCGCCGCGGCACACGGCGCCCGGGTGTCTGCCACCGCCTCCACCCGCGACGCCGCCTACGTCGCCGGCCTGGGCGCCGGGCAGGTCATCGACTACACCGGCCGGTTCGAAGACCAGCTCGGCGCGGTAGACGTGGTGATCGACCCCGTGGGCGGCGACACCATGGCCCGGTCCTGGCAGGTGCTGCGTCCCGGCGGGATCCTGGTGGCCATCGCGCAAGAGCCTGACGGGCACGGCGGGCGAGACGATGTCCGCAGCCACTATTTCGTGGTCGAGCCGGACGGTGCCCAGCTGCGCGAGCTGGCCCGCCTGACCGACCGCGGGCAACTCCGCGCCGCCGTCAGCCAGGTCTTCCCGCTCACCGCCCTGCCCGAGGCATTCGCCGCCCAGCAAGCCCGCCAGGCTCCAGGCAAGGTCGTCATCGAAATCGCTGGCGCCAGCAGCGATGGCGGCAGCTGACCGTGCTGGCCCGACACCCAGGTCGATGGCCAGCTGTCCCTTGGCGCAGAACACCAGGTCGTCCGGCAGGCCCATGACCAGCGACGTCACCGGGTCATCGAGGTACTCGCACGGTATCCACCGCGGGGCCGCGATCAGCGCATGCCCGGTCTGGCGGTAGCCGCCTTAGATCTTGTAGGTCGCACAACTCGTGATCGCGAGGCGGCTGCCCGCTGACATCCAGATCCCGGTGCTACGCCGCAGGCCACAGCCCAATTGGCTGCTGCCGTACTAGGCGCCTCGCGCGGGCGGGCCCGCGGGGGCGCGGGCGTCGACCGTGCCTGCGCTGCGCCAGTACTCGCCGTGGTCGCGGGACAGGAACCCCTCGTCGACCAGGTACCGGCGCAGCGCGGCGTAGTCGTCGTAGAACCTGGCCAGGAAGGAGCTCACCACGCGCTCCGGGTATCGCACGCCGGGTTCGAACCCCTGCGCCACGATGTCGAGCAGCAGCCGGCGCCGGGCCAGCCTGGCTGGGATCGTGGCGATCCGGCCGTCGCGGACGAACACCCGCAGCCGGTCATGACCGAGCAGCAAGCCGATCACCTGGTCCGCGTCGAGATCAGCCATGGCATCCAGTCTGGCACCGTCACGACTCCGCGCGGAGCACCTCGAGCGCGTGCGCGAGATCCGCGGGGTACTCGCTGGTGAACTCGACCCTGCGGCCGTCGGCGGGATGGGCGAATCCCAGCCGCACCGCGTGCAGCCACTGCCTGGTCAGACCCAGGTGCGCGGCCAGCACCGGATCGGCGCCATAGAGCCGGTCACCGACGCAGGGGTGCCTGATCGCGGCCATGTGCACCCGGATCTGGTGGGTGCGTCCCGTCTCCAGGATGATCTCCGCGAGGCTCGCGGCCCGGAACGCCTCCAGGGTGTCGTAGTGCGTGACCGAGGCCCGCCCGCCGGCCACGACCGCGAACCTGCCGTCGCCGGACGGGTGCCGGGCGATCGGCGCGTCCACCGTGCCGCGCAGCGGGTCCGGGTGGCCCTGCACCAGCGCGTGATAGAGCTTGTCTACCTCGCGGTCGCGGAACGCGCGCTTCAGCGCGCTGTAGGCCCGCTCGCTCTTGGCCAGCACCATCAGGCCTGAGGTGCTGGCGTCCAGCCGGTGCACGATCCCCTGACGTTCCGCCGCGCCGCTGGTGGCGATGGCATGACCGGCGGCCAGCAGACCTTGCAGCACGGTCGGGCCGGTCCAGCCGGGCGTCGGGTGCGCGGCGACGCCCGGCGGCTTGTCCACGACTACGATATCGGCATCCTCGTACACCACCGCCAGGCCGGGCACGGGCTCGGGCCGCGGCTGCACCGTCACCGGCGGCGGCAGCGTCACATCCAGCCACTCCCCGGCGGGCACCCGGTCCGACTTGGCCGCCGGCCGCCCGCCGACGAGCACCGAGCCGTCGCTGATCAGCTCGGCAGCCCTGGCCCGGGACAGGCCGAACAGGCGGGCTAGCGCGGAGTCCAGGCGCTCGCCGTCCAGTCCGTCGGGAACGGGCACCCGGCGCTGGCCGGGCGTCATCCGCTGCCGCCGCCCGAGGGGCGCTCCGGCCAGGCCTGGTCCGGCTGGGCCGACGGGCCGCCGGAACGCGGCGCGGACGACTGCGGCGTGCCGTCCAGCCCGTGGCCGCGCGCGGCCAGCAGGACCATGAGCACACCGCCGCAGACGATCGCCGAGTCGGCCAGGTTGAACACCGGCCAGTGCGGCACCTGGATCCAGTCGACGACCCAGCCGCGGAACGGTCCCGGAGAGCGGAAGATCCGGTCGGTCAGGTTGCCCATGGCGCCACCGAGCAGCAGGCCGAGAGCCACCGCCCAGGCCAGGCTGTGGATCCGGCGCGCCGAGCGGATGATGAAGATGATCACTCCGACGGCGATCGCGGTGAACAGGATGGTCTCCGACGGCCCCCCGATGCTGAACGCCGCCCCCGGATTTCGCGACTCGGTGAGCATCAGCAGGGTGCCGATCAGGTGTACCTGCTGCCGGTCGGACAGCGTGGCCACCACGATCACCTTCGAGATGATGTCCAGGGCGAGCACGGCCACGGCGACGCCGAGCAGCACGCCTACCCGGCGCGGCGCACCGGGTGGGTCTGGGCGGTCAGGTCCGCCGTGCCCCCGGCCGGTCAGCGGCGCTCCTCTCGCTGCTTGCAGGCCACGCACAAGACCGCGCGCGGGAAGGCCTGCAGCCGTGCCTTGCCGATCGGCTCCCCGCACGACTCGCAGGTGCCGTACGTGCCCTCGTCGATCCTGGCCAGGGCGCGCTCGGTCTGGGCCAGGAGTTCGCGGGCGTTATGGGTGAGGGCGAGCTCATGCTCCCGCTCGTACGTCTTCGCGCCCACGTCCGCCTGGTCATCCCCGGCATCGCCGACCGCATCGCCGAGCCGGGAGGCGATGTCCGACTCGGCCCGCTCGATGTCCGCGCGCAGCTCCGCAGCCTCCTCGGAAAGCTCGTCACGCACCTTCGCGAGCTCGGCTTCGGTCCAGCGCCGCTCCCCCGGCCGCACCGGAAGCGCGGCAGCGCCTGAGTGCGCTGCAGCGGTCAACGCCGGCCTCCCTCGGTTCAATTAAGTAATGATCTTCGTAGTGACCAGTCACGAGAGGATAAGTGGTTACCGGGGGCTACCGCAAACATGGCGGCCGGCGGGCGGCGGCAGGGCGGGCGTGCTCACGGTGCCGGGCGGGCCGGCAAGCATAAGCTATCCTGGCCTCCTGCACGGCGCTGATGGGGACAGCTGCCGCTGCGGCGGCCAGGAGCGACCGGGGATGGTGCGAGCCCGGGGATACGCGCAGCGGACCAGATCACCCCGGAGCCGCCGGAAGAACAGCGCCCGGGCGTGACCCGCGGTGTCCCGAGCCGGGACCGCGGGCGATGTCGGCCGCGGCTCCATGCCGCCCGGCTGGCCGGCGCCTGAGTAGAGCCGGCCGCAGAACGAAACCGAGAGGGTCGCGGAACCGGGCCGGCAGGCGCCGATCGCGGCCAAGGAGGGTGGTACCGCGGGGCCGCCGCCGGCGAGCCTCGTCCCTCCGGCGAAGCCATGCTGGCGGCCCGGAGGCCCGGGCCTGGCCGGCGCGACAACCCGCGAGAGGCCGCCCGCCATGCCGCGCCCAGATGACCAGCCCGCCGCGAAGCCGCCGTTTCCCGAACTGCCCGCGGTCGTCGACCTGCCGGCGATCGAGCGCGAGGTGCTGGCCCGCTGGCAGGACGGGCGGGTCTTTGAGCGGTCCCTGGACCAGACCGCGGCCGGGCGGCCGTGGACGTTCTACGAGGGTCCGCCCACGGCGAACGGCAAGCCGGGCGTGCACCACGTCGAGGCGCGGGTACTCAAGGATCTCTTCCCCCGCTTCAAGACCATGCAGGGTTTCCACGTGCCGCGCCAGGCCGGCTGGGACTGCCATGGCCTGCCGGTCGAGGTGGCCGTGGAGCAGGAGCTCGGCGTGTCAGGAAAGAAAGAGATCGAAGCCTACGGCATCGCGGAGTTCAACGCGAGATGCCGTGAGTCGGTGCTGCGGCACGTGGACGCGTTCGAGGAGCTCACCGAGCGGATGGGCTACTGGGTCGACCTGCGGCGGGCCTACCGCACCATGGACCCGGACTACATCGAGTCGGTCTGGTGGTCTCTCAGGGTCATCTTCGAGAAGGGCCTGCTGATCCGGGACTACCGGATCAGCCCCTACTGCCCGCGGTGCGAGACGCCGCTGTCCGACCATGAGATGGGCCAGCCGGACGTCTACCGGACGGTGTCCGACCCGTCGATCACGGTCCGCTTCCCGCTGCTCACCATCCCGGACGGGGCGGATCCGCAACTCAGCGGCGCTGATCTGCTGGTGTGGACGACCACGCCGTGGACGCTCGTGTCCAACACCGCGGTCGCCGTCCACCCCGACGAAACCTACGTGGTGGCCCGCAACCCCGCCGACAGCGACCGCGTGGTCGTGGCCGAGTCCCTGGCCGTGCGAGTGCTCGGCGAGGGCTGGGACGTCGTCGCCCGGTTCCCGGGCGCCGAGCTCGCCGGAGCCACCTACCGGCCCCCGTTCCGGCTGGTGCACATTCCCGGCGCACACCAGGTGGTCACCGGATCCTTCGTGACCACCGAGGACGGGACCGGGCTCGTGCACCTGGCCCCGGCGTTCGGCGCGGACGACATGGAAACCGGGCGGGCGCATGGCCTGCCGGTCGTCAACCCGATCCGCGGCGACGGCCGCTTCGAGGACAGCGTGCCGCTGGTCGGCGGGATGTTCTACAAGGACGCCGACCCGACGCTGGTGAGCGACCTGGACGACCGGGGCCTGTTGTTCGCGTCGCAGCTGCACGAGCACAGCTACCCATTCTGCTGGCGCTGTCACACGCCGCTGATCTACTACGCCCTGCCGTCCTGGTTCATCCGCACCACCGCGATCAAGGACCAGCTGCTGGCGGAGAACGAGAGGACCAGCTGGTACCCGGAGACGATCAAGGACGGCCGGTACGGCGAATGGCTGCGCAACAACGTGGACTGGGCCCTGTCCCGGACCAGGTACTGGGGAACCCCGCTGCCGCTGTGGGTGTGCCCGCAGCAGCACGTGACGTGCGTGGGGTCGCTGGCCGAGCTGTCCGACCTGGCCGGCCGCGACCTGACCGGGCTCGACCCGCACCGGCCGTACGTGGACGAGGTGGTGCTCACCTGCCGCCAGTGCGGTAGTCAGGCGCGCCGGGTGCCCGAGGTGATCGACGCCTGGTACGACTCGGGTTCGATGCCGTTCGCGCGGCTCGGGGCGCCGTTGCGCAACGAGGCCGCGTTCGAGCGCGCGTTCCCGGCGCAGTTCATCTGCGAGGCGATCGACCAGACCCGCGGCTGGTTCTACTCGCTCATGGCGGTCGCCGTGCTGGTGTTCGGCAGGAACTCCTACGAGAACGTCGTCTGTCTCGGCCTGGTGGTCGACGAGCGCGGGCGGAAGATGAGCAAGCACCTGGGCAACGTCCTGGAGCCGATCCCGCTCATGGACGCCCACGGCGCGGACGCACTGCGCTGGTTCTTCGCGGCGTCCGGCTCGCCGTGGGCCACCCGCCGGGTGGGGCACGACGCGCTCGAGGAGATCGTGCGCAAGATCCTGCTCACCTACTGGAACATGGTGTCCTTCCTGGTGCTCTACGCGAACGCCGCGGCGGCCGGGGACCGGGATGCCCGGCGGGCCGAGGCGCCGCCCGCCGCCCAGCGGCCGGTCCTCGACCGGTGGCTGCTGAGTGAGCTGCACGCGCTGGTGTGCGACGTCACGACCGCCCTGGAGGGATTCGATTCCGCTGCAGCGGGCCGCAGGATCGCCGCGTTCATCGACGAGGCGTCCAACTGGTACGTCCGCCGGTCCAGGCGCCGGTTCTGGGAGGACCCGGGCACGGCCGACGGCGCAGCGGCCTTCGCCACGCTGTACGAATGCCTGGAGACGCTGACCAGGCTGATGGCCCCGGTGACCCCGTTTCTGGCCGACTACGTCTGGGGTGTCCTGCGAGCCGAGGGCTCCCCCGACTCGGTGCACCTGGCGTCCTGGCCGGCCGCGGACGCCGGGCTGATCGATGACCGTCTCTCCGCGCAGATGGCGCTGGTCAGGCGCCTGGTGGAGCTGGGCCGCTCGGCGCGCGCCAGCGCGGCGGTGCGGGTCCGCCAGCCACTGCCGCGCGCGCTCATCGGCGCGGCCGGCTTCGCTGACCTGCCTGCTGGGCTGCGGGTCCAGATCGCCGACGAACTCAACGTCCGCGAGCTGGATACGCTCGCGGCCGTGCCCGAGGGCCTGGTGGAGTACACGGTGAAGCCCAACTACCGCGCTCTCGGCAGGCGGTTCGGCAAGGGCACTCCGGCGGTGGCCGCGGCGATCGAGGCCGCGGACCCGGCCGGGCTAGCCGCCGAGCTGCGGTCCGCGGGCAAGGCCTTGGTCATCGCGGACGGGGCGGGAGTGAGCCTAGGGTCCGAGGACCTGGTCGTTACCCAGGTTCCGCGCTCCGGCTGGGCGGTAGCGTCCGGCGGCAGCGAAACGGTCGCGCTGGAGACCGTCATCACGCCGGAGTTGCACCGGGAGGGGCTCGCGCGCGAGGTCGTCCGGCTGGTGCAGGACGCGCGGAAGGGCGATGGCCTGGACGTCAGCGACCGGGTCTCGCTGCGCTGGAGCACCACGGATCCTGACCTCGCCGCGGCCATGACCGAGCACGGGACGATGATTAGCGGCGAGGTGCTGGCGGTTGACTACGGGTCCGGGACGGCCGATCGCGCGGGCCCGGACGCCCGCGAGCACGAGGATGCTGACCTAGGGCTGGTGTTCTGGCTCCGCCGGGTACCGCCCGGCGAGTAGCCAGCCGCTGGACGGCCCCCTCCTCCATCACGGGGTGCTGGCCGGGCTAGTCGTCGGCCAGTTCCTGCTCGGGCCGGCAGGCCTTGCAGGGAACGCAGCCGGCTGCCTCGGCCGCCCGCAGGGTCATGGACTCTAGGTCCTCGGGGCCCATGAAGCGGATCAGGATGCACCCGCCGCGGTGATATCTGCCGATGCCCTGGACGATGATGACCTCAGTGTCCGGGCTGCGCCGGTCTGGCCCGCCGCCTGCTGCGGGCTCGACGGTGGTTGCGGTGGCAGGGGTCGCCGCGGTAGCGGTCGCTCCGGTAGCGATCTTTTCGGCGGCGGTCGTGGCCGGGGCACTGCCCGCTGGCGGGCCGTCCTCTTTCTCGGCCACGTCCGCCGCCGAGAGGGCTTCGGCCTTCGCCGCGGCCTGCTCGGGCTCGGCGGTATCGGTGGTATCGACGGGCGCGCTCGACCGCAGGGCCGCTGCCGCGGCGGCCACGGCCGCCTTCGTGGCCTCGTTCGCGCGCCGGGCTTCGTCAGAGCCGGCTGTCACCTCGTCCTCGGCGGGGCCGCCTGGCTGGTTCGGAACCGCGGCACCGCCTGTGGCCGGTGTTGCGCGCTGCCAGAAGCCGGGCCACGAGGCGCCCCGCTGGTAGGCGGCAGGCTCAGCCGACTCGGCAGGCTCAGCCGGCTGTTCCGGCTGGAGCCGACCCGGTTCTGGGCGCTCCGTGTCCGGCGGGTCCGGCCGCTTCCGCCGTTCCAGCCGCTCCGGGCGCCGCGAGGGCTCCGGCCCTGGCGACGGCGAAGGCTCCGGCTGCGGCGAAGGCTCTGGGCGGCGCTGGGTCGGCTGGTCCTGCCATGGCAGCGGCGGCGGCGGCACGGGCTCCGGGCGCTGCGCAGTCTCCGGAGGCTCGACAGCCTCGGTGCGCTGCGCGGTCTCGGTGCGCTGCGCGGTCTCGGTGTGCTGCGCGCGCTGCGGGTACACAGTAGGCATCGGCGGCATCACCAGGTCGCTGAGATCGCCGCGCGCCGCGGCCTGGCCGCTGGCCGCTGGCCCGGCCGCCGGCCGCTCGGGCCAGCCGACCCCCGGCACCGCGGCCGTGCTCGGCGCCGACCCCGCCGCCGTGGCGGCCGGCACCGCAGCCCCGCCGACGGACGCCGCAGCCCCGCCGACGGGCGCCGCGGCCTCATGAGCCGGCGCCGCGGCCTCATGAGCCGGCGCCGCGGCCTCGCTGGCGGGCGCCGCGGCCTGGCCCGCTGGGGCATCCCCGAAAATCTCGCCGCGCCAGATCACCACGCCCACGGTGAGCATCACCGCAGCCAGGGCGGCCACGCCTATGGCCAGGTAGACCAGCAGCAGGCTGTTGGTGAGCACGCCTGCGGCGAGCAGTCCCATGGCCACGAGCACGACCGTGAGCACGGCACCAAACCGGATCACGGGCGGACTCCACAGACAGTGCTAGCCCTGCGGCCAGGGCCAGCGTCACGAGCGGTGCATACGTTACGGGCGCTGCTGGCAGGGGCAGGGCTGAGCACTCCAGACGGACGGCTTGCGCTAGCGGCGGTCGTGCGGCGCGGCGTCGGCCGGGTGGAATCCACCGTGGCCCACCGGCTCGGGCGCGGCGTACGAACCGGTCACGGATGACTGGCCGCCGCCGTTGCGGACGTCCATGCGCCCCATGCCGGCCGACACGGCCGACTGCGGTCCGGTGGCTACGGCGGGAAACACGCCGCTGTCGGCCGCGCCCGCCTCCAGGTCGCGCAGCTGGCCTTCCAGGTAGGCCTTGAGCCTGCTGCGGTACTCACGCTCGAAGGCGCGCAGGTCGTCCACCCGCCGCTCGAGTTCCTCGCGCGACTGGACGAGCGAGCCCATGGCCTGGCGGTGCCGCTCCTGCGCGTCGCGCTCCAGGCTCTCCGCGCGGGCCCGGGCGTCGCTGGTGATCTGCTCGGACTGGCGCCTGGCCTTGGTGAGGATGTCGTCGGCCTCGCGCCGGGCGCGGCCGAGCGTCTCGTCGGCCTCCCGCCGCGCGTCGGCGATCGCCTGGTCGGCGGTCTGCTGAGCCAGGGCCAGCACCCGTGCCGCCGTGTCCATGTTGTCCTCGGCGGGCCTGGTGGGCATCATCACCGGCTCGGGCGGCCGGACGGGCTCCGGCTCGTGGCGCGGCGGCTCGGCCGCCATGAGGTCAGCCGGGGCCTCGGCATGCGGAGCGTTGAGTGCGGGCACCTTGCCCCCGCGCAGCACCTCAGCCAGCTTGCCCCGGAGTTCTTCGTTCTCCTGGATCAGCCGGTCGAGCTCCGCTTCGACCTCGTCGAGGAAGGCATCGACTTCCTCTTCGTCGTAGCCGGGCCTGAGCCTGGTCGTGCTGAACTGCTTGTTCCTCACGTCCGCGGGCGTCAGTGGCATGTCGTCGTCTCCTTGGCACGTCGGGCTACATCCCTGGTGGACGCTACCCGATCAGATCAGCTGCACGGCCTGCAACAGCAGAATTAGCACCAGGAACAGCACCATGAAGCTGAGGTCCAAGGCCACAGTACCGAGCCTGAGGGACGGAATGTAGCGCCTTAGGAATCTCAGTGGCGGATCCGTCGCGGTGAA
This sequence comes from uncultured Actinomycetota bacterium, assembly GCA_963808705.1. Lineage (GTDB taxonomy): Bacteria > Actinomycetota > Actinomycetes > Streptosporangiales > Streptosporangiaceae > JASHPR01. The sequence continues at coordinate 215,018 of CAWEHB010000007.1, read as the reverse complement.
GACCACCTCGGCCACCACCAGGATGATCCCCGTGGGGTGCCATGACCTCGAGAACGCCTGTATCCAGCTGATGATCATCCTGATGATGAGCAGCAGCAGGTAGAACCAGATCAGGTAGGTGAGCACGGCCTTCAGGACGTTCACCGCTGCCCTGCCCTGCCCGCACGCCAATACCCGGAGGGCCCATCTCCGCTGGCATGCGCGTAGTTTGTCGGTATCCGTCTAGCTCTGATTGAAAAATCCTCTTTCCGCGATGCGGGCCTTGTCCTCAGCGGCCACCTCGATATTGGCGGGCGACAGCAGGAACACCTTGTTCGTCACCCGGTCGATGCTCCCGCGCAGGCCGAAGATCAGGCCGGCCGAGAAGTCGACCAGGCGCCGGGCGTCACTGTCAACCATCTCGGTCAGATTGATGATCACCGGAGTGCCCTCGCGGAAGTGCTCTCCGATCGTACGGGCCTCATTGTACGTGCGCGGGTGCAATGTGGTGATCCGGGCCAGATCGGTGGTCTGCATCGGGGTGGCCGGCTCCCGCTCGCCGAGCTTCCCGGCCTGCTCCAGGCCCCCCTCCGGGTGCCTGACCAGGTCGCGGGAATCACCCTGGTCAATGAACTCGGCACCGTACTCCTCATACTCGTCGGCACCGTACTCGTCCTGGTAGTGCTCTTCGTAGCGGTTGTCGTCCTCTACCAGGCCGAGATAGACCGCCATCTTGCGCATCGCGCTGGCCATCGTCCGCCCTCCGTCGTGCCTGTCATGCAGCCCCGCCTGCGCCGCGTGCCACGCGACGGACATTACCTGACGAACGCGCGCCGGCCGCCGAGCAACGCCGTACCGACGCGCACGTGTGTCGCGCCGGCCTCGATCGCCTCCTCGAGGTCGTCGCTCATGCCCGCCGAGATCATCACCGCCCCGGGGTGGGCCGAGCGCACGCCGTCGGCCACCTGTTTCAGCTTTCGGAACGCGACGCCAGCATCGACCCCGAGCGGCGCCACGGCCATCACGCCGCCGAGAACCAGCCCGTCCTGCCCGGCCACCGCGTCGGCGACCGCGGCCACCTCCGGCCCGCTGGCGCCGCCCCGGGCCGGGTCATCGTCGAGGCTCACCTGCACCAGGCAGGTCACGGTGCGGCCCGCGGCCCTGGCCCGCGTGCCCAGCGCCCGGACCAGCCGCAGCCGGTCCACCGAGTGGATCACCCGGGTGTAGGAGACCACGCTGGCGGCCTTGTTGGTCTGCAACTGCCCGACGAAGTGCCAGGTCACCGGCAGGCCGAGGGCGGCGCACGCGGCGGCCTTGGGTGCGGCCTCCTGGTCCCGGTTCTCCCCGATGTCGGACACGCCGAGCTCGCCGAGCAGGCGGATGTCGGAGACCGGATAGGTCTTGGTCACCGCGATCAGCGTGACCTCGCTGCTGGCCCGGCCCGCCGCCTGGCAGGCCGCCGCGATCCGGGCGCGCACCGCGGCCAGCCGCGCCGCGATCTCGTCCCTGCGGTTCCCCGCATCGCGGGGCCCCGCCGCCGGCGGCTCAGTCGTCACTGAACCTTTTTCGTCCGTCATCTCAAGCCAGAGTACGTGGGCAGCCGCGGGGAGGAGGAAAAAGATTCACTGGCCCATCATGGCGCCAGCCAGACAAAGCCGGCGAACCGGCCGGTCCGGCCGTCGCGGCGGTACGAGTACAGCGCGGGAGTCTCCGCGGTGCAGCGCGGATCGCGGGTGACCGTCCGCACGCCCGCCCGGGCGAGCTGCGCCCCGACCCCCGACCCGACGTCGATCCCGGGGGTGCCCGCCCGGGTCACGCAGCCGGCCTCGGGTACCTCTCTCGCGATCCTGGCCCGCATCTGCTCCGGGACCTCGTAACACCCGCCGCAGATGTGCGGGCCGATCAGCGCGTGCACCCGGGCCGGGTCCGCGCCCGCGGCTGACATCGCCGCCAGCAGTTCGGTCACCACGCCGACCGCCATTCCCTCGCGGCCCGCGTGCGCGGCGCCGACGATCCGCGCCCGCGGATCGGCGAGCAGCACCGGGGCGCAGTCCGCGGCCAGCACCCCGAGCGCGAGCCCGGCGACGTCGGTGTACATCGCGTCGGCCTCGGGAACGGCCGGGTCGGCGGGCCCGGCGGTCGTGCCGTTCCCGGGCGTGGCGTACCGGACGGCCGACCCGTGCACCTGGCGCATCCAGGCCAGCCGGTCGGCGCCGAGCCCGCACGCCCGCGCCGCCAGGCGCCGGTTGCCGGCCACGGCGGCCGGGTCGTCGCCGACGGACCGGCCCATATTCAGCGTGTCGTAGGGCGGCGCGCTCACGCCGCCGCGGCGGCTGGTGAACATGACCAGCACCCCCGGAGCTAGCTCGACGGGCCGGTCCGGCTCGTCGCCGCTGGTCACTTGAGGAAGTCTGGCACGTCGAGGTCGTCATCCTCCTCGAAGACCACAGACGGGCGCCGGGTGCTGGAGACGTCAGGTAGCCAGCTGCCGCCGCCCCCGGAGCCCCCGCGCGCGGCGCCCAGCGACGATGACGTTCCCGCCACGTCGGCCCCCGCCGCCGATGGGCCGGCCCGGCGGCGCGGCGCGGCGCGCCGTCGGCGGACGCCGACCCGGCCCCGGCCGCCCCGGCTGAGGCTGCGGCGGGCGCTTCCACGGCAGGCGGCTTCGCGGCGGGGGCGGCGAGGCCCGGCGCATCGGATGCTGCCGCGCCATCGGGCTTCGCGGCGGCCGCTCCCACCCCGGGAGGTGGCACGATGGGCGCCGCTGCGGCCGGCCGCATCTTCCCCACCGGGGGCGGCGCCCCCGCGGGACCAGGCTCGGCGCCCCGGCCGGAGCCGGGCTCCGGCGCTGCGGCGGGGGCATCACCGTTGGCCGGCGCGAACGGCCGCGCGCCGCCCGCGGGCCGGAACACGTCGGCGGCGCCGGCCGGCGCCCGGCCGTATCCGGCCGGCGCGTTCCCGGCCACCGTGCCCAGCGCCCTGGGCCGGACGGTGTCGCCCTCATCGAACCCGGCCGCGATGACCGTGACGCGGACCTCGTCGCCGAGCGCGTCGTCGATCACCGCGCCGAAGATGATGTTGGCGTCGAGCGCGGCCGAGCTCGAGACCAGCTGCGCGGCCTCGTGGATCTCGAACAGGCCGAGATCGGACCCGCCCTGGATGGACAGCAGCACGCCGTGGGCCCCGTCGATGCTCGCCTCCAGCAGCGGGCTGGAGATCGCCTTTTCCGCGGCGGCGACCGCGCGGTCGTCGCCGCGGGCCGAGCCGATGCCCATGAGCGCGGAGCCCGCGCCGGACATGACCGACTTGACGTCGGCGAAATCCAGGTTGATCAGGCCCGGGGTCGTGATCAGGTCGGTGATGCCCTGGACACCGGACAGCAGCACCTGGTCCGCGGCCTTGAACGCGTCCAGGACGCTCACCTGCCGGTCGGAGATGGACAGCAGCCGGTCGTTCGGTATCACGATCAGCGTGTCCACCTCGCTGCGGAGCGTCTCGATGCCCGCGTCCGCCTGAGCCGCCCGGCGCTTGCCCTCGAACCCGAACGGCCGGGTGACCACGCCGATCGTGAGCGCGCCCAGCGAGCGCGCCACGTTGGCCACGACCGGGGCGCCGCCGGTGCCGGTCCCGCCGCCCTCGCCGGCGGTCACGAAGACCATGTCGGCGCCCTTGAGCACCTCCTCGATCTCCTCGCGGTGGTCCTCGGCGGCTTTCCCGCCGATCTCGGGGTTCGCGCCCGCGCCGAGGCCCCGGGTGAGCTCGCGGCCGACGTCGAGCTTGACGTCGGCGTCGCTCATCAGAAGCGCCTGCGCGTCCGTGTTGATCGCGATGAACTCGACGCCCTTGAGTCCCTCTTCGATCATCCGGTTAACGGCGTTGACGCCGCCCCCGCCGATACCGACGACCTTGATGACCGCCAAATAGTTCTGCGGTGCTGCCACGAGGAGGGGACCTTTCCGCTCGTTTGCCTTATCGCGTTCCCGCTGGCCACCCGGGCCGCTGATTACCCGCCCGGACCCGGAAACTACGTGTTAACAGGCTGCCGAAATTCGCCCCCAATAAGGTTGGCCGGGCGCGTTTCGTGGTTTCCAGCAAGTCAACTCTCACCCTCAAGTTGAGATTTAGAGTTATGTCAAGCTGCCGATTAATAGGGACAGTAGGGTTGTCCGGCGCCCGGGGTCAACTAACCGCGCCGCAGCAGGCCCGGCGTGTTTCCGCAGACCTTGCGCTGGCCGGGAGGGGCCTGCCCAGGGACCGGGGCAGGTCCCCCGGGAACCGGCGAGGGGCCTGATCATCCTCCGGTGACCGCGGTGTACGGGTCGCTGAGGTCATACGACGACGCCTTCGTGCGCATCAGGATCACGAGCTCCGCCGCCTTCGCCGCCGCCCGGCCGGTGCCGCCCCAGAGCACCGTGACGCCCTGGCGCAGGTCCAGCATGACCGCGTCCGGCGAGGGCGCGGTCACCGCACGCACCTGACGGAGAATCTGCGGCGGAAGCTCCTGCAGCACGGTCACCGCCGCCCGGACCGCCGGGCTGCCGCGCAGCGAGGCCGGGTCCGCCGCCGTGTCGAGCAGGACCATCCCCGGCGGCCGCCGGGCCACGTGGCTGACCACCACACCGAACCTGTCGACCAGCGCGAAGCCGCCGCCGGACGCCACCGCGAGCGCCGGCGTCCGCTCCCGGATCACGATCACGACCGAGTCCGGCCAGTCCCTGATGACCTGCGCAGACTGAACCTGGGTGATCTGCTCGACCCGGCGGGCCACGGCCGCGGTGTCGACCCGGATGAGCGGGGTGCCCGGCGCGATGCCCGCCGCCCGCAGCACCTCGGCCCGGGGCACGGCGCGGGCCCCGGTGACGGTCACGGAGCGGACGACGAGCAGGCTGGAGCCGAGCAGGGCCCAGACGGCCACGGCCACGATGGCCGCCGCCGCCAGCGTGCCGAACACGGCCTTCCGCCGTCGGCCAGGCCGGGCCGGCCGGGTGGCACCGCCCGGATCCCGCGGCCGCCGCACCACCGGCCCGGGCTGCTCCGGACCACGCTGTTCCGGACCACGGTGCTCCGGACCACGGTGCTCCGGATCACGGTGTTCCGGATCACGGTGCTCCGAACCACGGGGCCCGGCGGGCGGCGGTCCGCCGCCGACGTCGCGTTCCGGCATCATCCGGCCGCACCGCCCCGCTCGCGCAGCGCGGCGAGGATCGCCGGGCCGAGCAGCGTGACATCGCCCGCGCCCATGGTCAGCACGAGGTCCCCCGGCTTGGCCAGGCCCGCGATGGCGTCCGGCACCGCGGCGGCGTCGGGCAGGAAGCGGGCCCGGCCGCCCGGCACCGCGGCCGCGATGATCTGCCCGGTGATGCCGGGCTCTGGCTCCTCGCGGGCCGCGTAGACGTCGAGGACCAGCGCCTCGTCGGCCAGCCCGAGCGCCGCGCCGAACTGCGCCGCGAAGAACCGGGTCCGGCTGTACAGGTGCGGCTGGAAAACGGCAATGACCTGTCCGCCCGCGGCCACGTCCCGGGCCGCGGTGAGGTCGGCCGCAAGCTCCGTCGGGTGGTGCGCGTAGCTGTCGAGCACGCGCACGCCGTCCGCCTCGCCCTTGGGCTCCATGCGCCGCTGCGCGCCGCGGTAGGCCTCGAGCCCTCCCACGACCGATTCGGCGGGCACGCCGAGTTCCACGGCGGTCGCGAGGGCGGCCGCGGCGTTGAGCGCGTTGTGCCGGCCGGGAACGCCGATCGTCAGCGCGATCGGGCCGGAATCCGGCGGGGTCACGGTCAGCCGGGTGGCCATGCCGAGGCCGGTCACCCCGGTCACCCGGTAGTCCGCATCGGCCGACTCGCCGTAGCTGCGCACCCGCAGCGGGAGGCCGGCCGCGGCGGCCGCGAGCGCGGCGGCGCCGGGGTTGTCGCGGCCCGCGACGAGTACCCCGCCGGCGCGGATCTTGCCGGCGAACGCCGCGAAGGTCGCCTCGATCTGGGCCAGGTTCTCGTAGTTGTCCAGGTGCTCGGCCTCGATGCAGGTGACCACGGCGGCGCTCGGCGACAGCATCAGGAACGACCCGTCGCTCTCGTCCGCCTCGACGACGAACGCCTCGCCAGTGCCCTCGGCGGCGCCGGTGCCGGTCTCGGCGAGGATTCCGCCGATCACGTAGGACGGGTCCGCGCCGGCGTGGCGCAGCACGGTGGTCAGCATCGACGTCGTGGTGGTCTTGCCGTGCGTGCCGGTGACCGCGATGCCCTGCCTGCCGAGCATGAGCGAGGCCAGCGCCGCGGCCCGGTGGATGACCGTGATCCCGAGCTGCCGGGCCGCCACGATCTCGGGGTTGCGGTCCCCGATGGCCGACGGCGTGGTCACGACCGTGTCCGCCCCCTGGACGTTCGCCGGGTCGTGACCCACCCGGACGATCGCGCCGAGCCCGGCCAGCTCGTCGAGCTGCGCCGAGGGGGCCCGGTCGCTGCCGGACACCACCACCCCCCGGCCCAGCATGATGCGCGCGATGCCGGACATCCCGGCGCCGCCGATGCCGACGAAATGCACCCGCCCCAGCTGGTCGACCGGCACCGCCGTCACCGGCGTCACCAGGCCCATGTCAGGCTCCTCCTCCCCCGCTGTCCGGTCACCGCCGGCGCCGCCCGCCCCGGTGCCGTGCGTCCTGGCCCCGTGCGTCCTGGCCCCGTGCGTCCTGGTGCTGCGCGCCCCGCAGGATGTCGATGACCTCGCCCGCGAGCCGGCGGTCGGCGTCCCGGCGGCCCGCCCCGGCCGCCGCGCGCGACATGGCCGCGACCAGCTCCGGGTCAAGCAGCACCGGCAGCAGCGTGTCCGTTATCCACTCCGGGCTCAGCTGGGCGTCGTCGACGATGATCCCGCCGCCGACGTCCGCGATCGGCACCGCGTTCAGCCGCTGCTCACCGTTGCCGTGCGGCAGCGGGACGTAGGCCGCGGGCAGGCCCACCGCGGTGAGCTCCGCGCACGTCATCGCGCCGGCCCGGCACAGCGCGAAGTCGGCGGCCGCGTACGCGAGGTCCATCCGGTCCAGGTAGGGCAGCGCCACGTAGGGCGTCGGCCCGCCGGGCGGCGGCACGTCGATGTCGGAGCGGGGCCCGATGATGTGCAGCACCTGGACGCCCGCCGAGCGGATCCAGCCCGCCGCGGCCACCGTGGCCCGGTTCAGCGACCTGGCGCCCTGTGAGCCGCCGGTCACCAGCAGCACCGGGAGGTCGGGCCGGAGGCCGAAATGCGCGCGCGCCTTGTCACCGAGCGCGAGCCGGTCCAGCCCGGCTATCTCGCGGCGGATCGGAATGCCGATGTAGGTGGCGCGCGCGAGCTTGGTGCCCGGCTGCCCGGTGAACACGTGGCGGGTCAGCCGCGCCCCGATCCGGTTGGCCAGGCCCGGCCGCACGTTGGCCTCGTGCACGACGATCGGGATGCCGCGCCGCCGCGCGGCCAGGTACGCGGGCGTGGCCACGTAGCCGCCGAACCCGACGACCACGCCGGCTCCGACCCGGTCCAGCGCCGCCGTCGCGGCGCCGATCGCCGTGCCGAGCCGCCCGGGGACCGACAGCAGCTGCTGGTTCACCGAGCGGGGCAGCGGGACGGCGGGAATGAGCTCGAGGTCATAGCCGCGCAGTGGCACCAGCCTGGTCTCCAGCCCGCGCTCGGTGCCCAGGCAGGTGATCGGGATCCGCGGGTTGGCCCGCCGGAGCGCGTCGGCGAGGGCCAGCGCCGGCTCGATGTGGCCGGCCGTGCCGCCACCCGCGAGGACGACGCTCATCGGCCGCCTCGCCTCCTCCCTGCCCTGTGGTCGCGCGGCCCCGGCGCATCGCCGAGGGTCAGCCGCGCCGCCCGCCCAGGCCAAGCCAGCTTAGGACGCGCAGCACCGGCCCGGGGCCAGCAGCGGCGAGTGCCTGCTGGGCGCCGGGCTCCCGTTTCGCGAACGACATCAGCATGCCCAGCGCGACCAGGGTCACGAGCAGCGACGACAGGCCGGCCGACACGAGCGGCAGCGGCACGCCGGTGATCGGCAGCAGGCCGATCACCGCGGCGATGTTGACCAGGGCCTGGACCACGATCCAGGCGGTCGCGGCCGCCGCGGCCAGGCGCATGAAGGTGTCCGGCACGCGCCGCGCGATCCGCATCCCGGCGTAGGCGAGCCCGCCGTAGAGGAATGTCACGCAGAGCGTGCCGACCAGCCCGAGTTCCTCGCCGATGACCGCGAAGATGAAGTCGGTGGTGGACTCCGGCACCCAGCCCCACTTCATCCGGCCGGCGCCGAGCCCCACGCCGAACCACCCGCCCGAGCCCACCGCGTACTTCCCCTCGCGCGTCTGCCAGCCCGCTGTCAGGGCGTTGGCCTGCGGGTGGAGGAATCCGGTGATCCGCTGCAGCCGGTAAGAGGCCACGATGACCAGGATGATCATCGCGAAGCCCATCAGCCCGAGCATGCCCATGAACAGCCGGAACGGCGAGCCGATGACCCAGAGCAGGGCGAGGAAGATCACCAGCAGGATGAACGTGGTGCCGAGGTCGTCGCCGAGCATCACCAGCAGGCTGAAGATCGCGGCCCCGGGCAGCAGCGGTATCAGCAGGTGCCGCCACTCGCCGAGCTGGCCTGCCTTCTCCTTGCGGGCCAGCAGGTCGGCGCCCCAGAGCACGAAGGCTAGCTTGGCGAACTCGGACGGCTGGACCTGGAAACCCGCCACCCCGATCCAGCGCTCGCCGCCGTTGACCGTGTGCCCGACGCCAAGCACCAGCAGCAGGCCGAGGACGGACACCGCGACCATCGGGTAGGCCGCGGCCCGGAACAGCACCGGCGATGACTTCGCGGCGATCCACATCAGCGGCAGCCCGACCACGACGCCGATCAGCTGCTTCTGGAAGCCCGAGTAGGGTGACCCGCCCTGGGCGATGGCCTGGGCCGAGGAGGTCGACAGCACCATGACCAGGCCCAGCGCGAGCAGCAGCATGGTGATGCCGAGCACGAGGTAGTACGACGTGAGCGGGCGGTCGAGCAGCCGCAGGCCCGCCGTGATCCGGCCCGCGGCGCGCGCCGGGCGGCCCGGCGTGGTGACGCCAGGGGTGACGGCCGGCGCGCTCACTCTGTCCCCTTTCGCCTCCGGGGCGCTTTTGCGCGCCGCCTTCCCTCGTCGCTCGGTCGCGGGCTCCCTCGCTCCTCAGTCCAGGCGGCACCGCGCCCCTTTGGCGAGGCCGCCAGCCGGCCGACGGCCGCGGCGAACGCGTCGCCGCGCGCCGGATAGTCGCGGAACATGTCGAACGACTGGGCGGCGGGTGACAGCAGCACGGTGTCGCCGGGCCCGGCCAGCCGCGCGGCCAAGGTCACCACGAGATCCATGGCTCCAGTGTCGGTGCGGGCGGCCTCCACGACCGGGATATCCGGCGCGTGTCGCGCCAATGATCGCCGGATCACCTCCCGGTCGGCGCCGAGCAGCACCACGCCGCGCAGCCGCCCCGCGACCGCGCCGACGAGCTGGTCGACGTCGGCGCCGGCGCCCCGGAACAGGCCGCCGGCGATCCATACCACGGACGGGTAGGAGGCGAGCGCCGCGGCCGCGGCGTGCGGGTTGCTCGCCTTGGAATCGTCGACGTAGTCCACCTCGCCGACCCGGGCGACCAGGCTCATCCGGTGCGGCTCGGGGCGGAAGGCGGCCAGCCCGGCCGCGATCGCCGCGGCCGGCGCGCCGTACGCCCGGGCCAGCGCCGCCGCGGCCAGCGCGTCGGCCACGTTGTGCGGGCCCTCCGGGCGGACGTCGGCCACACCCGCAAGCACCACCCCGGCCGGGTCGCCGAAGGCCCGGTCCACCAGGACGCCGCCGGTCACGCCCAGCTCGCCGGGGCCCGGCGCGCCGAGCCGGAAGGCCACGACCCGCGCGGTGCCCGGGGCCCCGGCCGCCAGCTCCCGCGAGCGTGCGTCGTCCGCGTTGCACACGGCCACCGTTCCCGGCGCGTAGATGCGCCCCTTGGCCCGCGCGTAGGACTCGATGTCACCGTGCCAGTCGAGATGGTGCGCGGCGACGTTCAGCACCACGGCGGCGAGCGGCCGCACCGACCGGCTCCAGTACAGCTGGAAGCTGGACAGCTCGACCGCGATGACCGGGTACGGCTCCGGCTCGGTGACCGCCTCGACGACCGACAGGCCGACGTTGCCCGCGGCGATGCCGCGGTACCCGGCCGCGCCGAGCATGGCCGCGAGCATGCGCACGGTCGTGGTCTTGCCGTTGGTGCCGGTCACCGCGAGCCATTCCTGCCGGGTCGCGTCGGCCAGCGCCGGGCGCAGCAGCCAGGCCAGCTCGACGTCGCCGATCACCGGGATGCCGGCCGCGGCCGCGTCGGCGACCAGCGGGCTGCCCGGCCGGAACCCGGGCGCGGTGATCACCAGGTCGGCGCCGGGCGGGAGCGCCGGGTGTTCGGTGAACGTGACCTGGACCCCGAGGTCGGCCAGCTCGCCGGCGGCGCGGCGGTTGGCCTCGTCGTCGCGTGCGTCGACGGCCGTGACCAGCGCGCCGCGGGCGGCGAGCGCCCGGGCGACCGGCGGGCCGGAGACCCCGAGCCCGTTGACGCATACCCGCAGCCCGGCCAGGCGGCCCGCGAGGTCGGCTGTGTCCCCCGCTCGCCTCCAGGCGGCACCGCGCCGCTCCGGCTCGCTCATTCGCGTGTCCGGCTACACCGGGAGCCAGGCCACGTAGAAGATGCCCAGGCCGGCCGCGATGAACAGGCCGCAGATCAGCCAGAACCTGACCACGATCGTGGTCTCGGCCCAGCCGAGCAGCTCGAAGTGATGCTGCAGCGGGGCCATCTTGAAGACCCGGCGCCCGGTCAGCTTGTACGACCCCACCTGGATGATCACCGAGAAGATGATGATCACGAACAGGCCGCCCAGGATCACCAGCAGCAGCTGGGTCTTGGTGCACACGGCCAGCCCGGCGAGCACGCCGCCGAGCGCGAGCGACCCGGTGTCGCCCATGAAGATCCTGGCCGGCGGGGCGTTCCACCACAGGAAGCCGAAGCATGCGCCGAGCACGGTCCCGGCCACGACCGCGAGGTCGAGCGGGTCCCGCACCGCGTAGCACTGCGCGGCCAGGAAGGCCGTGCAGTCGTTCTTCTCCTGCCAGATCCCGATGAGCACGTACGCGGCGAGCACGAGGATCGCGGCGCCGGTGGCCAGCCCGTCGAGCCCGTCGGTCAGGTTCACCGCGTTCGACCAGCCGGCGATCATGAGCACGATCCACAGCACGAACGGCAGCACCCCGATGGCCGGGCCGATGTCGCGCAGGAACGAGATGTGCGCGTCCGCCGGGGTGAGGTCGAACCCGTCCGGGTGGCGCAGCACCTCCACCGCGAACACCGCGCCCACCACCGCCTGGCCGGCCAGCTTGGCGCCGCTGCGCAGGCCGAGGCTGGTCTGCTTGTAGATCTTGATGAAGTCGTCGATGAAGCCGACCGCGCCCAGGCCGGTCATCAGCGCCAGCACCAGCAGGCCCGACATGGTCATCGGGTCCTTGGTCAGCTCGTGCCCGCAGATGTACCCGATCAGCGTGGCCACCACGATGACCGTGCCGCCCATGGTCGGGGTGCCGCGCTTGGTCAGGTGCGAGGACGGGCCTTCCTCCCTGATCTCCTGGCCGTACCCGCGCCGGGTGAAGATCTTGATCGCGACGGGGGTGCCGAACAGCGCCAGCACCATCGCGACGCCGGCCGAGACGAGGATGGTCTTCACGGTGCCAGCCCTCCCGTCCGGTCCAGCTCGCCGGTCAGCGCCAGCGCCACGCGCTGCAGGTTCGCGGCCCGCGAGGCCTTGACGAGCACCACGTCGCCGGGCCGGGCCAGCCGTTCGACCTCGGTCACCGCGGCGGCCGCGTCGGGCACCTGCAGCAGCTCGCCCCGCCAGGACGGCTCGGCCTTGGCCCCGGCCAGCATCGGCGCGGCCTCCTCCCCCACCACGATCAGCCCGGCCAGCCCGGCCCGCGCCGCCTGCCGGCCCGCCTGCTCGTGCAGTTCCGCGGCCTGGGCACCCAGCTCGGTCATGTGGCCGAGCACCGCGAACGCGCGGCGGCCGCGGGCCATCGCGGCCAGGGCCGACAGCGCCGCGGCGAGCGCCTCCGGGTTGGCGTTGTAGGCGTCGTTGATGACCGTAACCCCGTCGGGCCGCCTGGTCACCTCCATCCGCCACCGGCTCCGGGCCGTGGCGGCGGACAGCCCCGCGGCCACGGCGGCGAGGTCCATGCCGAGCTGGCCGGCCAGGGCCGCGGCGGCCAGCGCGTTGCTGACGTTGTGCTCGCCGTGCAGCCGGAGCCGGACCGGAGCCGAGCCGGCGCCGGTGCGCAGCGTGAAGCCGGGCGGCCGGCCTCGTCGAGGACGACGGCGTCCGCCCGGACGTCCGCCGCCGGCGACCGGCCGAAGGTCACCACCCGGGCCGCCGTGGCCCCGGCCATGGCCGCTGTCCGCGGGTCGTCGGCGTTGAGCAGGGCCACGCCGTCGGCGGGCAGCGCCGCGGGCAGCTCGGCCTTGGCCCGCGCGACCTCGTCGAGGCCGCCGAACTCGCCGGCGTGTGCGTGCCCCACGCACAAGACGACGCCCAGCCGCGGCGGCGAGATCCGGCACAGCGCGGCGATGTGCCCGGGCGCGCGCGCGGACATCTCGGCCACCAGGTACCTGGTCTGCCCGGTGACCCGCAGCACGGTCAGCGGATGGCCGATCTCGTTGTTGTAGGAGTTCCGCGGCGACACCGTCGGGCCCAGCGTCTCGATCAGCTGGGCCGCCAGGTCCTTGGTGGTGGTCTTCCCCGCGGACCCGGTGATCGCGGCGATGGTCAGGCCGGGCGTCCGCCGCACCACGGCCGCGGCCAGCGCGGCCAGCGCGGCGGGCACGTCGGGGACGATCAGCGCCGGCACGCCAGCCGGCCGGGCGGCGAGCACCGCCGTGGCGCCGGCCGCGACCGCCCGGGCCGCGAAGTCATGCCCGTCGGCCCTGGTGCCGGGCAGCGCGGCGAACAGGCTCCCCGGGCCGGCCTGCCGCGAGTCGATCACGACCGGCCCGGTCACCGTGGCGTAATAGTCCGCGATCAGATCACCGGTGGCCCCGGTGATCTCGGATATCTCGGTGAGGGACAGCGGGATCACGGGGCCCCCCGGTCGCTGGCGTCGGCCGGCGGCGCTCCGCCTGCCGCGGCGGGGCGGCGGGCCAGGGCGTCCGCCGCCACCTCGCGGTCATCGAACGGGATCACCGACGTGCCCGCGTACTGGCCGCGCTCGTGCCCCTTGCCCGCGATGAGCACCACGTCTCCCTTGGCGGCCCGGCCGACGGCGAGCCCGATGGCGGCGCCGCGGTCCGGCTCGACGATCACGTGTGCGCGGCCGGCGGCAGGGACGGTCAGCGCGCCGGCGAGCATCTCCGCCAGTATGCCGAGCGGATCCTCCGAGCGCGGGTTGTCGCTGGTGAGGATGGCCGTGTCGGCGAGCCCGGCCGCCGCGGCGCCCATCAGCGGGCGCTTGGCCCGGTCCCGGTCGCCGCCGCAGCCCAGGACGATCGTGAGGTTACCCGGCGTGACCGGCCGCAGGGCGTCCAGCACGGCCCGCACCGCGCCGGGCTTGTGCGAGTAGTCGACGAGCACGGTGAAGTCCTGGCCCGCCTCGACCCGCTCCAGGCGGCCGGGCACCCCCGGGCACCCGGCGACGCCGCGGACCGAGGTGGCGATGCCCACACCCGACTCGACCAGCGCCACGATGGCGGCGAGCGCGTTGGCCACGTTGAACGGCCCGGGCAGGGCCACCGACGCGTCGGCCTCCACGCCGCCCGGGCCGATGACCCGGAACGTGCTCCCGTCTGCCCCGCCGCGCACGTCGGCCGCGCGCCAGTCCGCGGCGGGGTTCCCGGCCGCGGAGTAGGTGGTGAGCGGGACCTGCGGGGCGGCGGCGAGGATCCGGCCGTGCTCGTCGTCCAGGTTGACCACCCCGGCCCGGGCGTAGGCCGGGGTGAACAGGGTGGCCTTCGCGGCGAAGTAGGCGTCGATGGTCTCGTGGAAGTCCAGGTGGTCCTGGGACAGGTTGGTGAACACGGCCACGTCGTAGGAGGTGCCGGCGACGCGGCCCAGGGCCAGGGCGTGGCTGGAGACCTCCATCGCCGCGGCCGTCACCCCCTGCTCGGCCATGGCGGCCAGCAGCGCCTGCAGGTCGGTGGCTTCCGGGGTGGTCAGCGCGCTGTCGGCGGTGACGTCGCCGATGCGGGTCTGCACGCCGCCGACCAGGCCGGTCAGGTGGCCTGCCGCCCGCAGCCCGGACTCCAGCAGGTAGGTCGTGGTGGTCTTGCCGCTGGTTCCGGTCACGCCGATCAGCGTCAGCTTCCCGGACGGGTGGCCGTAGACCCAGGAGGCGACCTCGCCCAGCCTCGACCGCGGGTCGCCGACCACGAACACCGGGAGGCCGGACCGGATCGCGAGCTCCTTGCCCGCGGGATCGGTGAGGACCGCCGCGGCGCCGGCGGCGGCGGCCTGCGCGCAGAACCGCCCGCCGTGGTAGGTGCCGCCGGGCAGCGCGGCGTACAGGTCACCGGGGTGCACGCGGCGGGAATCGTGGGTGATCCCGCGGATGCCGCGCGCTGCGCTGGCCGCGGTCAGGGGGCCGGGCCCGTCTCGGCCGGCCGTCCTGACCCCGAGCAGCACCGCGAGTCCCGCGAGCGGGCGCAGTGGGACGTGGCGTGGGCGCAGATCCGCTGGCACGGGCAGAGATTACCTCTGTTCGCGGTGCCATGAGCGCGGCGCGCGGGGACTGCTCACGGGACCATGAGCATGAGACGGGGGCGCTTGGCGCCGTCCGGCGGGATCCGCAGCGTCTGCAGCGCGAACTTGGCCACCTGGTAGAAGACCGGCCCGGCGATCTCGTCGCCGAAGTAACCGCCCTTGGTGGGATCCTGGACGTTCACGGCCACGACCAGCTGCGGGTCGCTGGCCGGGGCGATGCCGATGTAGCTCGAGCCGTACTCGCACAGGCAGCTCTTCCCCGGGGCCGGCACCTGCGCGGTGCCGGTCTTGGCCGCGATCGAGTACCCCGGGATGATGCCCCATGGCTCGCCGCCCTTGTTGTCGATAAAGGGCACCTGCTGCAGGATCTGCATCAGCTCGCTCGCGGTCTTCGGCTCCAAGACCCGGGTCTGCCGCGGCGCGGGCGCGGGCGTGAACGTCCCGGTGTCGCTGACCGTGCCCGCGACGACCGAGGGCTGGACCCGGACCCCGCCGTTCGCGATCGTGGCGTAGACGCTGGCCATCTGCACCGCGTTCACCGCGACGCCCTGGCCGAAGGACAGGGTGTAGCGCTCGTCGCCCCACCACTGGGACGGCGGCGGCAGCAGGCCCGGGCTCTCGCCGGGCAGGTTCAGCCCGGTGGGCTCGCCGATCCCGAACGCCTTGAAGTACTGGTACTGGATCTGCGGGCTGACGTGCTGGACCACTTGCACCATGCCATCGTTGAACGAGTTGGCGATGATTCCCGCGATCGTGAACTTCGCCGTGCGGTGGTACTCGCCGTCGTGGAAGGAGAACCCGTCCACCACGATCTGGTCCGGCACCGTGTAGGTGCTCATCGGCGTCTGCCCGCCGCGCTCGATTGCGGCGGCGGCGGTGATGACTTTCGCGGTGCTCCCCGGCTGGAACACGTTCTGCACCGGGATGTCGGTGGTCGCGGCCACGCTGGACGGGTCGGACGGGCTGAACGTCGGGTACTGCGCGAGCGCCAGGATGCGCCCGGTGTGCGGATTCATCACCACGACCGAGCAGTTCCTGGCGTGGGCCGCCTTGACCTCGGTGGCGCACTCCTGCTCGGCGTCCCACTGGATATCGGCGTTGATGGTCAGCCGCAGGCTGCTGGCGGGTACCGGGGCCTTGACGATCTGCTCGGTCTGCGGTAGGGGTTGCTGGGTCGGGCCCAGCTCGACCTCCTCGCTGCCGTCCCGCCCGGCCAGCAGGGGGTTGTACTCCTGCTCGAGCCCGGCCACGCCGGTCAGGTCGCCCGCCGCGTCGTCGTCGGTGAAGCCGACCAGGTTGGCGGCCAGGTCGCCGTTCGGGTAGATCCGCGAGTACGTCGGGGTCTCGGCGATGCCTCGCTGCTGCAGCGCCATGATCTGGCTGCCGGTGGCCGCGGGGACGTTCCGCTTGAGCACCACGTACTGGGGCGAGCTGGGATGGTCGAGCAGCGCCAGGATCGCCGGCGCCGTCATGCCGAGCGGCCCGGCCACCGCGGCGGCAACCCGCGAGAGCTTGGCCTGCGGTATCTGGGCCGGGTCGGCGTAGACCAGGTCGGTCTGCACGGTCATCGCGAGCACCGTGCCGTCGCTGCTGGTGATGGAGCCGCGCAGCACGGGGATCGGGATCGGCTGGGGGGGCAGCATCTGCTGCTGCGCGAGGGCCCGGTACTGCGACCAGTGCAGGCCCTGCAGTTGCACCAGCCGGGCCGCGATCACGGCCAGCACCATCCCGATGCAGGCCAGCGAGATGCTCAGGCGCCGGCCCGGGCCTGCCCGGCGCAGGCTGGGGCGGGCCGGGGCCGGCCGGGACGGGCGGGGCCGGGCCAGGGCCCGGCCGTGGGCGCCTCGTGACGGCCGGCCGGCCGGGACGGCCGGGACCGCAGGCCGCGGGCTGGCCGGCCGTCTCCGTTCGTCACCGCGCCGCCTGCCGCCGTCACCGCGCCGTCCGCCGCCCTCGCCGGGCCGCCTTTCGGGGCCGGGCCGCCGGTCGGAGCCGGGCCCGAGCGGCCGGCGCGAGCCGGCCGGGGGCGCGGAACGGCGGGCCGGGCCCCGCGCCGGCCGGTCCGGGCGGCCGGGACGGTCCCCGGGTGTCACGGGGTGTACCCGGGCGGTACCACGTACACCCCGGGCGCGGTGGCGGGCGTGGCGTAGCTGCGGCCGGTCCGCAGGTCAAGGAAGTTGAGGACAGGCTGCATCCGCAGACCGAGCCGCAGTGCCCGCTGCTCGATCGAGCTCGGCGACTCCTCGGTCGCCACCTGCTGCTGCAGTTCCTCGACCCGCTCCGACGCCTGGGCGTTGCCCTGCTGCAGGGCGCTGATCCGGAACGATCCCGCGGCCAGCGTGGTGTTGATCACCAGCAGGCAGACCAGCCCGCCGCCGAGTAGCCCGAGCACCAGCAAGATGAACGGGGTGCGCGACACCGGCTGCCGCCCGGAGCCCGCGGCCCGCGGGGCCGCGCCTGCCCGCCGGGCCGGGCCGGCGTCAGGCGCGGCCGGGCGCCGGGGACGGCCCGGGCGCGGCCGCAGGTCCCCGGGAGCGGCCTGGCCAGGATTGCGGCGCGGACCCGTTCTGACCGTGGTGTTCATCCGGCACCGTCCGTTCTCTGGCTTTTCTCTCGCCTCCGGGGCGCTTGAAGGCGCCGCCTTCCCTCGTCGCTCGCTCGCAAGCTCTCTCGCTCCTCAGTCCAGGCGGCACCGCGCCCCTTTGGCTCGGTCATGCGGCCCGTACTCGTTCGGCGGCTCGCAGCCGGGCCGACTCGGCGCGCGGGTTGGCCGCTACTTCCGCGGCCGTGGGCCGCTCGGCGCCCCGGGTGAGGAGCCGGAACCGCGGCCGGCCGGACTCGAGCGCCACCGGAAGGCCGGGCGGAGTTGTGTCGCCCGCGCCGGCCGCGAGGGCCCGCTTGACCAGGCGGTCCTCGAGCGAGTGGTAGGCGAGCACCACGATCCGGCCGCCGACCGCCACCGCGTCCAGGGCCGCGGGCAGGGCCTGGCGCAGCGCCTCGAGCTCGCCGTTGACCTCGATTCGCAGGGCCTGGAAGGTGCGCTTCGCGGGGTGGCCTCCGGTGCGCCGGGCCGGGGCCGGGATCGACGCGCGGACGATCTCGGACAGGCGCATGGTCGAGGTGAACGGGGACTTCGCCCGCTCCCTGACCACCGCGTCCGCGATGCGCCGGGCGAAGCGCTCCTCGCCGTACTCGCGCAACACCCGGGCCAGCCGGGCCGCGGGATAGGTGTTGACGACATCCGCCGCGGTCAGCGGCCCGGTCTGGTCCATCCGCATGTCCAGCGGGGCGTCGTAGGAGTAGGCGAAGCCCCGGCTGGGGTCATCGAGTTGCGGGGAGGAGACCCCCAGGTCGAACAGGACGCCGTGGACGCTCGGCTGGCCGAGCGCGGCCAGGATCTCGCCGATCGCGTCGTACCGGGCGTGCACCAGCGTGACCCGCCCGCCGTAGGGGGCGAGCACCTTGCGGGATGCCTCGATCGCGGCATCGTCGGCATCCACGCCGATCAGGGTCAGCCCGGGATGCTGGCTCAGCAGGGCGCTGGCGTGCCCGGCCCGGCCGAGCGTGGCGTCGAGCAGGACCGATCCCCCGGGCCGCAGCGCGGGCGCGAACAGGGCCAGCACCCGGTCGGTCATGACCGGCAGGTGTCCTGATCCTGTCGTGGCCACCGGGGCCCCCTTCTCGCGTGAACATCAGCCACTTCGCAAGCGGCGGAACCGGACCGCGCCCGCTGCGGTGCCTGCCTGGCCAGGTCCCCATCCGCGCGATGCGCCGATGGCCGCTGCCGCCTGGCGCCGGGGAAGTGACGTCAGCCGGCCTGGCCATCCAGCGCGGGTGGAGACCTCGCCGGGCACCCCCCGCGAGGGGCGCTTGCCTCGCTTAAGCCCCGGGCGTCACCTCCTCGGTCCCCTCGGAGAACGCGTCCTCCTGCTCACCCAGGTAGGCATCCCACGCCGCTGAGTCCCAGATCTCCAGGCGGGTGTTGTTCCCGATCACCACGCAGTCGCGCTGCAGCGCCGCGTACTCGCGCAGCGCGGGCGGAATCGTGATCCGGCCCTGTCGGTCCGGGATCGCGTCCTCGGCGCTGGCGAAGAACACCCGGTTGTAGCCGCGCTGCGGCTTGGCGTCCCCCGGTTCGGGCCGTCGTCCCGCGGCGATCTGATCGAACTCTGCCTGCGGAAACACGTAGAGACAGCGTTCCTCGCCCTTGGTCAGGACGATGCCCCGGGTGAGTTCTTCGCGGTACTTGGCAGGCAGGATCAGTCGCCCCTTCTCGTCCAGGCGCGGCGTGTGAGTGCCGAGAAACACCAGCGCTCACCTCCCCGGTCCCCCACCCGACCCGCCTTAGGGACCCTTTCAGCCCCACGGTCCTCCACTGTACTCCACAATTCCCCACCGTCAACGGCGAGCAAGCCCATACAGGGGCCGTATCTCCCCCGGAATCCGAGGTCACAGCGGTGGAGTGAAGTGGAGCAGGGGCCACGAGTCGCGTGCGCACCGTCGCACGACGTACTGTCTGAACGCACGGCCATGACAACAGCTCACGGGTTCCGGCCGGCCGGGGCAGCCCGAGAATCGCGCCGAGCGTGACGCGAGGAGGACATGTGGTCATCGACACGGGGAACCAGGCAGACCGCAAGCTGGATGAACTCGTCCCGGTCGCCCGCCGGGTCAGCGCGGCCGTGGAGACCGTGATCTCCGGCAAGCCCGACGCCATCAAGCTCGCGATGACCGTCCTGCTCGCCGAGGGGCACGTGCTCATCGAGGACGTGCCCGGAGTCGGCAAGACGCTCCTGGCCAAGTCCCTGGCCCGGTCCATCGACTGCTCGGTCCGGCGGGTTCAGTTCACGCCCGACCTGCTCCCCGGAGACCTGACCGGGGTTAGTGCCTTCAACCAGGAACTGCGGGAGTTCGAGTTCAAGCCGGGGCCCATCTTCGCCAACATCGTCCTCGGCGACGAGATCAACCGGGCATCGCCGAAGACCCAGTCCGCGCTGCTGGAGTGCATGGAGGAGCGCCAGGTCACCGTGGACGGCGCCACCTATCCGCTGGAATTGCCGTTCATGGTGATCGCGACGCAGAACCCGATCGAGATGGAGGGCACCTATCCGCTGCCGGAAGCGCAGCGGGACCGCTTTACCGCCCGCATCTCCATCGGGTACCCCGACCGGGAGGCCGAGCTCTCGATGCTGGACTCGCACGGGTCGTCGTCGCCGCTGGACAAACTCGAGCCGGTCGCTCACGGCAGCGACATCCGGGCCCTGATCGCTGCCGTGCGCGGCGTGCACGTGGCCCAGGCGATCAGGCAGTACGTCATCGGCCTGGTCAACGCCACGCGAACCTCCCCGGAGCTCAGGCTCGGCGCGTCGCCGCGGGCCACGCTGCACCTGCTGCGCGCCAGCCGCGCGTTTGCCGCTCTGGACGACCGGGATTTCGTGATCCCCGATGACGTGCAGGCGCTCGCCGGGCCGGTGCTGGCGCACCGGCTGCTGCCTGCGCCCGAGGCCCTGGGCTCCGAGCTCCCCGAGCAGGTCCTGGCCCGGATCGTGGAGAGACTGCCGCTCCCGCCGGCCAGATAGGCGTCCGCGGGCCGTAGATTTGGTTACGGCACTGCGGAAGGAGGGCCGACATGCGGTCGTGGCTCGCGGCCTTCACGACGCGCGGCACCTCGTTCCTCGCCGCGGGAGCCGCCGCGGCCCTGGCCGGGCTCTTCCTCGGTGAGCGCGACCTGGTCAGCGTCGGGATCTTCCTGCTCGTGCTGCCCCTGTTCTCCGCCCTGGCCGCTGGCCGCGCCCGCTACCGGCTCAGCTGCGTCCGCAACATCAGCCCGCCCCGGGTCGCGGCCGGGCAGAGCGCCCTGGTGCGGGTGCACCTGGAGAATGTCTCGCGGCTGCCGACCGGGCTGCTGCTGGCCGAGGACTCGATTCCCTACGCGCTGGGCACGCGGCCCAGGTACGTCCTGAACGGGATCGAGCGCGGCGGGTCACGCGAGCTGAGCTACCCGCTGCGCTCAGACCTCCGGGGCAAGTTCGTGGTCGGCCCGCTGGAGATCCGGATCGCGGACGCGTTCGGCCTGGTCGAGCTCGGCCGGTCCTTCTCCTCCCGCACCACGTTCGTGGTCACCCCGCGGGTCGTTCCGCTCCCGCGGGCCGTGGTCACCGGCAGCTGGCTGGGCGACGGGGACCGCCGGGCCCGCTCCGCGGCCGCCGCGGGAGAGGACGACGTGGTGCCGCGCGCCTACCGGGACGGCGATGAGCTGCGCCGGGTGCACTGGCGCTCGACCGCGCGGTACGGCGAGCTCATGGTGCGGCGGGAGGAGCAGCACTGGCGGAACCAGGTGCTGCTGCTGCTCGACACCCGGCGCGGCGCTCACGCGGGCAGCGGGGCGACGTCGTCGTTCGAGTTCGCGGTCAGCGCCGCCGCGTCCGTCGGCGTGCACCTCGCCCGCGAGGGCCTGGACGGCCAGCTGATCACGGACACCGGGGCGCTCAGCGCTCCCGGCATCTTCGAGGACGTGCTGCTCAACTCGCTCGCCGTGATCAAGCCGTCCCGGGGCGCCGAGCTCAGCCCCGGCCTGGCCGCGCTCCGCGGCGCGAGCGGCCTCATCATCGCGGTGACCGGGCGGCTTTCCGCGGGCGCGGCCCGGCAGCTCGCCGCGAGCCGCCGCGGCCCCGCGATCGCCCTGCTGCTGGCCGTCTCCACCTGGAGCGGCCCGGGACCGGATCAGCGGGCCGCGGCCGGCGGCGCGGCCGCCGCCGGCCCGGTCCGCCCGCCCGGCGGGCCCGGCCTGGGCGAGACCGACCAGGCCGCGGCGATCCTGCGGGCCGCGGGCTGGCGGGTGGCCTGCCTCGACGTGAACACGCCGCTGGCCGTGGCGTGGCAGCAGCTGGGCATGTCCCCGGCCGTCCCGCTGCGGGGGGCCGCGCTATGAACCTCCGGCTCACCGTGACCGCGGCCGTGGCCGTGATCCTGGCCTCGGTGTCGGTGTACCCGCTGATCCAGACCGCGGGGTGGTTCTGGGCCGGGGCGGGCGCCGTCATCGTCGTGGCCGCCGCGGGGATCGTCACCAGGCTGCCGACCCTGCACGCGGCCGTGGCGGGCTCGGTGCTCGCGCTGATCGCCGTGTACCCGCTGCTCGCCAGCCCGTACTGGGGGCTGAAGGTGGCCGGCGCGGCCATCGTCGCCGTCACCGCGGCGAGCCGCCCGCGGCTGCGCTTCCTGCAGGCGCTCGCCTGCGTGGTCATCTACCTGGCCGCGCTGCTGATCTACCTGAATGCCCTGTTCGCCTCCCGGCTGTCGGTCGCGGGCCTCGTGCCGACCAAGGCCTCGCTCTCGTACCTGTCGTCCCTGGTCAACCAGGGCATGGCCGAGCGGATCTACGAGCCCCCGGTGCCCAGCAGCCCGGGAGTCATCCTGCTGGCCGCGGCGGGCATCGGCCTGATGGCGGCGGCCACCGACTTGCTCGCGGTCCGGCTGCGCCGCCCGGCGATCGCGGGCCTGCCGCTGCTCGCGCTGTACTGCGTCCGGATCACTACTGCGGCCCGGCAGGGCGGCGTCGGCGCCACCGTGGTGTTCTGCCTGGCCATGATCGGCTATCTGGCGCTGCTCGCGGCGGACGGGCGGGAGCGGCTCCGCATCTGGGGCAGGCTGGTGACTGTCTGGCAGGGCCCGGCCGAAACGGGCGAGACGGCGGCCGAGGCGCCCGACACCAGGGCGCTGGCGGCGGCGGGCCGCCGCATCGGCCTGACCGCGGCCTGCATCGCGCTCGCCTTCCCGCTGCTGGTTCCCGGGATCAGCGTGCACGACCTGTTCCAGACCGAGGCCACCGTCGCCGGGCCGGGCGGGCCGCTGATCGCGCCGCCCAACCCGCTGGTCCAGATGCAGAATCAGCTGCTGAGCAGCACGAAACGCACCGTGTTGACCTACACCACGACCGCGCAGGACCCGAGTGAGCAGTACCTGCAGGTTTACGTGCTGGACTACGACGCCTACAGCCAGAACTGGAAGCTGGTGCCGCCGGGCCCGGACATCCCGGTGAGCAGCGGCCGGCTCCGGCCGGCCCAGGGGGTCACCGCCAGCACGCCGCAGACCACGACGACCACCAAGATCACGCTCAGCCAGGGAAACTCGGGGTATGACGCCAAGCTGGGCTTCCTTCCGCTGCCCTACGCGCCGGAAACGGTGCAGGTCCCGGGAGGCTGGGTGGAAGACGACGCGACGCTGATGGTGTATTCCACCCAGCCGCAGCTCTCCGACCTGTCCTACGTAGTGACCAGCCAGGAAGCCGTCCCGGACAGCGCCGATGAGGATGACAGCGCGGCCTACCCGGCGGACATCGAGAACGGCTACCTGACCTTCCCGGCGGGCCAGAACGGCGAGCTGGCCAGGCTCGCGAAGCAGATCACCGACCATGCCCGCACCAAGTACGAGAAGGCGCTGGCTCTGCAGCGCTACTTCCTGTCCGGGAAGTTCAGCTACAGCACGAGCGTGACCCTGCCCGGCGGCATCACCGGCCTGGCCGACTTCCTGTTCTACGCCAAGAGCGGCTACTGCCAGCAGTTCGCTTTTGCCATGGCCGGGCTCGCCCGCCTGGTCGGCATCCCGTCCCGGATCGCCATCGGCTACACGGCAGGCACCAGCGAGGGCAAGGGAGACAAGGGAACCTGGAAGGTCACCACCGCCGACGCTCACGCCTGGCCCGAACTGTACTTCTCCGGCCTGGGCTGGATCCGCTTCGAGCCGACCCCCGGCGGTGCCGACGGCCAGGGGACGGCCACCGTGCCCCAGTACGCCGGGTCGCCGGGGGCCGGCACCGGCCCGACCACCTCGCCGGCCGGCCAGGTCCCCCGCTCCAAGCTCGGGCCCGGGGCCGGCGGCCAGAACGCTGCTCACCTCCACGAGCTGGGGGGCAGCGGCGGCGGCTCCGCGGCGTCGGCCGCCTCGGACCGCGGCATCGCCCTCTGGATCCTGCTGATCATCGCGCTCGTCATCGCGGCCGCGGCCATCGCGCCGCCGATAGCCAGGTCGCTGATCCGCCGCCGCAGGCTGCAGACGGCGGGGGACGCCAAGCTGGCGCACGCGGTGTGGCGCGAGGTCCGTGATGACCTGGCCGACTACGGCCTGGCCTGCCGGCCCAGCGAATCCCCCCGCGCGGTCGCCGCCCGGGTGGCCGCCACGGTGTCGCTGAACCAGCCAGCTCGCGAGGCCCTGGCCCGGATCGTCAGCGCCGAGGAGCGGGCGCGCTACGCCACGTCGTCGCTCTCCTCGCCGACGCTGCGCGCGGACTGCGCCGTGGTCCGGCGGGCGCTGGCGGGCCAGGCGGGCCGGGCGGAGCGCTGGCGCGCGCGGCTGCTGCCTGCGTCGATGCTCACCCCGATCCGGCCCGCGCTGCAGCACGCCCTGGACGTGTTCGGCTGGATGGATGCCGCCGGGCTGCGGCTCCGCGGCCGGGAGCCTCGGGGCGTGGAGCTATCCGGCGGCGCAGGTCTCGGCGACGCGGTCCGGCCGCAGGAATAGCCGTCGCGGTCCGGCCGCAGGAATAACCAGAGCCTTACGGCCAGCCCGGGCGACCGGGAATCAGCGGTCCCGCTCCTGCCGCCGGCGCCAGCGCTCCTCGAGCCGCTCCATCATCCCCGTGCCTGACGCGTGGCCCGCCTGCCGGTCCTTCGGCTTGGGGCCGCCCCGCCCGGTGGCGGCGCCGGTCATGTGCCGGTAGCTGGTCAGCGCCCACATGCTGCACGCGAGCATGACCACGAAGCCAGCCACGCCGATCCAGATGTACTTGGTCACCACTCCGGCCACCAGCATCCCGACGCCGAGCAGGAACCCCAACGCGGCCTCGATGACCCGGCGCTTATAGTGCACGCGCGGATCGCTCGCGCGGACGGCGTTGGCGAACCGCGGATAATCGGTGTAGAGCGCCTGCTCAATCTGCTCGAGCTGGCGCTGCTCGTGCTCCGAGAGCGGCACGGTGCCTCCCATAAAACTTGCACGCGGGGTCGTGGCTCGGTGAGCTTCTCCCTACGGCCTGGCTTCCCACCAGAATACGAGCGCCGGCGCGTCCTGCGGAAGGGTACGCCGGTCTCGGGACTGAACCAGCGCTCGCCGATCATCCGGCCGCCGCCGGATCTCGCCGGCATATCGCCCGAAAGCCCGATGTGCCGGGATCACGGCCGGGTCCCGTCGCCGTCGACCAGGATCGCCGGCCGCACGGCGTCGGCGCCGAACCGCCCGGTGATCCGGTCCACCGCCCGCTCGGCCTCGCGCCACGAGGCCGGCCGGTCCCCGAACGCCAGCTGCACCATCACCGCTGAGGCCGGGACCAGGCCGTTCGCCCGCACGCCGACCAGCCGCAGCCGTGCCCCGGCGTCCAGCCCGCCCGCCTCGTAGAGTTCACACGCCGTTCGGTAGATCTGCTGGGCCACATCGGTCGGCTCGGGCAGCGTCCGCGACCGCGTGATGGTCTTAAAGCTGGCCAGCCGCAACTTCACCACGATCGTCCGGGCCGAGCAGCCCGCGGCGCGCAGCCCGCGCGCGGTCCGGCCGGACAGCCGAAGCAGCTCGCGCCGGATCATCTCGGGATCGCCGACATCGGCGGGAAAGGTCTCCTCGGCGCCGATGCTCTTCTCCCGGGCGCCGGGCACCACCCTGCGCTCGTCCCGCCCGTCGGCCAGGGCCGACAGGTGGGCGGCGGCCGCGCGGCCGAGTTCCCGTTCCAGGCTGGCGATCGGCGTCTGCGCGATGTCCGCGACCGTGCGCAGCCCGAGCCGCGCCAGCACCTGGCCGGTCTGCTGCCCTACGCCCCATAGCGCCGCCACGGGCAGCGGGTGCAGGAAGTCCAGGACGCCATCGGCCGGGATCACCAGCAGCCCATCCGGCTTGCAGGGCACGGACGCCAGCTTGGCGATGAACTTGCTCGTCGCGATCCCCACCGAGCAGGTGATGCCCTGCTGCTCGCTGATCTGCGCCCGGATCAGCTGCCCGATCTCCGCGGGCCGCCTCCGCAGCCGGCGCAGCGCGCCGGAAACGTCGAGGAAGGCCTCATCCAGCGCCAGCGGCTCCACCTCCGGCGTTATGGCCCGGAACACCGCCATGACCTCCCGGGACACCGCGGAGTACAGGCCGTGCCGGGGCGGGAGGACCACGGCCTGCGGGCACAGCCGCGCCGCCCGCGCCATCGGCATCGCCGAGCGCACCCCGAAGGCGCGCGCCTCGTAGGTTGCCGACAGCACCACGCCGCGCCCGCTGCTGCCGCCCACGATGACCGGCCGGCCCGCCAGGTCGGGCCGGTCCCTGATCTCCACGCTGGCGTAGAACGCATCCATGTCGACGTGCAGGATGTGACAGCCCGTGTCGTCCGGTGTCAGCCCGCCGGAGTCGCCCCCGGCACGTCCGTGCGCCACCGGCGCCTCCTCATGCCGCTCCGGGAGCCAATGTACTGCCGGCCACCGACATCGGCCGGCACCGCTCCGGGGCCGGCCTCACTGATCGGGGGCCGGCTCCGGCTCCAGTTCCGGCCTGACCTCGAGCAGCCGGGCCAGCAGGCCGTTGACGAAAGCCGGCGATCCGTCCGTGGACAGGTCGCGGGCGAGCAGGACCGCCTCGCTGATCACGACCCCGTCCGGCACGCCGGAGCCCCACAGCAGCTCATACGCCCCGATCCGCAGGAGGTTCCGGTCCACCGCGGGCATCCGGTCCAGCGCCCAGCCCTGGGAGTACCGGGCCAGCAGCTCGTCAATGCGCTCCCGGTGTGCCTGCACGCCCTGGACCAGTTCCGCGGCGTAACCGGAGACCGGCGGGGTGCCCCCGGCGGGCTGGCTCCCGGCGGCCGACCGCTCGGCGAGCAGGTCGAGCACGGGCTCGCCCCTGATCTCGGCCTCGAACAGGATGTCGAGGGCCCGCTTCCGGGCCTTAGTGCGTGCGGGCATGGCCGCCCCGGGGCGCCTGCCGCTTCGGGCCGGGCGTCACGCCCGGCCGAGGTACTGGCCGGTGCGCGTGTCCACCTTGATCTTCTCGCCGGTGGTGATGAACAGCGGGACCTGGATCTGCGCGCCGGTCTCCAGCGTGGCTGGCTTGGTGCCGCCGGTCGACCTGTCCCCCTGCAGGCCGGGGTCGGTCTGGCTGACGGTCAGCTCCACGGCCGCGGGCAGCTCCAGGTACAGCGGGACGCCCTCGTTGAAGGCCACCACGACGTTCTGCTCTTCGAGCAGGTAGTTCGCCGCGGTGCCGACGGTCGCCGCGGGAATGTGCGGCTGGTCATAGTCTTGCGTGTCCATGAAGACGAAGTCGTCGCCCTCGCGGTACAGGTACTGCATCTCCCGCCGGTCCACGCTGGCCTGCTCGACGCGCACCCCGGCGTTGAAGGTCCGGTCGACGACCTTGCCCGACAGCACGTTCTTCAGCTTGGTGCGCACGAACGCGCCGCCCTTGCCGGGCTTGACGTGCTGGAAGTCCACGACGTTCCAGAGCTGGCCGTCGATGTTGAGCGTCATGCCGTTCTTGAGGTCGTTCGTGGTGGCCACTGCGTCGTGTCTCCTGCGTGCGTGCGGGAACGGCTCGTTCCGGCTACAGAACGAGAAGTTCCCTGGTGGTCGTGGTGAGCATCTGGCGTGATCCCGCGGCGTGATCGCGCACCACGAGGGTGTCCTCGATCCTGACGCCGCCCCGGCCGGGCAGGTAGATCCCGGGCTCGACGGTAACGGGAACCCGATCCACGAGTGTACCGGTCCGGGAGTACCCGATGGTCGGGGCCTCGTGGACCTCCAGCCCGATGCCGTGGCCGAGCCCGTGCCTGAAGTGACCACCGTGACCCGCGGCCTCGATCAGGTCCCGGGCGGCGGCGTCCACGTCGCTGACGTCCGCGCCGACCATAGCGGCCTCGACGCCGGCCCGCTGCGCCGTGGCCACGAGTTCGTAGATGTCGCGCTGCCACGCGGCGGGCTCGCCGAGCGCCAGGGTTCGGGTCATGTCTGCGTGATACCCGCCGTACCGGGCGCCGCAGTCGATCGTGATCAGGTCGCCGACGGCGAACGGCCGGTCGCCCGGCGCGTGGTGCGGGATGGCGCCGTTCGGCCCGCTGGCCACGATGGAGTCGAAGGCCAGCGCCTCGGCGCCATGATCGATCATCGCCCGCTCCAGCAGGATCGCGAGCTCGCGCTCGGTCCGGCCCGGCCCGATGCTCGGCAGCACCGCCGCGAAGGCCTCATCGGTGATCGCGCACGCCCGGGTGAGCAGGGAGATCTCGCCCTCGTCCTTGACCATCCGCAGGTCCTCGATGATTCGCCCGGACGGCACCAGCGCCGGCCCGTCGTCGAGCGAGTCCAGCTCCTGGTACTGCTCCACGGTCATTTCCTGAGCCTCGAACGCCACGGTCGCCAGGCCCCTGGCCGCGGCCAGGCGGGCCAGGGCCGGCTCGATGAAGCGCTCGGTGACCAGTTCCAGGTCGGGGCAGTCGCGCCGCGCCGCTTCCTCGTACCGGGAGTCGGTGGCCAGCACGCCCGGCCCGGCGGCGGGCAGCAGCAGCGCCGCGTTGGAGCTGACCAGGCCGGTGAGATAGCGGACGTTGGCCGGGCTGGTGATCAGCGCCGCGTCCGCGTCCAGCGCGGCGATCTTCTCCTGCGCGCGCTCTCGGCGGGCGGCATGTATCTGCGGCATAACCACGACTGTACGGCTCTGACCCGGTCAGCCCACACGGAGCCTGGCCGTCTCGTGGCGCTGGCCGACCGGCCGCCGTCAGGCGGCGATGTCGCGGATCTGCTCGATCAGCCGCACCCGCTCGGCGTGCGTGTTGGCCAGCGGCGCCACGTTGAGCGTGGTCACGCCGGACTCGCGGAACGCGGCCACCCGCTCGGCCACCCAGGAGCGCGGCCCGATCAGCGAGGTCCCCTCGAGCAGCGAGGCGGGCACCAGCGCGGCCGCCTCGTCCTTGCGGCCGTCCAGGTAGGCGTCCTGGATCGCCGCGGCCTCGGCCTCGTACCCGTACCTGGCCACCAGGTTGTTGTAGAAGTTGCGCCCCTTCGCGCCCATCCCGCCGATGTACAGCGCCTGCGCGGGGCGGCCGAGCTCCAGCAGCCCGGTGACGTCCTCGCCGATCGCCAGCGCGGCGGTGGCCGGCACCACCTCCAGCGGGCCGAGCGACGGGTCGCGCTTCGCCCGGCCCGCGGCCAGCGCCGCGCCCCACACCGCCGCCGCCTTCTCGGGGAAGTACCAGATCGGCTGCCACCCCTCGGCCAGCTCGGCGGCCAGTTCCACGTTCTTCGGGCCGAGCGCCGCGACGATGATCGGGATCCGGTCCCGGACCGGGTGGTTGATCAGCTTCAGCGGCTTGCCGAGCCCGGTGCCCTGGTCCGGCGGCAGCGGAATCGTGTAGTAGCGGCCCGAGTACTCAAGCCGCTCCCGCCGCCAGACCTTGCGGCAGATCTCGATGATCTCCCGCGTCCGGCCGAGCGGCGCGTCGTACGGGACGCCATGCCAGCCCTCGATCACCTGCGGGCCCGAAGCCCCGAGGCCGAGCACGAACCGGCCGCCGGAGACGTAGTCGATCCCGGCCGCGGTCATCGCGGTCAGCGTCGGGGTCCGCGAGTACAGCTGCAGGATGCCCGAGGCGAGCTGCAGCCGCTCGGTCTTCGCGGCCACGTACCCGAGCTGGCTTACCGCGTCGTAGCTGTACGCCTCGGGCACGAACACGATGTCCAGGCCCGCCTTCTCGTAGTCGGCCAGCTCGGTGACCGTCTCGGCGAAGCCGCCGGCGTAGTTCAGTGACATCCCGATGCGCATGGTGCGAGTCCTTTCACCAGCTAGCGGCCGGAGTCCCGGCGGCTCGCCGGGTGCCGCCATCGGATATCGCGCGGCATCCGGTTGTCAAGGCTGGCCCGCCGCGGGCTGTGTTTGCCCTAGGGGGGCGACCCCCCTTCAACTCCCCGGCGCGGAGCAAGCTCCGCGAGCATCGAGGCGATCGCCCGCAGCGCGAGCTCATACGACAGCACGCCGAACCCGGCCACGGTCCCGTCGGCCACCCCGGCCACCACGGAGGTGTGCCGGAAGGCCTCCCGGGCCGCCGGGTTGGTCAGGTGCACCTCGACCAGCGGGGCCGTGCGCATCGCCAGGGCATCCCGCAGCGCGTAGGAGTAGTGGGTGAACGCGGCCGGGTTGAGCACCACCGGCACCCGGCCGTCGGCCGCCTCGTGCACCCAGCCGACCAGCTCGGCCTCGTCGTCGGTCTGCCGGACCTCGACGTGCAGGCCGAGCTCGCGCCCGGCTGCCACGCACGCCCCGGCCAGGTCGTCCAGCGTCGCGGTGCCGTAGACCTCGGGCTCGCGCGAGCCGAGCCGCCGCAGGTTCGGCCCGTTCAGCACCAGCACGTCCCGCATCACTGTGCCTTCCCGCTCGCCTCCGGGCGCCTTGAGGCGCCTCCTTCCCTCGTCGCTCGGTCGCAGGCTCCCTCGCTCCTCAGTCCAGTCGGCACCGCGCCCTTCGGCTCGGACAATTCCGCATACGCCTGCTCCAGCAGGTCCTCGGGCGGGTCGTCCAGGATGCCGGGCCGGGCCAGCCCGTCGAGCACCACCAGGCGGAGCCGGGACGCGCGGGACTTCTTGTCCACCGTCATCGCCTCGCGCAGCTCCGGCCAGGCCCCGGCCCGGTAGCCGGTCGGCAGCCCGGCGGCGGCCAGGATCGCCCGGTGCCGCTGCCCGGTCTCCTCGTCGAGCCGGCCCGCCTGCCCGGCCACGGCGGCCGCGTACACCATGCCGATCGCGACGGCCGCGCCGTGCCGGATCTGATAGCCCTCGGCCCGCTCGATCGCATGGCCGAGGGTGTGCCCGTAGTTGAGCATCTCCCGGGGCCCCGCTTCACGCAGGTCAGCGGTCACCACCCGGGCCTTCACCCGCACCGCGCGCTCGATCAGCTCGCGTTCGTGCGGCCCGCCCGGCTGCCCCGCCCGCTCCGGGTCGGCCTCGACCAGCTCGAGGATCACCGGGTCCGCGATGAACCCTGCCTTGATCACTTCCGCCAGGCCGCTGACGTACTCGGCCCGGGGCAGCGAGGCCAGGGTGTCCAGGTCGGCCACCACCCCGGCCGGCGGGTAGAACGCCCCGACCAGGTTCTTGCCCTCGGGGATGTTGACGGCCGTCTTGCCGCCCACCGCGGCGTCCACGACCGCGAGCAGCGTCGTCGGCATCAGCACCAGCCGGACCCCGCGGAGCCAGGTGGCGGCGGTGAACCCGGCCAGGTCGGTCGCTGCGCCGCCGCCGAGCCCGACGATCGCGTCGCTCCGGCTGACCCGCCGCGCGGCCAGCCGCGACCACAGGCCCGCGGCCACGGCGATGTCCTTGGCCGCCTCGCCGTCCGGGATCTGCTCCGCGTGCGCCAGGTATCCGGCCTGCCGCAGCGCCCGCAGGGCAAGCCCCGCGATCTCGCCGAGACCCGCCGGGTGGATGACTACGACGGTGCGGGCCTCCGGGCCGACCAGGGACGGCAGCTCCCCGGCCGCGCCGTGGCCCACGACCACGTCGTAGGGACGCTCGCCGCCGACGCCGATCCGGGTCAGGCTCACCCTCTATCTCCCGCTCGCGGCGGCCCGGCGACCTGGGCCGCGATGTCGGCCGTGATCTCGTCGGGGGCACGGCCGTCGGTGCCGACGGTGATCCAGGCCAGCTTCTCGTAGACCGGCAGCCGCTGCTCGAGCAGCGCCCGGAGCATCGCCCGCGGGTTGCCGACCAGCAGCGGCCGCGGCGTGTCCATGCCTACCCGCTTGGCCGCGGCGGCGAACCCGGTCGCCAGGTAGACGACGGGCTGCCCGGCCAGCAGCCGCTGCGTGCCGGGGTCCAGGACCGCGCCGCCGCCGAGGCCGATGACCCCGCCGCGGAGCTCACCGCCGGCGCCCGAGACCGCCCAGGCCACCGCCTCGCGCTCGAGCGCGCGGAACGCCTGCTCTCCGTCGTCGATGAAGATGTCGCTGACCGGCTTGCCCGCCACGGCCTCGACCCGATCGTCGGTGTCCAGGAACCTCACTCCGAGCCGGGCCGCGAGCAGCGGCCCGACCGTCGACTTCCCCGCGCCGGGCGGGCCGATCAGGATCGCCGCGGGCGCGCCGGGCTCCCCGGGCCCGGTCACGAGACCACCAGCGAGTCCAGGTAGCCGCGCAGGTTGCGGCGCGCCTCGGCGACCGAGTCACCGCCGAACTTCTCGATGGCCGCGTCCGCGAGCACCAGCGCGGCCATGGCCTCGGCCACCACCCCGGCGGCCGGGACGGCGGTGACGTCGCTGCGCTGGTTGATGGCCTTCGCGGGCTCGCCCGAGCGCACGTCCACGGTGTCCAGGGCCCGGGGCACGCTCGAGATCGGCTTCATCGCGGCGCGCACCCGGATCACCTCGCCGGTGCTCATCCCGCCCTCGATCCCCCCGGCCCGGTTGGTCCGCCTGCGGATACCGCCGCTGGCGGCGTCGATCTCGTCGTGCGCCTCCGAGCCGCGCCGCCGCGCGGTGGCGAACCCATCACCGATCTCGACTCCCTTGATCGCGTGGATGCTCATCATCGCGCCGGCCAGCCTGCCGTCGAGCCTGCGGTCCCAGTGCACGTGGCTGCCCACGCCGGGCGGCACGCCGTAGACGGCCACCTCGACCACGCCGCCCAGGGTGTCGCCGTCCTTGCGGGCCCGGTCGATCTCCTCCTGCATCGCCGCGCTCGCCGCCGGGTCCAGGCAGCGCACCGGGTCCTCATCGACCCGCGGGCCGTCCTGCGGGCCCGGCGGCGCGCCCTCGGGCGCGGACACCGAGCCGATCGACACCACGTGACTCACCACCTCGATGCCGAGCGCCTGGCGGAGGTATCTGCGGGCGACTTCGCCCAGCGCCACCCGGGCCGCCGTCTCGCGCGCGCTGGCCCGTTCCAGCACCGGCCGGGCGTCATCGTGGCCGTACTTCTGCATGCCCGCCAGGTCCGCGTGCCCGGGCCGCGGCCTGGTCAGCGGGGCGCTGCGGGCCTGCCCGGCCAGGTCGGCCGCGGCCACGGGGTCGGGCGACATCACGGTCTCCCACTTGGGCCACTCGGTGTTGCCCACCCTGATCGCGACCGGGCTGCCGAGCGTGACGCCGTGCCGCACGCCTCCGGTGATCTCGGCCTCGTCCTGCTCAAACTTCATCCGCGCGCCGCGGCCGTACCCGGCTCGCCGCCTGGCCAGCGCCGCCGCGATGTCCGCGGTGGTGACCTCGACGCCCGCGGGCACGCCCTCGCAGATCGCCACGAGCGCGCGCCCGTGCGACTCGCCCGCGGTCAGCCAGTGCAGCATGCTGCCGATCCTGCCATGCGTCACGACCCGGGGTGGCCGCCTGGGTGGCCGCCGGGCAGGCCGGCCGGCCAGGTGACGGCGATCGTGATGCCGCGGCGCAGCCGCCCGCCCAGTTGCTCCATCAGCGTGCGCCCCAGCAGGCGGGCCGCCTCGTCGCCGGCCGCCGCGGTACCGTCGGCCGCCAGCGTCAGCTCGATCTGCAGGTCGCCGGCGCCGCCGTCGGCCGGAGGGGCGCCGTCGGCACCGCCGTCAGCGGCCGGGTCGCGGTCACCGGCGGTGACGCGGAGCCCCGCGATCGCGGGCTGGCCGGCCGCCGCGGCCCGCACCGCGGCCAGTACGTCCGGATCCTGGTGTGGCGGCGGGACCGGCCGGCCGCTGGCGAGTGCGGCCAGGCGCGCGCCGTCGATCTCGAGCGGGACCGGCCCGGCGATGTCCACCACGACCGCGCACGAGCCGTCGACGGCCGCACGCCACACCAGGGCGGCCGACGCGGGCACGGGACGTGCCTGCGGATCCCACCCGGCCAGCTCGTCCACGCAGGTGAACACGGGAATCGCCGGCCTGCCATCACGCCCGATCAGCGTGGGCAGCGACATCTCGCTGCCGCGGTCACCGTCGCCCGCCCGGCCGGGTCCCTCCGGCTTGCTCTGCGCTCCCCTCGCTCGCCTCCGGGGTGCCTTGAGGCGCCGCCTTCCCTCGTCGCTCGTTCCTCGCTCCTCAGTCCAGGCGGCACCGCGCCCCTCCGGCTCGCTCTGCGCGGCCACGATCGGCACGAGCAGCCGCGAGGACGCCAGCGCGCTCAGCGCGGCGCGCTCGCTGCCGAGGCCGGAGCCGAACGCGGCCAGGGCGGCGGCTACCCGCGGGTCGGCGGAGCCGTCGTCGTCACGGAACGGGGACGCGCCCCCTTCAAGCATGGACACCCGCCAACTCTAGGCGGGCCGGGGCACGGCACTGGCCGACCGGGCCACCCGCCAGCATCCGCGCAGGTAGCCTTGCTGCAGGGGACCGGCGGTCAGCGGAAGCAGTTGAGGACGCATTTCGCAATGTGAGACTCTCATGGAACTGCATCAACGTCCGAACCACAGGGGAACGAGTGCAGCAGGCTGACCAGGCGTCTCTGGCTATCCAGTCGGGAACGCTCATGCAGAAGGCGATCCCGCCCCGGCTCGTCGAGCCGTACCTGACGGGCCGCCGGGCGGTCATTGCCGGATTCGTGTACCGGGTGCAGGACAGTTCCTTTACCAGCCCGGCAGAGTATTACGAGGCGCTGGACCTGGGCTATGACGGCTCGGGTTTCGCCCCCGACCTCGCGGAGGTGTACGTCTTGCGCTGGAGCGCGGTGGGCCCGGAGTCGTATCACGTCCCCTACTCTTCCGACCGGGGCGGCGACTGGTCTGGCAAGCCGCCGTTCACCGGAACCGGCTATACCTCGTCCCGCACGCATGTGGTCGCCGAGTTCTACCTCGATCCGGTACCGGTCCCGGTGGGAGCCGAGATCTACCGGATCAGCTCCGGCGGGACGGAATTCATCGCCCGGTTCGACGGGCAGGTGTGGCTGCGCCCGGTGGGGGCGATCTGAGCATGCGATACCGGCTGATGGCGACCTACCGCGGTGTGCCGTACGAGGCGGGCATCGGCCCCACCGACGAGGATGTGGTGCTGTTCGCCGCCTGCCCGCCCCCAGAGGAGCTGGGCTTCGAGCCCGCCACCGGCCACTGGCGCAAGCAGTTGCGGATCCAGGACGTGCAGGCGCTGTGGGAGTCCCGGCCGATGGGCACGTTCCGGGGCGGCCGCTGCATCGTGCTCGACGACCTCGGCGACCGGCTGCACATCGCCTACCTGGGCCATGACGCTTACCAGGCGGAACAGCTCGGATACTGGGAGGTCGACCGCGGCGTGTTCGAGCTGATAACGCCGCGGGACGAGGTCAGCGAGATCGTGGAGGAGCGCCTCGACTATCCGCACCGGCGTACCCCCCGGGATCCGCTCGCCGAGCCCGCCGCAGCGGTCCCCCCGGCCGCCGAGTTGGCGGCGGCCGCGGCCGCCGCGAACCACCACCCGGCTCCGCCCGCGCCGGATGCCGGCGAGTCCTACCTCACCGGGCCGCATGTCGCCCGGCCTCAGGCCAACGAGATCTATCTCACCGGGCCGCACGCCGCCCGGCCCCCGGTCGCCGAGATCCATCTCACCGGGCCGCACGCCGCCAAGATCAGCGTCACCGGGCCGCATCCGGTAAAGCCGCAGGCCGCCGAGCCCCAGCTCACCGGGCCCCATGCCGTCCGGCCCCCTGCCTCGGCCTCCGCGGTCCCCCCGGCCGCCGTGCCCCCGGCCGCCGTGCCCCCGGCCGCCGTGCCCCCGGCCGCCGTGCCCCCGGTCACCGGGTCGCATGCCGCGAGGCCCGGGTCGCATGCCGCGAGGCCCGATGCCGCCGGGCCCGGCCCCGGGCCCGATCTCGCCCTGCCCGATCTCGCCGCGATCCCGCCGGCCGCCGAGCCCGCGCTGCCCCTGGAGGCGGCGGCGCTGCGCGCGGCCTCGGCCCGCGGCTCGCAGCCCCCCGAGCCACCTGGGATGGAGCCGGAATCCAGGCCGGAGCCCGGGCCGGAATCTCGGCCGGAACCCGGGCCGGAGTCCCCGCGCCGGCGGCGTTCCGAGTTCCGGCGCGACGCGACACAGCGGATCTTCTCCGAACTCGCGGGCCTCGCGGCGATACCGCCGTCCGCCTACGCGGTGGGCGAGGAGATCGACGGCGCCATGTGTCTGATCCAGACCCCGGACGGGTTCGAGGTCTTCAACGCCGCCGCCGGGGCCCGGCACGAGGTGCGCATCTTCGACGACGAGGAGTCCGCCTACTTCTACCTGTTCGGCGTCCTGGCGGCCGAGGCGGTGCGGACCGGCCGCCTGGCTCCGCAGGGCTGAGGGCCGTGACCGCGCCGCGAAGCGGCCACGGTGACCGGCCGCCACGCGCCGTTGCGATCCGCCGGCCGGTAATCCCGTTTGCCTCAGAACTACCTGTGGTGTTGGTGAATTTCGCCCGCATGCGCCGCCGATACGGCTATGGTGCAATTGCCGGCGGGGCTGAAGGTCCCCCGCTCCCCAAGCAGCCCCGCCGGCATTGAATAACCCGGGTCGCCGCTCTGGCCGCCGGGCCAGGGAAGCAAGATGGTCGGCATGACCAAGCCGACCTCGATCCCGGTCACTGGAGTCCAGTTCCAGATAGCCGCGGGTGACTACTCCGCAACAATCACCGGACTAGGCGCGGGCCTGCGCGAATTCCGGTGCCGTGATCACCCCGTTATCGCAGAATATGCGGCTGACGAGCTTCCGCCGGGCGCTTCGGGCCAGCTGCTCGCCCCGTGGCCGAACCGCATCGACGGCGGCCGGTACACGGTCGACGGCACCAGCTACCAGCTGGACCTGAGCGAGCCCGCGCACGGCAACGCCATCCACGGCCTGACCCGGTGGGCGGGCTGGCAGGAGGCGGAGCACGAGGCGGACGTGGTGCGGCTGAGGCACACGCTGTACGGGCGTCCCGGGTACCCGTTCTGCCTGGACCTGACCGCCGAGTACCGGCTGAGCGCCGCCGACGGGCTGCAGGTCAGCGTGACGGCGAGCAATGCGGGCAGCCGCCCCGCCCCGTACGGCACCGGCTCGCACCCGTACCTGACCGCCGGCGCCCCCGTGATCGACGAATGCGAGCTCCTGCTGCCCGCCGCCCGCTGGCTCCCGGCCGACGACCGCGGCATCCCGCACGGCCAGCCGGAGGACGTCGCCGGGACCCCGTACGACTTCCGCGAGCCGCGCATGGTCGGCGGCACCAGGATCGATCACGCGTTCACCGGCCTGGCTCCCGGCCCGGACGGCCGTGCCTGGG
Organism: uncultured Actinomycetota bacterium; assembly: GCA_963808705.1. Classification (GTDB taxonomy): domain Bacteria; phylum Actinomycetota; class Actinomycetes; order Streptosporangiales; family Streptosporangiaceae; genus JASHPR01. The sequence continues at coordinate 178,135 of CAWEHB010000007.1, read as the reverse complement.
CCCAGCTCAGCAGCGCGGACGCCCGGGTCGCGTTCTGGGCCGGCCAGGGCTACCGGTGGCTGCAGGTGTTCACCGGCGACCCGCTGCCGCCGTCCCGTCGCAGGCGGGCGATCGCCATCGAGCCGATGACCTGCCCTCCGAACGCGTTCGTCTCCGGAACCGACCTGCTGGTCCTGCAGCCGGGCGACAGCATCACGCACACGTGGGGGATCCGCGTCGCTCAGTCCTGATCCGCCGGGCCGGCCGGATGCGGCGGCCCGGCCGCCGCGGCCTCGCGCGGCCGGACCAGCCCGGCCAGCCGGTCAAGATCGGAGCGGGTGTCCAGGTCGTCCGGGCGGCCGGTGTCGCCGCACTCCACCAGCGTGACCAGGCCGGGGTGCGCCCGCAAGAACGGCCGCGCCCCGGCGTCGCCGACGGCCAGGGCGATCACGTCGGCCCAGTGCTCGCGGGCGATCAGGACCGGGTTGCGGGGCGCCCCCGCATAGGCGGCCACGGCCACGCTCGCGCCTGCCGCGTGGGCGGCGATCAGGCGCCGCACCGCCTCGGGCCCGACCAGCGGCTGGTCCACGAGCGCGATCACGGCCGCCGCGCAGCGGTCCGGCACCACGGCCAGCCCGGCGGCCAGCGACGAGCCCATGCCGCTGCGCCAGTGCGGGTTGTGCACGGCCAGCACGCCGGGCAGGTCGACGGCCACCGCGCCGGTGACCACCACGATGGGCGCCGCGCCGCCGTCGCGCAGCAAGGCGACGCCGCGCCGGGCCAGCGTCTGCCCGCCGATCTCGACCAGCGCCTTCGGCTGCCCCAGCCTGCTGCCCTCGCCCGCGGCGAGCAGGATGCCGGCAACCCCGGCTGATCCGGCGGCTCCGGCTGACGTGGCGGGCGTGGCGGGCGGCACGCCTGCCAGGCTACGACGCCCGGCCCCGGGTCAGCCAGGCTTGGGCGTGCGTTCACCGGATGGTCCCGCGCTGGTCGACGAGGCGTCATATGGCACCGATACGACTGGTCGGTCAGCGCCCCACTTACCCCCGGAGGCGAGGCCATGCTCCCGACCCCGCGGCAGGCCGCGAAGATCCTCGCGGCAGCAGCCGTCATCCCCGCGAGCCTGCTCATCGCCGGAACGGCGATGGCGGCGACGGCCGCCCCTCGCGCGGCCCACCCCGTGCCGCGCTTCACGGTGCGGCCGATCCTGTTCGGCAGCAAGCTCAGTCACACGTTCGTCCCGGACGGCTCCACCACGCGCCGCTCGGAGCCATTGACCCAGCCCGACGACATCACCATCCTCGGGCGTGACCTGTTCACCGGATTCCAGAACGGCATCGGCCCGCAGGGCCAGCCCAGCACCGACGGCAACACCGACAGCACGATCGTCGAGTTCACCACCACCGGCCGGGTCATCCGGCAATGGGATATCAAGGGCAAATGCGACGGCCTGACCGCCGATCCCGCCCGGCACCTGGTCATCGCCACGGTGAACGAGGACGCCAACTCCAGCATCTACACGATCACGCCGCGGGCCCCGCGGGGCGCGCAGGTCCGGCACTACCGGTACAACGTCCACCCGCTGCCGCACAACGGCGGCACCGACGCGATCTCGATCTACCACGGCCTGGTGCTGATCAGCGCCTCCGCGCCGGGCACGGTCGGGGCTCCCGCTCCGCAGCCGACCTACCCGGCCGTGTACTCGGTAACCTTCAACCCGGCCCGCCGGGTCGCCACCGTCACGCCGGTGTTCTTCGACGAGGCGCCCGCCCGGGTGGCCAACACCGACAGCGCGGATCACGGGAAGGTGGTGCGCCTGGCCCTGACCGATCCCGACTCCAACGAGGTGGTCCCGCGCTCGGGCCCCCGGTTCGCCGGCGACTTCATGCTGACCAGCCAGGGCGACAAGGAGCAGATCTTCACCGGCCGGCGCGGCGGGCTCGGCCGGCGGCTGGCCGTGCTGCGGCTGTCCCAGTCGGTCGATGACACCGCCTGGGCCACCAGCCGGTTCGGGCACCTGTTCGCGGCCGACCACGACGGCGACACCATCGACATGGTCAGCGGCCCGTTCTCGGCCGGGTCGGTCTTCGTCGCGGTCACGCCCTGCGACGCCGACAACGCGCCGGCCACCTGCCCCGCGCCCGGGTTCCCGCCGAACTACCTGGGCTCGCTGAACCCGTGGACCGGCCACATCAGCCGGACTCCGATCACCGGGCCCAGCCCCGAGCCGCAGGGCATGATCTTCATCGCGCGCTGACCCGGCGCCGGATCCCGCCGCCGCTCAGCCGTGGTGGATCCGGCCCGTGGTCGCGGTGAGCGGTCGCCCGGAGCCGCCCCAGCGCAGCTGGATCAGCTCCGCGGCGATCGCGACCGCGGTCTCCTCGGGCGTGCGCGCTCCGAGGTCGAGCCCGATCGGCGAGCGCAGCCTGGCTAGCTCCTCCTCGGACAGGCCGACCTCGCGGAGCCTGGCCAGCCGGTCGTCGTGCGTCCGCCTGCTGCCCATCGCCCCGATGTAGCCGGCGGGCGTGCGCAGCGCCACCTCGAGCAGCGGCACGTCGAACTTCGGGTCGTGGGTGAGCACGCAGATGACCGTGCGCGGGTCCACGGCCTGCCCGGCCAGGTACCGGTGCGGCCAGTCGGTCACCACCTCGTCCGCGTCGGGAAAGCGCGCCCGGGTCGCGAACACCGGCCGCGCGTCGCAGACGGTCACCCGGTAGCCGAGGAACTTGCCGGCCCGGGCCACCGCCGCCGCGAAGTCGATCGCGCCGAAGACCAGCATCCGCGGCGGCGGCGCGAAGGACTGGACGAAGACCGACAGTTCATCCCGCCTCCGCTCGCCGTCCGGGCCGTACCGGCGGGTGCTGGTCAGGCCCTGCGCGAGCATCCCGCGCGCGTCGTCGTCCACCGCCTGGTCCAGCCGGTCGCCGCTGCCCAGGGTCCCGGTAGAACCGACCGCACGGTCCTCCGGCCAGATGATCCGCCGGGCGCCGACCTGGCCCGGCCCGGCGATGATCGTGGCCACGGCTACCGGCTCCTCGGCCCGGACCGCCGCGGCGACCTCGCCCATCTCGGGGTACGACTCCTGGCTCACCGGTTCGACGAAGATGTCGATGATGCCGCCGCAGGTCAGGCCGACCGAGAAGGCGTCGTCCTCGGATATGCCGTAGGTCTGCAGCACCGGCTGACCGTTCTGCCGGACCTCGCTGGCCAGCTCGTAGACCGCTCCCTCGACGCAGCCGCCGGACACGCTGCCCACGGCCTCGCCGTCGGCGGAGACCGCCATCGCGGCGCCGGGGTCCCGCGGTGCGCTGCTGAACGTGCGCACCACCGTGGCCAGGCCGAACGTCTCCCCGGCATCCCACCACTTGGTAATCGGGTCCAGGACGTCTCGCACGCAGTCACCTCAGGTCTCGCGGTATTCTCCTAGGCTACGTTCCTCGTCCCAGGAAACGCGATCTCGCCTGCGTGACTTCCCGGCGGCCTCGAGCTGGCCCCGCCAGGGCTTTGACACCCTTGTTAGGTTAGCCTAAGCTAATCCAGCCTGCGGGAAGGGCGACCTCGGAGAACGGAGACTATGGCAACGCCAAGGGACCCGGTGGTGGCCCGGATCCGCGGGCTCGCGGCCGCGGCGCTGGCCGTGCTCGGCCTGGTCACGCTGGCGGCCTGCGGCGGATCGGGCGGGTCGGGCGCTCAGTCAATCACCCTGTACAACGGCCAGCACGTGCAGACCGCCCAGAACCTGGTCGCGGCGTTCGAGCAGGCCACCGGCATCACGGTCAACATCCGCAGCGACGACGAGGACACGCTCGCCGACCAGATCGTGACCGAGGGCTCGCACTCCCCCGCGGACGTGTTCTTCACCGAGAACTCGCCGCCGCTAGAGAGCCTGCAGGCCAAGGGGCTGCTGGCCAAGGTAGATCCCGCGACGCTCAGCCACACCCCGGCCAGGTTCAGCTCGCCGCAGGGCGACTGGGTGGGGGTCTCGGCGCGGGTCAGCGTGCTCATCTACAACCCGGGGCTGATCCCGGCCAGCCAGCTGCCCACCAAGGTCAGCCAGCTCGCGGACCCGCAGTACCGGGGCAAGCTGGCCCTGGCCCCCCAGGAGACCGACTTCCAGCCGATCGTCACGTCGTTCCTGCGCGCCTACGGCCAGCCCGCGACCCTGCGCTGGCTCAAGGCCATCGAGGCCAACGCCAGCGGCCATGTCTATCCGGACAACGAGACGATCGCCGACGAGGTCAACCGGGGTGCCGTCGCGTTCGGGATCGTCAACCAGTACTACTGGTACCGGATGCAGGCCGAGATCGGCGCCAGCAACACGCGGGCGAAGATCACCCACTTCGCCCCGGGCGACCCCGGCTACGTCATCGACGTCTCCGGTGCCGCGGTGCTGAAGTCGTCCGCGCACCAGGCCGCCGCGCAGAAGTTCCTCGCGTTCCTGGTCAGCAAGCAGGGCCAGGAGATCATCGCCGACCCGAGCAAGTCGATCAGTTACGAGTACCCGATCGCGTCCGGCGTGACCACCCAGGCGCCAGAGACGCCCTTCGACCAGCTCCGGCCGTACCCGATCACGATCGCCGAGCTCGGCGACGGGTCGACCGCCATCGCCCTGATGCGCGCGGCCGGGCTGCTGTGACCGGCCGGGAAACGCGATGACGACACCGCAGACGCTGCAGCGGACGGACCCGCTTTCCTCGCCCGGGCAGGCGCCCGGCGCCCGCCCGGCCGTGCGGGCCCGCCGGGCCCGGCTGCCCATGGCGCTGACCGCGGCCGGCTTCGCCGTGGCGGCCGTGCTCGCGCTGCCGCTGGTCTTCCTGCTCATCGAGGCCCGCGGGGCGGGCGCCGCCACGGTCACCCACCTGATCTTCCGCCGGATGACCGCGGACCTGCTGTGGAACACGGTCCGGCTCACGGTCGTGGTGACCGCGCTGTGCGCGGTCATCGGCACCGCCGCGGCCTGGTGCGTCGAACGGACCAACCTGCCGGGCCGGCGGGTCTGGGCGGTGCTGGTGGTGGTGCCGCTGGCCATCCCCGACTTCGTGGTCAGCTTCGGCTGGGCGTCGCTGTGGACCTGGGTGCAGGGCTTCCGCGGCGCGGTGGTGGTGATGACGCTGGCCGTCTACCCGCTGGTCTACCTGCCGGTCGCGGCCAGCCTGCGCGCCGCCGACCCCGGCCAGGAGGAGGTGGCCCGCAGCCTCGGCGTCGGCCGGGTGCGCACGTTCCTGCGGATCACGCTGGCCCAGGCGCGGGGAGCAATCCTCGGCGGCTGCCTGCTGGTGGCGCTGGTGCTGCTGGCCGAGTACGGCGCGTTCGAGATCCTCGGCTACCAGACCTTCACCACCGAGATCTTCACCGAGTTCTCGGTGTCGTTCAGCGTGCCGGCCGCCTGCGCGCTCTCGCTGGTGCTGGTGGCGCTCGGCCTGCTGGTGCTGGCCGGCGAGGGGATGCTCCGCGGCGGCGGGCGGGTCAGCCGGTCCGGCCCGCTCGCGGCGCGGCAGATGCCGCCGCACCGGCTCGGGCGGGCGACGCTGCCGGTGCTGGCCGGCTTCGGGCTGCTGACCGGGCTGGCGCTCGGCGTCCCGGTCGGCGCGAGCGTCTACTGGATGGCCGAGCGCGGCAGCCAAGCGATCCTCGGCGTGTCCCTGGCCAGCGCCGCGCTGCACACCGCGCTGTACGCGGCCGCCGCCGGGGCCGTGGACACCGTGGCCGCCCTGCCGATCGCGCTGCTGGCGGTCAGGTACTCGGGCCGGCTGCGGTACTTCCTGGAGCGCAGCACCTACCTGGTGCTCGCGATGCCCGGAGTGGTCATCGCGTTCGCCCTGGCCTACTTTTCCGAACGCTACGGCAGCGGCCTGCTCTACCAGAGCGCGCCGCTCCTGGTCATCTGCTATTCGATCATGTTCTTCCCGCTGGCCCTGGTCGGGGTGAAGGCGTCACTGGCCCGGGCCCCGGTGAGCCTGGACGAGATGGCCCGCTCCCTGGGCCAGCGCAGGCTGGCCGTGCTCTGGCGGGTGACCCTGCGGCTGGCCGGGCCCGGCCTGGCCGCGGCGTTCTGCCTGGTCTTCCTGTCCGTGGTGACCGAGCTCACCGCCACCCTGCTGCTGATCCCCACCGGCACGGCGACGCTGGCCACCCAGTTCTGGGCCTACGAGCAGAACCTGGCCTACGGCCAGGCCGCCCCGTTCGCGCTGGTGATGATCGCCGTGGCCGCCGTGCCGAGCTACGTGCTCGGCCGGTTCTTCGACCGCACCGCGCATCCGCAGGGATGAGCTGGCCGCCCCCGGCGGCTGACCGGCGTTCATAGGATGGCCGCATGACCCAGCTCGTGGTGTCCGGCCTGCACAAGGCGTTCGGCGACCACCCGGTCCTCACCGGGGTGGACCTGGAGGTTCCCGCGGGCTCGCTGACCGCCATCCTCGGCCCGTCGGGCAGCGGCAAGACCACGCTGCTGCGGGTGCTGGCCGGGTTCGAGCGCGCCGACGCGGGCACGGTCACGATCGGCGGCTCGGTGGTCGACGGCCCCGGCGTGCACTTGGCGCCCGAGAAGCGGCGGATCGGCTACGTGCCGCAGGAGGGCAGCCTGTTCCCGCACCTCACGGTGGCGGCCAACATCGGGTTCGGGCTGCCGGCCCGGCAGCGGCGCGGGCCGGCTACGGCCGAGCTGCTCGACGCGGTGGGCCTGGCCGGACTGGGCCAGCGCTACCCGCACCAGCTCTCCGGCGGCCAGCAGCAGCGGGTCGCGCTGGCCCGGGCGCTGGCCATCGGACCCAAGATCGTCCTGCTCGACGAGCCGTTCGCCTCGCTGGACGCGCACCTGCGCGCCAGCGTCCGGGCGGACGTGCAGGAGCTGCTGGCCAAGTCCGGCATCACCGGGATCCTGGTCACCCACGACCAGGACGAGGCGCTGTCCACCGCGGACCGGGTGGCGGTGCTGCGCGACGGCCGGATCGCCCAGTGCGACGCCCCCCAGGACCTGTACGACCGGCCGGCCGACGCCGACATCGCGCGGTTCATCGGCGACGCGAACCTTCTCGAGGGCGTGCTCGGCACCGGCACGGTCGACACGATCCTGGGACGGCTGCCGGTCGAGCCGGCCTGCATGGCCTCCCCCGGTTCCGGCCGGCCCGGCCCGGTCACCGTGCTCATCCGGCCGGAGCAGGTGGAACTGCGCCCCGCCGCCGACGGGGACGGCGAGCTGGCCGGGCGCGTCGTGGCCTACGGCTACCACGGCCACGACGCCGTGATCCACGTGCGGCCCGAGCACGATTCCGGCGCGCCCATCATCGTGGTCCGGACCGTCGGCGGCAGCCAGCTGCCGCCCGGCTCCCCGGTCACGCTGCGGGCCCGCGGCCCCGTCCTGGCCTGGCCGCAGGCCTAGCCATCGCACCAGCTGGCTCGGGCCCCGGTCAGTTCATGATCCTGGTGGATCGGTAACCGTATTGGTCATCGATCGACCACGATCACGGAATGAGCCGGGTTAGCGCAGCCCGGATCCGTTTCTCCGACACCGGGACGGGCGTGCCGAGGACCTGGGCGAACAGGCTGACCCGCAGTTCCTCGATCATCCAGCGCACGGACTGCACGTCCGCGCCGGAGCGCCGGGCGGCCGGAAGCTCCGCCGCGCCCTGCCGGTAGGCGTCGGTGACCCGGTGCACGATCGCCGTCCGCCCGGCGTCGCGGCCGGGATCGGCGGCCACCGTGTCGAGTCTGCGGCTGATCGCCCGCAGGTACCGGACCAGGTCGGGCAGCCGGCGTAGCCCGGTCGCGCTGACGAACCCCGGGTAGATCAGCGCGGCGAACTGGGCCCGCGCGTCGGCGAACGCCGCGGCCAGCGGCGGGCTGGGCGTGGCCCGCAGCCTGGCCTCGGCGTCGTGGGCGGCCTCGAGGACCTGGCCGGCCGCGTCCACCGCCCGGGCGGTGGCCAGCGGCAGGGCGGACCGCGCCTCCGCCACCAGGCGCGCGAAGCCGTCCGCGTCCCAGGCCGGCCCGCCCGCGTCCGCGATCACCTGGTCGGCCGCGGCGGCTGCGCAGTCATCGAGCAGGGCGGCGACGCCGGGGTACGGGCTCCGGCTCATGGCCAGCTTCCGCTCGTTCGGCAGCCGGTCGGCGATGGAGCGGATGCCGGTCGGCACCTGCAGCAGGAGCAGCCGGCGGTTGCCCGCCACCATGGCCGCCCTGGCCTCGGCCTCGGTCTCGAACAGGCGGACGTCCACCGCGTCCCCGGTGTCCGCCAGCGCCGGGTAGCCCGTGACCTCACCGCGGGTGAAAACCCGCGGCAGCGTGCCGATCGTCCAGTCCTTCAGGCCGGTGCGGGTGATGTCGCCCGCCGCCTCGGTGAGCTTGGCCTGCAGCCGGGGCCGCAGCCGCTCGCGCAGCTCCGCCAGGTCCTTCCCGCGCGCCAGCTCCCGGTTCCCGTCCAGCACGCGGTAGGCGATCCTGAGGTGGGCGGGCAGCCGGGACTCATCGAACGCGTCGCGCGGAACCGGCACCCCGGCGAGGCGGCCGAGTTCCCGGGCGAGGGCGTCCAGCAGGCTGCCGTGCGGCTCGCCCAGCCGGGCGGTCACGGCGCGGGCGGTGTCGGGCGCGGGCACGAACAGCCGGCGCAGCTCCTTCGGCAGCGACCGGATGAGCTCGGTCACCAGCTCCTCGCGCCGGCCCGGCACCTGCCAGCCGAGCTCCTCGCCGTTCACCTGGCCGAGCGCGGCCAGCGGGATGTCCGCGGTCACGCCGTCATCCGGCTCGCCGGGCGCGAACTCGTACGACAACGGCAGCTCGCCGCCCCACGAGCTGGGGTAGTCACCCGGGTCGATCTCCTCGGCGGCCGGGCCGACGAGGTCGGCCTGGGTGAACGTCAGCAGGCCGGGGTCGTGCGCGCGGGCCTTCTTCCACCAGGCGTCGAAGTGCCGGGCGGACGTCACGTCGGCGGGTATCCGCTGGTCGTAGAAGTCGAACACGGCGGCGTCGTCGGCCACGATGCCGCGCCGCCGGGCCCGGTCCTCCAGGCCGGCGGCCTCGTCGCGCAGCCGCTGGTTGCGGTGGAAGAACTCGTGACGGCTCTGCCAGTCCCCCTCCACCAGGGCGCCGGTGATGAACAGGTCCCGGGCGGCCGCCGGGTCGACCCGCGCGTAGTTGACCTTCCGCTCGGTCACGATCGGCAGGCCGTACAGGCTTACTTTCTCGAACGCGACGGCAGCCCCCCGCCTGGCCTCCCAGTGCGGCTCGCTGTAGCTGCGCTTGACCAGGTGCGCGGCCAGCGGCTCGGCCCACTCGGGCTCGATGCGCGCCGCGGTCCTGGCCCACAGCCGGGACGTCTCCACCAGCTCGGCCGCCACCACCCACTGCGGCGGCTTCCTGGCCAGCACGGAGTCCGGGAAGATCGCAAAATGGGCCCCACGCGCCCCGGTGAACTCGGCCGGCCCGCGCCGCTTCTCCCTGGGGTTGCGCTCGTCCTTCATCCCGATGTGCGAGAGCAGGCCCGCCAGCAGCGAGGAGTGCACGCGGTCCGCGAGGTCGGCCGCCTCCGCCGGGGGGCCGGCCGAGATGCCTACGTCCCGGGCGGCCTGCCGCAGCTGCGCCTGCACGTCCTGCCACTCCCGCACCCGCAGGTAGTGCAGGAACTCGCGGCGGCACATGCGGCGGAACGCCGACGACGACAGCTCGCGCTGCTGGTCGTGCAGGTAGTCCCACAGGCTGAGGAAGGCGAGGAAGTCGGATCCCGGCTGGGCGAAGCGCGCGTGGCTGGCGTCCGCGGCCTCGCGGGCGTCCGCGGGACGCTCCCTCGGGTCCTGGATGGACAGCGCCGCCGTGATGATCAGCACCTCGCGGACGCAGCCGTGGCCGGCGGCCTCCAGGATCATCCGGCCGAGGCGGGGGTCGGCCGGCAGCCGGGCCAGCTTCCGGCCCACGCCGGTCAGGCGCGTCGTGCCGCCGCGGGGGGTTCCGGGCCATCGGGGCCCGGGGTGTCCCCGGGAGGCACTGTGCCCCCCCGGGCCAGCACCGCCGGGTGAGATCGCGCCTAGCTCCTCCAGCAGCCGGACGCCGTCCGCGATGTTGCGGGAGTCCGGCGGGTCCAGGAACGGGAAGTCCGCGACCTCGCCGAGGCCGAGGGCGGCCGTCTGCAGGATGACCGAGGCGAGGTTGGTGCGCAGGATCTCCGGGTCGGTGAACTCCGGCCGCGACGCGAAGTCCGCCTCGCTGTACAGCCGGATGCAGATGCCGTCGGACGTGCGGCCGCAGCGGCCCTTGCGCTGGTCCGCCGAAGCCCGGGAGATCGGCTCGATGGGCAGCCGCTGCACCTTGGTCCGGTGGCTGTACCGGGAGATCCGCGCGGTGCCCGGGTCGACCACGTACCGGATGCCCGGCACGGTCAGCGAGGTCTCCGCGATGTTGGTGGCCAGCACCACGCGGGGCCGCTGATGCGGCTGGAAGGCGCGGTGCTGCTCCGCCGCGGACAGCCGGGCGTACAGCGGCAGCACGTCCAGGCCGGCCAGGTCCGCCTGTTCCGCCAGCGCGTCGGCGGTGTCCCTGATCTCCCGCTCGCCGCTGAGGAAGACCAGGATGTCCCCGGGGCCCTCGGCGCGCAGCTCGCCGACGGCGTCGCAGACGGCCTGCGCCTGGTCTCTCGGCTCGCCGCCGGGGCGGTCCGGGTCGGCCAGCGGCCGGTAGCGCACCTCGACCAGGTAGGTGCGGCCCGACACCTCGATCACCGGCGCGTCCCAGAAGTGCCGGGAGAACCGTTCCGGGTCGATCGTGGCCGAGGTGATGATGACCTTGAGATCGGGCCGGCTGGGCAACAGCCGCTTCAGGTAGCCGAGGATGAAGTCGATGTTCAGGCTGCGCTCGTGCGCCTCGTCGATGATCAGGGTGTCGTAGCGCAGCAGCTTCCGGTCCCGCTGCATCTCGGCCAGCAGGATCCCGTCGGTCATCACCTTGACCAGGGTGCGGTCGCTGGACTTGTCGGCGAACCGCACCTTGTACCCGACCACTGGGTTTGCCGCCACTGGGCCGACCTCGGTGCCGAGCTCGTCGGCGATCCGCTCCGCCACGGTGCGGGCCGCGATCCGCCGGGGCTGGGTGTGGCCGATCTGGCCGGTGACGCCGCGGCCGAGCTCCAGGCAGATCTTGGGCAGCTGCGTGGTCTTCCCCGAGCCGGTCTCGCCCGCGACGATGACCACCTGGTGATCGCGGATGGCCGCGGCGATCTCGTCCTTCCGCTGGCTGACCGGAAGTTCGGGCGGATAGGTGATCTCGGGCAGGCGGGTTCGCGGCTCGGCAAGCGAGGACGTCAAGGCAGCAGTCTCCATGGCAGGGCACAGGGAACGCGCAGCCAGATTCCGGGCCTTCCCAGGATGGCCGCTCCGGTCCCCCCGTACCTAACGCTTTTCCGGCCCGCCTCCTTCCGCGGCCCGCGGCTCTTGACGATCATGGACCGGGCCGGGGATCGTTTGGTCCAGGACATCCCAGGAATCACCGGAGGCGCGGGGACAGGTCATGACCGAGGCTTCCCGGCTGGCCGAGCTGCTGGCCTCGCGGCTGCGGACGGTGTGGGGGGCGGCCGTCGAGATCACCGGCCTGCAGCGGCTGCCCGGCGGTGCGAGCCGGGAAAGCTGGGGCGCGGCGGTGCGGATGGCCGACGGTGAACAGCGCCGCCTCGTCCTGCTGCGTGACATGAAGGGGGTTGGGGAGGCGGGCGGGGCTTCAACTCGCCACGGCGACGTGGCGCTCCAGGCGGCGGCCATGACCGCCGTGAGGGCGGCCGGCGTCCCGGTGCCCCAGGTCTACGACTACGGGGAGGGGGCCCTGGGCCGCGGCCGGCCCTACCTGCTCACCGAGCGGCTGGACGGGGAGACGATCCCGCGGCGGCTGCTGCGGGACGACGCGTACGCGGCCGCGCGGCCCCGGCTCGCGCGCCGTCTCGGGGAGGTCCTGGCCGGGATCCACCGGGTCGACCCCGACTGCGTCCCGGGCCTGCCCCGGGTGGACGCGCTCGGCCAGTTGACCGCGCTGTACCAGGAGTTCGGCGAGCCGCGGCCCGCGCTGGAGATCGGCCTGCGGTGGCTCGCCGGGCACCGGCCCCCGGCCGTGCCGGACGCGCTGGTGCACGGCGATTTCCGGACCGGCAACCTCATCGTGGGCGAGGACGGGCTGCGCGGGGTGCTGGACTGGGAACTCACCCACCGCGGTGACCCGATGCAGGACCTGGGCTGGCTGTGCACCAAGGCCTGGCGGTTCGGCTCAGCCGACCCGGTCGGCGGTTTCGGCGCCCGCGCGGACCTGATGGCGGGCTACGCCGACGGCGGCGGCACTCCCCCGGACGAGGCCACCCAGCGGTGGTGGGAGCTGTACGGCACGATGCGCTGGGCGCTGCTCTGCCGCCGGCAGGCCGAGCGGTACCTCACCGGCGGCGAGCCCTCGATCGAGCTCGCGGTACTCGGCCGCCGGGTCTGCGAGCAGGAGTGGGACGTGCTGCTCGCGCTGGGCTACGCCGCGCCGCTCACGGTCACCGACTCGCTGGCGGGGACCGCCGGCCCGCCCCCGGCACCGCACGACCGGCCGTCCGGACCCGGCCTGCTCCGGGCCGTGCGCGAGTTCCTCGCCACCGAGATCGCCGCCATGGACCCGCGCCTGGCGTTTCACGCCAGGGTCGCGGCGAACGCGCTGCGGATCGCGGAGCGCGAGGCCCTGCTTGGCACCGGGCACGCGCGCGACCACCGGGCCAGGCTGGCCGCGCTTGGATGCGCCGACGACGCCGAGCTCTGCGCGGCCATCCGGGACGGGTCGCTGGATCACCGCTTCGGTGATGTCATCACCGGGGTCCGCGCGATGACCGTCGACAAGCTCGCCGTCGCCAACCCCGGCCACCTTGCCCGCCCCGGATGAGCCAAGGAGACGAGGACGTGGACTTCAACTTGCCCCAGGACCTGCAGGCCTACCTGGCCGAACTGGACGACTTCATCGAGCGCGAGATCAGGCCGCTGGAGCAGGCCGACGACAACATCCGGTTCTTCGATCACCGCCGGGAGGACGCCAGGACGGACTGGGACCGCGGCGGGCTGCCGAGCCACGAGTGGGAGGCGCTGCTGGCCGAGGCCCGGCGGCGGGCCGACGCGGCGGGTCACTATCGCTATGCGTTCCCTAAGGAATTCGGCGGCCGGGACGGCACCAACCTGGGCATGGCCGTCATCCGCGAGCACCTGGCCCGCAAGGGCCTCGGCCTGCACTGCGACCTGCAGAACGAGCACGCGATCGTGGGCAACAACGTCGGGCTGCTGCTGATGCTGGAGTACGGCAGCGCGAGCCAGAAGGACGAGTGGGTCGAGGACCTCGCCGCCGGGCGGCGCGGGTTCGCGTTCGGCATCACCGAGCCCGCGCACGGCAGCGACGCGACGTTCATGGAAACCCGCGCGGAACGCGACGGGCCCGGCTGGGTCATCAACGGCGAGAAGACCTGGAACACCGGCGTGCACGCCGCCTCCCACGACCTCATCTTCGCCCGGACCAGCGGGCCGCCGGGCAGCGGCGAGGGCATCACCGCGTTCCTGGTGCCGGTCGGCGCCCCCGGCTTCACGGTCGAGGAGTACCTCTGGACCTTCAACATGCCCACCGACCACGGCCACGTCTCGCTGACTGACGTCCGCGTGCCGGACACGGCCATCCTCGGCGGCGAGGGCCGCGGGCTCGCGGTGGTCCAGCACTTCTTCAACGAGAACCGCATCCGCCAGGCCGCCTCCAGCCTGGGTGCCGCGCAGTTCTGCATTGACCGCTCGGTGGAGTACGCCAAGACCAGAGCCCCGTTCGGCAAGCCGCTGGCCGGCAACCAGGCGATCCAGTTCCCGCTGGTGGAACTGCAGACGCAGTGCGAGATGCTCCGGGCGCTGATCCACAAGACCGCGTGGGGCATGGACCAGTTCGGGCCGTTCTCCCAGTCCGACAAGGTCTCCATGTGCAACTACGTGGCCAACCGGCTGTGCTGCGACGCGGCCGACCGAGCCATGCAGGTGCACGGCGGCCTGGGCTACTCACGGCATATGCCGTTCGAGCACATCTACCGGCACCACCGCCGGTACCGCATCACGGAGGGCTCCGAGGAGATCCAGATGCGCCGGGTGGCGGGCTACATGTTCGGCTACATGAAGCAGCGCGCGCCCAAGGGCGTGCGCGAGACGGCTGCCGGCTAGCGGCAGCGGGCCGCGGCCGGTGACCCGGCCCGGGGTCAGCGCAGGCTGCGCAGCACCAGCGCGGTCTCCAGCGCGGCCAGGACCGCGTCCCAGCCCTTGTCCTCGCCGCTGCCCTCGCCGCCGCAGCGGTCGACGGCCTGGGCCAGGGTGTCGCAGGTCAGTACGCCGTTGCCGACCGGCGTGCCGGTGTCCAGCGGCACCCGGGACAGCCCGTAGGTCACCGAGTCGCAGACGTAGTCGAAGTGCGGGGTGCCGCCGCGGATGACCGCGCCGAGGCAGGCGACCGCGTCATGCCGCCGGGCCAGCTCGGCCGCGACCACGGGCAGCTCGATCGCGCCGGGCACCCGGACCACCAGCGGTTCCGCGATCCCGCAGGCCCGCCCGGCCGCCACCGCCCGCTGCACCAGGCAGCCGGTCACCTCGGGATGCCAGCGGGTCGCCGCGATGGCCAGGCTGAGCCCGGCGGCGTCCACGGTCCGGCCCGGGGCGCGGCCCGCCCCGCTCACCTGGCCTCGGCGGCGGGCGCGGCGGGATCGGCCGGGCCGGCCGGCGGCACCGGGCCGGTCGTCCCGTTCGGGATGAGGAGGTCGTCCAGCTGGTGGCCGAGCCGGTCCCGCTTGGCGATCAGGTAGCGCAGGTTGTCCGCGGTGGCCGCCACGGGCAGCGAGACCCGGCCGGTCACCTCGATGCCGAACCCGGACAGGCCGCGGAGCTTGGCCGGGTTGTTGGTGAGCAGCCGGAGCGAGCGCACGCCCAGGTCGGCAAGCATCTGCGCGCCGGTGGAGTACTCGCGGGCGTCGGCGGGCAGGCCGAGCTCCAGGTTCGCGTCCACGGTGTCGGCGCCCGCGTCCTGTAGCTGGTAGGCGCGCAGCTTGGACAGCAGCCCGATCCCGCGGCCCTCGTGGCCGCGCAGGTAGAGCACCACGCCGCGGCCCTCGGCCGCGATGGCCGCCATCGCGGCGGCCAGCTGGGCGCCGCAGTCGCAGCGCTGGGAGCCGAACACGTCTCCGGTCAGGCACTCGGAATGCATCCGGACCAAGATGCCTTCGGGGGGGTCTGGGGCCATCGGGGTCTGGGGTGTCCCCGGGGAGCAGAGTGTCCCCCCGGGGGCGCGCAGCACGTCCCCGGGCTCGTCGGTGTCGCCGAGCACCAGCGCGAGGTGCTCGGTCCCGTCCACCGAGTTCAGGTAGCCGAACGCGCGCCACTCGCCGAACTGGTTCGGCACCCGGGTCTGTACCACGCGGCGGACCGTCCGCTCGGAATGCCTGCGGTATTCGATCAGCTGGGCGATGGAGATCAGCGGGAGGCCGTGCTCGTCGGCGAACGCGCGCAGCTGCGGGAGCCGGGCCATGGTGCCGTCGTCGTTGAAGATCTCGGCCACCACCCCGGCCGGGGTGAGGCCGGCCAGCCGGGCGAGGTCGACCGCGGCCTCGGTGTGCCCGGCCCGGCGCAGCACGCCCCCCTCGGCGTAGCGCAGCGGGAACACGTGCCCGGGCCGGACGATCTCGTAGGGCTCGGTCGCCGAGTCCACCAGGGTGCGGATGGTCCTGGCCCGGTCGGCGGCGGAGATCCCGGTGGTGATGCCGTCGCGCGCGTCCACGCTGATCGTGAACGCGGTGCCCATGTGCTCCTGGTTGTCGCTGGTCATCGGCGGCAGCTGCAGCCGGTCCAGGTCCTCGCCGAGCATCGGCACGCAGATCAGGCCGCGGGCGTAGCGGATGGTGAAGGCCAGCAGCTCAGGTGTGGCCTTGCTGGCGGCGAACACGATGTCGCCCTCGTTCTCCCGGCTGGCGTCGTCGACCACGACGATCGCCCGGCCCGCGGCGATCTCGGCGATGGCCTGCTCGACCGTGTCCAGCCCCGCCCCCTGGGGCGGGGTCTCGTCCGCGATCATGACCGGTCCCCCCCGCCGAGCAGCCGCTCCACGTACTTGGCGATCATGTCGACCTCCAGGTTGACCGTCTCGCCGGGCTGCTTGCGGCCCAGGGTGGTGCGCGCGAGCGTCTCCGGGATCAGGCTGACCTCGATCCAGTCCGGGCTCCCGTGCGAGCTAACACTGCCGAGCGCGGACACGGTCAGGCTGACCCCGTCCACGGCGATCGAGCCCTTCTCCACGACGTAGCGCGCGAGCGGCGGCGGGACGGCTATCCGCAGCACGTCCCAATGCTCGCCCGGCCGGCGTTCCAGGATCGTGCCGGTTCCGTCCACGTGCCCCTGCACGATGTGCCCGCCGAGCCTGCCGTCGAGCCGCAGCGGGCGTTCCAGGTTCACCGCCGAGCCCGCGGCCAGGGCGCCGAGGCTGGACCGGCGCAGGGTCTCGCCCATCACGTCGGCGCGCAGCGTGCCGTCTGCGGCGTCGGTGACCGTGAGGCAGACGCCGTTGACGGCGATCGAGTCGCCCGCGGCCGCGCCCGCCGTCACCAGCGGGCCGCGCACGGTCAGCCGGGCCGCGTCGCCGAGTTCCTCGAGCGCGACGACCTCGCCGAGTTCTTCCACGATTCCGGTGAACACCGCATCCACCTCGTTCTCCTCCGGAGCCACCTGCCTGACGCAGGCTCCGGGGATCGCGCGGATGCGCGGGCACGCCTTGCCGGGCCGTTCCCGGCCCGGCCGCGCGCGTGCTTCCTCCCATCCGGACTGTTACCGTCGGTCCCGGAGTTCCACCGGGTCAGCCGGCCGATGGCCTCGGCCGGGTCGCGGACTGTCACCGCCGGTTCGGAGTTTCACCGACCCCGGAGCACGCGTTACTTGCGCAACCAGTGTGCCACGCCGGGTATTCCGCCCGCGAACTCAGGTGACCGTGGAGCCCCGGCGGGCCAGCGCGTCCAGGGTGACCGCGGCGAGCAGCACCAGCGCGGTCCAGATGTACTGGCCCGCCGCGCCGAGCCCGAGCAGGATGACGCCGTTGTAGATGACCGCCACGACGAACCCGCCGAGCACCGCGCCGATGATCCGGCCCCGGCCGCCGAACAGGCTGACCCCGCCGATCACGGCGCCGGCGACGGAGTACAGCACGTACTGGCCGCCCTCGATGTTGTTCGAGATCGACCCGAGGAACGACGCGTAGAGGATGCCCGTGACGCCCGCCAGCAGCCCGCACATCGCGAACGCGGCCACCCGGATCCGGCTCAGGTTGACGCCCGCCCGCCGGGCGGCCTCGGCGTTGCCGCCGATGGCGTACATGTACCGGCCGAACTTGGTGCGGCCGAGCAGCACGCTCAGGACCACGGTCAGGGCCAGCACGATCGGCACCACCCACGGCACGCCCTCCAGCGGGATCACGCCGCTGCTGCGGTTGTGGTTGAGCACCAGGATGAGCGCCACGCCCACGGCCGCCCCGATGACGAGCTTCAGGATGGTCACGCTCAGCGGCGGGGCGACCAGGCCATGCGCCCGCCGGCGCTGGTCCCGGAAGATCATGTAGACCGCGGCGAGCGCGACGGCGACGATCAGGATGATCCACCCGCCGGTCGCAGAGACGTTGTTGGACACCAGGCCGTTGATGAAGCCGTTGTGGTCCGCGATGACCCCGCCGAGGCCGACGCTCCCGGTCTTCTCGAACAGCCAGAGCAGCACGCCGTTCAGGCCGAGCAGGCCGGCCAGCGTGACCACGAAGGACGGGATCCGCAGCCAGACGATGATCAGGCCCTCGATCGCGGCGATCGCCGTGGTGACCGCGATGGCGACCACGATGGCTGCCCAGGTCGGGAACGGGTGCGCGATCGCGACCATCCACAGGGCGATGGCCCCGCCGATCCCCGCGTTGAAGCCGAGCGACAGGTCGATCTCGCCAAGCAGCAGCGGGAACGTCTGCGCCATGCAGAACGTGATGATGAAGCCGGCCTGCGTCATCAGGTTCGCGATGTTGCCCGCCGACAGGAAGGCGGGCTGGCGGATCTGGAAGTAGGCGCCGATCACGATCAGGCCGATGATGACGGGCAGGGCCCCGCTCTCCCCGCTGCGGACCCGGCGCAGCCAGATCCGGGTGTACTCGTTCAGCGACCCGGCCATCACCTCCGGGGCGGCGGTCAGCGCGATATCCGCGGCCCCGGGGGCCTCGAGGGCCTCGGGCTCGCCCGCTACGGCGACCGACCCAGGCTGGTCCTTGGCCTCCTCGTCGCGTTCCGCTGATGTCATTGCTCAGCCCTCCGCGCCGGTGCTGACGTTGCCCGAGGTCGCGGGCTCGCTCCCGCTGCCGTCGTGCAGCCGGGTCGACGCGCCCGTGGTCATCAGGTCTACGACCGACTGGGTGTCGAATTCGGCGACCGGCCCGACCGCGGCCAGCCGGCCGAGGTAGAGCACCGCGACCCGGTCCGCGACCTGGAACACGTCGGTCAGGTTGTGCGAGACGACCAGGACGCCGTGACCGCGGCTGGCCAGCCGTTCGATCAGGGACAGCACCAGCTCGGTCTGGGTGACCCCCAGCGCGGCGGTCGGCTCGTCCATGATGACCAGCTGGGCGTCCTGCATGACCGACTTGGCCACCGCGACCGCCTGCCGCTGACCGCCGGACAGCGATCCGACCGGCTGCCGGATCGACCGCACGGTCGTGACCCGCAGGTCCTGCAGGGTCTGCTTGGCGGTCAGCTCCATCTTGATCTCGTCGAGCAGGCCGAACCGGGTTATCTCGTGGCCGAGCAGCATGTTTTGCACGATGTCCAGGTTGTCGGCCAGCGCCAGGTCCTGGTACACGGTCGCGATCCCGAGGTTGGTCGCGTCCCTGGGCGAGTGCAGGTGCACCGGCTTGCCCTGCCACACCAGCTGGCCGGTGGTCGGCTGGTAGATGCCGGCGATGCACTTGATCAGCGTGCTCTTGCCCGCGCCGTTGTCTCCGACCAGGGCGGTCACCTTCCCGGCCGGGATGTCCAGGTCGATGCCGGTCAGTGCCTGCACCGGGCCGAAGCTCTTGCCGATGCCCCGCAGCCGCAGCAGCGGCGCGTCGCCGTTACCCTCCGGCCCGGGGCCGACCGGCCCGGAGCCGGACGGCACCCGGCCCGCGGACGCGGGCCGGGTGCCGTCCTCGGAGCCATTCGTTACCACTGAGGGGCTCCCGTCTGCTCGACTACGGTCATTGTTACCCAGAAATACCGTACTTCGAGCAGTCCGCGGCGTACGAGCCCGCGCACAGCTGGGATGCTGGCACGAAGCCGTCCCTGATGACCGTGGACTCGATGGTCGACGGCACGACCCACTCCGGCGTCTCCAGGATCGACGGCACCATCACGCCGGTGTCCACGTCCTTCACCGAGCCGTTGACCAGCGACGCCGGCGGCGTCACGCCGGCCCGCAGGAACATGGCCAACGCGGTCGCGGCCTCCGCCTCCAGGTAGATCGGCTTGTACACGGTGCCGCACTGGTAGCCGGAGATGACGTTCTGCAGCCCGGTCAGGGTGGCGTCCTGGCCGGTGACCGGGAAGGTCATCGGCTTGATGCCCTTGGTGATCAGGTAGTGGATGATCGGCGCGCCGTTCTCGTCGTTGGGCATCAGCACGGCGTTGGCGTTCGGGTGCGCCGTGTACGCCGCCTGGAACTCGGTCAGCGCGGTCGCCGGGGTCCACGTCCCGGCCGGGTTCGCGACGTCAACGTACGTCTTGTTCGCGAACAAGGGATTGAGCACCGCCAGGTAGCCGTCGGCGAACAGCGTGGCGTTGTTGTCGGTCGGGTCACCGCGCATGACGATGACCTGGGGCTTGGCCACGTGCCAGGCCGCGATGCAGCTGGTCAGGCCCTTGCCGAGCAGCGTGCCGACGTACACGTTGTTGAAGCTGACGTAGTACTTCCGGGTGCCGCCAAGGGTGAGCCGGTCGTAGTCGACCACGGCCACGCCGTGCGACTTGGCGTAGGACTCGATCCTGGCCCCGACCCCGGAGTCGAGCGGGTCCACCAGCAGGACGGTCGCGCCGTCGGTGATGTCGGCCTGCGCGTCCGAGTACTGCGTGGCGTCACTGCCCAGGGCGTTCTGGATGATGATGTCCGACGACGGGAGCCCGGCCAGCGTCATGGCCTTCTTGAGGTACGGGGCGTCGAACTCCACGTAGCGGGTCGACGACACGGTGTCCGGCAGGATCGCCGCCACTTTCCCTTTGCCGCGCGAGACCAGCGGCTTGAGCGCGCTCATCGCCGAGAAGTTCACGGTGAACGCCGTGTAGCTGATCTTCGGCACGGCCGACGAGCTCGGCGTGCTCGAAGTGGTCGACGAGCTGCTGCCGCAGGCGGCCGCGACCAGGGCCGCGCAGGCGGCTACGGCGGTGAGGGCGATTCTTCTCCGGTTAATAAAGTCCAACGAAACCACCTCGTGTGTCGGGCTAGACGTGCGTATGCAAATGGGGCGTCACGGACCTAGTCCGCTTTGGGCCGCAGGGCGACCGGTGTCAGGTAAACCGTAGACTTCGCGAAATTAACGTGGCCATAAACATCGCACGCTCAGCGTTAAAATACAGTTAACACGGGAGCCGGGGCGATGCCTGCCACCTGCGGAAGCGCCAAACGAGATCACTTCGACGCGCGACCGTTACTCGGCCGCGATCCGGTAGCCAGCCCGGGGCTGGGTCAGGATCAGCGGCGTCGCCCCGGCGATCTCCAGCTTGGCCCTCAGCCGCCGCACGTAGACCCGCACGTACTCGGTCTGCGTCTCGTAGCCGTGTCCCCATACCCGCCGGAGCAGGTGGGCGTGGGTGAGCAGCTTGCCGCGGTTGGTCGCGAGCTCGCGCAGCAGCGCGAACTCGGTCGGGGTGAGGTGCACCGGCTGCCCGCCGCTCGTCACCTGCTGGCTGGCGAGGTCGATCACCAGCTCGCCGATGATGATGATGGCCGCCGGCTCGGCCTCCGGGGCCGCGGCCGGGCGGGTGCGGCGCAGCGTGGCCGTGATCCTGGCCAGCAGCTCCTCGATGCTGAACGGCTTGGTCATGTAGTCGTCGGCACCCACGTTGAGCGCGGTCACCTTGTCCCGCTCACCACCGCGCGCGGAGACCACGATGATCGCCACCGACGAGCGCTCGCGGATCTGCCGGCACAGCTCGAAGCCGTCGACCTCGGGCAGCATCAGGTCGAGCAGCACGATGTCGGGCTCCTCGGTCTCCAGCAACTGCAACGTGCGCACGCCGTCGGCCGACACGACGGTGTCGAAGCCCCGGACGGCCAGGTTCGACCGGATCAGGTCGACGATGTTGGGGTCATCCTCGACCACGAGCGCGCGCGTGGTCGCCGCGCGCTCAGACACCGCGGGCTCCGGGGACACTGGCCGGGAGCGCGGCGGGCTGGCCGTCCGGCCGGGCCGGCATCTCGACGGGCAGGTGAATCAGGAACCGGGTCCCCTTCCCGGGCCGCTCCAGCACGATGCGCCCCCCGTGAGCTTCGACGATCCCCTTGGCGATGGACAGCCCGAGCCCGGCGCCGGCGCCGGGCGTCCGGCGGCGGCGCATCGGCTCGAACGGCGCGCCGACGATCTCGGCCGGCATCCCGGCGCCGTTGTCGAGCACGCTGACCGAGATCCCGTCCCGCCCGGCCGACCCGGCGCTGACGCTGACCCGGGTCCCGGGCGGGTTGTGGCCGAGGGCGTTGTCCAGCAGGTTCACGAAGACCTGCTCCAGGCGATCGTGGTCGGCCCAGACGACCGGCAGCGACGGATCGCAGGCCACCTCGATCATCGCGGCGGCCGCCGGGGGCAGGCAGGCGACGGCCGCGTCGAGCACCAGGGAGAGGTCGCACCAGTCCCGCTGCAGCCGCAGGATCCCCGACTCGATCGCGGAGAAGTCGAGCAGGTCCCCCACGAGGCGCCCGAGCCGGGCCGACTCGGCCGCGATCCGGTGCAGGAACCGCTGCTGCGAGTCCCGGTCCCAGGTCACGTCCGGCTGCATCAGGCTGGAGGCGTAGCCCCTGATCGCGGTCAGCGGCGTGCGCAGTTCGTGGCTCAGCCGGGACAGGAAGCCGCGCTGCAGTTCCTGGGACCGGCGCAGCGCCGTGGCCTCCTGGTGCGCGAGCCCGGCCTCCTCGCGCTCCAGCGCCAGCCGCAGCGAGTGGGCGGCGTCCTCCATGAGCGCGGTGGCGTCGGCGGCGGGCGGCCCGCTGTGCCAGCCGGCCAGCAGCACCGTGGGCCCCGCGGGCGCGGCGAACGTCACCGCCAGCCACTGCTGGCCGGCGACCTGCAGCGGGCTGGCCACGTCGTCGCGGCGCGGTATGGCCAGCAGCCGTTGCGCCGCGTCGAGCAGGGCGGGCGGAGGGCTCGCATCGGCGCGGCCGCCGCCCGCGGTGACGAACGCCCGGCAGCACGGCGGCGAGTCCGGCACCTGGGTCAGCAGCGCCGCCTGGTCGGCCTGCAGGCCCTGGCTGAGGGCCTGCAGGGCGACGGCGAGCCCCTTGGCCACCGGGATCGGCCCGGCCAGGGTCTCCAGCATCTCCCTGATCGTCTCCAGCACGCGGTTGCGCGCGGTGACCTCATCGAGCAGCCGGTCGCGCTCG
Source organism: uncultured Actinomycetota bacterium (assembly GCA_963808705.1). GTDB lineage: Bacteria > Actinomycetota > Actinomycetes > Streptosporangiales > Streptosporangiaceae > JASHPR01. Next base: position 155,522 of record CAWEHB010000007.1, on the reverse strand, counting down.
ATCGCGCTCGCGGCGTACCCGGCGTAGAGCGTGACCAGGTCGAGCTCGTCGCGGCTCGGCTGGCCGGTGACGCCACGGAAGACCGTGATGACGCCGGCCAGGCCGCCCGGGCCCAGGACCGGGACCGACCAGGAACTCACCACCTTGGCCGCCCGGGCCAGGTCGCTGAACGGCGCCCAGGCGGCGCCGGCCCGCACGTTGCCCACGACGGGCTGCTCGGTGGCCGCCGCCACCCCGGCCGGTCCCCCGGCCGGCCCGCGGGGCAGCCGGGACCACGCGGACAGCAGCGCGTCCGGCAGGCCGAGCGACGCGGCGCAGACCAGGGTGTCGCCGATCGTCAGGTGGATGCACAGCTGCTCGCTGCCGAGCGCGGCGCCGAGCGCCGACAGGATCAGCGAGAGGCTGGACGACGGCTCCGCCGAGACCAGGCGGTCAGCCAGCCCGTGCAGCCGGGTGAGCTGGCGGCGGGCCGATGAGTCGACCTGCTGGCCGGCCACCAGGGCCACGACGTCATCGGGATGGGCCTGGTCGGGGATCACCTCAGCCACGACCCGGCCATGCCGCAGCACCACGATCCGGTCGGCGAGCCGGAACATCTGATCGATGTCGTGACAGGCGAGCAGGATCGTCGTGCCCCGCTCGCGTACGCGGGCGATCAGCCCCTCGACCTGGGCGGATTCGCTGACTCCCAGCGAGGCGGTGGGCTCGTCGAGCAGCAGCAGCCGGGGCGCCCGCGCCATCGCCCGCGCGACCGCCACCAGCTGGCGCTGGCCGCCCGACAGCGATCGCACGGCCTGAGTGGTATCCAGCAGCGGAATCTCGTAGCTCCGGAGCACCGACGCGGCGGTGGCGTGGAACCGGACGGCGGACAGCAGGCTCCAGCGGCGCTCCTGGCCGAGCAGCAGGTTCGAGGCGATGTCCAGGTTGTCGCAGAGCGCGAGGTCCTGCCACACCACCGCGACGCCCTGGCGCGCGGCCGCCACCGGATCGCGGGTCACCAGCCTACCGTCGATCACGATCTTCCCGCCGGTCGGCCGGATGTCGCCGGCGATGCAGCGCACCAGGGTGGTCTTGCCCGCCCCGTTCTCCCCCGCCAGGGCCACGAGCTCGCCGGGCCGGACCGCGAGATCGACGCCGTCCAGGGCACGCAGCGGCCCGAAGCGCACCGCCACTCCGGACACCGAAAGCAATGGCCGCGACGGCTCCGGCCCGTCCCCGGCGGCGGCAGCGCTCATCGGATTCAGCTCCTTGCCTGCGACCAGGGCGTAAAGCGCTGGCATCCTCCGCCATGCGGCGGAGGATGTCAACTCCCGCATTGTGCCCGGCTCAGCGGCCGCGCACCAACGCGGGAGCGCCTCGGTCACTCGCCGTCGGCCGGGCCGGCGGAGACGTCGGTGATCCTGCGGGCCAGGAACGCCCGCTCGGCATCATTGTCGGTCAGGTCCAGCGCGATGCGGTAGGCCCGGGCGGCGTCCTCGTGGCGGCCGAGCCGGCGCAGCAGGTCGGCCTTGGCCGCGGGCAGGTACCGGTAGCCCGCCAGCCGGCCGTCGCGCTCGACGCCCTCGATGTCCGCCAGGCCCGCTTCCGGCCCGGCCACCATCGCGTGTACCACGGCGCGGTTCAGCGCGACCACGGGCGTGGGCCAGGCCTTCAGCAGCTCGCCGTAGAGCCGCAGCAGCTGCGGCCAGTCGGTCTCGCCGTAGCTCGGCGCCTCGGCGTGCACGGCCGCGATGGCCGCCTGCAGGATGAACCTCCCGGGCCGGCCCAGTCCGGGCTGCCCCGGCCGCGGACCTGCCCGCCCCCGCAGCGCGCCGGTGACGAGGCCGATGCCCTCGGCGATGGCGGACCGGTCCCACCGCGACCGGTCCTGCTCCTCGAGCAGCAGCAGCCGGCCGTCGGCGTCGGCGCGCGTCGCCCGGCGCGCGTCGGTCAGCAGCAGCAAGGCGAGCAGCCCGGACACCTCGCGCTCGTCCGGCATGAGCTCGCGGAGCATCCGGGCCAGGCCGATGGCCCGCTCCACGAGGTCACCGCGGACCAGGTCCGGGCCCGCAGGGGCGGTATGGCCGGTCGTGTAGAGCAGGTGGACCACGGTGAGCGCCGCGTCCAGCCGGTCCGGCAGCTCGGCCGGGCCGGGCACGCGGTACGGGATCCGGGCGGCGGAGATCTTCTTCTTGGCCCGGGTGACCCGGGCCGCCATGGTCGGCTCGGACACCAGGAACGCCTGCGCGATCTCCGCCGTGGACAGCCCGCACACCAGCCGCAGCGTCAGCGCCACCTGCGCCTCCCGGGCCAGGGCTGGGTGGCAGCAGGTGAACACCAGGCGAAGCCGGTCGTCGGCGATCGCGTCCTCCCCCGCGTCCGCGGCCTCCCCCGCCGCGGCCGGGTCGCCGGCCGCCGGCTCGGCCGGCCCGGCGGGCGAGCCGGGCTCGATCAGCAGCGGCAGCTTGGCCCGCAGGGTCCGGTCGCGGCGCTGCGCGTCCAGCGCCCGCCGCCGCGCGGTCGTGGTCAGCCAGGCCCCCGGGTTACGCGGTATTCCCTGCCGGGACCAGGCGTCGAGCGCGGCCACGTACGCATCCTGAACGCACTCCTCCGCGACGTCGATGTCGCGGGCGACGCGCGCCGTCGCGGCGAGCACGAAGGCCCACTCGCGACGGTGCGCGTCCGCGACGGCCGCGCCGACCTCCGGGTCAGTTCCGGTCACGGTGCCGCCCGCCGAGTCACATCCCCGACGTGTCCATGATCGGCCGCACCTCGACGCCGCCGAACGGCGCCGGGCAGAGCTTCGCGATCTCGAGGGCGTGGTCGAGGTCACGGGCCTCGACCAGGTAGTAGCCGCCGAGCGCCTCCTTGGTCTCGACGAACGGCCCGTCGGTCACCACGTCGTCGCGGATCGAGGTGGCGGTGGCCGTCGGCTGCAGCGCGTTACCGCCGAGGATCTTGCCGCCCTTCTCGCCCACCTGCTCGGCGAACCGGCCGTGGGCCTTACCGGCCTCTTCCCAGACCGCCGGCCCGCCCTCGGCGTAACCGCTCTCCCGCTCGTAGATGAGGATCAGGTACTCGGTCATCGTCGTGTCTCCTTCGCTATCGATTCGGCCCCACACCTAAACGACGAACGCCCGGCGCCAGATCGACAGCTCGCGGCCAGGATTTTCTCCGCTGACCGTCAGCCCGGCCGCGCCGCCCCGGCCGCCAGGTCGGCGATCCTGCGGAGTTCCGTAACGGCCGCCACGGGGTCGGTCGCGCCGAACACGGCCGATCCCGCGACGAACATGTCGGCCCCGGCCTCGGCGCAGCGGCCGATGGTCTCGTCGTCGACCCCCCCGTCCACCTGGAGCCAGATCGAGCCGCCGCGGCCGCGGATCAGCTCCCGGGCCCGGCGGATCTTCGGCAGCACCAGGTCCAGGAAGCGCTGGCCGCCGAATCCGGGCTCCACGGTCATCAGCAGCAGCATGTCCAGTTCGGGCAGCAGGTCGGCGTACGGCTCGACCGGGGTGGCCGGGTTGATGCCGAGCCCGGCGCGCGCGCCGGCCGCCCTGATCGCCCGCAGCGTCCGCACCGGGGCGGCGGCGGCCTCCGCGTGGATCGTCACGCTGCCGGCTCCGGCCTCCGCGTAGGGCGGCGCCCAGCGGTCCGGGTCGTCGATCATGAGGTGGCAGTCCAGCGGCAGGCTCGCGTGCTTGAGCAGCGCCTCCACCACGGGCAGGCCGATGGTGAGGTTCGGCACGAAGTGCGCGTCCATGACGTCGACGTGCACCCAGTCGGCAACATCCGCGATGGTCGCCGCCTCGTCCGCTAGCCTGGCGAGGTCCGAGGCCAGCACGCTCGGCGCAATCTGCACGCTCACACGCTGAGTCTACGGCCCGGAGCCCCGCGTCCAGGGGCTTCCGGAGTGTCAGAGCCGCCCGCTAGCGTTCGATACTGTATTCGAATCCCTGACCGCCGAGGAGGCTAGGTGAACACCGAGGCATCAAGCAGGCTCCTGGACCGCGTGCACAAGCTGCTGGCCAAGGCCGAGGACGAGAGCGTCACGCCGCCAGAGGCGCAGGCCCTCACGGCCAAGGCCGCGGAGCTGATGGCCAAGTACGGGATCGACCGGGCCCTGCTCGCGGCCGACCGGCCGGAGACCGACAGGCCCACCAGCAAGATGCTCGATATCGACAACCCCTGGGCGCGGGTCAAGGCGCACTTGCTGTGCGGGCTCGGCTCCGCGCTGCGCTGCCAGTGCATCCTGCTCTCCGGTGAACGCCCCGGCGCCCGGATCCACGTGTTCGGCTACGCGTCAGACATCGAGCGTACGGACGTCCTGTACGCGTCGGTGCTGATCCAGATGTGGCACGGGCTGGCCGGCGCGCAGGTGCCCGCCTGGTCTCGCAGCCCGCGGGCCTGGCGGCGCAGCTGGCTGCTCGGCTTCGCCACCGCCGTGATCTCCCGGGTGCGCGCCGCCGAGCACGCGGCCGCCTGCCAGGCGGACGGCCCGGGCCGCGCGGCCGGCTCGCGGACCGCGCTCGTCCTGGCCGACCGGGCGCAGGTGATCCGCAACGAGGCGGAGCGGGCCTACCCGCTCACCCGGACCGCGCGGGTCACCTACAGCGGGACCGGCTACCGGGACGGGTACGCGGAGGGCCAGCGGGCCGACATCGGCACCGCCCGGGTCACTCCCGGGCGCGGGCGCGCCCTCACCGCGGCCAGCTAGGCTCAACCGGGCGGCAGACGTCCCGCGCTCAGGCGGACCGGCGCAGCAGGGCCAGGAAGATCGCGTCGGTGCCGTGCCGGTGCGGCCAGAACTGCGCGAAGGCACCGTACGGCGGCGGGCAGCGCAGCCCGGGCACCTCGGGCAGGGCGGCGGGCGCGTCGAGCACCTCGACGTCGTCCCGCCCGGCCAGCACGTCCGTCACCACGTCCCGGGTCTCCGCCAGGTGCGGGGAGCAGGTGACGTAGGCCACCACTGCGCCCGGCGCGGCGGAGTCCAGCGCCGCGGCCAGCAGGGCGCGCTGCAGCGGGCCCAGCGCGGCGACGTCCTCCGGCGAGCGGCGCCAGCGAGCCTCGGGCCGGCGCCGCAGGGCGCCCAGTCCCGAGCAGGGGACGTCGGCGAGCACCCGGTCAAAGGTCCCGGGCCGCCACGCCGGAGCGGTCCCGTCCGCGGCCACCACGGCCGCGGTCGCGGCACCGCCGGCGCTGGCCGGGGGCAGCTGGGCCCGGAGCAGCCGGGCCCGGTGCGGCCGCAGGTCGGCGGCGAGCAGGCGCGCCCCGCGGCCCGCGGCCAGCCCGGCGAGCAGCCGGGCCTTGCCGCCGGGCCCGGCGCAGAGGTCGAGCCACCGGCCGCCGGCCGGGCCCTGGCTGCCGGCCGGGCCCTGGCTGCCGGCCAGGCCCTGGCTGCCGGCCGGGCCCTGGCTGCCGGCCAGGCCCTGGCTGCCGGCCAGGCCCTGGCTGCCGGCCGCCGCGTCCGCCCAGGCCAGCGCGAGCGCCGCCAGCTGGCTGGCCTCGTCCTGGACCGACACCCGGCCCTGGGCCACCGCCGCCACCTGGGCCGGGTCTCCCTCGGCGAGGTAAGCGCCGAACGGGGACCACCGGGCCGACTGCGCGCCGCCGGCCACCAGCTCGGCAGGGTCGGCGAGCCCGGGCACGGCGCAGAGGGTGACCCGCGGCCGCTCGTTGTTCGCGGCCAGCGCCGCCTCGGTCTCGGCCAGCCCCGCACCCGGATCCTCGGCGAGAGCCTCGCTGAGCGCGCCGACGATCCAGCGCGGATGGCTGTAGGAGACCGACAGGTGCCCGGCCAGGTCGTCGGCGCGGCTCGGGGCGGCGATCTCCAGCCAGCTCCCCAGGTCCCGCGTGGCGACCCGGCGCAGCACCGCGTTGACGAACCCGGCCGGGCGCGGGCCCGCCACGTCCTTGGCCAGGTCCACCGAGGTGGCGACCGCGGCGTGCGCGCCGATCCGGGTGGCCAGCAGCTGGTGCGCGCCGAGCCGGAGCACCAGGCGCACGGGCGGGTCGAGCCGGCCGAGGTCCCGGTCCGTGCAGATGGCGAGGATGGCGTCGTAGCTGCCCTGGCCGCGCAGCGCGCCGTAGGTCAGCTCGGTGGCCAGCGCCGCGTCGCGCCCGGTCAGCCCGCGCTCCGTCAGCAGCGCGGGCAGCAGCAGGTTCGCGTACGCGTCCCGCTCGGCCACCGCGCGCAGCACATCGAACGCGACGCGGCGGGCCGGATCGGCCCGGCCGCGCGCTGGTCTGCCCGGGGCGGCCCGGCCGCGGTCTGGCCTGGCCGGGGCCGCCCGGCCGCGTGGCGCCATGTCAGCCCGGCCGCTCAGCCCAGCACCGCGCGGGCCCCGTCCAGCCGCAGGCCCCGGGCCCAGTCGGCCGCGGGCATCCGCCGCTTGCCGTGCGGCTGCACCTCACCGAGCCGTACCGGCCTGGTCCCGGTGCCGACCAGCACCTGCGGGCCCCGCACGCACAGCTGCCCGGGCAGGACGCCGGCGTCGTCGGCGACGCCGGCGAACGGCCACAACTTGATCCGGGCGCCGTTCAGCGCGGTCCAGGCCCCCGGGGCGGGCGTGCACGCGCGAACCAGGCGGCTGACCGCGGTCGCTGGTTCGGCCCAGCGCACCCGGGCATCCTCCGCGGTGATCTTCGGCGCCAGGCTCACCCCGTCCGCGGGCTGCGGGCGCGGCTCCAGCTCGCCGGACTCGATGCCGTCGATGGTCGCGACCAGTAGCTCGGCCCCGGACCCGGCCAGCCGGTCCAGCAGGTCGCCCGCGGTGTCGGAGGGCCTGATCGGCTCGGTGACCACGCCGAAGACCGGGCCCGCGTCCAGCGCGGCGACGATCCGGAACGTGGTGGCCCCGGTGACGTCGTCGCCGTGCAGGATCGCGTGCTGTACCGGCGCCGCGCCGCGCCAGGCGGGCAGCAGGGAGAAATGCAGGTTGACCCAGCCATGTTCGGGAATGTCCAGGGCGTGGCGCGGGATCAGCGCGCCGTACGCGGTCACCGGGCAGCAGCCGGGCGCGATCTGCCGCAGCCGGGCGAGGAAGTCAGGATCGCCGGGCCGGGCGGGCTTGAGCACCTCGAGTCCGGCCTCTTCCGCGCGGCGCGCCACCGGGCTCGGCGCGACGTGCAGCCCGCGGCCCGCCGGGGCGTCCGGCCTGGTGACCACGGCGGCGACCTCGTGCCCGGACTTGAGCAGGGCATCAAGCGAGGGCACCGCCGTGGCCGGGGTGCCCGCGAAGACGAGTCGCATCCCCTAGTAGGCCTCCCCGCGCGTCGGGTGCGGCGACACTCGCACCACCGGAACCGGCTCCCCCCACCATTCGGCAGCGCGGATTTCCTTCATCGCCAGCTTGCGCTGCGCGGCGTCCAGGCGGTCGATGAACAGGATGCCGTCCAGGTGATCGGTCTCGTGCTGCACGCAGCGGGCGAGATGCCCGGTTCCCTCCAGCGCGACCGGCTCACCGTGCATGTTGAAACCCTGGGCGACCACGCCGTGGGCCCGGGGCGTCGGGTATGCCAGGCCGGGGAAGGACAGGCACCCCTCATCGTCCGTCTCCTCGTCCTCCGACAGCCGCAGCGACGGGTTGATCAGGTGACCCAGCTGATCGTCGATGTGGTAGGTGAAGACCCGCAGCCCCACCCCGATCTGCGGCGCGGCCAGCCCCACCCCGGGCGCGTCCAGCATCGTCTCGGTCAGGTCCTTGACCAGCTTGCGCAGCTCGGCGTCGAAATCACGCACCGGCTCGGCCGGCGTCCGGAGCACCGGATCCCCGAACAGACGTATCGGCCTGACGCTCACCTGTTCCTCCCGCCCTAGGGCACGTAACGCTAGCGTGCTCAGTCTATGGAGCCGGGGGCCGCTCCCGCCGACGGCGAGCGGGCCTTGAACACGGCCTTGCGCGCCGCCCGGGCCACCGCCGGGTCGGGATGATGGTCGCTCAGCGCGGTCAGCAGGTCCGTCACCCCCGGATGGCTGACCCGCCAGAGCCCGGCCACGATCTCGGCCTGTGCCTCCGCGGGCACGTCGGGCAGCAGTTCGGCCACCACATCGGCCGGGTCGGCCTCCTCCAGCAGCCCCGCGCCCAGGTCCACGAGCAGCCAGGTCCGGTCCTCGGGCCGCAGTTCGGCCTGCTCGCCGTGCTCGTGCAGCCAGACCGAGGCGTGCGCGCGCAGCACGGGCTCGGCCAGGGCGGCGCGAACCGCGGCGATCGCGGGCCCGCCGATCCGGTCCAGCACCGCGAACGCGGCGCCCCGCAGGCCCGGCGATCCGGTGCCCGCCGCCTGGACCAGCTCGGCGGCGGCCTGGGCCGGGGTCCGTTCCGCGAGCCAGGAGCTGATCTCCGCCTCGCCGTCCTCCGCGTCGCAGCTGGCCAGGGTGACCAGGAGGCCTGCGGCCCCGGAACGTCCGGCCCCGCCGAGCACGGGGACGTGCCATCCCTGAGCGCGGAGCCTGCGGTGCACGCCCCAGACGCCCAGCGGGGACAGCGCGACGGTCAGCCCGCCGGCGGCCTCCTCCGTGCCGAGCTCCACGACGCCGAGGTCGGCCAGCGTCTCGAGCACCGCCGACAGCGCGGCAGCCTGGTCGGGCGCGGGCGAGCCCGGCTGGCTCCGCCTGGTCCCCGCCGCGGCCGCGTACGCGTCGAACAGCCCCTCCATCCGGACCGGCCCGCCGACGGTGTACAGCGCGGTGGCCAGCCCGTCCAGGTCCTCGGCGGCGAGGAGCGCCTCCAGCGCGGCGTCCCAGGCCGCCAGCACCTGCTCGGCGTCTCCGGTGGCGAGGACATCGCCCTGATCCGGCTCGCGGCCGAGCATCCCGGCCGCCGCGGCGACCCGGATCGCCGCCTCCGCCTCCCCGGGCGCAAGCTCCAGGGCCGCGGCGACCGCGGCGGCCGCCGCCGGCCGCGGGCCGCCGCCGGCGGTCAGGCTTGCGGTGCGGCCCGCCTGCCGCCGCGCCCAGCGGGCGACATCGCGAGCCGCGCGCAGCAGCGGTGCCACGCGCGCCGCCGCGGCCAGCTCGTCCCGGGGCGCCAGGCGGACCGGCGGCAGCCGCGGCGGGCCCGCCGCGGCGCCGGCCTCAGGTTCGCCGCGGCCTGAAGAACCTGAAGTGCCCAGGTCGCCGGCCTGATCGGCGGGCCCGCGGCCCGGCCGGCTCCAGGCTCCCGCGTCGCCGGCCGGACCCGCCGAGCCGGACCTCGCGCCCGGGTTCCTTCGTGAGGTGGCCATTCAAGCACCCTAAGGCCTGCGGCGGCTTGGTCAGATCAGCTCGGCCGGGTCAAGCTGCAGCCGGACCACGCCCGCGTCCTTGCGGGCGCTGCGTACCGCCTGCGCGGCGCGCAGCGCGCCCGCGAGGGCCGTCCCGTCCGGCCGGGCCGTCCGGACCAGCATGCGCACGGTGCGTTCCGGTCCCGTGCCGTCATGCCCGGCGCCGTCGGCGACGTCAACCGGCCCGAGCACCTCCGCGCCCGCCGGGAGATCGGCCGCGCCGACCACCTCGCGGACGGCATCCTCGGCCCCGGTCAGCGAGGCCATCCGGACCGCCGGGGGAAACCGGAGCTCGCCGCGTTCCGCGAGCTCGCGCTCGGCGTGCGTCACGGGATCCCAGCGCACCAGGGCCTGCACCGGCGGCAGCGCCGCGTCGGCCACGACGACGACGCAGCCTCCCTCGAGCCCGGGCCGCACCAGCGCCGCGGCGTTGAGCCAGCGCCGCAGCGCCTCCTCGGCCGCGCGCAGGCTGGCGCGGCCGAGCAGCGCCCAGCCGTCCAGCAGGACGGCCGCGGCGTAGCCCCCGGCGGCGCGGGGCTCGGCTCCCGGCGTGGCCACGATGACCGCGGGCGTGTCGTCCACCTCGGCGATGACCTCGGCACCGCCGGAGGCCCGGACGGCCGCGGCCGGGAAGGCGCGGCTCAGCTCCTCCGCGGTGCGCCCGGCGCCGACGACCAGCGCGCGCAGGCCCGCCTGCCCGCAGTGCCCGCAGCGCGGGCCCGCTGCCTCGCCGCACCAGCCGCACACCGCAGCGGCCTGCGCCGCGGGCAGGGACAGCGGGCCGCCGCACCGGGGGCAGCGGGCCCGCGCGCCGCAGCGCTCGCAGGCGACGGCGACCAGGTAGCCGCGGCGGGGCACCTGGAACAGGACCGGCCCGCTGGCCAGGGCCTCGCGCGCGGTGCGCAGCGCCAGGCCGGGCATGCGCGCCGAGCGGGCGGCCTCGTCCCTGGCCAGTTCCGCGTCATCGCCGGCCGCGGTGATCCGCGGCGCGCACCGCCGGACCGTGCCCCGCTCGGCCACCAGGGCGACCGCCCAGCCGCTGGCCACCAGCTGGGTCACCTCGGCGGTCCGCGCGAAGCCGCCCAGCAGCGCGGCCGCGCCGCGGCGGTGCGCCCGGAGCGCGAGAACCTCCCGCACGTGCGGGTACGGCGCCCGCGGCTCGGCGTGCAGGTCGTCGCCGTCGTCCCAGATCACGACCAGGCCGAGCTCGGCGACCGGGGCGAACATGGCGGACCTGGTCCCGGCCACCACCCGCACCTGGCCCCGCGCGACCGTGAGCCAGCGGCGGTACCGCTCGGCGGGGCCGAGGCCCGCCGCGAGACAGACGTGCTGGCCGGGGCCGAGCACGTCGCTCAGCGCGCGGTCGAGGCGGCCGAGGTCCTTGACGTCGGGGACGACGATCAGCGCCCCGCTCCCGGCGGCCCGGGCGGTGGCCGCGGCGAGCGCGATCTCGTCCGGCCAGTGCGGGCCCGGCAGCGCGGACCAGGCCGCGCGCGGCGCGCGCCCCTCGGCCAGCGCGGTGAGGAAGGAGCGGCCCGCCGGGTACCGGGCCCAGGGGCCCGGCTCGGGCCGCCGGGGCGGGCCCGGTGCCGCGAACCCCGGCGCTGCCGACTCGGCGCCGGCGTGGCGCGGCGGGATCGCCAGCCGCAGCACGTCGGCCAGCGTGCCGCCGTACCGGTCGGCCACGGCCCGGGCCAGCCCGGCGATCTCGGCCGTCAGCACCGGCTCCGGCGACACCACCCGCTCCAGGAAGGCCAGACCGCCCGGATGCTGGCTCGACTCGGCCCGGCGCAGCAGGTACCCGCCGGTCAGCCGGCCCGCGAACCTGACCCGGACCCGGCAGCCGGGCACCGCGTCCTGCGCGAGCCGCTCGGGCACCAGGTAGTCGAAGGGCCGGTCCAGATGCGGCAGCGACACGTCGACGGCCACCTCGGCCACGGGCAGGCAGCCCGCCGCCACCTTCGCGCTCCGCCGAGACTGCCTGGTCGCCACGGCTCCAGTCCTACCAGAGGCCGCCGTCCGGCCAGGCCACGCGACAAGTGGGAGAGAACCTCGTGCCGCGTCAGGCAAGGTTTGCCCGATCGAGGACGCAGGCTTGGGTGACGGTAGTACAGCCCCGGGGAGCAATGAGCATCGAGGCGGGGCTGCAGGGTGGTTATAGGCTGCGCGCGTGGCCGCCCGTCTGCGAAGAGCGTGGGCTGGTTTGCCGGGGTGGGCGAGATGGGTCCTGGCGGTGTACCTGGTCGGCTTCGCGCAGGGCACTGGCGCTCATGTCAGGGACCTGATGCGCGGCGGGATACATGCCTACTCCTCGCTTCCGCAGGCCTGGATCCAGGTGTTCTTTGTCAGCCTGGTGGTCCTTGATCCGCTGGTTGTGGTGCTGGTCGCGTTCGTGCGCCGGGAGGGTATCTGGCTGGCGGCCGGGGTGATGGTGCTGGACGTCGTCGCGAACTGGATCGGGAACTGGCCGTCGCTGCAGGAGGATCCCGCCCGGCTGCTGCGCCCGGTGGGCCTGCTGCCCATCACGCTGTTCGGCGTGTTCGTTCTGGTGACCGCGCCGCCCTTGCTTCGCGTCATGAAGGACTGACATCTGCGGGTCCATGACCGGGCACCGGCCAGGCCGATGCTGATCTTGCAGACTGGGCCGGTGACCGAACGCCCGCGGGTGCGTGAGATTGACGATGATGAGGGCCGGCGGCTGGTGCGGATCGTGCGCCGGGGCAGCGGGTCGGTGGTGACCTGGCGGCGCGCGCAGATGGTGCTGCTGTCGGCCCAGGGCATGGACGTGGCCGCGATCGCGAAGGTGGCGTTTACCAGCGAGGACCGGGTGCGGAATGTGATCCGCAATTTCAACGCTGACGGGTCCGGCTCGCTGTACCCGAAGTACCGGGGTGGTCGGCCGCCGAAGTTCACCTTGGGCCAGCGGCGCGAGATCAACAAGATCGCCAAGTCGAGGCCAGCCGAGCACGACCTGCCGTTCTCCACCTGGCCGGTCAGAGGCCTGCAGCCGACCGCAGCGCGTCGGTCCGGTCGGTGCGCTCCCAGGAGAAATCGGGCTCCTCGCGGCCGAAGTGGCCGTAGGCCGCGGTCTGCGCGTAGATGGGCCGGAGCAGGTCCAGGTCCCTGATGATCGCGGCCGGGCGCAGGTCGAACACCTCGAGCACCGCGTCCTGGATGCGCTCCACCGGGAGCTGCTCGGTGCCGAAGCACTCCACGAACAGGCCGACCGGCTTGGCCTTGCCGATGGCGTAGGCGACCTGGGTCTCGCACCGCTCGGCCAGCCCGGCGGCCACGACGTTCTTGGCCACCCAGCGCATCGCGTAGGCGGCGCTGCGGTCGACCTTCGAGGGGTCCTTGCCGGAGAACGCGCCGCCGCCGTGCCTGGCCATGCCGCCGTATGTGTCAATGATGATCTTGCGGCCGGTCAGCCCGGCGTCGCCCATGGGGCCGCCGATCTCGAACCGCCCGGTGGGGTTGACGAGCAGCCGGTAGCCCGCGGCGTCGATGTCCAGGCCGGCCAGGACCGGCTCGACGACATGGTCGCGCACGTCCGGGGTCAGCAGTTCCTTCAGGTCGATCGCCGCGGCGTGCTGGGTGGATACCACGACCGTGTCCAGGCGCACCGGCTTGCCGTCCGCGTACTCGATGGTGACCTGGGTCTTGCCGTCCGGGCGGATGTAGGGCACGTCGCCGCTGCGCCGGACTTCGGCCAGCCGCCGGGCCAGCCGGTGCGCGAGCATGATCGGCAGCGGCATCAGCTCGGGCGTCTCCTGGCAGGCGTAGCCGAACATCAGGCCCTGGTCTCCGGCGCCCTGCCGGTCGAGATCGTCCGCTCCCTCGCCCTCGCGGTGCTCGAACGCATCGGACACCCCCTGCGCGATGTCCGGCGACTGGGAGCCGATGGACACCGACACGCCGCAGGACGCGCCGTCGTAGCCCTTGGCCGAGGAGTCGTAGCCGATGTCCAGGATCTTGTCCCTGATCAGGCCCGGGATATCGACGTAGGTCTCGGTGGTCACCTCTCCGGCGACGTGCACCTGGCCCGTGGTGATCAGCGTCTCCACGGCGACATGGCTCCCCGGGTCGCCCTTGAGCATGGCGTCCAGGATGGCATCGCTGATCTGGTCGGCCATCTTGTCCGGATGACCTTCTGTGACCGACTCGGAGGTAAACAGACGACGAGCCACCTGACTCCCTTTTCTTCCTGATTTATTCCACTTGTTACCGCAGCGAGGTCTCGCCGAAGTGTAGCCGGGCCGGGCTGGCCGGGGGACCTAGACCAGCCTGCTCACCACGAGATCCCAGATGACGTCGGCGAGCGCCTCCTTGGGCCCGCGGGGCACCGGAGTCTCGGTGCCGTCGGACGCCAGCACTACCGCCTCGTTGTCGCTGGTCCCGAAGGCCAGGCCGCCGCCGACCCGGTTGACGACCAGGAGGTCGCATCCCTTGGCCGCGAGCTTCGCCCGGCCGTTCGCGAGCACGTCCCCGGTCTCCGCGCCGAACCCCACGATGACCTGGCCGGGACGGGCCCGGTGGCCGGACAGCTCGCGCAAGATGTCCGGGTTCTGCACCAGGCGGAGCGGCGGCGGGGCCGCGCCGGACTTCTTGATCTTCGAATCGCTCCTGGTCTCCGGGCGGTAGTCGGCGACCGCCGCCGCCATGACCACCGCGTCCGCCTCGGCCGCGGCCGCCGCCATGGCGTCCCGCAGTTCGCGGGCAGAGGTCACGCGCACCACCTGGGCGCCGGCGGGATCCTCCAGGGCCACGTTGGCGGCCACCAGCGTGACCTTCGCGCCGCGGGCGGCGGCCGTGCGGGCCAGCGCGTACCCCTGCCGGCCGGACGACCAGTTGCCGAGGAACCGGACCGGGTCGAGCTCCTCCCGGGTGCCGCCCGCCGAGACCGCCACCCGCCGCCCGGTGAGGTCGGGCACCAGCCCCCCGGCGCCGCGGGCGAGCACGCGCAGCGCGACGCGCAGCAGTTCGGCGGGCTCGGGCAGCCGCCCCGGCCCGGTGTCGGGGCCGGTGAGGCGCCCGGTCGCGGGCTCGAGCACGACCGCGCCCCGGCCCCGCAGCGCGGACACGTTGGCCTGCGTGGCCGGGTGCTGCCACATCTCGGTGTGCATGGCGGGCGCGAACACGACCGGGCAGCGCGCGGTCAGCAGGACCGCGGTCAGCAGGTCGTCCGACATGCCCGCGGCCGCGCGGGCCAGCAGGTCGGCCGTGGCCGGCGCGACGAAGACCAGGCCGGCGGCCTGGCCGAGCCTGACGTGCGGGACGTCGTGCACGTCATCCCAGACGCCGGCCGAGGCAGGCTCACCGGAGAGCGCGGCCCAGGTGGCCTCGCCGACAAAGCGCAGCGCATCCGGCGTGGGGACCACCCGGACCCGGTGACCGGACTCGGTGAGCAGCCGCAGTAGCTCGCAGGACTTGTAGGCGGCGATACCCGCGCCTACCCCGAGGACGATGCGCACCGGCACCTCCCGGGCCGGACGGCTAGGCGGCGCGACAGGCCGTCAGGACTCCGCCGCCTCTTCCGCGCTGACCAGTCCCTCGCTGATCTCGCGCAGCGCGATGGAGAGCGGCTTCTCCTGGACGCGGGTCTCCACGAGCGGGCCGACGTACTCCAGCAGGCCCTCGCTGAGCTGGGCATAGTAGGCATTGATCTGCCTCGCCCGCTTCGACGCCATGATGACGAGGCCGTACTTGCTGTCCACCACATCGAGCAAATCGTCGATCGGCGGGTTGATGATGCCTTCCACGGCCGGAGTCCCTGCCACCTTGTGCCTTTCCCGTGCTTGCGAGCGCGGCCCGCGGCCCTATTGGCCAACCGGAGCCGACCTCCAGGCTACCAGCCGGCGACGCCCGGGGAGGCCGCCACCTCGGGTGCCTGCCGGGCATCTCGAGCGGTGCGGGGATGCCTTCCCCGGGTTCCGCGGCGGGCTGCTTTGCGATGTTGTATGTGCGCTTAGCGAACATTGCCGATTGGCGCGGCTCGGCATTCGCGATCATCCGTCGAATTCAGTGCCCTGAAGAAGTGATATTCGCGCCGCGGGGCCTAACCTTCCCGCCCGGCGGCACCTTCCTGCCGGGCGGCCCGAAGATCCCCGAACGCCGTGTTTGCGGCACCGGGTTTGCGACACCGGGGGTTTGCGGCATGCAGGATTGCGGCACAGGGGCCGGGGCGTCGCCGAGCAGGGCTACGGCGTGACCGCGATCGGTGCGCGGATCGGCCGCAAGCCTGCGTCCCGCCCCGCCCCTGCTTACGCGCCGGTCAGATCTCGCTGCCGAACTCGTGCTCCAATGCGGTCCGCTGGTTGGCGCCGAGACCGCGCACCCGCCGCGACTCGGCGATGCCAAGCTTCTCCATGATCTGCTTGGCGCGGACCTTGCCGACCCCAGGCATCGACTCCAGCAGGGCCGACACTTTCATCTTGCCGACGACGTCGTCGGTCTGACCCTCCTTGAGGACCTGCGGCAGGGTTGTGACTCCGTGCTTCAGGCGGTTTTTAACATCCGCCCGCTCTTTGCGCGCCTTGGCAGCCTTCTCCAGGGCTGCGGTTCGCTGTTCGGGGGTAAGTGGAGGAAGAGCCACTCGTGGTCACCTCGGGTTTCGTTATCGAAAAACTCGCTCCGCGTGGGAAAACTAGCGAGTTCGGCCGGGCACGGCAACGTGAACCCCCGTTTGTGGCGTCATAAATTAACCATTATTACTATTCGAACACGCTCAACTACTCACTGTGACTAAATGATCGTTCAGTTTCATAATCTCGTGGCGCCGGGCTACCGCGGCGGCCGGACGCCCTGGACCCCCGCCGGGGGCCGCGCCCGGACCAGCCGGCACCGTACCCGAGTTGCCGGGCACCGCACCCGCCCCGAAAGCCACACCCGCCCCGGGCGTCGGCGGGCACCACACCGGGCACACCCCGGGCGACACCACGCCGGGCCACCCGGGCGACACCACGCCGGGCACACCCCGGGCGACACCACGCCGGGCCACCTGGCCGGGCCGGGGTCAGCGGGAGGTGACGGCGATTTTCCGGAGCGACGCGCCGATCGCGGCCGCCGCCGCTCCCGGGTCCGCGGCGCCGGTGATCGGCCGGCCGATGACCAGGAGGTCCGCGCCGGCCCGCAGCGCATCCTCCGGCGTCGCCACCCGCGCCTGGTCGTGAGCGTCCGCCCCGGCCGGCCGTACGCCGGGAGTGATCAGCGTGATGTCCGGCCCGACCTCGGCCCGCACGTCCGCCACCTCGCGCGGCGAGCAGACCAGCCCGCGGGCGCCCGCCTCCACGGCCAGCACGGCCAGCCGCCGCACGGCATCCGCGACCGGGCCGGCCAGCCCGATCCTCTCGAGATCGTCGTCACCGAGCGAGGTCAGCACGGTGACCGCGACGATCCTGGTGTCCGGCGCCGCCTCCACGGCGGCGCGCACGGCGCCCATCCCGCCGACCGCGTGCACAGTGAGCAGGTCAGGCCGCAGCCTGGCCACCGAGCGCGCGGCCCCGGCCACCGTTGCCGGTATGTCGTTCAGCTTCAGGTCGAGGAAGACCCGGACGTTGCTGCCCCCGCGGACCGAGGCCACCGCCTCCGGGCCGTAGCGTAGGTACAGCTCGAGCCCGATCTTCACGGTACTGACGTGCGGCGTGACCAGGCCGGCCCACCGCGCGGCGGTGTCGAGGTTGGGCGCGTCCAGCGCGACGGCGATCGGCGCGAGATTGGTCACGGTCTCCTCCTACGGCACGTTCCCGGTCAGCCTGCGCCGCGCCGCGGCGCGCGGCTCGTGAGCCAGTCCGACGGCATCGGACGCGCGCTCGATGCCGCGCCGCGCCAGCTCCTCCTCCAGCTCGCGGACGATGCGAACGCACGCCGAAGGGTCGTGGAAGATCGTCGTGCCGACGCTGACGAGCGTGGCGCCGGCCAGGATGAGCTCGAGGGCGTCCCTCCCGGTCCGTACGCCGCCCATGCCGATGATCGGGACGTCGGGCAGCGCCTCGCGCACCTGCCAGATGCACCGCACGGCCACCGGCCGGATGGCGGGACCGGACAGCCCCCCGGTCGTCCCGGCGAGCACCGGGCGCATGGTGTCCACGTCGATGGCCATGCCGAGCAGGGTGTTGATCAGCGACAGCCCGTCCGCTCCCGCCGCCACGCAGGCCCGGGCGATCGCCACGATGTCGGTGACGTCGGGCGACAGCTTGGCGAACACCGGGATGTCGTACCGGGCCCGGCCGCGGACCGCGTCGATGACCGCCCCGGCCGCTCCCGGGTCGCAGGCGAACACCTGCCCCCGGTGCTCCACGTTCGGGCAGGAAATGTTGACCTCGATCGCGGTGACCCCGGCCGCGTCGGACAGGCGCGCCGCGAGCTCGCCGAACTCGTCGACGGTCCCGCCGGCGATCGAGACCACGGCCCGGGCGCCCCGGGACAGCAGCCAGGGCAGGTCCCGCTGCAGGAACGCGTCGATGCCGGGACCCTGCAAGCCGATCGAGTTGAGCATCCCGCTGGGCGTCTCCGCCATCCTCGGCGTGGGCCGGCCTGCCCGCGGCGCGAGCATCACCGACTTCGTGACGACAGCGCCGATCTTGGAGACGTCCAGGAACTGCGCGAGCTCGCGCCCGGAGGCCGCGCATCCCGATGCGGTGAGGACCGGGTTGGGCAGCTCGGCCTGGCCCAGCCGGGCCCGGAGGTCAGTCGCCATGGGCCGGCCCCTGCCGCCGGACCCGGGCCCGCCCGTCCGGCCCGCTGCCCGCCGCCTCCGCCGGGTGGGCGGCCCCGGAGAGCCCGGCGCCGCGCCGGGACCTCGGCTCCCAGCCGGGGGCGCCGAGCGCGTCGAACGGGATCGTCCCCACGTCGTCCCAGCGCACCTGCTCGCCGCGGAACACCGGGCCGTCCACGCACGACCGGACCATCCGGGTGATCCCGTCGGTGCCGGTCACGGGCAGCACGCAGGTCATGCAGACCCCGATGCCGCAGGCCATCAGCTCCTCCACCGCCACCTGCACCGGTATGTCGTAGCGCCGCGCCAGCAGCGTCACCTGGCGCAGCATGGGCATCGGCCCGCAGGCGTAGATGACATCGGTCCTGGCCTCGTGGATGATCTGGCCCATCATGTCGGTGACGATGCCGCGCGCGCCCAGTGAGCCGTCTTCGGTGGTGATGGTGGCCGTGCGCCCGGTGCGCCGCGCGGTCAGCGCCCCGAAGACCCGGTCCCCGGTCGCGGCGCCGAGCAGGAAGTCGACCGTGCACCGGCGCTCGCGCAGCCGTGCCGCCAGCGAGAACAGCGGCGCGCTGCCGTAGCCGCCGCCCACCAGCAGGCAGCTAGCCGGGTCCCGCGGGACGGGAAACGGCCGGCCGAGCGGCCCGGTGATGTCGACGGCGTCCCGGGAGCGGCGCCCGGCCAGCCACCGGGTCCCGGGGCCGTCCGCGGAGAACACGAACTCCACGGTGCCGCCGTGATCGGGCCGGACGTCGTGGATCGAGAACGCGCGGCGCGGCAGCATGGACGTGGCCGGGCCGCCGACGGCCAGCGTTACGAACTGGCCGGGCTTGAACCGGGCCGCGATGCCGGGCGCCACGACCGTCATCGCGTGGTAGGCATCCACCCGCCGGACGGTCAGCACGGTCCCGCGCACCTGGACCGGGCCCGCCTCCGTCTCGCTGTCGCCGTGCGTCATGACGGGCCCTGTGCCGGCCCGGGGGGACGACCCCCCGTATCCCCCCTGCCGTCCGCTCGGGCCGACAGGCCGGCCGTCGCGTCCGGCCCGGCTTCCGCCGGCGCACCGCGGATGTGCGCTGCGTGCTCCTGCAGTGACCGCACGCCCACCTCGCCGGAGTTGATCGCCTCGATGCCCTGGACGGCCGCGGCCAGGCCGGCCGTGGTCGTGATGCAGGGAATGCCCCGCCGCACCGCGGCGGTGCGGATCTCGTAGCCGTCCAGCCGGGGCCCGGATTGCCCGGGGCTGCCGAACGGCGTGTTCACGATGAGGTCCACCTGGCCGGCCAGGATCCGCTCCACGATCGTCGGCTCGCCGTCCGGCCCCGGGCCGTCGCCATGCTTGCGCACGATCGTGGCACGGACCCCGTTGCGGCGCAGCACCTCTCCGGTGCCCGCCGTGGCCCAGATCTGGAAGCCCAGGTCAGCCAGGCGCTTGACCGGGAACACCATCGAGCGCTTGTCCTTGTTGGCCACCGAGACGAACGCGCGGCCCTTGACCGGCAGCGAGCCGTACGCGGCCGCCTGGGATTTCGCGAACGCGGTGCCGAATACCTCGTCCACGCCCATGACCTCGCCGGTCGAGCGCATCTCCGGCCCGAGCACGGTGTCGACGCCCTCGCCCGCGGCGTTGCGGAATCTGCCGAACGGGAGCACCGCCTCCTTGACCGCGATCGGAGCGTCCCACGGCAGCGTGCCGCCGTCACCGGAGGCCGGCAGCAGCCCCTCGCCGCGCAGCCCGGCCACGGTCGCGCCCAGCATGATCCGGGCGGCCGCCTTGGCCAGCGGCACCGCGGTCGCCTTGGACACGAACGGCACGGTGCGCGAGGCGCGCGGGTTCGCCTCCAGCACGTACAGCACCCCGCCGGCCAGCGCGTACTGGACGTTCAGCAGCCCGCGCACCCCGACGCCGCGGGCGATCGCCTCGGTCGAGCGCCTGATCTCGGCGATGTACTCGCGGCCCAGGGTGATCGGCGGCAGCGCGCAGGCCGAGTCGCCGGAGTGGATGCCGGCCTCCTCGATGTGCTCCATCACGCCGCCCAGGTACAGCTCCTCGCCGTCATACAGGGCGTCCACGTCGATCTCGATCGCGTCGTCGAGGAACCTGTCGATCAGCACCGGGTGCCCCGGGCTGGCGTCGGTGGCCCGCCGGACGTACGCCTCCAGCGTGTCGTCATCGTAGACGATCTCCATTCCGCGGCCGCCGAGCACGTAGGAAGGCCGGACCAGCACCGGGTAGCCGATCTCGCCCGCGACCGCCCTCGCGTCCGCGGCGGACATCGCCGTGCCGTGCCGCGGCGCCGGCAGCCCGGCCGCGGCCAGCACCGCGCCGAACTCGCCCCGGTCCTCGGCCAGGTGGATGGCGTCCGGCGGCGTGCCGACCACCGGAACCCCAGCCGCCGCGAGCGAACGCGCCAGGCCGAGCGGCGTCTGCCCGCCGAGCTGGACGATCACCCCGGCCACCGGCCCGCTGGCCTGCTCCGCGGCCACCACCTCGAGCACATCCTCCAGGGTGAGCGGCTCGAAGTACAGCCGGCCGGACGTGTCGTAGTCGGTCGACACGGTCTCCGGGTTGCAGTTGACCATCACGGTCTCGAAGCCGGCCGCGGACAGCGCGAAGGAGGCGTGCACGCAGGCGTAGTCGAACTCGATGCCCTGGCCGATGCGGTTCGGGCCGCTGCCGAGGATGATCACCTTGGGGCGGTCCCCGGCCGGCACCTCGGTCTCGATGTCGTAGGTCGAGTACAGGTACGGCGTGCGCGCCGCGAACTCCGCGGCGCAGGTGTCCACGGTGTGGTACACCGGCCGCACCCCGAGTTCTCGGCGCCGCGCCCGGATCTGCTCCTCGGTCGCGCCGCGGACCTGGGCGATCTGCGCATCGGAGAACCCCGCCGCCTTCGCGGCCCGCAGCAGGTCCGGGCCCGGCGGCGCGTCCGGCCCCGCGGCTAGGCGTTCGGCTACTTCTTCGATGCCCTTGATCTGGTCGATGAACCAGGGATCGATGCCGGTGGCCGCGGCCAGCTCGGCCACGGTCGCGCCCGCCCGGATCGCCTGGTGCAGCGTGGCCATCCGGCCGTCGTGCGGGCTGGCGCAGCGCCGCAGCAGCTCGGCCGGGTCGCCGGGCGGCTCCCGCCAGCTGAAGGGCGCGCCGGGGTGCTCCAGCGACCGGAGCGCCTTCTGCAGCGCCTCGGGGAAGGACCGCCCGATCGCCATCGCCTCGCCCACCGACTTCATGTGGGTGGTCAGCACCGGGTCCGCGCCGGGGAACTTCTCGAAGGCGAACCTCGGCACCTTGACCACCACGTAGTCCAGGGCCGGCTCGAAGCTGGCCGGGGTCTCGCCGGTGATGTCGTTGCGGATCTCGTCCAGGGTGTAGCCGATGGCCAGCCGGGCCGCGATCTTGGCGATCGGGAAGCCGGTCGCCTTCGAGGCCAGGGCGCTGGAGCGGGACACCCGCGGGTTCATCTCGATCACGACCATCCGGCCGGTGACCGGGTGGACGGCGAACTGGATGTTGCAGCCGCCGGTGTCCACGCCGACCGCGCGGGCCGTCGCGATCGCGACGTCGCGCATCCGCTGGTACTCGCGGTCGGTCAGGGTCATCGCCGGCGCGACCGTGACCGAGTCGCCGGTGTGCACGCCCATCGGGTCGATGTTCTCGATCGAGCAGACGATGACCGCGTTGTCGCTGCGGTCGCGCATCAGCTCGAGCTCGAACTCCTTCCACCCGAGGATCGACTCCTCGAGCAGCACCTCGGTGACCGGGCTGGCGTCCAGGCCGGCCCCGGCGATCCGGTGCAGGTCACCCTCGTCGCGGGCGACGCCGGACCCGAGGCCGCCCAGGGTGAACGACGGCCTGACCACCAGCGGGTAGCCGAGCTCGCCCGCCGCCTGCTCGCATTCGGACAGGGAGTGGCAGATGCGGCTGTCCGGCACCTCGGCGCCGAGCCCGGTGACGATCTCCTTGAACCGGCTGCGGTCCTCGCCGGCCCGGATCGCCTCGATGCCGGCGCCGATCAGCTCGACCCCGTAGCGGGCCAGCGTGCCCGCCTCGTGCAGGGCGACGGCGGCGTTGAGGGCGGTCTGGCCGCCCAGCGTGGGCAGGACCGCGTCGGGCCGCTCCTTCGCGATCACCTTCTCCAGCACGTCCAGCGTGATCGGCTCCACGTAGGTCGCGTCGGCGAACTCGGGGTCGGTCATGATCGTCGCGGGGTTGGAGTTGACCAGGCTGACCCTGATGCCCTCCTGCCGGAGCACGCGGCAGGCCTGGGTGCCCGAGTAGTCGAACTCGCAGGCCTGGCCGATCACGATCGGGCCCGAGCCGATCACCAGGACCGAGTTCAGGTCAGCCCGCTTCGGCACGACGCCCACCCCCCTCGCGTCCCGGTCGACCGCCCTCACCGGCCACACGGGTACCGCCAGACCCGTGCGCCACATACGTGGCGCCGTGCGCCCGCGCGGGTCCATGTGGCCGCGGACCCGGGTGGCCGGGCCTCACCGGGAGCGCTCCATGAGCTCGCAGAACTCGGCGAACAGGCCGGCCGCGTCATGCGGGCCCGGGGCGGCCTCGGGGTGGTACTGGACGCTGAAGGCCGGCGCGTCCAGCAGCCGGAGCCCCTCGACGACGCCGTCGTTGAGGTTGACGTGGGTGACGGCGGCCGGGCCGAAGCCGGTGTCGAACCGCGCAGGCTCGCGGATGCGGCTCTCCTCCCGCCAGGCCGCCCCCCCGGCCCCGCCCGCGTCTGGGCCGGCCTGGTCAGCCGCGCCCGGCATCGCGACCGCGAACCCGTGGTTGTGGCTGGTGATCTGCACGTGCCCGGTCCGCAGGTCCTGCACCGGCTGATTGATGCCGCGGTGCCCGAAGCGCAGCTTGTAGGTGTCCAGGCCGATCGCCCGGCCCATGACCTGGCTGCCCAGGCAGATTCCGAACACCGGGAGGCCGGCCCGGAGCACCCCGCGCATCGCCTCGACCGCGTAGCCGACCGCCGCGGGGTCACCGGGCCCGTTGGAGAAGAACACCCCGTCCGGGCCGGACGCCAGGATCTGCCCGGCCGTGCTGGCCGCGGGCAGCACCGTGACCTGGCAGCCCAGGCGCGCCAGGGACCGGGGCGTTGCGGCCTTGATGCCGAGGTCGACGGCGGCGACGCGGTACCGCACCAGCGCGCCCGCGGGCGGGCCCACCACGTAGGGCCGCGCGGTGGAGACCTCGCCGGCCAGGTCGGCGCCGGCCATCGGCGGGCTGGCCAGCACCCGCTCCAGCAGCCGCGCGGGGTCGGGCTCCCGGGTGCTGATCGCGGCCCGCATCGCGCCGCGCTCGCGCAGGTGCCGGGTGAGCGCGCGGGTGCCGGTGATCGCGATCCCGGTGATCCCCTGGTCCCGCAGCTCGTCGGAGAGGCCGCGCTCGGCGCGCCAGCTCGAGAAGATCCTCGCGGGCTCGCGGATGACGTAGCCGCTCACCCAGATCCGGCGCGACTCGGGATCGGCGTCGTTCACGCCGGTGTTGCCGATGTGCGGCGCGGTCATCGCGACGATCTGGCCGCGGTAGGACGGGTCGGTCAGCGTCTCCTGGTACCCGGTCATCCCGGTGTTGAAGACCATCTCGCCGAACGTCTCGCCGTCCGCGCCGTAGCCGGTCCCGCGGAAGGTCATGCCGTCCTCGAGGACCAGCATGGCGGGCGCCGCGGTCACCAGGCCAGCTTCCCGTCGAGCACGGTCGGGCGCCCGCGCAGGAACGTGGCCACCACCCGTCCCGGCAGCACCATCCCGGCAAACGGCGTGTTACGGCTCTTGGAGGCGTGCGTGGTCGGGTCGACCGCCTCCCGCGGGGAGGGGTCGTAGAGGACCAGGTTGGCCGGATCGCCGGCCGCGACCCGGCCGTGCCCGCTCAGGCGGCCGATCGCGGCGGGCCGCGCCGACATCCGGTCGGCGACGCCCGCCCAGTCGAGCAGGCCCGGCTCCACCAGCGCCTCGTGGACCGCGCGCAGCGCGGTCTCCAGCCCGGTCATGCCGAACGCCGCGGCCTCCCACTCGGTCTCCTTGTCCTCCAGCGGGTGCGGGGCGTGGTCGGTGGCCACGCAGTCGATGGTCCCGTCGGCCAGGCCGGCCCGGAGGGCCGCCGCGTCCTCGGCGGTGCGCAGCGGCGGGTTGACCTTGAACACCGGGTCGTAGCCCGCGGCGAGCGCCTCGGTGAGCAGCAGGTGGTGCGGGGTCACCTCCGCGGTCACCTGCCAGCCCTTGGATTTCGCCCACCGGATGATCTCCACCGATCCGGCCGTGGACACGTGGCAGACGTGCAGGGCCGAGCCCACGTGCGCCGCGAGCAGGCAGTCGCGGGCGATGACCGCCTCCTCGGCGACCGCGGGCCAGCCGGTCAGCCCGAGCCGGCCCGAGATCTCCCCCTCATTCACCTGCGCGCCGCTGGTGAGCCGCGGGTCCTGGGCGTGCTGCGCGATCACCCCGCCGAACGCCCGGACGTACTCCAGGGCCCGCCGCATCAGCACCGCGTCGTCCACGCACCGGCCGTCGTCGGAGAAGACCCGGACCCGGGCCGCGGAGTCGGCCATGGCGCCCAGCTCGGCGAGCCGGCTGCCCGCCAGCCCCGCGGTGACCGCGCCGACCGGCTGCACGTCGCAGCGGCCCGCCTCGCGGCCGAGCCGCCAGATCTGCTCCACGACGCCCGCGGTGTCGGCGACCGGCTCGGTGTTGGCCATCGCGTGCACCGTGGTGAAGCCGCCGAGCGCGGCCGCCGCGGTGCCGCTCTGCACGGTCTCGGCGTCCTCCCGGCCTGGCTCGCGCAGGTGCGTGTGCAGGTCGACCAGCCCGGGCAGCAGGATCAGCCCGCCGGAGTCCAGCCGCTGCGCGCCCGGCTCGTCCAGGCCCGGGCCGATCTCGGCGATCAGGCCGTCGCGGACCAGGACGTCGGCCGGATCGCCGCCGAGCGGCCGGGCCCCCCGGATCAGCCACGTCCCGGTCATCGCTGCCCTCCTTGCTGCCCCGGCCCGCTCAGCAGCAGGTACAGGACCGCCATCCGGACGCTGACCCCGTTGGCCACCTGCTCGACGATCGTGGACCGGACGGAGTCCGCCACCTCGGCGGCGATCTCCACTCCCCGGTTCATCGGCCCGGGATGCATCACGATGCCGTGCTCGGGCAGCAGCGCCATCCGGGCGGCGTCCAGCCCGTACCGGCGGCTGTACTCGCGCACGGTGGGAAAGTACGCGGCGTTCATCCGCTCCTGCTGCACCCGCAGCATCATCACCACGTCGGCCTTGGGCAGCGCGGCGTCCAGGTCGTAGCCGACCGAGCAGGGCCAGCTGCCGACCGCGACCGGCAGCAGCGTCGGCGGGGCCACCAGCGTCACCTCCACGCCGAGGGTGCTCAGCAGCAGCACGTTGGACCTGGCCACCCGGCTGTGCAGCACGTCGCCGACGATCGTCACCCGCAGCCCGTCCAGCCAGGCCCAGCCTGCGCCGCATGGTGAACGCGTCGAGCAGGGCCTGCGTCGGGTGCTCGTGGGCGCCGTCGCCGGCGTTCACCACGCTGCCCCGCACCCAGCCCGCCAGCCGGTGCGGCGCGCCCGACGCGCTGTGCCGGATCACCACGGCGTCGGCGCCCATCGCCTCCAGCGTCAGCGCGGTGTCCTTCAGGCTCTCCCCCTTCGCGACGCTGGACCCCTTGGCCGAGAAATTGATCACGTCGGCTGACAGCCGCTTCGCCGCGGCCTCGAAGGAGATCCTGGTCCGCGTGGAGTCCTCGTAGAAGAGGTTGACGACCGTTCGGCCGCGCAGCGTGGGCAGCTTCTTGACCGGCCGCTCGGCCATGCTGGCCAGCTCGTCCGCCGTGTCCAGGATGAGCAGCGCGTCCGCGAGGCTCAGGTCGCCGGCGGAGATGAGGTGGCGGTTCATGAGCCCTCCAGCCTGGTGCCCAGCAGCACCGCGTCCTCGCCGTCCACCTCGGTGAGCAGCACCCGGACCATCTCGCGCTGCGAGGTCGGCAGGTTCTTGCCCACGTAGTCGGGCCGGATCGGGAGCTCCCGGTGCCCGCGGTCGATGAGGACCGCCAGCTGGACGGCGCGCGGCCGGCCGATGTCGCCCAGGGCGTCCAGCGCGGCCCGGACGGTACGGCCCGAGTAGAGGACGTCGTCGACCAGGACCACGATCTTGTCGTCGACGCCCGCCGTGGGGACCTCGGTGTGACCGAGCGCCCGGGCCGGCCGCAGCCTCAGGTCGTCCCGGTACATGGTGATGTCGAGCGATCCCGCCGGAACCGGGCGGCCCTCGACCTGCTCGAGGCGCTCGGCCAACCGGTGCGCGAGCGGCACGCCCCGGGTCGGGATGCCGAGCAGGACCACGTCGCCAGCGCCGCTGGTCCGCTCGAGGATCTCGTGCGCGATCCTGGTCAGCGCCCGCCTGATCTCGGCCGGCTCGAGCACCGCCCGGGCCCGGGGGCCGCCGGGCCGCGGATCGCGCCCGGCCTGGTCGGCTGCATGCGTCATGGGACCTCCTTTCCCGCCTCACCGGACGGGTCTTAAAGGACGTCGGTCCGGACCACCGTACCAGCCAGGAGGCCGTAGGCCGGACATGAGCGGGCGGCCGGCCTGTACGCGCCGTGACCAGGTGTAAATTTTATCAGGTTATATCATGATCTAGTAAGATCTCATCCGGCCCTACCGGCTATGGGGGATTGATCGCGGTACCGTGAGCGCGCACGTGGCTGGCTGGCGCGGAATGCCAACGATTGCAGGGCCCGCGCCCGCGCGGATGCGGCCATCCGCGCGTAAGTTCATCCGGTTTTTGCCATTCGGCTTGACCTTGTCGGCCTCGCGGCTTACCGTCACTGAGCGTAACCACCACACGCACCTACGACTGAGGCCAGGGGGCCGAGGATCATGCCATCTGACTACGCGAAAACGCTCGGGGCTCGGCTGCGCGCGATCCGCACCCAGCAGGGGCTCTCGCTGCACGGAGTCGAGGAGAAGTCTCGCGGCCGGTGGAAGGCTGTGGTCGTCGGGTCCTACGAGCGTGGCGACCGCTCGGTCACGGTGCAGAAGCTGGCCGAGCTGGCCGAGTTC
This sequence comes from uncultured Actinomycetota bacterium, assembly GCA_963808705.1. Classification (GTDB taxonomy): domain Bacteria; phylum Actinomycetota; class Actinomycetes; order Streptosporangiales; family Streptosporangiaceae; genus JASHPR01. The sequence goes on along the minus strand of CAWEHB010000007.1, from coordinate 128,502 downwards.
TACGGCGTCCCCGTGTCCGAGCTCCTCCCCGGGGACGTCCTGCCCGCGCTGCTGGCGCCGTCGCCCAAGCTGGTGATCGACCTCGAGCGCATGGCGCAGCTGCCGAAGGACAAGGCCGGCCCGCTGGCCCGCTACGTCGCGACGATTCAGAGCCAGCGCGGCGACTACAACGGCCGGGTGCTGTCGATCCGACAGGAGGACCTGCGCTCCCTGGCGGTCATCTACGACAAGACGCCCACGGACCTCACCGAGGAACTGATCAGCTGGGGAATCCTGGACTCCGCTGCCCGGGGAGCCATCGAGACCTTCTGAGCCCGAGACCTTCTGAGCCCGCGGCCTGCCGGGCCCGCGGCCAGCTAGGCCCGCGGCCTGCCGCGGCGGCGGCGCGGGGCCGCGGCGGCTAGCCGGCCGTCAGCAGCGGCAGCAGCGGCTGGCCAGGTACCCCCAGCGCATTCTCGGCCAGCGACAGGAACGTCTCCGCGTCACGGAGCAGGTCGTCGGCCTCGCGGGGCGAGACAGCGCGGGGCAGGCCGGCTTCCGCGGCCGCCCGCTTAGCCGCGCCGGCGGCGAAGAACGCGGCCCACTCCGACAGGGCGGGCTCCACCTTCGGCAGCAGTTCCCAGACGCTCAGCGGCCTCCGGCGGCGGGCCGAGGCACCCGGATCGGCCCGGGCCGCGACGACCGCCGCCGCCGCGCGGAGCGCCGCCAGGTGAGCCGACACGTACCTGGCGCCCGCCGAGGCCTCGCCCTCGGCGGCAGCGAGCCCGTGCCTGGCCGACTCCAGGAGGGCCAGCGCCGACGGCGCGACCCGGCCTGGCCTGGGCTCGCTTCGGCCGCCGCCAGCCCGGATGTCTGTGCTCACAGCAGCTCCTCCTATCAGCGGCGCCGACCCCGGTTACCCGGCGCCCCACGAGGCGGACCTGGCCGGCGTCCTGGCTATCATTCGAACAGAAATTCGTTCGACTGTCCAGTCGATTGCACTTGCGTTCGAAGTTACCGGGTGGGTCCGACAGAATGGCCCGGCCCAGCCCGGCCGGGCGGCGCCGGGGCGCGGCGGCCGGCGGGCCCGGCCTGGCATACGCTGGCCGCCGTGCGACGCAACACCTTGCCGCGGGAACTCGGCCAGGCCGCCTTCCTGGCCGAGCTGGACGCGATCACCGCGGTGTACCTGGCGGCGATGCTGCCCGACCCGGTGCAGCTACCGGGGCGGCGCTCGATCATGGAGCGGCACGCGACCTATGACGGCTTCCGCGCGCTCGCCGTGACCGCCGACGCCGCCGGCGACTCCGGCGACTCCGGCAGGCACGGCCAGATCGTCGGCTTCAGCTACGGCTTCCGCGGCGCGGCCGGCCAGTGGTGGCACGACGTCGTCGCCGCCGCGCTCACCGCCAGGTCCGGGAGGGAACTCGCCGCCGCGTGGCTCGCTGACTCGCTCGAGATCGCGGAGGTGCACGTCCACCCGGACTTCCACCGCCGCGGCATCGGCCGCAGCCTGGTGCTCGGCCTGGCCGAGGGCCGGCCGGAACGCACGGCCGTGCTCTCGACCCAGGACGCCGACTCCCCGGCCCGGCGGCTGTACCGCGGCCTCGGCTTCGCCGACCTGCTGACCGGCTACAACTTCCCCGGCACGGCCGTCCCCTACGCGGTGATGGGCGCCATGCTCCCGCTGCGGCCGGCCGAGGCCCGCTCCCCCAGCCCCAGCAGGCGATAGATCTCCTGGGTCGCCCTGGAGCCGTTGAGCGTGTAGAAGTGCAGTCCCGGCACGCCCTCGGCGAGCAGCCGGTCACAGAGCCCCGCGGCGAACTCCACGCCGATCTTCCGCACGGCGGCGCGATCGCCCGCCTCCGCGTGCAGCCGCTGCGCCAGCGGCCCGGGGAACCGCGCGCCGGACATGGCCACCATGCGCTCGATCATCGCCACGCTGGTGATCGGCATGATGCCGGCGATGATCGGCACGTCGCAGCCGCGCGCCGCGACCCGGTCCCGCAACCGCAGGTAGTCCTCTGGGTAGAAGAACATCTGGGTGATCGCGAAGTCCGCCCCGGCCCGGCACTTGGCGATGAAGTGCGTCAGGTCCGACTCCGGGTCCGGCGACCGGGGATGCCCCTCGGGGAACGCGGCCACGCCCACGCAAAAGTCGCCGGACGCCCTGATCAGGCGGACGAGCTCCGCCGCGTACCGCAGCCCCTCGGGGTGGGGCGCCCACTCGTCGCCGGGTGCCCCGGGCGGGTCGCCGCGCAGGGCGAGCACGTTCCGCACGCCGACCGCCGCGTACGAGCCGATGACGTGACGCAGCTCGGCCACCGAGTGGTTCACCGCGGTGAAATGGCCCACCGGGGTCAGCGTCGTCTCCTCGGCGATCCGGCCGGTGACCCGGACCGTCCGGTCGCGGGTCGAGCCGCCCGCCCCGTAGGTGACCGAGACGAACGTCGGCCGGAGCGGCTCCAGCTGGCGGATCGCCCGCCAGAGCTGCCGTTCGTCGGCTTCGGTCTTCGGCGGCATGAACTCGAACGAAAACGACTGGCCTCCCGAGGCCAGCAGGTCCCTGATCGCTGGCGCGGCTCTGAGCTGACGCTGCGGCATAGGGACAGGCTAGCGGGGACCGGCCCGCCTCGGTCCGGGTCGGCCGCTTCGGGCCGAGCCGGACAGCGCCTCGCCTCAGGGCCTGCGGGCCACCCCGCCGTAACACCACCGCGATCCGTCGCTGTCGGCCAGCTCGGGATCCTCGGCGCCCCACTCGCCGACGTACGTCACGGCCGCGGCGGCGCCCTCGTACGGCGGCACCAGCTCCAGCCCGTCGAAGAACCGCTCCGCCTCGGCGCGGGTGCGCATGTAGAGCTGCTCGGTGGCGCGGGCGTAGGTGTCCAGGAGGACCCGCACGGCGGCGGGCGGCTTCTGGTCGGCGGTGACGTGGCTGAGCGCCAGGTAACTGCCGGGTGCCAGCTCGGCCAGGTAGCGCGCCAGCAGGCCGCGCGGGTTCGAGCCGTCGGCCACGAAATGGAGCACCGCCGTCATCAGCAGCCCGACGGGCTGGCCGAAATCGATCAGCTCGCGCGTGTGCGGGTCGGCCAGCACGCTCTCCGGATCACGCAGGTCCGCGGGGACGAACCTGGTGCTCCCGTCGCCGGTCAGCAGGGCGCTGGCGTACGCGCGGACCAGCGGGTCGTTGTCCACGTAGACCACGCGGGCGTCCGCGGCGGCCTTCTGCACCGCCTGGTGGGTGTTGTTCTGGGTGGGCAGGCCGGACCCGATGTCGATGAACTGGCGGATGCCCCGGGAGGCCGCCAGCCACAAGGCCGCCCGCTGGTGGAAGCCGCGGTTGGCCCACGCCGCGTCGGCCAGCTCCGGCATCCGGGCCCGGATCTTCTCCGCCGCGTCCCGGTCCGCCGGGAAGTTGTCCGTGCCGCCCAGGCAGTAGTCATACAGGCGCGCCGGACTCGGCTTGTCCGGGTCAACACCCGGCGGGACCCGTTGGGCCTCGGTCATTCTCTCCTCCGCGGAGCCTCACCAACCAGCGTGGCATGTCGCGCGCGAATCACAAACCCCCGGCATCCCGCGATCCCCCGGCGCGCATAGCAGACCGTACCGGTCGCCGCCGGAGCCCGCCGAGCCGGCACGCCGAGCCGCCGGCGGGCTAGTCTCGCCAGCATGGCGACCAGCCACGCCGATCTTCCCGGCCTCCGCGACCGGGTCGGGCACGCCCTGGAGGGCTTCCTCGCCCGGCAGCGCGCCGGGCTCGGCGACATCGGCGCGGACATCTTGCCGTGGCTCGACGCGATCACCGGGCTGCTGGCCGGCGGCAAGCGGCTGCGCCCGGCGTTCTGCTACTGGGGCTGGCGCGCGGCGGGCGGCCAGGACTGCCCGCAGATCTACGCCGCGGCCGCCGCGCTCGAGCTGCTGCACGCGAGCGCGCTCGTGCACGACGACGTCATGGACGGCAGCGACACCCGGCGCGGCCGGCCGGCCGTGCACCGCCTGTTCGCGGCCCGGCATGCGGAGCAGGGCTGGCGCGGGTCGGCCGATTCGTTCGGGGCCGGGGCGGCCATCCTCATCGGCGACCTGCTGCTGGCCTGGACCGACGAGCTGTTTCACGCCAGCGGGCTGCCGCCCGCCGCGCTGCGGCGCGGCCAGCCGGTGCTGGACGCGATGCGGTCCGAGGTGATCTGCGGCCAGTACCTGGACCTGCTCGGCCAGTCCGCGGGAGACGGCACGGTCGGCAGCGCGCTGCGGGTGGTCAGGTACAAGTCGGCCAAGTACACCACCGAGCGCCCGCTGCACCTCGGCGGGGCGCTGGCCGGTCAGCGCGACGGGCCGGTGGCCGCCGTGTACACCGGTTACGGCATCCCGCTCGGCGTCGCGTTCCAGCTCCGTGACGACGTGCTCGGCGTCTTCGGCGATCCCGTGCGGACCGGGAAGCCGGCCGGCGACGACTTGCGGGAGGGCAAGCGGACGGTCCTGGTCGCGATCGCCCGGGACCGGGCCACCGCGGGCCAGCGCGAGCTGCTCGACCGCAGGCTCGGTGACCGGTTGCTGGATGACGCGGGCACGGAGGAGATCCGCTCGATCCTGGTCGGAACCGGGGCGCTGGCCGAGTGCGAGCTGATGATCGAATCCAGCGTTGCCGAGGCGCTGCGCGCGCTCGAGGAGGCGCCCGTGGACCGGCAAGCCAAGCTCGCGCTGGCCGAGCTGGCCGTCATCGCGACCGTGCGAAGTGACTGAGCAGCCTCAGAACGCCAGCGCCTGGGCCCGCCGGTTCACCTCGGTACCGCGGTGCTCGCAGATCGCCTGGATCGGCGTGCCGGGCAGCGACTCGTCCGCCGTGAACAGCCAGCGCAGAGCCCCTGCCTCGTCGAAGCCGCAGTCGAAGAGCAGGGTGAGCGTGCCGTGCAGGCCCCGGACGACCTGGCCGCCGTCGAGGAAGGCCGCGGGTACGCAGAACGCGCCGTTGGGGCGCTGGACCGCAAGCAGCTTGCGGTCGCGGAGCAGCTGCTTGATCCGGCTCGGGGGAAGCCCGAGCCGGTCGGCAACTTCGGGAACGGTCAGCCAGTCACCGACGATGGCGTCGGCCTGGAGGTCGATCTGTGCCACGTCTGGAGAGTTTCCCACAATGAGCCTGCCGCCAAACACGCCGCAGCGCCAGCCAGCCCCGCCGCGGGATGCCCGCACCCGGCCTGCCTCCCTCGCCCGCCCGCCGGCGCTGCGCCCCGGTGACCGGGTCGCGGTGCTGTCGGTCAGCAGCCCGGCCGATCCCGGGCGGCTGGCCGTGGGGCTGGATGCCTTGCGGTTCGCGGGCCTCGAACCGGTGCTCTACCCGTCAGCCCGCGACCAGGGCAGCATGCGCGGCTACCTCGCGGGCGACGACCGGATGCGCACCGCGGACCTGCACGCCGCCCTGACCGACCCGGGCATCGCCGGCGTCATCTTCGCCACGGGCGGCTCCGGCGCGCAGCGCACGCTGGAGGCCATGGACTGGGCCGGCCTCCCCGGGCTGCCGCCGAAGGTGCTGGCCGGCTACTCCGACGTGACCGCCGTGCTCGAGGCGGCCGCCAGCAAGCTCGGCTGGGCCTCGCTGCTGAGCCCGATGGTCGTGTCGTCGGGCGCGGACGGCCACTACTCGTTCGCGTCGATGCTGCGCGCGCTGATGCACCCCGAGCGGGCCACGGACATCCGCTATCCGATGGCCGCCCGCGTGGTCGGCGGGACCGCCCGCGGCGTCACCCTGGGCGGGAACCTGACCCTGCTGACGTCGTCGGTCGGCACCGACACGTCGTGGCCCGCGCGCGGCGGCATCCTGCTCGTGGAGGACGAGAACGAGCAGGAGTACCGGGTGGACCGGATGCTCACCCAGCTGCGCCGCTCCGGGTACCTGGACGGGGTGGCCGGGATCGTGGCCGGGACGTTCGTCGGCTGCGGCGAGCCGGCCGCGATCGAGGAGATCCTCGCCGAGCGGCTCGGCAGCCTCGGGGTGCCGATGATCGCGTGGGCGAACGTCGGCCACGGCGGCTACTTCCAGACCTTCCCGATCGGCGTCGCGGCCGAGCTCGACGCCGACGCCAGGATGTTGCGGCTGCCCGAGCCCCCGCTGCGGCCGGTCAGCCGCGAGCGGCGTCCCGCACCGGGATCCCCGGGTCGCTGAGCCGGCCGGCGTCGACCGCCGCCGCGGCCTCGATGAGGCGCCGGCCCTGGGCCAGGTCGCGCGGGGAGTCGACGGTCAGCAGCGCTACCAGCCGGCCGGAGGCCAGCCAGCAGGCCCCCCAGCGCGGCGCGGCGGGGTCGCCGCGCAGCACCATCCGGTCGGCGTCACCGTGGAAGCCGACGTACTGCATCATCCGGCCGAACTGCTCCGACCAGAAATACGGAACGGGATCGTAGGCGTCGGTCCCGCCCATCAGGTTGGCCGCGGCCACCGCGGGGGCGCGGAGCGCCACGTCCCAGTGCTCGAACCGCAGCCTGCGCCGGTACCGCAGCGACCAGAACGCCATGCAGTCCCCGGCCGCGAACACCCCGGGCATCGAGGCGCGCAGCTGCTCGTCGGCCGCGACCCCGTTGTCCAGCGCGATGTCCGAGCCTGCCAGCCAGCCGACCGCCGGCCGCACGCCCACCGCGGTGACCACCTCGTCGGCGGCCAGCCAGCCGCCCCCGGCCAGCGCCAGGCCGCCGGCCTGCACCGACTCGACCGGCTGGCGGAGCCGCAGCTCGACGCCGGCCGCCTCGTACCATCCGGCGGTGTGCGCGCCGATCTCGGCGCCCACGGCCGTGGCCAGCGGCGCCGTGGCGGCCTCCACCACGGTCACCCGGCAGCCGCGGGCCGCCGCCGCGGTGGCCAGCTCGGCACCGATCCAGCCGGCGCCCACGATCGCCAGCCGCAGCCCCGGGCGCAGCCGCGCGCGCAGCGTCAGCGCGTCGTCCAGCGTGCGCAGGAACCGCTGCGGGCCCGGGCCCGGCAGGGCGACCGGCTCGGCCCCGGTGGCCAGCAGCAGCCGGTCAAACTCGTGCTCGCCGCGATCGGTGCGGAGCAGGCCGCTGTCCAGCCCGGTCGCGGTCTCGCCCAGGCGCAGGCCGACCCCGAGCGTGGCCAGGTCGTCCCGCAGCGTGGTGTCGGCCACCTCGCCGGCCATCAGCCGCTTGGACAGCGGCGGGCGGTCGTAGGGCGGCCGGGTCTCGGCGCCCACCAGGGTCACCTCGCCCGCATATCCCCTGGCCCGGAGCTCTTCGACGGTGCGCAGGCCGGCCAGCCCGCCGCCGACCACCACGATCCGCCCGGGCCCGGCCGAGCTTGACGGACTCACCCATCACCTCGCATCGGCTGCGCTGCTTGCCCCGGCACGCTACTACGACGACGGCGCGCGACCCCTTCGTTACCGTCGGCTATCGAGCGACCGCTGCGGCGCCGTTATCGGCGCACGCGCGGGTAACGGCCCTTACACTTCTCCCGATGGATACCACCCTTTCCAGCCTTCACGCTGGGCAGTTGCTCGACGGCAGGTACCGGGTGGGCTCCTGGATCGCCCGCGGCGGCATGGCCACCGTCTACCTGGGCACCGACACCAAGCTGGATCGTACGGTGGCGCTCAAGGTCGCCCACGCCGAGCTGGGCGACGATCCCGAATTCGTCCGGCGGTTCATCGGCGAGGCGCGGTCGGTGGCCCGGCTGTCCAGCCCGAACGTGGTCGCCGTCTATGACCAGGGCGCCGAGGGTGACCTGCTGTACCTGGTCATGGAGTACGTTCCCGGCCGGACGCTGCGGGAACTGCTGCGCGAGCGGGGCCGGCTCGGCCCGCGCGAGGCGCTCGATATCATCGGCGGGGTGCTGGCCGGCCTGGCCGCCGCGCACCAGGCCGGGATCGTGCACCGGGACGTCAAGCCGGAGAATGTCCTGCTCGGCGACCACAACACGATCAAGGTCGCCGATTTCGGGCTGGCCCGGGCCACGTCGCGGGCCAGCCACACCAGAACCGGGATGATCATCGGAACGGCCGCGTACCTGGCGCCCGAGCAGGTGTCGCGCAGCGTCTCCGACGCCCGCACCGACGTGTACGCCGCCGGGGTGATGCTGTACGAGATGCTCACCGGCTCCCAGCCGCATACCGGCGACACCCCGCTCGCGGTGGCCCACAAGCACGTCAGCGACGTGGTGCCGGCCCCGTCCAGCGTGGTCCCCGGCCTGCCGCCGTCGCTGGACGCGCTGGTGGCCCTGGCCACCAGCCGGGATCCCGACCTGCGTCCCGCCGACGCGAGCCGGTTCCTGAGCGCGATCAGCGATGTCCGCCGCGGCATGCCGATCGGCGGTCCCGGCGTGATGCCCGCCGGCCCGCCGATGCCGCCCGGGACCCTGCCGACCGCCGTCATGCTTCCCGCCGACATGCTTTCCGCGCCCCCCGCTCCCGCGCCCCCCGCTCCCGCGCTCCCTGCCCCCGCGGCCGTGCCGCCCGCCGAGTTTCCCTGGTTCGACCAGGACAACCCGGTGCCGGGCGGCCCGGGCGGGACCCACCACACGCTGGTCGTCCCGGCCGGCGGGCCCGGCTACGACGGCCTCCCGTACGGCGGCCTCCCGTACGGCGAGGGCGACGGCCCGCCCGCCTATCCGCGGCGCCGGGCGGGCCGGTACCGCCGGGACGGCGAGCCCGTGCTGCAGAGATGGCTGTTCAGCCGCAGGCTGGTCTACCTGACCCTGACCCTGGTCGTGGTGGTGATCGTCGGCCTGATCGCCTGGTGGGTCACGGACGGGCAGTACGTGACCGTGCCCCAGGTGTCCGCGATGGCGGCCGGCACCGCCGGCACCGAACTGCAGAATCTCGGCTTCGTGGTGAAGTTCGGGCCGGCCAGGCACGACAACGCGGTCGCCAAGGGCGACGTCATCCAGACCGACCCGGCGGTCGGCTCCAGCGCCAGGCGGGGCGCCGTGGTGATCGTCACCGTGTCCACCGGCCCGGTCATGATCAGCGTCCCGCAGGTGACCGGCCTGAACCAGGCCGCCGCGGAAGCCGCGCTGCGGAAGGCGGGCCTGACCCCGGGCGCGGTGACCAAGACCGCGTCGGCCACCATCGGTGCCGGCATCGTGATCAGCACGACCCCGGTGGCCGGGACCTCGTGGCCGCAGACCAAGCCGGTGGGCATCACGGTGAGCGCGGGCCCGCCGCTGCCCAGCTTCGTCGGCCAGCAGTTCCAGGCCGCCCAGGGCCAGGCGCAGTCCGGCGGGTACCAGCTGCAGCAGGTGCCCGACGCCAGCAGCAGCCAGCCGCAGGGGGTCATCACCAGCCAGTCGCCGGCGCCGGGCACGCCGATCACCCCGGGCGAGGTCGTGGTGGTGCACGTCTCGAACGGGCCGCCTGAGGTCGCCGTCCCCGACGTGCAGGGCCTGAGCGTGCGCGCAGCCACCCACATCCTGGAGCAGGCCGGATTCACGGTCACGGTCGACTCGGGCCTCTTCGGCGGCGGCACCGTGGCCAGCTACTCCCCCACCGGCCAGGCGCCGCAGGGCAGCATGATCACGCTCACCACGGGCTTCACCTTCCCCTAGCGCGACGCCCCGGGACGCCGCCCGCCCCCGCTGCCGGGGCTGCCGGGGTCACAGCGGCGGGCCCTCGCCGGGCAGCTCCTGGTAGGAGTACCGCTGCTCGCGCCACGGGTCGGCGGAGTTGTGGTAGCCGCGCTCCTCCCAGAACCCGCGGCGGTCCCGGGTCAGGTACTCGACGGCGCGGATCCACTTCACGCTCTTCCAGGCGTAGCGGGACGGGACCACGAGCCGGAGCGGGTAGCCGTGCTCCGGACTGAGCTCGGCACCGTCGCGGTGGGTGGCGAACAGGGTGTCGGCGGCGGCGAAGTCCTCGATCCTGAGGTTGGCGCTGTACCCGAAGTCGGCCCAGACCATGACGTGGGTCACGGCGCCGTCGGGCGGCGCGGCGCGCAGCAACTCGGCCGCCCCGATGCCCTCCCAGGCGATGCCGCGGACGGTGAACTTGGTGACGCAGTGGAAGTCGGCCACCACCTGGCGGCGCGACAGCCCGCTGAGCTCAGCCCAGCTCCACCGGTGCTCGCGCCCTGATGCGGTAGCACCGTGCACGCGCAGGTCCCAGTCCTCGGGATGGAACACCGGAACCGGGCCGTAGTGCAGAACGGGCCATCCCCCCGGAACGTACTGGCCCGGCGGGAGACCGGGCCCGGGTGAGGCGGTCGGCGGCTCGCCCGCCGCAGCCCGCGTCTGCGTGCTGGTCTCCGGGTGCCTCATTACCGGCTGACCTGCTCCTTCCCGCCCTCGCGCCATCGTGGCCGCGACGGCCGGCCTCTTGCCCGCAAGTGGGGCTATCTTGCCACCCCGCGCCGGGGTCCTGTCGCGCACCCCGGGGCGTGCGCTATGGTGCGCCCCGGGCGGGCCGGGCCGGGGAGGTGCCAGCGCTGGATCTCACCGAGCAGGAGGCGCGGCGGCGGTTCGCGCAGGCCAGCGTGGCCAGGCTGGCCACGGTGACCGAGGCGGGCCGGCCGCACATCGTCCCGGCGACCTTCGCCGTGGACGGCGAGCACATCTACATCGCCGTGGACGCCAAGCCCAAGAAAACCCGCCAGCTGCGGAGGCTGCGCAACATCCGTGGCCATCCGCAGGTGGCCGTGCTCGCTGACCGTTACGCCGACGACTGGGCCGCACTGTGGTGGGTGCGCGCCGACGGGGACGCGGCCATCCTGGAGGACCCGGGGCTGATGGCGGCGCCGATCGAACTGCTGGCCGCGCGCTACCCGCAGTACCGTGCGCTCCCCCCGGCCGGGCCGGTCATCGCCATCCGGGTCGCGCGCTGGACCGGCTGGGCCGCCTCCCCGCTGAGTTAGGGATAACAGGGCGGCGACGTTGCGGATCACCTGGCTGCCGATGATCTCGAGCGGCGACACCTCCCAGACCCGCGCCACGGCGCCGATCGCGACCTGGAACCCCATCTCGGCCAGGGCTGCGAGCTCGTCGGTGACCTGCCCGGCCTTTTCCCCCTTCTCGCCGACGTCGAAGATGTAGTAGCACGTCTTGATGATCTCGTCGTAGTCCCGGCCCTCGGCGTCGCAGTGCGCCCGCAGCACGTCGAGCTTGCGGGCGAGATCGGGGCCGGGGAACAGGTTGCACGCCTGGGCGTAGCGGGCCACGAACCGCAGCGTCTTCCGCTCGCCCGAGCCGCCGATCATGATCGGCGGATGCGGCCGGGACAGGGCCTGCGGCGAGTTGATCGGCCGCTCCAGCTGATAGTGCTTGCCGAGGTAGGGGGTCTGATCGCCGCGCCACATCTGCAGGCAGATCTGCAGCGTCTCCTCCAGCCGCTCGAAACGCTCGGCGACCGGCGGGAACGGGATCCCCAGGCCGCGCGACTCCTCCTCGTTCCAGGCCGCGCCGATGCCCAGCCAGGCCCGCCCGCCGGACAGCACGTCCAGGGTGGTGACGATCTTGGCCAGCATGCCGGGGTGCCGGTAGACCGCGCCGGTTACCAGCGTCACCAGCCTGGCCCGGGACGTGCAGCCGGCCAGGTACCCCAGGGTGGTGTAGGCCTCGAGCATCTCGTGGTCGGGCGGGCCGACGAGCCCGATCTGGAAGAAGTGGTCCATGACGCTGATGAAGTCGAAGCCGGCCTCCTCGGCGGTCCGGGCCACCGTGGCCAGGTCGCGGCCGAGGCGGGCCGGACCGCCGGGCCAGGTGTAGTCGGGGATCTGCAGTCCGATCTGCACGTGATCACCTCCGCCGACGAGCTTGCCACATCACGACCCGGGCCTGCGGGGCCCGGCCGGCCAGCCGCGACAGGCCCCGGAAAGTCAATAGATCACGGGCGAACTTGGGACTCGCTTTCCTATAGCTTTATGTTGATCTAATCTGGCGCTGATCGACCGGTGTTGCCGATACCCCCCGCCGAGTGGAGACCGCGATGAAGATAGCCCGCCGTGCGGGCATCGTTCTCGGCTCCGTCACCGCCGCGGTCGCGACCATGGCGGCGAGCATCCCTGCCCCGGCGGCCAGGCCGCCGTGGCAGATGGCCGCGACGGTCCACTACGGGCCGGCCGGCAACGCCTCGGGCTACTCGGCCGTCATCGCCCCGGCCAAGGATGACGCCTGGGTGTTCGGCGGGACCAATCCGGGCGGGACCAGCTCGCCCGCGGCCGAGCACTGGAATGGCAGGCGCTGGCAGGCATGGTCCCTGCCGGCCGGGCTCGGCGGCTTCATCGCCGCCGCCGCCGACTCGTCACCGGGCGACGTCTGGGCGGTCGGCGACGGGTACGCGCTGCGCTGGAACGGCGCCCGGTGGACCGTGGCCCATGCCTGGTCCCAGGCCGGGGAGACGACGTCGGTCGCCGTGATCGGCCCCAGCGACGTCTGGGTCTTCGGCTCCTCCGGCTTCAGCGGCCAGGCTAGCCTCGGCACCTGGCACTACGACGGCCGCGCCTGGCTCCGGGCGGCCGGGGTCGCCGCCGCGATCTACCGTGCCAGCGCCGTCTCCCGCCACGACATCTGGGCGATCACGGTCAGCCCGGGCGGCGGCTCGGTGGTCCACTACGACGGCCGCACCTGGGCGCGGGTGACGGCCGCCGACCCGGCGCTGGCCAACACTCAGCTCGACGACGTCCTCGCCGTGTCCGGGAGCAGCGTCTGGGTGTCGGGCATCTCGCCGGCGAACGGGGCGGACGGGCACCTGGTCCTGGCCCGCTGGAATGGCCGGTGCTGGAAGCGCTTCGTGGCGCCCTGGCCGGTGCAGCAGCCCGAGCGGTTCGCCCCGGACGGCGCGGGCGGAATCTGGATCCCGGTGGTCACCGGCGGGGACAGCCCCGCGACGTGGGTCCTGCACCTGTCCCGCACCGGCGCCTGGACGCGGACCAGGATCGCCGCGGCCCCGGGGACCGGGGTCGGCGTCGGCGACCTGGCGCTCATCCCCGGGACCACGACGCTGTGGGGCACCGGCGGGCTGCTGACCACGACCGGCGGCAGCGCCGCCATCTGGGAGCACGGGGTGCCCGGCATCCGCCTGGCCGTCCGCGAGGACCAGGCGGCCTGGCACCATGGGAGCCCGCACTACCGGCTGGTGGTGGCGGGCCGTGGCGAGGTGGTCCGGGTCTACCTGACGGCCGGGGACCGCGGGGTGGTCCGGGTCTACCTGACCACCCGGGGCTGCCGCCGGGGCCACGGCCGCGGGCCGCGGCCGGCCTGGGCCGGCCCGCTGCGGGAACCCGGCGAGGTGCGCTAGCGCTTCGGGGTGTGCTCCTGGGCGGCCGCGGCCAGTTCCTCGGCCAGGTCGTCGGCGTCCAGCCGGGCCTCGATCCGGCGCAGGTCCTCGATGCGCGCCCGCGTCTCGACCTGGCGCGGCGTCAGCAGCGAGCAGCAGTCCTGGTCGGGCAGCTCGGAAATCCGCAGCGTGGCGATCCGGCGCGCCTCGGCCATGATCTCGGTCTTGTCCAGGCCGATGAGCGGGCGCAGGATCGGCAGCGCGACCGCGTCGTCCAGCGCGGTGATGTTGGCGAGCGTCTGGCTGCTCACCTGGCCCAGCGAGTCGCCGGTGACCAGCGCTGCCGCGTGCAGCCGCCGCGCCAGCGCCGCGCCGGTCTTGAGCATCAGCCGCCGCTGCGCCATGATCTGCAGCCGCCCGGCTCCGGACGAGGCGAGCCGCTGCTGCGCCCGCCCGAACGCGACCACGAACAGCCGTGACCCGCCCTGGAACTTGTCCAGCTCGCGGACCAGGCCGTAGGCCTTGTACACCGACTCGGGCCCGGTCAGCGGCATGCCGGAGAAGTGCAGGAAGCTGCAGCGCAGGCCGCGGCGCATCATGCGGTAGGCGGCCACCGGCGAGTCGATGCCGCCCGACATCAGCACCAGCGCGCGGCCGCTCATGTTGACCGGCAGCCCGCCCTGTCCGGGCAGCCCCTCGGTGAACACGAAGACCTCGGACTGGTCGACCTCGACGTACACGGTCAGGTCCGGGTGAGACAGGTTGACCGGGTAGCCGTGCGCCTCCTGGATCCGGGCTCCGATCAGCGTGGCGAGCTGGGACGAGGTGACCGGGAAGCGCTTGTCGCGGCGCCGGGCCCGGACCGCGAACGTGCCCGGCCGGCCGGCCGCGAGCTGCACCGCGGCCGCGGCCGCGGCCTCGGGATCCTTGGCCACCCGCACCGCGCGGCAGACCCGGGACAGGCCCATGACGTTGCGCATGCGCTCAGCCAGGAGGTCGGCCTTCCCCGCGGCCCCCTCCCCCGCCTGGGCTACCCGCAGCACGATCACGCCCTCGCGCTGCCAGAGTTGCACCTGGACGTCGAGGTCGTGCACGGCCCGCCTGATGTTGTCGTGCAGCAGCCGCTCGAACTGCTGCCGGTTCTTGCCCTTGAGCACGATCTCGCCCAGCTTCAGCAGGACGCACGGCTCGGGCAGCGCCGTCGTGGCTGCGGCGCCGCGCGCGTCGAGGGAGGTGAGGGGCTGCGCGGGCATCCCCCTAGTCTGCCAGCATCCGGCCCGCTACCGTCCGTCCCGGGCGCTGCCGAGGCCGGCGACACCGGGAATCCCCGTCGGGGTAGCCGGGCGCCGCCGGCGTCGGTGGATGCTGGGAGGGATGCTTCGGCGGGATCGGCGGAGGGGCGGATGACGGAGGCGGGCGCGGGCTCCGTTGCGGCGACGCCGCCCTGGCCGTCCGGAGCGGCCTGGATCGGCGGGCGGTACTGCCCGGTCGAGGAGGCGAAGATCTCCGTGCTCGACCTGGGCGTCACCCGCTCGGACGCCGCGTACGACGTGGTTCATGTCTGGCGCCGGCGCTTCTACCGGCTGGACGACCATCTCGACCGGTTCAGCGCCAGCCTGGCGCGGCTGCGGCTGAATCCTGGTCACGACCGCGCCGGGATTGAGGCGATCTTGCACGGGTGCGTCCGCCTGGCCGGCCTGCGCGAGGCGTACGTGTCCATGACCTGCACCCGGGGCCGGGTCGAGGCCGGCCGCCGCGACCTGCGCACCGCCCGGGCCACGTTCTACTGCTTCGCGGTGCCGTTCGTCTGGATCATCGCGCCGGAGCGGCAGGCCGCGGGCGCGCGCATGTGGATCAGCCCGGTGACCCGCATCCCGCCGCAGAGCGTCGACCCGGTGATCAAGAACTACCACTGGCTCGACATGGACGTGGCCCAGTTCGACGCCTACGACCACGACGCCGAGCTCGTCGTGCTCCGCGACGCCTCCGGCGCGATCACGGAGGGACCGGGCTACAACGTGTTCGCCCACGTGGACGGGCGGTGGCTGACCCCGGCCAGCGGCACGCTGCAGGGCATCACCCGCCGGTCGGTCATCGAGATCGCCGACGAGGCCGGCGAGCCGACGGAGGAAGGCCGGCTGACCGCCGAGGACCTGCGCCGGGCGGATGAGGTGCTGGTCACCTCGACCGCGGGCGGCATCATGCCGGTGGTCGTCATCGACGGCGAGCCGGTCGGCGCGGGCGTGCCCGGACCGCTGACCGCGCGGTTGCGGGACGCGTACTGGCGCCGCCACGAGGATCCGCGGTTCTCCACGCCCGTCCGCTACGACGAGCGGCTCTGAGGCCCGGCGGCGGCCAGCCGGGCGGCCACGTCGGGATGTACGTCGTCGTGCGGCTCCCGGGCGTCGGGCAGGAACCGCTCCGGGTCTGAGTCGTAGTCTCTCGGCAGTGCCGTCATCGCCGCGGACGGTGCCGGAAGGAGCGTCATGGATGCGACCGTGCTACTGGTGATGGATGTCCAGCGAGGCATCGTCGAGCGCTTCGGCGACGACGCCGGTTACCTGTCCCGGATGTCCGGCGCCATCGCCGCGGCACGCGCGGCGGGCATCCCGGTGATCTACGTGACCGTCGGCTTCCGTCCCGGTCACCCCGAGGTCAGCGCCAGGAACCGGAGCTTCTCCGCGGTCGCGGCGGCCGGCCGGTTCGCCGAGGGCGACCCGGCCGCCGAGATCCACCCGGCCGTCGCCCCGGCCGCAGGGGACCTGATGGTGACCAAGCGCCGGGTGTCCGCGTTCGCCGGCAGCGACCTTGACGTGCTGCTGCGCGGTCTGGGCGCGGGCACGCTGGTGCTGAGCGGCATCGCGACCAGCGGCGTGGTGCTGTCCACGTTGCGGCAGGCGGCCGACCTGGACTACCGCCTGGTCGTGCTCGCCGACGCCTGCCTGGACGCCGACCCCGAGGTACACCGGGTCCTGACCGGGAAGGTGTTCCCGCGCCACGCCGACGTGCTCACCGTGGCCGAGTGGGCGGCCCAGATGAATTGACGGGCCGTGGCGGCGAAATCTAGCGTGACATCAGACTGAACCTTTTTCATCCTCCCCTGACTGCCCACCCACTCTGAGCCTGAGATCGGCGGATGAGAGAAGTTCACTGAACGGGCCCCAGACGATGCTGCTGATTGTCATGTACGAGTCGCAGACGTGGCGCGTCCGTCCGGGTGAGCCATTCACGTTCGGCCGGGCGCCGACGTGCTCGGCCGTGCTGCCCCCGGCCGACCGGGGCGTGTCCCGCAACGCGGGGAGCTTCCGTTATCACGACGGCTGCTGGTGGCTGCACAACGACAGCAGCTCCTCGGTGCTGTACCTGCTCGGCGACCGCGGGTTCCGGGTGGACCTGCCGCCCGGGCTGGCCGTGCCGCTGCAGCAGTGGCACGCCAAGGTGAACGTGGTCGGCGCCCTGGACCGCTACGCGCTGCGGCTGCGGCTGCCCGACCTCGACGACGTTCCCGACCCGGCAGCCAAGCCGGTGACCAGCGAGCACGCGGTGACCACCACCCGGTACCGGGCCCGGCTGACCGATAGCGACCGGCTGGTCCTGGCCGCGCGGTTCGAGGACTACCTGACCTGGCGGCACGTGGGCGACCCCGCGCCGCGCAGCGCCCGGGACACCGCCGAGCGGATCGGCTGGCAGCCCCACACGGTCGCCAAGCGCTGCGAGAACATCAGGGACCGCTACGCGCGGCTCGGCGCTCCCGGGCTGCGCGGGCCGCGGGCGCTGGAGGAGCTCGCGCGGCTGCTGGTCTCCACCGGCGAGCTCACCGCCGACGACCTGCGGCGCCTGCCCGCCAAGGCGTCACCCAGCTGATGACCGCCGCCGCGCCGCTGGACGGGCTCACGATCCTGGAGATCTCCAGTTTCGTAGCCTCGCCGCTGTGCGGCCTGACCCTGGCGCAGCTCGGCGCCGAGGTGATCAGGATCGACCCGATCGGCGGCGCGGGCGATCAGCACCGCTGGCCGCTGGCCGCGTCCGGCACCAGCATCTACTGGACCGGGCTGAACAAGGCCAAGAAATCGGTCACGCTGAACTTCCGCGACCCGGAGGGCCAGCGCATCCTGGCCGGCCTGGTCGCCGCCTCCGGGCCAGGCGGCGGGATCGTGCTGACCAACGCGGTCGGCCGGCCCTGGCTCGGCTACGACCAGCTGGTCCAGGTACGGCCCGACGTGATCCACCTGCAGATCCTGGGACACCACGACGGGCGCCCCGCCGTCGATCACACCATCAACGCCGGGCTCGGGTTCCCGCTGATCACCGGGCCCGAGGGGCACCAGGGGCCGGTGAATCACGTGCTGCCCGCCTGGGACGTGGCGTGCGGGCTCTACGCCGCCGTCGGCCTGCTGTCCGCCGAGCGGAACCGGCGGCTCACCGGGGAAGGCAGCCGGATCACGCTGGCCCTCGAGGACGTCGCGCTGGCGGTGACCGGGCATCTCGGCTTCCTGACCGAGGCGCAGCTGACCGGCGCCGACCGGCCCCGGATCGGCAACCATCTCTACGGCGGCTTCGCCCGTGACTTCGCGACCGGCGACGGCGAGCAGGTCATGGTGATCACGGTCACCGCCCGGCACTTCGCCGACCTGGCCGCGGCCACCGGCCTGGCCCTCACGTTCGCGGAACTGGAGCGGCTGCTGGGCGCGGACTTCGCCGTCGACGGCGACCGGTACGCCCACCGCGAGGTCATCGCCTCGCTGCTGGCACCCTGGTTCGCCTGCCGCAGCATCGCCGACATCGGGCGGGACCTGGACGGCGCCTCGGTGCTGTGGTCGCGCTACCGCCGGTTCACCGACCTGGTCGGCGACGGCGGCCTGGCCGGCCACCCGATGCTGCACGAGATCGACCAGCCGGGCGTCGGCCTGGTGCTGGCGGCCGCCTCACCGCTCGAGCAGGACGGCCGGCTGGAGCCCTCCCCCGCGTCGCGCCTCGGCGCCGACACCGCCGAGGTCCTGACCGGGCTGCTCGGGCTGTCGGCGGCCGAGGTCCGCGCGCTCGCGGACCGGGGCGTGGCCGGGGAGGCCGGGGCCGGAGACGGCTCCGGGTGACGGGAAGCCGAAGGAGGCAGCAGTGAACCGCCTGACCGAGACCGACGGCCTCACCGAGGTGCAGCGGGACACCGCGGAGATCCAGAAGATGATCATCGGGAACCGGCTGATCGAGAAGTACCGAATTTCCTAGGAGGGCCACATGACCGCCACGGCCGACAAGCCGCAGATCGACGAGTTGCTGATGCTCATCGACGGCTCCCCGCGGGCCGCGGTGTCCGGGCGGACCTACGCCTCGACCGATCCGTACACCGGGCAGCCGTGGGCGCAGGTGCCCGACGCCGACGCGCGGGACGTGGACGCGGCCGTGGCCGCGGCGCGCGCGGCCCTCGGCGGCCCGTGGGGCAAGCTCACCGCGACCCAGCGCGGCAAGCTGCTGCACCGGCTGGGCGAGCTGATCGCCCGTGACGCCGGGCGGCTGGCCGAGCTGGAGACCCGGGACAACGGCAAGCTGCTGCGCGAGATGGCGGGCCAGATGACCGGGCTGCCCGAGTGGTACTACTACTACGGCGGGCTGGCCGACAAGGTGCAGGGCAGTGTGATCCCCGCGGACAAGCCCAACTACCTGGTGTACACCCGGCACGAGCCGGTCGGCGTGGTGGCCGCGATCGTGCCGTGGAACTCGCCGCTGCTGCTGCTGACCTGGAAGCTGGCGCCGGCCCTGGCCGCCGGGTGCACGATCGTGGTCAAGCCGAGCGACTACACGCCGGTGAGCACGCTCGCCTTCGCCGGCCTGGTCGGCGAGGCCGGCTTCCCGCCCGGCGTGGTCAACGTGGTGACCGGCTGGGGCCCGGAGGTCGGCAAGGCGCTGGCCGCCCACCCCGGCATCGACAAGATCGCCTTCACCGGCTCGACCCAGGTCGGCAAGCTCATCGCGCGCGCGGCCGCGGACAACCTGACCCGGGTGACCCTCGAGCTGGGCGGCAAGTCCGCGCAGGTGGTGTTCGCCGATGCCGATCTCGACGCCGCGGCCAACGGGGTCATCGCCGGCGTGTTCGCGGCCACCGGGCAGACCTGCATGGCGGGCTCGCGCGTGGTGGTCCACGAGGACGTCAAGGACGCGCTGGTGGAGCGCATCGTAAGCCGCGCCAGGACGATCAAGATCGGCAACCCGCTCGACCCGGAGACCGAGATGGGGCCGATGGCAACGGACAAGCAGTACGCCACGGTGCTGAGCCACTTCGAGTCCGCACGCGCCGACGGGGCGACGATCGCCTGCGGCGGCAAGCCGGCCGAGAGCCTGGGCGGCTGGTTCGTCGAGCCCACCGTCCTGGTCGACACGACCGCGCAGATGCGGGCCGTGCGCGAGGAGATCTTCGGGCCGGTCGTCGCGGTCACCACGTTCGGCACCGAGGCAGAGGCCATCGCCCTGGCCAACGGCACCGAGTTCGGGCTGGCCGGGTCGGTCTGGACCAGGGACGTGCACCGCGCGCACCGGGTGGCGGCCGGGCTGCGGGCCGGCACGGTGTGGATCAACGCCTACCGGGTCGTCGGCCCGCAGGTCCCGTTCGGCGGGTTCGGCCATAGCGGCATCGGTCGGGAGAACGGCGCGGACGCCATCCGCGAGTACACCGAGACCAAGTCGGTGTGGGTGGAGCTGACCGGCGCCACCCGCGACCCGTTCACGCTGGGCTGAGGGCCGCGGGCCGCCCTCAGCGCCGGACCGCGCCGGTCACCAGCCAGCCGCTGCCGCGGGCCCGCAGGACCAGGGTCACGAACCTGGCCGCCAGCCAGAGGCTGTAGGCCAGCCACAGCGCCACCAGGCCCCGGTGCTGGGCGTGCACCAGCCAGGCGGCCGGCAGGAAGACGGCCAGGCTGATCAGGCCGGCAACGGCCAGGTACCGCTGGTCGCCCGCGCCGATGAACACGCCGTCGAGCACGAACACCACGCCCGCCACCGGCTGCTGCGCCGCGACCACCAGGAGCACCGCGAGCAGCAGCGCCCGGACCGGCGGGGCCGCAGCGAACAGGCCGGGCAGCAGTGGCCGGGCCGCCAGCACGACCAGGCCGAAGACGATTCCGTAGACCGCGCCCCAGCCGATCATGCGGTTGGTCGCCGCCCGGGCCGCCGGGGCGTCGCCCGCCCCGAGGCAGCGGCCGGTGATCGCCTGCCCCGCGATCGCGATGGCGTCCAGCGCCAGCGCCAGCAGCGTCCAGACCCGGAACGCGACCTGGTGCGCCGCGATCGCGGCGTCGGACTGGCGGGCGGCGACCGCGGTGGTCGCCAGCAGCACCGCCTGCAGCGCGAACGTGCGCACCACGAGCCCGGTGGCCGCGGCCGCGGCCGCGCGCAGGCCCGCCAGGTCCATGCCGAGCCAGACCCCGGCCCGGCGGGCGCCGCGCGTGACCACCACGAGGTAGGCCGCGGCAGCCGCGGACTGCGCGATCACCGTGCCCCACGCGGACCCGGCCAGCCCGAGGCGCAGGCCGAGGACGAAGGTCGCGTTCAGCACGATGTTGACCGCGTAGGCGGCCACCGCCACCAGCAGCGGGGTGCGGGTGTCCTGCAGCCCGCGCAGCACCCCGGTGCCGGCCAGGACCAGCAGCATGGACGGCGCCCCGAACAGGCTGATCCGCAGGTAGGTCACCGCGCCGGCGCTCACCTCGGGCGAGGCACCGAACACCCGGACGATCTGCGGAGCCAGCGGCCAGGCCAGCACGAGCACGCCGAGGCCGATCCCGGCCGCCAGCCAGAGCCCGTCGATGCCCTGCCGGATCGCTTCCGGTCGCCGGCCCGCGCCCAGCTGCCGGGCCACCGCCGCGGTGGTCCCGTAGGCCAGGAAGATCGACACGTTGACGAGCGCGGTGAGCGCCTGGCTGGCCACGCCCAGGCCGCCCAGAGGTACGGTGCCGATCCGGCCGACGATCGCCGAGTCCGTCAGCAGGAACAGCGGCTCCGCAACCAGGGCCCCGAACGCGGGCACGGCCAGCCGCAGGATCTCCCGGTCCGGCCCGGCCAGGCGCGGCAAGCGGCGCCTCGGGCCGCCGGGCCGGACCCGATCAGCCCCGCGACGGCCCGTTGCGGATCCGAAAGGCCCTCGGCGGGCCGCTGTGGTCAACCGGCTCAGCCGAAGAAGAGCTCGGCCTCGGCGTAGCGCTCGGGCGGGACCAGCTTGAGCTCGCTGGTGGCCGCGGCGATCGGGACCTGGACGATGTCGGTGCCGCGCAGGGCCACCATTGCGCCGAACGCGCCGTCGGCCACCGCGCGGATCGCGTAGACGCCGAAGCGGGTGGCCAGCACCCGGTCGAACGCGGTCGGGGTGCCGCCGCGCTGGACGTGGCCGAGCACGATGGTGCGGGCCTCCTTGCCGGTGCGCTTCTCGATCTCGTTGGCCAGCATCTGCCCGACTCCGCCGAGGCGGACATGGCCGAACGCGTCCACCTCCAGGTCGGCGACCTCGGCCCCGCTCTTGGGGTACGCGCCCTCGGAGACCACCACGATCGGCGCGTACCTGGTCTGGAACCGGTGCTCCACCCACCCGCAGACCTGCTCGATGTCGAACGGCTGCTCCGGGATCAGGATCACGTTCGCGCCCCCGGCCATCCCGGAGTGCAGCGCGATCCAGCCGGCGTGGCGGCCCATCACCTCGACGATCATCGCCCGGTGGTGGCTTTCCGCCGTCGTGTGCAGGCGGTCGATGGCCTCCATCGCGATGTTCACCGCGGTGTCGAAGCCGAACGTGTAGTCGGTCGCGCCGAGGTCGTTGTCGATGGTCTTCGGCACGCCGACGACCTTCACGCCGTCCTCGTGCAGCCGGGCGGCCACGCCCAGGGTGTCCTCGCCGCCGATCGTCACCAGCGCGTCGACGCCGAGGCTGGCCAGGTTGTCCTTGATCCGCTCCAGGCCGGAGCGACCGCCGGACGCCGCGCTGTCGGCCAGCGGGTTGGTCCGCGACGTGCCGAGGATCGTGCCGCCGCGCGGCAGGATGCCGCGGACCGCCGGCACGTCCAGGGTCATGGTGTCGCCTTCGAGCGGGCCGCGCCAGCCGTCACGGAACCCGGTGTACTCATATCCGTATTCCGCCACGCCGGTGCGCACGATGGCGCGGATGACCGCGTTCAGGCCCGGGCAGTCACCGCCGCCGGTCAGGACTCCGACTCGCATGGATCTTCCTCTCACATGGGTCTTTAGGTGTTCAGCACCGCCACACTAGTGCCCATGAGCGTGCTCGCGATCGACGCAGGGACCACGGGCGTCACGGCCCTGGTGATTTCCGCCGACGGCGCCGTGGCCGGCCGCGGCTACCAGGAGTTTCCGCAGTTCTACCCGCAGCCCGGATGGGTGGAGCACCTGCCGGAAGGCATCTGGCAGGCCACGCTCGCGGCGTGCGGGCAGGCGCTGGACGGCGCAGGCCCGCCGGACTGCGTCGGGATCACGAACCAGCGGGAGACCGCGGTGATCTGGGACCGGGCCACGCTGGTGGCGCCGCGGCGGGCCATCGTCTGGCAGGACCGGCGGACGGCGGGCATCTGCGCGCGGCTGCGGGACGAGGGGCACGAGCCGCGGGTGACCGCGCTGACCGGGCTGCGGCTCGACCCGTACTTCACCGCCACCAAGCTGACCTGGCTGGCCGAGCACGAGCCGGCCATCTGGGCGGACGTCACGGCCGGCTCGCTCGCCGTCGGCACGGTGGACTCGTACCTGATCGCCCGGCTGACCGGAGGCCGGCGTCACGTCACGGACGCGTCCAACGCCTCGCGCACGCTGCTGTTCGACATCGAAGCGGGCCAGTGGTCCGCCGAGCTGTGCCAGCTGTTCGGCGTGGCGCCGCACGCGCTGCCCGAGGTGGTGCCGTCGTCCGGCGTGGTGGCGCGCACCGACCCGGAGGCGTTCCTGTCGCTGTCGCTGCCGGTCGCCGGGCTGGCCGGGGACCAGCAGGCCGCGCTGTTCGGCCAGGCGTGCTTCTCCCCGGGGTCGGCGAAGTGCACCTACGGGACCGGGTCGTTCGTGCTGTGCAACACCGGGACCTCGATCGTCCGCTCGGGGGCCGGGCTGCTGTCCACGGTCGCCTGGATGGACGAGGCCGGGGCGCTGACCTACGCGCTGGAAGGGTCGGTGTTCGTGACCGGGGCGGCCGTGCAGTGGCTGCGCGACGGGCTCGGCCTGCTCGACAACGCCGCGCAGAGCGAGGCGCTGGCGCGCTCCGTGCCGGACTCGGGCGGCACCGTGTTCGTCCCGGCCCTGACCGGGCTCGGCGCCCCGTACTGGGACCCGGACGCGCGCGGGGCGATATTCGGCCTGACCCGTGGGACCACCCGCGCGCACCTGGTCCGCGCCGCGCTGGAGGCGATCACGTTCGAGGTGCGCGACGTCGCCGAGCTGATGGGGTCCTCCGCGGGGTTCTTCGCCGACGCCGGCCCGCTGCGGGTCGACGGCGGCGCGAGCACCAACGACCTGCTCATGCAGATGCAGGCCGACCAGCTCCAGGTGCCGGTCGAGCGGCCGGTGGTCGCCGAGACCACGGCGCTGGGGGCCGCGTTCCTGGCCGGGCTGGCCACCGGCGTGTGGTCGTCGCCCGCGGAGCTCGCGGCCGCCTGGCAGCTCGACCGGCGGTTCTCGCCCGGGCCCCGGGACGAGCCGGCCTACGCGTCCTGGCGCGAGGCCGTGCAGCGCACCCGTGGCTGGGCGCCTCCCGTGAGCGAGCCCGGCTAGCGCAGGCTCCAGCTCTCCGACGCCGTGTCCGCGCACCGGCTGACGTTCAGCGCAGTGCCGCTCGGCCCGGCGCCCGGGTCGGCCAGGCACAGGCCGGACCGCGAGCTGACCAGGTGACCGTGACTCCCGGCCCGCCACTGCTGCCCGGCGGCGCCGCAGCGCCACAGCGTGACCCGGCCCGTGTCGATAGGCGCGGTCAGGCACATGCCCGCGGCCTTGGCCAGCCTGATCTGCAGGACGCCGCCGGCCCTGGGATAGGCCAGCCAGGCCTGGGCCCGCCCGCCGTCGCACCGGTAGATGTCGATCTTGTTGCCGTTCGCGGTGCCGCCGTGCCAGTCGTCCAGGCACTTGCCCAGCATCTTCAGGGCGCCGGCCGAGTCCACGGTCCAGGTGAACGACGCCGACCCGGTCATGCCGGTGGCGTCCGTTGCGTACACCCGGACCGGGTAGTACCCCCGGGCCCCGGGCGTGCCGGAGATGACACCGCCCGGGCTGATCGACAGGCCCGCGGGCAGCCCGCTGGCGGCGTACCGCAGCGTCGCCCCGGAAGCCGAGTCCCGCGCCGCGATGGCCAGCGGGGTCACCTTCACCCCGGCCCGGCTGAGCCGGTCACCCGGGCTGGCGACGGTGACCGAGTTGTCGACGGCCTGGAACGCGCCCGTGCCGTCGGGGGTTCCCCAGCCGGTCGGGCCGTCGTATCCCGCCCGGGCCGTGCACAGGTAGGAGCCGCCGCACGAGCCGTCGCTGCCGGCGGTCACGTCGTTCAGGTCCCCGGTGTGCTGGTACGGGTACTCGGCCGGGTCGGAACCGGTGCCCGGCGGCCCGGCCAGGGCGTAGGTCGCGGCGATGATCGGGGCGGACTCCGAGGTGCCGCCGACCTCCAGCCACCCGCCCTCGTCGTAGCTGTCATAGATCGCGGCGCCGGTGTCGGGGTCCGCGTCGGCGGCCACGTCGTTGTCGGTGCGGCGCCCGCAGCCGGTGTCGGCCTGCCAGGACGGCTTGGGCTCGTACGCCGAGCACCCGGAGCCGGTGGCGCCGGAACCGCTGTCCCAGACGGTCTCGCTCCAGCCGCGGGCCGCGGAGGTGTCGCGGACCAGCGCGGTCCCGCCCACCGACGTCACGTACGGGGAGGCGGCCGGATAGCCGACGCCGTACCCAGAATCGCCGGCGGCCGCGGTCACCGCCACCCCGGGATGGTCGTAGTAGGCGGCGTCGTCCGCGGCCTCGGTAGCGAACTCGGCGCTGCTGTAGCTGTTGGACACGAACCTGGCGCCGAGCGAGACGGCGGCGTCGACCGCCTGGCCCAGGTCGGCCAGGGAGCCGCTGTCCGCCTCGACCAGGAGGATGTGGCAGTTCGGGCAGATGGCCGACACCATGTCGACGTCCAGCGACTCCTCGGTCGCCCAGCCGGTGCTGCCCGACGCGGCCGGCAGCGGGCTGGCCTCGCCGTCCTGGTTAACCTTGCCGAAGCACCCCGCGGCACAAGGCGGGAGGCCGTAATGGGCGCGGTAGATCGCCAGGTCCGAGGCTGCGTCCGGGTCGTCGTAGGCGTCCACGACCGCGACCGTCTCGCCCTGGCCCGCCCCGGCCGAGGCCAGCGCCAGGTTATAGCCGCTCTGCAGCTCGGCCGGGCTGTAGCCGGCCGGGGTGGCCTCCGGGGCCAGGCCCCGGAAGGACGGCACGTCGGTTCGGACCAGGGCCAGGCACTGCGCCCAGCCCGGCGCCTGGGCCGCGGAGCAGGCGTGGCGGAAGTCCGCGCCCGGCACCGGGCCGGCTGTCCGCGCCGCCGCCCCGGCGGCCGGCAGCGCGGCCAGCGCCAGCGCGGACAGCGCGAGCGCGGACAGCGTGCCGACGGCGAGTTTGCCGATTGTCACCTGGGGACCTTTCGCGGTGTGGCTGTCGTACGGAAAGGAAGTCCTTAGCCATTACGACGGCTCCCGGCGCCACTCGGTTGACCAGCCGCCCGCGCCGCAGCTGACCGGCCGCCCGTACCCACGCTAACCAGCCGCCCGTGCCCCGCTAACCAGCCGCCCGTGCCCCGCTAACCAGCCGCCCGTGCCCCGCTAACCAGCCGCCCGTGCCCCGGTGTACCCCATCAGGCAAGATGCAATAGGCCCGGCTACCAGCACCGGGAAGGGGCGGCCGATGGCGTGGGCGGAGCAGGCGGCACGGTCACTGACGGAGACCTTCGAGGGGTCGGCCCGGACGCCCGGGCTGGTGGTCGCCGCGGCCGGCCTGGACGAGAACGGGGCGGCGAGCCAGGTCAGCCCCGCCGACACACCGGCGGACGGGCGGTTCGAGGTCGGGTCGGTCACCAAGACGATGACCGCCACGCTGCTGGCCTTGCTGGCCGGCGACGGCACGCTGTCGCTGGACGACGAGGTGGGTCGCTGGCTGCCGGCCGGCGCCAACGGCGCCATCACCTTGCGGCAGCTCGCCACGCACACCTCCGGGCTGCCCCGGATCGCGCCGAATTACCGGCCCGCGGATCCGGTCAATTTCTGGGCCGGGTTCACCCCCGAGCTCGCCGAAGAGGGCCTGCGCCAGGCCGCCGTCACCCCGGACGCCCGCGTGTACTCGAACTTCGGCTATCAGCTCCTCGGGCTCGTGCTGGAGCGGGCCAGCGGGCAGGACTACCGCAGGCTCATAGCAGACCGGCTGCTGGGCCCGCTGTCCATGACCTGCTCCGGCGTCGGCCAGGCCGGAGGCGGGACCCCCCTGCCGGGTCATGCCCACGGGCGCGAGGTCCCGCACTGGGACCGGCCGCTGCCCGGCGCGGGCGGGGTCGAGGCGACCATCGATGACCTGGCCCGGTACGCCGCAGCGTGCCTGCGTCCGCCCCGGACGCCGCTCGGCGACGCGCTCACCGCGGTGCAGGCGCCGCAGGTTCCGATCGAGGCCGGCCGCGCCCAGGCCCTGGGCTGGATCGTGGTCGACGGGCGGCTGCGCGGGCACGGCGGCGGGACCGGCGGTTTCTCGTCGTGCGTGCTCACCGACCCCGGCCGGGGGCGCGGCGTGGCGATCCTGGTCAGCAGCCGCGGCTACTCCGACGCGCTGGCCCAGGCCGCGCGGCTCGTCCTGGCCGATGGTGATCCCCGCGACACCCGCCGCGAGCCGCTGGGGCCGGAGTGGGAAGACCGCGCCCGGGCCGTCGCTGCGGCCCTCCTGGACGGGCAGGCCGCGGAGGTTCACGCGCAGGCCACGCCGAGGTTCCGGGCCCGGATATCCGCCGGGGATTTCGGCCGGGCCTGGAGCCGGAGAACCCGGGACGCCGGGCCGGCGGGCGAGGTCTCGGTCCGGTGCCAGCGGCAGTCCGGCCTGGTCACGGCCGATGTGACGATCGCCTTCGCGCGGGGCCCGCTGGCCTTGCGGATCGGCTTCCTGGAGTCCGGCGAGATCGCGGGGATCCGGGTGCAGCCGGGCCCGGAGCGCTCTTAGGCCGGAATCAGTCGTCGGCGGGCTCGTCCACGGCGGGGGTTCCGGTCAGGCCGCCGGCCTCGGTCAGGCCGCCGGCCTGACCATCCGCGCCTTCCAGCCTCGCATCCCCAGCTCCGGCCTTTCCGTCGCCGGCGTTCCCGTCGCCGGCGCGCTCGTGCCCGCGATACCGCAGCGGCAGTTGCACGCCCACCTTCGCGCGCTGGGCGTAATGGTCGACGTATTCCTGGCCCGAGAGCTTCATGATCGCGTACATGACCTCGTCGGTCAGTGCCCTGAGCACGATCCGGTCCTGCTCGAGCCCGTAGTAGCGGGAGAAGTCGAGCGGCTTGCCGAACCTGACCCCCGGCCGGATCCCCAGCCTCGGCGTGATCCGGCCGGGCGGCTGGAACTCGAAGCCGCCGATCATCGCGCACGGGATCACTGGTGCCCTCGCCTCGAGGGCCAGCCGGGCCACCCCGGTCTTCCCCCGGTACAGCCGACCGTCCGGGGTCCGGGTGCCCTCCGGGTAGATCCCGAGCAGCTCGCCCTGGGCCAGGACGTGCAGCCCGGTGCGCAGCGCACGCTCGCTCGCCTCGCCGCCGGACCGGTCCACCGGTATCTGGCCCACCCCGCTGAAGAAGGCCTTGCTGACCAGGCCCTTCAGGCCACGGCCGGTGAAGTACTCCGACTTCGCGAGAAAGACCACCTTGCGCGGAAGCGGCAGCGGGGCGAAGAAGTGGTCGGAGAACGACAGGTGGTTGCTGGCGATGATGGCCGGCCCCTCCTTCGGGACGTTCTCGGTGCCGTCCGCCCATGGCCGGAACACGATCCTGAGGATCGGCCCGAGTATCGCCTTAACCACCCAATAGAACACGCACATATGTTCCCACGTGAGGGCGGTCCGCCGACACCTGCGACAGGCGTGGCGGCACGGGCAGCCAGCGCGGGCAGCGGCGTGGCGGCACGGGCAGCCAGCGCGGGCAGCGGCGTGCCAGGGCGAGGAGCGGGCGTGGCGGCCAGCGCGGCGACCCGGCCCAGCGTCCAGGCGTGCGACGATGCGGTGAGCAGGAGTGCGGGACGCGAGACACCGCCGCGCCAGAGAGGACCCGGCCCATGCCAGTGATGCCAGGCGCAGAACCCTTCACTCACGCGGGCGGCAGCACCGGCGCCCTGCTCTGCCATGGGTTCACCGGCAGCCCTCAGTCGCTGCGCCCCTGGGCGGAATACCTGGCCGAGGCGGGTCTGAGCGTCTGGCTGCCGAGGCTGCCCGGGCACGGCACCAAGTGGCAGGACATGGCGCGCACCCGGTGGGAGGACTGGTACGCGGAGGTCGACCGGGCCTTTGACGAGCTCCGGGCGCACTCGGACGAGATCTTCGTCATGGGGCTGTCGATGGGTGGCTGCCTCGCGCTGCGCCTCGCGGAGCTGCGCGGCCCGTCGGTCAGCGGCCTGGTGCTCGTGAACCCGTCGGTCACGGCCGACACCCGCCTGCTCATGCTCGCCCCGGCGCTGAAGCTCGTGGTGCCTTCGCTGAAGGGGATCGCGAGCGACATCAAGAAGGGGCAGGCCGAAGAGCTTGGCTACGACCGTGTCCCGGTCAAGGCCGCGGACAGCCTGCGGCGGCTGTGGCGGGTCACCCGGGCCCAGCTCGCCGACGTGACCCAGCCGGTGCTTGCCTACCACAGCAACGATGATCACGTCGTCGGGCCGGCCAGCCTCCGGGTACTGCGCGAGGCGCTGCCTCGCCTGGAAGTCCGGGAATGCCCGGACAGCTACCACGTTGCAACCCTTGACAACGACGCGCCGGCCATCTTCGCCGGAAGCCTGGAATTCGTCAGGACCCACAGCCGGGCCGGCCGAGGATAGCGCCAGCCGAAAAAGGCGGGTAGCGCGAGGCCAGGACGTGCGAGGGTTATGACGTGAGTGGTGAGGACGCGGACGGCTGGGGCGCGGGCGGCGGAGGCGACGCGGCCGGCGACGAGGCAGCCTGGCAGGACCTTGTCGCACGCTACGACCTGCCCGCCGACCCGTCCGGTGCGGCCCCGTGGCCGGATCTCGAGAGCCTGACACCGCCTGCCCGCGACCAGGGGCCAGCCAGCCACTCGCCCGCCGGCGGCGACCGGGCCCGGGTGATCCGGCCGGCCGCCCTGCCGCCCGTCCCCGCCCCGGCCTCCTCGCTGCCTGCGGGCGCCAGCGACGCTGACGACGCCGGCCGCAGCGACGACGCCGACGAACACTACATCCCGCCTCCCCCGCCGCCGCTGCCGCACCTAGACCCGATAGCGAAGGGAGCCTGGGCCGCGCTGTTCGGCGGGCCTGCCTACCTGCTGCTGACCTCGTTCCTGGGCTGGACCGTGCCGGGCTGGGCCGCGCTCCTGGCCGTTATGGCCTTCATAGGCGGGTTCGTCGTGGTGGTGCTGCGCCTAGGCGACGGGCCATCGCGCGGGGCCGGGCCCGACAACGGGGCGATGCTCTGAGCCTCCGCCCGCCGCCGGCGTGCGTCAGTCCACCCTGGCCAGCGCCTGCAGGTCGAAGGAACGGCGAGCGAGGTCGGCGGCGCCGATCACCCCGGCGTAGGGCCCGAGCTGCGCCAGCCTGATCTCAGCGTG
Organism: uncultured Actinomycetota bacterium; assembly: GCA_963808705.1. GTDB lineage: Bacteria > Actinomycetota > Actinomycetes > Streptosporangiales > Streptosporangiaceae > JASHPR01. The sequence goes on along the minus strand of CAWEHB010000007.1, from coordinate 98,549 downwards.
ATGGCGGTAGGACCCGCCGGTCAGCGCGTCCGCGAACGCCGCCCGGGCCGGATCGATCAGCAGGTCGCCCGCGTCCGACACGCCGCCGCCGATCACGAAGCACCCTGGGTCGAGTACGGCCGCCAGCGCGGCCAAGCCCTGGCCCAGCCAGCGTCCCACGATCTCGAAGCAGCGCAGCGCGGCGGCGTCTCCCTCGCGAGCGGCCCGGGTGACCTCCGGCCCGTTGATTCCCTCGACAACGCCGCCGCCGAGCTGAAGCAGGCGAACCGCAGGGCCAGGCGAGCGCCGCGCGAACTCGCGGGCCTCGGCCACCAGGGCGCTCCCGCTCGCGTACTGTTCCCAGCAGCCGCGGTTGCCGCACCCGCAGAGCCGCCCCTCAGGCACGACGCGGTAGTGCCCGGGCTCCCCGGCGATTCCCCACCGGCCCCGGTACAGCTGGCCGTTGATCACGATGCCGGCGCCGATGCCGGTGCCAACCCCGATGAACATGACGTGCTCATGCCCGCGGGCGGCGCCCAGGTTGGTTTCCGCCCAGGCGGCGGCGTTCGCGTCGTTCTCCACCAGGACGGGAAGGCCGACATGCTCCTCGACCTGCTGTTTCAGCGGCTCGTCACGCCAGGCCAGGTTGGGGGCGAACAGGATGGTGGAATGGACCGAGTCGACGAAGCCAGCGGCGCCGATCCCGACGGCGACCGCCTTGTGCCGCCCGAGCAACTCGAGCACGGCATCCCCGATGACCTGCGCCGTCTGCTCCGGGCTGGCCGCGGGCGTGGAGCGCTTCAGCTTCTCGACAATGCGTCCGCGGGAGTTGACGACACCCGCGGCGACCTTGGTGCCTCCGACATCAATCCCGATCGTCAGGCTCATGGTGCGGCCCTTCGGGCGGCGGGCCTGCCACCGGTGTCTCCGGCGGGTCAGCCTGGGCCGGGCGGGCGGATCCGTCCGCTGGTTCCGTCCGTGGGCGCGCGGACAAGACGGTGTCGAACGCCGCCAGAGCCTCCTGCACGGCCGCGGCGACCGCGTCGCCGGCCCCGGCCAGCTGCCCGCCCAGGCCGGGGCCGGTTTCCCTGATCCGGCGGGCGGCGCGGCACACGGGGCACCAGGCGCACTCCGGGGCCTCCGACAGCTCGGGCGGCGGTTCGGTCGTCGCGGCATTCCAGATATCGGCCGGCTGGGTAGGTTCAGCCCGCTGGCCGCTCCAGGCCTTGCGGAACTGCTCGCCCAGCTCCCGGCGCATGCTGCGGGCGCCCGACCGGATGAGCCACCGCTGGATGTCGCCGGTCAGGTCGACAGCCGGCGTTCGAGGCGGCTGGGATCGCCGGACCTGCGGAGCCTGCCCCGTGTCCCGGCCCTGCGCCGTGTCCCGGCCCTGCGCCGTGTCCCGGCCCTGCGCCGTGTCCCGGCCCTGCGCCGTGTCCCGGCCCTGCGCCGTGTCCCGGCCCTGCGCCGTGTCCCGGCCCTGCGCCGTGTCCCGGCCCTGCGCCGTGCCCCGGCCCTGCGCCGTGCCCCGGCCCTGCGCCGTCCGCCGACGCTGCCCCGCGTCTCGGTCGTCAACTACCTTGCCCCAGTTGCGGCTGCTGCGGCCCTCGGCGTCGGCCGCAGCATCGCGGTCCCGGCCGGATCGGTCCGCGCCAGAGGGGTCTGGCTGCCCGGTCACCGGTCTGTCCCGATGGCCTCGGCCCGCGACTTGAGCCCCTTGAGCGCGGTGTCGATGATCGTCTTCTCGGCCCGGCGCTTGAGCATCCCGGGCATCGGCACCTTGATGGCCACGGCCAGGTCGTAGGTCACCTCGGTATCGTCGCCGCGCTCGGCCAGCTCGTAGCCGCCGGTCATCTCGGAGATCACCGACCCGGCCTCCGTGAGGTTCCAGCGGACCCGCGCGTCGTCATCCCAGTCGTAACCGAGCACGTAGCTGTCCTTGATCAGCCCAGCGTCCAGCGTGAAGCGGACCGTGCTCGCGCGGCCGCCGGTAAGCGACAAGACCTCAGCACCGCGCACCCCGGTCGCCCATTCCGGGTACGCCGCGAAATCAGCGATCACCGCCATGACATCCTTTCGCGGCACCCTGATCACGATGCTCGACGTGGTCTTGTCCGCCATCCTCGGAGCGTACCTCCCCCGGCTGGGATCCAGGTCAGGGAATCTTGACCAGGAGATGCCTACCACTCCAGCGCGTAGGGCGTCCCGGTGGCGCGGAAATGCCCGACGTTGATGCACTCCGTGCGGCCGATCTTGACCCGGTCGGCCAGCGGCTGATGGACGTGCCCGAACAGAAGGTATCGCGGCTGGGTGGTCCGCACCGCCTCGAGCAGGGCCTGGCTGCCGCGCTCCATCCTGCGGGCCACCGTGTCGAACAGCAACTCGGGCACGTCGGGCGGGATGTGCGCGCAGAGCACGTCCACCTCGCCGACCGCCGCCACCTTGGCCGCGTAGATGTCGTCGGCCAGCTCGTTCGGCGTCCGGTACACCGTGCGCAGGCCGCCGCCGATGAAGCCGAAGGACCAGCCGCCCAGCTCCACCTGCTCGCCGTCGAGCACGTGGTGGCCGGGCCGCAGGTGCGAGGGCCACATCCGCGGTATGTCGACGTTGCCGTAGGTCAGGTACGACGGCGACGGCAGCGCGGCGAACAGTTCCTCGTACTGCCGTGACGCCGCCGCCTCCACGTGCGCCGCCGCGTCACCATCGAGCCCGGCCCACAGCCGCGCCGACATCTTCCTGGCCTCGTCAAACCGCTGCGCGGTGCGCAACGCGATGAACTGCCGGGCTGCCTCCACGCCGAACAAGTCGGGAAATATTCCTCTCGCGTGGTCCGCGTAGTCCACGAACAGCAGCAGGTCACCGAGGCAGATCAGGGCGTCCGCGCCGTCGGCCGCGCCGCTGAGCGCGTCGGCCCTGCCGTGCACGTCGCTGACCACATGCACCCGCATGAACACACCCTAGGCAAACCCGGTCAGGCGCAGGAATGGGTAGCAGGCGCCGGTGAGGTATACGTTCCAGGAAGATCCGTGTCGGACGCGGGCCACAGAGGAGGCACCCGTGCGCGAGTACAGCATCCCCGCCCTGGTGGACATTCCCGCCGCCGCCAGTCTCGCTGACGTCGTCTTCACCCGGGCCAGCCGGGACCCGCACGCCGTGATCATGCGCAGGCTCGGCGCCGGCGGCCGGTGGGATGACGTGACCGCCGGGCAGTTCCGTGACGAGGTCACGAGGCTGGCCAAGGGGCTCGTGGCGGCGGGCATCGAGCCCGGCGACCGGGTCGCCCTGATGTCCCGGACCCGTTACGAGTGGACCCTGATCGACTACGCCATCTGGGCCGCCGGCGGCGTCACGGTCCCGATCTACGAGACCTCATCCGCCTATGAGGTCGAGTGGATCCTCAGCGACTCGGGCGCCCGGGCCGCGTTCGCCGAGACCGACAAGCACGCGGAGACGATCGGGCAGGTCCGCGGTAACGCTCCGGCCCTGGAGCAGGTCTGGCCGATCGAGCGCCCCGACGGCCAGCCCCTGGGCCCGGACGCGGCCGACGTCACCGACGAGCAGGCCGAGCAGCGCCGGACCGCGAGGAAGGCGGCAGACCTGGCCACGATCGTCTACACGTCGGGCACCACGGGGCAGCCGAAGGGCTGCGAGATCACCCACGGCAACCTGCTCTACGTCCGCAACGCGGTCCAGGGCCCGCTCGTTGACCTCTTCGAGGTCGCCGGAAGCTCGACTCTGCTCTTCTTGCCCCTCGCGCACGTGTTTGCCCGCATCATCCAGGTCGGCTGCCTGGAGTCCAGCGCCATTCTCGGGCACTGGCCGGACACGGGCACGGTGGCCAGGGCGCTCCCCGAGTTCGGGCCCACCTTCCTGCTCGCCGTGCCGCGGGTATTCGAGAAGGTCTACAACAGCGCGCAGCAGCAGGCCGCGGCGAGCAAGGCGAAGAGCCGGATCTTCGGCGCCGCGGTAGAGACCGCCGTCGCCTGGAGCAAGTCCCAGGCTCCCGGCGGATCGGGCGGCACGACCCCGAGCCCGGCTCTCCGATTGCGCCACATGCTGTTCGACCGCCTGGTCTACGCCAGGCTGCGGGCGGCGATCGGCGGGCAGGTGACGTACGCGATCTCCGGCGGAGCACCGCTAGGAGAGCGGCTCGGCCATTTCTTCCGTGGCGCGGGCATCACGATCCTCGAGGGCTACGGGCTGACCGAGACCTCGGCCGCCGCCCTGGTGAACAGGCCGGCCCGGAACAAGATCGGGACCGTAGGGCAGCCCCTGCCGGGCGTCGGCGTCAAGATCGCCGACGACGGCGAGATCCTGCTCCGCGGTCCGAACATCTTCGCCGGGTACTGGCACAACAAGGAGGCCACCGCCGAGGCGTTCGACGAGGCGGGATGGCTGCGCACCGGTGACCTCGGCAGCCTGGACGAGGAGGGCTTCCTGCGGATCACCGGGCGGAAGAAGGAGCTCATCGTCACCGCGGGCGGCAAGAACGTCGCGCCCGCCGTGCTCGAGGACAGGCTCCGCGCGCACCCGCTGATCAGCCAGTGCCTGGTGATCGGCGACGGCCGCCCGTACATCGCCTGCCTGATCACCCTGGACCCCGAGGCGCTGGAGTTCTGGAAGCAGCAGCGCGGCCGCCCGGCCGACGCGGACGTGAGAGATGACCCGGAACTGATCGCGGACATCCAGCTGGCGGTGGACGACGCCAACGAGGCGGTGTCCCGCGCCGAGTCGATCCGCCGCTTCCGCATCCTCGACTCGGACTTCACCGAAACCAACGGCTACCTCACGCCGTCACTCAAGGTCCGCAGGAACCTGGTGATCAAGGACTACGCGGACGAAATCAACGCCATATACGACCAGCCGTCATAACGCGCCGTCGCCGCTGGCTCCGGCCGCCCCGGGTCAGTAGCCGCCGCTGACCGGCCGCCGTGGCCGGTCAGCCCGCCAGGATGCGCCAGAGCCGCTCGGCGACCAACTCCCAGCGCCATTCCTGGTCGACCCAGGCCACGCCCTTCTGCCCCATGGCGGCCGCACCGACCGGGTCGGCCAGCAGTCCGGCGATCCGGTCCGCGACCGCAGCCACGTCGCGGCCGGGCACGACGTAGCCGGTCTCGCCGTTGCGGATGGCGTCCGGCGCGCCCCCCGAGTCGCCGCCCACGACCGGCAGCCCCGAGGCCGAGGCCTCCAGGTAGACGATCCCGAGCCCTTCCACGTCCAGGCCGCCCCGGCGGGTCCGGCACGGCATCGCGAAAACGTTCCCGGCGTCGTAATAGGCCGGCAGGTCGGCCCACGGAACCGGCCCGGTGAACACGACGGAGCCGGATATGCCCGTGCTACGGGCCAGCCGGCCGAGTTCCGCGCGGTAGGGCCCGTCGCCGACCAGCAGCAATACCGGACCGCCGCGCCCCCTACCCTCGGCCATCCCGCTGGCCCCGGTCCCGCGGGCCGCGGCGGCGAGTACCCGGGGCCACGCCCGGATCAGCGTGTCCTGGCCCTTGCGCGGAACCATCCGCGACACGCAGACGACCACCGGCCGGTTTCCCAGGCCGAGCCGCTTCCTGACCTTGTCCCCGCCCGCCCCGGGGCGGAAGGCGGCGGTGTCCACGCCGGGCGCGAGCTGCACCATCCGGCTTGCCGCCTGCGGCGACAGGACCCGGGCCAGCCGTACCCGGAAGTACTCGCCCAGGTAGGTGAGCACGTCCACCCGGTCACCGATCCGGCGCAGCAACCCCCGGGCCCCCGGCAGGGCGGCCCAGCCTGCCTCGTGACCATGCGTTATGGCGACCGCCCGCCGGGTGCCGGCCCGGCGCAGCGACGGCGCGAGCAGCCCGAGCGGCGCCGCCGCCCCGAACAGCACCGTGTCGCAGTCATGCTCCCTCAGGATCCGGGCCGCACGGCGCGCCACCGATGGCACCGGCAGCATCAGCGAGGTTGGGTGCCTGATCACCGGAAACGGCTGCCGGGCATCGAATGCGGCGGCGCCCTCCCACGACGGCGCGTAGACGACCACCGAACCGGTCGGCATGCGCAATGCGAGCGCGTGCACAAACGACTGGATCCCGCCGCGGCGCGGCGGAAAGTCGTTGCTGACGATCAGGACCTTCGGCACCTGTCCATGATTGCCCAGCCAACCCGGGGCGCTACAGGGGGTAGGTGTCGGGGCTGGCGGTGTAGGTGCGCCCGGATGGGGTGGTCCAGGTGAACTCGCCGGGCCGGGTCTGTTCCAGTTTCCAGCGGGGGTGCTGCTTGAGCTGGTGGTCGCGGCGGCAGGCGCCGCCCAGGTTGCAGCGGCAGGTGGGGCCGCCGTGGTCGTAGGGGATGGTGTGGTCGAGGTCGGCGCGCCAGGCGGGCTGGCGGCAGGCGGGGTTGCGGCAGGTCACGTCGCGGGCGGTGACGTGTTCGCGGAGCCGGGGCGGGGGCCGGTAGCCCGGTGACTGGGTGGTGTGAGCGCAGCCGCCTGCGGCGGCGTCGGCGTCGGCCTGGGCCAGCGCTTGGTCCAGGGCCTTGGCGGCGGCGGCCAGCGCGGCGCCGGCGATCCCGCCCGGCGGCCCGGGCCCGGCGGGCGAGCCGGGCCCGGTGTGCTGGCGGAGGATGTCCTGGGTGATGGTCAGGGTGATCCGCCCGGCCAGCCCTGTGCCTGGCGGCGGGCGGTGCTCGGGCGCGCCGGGGCCGTCGCGGGCCGGGCCGGGGCGGTCGCGGGCCGGGCCGGGGCGGTCGCGGGCCGGGCCGGGGCGGTCGCGGGCGCGGCGGCGGGGGATGCGGGTGATGCGGGTGATGGTGATGGCCTGCCCGGTGTTGCTGGTGATGATGATGCGCCATTGGGCGGCGGGGTCGGCTTGGGCGGTGCGGGCGAGGTGGCGGGCCTGGGTGGCGGTGATGGGGCCGATCCGGCTCAGTATCCCGGGCCCGGATGAGTGTCCGGCCAGGGTGGCCCAGGGCAGGGTGAGATCCAGCAGTCCGGCCCCCGGCGGCCGCCCCCCGGCCGGCGGCGCGGTGTGGAGCAGGCCGGGCGGGATCACGCCCAGGGCCGGCCACGGCGGTACCGGGCCGGCACCGGGCCGGTCATCGTCGCCGCCAGCGTACCCGCTGCCGCCCGCGTCGTCGCCGGGGGTCTGCTCGTCCGGGCCGTCATCGGCCGGGGCGTCCTCATCGTGCGGGTCGGGCCGGCCGCCGGGCGGCCCGGTGTCCGGGCAGGCGCCGGGGTCACCGCCGCTGCCAGGGTGGCTTCGGGGGTGGTCGCCGGGCGGCCCGCCGTCTGGGGCGGGACCGCCGGGGCCGGGGCCTCCGGGGGGCGGGGGTTCGGGGGTGCCGCCGGGCGGGGGAATGTAAGGCAGGGTGCCCAGCAGCAGGCCGAGCATGACCTTCGCCCGGTGCAGGTTCAGCCCGCCGGCCTGCCCGGCGGCCTTCATGGCCCGGGCGATCGCGGTGATCCGCGCCATCGCCGCCGCGGCTTCCACCGCGGGCAGCCCGGCCCCGGTTAACGTCGCGGTACCGTCCTCGTCGCTATACAGGCTGACCGTGGCGTAGCGCTCGGCCTCCTCGCGGCGCTGTTCGGCGCCCTCGGGGTCGGCGGCGAGCACCGCGCGGCGCAGCCGGGCCCGCAGCTGCGCGGTAGTCTGCTTCCCCGCGCCGGGCAAGATCGTCGCCTCGACCGCGCGGGCTGCGTCCTGGGACAGGACGCTGGTGGCCTCGGCGATCACCTTGGCCCGGGCCAGGTCGATACGCCCGCCGGCCAGGGCGGCGCCGGTGGCTGGCAGCCGCCAGGTAAGGCTGATTCCCAGGCTGGCCCAGTCGGTGGCGGCGTGGTCGGTCAGCATCAGCGCCAGGGAGATCTGGCCGAGCGCGTCGCGGCACAGCCGCGCCGGGCGGCCGTCCCCGCGCAGGCCGATCTCCGGATCCGCGGCGGCGGCGCGGGCGGCCAGCTGCGCCACGGCGGCCAGCTCGGCCGCTTGCGCCCAGGAGGCGAGCTGGCGGGCCGCGATCGCCACCCCGGCCAGCCCGTACTCATCCAGGCGTCCGGACGCAGTCGCGGCCGCGGCCAGCCACCCCGCCTGCGCCGCACCGGGCGCCATATGCTCCGCGGCCAGCGCCCCCAACGTCGCCGGCGGCAGCGGCGGCGCGCTCATCCGCCCGTCCGCCACCGCCGCCTGCTCCTCCGCGGCGACCGCATTCTGGTCTTCTTCCTTGCCGTCCAGGAACCCGCCCGCCGCCAGGGCCTCCAGCAACGCCTGGTAATCCAGGCCCGCCGTAGGCATGGGTCCGGTGCCGGTGCTGCCCGGTGCCCAGGCGAACCGCGGCTGATCCGGATCGTCCGCAGCGGGCCGTTCCGGCATGCGGTTCACCTCCTCCGGGCCTCGGCAGAGCTGTCATGTTGTGGTCTTTGACCACCGTATCGACAGCTACCGACAAAACAGTCGCCCAACGAGAGGGCGTGGAGGCTTTATCGAAAAAATTTTCGTCAGCTAGCCCGACCGGCTGGTGGCGATCTCCCGGCCGTGGCAAGCCACCAGTTTCAGCAGTCGAGCAAGGCCAAGCTGGGCGGACCACAGGCGCAGCTGGGCGCGCATGACTGTCGCAGCTGGTTGCGGCGGCCCGCGAAAGGGCCCGGGTGACTCCCCCACCGTCAGGCGGGGAGCGAAGCTTACGGCGCGACCGCTCCGTCCAGGTTCTCCAGGAACCAGCCACTCAGCGGTACCTTCTCGACATCTTCGCCGGTCTGAGGCGCGTCGATGAGCATGCCGCCGCCCACGTACATCCCGACATGCGAGTTGCCGGCGAAGCCGAGAATGTCGCCGGGCTGGAGTTCGCTGGTGGAGACCGCCGGGAGCTCGCTCATCTGCTCGTAGCTGGTACGCGGGATCGACACTCCGGCCGAGGCCCACGCCTGCATCATCAGCCCGGAGCAGTCGAACCCGTCCGAGCACGGACCGGTGCCGCCGAACACGTACGGGCAGCCAAGCTGATCGTAGGCGAACTGAACCGCCTTCAACGCCTGGGTCGTGGCCGGCAGCGGGTCCTGGCCGACGGTCGTGCCGCCCCCCTGCGAGGTGGGGCCGACGGCCGCCTGCTGCGCCGGGGTGAGCTGCGCGAGCAGCGTGTTCTGCTGGGCGGTCAGCTTGGCGTTCGTGGCCTTCTCGCTCGCCAGCTCGTTCTTGAGCGCAAGCTTGCCGGCCTGGACGCGATGCGCCGCCTGCTGCGCGCCGAGCAGCTCACGGGCCGCCGCGAGGTAGGCATTTATCTCGCTGTTGTTGATCGACGCCAGCTCAAGCAGGATCGAGGACTGGTTGAGCAAAGCCTGCGGGTTGTCAGAGGTGAGCAGCGCCGTCGGCGAGGAGAGGGCGCCATCTTCGTAGGCGGCCATGGCGATCTGGGCGACCTTGGCCTGCATTGCGCTGAGCCGGCTCTGGTCCCGTGCCACCTCAGTGTCGACCGCCGCGAGCTGCTGGTTGGCCGCTGACAGCTCCTGCTGGGCCTGGGCGTACTGCTGATCGAGCTTCTGGGCCTGGCTGGTCAGCTGGGCGAGGCGCTGCTGGACCTCGGCCACCGTGGGCTGCGGGGCCGCGCCGGCCACACCGGTGGACATGACGAGCGCGCCGATGGCGAGCAGGCCGAACGAGACGACCGCGCCGTGCCTGAGAGTACCGATCAGAGTCCTACTGCCCGAACGCCGCGTACGCACGTGCGTAACACGCTCCTTCTTCCACTGTCCGCCTGCCGGGTGAGCTGACGGGTTCGGGCTGTGGAAGCGCGCCCTACGGCCCAGTCCGGTGCGACGGTCCGGGCCGATTCACCCCTGGAACACCCCCTGGCCAGGCCAGGCGGTCCTCCGGTGGGTCCCCGGCTCTCCGGCTGGCCCCTGGGGCCAGGTCGGAGACTCGGCGGTTACCGATCGCCGTCGCTGGGTAGCGACTGCTGAGCGATGCGGCTCGCTGCCTGACACTAGTGATACTCGGGTGGTGTATTCAACCACTTCGGGCACTCTGGGCAGGCCAAGTCGCCCCGGGCGGAACGGCGCGCCTGAACCGGACTGTCGGTGCCCAGTCCTACGGTGAGCGAATGACCACCCGTGAGCCGATCACGCCGACCCCCACGGAACCGGCTAACGCGGTGCCGGCTGAACGCGGAGCCGGCGAACGCGGAGCCGGCTAACGCGGAGCCGGCTAACCCGGAGCCGATTTACACGGACCCGGCCAACGCTGCGCCGAGCCTGCCTCTCGCGAGCGTCGATTTCGTGATCGTCGACGTGGAGACCACCGGCTGGCTGCCGGAGCAGGCCAGCATCACCGAACTCGCCGCGGTCAGGATCAGCGACGGCCGGCCGACCGCGGAGTTCTCCGCGCTCGTTAACCCGGGCGCCCCGATTCCCGCGGACATCGTCGCCCTCACCGGCATCACCGATGCGATGGTCAGCCAGGCTCCGCCGATCGGCGCGGTGCTGCCGGCTTTCCTGGCCTTTGCCCGCGGCTGCGTGCTGACCGCGCACAACGCACCCTTCGATGTCGGTTTCCTCACCGCGGCGTGCGGCGGCTGCCGTATTCCCTGGCCCGCGTTCCCGGTTCTGGACACCGCGGCGCTGGCTCGCCTGGTGCTCGACGAGACCGAGGTGACCGACTGCAAGCTGGCCACCCTGGCCGGCTTCTTCGGCGCCGGGACCAGGCCGTGCCATCGCGCCCTGGCCGACGCCCAGGCCACCGCTGACGTGCTGCAGGGTTTGCTCGGCAGGCTCACCCTGGCCGGCGTGCGCACGCTCGCGGAGATCAGTGCTTGATCGGCGCCTGATCTGCGCCTGGAGGTACGCTACTCGGGCAGCCGGCGCCGCCGGCGCCCTGTGGTAAGGGATGAGGCTGCGGGCTGAGGAGGCGGCAGTGGTCACCGCTATCGTTCTGGTGAAGGCCGACGTCACGCGCATTCCGGAGACGGCCGAGGCGATCGCCCAGATACCAGAGGTCTCCGAGGTCTACTCGGTGACCGGCGAGTTCGATCTTGTGGCCATGGTCCGGGTACGCGCGCATGATCAGCTTGGCGATGTCATCCCGGGCACGCTGAACCGGGTTCCCGGGGTCACCCACACCGAGACCCACATCGCGTTCCGTGCCTACTCCCGGCACGACCTCGAGGCGGCGTTCGCGATCGGCTACCCCGAGCCGGCCTGACCCTTACCCCGGCAGCCTGAGCGATCAGCCGGAGCAGGCTGAGCGCTCCGCCGCCAGGCGGCGGCTCGCCTCCACCCAGCGCGCCAGCAGCGCCTGGGCCGCGCCGGAGTCCACCGCGTTCGCGGCTCTCGCGCGGCCGACCGCCAGCGCCTCCGGCAACTGCTCGGGGCCTGGCACGCCCGCCTCGGCGGCCAGCGCTGCCGCCGCGTTCAGCAGCACGGTCTCCCGCACCGGCCCCTGCTCGCCGCCGAGCACCGCGCGGGCCACCTGGGCGTTATGCGCCGGGTCGCCGCCCCGCAGGTCAGCGGGGGACGACCGGCTGATGCCGAGAACCTCCGGATCGAGCGTGGTCTGGCTCACCGCGCCGCCGTGCACCACCCACACCGTGGACGGAGCGGTCGTGGTCAGCTCGTCGAGACCGTCATCGCCGTGGAACACGAGCGCGGAGCAGCCACGGCCGGCCAGCACGCCGCCGATCACCGGTCCCATCCGCGGGTCCGCCACGCCGACCGCCAGGGCGCCGGGCCGGGCCGGGTTCGCCACCGGGCCGAGGAAGTTGAAAACGGTGGGCACGCCCAGTTCTCGGCGCGGAACCGCGGTATGGCGCAGCGCCGGGTGGTAGAGCGCCGCGAACAGGAACACCACTCCGGTCTCCGACATCAGCCGGACGGTCACCTCCGGGGGGAGGTCGATCACCACGCCGAGCGCCTCAAGGAGGTCCGCGGCCCCGCACGCGGAGGAGGCCGCCCGGTTCCCGTGCTTCACCATCCGGGCGCCCGCCGCCGCCGCGACGATCGTGCCCATCGTGGAAATGTTGACCGTGCGCGCGCCGTCGCCGCCGGTGCCGACCAGGTCGACGATGGGGCCGGGGATGTCTATCGGCGTCGCGCGGGTGAGCATGGCCTCGGCCAGGCCGCCGAGTTCCGCCGAAGTCTCGCCCTTCATCCGCAACGCCACGCCGAACCCGGCGATCTGGGTAGGCGTGGCTGCCCCTTCCATGATCTCGTTCATCGCCCAGGCGGTCTCGTCGGCGGTGAGGGTCTCCTTCTTAATGAGCGCGCCGATCAGCGCGGGCCACGCGGTGCGGGAATCCATGGAGCCCCCAGGAGGCAGGAAGAGGGAGGCGGGCTGAGGCTGGGGCCGGTCAGGGCGTGGCCACCGCGGTGCCCGCCGCGCGCTGGCGCATCAGGCCGGCCAGGGCCTGGGCCAGGGCGGCCGGGTCGATCGGGTGGCTCACCACCGCGTCGGCCATGGACCAGGTGGCGAGCCAGCCGTCGTCAGGACGGCCGATGATCAGCAGCACCGGCGGGCAGTTGTAGATCTCGTCCTTGGCCTGACGGCAGACACCCATCCCGCCGGCGGGCTGAGCCTCGCCGTCGAGCACCATGACGTCTGCCCCGCCCGCGTCGAGCAGGCGGATCAGCGCGGCATGAGTGGCGACCTCGATCACCTCCGCCTCCGGCACGTCGGGAGCGGGCCGACGCCCGATGGCGAGCCGTACCCTGGCCCGCGTGTCGGCGTCATGGCTGTACACAACGACCTTCATGGAAGTGGATGCTACCGACCCGGGGGGTCGGGCGCGCACCGCCTACGCGGTGTCGGGATAGGGGCCGGCCATACGGCGCCTACGCCGTGTCGGGATAGGGGGCCGGGCATACGGCGCCTACGCCGTGTCGGGATAGGGGGGTCGGCCATACGGCGCCTACGCCGTGTCGTAATAATTGCCCCGTGGCGACAGCAACGAGCGAGATAACTCCTCGCACACCGACCAGCAGGCCGAGCCTGGTCAGCGTCGGGACCATCATCTGGCTGTCCTCCGAGCTGATGTTCTTCGCGGCGCTGTTCGCCATGTACTTCACGATCCGCTCGGTGGACAAGGGGCTGGGCGAACCGTGGCCGCCGGTAAAGCTCGCCCTGCCGCTGGCCACGGCCAACACCCTGGTGCTGCTGGCGTCCAGCGTGACCTGCCAGATGGGGGTTTTCGCGATCGAGCGCGGCCAGGTCCGCCGCTCCCGGTCCATCTTCCGCCCGATGAGCTGGGGCCTGCGCGAGTGGTACGTACTCACGTTTTTCATGGGCCTGTACTTCGTCCTCGGCCAGGGTTACGAGTACCTCTTCGACCTCATCCGCACGCAGCACCTGACGCTGTCGGACAGCAACTACGGCTCTGTCTTCTACATAGCGACCGGCTTCCACGGGCTGCACGTGACCGGCGGCCTGATCGCGTTCCTCTTCCTGCTCGGCCGGACCTACGCGGCGCGGAAAGTCACCTACGAACAGCAGGTCAGCGCCATCGTCGTCTCGTACTACTGGCACTTCGTCGACGTCGTGTGGATCGGCCTGTTCACCACCATCTACCTGATTCACTGACCAGAGACTGGGGACAGCAGTGAGCTTCACCTGGCGGAGGCGGCCAGCGGCGGGCTACGCCGTCGTCGTGCTCGCGCTGATCCTGGTGGGCGCGATCTACGCGACCATCACCGGGAGCGGCGAGTCGGCCGCGGCCACGACGCCCACCACCTCGCAGGCGGAGATCGCCAAGGGCCAGCAGATCTTCGCGCTGACCTGCGCCACCTGCCACGGCCTCCAGGCCCAGGGCACCGCCGTCGCGCCGAGCCTGATCGGCGTCGGCTCGGCCGCCGTCGACTTCCAGGTGAGCACGGGCCGGATGCCGGCCACCGGACCGGACGCGGAGAACGGCCGCAAGCCCGCCCGGTTCAACCCGGCCGAGACCCACGCGATCGCCGCGTACATCGAGTCCCTGGCCGGCGGGCCCGCGATCCCGACCCCGGCCGAGGTGAGCACGTCCGGCGCCGACGTGGGCCTCGGCCAGGAGCTGTTCACCGCCGACTGCGCCCAGTGCCACAACTTCGTCGGCGCGGGCGGCGCGCTGACCTACGGCAAGTACGCTCCGGCGCTGACCGATTCGACGCCCACCCAGATCTACGAGGCCATGCTGACCGGCCCCGAGGCCATGCCGGTCTTCAACAACACCACGATCCCCCCGGACGAGAAGCGTGACGTCATCGCCTACGTGACCGAGACCCGAGCCGAGCCGAACCCGGGCGGGTTCAGCCTGGGCCGCGTGGGCCCCATCACCGAGGGCTTGTTCGCGTTCCTCGGCCTGCTGTTCTTCATGGTGCTGGCCGCGATGTGGATAACTGCGAAGCACAGGAAGACCGCTGATGACTGACACCGGCGTCCCTGACAGGCTGCCCGACGAGCCGGCCGACGCCCCCGCGGGCCCGCATCGCGTGACCGGCACGCCCTCGCCCGCGCAGGCCTGGACGCTGCTCGGCGACGGGGCCGGCGACGGCGCGCGGCCAGTCCCGCGCGAACTGCCCGCCGACCCGCAGAATCCGCAACGGGCCAAGAAGGCAGAACGCGTAGTCGCGGGGCTATTCATTCTCTCGATGCTGGCCAGCATCGGCTTCATCGCCGCCTACATCGGCCTCGAAGTGCACTCGGTCGACGCGACGCTGCGCTCCAACCTGGCCCTGGGCCTGTCCATGTCGATCGCGTACCTCGCCTTGGCGGTCGGCGCCACGATCTGGGTCCGGTCCATCATGCCGGACGTCGAGCTCACCGAGCAGCGGCACCCGCTGGCGTCGGACCCGGAGGACCGGCAAGCGTTCAAGGAGACCTTCGAAGAAGGTGCGGAGGCCAGCCAGTTCACCAAGCGGCCGCTGCTGCGGCGCACGCTGATCGCGGCGACCGTGCCGCTCGCGGTCGCCCCGGTCGTGCTGCTCCGCGACATGGGCCCGCTGCCCGGCACCACGCTGGAGCACACCGTCTGGCGCAAGGGCATGCGCCTGCTCAGATACGGGGGCAACACGCCGATCACGCCCGCAGAGTTCAGCTCCCCGGGCGGGATGATCACCGTGGTTCCGGACGGCTACCAGGACGACCTGGATGCGCTGGCCTCCGCCACCGCGATCATCATCAAGTTCCAGCCCGGGGTGCTGGTGTTCGGCGAGCCCAACCAGGTCCGGGGGGGCTACGTGACGCCGAACTGGACGGTCGACAACATCGTCTGCTACTCCAAGATCTGCACCCACGTCGGCTGCCCGGCGGCGCTCTACGAGCAGACCACCCACCACATCCTCTGCCCGTGCCACCAGTCGACGTTCGACGCGCCGCGCGGTGCCCAGGTGCTGTTCGGCCCGGCCCCGCGGCCGCTGCCGCAACTGCCGATGACCACGGACGCAGAGGGCTACCTGGTCGCCCAGAGCGACTTCCACGAGCCGGTGGGCCCGAGTTTCTGGGAGCGGGGATGAGCCTCACCGAAAAGCTCCTCGACGGCACCGGAGGGTGGCTGGACGACAGGTTCCACGGCGCCCGGGGCGTCCGCACGCTGTTCCGGAAGATCTTCCCCGATCACTGGACGTTCCTGCTCGGCGAGATCGCCCTGTACTCGTTCATCATCCTGCTGCTGACCGGCACGTTCCTGACCCTCTTCTTCCAGCCCAGCATGAGCGAGGTCGTGTATCACGGGTCCTATACCCAGCTGGACGGCGTCCGGATGAGCGAGGCCTACGCGTCCACGCTGAACATCAGCTTCGACGTCCGCGGCGGGCTGCTGATGCGGCAGATTCATCACTGGGCCGCGGACCTGTTCATGGCCGCGATCTTCGCGCACCTGCTGCGGATCTTCTTCACCGGCGCCTACCGCAAGCCGCGCGAGGTGAACTGGCTGATCGGGATCGTGATGCTCACCCTGGGCATGCTGGAGGGGCTGTTCGGTTACTCGCTGCCAGACGACCTGCTGTCCGGCACCGGGCTGCGGATCCTCGAGGGCGTGCTGCTTTCCATCCCCATCGTCGGCACCTACCTGACGTTCTTCCTGTTCGGCGGGCCGTTCCCGGGCAATGACATCATCCCGCGGCTGTACATCCTGCACGTGCTGCTGATCCCGGGCCTGTTCCTGGCACTGATCACCGCGCACTTGTTCATCATGTTCCACCAGAAGCACACCCAGATGCCGGGCAAGGGCCGCACCGACACCAACGTGGTCGGCGCGCCGACGTACCCGTACTTCATGGCCAAGACCGGGGCGTTCTTCTTCTTCACGTTCGCGGCGGTCGCGCTCGGGTCCACGTTCGTCCAGGTCAACCCGATCTGGCTGTACGGCCCGTACACTCCGGTCGGCATCTCGTCGGGCTCGCAGCCCGACTTCTACATGTGGTTCCTCGAGGGCGCGCTGCGGGCCTGGCCCAGCTGGACCTGGGACATCTTCGGCCATACCGTTGCCTGGAACGTGCTCATTCCCGCGCTGGTGCCGCTCGGCCTCGTCTTCACGGGCCTCGCCGTGTGGCCGTTCGTCGAGCAGTGGATCACCGGCGACCGGCGCGAGCACCACGTCAACGAACGGCCGCGCAACGCGCCGACCCGCACCGCGATCGGCGTGGCCGGGATCACCTTCTACGGGGTGCTGTGGCTGGAGGGCGGCAACGACGTCATCGCCGATCACTTTGACATCTCGCTGTATCTGACCACCGAGATCGCGCGGTACGCCATGTTCATCGGCCCGGTCGTCGCCTACATCGTGACCAAGCGGATCTGCCTGGGGCTGCAGCGCAAGGACCTGCACCTGCTGGAGCACGGGGTCGAGACCGGGATCATCCGGCAGCTGCCGAGCGGCGAGTACATCGAGGAGACCAGGCCGCTCACCGACGAGGAAATCGCCGCGCTCGGCATCAAGGCGCGGCCGAGCCTGCCCGCCGGCGCCGCCCAGGCCGAGCTGGAAGTGCCGCCACCAGAATTGCGCCGCCCCCTGGGCCAGGTGCGGGAGCGGCTGAACAAGGTGCTCACCGAGAGCGTCCCGCTGGACGGCCACGGCAACGGCTACGGCGGGCACGGCAACGGGCACGGAGACGGGGAGGCCGAATCGGAGCCTGCCGCGATCCCGTCCGGCGAGGCTGGCGACGAGGCTGCCGGTGACGGCTCCGGTGACGGCCAGGAGGACGGTCACGGCCCGGCCTAGATGATCGCGTTAACCCCTGGTGATGGCGGTCGGGCGGTTATTCCGTTCGCAAGACCAGGGCGGCTGGCGTGCGTGATGCGTGCCTGCCGGGCAGGGCGGCGACGAGGTTCGCGAGCACGAGCGCGCCGAGGCCAACGTAGCAGAGCGAGAGCGTCGGCACCGTCGGCTCGGGCACGGCGTAGATCTGGTGCGCGAACAGGATCCAGAGCCAGCGGCCGAGCGCCACGCCCGCCGGGATTCCGGCGGCGACCCCCACCGTGACGGCCACCGTGGACTGCCATGCCACGCAGGAGGCGAGCTGGTGCCGGGTGAGGCCGAGGGTCTTCAGCATCGCGAGGTCGCGGCGGCGGCGCCGGACCGAGGCGATGAGGGTCAGGCCGAGCGCGATCACCGCGCCGGCGGCCAGCCCTGATGCCAGGAGGGCGGGCGTGGCGCCGATCGACCGGTAGTTCTCGATCTCTGCGGGATATTGCACGGGCAGGACCTCGACGCTCTGCCCGGTGTACAGGCTGCCCGGCAGGTCCTCGAACGCCCTGGTCCCCGCGCTGGCGATGTGCTGCAGCGACGCCAGGCCCGCGGCGGGTGCCACGCCGTTCTTCAGCTGGACGAGCGCCGCTGTCGGGCCGTTCAGGGTGGGGTCCGGGCTCTTGAGCGCCTTCCGCAGCGCGGGCGGCGCGATCCCGGCCGTGATCAGCGCGCCGGTTCCCATCGAGGTATGCAGGGTTTGCGCGTTCCCGATTGCGGGCAGCGTCGCCGTCCCGACGATCATTTCCCGTGTCGGCGGCACGTACACCGGGGCGTCGCCGGGCGCTCCGTAGCTCACATCGACGGTGTCACCGACGCGCTCGCGTAGCTGGCCGAGCGTTTGCGCGCCGAGGACGAGCTGGTTGCGGCTTTCGGGCGGATGCCCGGACAGCATCGGCGGGCTGACCCGCGCGTGAGCGTCGGTGATGATCGCCGGGACGATCTCGCCGCCGATCTCGAGATCGGCGAACGACACGCCGGTCCAGGCGGCCACGAGTGAGTCGTGGTCCAGCAGCGCCTGGGCCTGCGGCGGGACATCGGGACCCTCGAGGACGTAGCTCCAGTTCCAGCCGTAGAGCGGCGGATGGGTGACCAGGGTGGTAAGCCCGCTGCCGAAGGTCAGCGTGGCGACCACGATCGCGACGGCGAGCGCGGCGCCGAACAGCGCCGAGCGGGCCGGCACCGCGGTGCGGCCACGGCCGGGTTCCAGCGCGAAACGGATTCCGGCGACCGCCGAAACCGGAGCCCCGGAGTTCGCGGCCAGCCGCGCGACACCCGAACTCCGGGTGCTTCGCCTCACATCCTCTCGGTGGCGGCCCGATGCCGAGCGGGCCGCGAGCACCACGGCGACGGCGCCGACGCTGGCGACCAGGGCAAGGCATCCCAAGCCGAGCACCGTGGTGTCAGCCGCCGGCCCCGGCGAGGGGTAGACCGGTCGGACCGGGCCGATGGGCGACAGCGGCGACAGCGCGACCGCCACCCCGGCCGCGAGCAGCGATCCGGCGACGATGGCACCGAGGATGCCGACGAGAGCGTCGGCCATGAGGACCAGGCGGCTAGCGCCGAGGGCGCGCAGCACGGCGGTCTCCTCATCGGCCGCCTGGATCTGGCGCACGATGACCTGTGCCGAGATCAGCGCTGCCGCGAGCCCGGCGATGACGCCGAACACGACCAGGGCGATCGCCTCGGGCTCCACGGTACGGTCGACCTGCCCCTCGACGGCCGAGGTGAGGTGAAAGCTGTAGCGGACGGCCTGCGGGATGGCCCGGATGATCTCGTGCTCGACGGCCGGGACCCCGCGGGCGCCGTCTCGGAGCTTGAGCCCGTAGTAGACGTCCTCCGGCCCGGTGCTGAACGGCCCCGTCAACGCCGGGGTGAACAACACGAAAGACGGGTAGCGGTCGACGTCGTCGAGCACGACCTCGTTGTTGAACGTCACGATCCCGGTGAGCCTCATCCGCAGCTGCCGCAGCGGCTTGGACGTGGCCGACTGGCTGTTGGTGTAGAAGCCCATCGGGATGACCTGGCCGACATGCCAGCCGAGCAGGCGGGCCGCCAGCGCGGTCGCGACGAATTCGTCCGCCTGATCCGGGCGGGCCATCTGCCCCGCCGTCACCGTGACCCGGTCCTGGTCGAAGTACTCGCCGTCGATGCTGCCGATCGGGATGGCCTGACTGAACCGGAATGCGGGCGGGATGATCGGGGCTCCCGTCCGGGTCAGCGGAAACGCGTTGAGGGAGTAAAGCGCCGCTGCTACTCGCTGGACGCCGGGCAGGCGCGCCAGTTCCCTGGTCAGGTTCGGGCCTTGGCCGCTCAGGCCCAGGTTCGAGGGGTTGGTGGCGGCCAGGAACGTGGCGTACGAGGACTGCGTGCGCCGGGCCGCCGCGACCGAGCCCATGGCGATACCACCGATCAGCCCGATCAGCAGCGCAAGCGTGAGATAGCCGCCCCACCGGCGGCCGAAAGTGGCCGCAAAGCGGTACCGCGCCACACGCATGACCCGTCCGCCCACGACGGACCACCCCCCTGAGGCCGGGTCTCAGCCACCCTCCAATAGTCTGGTCACCCCGTGCCCGAAGCCCAGGGAGGACAACCTGCCTGTCGGCCTCGTGCCAGCAACACCTCGCGCAGCAGCCGGGCTGGTTCAGCCACCCTCGCGGGGCCAGAGCGGCCCGGGGATCTCCAGGCCCAGGCCCGCTCCCCAGGCGTTGCGGTAGGCGACCTCCTGCACCGGGCGCCGCGCGGCCACGGCCCAGCGCCCGGTCGGATAGCCGAAGGACACGCAGCACGCCATGGTCCAGCCGTGGCCGGCGGGCACGCCGAGTATCTCCAGGGCCTCCGGGCCGTGAAAGATGCCGAGCACGGAGGTCAGCGCGCTGCCGACGCCCTCGGCCCGGGCGGCCAGCTGGGCGCTCCACACCGCGGGGTAGATGGAGCCGCCCGAGGCGTCGCCCTGGGCGAACGCGATCAGGAACAGCGGCACCTCCTCGAAATGATCGGCGAGGTGCTGCGCGGAGGCCACTATCCGCAGCGTCGACGCGTGCTCCGGCTCTGTCGGCGCGCTCCGGGCGCGCTCCACCCGGTCCCGGTAGGCCGTGGCCCACAGCTGGCTGATGCTGTCCCGGTACAGCGGGCCGAGCTCGGCCTTGACGGCGGGGTCGTCCACCAGGATGAACCGCCAGCCCTGCGTGTTGCCGCCGCTCGGCGCCCGGATCGCCGCATCCAGGATGCGCGCCTGGACCGGGTACGGGATCGGGTCGGGCCGGACCCGGCGCATCGCCCGCGTGGTGTAGAGCGCTTCGTAAACGTCCATCTGCTGCCTTATGACGCTCAGTGCGCGTAGTGGCCGCGGTAGTACTCGAACACGAAGCCGATGGCGGCGAGCACGACCATCAGCATGCCGATCAGGAACAGCCACCAGCCGATGGCCGCGCCTATCCCGGCGGTCGCGGCGGCCAGGGCCAGGAACAGCGGCCACCAGCTGTGCGGGCTGAAGAACCCGAGTTCTCCGGTTCCCTGGTAGATCTCGCCGTCGTGCTCGTCCTCCGGTCGCGGCGGCAGCCGCCGCCCGGTGAACATCACGTAAAAGCCGGTCAGGAAGGCCAGCCCCACCGCGATCGCGAGCGCGGTGGCCCCGGTCGGATCGTGGGAGAAGTGCCAGTAGACGATGTCCGTGGCGCCGAAGAAGATGGCGCAGCCCAGGAACAGGTAACCCTCGACCTTCATACGTAACCCTTACTCGGAACTACTGCTGGCAGCGGAGCCGACCGCGACGTGCCCGTTTTCCCGTTCCCGGCCGGACCTGATGTTCGGGTAGTGCAGGTCGAACGCGGGCCGCTCGGACCTGATGCGCGGGATCGAGGTGAAGTTGTGCCGTGGCGGCGGGCAGGACGTCGCCCACTCCAGCGAGTTGGCGAAGCCCCACGGGTCGTCGGCGGTCACCCGCTCCCCGGTCTTCCAGGTCTTGTAGACGTTGTAGAAGAAGATGAAGTTCGAGGCGCCGAGGATGAACGCGCCGATCGAGGAGATGTCGTTCAGCGTCGTGGCCAGGTGCGGCAGGAAGGGGTAGTTCGCCACCCGGCGCGGCATGCCCATGAGACCCAGCCAGTGCTGCACCAGGAACGTCATGTTGAACCCGATGAACACGGACCAGAAATGCCATTTGCCGAGCGTGTCGTCCAGCATCTTGCCGGTCCACTTCGGCCACCAGAAGTAGAACCCGCCGAACATCGTGAACACCACGGTGCCGAACAGGACGTAGTGGAAGTGCGCGACGACGAAGTAGGAGTCGCTGACCGCGAAGTCCAGCGGCGGCGAGGCCAGGATGACGCCGGTGAGCCCGCCGAACAGGAACACGACCATGAAGCCGAGGGCGAAGAGCATCGGGGTCTCGAACGTGAGCTGCCCGCGCCAGATCGTGCCGCACCAGTTGAAGAACTTCACCCCGGTCGGCACCGCGATCAGGAAGGTCATGAACGAGAAGAACGGCAGCAGCACCGCGCCGGTGGTGAACATGTGGTGCGCCCAGACGGTCAGCGACAGCCCGGCGATCGCGATGGTGGCGCCGATCAGGCCCTTGTAGCCGAACAGCGGCTTGCGGGCGAACACCGGCAGGATCTCGGTGGCGATGCCGAAGAACGGCAGCGCCACGATATAGACCTCCGGATGGCCGAAGAACCAGAACAGGTGCTGCCACAGGATCGCCCCCCCGCTGGAGGCGGTGAACACCTGCGCGCCGAGCTTGCGGTCGATCTCGAGCACCAGCAGCGCGGCGGTGAGCACCGGGAAGGCCAGCAGCACCAGCATGCTGGTCAGCAGCACGTTCCAGGTGAACATGGGCATCCGGAACATGGTCATGCCCGGCGCGCGCATGCAGAAGATCGTGGTGATGAAGTTCACGCCGCCCAGGATCGTGCCGAACCCGGCCAGCACCAGGCCCATGATCCACATGTCCCCGCCGATCCCCGGCGAGTACAGCGAGCTGGTCAGCGGCGAGTAGGCGTACCAGCCGAACGCCGCCGCGCCGCCCGGGGTGAGGAAGCTGAACAGCAGGATCAGGCCGCCGAACAGGAACAGGTAGTAGCTGAACAGGTTCAGCCGCGGGAACGCGACGTCCGGCGAGCCGATCTGCAGCGGCATGATCTCGTTGGCGAACCCGACGAACAGCGGGGTGGCGAACAGCAGCAGCATGATCGTGCCGTGCATGGTGAACAGCTCGTTGTACTGCTGGTCGGACACGATGGTGTTGTCCGGGCCCATCAGCTGGGCGCGCATGATCATGGCCATGGCGCCGCCGGCCAGGAAGAAGAAGAACGAGGTGATCAGGTACAGGTGACCGATGATCTTGTGGTCGGTGGACGACAGCCAGTCCGCGAGTATCGAGCCCTTGCGGTAGGGTCGCGGCGCGGCGACCTGGGTCGGCTGTTCGGTGGCGGTCACTGAGCACCCCCAGAAGCGGTCTGCAGCGCCTGCTGCGACGCGATCCAATCGCGGAACTGGGCCGGCGTCACGATCTTCACGGTGAACAGCATCCGGCTGTGGTACACGCCGCAGAGCTCGGAGCACCGGCCGATGAACGTCCCGGTCTTCGTCGGAGTCACCTCGAAGTGGTTCGGGTGATCGGGGATCACGTCGCGCTTGAACTCGAACGGGTTGATCCAGAACGAGTGGATGACGTCCGTCGAGGTCAGGTTAAATCGTACGGTCTCGCCGGTCGGGATCACCAGCAGCGGAAGCTGGTTCTCGTTGCCCGGTATCGACCCGTTCCACATCTGGCCGAGCTCGGTCACGTCCCCGAACTCCGAGCGCGGCACCTTGTACTGCGGGTACTGGAACTCCCAGCTCCACTGGAACCCGGTCACGTTGACGACCACGTCGGGATGGGGCGAGAGCGCGTCGATGTAGTTCTCGTCCCGCGCCGTGAAGTAGAACAGGATGCCGACCATGATGAACGGCACCACCGTGTACAGGATCTCGATCGGCAGGTTGTAGCGGACCTGGTACGGCACCCGGTCCGAGCGCTTGCGGAAGAAAATGACCGCGCAGATGATCAGGCCCCAGACGACGATCCCGACGCACCACGCGGCGATCCAGGATCCCTGCCACAGGGTCAGCGTCACCTGGCCCTGCTTGGTGACCGGCGGCTGCATGCCCATGCGGGTGAACGCGTTGGACTGGCAGCCGGTCGTGGCGAGCAGCACGCCCGCCGCGATGGCAGCGCGCAGCGTCCAGCGCCGGACCGGAGCGCTGCGGTTGAGACTCACGGATTGCCTTCCCAGCGTGGTGATTCCGGCCTAACCAGGCCGGTGATTTGCTCGTCCTACAGCCTGTCGTGCAAACAGTATCGTGGCGCCCCCGGCGCGGCTGCGGGACCCCCGCCAGAATCGGCTCCGCGTGCCGCTGCGTCGGCGGGCCGATGTCCAGGCGCTGGTCACCGGGCCAGGCCCGTGCTTACGGCCGTCCCGCCCGGGTATCGCTATAGCATGCCCACGCCGGGACTGGTGAAGGAGAAATTCGCCGTGCCGACGAGGATCGCGGGGCGGCTGCGAGACACTGTCAGCGCACCACGCGGTACCCCGCTGTCCCCGCCGCCGCGCGTCGTCCGTAAGCCCTAGCTGGAGGTAACCGCGTGACCTCTCCGCAGTACCCCGCCGACTCCGCGGCTGCGGCACTGACGCCGACGCTGACGATCGACGCGCTGGGCCGGAAGTGCCCGATCCCGATCATCATGCTGGCCGAGCGGATCAGGGAGGTGCCGGTCGGCCACGTCGTCGCGGTGCTGGCCGACGACCCGGCGACGCAGACCGACGTGCCCGCGTGGTGCATGCTCAAGTCCCAGGAGTTCGTCATGGCGACCGAACTGCCCGGCCAGGGCTGGACGTTCCTGGTCCGGCGGACTTACTGATACCGGCTACTCGCCGCCGTCGTCCACCGCCCGGAACCGGCCGACGAATCGCGGGTCAGACTCCCACCACGGCCGGTCCCCGGCAATGTCCCCCGCGACCGCGCCCGCCGGCTGCGCCCCGGCAGTACTTCCTCCCGCCCCTCCGGCCCCTCCCGCCCCTCCGGCCCCTCCCGCCCCTCCGGCCCCTCCGGCCCCTCCGGCCGCGCCCGCCCGGGCCACGGCACGCGCGGCGTCCCTGGCGTCCAGTTCCGCGTCGATCACCGCCGCGTCGGACTCGTCCTCCCTGATCATCTGGATCAGCTGGGCGGCCAGGAACGGCAGCCCCACGATGTCGCCGAGTATCCACAGCGTCCCGCCGCCGAGCACCTGGTCCGTGGCGAGGCTCGGCCCCCACGGCCTGCCCAGCGCGTGGTAGTAGGCACCGGCGATCAGGCCCTGATAGGCGATGACCGCGAGGCCGAGCACGGCGTCCCCGACCACCTCCACCCCGGTCACCCACAGGGTCACCAGGTACGGGTAGGCCTTGGGCACCGGGTCCACCCGCAGCAGCGTCCAGAAGAACACGAAGCCCGGCGCCATCAGCGCCAGGTAGGTGAGCTCCCGCACCGCGACGCTGTGGAAGCCGGCGGCGTACCACGGGGTGAAGTACAACACGAACGGCACGATCACCAGGACCCCGGTGGTGATCGCGGGGAAGGTCAGGACCTTGGCCGCCTGGCTGCGTATCCCGGCCTCGAGCCGCGGACCGAGCCTGGGCCGCGTCGCGATCACCAGGGTCAGCGGCCGGCCCATCGCGAAGAACAGCGGTATCGCCAGCAGCATCAGGATCGTCTGCACCGCCCGCACCCAGAACAAGACGGGCTGGTACACGCCCACCCAGGACATGGTCGCGATCACGTAGAAGCCGAGCCCGAGCCCGCAGAACGCCACGGCGCGTCCCGCCGACCAGGTCGTCCCGGATCTGCGCACCCGCCGCACCCCGAGCAGGTAGAGCCCGGCGAGCAGCAGCACGAACCCCAGCGCCCACGGGTCAAGGGTCCACTCGGTGAACGCCCGCTGCAGGGTGAGCTCCGGCGGCCCGTGATATCCGGAGGCACCGTCGTACCCCGAAGCAAGCGCGACAGTCATCGCGCTCATGGCGCCACGCTACCGCGCCGCGGCCGGCGGCCCTCCGGCCGAGCCGCCGCGTCAGCGGTCAGCCGTAGTGCCCGGCGAGATCCTGGGCGGCCTCGGACCCGTACACGGCCGCAAACCGCTCCAGCAGCGGCGCCGGCTTCAGCTCGTAATCCTGCGGCCCGACCGCCTCCAGCGCGTGCACGGCCATCAGGTTGCCCAGCTGGGCGGCGCGCTCCAGGCCGAGCCCCCAGGCGACCGCAGCCAGGAAGCCGGCCCGGAACGCGTCGCCCGCGCCGGTCGGCTCCTTGGGCTCCACCCCGGTGACGGGCGGGACCAGGATCGGCGGCTCGCCGACCCGGTCCACCCGGGAGCCGGCCGCGCCGAGCGTGGTCACCCGGACCCCCACCCGAGCGGTGACCTCGTCGGCGCTCCAGCCGGACTTGCGCTCGGTCATCGAGGCCTCGTACTCGTTGCAGAACAGGTACGCCGCGCCGTCCACCAGGTCGCGTACCTGCTCGCCCTCCATGCGCGCCAGCTGCCACGAGGTGTCGGCCGCGAACGGGATCTTGTGCTCCCGGCACTGCCGGGTGAACGAGAACATCGCGTCCGGGTCGCTCGCGCCGATCAGGACCAGGTCGACCGAGCCGGCCAGCTCACCCAGGTCGATGTTCTTGTCCTCGGTCATGGCGCCCGGGTAGAACGAGGAGAAGTGGTTGAGGTCGGCGTCCGTGGTGCTCATGAATCTGCCGGTGTGGTACACGGCCGACTCCCGGACCGCGGTGGTGTCCACGCCGTGCGCCTCCAGCCAGCCGCGGTACTCGGCGAAGTCGGCCCCGACACTCCCGACGAGCAGCGGCCGCAGGCCGAGGCAGCCCATCCCGAACGCGATGTTGGCGGCCACGCCGCCGTAGCGGATCTGCAGCTCGTCGACCAGGAACGACAGCGAGATCGTCTCCAGCTTCTCCGGGATCAGCTGGTCGACGAAGCGGCCGGGAAAGGTCATGAGGTGGTCGGTCGCGATCGACCCGGTGACGGCTATGCGCACGGCGGCACTCTCTCTGCGGGACGGCACCTGAACGAAGCGCGCTCAGGTTACCCCTTCCCGCTCGCGGTGGCAGCCACGGCCGCCACAACGATGGATGCCTTTACGCCACGGCCGGCCACAACTCCCGCAGCCGGGCTGCGGGCCAGGACCGTCAGTGGAAAGAGTCGCCGCAGGCGCAGGACCCGGTGGCGTTCGGGTTGTCGATGGTGAAGCCCTGCTTCTCGATGGTGTCCACGAAGTCGATCGTGGCCCCGCCCAGGTAGGGCGCGCTCATCTTGTCCGTGACCACCTGCACGGTGCCGAACTCGCTCACTACGTCGCCGTCGATCTGGCGCTCGTCGAAGTACAGCTGGTAGCGGAGGCCCGAGCAGCCGCCCGGCTGCACGGCGATGCGCAGCCGGAGGTCGTCGCGACCCTCCTGCTCCAGCAGGCTGCTCACCTTGACCGCCGCGGCATCGGTGAGGATGATGCCCCGCGTGATGGCCTCGTCCTGAACTGTCATCTGGATTAGCTCCCGCGTCCGACTGCCGTCGCCCCTGCGGCGCGGCTCCTCATCTCTGCTGTCCCAACCATATCCCCGGCCCCGGCATTCCGGTCCCCCCCTGGTGGTATACCGTCGGCCTGCATACAGCGCCCCAAGCGGGTCACAGGCCCGGGGCGCCCCAGACGGGGAACCACCGGCCCAGGTCGGGCTCGATCTTGAGATCATCCCCCAGCGCTCCGCGCACCTGCAGCTCAAGCGCGTTGTCCCGGCGCTCTCCGGACTGCGGCGCGAACGGGTAGAACGTGCCGCGCTTGTACAGGTACACCAGGCCGAACGGGCGGCCGGCCGCGTTGCGGAAGCCGAGGATCGTGCACAGCAGCTGCGGGCCGAAGCCGCCGGCCTCCAGCGACGAGTTCACCGCGTGCAGGTCGGTGACCAGCCCCTCGGCGTCGTCCGCGGCATGATGGCAGACCAGCCAGGTAAAGCCGTACTTGTCCTCGGACAGCTCGACCGGCGTCTTGTTCTCGCCCATGTTCAGCAGGTTGCTGACGTCCTTCTCGATGTCACTGAACGCCCGGCCCTCGGCGGCACGGAAGCAGACCGAGCCGGTGCCGGTCGGGTTGAAGTCCAGCGCCGCCTGGAGCGTGATCGCCGCCGACGGCAGCGCGAACAGCGCGTCCAGGTTCGGCGGCACCGGCTTGGTCCGGCCGAGCAGCGCGTCGAGGAAACCCACCTGGTACCTCCTTCAGGCCGCCGGGGGCATGCCTGCGGCGTGCTGGCTGCCAGTCAGCTCTCGGCCCGGCCGAGCTGCTTGGAGATCTTGTCCAGCTGGGCCAGCCGCTTCTCCAGGCTCGGGTGCGTGGAGAAGATGTTGGACAGGCTCGTCTGGCCCTGCTTGGCCGAGAGCGCGGGCGCGAAGTAGAACGCGTTCAGCGGCTCCGCCTGGCGCAGGTCGCGGGTCGGGATCCTGGCGATGTCGCCGCTGACCTTCACCAGCGCGCTGGCCAGCGCCGAGGGCTGCCCGGTCAGCAGCGCGCCCGACCGGTCGGCCGACAGCTCCCGGTACCGCGACAGCAGCCGGATCAGCAGGAAGCTGATCGCATACGTCACGATGCCGATGGCCAGGACGGCCAGCATGATCAGCGCGGTATATCCGCCCGCGTTGTTGCCGCCGCGACCGCCGCGGCCGCGACCGCCGCCGAACAGCTCGGCGTAGAAGCCGAACCGGACCAGCAGCGCGGCCATGATGCCCAGGAACGACGCGATGGTCATCACCGCGACGTCCTTGTGCGCCACGTGCGACATCTCGTGCGCGAGCACGCCTTCGAGCTCCTTGGCGTCCAGGCGCTGCAGCAGCCCCTGGGTGACGCAGATCACCGCTACCTTGCTGCTGCGGCCGGTGGCGAAGGCGTTCGGCATGGCCACCGGCGAGATCGCCACCCGCGGCTTGGGCACGTTGGCCAGCGCGCAGATCCGGTCGATGATGCCGTGCAACTCCGGTGCCTGCTGCGGGGTGACCAGCTGGGCCCTGGCGGTTCTCAGGGCGATCTTGTCGGACCACCAGTAGCCGCCGAACGCGATGGCCAAGCCGATCAGCACCGAGATCACGACCAGCGCGTCGCTGCTGCCGCTGGCGCCGCCGTGCCGGTCGGCGTAGGCGAACAGCACGAAGTACAGGGCAATGACGAACCCGACCAGCACGGCCCCGAGCAGGAACATCGTCGCGCCCATGCGTGCGATCAGCCCGGGATCGCTTGCGTAGCGAGTGCGCGCCATCTGCGGCGCCTCCGTTTCATTCGCGGCTCATCCGGCGAGCCGACCCTCTCATTACATCTCAGCCGCCGGAGTGTTCTGCGCAAGACCGCGACTTACGCAGAAATGAGCTGCCGGGCGGCCGGCCAGCGGGTGCCGACCACTCGGTACAACGGGCTGGCGACCGGGGGCGTTCCGGCCCTGCCGTTGCGTACCCATGGGTAACAACAGCCGGGAGGCAAGGGACATTCCAGTCCCTTCGCGGCGCGGCAGGAGGCAGCGGGAAGCAGCGGGGTCAGCCCGGGAGCAGCCCGTCCCCCGTGAGCAGCTTGCGGACCTCGGCTATGGTCGAGCCCTCAGCAGGGAGAATGAGCTCGGACGTGTCGAGGGTCCCCGGCTCGACCGGGCTCCCGATCGAGCGGACCCGGGCCAGCAGCTCCTCCAGCACCGACTCGAAGGCGGGCTCGTCGTTCCGCTCGACCGTCGCCTCCAGCTTGGCGTCGAGCTCGTTCAGTTCGCTCGCGGCTGAATCGTCGACCCGCAGCTGGCCCTCGCCCATGATCCGGACGATCATGCCCCGTCACCGGCTTGCGGCTGGTCCGCGGGCGAGGCCTGCGCCGGGTGGCCGTCGGTGACCGGCCCGGCGGCCGCCCCGTCGGCGGCCGCCCCGTCGGCGCCGGTCCCGGCGCCCTCGATCTGCCGGGGCGCGCCGCTGCCCTGGCCGATCTCGCCCTTCAGCCGCTCCAGCTCGGCATCGACGTCGTGGCCCGCGCCCATCCGGTCCAGTTCGGCCTGGATGTCGTCCCGCGGCCCGCCGACCATGTCGTCGAGCGCCCCCGACGCCATCAGCTCGTCGAGCGCACCCGCGCGCGCCTTCATCTGCTCGGTCTTGTCCTCGGCGCGCTGGATCGCCAGGCCGACATCGCCCATCTCCTCGGAGATGCCGGTGAAGGCCTCGTTGATCCTGGTCTGCGCCTCGGCCGCGGTGTAGGTCGCCTTGATGGTCTCCTTCTTGGTGCGGAAGGCATCCACCTTGGCCTGCAGCCGCTGCGACGCGCCGGTCAGCTTCTCTTCCTCGCCCTGCAGCGCGGTGTACTGCGTGTTCAGGTCGTTCAGCTGGCTCTGCACGCCCGCCTTGCGGGTCAGCGCGTCCCGGGCCAGGTCCTCCCGGCCGACCGCGAGCGCGTCCCGCGCCTGCCGGTCCAGCTTGTCCGACGACAGCTGCAGCTGGTTGATCTGCAGCTCAACCCGCTTGCGTGAGGTCGCCACGTCGGCAACGCCGCGGCGCACCTTCTGCAGCAGCTCAAGCTGCGTCTGGTACGAGTAATCCAGGGTTTCTCGGGGATCTTCCATCCTGTCCAGGGCCTTGTTGGCCTTGGCGCGGAACATCATCGAAACCCGCTTCATCACGCTCATAGGCGCGACCATCCCCTCATTCATTTCACCGCCGCCGCATGCCACGGCCGCGGCGCAAACCAGCTTGCTGCGCAAGGCAACGGGGGTTGCCGACCGGTGCTCGCTCCAGCCTACGACGGCCGGCAAACCCCGTCATCCAGGTAGGCGCTAGCCGGCATCGACCAGGCTATCCCCTGGGTTCATCCCGGTATGCTGAGCGCGTGTTCCGACGACGTTCAGCCGACGCGCCCGAGGTGCTCGATCAGGACGATCAGAGCCCGGATGACAGCAGCGCGGCGCCCGACCGGCCGGGCGTGACCCAGGGCAAGGGCCGGCCCACCCCCAAGCGCAGCGAGGCGGAGCGCCGCCGGCGGCAGCCCTTCAACGCGCCCGCGGACAAGAAGGCCGCCTACTCTCAGTCCCGCGACCGGGACCGCGCGGCCCGCGCCCGCAAGCTGGAAGCCGCCAAGCGCGGCGAGAACTGGGCGCTGCCGGCCAAGGACCAGGGCCCGGTCCGGGCGCTGGCCCGGGACTACGTGGACTCACGGCGCAGCTTCAGCGAGTACTACATGTTCGCGGTGCTGGCGCTGGTGGTCCTGCTGTTCATCCCGTCGCTGCGGAAGTCGGCCGTGGTCGACTACGCGGTGCTCATCCTGCTGGTAGTGATCGTGACCGAGAGCGTGCTCGTCGGCGGCCGCGTGATCAGGCTGGCGCAGCAGCGGTTCCCGGGCGAGAGCACCCGCGGCGTCCGGATGTACGCCGCTATCCGCGGCACCCAGATCCGCCGGCTGCGGATGCCGGCCCCGAGGGTCAAGCCCGGCGACAAGATCTGACCCGCCGGGGTCCCGGAGCACCGGGCCGTTAGGGTCGGATGTCATGGAGCACCGTCATCTCGGCCGCAGCGGGCTGATGATCAGCGAGATCGCCTACGGCAACTGGATCACCCACGGCTCGCAGGTGGAGGAGGCGGCGGCGCGCGCGTGCGTGGCCGCGGCCCTGGACGAGGGCATCACCACCTTTGACACCGCGGACGTCTACGCGGGTACCCGGGCCGAGGAGGTACTCGGCCGGGCGCTGCACGGGGTGCGCCGCGAGTCGCTGGAGATCTTCACCAAGCTCTACTGGCCCGTCGGCCCGGGCGCCAACGACCGGGGCCTGTCCCGCAAGCACATCATGGAATCCGCGCACGGCTCGCTGCGGCGGCTGCAGACCGACTACGTCGATCTCTACCAGGCGCACCGCTACGACCACGAGACGCCGCTGGAGGAGACGCTCCGCGCCTTCGACGACCTGGTCCGCCAGGGCAAGGTGCTGTACCTGGGCGTCTCCGAGTGGCGGGCCGAGCAGATCGCGGCCGCGCTGCAGATCGCGGGGGAGATGGGATTCGACCGGATCGTCTCGAACCAGCCTCAGTACAGCATGCTCTGGCGGGTCATCGAGGCCGAGGTGATCCCCCTGTGCGAGAAGGAGGGCATCGGCCAGGTCGTGTTCTCGCCGATCGCGCAGGGCATCCTGACCGGCAAGTACCGGCCGGGCGCGGCCCCGCCGGAGGGCTCGCGCGCGACCGACCCGAGCGGGTCAAGGTTCATCCAGGGCTACCTGACCGACGACCTGCTGACCCGGGTGCAGCAGATCCGGCCGATCGCCGACGAGGCCGGCCTGACGCTCGCCCAGCTCGCGGTGGCCTGGGTGCTGCAGAACCCGGACGTCTCCGCCGCGATCGTCGGCGCCACCCGGCCGGAGCAGGTACGCGAGAACGTGCGGGCGTCCGGCGTCCGGCTCGACCCCGAGCTGATGGCCCGGATCGACGCCGTGCTCGGCCCCGTGGTGGTCACGGACCCGGCGGAGACGGCGAGCCCGGCCCGGCGTTCCTGATCCGGCTACTGACCGGGATGCAGGCTCATCGGCCCGTACTGGGGCCGGCCCTCGTCCAGCAGGGTCACCTGGTCCACCCCGGCGTCCAGCAGGGTCTGCCAGTTCTCGCCGAGCCAGCTCTCCGCGTCGCCCTGGCTGCCGAAGCTCTCCTTCGGCAGGCCGCGCGACGCGAGCACGCTCCCGTCTTCCTTCTCCAGCTGCCAGGTCCAGGTCATGGGGCCAGATCCTAACCGGCCGGGCGGCACCGGACGGGGACGCTGATGGACGTCCGCCTGGCCGGCACGGGCGGCAGCGGCGGCTGGCCGCGGCCGGGCTGCCGCTGCGCGTCCTGCTCCCGGGCCCGGTCGGCCGGCCGTGACCACGCTCCCGCGCACGTGCTCGTGGACGAGGTGCTGCACCTGCGCCCCGGCCACGCGCCCGAGCCGCCGCCCGGCTACCAGGTCGGCCGGATGCCGGGCGGGTGGACGGTGACCGGCCCCGACGGCGCCAGGCTGCTGGCCGCCGACGGGTCCGGGGTCACGCCGCAGCCGTCCGGCAGCGCTGGCGCCTACGACATCGTGCTGCTCGACCTGCTGGACAATCCGGCCCAGCTCGGCGCGCTGCGCGCCCGGGGCCTGGTGCACGCCGAGACCGCGGTCGCCGTGCTGCACGCCGACCACCGGGTCTCCTCCGAGGAGGAACTGGCCCGGCGCTGCCGGTTCTGGGGGGTCATCGTGCCGCGGGACGGCGACGTCCTGAGCGCGCCGTCATCGCGGCGGCCGGGGCCGGCCAGCCGCGCCGGGTCCTGGTGCTGGGCGGGGCGCGGTCGGGGAAGTCACGGCACGCCGAGCTCAGGCTGGCCGCCGAGCCGCGGGTGACCTACCTGGCCGCGGGCCCGTACCCGCCCGGCGCCCAGCCCGCGGCCGACGCCGAGTGGGCGGAGCGGGTGGCGGCGCACCGGTCCAGAAGACCCGCGTGGTGGCGGACCGTGGAGAGCCTCGATGCGGCGGAGGCGTTGCGTTCTGAATCCGGGGCCGTTCTCTTTGACGGGGCCGGGACGTGGCTGGCGGCGGTCATGGCGCAGGCCGGCGCCTGGGCCGCGGACGAAGGCGGGGCATCGGGGCGGATCGCCGCGAAGGTCGACGACCTCGTCGGGGCCTGGCGGCAGACCCGCGCCCGCGTCGTCGCGGTGAGTGACGAGGTGGGCGCCAGCGTGCACCCCCCGACCCGGGCCGGGCGGCTGTTCCGTGACCAGCTGGGATGGCTCAACCAGCGGCTGGCCGCCGAGTCCGAGGAGGCGGTGCTGATGGTCGCGGGCCGGGCCCTGACCCTGCCCACCTGACCGGAATCGCCACTCTTCACTTATTCGGAACCCCGAACCGCGCGAGACTACCCTCGGGAACTGTTAAGTTCTATGCGCTAGCACCAAGAGCACCGGCGCGCTTCGGGGCAGCTCTTAGTTCAGCCACGCGATCAAGGTGGTGACGACATGACGCGCGTTGTCGTCGTTGGTGATCTTATGACCGACACGGTCGCCCACGCGGCGCTTCCGCTGGCCAAGGGGAGCGACACGCCCGCCACGGTGACCATGCACGGCGGGGGTTCCGGCGCGAATATCGCCGCCTGGCTCGCCGTGGACGGCGCCGAGGTGGCGTTCGTGGGACGGCGCGGTGCCGACATCGCCGGCCGCAACCGGGACATGGAGCTGATGGGCTACGGCGTGGACGCCAGGCTGGTCATGGACCCGGAGCGGCCCACCGGGACCTGCGTGGTGATGGTCACGCACAAGGGCGACCACACGATGCTCTCCGATCCCGGCGCGAACGCGGCCCTGTCCCCCGATGACCTGCCCAAGGACCTGTTCACGCCCGGCAGCCACCTGCACATCTCCGGCTACACCCTGCTCAACGAGGGCTCCCGGGCGGCGACGCTGGCCGCCTTCAGCCACGCCCAGCGCGCCGGGATGACCGTGTCGGTGGACGGCGCCTCCACCGCGCCGCTGGAGCGGGTCGGCGCCGAGCCGTTCCTGCAGCTGACCAACGGGGCGACGCTGCTGTTCGTGAACGGCGACCAGGCGCGGGTGCTCACCGGCCGGGACCAGCCGGAGCAGGCCGCGCGGGTGCTGAACGCCTGGTACCCGCAGGTCGTGATGAAGCTCGGCGGCGAGGGCGCGATGTTCTACGCCAACGGCCGCCCGGAGCCGGCCCGGGTTCCCGGGCCGCCGATCGAGCGGATCGTGGACGGGACCGGGGCCGGGGACGCGTTCTGCGCCGGGTTCCTGCCGCCCTGGCTGGACAAGAAGCCCCCGGGCGAGGCGCTGGCCAGCGGCTGCCGCCTCGCGGCCCGGGCCCTCAGCCTGGTCGGCGCGCGCCCCGCGCTGTAGCTCACCCGAAGCGCGCTAGCCATCCCCCGGCCACCGAGCGCAGCCGGCCGGAGAATCTCGCCATGACCGATTACCTCAGCGGGCTGTTCTCGCTCGACGGCAGGGTCGCCGTGGTCACCGGCGGCAGTTCCGGCATCGGCCGGGCGATCGCGCGGGCCCTGGCCGGGGCGGGCGCCCGGGTCGTGCTCGTGGCGCGCGGCGCCGCCGCGCTGGAGGAGACGGCCGTCCGGCTGCGCGCCGGCGGCTCCGAGGTGGCGTGGGTCAGCGCGGACCTCGGCGATCGCGGCGCGCTGGAGCGCGGCGCGCGGGAGGCCGCGGCGGCCTTCGGCGAGCCGGACATCCTGGTCAACTCGGCCGGCGTCAACCTGCGGCCGCCGCTCGGCGCGCTGACCACCGCCGAGTGGGACCGGACGATGGCCGTCAACCTGACCGCCCCGTTCCTGCTCGGCCAGCGCTTCGGCCCGCCGATGGCGGAGCGCGGCTGGGGGCGGATCATCAACATCGCGTCCCAGCAGGCCGTCCGGGCGTTCGGCAACAGCGGAGGCTACGGGGCGTCCAAGGGCGGCCTGGTCTCGCTGACCCGGTCCCAGTCCGAGGCGTGGGCCGCCCGCGGCGTGTGCTGCAACGCGGTATCCCCCGGCTTCGTGATCACGCCGCTGACCAGGGAAGCGGCCAGCGACCCGGGCCGGTCGGCCGCGCTGGCCGCCCGCACGATGATCGGGCGCAACGGCGAGGCCGGGGACTTCGAGGGCATCGCGGTGTTCCTGGCCAGCCGGGCCAGCGGCTACGTGACCGGGCAGGTCATCTTCGTGGACGGCGGGTTCTCCGCGACCTGACGCGTGCCGTTGCGCGCGCCCTCCCCCACTGGACGGCACAATGGCGGTCATGGCCAGACGCACCACGACCACCCCGCCTCCCGAGGACTTCGAGGAAAACATCGTCGACATCGACGTCACCGAGGAGATGCGGAGCAGCTACCTCGAGTACGCCTACTCGGTGATCTACCAGCGCGCGCTGCCGGACGCCCGGGACGGGCTCAAGCCCGTGCAGCGCCGGATCCTGTACCAGATGAGCGAGATGGGGCTGACTCCGCAGCGCGCCCACGTCAAGTGCGCCCAGGTCATCGGCCAGGTCATGGGGCGGCTGCACCCGCACGGCGACGGGGCCATCTACGATGCGCTCGTCCGGATGGAGCAGCCGTTCGCGATGCGCCTGCCGCTGGTCGACGGGCACGGCAACTTCGGCTCGCTGGGCGGCGACGACTCGGCCGCCGCCTACCGGTACACCGAGGCCCGCCTGGCCGCCGCGGCCGTGGAGATGACCCGGTCGCTCGACGAGGACACCGTGGACTTCGTGCCGAACTACGACGGCACGCTGACCCAGCCCGAGGTGCTCCCGGCCGCGATCCCGAACCTGCTGGTCAACGGGACGGCCGGGATCGCCGTGGGCATGGCCACCAATATGGCCCCGCACAACCTGGGCGAGGTCGTGGCCGCCGCCCGGCACCTGATCGCCAGCCCAGACGCGAGCCTGGACGAGCTGATGCGCTTCGTGCCCGGGCCCGACCTGCCCACCGGCGGGAAGATCGTGGGCCTGGACGGGATCCGGGAGGCGTACGAGACCGGCCGCGGCATCTTCCGCACCCGGGCCGCGGCGCGGGTCGAGAAGCTCACCCCCCGGCGCACCGGGATCGTGGTCACCGAGCTGCCGTACGGGATCGGCCCGGAGAAGGTGATCACCAGGATCAAGGACCTGGTCCAGGCCAAGAAGCTGGCCGGCATCTCGGACCTGAAGGACCTCACCGACCGGCACCACGGGCTGCGCCTGGTGATCGAGGTGCGCAGCGGGTTCGTGCCCGAGGCCGTGCTGGAGGAGCTGTACCGGCTGACCCCGATGGAGGACACGTTCGGCATCAACAACGTCGCCCTCGTGGACGGGCAGCCGCGGCTGCTCGGCCTGCGCGAGCTGCTGCAGATCTACGTCGACCATCGCATCGAGGTGGTCCGCCGCCGCACCGAGTTCCGCCGCCGCAAGCGCCAGGACCGGATCCACCTGGTCGACGGGCTGCTCATCGCACTGCTCAACATCGACGAGGTCATCCAGGTGATCCGCACCAGCGACGACGCCGCGTCCGCCAAGGAACGGCTGATGGGGATCTTCGACCTCTCCGAGATCCAGGCCCAGTACATCCTGGACACCCCGCTGCGCCGGCTGACCCGCTACGACCGGCTGGAGCTGGAGCGCGAGCGCGAGACCCTGCAGCGCGAGATCGCCGAGCTCACCGAGATCCTGGACTCCGAGCCGCGGCTGCGCGGGGTCGTGTCGGCCGAGCTGGGCGAGATCAGCGAGAAGTTCGCCACCCCGCGGCGCACGGTGCTGCTGGAGAGCAGCGGCGCGGCCAGGACCGCAGCGGTGCCCATGGAGGTGGCCGACGACCCGTGCACGGTGCTGCTCTCGTCGGCCGGGCTGCTCGCCCGGACCGAACGCGTCATCCCCGATCCGGCCCAGCTGCCCGCCGGGCCCGCCCGCAACGGATCGGGCGGCGGGCCGCGCGCGGCGCACGACGCGATCGTCTCGGCCGTGGCTTCGACCGCCCGCGGCACGGTCGGCGTGGTCACCTCGCGGGGCCGGCTGATCCGGCTCGGCGTGCTGGAGCTGCCCGCGCTGCCGCCGAGCGCGCACTCCCCCGGGCTGGCCGGCGGCGCCCCGATCAGCGAGTTCCTGTCGCTGCCGCCCGGCGAAACCGTGGCCGGGCTGGTGGCCGCGGACGGCTCGGACCCCGGGGCCGGCGCTGGCGTCGCACTGGCCACCGCGGGCGGCGTGGTCAAGCGGGTCGCCCCGGACTACCCGCAGAACGCGACCGAGTTCGAGATCATCGCGCTCAAGGACGGCGACCGGGTGGTGGGCGCGGTACAGCTCGCCGACGAGGCGCAGGACCTGGTGTTCGTGAGCAGCGACGCGCAGCTGCTGCGATTCGGCGCGGCGTCGGTGCGCCCGCAGGGCCGGTCCGCGGGCGGGATGGCCGGGATCCGGCTGGCGGCCCGCGCCTCCGTGATCTGGTTCGGTGCCGTCGACCCGGCCGGCGACGCCGCCCCGGTCGTGGTCACGGTCGCGGGCAGCGCCGCGGCGCTGCCCGGCACGTCGGCCGTGACCGTGAAGGTGACGCCCTACGACGAGTACCCGCCGAAGGGCCGCGCCACCGGCGGGGTCCGCTGCCACCGGTTCCTGAAGGGCGAGGACGTGCTGGTGCTCGCCTGGGCCGGGCCCGCTCCGGCGCACGGCGCGACCGAGGCCGGCACGCCGGTCGACTTGCCGCCTGCGGACGGCCGCCGGGACGGCTCGGGCGCGCGGATCCGCCACCCGCTCGCCGCGCTGGGCGGGCCGGCTCCCGCCTAGGAGGCTCGCAGGCCCGCCGTGCCGACCCCGCCGGGCCCTCGGGTCAGGCGTCGATGCGGGACGGGTCGAGCTCGGCGGCACCGCCGATGATGAAGTCCCGGCGCGGCGCCACGTCGGTGCCCATGAGCAGGTCGAAGATGCCCATGGCCGCGGCCGAGTCCTCGATCCTGATCCGCCGCAGCGTGCGGTGGCGGGGATCCATCGTGGTCTCGGCCAGCTGCCCCGCGTCCATCTCGCCGAGGCCCTTGTACCGCTGCGGCGGCTCTTTCCACCGCTGGCCCCGGCGCTCGAGCTGCAGCAAGGTGCGGTGCAGCTCGGCGTCGGTGTAGGTGTAGATGTACTTCTGCTGGCCCTTGCGCGGGCTGATGAGCTCGATCCGGTGCAGCGGCGGCACCGCCGCGAATACCCGGCCCGCCTCCACCATCGGGCGCATGTAGCGGTGGAACAGGGTGAGCAGCAGGGTCCTGATGTGGGCGCCGTCGACGTCCGCGTCGGTGTTATGGGTGAGCAAGCCGCCGGTGCCCGAGATGAAGTTCTCATCATCGGGAACCGACAGGTCATAGACGGGGCCGTCGTAGTCCAGTGTCTCGATCTCGCGAATGGGCAGGGCAACCATCTCCGGCGAGATGGGCTCGCAGCCGGGCCGCGTGATCCCGTTCGCGATGCGCCTCGCGTACATGTCAGCGGACGGCGCCTGCCGCCACAGCCGTCGGAGCCGCGCCAGTCCGTCCTTGGAACTGACCGTGACCTGGTAACTCGGCTTGGTCGAGACCTTCATCCCGCGGATGCGGGATTCCGCTGCGGGCCGCCTCGTCACACCCGCCAGGACGCCGAACTGGCCCAGCAGACAGAGCAGCCCGTCTGCGAGATCCCGCGAGGACGTCGCGAAGGTTAGCACTCGTCCGCGTGCGTCCTTCGTGCCGTCGCCGAGGAAGTAGCCTTCGAGGAAGGCCAGCTGACATGGCTCGTCGCAGTTCAGCAGCAGATCCGGAAGGCGCTTGTGACATGCCGTTCCACCCATGCCCAGGGCCTTGATGGTCCTAGCCAGGACCGGCGAGTGAACGTAGACGTGTCGGGAATGCGAGCGGGCTACTGGCCGTGCGGTCGCCGGTGCGCGGCCGGTGACCCGCTCAATCGCGGCGGCCAGGCCAGGCAGGTACCAGTCATCATCGGCCCCGAGCGCAAAGTTGAGCCGCGCCCCATGGCAACTCAGGGAGCCCTCCGCGAGGTACCAGCCGAGTACGTAGCACAGATCTTCGGTGACCTGCAGGAATCTCGGGATCGCATCAGCCCGGTGAGCGCGGGCGTGGAGTACCACATCCCGGCCGTCGGGCTGGGCGGCCAGCCAGGTCAGATCTTGTTCGCTCAGTTCGGCAAGCCAGGCAGAAAGCGCAGCGCGGCGGTAGCGCTCGTTCCCTGAAGTGCCGTTGGACCACTGTTCGACCAGGGAAGGGACAGTCTCAGTCGCTGTCGGCCACGGCTCAGCGAGCTCATCGAGGTAACGGCGGCAGACCTCTACAGGAGGCAGGCCACGACCCGTTTCGAACTCGCTGACGCTGCATGCCTGCCGGTACCCGAGAGTATGCGCCATCGCTGCGCCTGTGATCCCACGCTGTCTTCGCGTGGCTGACAGCCGCTGCCACTCCGACAGCGGAAGCCGGATCCTCTGGGAAGACCGGCGCAGATGAGCGGGCTGGCGGTCGGCAGCCTTCCGCGCGAGCAGCCGCCGGACCGCCTCTCCTTCGATGCGCACCGCGTGATCCTGCCCCGCGCGCCGGAGCAGTACGGCGAGGTCGACCTCTCGCTGGGGGATGGGCCGGGGCAGCTGCCGGGGCGCGACCACGAGATCGCCGACCTTCAGCTCACCGGCGGGCCTGAGGGTGAGCTCGCCGTCCTCGTAGGTGAAGACGGAGTGCCCCCCGGTGACCGTGACCGAGCGGCCGTAGGCGGTCGTGATCCGGTACATCGTTCCACGGTGATGGTGGCGGAGATACTGCTTCACCGGGCTCAGCCTGGTACTGCGATCCTGCAGGTCGACGCTGACCGTGCCGCTGACGCCATCCAGGCCGGCCGACTCGAGCCGCTCATCGACGGCCTCGCCGATCCGGCGCAGCGTGAATCTGCCGTCGGGGTCCGTGAACAGGACGGGCTCATCCGGCGCGACGGACATCAGGACTACTCGCTGGTACCTGGCCGCGTCGAGATCGAACGCGGCGCCCGAGCCCGCGCCGATCACCTGGATGATCGCCGCGCACTCGGCGTTCTTGAGCATGTCGGACAGCGACGCCTTCTGCACGTTCAGGATCTTGCCGCGGATCGGCAGCAGCGCCTGGAACTCCGAGTCCCGGGCCAGCTTGGCCGTGCCGAGCGCGGAGTCGCCTTCCACGATGAACAGCTCGCTCCGGTCGTCGGCCGAGCGGCAGTCCACCAGCTTGGCGGGCAGCGCGGACGCCGCGAGCGCCGACTTGCGGCGCTGGTTCTCCCGGTGCTCGCGGGCCGAGATCCGGGTCTTGGCCGCGGCGGCCACCTTGTCGAGCAGCGCCCGGGCCTGCTGCTTGCTGGCCCGTCCCCGCGCCTCGAAGAAGGCCCGGAGTTCCCCGGCCACCACCTGGGCCACGATCCGGGACGCGGCCGGGGTGCCGAGCACCTCCTTGGTCTGCCCCTCGAACTGCGGTTCCGGCAGCCGCACCGCGATCACCGCGGTGAGCCCTTCGAGGATGTCCTCCTTGGTGACGGCCTCGTCCCCGTTCTTCAGCAGCCGGACCGCGCGCAGCTGCTCGTTCAGGGTGCGGACCAGGGCCCGCTCGAACCCGGCCACGTGGGTGCCGCCCTTGGGCGTGGCGATCACGTTCACGAAGGACCGGGTCACGGTGCCGTAGCCGCTGTCCCAGCGTAGCGCCACGTCGACCGCGAGCTCCCGCTCGACGTCGGTGGGGACCAGGTGCCCCTGGCCGTCGAGCACCGGCACGGTCTCGGTGAACTGCCCGGAGCCGGTCAGCCGCACCACGTCGGTGACCGGCTCCCCCGGCGAGAGGTGGGCGCAGAACTCGCTGATCCCGCCGGCGAAGCGGAACTCCGCCTCCCGGCTGCCCGGGCCGGCGGCGTCCTCCTCCTGGCTGGCCACGCGGTCGGCCTCGGCGCGCTCGTCGGACACGCGGATGGTGAGCCCGGGCACAAGGTACGCGGTCTGGCGGGCCCGCTGGGCCAGCGCGTCGAAGCTCCACTGCGCGCCGCGCACGAACACCTGCTGGTCCGGCCAGAACCGGATCCGGGTGCCGGTCAGCGTTTTTGCCACCCGCCGCACCCGGCGCAGCCCGCCGCGCGGGGTGAACTTCTCGCCCGGGCCGGGCCCGGCGAACTCGCCGGCCACGCCGCGGCGGAAGCTCATGGCCCACTGCGCGCCGTCCTTGTCGACCTCCACGTCCAGCCGGCTGGCCAGGGCGTTGACCACCGACGCGCCCACGCCGTGCAGGCCGCCGGACGCGGTGTAGGAACCGCCGCCGAACTTG
The DNA here is from genome assembly GCA_963808705.1 of uncultured Actinomycetota bacterium. GTDB lineage: Bacteria > Actinomycetota > Actinomycetes > Streptosporangiales > Streptosporangiaceae > JASHPR01. Next base: position 57,569 of record CAWEHB010000007.1, on the reverse strand, counting down.
CCGCCCGCGTGCAGCCGGGTCATTACCAGCTCGACGCCGTTGAGCTTGGTCTTGGGCTCGATGTCGACCGGGATCCCGCGGCCGTTGTCCCGCACCTCGGCGGAATGATCTTCGTGCAGGATGACCTCGATGCGGGTGCAGCAACCGGCCAGGGCCTCGTCCACCGCGTTGTCGACGATCTCCCAGAGGCAGTGCAGCAGCCCGCGGCCGTCGGTCGACCCGATGTACATGCCGGGGCGCTTGCGTACCGCCTCGAGCCCCTCGAGGACCGTCAGGTGGCGCGCGGTGTAGCCATCGGCGAGCCCGGGCTGGCGCGCGCGGTCTCTGCTCGCCACGGGGGTCACGGCGGTGCTGGCGGCGGTCACTGCGGAGTCTCCTGACGTGCGGGGCGGGTGGCGCTGCAAGGAAGAGTAGTCGCCCGGTCTGTCAGTCCGGTGCCGCCACGCCGCCATGGCCACGCCTCAACTGGCCGGCCGGACGGTAAGAATGGTAGGCGTCTGCCCCAGCAGGCCAATTCGTCGCTCATCAATGCTGAGGCCGGTTTCCCGTCGAAGACGCTGTACGATGTGTTTCGGCTCAGTTGTGAGCAGAACTCCCGTGCCCCCGCGTCGTCCTAGGTCCGCCACACCCGCGCCGACGCTGTCGTACAGTGCCCGCTTGCTCTTGATGGCCACCTGCTTTCCCCACGGAAGATTTGTGATCACCGCAGTTGCCGTCTGGTGCTTCTTCCAGGTCTTGGGGGAGGTCGAGTCGGCATTCTCGATCCGACCCCAGTACTCGCGCGTCACGGCGGAGATGTTTTCCCGAGAGGCGTTCACTGCCTCGGAATCGATGTCGGTCCCCCAGACCTCATGACCCAGTTCTGCCGCCGCGCAGATAATGGTTCCGGAGCCGCAGAACGGGTCCCATATACGCTGCTTCTTCTTGTCTGACGTTGCGATCCGCACAAGTGCAGCAGCGACGGTGGGCCGCAGCGAGCCGCGCACGTTGACCACGCGGTATGACCGCCGGGAGAGCGGTTCGTCGAAGAGCCTGACACCGATCAATGCCCACGCACCGTCGATGAAGACGCGGATATCGATAGGTGCGCGCTGCAATTTCACGTGCTGCCATCCGTAGCGAGCCGAAATCACGCGCGCAACCGCGTCCTCAATGACGCTGGCTGGCCCGTACGCGGTATGTGCAGCGGAAACCGTGATGGAAAACGCGCCGTCCAGACGGTCAGCACGTTGCGCGATCTCGATCGATCTCTCCAGATCCGCGCCATCCGCAATCAGGGAGGTCAGATCCTGTAGGTCGTCGACCGAAGACGACTGTGCGCTCACGATGGCGACATCATCGACCGTTCGAAGATGCCGAAAGGCCTGCGAGTCCGCCGCCTGCGCCATCACTACCTTGGGCCTGGTCTCCAGGCAGCGTATGGCACTCGAGCTCGCAGTGATCTCCGCCGCGGCGATATCTTCGAGACCACGCGTCACGAATGCGGAGAAGGTCGACGGTTCCATGCCTGCACGATAGTCGGCGGAGCTGCGGAAGCGACCGCCATGGCCAGTCTGGGCGCTGGCTTACCGGAAAGCCTGCTGGCTGCCGATACCGGCTGCCGCGGCCCCCGGGTGGAGTGCGGGTCTGGTCATGACCCGCAGTTCGTCTCGGCAAAGCCATCACCGGCCAGCGGCTCAAGCGGCGCACGCCCCACCATCGCGCCAGCCCGGCACCTGGCTGTTCGCCTACGGCGTATCCGGCGGGTCAGCGGGAAGAGCGGTGTCTGGCTGGGTGTTGTTTGGGGCATAACTAGACCACGACAGGTTGCATGGCCGGCGCGACGAGCAGCCGGACCGCACCAGGCAAGGGAGGGCGACATGACCGCTGCGATGGCCCCGATCAGGCCGCTCAGCGCGACCGATCTGTGTGACCGCTGCGGTGCGCAGGCCTACGTACGCGTCGTGCTCCCCGGCTCTGGCGAGCTCCTGTTCTGTGCGCATCACAACCGCCAGCACGCCGACGCGCTGGCCAAGATCGCGGTCGAGATCCAGGATGAGACCGAGCGGCTCGCCCAGGAGTCGGGCACCGACAGGTAACCTGGCCTGCTCATTCCGGCGCCCGGTCACCCTGAGGGTGACCGGGCGCCGGTTTCGGCCCGTCAGGCTCAGTCCAGGTAGTCGCGCAGCACCTGGGAGCGGGAGGGGTGCCGGAGTTTCGACATCGTCTTCGACTCGATCTGCCGGATGCGCTCCCGGGTCACCCCGTACACCTTGCCGATCTCGTCGAGCGTCTTCGGCTGGCCGTCGGTCAGGCCGAAGCGCATGGAGACCACGCCGGCCTCGCGCTCGGACAGGGTGTCGAGCACCGAGTGCAACTGCTCCTGCAGCAGCGTGAAGCTGACCGCCTCGCCCGGCTGGATCGCCTCGGAGTCCTCGATCAGGTCGCCGAACTCGCTGTCGCCGTCCTCGCCGAGCGGGGTGTGCAGGGAGATCGGCTCGCGGCCGTACTTCTGCACCTCGATGACCTTCTCCGGGGTCATGTCCAGCTCGGCCGCCAGTTCCTCCGGGGTCGGCTCCCGGCCCAGGTCCTGCAGCATCTGCCGCTGCACCCGGGCCAGCTTGTTGATGACCTCGACCATGTGCACCGGGATCCGGATCGTCCGCGCCTGGTCGGCCATGGCCCGGGTGATCGCCTGCCGGATCCACCAGGTGGCGTAGGTGGAGAACTTGTAACCCTTGGTGTAGTCGAACTTCTCCACCGCGCGGATCAGGCCGAGATTCCCCTCCTGGATCAGGTCCAGGAACAGCATGCCGCGGCCGGTGTACCGCTTGGCCAGCGAGACCACCAGCCGCAGGTTCGCCTCCAGCAGGTGATCCTTGGCCCGCCGGCCGTCGTCGGCGATCCACTCCAGGTCACCCCGGGCCTCCGGGCGCAGCGAGCTCTCGGCCAGCTTCTCCTCCGCGAACAGGCCCGCCTCGATCCGCTTGGCCAGCTCGACTTCCTGCTCGGCGTTGAGCAGTGGCACCTTGCCGATCTGCTTGAGGTAGTCCTTGACCGGATCCGACGTCGCTCCCGCCACCGCCACCTGCGCGGCGGGCAGGTCCTCGTCGTCGTCCCCGTAGACGAACGCCTCGTCCTCGCCCTCTTCCCCGGCCGGCTTCGCCGGCCGGGTCGGGTCCTCGGCCGCAGCGGCCTCATCGGACTCCTGGTCGGGGGCGCCCGCGTCCGGGCCGGGCCCGGCGTCATCGGCGCCGTCGTCCGCGCCGGCCGCGCCTGCGACGTCAGCATCGGGCTCGTCGATCTCCAGCCCGATGATCACGTCCTCGGCATCGTCTTCGCTGGCCACCAGCTCAGCCAGGTCCGCCTCGACGTCCAGGTCGGCGACGGCGGCGACGGCGGCGAGGTCCGGCTCGACGTCCAGGTCGACCTCGATATCCAGCTCGTCACCGGCCGGGTCGGCGAAGTCCGCCGCCGCGGCCAGGTTCTCGTCGCTGCCGTCCTGGCCGTCCTGGCCGGCCGCCTCGTCAGCCCCCCGGCCGTGATCCGCCCGGGCGTCCCGCTCCTGGACGGCCGCGGCCGACCGGCCCGATGCTCTGCGCGAGCGCTGTCCGGCCGCCCCGCCGCCGGAACCGCGCTGGCTGCTCGCGGCTTGGTCGTCGCTCATCAGAGCGACGGCGGTATCGGCTCGGCTTCCCGCCCCGTCCGCGGCGCTCGCGTGCGCCGGTGCGGGCTGTGCGGGAACGTGAGCGCTCAGGCCTGAAGAACCCTGAGCCGAAGGACCCTGGCCCGTCGGCCGGGGCTGCCTCCGCGCTGCGGAGCTTGCAGCGCTTGCCACCGCGGTCACCCCTTCCCTTGCTGGATGGCGGCCGGGTGCGCCGGACGAACAGGCGACCCCTGGCTGACCGAACTAGCAGGCGACACAGACACCTCTCCTGCAACCGTATGGCGAGAAAGGGACCCTACCGCGCGGGTCCCGCTCCCAAGACCGTGCCGGAAGCCTGGCGTCTGCCGCGGGTCCCCGCGGCCGACACCGGCTTGTCTCCCGTCCACCACCTTAGGCGGAGCCGGCGGGTAGGTCGTACAACTGCGCCCGGCAGGCGAGAGTTCCCGCCGAAACGACCGCCCCGCGCGCAGGTATGGTACCCACATCCGTCATGCCTTGCCCTTCCTCGCAGCCGCCGTGGCCACGACCCGCCGGGCCGGGGCTCCGGGCTCCCGCCGCGGACTGTGCACCACGAGCACGGTCACGTCGTCGTCCTGCTCGTAGCCGGTCAGCATCCGGTCCACTAGGTAATCAAGAAGAACGGCCGGATCTTCCACCGCCTCCGCCGGAGCCTGCGCGGCCACCGCGACGAGCTCGTCCAGGCCCGCGTCCAGGCCGCGCCGGCGGTTCTCCACCAGCCCGTCGGAGTACAGCACCGCCGTGTGGCCGGGCGGCAGCCGGAAGGCGTACTGCTGCCGCGGGCTGGCCCAGCCCAGCGGCGTCCCCGCCGCCGCCTTGTCCAGGCAGGGCGGGGCATCGACGGACAGCATCAGCAGCGGCAGGTGGCCCGCGCTGCCCGCCATGCCGTCGCCGCTGGCCGGGTCGAGCACCAGGTACGCCACCGTGGTCACCTGCTCTTCCAGCTCGGTGGCGATGAACAGCCGGTCCAGCCCGGCCAGCACGGCGGCCGGCCGGGGATCGGTCAGGGCGAGCGCGCGCAGCGCGTTGCGCACCCGGCCCATCCCGGCGGCGGCGGTGAGCCCCTTCCCCATGACGTCGCCCGTGGCCACCGCCAGCTTGCCGTCGGGGAGCCGGAACGCGTCGTACCAGTCCCCGCCGATCTCCATGTTCCGGGTCACCGGGAGGTAGCTGGCCTCGAGGATGATCCCGGGGATCGTCGGCAGCCGGTCCGGCAGCAGGCTGCGCTGCAGCGTCTCCGCGGTGGTGTGCTCGCGCTCGAACATCGACGCCCGCTCCAGCGCGAGCGCGCACTGGCCCGCCAGCGCCTCGAGGAAGACCCGTTCCTCATCGGTGATCTTCCTGGGCCGGGTGAAGGAGAACCGCAGCGCGCCGAGCGGCGCGCCGGAGGCCAGCAGCGGCAGGCCCACCCAGGCCTGCTCGTCGGTGTGCTGCAGGAACAGCTCGGCGCTGGCCTCGCCCTCGAAGTGCTTGCGCAGGCTGTCCGGGTTCTCCACCAGCAGCGGGCGGCGGGCCAGCACGGCCGCGGTCATCAGGCTGGGCATGTCCAGCGCTATGTCCGCCAGCGGCCCCCCGGGGCTGTCCGGCAGCCCCGCGGGGTTGATGGTGCGCAGCCGCAGCCGTTCCGGGTCGAGCATCGCCACCGCGGACCGCTCGGCCCCGATCGCCGACCGTCCCACCTCGGTGATGACCTCGACCACCTGCTCCACCGTGATGGCCTCGGCCAGCATCGACGTCGCCTGCTGCAGCCGCACCGTGCGCAGCGCCGCCGCCGAGAGCTGCTCGGTCAGTCGGCCGCGCATCTCCTCCGCCTCGCGCTGGCCGGTGACGTCGGTGCTGGCGCCCACCCATTCGATGATCTTCCCGTCCCGCTCGATGGGGACGGCGCGCACGTCGTAATGCCGGTAGGACCCCGACTTGGCCCGGACCCGGTAGCGGCTGTCGAAGACCTTCCCGACGTCCACGCAGTCCAGCCACTCGCGCTCCACGCGCTCGCGGTCCTCGGGATGAATCGCGTCCAGCCAGCCGCTGTCCAGGTACTCATCGACCGTCTGGCCGGTGATCGCGCGCCATTCCGGCGAATCCTCCGCGATCTTGCCCGTGGGCGTCGTCACCCAGACGACCTGCGCCCCGGCCTGCACCAGCGAGCGGTACCGCTCCTCGCTGCGCCGCAGCGCCTCCTCCGAGTTCCTGCGCTCGGTGACATCGGCGGCGATCAGCACCACCCCGGTGACGTCCCCGCCGGAATCATGCGCGGGGAACCACGAGAAGTCCCAGTACCGTGTCTCCTCGCCCGCGGCGGCCGGCTGATCGGCCTCGAGCACCGGCTGGCCGGCCGCCAGCACCCGGCGCGCGGCCGACTCGGCGCGGGCGGCGAGATCCGTCGACCAGACCTCCGCGGGCCGGCGGCCGAGATAGTCGCCGGAGTCCATGCCGTGCATGCGGGCGAGAGCCTGGTTCACCCGGCGGAACCGGAGGTCGGCGTCGACGAAGGCGACGCCGAATGGCGCCTCGCTCAGGAGCGTGGCCAGCAGCGCTGAATCCGACACGTCCATGCCGGACACGCGAGGCTTGGGCACGGAGGTGCCTGTGCTCACCGGGGGCACCCCGTACCCGTGCGAGCGCGTGCCATGAAGTTCCTTCCTGCTCACTGCGGACACAAGAAGGCTAGCGGCAACTGCGCGTACAAGAGAGCTAGCGGCGACAACTCGGTAACGATAGCCGCACGGCGCGCCGCTGTCCGGCGCTCGGCGCAGACGGGGCCCGGTGCCGGGGCACGCGCCCGGGGTGAAGGGGTATGCCCGCAATACCCGGTTATAGCGGATTATGGACCCTGCTTCCGCGATCGCACGGGGCGGCCGTAGGCGGCAACCCGGACCCGCGCTCCATGGCACGATAGACAGGAGCCCGCGCCTCATCGTCCACCCGGCTGACCCGCACGGGCGGAGTCTGCCAGGGTGAGGGAGGACGCCGGCGATGGGCGGCACCGGCAGGCGATGGGCGGTATCGGTATCAGCAGGATCAGCGGTATCGGCGAAGGCGAGGGCATGGGCGTAGGGGGCGACGACACGGGCAGAAACGAGCGGCGCGCCGCGCCGGAGCATGGCATCGGGCGGCGCGCATCTGGGAAGCTAGCCTCGTGAATCCGCCGCGCCGACGTGCAGAGCCTCCCGGCCGACCGGGTCATCACGGTCACTCCGGCCCGCCGAAGGCACGGCCGCCCGCCGCAGCGACGTCCGCGCCGCCGCCGAACGCGCTGTTCGCGGAGATGCTGCGGGCCGCGCGGGAACTGCTCGCCGTCCGCAGCCCGCTCGACGCCGAGCTGATGGTCAGCGAGCTGCTGGGCACCTGGTGGGGACAGCGCGCACTGCGCCCGGGCACGCGGGCGGGTCGGCGGCGCCGGGCCGATGTCGAGGAGATCGTGGGCGAGGGCCTCGTCGCCTACGCGGCCCAGCAGGGGACCCCGGCCGCGCTGGCCCTGCTGTCCGGCATCGCGTGCCTGGGCACGCCGCGCCAGGCGGCCAGCGCCGAGCAGGCGGCGCTGACGCTGATGGAGCGGGGCGTGGCCCGGCCGGGATGGGCCGAGCACGTCGGTGCCGTGGCGGCGGCCGAGTGCTACCTGAACTCCGACTCCTACGGCGACCGCGACGAGGTCGTCTGCGTCTTCAGCTACGCCGGCCAGGAGCAGCACGCCCTCGTGGTGGTGGTCGACTACAACGCCGGCGGCCTGGCGCGCGACGGCTGGGTCACCTCGCAGGTGACCAAGCTCCTCGACTACTGCGGCCAGTCGGCGGCCTCGTTCACGCAGGTCCAGCCGCCGCGCGCCCGCCGGCTGCTCGAGTCCGCTCTCACGGTCACCGAGCGCGCGGCCGACCCGCCGGTCAGCAGCTCGTTCCCGTCCTACCACGCGTTCATCAGGGCACGGGTGCGCACGCTGCCGCCGGGCCAGTCCGCGGAGATCCCGCCGGCCCCGCAGCCGGGGAGCGCGGCCGCCCGGCCGCAGGCCTGGCGCAAGGACCGCCGGGCGATGCTCGTGGCCGAGTTCCTCGCCTCCGACGAGGCCGAGAACCTCTCGGACCGCGAGGCGGCCAGCCGCTGCGCCGACCACATCGTCGAGTACGGCTGTGACCGGGACTTCGGCCGCCCGCTGCGGATGAGCCCGGCGAAGGTCGAGACCTTCCTGCTGGACTGGCTGCCGCGCAAGGTCATGCTGTCGCCGGCCGCGCAGCACGCGATGCCGCACGTGCTCGCCTCGTGGGTGCGCTGGGCCGGCGTCCGCGAGGGCCGGGACGCCGAGGCGATCGGGGCCACGCTGGACGCGGTGTTCGACTCGATGGGCACGTTCACCCGCGTCTACCACGACCCCGCCTCGTTCGGCCTGGAACCGAAGCTCGTGGCCAGGCTGCTGCCCGATTCCGACCTGGAGGCGCTGGCCCGCCGGGTCTTCGCGTTCGGGATCCTGCAGGGCAGCTACCAGGGCACCGACCTGGGCGCGCTCGACCCGGCCCGGCCGGCGGACCGCCGGATCCTGCTGGCCGCGGACCACGACAGCCCGGCCGGGCGGGCGGCCGGCGACGAGCACATCGACCGGCACCTGGCGCTGGCCGACCGGCTGTGGCGCGGCGACCCGCCGGAGCTGTGGGATGCCGCGCAGCGCCTGCTCGACCTCGGCGAGGACCGGCACGCGGTGCTGCACACGCTGATGGACACCATCAGGTCAGCGGGACGCAGCGAGAAGGACATCGCCGACGCGCTCGACGACCTCCCCCCGGAGGAGCCCGGGTGGCCGCCGGGAGGATCAGCGGAAGGATCAGCGGGGGGACCAGCGGGGTGACCACCCGGTCCGACGTCATCGACCTGAACGCCGATCTCGGCGAGAGCTTCGGCGCCTGGCGGCTCGGCGACGACGGGGCCTGCTGGCCATCGTCACCAGCGCGAACATCGCCTGCGGCTTCCACGCGGGCGACCCGCTGACGATCCGGCACGCCTGCCCCGCGCGCACGGCGACGAGCTGCCCAGCGAGGGCGTGGTGACCGGGGCGCTGCAGGTCCCGCCGGGCGGCCGGCCGATCCTGCTGCTGGCCGATCACCCGGTCACCGGGGGCTACCCGGTCATCGCGGTGGTCACGTCCGCGGACATCGGCCTGGCCGGGCAGCTGCGGCCGGGGGCCAGGCTGCGGTTCGCGCTCAGCCGGGGCTGAGCGCGCTCACCCGGGGCTGATCTCGCGGTAGGCGGCGAGCAGGTCGGCGGCCACCACCGTGGTGAGATCCTCGGGGCTCGCGGCCTCGCCGAGGTGCGCGACCCGCACATCCCGGACCGCGCAGGCGCGCTCGAACAGCGACCGCGCGAACCGCCCGTTGCCGAGCTCGTCGACCTTCCCCTGCTCGCAGGCGGCGCCGAAGATCTGGTCCAGCACGGGCCGGGCGTCGGGGTCGAAGCTGTCCCCCGCCTGCTGCGCGATCACCTCGGCGATGCTGGTCAGCTCCTGGGGAGAGTAGCTGGGGAACGAGATCCGCACGCTGAACCGGGACGCGAGGCCGGGGTTGCTGCGCAGGAACCGGTCCATGTCCGCGGTGTACCCGGCCAGCACGATCACCAGCCGGTCCCGGTCGTCCTCGGCGCGCTTGAGCAGCGCGGCCACCGCCTCGGAGCCGAACGCGTCGCCGCCGGTGTAGCCCTCGTTGTAGAGCGCGTAGGCCTCGTCGATGAACAGCACCCCGCCCAGGGCCGAGTCGATCAGCTTGTTGGTCTTGATCGCGGTCGAGCCCAGGTGCTCGCCGACTAGGTCCGCCCGGTGCGCCTCCACCACGCTGGGCCGCACCAGCAGCCCGAGCGCGGCGAAGATCCGGCCCAGGATCCTGGCCACGGTCGTCTTGCCGGTGCCCGGCGGCCCGGTGAACACGAAGTGCCGGGCCGGCGGCTGGCTGGCCAGGCCGTGGGCCTCACGCAGCCGCGCCACCCGCAGCTGCGCGGCTATCTCGTGCACCTGGCGCTTGACCGGCTCGAGCCCGATCAGCGCGTCCAGCTCGGCCAGCGCGCTCTCCAGGGTCGGCGTCTCGCCGTAGCCGCGGAACCTCGTGGTCAGCTCGGCAAAGGCCTGCTCCAGGTCACCGCCGCGCAGCGTCACCAGGTCGGCGGAGGACGGCTCCTCCGCCGCGGCCATCACCCGGACGTCCCGGGCCTGGCCCGCCTTCTCCAGCAGGCTGCGCACGAACCGCCCGTTACCGAGGTCGTCGGCCATCCTGCGGCGGCCGACATCCTCGAACAGCCGCCACAGCACCGGCCGGGCGTCGGGGTCGAGCAGCTCGCCCCGGCGCTCGATCGCCAGGTCGGCCAGGGACAGCAGCTCGGCCGGCGTGTAGCCGGGGAACTTCACCCGGACCGCGAACCGCGACGTCAGGCCCGGGTTGCTGGCCAGGAAGTTGTCCATCTGCCGCTCGTACCCGGCCAGGATGATGATCAGGTTGTCGCGGTCGTCCTCGGCGCGGGTGAGCAGGGCCTGGACGGCCTCGGCACCGAACCGGTCCCCCTGCCCGTCGCCCTCGTTCACCAGGCTGTACGCCTCGTCGATGAATAGCACCCCGCCCAGAGCCGAGTCGATCAGCTCGCTGGTCTTGATCGCGGTGGCGCCCAGGTACTCGCCGACCAGGTCGGCCCGGTGCGCCTCTACTACGGCGGGCGTGTCCAGCAGGCCGAACGCGTAGAAGATCTTGGCGACGATACGGGCCACCGCCGTCTTGCCGGTGCCCGGCGGGCCGAGGAACACCAGGTGCTGCATGGGCTTGTCGGTCGCGTACCCGGCCACGGCGCGCCTGCGCGCCGCCTCGATCGACGCGGCGATCGACTTGATCTGGTCCTTGACGGCGGTCAGGCCGATCATGTTGTCCAGCTCGGCCATGGCCTCGTCCACCGTGATTTCCGGCGGCCGGGCGGCGCGGTCATGGGCATCGGCGCCGGCCGGGGCCGGGGAGCCGTCCGTGGCGTGCTGGGCGCGGACCGCCTCGGCGGCCGCGGTCCGGCCGTTGCCGCGCGGCCGCCGGCCGCCCGGGCCGGCGGGCGGCCGGGACCCGGCCGTCCGGGCCGGCGGCCGCGGCCCGGTCAGCGTGCCCGTCCCCGGCCCGCCGTCGCGCGGCGCCCGGTCGGGGGGCCAGCCGTAGGGTGCGGCCAGGGCGCCGCCACGGGCCTGCTGGCGGCCGAACTCCCGGTCCTCCTGCCACGACTTGGCCAGCCGCCATCCCAGCACTACGCACGCGATCAGCCAGCCGACCAGGGGCCCGATGGCCGGCTGGCTCTCGGCCAGCCGCCATGTGATCATGGCGATGGGCAGGGACCAGCCGAGCGCCCAGGCGACGGTCCGGCACGGCACGAACCACTTGCCGAGCGTGCCCGCGTGAGCGGCGGGTATCACCGCGAACGGCAGCAGCAGGAGCAGGGCCAGCCAGGGCTTGTAGCCGCCGGACACCCCGGCGACCAGGGCCAGGCCCCAGACCGCCACGGCCAGCGACGCCAGCACGGTGCGGTGCGCCCCCGCGACCGCGATCGGCGCGTAGACCAGCGCAGCCAGCAGCAGCACCGGGAGCAGGATCCCCAGACCGAACGGGAGCAGCAGAATCAGGGCGCCGAGCATGACGATCTTGAGGAGCAGCGGGGCCGCGGAGAACGTTCGGCGAATGCGCGTAGCCCCGCCCTGCACGATCCGCCGGCCGGGCAGGGACAGAGAACCGTCGTCTGTCCGCATTTTGCTCCCTCGCGCTTGAGACCTGTATAGCGCATTACCGACTGCATACGAAGGCGCACATTCGGATACTGCGAAGAAAGTTACCTCCACAACGCCCTGTTCGGCGCCCTCCCGACCCGATCACGACCCTGGCCGCCGCTCGATCCCGCAGCGAATCCCCCGAAAGGGGCATAGAGAACGCATGACGCCAGACAGACGAGCCATCGTGCCCGGGCACCGGGACAAGTACGCGCTCGTGGAGCGGGAGCGCCGGTTCCTGTCCCCGCCGCCCGGCTCCGTCGCGGACGTGACCTGGGATGACCGGTTCACCGGCGGGCGGCTGGCGGTCACGCCGCGGCCGGAACTGCTGTCCTGGCTGGCCGAGCACGGGGTCAGGGTTGGCTGATCAGCCCGGCTGACGGCCGGGCCAGCGGTCGCGCCAGGGCAGCGCGGCCTCGATCGCCGCGCAGGCCGCCAGGACCAGGGCGTCGGCGTGCCGCCCGCCCACGACCTGCACTCCGATGGGCAGCCCGGCGCCGGAGAATCCGCACGGCACGGTGGCCGCCGGCTGGTGGCTCAGGTTGAACGGGTACGTGAACGGGGTCCAGCTCGTCCAGCGCGGCGCCCCGGACCCCTCCGGGACCTCGGCTCCGGCCGCGAACGCGACGACCGGCTCGGTCGGGGTCACGAGCAGGTCGTAGGCCTGGTGGAAGGCGCCCATCGCGATGCCGAGCTCGGAGCGCTCGCGCAGCGCCTGCAGGTAGTCGAGCGCCGAGTAGCGCCGGCCCGCCGCCGCTATCTCGGCCAGGCCCGGGTCGATCAGGTGACGGCGGCCGGCCGGGACGCCGTCGACCAGCTGGGCGGCTCCCGCGTACCAGAGCACGGTGAAGGTGGCGATCGGGTCGGCGAAACCCGGGTCGGCGACCGTGACCTGCGCGCCGGCCGATTCGAGCGCCGTCACCGCGCCGCGGACCGCGCCGGCCACCTCGGGATCGACCGTCGCGTAGCCGAGCGCCGGGCTGTAGGCCACGCGCAGGCCGTTGACCCGGGTCGGCGCGACCTGGGCGGCGACCGGGGCCTGCCGGTCCAGCGCGAGCGGGTCACGGTAGTCGGGCGCGGACAGCACGTCGAGCAGGAGCGCGGCGTCCCCGACCGTGCGGGCCATCGGCCCGACGTGGGACAGGGTGCCGAACGTGCTCGGCGGGTAGACCGGAACCCGGCCGTGGGTCGGCTTGAGCCCGACGATGCCGCAGAAGCTCGCCGGGATCCGGATCGACCCGCCGCCGTCGGTGCCCACCGACAGCGGGCCCAGGCCCGAGGCCACGGCCGCCGCGCTGCCGCCGCTGGACCCGCCCGGCGTCCGGGCCGGATCCCACGGGTTGCGGGTCACCCCGGTGAGCGGGCTGTCGGTCACGCCCTTCCAGCCGAACTCGGGCGTGGCCGTCTTGCCCAGCAGGACCGCCCGGTGCTCGCGCAGCCTGGCGACCGCGGGCGCGTCAGCCGTCCAGGGCCCGGCCGCGTCGATCGTCCTCGAGCCCCGCAGCGTCGGCCAGCCCCTGGTCAGCAACAGATCCTTGACCGAGACCGGAATCCCGTCCAGCAGCCCCTCCGGCTCCCCGGCCTGCCACCGGCGCTCCGACGCCCGGGCCGCGGCCATCGCCTCGTCGTCGCGGACCAGGCAGTAGGCGTTGGTCGCCGCGTTCTGCGCGTCGACCCGCGCGAGCACGGCGCGGGTGACCTCCACCGGCGAGAGCTCGCGCCGCCGGTACCGCCCGAGCAGCTCGGTGGCGCTGAGCATGGTGATGTCCTGCATGGCCTCACCGTAGAGCCGGCCGATTCTCGGTTGCCCGCCCGGCCGACGGCGGATCATCATGAATGATCCGCAGCACGGTGGGAGTAGGCATGGCAGAGCAGCCGGAATCAACCGCGCGGGTGGCGCGGCAGGTCAGGGCGGCATGCCGCTGACGATGCAGGACGCGCTGCTCGCGCTGACCAGGTACTGGGCCGACCGCGGCTGCCTGGTAGCGCAGCCGTTCAACACCGAGGTCGGCGCCGGAACCATGAACCCGGCGACCGTGCTGCGGGTGCTCGGGCCCGAGCCGTGGCGGGTGGCGTACCCGGAGCCGAGCGTCCGGCCCGACGACTCGCGTTACGGGGAGAACCCGAACCGGCTGCAGACGCACACCCAGTTCCAGGTGATCCTCAAGCCCGACCCCGGCGACCCGCAGGAGCTGTACCTGGGCAGCCTGGAGGCCCTCGGCGTCGACCTGCGCGCGCACGATGTCCGGTTCGTGGAAGACAACTGGGCGTCCCCGGCCCTGGGCGCGTGGGGGCTGGGCTGGGAGGTCTGGCTGGACGGCCTGGAGATCACCCAGTTCACCTACTTCCAGCAGGCCGGCGGGATGGCCCTGGACCCGGTATCGGTGGAGATCACCTACGGGATCGAGCGCATCATGATGGCGCTCCAGCAGGTCAGCCACTTCAAGGACATCACCTACGCCCCTGGCATCTCCTACGGCGAGGCGTTCGGCCAGGCCGAGTACGAGATGAGCCGCTACTACCTCGACGATGCCGACGTGGATACCATCCTGCGCCTGTTCGAGGACTACGCGGCCGAGGCGCGGCGCATGATCACCGTGCGACTGCCCGTTCCGGCCTATTACTGCGTGCTCAAGTGCTCGCACGCGTTCAACGTCCTCGACGCCCGGGGCGCGGTGTCCGCGACCGAGCGGGCGACGGCGTTCGGCCGGATGCGGGCCCTGGCCCGGGACGTCGCCCGGCTGTGGGCCGACCGCCGCGCCGAGCTCGGGTACCCGCTGGGCGTCACGCCGCCGCTGTCCCCGGCGGCCGCGCCGGCGGCGTTCGGGGAAGTCTCCTCGGCGCAGACGGCGCTGCTGGAGATCGGCACCGAGGAACTCCCGGCCGCCGAGGTCACCCGGGCCGCGCAGTCGTTGCGGGTCGCGCTGGCCAGCCTGCTCGACGGCACCCGGCTGGCCCGCGGCGAGATCCGGACGTTCGCCACCCCCCGGCGCATCGTGGCCCTGGTGCACGAGGTGGCACCGCGCGAGCCCGCGGCCGAGCGCACGGTCCGGGGGCCGCGGGCGAGCGTGGCCTTCGGCCCCGACGGCCAGCCGACCCGGGCCGGGCTGGGATTCGCCCGCGCTCAGGGCGCCGACGTCGCCGCGCTGCGGCGGGTCAGCGCCGGCGGCGTGGACTACGTCGCAGCGGTCGAGCAGCTGGCCGGGCGCGGCGCGGTCGAGGTCCTCAGCGCGGTGTTCGCGCAGGCCGTGGCCGGGTTGCGGGCCGACGCGAACATGCGGTGGAACGACCCGGAGCTGTCCTACGTCCGGCCGGTCCGCTGGCTGCTGGCCCTGCTCGGCGACGCGGAGGTCCCGGTCGCGGTGTCGTCGCTGGGCAGCGGGCGCACCACCCGCGGGCACCGCACCGCCGAGGTCCCGGTCATCGAGGTCAGCCAGGCCGACGGGTACCCGGACCTGCTCGCCGCGCACGGCGTGATCGTCGACCCGCTGCGCCGCCGGGAGCTGATCATCTCCGGGGCCCGGGCGCTGGCCGCCGGCGTGGGCGGCACGGTCGACGCCGACGCCGAGACCGCCCTGATCGACGAGGTGACCAACCTGGTCGAGCGGCCGGAACCGGTCCTCGGCCGCTTCGACGAGCGTTACCTCAGCCTGCCCGGCGAGATCCTCACCACCGTGATGCGCAAGCATCAGCGGTACCTGCCGGTGCGGGACGCGGCCGGGGGCCTGATGGCGTACTTCGTGGCGGTGGCGAACGGATCCTGCGATCACGAGGTGGTGCGGGCCGGCCACGAGGCGGTGCTGCGGGCCAGGTACGAGGACGTCCTGTTCTTCTGGCGGGCCGACCTGCGGACCGCCCCGGAGGAGTTCCGGCGGGGGCTGAGCAAGATCGCGTTCGAGCAGCGCCTCGGTTCCATGGCCGACCGCGCCGACCGCATCGCCGGCATCGCGCGAGCCCTCGCGCTGCCCGGCGGGGCGGCGGTGCCGCCGGTCGCGCTCTCGCCGGACGACCAGCGGACCCTCGGGCGCGCCGCCCGGCTGGCGAAGGCCGACCTGGCCTCGCAGCTGGTCATCGAGCTGACCAGCCTGGCTGGCGTCATGGCCGCCGAGTACGCCCTCCGGAGCGGGGAGCCCGCGCCGGTCGCGCAGGCCCTGTCCGATACCGAGCTGCCCCGCACGGCGGGCGGGGCGCTCCCGCAGACCCTGCCCGGCGCCGTGCTCGCCCTGGCCGACCGGCTGGACCTGCTGGCCGGGCTGTTCGCCGTGGGCGCGAGCCCGACCGGCAGCTCCGACCCGTTCGGGCTGCGCCGCGCCGCGCTGGGCGTGACCGCCATCCTGCGGGCGTGGCCGGCCCTGGAGCCGGTGACCCTGACCGCGGGGCTGGCCGCGGCCGCCGCCCAGCTGCGCGGGCAGGGCGTCCGGATCCCCGGGACGGCGATGGCGCAGGCGCGGGACTTCATCGTCCGGCGCCTCGAGCAGCAGCTCCTGGATTCCGGGGCCGACCAACGGCACGTGGCGGCGGTCCTGCCCCTGGCCGACGCGCCGGCTGCGGCCGACCGGGCCCTGGCCGGGCTGGCCAAGCTGGCCGGCCAGCCGGAGTTCGCGGACCTCGCGGCGGCGCTGCAGCGGGTCCGCCGCATCGTGCCGGCCTCCGCCGCGGCCGCCTACCGCCCCGGGCAGCTCGCCGAGCCCGCCGAGGTGGCCCTGCACCGGGCGCTCACCGAGGTGAGCGCGGCCCTGAGCGCCGGGCGCCCGGCCACCGCCGGCCCGGACCTCGGCGAGTTCGCCGCGAAGGCCAGGCCGCTGACCGGGCCGATCAACACCTTCTTCGACGAGGTGCTGGTGATGAGTGACGATCCGCGGCAGCGCGAGGCCCGCCTCGGCCTGCTCGCCGCCATCCGCGACCTGGCCGCGCCCGTGCTCGACTGGGCCGCGCTCGGCCCGCTTCGCGCCGGGTAGACGCGGCAACCAATGTGCAGACGCGTACTGACCGTGGACCGGATGGCGCCGGCCGGCCCGGCCGGGTTCAGCCGAGTGCCTGCATCAGCGGGGCGAACCAGCGGGCGCGGTCGCCCGGAAGCGGGCGGCCGCCCTGCACCATCACCGCGGATGAGGCCCGGAGCGCCAGGCCGTGCCCGGTTGCCCAGTCACGAAGCTGCGGGTGCCGGCCGTCCAGGTCGAGGCGCACCGGCCCGGCGACCGCCCCGGCGATGTCGGCCATCAGGGTCTTCGCGTCGTCGGCGCGGCCGGCCATGACCGGCCCGATGACGACGTTGTCGACGTTGCGCCACCCGCCCGCGTACCCGGTGACGAAGCCGTGCCGCTCGACGACGCGCAGGTGCTCGGTGAAGCCGGGCAGGAACCGCACCAGGCGGGCCCGGTCGGCCCCGTTGCACCGTGCGTCGAGCTCGCGGATCGCCGGCAGGTCGCCCTGCTCCGCCGGCCGCGACCCGGCGGACCCGGCGGACCCGGCGGCGCCCCCCGGCAGCGCGAACTCGCCCACGTGGGTATGGGTCGTGCCGACCGGCACGAAGCCCAGCTTCTCGTACAGCGGGCGGCCGGCCTCGGGCGCGTTGAGGAACACGGTCGCGTCGCCCGCCTCGGCCAGCGCGCGGGTCATGATGCGGCGGCCGAGGCCCTGCCCGCCGTGCCGCGCGGCGACGAGCAGCATGCCGATCGCCGCGAGCTCGCGGCCGTAGCGGGTGAGAACCACGGCGCCGGCCAGGTCGCCGTCCCCGCCGCGCAGGCCGTAGACCGTGCCCACGGCGAACAGCAGCCGCCACTTGCGCTCCTCGGCAGGCCACCCGCGATCTCGCGCGAGCGCGAGGCAGCCGGGGAGGTCGCCGAGGCTCAGCGGCTGGACCGGGCCGAACATGCGTCGATAGTGACCAGCAACGTGACGTGGCCGCCACCGAATAAACCGCGTCCCGCCGGCCAGGCGGTGCCCCTCCCCGCGGCCGTAACCGGTTAGGCAGGAAAGCTCCCGTGATGCCCCGTTAAACTCGTGACACGTGAACGAGCCGGAACGAAGCCACGGGCAACGACCGGACTTCGCGTGGATTCCCGAAGCAAAGGGACTCGCGAAGCTCTTCATGGGGGCCAGGAAACGGCAGGATGTCGTGACCGGCCGCTCGCTCCGCTGCTTCGTGTTCTCCTGGGGGGTCAGCTGGATCAGCGGGGACGAGGAGATCAGCGCCGGCTGGGAGGAGGTGACCCACGTCTGGCAGGCGATCACCCGTCACTCCGCGAACGGGAGCCCGACCTACACCGACTACCGCTACACCCTGCGCCTGGCCGACGGCCGGACCCGGGCGTTTCGCGGAGCGCTCCCGGCGCGGAACGCGCGGGCGAGCCGGGCCGTGCGGCTGGAGCCCACCCCCGGGATGACCACGCCGGTCACGATCGAGCAGCTTGGCCGCCTCCTGGAACGGGGGGTCACCCGCGTCCAGCTGCCGAAGGCCACCGACCGCTTGAGCGCCGGGAAGGCGGTCCCGTTCGGGCCGTTGACGTTAAGCCCCAGCGGCATCGCCGCCGGTCATCACTCGCTGCCGTGGAGCGAGATCGAGGCGGTGGAGACCCGCAAGGGAGTGGTGTCGGTGAAGAAGACAGGCAAGTGGCTGGCGTGGAAACGGGCGCAGGTCAGTGACATACCTAACTACTTCGTCTTCGACGCGCTGGTGCGCGCCGTCCTGGCGCAGCAGCGGCCATCCACCGAGCCCCGCTGACCTCTGCGGGTCAGCGGAATCTCGCTACCCCCGTCGCGGGGCGCTGGCATACGGTGAATCCCGAGTGGAGCCGCCCATGCCGATGCCAACCCCGGCCGTTGTCTGCTCCGGCCTGACCTTCGCCTGGCCGGACGGGACGACCGTCTTCACCGACTTCTCGCTGGCCATCGGGCCCGGCCGCACCGGCCTGATCGGCGTGAACGGGTCCGGCAAGTCGACGCTGCTGCGCCTGATCGCCGGCGAGCTCCGGCCGGCGCGCGGCTCGGTCACGGTCGCCGGCGAGCTGGGCTACGTGCCGCAGAACGTGACGCTCACCGCGGGCGTCCGCGTGGACGAGGCGCTCGGCATCGCCGGAGTACTTCAGGCCCTGGACGCGATTCAAGCGGGGGACCCCAGCGAGGAGAACTTCGCCCGGGTCGGGGGCGACTGGGACGTCGAGGAGCGCGCCCGGGCCACGCTGGGCCGGCTCGGGCTGGAGCGGGTCCCGCTGGACCGCCGGATCGACGAGCTGTCGGGCGGCGAGGCGGTGCTGCTCGGCCTGGCCGCGCAGTTCCTGCGCCGCCCCGGCGTGCTGCTCCTGGACGAGCCGACGAACAACCTCGACCTGGACGCGCGCCACCGCCTGTACGACGCGGCCGGCTCGTGGCAGGGCGCGATGGTCATCGTCAGCCATGACCGTGAGCTGCTGGGGCTGGTCGACCAGATCGGCGACCTGCGGGCCGGGCAGGTGCGCTGGTACGGCGGCAACATCGCCGACTACGAAGACGCGGTCGCCGTGGAGCAGGAGGCCGCCGAGCGCACGGTGCGGGCGGCCGAGTCGGACGTGCGGCGGCGCAGGCGCGAGCTGACCGAGGCCCAGACCAAGCTCGACCGCCGGGCCCGCTACGGGCGGAAGGTGCAGGAGAGCGGGAGCCTGCCCCGGATTGTGGCGCACGCGCGCAAGCTGCAGGCCCAGGTCACCGCGGGCAGGGACCGCGCCACGCACCTCGACCGCCTCGATGACGCCGCCCAACGGCTGGCCGCCGCCGAGGAGGCCGTGCGCGACGACGCCGAGATCCGCGTCGACCTGCCGGAAACGTCGGTGCCCGCCGGGCGGACCGTGCTCACGCTCTCCGACCTGGAGATCGCCTGCGGCGCCCGCGCCAGCCTGTCCGTCCGCGGGCCGGAGCGGATCGCCCTGACCGGCCGGAACGGGTCGGGAAAGACCATGCTGCTGCGCACCATCGTCGGCGAGATCCCGCCGGTCTCGGGCCAGGCGAAGGCCGCGGTCGGCGTCCGGTACCTGCCGCAGCGGCTGGACATCCTTGACCCCGAGCTGACCGTGGTGCAGAACGTGGCCCGGGCCGCGCCGGCGGCGACCGACAACCAGATCCGGGCCCAGCTGGCGAGGTTCCTGTTCCGGGGGCGGCGGGCCGACCAGCGCGCAGGCACGCTGTCGGGCGGCGAGCTCTTCCGGGCCGTGCTGGCCACCCTGCTGCTCGCGCAGCCAGCGCCCCAGCTCCTGCTGCTGGACGAGCCGACCAACAGCCTGGACATGGCGAGCGTGCGCCAGCTGGCCGGGGCGCTGCGCTCCTACCAGGGCGCGCTGATCGTGGCCAGTCACGACGTGCCGTTCCTGCGTGACCTCGGTCTCACCCGGTGGCTCCGGATCGACCGCGATCTGGCGGACATCGACCCGCTCTGAGGCAGCGCTTGCGCTGCCAGCGAAAGCGCTCGGCCGGCCGGCGAGGTCCTGGGTACCGTGACGAGAGGCAGGTCTGGGCGCCGGGTCGTCACGGCCCGCCGGGAAGGGGCGGCGACGTTGGATCCGACCGTGATCGGGCCAGGGGGACGCGACCAGCGGCCCCGGCCCCTGCTGCGGACGACGCTCGGCGACGTGCTGCGCCGGACCCGGCGGGAGCAGGGCCGGACCCTGGCCGACGTGGCCCGGGCCGCCAAGGTCTCCATGCCGTACCTGTCCGAGGTGGAGCGGGGGCGCAAGGAAGCCTCCTCAGAGGTCCTGGCCGCCATCTGCGACGCCCTGCGCATCGAGTTGTCGGACTTGCTGGTCGAGGTCGGGCGCGACCTGGTGGACCGCCGCGCCCAGGTGATCCCCCAGGTGATCCCGGGCTTCCGGCTGGAGGCCGTCCGCGGCCGCCGCGGCGGGCCGCCGGCGGGCGGGTCGGCCGACGCGCAATGCCTGCTGGCGGCGTGATCAGCTGGCCTCGGCCAGCTCGAGCGGAGCGGCGTCCCGCGTGGTGAGGACCTGGTCCGCCAGGCCGTAGGCGACGGCTTCGCTGGCGCTGAGGGTCATGTTCCGGTCGGTGTCACGCCTGATCTTGTCCACCGGATGGCCGGTGTGCCGGCTGAGGATCTCGTCCATCTCGGCTCGGACCCGGGCCACCTCCTTGGCCTGGACGGCCAGGTCCGGCAGGGTTCCCCGGGCCTCGCTCGACGGCTGGTGCAGCAGCACCTTGGCGTGCCGCAGGACCGACCGCTGGCCCGGCGCTCCGGCGGCCAGCAGGACCGCCGCGGCGGACGCCGCCTGTCCCATGCAGATGGTGGCGACGTCGGGACGGACGTAGTGCATGGTGTCGTAGATCGCGGTGAGCGCGCTGTACGAGCCGCCCGGGGAGTTGATGTAGAGCATGATCTCAAGGTCGGGACTGGCCGATTCGAGGTGCAGCAACTGGGCCATCACCACGTTGGCGACCCCGTCGTCGATCTCGGTGCCGAGGAAGATGATCCGCTCCGAGAGCAGCCGGGAGTAGATGTCGTAGGCCCGCTCGCCGCCCGCGGTCTTCTCCACCACGGTGGGAATCGTGTACTGGCCCATGGTCACAGCCCCGCCGTCTTGCTGAACGCGGGGCGCACGTCGTCGAGCCGCTCCACGATGTGGTCGATGATCCCGTAATCCCGGGCCTCCTCGGCGCTGAACCAGCGGTCCCGCAGGCTGTCCTGGGCGACCGTCTCCTCGGGCTGTCCGGTGTGCTTGGAGGTCAGCCTGGTCATCATCGCTCCCGTCCGCTCGAGCTGCTCGGCGTAGATCTCGACATCGGCGGCGGTGCCGCCGAACCCGGCCGAGCCCTGGTGCATCAGCACCTGGGCGTGCGGGAGGCTGAACCGCTTGCCGGCGGCCCCGGCGCACAGCAGGAACTGGCCCATGCTGCCCGCCAGGCCCATGGCCAGCGTCCGGACGTCGTTGGGGATCAGCTGCATCGTGTCGTAGATCGCCAGCCCGGCGGTGACCGAGCCTCCCGGCGAGTTGATGTACAGGCTGATGTCGCCGCGCGGGTCCTCGGCCGACAGCAGCAGCAACTGGGCGCAGAGCCGGTTGGCCACCCGGTCGTCGACCTCGGTGCCGAGCACGATGATGCGCTGGTACAGGAGCCGCGTGGCCAGCTGGTCATCGAGCATCCCGGCGAACGCTGCGGGTTCGGCCACGGCAGTCTGCATAGTCTCCCTGCTTTCGGGTCCGGCGCCGGACATCCGGCGGCACCATCCACCATGGTTCGCGCGGCAGGCGCCGGCCAAGACAATCTGCCGACGGCAGAGAAACACCGCGCCCGGCGGCGTCAGACGCGGCGCAGCACGGCGACCACCTTGCCGAGGATCGTCGCCTCGTCGCCCAGGATCGGCGTGTAGGCGGGGTTGTGCGGGATCAGCCAGACATGCCCGGCACTCTTCTTGAACGTCTTGACGGTCGCCTCTCGGTCAGCCGACGCGTCGTTCTCGATCATGGCGGCCACGATGTCGCCGTTCTCGACGTCCGACTCCCGGCGGACGACCACCCAGTCGCCGTCGGCGATCGCGGCGTTGATCATCGAGTCGCCGACGACCCTGAGCATGATGAGGTCCCCCTCACCGACCAGCTGCCTGGGCAGCGGGATGATGTCCTCGACCAGCTCGTGGGCGAGAATCGGGCCGCCTGCAGCGATACGGCCGACCAGCGGCACCTGAGCGATCCCGTGCCGCTCGATGTCGCCGCGCGCGTGGCCGGCTTGCTGCTCCAAGGCCGGCCCCGTGAGCGGGCACACGACCGCCGTGCGCGGCCGCCCCGAACCGCGGCTCAGGTATCCCTTCTTCTCGAGCGTCGACAGCTGGTAGGCGACGCTCGACGTGCTCGCCAGCCCGGCCGCTTCGGCGATCTCCCGCAAGGTGGGCGGGTAACCGTCGCGTCGTACGGAGTCCTCGATGACCTGGATGATCTTGCGCTGACGCGTGGTTAGGTCCCCGCCGGTCAGGTTGGGTAGCGCCGTACGCCGCATGATCAGACCTCCGGTCGCCGTGGCTGTCGTTAGGTCATGCTAGCAGCTTAGTATTGTTTATCAAATACGTATTCGAACTAATCCGCGATGCGGTAACCGGACGGGGCAAGGACTGAGCCTGCCCGCTGACAGCGCTGGACAGTTGGCAGCGGAGTGGTCTTTGCCTCCCGCCTACCGGTCGTGGACCTCGGCGACGCTGGACGTCCCAGCATCGCCGACCATGCCCTGGGCAGCGGCCGGCTGGCTTGGGCTGGCGCCCAGCTCGGCGCGGATCTCACCCGGATCGGGAGTGACGAGCGTATGCGGGTGGACGCCTGGATGCAGGCGGCGGGCAATGTACCGGGTGTGCTGGCCGGTGGTCTCTCGCCAGATCTGAAACTGCGGGAAGTCGGCCTGCAAGCTGGCCAGTTCGTCGGGTAACAGCATGGCGCGCCTTCCTCTCCTGCTGACACGGGTTCGCCCGTCCAGTGAAGAGCCATGACTTGGCTGCCGGAAGGGGATACTTGAGGACACGACGCACAGTTAACAGGCGGGGGTGCTGGCCAAGCTGATGACTGGCGAATTGCCGTTGTGGGCCGCTCGCATCCGCGAGGAACGGGTCAAGAGGCTGTGGAGCCAGAAGCTCACTGCCGTGCGTCTCCGCGACGCCGCCGACGAATACACCCGCGCACGGCTGCCAAGCATCGAGAACATCAAGAGGCGGGTGCGCGGTCACGAGTCCGGCCAGAACCACCCGGGAGATCTCTACATCGAGTTGTATTGCCGGGCGTTCGGCCTCACCCGCGAAGCATTGTTCGGCTCACCTTCCGCGCGGCGCCAAGTCGGCGAGCGGCTGTTCCCAACGAAGCACGATGCTGTCAGCCTCGTGACCTGGATCGCCGCCAGCAACACCACCGACGAAGCGGTCAGCCATATCGACCAAGCCCGTGCTGCGCTGGCCGAGGCGCATACGCGGCTGCCGCCAGGGCAGGTCCTTACCGGTGTCTTTGATCTTCACCAGCAGGTCCAGGCGTTGCTGCATGGCGGACGACAGCGTTCGCGGCAAACTCGCGAGTTGTTCCGTATCGACTCAGACCTACTGGCGCACGCCAGCTTGCTGCTCGATGACATCGAGCACACCGCGACGGCGCAAGCACACGGCACAGCAGCAGCCGTGTGCGCCGAGGAAGCCGGGCACAGCCCTGTGTTCGCGCTGAGCGCCCAGGCCAAGACCGCCCGATGGCAAGGCGCCCGGATGACTCGGCGGGGGGGAGCACAGTACTTTGCGCGGTCTGCCGATCTAGCCCGGCAAGGCTTCGAGCGGAGCCCGGATGCCCCGGTAAGAGTGCTGCTGGCCAGCCAGGAGGCCAGCGCCTCGGCCCTGCTTGGCGACGCGGTCCGTGCCCGAAGGGCGCTGCGGGATGCCCAGGATGTCGCCTCAAGCCCGCAGGCCGCTGACTCCGGGCTGTCCACGTGGTCATGCCCAGGTCCGCGTCAGGCACTTTACGCATTGTCAGTGGGGATCCGGCTGCGCGACCCGGATGAAGCGTTGCGCGCGGCGGAGATGGCCGATGCGGGATGGGCGGCCGGCGACCCGTGGCTGTATGGCGTGTGGTCGCTGATCCGAATCGGCGCAGGCATTGCCTACGTGATGAAAGGCGATCTCGATGCCGCTGCCGAGCAGCTCGACGCGGTCCTGACGCTCGCGCCCGCGTTTCGCATCGCGACCATCACCAGCTACCTGGCGGACATGGACTCGCTACTGCGGCAGCGCAGGTTTACGGGCTCCGAAAAAGGCCCAGAGTCTTCGGCAGCAGATCGCGGCGTTCACGAGAGCGGCGGCACCTGCGGCAGCAAGCAGCGGGGAGGTCCATTGAGTCCGTTCCCGGTACAGATGGAAGATCATTGGTCGGCGCAGCCCGGAGTGGATCCCGACCGGGCACAGCTCATGTGGCTCATGCTCGTCGGTGACGATCCCCAGGTCGCTGAGCTGGTACGGCTAGGACAACTACGATTGGCCGGACTACCCGGCCTGGACCTAGTGCCGCGGCAGTGGCTGCATATGACCACGCTGATCGCGGGATTCGCTGACGAGATCACACCCGATCAAGTGGCCATGATGACCGATCATGCGCGGCGATTCCTTGCAGGTACGCCACCGATAACGATCACGCTAGGGAGGGTCCTCTACCACCCGCGCGCGGTCATGCTCCATGCGGGACCCTCCGATGCGCTCGAGCCTGTCCTGCGAGCGGCCCAGGAGGCCACCCGCATGGCTACTGGACGCGACGGCAAGCTGTACAGCGAGCCC
Source organism: uncultured Actinomycetota bacterium (assembly GCA_963808705.1). Classification (GTDB taxonomy): domain Bacteria; phylum Actinomycetota; class Actinomycetes; order Streptosporangiales; family Streptosporangiaceae; genus JASHPR01. The sequence continues at coordinate 32,888 of CAWEHB010000007.1, read as the reverse complement.
TGGATTCCGCACATCACGCTGGCCTACAGCAACGCGGCCGGCCCTGCGGGCCCCGTGATCGAAGCTCTGGGACGTGAACTGCCCCGACAGCAAGCCGCCATAACCTCGATCAGCCTCGTATCCCAGACGCCAGAACAGATGTGGACCTGGCACCCGGTGACCGACGTGGCTTTCGGAACGGGAATCCCCTTCCCCACTGGGGACTCTCGCAGCGAAGGCTGACAGATGTGCAGTATTCCCCACGGCGACCCCCAGGCCGGGCCGAGTTCGGTGAACTCGATCAGGTTTCCGTCTGGGTCGCGGATCGCCGTGATGCGCGATTGGGTGCCGAGTTCGGCCGGCGGGTAGCAGAGAGGGATACCACGTGTCTGCAGCCATTGGACGAGCCCGGTCATGTCGAAGATGATGAAGGCCAGCTTGACTGCACCGGTCGCGGTCGGCTCGCCCTGGTAGTCGGCCACCGGGTGGATGGCGAAATGACTGTCGCCGAGCTCACACGCCAAGTGCGGGGCGGTGTCGCCATGGCGTTCCCCGGCGAGTGGTAGCCCGAGCACGTCGCGGTAGAAGCCCGCCAGCCGTTCTGGCTGCCCGGAGACCAGGATCACTCCCGAGAGGAACCGTACGTCCTCCGGTCGTTGCCTGCTCTCGCCCGTCATGGCTGCCTCCGATCTGCCTCATCACCGTGTCACGGCGCGGCGTGCCGGCGCTGCGGATTCCGGGAGGTCCGGCATGGACGGGAACCGCCCGGTGCGGAGGAAGCGCTTGCAGGCGTCGGCGTCCTTGCCCGCTGTCCAGCCGGGCCAGAGCCGGGTGAGGGCGGCGGCCTCCACATCACTGTTGAGTTTCCCGCAGCGGGCGGCGGTTAACTCACCGGTCCCATGGGCAAACCGTGTCACGCTCAAGCGGTCGCATCAGACGCAACGAGCGGCATCGTATGAGCACCCAGGAGGAGCGCAGCCTCCCAGCCGCACCCCTCCTGAGCTGGAAACTCCTGCCTTTGAACGATGCCCAATGCTGGCGCAGTGCACTTATTCGGAGTGTGCGGTATTCCTCGTTTTCTGGGGGCGGATGTCGATGCTCAGGCAAGTGGAGGCACGTCACCGGCCAACTATCTCCGCAAGGGGGGAAATGCCGGGGCTGCGCGCTCTGCGGTTCGCAGCCCTCGCTCGGCGATGTCCATGGCACGCCGGACCGCGGCCTGTACCTGATCGGTCGTGTCGCCGCGTTGCAGGCTGACTAGTGCCGCGGCCAGTACTGCTCCCATGAGTGAGCCGATGACGGCGGCGGCGGCGGGCCAGTCGAGAGTATCCCGGTAGGCGTGGTGCAGCGCCTCCGCCAGCCGGGTTTCGGCCAGGAAGTAGCGGCGCAGCGTGGCGGCCTGGACGGCCGGGACGGACATGATGAGGCGCAGCCGGATCTCCGCAAGCCCGCCGGTCAGTTCGTCCTTGACGGCTGCCGCCAGCATGTGCTCCATCGCCCGGGCTAGGACGTCGACCATGTTCTCACCGGGCCGGCGTTGCTCGATGATCTGGACCGCGCCGTCGATGCGGCCAGCTAGGTGGGGGAAGAGAACCTCGTCCTTGCTGGCGAAGTAGTTGAAGAAGGTCTTGGTCGATACGCCCGCGGCGGTGGCGATCTCGGCCACGGTGGTCTCGTCGTACCCTTTCTCCCCGAAAAGCCGCATGGCAGCGCCGATCAGCGCCAGCCGGGTCCGCTGACGCCTGCGCTCCCGCAAGCCCACTTCGTCAGCCATGCCCGCAGACCCTCCCGTCCAAAAGAAATTTACTCTTGATGTAAGTTAACATTATAGTCGATGTAGAAATTTGGCTGCGGTATCCACTTATCCAGGGGCTGAGCGATGGACACGGTGATCAGGATCGAGGGGCTGACCAAGGTCTTCGGGAAGACAAGGGCGCTGAACTCGCTCAGCCTGGAGGTGAGGGCAGGGGAGGTCTTGGGTTTCCTCGGCCCCAACGGCGCGGGCAAGACGACGACGATCCGGCTGCTGCTGGGCTTGATCGAAGCCACCTCGGGCCGGGCCGAGATATTCGGTGTGGACTGCCAGCGTCACCCGGTAGAAGTGCACCGGAGACTGTCCTATGTGCCCGGCGAGGCCAGCCTGTGGCCGTCACTTACCGGGGCAGAGACGCTGGAACTGCTCAGCCGGGTCCAGGGTCGTGCGGACACGGCTTACCGTGATGTGCTGCTTGACCGGTTCGAGCTGGACCCGTCCAAACGGGTGCGGGCTTATTCCAAGGGCAACCGGCAGAAGCTCCTGCTGGTCGCGAGTTTGATGAGCCGCGCTGACCTGCTCTTGCTCGACGAGCCGACCAGTGGCCTGGACCCGCTCATGGAGCAGGCCTTCCGGCACAGCGTGGCGGAAGCGCGCGACCGCGGTCAGACCGTCTTCCTGTCGTCGCACATCCTGAGCGAGGTCGAGGCGCTCTGCGGACGGGTCGCGATTCTGCGCGCCGGAGACCTGGTCGAGGTGGGAGTGCTTGCCGAGATGCGCCACCTGTCCGCGGTGACGGTCGAGGCTGAGTTCGAGTCAGCTCCGCCGGACCTGTCGCAGGTCCCTGGGGTAAACGACGTCAAGGTGGAAACCAACAGCGTGCAGTGCCGCGTCACCGGCCCGGTGAGGCCGCTGCTCGAGGTGCTGGCCGGATCGTCTGTGCGCCACCTGCTTATCCGGGAGCCCTCGCTTGAGGAGCTGTTCCTCGCCCTCTACGGGGCGGCCGGCGTGCCCGGCGAGGCTTCCCGTGCTGCCTGACGCCCGCGCCGGCCGCCGCGCCAGGCAGGTGGTCGCCGTGCTCACCGCGCGGCGGATGGCCCGGTCGGCCGGATTGTGGGGTGTCGTGTTCGGCGGCTATGTCGCCTACGCGGCCTGGGAGTACGCCACCAGTTACTCAACGATCGCGGCGCGGGAGAAAATAGCACTCACCTTCGGGACGAACGCCGGCCTGACGGCCCTGCTCGGCGAGGGCCAGCGGTTTGCGACGGTCCCCGGGTTCACCGCGTGGCGGGCGATGGGCGTGCTGGTCCCGGTCGGTGCAGTGTGGGCAATGCTCGCCGCGACCCGCCTGACCCGTGGTGAAGAGGACGCGGGCCGCCTGGAGCTGCTCCTGACTGGGCAGACCACCCGCCGCGGGGCGGTCGTTCAGGCGATAGCCGGGCTTGCGGCCGGCCTGGCCCTGTTGTGGGTGATCACGGCAGTGATCATCGTGGCGGCGGGTTCGACAGCCAAGGTCGGCATCCCTGCCGGAGGCGCGCTCTTCCTGGCCACGGCTGTGATCACGGGAGCGGTGATGTTCGCAGGCGTGGGTCTGCTGGCCGCCCAGCTGGCGATGAACCGCCGCCAGGCCAACGGCATCGCCGCCGCGGCCTTCGCCGCGTCGCTGCTGATCCGCGTCGTGGCCGACTCCGCCCCTCGCCTGCACTGGCTGCGATGGCTGAGCCCCCTCGGCTGGGCCGAGGAGCTTCACCCGCTCACCAGCCCGGCGCCGGCCCTGTTCCTGCCCATCGCGGCCTTTACCGCCGCCCTGGCAGCCGGGGCCGTTTTCGTGGCAGGACGCCGGGATCTGGGGGCTGGCGCGCTCCCGGCCCGCGACGTCCGCCCGTCACGCACCCGCCTGCTGCACGGACCCGCCGGCCTAGCATTCCGGCTCGAGCGCCTCGCCATGATCGGCTGGACCGCCGGGCTGGCGGTTCTCGGCCTCGTAGGCGGGCTGGTTGCCCCCTCGGCGGCCAAGGCCATCGGCAACTCGCATGCCATCCAGCAGACGTTCGGCCGCCTCGGCGTCCAGCCCGGCAGCGCAGCCTACCTCGGGATCATCTACCTCATTGGCGCCGCGTTCACCTGTTTCTCGGCGGCCAGCCAGGTATCCGCGACCCGTAGCGAAGAAGCCGATGGACACGCCGACCACCTGCTGGCCCGCCCGGTCAGCCGCTGGCGCTGGATGACCGGCCGCCTCGGCGTGAGCGCGGGGCTCATCATCATCGCGAGCATCGCCGCGGGCCTGGCCGGCTGGGCCGGCATCGCCGGCCAGCACGCCGGCCTCAGCTTCGCCCAGTTCGTCAAGGCCGGGCTCAACATCGCCCCTCCGGGCCTGTTCATCCTAGGCGTGGGGAACCTGGCCTACGGCGCTCGGCCGCGCCTCGCGACCGCCGTCGCTTACGGGTTCGTTGCCTGGTCATTCCTCGTCGAACTCCTCGCGACAGTGGTCACCAGCCGATGGCTACTGGACACCTCGGTCCTGCACCACATCAGGGCGGTCCCGGCCGCGCAGCCCGACTTGACCTCCGCTGCCTGGCTGGTTGGCCTCGGAATCCTCGCCGCGCTGGCCGGAACCGTACTCTTCAGCCGACGCGACCTCGCCAGCGCATGACGTACGCTGCCACAGCTGTTCCGTGCACTGCTCAGAGAGCTAAGCTGTCGAGCGCCCACACGGGAGGGCGGTTAGGCACTTATATGGAAGGTGCGGTGCTCGCCATCCGTGTCCAGGTTGCGGAGCGGCCTGTCCCGTCGGCCCGGACCTTGCCTTCGTCTCTCAGCTGTTCTAGGACGAGCCGGATCGTCTGGTCGCTGACGCCTGGCACTGCCGTCCTGATGTCGGCGAGGCGGAATGTGGCGGGGGCGTGGCGCAGGATGTGCTCGCGGATGCGCTCCTGCTTCGTTCCGGGGGTCCGGGCCGCGGCCGCGCGGTCGGCGAAGACGGCGTAGGCGCTGGCGAGCAGGCGGGTGAAGTAGGCAAGCCAGGGCCACGGGTCGGCGGTTCCCTCGTGCCAGCCGTGGGTGGAGTCCAGGAGCGCCTGGTAGTAGGTGTCGGCCGATTCGGCGATCGCCTGCTCGAGGCTGACGTAGCGGCCGACCGTGTAGCCGTGTTCGCCGAGCAGGGCGCCGGTGAGCAGGCGGGCGACTCGTCCGTTGCCGTCTTCGAAAGGGTGGATGACGAGGAGGTCGAGGATGAACAGGCCGGACAGGAGCACCGGGTGGTGCTCGCCTGCCGCAGCCGCTTGCTGGTAGCGCTTGATCAGGTCGTCGACGGCGAACGGGGTGCTCGCGGCGGGCACCGGCTTGAACCGGACGGTTGTCGAGCCGTCGGGCGAGCGGTCCACGACGAGGTTGTCTTCTGTCTTGAAGGCCCCGCCTGGCATGGCCGTGTGGGCGAACAGCAGCCGGTGCAGGTGCAGGATCAGGCCGGCGTTCAGGGGGCGCCAGTCCTCCCGGATCAGGTAGTCCTGCGCGTCGCGGTAGCCGGCAAGTTCCTGCTCGCTGCGATTGCGCAGCGTCGTCGTCCGCCGGTCGATGATCCGCTGAGCCCGGTCGGCGTCGGCGACGATGACGCCCTCGATCGCCGATGAAGCGGTGATGCTCAGGACACGGGCCCGGTCGGCGAGCTCGGTGAGCAGCCCCGGCATCTGGTCACGGTAGAGCGCTTCCGAGCCCCGGCCGAAGTCAATGGCGGTGAGCCGGGTGACGACCTGCGAGGGCACCATCCCGATCAGCGCGTCAAGGTCCGTGAAGCTGCGCAAGAAACCTCCCAACTAACCTAACAAACGACCCAATCGTAGCGTCGATTAGCATGTTTAGCGGGTTGGATTAGTAAGTTTCCGGCTGCTGCCGATGCCTCCTCGGTCATCGGCCGTGCGCTGGCCGACATAGGCGGCCCAGTCTCGCTTGGCCCAGTGGGACCAGCGTTCGGCGGTGCTGACGCTGATGCCGGTCAAGTCAGCGAGGACTGCGGCGGGAAGTTCGGCGGCCAGCGCGAGGCGGGCGGTGTTGCGCCCGGCATGCGCGTTGATGCCGTACTGGCGGAGACGGACGCCGAAGAGGACGTCCACGGCCGGGCGGTCTGGGCTCTGGCCGGGGAAGAGCCATGGCGCCGGGGTTCCCAGCCGGCCGAGTGTCCAGCGCGGCTCGTCCTGGTCGCGCAGCTGGCGGACGAGGCGCGCCAGCCTTGCCGGCAGCATGAGGCGATGCCCGTCGATCGCCAGCCAGGTGGCCCGGCTGTCTTCGATCACGTCGTCCTTGGTCAGCTGGGTGATCCTGCTGACCAGCATCCCGAAGAGCAGCACAAGCGCTCCCCCGACCCGGAGGTCCAAGGGCATGGCCTCGTCGGCGAGGCAGCGGTCGAGCTGGTGAATGTGGTCGCGCTCAGCGAGCAGGCGCTCTGGTTCCTGGCGCGGGGGAAGCGGCACGTTCAGGTCACCTGTCAGACCGCGGCCGTGTGCCCACTGGAGGAAGTAGCGGACCGCCCGGCGGGTGCTCGTGCCATCGGTCAGCCACCGGTCCAGATCCGCCTGGTTCAGGTCGCGCAGGTCCTGGCCGCGCTGATCCAGCCAGGACAGCAAGTCGAGGGCAACGATGACACGCGCCCGCGCGAAGTCGGCCGATCCCCGGGTAAACGTCCGGCGGGTGGCGGCACGGCGGGCGCGGCGGAGCACGAACCAGTGCACGAACGGCCTGATCAGCCGAGCCTGGTGGGCCGGCTTGTCGTGCAGCAGGTGCTCCAGCCAGGGTGCCAGCCGCTCCAGGTGCTCGTTGCGCGCGGGCAGCACGCCGGAGCTGACCAGCATGTCCCTGACGTAGCGCAGCGCCTGGGTTTGCGGCAGGTCATCGAGCAGGTCGTGGGTGACTGGGTCGCCTGTCCTGGCCAGGCTGCCGAGCAACTGGGCCGACCGGCTCTTGCCGAGCCAGGTGATCACGGTGGCGGGGTTGGCGACCGTGGTGAGTGCCACGAGCAGAGGGCGCAATTGCGCCGAGACCGCCCCGCCGGGGCCAGCGAGCAAGGTGCGGGCACGCTCAACCAGGACGCAGCCGAAGCAGCGCCCGCCGCTATGGATCTCTCCTCCCCGCCCGCACTCGCGGCAGGTGTAGTCCAGCTCAGGAGTTCCGGCGCAGGGACCGCAGACCGGCCTTCCCTGGTCGTTGCTGCCGATCAGCGGCCGTACCGCACCGCAGTCTGCGCACTCGGCGGGATGGCGACGGACATGCTCGTAGCAACCGGTGCAGACTGGTCCGGCGGGCCATTCCGCCTGGACGGGGCGGTTGCGCCCGCACCGAGAGCAGGGCCGGGGAGGGCGGGTCCGGCAACTCCGGCAGATCGGGCTGCCCGAGGAGATCCGCTGGCAGGGCCTGGTCTCCCCGCATAGCGAGCAGACCGCCGACGCGCCTTGGTAGCAGCCATAGCACAGGTCGGGGGTGGATGCTGTCGCCCGCCTGGCGATCTTCCGAATCCGGCCGCAGCGCCCGCACGGCCGCTGCGGAGCCTGGTAGCACGAGGCGCAGACCGGCCCGGCATCGCTGGTCCCGGCGACGGTGCGCTGCTGGCCGCAGGCCGAGCACTTGCGGACCGGGCGCGTGGCGCAGAACTGGCAACGCGCGCTGCCGTCGGGCGTCCGGGCAGCGGCGCGCCGCATCCGGCCGCACCCGCTGCATTCCGTCACGACCTGCTCGTCTTTGTCATAGCAAGCCGAGCAGATGCCGCCCTCGGGACGCCGGGCGTAGATCCGCCTGGCCTGGCCGCAGCGAACACACGTTCCCTTGCTCTCACGCGCCGCGCAGGTGCCGCAGACCCTGCCAGAGGCCGTCTTGCGCCGCAGGTCGGCCGTGATCCTGCCGCACCCCGTGCAGGCCGGAGCCGCGACCGTCAGATATCCGGCATCGATCAGCGCGTGCGCCAGCCGGACCAGCACCAGCGGATATGCGGCCGGGGTCGTGACCAGGGCCCCTGGATACTCCCTCAGCAGAGCATCGATCTCGCGCAGCGCCCGCCCGTGCTCTGCCCTGGCCGCGGCGAGCACATCACGCGCGGCCTCATCGTCCAGTCCAGGCACGGAACTGATCAGGCAGGCGGTGACTCGATCCCGCGACTCATCAAGGGGGCTGGCCGCGGTCACGACAGGTCGGGGCGGCGGATCGTGCTGCGACGCACGGCCGACGGTGCTGCCCGGCCGGATTCCCCAGCCGCCTTCCGGACCTGCTGGCTGACGACCTCGATCTCGATCAGGTCGTTGGGCTGGCACTCCAGGATGTCGCACAACGCCGCCAGCGTGTCAGTCGACAGGCGCTGGGGAACCTGGGTCACCAGCCGGTAAACTTGCTCACGAGACAGGTGGATGCCCCGCTCGGCTAGCAGCGGCACCAGATCCGAGGTCTGGAACAGGCCCTTCTCCGCCATCCGGAGCCGCAGATGCCAGCGGATGCCCATCTTCCTCGTCACGACTCGTCCTTCCACGCCCGGGCATGCCGCTCCCGCAGGGCAGCGACGAGAAGCCGATTCCGGAACTCGTCTGACACGCCCGTGTAGATCGCGGTCGTGCTCGCATAGGAATGGCCAGCCTGGTCCTGCGCGAACCGCTCCGGATAGCCGAACTCAATGAGATGCGTGATATACGAGTGCCGCAGGCAGTGCAAGTCCAGCACCGGATCCAGCCCGGCCGCCTCGCGGGCCTCCTCAAACGCCTCGTTGATCGCCCGCCGCGACAGGCGACCGCGCCGCTCGGTCACCCACAACGCCGGATGGGCACCCGGACTGAACAGCGGGCGAACCTCCTCGATCCACTGCTGAATCACCGGCACGACCCAGTCCATCTCAGGAACCGTCAGCACCGTCCGCCGTTTCGGCGGACTGCCGTTCGACGACTTACCCCACCGCACGAACACCGCCCCATACTGGGCGAACTTACGCGCCTGCGGGTTGTGCCGCAGATCCGCGAGATCCAGGCCCCACGCCTCACGGCGCCGCAGCCCGAACGCATAGATCACCTTTAGCAGCGCCGCGTCACGCTGTGCCGCCAGCGCGCCCTTCCGGCCACGGGACCGGATCTCCTCTACCCGCCCGTCAGCCGCGTCGAAGAGGGCCTGCACCTCGTCGTAGGTCAGCGGACGCCGGTGCGGCTGCCCCTCGAACTCGGTCACATGCCCGACCGTGTTCCACTCATCGAGAATCTGCCGCGGCGCCGACCCGAACTGCTCCAGGCACCTGTTCACCCACCCGTAGCGGGCGTCGGACGCATAACCGCAGAACAGCCGCAGCGTGTTCTGGTAGTTCCTGGCCGTGGACACGGCGACCGGCGACCGGGTAATGAACGCTTCCGCCTCAGCCGGCTCCCACTGCCACGGGTACTGGTTCGTGAACACCGCGAACCGCCGCACCAGTTCCAGCCTCGGCCCGATCGTGTTGTCCTTCAGGAACCGGGCACGCTGCTGCGTGGCCCACCCCTCCAGCATCGCCTCGAACACCGCCGACGCCGGATCAAGATGCACCACCCTGCTCGCGAATGCTGGCCGGGCTGAGCCAGGCAGACCCACGGCGCGAAGATCACCCATGACGTTGCATCTAACACAACATTGATGCCTTGCGTCAACCCGGGGTGCCGACTCAGCCGAGGCTCCCGGTCACGGAGTGAAGACGTAGGTGCTTTCGCCGACGCACTACCAGCGATCAGTCCCCTCAGGCACTCACGCTCAGTGTCCGAGCATGTGAATCGCATCCTGGCCTGCCGCGAGCGCCATCTGGCTGGCCACGGTCGGCGCCGCCTTGGTAAGAACCTGCATCACTGCGTCGCCCAGTCGGCGAAGCCGTCCCCTTTCCGGGGCGGGCTCACTAGCCGCCTCATGCAAAGCGGCAGCCGCTGACTGCAGCTCGGCCTGCTCACTAGCGGGCAGGCCGAGCGTAGGCGCTATCTGGCCGACGAGTCCCGCAAAGTCGAGCAACGCCCGCGCGTCGATGCCATTCGTGTTGTTCTGAACGACGTTGTTGCTGCCAATGACGAGGTTGCCCCGCGCGTCGGCAATCTTGTTCTTGATGTTCACGGTCTCCCCATGATTCGTCGGCCCGCTCGCGATCGTGATCGGCGAGTTCTGGAAATTTCCCGAGACGGCCACCTGGAACGCATCGTTCGTCTGACCTGGAGATGGCAGTTCCTCGCTCTCGCCAACCGCAGCCCGCAACTCAGCGACGAACTCGGTGAGAACCGTCCTCACTTGCCCCAGGACACCCCGTATCACGCTCGGGTGAACCGACCAGTAAATCGCCTGTATCTGCTGATACGGGTCGCCAATCTGATAATTCATATATGAAGCTATTTCGGCTGCCATCGGCGGTGCTAGCTTCAGGTACTCGCCGGAGTCCTCGAACCGCGCCGCTAGCGCCTCCAACTCGTCAACCGCCTGGGTCAGCGGAAGGCGCTCGCTCACATGCTCGGCAACGAAATCGGGCAGCGACCTGGCACTGATCGGCTGCCCCTTGATGACCGCTCTGCCGGTCACTGCATCGAGGTGGAGACCAGCGGCGATGACACGGTAATCCGGAACTTCGGCAGGAACCAGGTAACCCTTAAGCTCCAAGGTCGCCCACTCGCGCAACTGCGACGACCCCGTCCGACTGCCCAGCAGCATGCACCTTCGCAACGCCGAACCAATCGGCTTCCCGTCATCAAGCACATCCTGCTCGATTTGGCTCAACAGCCCGGCGCGCCGGCCCTGGACACTGAGGCTCAACACCCCACCTCCTTGTTGCATTCAATGCAACATCAATGAACTAGCTAAGCCACGACCAGCACCTCATCCGGAGGGGTGAACGGGAGATGGACTCCCGTTCACCCCCTACCTGCGACTACTACACCGCTAAGCGAGGCGTGCCGGATGTTGCATCTGATGCAATACCGCTCAGTTTCAGCTGCAGCCGCTGGTGGAGCCGCAGCCTTCGCAGACATAGCAGCTGCCCGCGGGCCGCATCTTCGTCCCGCAGTTGAGGCAGAGCGGGGCGTCGGCATTGCGCCCCTGCTGGGCCTCGATTAGCTCCGTGGAGCTGTGCGGGGCGGCGGGCGATTCGCCGTTGACGTCGCGCTCTGGCTGCTTTTCTGGCTGTGGCCGGGCCGGTTCCACCGGCACCGACTGCGCCAGTTCGTCCGGGTCCACCTCGTCCGCCGCAACGGCCGGGTCCCCGCCCGCCAGCGCGGCGGTGCGCTCTTCGACCGACAGGATGCCCAGCTCGGAGCGCTGGTCGTAGGACAGGTGGTCGAGGGCCAGGCGGCGGAAGATGTAGTCCATCACCGAGCTGGCCATCCGGATGTCCGGGTCGTCGGTGATCCCGGCCGGGTCGAACCGCATGTTGGTGAACTTGGCCACGTACGACTCCAGCGGGATGCCGTACTGCAGGCCGACCGAGATCGCGATCGAGAACGCGTCCATCACCCCGGCCAGGGTCGAGCCCTGCTTGCCTAGCTTGAGGAAGACCTCCCCGATGCCGTCGCCCGGGTAGCTGGAGGCGGTCATGTAGCCCTCCGCCCCGGCCACCGAGAACCGCGTGACCATGGCCGAGCGCTGCTTGGGCAGCCGACGGCGCACCGGGCGGACCTCATGCGTCGGCGTCGGCTGGGCCGCCTCCGCCTCGGCCGGCTTCTTCTTGGCCACCGACAGCGGCTGGCCCACCTTGCAGTTGTCGCGGTAGATCGCCAGCGCCTTCAGCCCGAGCTTCCAGCCCTCGAAGTAAATGCGCTCTACATCCTCTATTGTGGCGCTTTCTGGCAGATTAACCGTTTTGGAGATGGCGCCACTGAGCGCGGGCTGGATGGCGGCCATCATCCTGACGTGGCCCATCGGGCCGATCGAGCGCTCGCCCATCGCGCAGTCGAAGACGTCGTAGTGCTCCGGCCGCAGCCCGGGGGCGCCGACGACGTGCCCGTGCTCCGAGATGTACTCGACGATGGCTTCGGCCTGCTCAGGCTGGTAGCCGAGGTTCTTCAGGGCCCGCGGCACCGTCTGGTTGACGATCTGCATGGAGCCGCCGCCGACCAGCTTCTTGAACTTCACCAGTGCCAGGTCCGGCTCGACCCCCGTGGTGTCACAGTCCATCATCAGCCCGATGGTGTTGTGGCTCACCATCCCGTTCGCCACGTACGTCACGTTGTCCGGTACGGACAGGTCGTAGGTTGGCTGAACCCCGCCGTCCTCGTTGCTCGCCACCCGCTCGAACAGGTATCTAAGGGCCTGTTCTAGCCGCCCGTCCAGGGTCTTCTCGAAGAGCCTTTGGGCGAGCATCCTGGGGACACCACCCGACTTGTACAGGGATTGCGTCATCGCCCCGTGCAGATGGTCTCCGACCGGCGCCAGGTCGTTCCAGTCCTGCCGAGGCAGGTAGATGTAGTCCTTCTTGGCCGAGGAGTTCGGCTCCAGGAAGACCATCAATTGTGACTTGCGCTCGCCGATGAAGCCGACGATCTCGTCAAAGTTCAGCGCGTGATCGACATTGCGCAGCCGCACTTGGAAGGTAGGACCACCCCAGCCGCTCTGCGTTTGCCTCGTCGTCGTAGCCAAACCGAGAGAGAGCAGCGCGGTCCGGATTTCCGTGGCAAACGACTCGCTGGCCGTGGTGACGCTGGGCACCTCGGCCAGGACCGTGCTGTCGGCCTCGAAAAGCCCGCGCAGGAAGGCACCGTAAACAGTCGGCGTATTGGTCTCCAGGATCGCTGAGGGGATCCTGGGAACCCATCCCTTGCCCGTGTGGTCGGCCTCGGGCAGGCCCTTGGCGAAACCTGCCGCCTGCCACCACCGCGCGAGGCGCACGGACTGCAGGGTCACCTCCTGGTAGCCCGTCTGCTGGGTGACGACCGGCTCAAGGCCGAACAGTTCCTTGGCCAGCACCTCAAGCCGCGCCAGGACATCGAGATCGGTATCAGCAACGCAGAACCGGATTCCCTTGGCATGGAGGCTGCCGTCACCCATGAAGTAGCCAACGAGTTCGGCCAGTTCGGCGGTAACCGCATCGGGTACTTTAACGTCCCGATCATCGGTGTAGTACGCCTGATCGAGGACCGGGAGCGGGACTCGGTGCGGCTCTCCGATCAGGGTGCGCAACTGCAGCGGGACGATGTCGCCGGCGGCGATATCGGCGAGGCGCTTCCACTCCCACGCACCCGAATCCGGATCCAGCACCTTGACCCGGTGGGTCAGCGTCCCCTGGATCTGGTATCCACCCTCGGTGCGGATACGGCGGGTGGGTTCCTCTCCGTTGACGAAGAACCTCGTGGCCTGGCGCGGACCGTCGTCGGTCGACACGGTGAGCTCCAGGTCCTGCCAGCGGTCGCCGTAGGCATCGCCAAGCTCGGAAAGGCGGGTCAGCCCACGATCGGTGGTGATGAGGGACTCACCCGTCAGGCACCCGGTTGGCGCCAGCAGGCTCGCCTGAGCGTTCCGGTAGCCGTTCTTCTCGCCTAGCTGCAGGCAGTCCTGCCAGGCCTGGTTGGCGGCGGTGAGGAGCGTCTCGTCGATACCGCCCAGTGGCTTGATCTCGGCGCTAGCCGCGGCGTGCTTGCTCATCACACGCTTATGCGCGACAGCGTTGCGGGCGTAGCCATCGTAGGGACCCACCACCGCAGCTAGTTCGGCGGAGCGCCGGTAGGCGGTTCCGGTCATCAGCGAGGTGATGGCGGCAGCGATCGCTCGGCCGCCTTCGGAGTCGTACGCGTGCCCGGTCGCCATCAGCAGCGCACCGAGGTTGGCGTAGCCGATCCCGAGCTGCCGGTAAGCCCGTGTAATGGCCGTTATTTTCTCCGTCGGGAAATCCGCGAAGCAGATCGAGATATCCATCGCGGTGATGATGAGCTCGGTGATCTGTCGGAATCGCTCGACGTCGAAGGTGTCGTCATCCCGCAGGAATTTCATCAAATTGATGCTGGCCAGGTTGCACGACGAGTTGTCGAGGTGGATGTACTCGGAGCAGTTGGCGACCACGGTCCCACCGACGATGTAGGAATGGTTGCGCGGCTCGGTGAGGTTATAGGTGGTCTCGAATCCGAGAGACTCTCTGGACACCAGGCGCACGGTCTCGTCGGTGTTGTAGTAGGTGGTCGAGACGATGATGCGGAGAAGCTCGTGCTCCTTGCCGGGCAGGCTGAACCCGATCCTGGCCCCGAACTCGCGCAGCGACCGGCCGGTGATCCGCAGGTCGTAGGTGGGGCCGTCCGAGCCGTAGCTGGCGGTGGAGCCGTCCTTGCGGGTGTAGCTGAAGCTGTCCTTCTTCGTACCGGTCCGGTAGATCCGGCTGGCGATGCCGAGCGAGCCGAGCAGTTCCTGAACTTCAAGCAGCAGTTCCTCGGAACGGCTGCCCAGACCCACGTAGCGGGTTCCGTTCTTCATGCTCACGGCGCATCCGTCGGCGTCGAAGAGCCCTTGCAGGAACCCGATCAGGGCTTCCTCCGGCGCCTCGAAGATGGCGTCGGGCACGTGCTTGAGTGGCGCCCGCACCGACGACACTCCGAGAGCGCGGACGAAGGCGATGAACGCGTCCCTGGTGATCCGCAGCTGATGGGTGCCGTTCGCCTGGACGCTCGGCTTGACGTCGAACCCGGTGATCCGGGTGATCAGCTCGTGGTGCCGGGTCATGACCTCCTGGCGGTCGTCGTCTGTGCCGTACACGGTGACCGCGCTCTGGTCGGTGACGCATCCGTCCCCGACCAGCCAGCCGAGGTAATGCCCGAACTCCTCGTCCCACTTCTCCGGGAGGTCGATGGGCTTGCGCGCCCTCACCCTGCGGGCGGCAGCGAGAGCATGCTTCGGGACACGCGGGTCGGCATAGGATCGCGGGGCGTACTGCAAGGATCGCACGATGCGGTCGTCAGCAGCCAGATCTTCGGCATGCACCCAGCCCCGGTTGGCGGTCCACACGCGGTGCCCGGGAGTGCACCGTAGCCGCGAGCCGTCGGAGAACCGCAGCTCGACGATCTCGTTCGTGCCGGTGACCAGGTAGCGCGTGGGGGTGGTCGCGACTACTCGCTCGGTCGGGCCGGACTGAGCGGTGACGTCGTTCGTGTACACGGCGAACCGCTCGCCCTTCGCCGCGCGTGCGACCAGGTCGCCGATCCGGATCAGCCCCTGGTCGGTGGCCACGCGCTGGTCAGCCGGGAAGCACGGGTTGCTCGCAGTGATCCGGCCTGATTCTGGGCAGGTGTGCCAGTCGTTGATCGTGCTGTCGTATTGAATGCCCGGGTCGGCGCATTCCCAGGCCGCCTGGGCCATTTTCCTGAATAGCGTCTTCGCGTCGATGGTCTCCACGACCTCGCCGGTCCGCCGGGCGGCCAGGTCGAATTTCCCGCCGTCCTCGACGGCGTGCATGAACTCGTCGCTGACCCGCACCGAGTTGTTGGCGTTCTGGTACTGGACGCTGACGATGTCCCGGCCGCCGAGGTCCATGTCGAAGCCCGCGTCGCGCAGGACCCGTATCTTGTCCTCCTCGCGGGCCTTGGTCACGATGAACTCCTCGACGTCGGGATGGTCGACGTCGAGGACCACCATCTTGGCCGCGCGCCGGGTGGCGCCGCCCGACTTGATCGTCCCGGCCGAGGCGTCGGCGCCGCGCATGAACGAGACCGGGCCGCTGGCGGTACCGCCCGAGGAGAGCAGTTCCTTGCTCGACCGGATCCGGGACAGGTTGACCCCGGAGCCCGAGCCGCCCTTGAAGATCAGGCCCTCTTCCCGGTACCACTCCAGGATCGAGTCCATGGTGTCGTCGACGGCCAGTATGAAGCAGTTGTGCACGCGGAGCCCCGCGGAGCTTCCGGAGAGATACTCGCCGCTCTCGGTCTGGATGTCGTAGACCTCCATCGGGCCGAGCCGCTCGATCTTGCTGATCGGGGTCAGGCTGCGGTCCGAGCCGCCGACGTCGGGCGTCACGTCCAGGAGCTGGTCGCCGACGCGGAGGAAGCCGGCCACGGTGAACTCGCCGGCGTCCAGGTCGACCGCGCGCCAGACCAGGTGATCCTCGGTGACCTCGAGCGACTGCCCGCTCGAGGTGTGCACCCGCAGCACGTCCTTCACGCCGTTGGCCTTGACCGCGACGATCCGGGTCGTGCCGTGGGCGTCGTGGACCTTGGTGCCTATCGCGTTGCCCTCGACCAGCGCGCCGATCGGCACCGCGCCGTCCGTCGTGCTGACCAGGGCGTCATACGGCTGGCAGGCCGACACCTGCTGCGGCGACGAGGTCCCGACGTTGAACCAGACCGGCGAGTTGAAGCTGAAGATCTGGTGGATGAGCGCGTGGGTGAGCTCGTGGGAGAAGATCTCGGCATCGGCGTCGGTGGTGAAGTAGTCGTGCTCCCGCCCGGCCGCCACGTAGGTGCCGACGACCCGGTCGACGAGCTGCTTCAGGCTCCACTCCCGCTGCGGCGAGCCCACCGCGCCGCGGAAGTACTTGGTGGTGACGATGTTGGCGGCGTTGACGGACCAGAAGTCCGGGAACTCCACGCCCTTCTGCTCGAAGTTGACCGAGCCGTCACGCCAGTTGGTCATGACGACGTCGCGACGCTCCCAGGTGACCTCGTCGTAGGGATGGACGCCCTCGCGGGTGTTGATGCGGCGGATGGTGAGTCCCTGGCGCGCTCCCCTGCCGTCCTGCGCCGCCCCGCTAGCCGTCGTCTCGGTCATGTTCGCCCCTTCCAGGGATCCGTCTGATCCTGTCGCGAGCCTGGCCAGGCCCCGTGATTCCGCTGATCTTCTGTGGCTCCGTCTGATGCTCATCGCTGCCCCGCCCTCACCGGGCGGCTGCCCGCTGCTCCTGCTGGTCCGTGCGCTGCTGCTTGTCCGCGGGCTGCGGCCCGGCATGACCTGACCCTGGCCCTGGCCCGGCGGGCTCGGGCGGGTCCCCGGCCGGGAGCGGCCGCTCGGCGGAGCCGCCGGGATCCCGGGCGCGGTCCCGGCCTGATTCGCGCTCGCAGCGCAGCGCGGCGATCTCCTCCTCGAAGTCCGCCAGCGACTCAAATCCCCGGTAGACCGAGGCGAATCGCAGGTAGGCGACCTCGTCAAGGTCACGAAGCGGTCCCAGGATGGCCAGGCCCACCTCGTGCGAGGGAACCTCACCGCTGCCGCGGCACCTGATCGCGTCCTCGACCCGCTGGGCCAGGATCGCGAGCTGGTCTTCGCTGACCGGCCTGCCCTGGCAGGCACGCCGCACGCCCCGGACGATCTTGTCCCGGTTGAAGGGCTCGGTCACGCCGCTGCGCTTGGCCACCATGAGGATGACCGTTTCCTGGGTGGTGAAGCGGCGGCCGCACGCCGGGCACGACCGCCGACGGCGGATCGCCGTACCATCCTCGGCCGCCCGGCTGTCGATCACCCTGCTGTCAGGATGCCTGCAATGCGGGCAGTACACGCGATCCACCTCCCCTCAGGTGCTCCCGTTGTCCTGCCGGTATAACACTAGCACTGGGAAACTACATCCCTGTAACTCCCAGATATTGTGGTCCCAGCGGCCGCTGGATGCAAGGGGTCACGCGACCCGAATACTTGCCAGATGTCAGCGGCCCGGCGAGCCGGACCGAACCTACTGGTAGGGCCGGTAACCGGCGACCTGTCCCGAACGTCCGGCTACTGCCGATTCTGGGCACCGCCGGCGTGTCGCGGCAGCTGGTGGGCGCCGCGCTCAGCCGTTCGGAACCCACAGCAGCTGCCCGGCGTGGACCTCAGGACCATTCAGGGTGTTGACCTCGGTGATCTGCTGGACCACGGCCCAGGTATTCGCCGACGGCTCGGCCGCCGCGGCGATCGACCATAGGGTCTGGCCGGGCTGGACCACGACCTGGTGCATGCCCTGATAGGGCGATCTTGGCGCCAGGCCGCCTCGGCCGGAGGCCTGCACGCTGCCCGCCACGGTCACCCAGAGCAGCGTCACCGCGACGATGACGACCAGAGTCGCGAACCCCGCCACGACCAGGCGCCCCCGCCGGGTAAGGCGCACCGCGCCCGGCCGCTGCGGCCGCTGGCCCACCGTCCGGGTCCGGGTCGCCCGGGCCTGGGCCGCCGCCCGGCTGTGGGTCACTACCCGGGTCTGGGCCGTCGCCGGCCGGGCGCTGCCCGCCACTCGGACCCCGGCCGCAGCTTGAGTGCGGGTCACCGCCAGTATCTGGGCCCGCGCCTGGCTCGCCATCCGGGCCTGGCTCGCCATCCGGGCCTGGGCGGCCGACGACCGGGACCCGCTGGCCCGCAGCGTGCGGATGCTGGCTTCCCGGACGACCCGTACCTCCCGGACGCGCAGTTCCGTGGCGGCGAGCCAGGACCGGTCACCGTCCGGCGCCGGCCCCGACGCCGCCGGATCGGATTCCGCCGCGGCACCGGCGCCCAGCGGGCTCGCGGCCGGGCCGCCATCGCCGCGACCAGCCGCCGGGGTCGCCACCCGTAGCCGGCGCCGGGGGATATCCGGGCTGGAGGCGGTCTCTGCCGCGCTCATCACGCTCATCCTGGCCTCCTTCGACCCGAATCACTGTTCGATCGTACACCTGTTCTATCAAATTAGCGTTCGATCGAACGAAGGTACGGTACAGTCATATCGCACGGGTCCGACACTTTCAGCGTTCGTCGAACAGATGTTTGAGATCCGCGGCTGAAACCGCTAGCGTCGGCGTTATCACACCCACCGAGCCGGAGGCCCGACGATGAGCAGCACAAACGAGGACGGGAGGACGCCAGGGACCTCGCCCGCCGACACCCTCGAGGCCGGTACTGGCGAGCGGCCCAAGGGGCGCCCGGGACGAAAGCCGAAGGGCAGCGTCCCCGCTGTCGTGGCCGACCTGCCCGATAAGCCCGACCCCGACCACGTGCTGACCTGGCGGCAGCGCAAGGTGCTCCAGGTCATCCGCGATTCGGTGCAGCGGCGCGGCTATCCGCCCTCGATGCGGGAAATCGGCGAGGCAGTGGGCCTGACCAGCACGTCCAGCGTCTCGTATCAGCTCTCGACCTTGCAGCGCAAAGGCTACCTGCGCCGCGACATCGGCCGGCCGCGCACGGTCGAGGTACGCCTGCCCGGCCACCCGGCGATCCGGCCGGATCAGGGCCTCGACGAGGAGCCGACGATGGACATCGCCTCGCAGGAGGCGGCCTACGTGCCCATGGTGGGCCGGATCGCGGCAGGCGGCCCGATCCTGGCCGAGGAGCACATCGAGGACATCTTCCCGCTGCCCCGGCAGATCGTCGGCGAGGGGACGCTGTTCCTGCTGAAGGTCGTCGGTGACTCGATGATCAACGCGGCGATCGCCGACGGGGACTGGGTCGTGGTCCGTCAGCAGAAGGTCGCCGAGAACGGGGAGATAGTGGCCGCCATGATCGACGGCGAGGCGACCGTCAAGACCTACAAGCACTCCGACGACGGCAACATCTGGCTGATGCCGCACAACCCCGTCTACACTCCGATCGCCGGCAACGACGCGGAGATCCTGGGCAAGGTGGTGGCCGTACTCCGCCGGATCTGAGGCGCGTCAGGCGTTACGGTCCGGCGGGCGGCACGTCAGTCAGGCACGACGTTGACCAGCTTCGGCGCCCGCACGATCACCGTGCGCACGCCGCGCCCGTCCAGGGCCCGGCTCACCCCTGGCGCGGCGAGGGCCTGCTCCTGCAGTTCGTCCTCGCTGATCCCGGGCGGGACCTGCAGCCGGTCCCGTACCTTGCCCGCGACCTGGACGACGCACGTCACCAGGTCCTCAACCAGCAGCGCGGGGTCGGCGACCGGCCAGCCCGCGGTCGCGACCGACGCCGGGTGCCCGAGCAGTTCCCAGCACTCCTCGGCGGTATACGGCGCGAACAGCGACAGCAGCACGGTCAGGGTTTCCGCCGCCTCCCGGACCGCAGGATCGGCGGCGCCCGGCCCCGAGTCGATCGTCCGACGGGCCGCGGTGGCCAGTTCCATCAGCCGCGCGACCGCCACGTTGAGCCTCCGCGACTCGACCAGCCTGGTGACCTCGTCGATGGTCCGGTGGGTCACCTTGCGGAGCTCGCGGTCGCCGGCCTCCGGCGCCGTCGGCCCCGCCGCGGCGCCGGCGGCAGCGGTGTCAGCCGCGATCCGCCAGACCCGGCCCAGGAACTTAACCGACGCCTCGGGGCGCACGTCAGCCCAGTCGATGTCGTCTGCGGGCGGGCTAGCGAAGATCATCGTGAGCCGGATCGCGTCGACCCCGTGCGCGGCGAGTTGCTCGCCCAGGTCGACCCCGTTGCCCAGGGACTTGGACATCGCCCGGCCCTGGTTGATCACCTGCCCCTGGTTCAGCAGCCGGGTGAACGGCTCGTTGAAGTCGACCATCCGCATGTCGTGCAGGACCTTGATGAAGAACCTGCTGTACATCAGGTGCAGGATCGCGTGCTCGCTACCGCCCACGTACAGGTAGACGGGGTTCCACCGGCGCACCGCCGCCGGGTCGAACGGCCCGTCCGCATAGGACGGCGAGCAGTACCGCAGGAAGTACCACGAGGAATCCACGAAGGTGTCCATCGTGTCGGTGTCCCGGGTCGCGGGGCCCCCGCACTTCGGGCATTCGGTGTTCACCCAGTCGGTGGCCGCGGCCAGCGGCGAGACTCCCTTGGGGGCCAGGTCCTGGCCGCGCAGGTCCGGCAGCACCACGGGAAGCTGATCGTCGGGGACGGGGACCTCGCCACACGAGCCGCAGTACACGATGGGGATGGGCGTCCCCCAGAACCGCTGCCGCGAGAGCAGCCAGTCGCGCAGCCGGTAGCTGACCGCCGCCCGGCCCAGGCCGCGCTCGGCCAGGATGTCGGTGATCGCGGCGATGGCGTCGGCCTTGGACAGGCCGTCGATCGGGCCCGAGTTGACCAGCGTCCCGTCGCCGGCCGTCGCGATCCCGGTCTGCGCCGGGTCGGGCTGGTCCGTCTGCACCACGACCCGCACCGGCAGCCCGAAGGCGCGGGCGAAGTCCAGGTCCCGCTGGTCGTGCGCGGGAACGGCCATGATCGCCCCGGTGCCGTAGTCCGGCAGCACGTAGTCGGCCGCCCAGACACTGATCCGCTCGCCGTTGACCGGGTTGATCGCGTGCCGGCCCAGGAACACGCCGGTCTTCTCCCGCTCGGTGGCCTGCCGCTCGATGTCGGTCAGCTTGCGCACCTGCGTCAGGTAGTCCTCCAGCGCGGCGCGCTGCTCCGGCGAGCACACCTCCTCCGCCAGCGGCGAGTCGGCCGCGATCACGAAGAAGGTCGCCCCGTACAGCGTGTCCGGGCGGGTGGTGAACACGGTGACCGGCTCGTCGCGCCCTTCGATGGCGAACTGCACCTCGGCGCCCTCGCTGCGCCCGATCCAGTTGCGCTGCATCAGCAGCACCGGCTCGGGCCAGTGTCCCTCCAGGCCCGCCATGTCCTCGAGCAGCCGGTCAGCATACTCAGTGATCTTGAAATACCACTGGGTCAGCACCCGCCGGACCACCTCGGCGCCGCACCGCTCGCACCGGCCGGCGATGACCTGCTCGTTGGCGAGCACGGTCTGGTCGACCGGGCACCAGTTGACGTAGCCGTCCTTGCGGTAGGCCAGGCCGCGCTCGTAGAACCGCAGGAACAGCCACTGGTTCCAGCGATAGTAACCGGGATCGCAGGTGTGCAGCCGCCGGGACCAGTCGAAGGAGACCGCGTACCGCCGGAACGAGGCGGCCTGGGTCTCGATGTTCTTGTAGGTCCAGTCGGCCGGATGAGAGTTGTTCCTGATCGCGGCGTTCTCCGCGGGCAGGCCGAAGGCGTCCCAGCCGATCGGGTGCAGCACGTTGTGCCCGCGCTGGAAGAAGTAGCGGGCGACCGCGTCCCCGATCGCGTACGCCTCGGCATGACCCATGTGCAGGTCACCGGACGGATACGGGAACATGTCCAGCAAATAGGTGCGGTGCCGCGCGTCTTCCGGGTTGTCGCTGGCGCGGAACGGGTCCAGTTCGGCCCAGCGTTCCTGCCACTTCTCCTGCACCGCCCGCGGGTCGTAGTGCTCTGCCCGCGCGCTATCGCGGCCCGGCGCCCGATCCGCAGCGCGCCGCTCGTGTCCCGCGTCTTCAGCCGCCTTCATTGGTTCCCTCGCGATGTGGCTAGATCCGGTTGCGTCCCGGGCTGACTCTGGCTCCTACAGAAAATGCCCCTCGCTCACGAGGGGCAGCCGCGCCAACGACGGATCGGTCGGCGCGGCTAGCTAAGGAGCAGCCGAGCGGAACGCATGCACAAAGGGTAGCGCAACGAATCAGCAGCGGCGCAGCCAAGCCAGACCCAGGCTGACCGCGCCCTTTCCCGATGCCTGGTGGCGGTGCCAGTATGGGAAACCGAACGGAGTTCTACTTCCGGAAGGGGGCTCATGTGACCAGTGCGCATCCCGTCCCTATCGCCGGGGACCTGGACCTGTCACAGAACGAGTTCTGGGAGAAGCCGCCGGCGGAGCGTCACGCCGCGTTCGCGCAGCTGCGGGCCATGCCGTCGCCGCCGTTCTTCGAGACCCCGGAGAACCCGTTCGGCGAGTCGGACGGCGGTTACTACGCGCTGGTCCGGCACGCGGACGTGGTCGAGGCGAGCCGGAACGCCGAGGTATTCTCGTCGGCGGCCGGCGCCACCAGCCTGGTCGACCTGCCGGTCGAGTTCAACGAGTACTTCGGCTCGATGATCAACATGGATGACCCCCGGCACGCCCGGCTGCGCCGGATCGTGTCCCGTGCCTTCACCCCGAAGATGATCAAGAAATTCGAGGAGGACGTGCAGCGGGCGGCCGCGGGCATCGTCGACGACCTGCTGCAGACCGGGCCCTGCGACTTCGTGCAGCACGTGTCCGCCCGGCTCCCCCTCAAGATCATCTGCGAGATGATGGGCGTCGGCGACGAGCACTACGCGATGGTGCTGAAGAACACGAACATCATCCTGTCCGGTGCCGACCCGGAGTTCGTCAGCCAGGACCTGAACGAGGCGATCACCCAGATCCTCACCGCCGGCCAGGAGCTCGCCGAGCTGGTCACCGGCCTGGCCGAGCACAGCCAGGCCAGCCCGGGTGACGACCTGGTCTCGGCCCTGGCCACGGCCAACATCGACGGCGAGCAGCTCACGCCCGCCGAGCTGGCGTCGTTCTTCATCCTGCTGGTGGTGGCGGGCAACGAGACCACCCGGACCGCGATCTCACACTCGCTGTGCCTGCTCACCGACCACCCCGGCCAGCGCGAGCTGTTGCTGGCCGACTTCGAGGGCCGGATCGGGCCGGCCGTGGAGGAGATCGTCCGTTACGTCTCCCCGGTGATCTGGATGCGGCGCACGCTCACCCGCGACATCATCATGAACGGCCACGCCTACCGCGAGGGCGACCGCGCCGTGCTGTTCTACCAGGCGGCCAACCGCGACGAGTCGGTTTTTCGTTGCGCTTCTGAGTTTGACATCACCCGCTCCCCCAACCCGCACGTGGGGTTCGGGTCGGCCGGCCCGCACTTCTGCCTGGGCGCGCACCTGGCCCGGCGCGAGATCACCGCGATGCTGCGCGAGCTGCTGACCCGGGTCCCGGACATCCGCTACACGGGCGAGCCAGACTACCTGCTGTCGAGCTTCATCAACGGCATCAAGCACCTGCCCTGCGAGTTCGGCTGACCAGGCGGCTGATCAGGCTGACCGTGGGAAGCCGGGCGAGTGTGTCCGAGATCTCGCTGGCGGCGTACTGGCGGTGCTCGGGGGCGGCGCGCGGGTCCAGAGCCACGCTGGCCTGGCCGTGCAGGAAGTTCAGCCTGCCAGCGATGTACATGCCGAAGGACCGCTCGTCGCGCAGGCGGCCCGGGCCGCCCGCAGCGTGATAGGCGGCGAGGGTACGCTCGACCGCGGCGTCATCGGCCTCGCCGTCGTCATCGACGTGCCAGAACGCCAGGATCCCGGCAAGCTCCCGGTCCGGGCAGGCGGGCCCGGCGTCGTCCCAGTCGAGCAGGACCAGGTCGCCGGTGGCGTCGACCAGCACGTTGTCGGGGTGCAGGTCCCGGTGGCAGGTCACCAGCTGGTCCGGGGCCGCGGGAGTCACCAGATGTGCCAGGCCGGCCAGCAAGCTGGCGTGCCCGGCTAGCGCCTGGCCCCAGCTTGCTCCCTGCGCGCGGGCTGCGCCGATGAGCTGATCCCAGGTCGCCGGCCCCGGCACCGTCTCGTACCACGGGTCGGGCGCACCCTGCGGCGGCAGGGCATGCGCATGCAGCCTTCCGAGGATGTCGCCGAGCCGGGTTGCTAGCCCCGGGTCAGCCAGGTCAGCGGGTACACCGTCGATCCACTGGTAGAGACGGAGCCAGCTCTCACCGGCGTCTCCGGCCAGCGGGAAGAGGAAGCGCCCGCCGCTGCCCGGCACGCTGCTGGGCAGCCGGATGCCGGCAGCCTGCAGGTGCGCCGTGAACGCCACTTCCCGACGTACCGACTCCTCGCTGGATTCGAAGAACAGCTCCTTGACCGCGTAGCGATCCGCACCCAAATCCAGGCGCCAGATCCGTCCCGCCGCACCGCGTGACAGTGCCGTGATCGAGGCCCCCGGTCCGGCTGTCAGCCCGAAGGCAGCGCAGACGAACTCGACTGTCGGGCCGCCACCGCGGATCACGCACCAAGGCAACCAGCTGCAGATGATCGCGGCAACCAGGTACTCCCCAGCGCCTGCCACGCGGGAGCGCGCCACGCACCGCCGGAGCCGCGAGGTTATTCTGTCGCGGGCCGATCAGCCAGTGGGCACGGCCTCCGGCGGCCACGGCGCGTCACCCTCCGTGGCCGTTGACCGAGGACAGCGGACAAGCGATATATCCGCCTACCTGAGATATGGGCAGCGACCGGGCATGGGAGCCCGCCTGGGACGAGCGCAGATCACGGTGACCGGCGCTTCGGGGCGGCAGGCCCCGGGCCAGGGTCCCTGGCCCGGGGAAACCCACGTCCGGCAGTTACAGCGTCCGCCGGACAATGCGAGCGGAGACCATGGGCGGCTCCCTCCGGTGACCCCGGGGCACCTTGGCCGCCGTGGGCGGCTGATCCCGGTGTCTGCCCTCAGCCTATAGCTGCAATTGAAAACTAGCAACAAATTTCTGGAAATAGTGGTAGATTCTTAAGGGTGAAGGACGGCCGCCGCAACCGCTATCGGATCCAGGCCCACCTGCCGGTGCCCGAGCCCGGCACCCGGGAACCCGCCATCGGCGAGGTCGCCGCCCTCTTCGCAGCCCAGGGCCGGCCCGCATCCCCGCAGGCCGCAGGCACACACCCGCAATCGCGGAACGGCCAGTCCGCCACCCAAACCCCTGCCGGTGCACCCGCCCCAGCAGGTGGCTCACTAAAAAAGGTGAGCCACCCATGAGTACCGCCAAGAAGCTGAACCCCGAGTCCGTGCTAGGAATCCGCAGCTGGAGGCATCGCAAGGCTGAGCATGATCTGCGTCAGCGCGTCGAGGTCAGCGATGATGACCGCACAGTCGCCACGGCCGAGGTGACCACCGAAGGATCCGGAGGCACCGCCAGGGTGTCTTTACGCGCCGAGCCGGGGCACATCACTCCAGGGCGCCGCGCGAGCCTGGTCGATGCTGTGC
Source organism: uncultured Actinomycetota bacterium (assembly GCA_963808705.1). GTDB lineage: Bacteria > Actinomycetota > Actinomycetes > Streptosporangiales > Streptosporangiaceae > JASHPR01. The sequence goes on along the minus strand of CAWEHB010000007.1, from coordinate 7,584 downwards.
TGGATCTTCCCGAGGTGCAGGAAAGCGCGCGCTTGGAGGCGGCATTCCGGCTTGGTGATGGCGAGTCACTGCACCGGCTTCAGGAGCGCTGCGAGGACGTCAGTGCCCACCCAGCCGGGTGGAGCGCGCTCTTCGATGCGAATCTTCCGTCCAGCTGCGCCCGGCAGCACGTCCCAGACTCAGCAGGCAAGGAACCCCTGCTGGGCGCATAACGATTGCATACGGCCCTTGCGGCGCCGCCGGGGGCGTCCTGACCGATGGCGTCGTATCGCCGCGTGTCCCGCCGGCCGGGGATGTCGATACCTTTGTCAGCTACGCCGCCGGGCAAGACGGCGGTCTGGGCGAGGCATGGCGGCCGTCGCTTTATGCCGGTGCGTCGAGGGAGCGCTGCCTCTGGATCGTCGCCGACTGGCTGGCCGGGTGGGCTGGCCGCAGGCTGCTCAGCCCGCTGGAATCGATGGAACGCGACGCCATCGCGACAAGCCTGCGCCGCCCGGGCGCCCCGGCGCTGCCGTGGGGCAACAGGCCAGCCCGCCGCTGCCCGGTCCCTGGCGTGGCAGCCGGGGCAGCCCGGCCGGTTACCACCTGGCGGCTGGACCGCGACCGCCTCGCCGCTCTCACCGCCGCAGCGGCACCCGGCATCCCGATCGTCGATGCCAGTACTGACCCGGCCCCGGGCGTTGAAGAGCCGAGCCAAGGAGCCAGCGTCCCCGAGCTATGCCCGGCGGGTGTCCGACGCGAACGCGAGCACGGTATCTGCGGCGGCCCTGGCCTGGCCGATCAATGACGATCCTCGGGTTTCACGGCGGTAGCGGTCAGGCCGGGGCCCGCTTTGGGGAGAGCCAAGTCGAGGGCCCTCTCGAGGCTGAGCGCCATGCCCTGGGCGCAGGCCCGCTCCAGCTGCTCATCGCCCAGGTGTGCGCGCGCTTGGTCCAGGCTGTCCCGGCGGTAACGCGCCTCGAGTTCTTGCCACGGATTGCCCGCCCGGTCCTGAAGGGCTTGCGCGGCGCCGTGCAGTGCGGCTGCCCGGTCCCAGTCGCCCGCATCGCCGGCCAGGCACGCCAGGCCAAGGGTGGCCTCGGCCATGACTCTGTTGTCCCCGTTCCGGCGGCTGATCCGCAGGGCGGCCTGGAACGTGGACTGCGCGCCGTCGGGGTCTCTCTCCGCGCGCAGCACGTCACCCAGGTTCGCCTGCACGGTGGCGTTTTCCCATCCGATCTGCTGCCCGGCTTGTGCGGCGGCTTCCAGGTGAGCCCGGGCGGCGGGGATGTCCCCGGCGATCAGGGCAGCGTTGCCGGCGTTGTTGTGCAAGATGGAGTTGTGGAGATGGTCGCCGGATCGTTCGGTGCAGGCGATCGCCTCGGTGTACAAAGGCAGGGAGCGGGCCGGGTCGATGGTCATGAGATACCGGATCAGGCTTACGGCCAGCAGGACGTCGTCGCCGAGTCTGCGGGCGATCTCGACCGATTCCTGCACGAAAGTGCGTCCTATATCCTGCTCGCCGGCGAAGTAATGCGCTCCGTACAGCGACGCAAGGGCTCTGCTGAGCAGCCGCTCGTCGCCCAGCTGGCGGGCGACCTGGACCGCCTGTTCAGCAAGCTGCCGTGCGGTTGCGACGTCAATGAATGGAGCGATGTACGCAGCGGTGACCAGCGCCGCTGCGAACAGCCGGGGGTCCGCGCGGGCGTCGGGCCGCCGGAGCACCGGCACGAGCAGCCCGAAGGCTTCCGGCTCCCGGGAGCGGGCTCTCCAGTAGCGGTCCAACGCGACGCCCAGGCGCAGCACCACCGCGGTCCCGTCCGGGCGGCCGGCCGCGTGCCCGGCGGCGCGCCGCAGGTTGGCCTGGTCGGCCTCCAGCCGGGCCAGCCAGCTGCCCTGCTGCGGCCCGGTCAGATGCGCAGCCGCCGCCTCGGCCAAAGAAAGGAAATGCGCGCAGTGCGCTGCCGCGACCGCGACGGCCTCCTCGCCGTCGGCCTCGGCGAGCCGCTCGGCGGCGAACAGCCGGATCGTCTCCAGCAGTCGGTACCGCAGCCCGGCCCCGGCGGGCTCGGCCACCACCAGGCTCTTGTCTACCAGCGACCCGAGCAGGTCGGCCACATCCAGCACGTCCAAGTCACCGGACCCGCACACCGCCTCGGCGGCATCCAGGTCGAAGCTGCCGGCGAATACCGACAGGCGGGCCAGCAGCAGCTGCTCGGCGCCGGTCAGCAGCGAGTAGGACCAACCGACGGTCGCGCGCAGGGTCTGCTGGCGTTCCAGCGCGGTGCGGCTGCCCCCGGTCAGCAACCGGAACCGCTGGTCCAGCCGATCGTGCAGCTCACCGAGTGACATCGACCGCAGCCGGGCCGCGGCCAGCTCGATCGCCAGCGGCATCCCGTCCAGCCGCCGGCACACCGACACCACCAGCGGGCCGGTCTGCTCGTTAACCGAAAAATCGACGCCCTGCGCTCGGGCCCGCTCCGCGAACAGCGCGACCGCATCAGAGGATCCGGGCGCCGGGGGACCGGAGTCGTCGGGTCCGGGAAGCGACAGCGACGGCACCCTGTAGATGGTCTCCCCGCCGATGCCCAGCGGCTCCCGGCTGGTGGCCAGCAGGTGCACCCGCGGGCAGCGCCGCAGGATCGCGTCGGCGGTCTTGGCGCAGCCGCCGATCAGGTGCTCGCAGTTGTCCAGCACGATGAGCACATCCTGCGGGACCAGGGCATCCAACAGAGCCTCCAGCGCGGCCCGGCCCGGCTGCCCGGTAAGCCGCAGCGCCTGCGAGATGGCCGCAGGCACCGCGTCCTCGCCGGTGACCGCAGCCAGCTCCGCCAGCCAGACCCCATCCCCGGACCCATCCAGCAACTCGGCGGCCACCTGCAGGCCCAGCCGGGTCTTGCCGGCCCCGCCGGCCCGGTCAAGGTCACGAGGCGCGCCGATTCCACCAGGGCCCGGACCTGGGCCACCTCCCGGTCCCGGCCGATGAACGACGACAGCTGAGCGGGCAGATTGTTCGGCAGCGCCGGGTTGCCCAGCGAGCGCAGCGGCGGGAACCCCGCCTGCAGGCCCGCCGCCTGCAGCTGGAAGAGGCGTTCCGGGCGACCCAGGTCCTTTAGCCGGTGGAGGCCCAGATCGGCCAGCGCCGCGCCCGGCGGCAGCCCGTCCCGCACCAGCACCGCCGCCGACTCCGACACCAGCACCTGGCCCCCGCCGGCGACCGCGGCGACCCGCGCGGCCCGATGCACCTCCAGGCCCACCAGGCCGGTGGCCGTCTTCGTCGCCTCCCCGCAATGGATGCCCATCCGCACCCGGACCCGCTCCCCGCCCGGCCACGCATGGCCCTCAAATCCCTGCTGCATCTCCAGCACCGCCGCCACGCACGCCCGCGGCGAGGAAAACACGGCGAAAAACGCATCCCCCTGCGTATCGACTTCCCTGCCCTCATGCGCGGCCAGCGCCGACCGTATCAGCGCGTGATGCCCGGCCAGCACCCGCGCGTAAACCCCGTCCCCCACCCGCCGCAGCAGCGCCGTCGAGCCCTCAATGTCGGTGAACAAGAATGTGAGGGTCTCCACATCCACAGGGTAGAAGGCCGCACCAGGCCACGGCAGCTGCCAGCAGGCACACCATCACTCCGGACCCCAGATGCCCCCCCGGCCGCTGGTCGGCTCGCTGATCGGGTCTGTCAACTTAACGGTGTAACTGGATCTTGGTTGTTACTTCCTGCCTGCGCTGAGACGGCCGTCGAAAGTTATGTCGAAGGCGTTCAAGGCGGCCTTCCACCGGTTGGTCCAGCGCTTGCGGCCCTTCCCGGTCGGGTCGAGGCTCATGATCGCCAGGTACAGGCACTTCATGGCCGCCTGCTCGGTCGGGAAATGACCGCGGGCGTTCACGGCCCGGCGTAGCCGGGCGTTGATCGACTCGATGGCATTTGTCGTGCAGATCACCGTCCTGATTTCCCGGTCGAACCGCAGGAACGGCACGAATTCCGCCCAGGCGTTCTCCCATAGCCGTATAATAGCGGGGTAGCGCTTCTCCCATTTGCCGGAGAAGTCGGCGAACCGGTCCAGCGCGTCTGCCTCGGAGGCCGCAGTGTAAACGGGCTTCAGGTCTTTCGCGATTTCCGCCCAGTCCCTTTTCGACGCGTACTTGAATGAGTTCCGCAGAAGATGAACGATGCATGTTTGCACGATCGTCTTCTCCCAGACGGCGTTTACCGCGTCGGGCAGGCCCTTCAGCCCGTCGCAGATGACCATCAGCACGTCCCGGGTACCGCGGTTCTTGATCTCCGGGCAGATCCGCATCCAGTACTTCGCTCCCTCCCCGTCGCCGTGCTCCCCGGCCCACAGGCCCAGCACGTCACGCTCGCCGTCCACGGTCACGCCCAGGGCCATGCAGACGGGCCGGTTGGCGACCTGGCCCTCGCGGATCTTCACGTTGATCGCGTCGATGAACACCACCGCGTACACCGGGTCGAGCGGCCGGCTTTGCCATTCCGCCATTCCTTCCATGACCCGGCCGGTGATCGCGGTGATCGTCTGCTTCGATACTTCGGCGCCGTACACCTCGGCCAGGTGCGCGCTGATCTCGCCGTGCGTCAGTCCCTTCGCCGACAGGGAAATCACCATCTCGTCCACCCCGGTCAGCCGCCGCTGCCTTTTGGTGACGATTTTCGGCTCGAAACTGGAATCCCGGTCCCGCGGCACGCTGATCTCAACCGGCCCGGTATCGGTGAGCACGGTCTTCGCCCGGTGGCCGTTGCGGGAATTGCTGCCGTTGCGGCCGGCCGGGTCATTCTTCGCATAGCCCAGATGGTCATCCAGTTCGCCTTCCAGCGCGCCTTCGACCACCATCTTGGTGAGCCTGCCCAGCAGGCCGCCCTCGCCGGTCAGCTTCAGCCCGCCGGCGCGGGCCCGCTCGGTCAGCTCCCGCAGCAGCTGCTCATCGGCCGCCGAGAGCTCCGCCCCGTCCTGGTCCTGCTGGTTCGTCACGTCAGTCACTGGTGTCTCCCTTGTTGTCAGGAGTTACACCGTTGAAAGTACAGTCCCGCACCACGCTGTCGTGCGGCGTGGCCACGCCCAGTCGGGCCGCACACGTGGCAGGCCGAGACGCCCAGAGCCAGTAGATATGCGCCCACCCACCGGGGATGATCGTTGCTAACGGCCACGCTAATATTCGGCAGGCGGGTGATCGAAGATCATCGAGCCCTTCGGGCCATATAATGCTAGATATACGGGTGATCATCGCTCATCTTTCGATCCGATATGCGGAGAAGATCACCCGTCTATCATTCGATATATGTAATTCAAATCCGCCTGATCTATCTATTCGTCACTGTATGTGAACGGTTGGCTAACTTTAGGCCCGGCCGATGGGTATCCGGCACGGCGGGGTGGGGTCGCTCAGCTGGTCTTGAGCTGCGGGTGATGTGCTCCTGGCAGGCCGTTACCCGCGGTGGCCGCCATGCGGAACCAGCCCTGGTCCCCTGGATCTCATCTGCCCGGCATGGCGGCAGGCAGGCGACACCGCCTGGTCTTGGACCCGCAGCTTGTCGCGGCTCGGAAGCCGGGCTTGTGGGCGTCATCGCCAGACCTGGCCGAGCGGACGGAGCCAATGTGGCACGCGGTGGAGGCGCCGACGTGTAATCACCGCTTGGGCTCAGGAGGCACGGATGTGGTCTGGTCTGTCATTGTTAGTTGAGGGTTAGCAAGTACCCGGGTCTCAGGTGGGGAGCATGTCCGCCCATGACGGTTAATTCTGACGTGGCAGGCGCGCCAGTGCAGGCAGGCCGTGCGCTCGGACCGCATTACAAGTGGATCGCGCTGTCCAACACGACGCTTGGCATGCTGATGGCGACGATCAACCAGTCGATCGTGCTGATCGCGCTGCCTGACGTCTTCCGCGGCATCGGGCTGAACCCGCTGAGTCCGGGGAATACCAGCTACCTGCTGTGGATGTTCATGGGGTTCCTGGTTTCCCCCCCCCCCCCTCCCCCTCCCCCCCCTCCCCCCCCCCCCCTGGTGTCGGCGGTGCTGGTGGTGTCGTTCGGTCGGCTTGGCGACATGTTCGGCCGGGTGCGGATGTACACGCTGGGCTTCGCGATCTTCAGCGTGGCCTCGATCTTCCTGACCGTGACCTGGATGCACGGCAGCGACGGCGCGTTGTGGCTGATCATCTGGCGGGTCGTGCAGGGTATCGGCGGCGCGTTCTTGTTCGCGAACGCTGCCGCCATCGTCACCGACGCGTTCCCGGCCAACCAGCGCGGCACCGCCCTCAGCGTGAACTCGATCGCGGCTATTGCCGGGTCGTTCATCGGTCTCATCCTCGGCGGCGTCCTCGCCCCGGTGAACTGGCACCTGATCTTCCTCGTCTCGGCACCGATCGGCGTGTTCGGCACCGTGTGGGCGTACTTCATGCTGCATGACATCGGGATGCGCAAGCACGCGCAGATGGACTGGTGGGGCAACCTGCTGTTTGCCGCCGGGCTGATCGCCATCCTGGTCGGCATCACCTATGGCCTGCTGCCCTACGGCGGGCATCCGATGGGCTGGACCAACCCGTGGGTGCTCACCGCGCTTTTCGGCGGCCTCGCGCTGCTGGTCATCTTCGTGTACGTCGAGACCAAGGCTGCCGAGCCACTGTTCCGCATCTCGCTGTTCAGGATCCGGGCGTTCACCGCCGGGAACATCGCGAGCCTGATGCTGGCGATGGGCCGCGGCGGCATGCAGTTCATGCTGATCATCTGGCTGCAGGGCATCTGGCTGCCGCTGCACGGCTACAGCTACAGCCAGACCCCGCTGTGGGCCGGCATCTACCTCGTGCCCTTGACGACCGGCTTCCTACTGGCCGCGCCGCTGTCCGGAATACTGTCCGACAAGTTCGGCCCCAAGGCATTCACAGTAGGCGGAGCGCTGCTGACGGGAGCGAGCTTCCTGCTGCTGATATTCGTCCCGGTGGACTTCGCCTACTGGGAGTTCGCGATCGTCATCGCCCTCAACGGCTTCGGCTCCGGCCTGTTCTTCTCACCGAACTGGGCGGAGATGATGAACTCGGTCCCGCCCGACAGGCGCGGGGCGGCTGGCGGCATGATCGCCACCTTCCAGAACTCCGCGTTCGTGCTGTCGATCGGTATCTTCTTCACCCTGATGGTGGCCGGCCTGTCAAGCAAACTCCCGGCGGCCATGTCCAGCGGGCTGACCGCGCAGGGCGTCCCGGCCGCCACGGCCGCGCCGATCTCGCACCTTCCCCCGATCGGCGTGCTGTTCGCCTCCTTCCTCGGCTACAACCCGATGCAGCAACTGCTCGGCCCGCTGCTGCATCATCTGTCCCCGGCACACGCGGCCTACGTGGCCGGGCGGGAGTTCTTCCCGCACCTGATCACGGCACCGTTCCACAGCGGTCTCGGCGTGGCCTTCGCGTTCGCCATCGCGGCCAACGTGATCGCGGCCGTCGCCTCAGCGCTGACGGGCCGGCGCACGCCGGCCCCTGCCACGCACGAGCCACTGGGTTACGAACTGGCCGCGGTGGCCGGCGAAGGCGGCTTCGAGCCTAGCGAACTCGTCGTCCCCGGCGTCCCGGAAGAGAGCACCGAACCGCCTGACAAGC
>CAWEHB010000006.1:0-436877 GCA_963808705.1 uncultured Actinomycetota bacterium | reverse complement strand
CAAGGCCCCGACGACAACGGCCCGGCCCTGGTACAGGACCACGTGTCTAGTCACGCCACGCCGCTGGTGGTCCGGGCGGATCGGGCGTAATTTCTTATATAGGACGACCGCGCCTGGCGTGCCGCAGGTACGCGAGACTGCGGCTCCTGCTGCTCTGGACCTCGGTGGCGCCCTGTACGCGCAGGCCAGCTGAGGTGGCGCATGACAGCACCCATCGCCAGCGGAGCTGGCTTTCTGCCAGCCACGGGCGGACGATCCTGCGGCGCAGCGGCGCCGTGCCCGCCGGCGGCGGATGCGCTTTACGACGCCCGGCGCGGTGTCTATTACACCAAGCCGGTCTTGCGCGGCTGGCTGCACCTGATCTGGTTCGGGGCGTCGCTGGTGCTGGGCACGCTGCTGCTGGTCCGGGTGCACGGGGCCGCGCGGGTCACGGCCGTCGCCATCTACGCGGCCAGCGTGAGCGCATTGTTCGGGATCAGCGCGCTGTATCACCGGGGTACCTGGACTGATGCGTGGCGCCGGCGGCTGCAGCGCCTCGACCACGCGATGATCTTCTTCCTGATCGCCGGCACGGCCACTCCCGCGTTCCTGCTCGCTATGCGCGGCGGTTTCGGGCTGGCCTGCCTGATCGTGATGTGGTCACTGACGCTGACCGCGGCCGGTATCCACATGGCGCGGATGGTCTTGCCCGAGCGCCTGGTCGGCGCGACGTTCCTGGGGCTGGGCTGGGCTGGGCTGGGTGGCGGGCCTCGCGCTGCCGGAGGTGTGGATCCACGACGGCGCCGCGCCCGGGGCGCTGATGGTGGCGGGCGGCCTGCTCTACACGGCCGGGGCGATTTCCTACCATCGCCGCCGGCCCGACCCGTACCCGTCGGTGTTCGGCTACCACGAGGTCTTTCACGCTTACGTCTGCGCCGCCGCGGCGTGCCAGTTTATCGCGATAGCACTGTTCATCAGCTGAGCCGGGGAGCCGCTGGCCAGCTGCTCGCAGCGTCCCGCGGGCAGGGCGCATGGAGCATGGTCATCTCATCCGTTCGGGGCATCCGGCTCCGGCTGGCCGCTCACGCCAGCGCGGCGAAGGGTTGCCGGGCCGGCGTGGCCCGGGCCGGCGCGGATGAGCGCGGGTGCGTGCCGCCATACCAGCCAGGCGGCCGCGCCGAGCGGGATGGGAGGCAGGTAGGTGACCGCCCGCCACAGCAGCACGGCGGCGGTCACCTGCGCGCTCGCCCGGGGGTCGGCCCCGGCAGCCAGGACGCCCACCAGGCCGAGTTCGATGATCCCCAGACCGCCGGGGGTGATCGGCAGCACGGTCAGCAGCCGGACGAATGCGTAGGCCGCCAGGGAAGTCTGCCAGGGCACCTGGGCCTGGGACAGGCCGGTGCCGCGCAGGCACGCGAGCAGCACCAGCCACAAGATGAGGTTGGCCGCCGCCGTCGTGACAGTGATCCGCCAGCCGCGCGCCGCCACCAGCCCGGCCGCACGGCCCCGGAACCCGGCCAGCGACCCGGCGACGCGGGACGGCGCCTGGCGGCGTGCCAGCCGGCAGGCGATGGCGGCTGCATGCTGCAGCACCTGGCCGACACGCAGCGCGAAGCGTTCGCTGTGCAGCAGCAGGCCGAGCCCGCACGCCGCGGCGGCGAGCAGGCCCAGGCCCACCGCCGCGGCGGTGATCAGGACGGCATCAGGCCTGCTGACGGTCAGCAAGGCCACCAGCGCGAGGACCGGCAGGCCCAGGCGGGCGAAGACGTTCCAGATGCCCGACACCAGGGTGTACAGCACGTATTCTTCCGTGCCGACATTCCAGCTGGATAGCATCGCCCAGCTGACCCCCATCCCCAGGGCGCCCCCGGCGGGCAATGTGTTGGCCACGGCATTGGAGCTGAGATTGACCGCCGCGGCCTCGCGCAGCCGCAGCGATGGCAGCACCGCGCAGATCCCGAACCAGTACGAGGCCAGGCTGGCGGCGGCCGTGACGCCGATCAGCAGGGCATAGGGCCAGGTCATCGCCTGCAGGCTGGCCCATACGCTGCGGTAGGACGCAAAACGGGGCAGCGCGAACCCGAAGGCGGCAGCAACAAGGGCGGCCGACACTGCGCCCCGCAGCACCTTCCGGCCGCGCCGCAGCCGGAAGGTGCTGGTCTCCGGCTGCCGCTGTCGGACAGCACCGCGACCGCGGCCGATCCCCGGCACAACGGGCTGTCCCGGCAGCGTCCCGCCGACGGCCGGGAGCCCGGCACCGGCACTCACCGGAACCGGCCGCTGCCGCCGGCACGCGCTAGGCCCAGAACGACCCAGGCGATGACGCCCATCACCGGCTCCTTCGTCAGCGACCTATCCGGCATGCGCGGTAGTCGGTGTTACTGGACAGATCGCGACGGGAGACTCGCGATGGGAGAATCGTCTCCCGCGGGATTCTCGCCATCCTCCGGCCGTGGCGCCTTGCCGGCACCGTTCCGTGCAGGGAAAAGAAAACTCCGGGCCCCTGCCATGCAGCCACGGCATTTCGCCGCGTAGCTGCCGGGGTCCGGAGCAACACCCTCACTGTACGCTCAGGTGCGCTTTCCAGCTACATGAGTCATTAGATTTACTTGCAAACAGTAGTTATCGAATCAGGTCTTGAGGGTCGTCATGAGGGTGCTTGTCGTGGGCGCGGGGTTGGTCGGAACCGTCTACGGGGCGCACCTGGCGGCTGCGGGGAGCACGGTGTCGGTGCTGAGCCACGGTCCGAGGACCGGTGACGTAGCGGCCGGAGGTCTCTGCGCCCGAGCGCCCATACCGCGAACTGCCCGTTGAGCGTGGTGAGGACAAGCAGCCGTCCTGATCGCTTGGGCGCGGTTGCTCCCGGACAGCCCCGAATGTCGCTCCAGACCCTGGTGACGCAATAGAGTCACGCAAGGGAAAACTGATGAGCGCCTATGGGCCGCACGTCCTGCGTGTGCCAGCAGCAGGCGCACCCGCGACCGGCTCCATGGACGGCTGGCGCTTTCGCCAGTGTTATCGATGCTCTCCCGCGCAAGCTGCCGGGCACCGGGCTCGCTGCAAACGGCAGTTCGCACCGGGAACCGCCCGCCCGCCAGCCGTAAGCATCAGCCCGCAGCATATGAGCCCCGGTTTCTTTGCGGGACGTGACTGCTGGCGGAGCGGCGTCAGGGCGGGTCGGGGATGGGCGGCATCCCGGGGGTGGCCGTCAAGTGCGTCTCGCAGGGCGGCCAGGACGTTGACGCCGTGCTTGGCGGCGGTGGACAGGCAACCGCGGATCGCGTACCGATTACGGAGACGGTGGGTAGGGCGAACCTCAGGATGATGAACTTGTTGTTCCCTGCGGGCAGGGCACCTGCATCGTATGGGATCACCCGGAGGGTGACGGTGGGCAGATCGGACAGCTCTAGCAGTCGCTCGAGCTGGGCTCGCATGATGGCCGGGCTGCCGACGACGCGGTGCAGCACTGATTCGTCCACAACCGCCTCGAAGCGTGGTGCGTGTTCGGAGAAGAGGAGTTGCTGCCTGGCCATCCGCCCCTGCACGCGTTGCTCGACGACCTCCGGCACCCATTTCGGTACAGCGGGCGTTGGCCGCGGGAACCTGACGTTCAGCGGGGCTGGGTGACCGGGGTGGCCGAGGTGAGGCGTGCAGCTAACGCGGCGCAGGCGCAGCGCTGGAACGGGGAAAGCGGAAGATACTGGATTGCCCATCGTGAGCGGCACCTGGCTGAGCACCGGCGCCTCATCCCGCACCTGCTCGGCGCCGCGGGGATCTCGCCGGGGGAGCGCGTGCTGGATGTTGGCTGCGGGTGCGGTGCGACGACGATCGCGGCGGCGCGGGCGGCGGGCGGGGGCGGCAGCGCTATTGGCCTGGATCTGTCCGGCCCGATGCTGAAGGTCGCGCGGCGGCTCGCCGCGCAGGCCGACATGGCGAACGTCGGATTCGTCCAGGGTGACGCCCAGGACTGCCCGCTGCGCGGGGAGTCCTGCGACGTGTTGATCAGCAGCTTTGGCATCATGTTCTTCGACGACCCGGCCGCAGCGTTCGCGAGCATCGCCGCCGCGCTGCGCTATCGCGGCCGGCTGGCCTTCTTGTGCTGGCAGCACGACATGCACAATGAGCTGTTCGCGATTCCGCTGCGTGCCTTCGGTGCCCACACGGAGCTGCCCGGCCCAGCCGTCGGCGACCTCTTCGTCGACCCGCGGCAGGTCGCGGAACTACTGTCCAGCACGGGCTGGGAGGACATCCAAACCAACGCCATCAGCGAGCCGGCCTGGATGGGATCTGACGTCGCTGACGTTATGAGCTACGTCCGTGGCATGCCCATGATCCGCAGCCTCGCAGCCAATCTCAGCGACGAGGCACTGACCGAACGAGTGCTGGCCACCATCGCCGAACAGTACGCCGTGCGCCAGCACCCCGACGGAGTATGGGTCCACGCCGCCGCCTGGCTTGTCACTGCCCGCCGCGCCTGACGAACTCATCTAGCTTTCTGACTAGAACGGCAGCAACGGACGACTTCCCGCGCTCGGGGGTCGACCGAATTGCTTCTGCCGCTCCGGGCGCTGGCTTTCCTCGACGCCCTAGCATGACCTCGTGACCATAGATCTGTTCGCGGGCATCCCCGTCCGCGACTACACCGCGGCGGCGGCCTGGTATGAGCAACTCCTCGGCGCCCCGCCATCGTTCCTGCCTAACGACACCGAGGCGGTGTGGGAACTCGCTGACCACCGGTACTTGTTCATCGCGGTGCGGCCCGAGCATGCCGGGCACGCCATGCATACCGTCTTCGTCGGCGACTTCGACGCGTACATATCCCAGATCGCCGAGCGCGGCGTGGAGCCGACCGAGCGCGAGACCTACGCCAACGGTGTCCGCAAAGCCACCTTCCGTGACCCTGACGGCAACGAGATCGGAGTCGGCGGCGCGCCGAGCTGATCGAGGATGCTAAGCACCGGGAGCCAGCCTCCGGAACCGGATCTAACCATTACCAGCTAATCGGGACCTCGCAGGTCGCGCTCAACAACGCCGGGCAGGCAGCAGTCGCCTGGTCGGTGCTGGACGGCCAGATGCCGTATCAGCCGAACCCGTGAGCTGACGACCCGCTTGAGGAGGACATGATGCGAAAGACAATCGGCGCCTTCGCGGCGGCCGGAGCACTGCTGGCCGGCGGGTAGAGGCTGCCGATGCCAGACCCGATGCAGCACGAGCTGCATCGGGTCCGCGTACTGGCGGAGGAACGCGCGCCAGAAAACACCAGCTCAGAGCCATGATGCGAGTTCTGGCACGGCACAAGCCCTCGCAGTTACGCCTCAGAAGACCGTGCCCGTGGCGTCCGTCCTGCCGAGGGAGGAAAACTAAGGTACATGTCAGTTGTCGCGCTGCGGCCGGTCGAGGACTCTGACGTCGACACGCTGTTCGACCAGATGCGTGACCCCGAGTCTGTGTGGATGGCCGCCTTCAGCGCCGAGCACCCCGATGACAAGAGCGCCTTCAAAGCTCACATGACCAAGCAGAGGAATTCACCCGATATCACCTTGCGGGCGGTTACCTGCGACGGCCAGCTCGTGGGCAGCATCGGCACCGTCACCTTCCAGGGCCAGACCGAGGTGACGTGCTGGATCGATCGTGCAGCCTGGGGACGCAGCATCGCCAGCCGGGCCTTGGCGCTGCTTCTCGACCTGGTCCCTACCCGGCCGCTGTACGCCCGCGTGGCCAGCGATAACATCGGCTCACTACGGGCCGCCCAGAAGGCGGGCTTTAAGATTATCGGAACCGAAATGTCCTTCGAACGCGTGCGGAACAGCCAAATCGAGCAAACAATCCTCCGCAAGGACTAGTACCCGCGAGCTCTACCACAACCTCCCCGGCCGATGAGTTGAATCGCTCCGTGAGCCCGGAGACTCCCCGCCGGTCCTTGGGCAGACACAGAAGCGTCACGGTGAAGCTGCCAGCGGCACCTTTTGCCGGGTGGCCGCTTGCCGGGTGGCCGCGCTGATCCGCCTCCCGATGGGCTGGCGCTCACGTGACCGCCGGGGACGGCCGCTTCCGTGGCAAGCCGACGGGGCGCTCCGAGCAGGCATCGATGGAGGCCGCGGCGCTAAGCGTTGCGCGATGAGCGTGCCGAGCAGCGTGGCGTAGCGCAGCAGGTGCGCATCCCCGACGAAGCGCTCGCGGACGTGGGCCTGCGCCGCCTGTCCCATCCGCGCTGCCCCGTCCGGGTCGCCGAGCAGGAGGCGGACCGCCGTTCCGAACGCGTTCAGGTCGGCGGGATCCGGCAGCAGGATGCCGGTGCCGGGGGTGATCTGGTCGATGATTCCGCCGACCGCCGAGCCGACGACGGGCCGGGCCTTCCACATTCCCTCCGACACGGTCAGCCCGAAGCCTTCGGCCAGGCTCTTTTGCGTGATGACGGTGGCGTGCCGCTGCAGCGCGTTGACCATGGCCGCGTTCTCGTCGATGTCATCGAGCGGCAGCGTGACCAGCAGGACATGCGCTCGGGCCGGTGGCGGCAGGTCGTGCCACAGCAAGAGGCACTCGCCATATACGGCTGCGCCCTCCGGATCGTCGGACACCCCGGCGACCGACGGGCCGACCAGCATCAGGTATCCGCCGCCGTCGGGCACGACATGGTCGGCGAAGCCGCGCATGACTCCAGCCATGTCCTTGAGGTGGTCCCAGCGAGAGACCTGGATCACGACGGGATCATCCGGGCCGGGCCGGCCTTCCCCGACGATGGCCGCCGGCCGGGTGACGGTGTCCAGGTCGCCGTTGCGGCGGACGAACCTCGCGGGCACTTTCGGTGCGGCGCCGTCCAGCACACCGAGTTTGGCGAGGATGGCTCGCACGGTTCCGGCGTCCAGGGGCTGGTTTTTCGGGGAGAACGGGTCGATCGACGGCGGGATGACCGAGACCTTCTCCGCCGGGATCCAGGACGGCACGTATTCCCGGCGCGAGAACACGTATGCCTCCGCTGCCATCAGGTGCGGCCGCAGGAAGTCCCATCCCGCCCGGGTGGCGTCATTCTCCCAGTCGACGCCGATATGGCAGCGCCATACCACCCGGGCACCCGCCTGCCGCAGCGGCGCGGCCAGGCCAGCGGTCTGCGGGTCGTGCAGCAGAACGAGATCGCCGGGCCGGATCCGGCGGCGCAGCTCCACCGCGTTGGCGGCCAGCATCCGGGCGTAATGATCGGCCTCTGCTGCGCTGAGCGGACCCCCGGCAGGACTGCCGTGGATCTGGTTGTGCAGCCGCTTGGTGATCGCGAAGAAACGGGCGTCGGCGGTGATCACCAGCCAGCCGATCGGTATGCCGAGATCCTTGACGTACCCGATGAGTACCTGCAGCATCTCGGCGACCCCACCGCCGGTGGCGGTCGAGTTGACGTTCCAGATGGTACGCCCGGACAGCCGTTGCCGGACCTCGCCAGCCGCCCGGACCAGCCGCAACTGCCGCTGGCCGCCGATGATGGGCTCCAGCAGGGAAATGGGTCGCCGCGGCACCTCCACGGTTTTGAGCAGGCTCACGGCGTCGGCCTTTCCGATCGCGCGGGGCGGTGTAGCCCTCGCTGCATCATGGCCAGCGGCATCATATGCGAGGCGGACCCGTATGATCCCCCTTCACCGCGGATCTGCCTAACTGCCTCCCGGGTGCCCGGTCAGTCATGGCATCTCCCGTCCCGGCAGTCACCGGGAGGAAAAGCGCCCGGCAAGCCTTCCGAAGTGCTGCGCCAGCGGGATGGATGAGGGCACGGCCGAGCCGGGCGATGAAGCTGCGGATGGTCGACGAAGAATCTGCCGATGCCCGACGGCGCCGCCCGCGCGATCTTGCAGCACCTTGGCCTGGCCGCCGAAGTCTCGGCCGCCGCTCCCAGCTACGACTGCACCGATGGGTCCGCCGCGACGCTCGCCGGTCGGCGGTGCGGCCGCGGGCGAGCTGACGACGGCACAGCTGCCCGTTCGCCGATCATGCTTTCAGATCGGTGATCAGCGTGGGGATCAGGCGTTCTTCCATGACGGCGCGACCGTGTTCGGCCATGAGCGACGCGAGCCGCGGGTCCCAGGGGCTGCCCGTCTCCGGGCCGGTGAGCGGGGTCGATTCGCCCGCCGCGAGCGCGTCGCGGTAGTCGCGCGCGGTCATCCGCCATGGCCGCGCTGGGTGCCTCGTCATGGCGGCACCGACGATGCGCAGGCCGGCCCAGTCGAAGTCGGCCCGCCAGTGCAGCCGCGCACCGCGCGCGGCGGCCTTCCCGAGCACGGCGTGACAGGCGGCGCTCGGCACGCCTTCGGTGCAGACCAGTGCGGCGCCATCCGCGCCGAGGTCGGCCGCGGCGACCCGCAGCACGGCCGGGTTCTCGCACACGTAGATGTCATCGGCGGCGGGCGCGGAGACCTGGACGGCCTGCTGGAGGGTGAGACGGAACGGGATCCCGGATCCGGCGGCGTCGTTCAGCCAGCCCGACACCATGTCGTCGCCTGCGCAGCGTAGGTTGAGCACCAGCACCTGGCTGGCCAGGTCGTCGGCGATGGCCCCGGACGTCTCCCACAGTGCCCGCTGGCCTGCCCGGTCCCGCGGCACGCAGTCCAGTCCCGAGCGCGTCGCGAGCGCGCGCAGCACCAGGGTGGCCAGCGGCCCACCCGCCAGCAGGGCCTTGGTGTCACCGGTGAGCCGCTCGGCCAGCACCGGCAACGGGACCGGATTGCCCGGGTCGCGGGCGTCCAGGAACTCGAGGATCCGTACGGCCTGCTCGAGCTGGAGCTCGTCGTCCCGGCGTACCAGCCGGGTGATACCGCCGTCTGACCGCAGCGCCGACAGCCACGCCCGGTACCAGGATTCGGCGGCGAGCACCGAACCGGCGGCCGTCGCGACGGCGGTCTCCCGCCGTTGTGCTTCCCGATCTCGCTCGGCCGGCCGGTCGCGCAGCGGCCCGCCGAGCGCCTCGAGCGTGTCCCGCAGTCCCGAGCCGTGCCGCCGGCGCAGCGCCGCGTCCAGGTCGGCGAGGGCGACGGTGAGGCGCCGCGCCGTTTCCGGCCGGTACTGCCCGGTGATGCCGATCACCAGACGGCGCTCGCTGTCAGCGGGCGCGTTCAGCCCGATCGACCGGTCGAGCGCGCCGCCGCTGCTTTCCAGGCTCTTCCGGGCCTTCGCGAGCAGCCGGGACCACCTCTCGCCGCGCAGTTCCTCCAGGTCGCCGGTCATGCCACCATGGTGCCCGCCCGGCGTGTTCCCGGCGAGCCCAGCGCGGCGCTGAGCTCGCCGGCTTCGTCGGCGATCAGCTCGGCGCCGTCCCAGACCAGCAGCAAGGCGCTGACCGTGTGCTGGACCGGCGAGTGCGCCAGGTCGTAGTGGGCGGCCGCGCGGATCGAGCCTTCGGTCGCCCACAGGTCGTACCCGGTCATGAACAAATCAAGGTCGAACTGGGTCGCCAGGCCCATCAGCTCGCCGCGGCCGGTGTCATCCACGCCCGCGAACGCCTCGTCCAGGGCGAGCAGCCGCGGCGCGTGCGGGTACGCGGAATTCAGCATGGCGTGCGCGGCGGCGAACAGCGGCAGGTGCAGCGAGACGGACTGCTCGCCGCCGGAGAGACGGCTGTGCCGGGCGCGGGTCAGCGTCTCCTCCCCACCCTCCGGGCCGGCCAGCTGGAAGACGAACTGGCGCCACCGGCGGTAGTCGAGCACCTGGGCGAGCAGTTCCCGGTACGGCAGCTCGCGGTGCCGGGCGCGGGCCGTCTTGATCTGTGCGGCGAAGTGGCTGCGCATCCTGCTGAGCGCGTCCGGGCTGAGCCGGGAGGCGCCGGCGTCGAGCAGCGCGCACACCGCTCGCTGCTCGTCATCGAGATGGTCGGCGAGCTGCCACTTGACACCGACGGTCTTGCCCGAGGACATCTTCCGCGACCGCATCTCGGTATTCATCCTGCGGATCAGGTCCCTGGCGTCCACGGTCCGATCGTGGATCTGCTGGGTCAGCCTGGTCAGCAGCGCGTCCTCGAGGATGCGCTGCTCCGATTCGGACAGCAGCAGTTGCTGGTCGCGGCGCGCGGCGGCGATGCGTCCGGCGAACGCCCCCACCGGCAGCGGCCCCTGCTCATCGGCGATCCGTACCACGATGACGCCGTCGGCGCCGTCCCACTCGGGATGGTAGTCCTGCCCCGCGGCCGCGAGCTGGGCCTGCAACTCCTCCAGCGCTCGGGTAAGCCGCGTGGTGGACATCTTCAGCGAGGTCTCGGTCGGGGCAAGGTCCCTGGTGACGGCGAGGATCGCCTCGTACACGCCGAGCACGGGGGTGGGAAGGTCCGCCCCTTCCCAGTCGGCGTCGGAGGCAGGCCAGGTCAAGCCGGGCGGGCAGTTCAGCACGTCCAGCAGCTCCCTGGCTGCGAACGGCCCGAGATCACGGGCGGTCGCGCGCTCCTCCTCGGCGGCGACCGCCAGTGCCTCCCGGTCCTTGACCACGCGCTCGGCCGCCTGGGCCGCGGTCCGGATCGCGTCGATCTCGGCGGCGCGGGCGGCTTTCTCCCCGGCCTGCGCCGCGGTCAGTCCGGCTTCGGCCTCCTCGATCTGCGCGAGAACCTGCTGGCCCGCCACGCCGACGGTGCCGCGCAGCGCCTCAAGCTTGGCCGCCTCCTCGGTGTGGCGACGGCGTGCGGTGCGTTCGGCGTCGGCGGCGGCCGCTTCCTCTTCCGCGGCGCGATCCAGCCGAGTCTCCGCCTCGGCCACGAGGCTCGCCTGGCGGGATCCCTCCCGGTGCCGGGCGGCGAGGTCGGCGGCGGCCGATTCGAACCTGCGCGCCGCGCCTTCTACCCGGTCGACGCCGTCCGGGTCGAGGGCATGCTCGATCGCGGCACGCCGCAGCGCGCGTTCGGTCACTGTGCAGGCGGCGACGGATTCGTCGAAGCTCGCTTGGGCCTGCTCCGCGTTTTCTCGCGCGGCGCGCAGATGCCCGGCGGCGCGGGCGTGCTCGCGCTGCGCGGCGGCGATCGCAGGCGTAGCGGGCAGCGTGACTCGCGCCTCGGCGAACGCGGCGAGCGTGTCGGCCAGCCCGGCGGCCCGGCGGTCCAGCCCGGCGATCTCCGCCTCACGCCAGGCGATCCTCGCCTCGCATTCGGCGATCCGGGCGGCCCGGCGGCGGGCGCGGGCGGTCGCGCCGATGTACTCAGCGTGTTCCTTGCGGTGCCGCCCGGCGGTGACGCCGTGCGAGTAGCGGCCGCCGGCGCCGATCACGGCCGCCGCGGAGAACGGCCCGCCGTCCAGCGCGATCGAGGCCAGCACGGCGGTGACCCGGCCTCGGGGCACGGGCGCGTCGTCCTCGGGCTCGAGCACGTCCGCCAGGCTCCTGCCAGGTACCGCCGCGCCAGGGACCAGGAAGCCGTCGTCGGCGGTGACCGCGTCACTCGCGGGCGTGATCCAGGCGTCCAGCATCCCGGTCGCCTGCAGCGCGGCCTCCATCGCTGCGGCCCCGTCATCCGGTACGTGATCAGCGAAACGGACCAGCCGCCACAGCGGCGCGCCGTCGCGGTCGGCGCGATCTGCAGTCCGGCCGGGGTAGGCGGGCGGCGCGTCGTCGCGCTCGGCCGCGATCCGGTCCCGCTCCTGGACCAGCCGGTCCCGTTCGGCCACGGCGCCGGCCCGCGCGGCGCGCAGCGCGGCCTGCTCGTCGCGGACCGCCTGCTCGGCGGCTGCGACGGCGCCGTTGTAAACGGTCTCCAGCGCCGGGGCGTCCGGGTCGCCGAACCGGGTGATCGCGTCGCCGAGCGCCTCGGCGAGTCGCCGCCAGTCGTCGTCCGGGAGCAGCCCGGCGTGCCGGGCGGCCCAGTCGGCTAGGGCGCGTTCCGCGTCGTCGAACGCCTGCTGCATGGCGTCGGCGGCCGCCTGTTCGGCCTGCTCGGCGCCGGCCAGCGCATCTTGCGCCCGGTCGAGGGCGAGCCTGGCCAGGTCCCGGGCCTGCTCGGCCTTGTGGTGCTCGGCGAGTGCGGCCCGGACGGCGCGAATCGCTTCCGACCGGACGGCCAGCTTCGCGCTGGCCCGCTCGGCGAGCCCCTCGGGCCACGCGTCGGCGGGCTGCCACTGGATGCCGGCCTCGCCGGCCTGGCCCGCCAGCTCGGCCGCGGTCCGGGAGACGGCGGCCTGCATGTCGGCCAGGACGCTTTTCGCCCGGTCGAGCTCGTCACGGCCGCGGGTGGCGGCGGCCTGGCGCCTGGCCAGTTCGGCGGACGCCTCGGCGGCGGCCTGCAGGCAGGTGCGGACCAGGCGGTCCAGGTCTTGCATCTGCTCCACCGCCTGGTAGGCGCTGCTGGCGTGAAGTTGCTCGATCCGGGCACGGAGCCGGGCGACGGCGTTTTCCGCGTCCTCCCGGCGCTCGGCCGCGGCCTCTTGCCGTTCCGCGGCCGCCTGCTGCGCTTCGGAGTCCGCGGCCAGGATTTTCCGTGTTGCTGTCGTCGCCTCGCGGCGCCGGGTAAGCGCATCGGCGGCCGACCTGGCGTGGGTGCGCAGGTAGGTCGTATAGCTGGCCAGGAACGTCTGGGTCGCCTCGTCGGCGGCGGCGAGTCCCTCCAGCGTGACGGCCACGGCCTCCATGTCGTCGAATGACCGCGCCGCCTCCGCGATCAGGTCGTCGTCGACCGGGCGGAGGCCGTCGGTGAGGGTGTCCGACAGCTTCACCGGGTCGAGGTTCTTGGCGAGCTGCGGTCGCCGCAGGGTCAGAATCAGCGTGAGCAGCTGCTCGTACCGTTCAGCGCCGAGGCCGAACAGCCGCTGGTCGATCGCCGCGCGATGCTCGGTGGGCGACCCGAACAGGGCGGCCTCGCCGATCTCCTCGGCGAGCTGCTTGCGGGTCATCGGCCGGTCGTCGTCGGTGATGAGGGAGAAGTCCTCACCCACCCGGCCGTCGGCCACGAAGTGCCAGCGGATGGGGGTATCGCGGTGCCGCTGCGCATGCAGGCCAATCCCGACCGTGACCGCCTCGCCGGTCCCGGCGTGCCGGAACTCCAGCCATGCGTAGCCCACGGCGTTCTCGCCGCCGCGGTACAGCAGGTTGGACTTCATCGTGCGGTCCTCGGCCGCGAACGGATTCAGCCGCTTGGGGTCGATCCGGCCGTCGAGCACGAACGGGAAGAGCACCTCGAGTGCCTTGGTCTTGCCGGATCCGTTCGGGCCGCGCAGCACGAGCCAGCCACCCGCGAAGCAGAACTCCTCGTCGCGGTAGTCCCACATGTTGATGATCCCGGCGCGGGTGGGTTCGAATCGGGTCACGGTTTCGCTGGCTCCTTTAGCTGGGCGGTAACGCTGCGGTAGCGGGCGAGCAGCGGCAGCACCAGCACGCCGCCGTCGACCCGGGCGACGAGACCTGCCGACGCGAGCAGGCCGAGCGCGTCGCCGAGCAGGCCCCCGGGGTCGGCGACCTGCTTCTCGGCCATGCCCGAACCGAACTCGTCGACTAGCTTGCGCAATTCGGTGCGCAGCCACATCTCGCTGAGGAACGGATAGGTCACGTCAGCGGCGGTCTCCGTCTCGGTGTCCGCACCGGCTGTGGCGGGACCGCCCGCACCGGCCGCCGGAGCCGGGATGGCCGCCGCTGCCCCGAACTCGCCGGTGCCCTCCAGACCGCCGGAGGCGAGGAGGTCGGCGACCCGCCCGCGGTCCGGTATAGCCGAGTCGATGCGCCGCGCCGCCTCGGCGAGCCGCTCGGCGGCCGTGGCGGCGGGAAGGTGCTCTACCCGGGCGCGGTCGCGCTGCAGGTAACCGGTGATCCGCGCGCACAGCAGGAGTGCGGCCTGGGCGACCGTGCCGGTTCCGGGAAAGGTGATGTCGGTGAGCCGCTGGCCGATGTTCACCAGGGCGACGCCCTCGGCCCGGCGCTCCAGCGGAAGCCCGGTGAGCCGCTCCAGGTCCTCGGTGAGGGCTGCCGACCGCAGCTGTCCGCAGAGCCCGGGGTCCACGTCCGCGTAGTAGACGACGGGGTGCTCGAGGACCAGCCGCCGTGCCCGCCGGGCATTCAGCCTGCGCTGGGCATTGATGCCCTGGGCGGGGCCATCGCGGTCCGTCCCGCTCAGCAGTTCGGTCACCGAGCTCAGGTGCTGCAGCACCCGGCTGGGCGCGTAGACGGCCGCGACGATCTCCCGGTCGATGTCGTACAGTGCCTCGGCTCGTTCGGGGTCGTTGACCCACTCGGCCGCCGACCCGTCGGCCATGCGTAGCGCGCCGCGCGCCTCCAGCCACGCCACCGCGTCGACGAAGGCGTCGCGGTCGGCTTTCCGGCCGGTGTCCATGCCCAATCCTTCGATCCGCCCTGCCTCGGCGGCCACTGCGTCGGCCAGTTCGCTTAGCGCGATCTGGCTGCCGGAACGGCCGAGCGCGGACAGCGTCAGCACCAGATAGGCATAACGACGCCGGTCGAACGGGCGCCGGGCACGGGTCAGGGCCGGGCGGGTGGTGTCCAGGGTGTCCTGCACGCGGCGCAGCCGGATCGTCTCGCCGGTGCTGACGAGGGTGTAGCCGAGGACTTCGGCCAAATCCGTGCGCAGTTGCCTGGCCCACTTGCGAGCCAGCGGCAGCGCCGTCCTGTCCGGGTAGCTGGCCGTGATGAGCGGATGGCGCAGTACCAGCCGGACGGCCTGCTGGTACTCGGCAAGCTCCAAGGGGCCGACGTCGGCGGCGACCCTCATCCAGCCGCCTCCTGCCCGGTCGCCTCGCGCCCGGCCGGCCCGGGGCCGGTCACCTCCAGCCGGAAGCCATCGAGGTGCAGCCTCCCCCGGACGGTGTGCACGGTCGTGGAGCCGCCGGCCGGGCGCAGGGTGAGCCGGACACCGTGTGCCGACCCGGTCGCCACCGGGCCCGGCATCCCGGTGACCGTCCGGCTGACCGGGACCCGTGCCGCCAGCGCCACGTCCAGCAGGCCAAGCAGCGCCTGGGTCTCCGGCTCATCAAGTACCCGCTCGTATACGCCGTCGCTCGCCAGCTGCGCGGCGGCCGCGCGGCGCTGCGCGGTCGCCTTGAGCTGCTCGGCGCGCAGCCGCTGCCTCTCTTCCTCGTTGCGCTGAATCTTGCCGGGGCCGTGCAGGGACTGGGCCCTGCCGGTGCGGACCAGGGTCCGGCACAGCGCCACCGGCTCGGCCTCCCACCACGACAGCCGGGCCGGGATCAGATCCGGGTCGTCATACCCGGCCGAGACGTGCCGTGGCGCGCCGAACCCGAACGCCGCCTGGAACAGGGCGTGCGCGTCGGCATCGGCGGGGACGTTGGCGAACCATTGCGCGAGGTGGCGCAGCTGGCTCTCCCGGCTGACCCCGCCGCGGCGGGACTCGGTGACCCGCCGTAGCAGCGCGGTGACGTTAGCGATCCCGGTGATCGTGGCGTCCTGCAGCCGTTCGGCCTCGCTGCGGGCGCTGGCGCCGAACCACTGGACCAGGCCGCCCCAGCGCTGCCGCCAGTCGGCGACGCGCTCGGCGGGGGGGCGGAAGAGCCGCTCGTCGGCTTCGGCCGCCAGCGTGGCGATTCGGTCGGCGCCTATCGCGTCGACCTCCGCGACGGCGCCGGCCAGCAGCGGGGAGTACCGTGACAGCTCGGAGTGGAACTCGCGCATGTGGGTGAGCAGCGCGTCCTTGTGTGCGAGGAAGACTTCCGGCCGGGTGTCGTTGGTCCGCGCCAGGTCGCCCAGCATCAGGTAGAACCGGGCGGCGCGCTGTGCCATGTCGGCCAGCACCCCGTCCAGCCGTGACAGCTTCCGGTACACCTCCGCGGCGTCGCTCGTTCTCGCGGCCTCCGCCAGCGTGACCAGGTCGGCCAGGATGTCGGGGAAGACCAGCCGGGACAGCTGCGCGTCCTCGAGGCTGGCGCCGAGCACGTCCTCCACCGCGCGGTAGGCGCGGTACCCCGCCTGGGTGAACTGGTAGACGTAGTGCCGGTTGCGGTATTCGGCGAGGTTGGCGGCGCGGGTGCCATCGTAGGAGCGGTCCAGCACCTGCCACTCGGCCAGCGCGTCGAGCAGCACCTGCACGTCGCCGGCCGCGCCCGCCTCGGCATGCTCCGCGGCGAGGACGTCGAGCATGGCCCTGGCATCGGAGGCGTGCATCAGCACCTGGTAATTGGCCCGGGCGTGGTCGAAGGCACGCAGCAGCCAGAGGTACTCATGCCGTTTCTCCGCCGCCGCGAAGTGGAACAGGCGCAGCCGGTCGTCCAGGGTGAACGCGTCGATGCCGAAGGCGTCGGCAGGCGCACCGTCCCCGGCGCCGGCGGCAGTATCCGGACTGGCCACATTCACGGCACCAGACCATATCGCTGGCCTATGACAATCTCGGGGGATCACCACTTCGCTCCATGTCCGCCCTGGTAAACGGGTCTGCGCCGGCGATTTCGGTCATGCACCGACACGCACCCCGGTTAACGCGAGGCCCGGCTCGAACTGACGTTGGTGAGATACCACCGTCCGTTCGGCTGAATGCTTGTGAATTTCCGCGCGGACGGTGGTGATACGGGCGGGCGGCGGCCTGTCACGCCGCTGCGGCCGGCCGCAGCCCGCTGAGTGACTGCAGGACGGTCAGCGCGGCGCCGCGGCTCAGGTCTTCGTGGTGGCGTTCGTTGCCCGGCGTGCGCAGGCAGCCGTAGCAGGAGGTCTCCAGGCCGCAGTCGCACGAGCCGACGCGGCGCAGCGCCGCCGCCACGGCCTGGTCGAGAGTGCTCGCGATCCGCAGCACGCTGCCCGCCCCGCCGGGGACGGTGTCGAACAGCACCAGTCCGCTGCTGCCGTCGGCGCCCGCGTGCACGACTCCGCCGATGTCGCCGCGGCTGATCTCCAGGCCCTCGGCCGCTCCCTCAAGCAGCGCGTACAGGACCGTGTGCCACTGCGCTCGGGTGTCCAGCCCGGGGGCGTCCAGCCGCAGGCGCAGGATGTCGGTCTCGTAGGTGTGCGCCAGCGACCGCCAGCGCAGCGGGCCGGTGCACGGCTTTCCGCGAAGCGGGTTGACATGGGATCTGGGCGCGCGGCCATGGTTGGGCCCGCCCCAGCCGCACCAGTCGCAGATGAGAAAACCGCTGCCGCCGGGCCCCTCGGCAAGCGACACCAGCCGGCCGCGGGTGCCGGAATGGCACCAGGCGAGCGCTCCGGTCGGGGCCTGCCAGCGCGTCTCGGCGAGCTCGGTGCCCAGCGACACCACGTGCACGGCGCCGTTCCAGGACCGTTGCGGCGGGACGCTGCCGGGTTTGCCGGTGCTCGGGTCGGCGACGAACCCGAACTCCGGGACGCAGTAGTCGCGGACCGGGCCGTCGGCCGGGCGGCCGCACGCGGTGCAGGCCGGCTCCAGGTCGTCGCCGCCCTCCCGGTAATGCTGGCAGCCGCGGCACACCGTGTAGCTGCGGGTGATCAGTTCCCGGCCGGGCAGCCGGTAGATGCCCGCCGAGCGCCACAGCACCCCGCCGGCGACCAGCTCCGAGCCCGGCGCGTACTCGTGGATGGCCAGGGACAGGTCCCGGCTCAGTTCGAGCCGGGACCCGACCTGGCTGTCACAGTGCGCGGTGCGCAGTTCGACGGTGTCCACGGGGAACCCGTACTTGGGAAGGATGTTCCGGTTGGCCAGGAAGCCGAGCAGCGGGCGGCGGGTGATGGTGTTGATGCTGCGCTCGAACCGGGCGGCGAAGTCGCTGCGGCGGGCTTCGAACGCCTCCCTGCGGCGTTCCTCGAAGGTGGCAAGGTCGTGCGTGAGCTCGGCGCGGACCTGGTCCAGCAGCCCGCACAGCTCTGCCACCCAGGACCCGTCGGCGATGCCCAGCCGGGCCTGGGCCGGGGCCGGAAGGATCGCCAGCAGCGCGCCGGTGACCTCGCTCGGCACCGGGGTGAGGAATCCCCTGACCCGCTGGCACGGGGCGTCACGAGACCCGGGCGCGGGCAGGAAGAAGTCGCCGGCGGTCTTCCACTCCTGGCCGCCGTTCTCCTTGGCGTCGCGGAAGAACGCGGCCAGCGCGACCGAGTGCGCGTGCCTGCGGTCGATGCGCGGGTTGCCGAGCGGCACGTAGGGCGCGCGGACCTGCCCGGTCAGCATCGCTTCCGGCGTCTGGTAGCGGGACAGGTCGTGAGAGCGGCGCTGGGCGAAGGTGAGCACGAGCGCGGCGGTGTCACTGCGCCGCCCGGCCCGCCCGGCCCGCTGGATGTAGCTGGCGGTGCTCGGCGGCATGTTGCGCAGCAGCACCGCGCTCAGCGCGCCGACGTCCACGCCGAGCTCGAAGGTGGTGGAGCAGGACAGGACGTTGACCTCGCCGGCCAGGAACCGCTGCTGGATATCGGACGCCTCAAGCCCCGTCCACTGGGCGGTGTGCTCGCGCGCCGTCAGCGAGACCGGCGCGGTCTGCCGGTAGAGCGCACGGTAGTGCTCGTCGTCGTCGGTGCGGGCCGGAACGAGACGACCGACGCAGCCGAGCGTCGGGCACACGCCACGCAGCGACACGGCAGACAGCCTCCGGCACACGTCGCACTGCCACACCTCCCCGCCGGGGGCGCCGGGGGCGAGGGTGAGCCAGGTGTGGTCGACCTGGTGGACCTGGCCGATCCTGGGCAACGCGGCCGAACGCAGCCAGCCGCCGCGGAGCGCCGTGAGCGCCCGCCAGCAGCCGGCCAGCGCCTCGCGCGGCTCGGGCGCCGCATCGCCGGCCGGCCGGCCGTCGAGCGCGGCCAGCAGCCGGCGCAGGTAGTCCAGGCGCTTGTTGACCCCCCGGGTGGGCAGCCAGCTCAGCACCTTCAGCCTGGCCTCCGCGCCGTCGCCGCGGACGTGGATGGGGCCGCGCCGCGGGTGGAACATCTCATCGGCCGGGTCGACCTCCTCGGGCATGGTCAGCGCGCCCTGCAGCCGCAGCGTCCGGAGCAGTTCGGCCAGCAGCAGCCAGCACTCGTCGCCGGTGAGCCCGAGGTCGAGCAGCGGACGGGGCGGCTGCCAGGACGGATCCCGGTCCAGCCCGGCCCGCAGCAAGCCGAGCCCCTCCAGGGACTGGCGCTCATCGAGGGCGACGAGCTCGCGCATGACCCAGCGGGCGGCCTCGCGGCGGCGGCCCTGCCGTGACTCGCGGCGGCCGAACACCCCGGCCGCGCCAGCCACCGCGGCGGTCTCTTCGATCAGGTCGTCCACCGTACAGGTCGCATCGCGGGCCGCGGCGCGAGCCAGGCCGTCCAGGATCAGCCGTCGCTGCTGCACAAGGGAGTGGCTGGCTTCCAGGTAGGGCGCGAAGAACGCCGCGGCCTGCCGGCTGTCGCTGAACGCGAGCAGCTTCCGGCCGCCCCCGGGCCGGCCGGCGAGATCATCCGCCGGGGGCAGTGCCTGGTAGAGGGCGGTGGCCAGCACGGCCGCCGAGGCCTCGTTGCCGC
Source organism: uncultured Actinomycetota bacterium (assembly GCA_963808705.1). Lineage (GTDB taxonomy): Bacteria > Actinomycetota > Actinomycetes > Streptosporangiales > Streptosporangiaceae > JASHPR01. Next base: position 417,557 of record CAWEHB010000006.1, on the reverse strand, counting down.
TCTCGAACAGCCGGATCATGCCGGTGCCGCGTGCCCCGCAGGCCAGGCAGCCGCGCGGCGCGCCGGATCTCGCCGCCAGCCGGTGCACCGGCCGCAGGTTCTCCGCCGCGCAGCCGCACCGCGCGGTGCCGTCAACAGGCGCCGCGGCATCACGAGGCGCGGCGGCGCCATCAGGTGGCGCGCCCGGGTGCAGTGCGCCACAGCGCCCGCATAGCATGCCGCTCGTCGCGGTGGCGGCGTCTGCGTCACCGGAAAGCGTCTCGTCATCCTCATCGGCGGCCTGCTGCGCCTCGCCGAGCAGCAGCCAGGCCCGGCGGTCACCGCGGGTCACCCGCGAGGTGAACCGCTCGCCTGCGGCGTCCCGGTCGATGGTGCCGGCCAGGTGCGCAGCGCCGCAGCGTTTGCAGCAGCCGAACTCGAAGACCGCCCCGTGGCAGTCCGGGCAGACCTCATGCCGGGCCAGCGACACATGCGGGCCGGCCGGCGTCAGGCAGGTGAAGGCACCCTCGGTGGCCCGCGCGAACAGGTGATACCGAGCCGACAGCACGGGGGTCCCGGCCGGGTCACGCATCCGTGCCCCCAGCGTCACCATGGCGGCCAGGGCGGCTTCGGCGACCTGTTGCGGCTCGCCGGGGAAGACCTCGCGGGCCAGGCCGGTGAACGGCATCGGCGTCCTGGCCAGCAGGCCCCGGAGCCTCGCCATGGCTGCCTCGCGGGAGAGCGCGGCGGCCGCGTCGGCACCGGGCGGGAGATCACTGGCCAGGGCCGGCAGCTCGCCGACCGGGTCGCCGTCTCCGCCGGCCAGCCGCAGGTAGTCCGCGGCCGGCAGCGGCCCCCAGAACGGTCCCGCCGGGATGTCCTCCCGCTGCGCGCCCACCAGGTCCTGCCGCGCCGGATTCTCGTCATGCCACTCGAAGGGCGCGTCGAACAGCTTGCTGGCGAAGCCCATCACGGCTCGCGGCCGGTCGCCGACCGTGGCGCTGGTGGCGATCGCCTGAAGGCCGGTCCGGATGCCAGTCGCCGAACGGCCTACCCGCTCACGGAGGCGCCGGAGCAGCATGCCGACCTCTTCGGCCTTCGCCCCGTCATAGACGTGGGCCTCGTCGAGGATGATGAAGCGCCAGTGGCCGCCATGCTTGCCCTCGAACAGGTCGAGGTCCGCCGGGCGCAGCAGCAGGTACTCCAGCATCGCGTAGTTGGTGAGCAGCAGATGGGGCGGATTCTCCCGCATTTCCTCACGGCTCAGCAGCTCGCCGGGCAGTCGGGGCTCGCCCGGGTTGAGCTCCTCGAACAGCGACGCGCCTTCACGCGCGCGTTCCGGCGTATCGCCGGTGTACCTGCCGAAGGTGATCTGCGGGCTCCCGGCCAGCAGCTGGCGCAGCCTGCGTACCTGGTCGTTGGCCAGGGCGTTCATCGGGTACAGCAGCAGCGCCCGCACCCCCGGCCCGAGGGTTCCCGCATCGTGCTCGGCCGCCAGCGCGGACAGCACCGGCAGCAGGAAACATTCGGTCTTCCCCGACCCGGTCCCGCTCGCGACCACCACGTTACGGCCCGCGGCGGCCTTCCGGATCGCCTGCTCCTGGTGGAGGTACAGCGGGCGGTCCAGCGGAAGGGCTGGCCCGCCGAGCCGGGCGAACGCCGGGTGGAGCACCCCGCCGGCGACCAGCTCGCGCAGGCTGGCCCCGGTCCGGTACGGCGGGGTCGCCTCGAGGATCGGCCCCTTGGTCAGCAGCGGGCTGTCGGCAATGCGCCCCGCCAGCGCGGCGGCGAGTGCGGGCTCCCGGACGGGCAGCAATGATCGCAGGTAGCGGCGGTAGGTGGCGCTCAGCAGGGCGCTGGTGGCGATCACGTCCACGGTGCCGATCCTTGCATAAGACGCTGGTGTCGGCGGGAAGCCACGGGTCGGCGCGGTCAGCCGTCCCGCCTACGTGCGCGATGATGGCCGTACGCCCTCCGACGGTGATCCGGAGCGACACTTCCTGGTGGGAGTCCACCGTGTCCAGCATCCGGCGCAGGGGATAGCGGCCCCGTCTGGTCGGCTGGAGCACCTGGACGACCTGTTCCCGCGCGATCACCTCGAGCGGCGGGTTCCAGGCGCGTCCGGGCAGGTCGAGACGCAGTGCCCCGCCGCGCCGCAGGTCGGATCCGCCGATGGCGAGCGATCCGAGGTGGTGCCACGCGGTGGGTTTCCCGCCGCTGCCAGGTTCCGCTTCGATCCGCATCCGAAGGTGCGGTGGCGTGACCCGCAGCCGGAGAACGGCCGGGCCAGCCACGCACGTCACGTCGATCGTGACGGACTCGGCGGGGATGAAGCCCGCCTGCGGCGAGACCGTCATGCCGGGCGGAGCCATCAGCACTGCCTCCGCCGGTTCCAGGCCCCGCTCGCTGGTCAGCCGGGGGACGGGGGAGTAGGCCGCGCCGAGCCCTTCCGCCACGGTGACGCTCCGGCGCAGGCCGGCGCCGGCCGAGCGATCCGCCGGGGTCACGGTCACCGTCAGCGTGCCGAGCACGGGCCGCGATACCTGTCGCCATAGCTCATCCGGCCGCCAGCCGAAAGCGGTCGTGGTGATCGTCGCTAGCACTGGGCCGCCTGCCCGGCGTGCCTCGATGCGCCACTGGCCCCCGTCCGCGGGTAGCAGCACGGTCGGCAGCCCCGCGTGCACGGGTGCCGCGGTCGCCGTGGTTACGCCCGGCAGCGGCGGTCCGGCAGCGAGCCGCGGCTTCAGCCGGTCGCGCACCCGGTGGCGCCGCCGAGCCGCCTTGTCCGGGATTTCCAGCTCGAGCCAGGAGACGCCGCGCAGGTCCAGCTGGGTCAGGCGCCAGCCTCGCCATGTCAGCGGCAGCCGGCTGGTCACCCTCACCCCAGGCGGAACGTCGGAACACAGATCCAGGCCCGCCGGGTGCACCACCCAGACGGGCTCGGCGGGCAGAACCGGGCCGACGTGCTCGCCGCCTTCGTCGAAGACAAGCAGCGGCTCCGCAACCTCGTGCGGCGAAGCGGACCGCCAGGTCTGGTCGCGTCCGTCAGCGACCAGCACGCCCCGGCCGAACGGTTCCAGGCGCAGGACTCCGGTCCGCGCCGGGCCGCCCGCGAGTCCGGTTGCCACGACCCCGGCGGCGTCGAGGATCCGCCGTGGCAAGGACTGATCGCCCGTTGGCGGGTCGCAGTCCGCTGGCCGGTCCGGGGCCGTCAGCAGGTTCAGCGTCGAGCGGCAACGTTCGACGAAGGAGGCCACGCCCGATCCGCCCGACCGCAGCAGTACCGCGACCGCCGGGTCGGTGCCGGAGAGGTCCGCATCGGCGCCGTCTCTTCCGGCCTTGCACCCGGCGGCGACCAGGTGAAGGAACTCCGGCAAGCAGGGATCGGGCACCGCGGCATGAACGAGCACCGCCTCCCATCCCGTACCTTGCGAGATGATTCCCAGCACGGTCAGCGCCTTGAGGAAGGCCTGGCCCCAGGTATCGGCAGACCGGCGGGTAGCCCGCACCCCGGCCGCCCGATGCCAGCCAGGCCAGAAGCGTCCGTTGTGATAAGAAGCACCGGCCACCTGGGCCAGCCCGACGACCAGGCACGCCGGCCACCGCTGCGCCACCTCCATGGCCGATCGCCCGCGCGACTGATCACCCAGCGCCCTGGCCACCGCGTCGCGCACCGCCGCCTCGACCTCGAGGGTCCCGGCCAGCCCGCCCGCGCTCAGGTGCCGCCGCCAGCCGGGCTCCAGCAGGTCGAGCAGGCTGACGCCATGCACGGGCGGCCCGGCCACGTCTGCCACCTCCCAGCCCGTACCGTAGATCTCACAGCGCCCAGCGAACAGGCTAGTGGCGCTGTTTGTTAGTTCGTAGTCGTATGGTCTCGCTCGGCCACTGCCGCGATGAGTGTCGGGCTCTGGTCTTCCTCAGACCCGGCGCAGCACGGCAACTACCTTGCCGGCGAACTTGGCCTTGCCGGCAGGGATCGGGGTGTAGGCCGGGTTTTGCGGCATCAGCCACACGTGGCGGCCCACCTTCTTGTACGTCTTGACTGTGCCCTCCAGCTCCACCCCCTCGATCGTCGCGGCAACGATGTCGCCGTTTTGGGGCCGCTGGAACAGCGGGCGGATCACCACCCAGTCACCGGGGAAAATCCCGACGCCGATCATGGAGTCGCCGACGACCTCCAGGATGAAGGCCCCCTCTTCCCTGCCGACCACCTCGTTAGGCAGCGGCAGCGAACCTTCCCACGACTGCTGGGTGAGGATCGGGCCGCCCGCCGCGATCCGCCCCACGATCGGCACCCAGACCACCTTCTCCGGCCCCGCGCCGCCCGCCGCCTCGTCGGGCTTCGGCCCGGTGCCGTCCGACGTCCGGCCGACCCCATCGGCCGGGCCAGCGCCTCGCTGGCCGGGTCGTAGCACCCTAACCGTGCGCGGGTGCCTGGCGTCAAAGCTCACGATTCCCGCGGCCTTCAGCGCCCGAAGGTGGTGGCTCACGCTGGACGTGCTGGCCAGGCCCGCCAAATCGGCGATTTCCCGGTTGCTGGGCGAGCAGTCATGGTCTCGCAGGTACTCCTCGATTACCTTGACTATCTTGCGCCGGCGCCAGGTGAGCACTCCGCCGGGGCCGGGCCGGCTAACCGCATCCGCGCTGTTTGTCATCAGGCCCCCGCCCCGGCGCCCGCTGCCAGGCTGCAGCGCAGATCGTGATCTGCCGGATGGCCTCTTGGCGACGTGCCTAGTCCCACTCTTAAACGATCATGCCAGTTGGCCAAAGCGTCAACCATCGCGAAGCTCCCTGTTCCGCCCGCAGGGGCAGGCCCGCGCCGACTACAGTCCGCGGCATGGGCTCCTCATTGACATGCCGTCTCCGCCGGGGGTGGCTCGTGACCGCCGCCGCGCGTGACCAGCCGGCTGCTGTACTTGGCGAGATTGATGCACCTGGCGCGTTCAGCGCGCGGCGGACCGCCCCCGTGGGCGACTTGAGCCCAGCCGCGAGCCTGAGGCTGTCACGCTCTTGGTCCGATGAGGTTATCCAGGGCTTCCCGGCCGTTGGTGCCGCTGCGGTCGGCGTCGATGACGCCGAGGATTACGGCGAGGACGGTATCGGCGAAGAGGCCGGCGCCTTCCCAGCGTGAGGTGAGGTAGTCGTCCGGCATGATCCGGTAGCGCAGCAGGAACCCGTCCAGGGCGGCCTGCAGCGCAAGTGACAGCCGGTAAGGTGTCCACCCCGGCCGCAAGACCAGGCCGAGGTCGGCGAGGAGGGTGGCGTAACCGTCGGCCCAGGCCAGGATCCCGTCGTGCATGGCTGGCCGCAATGCCTCCCACAGGGACGGATGCTGAGCAAGCAGCGGGCCGATGTGGAGCGTCAGGTAGCTGCGCGGGTGCCGCTGGAGGGAAGCGAGCAGGCCGTCGGCGATGCGGATGACCTCCTGGGAGAACGGCGCCGGAGCGGCCGCGGTGCCGGGAACCTGGCTGGCCTGCTCGTTCGGCGGCTCTGGTATCTCGTCGTACACCAGGGCGTATACCACCGCGTCGGGTAGGAACTCCTCGCGTGTGGGCCAGCGGTTGAAGAAGGCCTTCCGGCTCGCTCCCGCACTCCCCTCGGCCGCAGCCGTGCGGATGACATCCTCGGTTCTCAGCCAGTCCAGGGCCGCGGGGAAGCGGATCGACCGCAGCCGGGCCGGCCGCGCCTCGCTGGGCTGATCGCCTAGGTAGGCATCGATCAACTGCGTGGCCGCCTTCAGGAATCGCTGGGCCGTCGGATCGTGGCGGGACGCGGCCGGGCGCGGGCTCATCGGTAGATCACGATCACTGTCTGTTACTCCGCTGATAACAATCCTTGATAGGGGACTTGGTTGTCTCCCTACACGTTAGCTTGCCAAGTCATTATGGAGCGGGATATTGGCTACCATCATCGGTACGCTCAAGAAGGGGTTCTGCCTGCTGCTCCGGCGGCCGAATCTACTTTGGGCGGCGCTTGCGATCTGGTCCTGCCGGGGGTTGTGACAGCACGCTGATTTTAATCGTACGGAAATGATGGCTGCACCCAAGGCGGTAAGCATTGGAATGGCTGACGTTCTCCGCCGGCAAAGGGGTACAGAAGCTCTGGTTGATTGGCGCTAGGCATAATGCCGAGGCTGCGGACGGGAGCACCGCTAGTCACGAGATGAGCCAGCCAGATCCGCTGGGGGCCGGTGTGGTGCCCGCCCCGTCCGGGGGGGCCGGGGCGGGCACCACACGGCACGGCAGGCCGCCGATGGGTTCTCGCTCGGCCAGCCAGCCGGGGCTGGCGATGCTCAAGACCCGGGATCCGCGGCGGGGGTAGCGGTCGCGGTGTCTGCCGCCGGAGCCCGCTGCTGCCGGGTGCGCCGGCCGAGGGCGTAGAAAAGCAGCCCGATGAGGATCATCACGGCGAGCGGTATGACCTGTGACAGCGTGTATTGCATGCGCTCTCCGGTGAACCCGCTCGGCAGCGAAGAATCCGGCGACGCGGTGCCGAGGCCGGGGTAGATCACCGCGATGGTGGTGAAGGCCGCCCAGGCGGTGGTCAGGACCCCGGCCACCCACAGCCCGATGGTCCCGCCGGGTATCCGGTACGGGCGCTGAATGTCGGGGTACTTGTACCGCAGCCTGATCACCGCCGGGAAGATCAGCACATAGGTGAACGTCACCATCGAGATCACCAGGCCCAGGGTGGCGCTGAAATACTTCGCCGCGTTACCGCTGGTCAGCGTCAGCGCGAGGACGAGAATGCCGCTCGACACCACGCCCGACAGCAGGTTCACGGCGATCGGCGTGCCGAGGCGCCTGGAGAAGTACCCCATCCACCGCGGCGCGGCGCCGTCGAACCCGGCGACCGCCTGGACGCGGTCGGACCCGATGAGCCACACCGCGCCCGACGACAGCAGGCCCAAGATCACCCCGATCGCGCAGATGTCGGCGAGGATCTTGCCGGCGCCGGTCAGCACGGTGCCCGAGGCGGCGGTGTGGCCGCCGTAGACGACGAAGACGGTCTGCAGCGCGTCGATGAACCCGGACACGTTCGACAGCTGCGCGGGGCGCAGCACCAGCAGGATGGCCAGGATCGGCACGCCGTAGAACAGCACGGTGCCGATGCCCGAGCGCAGGATGCCGAACGGCACGTCCTTGCGCGGGTTCTTCAGCTCCTCTGACGCGCTGGAGGGCAGCTCGAAGCCCTCCAGGTCAAAGATGAGGATGGGCGCCGCCAGGGCGAACACGGCCCAGGTGGGCTTGAACGCCCCGCCGCCGAAGCCGTGCACGCCGTGCCCGACGGCGTAGAAGATGACGGTGAGGGTGAAGAACGCCATCAGCACGACGCGGAGCACCGCGCCGCCGGTGGCCACCCACTTGCCGAACTTCAGCGCCGTGATGACGCTCGCGATGCCGGCCCAGATGAAGATCAGCCCGAAGACGTACTGCCAGGCCAGTGACAAGGTGACGAAGAACGTGCCGAACGTGGCGATGGCGGTGATCGCCAGCGTCCCGGCCAGCCAGATGGGGTTATCCACCCAGTACATGACCGAAACCACGGCCGCCGCGGCCCGGCCGAACGCAAGCTTGACCCAGACGTAGGGGCCCCCCTCCTCGGGGAAGGCGCTGCCCAGCTCCGCGGTGAGCAGGCCGTAGGGCACCAGGAAAAAGATGATCATGACGATGAGCCAGGTGAACGCCTGAGCCCCGTAACTCGACACCGCGCCGAGCGTGTCCAGAACGATGATGGCGGCGAGCATGAGGAAGGCGGTGTCCAGGCGCCCCACGCTCCGCCGGAGCTTCTTCCGTTCCTCGCTGGCCGCCGCCGTCGGCAGCGCCTCAACCAGCAGGTCCGAGTCCAGGCCAGGGTTTTCCTGTGCCATCAGATCCTCCAGATCCTCCGTCTCATCGGCCTGATCATCGATGCTCGTCCCTGTCCGCGGGTCCGACGGACCGCCGGGCACGACCTGGGAGCGAGAGCGCGGGCCGACTTACCGCCCCCCGCTTTTGGGCGCAAGCGCCCGATACTGTAGCGGTTCCTGCACCGCTGTCAAGGTAGACCCCATTCATTCCCCGCTTCGCCTGGCCCGCAGCCGAACCGCGCGGGCCGCCGGGATGCGGATGTATCTGGGCCGGCCTTTCCGCCCTCTGTTTTCCAGGACAGCCTGTTGCTCGCGACGGGCGGGTCTTTCCGGCCGGGGGACCGGGTACTAAGGGGGGCACGTGCGGATTCTGCTGCTAACGAGCGCCTACAACAGCCTGACTCAGCGCGCGCACGCCGAGCTGGCCGACCGCCGCCACGACGTATCGGCCGAGCTCGCGCTCTCAGATCCGGCCATGCGGGAAGCGGTCCGCCGCCTCGACCCGGACCTGATCATCGCGCCGATGCTGACCAGGGCGATTCCCGCCGACATCTGGTCGGCTCGGCCGTGTTTCATCATCCACCCGGGACCCGCGGGCGACCGCGGCCCGTCCTCGCTCGACTGGGCGATCATGGGCGGCGCCGCACGCTGGGGCGTCACCGTGCTCCAGGCGAACGCCGAGATGGACGCCGGCGATATCTGGGCGAGCGTGGAGTTCCCGGTGCCCGGCGGCTCGAAGAGCTCCCTGTACCGCACCGAAGTGGCAGATGCGGCGCTGGAGGCGTTGCTGCTCGCGGTGACGCGCTTCGAAGGAGGCGGTTACCGGCCGGAGCCGCTGGACTACTCCCGTCCCGGCGTCACCGGAAGGCCGCGCCCGCCCTGCCGGCAGGAGCACCGCAGGATCGACTGGCAGGCCGACCCCACGTCCCTGGTGCTGGCCAAGCTGCGGGCGGCAGACTCCAGCCCCGGCGTCCTCGACACGATCGGCGAGGACGAGTACTTCCTGTTCGGCGGGCACGAGGAAGATCAGCTGCGTGGCCGCCCCGGGGCGATCGTAGCGCGCCGGGGCGGCGCGATCTGCCGGGCGACCACGGACGGAGCGGTCTGGATCCCGCAGCTGCGCCGCCGCCCGGCGCCCGGCGGCGCGCCGACCTTCAAGCTGCCCGCGACGCTGGCGCTCGGCGGCTGCGCCGCCAGCGCGCCGGAGGTCGGCGCGCCACTGGTGCTGCCGCCCGGCCGGCGCACGTACCAGGAGATCAGCTACCGCGAAGCGGTCGGCGTCGGCTACCTGGAGTTCTCCTTCCCCGGCGGAGCCATGAGCACCGATCAATGCCGCCGGCTCCTCGCCGCCTACCGGCACGCGCAGAGCCGCCCGGTGCGCGTGATCGTGCTCGGCGGACCCAGGGACTTCTTCGGCAACGGCATCCACCTGAACGTGATCGAGGCCGCCGCCGACCCCGCCGAGGAGTCCTGGCGGAACATCAACGCCATCGATGACCTGGTGCAGGCGATCCTGACCACCACCGACCGGCTCACGGTAGCGGCGCTCGCGGGCAATGCCGCGGCCGGAGGCCTCATGCTCGCCCTCGCCGCCGACGAGGTCTGGTGCCGGGCCGGCGCGGTGCTCAACCCGCACTACCGCCTGATGGGCCTGCACGGCTCGGAGTACTGGACCTACACCCTGCCCCGCCGCGTCGGCGCGCCGGAGGCGGCCCGGCTCACCGGGGCCTGCCTGCCGGTCACTCCCGGCTCCGCGCTGCGGACCGGCCTGGTCGACCGGGTCATCGCGGCCCCGGCCACCGCCTACCGTTTCCAGGTGATCACCCTCGCCGAGCAACTGGCCCGCAGCCCCGGCTACCCGGCGCGGCTGGCCGCCAAGGCCCGCCAGCTCGCCGCGGTCGAGCAAGAGCGGCCGCTGGCCTCCTACCGCGCCGAGGAGCTCGCCATCATGCGGCGCAACTTCTCCGACCCCTCCGAGCCGTACGCCCAGCTGCGCCGGGCGTTTGTTTACAAGCAGAAGCCCGCGCGGACGCCGGCCCACCTGTCCCGCCGTCACCAGCCCGGTCCCGGCGCTCTGGCCCTGGCCCGGTGAGATGGCGTCAGGTGACGGGCTCGATCTCGCCGGGCCGCCAGGTCTTGTCGAACCAGGCCTGGAGCGGGCCGTGCGGCGGCGGCCAGCGGCGCGGCCTGGGACAGGATGCGGCGCATCCGCCCGTCCGGCGCGAAGGGCTGGCCCTTGACGATGCCGATCGCCGCGCACTGCCCGGCGCGTTCGGGGTCGAGCGCGCCGGCGGGCTCTTCCTGGATCAGGGTGTTGATCTCCTCGTAGAACGAGAAGTCGTTCGCGTGCACGGTGTCCTGCGTCTTATCGGCGATGTTGAGGTAGGTCATCCGCGGCGGGTCGCCGGCCTGGGCCAGCGGGTAGACGCGGGTCTTGACGATGTCGTCCACGCCGCCGCGGCGCGGGCGCCGTCCAGGCTTGGTGATCCGTCACTCATCATGCCTCCGTGCGTTCAGCAACAGCCTCCGACGCTACCGGCCAGCCCGTCCGGGTTGCAGATAGAACCTAGGCCGCGGCTGATCCACAGCCGGGCTGCGGCGGCCGGACATAAACTTGCCTCGACCGTGAGCCCTCCTTGAGGAATCCTGACGTGGCCGATAGCCGGAACAAGGGCGGGGCGCAGCCGACGCCGGGCCCGCCCGTCGACCTGGATACCAGCGTGGCGCACCCGGCCCGCGTCTACGACTACTGGCTCGGCGGGAAAGACAACTTCGCCGCCGACCGGGAGGCCGCGGAGCAGGCGATCGCGGCCAACCCGATGATCCTGACGGGGGTCCGGACCAACCGAGCGTTCCTGCGGCGGGCGGTCCGCTACCTGGCCGACGAGGCCGGGATCCCGAAGTTCCTGGACGTCGGGACCGGGCTGCCGTCGGCGGACAACACCCATCAGGTCGCCCAGGCGGTGGCCCCCGACTGCCGGGTCGTCTACGTGGACAACGACCCGATCGTCTTGGTCCATGCGCGCGCGTTGCTGACCGGCACGCCGCAAGGCGCGACCGCGTACCTCAACGCCGACCTGCGCGATCCCGGCGCGATCCGGGCCCAAGCGGCGCAGACCCTCGACTTCGCCGAGCCGGTCGCGGTGATGCTGCTGGCCATCCTGCAACTCATCCCCGATGACGCGGACCCGCACGCGATCGTGGCGCGGCTGATGGATGGCCTGGTGCCCGGCAGCTACCTGGTGATCTCGCACCCGGCCAGCGACGTCCTGCCCGACGCCATGGCCGAGATGCAGCGGCGGCTCAACGAGCGCCAGCGCGAGGTCACGACCTTCCGCCCCCGCGCGGATGTCCGCCGTTTCTTCGACGGGCTCGACCTGATCGAACCCGGCATGGTCCAGCCGCACCGCTGGCGCCCGGACCCCGGCGACCTGATCCCCAACCATGAGATCACTGCCGGGTGCGGGGTCGCGCGAAAGAGTTAACCGGCCGGAGCACCTGCCGCGCCCGGCCCGCCTGGGCGGCCCTCACCACCTGGATGCGAACTGTGGGAGGCAGCGTGAGCGAGGGGAACGTGAAGAGCACTGGCGCGGCTCACGCCCGGGGAGGCCGCAGGACGGGAGTTCAGATGCTCGGGGCGGCCGACTTTGGCGGCCGGGCGCTGGCCCTGCGCTGGGCGCGGCGCGGGTGATGAACGGCACGGGCTTGGTCCGCCGGCCCAGCAGCAGGCTGGCCGAAGGCATCGTCACCCACATCAGCCGCATCCCCGTGGACGTGGCTTTGGCCCGGGCCCAGCATGCGTCTTACGCCGAGGCGCTGGCGGCCAGCGGCTGGATGATCCAGCAGGTACCCGCCGCCGACGACTGCCCGGACTCGGTTTTCGTCGAGGACGCCGTCGTGGTCTGCGAGGACCTGGCGGTGCTGACCCGCCCGGGCGCGCCTGCCCGCCGGGCGGAGGTCGCCGGTGTCGCACAGACCGTTCGGTCGCTGGGCCTGCGCACGGCTCGCATCGAAGAGCCCGGGACGCTCGAGGGCGGCGACGTGCTGCAGGTCGGCCACACGGTATACGTAGGGCGCGGCGAGCGGACCAACGGCGAGGGCATCCGCCAGCTGCGCTCGCTGCTCGCTGCGCTGGGCCGCAATGTGATCGCGGTCCCGCTGGGAAAGGTGCTGCACCTGAAGTCCGCGGTGACCGCGCTGCCCGACGGCACGTTCCTGCTGCTGCCCGGGCTGGTGCCGGCCGAACTGTTCCCGGCGGTGCGCCCGGTCCGGGAAGAGGGCGGCTGCCACGTCGTAGCGCTCGGCGGCGACCGCGTGCTGATCGCCGCATCTGCTCCCGGCACGGCCGGGCTCCTTGACGACCTGGGCTTCACGCCGGTCGTCGCGGACATCAGCGAGTTCGAGAAACTCGAAGGCTGTGTCACCTGCCTGAGCGTGCTGCTGCCCGGACGGCAGCCCTAGCGGTGGCGCGGCTGGCCGGCGGCGTGCCGCCCGGCGCGCCTGCCGAAGAAGGACCCCTCGCCCAGTTGCGTCCCGCTGCTGTACCCCTTGCCGTCCTGCGCGATGTTGGACGCGCAGGCGCCCGCCGCGTACAGGCCCGGCACGACCGACCCGTCGGCCCGCTGCACCTGCCCGTCGACCGTGCACCGCAGCCCGCCCAGGGTGAAGCCCGCGTACATCGCCTTGCCGAGCGTGAGGTCGAACGCGGCCCAGGGACCGGTGTCCTGCGGCTCGAGCCAGTCCGGGTGCTTGCGGAACTCCGGATCCTCGCCCCGGGCCGCGCCGGCGTTGTACGCCGCCAGGGTCGCGGCCAGGTTCCCCGGCGGGATGCCCAGCCCTCGCTCCATCTCCTCGACGGTCTCCCACCCGTCGATGAACGGCACCAGCGGGATCTCCGGGTACGCCATGTGCGCGCTGTCGACGATCAGGAACGCGACGCTCCCGGGCTGGTCGAGCACGAACCCCGACGTCCTGGAGTGGTAGCTGTCCTCGGCCACGAACCGCCGGCCGTCGCGGTTGACCACGATGCCGGTCAGCAGCTTCCCCGGCGGGTAGAACGGCGCGGTGATGAAGGCCTGGTCCATGTGCAGCGCCTGGCCGCCCGCGGACAGGCCCAGCCTGATGCCCAGCCCGTCGTCATAGGTCGTGCCGAGCACAAACGGCTGGTTCGCGAGCTGCGGAACGTGCTCGGCGACCATCTCGGGGTTCATGACGAAGCCGCCGGCCGCCAGGATGGTGCTGCGGGCCAGGATCACGCCGTTCTCTTCGTAGGAACGCCACCGCACCCCGCAGACGCGGCCCGAGTCCGTGACGAGCTCGGTGGCGCCGGTCTCGAGCCACACCTCGACGCCCAGTTGCTCGGCCCGGCGCACCAGCAGGTCGATGACCAGCTTCGCGCCCTGGGTGTCGCCGGGGACCGGCACCTTATGGCCGCGGGGCGCGGGCACCGCGAGGTCGCGGAAGGGCCAGACCTTCTCGTTGCCGGTGTACATGAGGCCCTGGGTCTGCGGCTGGATGACCGCCTTCTCCGGGTAGTAGCTGCGCTCGAACTCGAATCCCAGGCTCTCGAGCCAGTCGCAGTGCTCGGCGCTGCCGTCGGCATAGGCGCGGATCTTGTCGGCCTCCGGCTCGGGGGTCACCGCCATCAGGTAGGCGTACATCTCATCGGGGGTGTCCTGGTGACCCGTGGTGCGCTGTACCACCGTGCCGCCGCCCAGGTAGAAATGCCCGCCGGCCATGGCGCTGGTGCCGCCCGCCACCGCGGCCCGCTCCAGGACCAGCACCGACCCCCCCGCCGCGGCCGCCTCGACCGCCGCGCAGCCGCCCGCGACGCCGAAGCCGACGACCACCACGTCCACCTCGTGGGTGCCGCCGTCCCGCGGCCCAGTTTCGGCTCGGCTCGCCTCCGGCCCCCGCCCACCTCCCCATTCCCCCTTCACCGCGCCGCGGCCTTTGGCTCGCTCGCACTATCACCGGTCATGTGCCTCCGCCTCGGTGTCCATCTGTTGCGCAGCCAGGCTACGAGAGCCATCCTGACCCGTGAGGTATAAGGAGGCCGAAGGGATCTACAACCGGCGTAAGGCTTAAGCTGTACCGGCCGCCAGCCCCGGAGTTTGCCGGAAAGGGCAGGCGGGGTACCTCCGGTGTGGACAGCTTTGTGTCGGCTGCTCCCGGACGAGACCACGGCCTCGCCCCCGAGCACGCGTGAGTAGCCGTTGGGGAAACCGGTGACATCGACGCCCATCCCGGTACTGCTGCGACGTGGTGCCCTGGCGGTCGCGGCCGGGCGGGTGGCGCTCGGCTTGGCCGCGCTGGCCCGGCCCTCGATACCAGCCCGCCCCTGGGTGGGCGAAGCAGCGGACGACCTGGCCGCACGAGTGTTCGGGCGCGCCCTGGGAGCGCGTGACCTCGCCCTGGGGCTCGGCGCGCTGGCGGCACTGCGGCGTCCGGCCGCCGAGCCCGGGTCAGCCTGCGCATGGGTCGCCGCCGGCGCCCTGTCCGATGGCCTCGATGTGGTGGCCAGCCTGTGCTCGTGGCGCGAGCTACCGCGGCGAAGCCGGTGGCTGGTCGCCGGATCCGCCGCCGGCGCGGCCCTGGCCGGCGCCGCCGGGGCGCTGGCCATGCGTCCGGGCCGCAGCGGCGCGTCCGCCTAGGGAGAGCGGCGCCATGGCCGGGGACCCTGACCTGGTGCGGTGGCAGGGCTGGGCGGCCCCCGCAGCAGGCAGCCGGCCGTGGACGGACCTGTCCCAGGTGCTGAACGCGGCGGTATCGCGGGTCGCCACGTTTCCCGCGCCCAGCTTCGGCAAGTTCCTGGCCATCCCGGACGACCCGCGCAACGTGACCGAGATCCGCATGGTCGCTCACGTCGGCACGCACCTGGACGCGCCGAGTCATTTCATCCCCGACCGCCCGGCCATCGACCAGATCCCCCTCGGCCGGCTGCACGGCCAGGGCGTCGTCTGGCCGGTCCGGCGCCGGGCGGGGGAAACGATCGGGCCGGATGACCTGGCCGGCGCATCCCCGCCGGCCCGGCCGGGCGACATGGTGCTGCTGGACACCCCCGGCACCGAGGAACGCATCTCATGACGCTCGCGATTCAGGCGGAAGGCCTGGTCAAGCGGTTCAGGAAGACGCTGGCGGTGGACGGCGTCGACCTGGGCGTCCGGCCTGGCATTCCGTCGCCTGGAGCATCGCGATCACCGCGGTCTTCGCGCCGCTGGCGGTGCGCCGGTACCGCCGCATCGGCTAGCCCGCAGGGATCCCGGACGCCCGTAACGGCGGTGGCGCGGGCCAGGATGTACCCCCGGTGCCACCAGGTCAGACGATCCCGTCGCCGGGAAAACCGGGCCGCTGGTGTTGGCGTTATCGCAAATTTCGGGTTACCGTGGCCGACGCATTACCAACCGACTACGGAGGAGCAACGAATGACTACAGGGGGTGAGCGCGCGACCATCGCTGAGTAGATACAGGCGGCCCCGGTCTAGCCGTGATTGCAGCACGTGACCGGGGCCTTTGCATGGCAACGAAACCTCGGAGGTAACAAGCCATGACCTTTACCAGTATTGCAGTTGGCGGAGTCGCGAAGACCCTGATGGCGGTCACGATTTCGCTGCACCCAGGGGCGGCCAAGCATGGCGGCGAGTACGTCGTCCAGCCGGGCGACACGCTCAGCTCGATCAGCCAGCACGAGTACGGCACCGTGGCCGACTGGCCCGCCTTGTGGTGGATCAACCGGGGCACCGTGCGTGACCCGGACCTGATCCAGGCGGGGCAGCGGCTCCAGATCTCGGGCCGGCCCGCGGTGACGCCGGGGATGATCCGCGCCGCGATGGCGGCAAGTCCCCACCTGGCCGCGGCCCCGGCGTCGGAGTCGGCCCCGGCCGCGCAGTCGGCCAGCACGGAAGCTCCCGCACCGGCCGCGGCGTCGTACAGCGGCGCGTCGGGCAGCTTCCAGAGCTGCGTGATCCAGGCCGAGAGCGGCGGGAATCCGGCGGCGGTCAACCCGTCCAGCGGCGCGGGCGGCCTGTACCAGTTCCTGCCGTCCACCTGGCAGGCGCTCGGATACTCGGGGCTGCCCGAGGATGCGCCCGTGTCGGTGCAGAACGCCGCGTTCGCCAAGGAGTACGCGGAGTCCGGCGGCGGCGCGTGGGGACCTTACGACGGCTGCTAGTTCGTCCGGTGCAGGAGCCCCGGCCCGCGGGCCGGGGCTCCTGCACCGCCCCGCCGGGGCCACGGCCTACCCTCCGGCCGGGGCCGCTATGGCCGCCCGGCCGCGGCCGGCGTCGCGGCTGGCCAGCAGCACCTGGGCGCCGTGGCGGGCCAGTTCCAGCACCTGGTAGAAGCCGATGCCGGTATTGCCGCCGGTCACCAGCGCCGTGCGGCCCTGCTGGCCGGGCATGCCGGCGGCGTCCCACCGCGGGCGCTTCACATCCGCGGATTCACCGAGGCGCGGAGCCGGTGGGCTCCCCGGTTTTTCGGCGGGGTGGGGGGCCGGTCGGTGAGGTCGACGGAGTAGTCGGCGAGCTTGGTCTCGTCGTATCCGTCCGGCAGCCGGATCGCGCGGAAGATGGGGGTGAGCACGACCGAGATCACCAGGTTGATGACGAGGGCGGTGACCGCGATGTAGGTGACGTGCCCGAATACCGGGGCCGTGGAGGCGCCGAAATGCGCCTGGCCGCCCCCGGGCGTCCGGTAGGCCTGGAACGTGCCGTATGCCATGCCCGCGGCCCAGCCGATGATCAGCGCGAAGCGGTGGAACCAGCGCGTGTACAGGCCGACCACGATCGAGGGGAAGATCTGCAGGATCCAGATCCCGCCGAGCAGTTGCAGGTTGATCGAGAACGTCTTGTTCAGCTGGAGTGCGAAGCCCAGCGCGCCGATCTTCATGACGAGCGAGGCCAGCCGGGCCACCCGCGTCTCCTGGGCCGGGGTGGCGTTGGGCCTCAGGAACTCCTTGTAGATGTTGCGGGTAAACAGGTTCGCCGCGGCGATCGACATGATGGCCGCGGGCACCAGCGCGCCGATCACGATCGCCGAGTAGCCGATCCCCGCGAACCAGCTCGGGAACATGTGCTCGAACAGCAGCGGCACCGACAGCTCGGTGTTGTCCCCGTGCGCCTTGATCCCCGCGTTCACCGCCGGGGTGGCCAGCGCCATGTAGCCGAACAGCGCGATCAGGCCGAGCACCAGCGAGTAGGCCGGCAGCATGGCCGCGCTGTGCCTGATGACATCGCGTCGCCGGGCGGCGAACACGCCGGTGACTGCGTGCGGGTACATGAACAGGGCCAGCGCGGAGCCCAGCGCGAGGGTGCCGTAGGCCCATTCCCCGGCCGGCGCCACGATGAGGCCGCCCTTGGGCTTGCCGGTCGCCGGGTTGATCACCTTCAGGTGCGCCGCCGCGGCGCCGAAGATGTGGCTCCAGCCGCCCAGCCGGGTCGGGATGTAGATGACCGCGACGATGACCGTGATGTAGACCAGCGTGTCCTTGACGAACGCGATCAGGGCCGGCGCGCGCAGCCCGGCCAGGTAGGTGTAAACGGCGAGGACGAGGAACGCGATGATCAGCGGCAGGTCCCTGATGACCGCATTGCCCGAGACGGTGCCGACGCCGAGCACGGTCAGCACCGCCTCGATGCCGATCAGTTGCAGCGCGATGTAGGGCATGGTGGCCAGGATCCCGGTCACGGTCACCGCGAGCCCGAGGCCTTGGGAGCCGTACCGGCCCCGGGCGAACTCGGCGGGAGTGACGTAGCCGCGTGCGCGGGCCACCGACCACAGCCGCGGGGCGAAGATGAACATGATCGGGAAGACCATGACGATGTACGACAGCGCGTAGAATCCCGCGGCGCCGACCGCATAGACCAGCGCGGGCACGGCGATGAACGTGTAGGCGGTATAGAGGTCGCCGCCCAGTAAGAACCAGCTGATGAACGTGCCGAACCCGCGCCCGCCGAGCCCCCACTCGTTCAGGTGCCGCGGGTCCTCGGCCGGGCGCCACTTGGCGGCGGCGAGGCCGATCAGCGTCACGATCAGGAACGATTCGACGACGATGATGAACGCGACCCCATCCACGTGACTCACGACTGCATCCCTCCGGTGAAGTGCTGCAGCGTGGCCCCCGCGACCACAGCGTGCGAAGGATTGCGCTATAGGGTGATCTGCCACCCAATCGTGCACCTAACCGGCTAGCCGGGGCAACAGGGGTCTCACGGTGAATTGGGGCAGACACCCCCTGTGACGACGGCCGCGACGGTTCAGCCGCGGGCGGCAGGCACCTGCGGCCCGCCCGGCTCGCCGGGCGGGAGGTGCACCGCGATCTCGCCGCCGAGCCGGAACCCGTCCGACAGGCCGAGGTGGTCCCCGCTCCAGAAACGGCCGGCGTCATACCAATTCGGGTCCCGGGTGCCGGGCAGCAGCCCCATGGCCTGGTAGGTCACGGCCAGCACCTCCGCGCAGTAGGCGGTCTCCAGGCCGACGTCGCGTACCTGGGGCCTGACCGCTGGCGCGCGGCCCAGCAGCCACCGTGACGCGAGCCGGGCGGTGGAGGGGAAGGGCGTGCCATCCAGCCGGGCAATCGTCTGCAGGACAGCGTCCTCCATCTTCCGGGTCACCCCCGGGTCCAGCTGACGCAGCCAGCCCCGCTGGCCGTACTTGGTCGCCCAGACCGTGACCGCCCCGCGCAGGTCATGCAGCTGGACCCCGCGGTGCCGGGCCCCGGACCACACGTCGGGCAGGGAACGGCCCAGCTCGGCGTGCCACATCAGCGGGGGCAGGTCGTCGATGACCACGGACATGCCGACGTGGTTGACCGGGCTGTTGGTCGCCACCTGGATCGCACGGTCGGCCATGGAGCGCCCGCGGAACAGCCACACGTCGCCGGTGCGGGCCACGTCCACGGCTTCGTCCAGGGAGATGCTCGCGGCAGGCACGGTCTAACCTAAGCAGATGCGGTTGTGGAAAGGGCTGGGACTGGCCGCCTTCGCCGGCGTGGCCGCCACCGGGGTGGTGATCGCCCGCTCCGAACGGCGCCGCCGCGCCTACACCCCGGACGAGGTCCGGGACAAGCTGCACGCCAGGCTCGCCGAAACGCCCGCGGACCGCCCGGCCCCGCGCGGCGCCCAGCCGTAACCATGATTATTTCCTCTTCGGGCTCGGCACCGAGCTGCCCGACGATGATCCGCGGGTGCTGGCCGGGCTTCCGCCCCACCGCCCCACCGCCGCAACCTGTTCCCGCGGCAGGTTCCCCCGGGATGACAGCGGCGGCCTGCAGATCGCCGCGCCGGAGGGCTGGATCCACCCCCGCGCGCAGCCTACCGGAGCGCGACGTGCACCGGGCCCGCGGACGGCTCGGCCCGGGCCATCCAGCCCGCGTCGAGGTGGACGGGCCGCCCCGGGACCAGCCGGGCCCGGGCCGTGCCCAGGACACGGCCGTCCTGGCGGACCTCAAGCCGGGCCAGCCGCCGGAAGACCTCGCTGCGCAGCAGGAAGCGCCCGCGCGGCGGAGGCGGCCCCGGGATGCGGAGGGCGTTGGGCGAGATCCAGCGGAGCGGGGCGGTCACGGTGACCGGGATCCGCTGCGCCCGCGCGGGCCGGCCGCTGCCGGGTGGCCGCGATGTGCCGGGCGGCGTGCTGCCCGCCGGCGGCGGCGATGTCCGCCGTCTCCGCGGCGTGCACGAGGTTGCCCGCGGCGAAGACGCCGGGAACGGAGGTCTCCAGCGCGGTGTCCACGGCGGGCCCGCGGGTCCCGGGGTCGATCTCGGCTCCCGCCAGCCGGGCCAGCTCGTGGTCGGGGATCCAGTCCCCGGTAAAGACCAGCGTGTCGCACCCGACGAACCTGACCGCCCCGGTGCGCAGATCGGCGAGCTCGACCCCGTCGAGCCGGCCGCGCCCGGACACGCGGCGCAGCGCCGTCGACGTCCACACCGGGGCCCGCCAGCGGGCCGCGGCGGCGAGCGCGAACGCGGCGTAGCTCTGCTGCCTCGGCTGGTCGGTGACCAGCGCGATGACGTCGGCGCCCGCGTGCGCCAGCGTGACCATCGCCGAGAAGCTGACGTGCTCGGCGCCGACGACCAGGGCCCGGCCGGGCAGCCGCTGCCCGTGCAGGTAGACCCGCTGCTGCAGTTCCCCGGTGGTCATCACGCCGGGCGGCCGGTCGCCGGGCACCAGCCGGGCGGCGCGCGGCCGTTCCCGGCAGCCGGTGGCGAGCAGCACCGCCGCCGCGGCGACCGTCTCGATGCCCTCGGCGCTGGTCAGGGTGGCCGACGTGGGCCCGGCCCAGCCGGTGACCGTGGTGCCGGTTCGGACCTGCGCGCCCGCCCGGGCCGCGGCCTGCGCGTAGTGCCGCGCGTAGCCCGGCCCGGTCATGACCCGGTGCAGGTCGCGCAGGCCGTAGCCGGTATGCGCGCTGTGCCGCGGGACGCCGCCCGCCTCGGCCTCCCGGTCCACCACGAGGACCCGGTCCGCGCCGAGCCGCCGCAGTTCGATCGCGGCCGCGAGGCCGGCCGGGCCGGCCCCGGCGATGAGCACGTCGACGTTCACGCCGCCCCGCCCCGTCCTCCCATCGTCGCCGACTCTGTCATCATCGCCGACACCGCGGCGGCGCAGTAGAAGCCCTGGCACCGGCCGTTCATGGCCCGGGTCCGGCGCCGCAGCCCGTCGCTGTCGGCGGGCGGCACCGTGCTCGACAGCGCATCGCGGATCTCGCCGCGGGTCACCCGCTCGCAGTGGCACACGATCCGCCCGTAGTCGGGGTCGGCCGCGATCCGCCGGGCGTCCTGGTAGGGCCGCATTCCGGCTTGGCCGATGTACGGCATCGCGGGCGGGCCGGCCACGGCGTCGCGCTCCTTCAGCGGCAGCCCGGCCCTCGCCATCTGGTCGACCACGTACTCGGCTATGCCGAGGGACGCGGACAGCCCGGTGGACCTGATTCCCGCGACGCAGGCGTAGCGCAGGCGGGGGTCGACGCGGATCTGGTAGTCGCGGTGCCCGGTCGCGGCCCGGAGCCCGGCGTAGGTGGCGGTGACCTGCTCGCCGACCAGGTCCGGGATGATCGCGCGGCCGGCCTTGAGCAGCGCGGCCAGGCCCGCCGCGGTGGTTGCCGTGTCCGCGCGATCGTCGATGTCCTCGGCCGTGGGCCCGAGCAGGACGTTGCCGTAGACGGTGGGGGCGACCAGCACGCCCTTGGTCTGCGCGGTCGGCACCGGCAGCAGGATCGAGCCCAGCAGCGGCCGCGCCAGCTTGTCGAAGACGATCAGCTCGCCGCGGCGGGGCCGGATCGTGAAGCCGCCGCCGCCGCCCAGCATCGCGTCGACGCGGTCGCCGCCCAGCCCGGCCGCGTTGACCAGCCAGCGGCTGCGCAGCGGGCCGCCGGTGGTGCGGATGAGGTGCCCGCCCCGCTCGGCCTCCGCGGCCTCCTCGGCCTGCACGCCGGTCACCAGGCGGCCCAGCCGCAGCCGGACGCCGGCCCGCACCGCCTCCGTGGCGTAGGCCAGCGGCGTGGTCCACGGGCAGACGATGCTTTCGTCCGGGATCTCCAGCGCGGCCAGGGCGCCCGGCCCCAGGTGCGGCTCCCGCCGGTAGAGATCGGCCGCGGAAACCGGGCGGATGCGGGCGTATCCGTTCTGCTGGGCCTTTTCCGTTATCCCCGGGAGAGCCCGCAGTTGCTCCTCGGTCCAGGCGATCAGCAGCGCGCCGGTGCGCTCGACCGGGATGCCGGCCTGGGCGGCATAGCCGGCGAGCAGCGCGCTGCCGCGGCGCAGCAGCCGGCTCTCCAGGCTGCCGGGCACCGCGTCGAACCCGGTGTGCAGGATGGCGGTGTTCGCCTTGGTGGTGCCGGCGCCGACGTCGTTGGCGGCGTCCACCAGGACGATACCGAGGTCGTACTGGGATAGCGCGCGGGCGATCGCGGTACCCACCACCCCGGCCCCGATGATCGCGACGTCGGGGATCTCTGCGGGCGTCACGGTCGCCTCTCCGTCGCCAGGATCGCCTGGAGCGCCGCCTCGAACCCCGCCATCCGCTCGGCGGCCTCGTCGGCGCCGATCCGCGGCTCGATGACCGCCTCGACGTCGGCCGGGCCCACGGCCTGCTCCACCCCGGCCGCCTGCCCCACCCCGATCCTGGCCAGCGCGGCCACGCCGAGCGCGGTCGCGTCCGGGACGCGGCAGACCTCGACCGGCGCCTGCAGCAGGTCCGCCTGGGCCTGCATCAGCAGCCGGGACCGGGTCAGCCCGCCGTCAGCCCGCAGCACGGTCAGCGGCCCGCCGAGGTCGCCGGCGACCGCGCCGGCCAGCAGCGTGACCGAGGCGGCCAGCCCGTCGACCGCGGCCCGGATGAGGTGCGCCCGGGTCGTGCCGAGGCCGAGCCCGAGGAACGCCCCGCGGGCCGCCGGGCGCCAGTGCGGCGCGCCGAGCCCGGCCAGCGCGGGCAGGAACGCCGCGCCGCCGCTGTCCGGGACGGACCCGCCGATCTGGTCGATCTCGTTCGGGTCGGCCAGCAGGCCGACCTCGGCCAGCCACCGGATGGCGGCGCCGGCGGTGTAGACCTGCCCGTCCAGGCAGTAGGTCGGCGTGCCCGCCAGCCGCCAGGCCACCGACGCGGACAGGCCGCGGGCCGAGCGCACGGCCGCGGGCCCGGTGGTGGCGAGCAGGAACGCCCCGGTCCCGTAGGTGCACTTGGCCTGGCCCGCGGCAAAGCAGCGCTCGGCCAGCAGCGCGGCCTGCTGGTCGACGGCGAGCCCGGCCACCGGCACCGCCGGGCCGAACGCCGCCGTCTCGCCGGTGACCGCCGCGCAGTCGGCCACCTCCGGCAGGTCGCCGGGGTCCAGGCCGAAGGCCGCGCAGGCCCGCGCCGACCAGTCGGCCGCGTCCAGGTCGAGCAGCAGCGTCCGCGACGCGGTGGCCGCGTCGGTCACGTAGCCGCCGCCCAGGCGGGCCAGCAGCCAGGTGTCGGTCGTGGTGACCACGCCGCCGGGCTCAAGGTTCTCCCGCAGCCAGGTCATCTTCGGCGCCGCGAAGTAGGGGTCCAGCGGCAGCCCGGTGATCTGGGCCAGTTCGGCGGCCCGGCCGCGGAGCCGCTCGCACACGCCGGCCGACCGCCGGTCCTGCCACACGATGGCCGGGGTGAGCGGCCGGCCGGTCGTCCGGTCCCAGGCGAGCACCGTCTCGCCCTGGTTGGCCAGCGCGACCGCGTGCGCCGGGGCGCCGGCCGCGGCGAGGGCCTGCGTCCCGGCCCCGATCACCGACTGGTACAGCTCCTCCGGGTCGGCCTCCACCCCGTCGGGACCGACGGCGCGCACCCGGACCGGCACCTCGCCGGACCCGAGCACCTGCTGCCCGGGCCCCACCAGCAGGGCCTTCGTGGCCGACGTGCCCTGGTCGATCGCGAGGATGTGCACCGGCTCGTCAGGCGCCGCCGCCCCCCGGGGCGGCGCCCGGCTCCGGCTCCGGCTCCGGGCCGGGCTGCCCCACGGCCTCCAGCGCGTCCGCGCCGTGCGCCCCCGTCTCGGTCCGCATCGCGGCCGGCTCGAGCAGCCATTGCCCGATGTAGAAGAGCAGTCCCACGCCCAGGGCGCCGAGCACGTAGTACTGGGCGTCGCGGAACACGCTGGGGGTGATGAGGATGATCAGCTCGTAGGCGAGCCAGATCAGCGCGCCCGCGATGACCGGGATCTCCCAGCGGCCGAGCGAGAAGTAGTCGGCCTGGCCGCTCCGCCGGCGGCCGACGAAGACGTACAGCAGCACCGTGCTCGTATACAGCAGCGCCGGCATGATCGTCGACGCGGTGAACAGGGTGACCAGCGCCGACGTGTGCGTGCGCAGGATCAGCGTGATCGCGGCCCCGAGGATCGCGGCCAGGATCGTGGCCCACGACGGGCCGCCGGTGGCCCTCGGCACCTGGCGCCACAGCTGGTAGCCGGGCAGCCGCCGGTCCCGGGACATCGACCAGATCAGCCGGCTGTTGGTCACCATGATGATCAGCCCGCAGGCGAAGATCGACACGCAGACGAAGATGAGGAAGATCTTCTGCACGACCCCGCCGAGCACGTCGTTGACGATGAAGGCCACCGGCGCGCTGCTCTTGCTCGCCGCGGGAATGTTGCTGATCGCGTAGTCGAGCGCGATGAGGAACGCCATGCCGACCGCCCCGGAGGCCAGCACGGCGCGGATCATTGCCTTGGGGATGACCCGGTGCGGCTGCTGCGTCTCCTCGGCGAGGTTGCTGGCGGCCTCGAAGCCGACGATGGTGTACGCGCCGAG
Source organism: uncultured Actinomycetota bacterium (assembly GCA_963808705.1). GTDB lineage: Bacteria > Actinomycetota > Actinomycetes > Streptosporangiales > Streptosporangiaceae > JASHPR01. The sequence continues at coordinate 393,473 of CAWEHB010000006.1, read as the reverse complement.
CAGCGTGGCCAGCATGAACGGGCCGAGCCAGTTCCAGTAGCCGGCGCTGGGGATGATCCCGGTCGAGGTCAGGTTCGACCAGTGGCCCAGGCCGCGGATCGCGGCCACCACGATCAGCAGTATGGTCAGGCCGAGGATCCCGATCAGCTCGGTCGCGACCGCGGTGTTGTTGACCCGCGTGGTCATCCGGGTGGACCAGATGATCAGCGTCGCCTGGAGGGCCAGCACGACCAGCGTCTCCAGGGCCGCGCTCGTTGGCGTGTACGTCTCGCCGATCAGCGGCTGGAACGCGACCTGGATCAGCCCGTAGTCCACCGAGACGGTGACGATCGTCAGGAACGCGAACGACATCCAGCCCAGCCACCAGCCGACGTGCACGTTGGCGAGCCGGGACGCCCACTGGTACGAATAGCCGGACAGCGGCACGCGCGCGGCGAGCGCGCCGTAGACCAGGGCCACCAGCGCCTGGCCGACGGTGACGATCGGCCAGGTCCAGATCGACCGCGGCCCGCCCGTGGTCAGCGCGAAGCTGAACGTGGTGAAGATCCCCGTGGTGATCGAGATAAACGAGAACGCCACGGCGAACGACTCAAAGTGCCGCAGTGAGCGCACGAACTGCTGCCGGTAGCCGAACCGCGGGAGCAGTGCGTCGTCGTCGTGCTCGGTGAGGGTGGACACCGGTGCATCACTTCCTCGGCGGCTCGCTCGCGGTGAGCCGTTCTCGGGCCGCTAGCGGGCGGCGGTCAGCCGCGGCCGCCCGCCGGCCGCGGTCAGTTCCGGCTGCTCCGTGGCCCGGGCCCGGAGCAGGGTGACGTCGGCGGCGGCCAGCGCCGCGAACTCCGCGGAGTTCTCCGCGTCGTCGGTGATGATCGCGGTGAGGCGGCCGAGCGCGCAGACCCGGTGCACGGCGATCTCGCCGAGCTTGCTGGAGTCGGCGAGCACGTAGGTCGCCGCGGTGTGGTCGATGATCGTGCGCCGGACCACGACCTCGGCGGGGTAGTAGTCGGTGAGCCCGGCCTGCGGGTGCACCCCGCCCGAGCCCAGGAACGCGCGGTCCGCGTAGAACTCGGCGAAGAAGGCCTCGGCGTGAGCGCCGCTGCAGGCGCCGTCCCCGGCCCGGACCTGCCCGCCGCACAGCAGCAGTTCCACGTCCGCCCGGCCGGACAGTTCCATCGCCGCGGGCACGGAGTTGGTGAGCACCCGGCCCCGGAAGCCGGCCGGCAGGGCCCGCGCGACCTCCAGCGCGGTCGTGCCCACGTCGATGACGATGGTCTCCTCGGGCTCCACCAGCGCGGCGGCCAGCGCCGCTATCGCCCGCTTGCGGTCGATGTGGCGGGTGCTCCTGGTCGCGAAGCTGCCCTCGCTGGAACGGCCCGACGGCCGGGTGGCGCCGCCGTAGACGCGTTCCAGCAGTCCCCGCTCGCCCAGCCGGCGCAGGTCCCGCCGGATGGTCTCGACCGACACCCCGAACTGCCGGGAGAGGTCCTCGGCCGAGACGGCCGCCTGCTCGCGGACCTGCGCCAGGATCGCTTGCCGGCGCTGTGTCGGCAGCATTCGCGGCTCCGATCACCCATCCGGGCCATCAACCGGTTACGCCCGTTGTTGACCGATGTTGATCCAATCTTGCCCGGATGTCAACGCATAGGTGACCAGTCCCGGAGGATGGCCCTAGCCCGCCTTGGCGAGCCGACGGTGGTGGACTTCGCCGGGCTCGCCGGCGTGGCCGAACGGGGCCCAGCTGGCCCGGCGCGGCGGGAGCGCGCGACCGCCGGGGAGGAGCTCTCCGGTGTCGTCGAACACGACCACCCCGTTGCACAGCAGGCTCCAGCCCTGTTCCGGGTGAGCGGCCACGGTGCGGGCGGCGTCACGGCCGGGAGCCGTCGCCGCGGGGCACGGGGGAAAGTGCGGGCATGCCGCGGGCGAAGCGCTGGCGGGGCGGGTTCCCGGCGCTCCCCCGGCAGGCGCGGATGTCATCATGGCGGGCCTCCTAATGGCCGGTCGCACACTTAATAGGACACGCGAGCGGCCCGGTTGATACACGCGGCGCACGCTAGGGCAAGCTGAGGTGAAACGGCCCCGCGTCGGCGTGATCGGGTCCGGCCGGCCATGAGGCAAGGAGGAGCCAATGCCTACCCGCAGCGCCCGCACGACATGGACTGGCGGCCTTGAGGACGGAGCAGGCGCGGTAAGGCTGGTCAGTTCCGGCGTCGGTGCCTACGAGGTCAACTTCCCCAAGCGGGCGGTCGGCAACGCTGACGGGACGACCAGCCCGGAGGAGCTCATCGCCGCCGCCCACTCGGCCTGCTTTGCCATGCAGTTTTCCGCGCTGCTGGGCGCGGCCGGCGGCAGCGGGCAGTCCCTCGACGTGACCGCGGACGTCACCCTCGGCCCGGACCCGGCGGGCGGCTTCCGGATCAGCGGCATCACGCTGACGGTGCGCGGCGCGGCGCAAGGCGTCGCCGCGGAGGAGTTCGCCAAGATCGCGCAGGAGGCCAAGAGCACCTGCCCGGTCAGCAAGGCCCTGGCGGGCACCGACATCTCGCTGCAGGTCAGCGCGGATTAGGCCGGGCCGCTTCGGAAGCGGCCCCGGCGGGCTGCTGGTCCCGCGGGACGAATCGAAGCGCTGTTCGCTGCCTACGTACTCTGACCCTAAGATCCACGGATGAAAAAGGTTCAGTGACCACATGGGCGCGATGTTTGAGCATCCGGTCGATGTCAGGTGGCGCGACGTGGACGCCCTGGGCCACGTCAATCACGCGGTGTTCCTGACCTACCTGGAGGAGGGCCGGGATGCCTTCTACGCACAGGTCCTCCGCGGTGACCCGATCTACGTGGTGGTCCGGATCGAGATGGACCTGCGCGCGGAGGTTCGCTACCCGGACCGGCGGGTGACCGTGCGCATCGAGGTAGAGCGCCTGGGCACGACGAGCCTCACGACCCGCGAGACGATCCTGACGCTGGCCGGCGAGGTGGTGGCCGAGGCGCGCGTGGTCACGGTGCGCTGGGATGCCGGCCACGGGAAGCCGGTCCCGTTCAGCGAGGCCGAGCGCGCGCGGCTGGGTGAGCCGGGCAGCCCGCCGCCGGGATGAGCACCTGCAGGCTTCGGCTGGGGCGCGGGGCGGCTGCCCCGCCGCAGCCACGCCCGCACCGGACGCCGCCGGCGGGCCGCACGGGCCATCCGGGAGACCTCGGCGCGCTCGACCAGCTCACGGTGCCGGTCCGCGGCATAGAGCGCGGTGATGCTTGAGTGGCAGGCCATCGTGTTCCCCCGTGGTATGAAATGCGATCCCTGATTACAGAGCGCTCCGCGGGCGCCCAGATACACGTGATCCTCCGCCGATCGCTCGTTCCCGATACGTCCACTCGCCCCGGTCACGACCACCTTGAGCGTGTCTGCCATGTCGCCTCCCCGGCCGGGCGAGGCCACGATCTCGCGGGCCACGCTGGAAACAGGACGGTTTACCTGACGTACAGTACACCGATCTGTTTCCGGACGCCACCGCCCGGCATACACTCGGGGGATGAGCAACGCGACCGCGCCCGGCCCCCGCCAGCGGCTGCTGGACGCCGCGGCCGACCTGTTCTACCGGCAGGGCATCGGGGCGGTCGGGGTCGACCTGGTGAGCAAGGCGGCCGGGGTCTCCAAGCGCACGCTGTACCAGCAGTTCGGCAGCAAGGACCAGCTCGTCGCGCAGAGCCTCGACGCGCATGGCACAGCCGTCCTCGCCCAGTACCTGCCGGCCGACGGGGACGACGCGCCCCCACGCCAGCAGATCCTGGCCGTCTTCGACGCGCTCGGCCGCTGGACGGGGTCGGAGGCGTTCCGCGGCTGCCCGTTCGTCAACACCGCCACCGAGCTGGCCGATCCCGGCCACCCCGCTCGGCGGGTCGCGCGGGATTACAAGCTACGGCTGCGCGATCAGTTCGCCCGCCTGGGCGAGCGCGGCCACGCCGCGGATCCCCAGCTCCTGGCTGACCAGCTGATCGTGGTCTTCGACGGGGCCATCGTCCAGGCGGTGATGGGCACGGGCCGGCACGCCGATGCCGCGCGGACCGCGGCCGCGGCGCTGCTCGACGCCCAGGCCGTCACCTAGCCGCCCGGGCGCGGGGCGGCAGGCCGGGTCATGATAGCCACATGATCGACCTGATCCTCCGCCGTGCCCGCGTGGCCGGCCAGGACGAGCTCACCGATCTCGGGGTTGATCACGGCAAGATCGTCACCGTGGCCGAGGGCACGACCGCAACCGAGGTCCTCGACCTCGCCGGGCGCCTGGTGACGCCGCCGCTGGTCGAACCGCGCCGCGCACGCTGGTGCTGCGCGGCGGGAAGGTCGTGGCGCGGTCGGTGCCCGCGCAGCACACGGTGGTCTGGGGCGGCGCCGAGGAGCAGGTCACCTTCTTGCGGAGCTAACGGCCGCCGGCTTCCGCGCCGGCGGCCTGACGATAAGTTGACCATGAGCAACGCGGGACCGGGAAAGGCGCTGACGGCGATGCTGGACGACCTTGCTTACGACGACAGCGAGCCGCCGACGATCGGCCTGGTGCCGGCGGGCGTTCCCTGGGCGGACGTGCAGGATCACATCAAGATCGCTCACAGCCCGCTCCTGGTCGGCCCGAACTCTGGCGGCCAGTACGCGGGGGCCTACTGGGCCGGCACCGAGCTGGTGGTGGCCGGCGATCTTGGGTCGGACCAGGACCAGGCGCTCGGCGAGTTCCGGGATCTCCTGCGCGAGCGGGGCGAGCTCTAGGGCCGGTCCATTGTCATCGCCGCGCGAAGTGGGCACCATGGGCAGGTGATCGGCGTATCCGGAGCGGCCGCCCCGGCGGATGGCGCGGCCGCGGCCTTCCGGGTTCCCGATCCGGCGCGCCGGCTGGCCGGCGTGCGCCTCCGCCCGGACGTGCGCATCGCCGGCGGCCGCCTCGACTTCCGCCGCAGCGGTGATGGCTGGGAACTGGTCATCGACCCGCCGCCGGTGGACCGGATGGAGTACCTGGTCGAGCTGTGCTACCCCGACGGCCGCAGCGAGACCGTGACCGATCCGGGGAACCCGCGGCAGGTCGCCGGGGCGTTCGGGCCGAAGAGCGTCCTGGAGCTCCCCGGCTACGCCCCGCCCGGCTGGCTCAGGGCCCCGGCCGGGCCGGGTACTTGCCACGGCTTCGACCTCCCTGTTCGCTCGCTGGACGGCGTGCTGTCGGTGCGTACCTGGTCCCCTGAGGGGATACCGGACGACGAGCCGCTCCCGCTGCTCCTCGTGCACGACGGACCGGAGTACGACGCGCTGGCGAGTCTCACCCGCTACCTGGCGGCGGGCGTGGCCGGGCGATGGCTGCCGCGGCTGCGGGCCGCGCTGCTCAGCCCCGGGCCGCGGGACCGGTGGTACTCCGCGAACGCGCGCTACGCCCGCGCGCTGCGGCACGTGGTCATCCCCGCGCTCGCCGGCCGGCTGGCGGCCAGCCTGCGCATCGGGATGGGCGCCAGCCTCGGCGGGCTGGCGATGCTGCAGGCCCACTGCCGCTATCCCGACGCGTTTGACGCGCTGTTCCTGCAGTCCGGCAGCTTCTTCTCGCCGCGCTTCGACAGCCATGAGCGGCGGTTCCCCTACTACCGGCGCACAATCCGATTCGTCGCCGGCGTGCACGGTGCCCCCGGCCGCGGTGCCCCCGGCCGCGGTGCCCCCGGCCGCGGTGCCCCCGGCCACGGTGCCCCCGGCCACGGTGCCCCCGGCCGCGGTGCTCCCGGCCGCGGTGCTCCCGGCCACGGTGCTCCCGGCCGCGGGGACGGCCTGCCCGCCCGGCGGATACCGGTCGTCCTCACCTGCGGCGTGGCCGAGGAGAACCTCGAGAACAACCGCCTCATGACGCAGACACTGCGCACCAGGGGCTATCCGGCGGCGCTGCACGAGGTCCCCGACGCGCATAACTACACGGCCTGGCGGGACGCGCTCGATCCGCACCTCACCCGGTTGCTGCGGCAGATGCGCACATGAGCCGCGAGGTCACCGAGCTGTGGTCGGACGCGCTCGGCGCCGCGGGCACCGTCATCCGGTACGGCCACTGGGGGCGCCCGGTCCTCGTGTTCCCGTCCGAGCAGGGCCGGGCCTGGGACTTCGAGAACAACGGCATGCTCGGCGCGGTGGCCGGCCTGGTCGACGCGGGACGGCTGAAGGTCTACTGCGTCGACAGCTACGACGCGGCTTCGTGGTCGAACCGGGACATCCCGCTCGAGGAGCGGGCACGTAGGCACGGCCGCTACGAGTCGTGGGTGCTCGGCGACGTCCTGCCGTGGATCTACCAGGACTGCGGCGGCGCGCTCGACGTGGCCACCCTCGGGTGCAGCCTGGGCGCCTTCCACGCGGCCAACTTCGCGCTCAAGCGGGCCGACCTCTTCCCGCTGGCGATGTGCTTCTCCGGCAACTACGACCCCACGTCCTGGCATGGCTGGGGGGAGCGGGGCATGGCCGTGTACTTCAACAACCCGATGGACTACGTCGGGCACCTGGCGGGCGACCACCTCGACTGGCTGCGCGGCCGGGTCAGCCTGCTGCTGGTGTGCGGCCAGGGCCAGTGGGAGGACACCACCGGATCGCTGCCGAGCACCAAGCAGTTCGCCGGGCTGCTCGCGGGCAAGGGCATCCGGCACGAACTTGACCTGTGGGGCCACGACGTGCCGCACGACTGGCCGTCCTGGCGCGCCCAGGTGGCTCATCACATGCCGCGGTTCTGCTGACGATGGGAGCCTGCATTGACGTCCCAAGGACACCTGATCGGGTTGCTGCTCGGTACCGAGGAGGACTGGCCGAGGGCGTTCGAGGAGATCCTGCGCCGGCTGGGCCCGGTGACGGGCCCGGACGGCACCCGGCACGTCTTCGACTGCGAGCGGATCACCATCGAGCCGTTCGGGCTGCGGGACCGGCCCCGCTACCACCTGGTCATCGACCGGCTCGCCTACTGGTACTACCACCCGCGGGAATGGCTGAAGAAGGTCGCGCTGATGGACGGCGTGTACCTGCTGAACAGCCCGTTCACGTTCCAGTCCATGGAGAAGCACGCGGCCTACTGCGCGATGATACGCCTCGGGCTCAAGGTGCCGGAGACGGTGCTCGTGCCGTTCAAGAACCCGGTCGACAACGCCCGCTACGCCTATACCGCGGCCCAGTACAACCGGCCGTTCGACCTTGACGCCATCGCCCAGCGGATCGGCTACCCGCTGTACATGAAGCCCTACGACGGCGGCGCGTGGCGCGGCGTCTCGCGCATCGGCAACCCGGCCGAGTTGCACGCCGCCTACGACCAGAGCGGCGAGATGCTCATGCACCTGCAGAAGGCTGTCGATGACTACGACGCCTTCGCCCGGTCGCTGTCGGTGGGCGCCGAGACGATGGTCATGCGGTTCCAGCCGGACCAGCCCATGCACCTGCGCTACGCGGTCGACCATGACTTCCTGTCGCCCGCGGTCGGCGCCGAGGTGGTGGCGATCGGGCGGCTGATCAACGCGTTCTTCCGGTGGGAGCTCAACTCCTGCGAGACCCTGGTGGCCGGCGGCGAGGTCTACCCGATCGACTACGCCAACGCCTGCCCGGACCTGTCGCTGACCAGCCTGCACTACTACTTTCCCTGGGCGATCAGGGCGATGGTCAAGTGGTGCGTGTTCGTCCTGGCCACGGGCCGGCGGCCCCGGCTCGACCTGGCGACCGACCCGTTCTTCGAGATCGCCGACGACGCCGGCACCTCCTACGCCGAGAAGCTGGACGCTTACCGGGATCTCGCCGACGCGTATTTCGAGTCAGAGCGTTACCAGGACTTCTGCGCGAGCAAGCTCGCGCAGGTCGACGAGCTCGTGCTGGACTGGGTGGCCGGCCCCGACTTCGACCGGCTGCTGACCGAGACGGTCCGGTCGGTCTACCCGGCCCACGAGCACGACCGGTTCACCGCGCACCTGCGCGGCCTGATCGGATTGTGGGTCCGCGACGAGAGCGCCCGGCTGCGGATCGCGTGAGGCCGGGGTGGCCGGGCCGGGGTGGCCGGGCCGGGGTGGCCGGGCCGGGGTGGCCGGGCCGGGGTGGCCGGGATGGGGTGGCCGGGATGGCCGTGCGCCCGGCGGGCCCGTGCTGGCGCCGCCCCCTGGTGACATGCGAATGTATAGGAGGTGCTGAGCAGGCACCTGGTCGCCCCATCTCGCTGAGTGAGGCCTCATGGGTCGTGACATCCATCCGATCAAGATCAGCGGCGAGGACCGGCGCATCTACCGCGACCGGGTGTGGCGCTCGCTGGAAGTGTTCGCCAAGATGCTGCAGGACCGCCGGTTCGAGGCCAATCCGTCGCAGGTGGGCCTGGAGATCGAGCTGAACCTGGTCGACGAGCGCGGGATGCCGTCCATGCGCAACGCCGACGTGCTCGACGCGATCGCGGACCCGGCCTGGGCGACCGAGCTTGGGCAGTTCAACCTGGAGATCAACGTGCCGCCACGACAGCTGGCCGGTGACGCCCCGGCGGACCTGGAGCGGGAGGTCCGGGCCAGCCTCAACGCCGCGGACGGCAACGCCCGCGGCACCGGCAGCCGCCTCGTCATGATCGGCATCCTGCCGACGCTGCAGAAACAGGACCTGAACGAGGAGACCCTGTCGGCCAACGAGCGCTACCGGGTGCTGAACGAGCAGATCTTCGCGGCGCGCGGGGAAGACATGCGCATCGCGATCGACGGCGCCGAGCAGCTCCTCACGTATGCGGACAGCATCACCCCCGAGGCCGCCTGCACCAGCGTGCAGCTTCATGTGCAGGTCAGCCCGGAAGCGTTCGCGAGTTACTGGAACGCCGCCCAGGCGATCGCGGGCGTGCAGGTCGCGCTGGCCGCCAACTCCCCGTTCCTGTTCGGCCGGCAGCTGTGGCACGAGACCCGGATCACGCTGTTCGAGCAGGCCACCGATACCCGGCCGGCCGAGCTGAAGGAGCAGGGCGTACGGCCCCGGGTGTGGTTCGGCGAGCGCTGGATCACCTCGGTGTTCGACTTGTTCGAGGAGAACATCCGGTACTTTCCGGCGCTGCTGCCGATCTGCGAGGAGGAGGACCCGCTGGCGGTGCTGGAAAGCGGCGGGTCTCCGCAGCTGGCCGAGATGAGCCTGCACAACGGGACGATCTACCGCTGGAACCGGCCCGTCTACGCGGTCGTCGACGGCAAGCCGCATCTGCGGGTAGAGAACCGGGTCCTGCCGGCCGGCCCGTCGGTCGCGGACGTCATGGCGAACGCGGCGTTCTACTACGGGCTGGTCCGGACCCTGGCCGAGGCGGAGCGCCCGATCTGGACGCAGATGTCCTTCACGACCGCGGCCGACAACCTCTACGAGGCCGCGCGCCACGGCATGGCCGCGCATCTGTACTGGCCGGGCTTTGGCGAGGCGCCCGTGGCCGAGCTCGTGCTCCGCCGCCTGCTGCCGCTGGCCCGCGACGGCCTGAGCCGCTGGGACGTCAGCCCGGCGCACGCCGACCGCCTGCTGGGCATCATCGAGCAGCGCTGCCTGACCGGCCGGACCGGCGCCGCCTGGCAGATAGCCACGGTCGCCGCGCTCACCGAGCGCACCGGAGCCGGGCGGCCGGAGGCGCTGCGGCTGATGACCGAGCGCTACATCGAGCACATGCACGCCAACCAGCCGGTCCACACCTGGCCGACGGACCCCTGAGCCAGGCGGCTCGCTATGGCCTCGCGGGGCTGGCCATCCAGGGCGATACCCAGGCCACGTCGAGCAGGTCCGGATGCTCCAGGCTGTCCATCATCAGCTGAACGGACTCCCGGACGTCCCGGGTCAGCTGGAAGCACTCCGATGCCGATCCGCAGCGCTGCGGCGCGAACTGCTTCGCCAGCGTGACGATGTGATCCGCCAGGCCGGGCAGTTCCCGGGCGTCCCCGGGGTCGATCGGCCACGGGTCCCGGCCTGCCGCGGTACCCAGGCTGGCCAGCTGATCGCCCAGCCAGTGCCAGGGGTCGGCCGTCAGGGCCGGATCCCAGTGCCGGTCACAGGGCTCGTCGCCGTTGAACCACGGATGGTAGTGCGCCGCGCCGAAGCTCCCGGCCTCATCCCGCAGGCGGTCGAACAGGTCGGCCCGCCAGAGCGGGCGGTCCACCAGCACGGCCTGCGCGGCCGACTCGCTGCCCCGGTGCGCCTGGACCGGCAGTTCCCGGAGCTCGATCCGGGAGCCGTGCTCCATGGAGCAGTCGCTCAGGTCGATCTCGAACCAGTGCCGCACGGTGACTGCCGAGCGTGACAGGGCGACAATTTGCTGCACGGCCGTCAGCTTACGACAGCAGCGCTGTTGGGGACCGCCAGCCTTCCTGAGGGCTTTCGATATATAATGCGGCGACTGTGCCGTCTCGTCCCGATCCGGGCGGAGGAGTTTTTGGATACTGTGCGGCTGAGGAAGAATTTTGCGCGGGTCGCCATGCACGGCGATGAGGTGACCTTGTTCTTCTACTCGGACCTTTTCCTCAGGCACCCGGAGTTCAGGGAGATGTTCCCGGTCTCGATGGCGGCGCAGCGCGATCACCTGGTGCGGGCGATCGCCACGATCGTCTCCGACGTCGGCCGCCTGGACCAGCTCGCTCCCTATCTGCAGGAGCTAGGCCGCGACCACAGGAAGTTCGGCACGCTCTCCGTTCACTACGAGCCGCTCCGCGCCAGCCTGCTCGCCGCGCTGGCCTATTTCAGCGGGGAGGACTGGACGCCGGAGCTGGCCGCGGACTGGCGGGAAGCCTACGGCCTGGTCTCCCAGATCATGATCGAGTCCGCGGCGGCGGACGAAAAGGTGAACCCGGCCTTCTGGGACGCCACCGTCATCTCCCACGAGCTGCGGACGTTTGACACCGCGGTGTTCCGGCTCGCCCCGCTGGACAGGCTCAGGTACCTGCCCGGCCAGTCGGTCGCGATCGAGTCCCAGCTGCGCCCCCGGGTCTGGCGCTTCAGCGCCCTGGCGCCCTGGCTGACGGTCACGCCCTGCGTGTCCGACGAGCCGGACTATCGTGGAGAACGCGGGCTGCTACCAGATGTGGTGGCGCGATCCGGCTCTTGGCCGGACCGCGATGCCTATCTCGCCGGGCCTACACCGATGGTGGAGGGCATGGCGGCCATGCTGGCCGCGCAGGGTGTTCCGGCGGAACAGATTCATATCGAAGACTTCGGTTGGAGCGAGCCATGACCGCGTCCTCAGGAGCGGACGACAGGCTGACCCCCGAGGCGATCTGGTCTTACTCCTTCCCATCGAGCCCGTTCGGCAAGCGAGGGCTGGATGAGGGACACGTCTGGGAGTTCTGCCGCCGGGTCGAGCGGGAAATCGTCAGGCTGCTCAACGAGAGAACCTCGCTGGCCGAGGAGGTACAGCGGCTGCGGCAGCGGGTAGTCGCCGACCTCGGGGCAGGGTCCGGCGTTCAGCCCGAAGACGCGCACGTCCAGGCGGTGGCCATCTTTTCCCGGGCGCAGCAGAGCGCGGACCGGTATGTGGCCGACGCTCAGGAGTACAGCAGGCAGCTAACCGACGACGCCAGACGCCTCCGGGACGAGATACTGGATGAGGCCAAATCGAGTGCGGCGCTGGTGCTTGAAGAGGCGCACCGCAGGGCCGGTCTCGCGGCCGGGGCCTCGCTCGACGCCCCGACGACCGAGAAGGGCTCCGATCGCGCCGAGCTTGAGGCCGAACTGGCGTACCTGCGCAGGTTCAGCGACGTATACCGGACGCACCTCCGCTCCTATCTTGACCGGCTGATCCGCAACGTCGAGGAGTGGGATCGCGCCGAGAAGGAACCCTTAGCCGACGTCCACGCGGACATGTCAGCTCCCCCCGACGTTCCTCCCGTGCCTCCCCTGCCGCGCATTTCGCAGTAGCCGGCTGTCCAGCCGGGCCGCGCCGCAGCGGCGGCCCGGCGGCTATGAAGGGCGCCAGTCGGCCTTGCTCAATGCGCAGTCAGGGTAGGCGGCCTGCTCGCGCGAGCACCACCAGGTGGACCGGCCGCCGACCGTTCCGTGCTTCATCTCGGCGCCGCAGCGCGGGCACGTGCCGCCGGGGTGCCGGGCCGGGACGACGTCGCCGGTGTGCACGCCGCCCTTGGCGATGGCGGACCGCACGGCGGACCGCATGGCACGGTAGAGGCGGTCGGCGTCCTCGCGCCGCAGATGGTTCACCCGCATCGCAGGGGCCACCCTCGCCTTCCAGAGGATCTCGTCGGCCAGCAGGTTCCCGATCCCGGCGATCTTGGACTGGTCGAGCAGGCGGGCCTTGACCGCGATCGTCCCTTTCATGATCAGGCTCCGGAATTCCGCCTGCGTGACCTGCTGCGCGTCCGGCCCGAGCGCGTCGAGGTCAGGGTCAAGCCGGACGCGGCCCAGCCGGCGCTTGTCGAACAGCACCAGGCTGCCGCCGTCAGCGAACCTGAGCGCGAAGCGGTCCCACTCAGGCTTTCGCGGCTGCGCGTCGCGACGGCGCGGCCCGCCGCCCTCGAACGCCTGGCCGTCGGCGGACGTGACGACGATGCGCCCGCCCATGCCCAGGTGGATACCCAGGTCGGGACCTTGGCCGGCCTGCGGCCGACCCCGGAGGTCTGGCACCATATCGTCTTGCCGCGCCGGCAGGCCGCCGTGAGCCTGCGCCCGACCAGCGCGTCGCGCAACTGGCCGGGAGTATGCGGCCGGCAGACGAACGTGTCGGCGTCGTCGACGCCCGCGATGCGGCGCTGCAGGGCCTGGTCGGCGATAAGGCTGCGGGCGGTCTCGACCTCGGGAAGCTCTGGCACGCACCTGTTCTACTCGTCGGCGGCCCTCTCGGGCGAGTTCCCGCCGGCATCCAGGTCGTGCGGCCCAGGAATAGTTGGCCAGTCTAGTTAGTTCGCATTAAGCAATTAGTTCGCATTAAGCAACTAGCTTGCTCGCCGAGGGGCCGCCGGCCGCGGGACGATCCGCCAGCGGCTGGCCACGTCATGGAGGGATGCTCATGCCGCCCGCTCTCACCGGGGTCCATTACAAGTGGGTCGCCTTGTCGAACACCACGCTCGGCATGCTGATGGCCACCATCAACGCCTCCATCATGCTGATCGCGCTGCCGGACATCTTCCGCGGCATCGGCGTCAACCCGCTCCAGCCGGGCAACACCAGCCTGCTGCTGTGGCTGATCATGGGATACCTGGTGGTCACCGCGGTGCTGGTGGTCAGCTTCGGGCGGCTGGGCGACATGTTCGGCCGGGTCCGGATGTTCAACCTCGGGTTCGCGCTGTTCGCCGCGTTCTCCATCCTGCTGTCGCTGACCTGGATGCACGGCACCGCCGCCGCCTGGTGGCTGATCGGGATGCGGATCCTGCAGGGAGTCGGCGGGGCCATGCTGATGGCCAACTCCAGCGCGATCCTCACCGATGCCTTCCCGCCCGGGGAGCGCGGTCTCGCGCTCGGGCTGAACCAGGTGGCCGGCATCGCCGGCTCGTTCATCGGCCTGGTGCTCGGCGGCGTGCTCGGCCCGCTCAACTGGCGGTACGTCTTCCTGGTCTCCGTCCCGTTCGGGGTGCTCGGCACGATCTGGTCCTACCTGAAGCTCCAGGAGCGGGGCATCCGCCGCCCGGCCCGGCTGGACTGGGCGGGCAACCTGAGCTTCGCCGTCGGCCTGATCGCGGTCCTGGTCGGCATCACCTACGGCATCCAGCCCTACGGCGGGCACACGATGGGCTGGACCAGCCCGCTGGTGCTCAGCCTGATCGGCGGCGGGCTGGGGGTGCTCGCCATCTTCTGCCTGATCGAGACCCGGGTCGCCGAGCCGATGTTCCGCCTCGCCCTGTTCAAGATCCGCCCGTTCACCGCGGGCAACATGGCCAGCCTGCTGGCGGGCCTGGGCCGCGGCGGCCTGATGTTCACCCTGATCATCTGGCTGCAGGGCATCTACCTGCCCATCCACGGCTACGGCTTCAGCCAGACCCCGCTGTGGGCCGGCATCGCCATGCTCCCGCTGACCATCGGCTTCCTGATCGCCGGGCCGGTCTCCGGCTGGCTGTCCGACCGCTATGGCGCCCGCCCGTTCGCCACCGGCGGCATGCTGCTGGCCGCCGCCTCGTTCGTGCTGCTCGAACTGCTGCCGGTCGACTTCGCCTACTGGCAGTTCGCGGCCATCCTGCTGCTCAACGGCATCGGCATGGGCCTGTTCGCCTCGCCCAACCGGGCCGGGATCATGAACAGCCTGCCCCCCGAGCGCCGCGGCGTCGGCGCGGGCATGAGCGCGACGTTCCAGAACTCGGCCATGGTGCTGTCCATCGGCGTGTTCTTCACGCTGATCATCCTCGGCCTGGCCGCGTCACTGCCGGCCGCGCTCAGCCACGGCCTGATCGCCCAGGGCGTGCCCCGGGCGGACGCGGCCCGGATCGCCGCGCTGCCGCCGGTCTCGATCATGTTCGCGGCCCTGCTCGGCTACAACCCGGTGCAGACCTTGCTCGGGTCCGCCATCAGCAAGCTGCCCGCGAGCCACGCGGCCTACCTCACCGGCCACACGTTCTTCCCGTCGCTGATCTCCGCGCCGTTCCAGCACGGCCTGGCCATCGCGTTCGACTTCGCGATCGCGGCCTGCCTGATCGCGGCCGTGGCGTCCCTGCTGCGTGGCCGCCGGTACGTGCACGAACTGCACGGCGCGTCCGAGGCGCCCGCGGCCATGCCAAGCGACGCCCGTCCGGCGCTGGCCGACGCCTCGGCCGCCCCTGTTGCCGCGGCCGAGAGCGTGGCCGCGGCCAGCGGCCGGACTTCCCGGCCGCCAGCGGCCGACCGCGTGGCCGCGGCCAGCAGCGGTCTTCCGGGCGACGCCAGCCAGGCCTGACCAACGAGGCGCGTTCCATGATCGGGGTAGCTGAGATGTCATATGCGCGCCCGGCCGGCCCCCAAGGTTCATGATCGTGGTTCATGGCACGCGGATACAGCACCTCATGAACCACGATCATGAAGGCGGGCGTGGATTTGGGCGCGTGCGGGAGGCGGAGAGAGCGCCGGGCGCGGGATCGGGCGCGGGAAGCGGAGGCGGGGCGGACCCCGGGGTAGTCAGCAGCCCAGTTGCTCGGCGAGGTGGGTGAGCCCGTCCGCTTCGACCAGGCCGTCCAGCGTGGGCGGGCGTTGCGGGGGCGCGCCCGGTCCCCACTCCAGGGGCCGGCGGACGAACACCGGGCGCAGGCCCAGCCCGGCGGCGGCCTGCAGGTCTGACGAGTGCGCGGCGACCATCCCGGCCTCCTCGGGCGGACAGTCGAGCAGGTCAAGCGCGGTCAGGTACACCTTGGGGTCGGGCTTGTAGCTGGCGGCGAGTTGCGCGGAGAGCACGGCGTCCACGCGGAGGTCACCGAACTTGAGCAGGTCGGCGAGCAGCGCGAGATGGCCGTTCGACAATGTGGCCGTCACGTGCCCGCGGCGCAGCCGGTCGAGCCCTTCCCGGCTATCGGGCCAGGGCCGCAACTGCCGCCAGCCCCTGACCAGCGCTTCCCGGTCGGCAGCAGGCAGTGAGACGCCATGCCGGGCGAGGGCACCGTCCAGCGTGTCGCGGTGGATAGCATCCAGGTCCCGCCAGGTGGCGTCCTGCCGGGCCTGGTCCAGGGCGGGCTGATACGCGCGGCGCCAGTCGTCCACGATGCCCGCCCAGTCGGCCCGCGGGCGGCCGCCAGCCGCGGCCGCCCCGGCGATCTCGATCAGGCTGGATCGCCAGTCCACCACGGTTCCGAAGACATCGAACAGCAGCACGCGCATCGGCCTCACCCGCCGTCAGTATGCCAAGCCCCGTCGGCCGCGCGGGCGGCGGCGCTGCCCAGGCTCCGCCGCGCTAGGGCCGCCGGGCCAGACCCGCCATGCCGGGTCCCCGCCGCGCGCAGGGCCGGCCGCGCCCCGAGCCCGGCCGGCCCGCGCAGGCACGAGCACGGACCGAGAGAGCTAGCGGCCGAGGCCAAGGGCTGGGATATTTCAGGAACCAGTCCGGGATGAGCAGGGGGGTGCCGCCAGTGCAGGAGCCGTCGCTGCCGGTTGCCGGCCAGGATCCGCTGTCCGAGCTACGGCTGGCGGATTACCGCCCGTATTCCCGCCTGCGGCTGCCGCAGACCACCGTGACTCACGCTAGCGTCCCGGCCGTCGACGCCCACGCTCACCTGGGACGCTGGCTCACCGAGGGGCGCTGGGCGGTTCCGGATGTCGCGGCGTTCGTGGGCCTGATGGATTCGTGCCACGTCACCGCCGTGGTCAACCTCGACGGCCGGTGGGGCGACGAACTGGAGGACAACCTCGGCCGGTACGACCGCTCCCACCCCGGCCGGTTCGCCACCTTCTGCCACGTCGACTGGGACCTGCTGCGCGAGCCGCGCGCTGCGGCGAGGCTGGCCGAGAGCCTCGAACGGTCGGTGGCGGCGGGCGCTCGCGGCCTGAAGGTGTGGAAGGACCTCGGCCTGCATGTGCGGGACGCCGACGAACGGCTGGTCCTGCCCGACGACCCGAGGCTGGGCGCGCTGTGGGACACCGCGGGCCGGCTCGGCGTCCCGGTCGCCATCCATACTGCCGACCCGGTGGCCTTCTTCGATCCGGTCGACCAGCGCAACGAGCGCATCGAGGAACTGCTGGCCCGCCCCGACTGGTCGTTCTGCGACCCCGCCTACCCCCGGTTCGACCGCCTGTTGGCGGCGCTCGAGGCCGCCGTGGCCGCGCACCCCGCGACCACGTTCATCGCCGTCCACGCCGGCTGCTACGCGGAAGATCTCGCCTGGGTGGGCAGGATGATGGACAGCTACGCGAACTTCCACATCGACATCGCGGCCCGCATCGCGGAACTCGGCCGGCAGCCTCGGGCCACCCGGGCCCTGATCCAGGGCCACCCCGGCCGGGTGCTGTTCGGCACGGACGAGATCCCGCCGAACCGGGCCGTGTACGAGATCTATTTCCGGTTCATGGAAACGCCGGACGAGTGCTTTTCCTATTCTCCCGAAGAGCCGCCCGGCTCCGGGCGCTGGCCGATCTCGGCCCTGGACCTTCCTGGCGATGTCCTGCAGCAGGTCTACGCGGGCAACGCGAAGCGGCTCATCCCCGGCCTGGCCGCAGCCGCCGAGCCGCCCGGCTGATATCCTATAAAATCAGCCTAAGGTACTGCAGGATCCAGGTGAGGGCCCAGATGCCGCGGCCGTCGCCCGGCCGTACGCCTCGGCCACGGCCCGGCGCAGCAGGACGCCGGCCACGTGCTTGCGGTAGCCCGCGGTGGCGTGCAGGTCGTCGGCCGGGTCCAGGATGTCGAGCGCGGTGTCCGCGGCCCGGCGCAGAGCCTCCGGGTCCGCCGCCGAGCCCAGCAGGGCCTGCTCGGACCCGCCGCACCGCAGCGGCACGCCGGCCACTCCGCTGACGCAGATGCTGGCGTGGGCGATCGCGCCGTCCTCCAGCGTCACCTGGGCCGCGACCCCGGCCATGGCGAAGTCACCGCGGCGGCGGCTCGCCTCGTGGAACGCGGCCCCGGTGCCGGGCGCGGCGGCCGGAAAGCGGACGGCGGCCAGGAGCTCGTCGGGCCGCAGCGCGGTGGTCAGGTGCGCCTGGAAGAAGTCAGCGGCCGCGATCTCCCGGCGGCCGCGGGTGCTCGCGGCCACGAAGGTGGCGTCCAGCGCGACCGCCACCGCCGGCAGTTCGGCCGCGGGATCCGCGTGCGCCAGGCTGCCGCAGATCGTTCCCCGGGCGCGGACGGGCGGGTGGGCGATCCACGGCAGCGCGGCCGCCAGCAGCGGGCAGCGCGCGGCGACCGCCGGCGCTCGTTCCGCGCGGGACTGGCGGACCATGGCGCCGATAACGAGTCCGTCGGGTGTCTCGCGCAGTTCGCCGAGCCCGGCCACGCGCCCGATGTCCACGACGTGACCGGGGCGGGCGAGGCGGAAGTTCAGCAGCGGCACCAGGCTCTGCCCGCCGGCCAGCACCCTGGCGTCGTCGGCGTGGCTGGCCAGCAGTGCCAGCGCCGCAGCCAGGGTGGCCGGCTGGTGCAGGTCGAAGTCGACCGGCTTCACCCGGCCCCTTCCGCGGGCGCGGGGTTGGGGCCGGGCGCGGGGTTGGGGCCGGGCGCGGGGTTGGGGCCGGGCGCGGGGTTGGGGCCGGGCGCGGGGGTGGGGCCGGGGGCGGGTGCTGCGGTCCCGAACAGGCGCGCCGCGTTGCCGCCGAGGATCTGGTCACGGTGCTCCTCGGGCAGCGCGGCCCGCTCGACCACCGTCCGCGGGCTGGGATCACCGATCGGGAAGGGGTAGTCGGAGCCGAGCAGGACGCGGTCCGGGCCGGCCTTGGCGACCAGGAACTCCAGCACGCCAGGGTCGAACACCACGCTGTCGAAGTACAGGCAGGCGAAGGACTCGACCGGGTCCGCCGTCCCGCCGGGATCGATCACGTGGTTGCGGATGAGCCGCCCGAGGACATAGGGCAGCGCGCCGCCGCCGTGCGCGACCACGAGCCTGGCCCGCGGATAGCGCGCGGGCACGCCGGCGTACAGCAGCCGGGCCAGGGTGACGGTGCTGTCCTCGAGCCGGGCCAGCCCGTTGACCAGGCCGAAGTCGGCGTAGCGCGGCGTGGCCCCGGCCGACCCCGGATGCAGGTAGACGACGGTGCCGGCCGCGTCGGCCGCCTCCCAGAACGGGGTGAAGGCCGGGTCGTCCAGCTCGCGGCCGCCCGCGCGCGTGGCGATCATGACGCCCGGGCACTGTGCCGCCGGCGGCTCGTGCAGGGCCGCTGCCGCGCGCCCGGGATCCTGGAGCGGCACCACGGCGAGCGGGATCAGCCGGGCGTCGGCCGCGGCGAGCCCGGCGATGGCCTCGGTGAGCGCGACCGCCCAGTCCGCGCCCTCCGCGGCGGGCAGCTCGTACCCGAAGATGTCCAGCCAGCCGCTCACCACCTGGCGGGCGATGCCCTGCTCGGTCAGCCAGGCCGCCCGCAGGCCGGGATCGGTGAGCCCAGCGGCCAGCGGGCGGGTCGGCGGGCCGCCGCCGAACGCCATCGCCACGCGGCCGTCGTGCCGCCGGACCTCGACGTGCGGGAACCGGACCAAGCCCGCCGCCAGTCCCTCGATCAGGCCGGGCGGGGCGACATGAGCGTGGATATCTGTACTTCCCGCTCGCCGGGAAACCACCGGCTCGCTCATGACCTGCCTCCCGGTGCGCGCTGGAGGGCCAGCCATATGTCGGCGGGCTTGATCGGCAGCGAGAGGATCGGGCCGGCGCCGCAACCGGCCAGCGCGTCGTTGACCGCGCTGGCCACCGCGGCGGGCGCGCCCATGTACCCGGCCTCGCCGGCCCCCTTCTGGCCCAGTGTGGTGAACGGCGACGGGGTGCAGTGCTCACCGTCGGCGATCTCCGGCACCTCGTGGATGCTGGGCAGCAGGTAGTCCATGAAGGACGGGGTGAGCGGCTGGCCGTCCTCGGAGTAGGCGAACTGCTCGTACAGGGCGACGCCGATGCCGTGCGCCGTGCCGCCGAACACCATGCCCCGGACGATGTCCGGGTTGATCACCGTCCCGCAGTCGTGGGCCAGGTAGTAGCGGTCGAGGTCCACCAGGCCGGTGTCCGGGTCGATCGCGGCCAGCACGAGGTGCGCCTCGAAGGAGTAGCACGGGTAGATCTGCACCACGCCGTCGGGGCCGGCCAGCGCACCCGAGCGCGGCGTGTGCGCAATATGAACGAACTCCAGCCCCGGCTGCTCACCGGGCGGCATCAGGTGCTGCTGGCGCAGCGCGATCGCGGCCAGTTCCGCCCAGGCCAGGCGGCGGCCCGTGCGGTCCCGCACGCCGCCGCCCGAGTACTCCACCTCGCCGACGGGGACGCCGAGGTGGTGCGCGCCGATCCGGCACAGCTTGCGCTTCAGCTCGGCGGCCGCGCCGCGCACCGCCTCGCCGAGCACGATCGCCATCCGGCTGCCCACCGGGCTCTGCGACGGCATCCCGGTCAGCGAGTCGGCCCGGACCACCGTGATCGAGCCCGGGTCGCGCCCCAGCTCCGCGGCGGCCAGGGCGGCGACCATGGTCTCGTGCCCCTGCCCGGCCGAGGAGATCGAGATGACCACGGTGACCTCGCCGTCGGCGTCCACCCGCAGGCGGCAGCCCTCGGGGAAGGTGGTCTTGTCGTTGGCCGGGTTCATGATGTTCTCGAAGATCGCGTTCCCGCCGCTGGGCTCCAGGCAGGTGGCCACGCCAATCCCGGCCAGCTTCCCGGCCGCGCGCAGCTCGTCGCGCCGGCGTTCCAGCCCGGCGAGCCCCGGCCGGCCCGGCGCGGCGAGCCCGGCCAGCCCGGCCAGCCCCGGCCGGCCCGGCGCGGCGGCCAGGGCGATGACCTTGTCCAGCACCGCCGGGTAGTCCCCCGAGTCGTACTCGGTGCCGCTGGGGATGCGGTAGGGGAACTCCTCCGGCCGGATGAAGTTGCGCCGCCGGATGGCCAGCCGGTCCAGGCCCAGGCGGCGCGCGACCGCGTCCACGGCGGATTCGATCGCGTAGTTCGTCGGCGCCTGGCCGAACCCGCGCACCGCGACCTGGCCGGTCTTGTTGGTGGCGACCGCGGTGGCGGTGTACGCGGCCGAGCCGATGCGGTACGGCCCCACGATGGCGCCGATGGGCTTGGCCAGCTGCAGCGGGGAGCGCCCGGGGAACGCCCCCTCGTCGTCGATGACCCCGATCCGGATGCTGGTGAAATCGCCCTCGCGGCTGCAGGCCAGCTCGACGTCGAAGATCCGGTCCGGGCCGTGGAAGTCCCCGCCGTGCATGTTCTCGGCCCGGTCCTCGATGAGCTGCACCGGCTTGCGCAGCAGCGCCGACAGGTGCCCGGCGAGCACGGCGTGCTTGATGCCGCGCTTGACGCCGTAACTTCCGCCCACGTCCACGTCGAAATGCACCCGCACCTGGTTGGTGGCCAGGCGCAGGGCGTGCGCCACCTGGTCCGGAAACTGCGGCATCTGCACCGAGGCCCAGATGTCGAGCAGGCCGCGGTCGGCGTCCCAGCTCGCGACCACGCCGAACGTCTCCAGCGGGACCGTCGAGTTCCGGTTCCAGCGCACCCGGACCCGGGTGACCTCCTCCGCCCGCGCGAAGTCCCCGGCCACATCGCCCCAGGCGAACTCCCGCCGGGCCAGCACGTTGCGGCCCAGGGCGGCGTGCACCAGCGGGGCGCCGTCGCGCAGCGCGGCCTCCGGGTCCAGCACGGCCGGGAGCGGGTCGTAGTCCACGCGGACCAGTTCCGCCGCGTCCTCGGCCACGGCGCGGGAGGTGGCCACGACCGCGGCGACCCACTCGCCCGCGTAGCGGGCCTCGCCGGTGGCCAGCGGCCGCCACTGCACCGCGGGCAGGCTGAGGTACTGGCGTAGCGGCTCGGTGGCTTTCGCGAGTTCCGCGCCGGTCAGGACGCAGGCCACCCCCGGGAGCTCCAGGGCCTCCGCCGCGTCGACCGAGACGATCCTGGCGTGCGCGTGCGGGCTGGTGACCAGGCCGGCGTGCAGCGTTCCCGGCGGCGCGACGTCCGCGACGTACCGGCCGTGCCCGGTCACGAAGCGGCGGTCCTCGCGGACCGGGTGCGGCCGTGGCATCCCGTCCGGGCCGCCCGCACCCGTGCCCGCGGCCAGGGCCACCGCCTCGCGGATCTGCACGTACCCGGTGCAGCGGCAGATGTTCCCGCCCAGGGCCTCGTCGATGTCCGCGCGGGCCGGCGCGGGGTTCGCGGCGAGCAGGGCCTGGGCCGCCAGCACCATGCCCGGCGTGCAGTACCCGCACTGCAGCGCGTGCGCCTGGCAGAACGCCTCCTGGACTCCGCTGAGCCCGCCGTCCGGCCGGCCGGCCCCCTCGATCGTGGTGACCCGGTGGCCGTCGGCCTGCGCGGCGAGGATGAGGCAGGACCGGACCGGCTCGCCGTCGAGCAGGACGGTGCAGCACCCGCAGACCCCGTGCTCGCAGCCGAGATGGGTCCCGGTCAGGTGCAGGTCGTCGCGTAACAGGTCGGCGAGGCTGGTGCGGCCCGCGCTCTCGCAGGCGCGCCGCTCGCCGTTGACGGTCAGCCCGATCCGGTGCCTGGTTCCCATCGGGTTCCTACCCGGCCCCCGGCGTGCCCGCGGCCAGCACCGGGGCCGCCGGGCCGCCCAGCGCGGCGGAGATGACGGTGGCCGCCTCGACGGTCCAGTCCCGCAGCGCGCCGAAGCGGTCCGGCCCGAAGCGCTGCTCGGGCATGCACAGCCCCACCGACGCCACCACCCGGCCGGTGTAATCCCGGATCGGGGCCGCGACGCCGCCCACCCCCTCCCGGTAGCCGCCGTGGTTGACCGCGTAGCCGTCCCGCCGGACCTGGTCCAGCAGGGCGTCGAGCTCGGCCGGCCGGGTGATGGAGTGCGGGCTGCAGGAGGGCAGGGGGAAGCCCAGGATCTCGTCGATCTCCTCGCGCGGCTGGTAGGCCAGCAGCGCCCGGCCGGTCGCCACGCACGCGGCGGGGCACCGCCCGCCCACGTACGACGTGGCCACCACCGGGTGACGGCTCTCGATCTTGTCGATGTAGATGACGTCGCCGTGATCGTAGACCGCCAGGTGGACGGTCTCGCCGCTGCGCTCGTTCAGCCGCGCGGCGTGCGGCCCCGCGACCGCGCGCAGGTCAAGGTGCCGGGCCCACAGGCTGCCCAGCTCGAAGCAGCGGATCCCGGCACCGTACCGGCCGGTCCGGGGATCCTGGGTGGCGTAACCGCGGGCCGCCAGCGTGGCCAGCAGGCGGTGCACGGTGGCCTTCGGGCCCTGTACCCGCCCCGCGATGTCGGTCAGCCCCTGCGGGCTCGGCGATCCCGCGAGCAGCTCCAGGATGTCCAGCGCCCGGTCCAGCTGCGAGCCTGCCGCAGGGATGTCGGATCGCTGTTTCATGAAGATAGTAGACCTGGAACGGCGATCCACTGTAAAGGGCTTCCGTAACGTTCCGGAAGATCATCAGGGCGGGTCACGGCCGGCGGGCCCGGGCGGCGCGGTATTCCGCCAGCCAGCCGAACGAGTCCTCGGCGCGCCCGCCGGACGGGTGGTATTCCAGGCCCACCGCGCCCTGGTAGCCCCGGCCGTCGATGTGGTCCAGGACGAACGGGTAGTTGATCTCGCCGGTGCCCGGCTCGTGCCGGCCGGGCACGTCGGCGATCTGGATGTGGCCGATGAGCGGCCAGTAGGCGTCCAGGGTGGCGACGATGTCCCCCTGCATCCGCTGCGCGTGGTACACGTCGTACTGCAGCCGCACGTTGGGCCGGGCCACCCGCGCGGCGAAGCCGGCCGCGGCCGCCGTGGTGGCGAGCAGGACCGGCCCGTTGTCCATCGGGTTGATGGCCTCGATCATCACCTCGCAGCCGGCCTCGGCCGCCAGGTCGGCCGCCCAGGCCACGTTGTCGGCGGCGCAGGCCAGTTGCTGGCCGAGCGAGTAGCGGTCCTGCCGCAGCCCGAGCAGCAGGTTGAGCCGGGGGCAGCCGCACGCCCGGGCGATCCGCAGCGCGTCCGGCACGCTGGCGCGCAACTGGTCCCGGCGGCCGGGATCGGCGGCTAGGCCGCGCTCGCCGGCCGCCATCTCGCCCGCGTCGAAGTTCAGCAGCGCCAGCCGCAACCCCCAGCGCGCCGTCAGCCCGGGCAGCGACCGCGCGGCCGCGGTCCCCGGCCACCACAGCTCGACGGCGGCGAACCCGGCCCGGGCCGCGCGCTCGAAGCGGCCGGCCAGCGGCAGCTGCGGCCACAGCATCGACAAGTTCGCGGCGAACAGCACGGCGCCTCCCGGTCCCGGCCGACGCTACCAGTGAACCTTTTCATCCTCCCCAGGGCTGCCCGCGTGCTCTGAGCCTGAACCGGCGGATTAAAAGGTTCGGTTAGGCTCGAGGGGTGGTGACGGCCCCGATGCCGGCCGCGACGTCCGCCGGCCGGGACGTGGCGCAGCGGCTGACCGACGATGGCTACGTGATCGTCTCCGGCCTGATGACCGCCGCCGGCGTCCGCGCCGCCGCGGCGGACCTGGGCCGGGTGCTGGAGACGGTGCCGACCGGGCGCAACACGTTCGAGGGGCTGACCACCCAGCGGATATACGCCCTGTTCGCCAAGACCCGGACGTTCGACCGGGCCGCGGTGCACCCGCTGGTGCTGGAGGTGCTCGACCAGGTGCTGGGCCACTACCAGCTCAGCGCCCCGGTGGGCATCCGCATCGGGCCGGGCGAGCAAGCCCAGGTGCTGCACCGTGACGACGCGATCTACCCGCTGCCGGAGCCGCACCCGCCGGTGGTGGTCAACACGATGTGGCCGCTGGACGAGTTCACCAGCGAGAACGGCGCCACCCGGTTCGTCCCGGGCAGTCACCGCTGGGAACCCGGGCGCCGGCAGGCCGCCACGGATCCGGTCGAGACGGCCGCCATGTCACCGGGGTCGGTCATGTTCTACCTCGGCAGCCTCTGGCACGGCGGCGGCGCCAACCGCACCGCCCGGCCGCGCCTGGGCGTGATCCTGGAGTACGCCGCGGCCTGGCTGCGGCCGCAGGAGAACCACTGCCTGGCGGTGCCGCGCGACGTGGTCCGGCGGCTGCCGCCGCGGCTGCAGGAACTGCTGGGCTACAACATCTACCCGCCGTTCCTGGGCTATGTGGACGGCGTCCATCCCCGCAAGGTCCTGCCGGCCGACCCGTAACGGGAGGTGCGGCCGGCACCACCGTGGCCGGGGGTGGAGGTGCGGCCGGCACCACCGTGGCCGGGCCGGTCAGCCGGCCCCGAAGCAGACGAACGGGCTGAACGGCTCGCCGTGGGCCGCGCTGGCCAGCGCCTCGGCGGGCCGGGCGCCCGCCCGCAGCGAGCGGTGATAGCCGGTCATGATGCGCACCGCGGTGTCGTCGTCGGCCACCCGGGCCGCGCTGGAGATCACGGTCTCCGTCCCGACGTAGAGCAGCGCCGCGGTGAAGCCGAGGATCTCCTCGCCGGGGCGCACGACGGTGCGCCCGACATCGCAGGCGGAGAGGACCACCTGGCGGGGGGCGGCCGCGAGCTGCTGGATGTCGTAGGCCATCAGCGGGCCGTCCGCCAGGTCGAGCCGGGAGAACAGGACGTTTTCCCGCTCGTGGTGGCCGTGCGCGGCCAGGTGGGCCAGCGGGGCACCGTCCAGGGCGCGCAGCGTGGCGCCCACCGTGGCCTGATCCGCGAGCAGCGGCTGGCAGTCCTCGTAGACCTTGGCTATCTCGGTGACCTCGCCCGCGGCGTACTGCAGGTCCGGCCCCGCGACCAGGATCGGCGCGTTCACCCGCGGCGCGCCCGCCGCGGCCCGCCCGCGGCGCCAGGCGGCCAGCCATGCGGACGCCGACGGGCACACCGTGACCGGCCGGCCGCTCAGGTCGGGGAGCAGGCTCCACGGGATGCTGGCCAGGGCGCCCGTCGGGGCGAGCACGACGCCGTCGTCGCCGAGCCACGACCGCAGCGGCGCGAGGATCTCGGCCGTGAGCACCGCCGTCTGCTTCTGGATCGACTCCCGCATCACGATCGCGAGCCGGGCGGGCAGGCGCCGTCCGGCCAGCGTGTCGAGGTCGGCGTTCAGCCGCCGGGCCGCTTCCTCGGCCGTGGCGGCGTCGCCGAGGCCGACGAGGCGCACGGTCCCGCGCCGCAGCACCACCGCCTGCATCCGGCCGTCGCGGGCCAGGATCGCGACCAGGCTCTGCCCGCTCTCGTCCAGCGCGGCGGCCACCTCGCCGAGGCTGGCCTGCGCGAAGGCCTCGCCCAGGCCGCTGGCCTGCCAGCTGCGTTCCCTGATCTCGCGCTGCAGCTCGGCGCGCCGGGCGATCGCGGCCGGATCGCGGCGGCCGTTCAGCTCGGCCTGGCGGACCAGGTGGCTGAGCTGGCGCAGCTCGGCCACCGCCGCCGCGGCCTGCGGGTCGGCGGGAGGGCGGACCGGCCTGACCCGGAACGCCTGCGCCCGGGAGCGCTCCAGCCAGGCGAACACCTGCGCCGCGGACCCGCGGCCCAGCGCCAGCCGCAGGCCAGCGGCGGCCAGATCCGCGCCCAGGGCGGCGGTCCCGGTCTGCAGGTCCAGGCTGCCGAGCCTGCGGCGGCGGGCCTGCACCAGGTCCAGCCCGGCCCGGAGCTCGGCCAGCGCCGTCCCGGGCCGCCCTTCGCGCTCGGCCAGCTCGGCCCGGGCCAGCCGGCGCATCAGGCTGATGTCCAGCGGCACCGCAGGCCCGCGGCGGCGCACGACCGCGATCCGTTGCCTCGCCTCGCCCGGACGGCCGGCCGCGAGCAGCGCCCGGGCGGCGAGCAGCTCAGCCCGGTCCGCGTCCTGGCGCAACCCCCGCCCGCGGAGCCGCCCGGCCAGCCGCCGGGCCTCGGCGGCGACCGGCGCCGGGCGGGTCGGCGAGGCCGGCCGGGCGCGCAGCCGGGTGAGCTCGGCCAGGCAGGCCCCGGCGTCGTTGCCGCGCCGCCGGAAGCGCCGCTCAGCGGCAGCCGCCCAGCGGCGCGCGGTGGCCAGTTCACCGGCGGCCAGCGCCGCCTGAGCCCGGGCCAGCTCCGCTTCCGCGAGATCGTGATCAAGCCGCAGCCGCCGGAACGAGGCAATCGCGCTGTCCAGCTCGCTGGCCGCGTCACCAGCCAGGCCGACCGCGAGCAGCGCCCGGGCCCGGTCGGTCGCCAGCACGGGCACAAAGCCGGGTGCGAGCAACCCATAAGTGCGCGCGGCCGCGCTGAAGAGCTGGAGCGCAGCGGGGATGTCGCCGGCCAGCAGATCGCAGTAACCGAGGTTGTGCAGCGCCTTGGCCGCGAGCAGGTCGTGACCCCCGTCTGCCGTGACGCGCTGGCACCAGATCAGGTCGGCGCGCGCACGCTGGACCTGGGCGACGTTGAGATAGCAGAAGCTGCGATCGATCAGTGCCGACGCCAGGTTGTCGGTCTCCGCCGCGTTCCCGTCCAGCAGGGCCACCGCATCGTCCAGCGTCCTCAGCGCGTCGCCTTCCCGCCCGGCCCGCGCGAAGACAAGGCCCCGCTGGAGCAGCAGGACGCCCCGGGCTTCCGCCGTGGCCAGGCCCTCGGCCCGGTCCAGAAGCCGCAGCCCGTATCCGGTGCGACCCTGCTCCGCCTCCCATTCGGCCAGCATCCCTAGCAGCCTGGCGGCCAGGGTGTGGTACGCCTCGGGTACCTGCCGTGCGTCGGGTTGGTTCCCGTCTTCCGCCCAGCCCAGCTCCCTCAGCCCGGCGCGGGCGTAGCGGGCGCCGAGCGCGGGACGGCCGGCGCGGCCTTCCTGCAGGGCGCGCTCACGCGCTTCGCCGGCCCGGCGCTCGGCGCGGGCCGGCGAGATTTCGCTGCAGGCTAAGCGCGGCATTCGGCGGGCGCCTCCCAGGCTTGCCGCGTCAGAGGATGAGCGCCGGGGTCACCACGGACCGCCCAGATCCGCTCGTCTGCTGCTCCGCGGGCCGGACGACCAGCTGGGCGGTTCCCCGGGGCACGCTGGCCAGGGCGAAGCGTCCCTGCTCGTCGCTGGCCGCGCTCAGCGACCCTGCCGTGGTCTTCACCTCGATCTCGCTGCGCTGCGGCGGGGCCAGCCAGCCGTCGACGCGCGCCGTCCCGTCCCGGTTCTGGTCGATCCGGATCATGATGGTCAGGCTGTCGCTGTCAAAGGTGATCGTCCGGCTCTGCTCCGGCCCGCGGACCGCGAGCAACTGCCGGTCCTCCTCAGCCGCGAGGCGGGCCACCTCGATCTCCAGGTCCCGCAGCGCGAGCGAGAAGCGGATCCGCTCCGGGAGATCGGCCGGCATCGGATCAGCGGCCTGGAACAGGCCGCGGATGTCCGCCAGAATCTCGAGATCGGCGTCGTCGAGCGGGTCGTCGGCGGACCAGCCGCCTGCGTCGGAGGGTTTCATGGCGAGCTCCAGGCCGGGTCGCTGGCTAGCACGGCGCGAAGCTTGGCCAGGCACCGGCCGCGCGTGGGGCCGATGCTGCCCGGCCGCATGCCGAGCTTGGCCGCCACCGCCACGTAGTCCGGGCGCGGCACGAAGGCGATGATCCGCAGCAGTTCCTGGCAGCGCCGGTCGAGCCGGCCGATGGCCGTCCACAGGGTCCGCCGCCGATCGCCGGCGATGACCTGGTCCTCCGAGCCGGGCTCCGGGTCGGGCACGGCAGCGAGCCAGTCCTGGTCCGCCGGGAGATACCGCCGGCCCGCGGCGCGTACCCGCCACGCTTCCCGCTTGGTGGTGATGACCAGCCAGGCGGTGAGACCGCCCGGGCTACGGATGCCGTCCAGATGAGAGACCAGGCGCAGCCACACCGTCTGCAGCACGTCCTCCGCGTCACCGGAATCCAGCCCCGCCGCCCGCGCTACCTGCCACAGCAGCGGGCTGAGCTCGGTCACGATCTGGCCCAGCGCATCGTCGCTGCCGCCGCGGGCCGCGTCCAGCAGGCCCGCGATCTGCGCGCCGCGAGCCGGCGGGCCGGCACGGTCGCAGGCCTGCGGTCCTCCATCACGATCAATCCTTCCAGTGCAGGCTCGTCAGAGCGGCCAGCGCCCGGTTCGTCGCGGCCGCATTCCCGGTTTTGTCGAGCCAGAGCCCTGGCTCGCTCTTGTCCTTCAGCAGCGCCTTAGCGATGTCCGCGGCGACCAGGGGAGCGGAGAACGAGGTGCCGCTCCAGAGCGCGAAGCCGCCGCTGTAGTCATCGGGATCGAGCGCCTCACGTTCGCCGGGCAGCGGGGCGCCGCCGCCCGGGACTTCGGTGCCGGGATGCGCGCGCTCTTCGATCTCGGGGGGCCGGCTGCCCTGAACGTCGACCGGGTAGGTGCTGACCATGAGCGCGCCCCAGGCCCAGGCGTTTATCCACGGGCCGCCGTCGCTGAATAGCGCCTGAGACAGGTTCGGATTGAGCGCGCCGACGCTGATCAGGGGCACCTGGCCCGGCTGGTTCTGGCTGGCGAACGCGGCGGGGTAGAACTTGCGGCTGGTGGTGTAGTTACCGGCCGCGGCCACGACCGTGACGCCCAGGCCGAGCAGCACGTCGAGCACGTGCCGCAGCCCCGAGGTGAGGGTCGCGTCCCCGGATTCGTCGAAGTAGCCCAGCGACAGGGAGACCACGTCCACCATGTCGTCCATGTGGCCGGCCTCGGCTTTGGCGATCCTGCGGGCCAGGTGGCGGAGGCCGCAGAGGAGATCCCCCTCGTTGACGATGCCGTCGCTGTGCATGATCCGTATGGCCAGCACCCGCGCATCGGGCGCGACCTGGCGCACGATGCCCGAGATGAAGATGCAGTGGCCGGTGTCGGTGTCAAGCTCGCCCATCAGCGGGTTCGCGGCGACCGGCGTGTCCCAGGCGTCTTTGATCACCTGGCGCGGCCGGTCGCCATGCTGGGCCGCGTGCTCGCCCTCCCGGCGGATGGCCTCCTGAATTTTCTCATCGGTCGCCACAAAGCCGTCGGGTTCGGTTTGGTAGCCGCCTCCGGCCTTGGCCTTCACGTCCAGCCACCAGTGCTCGCGGATGCCCGTGTCCAGCACGGCCACCACCGGGCGCCGGCCGTACTTCTTCTTGCATTCCCGCAGCGGCAGGCGCCTGGGCGCCTCGAGGCAGACCGCGACCGGGGTGCGCGCGTCGCCGCCGTTGAACAGGTAGGAGTCGGTGCTGGTGGGTCCGCCGACGCCGGTGTCGTTCCCGGGGAGCCCGCCGCCACCGCTGGTGGCCGGGCTCCCGGTGATGGGCGAGCCGACCAGCAGGTGCTCCAGGGAGATCGTCGCCACCGTCTGCTCGTCCAGCACCGCATGCCTGCGCACCCGGATCGTCGGCTGCTTGTACGCCCCGGCGGCCGCGCGCAGCGTCTGCAGCGCCACCCACGCGTCGACCACCACGGGCCGGGTCGGGTCATCGGCCGGGGGAGCGGGCGTCAGGACGGCCACGCGGGGGAGTTGCCGCAAGGCCTCGGCGACCGGCCCGCGCACGCCCCGCAGGTCGTCGTCCTGTTCCTGGTGAGGCGGGTTGAGCTGCATCCCGGCCCGGGCGAGCGCCGTGTTGGCGGCCTCGACGAAGGTCGTGTCGGCGAGGAGGTGACCAGGGACCAGCAGCGTCCTGGCCCGGTACACCGTCGGCCGGACCGTCTCCTGGCGCGGGATGGCCGCGGCGTGTTCCGGGATGAGCGTCCGGGCACCGTGGCGTTCCAGCAGCGCCGTCGGCAGGCTGATCAGGCCGACCGCCGCATCGGCGTTGTCATGTCCGGCGCTGTCCCCGTTACGCCTGTCGAAGAACCATTTCATGCCCGGCTCCTGCATGTGCAACGCCACCTCATCCTCTGCCCGTTGACGACGCGAAGTCCAGCGGGAATCGGCCGTATCCCCCTCAGCCGTCAAGAGCCGCCCGGACCCGGGGGAAATACCCCGGAGTCCATAACGAAACGGTAACGCCTTGGTGCCGGCCGCTCGCGCCGGGGTGGGCCGCGAACAGGTCCCGCGATGGCGCACCCCGCGGGAAGCCTGGGCCCGGCCGGCGTGTTAGGTGGTGGTGGACGGCTTTCAGGATCCGCCGGCGGGGCGGCGGACAGGGATAGAGGTGAGGTTGATCGTGGTGCTTCCGTACGATTCCGCGCCGAAGTTTCAGGACTACGCGCGCCCGGAGATGCTGGTCTCGACCGGGTGGCTGGCCGAGCACGCCGGCGACCCGGGCCTGGTCGTGGCCGAGTCCGACGAGGACGTGCTGCTGTATGAGACCGGTCATATCCCCGGCGCGGTGAAGCTCGACTGGCACACCGAGCTCAACGACCCGGTGACCCGGGACTACGTGGACGGCGCGGGCTTCGCGCGGCTGATGTCCGAGAAGGGGATCACCCGGGACACCACGCTGGTCCTCTACGGCGACCGGAACAACTGGTGGGCGGCGTACGCGCTCTGGGTATGCACGCTGTTCCGCCACCCGGACCTGCGCCTCCTCGACGGGGGCCGGGCCAAGTGGATCGCCGAGGGCCGGCCGCTGAGCACCGAGGTGCCGCAGCGCCCCCGCACCGACTACCCGGTGATCGAGCGCGATGACTCGGAGTTCCGGGCGTTCAGGGACCAGGTCCTGGCCCGCCTCGGCGAGCCGCTGATCGACGTGCGCTCGCCCGGCGAGTACACCGGCGAGCTGCTGCACATGCCGGACTACCCGCAGGAGGGCGCGCTGCGGGGCGGGCACATCCCCGGCGCCAGGAGCGTCCCCTGGGCCCGCGCGGCGGCGGACGATGCCACGTTCCGGACCCGCAAGGAGCTCGAGGCGATCTACCAGGATGAGGCCGGGCTGCGGCCGGACGACGACGTGGTGGTGTACTGCCGGATCGGCGAGCGGTCCAGCCACACCTGGTTCGTGCTACACCACCTGCTGGGCTACCCGCGGGTGCGCAACTACGACGGTTCGTGGACCGAGTGGGGGAACGCGGTCCGCGCGCCCATCCGCCGCGGGGGCGAGCCGTGACGGCCGGCGCTGGCACCCTCAGCCCGCGGCTGCAGGAGATCGCCGACGAGTTCGGCGCGGTCGCCGGCCGGGACCGCCTGCAGCTGCTGCTGGAGTTCTCCGAGGACCTGCCGCCGCTGCCCGCCCGGTACGCCGAGCACCCCGACCTGCTGGAGCCGGTGCCGGAGTGCCAGTCGCCGCTGTTCCTGGCCGTGGAGGTGGACGACGACGCGGTCGTGCACCTGTTCTTCGACGCGCCGCGGGAGGCGCCCACCACCCGGGGGTTCGCCGGCATCCTGCACGCCGGCCTGGACGGGCAGGACGCGGACGAGGTGCTGAGCACGCCCGGGGAGTTCACCAGCCAGCTCGGGCTGCAGGACCTGGTGAGCCCGCTGCGGCTGCGCGGCATGGCGGCGATGCTGGGCCGGATCAAGCGCCAGGTGCGCGAGCAGCGGGACTGACCATCTGATCACCGGGGGGCGCCCGGCGCGGCATGCCAGGCGGGCGGGTGGCTCGCGGCCCGCCGCGGCAAGCGCGCGGCCCTCCGAACGTGGTTCTCGTAAGGTCATCGGGGCCGATATCTGTCGGATGACAGGCTATTGATGATTTAACTGTCTATACGTATCGTATCTCGCAAGCTCCGGGGCGAGAACTCCTGGGAGCGTCCGTTGACCTTCTGTGGCTGCCGCGCAGCCGCGGGGAGGAGGCCCGGATGAGCGAGACTCGCAGCGACCAGGCCGGGCCCGGCCCAGAGGTTCCCGCCGCATCGGGCCAGGTCACCAGCCACGGGCTGAAGCGCAACCTGCACGTGTGGGAGGCGATCGGCCTGTCCGTCGGCGCCATGTCCCCGGCCCTGGCCATGTCGTTCTCCGGCCCGGGGGTGGCCGCGCTGGTCGGCCGCGGGGCCGCGCTGTCGTTCGTGTTCGCCGGCGTGACCTGCTGCCTCATCGGCTACGGGTACATGCTGCTGACCCGCAAGTACAACCACGCCGGGTCGGTCTACGGCTTTGTCGGCGCCTCGCTCGGCCCGCGCACCGGGGTGTTCTCAAGCTGGACCATGTGCCTGATGTACTTCGTCTTCGTGCCCGCCTCGGCCGCCTCGTCCGGCTACTTCCTGGCCGGCGTGCTGCAGAACCTGGGCTGGTGGAAGGGGGCCGACTGGGTCATCCTGGCCCTGCCGATCACCCTGATCATCTGGGGGTTCTGCGCCGGGGTGATCAAGCGGTCGACCCGCTCCCTGTTCTACATCGAGGCGGTCACGGTCACCCTCATCCTCGTGCTGATGGTGATCATCCTGGTCAAGGTCGGGAACGGCCACGGCATCAACGCCGGCACGGTCACCGGCAGCGTCTTCAGCCTGCCGGCCGGGGTCAACCTGCACGCCCTGATTCTCGGCTCGGTCTTCGGCTTCCTCGCCTTCGCCGGGTTCGAGGGCGCGGGGGCGCTGGGCGAGGAGACCCAGAACCCGCGGAAGGCCATCCCCCGCGCGATCGGCTCCTCGGTCGTCGTGCTGGCCGTCTTCTACATCGCCTGCATCGCCGTGCAGACGATCGGGTTCGGCGCCAACCCCAAGGGCTCGGCCGCGTTCGCCAGCTCGCCCGGTCCGCTGTTCCAGCTGGCCAACGTCTACGTGGGCTCGACGATGCAGAACCTGATCGAGCTCGGCGCGGCGTTCAGCGCCTTCGGCGCCGGCCTGGGTGCCGCGGTGGCCGGGTCCCGGCTGATCTACGCGGTCTCGCGTGACGGCGCGCCGAACTTCCCGCTCGCCCGGGTGTCGCAGCCGTCCGGGGCGCCGCGCATGGCGGTCCTGCTGGTCATCGTGGTCAACGTGATCTGCCTGCTCATCCTGCGCGCGCTCGGCGCCACCGGGCTGCAGGTCTGGCAGTACCTGGGCACGCTCGGCACGCTGGCCATCCTGGTCGGGTACGGGCTGGTCAACATCGGCGCGGCCCGGGCGGTCTTCGACAGCAGCCTCGGCGTGCCGAAGTGGCGCGGGATCCTGCCCGCCATCGCGGTGATCCTGTGCGGCTACGTGCTGTACGCCAACATCTACCCGGTGCCCGCGTCCCCCTACAACTACTTCCCGTACATCCTGCTGGCCTGGCTGATCATCGGCGCGGTGGTCATCGTGCTGTCGCCCCAGCTCGCCCGCCGGGTCGGCGCGGGCCTCGCGCGGGACCTGGGCCTGCCCGCCGGCCGGGTGACGGGGGAGCTCGAGCCGTTCGCCACGGACGACTGAGCCTTTTCATCCGTCGATCCCGGGCTCAGAGTACGTGGGCAGCCCTGGGGAGGATGAAAAGGTTCACTGAACCGGCGGCTTTTCCCGGCCCTTACCCGGGCCGGTAAGGGCCGGTCCGGGAGAACCCGCGGGGGCTGTGAACCGCGGACACGCTCCGCGCGTCTCGCATCACATAAAGACACTCCAGCCCTCCCCGCAGGGCGGGCCAGCCCACCCGCAGGCCGGACCATCCCTCCCGGCAGGGCGGGCCAGCCCACCCCGCAGGCCGGACCACCCCCCCTCCGCACAGGCAGGACCACATCTTGAACAGCAAGCTGCCGCCGCCGCCGCCCGACGATGACGACCGCGAGCGGAAATGGATCGTCGAGGGCCTGCGCCAGGCACTAGGCCGGGCCACCGCGGACGAGCTGGCCCGGCTCATCTCGCTCCTGGAGCCGGTCGCCGACGACGACGGCAACGTGGCCGGCTGGATCGTGACCCTGGTGGCTGACGAGATGGGCCGTCAGTTCGTGCCCTGCGAGCCCGGCGGCGTCACCGCGTAACCGCGGAGCACGGTCACGGAACGGGGGCCGACCGTGACCCGGTCGCCGGCCTGCCGCGGCGCCGCCGCGGCGGCCGCGGCCGGGTCGTAACTGTCGATCTCGGCCTGCCACGCGAGCCCGTCCCGGGCCGGGGGGATGACGAAGTCCAGCCGCTCCCACCAGGCGTTGACCAGGACCAGGAAGTCGTCGTCGAGCATCAGGGTGCCGTCGTCGGCGAGGTCAGGGTCGTCGGAGCCGTCGAGGTAGATGGCCACGGACCGGGCGCCGGGGTCGGCCCAGTCCGCCCCGGTCATCGGCGTGCCCGCGGGGGTGAACCACGCGAGCTCGGCCGCCTCCGCCCCGGCCAGGAACCGGCGGCGCCGGAACACCGGGTGCTTCTTGCGGAACGCGACCAGGCGCTGGGTGAAGGCCAGCAGGCCGGCGTCGACGGCGGACCAGTCGAGCCAGGTGATCTCGTTGTCCTGGCAGTAGGCGTTGTTGTTGCCCTGCTGGGTGCGGCCGAACTCGTCCCCGCCGAGCAGCAGCGGCACGCCGAACGACAGCAGCAGGGTGGCGAGCATGGCCCGGGACTGCCGCTCGCGCAGGGCCAGGATGTCCGGGTCGTCGGTGGGGCCCTCGGCGCCGCAGTTCCAGGAGCGGTTGTCGTCGGTCCCGTCGCGGTTGGACTCGCCGTTGGCCTCGTTGTGCTTGGCGTCGTAGGAGACCAGGTCGCGGAGCGTAAACCCGTCGTGCACGGTGATCAGGTTCACCGACGCGGTCGGCCGCCGGCCCCGGCGGCCGTAGAGGTCCGACGAGCCGGCGAACCGGGTGGCGAACTCGCCGATCCCGATCGGGTGGCTGCGCCAGAAGTCGCGCATGCTGTCGCGGTATTTGCCGTTCCACTCGCGCCACAGCGGCGGGAAGCGCCCCAGGTCGTAGGAGTCCATCTGGCCCACGTCCCACGGCTCGGCGATGAGCTTGGCCTGGGACACCACCGGGTCCTGCGCCACGAGATCGAAGAACGCCGACACCTGGTCGAACCCGCCGTCCTGGCGGGCCAGGGTGGGCGCGAGGTCGAAGCGGTAGCCGTCGACGTGCATCTCGGTGATCCAGTACCGCAGCGAGTCCATCATGAGCTGAAGGGTCAGCGGGTCCCCGGCGTTGAGCGAGTTACCGCAGCCGGTGGTGTCGACGTACCGGCTCGGGTCGCCGGGCTCGAGCCGGTAGTACGCGGCGTTGTCCAGGCCGCGGAAGCACAGCGTGGGGCCCTCCGGGCCGGCCTCGCAGGTGTGGTTGAACACCACGTCGAGAACCACTTCCAGGCCCGCCGCGTGCAGCGCGTTCACCATGGCCTGGAACTCGGCGACCTGGCCGCCGGGCTTCCCGGCCCGCACCGCCGCGGAGTAGCCGCTGTGCGGCGCGAAGTACCCGATCGTGTTGTAGCCCCAGTAGTTGGTCAGCCCGCGCTGCGGCAGGAAGGCCTCCGGCACGCTCTGGTGCACCGGCAGCAGTTCGACGGCGGTCACGCCGAGGTCCACCAGGTGGGCGACGGCCGCCTCGTGCCCGAGCCCGGCGTAGGTGCCGCGCAGCTTGGCGGGCACGCCCGGGTGGCGCATGGTGAACCCCTTGACGTGCGCCTCGTAGATGATCGTGTCGGAGTAGCGGCGCCGGACCGGGCTGGTATCGGTCCAGGCGAACTGCTCGCCGGTGACCAGGCTGCGCGGCACGTGCCCGGCGGAGTCCAGCTCGCTCGGCGCGCCCGGGGCATCCGCCGCGTAGTCCAGCACCTCCGGCCCGAACGCGACCTCGCCGCTGATCGCCCGGGCGTAGGGGTCGAGCAGCAGCTTCGCCGGGTTGCAGCGCAGGCCCCGCGCCGGATCGTAAGGGCCGGTGACGCGGTAACCGTAGGCCTGCCCGGGGCCGACTCCGGGGACGAAGCCGTGCCAGACGCCGGCGTCGTAGTCGGTCAGCGGTACCCGGGTCTCGGCGCCCGCGCCGTCGAACAGGCACAGCGTCACCGCGTCGGCCACGCCGGAGAACACGGCGAAGTTCGTGCCGCCGGCCGTCGGCGTCGCCCCGAGCGGGAACTGGCTGCCCGGGAGCGCGCGCACCGCCCCGGCTTCGGCGACGGCGGTCACTGCCCGTTCTCCGTTCCGATGCGGCGGACGACGTCTCCGACGGCGTCCACCGCCCCGTGCCGGCGGCGGATCACGTCGGCGATCAGCCCGGTCCAGCCGGTCTGGTGGAAGGCGCCGATCGCGGCGCCGTTGTCGCCGTGGAAGTACTCGCTGAAGATCAGGTTGTCGTGCCACGCGGGGTCGGTTTGCATCAGCTCGGTCCCGCCGAAGCAGGGCCGCCGGCCGTCCGGGCCGCGGGTGAAGATCGAGATGAGCCGGTCGGACAGGTCGGCGGCGACCTTGTCCAGGGTGAGCTTGCGGCCCGACCCGGTCGGGTACTCGATGGTGAACTCGTCACCGAAGAACCGGTGGTAGCGCTCCAGCACGCTGATCATCAGGTAGTTCAGCGGGAACCAGATCGGCCCGCGCCAGTTGGAGTTCCCGCCGAACATGGCGGTGGTGGACTCGGCCGGCTCGTAGTCGATGCCCGCCCGGACGCCTTCGACGTCGAGCTCGTAGGGATGGTCGCGGTGCCAGGCCGACAGGGCGCGCAGGCCGTGCGGGGACAGGAACTCGCTCTCGTCGAACAGCTTGGCGAACAGCTTCTCGAGCCGGCCCACGCCGGCCAGGCTCAGCAGCATCCGCTGCTCCCCGACCTCCCCGCGCACCAGGCCGATCTCATGGAGCTTCTCCCGGTCCGCCAGGCCCCGGCGCCCCAGGAACTTGGCAAACTCCTTGCCGACGACCAGCGACTGCTGGAGATCATTCTCGCCGATGACCGCGGCCGCCAGGACCGGGATGACGCCCACCATCGACCGGACCTTCACCGGCACTTCCTGCCCGCTCGGCGTCACCAGCCGGTCGTAGTAGAGCCCGTCGGTCTCGTCCCACATCCCGAGGCCATCCAGTGCCTCGCTGATCGCGGCGAAATGCTCCATGAACTTCAGCACGAGATCGATACCCGGCCGCTGGCCGGACCGGTTCAGGATCACGGCCATGGTGGCCATCGCGATCGCGTAGAACCCCATCCACCCGGTGCCATCGGACTGCTCCAGGGTGCCGCCGACCGGCAGGTGCGAGCGGTCGATCGGGCCGATGTTGTCCAGCCCCAGGAAGCCGCCCTCGAACAGGTTGTTGCCCTCCCGGTCCTCGAGGTTGACCCACCAGGTGAAGTTGACCAGCAGCTTGTCGAAGACCCGGCTGATGAACTCGATGTCCCGGGCGCCGTCGATCGCGAACACCTCCACGGCCGCCCACGCCTGGACCGGCGGGTTCACGTCGCCGAAGTCCCACTCATACGCCGGCAGCGCCCCGTTCGGGTTCTGGAACCACTCCCGGCACAGCAAGATCAGCTGGTACTTGGCGAACGCGGGGTCGACGTGCGCCAGCGCCACGCAGTGGAACGCCAGGTCCCACGCGGCGAACCACGGGTACTCCCACTTGTCCGGCATCGACATGATGTCGAAGGCGTCGAAGTTGCGCCACCGCGAGTTCCGGCCGGTCAGCCGCTGCGGCGGGGGCGTCGGCTGGGTCGGGTCGCCGTCCAGCCAGCGGGCCACGTCGTAGTAGAACAGCTGCTTGCTCCACAGCATCCCGGCGAACGCCTGCCGCATCACCAGCGCCTCGTCGGCGCTCGCCCCGGCCGGGGTCAGCCCGGCGTAGAACTCGTCGGCCTCGGCCCGCCGCTGGGTGATCACCTGGCCGAACAGGGCGCCGAGCGGGTCGTTCGCCTTTCCCCGGGGCGGCTTCGCGGGCGGGGTCCGCAGCCGCAGCCGCAGCTCGGCGGTCTGGCCGGGCTGGACGGTCACCTGGTACCAGAACGAGCACTTGGTGCCCTTGCGCTCGGGGTTGACGGTAGCCGCCCCGCTGATCACGTGGTCGTTGATGCCGTCCTTGGGATACGGCGTGACCGGCGCGGCGCCGAACAGCCGCTGCTCGTTGGTCTCGTTCTCGCAGAACACCGCGGTCGGCAGCGTCCCGTCCGGTCCCGGGCCGGCCAGCCACTCCATCGGGCCCAAGAACGGGTGGTCGATGCCCACCGCCGACTCACCCACCGCCTGCATGGTCGGCTTGGGCGCGCCGGTGTCCCAGGACCAGGTGTTGCGGAACCACGCGGTCGGCAGCACGTGCAGGGTGGCGGGCTCCGGGCCCGCGTTCGTCACCTGCACGGCCATCAGCAGATCATCGGCGCTGGCCTTGGCGTAGTGCACCTCGACGATCCAGTACCGGTTCTCGTCGAACACCCCGGTATCCAGCAGCTCGTACTCCGGCTGCTCGCGGTTACGCGCCCCGTTCTGGTCGATGAGATCCTGGTAGGGGAACGCGGCCTGCGGATAGTGGTAGCGCCACCGGTTCCACGCATGGCTGGGCAGCGCGTCCAGATACCACCAGTACTCCTTGACGTCCTCCCCGTGATTGCCCTGCGCCCCGGTCAGCCCGAACGCCCGCTCCTTGAGGATCGGGTCCTTTCCGTTCCACAGCGCCAGGCCCAGGCACAGCCGCTGCTCCACATCGCAGAACCCGGCCAGCCCGTCCTCTCCCCACCGGTAAGCGCGGGACCTGGCCTGGTCGTGCGGCAGGTAATCCCACGCCTCCCCGTCCGCGCTGTAGTCCTCCCGCACCGTTCCCCACTGCCGCTCGCTGACATACGGCCCCCACCGGTACCACTCCCCGGCCTGCCGCAGTCCGTCTTCCAGGCGCCCGAAGCTGGCGACCCGGTCACTTTCAGCACTCATAGCCATTCCCGTCGCTCCGCTGTTTTGCTTTCCCTTTAGCAACTTTTAATGCCACTGAGATTGCACAGGTCAGCCGCGGCGGTACGGGCGTGAAAGGCCTTGCGCCGGGCTGTCCCGCTCTTCCGCTTCCGCCCTCTCATTTTCGCCCGCAGCGCCCCGCCGCGCATCACCCCGGGCGGGTGAGCAGCGGTCTTGGCCCGTGGCGGGCGGCCCCGGCCGCCCGTGGCGGGCGGCCCCGGCGGCGAATCGCGGCCGCGCCCGCAGGGTCATCAGCGGGGAGCATCAAGTTCAGGAAACGTTTACCGCGAATATGCTCGTGAGACGCTTTCTGCGGGCACGGGGAGCCTTTGCGTGCGCTAGTGGCTGTCAGAACAGCCACCTTTGAACACAAGCAGGCTCTCGTCGGCGAACAGCTGGCCGATCAGCGGCTTGAGCTCGCGCCGGGTCTGCGCGTCGGCGAAGCCGCGCAGGTAGCCGGCGTTGATCTCGGGCGTCTCGCCGGCGTGGTCGAGGGCGCCCGGCCGGCGGGCTGGCGGGGCGCCCTCTCGGGCGCGACCCGGCTCGGGGGACGCCGGGAGGCACCACCCGACTATCGGTGAATAGCCTGGTTATCTTCTGGAAGAATGCTGAAGGTAGTCTGGATAGTTACCGACCAGTTGGTTTACGCGGTCCCAGGAGTCATGGCCGTGCCGGGCAGTGCCTGCCGCGGCAGGCGGATCGTGAACGTGCTGCCGTGGCCCTCGTTGCTGTCCACCGCGATGGTGCCGTGATGCGCTTCCACGATGTCCTTGGCGATGGCCAGCCCCAGGCCGGTGCCCGGGATCACCTCACGCTCGGCGATCTCGGTGCGGAAGAACCGCTCGAAGATGCGCTCGCGGTCGGCCGCCGGGATGCCGACGCCGGTGTCGGCGACCGCGAGGACCGCCTGCTCTCCGTCCATTCCGAGGCTGACCTCGACCTTCCCGCCGTCCGGGGTGAACTTCACGGCATTGGAGATGAGGTTGCCGAGCAACTGGGCGATGCGGGCCAGATCGACGGCAATGCGGGGAACGTCAGTGGCGGAGAAGGCCAGGTCTATGTGCTTGCGCTGAGCCTCGGGCCGCATTTCCTCCACCGCGCTGGCGGCGATGTCGGCGAGGTCCGCGCTGCGGAGTTCCACGGCCACCTCTCCCGGCTGGTTCTGGGAGAGAAATAGCAGGTCCTCGACGAGGCGCAGCAGGCGCTGCGCGTTCTTTTGGATCACCTCGGCGAATTGGTCGGTGTTCAGGTTGCTCGTGCGCTCGTCCCGCAGCAGCCGGGCATAACCGATGATCGAGGTCAGCGGCGTCCGGAGCTCGTGCGAGACCAGGCCGAGGAAGTCGTCCTTCAGCCCGTCCAGCTCGCGCAGGCGCTCATTCTGGGTGCTCAGCTGCCAGGCCTGGCGGGTGAGGGCGTTCTCCGCCTGGACCTGGGCCGTGACGTCGCGGGAGATCCCGAAGGTGCCGATGATCTCGCCGCGGTCATCCCGGAGCGGCATCTTCGTGGTCGACACCCAGGCGTCCGGCCGGCCGCCGTAGGTCTCCAGCTCCACCTTTCCCACGATGGGCTGGCCGGTGCGGATGATCTGCTGCTCATCCTCATAGGCCGCCACGGCGTGCTGGTCGCTGAAGATATCGAAATCCGTCTTCCCGATCAGCTCCTGCGCGGCGCGGCCCGGGGCGTACGCGGCGATCCAGCCCGCGCTGACCAGGAGGAACCGGCTCCGCCGGTCCTTGAAGTACGCCCGCTCCTCGGAACTGGACAGCAGGTTGCTCATGCAGGTGAGCTTGAGATTGCGCTGCGCCTCGCTCTCCCGCCGCCCCCCCGGCTGCGGCTGGGCCGTGACCATCGTGCCCCCTTTGGCAGGCTAATGCTCCCTCACGACCGGCTGGCCGCAGATCGCCACTGGCTGACGAGTCTTTGCTGACAAGTGCGGGCAGCGTCGGACGGACCGCATTATGCATGATTTCAGCTATTTCATCCCACCGGGGCAACTCGGCCACATTCCGGTATCTCCGTAGTTCATGTCTGCTAAACCAGCTCGAAACAACGGCAAGCTGGCCTATTTAGACGGCTCAGAGCGCGCTAAGGAGGATAGCTCGCAGGTCGTCGTGGCTCAGGGTGACCGGATTGCCTTGCATGCTGCTGGACCGGGCGGCTTTGGCGGCGATGTCATCAGCGTGCTGCGCGCCGACGCCGAACGCGGCCAGGCCCGGTATCGCGAGCCGGGTCACCGTCTCCCGGATCCAGGCCAGGCCCTCGTCGACGGTCGCGGCGGGCTTCGCGGTCAGCAGCCCGGCCACTTCGGCGTACCGGTCCAGGGCAGGGTGGCCTGCCGTTCCGGACCGCAGCACGCGCACGTTCGCCTCGATGACCGGGGCCAGCAGCGCGGCGCAGGCTGCGCCGTGCGGCACCGGCGCCGTCCCGCCGATGACTCCGGCCAGGCCGTGGACGGCCCCCAGCTTCGCGTTGGCCAGCGCGATCCCGCCCAGCAGGCTGCACACGGCCATGTCCGTGCGCGCCGCCAGGTCCGTGCCGTCGGCGTAGGCGGCGCGCAGGCCCGCCGCGGCGCGGCGCAGTCCCTCGCGGGCCAGGCCGTCGGTCACCGGGTTGGCCCGGACCGAGACGAACGGCTCCAGGCACTGGGTCAGCGCGTCCATGCCGCTGGCCGCCGTGACCGGCGGCGGGCAGGATGCGGTCAGCCGGGGATCGATCAGCGCGACCCGGGGGATCATCAGCCTGCTGCGCAGGCTCGCCTTGAGACCGTGCTCGGGCGCGGCGAGCACGGCGTTGGCCGTCACCTCCGCCCCGGTGCCGGCGGTGGTGGGCACCGCGACGCAGGGCACGGCGGGCCGGGTGATCTGCCGGCCGGACCCGACGACCTCCAGGTAGTCCAGCGGGTCGCCTCCGTTGCCCAGCAGCATGGCCACGGCCTTGCCGGTGTCGATGACGCTGCCGCCGCCGATCGCGGCGACCACGTCGGCGCCGTGCTCGCGCCCGGCCGCGACGCCGGCCCGGGCCAGCTCGACCGTAGGCTCCGCGGCCACCGGGAACACCACGGCCGGCAACCCCAGCCCGGCCAGCAGCGCGGCATGGCGCGCCGGGTTCGCCCCCGTGCACACCAGGACCCGGGACCCGAGCCCGGCCAGCACGCCCGGCAGCTCGTCCGCCCGGCCGACGCCGGCCATGATGCGGCCAGCGGTGGCGAACTCGAAGCCGGGCACGGTCACGGCGCCCCGATCTCCCCGCTCTCCCCGATCTCCCCGCTCTCCCAGCCTTCGCCGCCCGCCGGGAACACCGCGGTGTACCTGGCCGACTCCCGCGGCCGGGCCATCATCTCCGCCACGCGGTCGCGCCAGGCCGCGTAGTGCGCCGTCTGCTTGTGCGCCGCGGCCGCGTCGCCGTCCCGGTACACCTCCACCAGGACCACGTGGTCCGGGTCATCCTGATCCTGGATGACGTCGAACCGCAGCACGCCCGGCTCGTCCAGCGACGCCCGTGCGTTGGCCAGCGTGGCCTCCAGAAATTCCCCGGCCCGGCCGGGCCGGACCCGCGCATGAACATGAACGACCAGCATGCGCTCATCCTGTCAGGCGGGCGCCGCCCGGGAGCCCTTAAGCGGGGGCGGGCGCCTCGGAAGCCTCGGCCAGGTGCGCCCGGACCGCCTCCAGCGCCGCCCGGATGTTATGGACCGAGTTCGCGTAGGAGAACCGCAGGAAGCCCTCGCCCCACCCGCCGAACGCCGTGCCGGACAGGGCCGCGACCCCGGCGTCGTTGAGCAGCTGGTCCTGCAGCTGCATGGACGTCAGGCCGGTCCCGGTGATGTTCGGGAACACGTAGAACGCGCCTTGCGGCTTCAGGCAGGTGACGCCGGGAATGTCGTTCAGCCCGGCGACGATGACGTCACGGCGGCGGCGGAACTCCTCGACCATCGCCTCGACCGGCTCCCACGGGCCGCGCAGCGCCGCGATCGCGGCGTACTGGCTGAACGCCGAGGTGCACGACACCGAGTTGATCACCAGCCGGGTCACCGGCTCGACCAGTGCGGGCGGGAACACGCCGAAGCCGAGCCGCCAGCCGGTCATCGCGAAGGTCTTGGACCAGCCGTCGAGCAGGATCGTGCGGTCGGCCATGCCGTCGACGTCGAGCACGCTCGCGTGCGGTTCAGAGCCGTACCTGATGGCCCAGTACACCTCGTCGGAGAGCACGATCAGGTCATGGCGCATCGCGATGTCCGCGATCGCCTCGCAGTCCTCGCGGGTCAGCGACGAGCCGCACGGGTTGTGCGGCGAGTTGATGATCAGCAGCTTCGACCGGTCGGTGACCAGCCGCTCCAGCTCCGCGGTGTCGATACGGAATTCGTTGCTCTCCCGGAGCGGGATGGGGACAGGGACCGCGCCCGCGAACGCGGTGATCGACTCGTACATCGGGAAGCTGGGATCGGGGTAGAGCACCTCGTCGCCCTCGCCGCAGAGGGCCATGATCGTGAAGAACATGATCGGCTTGGCGCCCGGCGTCACGATCACCCGGTCCGGCGTGACCTGCATCCGGCCGGTGTTTTCCAGGAACTCGATCACGGCCTCGCGCAACGGCGGCACGCCGGGCGCGGGCACGTAGTGCGTCTGCCCGGCCCACAAGGCCTCGACGGCGGCCTCGACGATGTGCGGGGCGGTGGGGAAGTCCGGCTCGCCGATCTCCAGGTGGATGATCTTGCTTCCGGCCGCCTCCATGGCTTTGGCCCGGGCGAGCACCTCGAAGGCGGATTCGGTGCCGAGCCTGCTCATGCGATCAGCCAGGGAGAATGCCGTCATGCTCGGATCATAAGGCTGTGCGGGCCCGGCAGTAAGAGCCGGATGTTCCATGGTGTGAGCGTCCCCGGGTCCTGCTCTTGCCCCCGGCCCGGCGACACGTCAGCCTGGAAGTCGCTGGCCACTGAGCCTTTTCATCCGTCGATGTCGCCCGGAGCATGTGGGCAGTCGCGGGAGGATGAAAAGGTTCACAAAGAGGAGGGGATGGACTTGGCGTCCGACACGGCAGGGTCGCGGTCACCGCTGATCGCGCGCTCGGGCAGCGAGTTCGACGTCGGGCGGCTGTTCGCCGCCGC
Organism: uncultured Actinomycetota bacterium; assembly: GCA_963808705.1. GTDB lineage: Bacteria > Actinomycetota > Actinomycetes > Streptosporangiales > Streptosporangiaceae > JASHPR01. Next base: position 349,367 of record CAWEHB010000006.1, on the reverse strand, counting down.
CGAGCCGGACTTCGCCCGCTACGAGGTGGTGAAGGACCTCGTCGACGAATGCATCGACCTGTCGCTCAACTACCGCCAGAGCGGGCACCCGGGCGGGTCGCGGTCCAAGGTGCACATGATGCTGGCCCTGCTGCTGTCCGGCGCCATGCGCTGGGACGTGCTGCGGCCCTGGCGCCGCTTCGGGGACCGCTTCGTGCTGTCCGCCGGGCACACGGTGCCGCTGGTCTACGCCACGCTCGCGGTGCTCAACGAGGGCATGCGAGCCCGCCACCGGCGCACGGGGGAGGCCGAGTTCGCCTTCCCCGACGACGGCCGCTGGGCGCTGACCTGGGAGTGGCTGCTGAAGCTGCGTCGGCGCGGCGGGCTCCCCGGGCACGCGGAGATGGAGGGCAGGACGCTGTTCCTGAAGTTCAACACCGGGCCCTCCGGGCACGGGATGCCGCCGGCCGCCGGCGAGGCGCTCAGCCTGAAGCTCGCCGGGGCCGACGAGGTCAAGGTGTTCGTGTTCGAGGGGGAGGGCGGGCTCACCCCGGGCTCGGCGCACGAGGTCAAGAACATGGCCTGGGGGCTCGGCCTGGACAACCTGGTCTTCCTGGTCGACTGGAACGACTTCGGCATCGACCCCCGGCCGGCCTCCAGCGTGGTCCACGGCACGCCGGTGGACTGGTTCGAGCCGTATGGCTGGCGGGTCACCGGCACCTCCCGCGGCATGGAATGGGGCCCGGTCACCGAGACGGTCCTGGAGGCGGCCTGCGGCGCCAACCCCGGCCACGTGCCCACGATGGCGTGGTTCGTCACGCAGAAGGGCCGCGGCTACGGCAAGGTCGACGCGGCCAGCCACGGCACCGCGTGGCCGATGAACGCCGAGCAGTTCTGGGCCGTCCGCAAGGGGTTCATGAGCAAGTACCGGGTCGAGTACCAGGGTGTCGACTCGCCTGCGCCGTCCGATCCTGAGGCTGTCGCGGCGCAGGCCGAGGCGAACCTGCGCATCGCCATGAGCGTCCTGGAACGCGACGACGACCTCGTGACCTGGCTGTCGGACCGGCTGGCCGCGATCGCCGGCGCGGTGCCCGACGACGTCAAGGGCTTCCGGCTCGGCGGCTCGTCGCCCGGGGTGTTCACCGACCGCCGCATCTTCGACGTGGCGGCCTACCCCGACAGCATGTGGCGCAAGCCCGGGGAGAAGGCCGCGAACCGGGCCGGCCTGGCCGCCTGGGGTTCGTACGTGAACTCGCTGGCGCTGTCCGAGCACGGCCGGCCGCTGTTCATCGCGGCCTCCGCCGACCTGGCCGAGTCCACCAACATCGCCGGCTTCGGGCAGGACTTCGACGGCTCGCCGGGCACGGGCTGGTACGAGCGGGACCAGAACCCTACCGGGGCGCTGCTGCCGACCGAGATCACCGAGTTCTCCAACGCCGGGCTGGTCGCCGGGCTGGCCACGGTCAACCTGGCCGAGGACCCGTTCGGGCAGTTCGACGGCTTCTGGGGCGCGTGCTCCACCTACGGCTCGTTCTCGTACCTGAAGTACGGGGAGATGCGGCTGTTCAGCCAGCTGGCCCAGGACTGCGAGCTGAAGGTCGGCAAGCTGCTCTGGATCGCGGGCCACTCGGGGCCGGAGACGGCCGAGGATTCCCGGACCCACTTCGGCATCTTCGCGATCGGGGTCACCCAGCTGTTCCCCGACGGGCACGTCATCGACCTGCACCCGTGGGAGTACAACGAGGTGCCGGTGCTGCTGGGCACGGCGTTCGGGCTCGACGTCCCGATCGTCGCGCTGCACCTGACCCGGCCGCCGGTGGAGATACCGGACCGGGAGGCGCTGGGCATCCCGTCCCACTTCGCCGCCGCGCGCGGCGCCTATGTGCTGCGCGACTACCGGCCCGGCGAGCCGAAGGGCGGCACCGTGTACGTCCGCGGCACCATGCCCACCCGGAACCTGGTCAGCGTGCTGCCGCAACTGGACGCGCAGGGCATCAACGTCAAGATCGTCGCGGCGATCAGCCCGCAGCTGTTCGCCCGCCAGCCGGAGTCCTACCGGCGGTCGGTCACCGGCCCGGCCGGCCGGCTCGACGCCATGGTGATCACCAACGGCGGGTTCAAGCTGATGCGGGACTGGGCGGATGACCCGCTGGTCCGGGAGTACTCGCTGTCGTCCGACTGGGACGACCGGTGGCGCACCGGCGGCTCGGTCGCCGAGGTGATCGAGGAGGCGCACCTCGACGAGGCCCACATCCTGGCCGCACTGGAGCACTTCGCCGCCGAGCGCCCCGACCGGCTGCGTCGGCTCCGGGAGCGGCTGGACGACGCCTAGTCCGTGGCCCGGCCCCGCCCGGCCCGCTCGCCCGGCCGGCACGCCGGCCCGGCCCGCCCGCTCCCGGATCGTTTCAGGTGATCATGGCTTGCGGCCTACCCCGCCGTAGTTGGCCAGCTCGCGGCCGGCGCCGAGGTCTGGGGCACCCGCTCGCCATCGGTGTAGCTGGACGACGCCGGGCTCGACCAGGTCCACGCCCTCGAAAAACCGGCAGACCTCGGCGTAGCTGCGAGCGGTGACCGGATCGCGCGCCTGCTCGTTGTAGTTGCGCATGGACTTAGCCATCTGGTCGACGGCGACGTCACTGGCCGGGTGCGCGATGACGAGGTAGCTGCCCGGCGGCACGGCGGCCAGCAGCCGGGCCACGATCGCGGCCGGGTCGTCCTCGTCGGGGATGCAGTGCAGCACGCCCAGCAGCATGACCGCGACCGGCTGGCCGAAATCGAGGGTCCGGGCGGCCTCGTCCAAGATCTTGCTCGTGTCGCGCAGGTCAGCTTCGATATAGGCGGTCGCGCCCTCGGGACTGCTGGTGAGCAGGGCACGGGCGTGCACGAGCACGATCGGGTCGTTGTCCACGTAGACGACCCGTGACTGCGGCGCGACCTGCTGGGCGACCTCGTGGGTGTTGCTGGCCGAGGGCAGGCCGGTCCCGATGTCCAGGAACTGCCGGATGCCCGCCTCGGCGGCCAGGTAGTGCACCGCGCGGCCGAGGAACGCGCGCTGGGCGCGGACGCTGACCGTGACGTCCGGGAACGTGGCGATGACCTGCTCGGCCACCCTCTGGTCGGCGGGATAGTTGTCCTTGCCGCCCAGCCAGTAGTCATACACGCGCGCGATATGCGGCACGCTGGTGTCGAGCGAGACGTTGTCGTCGCCTGATTCCGACCTGTCCATCCCTGGCCTGCCTTTCCTATCTCTTGCGGGCCATGCCGCCCCACATGGCCGACCGGGCCCCGGCCTCCGTCTCGGACCCCGGACGCCACTGCTGGACCGGGACCACGCCCGGCTCGACCAGGTCCAGGCCGTCGAAGAACCGCGTGACCTCGGCGCGGCCGCGGTGGCGCTGCTGCTCCTGCGCGAGCCGGTTGTACCGCCGGGCCGCCTCGGCCATCTGCTCGGGCTCGATGTCGGAGGCCACCTGCGACAGCGTCAGGTAGCTCCCGGACGGCACCGCGGCCATCAGCCGGCTGACGATCCCGTACGGGTCGGCATCGTCCCCGATCAGGTGCATGATGGCGATCAGCATGACGGCCACCGGGCGGGAGAAGTCCAGGGTCCGCGCCGCGCGGGACAGGATCGCCTGCTGGTCGCGCAGGTCCGCGTCGATGTAGTCGGTGGCGCCTTCCGGGGAGCCGGCGAGCAGCGCCCGGGCGTGCGCGAGCACGACCGGGTCGTAGTCCACGTAGACCACCCGGCAGTCCGGCGCCACGGACTGCGCCACCTCGTGGGTGTTGTTCGCGGCCGGGATGCCGGTGCCGATGTCGAGGAACTGCCGGATCCCGGCCCCGGCGGCCAGGTACCGCACCGCCCGGGCCAGGAACGCCCGGTTGGCGCGCACCGACATGACGATCCCCGGGTAGGCCGCGATCACCGCGTCCCCGGCGGCGCGGTCGGCGGCGAAGTTGTCCTTGCCGCCCAGCCAGTAGTCATGCACCCGGGCGCTGTGCGCCACGGTGGTGTCGAAGGGAGACCGGTCGCTGGCGGAACCGCCCGTCCCTTCGATGCCGGCCTCCGGTTCTGCCTCGCCGGACATCGCCGCGCCTTTCCGTTATGGCTAACGACGCGAATATAGCGTGCGGGGCACGAGGCTGGCGTAGACCCCAGGCCCGGCGGCGCCGAGTCCGGACGCTCCCGGAGCGGCCGGGAAGAATGGATGTGCCCCGCCTGTTTCCCCGGTTCCCCGGTTAGGGTTCGGGCATGAGCCTGCAGCACCAGCTGGCCGATCTCGCCCTCAAGACCATGAGCCAGGTACACCGGGCCATCGTGCACGTGACCGGGGGCCGGATGCTCGGCTCGTTCCTCGGGATGCCCGTCGTCGAACTGCACACCGTGGGCCGCAAGTCGGGCCTGCCGCGCTCCACCATGCTCACCGCGCCCGTCGTCGACGGTGACCGGGTCGTGCTCGTGGCCTCGAAGGGCGGAGACGACCGGGATCCTGACTGGTACCGCAACCTGCTGGCTCATCCCGAGATCGAGCTGACCATGGCCTGCCGCGCCGGCCCATGCGCGGCCGCCAGGCGTCGCCGGAGGAGAAGGCCGCGCTGTGGCCGCGAGTGGTGGCCGCCTACGGCGGCTACGCCGGGTACCAGCGCCGCACCGAGCGCGACATCCCGCTGGTCATCTGCGAGCCCCGCTGATGCCGCGGGCCCGGTGGCCTATCGGACGGGGGTTAACGGAGTTAACATGCCCACAAGGGATCTGCCTGGCTCCAGGCATCCGGGTCACGCCGGATGCCGGGTCCGGAAGGGGGAACCGCGTGGCTATCGCCGATGAAACCCTGGATCGTATCGAGGCCGAGGACCTCAGCGGGCTGGGCCGGGCCGACATCGACGACGTGATCGAATACGTGCACGTGCCCACGGCGCGCCTGCCCGAGTACCGGAAGCTTTACGACCGGTATCTCCGGCAGCGCTGGAATGTGAACGAGCTCGACTTCACCGAGGACCGGGTGAACTGGGCCGAGCGCATGACCGACGACGCTCGCAACTCGTTCCTCTCGATCGCGTCCGGCTTCCACCACGGGGAGCGGCAGGTCGAGGTCGAGCTGGCCCCGCTGCTGTTCGGCGCCTCCGAGGACTACAAGATCTTCCTGACCAGCCAGCTCGAGGACGAAGCGCGGCACACCGTGTTCTTCGACCGCTTCTACCGCGACGTGGTCGGGCTGGACGGCGACGGCATCATGGACGTCCTCGACGGGTCGTGGCCCTTCATCCAGGAGACGTTCGTCGGACCGTTCGGCCTGCTCGCCTACCTGACCGACGACCTGCGCCGGGACCCTTACAACAAGCACCTGCAGATGAAGTACGCCACCACGTACTTCATCTGGATCGAGGGGGTCCTCGCGCTGTCGGTGATGAAGATCACCCTGAACTACGCACGCGACTTCCGGGTCCTGCCCGCCTTCTACACCGGGTTCACCGCCACCTGCCGGGATGAGGCCCGCCACGTGCAGGCCGGCATGCGGTTCGTGCGGGACCTGCTGGCCGAGGACCCGGGTTACGTGAAGGACCTGCACGACACGCTGCGGACCCTGCTGACCATGAGCGCGGCCCGGTCGAGCTACGTCTACTACGAGCCGCTCGGCTGGTCCGAGGAGCGGGTTCAGGAGCTGTTCATGAACCAGCTGCACCGCAAGCTGGCCATGGTCGGCGTGTCGCTCCCCGCGGACATGGAGGACATGCTGTCGATGGCCAAGCCGACGCTGGCGGGGGGGTGACATGGCCCGGTTCATGACGCAGGCGTGGGCGCAGGACTGCCGCGACGCTTTCAACGCGTGGCCGGACGAGGAGCGGAAGGCCAGCAAGCTGCAGGACTTCTGGGACTGGATCAACATGATCCGCCCGTTCGTGACCGGCCGGCTGGCGCTCAGCGTGCGGGACATGCCGCCGGGCGCCGACGGCGACACGCTGGTCCTCGACTTCGACGGCGGCACGATGACCGCCGCTTCGGTCCTGGACCGGGCCGGCGCCGAGGCCGGCGCGGTCTTCCTGCTGTCCGGCGACTACGCCGACTGGCAGGCGATGCTCGCCGGGTACGACGTCGGCAAGATGGTGATGTACCGCAAGCTGATGCTCGAGAAGGGCGACACGCTGCAGTTCTTCACGGCGGCCTTCTTCTGGACCGAGCTGCTCGCGGTCATCCAGTCCGTCCCGGTGGCCATGCTCGAGCGGGTCTGATCCCGGTCAGGGCACCAGCGCGCCGCTGGGCGGCGGGGCGGCCGTCCGGGCGCGGGCCGACGGATCGGTGTCCAGGGCGGTGACCCTACCCGCGGGCCCGGGCGGCCGCCTAGGCCCGGCCGGTCGCGGCCCACGCGACGGCGGTGATCTCGATCGGCTCCGCGGGGAACAGCCGTCGGCAGTGCTCGCGCAGCAGGCCGCGGCGCTCCGCGCCCAGCGCCGCGACGTAGTCCCCGGCCGGACCGACGCCCAGCGTGTACGGCTCCCACCACTCGGCAAAGGTGGCGTACCGGGCGCGGACGGCCAGCGTCCCGGCCTGCACCTCCCCGAGCCCCGCCTGCGCGCAGAGCCGGGCCAGGTCACCCTCGCGGACACCCGCCAGGTCCGACTCATCGTCGGCCGCCGGGTCCAGCTCGCGCACCGCCCGCCAGAACGCCGTCACCGGCCCGCGGCCGCCGCCGTGATCCCACACGCAGGCCGCGACCACCCCGCCCGTCCGGGTCACCCGGCCCATCTCGCGCAGCCCGGCCACCGGATCGGCCATGAAGTGCACGACGAGCTGCGCCATCGTGACGTCGAAGACGCCGTCCGGAAAGGGCAGCTGCTCGGCCGCTGACCGCCGGACGTCCACCCCGGGCAGCCGCTGCGCCGCCGCCATGGCGAACGACGCCGATGGCTCCGCCGCGCAGACCGCTCCCGCGCCCAGCCGGCGGACCAGCTCGGCGGTCAGCGTCCCGGGCCCGCAGCCGACGTCCAGCGCCCGCTGCCCGCGCCGGACCCCGGCCAGGTCGGCGAACCGGGCCGCGAGCGGCCCGGAGTACCGCTGCATGAAGCGCAGGTAGGCGTCGGCGGTGACATCGAAGCTCACCCAGGCGAACCTACCCGCCGCGCCGGAACATCCTCAGATTACTGTTGGCTCAGGCCGAAACCCGGGCACCAGCGATGGAAGAGGCAGGTCGTGGCTGAGGAACAGGCGAAGAGCTGGCTCGCTGCCGCCGCGGCGGACCAGCCGGTCGAGATCGACACCACGGTCGCGCACCCGGCCCGCGTCTACGACTACTGGCTGGGCGGCAAGGATAATTTCGCCGCGGACCGCGAGGCGGCCGAGCGCGTGCTCGCGGTCACTCCCGGCCTGCGGTTCCGGGTCCGGGCGAACCGGGCGTTCCTGGCCCGGGTGGTGCGGTACCTGGCCGCCGAGGCGGGAGTCCGGCAGTTCCTCGACATCGGCACCGGCATACCCTCGGCGAACAATACGCACGAGGTCGCCCAGGCGGTCGCGCCGGACTCGCGGATCGTCTACGTGGACAACGACCCCATAGTGCTGGCCCACGCCAAGGCGCTGCTGGCCAGCGGCCCAGAAGGCGCCACCCAGTACGTCAACGGCGACATCCGGGACCCGGCCGCGATCCTGCAGGCGGCCGCCCGCACCCTGGACTTCACCCGGCCCACCGCCCTGATGCTGCTGGGCATCTTGCACCTGATCCAGGACTCCGAGGACCCGTACCGGATCGTGGCCGAGCTGGTGGACGCGCTTCCCTCCGGCAGCTACCTGGCCATCTCGCATCCGGCTAGCGATATCCACGTCGCCGCTCAGGCCGAAGCCCAGAAACGCTACAACGAGCGCGTGTCCACCCCGCAGACCATGCGCAACCGCGCCGAGGTGACCCGGTTCTTCGACGGGCTGGACCTGGTGCCGCCGGGGGTGGTCTACGTGCACGCCTGGCGGCCCGACCCCGGAGACGTCCCGCCCGCGGACGGGGTGTCGGCCCACGGCGGCGTGGCCCGCAAACCCTGAACGGCCCGCCCGGCCGTCAGGTACCCGTCAGGCCCGGAGGGTCGAGCCGGCCGCGGATCTCGGCGCAGGCCCGGGCATTGCCGAGATCTTCCAGGATGGCCAGGGCCTGGCCCCAGGACCGGCGGGCGGCCTGGGCGTGGCCGGCGTCGCGGGAAAGATCACCGAGGTCCCGGAGGATCTCGGCCTCGCCGTGACGGTCGCCGGTCTGCCGGCGGACGGCCAGGGCCTGCTGGTAGCGGTCGCGGGCCCGTCCCGGCTGCCCCAGCGCGCGGTAGGCCGTGGCGAGGGAACCGAGTGCCGTGCCCTCGGCCTGCCGGTAGCCGATCTCCTGGGTGATCTCCACCGCTTGCAGGGAGCAGGCCAGGACGTCGTCGGCGCGGGCCAGCCGGGTGTAGGTCTCGGCCAGGTTGACCAGGGCCAGGCCCTGCACGTACTTGTTGCCCGCTTCCTGGGCGGCGGCCAGCACCCGCTGGAAGCAGTCGAGGGCGAGGTCGGGGTGGCTGAGCTCCAGGTAGGTGCAGCCGAGGTTGACCATGGAGTTGGCGCTCTCGCCCCACCGGTCGCCGGTCTCGCGGCGGATGCTCCGCGCCTCGGCGTAGCAGTCCAGGGCGTCCTCGAACTTGCCGAGGCCGGAGTGGGCGTGGCCCAGGCAGTCAAGCGTCCAGGCCTGCCCGTCGCGGTCGCCGGCCCGGCGGGCGGCGGCCACCCCGGCACTGGCGTAGGCGAGCCCTTCGGCCCACGGCCTGCGCAGGTCGAAGAACCCTCGGAGGGCGACGGGGAACTTCCACGCCACATCGTCATGGCCGGCCTCGGCGGCCAGCCTGGTGGCGGCGGTCAGGTTCGCGTGCTCGGTGTCGCACCAGGCCAGGGCCTGTTCGTAGTCGGTGAACGACAGCGGCTCGCAGCCCGGCGGCGGGGTTCCCAGCGGAGGGTGCCGGCGTCCGGGCACGATCATCTGGTCGGCGGCGACGGCGGTGTGCAGGTACCAGATGAGCATCCGCCGCAGCGCGGCCTCGCGGCTATCGGAGTCCTCGGCGGCCTGCACTTGCTCGGTGGCGTAGACCCGCAGCAGGTCGTGCAGGCGGTAGCGCCCCGGCTGATCCTCCTCGATCAGGTGCACGCCGGCCAGCAGGTCGAGCAGGCGGCCGGCCTCGGTCGGGCCGAGGGCGGCCAGGGCGGCCGCGGCCGGGACGCTGACGTCGGGTCCCGCGTGCAGCCCGAGCAGCCGGAACATGCGAGCCGCGGCCGGGGCCAGGGCCTGGTAGGACCAGGAGAAGACGGCCCTGATCGCGGTGGCCTCGTCCTCGCTGTCCAGCACGTCGAGGAGATCGCGCGCGGCGGCCAGCTGGCCCGCCAGGTCGGCCAGGGTCACGCAGGGGCGGTCGGCGGCGCGGTCGGCCACGATCCGCAGCGCCAGCGGCAGATGCCCGCAGCGCACCGAGATGTCGCTCGCGGCCTCCGGCTCGGCGCCGACCCGTTCCGGGCCTAGGATCCGGCCCAGCAGCGAGATCGCCTCGGTCTGGGCGAGGGGTCCGAGCGTGAGCCGCCGCGCGCCATCCCGCGCCGTCAGCCCGGACAGGCGGCCGCGGCTGGTGACCAGGACGAGCGGACCGGGCGAACCGGGCAGCAACGGCCGCACCTGCCCCGGATCGGTGGCGTTGTCCAAGACGATCAGCATGCGCCGGCCGTCCAGCAGCGACCGGTACATCGCGGCTTGCTCATCGATGGCCCCGGGGACCGCCCGCGGGTCCGCCCCCAGCGCCCGGAGAAAGCCCGTGAGCGCTTCGGCGGACGGCGTCGGCGCGCGCAGCGGCCCGAAGCCGCGCAGGTCCACGTAGAGCTGGCCATCGGGGAACAGGTCCGCCAGGCAGCGTCCGGCGTGGATGGCAAAGGCGGTCTTGCCGATCCCGGCGACGCCGTCGATCACGCAGATCATCGCCGCCTCGGCCGCCTGCCCGGCCAGAGCGCGGAGCGCGGCGGACTCCGGCTCGCGGCCCACGAACGCGCCGGGGCCGCGCGGGAGCTGCCGCGGCGGCGCGGCCGCCGCGGCGGCCATGACCGGGGCCAGGCCCGGCCGGACGGCCGGAACGTCCTGGCGCAGCACGCGTTCCTGCGCCTGCGCCAGCACCGGGCCCGGGCGGACTCCGAGCTGCTCGTCCAGCCGCTGCCGCAGCCGGCCGTAGACCGCCAGCGCGGCGGCCTGCTGGCCGGTCCCGGCCAGCTGCTGCTGGGTCAGTCCCGCCGCCCGCCGGGCCTCCCGGACCTGCGCGGCCCAGCTGCTGGCTAAGGCTCTCGCGCTACCGTTCTCCGGCGGGTGCTGATCCCGAATCTCGTCCATCCGCGCCGCTCCCTAGGCAAGTCCGTGCTCCGCCCCCCGATCCGGCCCGCCAGGCGCCGCCGCGCCGGGCGGGGTCAGCGCGGCGGATCCCCGCAGGAAATCCGTAATCCCTTACGCAACGGAACCGGCGGACCCGCGGTTCACCCAGGCCAGCCTCGCACGAGGTCGTTGCGACTACGGGAAGTGCGAGTTACCGGAACTTAACCGGGAAGCGGGCGGCCGGTCTGACCCTGGAACTAGCGCGGCGGCGGCCCTGCTGCCCGGTGCGGGGGCCCGGGTTCCCGCCGACCGCGAATCGGGAGCCTGGCGTGAGCCATGCGGCACCAGCGCCTTCGCTCAGCCCCGCACGTCCGACCCACGAAAGGAAATCGCATGTTGCGCACCAAGATAGGCGCCGGGATCGCCGTGGCGGCGGCCCTGGCGTTCGGTGTCGGCCCGGCCTTAGCGGCTAGCGGCTGGACGATCGTCTCCGCCCCGCCCACCGGCCAGAACGCCCCCCTGCGGGGCGTCAGCGCAGTGTCTGACAGCGACGCCTGGGCGGTCGGCTATCACAGCGGTAACGCCGGCACCAACGTGGGCGCGAAGGCGCTCATCGACAACTGGAACGGCGCCGCCTGGTCTGCGGCCAGCGTGCCGGCCACGCCGGGCAACACGGCCTTGCTCCTGGCAGTGAGCGCGAGTAGCGCCACCGACGCGTGGGCGGTCGGGCGCACGCAGGTGAACAAGTCCGACTTCGAGGGCCTGGCCCTGCACTGGAACGGTACCGCCTGGTCGGTATCCCCCGGGTTCTCCGCCGCGCTCTCGGACCTCGGCGGCGCCTCCGCGGAGGGTGTGGCGGACATCAGCCCGACCGACGCCTACGCGATCGGCGACAGCGCGGCCACGGCCAGCGGCTCGCTCGTGCAGTGGAACGGCACCGCCTGGTCCGCGGTGCCGCTGCCGCTGCCGGCCGACGCCACATCCAACACCACGCTGAACGCGATCTCCGCGAACGGCCCGGACGACGTGTGGATCGTGGGCACGTTCCTCGACTCGGCCACCCATCAGAACGAGACCTTCTCCGAACACTTCAACGGCACGGCCTGGAGCGTGGTGCCGATGCCGCTGGTGAGCAGCTCAAACATCAACGCGTTCTGCCTCTTCAACGGGATCCAGGCGAACAGCCCGACCGACGTGTGGGCCGTGGGCGAAAGCAGCGTGGTGGACAGTACCACCAGCAGTAACCTCATCGAGCACTGGAACGGGACGGCGTGGAGCATCGTGCCCAGCCCCTCGCCCGGTACCGGCGACAGCCTTACCGGCGTGACTACCAGCAACGCGGCGAACGACGTGTGGGCGGTCGGCGTGACCCAGCCGGCGGGCGCGACCCAGGGGCAGACCCTCACTCTCAACTGGAACGGCACCGCGTGGACCACCGTGGCCAGCCCGGACGCCGGCAGTCCCAGCGTGCTGAACTCCGTGTCCACCAACCCCGGGGCCGCGATCGTCTGGGCAGTCGGCGAAAGCGGGGTCTCCGGCTCGTTCAACCCGCTCGCCCTGCAGACCTCCGGGTAAGGCACGCCCCGGAGGAGGCTGGGGGAGGGCTGGCTGACCACACCGGTCAGCCCTCCCCCGCCGTCGGCCGGGAGAACACGTTGACCCCCGACGCCTGGGGCGACTTCGACGCCGGCCCCGGGCGACCCGAGGACGTTCGGCGTGATCTGGGGCGCCGTGCGGGTGGCCAGGAACCTGCTGCGCTACTGGGGGCCGGGGGCCACCCAGGTGACGCACCCGCTGGCCGGGCAGCCCGCGCTGCTCGGGTTCACCGGCCGGGAACTGGCGGGCGTGCTGGTGCTGACCATGCGCGGCGACAAGATCCAGGCGGTGCGCGTCATCGGCGATCCGCGCCAGCTTCGCCTGGTCAGCTCACAGCTCGGCTGAGCGTTGCGGCGGCTTGGCTCAGGCCAGGTCGAGCTCGCCGTCCTTGATCCCCTGGATGAACTGCGACCACGCCCGGTCGCCGACGGCAAGCTCGGGTCCGCCGCGGTCCTTGGAGTCGCGCACGGCCACCGTGCCCGGCAGGTTGCGGGCGACCTCGACGCAGTTGCCGCCGTTGCCGCCGCTGTGGCTGCTCTTGCGCCACACGGCCGCGACCTCGCCGCCGTTGCCGCCGCTGTGGCTGCTCTTGCGCCATACGGCGCGGTCTAGCTGGCCCATTGCTCCTCAGCCACTCTCTTGATCAAGTCCCGTGAGGTTGCGCGAGGGAGCGCCTCGGCCCGCAGCGTGTCGAAGGTCGCGCTCACCGTCGCGACTACGGACGGCGTCTGGGTGGTCTGCCCCTGATCGGGTGACTCCATGTACACGATACCGGCGCCCTCGACACTGGCGATAGCGAAGCCGCCCAGCAGGCCGACATGGGCGCCGGCCTCTGCAGGGACGACCTGAACGGTGACCTTCGGCCGGTCAGCCAGGTCCACCAGGTGGGTGAGCTGGTCATACATGATCTTGGCGCTGCCGATGTGGCGGCGCAGCACGCCCTCGTCCACGATCACCCACAGCGACGGCGGGTCCGGGCGGTCGAAGATCGACTGCCGGTCCAGCCGCCCGGTGACAAGCTGCTCCAGTTCGTCGCCGTCGGCCTGCCGCCAGGCCTCGAACAGCGCTCGCGCGTAGTCGGCGGTCTGCGCCAGGCCGGGCACCAGCAGCGGCTCCCAGCAGCACACGGACTCCGCCCGCCGCTCGGCCTCGACCCACTCGGCGAACCACGAGGGATAGCCGCCGTCCCAGCGCTGAGTCAGCGCGTGCATCCTCGCGAACAGGCCGTCCGCCTCGGGGAGGGCCTGGTCACAGCGCTTCGCGAAGTCCGGGGACGGGGCCCGCTCGCCGGTCTCGACCTTGCCGACCAGCGCGGCCGAGTAGCCGATGCGCTGGCCTAACTGCTCCTGGCTGAGCCCGGCCGCGGCCCGGGCCCGGCGGAGTTCGGCGCCGAAGAAGGCCAGAGGGCTCGCGCCCGGATCGAGTTCCCGCGTCAGAGGCATCAGGCTCACCCTTCCCGACCCGCCCGTACACCGCGGATCGCCGTCCGGACACATCCTGACGGCGATCCGGCTTCCCTAGAGATCGTAGTTCTGCCCGGGGAAGATGACCCTACTGATATTCACGACGCGAAACTTGGGGATTCCCCATGATCGGTGCGCCTGGGCCAGCGCCGGTATCGGCCCGGCCCGAGCCCGGCGGCGCTATTTCCCGGCCCGAGCCCGCCGCCTGGCCTTTGACGAGCCATCTGGAGCTCGGCGCCCTGGATTCGGCGGTGCCCTGCGCCCGGCTGCACGCCCGGCAGGTGGTCAGGGAATGGGGGCTGCCGGACCTGGCCGACACCGCCGAACTGCTCGTGTCGGAATTAATGACGAACGCCATCCGCGCGTCGGCCGGCTTAATGTCGCCTGCCGTGGCGTTGCGGCTCTTTTCGGATGGCCGGTGCGTGGTCATTCATGTGTGGGACGGCAGCAGCGAGATGCCGGTACGCCAGGACGTCAACGCGGATTCCGAGAGCGGCCGGGGCCTGCTGCTGGTGGAAAGCCTGGGCCGGGACTGGGGATCGTACTCGAGGGCCGACGGCAAGGTGGTCTGGGCCAGGATTTGATAGAGCTGAGCGCCTGGTCGCCATCGAATGGTTGAGCCGCCGCCGCGCCCGTTAAGAGCCTGACGGGCGCGGCGACGGCCGGGCCCGATCAGGTGAAGCCGACGTTGAGGACAAAGTGCCCGTCGGCGGCTGGGTCCGAGGGCTTGGGGGCGGGGGGCTCTGGCATCCTCGGGCTATGGACAAGGCGCTGGTGCCCGTGCGCGACCTCACGGACTCTGATCAGAACCAGGCGGTGCTCGACGTGGCCTCCGCCCTAGTCGAGGGCCGCGCGGCGGCGGGGTGTGTCGCGGGCAGCCACGGTCCGGCGGTGGCGGCCGAAGCGATGGCTGCGGCTCGCTCGCGGCGTCGGCTGGGCGAGCTCACCGGGCCGGTCCACCTGACCGTGGTGTGGGCCATGTATGGCGAGACTGGGCGCATGGTCCCCCGTGCCGAGCACCCGCACGGGGAGGACTTCGTAAGGGCCAAGGTCCGCCAGCTCGACTGGCTGACCGGTGGCCTGTCCGGCGTCACGTGGAGCATCATCGCCTGCGACGACGGATGCCCAGACCGGCCCTCCAGTGCCGACCTCATGACGGACATCGCGAGGGCCGAGGGCTACCCGGGGGAAGGTCACCGCAGCGTGACGGTGCTCAGGCTGGCTGAGCTGATCGGGGGTGACATCCCGGTCAGCCCCGCATTCGACCGGCTGGTCTCGACCGAGCAGTCCCGCAAGGGCGGATCGATACTGGCCGGGCTGGCCGCCGCGGTGCGGACCGGTCCGGCGCGGGCGAACGGCGCCGGCCGGCATGTGGTCTGCTACACCGACGCGGACCTGTCCGCGAACCTGGCCCAGCTGGGCTCGCTGGCGGCGCCGGTGGTGGCCGGCGACAAGGTGGCCAGCGCGCTCGGCCAGCGTTACGGGATCGACGGGGCGGTGCTGGTCCGGGCCGACGGGCCGGTCACCGAGCCGCACAGCACCGGCGACAAGCCGGACAAGATCATCATCCTGTTCCGCCATTTCGTCCGGGCCTTGCTCATCCCGCCCCTGGCCCGGGTGCTCGACACCCAGGCCGGCTTCAAGGCCTTCGACCCGGCCGCGCTCGGCCCGGTCATCGGGCAGATGACGTCCTTCAACGAGACCTTCGACGTCGAGTTGCTCATCCATCTCGCCCAGCACTACGGGTCACAGGCCCTGGCCGTCGAGCCGATCGTCTTCACCGAGGACTTCGCCGCGACGAACTTCCCCTCCGTCGAGCCCGGGCCGCGCCACCTAACGATGGTTCGCCAGGTCGTGGAGCTCTACGACCGGTTCGTCGCACCGGTCGCCCCCGTCACCGGCGAGGCGGCCGACCTGCTGGCCCTGATCAGGACGCTCGACCTCGACGATTATGTGACCTTGATCGAGCACCTTCGCGCCGAGGACGCCGGCGACCCGACACTGTTCGACCGGCGATGGCCCGTGCAGCACCTTCGCGACATCCTCCGCCGCTGACACCCCGCTGTCGCCGGTGGCCTGGCAGGCGCTGGGTTTATCGGTCGTGGCCAGGGATCTGCTCAGCTAGCGCCGCCCGCGAGGCAGGCGCCGGGAAGGGGTCGGCAAAGTACTGGGTCTCGTGCGTGACCAGATCGCCGGTGAGCTCCATGACGCTCACCGAGTAGGTGGGCACGCCGTCATAGGTGATCACGCACTCGCTTACCCACAGGTCGCCGCCGCCCCGGATCCGCAGGACACGGAAGTGGCGTTCAGCCGGGTGCCCGCCGCGCTGCGCCTTGATCTTGGACCGACCCCGGAAGCGCTCCCCGGACTGCGGGTAGTCCAGGATCGCATCTTCGGCGTAGATCGCGTGCTCGGTGTCGATGTCCCCGCGCTCGGAGGCCTCCCAGTGCTGCTCGATCCGGGCCCGGGTCCTGGCGTCGCGATCCATTGCGCTGTTCACCTACGCCACGCTAGCAGCAGGGAACGACGCCGAGGAGGTCCCGGGCGCGGCTTACCAGCGGCACGAAGCCGGGGTCCGCTTGGTTCGCCCACCCGGCAAGCCCGCAGGCTCCAGGGCCGCCACCCGACCGCGATCCGAGCGGCTCTGTCCCGGGTTAGAGGCGGGAGGTGAGCTCGGCAACGATGTCCGCCGCTGACTGTGGCTGTCTCGCGAGCGCGACGCTTTGCCCGGCCCACATCGAGAGCGCTTCGATCTCCCCGGTGGTCCCGGCCATCGGCGGCGCTGGCTCGTAACGGACGATCGCCTCGCCGGAGGCAAAGTGCGCGATCACGTCGCCCTGTCCTGGCCGCTGCGCGAGCGGGGGGCGGCCCGCGGCCTCCCACGCGTCGGCCGTCGAGTTGCGCAGCGCGCGGTGGGGAGAATCGGGCCACCCGACCTCGTACAGGTTCGGGTACAACTGCGGGTCGGTCTCGGCCGCGGCCATCAGCGCGCGCCGGTAGTCCTCGTGGACCGGCATCTCCTGGGCCAGCAGGAACCGCGTGCCCAGCCACGCGGCCTGCGCGCCCAGGGCGAGCACCGCGGCGACCCCGCGGGCGTCACCGATCCCGCCCGCCGCGATCACCGGCACCGGTGCCACCGCGTCCACCACCGCGGGCACCAGCGGCAGCGTCGCGACCCTGCCCCACACGTGCCCGCCGGCCTCCCAGCCCTGCGCGACGATCACGTCCACGCCGGATGCGACCGCCCGCCGTGCCTCCTCGGCGCTGCCGACCGTGTGCAGGACAACCCCCCCGGCGTCGTGCACTGGCTCGATGTAGCCGCCGGGATCCCCCCACATTAGCGAGACGATCCGCAAGCCGGCCTCGAGGGCCTGGTCAAGGCGACGGTGATGATCTTCGGTGAGAATGAGGTTGCCGCCGAACGGCCGCGCCGTCAGCGCCGCCGTCTCCCGGACGACGGCTCCGGCGTCATCCGACCACGTCAGCGTCACCATGCCGAGCGCGCCGGCATTCGACACCGCCGCGGCCAGCCGGGGAACGGCAGCCATGGGCGCCTGGACGATCGGCCGTTCAATGCCCAGCAACTCACACACAGCAGTGATCATGATCCTCGGTGTACCCGCCGGGCCAGCTGGCGACACGAGCCAGGATCAGCCTCGCGCGGTACCCGCAACCAGCGGCGCCGCAAGGAGAGAGTCCCGGCGGGAGCCGTGGTAGCCCAGGGCCCGGCGGGTCACCCGGTCCAGCGGGGCAGCAGCAGCCGCTGTCCTATGACTCATAGGAAGTCGGCGTTGACTTCGGGGAACGCCGGTCCCAGCCGTGAAACTTCGAGTAGTCGCCTGCGTCCCAGGCCTCGCGCAGCCCCGGGGTGCTCAGATCCCAGTCCGGGCGGATCTCGGCAGTGGCGGCACGCAGGTCATGCCACAGGTCGTAGAACGACGGGCGGCCCCAGAACCAGTAGCCGTTATAGACACTGTGGACGACCAGCCCCGGCTTGAGCACCAGCGTGTGCGGGATCATGGGGTTGTGCTCGGGGTCGGTGTACTCGGCGATGTCCAGGTCCTGCTGGACGGTCCGGCCGGGATCGGACAGGAAGGTCCACTGGGCGCCCACCGACGCGCGGAACTCTTGCAGGACGTGATGGTCGTCGGTGGCGATCGTGGCGATCTGGGTGTAGGCCACCGCGATCTCCGGGTAGTGCGCGGCCAGCTCCAGGTGCTGCCGGTGCTCTTTCGGGCAGTAGTTGCCGCGCGCGAGCGTGAGGATCAGCGGGTCCCGGCCCTGAAGCTCGCTCAGCGCGCGGACGGTGCCGGTGTGGTCCGGCAGCGCATAATCGGGGAAGGTGCCGCCGGGGACGATGTCGGAACGCACGGGATGACCGCCTCTCCTCTGCCGCCGCTGCCGCCGCGGGTGCGACCTGGACGGTGCACATGTCTGTTTGCTGTAAGAATCCGGGTGTACCAGGAAGCACCTGTGCCTGCCGGTAGGCGTGCCCGTCGGCGCTCATGCCCACACTTCCGCCTCGCCAGGGAGCCTCAAGCGCCATGCCATCCTCGGGCGGCTCGCGGACCGGCCGCACGCCGGGGCCGTCTGGCCCGCCGGGCCGCCCGTGCCTGAGCGTGACGGCCAGCGAGCGGCGCCATTCGATCAGGCTCTCAGGCGATATCGATGATGATCTTGAGCTGGGCGGGGTCGCGGGCGGCCTGGAGCGCGTCGCCCGCCCGGGCCAGCGGGAACCGCGCGGTGATCAGCGGCTCGAGTTCGAGCCGCCGGCCGGCGCACAGGCTGATGGCCAGGTCGCAGTCCCTCGGCCGGGCGGCCCGCGGGCTGAAGATCGTGAGCTCCTTGTAGTACCACTCGTAGGTTGGCATCGCGTCGGCCGACGGCGCGGTGATGCCGAACGCCAGCACGGTCCCGCCCGCGCCCGCCAGCCGCATGGCCTGGGCCAGCGTGGCCGGCGTGCCGGCGCACTCGATGGCGACGTCGACGCCGCGCCCGCCCGTGGCCTCGGCCACCACGCGGTCCGCCGCCCCGGGGCCGGCCACCTGGGTCGCGCCGAGCCGCAGCGCCAGGTCCTGGTTGCGCCGTGAGCGGGTGACCCCGATGATCGACGGGACGCCCCGGGCCCGCAGCAACTGGACGTGCAGCAGGCCGGTCACGCCGAGGCCGATGACCGCCGCGGTGCTCGCCAGCGAGGTCGGCAGGCCGGATTGCGCGTGCACGCAGGTGGACAGCACCTGCAGCAGCGCGGCGTCGGCCGCGGGCACCGACGCGGGGACCGGGTGCAGCCGGGCCTCGTCCGCGGCGACGAACTCGGCGAACCCGCCGTCGGCGTCGCGGCCCATGAGGCCGCCGCTGCGGCAGAGGTGGGGCAGGTCGCGACCGCACAGGTCGCAGTGCCCGCAGAACAGCACCGGATTGACCAGGACGCGCGTGCCAGCGGGGATCCGGCCGGACGGGCCCGGTGTCTCCACCCAGCCGGTCATCTCGTGGCCCAGGATCCGCGGCATCCGGACCGGGGTCTGCCCCGCGACGATCTTGAGGTCGGTGGCGCACAGGCTGGCCTGGGCCACCCGGACCAGCGCGAGCCCGCCGGCCGCGGGCACCGGCACCTCCCGCACGGCTACCCGGCCAGGTTCGGTGACGAGCGCGGCGCGCATCGTGACCTTCTTCCGGCCCGGTCCCGGGGCCTTCTGCTTGGGCACCCGCATATGTTCCACTATTCCCGTATATCGCTAGCCACGGACGGGAGCGTTCAGGATGCCGAAGCTACAGCCGGTCGGCTTCGTCGGGCTCGGCGTGATGGGCTCGGCGCTGAGCGGCCACCTGCTGCGGGCGGGATACGAGGTCGTCGGGTACGACATCGTCCCGGACCGCCTGGCCGAGCACGCGGCCCGGGGCGGCACGCGGGCGGCCGGCCCGGCGGAGGTCGGCGCGCGGGCCCAGGTCGCGGTCACCTCGCTGCCGAGTGCGCGGGCGCTGGCCGAGGTCACCCGCGGCGACGACGGGCTCGCGGCGCGGCCGGCGGCCGGGCTGGTCGTCCTGGAGACGAGCACGCTGCCGATCGAGGTCAAGGAGGAGGCCCGGCGGTTCCTCGCCACGCGCGGCGTCACCCTGCTCGACTGCCCGCTGAGCGGCACCGGGGAGCAGGCCCGGCGGGGGGACGTCATCGCCTACCTGAGCGGCGACGACACGGCCAAGGCGGGAGCGGCGCCGGTCGTGGCGGCCATGACCCGCGGCTGCCACGACGTGGGCCCGTTCGGCAGCGGGTCGAAGATGAAGTTCATCGCGAACCTGCTCGTCACCGTGCACACCCTCGCCGCGGCCGAGGCGCTGCTGCTGGCCCGGCGGGCCGGGCTGGACCTGGCCACCGTGCTGGAGGCGGTCGGCGACGGCGCGGGCACCTCGCGGATGCTCGAGATCCGCGGGCCGCTCATGGCCGCGGAGAACTACCCGGCCTCCTCCATGCCGGCGGCGCTGTTCGGCAAGGACATCCAGATCATCACGGACTTCGCGGGGCAGCTGGGCTCGCCGACGCCGCTGTTCTCGCTCGCGTCGGTCTTCCACCGCGCGGCGCTCGCCCAGGGCCGCGGGGGCGACGACCTGGCCTGCCTCTACGCGGTCCTCGGCCAGCTGGCGGCCGACGGCCGGCCCAGCGACACCGGGGCTCGCCATGATCATTGACTGGGACGTCCCGGTCGTCATGGACGACGGCGCGGCGCTGCGGGCGGACGTGTTCCGGCCCGACGTGTCCGGCCGCCATCCGGTGATCCTCAGCTGCGGGCCGTACGCGAAGGGGCTCGCGTTCCAGGACGGCTACCCGGACCAGTGGCGGATCATGACGCGGGAGCATCCCGACGTGACGTCCGGGTCCGCCGGCCAGTACCAGAACTGGGAGGTCGCCGACCCGGAGAAGTGGGTCCCGGACGGCTACGCCTGCGTCCGGGTCGACTCGCGCGGCGCGGGCCGGTCGCCGGGGCGGCTGGACCCGTTCTCCCCGCGGGAAACCCGCGACCTGTACGAATGCGTCGAGTGGGCGGCCCGGCAGCCGTGGAGCACCGGCCGGGTCGGCCTGGCGGGCATCTCCTACTACGCCATGAACCAGTGGCAGGTCGCCGGCCTGCAGCCGCCGCACCTGGCCGCGATGTGCGCCTGGGAGGGCGCGGCGGACTTCTACCGCGACGCGACCCACCACGGCGGCATCCTGTGCACGTTCTGGGAGAACTGGTACCCGAGGCAGGTCACCTCGGTCCAGCACGGCGCGGGGGAGCGGGGACGGCGCAGCCGGGTCACCGGCGACCTGGTCGCGGGCCCGGACACGCTCGGCGACGCCGAGCTGGAACAGGCCCGGGCCGATTTCGGCGCCCTGATCCGTGATCACCCCCTGGACGGGGAGTTCTACCGCTCGCGGTCGGCCGACTGGCCCAGGGTCACGGTCCCGTTCCTGACCGCGGCCAACTGGGGCGGCCAGGGCCTGCACTCGCGCGGCAACTTCGAGGCCTTCACCCGGGCCGCGTCGCCGCTCAAGTGGCTGGAGGTGCACGGCCTGGAGCACTGGACCCACTTCTACACCCGCTACGGGGTCGACCTGCAGAAGCGCTTCTTCGCCTGCTTCCTGCACGGGGACCGGTCCGCCTGGAACGCCCAGCCGCGGGTGCAGCTCCAGGTCAGGACCCTCGACGGCTTCCTGCCGCGCGCCGAGCAGGAGTGGCCGCTGGCCCGGACCGAGTGGCGCAGGCTGTACCTGGACGCCGGCCACCGTGAGTTGAGCCCGGAACGGGCCGGCGCGGAGCACCGCGTGTCGTACCGGGCGGCCGGGGAGGGGGTGACCTTCACCGGCGCCCCGCTCACCCGGCAGACCGAGATCACCGGCCCGGTGGCGGCCCGGCTGTTCGTCTCGTCCACCGCGCCCGACGCCGACCTGTTCCTGATCCTCCGGGTGTTCGCGCCGTCCGGAGCGGAATGCGTGTTCCGCGGCGCGATCGACCCGCACACCCCGGTCGCGCAGGGCTGGCTGCGGCTGTCCCACCGCAAGCTCGACCCGGACCTCACCGTGGAGTACCGCCCCTACCACGCGCACGACGAGATCCAGCCGGTCGCGGTAGGCCAGGTCTACCAGGCCTACGTCGAGATCTGGCCCACCAGCCTGGTCATCCCGGCCGGGTACCGGATCGCGCTGACCGTCCGCGGGCGGGACTACGAGCAGCGCCAGGCGGGCGGCGCGTCGCTGGCCACCTTCAGCGGCGACATGACCGGCTGCGGCCCGTTCCGGCATGACGACCCGCGGGACCGGCCCGCGGCGATCACCGGCGGTACCCAGACCCTGTGGACCGGCGGGACCAGGGACGCCTATCTGCTGCTGCCGGTCATTCCCGTCACGCGTCCCGGCGCCGCACGACGAAGAACGTGACCGCGATCAGCGCGGCGGCGAGGGCCACGAAGATGCCGGTCTCGATGAACTGGAACGGCCAGAACCGGTAGCCCGGCTGATAGGTCGTGAACGAGCGGTAGCCGGCGCGCGCGATGCACGCGATCGTGGAGTTCATCGGGGCAGGAGCCTGGCACGCGGCGGGAATGACGGGCCCAGCGAAGCCCGAGACTATGTGCCCGGGGCCGACGCTCAGGTTGGTGCTGAGCTGACCGCCGGGCAGTACCACGCCCTGCGCGAGCGGCCAGTACGCCCCCTTCGGGGTAAGGTTCTGGGTCACGCTGTAGATGGTGGTGACCGCGGGCATGTAGTGCACGCGCACCCAGTACGTGACCACCAGGCGAAGGGCGAGGAACACGCCGGCGGTCACCGCGAGCGCCGGCAGCGACCGGCCGATCAGCGCCCCGGCGGCGATCCCGAGCGCCACCGCGAACACGGCGTACCCGATCGGGACGATGCCCTGGATGTCGAAGGAGCCCGGCGTGAACTGGGCGTGGTTGAGTGCGTTCAGGGGCGCGTACCACCAGGTGACGATCCCGGCAACCGCGCCGCCGAAGACCGCGCCCGCGAGCAGCAGCCAGCCGGTCTTGACCGACAGCCAGTGCCGTCGGGTGACCGACTGCGTCCACGCGAACTGCACGGTCGCGGTTTCCCGTTCCCTGGCCACGGCCGGGCTGCCCCAGAACATCCCGAACAGCAGCGGAACGGCCAGGGTGAGGATGGTCAGCGTGTATACGGGGCCGCCCAGCGACACGGCCTGCTGGAGGTTGCCGCAGGTCCCGTTCTTGGCGCAGTTGGCGAGCGCGGCGTGCCAGCGCGCGGCGTCCTGCAGCCCGGTGATCAGCAGCAGGACGGCGAAGGCGGCGAGAATAGCGCCCGCGATGGCGGCGGTGCCGCGGTACTGGCGCCAGATGACCCAGGTCATCGCTTACCTCCCACAGCGGTCAGCCCCGCGGTCGCCGGGGCGGCGTCGGCGCCCATGTAGCCGAGCACCAGATCCTCCAGGCTGACGTCCTCGGCTTCCCACCCGGGGTCGGCGACCGGGCCGTTCAGCCGCACCAGCATCGTGGTCTGGCGGGCGGTCCGTTCGGTCTGCACGACGGTGTGGTCCCGTTCGAGCGCCGTCGTGTCCTTCCGCGGGCCGACGAGCACGCGGTGCTCGTCCAGCACGTCCTCGATATCCCCGCAGAGCTGGACGCGGGAGGACGCGAGCAGGATCAGGTGGTCGCAGACCCGCTCGATGTCCGCGACCAGATGCGAGGACAGCACGACGGTCAGCCCGCCCTCGGCCACCGCGTCGGCGAGGGTGCCGAGAAAGTGCCGCCGGGCGAGCGGGTCGAGCGCGGCGACCGGCTCGTCGAGCAGCAGGACCCGCGGGTGCTTGGCCAGCGTGAGCGCCAGCGCCACCTGGGCACGCTGGCCCCCGGACAGCGTGCCCACGGCCGCGTCCAGCGGGATGTTCAGCCCGCGCAGCCGGTCCCGGACCGACTCGCCGTCCCACCGGGGGTTCATGTGCGCGCCGATGCCGATGTGGTCCCCGGCGGACAGCCGCCGGTACAGCGGGATCTCCTGGGCGAGGAACCCGATCTCCGCGAGGAAGGCCGGGTCCTGGCGCGGCGCGCCGCCGAGGATGGCGGCGTCGCCGCTGGTCGGGCTGGCCAGCCCGCAGAGCAGGCGGAGCAGCGTGGTCTTGCCCGCGCCGTTCGGTCCGACCAGCGCGGATATCCGGCCCTCGGGGACCGTGACGGAGCAATCGGACAACGCGGTGACCCGGCGGTACCGCTTGGTCAGCCCGCGGGTTTCGATGGCGGGGGTCAAGCGATCTCCTCCTCGTCCGCCGCGTGCAGCGTGGCGCGCAGCAGCGATTCGATCGACTCGTCGTCAAGTCCCGCGGCGCGCGCCTCGCGCACCCAGCGGGCCAGGCCGCGGCCGAGCCGCGCGTGGGTGCCGGGCGGCGGGCCGTCCGGCCGTTTGGTCACGAAGGTGCCGCGGCCGGCCTCGGCGGCCACCAGGCCTTCGCGTTCCAGGTCGCGGTAGGCCTTGAGCACCGTGTTCGGATTGATGGCGGTGGCGGCGACCACTTCGCGGACCGACGGGAGCTGGTCGCCCACGTCGAGCACGCCCATGCGGAGCGCCTGGCGCACCTGCTGCACGATCTGCAGGTACGGGGGTGCCGCCGATCGCGCGTCCACCCGGAACCGAATCACCGTCTCACCCCTCCAGTGTTCTAGGCTGCTAAGACGGTAATTTATCGGCATCGCCCTCGTCAACGGTGCTGGAACGCCATCCCGACCTGTCGTCGGCGCAGCTGGCCCGGAACTCGTTCGTGACCGCGCAGACGATGGCGGACATGGTCCGGGCGCTGGAGGAGCGCAGCCTGGTCGAGCGGCACCGGGACCTGGCGGACCGGCGCCGGCTCGTGCTCGCGCTGACCCGGGACGGCCGTGACCTGCTGCGGCGCTACCGGGGCCGGGTGGCCGCGCTCGAGGAGCGGATGCTGTCCGGCCTGACGCCCGAGCAGGCCGCCGAGCTGCGGCGCGGTCTGGCCGTGTGCCAGGCCAACCTCGCCGGGCGCTAGCCGCCCGTACTCAGCTTGGCTGGCGAGCCTGGAGGACTTTCATAGGGCTGTCTCAGTCACGGCGGAAGATTATGACCGAGCCTGGGGCTTATGAGAGGCTTCGACCCGCTGCCTGCTGCCCCCTTACCAGCAGTGCAGACACGTTCGCCGCAGCCTCCGCCCGCACCGCGCCGCACCGGTGTCCAGGCGGAGATCGTTATTCCGGTCAAGAACGAGGAGCGCGACCTGGCTCCGAGCGTCCGGCGGCTGCATGCCTACCTGCAGGACCAGTTCCCCTTCAGCACGCGGATCACGATCGCGGACAACGGCAGCACCGACGGCACCTGGCCGGAGGCCCTGGCGCTGGAGGCCAGCCTGGAGTCGGTCCGGGCCGTCCGGATCGAGCGGCCGGGCCGGGGCGGGGCGCTGCGGACCGTCTGGTCCCAGAGCGACGCGGACGTCCTCGCCTACATGGACGTGGATCTTTCTACTGACCTGAACGCGCTGCTGCCGTTGCTGGCCCCGCTGCTGTCGGGTCACAGCGACGTGGCGATCGGCACCCGCCTGGCCCGCGGCGCCCGGGTGATCCGCGGCCCGCGGCGCGAGATCATCTCGCGCTGCTACAACCTGCTCCTGCACGCGACCCTCGGCACCGGGTTCTCCGACGCCCAGTGCGGCTTCAAGGCGATCCGGGCGGACAAGGCCCGGGTGCTGCTGCCGCTGACCGTCGACACCGGGTGGTTCTTCGACACCGAGCTGCTGGTCCTGGCCGAGCGGGCCGGGCTGCGCATCCACGAGGTCCCGGTGGACTGGATCGACGACGCCGACTCCCGGGTCAACGTGATCTCCACCGCCCTGGGCGACCTGCGCGGCATCGTGCGCCTCGGCACGGGGCTGGCCCGGGGCACGATCACCGTCCCGGTGCTGGGCGACCCGTCACCCCGCGGCTTGCGCCCGCGACCCGGTCAGCCGCAGGGCCGGTATGGCTCGCTGGCCGGCCAGCTCGTGCGCTTCGTCGCGGTGGGCGTGACCTGCACCGTGGCCTACGTCCTGATCTACCTGCTGCTGCGCGGCGCGATGAGCGCGCAGGCCGCGAACGCCCTCAGCCTGCTCATCACCGCCGTGGCCAACACCGCGCTCAACCGCCGGCTGACCTTCGGCATCCGCGGCCGGGCCCACGCGGCCCGGCACCAGTTGCGCGGCCTGATCGCGTTCGGCATCGGGCTCGCGCTCACCTCCGGGGCGCTGGTCGCGCTGCACGCGGCGTCCCCACGGCCCGGCCGGGCCGCCGAGGTGGCGGTGCTCATCCTGGCCAACCTCGTCGCCACCGTGGTCCGGTTCGGGCTCTACCGAAGCTGGGTATTCCGCGGCTCCGGCCTGGCGGGCCGCCGGTCGGCCGATCATCCCGAGCCAGTCTCCCGCGGGCCCTGTAGCGCCTCCCGCGGGCCCGATCCAGTCTCCCGCCAGTTGCTTGACCTATCCGAATAGGAGCTATGGGTGACCGCCACTTCGACGCAACCCGGCCCGGCGCCAGCCGCCCGGCCGGCCCGCCGCAGCACCGCGGCCCGATTGCTGCGCGCCCGGCCGAACGACCCGGCGTGGGCCAGGCCGGCGTTACTGGCCCTGCTCGTCGCCACCGGCCTGCTGTACATGGTCGGCCTGAGCCGCAACGGCTGGGCCAACGAGTTCTACGCCGCCGCCGCCCAGGCGGGCACGGAGAGCTGGAAGGCGTTCCTGTTCGGCTCGCTGGACCGCTCCAACTTCATCACCGTGGACAAGCCCGCGGGCTTCCTGTGGCCCATGGACCTGTCCGGCCGCATCTTCGGCGTGAACTACTGGAGCCTGCTGCTCCCGCAGGCCCTGGCCGGGGTGGCCACGGTCGGCGTGCTCTACACCACCGTGCGCCGCTGGTTCGGGCCGGTGCCCGGGCTCATCGCCGCGGCGGTCATGGCGCTGGCCCCGGTGGCCACGCTCATCTTCCGCTTCAACGACCCCGACGCGTTCATCACGCTGATGGCGGTGCTGGCCGCGTACGCCGTCACCCGGGCCATCGAGTCGGGCCGCACCCGGTGGCTGGCCCTGGCCGGGGTGATCTTCGGGCTGGGCTTCCTGGGCAAGATGCTGGCGGGGTTCCTGGCCCTGCCGGCCCTGGCGCTGGCCTACCTGATCTGCGGCCCGCCCAAGCTGGGCAAGCGCATCTGGCAGCTGCTGGTGGGCGGGGCCGCCATGCTGGCCACCGCGGGCTGGTGGGTAGCGATCGTCCTGTTCACCCCGGCCGCCGACCGGCCGTTCGTCGGCAGCACCACCGATAACAACATCCTCAACCTCACGTTCGGCTACAACGGGCTCAGCAGGCTCACCGGCAACCGCGGCGGCGGGTTCGGCGGCGCGGGCCGGGGCGGCGGCCGCGGCTTTGGCGGTGCCGGCGGCGCGGCCGCCGGAGCCGGCGCGGGCGCCGGGGCTGGCGCGGGCCACGGGGCTGCCGCGGGCGCAGCCGCGGGCCACGGCGCCGGCGCGGCCGCGTTCACCGGCGGCGGCGGCGCGCTCGGCGGCGGGACCGGCATCACCCGCCTGTTCACGCCCGAGTGGGGCGGGCAGATCAGCTGGCTGATCCCGGCCGCCCTGATCGCCTTCGCGGCCATGCTGTGGGTGTCGCGGCGGGCCGGCCGGGCCGACCGTACCCGCGCCGCCGCCGTGATGTTCGGCGGCTGGCTGCTGGTGGCCGGGCTGGTGCTCAGCTACATGTCCGGGACCACCCACTCGTACTACTCGGTCGCCCTGGCCCCGCCGATCGGCGGGCTGGTCGGCATCGGCGGCTACGGCCTCTGGCGGATCCGCCACACCTGGTTCGCGCGGGCCACCATGTCCATCGCGATCGGGGTCACCGCGGCCTGGGCCTGGGTGCTGCTCGGCCGCAGCCCCGGATGGTTCCCCTGGCTGCGCGTGGCCATCGTGGTGGCCGCCGTCGGCGCGATCGGCATGATCCTGGCCGGGCCCGTGCTGCGGGCCGCCAGCGCCCGGGGCCGCCTGCTGCTGGCCGCGATCCCGGTGTCGCTGGCCGCTGTCGCCGTGCTCGGCGGCCCGCTGGCCTACAGCCTCGACACCGCGGCCAGCAGCTACAGCGGCGCGAGCCCGTCGGCGGGCCCCGCGCTGACCGCCGCCGGAGGCGGCGCGGGCGGTGCTCTCGGGCCGGGCCGCGGCGGGTTCCCCGGGGCCGGCACGGCGGGCCGGGGCGGGTTCGGTGGCGCCGGCGCGGCGGGCCGCGGCGAGTTCCCCGGGTTCCTGGAGCGGCTGCGTGACGCAGGAGCGGGCCGCGGCGGCTTCGGCGGGTTCGGCAGCATCGGCGGCAACGCCACGGTCAGCACCGCCCTGGCCAAGCTGCTCGAGGCGGGCGCTTCGCACTACACGTGGGTCGCGGCCACCCAGACCTCGGACACCGCGGCCTCGATGGAACTGGCCTCCAGCGGCGTCCCGGTCATGGCGCTCGGCGGCTTCCGGGGCACCGACCCCGCGCTGAGCCTCGCCGGGTTCGAAAAGCTCGTCGCCGAGCATCAGATCCACTATTACGTCGGCGGT
Source organism: uncultured Actinomycetota bacterium (assembly GCA_963808705.1). GTDB lineage: Bacteria > Actinomycetota > Actinomycetes > Streptosporangiales > Streptosporangiaceae > JASHPR01. Next base: position 321,428 of record CAWEHB010000006.1, on the reverse strand, counting down.
GGCGGTGGCGGTGGCGGCGGCGGCGGTGGCGGTGGCGGCGGCGGGGCCGGAACCTTCGGGGGCCGCGGCTTCGGCGACGTGGCCGACGGCGCGGCTGACGGCGCACCCGGCGGCGGTGGCGGGGCCGGCGGCCTCGGCGGTTTCGGCGGCGGCGGCTCCTCCGACGCGGCGCAGATCGCCGCGTGGGTCGAGGCCCACTTCACCCCGCAGCCGGTGGGCGGCGTGACCGTCTACAACCTCACCACCACCCCGAGCTCGTGACGACCGGACGGCGGGCCGGGGCGGCCAAACCGCCCGGCCCGCCGCCTGGAAGGGCGGGCCCGGCTGGGACGCCAGCAGTGCTGGCGGCAGAGCACGAGGAGCGGGAGCCGGGCGGAAGCGCTATCGCACCGCCGCCCGGCGCCAGGAGACCCCGAAGAACGCGCCGCCCAGCGGCGAGTCGCCGATCCGCCACTGGCCCGCGGTGGAGCGCACGATCGAGTTGGCGATGGCCAGGCCCAGCCCCGCGCCCTCCCCCCGCTCCGTGGCCCGGTGAAACCGGTCGAACAGCCGGCCCCGCTCCTCGGCCGGGATCCCGGGGCCGCTGTCCTCCACGGTCAGGGTCACCCGGCTGGCCCGCTGGCGGACGCTGATCCGCACCGTGCCGTCCGGCCCGGCATACCGGCAGGCGTTGTCGGCCAGGACCCCGGCGAGGCGGTCGAGCCACTCTGGCGGAGCGCTGATCCAGGCCGGCCCCGGCCCGTCGCAGGCCACCTGGATCTCGATGGAGTGCGAGCGAGCCACCGCGCGGAAGCGGTCGGCACACCCGGCGGCGATCGTGGCCAGGTCCAGGGGCTCGTCCCCGGGCGGCGGCGGCTGCGAGTCGAACCTGGCCAGCCACAGCAGGTCCTCCACGATGCGGCGCAGCCGCTCGCTCTCCCCCTGGATGCGGACCAGCGCGGACCGGTAATCGGCCGCCTTCCGCTGGGTACCCAGCGCGACGGATGTCTCCGCGGCGATCACGCTGAGCGGCGTGCGCAGCTCGTGCGAGGCATCGGCGGTGAACTCGAGCTGACGGCGCCGCGACTGCTCGACCGGTGACAGCGCCCGCAGGCCGATGATCAGTGCTCCGATGAAGACCGCCAGCAGCAGCACCGGCGCCGCGAGCGCCTCGCCGACGCTGAGCACGCCCTCGATGTGATCCTGCTCGGCCAGGCTCTGGCCCGCGACCAGCAGCCCGCCGCGGTACCGCACGGTGTCCAGCCGGAACGTGCCTGGGGTCAGCCGGGTCGTCAGCGAGGGCCGGCCGGCCAGCGTGCTGGCGGGCGGCAGCGGCGGGGCGCCCGTGCTCAGCTGCACGGCCGCCCGGTCCCGGGGCACCAGCCACAGGTACAGCGGCGGGTTGTCGTAGTCGTCGTCGTCATCGTCGGTCCCGGCCGTCACCGCGGCGGCCGTGCCGGCCTCGCGCACGTCCGACAGGCGTTCCTGCAGCCGGGCGTCCACCGACGCGACGAGCCTGGCCGCAACGACGCCGTCCAGGACCGCGACGCACCCGGCGTACACGATGCCGATCAGCAGGCTGGCCACCAGGGCGATCCGCGCCGCGTGCGCGGCCCCGCGCGGCAGCCGCCGTGGCCGGAGGTTCATGGCCCGATTATCCGGTAACCGACTCCGCGCACGGTTTCGATGCGCACCAGGCCGCCGGCCAGCTTGGCCCGCAGCCGGGCCATGTGCACGTCGAGGGTGTTGGATCCCATCGCGTCGGCCTCGTACTCCCAGACGTGCAGCGCGATCAGGCGCCGCTGCACCACCGCGGGCGACCGCCGCATGAGCATCTCCAGGATGCCCAGCTCGGTCGTGGTCAGCGCGGGCCGCTCGGTGCCCACCTGCACCTCCCGCGTGGCCGGGTCGAAGCGGAGGTCGCCGACCACGAGCTGCGGCGACTGCAGCGCCCGCGGCCTGCGCTGCAGCGCGCGCAGCCGGGCGAGCAGCTCGCCGAAGTCGAACGGCTTGACCAGGTAGTCGTCGGCTCCCTGGTCCAGGCCGGTGATCCGGTCAGCGGGCGCGTCCCGGGCCGTGAGCATCAGCACGGCGGCGGGCGACTCGTGCCGCCGCATCCACCGCAGCACCTCGAGTCCCGACATCTCCGGCATGCGCCAGTCGAGGACCGCGACCGCGTAGTCGTAGCTGCGCAGGAACCGGACGGCCTCCGGGCCGTCCGCCACCGCGTCCACCACGTAGCCGTTCTCCCGCAGGCCCCGCGCGAGCACCTCCCGCAGCCCGCGGTCGTCCTCGGCGATCAGCACCCGCATCCGCGCCTCCCCGGGGCTCCCGACGCCCTCACCGGCGCAGCCGGCGCCAGAGCGGCCTGGGCACCAGCCTGAGCGCGACTGCGAGCAGGCCGAGTTGCGGCGGCACCCAGACCACGGCGGCCCGGCCGGCCAGCGCGGCGGCCACCGCACGGCCGACGGCAGCGGGCGTGGTGGCCAGCGGGGCCGGCGCCATGCCCTGGGTCATGCGGCCGATCACGAAGCCGGGCCGGACCAGCAGCACCCGCACGCCGCTGCCGTGCAGCGAGTCAGCCAGCCCGCGCGCGAACGCGTCGAGCCCGGCCTTGGCGGACCCGTAGACGAAGTTAGCCCGGCGGGGCCGGACCGCGGCCACCGAGGAGAGCACCACGATCGTGCCGTGACCCTGGGCGCGCAACCGCGCCGCCGCGGCGAGCAGCGTCGTGACCTGCCCGGTGAAGTTCGTCTCCACCAGGAGCCCGGCCCGGGCCGGGTCGTCGTCCAGCACGTCCTGGGTCGCCAGGATGCCCGCCGCCGAGATGACCAGGTCCACGGTCCCGGAGGCAAAGGCCTCCTCCAGCACGGCCTGGTGGGTGCCGACCGCGGCGGCGTCGTAGCGCAGCGCCCGCACCCGGCAGGGCAGCGCCTGCCCGGCGGCCGCCATCCGCTGCTCGTCCCGGCCAGCCAGCAGCACCTCGGCCTCGGGCGGCAGCCGCAGGGCGGCCAGGATCTGCTGGCCGATCTCGCTGGTCCCGCCGAACAGCAGCACCCGGCCGTAGCCGCCGGGCGTGCCGGGCCTGCCCCGCCCGCGGGGCGGGCTGGTAGCGTCCCGCATCCCTGCAGCATCTCCCGGCGCCGGCCGTGCCGTCGGCCCGGGCCGGCCGGTTAGCTCCCGCACAGGCCCAGCCTCCGGCCGAGATCGGACTGGAACACGCCGCGCGGGTCGAGCCGGTCCCGGTCGGCGCGCCACCGGGCTGACTCCGGGTACATCGCGGCAAGGGCCGCCCGGCCCAGCCTGGCGTCCTTGGCCAGGTAGACACGTCCTCCGGCGCTGGCAACCTCGCGGTCGAGGTCGTCGAGCGCGGGCGCGAGCCCCGGGTTTCCCGCGGGCATGTCGATCGCGAGCGACCAGCCCGGCATCGGGAAGGACAGCGGCCCCTCGCTCGCCGGCCCGAACCGCTTCAGCGTGCCCAGGAACGGGGCGCAGCGGTGCCGCTGCACGGTCTCCAGGGCCCGGGTGATGAGCTTCTCGGCGCCTTCGGGCACCGCGAACTGGTACTGCAGGAGCCCGCGCGGCCCGGCCGTCCGGTTCCACCCCTCGACGGCGTCCAGCCGGTGGAAAAAGGTGGGCAGGTCGGCGATACCGCGGCATTCCCGGGGTGCCTTGCGGAACCAGAGACTGTTGAAGCCGCGCGCTGACCACGGCGTGACCGCGCAGAACGGGACGGCGGGCGCCCGCCGGGCCCGTTGCGGACGGTACATCAGGCCGTTCTGCTCCCGCAGCGGGTCAGGGCCGGGCAGGTGGTTGCCGGTGTCCAGGATGCCGCGGCCGAAGGACCGGCCGGACGCGGTGGTGTCGATCCACGCCACCGAGTACCGGGAGCCGGCGGTGTCCAGCGCGTCCAGCAGCGCGTCCAGGTCGGCCAGGCGGCGCGACGTGACCTCCATCAGGGCGCTGCGCACCGGCAGCAGCCGGATCGCCGCGGCCAGGATGATGCCGGTCAGGCCCATGCCCCCGACCGTGGCGCGGAAGGCTCCGGGGTCACCGTCCGGCGTCACCCGGCGCAGGTTCCCGCTGCCGTCCAGGAGCTCGATCTCCTCGATCCAGGCGGCGATGCTCCCGTCCCGGCGCTGGTTCTTGCCGTGAACATCCGCGGCCACCGCGCCGCCGACCGTGACGTGCCGGGTTCCGGGCAGCACGGGCAGGATGAGGCCATGCGGCACCACGGCGGCCAGCAGCTCGGTGAAGCTGACCGACGCGGAGGCACGCACCGTCGCCGCGGCCGCGTCGAGTTCAATCTGCGGCCAGGTGACCGGCGTGACCACGTAGCCGTCCCGGTTCTGCGCGGCGTCACCATAGCTGCGGCCCGCGCCGCGGCCGAGCACGCCCCGGGCCGGCGCGCTGGCCACCAGCTCCCGCAGCGGCCCGCGGCCTGCCGGGCCGCCTACCAGGGACGGCGACGGCGCCGTCCGGCCCCAGCCGGTCAGCACCTGATTCGTGTACCCGATGGCGTTCATTCATAGCCCCACGGCAAACATGGCGAGCCAGGCCAGCTCGCAGTAAATCATCATCGTGTCCCGGGCGATCAGGTCCTCCACCGGCTTGCCCCCGGCCCGGGCCGTGAGCCGGTCGAAGCGGACCAGCGCGGCGGCCAGCGCCAAGCCGCTGGCCAGGTGCCAGCCCCGCATCCAGGGGTCCGGCTCCGCCCGGGCCCAGAGCAGGTAGGCCAGGATCATGGCGCAGGCCACGGTCCGCTGGCCGAGCCGCAGCATAGCGCGGCTGTACCAGCGCATGACCGGGCGGTGCCTGGCCGCGCCCGCGTCGAGCATGGCGAGCTCGGTGTAGCGCTTGGCGGTCGCGACCATCAGCGCGCCCAGGCTGCACACGAGCAGGAACCAGCCGGACGGAGGGACGTGCGTGACGATCGCGCCGCCGATGGCGCGCAGCATGAAACCCGAGGCCACGAGGGCCAGCTCCAGCACCGGTACGTGCTTTCCCGCGACCGTGTACAGGGCCGAGAAGGCGAGGTACAGACCGATGACCGCGGACAGCCGCGGCTCGCCGATCCCAGGGCCCGCGGCCAGGCTGACAGCGACGCCGAGCCCGGCCAGCGCGAGGGCGTGCGTTCTCGGCAGCCGCCCGGAAGCCACCGGGCGGAGCCTCTTGACCGGGTGCCTCCGGTCACGCTCGGCGTCGACCACGTCATTGACGAAGTACACCGCGGCCGACGCGGCGATGAAGGCCGCGGCGGCGGCCAGGGCGTAGCCGAGGCCCTCGTCCCGGCCGAGCGTCGCGCCCGCCAGCGGCGCGGCGAAGACCAGGAAGTTCTTCGGCCACTGGCGGGGCCGCGACGTCTCCACGGCCGCCGAGAGCCAGCGCATCGGCGCCGGGTACCGGGCGGCCGCGGGCGTTACCGCGGCCGCCGCGGCGGCCGCGCGCGGGGACGACGTCACCGTGCGAACACGGCCGTGAAGTCGCGGCCGGTGACAGAGTAGTAGCGGTTCGCCGCCTGCATCTGGTCGGGCAGCAAGGCGACCGGGGTGGGGTCGGCCGGATGGTGCTTCGGCAGGTAGTACATGAACGACATCCACTCGGGGTTGATGTCGAGTTGCATGGCCGTCACGGCGCCGGCCCGCTTGAGCAGCTCGGCCAGTTCCCGCACGTTCAGCGCCGGGCCGTAGACGAAGATCACCCGCCCGTCCCGGGTGATGCCGAGGCCGGACCGCCACACGTAGTAGCCGCCGCCGAGGGTCGCCCCCCAGCTGCTCTCGACGTTGGTGTCGACCGAGGCGGGGATCCGGCCGTTGGCGACGATCAGGTGCAGGTTCTGCCGTACGCCCACCACGTCCGGGGCCATCCGCACGGTCTGTCCCCATATCCCGATCGAGATGCGCCCGTCGCGGTAGTACACGACCGAGGCGACGCCGCTGGTCAGCGCGCCGGCCGTGGCGCCGTTCAGGTAGAAGCCGCCGCCGGACTGAGCGATCTTGAAACCGCCGTTGAACGTGGCCAGCAGGCTGCTGCGAGTGCCCGGCGGGATGTAGGGCAGGGCCTTCCAGCTGCCCGGTCCCGGGTCTTCGGAGCCCGGGCGGAGCTCGAACCGGACCAGGTTCTGGTTCAGCGAGGCGATGCCGGCCACGTAGGACGAGTACACGCTGCTCGCCCGCAGGTAGGTGCCGTAGACGGCGGGCGTGCCGTGCACGGCGGCGAGCACCCGCCACTGGCCTTCGCCCGGCAGCGGGCGGCCGGCCAGTGACTGCAACGGGGCGGGCGGCGCGAACGACGCCGGCGCCCGCGACCTGGCCGGGACGGCGCCCGGGACTGCTCCGGGGGCGGTGAGCGCGAAGGCGGGCTTCCCGCCGACCTTGGGCGCCCGGTAGGTGAGCCATTCCCCGAACGTGACCACCGGCCCGAGGCTGTGATCGCGTGCCCATTCGGCGAGACGGTCCGACACCGTGCCGCCGCCGGGCACGGTGAGCGCGTTCCCCACCGACCAGGCAACGCAGGCCAGGAACGTGGCCAGCAGCCCTAGCGTGATGCGCACCCACAGCCGCTGGAGCGGCGGCCGGCGCTTCCGGCCGCGGGGCGGCGCCGGCCGGGACTGCCTGCCGCGGGGCGGACCGCCGCGGGGCCGGCCGCCGCGGGGCGGCGGCCGGCCCGGGGGCTGGGGGGCCACCGGGCCGTCCGGGTCCCAGCCGTAGCCGTACGCGGCGGGAGGCCAGGGCCCGCTGGCCGGGCTGGCGGTGTCCCAGTCGTAACCGGACCCGGCCGGGAGCCCGGGTTCGGTTACGGGGTCGGCCGGGTCCCAGTCGTAGTCTTCCGTGCCGCGGCCTCGCGGGCCGGTCCAGCCATCCGACCCGGGCCTGACCGATCTGTGCACACGCCCTCCTGTCGCACGGACGTCCTTGGTGCACGCAGGTCTACCGGGCGAACATGACGACAGCATGACGCCCCCAGAGCCGGATGGGGCTGCTGTGAATTCGCCCTGGCCAGGCGGGCGCGAGGGGGACGATTCAGCGCGGGGAGGCGGGCGTGGAGTGCTCCCAGTCGGACAGCAGGGTGCGGATCCCGGTGACCAGGGCGAGCGGCTGGTCGAGCATGACGTGATGCCCGGCGGCGGGGATCTCGATCACCGGGGCGAGCCGGCCGAGCCGGTCGTACATGACCTCGCTCATCTGCGGCGACAGGATGCCGTGCTCCGCGCGGAAGAGCGCGACCCGGCAGTCCAGCCGGGTCAGCAGCGCCGGGGTGAGCTGGTGCCGGGCGAAGATGCGCGGGTCGAATTTCCAGCTCCACCCGCCGGCGACGGCCCGGATCGAGGTCCTGGCGACGTGCTCGGCGATGTACGGCAGGCAGGGCTGGTCCGGGATCGGGTGGAACCGGGCGACGGCGGCCTCCGGCGACGGATAGACCACCAGGGGGCCGAAGGCGCGGCGCTCGCGGGCGGCGCGCTCTTCCGGGGTGATGTCCCGAACCGGGGAGTCGATCGCGACGGCCCCGGCGATGCGGGCACCGTAGATGCTCGCCGCCCGCAGCGTGACGAAGCCGCCCATGCTGTGCCCGATGACGATGGGCGGGTCGCCGAACCCGGCATCGGCGGCCACCGCCAGCACCTCGTGCGCCCACTGGTCGAGGCTGTAGGCGTCGCGGCGCCCGCTGTCGCCGTGCCCGGAGAGGTCGAGCGCGACGACCCGATCGCCGTTCGCCAGCAGCGGGGCGATGTGATCCCACCAGCGAGCGTGGGCCGCGCCCCCGTGGACCAGCACGATCCCGCCCTCCCCGCGGTCGCCGTACGTCCGGTAGGCGATCGTGGTCCCGTCGACGTCGACCGTGGCGTGCTTGGCCGGCGTGCCGATGGCTGCGGTGAACCACGACGGCGGCTGAGCGGGATCTTCAGATTCTGGTGAGGCCATGACCAGAAGCGAACCAGATCCGGGCCTCGCGCGTGCAACCAGCCTCGCCCCGCGCACCCGGCCGGGGGCAGCCGGAGCACGGGAAGCCGTCTGAGCAGGGACTGGTAGGTTCAGATACCACGCAGCGGCGGGTCTGGGGTGCCCTGTGCAGCTCTTTGAACTGAGGAGCACCGGAAGTGAATGCTAGGCCGCCTCTCTTCATAATTTCCGGGCCCAGCGGTGCCGGGAAGGGCACCGCGCTGGACTGGATGGTGGCCTCCGGGCTGGTACGCCGGGTGCCCACGTACACCACCAGGCCGCCCCGCCCCACGGAACGGGACGGGATCGAATACAGCTTCGTCACCGACGAGGCCTTTGCCAAGCTCCGCGAGGAAGGGCAGCTGATCGAGTACACCCGCACCTACGCGGACAGCTATTACGGGTCACCGCGTGAGCTGCTGTACGGCGAGGACCCGACGCCCCTGGCCGCCGAGCTGGAGCCGACCGGCTACGTCAAGGTCCGCGCGATGTCCGCGCGGCGCGTCATCGGCATCTTCGTGACGACCAGGACGGAGACCGAGCTCAGGTCCCGGCTCGCCGAGCGGGGCCAGGCACGGGACGCCGACAACCGCCTGCGCGTCCGGAGCCTGCAGCAGACCTGGGCCTGGGTGTACGACTACATCCTGGTGAACCAGGACCGGGACGTATTTCTCGCGGAGCTTTCCACGGTCGTCAACAGCGAGCTGATCAGGTCGCGCGGGATGCGGTACATCACCGAATCGCAGCAAGAGGAATCGGTCCAGCCTTACTGATCTCCGCCAGCCTTATTGAGCCCCGCCAGCCTTATTGATCTCCGCCATGATCGTGGTGGATTCGCCCGCGCGCGCATGCCGCATCCAATCAACCACGATCATGGAATCCCCCTGAACCTGAGAGCGCCCGGGGCGGGCGCGGGGCGATGATCGGGGTGTGTCGCGCTCGTTCGAGGACCTGGTGGCCGAGGCCGAGTCCGTGTCCGTGGACGGCTGGGACTTCTCCTGGCTGGACGGCCGGGCCACCGAGGAGCGTCCCTCGTGGGGCTACCAGCGCTCGATGGGCGCCCGGATGGCCCGCGCCGCCGTCGCGCTCGACGTCGAGACCGGTGGCGGGGAAGTGCTGGCCGGGGTGCCGAAGCTGGCGGCCCGGACGGCGGCCACGGAATCGTGGCCGCCGAACGTCGCGCGGGCGGCCAGGCTGCTGCGCCCGCGCGGCGTGGCGGTCGTCGCGGACGCCGAGGACCCGCCGCTGCCGTTCGCCGCCGGGGTGTTCGACCTGGTGGTCAGCCGCCACCCGGTGGACGCCTGGTGGGAGGAGATCGCCCGGGTGCTGCAGCCTGGCGGCACGTACTTCTCGCAAGAGGTCGGCCCGCGCAGCGACTTCGAGCTGGTGGAGTGGTTCCTCGGCCCGCAGCCGCCCGCGGAGGAGCACTCGCGCCATCCCGACAAGGCCCGGGCGGCGGCGCAGGCGGCCGGCCTGGAGGTCGTCGACCTGCGCCTGGAGTCGCTGCTCACCGAGTTCTTCGACATCGGCGCGGTGGTCTACTTCCTGCGGAAGGTGATCTGGATGGTGCCGGACTTCACCGTCGAGCGATACCGCGGCGAGCTCTGTGCGCTGCACGACCGGATCCAGAGCGAGGGCCCGTTCGTCGCCTACGCCAGCCGGTTCCTGATCGAGGCCCGCAAGCCCGCCTGACCGCACGGCGACCGGCTGAGCACGCCGCCAGTTCCGGGAGGGACCCGGTCCAGGTCAGGAATGGTAGGCGCCGCGCCGATGATCTATGTCGAGGATGTAGACGCTGCGCGCGTCGTCATCGATCACATAGCGGACACGGTACTCGCCGCGCCGGGCCCGCCATTGTCCCTCGAAAGGCTTGCGCAGCGGTGACCCGACCTTGTGCGGCTCCTCGCTGAGCGGACCGCGGATGAACTCGAAGCAGGCCCATGCAACAGCTTCGGGCAACCGTTCGTGAAGCTGGCGAGCCGCAGTTGGGGCGATGATGACCTGATAGGTCACGGTCGGTGTTTCCCGAAGCGTGCCTCAAGGGATCGGGCCACTTCGGCGATTGACAAGCCTTCCCCGCGAGAGATTTCGTCACGTGCTTGGGCTATGCGCTCCTGCGCAGCCGGGTCTGCCAGCAGCTCAAGCGTCGCCTCGATGGACTCGAGGTCTTCGGCGGCAAGCAGGACGACGTAATCTTTGCCGTTCTTGGTGATGTGGACCCGCTCGTGGGTGCGGTCGACCTCCTCGGCAATCTCCGAGAGCCGTGCCTTCACTTCAGACAAGGACAGTACTGTCATGGACTAGAATTATAGTCGGTTTTGGTGGCGTTCTCGACCATCCTTCAACTGCGTGGGCTCATTCCAGCGGCTGGTGGGCGATCGCGGCGGGCTCGCGCCCGGCGAGCAGCCAGCCCCCCGCGGCGGCCACAACGGGCAGGCCGACCAGGACCGCGGCCAGGTCTAGCCATGGCAGCGGGCTCACGTGCCCGGCGAGCAGCTGGTGCCACGATCCCGCGAGCACGACCAGGTAGGCGGCGATCGTGCCGGCCAGCGCGCCGAGCAGGCCGAGCGTGCCGGCCGTGGCCGCGACGATGCCCCGGCGGGTCCGGGCGCTCGCCCCCGTCGCGGTGAGCGTCCGGATGTCGCCCGCGGTCTCGCTGCGGATCAGCCCGATCGTCATCGCGAGCACGCCGAGCGCGACCAGGATCCCGACGGCGGTCGCGGTGTCGCGTACCTCGTTGAGCGAAGGCGCGCCGCCCTTGGTCTCGATCGTCAGCCCGGCCGCGGCCGCCACCCGCCGGGCGCTGCTGATCTGCACCGGGGTGAGCGGCCTCGGCGCCTGGACCAGCCAGGCCACCGTGGCCCGCCGCAGGCCGAGCTTGGCCGCGGCGGAGGCCGTGATCAGCAGGTTGGGGTCCTGCACGTCGGTGGGCAGGCTGGCGAAGGTCTGGATCGTCGGCTGCGGGACGAACTTGAGCACCGCGACCGGCAGAAGGAAGTCGCCGTAATTCAGCACCAGGTTGGGCGTGCCCTGCAGGCCCGGCCGCGACGTGATCAGCACGGTGCCGCGGCCGATCGCGCTGGCCTTGATCCCGTAGTGCCGCAGCAGCGCGGGCGTCGCCACGTAGATGCCCAACGTGCCCTGGCCTCCGCCCGGGCCGACCTGGTCCAGCGACACATCGGTCGGGGCCACGGGCGCGGTGAGCGGGAGCACGTCACGGGTGCCGAGCGCGGCGGCGATCTCGGACGTCGCGGCCTGCCCCGCCCGGCTCTGCGGCGTGGTGGGCAGCGTCTCCCCGCTGCTGGTCGCCGCGTTGTTGCCGGGCGTGTAGACCACGAGCTGATTGGACGGCAGGTTCGGGCCCACGTAGTCGAGCGGCTCGGTGTAGCGGTTGGTCGTCAGCAGCGCGATCAGCATCGCGATGAACACGGCGAGGCAAGCCGCGGCGAGCGCCGCCCCGGAACGGGCCCGGTACCGGTCCAGGTCGCGCACTGCGATGCGGGCCGCGATTGGCACGCGCCGGGCGACCGGCGCCGCCAGGCCTATGATCACCGGGGCGAGCAGCACCAGACCGGCGATCGTGGCCACCAGCCCCGCCAGCGCGTCGAACGTGCTCGAGCCGCCGCTGCCGCTGCCCCCCGTCAGCCCGCCGGAGAACGCGATAAGCGCGATGCCAACGGCGAGCACGATGAGGCCCGGGCGCGGCGACCGGCGGCTCTGCTTCGGCTCCGCCGGCCGCCCGGACAGCGCCGCCACCACCGGAACCTCGGCCACGGCGCGGGCAGGCTGCCGGGAGGCGAGGATCGCGGTCACCACGGCCAGCGCCATGGCCAGGCCGACCAGCCACCACGGCAGGTTGGTCCAGGCGACCCGATGGTCGGCATGGGTCCCGAAGTACGGGGCGTAGGGGATCCAGGCGGCGAGTCCGATCGCGCCGCCGAGCAGCGCGCCGATCACGCCGACGACCGCGCCGTTGGCCACCATGACCAGGCGCACCTGCTTGTCGGTCGCGCCGAGCGAGGACAGCATGCCGAGCGAACGGAGCCGCCGCTGGGCGAGCACCGTGAAGCCCGCCACCGCGACCAGGCCGATGAAGAACAGCCCGACCACGGCGAACACCAGCGCGATCACCGCCGGGGTGAGCCCGGTGGCCGGCTGCGGCTGTAGCAGCGTCGCGCCCGGCGGCAGGTTGAACGTGGCGACGCTGAGCGGCGTGGCGTGCAGCAGCGCGGTCACCTGGGTCGGCGCGGTGACCTGCCCGGGCGCCACCAGCGCGAACGTGTCAAGCAGGTTCTGCGGGTTCTCCACGATCCCCACCACGCGCAGGGCCCGGCCGTCGACGTGCCAGACGCCACCGATTCCCACCCTGAACGCTGACGCCAGCCCGCTGGTCAGGTCGACCTCACCGGGACCGTGCGGGTAGTGGCCGGTCACCAGGGCCAGCATGGGCCGGCCGTAGGCGCCGTCCGGATCCTGCGCGCGGAGCTGGGCGCCCTGCACCAGGCCGGTGGCGAAGGTCTGGTTCTCGATCACGTCGAGCGTGCCGAAGTGCGACCTGATCGCCGCGATGTCCGCGGCCAGCTGCGGGTCGTTTCCCGGCAGGTTGATCAGCGCGTTCGCGGACCCGAACCCCGCGTTGGCCGGCAGCGGGGTGTTCGTGCCGATCGCCGCGCCGAAGATCGTCCCGGCGACCGCGACCGTGATCAGCGTCAGCACCATCAGCTGCTGGCGCCACTCCCGGCGGAACAGGCGCAGCGCCCAGCGCATCACCGCCCGCCGCGCCGGCGCGCCCCCGTCCCGGGCGCCGGTCTCGGGCGGCCGTTCCCGCAGCGCCGCGGTCATCGGCTCGGTCCCGGCTGGGGCTGGGTTCCGGGCTGCAGCAGCGATTCCGGGCTCGGCGGCGGCGTGGTCTGGTCGACGATGCGGCCGTCCCTGATGAACACCACCCGGTCCGCCCACGAGGCGAGCTGGGCGTCGTGGGTGACGACGACCGTGGCCACGCCCCGGTGGCACGCGGTGCGCAGCATGCGCATCACCGTCTCCCCGTTCACCGAGTCGAGCGCGCCGGACGGCTCGTCCGCGAGGACGAGCCGGCGGTCCCCCACGACCGCGCGGGCGATCGCCACCCGCTGGCGCTCGCCGCCGGAGAGCTCGTCGGGGAAGCGTGCCGCCTGCTCGGTGAGCTCGAGCTCGGCCAGCGCCTGCATCCCGGCGGCGCGCGCCTTCCTGGCGGTCAGCCCGTCGAGCTCCAGCGGCAGGGAGACGTTCTCCACCGCGGTCAGCCCGGGCAGCAGGTTGAAGTCCTGGAACACGTATCCGACGGTGCGCCGCCGCAGCCGGGCCTTGTCGCTGCGAGACATCTTTGACAACGCCGCGCCGCCGACGAGTACCTGCCCGCTGGTCGGCTCCTCGAGGCTTCCCGCGATGGTCAGCAGTGTGCTCTTGCCCGATCCGCTCGGGCCCATCACCGCCACCAGCTCGCCGGCGTCCACGTGCATTTCGATGTCCTGGAGGGCCTGCACCTCGGTCGGGCCCTCGCCGTAGATCTTCGAGACGTGGCGTAGCTCGAGGAAACTCATCGCCGCACTCCTACTCTGCGTCGCAGCCGTGGCATGGCCTGAGGCGCCGGCTCTGGCGGCTCGGCCGCCGCCCGCCGGAAGCGGCCGTCCGCGGTGTCGAGCCACCGGATGACCGAGTCCAGGCGGAACAGCTCGGCGTCGACGGCCAGGGCGAACTCCAGGTCGAAGCGGGCCTCGTCTTCCTTCAGGCGCGTCCACTGCTGCATCAGCTCGACCAGGTACCGTCGGTGCACCTGGATCACCTCGTGCACGTCGACGCCGGGCAGCCGCCAGGCCACCAGGACCTTGATCACCAGTTCGTCGCGCGGCGGCAGGCTCAGGTCCGGCGGCGTGCGTAGCCACGCGGCCAGCTCGCCCTCGCCCTCGGCCGTGATCCGGAAGCCCTTCTGCGGGCCGTCGTCGTCCCCGGAGCCGTCGGACTCGACGAGCCCGTCGCGCTCCAGCCGCTGCAGCGTGGTGTACACCTGGCCGACGTTGAGCGGCCAGACCTCACCGGTTCTCGCCTCGAACTCCTGGCGGAGCTGGAGGCCGTACTTGGGGCCCTCGCTCAGCAGCGCGAGCAGGGCGTGCCGCACGCTCATGACGGTATCAAACTGAGCATCATACTGAGTATGCTACAGGCGGACCGGAGTCCTAGCAAATCGGGCCGACGCCCCCCTGAACCTGGTACCCGGACGCTCCGCACGGCGGGCCGCGAATCCCGGGCCAGACACAGCGGCGGGCCGGGGCCAGACACAGCGACGGGGCCGCCCCCCAAGAGACGGCCCCGCCGGCTGAGACCTGCTAGCTCACTACTTCTTGATCGTCACGCTGATCTTGCGGGCGGATACCCTGTGGATTGAGTCACCGGAGTAGGTGGCCGTCAGCACGTACACGCCGGCCTTGGCGAACTTGGCCGAGCAGTGCATCGCTCCGCCCGAGAGGCGGGCGCTGCAGACCTTCTTGCCCTTCCACGTGAACGTCACGGTTCCGGTCGGGGTGCCGCCCGCTCCCGTGACCTTGGCCGACAGCTTGACCGACTTGTGCACGAGCGCGGTCTTGGGGCTGGCCGACGCACTCGTCGCCGACGCGCGCTTGGTCAGCGTGAGGGTCCCCGTACCCGAGGACGCTTCGTTGACCTCGTCACCGGAGTACTTGACATTGATCGTGTACGTCCCTGCTCCCAGCCTGGTCGTGCACGTGCCCACGTTGTCATCAGCGGCGGTGAAGGTCTTCAGCAGCACGGCGGCGCATCCAGGGATGAGGGTGGTGCCCCTGTAGAAGGCCAGCGAACCCATGCCGTCGGTGATGTTCGCGCCCATGGCGTACACGGACCCGGACAGGGTCACCGGGCCTGCCTTGCCTGCTGCCGGGCCGACGGCCGTGGTGGTGACGTTCTGCACCTCCAGCGGGAACGCTGGAGTGGATGCCGACGTGTCGTACGTCGCGCTGGACGGCGTGAAGGTCGCCGTGTAGTCGATGATCCCGTATTCAGGTGGCGTGACCGTGCACGTGGCCGCCCCGGCCGTCACCGTGGCCGTGCAGGTGGGATCACCGGCGCCGCCCGCGACGGTCACCGTCCCGGCCGCGGCCGCCGGAGTCACCGTTATGTCGAAGGTGAAGGACGCGCCCACCTTGATGACGCCGGGGACGGCGTTGGTGATCGCCGTGGTCGTGGGCGTGGCGGCGGCTGGTGCCGCGGATGCCGCGGACGCCGCGCCCGCCATCATGGCGCAAGCCGTGGCGGCCACGGCCGTCACCGACAGCAGCCGGACGACGCCGGCGCCGAAGCGGTGACCGCGAGGGTTGCTGGCCGCGTCGTGCGGCCGGTGAGCTCTCATGCGGGATTCCTCCTGTACATCAGGCCGATGGAAGCGTTGAGTACGAGCGCGGCCATCGGGTGATGCTCCCCAGGAACCGCGTTTCCCTCAGGGGTAGGACGCCTCATGCGGGTCATCCGTTTACGCCCGCTTCCCGGGTTATACATCTGTTACGGAGAAGCTCGCCGGGTACGAGGACCTCTCTTCCAGATTGCCCCGTTATAGGAGGTATGCCGCAAAGCTAACGGGCCGGTGCCGCCGTCGGATTCAGCCGGCACCCACAGCTACGCGGCTCGCCGGGCCGGCGGCACGAGATCTTGCTCCGCAGTACCGTGTTCGCCGGCCGCGGCCTCACCGGTGCGAGCGGTATCAGGGCTGACCGAGGTGGTGTGGCTCTTGTACCCGGGATGGGCGTCGGCCCGGTACACCAGCGTGAGCCAAATCCCGAGGCTGACCAGTGCCACGATGGGGACTACGAAGGGGACCAGCGCCGATCCTGTCATGGCGAGCACTTCCTTCCCGGGAGACCGCGCCACGATCGCCGCGCTCCGGTCACCGCGGCCGGAATGTCAGCAGCGCTTTCCTCTCCCGCGTTCCCACCCCATCGCCGCGATGTCCCGCCGGCCAGGGACGGAGGTCCCGTGGCCGCTGGCCATCGGGCCCGGACGGAGCTCGGCCGGGCCGTGCCGGAAATCGCAGCCGCCGGAAGGCTCCAAGAGGGGACTTTCGGCCCTCGCGCGCGCCGGGAGATGCGCGGTAAGAGAAGGGGAGCGGGCTGTGATGTGCTGAGCCTGTTCCGACGGAGGATGAACCACTCATGAGCGAGCCGGAGCCAGAGCGCGGCCCGAAGCAGATCAGGGTGTTCCTGCTGGACGATCACGAGATAGTCCGGCGCGGCGTCAGGGAACTGCTAGAGGCCAATCCCGACATCACCGTCGTGGGCGAGGCCGGGACGGCGGCCTCCGCGCTGGCGCGCATCCCGGCGCTCCGCCCGGACGTCGCCGTGCTCGACGTGCGCCTGCCCGACGGCGACGGGATCACGGTCTGCCGCGACATCCGGTCCAAGATGCCGGAAGTCGCCTGCCTGATGCTCACCTCCTTCGGCGACGACCAGGCGATCTTCGACGCGATCATGGCCGGGGCCGCGGGTTACGTGCTGAAGCAGATCCGCGGCACCGACCTGGTCGGCGCGGTCCGGACGGTGGCGTCCGGCGAGTCCATGCTGGACCCGGAGGCGGCCAGCCGGGTCATGAAGCACATGCGGGAGCAGGCGGCCCGGACGGATCCGCTGGCCGGGCTCACCGGTCAGGAGCGGAAGATCCTGGAACTGATCGGCGAGGGACTGACCAACCGGCAGATCGGGGAGCGGATGTTCCTGGCCGAGAAGACCGTCAAGAACTACGTATCCGCGCTGTTCGCCAAGATGGGCATGGAGCGCAGGACGCAGGCCGCCGCGTACGCGGCGCGCGCGTTCGCCGATGAGGACCACGCGCAACCCGAGCGCCAGGGCGGGTGATCCGCAGGCCAGGCCGTTCAGCGGCGGCTGGTCCAGCGGGGGCCGATCAGCGCCCAGGCCGACTCCCATGCGGCCAGGCGCCGCCGGTCGAGCGCCATGCGGAACAGCCAGTAGCAGAGGATCAGCGCGATCCCGGCGCCGCAGGCCGCGGAGATGGCGATGACGATCGCGGTGAACAGCACCACGGTGGCGCCGGGAGGCGGACTGACCGGCTCCTCAGCGGCAGTCAGCCATATCTGAACCCGGGTCCCGGCGGGCGCGCCCCAGATGCTGGGCGCGGTCTGCGTGGTCAGCAGGCCTGATCGCTGCCCCTCGCCCGGGGCCGGCCAGCGGGCGAGGACCTGCCCGTCGCCGGTCACGCCGCCGTCGTACGGCCCGTTCTGGGCCAGCACCGCCACGGCCGGGTGCAGGCGGGCCGTGGCCGCGCGCTGCGAATGGTAGATGGCCGCGCCGAAGACGGGCGCGGCCGCCACGGCAGCCAGGAACGCGGCCAGCAGCAGGAACACGACCGCGCCCTCGAGCCGGTCGGAAGGCCGCCGCAGCTTGTTCCGGCCCACGAGCAGCCGTGCCAGCCGCCGCCACGGGCGGGCCGCCCCTCCGGCCTCACCTGGCATGGTCATCACCTCCGGCGGTTCCCCTCCTAGTGTGCGGCAACCCCGGCGCGGGAGGGCAAGAGGCATAGGCCATTCCGTGAACGGGTCCTTCGGCCCTAGCGCCCCGGGAGCCGCAACCGCTCTCGCCGCTCATTGTTCGCCGATAACCGCGGGTCGGCAGGACCTAGTTCAGTACCATTTGTGCGCTGGGTCGTCACCGGCGAACACGCCGTCGCGCGGGGACAGCAGCGGCGATATTGTCAGGCCACGGACTACCGGCGATGAGGACACCAGCGACATGAGCATCCCCGTCTGTGCTGCGGTTATCGCCGCCGCGGGCGGCATCATGGCCGGTGCGCTCACCGCCTGCTCGACTACCGGGCCCGCGCCCGCGGCGATCGCCGGCCACCCTGGTCCCGCCGCCACTCCGGCCCGGCCGACGCCCGCCGCCACTCCCACCGGGCCGGCCGCGGCGGCCGTTCGGGTGATCGGCGCGCCGCGTGACGTGCAGGCCAAGGGCGCGGTGCTGGCGGACGCCGCCACGGGCACGCTGCTGTGGAGCCGGGACGCCGGCGTCGAACTGCCGATCGGCAGCATCACGAAGGTCATGACTGCGCTGGTGGTGATCAGCGCCGGAGACCTGGGCCGGGAGATCCGCGTCCCGGCGGCGGTCATCCCCTACGTGGACAAGTACGGGGGCAACAGCGCGGGCCTGCATCCCGGTGACGTGCTGACCGCGCAGCAACTGCTCGAGGCGCTGCTGCTGCCCTCGGGCTGCGACGCCGCTTACACCCTGGCCATGGCCTACGGCCCGGGCATGCTGGCGTTCCTGGCCAAGATGAACGCCACGGCACGGCAGCTCGGCATGCTGCACACGTACTTCACCAGCCCGGACGGGCTGCCGTACCCGACCGAGTACTCGACCTACTCCACCCCCGCCGACCTGGTCACCCTGGGCCTCGCGGCGATGAGGCTGCCGGTCTTCCGCTCGATCGTGGACCAGTCCTGGTACCAGATCCACAAGGGCCCCGGGCACCACGCCTACTGGTGGAACAACACCAACGACCTGATCGGCACCTATCCGGGCGCCGACGGCATCAAGGACGGGTTCACCAATGCTGCCCTGCACTGCCTGCTTTTCGAGGCCACCCGCGGGGACCTCACCCTGATCGGCGACGTCCTCGGCAGTCCCGCCACCGGCCCGGCTTCCGGCGCCCGGGCCGCCGCTCAGGTCCTGAACTGGGGATTCGGCCTCCCGCGGACGCAGCCCGGGGCAGCGCCGGGGTAGCGGCTGGCGCGGGGGAGCACAACCGAGGAGGGGTTTTATTGGCCGGCTAGCACAATGACCGCCGGGCCGTCGCCCCGCAAGATGGCAAACCAAGGGCGGCCGGGCGAGAATATCTACGCCACGGCATGATCAACGACGTCAGGCGCCCGGCCCGTGGGCGCCGCGGCCGGTGGGAGGGCGGATGAAGACTAAGGCAGCGGTCCTGCGCGATGTCGGCAAGGACTGGGAAGTCATCGAGCTAGACCTCGACCCGCCCAAGGCGGGGGAGGTGCTCGTCCGCTTCGTGGCCTCCGGGCTGTGCCACTCCGACAATCACCTGCAGACCGGGGACATCCCGGTCAGGTACCCCATCGTCGGCGGCCACGAGGGGGCCGGGATCGTCGAGGAGGTGGGCGCCGGGGTCAGCCGGCTGAAGCCGGGCGATCACATCGTCTGCTCGTTCCTCCCGGCCTGCGGCCACTGCCGGTTCTGTGCCCGCGGCCAGACCAACCTGTGCGACCTCGGCGCCCTGTTCGTCGACAACTGCCTGCCCGACGGTACGTTCCGGTTCCACGCCGACGGCCAGGACTTCGGCCAGATGTGCCTGCTCGGCACGTTCTCCCAGTGGTCGACGCTGTCCGAGCACTCGTGCATCAAGGTGGACGACGACCTGCCGCTGGAGACGGTGGTCCTGGTCGGCTGCGGCGTGCCGACCGGCTTCGGCACCTCGGTCAACCTCGGCGGCGTGCGCCCGGGCGACACCGTGGTCATCTACGGCATCGGCGGCGTCGGCATCAACGCGGTGCAGGGCGCGGCCATCGCCGGGGCGATCAACATCATCGCGGTGGACCCGCTGCCGAACAAGCGTGAGGTCGCCGAGTGGCTTGGCGCCACGCACAGCGCGGCGGACGCGGAGCAGGCTCAGCAACTGGTCACCGAGCTCACCCGCGGGGTCGGCGCCGACCACGCCCTGATCACCGTCGGCGTGGTCACCGCCGACGTCGTCGACGCGGCCTTCGCGGCCATCCGCAAGCGCGGCACCGTGGTCGTGACCGGGCTGGCCGGGCCCGGGCAGAAGAACATCCACCTGTCGAGCTTCGAGCTCACCCTGTTCCAGAAGCGGATCGAGGGCGCGCTGTTCGGCGGGGGCAACCCGTTCGACGACATCCCGCTGATGCTCGACCTGTACCGGGCCGGCCGGCTCAAGCTGGACGAGCTGATCACCGCCAGGTACCGGCTGGAGGACGTCAACCAGGGCTACCAGGACCTGCTGGAAGGCAAGAACATCCGCGGCGTCCTGATCCACGAGCACTGACGAAACGAGCACTGACGAAAGTTGGTCACCGGCCGCTGCCAGGACGACGTCCGGTGACCAACTTTCCGGCTAAGTGCGCTCAGACCATGGTCCTGAACGCCACGCCAGCCGCCCGGTCAGGAACGCGCGGCTGACTCTTCCAGCGCGCGTCCCACCAGCACCCGGGCCAGGTGCTCGCGGTAGCCGCTGTCGGCGTTGATGTCGGTGGGCGGGCTCGCCTGCTCGGCGGCGTGGGCCGCGGCGTCCCGCGGCCCGGCGCCAGCGGCCAGGGCCTGCTCGACCCCGCTGGCCCGGACCGGCGTCTGGCCCATGTTTACCAGGGCCACGCTGCCGCCCTGCACCGCGACGCCGACGATCGCCCAGTCGATGGCGCGCTTGGTGAACTTCTGGAACGCCCAGCCGCGGGCCGCCGCCTGCGGCTTGGGGATCCGGATCTCGGTCAGCAGCTCACCGGGCTGCAGCGCGGTCTCGAACAGGCCCTGGAAGAACTCGCCGGCCCCGATCGCGCGGCTGCCGGACGGCCCGCGGGCGACCAGGGTCGCGTCCAGGGCCAGGACCACCGCGGGCAGGTCGGCCGCGGGATCGGCGTGCACCAGGGACCCGCCGATCGTGCCGCGGTGGCGGACCTGGGGGTCGCCGACCTGGGAGGCCGCGTGGGCCAGCAGCGGCAGTTCGCTGGCCAGCAGGCTGGACCGGGCGAGCTCGTCGTGGCTGGTGAGCGCGCCGACCAGGATCTGGCTGTCGTCGTCGCGGACGTAGCTGAGCTCACGGAGCCGGCCGATGTCGATCAGGACCTCGGGCACGGCCAGCCGCAGCTTCATCAGCGGCAGCAGCGAGTGCCCGCCGGCCAGGAACTTGGCGTCGTCGCCGTCCTGGGCCGCCAGGTCCAGGGCCTCGTCCACGGACCAGGCGCGCTTGTAGGTGAACGGGGCCGGGATCAACTGGACCGCCTCTCGCTCTGCGCCGGGGCCGCGGCCAGCACCGCCCTGACGATGTTGTGGTAGCCGGTGCACCGGCACAGGTTGCCTTCCAGGGCCGACCTGACCTCTTCTTCCGTGGGCGCGGGGTTCTCGTCCAGCAGCGAGACGGTCGCCATCACCATCCCGGGAGTGCAGAACCCGCACTGCAGCCCGTGCTCGGCCTGGAACGCGCGCTGCACCGGGTGCATCGCGCCCGAGCCGTCGGCCAGTCCCTCGACCGTCGTCACCTCGCGCCCGTCGGCCTGGGCCGCGAGCACCGTGCACGACTTCACCGACCTGCCGTCGAGCAGGACCGTGCACGCCCCGCAGGACGTGGTGTCGCAGCCGACGTTGGTCGCGGTGAGGTTGGCCACGTCGCGCAGGAAATGCACGAGCAGGGTGCGATCGGGCACCTCAGCCTCGACCTGGCTGCCGTTGACGGTCACGGTGACCTTCACTTACTCTCTCCGCTCTCTCGCGCCGCGCTGATCGCGGCCCAGACCCGCGCCGGCGTGGTCGGCATGTCGATGTGGGTGACGCCGAGATGGCTGACCGCGTCCACGACCGCGTTCTGCACGGCCGGGGCGGCGCCGATCGTCCCGGCCTCGCCGATTCCCTTCACGCCCAGCGGGTTGATGTCCGTCGGCGTCTCGCTCTGCAGCAGCTCGAAGCTCGGCAGTTCCGCCGCGGTGATCGCGGCGTAGTCCGCGAGCGTGCCGGTGAGCGGGTTGCCGTCGGCGTCGTACATCATCTCCTCCAGCAGGGCCTGCGCGACCCCCTGGGCGATGCCCCCGTGCCGCTGCCCCTCGGCCAGCACCGGGCTGATCACGGTCCCGGCGTCGTCCGCGGTGACGTGCCGGATCAGCCGGGCCTTGCCGGTCTCGGTGTCGACCTCGGCCACGGCCAGGTGGGTGCCGAACGGGAAGGTGGGCGCGTCCCCGGCGAACCGCACGAAGGCCACCAGGCCGTCCTCCCCGGCGTGGCTGGCCACGTCACCCCAGCTCCGGCCCGTGGCCGGGTCGCCCCGGACCTGCCAGGTCCCGTCCTCGGCGTTCAGCTCCAGGTCGGCCTCGGCGGCCTCGAGCATGTCCGCCGCCACCCGCCGGGCCTGGTCCTTGACGTCCAGCGCGGCCTTGTGCACGGCGACCCCGCCGAGCTGCAGGGACCGCGACGCGTAGGTTCCGACCCCATCGGGGATCAGGTCGGTGTCGCCGTGGATCACGTCGACGTTCGCCATCGGGATCCCCAGCTCGGCCTCGACGAGCATGGCCCAGGCCGTGTGGTGGCCCTGGCCGTGGGCGGAGCTCCCGGTGTACACGGTGGCCTTGCCGTCGTCGTGCACCTCGAGCCGGGCGGTCTCCCCGGCCTCGGCGTCCGCGGCCGTGATCTCCACGTAGCTGGCCAGGCCGAGGCCAAGCTGGACCACGTCGCCCCGCTCCCGGCGGCGCGCCTGCTCGGCCCGCAGCTCGCCGTAGCCGGCCGCGGCCAGCACCTTGTCCAGCGCCGTGGCGTAGTCCCCCGAGTCGTAGACCGCGCCGGTCGGCGTGGAATACGGGAACCTGTCCGGCGCGATCAGGTTTTTCCGCCGCACCTCGGCCGGGTCCATGCCGATCGCGGCGGCGAACAGGTCGATGGCCCGCTCGATTGCGGCCGTCGCCTCCGGCCGCCCGGCGCCCCGGTACGCGAAGATCGGCGTGGTGTTGGTCACCAACGTCCGGGACGCGGTCTGTACGTGCGGGATGTCGTACGGGCCCACCGCCATCAGCTTGGTGAAGAAGGGCAGGAAGCCGCCCATCCGCGGGTAGGCCCCGGTGTCCTGCACGACGTCGAGCCGGTAGGCGAGGATGCGGCCGTCGCTGGTCCCGCCCAGCGTGACGGTCTGCTCCTGGGCGCGCCCGTGCGTCATCCCGGTCAGGTTCTCGCTGCGCGTCTCCACCCAGCGCAGCGGCCGGCCGGTCTTCCGGGCGGCCCAGGCGACCAGGAGCGAGCTCCGGTCGGTGCCGACCTTGGCGCCGAACCCGCCGCCGACGTCGGGGGCGATCACCCGGATGGCGCCGGGGTCGAGGCCGAGCGCGCCGGCCAGGATGAAGCGGGTGATCTGCGCGTTCTGCGTGCTCACCCAGAAGGTCAGCTTCCCGCCCGAGAACACGGCGGCGGCGGCGCGCCCCTCCATCGGCATCGGGGCGAGCCGCTGGTTCACGATGGTCTGCTTGATCACCGCGTCGCAGCCGTCGAAGACCGTGTCGTCCGTGGCCTCGCCCGAGGTCACCGCGACGTTCGACTCGGTGCCCTCAAACAGCAGCGTCTCGGTCTCCAGCGCGGTGCCGATGCCCACCACCGCGGGTAGCGGCTCATAGTCCACGCTGACCAGTTCGGCCGCGTCCTCACCCTGGTAGCTGTCGTTGGTGATGACCATCGCCACCGGCTCGCCGACGAACCGGACCCGGTCGGTGGCCAGCAGCGGCTCGGACCACGGGCCGCCGAGCGGAAGGGGCGCCCCTTCGCTGCCTCCGCCGCCGCTGCCGTCATCGGGCGGCGGGGGCGGCAGGTCGTCCAGGTCCCGGGCGGTCAGCACGGCCACCACGCCCGGCGCCTCGCGCGCCGCCGAGGTGTCGATGCCGGAGATCAGCGCGTGGGCGATCGGGCTGCGCACGAACGTGACCCGTGCCGCGTCCGCGAGTTCCGGCACCCGCAGGTCATCGACGTACGTACCGCCGGCCGTCAGCAGCCGCGGGTCCTCGGTGCGCACCACGCGGGTACCCAGGATGCTCATATAGCTTTATCCGCCTTCCGGTATCTGACGTTCGCCACGGCTCCTGGGCGGCCGCGAGGCCGCGAGGCGCCGCAGCGCTTAGCATTCTGACATCGGCCCGATGACAGGTACAGCCCTTCATTCATCAGGATCCCTGCAGCTAGCAGTGGTCTCGCTGTACCTTCCGGCCGGCGCCACGCCTAGGCGCCCGTGATCAGCACCGGATCACCACCTTCATGACCTGGGCCGGGTTGCTGATCGCGAAGCGGATCGCCTCGGGCGCCTCGGCCAGGCCGAACTCGTGGCTGATCAGGCGGCTCAGCAGCGCGCCGTTGCGCTCGGTCACGGCCACGGCGTCGGCGAATTCCTGCTCGCCGCAGCAGCTCACCCCGAGCAGGTCGAGTTCCTTCTCGGTCAGGATGCCGACCCGGATCGGCGCCTCCTCGTTCGACATCCCGACCTGGACCGCGCGCCCGCCCGAGGCGACCATGCCGACCATCGCCACCGTGGCCGCCGCGGCGCCGGTGGCGTCGAACGCCACCGGCGGCCCCGCCGGGCCGGCCCACCGGCGGGCGGCCGCGATCACCTCCTCCGCGCCGAGCCACGGATGCGTCTGCGCGCCCAGCTCGCGGGCCAGCGCGAGCCGGCTCTCGAGGAGATCGATCACCAGCGTCTCGGCGCCGCGCTCGCGCGCGACCAGGCTGATGCACTGCCCGATGGGTCCGGCGCCGAGGACCACGGCGCGCTCGCCGGGCTTGACCGCCGCCCGGTTCACGGCGCGCACGGCGATGGATACCGGCTCGGCCATCGCCGCGATCGCGGGATCGCCGACCGTGATCGGGAACACCTGCTGCTGGCCGATGGCCAGGCGCTCCTGGAGGCCGCCGTCGAGGTGAATCCCGGTCAGCGTCAGGCGGTCGCACGCGTTCGGCCGCCCGGCGCCGCACGGATAGCACTGCCCGCACGGGTGCAGCGGCCACACCGCGACGCGCCGCCCGATCCCGAGTTCCGCGCGGCAGCCGGGGCCGGCCGCCGTGATCGTGCCCGCCAGCTCGTGCCCCTGGATCCGGGGAAACCGCGAGCCGCCCGCCGCGTCCGGCAGCTCCCCGGTGAAGAAGTGGTAGTCCGACCCGCAGATCCCGACCGCCTCGGGGCGGATCACGACCTCGCCGGGCCCGGGCGCCGCGGGCTCGGGACGCTCCAGCACCACCATGGCGCCGACGCCCTCGGTGACCGCCGCGCGCATCAGCGCGCTCCCGGCGGACCGGGCGGACCGGGCGGACCGGGCGGACCGGGCAGGTCGGCGCTGCCGCGCAGCAGGTACGCCGACCGGAGCAGTTCCGGTTTCTCGCGCAGCTCGCTGGCCAGGCCGGAGAACCGGAGTTGGCCGCCCTCCATGACATGAGCCTGATTGGCCAGCCCCAGCGCGATGGTCGCGAACTGCTCGATCAGCAGCACCCCGACCCCGGACTCGGCGACCGCGCGGATCCTCGGAACCAGTCGGCTGACGATCACCGGTGCCAGCCCCAGCGAGAGCTCGTCGATCAGCATGTAGCGCGGCTCGCAGACCAGGCCCTGGGCCAGCACGACCATCTGCTGCTCGCCGCCGGAGAGCATCCGGGCCGGGGCCGACAGCCGCCGGGAAATCTCGGGGAACAGCTCAAGCACCCGCTCGCGCCCGGCCCGGGCCTGCTCGCGGGGCAGGGAGTAGGTGGCGACGCGGATGTTGTCCTCGACGGTCAGGTCCGGGAGCAGCCGCCGGCCCTCCGGGACGATCGCGATCCCGGCGGCGCGGATCCGCTCGGGTCGGCGGCCGGCGAAGTCGCGGCCGTCCAGCATGACCGAGCCAGCCTGCAGCCCGAGCACGCCGCCGACGGCCAGCACCAGGCTCGACTTCCCGGCCCCGTTCGGCCCCAGCAGGGCGGTCACCTCTCCGGCCGGGATCTCGATCGAGACATCCCTGACCACGGTGCGCTTGCCGCGGTCGACGGTGATGCCCACCAGCGCGAGCATGCCGTCCCGGCGTTCGCCGCCGGGCGCAGGCGTCTCGCTCGGGGTCCGCGATGTCTCGCCCGGAGCCTGCGGCGTCTCGCTCACAGGCCCTCCGCCGTGCCCAGATAGGCGCTGATCACCCGTTCGTCCCGCAGCACCTCGGCGGTCGGCCCGGACGCGATCAGCTTGCCGAAGTCGAGCACGGCGGTGGTCTCGCAGCAGGCGGACACCAGGCTCATGTCGTGGTCGACGAGGATCGTCAGCGCGCCGGCCTGCTCGGGGATCCGGCGGATCACCTCGCTGAGGTGCTCGGTCTCCTGGTCGGGCAGCCCGGCCGCCGGCTCGTCCAGCAGCACCACCTTCGGCCGCCCGACCACGGCGCGGGCGACCTCGACCAGGCGGCGCTCGCCGGCCGCGAGCGTAGCCACCTTGGCGGACGGATCGGCCTCGATCCCGACGAACGAGATCGCGCCGAGCACGTCCTGGCGCCTGCTGGCGCCGCCCAGCCGGGCGTGCTCATGGATCATCGCGACGTTGTCGAACACCGACAGATCCTCGATGGCCTGCTCGGTCTGGAAGGTCCGCCGCACCCCCCACCGCGCGCGACGGTAGTGCACGAGCGACAGCAGGTCCTGCCCGAACGCGCGCACCGTTCCCGCGGTCGGCCGGACGAACCCGCTCAGCACGTTGAAGAACGTCGTCTTCCCGGCGCCGTTCGGCCCGATCAGCCCGCAGGTCCCGGCCTCGAAGGTCACGGTCATGCCGTCGAGCGAGGTGACGCCGCCGAAGCGGACCGTCAGATCGGAAACCTCGATCACCTGGCCATCACCTCGCGCCGCTCTCGGACGGGGCGCGCTTGCGGGCCAGCCCGCGCGCCACGCGCCCCAGCCGGGCGAGATCCTTTGGCACCTGATCCGCCAGCCCTCTCGGCGCGGTCGTCAGCACCTGCAGCACGCCGATGCCGAACAGGATCGTCAGCCAGTCGGCCGACACGCCCCAGTCCTGGAGCACCGACGGCAGCAGCGCCCACAGCAGCCCGGCGATGACCGCGCCCCACAGGCTGTACGCCCCGCCCATCAGCACCACGGCCAGCAGCGTGATCGAGTAGTAGGTGGGGAAGTCGATCGAGTACAGGTAGTGGTCGGCGCCCGCGAGCACGCCGCCCGCGACGCCGGTGATGAACGAGGCCAGCGCGAACGCCCACAGCTTGTAGAGCCAGGTGTTGATGCCCGCGGCCAGTGCCGCCGACTCGCTCTGCCGGATCGCCGCCCAGGCCCGGCCCGGCCGCGTCCGGATGTGCGCGAACACGAGCAGGAACATCAGCGCGGCGACCACCACGGCGTACCGGTAGTACGCCGGATCGCTCCCCGCGATGCCGGGGCGCCGGATCGGCGGAATGTTGATCAGGCTGCCGTTGTAGCCGAAGAAGCCGTGGCCACCGTTGGGGAAGTTGGCCGTGGCCAGCACGACCGTGATCGCGCCCGCCAGCATCAGCGTGATCAGCGCCAGGTACAGCCCGCGCAGCCGCAGCGCGGGCAGCCCGATCAGCGTGCCGAGCAGCATCGTGGCCAGGCCGGCCTCCAGCAGCACCAGCGGGTAGGGCTGAGTGGTGGCGAACAGCAGCGCCAGGCCACCCACGCGCCGATCGCCAGCACCGCGACCTGGCCGAGCGACACCAGGCCGACCCGGCCGACCAGCACCCCCAGGCCGAGCGCGGCCATGGTCCACACCGCCACCTGGGTCATCGAGTCGATGTAGTACAGGCTCATCAGCTGCGGCAGCGCGAACAGCGCGAGCAGCAGCAGCGCGGCCACCACGGCCGCGCGGACCAGCGTTCCGGTGCCCGGCCTGGGCAGCGGCGACCGCTGCCGCGCGCTGGCCGTGCGCACCGCGGTGTCGGCCACTAGACCGCCTCCCGGGGCACCACTAGGCCGCCTCCCCGGGGCACCACTAGGCCGCCTCCCCGGGGCACCACTAGGCCGCCTCCCCGGGGCACCACTAGGCCTCCTCGCGGGAGCGGGTGAGCACGCGGCCGCCGCCGCGCGAGAGCACCAGCAGCGCGATCGCGGCGAGCACGAACGGGGTCATGTCACGGTAGTTGGTGAGCGACGGGATCGGGGTCAGCAGGTCGTGGACGAGTCCGATCACGATCGCCGCCACGAACGTGACCGTGATCGACCGCAGCCGGGCGATCAGGGCCGCGGCCAGCGACGAGATCACCAGGAAGGTGAGCGTCGTGGCGTCGAGCGCGACCAGGTCAGCGAGCAGAATCCCGGCCACGCCGGCCAGCACGCCGCAGCCGAGCCAGGCCGCGGCCTCCACCCGGCGCACCGGCACGCCCAGGGTCGCGGTGATCTCGCGGTCGTTGGCCATCGCCCGCATCGCCGTCCCGAGCTTGGTGAGGCGCAAGAACACCCCGGTCACCACGGTGATCGCGATGCCCAGGGCCACGCTGATCACCTGCGTCCAGTCGACCTGGATTTGGCCGACCATGAACCCGCCGTTGTCGGTCGGCAGGGTGATCGCCCGGGACTGCCCGCCGCTGGTGGTCCACAGCAGGTCCATCAGCCCGAACAGCACGAGCGTCAGCCCGAGCGTGGCCACCGCCTTGACCAGCGGGTCCCGTTTAGCCAGCGCCGGGCCGAACACCATCCCGTAGCCGAGCGTCACCGCCGCCCCGAACGCCACGCACACCAGCCACCCGACCCAGCCGGGAGCATGCGCGTTGATCAGGGACCACGCGATCAGAGCGCCCATCGCGCCGACGGCACCGAACGCCAGGTAGACCACGCCGGTGGCCTGGTAGAGCACGACCATCCCCACCCCGGAGAGGGCGTACACGCCACCTAGCGCGAGGCCGCTCACGATGAACGGCTCAAAGTCCTGCCAGCTCGGCATCACCGGCCTACCGTGGGCGCTCTGATCGCTTCATCCGCACCTCAGGTTCTTACCCCGCCATCGGAGCCGTGCCCGCGACAGCGCGGTAGGCCTTTATCTGCGGGTCGACCGACGAGATCTGCGTGCAGCCCTGCGCCGTCACCATCTTGCCGTTATCCGGCGTGACCGTGTAGTCCTCGTTGTTGGGGATGTGCATCGGGTAGCTGCCGTACGTCCAGGCCTGGCACAGCATCCCGGTGTTGTAGTTCGACACCGCCTTGAACGCGGCGTTGACGCTCGCCACCGTGTACGAGCCGCTGATCGACTCCAGCGCGTGCACCGCGATCTCGGCCTCGGTGAAGCCCATCTGGCTGAAGCTGCCGATGCCGCCGGAGACCGCCGAGCCGTACTGCTTGAGTATCGCCTCGTAGAGCTTCATGGTCGACGTGCTGGTGACGTCCGGCGGGGTCAGCTCGGCGTTCACGAACAGCTTGCTGTTCCACTTCGGGCCGAGCGACGTGGCGAGGAAGTCGGTGTTGCACGGCGTCGAGCAGCCCCACAGCTTGACCTTGTCCTCCAGGCCTAGCTTCTGCGCGGCCTGCAGGATCACCAGCGCCTCTGGCGGGGTGAAGTTGAGCACCACGGCGCCGTTCGGCCCCGCGTCGTCGACCTCCTTGATCGCCACCGAGTCGGCGTCCGAGATCGGTACGTTCTCGGTGAGCTGCTGGATCGGCACGTGCGCGGCCGCGGCCAGGGCCGCGGGGCCGGCCGCTATGTACCCGGTACCCGGGACGTTCGACTGGTCAAACACGATCTTGGAGGCGTGCTGCGCGAGCGCGTACTGCACCGCTCCGTCGGAGCTGTACCGCGGCCCCATGTTGACCGCCGCGCTGTTCGGGGTCGAGTAGCACTCGGGCGCGATCCCCGAGTCGATGATGTAGTAGCCGAGCTTCTGCCAGTAACTCGAGTCGATCGAGCATTCGATGATGCTCGTGTTGCCGACGATCCCGACCACGTGATCGGTGTCGACGAGCTGCTTGGCGTCGGCCGCGATCTGGGCCGGGTTGGTCTGCTCGGTCTCTATGTAGTACTTGATCGGGTGGCCCTTGATGCCGCCGTTGTCGTTGACGCAGGTGAAGTACGCGTTCGCCATGTTCGAAATGTCGGTGAACGACGTCCCCGGCTGGTTGGTAACGATGACCCCCAGGGGGATCGGCGTGCCGGTCGCCGTCACGCCGGGCTTGGTGCCGCACTGTGATGTCTTCACCGCCGAGGTGGTCGGCTTGCTGGTCGCGGCCGGCGCGCTGCTGGTCGTGCTACTGCTGCTGCACCCGGCGGCGGCAGCCAATCCGATTACCGCGGCTACTGCCACGACTCCGCGCACACCTGAGATGTGCTCCCGCATGCTCACCTATCCCCCACCTCCTGGTGGTTGACGGCACGAAGTACCCCATTGTCCAAGGATGTGAGGCAATGCTCACCCTGCCATCGCCAGGGGTCGAGGCGAAGGCGCGCGAAAGCAAAGTATGTGACAATCTCTACGTCGGCAGTACCTAATTTTGCCTTGGATGCTAGATGTCGGCTGACACGAGCGCAAGGCTTCGCCGACGATCGAGACCGCAGCGAAACGATCTTGTGTCGGCGCGTACACTGGCCGCGGCCCGGCTTGTGCGGGCTCAACAAACGATCGCGGGCCCGCTTGTGCCCCGGCGTGGTATCTGGCCTGGCCGGGGGTGCCGGGCCCGCCGGGTCAAGCCCGGCCGGCGAGGTGCCGGGCCCGCCGGAAATGCCGGTCAAGCTCGTTGGCGTAGTCACGCCCGAGTTCCGCGCCGTGCGCGGCCACCCAGTCGGTGAACACGGTGTCCCCGGTCGGCGGCGCCGCGGAGTCGGCCAGCCCGTCGGCCATCGCCCGGTACTCATCGCGGGTGAGCAGCGTGTCGCGCAGGGCCGCGCTCAGCACCCGGGAGAGCCCCAGCAGCACCGGGCCGGGAACGTTCAGGACCACGGCCCGGCTGCCGACCGCCGCCCGGACCGCGTCCACCAGTTCGCGGAACGACACGCTCTGCGGCCCGACCGCGTCGACGGTGACCGTTTCGCGGCTCGCCCCGAGTTGCGCGCACAGCCGGGCCAGGTCGTCGACGTGGATGCCGCGCACCCGGTAGTCGCCCCGGCCGCCGATGGCGAACACCGGCACCCGCCGCAGCAGCCACGCGATGTTGTTCACCAGCACCCCGTCCCCGCCGAACAAGATCGCCGGCCGGACGATCGCGCAGGACAACCCGGTCTCGGCCAGGTTCTGTTCCACCTCGGCCTTGCCGCGGAAGTAGGGGTACGGCGAGTTGAGGCTGGGGTTCGTTATGGATATATGCACGATCCGCCGGATGCCGGCCCGGGTGGCCGCGCGCAGCAGCACCCGGCTGTTGGCCACGGCCGCATCGTGATCGACGCGGCCGCGCGCGAACCGGACCCAGTAGCTGTTGTAGAGCGTGTGCGCGCCCCGCAGTGACTCGGTGAGGCGGGCCGGATCGGCGAAGTCCAGCGGGCGCACGTCGATGTCCGTGCCGGCCGGGGCGCGCTCCGGATGCCCGGTGAGGGTCCGCACCCGGTGGCCGGCGGCGCGCAGTTCCCGCGTGATCGCGGCCCCGGAGTAGCTGAACGCCCCGGTGACCACGTCGAGCTGGGCCGTGGCTGGTGTCATCACGACCCTCCTCCTGGCTCCTCGCCGGGCACGGGCAGCACGCCGGGCACGGGCAGCACGCCGGCCAGGTCGAGCAGCGTGGCCAGCGCGCGGCCGCGGTCGAACAGCGCGAGCGCGGCGGCCTGGTCCCCGCCGACGTTGGCGAGCAGTTCCAGGCCGAGGAATCCCGCGACCACGCCGTGCGCCACGTCCCGGGCGGGCAGCAGCCGCGCCAGCGGCGACGAGGCCAGCGCGCCGCGCACGGCGGCCTCGGCGAACTCGCGCCACGGCGCGAGCCTGGCCGCGACCTGCTCGCCGAGCCCCGGCACCGACCGCGCCCCGGCGATCATCTCGACCAGGACGGTCACGTGCCCACGGTCCAGGTCCTCGATGAAGATGGACCGCGCGGATTCCACCAGGTCGGTGAGGGACCCGGCGTGGTCGAGTATCCCGCGGTAGGCGGCCATGCGCCGCTCGCTGATGGCGTCCAGCGCGGCCAGCAGCAGGTCCGTGACCGAGCCGAAATGGTAAAAGACCAGCGTCTGGTTGCACCCCGCCCGGCGCGCGATCTCCCGGGCGCTGGCGCCGGCGAACCCCTCCGCCCGCAGCGCCTCGATGGCCCCCTCGACCAGCGCCGCGCGCGTTTCCGCCGATCGGTCACGCCTGGCCGATCGGTCACGCCTGACGGCCGGACCGGGAGCCCGCCGCGGCCCGGCCTTGGCCACGCTCCCCTCCAGTTGAGCAAATAGTTAAAGCAAATGCTCAACTAGAGACGTTACCATAACGCCCCGGCCCCGCCCGGCGTGGGCCGCCGCACCCGGAGGGGACGGCCACCCGCCCAGCGCGGGGCCGGCCTGGCTGCTCAATGGCCTTGAATCAGGTCCTGGCCGTCCCGACCCTGGCTGTCTTCTCCGGCGGCCAGGTGGTCAGGCAGGTGCTCGGGGCCAGGTCCAAGTCCGCGTTGCTGCGGGACTTCGCGGATTTCTCTAACCCGCGGAGTGCGCGATCTCCCCCTGGAGCGGCCCTTTCCATGATCGCGGTGCATGAGGTGCGCTATGCGCGTGCCATGAACCTCAATAACGAAACTGGCGGGGGTGGCTGGCCGCGGGGAATGGGCTCGCGGGGTACGGGCTGGTCGACCAGGCGGAGCTGGAACATCTGCAGGCCGATCAGCCCGGTACGACATCCAGCAGCTCACCCCGATGAAAGCCGGGCCGCCGCGTTAGCCCGGTGGCCGGCCGGGCCGAGCAGGCCGGCGCCGGGGTCCGCGCCGCGGCCGGCCGGCGATGGCGGGCGGAACGCCGCGAACGGGTTGGTGACCACGAGGGCCTGGGCCGCGAACCGGTACAGAGTGGCCGGCCTGCCGCCCAGCGCGGTCGGCCGGGCGGCGGCCCGGGTGGCCTCGATCACGCCGCGCCGGGTCAGGATCCGCTGCAGGTTGGTCGCTGAGATCGGGTGGCCGATGGAGGCGGCGTAGATGTCCCGCAACTGGGCGATCGTGAAGGTCTCCGGGGCCAGGGCGAAGCCGATGTTCGTGTAGGACAGCTTGGCTCGCAGCCGCTCTCGGGCCGACTCGACGATCGACCCGTGGTCGAACGCGGTCGGCGGCAGGTCCTGGACGGCGTGCCAGGCGGTGTCCGCGGGGATGCACGGCTCGGCGTCGGCCGATACCAGCGCGAGGTAGGCCGTGGCGAGGGTCCGGCCTCTCGGGTCGCGCTCGGGGTCGCTGCGGGTTTCCAGCTGCTCAAGGTGCGCGATCTCGGTGAGATCGACCTTGGTGGCCAGGTGCCGCCCCAGCGAAGTGCCGAGGCGCTCGTCCGCGCCGAGGGGCCCGCCGGGCAGCGACCACAGTCCCTCAAACGGCGGCGCGCCCCGGCGCCAGAGCAAGACGTGCAGGCGAGCCCGGCGGACCTGCAGGACGACCGCCAGGACGTCATGACGGAACCGGTCGTCCCGGCCCGTAGCGGTCGGCGGTTTAGGTTCTGGCACGTTCGCATGATACTGTGCTCCGAACAGGTTTTAGACTTTAAGTTGAAAACCTCTGAGCAGTATGGAGCAGCCGATGAGCGGCACTGCGACGGCAAAGGTGGCTCGCGCGGCGGCGGCGGGGGCGGCGAGCGCGGCGGCGGCGGGGGCGGCGAGCGCGGCGGCGGCGAGCGCCGGGGTGGCCGGGGCGGCGGCCGGGACCGCGGTCGCAGGCGGCCAGGACGGGGAGCGCTGGGCGGGCTGCGAGGATCAGGCGAGCTGGGCGGAACAGATCCGGCGGCTCGCGCAGCAGCGCGACGCCGTGATCCTCGCCCACAACTACCAGGCCCCCGAAATCCAGGACGTCGCCGATCACGTGGGCGACTCGCTGGCCCTGTCCCGCCTGGCCGCGGCGAGCACGGCGAGCACGATCGTGTTCGCCGGGGTGTACTTCATGGCGGAGACCGCCAAGATCCTCGCCCCGGACCGGACGGTGCTGATCCCGGACTCGCGGGCGGGCTGCTCGCTCGCGGACAGC
Organism: uncultured Actinomycetota bacterium; assembly: GCA_963808705.1. Lineage (GTDB taxonomy): Bacteria > Actinomycetota > Actinomycetes > Streptosporangiales > Streptosporangiaceae > JASHPR01. The sequence goes on along the minus strand of CAWEHB010000006.1, from coordinate 287,680 downwards.
ATCACCGCGCAGCAGGTGCGGGAGTGGAAGGCCGAGCACCCCGGGGCCGCGGTGGTCGCCTACGTCAACACCAGCGCCGAGGTCAAGGCCGAGTCCGATGTGTGCTGCACCTCGGCCAACGCGACCGCGATCGTGCAGTCGCTCCCGGCGGGCCAGGAGATCCTGTTCCTGCCCGACCAGTTCCTCGGCGCCCACGTGCAGCGGGCCACCGGCCGCGCCAACATGCACATCTGGCTCGGGGAGTGCCACGTGCACGCGGGCATCAGCCCGGAGGAGTTGCGGCGCAAGGCGGCCGCCGAGGCCGAGGCGGAGCTGTTCATCCACCCCGAGTGCGGGTGCTCGACCGCGGCGCTCTGGCTGGCGGGAACGGGGGACCTGCCGGCCGGCCGCACCCGGGTGCTGTCCACCGGGGGGATGCTGGACGCCGCCCGCTCCACCAAGGCCCGGGCCGTGCTCGTGGCCACGGAGACCGGCATGCTGCACCAGTTGCGCCGGGCCAATCCGGCGGTGCGCTGGGAGCCGGTCAACCCCAACGCCGTGTGCCGGTTCATGAAGATGACCACACGAGCCACGTTGCTGCGCTGCCTGCGCGACGGGGTGGAGGAGGTGCACGTCGCTCCCGACGTCGCCGACCGGGCCCGCCACGCGGTGCAGGCGATGATCGCCGTCGGAACGCCGTCGGCGGCCGGGGAATGATCGCCCCGCAGCTGCGCTACCTGCCGCGGCCGCGGCCGTGCTGGGAACGGGACGCCGACGTGGTGGTCGTGGGATCGGGAGCGGCGGGGATGAGCGCCGCCCTGGCCGCCGCGGAGCACGGCTGGCGGGTGCTGCTGATCAGCAAGGAGGAGCTCGGCGGGGGCGCGACGCCGCTGGCCCAGGGCGGCCTGGCCGCCGCGATCGGGCCCGGGGACACCGCGGCCCTGCACCGGCGGGACACGCTGGACGCGGGCGCCGGGCTGTGCGACCCGGCCGCGGTGGCGGCGCTGGTGGCGCAGGCCCCGGCCGAGATCGCCCGCCTGGCCCGGCTCGGCGCCCGGCTGGAGCGCACCGCGCTGCACCTGGAAGGCGGGCACAGCCGCAGCCGGATCGTGCACGCCGGGGGCGATGCGGCCGGCGCGGAAGTGCACCAGGCCCTGGAGGCGGCCCTGCTGGCCAGCTCCGTGGAGGTCCTCACCCGCGTCGTCGCCCTGGACGCGCTGGCCGACGAGCAGGGCCGCGTCGGCGGGCTGCTGGCCGGGCTGATCGGCGGCGACGGCCGGACCCTGCAGGCGGGCACGGTGACGGCGCGGGCTGTCGTGCTCGCCACCGGCGGGTTCGGCCAGGCGTTCGCGACCACCACCAACCCGGCCGGGCTGACCGGCGACGGCCTGGCCCTGGCCGCCCGCGCGGGGGCCCGGCTGCGAGACGTCGAGTTCGTCCAGTTCCACCCGACGGTGCTGTGGCAGGAAGCGTCCCGCGGCCAGTGCCCGCTGATCACCGAGGCCCTGCGCGGGGCCGGGGCGGTCCTGGTGGACCAGGCCGGCCTGCCGGTCATGGCCGGGCAGCATCCGCGCGGTGACCTGGCCCCCCGGGACGTCGTGGCGGCGGTCATGCAGCGGCGGATGGAGCGCGGAGACGGGCCCGCCGATCATCTCTGGCTGGACGCCACCGGGGTCGGCCGGGCGGTGCTGGAGCGGGACTTCCCCACGGTGACCGCCGCGTGCCGCCAGCGGGGGATCGACCCGGTCACCGAGCCGATCCCGGTCGCGCCCGGCGCGCACTACGCCTGCGGCGGGATCGAGGCGGACCTGGAGGGGCGGACCTCGGTCGCGGGCCTGTTCGCGGTCGGGGAAGCCGCGTCGACCGGGGTGCACGGCGCCAACCGCCTCGCGTCCAACTCGCTGACCGAGGCCCTGATCGCGGGGCGGCGCGCCGGCGGCCTGCTCGGGCGGAGCCTGCCGGGACGGCCCGCCGGCCTGCGGCTCCCGCCCGCGGGGCCGGGGGCGAGCCCGGCGGGCCGGGCCCTGGCCGGCGCCATGTCGCGGCACGCCGGGGTGGTGCGCGACGCCGGCGGCCTCCGGGCGCTGCTGCGGATGCTGGAGCAGGCGCCGCCGGGCGGCGACGGCCTGGATCTGGCCACGGCCGAGGCGACCAGCCTGCACACGGTCTCGGTCCTGGTCGCCACCTCCGCCCTGGCCCGGGCGGAGAGCCGGGGCTGCCACCGGTGGCGGGATGTGCCGGCCACCTCGGATCCGGGAGCACGCCACACGGTGCTGCAGGCGGACGAGGGGCGGCCGCGGGTCGTCGGCGATGTCCTGGCGGGCCTCGGGGCGAGCGCATGACCCTGCACCCATTGGTTACCGAGCGGCTGCTCGCCGCGGGACTCGATCCCGGCGACACCGAGCGGGCCGTCCGCGGCGCGCTGGAGGAGGACTTCCGCTACGGGCCCGATCTCACCTCGGCCGCGACGGCCCCGCCCGGCGCGCGGGCCGTGGCCGGCGTCGTGGCCCGCCAGCCGGGCGTGCTGGCCGGGCTGCCGGTTGCGCTGGCCGTGCTCGACGCCGCCGGGGTGCCACCCGATTGCGCCGAGACGGTGCGTAACGACGGCGACAGCATTGTCCGCGGCGCCGAGGTTCTGCGGATCACCGCACCGCTGCGGGAGATGCTGGGCGCCGAGCGGACCCTGCTTAATTTCGTAACGCACCTGTCCGGGGTGGCCACGGCCACGCGACGGTGGGCCGACGCCGTGGCGGGAACCAGGTGCACGGTCCGCGACACCCGCAAGACCACGCCGGGGCTGCGCCAGCTCGAGAAGTACGCGGTGCGGTGCGGCGGCGGGATGAACCACCGGATGGGGCTCGGCGACGCGGCGCTGGTGAAGGACAACCACGTGGCGGCGGCGGGCGGGGTCGCGGCGGCGATCCGGGCCGTCCGCGCCGCGGCCCCGGGCCTGCCGCTCGAGGTCGAATGCGACCGCCTGGACCAGGTGCGCGAGGCCCTGGCCGAGGGCGCCGGGCTCATCCTGCTCGACAACATGGGCCTGGCCGACCTGCGCGCCGCCGTGGCCGAGGCCCGGCGGTACCCGGGGGCCCGGCTGGAGGCCAGCGGCGGGCTGCGGCTGGAGACGGCCCGGGCGGTGGCGGAGACCGGCGTGGACTTCATCGCGGTCGGCGCGCTGACCCACTCCAGCCCGGCGCTCGACCTCGGGCTGGACGTGGTGGACTCGACCGTCGGCTAGTGCACCTCTTCGTAAGTTTGTCGGTGGTCTTACCAGGTCCTCGCCGCGGGGGGAGCGACTCCCCGGCCCGCCGTGGTGGCGGGCGGGGCGGGCAGGTGCCTGCCAGGGGACCCGCGGGCGTCGCCGTGATGGGGGCGGCGGCGCGGGTCACGTCGTGCCGGGGACACACCGGGCAGGTGGGTTCCGGCGCGGCGGTGCGTGACGCCGGCCGCGGTGACGGCCGCTAGCGGTCTGCCTGAGACGTGGACCGCTGATCCTCCGGCAGGCACGATGGCAGCTATGACAGACAGGGGTGACCGGTGGGCACGGTGGCTGCTTGACATCCGTCACGGAGGCGACGCGGCATTCAGGCAGCAGATGCTTGAGACGCTTTACCTGTGGCGCGATGAGATCCTCGACAAGGCCCAGCTCAAGCCCGGCGACACGCTGCTGGACGTCGGCGCTGGCGATGGCCTGATCGCATTCGGTGCCTTGGACCGGCTGGGCCCTCCAGGCCACGTCATCTTCTCTGACGTCTCGCAGGACCTGCTTGATCACTGCCGTGAGGCCGCCGCAGCGGAGGGGCTGCTGGACCGGTGCAGCTTCGTCCAGGTGCCTGCCGATGCGCTGGCCGCCATCGCGGATACCTCGGTAGACGTTGTCACCACCCGCTCAGTGCTGATCTACGTCAAGGACAAGGCGGCGGCACTGCGGGAGTTCTACCGGGTGCTCAAGCCGGGCGGCCGGGTGAGCGTGTTCGAGCCGATCAACCGGCGGATGCACGACCCTGACCGGCTCTTCGGCTACGACACGCGCCCGGTAGCCGCGCTCGCGCAGAAAGTTCGCGCGGCCTACGAATCGATCCAGCCGCGAGACTCCGATCCGATGGGGGATTTCGACGAGCGTGACCTGGTACGCCACGCCGAGACCGCCGGCTTTCCGGAGATCGGCCTCGACCTGCGCCTGAGCCTGAAGGCCCCCATGAAGCCCTGTACGTGGGAGACATTCGTCCGCAGCTCGGGAAATCCCCTGGTCCCGCCACTCAGCGAAGTTCTGGCCCAGGCCCTCACCGCCGAGGAGTCCGCCGCGTTCACCGCGGTTCTCAAGCCGCTTGTCGAGTCGGGCCGCGGCCAGGAACGATCCGCGCTTGCCTACCTGACCGCCGTGAAGAGTTAGCAGCCGAACCCGCACACCGGCCGCACGCCACCCGTCTCCGGCCCGGGCCTGGACCGCCACCGCGTTCCGCCCGCAATTTGACGGGCAGCACGAGTTGTAATATTTTTCAATGAAAGTAGAATACTCCAATAAGTCAGCGGGTGCTGCACCCCCGCCTGCGGGCAACTCGCCCGGTGAGCCGCCGAATGGCACCGGGCCCGGGGCGGATGGCGCTCTCCGGACGCCCGGCCGCCCAGAACCCGACATCCCGCCACGGAGCCCAGCATGAGCGACGTCATCACCCAACAGGCCGGCCAGGCCGTCCGCGCGTCCGACGGCGAACGGGACCAGGTTGTGGCGCTGCTGCAGCGCCACTTCGCCGACGGCCGGCTGACCCAGGCCGAGCTCGAGGATCGGGCGGGCGCCGCCCTCGCGGCGCGGACCAGGGACGAGTTGGGTGCCCTCACCGCAGATCTGCCCGACGCGGACATGCGGCCGGCGCGGCGGGCCATGGCGCCGGACCCGTGCTTGCTGTGCCTGCTGCTGTGTGTGTGCCCCCCCGCGGGGGTCACCTACTGGCTGCTGTCCCGCCGCAGGACAGCCAAGAAATGAGCACCGGCGGCGACCCGGCCCCGACCCGCGCGGCCAAGCCGAAGGCGTGGCACGGCGTGCACAAGGCGCTGGCCGACCCGCTGCGGATCCGGCTGGTGGAGTGGCTGATGGAACGGCCCCGGTCGGCGCGGGAGCTGGCCGACTGCGCCGGCCTGCCCGCTGACCGTCTGTACTACCACCTCGGCCAGCTCGAGCAGGCGGGGCTGATCGAGGTCGCCGAGTACCGGCGGCTGGCCCGGGGCAAGGCCGAACGAGTTTACGCCCCGGCGGAAGCCGAACCCCCCGGCGACGACGCCAGCCCGCAGGAGACCGCCGCATTCCTCGGATCCGTGCTGGAGGCCACCGCGATGGACATCACAGCGGCATACCAGGCCAAGCAGGCAGGCCGCCGCCGGGAGGTCGACGTGACCCGGGGCGCGCTGCGGCTCACCGACGAGGCGCTGGCCGAACTGCGCGGCCACGTCGCTCAGATCGCCGCCCGGTTCGCCGAACCCGGGGCCGAGGGGACCTGGACGCGGCTGGTCCTGGTCCTGGCCGACCTGCAAGACCGCCCCGGCCCGGCAGCCCCGCCGGGCAGCCCTGCATGAGCAACGCAGCGGGCGCCTTCGGGCCAGAGTCCTGTGGGAGGTGAGCACCATCGGGCGAGTGCCGGGGGTGGCACACGCAGCGCTGCCACATGCTGGCCGCCCGGCAGCAGAATCCCGCCAACGGCCTGGCAGCCGTGCGGGAGCGTTATTCGCTGCCCGGTGCGGTGGCGAAGTCGATGAGTTCTTCGACCCGGCCGAGGAACTCGGGCTCCAGGTCCGCGTAGGACGTCACGGAGCGCAAGATGCGCTGCCAGGCCGCCGCGGTGTCCTGCTCCCACCCGATGGCGGCGAGCACGCCTTCCTTCCACGGCTGGCCGTGCGGCACCCGCGGCCAGCCGGGGATGCCGAGCACGGACGGCTTGACCGCCGACCAGACGTCGATGAACGAGTGCCCGACGATCAGCACATGCGGCGACCGCACTCGCGCCGCGATCTTGGTCTCCTTTGATCCGTCCACCAGGTGATCGACGAGGACGCCGAGTCGGCGCGCGGGCCCCGGGGAGAAGCCGGAGACGATCGCGGGCAGGTCATCGATGCCCTCGAGGTATTCCACGACGACGCCGACGTCGCGCAGGTCGTCGCCCCAGATCCTCTCGACCAGCTCGGCATCATGGCGGCCCTCGACGTAAATCCGGCTCGCCTTCGCCACCTTGGCCCGGCTCGGCGGCGCCGCGATCGATCCCGAGGGGGTCCGCACGGAGGCCCCCGCGCCCTGGCCCGGCGCGCCCAGGCCAGCGGGCCGGGCCGGGCGGACCAGCATCACCGGCTTGCCGTCCAGCCGGAAGGCGGCCGGGCGGAGCGGGAAGACCCGCCGCCGTCCCCGGGAGTCCTCCAGCGTGACGGCGTCCTTCTCGCAGAAGACCACCGCGCCGCAGAACTCGCCGGCCGCGTCCTCGACGACCAGCCCACGCTCGGCGGCCACCTGCGGAATCGGACCCTGTCCCGGGCGCCGCCGTCCCTCCGCGAGCACGTCCGGGCCGTACTGCCTGCTCCGCACCTGGCTGTCCTCCTCGTCGGCCGACGCGCTGCCCTGAACCACCGGGAAGTACCGTACTGAGCCCGCGGCCGCTGACGCTCGCCGCCACGCTGGCTGGGCTCGCCGCGCAGGCCGGGCTGGCCGAGCCGGAGGAACTCGGCGCCGCCGTGGCGCTCGTCATCGACGGTGCCGCCGCCCAGTGCCTGCTCGGGCAGGTCGGGCTCACCGGCGACTTCTGGCAGCTCGCCCGACCGCCGCGGGCTGATCCCGGCGACGGCCGGCCTGGCGTGCCGGGCTCAGTCTGGTGCTGGTCAGGTGGTCGTGGTGCTGCCGTGCGAGATGAGGGTGATGACGAAGATCAGCCCGAGGACTTCGAACACCGTTGAGACGATGGCCCAGGTCATGGCCCTCCGGGACGCCTTGGCGGCCCGCTGCTGATCACCGGCTTCCCACGCAGGCTGGACCTTCCGCGAGTAGTTCAGGGCCACGAGGGCGCACGGCAGGCCGATGATGATGCTGAACAGGACGCCGCAGACGATGCAGGTGATCGCCCAGGCGCGGTAGCTGGGCGGCGGCTTGCCATAGGCGCTGGGCGGAACGCCGTAAGAGCCGTAAGAGCCGTACGGGCCGGGAGGTGGCATGGTCTGCCCCCCGCCGGGTCCCTCGGGTGTGCCGTACGGGCCGGGAGGTGGCATGGTCTGCCCCCCGTCGGGTCCCTCGGGTGTGTCGTAGCTCATGCCCCTGTGCCTTCCTCCGAGTGCCTCCGTATAACCGGCAGTTCCTGGCAAACCTGCTCATGCACGCATACTGCCGACTTCTGGTACGGAACCATAGCCGAAAAGGTTCACGTCCGGAACGCTGTGAGAAAGGCAGCGCGAAGGCCCGGCGCTAGTCGCCACACCTGGCCGGGCCCTCGCTGCCTCCCTTCCCAGAGAGGTGATTCTTAGTATGCCGTTAACCGCCGTCGCTGCTAAGTGCCACCCCTGCTGCGTCGCGTTATCTCGGCGCTCGTGATCGCCGCCACCCCGCCGGGGCTTAGGCGCGCTTCCACCTCGCCTCCCGACCACAAGATGCTCCGCCCGGCAAGCAGGATGCGCGACGCCCAGCCAGGCTCCGCAGAGCAGCCGGCTGTCCCGTCAACCGTGATCATAAAGCGTGCCGCCGTGTCTCCAACAGCAGCTAGGCCCGGCGGCCCGTCAAGATCGTGAAGCAGCGCTCGGCTGGGTTTCCAGGATATTCTGGAGCCTGGTCGCTAAACGCTGATACTCGTCGTAGCGTTGGCTCTTCATCACAGCCAGCTCGGTGATTGCCTGCTCGATCCGTTCCGCGGCCGATTGCGTCTTGATCTTCTCGACGTCGCGCCACAATTGGGTGAAGTCCCGGATGGCCTGCACGTCGGGCGCGTCGGCGGGCCGCTCCGCGATCAGCTCGTTGACCGCATCGAGGATGCGCCCGAGCTGCTGCCCGTAACTGTGCTCCGCGACAATCTGCCGCTCTGTCTCAGGCGAGCTGGAATTTTCGTCTGTCACATCGACGGTATTCGCGAAGATCCAGCCGGGAAGAATGGGCTGACTGAGCGTCTGCGGGGCCAGCGAGGCCGATGGGGTGGCCCATGCGCTCATCATGCGCCACGGCAAGGACCACCATGTCAGCCATTCCGGAAGCTGCGGCGGATCGCTCATGGGGCCAGTATGCAGGCCCGTAACGAGAACGTCTATCGCCGATCCTGGACGGTGGCGCGGCCGTGAGCAGGCGTGCCCTCGCATGGAGAACCCTCCTGATGGCAAGCGTTCTCGAATTGGCCCTATGCGGCGTTGTGTATCTCCTCGGCGCTGGCCCGTGCTTGCGGATGGCCGGCCTGCGCCGCCGCCTCTCGCTCGGATTCGGCGTTGATTTCGCCGCCCACAAGCACGGCCAGCCCGATGAGGTAGAGCCAGAAGATGAGGATGACCACGCCGGCGAAGGCGCCGTAGGTCTTGCCGTAGGAGCCGAACTTGGCCACGTAGAACGAGAAGCCGAGCGAGGCGAGCAGGAAGATGGCCGTGCCCACCAGGCCGCCGGGACTGACCCACTGCCAGCGCGGTGATTCCCGGTTCGGCCCGTAAAAGTAGTAGACCGAGAACAGCAGCGAGATGAAGACGAGCGTCAGCGCCCAGCGCAGCACCGTCCAGGCGATGACGAAGGCCGTCCCGGCGACCGGAACGTGGCTCTCGATGGCCGAGCCGAGGGAGGCGCCGAAGACGATCAGCGCCGCGGCGATCCCGCCGAGCACCAGCGTGGCGAACATGAGCGGGAACGCCCGCAGCCGACCGCGAGCGGCACGCGGTGCTCCCTGGCGCGGCCGGCTCCCTTCGCGGCGGCCTGCCGGGCCGGTTCGGGCGCGGCCTCCCACACGGGCGCGGCCCGGGCCGATACCTGCTCCTTGGCCGCGGCGCCCAGGTCCACCGCCCGCTGGCGCGCGTCCGCGGCGTTGCTGGCCAGCTGATCGCGCACGGTCCCGGCGCGGACGGCGGCCTGTGCCTTGGCCTGGCCAGCCTGGCCCTTTACCTGGGCCGCCAGATCGGCTGCCTTGCCTTTCGCCCTGGCCTTCACGTCCGCCTTGGCGGCCAGTTGCTCGACCGTCTCGCCGAGCTGTTCGCGGGTCTGCTCGATCTCCTGCCGCCCGCCCGCGGGCCTAACATGGCCTGCTGCCCGCTCCTCAGCTGGCCGATGGCGCTGGCGTGCAGGTTGCCGAGCAGCGCGGCGGCGTCGTCGTACACCTCGACGGCTCCCGCCTCCCGCAGCGGCTCCTGGGCGATCCCGCCGGAGAGCAGCCCGATGCAGGGGAGGCCTGCCCGCCGGGCTGCGATCACGTCCCAGACCGCGTCCCCGACCATGACGGCGCACGCCCGGTCGGTACCGGACTCGCTCAGCGCCGTTTCCACGATGTCCGGATCCGGCTTGGCGCGTTCGACCGCGCCGGCCGTCAGGTCCGCCGGCGGCCGAGCTGCCAGAAGCAGAACCCGGCCAGGGCAAGCGCGAGGGCCAGGAAGATCCCGGTCTCGATCCACTGGAGGGGCCAGTAGCGGCTGGCGGGCTCGTAGGTGATGGCCTCCCGGAAGCCGCGGCTTTCCAGGCAGAGCGATGGGGAGGAGGGCTTGAGGCCCGTCATCGCCGCCTGGCAGGCGGCGGGGAGATTGCTGACCGGCTGGCCCGCCGCGTTGATGGCTCCGCTGGAGAGGATCCAGGCGCCGGGCTGACGGGGGACGACGGTGGCGGTCAGGTTGCCGAAATCCAGCCGGGCAGAGTCGATCGTGGCGATCGTCCGGTCGGGCGGGATGAGGTGCGGGCGGACCCCCAGCGGCATGGCGAGCTGGGCGGCGGCGAAGATGGCCAGGGTGACGGCCATGGCGGGCACGGTACGGCGGATGAGGGCGCCGGTCGCGGTTCCGAGGGTGAACGCGAACGCCGCATAGCCGAGCGGGGTAATGCCGTGGGTGGCGAAGATCAGCGAGCTGAACCGGCCCCCGCTGAACAGAGAGGTGCTGCCGCCGAGATCGATGGCCTTGCCGATGGGATCGGCCCACCAGGCATACATGAGGCTGAGCGCCTCGGTGATGGCCATGGCGGCCAGGCCGGTCAGCGTGAGCTTGACCACGAGCCATCGGGTGCGGGTGATGCTCTGGTTCCAGGCCAGGGCGGACGTCCGGGTCTCGAGCTCGCGGGCGATCAGCGGGGCGCCCCAGAAGATGCCGATGATCGCGGGCGCGGCGAGGATGAGCGCGATGCCAAGCAGGTACACGATCGGGTAGGGGCTGGTGGCCTGCAGCTGGCTGAGGAACGTGATGGCCGCGGTCAGGCAGGTGCCGCCGTGGCAGCCGGTGATCGTGCTGGCGGCGTACCGGCTGGCCAGGCCGGGTCCGGTGGCCGCCAGCAGGATCGCGAACGCGGCCAGCGCCGCGGCCGCGGTGAGCGCCTGGACGCGGAACTGCCGCCAGGTCAGCCAGATCATTTCCGTACCTCCAGGTGGTGGTTGTCGCGGCGGCGGCGGCGCCCGGCGCCCTGGCTCATGTAGGCCAGCACCAGGTCCTCCAGGCCGACCTCGGAGACCGTCCAGGCCGGGTCAAGGATCTGGCCGGCGGTGCGCACCAGCAGCGTGGTCTGCACGTCGGTATGGCTGGCGGAGATGACCTCCAGCCCGTCCGGCAGCGTGCTCGGGTCCCGGCACGGCCCGGACAGCAGGTGGTGGGTGGCCAGCAGCTCGTCCACCGGCCCGGCGACGCGCACCCGGGAGCCGACGAGCACGATCAGGTAGTCACACACCCGTTCCAGGTCCGCGACCAGGTGCGAAGACAGCACCACCGACAGCTCCTGCTCGGCGACGGCCTCCATCAGGTCGGCCAGGAACTCCCGGCGGGCCAGCGGGTCCAGGCTGGCCACCGGCTCGTCCAGGACCAGCAGCTCGGGACGTTTGGCGACGGCCAGGGTCAGCGCGAGCTGGGCGCGCTGCCCGCCGGACAGGGTGCCTGCCTTCTGGCGCAGGTCCAGGTCCAGCCGCTCGACCCGGCCGCGTGCCAGCCCCGCGTCCCAGCCCGGGTTGAGGCGTGCGCCCAGCTTCAGGTGATCGGCGACCGACAGCCCCGCGTACACCGGCGCCTCCTGGGCGAGGAACCCGACCCGTGCCAGCTGCGCCGGGCCGGCCGCCGGCGTGCCGCCGAGCACCTCGATCGTGCCCGCGGTCGGCGCGAGCATCCCGGTGGCCAGGTTCAGCAGGGTGGTCTTCCCGGCCCCGTTGGGGCCGACCAGTCCCGCGACGTGCCCGGCGGGGACCGACAGCGTGCAGTCGCTCAGCGCCCACTGCCGCCGGTACCGCTTGCCCAGCCCGCCGGTTTCTATGACCGCGCTCACGCTATGTCCTCCTCGCTAGCGGACCGAAACGTGCTGGCGAACAGCGCCTCGATCGACTCATCGTCCAGCCCGGCCCGCCGTGCCCTGGCCAGCCAGCGCGCCAGGTCGCGGGCCAGCGGCCGGTGCGCGGCCAGCGGCCCGCCGTCCAGCGTCCCGGTCACGAACGTGCCGATCCCCGGGCGGGCCGCCACCAGGCCCTCGTACTCCAGCTCCCGGTAGGCCTTCAGCACCGTGTTCGGGTTGATCGCCAGCCCGGCGACCACGTCCTTGACCGTCGGCAGCTGGTCGCCCTCGCGCAGCAGGCCCAGCCGCAGCGCCTGCCGCACCTGGTGGATCAGCTGCCGGTACGGCGCGACTCCGGAGCGGGCGTCCAGGTGGAACTCGATCACCACGACCTCACTTCAGCTAGGTACATAGCACTATAGCTTTTTACCTAGCTGGCATGTCAAGAAGATCCGGATCGCTGCCCAGCTGGCCAGCCGGGAACGGACCGCGGGGCGGACCGCCCGGCGCGCTCAGGGCAGCCGGGGGCCGCGAGGCTCCGCCGCGGGCACAGCGCGGAGCCAGATCCTGATGGAGGCGACATCGACGGTTCCCCGCCAGACGTGCGCCATCGGCCGGGCACCTCAGCTTCCGTGGCCGTTTCCTGCCGCGGCGAACTGCTCGACGATCCGGGCGCAGAACGCGGGCAGGTCGTCGGGCATGCGGCTGGAGGTGAGGTTCTGGTCGGTGACGACCCACCCGCTTTCGTTCTGCGTGGCCTCCGCTGTCGCCCCCGGACAGCTGCTCTATGCCGGCCGTTGTCTAGTGGTCTGTGTTTGGGACCGCTCGGGCCGGGAAGTCCGCTCCGGCAGGTCGCCGTCGGCTCACCCGAGCATGCGCTCTCCCGGCCCGCCAGGCGCGGAGCTGGGGACGACGGCTTCAGCGTCGAAATCGAAGAAATAAGAAGTAGAGAGGGTTTCCGATGACTTCAGGCCCGCAAGACGCCGCGTCAGTGACGGACGTCATGGCCCCGGCCCCGGCGGCCAACAGCCGCGCCCGCGGCAAGGGCTCGCAGGCCGCGCGCGGCGCGACCGCACCCGGACACGGCAGGAAAGCCAGCTCCCGGGCTGGCGGGGCCAGCTCGCGAACGACGGCGGCCAGCTCGCGGACGAAGAAGGCGCCCGGGACGCCGGCAGGCCAGTCCCTGGATCGAGCTCAGCACGCCCTTGATCAGGCTGCGCAGACGGAGAAGCAGCTGCGAGCCAGCTTGAAGGAGCACAGCAAGGCGGTCAGCGCAGCCAAAGACGACCTCCACCGACGAGATCACGACATCAAGGCCATGAAGTCGCAGCTTAAGACCGCTAAGAAATCTCGTAAGCGCGCGGCCAGGGAACTCAGCCAGGCTTCCAAGTCGGCCGCCGCGAAGAAGTGACGTCAGGGAGCGGCGCACCCGTACTCCTGGCCCGGGCAGCGAGCCCAGAACTCCCCTGAGGCGGACCCGCCCGTCCCAGGTCAAACAAAGTTCGTTACGGCACCGGCGGCTGCGTAGAGCCGACGTTGTCCAGATAAGAGTCGGCGTTGTCTAGATTAATCGGCATCAGCGGGACGTGCTGGCCGGTAACCATGAGCGTGGCTCAGCCGGCTATGACAGGGCTAGACAATGAACGAGGCCGGTGATGATCCAGGATTTCTCAGGCACCGGCGCCGCACGCCCGCAGGGGCCGTCCCGGATCAAGGTCCTGCTGATCGAGGACGACGACGGGGATGCACTGATCGTGCATGAGCTGCTGCAAGGCGCAGCCGATGTGCGGGTTCAGCGGGCCAGGTCGCCCCAGCGGCTGCGCGGGACTCGGCATCGACCGCGAGCACGACGCCGCCGACCGCGCCGCCGGCCGCACGGGGGAGCGTCAGGTATCCGCGGGTTCCGGCGCCGTGAGCAGGCCGCCGCCGCGCCCCAAGATCATGGAGGTGACGAGAACGGCCGCCAGCAGGCCGATCGCGATCGCCGGCGCGAAGCGGGGGGCCGCGGTGACAAGCAGAGCGCCGGCCAGGGCCCCCACGACGACGCTCGCCAGCGCGGCGACCTTGGCGCCCACATGGTCCCGGGGCCCCAGCACGAGTTCCGTGACCGCGCGGATCAAGGCGCTGGTCAGGTAGGTGCTCGAGAACCCCGGGAGGGAAAGCCGGTTCACCGCGGCGCTCTGCAGTCCCATGGCCGTGGCGGCCACCGCGAGCAGGACCAGCTGGACGGTACCGGCGGGCCGCGCCGCGCTCAGCTCCCACCCGCAGGCAAACCCGGCCAGCAGCACCAGCTCGACCAGCAGCGCCGCCGTGACCCGGCCGGGCCATACCGGCTGGTCGTCCTCGGCGCGGCCGGCGATCGCGGCGCCTGCCGCCGCCCCTACGGCGTAGCTGACGATGGCCACGGCCGCCCGCAGCGCCAGCTCGTGCTTACCCCGGCCCAGGCCGATGCCGAAGAGAACCAGGTTCCCGGTGATCACGCTGACGAATACGTTGCCCAGGGCCAGGAAGGCGAGCGCATCCAGCGATCCTGATCCGGCGGTGAGCGTGACCGTGAGCATGGTGCGGGCCGTCGCCGCCCGGCGGCTACGGTCGGCCGACGCCGGGTGAGCGGCCGGCCCCGGCGATGACCTCATCCGCGATCCAGGCCACCGGGCATCCGCACACACTAGCGGCTTGGTATCCGCGAGGGCAGCGCCGCCGGGTCAGGGCACGTTCGCTGACTGATCGCCACGCGCGCCGGAGACGGTGACGGCCCCGGGCCGGGTGGAGGGGGCGCAAGCCCGGGGCCATCACCGGGTCGGTGGGCTACGCGGGCGCCCCGGCAGGTGCCTGCCGCGCTTCGCGGGCTCCCGCGCCAGGGGGCTGCGCGTTCCGTGCCCTGGCGGCAGCGGCCGCCCGCGGCGAGCAGCACCCGTAGGCCGCCAGGGTCTCGCGGCCGATGCGCTCCCACGAGTACCGGGACCTGGCCCGGTCGGCGGCTGCGATCCCGTAGGCCTCGAGCCGCAGCGAGTTGGCCAGCAGCCGCCGTATCCGCAAGGCGAGCTGGGCGGGGTGCCCGGGCGGCGTGATGAGGCCCGTGGTCATGTCGACCACGGCATCCCGCTCGGCACCGGCCGCCGCGGCGACGACCGGCGTGCCGCAGGCCATCGCCTGGATCGCCGTCATGCCGACGGGCTCGTACGGCGCGGTGCTCACCAGCAGGTCGGCGGAGCGCAGCAGCGCGGGCAGGTCGCCGTCGGCGACGCGCCCGGTGCACACCAGACGGCTGTGGACCTTCAGCTTCCTGGCGAGCCGCTGGATCTCGCGGTAATTCTTGTCCTTGCTCAGCCCGGCCTGGCCTGGCCCGCCGGTGATGACAAGCTCGGCGTCCGGGATCTCGGCGAGCGCGCAGAGGGCGATGCTGAGGCTGCGAGGAGCGGTCAGCGGCTGCGCGGCGAGCAGCCGCGGCCGCCTGCTGCGTTCCGCGGCCGGGCCCTCCGGCGAGAACCGCTCCGTGTCCACGCCGCACGGCACCACCTTGGCCCGGGCCCTGGCCACGCCCAGCCGGGCCAGGTGGGCCAGTTCCTCGGCGGAGCTGGCCAGCACCACGTCGGCGCTGCGGGCGATGCACGCCTCGAGGCGGAGCCTGGCGTCCGACAGGCGTTCCGGCACCCCGTGGCGCTGCTCGGCGGCGCCGAGGGAACCGAACGTCTGCGCTACGGGCACGCGCAGGTCCCGGGCCCCGGCCAGGGCGGCCAGGCCGGCCGTCCAGTGGTGGGCGTGGGCTATGTCGGGAGGATTCCGGCGCCAGCGCTGCGCCAGGTGATGGCCGAATTCCGGCAGGTGCGCGGTCAGTTCGTCGGCGTCCAGCGGCGCGGCGGGCCCCGCGGTGAGGTGCTCGACGGTCACTCCGGGAGCGGTGATCGCGCTGCCGGGAAGCGCGTCCGAGTCCCGGCGGGCGTAGATGGTGACGCGGTGGCCGAGACCAGCCAGCGCCTGTCCCAGCGAGGTCACCCGGGCCGCCTCGGCCCGGGAGTCCGGATCGGCGTGCGGGGCGAGCGGGTTGCTGCTGCGTGCGACGAGGGCAATCCTCATCAGGTGCCTCCTGCGTGCGGCTGGGTCACGGCGCGGCTGGGGAGGGCCGAACTGGCTCATGGCGGCCTAGAGTCCTACGGGCCTGGAGTCCTACGGCGAACGCAGAAAGGCACACCCCAGCATCACGCCATGACGGCGTGAGGGTGTGCCTGCGTCGTAAGCACTGCCGGGAATCTACTGCCCGCCCGGGCGGCGTTCAAACGCGAATCTGCAGCCCGGGTTCAAACGCGAATCTGCGGCCCGGCTTCCAGCTGCCCGGACTTAAACAAGTGACTCGCGGCCGGTCAGGCTGGGCTGTGATCAGCGAGGCTCATGTGCATCCGCACCGTGGTGCTGCCCTGGCCGGTTCTCATCTCGACCAGGTCGCACACCTGGTTGACCAGGAACAGGCCGTGTCCCCGCCCGTCCGGGGGCCGCTTGACGCGCCCGGCGAGCGGGTTGGCGATCCATCCCTGGTCATGCACCTGGCAGAGGATCTCCGCCTCGTCGTGCCACACCTGCAGCACGCCTCCTGAGCTGGTGTGGCCGAGCGTGTTCGCGGCGATCTCGTTCACCGCGAGGACGAGGTCGGCGACGCGGTCCGCCGCGAGGCCGCTGCGCCGGGCGTGGCTTTCCACCAGCCGGCGCACCGGCGTCAGGTCGGTCTCGTAGCCGAGCGTCTGCGCGCTGGCAGGCGGCGGCGGCAGCGGCCGGTCGCATTCGGGCGGGACGTGCCAGGGTGCCGCCGGCCCCCCGGTGGCCGTTGCCCGGCCGTCTCCGGCGAGGTGCTCGGGATGGGTCTGCCTCGCGCCGGAGATGGCGGCGGGCGTCAGCCGCGTGACGTCGTAGGCGCACATGATCGTGGCTTGCGCCTGGAGGAAAGCCAGGTTGACGAGTGCCTCGTGCCTGACGACCTCGCAGATCTCGGCCGCCGAGCGTCCCGGCCAGACCGGCTCCCCGACCACGCGGACGCGCCGGCCGGCATGCTGATCGATGAAAGCTCGCAGCTCCGGGATGATCCGTGCCGGGTTGCGGCCCACGCCGGTTATGTCGGAGCACAGGAACTCCCCGGGCTCCCCGGCGAGCTGTTCGCCGAGCACCCGGGCCGCGGGCACGGCGATGAACAACGGCTCGCCCCTGGCCAGCCCGGCCCGCGCGAAGCCCAGGGTCTGCGCCCGGTACTCCGCCGGGTCGCGATAGAAGAACGCGACGTGCCTGAGCAGGCCGGGGCCGGTCACGGCGCGCTCCCGCCGGCCGCTGCTCGGGGATGGTCGCGGGCCGGCATGTTCGGGGCGTGAGCGGGCCGCTGGCCCGGACAGCCCAGCCGCACGCCGGCCGCCATGGGCGCTGCCGCCGCCGCAATCCTCCTGCCTCGCTGTGACCTGGCGCCTCATTCAGCGGTTGCTTCCCCTCAGTCGCGGGTCTATGCGCCCGCGGCCCGAGAAGTAACCGTGAATACGATGAGGCGATGATATCTGCCCGGGGCGGTCCGAGATCCGGAGGTGCAGATGGCGGAACTCCGGCTTTCGTCCTCCACCCGCGGCGATAGCCTGATCGTCGCGGTCGGCGGTGAGCTCGACATCGTCACCAGCCGCCAGCTCGACGAGCACCTGACGCGGGCCCGCCGGGAGCACCGCCGGATCGTTCTCGACCTGGCCGCGGTCGACTTCATGGACACGAGCTCGCTCGCGGTGATCGTCGGCCACTGGAAGCGGCTGCAGGCGGCGGGCGGGACGCTGGTGCTGGCCGGCCCGCGGTACCGGTACACGAAGACGCTCTGGATCACCGGCCTGGCCGACCGGCTGCCGGTCTTCGACGACGTCGACCAGGCCCTGGCCGCCGAGGCTCAGGCCGCGCCCGCCGATCCGATCCCGCCCGACAGCCAGGCCGGGGCCGACGCCGTACCCGGTGCCCGGCGGCGCCCGGCGCCCGGCTAGCGCCCCGGGCGTCAGCGCACGTGGACAGCCACGAGACAGGCGTCGTCGTCGGTGTTCGATGAGGTCTTGTCCAGCACGTAGTCGGCGTAGCCGCTGATGTCGCCGAGCGGGTGCTCCGCGATCTGGAGCAGCGAGTGCAGGGCATCGTCGATGGGCCGGTCCCGCCGCTCGATCAGGCCGTCGGTGAACAGCAGCAGGATATCGCCCAGCTGCAGCGGGGTGGTGATCTCCGCGTACGAGGCGTCCGGGTCGGCGCCGAACAGCAGGCCCCGCGGGAGTGGGAGCGTGCGGGCCCGGCCGTCACGCACCAGGATGGGCGGCAGATGGCCGGCCCGGGCCCAGCGTAGCGAGCGCCCGACCGGATCGTAGAGCCCGCAGATCGCCGTGCCGATGATGCCCTCGGTGAGATGGCAGGCCGCGCTGTTCAGCCAGCCGAGCAGCGTGGCCGGCCCGGCCCCGGTGACCGACAGCCCGCGCAGGCCATTGCGCATGGTGACCATGCCGGTCACCGCGTCGAGCCCGTGGCCCGCGATGTCGCCCACCACCACGAGCACGTCCTTGCTCGGCAGCAGCACGGTGTCGTACCAGTCTCCGCTGACCAGGTTGCCCGGGCCGGACGGCCGGTACCGGGCGGCGACGTCCAGCCCGGCCGCGGCGACCGGCTCCGATGCCCGCGGCGTGATGGCCTGCTGCAGCCGAAGGGCGAGGCGATGCTCCTCCTCGGCCCGCTCCTGCGTGTCGGCTAGCTGCTCGCGCGCGGCGGCGAACGCCAGCCGGGTGTGATAGTCGGCGGAGACGTCCTGGTACGCGCCGCGGATGGCGATCACGTCGCCGGCCGGGTCGGTGACGGGCTCGGCATAGGCGCGGATCTGCCGGACGCTGCCATCGTCAGCCCGTACGACCCGGAACGCGGCGGCGCTTTCCTTGCGGTCGGCCAGCAGCGTGTCGCGGAAGCCCTGCACGGCGGGAACGTCGTCGTCCGGGACGCGCGCGTGCAGGTCGGCGATCGGGACCGGGGCCCCGGGTGCCTGCCCGAACAGCGCGAACGCCGACTCGGTCCAGTGCACCTCGCCGGTCCGCAGGTTCTCCTCCCAGCTGCCGATCCGGCCCAGGCGCTGGGCGTGCTGCAGCAGGGTGGCGAGGCGGCCGGTGTCGTCGGCTCCGCGCCACGCGATGGCCACGCCGTCGTAGAGCCGGGCGATCCGGACCGCCGGAACCGGCCCGAGGCCGCCGTAGCCCGTCTGGGCCGCGACGATCTCGCCGCTTACGTACTGCGGCTCGCCGCTCGCCAGCGCCGCCACGCAGGTGTCGAACAGGCCGCCGGCCACCGCGGCGGCCGGATACAACTCGAGCAGCTGACGGCCGGCTAGCTCGACGGCACCGCGGCCGGCCGGGTCACGGAATCCGTCACTGACGTGATCGATGCGGAAATCCGTCACCTCGCCGCCAGAGTCCCGGACCGCATGCGCGAACAGGAACGCCTCCAGCAGGCCGTCCAGCAGGCCGAACACCCACGAGGCCCGGTGGCGTGCCGCCTGGTCGGTGCTGACCCGGGGGAGCACGGCGCCGAGCGTGTGGGCGGCCAGGTCGGCGAGGGCGACAAGCTCCCGGCGCAGCGGGGCGGGGAAGTCGGCGAGCGGCTCCGGCCAGCAGATCACCAGGCTGCCGACCGTCACCCCCGAGTCGCGGAGCGGCAGCCCGGCGCGGGCGCCGCCGGGCCAGCGGCCCATCAGCGGCCGGTCATCACCCTCGGGAGGCCCGGCGGGCCACCAGGTCTCCGCCCCATCGCGGGCCGCGTCCAGCGGCAGGGCCCGCATATCGGGATGTATCCGGCGCCAGCGGCTGGCCTCACGCGCCCCGAACCCAGCCTGGCCGGCCAGTTCCAGGCCGCCGTCCGGCTCGAGCAGCCAGAGCGCCACCGCGACCGCGCCCACCGAAGCCAGGGCCTCGTCCAGCAGGGCAGCGGCCACGGCGGCACTGTCCGGTGCCGCCTCCGCGGCGGCCCAGGCCAGGCTGAGCCCGCGCGAGCCGGGATCAGCAGGAGCAGCGGGATCAGCGGGGTCATCGGCCTCGTCCGGCGGCAGCTTGCCGGTGATCTGGGCGGCCAGCTCGGCGACGGTGTCGTCGGACTCCCGGGCCAGGCGGGCGAGCTGCCGCCGTGCCTGGGCGGCCGAGCAGTGCAGCTGCTCCATCAGCACGCCAGTGGCCAGGTCCACGACCGAGCGGGTGGTGGCCTGCGAGCGCATCCGGTCCAGCTCCCGCCGCTGCCGCGCAATCAGCGCCTGCAGCCGCGCGACATCCGTGCCGCTCGGTTCTGCCACCGTCACCCGCCTTCTCCGCGATCACCCTGACGGGCGAATTCACACGCTACCGCGTGGTTCGTCGGTGCTGACTATTCTCCGCTTGTACGGGGAGTGACAGGATCGGCCTGTCGCACTGGCCCGCCACCGCGGCCGCGGATCCCGCGGCATGAAGGAGCCTGGAGATGACAACGACCCAGGAGCGGCTGGGACAGCCCGCCGACAGCCGGCTGCAGCGGCTGCTGGCCGGGCTGACCGCGGTGCGCGGCGGGGACTTCAGCACCCGCCTGCCCGCGGCCGATGACCCGCTCATGGACGAGATCGCCGCCGTGTTCAACGGCATGAACGAACAGCTCGCGCTGGTCACCTCGGAGGTGACCCGGGTGGCCAGGGAGGTGGGCACCGAGGGCCGGCTGGGCGGCCAGGCCGAGGTACCAGGGCTGGCCGGGACCTGGAAGGACCTGACCGACTCGGTGAACTCGATGGCGGGCAACCTGACCGGCCAGGTGCGCGACGTCGCCCAGGTGGCCACCGCGGTGGCCAAGGGCGACCTGGGCCAGAAGATCACGGTGGACGTCAAGGGCGAGATGCTCGAGCTGAAGAACACGCTCAACACGATGGTCGACGAGCTGTCGGCGTTCGCCGACGAGGTGACCCGGGTGGCCCGGGAGGTGGGCACCGAGGGCCGGCTGGGCGGGCAGGCGCGGGTGCCGGGCGTCGGCGGGACCTGGCGCGACCTGACCGACTCGGTGAACTCGATGGCGGGCAACCTGACCGGCCAGGTGCGCAACATCGCCCAGGTGACCACCGCGGTGGCCAAGGGCGATCTCAGCCAGAAGATCACGGTGGACGCGCGCGGGGAGATCCTGGAGCTGAAGAACACGATCAACACGATGGTGGACGAGCTGTCGGCGTTCGCCGACGAGGTGACCCGGGTGGCCCGGGAGGTGGGCACGGACGGCCGGCTGGGCGGGCAGGCGCGGGTGCCGGGCGTCGGCGGGACCTGGCGCGACCTGACCGACTCGGTGAACTTCATGGCGGGCAACCTGACCGCTCAGGTCCGCTCCATCGCCCAGGTGGCCACGGCCGTGGCAGAGGGTGACCTGAGCCAGAAGATCACGGTGGACGCGCGCGGGGAGATCCTGGAGCTGAAGGAGACCATCAACACGATGGTGGACCAGCTGTCGCTGTTCGCCGACGAGGTGACCCGGGTGGCCCGCGAGGTCGGCACCGAGGGCAACCTCGGCGGCCAGGCCGCCGTCCGGGGAGTGTCCGGGACCTGGGAGGACCTGACCCGGAACGTCAACGTGATGGCGTCCAACCTCACCGCGCAGGTCCGCTCGATCGCCCAGGTGGCCACCGCCGTCGCTCGCGGCGACCTGAGCCAGAAGATCACCGTCGAGGCGCGCGGCGAGGTCGCGGCCCTGGCGTCGGCGATCAACGGGATGGTCGACACCCTGGGCGCGTTCGCCGGCGAGGTCACCCGGGTGGCCCGCGAGGTGGGCACCGAGGGCATCCTCGGCGGCCAGGCCGTGGTGCCCCACGTGGCCGGGACCTGGAAGGACCTGACCGACAACGTCAACTCCATGGCGAACAACCTGACCAGCCAGGTCCGCAACATCGCCCAGGTCACCACGGCGGTGGCCAACGGCGACCTGTCGAAGAAGATCGACGTGGACGCGCGCGGCGAGATCCTGGAGCTGAAGACCACCATCAACACGATGGTCGACCAGCTGTCGTCGTTCGCGGCCGAGGTGACCCGGGTGGCCCGCGAGGTGGGCAGCGAGGGACGTCTCGGCGGCCAGGCCGAGGTCGAGGGCGTCTCCGGCACCTGGAAGCGGCTCACCGAGAACGTCAACGAGCTGGCGGGCAACCTCACCCGCCAGGTCCGGGCCATCGCCGAGGTGACCAGCGCCGTGGCCACCGGTGACCTGACCCGGTCGATCTCGGTCGAGGCGCAGGGCGAGGTCGCCGAGCTCAAGGACAATGTCAACGCGATGGTCCGCTCGCTGCGGGAGACGACCAAGGCCTACCA
Source organism: uncultured Actinomycetota bacterium (assembly GCA_963808705.1). Lineage (GTDB taxonomy): Bacteria > Actinomycetota > Actinomycetes > Streptosporangiales > Streptosporangiaceae > JASHPR01. The sequence continues at coordinate 265,936 of CAWEHB010000006.1, read as the reverse complement.
GGACCAGGACTGGCTGCAGTCCAACCTGGCCCGGATCGCCGGCCGGATGCAGGGTCACCGCGACCTCCGCGTGGTCGCGGAGCTGATCATGGAAGACCTGGTCCCGCTGGTGGGGGCCCAGCACGGGACGTTCTTCCTGGCCGAGACCGATGGCGGCGAGACCCGGCTGCGGCTCCTCGCCGGCTACGGGCTGCGCGCCGACATCGAGGCGCCGAGCCAGTTCCGTCTCGGGCAGTCGCTGATCGGCCAGGTCGCGCGGACCCGCAAGCCCATCGTGGTGACCGACCTCCCGGCCGACTACGTGAAGATCTCATCCGGGCTCGGCGAGGCGGCGCCGGTCAACCTGGTGGTCCTGCCGATCGTCTTCGAGGACCAGGTCCTCGGGGTGATCGAGGCCGGCTCGTTCTCCCGGTTCACCCAGGTCCACCTGGACTTCATGGAACAGCTCATGGAGACCATCGGGGTCAACGTCAATACGATCATCGCCAACTCCAGGACCGACGCGCTGCTGGCCGAGTCGCAGCGGCTCGCGGCAGAACTGCAGGCCCGCACCCGGGAGCTCCAGGTCCGTCAGGACGAGCTGCAGCGCTCCAACGCCGACCTGGAGGACAAGGCCGCGCAGCTGGCCCGGCAGAACCGCGACATCGAGATCAAGAACGTCGAGATCGAGCAGGCCCGGCAGGAGCTCGAAGACCGTGCCCGGCAGCTCGACCTGGCGTCCCGGTACAAGTCGCAGTTCCTCGCGAACATGTCCCACGAGCTGCGCACGCCGCTGAACAGCCTGCTCATCCTGGCCCGGCTGCTCGCCCAGAACCCCGAGCAGAACCTCACGCCCAAGCAGGTCGAGTACGCGAACGTCATCCACTCGTCCGGGGCCGACCTGCTGCAGCTCATCAACGACATCCTCGACCTGTCCCGGGTGGAGGCGGGCAAGATCGAGCTGCGCCCCGAGCGGTTCGCCCTCCGCGCTCTCGTGGACGACCTGCAGGCGGTGTTCCGGCCGCTGACCACGGAAAAGGGCGTCGAGTTCGCGGCCGGGCCGCCGGCGGCCGACGTCCCCCCCGACCTGATCACCGACCGGCAGCGGCTCCGGCAGATCCTGCACAACCTGCTGTCGAACGCGGTCAAGTTCACCGACCACGGCCGGGTGGAGCTCCGGATCGCCGCCGCCCCGCAGGACGCGGCCACCGAGCCGGGCCTGAGGTTCTCGGTGACCGACACCGGGGTCGGCATCAGCGAGCAGAACCTGGAGGTCATCTTCGGCGCCTTCCAGCAGGGGGATGGCACCACCAGCCGCCGCTACGGCGGGACCGGCCTGGGCCTGGCGATCTGCCGCGAGCTCGCCACACAGCTCGGCGGGCGGATCACCGCGCAGAGCGTTCCCGGCGAAGGGAGCACGTTCACCCTCTACCTGCCGGCCAGCTACCCCGGCGCCGACGAGGGAGCCGAGCCTGACGGGGAGCCTGCCGCGTCTGACCCGGCCCCGGCCACGGCCGGGACGGGCCGGCCGGGAACCGCGGAGGCGCAGCCTGCCCCCGAAGCCATGGCCGCGCCCGGCAGGCCGTCGGAAGCCGCCGCAGGTGCGTACCACCGCCTGCGCGGCAAGAAGGTCCTCATCGTCGACGACGACCTGCGGAACGCCTTCGCGATCAGCAGCATCCTCGAGCTCTACGGCATGACCATCCTGCACGCGCCGGACGGGCAGACCGGCATCGAGATGCTCCGCGCCCACCCCGGCGTCGACATCGTCTTGATGGACGTGATGATGCCGGAGCTTGACGGGTACGCGACGACCGGTGCTATCCGCGAGATCCCCGAGCTTGACGGGCTGCCGGTGATCGCGGTGACGGCCCGGGCCATGCACGGCGACCGGGACAAGAGCCTGGCGTCCGGCGCCAACGACTATGTCACCAAGCCGGTGGACGCCGATCAGCTGCTCAGCTGCATGGAGCGCTGGATCGGCACCGCCGCGTCGCCGGACTAGCTAGCCGGGCAAGCGGTATCAGCGGTGGTCGGATCGTGACACCCTGGAGGGGGAGCGGCCTGCCATTCCGAGCAGGCGCGTGCGCGATTGGAGAAGCATCACGTCCAGCCCAGACCGCACGGATGTGACCGCTGGCCCGCTGGGCACCGCGGAGACCTCTGAGCCCAGGTCGCTGAACGAGCTGGTGACTCAGGCCGCGCGCCAGGTGCCCGCGTGCTCCGGGGCGGCGGCGGTGCTCTGGCGGGGAGGCGAGCCGGGCGCGCTCGCCGCCAGTCACCCGTCCCTGCCTGAGCTGGTCGAGGTGCAGGTGCGCTGCGGACGCGGCCCGGTGCTCGACGCGCTCAGCGGAGGCGAGCCGGTCGGCTGCCCGGACACCCTGGACGAGCCCCGGTGGCCGGAGTACGCTGCCGCCGCGCTGCGCCAGGGCGTCCGGTGCTCGCTCACCCTGGCGCACTGGTCCGGGACCGAGGCGGTCTGCCTGTCGCTGTTCGGCGCCCGGCCGAGGATGCTGGGCCCCGACTCGGTCGCGGCGGCCGGGCGCCTGGTCGCCTACGGCGGTGCCGTGGTGGGCCTGGCGGCCGAATACGGCGAAGCCCAGCGCGCTGCGCGGCAGCTTCGCGACGGCGCCGAGTCCCGCGCCGTGGTGGACCAGGCCAAGGGGATCCTGATGCACGCGCTCGGCTGCAGCGCCGAGGAAGCCCTGGAGCGGATGCGGCAGATCTCGCAGGCGCGCAACATGAAGGTGACCGACGTCGCCACGAGGATCATCGACTCCCGCGGGGCAGACGAGCTGGGGGCGTCCTAGCCATGGCGCGGACTGCGGGCCCCGGGAAGGCCGCGGACCAGGCCGCCCGGCTGAAGGCCAGGGGCGACGCGCTGCGGCAGGCCGGCGCGCTGCCGGGAGCCGAGCTGGGGCCGGTGCTCGAGGCCGCGCTGGCCGAGCTGGACGGGGCCGTGGAGGCGCTGGGTGCTCACCCGGGCGGCCGCACGGGCGGCGAGGACCTCGCCGGGGATCCCGCGGGCGGCGCGCACGCCGAGCGGCGGCTGCTGCAAGCCGTCTTCCAGCAGGCCCCGGTGCCCCTGTTCCTGCTCGGGCTGGACGGCACGGTGCGGCGGGCCAACTCGGCGGCCGGCCAGCTCGTGGGCTCAGGTCCGGGCTACCCGACCGGGAAGCCGTTCACCGCCTTCATCGACCTGCCGTTCCGGGCGGCTGCGGCGTCGCAGGTGGCCGCCGTGGTCCGGACCGGCGAAGCCCGCAGCCTGCGCTGCGGCGTGCTCACCGCGGACGGCGCCGCGGAGCGCGAGGTCACCGTGGGCCCGGTCCAGGCCCGAGGGGACTCCGGCCAGCTGATCGTCGCCGTGGGCGCGCCCGGCGCGGCCCCGGCCGGCCCGGAGCCGGATCCCGGTGACCGCGCGGAGCGGGAGCCGCCCGGCGACGGCACACTGCGAGCGGTCACCCGCCGCATCGACCTGGTGACCGCGGCCACCCGGATCCTGCTGGAGAACGTCAACCACAGCGAGTCGGTGACCATGCAGCGCTTCGCGCGGCTGCTGGCCCGCGAGCTCGCCGCGTGGCTCATCCTGGACGTGCAGCGCCAGCAGCGGCTGCGACGGCAGCTGGCCGTGGGCCCCGAAGACCAGCCGTCCGACGACCTGGCCCGCGCCGTGGCGGCGGTCGACCCGCCGCCGGGCGCTGCGGCCTGCCAGGTCCACGAGTCGGGCAGTTCGCTGCTGGTCGCCCACGCCGAGGACCCGAGCATCCTCGGCGAAGGCCCCGACGGCGTGCCGCTGCTCATGCAGCTGGGCGCGACGTCGGTGCTCTGCGTGCCGCTGTCAGACGGTGAGCGCAGCTACGGTGCCCTGACCCTGGCCGGGCTGGCCGGCCGCGCGCCGTTCGGGATGGCCGACGTCGGGCTGGTCGAGGAACTCGCGGAGCAGCTGGCGCTGGCCATCAGGGCCGGCCGGACGTTGCGGCACCGGACCGAGATCGCCGAGGCGCTGCAGGCCAGCCTGCTGCCGCGCCAGCCGCGCCAGATCCCCGGCACCGAGGTCGCCGCCGGCCACCTGCCGGCCACCAGGGCCCGGGACGCGGGCGGCGACTTCTACGACATCTATCCGGCGCGCTCCGGGTGGGGCATCTCCATCGGCGATGTCTGCGGCCGGGGCGAGGGCGTGGCGGCCGTGACCGCTGCCGCGCGGCATGCGATCCGGGTGCTCGCGCACTGGGACAGCGACCCGGCCGGGGTCCTGCGCGGCGCCAACGAGATCATGATGGAAGAGGAGTTCGGCGGCCGCTTCGTCACCGCGAGCGTCGGCCACCTGCGGTGGCGGGACGGCCGCCTGCACCTGGTGCTGGCGAGCGCGGGCCATCCGTGGCCGGTGCTGGTCCGGCCGGACGGGAGGACCCAGGACCTGCAGGGCGGCGGGCTCCCGCTCGGAATCTTCCCCGACGCCGAGCCCGCGATCCGGGAGATCGACCTGGACCCCGGCGACCTGCTGTTCTTCTTCAGCGACGGCCTGATCAGCGCGTGCAGCCCGGACATGGCGTACTTCGAGGACCGCATCACCGACGAGCTGGCGGCGCTCGGCGGCGATCCGGCCGCGCGGGTGGTGTCCCGGCTGCAGGACGTGGTGCTGCAGTTCTGCCATGGCCAGCTTCGCGACGACGTGACCATGCTGGCGCTGCGCGCAGGCGAGCCCCCGGGTGACTGAGCCTTTTCATCCGTCGCTCTGACCCAGAAAACGTGGGTAGCCGTGAGGAGGATGAAAAGGTTCACTGAGCGGATCAGCCCGGGACGTCGGACAGAGCCCGGCCGCAAGACGCAGCCGATACGAGGTCAGCTAGGCTGCGCGGCCCGGCCGTCGGGATCCGTCTGGGTGCCGGCATGACCGGGGCGTGGTTTCCCGCCCTGGGCCGGCTGATCCGCCAGGGCCGCGGCCACGCTCGGGTAGATGCCGATCAGGCTGTCCACCCCGGTGATGGCGAGCACCCGCTGCACGGCGGGGGCGGTCACCACGAGCCGCATCCCCGCGCCGCTGGCCGCGGCCCGCTTGTAGGCCCGGACGAGGGCGTTAACGCCCGCGGAATCGCAGAACGTGGTTCCGGCCATGTCGACGATCAGCGTGGCCGGGCCGCGATTGAGCACCGAGAGCAGGTCCTCGCGGACCTGGCCGGCATTGACCAGGTCGATCTCGACCGGCAGCGAGGCCACGGCCACCTGGCCGAGCCACAGCACCGGACAGCGTTCCTGAGGCACGCGTCATCACCGCCCCGCTGGGGAAAAAGAGGGGAGGGCCGCGTCTCTGGACCCGGAGAGCGGCTGGCCTGCCGGGCGCCGCCGCAGCCAGCATTATGCTCGACGGCCCGGCCGGGCACAAATCGGGGCGGTGCGGCCCGGGCCGTAGTCTGGCTGTCGTGGCCCACGGTGACGATCTCCTCCCCCCCGTACCCGAACCCGAGCCGGAACTCGTCCCGGCCATCCCCGCATCGGCCGGAGCGCTGATCTTCGACCGCGCGGGCCGCCTGCTCATCCTGAAGCCGACCTACAAGTCAGGGTGGACCATTCCCGGCGGCGTCATGGAGGCCGACGGGGAAACGCCCTGGGAGGCCTGCCGGCGGGAGGTCCGCGAGGAGTGCGGCCTGGAGGTCCGCACCGGCCGCCTGGCGTGCGTGGACTTCCGCCGGCCCCGCCCCGGCCGGCCGGGCGGGATGCGGTTCCTCTTTGACTGCGGCGCGCTCGGCCACGCCCGCCTCGGCGCCGTCGTGCTGCAGGCCGAGGAGATCTCGGAGCACCGGCTGGTGCCGCTGCCCGCGGCGCTGACGATGCTCCGGGGACCGATCCGGCGGCGGGTCAAGGCCGCGGCCGGGGCCGCGGCCGTCGTCTACCTGGAGGAAGGCCGGCCGGTGCCAGGAGTCGGCCCGTGATCCGGAGGTACCCGCGAGGCCGCCAGAGCCGTTGCGGACCCATTGGCGAATGCTCCCCGCTATGTGCGGCGATTAACCCGCCGTCAAAGCCGACGAACCATGGGCACCGTCTTGCGGCTATATGGAAGGATGACGGTCCGTTCATCTGGGCCTTTCTTCCGATGCGCTGGCCCATTAGAGTTATATCCACCGGATGGCGAGGTGCCTGACATGCATTTGCGACGGTGGCTGGCGGTCCCTCTCGCCGTACCGGCTGCCTTTGCGGCATTGTCGTTTTTCCTTCCCGCGGCGCAAGCCAGCGTCGGGGTCGGCGTGCAGGCCACTCCGGTCAGCCTGGGAAACGTCGCGCACGCCGGAGGGAGTTATGCGCTCCCGCCGGTGTACGTTATCGACACCGGGACCCAGGCCGAGAAAATCACCGTCCGGGTCGAGCGGCTGTCCAAGGGCACGGGGCACGGGGTCCCGCTGTCCTGGGTCCGCGCCACCGGTCCCGCCGTGCAGCTCACGCCGCACCAGTCGGCCCGGATCCCGCTGGAACTCGTCGTGCCGGGCGGGGCCCAGCCGGGCCAGTACCTGAGCGACATCGTCGTGACCGGCTCGGCCGTGATCTCGGCCGGGCGGGCCAATCTCGGCGTGGCCGCCGCCACCAGGCTGGAGTTCAGGGTGGCGCCGGGACCGCCGCCGGGGTTGTGGCCGTTCGGGCCGTCCTGGATGTGGTGGACCGCGATCGGGCTGCTGGTGCTGGCCCTGGCCGTCACCGGAGCGCGCCGGTCCGGGGTCCGGGTCCGGATCGAGCGGACGCCATCAGACGTCGCGCGCGCGGCCGCCGGGCCGGACAGGCGGCGCAACTGGCCGCGGGCGGTGGTCGCGCTCGCCGCGGTGGCCGGGCTCGCGGCCTGCAGCACCTCCCACGGCACGACGGCCGGGACGCCGGGCAAGGGCCAGAGCATCGCCATCTCGCTCAAGGTCGTCCCGACGATAGTCTCGGTCACCGTGTCGCCGTCCTCCGCGGCCTTCGGCGGCTGCAGCGGCGGGAACGCGAGCGTCAACACCGCATCGACCTCGGCCGCGCTCGGCTTCCCGAACGGGCACTGCTCGCTGGGGCTGCCGGGGGCGCACGGGAGCTTCCCGATCACGATCACCAACGCGGGCGTCGCGGCGAACGTCTACGTGAGCGGCGCGAACGCGGTCCCGTCCGACGGGGGCACCCAGTGGGGCCTGTGCAACTTCGGCACCGACCCGGCCGCGGCCTGCAGCGGCGACGGCGGGAAGCTGCCCGGGGCCAACCAGTACGTGGTGCAGAACTTCACCGCCGGCAGCATGAACCCGTCCGGGCTGACGAACACCCTGACCTGCGACACCCAGTTCGCGGCCGGCCAGTGCTCGGCGGTGCAGGGGGATGCCCAGTCAGAGGGCATCCTGCTCACCGGCCCGGCATCGAGCAGCGACCAGTCGACGACGTGGACGGTCACGATCACCTGGACCGCGGTCTCGCTGGGCTGACACCCCGGTCAGTCCGCCCAGCCGGGCCAGCTAGCGCGGCAGGAAGTCGAGCAGCAGCGCGTTCACCTGTTCCGGGGCGTCCAGTTGCATCCAGTGACCGGCGCCGTCCAGCCGCTCGTAACGCCACGGGCCGGCCACGTTCTCGGCGGAGTCGGTCATCTGGGTCTCCGTGAGCGCTATGTCTCCCGTGCTCCACACGCCCATGGCCGGGGCCTGCACCCGCGGGAGGACCAGCGGCGGGTCGACCCAGGACTGGGGCGGGACGTTGGCGCGGTACCAGTTCAGGCCCGGGGTGAGCGAGCCGTTCGCCTCCAGTTCCGCGATCACGTTGTCGGCGTCGGGATGGCCGGCCCAGTTCCGGAAGTTGGCCCAGTTGTCCCCGGTCAGCCAGCGCTCGGCGATCCCGGGAAACTGGAACAGCAGCATGTACCAGGACTTCTCCCGCTGCCGCACGCTGCGGCGGAAGGTCGACGGGTGGCCGACCGACAGGGCGACCAGGTGGTCGACGCTGTCCGGCGCGAGCGCGGCCAGCCCCCAGGCCAGGGCGGCGCCCCAATCGTGGCCCACCACGTGGGCCCGCGCGATGTCCAGGTCGGCCAGGACGGCCAGGACGTCGCCCGCCAGCAGCGGAAGCGAGTAGGCCTCGACGGCCTCCGGCTGGCCGGAACGCCCGTAGCCGCGCAGGTCGGGCACGATGACCCGGAACCCCGCCCCGGCCAGGGCCGGTACCTGGTGCCGCCACAGCCGGCCGGAGTCAGGAAAGCCGTGCAGCAGCACCACCGGGCGCCCCGCCCCGGTGACCTCGTACTCGATGCCGACCCCGTCGACGTCCACCCGCCCCATCTGACCCCCAATCACGATCCGCGCCCTGTGCTGAGGCTAGACCGCCGCGTCCGGTCAACTCCCGCCGAGGGCCGCTTCCAGGTGCGGGCCGACGCGAGCCGCGGCGTCGTGCCCCGGCTGTCCGCCCTCCACGTCTAGGTATTGCCTGGCGGGCCTGCCCCGTTCCCTGGCTGGGCCGGAGGGTGCGCCTCAGCCCGGCCTCCGGCCCAGCCGACGGGCGTCCCGGCGGTGGTTACTGGCTGCCCTCGTACTTGAACGAGAGCTGCAGCTTGGTGCGGAACGTGATCGCCCCGCTCTCGTCCAGGTGGATGTCCTGCTCGACGACCTCGGCGACCCGAAGGTCGCGAAGGGTGTGGCCTGCGGTCTTTATCGCCTCGGTGGCGGCGTCCTCCCACGACGTGCTGCTGGTGCCGATGACGTCGATCACCCGGTACACGGTCATGCCAGCCTCCCTAGTTCGCCTACAGAACCCGGGCCGCCGATGCGGCCTCAGAGCCAGACTGGCAGCCCGCCGGGACGGTGACCAGTGCCGGCCGCCGTTAATCCGGGGCCGGGACGTCAGCGGGAGGGCCGGCGGCCGAGGAAAAGGTGGCCGCGCAGCCGGGCGCCGGAGCCCGGTCCGGTCCCGGTCCCGGCCTCGGTCTTGGTCCCGGTCCCGGCCTCGGCGCCGGGCGCGGGGACGGCCTCGTCGCCGGGACCCGGCTGCGGGTCGAAGCCCGCGTCGGCGAGCAGCCGGAGCCAGGTACCGCGGCGGAACGCCCCGAGCCGGTGGGCCTCGTGCACGACCTGGACGCCGCCGTCCGCGGCGTGCAGCACGAACTCGTACTCGGACTGGATCCAGTCATCGGCCGGGTCCGGGTCCCACGTCCACTCGCGGAAGCTCGCCTGGCGCCCGGCAGCGTCGCGGCCGCCGCCGCCTCCGGCGGCCGGCTGGAACGTCTCCGCGGTGTAGTCGGGAACGAACGCCGCCAAGCCGCCGGGCGCGCAGTGCGCGAACGCGGTCCCGATCACCTGCCGCAGGTCGTCTTCGCGGGTCATATAGTCGATCGCGTCGTGGACGAGCACCGCGTCGAACGTGCGGCCCAGCCGGATCGTCCGCATGTCACCGCGGACGTGCGCGCACTCCGGGTTGAGCCTGCGGGAGACCGACAGCATCTCCTCGGACGCATCGACGAGGGTCAGGGCGAACCGCCCCTTCAGGTGGGCGGCGACGTGGCCGCCGCCGCTGCCCAGGTCCAGCACCTCCCGGACCGGGGGCACGGCCGAGCCGAACACCGCGGCCAGGTGCGCGGCCTCCTGGATGTACTCCTCCGGCGGCGAGATCAGCGGCCACCAGTCGGCGAGATCGGTGTAGAGACGGTAGTCGCCCGGCATGCGGCCATCTTGGCTCACGAGCGCGGGACGGACGAGAGTAGCGTGCCGCTTGGCGGGCACCGATACAGCGGAGGGGAAAGCGCTATGACCGAGATGACGTGGCTGGACGCTACCGCGCAGGCCGAACTGGTGCGCCGCGGCGAGATCAGCGCCGCGGACCTGGTGGAGGCGGCCATCGGCCGGATCGAGGCGGTGAACCCGAAGCTGGACGCCGTGATCCGGACCCGGTTCGACCAGGCCCGGGCCGAGGCCGCCGGCGGCCTGCCCGACGGGCCGTTCCGCGGGGTGCCGTTCCTGTTCAAGGACCTGGGCTGCCAGGTCGCGGGCGAGGCGACGGCGTTCGGCGTCGGCCCGATGCGCGACCAGCCGTGGCCGGTGACGTCGTACCTGGCGGAGGCGTTCCGCGCGGCCGGCTTCGTCCCGCTCGGCCGCACGAACGTGCCGGAGATGGGCACCACGGTGACCACCGAGGCCCGGAGCTTCCCGCCCGCCCGCAACCCGTGGGATCCCGGCCGGTCGACCGGCGGTTCCTCGGGAGGATCGGCGGCGGCGGTGGCCAGCGGCATGGTGCCGGCCGCGCACGGCAACGACGGCGGCGGGTCCATCCGCATCCCGGCCAGCGAGTGCGGCCTGGTCGGGCTCAAGCCGAATCGCGGCCGGGTCAGCCAGGGTCCCGAGATCGGGGAAGGCTGGGCGGGCGGCACGATCGACGGCGTGGTGACCCGGACCGTACGCGACGCGGCCGCCATCCTGGACGTGATCAGCGCCCGGCAGCCGGGCGAGCCGTACTACGCCCCGCCGCTGCACCGCCCGCTGCGTGAGGAGATCGGTGCCGACCCGGGCCGGCTGCGGATCGGGTTTGCCGACCGGCCGGGCCGTGACGGCTTCCTCGACGACCCGCAGTGCCGCGCCGCGGTGGCCGGCGCCGCGCGGCTGCTGGAGTCGCTCGGCCACCACCTGGAGGAGTCCGCCCCCGAGGCCATGTCCGAGGAGGACTTCGTCCAGCACTTCACCACGATCATCGCGGCCGACACCGAGGCGTTGTTCCGGGACTTCGAGGCGCTGCTCGGCCGCCCGATCGCCGAGGACGAGATCGAGCCGCGCAACGCCTTCTACCGTCAGGTCGGTGCGGCCACGGACGCCGTGTCGTACCTGCAGAGCCGGGCGTGGATCGGAAAGTGGGCCCGGAGGATGGCGTCCTGGTGGACCGACCATGACCTGCTGCTGACGCCGACCCTGGGCGCGCCCCCGCCCGAGCTGGGCTGGTTTACCGCGGAGGGGCCGCTGGCCGAGGGAGGGCGGGTCGTCAGCTTCATCCCGTACACGGCGCAGTTCAACATGACCGGCCAGCCGGCGGTGAGCCTGCCCCTGCACTGGACGCCGGACGGCCTGCCGGTCGGCGTCCAGCTCGTGGCCGCCTACGGCCGGGAGGACCTGCTGATCCGGGTGGCCAGCCAGCTGGAGCAGGCCGCGCCCTGGGCGCAGCGGCATCCGCAGGTGCACGCGTAGGGCACGGGTCAGCGCCCACGGGCCGGCTGCTCCGCCGTGCCCGTGTGGTCCGGGCCCGCATGATCGGGTTCCGCCTGGCCGGAGGCAGCGGGCGAGGCCGGGCTCGGGTGGTCCGGAGCCGCCCGCTGGATGGCTGCCACCGGGTCGGCGGGCCGGGGCGCGGTGGACTGCCAGACCTCGCGGACCAGCACCTGGATCGCCCCCGCGGCGGGTATGGCCAGCAGCGCGGCGACGAAGGCGCCGAAGATCCCGCCGATCCAGCTTCCGATGCTCGCCCCGATCAGGATGGACAGCAGCACGAGCAGCGGGTTGACCTTCACCGTCCGGCTCATCACGACCGGGTTGAGTATGTGGTTCTCGACCTGCGTGTAGACCAGGAACACGACCAGGGTGACGATGCCCGCCGTGAGCGAGTGGCCGAGGGCAAACAGCACCGTGGGGATGCCGGCCAGGGCGCCGCCGATCATGGGGAGGAAGTCGACCAGGGCCACCCACAGGGCCCACAGGAAGGGGAACGGGACGCCCATGACCAGCAGGGTCACGAACACGACGGCGCCGGCGATGATCGAGGTCAGGATGTTCCCCAGCATGTACCCCGTGACCGAGCGGTTGACCTCCCGCGCTATCTGCGAATAGCGCTCCCCCCGCGCGGGCGACATGTTGTTCAGCAGGCCTTCCCGCATTCTGGGGCCCTGGAGCAGCAGCAGCACCGTGAGCACGAAGATGGTCAACAGCGCGAACACCAGCGAGAACGCGCCCTTGCCCACGCTGAGGGCCGGCGACGCGAGGCCCTTGCCGAAGTCGACCAGCTTGGGCACGTTGCTCTGGATCCAGTGCTGAACGTGATACTTGCGTACCAGGTGCCCGATCCAGCCCTGGCCGTGCTCCGCCTTGCTCACATACGCCGGCAGCGTGTCGGCCAGGTGGGTGATGCCGTTATACAGCGGCCAACCGAACGCCACCGTCAGGCCGACGAAGACCAGCAGGCCCCACAGCGTGACCACTGTCACGGCCCATCCGCGCCGCGGGACCCGCCAGCGCTGCAGGGCCACCACGAGCGGGTTCAGGATCACGGCGACGAATCCGGCGACGACGATCAGCAGGAGGACGTCCCGCAGCCGGAAGATCAGCTTGCCGAGCAGGTAGGCCGCCGCCAGCACGGCCACGGTGACCAGGATCGTCCGCAGCGGCACCCCGACGGACTCCGCGGACTTCCAGAGGCGGGCCCGCCGGGAATCGGGCGGCGGCGAACTGTCGGGCATAAGCACATCATGTCAGCCGCTGCGCAGCGGCGACCCCAGCCTGGGCGGCGCGACGTCAGCATCAGCCACGGCTGACCGCCGTGTTCGTCCGACGGATGACCCCCCGCGATGCGCCGGCGTGGGATCGATGAAGACGAGTTCGACATCCCCGCGGCGGGCTTGCGGGTGGTAGCGGGCGGCGCCATGGGATGCCCGCTGCCCGCCGACGACCCAGGTAAACGCCGGCGGCGTGCTGATCCGGACGCAGACCGGCGACGGGGACGCCTATGAGCTGGCCCGGCGCGACTGGAGCGCCGCACCGGACACGCCCTCCCGCTAGCCGGGCCTGGGAACTGCGCTTCACCGACGGCGGCACCGGGCCAGGCCGCACCCTGCTCGGCCTGGCCCCAGCCCAGGCCGAGCAGGCGCTCGCCGCCGAATTCGCGAGGATCCGAGCCCAGCGAGATGTTTCAGGATGAGGAACTCCAGGAAGAGGAACTCAGGTGAAGGCACTGGTCAGCTGGGAAGACGCCAACGGCACGACGCACCGGTTCCAGGTCGCTTACGACCCGGACGACGCCGAGGCCAGGTACTTCCTCGAGGGGCTCGAGCTGCACGTCAGGTTCAGGCTGGAAACGTTCGACGTCGACAGCGACGCCAGCCCGGCCGTGGACGGGCCGGAGCGGCCATGACCAGCGCGGGTTATCATGATCGGGCAGCAGGGCCTTCCCGCGCAGCGTGAAGGCGGGCAAGCGCTAGGTGAACTCAGTGACCGTAACGCAGACGTCGCGGGATGAGACCGTCGGCGGGTACCGGCACGAGGCGTTCCTTTACTCCGGCCCGGACGAGTTCCTGTCCGGGACGGTGTCGTTCCTCCGCCGGGCGCTCGACGCCGGCGACCCGGTCCTCGTCGTGGTGAGCGGAGAGAAGATCGGTCTGCTCCGCCGGCGGCTCGGCGCCGAGGCCGAGCGCGTGAGCTTCGCGGACATGGCCGGCGTCGGCGACAACCCGGGGCGGATCATCGCCGTCTGGCGGGAGTTCGTGGCGGCCCAGGCCGGCTCGCGGCAGCTGTGGGGCATCGGGGAGCCGGTGCACCCCGAGCGCTCCCCGACCGAGCTGGCCGAGTGCCAGCTGCACGAGGCGCTGCTCAACGTCGCCTTCGACGCCGCGACCCCGTTCTGGCTGCTGTGCCCGTACGACCTTGAGGCGCTGGCCGTCGAGGTCATCGACGAGGCGCGGCGGACGCATCCCTTCGTCGCCCGGGGCGACGAGCGGCAGGCGTGCGGCGCGTTCCGGCCCATCGACGTCGCCGACCCGTTCGACCGGCCGGTACCGGCCCGGCCGGCCGGTGCGGCCGGCATGTCCTTCGAGGCCGGCGGCCTGCGCCGGCTGCGGGCGTTCGTCACCGAGCAGGCCGAGCGGGCCGGGCTGGACCAGCGATCTGCCGCCGCGATGGTGCTGGCGGTCAGCGAGATCGCCACCAACAGCGTCCGGCACGGAGGCGGGCACGGCGAGCTTCGCGCCTGGGTCCAGGACCGCTGCCTGGTCTGCGAGGTATCCGACCAGGGCCACATCACGTCGCCGCTGGTCGGCCGGGTGCGGCCGGTCCTCGACGGCCGCGGCGGGGCCGGGCTCTGGGTGGCTAACCAGCTGTGTGACCTCGTGCAGATCTTCTCGTCGCCGCGCGGCACCACGGTCCGGATCTACCAGGGCATCTGACCCGGGGAGCGCTCAGCGCCCGGGCGGTGGCCGGCGGCGGGCGTCGCGTTCAGTGAACCTTTTTCATCCGCCGATCCGCCCAGAGTGCGTGGACAGCCACGGGAGGATAAAAAAGATTCAGTCTGCCGGCTGTGATGGTGACCGGCCGCCGACCCGCATGACGATCTCGGTCGCGAGGTCGCGGAGCTTCATGTTCCGGTTGTTCGAGGCCCGGCTCAGCGTGGCGAAGGCCTGGTCGGCGTCGCAGCGCGACTCGGCCATGACGATGCCGATGGCCTGGTCGATGACGGCCCGGGAGCGCAGTGCGTGCTCGAGCTGCGCGGCCAGGTCACGGGCCTCGGCGTAGCGGCCTACCACCACGATGGCGGCCGAGGCCGGCACGGTGAACAGGGAGATCAGGTCCTCGTCCAGCTGGCTGAACCCGTCGGTGTCGTGGCTGGAGAGGTTCAGCGCTCCCAGCCGGCGCCCGGCCAGGCCGAGGCCGGCCGACAGGTAGCTGCGCAGCCCCATCTCCTCGGCCAGGCTGGTGAACTCCGGCCAGCGCTGCTCCGCCTCGTGCAGGCTCCACCGGTTCACCTGCTGGCGCCGGGCGGCGTCCAGGCACGGGCCGTCGTTGAGGACATACTGACGGCGGTCCATCTCACGCGTTTTCTCGTCGGTGGCCGCGATGGTGCTGGGCTGGTCCTTGGCGTCGAGCACCGTGACGCTCGCGGCGTGGCAGCCCGGGATCGACCGGAGGGCCAGCGCGAGGATGCTCTCCAGGGTGTCGCGGACCGACTCGTTCTCGGTCAGCGTTCTAGCCAACTCGGTCAGCGACTCGACGAGATCCTCGTACCGCTCGCCGAGCAGGGAACCAGGTGTTACGTCGTGGGCCACGGTCGCCATCTCCCCTGATCCAGCCGGGGTGTCGCCCGACAGTGACTACATGATGCCCGCCAGGCAGGCCGCGGAACGCGCCGTACACCCCGCCCCGGTCCGGGGTCGGGATCTGGTCGAGGAAGGAGGAAAGGGCGGCAATGTCCGGGACGAGACCACAGCCGACCTGGCCTGGGCGCATGGCTTACTCCTGCTGCCACGAGGGACGTAGGTAGCCACGCTGCCGGACCACGGTTGCCGCGGCGCGTGCCGCGCGTTGACAGTATGGCCGAGGTGTCCGCTTCGGTCAACGCGGTCCAGGCAAGGCGCGGCCGGACCGCGCGGCGTCAGGCCGGGTACCTGACCCCCGGCTGGGCCACCATCTCCTGATCGCGGCGGCTCGGCACCTGCAACTGGATCCGGCAGCCGTCGGCACCGGACCGGATCTCCATCCGGTCGCAGATCTGGTTGGCCAGCCACAGCCCGTCGCCGTCGCCGGGTTCCAGGCGCGCCTGCCGGAGGCCGAGGAACGGGTCGCCGATGCGGGCGCCCGGCTGGCGGAAATCGCACACGACCGCACCCGGCTGCTCCCAGGTCCGGACGGCAGCGGTGCCCGCCCCGTGGTTCTTCAGGTAAGCGCCGACCTCGCTCACGGCCAGGACCAGGACGTCGGCGCGGTCACCGACCACCGCGTAGGCGGCGGCGCGGTCGGCGATGAACCGGCGCAGGCCGCGCAGGTCCCCGTCGAACGAGAACGTCGTGGCGTCGGCCGACGGCTCAGGGAGCGGGCCGGTGTCGCACGAGCGCGCGAACTCCGCCGGGTCGGCGAAGTCCGCGGACGGGCTCAGGCGCGACCCCGCGATCAGCGCCGGGTGGGTGCGGAGGGCATCGGAGACGATGTCCGGGCCGAGGGCGCGCGTGTCGTAGGGGCAGATCATCGAGATGCTCGCGGGCGCGAGCACCACGTTGAGCGCCGACTCCATCCGCGTCCAGGCCGCGATCTCGCGGGACGAGTGCCCGGCCCACACCGGCTCGGCGAGGATACGCACCCGGCTGTCTGCCCCGGTACCCTCGCGGGCGGCGGCGTGGGTCGTCCAGTAGCGGTAGAACGCGGCCACGCGCTGCGGCGGGCGACGGCCGAAGAACACGGACTCGGCGTAATCCAAGTCGCCGCCGCGTGCCCCCAGGGCGGCGCTGATCAGCTCGAGGTTGGCCGGGGTGGTGACGGCGAGCACCGGCTCGCCGGCGGCCAGCCCGTCGGCGAGGAACGGGACCGCGGTCTGGAGGAACTGCTGATCGCCGTGGTAGACGCAGGCCCAGTGCCGGAAGGTTCCCTCGGCGCTCATCAGACCGCGCTCTCTTGGCACCCGCCATCGGGCAGGCGGTCAGGTCCCGGCAGGATCCCGCCGGCAGGCGGATCCAGGGCCAGGCCGGGAGTGGAGTCCCAGCCCACGATCTGCAGCACGGTTATGAGCTGCGCCGGGACCTCGTGCAGCACGACACGCCTGCTGTCGCCGTATCCGTTGCCGCCGGCCTCGCAGTCGCTGGCCCCGGTCACGCAGACGATGGCGCGCAGCCCCGCGAGGTCGCAGTAGCTCACCCCGCCCAGGCTGAGGTGAATCTCGGCCCGGCCGCTGGTGCTGGCCTGTAGCGCCTCAACCAGACCCGGGTAGGTGGACTCGTCGATCTCGCCCTCGAGGGTGAGGCCCGGCGGATTGCTGGTACTGGTGATCCGCAAGACCCCGTCGTCGTGCACGGGGCGATCGCTCGTCATCGCGAATCCTCACCCCCCCTCGAGCGTGTCAGCGGCCGGTGCGGCGCACGCCCAGCGGACGGAAGTGCCGCGCCGGGCATGAACACGGAAGGTCATCTGTCGCTGTGCCGCTAGTAGGGTCCCCAAACTATACCGGGCGCCGGGTCGGCTGAGTGTCGCATATATGAAGCAAAGGAACATTCCGGGCCTACCGTCTTCCGGGCGGCCACCCGGGCCGGCAGGTGGATAACCCGACCCCTCCATCCGGGCACCCACCTGCCGGCCACCCCCGCCGGGACGCTAAACGGGCGGGCCTGCCGCGACGCTCGGCGCCGCCTGCGACCAGCCTGAGCCGCGCGCTATCCGCAACTTTTGGGTCAGGGGTGAGGAGAGAGCTGGGGCGGAGATGCCATCCCAGCCGGGTCCTGGTGCCGCCGAGCGCGACACGAGCCTGCTGATGGTCTGAACTTCGCGCATGGCCAGCTCCGGATGTCACGAACGACACAGCTAGCCACGCTGCCGGACTAGGTGCTGCGGTACGAACCGCGCGGCACAAGTATGGCCGGGCGGGCCGCCGGGGTCAACGCGCTCCCGGGGATCCCCACGGCCGGCGGCGCTGTCGGGGAGCCCGCCCGCGGCCGCCGCGCCGCGCGGCGATCTAGACTCGGAGGGCAACGGCCGGGCGCGCGCAGCGATGAGGCACGGGCGCGCGGGATCGTCAGCACGGCTTGGCCAGGTACCAACCACGTTAGGAGTCGGCGATACCGGGCAGCGGGCTAGTCATGGCTGGCTCAACTCCCCAGGGACGCGAACCGGCCGGGCGCGGTTGTCGGCGGCACCCGGCACGCGGCGGCCCCGGCGACCGGCGTCGGGCCGGGCACAGCTGCCCGGTTGCCAGTCGGCCGCCCGAGGAGGACCGCGATGTGGTTTCTGCCGCCGAAGTGATGGTAGTGGCTGATGGGACCTGACATGGCCTGGGCGGCTGCTGATGGCGAGGTGGATGTGACTTCCGCAGAGGCGGGGCTGTCCGTGCTGCTGGAGGCGTGTGAGCGGTCCCTGGAGGAACTGGGGGCGGCGGTCCCGCCGGCGCAGATGCGGGCGCTGCTGATCATCGGCGGGGCGGGCAGCCTGAACCTGAGCCGGCTGGCGCTGGCGCTGGGGGCGTCGGCGTCGGCGGCGAGCAGGCTGGTGGACCGGATGCAGGCTGCGGGACTGCTGACCAGGGACCGGGCGGCGGCCAGCCGGCGTGAGATCGTGCTGGTTCCGACGGAGTCGGGCCGGCGGCTGGCGGAGTGGGTGCGGGGGCGGCGCCGCGCGGTGCTGGGCGAGTTGCTGCAGGCCATGACCCCCGACGGCCGGGAGGCGCTGGCCCGGGGGCTGCGCGAGCTGGCCGCCGGCGCGGGGAGCTAGCCGCGGGCCGGCCTGCGGAGCCGGCCGGGGTTGTCGGCGGGGCCGGTCCGTGAGTTCCGTTACATTTTCGTGATCCGGGGTTGCCATGCGGCTCCGGGCGTGAGAGTCTTTCCTCATGTCAACAGTTTCTATGCGTCAAGTATCCGAAGCGCGGAACGCGGCGGTGCCGCCGGCTGCGGCGGGCCGGACGCTGGAGAGCCTGGCCGAACTCGATGACCGGGAGCTGCTGCGGATCGTGCGGTCGCAGCCGCTGGCCAGCGCCCGCCGGGGCGCGGCCTGCGAGCTGCTGGTGAGCCGGCACCGCAACCTGGTGCGGTCGTGCGTGCAGCGCTACAAGCGCAGCCCGGAGCCGGCCGAGGACCTGATGCAGGTGGGCTACGTCGGCCTGCTGAAGGCCATCAACAACTTCGACCCCGACGTCGGCGGCAGCCTGGCCGCCTACGCCCAGCCGTGCATCTCCGGCGAGATCAAGCGGCACTTCCGGGACAAGCGCTGGCACGTGCACGTCGAGCGGTCCATGCAGGAACTGGTGCTGCAGGTCCGCGACGCGACCCGGCAGCTGACCCAGCAGCTGGGGCACCTGCCGGCGGACGAGGAACTGGCCGGCCACCTGGGCATCAGCGACGACGACCTGCGCGAGGCCCGGCGGGCCGACCTGGTCTTCCAGCCGGCCTCGCTGGACGCGCCGCTGGCCGGCCGGCCCGACGCGGCCAGCCTGGCCGACGTGCTCGGCGAGGAGGACCCGGAGGTGGAGCACACCCTGGACATGGAGTCAGTCGCCGCGCACTGGGGCGAGCTGCCCCGCCGCGAGCAGAAGATCCTGCTGCTGCGGTTCTACGGCGACATGACCCAGGCCGAGATCGGCCAGCAGCTCGGCATCTCCCAGATGCACGTCTCCCGGCTGCTCGCCCATGCCCTGGGCTACCTGCGCCAGCGCCTGCTCGGCCTGCAGGAAACCGCCCCGGCCGGCCGGCTCGCCAGCGCTGGCTCCTGACCCCGCCCCTGCCGTCCCGTCCCGCCGCGGGACGGCCGACCCGGCCGGCGGGCGGGTGGCCCGGCTCCCCCATCCGGGCCGCCCCCCGCCGGCCTTCCTTGGCAGCCAGCAGGCTCCCGCCGGCCTTCCCCGTGGCCGACGGGGTAGGTGTAGCAGCATGAGCAAGCGCACCGACGTCGGCCGGCCGGCGTGAGCCCGCACATCACGAGGGTGGCCAGCAAGGTCTACCGGCTGCCGATGCCCCGGCCGTGGGGCCCGACGGTCACCTGCCAGTACCTGATCGCCGCCGTGGTCGAAAGCAGCGACGGCGGCACCGGGCAGGGCTTCAGCTGGGCGGTCCAGGCCGGCGCGCAGGCCATCCAGGCCATGGTGGAGGCGGACTGCGGCCCGGTCGCGGCGGGCGGCCCGATAGCACCCTCGGCCGCCTGGGACCGGCTCTGGTGGCACCTGCGCGAGGCGGGCGGGGGGATCACCACGCTGGCCATGGCGGCGGTCGATATCGGGTTGTGGGATCTGCAGGCCAAGGCCGCCGGGCTGGGCCTGACCGACCTGCTCGGGCGGCAGCGGGAGACGGTCCCGGTCTACGCCAGCGGCGTCAACCGGCACCTGACCCTGGACGAGCTGAAGGAACAGGTCAGCCGCTGGATCTCGGCCGGCCACACCCGGGTCAAGATCAAGGTTGGCCTGCCCAGCCTGGAGGAGGACCTCGAGCGGGTCCGCGCGGTCCGGCAGATCATGGGACCCGGCCGGCTGCTCATGGTCGACGCGAACCAGCTGTGGGACCTGCCGGCCGCCCGACGGGCCGCCCGGGCCTTGTCGGCGTTCGACATCTTCTGGCTGGAGGAGCCGCTGCCGGCCGAGGACATCGAGGCCTACGCGCGGCTGCGGGCCGCCATCGACATTCCCCTCGCGGCCGGGGAGAGCCTGTACACCGAGGCACAGTTCCGGGACCTGCTGCTGGCCGGCGCCGTGGACTACGTCCAGCCGAATGTGTGCCGGGTCGGCGGCATCACCCCGTTCCTGCGCATCGCCCGGCTCGCCCGCCTGTTCGGCATCCCGGTCATGCCGCATCTGCTGCCCGACATTTCCGGGCAGCTGGCCTTGTGCCTGCCACTGCCGGGCATGGTCGAGGACATCGACGAGGGGTCCTTCGCCGCGCTCGGCGCGCTGGCCCGGCCCAGCGGGGTGGTCGTCACCGGCGACAGCCTGCAAGCCCAGACCCAGCCTGGGCACGGGCTGGTCTTCGCCACCGACGTCCTGGAAGAGGTCCGCCCGGCCTGACGGCCCGGTCCGGGGCGGCGGCGCCGGCCCGTTACGGCCGGCGGCGGGTGACGGTCAGCAGCCGCGGATGATGCCGGTGCCCGGCACCGAGTCCAGGCCGGGCGCGGGGACCATGCGCAGCTGCGCCGGGGTCATCGGCTGCGCGGGAAGCGTCCGGATGGGCGGGGCGCCCGCGGTATACGGGTCCGGGGGCCGGGGATTCGCGTCCAGGTAGCATGCCACCAGCGACGCGAGGGTCTGCTGCCCCCCGGCGTTCGGGTGGAAAGAGCCGCCGTTCACCGGATTGGGGAAGTTGAGGTATGGCTTGACCGAGTTCGTGTACTGGCCGCTCGCCCCGCAGGGCTCGTGACCGTCCCAGATCGCCACGGGGGATACGAACTCGACGCCGGAGACCACGGCCGCCTCGTAGGTGCGGTTGTTGAACTCGTCCTGCAGCGTCCGGATGCCCGCTCGCTCGGTGGCGCTCAGCCGGTTCAGGATGCTCGCACACTCCGGCGGGAAGAACGGGAAGCCCGGCGCGGCCCGGCTCGGGAAGAGGTACGGATAGCCGATCACGACGATGCGGGCGTGCGGGAAGTCCTTGCGCAGGGTATGGAAGAGCGCGGCATCCTGATCGCCGATCTGCTCGATCGTGGCCGGCCCCCACTGCGTCAGCAGCTTGCCCGGAGGGATGCGCTTCTGCGTCGCCTCGCTGACCCCCGGCGGCGGGAACATCGTGTCCAGGCAGTTACCGGATTCCAGGCAGGTCATCACGACCTTGGAGAAGATCGCGTTGTTCCCCCCGATGGTGAGGGTGACGAGCCCGACCGACGGCTGGACCTTCCCGCTGATCTGAGGCGGGACGAGCAGGGCCCGGTGGGTGGGCACGAGGATCTGGCTTATCAGCGCCCCGGAGCACGCGGCGAAGCTGAACGATGCGCGAGGGTCCTGCCGGTGCAGGAGCTTGATCAACAGGTCCGGATAGGCGGAGCTCACCGAGCGGTCGCAGCTGGTCACCGCGGTACCCGGGGCGAACGGCGTCAGGCCCTCGCCCGCCGAGTAGGAGTCCCCCAGGGCGACGTACCCGCCCTGGATGCCGGTCAGCGCCGCAGGCAGCGCGTGGCCGGGCGGCACGTCCTGGTTCTCGTGCCAGGCCGAGACCCCCAGGTACCCGACGGCCACGACGACCCCGAGCGCGGCGCCGAGCAGACCCGTCAGCGGCGTGAACGGGCGCCACGGCTCATCGTCGTCCGCGTCCGGGCGGTGCTGTGGCCACAGTGCCCAAGCGGACCTGCCTCCGCTGGCCTGCGGCAGGTACCGCAGAAGCAGGCCAGGCCAGGCCCACAACGCGCCTGCGACCATGGCGCCAAGCGCAAACCCGAGAAACAGCCAGTGGACGGTTCCCCCTGCATCCGACGTGAACACCCACCAGGCGGCCCCGGCATCCACCGCCGCCACCGATAGGAGCGCGACAAACAGGAAAACATGGTCTGTGCCACGCAGACGACTCCAGTCGGGATGCCGGAATTCAATGACGGCACCGCTGGCGAGCGCGCCGAGGCTGAGGTTGGTGAAGACGACGAAGACAATGCCGAGCACGGCCACGATCGTTGTCCCGCCGAATGGCGGCTCGCCTAGCGCCGCCAAGAACACGACAACGAATAGGGCAATCGCCGTGACCGGCAGCAGAACAAGATGCAGGAGGCGCCATTCGCGCGGCTTGCCCGCGTTCTGGCTCTTGTCCGGATCCAGGGAAATAGGGAAAGTTCTAGCCATGGTCAGCCCCCAACCGCCACCCGGGTGAAGCGCCTCGTCCCGACGGCAAGCCCAGGCCGTGGCCGGCCGCGATCGCCGGCCAGGCGTTACCGGGGCGCCGCCGACGGCACCAGGAAAACCCCCGTCTTGCCAGAACAGAGCATCCGACGCCCATTCAGATACAGTCCGGACCTCATTCAGCCACGGCCGAGACCCCGGACGAGATCAGCCCCTGACCACATCGGCGTGGCCAGGGGCTGATCTCGTCCGGATCCGCCGGGGCGGGAGCTACTACACGGCGACCAGCCGGTCCAGGAGACCCCGGTAGCTCCGCAGGGTGTTGCGCAGGTCCTCGGTGTCCGCGCCGTCGCGGTCCCACTCGCCGCGCAGCCCGCTTTCGCGCTCCTGGGCGCTGGCCACCAGCGCGGCGATCGCCTCCGTCACGAGCTCGGCCGCGGCCGCCACCGATCCGCGAGGATCATCGACGAACGTGGCCTGAATGGCGGCCCAGCGCTCATGCATCCGCTCCGGGTCCCCGGCCAGGCCGCCATCGTCCGCGCGGACTTGCTGAGCCTCAGCGTCGTTGCTCATGACCCTCTTCTTTCCTGCGGTCGACCTTCTTTCCTGCGGTCGACGTGGTGACATCGGACTTGGGCAGTTCTTGGAACCGCCCTTCCACTACCGGGCATCGGCCGGGCTAAACAGGCGTCAACGCCGCGCGTCGTGGCTGTCGGCCGGGGGGGCCTCGGCGGCCGGCGGCTGAGACGATGGCCCGTGACCGTCTCCGGGCGGGTGACCGTCCTGCGACCCGTGACCGTCCTGCGGCCCGTGACTGTCCCGGGGCGCCGGACCGTCCCCGTCTCCGGGCGCGTGACCGGGCTCCGGCGCCGGGGTTGACGGCTGGCGGCTAGACGAGCCCCACGGGGTCATCTCGGAGATCGCCCGTCGCATGGCGCCCAGGCCGGCCCCCCTGGGCACCTTCAGGGTGATGTACGAGATGGCTCCGGTCGGGATGGGCAGCCAGAAGTTCACCAGCCGCCAGGCGAGCACGCCGAGGGTCGCCACGCTCCGGGTCAGGCCGAAACCGACGAGCAGCACCGGGGTCAGGGTGTCGATGACCCCGAGGCCGCCCGGGGTGAGCGGGATGGCCCCGAGCACGTTCGCGATCCCGTACGCGGCAAACAGCCCCACCGGGCTGGCGAACTTGCCAAAGGCGGCGATAAAGCACCACAGCGATGCCGCGTCGAGCAGCCAGTTCAGCGACGCCCAGGTCAGCGACTGGGCGAGCACGGCCCGGTTGCTGCCCAGGGCGCGGATCGAATCCCCGGCCTGCAGCAGGATCTGCTCCAGGCGGTCGCCGCCGACGCCCGGGATCCGCTGGCCGATGGCCTGGACGATCCGCGCCGCCCGCTTCTGGCCGCGGGTGATGCCGAGGACCAGGGCCGCGATAAGGGCCAGGAGCACCGCCCCGACGACGGCCACTGTCCCGTAGATCGGCTGGAAGCCGGACAGCGGGATCGAGATCACCAGCGCGGTCCACAGCAGGACGTTCAGCACGATCGTGGAGCCCATGCCCTTGGTCGCCATCATCACGCCGACGTCGGTGCCCGGTATGCCCTCCGCGGTGAACAACTGGTATCCGAGCCCCGCGCTGCCGACCGTTCCCGCGGGAATGACGTGCGCCACCGCGGCCGCGGACAGGTCGATGCGGAACAGCCGGGACAGGCTGGGTCGGCCCTCCGGCGGCAGCAGCACCCGGTTCAGCAGTGCGTAGCAGAACAGGGACAAAGCCTCGAGGACCAGCCCGGCCGCCATCCACCACAGGTTCAGCCGATCGAGCAGGTACAGGTCCTTGCTCGCCCCGACGAGCTCGGGGATGACCAGGTACTCGACGATCAGCGCCAGGATCAGGAGGATCGCCAGGCGGCGCAGCGGCCGCCGGGCGGTTCGCAGCCGGGCTCGCCATCCCTTCGGTGGCGTTGCGTTCTGGTCTGCCTGCGCGGCCCGTCGACTCAAGTCAGGAAGTTCCCCAGAACATAGCCGCCCACCTCGGTAAAGATCTCGTCTCCCATCAGTATGACCCGGGCCCGCCGGGAGTGCGGCGCCAGCCGGTCGGCGAAGAGCCTGGCGCGGGCGGATACCGACACGGGTTTCTCCTGGTCGCACCGGATGTCCCGGCGACGGGGCAGCCGGGGCTCGTCCATACCGGCTGCCCCGGTCCGGGCGTCTCACACATCGGCGGCCCGGTGCCCGGCGCGGCATTCCGGGTTCGGCCGGTTTGCGCCGGCTCGCTGCGGGCAGTGTCTGGCGGACTCGTCGGAAGGCAGGACTGTGACTGCACGGACAGCACGGGGCCGGAGCCGGAGCGCCAGGTACGCGGCCCGGCGGGCAGCCAGGAGCCGGCAGTTGGGGCTGCTGGCCCGCGCCGGGTTCGCCGCGCGCGGGATCCTGTACGTGATCATCGGCTGCATCGCGATCGGGATCGCTTTCGGCCGTTCGCGCCAACAGGCGGATTCCGCCGGGGCCGTGCGCCTCGTGGCCGCGACGCCGGCCGGCCTGTTCGCGCTGTGGCTGCTCGTGGCCGGATTCATCGGGATGGCGCTATGGCGGCTGTCCGAGGCGGCCTACGGCGGCACCGGGCCCGGCGGGCAGGAAGCGGGCGCGCGCCTGGCGGCGCTGGCCAAGGCCGTCATCTACGGCTTCCTTGCGTTCAGCATCCTGAAATTCGCGCTCGGCGTCGGCGCGCCGTCCTCGAGCAACCAGCAGTCAGCCGACCTCACCGCCACGGCCCTGCGTCATCCCGGCGGCCAGGTCGTGGTGGTTGCCGCGGGCATCGGCCTCATCATCGCGGGTGCGTACATTGCCTACGGCGCCTGGCGGAAGAACTTCCTCCGGCAGCTCAGCCTGGCCGGGACACGCTCCGCGACCCGGCGCGTGGTAACGCGGCTCGGCCAGGCCGGCGGGATCGCCCGCGGTGCCGTGTTTGCCGCCGCCGGGGTCTTCCTGGCCGTCGCGGGCGCCAAGGCCCAGCCCAGCCAGGCCAAGGGCATCGACGCCACGCTCCGCGCGTTCGCGGCTACCCCGCTCGGGCCGTGGCTGCTTGTGGTGGTCGCCGCCGGGCTGGTCACGTTCGGCCTGTTCTGCTGGTGCGAAGCGCGCTGGCACAAAGTGTCATGAGCGGGCCCGGCCGGCGGCGAGCTCACGCGCGCGGGATCTCGGCGCGGCACTGCGGGCAGATGGTCGGGGGGTCGGCGTCCGCGATCGTGCCGCAGGCCGGACAGACCCGGTGCAACCAGCACGGGGGGTCACCCGGCACGTCGTCGTACTCATCTCCGGGCCCGGCCGAGCCGCGGGGTTGCCCCTGGTCCGCCGCGCCGGCCCGCAACTGATCGGCCGGCCGCGCTGCCGCATCGGGTTTGTCGGGCATCCCGTCTCCCCAGGTCAGATGAACAGGCGGCGCGTCACGACTCCGCGGCCCAGGTCGTGGCCCAGCCAGAACGCGAAGCTGTCGCCGATCTCGAAGTACTCACCGGGGTCATCTCCCATCAGCGCGACGGTCATAATCACCGGGTCTTCTTCCGGCCACGGCCGGTCCCCGCCCTGCCTGGTGACCAGGGCGCTGAAGAACTTGCTGCCACCGGTTTCGTGATGCCGCCCCCGCACCACCACCCGTCGCATCTGGTCGGCGTGCATCGCGGCCAGGTCGCCGCCGTCCTGCGCCGGGCCTAGCGTGACCAGAGCCTGGAACTTGTACCGCTTCACCGAACCGAGACCACCTGCGAAACGCGCCAGCGAGCCTGCTGGATGCCAACTACACGTATCGTATCACGATATAAGTAGCTGGCGAGCCGCGAGCGGCCGCGCCGTCCCTCGCTCCGCCTGCGGCAACATATCGCCTAACGACATTCTTGACCGGACGGTATCCGGGACATGCCGGACGGTATCCGGGGCGCGAGGGTCATAGTCCTGGGGCGCCGGGCCGGGAGGCCTTATGCTGACCAGGCGGCCGGTGCTCCGTGCGGCCGGGAGCGAGGCGGATGTGCACGAGCTGACCAGCGAGGACTACGAGAACCTGCTGGCGTTCCGCACCAGCCTGCGGCGGTTCCTGCACTGGAGCGAGACCCAGGCCCGCGCCGCGGGCCTGACCCCGGCCCAGCACCAGCTGTTGCTGGCGATCAAGGGGGACCGCGGAGAGCACGGCCCGACCATCGGCGATCTGGCCGGTTACCTGATGCTCCGGCATCACAGCGCCGTCGAACTGGTCGATCGGGCCGAGGCGGCCGGGCTGGTGGAGCGATGGGGCGACGTCGAGGACGGCCGGGTGACCCGGGTCCGGCTGACCCAGGAGGGCGAGGCCCGGCTGACACGGCTGTCCCAGGCCCACGTCGACGAGCTGCAGAGCCTCGCGCCGGTCCTGGACAAGCTCGTGGCCCAGTGGACCAGCCCGGCCCCCGGCTGAGGCCCGGCCCGGCCCGCCGCTTCACTCGATGCCGCGCAGCGTGATCACGGCGCCGGCTGCGGCAAAGGCGATCTCGATCAGCGCATCGGTCAGTGTGGCACGTCTCACACGCCGATCGGCCACCGCGAGCCCGGCCATGGACGCGGCATGGGTGAGGTCGATCGCGGCGCCGATTCCCAGCGACTCCGCGCTCGGCCCGCTCCCGGCGGTCACCGCCGCCTGGACGAGGTGACGGGTGCCGAGCAGCCTGGCCACGCTCCGCGCCCGAGGGCCTGCCGGGCGCCTGCTGCACAGCCGGATCACCGGCCCGGGCAGCAGCAGCAACGCCCCGCCGTAACCGGCCCTGACCACCTGCAGGACGCGACCGGTGGCGATGGTCACCGCCGTCCCCTGCGCCAGGCGCGCGTACCGGCCACGATCCCGGTGGCGACCGCGGTACCCGTGGCGAGCCCGGCCAGCCCGGCCGTATGCTCGTCAAGCCACACCTGCGCGCTGCGGCCGTGGGACCTCGCGTCAAAGACTCCGTGCGCGCCGTAGTCCTTGCCGCCCTGGTCGTCCATGGCCTGGTAGAGATTGTCCGGCCGGTCGTCGTCCACGTTCTGGCCGGTCTGCTGGGAGCCGTAGCCGGTGCGGGCCAGGTACCTGTCCAGCAGCGCGGGCACGAACTTGTTGGCCAGGACCGTGGCCGCGGTGCTCGCCCCGACCCAGTACTGCCGCCTGCGGGGGTGATCGGCGGCGAACAGCACACCGCGAGCTGCGACTTCGGGCTGGTAGATCGGGGGGACCGGCTGCGGGTGGCGAGGCAGCCGGGACCGCACCCAGGAGAACTGCGGCGTATTCACCGCCGGCATCTGGGCAACCGTGATGTGCACGCCTGACCGCTCGTGCAGCAGCTCGCAGCGCAGTGAGGACGTGAACCCGTTGATGGCGTGCTTGGCGCCGCAGTAGGCCGACTGCAGCGGAATGCTCCGCGCGCCAAGGGCGGAGCCCACCTGCACGATCGTGCCGTACCCGCGCGGCCGCATCCGGGCCAGGGCCACCATGGTCCCGTGCACGAACCCGAGGTAACTGACCTCGGTGACTCGCCGGAACTCGTCGGGTGAGATCTGAGCGAACGGCGAGAACACCGAGGTGAACGCGACGTTGATCCAGACGTCGATCGAGCCGAAGAACTCCTCAGCCTGCCGGGCGGCGGCTTCCACCTGCGCGTGGTCGGACACGTCGGCCGGGACCGCCAGCGCCTTGCCGCCCGCCTCCTCGACATCCCGGACGGCGCCGTCCAGGCCGGCCTGGCCGCGCGCGATCAGGACGACGTTCGCGCCCCGCTCGCCGTAGAGCCTCGCGGTCGCGCGGCCGATGCCGGCGCTGGCCCCGGTGATCACCACTGTCTGAGTCATGGGTTTGCTTCCTCCTTCGTGGGTCCGTGCCTGGTCATAGCTCGTGCCAGGGCGCCGCAAGGCGGGCGGCGCACTCGAGGACCATCGCGTGCACGAACGCCTGCGGCAGGTTCCCCCTGAGCTGGCGCTCGGCGACGTCGTACTCCTCCGCGTACAGGCCGGGCGAGCCGCACGCGGCCCGGTTGCGCTCGAACCAGCGGGCGGCCTCAAGCTCCCGGCCCTGCTGCTGCAGGGCGAGCGCCAGGACGAACCCGCACAGCAGGAACGCGCCCTCGGCGTCGCCCAGGGGCCGTTCGTCGTGGCGGAACCGGTAGCCGTAACCGTCCTGGGTCAGCTCGGCCAGGTAGGCGCGCAGCGTCGCGACGGTACGCGGATCGTCGGCCGCCACGGCCCCGCGGATCGGCGGCATCAGCAGCGCGGCGTCCAGGCCCGGGTCGGCGGCGGAGCGCTGCCAGCGCCCGGACGGGTGCACCGCGTGCGCCGCGGTGTCCGCCACGATGACGTCCGCCAGGCCGGACCACTCCGCGGCCTGCGGCTCTGTGCTGCAGGTGCGGGCCGCGGCCCGCAGCCCGGCCGCGCAGATCAGCCGGCTGTGCGTCCACGGCTGGTTATCGATCTCCCATATCCCGGCGTCCTCCTCGCGCCAGCGCTGCGCGATCGCGTCGGCGGCGATCTCCGCCGCCCGGCGGCCGTCCGAGTCCAGCCGGTCGTGCTCGCCCGCCGCAGCCAGCAGGAGCAGCGACTCGCCGAGGGCGTCGAGCTGAAACTGCCGGTTCACCCAGTTGCCGACCAGGTCATATCCGCCCGGATAGCCGGGCAGATTGAGCTGGCGCTGGTCGGGCACGGGGCCGCCGTCGACGGTGTAGGCCGGGACCAGCTTCGGGCCGTCGTCGTGCAGCCGGCTGGAGATGAACCGCACGGCGTCGTCGAGCAGGGAATAGCAGCCCGCGGCGGCCGCCGCGCGGCCGGCGTAGACCTGGTCCCGGATCCAGGCGTACCGGTAGTCGTAGTTGCGCCCCTCCTCGGCCCGTTCGGGCAGGCTGGTGGTGGCGGCCGCGACCATCCCGCCGCCGGCGCTGGTCAGCCCGCGCAGCACCACCTGCGCCTGCCGGGCATCCCGCGCGGCGACGATCCCGTCCAGCGGCGGCGCGGCCTGCGCCCAGCGTTCCCGCGTGGCGCTCCACAACTGGATGGCGCCGGCCGGCTCATCCCGCAGCGGCTCGGGGGACAGCTCCAGAATGAGATCACGGCTGTCCCCGGGCGGCACGGTCAGGTTCATGGCCAGCACGGATGCCTGCCCGGCGCGGTGGACCTTGGCCTCAGCCACGTCACCGGACCAGCGCACGTGCAGGTCTCCGGCGCGGCCGTTCCACGTGCCGTGCTCATCGCGCTTGACCGACCGCAGGCCGCGCTGGCCGAACCCGGCCCGCAGGTCCAGGACGACCTCGATCTCTGCCGGGCAGTCGCGGGCGACGATCTGCCTGAGTACCACGGCGCGGCCCGGATCGCCCGGGAACGCGAGCGCCTCATGGCATTCGGTGACGCTACCCGCGGTGATCCAGCGGCTGCGCCAGATCAAGGTGCCTTCCTCGTAGTAGCCGCCCCAGACGAACGTGCGGGCGGGCGTGACCGCGTAGACGCCCTCGCCGCCGATCAGGGCGGAGAAGACCGCGTCCGAGTCCCACCGCGGGGCGCACATCCAGACGATGTCGCCCCGCGGGCTGACCAGCGCGCCCCGCTCCCCGTCGGCGATCAGCGCGTAGTCACGCAGCACGTGCGGGTGAAACTTGGGCATCACCGGCCGCTACCCAGCCGGCGAAGGTCTATGCGCCCGTCGGCTGGGCCATGTCTGTTACGCCACGCCAACCGCGACCCTGGTCACCATCGAGCGGGTCGCGGCCGCCCGCCGCTAGGGCTCCCCCTGGGCCGCCCAGCGGAAGACCCCCCTGGCCATCGTGGAGGCCGACGCGTCCGCTCTGGCCGAGAACACCCGGCGATGAATCTCCCCGATCGCTCTGTCGCCCGGAGCCGCCAGCCGGGCCAGCTCGGCCAGGTGGCCGGCCAGGCGCAGCGCGCTCTCGGCGGCGCCGTCCCCGTTTGGGCCGTCGGCCGCTGCGGCCCCGGCCAGCGCCAGCTCGGCCAGCGCCAGCGCCCGGTCGGCGAGCGCGGCGGGGCCGCCGGCCAGGGCGGCCAGCTCGGCCGCCAGCGCCTGCTCGGGCGCTGGCTTGAGCGTGGCCGGGTTCCCGTCCCACCAGCCGCCGTAAAGCCGCCACACGTTGCGGACGATGAACTCCGGCTCATCGTAGACCGGCCGCAGGTACGGCCGGGACTCCAGCACCGCGGGCGGCCGCACGGAGTGGATGGCGTCGTCCAGGCGGCCGCCGCGGTTCATCACCTCGAGCGTCTGGTCGACGAGCGCGTCCAGCAGCTCGGCCGTATCGGCGAGGGCCTGCCGGACACGGCCGGCGCCCACCACCGGCAGGCCGTGGCCGGGCAGCAGGTACTCCGGCCGCAGCGCGATCATCCGGCGCAGGGCGTCGGCCCACTCCCTGGGGTAGCGCTGCACCTTCTGCGGGTTGCCTGCGTTCGGCGACGCCCAGATGAACAGGTCGCCGCAGCACAGCACCCTGGCGTCGGCCACCCAAGTCACCGTGTGATCGTCGGTCTCGCCCTTCTCGTGCCGCAGCAGGAATGCGCGGCCGCCCACCTCCAGCCGCAGCTCGTCGCGGTAGGTGCGGTCCGGGTACCGGTAGTCGGTCGGCCAGCGCAGGTCGGGGAGGCCGAACTGGCGCCGGTTGATCACCTCGTTGTAGCCCGTGGTGAGCAGGTACCGGTCGAATCGGCGCGGCAGCGCCTCGTGCGCCACCACGACCGGCGCGGGCCAGCCGCGGTCCGCCGATTCCGCCTCCCAGGCCGGCAGGCCGAACACGTGGTCGATGTGCCCGTGCGAGTACACGGCGGTGTTCAGCCGCTGGCCACTCCACCGCCGCAGCTCCTCATGCACGGCCGCGGCCGCGAAGGAGCTCCCGGTGTCCACCAGCACCAGGCCGTCCTGGGTGGCGAACGCGGACACGTTGGCGAAGGACGGAACGAACGCCACGCCGTCACCGACCTCGGCCAGCCCGCCGAGGTGGCTGAACGGGTGAAAATCGCTGCTCGGGACCTCACCGCGCCACAGCCGGTCGGCCAGCTCCAGGATGTCACCGGGCATACCGGCGGCCCCTCTCGTCGTCGCGTCACCGCCTGGCCCAGTCTGGCAGGAACGCCCGAAGCCGGGACCGCCGCCGGGTGGCGCGCCCGGCGGCGGTCCCAGCCCCAGGCCGGCAGTTAGCGGCGCACGCGCCAGCCGGAGCCGAGGCCCGCCAGGTGCAGCGCGACGCAGATCAGCCCCAGGATCACCAGGCTGGCCGGCGCGAACACGGCGTCGGTCGCCGTGCTCGTGACACGGATTATGAACGCGATGGCGAAAATGATGACGGCAAGGATGGCGAGCATCTGCAGTTCCTCCTGCTCGGTGCTACCGCTCAGTTCTTGGTACTCAGTGCCTTCTGCTCAGTTCTTTCCGCTCAGGGACCTCACTGGCTGGGCTTGGGCAGCTGGCAGGAGACCTTGGGGTTCAGGCCCACGTAGTTCAGCGGGCCGGCCAGAATGGTTACCGCTATCGTGCCGGCCTTGGCACAGTTGGGGCCGGAGCCGCTGTAGTAGTTGCGCTGGCCGCCGGCAATGGCACCGATAATCAGCCAGACGACGAGTATGACCGATCCGATTCGCATTATTCTCACCTACCGGACGGGATGCCACATTTCTCGGGCATCGTGCACGCCTTAACTACCTTGGAAAACGATTATTAAACACGTTCGCCGCACTGACCAAGGGCGCGTCCGGGCCCGAGCAATTCCCGGAGCCGGTGCCGGCCGCGATGCAGCCGGGACATCACGGTGCCGACCGGGCGGCTGGCCTCCTCCCGGGCCCGGCCGGGGGCCGAGCCCGGCGTTCACTCGTCGATGTATTCCTCGACGACCTCGGATACCGGCGTGCCGGGTCGCTCCGGATCGGCCGGCCCGGCGGCCAGGTCCTCGGCCAGGTCGTCGACGGGCAGGTCCGGGAACGGCGCCGTCTCCAGGCCCGGCTCGGCCGCCTCGGCCGCCGTGAGATCTCCCGGCTGGTGCCCGTTGTGGCCGCCGTCGTCGGCTCCCGGGTTGAGCATCACGTACGGGGGGTAGCGGGTCTCGTCCACGTGGCCGACCACCGGGCCGCCGGCGCTCCGCCGCAGGACCGTCCGGCGGCGCAGCCACCCCTGGCTGGGCTTGCGCAGGAACAGCCCGGCGACGCCGGTCGCCATGATGATCACGCCAGCGATCTGCAGGTTCAGGTAGCTGGGGCTGGCGGTGACCGCGAACGTCAAGATTGCGCCGATGGCCACCAGGGCCAGGCTGGTTGCGGTTCTCATCTGTCGGTCCTCCGGAGGGGGTTGCTGAGCGGCAGGGTCTGAGTCGCGCAGCCGCGCGGGAGGTCGGCGTGCATCACGTCCGCCGGTAGGGCTCTGCGTCGGCGGTCCTCAGCTGCAGGCCGAGTCCCGGCTGGTCAGGGTCGGGGGCGAGCGTCCCGCCCTGGGGATCGAGCGTCCCGTCGAACAGCAGCCGCTCGATGCGCTGGTGGTCATGGAAGCACGTCGGTCACGGCCGGCCCGTCCGCGGCCACCAGGGCTCCCGGGGCGGGCTGCTGCGGCATCGGCATGCCCCCTCCTTTCGCCGCTCTCTTCTACCTGGCCTGCCTGTTCTCAAACCCGAGGCCGTTTCCCCGCTCGCAGCCCGGGTAGCTGCAGATTCACGGAACGGCGCGGAGGTGACCGCGATGCGGCAGGAGCAGGTCTGGGATCCCCGGGACGAGACCGAAGCGCAACGAGACGACCGCAACCTGATCGAGTTGCTGCAGGAACTCCGGATTTCCGGGCTGGGCGTGCAGGTCTTGTTCGGCTTCCTGCTCGCGCTGCCGTTCACGGTCAGGTTCGCCCGGCTCAGCCAGGCCCAGCAGGACCTGTACCTGGCCAGCCTGGTGCTGTGCGCGGTGGCCACGGCGCTGCTGCTGGGACCGGTCGCCTACCACCGGCTGGTGTTCCGCCGCCGTCAGAAGGAACCCCTGGTGCATGTGGCCAGCGTGATGGCGACCCTCGGCCTCGCGGCCGTGGGCCTGGCCATCTCCGCCGCCGTCCTGCTGGCGTCCAGCGTCGTGACCACGGGCCTGCCGGCCTGGCTGATCACCGTGTTCATCGTGCTGCTGTTCGGCGGCCTCTGGTTCGCGTTCCCGCTCGCCCGCCGCCACCGGTGACCCGGCCCGGGCGGCCATGACGGCCGGCCGCCGCAGGCCACCACGGCGATGGCGGCTGGCGCCGATGTCATCGTTCACCTGGTCGTCCTCATCCTTGGGCCAGAGGTCCTGGCGGCACCGTGTTCCAGGCACGTAGTTTTGGGTGTGGCGGGCGCGTTGCCGGGAGAACAGCACCAGTAAGGCGCCGTCCATCCCGGGGCGTCCACCGCGTCCATCCCGCCTACCCTCCGGAGATCCCGGGGCGGCAACGTCTACTCCTGTCACCCTCGTCCCTGGAGCCAGCACGATGGCCAGTCCCGCGCCGACGCCGAGCCCCAGCCCGGATCCTGGCCCGCGAGCCGCGACCTACCGGGTCCAGCTACATTCCGGCTTCACCTTCGACGACGCCGCGGCCATCGCCGGCTACCTGGCCGCGCTCGGCGTCAGCCACCTCTACTGCTCGCCGATTCTCCAGGCCGCCGCGGGCAGTACCCACGGCTACGACGTGGTCGATCCCGGGCGGCTGAACGCCGAACTCGGCGGCGCGCCCGGTTACCAGCGGCTCGCCGGGCACCTGGCCGGGCCGGCCTGCGCCAGGTGCTCGACATCGTGCCCAACCACATGGCGCTGGCCGGCCGGGCCAACGCCTGGTGGTGGGACGTGCTGGAAAACGGGCCATCCAGCCGCTACGCCAGCTACTTCGACATCGACTGGGATCCGCCGGAGCGCAAGCTGACCGCGACCGTGCTGATGCCGGTCCTCGGCGACCAGTACGGCCGGGTCCTGGAGGCCGGGGAGATAGTGGTCAGCCGGCAGGGCGGCTCGTTCGCCGTCCGCTATTACGACCACGAGGCACCGATCTCGCCCCGCACCCTGGGCGGCCTGCTGACCAAGGCGGCGGCCCGCGCCGGGTCCGAGGAGCTGGAGAGCCTGGCGGTGGCGTTCAGCCGCCTGCCGCACGGCCGCCGCACCGACCGGGCCGCGGTGGTCGAGCGGCACCGGGACAAGGAGGTGCTGCGCGCCCGCCTGGCCGAACTGTGCGCCACCGACCTCGGGGTCGCCGCGGCGGTCGACGCCGAGGTCGAGGCGCTGAACCATGACCCGGATGCCCTCGACGACCTGCTGAGCCAGCAGAACTACCGGCTCGCCTACTGGCGCACCGGGGCCGAAGAGCTTTCTTACCGGCGGTTCTTCGACATCGAGTCCCTGGCCGGGCTGCGGGCGGAGGACGAGGCCGTCTTCGCCGACACCCACCGCCTCATCCTCCGGCTGGTCGCCGACGGCACGGTCGACGGGCTGCGGGTCGATCACGTGGACGGCCTCGCCGACCCGGAGGGCTACCTGGTCCGGCTGCGCGACGCCACCCGCGGCGGGTACGTCGTGGTGGAGAAGATCCTCGAAGACGACGAGGAGCTGCCGCGGTCGTGGCCGGTGGCCGGGACCACCGGCTACGAGTTCCTGAACCACGTCAACCAGCTCTTCGTGGACTCGCGGCACGAGGCGGCCATCCGCGCCTGCTACACCCGGTTCACCGGGCAGGGGCAGGACTTTGCCGAGGTGGTGCACGCCGCCAAGCGCCAGATCATGCGCGAGGACCTCGCCACCGAGGTGGAGCGCCTGACCGCCCTGCTCGCCGACGTGTGCGAGCGGCACCGCCGGCATCGCGACTACACCCGCCGCGAGTTGCGCGACGCGCTGCGCGAGCTGATCGCGGCCTTCCCGGTGTACCGCACGTACGTCCGCGCCGGGCACCCGGTCACGGCCGCGGACCAGGCGCACGTGGCCGCGGCCGTCGCCGCCGCGCGCCAGCGCCTCCCCGACCTCGACGCCGAGCTGACCGGCTTCATCGGCGAACTGCTCACCGGAGGGTATCCCGGCGAGGCCGAGGCCGGTTTCGCCGTGCGGTTCGCCCAGGTGAGCGCGCCGGTCATGGCCAAGGGGGTGGAAGACACCGCGTTCTACCGGTATCAGCCACTGGTCTGCCTCAACGAGGTGGGCGGCGACCCCGGCCGCTTCGGCCGACCGGTGGCGGACTTCCACCACGCCATGGCGGGCGCGGCGCGGCGCTGGCCGGAGGCCATGCTCACGCTGTCGACCCATGACACCAAGCGCAGCGGCGACGTCCGGGCCCGCATCAGCCTGCTCTCGGAGCTGCCCGGGGAATGGGAGCGTGCGGTGGGCCGCTGGGCGGAGCGGAACCAGGGGCACAAGCACGGCGGCTGGCCGGACCGCAACGCCGAGTACCTGCTCTACCAGACCCTGGTCGGTGCCTGGCCGATCGACCCGGGCCGGGCCGGCGCGTTCATGCGGAAGGCGGCCAGGGAGGCCAAGGTGTACACCTCCTGGATCGACCCGAACGCCCGCTACGACGACGCCTTGTCCGCGTTCGTCACCGCCGTCCTCGCCGATCAGGGCTTCGTTGCCGACCTGGAGGGGTTCCTGGCCGGGCACCGGCTCGTCGAGCGCGGGCGGGTCAGCTCGCTGGCCCAGACGGCGCTGCTGCTGACCTGCCCGGGGGTTCCCGACCTGTACCAGGGCACGGAGCTGTGGGACCTGTCCCTGGTCGACCCGGACAACCGCCGTGCCGTGGACTACCAGGTGCGCCGCGGGCTGCTGGACCTCCTGGCCGACGGCGGGCCCGAGGAAGCCCTGGCCCGCAGCGACGAGGGCGGCCCGAAACTGTGGCTCATCCACCGGGTGCTCGGGCACCGCTGCCGGCACCCTGACGCCTACGGCCCCGGCTCCGGGTACGAGCCCCTCCACGTCCACGGGCCCTGGTCCCGGCACGCGGTGGCCTTCGCCCGCACCGGCGGGCTGGCCGTGGTCGTGCCCCGGCTGGTCGCCAGCCTGGACGACGCCTGGCCCGGCACCACGGTCGGCCTGCCCGACGGGGACTGGGTCGACGTGCTGACCGGCGAGAAGGCGGACGGCGGCAGCGTCAGCGTGGCCACCCTGCTCCGGCGGTTCCCCGTCGCCGTCCTGGGCAGAGACGAATGACCCGAGCCAACTCGAGCGAGCCAAAGGGCGCGGCGCGCCGACTGGACTGAGGAGCGACGAGGCTTGTCCGAGCCGAAGGGGCGCGGCGCCGACTGGACCGAGGAGCGCGGAACGAGGAACGAGTGACGAGCGACGAGGGAAGGAGGCGCGTTAAAGCGCCCCGGAGGCGAGCGACAGAAACAGAGTTCCGGGTGTGGGCGCCGGGCCGGCGGCAGGTCGACGTGGTCCTGTCCGGCGGGCCACGGGTGCCGATGCAGCCCTGCGACAGCGGCGCGGGCTACGGCGGCTGGTGGGCGTGCACCGTCGAGCAGGCGGACCCGGGCAGCGACTACGCGTTCAGCCTCGATACAGGCCCGCCGCGTCCTGACCCCCGCTCGGCCTTCCAGCCCCAGGGCATCCACGGCCCGTCCCGCGTGGTCGACCACGCCGCCTTCGCCTGGACCGACGCGGGCTGGCGGGGGATACCGCTCGCGGGGTCGGTCCTGTACGAGTGTCATGTCGGGACCTTCTCCGCCGCCGGGACCTTCGACGGGGCGATCGAGCACCTGGGGCACCTGGCCGGACTGGGCGTCGACGCCATCGAGCTGATGCCGGTCGCCGAGTTTTCCGGCGACCGCGGCTGGGGTTATGACGGCGTGGACCTGTTCGCCCCGCACCACGCCTACGGGGGGCCGGACGCGCTCAAGCGGCTCATCGACGCCGCGCACGCCTGCGGGCTCGGCGTGGTGATGGACGTCGTGTACAACCATCTCGGCCCGGCCGGGAACTACCTGCCGGAGTTCGGCCCTTACTTCTCGGCGCGGCACCGGACCAACTGGGGCGAGGCCGTCAACTTCGACGGGCCGGGCAGCGACGAGGTGCGGCGCTTCGTCATCGACAACGCGCTGATGTGGCTGCGCGACTACCACTGCGACGGGCTTCGCCTGGATGCCGTGCACGCCATCGTGGACCACTCCGCAACGCACATCCTGGAGCAGCTCGCCGCCGAGGTGGCGGCGCTGGCCGCGCGCGCCGGCCGGCCGCTGTTCCTGGTGGCCGAGAGCGACCTGAACGATCCTCGCTTCGTCCGCGGCCGGGACGCGGGCGGCTACGGCCTGCACGCCGCCTGGGCCGACGAGTGGCACCATGCCCTGCACGCGACGCTGACCGGGGACACCAGCGGCTACTACGCGGACTTCGGTCCGCTGCCGCTGCTGGCCAAGGCGCTGCGCCAGGCGTGGGTGTATGACGGCACCTATTCCCGCTACCGGCAGCGGGTGTTCGGCCGCTCCCCGGCCGGCCTGGACGGCAGCCAGTTCGTGGTCGCCACCCAGAACCACGACCAGGTCGGCAACCGGGCCGCGGGCGAGCGCAGCAGCGCCCTGATGAGCGAGGGCCGGCTGCGGGTGGCCGCGGCGCTGCTGCTGATCTCGCCGTTCGTGCCGCTGCTGTTCCAGGGCGAGGAGTGGGGCGCCGCGACCCCGTTCCAGTACTTCACCGGCCACACCGATCCCGGGCTCGGCCGCGCGGTGAGCGAGGGGCGGCGCAGCGAGTTCGCCGCGTTCGGCTGGGGTCCGGCCGGCGTCCCCGACCCCCAGGACCCGGCGACGTTCGAGCGCTCCCGGCTCGATTGGACCGAGATGCACTCGGAACGCCACGCCAGCCTCCAGGCCTGGTACCGCCGGCTGATCGCGCTGCGGCGGCAGGTTCCGGCGCTCACCGACCCCCGGCTGGACCGCACCCGGACCGACTGCGACCCCGGCGCCGGCTGGCTGGTTGTCCGCCGCGGGCCGGTCACGGTTGCCGCTAACCTGGGCGAAGGCAGCTGGACGTTCCCGGCCGGGCCGGCGGCAGAGTTGCTCGCCGCCTCGGATCCCCGGGTCGAGCCGGCGGACGGGGGACTCGTCCTCCCGCCCGACACTGTCGCCATCGTGACTGAGCCGCGCGAGCCGTGAGTTACCGGTAACGTGGCCGAGCCTGCGGTACGACGAAGAAAGGACTCAGCCCTCCATGACCGAGCGGCCCGGGGGGACAACCCTCCCAGACCCCCCCGATCAGGCCATTGAGAACTGGCCGGGCCGGCCGTATCCTCTCGGGGCGGCCTACGACGGCGGCGGGACCAACTTCTCGCTGTTCTCCGAGATGGCCGAGGCGGTCGAGCTCTGCCTATTCGACGACGAGGGCGGCGAGGAGCGGCTGCGCCTCGAGGAAATCGACGCGTTTGTCTGGCACGCCTACCTGCCCACCGTCGGGCCCGGGCAGCGCTACGGTTACCGGGTGCACGGACCGTGGGCTCCTGAACACGGTCAGCGATGCAACCCGGCGAAGCTGCTCCTCGACCCCTACGCCAAGGCCATCGAAGGCCAGGTCGACTGGAACCCGGCGTGCTTCCCCTACGCGTTCGGAGACGAGGACTCGCGCAACGACGACGACAGCGCCCCCTTCGTGCCCAGGTCCGTGGTGCATAACCCCTTTTTCGACTGGGGCAACGACCGGCCCCCGGACATCCAGCTCAACGAGTCCGTCATCTACGAGGTCCACGTCAAGGGGTTCACCGCCCGGCATCCCGAGGTACCCGAGGCACAGCGGGGCACCTACTCCGGCCTGGCCCATCCCGCGGCCATCGAGTACCTCACCGGGCTCGGCGTGACCGCCGTGGAACTCCTGCCCGTGCACCAGTTCGTCCACGATGCCCACCTCGTCGACCAGGGGCTGCGCAACTACTGGGGCTACAACTCGATCGGCTTCCTGGCCCCGCATAACGAGTACGCCGCCACCGGCCAGCGGAGCGAGCAGGTCGCCGAGTTCAAGGCGATGGTCCGTGCGCTGCACGAGGCGGGCATCGAAGTGATCCTTGACGTGGTCTACAACCACACCGCCGAGGGCAACCACCTGGGACCCGTCCTGTCCATGAAGGGCATCGACAACGCCGCCTACTACCGCCTCGTCTCGGAAGACCCCCGGTTCTACTACGACACCACGGGCACCGGGAACAGCCTGAACGTGCGCCACCCGCACACCCTCCAGCTGATCATGGACTCGTTGCGCTACTGGGTGACCGAGATGCACGTCGACGGGTTCCGCTTCGACCTGGCCGCCAGCCTGGCCCGCCAGTTCCACGAGGTGGACCGCCTGTCCGTCTTCTTCGACCTGATCCAGCAGGACCCCGTCGTCTCCCAGGTCAAGCTCATCGCCGAGCCGTGGGACATCGGCGAGGGCGGCTACCAGGTCGGCAACTTCCCCGCCCTGTGGTCGGAGTGGAACGGCCGCTACCGCGACACGGTGCGTGACTACTGGAGGGGCGAGCCGGCCACGCTCGGCGAGTTCGCCTCCCGGCTCACCGGCAGCTCCGACCTGTACCAGGCCGATACCCGTCACCCGGGGGCCAGCGTCAACTTCGTCACCGCCCACGACGGCTTCACCCTCCGCGACCTGGTCTCCTACAACGAGAAGCACAACGAGGCCAACGGGGAGGGCGGGGCCGACGGCGAGTCCTACAACCGGTCCTGGAACTGCGGCGCCGAAGGCGACACCGACGACAAGGCCATCCTGGCGCTGCGGCACCAGCAGCAGCGCAACTTCCTCGCCACGCTGCTGCTGTCGCAGGGAGTCACGATGCTGCTCGGCGGGGACGAGTGCGGGCGCACCCAGCGCGGCAACAACAACGCCTACTGCCAGGACAACGAGATCTCCTGGTACGACTGGGAGGACGTCGACGACGACCTGCTCGACTACACCCGCCGCCTGATCGCGCTGCGGCGCGAGCATCCGGTGCTGCGCCGGCGCCGCTGGTTCCAGGGGCGCTCCATCCGGGGCTCGGTGGACCTGGGCTGGTGCCGGCCGGACGGGGCGGAGATGGGCGACGACGACTGGGACGCCGGGTCCGCGCGCTCGGTCGGCCTCTTCCTCAACGGCGATGCGATCACCGATCGTGACCGCCGCGGCCAGCGAGTGACCGACGACTCGTTCCTGCTGCTGTTCAACGCCCACGGCGACGCCATCGACTGGACGCTGCCCAAGCAGTGGGGCCAGTGGTGGGAACTGGTCACCGAGACGGCCGAGCCCGGCCGGGAGGGCGAAGCGCTGGAGAGCTCCGAGACCTTGCAGGTGGCCGGCCGCTCGGTCGTGGTCCTGCAGCGCCGCGCCGCGCCGGAGTAAGAGCGGGCCTGCCATCCGCACACCCGGCAGCCGACCGGCGTGGTCAGGACTGCCGCCGCGACGGCACGTCGGCTTCGGCCGGCTCGGTCCCGGCCGCAGGCCCGGCCCCGTTCCCCGCCGCGGGCGCCTGGTCCGCAGGCAGGCCGACGGTCGTTTCGGTGGTGGCCGTGGCTGCGGCCGGCGTCCCGGTCCCCAGCAGTTCCTGGAACAGGGCGCGGTAGTGGATCATCGCCTGGCGGAGGTCCTCGGTCGAGGCCAGCCCGTCGGCGGCGCGCTGGCTGATGAGGTAGGCGGCACGGTAGTTATCAAGGACCGCCGCGTGCTCGACGGACAGGTCCGCGAGCATCTGGTCACTGCCCTCCGTGGGGTATCCGCGCTCGTTCATCACGGTCATGACCAGGCGCTGCGCCGCGCCCACGGCCTCTTGCGGCGCGTCGACGAACTGCTCTTGCACGGCGGCCCAGTCCTCCGCGTACCGGGCCCGCTCCGCGGGGTCGAGCGGCCGGATGTCCAGGCCGGCGACCCGGCGCTGCCGCCCGGCCAACTCGGCCTCGGCCC
Organism: uncultured Actinomycetota bacterium; assembly: GCA_963808705.1. Classification (GTDB taxonomy): domain Bacteria; phylum Actinomycetota; class Actinomycetes; order Streptosporangiales; family Streptosporangiaceae; genus JASHPR01. The sequence goes on along the minus strand of CAWEHB010000006.1, from coordinate 224,956 downwards.
TCGTCCTGCTGCCCTTCTCCTCGACCATGCGGTCGTACTCGGGGCCGAAGCGCTGCCGGAGCCGCCGGCGGCGCGTGCCGTACATGATCGCCGCGGCGGCGACCACCACGATGACGACGATGAGGATGATGACGATAATCCCGGTTGACATTGCCTTCCTCCCGGGGTCGGTGCTGAGTCCGCTCTGCACTGCCCGCAAGGACAAATCTCAAACAGGAGCCGCTCGCAATCTGTTACCAGCCGGGGAAAGCACCGGTGCCGGGGAGCAAACGCAGGCGGCCCGCCCCCGCGGTCACTAAGGGGACGGGCCGGCTTGTGCGGCAAGCGGCAGGATTACCAGTTGTACCAGCGGCGGCGGCGCGGCCTGGCGATCGTCTCGCCCACGCGCAGGAAAAACCCGAGCGCCCATATGACCAGCGCCGCCAGGGCAAGCCACCACAGGACGTGAATGGCGAACCCGAGCCCGAAGAGGATCAGGACGATTAGCAGGGCCACAAGGATCACGGCCATGGGACTTTCCTCTCTATTCCTCCCTCGGGGGGAGACGGCCATTACCTCTACCCTTGTGGCGGCGGGCAAACCTTTTGGCGGCGGTGCCCGGCGAGGCCCTGACTGTGCTGCCGGACTCCGCGCCTGACCTGCTACCTCCGGGGCGTTCGCCAAGGGCCAGCCGCGCAAGGCGACGATCGCCACCACGCTGTTCTGCGACAAGATCGAACAGCTCAGGGCCTGACGAGGACGCCCTGCGCGTTCCGCTGGATACCCTGCTCGGTGATGCGGACTCCAGCGGCGTGGCGGCGGGGTCTGACGCCGCGGCCGAGGCTGGCCGGGGAGCGCCGCGGCGCGCAGCCCGCTGACGCCTGCCGGCCCGGACCCGGATCATGGCTGGGTCCCGGGCGGCTGGCGCTGGGCACCGCCTCGGCGCTCGGGCTGGCCCGCTTCGCCTACGGCCTGCTCGTCCCCGCGATGCGCGCCGATCTCGGCTGGAGCCTGGCCCAGGCCGGCGCGCTGACCACCGCCAATGGCCTCGGGTATCTGCTCGGCGCCGTGGCCACGGCCCCGGTGGCCCGCCGCCTGGGCGTCACGGCCACCTTCCGGCTGGGCATGGTCCTGACCGCCGTCGCGCTCGCGGCCACCGCCCTCACCAGCAGCTATCCGTTGCTCCTGCTGACCCGCGCGGCGGCCGGGGCGGCCGGGGCGCTCGTCTTCATCGCCGGCGGCGTGCTGGCCTCCCACGCGGCGGCCCGCCTCCGCTCCGCCATCCCGCTGACCATCTACTTCGCCGGCGCCGGGCTGGGCATCGCGGTCAGCGGCGCCCTCATCCCGCCCCTGCTCGGCGATCACCCCGGCCGGTGGCCGCTGGCCTGGGGCGGCCTGGCGGCCGCCGCGGGGCTGGCTGCCGTCATCAGCTGGACCGCGGCGCGCGATGGCACGGCCGGAGAGAAGGCCAGCGCGGCCGCCACCCTGATGGACCTGGGCGCCGTCCGGCGGCTGTGGCGGATCGCCAGCGCTTACCTGCTGTTCGCGGCCGGGTATATCGCGTACATCACCTTCCTGTCGGCCTACCTGACCGCCCACCACGCCAGCACCCTGCAGGTGGCGGTGACCTGGGCCGCGCTCGGCATCGCCGGCATGGCCGCGCCCGCCCTGTGGAGCCGGCCGGTCAGCAGCTGGCCCGGCGCCACGGCCCTCGCCGCGTCGCTCGCGGCGCTCAGCGCGGCGGCCGCGATCGCCCTCATCAGCGCCGCTCCGGCCGTGGTGGCCGTATCGGCCATCGGTTACGGTGCCACCTTCCTCGTCGTGCCCGCGGCCATCACCAGCCTTATCCACTCCGCTGTTCCGCGTGCGGACTGGACCAGGGTGCTGGCCGCCTTCACCGTGGTGTTCGCGGCCGGCCAGACGGTCGGCCCCTACCTGGCCGGGGCGCTGGCCGACCGTTATGGCACCGGCGCCACGCTGGTCTGGACCGCCGCGCTGTGCGCCGCGGGCGCCGCGCTGAGCATGGCGGTGCGGACCGTGCCCGGCCGCGCCGCCCGGCGGGCCGGGGGTACCTGCGACCGCTGACCGCCGCGGCGGGCATAGTGGTGTCGGGCTGGCTGATCCGGCAACTGACGCCGCAAGCGCTGAGACAGCGCGGCCGGCGCTGACCGGCGGCGAGCCCGGATCCCGAGAGGCGGAGGTCAGGCGTGCCCAGGGCAGAACCGAAGCAGCGTCAGTCCCGGCAGGCGGGCGTGCCCGAGTGGCTGGAACCCGAGCTCGCCACCCTCACCAGGGACAGGTTCTCCGACCCGGCGTGGATCTTCGAGCGCAAGCTCGACGGCGAGCGCATCCTGGCCTACGTCGGAAACGGCGAGGTGCGGCTGATGACCCGCAACCAGCATGTGGTCAGCACCACCTTCCCGGAAATCGCGGCGGCGCTGGCCGCGCAGCACCGGCAGCAGTGCGTGCTCGACGGGGAGATCGTGGCCTTCGAGGGCAGCGAGACCCGGTTCGAGCGGCTGCAGCAGCGGCTCGGCGTGGCCCGGCCCGGGGCCGACCTGATCGCCGAGTTCCCGGTGTACTACTACCTGTTCGACGTGCTGTACGCCGACGGCCAGGACACCCGCCCGCTGCCGCTCAGCGAGCGCAAGCAGGTCTTGCGCGCGGTCCTGGCGTTCAACGACCCGCTGCGGTACACCGAGCACCGGGACACCGAGGGCGAGGCCTACTTCCGCGAGGCGTGCCGCCTGGGCTGGGAAGGGCTCGTGGCCAAGCGCGCCAACTCGCCGTACCGGGCCGGCCGGACCCGGGACTGGCTGAAGTTCAAGTGCGAGAGCGGCCAGGAGTTCGTCATCGGCGGCTTCACCGACCCGCGGGGGTCCCGGATCGGGTTCGGCGCGCTACTGCTCGGCTACTACGACCCGGACCGTCGGCTGGCCTACGCGGGCAAGGTCGGCACGGGCTTCACCGACAACATGCTGCGCAGCCTGCACCGGTCCCTGGTCGCCCTGGAGCGCCCCACCCCGCCGTTCCAGACGGGCGCCGCCCTGCCGCGCTCGGGAGTGCACTGGGTCGAGCCCAGGCTGGTCGGCGAGGTCGGGTTCTCCGAGTGGACCCGGGACGGCGAGCTGCGCCACCCCAGGTTCCAGGGCCTGCGAGACGACAAGGACCCCGCCGACGTAGTGCGGGAGGTCCCGACCAGCGGGGAGGCCGGGTCGTGACCGCCCGGTCGGCCGGAGCCGTCACCCTCTCCGGCATCAGCGTCGAGCTGTCCCACGCCGACAAGGTGTTCTTCCCCGACTCCGGGATCACCAAGGGCGACCTGGTCAGTTACTACCGGGACATGGTCGGCCGCATGCTGCCGTACCTGCGAGATCGCCCCCTGGTGATGGCCAGGTACCCGGACGGGATCACCGGCGAGCGCATTTTCCAGAAGAACGTCCCGCGTTACTTCCCGGACTGGGTGACCCGGACCAGGGTGAAGAAGCAGGACGGCACGCTGCTCCAGGTCGTCTGCGACAAGCCCGCCACCCTGGTCTACCTGGCCAACCAGGCCTGCGTCGAGATGCACGCCTTCCTCAGCAGGACCGGCGCGCTCGACCGCCCCGACCAGCTCGTGTTCGACCTCGACCCGCCCGACGACGACCGGTTCGCCGACGTGAGGTACCTGGCGCTGCGCCTCAGGGAGCTACTCGAAGACGAGCTGGGGCTGACGGCGTTCGTCAAGACCACCGGCGGCAAGGGCCTGCACGTGCACGTGCCGCTCAACGCCCGTGACGACTTCGACGCGGCGCGCCGATTCGCCCGCCAGGCCAGCGAGGTCCTGGCCGCCAGGGAGCCGGACCGCCTGACCGTCCAGCAGCGCAAGGACGACCGCGGCGGCCGGGTCTATTCCGACGTCATGCGCAACGCCTACGCGCAGACCGCGGTCGCGCCTTACTCGGTCCGCGCCCGGCCGGGCGCGCCCGTCGCCACCCCGCTGAAGTGGGAGGAACTGGAGGATTCTGGCCTGACTCCCCACCGGTTCACGCTGCGCACCGTGGGCGAGCGCCTGGACCAGCTAGGCGGGTCCGACCCGTGGGCCGGCCTGGCCCGGCGCCGGTACAGCCTGGCCCGGGCGGCCCAGCGCCTGGAGAAGCTCGCGGAACGCCAACCGTGAGCCGCCGTTGCGCGGGCGGTTTGACGGCAACGGTTTAGCGGCCGGGTTCCCGGACAGTTCCCGTGGATTGAACCAGAGAGGGGAAACTGCCATGGGAACCGAGAACAAGGCGGCCAACAAGGCCAAGGAAGTCAAGGGCAAGATCAAGAAGAAGACCGGGCAGGCGATCGGCAACCCGCGGCTCGAGGCCGAGGGGAACGTGGACCAGGCCGAAGGAGACCTCAAGCAGGCGGGCGAGAAGGTCAAGGACGCCTTTAAGTAGTAACAGCCGCCGGCCGAGCGCATCCGCGGTGCCCGCGTTCCGGGTGCCGCGGATGTTTCTCCGGGCCGTGCGGCCGTGGCTGGTCGCGGTCGCAGTCAGGCACCGGGGTCCGGGCTGGGCGGCGCCGGCGCGGCTGGCCCCGTCGCCGCGGCTAGCGGGCGGGCAGCGAGTGCGGGCCGCTCGTCGCGGGGCGGCGCGGGGACGTGCTTTCCACGGGCGATGGCCCGCTGGGTGCCACCGGGGCCCCGCTGGGCGGGGCTGGCGTCCCGTTGGGCGCGGCGGGGACTCCGCCGGGCCCGGCCGGGACTCCGTTGAACGCGGCCGGGGTTCCGCCCGGCGAGGCGGGGTCCTGGCCGGGTGAGGTCCGGCCGGGCGTAGTCACGGTTCCGCCCCGCCCGGGCAGGGTTCCGCCCGGCGCGGGCAGGGTTCCGCCGGGCGAGGCCGGCGCTTCGCCGTGCGGTCTGCTGCCGTCAGCCGGGCTGCCTGGTTCGGCGCGGTCTGATCGGGATGGCCCGTGCCGCAGGTGGCTGAGCACCGGCGCGCGGGCCACCATGATGACGCCGACCACCAGCGCCGCGATGCCCGCCGCCTGTACCGCGAGCATGCCCACTGATATGTCGATGGTGTCGCCGAAGACCACCACGCCGAGCAGGATCCCCGCGAGCGGCTCGGAGGCGGTGATCGCCGGTAGCGAGGAGTGCAGCGGCGCGGCGCTGAACGCGTTCTGCATCAGCCAGTTGGCGATCAGGGCCGCCGCCACCAGGCAGTACGGGGGCCAGCTGGTCACCAGCCCGTGGAAGGAGTGCGCGTCCAGGATCTGCACGGTGCGCCGGGTCAGCGCGTCCGAGATGCCGAAGACCAGCCCGGCGCCGACGCCGGTCAGGGTGGCCCGCGCCGGGCCGGCGCGCCGGTGGCCGGCGTGGATGAAGCAGTAGGCGACGGCCGCGACGCCAGCGGCGGCCGGCCAGTCGGCAAACGAGCCGAACGAGACGTGCGGCGTTCCCGGTTCCCGCGACAGCGACAGCGTGGCCACGCCGCAGCTGAGGATCACCGCGCCGATGAGCTCGGTGGCCCGCAGCCGCTGGTGCGACAGCGGGACCGCGAGGGCCAGGGCGAAGATCAGGCTGGTGGCCAGCAGCGGCTCGTACAGCGTCAGGGCCAGGTGGCCGACGCACCAGGCGGACAGCAACTGCCCGGTGATCATCACGCCGAAGCCGAGCAACCACCGGCGTCGGCGCAGCAGGTCGAGGATCAGCTGCAACCGCAGGAAGTAGGCCTGCGGCTCTTGTTCGGCGGCATGCTGCTGCAAGACGAAGCCTGCTCCGAGCAGCATCGCCGCTACCAGGGTGATCCCAACAACCATGTCTCTCCGCTATCAGTATGACGCCCGGGGGGTGGTCCGTCGCTATACGTGGCGCATTGACTGCGCCGAGAGTATCCCGGCGGCGCGGCACGCGTACCGGAGCCGGGACAAAATGACCCGGCCAGGCTGTCGGTGCGCCTGGCGCGTCGCCGGCAGGCCCGGCGTGGCCGGTGGGCTACCCGGCGTGACCGGTGCCGCGGCCCCTTGTGGCCGGTGGGCTACCCCGGCGCGTGGCCGGTGGGCTACCCCGGCGCGGCGGCTCTAATCCCGGGCCTGGTGAGCTCGCGTCTTCGGTCGAGCGGCGCCGCGCTGGTTCCCGCCCGGGCGGCTGGCTGGGCCTGGGCCGCGGCGGTACCGCCTGGATCGGGCGGGCCTGCGGCTTCTTGGTCGACACGCTGACCTTCTCGCCGTAGTGCATGATCTCCAGCGGGTGGCCGTCGGACAGGGAGTACGTGGCCTCCGCGTGGGTGATCTCGACCCGCAGGCGGCGTCCCCGGACGAGGAGGGTGAACGCGAGCCGGGCCAGGCCGTCGGGGAGATGCGGCGCGAAGTTGACCATTCCGTCCCAGTGGCGCAGGCCGCCGAAACCGGCGACCAGCGCGACCCAGGTGCCGGCCAGCGAGGCGATATGGACGCCGTCGCGGGTGTTGTTCTCCAGGTCCCGCAGGTCCATCAGGGCCGCCTCGCCCAGGTAGTCATAGGCTAGGTCCAGGTGACCGACCTCGGCGGCCATGACCGCCTGGGTGCAGGCGGACAACGAGGAGTCCCGCACCGTCAGCGGCTCGTAGTAGTCAAAGTTCCGCGCCTTCTGCTCGGCGGTGAACTCCTGCGAGCGCAGGTGCATGGCCAGCACCAGGTCGGCCTGCTTCACGACCTGCTTGCGGTACAGGTCGAAGTAGGGGAAGTGCAGCAGCAGCGGGTACTGCTCCGGGGTCGTGTGCGCGAAGTCCCAGACCTGGTGCCGGGTGAACCCCTCGGCCTGGGGGTGCACGCCCAGCGCCTCGTCGAACGGGATGAACATGGCCTCCGCCGCGTCCCGCCAGCTAGCGGACTCCTCCGCGTCCACGCCGAGTTCCCCGGCCCGGTCCGGGTACCGCTTCGCCGCCTCCGCCGCGGCGATCAGGTTATGCCGGGCCATCAGGTTGGTGTAGACGTTGTTGTCGGCGATCGCGCTGTACTCGTCCGGACCGGTGACGCCGTCGATGTGGAACCGCCCCTGGGCGTCATGATGGCCGAGGGAGCGCCACAGCCGCGCGGTATGCGTGAGCAGGTCCGTCCCCGGTCCCCGGTTGAACTCCTCGTCACCGGCGGCGTCCACGTAGCGGACCACCGCGTCGGCCACGTCGGCGTTGATGTGGAACGCGGCGGTGCCGGCCGGCCAGTAGCCCGAGCACTCCTGGCCGTCGATCGTCCGCCACGGGAACGCCGCGCCCTTCAGCCCGAGCTGAGCGGCCCGCTCGGTGGCCATCGGGAGCGTGCTGTGCCGCCAGCGCAGCGCGTTCGCCGCGCCGGCGGGCGCGGTCAGGGTGAGCACCGGCAGCACGAACGTCTCGGTATCCCAGAACGCGTGCCCGTCGTAACCCGGCCCGGTCAGCCCCTTGGCCGGGATGGCCCTGTTCTCCGCCCGGGCCCCGGCCTGCAGCACGTGGAACAGCCCGAAGCGCACCGCCTGCTGCACCTCGGCGTCCCCGTCCACCTCGACGTCGGCGCGGTCCCAGAAGTCGTCCAGGTAGCCGCGCTGCTCGGCGAGCAGCCCGTCCCAGCCGGTGGCCCGGGCCGCGCTGACCGCAGCAAATACCTGGTCCCGGACGGCCTCCAGCGACCGCTCGTGCGACCAGCCGTAGGCCACGAACTTGATCACGCGCAGCTTCTCCCCTGGCTTCAGCACCGTGGCCGCGGTGACCAGGCCGCCGTCGGCGAACGCCCGCGAGTCGGCCTGCATCTTGGGCTGGCACTCGATCACGTGATCCATGATCGCGCCCATGCGCAGTCCGCTGGCCCGGGTGGAGTGCATCAACACGGCGAGCGTCCCGTCACTGGCGTTGTACTCGCTGACCAGCGGGCTCTCCAGCGCGGCGGCCACCCGGGGGTCGGCGCTGGTCGTTGGCATCTGCTCGTTGGCGATCAGCTCGGACTGCACGGCGACCCGCGCCGGGCCGCCGAGCGGCTCCACCTCGTAGCAGACCGCGCCGATCGCCCGCTGGGTGAACGACACCAGCCGGACCGAGGAGACCCGGACCGCCTTGCCGGCCGGCGATTCCCACTCGGCGGTGCGGTTCAGCACCCCCGCGCGGAAGTCGAGCATCCGCTCGTGCGCGCGCAGCCTGCCGTAACGGACGTCGAAGGGCTCGTCGTCGACGAACAGGCGGATGATCTTGCCGTTGGTCACGTTGATGACCTCTTGCCCGGACTCCGGCAGGCCGTAGGCCGCCTCGGCGTAGGGCAGCGGCCGCACCTCGTAGAACCCGTTGAGGTAGCTGCCCGGCAGGCCGCGCGGCTCGCCCTCGTCCAGGTTGCCCCGCCAGCCCAGGTGACCGTTGGCCAGCGCGAACACCGACTCGGCCTGGGCCAGCAGGCCCAGGTCCAGGTGGGTCTCGCGCAGCGTCCACGGCTCGATCGTGAACGCTTCCTGGAGTATCACCCGTGGTCCAGCAGTTCGGCGAGGTCGGTCACGACGACGTCCGCGCCGTGCTGTTTCAGCGCCGCCGCCTGCCCCACGCGGTCCACCCCCACCACGAACCCGAACCCGCCCGCCCGGCCCGCGGCCACGCCGGCCAGCGCGTCCTCGAACACGGTCGCGGCCGTCGGCTTCCGCCCGAGGGCGCGCGCGCCGGCCAGGAAGGTATCCGGGGCCGGCTTGCCCCGCAGGTGCTCCCGCCTGGCGACCACCCCGTCGATCCGCGCGTCGAACAGGTCGTCGATGCCCGCCGCGACCAGCACGTCGTGGCAGTTGGCGCTGGACGACACCACGGCGCGGGGGAGCCCGGCCGCCTTCACCGCCCGGACGTAGCGGACCGAGCCGGGGTATGCCTCGACCCCGTCTTCGCGGATCTTGCGCAGCACGAGCACGTTCTTGCGGTTGCCGAGGCCGTGGATGGTCTCGGCGTCGGGCGGGTCGTCGTCGGCGCCCTCGGGCAGCTTGATGCCGCGGGACTCCAGGAACGACCTGGTCCCGTCGGCGCGGGGCTTGCCGTCGACGTACTGGTCGTAGTCGGCCACGGGATCGAACGGGACGAACGGCTGGCCCGTCTTCCGCGCCCGCTCCCGCAGGTAGTCGTCGAACATCTCTTTCCACGCGGCGTCATGGACTTTTGCGGTCTGGGTGAGCACGCCGTCCAGGTCAAACAGGCAGCCGCGGATGCCGTCCGGGAGACCGAGCACGCGTCCCAGCGTACGATCTTTAACTCACCAGCCATAGATCCGCAGCGGAAGTTCATGCAAGGGCAGCCTGTCCGGGCCGGGATAGGTGATCAGCACGACGAGGTCGTCCGGGTCGCGGCCCTCCACGGCCTGGGCCTGCCCGCCGGCGCGGGTCTCGCGGTAGGCCGAGAGCTTCTTCAGCACGCGCTCGCAGCGTTCCAGGTCGGCCTCGTCGGCCGCGGTCCAGACGACGTACTGCACGCCCACGCCGCCCAGCGCGTGCACGGCGCCGCTGCCCATGGCGCGCAGGATCAGCTGCGACCCGCCGCGGCTGGCCAGCAGCGCGGCGGTCGGGCTGCGGTCGGCCACCTCCAGCCCGAGGACTTCGGTGTAGAAGCTCACCGAACGGTCCAGGTCCTGCACGAACATGACCGCCGAGCCGAGTCGGGCACCATGGGCCATCAGCTGACTCCATTTCGTCGCTACGTCACGGGGCGGGCGGGGCGAACCAGGGATTCCCCGCCGGGAACAGGCAGCGGTCGGCGATGTGGTTGAGCACCCGCCGGGCCTGCCGGAACCTGTCCGCCACCTCGGCCACGACCGCGAGCCGGGCGGTGCGCGCGGGCGCCAGGGCCCAGGCGGCGCGGTACCACCGGGCGCCGAGGTACTCGAACAGGTCGATAGCGGGCGCGGAGGCCAGCTCGTCGCGGCTCCGCGCGGGCACCTGAGCCGCGCGGAGCAGCCGGGCCGCGCTGACCGGCCCGAGGGCGTGCGCCACGGCGTAGTCGGGAAACACCCCGGTCAGGAACAGCGCCACGTCACCGAGCCTGCGGTACACGCCGGCCCGCTCGGCCTCCGGCAGGGCATCGAGCAGCCCGGCCATCCGCGCCAGGTCGAGCTCGCTGAACCGCCGGCGCCCCCGTGCTGGTCGCGCCGGGCGCGTTCCCGCCCGCCCGCCGGCCGCCGCCCGGTACGGCGCGGCCGTGTTCCGGGTGAACGACCCGAGGAGCTCGGCCAGGAACAGCCGCCGGGCCGGCGAGCCGAGGAAGTCGCGCAGCGCGGGAGCGTCGAACAGGGGCACGCGCTGGCGCTGCCCGGAGCGCTCGGGCACGTGATCCATGGACTCAAGGTCGGCGGCGGCGCGGTGCACCGCCACGGCGAAGATCAGGAACGGGGAGGCGAGGGCCGCCTGGGCGGACGGGGCGGACACCGCGTCACCAGGGCCGAACGCGGCCCGGAAGACCCGCGGATCGCCGATCAGCTCCGGGAGCACCTCGGGGCGGCTGCGCAGCCACGACGCTCCCGCCGCCAGGACGGCGGGCCGGCCGGTCTGCTGCGACACCGAGACCAGGAAGCTCAGGTCGGCGTCGGTGAGATGGTCCGCATACCCGCTGCCCACGAGTCCGCCGTCCATATGATCACCATAACGCGCCAGCCGCGCCGTCCCCGGTTCCCGGAGCCGCCGCCCGCCCGCGATGATCAAGGCTGGACGACGGCGCCGCGGTCGGCTAGGCATGGTGTCATGCCTGAGATCATCGAGTTCATCCGCGGCATGCCCAAGGCCGAGCTGCACTTGCACATCGAGGGCACGCTCGAGCCCGAGCTCAAGTTCAGCCTGGCCGGGCGCAACGGGATCTCGCTGCCCGCCGCGAGCGCGGCCGAGATGCGCGCGTCCTACGCCTTCGACGACCTGACCTCGTTCCTGGCGTCGTACTACGAGGGGATGGACGTGCTGCGGACCGCCGCCGACTTCCGCGACCTGGCCTGGGCTTATCTGCAGCGGGCCCACCGCGAACGGGTGACCGGCTGGTGACTAGCTGGGTCCTGCACGTCGACCTCGACCAGTTCATCGCGGCCGTGGAGGTGCTGCGCCGTCCCGAGCTGCGCGGGCGCCCGGTGGTCGTCGGCGGCGACGGCGACCCGGCCAAACGCGGGGTGGTCGCCACGGCGTCCTACGAGGCCCGCGAGTACGGCGTGCATTCCGGGCTGCCGATGCGGACCGCGGCCCGGCGCTGTCCCGACGCGGTGTTCCTGCCCGTCGATCGCGCGGCGTACGAGGCTGCCTCCGCAGAGGTCATGGCGGCGCTGCGCGAGCTCGGCTACGTCACCGAGGACCTGGGCTGGGACGAGGCGTTCGTGGCCGTTGACACCGACGATCCGGAAGCGGTGGCCCGGCGGATCCAGCAGCACATCAAGGCGGCCACGCAGCTCGACTCGTCGGTCGGCATCGGCGAGAACCGGATCCAGGCCAAGATGGCGTCGAGCTTCGCCAAGCCGGCCGGCGTGTTCCGGCTGACCAGCCAGAACTGGTTCAGCGTGCTCGGCGGCCGGCCCACCGGCGCGCTGCTGGGCGTCGGCGCCAAGACCGAGCAGAAGCTGGCCGACCTGGGCATCGCCACCGTGGCCGACCTGGCCGCGGCGGACCTCGCCGTCGTGGCGGCCCGGCTCGGGCCGACGATCGGGCCCTGGCTGGTGCAGACCGCCCGCGGCCTGGGGCCGGCCGAGGTGACAGGCGAGCCGTACGTGCCCCGCTCGCGCAGCCGCGAGACCACGTTCCAGCAGGACATCGGGGACTGGGCGCAGGTGCGCGAGGAGGTGCTGCGGCTGGCCGACCGGGTGACCCGGGACGTGGAGGCCGAGCAGCGGCCGGCCCTGCGCATCGTGGTCAAGGTCCGGCACGCGCCGTTCTTCACCGGCACGCACGGCCACACCCTGGCCGAGCCGACCAGCGACCGGGACGTGATCCGCCGGGCCGCGCTGGCGGCGCTGGACAACTTCACCGACCGGCGGCCGGTGCGGCTGCTCGGCGTGCGCGCCGAGTTCGAAACCGGCGGGAGGTGAGGTGGGCGTGCCGGTCCCGGCCGATGCACCTTGATGGCTCGCCCGCACGTTATGCGGCCGTTCACCGGGATCTCGTGCGGCCGTCGGATTACCTAGCGCGGAAGGGGGAAATCACCACGGGTAGGACCCGCTCGGCGGCTCCGGGAGCAGGCGGCCGACCAGGGCGCTGGCCAGGGACTTCCCGGTGCGACGGGCCGCCCGGAGCGCGACCGTGGAAGTCACGTACCGAGCCCGACCCGCCCGGTCGGGAGGATCGCGAGCGTTAAGGAGACACAGATGCCGGCCGAAGACGACACCATCCGCCCGTTCCGCGTCGAGGTTCCCAAGGAGGAGGTCGCCGATCTGCGGCGGCGGATCGCGGCAATCCGGTGGCCCGACCAGGAGACGGTCACCGACGACTCGCAGGGCGTGCGGCTGGCGTTGATGCAGGATCTCGCGGCCTACTGGGGGAGCGACTACGACTGGCGCAAGTGCGAGGCGAAGCTGAACGACCTGCCGAACTTCATGACCGAGATCGACGGGCTGGACATCCACTTCATCCACGTCCGCTCCCGGCACTCCGGCGCGCTGCCGCTGATCGTCACGCACGGCTGGCCTGGCTCGATCATCGAGCAGTTGAAGATCATCGAGCCGCTCACCAATCCCACGGCGCACGGCGCGAGCGCTGAGGACGCGTTCGATCTGGTGATTCCCTCGCTGCCGGGCTACGGGTTCTCGGCCAAGCCGACTGCCACCGGGTGGGATCCGGTGCGTACCGCGCGGGCCTGGGTGGTGCTGATGAAGCGCCTCGGCTACACCCGGTTCGTGGCGCAGGGCGGCGACTGGGGCGCGGCGGTCACGCAGACGATGGGCGAGCAGGCAGCGCCGGAGTTGCTCGGCATCCACTCCAACATGCCTGGCACCGCCCCGGCCGCCATCAACAAGGCGGTCCAGCGCGGCGACCCGCCGCCGCCGGATCTGTCCGGCGAGGAGCGGCGCGCCTACGAGCAGCTGAGTACCTTCTACGCCAAGCACGTGGCCTACGCACTGATCATGACCACGCGCCCGCAGACGTTGTACGGGCTGGCGGACTCGCCGGCCGACCTGGCGGCGTTCATGCTGGACCACGGCGACGGCACCGGCCAGCCCGGGCTCGTAGCACGGGCCCTGCAAGGCACCCTGGCCAGCGCCCTGACCCGAGACGACCTCCTCGACAACATCACGCTCTACTGGCTGACCAACACCGGGGTGTCCTCGGCCCGTCTTTACTGGGAGAACAAGGCAGACTTCTTCGACGCCAAGAACATCACGATCCCGTTTGCCATCAGCGTCTTCCCCGACGAGCTCTATCAAGCCCCGCGCAGCTGGGCCGAGCGCGCGTATCCGCACAACCTCATCTACTACAACCAGCTCGACCGAGGCGGCCACTTTGCCGCGTGGGAACAGCCGGAGCTGTTCTCCGCCGAGATGCGGGCGTCGTTCCGGTCCTTGCGCTAGCCGGCGGGGGGCGGACGGCACGCACGCCCGTGCGCGCCGCCGCAGCTTTGATGTCAGCCACCTGGAGGCACCGTCATGACGAACTGGTTCACACCCGCCGGGTTGCATACGTCCTCGGCCCGGCTGCCCGTCGAAGGGGAGCTGGCTTCCTTCGGCGGCGCCACCGGGTGGCTCAACTCGCCCCCGCTGACCGTGGAGGGCCTGCGCGGGAAGGTCGTCCTGGCCGACTTCTGGACCTATACCTGCATCAACTGGCTGCGCACCCTGCCCTATGTCCGTGCCTGGGCGGAGAAATACGCCGAGCACGGGCTGGTGGTGATCGGCGTGCACACCCCCGAGTTCCCGTTCGAGCATGACGCCGGTAACGTCCGCTGGGCCCTGAAGGACATGCGGGTGGACTACCCGGTCGCGACCGACAACGACTACGCGGTCTGGCGTGCCTTCGACAATCACTACTGGCCCGCTCTCTACGCCGCCGGCGCGCAGGGGCGCATCCGGTATCACCACTTCGGTGAAGGCGAGTACCGGCAGTCGGAAATGGCGATCCAGCAACTGCTGGCCGAGGCCGGATCCACCGGGTTCGACCGTGAAATGGTGTCGGTCGAGCCCCGCGGCCTCGAAGTCGCCGCCGACTGGGGCAATCTGAGGTCACCGGAAAGCTACACCGGGTATGAGCAAGCCGAGAACTTCGCGTCACCCGGCGGCCTCATACCGGACCAGCGGCACGTCTACGCCGCCCCGCAGCGGCTGAGACTCAACCACTGGGCCCTGTCCGGCGACTGGACGGTAGACAGACACGCCGCCACGGCGAACGCGGCCGGCGGGCGGATCGCGTATCGCTTCCACGCCCGCGACCTTAACCTCGTCATAGGTCCGGCGGCCCGGGGAACGTCCGTGCCGTTCCGGGTGTTCATCGACGGGCAGCCGGCGGGCGCGGCGCACGGAACCGACGTTGACGAGCAAGGCCATGGCACGGTGACCGAACAGCGGACGTACCAGCTCATCCGGCAGCCTGGCCCGATCGCCGAGCGCACCTTCGAGATCACGTTCCCCGATCCAGGGGCTCAGGCCTACTGCTTCACCTTCGGCTAGACCGGCGCGAACCAAACCCCGCTAACCAGGAGGTCATCCTGTGTCGTCTCCATCCTTCGGCCCGGTGGAGCAGATCGAGGCCGGGGTGCTGAACACCGGCTATGTCGAGGCCGGCCCGGCCGGCGGTCCGGCGGTGCTGTTGCTGCATGGCTGGCCTTATGACATTCACAGCTTCGCCGTGGTCACCCCGGCGCTGGCGTCGGCGGGTTACCGGGTCATCGTCCCGTTCGTCCGCGGCTACGGCACCACCCGCTTCCTGTCGGACGACACGCCCCGGAACGGGCAGCAGGCGGCGCTGGCGGTGGACGTGACCGCGCTGATGGACGCGCTGGGCATCGACCAGGCCATCCTGGCCGGGTTTGACTGGGGGGCGCGGTCGGCCGACATCGTCGCTGCGCTGTGGCCAGAGCGCTGCAAGGCGCTGGTCTCCGTGAGCGGGTACCTGATCGGCAGCCAGGCCGCCGGCGAGGCGCCGCTGCCGCCGCAGGCCGAGCATGCCTGGTGGTATCAGTTCTACTTCGCCACCGAGCGCGGCCGGGCCGGGTACGACAAGTACCGGCGCGATTTCAGCAAGCTCATCTGGCAGCTCGCCTCACCGAAGTGGGCCTTCGATGACGCCACGTTCGCGCGCAGCGCGGCCGCCTTCGACAATCCCGATCACGTCGCGATCGTGATCCACAATTACCGCTGGCGGATCGGCCTGGCCCCCGGCGAGCCGCAATACGACGAACTGGAGCAGAAGCTGGCCGGCGCCCCGGCCATCGCCGTGCCCGCCATCACGCTCGAGGGCGACGCCAACGGCGCACCGCACGCCGACGCCAGCGCCTACGCCCGCAAATTCTCGGGCCAGTACGCGCACCGGGTGATCGAGGGCGGCATCGGGCACAACCTGCCGCAAGAAGCACCCCAAGCATTCACTCAGGCCATCATCGACGCCGACAGCTTCTGACCGGCGTAGCCGTGCCCGGAGCCCCCAGGAAGGAGATCGCGAATAGGCTCGACAGGTATGAGCGAACCGGGCCGCCCCGCTGCCGCTACCCCCACCACCTCGCACTGGGGCGCGTTCCGGGTGCGGGCCGAGCCGGGCGGGGGCATCGAGGTGACGGCGCACCCGGACGACCCGGCGCCGTCCCCGCTGCTCGGCAACGTCCCCGGCGGCCTGCGGCACGCCACCCGGGTCGCCAGGCCCGCCGTCCGGCGCGGGTGGCTCGACGACGGGCCGGGACCGAGCGACCGGCGCGGCCGCGACCCGTTCGTGGAAGTCGACTGGGACGTGGCGCTGGACCTGCTCGCCGCCGAACTGGCGCGGGTGCGCGAGTCGCACGGCAACGAGGCGATCTTCGGCGGGTCCTACGGCTGGGCCAGCGCCGGGCGGTTTCACCACGCGCAGAGCCAGCTGCACCGGTTCCTCGCGCTGTTCGGCGGCTACACCTCCTCGCGCAACACCTACAGCATCGGTACCTCGGAGGTGCTGCTGCCGCACCTGGTGGGCAGCGCCGGCACGGTGCTGCGGGCCGCGTCCACCTGGCCGACGATCGTGGCGAACACCGAACTGATCGTGGCGTTCGGCGGCATCCCGGAGAAGAACGTGTTCGTCACCCCGGGCGGGGTGACCCGGCACGGCACCCCCGGCCACCTCGCCGCGCTCGCGGCCCGGGGCACGCAGGTCGTGCTGATCAGCCCGCTCCGCGGCGACCTGCCGGAGTACCTGGACGCGGAGTGGCACCCGGTGATCCCGGCCACCGACGTCGCGCTGATGCTCGGGCTCGCGCACACGCTGGTGGCTGAGGGCCTGCACGACAAGGGGTTCCTCGGCCGGTACTGCGCGGGTTACGACACCTTCGAGCGGTACCTGCTCGGCGAGGCCGACGGCGTGGTCAAGGACGCCGCGTGGGCGGGGCCGGTGTGCGGCATCGAGCCCGAGGCCATCCGGCGGCTGGCCCGGCGGATGGCCGGCGCGCGCACCCTGGTCACGGTCACCTGGTCGTTGCAGCGGGCCCAGCACGGCGAGCAGCCGGTCTGGGCCGCCCTGGCCCTGGCCGCGATGCTCGGCCAGATCGGGCTGCCCGGCGGCGGCTTCGGCCACGGCTACGGGTCCATGGGCGAGGTCGGCAACGAAAGCCCGCTGCGGCGGCTGCCTACCTTCCGGCAGGGTCACAACCCGGTGCGCACGTTCATCCCGGTCGCGCGGATCGCGGACATGCTGCTGAATCCCGGCACCGGATACGACTACGACGGCCGGCGGCTCACTTATCCCGACGTCCGGCTGGTCTACTGGGCAGGCGGCAACCCGTTCCACCATCACCAGGACCTGGGCCGGCTGCGCACGGCGTTCGGTCGGCCGGACACGATCGTGGTGCACGAGCCGCACTGGACGGCCACCGCCCGCCAGGCCGACATCGTGCTCCCGGTCACCACCAGCCTGGAGCGGGAAGACATCGGCAGCGGGCGGCGCGACACCCACCTGATCGCGATGCACCGCGCGACCGCGCCGGTCGGCCAGGCCCGGGACGACCACGACATCCTCGCCGCGCTGGCCGGGCGGCTCGGCCTGCGCCCGGCCTTCACCGAGGGCCGGGCCCCGCGCGAGTGGCTGGAGCACCTCTACGGCGAATGGCGCGAGACCATGCTCGGCGACGGTCACCAGGTCCCGGGCTTCGCCGAGTTCTGGGCTGCCGGCGAGTACCGGCTGCCCGACGGGCCGGCCCACTTCACGCTCTTCGAGGAGTTCCGCGCCGACCCGGTGCGGTCGCCGCTGCGCACGCCGAGCGGGCGGATCGAGATCACCTCGGCGACCGTGGCCGGCTTCGGGTACGAAGACTGTCCCGGGCACCCGGTCTGGCTGGAGCCGGGCGAGTGGCTGGGCAGCCCGCGGGCCCGCCGGTTCCCGCTGCACCTGATCGCCAACCAGCCGGCCACCCGGCTGCACAGCCAGCTCGACATGGGCGCGACCAGCCAGCGGGGCAAGGTCGCCGGCCGCGAGGCGCTGCAGATGCATCCGCGGGACGCGGCCGCCCGCGGCATCGCCGCCGGCGACCTGGTCCGGGTGTTCAACGACCGCGGCGCCTGCCTCGCCGGGGCAGCGGTGACCACGGCGATCCGCCGCGGGGTGGTACGGCTGCCGACCGGCGCCTGGTTCGACCCGGTGCCTGGCGCCGGGCCCGCGCCGCTGTGCGCGCACGGTAACCCGAACGTCCTGACTCCCGACATCCCGAGTTCGCGGCTGTCCCAGGGCTGCGCCGGCCAGCACGCGCTGGTCCAGGTGGAGCGCTGGACCGGCCCGCCGCCCCCGGTGACCGTCGGCTCCCCGCCGCCGCTGCTGCCCGCCGGGACGGCCGAGCCCCGCCCGTGACCGCGGAGGATGCCGGGATGGCACCAGCGGAGCCGGGGCGGCCCGCCCGGCCATCGGCCTACGGCGCTTCCGCGGCGGCCTCGTCCTCCGGCGGCCGCATGCGCAGCGGCGGCAGTTTATACAACCCCTCGATGTTGAGCTGCTGGGCGTCGGCCAGCACGGTGTCCTGCTGTACCTGTGCCTTTTCGGCGGTCTGCTTGGCCAGTTCCGAGGCCAGCCCGCCCAGTTGCCGCACGCCGATGGCGTCGATGAGGACCCGGCTCGCGGAGAAAATCGCGATGCCCTCCACCCGCCGCTCCGCCCGCCCAGGAGGGGAAAGGGCCGCCCCGACCTTCGCCCCCTCGAATGGGTTCGAAGGATGCACGACAAGTTTCTTGCTTTCCTCGAGAACCCATTTATGGAACTTCATCACTGCCCCCTGAAGAGGCAGGCTCCGCACGTCTCCGGTCGCCAGCCCCGGCCGCCCGCCCTTGCCGAAGCAGCGGGCATAGGCCACCAGGGCGGACGACCAGAGCGCCTGCGGCAAGACCGCATCCCGGTCCTCCTCGGACTTAGCCAGCTCCGTGAGCACCCGCTTGCAGCAGTCCATCACGAACTGAAGATCCTGAATGGTCGACGCCTGGTCGGCGAGAACGTGCGCTGACGGCATATCCAGGGCAACCGTCAGCATCGGCACCTCTGGTGATCCGGTGTCCGTCCCGCCCACGACCCCTCGTCCCGGCTCCTGCGACATGTCTCCCGAGACTAGATCCTCGCCCCGGGGGCAACCCGCTCGCGTCTCACATAGTGACAAGCGTGGTCACCGCTCCTAATGGGCACCCGGTAGCGTGCGGGTGTGGAACACACCCGACTCGGCCGGACCGGCCTTCAGGTATCCAGGCTGTGCCTGGGCACGATGACCTTCGGACTGCAGTGCGACGAGGCGGCCTCCGGGGCCATCCTCGACCGGGCCGCCGAGGGCGGCATCGACTTCCTCGACACCTCCGACGCCTACCCCCTGGGCGGGGACCTGGATACCCGGGGGGTCACCGAGGAGATCCTCGGGCGCTGGCTGCGCGGCAAGCGGGACCGGTTCATCGTCGCCACCAAGTGCTTCGTCCCGACCGGGCCGGCGCCCTTCGACCGCGGCAACTCCCGCAAGCACATCCTCGCCGCGGTCGAGGCCTCGCTGCGGCGGCTGCAGACCGACTACATCGACCTCTACCAGTTGCACGGCTACGACCCGGCCACGCCGATCGACGAGACCCTCGGCGCCCTCGACGACCTCGTGCACCAGGGGAAGGTCCGCTACCTCGGCTGCTCGAACTTCCTGACCTACCAGCTGGTGCGGGCCGTCGGCCGGACCGAGACGCTGCGGCTGGCCCGCCTGGACTGCGTGCAGCCGCGCTACAACCTGCTCTTCCGCCAGATCGAGCGGGAAATGCTCCCGTACTGCAGCGAGGAGGGGATCGGCGTCATCCCCTACAACCCGATCGCCGGCGGGCTGCTGTCCGGCAAGCACACCCCGGCCGGGCCGCCGCCGGAGAGCACTCGCTTCACCCTGGGCAACGCCGGGAAGATGTACCAGGACCGGTACTGGCACGACCGCGAGTTCGACACGGTCGAGGTCCTGCGCGGGCTGGCCGACGAGGCCGGGGTGAGCCTGGTCACCCTCTCGGTCGCCTGGGTGCTGGCGAACCAGGCGATCACGGCGCCCATCGTCGGGGCGAGCCGCCCCGAGCAGCTCGGCGCCAGCCTGGCGGCCGCCGATTACCCGCTCGACGACGAGCTCAAGCGCCGGCTGGATGAGCGCACGCATGAGTACCGCCTGGGCGATGCGCCCCGGTAGTCCCGGCGGTTCGTTACCGACCCCGGCCTGGAGATCCCCGCCACCCGAGACTGGCCCCAGCTCCGGCACAACCTGGTCCACGACCTCGCCGCTTGAACAAGACCGAGATGCTGCTCTGGGAGCGCTGAGGCGTGGACTCGCACGCGCCGCCCAGCCCGGCCAGCTGCCGATGCTCGACGGCAGCGGACAGCCGCCCCTCGCCGTCATCGATCTCACGCACCCGCAGCCGCCCGGTCACCGGCTCAGTCTCACGGATCAACAACCCCGGGAAAAGTGCCCGGCCTGGCAAACGCATGACCTGCTACGGACCAGATTTCGGCGACGGGGTCTAGCCTCTGGACATGGTGTTCTGGCAGTTGACCATTGACGCGAACGACCCGGTTGTGCTGGCGCGGTTCTGGGCGCAAGCGCTGGGCTATCAGCCGGTGCCGCCGGCAGAGCCAGAGACGACCTGGCACGCGCACTACCGCGCCCGGCTGGGAGAGGATGCGGCCTTCGACGGCCGGCTCTTCGACCCGGCCGGGCTGCGCCCGCCGATCTGGTTTCAGCAGGTGCCGGAGGCGAAGGCGGGGAAGAACCGGCTCCATCTCGACCTCTACCCCACCGGCCGCGATAACGCGCTGCCGATGGAGCGGCGGATCGAGATCGTCGAGGCCAAGGTTGCCGAACTGATCGGGCTGGGTGCCAGCGTGGAGCGCCGAACCCGGCACGACGATCCGGAGGACCCGATCTACTACGTGGTCATGCACGACCCGGAAGGCAACGAGTTCTGCGTCAGCTGAGACTCACAGCGGGACGCAGGCCCGGATCCGCGCGACCCACACGCACGCACGGCGAACGGTTCCGCCGCATCGTTGACCGGGCAAACGTAGCCTGATGCGGCACCAGCTACTTCCAGGCGAACACCGGCTGCTCGAAATGGGCGACGCGTACCGCGCGGCCGTGCAGGGCCACCTGGCAGAACTGATAGATGATCGCCGCCGTCGGCGCGTGCAGGTACCGGCCCAGCAGCGGCAGCTGGATGACCGGCGAGGAGGACTCGGGAATGCGCAGCAGCCGCGGCGCGACGTCGAGGTCGGCCAGCGGGATCACGTGGATCTGCGCGACCTCGGAGGCCGGGCCGCTCATCGCGGGGCTGACCGGGCCGCCCCACACCACCACCGGGGTGATCAGGTAACCCGACCGGGTGACGTAGTCATCGAGGACCCCGAGGACATCGCCGGGACCGACCTGCACGCCCGTTTCCTCGCGCAGCTCCCGCCGGGCCGCATCCTGGGCTGACTCGCCGGCGTCGCGGCCTCCGCCGGGGAGTGCCCACTGGCCGGCATGCGAACGCAGTCCCGCCGCTCTCCTGGTGATCAGCAAGGAGCGCACGTCACGGCGGAACACGACGCAGACGGCGACCGACGCGGCCTTCAGGCCCGCCCCGGACGCCGCGACACGCCGGAAGCGGGCCAGGTTGGCCGCGATCGCCGCCCTGTCTTCCGCGGGAGAGCCCAACGGGTCCCGGCCGGGCCGTCAGCGTCTCGAGCGCCTGGCCGGGGCCGTGCAGCCGACCGCGGCCTCGCTGGTCAGCATCAGGAATGTCAGCGACTCTTCCAGGTACAGCCGGACCTCGGTGTCGGTGTGCGAGAGGTAGCCGATCGCCAGGTCCTCGCCGAGGTGCAGGCTGAAGTCGCCGCCGCGGGTGGTCAGCACGAACGCCCCGCTGATCGCGGGCGCCCAGATGATCTCGCCGGTCAGCAGGCGCTTGATGTGCTCGATCACCGGGTAGCCGTGATCGCTGGTCTCGCTGACGGCGGTGTAGGCGTCGGCGCTGAGCACCGCCGAGTACGGCCCGTCGACGCCGGCCACCCGTAGCTGGCTGAGGGCGTGGGCGATCGCGGTCGGGTACTCCGTGACGTCCGCGGGCAGGGCCACCGGCGGGTTGCTCGAGCCCTTGCGGATGCCGTCGATATCCGCGGCCGCGTAGCCCTCGAAGATGGCCCCGTCCTCGGCGAACGCGATCTGCCTCGCGGCGTCCTTGACCGGCTGCCAGTCGGCGTCCTGCGCCCCCCGGGCCACGTCATCGATCTCCCGGCGGTCCAGGGTGAACGGCGCGCGCAGCTCGACCAGCGACGCGACCTGCCGCTGCCGGGCCAGCACGCCCTCGCCCGGCGGGTCGATCTCCCGCACCCGGCCGCGTCCCACCGCGGAGTAGTCCACGCCGGACGGCCCGGCCACGTCCACCACGCGCAGGCCGGCCAGGTGGCGCTTGAACGTGCGGGCGGCCTCCTGCTCGATCTGCGCCCAGGCCTCGCCAGAGATCGGCGCGAGCTCGCGGTGCAGGTTATTCATCGTGGGATGCTCCCCTCAGGCTGCCGATGTTTAGTGAGCCGTCCCGCCCTGGCTCGGTCACGTTAGGTCGGTCCGCGGACGCGTCGGACGCGTCGGACGCGGCGGCGCCGCCGTCGTCGGCCAGGCTTTCCAGCAGCGGGGCCGAGGGCACGAAGAACAGCCCTCCGGTCACCGCCGTGCTGACGTCAAGTATCCGGTCGTAGTTACCCTCCGGCAGGCCGATGAACATGTTCTGCAGCATCAGCTCGATCCTGGCGGGCGAGCGCGCGTAGCCGATGAAGTAGGTCCCGTACTCGCCCTTCCCGACGTTGCCGAACGGCATGTTGTCCCGGAGGATCTTTACCTCCTGGCCGTTCTCGGTGATCGTCGTCAGCGCGTTGTGCGCCGAGGTGGGCTTCACGGAGTCGTCCAGCTCGATGTCGGCCAGCTTCGTCCGCCCGATGACGTTCTCCTGCTGCTCGGTGGTGAGCGCATCCCACGCGTCGATGTCGTGCAGGTACTTCTGCACGAGCACGTAGCTGCCGCCCGCGAAGGCCGGGTCCTCGTCGCCGATGATCACCGAGTCGAATGCCAGCTGCCCCTCGGGATTCTCCGTCCCGTCCACGAAGCCGAGCAGGTCGCGATGCTCGAAGTAGCGGAAGCCGTGCACCTCGTCGGCCACGGTCACCGCGTCGCCCAGCCGCGCCATGATCTGGGTGGCCAGCTCGAAGCACAGGTCCATGCGGGCGGCCCGGATATGGAACAGCAGGTCACCGGCAGTGGCCGGGGCGACCCGGCCACCGGCCCGCAGCTCGACGAACGGGTGCAGCCTGGCCGGCCTCGTCCCGCCGGCCAGCCGGTCCCACGCCGTCGCGGAGATGCCGGCCACGCAGGTCAGGTAGTCCTCGGTGCCGCGGAACCCCACCGCGCGGACGAGCCCGGCCAGGTCCCCGCACAGCCCGCGGACCGTGCCGGCGGCGTCCGGTCCGGGATTCACCACCATGACCAGGAAGATGGCGGCGCCGGTCAGCGGCGACAGCACGGCCTGCGGCTCGGTGCCATTGAGTCCAGCCGCATCAGTGGTCACTCGTACATCTTGCCCTAGGGCCCGGTCCGCCACCGGGCGGACCCGGCACGCCGCGGCTATCCCGGCGATCCGGCCCGCGCCACCGCGGCCCGCAGCAGCGCCTCGGCGTCGTCGACCGCGCGGGTCAGCGAGCCCGCGCCGGCGTCCAGGCCGGCCAGGACCGCGTCCACGCCGCGCAGCCCGGCCCGGTCGAGCAGCGCCTTCTCGTTGGTCACCCACTGCCCGGACGCGGCCAGCACCGCGTGTGCCGCCTGGCACGCGGCCACCGCGATCGTGCCCGCGGTCTCGGCCAGCCGGCCGCGGGCGGCGTAGGCGCCGCGGCCGTAACCCAGCGTGGCCTGCGCGTCTTCCCACCACCGCGGCGGGGCGGCCGCCCGCAGCGCGTCCGGGTAGGCCGGCCGCGGCAGGTCCCCGTGCAGCACCCGGTGGAGCGCGATCTCCGCCACCACGACGTAGGTGGGCACCCCGGCCAGGTAGAACATCAGCCGCTCGATGCCGAAGCGCCCCGCGCGGGCCTCGGCCAGCTGGTGCTCCACGTCGTCGAGGTCTCGGTAGTGGACATCGACCTTGCGCCCGTCGACCCGCAGCCACGCGCCCCCGTTGAACACGCCGCCGCCCCACCCGCCGATCTCGAAGACCGTCCCCGGCCAGCCCAGGGCGCGCAGGCTGTCCGGGGAGAACGTGCCGCGGTAGTACACCGCGAAGTCCCAGTCGCTGTCCGGCCGGCTCGTTCCCGCCGCCCGGGAGCCGCCGAGGGTGACCGCCTGCACGCCGGGCAGGCCTGCCAGCTGACCCGCGACAAATTTCCCGAACGCGCCGTCGCCTCGCACAGTGGTCACGATAAGCCGCGGCCGGGCGGCCGCGACATCTGTGAGCCTTTTCATCCTCCCCACGACTGCCCACGCACCCTGAGCCTGACATCGACGGATGAAAGGGCTCATTCCCGGCGGGGCGGGGCGGCCCGGGACGTCGCGTTCGGGAGCTTAAGGACGGTGGTTCATCCGGTCGTCCAGTTGCGCGGCGACGCGCGCCCACCCAGGACGGTGGTGGTCGGTGTCGCCGGTCAGCGGCCGGAGTTCCTGCGGGCGAGCCGGGCGGCGAGCGCGTCGGCGCGCTGCGACCAGAACGCGGCCTGCTCCCCGATCCAGGTCTCGGCGAGCCGCAGCCCGTCGGGCCGCACGGACAGCCAGTGCTCCCGGCCGCGCACCTCACGCCGGATCAGGCCCGCCGCCTCCAGCACGCCGACGTGCCGGGACACGCCGGCGAACGACATCGGCAGTGGCCGGGCCAGGTCGCTGATCCGGGCGTCGCCGGCGCGCAGCGCGACCAGCAGGGCCCGCCGGGTAGGGTCGGCCAATGCGGCGTACGTGCGGTCCAGCACCTGATCTTCAACCATCTTGTTGACCTTACTCGGTGACCGTGATATTCAACATAACTGTTGAATGAAGCGTCAGGCAAACAGGGAGGTGCGCGGTGGACGAGCACCCGGTGGTATCGGCACAGGACTGGATCAGCGCCCGCAAGGCGCTGCTGGCCCGGGAGAAGGAATTCACCCGGCTCCGCGACGAGCTGGCCCGGCGGCGGCGTGGCCTGCCTTGGGAGGCGGTCACCCAGGAGTACTTCTTCGAGGGGGCGGACGGGACCAGGAGCCTGCCGCAGCTGTTCGACGGGCGGAGCCAGCTGATCGTCTACCACTTCATGTTCCCGCCCGAGTGGGACGAGGGCTGCCCGTCCTGCTCGTTCTGGGCCGACAACTTCAACGGCACCATGGAGCACCTGCACGCCCGCGACGTGACCATGGTCGCCGTGTCCCGGGCGCCGTACCCCAAGCTGGCCGGGTACGCCAAGCGGATGGGCTGGAGCTTCCCGTGGTTCTCGTCGGCCGGCACCGACTTCAACTACGACTACCGCGTCGCGTTCACCGCGGAGGAACTGGCCGACGGGACGGCCGTGTACAACTACGGCTCGACCGACGCGGGATTCACCGACCGGGAAGGCGTCAGCGTCTTCTACGCCGGCGACGACGGGCAGGTGTTCCACACCTACTCGGCGTACGCGCGCGGCATCGACATGCTGAACGGCGCCTACAACTACATCGACCTGGTGCCGAAGGGTCGCGACGAGGCCGGCCACGACTTCACCCAGTTCTGGGTGCGCCGCCACGACGAGTACGGGAGATGATCGCCGCCCCGTCAGAGCGGGCGCGGAGTGGTCCTATCTGTCGCGTCGCGTCCGGTTTTCCGCTGAGCGCGGCCGTTCTGGCGGGCCCCGTTGAACCGGACACCGCGTGCAATCGTGAAAATAGGCATGAACGTGAGCACGGACGTGAGCATGAACCGATCGCACCGGACGCAGCGGTCCTGGCAGTTGCTCTGGCTCCGGCTGGCGGGGGCCGGGCTGCTCTTCGCCACGGGCGCGATTCATCTCGACCTGTACCTGACCGGTTACCGGACGATCCCGATGATCGGCTGGCTGTTCCTGCTCCAGGTCATCGTCGCCTTCTTCCTCGCTGCGGCCGTCGCGCTGATCGGCAGCAGGCTCGCCGCCGCGGCAGGCGCCCTGTTCGCCCTGGCCACCCTGGGCGGCTACCTGCTGTCCATCTGGTTCGGCCTGTTCAACTTCCGCGAGATCCGCACCACGGCCGGGATCGTCGCCGGGGTGATCGAGGTCGCGGCGTTCGCCGCGCTGGCCGCGCTGGCCCTGTCCCCGATTCCGCAGCACGCGCAGCGCGGCCCGATGATCGTCAGGCTGCGGGCCGACCTGCCCGCCGTCCTGGCCGTGATCGCCGGCGTGTCGGTCGTCTCCCTGGCGCTGCTGGGCACCGCCCTCGCCGGGGCCGGCACGGGCTCCTCCGCCCCCGCCGCCTCGTCCGGTCCGGCCGCGGCTTCGTCGGCGCAGGTCCTGAAGATGACCACGATCAAGGGCGTGGCGGTGCTCACCAACGCCAAGGGCCTCACGCTGTACTGGTTCGCGCCGGACACCCCGACGAAGTCGGTCTGCAACGGGAGTTGCGCGGCCTACTGGCCACCCGTGCTGGGCGCCCAGACGGCGGGCCGGGGCGTCACCGGCAAGCTCGGCACGATCAAGCGGGCGGACGGGTCCACGCAGGCCACCTACGACGGGCATCCGCTGTACACCTACATCGGCGACAGCGCTCCGGGCCAGGCCAACGGCAACAACATCGACCTCAACGGCGGCTACTGGTACGAGGTGAAGGTCTCCGGCTGAGCCGCGGATGCGCAGCATCGGCAGCGCGCCGGGCGGGCGGCGCGGCCCGCCCTCCCAGAGTGGCGGTCGGCGTCATCACCTGGCCGACCGGCGCTGGACGGACCATGTCGGCGACCGCCTGACAAACTCAGTTGAATAGTTTTCGTCTGCTTACCCGACCAAGGAAGCGAGCGATGCAGGCCGCTGATCCCGGTGGGCGCCGGAGCGGGCCGCAGACACCCGGCCCGGGCAGCTCGCGGCCACCCAAGCCGCCTGCCGCGCCCAAGCCGCCTGCCGCGCCCAAGCCGCCTGCCGCGCCCAAGCCGCCTGCCGCGCCCTCGCCCCCGCTCGCGCAGCAGGACGTGTCGCTGCTGACGATCGCCCGCGAGTGGGGCCGGATCGGCTGCACCGGGTTCGGCGGCCCCCCCGCGCACATCGCGCTGCTGCGGGCGCTATGCGTGGACCGCCGCGGCTGGATCCCGGCGCAGGAGTTCGAGGACGGCATCGCGGCCACCAACATGCTGCCCGGGCCCGCCTCGACCCAGCTCGCGATCTTCTGCGCGTGGCGGCTGCGCGGCCCCCGGGGCGCACTGGTCGGCGGCGCGTGCTTCATCGTCCCCGGCCTGATCGTGATCCTGGCCCTGTCGGCGGTGTTCCTCGCGGCCCACCCGCCCCTGTGGATCAGCGGCGCCGCGGACGGCGCGGACGCTGCGGTTCCGGTCGTGGCGGCCAGCGCGGCCATCGCCCTGGTGCCGGCCAGCTGGCGCCGGGTCGGCACGGCGCGCCCGGCCCGGGCCCGGTGGACCTGTTACCTCGTGGCCGGCGGCGTGGCCGCCGCACTGGTCGGCCCGTTCCTGGTGCTGGTCCTGATCGGCTGCGGCCTGGCGGAGATGCTGGTGCGCCACCCGCCCCGGCGCCGTCCCGGCCAGCCGGGACTGCTGCTGCCGATGCTGGCGGGTCCGGTGGCGGCCGTCGGCGGCCTGCTGTCGGTGGCCTGGGTGGCGTTCAAGGTGGGCGCGCTGTCCTTCGGCGGCGGCTTCGTCATCATCCCGCTGATGCAGCACGATGCCGTCCACACCTACCACTGGATGACCAATGCCCAGTTCCTCAGCGCGGTCGCGCTGGGGCAGGTGACCCCGGGGCCGGTGGTGCAGACCGTGGCCGTGGTCGGGTACGCCGCCGCCGGGGTCGGCGGCGGGCTGCTCGCCTCGTTCGTCGCGTTCACGCCGTCGTTCGCGTTCGTGCTGTTCGGCGGTTCCCGGTTCGACTGGCTCCGCCGCAACCTCAGCGTTCAGGCGTTCCTGACCGGTGCCGGGCCCGCGGCCATCGGCGCGATCGCCGGCGCCACCATCCCCCTGGGCCTCGCACTGTCGCACCTGTGGCAGGCCGGAGTGCTCGTGCTGGCGGCGGTGTGGCTGCTGGCGCTGCGCCGCGGGGTGGTCACGGCGATCGTCGGCGCCGGCGCGCTCGGTGTCGTCGCCGCCCTGGCCGGGGCCCCGGTCACCTGACGCGGGCCCGCGGCTGGCGCTCGGCAGCCCGGATGCGGGACCATCACCGCATGACCACTTACTGGCCGGGCGGGGGCGGACGACATGCATAGCGTCGGCGTGGTCCTGCATCCGGAGCGAGATTCCGCCGAGGCGGTGACGGCCATCCTGGACTGGGCCAAGCAGAGGTCCATCGAGGTTCTCGGCATCGTCTCCGAGATCAGCCGGCTTCGCTGCGCCGCGATCGGAGTCACCGCTGACGAACTGGGGCGGCGCTCTGACCTCATCGTCAGCCTCGGCGGCGATGGCACGATGCTGCGTGCCATGCGGCTAGCTGACCGGCAGCGTGCCTCGGTCCTCGGGGTCAACCTGGGCAAGCTGGGTTTCCTGGCCGAAATCGACGTGCCCGAACTGCCCGAGGCGCTTACCGCGGTCGACTCCCACGAGTACCTGATCGAGCCCCGGCTGGCGGTCGATGCCATCCTCGGCGAGCAGGTCATGACCGCGTTCAATGACATCGCGGTGGTCCGCCAGCCCGGGCAGAGCAGCGCCCGGGTCGCCGTCCGGGTGGACGATCAGCCGTTCGTCAGCTACGCGGCCGACGCGCTGGTGGTGGCGACCCCGACCGGGTCCACCGCTTACAGTTTCTCGGCCGGCGGTCCGATCGTGAGCCCGTCGGTCGAGGCCCTGCTGGTCACCCCGGCGGCGCCGCACTCCGCCTACAACCGGGGACTGGTGCTGTCCGTGAACGACGCCCTGGCGCTGGACATCCTGCCGGGCAGCGAACGGCTGGCCGTGGAGGTGGACGGGCAGGTCGCCGTGTACGTTGGCGCGGGGGACAGCATCGACCTGCGGCCCCGGCCCGCCGCCGCGCGGGTGGTCCGCCTGGGCAAGACGACGTTCTACGAGCGGGCCCGGCGCAAGCTGCGCCTGACCGATTCCGCGGAAATTCCCGCGAACTACTGACCGGCGGCCGGGCCGGCGCCACGGTCAGCGTCCGGCCGGCGTCTCGCTGTCCCGCGGGCCGGGCCTGGTGGCCCGGCCGAGAATGTGCGGAGAGGCGGGGGTCGGCAGGCGGGTATCGGGGAAACGCATCTGATCGAGCCGGTCTATCGTGAAGCCCGCCTTCTCGATCTCCGCTGCGGTGTCGCGGCCGACATGGCATCCGCCGAGGAGCACCGGCCAGATGGTGGCGTCGAGCCCGCGCTGGACTCGCTGGAGGCCGGGCGTGCTCGCCCGGACGTGCTCGAGGAAGCGCAGTTCGCCGCCGGGCCGGAGCACGCGGTACAGCTCACGCAGGGCGGCCTGCGGGTCGGGCACCGAGCAGAGCACCAGCGAGGCGACGGCCGCGTCGAACTCGGCATCGGCCGCCGGAAGCCGTTGCGCCGTGCCGTCGGTGACCTCGACCGGGACCGGCGCCCGCGCCGCGGCGCCCTGCGCGGCCTGGCGCAGGCGCGGGTTGGGCTCCACGGCGACCACCCGCGTGACGCCCGGCGGGTAGTGCCCGAAGTTGAGGCCGTTGCCCGCTCCCACCTCGATCACGCGCCCGGCCAGCCCGGCGAGCAGCACGTCGCGGTATCCGGCCAGGCCGCCGCGTTCCAAGCCGGGGCTCGTCCACAGCCAGATGCGCGCGAAGACCGGACGGTTGACCGAGTTGTCGCGCATCGTCGCCTCCCGGGCGGTGGGCGGCTCGGCTGAACCCGGCGGGCGGGCCGGGTCAGCGGCCGGCCGACGTCTCGGCCAGCAGCCGCGCGGCCTCAAGGTCAACGACGGGAATCTGGTACGTCACGTTCTCTCCGGCTCTCGTCGGCGCGGGACGCAAGAGGGGCGCCGTCTGTAAGGCTAACCGCGGCCGGCGGCGGGATCTGGCGCGCCGGCTGCCGCCAGCGCGGGCACGAGCAGCCGCTCGTCCACGCCGGTGATCCGCATGATCCTGGCGACCGCCCGGGAGGGCTTGCTGAACTCGAGCCGGCGGCCCGCCTGCTCCGCGTAGGTGGCGATCCGGACCAGCGCGCCGAGTCCGCACGCGTCGCAGAACGCCAAGCCGGACAGGTCCGCGCTGATCGGCCCGTCGTGACGGTCGATGATGTCGCTGACGTAACGGACCGTCTTGTCGACCGTGGCCAGGTCCAGGTCGCCGCCTATGGCGACCAGGGCGAGCCCGTCCGCGGACACGTGGCAGCTCAGCCGGATCAGGTCGTCCTGGTGATCGGCGTCCGCGACTGCCCCGGGAGCCGGTGCCGACACGGCAGCCGCACCATGTCCGGTGCGCGGTCGGCCGCGGCCGATCGCCATGACTCCTCCTCGTTCCGGCTCGCGTAGGCTACTCCCGCATGTCATGCAACGCAGGGTGGGTAGCTCCCGATACCAGAGAATCAAATTAATCTTGGAATTTACCAGGCGAAGCATCTGTAACTGCTGAAGCCTGCGCCCGGGCCTCGCGTCGCGTGAATCGGCGCGGCCTGAGCGCGATCGGCGCGTCACGGCAGTTTCCAGTCGACGGGTGCTGCGCCCTGTTCCTCAAGCAACTGGTTGGCGCGGCTGAATGGCCGTGAGCCGAAGAATCCCCGGTCCGCCGAGTTCGGGCTGGGGTGAGCCGACTCAACGCACGGCACGCCGTCCAGCAGCGGCACCAGGCTCCGGGCGTCCCGGCCCCACAAGATCGCGACGAGCGGGGTGTGGCGGCCGGCCAGCGCCCGGATGGCTTGGTCGGTGACTTCTTCCCAGCCCTTGCCGCGGTGGGAGCCCGGCCGGCCCGGCTGCACGGTCAGGACCCGGTTCAGGAGCATCACGCCGCGTTCGCTCCACGGGCTGAGATCACCGGTGGCCGGGGCCGGGTAGCCAAGATCGTCGCGATATTCGCGGAAGATGTTGACCAGGCTTGCGGGCAGCCGCCGGACCTCGGGGGCCACCGAGAAGCTCAGCCCCACCGGATGCCCCGGGGTCGGATACGGATCCTGGCCCACGATCAGCACCCGGACGTCCGCGAACGGCTGCTGGAAGGCCCGCAGCACCTGATCACCCGCAGGCAGGTAGCGGCGGCCCGCCGCGACTTCCGCCCGGAGGAAGTCGCCCATGGCCTCGATGCGCGCGGCGACCGGCTCCAGGGCAGCCGCCCAGCCCTCGTCCACGATCTCCCGCAACGGCCGTCCCGCCATGAAACACAACTCTAGGGGACCGGGCCGACAGCCGGGTTCGGGACCGGGCTGACAGCCGGGTTCGGGACCGGGCTGACAGCCGGGTTCGGGACCGGGCTGACAGGCGGGTTCGGGACCGGGCTGACAGGCGGGTTCGGGACCGGGCCGGGGGTAGGTCCGGGACCGGGCCGGGGGTAGGTCCGGCGCCGGCCGGGTATGGGTCCGGGACCGGAGGCCAAGACGGGACCGGGAGTGAGCCGCGGGGTCTTCGCGTGAGCGCACGGCCGGCCTACACTCGCTGGGAGGTGATCTTTTATGAATGATGTCGGCGACCGGTTCCTCGACTTTGTGCACGACCTCGAGGAGGTCACTCGCTCCCTCACCCCGGAGCAAGCGCACGCCGAGTTCGATCAGACAACGCTGCAGGTGTTCTGGAAGAAATGGCCCGGCATGTCGGCCTGGGCGGGCGCGCTGTGGCGGATGCTCTCGGAGGAGATGGCGGGGCCGGCCAGCCCGCACCGGGACCCGGAGCTCGACGAGGTCGGGGACAGCGGCTGAATGGCAAAGATCAAGGACCTGATGAACACCAGCGTGGTGACCGCCAGCCCGGACACGACGGTGACCGAGGCCGCGGCCGGGATGGTGCGCGCCAAGGTCGGGTCAGTGATCGTCCTGCAGGGGCCGTTCCTGGCGGGCATCCTCACCGAGCGGGACGTGCTCCGCGCGGCCGCCTCCGGCGAGGACCTCTCGGTGTCGCTGGTCTCGGCCTGGATGTCCCCTGACCCGCAGGCCGCGAGCCTGGACATGCCGGCCGAGGAAGCCGCGCAGATCATGCTGCTGAACGGCTTCCGTCACCTGCCGGTGCTCGACGGCCGCGAGGTGTGCGGGGTCGTGAGCATCCGCGACCTGTTCGCGGCCAAGATCCGCCGCCCGTAGCCGGCTACGGCTGCCGTCCGAGCAGGGGCCCGAAGGAGCGCTCCACCTGCTCGGCCAGCGCATCCAGATCCCACGGCCCGGTCCCGATGACCCGGACGACCGGCTCCGGGTTGTTGTAGAGCGCGACCTCGTACCCGCGGGCGTGCACGATCCGCCCGTTGATCCAGCCCGACTCCTCGCTGGCCAGGTAGGCAACGAGCGGCGCGACGTTGTCCGGCGAGCGCTCGGCATCGGGGGCAGTGACGCTGCGGCGGCGCTCGGCCGGCACCGAGCCGGTCATCCGGGTGGCGGCGCCGGGCGAGACGACGTTGGCCGTGACCCCGTACCTGGCCAGCGCGTTCGCACAGGAGTAGGTGAAACCCACGATGCCCATCTTGGCCGCGGCGTAGTTCGGCTGGCCGGCGGCGCCGTGCAGCCCGGAGACCGACGTGAAGTTGATGAGGCGGTTCTGCGCGGCCTCGTCGCGCAGCGAGCGCCAGTGGGCGGCGGCGAACTTGGTGGTGTTGAACGTGCCCCTGAGATGGACCCGGATCACGTCGTCCCACTCCTGCTCGGACATGCTGAAGACCATCCGGTCCCGCAGGATGCCCGCCACGTTCACCAGCACGTCGAGGCGGCCGAACTCCTCGATCGCGATGCGGATCAGGACCTCGGCTGCGCCGTGATCGGACACGTCGGCGGTGCTCGCGACCCCCTTGCCGCCCTCCGCGGCGATCTCCGCCACGACCTGTTGCGCCGGCCCGGCATCGATCCCCGACCCGTCCAGGGCCGCGCCGAGGTCGTTGACGATCACCGAGGCTCCCTGCCGGGCCAGCAGCAGCGCCACCGACCTGCCGATGCCGCGCCCGGCCCCGGTCACGATCGCGACCCGGCCGTCCAGTCGGCCCATCGCGGCTCACCAGCCTCTCCTCGGGGGCGGTTACTAGAATTTTAGAATCTGGTTCGGGTGGCGGTGCTGTCAAGGCCGTGCACCCGAGCCGGGTCACGGTGCCGGGATGGCACGATGGGACCGGGCACGGCACGGCGCAACGGATCGGGAGCCATGGAGAAACAGCCGCGAGGCAGGCCAGCCAGCGGCGGATGGCGGTGGGGGCGCACCGCGAACACGCAGCGCGCCCTGCTCGACGCCGCCCGGGAGGTCTTCACCTCCCGGGGCTTCTCCGAAGCCAGCATCGCCGACGTCGTGGAGCGGGCCGGGTCCAGCGTCGGCAGCCTGTACCACCACTTCGGCGGCAAGAGCGAGTTGTTCCTGGCCCTCTGGCAGGAGCATCAGCTAGCGCACGAGCAGGCCGCGAGCGAGGCGGTCGCCGCGGCCAGGAAGGCCGGCGTGACCGACCCGGGAGAGCTCTTCACCGCCGGCGCCCGCGCCTTCCTGCAGGGCAGCTGGCAGCGCCGCGACCTCGCGCTGCTGTTCCTGTCCGGGGACGGCCCGCCCGGGTTCGAGGTGATGCAGCGGCAGCGCAGCCATGAATGGGTCAGCCAGAACGACGCCCTGCTGCACCTGCCCGACACCGCGCTGGACCGGCTCTACGCGTCCGTGCTCACCTCGCTGATCGGCGAGGGCGCCCGCGAGGTGGCGACATCGGCCAACCGCCGCCAGGCGGACAAGGTCACTGACGCGGTGCTGGAGTACGCCCGGAGGCTGATGACCGGCGGTCCGTGGAAGCCCGCCGGAGCACGGGACGAGCGGCCGGGGTGACCATCCGCCGGGGCGGCCCTTGACATCGCGGGCCGCGCGATATGTCATCGCACTTGGAATCAGATTCTAGGATTCGCAGCCCCGAGCGAGCCAAAGGGCGCAGCTCTGAGCGAGCCAAAGGGCGCGGCCCCGTCCTGGACTGAGGAGCGAGGGAGCCTGCGACCGAGCGACGAGGGAAGGCGGGGCAGTGAAGGGGGATGGGGAGGCGGGCGGGGCCCGGAGGCGAGCGAGGAGGATAGGAGCGCCCGGAGGCGAGCGAGGGAAGAGGGAAAGCAGCAATGGACCTTGACCTCGGCCCGGAGATCGCGCGGTTCCGCGCCGAGCTGCGGGACTGGATCGCGGCGGAGGCGCCGGACGGCCTCGCCGGGCTGGCCGACTGGAACATGGCGGTCACCGCGGGCGGCTACCGCCGCGAGGAACTCGCCGCGGCCATGGAGCAGCCCGCCTACCGGGCCTGGGAGCGCAAGCTCGCCGCGGCGCGGCTGATCTGCCCGCAATGGCCGGAGGAACACGGCGGCCAGGGCCTGGACCCGGTGCGCCTCGCGGTGCTGAACGAGGAGCTCCACCGGGCCGGCCTGCCGCGGGTGCTGCGCGGCATGGGCGAGGCCCTGGTCGGCCCGTCGGTGATCGCGCACGGCACGCCGGAGCAGCGCGCGCACTTCCTGCCCCGCATCATCTCCGGCGCGGACGTGTACTGCCAGGGCTTCTCCGAGCCCGGCCACGGCTCCGACCTGGCCGCGGTGCAGACCCGCGGCGTGGTGGACGGCGACGAGATCGTGGTCACCGGGCAGAAGCTGTGGACCTCGGGGGCGTCCCGGGCGACCATGATGTTCGTCCTGTGCCGGACCGACCCCGACGCGGAGAAGCACGCCGGCCTGTCGTACGTGCTGATCCCGTTCACCGGCCCCGGCGTGACCTACCGGCCGATCCGGCAGATGTCCGGGGCGTCGGAGTTCTGCGAGGACTTCCTGGACGGCGTCCGGGCGCCGCTGTTCAACGTGATCGGCGGCCTGAACAACGGCTGGCGGGTGGCGATGACCACCCTCGGCCACGAGCGCGGCGGCCGGGCCACCGTCCAGCACCTGGGCTTCGAGCGGGAGTTCTGGGAACTGGCCGACACGGCCCGCAAGTGCGGCAAGACCGCCGATCCCCTGGTCCGCCAGCAGCTCGCCCGGGCCTATACCGGCGTGCAGCTCATGCGCTTCAGCGGGCTGCGCACGCTGGCCGAGGTCGCCGAGGGCCGCCCGCCCGGCCCGGAGGCGTCGGTCGCGAAGCTGTTCTGGA
This sequence comes from uncultured Actinomycetota bacterium, assembly GCA_963808705.1. Classification (GTDB taxonomy): domain Bacteria; phylum Actinomycetota; class Actinomycetes; order Streptosporangiales; family Streptosporangiaceae; genus JASHPR01. The sequence continues at coordinate 190,091 of CAWEHB010000006.1, read as the reverse complement.
GCGAGTACCACAAGCAGCTCGGCGAGATCGCGATGGCGATCACGGGCTCCGACGGGCTGCTGCGCCCGGAGGGCGCCGGCTACCCGACCACCGCCTGGCAGAACGTGTTCCTGTCCAGCCGCGCCGGGACCATCTACTCGGGCACCAGCGAGATCCAGCGCACGATCATCGGCGAACGCGGCCTAGGGCTGCCCAGGGAGCCGCGGGCGGCGGGCTGAACATGCCAGCCACCGACGCCGACCTGATCCGCCCGCTGGTCACGCCGGAACGGCTCAGGGAGTTCTTCGCGCCGCGCAGCATCGCCGTGGTCGGCGCCTCGGACGCCTCAGGCTGGGCCCGCTTCGTGGCTGCGAGCTGTCAGGCCGCCGGGTTCTCCGGCCCGCTGATCCCGGTTCATCCCGCGCACCAGACGGTTTTCGGCCGGCCCGCGATCCGGAGCCTGCGCGAACTGGCTGATCCGGTGGACGTCGCGTTCATCATGGTGCCGGTCGACGCGGTCGAGAGCGTTCTCGATGACGCGGGGGCCGCGGGAGTGCGTAACGCGATCGTGCTCGCCGCGGGCTACCGGGAGCTGGGCGGGGCCGGGCGGGCGCTGGAACAGCGGATGATCGCCAGGGCGGCGGCGCACGGAATCGCCGTGCTCGGGCCCAACTGCCTTGGTTTCCTGAACGCGCACGCCTCCGCCGCGCCCTTCGCGCTCACGGTGCCGCCGCCGCTGCTGGCCGGGCCGGTGGGCATCGCGCTGCAGAGCGGCGCACTGGCCAGCGTGGTGCTGGCGTTTGCCCACGCCCACGCCATCGGCGTGAGCACCCTCGCCACCATGGGCAACGAGGCGATGATCGCGGCCACCGACATCCTGGACTACCTCATCGAGGACGACGCCACCCGGGTGATCTGCCTGTTCCTGGAGGAGATCAGCGACCCGGCCCGGTTCGCCCGGGCCGCCGAGCGGGCCGACCGGGTGGGCAAGCCGATCGTGGTGCTCAAGGCGGGAGCGAGCCCGGCCGGCCGCCAGGTCGCGCTGGCGCACACCGGCGCGGTCGCGGGGGACGACGCGGTGGTCGACGCGGTACTGCGCCAGCTCAACATGATCCGCGTGACCAGTATCGAGGAGCTGCTGTCCACCGCCGCGCTGCTCGGCTACGACCGGTGGCCGGCCGGGCGGCGCATGGGCGTGGTGACCGCATCCGGAGGCGCGTGCGACCTCATCGCCGACCGCGCGGCCGCGGAGGGCGTGGAGATCCCCGAGTTCGCGCCGGAGACGGCGGCCGCGATCACGCCCCTGGTCCCGCCGTTCGCGGCGGTGCGCAACCCGCTCGACGTCACCGGCTACTTCCTGGCCAACCGGCGGACGTCGGCGCTGACCGCGGTGGATCACGCCCTGGCCGCGGCCGTGGCCGACCCGGGCCTGGACTTCGTCCTGTTCACCGGGCTGACCCTGCCGCAGGCCAGGCCCGATGAGGCGGCCGCCGCGGTGCTCGCCGAGCGCGCCGCCTGGCTCGGCGAGCGCATCGCGGCCGCCCCGATCCCGGTCATCTCGGTCGCCCATACCTGCGTGGACGTCAGCGAGTACGGCCGGGAGGTGCTGGGCCGGGGCGGCATCCACCTGCTCGGCGGCATCGACCTCGGCATGACCGCGCTCGGCCATGCCCTGCGCTGGCTGGAAAACCGCGGCCGGCCGCAGGGCGCGGCCATCCGCGGCGGGCCGGCCGAGGGCGCGGCCGCGGGCGCGCCCTGGTCCGAGGCGGCCGCGCGCGACCTGCTCGCCGGCTCCGGCGTCCCGGTCGTGCCCGGCGAGCTGGTGAACTCGGCCGACGCGGCGGTGGCCGCGGCGCGGCGGCTCGGGCTGCCGGTGGTGCTGAAGGTCTGCTCCGCGCAGATCAGCCACAAGTCAGAGATCGGCGGGGTGGCGGTCGGGCCGCGCACCGAGGAGGAGGTCCGCGCCGCCTACGCGCGGGTCCGCGCGGCCGGCCAGGACGTTCCCGGGGCCCGGATCGACGGCGTGCTGGTCAGCCCGATGCGCTCCGGCGGCGTGGAGCTGATCGCCGGGGTGACCGTGGACCCCACGTTCGGCCCGGTGCTCGCGGTCGGCCTGGGCGGGATCTGGGTGGAGGTGCTCGGGGACACCAGCCTGCGGGTGCTGCCGGTGCACCCCGGCGAGGTGCAGCGGATGCTCGCCGAACTGCGCGGCAGCGCGCTGCTGCACGGCGCCCGGGGCAGCCGGCGGCCAACCTGGACGCGCTGGCGGAGGTGATCTGCCGGCTCGGCGAGGCGGCCGCGGCGCTGGACGGCTCGCTGCGCGCGCTGGAAGTCAACCCGCTGTGGGTCGACGGGGACCAGGTCGAGGCGCTCGACGTGCTCATCGTCACCGCGGGCCGGCCGGAATCTCCCGCCCCCGGCCAGCCCCGGCCACCCGCCTCCCGCGTCCCTCAGCCACCCGCCTCCCGCGTCCCTCAGCCACCCGCCCCCGGAAGATCGAAGGAGCGACCATGAAGCTGGCCGTCCGCGCTGAGCAGCGGGAACTGCGCGATTCGGTGCGGCGGTTCCTGGCCGACCGGTCGCCCATGTCCCGGGTGCGCGAGCTCATGGAGACCCCGGACGGGACCGACTGGCAGGTATGGCAGCAGGCCGGAGCCCAGCTCGGCCTGCAGGGGATCGCGATCCCGGAGCGCTGCGGTGGCGCCGGGTTCACCTTTGCCGAGCAGGCCATCGTGCTCGAGGAGCTGGGTGCCGCGCTGTACGGCGGGCCGTACCTGGCCAGCGCGGTGCTCGCGGCCACCGCGCTGCTGTCAGGTTCCGACGAGGCGGCCCGGCAGGAGCTGCTGCCGGGCATCGCCTCCGGCCAGGCCGTGGCCACGCTCGCCTTCACCGAGGATGACGGGTCCTGGGAGCCCGAGGCGATCCGGCTCGCCGCGGCCCGCAGCGGGGGCCGCGGCTGGGTGCTCGACGGGCATAAGAGCTTCGTCCTGGACGGCCACACCGCGGACCCGATCCTGGTGGTGGCCGCGACCGATGCCGGCCTGTCGCTGTTCGCGGTCGATGCGCGAGCGGCAGGCCTGGACCGCCGGGTGCTGCCCACGCTGGACCAGACCAGGAAGCTCGCCCGGCTGGAGTTCGACTCGGTGGCCAGGCTGATCGGCGCCCCGGGAGAGGCGGCCGGGGTGCTGGCCAGGACCCTGGACGTCGCGGCGATCGCCCTGGCCGCCGAGCAGCTCGGCGGCGCCCAGCGAGCCCTGGACATGGCCGTCGGCTACGCGAAGCTCCGGTACCAGTTCGGGCGGCCGATCGGCAGCTTCCAGGCCATCAAGCACCGCTGCGCCGACCTGCTGCTCGAGGTCGAGTCGCTGCGCTCGGCGGTCGGCTACGCCGCGGCCGCGGTGGCCGAGGACTCCGCCGAGGTCCCAGTCGTGGCCGCGCTGGCCAAGGCCTACGCCTCGGACGTGTACTTCCACGTGGCGGCCGAGAACATCCAGATCCACGGCGGCATCGGCTTCACCTGGGAACACGACGCCCACCTCTACTTCAAGCGGGCCAAGTCCAGCGAGCTGTTCCTCGGCGACGCCGCCTATCACCGCGAGCACCTGGCCCAGCGGATCGGCCTCTGACCGCGACGGCGTTTCCATGAGCATGGAACAGCTGATGTAAGGGGCCGGAGCCTCGGTCAGACGTTGCCGTCAGGGCAGCTCTTTGGGCTCGCCAAACCACGTGCGCAGCGCCTCGGGCAGCCCGCCGGCCAGGTCGGCCGTGTCCGGCCCGGCTGCCCAGGCGACGTACCCGTCCGGCCGGATCAGCATTGCGGCCGCGGGCGCGGGCTGCGCCAGCGGCCGCGCGGCGGTGACGCTGACCCGGTCGTGCCAGCCCGAGGCCGCGCCGGCCAGCGCGCTGCTCGCGGTGAGGACGTCGGTCGGCGAGCCGCCCGGGGCGAAGAAGTCGACGACTTCACCGGAACCGCTGAGATCGAGCAGCACCCCCCGCGCGGGCCTGACCAGTTCGGCGACCCGCGTGACGCCGCCGCCGGTGTCCAGCCGCAGGTCGGGCGCGAACCGCCCGGCCAGCGGGTGCGGCCGCGCCTGTCCGTTGGGCATCTGGTAGCGGACGTCGGAGCCCTCCATGATCGTGCCGACATGGCGCAGCGGCTCGGAGAACTGCATCAGCTCACCGAACAGCTCGCGCAGCGCCGCCGCGTACTCGCCGCTGGCCGACAGCGCCCGCTGCGCCCTGGTCTGCAGGATCGCCCGCTGCCCGGCCAGGTACCGCTCGGCGTGATAGGAGTCCAGCAGGCCCTCCGGGGCCCAGCCCGCTACCTGCGCGGCGAGCTTCCAGCCGAGGTTGACCGCGTCGAGCAGGCCGAGGTTGAGCGACCCTCCGATACCGACGATGTGCGCGGCGTCGCCGGCCAGCAGCACCCGGCCTGCCCGGTACCGGTCCGCCTGCCTGCTGTTGCCCACGATCCTGGTCAGCCACTGCGGGTCGCTCATCGGCACGTCGGCGCCGAGCACCCGGCGGGTGCTCTCGCGCAGCTCGTCGAGGGCCATCGGGACGTCGGGGCCGTCCGGCGCTGACGAATCGTCCTCCCTGGTGAAGAAGATGAAGATGCCCGGCTCGGCGGTCTTGTCCAGGTACGTCAGCGGTGCGAGCGAGTACGCGCCGCGCGGCGTCTGGGCCGTCATCATCAGCGGCACCAGGCCGACACCGGGCACGTCCGCATGACCGCCGTCCGGGGTGATCTGCACCGTCGGCAGGAACACCCGCCCGATCCGGGAGATCTCGGACGAGGTGACGCCGGGGAAGCCGATGCCTGCCTGCTTGCGTACCAGGCTGTGGGCGCCGTCGCAGCCCACCAGGTAGCGCGTGCGCACCTGGTAGTCGCCGTCCGGGCCGCGCACGTCCAGCGTGACCGGCGACCCGTCACCGGGCCGGGACAGCGCCAGCACCTCGTGCCCGCGCCGGATGCCGCCGCCGAGGTCGAGCAGCCACTCGTCGAGCACCCGCTCGAGCTTTCGCTGCGGTACCGCCATGATGTCCAGCGGGCTCGTGCCCAGCCGGGAGAAGTCCAGCCGCAGGGATCCGAACGGGAACTGTGGCGCCGCCCCGGTGTACGCGGCCTCCGCCCGGAACCGGTCCGCCAGCCCCCCGTCCGCCAGCCCCCGGTACTCCAGCGTCGGCACGATCTGGCCGACCAGGCCGTTGCCCTTCGGTATCTGGCTGATCTCCGGCAGCCGCTCGAGCACCACCGGGTCGGCGCCGCCCAGCCGGAGCTCGGCCGCCAGCATCAGCCCGGTGGGACCGCCGCCGACGACCACGACATCGGCAGTTGCCGTCGCGTCCGCCGTCGTCATGGCCCCAGCCTCCCACCTGGTCATCGGAGCCACCACTGTCGCAAATTCTTGCCTTAAAAGCAAGTTTGCTTTGTAGGTAAGATTATCTTAAGGTGGGCAAATGGTCGGGCTACGAGAGCGCAAGAAGCTCGCCACGCGCCAGGCCCTGAGCTCTGCCGCGCTCCGGCTGGCCATCGAGCGGGGCCTCGATAACGTCACGATCGAGGACATCACCGCCGAGGCCGACGTGGCGCTGCGGACCTTCCGCAACTACTTCGCCAGCAAGTACGAGGCGGTCGCCGCGATCGGGGCGGACCGGGCCAGGCGGATCGGCATGTCGCTGCTCGGGCGGCCGGCCGGAGAGCCGCTGTGGGAGGCGCTGACCCACGCGGTGCTTGAGCACTACGAGGGCACCGATCAGGCGTTCAGCAGGGAGGTGATGGCCGCGCTCGGGCGGGTCCTGCAGGCGCCTGCGATGCGTGGCGAGTACCTGAAGGTCAACTTCGAGATGCAGAACGCGCTCGCCGCGGCGATCGCCGAGCGAACCGGAACCGGCCCCGAGGCCGACATGTTCCCGCAGGTCCTGGCGGGCGCGGTCACCGCGGCTTCGCAGGTGGCCATCAGGCGCTGGTACGCCGCCGATCCGCCGGAGCCGCTGCGGCCGATCCTGGAGCGCGCGCTGCGCCAGCTCGCCAGCGCCTGCTCTCGGCCCGCGCCGCCCTGCGGCTAGCCAGGGGGGATATTCACTGGTGAGGTCGGCCGGCGCGTGGCAGCATGTTCGGTGCGATGAAGGAGAGGGGGTGCGATCGATCATGACGACCAGATCTCGTGCCTCCGCGCTCGGTTGACCGACGCCGGTCGCGGCGGCGCTGGTAACCAGGGAGCCATCTCGTGACCGTCCGGATCAGGACCATCACGTTCGACTGCGCGGACCCGTACCTGCTGGTCGGGTTCTGGTCGGAGGTCACCGGCTACCGCGAGGAACCGGGGAACCCCAACCTTCGCGACGACCCAGAGGCGCTGCTGGTATCACCCGACGGGTCGGCCAGCCTGCTGTTCATCAAGGTGCCCGAGGGCAAGCGGGCCAAGAACCGGGTGCACCTGGACCTGGCGCCGCCCGCCGCCCCGCCCGGCACCCCCACCGACGTCACCACCGACGCCAGGGACGCCGAGGTGGAGCGCGTGCTGGCCCTCGGCGCGACCCTCTTCGAGGACCACCGCAGGCCGGACCGCACCGGCTGGGTGGTGCTGGCCGACCCGGAAGGCAACGAGTTCTGCATCGAGCGCGGCGTCTCCGGCGGCTGACACCCGCACCAGACGTGGTCATCTCACCGGAACGGTACGACGCGGCCGCGGTCCGCAAAGCCCGACGTGGGCCCTGAATCAGGACATTCTGAGCGTGTCAGGTAGCTATTGACGGATGAGGCATGGGCATGATGCGGGCATTGGCGTTAAAGTTCCCGGGGGAGGTACACATGCCCATTGAAGAGACCGCGACCTCGGCTCAGGCGACAGGGGCGAAGGCGGCGCACAACGGATCGCCTGGCTCAGGCGACGGGGAGACCTACGTCCTGATTACGCAGTGCTTGCAGAATGACTTCTTCCTTAACCTCAACTGCCGGCTCGCTCTTCCGAAGGATGCGGCCCAGAAGCTTCTCATCCATCCGATGAGCAAGGACACGTTCGATGAGAATCAGAGCCGACGGGTAATCGATAAGGATGTACTTCTGAAAGGCCCGCTCGGCCAGCTATTAACGGCCACCGTCGGCAAGCGCTTGAAAGGAGGAAAAGGAGGAGGGGACGGGACCCTGCACCTGGTGAACATCCGCGACTGGCATAACCCGGGCGAACTCTACGACCGCGAACGCCGCGTGTACGGAAGTCATTGTCAGGCGGGTACCTGGGGAGCGGAGTACCTTGAAGGCCTCCTCGGACTGCTCGACCCGGACGGCACCCGTCGCCAGATCGGCGACCCCCGCGGAGAGCGCTCGAGCTTCAAGCCGGAGGGCGACCAGCACGGAACCGTGGTGATCCACCACGTTCACTCGAATAGCCTCTTTGACCTGGATAGCATCGCCTTGGACACCGGCGAAGAATCGCAGTTGGTCCAGGTACTGCGTGGGATAATCACGCCTGAGAACCGTGGTCATGTACGGGTGGCCGTGATCGGAGTCTACACGGACATTAAGGTCCAGATTGTCCTGCAGGGCCTCCGGGTCGCCTACAACCCGGAGGCCCTGGTGGTCTCTGATTCGCTAACGGCGAGCCCCACGCTGGAACGCCACCTCGGCGCGCTCGACTTCGCCAGCAAGGTGCTGGGGGTGGAGGTTATGCACGGGGTCGGCGATCTCGCCAGGTTCCTCGGCACCGACCCCGGGGAAGACGAGCAACTCGAGTCGTCGGCCAGCGAGTTCGCGTTCGCTGACTACGCCCAGTACTTCCATGACAAGCAGAGCATCGTCTCGTACGAGGACGCTCAGCTGCGCAGCTATCGCCAGCAGATAACCGGCCGCCTGGATAGAACCGTCTTGGTGGTCAGGGGCACCAACTACTTCCTCATCGGCTGCGGGATCCTCACGCTCGGCGCTACGGTCGTGCTGGCCGTGATATCGGCCGTCCATCCGGGCCGCGTACCGACGGCCCTCCCGGCCGTCTTGCTCGGCCTTTCCGTAGTACAGCTGGTGTCGATCTTCTTCAACCGCCCGGCCGAGGAGCTGACCAAGCTGCTCAGCCGGGAAGCCGTGTTCCGGATGCTGCTCGAAAGCCGCAGCCTCCGGCTGGCGCTGGCCAGGCATCATCTGACCGCACCCCAGGCGCTACGCGGCGACGCCGACGCCCGCAAGCGGGACGCGCTCCTCGAAGAGCAGCTGAATCTGCTGACCAAGCTCGACAACGTGGACTTCGACAGGTTCGACAGCCTGGGCGATATCAGGAACGATCGGCATCACAAGGACGATGCTGAGGCGCGGCCAGCCCCGCAGGCGCGTTCGTGACCGCGCGGGCCCGGCCGGCCTCGCCTACGGCGCGGTGACGCCCAGTTCCGCGAGCAGGTCCTGGGAGTAGGCGATCCGGCCGGTCAGGGTCTTCGGCTCGGCGTGGCAGAGCATCAGCGCGGCCTCGGCCATCACCGTGGGCGGCTCCGCGTTGGGATCGCCCTCGGTGGTCAGGTGGTGGAAGATCGTGCCGGGCGTGGGCACGACCAGGGTCGGCGACAGTGCGTTGACCGCGATGTTGTCCCCATACAACTCGGCCGCCAGGCCGGTCGAGAACCGCTCGAGCGCCGCCTTGCACATGCCGTAGACGGTGGAGCCGATGGCAAACCGGCCCGGCGGCACCGACGGGTGGCGGGCGGCGATCGAGGAGATGTTCAGGATCCAGCCGCGGCCGCGCTCCCGCATCCCGGGCAGCACCAGCTGGGCGAGCTCGAACGGCGCCTCGACCTGCACCGCGAACATGAGCTGGTAGCGGCGCAGGGTAAAATCCGCGACCGGCATGAAGTAGCTCACCGCCGCGTTGCTGACCAGGATGTCGGGCGCGCCCAGTTGCCGGGTGGTCTCCGCGATCAGGCGCTGCCGGTCCGCGGGCCTGGAAAGGTCGGTGGGTATCGCCACCGCGGTGCCGCCGCCGCCGGTGATCGCCGCCACCGTGTCGCCGATCGTGCCCGGCAGCGGCGACTGGCCTGGCTCCGTGGTCCGGGCGGCCACCGCCACGGCGGCACCCTCCGCGCCGAATCGCTTCGCGATCGCCGCGCCGATGCCCCTGCTCGCGCCGGTCACGATGGCGACCTTCCCCTCTAGGATTCCCACGTCCACCACTCCCTCGGTTGACACGGCGCAGACTGCACCCGAAAAATAATTTTGGAACCAAATTCTAGTAGCCACCGCAGGCGTCGGCGCGGCCGCGCGATACGGAGGTCAGGATGCCTCTCGACCACAGTCTTGTCGGCGTTCCCGGCGAGCCGCAGGAACGCTCGTGGACGTCCACGGACGCGCTGCTGTACGCGATCGGGGTCGGGGCCGGCTTGGGGGACCCGCTCCAGGAACTCGAGTTCACCACCGAGAACAGCGAAGGCGTGCGGCAGCGGGTGCTGCCGACCTACGCGGTGCTGGTGGCGCAGCCGCGGACCGGCCGCAGACTGGGCGACTTCGACCGGGCCATGCTGGTGCACGCGGAGCAGGCGTTCGAGCTGCACCGCCCGCTGCCGGTCAACGGCACCGTGCGCAGCGTCGCCACGGTGACCGGCATCTACGACAAGATCTCCGGCGCGCTGGTGGCCAGCGAGAGCGTGGCCGTGGACGCGGCGACCGGTGAGAAGCTCGTGACGTCCGCCAGCGGCGTGTTCATCCGGGGCGAGGGCGGGTTCGGCGGCGAGCGCGGGCCGAGCGACGGCTGGCGGCGGCCGGACCGCCCGCCCGACCACCAGGTGGTGCAGCCGACCAGGCCCGAGCAGGCGCTGCTGTACCGGCTGTCCGGCGACCGGAACCCGCTGCACGCGGACCCGAAGTTCGCGGCCCGGGGCGGGTTCAGCCGCCCGATCCTGCACGGCCTGTGTACCTACGGCGTGACCGGGCGGGCGCTGCTGCACACGCTGTGCGGCTCGGACCCGGCCCGGTTCCGGTCGATGTCCGGGAGGTTCACCCGCCCGGTGCTGCCGGGTGACACGCTGGTGGTGTCCATCTGGCTGCCGGAGGACGGCGGGGACACGGCCCGGTTCCAGACCGCCACCGAGGACGGGACCGTGGTCATCGACCGCGGCCGGATGCGGTTCCGGGCGCCGGGCGACGCGGCCGCGGGGGAATGATGGCGGCCCCGGGCGCCGCGATCGCCGGCATCCACGAGTTCGAGAAGCGGACGGCGGGCGGCCGGAGCGCGCTGCAGATCAAGGCCGAGTGCGCGGCGCGGGCGCTGGAGGACGCCGGGCTCACCTGGGCGGACGTCGACGCGGTCTACGACGCCAGCGAGGCGGGCCGGGTCCAGGGCCTCACGATCGCGGAGTACTTCGGCGTCACGCCCCGGGTCCTCGACACCACAATGGTCGGCGGCAGCTCGTACGAGTTCCACGCCGCGCACGCCGCCCGGGACATCGCGGCGGGCAAGGCGAACGTCGCCCTGCTCAGCTACGGGTCCACGGCGCACAGCGACTCCCGGGCCATCGGCACCGGGGCCCGCCCCGGATCCGAGGCGCAGCCCGCCGCCAACATGGAGCGCCCCTACGGGCTGACCCTGATCGGCAACTACGCGATGGTGGCCCGGCGGCACATGGCCCAGTACGGCACCACCCCCGAGCAGCTGGCCGAGATCGCGGTCACCACCCGCCGGCACGCCATGCGCAACCCGCAGGCGGTCGCCGGGCTGGCCGACATCGGCATCCGCAGCGTCCGCGAGATCACCGTGGACGACGTGCTCGGCTCGCGGCTGATCGCCGACCCGCTGCACCTGCTGGAGTGCTGCATCGTCTCCGACGGGGGCGGGGCGGTCGTGATCGTGTCGCGGGCCGTGGCGGCGGGCATCCGCACCCGGCCCGCCTGGATCCTCGGCACCGGCGAGGCGCTCGGCTACCCGGCCGGCGGTGCCGACATCACCAGCACCGCCGCGGCGCGTTCCGGGCAGGAGGCCTTTGGCCAGGCGGGCCTGGGTCCCGGGGAGATGGACATCGCGATGATCTACGACTCATTCACGATCACCGTGCTGGCCATCCTGGAGGACCTCGGGTTCGCGAAGAAGGGCGAGGGCGGGCCGTTCGCGGCCGGCGGCCGCCTGGGGTTCGACCAGCCCGGGGGCCCGGCGCTGAACACCGACGGCGGCGGGCTGTCGTCCAATCACCCGGGCATGCGCGGCATCTTCCTGCTCATCGAGGCCACCCGCCAGCTGCGCGGGGAGTCGACGGCCCAGGTGCCGGGCGCCCGGCTGGCCGTCGCGCACGGGAACGGGGGACAGCTCGGCACGCGGCACGCGGCCGGCACGATCATCCTGGGAACGGAGTGAGCGGCATGCCAGACCCTCAGCAGCGGCTGGAGCGCCCGCTGCCGGCTTTCCCCGAGCCGGACACCGAGCCGTTCTGGGCGGCGACCGCCGAGCACCGGCTGACCTACCAGGTCTGCCGGGCCTGCGGCCAGGTCATCTTCCACCCGCGCCGGCACTGCCCCGGCTGCCTCCGCGGCGAGCCGGAGTGGCGGGACTCGGCCGGCCGCGGCACCGTCTACACGTTCACCGTGATCCGGCAGAACGGGCAGCCGTTCTTCAAGGCCCGCATCCCGTACGTGGTCGGGCTCATCGACCTGGACGAGGGCTTCCGGATGATGGCCGAGATCGCGGCGGACCCGGACTCGGTGCACGTGAACCAGCGCGTCACCGTGGACTGGGAGGACCACCCCGGCCTGAGCGTCCCGCTGTTCCGCCCCGACCAGGCCCATTCATGATCACGTTGGATTTTTGCCAGATAGGGCTCGCCTCCAAATAAACCGTCGGCCCACGAAGAGTCAGGCCTGCTCAGGGAGCTCATAGCATGCGCTTTATTCCGCGACGGGCCCATACGGGACAAAAACCAACGTGATCATGAAAAGGCGGGCTGGGCGGGCGGCCGGGTCAGCCCGGCGGGGTGCTGCGGTCAGCCCGGCGGGGTGCTGCGGTCAGCCCGGCGGGGTGCCGCGGTTAGCCCAGCAGGCGGCGCAGCAGCTCGTCGATGGCCTCCTCGCCCGCCGTCATCGCGGCCTCCGGCTCATCCGACCGGGCGACCAGCAGCGCCACCTCGTTGACCGAGGCGAGCAGGACGTGGGCCAGCGTGCCGACCAGTTCGGGCCGCAGGCGGGCCTCGGCGGCGGCGGCCTGCAACACCATCCTGATCAGGCCGAGGGCGTGGCGTTCCTCCATCGCCCGCCACCGCTCCCAGCCGAGCACCGACGGGCCGTCGATCAGCAGGATCCGCTGCACCACCGGGTCGCCCGCGAGCCGGATCCACGCGAGGAACCCCGCGCGCAGCGCGGCCACCGGCCCGTCCGCGCCGGCCGAGGCGGCCACCGTCTGGGTGCCGACCTTGGTCTCGACGTCCTCGGCCACGGCCTCGAACAGGGCCTCCTTGCTCGCGAAGTGGTGATAGAGCGAGCCCCGGCTCACCCCCGCCTCGCGCAGCACCGCCTCGATCGAGGTGTCCTCGTAACCGCGGTCGGCGAACATGCGCGTGGCGACCGCGATCAGCTGTCCCCGCGTCGCCTCCCCGCGGGCGACGTTCTTGTTCGGTCGGTCCATCACTTCTCCTTGACAGACCGACTGTCGGTTTGTTGAACTAGACCGACAGTCGGTCTTATGACCTAGAGGCTACCGCCCCACCAGGAAGGCGAACACCATGCAACTACAGGAACTCGACGCCCGCCGGCACACCGTGACGACCCGTTCCGGTGATATCAGCTACCTCGACATCGGGACCGGGCCGGCCGCGGTGTTCGTACACGGCGCCGCCACCAACGCGTATCTCTGGCGCAACGTCATCGGCGAGCTGACCGGCCAGCGCCGCTGCATCGCCCTCGACCTGCCGCTGCACGGCCGCAGCCCGGTGACCCCCGGGCAGGACCTGTCGGTCGCCGGGCTGGCCACGGTCCTGGGCGACTTCTGCGACGCGCTCGGGCTCGACGGGATCGACCTGGTCGCCAACGACACGGGCGGCGCCATCGCCCAGGTCTTCGCCGCCCGTCACCCGCGGCGGCTGGCCACCTTCACCCTCACCAACTGCGACGTCAGCGACAACCTGCCGCCCGAGGCCTTCAAGCCGATCGTCGAGCTCGCGGCCGCCGGCACCCTCGCGCCGACCTCCGCCGCGCTGCTTGACGACCTCGACGTGGCCGTCCAGGTTTCGTTCGGTACCGCCTACGAGCATCCGGAACGCGCCGACCGCGAGGTGATCCGGTCCTACCTGGAACCGTGTATCGGCACCCTCGAACGCGGTCGCGAGTTCGAGCGGCTGCTCGTGGCCCTGGATTCGGCCGACCTGCGGGCGGTCGAGCCGCAGCTCCGGGAGCTGACGGTGCCCACGCTCGTGGTCTGGGGGACCGGTGACGTGTTCTTCGACGTGTCCTGGGCCTACTGGCTGCGGGATACCATACCCGGCGTCACCCGGGTCGTCACCGTGGACGGCGCCCGGCTGTTCTTCCCCGAGGAGCGGCCCATGGACCTGGTGCCGCACCTGCAGCAGCACTGGGCCGCCGCGGCGGCGACCCCGGCCGCACTCTGAGACGAGAGACGGCACCCGCCCGTGACACGCCGGCCGGGCCTGCCCCCGGGATCCGGCTCGCCCGCCCGGCGCGGGACGGTGAACCGCGGGGACGTGACGCCACGTGACATAAACGGACATCAAGGAGGTGCCTTGGATTCGGAACTTTCACCCCAGGAGGGTCAAGAGCTCGGGTTATCATCCACCGAGCCGGGGGCCGCGCCGTCGGGCGGCTACTATCCTCCGGCGCCGCCGCCGGGCGGTGAGTACCAGGGTCCTCAGCCGCCCTACCCGTATCCCGGGCCAGTGCAGCCGGGCTACCCCGGCGGGCCGGGCGGGACCCCGAACGTCCCGTGGCCCGCCGCGGCCGGGGCCCCGCCGCGCAAGGGGCGCCGCGGCCTGATGCTCGTCATCACGGCGGCCGTCGCGGTCGTGGTCGGCGCGGCTGCGACCGCGGCCGTGCTGCTGCTCGGGAAGACCGAATCGCCCACCGCGATGGCGCTGCAGTCGGGGCAGGCCCTCGCGTCCGCCCGGGGCCTCACCCTCGCCGGCACCATCGCCGGGCAGAACGCGAACCTGACCGTGACCAGGGCGGGCACGGTCGAGGGCAGCTACACCCAGAACGGGAACCCGGTGACCCGCATCACGATCAACGACGTGACCTACATCAAGGCGCCCACCGCGTTCTGGAAGTCCGTGGTCATAGATCCGGTTTCCGCCCGGCAGGCGGGCGGGAACTGGGCCAAGGCCCTCGGCAACGGCGTCATCATGACCTTCGACTCGCTCACGCCGGGCCAGATCGCCCGCGTGCTGGAGCACGTGGGGAACAACCCCCGCGCCGTCAACACCACGCTCGGCGGCGCCAAGGTGATCAGGCTCGCCGATCACGGCACCGTCTACTACATCACCACCGCCGCCCCGAACCGGCTGCTCCGCATCGACGGGCGCAGCGGTGCCACGCCTTACTCCTTTGAGGTCACGCCGCTCACCGCGGCCACCATCGGCCCGGTGTTCACGATCTTGCACAGTGACGTCCAGGCGCTGCAGGGCGCCGTCGACCCGGAGGCCATCGTCACCCCGCTGCAGAAGATCCACTTCCACTCCGACTGCAACGGCACGGTGTCGTGCACGGTCAGCGGCAAGGTGTCGGTGGACGATCCCGATACCCCGACGATCCTGCTCAAGATGACCGTCGACTTCTCCGGCACCAGGAACGGCGCCGCGTTCGCGTCCTGCAGCGACACGGTTTCCGTGGCGCAGGGGGGTACCGCGACGCCCTCCTGCGGGCTGGGCGGTTCGGTGTGGTCCGGCTGGGTCAGCTCTCATACCAGCAACTTCTTCACGTGGGCCGACGCGCACTTCGAGGCCACGATGAACTCGGCCAGCGACATCGCCAGCCTGCAGAGCGAACTGAATCAGCAGCAGGACGCCTGAAAGGTCAAAGCACGCTGCCGCGGACAGCAGCGTGCTTTGACCGGCTTCCGCCGGGCCCGGGGTCAGGCCTGCGCGGGCTGCGGGGCGCGGTCGCGGATGACCAGCAGCACGATCAGCAGCGCGAGGACGTCGAAGACCGCCGCGAGCGTGAAGGCGCTGGCCATGCCGTGCACGATGACCTGCTGGGGCGCCTGCGCCAGCGAGGTCAGGTGGGCCGCCGGGTGGCGGACCGCGTTCCTGGTCGCGCTGGCGAACGCGGTCACCAGGATCGCCAGCCCCAGCGACCCGCCGACCTGCTGGGTCACGTTGACCATGCTGGACGCGGCCCCCGAGTCCTGCGGCCGCACGCCGGCCAGCGAGGCCATGGTCAGCGGCACGAAGGCCACCCCCATCCCGGCGCCGAGCAGCAGCATCGGGCCGAGGACGCCGGACACGTAGTCGGTGCCCGGCGAGATCCGGGACAGCCAGGTCATGCCGGCGACCGCGGGCAGCAGGCCGGCCACCATGAGCGGCCTGGCACCGAACCGGGCGAGCAGCCGGGGAGACAGGCGCGACACGGCGAACAGCGCGGCGGTCATCGGGAGGAACGAGAACCCGGCCTGCAGCGGGCTGAAGCCCAGGATGTCCTGGACGAACTGGGTGAGGAAGTAGAACATCCCGAACATGCCGGCCACCAGCAGCAACCGCGTGAGGTAGGAGCCGGCGCGCCCGCGGTCGGCGAACAGCCGCAGCGGGGTGATCGGCTGGACGGCCCGGGACTCGTTGACCAGGAACACCGCGAGGAACACGGCCGCCGCCGCGAACGCGGCCAGGGCCACGGAGTCGCCCCAGCCGTGCGAGGCGGCCTGGATGAAGCCGTAGACGAGCGCGGTCATGCCGGCGGTCGAGGTGAGCGCGCCGACGATGTCGAACCGGCCGGGCTGGCGCTGCGACTCGGGCAGGAACAGCGGTGCGGTGAGGGCCACGGCGATGCCGATGGGCACGTTGACGAACAGCACCCAGCGCCAGGACACCCACTCGGTGATCACGCCGCCGAGCACGAGGCCGAGGGACCCGCCGCCCATGGCGACCGCGGTGTAGATGCTGAGCGCGCGGGTCCGCTCCCGGCCCTCGGCGAAGCTGGCCGCGATCAGCGCCAGCACCGCGGGCGAGGCGAAGGCGCCCCCGACGCCCTGGGCGGCGCGGGCGGCGAGCAGCCAGGCCGCAGAGGTCGCGAGCCCGCCGGCCAGCGAGGCGGCGGTGAACAGCGCGATGCCCGCGATGAAGACCCGCCGCCTGCCGAGGATGTCGCCGGCTCGCCCGCCGAGCAGCAGCAGGCCGCCGAAGGTCAGCGTGTAGGCATTCAGTACCCAGGACAGGCTGGGCTCGGAGAAGCCCAGACCGCGGGCGATGTTCGGCAGCGCGATGTTCACCACGGTCAGGTCGAGGATGATCATGAGCTGGGCGCCGAGCACGAGGGCCAGGGCGACTCCCCGGCGGTCCGGGCGGCGTGCGGTGCGCCGTCGTCCGGCGGTCGTGACCTGCGCTATCGACGAAGTCGACATTGATCCCCTTCTGGAGAGATGCTGTGGGCGGGCCATGCGGCGGGAATGTCCGCGGACCTGGCCCGCGTTGGCTACCATGTAAGTGGAGGTCGCCTCCGATAACTATACGGAGGTACCCTCCGCTTTGCAACCCGAATTCTGGTGGTGACTGATGAGCGCGTCAGGCGAGGGCCGATGAGCACGACCCGCGTGCCCGCCCCGGCTCAGGCCGCGAAGCCCGCCCCGGCCCAGGCCGCGAAGCCCGCCCCGGCCCAGGCGGGGGAGCCGCGGCCGATGCGCGCCGACGCCCAGCGCAACTACGGGCGGCTGCTGAGCGCGGCGGCGGCGGCGTTTGCCGAGCATGGAGCCGACGACGTGTCGCTGGAGGAGATCGCGCGCCGGGCCGGCGTCGGGATCGGCACGCTCTACCGCCACTTCCCGACCCGCCAGGCGCTGCTGGAGGCCGTCTACCGCGATCAGGTCGAGGCGGTCCGCGTCGCGGCGCAGCAGCAGCTGGATTCCGACGCGCCGGACGAGGCGCTCGCCGCCTGGCTGCGGGTCCTGGTCGACTTCAGCAGCACGAAGCACAGCCTGACCACGGCGCTGCTGGCCACGATGGACAAGGATTCAGACCTGCTGTCGTCCTGCTCCACGGTCATCCGTGAGGCAGCGGAAGCCCTGCTTGCCCGCGCGCAGGAGGCCGGAGCGGTGCGCCCGGACGCCAACGCCAAGGACCTGATCAGGCTGGTGCACGCGGTCAACCTCGCCGCCCAGTACGCGCCCACCGACCCCGGCCAGCGGGACCGGCTACTCGGGGTCGTCCTGGACGGCCTGCGCCCGCGGCCGGTCAGCGCCAGCTGACGCGACCGAGGAGCGCCATGGGGGCGGGGTGCACCATCGGCAGGACCACCGGGCGCCCGCGCCGGACGGTGGCCACGTGGCAGAAGGGGGCCGCGTCCAGCACGGCGTGCGCGGCCGCGGCCTCGTAGCGGGCCCGGTCCGGCTTGCGGCGCACCCGCGCCAGCCGCGACGGCTCGCTCATGGCTGGGGCGCTAGTTCCCCGCGCACGGCGGGCCCCTCGCGCGCGGCGAGCCTCTCCGCGAGCCGGCGCTCCACCCCCGGCCACTCCGGTGCCGTGATCGAGTAGCGGGCCGAGTCCCGCGGGATGGCGTCGGCCGCCAGCCGGTGCGCCCGGAGGATGCCCTCGAACTGCGCCCCGATCCGTTCCATGGCCTGCCGCGAGCGCTCGTTGCGGGCGTCGGTGTGCAGGCACACCGACTGCACCCGCCAGGTTTCGAACGCGTGCCCGAGCATGAGCAACTTCATCTCGGTGTTCGCGGCCGTGCCGATCGCCGAGCGGGCCAGCCAGGTGTGCCCGATCTCGCACGTGTCCGGGCCGTCGCCGAGCAGGTAGCGGGGGTGGTCCGGCGGCCACGGCCACCACTGGAGGTCCCAGAACCTGGTGGAGCCGATGACCGCGCCGTCACCGGCCCGGACGACGGCGAACGGCACCGCCGTGCCCGTGTCCCGCTGGGCCAGCGCCGCCTCGATGTACCCGGCGGCCGCGGCCCGTCCCTGCGGCACCTGGGTCCACCGGTAGAGCGACGGGTCGGCGGCGGCCGCTTCGGCCAGGCCGGCGGCATGCCGGCGGTGCAGCGGCTCGAGCCGGACGTGCCGGCCGTCAAGCTGGGGGAGCGTGATCATCGCAGGGCCTCCCTGAGAGGTTGACGGCGATTACGTTACAGAACATAATTTATTTATGCTGATACAATATCGGCCGCAGGGGCGGAACGCCGGCGAGATATCCCGCGACGTCGAGACCGCGGTGCGCGAGCGCCGGGTCGCGCCCGGCGTGGCGCTGCCCCCGGTGCGGGGGCTGGCCGCCGAGCTGGGCCTGAGCCCGGTGACCGTGGCCGCCGCCTACCGCGAGCTGCGCGAGAAGGGGATCGCCCGGGGGAACGGCCGTGCCGGGACCCGGATCACCGGGGCCCCGCCGATCGGCCCCCGGCCGGCGCTCGTGGTGCCGGCCGGGGTGCGCAGCCTGCTCGCGGGCAGTCCCGATCCGGCGCTGCTGCCGGGCCTGCCCGCGGTGACGCCGCCGGCCCGGCTCTACGGCGACCCCCCGGTCCTGCCGCGCCTGGGCCGCCTGGCGGCCGAGCAGTTCCGGGCCGACGGCATCGACCCGCAGCACCTGGCCGTGGTGGGCGGTGCGCTCGACGGGGTGGAGCGGGTGCTGC
This sequence comes from uncultured Actinomycetota bacterium, assembly GCA_963808705.1. GTDB lineage: Bacteria > Actinomycetota > Actinomycetes > Streptosporangiales > Streptosporangiaceae > JASHPR01. The sequence continues at coordinate 171,376 of CAWEHB010000006.1, read as the reverse complement.
AGGCGTGGTTGCGGCCGGGTGACCGGGTCGCCGTGGAGGACCCCGGCTACCCTCCGGTACTCGACCTGCTGACCGCGATGAACCTGGGCGCCGTGCCCATGGCCGTGGACGAGCTCGGCGTCCGGCCGGGCGCGCTGCGGGCCGCGCTGGACCGCGGCTGCCAGGCGGTCCTGTTCACCCCCCGGGCCCAGGCCCCGACCGGCGCGGCCTGGGACACCGGGCGAGCCGGCGAGCTGAGCGCGCTGCTCGCTGACCGGCCCGGCGTCGGGGTCATCGAGGACGACCACGCGGGCCCGGTCTCGGGAGCCGCGGCCCACACCGTCGCGGGCGGGGCACAGCAGTGGGCGACCATCCGTTCTGTCTCCAAATCTCTTGGCCCTGACCTCCGGCTGGCCGCGCTCGCGGGCGACGCCGTCACCGTCTCCCGGGTCGAGGGACGGCAGGCGCTCGGCACCGGCTGGGTGAGCGGGCTGCTCCAGGAGATCGTGGCCGGGCTGTGGGCAGACCCCGCCGTCGGCCGGCTGCTCGCCCGGGCCGCCGCCGAGTACGCGCGGCGCCGCGGTGACCTGATCGACGCGCTGGCCGCCCGGGGCGTGCCGGCCACCGGGCGGTCCGGCCTCGCGGTCTGGGTGCCGGTCGCCGACGAGCCCGCCGTCATCGGCGGGCTGCTGGAGCGCGGCTGGGCGGTGGCGCCGGGCGAGCGGTTCCGGATCGCCAGCCCGCCCGGGATCCGGATCGGCACCGGGACGCTGACCGGCGCGGAAGCCGCCCGGCTGGCGGCCGACATCGCCGAGTGCCTGGCCCGCAGGCCGCGCCGCAGCGACTAAAAAGGGCCGCCCGGGCTCAATGGCCCGGGCGGCCCTGTGCGATCAGGCCGCGGCCCTGGTCAGGCGGCGACCGCCGACCGCGACGTCGCGGGCTCGAGCGCCAGCTCCAGCACCTCGCGCACGTCGGTGACCGGGTGGATCTCCAGCTGCTCCCGCACGCCCTCGGGCACGTCCTCCAGGTCGGGCTCGTTGCGCTTGGGGATCAGCACGGTGGTGATGCCGGCCCGGTGCGCGGCGAGCAGCTTCTGCTTCACCCCGCCGATCGGCAGCACCCGGCCGGTCAGCGACACCTCGCCGGTCATCGCGACGTCGCTGCGCACCAGCCGGCCGGACAGCAGCGACGCCAGCGCGGTGGTCATGGTGACCCCGGCGCTCGGGCCGTCCTTCGGCACCGCTCCGGCCGGCACGTGGACGTGCACGCCCCGGTCCTTCAGGTCGCCGACCGGCAGTTCCAGCTCCGCGCCGTGCGAGCGCAGGTAGGACAGCGCGATCTGGGCGGACTCCTTCATCACGTCACCCAGCTGGCCGGTCAGCGTGACCCCGGTACTGCCGGTCTCCGGATCGGCCAGCGACGCCTCGATGAACAGGACGTCGCCGCCGGCGCCGGTGACCGCGAGCCCGGTCGCCACGCCCGGCACGGCGGTCCGCTCGGCCGACTCCGGGGTGTGCCGCGGGTGGCCGAGGTAGCCGTGCAGGTCGTCCGGGCCGACCGTGACCGGGAGCTGCGCCTCGCCGGAAGCGAGCCGCGCCGCGATCTTCCGCAGTACCCGGGCGATGCTCCGCTCCAGCGCGCGCACGCCCGCCTCGCGGGTGTACTCGGCGGCCAGCCGGTGCAGCGCCTCGTCGGTCACCGTGACGTCGCCGGCGTCGAGCCCGGCCCGCTCCAGCTGCCGTGGCAGCAGGTGGCCCTGGGCGATCGTCACCTTCTCGGCCTCGGTGTAGCCGTCCAGCGCGATCGGCTCCATGCGGTCCATCAGCGGCTCCGGAATGGCCTCGGCCACGTTCGCGGTCGCGATGAACAGCACGTCGGACAGGTCCAGCTCGACCTCGAGGTAGTGGTCGCGGAAGGTGTGGTTCTGCGCCGGGTCCAGCACCTCGAGCAAGGCGGCCGTCGGGTCACCGCGGTAGTCGGCGCCGAGCTTGTCCACCTCGTCCAGCAGGATCACCGGGTTCATGGACCCGGCCTCGCGGACCGCCCGCACGATCCGGCCGGGCAGCGCGCCGACGTAGGTACGCCGGTGGCCGCGGATCTCGGCCTCGTCCCGGACGCCGCCGAGCGCCACGCGGGCGAACTTGCGGCCCATGGCCCGGGCCACCGACTCGCCCAGCGAGGTCTTGCCCACGCCCGGCGGGCCGGTCAGGGCCAGCACGGCGCCGCTGCGCCGCCCGCCGACCAGGGTCAGGCCCTTGTCCGACCGGCGCTTGCGGACCGCCAGGTACTCGATGATCCGGTCCTTCACGTCATCCAGCCCGGCGTGGTCAGCGTCGAGGACCGCGCGCGCCGCGCCGATGTCGTAGGCGTCGTCGGTCCGGGTGTTCCACGGGATCTCGAGCACCGTGTCCAGCCAGGTGCGGATCCAGCTCGCCTCGGGCGACTGGTCCGAGCTGCGCTCGAGCTTCTCGGCCTCCTTCAGCGCCGCCTCGGCCACCTTCTCCGGCAGGTCGGCGGCCTCGATCCGGGCCCGGTAGTCGTCCTCCTCGGTGCCCGGCTTGCCGTCCAGCTCGGCCAGTTCCTTGCGGATGGCGGCGAGCTGCTGGCGGAGCAGGAACTCGCGCTGCTGCTTCTCCATGCCCTCGCGGACGTCGTTCTGGATGGTCTCGGCCACGTCCAGCTCGGCGAGCGCGTCGCGGGCCCAGCCGGTCAGCCGCTCCAGGCGCTGCTCCGGGTCGATGGTCTCCAGCAGCTCGGTCCGCTGCTCCAGGCTCAGGTAGGAGGCGTAGCCGGCGCTGTCGGCCAGCGCCGACGGGTCGGTGAGGTTCTGCAGGGCGTCGATGACCTGCCACGCGCCGCGCTTCTGCAGGATCGACGTGGCAATGCCGCGGTACTCGCGGGCCAGCTCCTGCGCCCGCGCGCTGGCGGGCGGCTCGTCGACGACCGTGCCCTCGACCCACAGCGCCGCGCCGGGGCCCACGGTCCCGGTGCCGATCCGCACCCGGGACTGGCCGCGGATCACCGCGGCGAGCTCGCCGCTGGGCAGCCGCCCGGTCTGCTCGACGACGCCGAGCGTGCCGATCGAGGAGTACTTGCCGCCGATTCGGGGCACCAGCAGCAGCTGGGGCTTGGCGTCCTTCGCGGCGCTGCTGTCCGGGGCACTCGGCGTAGACGCCGACAGCCGCGCCGCCTCGATCGCGGCGCGGACCTCGGCCCCCGAGATCTCCACCGGGACCACCATGGTCGGCAGCACGACAGTGTTGTCGAGCGGCAGCACCGGCAGAGAGAGGGTCTCGCTCATCAGGTCACTTCCCTGGTTAGCTGTTAGGTGATTACATACCTACAGCCCCTACAGCAGGAAACCGCCCGGTTTTGTTCCAGGTTTCGTTCGCGGTGAGCGGACGCGGATGCAGGCCCCGGCTCACGCGCGTTCGCGCTGCTCTGGCTCGCGATCGTGTCGTCGGTGATCTCGTCACCGCGGGCGGGCACGAGCGCCTTGCCGATGATCTGCACCAGCCGGCCGTCCTCCTCCAAGGAGAGAACACCATCGCGCGGGCCGATATTCGCCGTTCGGGCGCGGCGCCCCGTGCTCAGGCCGACCGCTCAGTCACGAGCACTCAAATTTGAGTGCTCGTGATTTACTAGATGGATGAACCCCACCCGCCTGTTCGTGCTCGGCGCGCTGGCCCGCCACGGGCCGATGTACGGGCATCAGATCCGCCGGGACGCGCGCATCGACTGCACCGAGCTGTGGTCCGAGGTGAAGCCCGGGTCGCTGTACGCGGCGCTGCACCGGATGCAGGCCGAAGGGCTGATCGAGCCCGTGCGGACCGAACAGCAGGGAAACCTGCCCGCCCGCACCGTCTACGCCATCACCGGCGAGGGCCGCCGGGAGCTGCGGGCGCTGCGCGCCGAGGCGCTGCGCGAGGCGGCGCTGCACCCGGACCCGGTCGACCTGGCCCTGGCCATGAGCGCCGACCTCGACGAGGACACGCTGCGCGGATTCTTCGCCAGCCGCCGCGAGGCGCTGGCCAGCCAGGGGGCGTTCTTCGAACGCCAGCGCGGCGGGCCGGACCAGACGGCCGCCGACGACCTGATCATCGAGCACGCCATCGCCAGGATCGAGACCGAACTGCGCTGGCACGACATGGTGCTCGACCGCGTGGGCAAGCTCGGCGCGGGCAGCGGGCCCGGAGACGGCCGATGACCATCAGGGAGCTGCGGCTGCTCGGCGATCCCGTGCTGCGCACCGAGTGCGACCCGGTGACCCGGTTCGACGATGCCCTCGGCCGGCTGGTTGACGACCTCCTGGAGAACGTGCTGCTGCCGGGCCGGGCCGGCCTGGCCGCCCCGCAGATCGGCGTCAGCCTGGCCGCCTTCTCCTACAACATCGACGGGCAGCACGGTTACGTCATCAATCCGGTCGTGGCCGAGATGTCCGGCGAGTACGACGGCCCCGAGGGTTGCCTGTCCATCCCCGGCATCACCGCCCCCGCCCTGCGCGCGGCGCGGACCGTGGTCACCGGGGTCGACCGGCGCGGCGACCCGGTCACGGTCATCGGCGAGGGCGAGCTGTCCCGGGCCCTGCAGCACGAGACCGACCACCTGCGCGGCATCCTGTTCATCGACCGGCTCACCGGCGAGCGCCGCAAGGACGTGCTCGGCCAGCTCCGCCGGGCCGCGGCCGCGCGGCCGGTCAGCGAGGCAAGAGGATGAGCTTGCCGGTGGTGCGCCGGGAGGCGAGGTCCTCCTGCGCGCGGGCGGCCTGATCGAGCGGGTACCGGCCGCCGATGCGCACCCTCAGCGCGCCCTGCCTGATCCAGCGGAACAGGGCATCGGCGCGGGACAGCAGCTCGTCGCGGGTCACGATGTAGCTGACCAGCGTCGGCCGGGTGAGAAACAGCGACCCGCCCGCGGCCAGGCGCTGCGGGTCCACGGGCGGGACCTGACCGCTGGCCCCGCCGTACAGCACCATGTACCCGCGGCGCCGGAGGGCCGCGAGGCTGTCGTCAAAGGTCGCCTGCCCGATCCCGTCGTACACGACCGCGGCGCCGTCGCCGCCGGTGACCTCCCGGGCCACGGCGCCGAAGTTGTCGTACCCGGCGGCGTGGTCGGCTCCCGCGCCCCTGGCGAGTTCCGCCTTCTCCGGGGTCGACGTGGTCGCGATCACTACGCCGCCGCGCATCTTGACCATCTGGGTGAGCAGCAGGCCGACGCCGCCCGCAGCCGCGTGCACCACGGCCTTGTCGCCCTGGGCGACGGGATAGGTGTCGTGTGACAGGTAATGCGCGGTCATGCCCTGCAGCATGACCGCGGCCGCCACGTCCAGGTCCACGCCATCGGGGACCGGAACCGCGCGATCGGCCGGCACGAGCACCTGCTCCGCGTAGCTGCCCGGCACGTCGGCCCACGCGACCCGGTCACCCACGTCCAGCCCGCCGGTGTCCGGCCCGGCGGCCACGACGGTGCCCGAGCCCTCGTTGCCGATCCCGAAAGGCGCGTCGCCGGCGTAGGGCCGGATGCCCTGCCGCCGGTAGATGTCGGCGAAGTTGACGCCTGCCGCCTCCACGTCGACCAGAACCTGCCCGGGGCCAGGCGCGGGCAGATCGCGTTCCACTAGCCGGAGGACTTCCGGCCCGCCATGCTGGTCGGCCATGATTGCGCGCATCAGCGCATCCTTTCGGTCAGGAACTCACGTCGCAGGTCGAGGTTAGCCCGGCTGCGGCCGGGAATTTCCCGATATGCCAGCTTAAAGACCTTGGCAATACCTCGCCGCCTGGCGGGCGGGATTTCGGCCGCTACGGACTCCAGGCCTGCCCCGCCGGAAAACGGCTGGGACCCTGGCCCGGTGCAGTTCCACAATGGACCGTGACCTCGCCCGATGACCTGATCGTCTTGGAAGGCGGCGGCCGGACGACGGTCCACCGCCGCGGCAGCGTGGTGATCCGCGACACCGGGCCGTGGACCCCGGCGGTACACGCCCTGCTGCGCCACCTCGAAGAGGCCGGCTTCGCTGCCGCTCCGCGGCTGGCCGGCCCGGGCCTGGATCGCGACGGCCGGGAGATGCTGACCTTCCTCGAGGGCGACTTCACCCAGCCCGGCCCGTGGAGCCTGGAAGGCGCCGCCGCGCTCGGCAGCCTGCTCCGCCACCGCGCTGCCCTCGAAGCCGCCCTCACAAAAGGAACGACCATATGACCGGGCTGATCCTGGTGACCGGCGGCACCGGCACCCTCGGCCAGGTGGTGGTACGGCGGCTCGCGGCCCGGGGCAGGCAGGTCCGGGTGCTGAGCCGCCGCCCGCCGCCAACCGAGCGCGGGCCGGCCGACTGGGCCGCCGGCGACCTCAAGACCGGCCGCGGCATCGACGCGGCAGTGGCCGGCGCCGACGTTATCGTCCACTGCGCCACCGGCCTGGGCGACGCCGGCGCCGCGCGGCACCTGATCGAGTCGGCCCGGCGGGCCCGCTCCCCGCACCTGGTCTATATATCCATTGTCGGCGTCGACCGGATCCCGTTCGGCTACTACAAGTCGAAGCTTCAGGTGGAGCGGCAGGTCGAGGACTCCGGGCTGCCATGGACCGTGCTGCGGGCCACCCAGTTTCACCAGCTGATCCTGCGCGGCTGCGAGGCCCTGGAACACCTGCCGGCTATGCCGGTGCCGGCGGGCACCTCGTTCCAGCCGATCGAGGCCGGCGAGGTGGCCGGGCGGCTGGCTGAACTCGCCACCGGGCCCGCCGCCGGGCGGGTACCGGACACGGGCGGCCCGGAGGTCCGCGGCGCGGCCGGACTCGCCCTCAGCTACCTGGCCGCCCGCGGGCGGCACCGCCCGGTGGTGCCGGTCCGCCTCCCCGGTGCCGTGTTTGCCGGATACCGCCGCGGCGGCCACCTGGCCCCCGATCACGCGGTGGGCCGTGTCACCTTCGAAGAATTCCTTGCCGAGCGGTTCGGGAGGGCCTGACGATCCGGGCCGGGGTAAAGTCGGGCCGTCCGGTTCCCGCATAGGCGCAAGGGAAGTCATGGCTAAACGATGGAGTGATCTCAGCCCCGGCACCCGCAAGCTGATCATCGTGGCCGGGGTGGCCGAGGCCGCCCTCAAGGCAGCGGCGGCCATCGACATCAAGCGCCGGCCAGCCGACCAGATCCGGGGCCCGAAGTGGGCCTGGTTCTCGGGCCTGGTCATCAACTCCGCGGGACTCGTACCGCTCTCGTACTTCGCCTTCGGTCGCCGGCGTACGTAGGCGTCAGGCGAAGGCCGCGGTCACCGGGGCCAGGCGCAGCACGTCGTCCGGGTGATCCAGGTCGGGCAGGGAGACGAACACGGTCTTGACGCCCCGCTCGGCCAGCAGCCGGTACCGGCCGATGTGATCGCCGGGCCGGGTGGAGCGCCTGGCTTTGGCGTGTGCACGTCGGCCGGTGGCGAAGGCGGGTAAGGTCGCAGGTCGCGGCCGGGGTGGGGGCTAACCCCAGGACACGAACGGGGGCTAGCCGCATTCCGCCGCCCTGCCACGGGTCCCTACCGTTTCGGCAAGGGCTGACCGGACGTTCGGAGGGCGTGATGGCCGCAGATTGCCGGGATGAGATCGCCGCCTCGGTGGCCGCCGTGCAGGAACTTGGTTCCGGCTATGACCAGGCACTGGCCGAGGGGCTGGTGGAACGCATCGGCGCGGAGATCGACCAGCGGATCGCGGCCGAGATCGGCAACCTCGAGGGGCTAGGCGGGCTGGGTGACTTTAAGGTCATGGAATGTGACCCGGAAGCCATGGCCCTCAGGTGCCGCGCACATCGCGCCGGCCAGTGCGGGGACGCCGGGCGGCAGATACGCCAGCGCCGCTAGTTCCCTCTCGCCGTCGTCGACGCAGTAACGGACCTCGACGGCATCGCCGCGGCGGGTGAGGAGCAAGCCCAGCTCGCTCATGTCAGCGGGCAGGCCGGCCAGTGCCCAGCTCGAGTGCCCGAGCGTGATCACCGTGCTGAAGCGCGGCCTGCCGTCGAAATACTCGACGCCGGTCTTGAGCCAGCGGCGCTCATCTACCCGGACCATCGCCCCGGCCTGGTCGTACTGCGCGGCGTACGAACCGCGGACCCGCATCGACAGGTCGAAGTCGCCGGCGAACTGCTCTGCGTACAGGTGGCCGTTATCGCGGATGTACCCGTAGCCGGTGGTGCGCCAGAAATCGGTGGCGGCGTCGGCGGTGACCACCAGCGTGCCTGCCTGCTCAGACCACTGGGCCGGCTCGTTCAGCCACTGCACGAGGCCTCCTGGAAAATGCGCTCAGGTCTCCGGAATCTACCAACCGCCCGAGACCGGCGGGCGCCACGAGGCCCAGCCCGGCCACTGCATCCTCATCCGCCGCCGGCTTGGGAGCCCGGGTTCGGCAAGGATGGGGCCATGAAGCCTGGTCCAGCTAGCCATGTGCGCATCGCCCGGCCCAGTCATGACCTGCGGGCTTCCGAGCGGTTCTGGGTCACGGGCCTGGGCCTGGAGGTGCTGTTCCGGGTCGGTGAGTCCGCAGAAGGCGACCACGCGCTGGTGATGGTGGGCTGGCCCGGTGCCGCCTGGCATCTTGAGCTGGTCCACGACCCCGATGACCTGACGCCGGCCGCGCCCACCGAGGAGGACCTGCTGGTCTTGTACCTCGGCGGCGAGGTTGACGAGGACTTGATCGGCCGGCTGGTCGACGCGGGCGGTGCCCGGGTCGCTGCCCGCAACCCGTACTGGGACCAGTGGGGAGTCACGATCGCCGACCCAGACGGATACCGGCTCGTCTTGTCCACTCTGTCCTGGCAGAACACGCAGGCCTGATGCTTGCGCCGCGGTCAAGTACGTCCGCGCTCCAGCACCGCCGCGACCTTCGCGGCCAGGTCCGTCACTGACCAGCCTCCCGGCCAGCCGCGGCGGCTGGAGGCGGAGCTGTGCCTCGCCCGGCCGCATCGAGAGCGGCGTCCAAGTCGGTGATCAGGTCGGCGGGAGCCTCGATGCCGATTGACAGGCGGAGCAGGTCACCGGGCACGGGGGAGGAGGGACCCTCCGTGGCGGCTCGGTGCTCGATCAGGCTCTCGACCCCGCCCAGTGAGGTGGCCCGCTTGAACACCCGGACCTCGCGCAGCACCGCGGCGGCGTGCTCGGTCCCCCCGGTCAGCCGGATCGACAGCATCCCGCCGAACCCGCCGCGCATTTGCCGTGCCGCGATCTGGTGACCCGGATGCGAGGGCAGCCCGGGGTAGAGCACCGTCGCAACCGCCGGATGACCATCGAAGTGGGTGGCGATAGCCAGGGCGGTCTCGCAGGCGCGGTGCACCCGCAGGAACAGCGTCCGCATCCCCCGTTGCAGCAGCCACGCTTCGAACGGCCCCAGCACCGCGCCGCTGTTGCGGCGCCAGGACCGGATCCGCTCCCAGAACGGGTCCCGGCGGGCCGACAGCACCGCACCGGCCAGCACATCGCTGTGCCCGTTGAGATACTTGCTGGCCGAATGCACCACCAGGTCGGCACCGTGCTCAAACGGCCGGGTCAGTACCGGGGTGGACACCGTGTTGTCCACCGCCACCCGGACCTCAGCAGAGTGGGCGAGCTCGCAGGCTGCCGCCAGGTCGGTGATCTCCCACATGGGGTTCGCCGGCGTCTCTAGCCACAGCAGCCGGGTCCGCCCCGGCCGGATCGCCGCCGCCAGCACGCCGGGATCGGTGGTATCGGTGAACTCCACATCCAGCCCCCAGGTGAGGGCGAACTCGGCCAGCCACTTGCGCACCCCCCAGTACAGAACCCGGGACACCAGCACGTGATCACCAGGCAGCAGGGACTGGAAGACCGCGGTCGCTGCCGCCATCCCCGAGGCAAACAGCGCGCAACCGCAGTCAGCTCCTTCCAGTCCTTCCAGTCCTTCCAGTCCTTCCAGCGCGGCCAGCAGCCGCTCGGCGTGTTCGAAGGTCGGGTTGTCGGCCCGGGTATAGACCCGGTCCTGCCGGTAGGAGCCATCCGGGCGCCGCTCGTAGTTCGTGGACGGATTGATCACCGGGGCCAGGCCGCCAGACACCGGGTCCACCTCGCCCAGCGCCTGGGCGGCCAGGGTCTCCGGCGACACCGCGCGCTGTTCGGTCATCGGCTGCCTCCTTCATGAAACGGCATCTCATGGGTCGCCGTGCCCCGGCCCCAGCCTGGGCGGCTTCGCGCACTGCCGGGAGAAACGCGGGCAGCCTGCCACCCACCCGCACCGATTCGAGCCGTTCGGCGCTGGAGCAGTAACTCAGGGTCGGCGTGGGACGCTCGTGAGTCAAGTCTTGGCTATTCGTCTCCCGGGACCCCGTAGCTCGGCGCGGCCGTGGGGTCGAGGGCGCGCTGGAGGTAGTCGGCCTCCTGCGGCCGCCAGACCGCCCACAAGCGCGCCAGCTCGGTGACCGGGTCGTGGTGCCAGTCGACCCGCAGATCGGTGACCGGCCAGGTCACCTGGCCGACAACCAGCAGCCCGCACGAGCGCACCGGCCCTTCCTCGCCCCCCGCGACCTCGCCGGCCCGGAGGGCGGCGAGGAGCCGGTCGGCGAGATGGTCCCGGGGCCGCCGCTCGAAGGCCTGCACCATGGCCGCGGTGACCTGCTCGCCGGCGAGCAGGTTGCCGGCCGCGAGGCAGTCCTTCCCCCCGCTGCTGCCGTGCCGGCCGAGCGTGCGGGCCCCGGAGTACGACGCCGTCCTCCCCTGTGCGTCGACGACAGCGAGCTGGCGGTACTCGATATGCGGTGCCCTGGTGACCACCTCGCCCAGCGCGTCGGCGGCTGAGCGTCCCCGCTCTATCAGGCCGAGGACCTGCGGCGCCAGCGAGGGGTCGGTGACGTTCTGGGTGGCGACGGCGCCCACCCCGGCGCGGGCCCAGGCGCAGCGCGCGGCCACGGCAGGACTGGATGATGTCACCACCATGCCGAGCATCCCGGTGCGGGCGCAGCGGCCCACCAGCGAGAACGTCATGGCTTCACCGCGACCGCGGTCACTTCCACCAGCCATTCCGGCCGGGCGAGCGCGTGGACGACCAGGCCGGTGAAGCAGGGATGCACGCCCCTCATCCGCTCACCGAGGACCCGGTAGACCGCTTCGCGGTGGCGGATGTCGGTCAGGTAGACGGTGCAGGTGACGATGTGGTCCAGCCGCGCGCCTGCCTCGCCGAGGAGAAGCTCGATGTTGTCCATGACCTGGTGGGCCTGGCCGGCCGGATCCCCGATCGCGACCGACTCCCGCGTCTGGAGGTCCTGGGCCACCTGCCCGCGGAGGTAGACGGTGCGGCCGGCCACGACCGCCTCGCAGAGATCGTTGGAGAGGCGCTGCTCGGGATAGGTGTCCGCGGTGTTGAAGGGGCGGATCCGGCGATGCCCGCCGACGACGATCGGCCCGGTCACGCCGGTGCCTCGGTGCGGAAGCGCAGCGGATTCTCGAGCCCGGCGGATTTCGCCATCCGTTCCACCGCCGGCCCGAAGTCGTAGTTGTTGTAGACCGCAAGCAGGTGCGAGAACGGCGGTGACTGGGCGAAGAGCTGGAAGGCCAGCCGATGGCCGGCGTAGTCGGAGTTGAGCAGGTCCCGGGCGTAGGCGAGCATCTTGCGCCGGTCCTCGGCCTCGATGTCGCCGACCCTGAAGTACTTCGACAGCCATTCCCCCGGGCCCGGCGCCCGGAACGCCGCCGCGCTGGGCACGAGGCTGATCTGGCAGCCGCAGAGGTCGCGGACCAGGTGCATCATGCCCGGCAGCTGCGAGCAGGCGTGCACCCGGCCGGTGTAGAGCAGGGCCTGGTTGGGCATCAGCAGGCCGCCGGGGCTCTCCTGCGCCATCTCGATCGACGCGGCGAGGTGCGCGGCGATGCTCTCGCGGTAGCACGCGAGCTGCGCGATCTTCTCCCGCACGCCCTGGTGCATCTTTACCCCGGTCTGCTGGGCGTTGGCGTAGGCGAGGCCGAGCATGAGGTCGGCCAGGCGCAGGTGCCGGTGGACGAAGGCGTACATGCTGTAGCGGTGCAGCGTCGCCCGGATGAACGCGGCGGCCCGGGTATGCCGGTAGAAGAAGACGTTCTCCCACGGGATCTCGACATCGTCGAAGACGATCATGGTGTCGACCTCGTCGAAGCGGTTGCTGAGCGGGTAGTCCTCCGAGGTCAGCCGCCCCGCGAAGCCGGAACGGCAGATGTGCCTGATGCCAGGAGCGCCCATGCTGGCGATGAAGCCGACGGCGTACTCCGAGAGGGCGTCGTGGCCCCAGTCGCCGATGGTCGGCTTGACGAAGGCCTGGTTCGCGTAGGCGGCGGCGGTCTCGAACTTCGCGCCGCGGACCACGATGCCGTTGTCGGTCTCGCGGACGACGTGTAGCAGCACGTCGGGGTCCTGCTCACGCGGGTGCCTGCCGCGGTCTCCCTTGGGGTCGGTGTTGGCCGAGACGTGGAAGGGGTCGAGCAGCGCAGCGCGGCGTACGTGGTTGCGGATGTTGGCCGAGAAGCTCGGGTCGATCTCGTTGAGCACGTCCTGGCCGTCGTAGAGGGACCACATCTCGCCGACGGTCTCGTCACCGACGCGGGTGACCACGCCGCCCACGTCGTCGAGGACGGTCTCGACGGCCGTGTGCTTGGCGTACCAGTCCTGCCTGGCCATCGGCGGCTTGCCGCCGATGGCGCAGGTCTGGCCGGTCTCATCGTCGACATAAGTCATGGTCGCGGCGGCCCGGGGCTCGTGCGCCAGGTCGTAGATCCGCGCTCGCACGTCGACGATCGGCTTGAACGCCGGGTGGGTGGTGAGGTCCTCCACCTGCTCGCCGTCGATCCACACCTCGCGGCCGTCCGCCAGGGACTCCTTGTACTCCTTACCGGTCCTGATCATGATGCTTCCTTCACGTTGGCGGCGGTCACCGGTTGTCCGTGACCCTGCGCGATCGACGCGATCTCGGTCCGCTCCTGCAGGGTATGCAGGCCAGCCCGCGCGCCGGCTTGTCCCCGCCCGGTGGTTACGGCAGGGCTACCGGGCACAATGGGCGTCGTGGCCCCGAACGATGATGATCTCCAGGCCCTGCGCGACCGGTGCACTCGCTTCCTGGCCGGGCACGGGCCGGTCAGGGCCGGCGACCTGCTGGCGACCGTCCCGGCCGACACCGCCGTCGACCGCTACGGCGACGGGGGCGTGGTGGCCGAACTGGAAGGGGAGATCGCCGCGCTGCTCGGCAAGGAAGCCGCCGTGTTCCTGCCCAGCGGCACGATGGCCCAGCAGTCGGTGTTGCGCGTGCACGCCGACCGGACCGGCCGGCGCACGGTGGTCTTCCATCCCATGTGCCACCTGGACCGGCACGAGGGCGAGGCCTACCAGCGGCTGCACCAGCTGACCGGCCGCCGGGCCGGTGACCCGGACCGGCTCATCGGCCGCGACGACCTCGACCAGGTCCGCGAGCCGGTCGCCGCGCTGCTGCTCGAGCTGCCGCAGCGGGACCTGGGCGGCCAGCAGCCGGAGTGGGCCAAGCTGGAAGCGCAGGTCGCCTGGGCCCGCGACCACGGAGCCGCCGCGCACCTGGACGGCGCCCGGCTCTGGGAATCGGCCGCCGGGTACGGCAGGCCGCCGGGCGAGATCGCGGCGCTGTTCGACACCGTCTACGTCTCGTTCTACAAGGGCCTCGGGGCCCTGCCCGGCTGCTGCGTCGCCGGGCCGGACGACACCATCGCCGAGGTCATCCAGTGGCGCAAGCGGATGGGCGGGACCCTGTTCGGGCTGTGGCCCAGCGCGGCGTCGGCGCTGACCTGCCTGAAGCGGCGGCTGCCGCTGATGCCGCGCTACCTGAGCCACGCGCAGGCGATCGCCGGCGCGCTGCAGGACCTCCCGGGGGTCCGGGTGGTCCCGGACCCGCCCCAGGTCCCGATGATGCACCTGCTGCTGGCCACCAGCCAGGAGGGGTTCGCCGCCGCCGCGCGGCGGCTCGCCGCCGAGCAGGGCGCCTGGACCTGGCCGCAGGCGATGACCACCGCCGACCCCGGCATGCAGCGCGTGGAGCTGTCGGTCGGCGACGGCACGTGCGCCCTGGATCCCGGCGAGATCCGCGACCTCATCGCCGCCCTGGTCGCCTAGCCTGGGGGGAGCGCGGCGGAGGGGCCCGCCAGGTTAACCGCGGCACGGCCGCCAACGGTCCCTGCCTGATGAGGGTAGGAGGCGGCATGCGCGCACCCGAACGGCCCGACGCGCTGATGTCGGCGCTGGACGACCTGGCCGCGCTGGCCGGGACGGCGGACTCCGGGGCGCTCGGGGCGCTGCGGGAGCGGCTCCGGGCGGCCCGGCTGCGGGTACTGGTCGTGGGGGAGGCCAAGCGCGGCAAGAGCACCCTGGTCAACGCCCTGCTGGGCCGGGAGGTGCTGCCGGCCGGGGTCACCCCGCTGACCGCGGTGGCGACGACCGTGGCGTACGGGGCCGTCGAGGGTCTTGAGGTGGCCTTCGCGGACGGCCGCACCGGGCAATTCCCGCTGACCGCGCTGGACGACCTGGGGACAGAACGCGGCAACCCCGCCAACTCCCGCGGCATCGCCGGGATCACCGTCCGGCTGGACGCCCCGGTCCTGGCCCGCGGCGTGGAGATCGTCGACACGCCGGGCACCGGCTCGGTGCACGCGCACAACACCGCCGCGGCCGACAGCGTCCTGCCGACCATGGACGCCGCGATCTTCGTGCTGACCGCCGACCCGCCGGTGTCGGCGAGCGAGCGCGACCTGCTCAGCCGCGTCCACGGGCTGTCGGTGACCACGTTCGTGGTGCTGAATAAGGCGGACCACGCCGATGCCGGCGGGCTGGCTGAGGCGGCCGAGTTCACCGAACGCGTCGTCAGCCAGGCCACCGGGCAGCAACTGCCGGTCTATCCGGTGTCCGCCCGGGCCGCGCTCGGCCCCGCTGGCGACGCCGGGTTCGCCGGGTTCGCCGCTGACTTCACCGCGTACCTCGACGCGGGCGCAGCCGCTGACCTGCGCCGCTCCGCAGCCGGCCAGCTGCGCCGGGTGGCGGGATCGCTGATCGACGAGGTCGCGCTGGCCCGGCGCGCGGCCGAGATGACCAGCTCCGACGCGGCGGAGCGGGTGACGGCGTTCACGGCCCGGCTGGCCGCGGTCGCCGAGCGCGGCACGGACGCGGCGGCGATAGCGGCCGCGGAGTCCGCGCGGATGCTGGCTGACCTGAACGCGGCCGTGGAGCGGGAGACGGCCCGGCTGGCCGGGGAACTGCACGCGGTGATCGGGGACCTGCTCGACGGCGAGCTCGCCGAGGCGCCGCCCGCCGAGATCCAGCGGCGGGGCCGGGAGCGGCTCGTCCGGCTGGTCCGGGAGGCGGCCGAGTCGTGGCGGCGGGCCTGGCGCGAGCGGCTGGAGGACGGCCTGCGCAAGCTCGACGGCCGGCTGACCCGGGACCTGCGGGCCGAGCTCGACGCGGTCCGCGGCGCCGCCGCCGAGCTGCTCGGGCTGGAGCTGGCCATGCCCGGGCCGGACGAGCGGCTGGCGCCGGACCGGAGCTTCTTCTACTCGGTGGGCGAGAACGTCGATCAGGCCGAGCTGCTGGCCGGGGCGGTCCGGCGCCGGCTGCCCGGCTCGCTGGGCCGCCGGCTGGCCCGCGATCACGTGCTCGGCGAGATCGGCGACCTGGCCGGCCGGCAGATCGGCCGGGCCCGGGCTGACCTGCAATACCGGCTGGCGGAGGCGACGCGGCAGCTCGTCCTGGCCGTGGGGCGCCGCTATGCCAGCAGCACGGACCGGCTCTCCCGCGCGCTGGAGACCGCCGCCGCCCTGCGCGAGCAGACGGCCGGCCAGGCTGAGGCCCGGCTGGCCGGCCTGGCCCGCCGCGAGCAGTCGCTGCGCGCCGTGCTAGCCCGGCTCGAGCCCGGAGGCGACGGGCAGGATGATCGCTGACGGATGGCCGGGGTCATGGTGGACCTGCTGGTCCGCGGCGGCCAGCGTGGTCGCGGTGGCGAGCGGCTCGGCGGTGCCGGTGTTGCGGGCGTACCGGGGGTGCGCGCCGCTGGAGACCTGGAGCCGGAGCCGGCTTCCGCGCCGGAAGCGATGCGCGGCGGGCCAGAGCGGGAACCGCGCCCGGATGGTGCCGTCCGGCTCGGGCGCCGGCCGGCCGGGGACCAGGCGGAGCAGGGCGTCGCAGATGTTGACCGACGCGCCGGCCGGGTTGACCTCGCACAGCCGGGCGAAGAAGTCGGTGTGCTCGCGGCTGGACCGCACGAACAGGTCGGCGGTCACCGCGCCGAACACTTCCAGGTCGTCGGGCAGCGGCCGGCTGGTGTAGGTCAGCACGTCGGGGCGCGCTTCCAGCACGCGGTTGTCCACCCGGGCCCGGCCGGACAGGCCGACCGGCCCGGCCAGGCTGGGCGTCGGGTCGGCCGGGTCGTACCGGTAGCGGTCCGGCTCGCCGGGCACCGGAACCTCGGGGGCGAGGACCCCGTCCGCCTGCAGGTGCCAGCGCTGCTCCCGGGTCGGCGGCGGCCACGCGGGCAGGCCGCGCCATTCCTCGGCGCCGGTGACGAAGATCCGGACCGGCTCCGGCCGCAGGGCGCTGCGGTCGCCGAGCAGGTGGGCGCTCAGCCAGGCGACCGAGTCGTTGACCCAGGCGGCCACGGCCTGCTGATCGGCGTGCCGCCACGGGCCGATGGTCAGGTAGGGCTCCTGCCCGGCGGCGCGCAGGGCCGCGTAGTCGCGCAGCTGCAGCGGCAGGAAGATGTCGTTCCAGCCGCCGACCATGCTGACCGGGGCGGTCACGCGGTCCACGGTGTCGGCGTAGCGGCGGCCCTTCCAGTAGTCGTCTCCGGCGCCGTTGTGGGTGAGCCAGTCCTGGTAGTACGGCACGTGCTGGCCGGTGGCCAGCCGGTCGAGATCACGCAGCGGCAGGCGGTTCAGGATCGTCCGGAGCCTGCGCCCGGCCCGCGACTGCGTGGCGAAGGAAAACCGCTGCTCCTGCCGGGCGACCTGGTCGACCCAGCCCAGCGCCGTCTCCAGGTAGAACGCCTCGCCCGCGTAGAACGCGGCCCGGAAGTCGGAGGTGGTGACCTGCGGGGCCATCGCCCGCAGGTCCGGCCCGGCGTCGGCCGCGATCGCCCACTGGACCATCCCCAGGTAGCTGGGACCGGTGGTGCCGAACGCGCCCGGGTACCAGGGCTGCTCCCGCAGCCACGCGATCGTGGCCAGGCCGTCGTCATGCTCGTCGGGCCCGAACGGGTCGAGGGTGCCGCCCGAGCCGAATGTCCCCCGGCAGCTCTGGATGACCACCTGGAACCCGCGCTCGGCCAGGAGCCGGCCGAACATGAGCCCCCAGACGCCGCGCCGCCCGTACGGGGAGCGGACCAGCACCAGCGGCGGCTTCCCGGCGCCGCCCGGGACGTACCGGTCGGCGAGCAGTTCCACTCCGTCGGGCATGGGGATGCGCAGGTCACGGTGGACCTGCGCGGCACGGTTCGGCGCAGGCGGAAGCTTCATGGCCCGCTCGAAGAAACGGCTGGCGATCGTCATGGCCAGTAGACTCCTCGGCCGGTTATGTCCGCTTCAGCCTAGCGCCTGCCGGGCCGGTTCCATGATCGTGGTTGATCGACCGTGCTCGCTATCAATCAACCACGATCATGAGAAGGCTGGATCAGCGGGATCGGGGACCGCGCCGAAGATGCGCTCGTACAGGTCCGGGCCGTAGCTCGTGGGTTCCGGCTCGCCTTCGGTCAGCCGGAACGTGCGCCGCGCGTCGGCGCGGCGTTCCGCCCGCAGGAAGAGCGCCGCGGCGGACCCCTCTGCGAACAGGCCGTGCGCCAGGTCGAAGAAGTGCGTGACGAGGAAGACCCGGACCCCCGACTCCACCAGCGCGCCGACGATCTGGCGCGCGATAGCGGAACCCTCCCGCTCGTTGGTCGCCGCGAACGACTCGTTGAACAGCACGATGCTGCCCGGCGTCACGCGGTCGGCGATCTGGCTCATCCGGGCGAGCTCCTCGTCGAGCCTCCCGCTCTCCAGCCCTGGGTCCTCCTCCCGCCGGTAGTGCGTGAACAGGCCCGCGCCGACGGTGCCGGACCAGGACCTGGCGGGCGCGAACATGCCGCACTGCATCATCAGCTGGGCCAGCCCGACGCTGCGCAGGAACGTCGACTTCCCGCCCTGGTTCGCGCCGGTGATGATCACCAGTGTCTTGCCGTCCGCGTTGGCGTCGTTGCCCACCGCGCGCCGGTCCTCCAGCCGCAGGCTCAGGCAGACGTCGTACAGGCCCTGGAAGGACAGCGCGGGACCAGGGACGCCCGGGGCCAGCGGCACCGGAAAGCACACCGGCTCCTGCTTCCGCGCGAGCCGCTCCTGCACGTTGAGGCAGCCGATGTAGAAGCCGAGCTCGCAGCGCAGCATGGTGAAGAAGCTGAGGATGTGATCGGTCGACTGCGCCAGCGCGTTGGCCGCGAGGTTGATCCCCCGGCCGCGCAGGTCCGCGAGAGCCTGGTGGCCGCTCTCGTCCCGGTCGCTGATCCGCATGGTGTATCCGGAGCGGCCGGTCCCGGAGATCCGGCTGCGCCAGCCCTGCCTGCGCGGCCCGGCCTGGCGGAGCAGGTAGCGGACTCCCTTGTGGCCCTGGCCGAGCTCGGCGCTGAGCAGCACCCCGCCGCGGAACCGCAACTGGCTCAGGTGGTGGTCGACCGCCTGGAAGTAATCGTCGCTCAGCTCGCTGGCCAGCGTGGCGCACAGGGCCGAGAAGCCCTCGGAACGGAAGCCCGCGGCGTTGGTATCGGCGATCTGGCGCAGCCTCCGGAGCAGCCCCGTGAACAGCCCCAGGGCCTCTACCGACCAGCGCAGGGTGGCGTCCGGGGACCGGGAGAAGATGCCGCGGTAGATCCTCTTGTTGCCGAGAACCGCCTCGACCGCGACGTCGTACATCTGCCGGACGACGGCCGGGTGCTCCAGGCAGTCGCCGAGGACATGCTGGCGGTAGGTGATCGCCTGGGTGTCGGACAGGCTCGTGAGCACGCCCCGGCGCGCCACCTCGAGCAGGAACTCGTCACCGCCGGACATGACGGCGAACAACGCCTCCAGCCCGAGGTCCTCGACGAGGGCCGGGGCTTGGTCCGGCAGCTCGCCTTCGGCGTCGAAATCCCGGTCGGCGTACATGAGGAAGGCCTTCATCGCGCGATCCGCTCCCGGATCGCTGCGTAGGTGAGGCCGTATTTCTCGGCGATGGCGGCGGCGTAGGCCAGGCCGTCGGCAGGCTTCCTGACGATCTTGTAGGTCCGCTCGGCGGGATTCTCCGGCACGACCGTGCTCACCATGCTGACCGTGGTCGCTCCCAGCGACGCGAGTTCGTCCACGAACGTGACGCAGACGCAGAGCAGATCCAGCCCGACGATCTGCTCCAGCACCCGCGTGCCGAGCAGCACGGCGTCCTGCAGCGTGGTGGACGTGAGGATCTCGTTCATGATGACGATGCTGCGGGCCGTGGCCTGGCCGAGAATCTCGTGCATCCTGGTCAGGTCGTCCTCCAGCTTGCCCCGCAGGTCCTGCAGGTTCTCGCCCCGTTCGAAGTGAGTGAACATCCGGTCGAACAGGAACAGCCGGGCCTGGCGGCCCGGTACCGGGACGCCGATGCTGGCCAGGAAGTGCAGCTGGCCGAAGGTCCGGGCGAAGGTCGTCTTGCCGCCCTGGTTGGGGCCGGACACGACGAGGATCCGCTCCCGGCCGGTCAGGTCGAAGTCGTTGCCCACCACCGGCGACTGCTCGCCGACCAGCTTGCCGGCCAGCGCCACGTCGAACACCTCGCGGCCCGTGACGTCCTTGGACTGGGCCGAGACCTGCGGATAGCAGAACGCCAGGCCGGCCCGTTCGAGCGGCGCGACGAACTCGAGGTAGGCGACGTAGAACTGCACTTCCCGGTCGAAGGCGGCGACCGTCCGGTCCAGGTAGCCGCGGTGGCGGTCGCAGTAGTCGTTCAGGGCCGCGAAGACGTCCGGGTACAGCTGCGCGACCAGGTCGAGGATGCCCGCCTCGACATGGTCCATGTCCGGCGGACTGTGGAACCTGAGCAGGTAGCTCTGGACCGCTCCCTGCTTGAATCTCCGGAACGTGGCGGCCACGTCCGCGCTGTAGTCAGCCTCACCGTCGTACCGGGTGACCTTGATCCGGCTGTCGCGGATGTGCAGGCAGTACCTGATCCCGGCGAGCCGCTCCTTGAGCTCCGCGGTCTCGGCGCGCAGCGCCACGAAGGCTCCCGAGGCGGCGTAGCCCGCCAGGTAGTCGCGGAGGGCGCGGAAGCCGCGGGACCGCGGGCCGGCCTGGGTCAGGTCACGGACCAGGGCGGTCACGGCGTCGCAGTAGATCACCACCGCATCGAGGAACCAGCTCTGCCGCTGCAGCCGGTAGTGCAGCTTCGCGGCCTGGGCCAGGTGCTCGCGCATGGCCCGCAACTGCCGCGCGAAGGCGCCGATGGAATCGAGGAGCCCCGGGCCCTGGAGGTCCTTCATCACCTCATGCCGGTAGCCGATCGCCTGGGTGCTGCCGAGGCGGGTGTAGAAGAACGGGGCCAGGTCGTATTCGTCTCGGCCGGCGGTTATGGCCCGGATGACCTGGTCAAAATTCAGGTCGGTGAAGAAGGCGGGCGGCTGGTGCTCGAGGACGGCGGCAGCGCCGTTTGCTGGTGCCTCGAAGAGGATGCTGGGGAAGGACATGATCCGCTCCTCTGGTCACCACCGTCGCTCGGAGCAGGATCCATCGGCCGTCTGGCATGCGGGCATGTGCCTGAGCCAGGCGCACGCCCCCGGCGGGGTCCACCACCGGGCGGCTCGCCGCCGCGGTGTCCATGCTACGCCAGGAGCCGGCCTCCGGCCGGCGACGCGGGCGGCGCTCCGGAGTGGGAGCCGGCCGGAAGCGATGGCACACTTGGGGCGTAGCGGGTGATGGGGCTCACCGAGCGAACTGCGGCGGAGCCGCTGACGGTCCCTGGCTACAGGCCGGGAGGCAGCATGCCGAGGCTCGCCCGCGTTACCCAGGGTCGTCCGGCTGACCTGCGCCGCGGCGCGTCCGTGGTGCTGCTGCTGGGCGCGGCCGCGATCGGCTTGCGCTCGCGGGCCGGCTTTCCCTGGCCGGCCGGTCCGCCGCGGCCGAGGCGGCCGCCGGGCGCGCGTTCCTGGCCGCCTTCGGGGCCATCGAGGGGGTGGGCGCGATCGCCTGCGCCGCCCTGCTGATCTTGGTCTTCAGCGGCAGGCGATGGAGGCGGAAACCCGAGGACAGCCCGGCATCCTCGCCTCCGGGCACATCCTGATCGAGGATCTCCCCGGGCTGGGCAAGACGCTGCTGGCCCGCTCGTTCGCCCGCGTGCTCGGCCTGGAGTTCACCCGGGTTCAGTTCACCCCCGACATGCTGCCTGCCGACCTGACCGGCGCGGCCGTGCTCGATCCCGGCACCGGCGATGTGGTGTTCCGGCGCGGGCCGGTCTTCACCAACCTGCTGCTCGCCGATGAGATCAACCGCACTCCGCCCAAGACCCAGGCGGCGCTGCTCGAGGCCATGGCGGAGGCCCAGGTGAGCGCCGACGGCCGTACCTATCCGCTGGCCCAGCCGTTCGTGGTGCTCGCCACGGACAACCCCATCGAGTACGAGGGCACCTATCCCCTCCCCGAGGCACAGCTGGACAGGTTCATCGCCCGGGTCCGGCTCGGCTACCTCGACCACGCCGGCGAGGCCGAGATGGCGCGGCGGCGGCTGGCCCGCGGCTCGGCGCCACCGCAGCCCGGCCAGGTCACCGACGCCGCCGGGCTGCTCGCCATGCGCGAGTCACTCGAACGCGTGCACCTCGACGCCGACCTCCTCGACTACATCGTCAGCCTGGTCGCCGCGACCCGCACCCACCCGAAGGCCAGCGTCGGAGCCAGCCCGCGGGGCACGCTGGCCGTGATTCAGCTGGCCCGGGGTAGCGCGGTGCTGGAGTCGCGCGACTACGTGACGCCCGAGGACGTGAAGGCGGTCGCGGTTCCCGCGCTGGCGCACCGGCTCGTGCTCCGGCCGGAGATGTGGGTCCGGCAGGTGACCGGCGAGGACGTGATCGGCGAGATCCTCGAGGCGCTCCCGGTACCCCGGACCGGCTGATGAGCGTCCAGGCGGTCACCGGCCGGGCCGCGCCCCGGCTGGCGGGCGTCCACCCGGCTGCCGGGGCGGCCGCGCCGCGGCTGACGAGCCGCGCGGTCACCTGGCGGGCAGCTCCCCGGCTGCGGCGCCTCGCGACGGTCTCGCTGCTCGCGCTGCTGGCCGCCGCCGTGACCAGCCGGGCCGGCCTGCTGCTGCTGGCCGCGCCCGCCCTGGCCGCGCTCGCGGTCAGCCGCGGGCGCGCGCGGCCCGCGACCGTGCAGGCGGAGACCGCCTTGTCGGCCACGCGGTGCTTCGAGGGCGAGGAGATAGAGGTCACTGTCGCCCTCGTGTCCCCGCAGATCCTGGACGAGGTCACGTTTGACCTCGAGCCGACCGGCACGATCACGCTGGTAACCGGGCCCGCCACGCAGACCGTGCTGCGCGGCGGCGGGCCGGACGGCGGCCGCGCGCAGGCGGCATGGCTGCTGCGGCCCGGCACCTGGGGGCGCCGCGCGCCGGGCGTGGTCCGCATCGGCTGCCGGTCCGGCGGCATCTGGCAGGCCGACCTGGGGCTGGGCCTGCCCGCGGTGGAGGCCTTCCCGCACCCGCCACCCGCCCGGCCCTGGCTGGTCCCGGCCGACCTGCGCCGCCGCATCGGCGAGCACGCGGCCAGGACGGCGGGCGGGGGGGCGAGTTCAGCGGGATCCGCGAGTACGTTCCCGGCGACCGGCTCAGGGACGTCAACTGGGCTGTCTCCCGGCGGCGGGGCCAGTTGCACGCCAACCAGCGCGCGGCAGAGTACGCGGCCGACCTCATCGTGATGATCGACGGCTTCTCCGAGGTCGGGCCGGCCGGCGACAGCAGCATCGACGTGTCGGTGCGCGGGGCGGCCGCGGTGGCCAGCGCCTATCTCAGGACCGGGGACCGGGTCGGCGCGGTCGCGCTCGGCGGAATGCTGCGCTGGCTGGCCCCGGGCACGAGCGGCAGGCAGTTCTACCGGATCGCGGAGATGCTTTTCGACGTCAGGAACGACAGCGTCGTCACGCCCGATCTTGACCGCATTCCGCGTACCGCGCTGCCCCCCGGCGCGCTGGTCATCCTCTTCTCGCCGCTGCTCGACCAGCGGGCCATCAGCGTCGTCACCGACCTGCGCGAGCGGGGATTCGCGCTGGTCGTCGTCGACGTGCTGCGGCACGAGCCGCCCGTCCTGTCCCGCTACCCGGCCGCGGGGCTGACGGTCCGGTTGTGGCGGCTCGACCGTGCCGCCCTGCGTACCAGCCTGGCCGGTCTCGGCGTGCCCGTTGTGCGCTGGAGCACCGACGACGCGCTCGACGCGGCGCTCGCCCCGCTGCGCCGCGCCGCGGCCCCGTCGAGGCGGCCGTGATGGAGACGCCGGCAGGCGGGAAAGGCCCGCGGGCGGCCGGAAGCGGCCTGCAGGTGGCGGCCGGGCTCTCCGGCCTGCTGATGCTAGCCGTGCCCGGGCTGGCCGCGCCAGCTGCGGCACTGGTACTGACCGGTGCGGGCGCGCTGCTGGTCATCGGCAGCCTCGTGGGCTGGGTCAGCCGGCGGGTCCCAGCCGGGACCCTGGCCGCCGGGATCGCGGTCATCCAGTGCGCCGTATGGCCGCCGGGCACCGTCGGCCTGGCCGTCGAGGGCCTGCTGATTCTCGGCTATCTGCTCCTGCTCGACGGCCCGGTGCCCGCTGGCGCCGCGCTGGCCGGGCGCTGGCTGCGCGGCCAGGTGCCCGCGGCGATCGCGGGCCTGGTCGGCACCGGCGCGGTACTGGCCGCCCTGGCGGCGCCGTCGACCGCGTCGTCGTGGCTTGTCCTGGCTGGCCTGGCCGTGGCCGTGGCCGCGTACGTGATTGCCGTCCCGCGCCAGCCCCGCCAGCCGCGTCAGCCGCGCTCGCCCGGGCGCTCATGACGCGGACGGCAGGTGCCTGCTGGCCCCGGAAAGCCATGGTCTGAGAGGCTGGGACTCGTGGCTAGTCCCGAGCGGCGGTTGATAGTGCTGCGGCACGCGAAGTCGGCCTGGCCCGAGGGCGTGGCTGACCATGATCGTCCGCTAGCCCCTCGTGGCCGCCGCGATGCTCCGGCCGCAGGGCGCTGGCTGCGCCAGTCCGGCTTCGTGCCGGATCGCGTATTGTGCTCTACCGCGCAGCGCGCCCGCGAGACCTGGCAGCTCGCCGAGGAGAAGCTGGGCGCCCAGCCGCAGACCGTCTTTGAGCAGCGGGTCTACGGGGCGAGCAGCGCGGAGCTCCTGGACCTGGCCCGCCAGACCCCGCCGGGCATCGGGACCCTGCTGATGGTCGGCCATGACCCGGCCATGCAGGAGCTGACCCTGGAACTGGCCAGCGCGCAGCCCGGCGATGGGGGCCCGGAGGCGCTCGGCCGGGTGAGGATCAAGTTCCCGACCGCTGCGATCGCGGTCCTGGCGTTCACCGGGCCCTGGCCGAAGCTCGGCTCCGGGCAGGCCCGGCTGGCCGACTTTGCCCAGCCCAGCGACTTCCGTTCCGGTCACAGCGGCACGGGCTGACCGGTTCTTGAGCTGGGCGTTGGCGCGCTCGCCGGGGATCGTAGCTGGGCTTGAGCGCGGTTCGCCTGTTTCTGGGATGGGCCTGCCACCCGCCATGGATCTCGGGCGGTTCGACCCGCTGCGGTTACGGCTCTGGTGTTCCGGACGCTTCCGCTTGTGCTTGTGCTATCAGAGGGCCGTACATCTCCGCGTAGTTCTCGTAGTTAAAGGGGGCCTCAGGGTTCGCGCGCACCTGCTCGTCGAGCATCTTGGCTTCGTCGCCGACGAGGATCCGCCAGGCTCCGGATCGCACCCCGTCCAGGATGATGGTCGCCGCCTGCGCCGCGGTGAACCCCTTGTCCTGGATGAATTCGGCTTTCAGTCGCGGGATCGCCTGGCGCAGGTCATCGGCGGAGAAGTCTTCGGCCAGCAGGCCCATCGCGATGAGAGTGGCCCGCGTGTTATCGGGGAGCAGCTCTAGCAGTTCGGCGTCGCTCAGCTGGTCCCACGCTGGCTGGCCAAGGGCGCGGCGGGAGTTCTCGTAGATGTCGGTGTTCACCACACCCGGCATGACCACGACGACCCGGACCTGCGGCGCATTGGAGCGCAGGTCTTCGATGAGTGATTCGGAGAAGCCTTTGATGGCGAACTCCGACGTGCTGTAGGCGGTGATCGGCGCGCCAGCCCCTGCCGTGGGCCAGAACCCGGCTACGCTGCTGGTATTGACCAGGACGCCGTCGCCGCTGGCGATCAGCAGCGGCAGGAAGGTGCGGGCGCAGATGTACACGCCCCACCAGTTGATGGCGAAGGTGCGCTCCCACTCCTCCCGGGAGTCCTTGACGAAGCTGCCGCCGCCAGAGATGCCCGCGTTGCTGAAGACCAGGTCGACGTGATCGCTGGCGTGCTCAGCGAGCAGTTCGTCGCGGAACCGCTGGACCTGCGCCTCGTCGGAGATGTCGCAGGCATGGCCGGTGACCTTGATGCCGGGCGGGGCGAGCGCCCACGCCGTGGCCGCGGTCACCGCGATGGTGTCCGGATTCAGGTCGCAGGCCGCGACCGAGCATCCCTGCGCCGCCAGCTGGCGGGCAAGCTCGCGGCCGATGCCCGAGCCACCGCCGGTCACCACCGCGAGCTTGCCCGTGAACGAGTCCACAGCCATGATCCTTACCTGCTCTGCCACTGCTGGTCAACGCTCCAGGGTGCCTGCAGCTCGACGACCCGCCGGGCCGCGTAGTTCATCTCCGCCACGGTCAGGCGGATCCGGTGGCACGCTCGCCGGAGCGGTCCGGGGCCGGCCGGGGCGGTCGGCTCTGTCGTCTTGGCCTGAGTTCCCTCGTGGGTAAGTTGTGCGGTCATTGCCTTGTCCTATCTGCTAGGAGCTGGCCGGTTTTCCGGCCCTCAGCCCTAGGCTCGCCCACGCAGCCAGGCCCGCGGCAGGGGTCGTTTCGCCCCTCTTGCCGGAGGGCTATGGCGGGGGTGGAATCACCCACACCGCCGCGTGCCGGGCGGCTGCCCCGGCAAGCCAGGCTGCGTCAGACCAGGCTGCGTCAGACCAGGCCGGCGCTGAGGCCGAGACGGGTGAGGTCGGCGCGGCGCCGGCATCCGGTCTTGTCCCGGATCCGGTCCAGGTGCGAGCTGACCGTGCGCACGCTGATGTACAGCTGGGCCGCGATCTGCGCGTCGGTGCGGCCCTGGGCGACCAGGATGACCAGCTCCCGTTCCCGGGGGCTGAGCTTGTCCAGGCCCGGCACGGTGACCGCCGCCCCGTCCGCGGCCGGTCCGTCCGCCGCCGGCAGCCGCGGCCCCGCGGCGGTGAGCATGAGGGCGTACTCGGCCGCGGTGGCCAGGCTCATTGCCGCGCCGCGTTCCTCGGCCGCCCGCGCCTGAGCCGGTCCGAGCGCCCGCCGGGCTTCGCGCAGGGGTTCCTGCCGCTGGAGCCAGCCCTCGGGCAGATCCGGGTGTGACGGGACGGAGAACCCCTCGCATCCCTGGAGCACGACCACCGCGGCCCATACCGTGACAGCCTCGGCGCAGCGCCCGGTCAAAGCGCACAGGTACCCACAGCAGTCCAGGTCGTCGAGCAGCCTGGCCCGTACGCCGGTCCGCAAGGCGGTCTGGAGTCCTTCCTGCAGATGCGCGGCGGCGTCCTGGTAACGGCCCGAGCTCAGGTCGAGAACCACCATCTTCTCCAGCAGGTTCCCCAGGCTCGACAAGTCGCCCGCGTCCCGGGCGCCGGCCAGCGCCGCCGCGCAAACCCGCTGGGCAGCGGCCAGGTCGCCGGCCTCGATCAGCACGGTGGTCAGGATGTGGCCGCACACCCGGGCCATCGGGCCGTGCGCGCCGGCCGTGATCTGCTCCGCCTGGCGGGCCAGCTGCACGGCGCCGTTACGGTCGCCGGCGACGCAGGCGAGCAGGCCGAGGACCGCCAGGGCCTGCGCCTCGGCGACCGGGTCATCACCCTCCCGGGCCAGGGCCACCGAACGGCGGGCATCGCCGGCCGCCGCGGCGATCCGTCCCACGCCGAGCAACGTCACCGACCGGCCGCTCAGGCACCTGGCCAGCAGCGGGAACCGCCCGCGGTCCCCGATGGCATCGCGGACCGCGGTGAAGTGGCGCAGCGCCCCGGCCGGATCGGCCGAATCCAGCGACGCCTGACCGAGCCAGATGTGCCCGGCGCACCACGCGTCGCTGCCCGGAGTGGCGCGGTCGACGGCCGCGCGCAGCAGCGGCACCTGACCCGCCAGCCGGCCCCGGACCTGCCACCACCACGCCAGCGCGGCCGCCAGCCGCGACGCCACGGCCGCATCGTGCTGCATGGCCCAGTCCAGCGCCTGGCGCATGGTGGCGTCCTCGGCATCGAGCCACCGGGCAGCGGCCACCTCACCGGCGCTAGCCGTCAGCCCTGCCATGGCGTCATCGGCCACCTGCAGCGCAAACCCGGCCAGCGCGGCCGCGACGGCGTCACCCTCGCCAGCCTCGGCTAGCAGTCCCGCCCCGTAGGCTCGCAGCGTCTCCAGCATCACATACCGGGACCGGCCATCCGGGCCGGCCCGCGGCCGGGCCAGCAGCGAGCAGTCCACCAGATGCAGCACAGCCGGCCCGGAGCCAGCTCCCGCGACCGCCTCGGCCCCCTCCAGCGTGAACGGCCCCGGGAACGCCGACACCGCGCGGAACACCCGCCGCCCGCGTTCATCCAGCAGCCGGTAACTCCACTCCACGGTGGCCCCCAGCGACCGCTGCCGGCCCGCCGCGAGCCGGTCCCCCGCCTCCAGCAGGGTGAACCGGTCATCGATCCGGTCCAGCAGCTGCGCCACGCCCAGCGCCTCGACCCGCGCCGCCGCCAGCTCAATCGCCAGCGGCATCCCGTCCAGTCGCGCCACCAGCCGCGCCACCACCGGGGCGGTCTCCCCATCCAGCACGAAACTCGCGTCAGCCCGGCGCGCCCGGTCCGCGAACAGCACCACCGCCTCCGACCCGTCAGGATCCGCCGGATCATCTGGGTCAGGCAGCGTCAGCGGCGCCAGCCGGTACCGCGCCTCCCCCGCGATCCGCAGCGGCTCCCGGCTGGTGGCCAGCACCCGCACATCATCGGCACCGAGCAGCAGCCGGCCGCACAGCTCCGCCGCCGCGCCGATCACCTGCTCGCAGTTATCCAGCACCAGCAGCAGCTGCCGCCGGGCCAGCGCGCTCGCCAGCGCGTCGGCCGTCGCCACCGCGGGCAGATCACGGACCCCCAGCGCCGCCGCCACCGCCGCCGCCACCTGCGCCGGGTCCCCCACCGCCGCCAGCTCCGCCAGCCACACCCCGTCCGCGAACCGGCCGGCCACCTGCTTCGCCACCTCGCCCGCCAGCCGCGTCTTCCCGGCACCCCCAGGCCCGGTCACCGTCACCAGCCGGTACTGACCCAGCTGGCCAGCGACCTCGCCCACCACCCCGGCGCGGCCCACGAAACTAGTCAGAGCGGCCGGAAAACCATGCATGCCACCCGCCGCGTCGGCCACCGCAGACCGCCCCACAGCCGTTACCATAACCGCAGCCCTCCGCTGCGGTACAGCTCAGGCCAACCGCATAACCAGGCCCGAAAGCCGCGCTTGGCCACTAGGCTGGCGAAGGCCCGCAAACTCTGGGAAAGCTTCCCTCGACGTCGAGAACCCCTCGGGGGCGGCCGAAGTGCCTGCGCGCCACGACCCCGCCTGTCGGGATCCGTGAGCCCTTTCATCTTGATCCCGGAGTGGCCCGGCAAGTCGGCTGATCACGGCCTGTGGCCTGGTCGTGCTGGCCGACAAGGGCTACCACGGCGCAGGTGAGCACGTGCACACTCGCTACGGGGGACGGAACAAGCCCGCCTCGCAGAAGGCCGCCACCCGCGCCCACCCCCAGCAGCGTCGGTAGGGGTGATTCCACCCCGTCGAGTCCGCTTCAGCAAGAGGGGTAGGACGACCCCTGCCGCGGACCTGGCGGCATGGGCGAGCCTATGGCTGAGGGCTGGGAAACCGGCCAGCTCGTAGCAGATAACAGGAGGCATCCCGATGCACGCACCAAACGACAACCCCGCTCCGAAAGGCCTGCGCGGGTGGTGGGCATCTCCCCCGCGATCCGGCATGCGGCGCCTGATCATCCCATGGGAGTACCGCCACCTCCGTGGCTTTGGGGTCACGCGTATTGCCGGTGGCAGTGTCGCGGCCGCCGCGGGCGTCGTGTGCCTCTCGTACGGCGTCTACGGATGGGCAGCCTTCTTCCTGGTTCTTGGGGCACTGAATCTCGCGGGTGGCTACTGGTACATCACTATCGCTCGCTCCGCATCTGCCCGAACCTGAGCCTGCGCGACTCGCACTGGGCCTGGCGGGTGCCAGACGAGCTGGCGGGCTCTTTGCTGGGCAGATAAGCTTCCGCGCCTTCGCGCATCGTGGCAGGAAGACGGCGCGGACACCGAGCTGCTGCGCACCGCGTTCGGCCGGTACCGGGCGTTCTTCGACCTGCTCACAAAGGTGTGGGGGCGTCGTCCGGTACGTAGTGGCGGCTCTCGTCTGACGGGTCGATCCAGACCCGCATGATCACGCCGCTGGCCGGATCGCGGAACCGCTCAGCCGTCGGCACCCAGCCCGGCTCGGGCTTGCGCGTCTGGGCGTGCCGCCCGCGGGAATCCCCGCTGCGCCCGGCGCCCGGCGTATCGGGGACACCTGCGGGCGGGAGGTTGGCCAGGGCCACCGCGGCCTCCTCGGCATAGGCCGCGGCCAGCACGACACCGACCCGGTGGCGCAGGTCGTCCAGGTCCAGCCGACCCACGGCGTAATGCTCGCGCAGCAGCACGAGTAGGCGCTCGCGGTCGGCGTCCCCGAGCAGCGAGCGCCGCCCGGCCGGCGCACCGCCCCCGGGCTCGCTCATGCCGGCGGCGTGACGACCACCGCGCTGCCGTAGGCGACGACTTCGGCGCGTGCCTTGCCGATCTCGGAGGAGTCGAAGCGCATCGCGATCACCGCGTTGGCGCCGAGCAGCTTCGCGTTCTCGATCATTCGGTCGATCGCATGCCTGCGGGCGTCTTCGAGAACTACCGTGAACTGCGAAACCTCGCCTTGGCGCAGCGACGAAATCCCGCCGGCGACGGTCTTGCTGAAGCCCATCGCCCGCACCACCAGACCAAACGTGATGCCGAGATTCCGTTCCACCACCTTGCCCGGCAGCTCGAACGCAGTGGTGACAGGAAAAGTAGCAGCCGTGGACTCCGGGGTGCCTGCCGTACTCGTCGTATCCGTCATGCAGGGCAGTACACCGCCGCCGCGCGCGCCGTGTCAAAGAGCCGCGCGCCCCGGACGTCCGCCGTCGGCCCTACGGGTCATCTCCGCCCCCTGACGGCGAGATCTTGTGGAACATCGCCGTCCAGCCGAGCATCACTGCCCTGGCGTATTCTTCCGTCTGCAGCAGGCCGGGGACGACCTGCGGTTCCCAGTCCCATACGGATTCGGCCTCGGCCTCGACGCGCAAGAACACCTCTTCGCCTAGGAAACCGGCACG
Organism: uncultured Actinomycetota bacterium; assembly: GCA_963808705.1. Lineage (GTDB taxonomy): Bacteria > Actinomycetota > Actinomycetes > Streptosporangiales > Streptosporangiaceae > JASHPR01. The sequence continues at coordinate 140,813 of CAWEHB010000006.1, read as the reverse complement.
CTCGCGACCCAGACGGCGCAGATCGTGAGAGACGCCGCTAACTGGGCGGCGGGCTGCAAGCAAGGGCGGGATGACGTGATCACGGTTGTCCCGCTGCTCATCGCGGCACAGGAGAAGAAAGGAACAGAAGGCGGTCCGTGCAGCCAGCCCGGCGCCGACGAGGCCATCGAGCACGCGTAGCGGACGAAGCGCTCCTCAGCCGGCAGCATGCCGCAGCCAGCGGCCTCCCGGCGGGGAGCGCCGCGGCCGGGCTGGGTTGGCGGGGGGCCGGGCTGGACTAGCGGCGCCGGGAGGCTGCAGGATCGAGGGCAGGCCCCGCCGCCGGGACGAGCCGGGTGGCGAAGGACCAGGCCGAGGAGGCAGGGCGTCATGAGCGAGCTGAAGGCGGACGCGGACCCGGCTGAGGTGGGGTTCGACCCGGCCCGGCTGGACCGGATCGACCGGCATTTCCGTCGCTACGTGGACGACGGCCGCTTGCCCGGATGGCTGATCACGGTGAGCAGGCGGGGCCGGCTGGCGCACGTGTCCGGCTACGGCTCCCGGGACCTGGAGGCGGGGCTGCCGGTCGAGACCGACACCCTGTGGCGCATCTACTCGATGACCAAGCCGATCACTTCGGTCGCGGCGATGATGCTCTACGAGGAGGGCGCGTTCGAGCTGACCGACCCGGTGAGCGCGTTCGTCCCGTCCTTTGGTGATGTCCGGGTGTATGCCGGGGGATCCGACCTGCGGCCGGTGACGGTGCCCGCCACCGAGCCGGTGCGGATCTGGCACCTGCTCACCCACACCGCGGGCCTGACCTACGGCTTCCACCGGGTGCACCCCGTCGACGCGCGGTACCGTGACGCCGGGTTCGAGTGGGGCACGCCGCACGGCATGGACCTGGCGCAGTGCTGCGACGCCTGGGCGGCCCTGCCGCTGCTGTTCCAGCCCGGCGCCGAGTGGAACTACTCGGTGGCCACCGACGTGCTCGGCCGGGTGGTCGAGGTCGCCTCCGGCCAGAGCCTGGACGAGTTCCTGTCCGCCCGGATACTCGGCCCGCTGGGCATGACCGACACCGGCTTCTGGGTCGACGAGGCCGACATGGGGCGGCTCGCCGCGCTCTACACCCCGGTCCCCCCGCCGAGTGGCCCGGCCAGACGGTTCGACGCCATGAGCAAGGTGGCCCACCGCCTGCCACGGGTGCTCAGCGGCGGCGGGGGCCTGATCTCTACCGCGGCCGACTACCACCGGTTCACCCAGATGCTGCTCGACCGGCCGGGCAGCCCGGGCGGGGAACTGGACGGCGTGCGCCTGCTCGGCCCGCGGACCCTGGCCTACATGACCCGCAACCACCTGCCGGGCGGAGCCGACCTGGAGACCTTCGGCCGGGCGCTGTTCGCCGAGGCGCCGTTCCGCGGCGTCGGCTTCGGCCTGGGTTTCGCCGTGGTCATCGACACGGCGGCGGGCAAGACGCTCGGCTCGGCGGGCGAGTTCTCCTGGGGCGGTGCGGCCTCCACGGCGTTCTGGGTGGACCCGGCCGAGGAGCTGACCGTCTCCTTCTTCACTCAGCTGCTCCCGTCGAGCGCGCACCCGATCCGATCCCAGCTGCGCCAGCTGGTCTACCAGGCCCTAACGTGACGTCGGCCGCGACTCGACGTCCGGGTCGCCGGCCTGGGAGGCGGTGGCGGCCGCGGCCGCTTCCTTCCTGACCTCGCGCAGCCGGTAGAGGATCAGCCCGACCAGGGCCACGACCACCAGGGCGACGAGCACGTAGCTGGCGGCCGAGAGGTAGTGCGAGACGGTGTGCCAGGTGCTGCCGAGCGCATAGCCCGTGACCGAGAGCGCGGTGACGTAGACGAAGGTGCCGATCAGGCTGAGGATGCCGAACTGGGCCGCGGGCACCTCGACCAGGCCGGCGACGAGCGACGTGAACGCGCGGATGAACGGGAGCATCCGGCCGACGGCCACCGTCCAGGCGCCGCGGCCGGCGAAGAACCGCTCGGCCCGGTCGATGTCCTTGCTGGTAACCAGCGCGTACTTGCCGAGCCGCTCGACCACCGGCCGTTCTCCCACCCGTCCCACGGCGTAGGAGGTGTACGAGCCCGCCATCTCGGCCAGCGTCCCGATGATGATCACGAGGGCGAGGTTGAGGTGGCCCTGGTAGGCGAGCACGCCGGCGAAGCCGAACGTGATCTCGGAGGAGATCGGGATGCAGCACGCTTCGAGGAAGCCGAAGACGATGATCGCCGCGTAGCCCGCGTGGGTCAGGAAGCTTTCCATGGCCTTCTGTTCTACCGCATGTGCCTGACCGGTACATGACGACCGAGGCGACCGCCGCGGCTTACGACGCGGCCCAGTTGCCCGGGTCCGGGGCGCCGAGCGGGGCGGTCGCGGCCGGGGCCGGCACCGCCGAGGGGCTGACGAACGTGCTGCCGCTCGGCCCGGCCTCGACGGCCTCGCCGGTCGCGCTGCCCTTCAGGTACTGGGCCCACGGCAGGAACCACATGGTCCAGCCGTTGTCAAAGGTGCCGGCCCGCGGGCTGCCGGTGATCGTCACCGGGTCACCGGGGACCGCCATGTTGTAGTAGATCTCCGCGTCGACGGGCGGCATGTTCACGCAGCCGTGGCTGACGTTGGTGAAGCCCTGCTCGCCCACGGACCAGTAGGCGTCGTGCAGGTAGTCGCCGGACCAGGTGAACCGGACCGACCAGGGCACCTCGATGTTGTAGCCCGGCCCGATCATGTCCACCGGGTTGGCCTTCTCGATGGTGAGGTAGGTGCCGTTCGGCGTGTTGTCGCCGGGCCGCCCGGTGCTGATCGGCCAGCGGGCGAACAGCGTGCCGTCGCGGTAGACGTTCATGTAGTGGGTGGCGGTGCTGGCCGTCACGATGAGCGACTGGCCGATGGTGAACGACTGGGTCAGGGTGTGGTAGCCGTACACGCCGGGGGCGCCCTCGATGCCGTTCAGGTTCGCGGTGAAGCTCACCTGGGTGCCCGCCGGCCAGTAGCTCTGCGGCCGGAAGTACAGGCAGACGGGCGCCATGTTGCACGGGTCATCCCAGTACCAGGCGCCCACGACCGGCTTCGACGTCTTTATCTGCAGCGCCCGCTCCACCGCCGCCTTGTTGGTGATCTGCCGGTTGAAGTACAGGATGATCGGCATGCCCACGCCGTAGGTCTGGCCCGCCCCCTCGAGGATCTCCGTGGTGAACGTCTGCGCCGGGGTCAGGGTCCGGAACGCGGACGTCTGCGTGACCGTCTGGCCCGACGCCCCGGCCGCCTTCGCGGTGACCGTGTAACTCTGCGACGCGTCCAGCGACGCGTTGGTGCTGTGCCACACGGTGCCGGCGGCGTTCATCGTCCCGCTGACCGGGTCGCCCGGCGTGGTCACGGCCACGTTGCTGAGCTTGCCGTGCGTGGCCGTGACCGTGATGCCCTGGCCCGGCTGGACGTCGCGGCTGCCGTTGCCGGGCGTGATGGACACCGCCACGCCGGACGGCTTCGCGCTCGCGGTGTGCATGCCGCCCGCGCCCGTGCTCGTGCCGCTGCCGCCCGAGCAGGCCGTGGTGACCAGGCCGAGCACGCCGCAGATCGCGACCGCGGCCGTCCATCGGTACCTGCGCGCGGGTGCGGGGCCGGTTGCGCCCACGTCCGAACCTCCCAGTGCGGATTGCGACGGCTTCATGTTGTCTGCCTCACCGTCGAGGCTCACTGCTCGGATGGCGGCGCGGCCGCCGGGCTGCCATCGCTCCGGGCGGAACCGCTCGCGGCGGCGCCGTCCCGGGCGGTGCCCGCCACGGCACCGGACCGGTCGCGCCTGGGGTTGCCGTCCCAGGGTAGTCCGGTCGGACGATACCGACTAATCCGCATCCGGTCGGCCCGGATCAGCCCGATGACCGCGGCCAGCACGGCGATCGCCACCGCGGTCCACGGAACGTAGTCGCCCAGCCGGTCATACAGCGTCCGGGCGGACGCCGGCGGGAGGCCGAGCCGCACCACGGCGACCCCGCGGAACTCCGAGCCCTTCCACACCAGCAGCCGGCCCCGGTCGTCGAACGCGACCGAGTCCCCGGTCAGCGCCGCCTGGATGACCGGGCGGCCGGTCTCGGCGGCGCGCAGCGCGCTGAGCGCGGCGTGCTGCGCCTGGGCCCACTCCCAGCCGGCCTGCCAGGTGGAGTCCGAGGTCTGGTAGACGATCAGCTGGGCTCCCTGGTCGGTGTCCACCCGGGACATGTCGGGGAACGCCGACTCGAAGCAGATCAGCACCCCGATCGTGAGCGGGCCGCTGGGCGTGGTGACCCGCAGGACGTGCGCCCCGGTCCCCGGGACCATGTTCTGCGCGGCCGCCTTGCTGATCTTGGTCAGCCAGCCGAGCTGCTGCCGGAACGGGATGTACTCGCCGAACGGCACCAGCCGGGTCTTGACGTAACGGCCGTCGATGCCGTTGCCGCCGATCAGCAGCGTCACTTTGGAGTGGTTGCCGTCGACGACCGAATCCTGGTTCACCAGCAGCTGCGCGCGGTCGGCCACCGACAGCGCCTCAAGCTGGCGCAGCCGCGGGGCGGAGCTGGGCAGGCTCAGGTCGACCGCGACGCTGCTCTCCCCCCAGACGATCAGGTCGGCGTGATCGGGGCCCAGGCCGGCCGACAGCCGCTGGCTGGCATAGGCGCTGAGCGTGGGGTTGCGCACCACGCCCGGCTGCACCAGCGCGACCGTGACCTGCCGGCTGACCGGAGCAGCCGACGTGAACGCGAACGCCACCGGGCCGGCCGCGATCGCGACGGCCACGCTGGCCGCCCCGATCAGCCGGACCGGGACGGGCCGGGTCACCAGGAGGATCAGGATGCCGGTGTTGGCCGCGACCAGCGCGAAGCTGACCAGCCAGACCCCGCCGAGCGCGGCTAGGGCCAGGATCGCGGGATGCTGCCACTGGCTCGCCCCGTACACCGACCACGGGCCGCCGAACCCCTGCCAGGAGCGGATCCAGTCGGCCACCAGCCAGCAGCTCGGCACGACCGCGAGCGCGGCGAGCGCGCGCCCCGGCGTCACCGGGTCGCGCAGCAGCCCCCGGGTGGCGACGCCGAAGCCGGTCCACAGCACCCCGATGAACGCGGTGACCAGCAGCAGCCCGGGACCCAGGTTGGGCGCCAGCCAGTACAGCGAGGCGAGCAGGAACCCGGTGCCGAACCACCAGCCGCGCACGGCCGCCTCGCGCCCCGACGGCGCGGCGCGCAGCACCAGCATGCCGGGGACCAGGCCGAACCAGGCCACGAACTCCAGGTTCGGGGCCGGGAAGGCCAGCGCGGGCAGCGCGCCGGCCACCAGCGCCGCGTAGCGGGCCGGCTGGCTGAACGCGCGCCGCAGTCCGCGCCAGAATCCCACGCCTCTATTGAACCTTTTCCATCCGTGGATCTCAGGCTCAGAGTATGTGGGCGGTCGGGGGAGGATGAAAAGAGTTCATGGTGCGGCCCGGCGCCGGTCCGCGATGCCGAGAGCGATCGCCCAGGCCAGCGCCGCGATCGCCAGCGCGCTGAACACGATCTCCGGCCACTCGCCCAGCCGCTGCGCCAGCGTGGCGTTGCTCAGCAGCGGCACCCGGGCCTCGAGGATGGCCCGCTGCCAGGTCCGGCTGCTGGCGATCAGGGCCCCGTCCGGCGCGATGATCGCGCTGACCCCGGTCGTGCCCGCGACGACCATGGCGCGGTCGAACTCGACCGCGCGGATCCGGGCCATGGCCAGCTGCTGCAGCGTCTCGCCCAGCTGGCCGTCCAGCTCGAAGTCCGCGTCGTTCGTCTGCTCGGTGAGCAGGTTCGCGCCCGCGCTGACCTCTGACGAGACCAGGTTGTCGAAGCCAACCTCGTAGCAGATCACGTCGCCGAGCCTGATCTTCCCGATCCGGAACACCACCGCGCGGCGCCCGGCCGTGAAGTTCACCGGCTGCAGCGACGGCAGCGAGCTGAATGAGGAGATCAGGCCGCGGAACGGGATGTACTCCCCGAACGGCACCAGCTGGCGCTTGACGTAGATCGCGACCGGGCCCCGGCCCGGCAGCCAGAGCTCGCCCGCGTTGCGCAGCGGATCTTGCAGCACCGCCCCGACCAGCACCGGCCGGTCGACCGCGCCGACCGCGCCGGCGATCGTGGCGTAGACGAACGGGTCCAGGCCGGGATCGATGTCGGTCGAGTTCTCCGGCCAGATCACCACGTCGGGAGCGGGCCGCGAGCCCGCCTTGACCTGCGCGGCGAGCTGCTCGGTGGCGGCGGCGTGGTTCTCGGTCACGGTCGTTTCCCGCAGCAGCTTCTGCAGCGTCTTGGAGTGCGGGACGTTGCCTTGTACCGCGGCCACCTCCGCGGTCGGGGTCCCGGCGCCCGGCTGGCCCGACGGCAACAGGCCGCCGGCCAGGGCGAGGCCCGCGGCCGCGGCGAAGGCGAGCGCGGGCACGGCGCGCCGGCGGATCGGGGTGCCTGCGACGTGCGGGGCCACCAGCATCCAGGCCAGCGTGGTCCCGGCCAGGGCCACCAGGAAGGTCAGCAGCGGCGGGCCGCCGACCGACACCCACCGGACCGTCGGCGCCTGGGCCTGGCTCATGGCCAGCCGGCCCCAGGGAAAGGCGTACGGCCACCGGTCGCGGAAGCCCTCCACCGCCACCCACCAGCACGCGACCGCCGCCGGCCAGCCCGGCAGCCGGAGCATCAGCCGCTGGCCGATGGCGAACACCGCGAAGATCACAGCCTCCGAGACCGCAAGGGCGGCCCACACGTACCAGGCGACGTTGACCAGCCAGGAGATCAGCGGGACGAAGAACGCCAGGCCGAAGCAGAGCCCGATGCCGAAGGAACCGCGCAGGCTGCGCTGCCACAGCGCGACCACGAGCAGCGCCGGGCCCACGGCGGCGAGCGGCCAGATCCCGGTGGGCGGGAACGCGGCCGCGAGCGCCAGGCCGCCGGCCACCGCCACCAGCGCCGCCGGGAGCGTGCGCAGCCCGCTGCCAGCGCCGGGCCGCGTGCCCGGGCCGGCCCCGGCCCGCGCGTCCGCCGTGGCCTGTGCGCCGGTCCGCGCCACCGTGCCTCCTGCCTGCCCGTTCCGGTCACTGCTCGCTGGTGCGAGCGTAGTCCGGAACCTGCCCTGCTACGAGCGAGGGAATGCGCTGAGCAAGGACGGGCGCTGATGAAGGACGGTGCCGACTACAGGGAGGCTAGCCGTGAGCCGCCGGGGCTGGGCGCTGTTCGCAGCGATGAGCGTGATCTGGGGCATTCCGTACCTGCTGATCAAGGTCGCCGTGGGGGGCGTGCCGGTGCCGGTGCTGGTGCTGGCCCGGGTCGGGATCGGCGCCGCGCTGCTGCTGCCGGTGGCCGTGCGGCGAGGGCAGCTGGGCACGCTGCGCCCGTACTGGCGCTGGCTGGCCGCGTTCGCGGCCGTCGAGATCATCACCCCCTGGCTGCTGCTGTCCGAGGCCGAGCGCAAGCTGCCCAGCTCGATGAGCGGGCTGCTGGTCGCCTCGGTGCCGATCGTCGTGGTGGTGCTGGCCCGGCTGACCGGCGGGACGGACCGGCTGACCGCGATCCGGTGGACGGGGCTGCTGGCCGGGCTGGCCGGCGTCGGCCTGCTGGCCGGGCCGACGGCCGCGGGCGGCGACGCCCTGTCGATCGCCGAGGTACTGCTGGTCGCGGTGTGCTACGCGACCGGGCCGCTGATCGCGAGCCGGAAGCTCGGCGATCTCCCGCCGCTCGAGATGACCGCGGTCTGCCTGGGCTTCGCCGCGGTCGTCTACGCCCCCCTGGCCGCGCTGACCTGGCCGAGCGCGATGCCGTCCGCGCAGGTGCTCGCAGCCCTGGCGGCCCTGGCGGTGATCTGCACGGCTGCGGCGTTCCCGATCTTCTTCCGGCTGATCGCGGAGGCCGGCCCGGCCCGGGCGAGCGTGATCACCTACATCAACCCGGCGGTGGCCGTGGCCCTGGGGGTCGCGGTGCTCGGCGAGCGGTTCACGCCCGCGATGGCCGGGGCGTTCGCGCTGATCCTCGGCGGCTCGGTGCTGGCCACCCGCGGTGGCCGGCGGGGGTCGGCGCCGGACCCGGAGCCCGCGCTGGATCCGGAGCCGGAACCGGCGCCGGGCCGGCCGTAAACCCGGTCGGCCGGGCCGGGCCGCCCCACTACACTCGTCAGGGTGATTGACCTCAAAGCCGCGCGGCAGGACCCCGACCGGTACCGGACGGCGCTGGCCCGGCGCGGCGCGGCCAAGGACTTTGACGCGCTGCTGGCCGTGGACGGCAGATGGCGCGAGTACACCGAGCGTGCCGAGACCCTCCGCGCCGCGCAGAAGAGGTCGTCCAAGGCCGGCCCGCCGTCCCCGGAGGAGCTGGCCGGGCTGCGGCAGCTCGCCGCCGAGTTCACCGAGGCGACCGAGGAGCAGGCCCAGGCGGCCCGGGAGCGCGACGAGCTGCTGGCCCGGATCCCCAACCTGCCCGACCCCACCGCGGCCGACGGCATGGACGAGGAGGACTCCCAGCAGATCAAGACCTGGGGCGAGCCACCCCGGTTCAGCTTCGAGCCCCGTGACGCCCTGGACCTGGGCTCGCCCCGCGGGTGGATCGACATGGCCCGGGGGGCGCGGCTGTCCGGCTCCAGGTTCGCCTACCGGATCGGGGACGTGGCCCTGGCCGAGATGGCGCTGTACCGGTTCGCCATCGACCGCCTGGCCGACAAGGGCTTCCTGCTGGTGCTGCCGCCGATCCTGGCGGGCGAGCGGGCCATGTACGGGACCGGCTTCCTGCCCACCGAGGAGTCCAACCTCTACCGCCTGGAAAAGGACGACCTGTACCTGACCGGCACCTCCGAGGTCGCGCTGGCCGGGATCCACATGGACGAGCGGCTGGACTCCGACCAGCTGCCCGCCCTGTACGCGGGATTCACCACCAACTTCCGGCGCGAGGCCGGCGCGGCCGGCAAGGACACCCGGGGCATGTTCCGGGTGCACCAGTTCGACAAGGTGGAGATGTACGTCTACTGCGTCCCGGAGGAGTCCGCGGAGTTCCACGAGCGGCTGCTGGCCTACGAGGAGGAGATCGTCCAGGCCCTCGGCCTGCCCTACCGGGTGATGAACATCGCGGTCGGCGACCTCGGCGCGCCCGCGGCCAAGAAGTACGACATCGAGGCCTGGTTCCCGGTCCAGGGACGGTACCGGGAGATCACCTCCTGCTCGAACACCACCGACTACCAGGCCCGGCGGCTGAACATCCGGTTCCGCCGCGACCGCGACCTGGAGTTCGTGCACACCCTCAACGGCACCGGCGCGACCGCCCGCGCGCTGCTGTCGATCATGGAGAACTTCCAGGACGAGCACGGCACGGTCGCCGTCCCCGAGGTGCTGCGCCGCTACGGCGCCCCCGCCACCCTCGGCGCGCCCCCCGCTCCGTGATCCCGGGGCGCTTCCAGTTTCATGATTGCGGTGCATGGCACGCGGATAACGCACCTCATGAACCTCGATTGAACCTCGATCATGAAGGCAGGCGCAGATCGCGCCGCTGCCGGCCCGGCGTTCGGTGATCGTGAACGGGCTTGGGGTCAGTCCGCCGCGGGCGCCTCGGACGACGTGGTGGACAGCTGGCTGAGCAGCGCGGTCCCGTTCGGGGAGCCGAGGCCGGTGCAGGCATCCCAGCCGGGCCCGGCGGAGAAGGCGCCGTTGTTGCCCACGGTGATGTCCTGGAATCCGGGCGCGGCCTGGCCGGCGGTGACTCCCGCGTACAGCTGCTGCTGGATCAGCCCGAACTTGGTCCCGGTGGCCTGGGCCAGCCGGCTGATCAGCGCCGCCCACAGCGGGGCCACGGCGCTGGTGCCGCCGATCACGGTCTGCTGGCCGTCGACGAGTATCTGGTAGCCGGTTTCAGGGTCGGCGTTGCCCGCCACGTCGGGCACGCCGCGGCCGGAACTGCCGCTCGCGTTGTCCGGCACGCCCGCGCTGGCCTGCCAGGCCGGCAGCGCGAACACGTCGCTCACCCCGCCGCCGGTGGCGCCGCCCTGGGAGCCGTCGTTCCAGACCGTCTCCGAGCTGATCACCCCCGTCGACGGATCGGCCTGCAAGGTGGTTCCGCCGCAGGCCAGCGCGTGCGGGCTGGACGCGGGAAAGTCGACGTGCGGCTGGCCGTCGGTGGCGCCGTCGCTGCTGCCGTTGTCGCCCGCGGCCACGGTCACGGTCACGCCGAGCGCCGCCCCGTCGGCGATGGCGGCGTCGAGCGAGGACCGGGACTGGGCGGTCCACGAGTCCTCCGACTGGCCCCAGCTGATGCTCACCGCGACGGGCGTCGGCGTGGCCTGCACCGCGGTGGTCACCGCGTCGATGAAGCCCTGGTCGGTGTTGGGCGCGAAGTAGACCACCTGGGCGGCTCCCGGGGCCACCGAGCCGGCCACCTCGATGTCGAGCTCCACCTCGCCGTCCGCGCCGTTGGGGTCCTGGCCGGGCACGTTGCTGGCGCCGTCGACGCCCTGGGCCGTCACCGACGGGACGGGGAGGCCGAGGCCGGAAAAGTAGGTGTCCAGGTCGCTGGCGGAGAAGCCGCCGCCCAGCTCGATGATCCCGATCGTCTGCCCGGTGCCGTCGGTGCCGGCCGGGAACTGGTAGATCTCGGCCACCTGGGGCGGGGTGTAGGAGGTCGCGGCGGCCGCTTTTTGGTGATGGCGCCGGTAGTGGTACCGGGCCTGCGGCCGGTTGTCCAGGCCGAGCACGCCCACCACGATGCCGTCGAGCTCGGCCGGTATCTGCAGCGAGCCCACGCGGTACCGGTGCGTCGCCCGGTCCCCGTTACCGAGAGCAGGGCTGGTGACCAGGGTCAGCTCGGCGCCGAACACGGCGGCCAGCGCGGACACCGTGCCCGCCACGGTGACCCGGCGGGAGCCGGCGTCCCGGCTGGTCACCTCCAGCCCGAACCGGGACAGGGTGTCGGCCACCAGGTCCAGGTCGGCCGGATCGGTGCCGTACCGCCGCCGCAGTGCCTCCCTGGTGATCCTGACCGGCGCGCCCGAGGCGTCGAGCGGCAGTTCCGCGCGCCGCCTGGTCACCACGGTGACCTCGATGCGCTCGGACCCGTCGATGGGCCCGGCCGGCTCGGCGTCCGGCACCGCACCGCGCTCGCTGCCGGGCAGCGGCACAAAAGACTCGTCTGGCATGTTCCCCCCCAAAGCAGTTGCCGTCGCCCGGTCCGGGGCGCCCGGTGATCCGGGAGGATGGTACTCCCGCTGGTCCCGGCGGCCCTCTGGAGGGCTGGCAGCCAGGGGTCCCTGGCCGTCCAGGCGGGGCCTGGCGTTGCGGATGTCAGCCGCTGACCGCGAGCGGCCTGGTGTCCCGGGCATCGACCGGCTCCCCGCACGACTCGCACACGAGCTGGGTCACCAGCCGGTGCCCGCAGCGGTGCTCGAGGACCAGCGGCGGCCCGTCCTCCCCGGCCAGGTACTTGTCCCCCCAGCGCATCAGGGCGGCGATGACCGGGTACAGGTCGCGGCCGGCCTCGGTCAGCCGGTACTCATAGCGGGCCGGGTGCTCGCAGTACTGCCTGCGCTGGAGGATCCCGGCGGCGGTCAGGGTGCGCAGCCGGGCGGCGAGCGTGTCACGCGGCGCCCCGGTGCGGCGGACCATCTCGTCGAACCGGCGGTTGCCCAGGAACACCTCGCGCACGGCCAGCAGGGCCCACTTCTCCCCGACGATGTCGAGCGTGCGCGCGACAGAGCACGTCCTCGGCTCGGCTGCGGCGGTCATGCCTGCAGTATACCGGGTGAGTTTGAAATCTGGACGCATGCTGATAGTGTACATCCAGATTTCGGACTAACTCTGCGACACCGGGAGACGCCCCGTGAGCCTCAGCCCCTCGGCGACCGCCGCCCCGCCCGACGCCACCACCCCCAGCGCCCGCCAGGTGACGGCCGTCGTGGGCGTCCTGTCCCTGGCCGTGTTCATGTCGAGCCTTGATCTGTTCATCGTCAACCTGGCGTTCCCCTACATCGCCCGGGAGTACGCGGGTACCAGCCTGGGCTCGCTGTCCTGGGTGCTCAACGGCTACACGATCGTCTTCGCCGCGGTGCTGGTGCCCGCCGGCCGGTGGGCCGACCGGGTGGGGCGGCGGCGGCTCTTCGTCGCGGGCCTGGCCGTCTTCGGCGCCGGCTCGCTGCTCTGCGGCCTGGCGCCCGGCGTGACCGCGCTGATCGGCGCCCGGGTGATCCAGGCGGCCGGGGCCGGCCTGATGGTGCCCGCCTCGCTCTCGCTCCTGCTCGCCGCCGTGCCGGCCCAGGCCCGGGCCCGCGCCATCGGCACCTGGTCGGCCATTGGCGCCCTGGGCGCGGCGCTCGGGCCGGTGATCGGCGGAGTCCTGGTGCAGCTCAGCTGGCGCTGGGTGTTCTGGATCAACCTGCCGGTCGCGCTGGCCGCGGTGCTGCTGGCCCGCCGGGTGGTACCGGAGAGCAAAGACGATCATGTTACGGGCCGCCCGGACGTCATCGGCGCCGCGCTGCTGGCGGCGGCCGTCGCCCTGGTCGCCCTGGCGCTGGTCAAGGCGCCCGGCTGGGGGTGGGCCTCGGCCAGGTTCCTCGGCCTGCTGCTCGCGGCGCTGGCCTGCGGCGCGGCCATGGTGGCCCGCTCCCGCCGGCACCACTCCCCGGTCATCGAGCTCGGGCTGCTGCGGTCCCGCACCTTCAGCGGCACGTTCGCGGCCTCGATCCTCTACTACGCCGCGTTCGGCGCTTTCGTGCTCAACACGGTCGAGTTCCTCACCGGCGTGTGGCACTACTCCGCGGTGCGGGCCGGCCTGGCCATCGCCCCGGGCCCGCTCATGGTGCTCCCGTTCGCCCGGATGGTCGCCCCCCGCCTGGCCGCCCGGCTGGGCGGCCCCGGCCGGGTGGCGGTCATCGGCTGCGTGGTGAACGCCGGCGGCCAGCTGCTCTGGCTGACCCAGATCCAGGCCCAGCCGGCCTACCTGACCCACCTCCTGCCGGCCCAGCTGCTCGGCGGCGCCGGGGTGGGCCTGGCCATCCCCTCGCTGCTCGGCGCGGGCACGGCGTCGCTGGCGCCCGCCCGCTTCGGCACCGGCAGCGGGATCCTCAACATGGCCCGCCAGGTCGGCACCGTCCTCGGCGTCGCGAGCCTGGTCGCCATCTTGTCCCACATCGTCCCGGGCGACCCGCTGGCCGCGTACCGGCACGGCCTGATCCTGATCATCGCGTTCTTCGCCGCCGCGGGCGTCGTCTGCGCGGGCCTGCTGATCGCCCGCCCCCGCCCGGCCGCCGCCCAGGAAAACACTGCGGAGGACACTCCGGTGAGCGCCCGGCAGAGGCAGGGCACCCGGGGAGTACCGTTGGGCCGGTGACGGCTCGGGTCCTGGGGCGTGGTGAGAGCGAGGAGCGCTACACCGCCCGCGGCAGCGTGATGCTGTTCAAGGCCCTGGCCGAGCAGGACGGCGGCGACTTCTCCTTAATGGAGCGCACGTTGCCGCCGGGCGGTCGCCGCCCGCCGCCGCACCGCCACACCAACTGCTCCGAGGCGTACTTCGTGCTGGACGGGCTGGTGGCGGTCACGGTCTCCGGCGGCGAGCTGGCCGTCGGGCCGGAGGGCTTCGTCCTGGTCCCCCGCGGCATCCGGCACACGTTCGGCAACGCCGCCGACCGCGAGGCCCGGCTGCTGGTGATCCACGCCCCCGCGATGGACGCGTACTTCGCCGGCCTGCACGAGCTGTGGAACCGTGACGAACCTCCCTCGCCCGATGAAGAACGAGCGCTCATGACCCGCTTCGGCATGGAGACGGGGTAGTCTCCGCAGCCATGGGCATCCGCGCGACTGTGGAGAGCACCCTGGCCCCACACGGCGGCGGCGAGCGGGCAGGCAGCCGCTGGAGCGGTCACGGGCTCGGGGTGGCCGTGCTGACGGCCCTGGTGGCCACCGCCTACTGCGTGTTCGCGCTGGCCCAGTACTACACCTTCCGGGAAGCGGCGGATGACCTGGTGATCTTCGATCAGGGCGTGAGGTCGTATGCGCACTTCCAGGCCGGAACCTCGATCTTCATCGGCCTGCACCTAGGGTTCGGCCCGCACTTCTCGCTGCTCGCTAACCACTGGTCGCCCATCCTCATGTCGCTGGCGCCTCTGTACTGGATCTATGACGGCCCGCAGACACTGCTCGTGGCGCAGGCGGTGCTGTTCGCGGCGGCGATCCCGCCGCTGTGGCTGTTTACTCGCCGGGCCTTCGGTGGCGGCCGGAAGGCGGTCGCCGCCGCCTACCTGGTATCCGTGGCCTACGCGCTGAGCTGGCCGATCGCCTCGGCGCTGGCCTTCAACTTCCATGAGGTCGCGTTCGCCCCGGTGCTCATGGCGGTCGCGCTCGAGCGTCTCCAGGCGGGCCGGCTGCGGGCGGCGCTCATTGCGCTAGGGATCCTGCTCCTGGTCAAGGAGGACATGGGCCTGTTCATCGCCGGGGTCGGGCTGTACCTCGCGGTGGCGCACCCGCGCGTGGTGAACAGGCAGCGGCTCGTCGCTGCCGTTCTCATCGTGGCGGGCGTGGCGTACACCTGGTTCGCAACCGACGTCCTGATCCCGGCTATGGGCGGGCATGCCAACGGCTACTGGGACTATGACACCTTGGGCCCGAACGTCCCTCAGGCCGCGTGGCACGTGATCACCCATCCCGGCTCCCTGAGCATCCTGATCACGCCGCGGGTCAAGCTCTTCACCATGCTCTGGCTGTTCGGCGCGTTCTGCTTCCTCCCGCTGCTGTCGCCGATCACGCTTGCCATGCTCCCGCTCCTGCTCGAGCGGATGCTCGCGAACACATCGGCCAACTGGTGGGTCACCCCGTTCCAGTACAACGCCTACCTCGTGATCGTCCTCGCGTGCGCCGCCGTCGACGGCGCCGCCCGGCTTGACCGGTTCGCGGCAAGGGCCAGGCACCGCCGCGCCGCGGAGGACTCCGCCACGGAGGACTCCGCCACGGAGGACTCCGCCGTGGCGGAGTCCGGCGAGAGGCCGTCGGACTCGCGCGGCACGGGCGCGGTCGGGCTGGCCTGCGCCGCCGCCCTGTGCGCGGTCGCGGTGTTTCTCGTTCCGCGCTTCGCGTTCGGGCCCGCTCTCCATTCATCGTTCTACCACCGGGACAGCCAGATGAAGGCGATCGCCGCGGCCGACGCCGTCGTTCCGAGCGGCGTCACCGTCGCAGCGGTGAACAGCGCCGGCTCCCAGCTGTCGGCGCGGGATACCGTGGTGCTGTGGGATGGCGACGGGGGCACGCCCCCGCTGCTGGCGCCGTGGGTGGTGGCCAATATCAGGCGCAAGCAGTTCACCTTCCATAACGCGGGCGAGCAGAAGCAGCGCGTCGCGTTCCTGGAACGCAACGGTTACAAGGTCGTTTTCCTGCGCCACGGGTACGTCGTGCTGCACCGGACCGGCTCGCCGGGGGCCTCCGCCAGCTCCAAGGCAGCCGCGGGATGACGGCTTCATTAGCGGATCGCGCTCAGGCCTGATCGGATAGTCTCCGCAGCCATGGGCATTCGCACGACCGTGGAGAACACCGTGCGCAGACATGGCGGCGCCGGCGAGCGAGCGGACGGCCACCGGAGCGGTCACCGGATGGCGGTGGGGGCGCTGACGGCGCTGGCGGCCGGCCTCTACTCGGTGTTCGCGCTGGCCCAGTACTACACCTTCAGGACCTCGTCGTACGATCTGGTGATCTTCGACGAGGCCGTGCGGTCCTACGCGCACTTCATGCCCGGGATATCGATCATCAAGGGCCTGCACAACGGGTTCGGCCCGCACTTCTCCATCCTCGGCGACCACTGGTCGCCGATCATCGCGTCGCTGGCGCCGCTGTACTGGATCTACAACAGCCCGGTCACCCTCCTGGTCGCGCAGGCCGTGCTGTTCGCGCTGGCGATCCCGCCGCTGTGGCTGTTCACCCGCCGCGCGTTCGGCGGCGGCCAGAAGGCGACCGCCGCGGCGTACATGGTGTCCGTGGCGTACGCGCTGAGCTGGCCGATCGCGTCGGCGCTGGCCTTCGATTTCCATGAGGTCGCGTTTGCCCCGGTGCTGACCGCGGTGGCGCTCGAGCGCCTGCAGGCGGGCCGGCTGCGGACGGCGCTGATCGCCCTCGCGGCTCTGCTGCTGGTCAAGGAGGACATGGGCCTGCTGGTCGCCGGGATCGGGCTCTACCTCGCAGTGGCGCGGCCGTGCGTGGTGCGCAGGCAACTTGCGGTCGGCGGCGTCCTCATCGTCGCGGGACTGGCCGCCTCGTTTGTCGCGATCTACCTGCTGATCCCGGCGTTCGGCGGGCGCTCCGACTACTACTGGGCGTACACGGCCCTCGGCCGCGACGCTCCGCAGGCGCTCGCGCACCTGGTCACCCACCCCGGCTCGCTGCGGCTGCTCGTCACGCCGCGGGTAAAGCTCGAGACCGTGCTCTGGCTGCTCGGCGCGTTCTGCTTCCTCCCGCTGCTGTCGCCGATAACCCTCGCCGCGGTCCCGCTGCTGCTGGAGCGGATGCTCGCGAACGTGTTCCCCTACTGGTGGGGCACCTCCTACCAGTACAACGCCTACCTGGTGATCATCCTCGCGTGCGCCGCGGTCGACGGCGCCGCCCGGCTCGACCGCGCGTGGCAGGCTAGGCGGCTGCGCGCCGCCGGGGGCGAGGGCGGCGAGGCGCCGGCGGCAGGCCCGCCGGGTGCTCCGCGCACGGGGGCGGTGGGGCTGGCCTGCGCCGCCGCGATGTGCGCCGTCGCCGTGATCCTGGTCCCGCACTTCGCGTTCGGGAGCGCGCTGCGCCCGTCCTTCTACCAGAGGAACGCGCAGGCGAAGGCTGCCGCCGCGGCCGACGCGGTCGTGCCGAGCGGCGTTACCGTCCAGGCGGTGAACAACGTCGGCCCCCAGTTGTCGGCGCGGGACACCGTCCTGCTCTGGGACGGAGACGGGAGCACCCCTCCGCTGGGGTCCGCGTGGGTGGTCGCCAACATCAGGCGACTGCAGTTCACGTTCGCGAGCGTGCGCGAGCAAAGACAGCGGGTCGCGCTGCTGGAACGCCACGGTTACCGGGCGGTCTTCCAGCGCGGCGGGTACGTTGTGCTGCATCGCGTCAGATCGTCGGCTGGTGCCGCGGATTCAAGGGGGTCATGAGCGTGAGGGCCCGGGCTCAGACCGAGACCTCCGGCCCGACGGCGGCCGGGGCCGCCGTCGGCGGCCGCGCGAGGCAACCAGCCGACCCGGCCGGGCGGCTGCTCGGGCGGCTGTCTGTGCTGCCGGCCCTGCTGGTGGTGGCCTGGCTGCTGGTCGGGCTGCCGCTGCTGCTCGTCGGCGCCTTCACGCCAGTGCTCATGCTGGTGCTGTCGGTGCCGGTCGCCGTGGTGCTGCTGGTGCTCGGCCTGCGCCGGACTCCCGGCCGGTGGCCGGGCGCCGGGCCGGCGCTCACGCCGGAGCAGGATCGCACGCCCTGGTGGGCGGTGGCCGGAGTGGTCGCGGTGGCGATCGCGTTCGGCGTCGACCAGCTGATCTATCATTCGCAGTTCATCATCGTGACGCGCGACCCGGCGTCCTATATCCAGTTCGCAAACTGGATCGCCCACCACGGCTCCCTGCCGATCCCGCAGGACCGTGCCGCCTTCGGCGGCACGCACCACGTGCTCTCCTTCGCCAGCTTCGCCTACTACCAGGTCGGCACCACCGTGGTGCCGCAGTTCATGGCCGGGCTGCCGATGCTCCTGGCGTCCGGCTTCTGGGCCGGCGGCGTCAGCACGGCGGTGGCGATGGGGGCGCTGTTCGGGGCGTGCGCGGTGCTGACCTTCGGCGGCCTGGTCGCCCGGCTCGCCGGGCCGCGGTGGGCTCCACTCGCCGCGCTGATCCTGGCGCTCGCCCTGCCCGAGCAGTTCGTCAGCCGGTCCACCTACAGCGAGCCGGTGGCGCAGATCCTGTTCCTCGGCGGGCTCTGCCTGGTCATCGACTCGCTCCGGGACGACGGGACCGCGGCCAGGGTCGTCGCGGCCATCGCCGGCCTGGCCCTCGGCCTGACGTTGCTGGTGCGCATCGACGGGGCAAGCGACATCCTGCCGCTGATCCCGTACTGCGGAATCCTGTTCATCGCCCGCCGGCGGCAGGCGCTCCCGCTGCTGGCCGGCCTGGCGGCCGGCGGGCTCTACGGCGTGGTCGACGGCCTGGCGCTGACCCGGCCCTACCTGTCCAGCATCAAGTCCTCCCTGGTGCCCCTGGTGCTGGTGACCGGCGTCGTGGCCATTGCGACGCTGATCGCGGTGGCGTTGCGGTGGGACAAGGGCCTGCCGAAGGTGCGCGGGAAGTGGCTGCCCAACGCCGCCGCCGCGCTGGCGGTCCTCGTCGTGGTCGCCTTCGCCGTGCGCCCGTACGTGCAGACGGTACGGGCCAAGTCGAACGCGTTCTTCGAGGGCATCATCGCCAGCTACCAGCGGGCCGATCATCTGCCGGTCGCCCCCGAGCGGCTGTACTACGAGCTGAGCCTGCACTGGGTGTTCTGGTACATCGGCGTGCCCGCCGTGATCCTCGCCACCCTCGGCGCCGCGCTGCTCTCCCGCCGGTGCCTGCAGGGTCAGGCGCCCCCCTGGGTGCTGCCCCTCATGGTCTTCGCGTGGGCCATCGTCACCACGCTCTACCGGCCGTCGATCACGCCCGATCAGCCCTGGGCGAGCCGCAGGCTGGTTCCCACCGTGCTGCCCGGCTTCATCCTGCTGGCGGTTTGGGGAGCGGGCTGGCTGAACGCCTGGCTCCGGCGCGCGGGCACCGCCCGCGCGGTCCACGCCGGCCTCATGGCGTGCTGCGTGGTTGCCCTGGTGCTGCCGGCCGCGGTGACCACGTTCGGCCTGAAAGTCGCCAGCGGCGGTCCGGTCGGGATCAGGCTCGCCGCGAAGGGCCTGGCCTCCCAGCGAACCTACGAGGGCGAGATCCCGGCGGTCAACGGCATGTGCGCGGCGATCCCGCGCGACGCGTCGGTCGTCTTCATCGGCGGCACCAACGGCGGGCCCGCCTCCCGGCTCACCCAGGTCGTCCGCGGGATGTGCGGCGTCCCGGCGGCGGCCATCCCGGTGCCGCGCCCCAGCAACGTGGAGCAGGTCGTGCAGGGCATCAGGCAGGCAGGCCGGCAGCCGGTGCTCCTGGCGTCCGGGCGGTCGCGGCTCGTCCCGTACGGCGGCCAGGTCCGGTTGGTCATGCGGCTGCTCAGCACCCAGGACGAGAACGCCCTCACCTCTCCTCCGACGCGCACGCTGCCGTTCGACGTCGTCGTCTGGATGACGGAGCCAGCCCGGTGACCGCCCCGCTCGAGCGCCCTGATGCCAGGACCGCGGAAACGGTAGTAGCCTCGGCGCCTGTGAGCGCTCCGTCACCGCCCGATCCCTACGTCTCGATCATCCTGCCCTGCTACAACGAGCAGGACCACGTCACGGCCGAGGTGGAGCGGATCTGCGCGGCCATGGATTCCAGCGGGTACGACTACGAGCTGCTGGCGTACGACGACGCGTCCACCGATGAGACGCTCGCCCGCCTGCACGAGGCCGCGCCCAGGTTCCCGCACCTGCGGATCGTGCACTTCCACCGCAACGGCGGCTCGGGCACCGTCCGCCGGATCGGCACCCAGCACGCCCGCGGCGAGATCGTCGTGTGGACCGACGCGGACATGTCGTACCCGAACGACCGCATCCCCGAGCTGGTCCAGATGCTCGAGAAGGACGCCACGATCGATCAGGTGGTCGGGGCGCGCACCAGCGAGCAGGGCACGCACAAGGTATTGCGGGTGCCGGCCAAGTGGTTCATCCGCAAGCTCGCCGAGCGGCTGACCAACTCACAGATCCCGGACCTGAACTCCGGGCTCAGGGCGTTCCGGCGCCAGGTCGCGCTGCCCTACCTGCGGCTGCTGCCGCCCGGGTTCTCCTGCGTCACCACGATCACGCTCGCCTTCCTGTCCAACCAGCACGAAGTGCGTTACGTGCCGATCGAGTACGCCAGGCGGGCCGGCCATTCGAAGTTCCGGTTCGTTACGGACGCCTACCGCTACATCCTTCAGGTGCTGCGGATGGTGATGTACTTCAACCCGCTCAAGGTGCTCATGCCTGTCGCCCTGCTGCTGCTCGGCCTCGGCATCGCCAAGGGCATCTACGACATGGTCGTGCACCCGTTCCGGTTCGCGGACGACACGGTCCTGGTCTTCCTGACCGGGTTGCTCATCGCCTCGCTCGCGCTGCTCGCCGACCTGATCGTCCGGTCCCGAGGGGATACGTGACGCCGACGGGCGTGGGGCGCGGTAAGCGCCGGCGTCTGGGTTGTGCGGGCCGATGCCAGGGGGCCGCGAATCCATGCCATCTTGCTGCCCGGGCCCTCCGCACCGGCACGCTCCGCGTAGGCTGCCAGCCGTGAAGCTGTCGATTCTTATGCCCGTTTACAACGAACGTGCGACTCTGGCCGCCGCGGTGAAGGAGGTCCTCAACGTCGACTTCCCGTGCGAGATCGAGCTTGTCGTCGTCGACGACGGGAGCACGGACGGCACCAGAGACCTGTACCCGTCCCTGGCCGACGACCCGCGCGTGCGGGTCCACATGCACGACCGCAACCACGGCAAGGGCGCCGCGATCCGCACGGCCGCCGTCCTGGCCACCGGCGATTACGTGATCATGTGCGATGCGGACCTCGAGTACTCCCCGGACGAGATCCCGTCGCTGCTCGCGCTGGTGCTGGCGGGCGAGGCCGAGGTGGTGTACGGCACCAGGACGTTCGGCAGCCACAACGCGTATTCCTATGCCTACGTGCTGGGTAACAAGGGGGTGACGACCTTCGCCAACGTGCTGTTCAACTCTTACATCAGCGACCTGGAGACCTGCTTCAAGTTGATGCCCACCGCGCTGTACCGCGAGCTGGACATCCGCGAGACGGGGTTCGGCATGGAGGCCGAGGTGACCGGGAAGCTGCTGCGGCGCGGTTACCGGCCCTACGAGGTGCCGATCAGCTACAAGGCGCGCAGCCGCACGGCCGGGAAGAAGCTCACCTGGCGCGACGGCGCGGAAGCGCTGTGGATCCTGCTCCGGGCGCGGTTTGCCGCCCGGCGCTCCTGAGGCTCCCCAGGTCGCTGCCATATGGTTCACCCGAAAGCTTCCCGAGCCAACTCACCAGAGGACCGGACCTCTCCGGCGGTCGTGGGCCGGGAGGGAGCCATTCGTCCGCCCGCCGCGTCTGCGCTTCGGCGTCGGCTCGGGAAGCCCGGCGTAATCGACGCCTGTCTCGCCGTCGCGGTCGGGCTGGCCGTGCTTCTCGTCCACGATGTGCCGTACCTGCTCCATCAGTCGTTCTGGGTCGATGAGGCGTGGGTGGCGGATACGGTCCGGGCCCCGATCGGGCTCACCCGGTCGCTGGCGTTGAGCACGCCGCTGGGGTGGACATACCTGCTGCGCCTGGTGCCGTTCGGCGGCCCGGAGCGGCTGCGGCTGGTGCCTCTCGCGTTCGCGATGCTGGTGGCGGCCGCGGGCTACGTGTTCGGGCGCGAGCTGGGCCTGGGCCGTTACAGCACCGGGATCCTGACCGGGGCCGCCGCGCTGCTGTCGCCCGCGCTGCTCGAGGCAAACGACCTTAAGCAGTACACGGCCGAGGCGTTCGCGTGCCTGGTCGTGTGGGTT
The DNA here is from genome assembly GCA_963808705.1 of uncultured Actinomycetota bacterium. Taxonomy (GTDB): domain Bacteria; phylum Actinomycetota; class Actinomycetes; order Streptosporangiales; family Streptosporangiaceae; genus JASHPR01. Next base: position 119,193 of record CAWEHB010000006.1, on the reverse strand, counting down.
CTCGTGGCTCGGGTCGAGAACGAGTGGCGCACCCGCCGGCTCGTCGCGATTGCGGCGACGGCATCGCTGGGCATGCTGTTCGCCAACACGGTGATCTTCGTCGGGGTGGCTGCCATGGCGTCCCTGGCGATCGAGTGCCTGATCAGGCGGCAGTACCGGCGACTCATCGAACTGGCAGCGGCATCGGCCGGGATGCTCGTAGTGGCCCTGGTGATCTACGAGACCCTGGTCCGACCGAACGTCACCCCGAACCTGGTGGCCTACTGGGATGGCTTCTACGTGCCGACCCGAAGCGTGTCCAGTGCTGTCGTCTTTCTCCACCGGGCGTTCCACGATCTCGCGCCGTACATGGGTTTCCGGTCAGTCGCCCTGGCCGCGGTGGGGGTCGTGGCGGGCATCGCGGCGCTGGTCTGGCTGCGGCGGTTTGCCCTCGCTGTCATGTTCCCCATCATGATGGCGATCGTCATCATGGCCAGCGCGGCCCGGAAGTATCCGTTCGGAGATCCCCGGACCTCAACGTTCTGGCTGGTGCTGGTGCCCGTGCTGACGGCGGTCGCGGTCGCCGCCGTGGGGCGGCTGGCCACCACCATCGACCGCCGTATGCCGGCGCTGGTGGCCGCGGTGGCACTGGCCATATGGGTGCCGGTGACCATGCCCTACGTCAGGGTTCACTCGATACCGGTCGAGGATATCCACTCCGAAGTCACATACCTGCAGGCCCACTTCCGGCCGGGTGACGTGGTGATCGTCAGCTACGGGGCCAGCTACGGCTTCGCGTATTACTACCCGGCCCAGCCCTCGTTCCCGGCCGGAGACGGGCCCAACGGCCACGTGGTGGCCTATCCCCAGCTGCCCTGGATGGTGGTGCTGACCAGGCGCCGGGCGGTGGATATCGGTGACGCGCTGGCAGCGGCGCGGGCCAAGATCGCCGCGGAGCCTGCGGGCGCCCGCGGGCGCATCTGGATCGTCCGGTCGCACCAGACGCGGATCGAGGTCCACGCGTGGAACAGGGACCTGGCCGGGGACAAGGTGACGACCCTCCGCGTCGGCCCGGACCCGATCCTGCTTTACTGGTACGCCCCGCCGAGGTCCGCTAGCCCCGGCCTTTCGCCTGGGTGATCGCTGAGCCGCGTCGCTGACCGGGCCCGGCAGATTCACCGCCCAGCTCGGAAAAACGGGCACATGCCGCGGGCGCAGGCCAGCACGCCAAGATCAAGAAGGCCGAGGTCAGGAGCCGGAGTCACCAGAAGGTCGAGCGATGCCTGCTAGAGTGTTCAAACTCTTTTGCGATGGTCAAGTCAACCTGGCAGTCCGATCCCCACACAACTTGTGCGCGGCGAGTAGTAGCTGACCGGGAGTTTGGTGGTTGTGGCGTGGATACGGTCCGTGCATCTGCTGTTGAGAAAACGCTCAGCGGATCAATTAGGCACAGGCCCATTGCAGCGTCGCTAGCGGTCATCTGCGTATACCTGGTTCTCGGGTTGGCAGCTTTCTGGCCAGATCTGCCGCACATCTCAAGAGCTATTTTCAGCGGGGCTACGCTTGGCGATCCCCAACTATCCTTGTGGGAAGTGGCCTGGGCACACTATGCCCTGGAGCACGGGCTGAACCCTTTCTTCAGCCACGCGATCTTCGTGCCGGGTGGCATGAACCTGGGGATGAACACGGCCACTCCGCTGCTGGGAGTCGTCACGACGCCGCTGGCCCTGTTCGTGGGTCCAGTTACGATACTCAACCTGATCGCTGTGGTTGCCATGCCCATCTCGGCCACGGCCGCCTTCTTCGTTCTCCGCAAGTGGAGGGTATGGCTGCCGGCGGCGGCCATCGGTGGGCTCGTCTACGGCTTCGGGCCTAACACGGTCGGCCAAAATTTGGACCTCCATATATATCTGACTTTCATTCCGCTTCCGCCATTGATCGCCGCCACAGTGGTATCCATTATTCAGCGCAGGGCGATCTCTTGGCGCCTTGACATCCAACTCGGTGTCCTGTTCTCCGCCCAGTACCTGATCATGCCCGAGGTGGCCGCATTTGTTGTCATCCTTGGCGTCGCGGCCATCGCATTGGTGGCGATTCGGCGCCCAGCGCTCGTTCGGGAACTAGCGATACCAGTCGCCTCGTCGGCTCTCATCGCTGGTTTTGTCACGCTGGTCCTGCTCGCCTATCCGGTATGGATGCTCGTTGCCGGACCCCAGCACGTCCCCACGCCACCTCATCCCCCGAACAATCCATACGACAAAAATGACCTGCTCAACTTCTTTGTTCCAGGCCCAACCCAACGCATCTCATTCGGTATGAGGTCCCTCGGCGATCGAGTAGATCACCTCATCACCGGCGAGAACTCATATATAGGCATTCCCGTCCTTCTAGTCGTGGGCTACCTTGTATACCGATCCTGGCGGGTCCCTCGCGTCCAACTCACCTTGGCACTGCTGCTACTGAGTGCGATTCTCACACTCGGACCTCATCTCGTAGTGGACGGACACAGCACTGGCCTCCCTCTCCCCTTCGTGATCCTCGACCACATACCCTTGTTCAACAGCATGGTTCCTCCACGAATGGCTTTCGGGGTTGACGCTTGCCTGGCCGCTCTCATTGCCTTCAGCCTCGACGAGGTCCACCGAGACGAGCGGACTTCCCTTCAACAAGGCCCAAGACGGCGGTGGAGGACGCCCGCACTAAGGAACGGATTCCTCGCCGTAAGTGTCCTGGTCGTCCTGGCCGTTACGCTGCTGCCGCAGTGGCCCTACCCAACTACACGCGCGGCAGCGCTTCCGAGCCGGATCCGCCAAGCGCTTCCGGCGGGCGACCCCGTCGCCCTGACCTATCCCTACGCCACCTATTTTCACGTCCAGCCCATGGTGTGGCAGGTCAATGACGACTTCGACTTCCGGCTGCTCGGTGGCTACGGATTTCACCCCTGGCCCCGGAGTGCCGATCCGAGCGGCTACCTAGGCCTCGATAGACCTCTCGAACCCGTGCCTATGAACCCAGAGGGCTTGCAGCGGTTCCTGGCCAACCAAGAGGGCGTGACGCTATATGGCCCGCGGCCACCGTTGAACAGCAGTCTCGTCGGCGTTACAAGAGCCACATTGTCCAAATACAACGTCAAGGTGATCATCGTGAACCGCTCGGCTGGTGGCAGCGGACCGGTCGTGAAGCTGTTCGAGATGGCCCTCGGTCTTCCGACGGCAAGGGCCGGATCATTCGTCCTCTGGGATGTCGGATCTTAACCTCGCCACATGGGCTGGCGGGACGCCGACGTCCGTCGGCTCCCGGCCGGGTCGGCTATCCGGGGCCCGCCACGCCAGGCCGTCCACCAGCCGCGGCGGCGGAGACTCGCGGGCGACTGGTGGTGGGCGCGGCCACCTCGCCATGGGTACTCACTGGGCTGGTGGTGTTCGCGATATCAGCAGTAGCCTGGCTGGCTGCGCTGTCCCGGGGTGCCGCGGAACATCGCCTATCCGTTCAACGCCCTCGGCTATTCTTGGGATCCTGACCGCGAGCGTGCTGGTCCTGCACGAGCGCGCGAACGTACTGACCCGGGCGGGCTCGCTCCTGGCCGGGACAGGGCTGATCATCGTTGTCCTGGCCCGGCCGTAGCTGGCCCATCCGGCTTGCCGTGGCGTCCGTTCTGCTACGGTGAGTGCCCTGCACGAGTGTCTGACCCAGAAAGCTTCCCGACATCATGGTTGAAGTCGCCGCAAAGCCGACGTCCAGTTCCGAGGCTGTTCACTCGGCCTACGAGGAGCTCGGGGCGAATTTCGAGGAGAATGACCCCCGCGAGAAGTACACGTACATGTACTCGAAGCTGCGCAGCGATTACACGCTGATGGAGCGCGTGGGGGTGGAAGGAAAGTCGGTCCTTAACATCGGCTGTTCCTTCCCTATCGACGAGATTTACTACGCGCGCAAGATCGGCCACTGGACGGCGATCGACCTAAGCCCCCAGTCCATCGAGGGCGCGGAGCGAATCCTGCGGAGGGAGCTGCATCCCGACCTGGCGGCCAAGTTCACGTTCAAGGTGGCGGACGCGTGCGGCCTGCCGTTTGAGGACGGGACCTTCGACGTGGCCGTTTCCATGTCGACGCTCGACCAAATCCCATCTCCAGAGGCCCGGCAGAAGTCCGTGGACGAGATGGCCCGTGTCACTAAGCCCGGGGGTCACGTGATCATCACGGTGGCCAACTGGTGGAACCCGCCGTACGCGCTCGGCATCTGGAAGATGACCCGCGAGAAGACCCTGCACTACGGCTATGCGCACCTGTTCTCCCCGATCGAGCTCCGCAAGATGGCCGAGCGCAACGGGCTGCGGCCGGTCTCTTTCGCTTCCAGCATCGCCCCGCTCGACGATGTCTGGCTGCCGGGGTACCCGGCCCCGATCCGGTGGGCCGCGAAGCTGGAGTTCCGGGTCCACCGCACGCTCGGGTACCTCGGGCGGCGCGTCGGGTACGCGTTCGAGAAGCCGATCCGGTAGGAATGTCGCGCTCAGGACCTGTTCGCTCGCCCGCCCCGGCCGACGGGGCGGACTCCCTGGCGGTCGGCCCGGTCCCGGCGCCCGTGGCCCCGGCCGAGGCTCCGGCTAGCCCGTTGCTCGTGCGCTGGCTCGCCCCGCTCGTGCGCCTGATGCGATTGAAGGTAGTCCGGTTCGGCTTCCTCGCCCTCGTGTTGGCGCTCCTGGCCGTCGCCCTCTACGGGCAGGCGGGCACGCTCTGGCATGAGGTGCAGAAGCTGTCCTGGCCGGTCGTGCTGATCGCGTTCGTGCTGTGCCTCGCGGGGCTCATCTGCAGCCTCATGGTCTGGCGGGAAATGCTCGCCGACCTCGGCTCGCGGCTGTCGGTGCCCGAGGCCTGGCGCATCTATTTCATCGGCGGGCTGTCGAAGTACGTTCCCGGCAGCATCTGGCCGGTGCTCGCCCAGTCGGAGCTCGGGGCCGATCGCGGCATCCCCCGCAGCCGGTCCGCCCTGTCCGTCCTGCTCTGCTACGTCGTGATGACCTGCTCAGGTGCGGTGGTCGCCGCGATCACGCTGCCGTTCGCGAACGCCGCATCGATCGCTCAGTACTTCTGGGTGCTGTTCCTGATACCGGTCGGCATCGTGGTGCTATCGCCGTGGGTGCTGAACCGGCTGCTGCGCCTCGTGCTGCGGCTGGCGCGGCAGCCCGCGCTGCCGCAGGGCGTGAGCTTCCGGGGCCTCGCCCGGACCATGACGTGGGCGATGGCCGGCTGGGCCTGCAACGGGCTCATGGTCTACGTGCTGATGCGGGAGCTGTCCGGCGTCCGGCAGGGCACCCTGCTCGTGTCGGTCGGTGCTTACTCGCTGTCGTGGGCCATCGGGTTCCTGGCCGTGTTCGCGCCGGCCGGGGCCGGCGTCCGGGAGGCGGTGATGGTGGCGGTGCTGCACACCCAGACGACGACCGCGATCGCCCTCACCGTGGCCCTGGTGGCCCGGGCGTTCTCGGTCGTGGCCGACGCCCTCACCGGCGCCATCGCCTCGGCGCTCGTGGGCCGCCGCCGGCTTCGCCAGCTGCGGGCGGAGCGCAGGCTCGCCGATCCTAGCTGATCCCGGCGGATGCGCCCGCCTCGTCGGCCGCCTCGTCCTCGTCAGCCGCCTCGTCCCCCGGCGCGTCCGGGCCGGGACCGTCGTCCGGGTCGAGTAGGGAGCGGTGGAACTGGTCCAGGTCGATCTCGGCTCCGAGCCTGATGCTCTCCTGGGCCGCGAACATGCACAGCGTGGCCAGCGAGGAGCCCTCCCAGGACAGCAGATGGTTTGGCTCGCCCTTCACGGCGCGGACGAACTGCTCGAGCTCCTCGGCGTGGCCCATGGACTTGTGCAGCCCAGTGCCCTGGCTGCGCTTGCCGCGGCCGAACTCGGTGAGCTTCCCGAAGTCGTCCAGGATTGCCACCTGGCCATGCGCGAACACCGACAGTCGCTCCCGGGGGAAGCCGGGCGCACCGCACTCGTCGAAGACGATCGTGGCGGCAGCGCCGTCATAGTGCAGGGTGACCGCGAAGTTGCACAGCGTCCGGATGTCGTCGGGGAGCTTCCCGAGCGCGCGAGCGGTCACTGACACCGGGCGCTTGCCGATGAGCAAGTTGCACAGATCGATGAAGTGCTCTCCCTCGGTGATCAGCCTCCCGCCGCCGTCCACCGGGTCCAGGGTCCAGTGATCGGGCGGCAGGAACGGCTGGGCGATCACGTACTCGATGAAATCGACCGGCGAGCTCAGCGACTGGCGAAGCTTGTCGACCAGGGGGGAGTAGCGGCGGTTGAGCCCGAGCGTGACCAGCGTGGGGTGCTCCTCCATCAGCCGCAGCAGCTTGCTGAAGTCGTCGAGGCGGGTGACCATCGGCTTCTCGATGAACACCGCCTTGCCGGCCAGGACCGCCGCCCGGATGTGCTCATAGTGCTCGGGCTGGCTGGAGCAGATCATCACCGCGTCGGTGCCTTCGTCGGCGAGCAACTCGCCCACATCCGTCGTGATCATCGTGGCCCCGAGGCCCTGGGCGACCGCAGAAGCGTGGCGCGCGGTGGCCGACGCGATGCCGCGCAGCTCGACGTCCCGCATCGACTTGAGGTTGGGCAGGTGCTTGCCCAGCACGTGGTTGCCGAACCCGATGAGCGAGACCCCGACCTTGCCGTCACGCTTGGGACGCGGGCTGATCTGCATCGTCCGGCTCCGGTCTGGGTCGGGGCCGTAGGAGATCAGGGCCGCCACGCCCGGCAGCTTCCGCTCGCGGATGAGGCTGAACGGTTCTTGCGCCCGCTCCACCGGGTACACCCCAGCGATCAGCGGCTCAGGGTTGACCGACCCGGCGGCGACCAGGCGGATGAACTCTTCGAGGTTGCGCTTCTCGGTCCAGCGGACGTACCCGAACGGGTAGTCCACGCGTCCTTTCTCGTAGTTGGTGTCGTAACTGCCCGGCCCGTACGCGCGGGAGTAGCGCAGGTCGATCTCGCGGTAGAGGAAGTTCTTGGGGTGGACGTCGAGCTTGACGTAGCCGACGATCACCACCCGGCCCTGCCTTCTGGTGATCTCCATCGACGCGTTGATGATTTCGTCCGAGTCGGAGCGCGCGCAGATCACAGTGGCGTCGACCCCGTTCTTGCCGGTGAAGTCAAGGATGCGCCGCTTCCACTCCGGCTCAGACGGGTTGACGACCAGGGCGGCGCCGCTGGCGGAGGCCAGCTCGCAGGCTTTCGGGTTGACGTCGATCCCGACGACGACGCAGCCCGCTGCCCTGGCGATGCTGGCGCACAGCTGGCCGACCAGGCCTAGGCCGTACACAGCGACCGTCTCGCCGAACTTCAGGTCAGCGCGCCGGAGGGACTGCATGGCGATGCCGCCGACCGTGACGAACGCCGCGTGCCGCGGGTCCACGCCGTCCGGGACGGGCACCACGTGGTTGATGAAAGGGGCGGCTACCTCGGCGTGGCCGCTCGCCGCGTACGCCACCGTCTGGCCGACCTCCAGCCCCTGGACCCGGTCGCCGAGCGCCAGGACCGTGCCCGCTCCGCTGTAACCGATCTCACGTGGCGTGATCATCTCCTGCCAGACCCGCCGTGCGGTCTGGCCGGGGCCTGTGGCCAGGACGGTCTGCTTGACCACGTGCCGCATCCAGGGATCGGATATCGTCTGGCGGACGAGCTCGGCCGGTGTCTTCGACACCGTGCTTATTTCGGTGCCCGAACTGATCAGCGAATAGCGGCTCTGGACCAGTACCTGGTCCGGGCCTACGTGCGGCACCGGTAGCTCAGCGACCAGGACCCGTCCCCGCCGGTCGATCACCCTACGGAACACCTGCTTCATGCCGACCTCAACCTGCCTTCGGTCAGATCTCGCCCCGACCGCACGCGGGCGGTCGCAGTTGCCTCAGTTTGTCGGTGCGCCACGCTACCAGAGTCATCCCGCTGCGACGGTCCGCGCGGGCCTCGGGGGTGCTGCTAACCTTTAGCGGTACTTCGACGCCCCAGCCCACTGGACGTCTGCGCCAGGCCCGGGCCCGCTCTCCCGACTCCGGGGTTTCCGAGCGCCAGCAGATCCGAGGTTATCGCTGCCATGACAGAGGACCGGCCTACGGCCACCGCCCAGCGCGGGACCGGGCCCTACCTGGACGTGCTCGGCCGGGTGCTGCAGACCGCCCGGTCGGCTGACTACGCGGGCTACTCCAAGCACGACGCGCTCAACTCGCCGGCGCTGGCGCGTCTGGCCGGCGGGTCGAGGCTGCGCCGGCTCGGCGCCATCCAGGTGGTGATGCGCAGCCCAGTCGACATCCGGCCCCTGGCCGGCGTGCGCAAGGCCAGGAACGCGAAGGGGCTCTCGCTCTTCACCCGGGCACTGCTGGCCCGGCACCGGATGACGGGATCGGCCGACGACGCCGCCGAGGCGCGCGGGCTGCTGGACTGGCTGATCGATCACCCGGCCCCCGGATTCGACGGCCTGTGCTGGGGCTATCCCTATCCCTGGCAGGACGTCGGGTTCTTCGCCCCACGGGACTTCCCGAACCGGGTGGTCACGGCGCACGTCGGCCAGGCCCTGGTGGACGGGTACGAGACGCTGCAGGACGAGCGGTACCTCGAAGCCGCCCGGCAGGCCGTGACGTTCCTGCTCGACGCCCCGAAGACGCTGTTCGAGGACGATGACCGGCGCTGCGTCAGCTACGTGCCGGACCGTGCCATCGACTGGATCGTCATGGACGTCTCGGCCCTGGCCGGGGCCCTGGCCGCGCGGCTGGGCGCGATCACCGGCGACGGCGAGCTCATCCGCCAGGGCGGTCGGCTCGTCCGCTACGTGGTCTCGAAGCAGACCGACTACGGCGCCTGGTTCTATTCCGACCCCCCGTCGGCCAGCCACATCACGCACGACAACTACCACACCGGGTTCATCCTGGACGCGATCCTGGGCTACGGGCTGGCCGCGGGCAGCGACGAGTTCGAGTCCGCGTACCGCCGCGGCCTCGAGTTCTACGAGCAGCGGCTGTTTGAGCCCAGCGGGGCAGCGAGGTTCATGAGCGACCGGCTGTACCCGGTCGACATCCACGGCTGCGCCCAGGGGATCATCACGTTCTCGCTGCAGCAGCGGCACCTCGGCACCGGGGCCGCGACCGCGACCCGGGTGCTGCAGTGGACGCTCGGCCATATGTGGAACCCGGCCAGCGGGTGGTTCTACTACCAGCAGCGCCGGCGATACCGGACCCGCATCCGGGAACTGCGCTGGTGCCAGGGCTGGATGTCATGGGCGCTCGCCAGCTACCTGGAGAACTGCGGAGACAGCGCACGAGGAGGCACAGCATGAGGGGATTCCCGGGCCGCGAGCTGTCGCTCGACCCCGGCCGGAGCAAGTTCGAGCGGATGTACGCGAACCTGCTCGGCGCTCCGGCCAACGGGCTGCGCATCCGGCTGCGCCGGGTGCTGCCCGCCACCCAGGGCTCGTACCAGACGATCCTGGACGCCGGCTGCGGCTCCGGGGTATTCAGCTTCGAGCTCGCCAAGCGGCACCCGGAAGCCCAGGTCACCGGGGTCGAGCTGGAGCCCGACCTGGTCGACCGGGCCAACGAGATCGCGAAGCGCGCGCACCTGGCCAACGTCACGTTCCAGCAGGGCGACGTCACGAAGCTCGACTTCGAGGACGCGTTCGACCTGGTCGTGAGCGTGGACAACTTCGAGCACGTCGAGGACGACATCGCGGCGATGCGCACGCTGCTGCACGCGCTGCGCCCGGGCGGGCGCCTGGTGGCCCACGTCCCCGGCTACGAGCGGCGGTGGATCCTGCTGCGGCGCCGGGTCAACTTCGACGTCCCCGGGCACGTCCGGCCCGGGTACCGGGCCGACCAGCTGATGGCCAAGCTGCAGGAGGCCGGGTTCCAGGTCACCGCCCACCAGTACACCTACGGGGCCATCGAGACCTTCACCAACAACATCTCCTACCTGATCACCGGGGCCGACCAGCGCCGCAAGCTGGAGTACGCCGCGGTGTTCCCGGTGCTGCTGGCCGTGTCCTGGCTCGGGAAGTTCTCCCGGCCGAAGTGGGGCGCGGGCGTCCTCGCCGTGGCGCGGCGCCCCCTGCCGGTCGGCCCCGGCGGGCCCAGCTCGGCCGCGGCGGGCGCCCGGGCCCCGAGCCACGGGGTCGCCTGATCGCATGCGCGTGCTCATCGACATCCTGCACCCGGCGCACGTCCATTTTTTCCGGAACTTTTACGCCGAGATGGAAGACCGCGGGCACGAGATGCGCGTCACGGCCCGGGACAAGGACCGGTCGGTCGAGTTGCTGCGCGCGTTCGGCCTGCCCTACCAGCAGATCTCGCAGCAGAAGAGCGGGACCGGCGGCCTGGCCGTCGAGATGGCCCAGCGCACGCCGCGGCTGATGAACGTCATGCGCTCGTTCCGGCCGGACGCGATGACCGGGATCATGGGCCCGTCCATCGCGCTGGCCGGTGCCCTGCGGCTGCGCCGGGTGCCCGCGGTAGTGTTCTACGACACCGAGTTCGCCGTGCAGACCAACCGGGTCGTGTACCCGCTCGCGTACAGCGTGTGCACGCCGGACTGCTACCAGGGCACGGTCGGCGGGCGCCACCTGGCCTACGCCGGCTACCACGAGCTCGCCTACCTGCACCCGAACCGCTTCCGGCCCGATCCCGCCGTGCTCACCGAGTTCGGCGTCCGGCCGGGGGAGGCCTACTCGATCGTCCGGTTCGTGTCCTGGCAGGCCGTGCACGACCGGCGGGAGCGGGGCCTGTCGGCCAAGCAGAAGCGCCACCTGGTCGAGGTGCTGCAGCGCCGCGGCCGGGTGCTCGTCTCCTCCGAGGGCCCGCTCACCCCCGACCTGGCGGACCTCGCGGTCACCGGGCCGGTGGAGAAGATCCACCACCTGATCGCGCACGCGCGGCTGGTGGTGGGCGAGTCGGCCACGATGTCGTCGGAGGCGGCGGTGCTCGGGGTGCCCGCGGTGTTCATCGCGACCACGGGCCGGGGGTACACCGACGACGAGGAGCGGCGGTACGGGCTGGTGCGGCACTTCACCGAGGACCAGTACGACATGGCGCTGTCCGCCATCGAGGAGATACTCGCTACCCCCCTGACCACCTGGCAGGAGGCGCGGCTGCGGCTGCTCGACGAGAAGATCGACGTCACCGCCTGGATGGTTGACTACTTCGAGACCTCCTTCGCGGGGAAGCGGTGACGATGACGATCGGGGACCTCCCGTGTGCGGGATAGCGGGCACGTCGGGCTTCGGGGACGCCCAGCTCCTCCGGGCCATGACCGACGCGATCGCCCACCGGGGCCCGGACGGCGAGGGCTTCTACAGCGGCGAGTCGGTCCACCTCGGCAACCGCCGGCTCGCGATCCAGGACGTGCCCGGCGGCGCGCAGCCGATGGCCAACGAGGACGGCTCCGTCGTCGTCGTGTACAACGGCGAGATCTACAACTACCCCGAGCTGCGCGACCTGGTGCTGGCCCGCGGGCACCGGCTGACCACCCACTGCGACACCGAGATCCTGCCTCACCTCTACGAGGACGAGGGGATCGCCTTTGCGGCCCGGCTCAACGGTATCTTCACGTTCGCCCTGCTCGACCGGGCCCGCGCCGCGCTGTTCCTGGTCCGGGACCCGCTCGGGGTGAAGCCGCTGGTGTACTCGGTCACCGGCGGCAAGCTGGCGTTCGGGTCCGAGGCCAAGGCCGTGCTCGCCAGCGGGCTCGTGCGCCCCGAGCTTGACGAGGCCAGCCTGCACCTGTCGATGAACGTCCGCTACGTCCCCGGGGACCGGACGTTCTTCGCCGGCATCAAGCGCCTGCCGCCCGGGCACGTGCTGGAGTTCGCCGGCGGGCAGGCCCGGCTGCACCGGTACGCGTCCGTCGACTGGACGCCGGATGAGACCCGGAGCAAGGCCGAATGGCTCGAGGGGATCCGGTCCCATTACCAGGCCGCGGTCAAGCGGCAGCTCATCTCGGACGTGCCGGTCGGCGTCTCGCTGTCCGGCGGCATCGACTCGAGTTCCATCGTGGCCATGCTCCGGCGCACCACGAGCGGGCCCATCAAGACGTTCAGCCTTGGCTTCGGTGAGCCCACCGACGAGACTGACGACGCCCGGTTCGTGGCGCGCACGTTCGGCACCGAGCACCAGGAGGTGGTGCTGCACGAGCCGGCCCTCGCGCACCTCGCGGACGCCATCTGGCACACCGAGGAGCCCAAGGTCAACTCGCTGCAGCTGTACCTGCTGCACCGGTTCATCGGCGAGCACGTCTCCGTGGTGCTGTCCGGGCTCGGCGGCGACGAGTTGTTCGCTGGCTACGACTTCTACGGCTACATGCTCCGCACTGCCCGGCTCCGGCGCGGGGTCCCGGGCGCCGCGGTGCGCAGCCTGGCGCCCGCCCTGGACTGGGCGGCGCGGCGGTCCGCCGGGCTCGGTCGGCCCCAGCTCGACCTGGTCACCCGCAAGCTGGAGTGGCTGGCCGCCTCGGGGGACGGGGCCCGCAACTACCTGCTGCTGCGCAACGCCTGGGACTTCAACCCGGCGCTGCTGCGGCGCGTGTACACGCCCGAGTTCGCCGACCGGCTCACCGTGTCCGCCCAGGACAGCTATGGTGGCTACTTTGACGACGGGCGGCCGCTGGAGAGCCAGGCCCTGCGCGCCGAGTTCGCGACCAAGATGGTGTGCGACCTGCTGCACAACGAGGACACCATGTCGATGGCGCACTCCGTGGAGTCCCGGGTCCCGCTGCTCGACCTCGAGCTGGTCAGGTTCGCCGCCCGCATCCCGGACGACCTCCGCTTCGGCCAGGGTCCCAAGGGTCTGCTCAAGGACGCGCTGACCGGGGTGCTTCCCGACCGCGTGCTGCACAAGCGGAAATGGGGATTCACCTTCGATCCGGTCGAGCAGTACCAGAAGGACCTCGGGCCCGTGGTCCGGGAGACGCTGTCACCGGACCGGCTCCGGCGGTCCGGCATCTTCAACCCCGAGTTCGTCCAGGCCGTGCTCAGGGCAGCGCCCCGCCAGCGCCTCCGCTGGCACTATTTCCTGCTCTGGCAGATGATCGGCGTCGAGACCTGGCTCGCGACGTTCACCCAGGCGTTCCCCCCGGTGGTCCCTCAGGGCCAGGCCACGGCGACCGGTGCCAGCTCGCCCGCCGCTCGCCAAGGAGCATGACGCCAGGCTTCCCGGACCCGCCGCTACTCGCCGGGACGGCGTGCGATCAGCACCAGGTTCTTCCCGAAGAAGTTCCGCGCGACATAGTCGAGGCGACGGCTGGCGGGGAAGACGAAGCGGTCGTACAGTCGTACGGCGCGCTCGTCCAGCTGGCCTGAGTCGTCGCCGATGGCACGGTAAGCCAGCGCGGCGGCAAAGCCGATGCTGTCGGCATAGTGGCATATCTCCACGGTGAAGCCGGCCGACTCGACCAGGTCAATCAGGCCCTTTCTGCGGTAGCGGCGCACATGGCCCACGGCCCGGTCCAGCGAGCCGTAGAGCACCGCGAACGCCGGCACATAGAGCAGCAGCGGAGCCCCTGGCTTGAGCACGCGATGGAAAGCGCCGACCACACCCGCGTCGTCCTCGATGTGCTCCAAGACGTTGTAGGAGAACAAGAAGTCGAGCGATCGCGGCGAGACATCATCCAGCGACTCGACCGCGTCGAAACCGTCCGCGCGCAGGCGTGCTCGCAGTGCCGGGTCAAGCTCGATGCAGAGCACCTGCCAGCCAAGCGATCGCACATCGCGAGCGAATGTCCCGAGGCCGGCGCCGAAGTCGGCGACTACGGACCCGGCGGCAGGTACGCCCGCGGCGCGGGTCAGGAACTCGGTCAGGAAGCGCTGATACTTAACTGCGGAGGTCAAGACCTCGAGGATCCCGCCTCCCGTGTACTCCTCGGAAGTGCCGGGCCGCTGGACGATCGCCGCTGCCGTCGCGGCTTTCGACCGTGACGCCCGGGCGGAGTAGGCGCCGCCGAGAGGTTTGCCGCTGCTCACGGCGAAACGGAGGCCGCGGATGGCATCTGCGGACCGCCGGGCAGGATATCCGCAAGCCACGCGTGCCGGCTGGTGGGCAGAGGGGAGAACCTCCGGCGATCAATCATGAAGCCAAACTTTAGCGCTCTTGACCGCAATTGCGGTCTCATACCCTGGAGTCGGCCGTCGCCGGCTGATGGTCACCGCCAAGCGGTGACCGCCGCCCCGGCCGGATGCGCTAGGTTCGGCCTTCATGAAGGCCCTGGTCCTGTCGGGGGGGTCCGGAAGCAGGCTCCGCCCGATCACGCATACCTCTGCTAAGCAGCTGGTCCCGGTGGCGAACAAGCCGGTGCTGTTCTACGGCCTGGAGGCGATCCGGGATGCCGGCATCACCGAGGTGGGGATCGTGGTGGGGGATACCGCGCCGGCGATCCGGGAGGCGGTGGGCGACGGGAGCGCGTTCGGGCTGGAGGCCGCCTACATCCGGCAGGACGCGCCGCTGGGGCTGGCGCACGCGGTGCTGATCGCGCGCGAGTTCCTGGGCGGGGACGATTTCGTGATGTACCTGGGGGACAACTTCATCGTCGGCGGGATCACCGCGCTGGTGGAGGAGTTCCGGGCCGGGCGGCCGGACGCGCAGATCATGCTGACCCAGGTGCCGGATCCGCGGCAGTTCGGCGTGGCCGAGCTCGACGACGCCGGCGAGGTGGTGGGGCTGGAGGAGAAGCCGGCCGGGCCGAAGAGCGACCTGGCGCTGGTGGGGGTGTACATCTTCACCCCGGCGGTGCACGAGGCGGTGCGGGAGCTGGCGCCGTCGTGGCGGGGAGAGCTGGAGATCACCGAGGCGATCCAGTGGCTGATCGACCACGGCCGCAAGGTGGCCTCGACGGTGATCACGGGGTACTGGAAGGACACCGGGAACGTCACCGACATGCTCGAGGTCAACCGGATGGTGCTGGAGGGCGTGGAGCCGGGGTGCCAGGGCACGGTGGACGCCGGATGCGAGATCATCGGCCGGGTGGTCGTCGGGCCCGGCGCGCAGGTGAGCGGCTCGCGGATCGTGGGCCCGGTGATCATCGGGGCCGGGACGCGGGTGTCGGGGTCGTACGTCGGCCCGTTCACCTCGGTGGCGCCCGGCTGCGTGATCGCCGACAGCGAGATCGAGTACTCCATCGTGCTGCGCGGCGCGTCCATCCGCGGGGTCCGCCGGATCGAGGCGTCGCTGATCGGCCACGACGTGGAGGTAACCCCGGCGCCGAGGGTTCCCCGGGCGCACCGGCTGGTGCTCGGAGACCACAGCAAGGTACAGATCAGCTCATGAGGATCCTGGTCACCGGGGGTGCGGGCTTCGTCGGCTCGCATTACGTCCGGACGCTGCTGGCCGGCGGTTACCGCGGTTTCGGCGACGCGCGGGTGACCGTCCTCGACAAGCTGACCTACGCGGGAAACCTCGCCAATCTGGAGCCTGTTACGCACAGTCGTCGGCTGGAGTTCGTACGCGGGGACATCTGCGATAGCGGGCTGCTGGCCGAGGTCGTCCCCGGTCACGACCTGGTGATCAATTTCGCGGCGGAATCGCACGTCGACCGGTCGATCACGGGCGCGTCCAGCTTCGTCGCCGCTAACGTGCTCGGCGTCCAGGCCCTGCTGCAGGCGTGCCTGGACGCGAAGGTGCCGCGGGTGGTCCAGGTGTCTACGGACGAGGTCTACGGCAGCGTGGCGTCGGGCTCGTGGGCCGAGGACGCGCCGCTGGAGCCGAACTCGCCGTACTCGGCCGCGAAGGCCGGCGGTGACCTGATGGCCCGGGCGTACGCGCGCACGCACGGGCTCGACGTCAGCATCACCCGGTGCTGCAACAACTACGGCCCGTACCAGTTCCCCGAGAAGGTGATCCCGCTGTTCGTCACCAGCCTGCTCGACGGGCTGAAGGTCCCGCTGTACGGCGACGGGCAGAACGTCCGCGGCTGGATTCACGTCGACGACCACTGCCGGGGCGTGCAGATGGTCGCCGAGCACGGCCGCCCCGGAGCCGTCTACCACATCAACGGCGACGTCGAGCTGACCAACACCGAGCTGACGCGGGCCATCCTGGACTGCTGCGAGGCGGGCTGGGACATGGTGGCCAGGGTCGAGGACCGGAAGGGGCACGACCGCCGCTATGCGCTGGACGACTCGGTGCTCCGGGGCATGGGCTACGCCCCGCGGGTACCGTTCGGCGAAGGCCTCCGGGCCACCACGGCGTGGTACCGGGACAACCGCCGCTGGTGGGAGCCGCTCCGGCGGCCGGCGGCGCGGCCGGCCTCATGACCCGGTGGCTGATCACGGGGGCCGGGGGGATGCTCGGCCAGGATCTCGCCGCCGCCCTGCGGGCCGACGGCGAGGACGTGGCCGGCCTGACCCGCAAGGATCTTGACATCAGCGACGAGGCCGCCGTGCGGGCGGCGCTGCGCGACGGCCGGCCGGACGTGGTGGTGAACTGCGCGGCCTGGACCGCGGTCGACGCGGCCGAGGCGCACGAGGCCGAGGCGCTCGCCGTGAACGGCCAGGGAGCGGCCTACCTGGCCGCCGGGTGCGCGGCCGGCGGGGTCCGCCTGGTGCACCTGTCCACCGACTATGTGTTCGGCGGGGACGCCCGGCGGCCCTACGCGGAGCGCGATGCCGTGGCCCCGCGGACCGCCTACGGGCGCACCAAGCTGGCCGGCGAGCAGGCCGTGCTCCGGCTGCTGCCCCGGACCGGCTACGTGGTGCGGACAGCCTGGCTGTACGGGGCGCACGGGCCTAACTTCGTGCGCACCATGATCAGGCTGGAGCGGGAGCGTCCGGCCGTGGACGTGGTCGCCGACCAGCGCGGCCAGCCGACCTGGACGGCCGACGTCGCCGGGCAGGTGACCGCGCTGGTCCGCCGCCGGGCCGCGGCGGGTGTCTACCACGCGACGAGCTCGGGGGAGGCTACCTGGTTCGAGCTGGCCCGCGAGGTCTTCCGGCTGCTCGGCGCCGACCCGGAGCGGGTCCGGGCGACCACGACCGCCGCGTTTCCCCGACCCGCGCCCCGGCCCGGCTACAGCGTGCTCGGCCACGGCGGCTGGGCCAGCGCGGGCATCGAGCCCATCGGCAACTGGCGGCTCGCGCTGCGGCGGGCCCTTCCCGCGCTGGTCGCCTCCTGACGCGCCGCCGCGTGGCGCGGGGTTGCCCTTGCGCTCTCCGCCTGGGCTGGCCCGGGGCGGAGAGCATCGTCTAAGCTGACCGTTTTACTAGCCTTTACGAGCCGAACGGCGTCCGGCTTGGTCCTGCACTGATGTGGGGTGACTGGAGATGCGGCGGATTCTGTCGGTAGTCGCCATTGCTGCCGTGACGGCCGGGATCGCGGCTTGCGGCAGCTCAAGCAGCTCCTCCTCGGGTTCCGGCAGCAGCGCCGCCACCACGAGCTGCTCCAACTCGGCGATCCAGAACGATCTCTACCAGAAGGGCCAGCTCACGGTGGCGACCGACCAGCCCGCGTACCCGCCGTGGTTCGAGAACAACGACCCGGCCAACGGCAAGGGCTACGAGAGCGCCGTCGCCTACGCGATCGCCAAGCAACTCGGTTTCAAGACCTCCCAGGTGAAATGGGCGTACGAGCCGTTCGACGCCTCCTACGCGCCGGGCCCGAAGAAGTTCGACTTCGACATCAACGAGATCTCCTACACGCCGCAGCGGGCCACGGCCGTGACGTTCTCCGATAGCTACTACGACGTGCAGCAGGCGCTCGTCGCGCTGAAGAACGGCCCGATCGCGACCAAGCACTCGCCGGCCCAGCTGAAGACCTACATCTACGGCGACCAGATCGGGACCACCAGCCTGGCCTTCATCACCAGCCAGATTCAGCCGACCGCCCAGCCCAAGGTCTTCCAGACGCTGAACGACGTGAAGTCTGCCCTGCAGACGCACCAGATCGCCGCGCTGGTCACCGACACCCCGACCGCCCAGTACATCTCGTCGTCGGAGATCCCGGGCACCGTGATGGTGGGCCAGTTCCCGAGCACCGGCGAGCACTACGGCCTGCTGTTCGCCAAGGGCGACCCGCTGGTCACCTGCGTCAACCAGGCCATCGCCACGCTGAAGAGCAACGGGACGCTGCAGCGGCTGCAGAAGCAGTACCTGCAGATCTACCTCAGCGTCCCGACCATCCAGCCCTGACCCCGCCCGCGGTCGGCATCCGGTGATCCTTGGCGGCGGCGGTGGCCCGATCCCGGGGGCGTTCGGGACCACCGGGCGCGGGCCGCGCCTGCTCAGCGGCGGAGGCCGGCGGGCGGCCGCGATCTCCACGGCCAGTACCGTGGCCGTGCTCGCCGCGCTGGCCGCGGTCTTCCTGCTCGCACCGGGCAGCGCCCAGGTGCGGCATACGTTCTTCAACCCGGCCGACATGTGGCAGTCCTTCATCGGCAACCCGAAGAAGGGCTACTACTCGGTGGGCGAGGCCCTCTGGCTGAACATCCGGATGTTCATCGCGGCCGAGATCCTGATCCTCATCGTGGCCCTGGTCATCGCCCTGGTCCGGCTGTCGACCGGCCCGGTGATGTTCCCGTTCCGGGTGCTGAGCATGATCTACGTGGACTTCTTCCGCGGCGTTCCGCTGCTGCTGATCATCCTGGCCATCGGCTTCGGCGTCCCCGCGCTCCGGCTCCCGTTCGTCTCGGCCCAGGCGGCCGCCGTGTACGGGGTGGCGGCGCTCGTGCTGTCGTACTCGGCGTACGTGTCCGAGGTCTACCGGGCCGGCCTGAACTCGGTGCACCAGAGCCAGGTGGCCGCCGCGCGCTCACTCGGTCTCTCCCAGGCCACAACGCTGCGTCACGTGGTCCTGCCGCAGGCCGTGCGTAACGTCATCCCGCCGCTGCTCAACGACTTCATCAGCCTGCAGAAGGACACGGCCCTGGTCGGCGTGCTCGGCGCGATCGAGGCGAACGAGGCGGCCCAGATCTACAGCAGCACCGTGTTCAACTACTCCAGCTATACCGTGGCCGCCATCTTGTTCCTCCTCCTCACCATCCCGCTGGCCCGGTTCACCGACCGCGTGATCGACCGGGACCGTCGGCGGCGCCTGGCCGGGGTCGGCCAGTGAGGGCGGCACCGTGACCACCGCCCGCGCCGACCAAGCGGCGGGCCCGCCCGCCGAGGGTGAGGCGATCAGGATCGAGGGCCTGCGCAAGTCGTTCGGCGCCCATGAGGTGCTGTGCGGCATCGACCTGTCGGTGGCCACGCACGAGGTCATCTGCCTGATCGGCGCCTCCGGCTCCGGCAAGTCCACGCTGCTGCGCTGCCTCAACCTGCTTGAGCCGATCGACTCAGGGCGGATCAGCCTGTGGGGCCAGGAGATCACGGGCGCGGGTGTCGACCCGAACCTGGTGCGCAAGTACATCGGGATTGTGTTCCAGTCCTTCAACCTCTTCCCGCACATGACCGTGCTGCGGAACATCACGCTGGCGCCGATCAAGGCGCGCCGCGTCGCCCGGGCCCAGGCGGAAGAGGAGGCCAGGGCCCTGCTGGACCGGTTCGGCCTGCTGGACCGGCAGTCCGACTACCCGGACCGGCTCTCCGGCGGCCAGCAGCAGCGAGTGGCGATCGTCCGGGCGCTGGCGATGCGCCCGCAGATCATGCTGCTCGATGAGGTGACCAGCGCGCTCGATCCCGAGCTCGTGGGCGAGGTCCTGGACGTGATCAGGGAACTGGCGGCGGGCGGCATGACCATGCTCATCGCCACCCACGAGATGGGATTTGCCCGGGACATCGCCAACCGGGTCTGTTTCCTCGCCGAAGGCGCCATCATCGAGGACGCACCGCCATCCGTGCTGTTCACCAATCCGAAGGACGAGCGCACCCGCCGGTTTCTGCGCCGCATTGTCGAGGCCGGCCGGCTCTGACCGCAAGCCCTCAGCCGCGCGTTCCCGCCCGCAGGCGGGCTGACTCACCCCCGCACCGCGGGACGCTAAGCCACCCCCGCACCGCGGGACGCTAAGCCACCCCCGCACCGCGGGGCGCTAAGCCACCCCCGCACCGCGGGGCGCTAAGCCACCCCCGCACCGCGGGGCGCTAAGCCACCCCCGCACCACCCAGAGCGCTTTAGCCTGATGGTGGCGATAGTGGTTACGGGGAGGCGGCGTGGACCAGGCCGAGCTAGGGCGCATGGAGCGCATGATCGACCGCGAGGTGAAGCTGCGCTTCCCGGCCGGAGCGGTCCGGCGGGTCGCCTTGCGGCAATCCGGTGACGACCCGGAAGAACTGCTGGTCCGGGTGTTCATCGCGGTCCCGGACGGATCGCAGGACCCGCGGCGGTCCCTGGAAGCGTGGGCGCAGGCCCACGAGGCGAGGATGAAGCGGCTGCGGCGCGAGCTGTCCCTGCGGCTTCCCGAGGCCAGGCTCCTGGAGTTCACCGTCGACGACACCGGCGACCCGGACGTCGCGCCCCGGATCACGATGCCGGACGACCCCGCGCTGACCAGCACGCCGCTGTCCGCGCGGGAGATCGTGGAAACCACGCTCGCGCTGCTGCGGGCCAGCTACGTGTTTCCCGACCGCGCCGAGCAGGCCGCCACGGCGATCGAGGCGCGGCTGGCGGCCGGCGAGTACGACGACCTCGACGAGGCCGTGCTCGCCGAGCGGCTCACCAGCCAGCTGGACGAGATCTGCGCGGACAAGCACCTGCGGGTCCGGACGATGCCGCCGCGGCCCGCCCGGCCCGGGCGGGCGGAGCCGGGGCCGTCCCGGCCGGGGCGGGGACACCCGGGATTCCCCGGCCACCCCGGCAACTACGGCATTCACCGCGTCGAGCGGCTGGAGGGCAATGTCGGCTATATCGACCTGCACGGGGTCGCCCCTCCGGACGAGGCCGCTCCGGCCATCACCGCGGCCATGGAGCTGGTCTCGGGGACGTACGCGCTGATCATCGACCTGCGGCGCAACCACGGCGGCTCGCCGCACGGGGTGGCGTTCTGGTGCAGCTACCTGTTCCCCGGTGCCGACACTCACCTCGGCGACATCTTCCGCGCCGACACCGGGGAGACCAGGCAGTTCTGGAGCCTGGCCTGGGTGCCCGGCCCCCGCTACCTGGACCGGCCGGTCTACCTGCTGACCAGCCACGAGACGTTCTCCGGCGGCGAGGACTTCTGCTACACGCTGCAGGCGCAGGACCGCGCGCAGGTGATCGGCGAGACGACCGGCGGCGGGGCGCACCCCACCAGGACGATCCCGATCTCGGAGACCCTGGCGGTCTCGGTGCCGTTCGCTCGGTCGGTCAACCCGGTCACCGGGACGAACTGGCAGGGCACCGGCGTGGTGCCGGACACCGCGGTGCCGGCCGACGAGGCCTACGACGTGGCGTACGGCCGGGCGCTGCGGCACGTGCTGTCGAGGACCGTGCCCCCGCCCGTCGCCGACGAGGCCCGCGCCGCCCTGGCCGGGCTGCCTGCCCCGGTGCAGGACTACATGGCGCAGGACTAGCCGCGCGCTCCTGCCCAGGCCCGGCCCTCCCAGGCTGGACACTATGAGTGCCGGCTTCCCGTGCTTGTCGGCTCAGCTAAGTTGGCTTAACAGGGGCCACTGTCATGGCGTCCTGTTTGCGACCACAGCAACGCAGGATGGCTTTTGGCCGCTATGGTAGGCGCCTGGATAACAGGCCGACGATGAGAGACCGGGTGTCATAAGTGGCGCTGCAGCGTGACGCCTCGTTTGCCCGTGATGTGGTGGTCATCGGCGGGTGCGGGCATGTGGGGCTGCCGCTGGCGATCGCGTTCGCTGACCGGGGGGCGGAGGTCGCCGTCTATGACGTCAATCCGGCTGCGGTGGCGCAGGTCTGCCAGGGGCGCATGCCGTTTGACGAGCCGGGGGCGGGGCCGGTGCTGGAGCGGGCCGTGGCGGGGGGGCGGTTGTCTGCTTCGGCGGACCCGGCGGTGGTGGGCACGGCCGAGCATGTGGTCGTGGTGATCGGCACGCCGGTCGATGAGCATCTCAATCCGGACCAGCAGGCGATCACCAGGGCGCTGGCGGGGTGCGCGGGGTATCTGCGTGACGGGCAGTTGCTGATCTTGCGCAGCACGGTGTATCCGGGGGTGACCGCGCTGGTGGAGAAGATGATCGCCCGGCTGGGCTACGCGATCGACGTGGCGTTTTGCCCGGAGCGGATCGCCGAGGGCAAGGCGATGACCGAGTTGTTCGAGCTGCCGCAGATCATCTCCGCCCGGAAGGAGGGGGCTTTCGGGCGGGCGTCGGCCCTGTTCGGCCTGCTGACGGCCGGCCAGGTGCGGATGAGCCCGGAGGAGGCCGAGCTGGCCAAGCTGTTCACGAACGCGTGGCGGTATATCAAGTTCGCCACCGCGAATCAGCTGTACATGATCGCCAACGACCGGGGGCTGGATTTTGAGCGGATCCGCCAGGGCCTGGCGCTGGATTACCCGCGGGCGGCGGACCTGCCCGCGGCGGGTTTCGCGGCGGGGCCGTGCTTGCTGAAGGACACGATGCAGCTGGCGGCGTTCAACAACAACAATTTCGCGATCGGCCATACCGCGATGGCGATCAACGAGGGGCTGCCGCTGTATGTGGTCGACCGGCTGCAGCGCAGCTATGACCTGGAGTCGATGGCGGTCGGCATCTTGGGCATGGCGTTCAAGGGCGGGTCGGACGATATCCGCTCCAGCCTGGCCTACAAGCTGAAGGGGATCCTGGCCTTCGTCACCTCCACGGTGTACTGCACCGACCCCTATGTCACCGTGGACTCGTCGCTGCTGCCGCTGGACGACGTGGTGCAGAAGTCGGATCTGCTGATCATCGCCGCGCCGCACGCGCAGTACGCCGCCCTGGCCACCGGTAAGCCGGTGGTGGACATCTGGAACATCCGCGGCCAGGGGGTGCGCATCTGATGGCGAGGAACCGTGCCGCGGGCCGGCGCAGCGCTGCCGCCGGGCTGGTCTGGCGGGCGGGGGTCAGTGATCCCGGCGCGCTGCGGGTGTCGGTGGTGATCCCCGCGTACAACGAGGGCGAGGGCATAATCCCGGTCCTGGGGCGGCTGTTCGAGGCGGTGATGTTGCCGTGCGAGGTGCTGGTGGTGGTCGATGACCCCGCCGACAGCACCCGGGCGGTGGTGTCGCGCCTGGCCGGGCGGGAGCCGCGGCTGCGCTGCCTGGTCAATGACTACGGGCGGGGCCCGGCCAACGCGATCCGCTACGGCATCGATCACGCCGTCACGCCGGTGGCGGTGGTCACGATGGCCGACGGCTGCGACGACGTGCGGCAGATCGACGACCTGGTCCGCCTGGTCGAGCGCGGCGTCGCGGTCGCGGCGGCGTCCCGGTACATGGCCGGCGGCCAGCAGGTGGGCGGGCCGCTGGCCAAGGGGATGATGTCGGCGGCGGCCGGGCGCAGCCTGCGGCTGCTGGCCCGGGTCGGCACCCGGGACGCCACCAACTCGTTCAAGGCCTATCCGACCGCGTTCGTGCGGGCGGCCGGCATCGACAGCCGGGACGGCTTCGAGATCGGCATCGAGCTGACGGCCAAGGCCCGGCGGCTGCGGCTGCCGATCGCCGAGATCCCCACGATCTGGCTGGACCGCCAGGAGGGCCTGTCGAACTTCCGGGTCGCGGCCTGGCTGCCGAAGTACCTGCGCTGGTACCGGTTCGCCTTCGGCCGGCAGCTCGGCGTGGACGAGCTGCGGGCCCGCGCCGGGCGCGCCGTGCCGGCCAGCGACCGCGAACAGGCAAGGTGAGGATGCGCAAGGTAGTGGTCAGCGGCTCGGCGGGGTTCATCGGCGGTTACCTGGTCGCCGAGCTCCTCGAGCGCGGCTACGCCGTCACCGGGGTGGACAACTTCTCCAAGTACGGCAAGGTCGCCAAGTCCTACGACGGCCACCCGGACTACACCCTGGTCGAGGGCGACGCGCGCGACACCGCCCTGATGACCGCCCTGCTGGCCGGCGCCGACCACTTCATCGCGGGCGCCGCGATGATCGGCGGGATCTCCTACTTCCACACCTACCCCTACGACCTGCTCGCCGCCAACGAGCGGATCATCGCCTCCTGCTGCGACGCGGCGATCGCGGCGCACCGGTCCGGCCGGCTGGCGAAGGTCACCTACGTGTCATCGTCGATGGTGTTCGAGTCGGCCAGTTCCTGGCCGTCGCATGAGGGCCAGGAACGCCAGATACCGCCGCCGCGCTCGTCCTACGGCTTCCAGAAGCTCGCGGTGGAGTACTTCGCCCGCGCCGCCCGCGACCAGCACGGGCTGCCGTTCACCATCGTGCGCCCGTTCAACTGCGTGGGCACCGGCGAAAGCCGGGCGCTGGGCGATGAGCAGATCCTGTCCGGCAACGTGCAGCTGGCCATGAGCCACGTGGTGCCCGACCTGGCGCAAAAGGTGCTCAAGGGCCAGGACCCGCTGCACATCCTGGGTGACGGCCGCCAGGTCCGCCACTACACCTACGGCGGCGACCTCGCCCGCGGCATCGCCGACACCCTCGAACACCCCGGGGCGCTGAACGAGGACTTCAACCTGTCCACCGACCAGCCCACCACCGTGCTCGAACTGGCCCAGCTGATCTGGCAGAAGATCAACGGACCCGGCGTCCCGCTCCGCGTCGTGCACGACGACCCGTTCACCCACGACGTGCAGCGGCGGGTGCCCTCGACCGGGAAAGCCAAGAAGATCCTCGGCTACCAGGCCACCACCTCCCTGCCCGCCATGCTCGACGAGGTCATCCCCTGGATCCGCCAGGCCATCGAGGCCGGCACCCTCTGAGCGCCGTCAGCATCGTCCCAGGTTCGCCCTTGACGCTTTCTTACGAGCCGTACGAGTGCGACGGGGTCAAAGTGAGCGACGCGACTTGGCGCTGCGCAGGCCCGTGGCGTGGGCCCGGCAGTGGCCGTAGTCCGGGAGCAGCCCGGCCGATCGCGCTTCCGCCAGCGACGGGGCGGCGGCATCCTTGTCGGACAGGACCGTCTCCATGTCCGTGGGCCAGGCGATGCCGACGGCAGGATCGAGTGGGTGTACGCCATGCTCGCGGTCGGGGGCGTAAGGGGTAGAACACAGGTACAGCACTGTGGCCTGGTCGCTTACCGCCACGAAAGCGTGGCCAAGCCCTTCAGAGATATAAAGCGCGCGCCGGGTTTCGTCATCGAGTTGTACCGCCTCCCAGCGTCCGAAGTTCGGGGAGCCAACCCTTAGATCGACGACGACATCGACGATCGCGCCGCTGGCGCAGGTGACGTATTTCGCCTGGCCGGGTGGGACATCCGCGAAGTGGATACCCCGGACGACTCCCCGCCGGGACACTGAGCAGTTGGCTTGGGCAACGTCCATGGGGTACCCGAGGTCCGCGTGGAACTCGGCGTCGCGGAACCATTCGAGGAAGCTGCCCCGCCCGTCCCTGTGGATACGAGGAGTGAAGACCCAGGCGCCATCGATGTCGAGTGAATCCATGAAGAAACCGTAGACGGCGCGCAACTCGGTCAGCTGCGATACATCTGGGTGGTTCGCGGATACGGCCGCTGGTTATCCGTACCGGTCTGTGCCAGGTACGGAGAGACCCCGCCATCCACCAGGCGCTGCACGGTCATCAGGTACTGCCACGTGGCTCTCGGTGCCGCCTGGGGTGGGTTCTGGTCATGACCGGTCTGGGAGCAGCAGCGTGACCGGGACGTCGACGTGCCGGGACCGCAGGTACTCGCCGAGCCCCTTGGCCTGCGGGTCGGGCCGGGCGGACGCGGCGACCCCGAGGCCGAGCAGCCCGACCACGACGAAGTTGACCGCGCCCAGGTTCGCCAGCTCGTACCGGCGCACCTCCAGGCCGGCGGCTTCGGGCAGGAGTTCCCGGAATCGCGCTATATCGAGGTAGCCCCGCAGCCAGGCGTACGCCTGCGGGTCCCTGACCCACAGGCCGACGTTCGCGTTCCCGCCCTTATCTCCCGAACGTGCGCCGCAGATCAGCCCGAGCGGAGCGCGCCGGGTCGGCCCCGCCGCGTGCCCCGTGACCGGTGCTGCCGGGATGCGCGGTGCTGCCGCCCGCGGGTCTGCCGCCCCGGGCGGCCGGATGGCGCGGCGGCTCCCGTCGGGCAGCACGGCCACGTGCTCGACCACGGCGGCGGGCACGAACGTCGGCCAGTAGACGCCGTACGCGCTCTCCGCCGTCGGCGGGGTCGTGGTGTGGAAGCCGGCGCAGGAGGCGAGGGCGAGCTCGATCGTGGCGTTGGAGAACGACCGGCCGACCTTGGCCGGATCCGGTGTCGAAGACGGTGATCCGCAACTGCGCCGTGGCCTGCTCGTTGGTCGGCGCGTCGGGCCGGTCGGTGCGGATCAGCCGCACGTCGACCTCGGCGAACCGTTCCCGGCCGCCCAGCAGGTCGAAGAGCATCGCCTCCGCCCGGGCCGCCTTCTCCTCGATGTCCAGGCCGGTCAGGACCATCGTCATCGTGTTGCGGTAGCCGCCCAGGTAATTCAGCGCCACCTTGAGCTGCTCCGGCGGCGGGCGGCCGCGGGTGCCGCTGATCCGCACCCGGTCCGGGCCGTCGGCGTCCAGCCGTATCGTGTCGAAGCGCGCGATCACGTCGGGGTTGGCGTACTCCGGCTCGGCCAGCTCGTAGAGCAGCTGGGCGGTGACCGTGCCGGCCGACACCAGCCCGCCGGTGCCCGGGTGCTTGGTGATCACGCTGCTGCCGTCGGCGGCGACCTCGGCGATCGGGAACCCGGGATAGCGCCAGTCGGGCAGCTCATCCGGGAACGGGTAGTTGCCGCCGGTGGCCTGCGGGCCGCACTCGATCACGTGCCCGGCCACCACCGCGCCGGCCAGCTCGTCGAGGTCACCGGGGCCCCAGCCGTGCCAGGCCGCGGCCGGGCCGACGACCAGCGAGGCGTCGGTGACCCGCGGGCAGACCACGACGTCCGCCCCGGCCCGCAGCGCGGCCGCGATCCCCCATCCGCCGAGGTAGGCGTTCGCGGTCACCGGCGTGACCCCCGCCTTGGCCAGCGGCTCGCCGGTCTCGGCGTGCGCCAGGGCGTGCCCGGCCTCGGTGAGCTCGCCGAGCCGGCCCAGCAGGTCGTCCCCCTCGACATGGGCGATCTTCGGCGCCAGGCCCAGCCGGGCGGCGATCTCGCGCAGCCGGGCGGCCAGCCCGGCCGGGTTGAGCCCGCCCGCGTTGACGACGATCGTGATGCCGCGGTCCAGGCAGGTGCCGATGACCTCCTCGAACTGGCCCAGGAAGGTCCGCGCGTAGCCCGCGGCCGGGTCCTTCTGCCGGGCCTTCCACAAGATCAGCATGGTGAGCTCGGCCAGGTAGTCGCCGGTGAGCACGTCGATGGGGCCGCCCTCGACCATCTCCCGCGCGGCCGAGGCCCGGTCGCCGTAGAAACCGGAACAGTTGGCGATCCGTACCGGGCGCCTCATCCCTTACTCCCGGCCTCCTTCCCCGCGTCCCCGGCCGGGTCCTATCTCCCGGCTTCCCCGCCCCGCGTCCTTCCCGTCCCCCCGCGTCCTTCCCGTCCCCCCGCGTCCTTCCCGTCCCCCCGCGTCCTTCCCGTCCCCCCGCGTCCTTCCTCATTCCCCGCGGGATCAATGCAGCATGCGCTGCCAGCCCGGGGGAACCCTTCCGGCCGGTCCCGGCACCGGCTGGTCGCGGGGGTGATGCTCTGGCGGGGCGAGTTCCGGGCCGTCGTAGGCCTCCTGCGTCTCGTAGCTCCAGAACCAGTTCTCGCCCGGCTCGAAGCTACGGATGAACGGATGTCCGGTGGCCTTCGCGTGCGCGGTCGCGTGCTGCGAGGGGGAGGTGTCGCAGCAGCCGATGTGCCCGCACTGGGCGCACCGGCGCAGGTGCAGCCACCAGCCGCCGGCCTCCTCGCATTCGACGCAGGCGGTCCCGCTCGGCGGGACCGAGGGGTCGATTCCCGGCACCGTGGTCATCCTGCTTCCTCCTCGTGGGGCTCAGGGGCGGCGCCGGGTTCGGGTTCGCCGTCGGCTTCCGGGGCACCGCCGGGCCCTGCGGCGCTGTCGGGTTCCCGGGCGGTCAGCGGCAGCCATACCCGGAACCGGGTGTCACCGGGGACCGACTCCACCTGGATGGCCCCGTGATGCTTGTTCGCCACGATCCGCCAGGAGATGTCGAGCCCGAGCCCGGTGCCCTCGCCCACCGGCTTGGTGGTGAAGAACGGCTCGAATATCCGGTCCTTGATCTCCGGGGGTACCCCGGGACCGGTGTCGCCGAACTCGACCACCAGGTACTCGTGGCGCTCGAGCATGGTGCGCACGGTCAGCGTGCCCGTCTCGCCCATAGCCGACACCGCGTTGTCGATCAGGTTGGTCCACACCTGGTTCAGCTCGGCGGCGTAGGCGGGGATCCTGGGCAGGGTCCGGTCGTAGTCCTTGACGACCGTGATCCCGGGCGGGATCTTGCCGCCGAGCATCAGCAGCGTGCTGTCCAGCAGTTCGTGCACGTCGACGACCTGGTGCGGGGCCCGGTCCAGCTGTGAGTACTGCTTGGCCGCGCCGACCAGGGTGGAGATCCGCGTGGTGGAGTCCTCGATCTCGTTCATCAGCAGCTCGGTCTCGACCGTATAGCCGAGCCAGCGCAGCGCGCTGTCCAGGGTCGCCTCGTCCACGGTCACCTCGACGTGATCGAGCCAGGCGGTGTCCAGGCCCGCCTGCACGAAGATCGGGGCGAGATCCCAGCTGGCCGTGATGTTGCGGTCGTCGAGCCAGTCGGTGATGGTGTCTTCGCGGTCGGACGCCTCGATCGGGCCGAGCGACGGCGCCTTCGAGACCAGTTCCACGGCGCGTTCCTGGAGCTGGATCAGGGTCTGCAGGGTCTCCGGGGTGAACCGGCCCCCCGCGATGATGCCCAGCTTGTGGCGCATGCCGGCGACCCGCTCGCGCAGCGCGGCCGTGGCGCGCACCGCCGCCGCCGCCGGGTTGTTGAGCTCGTGCGTGAGGCCCGCCGAGAGCGAGCCGAGCGCGAGCAGCCGCTCCCGCTGGGCGACGACGTGCTGGGTGTTCCTGGTCCCGAAGAACAGCCCCTCGAGCAGGTGCACCGGCATCGGGAACCAGTCCTTCATCAGCCGCGCGAAGTCCCTGGCGTCCAGCACGAAGAAGCGCGACGGCTCCGGCACCCGGACCGAGTTGTTGTAGACCTGGGCCACCCCGTCGAGGTACGCGTTGAAGGCCCCGGAGTAGGTGCCGCGGTTAGACGTCCGCGACACCTCGATGTCGTCCGCGCCGACCCGCCGCAACAGGATGGTGGTGCCTTCCAGCAGCACGTAGAAGCAGGTGGCGGGGTCGCCTTCGCGGTAAAGAGGCCCGGGCCCGATAAGTTCGACGTGCCCGTGACTGCACAGCCAGGCCAGCTGCTCGTCGTCCAGCTTCTCGAACAAGAACAGGGTGCGCAGTTCCTCGGGGCTGCACGCCATCTGCTCGCCCTGGGCGCGGCATACCGGTTCTTGCTGGGCCGGTTCGGTCATCAGAGTTTCTCCAGATAACGGTGCACCAGCATGACGGCCATGGCGCCCTCGCCCACGGCCGAGGCGACGCGCTTGGCCGACTCGGCCCGGGCGTCGCCGGCCACGAAGACGCCGGGAACGCTGGTCTCCAGGTGGTACGGGGCGCGATCCAGCGCCCAGCCCCGCGGCTTTTCTCCCTCGAGGGACAGGTCCGGCCCTGACACCACGAACCCGCGCTCATCGCATATCACGACGTCTTTCAGCCAGTCGGTGAGCGGGGCCGCGCCGATGAACAGGAACATCCACCCCGCGTCCACGGTCTCGGTCGCGCCGGTGGCGGTGTCGCGCAGCGTCAGGCTCTCCAGGTGTTCGTAGCCCTGCGCCCCGATGACCTCGGTGCAGGTGCGGACCCTGATGTTCGGGATGTCCCTGATCTGCTGGATCAGGTAGAACGACATCGACTGCTCCAGCGACGGCCCGCGGACCAGGATCGTCACCGACTTGGCGCCGCGCGACAGGTACACGGCGGCCTGCCCGGCGGAGTTCGCGCCGCCGACGATGTACACGTCCTGCTCGGAGCACGCGGCGGCCTCGGTGAGCGCGGATCCGTAGTAGACCCCCCGACCGGTCATCTCGTCGAGGCCGGGCGCGGCGAGGCGACGGTAGGAGACGCCGGTCGCGAGGATGACGGTGTGAGCGTCGATGGCGGTACCGTCCGCGAAGCGGACGCTGCGCGCGGACCCGTTGATCTCCAGGCCGACCACGTCGCGCGTGGTCAGCACCTCGGCGCCGAACTTGGCGGCCTGTCGGCGAGCCCGGTCGGTCAGCTGCGCCCCGGACACCCCGTCCGGGAAGCCGAGGTAGTTCTCGATCCGCGAGCTCTGCCCCGCCTGCCCTCCGGTCGCGGTGCGCTCCACCAGCACCGTGCGGAGCCCTTCGGACGCGCCGTACACCGCCGCGCCCAGGCCGGCCGGGCCGCCGCCGATGACGATCAGGTCGTAGAAGTCCTTGGACGGCGTGGTGGCGAGTCCCACCCGGCTGGCCAGTTCGGCGTCGGCCGGCTCCACCAGCGCCTCGCCGTCCGGGGTGATCACGACCGGCAGCCTGAGCCCGTCGCCGTCAGCGGTCTCGAT
Source organism: uncultured Actinomycetota bacterium (assembly GCA_963808705.1). Classification (GTDB taxonomy): domain Bacteria; phylum Actinomycetota; class Actinomycetes; order Streptosporangiales; family Streptosporangiaceae; genus JASHPR01. The sequence continues at coordinate 88,677 of CAWEHB010000006.1, read as the reverse complement.
GCCGGCCGCGCGGAGCAGCCGCTCCCCTTCCGGCTCGTCCGAGGAGTACCAGCGGTACGGGACCTGGTTGCGGGCCAGGAACTCGCGCACCTCCGACGAGCGCGCCGACCACCGGTGTCCGACGATCTTGATCTCGGGGACCGGCCGGTGGTCCGACGCCAGCCACGCCTCCAGCAGCCCGTCCACGACGGGATAGAGCTTCTCTTCCGGCGGGTCCCAGGGCTTGAGCAGGTAGTGGTCCAGATCGACGACGTTGATCGCGTTGATCGCGGCATCGGTGTCGGCGTAGGCGGTCAGCAGCACGCGCCGCGCCCCCGGGTAGATGTCCATCGCCTGCTCGAGGAACTCGATCCCGTTCATCTGCGGCATGCGGTAGTCGGCCAGGATCACCGCGACCATGTCCCCGCGCAGCTTCATCTGGCGCAGCGCGTCCAGCGCCGACTCTCCAGACTCGGCGCGTACGATCCGGTGCTGCTCGCCGTACCGGCGCCGCAGGTCGCGGGCGACCGCGCGGGACACGCCGGGGTCGTCGTCAACAGTGAGGATCGCCGTACGGGGGGCGCCGTCGGTCTCCGTCACCGGCATCGGCACTCCATCCGGTTCGTCCGGTTTATCCGGTTCGCAGGTTCGTGGCCAGGCCTCTGCATTACCTCATCGTAAGTTCCGGGCCCAATCCTCCTGTTCCCCGGTGCCCGCCGCTACGAGCCGGAATCGCTAAGAGCAGAATCCCGGCAAATCCCCGTCGCCCCGCGCGCCCACCTCTGGCAAGGCCGCCAAGCCTGCCGCTGCCCGCACCGGCAAGGCCCGAACTGGCCGCTCACCCGTCGCCCACAGTGGTCTGGAGCCTGACAGCCGAACCCGCCGCCCGCGCAAACCTGCGGCAGCGCGAGCCGTGCGGTGGTGCCACGCGCGCCACCAGCTAGCAGGGGCCACCAGATAGCAGGGGCCATGCGCAACCCGGCCCCGGTTCCACCGGCCGCGGGCCCGGGTTGCGCAAGGCCGCCAGCTGGGCGTCATAGGCCTGCGCGGCCCGGTTGTACGCGGCGACCTGATCGTTGTACGCGGCGGTGGCCCGGTTCCCCTCCTCGTACACCTCGATGGCCTGCCGCGCCTGCCCCTGGGCCCACTGCACCGTCCTGGCGTACGACTCCAGCGCATCGGCCCCGTCCCCGCACCCGGTGGCCGCATCCCGCCACCGGCCGGGCTGCGGCGCGTACTTGGCCCGGAACGCGTCGGCCGCCGCGCCGGTCCAGTGACCGGTATCGATCCCGCTCAGCCCCGCGGCCGTCTCCCCGAACGCCGCCGCGAACGTCCGTAATTTCTCCGCCGCCGACCGCAAGGCGGCCGGGTCGCCATGGATCAGCTCCGCCGGATCGGTGGTCTGCCCCAGTTGCTCCTCGGGAACCTGCGCGCCCAGGAAGTTCGCCACGTCATCCCCGGCCCGGTCCACCCACTGGCCCGCCCCGCCCAGCCCGACCGCCGACAGCCCGGAGCCCAGCCCGCGCGCGGCGTCATCCAGCAGGCTTCCCAGCCCGTGCTCCGCACCCGGCACCAGGCTCCCCGGGTGCGTCACCGCATGCACCACGCCGTCAAACCAGCCGCCCACGACGACTCACCTGCCTCACGGGTCTGCCAGGTCCTTCCCGGTCTGGGCCACATCGCGGCCCTCCGCTTTCCACGTCTGCCCGATCTGAGAACCCGCCTGCCGCCACGCCGCGGCGCTGAAACCGTCCGGCCGCTGGCCGGTAGTCAGCCCCTCGGCCTGCGCCCACGACCCCTGCGCGACCTGGGAGTCGCTCAGGTACGGGTCGCCCATCCCCGCATCGACCAGGTCCTTCACCGAGCCGATCACCGTCTGCTCGGCGTCGGAGTACATGCCGGCGGTCAGCCCGAGCCGCTGGGCGATCTGGCTGCCGTCCTGAACCAGCGTCCGCACGCCCCACGACCAGCGGCCGCAGAACCCGGCGAAGGCCGCCTGCAGGCCCGCGTCGCCCACCTGCAGGCCGCTCAGGGTCAGCCCGGAAAACCCCCGCCCGACCTCGGCCTCCTCGTCAAAGCCCAGCTTCTCCAGCGCGCCGATCGTGTCATTGATCCCCTGCGCGGTCTCCCGCAGCGCCGCGCGGTCCACCGTGAACCCGTCGGCCATCCCGCACCTCCCGCCGCCTCCCACCCCGAAGGCGCGGGCACCAGCGCCCTCGCCCGCCCATCGTAGCCAAATAACCACTAAATGCGGCCATGCCCGCACGAATGGACCTTTTTCATCCGCTGACCACGGACTCAGGGTAGCTGGGCAGCCATGAGGAGGATGAAAAGGGTTCCGTGCCACGCTCACCACGAGACGTCTCGTTCAGGCTCCTTATTGTTATGGGGGTGGCGGTCACGTCCAGGCAGGAGGCAAGGATGCGCGTCGGCGTGGTGTTCCCGCAGACCGAGATCGGTGCCGACGTCGGCGCGGTGCGCGCCTACGCCCAGCGGGTCGAGGAGCTCGGCTACCGCCACGTGCTCGCCTACGATCACGTCCTGGGCGCGGACCCGGCGGTGCACCGGGGCTGGCAGGGGCCGTATGACCTGACGACCACGTTCCACGAGCCGTTCGTGCTGTTCGGCTACCTGGCCGGGATCACCTCGCTGGAGCTGGTCACCGGCATCATCATCCTGCCGCAGCGGCAGACCGCCCTGGTGGCCAAGCAGGCCGCCGAGGTGGACCTGCTCAGCGGCGGCCGGTTCCGGCTGGGCATCGGGCTCGGCTGGAACGCGGTCGAGTACGAGGCGCTGGGCCAGGACTTCGCCACCCGCGGCCGGCGGGTCGAGGAGCAGGTGGAACTGCTCAGACGGCTGTGGACCGAGCCGTCGGTCACCTTCCACGGCCGCTTCGACCGGGTGACCGGCGCGGGGCTGGCGCCGCTGCCGGTGCAGCGGCCGATACCGGTGTGGTTCGGGGCGCAGTCGGAGCGTGCCTACCGGCGGGTCGGCCGGCTGGCCGACGGCTGGTTCCCCCAGGTTCCCCCGGGCCCGAAGCTCGACGAGGCGCGCGGCGTGGTCGAGCAGGCGGCCAGGGAGGCGGGCCGGGACCCGGCCCGCCTCGGCATGGAGGGCCGGGCCAGCTGGCGGGGCAGCCCGGAGAAGCTGGCCGAGCACGCCGCGACCTGGCGCGACGCGGGCGCCACCCATCTGTCGGTGAACACCATGGGCTCCGGCCTGCCCACCGTCGACGACCACCTCCGCGCGCTGGAAACCGCGGCCGAGGCGCTGAAGCCCCTGGGCGAGTAGCGGTCTGCCGTCGGGGGAAGCTCCCGGTTCCATGATTGCGGTCCATGAGGTGTGTTATCCGCGTGCCATGAACCACGATCAAGAAAACGCCCGGCGGGTCACGGGGGCATGCGGTCCGGTCAGCGGCCCGGCCCGTGCAGGCCGAAGATGAGCCGCGGGTCACCCGGGCGGAAGGTACCGGAGAACTGCGAGCTGTCGCCGATCTCCCGGGTGCGGGCCAGCAGCCGCCGGCCGACCTCCAGCTGCCGCCGTTCCCAGGCCGCCAGCGCGGCCGGAACGTCCCCGCGGGCGGCCGTCAGTTCCTCGGCGAGGGCCCAGCCGTCGTCCGCCGCCTTGGCCGTGCCGGCCGCCGCGTGCGGCCGCACGGCAAAGGCCGCGTCGCCGATGAGGCAGACCCGGCCGGACGCCATGCGCGGGACCTCGATGTCGTAGATCACCTGGACGAAGGGCTCGGCCACGCCGGTCACCACCTCGGCGATCGGGACCGCGAACACGTCCGCCGCCTTCCGCCGCATGGCCGCCACCGCCTGGTCGGTTGCGGCCCCGGGAGGCAGCGACACGGCGCGCCGGATCCCGTCCCGGCCGGTCGTGAGCTGGTCGAGTTCCGCCCCGGCGGCGACGTTGACGTACCAGACCATGTTGATCAGCCGGTCGCCTTCGGCCAGCGAGCCGTCGAGGGCGGGGATCGGGTAGACCAGGATGTGACTGTCGGCCAGGACCTGGTAGATGATCGCGTCGTCGAAGGCCTTGCGGGTGGCCGGCGACAGGCTCCGCTCCGGCAACGTGCCGCGCCAGGCGACGTACCCCGCGTACGACGGCGCCACCTCGGGGAACAACCGCGCCCGGGCGGCCGAGCTGACCCCGTCGGCGCAGACCAGCAGGTCGGCGCGGGTCCGTGACCCGTCCGCCAGCGTGACGCCGACGGGGGCGCCGCCGCCGCCGCGGGCGCCGACGCCGACGCCGCCGCGGGCGCCGCCGCCGGCCTGCTCGAAGGCCACCACCTCGTGGTCGAGCAGGTAGCGCCCGGCGTCCAGCAGCGGGAGCAGCGCCCGGTAGATCGTGTTCCACGACGAGAACCGGTAGCGGTGCCGCTGCTCGTGCTGGATGCTCCCGTCGGCCCGCAGGAAGCGGATCCAGCCGGTGGACGAGCACACGTCCTCGGGCCGGTAGCCGCCGCGTTCGACCAGGTAGCGCACTGTAGCGTCGAGCGCGGCGATGCCGGCGCCACGCGCCTGCAGCGCCGACGAGGACCGCTCGAACACGCGGACGTCACAGCCGGCGTCCCGGAGCACCAGCGCCGCGGTGAGGCCGCCGAGCGATCCCCCCATCACGATGACGCTGGGCATCCCGGGCCCGGCGGGCGGGCGGCCGCCGCGGTCTACGGGCGGCCGAATGTCGCGACCTTCACGACGTCGAGCTCGAACAGCACCCGGCGCTCCTCGAACGACGGGTCGCGCAGCGCATAGGGCGGCTCGTTCCCGGTGTACTTGACCCAGATCCGGTCCAGCTGCGCGGTGACCCGCGGCCCCTCGGCCGGGTCGTCCTCGGAGATCTCCCGGGCCACCTTGGTCTTGATGCTGATCCAGTGGTACGCGTTCTCCGGGTTCATCAGCAAGAACGTGGCGTACGGCGTCTTGCGCAGCCAGGGCACCTTCTTGCGGTGCGTGGCCAGGTTGAGCAGCACGGTGTCGCCCTCGTAGTCGAACCACACCGGGGTGAGGTTCGGCAGCCCGTCCGCCCCGAGCACCGCGACGACCGCGGTGACCGGCTCGTCCAGCAGCCGCTTGTAGCTCGGGTCGAGATCGGCCAGGCTGGCCACGCTTTCCCGGTCGCCGATGGTGAACTGCCCAGGCTGGGTTCCGTCGGCCACGTCCTTGAACTTCGCTACCGTTATGGTCACTGCTCACGCTCCTGTTCGGTGTAGCGGTCCACTAGCTGTCGGATGATCACGTTGCGCTGGATGTCGTTGGTGCCCTCGCCGACCACCATCAGCGGCGCGTCGCGGTAGTAGCGCTCGACGTCGAATTCGGCGGAGAATCCGTAGCCGCCGTGCACCTTGATCGCGTCGGACGTGACCTGCAGGCAGGCCTCGGACGCGAACAGCTTCGCCATCCCGGCCTCCAGGTCGCTGCGCCGGCCCGCGTCCAGCGCGGCGGCGGCCCGCAGCGTCAGCAGCCGCGCGGCGTCGACCCGGGTGGCCATGTCGGCGAGGCGGTGGCCCACCGCCTGGTGCCGCCAGATCGGCTGCCCGAACGTCTCCCGCTGCTGCGCGTACCGCATCGAGTCCTCGAACGCGGCCCGCGCCACGCCGACGGCCCGCGCGGCCACCTGGATCCGGCCAAGCTCGAGCCCGCCCATCATCTGGCGGAACCCCTGGCCCTCCTGAGCGCCGAGCAACGCCTCGCCGGGGCACTCGTACCCGTCGAACACGATCTCGCAGCTCTCCAGGCCCTTGTAGCCCAGCTTGGGCAGGTCCCGGGAGACCGTGAACCCGGGCCTCTTCTCGGCGAGCAGGATGCTGATCCCGTGGCTGGCCGGGACCGCCTCGGGGTCGGTCTTGCACAGCACCGCGATAACGTCCGCCGTGCGCGCGTTGGTGATCCAGGTCTTCACGCCGTCGAGCCGGTAGCCCGCGCCGTTCGCGGCCGCCCGGGTCCGGATCGCCTGCAGGTCCGAGCCGCCGGCGGGCTCGGTGAGCGCCATGGCCGCGCGGGCCGCGCCGGTGGCCAGCCGCGGTAGCCAGTTGTCCTTCTGGGCGTCGGTGCCGAACATCGCGATCAGGCGCGCGACCACGCTGTGCCCGCCCACGGCGCCGGCCAGGCTCATCCAGCCCCGGGCCAGTTCCTCGGTGACCAGCGCGAAGCAGGGGGTGGAAACGCCGGACCCGCCGTAAGCCACGGGGACGGCCAGCCCGAACACGCCCAGCCGCTTCATTGCGTCGATGAGTTCGCCCGGATAGGCGTTGGCGTGCTCGAGGTCGCGCGCCACCGGGCGGACGCTGCCCTCGACCCAGTCGTGCACGACCGAGACGATGTCGCGCTCGTCGGGGTTCAGGTCCGAGATCTCAGGTGCGGCCATGGCGTCGTCTCTTGCTCCTCCGGTTCCGGCGGCGGCTCTTTTTCTTCATCCCGAACGGACGGCAGCGTTCCACCCTGGTCCCGCGCGCCGGCCGCCGTCGCCGCGCGTGGCATCCAGGAGGGCTGGGTATCCCGCCGGGTCGACGCGCGCGTCGATCAGCGTGGGCCCCTCGCGGGTGAGCGCCGCGGCCAGCGCCGCCGCCAGTTCCCCGGGGCTGGCGACGGCCGCGGCGGCCGCGCCCATTGCCGTGGCGGCGGCGGCGAACGAGGTACGGCGGTAGCCGACCGCGTCGGCCCCGCCCTGGCCCGCCGGGCGCTGCTTGATCTTGATCAGGCTCAGCGCGGCGTCGTTGAACACGACCACGATGACCCGCAGCCGGTGCCGGACCGCGGTCTCCACTTCCATCAGCGTCATCCCGAGGCTCCCGTCCCCGGTGAAGGCGATGACCGGAACGCCCGGCGCGCACAGGGCCGCGGCGATGGCGGCCGGCAACGCGAAGCCCATGGTGGCCAGGCCGCTGGAGATGAGCAGCCGCTGCGGCTCGTCCGCCGGCCACAACGGCATCACCGCGAGCATGTGGGCGCCGGAATCCACGGTGGCGATCGTCTCGGGCGGGGCCTGGGCGCGCGCCGTGGTGACGACGTCCTGCGGCGTCAGCGATCCCGGCGCGGGGACGGCGGCCTGCTGGACGCGGGCGGTCACGTCCTGCTTCGCGATCCGTCCCGCCGCCGCGGGCCATCCGTGCCCGCCGACGTGCGCGGCCAGCACCTCGAGGGCGGCGGGCAGCGGAGCGACCAGTTCGGTGCCGCCGGTGAAGTACCCGGCGGAGCCGGCCGGGTACTCGGTGACCAGCAGGGTCCGGGCGGCGTAGTCCCAGGCCGCGGGGATCAGCTCGACCGGGTCGACGCCGAGCCCCACGATGAGGTCGGCGGCGGCCAGCAGCGGCGACTCCATGGTGCCGCCGGAGAGCAGCCCGGCTGCCTCGGCGCCGGAGTCGGGCACGATGCCCCGGGCCCGGTAGGTGTGCAGGGCCGGGATGCCGCTGCCCGCCAGGACGGCGCGCACCGCGCCCGCGCGGCCGAGAGCCCCCAGGCCCAGGAGCACCACGGGCCGGCGCGCCGTCCGCAGTGCGCCGGCGAGCGGCGTGAGGTCATGGCGCGGGCCGGGGCTGTCCCCCGCCGCGGCGCCCGCCCCCGCCCCCGCCCCCGCCCTCGCCACCGCCGCGCCGTTGCCGGCCGCGTGGACAGGCTGCGCGTCCGGGTCGACGTTGACCAGGACAGGGCCTGCGGGCGGGGCGACCGCCAGCCGGACGGCGAGGTCCGCGGCCGGCCGGGGCCCGTCGCCGCCGACCGTGACCACGGCCTTGGCCACGGCTCGGCCGAGCGCGTCCTGGTCCAGCCGCTGGTGGCTGACCCGGGCCCGGTCCCGTGCCGGGACGGTGTCCGCGATCACCACCAGCGGCAGCCGGTCCAGCGCGGCGTGGGCGATGCCGTTGACCGCGCTGGCGAGCCCGGGCCCGCGGGTCACGACGACGGCGCCAGGGGTTCCGGTGAGGTCGGCGCAGGTGGCGGCCATGATCGCGGCGGCCGTCTCGCCGTGGGCGAGGACGAAGCGCTGGCCGGCTTGCGCGGCGGCGCCGACGACGTCCAGATTCGGCCCGCCGCCGGGCAGGCCGAACAGCAGCCGGGTTCCGGCCGTGGCCAGCGCGCCGGCGATCGCGGCCGCGGCACGCCGGGCGGATGCTGGCTCGCCGGGCGGCGCTGGCTCGCCGGGTGTTTCTTGACCGTGGGACGGTTCTTGACCGGGGGACCGGGCGGTCTCGCGGGCCGAGGGCCGCAGCAGGTCTCCGGTCACCGCGGGCCTGGCCCGGGGCCGGCCGGATCCACGCGCCGCAGCTGGAGCCGGTAGGAGTAGCGATCGGGATTGAAATGGTTGACGGCAAGCTCCAGCGGCCGCAGCTCGCGGTCGCGGTACAGCCGGTCGATCCGCAGCACCGGCAGGCCCGCCGCGCAGCCGAGCCGCCGCGCCAGCTCGGCGGTGGCCGCCTCGGCGGTGGCGTTCTGCAGCGCGCCGTGGATCGGGTAGTCGCTGACCTGCTCGATCAGGCTGATCACCGTGACCCGGCCGCGGGCCCCCGGCTCGGCCAGCTCGGCCAGCTCGGGGAGGGCCCGGAGCCTGCGGCCTAGCTCCATCGGGACATGAACGCGGGTGTAGCAGAACGGCGCGCTCTCGTGCAGCCGCACGAACGACATCGCCATCACCATGTCGTCGTCGACCTGCAGCCGGCAGGCCGCCTCCAGGCTGGCCAGCACGTGCAGCGGCTCGACGACCTGCATCTCGGTGTCCAGCGACAACGCCATCAGGTCATCGACGCTGCCGAACGACCGCAGGTACTTCCCGTCGCCGGGCACGGCGAACGTGCCGCGGCCGCGCACCCGGTAGATGGCCCCGTCGGTGACCAGCTCCTGGAACGCGCGGCGCACGGTCTGGCGGCTCAGCCCGGTGGCGGTCACCAGCTCGGCCTCGGTGGGCAGCCGCTGGCCCGCCGGGTACTGCCCCGCGGCGATCGCCCGGCGCAGGCCGGAGGCCATCTGGCGGTATGCGCTGCCCTCGGCCGACCCTTCCGGCACGGCGCGCGGCGGAGGAAAGACGGCTCTGGCGGTCACGCCCGGCTCCGGCTGGTGGCGGGTACTGAACCTTTTTCATCCTCCCCGCGGCTGCCTGCGTACTCCGCGCGTGAGATCGACGGATGAAAAGGGTTCACTTTAGACGGCCATAGTGCGGACTCCGGATGTGTTCCGTCAAGGCTTGACACTAATCTCCGCCGCTAGGCTTACTGAGGTCCTGGCCGATTTGGCCGGTCAAATCCGTGACGTCCTGGAGAGTGCAGTGGAGATCGTTCCTGACGGCCGGCCGCTGGACGGGGTACTCGTGGTGGCCCTGGAGCAAGCCGTCGCCGCGCCCTTCGCCACGCGGCATCTCGCCGATCTCGGTGCCCGGGTTATCAAGATCGAACGTCCCGGCCGCGGTGACTTCGCCCGGGATTACGACAGCGCCGCCGGGGACGGCTTTTCCAGCTGGTTCGTCTGGCTGAACCGGTCGAAGGAGTCGGTCGTGCTGGACCTGAAGACCGATCCGGGGCGGCAGGCGCTCGACGCGCTCATCGCCCGCGCGGACGTCTTCGTCTGCAATCTCGCCCCGGCGGCGATCCGGCGGCTCGGCCTGGAACCCGGCCGGCTCGTCGGCCGTCACCCGCGGCTGGTCGCGTGCCAGCTGAGCGGCTACGGCGAGGACGGCCCGTACGCCGAACGCAAGGCCTACGACCTGCTCGTGCAGGGCGAGGCGGGCGTGCTGGCGGTGACCGGATCGGCCGAGGTCCCGGCGAAGGCCGGCATCAGCGTCGCCGACATCGCCGGCGGCATGTACGCGTACAGCGGCATCCTGTCCGCCCTGCTGCAGCGCGAGCGGACCGGCCGCGGCGGCACCGTCCTGGTGTCGCTGTTCGACGCCCTGGCCGAATGGATGTCGTATCCCTTGCAGCTGGCCAGGCTCACCGGCCGCGCACCAGCGCGCAGCGGCGCGCGGCACTCGACCATCATCCCGTACGGCGGCTACCTGACCGCCGACGGTGACGAGGTGATGCTGGCCGTCCAGAACGAGGCCGAGTGGGGCCGGCTGTGCCGTGACGTCCTGGACCTGCCCGACGTGGCCGACGACAGCCGGTTCGCCGGGAATCAGCGCCGGATCGACCATCGGGACGAGGTGGAACACCGGCTGGCCACCGCGGTGTCGCGGCTGCCCGCCGGCGAACTGCTGCGGCGGCTCGAGCGGGCCGGGCTCGCCTACGCGTCGGCCAAGACCGTGGACGAGGTGGTGGCCCATCCGCAGCTCGCCCCGCGGTGGACGGCCATCGCGGCCGGGGACCGGCAGGTGGACGTGCTGCCGCCGCCGGTCCGGCACGGCGGGTTCGGCCCGGTGCTCGGGCCGGTCCCCGCCCATGGCCGCGACACCGAGGCCGTCCTGGCCGAGTTCGCCGCCGACCCCGCCGCGCGGCCAGCCACGTAGCACCGGCCGCCCGCGCGGCCCGCCGCCGACGATCATCTTCGACGCCGGGCGGTCTGGGCGCGCTCCGGCGTGCGGCTGTGCTGAAATTAGGTCACCCGACCAGGCGCACGGAAGGCAGAAGGTGTCATGAGCGAGTACGTCGACTACGGCGGCGGAGTCACCACGGCAACGCGTGACCGGACCCACACCCTGTTCGGGCAGACGATGGGTCTTGTCGCGGTGACGACCGGCTTCTTCGCGCTCGGCGGCTACCTAGGGCGCAACATGACCGGGGGATTGGCCATCCTGTGGTGGATCGTCGCGTTTATCTGCCTGATCAGCATGAACTTCACGGTGCGCCGGTCCCCGGGGCTGACCGTCGGCCTGCTGTTCTTGGTCGGGGCCCTGCTCGGCCTGGCGCTGGCGCCCACGCTTGCCTACTACGCGACGGTGAACCCGCAGGCCGTCTGGCAGGCCGGGGGCGCCACCGCGCTGTTCATCGCCGGCTTCGGAGCTGCCGGGTATGCCACCCGGCGGGACCTGGCGGTGATCGCCCGGCTGTGCTTCTTCGCCCTCATCGCCCTCATCATCTTCGGCATCGTGCTGATCTTCGTGCGCATCCCGCACGGAGATCTGATCTACTCGGTCCTCGGCCTGGTGATCTTCGCGGGCCTGACCATGTTCGACTTCCAGCGGCTCCGGCGCACCAAGGACATGGACGCCGCACCGCTGATCGCCGCGTCGATCTTCCTGGACGCGCTGAACGTGTTCCTGTTCTTCCTGCGGATCTTCTCAAGATCCAACTGATCCGTGAGCGCGGCAGGCCCGCCCGGCGGGCTGGTCCGGCCTGCGGTCCCCGGGGATGCTCATGCGATCGCCGCCGTGCACGTCACCACGTGGCGGGACGCGTACGCGGGCCTGCTACGCGACGACGTCCTGGCCGGGCTGGACGTCGACGAGCGGGCTGAGACCTGGCGCGGCAGGCTCGTCGCCCTGCCCGACGACAGCAGCGGTGTGTTCGTGCTCGTCTTCGAGTTGGACGGCGAGGTGCGCGGCTTCGTGTCGGGAGGACCGAGCCGGGACGGCGGCCCCGGCGGCGAGGTGTACGCGATCTACGTTGATCCGGGCTCCCAGGGCCGGGGCGCTGGACGCCGGCTGATCCAGGCCGCCACGAAGCACCTGGCCGGGGCAGGCTTCGCTGAGGCAAGGCTCTGGGTCTTCGCCGACAACCATCCCGCGCGGGGCTTCTACGAGTCACAGGGATGGCGGCCGGACGGTACCGAGCAGCAATGGACCTACCCGGGAGTCAGCGAGAGCCTCACGGATGTCCGATACGTCAGAGACCTCGGGCCTAAGCGGTAGCTCAGGGCCACCGCGGATGTGCGGGAGGGCGTGCCACAGGGGATGTGCGGGAGGGCGTGCCACAGGGGATGTGCGGGAGGGCGTGCCACAGGCCGCCCGGCGGTAACGCGAGGGCCTAGTTCGGGCTGTAGGGCGTGTTTCTGAGGTCCGGGGCCGGGGTGGAGGTCAGCGTGCGCAGCATCGCCGTCTCCCGGGACAGCAGGGCGCGCTCGGCGGTCAGGCGGTGCAGCGCGTCTGGCTCGGCGAGCAGGGCCTGGCGGTCCGGCAAGTCGGCGATGACCGAGGCGGCCACCAGATAGGAGAGCGCGATGGGCTCGGTCGGCAACTCCGGGATGCTGACCTGAGTCACCCCCCGCGCGGTGAGCGCGTCGATGTAGGTGCGGAACGCCCGCTGCACGGTCTCGACCGCCAGCGCCGCGGCCGCCTGGTCACCGATCTCCTCCGGGAGGAGGTCCACTTCGCCCTGCAGGTACGGCCGCGAATGGTCGAGCGCCGTGAGCCGGAACCGTTCCGCGCCGATAGTGACCAGATCGAAGCGGCCGTCGTCGCGCTTCAAGACCCTGCGCACCGTCGCGGTGCAGCCGACCTCGTGCAGGGCCGAGACACCGTCCACGCCAGTCTCGCTGCCCTCGCGGATCGTGATCACGCCGAAGCGCCGTGGCTCCGGGTTCTCCAGCAGGTCACGGACCAGTTGCCGGTACCGCCCTTCGAAGATGTGCAGCGGCAGCAGCAGGCCCGGGTAGAGGACGGTGCCCAGCGGGAACAGCGGCAGGGTCTGGGTCATACTGCGACACTACTAGTGCAGACAGGGCGAGGGCCCGGAGCCGCGTACGAACGCCACATGAGGGTAGGCCCTGAGCGCATGAACGACAACGGCCGCAGGCCAGACATCCAAGCAGAACTGACCACGCAGGAACTGCCCGGGGAACTGGCTCCGCAGGAACTGCCCGGGGAAGTCGCCGAACTGGTCGGGGAGGTCAGCGAGGCGGCGCCCCTGTCGCGGCGCCGCAGGTCCAGTGCGCAGATCTCCCGGCTCGCCCGCCGCAGCGGGCGGGTCGGCTGGCACGGGGCGCGCTCCAGCAGCCGCTGGCTGACGGCCGAAGTGCTGGCGATGGCCCCTCGCCTGCCCGTGCGGGACCAGCAGCGGCTCCGCGCCCAGTTTCCGGAGCTGGGGCCCGAGGAAGTCGCCGACGCGCTGATCCAGGGCGCGGCGCGCGCCGCGGCCATCGTGGGCGCGGCGGCCGGCGCGGCCATGGTGCTGCCCCTGCCCACCGCCCCGGTAGAGATCCTGGTCGAGACCATGGCGGTGGTCGGCATCGAGATCAAGCTGGTGGCCGAGTTGCACGAGGTCTACGGGATGCGCGCACCCGGCTCGACGACCGAGCGCATGCTCGCCTACGTTGCGGCCTGGGCGCAGCGCAGCGGCGTGGCCCTCGCGCCCGCCGGGCTGATCCTGGTGGCAGGCTCGCCGCTGCGCAGGCGCCTGCAGCGCAGGCTCCTCGCCCGCGCCGGGCGCAGCACCGTGTCCCTCGCGCCGCTGCTCACCGGGACCATGGCGGCCGCGCTGCTGAACCGGCGCGAAACCCGGCGCCTCGGGAGCGACGTGCGCGATGACCTCAGGCGGCGGTCGCCGTACACGATGCACTGGACAGGCTGACCACAGCGAGGGGGACACTGGATCCATGCGCTATCTGGCCAGCAACACCGTGCAGAAGATTTCCAAGATCGGCCTGGGCACCTGGCAGTTCGGGTCCCGGGACTGGGGGTACGGCGAGCCGTACGCCAGTCAGGTGGCGGACGCCATCGTCCGCCGCGCGCTCGAGCTGGGCGTCACCCTGTTCGACACCGCCGAGATCTACGGGTTCGGTCGCAGCGAGCGGATCCTCGGCCGGGCTCTGGGCGACCGCCGGGAGTCGGCGTTCCTCGCGACGAAGATCCTGCCGATCGTGCCGGTCCCCCCGGTGGTCGAGCAGCGCGCCGTGGCCAGCGCGAACCGGCTCGGGGTCAGCCGGCTGGATCTCTACCAGGTGCACCAGCCGAATCCGCTGTTCCGCGACGGCACGATCATGCGCGGCATGCGCGCGCTGCAGCGCGTCGGGCTGGTCGGCGAGGTCGGCGTCAGCAACTACTCCCTGGAGCGGTGGCAGGCCGCCGAGGCGGCGCTGGGCCGCCGGGTGCTGAGCAACCAGGTCCGCTATAGCCTGGTCGCCCGCTCGCCCGAGCGCGACCTGATCCCGTTCGCGGAATCGAACGATCACGTCGTGATCGCCTACAGCCCGCTGGGCCAGGGGCTGCTGTCGGGCCGGTATCACCGGGACAGCAGGCCGGCGAACCGGGTCCGGACCGCGAACCCCCTCTTCCTGCCCGACAACCTGGAGCGTGCCGCGGACCTGATCGCGGCGCTGCGCGAGGTGGCGAGCGCGCACTCGGCCACGCCCGCGCAGATCGCGCTGGCTTGGGCCATCCACCGTCCCGCGGTGGTGGCGATCCCGGGCGCGTCCAGCGTCGAGCAGGTGGAGGGCAACGCCGCCGCGGCCGAGATCGAGCTCACCGACGGCGAGTACCAGGCGCTGCAGGCCGCGTCGGACCGGTTCCGTCCCGTGACGGGCCCGGCCGCGCTTCCCGGCCTGGTCCGGGCCCGGCTCGGCCGCTGACCACGGACGCGGCACGCCGACATCGAACATATGTTTGACAGCTGGACAGCCTTGGGGCAAGGTAGCACGTGCCCCGGCCGGGGACCAGCCCTCGTAGGGGCCGCGGGCGCTCAGGCCAAGAGCTCCGCACGACCACAGAGACTGACATGCGGACTTTAACGCGCAGGGAGGCGTGCTAAGTGGGTCAGAAGACCGTCAGGTTCAGCGACCTCAGCGGCGAGATCATCACCCGGGACGATGCGGTGGCCCGGATCGTGGTTCACGAGCATCCCGAACTCGGGGACGGCCCGGTGGAGATCGAGGCGCTCACCGATGAAGCCCGGGCGATCGAGAAGGCCGCCGTACGGGTGGCAGTGGTTGACCTGTACCTCCCGGGTGACGAGGAGCCGCACCGGGTGGCCATGGACGCGGACTCGTTCGACAAGCTGGCCACCGACAAGCCGATGAGCGAGATTCTCATCACGGCCCGGCCCGCCCGGCGGAGTTCCCGGGCCAGCGCGGCCGGGCCGGCCCGCGGCGACCGCACCAGCTACGCCGACCCGGCGCACGCGGGCCAGCCGCATAAGGGCAGGATCACCGACGCGGAGAAGCAACTCGTGCGGGAGCGCTTCGACGAGATCAACGCACGGCTCGCCGGACAGGGAATGCGGACGATCAGCCTGGCCGACCCCGAGCATGTCGAGCGATACGGCCTGGCGGAGCTGGCCAGGTCGCGGGGCGTCGAGCCGGATTAGGAGCTTCCGGCTACTTCTCGAGCACCCGGGCCAGCGTGGCCTTGGCCGAGGCCTCCGTGGCGAGCGTGGACGCGGGATCGAGGGCTAGCTCGCTAAGAATGCGGATCGCTTCTTGCCGCTCGCCGCGCTGCAGCAGGAAGAGGGCCTTATCGATCAGCAGGATGCCCTTCGTCTCACCGTCAGGGCTTCCGTCGAGCCTCTGCGTAGAGTTCCTCAGCCGCGATGGCGTCCCCCTGGAGCAGGTTGGTGTGCGCGGCGTCGTAGACCGGATAAGGCCAGCCGGGCGCGATGGCGCGGGCGCGGTCGAGGAGCTCGAGAGCGCGGTGGTGGTCGCCCCGCGTCCCGGCTATCCGTGCTTTCTGATGCAGGTGCACGGCTTCCGTGGGCACGGACTCGCTGCCGACGGTCGCCCACTCCACCTTGCCGGTAACTCCTTCGAGGTCCCGCGTGGTCAGCGTCCGCCCGGCGGCATCGCTGAACACGAAGCGGTCAGGCTGCATGCTTGGCACGGACTGTCACATTAGCCGCAGTAGGTGGCCTGTCAAGATGGTTTGCCATGCTTTGCCCGTCCCGGCCGTGCGGTCCGCGGGGTGATTCAGGCGAGCTGCGGGATGACCTCGGCGGCAAGGCGTTCCATCTGCTCTTCATCGTCGAAGAGCGGATTGACCAGGATCAGCACGGCGCCCGCCGCCGCGACGTCGCGGAGCCCGCGCACGCACGCGTCTGGCGGCCCGAACACGGACACCGGCGTCATATCCCCGAGGCCGAAGTACCCGTAGAGACGGTCAAGCGCGGCCGCCATCCGGTCATGGGCACGCCCGGGGTCGTCGTCCACCACGATGTAGACCCGCTTGGCGATCGGGAAGCTGGCCGGGTCCCGGCCGTGGCGCGCAAGTTCGTCGCGCACGATCTGCACCTGCTGGGCGAACTGCGCCGTCGTCTGCGACCCGGCGCCGAAGAACCCGTCGCCGAGCATGACCGCGCGCCGCAGCGCCGCCGGGTGGCTGCCGCCGAACCAGACCGGCGGCCCCGGCTTCTGGAACGGCTTGGGTTCCATGGCGGCGCCGTCGAGCTGCCAGAAGCGCCCGGTGAACTTGACCTCGGGCTCGGTCCACAGCGCCCTCATCAGGCGCAGGCCCTCGGTGAACCTGGCCACGAAGCTTTCCGGGTCGACCCCGAACGCGGAGAACATCCGGTTCCGGCCGCCGATGGCGATGCCCACGTCCAGCCGTCCCCGGCTGATCTGGTCCAGCGTGCTCAGGCTCTTGGCCAGGTGCACCGGGCTGTGCAGCGAGGTGATGAACACGGCACAGCCCAGGCGCATCCGCTCGGTGCAAGCCGCCGCGAAGGTCAGGGTCTCGACCGGGGCGAGGTGCGGGATGGTGCCCAGGACCTGCTCCTGGGTCCAGGCGCTGGCGAAGCCGAGTTCCTCGGCGCGCGCCAGGTAGCGGCGCATGGCGGCCGGGTCGAAGGTGCCGTCGGCCACGTACTGGGGTATGGAGATGGCGAATCGCACCCGTCGAGCCTAACCTCGCCGCTGACCGGGAGTGCGGGTGGCCGGGGACACCGGGTGGCCGCGGCCGCCCCGGGCGTACGGTCACAGGGTGACAGGATCGCGCTTCGTCGTGCAGTTGCACGACGCGACGAGGCTGCACTACGACCTGCGGGTCCAGGTCGGCGGGCTGCTGCGCTCGTGGGCGGTGCCCAAGGGTCCCTCGCTGGATCCCGCGGTGCGGCGGCTGGCGGTGCCGGTGGACGACCACTCCCTGGAGGCCGGGGACTTCGAGGGGGTTCACGAGGGGCAGCGGCGCGGCAGCGGCGCGGTGATCATCTGGGACGAGGGACCCGCCGACATCGTGCGGGATGAGCCTGGTCACCTGGTGTTCACCGCGCATGGCGGCAAGCTGTGCGGCCGCTTCGCGCTGACCCGCACCGGCCAGGGCCGCTGGATTCTCGTCAAGGCACGGGACGGGCAGGCCCGTCCCGGCTCGGACATCACCGCGGAACGGCCGGAGAGCGTGCGCAGCGGGCGGACCTGGCAGGAACTGGCCGGTGAGCAGGCCGCCGCCGAGCAGGCCGCCGCCGAGCAGGCCTAGCCGAGGAGACCGGTCAGCGGAACAGCCGCTCGATGTAGTCGGCGCCGATCCCGTTCTTCTCGTAATGGCTCTTGCACAGCGCTATGTAGTCGAATACGTCGAAGTGACCGGTGGCCTGGCCGTTCTCGTCCAGCCAGATCAGCGGCCCGGTCACGTTGAAGGTCACCTTCATCGGTTCCGCGGACTCATAGGCTATGAGCGTGTGCGCCTCGCCCGGTGCCTCATAGATCCAGTCCCCGGCGGTCGCCACCCAGTCGTGCTCGAGGTAGCCCCACTTGCCGGAGATCGTGTACGCGAAGACCTGCTGCGGGTGGTAGTGGCGGTTCACCAGGCCGGCCCCGCGGGCCATCAGCACGTCGCACCAGCGGTTCTGGCTCGGCGAGATCCACAGCGGGCGGGTTCCCACCGTTTCCGACAGTGGGGCGTAGAAGCGCTCGTCGTCGGTGGCCGCGTCCGAGACGTAGGCCTCAGGCATCGCGCCGGGCCGGAACACCTGCGCAATCGGCTTGAGGTCCCGCCAGAACTCCGTGCCCCCTGCTTCCGTCATGATTCCTCCCGTACCTGGTCCTGGCACTCACGCCCGCTGTCATGATCAGGCTCCCACTCCGGGCCGGCCCGGGCAACCGCCGCCGGCCCGACCGTTACCGCCGTGCTCGTAGGGGGGGCGGGCACGGTACCTGGACGGCGTCCTGTCCATGCCGCACATGCTGACAGACTTCTTGTCATGTCAGCAGAACTTGTCCGCAGTGCCCGGCTCTTCCCGGGAGCGCCATATGCCTACGCGGCCACCGCCGCGGGGACCGGCCTGGTCTTCACCGCTGGCGCATGCCCGCTCGACGATCAGGGACAGGTGATCGCGCCGGGCGATATCGTCGCGCAGACGCGCCAGGCCCTGGACAACCTGCGGGTGGCGCTGGGAGAGTGCGGCGCCACGGTGCGTGACGTGCTCAAGACGACGGTCTACGTCTCCAGCAGCCGTCGTGAGGATCTGGTCGTGGCCTGGAACGAGGTCGCTGCCGCCTTCGGCGATCACGATCCGCCGAGCACCCTGCTCGGCGTCGCGGTCCTCGGTTACCCGGACCAGCTGGTCGAGATTGAAGCGACTGCCTTCGTGGCCCGCTGAGGGCTACACGTGGCCCGCTGAGGGCTACACGTAGTGCAGCTCCGGGTGCGGTGACTCGTTGTCGACCAGGCGGTCGCAGGTCGGGCAGTACCAGCGGACCTGGACCGGGGTGCCGCACTCGGGATGGCGGGGGGTCTCGGCCGGGTCGGCGTGCCTGGCCCCCCAGTGCGCCAGCAGGCGGAGCGCCCCGGCGAGTTCCTTGCCCTCGGCGGTCAGCTCGTAGGCGGCCCGGGGCGGCCGCTCGGAGTAGGGCCGCGCGACCAGCAGCGCCTCCCGTTCCAGCCGCTTGAGGCGCTCGGACAGGATGTTGGCGGCGAGGCCGGGGATCTCGCCGAGCAGGTCGTTGAACCGGCGCGGCCCGGGCAGCAGCGCCTCGACGATCAGCAGCGTCCACCGGTCGCCGACCCTGGCCAGCGCCTCGGCGAGCGGCGACGAGGTGTGCTCGGGTCCGGTCATGCCAGTGATCCTAGCCGCGTTGACATGTGTGTAGTTAGTAGTAGATTGCAAGTTACTACTTACAGAAGGGTGCGCACAGATGGCAATTCTCGACGAGATCCAGGCAGGCATCGCGCGGCAGGCGGAGGGCGCCGGATCCTCGGTCGTGGGCATCGGGCAGCGATGGGGCGCGGGCTCCGGCGTCGTGCTCGGCGAGGGACGGGTGCTGACCAACGCGCACAACGTGCGCGGCGACCAGGTGACGGTCACCTTCGCCGACGGGCGTACCGCCGAGGGGACGGTAGCCGGGAAGGACATCGACGGCGACCTCGCCGTCATCGAGGTCGACACCGGCGGGGCTCCCGCGCTGCCGTGGGCCGAGGGAGCGTCTGCCAGCATCGGGACGCCCGTCTTCGCGCTGGCCAACCCGGGCGGGCGCGGCCTGCGGGTGACGTTCGGGTTCGTCTCCGGCGTCGACCGGACCTTCCGCGGTCCCCGGGGGCGCCGCATCACCGGCAGCGTCGAGCACACCGCGCCGCTGCTGCCCGGATCCTCGGGCGGCCCGGTCGTGAACGCCGACGGGCAGTTGCTCGGAATCAACACCAACCGCCTCGGCGAGGGCTTCTACCTGGCCATACCCGCCGACGAGGCGCTGCGGGGCCGGATCGACGCGCTCGGCCGCGGGGAGTTCGCCACGCCGCCGCGGCTCGGCGTCGCCCTCGCCCCCGGGCACGTGGCCAGGCGGCTGCGGCGGGCGGTCGGCCTGCCCGACCGCGAGGGCCTGCTCATCCGCGAGGTGACCGAGGACAGCCCGGCGGCCCGGGCCGGCCTGGCCCAGGGAGACCTGATCGTGGCGGCCGGCGGCCAGCCGGTCCGCACCATCGACGACCTGTTCGACGCGCTCCAGGCGGCAGGCGACGGCACGGTTGAGCTCAGCGTCGTGCGCGGCACCGAGGAACGAGCCATCCAGGTGACGCTCGGCGACAACGCCTAGCCTGGACGGGCACTGGACGAAGGAGTCCTGGACCGACCAGGGGGTGCGCGACAAGGTGGGCGCCACCCACTTCCCGTTGCCCAGCCTGCTGCAGGCGTTCCTGGACGCGGGCCTGATGCTCGAAGGGTTCGCCGAGGGCGCCGGGCCCACGCCGGTCACGCTGTCCGTCCGGGCGCGCAAGCGCTGACCGCTCGCCGACGGCAGGCACGCGACGCTGCTCAGCGCGTGTTCTTAGCCAGGTCGTCGAGATCGCTGTCGAGGATCGCCCGGTCTCCCGCATCGGCGATCTTGGCGGATTCCGCCCGGCCGAAGGCCACGTGCTGGGCCGTCTTCTCCGTGTCCCCCATCAGCCGGTACGACCGCGCGATCGCCTCGTGGGCGGCGCCAACGTCGAACGGCCCCAGGCCGTACCGGGTGGCGAGTTCCAGGCAGCGCCCGGCATGGTGCAGGGCCGGCTCGAACCGGCCCAGGACCGCGTACACCCGGGAGCACTGCCACTCCCCGCGCGCCCAGTGCACCGGCTCGCCTACCACGCCCCAGTGATACCGGCACGCGTGCGCCGCGTGCATCATCTCGTCGTCTTCGCTGACGCTGCGGTCCTGTTTCTCCAGCAGGTCCCACACGTGGTTGAACAAGCTGGCGGCGAGCTGGCGCTCGTCACCGGGGTCCAGGCTGAACGAGGTACCGGGCATGACCTCCCCCTGGCTGGTACAGGCATCGTGACGCCGCAGCGGCGCCTGCTGAGCGCACACTGTAAGGGCGGCCGACGGCAGCAGGCAATTATCGGGGCGCCCCGCGCGGCCGGCCGGTCAGTCCGGGAGCACGGCCAGCCGCAGCCGTCGCAGCCGGCCCGGATCGGCTATCACGTCGATGGCGGTGATCCGGCGCTCGGCGCTGACCGTCAGGGCCAGCACGACCTGCAGCCGCCCGGCGGGCGCCCACACGATGCCCACGGACCCGTTGACCAGGGCCAGCCGGGAACGCTCGGCCCGGCCGGAGGCCAGGATCGCGCCCCTGGCCACCATGTCCGCGCCCTGCAGCACCGCCGGCCTGCCGGACGGGACCGCGGCGGCGTCACCGGTCAGCGTGACATCGGAATCCAGCAGCGCCACCAGGGCCTGCAGGTCGCCGCCGCGGGCGGCGGCGAGGAACGCGGTGGCCACCTCCCGCTGGCGGGCGAGATCGGCGGCGCGATCCGGGCTGGGCGCACCCCGGACCCGGCGCCGGGCCCGGCTGGCCAGCTGCCGGGTCGCGTCCGTCGAGCGGCCGAGCACGGCCGCCACCTCGGTGAACGGCATGGCGAACATGTCGTGCAGGACGAACGCGAGGCGCTCGGCCGGCGTGAGCGTGTCCAGCACGACCAGCAGCGCGAGGCCGACCGAGTCCGCGAGCACGGCCTCGTCCTCCGGATCGCCGGCCGGGCCGGCCGGGCCAGCCCCGCCCGGCCTGGCTGCCGCGCCGTCCCTGGCCGCCATCTCCGCGGCCCGCGGCCAGGAATCACCGACCGGCTCCTCGTTCCGGTACCGGCGCGACCGGAGCATGTTGAGGGACACCCGCGCGACGACGGTCGTCAGCCAGCCGCCGAGATTCTCCACCTCGCTGGTATCCGCGCCGGTCAGCCGCAGCCAGGTGTCCTGGACCGCATCGTCCGCGTCGGTCATCGAGCCGAGCAGGCGGTAGGCCACCGTCCGCAGGTGATCGCGGTGCTCCGCAAAGGCGGCCGCCAGCACGTCACTGTTAGCCATCGGTCACGTTCCCTCGTTGCCGGGTGTCACCACATTGACACCCGGCACCCGGCGGAGGTGACATGCGGGGGCCTGAACGGCGGCCATTTCGCCGGTACGGGGGCTCCGCCTATCCGCTGGCCGCCGTGCGCTTGCCGAGCAGGCGCAGGCCAGGTACCAGCTTGGGCACCCGCTGGCGGTAGCGCGGATAGTCGTCGGGAAACTCGGCCAGCATGAGCTTTTCCTCGATGGGGATCTTGATCTCGGTAAGCACGAGGAAAACGGGGAAGGGCAGGATCCACCGCCCGCCCGCGGCCAGCAGCAGGGAGCCGAGCATCATGCCGAGCATCCCGGTGTAGATGGGATGCCTGGTTACGCTGTACGGCCCGGTGGTGCGGAGCTGGTGCTCCTGCTTGACGGCAGGCGCGGCGCTCCACATCGTGCCGAGCGTGAACCTGGCCCAGAGCGTGAGCGCCGTGGCGGCCAGCAGGATCGCCAGTCCGAGCAGGCGAGCCCAGGGCGGCAGGTGCAGGGCCAGGGAGTCCCAGTCCGCCCTGGGGACCGCGGTCCAGGCCACGGCCACGATGACCCAGCCGGTCCCCCAGGTTCCGAGCCCGGTGCGAGTCCGTTCCGCCGGGGCCCGGGACTGGTTGTAAATCGCGCCGACGAGCCAGGTCAGCCCGAATGCGCCCCAGCACACCGCGAGGCTGACCACCGCGAGCAGGTTCAGTTGTTGCGGTGTCACGCTGTCAATGTAGCCACGGCACGATCTTTGTCAACAGCTTTCTCACGCGCCACATTAGGGGTGCGGGAATGGACGGACTGCGGCATCGCCAGCCGCGGGTCGCGTCAGCTCACGTGCGATAAAGAACTTTAGATCCGGCTGCCTCAACGTGGACGCTGGGAGCGTGCACAGCAGCCGTCGCGGAGATGGCCGAGGAGGCCATGATAGATCCAGTCGCACCGAGCGCCAGGATAACGGAAACAATGATAGATCGCCCGGTGCGCATGGTCCCTCCACGGCGTTTTGCGAGGCCAGCGGCCGTGCTGGGGTCGGCCCGGACTGCGCGGGTGTAACCTGTGTCGTGGGATTTTCAATTTTCCAGCCTGCGGTAATCGTAAGCGGTAGAGTTAGTTTTACCTAGCCTTTCTTCATATAAAATATTGCACCCCGAGTGTCGCTATTGTTTCTGCACAATATGCACGTCTTCGTGCACGGTAATGTTAACGTGGCCATGTACCGCAAGGATCCGGGCAACTCTCACCGCGAGTTGCGATTATGCTGGCAGCGCGCCATCGCGGTCGGCGGGCGCTGGAGGCGGTGGAATTTTGTGCCTAAAAAGACCCTTGTATCCCTAATGTTCGAGTAGTAAAGTTAAACTCGTGCCTTTCGTGCCCACCGAGGCCTTGGGCGGCGCGCTGATCGGTCGCGACGCCGAGATGGCCGTGCTGATCAGGCTCGTGCAGGAGGCGGCCGGGGGGTCGGGCCGGGCGGTGCTGATCGAGGGTGAGCCGGGGATCGGCAAGTCCACGCTGGTGCGGGCGGCCCTGGCCGAGGCGGGGGAGGTCGGCTGCCAGGTGTTCTGGGGCGCCGGCGACGAGCTGGGGCAGGCGCTGCCGCTGCTGCCGTTCCTTGAGGGCCTGCGAGTGCGCGAGCCGTCGGGGAATCCCCGGCGGAACACGATCGTCCGGCTGCTGCGCGGCGAGCTGGCCGCCGATCCGGGCGTGGACGTATCGGCCGCGCTGGCCGAGCAGTTGCTGGCGCTCATCGCCGAGCAGTACACCGCGCAGCCGGTCGTCCTGGTCATCGACGATCTCCACTGGGCCGATCAGGCCAGCATCGCGCTGTGGGCGCGGCTGGCCCGGTCGGTGCGGCAGGTGCCGCTGCTGCTGGTCGGGACCATGCGTCCGGTGCCCCAGCGCGATGACCTGCTGGCGCTGCGCCGGGCGGTGGGCGACGGCGTGCGGCTCCAGCTCACCGGGCTCACCGGGGCGGCCGTGGCCGAGCTGGTAGCAGTCCTGGCCGGCGGCAGGCCGGACGACGACTTGCTGCGGCTGGCCGACGGCGCGGCGGGCAACCCCCTCTACGTTACGGAGCTGGTCGCTGCGCTGGCCCGCAGTTCCAGCCTGGTCGTCACCGACGCGGGAGCCGCCGAGCTGACGAGCGGTCCTGCGCCCAGTTCCCTGTCCGCGGCCATCGCGGACCGCCTCGGCTTTGTCTCCGGGCCCGTGCGCGAGGTCCTGCAGGCCGCGGCCCTGCTAGGCGTGGATTTCACCGTCGCGGACCTGGCGACCGTCCTGGGCCGGGGCGTGGCGGACCTGATCCCGGCCGTGGACGAAGCACACGCTGCCGGCGTGCTGGGCGAGTCGGGCCATGGTCTGAGGTTCCGGCACCCGCTGATCCGCGCCGCGCTGTACGACGAGATACCTCTGCCGGTGCGCGTCGCCTGGCACCGCGACGCCGGGCGCGCCCTCGCGCAGGCCGGCGCGCCGGCCGACCGGGTCGCCCGGCAGCTACTGCGCGCCGTGGACAGACCCGGCGGTAGGGCCGAGCCGATGGATCCGTGGATCCTGAGCTGGCTGGACCGCACCGCAGACCTGCTCGTCGGCCAGGCGCCCCAGGTCGCGGCCGATCTCCTCCGCCAGGCCGTGACCAGCTCCCCGGCCGGCTCGGCCCAGCGTGACCGCCTGGCGGCCCGGCTCGCCGATGCCCTGTACCGGGCCGGTGACGTGGCCGGGGCCGAGCAGGTGGCCAACCGGGCGCTGGCGCATGCCGTCGAGCCCGATCTGGTGGTTGACCTGCACTGGACGCTGGCGCAGTGCAGCATGAGGGCCGGCCGGTCCGCGGAGTTCCTGGCCACGCTGGATCAGGCCCTGGCTGCCCCGGGGATCTCGGCGCGGCAGCGGGCCCGGCTGCTGGTGCTCGCGGCCCGGACGCACGACAATCTCGGCGAGGTGGAGAAGGCCAGCCGGGTCGCCGATACCGCACTCGCGGCGGCGTCGGAGGCGGCCGACAACTGGGCGATGGGCTGGGCCCTGCACGTGCTGACCATCGTGACCGTGGTACAAGGACGGATGGCCGACGCGCTGCCGCTGTTCGACCGGGCGCTGACCGTGACCGAGGCCGATCCGGCGCTGACCGACCTGCGGCTGCTGCTGCAGATCAACAAGGCAGTCACCCTGGGCGACCTGGACCGGTACGAGGAGGCCCTGGCCACGGCCCGGCAGGCCCGGCGCCTCGCGGACCAGGCCGGCACGGTGATCCGGCTGGCCCAGGCGCACAGCGCCCTGGGCCAGCTGCTGTTCGACTCCGGGCGCTGGGACGACGCGCTGGCCGAGGTGCGGGTCCTGCACGAGGACCTGAAGGAGCCCATCGCGGCCTGCTGCGACCTCGGCATCGCCGCCGTGATCTGCTTCCACCGCGGCGAGACCGCCGCGGCGCGGAGCCACCTGGCCGCGGCCGTCCCGCACGCCCGGCGGGTCGGGAGCCGGGTCATCGGCCCGCTGGCCCTGGCCCGCAGCCTGGACTGCGAGCAACGCGACGCGCTGCCGGAGGCGCTGGCCGAGCTGACCGCCGGGTTCGACGATGGCGCGGAGGAACTCGACGAAATCGAGGGCCTGCTGGCTGACGCGGTCCGCCTGGCCACCGAGACCGGCGACCTCGCCGCCGCGAAGGCCTTCGCGGGCCACGCCGGGGCGCTCGCCGAGTCGGAGATCCCGCACCGGCAGGCGACCGCGCTCTACTGCTCTGGCCTGCTCGACCAGGATGCCCCCCGGCTGCTCGCGGCGGCCGAGCGCTACGGCCAGGCCGGCCGGGTGCTACTGAGTGCGAAGGCGCTGGAGGCGGCCGCCGGGAACTTCGTCGACGCCGACGACCGTGACCAGGCCCGGGCCGCCTTCACCCGGGCTTCGGAGATCTATACCTCGCTCGGCGCCGCCGCCGATGTCGCCCGGCTCCAGGCCAGGTTCCGCGCTCATGGCATCCGCCGCAGCCCGCACACGAAACACCGGCAGGCCCGGAGCGGGTGGGACAGCCTCACGCCGACCGAGACCAAGATCGCCGCGTTCGTGGAGGAGGGACTGTCCAACCCGGAGATCGCCGCCCGGCTGTTCCTGTCCCGCCGGACCGTCGCGACCCACGTCTCCCACATCCTGAAGAAGCTCGACGTCAATTCGCGCATAGACATCGCCCGCGAGGCAGCCTTGCGCGACCTCGCGGCGAAGTAGTGGGCGGCGCGGAGACGGGCGAACCCGGCCAGGCCCGGCCCGACGGGCCTGGCCGGGCACGCTAGTCACCAGGCGTAACCGTCACCGTCGCGCGCGCTGCAGCCGTCGTCCTCGCCGGCATCGGCCTGGAACGCGAGCTCGAAGTACACCGCCTTGCCGGCCCGGGTCCGGTAGCAACCCCAGTCATCCGACAGGCTGGCGACCAGCATCAGGCCCCGCCCGGTCTCCGCGTCGGCTGGCGCGCTCACCAGCGCCGGCATGGAGCATGACGTGTCGTGAACGTCGACGCGCAGCTGGCCGCAGCCGCAGGCGATGTCAAGGTTGATGGTCTTGCCCGCCTCGTGCCTGATCGCGTTGGTCACCAGCTCGCTGGTGAGCAGGACCGCGACGGACGCGTCGACCGGGAGGTCCCAGGCGAAGACGGCGGCCCGGACCTCGGTGCGGGCTTCGGCGGCTGCGGCCGGCCCCGCGGCAAGCGAAATGCGGCGCAGATGTTGCTGTTGCCCTGTCGGGCGGATCGGCGTCGTCGTCTCCATCTGGCTTCCTCGCTCGGCCGAGGTGGGTTGCGCGCGAGCGCGCAACCCACCCTGTGCGGCCAGTCCGGGGCGATGCGGTCAAGCGGCTAGCGGTAGGCCGCCCCGGATACTTGCATGACAAATCTCCTGCAATTTTCATGTCAAGACATCGGTCAGCTGACGGATATCCGAAGCCGCGACTGCGGCGAGCGAGTTTGCAGGGCATGAGGGCGCTTGCGGGGCGCGCGGGCAGCACAAAACGCCCGGGATTTGCTGCTCCCGGGCTTGGCCAGCGGGGGCAGATCTGCTCGGGCGGCGGACCGCGGCGAATTTCCTGGAACCGGCACCCAGCCCCGGTCGTGAGGGACCAGGTCACGCCGGGGCTGGGCCGTGCCGGTTGCACGACAACTCTCCTGCAAGTTGCAGCACAAGACATCGGTCAGCTGACCGATATCCGAAGCCGTGCGCCCGAGTGAGAGTCGTGCTCCCGGTCGCCAGCCCGGAAACGGGCTGGTCATGGCGATGGCCTCTCCCGGGTGGGGGAGAGGCCATCGCGACGAGCTCTGATCGGCAGCTACCCCGGCGCAGGGAGGCTACGGCCTGCGCCTGGAATGGTCACTTCCTGCCGAACCTGTCGAACTCTCCGTTTCGCACTCCGCCGAGGAAGGCGAACCACTCGTCCGGTGTGAACCGGAGAACCGGACCCGCGGCGTCCTTGCTGTCCCGGACACCGATCTGGTGCCCGGGCAGGCTTGCCACCTCGACGCAGTTACCGTTGGACAAGCTCAGGGAGCTCTTTGTCCAGTGCAATCCTGAACCGAGCCCTTCTGAGCCGCACCCAGGCATAGCCATTTCCACTCTGGTCCCCTTTGCTGGATGTACTGTTCTTGCCCAAAACTGGGACTTGGCCGGCAGTGTAGCAGTCACTTAGGGCACTGACGGCGCACTTGACCAATACGACTCAGCCGTTTCGAGGATAAGCTCCCGGGACGACGCCGGGTCGAGTGCCGCGTCGGCCAGCCGCTGAAACGCGATCCGGTGGAGGTAGGTGTCGCTCTCGCGTTCCACGGAGAACGCT
Organism: uncultured Actinomycetota bacterium; assembly: GCA_963808705.1. Classification (GTDB taxonomy): domain Bacteria; phylum Actinomycetota; class Actinomycetes; order Streptosporangiales; family Streptosporangiaceae; genus JASHPR01. The sequence continues at coordinate 61,343 of CAWEHB010000006.1, read as the reverse complement.
TCCTTCATCTGCTCAGCACTTACCACATCTTGGAACATAGAGTCATTTTCCGGGCCAAACTGGAATAGAACGAACGACTCCACGAACACCGTGTGCTGTGCGTCAAGGGGGAGGATCTGCAGCGTGACGTTGGGCCGGTCAGCCTCGCGCACCAGCCGCTGGAGCTGCTCATGCATCACCAGCTCGGTGCCGATACGGCGCTTCAGGACCGACTCATCGAGCACGACCGACAACGCAAGACCATGCTCCTGATCGAGCACCTGCTGACGTCGCATCCGGACTCTGACCAGGCGCTCGATCAAGCCTGGTGCGACCGGCTCGACCTGGTTGCTGATGACGTGCCGGGCGTAGGCCTCGGTCTGCAGGAGGCCGGCCACGACCTCGATGTGCCAGATGGAGATCGAGCTTGCCTCATGCTCCAGGCCGATGAACTGCTGATAATCGGGGGTAAGGCTGTCGGCGAATTCTTCCCACCAGCCCCTCCGGGCCGCGTCCTGCGCCAGCGCCAGCAGCTGCGCGCGGCGGGATCCGGTGATGCCGTAGTAGTCCAGCAGCCTCTCGACTTCCCGCGGCTTGAGGCTGGTCCGGGCCAGCTCGTACCGGCTGACCTTCGACGGCGACCACCTCAATGCCGCGGCGACGGCATCGCCGCTCTTTCCCTGGCTTTCCCTGATTCCCCGCAGCTCCGCGGCAAGCCGCCGGCGCCGCACCATGGGGCTCCCGGGCGTGGACATCGTTACCTCCCTCCCTCCGATGCCGCACTAGCGGGGTCAGAGTCCGCGGTTGCGCAGGTTATGCCTATTCATACTAATAAAGCAGTACCGCAACTTTCATTACACCTTACGCTGAGACCCGCGCAGACTGAAAGTCCTTGCTGGTGAGAGCGAACCTCAGGGCAACCCTGCCACCAGGGCGCGCAGGCGGAGGATAAGCCTTCGCGGCTGCCCCGCCACCGGCGCAGGAACGGGGACCTGCCCCCGGCGGGCCGCGGCGCTACCCCGGCGGCGTGCAGCAGTTTGCGGACCGAGTCGGCGGGCTGGCCGGTGAGCAGTTCGATGTGGTGCACGCCGATCCCGGACGAGACATATAGTTCCTCGGCCAGATCGGGGCTGAGCCGGGCGGGGACGGGGAACCGCTGCCATATCGGGCCGCCGGGCGGCACGGCCGGCAGTCCGTGCCGGGCGAGGGCCTGCCGCACGCCGGCGTCGGCGTACAGGGCGGCGATGAGCTCGATCTCGGTGGGCCCGTGGGCGGGGGGCGGGGGGCCCACGCGGACGGGCATGCCCTCGTCGTGGGCGGTGCGGAGGGCAAGCCAGCCTCCGCCTGTTCAATCCGGCCTGTGCCGGGTCGGGTAACAGGTAGAGGCCATCAGTCGCGCCCAGGTGGCACGACGGTACGCGAGCCTCATCGCGTGCTGGCTTTACCGTATCATCGCGGGCCCGCCCGGAGCGCCAGCGGTACGCTGGGCCGCGGCGATGGGGCTCGCCCTGAGCGCGGCTGGTGCCGCTGACGGTCCCTGATTGAGCGGAACCGGCCGATGGGAGCCCCGCAGATGCCCAGCGCCACCCCTGTCCCGCGCGGCCCCTCGATGCTGGCGCTCGGCGGCGCGGCGGAGTTGCTCACCCGGCCCGGCTGCCCGGCGTGCCGTTACGTCACGGAAGTCGGCGACCGGTACCTGGCCTGGTTCGCGCTGGAGGCCCACGCTGACCCGGTCACCATCACCCGCCTGTGCGCCTCGCTGGGCATGTGCGCCCGGCACACCCGTGGCCTCATGAGCCAGCCAGGCTCCGCGGCCAGGCTCACCGCCGGGTACCGGTACCTGCTGCAGGCCGCCCGGGAGCGACTGGCCGGGCCGGGCAGGCGGCGGCTGGCCGCCTGCCCGGCCTGCGAGCACGATCAGGACGCGGCCGGGCGCGTGCTGGACACGCTGCTCGGCGAGCTGTCCGAGGCCGGGGTCCGGGGACGGTACCTGGAGCTGGGCGGGTTGTGCTGGCCGCACGTGCGGGCCGCGGCCGGCCTGCGCGGCCACCGCCGCGCGGTGGCCTGGATCGCGCAGGCGGCGGCCGCCAGCACCGCCGATCACCGGGCGGGCCTCGACGTGCTGGCCGGCGGGCCAGACCATGACGCTGAGCTACGGGCCAGGCTGCGCGCCGCCCTGCCGCCCGAGGGGCGCCTGCCGCCCGGCACCTGCCGGGCCTGCCTCGCGGCCGTCCGCGCCGAGATGGCCGAGCTGGCGCGGTCCTCCGATTCCAGGCGCGGCCGTCGGCCCGGCGGGGCCGGGGATGCGTCCCGCCGCGGAGCCTGCCTGTGCCCGGCACATCTGCGTGATGCGGCGCTCGCCAGCGGCAGCGACGCGGCCGCCTTCATCGACGGGCAGGCGGGATGCCAGGCGGCCGGCCTGGTCGGGCTGGCACCGCCGTCGGCCTGGCGCCGGGGTGGCGGTCCCGCCGGGTGGCTGCGCGCCCGGCCCTCTCCGGCCGCGGGCAGTGGCTGTCCGGTGTGCCGCGCCCGGGAGCAGGCGTCCCGGCAGGAACTGCGCGGGTACCGGGCCGTGCCGCAGGCGGCCTCCGCGCACGGCGGCGCGCCACCGCTGTGCGTGCGCCATGTGCTGGCCCTGCGCGCCGCCGACCCGGCCGCCGGGACGGCAGCGGCAGCCGCGGCCGCGGAGTACGCGGGCGCGTTGATCGAGGAGCTCACTGAGGCGTTCCGCAAACGCACCTGGGCGTTCCGTCACGAGAGCCGGGGCACGGAGATGACGGCCTGGCGGCGCGCGGCCGCGTTCCTCGACGGCGGCGTCTTCGGCGGATGCCCGCCCGAGTGAGGGGCAGCGCGTCACCGGCGGGATGGCAGCCCGTAGGGTAGCTCGGGGTGGGCAGCGGCGATCTCCAGCAGGCGGTTGTACTTGGCGACTCGTTCTCCCCGGGCGGGTGCGCCGGTCTTTAGTTCCCCGGCCCCGGAGCCGGTGGCGAGGTCAGCGATGAACGTGTCGGTGGTCTCGCCGGACCGGTGGGAGACGAACTGCGCGTACCCGCCGCGGCGGCAGGTCGCGATCGCTTCGAGGGTTTCGGTGACGGTGCCGATCTGGTTGACCTTGATCAGTGCCGCGTTGCCGATGCCGCGGTCGATGGCCTCGGCGATGATCGCCGGGTTGGTGACGAAGATGTCGTCGCCCACCAGCTGGACCCGCTCTCCCAGCCGGGTGGTGAGCTCCGCCCAGCCATCCCAGTCGTCTTCGGCCAGGCCGTCCTCGATCAGCCATACCGGGAACCGCTGGATCATCTGCGCGTATCGTTCGATCATCTCGGCGCTGGTCAGCTTCTGCCCGGCCACGTGGTAGCGGCCGTCATCGCCGCGGAACTCGCTCGCGGCCGGGTCCATAGCCAGCGCCACCCCGTCCCGCCCGGCGGAATACCCGGCATCGCCGATCGCGGTGACCAGCAGCGAGAGCACTTCCTCCGGCTCGGTCAGCTCCGGGGCGAATCCGCCCTCGTCGCCCAGGCCGGTCGCGTATCCCTGGCCCGCCAGCAGGCTCCGCAGCGCGGCGTACACCTCGGCGCCGGCGCGTACCGCTTCCGGGAACGAGCCCGCGCCGAGCGGCGCGATCATGAACTCCTGGAAGTCCAGCGCGTTCGGGGCGTGCACGCCGCCGTTGACCACGTTGAAGTGCGGCACCGGCAGCCGTGGCTCGACACCTGCCGGTTTGAGCCAGTCCCACAGCTCGCGGCCCTCGGCAGCAGCCAGCGCGCGGGCGCAGGCCATGGAGGTGCCGGTGAGCGCGTTCGCGCCCAGCCGCGCCTTGTTCGGGGTGCCGTCCATCTCGATCAGCGCCGCATCTATAGCGGCCAGGTCGGCCCAGCCCTGCCCGCGCAGCCGGTCGGCGATCTCGCCCCGGACCGCGCCGACCGCGCCGAGTACCCCCAGGCCTCCGTACCGGCTCTTGTCGCCGTCCCGGCGTTCGACCGCCTCCCGGCTCCCGGTGGATGCGCCGGACGGCACCCCGGCCACACCCCGGGTGCCGTCCGCGAGCGTGACGGCGACCTGCAGCGTCGGGCGGCCGCGAGAGTCGAGGATCTCTAGGGCATCAACGTCGGTGACCTGATACATCCGAGGCGTTGCTGGGGTGGTCATCGGTGTCCCTCCGTGGTGGTGACGGCATTCCGGTGGCAGTAAGCCCCCATGGTCGCAGCTGAGGTGACACCTGGCGACGGACCAAGGTCACAAGCTCGGGCCCTTTGGCTGCCGCTATCCGGGCCGCAGGTGGTCCATGATCAAGACCCGATTCTGGTCACGTCCGGCCCGAGCAGATCCAGCAGCTTGCTGCACGGCCAGGAGGATTGTCGGCGCTCGGTTTGCGCTGCCGTCTCCACGAAGCTCGCGGCGCGGTCATCGGGCTGCCCGTGCCACCGCGGGCAGCGTTCATACAGCGGGCAGTCACTGCTGGCCGTACCGTGGCGCGGAGCGCACTTCGGCCTCGCCCCGGACCGGAACGCGCGCAGCGCCCGCCACAGCAGCAGGACTTCATCCTCGCTCACCCTGGTCATCAGGCACCTCTGTGATCAGTGGCCAGAACCAGGGACCGTCAGCGGCACCTGCCGCGATCCGGGCGAGCCCCATCGCCGCAGCCCGAGTCTTGCCGCCGCCTGGTCCCGAGTCAAGTAGCGACCAGCCCAGCCAAAAGGGGTGGCGTATTCTCGCAGTCCTGACGATCAGGGCGAGGCGATGAACGGGTGCCCGGCCGGGCACGGCGGGGCAGGCCTGGCACTGCGCGGCGCGGCGGCGTTCGCCGCCCTGGCCGCCGTTACCGCCCGCGCGGGGGACGGCCCGCTCCGGCACCTTGACCAGGCGGCGATCAGGGCCCTGGAGACCCGGGATCGCCCCGCGGCCGCGGCCAGCTCCGCTCGCGCGGTGAGCGCGCTGGCCGAGCCGGCCTTCGCCTCTGCCGTGCTGGCCGCCTTCGCGGTCGCGGCGGCGCGCCGGGCGGGCTGGCGGGCCGCCTGCCTGCCCGGCCTGGTGGTGGCCGGCGGCACCGTGGCCCGCCGCAGGCTGTCGAGGGCGATCGCGCGGCCGCGGCCGCCCGCCGCCGTGTGGATGACCGAACCCGAGGGCTTCAGCCTGCCGTCGAAGCACACCACGCTCGCGGTCCTGACCGCCGGAGCATGCGCCGGCGCCGTCGGCGTGCGCGGGACCCCGAGACTCCTTATCCCGCTGCTGGCCGGCACCGGGGTCGGCGCGAGCCGGGTCTTCCTTGGCGTCCACTGGCCCAGCGATGTCCTGGCCGCCTGGCTGTTCGCCGAAGGCTGGCTCGGACTGGCCGAGTCGGTGCTGCCGGCGCCAGGCTGCTCCCCCGAAGGCTGAGTCGGCAGCCGCTAGCCGCCCGGCATGGCGCGGCCTATCCGGCGCCGACCAGCAGGACCGGGATCCGGCTCGCCCGTGCCGCCGCTTCCGCGACGTGGCCCAGCCTGGGGTGCAGGACGCCGCCGTCGCCGTGTCGGCCGAGCACCAGCAGGTCGAAGCCGTGCTCGGCGGCATGGTCGCACAGAGCGCGGGCCGCGTCACGGCCTTCCTCGGTGTGCAGGCTGATGCGGACAGCCAAGCCGGCGGCGATGGCGGACCGCGTCGCCTCGAAGGCTTGGCGCGCGTGAAAGCCGCTCGTGCCCTCGCGGCCCGGCTGGTCCGGCTCTTCTTCCAGGCGCGGCGGCCTGGGCAGGACGGCGAGCGCGATCACCCGCCCCGGCCCGTCGCCCACGATGGCCGCCGCGGTTCGCAGCGCCGCCACCGAACCCGGTGAGCCGTCCCATCCCACCAGCACCTGGCGGAACGGGTTGGAGACCGGCCCGGGCCGGTCACCGTGGCTGTCCGCGGCCGGGACCATGCGGCCTCCCCTCCTCCGCCCCCACCCTTCGCAGACGCATTGTGATGCACGTCTGGACCGCAGGCAAGGAATCCGGGCTGAGCGGGCCGGCCGCCGGTCAGGCCAGCGCGGTGACCAGGGCCAGCAGGGCCACGAGCGCGATCAGCATGTAGGCGAGGTAGGCGTCGAGCCGGCCGGACTGCAGTCGCTTGGCCGCCCGCACCAGCCCTATGACCGGGCGGAGCATGGGCCGGTACAGGTAGGTCTCCACGACCTCGACCACGTCCGACGTGTACCCGAGCCGCGGGCCCGGGCGCCCCGGTGTTCCGGCGGCCGGCCCCGGGCCGGGGCGCTGCGGCTCCGCAGGCCGGCCGGTTGCCGGGACGGGGTCCAAGGGGTCCAGGGTGCGCACCTCGGCGCGGGTGTGCAGGATCGTGGCCAGGACCCGGCGGGTCGGGTTGGCGAACCCGGTCGCCGTGTAGCAGTCCGCGCCTTCCACCCCGGCGGTGGCGCTGCGCCACGCGGGCACCCGCCGCACCCGGGTCAGCCGGGCCCGGCTGGCCAGCCAGGTGAAGACCAGCACCCCCAGCGCCAGCAGCGGCATAACCACCCACAGCCACGACGGCGACAGGATCGAGAACGCGCCGAACACCGGCTGCACCACCCACGGGGACTTCAACGCGCCGGAGGTCACCGCCGTGGGCACCACCGGGGCCAGGCCGGCCGCCACCATGCGGATCACCAGCGGCAGCGCGGCGGCGGTGACCAGGCAGCCGGCCGACAGCAGCACGATGGCCGCGCGCCCGAGCCACCCGTAATCCCGGTTGACCTTCGCGGCCGCCCCGGGCTCGTCCGACGGCGGGCCGAGCACCACCAGCCCGGTCAGCCGGACGAACGTCACCCCGGCGAAGCCGGCCGTCAGCGCGACCGCCGCCCCGGCCAGCGCGAGCAGCAGCCGGAAACCAAGCCCTGGCACCCGGAACTGCTGCATCAGCGCCTCCAGCAGGAACCACTCGGAGACGAACCCCAGCGTGAGCGGGAGCCCGGCCAGCGTGAGCGAGCCGATGGCCAGCCCGGTCCCGCTCCACGGCAGCCGCCGGGCCGCTCCGCGCAGCGAGTCCAGGTCGTCGTCCCCCGGCGCCTCGGAGTCGTCAGTCCCGCGCGGCGCGATCACCGCGCTGCTGGTGAACAGCAGCGACTTGGCGGCCGTGTGCGCGATGATCTGCAACGTCGCGGCGAGCAGGCCGACCGCGGCCAGCCGCGGATCGCGCACGGTCATGCCGACCAAGGCCACCCCGTACCCGGCCAGGATGAGGCCGCTGTTCTCCACGCTGGAATACGCGATCACCCGCTGCAGCCCCGGCTGGACGGCGGCGTGGGCGATCCCCAGCAGCGCGGTCAGCCCGGCCAGCACGAGCAGCAGCCCGGTCAGCCAGGCCGGCGGCGGACCGAGCAGGGCCAGGGTGCGCCACAGGCCGTAGAAACCGACGTTGACCGCAACCCCCGCCATGACCGCCCGGGCCGGTCCCGGCGCGGCGGCGTAACCGCGCGGCAGCCACACCTGGAACGGGACCAGCCCGACCTTGACCGCGAACCCGGCGATCAGCAGTACCTGCGCGGTGGTGCGCGCCGCCCCGCCGGGCACGAGCGCGAACGAGGCCAGGTGCAGCGACCCGGACCGTACCGCCAGCAGCAGCAGGCCCAGCAGCAGCGCGGCCCCGCTGATCTTGCCGAAGACCAGGGTGACCAGGGCCCCGGCGGGCCGCCCCGGGCGGTCCCGCTCGAACCCGGCCAGCAGGTAGAACCCGGCCGTCACCAGCTCCCACGCCAGCAAGAAGGTGAACGCGTCCGCGGCCGTGATGACCACGGCGGCCGCGCCGAGCGTGAGCGCGTAGCCGGCCCCCAGCCCCCGCCGTCCCACGTTGCCCGGCCGGGCGGCCCAGCCCGCGAACGCCAGCGACACCGCCGTCGCCGCGCCGAACGCGATGACCAGGAACAGCCCCGACAGCCGGTCGGCCACCAGTCCCGTGGTGCCCGTGCCGAGCCAGCCGCTGACGGCCAGCCGGGCGGGATGGCCGGCCAGCGCGGCGCCCCCGGCCGCCGCCACGCACGCCGACCCGACCGCCCCGAACAGGTAGGGACCGCTGCGCAGCCGCGGCCACCGGGCCCCCGCGGCCAGGTCAAACAGGCCGGCCACGGCCAGCAGCCCGAGCCCCGCGGCCAGCACCACCCCGGAGGCGGTCACCGGCTCACCTCCTCCGGGAGCCGGCCGAGCGCGCCCAGCAGGGCGCACAGGATGCTGAACGGGGGCGGCGGGGAGCCCGGCAGCCACACGTCGACCGCGATCGCGGCGCCCACCCCGTCCGAGGTGGCGTAGGACCCGGCCAGCAGGCCGCCGCCGCACGCGTCGGTGCCGACCGCGATCACGATCTTCGGGTCGGGCATGCCGTCATAGGTCCGGCGCAGCGGCTCCGCCATCCCGTGCGCCCCCGCCCCGGTCACCAGCAGCACGTCCGCGTGCCGGGGGCTGGCGGTGAAGAAGATGCCGAGCCGGTGGATGTCGTACACCGGGTTGAGCAGCGCGGCGATCTCCTGCTCCTCGGCGCCGTCCGACCCGGCGTCCACGTGCCGCAGGTGCACCGAACGCCGCAGCGCCCCGGTCCTGGCCCGCAACGCGGCCCGCACCGCGGCCAGGTTCTGCCCGGTCTCCGGGATCGGGGGCACCACCAGGCCGTCTCGCGCCAGCGCCGCGCCACCCGGGCCGCGCGACCAGCCGAACACGTCGGGCCGCGCGGCCACGCAGCGCCCGCACAGGATGCACCGTCCCTGGTCGAGCCGGACGAAACCGTCCGTTATGGAAATGGCGCCGGCGGGGCACAGGGCGGCCAGGTCCGCCGCGCCGGCCGGGCGCGGGCGCAGGACGGTGGCCGGGCCGCGCCAGCCGTCGGCGTACGGGTCGGGACGGGCGGGCCAGCGGGTGGTCACCACCCCGTTGCGCAGGCCGCGCAGCACCCAGGGACTCACAGGGCCACCCCCGCCACGGACAGGCCGAAGCTGGCCTCGATGAACGGGAAGTCGGTCAGGATGTCGCCCGCGAAGACCTCGTGGAACAGCACCAGGTTGTGGAACGAGGCCGACCGCGGCCAGCACCGGGCCAGGCGCCCGCCCTCGACCCGCACGTCGTAGAGGACCTCGCCCTGCGGCGCCTCCGCCCAGCCGACCGCGCGGCCGTCACCTACCTGGCATTCGGTCCGCAACGGGCCGTCGCCGGCGTCACCGAGTTCGTCGGCGGCCTGCCGGAGCAGGTGAAACGACTGGCGGACCTCCTCCCACCGCACCCGCAGCCGGGCCAGGGCGTCCCCCGCGGAGTAGGGGCTCACGTCGCCCAGGCCCAGCGCCGGGTAGGCGTCGTAGGGCCGGAAGCGGCGGGCGTCGTCGCTGAACCCGGACGCCTTGCCGACCGGGCCGAGCGCGCCGTGCTCCCGGGCGCGCTGCGGGCGCAGCGGGCCGGTGCGCCGCAGCCGGTCCAGGAACGACGCGGTGCCCATCAGCACCGCCGCGTCGGCGGTGACCGCCTGGTCCAGCCGCCCGATCTCGGCCAGGAAGTCCGCGCCGCTCACCTCCGGCCGGGCGCCGACCCCGCCGGGGACCACCACGCCACGGCCGAACCGGCTCCCGCACATCCGGCTCACCAGCCGCGCCGTCCGCTCCTTGTGCACGCCGAACCGGGCCGCGGCCACCGCGAGCCCGGCCGCGTCGGCGAGCCGGACCGCGGCGTCGAGGTGGTTGGCGAGCCGTTCCAGTTCCGCGTGCAGCACCCGGACCAGCGCGGCGGGCCAGGGCACGGCCACGTCCGCGATGCGCTCGAGGGCGTGGCAGTAGGCCAGGGCGTGGGCCACCGAGGCCACCCCCTCGGTGCGCTCGGCGAGCAGCACGCCATCACCCGCGGAAAGCCCGTCGAACCGCTTCTCGATCCCGCGGTGCTTGTAGAAGACCCGCATGTTCAGGTGCGGTATGTCCTCGCCGGGCGTCTCCACCAGGTACTCGATGGACTCCATCACCCCGGACCGGACCGGGCCGTGCGGGATCGTGAACAGGCCGGCCCCCATCACGTGGCGCGGCACCGAGTGCTCGTCGGGCCAGATCCCGGCCGGCTCGGGGCCGGGGGCGCCCGGCCGCGGCCGCGGCTGGTCCTCGCCACGGCGCGGCAGGATCAGCGGCTCCAGCCGGGGATGCCCGGTCGGCACGACGCCGAACAGGTCGTGGATCACCCGCTCGTACCAGAACGCCGCGCCCAGCACCGGGGTCAGCGCCGGGTACGAGCCCGCGCCGGGCGGCAGGGCCACGTCGTGGGTGGTGATGTCCTTCGCCCCGGCCAGGTAGGCGGACAGCACCAGCCCTTCGGGGCGCTGGGTCGCCATGAGCCCGGCGAACCGGCCGCCGGCGGCGGCCTGCCGGGCCAGGTCGTCCCACATCCCGGGGGTCACGCCGCCCCCCGCAGGGCGGCGACCGCCCGGCCCAGCAGCGCGGTCAGGTCGGCGGGCGGGTGCAGCCCGAGCACCAGCAGCGCTACCAGGCCGGCCACCATCGGCACCACCATCCACGCGCTCGGCTCCCCGCGGGCCAGCCCGGGCGGGCCGGGCGGCTCGCGCCGGGGGGTCAGCAGCATCTGGTTGGCGGCCAGGGACAGCCCGAAGAACGCGACCGTGACCAGCACGACCAGGATCGCGGTGGCCGCGTTGGCGGATGCGGAAAGGCCGCCGGTGACGATCTCGAACTCGCTGCGGAAGATGCCGAACGGCGGCATCGCCGACAGGGCGCCGATCGCGGCCAGGAACAGGGGCCCGCTCCAGGGCAGCAGGTCCAGGCCTCCTCTGACCGAGGAGATCTGCTTGCTGGCGAACTTGCGGACCAGCACGCCCGCGCCCATGAACGCGTTGCCCTTGGCGGCGGCGTGCGCGAGCACGTGCAGCAGCACCCCGGCCAGCGCGACCGGAGCGCCGAAGCTCACCCCGATGGCCAGGATGCCCATGTGCTCCACGCTGGAATAAGCCAGCAGCCGCTTGTAATCCCGCTGGTCCAGCAGGTACAGCGCGGCCAGCAGCAGCGAGGCCACGCCGAACACGAGCAGCACGTCGCGGGGGAAGCGGGGGCCGAGCGCGGCCTGCGCGACCTGGTAGAAGCGCAGGATCGCGTAGAAGCTGACCGCGAGCAGCGACCCCGACAGCAGCGCCGACACCGGGGTGGGCGCCTCCGAGTGCGCGTCCGGCAGCCAGGTGTGCACCGGGAACAGGCCGACCTTGGTGCCGAACCCCAGCACGGCCAGCACGAAGGCCAGCCGGACCGCGGTGTGCGGCAGCCGGCCGGCCACGGCCAGCAGCGGGCCGAACGCCAGGTTGTACGAGGGCCCGAGGACCCGCGAGCCCGCGTAGTACAGGAAGATCGTCCCCAGCAGGGCAATGGCCAGCCCGGCCGAGGCGAGCAGGACGTACTTCCAGGCTGCCTCGGCGGCGCCGTCGGTCCCCTCCAGCGCGACCAGCAGCGCCGACACGATCGTGGTCACCTCGATGGCCACCCACAGCAGCGCCAGGTTGCCCATGACCGGGGCGGCCAGCATCGACCACGCGAACAGGTTCAGCCCGGCCCAGAACCGCCGCGCGTAACGCTCGTCCCGCGCCTCGCCGTGGGCGGCGGTGCCCAGGTAGCCGATCGAGTACACCGCCACGCACCCGTACAGGAAGGCGGTGGCGAGCAGGAATACCACGCTGAGCGCGTCCACCCGCAGGAATCCCGGCCCGGCCAGGTCGCGGTGCGAGGCGGCCGGGACCAGGGTGAGGACCAGGGCGAAGCTGGCGATCCCCGCTGCGGCGGTGACCAGGCCGGCCGCCCGTCCCGGCAGCCACAGCGAGGCGACCGCGGCGACGGCCGGGACGATGAGCAGCGCGATCACTACACCGGTCATGGCGTCACCCGCGCAGGCTGGTCAGGTCGGTGGTGGACAGCGACTCGGCGCGCCCGTGGTGGATCCGGATCAGCAGGCCGAACACGATCACCGCCACCAGCAGATCGAACAGCAGCGCCACCTCCAGGATCAGCGGCAGGCTCGCCGCCACCACCAGGGCCGCCAGCGAGATCCCGTTCTCCAGCGAGAACAGCCCGATCGTCTGGGAGATCACATCCCGGCGGTGGATCATCAGCACGAAGGCCACCAGGACCACCGACATCGAGACCGACAGGGCGGTCCCCGGCGCCCCGCTGCCGGGGACCGGGATCCGGGCCGCGGCGAAGAACCCGAACGCGGCCACCGCGATGGCCGCCAGCACGGTCGCGGCCAGGCTCAGCCCCCCGCTGCCCGCGATGTCGCCGACGTCCACCGGCGCGCCCGCCGGGCCGTCCTCGCGCAGCAGGCGGCGCAGCACCAGCGGGATCACCACCACCTTCAGCGCGGCGGACGCCACCGCCAGCACGTACAACTCCGGCAGATGGTGCACCGCGCCGACGATGACGGCCAGCACCGAGATCAGCCCGGCCTGCGCCGCGTAGAGGCGGATCTGGTCCCGGACGAGTGCTTGGCGGAGCATGCCGAACTCGGCGAGCAGGATCAGCACCGCGACGACGTTCGCGCCCCCGGTGTAGACGCCGGGCGCCTGCGCCGGATCCATCAGCCACCCCCCAGGTAGAGCGTGAACACGCCGAGCACCGCGAGCAGGAACGCCGCGGCCGCGAACTCGGTGATCTTGAAAAGGCGCAGCTTGGCGAACGAGTTGTCGATGACCGCGATCACCACGCCCAGCAGCGCCACCTTGACGATCAGCGCGGCGATGGCCAGCGCCACCGATCCGGCCTGCTGGGTCGAGGCCAGCCCCCACGGCGCGGCGAACACGTTGACGAAGATCGTGTACAGGATGAGCTGCTTGGCCGCCGACCCCCACTTCAGCAGCGCGTAATAGGGCCCGGAATGCTCGAACGGCCGGGCCTCCTCGATCATCCCGAACTCGTTCGTCCCGCTGTGGGTTTCCACCGGGATCCGGCTCGTCTCGTACAGGATCACCATGAACAGGGCCGCCGCGGCCAGCAGGTGCGCGGGACGGATGATCTGCCCGGCCGACGACCGGACCGTGGCCGCCAGCGCGTAGGGCAGGTCGGTCCCGGTCAGCAGCGCCACCGTGAACACCACGAACAGCACCACCGGCTCGGTGATCGCCCCGAAGGTCTTGGCGCGGCTCGCCCCGAGCTGGGCGTACGGGCTGCCGGTCTCCAGCGCCGCGACCGCGACCAGGAAGCTGGCCAGCGACAGGATGAACCCGCCGCCCAGGATGTCGCCCATGTAGCCGAGCGGCAGCGGGTAGCTGGTCAGCACCGGGATCAGCAGCGGCACCGTCAGGTAGCAGGTGAACGCGGCCAGCGGCACGGCCAGGAAGACCCAGCTCGCCCCCTCGGGCGCGAGCGCCTCCTTGCGGAACAGCTTGGCCAGGTCGTAGTAGGGCTGGAGGACCCGCGGCCCGCGGCGGCCCTGCAGCCTGGCCTCCACGCGCGCGATCACGCCGGACAGGCCCGGCGCCACGGCCACGACCGTGACCACCTGCAAGGCCTGGATGACCGGGATGGGCAGGGAAACGCTCACGGCTTGTCCCTGGCGGCTCTGCGGAGGGGGAGGACCCCCCGGTATCTTTGCCGGGCGGCCCCGGCACGACGTCATCCACGACAATGGCTCCTACACCTGATCGGGTTCAGGGGTAGAAGCCATCAGCGGGACCATCCCGCGATTCGGGCGAGCTTCATCGCCAGCCGTCATTGTGGCCGATGCCGGCCCGGCACCGCAATTCGGGCGCCGATGCCGGCCCGGCACCGCAATTCGGGCTCCGGGCGGCGCCCACAAGTCGCCCCGCTGGCCGGCTCACCATAGAGTGAGAGCTGGCGATGGGGCTCGTCGAAACCGCCTGGGAAGGGCTGATGGCTCCTGTTGAGCGTCGTTGCGGCGAGGACAGGAGCACGACATGCCACCCCACGGCACCGAGCTGAGCCCGATGCCCCCGCGCGCGGCCGACGTCCGTCACGACGGGCCGCCGCCCGATCCCCTCCTGAGATTCGGCAGCCTGCTGTCCCCGGAACCGGCCGAACCCGGTGCCGCCGAGGAGCAGACAGATCGCGCGTTCGCCTCCGACCTCTATCTCGATCAGATCGTCGAGGGGGTCGCCGGCGACCGGGAAGAGCGTGAGCTGATCAGCGGGCTGCTCTACCAGCCGGTCCGCGACGCCGGGACCCTGCGGTACCGCCACGAGGTCTTCCGGGACCTGGAAGACCCGGCCCTGTTCGCGGCGGCCAGGGAATTCGCCGAGCAGATGCGCCAGGTACGCGCCCACCTGGACCAGCTGGCCAAGATGCCGTCCGTCCAGCAGCGGGAAGGCTGGTTCCTCGACGCGGCGGCGATCTACTGCGACGCGGTCCGCTCCCTGGCCGGTGAGCTGGCCTCCCGGCCGGTCACCTCGCGGGCGCTGCTGGCCTTCCGCGACTACCTGGCCGCCCACGTGGCCTCGGCCGAATTCGCCCGGCTCGTCTCCGACACCGCGGACCGCAAGGACGACCTGGCCCAGATCATGTACCAGATCCGGATCAAGGGCCTGCGGGTGGAGGTGAGCCGGTACGACGGCGAACCCGACTACAGCGCGGAGATCGCGGAGACGTTCGAGCGGTTCCGGCAGGGCGCGGTGAAGGACTACCGGGTCACGTACCGGGGCTGGCCGGGCATGGACCACGTCGGCGCGCAGATCGTCGTCCTGGTCGCCCGGCTGTTCAGCGAGGAGTTCTCGGCCCTGGGAGAGTACTGCCGCGCGCATGCCGGGTTCGTCGACCCGGCCATCCGCCGGTTCGACCGCGAGCTCCAGTTCTACCTGGCGTTCCGGGACTACATCGAGCCGCTGCGCTCGGCCGGGCTCAGCTTCTGCCTCCCGGAACTCACCGCCGACTCGAAGGAGATCTTCGCCACCGAGACCTTCGACCTGGCCCTCGCGGCCAAGCTGGCCTCCGAGGGCACGGCCGTGGTCACCAACGAGTTCCGCCTGAACGACCCCGAGCGCGTCATCGTCGTCTCCGGGCCGAACCAGGGCGGCAAGACCACGTTCGCCCGGACCTTCGGCCAGCTCCACCACCTGGCCGGCACCGGCTGCCCGGTCGCCGGCCGCTCGGCCCGCCTCTTCCTGCCCGACCAGATCCTCACCCACTTCGAGCGCGAAGAAGACATCGCCAACCTGACCGGGAAGCTGGAAGACGACCTCATCAGGATCCAGAAGGCCCTGCAGGCCGCCACGCCCCGCAGCATCGTCATCATGAACGAGATCTTCACCTCGACCACGCTGAACGACGCCCGGTTCCTCGGCGAGAAGGTGCTGGCGAAGGTCGTCGAGCTCGACCTGCTCTGCGTCTACGTCACCTTCGTCGACGAGCTGGCCTCGTTCGGGGACACCGTGGTCAGCATGGCCAGCACGATCGTCCCGGACAACCCGGCCGAGCGCACTTACAAGGTGGTGCGCCGGCAGGCCGACGGCCTGGCCTACGCGCTGGCCATCGCCGACAAGCACCGGGTCAGCTACGAGCAGCTGAGGGGACGGCTTCTCCCGTGAAGGCCCATCTCCTGTACCAAGACTCCGACCTCGACCTCGCGGCCGGGCTCCCGGCCGGCCATGAAGACCTGATCCAGGACCTGGAGCTGGGCACGCTGCTGGACGCGATGGCGCTCGGCGACGGGTTCCTGTTCGAGATCTCGAGGAGGGTGCTGCTGGCGAGCCTCGGCGACCCGGAGGCCATCCGCTACCGCCAGCGCGTCCTCGCGGACTGCATCGCCGAGCCGGAGGTCATCCGCGAGATGTACGGGATCGCCGTGGCGGCGCTGCAGGACAAGCGCGGGCTGTGGGGGTTCGCCTACCAGTTCCCCCTCTCCATCCTGTCCGGAGCGGTCACGCAGCTTGAGGTCCTGACCGTCCGGCTCAGGCAGCTGCGCCGGGTCGCCGACGCCCACGCCGGCAAGTTCCGGTCGGAGGGGCTGACCGCGCTGCTGCGCAGCCTGCAGCGCGACCTGGACGACGAATACTTCGAGACGCTGGAGCGCCACTTCAAGCAGCTGCGGTTCTCCGGCGGCGAGCTGATGAGCGCGCAACTCGGCCGGGACAACAGCGGGATCAACTTCGTGCTCCGCTCCGGGCAGGGCCGGCGGAGCTGGAGGGAGCGCGTCGGGATCGCGCCCCGGTCCGTCTATTCCTTCACGATCCCGCCCCGCGACCACGGCGGGGCCCAGTCGCTCTCGGACATGACCGGCCGGGGGATCAACCTGGTGGCCAACGCGGCCGCGCAGTCAGCCGACCACGTGTCCAGCTATTTCACCATGCTCCGGGCGGAGCTCGGATTCTACGTGAGCTGCCTCAACCTGCGGGACCAGCTCATGGCCCGAGATGTGCCGGTGACCTTTCCCGTTCCTTCCGGGTCCCAGCCGCTGGCGCTGTCCGGCGAGGATCTGCGCGATGCCTGCCTGGCCCTGCGGATTGACCAGGTGGTCGGCAACGACGTGGACACCGACGGCAAGTCACTCGTGATCATCACCGGGGCCAACTCCGGCGGCAAGTCGACGTTCCTGCGCAGCGTCGGCCTGGCCCAGCTGATGATGCAGTGCGGCATGTTCGTGGCGGCCAGGTCCTTCCGGGCCAGCGTCAGCGCCGGGGTCTTCACCCACTTCATCCGCGAGGAAGACCCCAGCATGATCAGCGGGCGCCTCGATGAGGAGCTCAGCCGGCTGAGCGGCATCGCCGACCACGTCACCTCGTACTCCCTCATCCTGTTCAACGAGTCGTTCGCCGCGACCAACGAGCGGGAAGGATCGGAGATCGGCCGCCAGGTCGTGCGCGCGCTGCTGGAAGCCGGCGTCAGGGTCTTCTTCGTCACCCACCAGTTCGATTTCGCCGACAGCTTCCACCGCCAGCGCCCGGACTCGGCGCTGTTCCTCAGGGCGCCGCGGCAGCCCGACGGGCGGCGGAGCTTCAAGCTCATCGCCGCCAAGCCGCTTCCCACCAGCTACGGGAAGGACATCTACGACCGCATCGGCGGATGGATGGGGCAGCCGTGAGCGGAGCTGGTCAGGGCGCCAGCTCGATCGGCCGTTTCTCGGCCAGGCTCCGCCTGATGGCGTCGATGACGACGACATTGCGCAGGCCGTCGTCGAAGCTGGCCTCCGGGACGGCGGTTCCGGCCAGGCAGTCGGCGAAATGCCGCATGGGCTTGTAGCTTCAGCCAGGCGGCGTCTGGCGGCTTGTCCGGCATGAGCGGGAGCGTACATCTTGAGTGCCTCAAGGTGCACGCGGCGACGCCCGCGCCCGCGCGTTCCGCTTGGCTGCGTTGCTGACCGCGGGCAGCCGCATCTTGCGCGAGTCCAGGAACCGGCTGACCTCGCCGAACTCGTCCGGGGTCAGCCGGGATACCTGCCTGCCGCGCAGCCTGCCCGGCAGCAGCGCCGCGATGCCGGCTGCGCCAGCCAGCCGCTCCAGCGCGGTACCGAGCTTCTCATCGCGATAGAGGAAGGAATTGTCGAGCAGCCGCCGGAACGCTTCGCCGTCCGCCACCGGGAACGGGTCGGTGACCGGGCGGACTCGGACGATGGCGCTATCGACCCTGGGCGGCGGCGAGAACGCGGAGCTCGGCACGACCTCAAGCAGCTCCACCCGGGCCAGGCGCTGCACCGTCACGCTGATCCTCCCGTAGCCAGCTTCGCCAGGGTCGGCGCAGATCTTCTGGGCCATGTTCCTCTGGATGACCACAACGCCGGTGCCGAACCCGTGGTCCAGCAGCCTGAGCATGATCGGCAGCGCGACGCGGTACGGCAGGTTGGCGACGACCTTGCCGAACGGCGGCAGCGGCACGGCCAGCGCGTCGCCCCAGATCAGGGTGATGTTGCCGGATGTGTTGGCGAGCCGGTCGAGCACGGGCCGGAACTGCCGGTCGTACTCGACCGCGACGACGTGCCCGGCGCGCGCGGCCAGGCGCTCGGTGAGGTTGCCGGTCCCGGCGCCGACCTCCAGCACCGTGTCCGCGGCGCCGACCTCGGCATAGCCGATCTCGCTGTCCAGGAACCGCTCGTCGGTCAGGAAGTTCTGTCCCAGATCGCGCTGCTGCCGCCTGGTCCCGCGGCCTGCCATGGCTTGCGCGCGGTTCTACGCGAACCTGCGTTCGATACCGTGATCAGGCTCCTCGTGCGGATAGCCCTTGCGGCCGAGCATCGCACACCGTCCCTTCGTTGCTTCGACGGGCAGCAACAGCGCAGCTTCGCCGGTCCGACGAATGTAGCACCGCGCCTGGCGAAAACAGCTCGGCCTCGAACGCCACGGCGGGCGCGAGTTTCGTCCCCCCGATGAGGTGAAAGGCGGATGCTCAGCCCTCCAGGAGCCCTAGCTCGCGGGATCGGGTGACCGGGCCGCCGTGGGCACCGGGACCACCGGCCCGCGAGGTGATGTCATCCGCAGCGGCAAGGGCCGTTGGCCCGGCCAGGCCGTCCGTGTTTCCCAGCAGCACGGCGAGGACCTCGCCGATGGCGGGTTCCCGGCTGGCGGGCTCGGGCAGCGGCAGGTTGGCGTCGATCTGGTAGCGGTTGCGGCGGCCGTCTCTCTGCTTCACCACGTAGCCGGCCCCGGCCAGGTCGGTGATGATGCCGTGGGCGGTGCGCTCGGTGATGCCCAGGCTGGCCGCGATGTCGCGCAGCCGGGCGCCCGGGTCGTGCGCGATGCACAGCAGCACCCGGGCATGGTTGGTCAGGAAACTCCACTCCGCCACGCCCCGTAACCTAGCACAACTCATTTCTGGAAACACGTTGCCTGACTTTCGGCTCAGGCCCCGTGATGCCAGCGTCGTGGCGATGGCACGCAGGCGCGCCCAAGAGTCGCGGACGACGGGGATGAGGGCCCGGGCATGGTGAGGAAAACCTGCCGCCGTATGGGTTACATAAGGATTCAAGAAATTGATTGCTTGTTTTAGCGGGCAAGCGTAGCGTTCATCGCGGACACCGGGCCAGGCGGTCGCCGGCCGCGAGGTTGCCGGGGTCGGCGAAGGGGACCGGTCATGGCTGAGGATCGGCTGCACGTGGTGTTCGGGACCGGGCAGGTCGGAGGCGCTCTCGCCGGGCACCTGGCCGGGCTGGGTGTCGCGGTCCGGGCGGTGTCGCGGCACCGGCCGCCCGCGCTGGCCGGGGGCGTGGACTGGCGGGCCGCGGATGCCAGTGACCCTGAAGCCGCGACCGACGCGGCCAAGGGCGCGTCGGTGGTGTACCAGTGCGTCAACGCCCCTTACACGCAGTGGCCGCAGCGGTTCCCGCCGCTGCAGCGGGGCGTGCTGGCTGCGGCCGAGCGCGCCGGGGCGCTGCTGGTGGTCCTGGAGAACCTGTACGGCTACGGCCCGACCGCCGGCCGGCCGATGACCGAGGACCTCCCGCTGGCCGCGACGGGTGCCAAGGGCGCGACCCGGGCCGCCATGACCGCCGAGCTGCTGGCCGCCGCCGGCGCCGGGCGGGTCCGCATCGCCATCGGGCGGGCCTCGGACTTCTTCGGCCCCGGCGTCACCGAGGGGTCGGTGCTCGGCGAGCGGGTCTTCGGCAACGCCCTGGCCGGCCGCCGCGCCGACTTCATCGGCAACCCAGGCCTGCCGCACACCTACAGCTACGTTCCCGACATCGCCGCCGGCCTGGCCACGCTCGGCACCGACCCCCGCGCCGAAGGCCAGGTGTGGCACCTGCCCGGCCCGCCGACCGTCACCACCCGGGCGCTGCTCGACCTGGTCGCTCACGAGGTCGGCCACCCGGTCGCCATCCGGCCGGTGCCCAAGCTGGCCCTGCGCGCCCTCGGGCTGGTCAACCCGACGCTGCGGGAGCTGGCCGAGACGTCCTACCAGTTCGACCAGCCGTTCATCCTGGACACCAGCAAATACCAGGCCGCCTTCGGAGCGGCCGGCACGCCGCTGGCCGACGCCGTCGCGGCGACCGTCGCCTGGTACCGGACCCGGCCGGGCACGCCATGACCACCCCGCCGGAGGCGGCCAGCACCACGCCTGCCCAGCCGATCCCCACCACGGCGAACCCCGGGGCGGCCAGCCCCGCTGACCTGACCCCGGTCGCGGCATGGTCGAGGCGGGTGCGGCGCATCGGCGGGTTCATCCAGGCCGCCTTCGCCGCCTGGTGGCTGGCGCGCGCCAGCCTGGCCATCGGTGGCCGCGCCGGAGACGTGCTGCTCGCGGTGTCGGCCGTCGCGGTGATCGGCGTGTTCGCCTACGCCATCAAGGTCACAGCCGGCACCGCGCCCCGGCCGGCCGGGCCGGCGGCCAGGCGGATCGAGCGGCTGGTGACCATCGCCACCGTCATCGAGCTGGCTGCCGCGTTCGTGCTGCCGGTCATCGTCATCACCGCAGGCCGCTCCGACTGGGTGCTGCCGTCCGTCGTGATCACGATCGGGCCGCTGCTGCTGTATCTCGACCACCTGGTCCACATCCCCCGCTACCGCCCGATCGGCTGGGCGCTGACCGCCGGGCCGGTCATCCTCGTCGCCACGATGTCCGGCAAGTCGCTCGCCGTGACCACCGGCCTGGCCGCCGGCGTCGTGCTCCTGGGCACCGCCGCCGCAGGCTTCCACGACCTCGCCGCTGTCCGGCGTGCTAGCCGGCCAGCCCCGGCCCCGCTCCGCTCGAAGGACGGATGACCATGCCTCAGGCGGACAGCCCCACGAACGGCTTCCGGCCCTTCTTCAACCCCGCCACCGGCGAGTGGATCACCTACACCGCCATCGCCGCCGACAGCGACGGGCAGCTGGTCCGCTTCAACTGGCGCAGCGTGCCCGGCGGCGTCATCACCGAGCACGTCCATCCCCGCCAAGAGGAGCGCTTCACCATCATCGCGGGCGAAGCCCACTTCACCCTTAACGGCGAGCCACGCGTAGCCGGAGCGGGCGAGACGATCGTCGTGCCAGCGGGCGTCCCGCACTCCGAGGGAAACCCCGGACCGGGCGAGATCGAGGGCGTCGTCGAGCTCCGCCCGGCACTGCTGACTAAGGAGTTCCACGAGGCCCTGGCCGGCCTGGTGGCCGACGGCAAGACCACGCCCAGGGGCGCGCCGAAAAACCCGCTCCAGCTCGGCGCCACGTTCTGGCACTTTCGCCACGAAAGCCGGATCAGCTCACCCCCCATCGTGGTGCAGAACCTCATGCTCCCGCCGCTGTGGGCGCTGGCGAAGGTCTTCGGCGTTCGCCCCTACTACGACCGCTGGGACAGCCGGATCTGAGCAACTGGCCGAGGCCACCTGAAGTTATCCCGCGAACTGAACGGCGGCGGTGACCCAAGACCGGCCGTACCGGCGCTACCCGGGCCCTCAGGATGGTCCGTCCAGTGGAGTCGGTCATCGGGCGGCTGCATCACCGCTCGCTGACGCCGCCAGGCGGGAATCCCGTCCACCAGCCCGGCGATGATCGCCAGATCCGCGACCGTCACCGTGTCACCCCCGGGGGCAGCTGCTACAGCAACAGGGCTATTGGCCGGCCATGTGCATGCGCAGTTCGGCTTCGGGGTCGTGGATCAGCTCTCCGCTGACGTCGACCGTCACATGGTCGATGGTGCCGGTGAATTTGAAGGGGCTGGCGTAGTCGTCGGTGATCGGCGAGCCGGGGTTAGCGCCGCACGTGAGCGCTCCGGGGTTGAGGATGAACGGGGTGGTGACGGGGGCTTCGGTGTTCCCGGCCAGGGTGCCGTCGATATAGAGCTGGAGCCTGCCGGGCGCGCCCTTGCCGTGTGCCACGTCCGGCTTGCCGGTGGGCTCGAACTCGAACCTGAGCTCGTGCTTGCCGGGCTGGAGTGCCTGGTCGGATTCCACGCCGTAGACGGCGCGGCCGACATAGTTGTGGACGTAGCGGAGCTTGCCGTCCTTGACGAACAGGGAGTACCCGCCGGCGGCGGTGCCCTGGCACAACAGCACCCCTTCGGCCCCCTCCGCCGGGATCTCCACCTGCGCGGTGATGCTGTGCGGGCGGTTGAGCACCCGGGGGGCGGCGAAGAACGGGACCGACTGGGTGCCGGGCCGGTAGGTGCAGCTGTCGCGGGGAGGCGCCGCGAGTGGTTTCTCGGCGATCATGCGGGCTAGGCCGCTGCCGTCGACCGGCATCACGTCGTACTTGCCGGCCTCCACATACCAGGTGGCGATCATCGCGATCAGCCGGTCGCGGTGCTCGGCCGCCACGTCGTGGTTCTCGGCGAAGTCCTCCGCCACGTGGTAGAGCTCCCAGCCGGTGGCGTCCAGCTCGGACAGTTTTTCGGCGGAGATCGGCTGCCCGAAGCCCATGCCAGCCTCGGCGAACGATGGGCCGGGCCAGGGGCAGACCGCCCGCCAGCCGTCGTGGTAGATCGCCCGGTGACCCAGCATCTCGAAGTACTGGGTGCGGCGGTTGCTGCCCGCGTCAGGGTCGTCGAACGTGTGGGCGAAGCTGACCCCGTGCAGGAGGGATTGCGTGACACCGCGGATCGCCTGGGGCGGCTCGATGCCCAGAACGTCCAGCACCGTGGGCACCATGTCGATGATGTG
This sequence comes from uncultured Actinomycetota bacterium, assembly GCA_963808705.1. Classification (GTDB taxonomy): domain Bacteria; phylum Actinomycetota; class Actinomycetes; order Streptosporangiales; family Streptosporangiaceae; genus JASHPR01. The sequence goes on along the minus strand of CAWEHB010000006.1, from coordinate 38,904 downwards.
CGCGTATTGGGTGCGGATCTGCCCCCGGGCCTTGATCTTCGCCGGCCAGGACACGATGAACGGATCGCTGGCACCGCCCCGGTAGGTTTCCCGCTTCCACCGGCGGAACGGCGTGTTCCCGGCAAAGGTCCAGCCCCACGGGTAGTGGTTGAAGTGCTTGGGCCCGCCGATCTCATCGATCAGCTTCAGGCTCTCCTCCAGCGGCTCCTGGGCGTTGTTGAAGAACTGCGCCTCGTTCGTGGTCCCGGTCGGCCCGCCCTCGGCGCTCGCGCCGTTGTCGGAGATCACCATGACCAGCGTGTTGTCCAGCTCCCCCTGCGCGCGCAGGAACTCCATCAGCCGCCCGACCTGATGATCGGTGTGGGACAGGAAACCGGCGAACACCTCCATCATCCGGCTGTACAGCCGCAGCGCCGTCGGCGGCTGCGACGCCCAGTCGGGCACGTCGGGATCGTGCCGTGACAGCTGCGCGTCCGCCGGGACGATGCCCATTTCCTGCTGCCGCGCGAACACCTTCTGCCGGTAGGCGTCCCAGCCATCGTCGAACGCCCCCGCGTACCGGTCCGCCCATTCCTTCGGCACGTGGTGCGGGGCATGCGTGGCGCCGAAACACAGATGCAGGTAGAACGGCTTGGCCGGGTCGATCTGCTTGGCGTCGGCGATGAACCCGATCGCCTTGTCCACCAGGTCCTCGCTGAGGTGATACCCCTCCTCCGGGGTGCGCGGCGGCTCGACCTGATGGTTGTCATAGACGAGATCGGGATACCACTGGCTGGTGTCGCCGCCGAGGAAGCCGTAGAAGCGCTGGAAGCCGCGCCCCAGCGGCCACCGGTCATACGGGCCCGCGGCCGTCTCCTGGTTGATCGGCGTCAGGTGGTACTTCCCGACCAGGAACGTGCTGTAACCGTGCTCGACCAGCATCTCCGACAGGAAACCGTTCTCGAACGGCACCACCCCGTTGTATCCCGGGTAACCGCTGGCCAGCTCGGTGATGCAGGCCATCGCGTTGCTGTGATGGTTACGGCCGGTCAGGATGCACGAGCGGCTCGGCGAGCACAACGCCGTCGTGTGCATGTTGTTATAACGCAAGCCCTCCGCCGCGAGCGCATCGAAACTGGGCGTCGCGATCGGGCTGCCATAACAGCCCAGCTGCCCGAACCCGGTGTCATCCAAGACAATGAACAGCACATTAGGAGCGCCCTCACGCGCCCGCACCGGCGCCGGCCACGCCGGCGACGACTCATCCGCGGTCCGCCCGATCACGCCCGGGAAAGCCGCGCCTGGCTCATACTCGGTAACTGGCACTTAGACTCCTCCCACGGCTCCCTGTGCGCTCCTGATGTCCGTATCCTGCGGCGCCGCAGCGGAGCCCACATCACCCAGCGGGGATGAGCTCTGCTCCGATCGCGCCGCCCCGGCCGAAGCCAGGCATCGCCGGCACGGCCGTGCCGGCAATCCATGTCCACGGCTGCGTGTACCGGGAGCGGGATGACCGGCAAGACCGGCCGGGCTGCCAGGAGATGGATGGCAGCCAGCGCGTGACAGTGTCTGTGCGTGCCGCGTCGCGGAGGAAGACCAGCCGGTGCCACCGCTGGGCGGTGGCTGGTCTTGCCTGGGCCGTGCGCTGGCGGGATACTCCCGGTTGATGTCGGGCATCCACCCGGCCCGTCACCTGCTGCGGGCCAAGGACCTCGCCGACGGCCGCTACTCTGAGCCGCTCAGCGTCGCCGCGCTGGCCGCTGCCGCGGGACTGTCGCCCGCCCATTTCAGCCGCGAGTTCCGCCGGGCATTCGGCGAGAGCCCGCACCGGTACCTGCTCACCCGGCGGCTGGAGCGGGCCGCCGCCCTGCTCCGCAACACCGACCGCACGGTCGCCGACATCTGCCTCATGGTCGGGTTCACCAGCACCGGCTCGTTCACCACCAGCTTCGGCCGCACCTTCGGGCTGAACCCCACCGCGTACCGGTCGGCCTGTCCGCCGGCCGCTGCTCGGGCGCGGATCCCGGACTGCCTGCTGCGCGCCTGGGGACGCCCGCACCCGCAGACAGCACGTTCGGAGAAGACAGGCGACGGCAGCCGACCCTAGCGTGGTGATCTCCAGAGCTTCCAGCGAACCAGGAGATACCGCCATGCTCAAGCGGCTCACTCATGTCAACCTGTGGGTCCATGACCAAGACGAGGCGCTGGCGTTCTACACACGCAAGGTGGGCTTCGAGCCCCGCGAGGACGTCACCGTCGCCGAGTTCGGCAACTACCGTTACCTCACCGTCGGCCCGCCCCTGCAGCCCGGGGTCCACTTTATCCTCGGCGTGCCCGGGCCGCCGGTCCACGACCCTGACACCGCAGCCCGGATGAGCGAACTGGTAGCCAAAGGCGCGATGAGCGGCCTGAGCTTCGAGGTCGATGACTGCCGGGCCACCTACTCCGAGCTCAAGGACCGCGGCGTGGAAATGATCCAGGAGCCGAACAAGGTTCCCTGGGGCATCGACGCGGCTTTCCGCGACCCGTCCGGCAACCATATCCGATTCGTCCAGATAATCCCCTGACCGGCTGCCGGAATGCGCGGAGCATCATCGTGGCATGAGCGCTGATGCCCCGCTTCCAGGGAATGACACGCGGCCTGCGGCTTTGACGGGACTGCGATTCCGGCAGGCCGCGGCGGGCGACGCCGGCGGCCTGCTGGCGCTGAAGCAGGATCTGGATCATCAGACGAGCTTCATGCTGCTGGAGCCCGCAGAGCGCTCCGAGCGCCGCGAGGACGTCGCCGCCGACCTGGACAGCATCGCTGGCACGAACTGCGTTGTGATCGTCGCCGAGACCGGGCGCCAGCTGGCCGGCAGGCCGCCCGCGTATCCGCCGGGGTGCTGTTCTTCTAGACGGTTCGGGGGCAGGTTACCGTCTGCGGGGTCGACGGCCCCGGCCACGCCTGATGCGCGACGCCGAGGCAGTGCCTGCCCGGATCGGGGCGACCTGCCCGGGCCCTAGGTCCCCGCCCAAGGCCCCGGGCCCGCAACCAACAGCGGGACCGGCCGGGTCAGCGTGGTGATGCTGCGCCGACCGGGCCGGTCCCGGCTCTCCAGTCGTGGATCTTGTGATGCCATGCGGGCCCCTGGGCCGGTCAGGCGTGGAGTAGCGGCTTGCCCAGCGGGAGCTCCTTGCCGCCGGCGACCTTGGACGCCGTGCCGGCGAAGAGGTACACCGCCAGGGCCGCGAAGCCCATCAGGACCCACCCGGCGGCCTTGGTCAGGTTCGCCGAGGTGTTGATGATGCCCACCAGGTCCAGCACCAGTGCGGCCTCGGCCACCGTGAACAGGGCCAGGTAGGCCACCGGCAGCCGCAGCGCCGCCAGCATGAGCAGCGCGACGATGATTATCCAGCTGATCACGAAGATCTTCTGGGTGTCAGCCACCGCGGTCGGGGCGATCCCGAACCAGTTGTGCGTCAGTCCGAGCACGAGCAGCGCGTAGCTCATGAAGAAGCTGGCGAGGACGCCGAAGAAGCCAGCCGACGCGTTCTCGCCGATGCGCGCCGCCCAGATCGTGGCCAGGAACAGCGCGAGCGAGGCCGCGATGATGATCGGCAGCGCAGCCCCGACCGCGGTGGCCGGAACGACGCCGATCAGGACCATGGCGAACGCCACCGCGCCCACGACCACGGCCGGTAGCGCCAGCATGCCAGGCTCACCGTGCGGTGGCGGTGTCGGTTCGAGTTCCTCGGACGGGTGGTGGATCCATGGCGGGTGGCTAGGGATCGGACGGGGAGTTGTTGGAGCAGCCATTTCGTTCTCCTCCTTCAGGAGCGCTGATGACGCCCCGCAAACCGCGGATCGTCCCCAGCTACGCTCTGCTTCTTCCTTCACGCTCACCGTCAGCTACCGCGCGCGGTCAGGGCCGCTCGTCCGGGCCGGCAGGGTCTATAGTCCGCCACCCGCAGGGACGAAGGTCCGGCGAGCGGCCCGGGGAGTGACGCTCGCGCACCCGCACCCTCATCGGGACAACTTGGCCGTTGACAGCGGCATCTCACCGCCACTTCGGCCAACTACAGACTTTCGACCCTGTTAGGCCGACGTTCACCTGCCGCATGCTCGCGGCAGGTAGCTCAGCCGTGCGTGACCGCCAGGAGCGCAGTGCACGGGCTGAGCGCATAGTTGACTCGCCCTGCCGGAGGTCACGATGGCAAATCTGAATTCTATGTTCGAGCAGGCGGCGGCTCAGCACGCCGATCGCCCGGCTGTCCGTATGGACGGCCTCGAACTGACCTACGCTCAGCTACGCGACGCCGCGTGCCGAGCTACATCCCTGCTGTCGTCTGCTGGCATCATGCCGGGCGACCGGGTGGGCGTCATGCTGCCCAACGTGCCGGCCTTCCCGATCGCCTTCTACGGCGCGCTCGGAGCCGGGGCTGTCGTCGTGCCGATGAACCCGTTGCTAAAGAGCCGCGAGATCGCCTACTACCTCGGCGATTCCGGCGCGAGGGTGCTCCTCGCCTGGCATGCAGCGGCGGACGAAGCCGTGATGGGTGCCACTGGGACCGGCGCGCAAGTGATCAAGGTAGACGAACCGGACATGGCCGGGCTGTTCACTGGCCTCCCTCCCGCTCCCGCGAGGGCGGAGCCGTCCGGCAACGACGACGCCGTGATCCTTTACACGTCGGGAACCACCGGCTGGCCCAAGGGCGCCGAGCTCACGCACGCGGGCCTGACCCGCAACGCCCGGCTGACGGCCGTCACCCTGCTGTACGCAGGCCCGGGCGATGTGATCATGGGCTGCCTGCCGCTGTTCCACGTCTTCGGGCTGACCTGCGCGATGAACGCCGCGATCGTCGCTGGCAGCACGCTGACCCTGTTGCCCAGGTTCGACGCGGCCAAGGCGCTGGAGATGGTCGGGCGGGACAGGGTGACGATCTTCGAGGGCGTGCCGACGATGTACGCCGCGATGCTGCACGATCCGGCCGCGGCGTCGGCCGATGTCTCGTCCCTGCGGGTGTGCGTCTCCGGGGGCGCGGCCCTGCCGGTGGAGATCATGCGCGGGTTCGAGCAGGCTTTCGGGTGCATGATCCTGGAGGGCTACGGCCTGTCGGAGACCTCCCCGGTCGCGTCCTTCAACCACCCGGACAAGGTGCGCAAGCCCGGGTCGATCGGCACCCCGGTCGAGGGAGTGCAGATGCGCGTCGTGGACGCTGGCGGCGCTGAACTGCCGGTCGGCGAGATCGGCGAGATCGTCATCCGCGGCCACAACGTGATGAGGGGATACTGGGGCAACCCGGAAGCCACCGCCGAGGCGATCACCGACGGCTGGCTCCGCACCGGCGACCTGGCCAGGGTCGATGAGGATGGCTACTTCTATATCGTGGACCGGAAGAAGGACCTGATCATCCGCGGCGGGTTCAACGTGTACCCGCGCGAGGTCGAAGAGGTCCTCTACGAGCATCCGGCCGTCGCCGAGGCCGCCGTGATCGGGATCCCGCATGAGCAGCTTGGCGAGGAGGTCGGCGCTGCCGTGAAGCTCAAGCCCGCAGCGACCGCCACGCCCGCCGAACTGCGCGCGTTCGTGAAGGACCGGGTAGCGCCCTACAAGTATCCTCGCCATGTCTGGATCGTGCCCGACCTGCCCAAGGGCGCCACCGGCAAGATCCTCCGGCGCGAGGTGGAACCGCCCGCGGACATCCGATGACTGCTATCTCCGCGGGCCCATGCCAGAGTTCACCGCGATTCCGGGGATACCAGCCGCAGGATGTGCAGTTGGATCATGGACCGGGGAGAATGGGTTCGTGACGGGACCAGCCGTAGGAGCCGGAGGCGGTCGTTGACCGGGCTGGCGGGGGACGGCCGGTCCTATGCCTTGCTGGTCGATGGCACCACGCTGGCCATCCGGCCGTCCGGCCCCGGGGATTACGAGGCTGTCAGGCGGCTGCACGAGGCGATGTCTGCGGACAACCTGTACTTCCGGTTCTTCAGCATGAGCCGGGCATCGGCCGGGCGTGAGGCCCGGCGGGTGTGCCTGGAAGGCCGGGCGGGCACGGTGGCACTGGTCGGCCTGCTGGGCGGCGAGCTGGTGGGAGTGGCCAGTTACGAGCTGGCCGGCGACGGGGTGAGTGCGGAGATCGCGCTTGCGGTCGCCGACGGCATGCACCAGCGCGGCGTCGCCACGTTGCTGCTTGAGCACCTGGTTTCGCTGGCCCGTGCCCGCGGCGTGAGGGCCTTCACCGCCGAGGTGCTGGCCGGCAACTACGCCGTGCTGCATCTGCTGGCCGGCTCGGGGCTCGCGATACGGCGCAGGCCGGACGATGGCGTGGTTGAGCTGTCCATACCGGTGCCGCGCGTTGCGGCCCTCGGTGAGGCCAGCGCCTATCTGGATGCGGTGGCCGGGCGGGAGGGGCACGCGGATGTGGCCAGCCTGGAGCCGCTGCTGAATCCCCGGTCGGTGGTGGTGGTCGGCGCGGGCCGCCGTCCCGGCTCGATCGGCCGGACGATCCTGCTTAATATCCGCGGCGCCGGGTTCGCCGGCACGTTGTACGCGGTCAGCCGCGGCGGCGGCGGCGTCGAGGGCATCCCGTGCCTCCCGTCGGTCGCCGCGCTGCCCGAGGCCCCCGACCTGGCGGTGGTGACGGTGCCGGCGGCACGCGTGGTGGAGGTGGCCCGGGAGTGCGGAAACCGCGGCGTCAAGTCGCTGGCGGTGATCACCGCTGGCCTGACGGCGGCGCAGGAATCCGGGCTGATGGAGGCCACCCGGCGCGCGGGCATGCGGCTGGCGGGCCCGGCTTCCTACGGGATCGCGGTGCCAGGCATCGGGCTGGCGGCCACGCCGGCTGTGCGCCATCCTCCCCCCGGCCGCGCCGGCCTGGTCGTCCAGTCCGGCGGGGTGGGTGCGGCCATGCTCGAGCAGTTCTCCCGGCTCGGCATCGGGATCTCCTCGTTCGCCGCGGTCGGCGGGAAGCTAGATGTCTCGAGTACCGACTTGCTGCTGTGGTGGGAGGCTGACAACACAACCGAACTGGCCCTTCTGCACCTGGAGTCGTTCGGCAACCCGCGCCGGTTCGCGCGGACCGCGCGGCGGGTGAGCGCTAGGTTTCCCGTGCTGACCGTCCATGCCGGGCGGTCGGTTCCGGGTCACCGTGCCGCGGCCTCGTGCGCCGCGGCGGCCGCCGCTGCGCCGGTCACCCGGCAGGCGCTGTTCGAGCAGGCGGGCATCATCGCCACGGCCAGCTTCGGCGAGTTGCTGGACGCGGCCGTGCTGATGGCGTCCCAGCCGGTACCGGAGGGCAACGCGGTGGCCATCGTGTCCAACGGCGGCGGCGCTGGCGCGCTTGCCGCCGACGCCTGCGCGGAAGCCGGCCTGGTCGTGGCCGCGACGGGCCCGCAGGCCCGCAGCCGCCTGCGCGACGTGCTGCCCGCCGAGGCATCCCTCGGCGGCCCGGTGGACACCACCGCGGCCGTCAGCCCGCAGGCCTTCGGCGAAGCCCTGCACATCGCCGCCGCCCAGGACGGCGTCGGTGCCCTGATCGTCGTCCTGGTGCGGAGCGCTTCTGCTGGCCTGCTCCCGGTGCTCACCGCCGCGCCGCTGGCGGTCCCGGCCGCGGCGGTCGTGCTGGACCAGGCCGAGGCCGTCCAGCTGCTCCGCGCCAGCGAAACGGCCGTGCCCGCGTACGCCTACCCCGAATCGGCGGCCCGGGCGCTGGCCCGGGCCGCCCGCTACGGCTCCTGGCGATCCCGGCCGGCCGGCACGGTGCCGCAGTTCACCGACCTGCGCGCGGCGGACGCGCGCTCGATCGTCGATTCCTTCCTGGCGCGGATGCCCGGCGGCGGCTGGCTGTCCGCCGAAGAGGCCGACTACCTGCTGCGCTGCTACGGCATCCCGATGGTGGACTTTCTCAGGGCCGATGACGCCGGCGCGGCGGTCGCGGCGGCGGCCGGCTTCGGCGGTCACGTGGTGATCAAGGCTGACGTGCCCGGCCTGCTGCACAAGACCGCGGCGGGCGCCGTCGAGCTGGACCTGCGCGGCGCCGATGAGGCGCGCGCGGCGATGCGCCGCCTGCAGGACAGGTTCGCCGGGCGGCTGTCCGGAGCGATCGTGGAGCCCATGATCACCGGCGTGGAGACCATCGTCGGCGTCGTACAGGAACCGGTGTTCGGCCCGGTCGTGGTGTTCGGGCTCGGCGGGGTCGCCACCGAGGTCCTCGGCGACCGCGTGGCCCGGCTGGCCCCGCTCACCACCGCCGACGCCGACGACCTGATCCACTCGATCCGCGCGGCACCCGCGCTGCTCGGCCACGGCGGCCAGCCCCCGGCCGACATCGGCGCGCTGCGCGACACCCTGCTCCGGGTGTCGTGCCTGGCCGACGACCTGCCGCAGGTCGCCGAACTGGACCTCAACCCGGTGATCGCCCGGCCGGACGGCGTCATCGCGGTGGACGCCCGCATCCGCGTGACCAGCCACCGCCTAGCCGACCCCTTCTTGCGCCAGCTTCCCCAGTGACGGCACGGCCCGCTCGTACGACCTGCCCGCGGTCCCGGGTACGCCGGCACGCCTCTTCACGTCCAGAACGTAACCCGCAGTGCGGGCGGCGACCCATCCAAAGGCCGTTGACACGGTGATCACCTTCAGATCTGTTCTGCCTGGGCGCCCACTGGAGGCTCCGGCGGTCGTCGCTCGGCTCGATCCTCGCGGTCCTCGACGACAACGAGCCCGGTGCCAGTAACCCTGGCGCCAGCCTGAGTCGCGGTGGGCCTGGCCGCCGGTCGCGCCGGAGCCATCGGGCCGCCCCCATCCGGCGCCTTCGTGATAAAAAGGAGATCGGACGGACGGAGGTCATGGACGAGTTTCCCCCAGCCGCGCGTCCGGCCCACCCTGTTATCGAGCCACCCCGATCGCTGAGTATCCGCTGGCAGCTGGAGGTGCTCGAGTTGCTTGCCGACCCGGTTTGGCGGGGCAACGATGTGAATCCCAACGTTTACCGGCGGCTCGCCGGGCGGAGCGCGCAGGGGCGCGAGGTCGGGTGATGGCGCAGCCGCCACTCTGGCGCAGGCTCTACGACACCGCGGAGCGTGCTGTCGCGCCGCGCTTGGAGTCGGTGGTACGGACCGAGCACTTCGCCCGGGGCGCCGCACTGGCTGGCTGGGCGCAGGCCATCGCCCGGGCACAGGTGGGGGCGCTGTCAGCGCGGGCATGGCACTTGGTGAATCTCCCTGCGGGCACCGACATCACCCTGCTCCGGGCACAGATCGGCGCGCTGGACCGCGAGGTCCGGCGGCTCGCGCTCCACCTGGAGCAGCAGCAGGCGCACGACGATGCGCGCACCGACGGGAGGGAGGCGGACGGTGCCGACGCTCAACCCCCATAGCGTGCTGGAGCGCGTGCGCCGCGACGTCGAGCGCAACGCCCTCCGCGCCCGTAACGGGATCCGCCTGGCCACCGCCCGCCCCTCCGTCGGCTGCACACCCAAGGACGTCGCGTGGCGTCGCGGCCGAACCGAGCTGTGGCACTACGGCAACGACGACGTCCGGTTCACCCCGCCGCTGCTCATCGTGTTCAGCCTGATCAGCCGCAGCTACATCCTCGACCTCTCCCCCGGCAACAGCTTCGTCGAACGCCTGCTCAAGGCGGGCTTCGACGTATGGCTGCTCGACTGGGGTGTTCCCGACGAACGCGACGCGCAGAACCGGCTCGAGGACTACGTCGACGAGTACCTCCCCGCCGGGATCGCCCGGGTGCTCGAGCTGACCGGCCGCGACGAGGTCAATTTGCTCGGCTACTGCTTCGGCGGCGACCTGGCCCTGCTGCACGCCGCGCACCATCCTGACTCCCCGCTGCGCAGCCTCACCGTCATGGCGACCCCAGTCGACTTCCGGCACATGGGGCCACTTGCGGACGTGTTCGGCGTCGGCGGGCTGGACGTCGCCGATGTGCTCGACTCGGACGGCAACGTTCCGCCGCAGGTGGTGCTGCTGGGCTTCCGCACGCTCAAGCCAACCGCCGAGGTCACCCGCTACGTCGACCTGTGGGAGCGGCTGTGGGACGACGACTACGTCGCGGCCTACCAGGCGATGACCGCGTGGTCAGACAACCACGTGCCGTTCCCCGGGGCCGCGGCGGAGGAGGTGGTGCGGATGCTCGTGCGGGACAACGGCTTGGTCACCGACCGGCTGACCGTCGGAGGTGACCGCGTGCACCTTGGCGACGTCCGCTGCCCGTTCCTCACCGTGCTCGCCAACCGCGACCACATCGTCCCAGAGCGCGCCGCCGCGCCGCTGATCGAGCTGGTAGGCGCGCCCGACAAGCATGAGCTGCGCCTCGACGCGGGCCACATCGGGCTGGTCGTCGGGAAAACCGCCGCCCGGACCACAATCCCGACGATCATCGACTTCCTGCAGCACCGCAGCGAGGTGAGCACGTGACGATCATCGAGCTGCGCCCCGAGCACGCCGACGCGCTGAGCCGGTTCTTCGCCGAGCTGCCCGCGGGCGACCTTACGTTCATCGAGGAGGACGTCACCGACCGGCGCGCGTAAATACCGGGCAGGAACGGTGACCGTTATGCGGCGGCGTTCGGGGCGGTGTCGCTTACAGGCAGCCTGACGGTCCGATCGCCGAAGTCGGCTACCAGGTCAAGACGTCCGCCCAGGGCTTCGACGTACCGTGCGATGACCTCGAACGAGACCGAGGATGACGCCAGACCAGTCGTACTCGAATCCTTGGGCGGTGTAGACGCAGCCGACCTGGTCGAAGCCGCCGTTCATGGTCGCCCAGAGCGCGCTGGGCGGAGCGGTGCCGACGGCCCGATCGCCCTTTACGTTCCAGGGCCTAGCCCAGTCGCCGACGCGTACGTCGCTGACGAGGCTGCCATCGGGGCGGGGATCGCGTAAACATTCTCCGGTACGGGTGATCTGTGCTGTGCCGCTTGGTGCGGCCGCTTCGCTTGATGCCTGAGGCTCCCGCTCATGCTGTGGGTGCTGGGCGGGACTCAGCAGAGATACCGGGGTGCTGGCAGGTGGGCGTCCGGATGGGCCGAAGTCGCTGGCGGTACGGAGCGAGCCGGGCTCCGGCTGATCGTTGACACGGTGGTGGCTTCAGCGGATGGTGGAGATTGCCCAGTGCCTGACGCTTGACAATCTTCGTTTATGCGGTGCACGGATGGCTTGTGCGCCGGGTACTTCGCCGGCGTATGCCGCGTCTCGGCCTGGAGAGTAGTGCACCACCGGGAGTCAGGAGCGGTGGCCGATGGTGAAGATGACGCCTGAGCAGGAAGCCGCATACGCTCTGGACTTCGGGGTCGCCAGGAGCGACCTGCCGGAGGATGCGCAGCTGGCCTATGACCGCCTGGCGGAACAGCGGGCACGCGCCCGGCCCTCGGCACCGGTCTTGCGGGCAGGCGCTGAGGCAGCCGGTGAGCGAGTCATCTTGCCGAGGTGGGCGGCCGCCGTGGGAACCGCGCTGTTCTTGCCGGTAGCGGCCGGGTTCGGGATTGTGCTGGTGCCGTACTGGATCACGCGCTGGCAGCCGGGTGCGCCGTACCCGGTCGCGGTCCGGGTGCTCGGCGTGGCCCTGATCGCGGCAGGCGGCCTCATGTTTATCGGGGCGTGCGTGCGGTTTGCTGCCGAGGGCGTCGGCGTGCCCTTGCCAGTCGAGCCGTCCTCGCGGCAGCTGACCGTCGGCGGTCCGTACCGGTATGTGCGCAATCCCCTCTACCTGGCGTGGGTCACGGCCATCACCGGGCAGGCGCTGCTGCTCAGCCGCCCGGTGCTGCTGATCTATGCGGCCGCGGTCTTCGTCGCTGCGGCCGCGTTCGTCCGGTTTTACGAGGAGCCGTCGCTGGCCAGGCGCTTCGGCGAACAGTACGAGGCCTACCGCAAGCAGGTGCCTGGCTGGTGGCCGCGCTGGCCGCGCCGAACGTCCTGACGTCGCGCCGGACCCGGGGAACAAGCAGGCACCGCACCGATGAAGCTCGCACCGAAACCTAGGACGGGGATGGGGGGGATGGGGGAGGCTAGGGCCGTGCCCGGATGCGGGAATGCGCCTACGCGGCGGGATGCCCGCGGGGCTGATGTGCGGTGGGGGCCGCGGGGCCGATGACCGCTTCGCAGATCTTCGCCGGGCTTGCTCTGATTGTCGGGCTGGCCGTGGCCTGCCAGATCCTAGCCGCGAGCTTCCGCATTCCGGCGATCATCTTGCTGCTACCGGTCGGCTTCGTTGCGGGCGCCCTGACCACGGTGGTCAATCCGGACAAGATTTTCGGGGCGGCGTTCCCGCCGCTGGTGAGCCTGGCGGTCGCCATCATCTTGTTCGACGGCGGCCTTGATCTGACCATCAAGGGGCTCGACGAGCGCGATAGCCGCCGCGTGGTGCGCCGGCTGCGCGGCTGGGGCATCCCGATGACCTGGGCCGGCGCGGGCTTTTTCGGGGGCCTGCTGCTCGGGCTGTCCTGGAAGGCAGCCCTCATGCTCGGCGCGATACTGATCGTCTCGGGCCCCACCGTGGTGACCCCCATCCTGGCCGCGGCCCGGCCGGGAAGCGGCTGACCACGATCTTGGGCTATGAGGGCACGACCATCGATCCCATCGGCGCCATCATCGCCGTGGTCGTTTTCCAGGGCCTGAAAGCGGGCCACGCGCACCATGTACTGGCCGGGGTGCTGGGTTTCGCCGGGCGGATCGGCCTGGGCGTCGCCGGCGGCGCGGCCGGCGTCGCCGTGCTGTGGCTGTTGCTGAGGAAGCTGAAGCTCACCGGCATCCTCGCCACGCAGGCCATCATCGCCACGGTGATCACCATCGCCGGCTTGTGCGACGCCCTGCAGGACGACACCGGGCTGGTCGCCGCCATCACCATGGGGATCGTCCTGGCGAATCTGCGCGGGGTCGACCTGCCCGAGGACCGCCCGTTCATCAAGACGGTCGTCCAGCTAGCCATCGGGGTGCTGTTCATCTCGATCTCCGCCACGGTGACTCCGGCGTCCTTGCGGGGGGTGCTCTGGCCCACGCTGGGCCTGGTGGCGCTGCTGGTGCTGCTGGTCCGCCCGGCCGTCGCTGTAGTGGCCACGGTGCGGACCAGCCTGACCAGGAACGAGCGGATCTTCGTCGGGTCCATGGACCCGCGGGGGATCGTCGCCGCGTCCACCGCCGCGACCTTTACCGCCCCGCTGGTCGCGCTGCACATCGGCGGGGCGGGCAAGCTGCTGGCCGTGACGTTCCTGGTGATCGTCGGAACCGTCGCCATCTACGGCCTCGCCGCAACCCCCCTCGCCCGCAAGCTCGGCCTCCGCGAACCCGAACCCGACAAGAGCCCCGCCGAACAACCCCCTTGAACCCACCCGGAACAGACAGGGGTACCGTAGCTGACTGGGATGGTCCAGTCTCCTGCTGGCGGCGGTGGCGGTCCGGGAGTTCAGCTCAGCTAAGGTCAGCGTCGTGAGCATCTCATCCGGGCCGGCCGCGGTACCGCCGGTCACCCAGAAGCGGGAGTTCTGGGTCCTGATGGGTTACGCGGTGGCCCTGGGGGTGTTCGGCGCGTTCGCCGCCCTGGTGTTCATCGGGGTAATCAAGTTCGGCGGCAAGTGGTACACCGACTCCCATCCGGGCTGGTTCGGCGGGCACTGGTGGTGGGTGGCGGTCGCCGCGGCCGCCGGTGTCGTGGTCGGCCTGCTGCGGCGCCTGACCCGGCTGCCGGAGGAGGTTCCCGGCCTGTTCGCCGAGCTGCAAACCGAGCACGTCGACCCGGGACTGGTGCCGGGGATCGTGGCCGTATCGGCGGTGTCGCTGATCGGCGGCGCCAGCCTCGGCCCGGAGAAGGCTCTGGGCGCCATGGGCGGCGGGGCCGGCAGCTGGATCGCCCAGCGAAGGGCGCTCAGTAAAGAGGACTCCCAGGTGAACACCCTGGCCGGGTTCGCCGGCGCCTACGGCGGGCTGTTCTCCAGCACGGTGATCGTGGTGCTGCTGATCCTGGAGGTCGCCCGCCCGGGCGGGCAGCGGCTCACCAAGGCCCTCGCCGCGGAGATCGTGGCATCGAGCGTCTCATTCGGCATCTACTTCGCCATCGCCGGCGCCGTGTTCCTGGACGACTACCAGGTGCCGACCTACAAGTTCGCCGACTGGCAGCTACTCGCCGGGATCCCCCTGGGCCTGTTCGCGGCCCTGGTGGTCACGCTGCTGGCCGGGTTCATGATGGCGGCGGCGCGGCTGTTCGGCCGGCTGAAAGCCCCGGCCATCGCGAAATCAACACTGGGCGGGGTGGTGTTCGGGATCGTCGGCGTGGCACTGCCGCTGACGATGTTCTCCGGCAGCGACCAGCTCAAAACCGTGCTCCACGACGCGGGGACCCTCGGCCTGGGCCTGCTTGCCGCCATCCTGATCGGCAAGATGCTCACCTTCGCCGTCAGCCAGGGCAGCGGCTTCGTCGGCGGGCCCATCTTCCCCTCGCTGTTCATCGGCGGAACCGCCGGGGTCCTCGTCCACCAGGCCATCCCCGGCGTGCCACTCGGACTGGCCTTCACCTGCCTGCTCGCCGCCGTCCCCGGGGCGCTCGTGGCCGCGCCGTTCTCCATGGTGCTGATGGCCGCGTTCTTGACCCAGGTCGGGGCGCTGCAGACCGCACCCATCCTGATCGCCGTCGTTACCGCCTACCTCACCATGGAAGCCGTCAAATACCTCCTGGCGAGCCGCAAGCAGGCGCGCGCAGCCGCGGCCAAACCAGCAGCCCCGGCTTAAGGGTGACCGAGATCGGGGACACATGGCTGTCTCGATCATCTCTGCCAGCGCCTTAGGATCCGGAAGGTGCTACACGTTGCCCGTCACAGCAAGCCGAGCAGGCGGGCCCGCTCGACCGTCTCCGCGCGGGATGAGACCCCCAGCTTGGCGTAAATGCTCTTCAGGTGCCACTTGACCGTGTTCACCGACATCAGGCATTCGCGGGCGATCTCGGCATTGGTGAGGCGAGAGGGCAGGAACCGCAGTACCGACAGCTCGCGCACGGTCAGGATCGCCGCCGATGGGCGGGATGTGCCGCGGGGCGGGGGCCGGAAACCGAGCGCCGCGACCCCGAGGTCCAGACCCGCCTCGATCGCCTCGACCGCCCGGCGGCCGGCGACGATCTCATCGGCCGCCCCTGCGGTGGCGCTGGCGGCGTCTTTGGTGCTGGCCGCGCAGATCGCAACGGTGTGGGTGACGCTGCGGGCGTCCCGGGCGCGCCGGGCGGTCCGGGCGGTCGCCGACGTCGCGCTGGCCGCGGCGGCGCTAGCCGCGGCCGCCAACCTCTTCTTCCATGATCAGCTCCACGGCGGCGTTGTCGCCGCCTGGGTCAGCTGCCTGCTGTACCTGATCGCGCCGGTGTCGATCGTGCGCTACCTGGTGGTCAGGCGGGTGGTGGACACCCAGACGGTCCTGGGGGCGATAGCGGCGTACCTAATGGCCGGGATGTTCTTCGCCTTCCTCTACCATGCGCTGGGGCTCAGCCGGGCGCAGCCGCCGTTCTTCGGGTCCCAGGGCCGCGGCACGCTCTCGCAGGGCCTGTTCTTCTCGTTTACCACGCTGACCACCACCGGGTACGGCAACCTTGTCCCGGCCGGGAACCCGGGCCAGACCTTCGCCGTGCTGGAGATGCTGACCGGGCGGGGAGGCGAGTCGCCATCCCCGCGGATTTCCTTCACCTCTCCAGCATGGCCACTTCTTGTAGCCGATGCCTGCTCGATCCGGGGGAAGCTCAAGCGGGGTCATCGTTGCAGCTCGTGAGGGAACGCCGGTTATTGCCCGCTTGGCTGGGTGTCGGTGTCGGCGATGCCCGGGGGGACGACCTTGCCTTGCTCGATGTCCGCCGCCAGTTTGGCCCTGGCGGTATGGGCCCCTTCATCGAGCACGCCGGAGCCCGCCGCCCGGGAGATGACGTCGCCGCCGCGGCCGCGCAGCACGTACGCGAAGCCGACGGCGATCAGCATCCCGGCGAGCGGCCCCACCAGGTACACCCAGTAGCTGGTCCAGTAACCGCTGGCCAGGGCCGGGCCGAAGGAACGGGCCGGATTCATCGACACGCCGCTGACCGGCGCCGCCCACAGCCCGGCCAGCGCGATGTAGCCGCCGACGCCGAGCGCGGCGATCGCGCCGACGTTCTGCGCCGCCGACGCGGTGCCCAAGATCACGCTGACCAGCAGCGCGGTCAGCACGATCTCCATCAGCAGGGCCTGCCAGTTGTGATACCCCGGGCCGGGCAGCGTCGCCCCCAGATGCTCGACGTTCCCGAACACCCAGCGCAAGAACAGGCAGGCCAGCGTCGCGCCGATCAGCTGGACGATGATGTATCCCGGGACCCGCCGCCACGGGAAGTCCCCCCGCAGCGCAAACGCCAGCGACACCGCCGGGTTCAGGTGCGCGCCGGAGACCGCGCCCATGAACAAGATGATCGCCGTCACCATCAGGCCCGGCGCGACCACCGCCGCGGCCAGGCTGATCTGCCCCTTGGCGTGCAACAACCCCCCGCCCGCCGCGGCCAGGACCAGCGCGAAGGTACCCAGCAACTCCGAGAACAGCCGCCGCCACTCCCGGCGCGGGTTATCGAAGTCCGCACGGTCCCCGTACTCCAGCGAGAGCACGTGGTGCGTGCGCAGGAACGCCGACCCCAGCGACCCCGGGTCGACCTGCTGAGCCGCCGCGCCGTCCACAGCGCCCGCCCCCTGCCCGGTCCCGCGCTTGCCCGGATCATCCGTCCCGCTCGCCGGCACGTTGTCGGTCATGCCCCGGCCCCTTCCGTCACCAGTACCCAACAGGCCCCGCAACGACGACCCTCAGCCCGTGCCCCATCTTCGCCTGCGCGACGAGAACTAGGCCAGCCCCTGGCTCCTCGCACTGCCGCGCGACGTTAGCCTGTCGAACCGGTTCGCGGCAACCTCCCTGCGGTCAAGCAATGAGTTCTCCACGGGGTCCGGCCCGCTCCCTCACCGGGCTGGCAGCACCAGCATCGCATAGCCTGCGCTCCGCAAGCCGGTCATCAGCTGCCGGTGAGGCTGATGCCGGCCGGACCCGCCCCGAGCGGCCGGCAGGCCCGCGGGCTCCGCGCGCAGAGTGACGAGGACAAAGGCACCCGCAATGGTGAGCCACGCGCCTGCCGACTCGGGCGCGTCGGCCGCCGGGGACTTCGTCGCACAACTAACTTAGTCGCACAACTAAGGGCACCTATCGCCCGGTTCTGTTCCTTGCCGGCTCGCCGGATCCGGTGTGCGGCCGGTGAGCGGGCAAGTCCGCCAGCACAGCCATCTAGGTGGGCCCCGGCCTGCCGCCCGGCGTGGTAACAGGACGAAGCCGGGAGAGGCGTGTTCTGGCTGGGGGACGCGTGTCGTGCCGCGCTGCGGTCTCCTAGCCTGCTGCCGGCCGTAGTGCTTCGGGTGCGGCCACAGGGTGCGCCAGCTGGCACCCCGGGCCTTTCCCGGGCCCGGTCTCGCAGGAGCCCGCGCCTCCCGGGGACGCACCACTGACACCCGCCCGCCGACGGCCGGGAGCCTGCGGCTGGCTCGGTCATGCCTGGGCACTGGTGGCCGTGCCGCCCGCGCCGCGGAAGCCCCGCAGTCCGGTCCGCAAGATGTCGATGCTGAGCAGCAAGATCCAGGCCGGGAACAGCAGCTCGACCCAGGGCGTCAGGCCCACGCTGACCAGCAAGACGGCGGCGACGGCGAAGCCGAGCATCCCGATCCATCTCGGAATGACCTTCGTCCGGAGCGTGATGGTCGCCGTGCTTATCGTGAACACCGCGGCCATCCGCATCGCATACACGCGCAGCAGCAGCCCGGTGATCTGGCGGCTGATGGCCAGCGTGTCGGGGCCGGGGACCGCCGACCGCGCCGCCACATCGGCGATCAGCCCGCCAGCGAAGGCGGCCCCGACGAACAACATGGCGACAAACAGCAGCCCGCTGCCCAAAAACACCGACGCGAAGAACCGGTCCTCCTGCTGCCCAATCCGGTCCCGCACCACCCCGATGAACCACAAGAAGGCGATCCCGGCGAACGGCACCAGGTTCAGCGCGAGCGCGATGGTGGCGCGCTGCGACGTATCTGTCAGCCACGCGCCTTCGGTCGCGGTATCCGACGGTGCCGAGATGATCAGGAGCACAAGGGCCAGGCCGAGCAGCAGCGAGAAAACGATTCCCGCGGCCGCGGCCGCGCGCGGCGTGCGAAGGCTGGTGCCTGTTATCGGTTCCTGGTGAGCCATCATGCGGCGCGCCTCCTCGGGCCGGGGACCTCAGCTGGCCGGTCTGGCCTGGTCCTCCCCGTATTCTCCGGCTCCGGCTTCCCCAAGCCGTGGGAGCTGACAATCAGGCACCCCAGGGCTGTGCGTGCCGAGCATCGCATTGTCGATGTCCATCATCTGCCAGGCTCACATTGAGGCAGGCGACCCGGCATCACCTGCGGGCCGGTTTCACCTAGGTGGACACCACCCCGGCCGTTAGACCCGGGTCCACCGTATGTCCTTGGCCCGCGTCGGCAGATCAGGCTCTCCGCGCGGAACTGAACACAAGGCTGTAGTCCTCGACGCCGCGGATCACGCAGTTAGCTCCTTCCAGGAGATCGGCCCGGATAACCGCGGCGACGCTCGGGCTTGCTGCCCGCGCCCGCGGGTCCTGCCACACGGTCTGGCTCATCAGCTGCCCCGAGGCCGGGTCGGCGAACAACAGCGCGCTGCGGAAACCAGGGGTTTCGGCCAGCAACGGGACTGCGGAGTCTCCGAACGCCTCGATGACGTCGTCAATCGCTGACGGCTTGACCTCGATCCGTGTCAGCCGGACCCCCTCCCCGCCACCCAGCGGCGCCTCTTGCTCGAAGACAGGAACCCCGTACCGCTCGACGGTCACCGATCCCCCGGCCCGCCTCGCCAGTTGATCGCGGACAGCCGCAGTTGCCTGCTCGCCCGCATACAGCGCATTGTCCGACGCCCAGAACGATTCGAGTTCCGCGGCGCCGGGTTCCTGGCTGGCTACCAGCGACAGTCCTAGGCTGCCTGGCTGGCTCTCGGTAGCCGGGCGGACCTCGCTCTGGATGTACTGGATACACACGCCGAGCACAGCCGGATCCGCGGTAACCAGGTCCAGACGGGCATGCAGCACGACGCCTCCACAGCTCCCGCCGAATTTCGGGGGTATGAAGAAGATAACTCCTGACCAGGTGAATCTCCTTCACCGATCATCCCGGCCAAGGCCATTGGTCACAGTGGCCGGAGCTCACCCGCCGGCCCGGACGCGTGGCATGACCGTTCCCTGTCGGGCAATCTGGACGCGCATGCTGGCCCGGTCGCCGATCAAGCGGCCTGGATCCACAGGCACCACCGCCTACCGACCGACGCGAAGGAGACACGCTGTGCCAGATGACGGAGATACGCCGCGTGGACGCCGGTTCCTCGGCACCGACCGGCTGGCGGCCTTCAGCGACGGCGTGTTCTCCATCGCCGCCACCCTGCTCGTACTGGACATCGCGGTTCATCCGCCGGGCACACCGCTGCAGCAGGTGCTTCATGCCTGGCCTGCCTACCTGGCGTACCTCGTCAGCTTCCTGACGATCGGCGCCGCGTGGCTCGTCCACACCGCGTTGACCGACCGGCTCGCGCGGTCAGATCCGATCTTCCTGCAAATCAACCTGCTCATTCTGCTCGTGGTGGCGTTCCTGCCGTTCCCGACCCGGCTCACTGCCGACGCCTTGCACGACACAGGCGCCGAACGCGTGGCGGTCACGATCTACGGGCTGACACTACTGGCCATCCGCCTCCTGGGGTCCGCCCTGGATGCGTATGCCCGGCGCGAGCACCTCTACTCGCCGCAAGAAGACGGCGATGAAGTGCAGGGTCCGCGACGAAAGCTTCTGCCCGTGGTGACCGGGTATGTGATCGCGATCATCATCGGGCTCTTTTTGCCAGAAGTGGCGGTGGTGTTGTACTGCGGTATCGCGGTGTACCTGATCGTGCCGTTCCGGCAAGTCGGACGGCTGCTGTTCCGGCGCCCATGAACACCCGCCAAGAACGCGCCTCACGTTCGGCTGGCCCCCCGGACCCTACCGGCCTGGTCCGGCTCGCCTGGGCGGCAGCGGCCCTCGGTGCGGACGCGGCCGACAGGGAATAGGGCCAGCCTCGGGGCCGCGACCGTGCCGCAATGGGGCAGGGAAATCGCTGCGGGCAGCGTCGGCCGCGTTCGCCGGCCGACCGCTCCGGCGTTCTTCCGCCCGGCCGGGCCGCGGTGTCGTGGAGCGGGCCCGGGCGGAGGCCGCATGCAGATGGGTCGCGGCAGCGTGGGCGGCTGCCGCATGCCCGGCCGCGAGCTTCCCGCCGCCGTACCAGACCGTCCCCGCCATCCTTCGCCACGTGATGGGTCAGGGCGACCGCGTATCCTGTCACCTCGCCAGGGTTCGTCGTGCTGCACCGCTGGCTGTACGGGGATGTCGGCGGGAGGGTGGCTATTCGCCTGGTGCGTGATGCCGTGCTGTGGCCCAGTCCCTCTGCCGGCTGGCTTGGGTCATCCTTGGCGGGTGATGGCTGACGAGATGGGTCGCCGTCAGGATGATGGGGCGGGCCTGGCCGTGGGCGCGGAAGGTGCCAGCGGTCTGCTGTGCTGCCCTGCGCTTGGAGGCGCGTGCGACGGGAGCAGCTCCGTGTGGCATGCGGGCCGGCGTGGCTCGTGCGGAGGCGGTCTTCCTTCGGAGGGGTCCATGTCCAAGCCGGAGCCAGTGACTGATCTGCTGGGAGAAGGAGCGGTGAAGTGAGCGAGCAGTTCAAGGGAACGATCAACGTCGATATCCGGGACTCGGTGCCTGACTGGTCACCGTTCGAGCCGCCCAAGGCACCGGATGGAGCGGCGAACGTGGTCTACATCGTGCTCGATGATGTCGGCTTCTCGGCGATGAGCAGCTATGGCGGGCCGATTGAGACGCCGAACATCGACCGGATCGCGGCTGATGGGGTGCGTTACACGCAGTGGCATACGACGGCGCTGTGCTCGCCGACCCGCTCGTGCCTGCTGACCGGGCGCAACCACACCCGCAACTCGATGGCCTGCATCACCGAGGCCGCTATCGGGTTCCCCAATGCCAGCGGGACGATCCCGCCGGAGAACGGCATGCTTCCCGAGATCCTCGGCGAGCTGGGCTGGAACACCTACATGGTCGGCAAGTGGCACCTGTGCCCGACCGTGGAGATGAACATCGCCTCGACCCGGCGGAACTGGCCGTCGGGGCGGGGGTTCGAGCGCTGGTACGGGTTCCTGGGCGCGGAGACCAACCAGTGGTATCCGGACCTGGTGTATGACAACCACCCGGTGGACCAGCCGAAGCTGCCGTCCGAGGGCTATCACCTGACCGAGGACCTGACCGACAAGGCGCTGGAGTTCATCAAGGACGCCAAGACGGTCGCGCCAGATAAGCCGTTCTTCCTGTACTACGCGCCCGGCGCGGCCCATGCGCCGCACCATGTCCCGAAGGAATGGGCCGACAAGTTCCGGGGCCGGTTCGACATGGGCTATGAGGCGATCCGGGAGCAGACGCTGGCCCGGCAGAAGCAGCTGGGGATCGTCCCGGCCGATACCGGGCTGCCGCCGGTTAACCCGATCGGCACGCCGGAGACTCGCCAGGGGCCCAAGGGCCAGCCGTTCCCGCCGCTGGATGTCACCCGGCCGTGGGATTCGCTGTCGGCGGACGAGAAGCGGCTGTTCGCGCGGATGGCCGAGGTGTACGCGGGGTTCCTGGCGCACGCCGACCATCACATCGGCCGGCTGCTGGACTACCTGGAGGAGTCCGGGCAGCGGGAGAACACGCTGGTGATCCTGGTGTCCGACAACGGGGCGAGCGGTGAGGGCGGCCCCGATGGCTCGGTCAACGAGATGTTGTTCGCGAACGGCATCCCCGACAACATCCAGGCGAACCTGGCGATGATCGACGAGCTCGGCGGGACCAGGACCTACAACCATTACCCGAATGGGTGGGCGATGGCGTTCAACACGCCGTTCAAGATGTGGAAGCGGTATGAGTTCAATGGCGGCACCGCTGACCCGTGCATCATCTCCTGGCCGTCGGCCGCTGGGGCAGGCGCTGCGACGGGCAAGGGCGAGTTGCGCCACCAGTACCACCACGCGATCGACATCGTGCCGACCATCCTGGACACCCTGGGCGTCGAGCCGCCCGCCACGATCAAGGGCCACGTGCAGAGCCGCTTCGACGGAGTGAGTATGCGTTACAGCGTGGACGACCCGTCAGCGCCGTCGACGAGGAAGACGCAGTTCTACTCCATGCTCGGCTCCCGCGGCATCTGGCATGACGGCTGGAAGGCCGTCACCACGCATCCGACCCTGGCCGGGTGGAGTGACTTCAACGACGACACCTGGGAGCTGTACCACACCGATACCGACCGCGCCGAGCTGCACGACCTGGCCGCCGAGCACCCGGACAAGCTCCGCGAGCTGGTCAATTTGTGGTTCGCCGAGGCCGGCGACAACGGGGCGTTCCCGCTGGACGACCGGTCGCCGCTGGAGATCATCACCACGCCGCGGCCGCAGCTGGCCTCGCCCCGCGACCGGTACGTCTACTTCCCCGGCACCGCCGAGGTGCCCGAGGCGCAGGCCGTGAACGTCCGCAACCGCTCCTACACGATCGGTGCGCTGGTAGACATACCAGGCCCGGGGGCAGAGGGCGTGCTGTTCGCGCACGGGTCGCGCTTCGGCGGGCATGCCTTGTACGTCAAGGACAACCGGCTGCACTACGTCTACAACTTCGTCGGCATGATGGAGCAGAAGATCGACGGGAGCGAGGACATTCCCACTGGGGAGAACCTGATCCTGTCGGCCTCCTTTGACAAGGACGGTGAGGACCCGCCCCACGTGTCTACCGGAATCCTGACCCTGTACCACGGGGACAGAAAGATCGGCGAAGGCCGGATCAAGACACAGCCAGGGATGTTCTCCCTCGCCGGCGAGGGCCTGTGCGTGGGCCGCGACAGCGCCGAACCTGTCACCGGCGACTACCCGGGCGCTCACCCGCACACCTTCACCGGCGGCACGATCAAGCGCGTCGCGGTCGACGTCAGCGGCGATCCCTACCTCAACCTCGAGCGCGAGGCCCAGGCCATGCTCGCACGGGAATAGGCGGCGGTGCCAGTCATCCCAGCGGCGGGATCATGGTTGCTTCCCGAAGCTCTGGGTGTGAGCATCGTGCCTCGCCGCAATGGCTGCCAGCGCTGCTAGCGTCCAGGACGACGGTCAAATGACGGTCAAACGATCATCACTATGATCATCGTAGCCTCAGATCATGGCTCTGACCTGCGGCTTTGGGTGGAGCTGAGGGGATTTGAACCCCTGACCCCCTCGATGCGAATGTTGATTTTCCATTCATATGGCCTCGGGCTTTTCTCCGGCCTTCCGGTAAAATGCCAGGTAGAGTTCCATGGATGGTGTTTGAAAGTGTCACTCAGTAACGGCGGCTGACGCACAGTCCCAGTGACAAATGAGTGACAAATGATCAACGGCAGGAGATCGGTGATCATGGGCTTCACCCGGACCCGCACGCGCCGCGACGGCGTGACGCGCTACCAGGCTCTGTATGACGATGCGAAAGGTCACCGGCGATCGGCGGGGACGTTCACGACGCGGAAGGCCGCCGACCGGGAGTGGCAGCGCGCGGAGGCCCGGCTGGCCGAGGGCCGGATGGGCAACCCCTCCCGAGGGCGGCAGAGATTCCGGACGTACGTGTTAGAGGAATGGCTTCCCAACCATCAGATTGAGGCCAGGACCCGGGAGAACTACAGCTATTACCTGGACCGTCATATACTGCCGTGGTTCGGGGCCATGCGGATGATCGAGGTCATGCCGGCCGACGTCCGTGAATGGATCACGCACCTTCAGAACGAGAACGTCTCCGCGGATGTGATCAGGTACTGCAAGGCAATCCTCAGCGCGATCTTCACGGCTGCGCTCAACGATGTCGTCCACCTGCATCCGGTCCGCGGCGTGAAGTCCCCGCCGGTCGCGAAGAAGACGCGGGTCATCATGACCCCCGAGCAGTTCGACCAGCTCTATCTGGCGCTGCCCACCGACACGATGAAGCTGCTCGTCGAGACCGACATCGAGAGCGGGCTGCGCTGGGGCGAACTGACCGAGCTACGCCCGCGCGACATTGACTTCGGCACCGGTGTATTGACGGTGAGCCGGGTTGTCGTCGAGCTGACCCCGGCGTTCCACCCGGATGGCGGACGGTTCCTCGTCAAGCAGTACCCCAAGAACCAGGAGCACCGGCGCCTCAAGCTCAGCACCGGGATCATCGCCAAGATCAGGGTCCATATCCGGGAACACGGCCTCGGTAACGACGACCTGCTGTTCGCCATGCCCGAGCCCTCCCAGGCGCCGGCCCTCCGGGTGCTCGCCGACCCCGCCCCGCTCGGGTTGACCACGCCGAACGCGGCCGGGGGCCGTTACCGCCACGGCACGCTCAGCGCCTACTCCGCAGGGAAGTGCCGGTGCGAGCACTGCCGGGGTGCCTATGCCAGCTACCGGGCTCAGCGCCGTGCGGCGGGCCGCGACCAGCCGCGCCGGGTCCGGGCAGTCGAAACTGATGGGCATATTCCGCGCTGGTGGTTCCGCCACCATGTCTGGCTGCCGGCGGTCGAGGCCGCTGGGCTGCCCGCGCCGGCCAGAGTACACGGGCTGAGGCATGCGCATGCCTCGTGGTTGCTGGCCGGGGGAGCGGACCTGGAGGTTGTCAGGGAGCGCCTCGGCCATTCCAGCATCGTGACCACCCAGAAGTACCTCAATTCTCAGGAATTGCATCAGGCGGGCGAGAAACCGCAGGTCGCCTGCTGAGTACGGTCCGGCAATGGCGACGTGCGGCCGGTCGCTGGCACTGTCTGGCCTGCACGACTTGCGTCATGATCCCGTTAGGTGAATGATCCTTCCCTCTGACGGTTGCGGTTTGTGAGGCTGGAGGGTCAATTGGGGCGGGGGGATCTGGCAGGTGCCGCGCATCTTGAGCTGGTGTCCGGCGTGGCGCAGTTGCGTCCGGAGGACGCGATGTTCGAGGCGATGCTGCGAGGGTGGCGGACCCAGCAGGCCTCGCGCGGGCTGCAGGAGGACACGATGGCGCCGCGGGAGCGGCTGGTCCGGCGGTTCCTGGGCTTCTCCGCTGAGTATCCGTGGCAGTGGGGGCCGGCACATGTAGAGGAGTGGACGCTGTCGCTGACCAGTGAGCATCATCTGGCGCCGTCCACGATCCGCGGATATCAGACCGGGCTGCGGCTGTTCAGCGAGTACCTGACCGACGGTCGTTATGGCTGGGCGGTGGCGTGTGAGAAAGAATTCGGGCCGGGCATGCACCCGGTGGCGATCTGCCATGAGTGGAACACGATCGCGCACCTGAACGACTATGAGGGCAGTCCCGAAGCCCGGCCGCTCACGCGGGAGGAGTTGCAGCGGTTCCTGGATTACGCCGACGCGCAGGTGGAACGGGCAGTGAAAGCGCAGCGGAAGGGCGCTTTGGCCGCCTACCGGGATGCGACGCTGTTCAAGGTCGTCTACGGGTGGGGGCTGCGGCGGACCGAGACCTCCAGGCTGGATCTGGCTGACTGGGGCCGGAACCCGGCGGCTCCGGAGTTCGGCCGGTACGGGATGCTGCACGTGCGTTACGGCAAGGCGGTGCGCGGCCAGCCGCCCCGGCGGCGCAACGTCGCCTCGGTGATGGGCTGGGCAGTCGAGGCCGTCGCCGACTACGCGGAGAACATCCGGCCCCGGTTCGGCTGCGCCGGTCATCCGGCGTTGTGGGTGACCGAACGCGGCGGCCGGGTGAAGCCGGCGGAGATCAACGCCCGGTTCGTCGCCTACCGGGACGCGCTGGGGTTGCCGAAGGAGGTGTCCCCGCATTCGATCAGGCATTCGTATGTGACGCATCTGACCGAGGACGGGGTGGACCGGCGGTTCATCCAGGAGCAGGTCGGGCACCGTTGCGACACCTCCACGGCGATCTACACCCACGTCAGCGGGGATTTCATGAACGCCGCGCTGCGCAGGGCCCTGGCCCCGGCCCTCGACGGGCAGCCGGGCTGAGGAGGGGAGGAACCGATGGCGCGCAAGCTGGACTACCGGTGGCACCTGCGGCAGGTGATGGCCGCCCGCGGCATGTTCGCCACCACCGACCTGGCCCCGCTGCTAGCCGAACGCGGGATTCACCTGTCGTCGAGCCAGGTCTACCGGCTGGTCGTGGAACGGCCCGAGCGGCTCAGCCTGAAGGTGCTGATGGCGCTGCTGGACATCCTGGACTGCACGATGGCGGAGCTGATCGAGCCGATCGCGGCAGCTCAGCCAGCCCGCAAAGCGCGAGCCGGCGGCGGGCAGGAGACCGGGGTCGGCGGCCTGCGCCCCAGGCGCGCACGGATCAGCGGGACCGGCGGCTGACCGGTGGCTGCCCAGGTGCCTGACGTGCTCACCGACCCGGTCGGCGTCGTCACCGGCCTGGTTACCGGGATCGAACGGACGCTGGGCCGGGCGGCGATCGAGGACACGGTGACCAGCGTCGCCGGGGGCCGGGCCAAACGCCGCCGCCTTGCCCGGGCCCTGATCGAGCGGCCCGCCCTGCTGGCAGACGGGCGTTCCCCGGCTCCCCGTGTCGTGGCTGACCTGCTCATCGCATTGCGCTCTGCGGGCGCCACCGGCGTCGCGGCGCCGGCCTGCGCGGGCTGCGGCAGGCCGCTTCGCACGATGCAGCGCCGTGGCCAGGACTGGTACTGCCATGTCTGCGGGCCGAAACGTGAACCGTGTGCGGCTTGCGGCACCACCCGCACGGTGACCGCCCGCGACCGGGACGGGCAGCCCCGGTGTGGTGAATGTCCTCCCGGCAGCGGCCAGGACCCCATCGACATCGTGGTGGGACTGGTCACCGCGATCGATCCCGCCCTGCCGGCCGGCCTGGTGGTCACCGCGGTGAACGCGGCGGCCGCCCAGGCCGGGCAGCGCCGCCGTCTGGCCTGGGCGCTGCAAGACCGGCCCGAGCTCCTCACCGGAGCGGGGGCCCGGGCGCCGGTCCCCTCGGTACTGCGGCTGATCGCCGGTCTTTGCGACGCGGGCGCGGCCGGCATCATCCGGCCGCCCTGCCCGCACTGCGGCCGGGTGATCGCCCTGGTCAGGCCCCGTGACGGGCTGCGGCTATGCCGCAACTGCGTGGCCAGGTCCCGTGCCGTGCCCTGCTCGCGCTGCGGAGTCATCCGGGAAGCCGCCACCCGCGACGCCCACGGCAAGCCGCTGTGCCCGTACTGCCTGATCACCGACCCGGCCAACCAGGAGACGTGCACCGGCTGCGGGCGCCGCCGCCCGGTCAGCGTCCGTACTCCAGACGGGCCGCTGTGCCCGGCATGCCGGCCGGCCAGGACACTGACGTGCTCGATCTGCGGACGCCTGGCACCCGGCGAGATATCCAGGGTCACCGGCGAGCCCTGGTGCACGGCATGCCAGCAACGATGGGCCCGGTGCGTGAGCTGCGGGCAGACCCGCCCGATCCGCGGCGGAACCAACAGCCGGCCGCTGTGCTCGACCTGCCTTCGCCCCGATCCCGCCTTCTGGCACAACTGCCCAGGCTGCGGGCAGGCCGGCGCTCGGCAAGGGCCGCTGCGCCCGCTGCATCCTTGACCAGCGGGTGCGTGACCTGCTCGGCGGCGCAGGCGGCGAGATCCGCCCGGAACTCCGGGCCCTCTACCAGGCCCTCACCGCGACAGAACGCCCGGACACGGTAGTGAGCTGGCTCGGCAAAAGCGCCGCCCCAGCGGCCCTGCGGGACCTCGGAACCGGGAAGCCCCTCACCCACGACCTACTCGACGCGCTACCCGCTGGCAAGCCGGTCGAGCATCTGCGCAGTGTCCTGGTCTCCATCGGGACGCTACCGCCGCGTGATGAGCAGATGACCCGGCTGGAGCGGTGGGTCGCCGCGACCATCAACGGCCGCCCCGGCCCCGACGAGCAGCAACTGCTGCACCGCTATGCCGTCTGGCATCTGCTCAGACGGCTCCGCCGCCGCACCGGCGGCAAGGAGACTACCCACAACCAGCTCGTCGCCGTCCGCCAGCACGTCCGGGCCGCCACCGTGCTGCTGGACTGGCTCACTGCCCGCAACCTCACCCTCGTGACCTGCACGCAAGGAGACCTCGAGAACTGGATGACCAGCGACGACGCCACCCACCGCCGTGAAGCCGGGCACTTCGTCCGCTGGGCCAGGACGCAGAAACTGACCGGCCTGGACTTCCCCGCCACCAAATGGGGCGGCCCGACCCAGATCATCGACACCGAGGCCCGCTGGGGCCACGCCCGCCGGCTCCTCCACGACACCACGCTCAAACCCGAAGACCGCGTCGCCGGACTCCTCGTGCTGCTCTACGCGCAATGGCCGTCCACGGTCAGCAGGCTCACCCTCAGCCACGTCCAGCTCAGCGACGACAAAGTACGGCTCCGCCTCGGCCGCGAGCCCGTGCTCCTCCCCGAGCCCCTGGCCGGCCTGACCCGTCAGCTCGTCGCCACCCGCCACGGACATGCAGCCCTCGGCGACCAGGGAACCTCGCGCTGGCTGTTCCCCGGAGGACAACCCGGCCGCCCGATCAGCTCCCGCCAGCTCGCCGAACGGCTCCGCCAGCTCGGGCTCCACCCCGGCCAGGCCCGCTCCACCGCACTCTTCCAGCTCGCAGCCGACCTGCCCGCAGCCCTCCTCGCCCGGATGCTCGGCATCCACATCACCGTCGCCGTCGCCTGGCAACGAGCCAGCAGCGGAGACTGGACCAGCTACGCCGCCGACGTCAGCCGCCGGACCAAGCCATAACGCCAAGGCATTCAGACAGTTCCAATATCCGACGTCGCCAGGGGGCACCTTGGATGGTTTCGACGAAACCGCAATCGATGCTCTCAGCAGGATCCGCAGCCGCGGCAAGAAGCCCGGCAGCCCGAGGCGGAGAAGGTCGGCGTGAACCCGGCGACCAGACGGGCCGCGCGGTGCAGCCGGGTCGGCAGCCTGGTCATGGGTAGCTGATCTCGAACCAGACGGTTCGGGCGCCGGCCCCGTCGCCGGAGATGGACCAGCCGCTGGATAGCCCGTCGACGACGACTAACCCGCGCCCGCCTTGGCCGTCTCTCTTGCGCCGGGATTCCCAGGGGCCGCCTTCGTCCTCGACTTCGACCCGGAGCACCCCGGGGTAAAAGCTCGCGCGGACAGCGAAGTACCCCCCGGGTCGGCGCGAGTTGCTGTGCAGGACGGAATTGCTGGCGAGTTCGGACAGGCACACCAGCGCGTCCGCGGCAAGTGGGCTGTCACCCAGTACTCCAGCGAGGAACTGGCGGGCTTCCCCCACTTGGTCGGCAGTCGCCCGGAAGCTCCGGGACCACGTGCGTAGCGACGTGGCCGCAGCAGCGCGGGCAGGGGGGCGCTGGCTGACAGCGCCATGGCTGCCCGGGTCGGCAATGGGTGCGGTGCCGGTACCCGGCGGAGACTCGCTCACCTGATTTGCCTACCCGTCGGCGTGTTTGGGACGTGAGACCACGGCATGTGCTGTCATGCTCGTCTAGCATGCCATTGGATCTATACCAGCAACATAATGTCATTGGAAATTTGCCAAAGGAGATTCATGCCTGCACGTCCCAGCCCTACGGTCCGGGGCCGCCGCCTGCGCCACGAACTGCGCAAGATCCGCGAGGAACACGGCCTGACCATTGAGCAGGTGTCCGAGCGGTCCGGCGGCGACTGGAACGCCTCCACGATCAGCCGGTGGGAAACCGGCGACCGGCGCATCCGGCCCGTTGACCTGCGGCGCCTCCTGGACCTCTACGACGTGCACGGAGAGCAGCGCGAGGTCATGCTCACCCTCGCCCGCCAGGCCCGGGAACGGGGGTGGTGGCGCTCCTACAGCGACGCGGTTCCCGAATGGTTCGAGGTGTACCTCGGCCTAGAAGCCGAAGCAGCAGTCATCCACGACTACGCCGCCGAGCTCGTTCCCGGGCTGCTGCAGACCGCTGATTACTACCGGGCGTTCATGCGTGCGGCGCCGGCCGCAGGAGATAAGGAGACCATCGAGCGCAAGGCGGCGGTGCGGCTCGCGCGGCAGGAGCGATTGACGGGGGAGGACCCGCCGAGATTCTGGGCGGTGCTGAACGAGGCTGTCATCCGCCGTGTTGTCGGTGGCGCCACCACGATGCGCGCCCAGCTTGAGCACATCGCCGAGACGGCTGATCTGGCGCACGTGACCGTCCAGGTGCTGCCCTTCCGCGCCGGAGCGCACCCGGCCATGGACGGATCGTTCATCGTTCTGGGCTTTCCGGAGCCCACCGACCCCGATGTTGTCTACCTGGAGAGCCAGGCAGGTAGCCTTTACCTCGAAAGGCCACCCGAAGTCGGGCGTTACGCAGCGATCTTCAGCCACCTGATCGCCAAAGCGCTCGACCCGGACGAGTCCAGAGCCCTGATCGCCCGGGCGGCGGCCGACATGACCTAACCAAGCGAATGGAGGAGGCGCGGGATGGATACCCCGGAACTCGACCGTTCCCGTGCCGCGTGGCGCACCAGCAGTTACAGCAACAACGGCGGCGCCTGCGTCGAGGTGGCCGACAACCTGCCCGGGATCGTAGCCATCCGCGACTCCAAGGACCGCAACGGCCCGGTCCTCGTCGTTTCCTCCGACCAATGGCGGGAATTCACCGCCGGGATCCGCGCCGGAGAACTCACCGCGGACTGAAGCTCAGCCAGGCCTGCCGACAACCCTTCATGCTGAGACGAGCTCCATCACTGCCTTGACCGGCTCGGCCCAGCCCTTTTGGGCGGCAAGGATCCCGGCCGGAAGATGGATGCGGGCGCGCCTGAGTCTGGCCGGCGGGCAGGCGAAGCCCGAGCCGCGGTGATGTCGGCTAGAGCGGTGAGGTTCGCCAGTAGCGCGGCAGGCCCAGCGGCAGGGTGTGCCCCGCAGCAGTGGCGGCTTGGCGGGAGGCGTGCTGGTAGATCGTGTCCCGTTCCGGAGCGGTGAACAAGAACGCGGACCGCCCGGGAACAGCGCTGGGTCCCTGAGCCCAAGAGCGTGGTCAACTTGCCCATGGCGCCCCGCGCGCACAGCCGGTGTGCGGAGCTGCCCAGGTGCTCGCGGCGATGGCCATCTCCGGCCCCCCGCGAGGCCACGGCACCCGCTGGCTGTCGGCTGGCGCGCCTATGCTGGGCTTAGACGTCGATCTGCGGGAGCTGCCGATGACCGCGCCGGGTGCCAGCGAAGGTCAGATCCTGCCCCGCCCAGCCTGCACCCCGGCGGCGATCCGGGCCGTGCTGGCCGCTAACGCCGGCCCGGATGTGCTGCAGCGTTACGACGATGACCTGGACGCGGCATTCGAGCAGGCGCGCGAGCAGGGCGACCTGACGCCCCTGGTACAGACGGTGAGGCGCTGGTGGTTCGAGGCAGACGCCTGGCGTGATCCCGGCGCCCAGCGGCAGTTCCTGGCCCGCGTGGACGGCTACCGCTACGACGGGCCGCCGCCTCCAGCGCAGCGTATGACCCGGCAGGAGGTCCGCGCCCGGTTCGGCGTCTGACGCGTGTACCACTGGGAGCTCGACGGCCCGGCGCAGCAGGAATTCGCCGCACTGAGCCCGGCTGTCCAGGCGACGCTGGCAGCGTTCATGGACGCCGCCGTAATCGTAGACCCAATCGAGTACCAGCGCCGTCACGACGAACCCGGCGATCCGCCTGCGCCGCTGCGCACGCTGCACTTCGGCGGCAACAGCGAGGGACTCGTCACATTCCTGGTCTACCCTCCCGACGACCTTGTGCTCGTTGTCAGGATCCAGTGGCTCGGCGAGTGACTCCGCTTTCTGTCATATCAGGTCATCGCTGTCGTTACCGGCTCGGACCAGCCCTTTTGGTCGGCAACGGTCCCCGGCCGGAAGATGGATGCGGGCGCGCCCGGGTCTGGTCGGCGGGCAGGCGAAGCCCGAGCCGCAGTGATGCCGGGGAATCGGTTCGTGCGGTGCCCGCCGCTCTTGCCGCTTCCCCTCGCCGACGCGCGTGGGCCCTGGCCGGGCGAGGCGCCTGGAGTCGGGCCTGGGCCATGGCGGCGTGCATGTGCTCCGCGGCCGAGCGGGCGGCGGCCGCCTGGGCGGCGTGCTGCTGGGCTTGCCGCAGCTCGGCGACGGCGGCGGCCAGAGCGGTGAGGTTCGCCAGTAGCGCGGCGGATAGCAAGGTGGCGTTGCCGGTGAGGTCGCCGGCCATGGCGAGCAGCCGCGCAGTAGCGCGCAGGTTGTCCCCGTCGCGGCTGCGGCGCGGGATGCGGCCATGGGGTGCCCGGGCAGCCCGGTCGTAGGCGGCGGCCGCGCACCGCAGGACCGGGCTGCGCAGTACCCGCGCCGCGACATGCAGGGTGTCGGCTGCCGCCCACGCGGCGTCGGCTGCTGCGGCCGGGTCGCTGCGGGCGCAGCGGCGGATGTGCCCCGCAGCGGTGGCGGCTTGGTGAGATGCGTGCTGGTAGATCGTGTCCCGTTCCGGAGCGGTGAACCAGAACGCGGACCGCCCGGGAACAGCGCTGGGTCCCTGAGCCCAGTCGCGGCGCAGTTGCGGCAGGGTGAGCCCGGCGGCCAGCCGCCCGCCGCCATACCAGCGCAGCGCCCCGTCAGGGCCGGTGTGGCCGGGGAGCGTGACGGCGTACCCGGTGACCTGGCCCGGGTCAATCTCGCTGAACCGCATCCGCACCACCACCCCGGACTCGCGCAGCCGGGCGAAGAATCCTGTCTCGTCCCTTGCCTGCTGCGCCGCTTGGGTGACCTTGTTCCGGAGCACGGCGCGCACGGCTGAGGCTGGCAGGCCCGCTCCGGGGAGCGGGTAGTGCCCAGCGGGCCAGCGGGCTCTGAGCTTGGGCAAGGTCAGGTCAGCGGCGAGCTTGCCGCCTCCGTACCAGATCACGCCGCCCTCCTTGGACTTGTGCCTCGCCAGGCTAACCGCGTACCCGGTCACCTGACCGGGGTTGGTGGCACTATGCCGCAGGCGCACCAGCACCCCGGCCTGCTGCAGCCGGACAAAGAACTCTTGCTCCGTATGCGCCCCGGGAACTCTTGCTCCGTATGCGCCCCGGCCGCCGCGGTGCACACCTCCCGCCGCAGGGTCGTACGAGGGGCCTCGTCCCATCCGCGCCGGGCCGCCTGCTCAGTTTCGGCGCGGGTAGCGCGGCGAGGAGCGGTGCGATCTGCCGGAGCGGTGCGCCGCAGCCCGAACCGGCGTTCCGCGTCATGGCAGGCTTCGCGCACGCGGTAGAAGTCGTTCCAGGTGCTGGGCTTGCCGCCGTCTTGGCGGGCCAGCGTGGCGACGATGTGAATGTGATCCGAGGCGTGCCGGACCGCCACCCACCGCACCCCCAGCTCATCACCCTGCGCCGCCAGCCCCGTGCGGTGCATGACCCAGGCCGCCACCTGCGCCCACTCGCTGTCTGACAGCGTCCGGTCCTCGGGTGCTGCCCGTAGCGAGCAGTGCCATACCGGCTTGTCATAGCCCTGGCAGGCAAGCGCCGCTATCGGCTGAGCCAGCAACCCCGCCAGGCGCCGCAAATCCGGTAATCCGCCGGGGCGACGTTCCGGCTCAAGCTCCGCTGGATCAGAGAATTCGGCTACTAGGTGTGGATCGGTGTGCTCATTCGCCTGGCCTGGCCCGTACAGGTACCGAAGCAAGCCGCTGGCATTGGTGCCGTGGAGCACTTTCCCGATCACCGAGAGTACCCTCGTTCCTTCACGGAGTCGCCAGTGGTATGTCCCACAGGGTTAATGGTGTATCTCTGGACCGCGCTCGGTCCAGAGATATCCCATGTTTACATATATCTTGCTTCGCGCCAGCATGACGCCATGGCTGAACTGAATCTGATGATTCTCGCTGACAGCTTTCGGTTGCTGACATTATCCCACGGCACTAATCCGTACCCCGCGATATCGTGCGCGCTGGTATCGCTATGACAGGCGGCTGCGGTCACCCAGAGAGGCCGCGGCCGCCTGTCATAGGGGTGTCAGGAAGACCGTGCAGGATGGCCCGCCGGGCGCTGTCGGCTGACAGTCGACAGCGTTGCGGCTGGCCGAGGAATCAGCCCGGCGAAGGATCGGTTCGGCTCCGGGCCGCTGCGTTCCATGTTTGCGGCGGAGCCCGCCGGAGCGGCGCACTCCCCCGAGATCATGACCGAGCTTTCAGGTGCTCGTCGGGAGAGCCTGGCAAGACGGCACCGGACGTGTTCTTGATTGAGTCTGCGGGCGCGGAGCCTCTTCCGGCAGCAGTTTTCCCCTAGAGGAAGCCGGCCGGTAGGTGATGACGAGTCACCTGCCGGAGTGCGAGCCTGCGCGTAATTGGTAACGATTCGGCGCGAGGCGGAAGGTGCTGGGTGGTCCTTCGAGAGGAGTTGGGCAATCGCTGCGGGTTCCTGGAGTGCCCAGGGATGGCGTGGCGGCGTTCCGGGCCTCCGGGAGCCTCGGCGCTGCCGGTGGGCGCCTGCTACCTGGCCTCGCTGAGCGGCAGATTGGATGAAGGGATCCTGACGGATCTGCTGCCGGGCATGGCGCCCCGCATCCGAAAGTGACGAAAGCGGAGGCCCGGACAGCGACACTCGCATCAAGCGGAGGGGCAGGCCGGAGGATGGGGAGAGCGGACAGTAGACGCTGGCGCCGAGCCGCTAGCCGGGTTTGGTACAGCCTCTGGTTCGTTCCCGCGCTGTACGTTCTTGTGGCGCTGGCTCTCAGCGTCGGCCTGATGCGCTGGGATGAGGCGGACCCGATTGTGCTCGTTAGGTCGATCAACTCGTCGAGCGCCAGTGCAGCGCTGTCGGCGCTGGGCAGCGGCATGCTGGCGTTCACGGGCTTCGTGACCTCGGTCATCTTGATGGTGGTCCAGTTCGGCACCGGCGAGTTCTCGCCCCGCTTCATCGCCTGGTTTCGCCGCGACCGGACGCTGAAGTTCGCGCTCAGCACCTTCAGCGCAACGTTCCTGTTCGCTCTCGTCTCAACCGCACAGATAGGCCGCGGGACGGCAGCGTTCGTGCCGACGAGGACCCTCATCGCCGCGCTGCTCCTGACGCTGCTGAGCATTGCGATGTTCCTCGTGCTGATCGACCGCACGTCCAATGGCCTGCGGGTGGCAAGCGTTGTCCAGGAGGTTGACCGGGAGGCTCGCCAGGTGTTTGACGGCGTGTACCCGGCCAGCGCGTCTGAAGCTGCCGGGGCGGAAGAGACGGCCCGATCACTGAATGGGCTCACGCCCAAGGCCGTCAAGATAGCCGGGGGGCCAGTGACATCGCGATCACGCCGAACGGGAAGACCGCCTACGTCTCCAGCCCCGCGACCTCAACGGTGACCCCGATCCGGACCGCCACCAACAAGGCAGGCAAGGCCATCAAGGTCGGGAGCTACCCCTGGGCGATCGCGATCACGCCGAACGGGAAGACCGCCTACGTCGTCAATCAAGACTCGGGCACGGTCACCCCGATCCGGACCGCCACCAATACCGCTCTCCAGGCGATCAAGGTCGAGACCGGCCCCATCGCCATCGCGATCACGCCGTAACGACCGGCCAGCCGGGGCCTCGCCCAGAGGAGACCCGGGCGCGTCTACGACGATCGCCCGGCGCTTGTCCAGGACCACGGTGTCACCGACGATCGTGGGCCGCTAGTCGAAGACCTCCTCGGTTACGAGAATCACCCGCAGCCCTGAGACACCCACCGGCGAGAACACCGGGTTTGTCGTGGTGTCACGCTCCGCAGCGAGCTACGGCGGCGTGCTGCGGAGCTGGCGAGGTCTATGGTGTGCGCCTTGAGGCCGGCCGGGGCTGGTGGCGTGCCTGCCCGCCGCCAGGTAGCTTTTGCTGCAGGCTGGCCGCGGTCAGGCCGGTGAGGGGTTCTGATCCGTCGATGAAGGCCTGAGCCAGGCCGGACAGGCGCAGGTTGCGGGCTCGGGCGTGGTCGCGCAGCAGGCTGAAGGCCTGGCTCATGTCCAGGCCGAGGCGCTCGGCGAGCTTTCCCTTGGCCTGCTCGATGATGACCCGGCTGTTCAGCGCGGTCTGCAGCTGCTCGTTGAGGGTGTCGCTGTGGCGCATGCTGCGCTCGTGCAGCAGGCTGATGGTGGCCACGTCGGCCAGCGCCTGGCCGACGCGTATGGCAGCCGGGTCAAACGTACCCGGGCGGGCGCGGAAGAGGTTGAGCGCGCCGATGACCTGATCGCGCAGCCGCATCGGCAGGGCCTGCACGGCGGCGAACCCGGCCTGCCGGGCGGCGGCCGCGAACCGCGGCCAGCGCGGGGCTTCGGCGGCCAGGTCCGCGGCGTTGACGGGCTGGCCGGCCCGGAAGCAGTCCAGGCACGGGCCCTGGTCGTTTTGCAGCTGGAACAGCTCCAGCAGCCGGGCGGCTTCGCTGGAGGCGGCCACCACCCGTAGCTCACCGCGCGGGTCAGCCAGCAGCAGCCCGGCGGCGGAGACATCCAGCAATTGCACGCTGCGGTCGGTCAGCACGTGCAGGAAGTCGATCACGTCGAAGTCGGCGACCATGGTGTCGGTCAGCTCGACAAACGTCTCCGACAGCAGTTCTCCGTCCATCCCGCTCACCCTCTCCGGAAAGGCAGCACGATCTCCGGGTGCGTGGTAGAGGGCGCGGTCCCGGGTCGCGCCTGGCCGGGCTCGCCCGGCAAGGCGGTCGCGGATTCGCGTTTCCGGTGTGCGTCGCGAGTGCGGGCGGCGATGAACGCGGCCCACTGGCGGCCAAGCTCACTGCGTAACGCCGGGGCGGCGCGGCGGCCGAAAGCCGCCAGGGCACCCCGCTCCTCACGAGCAACATGGCCACCGCTGGCCCACAGGGCGGCGGCGACCACTCGCCACCAGATCGCAGAACCGGCGGCGTGCAGACGCGCTTCCCGTACCACCTCGCGGAAGTCGTCATGGTCGGCGATCGAGTCCTTCATCTGCGCGATCGCGTCCTGCCCTGCCCGGACAGGGCCAGATAGCAGATCTCCCTCCTCGGCGTCGGCGTGCAGCTCGAGGAGGTCAGAGAGCCTGCACCACACCGGGGCCAGCATCCAGCCTGCGCAAGGATCCTCGCCATAGCGCGTGGCGTCGTCGAGCGCACCCAGCGGCCTGAGTCTGCGGATCCGCTTGTGGTCAGCCAGGATCACCTCGATGATGTCGGCCATCTGTGCCCCCTACCGTCCGGGCGCCACTGGCTGGCCCCCGCGGGCAGCCAGTCGCCGGTATGCAGCCGCGGCACCGCGAGAGTCCGGCCTGGTGATCTCCGGCCGAGCCGGGTCATTCCCGTCTTCATGACTGGCCTCCGCATCTCGCGCTCGACACACAAGGGGAGCGACGCAGGATCGCTCATCGCCTGCCGGGTCGACCCCGGCAGGTTTCGAGGCCACAGTCAGGTACGTGACTTGAGCCGGCAACGGCGGCGGAGCGTCGCTCAGGGTTTCAGGCCGACTCCCACCGTTTCGAGAGCAGGCCCGCGCACTTGCCGTGCCGGTGCCGCGAGTTTACCCGGCTTCACGAACCGAAGCCATACCATTGGCCGGGTTTGCGGCCTTGACGCCGGCTTCGCGGCGCGGGCACAGTGTGGAGGCACGGATCGGCCTGGAGGTGCGGAGAATGGGATCAGCGCTGCCGGAACGGACGCGCCACCGGTGGTGACCGTCACCCGGGCACTCGCCGACCGCATCGCCGTCGTCGCACAGCTGCTGAAGAGCGACGAAATGCCGGACGAGGCGCTGCGCCGGCTGACTGACCTGGGCGTTGAGCTGGTCCCGGGATGCACCGCGGCGGCGGTGACCGTCGCCGCAGGCAGCCAGGCCCTGACCTTTGCCGCGTCCGACCCCCGGATCGACGAGCTGCACCGGCAGTTCGACGGCGGTGACGGCCCCGTGTTGGAGACCTTGCAGCACAACGAGCCCCGCCGCGTAGACGACACCGCAAGTGAGCCTCGCTGGCCGGCGTTCTGCCGGGCGGCTGAAAAGGCGGGGTTTGGTAGCTGCCTGGTGCTGCCGCTGCGCACAGACCGGCGGCCGGCAGGCGCGGTCGCGCTCTACGGGCAGGAGCGGCACGTCTTCCAGGGGGCCGCACACGACATCGCGCTGACCTTCGCAGCCCAGGGCGGCACCGCCGTGCGCAACGCGGCCCTGTACCGGGAATGCCGCCGGATGACCGACAACCTGCACACCGCACTTGAGTCGCGGGCGACCATCGAGCAGGCCAAAGGCATGCTGAACGCGGAATTCGGCGTCCCACCCGAGGAGGCGTTCCAGCTACTGAGCCGGGTCTCACAGAACATCAACCGGAAAGTGCGGGAGATCTCCGCGGACCTCGTACAGGGCCGGATAGACCGGGAGATGTTTCGTCCCGTCCAGGGTGAGTGACCACCAAGGCGTCGTCCGGGCTGGGCGCCCGTCCTGAGCGTCGTTGCTCGGAGTCCTGGCAAGGGCTGGCTGCGGCGCCGGGTGATGGTGAAGCGACCCGCAGCGTCGCGGGGCCGCTCATCGGCGCGCTGGCCCCGCGCCGATGATGCTCGCTCGCCGCCTGATGCATGCTCTCGATGCGCCAGACCAGGTGCGGACCTGGGCCAAGC
The DNA here is from genome assembly GCA_963808705.1 of uncultured Actinomycetota bacterium. GTDB lineage: Bacteria > Actinomycetota > Actinomycetes > Streptosporangiales > Streptosporangiaceae > JASHPR01. The sequence continues at coordinate 359 of CAWEHB010000006.1, read as the reverse complement.
CCAGTCCGGCGCCCGCGCCGCTCGCGTCGATCGCTCAGGCTGAGCGCAGGGGCGTCACTGGGGTGCCCGGACCACACACCCCCAAGGACCAGCTGTCTGGGTGGCAGCTTGCCGGCCGTGCCCTGGGCATGATCTCGTTAGACGTCTGCGGGAATGTCAGACGCCTCGGTCATGAGGCAGTGCGCGACCTCTGGCCCCCTCTCCAGCTGAGTCCTGCTTTGCACAGTTCTCCCCTCGATTGCACGAGTGGATAGTTATTCGCGTGGATTGTTATCGCGGGTGGCGGCGATCTTGGCCTAAATGTCGTGGTGGCTGCACGCCTCGGACCGGGCAGAACCGGGGCCGCAACGGCAGGAGGT
>CAWEHB010000005.1:0-631118 GCA_963808705.1 uncultured Actinomycetota bacterium | reverse complement strand
TAAGCAGCCGGTCGCAGGTTCGAATCCTGCCAGGCGCACGCATCAGCCAGTTGGCCTGGTAAAACACCTCGGCTGTCCCGCCGCGGCGCTACGGCGACTGTTCAGGCAGATGGTCACAGCTGCTCAGACCGCCCATTCCTGAAAACCGAATCCTGCCTGCGAAAACACGGCGAAGCGGTGCTAGTGCCGGACAGCTACAGCGCTCCCACAGCAGATAACTGGATAACTCTTGTGTCGCCGCTGAACCCCAAGGCTGACACTGGCAGGCAGGCTGCCCTGGGCACTTCTCGGGCTGCGCGTTGCGGAGTCAAGCTTCCCATGCGGCGCCGCGGGGCCAGAAATTGCGGCTGGCCGCGTCGGCTGTGAAGCGCTTGGCGGAGCGGCGGTCGCGGGCGGTAGCGCAGCCCGCGCTAGCCTTACCTCTCGCCGACCGTGCCAATGTGACGCTCGGTCATGCGTGTGCGGAAGGCCGTTTGGCGAGTTTCTGGCCGACAGTACGAGTCCGGTGGATTGTGCCGCCAGGCGCGAGGCTGTCTTACCGGGCCACGGGGTGAGTGGCGATCAGCAGGAGTGCGTCAAGCGCGCGCCACCAGTCCGCCTCCGCGAGATCCTTGCCGAGAGTGTGCGCGAGCATCGCCAGCGCGGCTACGAGCCGGAGGGAGAACTCATCGGGGTCCACCTCAAGTGTCCTGGCGATCATCTGTGCTGCGTGCCGGAATCTGGAAGTGCGCCCGAGCCTGACCAGCGATGCGGGCACCTTGGGCGGCAAGGTGGTGACGGCGCCCGCCCACTGGTTGTCGCCTGCTGGCACGAGTGTGATGACTTAGCTGCATGCCGAGCGCTTCTGCGAGCCGCGTGAGTGCCGTGGTGGTCGGGTTGCCCCGGCCATTTTCCAGGTTGGCGATGTAGGGGACCGATAGGCCCGCATCCGCCGCAACCGATGCCACGGTCCGGCCTGCCGCGGTTCGTTGTGCTCGCAGCTGGCGGCCGATCGCTGGAAGCTCCACACTTCACCTGTCTTGACAGAGCACGAATTCCTGAAATTATCCTGTCAGGATAGCTGATGACGGGCGGGCGCTCATGCTCCAGGCGCTGCGGATCCGGGACTTCCGCCTGCTGTGGGGCGGTGGCCTTGTCAGCTCCCTCGGCTCGTGGCTGATGGTCCTCGCCATACCCGCCCACGTCTTCCTGGTCACCGGGTCGCTGCGGGCCACCGGGCTCACGCTCGCCGCGGACTACCTGCCGCTCCTTGTGCTCGGTCCGGTCGCGGGTGTCTTCACCGACCGGTGGGACAGGCGCCGCCTTATGATCGCGGCAGACCTGTTCCGCGCGGGCGCGGTGGCAGGCATGCTGCTCGGCACCTCTCCCGGACGCTACTGGGTACTCTATTTCGCTCTTATCGCCGAGAGCAGTGGCACCGTGCTGTTCATACCTGCCCTGCAGGCTCGTACACCGGCGATCGTGGGCACCGGAACCCTGCTGAGCAGCGCGAACTCGCTCAGCGCTGTCAGTGACGGCGCCGTGCGCCTCATCGGCGGCCCGCTAGGCGGGATCCTCCTGACCGTCTACGGCATCAAATGGCTGATCTGTGCTGATGTCGTCAGCTACCTGCTGTCCGCTGTGGCGATGCTGATGACGTCACGGCCAAACGGTGAGCTCGCTGCCAAGAAGGCCAGGATCAGCGACGTGGCCCGCGGCCTGACCGAGGGCGTGCGTGTCCTGGGCACTCAGCCCGTCGCGCGGGCCCTGCTTCCCGTCACGGTCATCTTCCTCGCAGCTAATGCATCGCTCAGCGCCATGCTCATCCCCTTCGGAGTCCAGCGACTGGGCGGCAGCGAGCAGGCCGGGGTGCTGCTGGCCTGCCTGGGTGCCGGCTTCCTGCTCGGCGCCCCGATCATCCGTGTGCTCCTCGACCGGTTCCAGCCCCGCAACCTGCTGACAGCGAGCCTGACGGCCACAGCTGCCGCGTATTTCCTGCTCTTCACCTCATCGTCGCCCGCCATGGCTGCCCGCCGCGGTAGCCGTCGCCATGTTCGGCTCGATGTCGCTAGTGATCCCGCAGACTGCATTGCAGCGGGTGATCCCCAATGCCGTCCTCGGCCGGGTCAGCGCAGTATTTCTCACCGGCGAGGCAGCGGCCACCCTTATGGGCGCAGTAGCCGGGCCGCTCCTGGCGCAAGCAGCGCATCTCTCCGACCTGGCCACCATAGCCAGCCTCGCCACGCTCGGCGCAGCAGCGCTCACGCGCCTACGTGTCCCACAGACATCCGTCACCGTCCCCGAGCAACCCTCCACAGCCGACGCAAAGCAGTAAGCAGTATGGGCCATCCCCGAGACAGCAAGAGGAAATCCCGCCGGACCCGCGCGCCTGCCGTGGCCGACGACAACACATCGCGGCGCCCCGGGCCGATCTTGATACGCTGCGTGCGGCAGCCGACAGATGACAAACACCGGGATGACCGGATGAGACCGGGCTTGCCGGCCACGCCAGGTTGACCACTCAGAGCGCCGGCACGAGCAGTGCCCAGCCGTCAGCCGTAACGCTGAGCAACGCCGCCCATGGTGGATTGCCGAACTGCGGTACCGTTAGGGCATGTCGCGGCTGGGGCGCATCACATCCGATCCGGCGGTCTGTCACGGGCAGCCGACGATCCGCGGCTTGCGTTACCCGGTTGAGATGCTGCTGGAGCTGTTGTCAGCGGGAATGAGCATCGACGACGTGCTCGCGGACTACCCGGACCTGGAACGTGACGACCTGCTCGCCGCGCTGGAGTTCGGCGCGCTCGTCGCCGGTGGGGGTCGGGTGATCCCGCTCACCGCGGCGTGAAATTTCTGGTCGATGCCCAGCTGCCAGCACGACTGGCTCGTTTCCTCCGGCAGGCAGGGCATGACGTCGTGCACACCTCGGATCTGCCGGACGGTAATCGCACGCCCGACCGGCGGATCGCCGAACTCGCCGACGGTCAGAGCCGCGTGGTGGTCACCAAGGACCGTGATTTCCGGGACAGCCACCTGCTGATGAACTCGCCGCGACGGTTGCTGGTGGTTAGGACGGGCAACATCACCAACGACGCGCTGCTGAAGTTGTTTGAGGACCACCTCGACGCGATCGTCAACGCACTTGGCGACGCCGATTTCGCCGAACTGGGCGCGGACGCCCTGGTCGTGCATCGGCGCCGCGACGATACCGCCCAGTGATCTCCGGCGGGCGCGGCCCGGCTGCCACGCATCATCATCCTTAGGCACGCAGATCAGTATGGGTACGGTGAGCCAGGTGCAGCGGTGCGGAAATGGAAAGATCCGAGGAAGCCCACCGCGCTGGGTGAGCAGATAACTTGGGCCATGACGCTCCGCCGTGACGTGCATTTTCGCTGCTGGCTACGGCGCTCAGGCGCCGATTGCTTCTAAGCAGCGGGACGGGGGTTCGAATCCCTCCAGGCGCGCTGACCTGCGGTTTTATCCGCAGAACGCGGTGAATCCGCTGTATCCACGGTGTGGCTGCTTGGTAGGCAGCTGCTCACCGGCACCGTGCCACCGCCGCGGCTGCCTAGCGCATTCCTCCTTACTCGGTAATGGTCATTACGCACATCGACGATCTGTCACCAGCCCGCGGGGTTAGCATCCAGCGCTTGCCCACCTTCCGCGAGGACCGGCGGTATGGGTGCTTGGCGGGTCCCACTCGAATCACAGGGCCTAACGGCTCAAGCCGTTGGTTTGACAGGCCCGGACCTTCGTTTCGGATCCGGAGCTCTTGCTGCGCGTATCTGGCTCGCCTTGGGTGCCATCATCCCGCCTTACCGGCAAGCAAAGGAACGAGGACTTGCGCATTCGGGCTTCCCCATCCGGTCACTGGGTCCCATCCAGGGACGGCGCGGTAACCGGTGACGGTGCCTTGGGGGTAGAGCACGGTATTGTCACCGCTCGTGATGTCGTGGAACGCCTTTTTGTACTTCGGGTTCCGGCCAATGCGGTAGATAGTGGGGTTGACGAAGCCGAGGCGGTGGCCGGCGTATTGATCGGCTAGCGCGGTGATTCCGGCCCAGAACGGAGCAGCGGCGCTCGTACCGTCCGCGACGCCGAGGCTCTGCTGGCCATCGACGACCAGGCCGGCCGCCATTCCGCTGTTCCTGCTGGCTGAGGCGGCCACGTCGGGTACGCCCCGGCTGGTCGTGATGCCTGGAATACCGGCCTGGTAGGCGGGCCGGGGGAACAGGGTGCTGAACCCGCCGTTTGACGCCACTGGCAGCAGCCCTATACCTGGCGGGACGGGTGCGGGGATGGGATCGTTCCACGCTGTTTCACCGAGGTAGACACCGGAGGTGTGGCTCGCGTCAAGTTGCGTGCCCCCGACGCCCAGCACGAGCGGGTCCGAAGCCGGGAGATTCACCCCTTTCACTGGGGCGGAAGTAGGTGCGCTCCCTGGGCACTGTGCGCTCGCTGCGCCATTGTCACCGCTAGCGGCGATCACCGTCACGTGCTGGTCTTGGTCCACCTGGAGGGCTGAGTTGAGCACCGCCACCTCGGCGGAGGTGTAGCAGTGCTCGCCCAGGCCGGCGCTGATCGAGACCACCCCGCCCAGCGAGGGAGCGAGGCGAAGGGCCTCGGCTGCAGCAGCCACGGTCGCAGAGAGGTTGCCGGAGTAGGACGGCAGAAGGACGACCCGGATGGTGGCGTCGGGCGCGATCGCGTGCACCATCTCGACATCCCCTGCCTCTTCGTTGCTTCCCTGGTATGGCAAAGCACCGCCGGCCAGGCGGGTAATGATCTGGAGCCGGACATCGGGCAGTCCGAAGCGCTGGTCGAAGAACGCGAGATCCTGCCGGACATCGCTCGTTGCCGCCGTCCCCGTATTTGGGTAGAGCTCAGGCAGCACTACGGTTTGGCCCCGGCCGTCGACCCCTCGGGCGACCAGCGGCTGGATGCCATACGCGATCCGGAACTGTTGTGGGGAGTAACACAGGTGGAGGTTGACATTCGTTGGCGTACCGGACAGGTAAGGGCAATCAAAGTTGCCTTGAGCGCTCGTGGTAGCGGGGGTGGTCGCCGCCGGATGGCCGGCCTGGCAGCCGACCAGGGTTGCGCTCGCAGCAAAGGCGACCACCATCAGCATCTGGCGTAGTCGTCTATGGCATGGCCGGTTTAAATATGAACGCATCAAGATGGATATCACGGACCTTTCATTGATCGGGGCTGGAGTGCCGGGCCTTGAAGAAGGCACTGGAATCCTTCCGCCAGAGGAACACGAGCGCGGTCAGCCCGATCAGCCAGACGATGCCCGCGAAGATCCGGCTTACGGTGGCCTCAGGCCCACGGATGCCCAGATCCGGCGGCCCGATGAGCAACGCCAGGGTGTCGAGGCCGAACAGCACCGATGCGGTGGCCCGCGCCCAGTCCTTGCCGTTCCTGCTCCCGCGGGCCACGAAGATCCACAGGCCGACCCCGATCAGGCTCAGCACCGATACCAGGGCCAGCGTGTCGGTGAACCCGGTGTTGAACTGGCTCGCCGTCGGCAGCACACCACCGGACCTCCTGATGCCGGCCTTCAGGGCGCTCAGCATGGCGCTCTTGGTGGTGCCCTCCGTCGCCAGGTCCACGATCACCTTGGTCAGGCTCACCGCCGCGCCCAGGTACATGAGCCGGACAGCGTTCGATACCGAGGCTGGGACGGGCGGCCGCTGGGGCTCGGGCTGCCCGCCGGGAAAGGGCTCGGCCGCAGCCTGAACGATGTGGGCGGGGTCGCCGAGCCGTTCCAGGATGTCGGGCACGCCCGGGTTAGACGCCCCGGCTGTCCGCGCCTCGGCGATGTGGGCCGTGATCTCTTCGATCAGCTCGGCCCGGCGGTCGGCGGGCAGCGCGCTGGCCGCCGCCGTCAGCCGTCGCAGGTAGTCGGCAACGAGCTGATCGTCGTCGTGATCAATCACCGTCGGATCTCCTGTCCTGGCTTATGGCAGCTCACCTGGCGCCACGTCAGGCGGTGCGGGCCTGGGCAATGGGTCTTCGGGAGAGCTGGCCAGCAGTTCATCGACGCTGTCGCGCAACTGTCGCCAGGAACCGGCGAAATCGGCGAGAGCCTCCCGCCCGGCCTGGGCGAGCCGGTAGTACCGGCGGGGCGGCCCGGTCGCTGACTCCTGCCAGCTGGTCTCCACCAGGCCCTGCCGGCGCAGCCGGGCGAGCAGCGGGTAGACCGTCCCCTCGCCGGTCACCATCCCATCGATGCTGGCCATCGCGCGCACCAGCTCGAACCCGTACCACTCCTTTTCCCGCAGCATGGCGAGCACGCAGTAGGGCAGGACGCCGCGGCGCATCTGCGCTACCAGGTTCCCGGCCTCACCAGCTACCATGTACCACATAATAGTACCGGTTCCCGCTCTCGGCGCCACGAAGGCACTACTCCTCCGTCGTCCTCCGAGGCACCGCGATGGAGCACTTCTGCCCGCGCCGCCGGTGCCCGCGTTGCCTGGCGCGGTACGCTACGCGAGGTGCGGGCGGGAGGCCAGCCTGCCGAAAGCACGCTTTCCTCGGCCTCATCGGTGAGCAGATAACTTGGGCTATGACGCTCCGCTGTGACCTGCGTTTTCGCTGGTGGCTATAGCGTTCAGGCGGGGATAGCTTCTAAGCAGCCGGTCGCAGGTTCGAATCCTGCCAGGCGCACCAGCCGAAAACACCAGCTCAGAACCCATCTGCGGCATCCGCCGCTGGTCGGCTCAGGATGCATTTTGCCTACCTCGTGCCCGTTGCCTTGCGCGTTGACTGGCCTTTGGGACGTTTGGCACGGCGCTGACGCTCGACGCGGATCGGGCACCTGCGAGAAAGACGGAGCAGACCAGGATCTTGTAGCAAGGCGCGTCTGTCCAGGGGGAGGACACCGGCGTAGACTCCCCGGTGGGAAGGTGTCCCCATCGATCCTGCGCCAGGCCAGAGCAAGGGCGCAGGTGACCGCGTCGCTCCAGACCTTGGCGCCACGGCCGGTCGGGGCCGGTTAGGACCGAAGGTGGTTGAGCGATGGGTGCATCATCAAGCGTGCCCGGCGACGGAACGGTATCGCAACTGGGCGAGCCGCGGGCGCGGGCGGTGCGCGGGCCCCCGCCGGGGCGGGCAGGCGACTCGGCGGAGACGGTTCTGCGCCTGGTGCAAGATCGCGACCGCATCGCCGCGGGCATGACCGCCATCGCGGTGTCCCGGCTGTTCTCCGCCGGGCTGTCCCTGCAAACGGCGCTGGGACTGATGGACAGCCATCCCGCAGCCGGGAAGATTCAGGAAGCCATCGGCGAGCTGGACTTGGCGATCACGGACATCAGGAACGTGCTGTTCGACCACCATCAGCTCGATTCGCCGACCTGCGAGCAGCCGGGCTGGGGCTGACCAGAGCCGCCAGCCGCGGCACGGGCGATGTCATGCCGGTTTTCTGCGCGCCGCCAGGCGGACCCTGGGGCGGATGAGAGCGTCCCCGACGCGGGTCAGCAAGGACCGCGCCGTCGCCTCGGCCACCTTGTGGAGGATCGCCTTGTCCAGGCCCGCGCCCACAGCGCCGAACGGCGGCCGGTAGGCTCCTTCGTCCCCTCGGCTACGTAGCGATACGACGTCGCCTGCGACAGCCCGAACCCGGCCCCCAGCCGCGCGATGTCCGCTTTATCCCGGTACCAGGCCAGGACGAACAGCGCCTGCCGGTAACACCCCAGGCTGCGGGTGTTCTTCCGGGTGCCGATCTCCTTCCGGTGCCGGGCCAGCAGCCGCGAAACGAACAGGACGAGTTCCCTGGGCACGTCGAGTCTGACACGATAAGTGATCAACGCGGAGTCTCCCGGCAGGCGGATGTTCTCTGGCGAGACCTCTCCCACCGGGAACTCCGCGCCTCCCCGGCGATCTCCGCTTGTATCCGCGTGTCTGCCTACATGGGCGTTATGTGCCGGGTGACCGATTCAGCCTTGCTGTAGGGTCGGGGGCTGGCGCGGTGGCGTTGTCTGGCGTCAGGTCCGGCAGCCACTTTTCCCCGGGTTTCCCCTGCGGGCCGCTGCACTGCGGTGACCATGACCAGGCGCTCCGTTTCCAGCCCCCGCCGCATCGAACCGTGCGTGCGGTTCTCCCGCACACGGCTCACCGACGCCGTTCACCGCCGGCATTCGGCTTCTCCCGCCAGGGCTTTCCCGCCCTGGGCGCGACGACGATTCCATACAAGCTGATCAGGCCGCACTCATCGGGTGACAGGGCGACCAGCACCCGCCACCCGAAGCCGCGGCTGCGGCGGTGTTTCTTGCTGATGAACAGCGCGAGCCGCATCCGCGCGTACTGCCGGATCTCGCTAAGACGCTGGGCCGAATGCCCGTACCTGAAGTATCCAGCCCAGCCGCGCAGGAACATGTTCATGTCCTGCGCGATCGTCTCGGGCCGTAGCGGCAGCCTGCTCCGGCCGGTCAGTTCCCGGATCCGGTCGCGGGCGTGCCGCGTGGCCTTGTCCGCGGGCCAGCGGGCCAGGAACGTCACTGGTTTCTTCCCGTTCAGCCCCCGCGAGCGCACCAGCCGGTGGTGGAAGCCGAGGAAATCAAAGCCCTCGCCTCCCTCCTCCAGGTGTCGGGTAGCCCGGGGCGTCTCAGCCCCGGGCTCCCACAGATCCGTGCGTAACAGTCTCCCGTTACACGGCTCCTACCATCCAGTCGGGTGGAATTTGCGTGTCCATGCCCAGTGCGCGAATAGGCCGGGATCTCGTTGCGTGATCCCTTTCCACCATGCTTTCAGGCGCTTGAATCCACGCAGCCGCTTGTACTTCTTCCGGGCCCAGCGCATCAGGTAGGTGTTGATGCGCTTGAGGAGGGGATCCATCTCGGTCCGGTAGAACCGGCCCCAGTAGGTCATCCAGCCCCGCACGATCGGATTGACCGCTCCCGCGAGGTCTTCCAGAGAATCACCCGGCCGCCTGTGCAGCCGCCAGCCACGAACTTCGCGGCCTTTCTCGACCAGCTTCTCCCGGCTCATCGCGGGCTGAAACGAAGTAAAGCGCACCCCTCTTCGCGCATTCCGCGCCCTGCGAGGACGGAACGTATAACCCAAGAACGTGAACCAGACATTGGGGTACTCCCCCCGCCTGTTGCTGTCCTTGCAGTAAACTATCCGGGTCTTGTCCGGATGCAGTTGCAGTCCGACCTCGACCATCCGCCGGCCGATCGCATCCCGCAGCATTGTCGCCTGCCGCAGGTCCGCACAGTGGACCACCGCATCGTCCACGTATCTCTCGAACCGGACGGCCGGGAAGTTCCGTGCCATCCAGGCGTCGAATGCATAGTGGAGGAATAGGTTAGCCAGCACGGGCGAAACAGCCGAGCCTTGCGGCGTTCCTTTGTTCCGCTCGTGCAGGGACCCGTCGGAGTGCTGGATCGGCGCCACAAGCCAGCGCTTCACATACAGCACCACCCACGGCTGATCAGTGTTAGCCTCGACCGCCTTGACCATCAGTGAATGATTCACGCTGTCGAAGAATTTCTGGATGTCCAAATCAACTACCCAGTCATCCTCCCAGCAGCGTTTCCGGCATGTTCCCACCGCATCCAGCGCGGACCGCTTCGGCCGGTACCCATAGGAGTCGGGATGGAACTTCGGCTCCGCTCCTTTCTCCAGTTCCATGGCTACCGCTGTCTGCGCGATTCTGTCTGCGACGGTCGGCACGCCGAGGATCCTCACCCCGCCATGCGATTTCGGTATTTCCACCGCCAGCACCGGCGGCGGGAAGTAACTCCCCGAAGACATCCGATTCCATACCTGGTAGAGATTGTTCCCCAGATCAGCCTCGAAGTCCTCGATCGAGCACCCGTCCACTCCCGGCGCCCCCTGATTGGCCTTGACTCTCTGGTATGCCTCCCACACAAGCCACTTCGAAATACTGAAGGGCTTCTCCCTCGACTTCGGCTCGCCCACCCGATCCCTCCCAGAATCCACTGGTTGCCCGAACGAACTTCACCAGGACAGTCCGGCCCCTTCGCTCCACCCCCATTACAGGAGCTTCGTCACTACTATGAGCCGGTCCGAATGCCAGCCCCGCAACGGTACTCAGCGCCTCGCAGGTTCCGCCCGCTTGAGCGCGCTCCCTCTCGCCGCCCTGCTGGCGGCAGTATCGGGGCCAGCCTTCCCACGTTCCACGTGAAAGCCGCAGACCGGGCTCGCGTCGCCTATATGCCGGGCACCGCCTGGCCAGTAACCGGGTCCCCGCCAGACTCATCCTGGAACCTCGTGCTCGCCCCAGTTTTGATGCCACCTGAAACTAATTTCGGCACGTCGACGGCGATTCGCTCGCGCTCGCCTTCCCGATCCCCACCTGACGCATCATGTGCGCCTTTTCCCACTCGCTCACGACAACGGTCTTCAGCCAATGCCGCAGTGGGCGGTTTGACGCCTCTCCCCGAAGAGCGACGCCGAAGGGCCACAACCTTCATCTCCCACGCAGCAGCACAATCGATCGAGGTTCCTACCTACATGACAACCTCTCCCTCTTGCGCGCGTGGCGCACGCACGATGCGGGTCTTGGCCGCCTTCGGCTCCAGGCCGAGATCAGCCAGCAGGACCGTCAGGCGCTCCAGCGCCCGCTCGGCCTGGCCGCGGGACCAGCACATCACGACCAGATCGTCAGCGAACCGGGCCAGGATCCCGTCGTGCCCGTCCCACGCCCGGTCGAGCCGGTGCAGGTAGACGTTGCACATGACAGGGCTGATCACCCCGCCCTGGGGGGTCCCGGTGACCGGCCGCCGAAGCTGCCCGTCCTCCATCACCCCCGCGCGCAGCATCACGCGCAGCAGCTTCAGCACGGACTGGTCGCAGACGCGCTCCTGCACCGCCTGCATCAACTTCTCATGCGGAATCGCCGAAAAGCAGGAGGCGATGTCCGTCTCGACCACCCACCGCCGGCCCCGCCAGCACTCATCGATGAGCACCTGCAAGGCATCGTGCGCCGACCGCCTCGGGCGGAACCCGAAGCTGCACGGCAGGAAGTCCGCCTCGAAGACCGGCTCGAGCACGATCTTCGCCGCGGCCTGCACGATCCGGTCACGAACCGGAGGAATCGACAACGGCCTCTGCTCTGTGGTTCCCGGCTTGGGTATGAACACCCGCCGGGCAGGCAGCGGACGGTAGCGGCCCTCCCTCAGCCCGGCGGCCAGCTCGCCGAGAAGCCGGGCAACGCCGTACTCCTCGACCTGGCCCAAGGTGACCTTGTCAATGCCCGGCGCGCCGTTATTCCAGCGCACCGCGACCCACGCGCGCCACAGCACGTCACTGCGGCTGACCTTGTCATACAGCGCGTGGAACCTCCGCCCGGGATCGGCCTTGGCCGCCCGGTACAGCGCATGCTGCAAGGCACGGACCGGATCCAGCAACACCCCAGACCCCAACGCGGCGGGACTAGCCGAAACGGCACTCACCGGGCCCCTCCCTGATCAGCACTGCGCACCGACGAAGCAGCGGCCCTTCCCATCACCGGCGGTTATGTTGTCCGCCCGGCTCAACCGGTACTACGGCCGCCTCCGACGCCCACCCGGCCAGCCATCCACTTCCCGGGGTCACCGGTTATAGGACGCCACGCTCCGGCAGCAACATCCGCAGGCCACCGGGCCGGGGAGGGCCTCCCCAGTTCCCGCCGCCACCCTCGATGCGTTCCGCGCCCCACACGCCGGGGAGTTCCTCACGGCTGCACTTCCAGGCTCTTCGCCGCTTCCATGGCCTTCGCCCCGATCTCGAGAGGCTCGGCACTCCCTTGCCCGCCCAACCAGGCGGATGAGTAACGACGCCGCAGGCTTCGCGTCATGCTACGGACCGCATCGTCGCTCCCCCCAAAAGGGGCTTTTGACGCTGGGCTCCGGCCCGGCCCGTTTCCAGGCCAAGCCGCCAGCCTGCTACCGGGCCTCCTGGCAGCTACCCGGACCGGACTTCCACCGGCAGGCGACGACGAGCTTACGAACAGCAAGAACCGCTGCTACGTCACAGCGTCACCTCCTGCTCTGCTGGGCGCACGAGAAAACCTCACTGTTCCCAACACTGTTGCCAATGGACGGTCCTGGACGGCTTGCCCGGACTCCCCACGGACGCCCGCGAACAAACTCAGCAGGTCAGGCCCGGGAGTTCGAGTCCACTATTCTCCAGAAGGCCAGGCGGCATTGCATGTCAATTCTGGGAAGGGCGGAGTCTGATGCAGGCAGTTAGCTTCACGCGGATGAAGGACGGGACACGCGAGGACTACCAATTCCTCCGGGGGATGGAGCTGGACTACATCTCGCGGCTCGCCGACCGGCTCCTGGAGGACTTCGAGCAGGAGCGAGATTCGCTTGACGGCTACCAGGTGACCCGCTACGAGCATGCCCTCCAGGCCGCGACCCGGGCGGCTAGGGCCGGTGAGAGCGAGGAGTACGTCGTCGCCACCCTCTTCCACGACATCGGCGACCGGCTCGCCCCGGACCGGCACGGGGAGATGGCGGCGGCCGTGCTGGAACCCTACGTCTCCGACGAGATCGCGTGGATCGTGCGTCATCACGGGCTGTTCCAGGCCTACTATTACGCCCATCATCTCGGGGAGGACCGCAACGCGCGGGACAGGTACTCCGGGCACCCCTACTACGCGGCCTGCGTGCGGTTCTGCGAGAAATACGACCAGGCCTCCTTCGACCCCGGTTACCGCAGTGAGCCGGTCAGCTTCTTCGAGCCGATGGTGCGTCGTGTCATCTCGCTCGACCGGCGGAACGCGCTCGCAACTCATCATGATCCGGAACATATGCGGGACGATCTTGGTCGTGGGCGTCGATCACGACCAGAGGCCAGGTAGAGCCAGCGCTCGGCGTTCTGCCTTCCGGGCCGCTCGCCGTGCACATCGACGTCGATGTCCTCGACTTCACCGATGCGCCACTTGCCGAAAGCACCGACGGCCGTAACACCGGCCCCACCTTGGACCAGCTGGCCCAGGCACTGCTACCAGCAGCGGGCGATCCGCGGCTGCGGGCGCTGTCGATCGGCGAGCTGAATCCCACCCGCAGCGCAGCAGAACCCGACGCCATTCCCCGTTTCATCCGCGTGCTCGCCGCGACCCTAAGCGGCACCGCCGCAAGCAGCAGATGACCGGCACAGCAGGCTCTGCAAACCGGCGGCGGGGCCTCACTCGACCTCAGATTACGACGGCAGAGGCGATCATGAACGGTCGCGGACCTTCTTCACCTCATCCGAGCTCAGCCGGGCGACAACCGCGGCCCGGGTAACCGGATCGAGGGCATCGAGCTGTTCATGGATGTTCTCCACGGTCAACTCGGCTGTCTGGCGCTTCTCGCGCAGTTGAATAGCTGCGGCGGCCAAGGCAGCGGCGGCCGCCGCCAAGAGCGCGGCCCGGACGATTCGCGTCGATGAGGTCATGGGCTGTGTCCTTCCGGGCTTATGGCTCGTTCGGTGGGTGCCCGCGCTTTGTTAGCTCGCCAGTCGCGGCCAGGATGCTTTGCTGCAGGTCGTTGAGCGGATGGTCGCCCCGGCCCGGCCTCCCGGGCGGGGACGGGCTGGTTTCGGCTTGGGCCCTGGCCGCGGCTTGCTGCAGCAGGGCGTCACGCGGCGGGGCGGGTCGCGGCGTGGTGCGGGTCAGGAGTTCCCCGAGATGGCGGGCATGGGTCACGCGCATGCCCGGGTACTGCGGGCCCAGGCCCAGCCTGGACCGCCTGGCTTCGGCACGCTGCGGCTCGTTCAGGGCATCGGGGCAAAAGCGCGACAGGATCGTCTTGATGATCGAGGTGTGATCGAACAGCGTGCTCGATACGGCGCGCGCCTCCACCCACGGCGAGACGATGATCGCCGGCACGCGCACGCCGTAGCGGCCGAACATCTCGGGCTCGTCGTCAGCAGCCTGAGGCGGCGGGACGTGATCGTAGAAGCCGCCGTTTTCGTCGTAGACGATGACCAGCAGCGAACGATCCCACAGCGGGCTGGCCGCCAGCGCGTCGTAGACGGCCAGCACCAGGTCCTGGCCGTCCTTGATGTCGGCCGGCGGGTGGTCGTCGTTGACGGGGAACCCGAGCGGGTTGAAGTTGGTGAACGCCGGGTCGATCCACGACACCGACCGCAACGTGCCGGCCGCGGCATCTTCGAGGAAACTGGGGATCTTCGGGTTGCAGGTGATGTCAAAGATGGCCTGCCACGGCAGGCCGGTCTTGCTGAAGTAGCCGAACCGCTGGTGGTGCCCGAGGAGATAGTGGGCGTCGGCCAGGCGCAGCGTCCCGGGGTCGAAGGAATACCAGCGCCAGGAGACGTGATGAGCGTCAAGGTGCCGGACGAAGGACGGCTGGTGGTACAGGGGCGGTACATGCGCCGGCCGGTCATCCCGGCTTCCGGCGGCCACCCCGCACAAGGCATAGAGCCGGTTGGGCAGCGTGGCGCCGGCCACCGAACTGAACCAGCGGTCGCAGACCGCGAACTCCTCCGCCAGGTGATCGTAGACCGGCACGTCGGCGCCGTCGTAGTAGCCCATGACGCATGACGGCTCGCCGTCGTCGACTCCGCGCCGGGCCAGAGTCGCGGCCGCGCTGGCGACGAAGCCGCTCATGTTCCCGCCGGCGATCTGCTGGTCGATCGCGCTCGAGGAGTGGTCGGGATCCATCTCCACGGCCGTCGTGCCCAGGTGGTGCACCGGGTAAGTGCGCCCCTCGTACTGATTGGCCAGTTCAGGGCGCAGGCCGTCGATGTCTGAGCGCCCGCCCGTGAGCGAGAGGTACCCGAGCATGTGATCGAAGGACCGGTTTTCCAGCATCACGACGACCACATGGTCGACCTTATCCAGGTTGGCGGCACGGACCTGGTCGTCCTCATCAACAACACCCATGGCTCCTCCGTCAGTCCGGATCGCCGGGCGCGGCCGCGAACGCGGCCATCTGGACACCGGCTTAGCCGCCAGCGGGCCTCCGCAAACTTGTCAACGGCCGGATGCAGGTTCACGAAACGCGATGGGCAGCCGGGGCGCGGTGACCCGGGACGGGCAGCCGGGCCCGGTGACCTGGGATGGGCAGCCGGGGCGCAGCGGCCGGGGTGGCCCTGGGCCGACCGGAAACATGGTTGTGCGGGCCGTCGGCACGCCCTAACCTCGTGCGGCGTGTACTCAGGCGCTGTGTCCGCGGTCCAGCAGGCCCTCGAGGCCGCCGGTGCCACGGGTGAGATCAGGATGTTCCCCGAGCCGGTGCCGACGGCGGCGGCCGCCGCGGCCGTTCTCGGCTGCGGGACGGGCGCGATCGCGAACAGCCTGGTGTTCGAGGCCGACGGGGACCCGTTGCTGGTCCTGGCCAGCGGAGCGCACCGGGTGCATACGGGCAGGCTCGCCCGGCGGCTCGGCACGGGCAAGATCCGCCAGGCCGGCCCGGACTTTGTCCTGGCGCACACGGGACAGTCCGTGGGTGGCGTGGCTCCCGTCGGCCACCCGCGGCCGCTGCGCACCGTCGTCGACCAGGCGCTGGCCTCCTACCCGATCGTGTGGGCCGGGGCGGGCGATGAGCGGGCGATGTTCGCCACCAGCTTCGACGAGCTCGTAAAGATCACCAGCGGAACGCCCAGCGACGTCGACTGACCAGCGCGATCCGGCGCGGCCAACCCGGCTCGCGGCGAGCGCCGGAATGGCCCGGGCGATGACCGTCACCCAGCTCTTCGACACCATCGCCATCCGCATCGACGGCCCCCGGGCCCCGGGCACCGCCCTGTCGGTGCTGTGGCACTTCACCGACAGCGGCGAGCGCTACCGCATGGAACTGTCCAACGGCGTGCTGATCCACTACCCGACCAAGCACGCCCAGGACGCCGACCTGACCCTCACCCTGACGCACCCGCAGCTCCTGGGGTTGCTGGCCTCCGGGTCGCTGCAGGGCATCGACACCGCCGGCGACCCCGGCGTGGTCAAGACGCTCATGAGCCTCACCGACGAGCCCGGCCCCAGCTTCCCGATCGTCACCCCGTAGGCTCCCGCGGGCTCGGCCATTGACCTGCGTGGCGGACGGGATACCGGTCAGCGTGGCGGGCTAAGTCACGGCAGAATAAAGGACCGCACCCGATTTCGCCGGGCACTAGTGCTATTTTCACGGGTCTGGTTAAATCGCACCGTGCTGGGTATGCGGCGGAATTCGCGCGGGCGGCGGCGCGGCCGGTTCCTGGCCCGCGGCCTCACCACCGCCGCCGTGCTGGCGGCCACGGCTGCCCTCGCGGCACCGGCCTACGCCTGGGTGGTGCCGCCCCTGGGCCCGTCGGCACTGCCTCCGATGCAGCCTGCCGTCTCGGCACCGCCGGTGCAGGTCCTGGGGGGTGAGCTGGTGGATCTCGGCACCGGCACCCTGCTGTGGAGCCAGGACGCCGGCGTCGCGCGGCCCATGGGCAGCATCACCAAGGTGATGACCGCGCTGCTCGTGCTCAAGGCCGGGGACCTGGGCCGGGAGATCACGGTCACGAAAGCCGCCGTCCGGTACGCGCAGAAGGACGGCGCGAGCAGCGCCGGCCTGATCGCCGGGGACGTGCTGACCGCGCAGCAGCTGCTGGAGGCCATGCTGCTCCCGTCCGGCTGCGACGCCGCCTATCTGCTGGCCAACGCGTACGGCCCCGGCCTGCCCGCGTTCATCGCGAAGATGAACGCGATGGCGAAGGCGCTGGACATGACGTCGACGCATTTCTCCTGGTTCGACGGCATGCCTTATCCGACCGAGTACTCCACCTATTCCACCCCGGCCGACCTCATCCGGCTCGGCGTGGCGGCCATGCGCAATTCGGACTTCCGCAGCATCGTCGGCCAGCGCAGTTATCACCTGCCCGCCACGGCCCTGCACCACAGTTACCTGTGGTACACCACCAACGGGCTGATCGGGTCGTACCGGGGCGCCGTCGGGATCAAGACCGGCGACACCAACGCCGCGGGCAACTGCCTGCTGTTCGGGGCCGTCCGCGACCAGGGCACCCTGATCGGCGTGGTCCTGCACGCCCGTCCCACCAGCAACCCTGGCTCGGCCATCACGGCCGGCGCGCAGGTGCTGAACTGGGGCTACGCCCAGCTCTAGACGAGCGCGCCCTCCGGAGCGCGGCCGTGATGTCGGTGGCCTGGGTTACTGTGACCAGGTGCTTGAGTCGTTCCACCCGGCGGTCCGGGCCTGGTTCGAACGGCGGTTCCCGGACGGGCCGACGAGGCCGCAGGCCGAGGGCTGGCGGGAGATCGCGTCCGGCCGCCACACGCTGATCGCGGCGCCGACCGGCTCGGGGAAGACGCTGGCGGCGTTCCTGGTGTGCATCGACCGGATGTACCGGGCCTGCGAGGCGGGCACCGACCCCGGCGCGGGCCCGCAGGTGGTCTACGTGTCGCCGCTGAAGGCCCTGGCCGTCGACATCCACCTGAACCTGGAGCGGCCGCTGGCCGAGATCGCCGACACCGCGGCCGAGCTCGGGCTGGCCGCGCCCCCCAGCCTCCGGGTGGCGGTGCGGACCGGGGACACCGCCGCCGCCGAGCGCGCGGCGATGCTGAAGCGGCCGCCGGACTTCCTGATCACCACCCCGGAGTCGCTGTACCTGCTGGTGACCTCGGAGCGGGGCCGCACGATGCTGGCCGCGACCCGGACCGTCATCGTCGACGAGATCCACTCCGTGGCCGGGAACAAGCGCGGCTCGCACCTGGCCCTGACCCTGGAGCGGCTGGAGCACCTGGCGGGGCAGGACCGGCCGCTGCAGCGGATCGGGCTGTCCGCGACCCAGCGGCCGGTCGAGGCCGTGGCGCGGCTGCTGGTCGGCGCGGGCGACGGCCGCTCCCACGCCGACGGGTCGCCGCGGTGCGCGATCGTGGACGCCGGGCACCGCCGCGACCTCGACCTGGCCCTGGAGCTGCCCGATGACGAGCTCGGCGCGGTCGCGTCGGCCGAGCAGATGGCCGAGATCCTCGACCTGATCGCCGGGCACGTGCAGCAGCACCGGACGACGCTGGTGTTCGTGAACACCCGGCGGATGGCCGAGCGGGTGGCGCACCAGCTGGGCGAGCGGCTCGGCGACGGCCACGTCGCGGCCCATCACGGCAGCCTGTCGAAGGACCGGCGGCAGCGGGTGGAGGCCCGGCTGCGCAGCGGCGACCTGCAGGCGCTGGTGGCGACCGCGTCCCTGGAGCTCGGCATCGACATCGGGCCGGTCGAGCTGGTGTGCCAGATCGGCTCCCCGCGCAGTTTCGCCACCTTCCTGCAGCGGGTGGGCCGCTCGAACCACACCCGCACCGGAACGCCGTCGGGACGGCTGTACCCGACGTCGCGGGACGAGCTGGTGGAGTGCGCGGCGCTGCTCCGCGGGGTGCGGGCGGGGCGGCTCGACGTGCTGCACGTCCCGGACGGGCCGCTGGACATCCTGGCCCAGCAGGCGGTGGCGGAGTGCGCGGCCGCGGACTGGCCCGAGGAAGACCTGCTGGCCCTGGTGCGGCGGGCGGCCCCGTTCGAGGGACTGTCGCGGGAAGACTTCGACCAGGTCGCCGAGCTGGTCAGCGAGGGGATACGCACCGGCCGCGGCCGCCGGGCCGCCTACCTGCACCGGGACCAGGTGACCGGGCGGCTGCGCGGCCGCCGGGGCGCCCGGATCGCCGCGCTCACCTCCGGCGGCGCCATCCCCGAGCTCGGCGACTACCGGGTGCTGGCCGAGCCCGACGGCACCCTGGTGGGAACCGTGAACGAGGACTGGGCGATCGAGTCCATGGCGGGCGACGTGTTCCTGCTCGGCACGCACTCGTGGCGGATCCGCCGGGTGGAGCCCGGCGTGGTCCGGGTCGTCGACGCGCTCGGCGCACCGCCGTCGATCCCGTTCTGGCTGGGCGAGGCCCCGGGCCGGACCCGGGAGCTGTCCGAGGAGGTGTGCGCGCTCCGCCAGGCCGTGGCCGACCGCCTCGCGGCCTCCGGGCCGGCCGAGGCCGTCGCCTGGCTGCGCGCGGACTGCGGTCTCGACGACGCCGCCGCCGAGACCATCGCGGCCTACCTGGGCGCGGGGCTGGCCCAGCTCGGGGTCCTGCCGACGATGGACACCGTCGTGCTCGAGCGGTTCTTCGACGAGGCCGGCGGGATGCAGCTGGTCGGGCACGCGCCGTTCGGCGCCCGGCTGAACCGGGCCCTCGGGCTCGCGCTGCGCAAGCGGTTCTGCGTCACGTTCGACTTCGAGCTGCAGGCGGCGGCCAGCGACGACGCGATCCTGCTGTCGCTCGGGCCGCAGCACAGCTTCCCGCTGGAGCGGGTGCCGAAGTTCCTGGCGTCGGCGACCGTCGAGGACGTGGTCCGCCAGGCGGTGCTGCCCTCGCCGATGTTCGCCGCGCGGTGGCGGTGGAACCTGAACCGGTCGCTCGCGGTGCTGCGGATGCGCGGCGGGAAGAAGAACCCGCCCGCGATCCAGCGGATGGAAGCCGACGACCTGATGGCCGCGGTGTTCCCGACGCTGGCCGCCTGCCAGGAGAACGTGGCCCCGGGCCCGCTGGAGATCCCCGATCACGTGCTCGTGCGCCAGACGCTGGAGGACTGCCTGCGCGAGGCGATGGACATCGACGGGCTGAAGGAGCTGATCGGCGGCATCGAGTCCGGCCGGGTCACGGTGATCGTGCGGGACACCACCGAGCCGTCGGTGCTGGCCCACGAGATCCTGAACGGGCAGCCGTTCACGTTCCTGGACGACGCGCCGCTGGAGGAGCGCCGCTCCCGGGCCGTACCGCTGCGCCGGGGCCTGCCGGTGGCGGCGGGCGAGCTGGCGCGGCTCGACCCGGCCGCGATCGAGCGGGTCGCCGAGCAGGTCCGTCCCGACCCGCGCGATCCCGACGAGCTGCACGACCTCTTGATGACTTCCGTTACGCTACGCCCGCTTCCCGACTGGCAGCCGATGTTCGACACCCTGGTGGCCGGGCGCCGGGCCGCCACGATATGCGGCCCGGCCGGGGAACTGTGGTGCGCCGTGGAGCGCAGGCCGGCCATCGAGGTGCTGTTCCCGGACGCGGTGATCGTGCCGGACCACCCGTGCCCGGTCGCCTCGCCCGGACCGCCCCCCGACGAGGACGCCGCCGCGGCGGACCTGCTCCGCGGCCACCTGGACGGCCGGGGGCCGTCGACCGCCGCTGCCCTGGCCCAGGCGACCGGGCTGCCGGAAACCCTGGTCGTGCGGGCCCTGGCCCGGCTGGAGGAGGAAGGCTTCGCGCTGCGGGGCCGGTTCACCTCCGGTGACGGCGCCGAGGAGTTCTGCGCCCGGCGGCTGCTGGCCCGGATCCACGCCTACACCCGGGAGCGGAAGCGGGCCGAGATCGAGCCGGTCACCGCCCGGGACTTCATGCGGTTCCTGCTGCGCTGGCAGCACGTGGAGCCGGGCACCCGGCGCGAGGGGCGGTTCGGCGTGCTCGCCGTCGTCGAGCAGTTGCAGGGCTTCGAGCTGGCCGCCGGGGCCTGGGAGAACGCCGTCCTCGCCGCGCGGGTGGAGGGGTACCGCCGCGAGTGGCTGGATGAGCTGTGCCTGTCCGGCCAGGTCACCTGGGGACGGCTGTCGGCGCGCGACAGCCAGCCCGACCCGGTCCCCCGGCGCAGCGGGCTGACCCCGTCCCGGGCCACCCCGATCACCCTGACGATCCGCGACGACCTGCCCTGGCTGCTCCGCGCCGCGCGGGGGGACCAGACCCCGGCCGAGCCCGGCCCCGGCCGGACCCGGGACGTGCTCGACGCGCTCCGCGAGCACGGCGCGCTGTTCCGGCCCGACCTGGCCGCGGTCACCGGCCGCCTGCCCGCCGAGGTGGAGGAGGCGCTCTGGGAGGGCGTGGCCCGCGGGCTGGTTACCGCGGACGGGTTCCGGGCCGTGCGGTCCCTGCTGCGCCGCGGCGGCCGGTCCGCCGCCCTGCCCCGCCGCGGGCTGCGGCGCGGGATCGGCGGGGGCGGCGCCGGCTCGAACGGGCGGTGGTGCCTGCTGCCTGCCCCGGCCGCCGCGCCCGACCGGGACGAGCTGGCCGAGGCCGTGGCCGAGCAGCTGGCGGCCCGCTGGGGCGTGATCTTCCGCGACCTGGCCGGCCGGGAGAACCTGGCTGTGCCCTGGCGCGACGTGCTGTGGGCGCTGCGCCGCATGGAGGCCCGGGGCACGATCCGCGGCGGCCGGTTCGTCGCCGGGTTCAGCGGCGAGCAGTTCGCCCACCCCGACGCGGTCGACCTGCTGCGCGCGGTCCGCAGGCAGCCGCACACCGGCCAGCCGGTCCGGATCTCCGCGGCCGACCCGCTCAACCTCACCGCGGTCGTGCTCCCCGGCCCGCGGGTGCCGGCCATCCCGGCCAACTCCGTGACCTACGTCGACGGCGCGGTCGCGGACGGCACCGCGGTCGCCGCCCTCGCCTGACCCCGCCAGCTCGCACGTTTACTCAGGGTGAGGAACACTGGCCACTCAGGGTGAGGAGCACCGGCGAGAGGGATGGCCGCCGGGCCTTGTCCCGCCGGACTCGCCACTGGAATGATCCGCCCATGAGGGAGATTGCGGTCGGCGTCGTAGCTCCGGCCTACGTCAACATCCCGCTGTGGGTGACGCAGCAGCGCGGGTTCCTAACGATCGATACGGCGCTGCAGATGATCCCGTATGACTACGTGGCGACCGACGCGGGCTTCACGAACCTCGGGCCAGTGACCGAGGAATCTGCCCTGAATGCCGTCTGCATCAGCCTCTTAGGCGAACGGGCCCTGGTAACGCCGTTCCTGCGGGCTCTGTCCGAAGCGGCGGCATGGTTCCGCGGCCACATCGAGGAGTCGGCGGCCATCGCCGCGGCGCACACATCGATCGAGCCGCTGCGGCGCAGCGGGCTGATCCCGCCGGAAGCGCCGGATCCGGCCGCCGCCGCCATCGACTATTCGTACCCCGGATGAACACCTGCGACGTGGCCGTCGTCGGCGGCGGCCCGGTGGGCATGTGGCTCGCGGCCGAACTGCACCGCGGCGGGGTTCGGCCGGTCGTCCTGGAACGGCGCGCGGAGCGACCGCCATACTCGAAGGCGCTCACGATCTACCCGCGCACTGTGGAGCAGTTCGCGATGCGAGGGCTCGTGGACCGCTGGCTGGCCGAGGGCACTCCGGTGCCGTCCTCGCATTTCGCGCTCCTGAAGAGCCGGCTGGACTTCTCGTTCCTTGACACTCGCTACCCGTACACGCTCTTCCTGCCGCAGCGGCGTACCGAGGAACTGCTGGAGGAGCACCTCGCCGAGCTGGGCGTGCCGTACCTGAGGCAGCACGCCGTCACCGGCCTGCGGCAGGACGAGACCGGCGTCGACCTCGACGTGGACTCACCCGGCGGGCCGACGGTCGTCCGCGCCGCCTACGTGGCCGGCTGCGACGGCGCCGCGAGCGTGGTCCGCGCCGCGGCCGGGATCGATTTCGCCGGGACCCCGGATGCCTGGCAGACGATCCTGGGTGACGTCGAGCTGGCTGACCCGCCGCAGGCGCCGGCGCTTACCCTGAACGAGCCGGGCGGGTCGATCTACCTGGTGGGGATCGGCGGCGGCCGGTACCGGCTGGCGGTCATCGATCACGCCACGTTGTACGACCTGACCGACAAGCCGGTGACGTTCGGGGACCTGCGGGCCAGCGCGCTGCGCGCCGCGGGAACTGACTTCGGCATGCGGGAGACTCCCGACGCCTGGCTGAGCCGGGTGGGCAACGCGACCAGGCAGGCGGCCTGCTACCGGGCGGGGCGGGTGCTCCTGGCCGGGGACGCGGCGCACATCCATTACCCGGCCGGGGGCCAGGGCCTGAACCTCGGGCTGCAGGACGCCAGCAACCTGGCGTGGAAACTGGCCGCCGAGATCCGCGGCTGGGCGCCGCCGGGCCTGCTGGACAGCTACCACGCCGAACGGTACCCCGTCGGCCTCGACGTGATCGACGACTCGCTCGCACAGTGCGGGCTGTTCGCCAACCCGACCCGGGAGGGTATCGCGCTGCGGGACCGGTTCAACGCGATCCTCGGCACGCACCCGTCCCTGTGCCGGGAACTGGCCGTCCGCCTCTCCGGCCTGGCTATCCGCTACCCGGCGGCCGGCCAGGGCACCGGCCGCCGGGTGCCCGATCTCGACCTGCGCGATGCCCCGGCCGCCACGATCTTCGGCCTGCTGCAATCCGCGAATTTCGTCCTGCTCAACCTGGGACCCGCGGCGGCCGTCCCCCTGGGATCCGCGGCGGCCGTCCCCGCTGGCTTCGCTGGTCGTCTGGACGTCGTGACCGGGGAACTGGCCACCGACCACCCTGAATGGGCGGGTATCCGCGCCCTGCTGATCCGCCCCGATGGCTACGTGGCCTGGGCCTCCCAGGCCGATGACGTGCCGCCGCTGGCTACGTGGCTCGGTAGCGTGAACCGGACATGACCGCACAGCGCGCCTTCGGCAGGGTTCCGCTGGCCACCGCCCGCCAGGCTCGTTCGCCGAGCGCTGCCGCGAGGCAGTTTCGGCCGAGTGGCTATCGGCGCAGCCGCGGCGGCTCCGCGACGAGGATCCTTGAGCCCGTGCCACGGCATGGCTGGGCAGCACGGTCGTCTTGCCCTACGACGAGCGAGTGGCGTGGAAGTGGGGCCAGCTCAGCGTCCTGTCCGAGCGACGCGGCCGGAGCCGCCCGGCCGGTGAAGCCACTGGTCTTCAGCGTCCGATTTTCAGGAGGCTTTGCGAGTCCAGGCGGGTCCATCACAGGCCGCCTGACCAGGCCGCACGACGCGTTGGCCCGCCTTGGAGCCCAGGCTCGACCCCCACGTCTCCACAGCCGTGTCGGAGCGGGCGATGGCTTCCAGCCCTCGATCGGCTATGACTTTGTCTGAGTTTCGCTGATGCGAGACGGGATGCCCGCCCGGCCGCCGGGACCGGGGGCGGGCGGCGCCTCGTCGGGCGGGGAAGGCTTGATCAGCTGGAGGCCGACCTCGTAGGCGGCGAGCAGCACGCCGATGATGAGGAAGCTGAGCCACGACACGCTCACGATCAGCAGCAGGATCCCGGCGACCACGGCGCCTGCCAGCTGGAACCCGGCCGCATGAGAACCTACCCAGCCGGCCGCGCCCCGGCGGTCACCGCCGGCTGCCCCCGTGATGCTGCGCCAGGCCCGCCGCACCCACGAGCGGAGGGCCGCCGCCCACCGGTACGGCCCGGCCAGCAGGGCAATGACCAGGACGACCAGGGCCACGCCCAGGACCCAGGCGGTGAGGACGAAGAACCCGTGCAGCAGGTCACCCAGAACGATCGAGGCGAGCTGGGGGTTGTGCGCGGCGCCCGCCAGCACGCCCTGCTCGTGCAGGACCACGCGCCTTTCCACGATCATCAGCAGCGATACGCCCACCGCCAGCTGGAGCACCGTCCGCCGCCGGTTCACCGACAACCACAAGCACAGGGCGATCAGCGCGATCGTGACCAGGGGCAGCACCAGGGTCAGCGCGTCGAAGGCCTTCACCAACCGCCGTACGGTGACCAGGTCGCTGGACCGGACCAGGGTGATCTCGCCGAAGTTGGCCGGCAGCGGGACCCCCAGGGCCTTGGACAGCTTGGCCACCTGCTGCTGCGGCACTTCGGCGCTGGTGATGGCCGGCAAGGTCACGTGCTTGCCCGTCAGGTCCGAGGCCAGGCCCGACACCTTCCCCAGCGCCTGGTTGATCAGCGGGATCGTGTGCAGGACGATGTAGCCGCCCGAGGTGGACACAGCGGCCGTGTTCTGGCCGCGCAACACCGCCAGCAGCTGTTTGTGCGTAACGGTCAGCGTCGCGGTCCAGACGGCCTGGAACTTGGGGGACGCCAGCACCTTCGCCAGCTCACCGGTGACGAAGCCCTTGGTGGCATTGGTGATCGGGACGGCCGCGAAACTGGCCTTGGGAGGCAGCGCGGCACGCAGCCGCGCCTGCAGGTTGAGCTCGGTGAACAGCTCATCCGTGGCGCGCGCCGCCACGGCGGAGGTCACGGCCGGATTCTCGAAAACGGGCGCGACCGTGCCGACGAACGCATTGGTGTTGAGCACGGTCCGGTGCGCCCACACCTCCGTCGCGGACAGCAGCACCAGGATGCACGAAAGCGCGACGAGCACGCCGACGATGGTCCTGCGGATGCGCCGCCGCGGGATCTTGGTTCGTTCTTGCTTGCTCTGGGGAGCGTCGCTTTCAGCCTGGATACGGGCGGGATCTGCCTCAGCGGGAGCATCTTCTTCGGGAGGCTGGGCCGAGGCCGTCATCATCATTCCGTTCGTTGGCCGAGCTGAGCTGCCGTGACGCGGAAGTTACGCGAGTTTTACTCACTTTAGGTGGACCATCGCTGCGGCTGGGTCACCCGCCGAGGGTGATGTAACGGCGGGTGATCGCGAAGCATGTATGGCAGCCGATCATCGGGCACGCAGGCATGGTCACTGTTTCGGCCGCGCGGACCTGGCTGATCAGCGCGTCCGGGCCGTGGCCGCGGATCAAGTCGATGACCCGGGGCCAGGTGAGCACGTGGTACAGGTCGGTGATGCGGGTGGCGCCGTCGCTGAGCAGGGCCACGCCACACAGGTCCGCGCAGGGCAGGGTGCCGACGGTGGCGTGACGGGCCGCGTCAGGATCGGCCGCGGCCCCCCGGTGACGGTCGGTGATGACGTGCGGCGGCCGGCCGTTACCGAAGTCCGCGGCGATGCTGGAGTCGGACAGCGCCAGGTAGCCGACGCCCCCGGGCTCGGCGCGGACGGCGGTCACGGTGGCCGCCGGGGTGGCCCGGCTGGCCAGGTCGCAGGTGCCGGAGTGCCGGTCACGCACCTGCGCGATGGCGGCGGCGAGCGCGCTGGCCAGCGAGACCCGCAGCTCGGCGGTGATCGCGGCGAGCAGGTCGGTGCCGAGGGTGCGGGCATACCAGGCCACCCCGTGCCGGCAGCCGGTGTCCGCGCCGCGGGGGAAGGTGGTCGCTCCGTCCAGGAGCACGGCCGCGCCGGGACCGATACATGCGTAGTCCTCGTTCGGCCAGCCGGGCGTGCCCGGATCGCTGGCCATCCGAAACAGCACAGCACAGTTGTATCTCACACGCGCCCGTCCGCAGGGCGGGTCTGGCGCGACGAAGAGGTTACGGCCAGGTGTCGATCCTGGCCTCCCCCGTTCGTGTGAGGAGTGAGGAGCCAGCCCGGTCCGGGCGGCCATCGGACAGGAGGAAAGCGATGAGGATCGTGGTGACCGAGTTCGTGTCGCTGGACGGCGTAATGGAGGAGCCCCGGTGGACGTTCCAGTTCGACCGCGGCAAGGAGGGCGACAGGTTCAAGCTCGACGAGTTGTTCGGCAGCGACGCGCTGCTGCTCGGCCGCGTCACCTACCAGGGGTTCGCGCAGGCCTGGCCGGGCCAGAGCGACGAGGAGGGGTTCGCCGACCGGATGAACAGCATCCGCAAGTACGTGGTCTCGGGCACACTGGCCGACGCCGACGCCACCTGGGGCGACACGACGGTGATCCGGGGCGACGCCGCGGCCGAGGTCGCCAGGCTGAAGGCCCAGCCCGGCGGCGACCTGCTGGTCGAGGGCAGCTGCCAGCTGGTGCATACGCTGGTTCAGCACAACCTGGTGGACGAGTACCGGCTGATGGTCTTCCCGATCATCCTCGGCCGCGGCAAGCGCATGTTCCCGGACGTGATGCCCGATCCGGGCACGCTCACGCTCAGCGAGGCGGAGACTGCGGGCTCCGGCGTCCAGCTGCTCACCTACCACCCGGTCCGGGCCGGGGAACCCGCCGCCGGCTGAATTCCGGCCCGCCCGAGAGGAGAACCCCATGAAGCAGTACCTGCTCAGCGTGCACCTGGTCGACGATGGCACCCCGCCCCCGCCGCCCGAGGCGACGCAGCCGGTGTACGAGCGCGTGGCCGCCCTGAACTCCGAGATCCAGGCCGCGGGGGCCTGGGTGTTCGCCGGCGGCCTGCACCCGCCGAGCACGGCCACCGTGGTCCGGGTCCAAGACGGCGAGGTGCTGATGACCGACGGCCCGTTCGCCGAGGGCAAGGAGCACATCGGCGGCTTCTGGGTGATCAAGGCCGACGATCTGGACGCCGCGCTGGCCTGGGCGGCCAAGGCGACCGAGGCCTGCGCCAGCCCGGTCGAGGTGCGACCGTTCCAAGAGGAAACGCAGGACTGACGCCCCCGTGCCGCCCGTCGACCAGACCGCGATCGAGCGGGTCTTCCGCGCCGAGTACGGCCGGGCCGTGGCGGTGCTGGTGCGGGTGTTCGGTGACATCGACCTCGCCGAGGAGTCGGTCCAGGATGCGTTCACGGTGGCGGCGGCGCGATGGCCGCCGGACGGGATGCCGCCGAGCCCGGCCGGGTGGATCATCACCACGGCCCGGAACCGGGCGATCGACCGGCTCCGGCGGGAGGCGTCCCGTAACGACCGGCATGCCCAGGCCCGGCTCTTGCACGGGTATGACGAGCCGCCGGAGGAGGTGGTAGCCGTGCGCGACGACCGGCTGCGCCTGATCTTCACCTGCTGCCACCCGGCGCTCGGGCAGGCCGCCCAGGTCGCCCTGACCCTGCGGCTCCTCGGCGGCCTGTCCACCGCGGAGATCGCGCGCGCCTTCCTGGTCCCGGAGCCGACCATGGCCCAGCGGCTGGTCCGGGCCAAGGGCAAGATCCGCGCCGCCAGGATCCCGTACCGGGTACCCGGCGACGCCGAGCTCCCCGGCCGGCGGCGGGCCGTGCTGGCCGTCATCTACCTCATCTTCAACGAGGGCTACGCGGCGAGCTCCGGAGACCGGCTCGTCCGGGAGGACCTGTGCGCGGAGGCCATCCGCCTGGCCCGGCTGCTGGCCGAGCTGATGCCCGACGAGCCTGAGGTCATGGGCCTGCTGGCCCTCCTGCTGCTGATCCAGTCCCGCAGCGCCGCCCGCAGCCGCCCCGACGGGACCCTCGTGCTCCTGGCCGACCAGGACCGCAGCTTGTGGGACCGTGACCTGATCGCCGAGGGCCAGGCCATCGTCCGGGCCTGCCTGCGACGGGGCCAGCCCGGGCCCTACCAGATCCAGGCCGCCATCAACGCGGTGCACAGCGACGCGCCCACGGCCGCCGACACCGACTGGCGCCAGATCCTGCAGCTTTACGACCAGCTGCTGCTGGTCGCGCCGACCCCGGTGGCCGCCCTGAACCGCGCCGTCGCCGTGGCCGAGGTCGACGGGCCTCAGGCGGCCCTGGCCGGCCTGGCGGATCTTCACCTGGGCGGCTACTACCTGTTCCATGCCATCCGGGCGGATCTCCTGCGGCGGCTCGGCCGGGACGCCGACGCGGCACTGGCCTATGACGCGGCCATCGCCCGCACCGCGAACACCGCCGAGCGGACCTTCCTCCAGCGCCGGCGCGGGGAACTTTCCCCGGGAGCGCTATGACCCCGAGGCGCGCGGAACTTCCCTGGTGAGCACGATGGAGCCGCCGCTGGGGGCATAGATCTGCAGCGAGTTGCCAGAGCAGGTGTAGCGGTCAGGTTCGGTGCGGGACAGTCTCCGCCAGCCCGGGCGCGGCGGGCCGCTGGTGTCCGGGAAGGTTCGCACCGCGGTCGGCATGGCGTCGGGATCGGCCAGGCCGGCCAGGCCGACCGCGGCCAGCTTCGCTGCGGCCACTCCGGCGGCGGGCAGGGCGGGTACGGGCGGCCCAGGCTCGGGCGCCGACGCCGTGGCCAGGCCGGCCAGCCCGGGCGCAGGTGCCGCCGGGGACCCGGGGGCGGCATCGCGGGTCAGGTCGGGAGCGGGGGCGGCGTGGCGGGTCAGATCGGCGGCCAGGGCCGGCGGCAGCCAGGACCCGGCGGACTCCACGGTCTTGGCCAACGGCTGCAACGCCAACCCGCTCACCTTCCCGACCATCCCGGTACGGGCCGAAAACCCTAACTTCATAACGCAAGCGGCGCTAGCCCGGTTTTAGGGTGTTGCTGGCTGATCCCGGCACGGCAGTCAGCCGGGCCAGGCCGGCGGGCGTTACGGGCCAGGCACGTAGCTGCCGGCGCAGATGTTCTGGTACCTGCCGGCGTCGAAGGTCTGGCCGTGCTGCGGGAAGTACCACTCCACGGCCTGGTACATGAGCTTGCCGTCGCAGGTGCCCAGGTCGAAGGCCACCACGGTGGCGGTCTCCTCGGTGCCGGTGGCGACCGACTGGCCCGGCCCCACGTAGTCGCTGACGCCGGTCGCGACGGCCCGGGCGCCGCCCCACGACGTCCAGGCGACGTGCGTGACCAGGCCTGTCGGGTCGCC
This sequence comes from uncultured Actinomycetota bacterium, assembly GCA_963808705.1. Classification (GTDB taxonomy): domain Bacteria; phylum Actinomycetota; class Actinomycetes; order Streptosporangiales; family Streptosporangiaceae; genus JASHPR01. Next base: position 601,945 of record CAWEHB010000005.1, on the reverse strand, counting down.
GCCGTTGAAGATCTTGGCCGGCTTCACCTGCCCGAAGCCGGTCCCCTGCGCGAAGTCGCCGGCGAGCTGGCCCAGGGTCGGGACCGCGCCCGCCGGGCCGGTGGAAGCCGCGACGGTAGGCGAGACCGCCGGCGTCGAGACGGCCGGGGCGGACGTGGCGGCCGGCGCGCCGGTAGCGGTGGACTTCGCGGTGGCGGTGGGCGCAGAGCCCGTGGTGGACGGCGGCGAAGCGGCCGAGCAGCCGGCTACCGCGGTGAGGCCGACGCAGGCGATAGCGGCGATCGTGATCCGTCGCCGGGCCAGGCCCGCGGATGAGCGGCCAGCGTTCGCGGGTGCCGTGGCGTTATTCATGGTTCTCTCCCCCGTGGGCCGCGAGCAGCATGGCCGCGGCGTCCTCCCGCGCCGAAGGCGGCAGCGGTCGCTTCTTATGACGGTGTCAGGAGCCGCGGGGATACGGCGCGCCGGAATTTTCTGGCTGGCAATTTCGCGGGGGCTCCGCCCTGGGTCACAGCTCGATCTCGGGATAGAGGCGGTGCCGGGCCAGCAGGTCGGCGCACCGGCTCCGGCAGGCCTCGGCGGTCCCGGGGTCCAGGTCGTACTTGGCCTTAGCCGTGGACGTGGCGGGCGTCGTGGCGCGCAGCGCGGTAACGATCACGTCGGCGACCTCGTCGAGTTCGTCCGGGCCGAAGCCGAGGGTGGTGAGCGCCGGGGTGCCGAGCCGGACGCCCGAGGTGTACCAGGCGCCGTTGGGATCCCTGGGCACCGAGTTGCGGTTGGTGACCACGCCCGCGTCCAGCAGCGCCTGCTCGGCCTGGCGCCCGGTGAGGCCGAAGCTCACGCCCACGTTCATGAGCACGAGGTGGTTGTCGGTCCCGCCGGTGACCAGCCGGACGTCCCGGCGCAGCAGGCCGCCGGCCAGCGCGCGGGCGTTGTCCACGATCCGCGCCGCGTAGCCGGCGAACGAGTCCTGCCTGGCCTCGGCCAGGGCCACCGCCTTGGCCGCCATCACGTGCGGCAGCGGCCCGCCCAGCACCATCGGGCAGCCGCGGTCCACGTGCGGCGCGTACTCCTCGGTGCACAGCACCAGGCCGCCGCGCGGGCCGCGCAGCGACTTGTGCGTGGTGGAGGTCACCACCTGGGCGTGCCGGACCGGGTTCAGGTCCCCGGTCAGCACCTTTCCGGCCACCAGCCCGGCGAAGTGCGCCATGTCGACCATGAACGTCGCCCCGACCTCGGCGGCGATCTCGGCCAGGGTCGCGAAGTCGGGGTTCCGCGGATACGCCGAGTACCCGGCGACGAGCACCAGCGGCCGGAACTCCCTCGCCTGGGCCGCGATCGCGTCGTAGTCGAGCAGTTCCGACGCCGGGTCGACCCCGTAGCTGGCCTGGTTGAACAGCTTCCCGGAGATGTTGGGCCGGAACCCGTGGGTCAGGTGCCCGCCCGCGTCCAGGGACATGCCCATCATCCGCTGGTCGTGCAGGCCGTGGCGCAGCCGCTCCCAGGCCGCCGGCTCCAGGTCGTTCACGTGCTTCGCGCCCGCCTCGGCCAGGGCCGGGCTCTCCACCCGGCGGGCCAGGATGGCCCAGTAGGCGACGAGGTTGGCGTCGATGCCCGAGTGCGGCTGGACGTAGGCGTGATCCGCGCCGAACAGCGCCCTGGCGTGCTCGGCGGCCAGCGTCTCGACCCGGTCGACCATCTCGCACCCGGCGTAGAGGCGATGGCCGGGGGTGCCCTCGGCGTACTTGTCCGACAGCCAGTTGCCCATGGCGAGCAGAACGGCGGGCGAGGCGTAGTTCTCCGATGCGATGAGCTTGAGCTGGCGCCGCTGGGACGCGAGCTCGCCTGCGATGGCGTCGGCCACGTCCGGCTCGGAGGCGGCGATGACCTCAAGCGCCGAACGGTAGGCCAGGCCGGTGGCAGTGTCGGTGGTGGTGCTGAGGTCGGGCATCCCGGGCTCCTCGGATCAGAGCGATGTTGGCGTGGGCGCGCCAACGATAACGCCATCGCCCGCGGCCCGCGCATGCGGCACATGGGACGCCCGGTTACGGTACCGTCGGCTGGCGAACCTTTTCATCCTCCCCATGGCGGCCCACGTAATCTGAGCGGCATTGACGAATGAAAAGGTCCGTACTCGGAACGCGGGCGGCCAACGACGGCACGACAGCCCCGTGACGAAGGGAAGGTGCGGGGCGATGGTGTCGCAGGCCAGCAGGCTGCAAGACGTCCGTTACGACATCCGGGGCCCGGTGTTGCGCCGGATGCGCCAGCTGGAGGCCGACGGGCACCAGATACTCAAGCTCAACCTCGGCAACCCGGCGCCGTTCGGCCTCTTCGCGCCCGACGACGTGCTGAGCGGCGTGGTGCACAGCATCGCCGACGCCCAGGGTTACAGCGACGCCCGGGGCATTCACCCGGCCCGGCTGGCGGTCGCCGGGTGGTACCAGGGCAAGGGCGTCGCCGGGGTGGGCCCGGACGACGTCTTCCTGGGCAACGGCGTGTCCGAGCTGATCGTGATGGCGCTGCAGGGCCTCCTGGATCCCGGCGACGAGGTGCTGATCCCCAGCCCCGACTACCCGCTGTGGACCGGGGCGGTCGGGCTGTGCGGCGGCCGCGCGGTGCACTACCGCTGCGACGAGCAGGAAGGCTGGGCCCCCGATCTCGGCCACGTCGCCGAGCAGATCAGCCCCAGGACCCGGGCCCTGGTGATCATCAACCCGAACAACCCGACCGGGGCGGTGTACTCCAGGCAGACCCTGCTCGGGCTGCTGGACCTGGCCCGCCGGCACCGGCTGCTGGTGCTCACTGACGAGATCTACGACCAGATCCTCTACGAGGACGCCGTGCACGAGTGCGCGGCCGCGCTCACCCCTGACCTGCTGGTGCTGACCCTCGGCGGGCTGTCCAAGACCTACCGGCTGGCGGGATTCCGCTCCGGCTGGCTGGTGGTCTCCGGCCCGCGCCACGAGGCGGCCGAGTACCTCGAGGGCCTGGAGTTGCTGGCGAACATGCGGCTGTGCCCGAACGTGCCGGCCCAGTACGCGATCGGGCCGGCCCTCAGCGGGCAGCACAGCATCGCCAGCCTGCTGCGGCCGGGCGGGCGGCTGCGCGAGCAGCGCGATCACTCCTGGCAGAAGATGAACGAGATCCCGGGGGTGGACTGCGTCAAGCCCGCGGGCGCGCTCTACCTGTTCCCCCGGCTGGACCCGGACGTCTACAAGATCTCTGACGACGAGCGGATGGTCATCGACCTGCTGGAGCAGCAGCACATGCTGCTCACCCACGGCACCGGCTTCAACCTGCCGACCACCGATCACCTGCGGCTGGTGTTCCTGGCCTCGGTGGACGTGCTCGACGACGCCATCGGCCGGCTGGCCGACTTCCTGGACGGCTATCACCAGTAGCCGGGCCGGCTCGGGTCACCTCGCGGGCGGCCTACGGGGCCGAGGCCAGGCTCGCGCTGAGCGCAGGGGTCCTGTCTCCGGCCGCCCGGCCGCCGCGGCGCCCGGGCGGGCGGCCGCGCTGCGACGGCGCGGTCAGGCTGGCCGCCAGCACGCCGGTGCAGACCACCACGGCCCCGGCGATCTGGATCAGGCTCGGGCGCTCGCTGAGCACGACCGCGGCCAGCAGCATCGCCGCGGCGGGCTGGAGCAGCAGCGTCAGCGAGGAGATGGCCGCGGGCAGCCTGGGCAGCGACGACGTGATCAGCAGCCAGCCGATCGTCTGGCTGCTGACCGACAGCAGCAGCAGCCACCCGAACGAGGGCCACCCGATCTGCAGCTGGAATCCGCCGAAGGCCAGGCCGAGCAGCAGCGAGCCGAGCGCGGCGCCGGCGGTGGCCTCGGCGAGCGGGCCGGCGACATGCGGGGTGCCGGCCGATGTCCGGCGCAAGGTGAGCAGGAACACCGCGTAAGCCACCGAGGTGGCCAGCCCGTACCCGATCCCGGCCAGCGGGTGGGTGCCGCCCGCGGTGCTGCCGATCAGGCCGGACACGCCCGCCACGCCCGCCATCACGACCGGCAGGGCCATCAGGAATCCGCGGTGGGGGCGCTCCCCGAACAGCACCCAGGCGGCGAGCGCGACGAACAGCACCTGCAGGTTCCCCAGCACGGTCGCGATCCCGGCCCCGACCTCGGCGATCGCGTGGTTCCACAGCACCAGGTCGACGGCGAGGCACAGGCCGGCCACGAAGGCCCCGGTGCGGACCGCCCGCGGCCGCGGCCCGCGCCGCCGCTGCTCCGCCACGGCCAGCGCCACGAGCAGCGGCAGCGCCAGGAAGCACCGGTAGAACGCCGCGGTGGCGGCACCGGTGTCGGCGAGCTTGATCAGGATTCCCGAGGCCGAGATGCAGGCCGCGCCGAGGCCCGTCAGCAGCAGCGGCCTTCGGTCGGCACCGGCCCGGTCGTTGCCTGTCATGACCGTACTCGCATATGGTGCTGACATGACCTCCACCCTACGGGAGCGCTCTGACAGGAGTCAAAGCGGTTTTGGTGCTGACCTTCTGGAGGCGCTCGCGGCGGGCGCCGAGCTGATCAACACCGGCCGCTCGGCGTACGGCGACGGCCTGCGCACCGTGGCGGACGTCCAGGCCTTCGGCGACCGTTACGCCTTCCACGGGATGCCCGCGGGGCCGCGGGACGTGCCCCGGCTGCGCGCGCACCGCGCCCGGCTCGACGCCATCGCCGCCCGCTGCGAGTCAGGCGACGACGAGGCCGCGATCGGGATGCTGAACGCGCTGCTCGCCGAGACCGGCGCGGTCCCGCAGATCGTGGCGCACGACGGCCGGGGCCCGCACATTCACGTGTCCCGCCCGGCCGCGCAGATGGCGGACCGGATAGCCGCCCACCTCGCGATGGGCCTCGGCGAGCTCGTGGTGGCCGGCGAGAGCCGCCGGGTGCGCAGCTGCGCGTCGCCCACCTGCCGGGAGGTCTTCGTGGACCTGTCCCGCAACCGGTCGCGCCGTTACTGCGACAGCCGGACCTGCGGCAACCGTTTGCACGTCGCGGCGTACCGCGCCCGCAGGTCAGCCGCCAGTTAGGCTCACGTTCCTCGGGCCGGGTCGCAGGACTCTGCGCGACCGGTGCCAAAAGCCCCGGCACTGCCTGCTAAGTTGTGCCTGGGGAAAACACGGGCCAGATCGGAGGTTTCGATGGGCCTTCCCGCCCACCAGCGCAGAATCCTCGAAAGGATCGAGAGTGCGTTGCGCGGATCGGACCCGCGTCTCGCTGCGCTCTTTTCCATATTCAGCCGGCTGAACCGGGACGAGGAGATGCCCCGCATCGAGCAGGTGCGCGCCCGCGCGGCCATACTCCTGGCCCGGGTTCGCTACCGTCTCGCGTCGTTCGCCCGATGGTTCGGCGCCCCGGCCCGGGCCAAGCTGCGCGCGGCGCTGTTCTTCCCGGTCGCGCTCGCGATCGTCGCCTCGGCCATCGTGGTCGGGGCCGGGTTCCCGAGCGCGAACCGGTGCGCGGCGGCGCCGCGAACGGCCGGCACCGCTCACACCAGCGCCCGCCCCAAGACCTGTACGCCGGTCATGGCGAACCCGGCCGTCCTCGGCCGGTAACCGCCGCCGGCCGGCGGCTGATCATGACGAGTCGGGCCGCGGACGCCCATGCCCGCTCCCCGGCGACAACAGCCCGCCCTGAAGCACACGAGGAGGAGACCATGACCGACCGAGCGCCGCTGCCGTACGACTTCCACCCCGAGGTGCCGTCGTTCACCGTGGAGAGCGATGACGTCAGCGAGGGCCAGCAGATGGGCGACGCCCAGGTCTACAACTCGTTCGGGATGTCCGGCCAGAACATCTCGCCGCACCTGCGCTGGTACGGGTTCCCCCCGGAGACCAAGGGATTCGCGGTGACCGCCTACGACCCCGACGCCCCGACCGGGTCCGGGTTCTGGCACTGGCTGGTCATCGGCATACCGGCGTCGGTCACCGAGTTGCCGGCCGGGGCGGGCAGCGCCGGCGGCTCCGGCTTTCCGGCCGGCGCGTTCTCGGTCCGGAACGACTACGGCACCAAGGACTTCGGCGGGGCGGCGCCGCCCGCCGGTGACCCGGCGCACCGGTACGTCTTCGCGGTGCACGCCCTCGACACCGACAAGCTCGGGATCGACTCCGACGTCTCCCCCGCCGTGGCCGGGTTCAACCTCCGGTTCCACACGATCGCCCGGGCCGTGATCGTTCCGGTCTATGGCCACTGATCTGGCCCGCGCCGGCGCTGACCCCGCAACAAAAGGAGAGCAGATGCCGCTCGACGAGGATACGGTGCGCCTGGCCCAGGGCAAGAACCTGGCCACGGTGGTGACGCTGATGCCGGACGGCCAGCCGCAGGCGCTGCTGACGTGGGTGGACAGCGATGGCGAGTACCTGCTCGTGAACACCGAGCCACAGCGGCAGCGGGCGAGGAACATCCGCAGGGACCCCAGGATCACCGTGCTGATCCACTCCGACTCCGATCCCTGGGACTGGTCCGAGGTGCGCGGCCATGTCGTCGACACGGTGGACGGCAGCGAGGCCCGCGAGCACATCGACAAGCTGTCCCGCAAGTACGTCGGGTCCGACTACCGCAACCCGATCGGCCCGCAGGGACGCGTGATCCTCAAGATCGCCGCGGACAAGATCAACACGCCCAGGTCGCTGGGGCGTCGTTGACGGGCCTTAACGGGACGGAGCGTGGCCGGCCTCGCCCGCTACGCGCGGTGCCGCCCGCGGGGCACGGTGGGCGCTGACGTGACGGGCGGCTCGACGTCCCGGCGGGTCACCGCCAGGTAGGCGACGAGGGCGACGATCGGGATCGTCAGGCCGATGGCGACCGGCCCGCGGCCGAACCCGAGACCGCCCGCGATCTTCGGCACGCCCATCCAGTCGGCGTAGGAGGCGCCGAGCGGCCGGGTGACGACGTAGGCGAACCAGAAGGCCACGATGGCGTTCAGGCGCAGCCAGCGGTGCGCGATGCCCGGGATGGCGAAGATCAGCGTGAACATGATCCCGGACGCCAGGTAGCCCAGGTGCAGCGTGGTCGCGGTCATGTCGCCGAGCGCGGTGCCGAGGGCGAACGTGGCCAGCACCGTGGCCCAGTAGAACGCCTCCCGGCGCGGCGTGCGGATGGTGTGGATGGACAGGGTCTTCTCGGTCAGGTACCAGGCCACGAACACCACGGTCAGCACGACGGCGAAGAACGCGGTGGACGCCGCGTACGGGATGTGCAGCTTGATGTGCATGCCGTCGGCCGCCATCGTGCCGAAGATCGCGACCAGGTCGACCGCCAGCCAGTACCTCCAGGCCACGTACTGGCGGGCCCGGAACTGGATCGCCAGCGCGGTGACGAGGGCCACGAACCCGATCCCGGCGGCGATGAACGGGTCGATCCGGTAGACCAGGTAGTCCGACGTTGCCTCGCCCTGCGCGGTGGTGAGGATCTTGATGATCCAGAAGTAGACCGTGATCTGCGGAACCTTGCTCGCTGCCTGCCGCGCGGGCGCGAAGGGGTCGCTCGGCCGGAGTCGGCCTGCCGTCACATCGCCGGATGCCACCATCGATCCCATCGCTCAACGACGCTGCATGGCCTAAGTTATACCGGCAACCTGAGACGCCGGCAGCCGGTCAGCCGCCCAGGCTGGCCAGCACCTGGCGCTCGGTGTCCGGGTCCAGGCCGTGCGCCGGCCGGCCAGGGCGCGACGGCGGGTCGCCCTCGTCTTGCAGCCACCGCCAGGTGTCGGCGACGGTCTCCTCGACCGGCCTGCAGGTCAGGCCGGCCGCGTAGGCGGCGGAGACGTCGGAGTCGTGCAGGCCCGCGTACTCTCCGGTCGGCGGTGCCCAGACCGGCAGTTCCGTCCACGGCTGGATGCCGGCCGCCTCGATCACCTCGGGCGGGACCCAGACCAGCGTCGCGTGGGAGCCGGTCACCTTCCGGGCCGCCTCGAGCAGGGTGGCCATGGTGGCGTGGCCGGGCCGGCTGACTGTGTTGAAGGCACCGCCGAGGCCGCGCTCGGCGGCCGAGAGCATCCACGCCGCGAGGTCCCGGCAGTCGATGTACTGCAGCGGCAGGCCCGGCGGGCCGGGGGCCAGCACGTCCCCGCCGCGTTCCAGGCGCCGCAGCCACCACGGCATCCGCCCGACGATCTCGTACGGCCCGAGGATGAGGCCGGCCCTGGCCAGCAGCGCCCGGTCGCCGAACGCCCCGGCCGCCGCCAGTTCGCCGCCCCGCTTCGCCGCCTGGTAGTCGGTGCCGTCGTCGCTGGCCGGGTCCGCGTCGACCACCGGCGCGCCCTCGTCGGCCCCGGGGACGGAGAACGACCGGTACACCGATTCGCTGGATACGTACCCGTAGTGGCCGGCCCGGCTGGCCAGCAGCGCCGCGGCGGCGGCGACCACGCGGGGCGCCCCGCTCCAGGTGTCGATCACCGCGTCCCAGGACTCGCCGCCCAGGGGCCCGGCATTCAGGGCGGCGCTCAGCGCAGCGGCATCGGTGCGGTCGGCGTGCACGGCCCGCGCGCCCGGCGCCTGGCGCCCGCTGATCCCGCGGTTCAGCGTGGTGACGGTGTCGCCCCGGGCGAGCGCGGTCTCCACGACCGCGCGGCCGACGTGGTGCGTTCCGCCCAGCACAAGGAGCTTCATGCCAGATACCCTCCCCCAGTCGCGCCCCGGATCTAGCCGCTGTTCATCCTCGGCGTAGCCCGCCGCGGGCCGGGGCAGGCGGCAGCGTGGCGACATGCTCCCCGCACGTCGCGGGATCGTACCCGGGCAGGCTGGCGAGCTGATCGAGCAGCCACCGCGAGGAAAGCACCTTGATCAGGCCCTGGACCTCGCGAGAGCCGGCCAGGTCGGCCGGGATCACCAGGTCGAACCGCTCGGTGGCCAGCGGGATGAAGGCCAGGCCGTAGGCCAGGGCGGCGGGCTCGCTGGCGATCCCGGCGTCGGCCAGCCCCGCGGTGATGGCCGAGGCCACCTGCAGGTGCCCGGTCGCCCGGGTGCCGTAACCGGGCAGCCGGCCCGCGTCGACGCCCAGCCCGGCCAGCTCGCGGTCGAGCACGCTGCGCGCCTCCGAGCCCGGCTCCCGGTTCACCAGGCGCAGCCCACGGCGGGCCACGTCGCCCAGGCCGGCGACGCGGCCGGCGAGTTCCGGCCGCAGCACCAGGCCCTCCCGCCAGGAGCAGAACCCGATCACCTCGCCCCCCCGCGGCAGCAGCTCCCCGGCCGGGCCCGTGTTGTAGGCACCGGAACGTCCGCGCAGGTGCGCGCCGGCCACGTGGACCAGGCCGTCGGCGGCCAGCCGGAGCGCTTCCTGGCTCGGGCACGGCCACCAGCTCAGGGCCACCGGCGGGTCGAGCAGGCTGAGCGGGGTCTCGAGCAGCGGTATGGCCGGATCGCACCCGGCCACCACCAGCGTCGGCCGCGGCGGCACTATGGGCCGCACCGGGCTGGCCCCGGCCCGGTGGTTCCCGGCCCCGTCGGTCCCGGCCCCGTCGGTCCCGGCCCCGTGGCTCTCGGTGCTGCCGGTCCCGCAGGCCAGCCCGCCGGCGGGCAGGAACCCGGCCCGGCTGACCGGATCGCCGGACAGCGGCAGCGCGACGAACCCGTCGCCCATCGGCGCGAGCGCGACCCGGGCGCCCTCGTCGCCGAGCGGTGCCACCGAGCGGGCCGCGACGGGGGAAACCGGGCTGCCCGGCCCGAACAGCTCCTCGACCGTCATGCCCAGCGCCCGGGCCAGGGCCAGCGCCACGCGCAGGGACGGGTCGGACAAGCCGGACTCGACCGCCGAGACCGCCTGGCGGGACACCCCCGCCATCCCGGCCAGCTGCTGCTGCGAGAACCCCCGCGCCTGCCGGGCCAGCCGGAGCGTCATGCCGCCGCCCGCGCCCTGATCCGTCACGTCCCCACCTGCTCTGGGTTCGCCGTCCCGGGCGGGACGGACGACTTCACCGGCGGGTCGACCGCCGCGCCGTCGGGCCCGAACCACGGCGGGTCCACCACGGTGACCACCAGCCGGTCGCCGGCCTGCGCCGGCCGTTCGGGCAGGCGGCAGGTGATCACCGCGGCCCCGGTGGCCAGGTCGGCTTCCCATCCGGCGCCGGCCGTGGCCGGCGACGACCGTGCCGGCCAGGACGACTCCGCGGTCGGGGTGCGCGCCGCCGGTGACCCGCTCCGGATGCACGCCGACCACGGCCGCTGGCTGGTCCGGCGCGGGCACGAAGCCCAGGTAGCCGACCAGCTCGGCGACCCGGCGGGAGGCGGGCCGCAGCACCACCTCGTCGGGCGCGCCAACCTGCAGCATGTCCCCGTGGTCGAGCACGGCCAGCCGGTGGGCGAAGGCCTGCGCCTCGGCGAGCTCGTGCGCGACGAGCACCGCGGGCACCGACCGCTCGTCGACCAGCCCGGCCACCAGATCGGTCAGCGTCCGCCGCAGGCTGGCGTCCAGGCCGGTGTAGGGCTCGTCGAGCAGCAGCGCGTCGCAGTGCGCGAGCAGGAGCCGCCCGAGAGCGACCCGGTGCGCCTGCCCCCCGGACAGCCGCACCGGCATCGCCGACAGCAGGCCGGAGATGCCGAGTGCCTCGGCGACCTGGGCCAGCTCCTGGCCGGACGGATCGGAGCCCGGGGCGTAGCAAAGGTTGTCCCGCACCGACAGGTGCGGGAAGAGCCCCGGATTCTGGCGGAGCAGGCCGACCCGCCGCCGCCACGGTGGCACGAAGCACGCGGGGGGTTCGGTCGAGGTCAGCAGCCGGCCGAAGAGCTCTACTCGCCCGCGGCGCGGCGGCACCAGGCCGGCGATCACCTCCAGCAGCGTGGTCTTGCCCGCGCCAGACGGGCCGAACAGCGCCAGCCGCTCGCCCGCCGCCACCCGCAGCGCGGCGCGCACCGTGAACTCCCGGCGGTCAACCTCGACGTCGGCGTCGAGCACGGGCGCTCCAGCTGAAGGCGGCCAGGGGCAGCGGCAGCGCGACGACCAGCAGGACTAGCGCGTACGGCAGCGCGGAGGCCAGCCCCGTCTCCTGCAGTGTGTTGTAGATCTGCAACGGCAGCCCATACGGGTGGTAGGCGATGATGATGACGGCGCCGAACGCTCCTATGGCCCGGGCCCAGGCCACCGATAGTGCCACGCCCAGGCCGGGAGCGGCGAGCGGCAGCGTCACCCGCCGGAATACCCGCCGGGGCCGGTCGCCAAGCAGCGCCGCCTGCTCTTCCATCCGCGGATCGACCTCGGCGAACGCAGCCTGCGCACCGACCACGTAGTACGGCGCTGACTCGTAGACCTCCGCGATCACCAGGGCGAGGAACGTGTTGGTGGCGGACAGGTGCCACGGCGTCGCATTGAGTATCTCGCCGATCGGCGTGAACGGGCCGACCATGAAGATCAGCAGCAGGCCGATCACCAGCGGCGGGAGCAGCAGGCTGCACAGCACGCCCGCCTCCCAGATGCGCGGGAACGGCAGCGTCCCGCGGGCGAGCATGAAGGCGAGGGGGGTGCAGAACACGAGCAGGACCGCCAGCGTCACGCCCCCCGACGCCAGCGAGACGACGAGCGGGTCAAGGTCGCCCGGGCCGGTGATCGCGCTGACGACCGCACCCCAGGAGAGATGCGTGAGGAGCGCGATCACCGGGCCAAGCAGCGCCAGCCAGATCACCAGGGCGGCGAGAACGGACGCGAGGCCCGATGCTGACCGAAGCCGCCGCAGGGCCGCCGCCGTGGAGGACGGCCCCGGCTGACGGCGCTGCCCGGAAGGATCGTCCCCCCGGACAGCGCCGCCTGCGGCTGCTGCCGGGCTAGCTGCCCAGCTCACTCTTTATCGCGGCCGGTATCGCGCTGCTATCACCGGTTACCGCCAGCGGGAACAGCGTGAACCCGCCGGCCTTGTACAGGGCCAGGCCCGCCGACGACAGCGTGTACTTGACGAACGCGGTCCCGGCCGGGGTGGGCTTGCCGATGATCGTGATGTCGATCACCTGCGGCGAGCCGTGCTTGGTCACCGGGGCGCCGTTGCTCGTGATCGTGACCGACGCCTTCATGTACTGCGCGGCCATCGACATGTCGCCGAGGTTGATGGCGGGCGGCAGCGGGATGTAGTCCAGGTGCAGCTCGATCGCCTGGGTGATGAACGCGCTCGAGGCGTCCAGCTGGCCCGACTGCAGCGTCGCATCCAGCGCGGACTCGGCATAGATCTGCGACGAGTTCGCCGTGCCCCAGTCCGTGGTGCCCAGGATCTTGCTGACCGTGTCCGACGGCAGCTTGTAGTAGGACTGGGCGAGCTGGAGCATGTAGATGAAGTCCCGGCCCTGCGGGTCGATGTTGGGGTCGGTCCGGCCGAGCTTGAAGCCGGGCGTCTCCATCAGCGTGAACAGGCCGCTCAGCGGCTTCGAGCCGTCGGCGAAGGCCTTGAAGTCGCTGGCGTACTTGCTGTTCGGGTTGTACGCGACCACCATCGAGGTGCCCGCGTACTGGACGTACCACTTGGTGAACTTGGGCATCAGCGGCGTGATGTTGTCGCCGCCGACGCTCTCGAAGACGTTCGGGCTGATCTCGCCGGAGGCGATGTCCGACTCCAGGTCGCCCGACGCGTTGTACTGGCCGGAGAACTTGTAGCCCTCGGCCTTCGTGAAGGCGGGACCGACGACCTTCTCATTGAGGTAGGTGAGGGACGACGCAGCGGCGAGGCTGGCCGTGCCCGTGGGCTTCGCCGGTGCGCTCGAGGAGCTAGAGGAGCTGCCGCAGGCTGCCGCGGCGAGCGCGATGCATGTCATCACCAGCAGCACGCCCGTGCGCGCGCGGTGGTTCTTTCCCGGGATAACTGCCATCGTCCGACCATAGCTACCGTCACTTGCGCGGCGCAAGAACCCACGACACAGCCCGGCAGAAGCGCCCAGATTCGACAGAGGAATCATTCAGCGTGCTTTCAGGAAGATGCGGTTCCCTTTTGGGTAGGTAACCCCATGCGCTCGCGCGCCTTAGCATAGTCTCGGGCGGTCGTTACCATGGCGGCCCGGCTCTGTGGCGCCGGGCTCGCCGGGCGGTGCGGCGCGAGCGAGACCGCGGCATGCGCCGTTGTCGGGCCAGAGTAATCCGGACGGGTGAGGGCAGGGCTGGCATGAGCAAGGCAACCAGGATCAGGCAGCAGAACGCCAGGGAGAAGATAGCCGCGCAGCGCGCCGCGGCCCGGCGTGCCGAGACCCGCAAGCGGGTGCTGATCACGGCGGGCAGCGTCGTCGCGGTCCTCGCCATCGTGATCGCCTTCGTCCTGATCAAGGTGAACAACAACAACAAGGCCTCCAGCAGCAGCGGGTCTGGTGGCGTGACCGGCACCGCCCTGCCGGCCAGCGTCCAGAAGGACGTCACCACCGTTCCCGCCAGCACGCTGGACAAGGTCGGCATCGGCTCGGCCACCCCCTCCGCGATCAGCGCGATCTCGAGCACCCCGCTGACCAGCAACGGCAAGCCGGAGATGCTCTACATCGGCGCCGAGTTCTGCCCGTTCTGCGGCGCGGAGCGGTGGGCCATGGCGGTCGCGCTCAGCCGGTTCGGCACGTTCACCACGCAACTGCGGGGCATCCACTCGTCCAGCACCGACACCGACCCGAACACCCCGACGCTCACCTTCTACCAGGCAAAATACTCCAGCCCGTACCTGGTGTTCACCCCGGTCGAGAACGAGACGATCAGCGGCGGCCCGCTGCAACCCACCACGGCCGCGCAGCAGGCGCTCTGGGTGAAGTACGACTCAACTACACAAGGCACCGGCTACCCGTTCATCGACTTCGGCAACAAGTACGTGCTCAAGAACCCGAGCTATGACCCCGCGGTGCTGGCCGGGATGACCTGGGCCCAGGTCGCCGCGGCCCTGCACAACCCGAACAGCGCGGCCGCGCAGGGCGCCGACGGGTCGGCGAACCTCATCACCGCGGCGATCTGCAAGATGACCGGTGGCAAGCCGGGCGACGTCTGCACCGCCGCCGGGGTCGTCAGCGCGAGCGCTCACCTCTGATGGCCAGCCAGAAGCAGGCCCGGGCCGCATCCGGTCAGGCCAAGAGCAGCGGCGCGGCCACGCGGTCCGGCTCGGCCAACTCCAGCCGGGGCGGCCAGCAGGCCCAGGCCGGCACCGGCCAGGGCGGCGCCGGGCAAGGGCGGGGCGGCCGGGCTCAAGACGGCCGCGCCCAGGGCGGCCGGGGCCAGGGCACGCGCGGGCAGAGCGGGCGCGGGCAGGACAGCCGCGGACCCGGGCGGTCCGGCCCGGCCCGGCCGACCGGCGCCCAGGCCCGGGGCGGCGTGCAGGTCGCCGAGTCGGCGGCCGCCAAGGCGGCGCAGGAGCAGCACGGCGCGCCGCGCTGGATCCAGCTGGCCGCGCTGGTGCTGTCGCTGGCCGGCCTCGGGGTGTCGATCTACCTGACGATCGTGCACTTCACGTCGCCGAAGCTCCTGATCTGCTCGTCCAACGGCACCATCAACTGCGAGAAGGTCCTCTCGAGCCCCGAGGCCATGGTGTTCGGGGTCTTCCCCGTCGCCGTGCTCGGCCTCGCCTTCTATGTCTTCATGGTCGCGATCAACTCGCCGTGGGCGTGGCGGTCGCAGTTGCCCGTCATCTGGTGGGTCCGCCTGGCCGGGGCCGTCGCCGGCATGGGATTCGTGCTGTACCTGATCTACGCGGAGCTCATCCAGATCGGCAACATCTGCCTGTGGTGCACCAGCGTGCACGTCATCACGTTCCTGCTGTTCGTGCTGATGGTGTTCACCGCCACGCTCGGCCGCGGCACGGCGGCCAAGGCCGCCCGCTAGCCCCGCTAGCAGGCGCCGCTGGCCTTCTTGATCACGACAGTCGCGCCGCGTCGCTAGCTGCCCTTCAGGCTGCCGATGCCGAGCGACGGATCGTACGCCGGGGCGTGGCCGGCGGCGGGGCCCGGCCGCGATCGCCGCCGTGCCCCCGCCGACCATCCGCTTCGCCGCGACCCGCGGTCCCGGCCGCCGCCAGCGTGATTCACGGCGGCGGCCGGATTCCGGACGCGGCTGGCCGCGGTGGCGGCGGTTCGCGGTACGCGTTCTGGGGAATATTTGTTAGGCTAGCGAACTATAAGAGTGACGTATCTTATCTGGCTGGCGCGGAGACGGCGAAGCGCCCGCCGACGGGGCATGAGGAGCAGGCGGAGTGACCGAGGAACGGGGCGACCAGGCCGAGCGGGGGGAGTCCGGAGAGCCGCGCGCGTCGCAGATGGTGATGATCCTGCTGCGGCTGTTTCGCGCGCTGGAGCGGGTGGATACCGACCTGACCCCGCAGCAGTACCGCATCCTGAAGCTGGCGGGCGCCGGCGGCGAGCGGTCCGCGAAGCTGGCCGAGCGGCTGGCGGTGGCCAAGCCGACGCTGACCGCGACCGCGGACGGCCTAGTCGCGGCCGGATACGCCCGGCGCGACGCGGAGCCCGGGGACCGGCGGGTGGTCCGGCTCTGCCTGACCGCCGCCGGGCGCGACGCGGTGGACCGGGCCGACGCCGCCTACGCCGGGTGGCTAGACCAGTTGCTCGCCGAGACCGGCGAGCCCGACCAGGTGCTGCACGCGCTTGACGTTCTCAATCAGGCCATGGACGAGGCCAGGCGCGCCAGGCTCGCCGCCTCCGGCGGGGCGCCGGAGCCGGGCCGACGCGCAACGCGGGCCGAGACCGCCGCGGGCGCGCCTGAGCCGGGCCGGGCCGAGGCGGGCGCATCACAGACCGCGCGCGCCGTCGGCGCGGGGTCGGCGTGAGGGGCGGGGCCGGACTGAAGGGGCGCAGTGCCGCCTGGACCGAGGAGCAAGGGACGAACAACGAAGGAACGCGGCGCCTGACGGCGCCCCGGAGGCGAGCGAAAAGCGCAGCCGGAACCGGCACCGGCGAAGGCTGGCTGCGGCGGCTGGCCGGCTACTGCTGGCGGTACCCGCGCGGGGTGCTGCTGGCACTCGGCGGCACGCTGCTGTCCACCGTCGTCACCGCCGCGATCCCGCTGATCCAGCGCGACATCGTCGACAACGCGATCCTCGCGCACTACCAGCCGATCTGGGTGGGCGCGACCCTGCTCATCATCGCGGCCCTGATCAACTTCGGCGCCGTGTACGTGCGGCGCTACCAGGGCGGCCGGGTATCGCTGGATGTGCAGCACGACCTGCGCACCGAGTTGTTCGGGTCGCTGACCCGGCTGGACGGCACACGCCAGGACCAGTTGCATACCGGGCAGATCGTCAGCCGCTCGATCTCCGACCTCAACATGATCCAGGGCCTGCTCAGCATGGTGCCGCTGCTGTCCGGCAGCGCCGTGCTGTTCGTCCTGTCCATCGTGATCATGGCCTTTCTCTCCCCGCTGCTCACCGTGATCGCGCTCGCGGTCGGCCCCGCGCTGTGGGTGATCACGCTCGTGTCCCGGCGCAAGCTGTTCCCGGCCACCTGGGACGCCCAGCAGCAGTCCGCGAACGTGGCCGGCGTGGTGGAGGGCGCGGTCACCGGGGTTCGCGTGGTCAAGGGCTTCGGGCAGGAGGAGCAGGAGATCGAGCGGGTGGAGGAGACCAGTGGCTTCCTCTACGCCGCCCGGGTGCGCGCGGTCCGGCTGATGGCCCGCTATAACCCCGCCCTGCAGGCGGTCCCGGCGTTCGGCCAGGTCGGGGTGCTCGCGCTCGGCGGCTGGCTGGCGATCCAGCATCAGATCTCGATCGGAACCTTCTTCGCCTTCTCCGCCTACCTGGCCCAGATGGTCGGCCCGGTCCGGGCGCTGGCCGGGATGATCACGATCGGCCAGGAGGCCAGGGCCAGCGTGATCCGGGTCTATGAGGTGATCGACTCCCGGCCGGTGCTGGCCGAGAAGCCGGACGCGGTGGCGCTGCCCCCCGGGACTCCCGATATCGAACTGGACGACGTCACCTTCGGGTACGTGCCGTCGCAGCCGGTCTTGCGCGGGCTGTCGCTCCGGGTGCGGGCGGGCGAGACGGTCGCGGTCGTCGGCGCCTCGGGATCAGGCAAGTCCACGATCTCGCTGCTCCTCCCCCGGTTTTACGACGTGCGCGGCGGCGCGGTGCGGATCGGCGGTCTCGATGTCCGCGACCTCACCCTGGACTCGCTGCGGGCCTCGATCGGGCTGGTGATGGAGGAGAGCTTCCTGTTCTCCGACACCGTGCGCGCCAACATCGCCTACGGCCGGCCGGACGCGACCCAGGAGCAGGTCCTCGCGGCGGCCCGGGCGGCCGAGGCCGACGAGTTCATCACGGGGCTGGCTGACGGATACGACACGGTCATCGGCGAGCAGGGCCTGACGCTGTCCGGCGGCCAGCGGCAGCGGGTGGCGCTCGCCCGGGCGCTGATCACCGACCCGGCCATCCTGGTCCTGGACGACGCGACGTCGGCCATCGACGCCAGGATCGAGGCGCAGATCCACGCCACGCTGCGCCGGGTCATGGCCGGGCGGACCACGCTCCTGATCGCGCACCGGCGATCCACGCTGCAGCTCGCCGACCGGATCGCGGTGCTCGACGAGGGCCGCCTGGTCGACATCGGAACCCACGACGAACTGACCGCCCGGTGCCCGCTGTACCGGCTGCTGCTGGCCGGGCCCGGCGACGACGCCGAGGGCATCGACGCCGGGGAACTCGGGTGCTACTCCGACGACGCGGACCGCCGCGCGGCGGACCTGGCCGGCCAGCCGGACCGCGGCCCGGCGCCGGCCCGCGGCGTGACGCCGTCGCTGTGGCCCGCGGCCGCCGACGGCGCCGCGGACGGCAGGGCCGGGGCGGCCGTGCCCGGCGTCGCTGGCACTGCGCCCGCGGCCGGTGCCCCCGGAGCCCCCGGGGGCGGGAGCGGCGGGATGCGCATCGGCTTCGGCGCCCGCGCGCGCGGCAGCCTGCGCGGCGCGGGAGGCGGCGGGGCCGCGACCAGCATGCTGGCCGGGATCCCGCCCAGCCCCGAACTGCTCGCCAAGGTGGCGGCGCTGCCGCCCGCGAACGACGTCCCGGACGTCAGCCGCTCCTGGGCGCGGGCGGCCGATCCGCACTTCACCCTGCGCAGGCTGCTGAAGCCGTTCGCGATCGCGCTGACCGCCGGCCTGATCCTGGACGGCCTGGACGCGCTGGCCAGCATCGCCATGCCGCTGCTGGTCCGCAACGGGATCGACAACGGCGTGCTCGCCGGAGCCTTCCACACCATCGTCCTGATCGCGCTGGCCGCGCTGGCGATCGTGGCCGCCGACTGGGTGGTCAATGTGGTGCAGACCGTGGTGGTCGGGCGCAACGGGGAACGGCTGCTGTACGCGCTGCGGGTCAAGATCTTCTCGCAGCTGCAGCGGCTCGGGCTTGACTACTACGAGCGCGAGCTCACCGGCCGGATCATGACCAGGATGACCACCGACGTCGACGCGCTGTCCTCATTCCTGCAGACCGGGCTGATCACCATGGTCAACTCGGGCCTGTCCTTCATCGGCGTCCTGATCGCGCTGCTCATCATCAACCTCAGGCTCGGCCTCACGCTGCTGGCGATCATCCCGTTCCTCGTCGCGGCGACCGTGGTCTTCCGCGCGAAGTCGTCGCGGGCATACGGCGAGGCCAGGGAAAAGGTCAGCGTCGTCAACGCGGACCTGCAGGAGAACGTGGCGGGCTTGCGCGTGGCCCAGGCCTACCGGCGCGAGCAGGTGAACCGGGACCGGTTCGCCGGGCTGAGCGGTGCCTACCTGACCACCCGGCTGCGGGCCCAGCGCTACATCGCGCTGTACTTCCCGTTCGTGCAGGCGCTATCGACCGTCGCCGGCGCCCTGGTGCTGTTCGTGGCCGCGGGCGAGGTGCACAGCGGGGCGCTCAGCGCCGGGTCGCTCATCGCCTACCTGCTGTTCATCGACCTGCTGTTCTCCCCGGTCCAGCAGCTGTCCCAGGTCTTCGACGGCTACCAGCAGGCCAACGTCGGCCTGCAGCGGATCAAGAGCCTGCTGCGCACCCCGACGTCCACGCCCGAAGCGGCGTCGCCGGTTCCGGTGACCCACCTCCGCGGCCAGATCGAGCTGCGTGACTTGCGGTTCACCTATCCCGGCCAGCGGCAGGAGGCCCTGGCCGGGGTCAACCTCTCGGTGGCACCCGGCGAGACGGTGGCGCTGGTCGGCCAGACCGGGGCCGGCAAGTCAACGCTGGTCAAGCTCATCGCACGGTTCTACGACGTCAGCTCGGGCCGCTTGCTGGTGGACGGGGTGGACGTCCGCGACTACGACATGGCCTCCTACCGGCATCGGCTCGGCGTGGTGCCACAGGAGTCCTACCTCTTCCCGGGCACGGTGCGGGACGCGATCGCCTACGGCCTGCCCGACGCCACGGACGCCGAGGTCGAGGCCGCGGCCCGGGGCGTGGGCGCGATCGAGATGATCGCCAGGCTGCCCGGAGGCTTCATGCACGAGGTGTCGGAACGCGGCCGTAACCTCTCGGCCGGGCAGCGCCAGCTGATCGCCCTCGCGCGTGCCTACCTGGTGGATCCGGCCATCCTGCTGCTGGACGAGGCCACCGCGGCCCTGGACCTGGCCGCCGAGGCGGCGGTCACCCGGGCGACCGAGCAGCTCTCGGCGCGGCGCACCACCCTCGTGGTCGCGCACCGGCTCACCACGGCGGCGCGGGCCGACCGGATCATCGTGATGGAGTCGGGCCAGGTGGCCGAGACCGGGACCCACGCCGAGCTGCTGACCGCCGACGGCGCCTACGCGGCGATGTGGGCGACGTTCACCGGCGAAGCCGAGCTGGTCTCCTGATCGCCCGCGTCCGCTAGTACCGCATCCAGCTGCAGGCCATCGCCCGCCCGCATGGTGCGCACGTCGCGCGGGATGAGAGCGAGCGCCGAGGCCACGATGATCAGCACGGCCGCGCCGTACTGGGTCGCCGAGACGCCGACGGCGGCGGCCAGCGGGCCGGCGATCAGGGCGCCGACCGGCATGGCCATGACCGAGCCGAGCAGGTCGTAGGAGGACACCCGGGCCAGCTTGTCCGGCGGGATGTTCCTGGCCAGCGCCACGGTCCACTGCACCATCATGATCTCCACCGTGATGCCGAGGCCGAACGAGGCCAGGCAGACCAGGGGGAGCGGCCAGAGCATCGCGAGCGCGAGCGGCGCGACCGCTATCGCCGCGCCGATCGCGACCACGAACAGCATCGGCCGCCGCGGCGTGAACAGCAGCGAGACGATGCCGCCCACGATCAGGCCGACGGAGTCGGCGGCGGTGATCGCCCCCCACGCTGCCGGACCGCCGAGGTGCGCATTCGCGACCACCGGCCCGAGGATCTGGAACGCCCCGTACCACGCCATGAGGACCACGCCGAATTGCGCCACGATCACCCACAGCCAGGTGTGCGAGCGGAACTCCGACCAGCCGTCCCGCAGGTCGTGGAGCAGTCCCGTGTCGCCAGCGCGCGCGCTGCCGGCCACCCGGATGCTCAGCAGCAGCGGAACCGAGACCAGCGTGCCGGCACCGCACACCGCAAGCGCCCAGCCCGGGCCGAACGCCGCGACGCACAGGCCGGCGATCGCGGCCCCGCCCATCTGGCCCCCGTTCATCGCGAGGCGGCTGATGGCGCTGGCTTCCTGCACCAGCTCGCCAGGCACCAGCCTGGGCAGCAGCGCCTGCGAGGCCGGATAGAAGATCGCCATGCCGGTGCCGGTGAGCGTCTCGAGCAGGATCATCTGCCACAGCTGCGGGTGCCCGGCCAGGACGAGGACGCCGAACGTCCCCTCGCCGAGCGCGATCATCACGTTGCCGGCCACGATCACCCACTGCGGCGGGACCCGGTCCGCGATGACCCCGCCGATCAGCGCAAAGACCAGCGAGGGCGCGATCTGCGCGGCCAGGACGTAGGAGAGATCGGCGGTGGACCCGGTCGCGTACAGCACCGCGAACGAGACGCCGACCAGCGAGAAGGCGAAGGCCGCCGGCGCCAGCAGCCGGTCGGCCAGCAGCAACCGGAAGTCGCGGTAGGCAAGCACGGGAAAGCGGCGCACGACCGCGCGCGCAAGCATGACTGACTTCCGATCTTGACTTGAACCTAGGGCAGGAACTCGATGCTAGCCGCGCGAGCCCGAGCCGGGAAACCCATTTCCGGGCGGGCCTGGCCCGCCGCCACGGGTTGCAACGCCGCCCGGGCCGCCCCGATTCCCGGCGGGCGTGCTCCCAGGAGCCACAGGCTTCCCAAACCGGATCAACGGGAATCTCCGTATCTTATGTCGTAAAACTCTTGTAATTGTACTTACCCTAGTATAAGTTATTATAACATACTGCGGTCCGCTGGTCCTGACGGCCAGCGCCGACCGCGCAGTTGTCCGGACACGCACAGTGCCTGTAACGGCTCCGGCGGGCCGGCGGTTCACCGGGTTGCGGAACATTCGGCGGGGAGTCCCGCAGCCCGGCGAACCGACCCCCGGCCTGCCGGGCATACCAGCCGACCAGCGCCTTCGCGGCGGCCGCTCGGTTTGACCTTCCGGAGCGCGACAGGGCACGATCATCTGTAGGTGCGCAGCCGCGTTCGGTCGCCAGCCGACCCATCCGGTCCCCGGGCGCCGCGAAGAGCACTGCAGTGCGGCAGGCCGACCCGTTGAGGTGGCGGCGCCGGGTTCGAGGGGAGCTGATCGCCGGTGAGCATCCTGGGCACGCGCGTCCTACGGACGGAGGACCCGCGCTTTCTGACCAGCGGCGGCGTCTACACCGAGGACGTCGTGGACGAGCGCCTGGCCGGTGCCTGCCACGTGTTCTTCGTCCGCTCCCCGGTCGCTCACGCCAGGATCGCCGGCATCGACGTCAGCGCGGCGCTGTCGGCCCCGGGGGTGGTCGCCGCGTTCACGGCCGCCGATCTCGGCGACCTGGCCCCGATCAAGCCGGGGCCCATGTTCAACCAGCAGATGGCCCGGCCCGTCCTGGCGTCGGACAAGGTCCGCTACGTCGGCGATCCCGTGGCCATCGTGGTCACCGAGCAGGCCTACCAGGGCGAGGACGCCGTGGAGCTCGTGGACGTCGACTACGACCCGCTGCCCGCGGTGATCGACCTCGTCGACGCGGCCTCCGGCCAGGTGCTCCTCTACGAGGAGGCGGGCACCAACGTGGCCGCGAACTTCGGCGACGCCAGCCAGCTCGACGAGCACCTGTTCGACGAATGCGAGGTCGTCACCACCCGGACGATCCTGAACCAGCGCGTCGCGCCCGCCCCGATGGAGACCAGGGCCGCCGCAGCCGCCTGGGATTCCGGCGGGCGGCTGACCGCGTGGATACCGAACCAGGGCGCACAGGGCACCAAGGCGGGCCTGGCCCGGCTGCTGGGCCTGCCGGCCGAGCAGGTACGCGTCATCACTCCCGACGTGGGCGGTGCCTTCGGCGCGAAGTTCGGCGCCGACCCCGAGCACGCCCTGGTGGCCTGGGTGGCGAGGCGGCTCGGCCGTCCCGCGCGGTGGACCGAGACCAGGTACGAGAACCTGGTCGCGATGACGCACGGCCGGGCTCAGCAGCAGACGGTCACGATCGGCGGCAGGCGGGACGGGACCGTGCTGGCCTACCGCCTGGAGATCGTCCAGGACTCCGGGGCTCAGGTCCGGATCGGCGCCATGCTGCCGTTCCTGACCATCCTGATGACGCCGGGCCCGTACGCGATCCCGCAGGCCGAGTCCGTGGCCAAGAGCGTGGTCACCACGACCACGCCGATCGGCGCCTACCGCGGCGCGGGCCTGCCCGAGGCCAGCGCCGCGATCGAGCGGGCCATGGACCTGTTCGCCGCGGAGATCGGGATGGACCCGGCCGAACTGCGGCGGCGCAACCTGCTGCCGAAGTTCACCGAGCCGCACCGGACCAAGTTCGGGGCTCTCTACGACACCGGCGACTACGCCGCCGCCCTGGACAAGGTGCTCGCCGCGGCCGGCTACCACGAACTGCGCCAGGACCAGGCCGAGCGCCGCGCCCGCGGCGACGCGGTCGCGCTCGGGATCGGCCTGGCCAGTTACGTCGAGATCACCGGCATGGGCGACGGCGAGGAGGCGCCGCCGCAGGAGAATGCCACCGTCGAGGTTCATCCCGACGGGACCGCGACGATCCTCACCGGCACCTCCCCGCACGGCCAGGGCCACGCGACCGCCTGGGCCATGCTGGCCAGCGACGAACTCGGCATCCCCGTGGACAAGATCACGCTGAAGTGGGGGGACACCGACCTGATCCCCGAGGGCGGCGGCACCGGCGGCTCGCGCAGCCTGCAGCACGGCGGCTCCGCGGTGCGGCAGGCCGCGCAGGAGCTGATCGAGGTCGCGCGGGAGCGCGCCGCCGATGAACTCGAGGCCAACCCGGCGGACCTGCGCTTCGACGTCGAGCGCAGCGCGTTCGAGGTGGCCGGCGACCCGGACGCCGCGGTGCCCCTGGCCCACCTGGCCGAGGACGAACGGCTGATCGTGCGCACCGTGTTCACCGCGCCGGGCGCGACCTTCCCGTTCGGGTCGCACGTCGCGGTCGTCGAGGTGGACACCGAGACCGGCAAGGTGGTGCTGCGCCGGATGGTGACCGTGGACGACGCCGGGTTCGTGCTCAACCCGCTGCTGGCCGAGGGCCAGCGGCACGGCGGCATCGCCCAGGGCGCGGCGCAGGCCTTTGTCGAGGAGGTCGTGTACGACGGCGACGGCAACCCGCTGACCGCGAGCTTCGCCGACTACCCGTTCCTGTCGGCCACCGAGGTGCCGAGCTTCGAGCTGGCCGACATGCAGACCCTGACCAGCTACAACCCGCTCGGCGTCAAGGGCATCGGCGAGGCGGGCTCGATCGGCGCCACCCCCGCCGTGCAGAACGCGATCATCGACGCGCTCGCCCACCTCGGCGTCCGGCACATCGACATGCCTGCCTCGCCGCAGCGGGTCTGGCAGGCCCTGCAAGCCGCAAAGGAGAATGCATAGATGCAGGTCGAGCTCTTCGTCAACGGCCAGCGGCGGTCCGATGAGGTCGAGCCGCGGCTGCTGCTCGTGCACTACCTGCGCGAGGTGTGCGGCCTGCGGGCGGCCAACGTCGGGTGCGACACCACCTCGTGCGGTGCGTGCACGGTGCTGCTGAACGGCACGTCGGTGAAGTCGTGCACGGTGCTGACCGTACAGGCGGCGGGGCAGCAGGTCGCCACCGCCGAGGGCCTCGCGGCCAACGGAGAGCTGCACCCGGTACAGGCCGCGTTCCGGCAGGAGCACGGCCTGCAGTGCGGGTTCTGCACCCCGGGGATGGTGATGGCGGCCGTGGGCCTGCTGTCGGAGAACCCGCAGCCCACCGAGGCCGAGGTCCGGGAGGGGCTGGAGGGCAACTTCTGCCGCTGCACCGGCTACCACAACATCGTCCGCGCGGTGCTGGCGGCCGCGGCCGGTGCTGCCGGGACCGCCTACGGCGCTGCCGGGACCGCCGACGGCGCTGCCGGGACCGCCGACGGCGAGCGCGCGGAGGTGGGCGCGTGATCCCCGCGCCGTTCGACTACGTCGCCGCCGAATCCACGACGCATGCGCTGGACCTGCTCGACAGCTTCGGCGACGAGGCGAAGCTGCTGGCCGGCGGCCACTCGCTGCTGCCGATGATGAAGCTGCGCCTGGCCGCCCCCTCGGTGCTCATCGACATCGGCAGGCTGACCGAGCTGATCGGGATCCGGGCCGAGGGCGGCGAGCTCGTGATCGGCGCGGCCACGCCGCACGCCACCCTGGCCGCCTCCGACCTGGCCCGGGCCGACGCGCCGCTGCTCGCCCGCTCCGCCTCGCTGGTGGGCGATCCGCAGATCCGGCATCGGGGCACGATCGGCGGCTCGCTGGCTCACGCCGATCCCGCGGCCGACCTGCCGATGGCGCTGGTCGCGCTGGGCGGATCGGTCGACGTGCTCGGCCAGGCCGGGACCAGGAACGTCGCCGCGGAGGACTTCTTCGCCGGGTTCTTCGAGACCAGCCTGGAGCCCGGCGAGCTGATCACCACGGTCCGCGTGCCGCGCAGGCCGGGCGCGGCCTGGGGTTACCAGAAGTTCGTGCGGCGGGCCAGCGACTGGGCCATCGTCGGCGCGGCGGCCGTCGACGGCCGCATCGCGCTGGCGAACATGGGGCCCACGCCGCTGCGCGCCCGCGCCGCCGAGCAGGCCATGGCCGACGGCGCCAGCGCGGCCGAGGCCGCCGAGCTCGCGGCCGAGGGAACCGAGCCGGGCGAGGACGTGCATGCCGACCGTGACTACCGCCGGCACCTGGCCCGCGTCCTGACCAGGCGCGCCCTCGAGCACCGCACCTGATCAGCCGATCTATGGCGCATCAAATCCGCAGCCTGTCCGGGACAGTAGTGGTCATGGGCGCAGCAGACGCGGCGCCCGGAGCAGGGGAGGCCATCATCGCCCCTGCGGCGGGCCCTGCGGCGCTGGGCCCCGTGGTACTGGACGCCGCGCTGCGGGCCGAGCGGACCAGCCGGGCCGGGCCGGTAGGCCCGCGGCTCGCCGACGCGGGCGTCACGATGGTGGCACTGTGCTGGGTCGACAACGCCGGCATCGCACGGGCCAAGACCATCCCGCTGGGACGGCTGGAGCGCGCCGCCGGCTGGGGCGTCGGGATGTCGCCGGTGTTCGACGTCTTCCTCGTCAACGACGCCATCACCACGAGCAAGCACATCGGCGGCCCCGGCGGCGACCTGCGGCTGGTCCCCGACCTGGAGCGGATCACCGCGCTCGCGGGACAGCCCGGCTGGGCCTGGGCGCCGGTCGACCGTTACACACAGGAGGGGCAGGTCTACGCCGGCTGCCAGCGGTCGTTCGCCCGCCGCATGACCACCCAGGCCCTCGAGCACGGCCTGGACCTGCAGATGAGCTTCGAGGTGGAATGGGCGGTCGGCACCGAGGACGGCGGGCGCTTCAGGCCGGCCTGCACCGGCCCGGCCTACGGCATGACCCGGGTGGTCGAGCTCTCCGACTACGGCCGCGAGGTCGTCGAGGCGCTGGAGCGCCAGGGAGTCACCGTCGAGCAGTTCCATCCGGAGTATGCCGCGGGCCAGCTTGAGATCTCCGTGGCCACCGCCGATCCCGTCGGGGCGGCCGACGACAGCGTGCTCGTCCGGCAGACCATCCGCGCGGTGTCGGCGCGGCACGGCTTCCAGGCGTCCTTTGCGCCGTCGGTTGCCGCCGGGGCGGTCGGCAACGGCGGGCATGTCCACCTCAGCGTCTGGCGGGACGGGCAGAACCTGTTCGCGGGCGGGCCCGGCCGGCACGGCCTCACCCGCGACGGCGAGGCGTTCGCGGCCGGCGTCCTCGCCGAACTGCCCGCGCTGGCCGCGGTCGGCGCGCCGAGCGTGGCCAGCTACCTGCGCCTGGTGCCCTCGCACTGGGCGGGCGTCTTCCAGTGCTGGGGGCGGGAGAACCGGGAGGCGGCCCTCCGCCTGGTGACCGGCTCAGCCGGCGAGCAGGACATCCGGGCCAACCTCGAGATCAAGTGCTTCGACCTGTCGGCCAACC
Source organism: uncultured Actinomycetota bacterium (assembly GCA_963808705.1). Classification (GTDB taxonomy): domain Bacteria; phylum Actinomycetota; class Actinomycetes; order Streptosporangiales; family Streptosporangiaceae; genus JASHPR01. The sequence goes on along the minus strand of CAWEHB010000005.1, from coordinate 575,524 downwards.
CGTACCTGGTGGTCGGCTCGGTGATAGCCGCCGGGCTGGACGGGATCCGGTCCGCCCCCGGGCTCCCGGCCGACATCGACGGTGACCCGGCGGGCCTGACCGCCGATGAGCTCGCCGGCCGCGGAATCCGCAGGCTGCCCCAGACCCTGCCGGAGGCGGCCGGCCACCTGGAGCGCAGCCCGGTCCTGCGCCAGGCGATGGGGGACCCCCTGTTCGAGGCGTTCCTCGCGGTGCGCCGCGCCGAGGCCGAGCTGTTCGCCGGCGTGAGCGCGGACGAGATCGTCGCGCAGACGCGCTGGAGGTGGTGATGGGGACACTTCCGCTGATCGACCATCACGTCCACGGCGTGGTCGCAGGCGCGCTGGACGGGCCAGGCGTCGAGGCCCTGCTCACCGAGTCGCTCGCGCCCGCACCGCCGGGCACGTCGGCGTTCGACAGCCAGCTCGGCTTCGCGGTGCGCCGCTGGTGCGCGCCGGTGCTGGGCCTCGAGCCGTTCGTGCCCGCCGAGCACTACCTGCAGCGTCGCACCGAGCTCGGGGCCGCCGAGGTGGGCCGGCGGCTGCTGCACGCCGCTGGCGTGGAGGCCTGGCTGGTGGACAGCGGCTACCAGACCGACCAGGTTCTCACCCCGGCGCGGTTCGCCGAGGCCAGCGGGGCGCCCGCGCACGAGATCGTCCGGCTCGAGTCGGTCGCCGAGCGGGTGGCACGCGCCGGGACCGACGCCGCGCACTACGCGGCGGCGTTCACGGACGCGCTCTCGGCCGCCACCCGCCACGCGGTCGGGCTCAAGTCCATCGCGGCCTACCGGTACGGGCTTGACTTCGATCCTGCGCGGCCCGCCGCCGCCGAGGTCCGGGTCGCGGCGGGCCGCTGGCTGCGGGCGCTCGGCGCCGACCCCGCGGCCCGCCTCGAGGACCCGGTGCTGCTCCGGCACGCGATCTGGACCGGGGTGGACCTCGGGCTGCCGCTCCAGTTCCACGTCGGCTTCGGCGATCCCGACGTGCGCCTGCACCGGGCCGACCCCTCGCTGCTGCACGACTTCCTGCTCGCCACCCAGGGCGCTGGCACGCCCATCATGCTGCTGCACTGCTACCCGTACCACCGCCAGGCGGCCTACCTCGCCCATGTCTTCCCGCACGTGTACATGGACGTCGGCGAGGCCCTGAACCACGTCGGCGCGCGCTCGCCCGCGGTGCTCGCCGAGGCGCTGGAGCTCACCCCGTTCCACAAGATGCTCTACTCCTCCGATGCCTTCGGGCTTCCCGAGCTGCACTACCTGGGCGCGGCCGGGTTCCGCCGCGACCTGGCCGCCGTCACCAGCGCGTTCGTCGCCGACGGCGCCTGGTCGGCCGCGGACGCCGACCGGGTCGGGCACCTGATCGGGGCGGCCAACGCCCGCCGGGTGTACCGGCTGCCCGAGCCGTGACCGGCCCGGGCCCGGCGGCGGCGCTGCGTGCCGCGCTCGACCGCGAGCTCCCCGATGCCGTCCGGCTGCGCCGCGAGCTGCACGCGGGCGCCGAGCTGTCCGGGTCCGAGCACCGCACGGCGGCCAGGGTCGCGGCGGCGCTCGGCGCCGCGGACGCGCCGGTGATCGCCGGCACCGGCCGGCTCGTCCGCATCGGCCCGCCGTCGGGTCCGTGCATCGCGATCCGGGCCGAGCTCGACGCGCTTCCGGTCGCCGAGCAGACCGGCGTCCCCTGGGCGTCGGCGACCGGGGGCATGCACGCGTGCGGGCACGACGTGCACCTCGCGGCCCTGGCCGCGCTCGGGCGCGCGGCCCGCAGCGTGGCGCGGGCGGCCGGCCTGCCCGCGGCGCTGCTGGCCGTGCTGCAGCCGCGGGAGGAGGGCTATCCGTCCGGCGCACGGGACATCGCGGCGTCGGCGGAGTTCGCCGCGCAGCAGCCGGGCGCGGTCCTCGGCGCGCACCTGCAGCACCAGGTGCCGCCCGGCACGGTCGCGGCCGCCGGCGGCACGGTGAACGCGTCCAGCGACGAGTTCGAGATCCGGGTCGAGGGCACCGGCGGCCACGCCGCCTATCCGCACCTGGCGGCCGACCCGGTGCCCGTCCTGTGCCAGGTGGTGCTGGCCCTGCAGCAGATCGCCAGCAGGCGGATCGACCCCACGCACGCGGTGGCCGTGTCGGTCGGCGCGCTGCAGGCCGGCCGGGCGCCGAACGTGATCCCCGGGTCGGCCACCGCCCGCGGCTCGCTGCGGGCGCTGGACCCGGCCGCCCGCCCGGTGCTGCGCCAGGCGCTGCGCGAGATCGTGGAGCACACTTGCCGCGCCCACGGCTGCCGGGGCATCGTGACGATCGACGAGGGCGAGCCCGCGCTGGTCAACAGCGAGCAGCTGGCCGAGGCCAGCTGGCCGCTGCTCCGCGAGGCCGGGTTCGCCGTGGACACCTCGTTCCGTTCCTGCGGCGCCGACGACTTCTCCTACTACTCCCGCCTCGCGCCCATCCTGATGCTGTTCGTCGGCGCGGGCGGCACCGTGACCCTGCACCACCCGCGGTTCCTGCCCTCCGACGGTGCCGTCGGCCAGGTGGCCAGCGTCATGCTGGCCGGCTACCTGGCCGCGCTGACCCTGCTGTTATCCCCGCGCCGGGGCCCGCCGCGAAAGTGCATAGACTATCTATATAGTTGTACTATGCTTATCGGCATGACGACGCACGGCGTCACCGGGCGAGACCCAGCGGACCGCACGGATAGCCAGGACGCGAGCGCGAGCAGCGCCGGGATCACCATCGGGGAGGCGCTGTACGGGCTGGTGACGCTCGCGGTGCGCCACGGGCCCCGGGAGATCAGCCTGACCGCGGCGTCGACGCTGTCCACGCTGGATCGCACGGGCCCCCGCCGGCTCACCGACCTGGCCGTGATCGAGGGCGTCACCCAGCCGTCGATGAGCGTGCTCGTGACCGGGCTGGAGCAGGCCGCCCTGGCCGAGCGGCGGCCCGACCCGGCCGACAAGCGGGTCGTGCTCGTGGCGCTGACCGCCGCCGGGGCTGACTACATCCGCGCCCGGCGCCAGGCCGGCGCCGCGACGTTCGCCGACCTGATCGACAAGCTGCCCGAGGATGAGGCCGCCGCCCTCGCTGCCGCGGTTCCCGCCCTGAACCGGCTGCGCGAGCTGGACAGCGACCGCAGGGCCGCCGCGGCGGACCGCCCGCCCGCACCACCGCAGGAGGCGGCCGACCACGCAACCGGCTCCGAGCGCGCGGCCCGGTGAGCGCGGGGCGTAGCGTACGGGAAACCGCCGGGAGCCCGGCCCGGTAAGCGCCGTCAGCCGACTCGCCGGCCGGGCGCTCCCCCGGCCGGGGCGGCGAGACCGACCACGCCCGGCCCGCGGAGCCGGGCCACCGTGGCCCGGAGCTCGGCCACCTGGCGGGTGAGCTCGGCGATGCGGCGCGCGTCGTCGTCCGCCGCGCGGGCCTCGGCGATCTCGCGGATCCTGCGTACCTCCCGGTACAGCGGTTCCAGGCCGCGCTCCGCGGCTGGCGCGCCCGCCGGGTCGGGCCCGGCGGCGCCACGCACCGGCGAGCCGCAATATGGGCAGCGGCCTGTCTCGCTCACGGCAACTCCGGCTGGGCAGCCTCACGGTCGACTCTGGGCGGCGCGGGCACGCGCGCCTTCCCCTCCCGCCGCACGGTACGCGCCGCGCGCCGGGTGAGCCATGAGCCAAAGGCCAAATCCTCCGGACCTGAATCTGGGGCGTCCCACAAGGGGCGCCTCCGCGGGCCCCATCATCGTGCCGGTACGAGCGGGGCGCTGCTCACCACAGGTGGCGGAGAAGAGGCTGCGAGATGTGCCGGTTGTACCAGAACTGCGCTTCGCGGCGCGACTCGCAGGGGCGCGGATTCCAGGCCGCGCACTTGGCACCCGCGCAGCTGATCCGGGTCTTACCGTCCGCGGTCCCCTCCTCGACCGGCAGGTGCTCCGCCGCGAGCCCGCGACGAAGGCGGGCGTCATCGATGGCGTGCATGAGCTTCGCTCCTTCCCGCGCAGCCAGACGGCAAACGTGGCGGTCTCTCCCGCCACCCTGCCAGCCCGCCCCGGGCCTGCGGCGGAGGCGCGCCGCCGTCACCCCGCGAAGGTGGCCCAGAGCAGGTAGGCGTTCAGGGCGATGATCATCAAAGCGATACCGCCGGCCGCCGCGGTGGTGAGCGGGCGGTTGACGAGCGGGCCCATGATGTCCGCGCGGCGGGTCAGCAGCACCAGCGGCACCAGCGCGAACGGGATCCCGAAGGACAGCACCACCTGCGAGATCACCAGGCTGTCGGTGGCGGGCAGGCCGAGCCCGAGCACGATGAGCGCGGGCAGCATGGTCAGCCCGCGGCGCACCCACAGCGGGATGCGGCGGCGGACGAAGCCCTGCATGACCACCTGCCCCGCGTAGGTGCCCACGCTCGACGACGACAGCCCCGACGCGAGCAGCGCGACGGCGAACGCCAGCGCGGCCCCCCCGCCGACCAGCCGGGCGAGCCCGGCGTGCGCGGCCTCGATCGAGTCGGCGCCCGTCCCGCCCGCGCGGTGGGACACCGAGGCGGCGACGAACAGCATGGCCAGGTTGATCAGGCCGGCCGCGCCGAGCGCAACGATCACGTCCAGCCGCTGGAAGCGCAGCAGCTCACGCCGCTCGGCGTCATCGCCGCAACTCACCCGGGACTTCGTCAGCGCGGAATGCAGGTAGATCACGTGCGGCATGACCGTGGCCCCGATGATCCCCGACACGAGCAGCAGCCGGTCGCTGCCGAGACGGGGCACCAGCCCGGCCGCGGTGCCGGCCGGGCTGGCACCGACGCCGGCCAGGTCGTAGGCGAAGCCGAGGAAGACGATGGCGAGCAGGCCGGCGATGGCCAGCTCGAAGCGCCGGTAACCGCGCTGCTCCAGGGCCAGGATCCCGAACGCGACGACCGCCGTGATCAGCCCGGCCGCCAGCAGCGGCACGCGGAACAGCAGGTTCAGCCCGAGTGCCGCCCCGACGAACTCGGCCAGGTCGGTGGCCATGGCGATGAGCTCGGCCTGCACCCACAGGCCCAGCGACACGGACGCCCCGAAGTGCTCGCGGCACAGCTGCGGCAGGTCGCGCTCGGTGGCCACGCCGGTCTTGGCCGACAGGTACTGCACCAGCATGGCCATCAGGTTGGCCGTCACCACCGCCCACGCGAGCGCGTAGCCGAACCGCGCCCCCGCGGCGAAGTTGGTGCCGAAGTTGCCCGGGTCGACGTAGGCGACCGCGGCCACGAACGCCGGGCCGAGCAGGGCCACGACGCCGCGGGCCCGCCCGCGCGAGCGCAGCCGCCGCAGCCCACTCGGCTGTGCTATCCCGACCGCCGGTGTCCCGGCCGCCCGGGCGGTCTGGGTCCCGGCCATGGGCCGGGACCTCAGCCGATCGAGGGGCCGAGCCCGAGCGACTGCGGCGTGCTGGAGTCCGGAGACGGCTGATGCAGGCCCTCGTCGAGCGGGCCGTACTCGGTCATGAGCGCGGCGCTGCCGCCCCAGGGCGTCTGCTCCTCGGCGACCAGGGTGTTCGTGGTGAGCAGCAGCCCGGCCACCGAGGCCCCGTTCTGCAGCGCGGACCGGGTGACCCGCAGCGGGTCGATGATGCCCATCTCGATCATGTTGCCGTAGCGCCCCTGCAGCGCGTCGAAGCCTTCGTCCCGGCCCAGCTTCTCCGTCTGGGCCAGCACTTCCTGGCCCGAATAGCCCGCGTTGGCGGCGATCAGGAAGGCGGGCTCGGGCAACGCGCGCCGCACGATGTCCACGCCGATCGCGTAGTCGTCCTTGACCTGCAGGTCGTCCAGGCTGCCCTCGGCGTGCAGCAGCGCGGCCCCGCCGCCCGCGACGATGCCCTCGGCCATCGCGGCCCGGGTCGCTGACAGCGCGTCCTCGACCCGGTGCTGCAGTTCCTTCAGCTCGGCGGGGGTCGGCGCCCCGACCCGGATCACGGCGACCCTGCCGGTCAGCGCGCCGATCCGCTCGGTCAGCACGTCCTCGTCGACCCCGAACGTGGCCCGCTCCATCTCGGCGCGCAGCTGGGTGACCCGGAACTCGATGTCCTCGGGGGAGCCGCCGCCGCCGATGATGGCGGTGCGGTCCGCGGTGACCCGCACCTGCGCGGCCCGGCCGAGCTGGTCGATGGTCATCGTCTCCAGGGTGAACCCCGAGTGCTTGCTGTACACGGCGCCGCCGCAGATCGCGGCGATGTCCTCCAGCTTGTGCAGCCGCCGGTCGCCGAAGCCGGGGGCGCGCACCGCCACGCACTGGAAGACCCGGTTGACGTGGTTGTGCACCAGCATGGACAGCGCCGTGCCCTCGACGGTCTCGGCGATGATGATCAGCGGCCGCGGCGCCCGCATGATCTTGTCGAGCAGCGGCATCAGCTGCTGCACCTTGGTGATCTTCTCGCTGCACATCAGGATGTACGGGTCCTCGACGATCGCCTCGAGACTGGCCGGGTTGGTCACCATGTACGGCGACAGGTACCCGTTGTCGAACTCGAAGCCCTCCACGAAGTCGACGCTCATCCCGTTGACCGCCGACTCCTCCACCGTCACGGTGCCGCCGTCACCGACGGTGTGCAGCGCCTTGGCGATCACCACGCCGACCGAGTCGTCGTCGTTCGCCGAGATCGCCGCCACCCGGGCGTAGTCATGCTCGGTGATCACCGGGTGCGCCACGCTCTGCAGGTGCTCGACCAGCCGGCCGACGGCGAGGTCGATGCCCCGCTTGACCAGGACCGGGTTGGCGCCGGTGCCGATCGCCTGCATGCCGTGCCGGACGATCGCCTGGGCGATCACCGTCGCCGTGGTGGTGCCGTCGCCGACGATGTCGTTGGTCTTGATCGCCGCTTCCTTGACCAGCTGGGCGCCCATGTTCTCGAACTGGTTCTTGAGGTGGATCTCCCGCGCGATCGTCACGCCGTCGTTGGTGACCACCGGCGACCCGGTGATCTTCTCCAGGATGACGTTGCGGCCCTTGGGGCCGAGCGTGGACTTCACGGCCTCGGCCAGCTGGTCGACGCCGGCCAGCAGCAGGCTGCGCGCGTCCTCGCCGAAGCGGAGTTCCTTGGCCATTCGGTCAAACCTCCCTAGGGGACGAGGATGGCGCGGCCGCGGACCCGTCCCGCGTCGAGATCGGCGATGGCATCCGGCGCGGCGTCCAGCGGGTACGTCCGGGTGTGCAGGGTGACCTTCCCGGCCTGGGCCAGGACCATGAGCTCGGCCAGGTCGTTGTAGGTCCCGACGATGTTCCCGATGATGTTGCGCTCGGTCGTGATGATGTCCAGCGTCGGGATGTGCAGCGTGCCGCCGTAGCCGATGACGAAGTACGAGCCGGCCCGGCCGGTCATCGCCCACCCGTCGCTCTCCGCGCCCTGCTCGGCCACGAAGTCGAGCACCACGTTCGCGCCCGCCCCGCCGGTCAGGTCCGCCGTCGCCGCGACGTGCCCGCCGTCGGCGACCACGGTGTGGTTCGCGCCGAGCTGCTCAGCCAGCTTGAGCGCGTCCGGGTTCCGGTCCACCACGATGATCGTGGTCGCGGTGAGCGCGGCGAGGCACTGGATACCGATGTGACCGAGCCCGCCGGCGCCGATCACCACGCAGGTGGTGCCCGGGTACAGCAGCGGGATCGCCTTGCGCACCGCGTGGTAGGCGGTGATCCCGGCATCGGCCAGCGCCGCGACGTCCTTCGGCTGGGTCTGCGGGTCAAGCTTGATGCAGGCCCGGGCCGAGGTAAGCAGGTACTGGGCCATCCCGCCGTCGCGGGACAGGCCGGGGAACTCGCTGTTGACGCAGTGCATGTCGTCGCCCGCCCGGCAGGCGCGGCACAGCCCGCAGGTGGGGGTGGGATGCAGGATGACGGTGTCACCGACCGCCACGTTGCTGACCGCGGAGCCGACCTCGTGCACCCAGCCCGCGTTCTCGTGGCCCAGGACGTAGGGCAGCGGGGTATGCATGGCCGCGTCCCACTGGCCCTCCATAATGTGCAGGTCGGTGCGGCAGACCCCGGCGCCGCCGATCCTCACGATGACGTCGAGCGGGCCGCGGATGGTGGGCTCGGGTATGTCATCGACCACCGGAGGCTGGTGAAACTCGTGCAGTCGGACGGCCTTCACTGCTGGTCCTCCTCGCCTAGTCCTGAAGTTTGATACCTGTGTCGCAGCATGCCGCGGCAGATGCCGGCGTTCGCCTCGATGCCGATCCGCGTGGTGTGCGCCCGGCGCAGGTGCAGCGGCACCGCGTCGGCCTTCAGCGGCGCGCCCGTCGTCGGATCGATCAGCAGCGGGGCTTCGTCGTCCGCGGGCAGCCCCAGCTCGGCCCGGCGCTGCCGCAGCCGCTCCAGCGCGGGCGACGGCGGCGCCTGGCCGAGGGTGAGCGCCGCCAGCGCTGGTGGCTCCACGCCTGCCGCGGCCAGCGGGCGGCTGACGAGATCGGTGCCGGCCAGCACCGCCTTACGCAGGAAGTCGGCGCGCAACTCGTGTAGCTCGCCGAGCGCCTCGCCGTCGAAGGACCGGGCGAACCCGGCCCTCGCGGCTACCCCGCCGTTGATCGCATCCGAGGCGAAGTGGTCCTCGAGCACCACCTCCGTCGTACGCACGCCTGGCATGGCCGACACCGCGTCATGGGCGTCGGCCACCATCAGGAAGGCGAAGTTGGGCGCGCAGAAGTACGTCGGGAGCCGCAGCCGGACCTGGGCCTCCCCGTCCGCTGAGACGGTGCACGACGTGACGAAGCCGAGCGAGGTGATCGGCTCGTCGAGCTCCGGGTCCCGGACGGTCTCCAGCGCCGCGAGCAATGTGGCAGCCGCGACGGCCGGCCTGCCGGCCGTGGAGAGGGCCGGGGAGGTGGGCGGGGCCATCGCGGGGGGCTCCGGGGAGTCGTCCCCCCGGGTCGGCACAGTTGGTAGCCCGGGGGGGTTTGGGGGGTCACCCCCCCGGGCCGGGACGGTCGCCGGAGCGGTCATGCTCCAGAGGCCGCGTGCTCTTCGGGCTCGCCGGCGAACACCTCGTGGGCGCCGGGCGTGCCGCCGTTCTTCAGCTGGTACTCGGCGGGCACCTCGATGTCGTAGAGCTTGGCCGCGTTCAGGCCGAGGATCTTCTTCTTCGACTCCGTGTTCATCCGCGGGTAGTCAGAGAACGCCGGGTCGTCCGGGAACTCCCAGTCGACGAACCCCTCGACCTGCCACTTCGGCTCCCAGATGGCGTAGTCGCTGCCGAACAGCATCTTGTCCTCGCCGACCCAGAACAGCAGCTCGCCCATGACCCGGGCGAAGAACTTCGGCCGGGCGTGCATCAGGGCGCCGATGGCGACCGCAAGGCCGGCGTACACGTTCGGCTCCTGCGTGGCCATGTAGCAGAAGTCGTCGATCCGCGGCAGGCCCACGTGCTCGACGATGAAGTTCAGCTCGGGGAAATCGGTCGCCGCGTGGTCGATGTCGGCGACGTCGAACGCGTCCTTGTCCAGCGGCCAGATCGTCGGGCCCTTGTGCACGTGGATGTTCTTGATGCCGAGCTCCTGGGCGGCCTCCAGGTAGCGGTACGCTCCCGGGTCACTCAGCTTGTAGCCACGCGAGCCGTTGTTCCACTCGGCCGTGTAGAGCTTGACGCCCTTCGATCCGTAGCGCTCGACGTTCTCGCGGAGCTCCTTCAGGCCCGCATCGCTGTCGCGGGGGTCGAAGCGGGTGTTGTAGACGAACCTGCCCGGATGCCTCTTCCCCATCTCGGCGTTGCGCTCGGTGGTGTTGAAGCCCTCCTTGTACCACTCGAGCAGGTACGTCGGCTGGAAGATCGCCACGTCCACGTGCCCGTCCTCGAAGACGTCCTTCATCAGGTCGTCCTCGGAGTACTTCTGGAAGTGCTCGATCGTCCAGTGCGTCTCCGGCGGGCCGAGGCCCATATAGGCGTGGAAGCACTCAATCCAGCCCTTGGCGTACTGCTCGGCGCCGGGTACCCAGTTGTCCGGGGCCGCGTTCCAGTAGTGCATGTGGCCGTCGACCACGAAGTACTTCTCGCCGTTCTTCTCGTACACTATGCCTCCCGGTGGCTATAACGCTGGCCGCGCCGTGCCTGCCTATCTCCTTACGCCGAAGTTGGCGTCAGGTCAAAGCCGAGATGCTCCGCGGCGTCTTCGGGGTTGGCGAACATGATCGTCCGGTCGTCGGTATGGATCATCCGGCCGTAGTGCGTGGACATGTCCTCCTCGAACTCGGCCTGGTCGAACGAGCCGGGCTCCTCGCCCAGTGCCTCGGCGACCTCGTCGTAGATGACCTCCATGGTCCCGATCGCGTCGACCCGGATCATGGACGGCAGGTGCGTCACCTTCACGTTCGCCTTCGTGCCCATGACCAGGGCGATCACCGCCCCGACCTGGTTGTTCATCAGCGTGAAGCCGCACATGTTGGACGCGGTGCTGTCGGACTTGAACGGGCTCTCGGCGGTCTTGAACTCGGTCACTGGGCCAACTCCTTCGGTACTTCCAGGCTGAGCGCGGACAGGATTCCGGTGAAGCGGTTCTTGGCGGCGTCCAGGCCGTCCTCGAAGCGCGGTGGCTTGGTGTCCGGCTGGGACCACAGCGGCTGCAGCGTCCGGGCGGCGGCGATGGCCCGCGGCACCCAGGTCGCCAGCCACTGCTGCATGATGGCCTTGTTGTGGTCGGCGAACTCGCGGTCGTCGGTGAGCAGCTCGAACATCGCGGTGGTGTAGCGCAGGTCGCGCTCGGAGAAGTCGTACTCGGCGGCGCCGACGATCGTGGGCGTCACGAAGTCCCCGTTGCGCGGCGCGGCGTGCTGCACCAGATGGCTGCGGAACAGCTCACCGACCAGCGGCTCGAACACCACGTTGGCGGCGAAGATGGCCTCGCACCAGTCGTCGATCCCGGTGAGCTGCTCGGCGGTCTCGCGGACGCCCTGCCAGGCCGGGTCGGTGTCCCAGGTCTCGATGTGCGCGGCGCCGTTGAAGCCCTCGATCTCCTCGCTCAGCGTCAGATTGTACAGGGCCAGGTCCTGAGCGGCCCGGATCCGGTGCATGCTGTTCACCGAGATCGCGTTGTTGTGCATGTTGGTCGGCGCGCGGCGGTTGGCGTTCGCATACAGGTACAGCCCCAGGCCGTGGTCCACGTGCATCCACGCGCCGACGTTGCGCTCGACGAAGCGCACCCAGTTGCGGTTCCACTGCTCGAACGCCTTCGATTCCCTGGCGTTCTCGATGTTCTGGTTGAGCTGCCGCACCACGTTGGCGTTGTAGCGGTAGAGGGTCAGCTCCCACTCCTCGTTCGGGTCCCGGAACTCGTGCCAGCCGAGCGCGGGCCAGTCGTAGCCCTTGCCGCCGGATCCGGGGTAGCGCTCCGGCTCGGGCCGATCCGAGCCCCAGGCCTTGAGGATCGTCCAGTCCAGCGGGTAGCCGCCGCGCCCGTCGGAGAACCCGTACAGCCAGCCCTGGCTGAGGTAGTGCCGCGGGTCCGGCTGCACCTCGACGGTCACGTCCTCGTAGTGGCTCTGCTTGCGCTTGGCCGGCGTGAAGTAGTTGAACCGGCGGGCCGTGGAGTCGGGGAATACCTTGGCCCCGGCCTCGGCGTCGGTAAAGACCGGCTTCGGGACGCTGCGTTCTGCTGGGGTAGTCATGGGTTCTCCTTGTCTGGATCGCCGGTAAACGTGAACTTGTCGTAGTAGACCCGCTTCTCGGGCACGCCCAGCCGCTCGAGCAGCGGGATCGCGGCCTCCACCATCGGCGGCGGCCCGCAGACGTAGGCGTGCACCCGGGCCATCCCGGTCTCGTGGCGCTGCACCACGTCGGTGATCATCCCGGTCTCGCCGTCCCAGCCGTCGTCCGCGCCGGGCTCGGACAGCGCGGGCACGTACCGGAACGCGGGCAGGGTGGTCTCCAGCGCGCGCAGTTCCTCCTCGAAGCACAGGTCCTGGCGGCTGCGCGCGCCGTAGTAGTAGGTGGCTTTGCGGCCGATGCCACGCTCGGCCATGGAGCGCAGCAGCGACAGGATCGGGGCCATGCCGGCGCCGCCGCCGATGAAGACGAGATCCTCATCCCCCTCGCGCAGCGTGAACACGCCGAATGGCCCGGAGAGGTCGAGCCGGTCGCCCACGGCCAGCTCGGTGTCCAGGAAGTGCGAGAACAGCCCGTCCGGGTAGATCTTGATGACGAACTCCAGCTGCCCGCTCTCGCGGCTGGTGGTGTTCGCCATCGAGAACGACCGGGTCGCGTCGGTGCCCGGAATGGCGATGTCCATGTACTGGCCGGGGAAGAACTTCACCTCGTCCGGCTCGATCAGCTTCAGCACCAGGTGCCGCAGGTCGTGCGTGACCGGGTCGTTGGCCACGACCTCGGCCACGGCCTGCTGGATGGGCAGGCCGGACCTGATCATCTCCTCGTCGTAGTTGAGCAGCTCGATCGTGAGGTCTTCGTAGGCGTGCGCGCGGCAGAGCAGCGTATAGCCCTCTTCCAGCTCGTAGTCGGGCAGCGCGAACGTCGAGTACCGGTCGAGCTCGATGTCGTCGCCGTCGAGCACGAACGACTTGCAGGAGGCGCACTGGCCCTCCTTGCAGCCGTGCATGAGCATGATCCCCTGCTCGGCCGCGGCGCGCAGGATCGTCTGATCCTCGGCCACCTCGATCTCGATGCCGACCGGCTCGAACCGGACGACATGCTTGTCGGCCATGAGCCCCCTAGCGTGCGGCTGGCTGCGGGCTGGCTGCGGTGACAGGCCTGCCGGGCAGGCCTGTCACCGCTTGCTAGCTACTCTCAGGCGTCTGGGGCGAAGCGGCCGGCGGGGCCACCACGGATGTACTTAGCGTGGTACGCCGCCCGCTCTTCCGGCGTCATCTCGTTGAACAGCACGTTCGGGCTCTGCAGCTCCGGGCACCGCCGCAGGTGGTCCAGCGTCCACATCTTCTTCTGGTCGCCCAGGTGCAGGTGCGGCTGCGCCACCATGGTCTTGCCGTCGTCGCGGACGTAGCCCATGTCCGAGATCACGTCGGCCCAGTTCCAGCCGTGGTAGAGGGTCTCCCACTCGCGGTGCCCGATCAGCTGGCCCATGTTCGGGGTCTCCCGGCCCTCGAAGGTGGGCCGGAATGCCTCAACGTCGGTCCACCGGCACTCCTCGTGGCAGTAGGTCCGCACGACCCCGTCGACCTCCGCGTACACCATGTCCTCGCGGACCAGGCACGGGACCATGCAGGTCCAGCAGCGGTTCGGGTACTGGTAGTCGACGTCCTCGAACACGATCGGGTTGTGCCCGTTCGGGATCGACAGCCGGTTGTAGTTCTCCCACCACTTGCCGTACCGGTCATACCAGCCCGGGTACTTGTACTCGAACCACTCGAAGTCCTTGTCGGTCATCGGGTCGATCCGCCAGTAGTTCGCCAGCCAGCCGGTGGCGAAGAACTGGGCTACCTCGTGCACGTAGCCCTTGTTCCAGATCTGGTTCCACGCCTCCTCGATGAGGTCGTGCGGGATGACCAGGCCGTACTTCTCCAGCGGCACCAGGTAGCTGCGGTAGTAGTCGTCGTAGATCCACCGCCGCCACATCTCGGCGTAGCTTTCCCGGTCCTTGCGGCGGTCCTTGGTGCCGTACTCGATGAACGTGCCGATGGCCGCGTCGACCACCCGGTGGTTGTTCCACCAGGCGTAGCGCAGGTCGCGCTCGAGCAGCTGGTGGTTGCTCTCGTCGGCCAGCGCCATCAGCAGCGTCGCGTAGCCGTTGCTGATGTGCCGGGACTCGTCGGACTGGACCGAGTGGAACACCGTCGGCAGCAGGTAGTCGCCGTTGGCCGCCGCCTCGGCCGGCATGGCCACGAACAGCGTGTTGGTGAACGCCGTCTCGGCCACGATGGTCAGGTAGATGCTCGCCGCGGTGATCGCGTCACCGGTGATGAAGCCCTCGGCGAACTGCCGGCCGATCGTCCCGCAGTAGTCGTTCTGGAAGTCGCGCAGGCTGGAGTTGAAGCCGGCTGGGTCGATGTAGTTGTTCATGTACAGGCGCTTGAGGTTCTGCTGGATCGTCGAGTGCCTGACCTCGTCGATCATCTGGATGGCCTGGCCGTTGTGCAGCTCCGGGTTGGGCACCGTGCGGAACAGCAGCGGCATGGCCCGCGCCGCCGAGATCTCGGGCAGCGGGATGATCGACAGGAACAGCTTCTGCCACTCCAGCCAGCGCTCCTGCACCTGGCGGAACATGTTCCCGCGGATGGCCCCGTCCTGGGCGCCGTAGACCCGGTGGTCCTTCTCCTCCTGCATCGGGAAGTAGGAGCGCAGGACCTGCTTGAGCGGGTCCTTCTTCTGAGCCTTCTGGAACGTGTAGTCCGTTCCGTACTGCGACACTGGCTCGTGGTAGAGCGGTTCCCAGGCGAGCTCCTGGATCTTCTGGTGGGCCTTGGCCACGCTCTGGCGACTCATGGTCACCCCTTCCTTCACTCGGGCCGACTGAGACAGCCTGTCTGCCTCCGTGATCGCGTCCGCCGGCGATGACGCCCTGACCTCGCCCGCGGACGTACGAGCCCTCACGGCCTAAAAGTGCTAGTGACCTGCATCACACCCCGCGGCGGAGCGTTATGGGTTCTCATCATGAGACAGCCCTGTTCACCAGGCCCGGCGCTGCGCAGGACCAGGCGGGCTCAGCTGTCGCCGAAGACCGCGGTCCGGATCTCGGCGAGGTGGTCCCGGACGTCCTGGGAGATCTTGAGGTTCCCCTCCGCGGCCGGCTGGATGCCCAGTGCCCTGAGTAGTTCCGCGGCGGGGGCGCCGGGATCGCCCTGGTCGCCCAGGACCGGGTGCAGGCCCTGCTCGGCCAGGTGGTCGAACACCAGGTTGACGATGCTCCACGGGTTGTATGTCTCGGGCTGTGGTTCGCCTGGCCGGTCCATAGGGTACCTCCCTCTGGACAGCCAAGTGGCGTCGGTCACGAGACGGCGGTCTCAACTTGAGACATGTGCGTGTTACGACGCCGTTACGTTGTAGCTACGACGCACACCCCGGACGCCACCCGCGGGATGAACCCGCCACCCGCGAGAGCGATTCCGGGAGGCAGGGAGAGGGCATGACGCCCGGAGCAGCGCGCCGACCGGCCTTGACCGATGGCGAACGGCTGGCCGAGACCCGGGAACGGTTCCTCACCTCCGAGTCGGTCGACCCGCACGAGGTGCGCGACACGATCCTGGCGTCGTGGTGGCGCTCCCGGCGCTGGAACGTCGCGGCCGACCACATCGACCTGGCCTATATCGGCGACCCTGACCTGGACACCCCGCTGACCCGCAGCGCCCTGCCGGTGCTCCGGCACCTGCGCGAGCACCTGGAGGGCCAGCCGATCAGCGTCATCCTCACCGACGCGGCCGGGGTGGTGCTCACCCGAATGCGGGCCGACTATGACCTCGACCGGCACCTGGACAGCGTCAAGCTGGCTCCCGGCTTCAGCTACGCCGAGGAGTCCGTCGGGACCAACGGCATCGGCACGGCGCTGGAGGGCGGCCGGCCCATGCACGTGTTCGGCCACGAGCACTACGCGGAGAACCTGGAGAACCTCGCCTGCGCCGGCGTGCCGATCCGGCACCCGATCTCCGGCAAGACGCTCGGTGCCGTGGACCTGACCTGCTGGCGCAAGGACGCCGACCCGCTGCTGATCACGCTGGCCAAGACCACCGCCGACCAGATCACCCAGGCCCTGCTCACCGACAGCAACGCACGGGAGTTCGAGCTGCTGCAGGAGTACCTGCGGGCGTGCCGGCACAGCGCCGGGATCGTGCTGGCGCTCAACCACGACGTGGTGATGATGAACGACTTCGCCCGTCAGGCGCTTGATCCTGGCGACCAGGTCGTGCTGCTCGGGCAGGCCACCGAGTCGCTGGCCAGCCGCCACTCCGCCGCGGTGGAGATCGAGCTGCCCACCGGCGCCCGGGCCCGGATGTACTGCCGGCCGCTGCGCGGCGACGACCGCCTGGCCGGCGGCGTGGTGCACGTGAAGCTGGTCGAGTCCGGCGCCCGGCCGACCGTCCAGACCTGGCCGCGAGCCCGGATGGTCCTGCCCGGCCTGGTGGGTTCCGGGCCGCTGTGGCTGCGCGGCTGCCAGCAGGTGGAGGCGGTCTACGACTCGGGCGAGTGGCTCGCCCTGGAGGGTGAGCCCGGGGTGGGCAAGCTGGCCCTGCTCCGGGCCGTGCACCAGCGGCGGAACCCGGCCGGCCACTACCACGTGCTCGACGCCGCCAATGCCGCCGACCAGGACTGGCAGGCGACGGCCCGCCGTGAGCTGCTCGACAGCGAGGGATGCCTGGTCATCCGGCACGTCGACCGGCTGAGCCCGCGGCGGCTGCACGTCCTGTCGTCGGCGCTCCAGGAAGCCCGCAGCGCGGGCCGCGCGGACAAGCTGTGGGTCGCGGTCACCCTGGGCAACGGCCCGGCGCGCGGCGACCTGGCCGAGCTGCTGCGGTTCTTCCCGAAAACCGTGGAAGTCCCCCCGCTCCGGCATCACATCGAGGACCTGCACGACCTGGTGCCGTTCCTGCTGGCCAAGCTCAGCCAGCGGGCCCGGCTCACCTGCTCGTCCGAGGCGATGCAGATCCTGCTGCGATCGAGCTGGCCCGGCAACACCGAGCAGCTGTGGCAGGTGCTCAAGCGGATCGCGCAGCACCGGCGGACCGGGACCATCCGCTCGGCCGACCTGCCGCCCGAATGCTGGACGGTCAGCCGGCGGCTGCTCAGCCCGCTGGAGTCGATGGAGCGGGACGCGATCGTGCAGAGCCTGCTGGACTCGGGCGGCAACAAGGTCAAGGCCGCCGCGTCGCTGGGCATGTCCCGGGCGACGATCTACCGCAAGATCCACGAATACGGCATCGTCACTCCCACGGGCTGACCTCCGCCGGCTCAAACTGAGAATCGCTGCTGGCCTCCGGCGCGGTATCAAGGCGACAGGCACACATGCTGTTGTGGCGCCTTCCCACGAAGGGGGCAATGATGACCGCGCTCGATGCAGACGCTGACGGTACTCCCCGGCCCGATGTCCACACCGGCGAAGTGGAGGAAGTGGTCGTGGCGGAGGTTGCCGTGACCGGGCCGCTCGCCGGCAACCCGGCGATACTCGGCCTGCCCACCTTCATCGCGGGCTCCATAGCGCTCGGCCTGGCGCTGGCCGGCGTGGTGCCGGCCGGCGTCCTCGGCGCGCCCCTCGCGATCATCCTGTCGACCACGGCCCTGGGCCTGCTGCTGGCCGCGATCTGGGCCGCGGCGGTCGGGCAGAGCGCGGTGGCGAGCGTCTTCGGCATCTTCGGCACCTTCTGGCTGAGTTACGGGGTGCTGGTGCTCGGCCTCGACCACAACTGGTTCGCCATCACCGTCACCGCGGTGCTCGCCACCGTGAAGCTGTTCCTGCTCACCTGGCTGATCGTCATCGTGATGCTCACCCTGGCGACGCTGCGGCTGCCGGTGGCGTTCACGGCCGTGTTCGTGCTCGTCGACCTGGCCCTGCTGCTGCTGTATCTCGCCTTTGCCGGGGCCTCGCCGCTCGGCGTCCCATCCAGTGGGCTGCTGAAGACCGCCGGCTACGTGGTGCTGGTGTTCGCCGCGATCGGGGTGTACCTGTTCTTCGACGCGGCCTCGGTGGCCACCGGCGGCAAGGCGCTGCCGCTGGGCAAGCCGCTGCTGCGCGGCTGACGGGCGTCAGTCGCGACCACGGTGACCCGGCGGCGCTCGAAGGCCGGGTGCGGGTTGGGACCCGCGGCGAGTGTCCAGGTATGCAGGCTCCATAACGGGCCGGATGTCAGCGGAGCTGGATGCGCTCGTCGCCGAGGTCGGCGATGATTTCCAGCCGGCCGCCGAGCGCCTCGACGTAGCTGGCCAGGGTCCGGACCTCGGTGGAGCCGGGCTCGGCGCGCTCGATGGCCGAGACTCGTTCCTGCCGTACGCCCATCCGCTGGGCCACTTGCGCCTGGGTGAGCCCGAGCCGGGTGCGCTGCTCGGCCAGTGTCCGGGCGCGGCTGCGGGCGACGAGCGCCGCCGCGCCGGCCTCGACCTCGCCCCCGCGCCCCGGGAAGAACTCGCCGAGAAACGACGGCACGTTATCGAAGGCGTGCGCCGCGGCCTCCGGGGCCTGGCCTGCCCGTGCGCGCCGCAGCAGCTCCGCCGAGGCCGCGACCGCTTCGCGGCGGCGGTCCCGCACCGCGTCGCGCCCCTCCAGCACCGCGATCAGCAGCGCGGTCCCGGGCGGCTCGGCCGCGAAGATGATCCGGCTGTCGTCGTTGCCGCCGGGCGCGCCGGGCCGCAGCTCCAGCAGGCCTTCCGTCGCGGCCTCGTCGCCCAGCTCCCGCTCGATCTCCCCGATGACCTCCGCGAGCCGGTCGGCGGCCTCGGTGGCCGGGGCGTCCGGCCCCTGGCGCTGCCCGCCCGCGGCGTGGCCCAGGGCGACGTCGGCGTCGTGGACCGTGCGCCCGGCCAGCGCCGCGGTGTAGCTCGCCTTCAGGGCTTCCTTCCTGGTCCGGAAGGCATCGACCCGCACGCTCAGCCGCTGGCTCTGCTCGGTCAGCTGCTGCTCGGCCTCGGTCACTCCGGGCAGCAGCCGCCGCAGCTCGGCCACCTGGCTCTGGGCCGCGGCCAGCTCGTCCGCGGCCTGCGCGGCCGCCGGTGCGTCGCCCGCGTCGAGCGCCTGCCGGCGCTGATCGCCGAGCCGGGTCTGCAGCAGCTCCAGGTCGGTGGCCTGAATCTGGATCTCCCGGGCCAGCGTGGCCGCGTCGGCGAGCAGGCGGCGCAGTATCTGCAGCCGGCCCAGCCGGTCCTGATAGGAGCGGTCGAGGGCCTCGGACAGGTCGCATGGCCGTGTCGAGCGCTCCAGGGAGACGACCAGCGGCGGCCCGAGCCTGTCCCCCTCGCCGATCAGGGCCGTCAGCGCCTGGCCGACCAGCATGGCCGCCGGAGGGTCGCTGCCGCGCAGGTCGGCCAGCCAGTCCCGGATCTCGCCGGACATCCGCAGCAGGTAGGCCACCGAACCCTCCCTCGCCGGTGCCAGTCCGCAAGGATACTAGGACATCGGGCAAGGCCGCCGGGGTGCCCGTCATGTGACGGGCACCCCGGGCCGGCTAGCTAGCTGCTCGTACTAGGTGGCGCAGCGTCCGGAGAACTGCGGGTTGGCCATCGGCGCGCTGATGCTGGTGCCGCCGTACCAGCTGAGGTCCGGCGCGCCGTACTGGGCATCGCGGCCGAAGTCCTCGATGGTCTGCGGCAGCACGTTGCCGAAGTTCCACACGCACGCGGTCGAGTTAGACCCGTGCCCCGAGGACGACCTGGCCCCCATCCCGGAGGACAACCGGCTGAGCGACCAGAACGGATAGAACTTGGCGCTGATCGGCGGGACGGTGCAGCCCGCGCCGGTGGCCGTGTCGCACAGGAACGATGAGCCGCCGATGTCACTCTCGAACTGGATCTGCGGGTACGGTTTGCCCTGGGCGTTGAACGGCCCTATGTACTGGAACGCCGTCGGGTGATTCGGCCCTCCGTTCGGCCAGGTATACGACTGGTAGGAGATGCCGTCGAAATCGAGGTCACCGTTCTGGTACCGGTCGGCGAAGCATTCATTGAGGGCCGATTCCGCGGTGGTCTGCACCCCGTTGACCGTCACCGCCCGCGTTCCCTGGGGGAAGCACCAGCCGTCGGCGTACTCGCAGAGCACGCCGCTGTCCGCGTTGTCGGTCGGGCAGGCCTGCGGGCCGTCGGGCCCTTGCGTCTCCGCGTTCTGGCAGATGGCGGTCGTCGGGTTGCACGGGCCCTCACCTACCTGGCCCTTGCCCTCCGATCCGCCCACGCAGGTGTCGAAGGTGTCGTTGTCGGTGAAGGACTGGCCGTTCGCGTAGCTGAACGAGGTCGGGTCCTGGTTGGCCAGCGAGCCGCAGGCCTCGGAGTGCCCGATCTCCTGCTCCATCAGCACGCCGCCCTCGAGCGCGGCCCACGGGACCCGGTTCTCGATCGACGCGGTGTTGTACTCCGCGTGGAAGGTGAACGGCGTGCCGTTGCAGGTGCCGATCGAGGTGTTCATGAAGCCGTTGGCCGCGCTGGCTTGCATGAACCCGGTCTGATGGGTGGTGAGATCTCGGATGGTGGCCGTGAACCCCTGCGGCGGGTCGGTTATCGAGAGCGCGAGCACGTCACCCGGATTGATCATCAGCGTATGGCGGTTCGGCAGGTAGGTGCTCACGTCCGCGAGCTGCGGGCTGGGCGGGCCGGCCGGAATGCCGTCGGTCTGCAGGTAAGCGAAGTTGACCGGCTCCTCGCAGTTGGCGTTGCAGGAGGCGAAGCCGAAGGTGCACTCGAGGCTGTCGATGGTGAGCGCCGCGCACCACTTGGTCACGCTGCAGCTTTCGCTGTCGACGAACGGCGTGAACCCCGGCGGGTACAGCTGCAGTTCCATGAACGCGGAGCCGGCGTCGGTCGGGAGCCCCGAGCCGGTGTTGGAGTCGCTGTCCGGGGTGCACGGGTTCTGCGGGTAAGAGTTCGGGTCGCAGATCGGCAGCCCGAACCAGGGCGCGACGGACAGCTCACCGTAGTTGGTGACGCTGCCGGTCGGCGTCGGGGCCTTGCGCGGGTCCACCGGGACCTTCATGAGGTAGCTCATGGTGTTGCCGGAGTCCGGCGCGCCGGAGATGAACTTGACGCTGGGCTCGTCGTGGCCGACGTACCAGCCGTTGTCGACGAACCGGTTGCCCTTCCCGTCCACCACCTTGATCGGGTCAGTGCAGAGGTCGCCGGCGAGCTCCCTGACGGATCTGTACTTGGCGCTCCAGCCGTTGCAGTCGAGCTCGTTGACCGCGTTCGGGGCGACCGCCCCTGCCGCGTCGGCTGACTTCGGCGTGGCCACCGCCCCGGTGGCCGAGCCTGCCAGGCCGAGCTGGCAGATGACGACGAGGCCGACCGCCGACGCCAGGAACAGGCGCCACGATCGCCAGCGTCGCGGCGAGCTCCGCTCGGCCGCGCCGCCTCTCGCCAAGTGTCGCGTCGGTGACCTTAGTGCTGACCAGCGAGTGCGCATGTGCGATCCCTCTTGCTCGCGCGTGACGCCGAGTCCAGACCCACCCGGACCGTCGGCCACGCCGTCGTGACCGTCTCAATCCGAGACGCTTTCTGGCGGAACGTAACAACCCCCGGAAACGGCGTCAAGAAAACTCCGGAAGAAACATCATGAAGTTTTAAGTCCATTATTTATCTTTTTGCGAAGCTTCGTCAGTCAATTCCGTTTCACTGCTCAGCTCGCAGCGGTGAAGCGGTCCGGCCGGTAGGGCGCGAGCTCGGCGGGCGCCGCGCCGGTGACGAGCTCGGCGGTGATGAGCCGGGCCAGGTGCGCGGCGAGGGTCACGCCGCTGTGCGTGACCGCGACGTACAGGCTCTCGGCGCCGGGCAGCCGTCCCACGATGGACCGGCCGTCCGCTGGCATCGGGCGCACGCACACCCGGTAGCCGACCACGGCGGCGTCGTCCAGCCCGCGGACCGCGCGGCGGGCCCGGCGCAGCAGTTCTTCCGCCCACCGCCGCAGGTCCGCCTCGGGAGTGTGCAGGTCCACGGCTGCGTCGGGCGCTTCCAGGTGCACCAGCCCGCCGGCATGGGGCCGCAGGTAAACGTCGGGCGCGTGCACCATCCGCTCCGGGCCCGGCGGCGTCACCGGCCCGGCCTGCACCACCAGCCCCGGCGCGGCCGCGCCGGGGGGCGCCCACGGGACCAGCGGCACCGGGCCCGGCGCGCCGGCCAGCGCGGCCAGCTCCGGCACCCAGCGTCCCGCGCAGCACACGACCACGTCCGCCGGTATCACCTGGCCGGCGGCGGTCCGCACCGCCCGCGCCGCGCCGCCGACCCCGTCCAGGCCGACCACGTGCCCCGGCTCGCCGGTCAGCACCGTGGTCCCGTGCCGGGCCGCCACCTCGGCCATCTGGCTGACCAGGCCCTCGGTGAGCAGGTAGCCCTCGTCGGAGAACCACGCGACATCGGGCGTCGGCCGCGGCAGCCGTAGCGCCGGCTCAAGCTCAGCCGCCTGCCCGGCGTCGATCAGGCGCGCTGGGTACCCGCACTCGGTGAGCCTGCGCACCCGCGCGGCAAGCCGGGCCCGCCCGGGCTCGCTCGCCGCCCACTCGAGGTTTCCGGACGACCGGTACCACGCGGCGCCGCCCAGGCCCGCCGAGAGCCCGGCCCAGGCCCGCATCCCGGCATGATTGAGGTCGTGGTAGGCGCGGGGCGCCTTGTCGTTGGCGTTCAGCCAGGCGAAGCTCGACCGGGTGGCGGCGGTGCCGGGCCGGTCCCGCTCCAGGAGCGTCACCCCGAGGCCCGCCTCGGCCAGCCGGGCCGCCACGCACACGCCGAGCACCCCGGCGCCGATCACCGCGCACCGGCGCGGCCGCAGCTCAGCGCTCATCTGCCCAGCATTGCCGCGACCTGGTTCCCGGGTCCAGGCTGGCCCCGGCCACGGCTGATCGTCGGCCGAAAGCGCTGTGAACCTTAGTTCATGGCCGGCGGTCACCGGCCTGGTCCTGTCCGGCGGCGACGTGCACGACCCGGCCGTCCAGCGCCAGGCACGGACACCTGGCTGACCCTCGGCGGCGGCCTGGTGCTGCTCGGCTATGCCGCCATGTTCGCCGGCGCGGCCGTCGTCACTACACTCAGGCGCGATGTCACCTAGGAAACCCGCCGTGCTGCGCGACGGCGACGGCCAGATCCTGCGCGAGTACCTGATCGCGACCGCCGCGCGGCTGATCGGCGAGCGGGGCAGCGCCGGGCTGGTGTCGCAGCCCGGGGTGCTCGGCCGGTTCCACGCCATGGTCGGCGGCGACGCGGCCTTCGTCGGCGGCGGCGAACGCCGGGCTGACCAGGACCCCGCCCCCGGCGGGCCCCGCGGGCTGCCCGATACCCTCCGCGGTTACCTGCTCGCCGAGCAGCGGCTCGGCCGCATCGACCCGGCCGCCGACGTTGACGCCGCGGTCACGCTGATCGTCGGCACGATCCACGGCGAGATCCTGCCGCGGGTCATGTTCGCCCCGCCGGGGCGCCCGGTGACCACCGAGCCCGGCCTGGCCGGGCGCGTCGCGGAGACGATCCTGCGCGGCATCGCGGGCGGGCCGGCGCGCTAGCCCCGCTACTGGGAGAAGAAGTGCAGCCCGAGCCAGGCCCAGGCGACCAGCACGCCCACCCGGCCGGTCCGGGTGCGCATGATCCGGGTGAGGACGTCGCCCAGCGACGCTGACGGATGCCCGGCACGTGCACACGCTGGCGTTTACGCGCCGTGAGCAGGAAGCTCAGGCGGCCAGGTGCCCGCCGAAGAACGTGAAGACCTTGGCCCAGCCGTCCATCGCCGCCTCGGGCCGGTACATGGGGGTGTGGTAGTAGAAGAAGCCGTGCCCGGCGCCGTCGTAACGGTAGAACTCGTAATCCTTGCCGCGCCGCTTCAGTTCCTCCTCGTGCAGGTTCACCTGCTCGGGCGTGGGATGGCTGTCGTCGTTGCCGAACAGCCCGAGCAGCGGGGCCGCCAGGCCGGCGGTGTAGTCGATCGGCGCCACCGGGCGGGCCTCGGAGAGGTCCTCCTTGGCCATGACCACGCCGCCACCCCACAGGTCGGCGACGGCGTCGAAGCCGCTCACCCGGGAGGCGGTCAGCAGCGCGTGACGGCCGCCCGAGCACGTGCCGATGATGCCGGCCTTGCCGTTGCTCCCGGGCTGGGCCTTCAGCCAGGCGGCCGCCGCCTCGCAGTCGGCGACCACGCTGTCGTCGCGCACCCCGCCCTGGGAGCGGGCCCGGGCGGCGATGTCGTCCGGGGTGCCGTGGCCGAAGCGGCAGTACAGGTCCGGGCAGATCACGCAGTACCCGTGACGTGCCAGGCGCTCGGCGAACTCCCGGTAGAACTCGTCCCAGCCGGGCATGTGGTGCACGGCCACGATCCCGGGCACCGGGTCGGGCCCGTCCGGCCGGGCGACGTAGGCGTGGATCTCGTCCCCGTTGCCGCCGGAATAGAAGATCACCTCGGCGGTAATGGCCTGCCTGGCGTCAGTGCTGAACGAGTTCCACATGGCCATCCCTTCGCTCGGCTGCACAAGGCCATCCAACCGTAACGAACCGCCGGGAGCCGGTCCACAAACATTGCCGCTCCGGTGCTGCCCTAGGGCGAGATGACGGGCCGCCCGCGGTGATAGACCAGACCCAGTACGTCGCGGTACCCGAGGAGGTCAGTGTGGCACAACATCCGGTGATCGGATATATCGTCTGGGCGCTGCTGTTCGGCGCCCTGTTCGCGTGGGAGGGCCTGGCCCTGAGCCATCTCAGCGGCAGCGTGCCGACGCTCAGCGCCACCTTCCGGGCCATCCAGCGCTACCCGTTCGGACGGTGGGCGCTGTTCGCGGTGTGGCTGTGGTTCGGCTGGCATCTCTTCGTCCGGGGCTGGCACTTCCTGCTCCGGGCCTGAAGAGCGCGGGACCGGCCTGACATGTCGTCGTCGCTGATCCGGCAGGACCTGGTGCCGATAATCGTCGGCTACGTGCTGGTCATGGGGGCGCTCGCCGTAGGCCTGCGCCTCGTCCGGCGCTCGGCGCCGGAGCCCGGAGCCGAGTCCGCGCGCCGCCCGGAGCCCGCGCGCCGCCCGGGGCTGGCCAGCCCGCCGGCCCGCGCCCTGGTTCCCGCCCCAGCACCCGGCCAGGAAGCCTCCCTGGCCGGCCCGGCGGCCAGCCCGGCGCGCCGGGGCCTGCGCGCGGTCATCAGGCCGGGGCCGGGATGGCCCCGGCTGATCCTGCATTACCTGGCCACCGCGGTGGGCGGCTATCTGGTCCTCATGAGCATCATCCTTCTGTACTACTACGAGGTGGCCCCGGTGGCCGGCAATTTCGTGGAGAGCGCGTTCACCGGCTGCGCGATGCTGATCGGGCTCAGCCTGCCGGTGTTCCTGGCGGCATCATGGCTGGCGGAGCGCACGGGCTGGCGATTCTAGCCCGCACAGTGTCTAGCCAGCACAGGGCGAAGGCCGCGGAGTAACCGCAATCAGGAAGCCGCGGAGTAACCGCAATCAGGAAATCGGGCGGGACGCGACCCGCTGCCGGAGCAGGATCCACAGCGCTTCCGCGCCGTCGCGCCAGGTGAGCTTCTTCCCGGCCTCGCGGCTGCGTGCCTGGTAGCTGACCGGGACCTCGTAGGGCCGCAACCCGCGCCGCAGCAACTTCCCGGTGACCTCGGCCTCCATGCCAAATCCGGTCTGGCGGATATCCAGCTTGCGGTACAGCGCGGTGGGCATCAGCTTGAAGCACGTCTCGAGGTCGCTGATATAGCAGTTGAATAGCACGTTCGCGAACGTCGTGACCCCTTTGTTGCCCAGCACGTAAGCGTAGGAGTAAGCATTGTGGCTGCCGAACGTCCTGGTGCCGAACACGACCTCGGCCTGCCCGGCGAGCACCGGCGCGAGCAGCGCGGGGATCTCGGCGGGCGAGTACTCCAGGTCGGCGTCGCACATGATGACGTAGTCGCCGCTGGCGGCGGCGGCCGCGGTACGGATCGCCGCGCCCTTGCCCCGGTTGCGCTGGTGCTGCAGGACGGTCACGCGCGGGTCGCCCGCCAGGGACGGGTACAGGTCCCTGGTGCCGTCCGTGCTCCCGTCATCGACGATGACCAGCTCGAAGTCGCAAGGAAAGTTAACGTTAAGAACATCCTTGATTGCGGACGCCAGGGTCGCGCGCTCGTTGTATACCGGCATCAGAATCGAGAGCTTCACGGTCGGAAGCTTACGGTAACCTGCCAAGGCAATGCCACGCGAGGCATGGCACGGGGTAATGACGCTCCGTGAGCCGGGCCTGCATCCTTCAAGGCTAGTTAAAGGATTCTTAATGAGCTTGCGGGGTTCGGAGGTGCCAGCCGGGTCGCCGCAGCGGGTGCTGGTGACCGGGGGGTCGGGGTTCATCGGGTCGCACCTGTGCCGGCGGCTGCTGGCGGCCGGTCATGAGGTGCTGGTGGCCGACAACTTCTACTCCAGCAGCCGGGGCAACGTGGCGGATCTGCTGGGCGAGCCGCGGTTTGAGCTGATGCGCCATGACGTGACGTTCCCGCTGTATGTGGAGGTGGACCAGATCTACCATCTGGCCTGCCCGGCGTCGCCGGTGTATTACCAGCGCGACCCGGTGCAGACCACCAAGACGTGCGTGCACGGGTCGATCAACATGCTGGGGCTGGCCAAGCGGCTGGGGGCGCGGGTGCTGCTGGCCTCGACCTCGGAGGTGTACGGGGATCCGGCGGTGCACCCGCAGGTGGAGTCGTACTGGGGGAACGTGAACCCGGCCGGGATCCGGTCGTGTTATGACGAGGGCAAGCGGTGCGCCGAGACGCTGTTCTTCGACTATCACCGCCAGCACCGGCTGCCGGTGAAGGTGGCGCGGATCTTCAACACCTACGGGCCGAACATGCTGCCTGATGACGGGCGGGTGGTGTCGAGCTTCATCGTGTCGGCGCTGCGGGGGGCGCCGCTGCCGGTGTTCGGCGACGGGTCGCAGACCCGCTCGTTTTGCTACGTCGATGACATGGTCAGCGGGCTGATCGCGCTGATGGGCTCCCCGGCGCCGGTGACCGGGCCGGTGAACCTGGGCAACCCGGGCGAGTTCACCATGCTGGAGCTGGCCAAGAAGGTGCTGGCACTGGCGGGCAGCGACAGCCCCATCGAGCATCACCCGCTGCCCTCTGACGACCCGGTCCGCCGCCGCCCCGACATCACCCGCGCCCGGGAGGTGCTGGGCTGGGAGCCGGCCGTGCCGCTGGATGAGGGCCTGGCCAAGACCATCGCCTACTTCCGCCACGCCCTGGCCCGGTAACGCCCCGCCATGCCCTGGCCCGGTAACGCCCCGCGGCCACCAGGACGCTCGGGCTGCGGGTCGAAATCGACGAGCCAGAGCCCTGCGCCGCCGCGGGCGCGGCCTGGCCGGTCATCGTGCTCAGCCGCCACGGCGGGCACCGCCCCGGCGACGCCGACGATAAGCAGGCCCCGGCTCGTCACGGCTGAGAATCCGCCCGGCATACCGGGGAAAGTGACGCGGTTTGGGCCGCTATGGTAGGCGCCTGGATAACAGGCCGACGATGAGAGACCGGGTGTCATAAGTGGCGCTGCAGCGTGACGCCTCGTTTGCCCGTGATGTGGTGGTCATCGGCGGGTGCGGGCATGTGGGGCTGCCGCTGGCGATCGCGTTCGCTGACCGGGGGGCGGACGTCGCCGTCTATGACGTCAATCCGGCTGCGGTGGCGCAGGTCTGCCAGGGGCGCATGCCGTTTGACGAGCCGGGGGCGGGGCCGGTGCTGGAACGGGCCGTGGCGGGGGGGCGGTTGTCTGCTTCGGCGGACCCGGCGGTGGTGGGCACGGCCGAGCATGTGGTCGTGGTGATCGGCACGCCGGTCGATGAGCATCTCAATCCCGGACCAGCAGGCGATCACCAGGGCGCTGGCGGGGTGCGCGGGGTATCTGCGTGACGGGCAGTTGCTGATCTTGCGCAGCACGGTGTATCCGGGGGTGACCGCGCTGGTGGAGAAGATGATCGCCCGGCTGGGCTACGCGATCGACGTGGCGTTTTGCCCGGAGCGGATCGCCGAGGGCAAGGCGATGACCGAGTTGTTCGAGCTGCCGCAGATCATCTCCGCCCGGAAGGAGGGGGCTTTCGGGCGGGCGTCGGCCCTGTTCGGCCTGCTGACGGCCGGCCAGGTGCGGATGAGCCCGGAGGAGGCCGAGCTGGCCAAGCTGTTCACGAACGCGTGGCGGTATATCAAGTTCGCCACCGCGAATCAGCTGTACATGATCGCCAACGACCGGGGGCTGGATTTTGAGCGGATCCGCCAGGGCCTGGCGCTGGATTACCCGCGGGCGGCGGACCTGCCCGCGGCGGGTTTCGCGGCGGGGCCGTGCTTGCTGAAGGACACGATGCAGCTGGCGGCGTTCAACAACAACAATTTCGCGATCGGCCATACCGCGATGGCGATCAACGAGGGGCTGCCGCTGTATGTGGTCGACCGGCTGCAGCGCAGCTATGACCTGGAGTCGATGGCGGTCGGCATCTTGGGCATGGCGTTCAAGGGCGGGTCGGACGATATCCGCTCCAGCCTGGCCTACAAGCTGAAGGGGATCCTGGCCTTCGTCACCTCCACGGTGTACTGCACCGACCCCTATGTCACCGTGGACTCGTCGCTGCTGCCGCTGGACGACGTGGTGCAGAAGTCGGATCTGCTGATCATCGCCGCGCCGCACGCGCAGTACGCCGCCCTGGCCACCGGTAAGCCGGTGGTGGACATCTGGAACATCCGCGGCCAGGGGGTGCGCATCTGATGGCGAGGAACCGTGCCGCGGGCCGGCGCAGCGCTGCCGCCGGGCTGGTCTGGCGGGCGGGGGTCAGTGATCCCGGCGCGCTGCGGGTGTCGGTGGTGATCCCCGCGTACAACGAGGGCGAGGGCATAATCCCGGTCCTGGGGCGGCTGTTCGAGGCGGTGATGTTGCCGTGCGAGGTGCTGGTGGTGGTCGATGACCCCGCCGACAGCACCCGGCCGGTGGTGTCGCGCCTGGCCGGGCGGGAGCCGCGGCTGCGCTGCCTGGTCAATGACTACGGGCGGGGCCCGGCCAACGCGATCCGCTACGGCATCGATCACGCCGTCACGCCGGTGGCGGTGGTCACGATGGCCGACGGCTGCGACGACGTGCGGCAGATCGACGACCTGGTCCGCCTGGTCGAGCGCGGCGTCGCGGTCGCGGCGGCGTCCCGGTACATGGCCGGCGGCCAGCAGGTGGGCGGGCCGCTGGCCAAGGGGATGATGTCGGCGGCGGCCGGGCGCAGCCTGCGGCTGCTGGCCCGGGTCGGCACCCGGGACGCCACCAACTCGTTCAAGGCCTATCCGACCGCGTTCGTGCGGGCGGCCGGCATCGACAGCCGGGACGGCTTCGAGATCGGCATCGAGCTGACGGCCAAGGCCCGGCGGCTGCGGCTGCCGATCGCCGAGATCCCCACGATCTGGCTGGACCGCCAGGAGGGCCTGTCGAACTTCCGGGTCGCGGCCTGGCTGCCGAAGTACCTGCGCTGGTACCGGTTCGCCTTCGGCCGGCAGCTCGGCGTGGACGAGCTGCGGGCCCGCGCCGGGCGCGCCGTGCCGGCCAGCGACCGCGAACAGGCAAGGTGAGGATGCGCAAGGTAGTGGTCAGCGGCTCGGCGGGGTTCATCGGCGGTTACCTGGTCGCCGAGCTCCTCGAGCGCGGCTACGCCGTCACCGGGGTGGACAACTTCTCCAAGTACGGCAAGGTCGCCAAGTCCTACGACGGCCACCCGGACTACACCCTGGTCGAGGGCGACGCGCGCGACACCGCCCTGATGACCGCCCTGCTGGCCGGCGCCGACCACTTCATCGCGGGCGCCGCGATGATCGGCGGGATCTCCTACTTCCACACCTACCCCTACGACCTGCTCGCCGCCAACGAGCGGATCATCGCCTCCTGCTGCGACGCGG
Organism: uncultured Actinomycetota bacterium; assembly: GCA_963808705.1. Classification (GTDB taxonomy): domain Bacteria; phylum Actinomycetota; class Actinomycetes; order Streptosporangiales; family Streptosporangiaceae; genus JASHPR01. The sequence goes on along the minus strand of CAWEHB010000005.1, from coordinate 546,070 downwards.
CGATCGCGGCGCACCGGTCCGGCCGGCTGGCGAAGGTCACCTACGTGTCATCGTCGATGGTGTTCGAGTCGGCCAGTTCCTGGCCATCGCATGAGGGCCAGGAACGCCAGATACCGCCGCCGCGCTCGTCCTACGGCTTCCAGAAGCTCGCGGTGGAGTACTTCGCCCGCGCCGCCCGCGACCAGCACGGGCTGCCGTTCACCATCGTGCGCCCGTTCAACTGCGTGGGCACCGGCGAAAGCCGGGCGCTGGGCGATGAGCAGATCCTGTCCGGCAACGTGCAGCTGGCCATGAGCCACGTGGTGCCCGACCTGGCGCAAAAGGTGCTCAAGGGCCAGGACCCGCTGCACATCCTGGGTGACGGCCGCCAGGTCCGCCACTACACCTACGGCGGCGACCTCGCCCGCGGCATCGCCGACACCCTCGAACACCCCGGGGCGCTGAACGAGGACTTCAACCTGTCCACCGACCAGCCCACCACCGTGCTCGAACTGGCCCAGCTGATCTGGCAGAAGATCAACGGACCCGGCGTCCCGCTCCGCGTCGTGCACGACGACCCGTTCACCCACGACGTGCAGCGCCGGGTGCCCTCGACCGGGAAAGCCAAGAAGATCCTCGGCTACCAGGCCACCACCTCCCTGCCCGCCATGCTCGACGAGGTCATCCCCTGGATCCGCCAGGCCATCGAGGCCGGCACCCTGTAACGGGCCGCTGCGGGGCCGGACCGGGCTACGGCTCGGGGCCGGGTTCCGCGGGCGGCGCCTCGCCGGGGTCGGCGACCGCGCCGGAAACCGTCCAGTACCTGCCCGGCCGGCGACGCCGCGACCTTCCAGGCCAGCCTGCCACACCGGCAACACCGGCCAGCGCCCGCTGTTAGCGCTGTCCGCCGTCACGCCGCCCTCGTTCTGAGCGGCTCACGGCGCGAAGAACTCGGTCAGGACCGGGGCGAGGACGGCCGCGCTCACCTCGTGGGTCTGGCCGTCAAGGGTGCGGAACTGCGCATGGGGCATGGCCTTGCTCAGCGTCTCGGCGGTAGCGCGCATGAACGGGGCGCCCGCGCCGCCGTGCATCAGCAGGGTGGGCGCGGGGATCCGCGCGGCCCGCGCGGCCGGCACCGCGCGGTCCGGGCCCAGGACGCCGGTGTGGTCGTAGGCCAGCGTCGGCGCGATGGCCTCCAGGCTCGCCCAGAACGGCGCCTGGCGCATCCCGGCGATCTGCTCGTCGGGCATCCCGACGTACCTCATGAACAGGGCCACGGCGTCACCGCGCCGGTCGTCGGCCAGCGCCTCGGTCAGCTGCGCGAGGTACGCGGCCCAGCGCTTCCGGTCCGCGGAGTCGTTGTCATACGGGGCCTCGTACAGGGCGAGCCTGGTGACCTTGGCGCCGAGCTGCGCGGCCGCTTCGAGCGCGAGCGACGCCCCCGAGGAGTGCCCGTAGAGGCAGGCCGCGCCGCCGGCCTCGTCGATCAGCGTCTCGAGGTCCTCGACCTCCCGCCGGACACCGTAGGGCCGGGTGTCCCCGCTGTCCCCGCGGCCGCGGCGGTCGTAGCCGTAGACCGTGAAGCACGGCGCGAGCAGCTCGGCTAGCTCCCGCTTGCCCTGCCGGGTCGACAAGGCTCCGTCGACCAGGATGACTGCCGGTCCCTCGCCCTGGGCTTCGTACGCGATCGTGGTGCCGTCGGTGGACATGACGGTGTTCATGCCGTTGCTCCTTAGCTATGGGCTCGCAGCGCCCCGAGGTAGGCGGCGAAGCGGTCCAGCGAAGTCAGGAAGCCCGCCTGGGCCTCGGGGCTGCGGAACGCCTCGGGCACCTTGACCTGATGGATACGGACCTCGGTGCGGTTGTTCCCGAGGTCGGTGAAAGTCGAGGTCGTGGTCATGCCGGTGTCCGGGTCGGTCCACGTGAGCCGCTTTGGCGCCACGACCTCGTCATAGATCACACGCATCCAGTACTCGCTGCCGTCGGCGTCGTTGACCATGACGGCCTCGAAGACCCCGCCGGGGCGCGCGTCGACCGTTATCTGATCCAGCGGAGCGCTGACCCCGGCTGGGCCCCAGAAGTGGGTCAGGTGCTCCGGCTCGGTCATGCAGCGGAAGACGAGCTCTCTCGGCGCGTCGAAGACCCGGGTGAAGATCAGCTCGTCCGCGTCCGGCGTGTGGTCGGTCATCGGCCTTGATCCTCCTCATGAGGGCCGGCCGCCCGCTGGATGTCGCGCAGGTGCCGGTCCAGCTCGTCGAACCGCTCCGCCCAGATCCGCCGGTTCTCCTCGATCCAGTCCGCCGCCACGTCCAGCGCCTCCCGCTCCAGATGGCAGGGCCGGTACTGGGCGTGCCGGCTCCGCGAGATCAGGCCGCTGCGCTCCAGCACCTTGAGGTGCTTGGAGACCGCGGGCAGGGACATGTCGAACGGCTCGGCCAGCTCGTTCACCGTGGCGTCGCCCCGCGCCAGCCGGGCCACGATGGCCCGGCGGGTCGGGTCCGCCAGGGCGATGAAGGTCGCGTCGAGCGCGCTCATGCAGGCTATTTAACTTTGGGGTTAGTTAGCTGTCAAGTTAAATAGCCGCCGGAGGGATAGCCGGCGAGGCGGGCAGGCTGACCTGCCTGGGCGGGCCGTTGTCGCTGATCACGCCGGTGTCCCCGGACGACCACGCCGAGGGTGGCGCCGGGCGCTGCCGCGGCGGTCAGGCGTCGCGCAGGCGGAGCAGCAGGCCGCCGAGCAGGAGCGCCCCGGCGGCCCACAGCGCGAGTACGCCCAGGCCCGGCCACGGCCCGATCGGCAGGCTCTTCAGGTCCCTGGTGGCCTGGATGGCCAGCCCGGCGTTCATCGGGCTCCACTGCTCGAGGCGGCGCTCCCAGCGCGAGTCCAGGATCCCGAACTGGACAATCAGCGGCACGATGTAGATCAGGCCGAGCAGGAGGGCGATCGACGCGCCGGAGTCCCGCACCGCGATGGCCAGGCCCAGGCTGAACAGCCCGATAAGGGCCAGATACAGCACCGAGCCGGCCGCCGCTCGCAGCGTCGAGCCGGCGCCCAGCGACAGCACCTCGGAGCCGTGTGCGCCGGTGAAGCCGTTGCCGGGCAGGATGTACCGTCCGGCTATCAGCGACCACGCCGCCGCGATGGCCCCCGTTACGAGCACCACGCCGGTAAGGACGATCGCCTTGGCGGCCAGGGCCGTGGTTCGCCGCGGCACGGCGGTGAGCGTGATCCGGATCATTCCGCTGCTGTACTCGCCGGTCACCACCAGCACGGCGAGGACGGCGACGGCGGCCTGGCCGACCAGGATCCCGGTGAGGCTGAGCTTGGGGGTGTCGTAGCTGCACGAGGTCGGGCACTTCTGCACCACGACCTCCAGGACGCTGAAGCCCACGGTCACGACGATCAGGGTGAGCAGCAGCCATCCGGTGCTGGGCACCGTGCGCAGCTTGGTCCACTCCGCGTGCATCGCCTCCCGCAGCGCCCCGCCCTCGGCACGCAGTGCCCGTGTGATCCCGTGTCCTCCGCGCGCTTCCCGGCGCCGCGCGTGCGCCAGCGTGCTCACGCGTCCCTCCGGCGGAGCACGAAGATGGCGATGGCCAGCGCGGCGGCGGCCCAGACGCAGGCCACGGCGAACCCGTTCCACGGCGCCAGCGGGAAGCAGCCGTTATACGGCTCGCAGGTGCGCATCACCTGTGAGTACTGCGGCGTGCCCTCCTGCAGGCCGAACGCGGCCGCCGGGGTCAGCCGCAGCACCCAGTCGGCCGGGCCCTGGGGCAGGATCACGCCGAGAATCACCGGGACGATCATCAGCCCGACGACGGCGGTGATCGCGGCGGCGCTGCGCCGCAGCACGGCGCCCGCAGACAGCGCCAGGATGGCGGCGACCGCCAGCAGCCCCGCGGTGCCCACGACGATCTGCAGCCCGTGCCCGCTGGTGAGCGCCCAGACCGGGTACACCGACGACACCCAGCCGCCCGTGTGCAGCTTGCGCTCGGCGATCGGCATCGCGACCGCGGTCCCGACCAGCCCGGCCACGAACGTGACCGACCCGATCACGATGGCCTTGGCGGCCAGCACCCGGCCCCGGCGCGGGCTGGCCGCGAACGTGGTGCGGATCAGGCCCCGCCGGTACTCGGCGGTGATGAAGATCGCGCCCAGCGCAATGACCGCGAGCAGGCCGACGGCCGTGCCCTTGAGGACCGTCCCGAGCGGGTCGACATTGGTCCAGTACGGCGCGATGTCGCCGCCCCGTTCGGACAGCGCGAACCGTCCGCCGGACTGGGTCAGGTGGAACGGCGGCGGGCCACCATGCACCTTCGTGCATCCGTGCGATGTGCAGTACAGCCCGCCGATGGTGGGCTGGCCGATGTCGGGGCCCGTGCCGAAGCCTATGTGGCCGACGGTCCAGGTCGCGCCGACCGGTCCGCCCTGCAGGCTGACGTGGTCGAAGGTGGCGGTGACATGGGTGTCAATGCCGCCGGGCCCGTTGTTGTTCGCGAACCCTTGCCCCCCGGACACGTACGGCGGCGAGGCCGCGAAGAGCCCGGCCTGTACCGTCGACGGCAGACCGGTCAGGGTAGCGGTCCCGATCTCGGTCCAGTGCGTACCGTCGGCGGAGTCGTAGCCGGTGATCGTGTCGCCGGACCGGGTCAGCCGCAGCCAGCGCGGCGACCCCGCCGATGGGGTGCCGGGCAGGCCGGCCAGGTCGTGGGTGAAGTCGTACTGCATCCGCACGCCGTGGCCGGGGGTGACCATGACCGCGGCGTAGGCCGAGCCCGCCTTGGTGCTCGCCTTGATCATGATCCCGGCCTTGGCCCACGGCTGCGCGATATGCGTGCTGGTGCCCGGTCCCTGTCCCGCCAGTTCGCCGTCGGCCAGCGAGGTGACCCGGGCCGTGATGCTGCCGTTGCGGTCCAGCGGCTGGCGCACGAAGTAGAAGCTGTCGGTGACCGCCTCACCGCCGGGGCCGATGGCGACGATGGGATTGGCCGCCGAGTTCTGCTTCCCGTTGGCGGTGCTCGCGATGGCCACCACGGCCAGGGCGGTCAGCAGCGCCGCGGCGATCATGGCGATCACCCAGCCGCGTACGCTCCGGAACTTGGTCCACTCGGACCGCAGCAGATGCGGGAAGTCGTCGCGCCCGGGCCGCTGCTCGGACCGGTATGGCGTGATCGTGCCCGTGCTCATCGCGCCACTTCCCTGGTGTGGGCGGCCGGCTCGGCGGCGCGGTACTCGACCGCGTCCCTGGTGAGTTCCATGTACGCCTCCTCGAGCGTGGCGCGGTGCGCGGAGATCTCGGAGAACGGCACACCAGAGCCGGACAGCACGGTGACGACGCGCTCGGAAGTGAGCCCGGAGACGGTGAGCGTGTCCCGGTCACTGGCCGCCACGATGGCGCCCGCGCGCGTCAGCGCGCCGATCGCGTCCGGCTGCGCGGTCGTGCGCAGCGACACCCGGTCCCCGGACGCGGCCGCGATAAGTTCGGCCACGGTGGTGTCGGCGATGACCTTGCCGCGGCCGACCACCACCAGGTGGTCGGCGGAGCCTTCCAGCTCGCTCATCAGGTGGCTGGACACCAGCACCGCCCGGCCCTGCTCGGCCAGTGACCGCAGGAACCCGCGCATCCACACGATGCCCTCGGGGTCCATGCCGTTGAACGGCTCGTCGAACATCAGCACCGGCGGGTCGCCGAGCATGGCCGCGGCGATCCCGAGCCGCTGCCGCATGCCGAGCGAATAGCCGCCCGTCTTGCGCCGCGCGATCTTCTCCAGCCCGGCCTGCTCGATCACCATGTCGACCCGCCGACCGGTCAGGCCCTGGGAATGAGCCAGCCACAGCAGGTGGTTGCGGGCACTGCGGGCGGGCTGCAGCGCGGACGCGTCCAGAAGCGACCCGACGTGGCTCAGCGGATGGCGCAGGCTCTGGTAGCGGTGCCCGCCGATCAGCGCACTGCCCTCATCCGAGGCGTCCAGACCGAGGATCACCCGCATCGTGGTGGACTTGCCCGCGCCATTGGGGCCGACGAACCCGGTGACCTGCCCCGGAGCGACGGTGAAGGTAATCCCGTCCAGCGCGACCACCGGCCCGAAGCGCTTGCTCAGGCCGTTGACTTCGATGGTTGCTTCCATGCTGGTAACCGTAGGAATCAAAGGCGCTGTCGTCGTCACGCCCGCGAGCCGTCTTTGCCACCGCTGCCGCGAGGGACATCGGCCGCCGACGCATCCCCCGCGCGAGGGACGGCAGGATGCTTGCCCGGGGGGACGCACGCTCGCTGGCCAGCGAGGACAATGGCTACGTGGACCAAGCGGGTGACGGGCGCGACGGACGGGCCGGCATGGTGCGGCGGCTCGCCGCGGTCCCGCACGCGCCCGCCGTGGCCGGAGCGCTGCTGGCCGTGCTCGCCGTGGCCCAGTCGATCGCGTTGCCCCCCGGCCAGGGCGGGGTTGACTTCGCGCAGGGGGTCGGTCTCACGCTGCTCGCGTTGTTCAGCACGCTGCCACTCGGGCTCCTGTGGTCCTACCCGGCAGGAGCCGCCGCGGCGGTCGGCGCGGCGTGCGCGCTGTCCCTCGTGGCCTTTCACACGCTGACGGTGGCCGGCCTGATCGCCCAGCTGATCGTGCTTTACCGGCTCGGCCGGAGCGGCGCACAGTTGCTGGCCGCAGTCCTCGCGCTGCCCTACCTGGTGCTGGCGCTGCTCGCCCCCGCGGGCACCGCGGACCGGATCCTCACCACGGCGCTGGCCGCGCTGGGCCCGGCCGCAGCGTGGGCGGGGGCGGCCCGGCGGGCCCGCAGCGAGGCCGCGCAGCACAGCGCCGTCCGCGAGGTCATCGCCGGTTCCCTGCTCGAGCACACCGCGCGGGGGGAACGCGCCCGGGTCTCCCGCGAGCTGCACGACGTGGTGGCGCACCACATTTCCATGATCGCCGTGCAGGCGGAGACGGCCCGGCTGACCACCGCCGGGATGCCCGCCGCCGGGGCGCAGCGGCTGTCCGCGATCGGCGATACCGCGCGGGCCGCGCTGACCGAGATGCGGCGGCTGCTGGGCGTGCTGCGCGAGGACACCCGGGCCAGCGCCGGTGGCGACCGGCGGCCCCAGCCCGGCCTGCGGCAGCTCAGCGAACTTCTCGACGAGGCCAGGGACGCCTCGGGGTCGGGTATCCGCCTCATCGTCCGCGGCCCCATGACCACCCTCGATCCCGGCGTCGAGCTCGCCGCCTACCGTATCGTTCAGGAGGCGCTCACCAATGCCCGGCGGCACGCGGAGGGTGCCGCCGTCGACGTGGAGTTGCACTACACCGCGGATGCCCTGTGGCTGCGCGTCCGGGACAACGGGCCCGGCCCCCCGCAGGCTTCCCCTTCCTCCATCACGACGCCGCCCGGCGGTCACGGGCTGCTCGGCATGCGCGAGCGCGCCGCGGCCGTGGGCGGCAAGCTGCGCACCGGTGCCGCCAGCGGCGGCGGGTTCGTGGTCGAAGCCATGCTGCCGACCGCGGCGCAGGCAGCAGCATGAGCGAGCCGAAGACACCCACGAGCGAGCCAGCCCCGGCGATCCGGGTCATCGTCGCCGACGACCACCAGGTGGTGCGCACCGGGTTCGCCGCGCTGCTCGACACCCAGCCGGACTTCACGGTCGTCGGCACGGCCTGCGATGGGGCGGAGGCGGTCAAGATCGCCCGCGAGCTGCGGCCCGACGTCGTCCTCATGGACGTGCGCATGCCCACCATGGACGGCATCGAGGCCACCCGGCAGCTCGCCGGATCGGGGACGCACGGGCCGCGCGTGCTCATCCTCACCACCTTCGACCTGGACGAGTACGTCTATGACGCGCTGTGCGCCGGGGCTAGCGGCTTCCTGCTCAAGGACGTCACCGCGGAGCGGCTGTTCGACGCGGTGCGGGTCGTCGCCGCGGGCGAGGCGCTGCTCGCGCCGACCGTTACCCGCCGGCTGATCGGCGAGTTCACCCGGCTGCGCCCCAGGCCGAGCTATCGGTCCGGGGCCGCGCTCGCCACGCTCACCCCGCGCGAGACCCAGGTGCTGCGGCTGGTCGCGGAGGGCCTGTCCAACCCGGAGATCGCGGCCCGGCTGGTGGTCACCGAGGAGACCGTGAAGACGCACGTCAGCCGGGTGCTGAACAAGCTCGGACTGCGCGGCCGGACGCAGGCCGTGGTCGTGGCCTACGAGTCAGGGCTGGTCGTGCCGCACTCCGGTAGCTGACTGCGGCTCGGCGGCACCGCTGGCCTCGGTCGGCGCCGTCACCGCCGGCTCGGGCGCGGGCCTGCGACGCTGGGTGAAGACGAACCAGGTGAGCCCGGCCACCGTGCCCACGATCGCGACGAAGAAGTTTAGCCGCAGCCCGAGGAAGTGCGCGGACGAGTCGATCCGGATGGTCTCCTCGAAGATCCGGTACCCCGAGTAGCCGGCCACGTACAGAGCGAACAGCCCGGGCGGGCGGATGTTGCGGTGGTGGCCGAGCCAGACCAGCGCCGCGGCCAGCGCCAGGTCGAAGATCAGCTCGTACAGGAAGGACGGCTGGAAGGTGCTGAACGCCAGGTACCCGGATGGCCGGTGGGCCGGCGAGACCTCCAGCGCCCAGGGCAGCGTGCTCGGCTTGCCGAACAGCTCCTGGTTGAAGTAGTTGCCGATCCGCCCGATCGCCTGGGCGACCAGCAGCGCCGGGGCGACCGCGTCGGCCATGAGCCGCCAGTCGGCCCCGGCCCGGCGCACCCGCCAGATCCCCACCGCGGCTCCGGCCAAGACGCCGCCCCAGATGCCCAGCCCGCCGTCCCACACCGCGAGCGGCCCGTACCAGGTGTGCGGGGTGATGTCGAACGGGGTGGTGATGTCGAAGTAGATCCGGCCGCCGATGATCCCCGCCGGGACCGCCCAGGTGGCCACGTCGGTCACCAGCGTGACGTCGCCGCCCACGGCCCGCCAGCGCCGCCGCGTGATGATGATGGCCAGCGTGATGCCCACGACGTACATCAGGCCGTAGAAGTGGACGAACAAAGGCCCCATGTAGAAACCGTTGATGGGCGGGCTCGGGATGTGCAGCACCACGGACAGGGCCATAGACCGAGCGTAGCGCCATCCGGCCGGCCCCTGGCCGGCCGACCGCTGCCCCGCGGGCGGTCTGGGACACTGCTCGCATGGAACCCCAGGAGGCAACGGCGCAACTGGCCCGGCTCAGCGAGGACTTCTTCGAGGTCGCGCACACGGCCGATCCGTTCGGCGCGACGCAGGTCGGCGCGCCGGGCTTCGACGCCCTGGTCCCCGATCCCAGCCGCGCGGGCGCCGCGCACGACGCGCGGCAGATCGCCGGGATCGAGGAGCGGCTGAGCCGCGTCGACCCGGGCCTGCTGGACCAGGCGGGCCGGGTCAACCGCGCCGTGCTGGCCCACCTGGCCTGGGCGGCGCGCTCGGACCTGGAGCACGGCCTCTGGGAGGCGAACGCCTCGGCGGGCGGCTACGTCTCGCCGCAGGCCATGGTGTTCATGTCTGTTCCGGCCGCGCTGCTGGACAGCGCCGACGCGGTCGACGGCTACCTGCGGCGGCTGCGCGGGCTCGGCGGCTACTTCGACGCCGTCACCGCCCGGTACCGGGAGGCCAAGCAGGACGGGCGGATCCCGACCGAGGTCGGGACGCGGCAGGCCATCGAGCAGATCGAGGGCCACCTGGGCCGGGACGTGACCGCCGACGCGATGGTGACCGTGCCCCTGCCCGGCCAGGTCGACCAGGCCGCGGTCCGCCGCGAGGCCGCCGGCATCGTCGACAGCGAGATCCGGCCCGCGCTGCGGCGGCTGCTGGCCTGCCTGCAGACCGAGCTGCTGCCGGTCGCGCGCCCCGACGAGCAGGTCGGCATCCGTTTCGTGCCCGGCGGCTCCGACGGGTACCGGGCGGCCGTGCGCAAGCACACCACCACCGGGCTGTCCCCGGAGGAGATCCACCAGATCGGCCTCGACGTCCTCGCGGCACTGCAGGACGAGTGGGCCGAGCTCGGCGGAAAGGTGCTGCAGGTCACCGACGTCCCGGCGATCCACGACCGGCTGCGGGAGGACCGTTCGCTCCGGTTCACCGACTCCGCGCAGATCGTGCGCACGGTCACGGCGGCCCTGCAGCGCGCCGAGGAGGCCCGCGACAGCTGGTTCCCGCGGTTCGACATCCCCGACTGCGTCATCGAGGAGATCGACCCGGTCGAGGCCGGCAACGCCCCGCTGGCGTACTACCGGCCCCCGGCCGCGGGCGGGAAGCGGCCCGGCGCCCACTGCCTGCTGACCACCGAGCCGCAGCAGCGCTACGTCTACGAGTACGAGGCGCTGTCCTTCCACGAGAGCACGCCCGGGCATCACCTGCAGGTCGCGTCGGCGCAGACGCTGCCGCTGCCCGCGTTCCGGCGCTTCCTCGACGCGGAGGTCTGCGGCTACGTGGAAGGCTGGGGCCTGTACTGCGAGCGGCTGGCCGACGAGATGGGCCTGTACACCTCGGACCTGCAGCGGCTGGGCATGCTGTCGTTCGACGCGCTGCGCGCGTGCCGGCTGGTGGTCGACACCGGCATGCACCACTACGGCTGGTCCCGCTCCCAGGCCATGGACTTCATGTGGCGCAACACGGCCACCACCCAGGCGAACGTCCGGAACGAGATCGACCGCTACATCGGCTGGCCCGGCCAGGCCCTGGCCTACATGGTGGGCCGCCGCGAGATCCGGCGGCTGCGCACGGCGGCCGAGCGCCAGCTCGGCGCGCGGTTCGACATCCGGGCCTTCCACGGGACCGTGCTCGGCAACGGCGCCGTCCCGCTCGGGGTGCTCGACCAGCTCGTGACCGACTGGGCTGGCGCGGCGCCCGGCTGATCCCGGGCTCGGGTCACGCCGGGAGGGCGGCTAGCCGGCGGTCGCGTCCTGAGCCAGCCCGATCGCGCCGGTGACGCCCGAGCAGTCGCCGAGACCGGGCGCGGTGATGTAACGCTCGGTCGCGTCCGGCTCGGTCAGCTCGGGCGCCCGGAGATAGCCGGCCAGCAGGTCGCGCACGCGCCGGCGCACCAGCGGGAGCAGCGTCGGCTGCTTGGCCACGCCGCCCCCGATGATGATCCGCTCCGGTGACAGCGCGCAGATCACGTTGACCAGGGCGAGGGCGAGGTAGGAGGCCTCGAGTTCCCAGGCCGCGGTGTCGGCTAGCTGCTGCCCGGCCCGGCCCCAGCGCTGCCGGATCGCCTCGCCCGAGGCGAGGCCCTCCAGGCAGTCGCCGTGGTAGGGGCAGATCCCGTCGAAGGGATCCCGGGCCCGGTCGTGCGGGATGCGCATGTGCCCGAGCTCGGGGTGCAGCAGGCCGTGCAGGATGCGGCCGTTCGCGACGGCGCCGCCGCCGATCCCGGTGCCGACCGTGATGTAGCAGAACGTGTCCAGCCCGGTGGCCGCGCCCCAGCGCCACTCGCCGAGCGCGGCCGCGTTCACGTCGGTGTCCAGCGCGATCGGCACCCCGAGCGCGGACCGGAGCGCGCCCGCCAGGTCGGTGTCGGCCCAGCCCGGCTTGGGCGTCGTGGTGATCGTTCCCCAGGTGGGCGAGGAGCGGCGGATGTCCACCGGGCCGAACGCGCCCACCCCGATGACGTCGACCGGGCCGTTCTCGGCGAAGAACCGGGCGGCCCGGGACACTGTCTCCCCGGGGGCCGTGGTGGGGAAGGTCTCGGTCTTGACCAGCTCCGCAGGACGGTCGGCGACCGCGCAGACCCACTTGGTGCCGCCCGCCTCGATGCCTCCGTACCTCATCAGCCGACCTCGCCACGGGGCCAAGTGATCATTGGTCACACCATAGCTGACTGCCCGCGCCCCACCCAGCCTCCTCGGCACCATGATCGCTTAGCGCGGACGATTCTCAGTCGACTATCGTCCGCCCTGCGTGATCTTGGTGGCGGGGCGGGGCGGCGGCGGGGGGCGGGCGGCGGGGCGGCGGCGGGCAGCAGGGCCAGGGCGGCGGGGGGCCGGGACCCCGGGGCCGGGGGGCCGGGGGCCCCGGGCGGCGGGCGCACCCGGGCCGAATCCCAGCTCGCGTTGACATGTGACTAATTGGTCACGTAACTTGGCGGGGTGGACGAGGTGTTCAAGGCGCTGGCCGATCCGACCCGGCGGAGCCTGCTCGACGAGCTCTTCCGCGAGGACGGGCAGACGCTGAGCGCGCTCGAGGAGCGCTTCCCGATGACGCGCTTCGGCGTGATGAAGCACCTGAAGCAGCTCGAGGAGTCGGGCCTGGTGGTGACCAGGCGGCGCGGCCGCGAGAAGCTCCACTTCCTGAACCCGGTCCCGATCCGGCTGGTCCACGACCGGTGGGTCAGCAAGTACGCCGAGCCCTGGGCGGCCGCGCTCAGCGACCTCAAGCACACGCTGGAGAGCCCCATGGAGAAGATTTTCGAGATCTACATCCGCACCACCCCGGAGCGCCTCTGGGAGGCGATCACCGACCAGGAGATCAGGAGCAAGTACCAGTTCGGCTGCCTGATCACCTCGGACTGGGCGCCCGGCTCGCGGGTGGAGATGAGCCACCCGGGCGCCCCCGGGCTGCTGGCAGACGGCGAGATCCTCGAGGCCGACCCGCCGCGCAGGCTGGTCCAGACCATGACCGCCCTGTGGAGCGACGACGCGAAGCGCGAGGGGACCTCGCGGGTCACCTGGGAGATCGAGCCGGTCGGTGACTCCTGCCGGCTGACCGTCACCCACGATCAGCTGCGCGAGGGCGCGAGCCCCGAGATCTACGGCGGCTGGCCGATGATCCTGTCCGGCCTGAAGACCTGGCTGGAGACCGGCGAACTGCTCACCACCCCCGGATCGCTGATGTACAACGGCTGACCCGGACCCGGCTCACCATACGGAGGCAGACATGAACGGCTGACCCGGACCCGGCTCACCATACGGAGGCAGACATGAAGGACGGGGCCAAGACGCAGATCACAGACCTGCGGACGGTGGCCGTGCCGGTCGCCGACGCCGGCCGGGCGTTGGAGTTCTACGTCGGGAAGCTCGGCTTCGCCAAGCGCCTGGACGCTCCCCTCGGCGACGGCGGCCGCTGGATCGAGGTGGCGCCGGCCGGGGCGGCCACGACGATCGCGCTCGTCCCCGCGCGCGAGGAGGTCCCGGCCGGCGTGGACACCGGCATCCGGCTGATGACCAGGGACGCCGATGCCGACCACGCCGCCCTGCTGGCCAGCGGTGTCGACGCGGATCCGGAGGTGCTGCGCTGGCCGGGGGTGCCGCCGATGTTCTCGTTCCGCGACCAGGACGCCAACCGGCTGGTGCTCGTCCAGCAAGCCTGACCGGCCGGCCCGCCGCCCGCGCGGCGACCGCGGCGAGCGCCGGGAGCGCGGCGGCCTCATGGGCCGGCTGCTCCTGCGTCACCCGCCGGACGGGACAGCCGGACGGAGGGCTGCTGGCCCGCGATTCCGCTAACCGGGGCGGCCGCGCCGTCTGGGTGGACGATGGCGTCGGCCACGCGGTTCAGGAAGGCCCGGATCGTCGCGGCGGCCACCCGGCGCAAGATCGCCCGGTCCAGCCCCGCGCCCAGGGTGCCCAGCGGCGGCCGGTAGGCCCCGGCCAGCGTGAGCGAGGTGGCCTGCTCGCCGGCCCGCCGCAGCGTGAGGTCGGCGTCCAGGGCCGGGAACAGCCGCCCGCCGGGCCCGGTAGCCTCCCAGCGCAGCGCCAGCCCGGCCGAGTCTTCGCTGGCCGCCAGGTCCCGAAAGCGCACCTCGACCAGCCTGGACAGTCCCGGCGCGGAACCCAGCGGACCGACCCGGGCCAGGCCGGTGATCTCCTCGCCGTAGGCGTCTTTCGAAGCGCTCAGCAGCGAGCCACCACGAGCCAGGTTCGCCAGCCTGGCCTGGGCGGCAACGAAGCTGACCTCCAGCCGCACTTCATCGCCGACGAACATGCGGTTAGTCAACCAATCACACGCTGATCCCGATAGGGACATAAGTCCTTGTCACCGCCGGGCGAAGCCGCCGCCGGGCGAAGCCGCCGCCGGGCGAAGCCGCCGCCGGGCGAAGCCGCCGCCGGCCCGGGCCCGGCACGTCAGACCCGCCGCGGGCCGGGGAGTCTGCCCGCGGCGGGTCCCCTCGGAGGGGCTTACCCGGCCTGGGCGCCGAGCCGGAACGAGGCCCGGCCCTGCTCGTCAAGCTCCGCGTCGAGTTCCCGGTCGGCGACCATCGCGGCGGCGTCCCGCTGCACGAACACGCGGGCTCCCCCGTTCTCGATCACGTCGTCGTCCGGCTGCGGGCCCTCCAGCGACAGCGCCAGCGCCCCCGCCTCGCTGTCCTGCAGCGACATGCGCAACCCCGTGTCAGCGGGAACGCCCGGCTGGGAGGTCAGGACGCGGATCGTTTCCGCAGCCCGGTCGGTTAGCGTAAGCACGTTCAGTACCTCACTCCAATGGACATGACCTGGAAGTCGTTGACCCTGCCCGCGCTTCCCCGGCTCAAACCGGCTCCCGGGGTCCGCGGCGGCCCGGGAGAGGAAACCCATGACCCGGCTTGAGGTCGCCGGCGACGTGTGCCAGGCGTTCCCCGGCCTGCAGATCACCGCGATCGTGGCGTCGGGTTTCGACGGACGACGGCCCTGGCCGGACCTGGAGGCGCGGCTCGCCGCGCTCGAGGCCAGCGCGTCCGGCCACCCGGCCGGCGACTCCGCGGACGACCCGCACATCGCGGCCTGGCGCGCGGCCTACCGGGCGTTCGGAACGAACCCGCGGCGACAACGGCCCAGCGCCGAGGCACTGCGGCGGCGACTGTCGCGTTCCGGAACGCTGCCCCGGATCAATCCCGCGGTCGACTGCTACAACCTGGTCTCGGCCAGCTACGCGGTGCCCGCCGGGGCCTTCGACCTCGGCCGGGTCTCGGGCGACATCGCGGTCAGGTTCGCCGACGGGTCGGAGTCGTTCACCCCGCTGGGCGAGCCGGACGTCGTCGAGCACCCGCACCCGGGGGAGGTCATCTACGCCGACGCCGCCGGGGTGCTTACCCGGCACTGGAACCACCGCGACGCCGACCGTACCAAGGTCACCGCGGACAGCGAGCAGATCGTGTTCCTGCTCGAGACCGTGGACGCCGGCGCGTTCGGGGAAACGCTGCACACCGCGACGAAGGCCCTGGCCGGGCTGCTGTCGCAGCGATCCCGGTCGGTGATCGTGCACCGGATCACCGCCGCCGGCGCCGCCATCCCGGCGCTGGCGCCCGGACCGTGCCCCTGACCCTCGCGCGACCGGGCCGAGACCCGGGCCAGGTCAGGCCCGGGGATCCACGTGAACCTTGGGCCCGGGCCCGGCTCCGGCCGGGCGCCAGCCCGCGAGCACGTCGCCCACCTCGCCGAGGCCGACGGTGGCCGCCACCAGCGGGCGCGGGTCCACGGATCCGGCCGCGTACGCCTCGATGGTCCCGGCCAGGCCGGCGGACGCGCCGAGGATGCCCACGGCGGTGAGGTCCTTCAGCACCATCGCCCGGGTGTCGACGGTGCTCGGGCGCCCGGCCACGCCGATGTACACCACCCGCTGGCCGGGCTCGGCCAGGTCGAGCGCCCGCGCCGGGAGGTCGGCCGAGTTCGAGGCGTCGACGACGGCGGCAAACGGCAGCCCGGGGAGGTCCGCGGCCGTCCACCCGCCGTGCACGCCGAGTTCCCGGGCGAAATCGACCGACCGCCGGTCCAGGCCCAGGATGTGCACCTCGGCGCCTTGCGCCAGCGCGAACATCGCGACCAGCAGGCCGATGGTGCCGGGGCCGAGGACGAGGAGCCGCTCACCGGGCCGGAGCCCTGCGCCCCAGACCGAGCGCAGGGCGCTCCCGCCCGGCTCGACCAGCGCCCCGGCCACCTCGTCCACGCCGCCGGGCAGCGCGTGCAGGGCGGTGACCGGTACGGCCATCTGCTCGGCCAGCGCGCCGGGGAAGCCGCCGCGGATGCCGACCTCGCAGCGATCCTCACACACATGGTGCAGGCCGGCCCGGCAACGGTCGCACGCGCCGCAGCCCAGCATGGTGTCGCCGGTGACGCGCCGGCCCAGCCAGCCCGGGTCGACGTCGCCGCCCACCGCGCGGACCGTCCCGCACCACTCGTGCCCGAGCCGGATCGGGTACGCGGCGTGCCCCTGCTGCAGGTAGGCCATCTCGCCGGTGAAGAACTCGACGTCGGTGCCGCACACGCCGACCCGCTCGATGTCGACGACCACCTGCCCCGGCGCTGGCCTCGGGTTCTCGACCTCGGCCACCTCGCACCGGCGCGGGCCGGTGACCACGAACGCTCTCACGCCGGGGCCAGCGGATCCCCGTGGCCGCCGCGGTCGCCGGCCGCCAGGTCACGAGTAAGTTGTGGGGACATTTCCCGATGCTATCGAGGCCGCGGGAGGCAGGAGAGCGCCGATGCCGGAGCAGCGCAGTGACCAGCCACGGAGTTCGCAGTGGTACGCGGGGAACCACCGCAACGCCTACATCCATCGCGCCTGGATGCGCCGGGGCCTGCCCGCCCACGCCTTTGACGGGCGGCCGCACATCGCGATCGCGAACACCGCCTCGGACCTGGCGCCCTGCAACCTGCACCTGGACCAGGTGGCCGAGAGCGTCAAGCAGGGCGTGTGGGAAGCGGGCGGCGTCCCGATGAACCTCCCGGTGGTGTCGCTCGGCGAGACGCTGGTCCGGCCTACGGCCATGCTGTGGCGGAACATGGCGGCGATGGCGACCGAGGAGATGCTGCGGGCCAACCCGATCGACGGCGTGGTGCTGCTCGGCGGGTGCGACAAGACGATCCCGTCCCTGCTGATGGCCGCGGCCTCGGTCGACCTGCCCGCGGTCGTGCTGCCCGGCGGGCCGATGCTGACCGGCACGTTCCGGGGCGTGCCGCTCGGCTGCGGCACGGACGTCTGGAAGCTCAGCGAGGAGGTCCGCGCGGGGAAGCTGACCGAGCAGGACTTCCTGCAGTCCGAGTCCTCGATGATCCGCAGCCGGGGGCACTGCAACACGATGGGCACGGCCTCGACCATGGCGTGCATGGCCGAGGCGCTCGGCACCACGATCCCGGGCATCGCCGGGACCCCGGCGCCGGATAGCCGGCTGCTCGAGACCGCCCACGACACCGGGCGGCTCGCCGTGGCCATGGTGGAGCAGGGGCTACGACCTTCCGCCCAGCTCAGCCGGGGATCTTTCCTGAACGCGATCGTCGCGCTGGCGGCCATCGGCGGCTCCACTAACGCCGTCGTGCACCTGCTGGCGATCGCCGGCCGGCTCGGCATCGAACTGTCGCTCGACGACTTCGACGCCGCCGGGGCCGGCGTGCCGCTGCTGGTCGACCTGCAGCCGGCCGGGCGGTACCTGATGGAGGACTTCCACCGGGCCGGCGGCCTGCTCGCCGTGCTGCGCGAGGTGCGCGACCTGCTCGACCCGGCGGCGCTCGCGGTGACCGGCCGCCCCCTCGCCGATCACCTGGCCGACGCGCGGACCTGGGATGAGACGGTCATCCGGCCCCGCAGCGATCCGCTGCAGGCCGACGCGGGCATCGCCGTATTGCGCGGGAACCTCGCCCCGGCCGGCGCGGTGATCAAGCCGGCGGCCGCCTCGCCGGGGCTGCTGCGCCACCGCGGCCGGGCGGTCGTCTTCGACAGCATCGAGGACTTCCACGCGCGCATCGACGACCCTGCGCTCGACGTCGACGCCGACTCGGTGCTCGTGCTGCGCGGCTGCGGGCCCAAGGGCTACCCGGGGATGCCCGAGGTGGCGAACCTGCCGCTGCCGGCCAAGCTGCTGGAGCGGGGCGTGCGGGACATGGTGCGGATCTGCGACGGCCGGATGAGCGGCACCGCGTACGGCACCGTGGTCCTGCACGTCGCGCCCGAGGCCGCGGCCGGGGGGCCGCTGGGCCTGGTGCGCACCGGCGACGCCATCGAACTGGACGTCGCGGCGCGGCGTCTCGACGTCGACGTCGATCCGGGAGCGCTGCGGCGGCGCGAGCCGCCCGCGGCCGCGGTGGCCGGCTACGCGGCCCCGGCCCGCGGCTGGGAGCGGCTCTACGTCGATCACGT
The DNA here is from genome assembly GCA_963808705.1 of uncultured Actinomycetota bacterium. Lineage (GTDB taxonomy): Bacteria > Actinomycetota > Actinomycetes > Streptosporangiales > Streptosporangiaceae > JASHPR01. The sequence continues at coordinate 528,055 of CAWEHB010000005.1, read as the reverse complement.
GCTGCAGGCCGACCAGGGCGCGGACCTCGACTTCCTGGTCGGCGCCAGCGGCCATCAGGTGACGCGCGACTCGCACTAACCGTGACCCGCCCCGGTGACCGCGGAATGAACTCCGGCCCGCGACCCTGACGTTGACGTCAAGGTCCGTTACGATCGACAGGGCGGCATGCAGGTCATCGACGACGGCGAGGAGCACCATGCGGGCGGCAGGACAGAATCGGGCGGCGACCCCGGAGCAGCGCGGCAGGAGCGTCCACTACAAGTGGATCGCCCTGTCGAACACGACGCTCGGGATCCTGATGGTCACGATCAACCAGTCGATCCTGCTGATCTCGCTCCCGGCGCTGTTCCGCGGCATCGACCTCAACCCGCTCGTGCCGTCCAACACCTCCTACTTCCTGTGGATCTTCCTCGGGTTCATGCTGGTGACCTCGGTGCTGGTGGTCAGCCTGGGGCGGGTCGGCGACATCTACGGCCGCGTGCGCATGTACAACCTGGGCTTCGCGGTCTTCACGTTCTTCGCGATCCTGCTGTCGGTGACCTGGCTCACCGGCCCGGCCGGGGCCCTGTGGATCATCATCATGCGGATCGGCCAGGGCGTCGGCGGCGCGTTCCTGTTCGCCAACTCGACCGCGATCCTGACCGACGCCTTCCCCGAGGACGAACGGGGCAAGGCGCTGGGCATCAACGGGATCGCCGCGGTGAGCGGCTCGTTCCTCGGGCTGATCCTGGGCGGCGTGCTCGCCCCCATCGAGTGGCGGCTGGTGTTCCTGGTATCGGTCCCGTTCGGGCTGTTCGGCACGATCTGGGCCTACCTCATGCTCCGCGACAACGGGGTCCGCGTCCCGGCCAAGATCGACTGGTTCGGCAACACCCTGTTCGCGCTCGGCCTGGTCTCGCTGCTCACCGGGATCGTGTATTCCCTGCTCCCCTACGGCGGGCACCCCACCGGGTGGACCAACCCCAAGGTGCTGACCGCCATCTTCGGCGGGATCGCGCTGCTGGTGGTGTTCGGCTGGGTGGAGACCAAGGTGGCGCAGCCGATGTTCCGGCTGAGCCTGTTCAAGCTCCGGGCGTTCACGGCCGGCAACATCGCCGGAATGCTCGGCGCCATGGGCCGCGGCGGGCTGCAGCTCATGCTGATCATCTGGCTGCAGGGCATCTGGCTGCCGCTGCACGGCAAGAGCTTCGCCGAGACCCCGTTGTGGGCGGGCGTCGCCATGATCCCGCTGACGATCGGGTTCCTGCTCGTCGGGCCGCTAGCGGGATGGCTGTCGGACCGCTGGGGAGCCCGAGTGCTCGCCACCCTCGGCCTGATCGTCTCCATGATCACGTTCCTGCTGTTCGACTTGCTGCCGATCAACTTCGACTACATGGAGTTCGCCGTGCTGATCTTCCTGTTCGCGGTGGGCATGGGGCTGTTCTTCGCGCCCAACCAGGCTGCGGTCATGAACAGCCTGCCGCCCGACCAGCGCGGCGCGGGCGCCGGGATGCTGAACACGTTCCAGAACTCGGCCACCGTGCTGTCCATGGGCCTGTTCTTCACGATCGTCACCCTGGGACTGGCCGCGCGGCTGCCGTCGCACCTGTTCCGCGGGCTGGTCGCGGCGGGCGTCAACCCCACCGCCTCGCATCTGGTGGCCAGCGAGCCGCCGATCGGCAGCCTGTTCTCGGCGTTCCTCGGCTACAACCCGATCAAGGAACTGCTCGGCCCCACCGGGGCGCTGCAGCAGCTGCCCGCGCACCAGGCCGCGTACATCACCAGCCGGTCGTTCTTCCCGAACCTGATCTCGGAGCCCTTCGCCGGCGGCATGCACCTGGCGTTCACCTTCGCCGCTCTGGTGACGTTCATCGCCGCCGTGGCCTCCGCGCTGCGCGGCAAGCGCTACTTCTACACCCCGGCGACGACCGAGCCGGCCGGCGCCGAGCTGGCCAAGGGCGCGGCCGAGTCGGCCGAGTTCGTCGGCCTCGACGAGTCGGCCGCCGTGGCCGACCTCGACAGGGGGGCCCCCGCCGGGCCCGGCACCAACGGCGGCAGGCTAACCGCGTCGGGCAGCCCCGGCGAGGAGCTTGACGCATCGCGTGGAGGCGGATGAGGCGATGAACCCAACGCCCCGAACGGCCACGGCGGAGCCTGTCACCACGGGGCCGCCCGCCCATGAGGCGGCGGCCGGCGGCCCGCCGGCGGAGCACGAGGAACTGCTCGGCATCGGCGCCGCCGCGGCCGCGGCCGGGGTCTCCGAGCGGGCGCTGCGCTACTACCAGCAGCTGGGCCTGATCGTTCCCTCCTGCACCACGCCCGGCGGGCTGCGCCGCTACTCGGCCGAGAACCTGGCCCGGGTGGCGCGCATCCGCGAGCTGCAGACCCTGCTCGGCCTCAACCTCGATGAGATCGCGATCGTGCTGCGCAACGAGGACCGCACGGCGCAGATCCGCCGGGCGTACCAGGACGAGCGGACCAGCGACGACGAGCGGCTGCGGCTGACCCGCGAGGCGGTGGTCCTGCTGGAGAGCCTGCGCGAGACCGTCGAGGCCAAGCGAGCCGCCCTGGAGGGGTTCCTCGCCGGCCTGGAGGCCCGCATCGGGCGCGCCCGGGACCTGCTGGCCGGCCGCGACCTCCCGCCCGGCTAGGCCGGGGCCCCGCTCTTCAGGGCGTCCGCGCGGCGCCCCGGCGACGGCTACGGTCTCAGGCCGCGACGGCGGCCTCGGCGGCCGCCCCGGCCGCGAGGAGCCATTCCTCGGTGCCCGCCGCCGAGACGAGCTGGATGCTGGCGGGCAGCGGGCCGCGGGCCGGGACGGGCAGCGCCAGGGCGGGCACGCCGGCGAAGTTGACCGGCAGCGTGCAGCGGCCCTCCAGCAGCTCGTGCGCGCGGTCCAGCGTGGGCGGCAGGATCAGCAGCGTCGGCATGACCAGCAGGTCGAAGCGGCCGAAGAGCGCGGCCAGCTGGCTGCGCCACTGAGCCTGGGCCGCGGTGGCCGCCGCGACCACCGCGGCGCTGACCTGGCGCCCCGCGTCCAGGCGCCGGGCGACGTCCGGGGTGAGGCGGTCGGCGTGGCGTTCAAAAATTTCCTGGTTGGACCGGTAGGCCTCGGCCACGAGCAGTTCCAGCGTCCACTTCGTGGCCGTGTGCCAGTCGGCCGGATCTACCTCGCTGACGTCCCAGGATGTCGCGCGCAGGGCCTCGGTCACGGCGTCGTCGACGTCGGGCGCGGCGGGGATCCGCAACCGCCCGACCCGGGGCGACCCGGCGTCCGGCGCCACGTCGAACCCGGGCTCGAGGAGCTGCATGCCCGCGATCAGGCCGGCCACGTCGGCCGCCATCGGCCCGACCGTGTCCAGGCTCGGCGCCAGTGGCCGCACCCCGGCGAGCGAGATACGTCCCCACGTGGTCTTCAGCCCGCACACCCCGCAGCAGGCTGCGGGAATCCGGACCGATCCCCCGGTGTCGGTCCCGTAGGCCACCGTGGCCTCGCCCGTGGCCACCGCCACCGCCGACCCGCTGGAGGATCCGCCCGGCGCGAGCGAGGCGCCCAGCGGGTTGGCGGGCGTGCCGAACCAGGGGTTGATCCCGGTGACCCCGAGCGCCAGCTCGTGCAGGTTCGTCCGGCCCACGATCTGCGCCCCGGCCGCCCGCAGGCCGGCCAGGCAGGCCGCGTCTCCTGCAGCCGGGACGGCGGCGTCGGCGAGCACCCGCGACCCGGCCGTGGTCGGCACCCCCGCCATGTCGATGAGGTCCTTCACTGCCACCCGCGGGCCGGGTCCGGCCGCGGGGAACGACGTGATGAAGGTAGCGGGCACGTTGCCTCCCGGAGCGTCGTGATTGCCGGGACAGTATGCCAAGCGCAGGGTCTTGCGGCCGGCGCCGGCCGGCGTCGTAGAGTCGGCATCACCGGCCGCCGGCCGCGTAGCCAGGGGGAGGAAGTCATGGACGCAGATCTGGTCGACCAGGTCATCGGTACCGCTCAGCGCGTGGTCGCCAGCGGGATGGGCGGCCCGGTGGAGATTCCCGCCGACCTGCGGGCGGCGGCGCTGCAGCGGGTCATGGCGTTCGACAGCCGCGGGACCGTGCACGCCTAGCCGCCGAAAACCGCCGCCGGCCGGTGTCTAGGCTGTCCCGGTGCGCCAGATGTGGCCTGCCCGGAGTGCGGGGTTCGCCGCCTGGCTGGCCGAGGCCTACCGGGTGGGCGCCCAGGAACATCTATCGACCTGACCGTTACGCGCCGGCGTCAGCCACCCCGGGACCGCCGGGCCGGCCCGGTGACGGGCTCCCGCCAGGGGGTGGTCAGGAGTTCAGGTAACGCACCACCGCCAGGACCCGGCGGTGGTGCTGCTCGTCGTCGGGGGGAAGGTCGAGCTTCATGAAGATGCTGGCCACGCGCTTTTCGACGGCGCCCATCGAGACCACGAGCGCCTCGGCGATCGCCGAGTTCGAGCGTCCCTCCGCCATCAGCGCGAGCACCTCGCGTTCCCTGGGCGTCAGCCGGCCGAGCGGGTTGGCCTGGCGGCTGCGGGCCAGGAGCTGCCGGACGACCTCCGGGTCCAGCGCGGTCCCGCCCGCGGCGACCCGGCGCACGGCCTCGATGAACTCGGCGACGTCGGCGACCCGGTCCTTGAGGAGGTAGCCGATGCCGCGGGTCTGTTCGGCCAGCAGCTCGGTCGCGTAGCGCTCCTCGACGAACTGGGAGAGCACGAGCAGCGCCACGCCGGGCCAGCGCTGCCGGATCTCGATCGCCGCCCGCAACCCCTCGTCCCGGTGGCCCGGCGGCATGCGCACGTCGATGACCGCCAGGTCGGGCTTGTGGGTTTCCACCGCGGCCAGCAGGGAGTCGGCCTCGCCGACGCCGGCCACGACCTCGATGTCGTCCTCGGCGAGCAGCCGGGTGATCCCCTCCCGCAGCAGCACGCTGTCATCGGCGATCACGGCCCGCACGGGATGACCGCCTCAACGTGGGTGGGCCCGCCCGGCGGGCTGGTGACCGTGAACGTCCCGTCGATCGCCGCCACCCGGGCGGCCAGGCCAGCCAGGCCGCCGCCGGGATCGGCCCGCGCCCCGCCGTGACCGTCGTCCTCGACCAGGACGCGGAGCAGCCCGGCGGCCTCGGTGATGATCACCGAGGCCCGGTCGGCGCCGGAGTGCTTGGTCACGTTCGTGATCGCCTCGGCGACCACGAAGTAGGCCACGGCTTCCCTGGTCTGATCCGGGCGGCGACTCAGGGTGACCTCGACGTGGACCGGCACGGGACAGCTGGCGATGAGCGCGGACAGCGCCGCGTCGAGGCCTCGCTCGTCGAGCACGGACGGGTGTATCCCGCGCACCAGGCTGCGCAGGTCCTCGATGGCCGTCTTCGCCTCCAGGTGCGCCCGTTCGATGAGGACCTTGGCCGAGCCCGGATCGCGCTCGAACCGCGCCTTGGCCAGGCCGAGCTCCAGGGCGAGCGACACCAGCTTGGGCTGGAGCCCGTCATGCAGGTCGCGCTCGATGCGCCGCCGCTCGGATTCCGCGGACTCGACCGCGAGCGTCCGGGCCTCGCCGAGGCGCCGGACCTCGGCCGAGAGCTGCCCGCTGCGGCTCGGGCCGAGGAGCAGCCGGGCCAGGCTCACGTCGATCGCCGAGCCCAGCCTGGCCACCAGGGGCCAGGCGAAGAGGCAGACGATGCCGAGCATTACCTTGCCGACCGATCCCGGGCCGCTGAATCCTTTGATCATCCCCGCTACCACGAGAACCACGGCGAACAGCGACGCGGCGCTGGCCGGGAGGCGGACGAGCTGGTAGACGACGAGCCGGCGCACCGCGGGTGACTGGGCCCAGGCTCGCTGGCGCTGGCGGAACGACAGGTCCGGCGCGGACTCGGGCAGCGGCGCGGGCTCGATCCGCGCGCCCGCGAGGCGCTCGACCCGGCGGCGGTCCAGGCCGGCCATCCGGGCCGCCAGGCGGAGCGTGGACGACAGCACCAGCATCCCGAGCCCGACGATCCAGGACAGCGCGCCCGACATCACCAGCGCGAAAGCCAGCACGACGAAGAACACGGTGCCGGTCGCGAGCGAGACCAGGAGGCTGGCGACGGCCCGCCAGGTTCGCGTCGAGACCGGCCCCAGCAGGATCGCCCGGACGATCTGCGTTTCCCGGATGGGCTGGTCAAACTCGCGCGTGGTGAGCGCCTGCGCCGACGGCTCCTCTCCCACACCGGCCACGATACGCAAGCGGGCCGTATCCAGGCCGGGGCATGAGCCCCCATTGCCTAGGGGGGCCGGCCCTACCCCCGGTTCGGGGGCTAAGCCCTGGCCACTGCGGGACCGGCGCCGTCGTCGGCGCCTGCGACCGCGGCTCATCGGTCCTGGGGCTGCGTGCCGGCTCCGTCCTGCCGCCGCCGGCCGCCCGGCTTTACGCCATAAAGTTCTGGGCTTGAGCCCTTGACTTTGCGCCATAAAGCAGAGTCTACTTTATGGCATAGAGTCTATCGAGGGACACACCATGAACCACACACCCGACTCCACCGCCACCGCCGGCAACGGCGGCACCTTCGACCCCCAGCAGGCCGCCGCCCTGCTGGGCCACACCACCCAGCAGGCACGCCGCCAGCTTGAGCCCTCCCCGCCGTGGCTCCTGGCGACCAGGGCGGTCGCGGTCTTGGCCGTCTGCGGCGCGGCCTGGCTATCGGTGCGCGGACAGCACCCCTACCATGGCCCGACCGCCGCGGTCATCCCCTTCCTGGTCGCGTTCATTGTCCTCAACTTCGGCGCCACCGTCGCGGTTCGCGAGCGCGCGGTCGCCGGGGTGCGCGGCAGGACCCGGTTCCGCCCGGCCGAGATCGCCGTCATGGTGCTGGCGTGGGCCTCGGTGCCCGTGCTGATCTTGGCGCTGGCCGCCGCCGGGTCGAGCTTGGCCCGGTACCCCACCACGGTGCTGATCGTCCCCGGCCTGGCCTGGGCGGCCGTCATGGCGGCACGGGCAGGCTGGCGCAGCTGCGGCACCGGGCTCGCGGTGGCCGTCGTCGGCGTCGCGGGTGCGTTCGCCGGGCCGGCCGGGTCGTGGGCGGTCGCCGGCGTGGGCCTGTGCGCCGTGCTCCTGGGCAAGGCCGCCGCCGTCGCCTGGCGGCGCCGCAGCGCGACCCGGCCATGACCACCGACGAGCTCGACCCGCTGATCCACGTCCCCACCCGGCTGAAGATCGTCGCGACGCTGGCGGCCCTGCCCGACGGCGACACGCTGTCCTTCACCCGCCTGCAGGACATGATCGGGCTCACCCCCGGCAACCTGATCATCCACCTGCGCAAGCTCGAAGACGCCGATTACATCGCCAGCGAGAAGACCAGGAACGGGACCGTGTCCATCACCACGGTCGCTCTCACCGGCCACGGCCGGGCAGCACTCGGCAGCTACACCCAGGCCCTGCGCGACCTGCTCGGCGGCCTGTAAATTGCCCCCCGGCAGACCGGGCTCCACTCGCCCATCCGGGTCACGTCCGAGACCATGTCGTACAGCGCTTCCGGGGAACGTGCGATCACGACCGACTCTGCGTAGCTGAGGCTGGGCATCCCCACGATAAGCCAGTATCCCCGATCGTCCACGGCTGCCGGAAACGGCCTGAGGGCCGCGAGATAGCGTGCGGTCATGGCGATCGAGACGCGCCCGCTGGGGCGGACCGGAACCGACGTGACCATCCTCGGCTACGGGGCCATGGAACTGCGGGGCCAGCCGCACGGCCCGGGGATCGACGACGAGGACGCAGGCCGGCTCCTGAACGTGGTGCTCGACGGGGGCATCAACCTGATCGACACGTCGATCGACTATGGCAGGAGCGAGGAACTCATCGGCCGGTATCTCGGCCATCGCCGCGACGAGTACTTCCTGGCCTCCAAGTGCGGGTGCCTGCTGCAGACGCCGACCGGCGCCAGGCCCCCGTTCCCGCACGACTACAGCCCCGGCAACGTCCGCGCCGGGGTCGAGCAGAGCCTGCGCAGGCTGGGCACGGACCGGCTCGACCTCGTGCAGGTGCACATGTCGCCCGGCCGCGCCCAGCTGGAGGCGGACGACACAGTCGAGACACTGCAGTCGCTGCGTGACGAGGGAAAGGTCCGCTTCATCGGCATGTCGGGGATCCTCCCCAACCTGCCCGACCAGATCGCGATGGGCGTCTTCGACGTCTTCCAGATTCCTTACTCCGCGGTCCAGCGCGAGCACGAGGACCTCATCACCGCCGCGGCCGCCACGGGCGCCGGCACGCTGATCCGGGGCGGTGCCGCCCGCGGCGCCCCGGCCGAGGACAAGGACTGGCGCCGCGGGCCGCTCGGCCTGGCCGAGGGCGAAGGCCAGCGCCGCTGGGAGTCCTCCGGCGTGGACGACCTGATCGGCGACATGCCCCGGATAGAGTTCGTGCTCCGCTTCACGCTCAGCCACCCAGACCTGTCCAGCACGATCGTCGGCACGTCCCAGTCCGGCCACCTCCAGGCCAACCTGGCCATCGCCGGGAAGGGCCCGCTGCCCGCCGACCTCTACGAGGAAGCCAAGCACCGCCTGGAGTTGGCGCGCCCGGAGGCCGGCTAACCCGGCACCCTCACTTCTTGCTGGCTGCCGCGGCCTGGCCACCGCCGGCCGCGCGTTCCCGGGCCTGGGCGATGGCCCAGGCGGCGTTGATCAGGCCGATATGGCTGAACGCCTGCGGGAAGTTGCCGATCATCTCGCCGCTGCCCGGGTCGACTTCCTCGGCCAGCAGGCTCACGTCGTTGATGGCCGCCACGGCGCGCTCGAAGGTCGCGGTGGCCTGGTCGAGCTGTCCGGCCAGCGCCTGCGCCTCCGCCAGCCAGAACGTGCAGAGCAGGAAGGTTCCTTCCGCGCCCGCCAGGCCGTCATGGGCCAGGTAGCGGTAGACCAGGCCGCGCTGGTCGGTCAGCCGTGCCGCGATCGCGTCGACGGTCGCCTTCATGCGCGGGTCGCCGCCGGGCAGGAAGCCGGTGATCACCAGCATCAGGCTGGACGCGTCAAGATCCTCGCTGCCGAAGGCTTGGGTGAAGGCGCCGGCCTGCTCGTTCCAGCCGCGCTCGAGGATGGCCGCGCGGATCTCGTCGCGGGCGGCGGCCCACTCCCCCGTCCGGTCCCCCGCACCGAGCTGCGGAGCCAAGGCGATCGCCCGGTCGAGCGCCACCCAGCACATGAGCTTGGAATACAGGAAGTCCCGTGGCTCCCCGCGGATTTCCCAGATTCCCTGGTCCTTCTGGTTCCACCGGCGGGCGGCCGTGTCCGCCGCGGCGGCCAGGAACTGCTGCGTGACCAGGTCGAGCTCGCCCAGTTGTTCGGCCAGCCGCTGCGCGGCGCCGAGCAGTTCGCCGTACACGTCGAGCTGGCGTTGATCCCACGCGCCGTTGCCGACGCGCACGGGCCGACTGGCCCGCCAGCCGGCCAGGTGCGGCAGCTCACGCTCGGAAAGGTCGTGCTCGCCGCCGACGCCGAACATGATCTGGAGATCCGCTTCGGTCCGTAGCTGAGATGCCGCGGTGTCGGCCAGGAACCCGAAGAACTTGCCGGCCTCATGAGGGCACGCCGCCACCCACAGGGCATCCATGGTCAGGCTGGCATCGCGGACCCAGGTATAGCGGTAATCCCAGTTGCGCTCGCCGCCGATGGTCTCCGGCAGGGAGGTCGTGGGCGCGGCGACGATCGCCCCGGTCGGGTGGAACGTGAGCGCCTGCAGCACCCGGCCGGAATGCAGGACAAGCTCGCGCCAGGGACCCTCATAGGTCTGATGTATGGCCGACCACGAGCGCCATCCTTCCAGGGTGTCCTCCAGGCGGGCGCCGATCTCCTCGGCGTCCCACGCCGCCAGCGGCGGCTCCGACAACTGTCCGTGCTGGAGCGCGAAGCTAGCTGTCTGCCCGGCAAGCAAGTGCAGGCGCGCGGTGGCGGTGGCCCCGGCCACGTGAAAACCGGGCGGCGCTGACAGCAGCAGGCGGCTGGCACCGCCACGGGCGGCGATGCCTCCATTGACTGCTTCCAGGATCGGGTAGATCAGGCCATATTCGGGTCGCGGCGCATAAGTGACATCGACGTCGAGCCTTCCCTGGGTGCACCGCAGTCGCCGCATCAATACTCCCGGCGACCCGGCGCCCAGGTCGTGGCCGCGCTCGTTGCGGCCCATCGCCATGGCGTCGGTCAGCACTGCGATGCCGGTATCCGCCCGGAACGTGGTTTCCAGGGCCATGGTCTGGTCGACGTACGCGCGGCTGGCCCGGAAGTCACCGGCCGGGCGGATCGCGAAATGGCCGCCATCATCGTCAAGGATGCGGGCGAACACGGCCGGCGCGTCGAAGCGGGGGCAACATAGCCAGTCCACCGAGCCGGCCCGGCTGACCAGCGCAGCCGAGCGGCAGTCCGACAGCAGCGCATAGTCGCCGATCGGCAAGCTATTCATCTCGGTTCCCTTCCCTGTGAAGGGAAATTCTGCAACGCCGCCACCCAGGGCGGCGAGGCGATCAGGGCCCGCCGATCAATGACCGCGCCTGTGCGGGGCCGACGACGAGATCGTGAAGGTCGCCGGCCACCTCGAGTCGACCCGACTGCTGGACTCCGCCGATCCGCGCCGGCTCGAAGCCGGCCGTTCGGATCAGCCGCTCGACTTCCTCGCCGGCACGGTCGTCGTCGGTCGCATAGAAGAGGACCGCCGGCTCGGGTGACCGGTGGCTAGAGGACTCGAACAGATCGGCCGACATGGATCCAAACGCCATGGCCAGGCGCGCTCCCGCAGGCAACCACCCGGCCACAGCCTGGCCAGAGGATTGTCCTTCGGGCAGGACGCGTGCGAGGTGACCTTGCGCGTCGAGGGTGACCGGGTTGCTCGGAACGACCACGACCCTGCCGGGCAGCGCGTCGGCGATCTCGTCTATGACGCCCTTCAGCGCGGTAAACCGCAGCGCGAGGACGACGGCGTCGGCGCCCTGCAGCGCGTCATGGTTGTCGGCGGCGACGATCGCACCGTGACCGATCTTTGCGGCCAGCGTTCGTGCCGGTTCCTTGTCGGCGTTCGAGAGCCGCAGGGTCTCGCCGCCCGAGGCGAGCTGGCGGGCGATGGCCGATCCGAGCCCTCCGGTGCCGATGATCGCGGTGGTCACTCGGAGTCGCCGGCGCGCGTACTCGGTGGCCAGTGCGCGGGCACCCAGTCTCCCTGTGGGTCGGTGGTCTGCCCCACCTCGATCAGGTGACCGTCGGGATCGCGGATGTAGCAACGGATCTCGTACTGGTGCTGTTTCGGCGGCGTCAGGAATTGAGCACCCCGGGCGCTCCATTCGGCGTACACGGCCTCGATGTCTCTGACCCGGATATTGAGGAAGCTGCTGACCCGGTCGGGATCGTGTGGCGTCTCCAGGGTGACCGCCGGCTTGTCGTCGGTCGGCCCTCCGCCGGCGTTGATGATGATCCAGCTGTTGGATAGCGCGACATAGGTCAGCCCTCCGGGGCCGGAGAAGGCCACCCTGCCGCCGAGTACTTCGGTGTAGAAGCGCCGAGAGCGCTCCACATCGCCCGAGACGATGAAGTGGGCCAGCACAATCCCATCTGGGGGCGGTGGGAGCTCGGCCATCTGGTACCTCCACTGGTTGGGTCTCACCCCCCGCTTATGACGGGTCCGCAGCCGATGTTATGACGAACGCGGATTCCATCTCTTTCCAGGGCCGCATGGCCACTCGACAGCCGGCGGAAAGGCCTACCCGTCCCAGGTCCCGGTGACCGGCTGGTGGTCGTCCAGGACCTCGGAGCGGTCTAGCCGCAGTGCCTCGATGACCGGCGCGTCGGTCAGCACGAACAGCTGCGCGGTCTCGGCCGCCTCGTGGTCGACCGCGCACCAGCTCGGCACGACCAGGGTGTCCCCCGGTCCCCAGCCGAAAGTCATCCCGTCGATGACGGTCCGGCCGCGGCCGGAGAACACCACGATGATGGTGCTGCCCACGGTCCGCGTGGTCGGCGTCCGCAGGCCCGGCGCGAGCTGCCGCATTGCGCAGCGCATGGTCGGCAGGGCGTCGCCGCCGTGAACCGGGTCGACGAAGCGCAGTTCGGTGTCGCCGTTCCCGGTCGTCGCGGACACCTCGGCCAGGGCACGTGCGGTGTGCTCCCACCGGTAGACCATGAGCGGCGAGTGCCGGTCGGTGGCTGGCCGGACGCTGGGCAGCAGCCCTGGGTGGGCGTACAGGGCAGCGCTGCGTGACTTGGTGGGCGCGCCCGCGGTGTCGAGGTAGTCGGCGCCCGCGGGCTCGAAGAAGCCCGCGTCCAGGCCGTTCACCAGCGGCAGGTCGAGCCCGTCGAACCAGACCATCGGCTCGTCGGCGCCGCTGTGATGCTCGTGCCAGGTCATGCTCGGCGTCAGCACCAGGTCGCCGGGGGACATCGGGCACGGCTCGCCGTTCACGGTGGTCCAGACGCCGCGTCCCTGCAGGACGAACCGGATGGCCGCCGCCGTGTGCCGGTGCGCGGGCGCGCTCTCCCGCGCGTTGAGGTACTGCACGCCGCCCCACAGCGTGGGGGTGGAGAACGGGAGCCCGCCGAGTCCGGGGTTGGCCAGCGCCAGGACCCGCCGCTCGCCGCCCCGGCTCACGGAGACCGCTTCCCCGGCCTCCGCCGCGAGGGCCACTACGGCGTCCCACCGCCACAACCACGGCACGGCGCGGGGAGCGGGCTGACCCGGCATCAGGTCGGCGGCCTGGGTCCACAGCGCCTGGATGTTCACCTTGCCCATGGCCGCGTACAACTCCGCCTGCCGGGCCTGGAGGTCGGATCCCGGCTCGGTCGGGGGCCGGGCGTGCTCCGCTGCGCCTTGCGATGTCATGGCGTTCCTTCAGTCGGATCTGTGCTACTCATCCTAGATGTGGCGTATTGGCGGGGACCAGGCGCGTTGTTAGCGTCGAGGGGGGCGGGCAGGCGACGGCGAGGACGAGAAGCACGATGACGAGCACCGAGACCGGCCAGGCGGCCGGCGGGTTCGCGGAGCGGGACGTCACCGTGCACGAAACCCGCGTCCGGGTGCTGACCGCGGGCTCCGGCGAGCCGCTGCTGTACCTGCACGACCCCGGCGACCTGGGCCCGTGGAGCCCGCTGCTGGCCGGTCTGGCCGGGCATTTCGCGGTCTGGCGGCCGGACCACCCCGGCTTCAACGCCAGCGCGGACGGCGGCGAGATCGACAGCGTGCACGAGCTCGCCTTCTTCTACCTGGACCTGCTGGACCAGCTCGGCCTGGATCGCGTCATCGTCGTCGGCGCCGACCTGGGCGGCTGGGTCGCGGCTGACCTCGCCACGATCGAGCCGCAGCGGGTGAGCAGGCTGATCCTCGCGGCTCCCCGCGGGACCCGGACCGACGAGCGCGTTCCCGATGTCTTCCTGCTCAGCCCGGCGGAGCTGGCGGAGCTGACCTACCACACCGACGAGGCCAGGTCGGCCGCCCGCCGCCACGCCGACCAGCTGGCCGACGACCCCGACCGGTTCCTGCGGTACCTGCGCAACCGCAGCGCCACCGCGCACCTCGGCTGGAACCCCTACCTGCACGACCCGAAGCTGCCCCGGCGGCTGCACCGGGCCGCCGCACCGGCGCTGATCCTGTGGGGCGCGCAGGACCGGTTGCTTCCGGTACGCCACGCCCGCCGCTGGGCCGAGCTGCTGCCCCGGGCCCGGGTCACGATCATCGACGACGCCGGTCACCTGCCGCTGACCGAGCAGCCCGACGCGTCGCTGCAGGCCATCCGGACTTTCTGCGGGGAGGGCTGACCGTGCAATTCTTCGGCTTCCACCTGATGCCCTACCCGTACCTCACCGGCGAGCATCGCAGCAGCGGCGGGTCCTCCTGGATCACGCTGAGCAACCAGAACTTCGACCCGCGGCGCGGCCACGAGCTGTACCAGCGGTACCTGGCCGAGCTGGTGCTCTACGACGAGGTGGGGTTCGACGGCGTCTGCGTCAACGAGCACCACCAGACCGCGTACGGCCTCATGCCCGCCCCCGACGTCGTGGCCGCGGTGCTGATCCCGCAGACCAGGGGGAAGATCGCCGTCCTCGGCAACGCGATCTCGCTGCGTGACCACCCGCTGCGGGTGGCCGAGGAGATCGCCATGCTGGACGTCATCTCCGGCGGCCGGATCATCTCCGGCTTCGTCCGCGGCATCGGGGCCGAGTACCAGACGTTCCAGCTGGACCCCACCCAGTCGCGGGAGCGGTTCCACGAGGCGCACGACCTGATCGTCGAGGCCTGGACGCGGCCCGGCCCGTTCGAGTGGTACGGCCGCCACTTCAAGCTGAGGTACGTCAACCCGTGGCCGCGCCCGCTGCAGCAGCCGCACCCGCCGATCTGGAGCCCGTCCCAGGGCAGCGCCGAGACCGTCGGCTGGGCCGCCCGCCACCGCTACACCTACCTGCAGACCTACAGCGACATCGCAACGCTCCGGCGCGCGTTCGCCGAGTACCGCGAGGCGGCCGAGCGGCACGGCTACGCGGCCGCGCCCGCGCAGCTCGGCTGGGCCGCGCCGGTGTACCTGGCCGACACCGACGAGCAGGCGCGCCGGGAGGCCGCCCCGCACCTCGACTACCTGTTCAACACGCTGCTGCGGATGCCGCGGGACATGTTCTTCCCGCCCGGCTACCTGACCATGGCGTCCGCACCGCGCGTGCTGGGCGCCAAGCGGGGCCTCGGATCGGGCCATAACGACCTGGCGGAACTGATCGAGCGCGGATACGCGCTGGTCGGCTCGCCGGCCACGATCCGGCAGCAGCTCGAGCAGTACGCCAGCGAGCTCGGGTTCGGGATCTTCTGCGGCATCTGCCAGTTCGGCAGCCTCGGCCACGAGGAGTTCGAGCGCAGCGTCCGGCTGTTCGCCGAGGGCGTGATGCCCGCCCTGCGCCTGGCCGGGAGCGACCGGACGTGAGGCTCGCGCTGTTCGACGACTTCCGCCTGGGCGTGGTCACCGGGGACCAGATCGTGGACGTCACCGGTGCGCTGCCCGCACACGACGCCGACCCCGTCACCGCGGGCTGGTGGCGGGCCCTGTGCCGGGACTTCCCGGCGCTGCGCGCCGGCCTGCAGGCGGCCGCGGACGCGGGCCCGGCCCGGCCGCTGGCGGCGGTGCGGCTGCGAGCCCCGGCCGTCAACCCCTCGAAGATCATCGCCTGCGCCAGCAACTACCGCGACCACGTCGCGGAGATGCACACGGTGCAGCAGCGCACCCTCGGCCGGGTCGAGGACTGGATGATGAGCTTCGACGTCTTCCTCAAGGCGCCGTCGGCGATCAGCGGCCCGGCCGACGACATCGTGCTGCCGCGCGAGGCGATGGACGCGGGCCAGGAGATCCACCACGAGTCCGAGCTGGTGATCGTGATCGGGACCGGCGGCAAGGACATCCCCGAGGCCGAGGCGGCCGGCCACATCCTCGGCTTCACCGTCGGGCTCGACATCACCGTGCGCGGCGCGGCCGACCGGTCCCGGCGGAAGAGCTACGACACGTTCGCGCCGCTCGGGCCGTGGATTACCACCGCCGACGAGGCCGGCGACCCGTCCGGCCTGGAGATCGACCTGGTCCGCAACGGCGACGACCACCGGCAGCATTCCCGCACCCGCGACCTGATCACGCCGGTGCCCGCGATCGTGGGCTACGCATCGCGGATCATGACCCTGCTGCCGGGTGACCTGATCTTCACCGGCGCGCCGCCAGGCGTGGGCCCGATCCACCCCGGCGACGTACTGACCGCCCGGATCAGCCGGATCGGCTCGATGAAGATCGGAGTGCGCTGATGGATGCCGCGGGCGAGCTCATCGCGACCCTGGCCGACGAGGGCGTCCAGTACCTGTTCATCAACCCGGGCACCGACACCGCCCCGGTACAGGAGGCGCTGGCCGCAGCCCGGAAGGAGGGGACGCCGAGCCCTCGCGCGGTGCTGTGCACCCACGAGTTCGTGGCGCTGTCCGCGGCCATGGGCCACTACTTCGCCACCGGCGCGCCGCAGGCGGTCATGGTGCACGTCGACGCCGGCACCCTGAACCTGGGCGGGGCGCTGCACAACGCCCAGCGCAACCGGGTGCCCGCGGTCATCTTCGCCGGCCGGTCGCCGTACGCCACCGCGCCCGGCATCCCCGGCCACCGGGACACCTACATCCACTGGCAGCAGGAACAGCTCGACCAGCAGGCCGTGGTCCGGGCCTTCGGCAAGTGGACCATGGAGGTGCCCCGGGGGCGGGACCTGGGCCTGATCGTCCGGCGGGCCTACCAGGTGGCCCAGGCCGACCCCCGCGGGCTGGCCTACGTCATGCTGCCCCGCGAGGCGCTCATGGAGCCCGCCGGCGACGGGCTGGCCCGGCGGCTGCCGGCGCCGCGGCCCGCGGCCGCCGACCCGGCCGGCCTCACCGAGGCGGCCAGGTACCTAGCCGGCGCCGACCGCCCGGTGATCGTCACCAGCCGGACCGGGGCCCGGCCGGCCGCGGTGGCCGCCCTGGTCGACGTGGCCGAGATACTCGGCTGCCCGGTCCTCGATCACCGCGACCGGCTCAGCTTCCCGCCCGGCCATCCGCTGTACGCGGGCGAGGCCGGCGAGGTGCTCACCGACGCCGACGTGGTCCTGATCCTGGACACCGAGGTGCCGTGGATCCCCGTGCACGCGGCGCCGCCGCCGGACGCGACCGTGCTGCAGATCGACATCGACCCGGTCAAGGCCGGCATGCCGACGTGGGCCTACCCCGTCGATCTCGCGCTCACCGCCGACACCGCCGTGGCCCTGCCGATGCTGGCCGGCGAACTGCGCCAGCTGATCACCCCGGCGCGGGCGGAGCGCTGGGCCGAGCGGCGCGAGCGGGTGACCGCCCGCCTCGCGGACGTGCGCCGGTCATGGTCCGAGCTGGCCCGGTCGGCGGAGCCCGCCGCCGCGCCCGACGTGATGCTGCACGCGCTCAACCAGGTGCTGCCGCCGGACGCGATCGTGCTGGAAGAGGCGGTCACCAACCGCCCCGCCGTGCTCCGGCAGATCGCCCGCGGGCCGGGTGGGTACTTCGCGACCGGGTCCCCGGCCCTCGGCTGGGCGGTCGCCGGCGCCATGGGGGTCAAGCTCGCCCGGCCGCAGGCGCCGGTCATCGCGATCTGCGGCGACGGGGCGTTCGGCTTCAGCGTGCCCACCGCCGCCCTCTGGTCGGCGCAGCGGGCGGGCGCGCCGTTCGTGGCCGTCATCCTGAACAACCACGCCTACCGGGCGTCGAAGCTGCCGGTGCAGCGCCTGTACCCGGGCGGTGCCGCCGACACCGACGGCAGCTTTCCGGAGACCGACCTGGATCCCGCGCCCAGCCACGTGGACCTGGCCCGCGCCTACGGCGGCGGCGGCCGGGTGGTGCGCAGTCCGGAGGAGCTTCCGGCGGCGGTCGAGCACTGCCTCGCCCTGGCGGCCGACGGCCGCTGCGGCGTCATCGACATCCAGCTCCCGCCGGGGTGAGCGGGCCAGGTGCCCGGCGACCCCGTCAGTGCTCCCACCATGGCCTTCCGTGCCTGCCCGCGGGCACGGGGCCGGGGGCGGGGGCGGGGGCGGGGGGCGCGGCCGCCGGGCCGGGGACGGACGGGACCGCGGCCGGGCCGGGCCGCTCCGAGGGGTCCGGCCCGCCATCGAACAGGTGCAGGGCGGTGCGGGAGCCGACCTTGGCGTAGCCGAGGAACAGGATCCCGCTGACCAGGTCGACCAGGATCCACGCCGGGTGACCGTTGACCCGGCCCCAGTCGTTCAGCCCGTGCAGGATCGCGGCGGCGGCCAGCCCGATCCAGCTGACCGTGTACCACTTGTGCCGTCCGGTGGCCGCCAGCCCGATGAAATAACCGGTCAGGCCGGCCCAGCAGGCGTGCGTGATCGGGTCGGTGAGGAACCGCCAGACGAAGTCGAGGATGAAATACCGCACCGGGCCGATCAGCACGGCAAACACCGACGTCGGCGCGGAGTGCCCGGAGTTGATCAGCTGAGCGATCGCGGGAATCGCCGACTTGACGGTCAGGTAGAACTCGGCGACCCCGTTGACGGTGAAGTAATGCACGACCTCGCTGGCCCCGAAGACCAGGCCGCTGACCGCGCCGAGGAACAGGTAGTCCCGGGGGCTGAGGCCGTGCCGGCGCTGGTAGATCAGCGCGACCACCACGATCGGCAGGGCCTTGGCGAGCTCCTCGGGCAGTCCGACGCTGTAGATGCTCGGGCCCAGGGCCGTGTTGGTGCCGTGCAGCGCGGCCTCCAGCGTGACCGCCAGCGGCACCTGCGTCACCAGCGCGATCAGCGTGACCACGACGAGCATCGTCCTGGTCACGTGCGGCCGGATGATGACGCCCAGGAGCAGCAGCCAGGCCAGCCCGAAGTACGCGGCGAAGATCCAGGCCACGTGGTCGAACGTGCTGGCGCTCGGGTTCCCGCCCAGGATGACCAGGGCGATCGACGGCACGCAGATCAGCGTCAGGAACAGCAGCACCGGCCAGCTGCGCAGCGAGTGGTGCCGGATCCAGTCGCCGAGCGGGAGCAGGTCATTGACCTGCGCGCCGCGGCCGCGCTGAGCGGGCGGGATGGACGCGTGAGCAGGCATTATCGTGATCTTCTCTTCAGCGCGGGTGGCCGCGTCCGCCGCCGGATTCAGCCGCTGTCCGGGCGGACCCAGATATCCCGCTCGTGCATGAGCTCGATCTGCTTGTCGATGACCTCGCGGCGGTACTGGTCGTGCGCGTACGGGGCCTGGTCGAGGTAGAGGTTCTTCGGGTAGACCGGCTGCTCGTAGATGAGCTGGTACTGCTCGGTGGTGAGATCCTTGATCCAGTTGTCCCACTGCGCGTTCGCGCGGAACCGGCGGAGCGCCTCGATGTCGATGGTCCCGGCGACCCAGGACGACCCGCCGCTGTAGTCGTGCCGCCCGACGATCTGCCCGCGGTAGTCGATCACGGCCGACCCGCCGCCGAAGGTGTCGATCGGCACGTCGGAGTCGGTGTGCAGGTAGTACGTCCCGACGTTGCACGCGATCAGGTACATGTTGTTGTCGAGGGCACGCGCGCGGTTCTGGATCTCGAACAGGCCGTTGCCGACGTGCGGGTGCGGGTACGGGCCCCGGTAGACGACCTCCGCGCCGTTCATGGCCAGGCCGCGCGCGTTCTCCGGGTAGGAGCCCTCGTTGGCCATCAGGAACCCGAGCCGGCCGATCTCGGTGTCGGCCACCGGGTAGAACGCGTCCAGGTTGCGGCCGTACAGCTCGACCCACTTGTCCCAGACGTTGTGCGGCGTCACCGAGTGCTCCACGGGGAGCAGCGGCGCCACCTTGTGGTGCCGGAGGATCACGTCGCCGTCGGGCGAGAGGATGAAGCCCACGTTGAAGAAGCGCCCCGGGAATTCGGGGTGACGGGCCTTGGCCTGGGCCATCACGAAGGCGTTCCACTGCCGGGCGAGCGCGCCAAGGTAATCCGTCTCGGGCCCGGGAATGTCGATCGCGCATTCCCGCGCGAACTCTTCATGATCGAGATCGAGGACCTCGTCGTTGAAGCCCTGCAGCGCGCCCTCGGGCACCGCGATCAGCCGCACCGGCAGGTCCAGGCTGGACAGCCACGACGCGGCCTTGATCAGGTGCGAGAGGTGCTCCAGGTTGACCGCGATGTCCGCGCGGCGACGGATGCCGCGCATGGTGGGTACCAGGCCCAGGGCCTGATAAGGCTCGATCATGGCTGTCCCTTCGACCCGTGGCGCTTTCCGTCAGCCCGGCCCGCTCCATCCGGGGCTGTCCCTTGTCTACCCCGGGACTATGCGTTCTGTCTGGTCCTTGAAGTCCCGGGCCAGGGTGAGCAACGTGGGCTGGTAGCGCGGGGCCGGCGCATCGGGATCGGCGGCAACCCGGTCAGCCGATGTGGTGGCGGTGCGCGTAGCCGATGGCGGCGGCCCGGTCCCTCGACCCGGTCTTGGCGAAGATCCGGCTGATGTGGGTCTTGATCGTGTGGCTGCTCAGGAAGAGTTGCGCGGCGATCTCCGGGTTGGTCATCCCGCGCGCGATCATGCCGAGGATCTCCACCTCACGCTGGGTCAGGCCGTCGGGAGGCGGCGCGCTCCCGGCGGGCTCGGGCTTCGCG
Source organism: uncultured Actinomycetota bacterium (assembly GCA_963808705.1). Taxonomy (GTDB): domain Bacteria; phylum Actinomycetota; class Actinomycetes; order Streptosporangiales; family Streptosporangiaceae; genus JASHPR01. The sequence continues at coordinate 507,979 of CAWEHB010000005.1, read as the reverse complement.
GGCGCCGCGGTGGCGGCGAGCAGCGTCGCGTGCACGCGGGGGTCAAAGACCGTCAGCCCGCCCACCGCCGCGTGCAGTGCCTGCGCGATGTCGGTGTAATCGGCGTCCTTGGTGAGGTAGCTGCGCGCGCCGGCCCGGAGCGCCTCCAGGACGGAACTGTCGTCCGCGTAGGTGGTGAGCACGACGATCGCCACCTCGGGGTGCTCGGCGGTCAGCCGGCGGATGGCGCCGATACCGTCCAGGACCGGCATGTGCAGGTCGAGCAGGATGGCGTCGGGCTTGCGCTCGGCCACGAGGTCCAGGGCCTGCTCCCCGTCCGCGGCGGCGCCGACCACCTCGATGTCGGGCACCGCGTCGAGCAGCAGGACGAGGCCCTGGCGCACGCTGGCCTGATCATCGGCGATGACCAGGCGCAGCGGTGCCCCGGCCGGTTGAGAGGTCATGACGCCATGGTCTCAGGCTGGCGGCGCGGCAGTTCGGCGGTCACGATCCACTGGTTGTCGTGGCGCCCCGCCTGGAGGCTTCCGTTCAGCAGCCGGAGCCGTTCGTGCATGCCGGTCAGCCCGTAGCCGCCGTTGACGGTGCTCATGTCCGCCGGGTGGCCGGCGCCCGCGCCCGGGGGCAGGTCGTTGCGGACGGTGAGCCGGACATCGGCGTCGCCGTAGTCGAGACGGACCGCCACGGGCTGCCCCGCCGCGTGCTTGGCCGCGTTGACCAGGGCCTCCTGGGCGATGCGCAGCAGCGCGAGCGTGGCTTCCGGCGGCAGCGCGGCGGGGATGCCGCCGGTGTCGTAGCTGACCGGGACGTGGTAGCGCTGCGCGTGGGCGTCGGTGACCAGGGCGAGTTCCTCGCTGAGCGGCAGGGTGTCGGCGCGCAGGGCGTGCACCGCACGGCGGGTCTCCACCAGGCCCTCGGCGGCCATCTGCTGGGCCGCGGCCAGCAGTTCTCCCGCCTGGCCGGGGTCCTTACGCAGCACCGACCGCGCCGCCTGGATCTGGATCCCGAGCGCGCCGAGCGAGTGGGCGAGCACGTCGTGGATCTCCCGGGCGATGCGGGCGCGCTCGTCGAGCAGGTCGGCCCGGCGCTGCTCGGCCTGCAACTGCTCGCGCTGGGCCAGCAGCGCCGCCGCCTGCTCCGCCTGGATCCGGTACGCGCCCCAGTTGCGCCCGATGACCAGGCCGCTGAGCACGATCGCCGGGAGCCCGAGCAGCGTGTCGAGACCCTGGCCAAAAGCCAGCCCGCTGACCTCGATCGCGAGTATGCCCGCTGCGGTCACGGCCAGGGCCGCCGCGAGGCCGTTGTTGACGCCCGCGGCCATCGCCGCCACGAACACGAAGGCCACCATGGCCGTGCCCCCACCGCCGGCGGCGCATGCGAACCCCGCAGCGATGGCTATTACCCCGCGGAGCACGGATACCGCCCAGGTGCCATATCGCGCCGTGGCAGGAGGGTACGCCTCCATCACGGCCCAGGCCAGCAGGGCCAGGCCGAGCAGGACGTAGCCCGCGATCTGAACCGGCAGGGCGAATGGCGCGCTCGGCGGGGCGACGAGGAACGCCAGCAGGCCGAGCCACACGTAGCCCAGGGTGCGGGCCAGCCAGTTGACCGTGCGCGACATGCCTCCAGTATCGGCCGGGGCGCGGTACGGGCACGTCAGCCCGGGGACTGAATCCTGGGCTGACCCGCCGGGCCGGTCCTGGTACCGCCTAGTACCAGGACGTGCCCGCCATTCTCATGCCGGGGACCAGCCCGTGCTCCGACGCGCTCACCAGCGCAATTGGCGAAGGTGGACACACCGACGAACCCACTCACGAGGAGTACGAGATGCTTTCCGAACTGACCGAAGCCATGATCGTCAACGGCGTGGTGCTCGCCACCGTGCTGGCCAGCGACCTCGGCCCGGCGCGCAAGATCAGCAAGATACGGCTGCTGCGTCCGGTGATCGCCGCCGCGGTGATCATCCCGTTTTTCGTCGACTGGCCGACCACTCACGGGATGGCCCTGGCGGTAGAGATCGCCGGCGTCGCCGCCGGCCTGCTCGGCGGGCTGGCCGCCAGCGCCCTGATGGGCGTCTACCGGAGTCCCACGACCGGCAAGCCGGTCAGCCGGGCCGGGCTACCGTACGCGATCTTGTGGACCGCCATCATCGGCGCCCGCGCGGCCTTCTCCTACGGCTCGGTGCACTGGTTCAGCGCTCCGGTGGTGAGCTGGGCCATCGCGCACCAGGTCAGCGTCGCGGCCATCACCGACGGGCTGATCTTCATGGCCATCGCCGTGGTGCTGGTCCGCACGGTCGCGCTCGGCGTGCGCGCGTCCCGGCTGCCGGCCCGGGTCCTCGAGCCGCAGAGCACCAAGGCCGCGGCCTGGAGCGGCCGGCCTGGGGCCTGACCATCCGGAGCGGCCAGCCTGGGGCCTGGGTGGTGCTGGCGCCACCCAGGCCCCAGGCATGATGGACAGATGACCACGGCACACCTTCCGGAGGGGCTGCTCGAGCGGGCCGGGCTGTCCGCATCCGACGTGGCCGACTGGGCGGCGGCGGCCCCGGCCCCGGGCGGCTCGTTCCGGCCCGCGGCCGGTGCCCTCGGCGTCTTCCTGGCCCGCGGGCAGGCCCTGGCCCGGCGGCTGCCCGGCCCGGCGCGCGGGACGCCCGACGAGCAGGCCGCCCGCCAGGCGATCGCCGGGGCCATGAACGACGCCCGCGACGGGTTCCTGCGCTCGCATGCGGCCGATCTTTACGACGCGCTGACCGGCCGCTGCACCAGACCGCTGCGGGTGGAGGAACTCGTCTACGAAGCCGCCGCGGCGGTCCCCGGCCTGGCCCCGACCCGGGCCGAGATGGAGGCCGAGCGCGGGCGGGTGCTGGCGGACAAAGAAGGCATCGAGTTCGCCCAGGGCCTGCTGGTGGCGCACGTGCTGGCGCTGCCGCAGGCTGGGCGGCACCTGGTCACCGCGATGCTGCGGCCGGTTCCCGAGGCATTCGAGCAGCTGGGAGAGCTGCGCGCCGCGGGCGCGGCCGACCTCGGCCCGGTGCGGATCACCCGCCGCGGCCGGGCCGGGATCCTGGAGCTGACCAACCCGCGGCACCTCAACGCCGAGGACGACCTGACGCTCGACCTCACCGAGCGCGCCGTCGACATGATCCTGCTCGACCCGGACATCGAGGTCGGCGTGATCCGCGGCGGCGTGGTCGAGCACCCTCGCTACCCGGGCACGCGGGTCTTCGGGTCGGGCATCAACCTCACCCGCCTGTACCACGGGCGCATCGACTACCTGTTCTACCTGGTGCGCGACCTCGGCTACGTGAACAAGATCTACCGCGGCATCGTCCTGGACGAGCAGGAAGCCGGCGGGCAGTTCCCCGGCGGCCCGGAGACCGCCGCCGAGAAGCTGTGGATTGCCGCGGTGGAGCGCTACGCGGTCGGCGGCGCCTGCCAGCTGCTGCACGTCGTGGACCACGTGATCGCCGCCCGCGGGTCGCGCCTGTTCCTGCCGGCCCGCAAGGAAGGGATCATCCCGGGGGCGTCCAACCTGCGCCTGCCCCGCTTCGTCGGGGACCGCGCCGCCCGCCAGGCGATCCTCTCTGGCCGGGAGTGGACGGCGGGCGAGCCAGACGCAGCCCTGCTGTGCGATGAGGTGGTGCCGCCCGGCGAGATGGACCGGGCGCTCGAGGCACGGATCGACGCGCTCACCAATTCCGGGCTCGTGAACGCGGCCGCCAACCGGAGCGCGCTGCGGGCCGGACAGGAGCCGCTGGACCTGTTCCGCGAGTACATGGCTACCTTTGCGGTGGAACAGGCGCGCTGCCACCTCAGCCCGGCGCTGGTCCGCAACCTGGAGGTGCACTGGAATGCCCGCGAGCGCGCCCTCTGAGCGGGGTCTGGGGTCATCGGGGTCTGGGGTGCCCCCAGGGCGCACTGTGCCCCCCCGGGCCAGCACCGATCAGATCTGGGATCAGGCCGAGACGCTGGCGCGCGAGCGGCTGGAGGCGCTGGCGCTGGACAGGCTGCGCTCGACCGTGGCGCGGATCCTGCGCGGCCAGCCGTTCGGCGCCGCCCGGCTAGCCAGCGCCGGCATCGCGGCGCCCGGGGACGTCCGCTCCCTCGGCGACCTCTCCCGCGTCCCGTTCACCGGCAAGGCGGATCTCCGCGCGCATTATCCGTTCGGCCTGCTGGCCGTGGCGCGAGAGCAACTGGTGCGCGTGCACGCCTCCAGCGGCACGCACGGCAAGCCCACCGTCGTCGGCTACACCCGGGCCGATCTCGAGAACTGGACCGAGCTGATGGCGCGCTGCATGACCATGGCCGGCGTCAGGCCCGGGATGGTGATCCATAACGCGAACGGCTACGGGCTGTTCACCGGCGGCCTCGGTTTCCACCAGGGCGGCGAGCGGATCGGGGCCACGGTGGTGCCGGTCTCGGGCGGGTTCACCGCGCGGCAGGCGATGCTGCTGCGCGACCTCGGCGCTGACGTCCTGGTCTCGACGCCTTCTTATGCGCTCGCCATCGCGCAGGCCATCGCCGACGGCGGCAGCGGTGACGGCAGCGGCGCCGGCGGGAACGGCGCCGGCGGGCTACAGCTCAGGCTCGGGCTCTTCGGCGGCGAGCCGTGGACCGAGGGGATGCGCGAGCAGATCGAGCGGTCGCTCGGCCTGACCGCGGTCAACTTCTACGGGCTGTCAGAGATGTGCGGTCCGGGGGTCGCCGCGGAGTGCCCGGCCCGCGGCGGCCTGCACGTGCAGGAAGATCATTTCGCTGTCGAGGTGGTCGACCCCCGCGACGGGCGCGCGGTGCCGCCGGGGGCCGAGGGGGAGCTTGTCTTCACGACGCTGACCAAGGAGGCAATGCCGCTGCTGCGCTACCGGACCGGCGACATCGGGTGCCTGGCCGACGTGCCCTGCGAGTGCGGCCGCACCACGGTCCGGCTGACCGGGCTGCGCGGCCGCCACGACGACATGCTGATCGTGCGGGGGGTCAACATCCATCCCTCTCAGGTGGAACACGTGCTGCTCGGCGGGGGTGGCGCCGCGCCGCACTACCGCCTGATCGTCGAGCGGTCCGGCCCGCTCGACGAGCTGACCGTCGAATGCGAGCCCGCGGGCGCCGACCAGGATCCCGACCTGCTGCGCGGGCGGCTCGAGCAGCTCCTGCGCGATCACACCGGCCTGCGGATCACGGTGGCGCTGCTCCGGCCCGGTAGTATCCCCCGCAGCGAGGGCAAGGCCATCCGGGTGGTGGACCGCCGCGAGGCGGCCGGTTAGCGCAGTGCGCCCGGGCGTGGTACAACCTGAGCGACCGGACTTGGCATTGTGGAGCACAGGGCTAACAGGAGGCTGACATGACGGATAATCCAGCGTCCGGGCAGTACTCAGACGAACTGGGCGGCCCGGAACCCGACGAGTCACGCACCGACCTGCTGGGCGGCCAGGAGCCGGCGACCGACGAGCTAGGCGGCCCGGAACCCGACGAGTCACGCACCGACCTGCTGGGCGGCCAGGAGCCGGCGACCGACGAGCTAGGCGGCCCGGAACCCGACGAGTCACGCACCGACCTGCTGGGCGGCCAGGAGCCAGGCTAGGCGACTGCCGGAATCAGGGCTGCGCTCTCTGTCGCTGCGGCTGGGCGCCCCTGCGGATATGGTCCAGCAGGGCCGCGTCGTAGCGGATTTCGTCCACGCTCGGCGAGAGGGCGATGGTAGCCGTCAGCACGAACGAGACGACGGTGATCCCGAGGATGAGCGGCAGCAGGAAGCTCTCGGCGGTCGCGCCGCCTGCGCCGCCCATGACCATCCCGGACGGGCCGCTCGCCGGGAACACCTGCATGGCCGCCATCCCGGTGTAGTGCATCCCGCTGACGGCAAGTCCCATGATCAGCGAGGCCGCCAGGGTGGTCCCGAGGCCCTGCAACTCGAGCGCGGCCCATAGCGCCGCGGTCGCGGCCGAACCCGACGATCAGCAGGCCGATGCACACTATCGCCACCACGACCAGCAAGCTCAAGATGGTGACCGGCACGTTGTAGTAGATCGTCTCGCCGGGGATCGTGAATCCCAGCATGGCGATGAAATGCATCGGCCAGACTCCGGTGGTGCCGATCGACACCCCGCCGAGCAGGAGCCATTTCGCCCGTGCCCTCCCCCGGAAGGGGCGGGCCCGGGTGGTGCAGCGTAAGCCGAGGAATGCGCCCATGCAGGACATGACGTAGCCGAGTAGGGGGTTAGCACGCCATACGTGAAGTTATGTACCGGCAGCACCGTTCGATCGCTTCCTCCCCCCTCCCCACGACCTCGGCGCAGGCTACCACCGTTCGGTAATTGCCATACGAAGCTACTCAATATCGGGATAGGAAGGCCGGCCTGCTCCCGGGTACGCCAGCATCTGCGCGACCTTTGCTTCCCAGGACGCGAACCGGTCGAGGACCGTGTAGCCGAGTTCAGCGTTGATGGCGATCATGTGTTCGTTGCCGTCGACGTTCCCGGTGATGATCCGGGTGAGCTGGGGCTCCCGCTCGGCCAGCAGTTCCAGCATGGCCACCTTGACCAGCAGCCCGAGCCGGTGTCCGCGGTGCGGCTTGGTTACCGCCGTCAGCTCCTGCAGGCCCCAGGTGGGCTCGGCCGGATCGACCGAGAGCTGGCTCAGCCCGGCCAGCTCGCCGGTGGCCAGCGACCGGGCCGCGACCGTGTAATCGCGCCAGCCCTGCACGGCCCTGCGGTGATCGTCCTTCCGGACCCGGTCGGCGTCCCAGACCTGTGCCTCGTGCCCGGCTTCCCGCGGCGTGTCGGCCATGGCGTTATTGATGGCGGCAACCGCCGCGAGCAGGCCATCGGGCACCGGCCCGGCCCAGGACAGCAGCGAGTATCCCTGCGCCGCCGACTCGGCCTTCGCCCGCAGCGTGGCCAGGTGTCCGGCGGGAACGGCCTGCACCTCGAGCACCCGGTGGGCTTCGGTGCTGCCGCGCCGCGCGCCGAGGGCGGCAGCGAACGCCGGACCGGGCGAGCCCTCTCTCGCCTGGGCCAGCAGGACCGTGCGGCCGTGGCGGGCCGCGCGGCCCGCCGCGTGCCGGGCCAGCGCCGTGCCCAGGCCCACGCGCCGCCTGGCGGCGTGGACCGCCAGGCTCACGGCGGCGAGATGCCGGTTTTCCCGATGCGGCAGGGTGAGCACGTACCAGCCGCAGGGCTGGCCTGCGCGGTCGCGGGCCAGCCAGGCTTCCGACGGGTCTTCGGTCCAGCCCAGCGCCATCCAGCCGTCGAAGCTCCGCAGCGACATGGGAGGCCCGTTGGGGTCGTCAGCGGGGATTCCCGACAGGTAGATCTCGTGGCAGGCGCGCACCGACTCGCGGTCTGCGTCCGCGGCGAACCGCTGCAGGTCCATGCCCCCACCTAACCCAGGGAGGGCGGCCCGGCGCCAACGGTTATCGCGGGCGGCAGGCCCGGCTCCCGGGCTGACCGGCCCGCCTATTTGGCATTTCCCCGTGTCGGCCGGAACCTGGACACCTTCCTGGCCTGTCATTATGTGGCTGAGGCCAGATGCCGGAGAAAGGCTGCGTACGGCGATGCCTGTTCTAGTCGGTACCTCCGGCTGGCAGTATCGCGACTGGCGGGGGATCCTGTACCCGCCCGGCCTGGCGCAGCGCAGATGGCTTGAGTACTACGCCGACCGGTACGCGACGGTCGAGAACAACGGTGCGTTCTACCGGCTGCCCGGCCCGCAGACCTTCGCCGACTGGCGCGCCCGGACGCCCGAGGACTTCGTGATGGCGGTCAAGGCCAGCCGCTATCTCACGCACGTCCGGCGGCTGCGTGATCCGGCCGGGCCGGTCGGCCGCCTGCTGGGCGCGGCCGCCGGGCTTGGCGACCGGCTTGGCCCGGTGCTGCTCCAGCTACCGCCGAACTTCCCCGCGGACCCTGGCGCGCTAGAGGACTGCCTGCGCGAGTTCGCGGCATTCCGGATGCCGGGCGAATCCGGCCCGCGTGCGGGAACGGAAGCCGGCGTGCGGGTCGCGGTGGAATTCAGGCACGAGTCGTGGTGGACCGAGGAGATCCGGGAACTGCTGGCGCGGCACCGTGCCGCCCTGTGCTGGGCGGACCGGCTCGGCCGCCCGGTCAGCCCGCTGTGGCGCACGGCAGACTGGGGCTACCTGCGCCTGCACGAGGGCGCGGCGCAGCCGTGGCCGCGATACGGAGAGCGCGCCCTGAGCAGCTGGGTGCAGCGGATAGGCAGAACCTGGCCCGACGACGCGGACGTTTTCGCCTTCTTCAACAACGATCCGGGCGGAGCCGCCGTGCGCGACGCGGCCGCCTTCGCCTCGATCGTCCGGCAGGCCGGGCGCCGGGTGAGCCGTACCGCGGTCCCCGGCGAGCAGGCGCCCTAGGCCCCGGCCAGCAGCGCCTCGTTCCACTGCCTGAAGACGTACTTCGTGGCGCCAGCCAGTCCAGGGATGCCGCCTGGCTCTCGCGCTCCCGGTCCGGCTGCCTCACTCCCCCGTCCCGCCGTCGGCGAGTTCGGCGACGATATCGAGGTGGCCGACGTGGCGCGCGTACTCCTGGAGCAGGTGGAACAGGACCCGCTCGAGTGACGCGGGATCGGCACCATCCCACCGGTCGCCCGGCTGGCCGATCTCGGCCAGGTCGTACGATTCGACGATGGCCCGGGTGCGTGCGGCCCGGGCGTGGAGCGCCGCCACCAGGTCACCGAGCGACTCCTCGGGAGCCACGTACCAGCGGCCGTCCCGGCTGTCAGCCCACGGATCGGCCACGTCGCGGCCCTCGAAACCCCACTCCAGCCACCGCATCTCGACGTAGGTCAGATGCTTCAGCAACTCAATGGGAGTCCAGCCCGACGGCAGCCGACTGCTGCGCAGCTCACTGCCGGGCAGGCCTTCGAGCTTGTCCGCCAGCCGGGAGCGGAAGTAGTCGAGGTAGGTGAGGAAGACGGCGGCCCGCGACGGCTCTGGCGTGGTGGGCTCGGGAAACGGCACGCTCACGAGGCCAGCCTGCCGCACCGCCGCGTCCCGTGCGCGCCACTCCGCTGATCGGGAGCAGGCCCGGTTCCGCTTTCCCGGTGACGCGGGCCGCCATGGCCGGCAAGTGCCGGGAGTGCCCTATTCATCAAAGCATGACCAGTAGTCAGCAAAGACAGAGTCGGTGGCCAGAAAACTTTCAGCTTTCTTCCAGGTACGCAGCCAACCATGGAGGCATCGAAGACGGACTGACGAGCACCGAGGGGACTGTTCCGATGAGCAGCAACTACGACCCGCCGACCTCAGCGGAGACGGGGCAGACGCCGCCCGGTCCGCCCGGTTCCGCCCGTGACAGCGGAGACGGCGACCAGGGCCAGGACGGCCCGGCCCGTTACGTTGGCCCGGCCGACGGCTACAGCGGCCCGGCCGGCCCGGCTCACCCCGCCGGTCCCGCTCACCCTGGCGGATACGGCGCCCCGTTCCGCTACAACGGCTCCGCTTACCCGGCTGGCTCCAGCAGCACGGGCTGCTATGGCTGCTCTGGTTACCCCGGCGGCTACGCCAGCCCAGCAGCCTCCGACAGCCCTGGTTACCAGGGCGGCCCGGGTTACCCCGGCGGCTCGGCAGGCCCCGATTACCCTGGCGGCTCGGCAGGCCCCGATTACCCCGCCGGCCCTGGCCGCCCTGGCGACTCCGGCCACCCCGATTACCCCGGCGGATACGGCACCCCGGCCGGTAACGGCGGGGGCCACCACCGGGCCCCGAAGAGCCCGGCCCGGCGGTTCGGCCGCCCGGTGCTGATGGCCGGCGTCGCGCTCGCGGTTGGCCTGGGCACCTTCTTCGGCCTGCAGGCCACGGGTCTCGGCCAGAGTTCCACGGTGCTGACCACATCCCAGATCGCCGCGCACACCGACCCCGGCCTGGTCGACATCGTCTCCACGCTCGGCTATCAGCAGGCCGAGGCGGCCGGCACCGGGCTGGTGCTGACGTCATCGGGCGAGGTGCTGACCAACAACCACGTCATCGACGGCGCCACCTCGATCGCGGTCACCGACATCGGCAACGGCCACACCTACCGGGCCAAGGTCGTCGGCTACGACCAGACCAAGGACGTCGCGGTGCTGCAGCTGCAGGGAGCCTCCGGGCTGCAGACCGTGAACCTGGGCAACTCCTCCACCGTCGCGGCTGGCCAGAAGGTGGTCGCGCTCGGCAACGCCGAGGGCAAGGGCGGCACCCCGTCGGTCGCCGCCGGCAAGATCACCGGCCTCGACGCCTCGATCACCGCCTCGGACGAGGGATCCGGCACCTCCGAGCAGCTGAGCGGGATGATCAGCCACAACGCGCCCATCCAGCCGGGCGACTCGGGCGGGCCGCTGGTCAACACCGCCGGGCAGGTGATCGGCATCGACACCGCGGCGTCCTCGTCCAGCTCGCCCTACCAGGCCGCGCAGACCACCGCGACCCAGGCCTTCGCCATCCCGATCAACGAGGCGCTCTCCATCGCCGACCAGATCGAGGCCGGCCACGCCTCGGCCACGGTGCACATCGGCGCCACCGGGTTCCTGGGGGTTGAGGTCACGTCCGCGAGTAACGCCGCGGCCCAGGGCGTGCCGACCGGCAGCGGAGCCTCGATCGCCGGGGTCCTGCCGGGATCGGCCGCCGAGAACGCTGGCATCACCGCGGGTGACGTGATCACCTCGGTCGACGGCCAGCCGGTCTCCTCCCCGTCCGCGCTGCAGACGGCGATGGAGCGGCACCGCCCGGGCGACAGCGTGACCATCGGCTGGACCGACGCCGGCGGCCAGTCGCAGTCCGCCACCGTGACCCTGGCCACCGGCCCGGCCGCATAACCAGCGCGCGCCGACGCCCGACGGCGATCAGCGCCCCGACCCCAGTGCCCTGCAGCCGGCCTAGCCGCGAAGATGGCCAGCCTGCAGGGCACTGGCTATGGCGAGCACGGCCCGGGCGGTGCGGTCCGCGGCCGGACTGAGCGCGGTCGGCCAGGTCGACAGCTTCGCCACCACGGTCTGCGACGGCACGTGCACGTGCACGTTCTGCCCGTTGATGCCCGAGGCCTGATAGAACGGCAACGCCGGGTACCAGACCCACCAGCAGTTGCGGTAATGGGCATCCGGCGGGCCAGCCGAGTGATCCCCCGCGACGAACGCCTGGGCGCCGTCGGGAGCGCCCCGGATCGTGTCGTCGATCCAGGCGCCGGGCACGATGACGCGGTCGCCGACCCGGCCGCGCTGCAGGTACAGCTGGCCGAACCGGGCCAGGTCGCGCAGGGTCGCGCAGATGCCGCCGTCGGCCATCGGGTTGCCGTGCGCGTCGACCGTGATCTCCGCGTCGAACTCGGCGCCCATCGGCTGCCACAGCTGCCTGGCGATGAGCTGGTGCAGCCGCGCCCCGGCGGCCCGCTCGATCACCCACGCCAGCACGTCGGTGAGGATCGAGCGGTACCGGAACGGGCCGCCGTGCGGGCCGTCGTTCGTCAGCGTCGCGAAGTAGCCGAGCGCGTCCGCGGGCCGGGGCTGCCCGTTATCCGGGCGCCACAGGTACACCCGCTCGTAGGTGCGCACGTCGGCCTCGGGGTTGTCGTAGCTCTCGTCGAAGCGGGTGCCGGCCCGCATGTCCAGCAGGTCCTGCACGGTCGCGCCCTCGAACGAGGTGCCGCCGAGTTCCGGGACGATCTCCTCCACCCTGGCCGAGACCGCCAGCTCGCCCCGGCCGGCCAGCACGCCGGCGACCGCGGAGGTCACTGACTTGGACACCGACATCAGCAGGTGCGGGACGTCGGGCGCCAGGCCGTTGAAGTAGTGCTCGGCGACCACCTGACCCCGGTGCAGCACCAGGAAGCCGTCGGTGTAGGTCTCCGCCAGCAACTCGGCGACGCTCAGCTCGCGGCCGGAGTCCTGGAACCTCAGGCCGAGGACGTCGCGTTCCGCGCGCGGCAGCGGCCAGGCCGGCCCTTCCCCGCGCGAGATCCTCGCCGTCGGGATCAGCTCGCGGATGTGCTGGAAGGCCCACCGGTTGAACGGCGGGTCCTGCCAGTTCGCGAGCGTCACCCGCGACGGCGGCGGGAACGGCGGCGCCCCGGTCATCAGCGCGGGGCCTGCCGCCTGGTCGGCGGCAGATGGCGTTCGGGCGAGGCCAGGCACGGGAAGATGCTCCTCATCGGCGGCGGTCCAGAAGACCGTTATACCGTCGATCGTCAGGTACAGGAGGTCGTAGCGTAGTGGAGAGCTCATACCAGGTGCGCTGGGGCATCATCGGCACCGCGAACATCGCCCGCGCGGTGTTCCTGCCCGGCCTGCGCCAGGCCGGGGGTGACGCGTCGGCGGTGGCCGGACGTGACCTGGGCCGGGCCGAGCAGTTCGCGCGCGACAACGAGATCGGCCGCGCCGTCGAGGGCTACCAGTCCCTGATCGACGACCCGGACATCGACGCGCTCTACATCCCGCTGCCCAACGCGCTGCACGCCGAGTGGACCATCCGCGCGCTCGAGGCGGGCAAGCCGGTGCTGTGCGAGAAACCGCTCTGCGGCACGGCGCCGGACACCGAGCGCGTGCTCGCGGCCGCCCGCCGGACTCAGACCCTGCTCTGGGAGGCGTTCGCGTTCCCGTTCCACGCGCAGCTGGAGGAGATTAAGCGCCTGGTCGCGGACGGCGCGATCGGCGAGCTGATGGAGATCAAGTCCAACTTCCACTTCACGGTCCGGAGCCCGGCTAACATCAGGCTGTCCCGCGACCTGCAGGGCGGGGCCCTGCTCGACGTCGGCTGCTATCCGGTCCGCCTCGCGCAGGAATTCTTCGGCCCGGCGCACGAGTCCGCCTGGGCGCGGGCCAGCTGGGGGGGCGACGACGTCGACGTGGACACCTGGGGAGTGCTCGACTACCCGGCCGGGCGGCGGCTGCTGTTCTCGTGCGGGCTGCGCCGCAGCTACGACACGTTCACCACGCTGGAGGGCACCGGCGGGCAGATCCACGTCACCAACCCGTTCCATCCCGGGCCGGCCGACAGCTACCTGATCATCCGCCCCGGCTCGGAGCAGGGCAACGTCCCGGCCGCTCCCGACGAGCTGTCGTTCACGGCCCTCACCGGGCACATCAGCGCCGTGCTCCGCGGCGAGCAGGCGCCCAGGCTGCTGGCCATCGATACCGCGCTCCCGACCGCGCAGGCCCTGGACGAGCTGGCGGAGTCGGCGCGGCGGCACCGCTGAGCCCGGCGCGGGCCTACGCGGGCCCGGCCCCCTGGTCGATGAGGTAGCCGGCCGCGATCTCCCGGTGCTGCTCGGGCGTGCCGAGCATCAGCTCGGTGGACTTGGCCCGGCGGTAGTACAGGTGCGCGTCGTGCTCCCAGGTGAAGCCGATGCCGCCGTGGATCTGGATGTTGTCGGCGGCGGCCCGGAAGTACGCCTCGGAGCAGAACGCCTTGGCCAGGCTCGACACCAGCGGCAGCTCGTCCGATCCGTCCTGCGCGGCCCAGGCCGCGTAGTAGGCCGCCGACCTGGCCGACTCCACCTCGAGCAGCAGGTCGGCGCACATGTGCTTGATCGCCTGGAAGCTGCCGATGGGACGGCCGAACTGCATCCGGATCTTCGCGTACTCGACGCTCATGTCCAGGCAGCGCTGCGCGCCCCCGACCTGCTCGGCGGCCAGCGCCACGACCGCGTGCCGCAGCGTGCGCTCCAGCACGTCGGCGGCGCTGCCCTCGGCGCCGATGAGCCGGGCGGGCGTCGCGCTCAGTTCCAGCGCCGCCTGCTTGCGGGTCATGTCGAGCGTCTCCAGCGGCCGCCGCGTGAGCCCGTCCGCGCCGCCGTGCACCGCGAACAGGCTCGGGCCGCCGTCGGCCTGGGCGCCGACCAGGATCAGGTCGGCGACGTGGCCGTCGAGCACGAAGGACTTGCGGCCGTCCAGCAGGAAGCCGTCGCCGGAGCGGCGGGCCCGGGTCTGCAGTCCCCCGGCGGCCCACGCGCCGTCGGCCTCGGGGACGGCCAGGGTGGCGATCGTGGTGCCGTCGGCGATCGCGGGCAGGTAGTCCTCGGCCGCGGCCTGGTCCCCGCTGGCCAGGATCGCGTTGGTGGCGAGGACCGCGGTGGCGAAGTAGGGCGCGCACAGCAGCGCGCGGCCCATTTCCTCGCAGGCGACGGCCAGCTCGACCGGCCCGGCGCCGGCGCCGCCGTACTTCTCCGGGATGACCAGGCCCTGCAGGCCGAGCTGTCCGGCCAGCTGGGCCCAGATCCGCGGGTCGTAACCCTGCTCGGTCGCCATCAGCCGCCGCACCTCGGACGACGGCGACTTGTCCTGCAGGAAGCGGCGGAGGGTGGCGCCGAGCTCGGTCTGCTCGTCGGTAAAGGTGAAGATCATGACGCCTCCCCCGGCCCGGCCGTCCGGGCTTCAGCCAGCTGGGTTCCCACCTTGAGCTCGCGGAACGACATCGTCCGGGACGGGTCCGGCTCCCTGGGCAGCCCGAGTACTCGTTCCCCGATGATGTTCCGCTGGATCTGGTCGGAGCCACCGTAGATGGACGGCCCGGGCGTGGCCAGCATCTGCATGGCCAGGCGCCCGCCGAGCGGGCCGTCCTGGCCGGCCAGCATCGCCTGCGGGCCGGCGATCAGCGACGCGGTGTCGCGCCATTGCCGGCCGATGCGGGAGGCCATCAGCTTCCCGAGCGAGGCCTCGGGGCCCGCCCGCCCGCCGGCCCGCAGCCTGGCCCCCCCGCGCAGGCCGTTCCACGTGTTGGCCGAGGCCAGGGTGTACAGGCGCACGATCTGCTGACGGACCTCGGGATCATGGTCGCGCCCGAGGTCGGCGGCCAGCGTGACCAGCGGGATGATGCCGCCCGCGGTCATCGCCGTGCCGCCGACGCCGAAGCTGCGGGCGCTCGCCTTCGAGGCGGCGATGAACTCGCCGACGGAGACCTCCTGCTGGGCCAGGAACCGGCTGCCCCCCGGGCTGGTGAGCCGGAAGCCGAGCCCGGTCGCGGTGCCGAGCGAGGTGCGCTCGAAGCCGAGCGTGGACAGGGCCACGCCCCACCCGCCGTTCAGCTCCCCGATGATGGCGGACGCCGGCACCCGGGCGCCCGAGAAGAACACCTCGCTGAAGCCGGACTCGCCGGTCATCTGGATCAGCGGCCGCACCTCGACCCCGGGCTGGTTCATCGGCATCGCGAAATAGGTGATGCCGCGGTGCTTGGGCACGTCCGGGTCGGTCCGGGCGAGCAGCATGCCGTAGTCGGCGATCTGTCCCCCCGAGGTCCACACCTTCTGGCCGTTGACGACGAACTCGTCGCCGTCGCGTTCGGCCTTGGTCTGCAGGCCGGCCAGGTCCGAGCCGGCTCCCGGCTCGCTGAACAGCTGGCACCAGGCGTGGTCGCCGACCAGCACGGCCCGGACGAACTTCCGCTTGAGCTCGTCGGTGGCGTTCGCGATGATCGTCGGCGCGGCGAGCATGACGCCCAGCCCGGCCGGCGGCCCCGGCGCGTCGACGCGGTTGAACTCCTCGTAGGCGGCCACCGCCTCGTCCGGCGGGAGGCCCCGGCCGTACCAGTCCGCGGGCCAGGCGGGCTCGGCCCAGCCGGAGTCGGCCAGTCGCTCCAGCCAGGCTCGCAGGCTGAGCTGCGGGTCGAAATTCTCCTCGATCCAGTCGCGCGCCGCCTGGCGCACCGAACTCCCCGTGGGTTCCACTGCCGACTCCGATCTCTCCCGCCGTTATCGTAACGGCCGGCTTGACCTGGCCCTACTATCCGTTCTGGCGAACATTCCGGAACGGGACGCCCGCATCAACGGCCGGCTCCCGAGCCAGCCCGAGGATCCGCTCGCCCAGGATCGTGCGCTGGACCTGGTCGGTTCCGCCGGCGATGGACACGGCCGGAACCGACAGGAAGATCTCGCTGCACCTGCCCGCCCTCCCGCCCTCGCCCGCCGGGTCGTCGGCGCCGGCCAGCATGCCGGCCGGCCCGGCGATCAGCGCGTGCACCCGGGCCGCGGCGCGGGCGATGTTGCTGCTGGCCAGCTTGGCCACCGAGCCTTCCGGGCCGGGCGGCCGGCCGAGGGCCCGGGCCGCGGCGGCCCGCTGCGCGGTCCAGCGCGCCGACCAGGCCAGCGTGATCAGCTTGACGATCTCCTGGCGGACCAGCGGGTCGGTGTGCCGGCCGGCCGCGACGGCGCGCTCGATGACCAGGTCCGGGCGCCCGGCGCGCTGCGGGTACCAGCGGTAGGGCGCCATCACCCGTTCCGACTCCGCCGCGGCCTCGCGCACGGCCCGGCCGTCCGGGGTGCCCGCCGGCCCCCGGCGAAGGGCGGGCGGGCGAAGGGCGGGCGGGCGAAGGGCGGGCGGGCGAAGGGCGGGCGGGCGAAGGGCGGGCGGGCGGGCGAACACAGCCAGCCGGCGCTCATGCGCCAGCGTGGCCAGCGCCACGGTCCAGCCGCCGCCGACGTCGCCGATCACGTTCCCGGCCGGGACCCGCGCCTGGTCCAGGAAGACCTCGTTGAACGACGCGTGCCCGTTCATCTGCCGCAGCGGGCGGACCTCGACCCCCGGCTGGCGCATCGGCAGGATGAAGTAGGTGATCCCGCGGTGCTTCGGCGCGTCCCAGTCGGTCCGGGCCAGCAGCAGCCCGAAGTCGGCGTGGTGGGCGGAGGTGTTCCACACCTTCTGGCCGGAGACGACGAACCCGTCGCCGGCGCGTTCCGCCCTGGCCTGAAGGCCGGCCAGGTCGGAGCCGGCGCCCGGCTCGCTGAACAGCTGGCACCAGCTGATCTCCCCGGTGACGGTGGGCCGCAGGAAGCGCCGCTTGAGCTCGTCCGAGCCGTGCTCCAGGATGGTCGGCCCGGCCAGGTTCATGCCCACCCCGTCCGGCGCGGCGACCGCGCCGGCCCGGGTGAACTCCTCGGCCACCACCCCGGCGGCCGTGGCCGGGAGCCCGCGGCCGCCCCACTCGCGGGGCCAGGTGGGGCAGGCCCAGCCGGAGTCCGCGAGCCGGGCCCGCCACTGCGCCAGGCTCAGCTCCGGGTCCCAGGCCCGCGCCAGCCAGGCCGCGACCTGCGCGCGCACCTCGGCCGGGTCGGTCATCGACCCTGGAACCGCGGGGTGCGGCGCTCGGCCGTGGCGGTGACGCCCTCGCGCCAGTCGGCCGTTTCCCGCAGCCGGTCCTGCTCGGCGGCTTCCCGGTCGGTGGCCGCGCGCACCTGGTCCGCCAGGTGGCCGCGCATCGTGGCCCGGATGGACCGCACGGCCAGCGGGGCCGAGCCCGCGATCTCAGCGGCCAGGGCGTGTGCCTCGGCGCGGACCTCGTCCGCGGGCACCAGCCGGTCGCATAGGCCGATCCGGGCGGCCTCGTCCCCGCCGATCCGCCGGCCGGTGTACAGCAGTTCCAGGCTGCGCTGCGGCCCGACGATCGCGGGCAGCGTCACCGACAGCCCGAACCCGTGATGAAACCCCAGCCGGGCGAAGTTCGCCGCGAAGCGCGCCTGCGGGCAGCCGACGCGGAAGTCGGCCGAGCAGGCCAGGCCCAGCCCGCCGCCGACCGCCGCGCCCTGCACCGCGGCCACGACCGGCGTCGCGGCCTCGAACAGGCGGATCGCCTCCCGGTACAGGGCGCCGGGCCCGCCGCCCAGGCCGTGGCCCCCGGCGAGGTCCGCCCCCGCGCAGAAGTGCTTGCCCTCCGAGCACAGCACGATCGCCCGGCACCCCGGGTCGGCGTCCAGCGCCTGGTAGGCATCGGCCAGCGCGCCGATCAGCGCGCGGTCGAAGTAGTTGTCCGGCGGGCGGTGCAGCTCGACGGTGGCGACGAAGTCCTCGCCCAGCGTGACCGTGACATCGGCCGCGTGCTGCTGATCCAGAACCATGGACATCCTCGCTCCTGGCCGACCTGTCTACTGAAGATTATGAGCCGAGGTCCGATGAGTTCCCGCCGCCCGGCTCGTCTTCCTGACCGAGATGATCGAGCGGCACCTACAGGACAAGCAGGACGGGGCGCTGACAGGGGCCGCCCCGTCCCCGGTCAGTCGCCGCCGGAGTGCCGGTGGTGGCGCCCCGCGCGGTCGGAGTCCGTGACCTGCTCGATAACGGTCATGACCTCCCGCGCCTTGGCGGCGACGAGCGGGTCAGCGTCGCCGGCCAGCTGCTCGGCCAGGGCCGCGGTCACCGCGGCGGGATCGACCGCGGCCACGCCGAGCAGGGCCACCGCGGCCGCGTGCCGGTCCTGCGGGTCGGCGCTGGCGGCCAGCGATTCGAGGATCACCTGCGCGTCGCGCCGGCACAGCACGAGTTCCTGAACCGCGGCCATGGCCGGCGCCCACACGAGCCAGTCCTCCGCACTGGGCCAGGCCAGCCGCCCGAGCACCTCGACGGGGACGTCGAGCGGCGCCACCGCGGCCCGGTCCCGGAGCAGGTTCGCCGCGCAGCAGCGCGCCGGGTACCGGGGGTGCGTGGCCAGCGCCTCGACCATCTCGCCCGGCACCAGCGCGGCGTCCAGCCGCCACGCCGCCTCCAGCAGCGATGCCGCGGCGAGCGCGCGGCCGGAGTCATCGGATTCGGTGATCTGGCGGTGCAGCTCGCTGGTGATCCGCCGGCGCTGGCCGGGGTCCCGGTCGCGCAGCAGCGGGTAGATCCGCCTGCGGGCCTCGTCGTGCTCGCCGGGCTGCAGCCCGGCGAGCAGGGCGCCCACGTCGTCCGCATCCCCGGCGCCGGCGGGCTGCGGCGCGGCCGGAGGGCTCGCGGGCCCGATGCCCCACCGCTGGAGCTGGGCCCAGATGACGTCGGCCGCGGCCGCGGGCCGGTTCACGTCGAGGCGGTCGTGGGTCGGGGTGATGTCGCTCGGCAGCAGGACGCCGGGTGCCTTCAGGACCTGGCACCGGTCTCGCAGGTGCGGGCGGGCACGGGCCTGCTGGATCTCATCGACGATGTTGGCCCGGGGATACTGCGAGCCGTCGCTGAGCTCGTAGTCGGCCGTGCACAGGGCGACGAACGCGGACGACGCGTCCAGGTAAGGCTCGGCCCTGTCTTCCGCGTCGCCGCCAATGCCGCCGACCTCGGGCAGGGGCGGCTCGTCGCTCATGATGATGGCGTGCAGGCCTTCACGGGCCAGGGCATCGCGAACCGGCCACCCGAGCTTCGGTTTGAACTTCTCGGAGCAAGACAAGAAGACGGCAACTTGTCCGCGCAGCATTCGGGATCACTCCTTTTGCGGAGGGCCTGCCTGGGATCTTTCCATCGCAGGTGCTGGTATGTGGCCCGAAGCGCCGGACTCCCGTGCCTTCCCTCGCGAGGTGATGTCGCGGCCATCGTAGAAGGGCTCAGTCGAGGCCGTCGCGGTCGGCCCACTCCAGCAGGGTGTTCAGCGAGTAGGCGGTGTCGTCGATGCCCTGGTGCAGGTCGCCGAGTTGCGCGAAGCGGCCGGGCACGGTCGCGATCGTGAACGCGCGCGGGTCGACGTCGTCGATCTCGTCCCAGGTGACCGGGGTGGACACGGTTGCCTCCGGCACGCCGCGCACCGAGTAGGCGCTCGCGATCGTGTGGTCCCTCGCCGTGCGGGACCCGCTTCTGGTGCACCTTTCCCCCGCCCGCCACGCCTTCGGCCACCCCGGACGGGAAGCGTGCATCATGCACGGCCGGTCGCGCAGCGCGCGCACGATGCCGTCGCCGACCGACAGGTAGTAGCGGACAAGGTCGAGCTTGGTCTCGCCGCGGGCCGGGAAGTACACCCGGTCCGGGTTGGTGACGCGCACCGTCCGGCTCCCGACCTGGACCTCCACCTCAGCGGCCATACCCAGAACCTAACCGGGCCCGGCGGCGCCGGGGCGTTCCGGCTAGGGCGAAGGGCAGCAAGCGATCACGGGATGGCGAAGTGGTAGCCCTCGTCGAGCAGCCGGGGCAGGACGATGCGCAGCGCGGCCACGGTCTGCGACCGGTTGCCGCCGCCGTCGTGCTCCAAGATGATCGACCCGGGCCGGGTCTGCTCCATGATGCGGCGGACGATGCGGCGGACTCCCGGCTCCGCCCAGTCGCGCGGGTCGACCGACCAGTCCAGCGGGACCATCTTCATCTGCTCGCATTGCCTGATCACGGCGGCTGACCAGGCCCCGTAGGGAGCACGGAACAGGGCCGGGTGCACGCCGGTTGCGGCGTGAATCGCGTCGCTGGCGCGGGCCAGTTCGCTGTGCACCCGGCGGGTCGGCATGCCCTCGAGATCAGCATGGGTCCAGGTGTGATTGGCGATGGTGTGGCCAGCCTCCGCGACGGCCCGGGCCAGGTGCGGGTACGCGGCCACGTGCAGGCCGATCATGGAGAAGGTCGCGGTCACGTGGTACTGGTGCAGCAGCCGCAGGACCTCCGGGGTGTAAACCGGATCGGGGCCGTCATCGATGGTGAGCGCGATCGACTTGGAATAGTCGTCGATGTAGTAGAGCGGCCGGTTCAGCGGATAGGAGGGGGCGGCCTGCGCCGGAACGCCACGATGCGCGGCAGCGGCGCTATGAGCGGGAGCGGCGCGATGGGCGTGCGCCTGGTCCGCCGAGCCGGAGAGCAGCAGGCGGCGCGCCGGGCCGGCGGTCAGCGCCATGCCACCGACCGCCAGCAGCGCCCGGCGACGGTTCACGAACGTAACCGAAATATTTTCGGTCGACGGATGATCTGCCATCGACACCATCATGCAAGGGCGGCCGGGACAGACGAAGCAGGCACGTGGCGTGTCGCCTCGTTTTCCGGCGGCGGCCTCCCCCGCGGCGGCGGCCTCGCCCGCGGCTGCGGCGGCGGCGTCCTGCGTGGCCGGACGCAGATCGACGCGACCGGTGCCCTCGTCCTGCCCGGCGGCCTGGACATGCACGTTCACCTCTCCTCCCCCGAGCCGGCGCAGCTGCTGGCGTCGGGACGCGGCCGCCTGGCCGCCTGGGCGGAGAGCCGGCCCGAGGCCGCCGAGCGGGCCGCGGTCGAGCGGGCCGTGGCGATCTGCGCGGCCACGGGGTCACCCATCTACGTCGTCCACCTGTCGTCGCGGTCCGCGCTGGGGTCCGCCCGCCGCGGCCAGCAGCGCGGCCTGCCGGTCTTCGTCGAGACCCGGCCGCTGTATCTCTACCTGACCAGCGACGCGCTGCGGGAGCCGCAGGGTGGCAGGTATATCGGCGCTCCCCCGCTGCGCCGCGATCGCACGGCCGCGCCGTGACCTCCATTCCCGGGGCCGCCCCGTAGCATCGGCTTGTGTCGCGCGCCCGGCGGCTCACGGTCGTCCTGCTCCTCAACCTGGGCCTGATCACGGCCCTGGTGATCGTCGGGATCTCGGCCCACTCGCTGGCCGTCCTGGCGGCGGGCGCTGACTACCTGGCCGACGCGGGTGCCATCGGCGTCTCGCTGCTGGCGATCTGGCTCGCCAGCAGGCCGCCCAGCCGCGCCCGCCCGCGCGGCTACCCCCACGCCACCAACATCGCCGCCCTGGTCAACGCCGGCTGGCTGCTCGCCCTGAACGTCATGGTCGCCGCCGCCGCGATCTGGCGTCTGGCCACGGGCACCCGCCATGTCGAGGGCCTCCCGGTACTGATCGTCAGCGCCATCGCCGCCGCGGTCATGCTGGGCGGCGCCCTGGTCCTGCGCGGCGACCCCGGCGAAGACAGCGACCGCGGGGAAGACCTGAACGTCAGGGCGGTCCTGCTCGACACGGCCGGCGACGCGGCCGCCGCGGGCGGCGTCGCGGTCAGCGGCGCGATCATCCTCGGCACCGGCGGCTGGTACTGGCTCGATCCCGCCACTGCCCTCGCCATCGCCGTCATCGTCGGCTACCACGCCCAGAAGCTGACCCGCACGATCACCACCGCCCTCCGGTCGCCCTCGCCCGCGCCAGCATCCGCCCGGTAACGCCGTGCCCGGCGGGCGATGAGTTTGCGGCCCGGCGGCCGTCAGAACGTCACAGGGCTGTGATAGGCCACTAGGGACAGGCGGAAGCCAGGTCAGGCGGGGATCAAGTCGGGGCGGGTTCGCCGCGCCCGGCACCGCCGGAAGGGAGAGCCGATGAGCGGCGTACGGGTTCTGGTGGGCACGCGCAAGGGCGCGTTCGTGCTGACCTCGGACGGCAAGCGCGACCAGTGGGAGGTCAGCGGGCCGCATTTTGCCGGCTGGGAGATCTACCACGTCAAGGGGTCGCCGGCGGACCCGGACCGGCTGTATGCCTCGCAGTGCAGCGGCTGGTCCGGGCAGGTCATCCAGCGCAGCGACGACGGCGGCGTCAGCTGGGAGCCGGTGGGCAACAAGTTCACCTACGACGGCACGCCCGGCACGCACCAGTGGTACGACGGGACGCCGCACCCGTGGGAGTTCGAGCGGGTCTGGCATCTGGAGCCGTCGCTGGATGACCCGGACACGGTCTGGGCCGGGGTGGAAGACGCCGGGCTGTTCCGGTCGGCCGACGGCGGGCAGTCCTGGCAGGAACTGCCCGCGCTGCGCGAGCACAAGTCGGGGCCGTCCTGGCAGCCGGGCGCAGGCGGGATGTGCCTGCACACGATCATCCTCGACCCGGCTAAGCCCGGCCGGATGTTCGCCGCGATCTCGGCTGCGGGCGCGTTCCGGTCCGACGACGCGGGAGCGAGCTGGCAGCCGATCAACCACGGCCTGCAGTCGGAGGGCATCCCTGACCCCGACGCGGAGGTCGGGCACTGCGTGCACCGGGTGGCGATGCATCCCTCGCGCCCGGCCGTGCTGTACATGCAGAAGCACTGGGACGTCATGCGCAGCGACGACGCCGGCGCGTCGTGGCACGAGGTCAGCGGCAATCTGCCGACCGACTTCGGGTTCCCGATCGACGTGCACGCGCACGAGCCGGACACCATCTACGTGGTCCCGATCAAGAGCGACGCCGAGCACTTCCCGCCGGACGGGAAGCTGCGCGTGTACCGCAGCCGGACCGGCGGCGACGAGTGGGAGGCCCTGACCAGCGGCCTGCCGCAGGAGCACTGCTACGTCAACGTGCTGCGCGACGCCATGTCGGTCGACTCCCTCGACGAGTGCGGCGTCTACTTCGGCACGACCGGCGGGCAGGTGTACGCCTCGGCCGACGCCGGCGACCACTGGGCGCCGATCGTGCGGGACCTGCCGGCCGTGCTGTCGGTCGAGGCCCAGACGCTGCCATGATCCGGGTCGTGCTGCCCGCGCACCTGCGGACCCTGGCCCGCGTGGACGGCGAGGTCGAGCTGGAGGTCCCGGGCCAGGTCACCCAGTGCTCGGTCCTGGACGCGCTGGAGAGCCGCTACCCGGCGCTGGCCGGGACCATCCGCGACCACGACGGCGGCTCGCGCCGGGCGTTCATCCGGTTCTTCGCCTGCGAGCAGGACCTGTCCCACGAGCCGCCGGACACCCCGCTGCCCGACGCGGTCGCCACCGGCGCAGAGCCCTACCTGATCGTGGGGGCCATGGCCGGCGGCTAGATCACCGCGTGCGCGCCGGGCCGGGCTCAGCTGAACGTGCCGGATTGGCTGAACGTGGTGCCGCCGGGCTGCAGGCGGCTCGCCCGCTGCTGGGTTATGACGCGCTGGATGCCCAGGCTGACGGCCAGGTAGAGGACCACGGTGGCGGCGCCTAGGCCGCTGCTGCCGCGGCCGGGCGTCACCAGCGCGTCGTAACCCAGGTGCGCGGCCAGGGCGATGACCCACAACACGGCGGTCAGCCAGTTGCCCTTCGACCAGGGCTGGTCGCCCTGGAGCCAGACCCGGACGGTCGCCGCCCGCAGCGCGCCGAAGACCGCGGCGAGCACCAGGCTGCCGCCCAGGGCGGCGTAGGTCGCCGCGCCGGAGTGGTGCGTGTCCAGGAACGAGTAGGCCTCGAACAGGCCGACGACCGCGAGGATCGCGACCAGGCGCAGCCCGTTGGCGTTGATCGGACGGCTGCGTAGCTGCCGGTAGATCAGCAGGCCGAGGACGACGACTCCCAGGACGATGTCGCCCGCCACAGACATGGTTACCTCCTCAGGGCTGCGGCGGCTGGTGACCCGCCGCGCGCCGCCTCCTCCGGCGGCACGGTTCCACGCTACGGCGGCACGCGCCGACCCGGTTATGCGCTCCGTCCTGATCCGCCCATGACACATGTCATGCCGACCGCGCGGGCGGCCGGCGCGGGCAGCCGGCGCCAGCGGCTGGCGCCGGTTGACAGTGCCACGACCCGCCCGTACTGCCCGACATACAGGACATTACGTCTTCCTAGACGGTCAACATGCGCTTAGCTGCGATGCGGCGGTTTATCGGTTCGCCGATGTCAGCGGGTGCCGGTAGGTTCGGGGGTCCGGGGAGTTGATGGCCTGACGGCCTGGTGGGGGAGGATTTCGTGTCACCTGATAGTTCTGGTCCGGCCATCCTCGTGGAGGGCCTGACCAAGTCCTTCGGGGAGGTACACGCGCTGCGCGGCATCGACCTGTCGGTGCCGCGCGGAACGGTGCTCGGCCTGCTGGGCCCGAACGGGGCCGGCAAGACCACCGCCGTGCGCATCCTGACCACGCTGCTGCGCCCGGACGGCGGGCGGGCCCTGGTCGAGGGCTACGACGTGGTACGGCAGGCCGCCGCGGTGCGCCGCTCGATCGGCCTGTCCGGCCAGTCGGCCGCCATCCAGGAGGAGCTCACCGGCCGCGAGAACCTGGAGATCGTCGGGCGCCTCTACCATCTGAGCTGGCCGAAGGCGCGCAGCCGCGCGGTCGAACTGCTCGCCCAGTTCGACCTGGCCGATGCCGCCAACCGGCCGGCCAAGACCTACTCCGGCGGCATGCAGCGCCGCCTGGACCTGGCCGCGAGCCTGGTCGGCGACCCGAAGGTGCTGTTCCTGGACGAGCCGACGACCGGCCTGGACCCGAGGTCCCGGCTCGGCATGTGGGACATCATCAGGTCGCTGGTGGCCAGCGGAACGACGCTGCTGCTCACCACCCAGTACCTGGACGAGGCGGACGAACTGGCCGACGAGATCGTGGTCATCGACCACGGCCTGGTCATCGCCGCGGGCACGGCCGAGGAGCTCAAGGGGCGCGTCGGCGGGGACGTGCTGGAGTTCACGGTGCCCGACCGGAGCCGTCTCGCCGACGCGGCCGAGGCGATCGCAAGGATCGGCGAGGGCGAGCCGCACGTGGACAAGGAGACCGGAGTGATCAACGTGGGTGTCGGGGGCCGCGGCTCCGAGGCACTGATCGAGGCGGTGCGCGGGCTGGACAGCGCCAGCGTGCAGACCCAGGGCCTGACGCTGCGGCGGCCCTCGCTTGACGACGTGTTCCTGGCCCTGACCGGACACGCCGCCGAGGAGGACGGGGAGCCGGGCGGGCGCAAGCGCGGCCGGCGGCGGCCCGGCGGCAAGGACGCCGCGAAGGCGTCGTCGTCATGACCGCCGCCGCGCCGGCGGCCGGCGCCACCACTCCCTTCGCGCCCCGCGGTCCGAGCCCGCTCACCCAGGCCCGCTGGGCGGTGAGCGACACGCTCGTCATCACCCGGCGCAACCTGCTGGTCTGGATGCGGGTGCCGGCCTACATCGTGTTCACCGTTATCCAGCCGGTCATGTTCACGTTGATGTTCCGCTACGTCTTCGGCGGCGCGATCCCGGTTGACACGCCCGGCGGCTACGTCAACTACCTGATCCCGGGGATCATCGCGCAGACCGCCGCGTTCGCCACCTTCGGCACGGCCATCGCGCTGGCCCAGGAACTGCAGAAGGGCGTGATCGACCGGCTGCGGTCGATGCCGATGGCGCGCTCGGCGGTGCTGGCCGGCGCTGGTCGCCGACACCGCGCGGATGGCCGTGACGATCGTGATCGTCATCGGGGTCGGCTACGCGGTCGACTTCCGGTTCCTGAACGGGGCCTTCCTGGCCGTGGCCATGTTCGTGCTCGCCGTGGTGTTCGGGCTGGCGATCTGCTGCATCGCTGCCTACACCGGGCTGGCCATCGGCGACGAGGAGTCGGTGCAGGCGTTCGGGCTGATCTGGCTGTTCCCGCTGACGTTCCTCAGCTCGGCGTTCGTACCGATCGACACCATGCCGGGCTGGCTGCAGGCGTTCGCCAACAACCAGCCGTTCACCTACGTCGTCAACACGATGCGCGCCATGGCGATCGGCGGCCCGATCGAGGCGAACCTGTGGAAGAGCATCGCCTGGATCGCCGGGATCTTCATCGTCTTCGTGCCGCTCGCCGTGCGCGCCTACAAGCGCGCGGGCTGACTCCTGCCCCGCCGGCCCCGCCCCGGCCCTTCGAGCACCCGCCCCCGCCAGCCGACCACTCGCTCTTTTCATTGGATCGGTGGTCATAATCCGGACATATCATCCCAGAAAAATCCCTGGATCCAATGAAAAGATGGCGAAATAAGATCATCCAGGGTCGGGGGCGGGGTCAGGGGTGCGGGCGGCCCCCGGAGCCGGGGGGCGGGCGGGGTCCGGAGCCGGGGTGGCGGCACCGGCGGTCTCTCCGGCCCGGGCGGCGGGCTCCCCGGCCTCACCGGACTTCCCGGCTTCCTCTGCCCGGGGCTGCTTGCGTTCCTGGCGCGCGGCCAGGATGGCGCTGATGCCCAGCACGCCCGCGGGCGGCAGGGTGACCAGGGCCGGAAGCTGGTAGCGCCAGGAGAACTCCAGGATGTCCGGTATCAGCAAGACGACCACGCCGGTGACGGTAAACAGCAAACTGGCCAGGCCTAGCTGGCGGCTCCGGGTCCCGCGGGCGCGC
The DNA here is from genome assembly GCA_963808705.1 of uncultured Actinomycetota bacterium. Lineage (GTDB taxonomy): Bacteria > Actinomycetota > Actinomycetes > Streptosporangiales > Streptosporangiaceae > JASHPR01. The sequence continues at coordinate 481,357 of CAWEHB010000005.1, read as the reverse complement.
CGGGCCAGGACCAGGACGGAGCCGGCCACGCCCGCCAGGGTGAACAAGGCGAGCAGCGGGCCCGGGGTGTAGCCGCCGTCAAGCTGGTAGGAGCGCAGGAACGCGGCTATCGGCCGGTCGACCCGGGCCGGGCCGCCGTAGGCCGGGCTGAGCGGGTGGAGCCGGAACATCCCGAACGCCTTGCGCTGCAGGCCGACGATGATCACGTTCCCGCGGCCGAGGGTGACCCACTTGGGATAGGTCGGGTAGCTGGTCTGGAACTGCCAGCGCGAGATGGGCGAGATCCACGGGGTGGGCGTACGGGTCACGGCAAACAGCCGGAGCGAATCCTGGGCGATCGACACCAGCACGCGCAGCGGCTGCTGGTGCTCGATCGCCGAGTCCAGTTCCGCGACCAGCCGGGTCCGGCTTACCCCGCGCGGGACGACCGCGTCGTGCAGCGGCGACGCGCCGGAGTGCACCAGCCAGTCGGGGCCCTGGGCCTGCACGCTCGGCGGCGGGCACAGCGGCCGCACGTCCGCGGGTATCTTCAGGGTGGCGCAGTCGGCCGCGGCGGCCAGCCGGCCGCTGGTGCTCTGCGAGCCGGCCAGCCAGAAGTGCCCGGTCGTGACGTAGGAGAAGCTGCAGTAGCAGAGGATCGGGAGCGCGAACGCAGCGGCCAGGGCGGCGGACTTGCCCACGGCCCGGCGCCATCCCCCGCCGGCCACCAGCAGGAACAGCACCGCGGGCAGGACCAGGACCTCCCCCACGGCCTTGACGGTCGCCGAGGAACCCAGGATCAGGCCCGCCGCGACCGCGAACCGGACGCTTACGACCGGCCGCCAGAGCAGCACGGCCAGCCCCGCCACGATCATCGCGTCGAACCAGACGTCGGGCATGATCATCTGTTCCATCTGCAGCTGATAGGCGTCGAGCAGCACCGGGGCGACGGCCACGGCCGCCAGCCAGCGGGCGGTGCCACGGCGCAGCAGCACGACGTACAGGACGACGGCCACCGCCAGGCCCAGCAGGCATTGCAGGACGGCGACGACCGGCAGGCCGCCGAAGGGCAGGACGACCTTCAGCAGCGCCCGGTACCCGAGCGGGTCGGAGCCAGGGTAGACGCCGTACAGGTACTTGAGCGTGTCGACGTAGATCAGCGCGGGGCTGTAGGCGACCTTGGCCAGCACCCGCAGCACCAGGCCGGCGGCCAGGAACACGGATACCAGCCAGTGACGGCGCAGCAGCATGACCGTGCGGGTGAGCCACGGCTGCGCCCCGGGCGCGCTGCCCGGCGTGCCCCCGGCGACGTCCGGCGGCGCGGGCGGGGTACGCCTGCGCCGGGTCATCGCGGCGCCGACGCGCGTGGCGAGTTTCGGCTCGGTCATGCCGCCAGCGGAGGTCGCGGCGCGGCCGGGCGCGCGGGCGAGAGAGCCAGCCCGGGACAGGCGGCGGTGCGCGGGGCTGCGCCAGGCAGCATCCTGGACTCCTTGAGGGCAAGGGACAAAGGCCAGTCTCGTCGCACGCCTGCAGTCTCGGTAACCAGCCGACTCAGAATTCGGCAGATCGAACCAACGCTTTGCCCCGAACTTCCCGTGTTATTACTTGGATCAAGAGCAGGCGGAGCCGGACCAGTGTAATCCTATATGGATGAGTTCGCGCCCCCATTCGCGGCGGGCTTTCCTCGGCATGGCCGCCGCCGCTGCCGCGGTACCCGCGGCCGTCATCGCGGCCATAAAGGCGGCCGGGACAGGCGGCCCGGACGACGCGGCCCGCGCCGCCGCCGCCAAGCGGCCGGTGCCACGCCGCAAGGTGGTGAGCGAGAACGCGCTCCCGGGCGACCCGAACTGGGGCATCAGCCATCTCGGTGAGCCCGATGCGATGATCGGCTACGCCGGGCAGACCAGCGTGCTGCCCGGCGAGGAGATCACGCTGTACGCCTCCACGACCGCGCGGTCGTTCACGGTCAAGGTGTTCCGGATGGGCTGGTACAACGGTGACCAGGCCCGGCTGGTATGGCAATCGGCGACCGTGCCCGGCCGCCGGCAGGGCCCGTCGACCCTGCTCGCCGAGACCAACACGGTGCAGACCGACTGGGGACCGTCGCTGACCATCCCGACCGACGACTGGCCGGACGGCTCCTACCTGCTGCGCATGGACGCCGAGTCCGGCGCGCAGCGGTTCGTGCCGGTGACCGTGCGGTCGTCCAGCACCGCGGGCAAGGTGGTGCTCAAGAACTCGACATCCACCTGGCAGGCCTACAACACCTGGGGCGGCTACGACCTGTACAACGGGCCGGGCGGCCTCTCCGACTACGACAACCGGTCGCTGGTGGTGAGCCTGGACCGGCCCTTCGACCTGGACGGCGCGTTCTTGTTCCTGGCGCACGAGCGGGCGCTCATCGAACTCGCCGAGCGCATGGGGCTGCCGCTCGCCTATGTCACCAGCATGGAGACCGCCACCGACCCGCACCTGCTCGACGGGGCCAGCGCACTGTTCTCGCTCGGCCATGACGAGTACTGGACGCCGCAGGAGCGGGCCTACGTGACCGCGGCCCGGGACGCGGGCGTGAACGTCGCGTTCCTGGGCGCGAACTGCTGCTTCCGGCGGATCAGGCTGGCCAGCAGCAACCTGGGCCCGCAGCGGCAAGTCATCTGCTACAAGACCAGCTACACGCAGGACCCGATGTACGGCAAGGACAACGCGCTGGTCACCAACGACTTCCGGGAGCCGCCCGACCCGGACGCCGAATCGTCGCTGACCGGCACGCTGTACGAGTCCAATCCCACCAACGCCGACTACGTCGTGGCCACCCCCGACGCCTGGATGTTCGCCGGGACCGGGGTGCAGAAGGGAACCAGCTTCCCCGGCCTGGTCGGCATCGAGTACGACCGGGTGAACCCGGACTGGCCGGTCGAGCGGCCGATCGAGGTCGTGTCCCACTCGCCGCTGACCTGTCGCGGCGTGAACAGCTACTCGGACTCGGCCTACTACACGCACGCCAGCGGCGCCGGCGTGTTCAATACCGGTACCATGCGCTGGGTGGGGGCTTTCACTCCGTACCAGTACGCCGAATTCGGCGTGAACCGGCGCGGGGGTGCCTTTGTCAGGCGGGTCACCGCCAATGTGCTTCGCGCGTTCGCCGACGGGCCGGGCGCGGCTAAGTATCCGGCGCGTGACAACCTGGACGCGATGCAGGAGTGGTCCGGCGACCCCATCGCCGCGCAGCACAACCTGTGGCCCCCGGTCACGCTCTGAGATTGGCCCGTCCGAGAACGTGAAACAACTCTCCAGTCGCGTCGTGCTTGCTGCCGTGCTCATCACCGCCCTGCTCGCCGCGTGCACGTCGACATCGACATCGTCCCGGCCGGTGGTCCATCGGCCTTCAGGCGAGGTGGTCACCGGCGGCCCGACCGGCAGGTACGTGGTGGCCGCCGGGATCCACAAGATCAAGCACGTGATCATCGTCATGCAGGAGAACAGGTCGTTCGACAGCTACTTCGGGACGTACCCGGGCGCGATCGGCATCCCGATGCACGACGGGAAGCCGACGGTGTGCGTGCCGAACCCGGCCGGCGGGTGCACCCGGCCCTACCATGACACCGCCGACGTGAACGGCGGCGGCCCGCACGGCGAGGGCAACGCGGTGGCCGACGTGAACCACGGCCTGATGAACGGGTTCATCCGGCAGCGCGACGTGGCCCAGGCGACCTGCCACATCCCCGACGACCCGGCCTGCATCCCGGGGGGTCAGCCCGACGTGATGGGGTACCACACGGCCGGGGAGATACCCAACTACTGGACCTACGCCAGGGACTTCGTGCTCGACGACCGCATGTTCGAGCCGGTGAAATCGTGGTCGCTGCCCGACCACCTGTACATGGTGTCGGCCTGGTCGGCCCGGTGCCGCACGCGCTCGCCCATGAGCTGCGTCAACGACATCGTGGGCCCCTACGGGGTGAGCCAGTTCAACCAGGCCGTGCACGAGGAACTGACCGAGGGGAAGACCACGATCGACCTGGCCTGGACCGACATCACCTGGCTGCTGTACGCCCGGCACGTCAGCTGGGCCTACTACATCCAGGCCGGCATCCAGCCCGACTGCGACAACGACGCGGCCGAGACCTGCAGTCCGGTCCAGCAGAGCGCCACGACGCCGGGCATCTGGAACCCGCTGCCGCTGTTCGGCGATGTGCAGCAGGACCATCAGCTGCACAATGTGCAGCCTCTGAGTTCCTACTTCCGGGCCGCCAAGGCGGGCACCCTGCCGTCGGTGAGCTGGATCACCCCGTCCGGCGACGACAGCGAGCACCCTCCCGCCAGCGTCCATCAGGGCCAGGCGTACGTCACCGCGGTCATCAATGCCGCCATGGAAAGCCCGGACTGGGACTCCACGGCCATCTTCCTGGCCTGGGACGACTGGGGCGGCTTCTACGACAACGTGGTCCCGCCGGCGGCCGACCAGAACGGCTACGGCCTGCGGGTGCCGGCGATCACGATCTCGCCGTACGCGAGGCAGGGCTTCATCGACAGCCAGACGCTCAGCAGCGACGCCTACCTGAAGTTCATCGAGGACGACTTCCTCGGCGGCGACCGGCTCAACCCCAAGACCGACGGCCGCCCGGACCCCCGCCCGGACGTGCGCGAGGACCTGCCGATCCTCGGCAACCTGGACGAGGACTTCGACTTCAATCAGGCGCCGCGACCACCGGTGCTGCTGCCAACCAACCCGCCGACCGACTCGCCGTCGATGCCCCCCTATTTCCGGGGCAAGCCCCCGTGCCTGGGGTGCACCACTCCCCCGCCTGGCTACCTGCCCGTGCTAGCGCCGTAGCGAGCCCGGTTCACCATCGGGGCCGCCGCCCAGGCCGCACCAGCCAGGTGACGACCACCACCCGCGACTCCACCGCGCCCGGGCGGTGACCGGCGCCCGGGCGGCAGCCGCCGACCGGTGGTGGCCCTGGCGACGGCTGCTTACGCCCAGCACGGCCGACTGGTGGTATGTTCCAGCCGTGTCCGCGCCTGAGCTCCACGCCCCCGGCCAGGCCGAGTCCGGGGCGCATCTGCCGCCGGCCGCAGGCCACGGCGTCCGCGACGTGCTCGCCGAGCTGTTCCCGGCGCCGGCCCAGCCAGCCTCCCGCGCTGGCCTCGCGCGCTGGGCGTTCCTCCTCGTCCAGGTCGCCGCGGTCGCCCTCGGTGCGCTGGTGATGCTGGCCCGTATGGGCGGCAGGCCGGCCTGGCAAAGCGTCTACGCCGAGGACCCGGGCCTCTACCTGCCCCAGGCGCTCGCGCATCCCTGGCACCTGCTGCAGTCGTATGGCGGGTACCTGCAGTTGGTCCCGCGCCTGATCGGCCAGATTGCCGCGCTGCTGCCGATCAGGTATGCCTCGGTCGCCTTCGCGGTCGGTGGCGCTCTCGTCGCATCCGCGTGCGGGCTGTTCGCTTACCACGCCAGCGCGGGCCAGGTCAGCTCGCGCTGGCTCCGCGCCCTGGTCGGCCTGTCCGTGGTGCTGCTGCCGGTGGCGCAGCTCGAGATCGCCGACAACGGCGTCAATTCCATCTGGTACCTGCTCGTCGCCCTGTTCTGGGCCGCGCTGTGGCGACCGCGCACCGGGGCTGGCGCGGCAGTCGCCGCGGTCGTGGCGTTCGCCGCGGCCGCCTCAACCTCGCTCGCCCTCCTCTTCGCGCCGCTGTTCGCAGCCCGGGCGATCGTGGTGCCCCGGCGCCCCCGCGAGCACGCCGCGACCGCCGGCTGGGCGCTCGGCTGCCTGCTGCAGGTCCTGGTCATCCTGACCAGCCACCTGTCCCGGTTCACACTTCACAATCCGGTTAACGCGGTGCTCTACTACGCGCACGAGGTCCTTCTGCCGGCGCTTGGCTGGCACCTTTCCTGGGATCTGCGCGACATCGCGGGGCTGGAAGGTGCCACCGCGCTCGCGGGCGGCTTGATCCTCATTGTTCTCGCCTTCGTGCTTGCCACCCAGGCCAGGCGGTGCCGGGTGTTCGTGGTGGCCGCCGTGGTGACCGGCCTCGTGTTCACGGCGGTCACCTCGGCGCTCGCCTGGGGCGGGCCGGGCCAGCGAGTCATCCTCACCGTGGAACACGGCGCCCGGTATTCCACGGTGCCCATTCTGCTGCTCGATGCGGCGCTGATCGTGGCGGCCGACGCCTACGCGCGCCGGTGGTGGCCCCGCCCCCGGGCTGTCGTCGCGGTCGCCGCGCTCGTGGCGGTCCTGGCCGCCGGCTGGGCCACGGACTTCCGTTACCCGGTTCGCCGCCTCGCCGGACCTGCCTCCGCTTGGGCCACGACGGCCGACGCGTGGCTTCACCACTGTGAGCACAGGCCGACGGGGACGATCACGGTCCCCTTCATTAACTGGTGGGGAACGGGCCAGCTGGCCACTACGTTCAGCTGCTCTAGCCTGCGCCGCTGACCTGCGGTGCAGGCTGAGGGCGCGCTGGCGGGGTCACCGGGCCCCGCTCACCGCCGCACCCAGAATGTGACCACGATGCCCCGGAAATGCCGCTCGGCGATGCGGGTAAACCGGCTTATCAGCAGCTCGCCCTCGCCCCTGAGCACCGGGGAGGACGCGTGGGCCGAGGGTGGCGTGCCGACCACCCAGATCCGCCGGTACGTGAGCATGAGCGAGCGCACGACCGGGAGCGGCTTGTCGAAGCCGTTGAGCGTGCCCGACTTCTGCGGCGACACGGCCATGGCGAAGTCGGTGGTGTCCCGGAACTGATCCGGGTACCCCAGCCGGGCCTTGCGGAAGAATGAGCTGAAGAACAGCACCCCGTCGCCCGGGCGCGCGTGCGCGCTGATGTAGAACGCGGGGTCGCCGAAGTCGTACTCGCGGGTCAGCGGGGTTCGGGCCCGGTGCTGCGGCCCGAGCTGGAAGATCAGCACGCCCAGGCACGCGATCGCGCCGGTCGCGGCGACGACAACCCGCCAGTCCACCGGGATGCGCCGCGGCGGAGTGCGCAGCGTCCGGCTCAGCCCGTCCGCCAGCCAGCGCCCGATCCGGTACAGCCCGGCCCCGGCCAGCATGGCCGCCCCGGTCTCGCCGTACAGGACGTACCGGTCGACGTACACCGGGTGCCCGACCACCGATTCCACGATCAGCAGCCCGGCCGGCAGCACCAGCAGCGGCGCCGCCACCGACGGCAGCGAGATCCCGCTGCGGCGCCACCAGGGCGGCTGGCCGTCCGGCAGCACCGCGGCCACGGCGAACACGAACAGGCACCCGGCCACCCAGGTGACCGATCCGAAGTAGTCGTGGAACAGGATCTCCAGGTCGTGCCCGGTCGGGCGGGTGATCCAGCTGGCGGCCGAGTCCTGGTGGATGCTGCCCACCACCACCGGCAGGACCAGGAAGGCGCCGATGGCCCCGGTGGTGAACCAGTGCTTGAACGCCTGCCGTCCGGGCCGGGCCAGCAGCACGGTGGCCAGGTGCGCGGCCAGGACCGCGAGAGTCAGTTCGTTCAGGTACCCGCTCAGGGTGATCAGGGCACCGTAGAGAACCCATCGCCGGGTGTTGACCTGGCCGGCCGTCTCCGCCTCAAGCGCCCGCACCAGCGCCAGCGTGGTGCAGAGCACGACCGCGACGATCGCGGCGTATTCGCGCGCGGTCTGCGCGTAGAAGCTAATTTCCGGGGTCAGGGCCATGACCAGGCCGGCGAACAGCCCGGCCCAGGCCGATCCGGACAGCCGCCGGACGATGTACACGATCAGCCCCACGGCCACGGTCATCGCGATCACCGAGGGAATGCGGATGGCGGTCGGGGTGGTGCCCGCCACGGCCACCCACGGGTGCATCACCAGGTAGTAGAACCCGTGGTAGATATCGGTGTGCTCGAGCAGGTGGGCGAGCTGGCCGAGGCTGAGCGTGGACGCGTAGCGGGTCACTATCTCGTCGTTGCCCATGGTGCCACGCCGGCCCAGTCCCCACACCCCGAGGACGGCCATGACCGCGGCCGCGAACGCGACCGGCAGCCACGCCGTGGCCGCGCCCTGCCAGCCTCCGGTGCGTGGGGCGGCGGCACCCGCCTGCTCGCCGGCGCGGGCCGCGTCGGGGCCGACGGCCGACGGCGCGGGCTGGTCGGCCTGCCCGGGTGGTGCGGGAGCGGTGCCGCGCTGCCCGGCCCGCGCCGAGCTCACGGCGCACCCGGCCGGTCGTCAAGCGAGGCCGCGAACGTCTCCCGCCACTTCTCGGGCGAGGTGAACTCGGGCGCCGCGGCCCGGTAGTCCGCGGCCAGCCGGGCCCACTGCCGGCGCAGCCGGGCGTGAGCCCGCACGCTGCGCCACATGAGCGAGCGGAACAGCCGCGGATCGCGCTGGTACCACGCGGCGCCGGTGCCGTCGGCGGTGGACACCACCGCGCTGTCCAGCTTGACCAGCACAAACCAGGACACGTCCTGGTACGGCAGGGCCATCTGCGGCCGCTTCCTGGCTCCCTTCCGCGGCGAGCGGAACTGGTGCGCGGTCCCCGACAGCGCCTTCGTCAGCAGGTTGAGCTTGTTGGTCGGGGTGGTGGAGTCCTTCACCGCCTCCGGCGCCCTCCGGCGGGCCGGGGGGAAGCTCTCGAGGTCGGCCTCGCCCCGGGCGTCGGTGTACTCCAGGCGCAGTTCCTTCAGCCGCCGCAGCTTGGTCCCGATCTCCCGGTGCAGGTGCGCCGGGCCGGACAGCACGTCCTCGATCGCCAGCAGCCTCAGCGTGGCGGTCGAGTACTGCATGGACAGCAGGGCCTGCAACTGCCGTTCCAGGCTCTCCGTCAGCAGGCTGCCGCCATGGGGTTCAGGTGAGTGCATCAGCGCCGAGACGAGCCGGTTGCGCAGGTGGTAGTAGGCGTTCCAGTCCAGGGCGTCGTTCTTGTCGGTCCAGGGCGCCTGCCACGAGGCCATGCCCGGCAGCGACACCGTCGGTATGCCGCGGTCGCGGGCACGCACCCCGTACTCCGCGTCGTCCCACTTGATGAAGACCGGCACCGCGAGCCCGATCTCGGCGATGACCCGCGTCGGGATCAGGCACATCCACCAGCCGTTGTAGTCGGCGTCGGCGCGGCGGTGCAGCCACGGGGTGTTGCGCAGGTTGCGGCGGCCGAAGTCGTGACGGCTCTTGGTGTTCGGCGCGTTCCCCCACCACCACCGGAAGGGCGCGACGGACTCGGCGAACGCGTGCAGCACCGAGCGCTCGTACCGGCTGAACATGTGCCCGCCGACGATCGTCGGCTTGCGGGCCAGGTCGGCGAAGGTGGCGGCGCGCAGGATGCCCTCGGGATCGATCTCGACGTCGTCGTCTGAGAGCAGGACGTAGTCGCTCTTGCCGGCTCGCACGGTCTCGTCCATGGACCGGGAGAACCCGCCCGATCCACCTAGGTTCCCCTGCTCGATCACCTGCACCCGGCCCGCCAGCCGCTTGGCCGCGTCCTCGAAGCCCGGGTGGTTGCTGACCCGGCTGGCGCCCTGGTCGATCACGTAGACGGTGTCGAGCAGCGGGTGGATGTCGGTGGCGTCGCCCAGCACCCGCAGCTTCTGGACCAGGTCGTCGGGCGCGCCGAAGGCAGTGATGCCGATGCTGAAGCGGCCCGGCGGGGCGGGGTCGGTCAGCGCCAGCCAGTCCGCCTCGATCAACGTGGTGCCGCGCGGCCCGGCCACGATGTCGAACCAGTACCAGCCGCCATCGATGAACGGGGCCAGCGACAGCGTGCGCTCGATCGTCTCCGCCTCGTCCGACTCGACGTGGATCGTCTCGATCGGGTGGCTGTGTCCCCGGGCCGTGGAGCGGTACAGGATGACCTTCGACTCGCCCGCCAGGCGGATCCGGAGGGTCACCTCCTCCACCGTGGTCCAGCGGCGCCAGTAGCTGGCCGGGAACGCGTTGAAGTAGGTGGCGAACGAGACCCGGCTGCCCTGGGTGATCAGCGCGCTGCGCTGCGGCCCGACCTGCTCGAGCAGGAACCCGGGCACGTCGGCGCCGAAGCGGACGCTGGACTGTGCCTCGCCGACCGCGGCGCTGGCCGTGGCCGTGCCGCCGGTCACCTTGCGCCCGGTGAGCTCCTCCGCGGCCATCTCGGCGGCAAGCTCGGAGGCGCCGCGGTCCATCTGGGTCTCCACGTACAGCGGGACCACGTCCAGGTCGTCGCCGGGGAACACGACCCGCTGCAGGGTGCGCAGGGTCTTCCCCGCGTCGCTGGCGCTACTCATCGCCCGCGGTCCCGCCCGTGAGCGGCTGGCCGTCGGCGAAGTGCGGGCGCAGCCGGCCGTCGTACATGCTCAGCGCGGACCCGATCGCCATGTGCATGTCGAGGTACTTGTACGTGCCCAGGCGCCCGCCGAACAGCACGCCGGGCTCGCGGTCCGCCATCTCGCGGTAGGCCAGCAGCCGCGCCCGGTCCTCGGCCGTGTTGATCGGGTAGTACGGCTCGTCGCCGCGGTCGGCAGAACGCGAGAACTCCCGCATGATCACCGTCTTGTCCTTCGGGTACCAGTCGCGCTCGGGGTAGAAATGCCGGAACTCGTGGATACGGGTGAACGGGACGTCCTCGTCCGCGTAGTTCATGACCGGCGTCCCCTGGAAGTCCCCGGTACCGAGAACCTCCAGGTCGAAGTCGAGAGTGCGCCAGCGCAGGTCGCCCGCGGCGTATTCGAAGTACGCGTCGAGCGGGCCCGTGTACACGACCGGGACTCTCCCTACCAGGTCGGATCGCAGCTGCGAGAAATCGGTGTTCAGCCGCACCTCTATGTTCGGGTGGTCGACCATGCGCTCCAGCCAGGCAGTGTAGCCGTCGGCCGGCAGCCCCTCGAAGGTGTCGCTGAAGTAGCGGTTATCGAATGTGTAACGCACCGGCAGCCGCGTGATGATCTCGGCCGGCAGGTCGACCGGATCGGTCTGCCACTGCTTAGAGGTGTAGCCGCGGATGAACGCCTCGTAGAGGGGCCGGCCGATCAGCGACACGGCCTTCTGCTCGAGGTTGGCGGCCTGGCCGGGCGGCACCTCGGCCGACTGCTCGGCGACCAGCTTGCGCGCCTCGTCCGGGGACAGCGCGGTGCCGAAGTACTCGCACATGGTGGCGAGGTTGATCGGCATCGGGTACACCCGGCCCTTGTAGATCGAGAACACCCGGTGCTGGTAGCCGGTGAAGGCCGTGAACCGGCTGGCGTACTCCCAGACGCGGGCGTTCGAGGTGTGGAACAGGTGCGCGCCGTACCGGTGGATCTCGATCCCCGTCTCCGGCTCCGGCTCGCTGTAGGCGTTCCCGCCGATGTGCGGGCGGCGCTCGACGACCAGCACGCGCAGGCCCAGGTCGCGGGCGCACCGCTCCGCGACGGTCAGCCCGAAGAAGCCGGACCCGATGACCACGAGGTCGGTGTTCACGAACGCACCGACCGCGGCTGGTCACGCCAGAGGCTGGCGGCCGGCACCTCGGGGTAGTCCCAGTCCGGCGCGCCCTCCCCGTCCGCGGGCTCCGGACCCGGGCCCCCGGCGGCCTCCGGCGGCACCGCCGCGGGCGGCTGCTCGAGGCGCTCGGTGTAGTGCGCGACGATCGGGCGGTACACCGCACGGCGGCACCACCACGGGATCATCCGGTAGCCGCCGCGGACCATCACGTTGCGCACGTACTCGGGCGTGGAGATGAACCCGTCCCGCCGGAACTCGCGCTGCAGCCGCAGTTCGGAGCGCAGCAGCCCGGTCCCGCCCCGCCGCTTGAACGCCTCCGGGCCGACCCGGTAGTAGACCAGCGGCTCGGCCACGTTGACCGCCCGCGCGCCGGCGGCCAGCATCCGGGCGAACAGCGCGTAGTCCTCCATCAGGGGCAACTCGCCGTAGCCGCCCGCCGCGAGGACGGCGCGCCGCCGGTAGACGACGGTCGGGTGGTTGAACGGGTCGTGCATCCGCGCGTAGCGCTGGATCTGGGCGGGGTCGGTGGGCGGAACCCGCTGCCCGACGATGTCGTCGATGTCGGTCACGAACTCGATCAGGCCCGCCCCGACAATGTCCGCGTCCTGGATGAGCGGCAGTTCCACCTCGAAGCGGTGCGGCATCGCCACGTCGTCGGCGTCCATGCGCGCGATCACGTCGAACCAGCTCGCGGCCACCCCCCGGTCGAGGGCGGGCCCGAGCCCGCGGTTCTGCTCCAGCGGGACGAAGGTGACCGGCACCGGGCTGCAGCACCGGAACTCATCCAGGCAGCCGGCCAGCTCGTCGCGGACCGGGCCGTCCCGGACGATGATCACCTGGTCCGGGCGCACGGTCTGGTCATCGACCGCGCTGCGGAACGCCCGCCGGAGATAATCGGGCCGGTCGCCGTCATACACCGAGACCAAGAGGGAAAAGGGCTCATGCATAGGCAGGAGACTTGCCTTCCATCTCGGGGGGAAACGCGCACCGCGAAACGCACCAGTCGATCAACGCTACCTTACGATAGCTTTGGGTCTGATTAAGCGCGCTGCAGTCAGGCGAAAACCTTCCGTACCTGGTCAGCCTGGTGATGAGGCGCTACCACCCACGACCCGCGAGGTTGCCCGTATGCCATCCCGCGCCGACGATGACCCCCGCGCCGCGCCCGGTGCGGCCCCGGCCGCCGGGGGCGGATCGCCCGGCGGCCCGCCGCGCCAGCAGCGACCCAAGGTGTTCCTGCATATCGGCGAGCCCAAGACGGGCACGACCTTCCTGCAGCAGGTCATGTGGCGCAACCGCAGCGAGCTGGCCGCCCAGGGGGTGGTGCTGCCCGGTCACCACCCGCAAGACCATTACCGCGCCAGCCAGGACCTGCGCGGCATCCCCAAGCTAGCCTCGGACCCGGCGGGATCCTGGACCGGCGAGTGGGAGATCCTCGCCCGGCAGGCGCGCCAAGCGCCCCGGGTGGCCGTGATCTCCCACGAGCTCTTCTCCGCGGCCGACCCGGAGCAGGCCGACCGCGCCGTGCGGTCGCTGCAGCCGGCCGAGGTGCACATCGTGCTCACCGTGCGGGACATCGCGACGCTGCTGCCCGCCGAGTGGCAGGAGACCGTCAAGCACCGCAACGCCCGCGGCTGGGAGGACTGGCTCGGAGACGTCATCGACCGGGAGTCAACGTCCGCCGACCGGCGGCAGTGGTGGTTCTGGCGGGTGCACGACACGATGGCGGTCCTCGGCATCTGGTCCCGCATCGTGCCCGCAGAGCGGGTGCACGTGATCACGACGCCGGTGCGCGGGTCAGCCAACGGGCTGCTGTGGGAGCGCTTCGCCGCCCTGCTCGACGTCGACCCCGGGAGCGTCGACCTCGCCCGCGCCCGGCCGAACGCCTCGCTCGGCCTGCCCGAGATCGAGTTCCTGCGGCGGCTGAACCAAGTCCTGCCCGAAGAGGTGCCGGACTGGTTCTACATGTGGAACGTCAAGGAAACGGTCGCGCACCAGGCCCTGGCCGCGCGGCCGCGCGGCGACCGGCTCATCCTCCCATCCGACCGGGACGCCTGGGCCAAGGAGCAAGCGGAAATCCTCATCGCCGCCCTGAACGAGTCCGGCTACGACCTGGTCGGCGCGCTCGACGAGCTCCGGCCCCGGGCGGACACGCAGGCCTACGCCAGTCCCGCCGGCCAGCCGGCCGAGCAGGTGCTCGACGCGGCGGTGGACGCCGCCTCGGCCCTGATCGTCCGGCAGTACCGCAAGGCGTTCCCGGCGGCCGGGCCGCAGCCGGGCCCGGAGGGGCGCGGACTGGTCAGCCGGGTCGAGTCGACCATGGCCTCCTCGCCGCGGCTCAAGCGGACCGTGCGCGAGCTCAGCAGCCGGTCGGCGGCCGTGCGCCGCCTGCGCATCCTGGCCTGGCGGGTGCTCGAGCGCCGCCGGGCACCGCGCCACGGTACCCAGGGGCGTCCCTAGCATGCCCGCCGGGCACCTTCCTCCCGCGGCCCAACGGGACCCGTCCCGCGGTGCTCCGCGCACACCCCGCTCGTCCCGGGTGATCGCCGTCGTGGTCACGTACAACCGGCGGCCGCTGCTGCTCGAGTCGCTGGCGGCGGTGCACGCGCAGAGCCGGGCGCCCGACGCCGTGATCGTGGTCGACAACGCCTCGACCGACGAGACCGCCGCGGCGGTGCGCAGCCACTACCCGGACGTCAACCTGGCCGAGCTGGCGCGCAACACCGGCGGGGCGGGCGGGTTTGCCTGCGGCCTGGCGCTGGCCCTGGCCGACGCCGCGGACCTGGTCTGGCTCATGGACGACGACACGGTGCCCCAGCGGCACGCGCTGCGGGCGCTGCTCGAGGCCCGCGGGCGCCATCCCGGCCGGCCTCCGGCGCTGGTCGCCAGCCGCGTGATCTGGACCGACGGGCGCCCGCACCCGATGAACACCCCGCGGGCCAAGCCGTTCGCCCGCAAGGCCGAGCGGGCCGCCGCCGCCGAGACCGGGTGCCTGCCCATCCGTTCCGCATCGTTCGTGTCGATCCTCGTCGACGCCGGCGTGTGCCGGGAGCGGGGCCTGCCGCAGGCGGACTACTTCCTGTGGAACGACGACTTCGAGTACACCACCCGGCTGCTGCGCGGCCAGGCTGGCCTGCTCTGCCCGGCCAGCGTCGTCGTGCACAAGACCGCGGCCTTCGGCTCGACCGACGCCGACCCGGGGCCGCGCTTCTTCTACGAGGTGCGGAACAAGGTCTGGACGCTGCGGACCCGGTCGCTCGCGCCGGCGGAGCGCGTCCTGTACGGCGGCTCGACGCTGCGCCGCTGGGCGCGCACGTTCGCGAAGTCACCCGACCGGAGGGCGCTCGGGTCCTCACTGGTCAAGGGCATCGCGGCCGGGGTGCGGACGAGCCCGCGGCCGACCGAGGAAGTGCTCGCGTCGGCGGGCCTGACCGTGCCGGGCCCGCAGGATCCCGCCGTTCCCTGATCGCGGCGCAGGCGTTAGCCGCGGCTGTACGGATGTGCCTTTAATGACGTCTCTTGGAGTACCGGCACGGTGCGCTGCGCCGGAACCTGCTAGCACCGGGCCCGTTTGCCGGACTCGGCCACGCTCTCCACCAGGGACGAGTTGAGCCTCGCCAGCGCGACCGCCAGGCCGGCCTGCTCGGCGTCGTCCCAGTCGCGGACCAGGGTCTCGATGCGCCGCCGGCGCTCCTGCTCCACCTCGCGCATGGACCGGCGGCCCTCCGGGGTCAGCGCGATGATCGAGGAGCGGCCGTCGGCCGGGTCGGGGTGCCGCGCGATGAGCCCGACGCGCTCCAGGGCCGCGACCTGGCGGGTGACCGTCGATGCGTCGAGTCCCAGGGCCTGCGCTAGCGCATTCGTGCTCACCGGCCCCAAGCCGTCGAGCACGCGCATGGCGAGATAGCCGGCCCGGTCCACGCGCACGTACAGCGAACTGCGCCGGGCAAAGGTCTCCAGGTGGCGGACGAGCTTGATCAGCTCCAGCTCGATGGTCCCGATGGCGTCCGCGCCGCCTGCCTCGCTATCCACCGCGCCGATCCCAGCCCCCTCGCTGTCCGCTATGCTACGACCCAGATAGCTGTATGATACATGTGTCTGCGGTCCGGGCAGGCGGACCCGAGCGGGCACACGGGAGCAGGCGGAGCGGGAACTCCATGGTTTTTGTCTTGGCCCTCGGCGCTGCGCTGGCGAACGCTCTGACCAGCGTCTTCCAGCGAAAAGGCATCGAGACGGCCCCGGCCGGCGCCACGCTGCGGCTCAGCCTGATCACGTATGCGCTGCGCCGCGGGGTCTGGCTCGCCGGGTTCGCGCTGATGATCGTCTCGTTCCTGCTGCAGGCCGTGGCCCTGCACTTCGGCCGCCTCTCCGAGGTCCAGCCGATCCTGACCACCGAGCTGGTGTTCCTGGTCATCGTGCTGGTCGCCTGGTTCGGGTTCACGATGGGCCGGCGCGAGTGGGCAGGCGTCCTGGCCGTCAGCGGCGGCCTGGCCGGCTTCCTGTACTTCGCCGACCCGGTGGAAGGCTCGCTGTCGCCGCCGTTGTGGGAGTGGACCGTGGCCGGCGGGGCGTGCGGCGCCGCCATCGTGATCGCGGTCCTGCTCGCGCTGCGCGGCCCGCGCTGGTGGCGGGCGGCCATGTTCGGGACCGCAGCGGCCATCAGCTTCGCGTTCACCGCCGCGTGCACCAAGGTGGTATCCGGCTTCGCGGCGTCGGACTGGACCACGCTGTACCGCCACTGGCAGACCTACGCGCTGGCCTTCTTCGGCGCGCTCGCCGTGTTCCTGGCCCAGAACGCCATCCACGCGGGCCCGATCGTCGCCTCCCAGTCGACCATCGTGCTCATTGACCCGCTGGCCAGCATCCTGATCGGCGTCGGGCTCTTCGGTGACGACCTGCGGACCAACGGCGCCTGGGGTCCCCTGGAGGCGCTGTCGCTGCTGGTCATGTTTGCCGGGGCGGTCCTGCTCGCCCAGTCCCCGCTGGTGGCCGAGCTGAAGGGCGGCAGCGACCAGGAGGCCGAACTGCTGGTCCGCCAGCCCCATCACCCGCACACCGGCCCGATGGCCGACGCGGGCTGCCCCGAGCAGTCGTGAATTCGCCGGCGGTCAGGATGGCTGCTGCCCGCCGAGCCGGCCTGCAGGCGGCGCATCCCGCGCAGCCACCGCTCCCCCCGCGTCGACGTCGGCCACCACCACCGCGGCGGCGCCCTGCTCGGCGAGGGCGAGGCACAGCGAGCGGCCGATGCCGCTCGCCCCGCCGGTGACGACGGCGACCCGCCCCCCGATGTCCATGCTCAGTGCCCGCGCGCCGTAGCCCGGGCGGCGTGGTCGGCCCAGGCGGCGAGGTCCGGGTCGGCCGCGAGCAGGCTGGCGTACTTCTTCCGCGCCTCCTCGCGCTTGGCGGGAAGGTACTCGCTCGGCCACAGCCCGGGATGCGGCTGATAACCCTTGAGCACGTTACGGGCGACGGTCACCTTGTGCACCTCGTCGACGCCGTCGGCGATGGCCATGGTCGGCGCGCTGGCCCACATGGCCTGCAGCGGCGTCAGGTTGGTGGTGCCGAGGGAGCCCATGATGTGCAGCGCCCGGTAGGACACCTCGCGGAGCACCTTGGCGCAGGTGTACTTGCAGGCGGCGATCTGGGTGCGCGCCTCCCGGGTGCTGGAGTTGTCGATGGTCCACGCGGTCCACAGCACCAGCAGCCGGAGCATGTTGATCTCGGCGTAGGAGTCGGCGATGGCCTCCTGCACCATCTGGTGCTCCGCGATCACCTTGCCGTGCGACTCACGGCTGAGCGCCCGCTCGCACATCATGTCGAGGGCCAGCTTGACCTGCGCCACCGTGCGCATCGCGTGGTGGATCCGGCCGCCGCCCAGCCGCCGCTGGGCCAGCACCCTGGCCCCGTCCTCCGGCCCCAGCAGGTGGTCACCGGGAACGCGCACGTCGGTGTAGCGGATGTGGTTGTGCAGAGCGGGGTATTCCATGATCTCCACGCCCGGCGTGTCGCGCGGCACCACGAACATGCCGTTGGTGCACATCACGAAGATGATGTCGGCCCGGGCGCCGGCGCTGGTGAACCACTTCTCGCCGTTGATGACCCACTCCTCCCCATTCCCCTGCACCCGCACGGCGCGGGTCTGGAACAGGCTGGGGTCGGACCCGCCCCGCGGCTCGGTCATCGAGTAGGCGGAGAAGATCTCCTGGTTCAGCAACGGGTACAGCCACCGGCGCTTCTGCTCCTCGGTGCCGTAGGCCGCCAGCATCTCCATGTTGCCCGTGTCGGGCGCGGCCGTGCCGAAGATCACCGGTGCCGAGCGGTAGCGGCCCAGGATCTCGTTCAGCAGCGCGAGCTTGAGCTGGCCGAAGCCGGGGCCGCCGAGCTCGCGGTCGAGGAACAGCGCCCACAGGCCCCGGTCCTTCACCTGCTGCTTGAGCGGGTCGGCCAGCGCCCGGGCCTTCGGGTCGCGGGAGTAGGCCGCGCCGGGGAAGACCAGGTCGAGCGGCTCGACCTCGGTGCGGCAGAACTCCTCGACCCAGTCGAGTTGCTCCTGGAACTCCGGCTCAGTCGAGAAGTCCCAAGCCACGGCGTCCTCCCCAGCCCCTGGTTCGCGTGCTCACGGACAGTACCGAGCCTACTAGAACGCAATTCTAAAAGCTGGCCCCGGGCGAGCCGGGGATGCGGCCTGGAAGCTGGCCCCGGGCGAGCGGGGGATGCGGCCTGGAAGCTGGCCCCGGGCGAGCGGGGGATGTGGCCTAGAAGCTGGCCCCGGTGCGGGGCGAACACGCTGTAGCCGACGTTGACCTCACCGGGCTCCAGCCAGTCGTGGTCGGCGTCGGTGTCGTAGTCGACCCAGCCGACGATCTGCCCCCCGGCGTGGACGCACCCCGCCGGCTGCGGCTCATCGGAGCCCGGCCCGAGCCAGCGGCGGAACGCCTCGTCGCGCCCGGCGATGAGCACCTGCGCGTCGCCGGGTTCTGGAGCGCGGATCAGCACCAGCCCGTCCGTGGTCGGCGGCAGCGGCGGTTCGGTCATCTAGGTCCCAGGCGCTCGTTGATATACCGGTGGGCGGGCTAGCCGTAGGGCCGAACGCGCAGCCGGAGCGATGAATTCCGGGCCGCATGAGCGTCTCAGTCATCGGAAACGGGAGGAACCATGAAGACGGACACGTTGCCGGTGCCGGGTGCGGAGTTGTACTACGAGGTGCGCGGATCCGGTCCGATGCTGCTGATGATCCCCGGCGGGCCCATGGACGCAGGCGGGTTCGCGGCGGTCGCCGACCGCCTGGCCGGTGCGTACACGGTCGTGACGTACGACTGCCGGGGCAATTCGAGAAGCCGGTTCGACGGATCCTGGGATGACCTGACGGTCGGGGTGTTCGCGGACGACGCTCACCGCCTGCTGCAGGCGGTGAGTTCCGGGCCCGCCGACGTGCTGGGCTCCAGCGGCGGCGCCACGTACGGCCTGGACCTCGTCGCGCGGTACCCGGGCCAGGTGCGCACGCTGGTCGCGCACGAGCCGCCGGTCACGGAACTGCTGCCGGACGCGGCGAAGTGGCACGCGCTCAACGAGGAGATCGGCGACACCTACCGCAGCGATGGCGTCTTCGCGGCGATGCAGAAGTTCGCGGTGGGCGTGGGGTTCGGCGACGGGCCGGGGCCAGCGCCGGGCGAGACAACCCCGGAGGCCGCCGAGGCGATGGCCCGGACCGGGGGCAACCTGGATCTGTTCGCCGGGCGCCTCATCCCGATCATCGGCAACTACTCGCCGGATATCGAGGCGCTGCGCCGCAGCCCGACCAGGATCGTGGTGGGCGTGGGTGACGCGTCCACCCCCGAGCAGATGACCTACCAGACCTCGCACGCGCTGGCCGAGAGACTGGGCGGGCAGCCCGCGGCGTTCCCCGGCGGGCACGGCGGCTTTGACAGTCACCCGGACGGGTTCGCCGCCAGGCTCCGCGAGGTGCTGGCGGAGAGCCGCAACTAGCGGGCGAGCGAGCCCATCGGGTCCCAGGCCGGCAGCACGATCGGCTCGGTGTCGAGCGCCTGGCGCAGTTCCTCGGGCAGCACGTCGCGCCGCGCCGCGATCTCGAAGACGTACTCGTCGAACCACGAGTCGTTCATGGTGTAGAAGCCGTCCTTGCCCTTGTCCGCACCCCAGCTGTTCTCCACCCGCCACCTGCGGGTCACGCCGTCGAGGACGTCCACCCCGGTGAACAGCATGGCGTGGGTCATCTGGGTCTCGTGGTAGACGAGCCGGTCGGCCTTGCCCAGGGTGAAGGCCGTGTCGTAGACCGATGGCAGGTCGTAGAGCCTGGCGTCCCACACGCCGTACTCGTTGCTCATCATCTTGCCGACGTCGCAGCCGAACCAGACCGGCTCGCCCTGCTGCAGGGCCTGCGCGGCGATCTTCTTGATCAGCGGCATGTCGACGTTGAGGTAGATGACCGGCGGGGCGCCGAGCACGTTGCCCAGGTACTGGACCGTGAAGATCCGGCCGGCCGGGCTCGACGGGCGCGGGTCGTGGACCAGGCACACGTAGTCGTCGATGGGCAGTTCGACGTACCTGGCCGCGAACTCCTGCGGGGTGAGCACGCCGTCGCGGTGGAACTCCCGGTCGGAGTCGGTCCACTGCCAGTCGATGTGATCCGGCGGGGTCCCGAGGTGGATGCAGAGCACCCGGTAGATCACCCGCAGGATGTCGGCCTTCTCGGCCCGGGCCGCGTCGACGCCGCGGGCGGCTGCCTCGCGCACCGACTTGGCGCCCTGCCGCAGGAGGTAGCGCAGGGCCGAGTTCATCCGGCCGGTGTCGGACGAGCTCTGGGTCTCGGGCATGAACGCCTTGGGTACCAGGCCGTGCTTGCGGACGATGGCCACGAACATGTTCCACTGACCGCCGTCGTCGGCGACCGCCTGGAGAACATACGCAACGGTCCGGTCGTCGATGTCCCGGCCGACCGTCTCGATGATGGCCTCGAGGAAGTAGTTGGCCCGCTCGATCTTGTCCCAGAACATGGCGTAGTTCTGCGAGAACTCGAAGTCCTTGAGCCCCATCTTCTTCATGGCGCCCACGCGCAGCAGGTTGAGCCCGGCGAACAGCCAGCACCGGCCGCTGCGCTGCTGATTGGTGACCTTCCAGTCGTCCAGGAGGGTGGAGAGGGAGTGATCGGTGCTGTTGATGATCTCCCGGTTGATGGCGACGTCGTCGACCGTCACCCGGGTCACCGCATTCTGCGCGAGCCGGTAGGCGGGACTAGCGGAAAATTCCTTGCGGAGCAGTTCCAGGTCCTGGGCGTTCAGCGTCCCGTCCGTGCTCGTCATCAGCGTCTCCCTCGGCACCGTGTGGCTTCCTTCGCCAACGTACCAGCGTGTCGGCGTGGCACCCATGGCCTACCGGCGCCACTCCCGAGCGGTGCGGCTACGCAGGGGCCAGGAACGCCCTGAGCGCCGCGATCATCATCGCGGAGTCGGCGGCACCGCACAGTTCCCGCGCCGAATGCATGGCCAGGGCCGGGTTGCCGACGTCGACCGTGGGCATCGCCAGCCCCGCGGCCACGTACGGGCCGATCGTCGACCCGCTGCGCACGCCGCTCTTGTTGACGAAGTACTGCACCGGCACCTCGGCCTGCTCGGCGGCGAGCAGGAACGCCGCGTGCGTGTTCGCATCCGTGGCGTAGAGCACGTTCGCGCTCATCTTGATGATCGGGCCGCCGTTGAGCGCGATCTGGTGCTCCGGCTCGTGCTTGTCCGGGTAGTTCGGGTGGGTGGCGTGGCTCATGTCCGCCGAGACGTGCGCGGATCCTGCGACCGCTCGCAGGAAGTCATCGCGCGCGCCGCCGCGGGCGAGCACCGAGCGCTCCAGTTGCCGGCCCAGCCAGGCGCCTCGCGCGCCGGTCGCCGACACGCTGCCGATCTCCTCGTTGTCGAACAGGACCAGCGCGCTGACGTGCTGCGGCGCCGGCTCCCCGGCCACCGCGGACAGGGCGGTCACGCACGCGTGCGCGCACCCCAGGTCATCCAGCCGGCCCGAGCTCACGAACTCCTCGTTCAGCCCGGCCAGCACGCCGCCGGCCAGGTCATAGGTCACGATGTCGTGGCTCAGCACATCGAACGGGGGGACGCCCAGCTCCGCTCCGAGAAAGCACTTGAACGCCCCGCTGTCGGGCGGGCCGAGCGACCAGATCGGCACCAGGTGCTGCTGCGGATCCAGCGTCAGCCCGCCGACGCGCAGGTCCTGGTCGAGGTGGATGGCCAGTTGCGGCACCCGCAGCACCGGGCGGTGCACCCGCACCAGCCGGGTCTTCGGGCCGTCCGGGGTCCGCACTACCACGCGCCCGGCCAGGCCGAGGTCGCGGTCGAGCCAGGAATTGAGCAGCGGGCCGCCGTAGACCTCGACGCCGAGCTGGCGGACGCCGGCCCGGCCGGTGTCCGGGCGCGGCTTGATCCGGAGCGTCGGGCTGTCGGCGTGCGCGCCGAGCAGCCGGAACGGGGCATGGGGCGCAGCCCCCTCGGGCACCACCCACGCGAACACCGACCCGCCGTCCACGGTCACGTGGCGCCCCGCGCCGGACGGCCACTCCCCGTCCGGCAGGACCTCGGTGAAGCCTGCCGCGGTCAGCCGGCGCAGGGCCTCGGCCGCGGCGTGGTACGGCGACGGTGACGCGTCGACAAACGTGATCAGGTCCAGTGCGGTGTCGCGAGCGCTGCTCATTGGTCCATCTTGCCCGCGCGCTGCCGGGCGCTGCCGCAGGCCCGGCCGACGCGGCGTCGCCTTCGCGCCAGCCGGCCCGCGGCTATGGGGCCGCGCGGCGGCAGGAGCCCGCGGCGCAATCAGCGCGAACCTGCTCGGCCAGATCGATCAGGGCATGATGCCCATCGACTCCAGCACCCGCTGGCCGAGTCCGCGATCGCCGGTGATAACGACGTCGTCGGGCACGTCACCGCGCCCGCACGCCAGCGCCGCGAAGCTCGGCACGGGAATCTCCAGGCTCACGGTCGCGCCGTCCGGATCGGCCGCGACTCTCCCCCGGCCGCCGGCGACCTCGACCGGCACCGGGTTCTGCCCGCCGATGCGGAAGACCACCTTGGACCCTTCCGGGGCCGCGGCCCGCTTGCCGACGACGTAGGGCAGGAAGCGGATGAAATAGTCCAGGGCCTCGGCGGCCGCCGGGCCGTCCTCGTCGCCGGGGCGGCCGACGGCGCGGCGGATGTCCTGCTCGTGGCTCCAGCTGTCCATCACCCGCAAGGTGAGCAGGTCAGCCAGGGTTCCGGGCCCGGCCGGGGTCATCGTCTGCGCGGCGAGACCCTGCTCGGTCAGCCGCCCCAGCTGCGCCAGCCGCTCGGCCGTCACCTCCCGGAACTCCTCGAGCACCGCGGGGCCGGGCTCCGGCCGGCGGGCGTCGACGCCTATCTCGTTGGACCGGCCGATGTCGTTCTTCAGGTGGGGCAGCGGGCCCGGGTCGTGCTCCGGGGCGGGGCGGCCGAGCGCGCGCGCCTCGTAGTCCACCAGGTGTGACAGGTGGTCCTTGACGGTCCAGCCCGGGCACCCGGTCGGCAGGTCCCAGTCGCGGTCCGGCAGACCCGAGCACAGCCGGTCGACCGATGCCCAGACGATCCCCAGGTTCTCGACGGTGCTGTGCACGACCCCCCCTTCGAACGCCCGGAAGGCTGTCCCGGCGCGACGGCGCGGGCCAGCGCCTGCTGGCAGCCTAACAATGCGAGACAATGCGAGCCATGCCCGAGCCGGAGTGCCTGAGCTGCCGCAACAATGCCCGGCGGGACCTGCCGCCGCGGGAGCGGGTGCATGAGGGTCAGCGACCCGGGCCTGCGCGGGCCGCGCGTTTTCGGGCTGGTCGGCGGCGACCCGCGAGCGAGGTACCGGAACCGGCCCGGGACCAGATAGCGGCCGAGCTCACCCGCGGCCTGCGCGTCGATCCCTGACCGGGGCCTGGGCCCGGGTAGACCGCTGACCTGCGTCAGAGCCGGCGGATGGTGGCCAGCCAGGCTTGCGCCGCGGCCGCGCCGAATCCGGGGCTGAGGTCGAAGGTGTCGGCGGTGATGTCGATGACCGACCAGCCGTCGCGGAAGGCGTCGCGCAGCTCGTCCTCGCGAACCCGGCGCGGGCCGAAGGTGCCGGGCTGGCGGTCGCTGAAGCACATCAGGTAGCAGGCGCCGCCGGACCGCAGTGCCGACGCCAGGCTGGCGACGTAGCTGGCTCGGTCGGCGTCGTCGAAGACGTGGAACACCCCGCTGTCGATGACCGTGTCGAAGGTCAGGCCGAGCTGGCCGAGGCTCAGCACGTCGCCGACCTCGAACCGGGCCGCGAGGCCCCGGTCGGCGGCCTTGCCGCGCGCCTGCTCGATGGCCCGCGCCGAGATGTCGACGCCCACCGCGTCGGCGCCCCGGGCCGCGGCCAGCAGCGTGTGCTCCCCGGTGCCGCAGCCCGAGTCGAGTACCCGCCGGCACAGCAGGCCGCGGTCCGCCAGGCGGACGAACGCCGGCTGCGGCCGGCCGATGTCCCACGGCGCGGGCACGCTCGCCTCGTATGCCGCGTCCCAGCCTGGCGCGGGTGTGACCATGCCGTCCTCCCAGCCGGGGACTACTACCCCGGAGATCATGGATGCCTGCAGCATCGCCATGATGCACCCTAGGAACGGCCCGGCCATCAGTGGCCGGCGGAGAAGAGGGGCGGGATCGATGCAGCCGATACCAGAGGACTGGACCAGGGCCGTGGCCGTGGTCGCACACCCCGACGACCTCGAGTACGGGGTGGCCGCCGCGGTGGCCCGCTGGACCGGGCAGGGCAAGGAGGTCGCCTATCTGCTGGCCACCCGGGGCGAGGCCGGCATCGCCGGCATGGACCCGGCCCGGGTCGGGCTGCTGCGGGCGGAGGAGGAGCGGCGCAGCGCGGCGGTGGTGGGCGTGAGCCAGGTCGAGTTCCTCGACCATTCCGACGGGCTGGTGGAGTACGGGGTGCCGCTGCGGCGCGACCTGGCCGCCGCGTTCCGCCGGCTGCAGCCCGAGGTGGTCATCACCCAGAGCTTCGACCTCACCTGGGGCGAGGACGGGCCGGTCAACCACGCCGACCACCGCGCGGTCGGGCTCGCGGTGCTGGACGCCTGCCGGGACGCCGCCAACGAGTGGGTGTTCCCCGAGGCCGGGCCCGCCGCTCAGACCATCCGCGACGCCTACGTCGCGGGCACCGGCAACCCGACCCACTTTGCCGACGTCACCGAGACCATCGAGGCGGGCGTTGCCTCGCTGCGCGAGCACCGCGCCTACCTTGAGGGCCTGGGCGGGGACTTCGATCCCGACGAGTTCCTGCGGAAGATGGCCGGCTACGTCGGCCTGGGCGCCGGATGCGAATACGCCGTCGGCTTCCGCCGCTACCCGATGGGCTAGGCGCCGCCGAGCTAGCCCGGCCCGGACCGCCCGGGGCAGGCCGCGAAGCAACGCGGGCGTAGGGTCGGTGGCATGGTGCTCGCCGGACGCAAGGTGCTTCTTCTGGCCGCTGACGACTTCGAGGACATGGAGTTGCTGTACCCGCTCTACCGGCTGGTCGAGGAGGACGTCGCGGTGACCGTGGCCGGCCTCGACGGCCATCCGGTGACCGGAAAGAAAGGCCACGGGCCGGTGGCCGTCGACACGACCGTCGACCAGGTGACCGAGGGCGACTTCGACGCCCTGGTCATCCCGGGCGGCTACGCGCCCGACAAGCTGCGGCGCTCCGAAGCCGTGCTGGACCTGGTGCGGGCCTTCGACGGCGCGGGCAAGCCGGTCGCGTTCATCTGCCACGCGGGCTGGGTGCCGATCTCGGCGAAGATCCTCAAGGGCCGCCGGGCGACCAGCGTGGGCGCCATCCGCGACGACATGGTCAACGCCGGGGTCGACTGGGTCGACCAGGCCACCGTGGTCGACGGCAACCTGATCTCGGCCAGGACCCCGGCCGACCTCGGCCCCTGGATGAAGGCGCTCCTCGCCGCCCTGGAGCAGCAAGCCACCTGATCGTGGTTGATCAAGCCACCTGATCGTGGTTGATTGATGGACATCGGTAGCGGATCCACCAGGAGCGGACCGGAGGTCGCCCAGGCGGCCCGGTTCCTTGATCCTGGTAGCTGCGCTGCGCAAGAACGCTTCCCCGGCCGTGCTCAGGCCCAGGTCAAAGCCCGAACGGCAGCGGCCAGTGCTAGCCGACGTCGGCCGCCAGGTCCTGATAGACAGGGATGAGCTCGGCCCAGCGCGCCTCAGCGTCGCAGCGCTCACGCCCGGCGAGGTGGGCGGCGAGATCCTCGACATGGACCTGGATCCCGGCCCCGTAGGCGGCGAGCAGGTCCAGGGGCATGCCCCGTTCCTCGACGATCAGGATGGTCTGGTCGCCGCGGGCGGCCAGCGTGGCCTCGATGACCGTCTCGTCCGGCTGACCCGGCTGAGGGTCGGCATCGCGCATCGTAAGCAGCAGCCGCCGCGAGGGCTCGCACGCGTCCACCCGCCCGGTGCCTTCCCATCCGCTGGCAAAAAGGCGTGCGCGAAACTCACCGCCCAGGCGCAGGTCGCCCTCTACCTCGCCGTACCAGCGGGCCAGACGGCCGGCATCGGTAAGTGCCGGCCACACATCGTCGATATCGGTGTCGAAGCGGTCCTCCATGCGCACGACGCCCTGGCCGTCTGCTGATCGCAGGCTGCCCAGGATACGGATACCCCCACGTGCATTGCTGGTCATCTGGTGCCCCTTCGCTCGCGTTTCCCCCGGGCCACCTCGGTGTGCAGGGCATCCAGCCGCTGCTCCCACAAGGCCCGGTACCGGCCCAGCCATTCATCGACCTCGGCGAGCGGCGCTGGGGCCGTCCAGGGCCGGGCCGAGGCGGGACAGCAAGTCGCGGTAGCGCATTGTACGTCTATGCGGTACTCGCGCCCGGCCGCGAGGGTTTACGACCGGAGCCGGGCGGCGTGATCGTCCTGCATCAGGCCGCGCAGTTCCAGGCCGGTGTCGGCTCCCGGCTGCCGGGCGAGCGCGATCTAGCCGCCGAGTACCGTGTTGCCGTCGGGACCGCACGGCGCGCCGTGGAGGAGCTACGGCGCCGCGGGCTGGCCGTGACCCTTCCGGCCAAGGGCACATTCGTCAAGAGCCCTGGCAGATAGCCCGGCAGGGAACCGTCCAGGGAACTGCCAGGGCATCGCAGTAGTCACAGTCGAAGCCGGCCGGGAACCGGCGTGCTGGCCTCCGCCCGGTTTCGACTTGTCGCGTGCTGATTCCTCCCTCGCGTAGCTTCCTGCCTGTGCCACCGGGGGTGATTGTGTCCCGCGTAGCGGGGCCCCGGGCGGGCCCGGCAGAGATAAGGAAACCTCGGGGGGACCCCGGGGCTTCGGGGAGGGCGCGCGGCGCAGCGGCCGTCCGTGGGGCGTCTCAGGTCAGTTCCAGCAGCAGGCGGGCCAGGTCATCGGGCCGGTTGCTGGGAATCATGTGGTTGGTGGCGATCTCCCGGTAGCGCCAGGCGGGTGAGTGCCGGGCCCGGTCGGCGGCGGCCCAGAACGGCCCGCCAGGCTCTGGCCTGGGCTCCCCGGTCGCCTTGATGTAGGTGCGCGTGAACGGGTAGCCCTCCAGCGGGCGCACCAGCCGGACCGGCTCGGTGAAGCAGCCGACCGGCTGCGGCGTGCGCCGCGCGCTGGCCCACGCCGCCTCGGCCGGGTCGTCGAACTCGCGGGGCATCGGCGCCACCAGCCAGTCGCTGCCCGGCCCGATTATGCCGCGGCCGGCCGCGTTCCCGGTGAGGCTGTCGACCCGGTCGCCGTCACCGGGCACGAAGGCGTCGAGGTAGACCAGGTGCCGGACCCGGTCGCCAATGTGCTCCAGCGCCCCGGTGACCACGAACCCCCCGTACGAGAAGCCGAGGAGCACGACGTCGCGGAGATCTTCGTACAGGACGGTGTTGACGACGTCGGCGACGTGGGTGGTCAGGCAGACCTGGGGGCTGGTGAGGTGGGCGCGCTCACCGATGCCGGTCAGGCTCGGCGTGAAAACCTCGTGTCCGGCCTGCCAGAGCGGGCCGCGGACCTTGCGGGAGCCGTGTGCGCCGCCCCACGCCCCGTGCACCAGGACAAAGATCGCCATCGCTTCGGTCCCATCCCCAGACGAGTGACGCCCACTCGATCGCGCTGGTGACGTTACCGTCCCGCGACGCGCCGCCCCAGGACCGGTGCGGGGACGCGGCGGCACACCCCGGCGTTGTCCGGCCGCGGCCTGGCTGAGATGGGACCATGGCAGACGCGATGATCACGCTTCCGCTGCTCAGGCTCGGCCGGCTGCAGCTGGATCCCGGGCTGCGCGCCCTCCAGCCGGACGCAACCGGCCTCGTGGTGACCGCCACCGTCCCGGTGCTGGCCCAGCCAGCCGGCCAGCCGCAGGCGTGGGATGTCGCCTGGGCTGACGCCGTCCGCGAGGCCAGCCGACTCGGCGCCGACCGGGCCACGGTCCTGGCGCTGTCCGGCGGGGCCGGGGATGCGCTGGCGGGCGGCACCCGCGCGGCCGGCGGCACGCGCGTCGTGGTCGCGGCGCACGGCGAGGTCCTGCTCGCGCGGTGGCTCGCCCCAGGGGCCGGCCCGGGCGGGGTGCGGCTAGGCCCGCTGCCGCACCTGCTGCAGGCGGCGGCCGCCGCGGCGCGGCGGCCGGCCTACGTGGTGGTGCTGGCCGACCGGCACGGCACCGACGTCGTCGCGCACGCCGGCGGCGACCAGCTGCCCGCCCGGCGGTTCCCCGCGGACCACCGTTCCGGCGCGCAGCACGATCCGCATCCGGACCGGCCGCCCGCGCAGCTGCACGGCGAGCGGCACGTGACCGACAGCGAGCCGGAAAGCGGCGGCCAGCGGAACGCCGAGTTCGTGGCCGGGCGCGTGTCCCAGGCCGCGGACAGCGTGGCCGCGCACGTCATCCTCGGCGCGGGTGACCAGCACATTCTCGACGCCATCGGGGCCCACCTGCCGGACTCGCTCGGGCCGATCACCACCGTCGCGGGCGCCCGCCATGTCGACGGCCTCGACAATCACATCGCGGCCGCGATCGGCGCCGCGCTCGACGAGATCACCGCCGCGGCCATCGGCGCGGTCGCAGATCAGGTGGCCTCGCTCGCCCAGGGGCCCAGCCCGGCCGCGGTGCGCGGCATCGGTGCCGTCGCGGAGCAACTGGCCGAGCAGCAGGTCGCCGTGCTGCTGGTGGCGGCGGACGTGTCCCGGGACGCTGACCCCGGCAGCAGCTACCGCATCGGGATCCGCCCGACCGAGTTCCTGGTCGGCGACCCTGACACCGGCGTCGAGGTGCCGCTGGAGGACGGCCTGGTCTGGGCCGCGCTGCACCAGGACGCGATCGTGGTGGAACTGCCGGACCGCGCCGGGCCGCTGGCCGGCGAGCCAGCGGCCGCCCTGCTCCGCCGCGGGTCGGCCGGGTAACCCGGCCGCAGGGTCAGCCGGCCGGATCAGCCGGCCGGCTCAGGCGCCGAGGAGCTCGCGGGCGGCCTGCGCGATCCGGCCGGCGGAGATCCCCGCCGCCTCCATGAGCTCCTCGGGGGTCCCGGAGCCGGGCAGCCCGCTGACCGCCAGGTGGCTGATGCGGATCGGGCGGCCCGCGTCGCTGAACGCCTCGAGCACCGCGCCGCCGATGCCGCCCTGCGGGTAGTGGTCCTCGACCACGACGAGCCGGTCCCCGGTCGCGTCCGCGGCGGCGAGCAGCGTCTCGGTGTCGATCGGCTTCAGCGAGTACAGGTCCACCACCCGGGCCCGGATGCCGTCGCGGCCGAGCCGGTCCGCGGCGGCCAGGCAGTTGTGCAGGGTCACCCCGGCGCCGATCAGCGTCACCTGGTCGTCCGGGCCGGACCGGACGACCTTCGCGCCGCCGACCGGGAAGGACTCGTCCGGCGGGTACAGCACCGGGTACGCGCCGCGGGTGGTGCGCAGGTAGACGACGCCGCCGCGCTCGGCCATCTCCTGCACCAGGTAGGCCGCGCTCGTGGCGTCGCTCGGGTACAGGACCGTGGACCCGTGCACGGCCCGCATCATCGCGAGGTCTTCGAGGGCCATCTGCGACGGGCCGTCGGCGCCGATCTCGACCCCGGCATGGGACCCGGACAGCCGGATGTTCGCCGCGGAGATGGCCGACATCCGGATGAAGTCGTAGGCCCGGGAAAAGAACGCAGCGAAGGTGGCGGCGAACGGGACGTATCCGCGGACGGACAGGCCGACGGCGGTGGCGACCAGCTGCTGCTCGGCGATGAACATCTCGAAGTAGCGTTCCGGGTATTTCTTGGCGAATTCCTCGGCGTGCGTGGAGTTGCCGACCTCTCCGTCGAGCGCGACGACGTCCGGGCGGGCGCCGATCGCGGCCAGCGCCTGGCCGAAGGCCAGCCGGGTGGCGACCTTGGCGCCCAGCTCGTAGCGGGGCAGGCTCACCTCGCCGCTGGGCCGGGTCCGGGGGGACCCGGCTTCCGGCCGCGGCCCGCTGACCGTGAGGTGGCGTTCCCCGCCCAGCTCGACGATGGCCCGCTCGGCCATCTCCGCGGGCAGCGGCCGGCCGTGCCAGCCCTCGCGGTCCTCGACCTCGTCGAACCCGCGGCCCTTGCGGGTGCGGGCCAGGATCACCGTGGGCCGGTCCGATTCGGCCACCCGGCCGAGCGCCTTGTCGATCTCGCCGAGGTCATGCCCGTCGATGGGGATGGCGTGGCAGCCGAACGCCTCGACCCGCTTGGCGTACGCATCCAGGTCCCAGCCCAGCTCGGTCGGGCCGCGCTGGCCGAGGCGGTTCACGTCGACGATCGCGGTCAGGTTGTCCAGCTTGTAGTAAGCGGCCTTGTCGAACGCCTCCCACATCGATCCTTCGGCCATCTCGCTGTCACCGCAGAGCACCCAGACGCGGTACGGCAGCTCGTCGAGGTACTTGCCGGCCAGGGCGACGCCGACGCCATCCGGCAGCCCCTGGCCGAGCGAGCCCGTGGCCACGTCGACCCAGGGCAGCACCGGGGTGGGGTGGCCCTCCAGCCGGGAGCCGAATCGCCGGTACCCGGTCATCAGCTCGTCGTCGGAGACCACGCCCGCCGCCTTGAACATCGAGTAGAGCAACGGGGACGCGTGCCCCTTGGAAAAGATCAGGTGGTCGTTGGCCGGATCGTCCGGCCGCTGCCAGTCGTAGCGCAGGTGCCGGGTCAGCAGCACGGCCATCACGTCAGCGGCCGACATGCTCGACGTCGGGTGGCCGGATCCGGCCGCGGTGCTGCACCGGATCGAGTCGACCCGGAGTTGCTGGGCCAGTTCGCGGATATCGTCCAGGGTCTGCACGGTCATGGCGGGGTCTCCTACGGCAGTCGGATGTGGGTTAGTTCCCGCTGCGGTCAACCGCAAACGGCCGGTCCTCGGCGTAATCGCAGGTGCCTTCAGCCCGGAACTGGCGGGCGGCGCGCGCCACCTCGGCGCCGAGCGCACGCAACTGGTCGATGATGGCCTCGTCGGCTAGGCGCCCGTCCGGGTCGAACGACCGCCAGGACTGCGGCACCGGCATGACGAGCGGAACGCTCCAGCCGCGCAGCGACCGGGCGATGAAGTCCATCGTGTTGATGGTCTGCAGGCCGTGCACTCCGCCCGCCGTGGCGACCAGCCCGATCGGCTTGTTCGACAGATACGGCGGCGTGCGGTCGCCCAGCAGGATCAGCCAGTCCAGCGCGTTCTTGAACGAGCCGCTCACCGATCCCTGGTAGGTCGGGCTGCTCCAGACCATCGCGTCGCACGCGTGCACGTCGTCCGCGAACTCGAGCGCGGCCGGCGGGGGCGCGTGCTCGGCGGTGTACAGCGGCAGGTCCAGGTCACGGACCCAGATCAGCCGCACGTCGGCCCCGCTCGCGGCCGCCCCGTCGAGCGCGGTCTGCAGCGCGGTGCGGCTGGTCGACTCGGCCCGGAGCGAACCGCCCAGGCCCACGATCCGGACCGGTGTCGCCATCGTGTCTCCTTCACTGCGCCCGGCGATCATCCTATGCCGCGCCCGCGGGCCGTCCCGGGGGCGGCGGCCTCCGCGGCATCACTTCGCCTGGATCGCTGCGGGTCGGCGGCCGGGGGTTGCTCCGACATGGCTCCCAGGATGACAGAGTGGACTCGAACGTACTTCAGCCACTTTTCTTCCCGGCAAACTACTTACTGGAAAGCTGGGAACACGGAGGCGAGGCATGCGCGCATTCGCCGTCCGGAGCTTCGGCGAGGCTCCGGGAATCCATGACTTGCCGGTCCCCGCCGCGGACGGCGAGTTCCTCATCCGCGTCAGGTACGCGGGGGTCAACCCGCTCGACAACAACCTCCTCGGGCGCCTGACCGCCACCTCTACCTATCCGTTCGTCGTGGGCGTCGACTTCGCGGGTGTGGTCGAACGCGCCCCGGACCGAGAACCCGACCTCCGCCCCGGTGACCGTGTCTTCGGCACGGCGCGGACGCACGGCTCGTACGCCGAGTACACCGCGGTCGGGCCGGGCGCGCGGATGGAGCCGCTGGCCCGCATCCCCGATGGCGTCGCTGACGAGCAGGCCGCCGCGCTGCCGGTCTCGGCGATCACCGCACTCCGGTCGCTCGACCTGCTCGGCGTCACCACGGATCAGCGCCTCGTGGTGATGGGTGCCACCGGCGGAGTCGGCGGCTATGCGGTGCAGATGGCACGCTCGCGCGGCGCGCACGTCATCGCGACCGTCCGCGGCGACCCCGACGAGGCGCGCCGTCTCGGCGCCGAGGAGGTGTACGACGCTCAGGCCGTCGATGCGGTCGACACGCTGCGCGCGGCTCACCCGGACGGCGTCGACGCGGTCCTCGACCTCGTCAGCGGCCCGGACGCCATCCGCCGTGACGCGGAGATTCTCAAGCCCGGCGGCAGCCTGGTCTCGACCATCTTCGCCGCGGACGAGGGGTGGTTCGCCGAGCGCCAGATCACCGCGCACAACAACGCGTCGAGCGCGAACCCCTTGTTCTCGCCCCAGGGCCTGAACCAGGTGGCGCTCATGCTCGCTGACGGCACGATCACGACGCGCATCCGTTCCACGGTGGGCCTGGAGGCGGCCGGGCAGGTGCTCGACAAGCTCCGCCACGGCGGTCTCCGCGGCAAGGCCGTCATCCGCCTCTGACCCGGCCCAGGGAGGCGATCAGCCGCTGGGCTGTGGCAGGTGGCAGGAGATCTTCGGGTCTACCCCGAGGTAGTTCAGCGGGCCCGCGAGGATGGTCACCGCGATCGTGGCCGCCTGGTTGCAGTTCGCGGGCGGCGAGGTGTAGTCGTGACGCTGGCCTGCGGCGATGGCGCCGATGATCAGCCAGATAACGAGCAGGAGCGTCCCAATGCGCATCGGCACCTCCGGCCACCGGTCGATTGCGATGATAGGGCACGCCCCGCCGGATCCGGACGGCCGCACAGGCCAGGCACGTCCTGCGGAACCGCCGCCTAGATCGTGGCGATGGCTTGGACCAATGCCTCGGAGGGCAGGCCCGGGCGGTTACGCGTCCGGGGGTGCGGCGGCCAGCAGGGCCTGGCGGAGGCGGGCGAGCCGCTCGCCGTCCCACTCGACCGTCGGGTCGGGCTCGAGGAATGCCGACGCGATGCTGCCCAGGCCGATCGCGGACAGGGACCACTCGCCCGTGGCCAGCGCTCCGAACGGGCTCGCCTGCGCCCGCTGCGTCGCGAGCTCAGGGGCGGCTCCCGGCTCGCAGGAGGAACGATGGGATCTTGGCCGTACTCAGATGACCGGCTCCGAACCATATACCGGGAGGGCCGGGCCGACCCCACCGCACGCCGGCTCTCGCGGTGGTGGGCGGGCGTCTTCGCCCTAGGGCTGCTGCCGAAGCGCTGGGTGACCCTCGAGGTCGCGGGACGGCGGTCGGGCCGGCTGGTCCGCTTCCCGCTGGGCATGGCCGACTCCGGCGGCCGGTGGTACCTGGTGGCGATGCTCGGCGAACGGTGCAACTGGGTCCGGAACGTGCGTGCCGCGGGCGGCCGGGCCACGCTCCGGCGCCGGCGCGCCGTCGCGGTGCGGCTCGTCGAACTGCCGGTGCGCGAGCGCCCTCCGATCATCAAGCGCTACCTCGAGAAGGTGCCGGGCGCCCGCCCGCACGCCGGATCGGGATCGGTGGCGGGCTTCCGCGTCCGGGAGAGCGCCCTTGGCCTTAGCAACGACACCGTCGGCCGGACGAGCACGGTCACCGGCGCCCTAGTCATCACCGTTGACCAGGTCACCCGGGCAACGTTCCGCATCGATCTCGCCACGGTGCGGGTCGGCGGCAAGGCACAGCCGCAGTTCGCCAGCAGCCTCCACACCAGGGAGCACCCGGACGCGACGTTCACGCTCGAGCATCCGGTGACGCTGAGTTCCGGCTTCGCCTCGGGCGCCACCGTCACGGCGACGGCCGCCGACTACCTGGCCATGAACGGGACCTCACACCGGGTGACCGTCACGGTCTCCGGCCGCCGGGACGGAGCAGCGTTGCAGGTCGCGGGATCGATCCCGATCACGTTCTCCGACTGGCGCATCAAGGAGCCGCGGAACTTCGGCTTCCTAGCCTCGCTCGCCGATCACGGCGTCGCCGAGTTCCTCGTCGTCCTGCGCCGATGATCACGCCGCAGGACCGTCAGCCGCGCAGGCGGCCCATGACGAGGAGGGTGATGTGGGGCACCTCGATCTCGCCGCCGCGGGCGGCGATGATCTCCCTTACCGCGTGCAGCAGCCGGGCCCTGGTGCCCTCGTCGAGCAGGCGGTGGTCGGACTGGCTCTGCAGGAGGTCGATGAACGAGTCGGCGGTGAAGGCCGCTGACCAGGGGTAGGTGCGCACGGTCTCGTCCCGGAACAGCCCCGTCCGGCGCATCTCGTCGCCCCGGTCGCCGTCTTCGGGGCGGGGGGTCAGGCCGGGGAAGCCGGGGCGCCTCGCGTACAGGTCGGGTACCAGGCGGCGGTAGAGATCCTCCAGGTCGTTCCGCACCGGTTCGCCCTGCCACCGGACGCGGTTCCAGAGCAGCGCGAGCGTGCCGCCCGCGCGCAAGGCCGCCGCCGCCTTCCCGTACCGCACCTCGGGGCTGACCCAGTGCCAGGCCTGGGCGGAGAAGACCAGGCCGAATCCGCCGGCCTGAACGGGCCAGTCCTCAAACGAGGCGGACTCGACGCGGACCCTGGGGAACTGCCGACAGTTCCGCCGGGCCACCGCGGCCATCTCGGCGCTCGGCTCCAGCGCGACGATCTCCAGGCCCCGGGTGGCGAAGCTCACGGTGGCCTTGCCGGTGCCCGCCCCGACCTCCAGGGCGCGAAGGTAGGGGCCGCCCGACCCCGTGAAGCTGATCACGTCGTCGATGACCGCGTCCGGGTAGCCGGCCCGGACCCGGTCGTACAACTCGGCCACCTCGCCGAACACCAGCCGCTGCTCTCGCATGCTCCATGCTCACCGACCCGGCTGTCCGTGCCCGACGGCGGCCCGGCGTTTAATGAACGGCCGGGGAAGGAGCGCCCATGACCGAGCGGCGGCCCGGTTACGCTGCGCCTAGCTCCATGCGGGGTCGCTGGCCAGTTTCTCGGCGACCCGGTCGTGAAAACTCTTCCGCTGCAGTGCTTGCTCGATGTCAGTGACGACCTGGCTCAGCGGGTAGGGGATCTCCGCCTCGATCTCGGCGATGGCGGCCTCCGTGGCCCGCCACTCGGCGGCCAGCAGGCCGGCGATGCGGGACGCCTTGGCCGTGAGCGTCACGTTCTTGCTGCGGGCATCGGTGCCCGCGGTGGTGCGGACCCAGCCGGCGGCGCGCATCGCGGCCACCTTCTGGCTGACTGCCGAGTGAGTGAGCTGGACCGATCTGGCCAGCTCGGTGATCGTCATCGGGCCGCGGGCGTGCAGCCGGAGCAGTTCCATGACGAAGCTCGGCTTGAGCCGATCGATGTGCGCTTCGGTGTAGACGCGGGCTATGTCCGCGTCCATCGCCGCCTGCAGCAACCGCAATGGCCGCCAGAGGCTGTGCTCGGTGGGGTCGGGGATGTCACGGCCGGCCATCCGCATATTGTAACAGTACTTATATAAGTAACTGTTACAATGGGTCGGGCGCCTGATCCCAGGCATCGCCCAAGCCACCCGGCCTGCCGCACAGCGAGGAGGCGCTCCTTGCCCGACCGGCGTCGGCTGCTCGCCGATATCACGCCATTGCGCGAGTCCGCCGCGTTCCGGCGGCTGTGGGCGGGGACGACCCTGTCCTCGGTGGGCAGCGCCCTGACCGGCTTCGCCGTCGTCCTCCAGGTCTACGATCTCACCCGCTCACCGTTCGCGGTCGGCGTGATCGGTGTGGCGCAGGTGGTGCCGACCCTTGCCGTGGGCCTGCTGGGCGGCCCGGTCACCGACGCGATCGACAGGCGCAAGCTTGTCCTGGTGACCAGTAGCGGCCTGGCCGCGGTGTCGGCGGCGCTGGCCGCCCAGGCCTTCGCCGGGCTGGGCCTGGTCTGGCTGCTGTATGCCCTCGTCGCGGCGCAGTCCGCGCTCGGCGCTGTCAACAGCCCGGCCCGCAGCACGTTCGTTCCTAGCCTGTTGCCGGCCAGCCAGCAAGCCGCCGGGCTGGCGCTGAATCGGCTCAGCTTCCAGATCATGCTGACCGCCGGGCCCGCACTCGCTGGGCTCATCGCGGCCGCGCCGCACCTGGGCCTGCGGGCGTGCTATCTCATCGACGCGGTCAGCTTCACCGCCGCGCTGTACGGGATCGCCCGGCTGCCGGCGATGCCGCCGCAAGGCGGCGCTACCCGGCCCGGTCCCCGCGCCGTCGCGGAGGGAATCGCCTTCATCCGCCGTAGCCAGGTGATCGCCGGCGCGTTCCTCGCCGATCTCAACGCCACCGTGTTCGGCCTGCCCGTGGCCCTGTTCCCGGCGATCAACGCGGAACGCTTCGGCGGTGATCCTCGCACGCTTGGCCTGTTCACCACGGCCATCGGCGTGGGGGGCCTGGCCAGTGCCGCGCTCTCCGGGCCGGTCAGCCGCGCGTCGCGGCAGGGCCGGGCGATGCTCGCCGCGGTCGCCGTGTGGGGCACAGCCTTCGCCGGGTTCGCGGTCGTCCCGGGCCTGTGGCTGACGCTCGGCCTGCTGGCGGTGGCCGGGGCCGCGGACACCTTCACCGTGGTGTTCCGGGGAGCCATCGTCACCGCGCTCACACCCGACCGGCTCCGCGGCCGGGTCATGGCCGCCGACTACGTCATCGGCGCGGGCGGCGGGCAGCTCGGCAACCTGGAAGCCGGCGCCCTGGGATCGCTGGCATCCCCGACGGTCAGCGCGCTCGCCGGCGGGCTCGTCACCGTCGCCGGCGCCATCGTGATCGCCCTGGCCATGCCGACCTTCACCCTGTACCGCCGCCCGCCGTACCAACCCGCCCATGACAGCCCGCAGGCCGCCGCCACGACATGAGTACCCGGGCAGTCGGATTCGGCATCCGGCGCTTTAGTTCATCCAGTTCCGGTAGCGGGGCCGGGACGCCTTCTTCCAGGTCTTGCGGGCCCGGGCCCGCAGCGCCTCGGCGGCATGGGCCTCGCGTTCGTACAGCAGCCCGTAGGTGAACGCGTTCTCGCCCGCGAGATGCGCCTGGATGCCGAGTTCCCGCTCGGCCTGGCGCGCGATGACCGTGTCCTGGTGATCACCGAGCACCGACTGGAGCTGCTTCACCTGCTCGGTGAACCGCGCGGCCTTGCGGCCGAGGGCCGGGGTGACCGCCTCGCCCGCGTAGCGGGCACGCTTGGCTGCCTTGCGCGCCTGGTGCAGCGCCACGTCCCGGGGCGGCCCGGGCTCGGCGCGCCGGGCCCGGGCCATCCACTGGCCTGCTTTCCGGTAGGGCCGACGCACCTCGCGGGGCAGTACGCTTCCGGCTCGCTTGCCGCCCTTGGGGCCAAGCGGCGGCTCGTCGATCAGCCGGTCGAGCCCGTCCAGCAGCGAGAAGTAGCGTTCTGAATCCAACGCGGCCAGCACTGCGGTGCGCGCGCCGGCCCGCACCGGCGCGAAGTGAACCTGAACCCGGGCCTGGACCGGGCCGATGAGCTGCTCCACCGGGACCGTCCGCAGGACGGCCTGCAGGTGATCCTCGAGCACCTCGGCGTCGCGCGCCTCGCCCAGCACCCCGCCCAGCCACTTGAGCTCCGCGGCCAGGTGGTCGCCACCGCCGATCACCCACTTGAACGAGCGGAGCGTGCTGCGCAGCCGCCGCGTCGCCACCCGCATCTGGTGTACCGAGTCGGGCTCGTCCCGGCGCACCATCGGATCGAGCGACTTCAGCGTGCCGGCCTGGTCCCGCAGGTACGCGAGCACGACCTGGCCGGCCGGCGAGGCCGAGGTCAGCCGCGGCAGCTCGTCGAGCTGCGGCAGCACCGCGCCCGCCGGCATCTCGTATTTGGTTTCTGTTTCCCTGGCCGTGACGGACATGGCCACTCCCGTACCCCTGTTGCGCCGCGCGATTCATCCGGTCACCGATTCGCAGCCGCGGACTGAACCGCCCGGGCCGTGTCCGGGAGAAGATGGCACCGTGGAATCCCTGGCCGAGCTGCGGGAGCGCCGGGCGTTCGAGTGCCGCCTGGCGCCGGACCGGGCGCTCCGGTCGCTGGCGGAGGCGGATGCGTTCCTGCGTGACCGCGGGTTCCTCACCCGCACCGCGGACTGCGCGCTGCCGAGCCTGTATGAGGCCTGCCACGAGGAGCCGTACCAGCCCGGCGGCCAGGGCTTCGCGACGTGGCCGGCGACAAAGTGGCCGTGGTTCGGCGAACTCGCGGAGCGCGGCTACCTGGTCACCGCGGTCCACCGCGGCAAGAACCTGCTCGTTTCCGGCGAGGTGGCGCGGCTGCTCGACCCGATCTGCCGGGCGGAGATCGACCGCATGCGCGCCGCCGACCGCGGCTGGGCCCGGCTGCTGGACCACCTGGCCGCCGCGGGCCCGTCCGGCCTCGATGACCTGCGCACCGAGCTCGGGCTGAAGCGCCAGGAGCTGAGGTCGCTGCGGGCCCCGCTGGAGCGGTGCGGCGCGATCGTCTCGCGCTCGGTGCTGGTCACCGCGGGCGAGGGACATCAGCATTCGAGCGAGCTGCAGCGCTGGGACCAGGCCCATCCCGGGACCGGCGAAACGGGAGCAGAACCGGCGCGGGCCCTGGCGGACCTGCTCGTGGCCGGCGTCCGGGCGGCGGTCCTCGCCCCCGAGGCCGAACTGCGGCGCTGGTTCTCCTGGCAGTGGTACTGGTCCGGCGCGCTCATCGACGACCTGGTCCGCGAGGGACGGCTGCGCCGGATCGACGGTCACGTCGCAGTGTGCCCGCCGAGCACCTGAGGCCAGGTAGCCGCGCTGACCGGAGTGCTGACCCGATCCCGGGCCAGCGCCGTGAGCCTGCCGCCGCGGCGGCTACGCGTCGGGGGCCCTGGCCAGATCCCGGCGGGCGGGCGTGACGGGCGGTGCGGAGCGCCAGTCCGGGGTGCCATCCTCGGGCAGGCCGCGGGGCGTCTTGTCGGAATGGATCTCGGCCCAGTGCGAGTGGTTGAGCTCGTGCAGCGTGAAGCAGGCGTTCAGCGCGTTATAGAACCCCATGTTGTCCATGGTCTGGTTAACGGAATCCTTGATCAGCAGCGCGGTCATCGTCGGCAGCGCGGCGATTCTCCTGGCAAACTGAAGCGTCCGCTCGGCGAGATCGTCAGCCGGAAATATCTTCGACACCATGCCCAGCCGGTGGGCCTCCTCCGCGTCGATGGAGTCTCCGGTGAGCAGCAACTCCTTTGCCTTGCGCGGCCCGAATTCCCAGGGGTGCCCGAAGTACTCGACCCCGCACATGCCGAGCCGGGTGCCGACGACGTCGGCGAAGATGACATCGTCGGCGGCCACAATCAGGTCGCAGGCCCACATCAGCATCAGGCCGGCGGCGTAGACGGCCCCGTGGACCTGGGCGACCGTGATCTTTCGCAGATTGCGCCAGCGGCGGGTGTTCTCGAAATAGAAATGCCATTCTTGCAGCATGCGCTGCTCGGCGCCGGCGCGGCCGCCGCCGAACTGCTGATAGCTGGCGTGCTGGCCGGGCCCGGCGCTGCGCTCGGCGTTCGCGTCGCGCGACCCGAGATCATGCCCGGCGGAGAAGAGCGGCCCGGCTCCGCCCAGGATCACCACGCGCACCCGGTCGTCGGCCTCGGCCGCCAGCATCGCGTCGCCGAGCTCGACCAGAAGGCCGCGGTTCTGCGCGTTCCGGGCCCCGGGGCGGTTGAGCATGAT
Source organism: uncultured Actinomycetota bacterium (assembly GCA_963808705.1). Taxonomy (GTDB): domain Bacteria; phylum Actinomycetota; class Actinomycetes; order Streptosporangiales; family Streptosporangiaceae; genus JASHPR01. Next base: position 441,741 of record CAWEHB010000005.1, on the reverse strand, counting down.
CCTCGCGATCGTCCCCTCATCCAGAAGCTCGTACGTCAGGTACTGGTAAGCGGGCATGAGCATCTCCTCGTGGCGGGGCTATTGGCGTGGGGCGGGGCGGCCGGGGCGCGCAGGCCTGGCCGGCCCAGCCGGTGCCCGGGCCAAACGCCCGAAGTTCGTGCATGTGCGTCCCTCAGCGCTGCGCTGGTGGCAGAGTGATCCGCGTTGGTGCCGACCAGTCGGACACCATCCTCTGGTCTCCCCACAGAGCGCAGGCCGTAACGCCGCCGCCCTACCTCACCTGCCGCCGCTGGCGCCTGGTGGCGTACCCGGTTTAAACCTGAGAGGTTCCATTGACTTTCGAGCAGTCTGGATCCCAGCTTCGCATTCCCAAAGCCGCCGAGCTGCTCGCGGCCCGCATCCGGGGCCAGATAATCCGGGGCGAACTGAAGGAAGGAGATGCGCTTCCGGCCGAGAACGAGCTGATGGAACGATTCGGCGTGTCCCGGCCCACTCTGCGAGAGGCGATTCGCGTGCTGGAGATGGAATCGCTGTTGCGAATGCGGCGGGGCTCGCGCGCGGCGCGCTGATTACCGCGCCTGACCCGCAGGTCGCCGCGCGCGCCGTCGGCGTGCTCTTGCAACTGCGCAAGGTAAGCCTGCGGGACATTCACGAGGCCCGCACGATGATCGAGCCCATGGCCGCCCGCCAGATCGCCGAATCAAAAGACGCCCGCCAGGTCCTCGAGACCTTGCATCAGCGCAACGAGGCGGCCCGGGCCAGCGTGCGGGACTTCCGCGAGTTCCCGCACCATTCCTGGCTGTTCCACAAGGGCCTGGTCGAGGGAACCAGGAATCAGACGCTGACCGTGCTCGTGCAGACGATCGCCGACATCGTCGAGTTGCAGGTGACGCGCAGGTACACCCGGCCGATGCCGGCCGCCGAGGCCGAGGAGCAGGTTCAGCTGAATCTCCGGTCGGTGCGCGCCAACGACCACCTGCTCAAGCTGCTGGAATCCCAGGACGCCCACGGCGCCGAGGCCTACTGGACCGGGCACCTGACCGCGTTGGGTGCCACGCTGCTCGGGCCCGCTGCCGACGCGGTCGTCGACCTCCCCGATTAGGGCCCGTCAGCCGGGACTGGCCGGCCGACATCCCTGGCCAGATCAGGAAGCATTTCGGCGATCTTGGCGTTGCCCGCCAGAAGACGCCGGAAGGCGTGGCGTTCGAAAGGGCCTTGGAGATGACAGCCACGAGCGGGGGCGCGGACCGGCCGTCCGCCGACTGGACAGCTCCCGGGACGTATCAGGCCGCGCCGTCGGTGTACCGCATTCCGCTGCCGCTGCCCAGCGACGGCCTGCGCGCCGTCAACGTCTACGCCATCGACCACGGCGACTGCCTGACCCTCATCGACGCGGGGTGGGCGGTCGCGGAAACGACCCCGGCCCTGGAACGCGGCCTGGCCGAACTGGGCTACCGGTTCACCGACATCAGCCGGATCCTGGTCACGCACGTGCACCGTGATCACTACTCCTACGCGGTCGAACTGCGCCGCCGCTGGGGCACGCACATCGCGCTGGGCATCGGCGAGGCGGACACGCTGCAGGCGATCCGGCTGATGGCCGAGGGGAAGGCGGAGAACTCGTCGGTGGGCCGGCTGCGGGCGGCCGGCGCCGCGGACCTGGCCGACACGATCTCCCGCGCGCCCCGGCCCGCCCACACGCTGGACTTCTGGGATCCGCCCGACGAGTGGCTGGACGGGCGCCAGCAGATAGCGCTGAAGGATCGCTCGCTCGACGGCATCCCCACGCCGGGGCACACCCGGGGTCACGTCGTGTTCCGGGACGAGACGGCCGGGTCGGTGTTCACCGGAGATCATCTGCTGTCGCAGATCACGCCGTCGATCGGCTTCGAGATGGCGCCCTCGCCCTCACCGCTCGCCGCCTACCTGCGGTCGCTGGCCGTGATCAAGGAGCTGCCCGACCGGCAACTGCTGCCCGCGCACGGGCCGGTCACCGCCAGCACCCACGAGCGCGCCGATGCGCTGCTGGCCCACCACGAGCGGCGGCTGAGCGCCTCGGCGGCCGCCGTGGCCGGGAGCGCCAGCACCGGCCTGGAGGTGGCCCGCGTGCTGCGGTGGACCAGGCGGGAACGGAAGCTCGACGAGCTGGACCCGTTCAACCAGATGCTCGCGGTGCTGGAGACGGTCGCGCACCTGACGGTCCTGGTGGCCCAGGGCCGGCTGCGGGCGACCCGGCTCGACGGCGTGCACCGCTACCAGGCCTGAGGACACCGCTGTGACCCACTCCGCGCCGCACCGCCGCGACGACCAGGGGCCCACCGAGGAGGAACTGCTCGGCTACTTCACGCGGCTGAGCAACTGGGGCCGGTGGGGGCCCGGCGACAGCCTGGGGACCGTCAACCACATCAGCGATGAGCATCGGGCCCGGGCGGCCGGGCTGATCCGCAGCGGCGTCGTGGTCTCGTGCGCGCGGCCGATCACCCCGGGACCGTCCGCGGATGACGGGCCGGAGGGGATTGCGCCGCACCGGTTCATGCTCCGCACCGGGCAGGGCCTCGCCGACCCCGGCCGGGTGCCGCGGGACGGGATCGCGCCCGGCGACCGGCAGGAGGGCGCGGCGGAGTACCTCGGGTACGCGGCGCACGGCTACCGCATCACCCACCTCGACGGGCTCTCGCACATCTTCTGGGACCGGATGATGTACAACGCCAGGCCCGCCGAGCGGGTCAGCGCGCACCGAGGCGCGACCGAGCACGACATCACGGCCGTGCGCGGCGGGATCGTCACCCGCGGCATCCTGGTCGACGCCGCCCGGTACCGCGGCGTGCCCTGGCTCAACCCCGGTGACGGGGTCACCGACGCCGAGCTGCGCGCGATCCTGTCCGCCACCGGGATCACGGTCGGCCAGGGAGACGCGCTGCTGCTGCGCACCGGCTACGGACGCAAGCGGCGAGAGCAGGGTGCCGACGCCCCCGCGGCTGGCCTGCCGGGGTGGCACGCCTCGTGCCTGCCGAGCCTGCACGGCTGGGGAGTGTCGGTCCTGGGCGCCGACAGCGCCCAGGACGTGGTTCCGTCCGGCTATCCGGCCGTGCGCCTGCCCGTGCACGCGGTCGGGATCGTCGCCATGGGCATGCCGCTGCTCGACAACGCCGACCTCGAAGACCTGGCCCGCCAGTGCGAGCAACACCGGCGCTGGGAGTTCTTTTTCACGCTCGCCCCGCTGCCGGTCACCGGCTCGACCAGCAGCGCCGTCAACCCGCTGGCCATCTTCTGAGCGCAGCTCTCCGACCCACCGGGAGGCTCTCATGTCGTCGCTGAAGGTGGCGGTCAGCATCGGCGGCCCGGCCTCCGGAGCCGAGCGCGACTGGCCCGAGGTGGTGCGGTTCGCCGTGGAGAGCGAGCGGCTGGGCGTCGACTTCTGCTGGTCCGCCGAAGCGTGGGGGCAGGACTGCGTCGCCCCCCTGGCCTACCTGGCCGCGCGGACCGAGCGGAAGCGCCTGGGCACCGGCATCATGCAGATCAGCGCCCGGGTGCCGTCGATGGCGGCGATGACGATGGCGGCGATCTCCGGCGACCGGTTCGTGCTCGGGCTCGGGGTGAGCGGGCCGCAGGTCGTCGAGGGCCTGCAGGGCGCGGCGTTCCGCCAGCCGCTCGGCCGCCTCGGCAGCTGGCCCGCCGCCAGGGCCCGGCCACCTATGATCCGGCCACAGGCCGCACAGCCCGCCGGGCGCCGTCCCTGAGGTGGCAGGAAGCGGCCCAGGCGGCGGGGCGGGCACACGCCCGAGTGCGGCACCTGCGCGCCGATGCGGTGCACAAGCTGACCACCACAATCGCGGCCGAGTACGGGCAAGTCGTGGCGGAGGACCTGAACGAGGCCGGGATGCTGCGCCACCGCCGCTTAGCGCGGCATATCGCCGATGCCGGCTTCGGGCAGATCCGCCGCCAGCTGGCCTACAAGACCACCTGGCACGGCAGCCAGCTGCTGCTCGCCGGCCAGTGGTATCCGTCTTCTAAGACCTGCTCGGGCTGCGGTGCGGTGAAAGCCAAGCTGCCGCTGTCGGCCCAGGTGTTCCGCTGTCAGGCGTGTGGCCTAGTCCTGGACCGAGACCGCAACGCCGCAGCCAACCTCGCCGCCCTGGCGGCGGCAGCGGGTGCCCCGGAGTGGCCGGGTCCCGGGCGCGAAGAAGCGCCGAATATGCCTGCGGAGCCGATCGTAAGACCTGCCGCGATGACCCCGGCCTTGGCTGGGGCAGGCAGGCCGACGGCGCTGAACCAGGAACCCGGCATCGCCTCGGCGTGTCAGGCCGGGACCGCCACCGGGTAACTGGTGGCTGTCAGCCGGTGCTTACTAAAGTCACTGACTGGCAACGGTCATGCACCCGGACGGCTTACCGCTCAGCCCGGCGGCGCGCTCCAGGCAAGCGGGAGGCTGTCGATGCCGACCACCCCGGCCGGCCACCTGACCCGCGGGGTCACGCCCGGGGCCAGCTCGTACTCCGGGATCCGGCGGTGCCATTCCTCGAGCGCCACCCGCATCTCCATCCGGGCCAGGTGCGAGCCGAGGCAGCGGTGCGGGCCGACGCCGAACGCGAGACTCCGCTCCTGGCGCCGCAGGTCGATCGTGTCCGGGTCCGGGTGCTCGGCGGGGTCGCGGCTGGCGACCGCGATGGCGACCATGACGTACGAGCCCGCGGGGATCGTCTGCCCGGCCAGTTCGACGTCCTGGGTCGTGATGCGCGGGACGAAGACCACCGGCCCGTCGAAGCGCAGTAGCTCCTCGACCGCGCCCGGTATCACGGCCGGATCCGCGGCTATCTGCCGCCGCAGCGCGGGCTGGGCCGCCAGGGCCGCGAACGCGGTGCTCAGCGCGGATGTCACGGTCTCCAGCCCGGCCAGCACGAACAGGAACGACAGCCCGAGGATCTCGTCGTCGCTGAGCCGCTCGTCGCTGACGTCGGCCAGCAACTGGCCGAGCAGGTCCTCGGTGCCGCCACACCCCCGCCGCTGCGCGATGTGCTCGACGAGGTACTCGTAGAGTTCCGCGCCCAGCCGCACGGCCCGCTCCGGCACCGGCTCCCCGCCCTGGAAATCGAAGTTCAGCAGCGCCTCCTTCCAGGCGATCAGGCGGTCCCGGTCCTGCAGCGGAAGCCCGAACAGGGTGAGGAACACGTGCGCGGGCAGCGGCACGGCCAGCTCCGCGACCAGGTCGCATTCACCCCGGCCCGCGAAGCCGTCGATCAGCTCGGCCGCCAGCCCGCGGACAACCGGCCGCCAGGACGCCGTCCCCCTCGGGCTGAAGAACGGCTGCAGCACCCGCCGGTAACGGGTGTGCTCGGGAGGATCGAAGGCTATGGGGACCATCGGCAACGGGCTCCCGGCACCGTCAAAGGCCCGTTTGGACGAGAAGAGCTCGGGGTGTTTCAGCACGAACTCGACGGCCGCGCCGGAGGTGATCATGTAGGCGCCACGGGGGGGCACGCGCACGACCGGCCCGGCCGCGCGGACGATCGCGTACGCCTCGGTCCGGCTCTCGGCCATGGGCAGGTCGCCGAAGCGCGGCACGCGGGCGGGCGAGGGCGTCGCCGTATCGCCTGTCATCTGCCCCCGCTGGTGTCTCAGGGGTCGTAGTGCGTGGGCGGGAACGGATTCCGCTCGCCCTCGACCTGCAGCTCGTCCAGGTCGTACTCGCGGCGGATCTCGGCCCGCGCCTCCTGGTACTCGTCCGTCTGGGTGACGTCAAACGGCTGCGGCGGCGTGTCAGTGGCCGGCGGCACCTCGTCCGGGTCGTAGGCGTCGACCCCGGCCTCGACCCGCTCTTCCTCAGTCAGGCGGGCAAGCCGGTCGTCATCGACGTGGTCCGGGTAGCCGCCGTGCTCGTGGCGGTCGCGGCGGAACTCCTCGGCTGGCTGGTCAGGACCCTGGGTCATTACGCCTCCGGGAAAGGCCGGGCAGGGACATACAGAACGCTACGCCTCGCGCCCGGACCGGCACAGGGCGCCCCGGGACCTGGCCCGCAAGCCGGAGCGGCTGTCGGCGGCGTGCTGGCCGCCCGTGCGGTAGCTGTGCCGGGCGGGGCGAAGTATCGTCGTGGCCACAGACCAGCATGCTCTGGGCGGTGCGGCCATGCCTGACATCCTCGGCCAGGGCGGGGACCGCGAACCCCGCCGGTGGCCGCTCGGCCTGGCCGCGGTCGCTGTCCTCGTGCTGGCAACGGTCGTGATCGTCTTGCACCTGCCGCGTCACCGGCCGGACGCGTCGCGGCCCCGCCCGACGGCGAGCGCCGCGAGCCCGGTGCCGTCGGCTCCCGGCGAACTCGCGCCCGGGCAGGCGGTCGAGCCCAGCGGGCTCATCGGGCAGACCCTGCCCTGGGACGGCAGCCTCCGGCTGCCCGTCACCGGGGAGCAGCCGCTCTGGTTCTGGCCGGCCACCGGCCGCACGCAGCCGATCGGCGGCCTGCCCCGCGACCGGTACGGCTACCAGTTCACCCGCGTCGCCGGAGGCTGGGCGGTCCAGGCCCTGTCCGGCACCCCGGCCGGCTGCGGCAACTGCGCCGGGCCGCCGCTGCCCGTCTACTTTCTCGGCGACCGCGCGCAGTCCGTGACCCAGGTCGGGCTGGCCAACGGGGTCGCGCCCGCCGCCACGGCGGGCGCCGTCTGGCTGACCAGCTACCCGCCGGGCGCGGACCTGGGCACGGCCGCCGGCACGGCCCGGGAGGTCAGCGTGGCCGGCGCGGCGCTCGGGACGGCGCTCAGGCTCCCGGCCGGGTACGTGATCGACCAGGCGACCGACCGCGGCCTGCTGCTGGCCCCCGCGGCGCAGCGTCCCGGGACCTCGGCCTACCGGCTGTGGAACCCGGCCACCGCCCGGGCTGGGCGCGCGTTCGACGGAGTGGTCGCGGCGAACCCGAGCGAGGTCGCGTGGGCGGCGGGATGCGCCCCGGTCTGCCGGGTACAGGTGCTGGACCTGGTCACAGGCCGACAGACCACGGTCGGGCTGCCGGGGGCAGGCTCGCCCGCGAACGGCGCGTTCAGTCCCGACGGCGATTTCCTCGCCATCGAGGTGAGCCTCTACAACAACGGAGACGACGGCGCGCTGGCGGCACAGCTCGACGTGGTGTCGGTGGCCACCGGCCGCCTGACGGTCGTGCCGCGGACCTTCGTCAGCAGCGACGCCATGGCCGGCTTCGGCTGGCCCGCCGCCAGCGACACCCTGATCGCGGAACTGACCTTCACGACCAGGGTCCAGGTCGCGTCGTGGCGCCCCGGCGCCGCCCGGCTCTCCGTCGCCGCCATCCGGCCGGGGCCGAACGCGACCTCCCTGATCGTCGGCTAGGGCCGGAGCCCACTACTGCCAGATGGCGACCGGGACGCCCGGCACGTAGACGTAGCCTCCCGTGCCCTTGGCGGCGCTGGGGTCGGCGGACAGGTGGCTGTAGTCGATGGCGAACTGGTACTCGGTCCCCGGCGGCACGCGGTGGAAGCTCGGGTTGGGCGGCTGGACCACGCCGTGGTCGGTGAAGGACCCGTCGCTGAAGTAGAACTGGCCCGGGTTGACCACGAACCCGTCAGCTCCGCCGATGATCACCCAGGCGATGATCGCGCCGCCGGTGCCGTCGCCCTGGGTGTCCACCATGGCGATGCGAGAGCCCTCCGGGGTGGTGTACCAGGAGAAGGCCCGGGGATCGGTGTTGTCCGTGGCCTTGAGTGTCGCCTCCGGCGGGGTTATCCCCTGCACGGCGTCCAGGCGGGCGGTGCTCTCGTCGAGCAGGCAGGCCGCGATGTCGATCTCCGCGGCGGACCCGCCTCCGGCGAAGGCCGCGGCGCACACGGGCGGCCGGGCGGCCAGCCAGGCGCTGTCGTCAGCCAGGATGGCCGCTCGCTGCACCTGCGACCCGCTCTGGAAGCGGGCGAGCTGCGCGCTGTCGATGGCCGCGTCCGTGCTCTCGGCCTTGGCCTGGTAGCACTGCTCGACGGCCAGGGTGGTCGCCTGGCCGCCGCAGCTGGCCGGGGCCTGGCTGCGGGCCGGGTGGCCGGGGTCGAACGGCTCGACGATGGGCACGAACGCCGCCGCGCTCCCGGACGCCGCACCCGCAGACGCGGTGGCGGACGCGCCCGAAGCGGCGGCACCCGACGGACTGGCCTGGGTCGCCGACGTTGAGGTGGGGCCGGACGACGCGGCGGGACTGCTGCAGGCGGCGAGCGCGCCGGCCAGGGCCACCATGATCATCGCCCCGATCAGGCGGGGACGGCGGCTCCGGCCGGTCAGGCGCGCCAGGCCGGTCACGCGCGCCAGGCCGGCGACGCCCGCTGCCGGGCCCGGCCGTTGTCGTGCGCCCATCGGGCCACCTCCCTGCTCCCCGGGGTCCTGCATTTCGACGTGATGGTAGCGGGCCGCAGGATCAGCCGAGGATGTAACGGCAACCCAGGAAAGGACGGCGATGAGGTGCGCCACCGCCCGGCAGAGCGAGACAGGCTGGCCGCGGTGTTCGGTCACCCGGGCGTCGCGGACGCCTACCAGCACCGGCCGCCGTACCCGGCTGAGGCGTTCGGCATCCTGGAGCGGATCATCACCGACCGGCCGCGCCGACGCGGGTCTCGCCGGCCCTAGCTGCATCTTCGGCCGCTCCGGGCGCGCAGCCGCCGCTGCCGGGTGACGATGGTGGCGACCGAGGCACCCAGCGAGAGGAACGCGCATGGACATCCGGTACGGCGGCCGCGACAGCGAGCAGGGCCCCGCGGAGAACTTCACCGGGACCGCGTGGATGGACAAGATCGCGGTACCATCCGAGGCGTCACCGGTCGCGGTCTACAGCGTCCACTTCACCCCGGGCTCCCGCACGGCCTGGCACGCCCATCCGCGCGGGCAGGTCCTGCACGTCACCGAGGGCGCCGGCCTGGTCCAGGCCCGGGGCGGGGACGTTACGGAGATCCGCGCCGGGGACACCGTGTGGACGGAAGCCGGCGAGTGGCACTGGCACGGGGCGGGCCCGCGCACGTTCATGACCCACCTGGCCGTGCAGCAGGCCGTCGACGGGGCGACGGCGCACTGGGGCGAGCTCGTGACCGGCGAATACCCGGCCTGACGCCGTGTCCCCCGGTTAGGCGACATGACCTGGCGGCGGCCGCGCCTTGTGCCCGGCGGCGCGCAGACCGTACCGTCGCTGCGTGACGTGCCAGGAATGCGGATTCAGCTACGAGCTCGTCGCCCCGGACACGATCGCGGGCCGGCTGCGGACAGGAGGTCAACGTCGACGTCCGGGCGGATCTCGCCGGCCGGTAACGGCGCGGATTCAGCACCGGGTACCGGAAGATACCATTGACCGGACTTGTCCGCGGTATGAGTTATGGCCGTGATGAGGTGGGGGCACAGGTGAACCGCGCCCGGCTGATGACCGGAGGCACGGGGGTGCTGGTGGCGCTGCTGGCGGCTGCGTGCGGCTCCTCAGGCCATGCCGCCACCGCCCGTGGCACTCCCGGCGCCCCGGCACCGTCGCCCACGCCCAGCCCGGCCGCATCCGGCCCGGCCGCCAGCGGCCCGGCGACCGCGCCCCCGTCCAGCCCGGCCCCGCAAGCCGCTCCGCCCGGGACCGTCTCTCCCGCGTGTGCCGCCCTGGCCGCACACACCTTCCTGCATGTCACCGCGGCGCAGGCCGGCACCGATGGCGCGCTGACCCTGACCGGCAATCCGACCACGCTGGTCTGCGGCGGCGCCGATGACCTCCACTACGACTTCGCCACGGCCACCGTGACCGGCCACGTGATCCCGGGCGCGTCCATCACGATCTTCCCGATACCCGCGATGCACTCGGTGGCCATCGGCCCGTACAAGCTGGCCGCCTACCTGGCCGCGGACGAGGACACGCGCATCTTCATGGTCACCGGGCCGCTCAGCCGGATCACCGGCCTGGAAGAGATGTACCACCCGTGACCGCGCCCGCCGACCCCGCGCCTCGACACCCTGTTCGCCGCTGCTGCGCCGGGCGGCGGCCGGGCGGATCGTCAACGTCTCCAGCGAGGTCGGCTCGATCGCCTCGATGACCGATCCGGACAGCCCGCTGTACCCGATGGCCTCGGTCCCCTACCCCTCGTCCAAGGCCGCGCTCAACATGGTCACCGCGATGTACGCCAAGGAACTGCGGGACGCCCATCAAGGTGAACGCGGCGAACCCGGGATACTGCGCGGCGCGGGCGGCCGGACCAAGGTCGTCGCCGGGGCGGCCCGCCGGTCACTCGATCCGGGTCGCGATGTGCGTGCCGACCTCGACGGTGCGGCCGACCGTGCACAGCCGGTCGTGCGACTTCCGCACCACGTCGGGCAGGATCGCCCTGGCCTGGTCGCCCTGCTCGCCAGCGGGAAACGAGATCCGGAACGCGACCTTGATGCCGGTCAGCCGGTTGCCCTCGTCGTCGCGGACCTTCTCGGCGTCGACCAGCACCTCGAAGCTCTCCGGTTCGGCCCGGCGCGAGGTCAGGATGTCGACGTCGATCGAGGTGCAACCGCCGATCGCGGCAAGCAGCAGTTCGGTCGGCGTGAAATCGGCATTGCCGCCGGTGCCGAACTTGATCCGGCCGCCCCGGCTGTTGACAGCCTCGAACACGCCACTGGCTATCCGCTCGACGGCTACGTTGCGGGGCACAGGACTAGTTGTCATGCCCCCACCCTCCCACGCGCCCCGGCCAGGCTCTCCCCCTCCCGGCTGGCGCCCTTTTCCGGGGGACGGGCGGGCCTCGTTAGGCGGGGATGAGGTAGAAGGCGAGGTGGGCGTTCAGGGCGCGGAGGCCGGCCTGGTCGGCATGGGCCGGGTCCGGCCGGCCGTCCCTACGCCCTGGGCCGGCCTGCGGGCAGCGCGCCGCGCAGCTCGGCGGCCAGGGCCGTGACGGCGTCCCGGAGGGCGCTGCGGTCCGGGCCAGCGGAGAGCAGCGACCGGGACGCGCTCGGCATGACCCGGTCCGGGCACGCGGCGAAGGTCCACGCCACGTCAGCGCAGGTGGCGCCCTGGGCGCCGAGACCCGGGGCGAGGAACAAGGCGTGCGCGGCGGCCAAGTCCAGCGACGGCTCCAGGGGCGCCGGGCCGACGACCGCGCCGACCGGCCCGATGCCGCCGGGCGCCAGGGCCGCGTTGAGCTTCCCGATCTCGCGCAGCAGCGTTTCCTCGACGCTGCGCCCGGCCTCCGGGACGCGCGCCGCCTGCACCGCCCGGCCCTCGGGATTCGATGACCGGGTCACGACCAGGAGGCAGGCGCCGGCCTCGCGGGCGCGGGACACGAAGGCGTTCATCGCGCCCAGCCCGAGATAGGGATGGACGGTCACCGCGTCGGCTTCCAGCGGAGCGCCGGCGCCGAGGAAGGCCTCCGCATAGGCCTCGTTGGTCGTCCCGACGTCCCCGCGCTTGACGTCCAGGATCACCAGCAGGCCGGCCGCGCGCGCGTCGGCGACCAGGCGTTGCAGCGTGCGGATCCCCCGCCACCCGTGCCGCTCGTAGAACGCCGACTGCGGCTTCACCAGCCCGACCGCGCCGACCGCGGCGTCCAGCATGATGTCGGCGAAACGGTCCAGCCCGTCGGCGCAGTCGCCGAGCCCCCACGTGTCGAGCAGGTCCCCGGACGGGTCCAGGCCCCACACCAGCGGCCCGTGGCGGGCGCGGACCATGGCGAACCGGGCGGCAAACGAGTCGGCCATCTCCTCCAGGCTCTCACATCGCGAGCGCGCGCGGCGGCCGCCGGGCGGCGGCGGCCCGGCGCGGCGTCAGCCCGGCCCGCGGCCGGCCGACGCGGCGAGCCCGGCCTCGATCTCGGCACGGTGGTTGTCCGCGTGCCGGATCGCGATCTGGGCGAAGCGCTCCACGCGGCCGTCGCCGGCCTGCAGTTGCTCGGCGGTGCAGTCGGCCACGAGCCGGCTGAGGACCGCGCCGCTGCGGCGCAGGTGCTCAACCGCCTCGGCCGACGTCGCCGCCGCCGCCCGGGCCGCGTGCTCCGCGTTGAGCGCGTCCACGACGTCGTTGTTGACCGTCACCGCCTCGCCGGCCAGCACCTGGCGCATCCACCCGGCCAGGTACTCGTAGGAGTGCGCCACGTGATCCACGACCACCCCCACCGGCCGCGGGTCGCCGTCCAGCGGCGCCGAATTCCATTGCTTGTCGGTGCAGCCGCTGGCGAAGGCCACCAGCCGCTCTCGCGCCGCATCGATGTCGGACGCATACTGCGCCGGGCTCCGCGCATCCTCGCTCATACCGCCGAGCATAGAAGTTGAACCCTTTTCATCCTCCCCAGGACTGCCCACATACTCCGAGCGTGTGATCGACGGATGAAAAAAGGGTTCGCTCCCCGGCCGGGCGGCCGCCGCGCGGCCGCGGGTATCGGCCCGGAGCCGTGGCCCGCCTAAGATCGCTGGTATCCGACGTCTCGTGGCAGGAGAGGGAGGCGCCGTGGCGCAGGTGGTGGTCACGGGCGGGGCCGGCTTTCTGGGGTCGCGGCTGGCCCGGGAACTGCTGGCCGCGGGCTCACTGGAGGTGGCGGGCGGCGGGGCGCGCCCGCTCACCCGGGTGACGCTGGTCGACCGCGCGCCCGCGCCCGCGGACCTGGCCGACGACGGGCGGGTGGCCGTGATCCGCGGCGACCTCGGCGAGTTGCTCGACCCCGCACGCGCCTGGCAGGGCGTGCTCGCCGGGGCCGACGTGATCTTCCATCTCGCCGCCGCGGTCAGCGGGGAGTGCGAGGCCGACTTCGATCTGGGCCTGCGGGCCAACCTGCACGCCACCGAGTTGCTGCTCGCGTCGTGCCGCGCGCTCGGCACGAACCCGGTCGTGGTGTATTCGAGTTCGGTCGCCGTCTTCGGGGGCTCGGCGGAGCACCCGCTCCCCGCGGTCGTGGACGACCAGACCCTGCCCAACCCGCAGACCAGCTACGGCACGCAGAAGTTCATCGGCGAGCAGTTGCTAGCCGACTACACCCGGAAGGGGTTCCTGCGCGGGAGGGCCATCCGCCTGATGACCGTCACCGTGCGCCCCGGTCGCCCGAACGCGGCGGCGTCGGGCTTCCTGTCGGGCATCATCCGCGAGCCGCTCGCGGGCCAGCGTGCGATCTGCCCGGTCGCCCCGGAAACCGAGGTGGCGCTGGCCTCCCCGGCGAAGGCCATCGGCGGGCTGCTGTGCGCCGCCTCAGCGTCGGACGAGGCCTGGGGCGGCCGCACCGCGGTCAACCTGCCCGCGCTCACCATGACCGTCGCGGGCATGGCCGCCGCGCTGGAACGGGTGGCCTGCCCGGAGGTGAGCGCGCTGATCGACTGGGTCCCCGACCCGGCGGTGGCCAGGATGTTCGCGACCTGGCCCGGAAGAGTCCGCTCCGACCGGGCGGCCCGGCTCAGCCTGATCCCGGACCCCGATTTCGACTCCGTGATCAAGATGTACCTCGCCGAGTCCCGGCCCTGATCGCCGTGATCGCCGGGCGGGGGGCAGGGCCGTGATCCTCACCGTCGTGTTCGCCCTGGTCGCCTCGTTCTCCAACGCGGTCAACGTCATCACGCAGCACAAGGCGAGCATCACCGCCCCGAAGCGGGAGAAGGGCTGGCACCTGGTCGGCTACCTGTTCCGGCAGCCGTTGTGGCTGCTGGGCTGGATCGCCGCGGTGGGCGGGTTCGTGTTCCAGGCCCTCGCCCTGCACAACGGCCAGTTGTCGGTGGTCCAGCCGATCCTGGTCACCGAACTGGTCTTCGTCCTGGTGCTGCGGCGGCTGTGGATCCGCCAGGACGTGGCCCGCGCGGCGTGGGCCTCGGTGCTCGTCGTCTGCGTGGCCCTCGGCGTGTTCCTCTCGGTGGCCGAGCCGACGGGCGGGAACCCTACTCCCGAGACCGCCGAATGGCTGTCCGCCTTGCTGGCGTTCGGCGGCGCCATCGCCGTGCTGGCCGCGGCGGGCATGCGGGGGTCACCGGTGCGCCGGGCCGCGACCTTCGCGGTGGCGGCCGCGCTGGCGTGGGCCCTGATGGCGGTGTTCATCAAGGCGGCCACCGACACGCTCACCGCGTTCGGCATCGGCGGCATGCTCACCCGCTGGCCGGTGTACGCGCTGGCGGCCGCCGCCGCGGCCGGCACGGTGCTCGAGCAGTCCGCGCTGCACGTCGGGCCGCTGAGCGTGTCACAGCCGCTGCTGGTCATCGTCAATCCGCTGACCAGCATCGCCTTGAGCGTCTGGCTGTTCGACGAGCGCTTCACCAACAGCCCGGCGAAGGTCACCATCGCCGTCCTGGCCTTCGCCGCCCTGGCCGCCGGGATCATCGAACTGTCGCGGACCTCACCGAAGGACCTGACCCCGGCCGCTCCCGCCGCCCCGGCTCCCCCGTCGAGGCTCCGCTGACGCCGGCCGACTTACTCAGGCCCGCTCGGCGCGGCTCGCTGCCGTCACCGGGGCGGCTCGACGTAGCGGCGCTGCTCGTACACCTCGGCCGAGGCCCGGCGGCGCCGCCGGGCGACCAAGAGCCAGATCGAGATGCCGAGGCAGACCACGCCCGCGACCATCAAGATCACGCCGATGGCCTTGATGTCGATGTACGGAGAGTTCCAGGAGATAGCGAAGCGCAGAATGGCGCCGATGACGAACAGCGCGATGCTCCCGCCGATGGTCATGGCAGCGTCCTTCCGTTTGCGTCAGGTCACCGGGCCGGGCGACCGCGTGCGGGCCTGTTGGCCGGCCGGGATGCCCGCCCGGCACAGTCTCACCTTCTCACGTTGCGCGGGCTGCTTCCATCGTGCCTCGCCCTCGTGAAGTGACCGGCTGTCCTCGCCGCATCCTGCGGTGACTCACCCCGGCCGGGTGAGGTGTGATCCGGCTGCTCGGAGAAACGTGGTTGGATGCGAGGACGAAGCCTTGAAGACGATTCGCCGTGCCAGCGGCCGCGCCGGGCGCGGGAGCCCGCAGGAGGTGACCCTTGTCTGACGCGGGTGGCGAGCTGAGACCCGTGACCGGAACCCCGGACGCGGGAGCCCCGGATTCTGGGCCCCCGGACCCGGGTGCTCCGAACTCGGAGACTGCGGACCCGGGAGCGCCGGCCTCGGAGACGCCGGAACCCGGATCCGCGGACCTCAGCCACGACACAGGATCCCCGGAGCCCGGATCCCCCGATCACGGGTCCCCGGACTTCAGCCACGACAACGGATCCCCCGACCTCAGCCAGGACGAACGGGCTGAGCTGACGCGCCTGCGGGCCGAGGTGGCCGAGTTGCGCAGCCGGGGGACGGGCGGCGCCCGGCGGCACCGGGTGAGCTGGCGGACCCCGGTCGCCACGGTGCTGATCGTGCTCGGCTGCATCCTCGCCCCGGTCTCGGTGGTCGCGGTCTGGTCGGCCAACCAGGTCTCCGATACCAACCGCTACATCGAGAACATCGAGCCCCTGATCCACAACCCGGCGGTGCAGGGCGCGCTGACCGACAAGGTCACCGTCGCGATCACCAGCCACCTCAACCTGGTGGGCTACACCAACCAGGCCGCGGCGCTGCTGACCAGCAAGGGCCTGACCCGGGTCGGCGCGCTGCTGAAGACGTTCGGCCCGTCGATAGCCAGCGCGGTCGCCGGGTATATCCACACCCAGGTGAGCAAGATCGTGACCAGCCCGCAGTTCGCTAACACCTGGATCCAGGTCAACACCACGGCCCACCAGGAACTGGTGAAGGCCCTGTCCGGCCAGGGCAATGGCGCGGTCAGCGTGAGCAACGGGCAGGTGGTCATCGCCCTGGGCCCGTTCATCGAAATCGTCAAGAAAGCCCTGGTGGCGCGGGGGTTCACGATCGTCAACAGCCTGCCAGCGATCAACCCGACGCTGGCGCTGTTCTCATCGAAGGAGCTGGTCAGGGCGCAGACCCTGTACCGGCTGATCAACGACCTGAAGATCGTGCTGCCGATCCTGACCCTGCTGCTGCTCGCCGCGGGGGTGTACATCGCGAAGGGCCACCGGCGGGCCCTGATCGGGGCCGGGCTCGGGTTCGCCGCGTCCATGCTGGTGCTGGCCCTGGGCCTGCTGATCTTCCGCGGCATCTACCTCAACAGCGTCCCGAACAGCGTGCTGCCCAGCAACGCCGCGGCCGCCATATTCGACACCTTCGTCCGGTTCATCAAGGAGGCGCTGCGCACCCTGCTGGTGCTCGGGCTGGTGGTCGCGGTCGGCGCGTTCTTCAGCGGGCCGTCGGTGACCGCGGTACGGAGCCGGGGAGCCGTCAAGTCAGGATTCGACTGGATCCGCAGGTTCGGCGAGCGCGAGGGCGTGACCACCGGGCCGGTGGGCCGGTGGACCTACGCGCACCGGCAGGCGCTGCGCATATCCGCGGTGGGCCTGGTCGCGCTGATCTTCGTATTCTGGGGTCATCCCACCGGCCTGGTCGTCATCCTGCTCGCCGTCTTGTTGCTGGTGCTGCTGGGGCTGATCGAGCTGATCGGCCGGCCGCTGGCCCGGCCCGAGGTAGCCGGCCAGCCGTGACCAGGACATCGCCCGGCCCGGTCCGGGCGCGCCGACGCCCCGGTCGCGGGTAGCCGCCCGGTGCTGGTACAGGCGGCCGGGCTGGCGCTGCTGGCGGCGCTGTCCCCGACCGCGCTGCTGGTGGCCGCGGTGTACCTGGGCTCGGCCCGGCCCCGGCTGACCGCCACGTTCTACCTGATCGGGGCGGTGGCCATGAGCCTGATCATGGGCGTGGTGATCCTGGTCGTGCTGCGCGCCGCCCACCTGAACGCCTCTCACGACCACACCCCCCGCTACGGGCTGCGGCTGGGCCTGGGCATCCTGCTGCTGATCGCGGCCGTCGTGGTGGCCCGGCGCAAGCCGAAGCCGCCCGATCCGGCCAAGCCGGCGTCGGGGATCGTGAACAAGATGGTCGCCAACCCCCGCCCGCTGAGCGCGTTCGCGGTCGGCCTCGTGATCTTCGCCCCGGGCGTGACGTTCCTGGCCGCGCTGCAGGTGATCGCGACCTCGGACGCCAGCGACTTTCTCACCGCCCTGGCGGTGATCATCGTCGTGGTCATCAATGTGCTGCTGGTCTGGCTGCCCATCGTGCTGCACATCATCTTCCCGGACAGGACCACCCGCTACCTGACCGGCTTCAACGGCTGGCTGCGCGCGCACAGCCAGGCCATCCTCACCGTGGTCCTCATCGTGGTCGGGTTGATCATGGTCGGCAACGGAATCTACGGACTGACCGTTGTCAAGTGACTGCGGCCCGTCCGGCCATGACCGTGCCACCCCGCCTCACCCGTGCCGGATGATTCACGCATGCCCGGTGTGGCGGCCATACTGATCTCGTGGAACCACTCGACCGGCTGCGCTCGGCACGTAAGGGCATGACCGTCTCAGCGGAAGCGCTGGCCCAGCGCGTCGCGGAGCGGGTCATCGACCTCGTGGTCCAGGCCGTGGACATCAACGCGCTGCTCCAGCTGGTGGACCTCAACGCGCTGCTGGCGCGGGTCGACGTGAATACGCCGCTCGAGCAGGTGGACCTCAACGCCCTGCTCAGGCACGTAGACCTCAACGCGCCGCTCAGGCAGGTCGACCTTAACGCGCTGCTGGCGCAGGTGGACGTGAACGCGCCGCTGGAGCGGGTAGACGTGAACGCGCCGCTCAAGCAGATCGACCTCAACGCGCTGCTGGAGGAGGTAGACCTCAACGATCTGCTCAAACAGGTCGACCTCAATGAACTGCTGGAGCAGGTCGACGTGAATGCCGTGCTGGACCGCGTCGACATCAACGATGTCGTCGGCCGCATCGACATGGAGAAGCTCGTCGAGCAGACCGACCTCGGCGCCATCATCGCCAGGTCGACCGGCGGGATAGCGACCGAGGCGTTGGATTCGGCGCGCAGCGGCGCCGTCGGGCTAGACGAGCGCATCGACCGCTGGGTGATGCGCCTGCTGCGGCGCAAGGACCCGGGGCCGCTGGCCCCGCGGACACTGATGGACACGGAGGTTCAGCCATGAGCGTCCGTACGCACCCGGGCCGCTGGGTGAGCGCGCAGGGCCACTACGCGGGCTCGGTATCGCGCTTCGCGGCGTATCTGATAGATCTCACCGTGAGCACGGTGCTCTATTCGCTCGCGCTGTCGTTGATTTCCTTCGTGGCACAGATCGTGAGCGGCCACTCGGTCTCCTGGCACCGGGACAACATCGTCGTGACCATCATCTACGTCGCCTGGCAATTCGTTTACTTCGGCTTTCAGTGGGCGGCCAACGGCAGGACTCTGGGGATGGCGCTGCTGGGCGTGCACGTGGTCCGGGCCGACGGCAGGAGAATGGAGCCGTGGCGCGGCTGGGTGCGGTCGCTGGCGTTCCCGCTCGGCTTCCTGACCCTCGGCCTGGGGTTCCTGGGCATCCTCGGGCAGCGCGAGCACCGTGCCCTGTACGACCTCATCGCGGGAACCGCGGTCGTCTACGCCTGGGACGCGCGGGCGGCCCGGCTCCGGTTCCTGGCCCGCCAGGCCGAGCCGGTCGTGGATGCGGCCAGTACCCCGTCCTCGCCCCCGGCCGAGCCGGTCACGGTCAGTCCCCCGGCCCCGGCCGAGCCTGCCGCGGTCACGCCCGACATGTCGGACCCGACCGAGCCGATCGCGATCACGGCCGATGACCCGCGCCCGGCGGCCTCCGCCGGCTCCCAGGCCGGCTCCGATGCGCTCGCGAGGCCTGGCCAGGGGCACCCAGAACCATCCTCCAAGGGTGACGCCTAGCCGACCGCGAAGCGGTAATAGTTGACCGCCGGGTGGATTGGGCGTCAGCGATCTGCCTGCGGACTGACTGGTCAACCGAGAGAGGGATTGTGACCATGAACATGCCCACCAAGGTCGAGGTTGGCGACGACACCAGCCAGGCGCTGGCCGCACTGGCCCTGAGCGATCCGGACCTGCTGCTGGAGGGCCTGGAAGCCCGGGCGGATTGGCAGCAGAAGAGCGGCCTGGATCCGCGCAGCTTCTCGCTCGTCAAGATCGCCGCTCTGGTCGCGGTCGACGCCCCTCCCGCCTCCTACCTCTGGCAGGTGGCCAACGCGCTGGATTCCGGGTGCACGCCGGAGGACATCTTGGGCGTGCTGAAGGCCATCGCGCCGCAGGTCGGCGGGCCCAGGGTGGTGGCGGCCGCACCGGAGATCATGGTCGCCCTGGGCCTGGCCCTGCCCGAAGGGGCCGAGTGATGCTCGGCCTGACCAGCACAGCCGGAAGCACAAGTAGGAGGCAATCATGTTGAGGCGGCGACGCCCGTTGCTGCGCGCGGCCGCGGTCGGCGGCGGCGCGTACATGGCGGGCAAGCACATGGCCCGGAAAGCGGACGCGCAAGCCGGCGCGGAGGACGATCAGAACCAGCGCATCTCAGACCTCGAGGGGCAGCAGCAAGCCCCTCCGCAGCAGCAATACCAGCAGGGTCCTCCGCAGCCCCCCGCGGCGGCCCCGGCGGCACCGACGATGTACGACCAGCTGAGCCAGCTCGCCACCCTGCACGACCAGGGCGCGCTGACCGACGACGAGTTCACCGCGGCCAAGGCCAAGCTGCTCGGTACCTGAGCACCGCGCCCTGCCCACCTGGGCGGGGCTGATCGGTAGCTGGCCCGGGAGTAGCGGCGACCTGGCCGACACTACCGCGGGGGCAGGTCCGGCGGGCGGAGCGCCTGCAGGGCCGAGTCGAACGCGAACAGGCGGCTGCGTACCACCTCAGCGTGCTCGGGCCCGACGCCCCCCGGGGCCCGCTCGGCCTCCATCGCGGAACGGAGCGCCTGCAGCGACCCGAGCACGTCGGCGACCCGGGCGCGCTCGTCCTCGTCCGGGGCTGACTCGCGCATCGAGTACAGCTCCTGGCTGAGGTCGTCCATGCGGTGCTGGATGTCGTACCAGCGGGCGCTTCTATCCGCGGCGGTCAGCTCACTGGACCGTTCGGCCACGCTGATCGCGTCGTAGAGTGCCGCCCCCTTCGCGTACGCGTCGATGACCCTCGGGCGCCAGCTACCCGCGATGGCAGACTGGCGCCCGGACCGGCGCGCGACGATCACCGCCACGATCACCCCGATGATCACGATCGCGGCAAGGAGGATCCACAGCCAGGCCAGCGACGAACTGGTCGAACTGACCGGCGTCGGGGAAATGCTGGGCGGAGTCGACGGGGCGGCCGTGGTCGGGGCGACCGTGGTCGGCGCCACGGTGGTGGGGGCCTCGGAGGTCGGCGGGGCGGTGGTGGGCGAGGAGTTGTTGCTCGGCAGGGTCGGCAGGGTGACGCTGGGGGCCGCGCTACTGATCGCGCTGCTGACACTGCCGCAGCCGGCTGCCAGCAACCCGGCGGCCAGGACCGCCGCGAGGATGACCACGCTCCTAGTCAGGCGCCGCATACCTGCGTCCCCTCCCGCGTTCGCGTTCTGGAAACTCCCGGTGGCCAGCACATTGCCACCCAGGATGGCGCCGCCGGGAGCGCCAGGCTTCACCCGTCACGGGGGATCTTGTTTCGGCTCGCGGATGACGCACCGGAAGCCGATGTGGCAGGTGGCGGTGTCGGTCGTCTCGCTCTGCCGGGCCGCGGGCCGGTAGCGCAGGCAGTAGTTGGGCGCGCACAGGTGCGAGCCGCCCTTGATCACCTTGCGCGGCAGATGTGACCCCGGCCCGGCGATCATGGCCCCGGCGGGCGGTGCGCTCACCCGGGGATTGTGCGGCGCGCAGCAGGCGCCGGCCGCCGGGGCGGCGTGCCGCGCGGTGAAGTAGTCACACGTCCACTCCCAGACATTGCCGGTCATGTCGTGCAGGCCGTAGCCGTTGGCGGGAAAGGAGCCCACCGGGGAGGTCCCGGCAAACCCGTCGGTGCGCAGGTTCTGCCACGGAAACTGGCCCTGCCAGGTGTTGGCCATCATCTGGCCGCCGGGCGCGAACTCATCGCCCCATGCGTAGACCGCGCCGTCGAGACCGCCGCGCGCCGCGTACTCCCATTCCGCCTCGGTGGGCAGTTCCTTGCCGGCCCACGCGGCGTAGGCCTCCGCGTCCTCGTACGCGACGTGCGTCACCGGGTGCCGTTCCCGGCCGCGGCCGTCGCGGCCCGGGCCGTCGGGGTGGCGCCAGTCGGCGCCGGGCACGTACGCCCACCAGTTGCGGTAGTCGCGCAGGTCGACCGGGCCCTCGGTGCGGTGGAAGACCAGCGACCCCGGCACCAGCAGGGCGGGATCGGCATCGGGGTAATCGGCCGGGGCGAGCGGGCGCTGGGCCACGGTCACGTAGCCGGCGGCCTTCGCGAAGCGGCGGAACTCCGCCACCGTCACCAGGCGGGTGTCCATCCAGAAGCCGTCGACGGAGACCTGGTGGACCGGGCGCTCCTCGGGGTAGAAGTCGGCCGAGCCCATCCGGAACGTGCCGCCGGGGATCCAGGTCATGTTCCTGAGCTGAGGCCGGGCCGCAGACATGCCGTGCATGCTCCCGATTCTCGCCGCTGCGGCAAGAAGATCGCTATCACCCGTGCCGGGTGACGACAAGCGCGAACGGTGAACCGAGCATGGGCGTTCATGGCCCCCAGTGATTACGACGACGAGCCGCCGCCGGGGCCGGCTCGTGGCAAGCCGCCCTGTTCCTCGGCGTGGTGACCCTGATCCTCGGGCTCATCGTGACCTTCCACCCGACCACCTCGCTGAACGTGATCGCGGTCCTGCTCGGCATCCTGATGATCCTCTCCGGGCTCTTCCACCTGATCCGGGTCTTCGACCCGAGGGAGCGGCACCGGATCTGGCTCGGCATCGCGGGCCTGCTGTTCATCGTCATCGGCGTCATCCTGATCCGCCATCTGCATCTCACCCGGTCGATCATCGGCCTGGTGATCGGCCTCACCTGGATCGTGCAGGGGCTGGTGGCGCTCATCGGCGGGATCTCCGGCGGCGTCCGCGAGGGCAGGGCCTGGTGGATCATCTTCGGCGTGGTGAGCCTGATCGCCGGGATCGTCGTGGTGTCCGCCCCCGCCTCCTCGCTGGACGTCCTCGCCGTGCTGCTCGGGATCTGGTTCATCGTCATGGGCATCTTCGAGATCATCGGGGGATTCCTGCTCCGGCACGCGCTTCGCAAGGCCAACGACAGGGAACCGACCCATGCATAGCCGGTGAACCATTCTCATCCTCCCGGTCACTGCCCACGCACTCTGAGCGAGATCGACCGATGAAGAAGGTTCGATGGAGAGGAGACGGTGATGGCCGCGATGACCGAGGCTCCGCCCCGACGCGCACTGAAGTACGAACTGGAGACGCACCTGTGTCACCTGACCCCGGCCGAGCGCTCGGCCCGGGGCAAGACGGCGCGGGCCGAGGTGCCCCGGGCCAGCCACGCGGAGTTCGACCCGGGGCCGGACCGGCCCGACCCGGTCGCGCTGCTGGAGGAGCAGGGGAAGACGCGGCTGCCGGAACTGGTGCCGGTCCGGTACGGCCGGATGATGGTGTCGCCGTTCACGTACTACCGCGGGGCGGCCCTGCCGATGGCCAGCGACCTGGCCACCACGCCGGCCTCCGGGCTGGCCGTGCAGGCCTGCGGCGACGCGCACCTGTCCAACTTCGGCATCTTCGGCTCGGCCGAGCGCCGCCTGGTCTTCGACGTCAACGACTTCGACGAGACCCTGCCCGGCCCATGGGAGTGGGACGTCAAGCGGCTGGCCGCCAGCCTGGAGGTGGCCGCGCGCGAGAACGGGTTCGCCGACAAGGAGCGCCGCGAGATCGTCACCGCGACGGTGGCCAGCTACCGGCAGGCGATGCGGAACTTCGCCGGAATGACCAACCTGGACGTCTGGTACGCGC
This sequence comes from uncultured Actinomycetota bacterium, assembly GCA_963808705.1. Taxonomy (GTDB): domain Bacteria; phylum Actinomycetota; class Actinomycetes; order Streptosporangiales; family Streptosporangiaceae; genus JASHPR01. The sequence continues at coordinate 418,986 of CAWEHB010000005.1, read as the reverse complement.
ACGCCGACCTCGATCAACTGCGGGCGGAATTCGACTCCGAGCTCAAGGCGCGCCAGCGCAAGGCGCTGGACAAGGGCCTGGCCAAGGCGCGGACCAGGGACAGCATGCAGGAAGTGGCCAAGCTGACCCGCATGGTGGACGGCCAGCCGCGGATCATCTCCGACCCGCCGCTGCTGGTGCCGGCCGATCAGCTGATCCCGTCTGACGTGGACCGGGCGGCCTTCCTGAAATGGATCACCGACCTGATGGGGAAGTACCGGCGCACGCTGGAGACCGACCGCCGGTACCTGCTTGAGCAGTACGACTATTGCGACATGGCCCGCAAGGTCGTGGGGGTCGGCAGCGTCGGGACACGCTGCTGGATCGTCCTGATGCTCGGCCGGGACGAGTCCGACCCGTTGTTCCTGCAGGTAAAAGAGGCCGAGGCGTCGGTGCTCAGCCGCTTCCTCGGCGCCAGCAAGTACGCGAACCAGGGCCAGCGGGTGGTCGCGGGGCAGCGGCTGATGCAGGCCAGCAGCGACATCTTCCTCGGCTGGCAGCATGTGGCAGACGGGATGGACGGCCAGGAGCACGACTACTACGTCCGCCAGCTACGGGACTGGAAGTTCTCCCTCGACATCGCGACCCTGGTCCCGCGCGGCATGCGGATGTACGGCGAGATCTGCGGCTGGACCCTGGCCCGGGCGCACGCCCGCTCCGGCGACCGGATCGCCATCGGCTCCTACCTCGGCAATTCGGATGTCTTCGACAAGGCCATCGCCCAGTTCGCCGCCGCCTACGCCGACCAGAACGAGAAAGACCACCAGGCCCTGGTCCACGCCGTCAAGTCTGGGCGGCTGACCGCCGAGCAGGGCGTGTGATTGTGATCTAGTCCGGGCCGCGAGTCCTGCTACGCTGCTCGCGCCGCTGACACGGGAGTGGTGCGGGTGGTAGTTGATCTGCTGCTGATCGGCCTGGGGATCACGCTGGAGCCGTTCCCGATCACGGCCTTCATCCTGCTCCTGGGAGCCGAGAAGGGCACCAGGAAGGGCCTGGCCTACATCCTGGGCTGGCTGGCCTGCCTGGTCGTGGTGATCGCCGCGGTCCTGCTGGCGACCGGGGGCCAGCCACCCGCCGACAACACCGCGCCTTCGGAAGCCGCCCTCGCCGTCAAGCTGGCGGCGGGCCTGGTGCTGATCCTGCTCGCGGTGCGCCGGTGGCGCCGCCGGGGCCGACCGCGCAAGCCGCCGACCTGGATGGCGCGGCTGGACCAGCTCTCGCTGCCGGCGTGCGCCGGACTCGCCGCGTTCCTGCAGCCCTGGGCGCTGGTGACGGCGGGCGCCGCGACCGTGACCCAGGCCAACCTGTCGGACGCGGTCACCTGGCTGACGCTGGTGCTCTTCTGCCTGCTGGCCAGCTCCAGCTACCTCTACCTGGAGTTCTGCGCGACCTTCACGCCCGCCGCGGCCGAGATCCGGCTGCAGAAGCTGCGGGCCTGGCTGGACACGCACACCGACCAGGTGTTCGTGGCGGTCTTCCTGCTGCTGGGGTTCTGGCTGGCGGGCAAGAGCATCTACCTGCTCGTCGCCTGACCAGCCTGCCCGCTTCCCTTGGCCCGCGCCGTCAGCCGCGGCGTGACGTGGGCGACGGCGACGTAGGCGACGACCACCGCGACGATCACCAGCGGCATGACCTTGGTGGCGTCGGAGAGCAGCAGCAGGCTGGCGAGCAGGACCGAGGTCAGCGGCAGCTTCATCACCGCCACGGTCATCGCGCCGATGCCCATGGCGACCCCGGCCACCAGCGGCAGGCCGGGCAGGTGGGACATCAAGACCCCGCCGGCCGCGCCGACGAACAGCGCCGGGAAGATGGGCCCGCCGCGGAAGCTGCCGATCGACACGCCGTAGGCCACGCTCTTGCAGGCCAGCAGCAGCAGCAGCGCCCCCACCGAGTAGCTGGCGGCGTGCTGGATCAGCGGCCCGATGTCGTCCTGTCCCGAGAACAGCATGTCCGACGACGGCTTGCCGGTCACCTGCGTGTAGATGATCGTGAGCACCGCGACGGCCAGGCCGGCCAGCGGCAGCACGATCATGGTCCACTTCTCGGCGTAACGGTGCAGCGACGTCGACAGCCACAGGATCGCCGGGCCGAGCAGCGCGGCGGCCAGCCCGATCACGATCGCCCAGCCGAACTCGGCCACGTCGGGCCGGCTGAAGGGCGGCAGGCTGGGGATGGTCAGCGAGAAGGTGCCCAGCCCGGTCAGGCTGTCCAGGCCGACGAAGATCAGCGCGCCCACCCCCGACGCCAGCAACCCGGGTACCAGCAGCAGGCCCAGCATCGGCCCGCCCAGCCCGGACGCCTCCATCAGCAAGAACGCGCCGGTGATGGGCGATCCCAGCAGCGTGCTGATGGCCGCGAAGCTTCCGGCCGCCCCCAGCACCGCCACCCCCTGCGGCGGCACCGGCCGCCGCCGGGCCGCCTTGGTGGCCAGCACCGCCAGGCCGCTGCCCAGCGCGATCAGCGGCATCTCCGGGCCGATCACGGCGCCGAACGCCAGCGAGGCCAGCGCCGCACAGATGACGCCGGGCAGCTGGATGGGCGTCGGCGGGGGGTGTATGGCAAAGCCGGCCGCCGGCGACGCCCCGCCGGTGCCCGGCAGGTACTGGATGGCCAGGGCGGTGAGCACCGCGCCGATGAGCAGCATCGGCAGCGGCCACCAGGCCGGCGCGGTCGAGAAACCGAGCCCGTGCGGCAGGTGGGTGAACAGCTCCTTTTGCAGGTAGCTGACCAGCGCCAGGAATCCGTAGGCGGCCGCGGAGATCGGCACGCCCAAGATCGCCGCCATCGCCAGCAGCAGGACGTAGGCCCGGCTGCGCAGCATCGCCGCCGGGTCTGGCTGGCCGCCGGGCGCCCCGGCCGCGGCCGGCGGGGTTGTCGCCGCTCCCGGGGCTGCCGCGGCTCCCGGGGCTGCCGCGTCCGGCGGAGTCGCCGCCGGCGGGGCCGGCGTGCTTGGCCCCCCCGACTTCGGCGGGTCATCTCGCATGGCCATCGGCCTATCCTCGCGCCAAGCGGGGCGCCAGCGGTTCACCTCTACGGGGTGACCGCCTTCCCGGCGCCGTTCGCAGGTGTGAGCGTGGTACGTGCCGTCCTGAGGTCAGGGCGGCGGCTGGGTGTAGCGGCGCTCCTCGTAGACCTGGGCCGAAGCCCGCTGGCGGCGGCGCAGGACCAGGAACGTGATGGCGATGATCAGGCCAACCACGCCGGCGATCATCAGGATCAAGCCGATGACCTGCAGATCCACGTTCTGGGGATGCCAGGTTATGCCCCATTTAAGAATGGCGCCGATGACGATGAGCGCGATGCTGCCGCCGATTGTCACAGTGGTTGCCACCTCCTCTGGCCTTAACGATGGCTCGGAATCGGGGGGGATGCCTCGCCCGGCACGGGTGACCCGCGGCGGGCGGATGACGGGCATCCTGGACGGAGATATGGCCTGATCATAGGCACTTCCCGGACCGGTGCCCAGGAGCTGGGGCGGCCCGGGGGTAGACACCCGTTCCTAGCCAAGATCGAATGCGTTACGTAAGCTCAGCAGGGTGCAGCGCGGCACAGGCCACCGGGACGGGGAGCGAGCTGAACGCCATCTAGGTGCTGTTCCCGCCGATCCGGCGGTTCCCGCGGACCCGGCGGTGCCGCGCAGTCGGCTGGGCCTCGACGTGCCGATCGAGACCAAGCTCCACGCTCCGAACCCGCGAACGGAGTGGATGGAGCGCCCCGGGCTCACCGGCTACCTGGCCCGCACGTCCGTCAAGCTGGTGCTCGTGGACGCCCCCGCGGGCTTCGGCAAGACGACGCTCGTGGCGCAGTGGCGGGCCAGTGCCCTGGAGAGCCGGCCGTTCGCCTGGGTCTCGCTCGACCGCGGCGATGACGACCCGGCCCGGCTGTGGTGGTACATCGTGACCGCCCTGGAGCGGGCCTGCCCGCAGATCGGCGTCGAGGCGATCCTGAGGGAGCTCCGGGTGCAAGCCCCGGAAGTCGCCGCGGCGGTGCTCCCCCTCCTCGCCAACGAACTGGCCGCGCTCTCGACGCCGGTGGTCCTGGTGCTGGACGACTACCACGTGATCAAGGAACGCCTCTGCCACGACCAGATCGAGTCCCTGCTGCAGCATCTGCCGCCGTCGGCGCAGATCGTGCTCATCACCAGGGCCGATCCGCCCCTGCCGCTGGCCCGGCTGCGGGCGGCCGGGGAGATGGTCGAGATCCGGGCGCGCGAGCTGCGTTTCGCGCCCGAGGAGGCGGCCGCGCTGGTGCACGCGGTGTCCGACGCCAGGCTCAGCGAGCCTGACCTGGCCGATCTTATGGAACGCACCGAGGGATGGCCGGCCGGGATATACCTGGCCGCACTCTCGCTGCGGGGTCATTCGTCGCCGCACGTCTTCGTGCGCGAGTTCACCGGTGATAACCGGTTCATCGTTGACTTCCTGGCCGATGAGGTGCTCAGCCGCCAGCCAGGTGAGGTCCGGCAGTTCCTGGCGCGCACCTCGATCCTGACCCGGTTCTGCGCCCCGCTGTGCGACGCCGTCACCGGCTCAGCCGATGCCGCGAAGATCATCGAGACGCTCGAGCGGGAGAACCTGTTCCTGGTGCCGCTGGACGACAACCGGCAGTGGTACCGCTACCACCACCTGTTCGCCCAGTTGCTCCGCAGCCAGCTCGCCATGACCGAGCCCGGCAACGTGCGCTCCCTGCACCAGCGGGCGAGCGCCTGGCATCGGCAGTCGGGCTCGGCCGAGGAGGCGGTCAGCCACGCACTGGCCGCTGACGACGCGGTCACGGCCGTCGACCTGATCGCGCACTGCTGGCACTCCTACGTCGATATCGGCCGGACGGCCACGGTGCGCGGATGGATGCGGTCGCTCGGTGACGACCGGATCGCCGCTAACCCGCTGGCGGCGCACTGCGCGGCGTGGGCCGCGGCTCTGACGGGTGACCGGGAGGCCGTGCACCGCTGGCTCCCGGTGATCGATGCGGGCCGGCACGAAGGGCCGCTGCCCGACGGAATGCGGTCCCTGCAGTCCTCATCCGCACTGCTCCGGGGCGTCTTCGGCTTCGACGGCCTGCGGGTGATGCACGCCTCCGCCGCCGCCGCCGCCGACATCGAAAGCGACCCCGTATCACCCTGGTACGCGGCGGCGAGGGCCGCGCTCGGTTACAGCCTCTATCTGTCCGGTGAACCCGCGGCGGCGGCGGGGCCGCTGGAAGAGGCCGTGCAGAGCGAATCGTCCATCCCGGTGATACGCATGTTCGCCCTCTCCGGGATGTCGCTGGTCGCGGTCGAGCTGGGCCGGGTGTCGAAAGCGCAGGAGTACGCGCAGGCAGCGACCGTGCTCGCCACCCGCAGCGGCTTCAGCACGGTTCCGCAGAGCGGCCTGGCCCACATCGCCTTGGGTGCGGTCCATGCCGCGCGGGGCCAGCTCCCTGAGGCCCGGAGCGAGCTTGAGCCGGTCCTGGAAGCCCGCCGCAGGCTGTTCGGGATCAGCCCGTGGCCCACCCTCGAACTCCATCTGCTGCTGGCCCAGGTCCTGCTCGACCTGGGGGACCGGGCCGGCGCCGCGGAACGGGCCGACGAGGCAAGAGACGTGCTGGCCGCGCTCCCGGACGGCACGCAGGCCCTGCAGGCCCGGCTGGCTGAGCTTGACCGGCGGATCGCGGGCCGGCCGCGCGTGGTGTCGCTGGCCGAGCCGCTCACCGAGCGCGAGGCGGCGGTGCTGCGCCTGCTCGGCGGCTCGCTGTCGCTGCGCGAGATCGGGCAGGAGCTGTTCGTGTCGGCGAACACGATCAAGACCCATACGCAGGCGATCTACCGCAAGCTCGGCGTGTCCAACCGGCGCGATGCCGTTGAGCAGGGCAAACAGCTAGGGATCTGATGTGCGCCGCCGTGACGGCGCGGGTCACCCGGGTGAACACGCCCATAGGGTGAGAATTTCTCACCCTATGGGTGCGTAAAAAGGGTGTGTAGCGCCAGTCGCCTGGGGAAGTGCAGGCATCGCGCCGAACTCAAGCCCTGGCCACCGGAGGAAGCTCGATCATGACCGCGCCCGCAGGCCCTCGCCGCCGGTACCGGATCATCCTTCAGGGTGAATGCAAGCACCTGCTGACGGGCGCCGGGGATGAGTTGCTGATCGAGACCGGCCGGGGCTGGACGTGCGTGATGGCCTCGGTGCGCGACGAATCCGAGTTCTACGGATTGCTGGAACGGTTCCAGGAATTCGCGCTGCACATGGTCAGCCTCAACGACCTCGGCGCCTGTCCCGAGGCCGGCAACGTCGGGGAGCCCGGGCTCGACGTGAGAACCCGCGCGCTGGTCCGCCTGGCCGCGCTGGTGGCGGCCGACGAGTCCCGGGCCGCCTACGACCAGGCCATCGCGACAGCGCTCGACCACGGCGTGACCCTCGATGAGATCGCGGGCGTGCTGGGCGCCGCAGCAGGCTAGAGCAAGCCGAACTGCCTGGCCCGGCGCACCGCCTCGCCACGGTGACTGACCGACAGCTTGCGGTAGATGCTCTTGAGGTGGGTCTTCACGGTGTTCACCGAGATGTACATCCCGGCTGCGATCTCGGCCGTGCTCTCCATGGCTGACACGTGCTCGAGCACTTCGCGCTCGCGCTCGCTCAGCGGCTCAACGATCACGGGTGCGGCCTGCCCGGGGCCGGGCGGCCGGGGGTCGGCCTGGCCGGGGCTGACCAGGTCGGGCTCGAGCAGCCGCCGGTAGGGGTGAGCCAGCTCGGGGTCACGCCGCAAGACCGGCCGGAGCCAGCTCCGCTCCATGGCGAACGGCAGCCGCAGTTGCTCTGGCTCGCCGAGCCGCAGGGCGCGCTCGAGTGACCGGCGGCCGTGGGCGGGGTCGCCGCTGCCGTAGCTGAGATGCGCGTCGAGCAGCCAGGCCGCCAGCAGGAACCGGTCGGACGCCGCTCGGCTGGATGGCGCGGGCAGCGCGCTGGGCAGCGCATGCCGGGCGGCTTGCAGGTCTCCGGTGGCCAGCAGGGCACGCGCCAGGGTGACCGTCGCGTCGAGCGAGGACTCCGGGTCGGCCTGGGTGGCCGTGTCGATGGCCGACTGGAAGTCGGCCATCGCGGCGTAAGCCTGCGAGCGCAGCACCATCAGCCGGTTTTCGATCCATGCCGGGGGCGACCAGCCACGCCAGGCCCGGTCAACGATGTCCAGCGCCGTCTGGCCGTGGCCTTCGGCCAGGCTGTGGCGGGCCGCTACCAGACAGGCGGCCGAGCCGATCAGCCGGTCCGGCCGGGCGCGCAGGGCGTCAAGGGCCCGTTTCAGCCAGCGGTGCGCGCGCGGCAACTCGTTGCGCTCCAGGTACACCGATGCGAGCGCCACCTCGGCCGCCTGGCTCGTGGGGCCTGCCGACTGGTCCATATCGCCGCCCGGCCTGCCCGTCGCCTCGGCGGCCAGCTCCGCGGCCCGGCTCAGCCGTCCTCGCAGCATCTCGATCAGGGCGAGATGCCCGAGGCAGTCGGCCCGCTCGCGCTCGCGCTCCGGAGCGCGCTCGGCGGCCGCGCCCGCCGCGAACAGGGCCGACGCCTCATCGAAACGGCCGGACCAGAGTTCTATGGCCCCGCGTCCGGCCAGCACGTGCGCGGCGATCCCCGGGTGCCGGGCCAGCTGGTCTTCGGGAAGGGCCGCGACCAGGTCCTGCGCCGCGGAAACCGCGGCCGCCGCCGCGTCAAGATCCCCGTTGCGCCGGGACAGGGCCAGGCGGATCAGTGCGGCGGCGAGCCGGGACGGCCTTTCGTCCCCGGCGGGAACCCGCTCGAGCAGGCGCTCCGCGGCGCTGAGCGAGGCCTCGCACGCGGCGTCCTGGCCGCGGGCGAAGTCGATCGCCGCCGCGACGAGCCAGGGCTGCGGCTCCGTCCACTCCCGGCCTCGCGGCATGGGCCGGAATCCGCCGGCCAGCGGCTCGCTGCCCCTAGGGTCGATAAGCCGGTCGATGACCAGCTCGTCAACGACCGTCCGGGCCGCGAACGGCCAGTCACCCGCGTCTCCCGCATGCCGGACCGCCTCGGCGAACTGCCCGCTGCGCCGGTACCACCGGGCCGCGCGCAGATGCAGGCCTGGCGTTTCGCCGGGGTGCTCGCGCCGCAGCTTCAGGCGCAAGACCGCCGCGAACAACGAGTGGTAGCGGTACCAGCCGCCGTTGTCCCGCTGGACGAGCGGGTTCGTCCGCGCGAGCTCAGGGAGGACCGCCGCGTACCGGCTGTCGTCGACCAGCACGCCGGCCACGTGCTCGTTGATCCGGTCCAGGATGCTCGTCCGCAGCAGGAAGTCCCTGACGTGGGCGGGCTGAGCGTTGAGCACCTCCTCGACCAGGAATCCGGCCACGGCGCTGTCCTCGGCGATCAGTTCCTTGACGAATTGATCAGGGTCGGCATGCCCGTCCATGGAGATGGCCGCCAGGCGCATGACCGCCGCCCAGCCCTCGGCTCTTCTGGTAAGGCGTTCCAGCGACTCTGCCGACAGCGTGATGCCGTGCTGCGCCATGAGCAGCCGGGCTTCGGGGATGGTGAAGGCGAGGTCGCTGGCCCGGATCTCGGTGAGCTCCCCGGTGAGCCGGTACCGGTGCAGCGGCAGCAGCGGGTCCATCCGCGAGGCGACCACCAGGCGCAGGCCCGGGCCGGCGTGCCTGCGCACGTAGGCCAGCCCGTCCAGTACCTTCGGCGCCGTCAGCAGGTGGGCATCGTCGAGCACCAGCGTCAGCGGCGGGTCCTGCGCCGCGATCAGCGACACGAACCGGAGCAGGAACTCATGGTCGACCGCATAGCGTCGCGCCGTCGCGGACAGGCCCTTCGGGATGGGAACGCCGGCCCGCTGCAGAGCCGCCAGGACGTAGGACCAGAAGACCCTGGGCCGGTTGTCATAGTCGTCGATGGTGACCCACGCGACGGGGCCGGCGGGCGCGCGGCTCGCGGCCCACAGCGCGAGAGCCATCGTCTTGCCCGCGCCAGGAGGACCGGTGACCGTGGTCATGCTGCCCTGGGTTCCCTGGGTGATGAGCTTTTCCACGCGCAGCCGGGGAACCAGCCAGCCGGGCATGCCGGGCACCGTGATCTTGGACATCAGGAGCGGATCGTCAGCCTCGGCGGCCGGCCGCGCTGAGCTGGCCAGGGGCGGCGTAGCCGCGCTGGTCACCATTTTGGTCTCACCCTCCCGATCAGCGAACCCCACTTTCGCCCAGCCCTGTTCTCACACGGATACGGGTGACTGGTCATCACCCTCCCCCGATCTCACCAGGGTGACCACCCGTCCCCGGTGACGATGTCACCGAATCACCCGTCCCGAGTGGGGCGTGGCGGGCCAGGCCGTAGCAGCGTTGACTCACGATGGCTTTCGCCGAGAACCTTGGGGGCCTTGCGGTGGCATCCCACTACTATGAGATCCGGGTAGTTGGGACCCTCCCGCCCGAGGCCCTGCTCGACTTCGAGCGGCTCCGCGCCTCCGTGCACCATCAAGTTGAGACCGTGCTGCACGGCCCGCTCCAGGACCAGGCGGCGCTCCAGGGGCTCCTGGCCCGGCTGGAGACCCTCGGGGTGCAGGTCCTGGAGATACGCCGCCTCCAGGGCGACAGCCAGCCGCTCGAGTAGCCGCTACGGGGACGAGGCGGCGCCCGGCGGTGCCGCGGGCGGGTCATCGAGCAAGGGAGCATACGTGTAGATGTCGCGCAGCGTGTCGATGTACTCCGTGGTAAAGGCTCGCTCACGGCGCAGGTCGCGGGTGAAGGCCAGCCACCAGCTGAGCACCGCTCCCACGCGGTTGCGGTAGCCGGTCAGGAAACCGATGTGGATGAACAGCCATGCCCACCAGCCCAGGAAGCCGTCGGTCTTCAGGGGGCCGGCCGAGACGACGGCGTGGCCGCGGGAGAGGTAGGCCGCCGAGCCGAGATCGTGGTAGCGGAACGGTTTGTCGGACTCTTGCCCGGCGACCTGGCGCCTGATGCGGTTCCCGGCGTAGAGCCCGGACTGCATCGCCACCTCGGCGACGCCGGGAAGCTGGCGCAGGCTCATCATGTCACCGAGGACGTAGATATGGGGATGCCCCGGGATGGTGCAGTTGTCCTCGACCTGGATGCGCCCCGCCTTGTCACGCTGGGCGCCGGTGGCCTTCGCCACGGCCGCGGCGAGCGGGGGGGCTTCCACGCCGGCGCTCCACAGGACGGTCCCGGCGTCGTAGGTGACGGTCGAGCCGTCGGGAGAGCGGACCTGCAGCGAGCCAAGTTCGACGTGGGTGACGATCGAGTGCATGTGCAGCTCGACGCCCAGCTTCTGCAGGACCTGGGCCGCCTTCTCGGACAGTTTCGGCCCGAAGCTGGCCAGCGGTGCGCCGCCGCCGTCGAAGAGCAGCACCCGCGCCTCCTCCGGCTTGATATTCCGGTACTCGGCGCGGAGGGTCTTGGTGGCCAGCTCCCGGATCTGCCCGGCCAGCTCCACGCCCGTCGGGCCGGCGCCGACCAGGGCGAAGGTGAGCCAGCGGCGGCGTTCCTCGGGGGTGGGCGCGGTTTGCGCCAGCTCGAACGCGCCGTACACCCGGCGCCGGATCGACAGGGCGTCCCCGATGGTTTTCATGCCCGGCGCGAAGCGGGCGAGCTCGTCATGGCCGAAGTAGCTCGTCCGGACACCGGCGGCGACGATGAGGTCGTCGTAGGGGTACTCGATGTGCTCGCCGGGGAGCCGCAGCGCAATGACCCGCCGTCGCTCGGTGTCGATGTCGACGACCTCGGCCATGATGCAGTCGACGTTCTTGTGCTTCTTCAGCACGTCCCGCAGCGGGGCGGCGATCTTCCCCTCGGACAGGATGCCCGTGGCACACTGGTAGAGCAGCGGCTGGAACAGGTGGTACGGCAAGCGATCGATCAGCGTGACGGAGATGTCGCTGCGTTTCAGGGCACGGGCCGCGAACAGCCCGGCAAAGCCGCCGCCGATGATGACGACCTTGTGCTGCTTGGACTCGTCTGTCATCGGATGCTCCGCTCTGTCTCACCCGGCCTGCTTTGCTCAGCCGGCCGGGTCGTACCACATGTCGCGGCCGGGCAGCAGCCGGTCGGCTTCCTTCGGGCCCCAGGAACCGCGGGGGTAGACGTGCACCGGGGTGACATCGCCCAGCACCGGGTCGACGACCTCCCAGGCCGCCTCGACGGTGTCCTGGCGGGCGAACAGCCACCGGTCCCCGTCCAGCGCCGCGCCGATCAGCCGGTCGTACGGGCGCATGTCCGCGCCCGCTTCGCCGGAGAAGGTCAGCTCCTCCGGCGCGGGCTCCAGCCCGGCGCCTGGCTTCTTGCCGGCCAGTTCCATGGTGACCGCGGTCTCCGGCCAGACCCGGAACCGCAGCGAGTTGCGCACCGCGTACGGCTCAATCCCGAACACATCATGCGGCGGCCGCTTGAACTGGATGTCGATCTCGGTCGCGGTCACCGGCAGGCACTTGCCCGCCCGGATCAAGATCGGCACCCCCGACCACCGCCAGGTATGACACTCGGTCCGCAGGGCCACGTAGCTCTCGGTGGTCGAATTCGGCGCCACCCCGGCCACGTCCAGGTATCCCTCGTACTGGCCCTTCACGGTGTCCTCCGGGGCCAGCGGCCGCAGCGCCGAGATCACCCGCGCCTTGGCGTCCGGCCATGATTCCAGGCGGGCCTGACCGTCCGGCGGCTCGGCCAGCACCGTGGCCAGCACCTGGAGCATGTGGTTCTGCACCACGTCCCGGATCGCGCCGGTCCGGTCGTAGAACCGGCCCCGGTCGGACACGTCGAACGCCTCGGCCATCGTGATCTGGATGCGCTCCACGTGGGTCCGGTTGAGCAGCGGCTCGAGCACCGAGTTGGCGAACCGGACGAACAGCACGTTCTCCACCGGGTCGAACGCCAGCCAGTCATCTACCCGGAAGATCGCGTCCTCGGGGAAGTACTTGTGCATGGTGTCATTCAGCGCCCGCGAGCTGGCCAGGTCGGTGCCGAACGGCTTCTCCACCATCACCCGCGCGCCCTGGGCCCGCCCGGCCCCGGCGATGCCCTCCGCGATGCGCCCGAACAGCACCGGCGGCACCTCCAGGTAGAACAGCAGCGGGCCGGGGCCCGCCGCGTCCGACATCGCCTTGTACGTGGCCTCGTCGCCGAGGTCCCCGTCCACGTACCGCAGCAGCCCCAGCATTTTCTGCGCGGCCGGGCTGGTCGGGTCCATGTGGTTGAGCTGCAGCGACGCCACCGCGTAGTCACGGAACTGCTCAAGCCCCCACCCGCTCTTGGCCACCCCGACCACGGGCATGTCGAGCACTCCCCGCTCGACCAGGCCCACCAGAGCCGGGAACGTCTCCAGCTTCGCCAGATCGCCCGTAGCGCCAAAGATCACCAGCGCGTCTACCTTGTTCGTCGCCATCTCAGCTCCTCTGCCGATGCCCGCTATCCATCCGACCGTGCCTGCGGCGCTCCGCCATCACTCCGGGAGGGTGATGTGGCAGGCAGCTGGCCGGGGGCCGCTGCCGCGGGCCGACCCGTCCCCCGTCGTCAGTCGGCCGATGCGGCGGTCGCGCCGGGGGTCGTGGTCGGCGGCCGCGTGCCTTGCGGCGAGCCAGGCTTGGGTGACGCCGGGACCGGCGTCGGGGGTGATTCCTGGAATTCCTGCTTGCTGACGCGCCGGCGGAACACGTAGTAGGTCCAGATCTGGTAGGCGAGCACCACCGGCAAGAGGATGATGGCGACAACGGTCATGACCTTGAGCGAGTACGCCCCGGACGCGGTGTTGCGCGCGGTGAGGTTGTAGGCGGCGTTGGTGGTGGACACCATCACGTTGGGGTACAGGCCGACGAAGATCGCCACGATGCAGGACGCGATCGTGACCGTGGTGGCGGCGAAGGCGGAGCCCTCGCGGTGGTCGTAGACCAGCCACACGGCGGCGAGGGCGGCGAGGATGGCGAGCAGTTCGATCGGGTTGAGGAAGAACGCGGTGGTGTGGGTCACGTGGGTCCAGATGATGAACGCCACCACGGCGGCGCCGGTGAACGGGGCCACCCGGCGGGCCAGGAGCCAGGAGCGCTCGCGCATGTCGTCGGTGGTCTTCAGGGACAGGAACGTCGCGCCGTGCAGCAGGCAGAGCAGGACCAGGGTGATGCCGGTGAAGATCCCGTAGGGCTGCAGCAGGTCCCAGAAGGACCCGGTGTAATTCTGGCTGGAGTTGATCGGCAGCCCGTGCAGCAGGTCGCCGAGGGCCACGCCGATCAGCAGCGGGGCCAGCACGCTGCCCACGGTCAGCAGCACACCCCAGGTGCGGCGCCAGCGGACCGTGTCGCGCTTGCCGCGGTACTCGAACGCCAGGCCGCGGACGATGAGCGCCCCGAGCAGTAGCACGAGCGCGAGGTTGAGGGCCGAGAACATCGTCGCGTACCAGCCGGGGAACGCGGCGAACATGGCGGCCCCGGCCACGATCAGCCAGACCTCGTTGCCGTCCCACAGCGGCCCGATCGTGTTGATCGCGGCCCGGCGGCTGGCGTCGTCGGTGCCGACCAGGCTGTGCAGCATGCCGACGCCGAAGTCGAACCCCTCCAGGATGAAGAACCCGGTCCAGAAGAACGCGATGACGATGAACCAGAACGGGACGAGGCTGCCCATCGTGCCCCCCTAGTACTGAACCGCCGGCACCGGCGCGTCCGCGTCGGCCTCGGCGCGCTCGGGCGGGAGTGGCTGGCGTGAGTACTTCAGCATCAGCAGCAGGTCGACCGTGGCGATCACGGCGTACAGCGCGACGAAGAACGCCAGGCTGATCGCAATCCAGGTGGTGGACAGCGACGGCGAGATCCCGTTCTTGGTCAGCATGATGCCCTGCACAATCCACGGCTGCCGGCCGATTTCGGTCAGGAACCAGCCCGCGGTGTTCATCAGGAACGGCAGCACCGCGGCCCAGATGGCCACCCACAAGAACCGCCGGGAGGTCGCGAGTTTCTTGCGGTGGATCAGCCATAGTCCCCACAGGGCGATGAGCAGGGCCACCATGCCCCCGTAGGCCATCACCCGCATCGCCCAGTACTGGACGAACACGTTCGGCACGTAGTAGCCGGGCCCGTACTGCTTGACGTACTGCGACTGCAGCGGGTTCAGGCCGGTCACCTTGCCGTTCCAGTGGTTGGTGGCCAGCAGCGACAGCAGGTGCGGGATCGCGATGATCTCGGTCGGGGTCTGGTCGTTGTTGCCGCCGCCGATCTGGAACAGCGAGAACGAGCACGGCTGGCAGGTGGTCCACTGCGCCTCGGCCGCGGCGATCTTCATCGGCTGGTAGCGGGCCTCGATCACCCCCAGCTCATCGCCGATCAGCAACGTGAACAGGATCGCCGGAATCAGGACGATGAGCGCGAGCCGGGCCGAGCGGGTGAACACCTCGCGGTCCTTGCCGTTCCGCAGTTGCCACGCCGAGACCGCCAGCATGATCATCGAGCCGGTGACCAGGGACGCGAAGATGACCTTCGAATACCCCCACAGGAACACCGGGTTGGTGAACAGCGCCCAGATGTCGTTGAGCTGCGGCTTGCCGTTGACCATGACGTAGCCGACCGGGTGCTGCATCCAGGAGTTGGCCGCCATGATGAAGGCCGCCGACAGCATGGTGCCGACGCAGACCGCCCAGATCGTCAGCAGGTGGATCAGCCGGGGCAGCTTGTCCCAGCCGAACAGCCACAGCCCGAGGAACGTCGACTCCAGGAAGAACGCCGCGAGTCCCTCCATGGCCAGCGGCGCGCCGAAGATGTTGCCGACCAGCCGCGAGTACGCCCCCCAGTCCATCCCGAACTGGAACTCCTGCACCAGGCCGGTCACCACGCCGATCGCCACGTTGATGACCAGCAGCGTGCCGAAGAACCGGGTCAGCCGCAGGTACTCATCGCGCTTGTTGCGGTACCACGTGGTCTGCAGCAACGCGGTCAGGAAGGCCAGCCCGATCGTCACCGGGACGAAGAAGAAGTGGTTGACCGTCACGAACCCGAACTGCCACCGCGCGAGGTCGACGTTCACGACTTACTCCCTCAGGTCCGAACGCTCAGCAGCAGGCTCGCCAGGCTCGAGGCTGGGCTGTGACGGGTCACGAGGCGTCCTCAGCATTGGCCACCCTCGTTACTGTCGTAGCGGAAGAGCCGCGGGGCATCCTCCCCGCAGGGTGATTACTCGGCCGGGGTGAGCCGCGGCCGTGACCCGGCCGACGCCCTGGACCAGCCCGGCCGCGTTGACGACGGCGTTCTCGGTCCGTGAGGCCACCGGCGCATTCACCCCGGGCGAGTGAGGCGTCGTGAGCCCGGCGCGGCGAATAGTGGAATCGTGAGCGAACACTATGACGTCATCATCGTAGGGACCGGCGCGGGCGGGGGCACGCTGGCGCACACGCTGGCTCCCTCGGGCAAGCGGATCCTGCTGCTGGAACGGGGCAACTTCCTGCCCCGGGAGCCGGACAACTGGGATGCCCACGCGGTCTTCGTGGACGGCAGGTACATCTCCAAGGACACCTGGTACGACACCGACGGCAAGCCGTTCCAGCCGCAGGTGCACTACTTCGTCGGCGGGGCCACGAAGCTGTACGGGGCCGCGCTGTACCGGCTGCGCCCGGGGGACTTCGGCGAGTTGCAGCACGCGGACGGCCCGTCGCCGGCCTGGCCGGTCAGCTACGACGAGTTCGAGCCCTGGTACACCAAGGCCGAGTGGCTGTACCAGGTCCACGGGACGCACGGCGAAGACCCGACCGAGGGCCGCTGGTCCCGGCAGTACCCGTGGCCCGCGGTCTCGCACGAGCCGCGCATCCAGGAGATCGCCGACGCCCTGGCGGCCAGCGGCTACCATCCGTTCCACGCGCCGTGCGGGATCCTGCTGGATGAGGCCGATCCGCCGCAGACCACCTGCATCCGCTGCTCGACGTGTGACGGTTATCCGTGCCTGGTGCCCGCGAAGTCCGACGCCGAGACCATCGCGGTGCGCCCGCTGCTCGACCAGCCCAACGTGACCCTGCTGGTGAACGCGGAGGTGGAGCGGCTGCAGACCGACCCGGCCGGCCGGACCGTCACCCGCGTCGAGGTCAGCCGGGACGGCGCCCACGAGGAGTACGAGGCCGACATCGTGGTGATCTCGGCCGGGGCGGCGAACAGCGCCAGGATCCTGCTCCGGTCGGCCACCGACCAGCATCCGGCCGGCCTGGCGAACGGATCCGACCAGGTGGGCCGCAACTACATGTACCACAACAGCAAGGCCGTGGCCGCATTCGGCAAGGAACCCAACGAGACGAGGTTCCAGAAGACGCTGGCGCTGAACGACTTCTACTTCGCCGGGGACGGCCGGGAATGGCCGCTCGGCAACATCCAGATGATCGGCAAGTCCAACGCGCAGGCGATGAAGGGCGAGGAGCCTAAGCTCACCATGCTCGCCCCGCACTGGAGCCTGGATACGGCCGCGCATCACGCCGTGGACTTCTGGCTGAGCACCGAGGACATCCCCCGGGCGGACAACCGGGTCACCGTCGACCGGGACGGGAACGTGCACCTGGCCTACCAGATGTCCAACGACGCGGAGGTGAACGGCCTCTACCAGGAGCTGCGGAAGATCCTCAACCACGTCGGGCTGGCCGAGCACCACGTCGTGGCCAAGAACTACTACATGAGCATGAACATCCCGCTCGCGGGCTGCGCCCACCAGGCGGGAACCTGCCGGTTCGGCACCGACCCGGCCACCTCGGTGCTCGACGTCAACTGCAAGGCCCACCAGCTCGACAACCTGTACGTCGTGGACACGAGCTTCTTCCCCAGCATCGGCGCGGTGAACCCGGCGCTCACCGCCATGGCCAACGCGATCCGCGTGGGCGAGCACCTGCTGAGCCGGATGGGATGAGCCGCCCGCGGGTGACGCAGAGACAGACAGGCGACGCAGAGACAGACAACGGTGAGGAAGGACCATGGACCGCTACCCCAACATCGCTGACCACGGGCTGATCGGCGACCTGCAGACGGCCGCGCTGGTGACCACCGACGGCACCATCGACTTCTTCTGCTGTCCCCGGTTCGACTCGCCCAGCGTGTTCGCGTCCCTGCTCGACGCGGACCGCGGCGGTTACTACCAGATAAGGCCGGACCGGGACGACTACGTGAGCAAGCAGCTGTACTTCCCGGACACCGCGATCCTGATCACCCGGTTCATGACCCCGGACGGGGTCGGCGAGGTGCACGACTTCATGCCCATCGCCGGCGCGACCGCCACCGACCGGCACCGGCTGGTGCGCCAGCTGAAGGTGGTGCGCGGCACCATGCGGTTCGCGATAGAGATCCAGCCCCGGTTCGACTACGGCCGCAAGCCGCACAAACTGGAACTCACCGACGACGGCGCGGTGTTCCAGTCGGACGGCCAGGAGCTGACCATGCATGCCGTCGCCACGGCCGACGCCACGCTGGAAAACCAGGGCGTCACGCTGGAGCGCCACGGCGACGGGCTGCGCTGGACCCGGACGCTGCGGGAGGGCCAGACCGGCGGGGTGGTCATCGAATGGATGGGCGGCGCGCCCCGGCGGATCACGCCCGAGCAGGTCCAGGGCCTCATGGAAGAGACCGCACATTTCTGGCGCGGCTGGCTGCACCAATCCCGCTACACCGGGCGCTGGCGCGACATGGTGAACCGGTCCGCGATGACGCTCAAGCTGATGACCTACCTCCCCACCGGCGGGCTCGTTGCGGCCCCGACCACCGGGCTGCCCGAGCAGACCGGCGGCGAGCGCAACTGGGACTACCGCTACACCTGGATCCGGGACGGCTCGTTCTCCATCTACGCGCTGCTCGGCCTGGGCTACACCGAGGAGGCCGCCGCGTTCGCCGCCTGGCTGCGGGACCGGGCCAGCGAGGGCGCGGGGAGCAGCGGCCGCCCGCTGAAGATCATGTACCGGGTCGACGGCAGCTCGGACCTGGTCGAGGAGACGCTGGACCACTTCGAGGGCTGGCGCGGCTCCCGCCCGGTGCGCATCGGCAACGGCGCCGCCGACCAGCTGCAGCTGGACATCTACGGCGAGGCCATGGACTCCATGTACCTGGCCGACGCCAGCGGCCTGCAGGCGGGCCACCAGGGCTGGACCGAGCTGGCCGGCCTGATCGACTGGCTGTGCGAGAACTGGGACCAGCCAGACGAGGGCATCTGGGAGACCCGCGGCGGCCAGAAGAACTTCACCTACGGCCGGTTCCAGGCCTGGGTCGCGCTCGACCGCGCGATCAAGATGGCCACGCGCCGGGCCCGTCCCGGCAACGTGACCAAGTGGACCGTCGAACGCGACCTGGTCTACAACCAGATCATGGAGCGCGGGTGGAACCCCAAGCTCGGCGCGTTCACGCAGCACTACGACACCGAGGTCCTCGACTCCTCGCTGCTGATGATGCCGCTCATGGGCTTCATCGCCCCGCGCGACCCGATGTGGCTGTCCACGCTGAAGGCCATGGACCGCGAGCTGGTCTCCGACAGCCTGGTCTACCGCTACAACCCCAGCGCGTCACCCGACGGGCTGGCCGGCGACGAGGGCACGTTCTCGCTGTGCACGTTCTGGTACGTCGACGCCCTGGCCCGCGCCGGACGGCTCGACGACGCGCGGCTGGTCTTCGAGAAGATGCACACCTACGCCAACCACCTCGGCCTGTACTCCGAGGAGATCGGCAGCACCGGCGAGCAGCTCGGCAACTTCCCGCAGGCGTTCAGCCACCTGGCGCTGATCAGTGCCGCCATCAACCTGGACTACCAGCTCGACCACGGCGCCGGCTCGGTCGGCCAGGTGGTCTCGGGGGCCCCGTAGCCGATCCGGTCCCGAACGAGAAACCTGCGAGGCGCCGTCCCCTCGCCGGCATGACCCGGCTCAGGCACGGAGGCCGCCGCACGGCCGTGGAGCCGTCCGGCGCCACGGACGTCAACCGGGTCTCAGGCCGGGCTTGCGCCCGGTTGCGTCCCGCCCGGTCCGGCCTCCCTCACTCGTCCCGCAGGTACGCCCAGTTTTGCGGCCGCGGCCCGGGCCTGCCTAGGGACCAACGTCCCGAGATCGGGGTGACCTGGCCCGCTGGGCGAGCCGAGGCCACCTCATCAGAGCGGATGCCGTCCTGATCCACCCCACCCATCGCGGGTGAGCCGGTCTCCCGGGCTGGCGGGAGACGCTGACGGCTGGAGGCTGACGTCAGCCCGCACGCGCGGGTGAGGTGACAGGGTGAGCAACGGATACGCGCACGTGGCGACGCTGGGCGATGCGCTGCGCGTCGCCCAGGAGCGCTCGGCGAAGACGCTGCTCTTCGACGTGGAGCCCCTGGTGGCCTACTGGGACAGCGGCCAGCAGGCCCTCGATCAAGGGCTGACGCGCGTGCTCGCCGAGGCCAGCGCCGTCCCCGGCGTGCTCGTGGTGTGCTTCTCCACCAACTCCCTGCGGCGCCCGTCCGTGAGCCTGGCCTGCCCGGGGGTCCGGGTGGTCTACCTGGCCGCGGCGCGCAAGCCGTTCCGGCTCTCCCCCTACCAGGACTTCCCCACGCCCGGAGCGCTGATCGGCGATCAGGTCCTCACGGACGGGATACTGGCGCGGCGGCTGGGTTACGACTTCGTGCACTGCGAACCCCAGCTAGCCAAGGTTCCCCCTGGACCGCGGCTGATGAATCAGTTCGGGAGGCTGGCCCTGCCACTGGTGTCCAAGCGGCCAGACCATCGTGGCGAATGACTCATCCGGGCCAGCGCGGGATCCCGCGCGCCCCCCGGCCGCTCAGAGCAGGGCAAGCTGGCGGGCGCGGCGCACCGCCTCGCGGCGGTGACTCACCCCGAGCTTGCGGAAGATGCTCTTGAGATGTGATTTGACGGTGTTCACCGACAGGTACATCTCCTCGGCGATCTCGGCGGTGCTCAGCATCCGCGATACGTGCCCGAGCACTTCCAGCTCGCGGCCGCTGAGCTGCTCCACTATCACGGACGCGGCCTGGCCTGCGGCGTCTGGCCGGGCCAGCGGCCGTCCAGCCACCACCGCGGGGGGCTGGAACAGGCACCGGAAGGCCTCGGCGAGGCCGGAGTCGTGCCGCAGGACCGGCTCGATCCAGGCCCGCTGGATGGCGAAGGGCAGCAGGACACGCTCCTTCTCGGCCAGCTTCAGCGCATGCTCCAGGGCCTGGCGCCCCCGGTCCGCCGCACCGCCGCCGTAGCAGAGCTCGGCCTCGAGCAGCCAGGCCTCCAGCCTCAGCAGGTCCGGCACCTGGTCGGCGGCCGTGGCGGACGCACCGGCCAGGGCCTGGGCGGCGGCACGGGGATCCGCGGCGGCCAGCCGGGCCCGGGCGAGCGCTATCGCGCCGGTGAGCGACGACGGCGGCCCGGCGCGCCGGGCGGCTTCCAGGGCGGCGCGGACGTCGCCGGCCGCGGCCCAGGCGTGCGCCGCGGTCAGCGCCAGCCGCTGCTCCAGCCATGGCGGCAGCGGCCAGCCGGAGCCCGCCCGGCCGATCATCTCCGCGGCCATCTCGGCCCGGCCCCGGGCCAGGCTGAGGCGCGCCGCCACCAGCCAGGCCACCCCGCCGATCAGCCGGTCCGGCTGCGTCCGGAGGGCATCTTCGGCCCGCGCCAGCCGGCCGGCCGCCTCGCCGAGCTGGTTGCGCTCCAGGTGCACCCAGGCCAGTGCGACCTCTGCCGCCGCGCCGGGGGGCCAGGCCCGGCCGGCGCCCGATGCGGTGCTGGCCGCGGCGGCGAGCTTGCTGGCGTGGGTAAACCTGCCCTGGATCGCTTCCACGAGGGACTGCGGCCCGAAACAGTCGCACGAGCCGCACATGACGGCCGAGCACTGGTCCAGCGTGCCCGCCGCGTCCTCGAGGCGCCCGGACCACATCTCTACCGCCCCGCGGGCGGAGAGGGCCTGCATGCGCACCTCAGGATGCCGGCTGAGCAGGTCCGGCGGCAGCTGGCCGAGCACGCGCCCGGCTTGCTCGGCCGCCTCAGTCGCCGCGCGCAGATCGCCGCCCCGGCGGGCCAGCGCCATCCGGATCAGGGCCGCGGCCATCCGGGACGGGAGCTCGGCATCGGCGGGCAGCCGCTCCAGCAGGCGCTCCGCGCGGGCGAGCCGGCGCAAGCCCGCGTCGTCCCGGGCCTGGCGCAGCGCCATCGCGGCGGCGACGATCAAGGGCGGCGGCTCCTCCGGCGCCGGCTCGGCCGGCATCGGCCGGAAGGCGTCGGCGAACGGCTCGCCCGCCCGCGGGTCGAGGAGCGTGCCGACCGCCAGCTCCTCGACCGCGATCCGGGCGGCCAGCGGCCAGTCACCGGCCGCGGCCGCCTGGCCGACCGCCTCGAGGAGCGCGCCGTTCCGCCACAGCCAGCGGGCTGCGCGGCGGCGTAGCTGCGTGACCGTGTGGGGTGATTCATGCCGCAGTTTCAGCCGCAGGACATCGGCGAACAGCGAGTGGTACCGGTACCACCCGTGCCCGATCGGCTGGACGAACGCATTCGCCTGGGCGAGCGCGGGGATGATCTCGCCGGTCTCCCCCTCGCCGGCCAGCTCTCCCGCCAGCTCCACGTTGACCCGGTCGAGGATGCTCGTCCGCAGCAGCAGGTCACGGACGGGGGCGGGCTGGCGGTTGAGGACCTCGTCGATGAGGTAGCCCGCGATGGCGCCGTCCTCGGCCTCCAGTTCCTTGACGAACTGCCCGGGATCGGGATGCCCGTCCATGGAGATGGCCGCGAGGCGCAGGCCGGCCGCCCATCCTTCGCCGCGGCGGGTGAGGGTTTCCAGCGACCCCGCGGACAGGGTAATGCCGTGCTGGGCCATGAGCAGTCCGGCTTCGGTGACGCTGAAGGCCAGGTCCCCGGCCCGGATCTCGGTCAGTTCTCCGGTCAGCCGGTAGCGGTGCAGGGGCAGCAGCGGGTCCATGCGCGAGGCGACCAGCAGGTGCAGGCCGCCGCTGGCGTTGCGGAGCACGTAATCGAGCCCGTCCAGCGACCGCGGCTTGGTCAGCAGGTGAAAGTCGTCCAGGACCAGCGTCACCACCACCGGGTCCTGGGCCGCCATGGCCGACGCGAAGTGATGCAGGAACAGGCTGGGCTGCCTCGTGGCCGCGGCGGGCAACTCCGCGGGCAGGGCGACGCCAGCGCGCCGAAGCGCCTCTATGACGTGGGACCAGAGGACCTCGGGCCGGTTGTCGAAACGGTCCAGGGTGACCCACGCGATCGGCCCTGGCCGCGATCCGGCCGCGGCCCAGGAGGCGAGCGCCATGGTCTTTCCCGCGCCCGGCGGCCCGGTAACCACCGTGAGCGGCCCGCGTGCCCCGTTCGCGATCAGCGCCGTGATCCGCTCCCGGGAGACGTTCCACTTGGGCAGGGCAGGTACCGTGATCTTGGAAATCAGGACGGAATCATCGGCTCTGGTGGCCCGCCGTTCATGGCGCGTGGTCGCCCCTGCGGGACTCGTGGGCATGAGCGTTCCCCTCAACCCATGGCGGAGAGCTGCACGATCAAGCCCCCAGCCGGCTGTCGCGTCCGAGCCACCTGGCCGCGACTGTGGGGAACGCAGAGCCTCGCTACGGCCAAGGTGGCTGCCATTCTATTCTGTGCCCCCTCGCGGGAAGTTGTAACTCCCCTACCGCGGTTCTCACCCGGGTGAGATCCGGGGATTCGCCCGGTATGCGGGAATGTCGGCAGCCGCTGTTAACGAGGAGTTCACTATCACCCGGCGCGAGTGGGGCGCCCGGCGACGGCGTGAGGCACCGTGGGATCTGGCAACTGTCTCATCTGCGGCTCGGGGTGACGATCGTGACGTCGGTGTACTACGAGATCCGGGTGGGCGGGCTCCTGCCGCCCGGGGCCCTGCTCGACTTCGAGCGCCTGATGGTCTCGGTCGAGCCGGTGAAGACCGTGCTGCACGGCCCGATATCGGACCAGGCGGCGCTGCACGGGCTGCTCGCCCGGCTCGAGTTGTTCGGCGCGGAGGTCGTCGAGGTGCGGCGGCTGCCGGGCGGCCCGGCCCCCCGGCCGGCTGAGTAAAAAGACCAGCGCACACCCCTGTGGGGTGATGCGCCGGGCCGCCGCATGGCCGATGCTGCGGAACAGGCATGGACCGGGCCGGCACCGGCCCGGGGCAGGCAATGGCCGGGGCGAGCCGAACCCGGCCGGACTGGACGGAGGAATCTAGATGGCAATCGGACCGGTACAGCTCATCGTCCTGGGGTTCAACCACCCCAACTTCCACGGTGAGGTGATCGCCGAACTGGAGCGGCTGCGCGAAAGCGACACGGTGCGGGTGATCGACTCCATAGCCGTCTACAAGGACGCGGACGGCAACCTGGAGGTCGAGCACCTGAGCAACCTCACCGAAGAGGAGGCCATCGAGTACGGCACCAAGATCGGCGCGCTCATCGGGCTCGGCATCGAGGGCGAGGACGGGATGGAAGCCGGCGCCGAAGCGGGCGCCGAGCAGGCCGCCGAGGAAGGCATCCACCCGTTGTCCGGGGCGGACGAGTGGGATGTGCTCGAGGAAATCCCGAACGACTCCGCGGCCGCGCTCGTCCTGCTGGAGCACCACTGGGCGGTGCCGCTGCGGGACGCGGTCTTCCGGGCGGGCGGCTTCCGCATCAGCGACGGGTTCATCAGCCCGCTCGACCTGGTCGCGATCGGGATGATGACGGCCGAGGAGGCCAAGGAACTCCACGCCATGGAGACCTCGGGCGCGGCCAGCTAACTTAATCACGCATAATGGGCATGGCAGAGATGGGAGGGATGAGATGTTCGGAGGACGCAGGGTAGCCCGCCGGACCGGGCGGCGTACCGCACGGCGCGTTTCCCGCCGCTAGTTCTGAGCCGCGTTTGAGTAGTCGCCGCGGTATCCGCGCGGGTGCAGGGCGTCCCGCCCTCACCCGCCGGGGGTGACGCGCCGGATAGCGCCCGCCTCCCCTATCGCTCCGCCCTCGGGGCGGCCAAGCCCGATGGCCAGACGGTAGGGGAAGCGGGCGCCGGTCGTTACCCTGAGAGCAGGAATGGGAACTAATGGCGGCATGCGGCTGACCGGCGGATGGCCCCGGCTGGCGCGGCGATGGCTGGCGGGGCTGATGCTGCTGGTCGTGTCGGCGGCCGCCGGGATCGCGATCGCGCTGCTGGTGACGCCGATGCAGACGGTCACCGTGGCCGGTCAGGTCATCGAGGTGGGCACGACCGCCCCGACCCTGAGCCTGTCCGGGCCGGGACAGGTCGACCTGTTCGGCCAGAGCCTGCCGACCAACCTGCTCTTCTCCGGCCCGGTGCGCCCGCGGCTGCAGCTTTCCCAGATCACCATCAACAGCGAGCTGACCACGTTCGTCCAGGGCGACCATCCGGCCGAGGCGGAACGCATCCTCGGCTCCAGGCTCGCGGACGGATGGAAGCGCTACTTCGCCAGGGAGACCGTGATCGCCGGCGTCGGCGCGCTGCTCCTGGTGGGAGCGGTCGCCGGCTGGCGCCGCGTCCCGCACCGCACCACCATCAAGCTGCTCGTCGCGGGGCTGGCCGTAACCGAGGCCATCAACCTGGGCGCCATCATGATCACCGCGTACACGGCGCCCAGCCTGCTGCGCCAGGTGCATTCCCTCAACGAGCTCGTCGGCAGCCAGACTCACCTGCCCCGGATCCGGCCCAACGGCCCGCCGCTGCCCGGGGTCCAGGTCGTGGTCATGGGCGACTCCACCGCGGCGGGAGCCGGGCTGGCGCCGCTGCCCGGCTCGTCCGGCACCGCCCGGGCCTGCGGGCGCAGCTCCGACTCCTACGCCGATGACCTTTCCGTGGCCAACGGCTGGCGGGTCCTCAACCTGGCCTGCGACGGCGCCACCATCAGCCACGGGCTGCTCGGGCCGCAGGAACACGACGGCCAGCTCCTGCCGCCGCAGTTCGCGGAGGCGGAGCGGGCGGTGCGCCTGTCGGCCGTCATCGTCAGCGTCGGCGCCGACGACCTGAACTGGGCCGCGGAGGTGCGTTACTGCTCGGTCACGCCGCGCTGCAACGACCGCGCCACGACCGCCTACTTCCAGCAGCAGCTCGCCTCGTTCAGCAAGGACTACCTCGACCTGCTGAGCCGGCTCGCGGCGCTGCCCACCCATCCGCAAGTAATCATCAACCAGTACTACGACCCGTTCGGGCCCGAGCCCGGGTGCCTGTCCCGGGCCGGGCTGAGCGCCGCGAACCTGCAGACCCTGACGTCCCGGCTGGCCACCCTGAACGCGGTGCTGGCCGACGGCGCGGCCCAGTTCAGCTTCTCCTCGCCGCAGCCCGACTTCACCGGGCACCAGCTGTGCACGCCGCAGCCGTACGTGCAGGGGCTGAACGCGGCGGCTCCGTTCCACCCCACCGTGCTCGGCCAGCTCGCCATCGCGCTGGCCGACCAGGCCGCGCTGCGCCCGCCGGACTGAACCACCGCGAGGCCGCAGCCGCATCAGGCGTAGGGAGCCGAGCCGAGTACGAGCTTGAGTGGCTGCGAGCCGAGCTTGGTGAACCCGGATAGCTCGCCCGCGTACGAGAAGCCGTAGGCCGGGCCGGACGCCGATCCCACCGTGGTCCCCGCCGGGACCGTTACCGGCACCGGCGTGCCTGGCGGGCCGGAGATCGTGACCGTGTTGCCCTGCACCCAGGCGGTGACCGTACCCGCCTGCCGCGCCTGGTCCCACAACTGCTGGTTGCGCAGGACCGCCCCGTCCTCGATCGTCGGGAGGTTGTCGATCGGGGCGCTGGGGCCGTAGACGGCCCGGTAGGCCGAGAGCACGCCGTCCATCACCGGGTAGCCCAGCCGGTCACCGGTCAGGTTGGACTGGTGCATGAAGAACGGCCGCGGGTCGTTGTTGATGACCGCGTTGAAGACGATCTGGACCTGGCCCGGCACGATGAACGAGGTCCACCCGGTCTGCGGGTTCAGCGGCTTGAGGCAGGCCGTGGTCGTGCTGGCCTGGCAGAGCCCGCTGCCGCCGTCGGCCTTGGAGTCGTTGTACCAGTTGAACTCGCTAACCTCCTCGGCCACGGTGTCCACGTCCTCGCCCACGTCGATGGGGTGCCGGGGGATGCCGAGGGCCGCGCCGACGGGGCGCATGTTCGGCTCGCGCGAGGCGTCCAGGACGATCCAGTGGATGTGGTCGGGGGCCATGGCCGCGACCAGGTAGGGGTTGTCCACCGGCTGCTGGGGCAGCAGCCGCAGCCCCGAGTACTCGCCGCTGGCCAGCACCCCGGGCTCGGCCGGGATCCTGTTCTTCCTGGCCCAGGCGAAGTTCTTCAGGATCTGGCTGTTGATCAGGCCGCTGCCGGCCGCCCACACGATGTGCCCGTCCGACCGCACGCACTGCCAGGGCACCACGCTGAAGTTCTGCTGGCAGCCGAAGTACGCGTGCGTCCAGGTGTGGTTGACCCAGTAGAAGTCCTTGGCCACCGGCCGGACCGCCACGAGCAGCGCGTCGACCCCGTGCACCGCGAACCGGGACGAGGCTCCCCCGTTGTACAGGAACTCGATCGTGAAGTGGTGCTGCTGTTCCCACTGCACCGCGTAGGTCACGTCGGCCGGCTTCATCCGGATCCCGGGGGTCATCGGCGTGCCTTTGGGGCAGGTGGTGACGGTGGGCGTGCAGTGACCGATCATGCTCCACTGCGCGTCCCCGAGGAACATGTCGTCGTAGGCGATGTCGAGGTAGTTGCGCCAGTCGCCGAGGTTCACGCCGCGGGTGAGCCAGCTCACGATGCCGTGCGCCAGGTAGTGGAATTGCGCCTGGCCGTAGCTGTAGCCGAAGCTGATGCCGAGTTCCTGGCGTCCCCCGCTGTCGTACTGCCACACCAGGGCGCCGGAGCCGGACGAGTGCGGGATCGCCGCGGTGACCAGCGGCGTGGCGCCGCCGCCGGGCACGGGCTGGGCCAGGTAGCCGAACGGCGCGAGGCCGGCCGGGCCCCCGCTGAACGGGAACGAGGAGTTGAGGTAGCCGAACCCGTCCCGGGCGCCGGCCTTGGTCACGCCCGCGGCGGCGGTGAGCGGCCCGCTGTAGACCGGCGGCGAGCTCATCCCCAGGTCGGGCGTCGGCGGTGAGTAGGCGTCCAGCTGGCGCACCCCGAACTTGCGCTCGTACCAGGCGAGGTTGGCCCGCTCGGCCGCGGACAGGGACGGGGTGGCGCTCGGCAGCACGATCCCGTCGAAGTTGCCGCCCCGCGTGCCGTCGGGAAGCCGGCGCGCCAGGAACGCCCGGGTGATGACCGGCCGGGAGGGGTCGCGCAGGTCGACGACCGTGTCCGGCAGGCCCTCGGTGGCCAGTTGCTGGCCGATGGCCTCGACCGCCCCGGTGCCGTCGGTCACCACGAGCACGTCAAGGTCCACGCCGCCATGCGGGCCGACCGGCGGCGCGGTCGCGGGCGTGCTGAGCGGCGCGGCCACATGGTGGGGCTTGGGCTTCGGTGGCGGCGCCTGAGAGCAGGCGGTGGCCAGCGCGACCACGCCGGCCAAGGCGGCCGCGAGCACGACAAACCTGGATCGCGGTCTGGTCGAGTTCCCCACGATTTCTCCTGCTATGTGCCGCCGGGTGCCGCATCGACCGGCCGGCGGCTGACTCAGTAGCCCCGATACATGCTTACCGCAGGTAACTACTCCGCCGAGCCGAATCGCGCAACTCGGTGCGGCTGCGGCGGCCGCCCCGGCCGCCCCGGCTAGTCCTCGGACCGGGGCAGGAGGACGATCCCGTCGTCGTCGGCGTGCAGGATGTCACCGGGATAGAACGTGGTACCGCCGAAGGTGACCGGCACGTCGACAGCGCCGGCGCCGGTCTTCGCGGAGGTGCGCGGGTTCGTGCCCAGGGCCTTGATGCCGAGGTCGAGCCGGTACAAGGCGGCGCTGTCCCGGATCGCGCCGTGCAGGGCCAGGCCAGCCCAGCCGTTGTCCAGCGCCGCGCCCGCGATCACGTCGCCCACGAGCGCCGTGTGCAGGGACCCGGCCCCGTCGACGACCAGGACGCACCCCGAGCCGGGGGTATGCAGGAGTTCTCGCAGCAGGCCGTTGTCCTCGCGGCAGGAGACCGTGCGGACCGGGCCCGCGAAGGCGCGGCGGCCGCCGAACTGGCGGAACTGGATGTCGCACACACGCAGCTGCGCGCCGTACTTGTCGACCAGATCGGCGGTCGGAACGGGGATGGCGGTCATGGCTTCTTCCGCAAGGTCAGTCTGGCGTCATCACCGAAGTACTGTATGCCCCCCATCATCCCGCGGCGGGAAAACCCCACCATGCCTGCGCGAATCGCGCGCTGAGCGCGCCTAGCGCGGCTGGTGGTGCCGCAGGGACGGGAACAGCGAGCCCGGCTGCGTCAGTTCCTGCTCGGCCCGCCGGCGGGCATCGGCGAAGTAGCGATCCGGATCGCGCACCATCCGCTCGGGACGGTCATCTTCGTCCTCGATGGTGATAGGCAGGACCACATTCGCCGGCTCACGCAGCCGGACCTCTGCCGGCCTGGCCCGATGGCCTAGGAGGGTGCGATAGCCGAGGTCAGGGACGCTGAGATCACGATCGTCGGCGGCGGGGCGATCGGGTGCGCGGTAGCCTATGCGCTGGCCCGGGCGGGCTACCGCGACGTCCAGGTCGTGGAGCAGGGCGAGCTGGCGGGTGCGACGTCGGGGCAGGCCGCCGGGCTGGTCGGGCAGGTCCGCGCCACCGCGGAACGGTGCCGGCTGGCGATGGCCTCGGTCGCGGCGTACGGCCGGATCGAGCAGGAGACCGGCTACCCGGCGGACTGGCGCCAGACCGGGAGCGTGCGCATCGCGATGACCGCGGAGCGCGCCGCCGAGTTCCGGGCCCTAGCCGCGGTGGCGCGGTCAGCCGGGCTTGAGGTCGAGTTCCTCGCCGCCGCCCGGCTGGCCGAGCTGTGCCCGATGCTGGACACCACCCGGGTGGTGGCCGCGCTGTGGTGCCCCACCGACGGCTATCTGCAGCCCAACAGCCTGGTGACGGCGTACGCGCGCGCCGCGCGTGACCGCGGCGTCACCTTCGCCACCCGCACTACGGTCACCGGGCTGCGCATCGCCGGCGGCGTCGTGCAAGGCGTCCGCACCGACCGGCGGCCGGTCGCGACCGGCCTGGTGATCAACGCGGCCGGGCCGTGGGCGGGCGCGGTGGCCCGGCTGGCCGGCCAGCCGCTGCCGGTCGTGCCGGTGCGCCACGAGTACTTCGTCACCCGGGCGGTTGCGGGCTGGCACGCCGGCCTGCCGGTGCTCCGCGTCCCGGACCTGCGTCTGTACGCCCGGGCCGAGGGGCCGGGCATCCTGTGCGGGGGCTGGGAACCGCACGGGCTGAGCCTCGACCCGCGCCAGGTGACCATCGGGCAGGTGCTGACCGCGCGGCCGGACTGGGACGTGCTGTCCGGGTTCGCGGCCGACTTCGCCCGCCTCGCGCCGCCGGTCACCCAGGCCGAGGTGCGCGAGGTCTTCCGCGGGTTCCCGGCGTTCTCGCCGGACGGCCGCTTCATGGTCGGGCCCGTGCCCGGGCTGCGGGGCTTCGTGATGGCCGCGGCCTGCAACGCGCACGGGGTCTCCGGGTCGGCGGGCCTGGCCGAGCACGTGCTGGAGAGCCTCCAGCCGGACCCGTCCCCCTACGTCCGGTCCCTCAGCCCGGGCCGGTACCTCCCGTCCGCGTGGGACTGGGAGTCCGCCCGCGCTCAGGCCCAGCAAATCTACGAGAACTACTACGCCCTGCCGCAGCAGCCGCAGCAGGGCTCCTAGCTCTGCTGGCCCTGCCCGCCTGACACGCGCCGCTGGCGTGTCCCTGCTCTCCGAGCCCTTCCCTACCCGCGCCCGGGGCGGCGCCAACCCCGGGAATCAACCCGGTCGCGCTAGGCAGCGCGCATGGCCATGACGGCGACGATCAGCACCGCGAGCCAGCCGAGCACCAGCGCCGCCACCGCGACGACCCGCCGGCGCGTCCGGGGGAACGGGGGGGTGACGGGGTGCGCGGGCAGCCTGCCGAACGGGCCGACCGGCAGGTCGGCGGTGATCGACATCAGCTCCGCGAAGAAGCGTGAGGCGAGGGCCTGCCCCAGCCGCAGGTCCAGCTCGTTCTTGGTCAGCCTGCCCTGGATAAAGGATGACTTGAGGACCTCGATCGAGCGATCCCGGTCTGCGGTTGACGCCCGCATGTGGACGTAGCTCCCGGCTGCCATCCCCTGCCCCGGCCTCGTCGTCATCTCGGCTGTTCAGCCCATCCCAGGGTAGCGGCGGCCGGGGCGGGCGCTAGGACCCGCCGGGCGGTTCGGGAGTCAGCAATCCCCGGTTGAACGCCTCGGCCACGGCGGCCGCGCGGTCGCCGGCGCCGAGCTTGGCGTAGATGTGCAGCAGGTGGGTCTTGACCGTGGCCTCGCTGATGAACAGCGCGGCCGGCCGCCCGGTCAGCGGCGAAGTTGTCCTTGCCGCCCAGCCAGTAATCGTAGATTCTCGCGGGATGCGCCACGCTGGTGTCGAACGGTGGCTCTTCGGCTGGCCCCGTCACCGACACGGCGTCAAGGTTAGCCGCGCCGAACTGGACACGCCCGGGAGCCAGCCCCACACTGATGACCTGTGACCGGCGTAATTGCAGACCCGCAGGTCCTGAACCTGGCGGTATCGTACTGGCTGGCCGCCGGCTGCCTCATTGCCTTCCTGGTGCTGCTCTGGTTCGTGTGCGGCACGAAAAGTTATGGCGCCGTCCGGGGGCAGCAAACTCGGCGACGGTTCTGGTACATCGTGCTCGGGGCCGACGATCGCGTGTCAACGTCGAAAGTGCAGCTTGCCCTCTGGACGCTGGCGCTGGCTTATGCGCTGCTAGTGATCGCCTTCCACGAAGCCGTCTATCCGCCCGGGAATCTCGATCCGCGTTATCTGCTGCTTCTCGGTTTCCCGGCCGGCGCGGCCGTCGGCGCCAAGGCCATCACGACCGGGCAGATGGCCAGCGGCACCGTTTCCAAGAACCCTCCGGGATACCAGAAAAAGAACCTGCTCACGGCGGTCAGCGAGATCGTCTCGAACGATCAGGGCGATCTTGACCTGGGCGACACCCAGTACTTCATCTTCAACCTCGTGGCGCTGACGGCCTTCTTTATCGCCTTCTTCCACGCCCCCGTGGCGCTGCCTGTCCTGCCCGACACGCTGGTGGGGCTGACCTCGGCATCCGCCACCGCGTACGTGGCCAAGAAGGCGACAACCTCGAGGCCGGTGACGATCACCGCGGTGAGCCCGCAGAAGGGGGGACCGGGGACGGAGGTCAAGATCTTCGGGTCCGGCCTCGGCCTCGGCAGCGCCGCGGCCGGCGACGGCGGCAGCCCCGACGTGACGCTGGGCGGCCGCCTTGTCCCCCTGGCCCCGGGTAGCCGGACGGACGCGGTCGTGCGCGTCACCGTGCCGCCAGGGCTGCCTCAGGGGACCGTGGACGTGCAGGTCGTGGCCCCGGACGGCCGCACGGCGGTACTGCCCGCCGCCTTCGAGGTTACCGCGTAAGCTGCCGCGGGCGTGCCGCCTCGGGCGCACCTGGTGGCCAGGGCTCGTTAGCCAGCGCGGCGGCGGCCGGCCGGACCTTGAGGTGCTGCGAGACAGCGGGACGGCTCACCGGCAGTTCGCGCGCTAGCTCGCCGACCGGCCGGTTCAGGGCGTCAGGCGGATCCGGACGAGCTCGCCGTCCCCCACCGGCGTCGGCTGGCCGGCCAGCGGGTCCGCGTCGAGCGCGTCCGGCCCGGCCAGCTCGACGTCCGTCGCGAGCGTCTCGCCGGCGATCAGCTGCTGGTGCGTCCGCATCGCCTGCTGCGCGGCCGGGGTGCCGGCGATGGTGAGGCTGATCCGGTCGGACACGCCGAGGCCGACGGCACGCCGGGCCTGCTGCACCGCGCGCACCACGTCGCGGGCCAGCCCCTCGGCCGCCAGTTCCGGGGTTACCTCGGTGTCGAGCAGGATGAAGCCGCCGCCCGGCAGCATCCCGGTCGCGGTCGCCGTCGCGCTGTCGGCGACCACCGTCTCGAGCGTGAACTCGCCCGGCTTGAGCTCGAAGCCGCCGCTGGTCACCACGCCGGATGCGTCCGCCGACCAGTCGCCCGACTTGCTGGCCCTGATCACCGCCTGCACGTCCCGGCCCAGCCGGGGCCCGGCCGCGCGGGCGTTGATGGTCAGCCGCTGCGAGATGCCGGCCTGCTGCGCCGCGGCGTCCGCCACGTCGACCAGCGTCACCTCGCGCACGTTCACCTCGTCGGCGATCAGGGTGGTGAAGTCGGCCAGCGACTCGGCGTCGGCGGCCACCACGGTCAGCTCCGGCAGCGGCAGCCGCACCCGCAGCCCGCTCGCCTTGCGCAGTGACGCCGCGGCTGAGCACACCTCGCGGGTCCGGTCCATCGCGCTCACCAGGCCCGGGTCCGACGGCAGCCCGGAGGTGTCCGGCCAGTCGGTCAGGTGCAGCGACCGGCCGCCGGTCAGGCCGCGCCAGATCTCCTCGGTCGTCAGCGGCAGCAGCGGGGCCGTCACCCGGCAGGTGACCTCCAGCGCGGTGTACAGCGTGTCAAAGGCCTGCCGCGCCACCGAGGGGTCGGCGCCGGCCGCGTCCCAGAACCGCTGCCGCGAGCGCCGGATGTACCAGTTGGTCAGCACGTCGGCGAACGCGCGGGCCGAGTCGCAGGCGTTCGCGACCTCGTAGTGATCCAGCTGCCAGGTGGTGGTCTCGACGAACTGGCGCAGCTTGGCCAGCAGGTACTGGTCGAGCAGGTCGGCAGAGTGCGCGCCGGGCGACGCCTCGTATCCTGCCGCGTTGGCGTACAGCTGGAAGAAGTACCAGCTGTTCCACAGCGGGATCAGCACCTGCCGGACCCCGTCCCTGATGCCCTGCTCGGTGACGACCAGGTTGCCGCCGCGCAGGATCGGCGAGGACATCAGGAACCACCGCATGGCGTCGGCCCCGTCGCGGTCGAACACCTCCCGCACGTCCGGGTAGTTGCGCAGCGACTTGGACATCTTCTGGCCGTCGGAGCCGAGCACGATGCCGTGGCTGACGCAGGTCTTGAACGCGGGCCGTTCGAACAGCGCCGCGGCCATCACGTGCATGGTGTAAAACCAGCCGCGGGTCTGCCCGATGTACTCGACGATGAAGTCGCCCGGGAAGTGGTGCTCGAACCAGTCGGCGTTCTCGAACGGATAGTGGACCTGCGCGAACGACATCGAGCCGGACTCGAACCAGCAGTCCAGCACGTCCGTGACCCGGCGCATGGTCGACCGGCCCGACGGGTCGTCCGGGTTAGGCCGGGTGAGCGTGTCGATGGCCGGCCGGTGCAGGTCGGTGACCTCGGCGCCGAAGTCCGCCTGCAGCTCGGCCAGCGAGCCGTACACGTCGACCCGGGGGAACTCCGGGTTGTCGGACTTCCACACCGGGATCGGGCTGCCCCAGAACCGGTTGCGGCTGATGGACCAGTCTCGGGTGTTCTCCAGCCACTTGCCGAACTGGCCGTGCTTGACGTGCTCGGGCACCCAGGTGATCTGCTCGTTCAGCTTGAGCATCCGGTCCCTGATGGCCGTGGTGGACACGAACCACGACGAGACCGCCATGTAGATCAGCGGCTTGCGGCACCGCCAGCAGTGCGGGTAGGAGTGGTCATAGGTCTCGTGCCGCAGCAGGACGGTGCCGCCCGTGGCGGACCCGGCCGTGGTGGAATCGGCAGCCTGGTCCGGGCCGCCCGCGTCGAGCCGGGTCCGGGCCTTCAGATGGTCGATGATCGCGTAGTTGGCGTCGAAGACGTGCATCCCGGCGTAGTCGCTGACCGGGTAGATGAACCTGCCGTCCGGGCCGACCGGGACCACCGGCACGATGTCGCAGCGATCGGTGAGCAGCTTGTCCTCTTCGCCGAAGGCCGGCGCGAGGTGCACCACGCCGGTGCCGTCGGCGGTGGTGACGTAGTCGGCGTGCAGCACGACGTGCGAGTTCGGGTGCCCGAGGAAGTAGCTGAACGGCGGGGTGTACCGCAGCCCGACCAGCTCTGAGCCCCTGCACCGGCGGACGATCCGGGCCTGGGCATCCTCGCCCAGCTCGCGGGCGTAAGCCGGAAGCCGGGCCTCGGCCAGCAGGTAGCGTTCGCTGCGCCCGGTGGCCGATGACTCGACCACGACGTAGTCGACGTCGTTGTGTACCGCCATGGCCAGGTTGGACGGCAGGGTCCATGGCGTGGTCGTCCAGATCAGCGCGAGCTCGCCGGTCTCCAGCCGGTAGCCGACCGTGACCGCCGGGTCCTGGCGCATCTGGTAGACGTCGTCGTCCATCCGGAGCTCGTGCGCGGACAGGGGGGTCTCGTCGTTCCAGCAGTAGGGCAGGCAGCGGAAGCCCTCGTAGGCCAGGCCGCTGTCGTAGAGCTCCTTGAACGCCCACATGACGCTTTCCATGTAGCTCAGGTCCAGCGTCTTGTAGTCGTGGTCGAAGTCGACCCACCGGGCCTGGCGGGTGACGTAGTCGCGCCAGTCCTGGGTATAGCGCAGCACAGACTCGCGGCACGCCTGGTTGAACTTGGCGATGCCGAGCTCGTCGATCTCTTCCTTGGTCTTGATGCCGAGCTGGCTCATCGCCTCGAGTTCGGCGGGCAGGCCATGGGTGTCCCAGCCGAAGCGCCGCTCCACGCGCCGGCCGCGCATGGTCTGGTAGCGCGGGATCAGGTCCTTCACGTAGCCGGTCAGCAGGTGCCCGTAGTGCGGCAGGCCGTTCGCGAACGGCGGGCCGTCGTAGAACACGAACTCGTTCGCGCCGTCCTGGCCCGCGGGGCGGTTCTCCACCGACGCGCGGAAGGTGTCGTCGGCCGCCCAGTACCTGAGCACCCGCTCCTCGATCTCGGGAAAGCGCGGGCTGGCGGGCACGGCGGGGGCGGCGCTGGCACCCTCGGTCGAGGGTCCCTCGTCGGTCGAGGCCTTGGGATAGCTCATCGGTGGTCCTCCACGGTTGGTCCCTGCCACACGAGGACGACAACACCCGGGCCGCTGGTTCGGCCCCGGGCAGCACCGCGGTACCACCTCGTTTATCCCGGCGCATTCCCGCGTGCAGCGGATGAGCCGGAATCACTCATTGGCAGGCTGTGACGGGCCCACCCGCCCGGTTCTACTGAAGTGCCCTGGCACTCGTTCTTCCGGAGGCTCCCCGGAGATAGCCGGATCAGCGCCGTGTTACTCCTTAACTTACCAGCGCCGGCCGGGGCGCTCGTCGATCAGCCCGCCCGCCAGCCCGGGGCCTGCCCCGGCCCCGGTCTATCTTGGCAAGATGAGCGGCCGAGATGACGGCGAGCGGCTGCGGCCAGACTCCCGGCTGGGCGGTGGCGGGCCCGCGGCCGGCCCTGCGGTGAACTGCCGGCCGCGGGCGAAGCGCCGGGCAATGCTCTCCCCCCTACTCTCGGGCCGGGGGGCAGCGCCTGGTTCACGGTCACCTTCCAGGTGCTCGTCAGGTGCCCGGGACCGCTGCCCGTCCAGTTCACTCTCGACTACGACCAGAGCGGTCGGCCGACGGCCATGCCCCTGCCCAGCTTCCCTGACTTGGGCCAGGTTCACCACGCAGGCTGCCCGTAACCGACGGCCGGCCGGAACAGGCGCGTTGCCGCAGGGAGCGCGGCCCGGGCCAGATCCTGATTCGTGCCCCTTTCGCCGTTGCCACCCTCCGAAGCGGCGGTTAGCGTAAATGAGGGGCAGACAGTGAGCGACAACGAGCAGCGGGTCGCGATCGTCACCGGCGGCTCTCAGGGCATCGGCGCCGGCATAATCGCCGGGTACCGCCAGCAGGGCTGGGCGGTGGTGGCCAGCGCCCGCACGATCAAGCCCGCCGAGGACCCGGACGTGCTCGCCGTCGAGGGAGACATCTCCCAGCCCGCCACCGCGGACCGGATCGCCGACGAGGCGCTCGGGCGTTTCGGGCGCATCGACACCCTGGTCAACAACGCCGGCGTGTTCGTCGGCAAGCCGTTCACCGACTACACCGCCGACGACTACGCCACCATGGTCGGCGTCAACCTCACCGGATTCTTCTGGATGACCCGGCGCGTCATCGCCGAGATGCTCAAGCAGGGCCGCGGCCACGTGGTCAACATCAGCGCCACCCTCGCCGACTACGCGAACTCCAAGGCGCCATCGGCCCTGGCCGCCCTCACCAAGGGCGGGCTGGCCGCGGCGACCAGGTCACTGGCCGTCGAGTACGCCTCTCGAGGCATCCGGGTCAACGCCGTCTCACCGGGCACCATCCAGACCCCGGTGCACCCGCCGGAAAGCTACGAAGGGCTCGGCGACCAGCTCCCCCCGCTCGGGCGCGTCGGCCAGGTCAGCGACATCGTGAACGGCATCTTGTTCCTGGAGGCATCGCCCTACATCACCGGCGAGATCCTGCACATCGACGGCGGCCAGATCGCCGGTCACTGAGCGGCCCGGGGCGGTTCCGCTATCCTGCCCGTGCAGGTTCGTGACGGCCCGGCGGCCGCGCAGAGCCCGAGGGAGGGGCCCATGCCGGAGCATTCGTCGCACCGGGTGGTGGTGGTCGGCGCCGGGTTCGGGGGGATCGGCATGGCCGCGGCGCTCAAGCAGGCGGGCATCGACGACTTCCTCGTCCTCGACCGGGGCGACGACCTCGGGGGGATCTGGCGGGACAACACCTACCCCGGCCTCTGCTGTGACGTGCCGTCGGCCCTGTACTCGTTCTCGTTCTGGCCGTGGCGCTGGAGCCGCCGGTTCCCGCCGCGGCAGGAGATCCTGGACTACCTGCGCGCGCTGTCGCAGGAGCGGGGGCTCGGCCCGCACCTGCGCTTCGGCTCGGGGGTGGCCGCCGCCGAGTTCGACGAGCGCCGCGCCGTGTGGAACCTCACCCTCACCGGCGGCGACACGCTGCAGGCCACCGCGGTCGTCTCCGCCGTCGGGCAGCTCAGCCGGCCCGCCCTCCCCGACATCCCGGGCCGGGACGATTTCGCCGGCCCGTCGTGGCATTCCGCCCGCTGGGACCACGGCGTCGACCTCGCCGGCCGACGGGTAGCCGTCGTGGGCACCGGGGCGAGCGCCATCCAGTTCGTGCCCGAGATCGCCAAGGACGCCGCCCACGTCGACGTCTACCAGCGCAGCGCCCCCTACATACTGCCCAAGTCCGACCGGGCCTACCGCGAGGCCGAGCAGGTCCTGCGCGAGCGGCTCCCCGCGGTGCGCAAGGCCGACCGGCTGCGCACCTTCCTCTACGGCGAGCTGCTCACGAGCGGCTTCGTCGTGTCGCCGAAGCTCCTGGCCGGGCCGATGCAGCTCTGGCGCCGCCAGCTCCAGGCGCAGATCACCGACCCGCAGCTGCGCGAGAAGTGCGTGCCCGACTACGTGATGGGCTGCAAGCGGGTGCTGTTCTCCGATGACTGGTACCCGACCCTGGCCCGCCCGAACGTCGGCCTCATCACCGACCCGGTGGAGCGCATCGCAAGTGACGGCGTGGTCACGGCCGACGGTACCGTCCGCCCGGCGGACGTGATCATCTACGGCACCGGGTTCCAGACGCTCGACTTCCTGGCCCCCATGTCGGTGACCGGGCTCGGCGGGCGGCGGCTGCGCGAGGCCTGGCACGACGGGGCCGAGGCGTACCTCGGGATCACCGTCGCCGGGTTCCCGAACTTCTTCATGCTCTACGGGCCCAACACCAACCTCGGCGGCAATTCGATCATCTACATGCTCGAAGGCCAGATCGCCTACGTGACCGGCGCCTTGCGGGCCCTCGACGAGGAGGGCCTGGACTGGCTCGACGTGCGTCCCGAGGTGCAAAGCGCGTTCAACGCCTGGGTGAATGCGGCCAGCCGCACCTCGGTGTGGGAGAGCGGGTGCCACAGCTGGTACACCACGGCCTCGGGCCGCAACACCAACAACTGGCCCGCCCAGACCTTCCTCTACCGGTACCGGGTCCGCCGCTTCGACCTCGCCAACTACCGCGTCATGCCCAAACGCCCGGCCTCCGTCCCCGTCGGAGCGGGCACGTCATGAGCGAGCACATGGTCGAGCCAAAGGGCCGCGGCCCCGTCTGGACCGAGGAGCGAGGGAGCCTGCGACCGAGCGACGAGGGAAGACGGGGCAGTGAAGGGGGAAGTGGAGAGGGACGGG
This sequence comes from uncultured Actinomycetota bacterium, assembly GCA_963808705.1. Lineage (GTDB taxonomy): Bacteria > Actinomycetota > Actinomycetes > Streptosporangiales > Streptosporangiaceae > JASHPR01. Next base: position 380,909 of record CAWEHB010000005.1, on the reverse strand, counting down.
GAGGTGGGCGGGGGGCGGGGGCCCGGAGGCGAGCAGAAAAAATCCGCATCCCGCCGAGGCTGATGCGCCTCGGGGCGCGGCAACTCGGCCGCCGGGTCCTCGACCCCGGCCTGCCCTGGGAGGTGCAGCGCCGGCGCCTCGACCAGCTCACCCGGGGCGCGCCGATGCCGCGGGGCACGACCGTCGTCGAGCGCGTGATGAACGGGGTACGCACCGAGGTGGTGACGGTCGGCCGGGCGCGCCCCGAGCGCACCGTCGTCCACTTCCACGGCGGCGGCTACTGCGTCGGCTCGGCGCGCACGGCCCGGGCCTGGGCGGCGCACCTGAGCGCCCGGGCGGGGAGCCGGGTCGTGCTGCCCGAGTACCGGCTGGCCCCCGCGCACCCCCATCCGGCCGCCCTGGAGGACGCCCGGGACGTGATGAACTCGCTGCTCGGTGACGTCGCTCCCGCATCGGTTGTGGTGTCGGGCGACTCGGCCGGCGGGGGCCTGGCCCTGTCCGCCGTGCTGGCGTTGCGTAATGGCTCCGAAAAGCTTCCCGCCGGGTGCATCCTCGTGTCGCCGTGGCTCGACCTCAGCCGGGACCTGCGGGAACACCCGGAACTGACGCGGCGCGACGTGCTGCTCAGCCCGGGCTGGCTCGAGGCTTGCGCCGCCGCGTACGCCCCCCGGCCGGACCGGGCGGACCCCGCGGTCTCGCCGCTGCTCGCCGGGCACGGCGGGCTGCCGCCGCTGCTGATCCAGGCCGGATCCGACGAGATGCTCGCCCCCGACGCCGAGCGCCTGGCCGCCAGCGCCTCGGCCGCCGGGGTGGACGTCACCTACACCAGGTGGCCGGGCATGTGGCACGACTTCGCGCTGCAGCCCGGTCTCCTCGCCGCCGCCGACAGCGCGGTGGCCCAGGCGGCCTGGTTCGTCGAGACGGTAACGGTCAGCGGTTCCTGATCACCCTCCTGCGGTAGGCGATGCCCGCGGCGCCGGCCACTATCGCGGCTGCACCCAGCACGAGGACCAAGGTGTCCTGGAATCCGGCCGTGCCGCCGCCGCCCGTGGCCGGGGCCGCGGCGGGGGCCGGTGACCCTGTGGTGGGCGCCGCGGCGGTGGCGGGCGCCGCCGTGGTGGGGGCCGCGGCGGTGGCGGGCGCCGCCGTGGCCGGGGCCGTGGTGGGGGCCGAGGCGGTCGCGGTCGCCGTGGCCGTGCCGGTTGGCGTCTCGGTCGGTGTTGCCGGAGAAGACTCTGAGGGTGAGGATGTAGGTAGCGATGCCGAAGGGCTCGTCGTACAGGCCGAGATTGCCGCGGAAGCGAGTATGGCCAAGATGCCGCAGCCGACTGCGGCCAGCCTCGCGCTGAGCCCCGTCCCCGCAGTGGTGGTGCGCCCCTTCATGGAAGCTCCTCACGCGTCCGGCAGATGGCGGCCCTGTTTCCCGGTCCCGCATCGGAAACCAGCCTGGGAAGGGAAACCGCGTGGTCGGCCCGGTCGCTGCCCGCTCCGGCTGAAGGCAGGTCCCCGAAAGCGCCGAGGGCCATAAAGGTAAAGCCCATAGACGACACCGGCATGCAATGGCCTGTTCTCCACTGGAATATCAGGCTACGCGATTAGAACCCCGTGGGGAAGACGGAGGGAGGGGCGACGGTATTGGGGGAGGCGGAGTGGCGGCGTGTGGCCGGGTTCCGTGTGGTCATGTCCTGGCCGCAGAGCGGGTACGCTCCCCCGCCCAGTGCGCCGGAAAGCCGGGCGCCGGAAAGCCGGGCGCCGGAAAGCCGGGCGCCGGAAAGCCGGGCGCCGGGAAGCCGCGCACGGGAAAGCCGGGCGCCGGGAAGCCGGGCGCCGGGAAGCCGGGCGCTAGGAGGCTTCCGGGCCCGCATTGCGGGGGTGGCCGGCGTCGTTCTCATCCTGGGCGGGGCCGCGACCGTCGGCTACGTGATCGGCGCCCAGCAGCATGCGCCGCAGCCTTCCCCGACGGCCGCGGGCGCTATCGGGCCGCCCCCCTTCAAGGTGCACGGGCTATCGCTGCCGCGCTCGATGCCGGTGTCCGTCGATATCCCGGCCATCGGCGTGAACTCGAAACTGCTGCACCTGGGCGTCAGCGCCGGCGGCGTGATCCAGGTGCCGTCGCTGGACACCGAGGCGAGCGAGGCGGCGTGGTACAAGTACTCGGCGACGCCCGGCCAGATCGGGGCGTCGGTCATCGAAGGCCACCTGGACAGCTATCAGGGACCGGCCGTCTTCTTCCGCCTGGGCGCCCTCCGCCCCGGGGACAACGTGGACGTGACACTGGCCGACGGCATCACCGCCGTATTCCGCGTCACGGGCGTACGCCAGTACCTCAAATCCAAATTCCCGGCGAAAACCATCTACGGCGCGACCGGCTACGCGGCCCTGCGCCTGATAACCTGCGGCGGCACTTTCGACTACACCACCGGCCATTACCTCAGTTCCACCGTGGTATTCGCGTCCCTCACCTCATCGCGCCCGGACGGCCACGGCCAAACCAGCAGATAGCCGGCCTCAGCCCTTCCCCGGGTTGAACACCCCTCGCGGGTCGAGCGCGTGGCGCACCGCGGACTGCAGCGCGACCGACCCCGGATCGAGTTCCCGGCGCATGCCGTCACGTTTCAGTATCCCGACGCCGTGCTCGCCGGTGACGGTGCCGCCCAGGGCGATCGCCGCGTCGAGGAACTCCTCGAACGCGGCCTGAGCCGCGGCGCGCGCGGCCTCGTCGCCGGGCGGCGTGATGAGCAGCGGGTGCAGGTTCCCGTCGCCCGCATGAGCGATCGTGGCTATCTGCACGCCACGGCGCGCCGCGATCACGCTTATCTGTTCCAGCATCGCGGGGACCTTGGATCGCGGCACGCAGACATCCTCGGTGAGCACCGGGCCGAGCCGTTCGAGCGCCGGGTAGGCCAGCCGCCGGGCCTCGAACAGCGCCTCGGCCTCGGCGTCATCGGTCGACTGCTCGACCCAGATGGCTCCCGCGTCGGTCATGGTCGCGGCGATCGCCTCGGACTCGGCCGCTCCCGAATCTCCCGGGGTGTCCACGCGGGCCAGCAGCAGCGCCGTCGCGTCCGGCTCCAGGCCCAGGTGCTTCCATTCCTCGGCCGCCTCCAGGCAGGCACGGTCGAGAAGCTCGAGCACGGCCGGGGTCAGCCCGCGCCGGGTGATCTGGGCCACGGCCTCGCCGGACGCGACCAGGTCGCCGAAGGCGCCGACGACCGTCCGCGGGGTGCCGACCGGAGCGGGGCGGAGCCGCAGCGTCACCTCGGTGACGACGCCCAGCGTGCCCTCGGATCCGACGAAGAGCCCGACCAGGTCGAGCCCGGCGACGCCCTTCGTGGTGCGCCGGCCCAGGCGCACGGCCTCGCCGTAGGCCACGGGGCCACCGACGACCGCGCGCAGGCCCAGGACGTAGTCGCGGGTGACCCCGTACTTCAGGCAGCACAGGCCGCCCGCGTTGGTGGCCACGTTGCCGCCGATGGTGGACCACGGAGCGCTGGCCGGGTCCGGCGGGTACCAAGGTGCGCACGACGTGCTGCACCTCGGCTTCTGATCGCGCGCGTACTCCGGCGGCGGCCGTCCCGGCCGGCGCCCACTCGGCGTCGTCGTGCGACAGGGCGGCGAGCACGACAGGGTCGGTGACGATGCGGTCGCCCGGCAGTCCCCGGCTCAGCGCCTCGACCAGGACGCCGGGCCCGGTCATGACCGTGCCCCGATCCCGTAGCAGATCGTGGTCTGCAGCTCGGCCGGATCCTCGTGCCAGTCCCCGTACACCTCCCAGCGTTCGCCGGTGAGCTCCCGGCCCTGGCCCGCGCACCACCGGCGGACGGCCAGATGGGCCGCCTCCAGCTCGTCGTAGGGCCCGCGATGGGTGGTGACGGCGGCCCGGCCCGCGGGCAGCGCCGACGCCACGACCCGGCCCGACGGCGGGAACGCGGCGCTCACCTCGACCCCGACCTCCACGCTGACCCGGTCATCGCCGGGCAGGTCCCGGTAGAGCATGACGTTGCACCCGCATCCGGCACCGGCTTGCCGCAGGCACGCGTAAACCTCGTCGAGCATCCCGCGCCATTGGCCGGGAAACTCCTGCCACGTGGTGGTCACCGCCACGGCGGCTATCGGCCGCCGCGGCTGGGCTGCGACCTTGATGTCATACCTCATTGGTTCCCAGCCTCCGCCCCGTAGCCGAAGCCGGTGCTCACCGGGAGCTGGGCCAGTTGCGGCAGCAGCAGGAACCACGCGTACAGCCCCGCGCCGAGGAGGAATGCCGCCAGGTTGGCCGTCCATACCCCGCGGACCCGCATCATCGTCATGTCTATGAGAGGGTTGCGGCTGCGCAGTTCCACCAGGATCCACAACGCGCAGACCGCCAGGCCAGCCGCCAGCAGCGTCAGCGTGGGCAGTGCTATCCAGCCCCAGACCGTGGTCTGGGCGATCGCGATGAGCACGCAGGACATGCCCGCGGTCATCAGCGCCGCCGCGGCCCCGGCCACATCCCGTCACTGTAGCTGAACGACGATTTCAGGCGCCCGGCCCTGCCCGGCCCGGTGTTTCCCGGGTCAGGCCCGGCCTTCCAGCCGGACGTTCCACACCTCCGCCTGGAAGGTGCCGGAGGGGCTGGCCGGGAGCCTGGTGAACCAGATCAGCACGTAGCGGGCACGGGCCGGCCTGGTCAGCCGCAGCCGGACCACCCCGCCCGCGTCGGCTGCGTGCGCGACGGGCCGCAGGTCCGCCAGGGCAGGAGCGGCGCCCACCCGGACCTGCAGGCCCGCGCCGCGGGCCTGGCCGAGGGCGATCTGGACGACGGTGAGCGTGACCGGGCGGCCCATGTCCAGGAGCAGGCCCGTTCCCGGGTACAGGTTCCCGAAGCCGGCGCTGGCATACCAGTCGGTGCGCCAGCCAGCCCCGGGCTGGCCGGAGATCGCCTGCCGGGCGAGCTGGGGGTTGTCGCCGCCACCGGGACCGAACGCCGCGACGCTGACCGGGGTCAGCCGCTGCGCGGGCGCCGCGGCGGCCGGGGACGGCGCCGCGGCGGCCGGGCTGACCTTCGGGGCCGGGTTTGGCCTGGTGCGTGTGGCGTCATGGCCGGTTCCCGCGTGCTTGCTGGCCGCCGACGGGGTAACCGCCGTTTGCTGCGGGCTGGACAGGAAGCGGTACACCCCGAAGCCGAGCGCCACCGCCAGCGCCACTCCCAGGATCACGACCCAGTTCAGGTGGCGCCGCGCAGCGGAATAGCCGGACGCCGCCGCCTTGCCCGCCGCGGACCGGCTCAGCCAGAGCCGCACGGTCGTATAGGCCACCACCACCAAGTCCCCCGCCGCGGACAGCCAGTGCCACACGGACGCACCGGCCGTCGCCGCCCGCCCCGTCGCCGCCCGCCCCGGTGCCGCCCGCCCCGGTGCCGCCCGCCCGGGCGCCGCTGACCAGTCCGGCCTGCGCCGCTGCGGGGCCTGCTCCGAGGTGGCCAGCAACTCGTCCAGGCTCACCGTGGACAACGCGCCCGGCGCGCGGTGGAGAGCGTCATACTCCCGGATCAGCGGCTCGGAATCGGTGCCGACGACCTTCGCGATGCTGCGGATGTTCCCCCGGGCGTAGAAGTCGCCACCGGACGCGGAGTAATCGTCGTCCTCGATCGCCCTGATGATCTTTTCCCTGATACGGGTCCGCTCACTGACCTCGGCGACGGTGAGACCAGCGTCGTGACGCGCTTGCGCCAGGGTCTGACCGATGGACACGCGCGCCTCCCCGGCTCTCCCGCGCCCGCGCACCGCCCCGGTACCGGGAGCGCGGGCGGTCCTGACCACATCATTGCCCCCCGGCCCGGCTGCGGAACCGCGATCCTCGCGCCGGACTGACCCCGGCCGGGCCGGCGACCCCGCAGACGCCGGACGGCCGGTCGCCGTGCCCGACGGGGCGGCGGTCCTGGTGTTGTGGCGGGCGGAGGGGGAGATGACCCAGGTCGACATGGAGCGAGACGTGACCGGCTATATCAGGCTGCGCCGCCTGTAGCCGCCGCGGCCGGTCAGGGTGCTTCCCCCGTGGGCGGGTGGTCGCCCGTTTCCTTGGCCACCCTGCGGATGTACGGCATGAGCAGTTCCGCCATGCGCTGCGGCGCGGCGGTCAGTTCGCCGGCGGCGGCGCGGATCTCTTCGTCGGTCGCGCTGCCGATCAGCTCGGTCTCCTCGTCGGTGAACGGCCGTCCGTCTCGGTGCCGGAACCGCTGGCGGGAACCGCCTTGCTCCACGTCAAAGTCGGTGAGCAGCGCAACCACCTCAGGTCGTGCGGTCATGGTTCCTCCTGGCCCGCACGCTAGCCGGTGGCCACGGCGCGTCTCGGCCGGGGGTAAGGCTACGGGGTGAGGACGATGCGCTGCGCGTCGTCGGTGGCGGCCCATGCCTTTTCGACATCGGCGAGCGGCATGGCCCGGGCGTCGACGTCGATTGTGCCGGCGGCGATCTCCTGGGCCAGGGCCGGGAGCTCAGCGAGGTACTCGTGCGCGCTGACCGATCCCTGGCCGCTGCCGACGATCGTCAGGCGAGCGGCGCGCAGCGCGGCTGAGGGGATCGGTGCGGTCGGGCCGGCCATGGAGCCGACCTCGATCCAGGTGAGCGGCTTGCCGCGGTCGGCGCGGTCGGTGACGACGGCGATCATCGCGGCGGCGGCGGGTTCGCCCCACAGGTAGTCGATCACCGCGTCCACCTCGCTGGCGGCCTGGCCGAGCCGGCGGGCAACGGCCTCGGGCGTCCCGTCGAGCGACACGGTGTCGGTCGCTCCGGCTGCGGGGAGCCTGGCCAGCCGTTCGGCGTGGCGCCCGGCGGCGACGATCCGGTCCGCGCCGAACAGCCTGGCGATCTGGACGGCCATCTGGCCGGCGTTGCCGGTGGCACCGAGGATGAGGACGCTCTGTCCGGCCTGGAACTGCACGCGCTGGCGCAGCGCGACCCAGGAGGACATTGCCGGGTTCATGGCGGCGGCCACCGCCACGGGGTCGCTGCCGGAAGGCAGGACAATGCTGCGGCGCGTGTCGATGACGGTCTGCCCGGCCATGGCGCCGAGCGTGGTGTCGGGGAGGATGAAGTAGCGCAGCAGCCCGTCCGGTCCGCGGCCGACGCCGTCGATGCCGGGCACGAGCGGCAGCTCGTCGGTGCTGGTGTAGTGCGACCCGTCGGCCTGTGAGCGGACGCGCGGGTGCAGGCCGGCGGCGAGCACGTCGACGACGATCTCGTCGTCGACAGCCGGGGCCGGGTCGGGGAAGTCCTCGTAACGGGGCGGAGCGCCGAACGAGGAAACGACGGCGGCTTTCATGACGACCTCCGTAAAAGTAGTTGGTAGTACGAACCAGAATAGTTGCTACTACCAACCAAAGCAAGTAGGCTTTCCGCATGGCAGTCTCTGACTCGGCAGCTCAGCCGGCCCGGCCGGCCAGGAAGATCTGATCGACGCCCTGGTGCGGACGTCCTTCGCCACGATGGCCGTGCTGAACAGGATCGCCGCCGAGCACGACCTCTCCCTGACCCAGCTACGGGTGCTCGCCATCCTCCGCGACCGGCGGGTCAAGATGAGCGAGCTGGCCGACTACCTCGGGCTGGACAAGTCGACGATCTCCGGCCTCGTCGACCGCGCCGAAAAACGGGGCCTCCTGCAGCGGGCAGCCAACCCGCTCGACGGGCGCGGCGTCGACGTGTTCCTCAGCGCCGACGGGGCGGAACTCGCCGAACGCGGCGCCGCCCAGATAGCGCGGTCCCTGTCGCCCATGACCAGCGCGCTCACCCGGGCCGAGGCGCACCGTCTGACCACACTGCTGGAGCGCATGCTCGAGCACCGCTGATCCTCGACGCGGCCCCGGTGGCGGCATTCGCCGCCCTTCCGCCCGGATCAGCCAGGGCGCCGTCCGGGCGGCGGGGCCGGCCGGGTTAGCGGTCGTTCACCAGGGCGATCTTGCCCGGCGCGTGCGGGCTGGTCAGCATCGCGAACGCCGCGCACCACCTTGCTCGAGGGCAGGTGGGCCTGCGGGAGCCCGGACGCCGTGGAATATACCTTCATAGCAGTAATCGCTTTGGAAGCCACCGGCAGTTGCCGGCGGCGGCGGGAGGTGGGCCCGGTCGTGTTGGACCTCAGGCGACTGTTCAGCGACATAATCCGCTTCGAGATCCAGCTCTGGAGCGCGGTGGACGCCAGGCTGAAGAGCGAGTTCGCTCTGCCGCTGACGCACTTCGAGCCCATGTCGGTGATAGACCGGCTGCCCGGCTGCCGCGTCTACGACATCGCGAGCGAACTGGGCATCACGACCGGCGGCACGGGCAAGCTGGTGGACCGGATCGAGGCCAGCGGCTACTGCCAGAGGCTGCCGAACCCGGCCGACCGGCGGTCGTCGCTGCTGGAACTGACCCCGGAGGGCCGGCGCGTCTTTGCCGAGGTCGAGGTGGCCTTCGACGAGGAACTGCAGCGCTGGCTCGGTGAGCCGGTGCCGGAGCGGACCCTGCGGCAGTTCGCGGCGACGCTCGCCCGGCTCCGGGCGGCGGGCCAGAGCGTCGGGGTGGAAGACACCGCCTGATGACCGGTGGCCCGGAAAACACCCAGGGCGGACTGCTGTCGGCGGTTCCCGGCCTGACGCGCAGCGACCCGCGCGGACCCGGTATCACCCGGGTCCGCCTGGGCGGCGGCTTCGGGTACCGGGACCCGTCGGGCGCGGAGGTCACCGACGCCGGGACGCTGCGGCGCATCCGGGACCTCGCGCTCCCGCCCGCCTGGACCGGCGTCTGGATCTCGCCCGACCCGCTGGGGCACATCCAGGCCACCGGCGTGGACGGCCGGGGCCGGACCCAGTACCGGTATCACCAGCTGTGGCGCGAGCAGCGTGACGTCCAGAAGTTCGCGCACATGCTGCGCTTCGCCGCCGCGCTGCCCGCGCTGCGGGCCGCGACCCTGCACGACCTGAGGCGGCGTGCCCTCGACCGCGGACGAGTCACCGCCGGCGCGGTCCGGCTGATCGACCTTGGCCTGTTCCGTCTCGGTGGCGAGAGGTACGCCGAGCTTGATCACCATTACGGCGCCGCGACGCTGGAGAAACGGCATGTCAGCGTGCGGCGCGATGGCGTCGTGTTCGACTACGTGGCCAAGGAGGGCAAGCGGCGGGCCATCACGGTCACCGACCCGGCGGTCCGGCCGACGGTGCGGACGCTGGCCCGCAGCGACAACGGCCTGGACGCGCTGTTCTGCTGGCCGGAGGGCGGCGGCTGGCACCAGCTGCACTCCCACGACGTGACCGCCTACATCGCCGAGCACGCCGGCGGCCATTTCACGGCGAAGGAGTTCCGGACCTGGAACGCCACCGTCCTGATGGCGTTGCTGCTCGCGAACGCGGGGCCGCCGGCCACCCCCCGGCGAGCCAAGAGCGTGATCACCGCCAGCATCCGGGGCGTGGCGGACTGGCTGGGCGACACGCCCGCGGTGGCGCGCGCCTCGTACATCGATCCCCGGCTGATCAGCCGGTACTCCTCCGACGGCGGCCTGGCCACGATCCCGGTGCGGTCGGCCGAGCTCCCGGCGAGCGCGGAGGCCGAGGCCGCAGTGGCCGCGCTGCTCGCGGCCGGAGCCTGATCCCCGGTCTGCGTCGCAGAAAGCTTGTTCTACGGAACTTGCTTCCATAGGAGGCACGTACTAGCGACCCGCTGCACCCGCTGCAGCGCTCTAGCGCCGCGCCGCGGCGCTGCCCTCATCACTGCGGTGGGTCTTCCCCGACCAGCCCGTCGACCGACTCCCGGATGAGGTCGGCATGGCCGACGTGCCGCGCGTACTCCTCGATCAGGTCGATCAGGATCCGCCGCAGGCTGGGTGACCGGCCGTCGGGCCAGGTGAACCGGGCCAGCTGCCCCGGGCCGCCGCCGTCGGCCAGCGCCTCCGCGACCGCGGAGCGGGAGCGGGCCACGGCTTCCTGCCAGAGCGCATAGAGCTGCCCGGGGCTGTCCTCGGCGGCCGAGTGCCACTCCCAGTCGGGTTCGGCGTCCCAGTCCACCGTGTCCCACGGGGCCCCGAACTCCTGCCCGCGCAGCCTGCGGCCGAAGTACTCGTCCTCGACCAGGGCCAGGTGCTTGAGCAGCCCGCCCAGGGTCACCGACGAGGCGCCGACCGTCGCGCTCAGGCCGGCCGCGTCCAGCCCGCCGCACTTCCAGGCAAAGATCCTGCGCTGGCGCTCCAGGGAGCCGACCAGGGTGTCGGCCTCGTTCCCGGCGGCCGGCGGCTCGCGGAGGATTCCTTCGTAGCTGTCCGTCATGGTGAGCAGGCTACGAGGCCCCGCCGACAACCTCAGGCGGCGGAGCTCCACAGGTGCTCTGAGGCGATCCTGGCCCCCTCGGCCTGGGCCCGGAACTTAGCCCAGGTGACGCTGGCGACCACCACGTCCATGCCGACGAACGTCCCGAACCCGCAGTCGGTTCCCGCCATCACGTTCTCCCGGCCCACGACGCCGGCGTAGCGGATCAGCCGGTCCGCGACCACCTCGGGGTGCTCGACGATGTTCGAGGTGGAATCGAGAACGCCCGGGATCACGTACTTGCCCGCCGGCAGCTTGGTTTCCTGGAAGACCTTCCACTCGTGGGCATGCCGGCCGTTGGACGCCATCAGCATGAAGCCGGCCGGCTTGGCCTTCAGGATGATGTCGATGATGTCCTTGAGCTCGACATCCGTCGTCCGCGGCATCTCGGCGTTGCCCCAGCAGATGTGGATCCGCGCGGCCTCGGCCGGGATGTTCACCAGCGCCTGGTTGAGCGCCTCGATGTTGAGTTCCATCTGCCGGCGGAAGTTCTCCAGCGAGCCCGCGCCGGGCGCGGTCATGGCCAGGTCGGGGCAATCCACCTGGAGTATGAAGCCCGCGCGGTGGATCGCCTCGTATTCCTCCCGCATCGCCTCGGCGAGCGCGCCCAGGTACTCCTCCTGGCTGCCGTAATACCGGTTGGGCGAGAAGACGGAGATGACGCCGGGGGAGGCGGCGCTCATGAACGTGGCCACCTCGGAGACGCCTTCCGTGGCCGCCTTGAGGTTCTCGATGTCGGCCTGGACCGCGCTCTGCCCCACGTAGGAGACCGGCCCGTCGCAGGTCGCAAACCTGACCGTCGCCACGGACTCCATGGTCTGGGCCATCTTCTCGGCGAAGTCGGGGAAGTCCTCCAGGCCCATCACCGATGCCGCGACCTCTTCGATCGAGCCCTCGCCGCCGAAGCCGGTCAGCCGGTCCATGACGTACGTGGCGTAGCTGGGCTTGCTCACCTCGCCGTCGTTGAGGACGTCGACGCCCGCGTCGGCCTGCCGCCGCACGGTCTCCCGCACCGCCGCCCGCACCTCGTCGGCGAACCGGGCTTCATCGACGGGCTCGCCCGCCTCCTGGGCCACCATGAGCGGCAGGAGCTGCGCCGGCCGCGGCAGGCTGCCCGAGTGGGTCGTCAGGATCCGATCCATCCTCGGCTGCATCACACGCTCCCTCCGCTGCGCCTACCCATCGCAGTACCTATACCACCGGGCCGTTATCGCGGCGCGTGGGCCCCGGTCATCATGGCGGCGAGGTCGTCGGGGTGCAGGAACGAGGGCGGGGGCGGCGGTCCCCAGGCGAACAGGCCGCGCGCGCCCTCCAGGTCCTCGGGCGTCCACAGCTGGTCGTCGACGATGCAGTCCATGTCGGAGTAGTACTCGGAGAAGTTGCCCGCCGGGTCCTTGAGGTACCAGAAGAAGTTGGACCCGGCGAAGTGCCGGCCGAGGCCCCAGACGTGACGTTCCGGATGGTCTTCGAGCATGGCGCAGGCGCCGCGGCCGACGTCGTCGACGTCATCCACCTGCCAGGACGTGTGATGCAGGAAGTTGACCGGCGCGCCGAGCACCAGCACGTTGTGATGATCGGTAGAGCAGCGCAGGAACGCGCCGGCGCCCTTGATCCGGTCACTGACCTTGAAGCCGAGCCCGTCGGTGAAGAACGACTGGGTGGCCTCGTGGTCCGTGCTGCCGACCACCGCGTGCCCGAGCTTGCGCGGCCGGACCCGGTCCGGGCGGGTGAAGCCCGGCGCCCTGGCGTCCTGCCGCTCCAGTCGGCCGGGCCCGTTGTAGATGCTCGGCGGCACGGTGTCCTGGACCAGCCGCGGCGCGACCTCGACGAGCACCCGCATGCCGGTGGCCGGCTCGGCCGCCTCCAGCACGCCCTCGCCGAGGCGGGCGGGCAGGCCCAGCCGGCCCAGGCTGGCGGCGATGCGGGCCAGGTCGTCGGCGCCGTCGGCGGCGACGCGCAGCTCGATCAGCCGCCGGGTGGGCGCGTACTCGATGCGTAGCTGGCGGCCGGCGTCCGCCGTGGCGAACCAGCTGTCCTCCGCCGGCGCGAGCCCGAAGTCGGCGTAGTACGCCGCGGTCTCCGCGACGTTCGGCACGCCGATCGTGACCGATAGCAGTCCGTGCAGGCTCATGGTGATCTCCTTATCCGGCCGCGACTGTTCCGCATCGCGCCCATGTATGCCTACTTCCCCGTCCCGGCGGGCTGGACCTCGGATCCGCCGGTGCCGCCCGGGGCTAGCTGCCGCCCGTCGAACACGCGGACGTTCGTTATCGCGATCTTTCCGCCATCGCCTGGCGGGCGGGCGGCTTCCTGCTGCTGGCTAGCCATGGCGCCTCCTCGTTGCCGTGGTGGCACGTCCGGTCACCACGTCCAGATCGATGTCGTCCGGGTCGCTGGCCCGCCACGCGATGTGCTGGTCCGGGCGGACCAGCAGGAACTCGCCCGCCCACGGATAGCCCGGCGGCGGCGCGCAGAGCGTCAGCGGGATGCCGCGCTCGCGCGCCCGCCCGGCCAGCGGCGCCACGCGCTCAGTCAGGGCGCCCCCGCGCTCGGTCTGGGCCGCCGGGCGCCGCACCGGGCCGAGGAGCGTGAGGCCGGGGCCGAGGTGGTCGTACAGGGACGAGCCGTCCGGCAGCCAGGCGTGCGGGAGCCGGGCGCCCGGCTCGCCCGCCGGGGTGTAGTACGTGGTGTCGGCGGCGTCGGGGAGGTCGGCGGCCGGATCGGGGCCGCCCGGCAGCTGGATGACCGGGGAGCCCGCGTAGGAGTAGCCGAGCACCAGCCCGAGACTGTGGAACTCCGGGTACTTCGCCCGCTGGATCGCGGCCGCTTCGGCGGGCAGGTCCCCGGCCAGGCTGCGCATGTTGGCCTCCGCGCTGGCCACCGTCCGCTCGACTACGCCGCGCCGCTCGTCCGCGTAGCTTTCCAGCAGTCCCGGCGGTGCCCAGCCCTGCTCGACCGCGGCGATCTTCCACGCGATGTTGACCGCATCGCCGACGCTGGTGTTGAAGCCGTGGCCGCCCCACGGCGGGTTCACGTGCGCGCTCTCCCCCACCAGAAACACGCGCCCGCGCGAGAAACTGTCCGCGACCAGCATCCGGGCCGTCCACGGATCGGTGGCGAGCACCTCGTGCTCGGCCGGGGCGCCGATCAGCCCGGTGATGAGCTCGGAGGCGTGCGCCGTGCCGTAGCCGGCCTCGACGCCGGGAAAGCCCGCCCACCAGATCCCGGCCAGGTCGAGCCGCCCCATCAGGCCGGTCACGGGCCCGCCGACCACCCAGTACTGCACGGACGGCCCGAGGTGGGTATCGAGGGCGGGCGCGCGGAAGACGACGTTGAAGTTGGGCCGCGGGTCGGACCGGCCGACGTAGCGCGCGCCGATCTGGTCCCGGACCACCCCGCTCGCGCCGTCGCAGCCCAGTACGTAGCGGGCCCGGACCTGGTACGGGGCGTCACCCTCGTCGCGCACCGTGACCAGGACGCCGTCGTCATCCTGGGCCAGCGCGGTCACCGCGTGCCCGAGGCGCATCCGCACCCCGGGACGCGCACCGAGGTGGGCCCGCAGCACCTCCTCGACCACGGGCTGCGGCACCTGCTGGCCGGGCTCGGCGAACAGGTCGTCGCGCCGGGTGGTCAGGCCGAACGCGCCGTCGAAGTCGGTGATGCGGCCGCCGGACAGCGACTCGCAGAAGGTAACCCGCTGCGACCAGGCCACCTTGAGCGGCGCCGCGGCGCGAAGCTGCCCGGCGATCCCCCACCGGCGCAGGTGCTCCATCGTCCGGATGCTGGTCGTCTTGGCCCGGGGCCGGCGGTGCGAGACCTGCGTCCGCGGCTCGATCACCATGCAGCCGATGCCGTGCAGGCTGAGCTCGGCCGCGGCCGCCAGGCCAGCGGGACCGCCCCCCGCGACCAGCACGGGCGTGCTCGCCGCGCGAGCCGGGTCCGGGACGGTCATGTCAGGCATGGTCGGCCGCAGCCAGCCCTGCGTACAGGCATGATTTCATTGATTGGAACGAAAGAGGATGAGCATGGACGGCGACAACCCGCCTCGCGGACGCAAGCCTGCGCATGGCGAGCCGGTGCTCGACCGGGCGTTCCGGATCCTGACGGCCTTCGGCCCCGGTCACCGGTCCCTGTCGCTGACCGCGCTGGGCAGCCGGGCCGGCCTGCCCAAGCCGACCGCGCTGCGGCTGGCGCGCAAGCTCGCCGAACTGGGGGCGCTGGAGCGCGCGGGCAACGGCGAGTACGTGATCGGGCTGCGGCTGCTGGAGGTCGCGTCGCTCGCGCCGCGCGGGCACGGGCTGCGGGCCACCGCGCTGCCGTACATGGAAGACCTGCACCATGCGACCGGCCAGCATGTCCTGCTCGCGGTCCTGGACAGCGACGAGGCGGTCCTGGTCGAGCGGCTCTCCGCCCGCGGCGCCGGCCGGGTGATGTACCGCGTGGGCGGGCGGCTGCCGCTGCACTCGACCGGCGTGGGCATGGTGCTGCTGGCCCATGCTCCCGCCGCGCTGCAGGATCAGGTGCTCAGTCAGGACCTCACGCTGCGCCCGGAGAACGTCACGCGATCATCCCGGGAGCTCCGCGCCCAGCTCGCCGCGATCCGGCACGACGGCGTCGCGATCATGTCCAGGGACTGGCCCGAGCCGGTGACGACCGTGGCCGCGCCGATCCGCAGCCGGCAGGACGCCCCGGTCGCGGCCCTGTCGGTGGTCACCCGCTCCGAGCAGGTCCAGCCCGCGGTCCTCACCCCGGCCGTCATCGCGGTGGCCCGGGCGATTTCCCGGGCCGTGACGGCCGCAGGCGGTCCTTGACGCTTCCGGCAACCGGCTAGACAGGGATGAGGTCGACGTGGAGGTCAGCGGCTTCCGCCAGGGCCCGCAGGTCGCCTGGGTCGGAGGTGAGGATGTCGTCGCCGTCTGTGGCCAGGCACACCACGGTAGCGTCGATCGCATCGGATCGGCCGCTTCGGGCCAGCAGCATCCCCGCCCGGCGCCCCAGGCCGTCATCGATCGCCGTGACGTCCGTCCCGGCCAGCAGCCGGGCACCGGGCGCTTGCCGACCACGGCCGCCGCGCCATACCTGGGCGACTACTCCCCCGCTGGTCACCGGCACCCGCCCGGCCAGCCGCTCCCGCTTCACCATGGCCACCACTTCACGGTCACCGCGCTCCACCGCGACGAACGCCCCAGCGTCCAGGACGAGCATCAGGCCGCACCCTGGCCCCGGCGCGGCGCGGCCTTGCGCTGCGGCTGGCCCCGTACCACGACCGCCCGGCCGTGCGCGCGGCGGGCAGCCTCCCGCATCTCCTCCTCGGTGATCTCACCGTGCTCGGCCTCGTAAGCGGCGAGGAAATCGTCCAGAGCCCGTAGCCGCCGGTCATGGTCAGCCTTCAGCCGCAGCGCGTCATTGACCCATGCGCTGATGCTCTCGGCCTGCCCGGCGGCCACTGCCTCCTGGGCCACCGCCACCAACTCGGCATCCACCGAGGCCGACAGCCGCTGCTTCGAGTTCATACAAGCATCCTACTTTCCTGCCACAGATGTAGGAACCACGCCCGTTACGGCGCATCACTCTCCACAGGCCGTACTCGGCGGCGGCGCAGGTCGGCAGGTCCGGCAACGAACCCGCGCGCGGTCAGGTAGCCGTCGGGCCGCCAGTCGGCAGCTGCCGCGTCTCGAAAATATATAGCATTATTTATCATGTCCTGGTATACTAATCGAACACGATAGCTACTGACGGGAGGAGGGCGCGACGCCATGACCAGCACCCCCGGCCCGGCCCGCGACGACCGCGATCCGGCCCGCGCCGCGCCACACCACCCGGATGAGCTGGATGCGGCCAGGCTGGCCGAGCGGCTGCGTGCTTCCGGGGAGCTGACCCCCGCCGAGGTGGCGGCGCTGTACCGGCTGGACGGCGGCTGGCCCGACCCCGACGACGATCTCGGATATTACGACGCGGATCCCGGGTCACCCCCGCAGCGGGCTGACCTGGCCGCCGGCGACCCGGACGAGACGCGGGTGCCCGAGGCGCTGGAGGCCGGGTTCACTCATCGTTATGGCGGCACCGGGACCGGGTTCTGCGCCGGCGGGCCGCTGGATCAGATGCTGCCCGGCCCGGGCCTGGCCTGGCACGCCGGCCAGGCCCGCCAGGGCGGGCTGGGCGCCCTGTCCGACGACGAGCTGATCGGGGTTCTGGGCAGCGCCCGGCGGCTGGGGTCGTGGCAGGCCGAGCTGGAGCTGGCGGTGGTGGCCGAGCTGGACGCCCGCCGGGCCGGCCAAGACGGGCGGGAGGGTGAGCACGTGGCCGAGGAGATCGCCGCCGCGCTCACCCTCACCGGCCGCTCCGCTGGCACGCTGCTGGAGCTGTCGCGGCGGCTGGAGCGCCTGCCGGAGACCCGCGCGCTGTTAGCCGCCGGGGTCATCGACCGCGCCCGCGCCGGCGTCATCGCCGACCATCTGAGCGTGCTGCCCGATGACGCGGCCGCCGCCGTGGAAGACCGGATCGCGCCCCGCGCCGGGGCGATGACGACCGGCCAGCTGGCCGCCGCGTGCCACCGCGCCGTCCTTGCCCATGACCCGCAGGCCGCGGCCCGCCGTAAGGCGAAGGCCGAGCAGGATACCCGGGTGGAGTACTGGGCCGAGCCGTCGGGCACCGGCGCGATCGCCGGGCGGGACCTGAACCTGGCCGCGGTGATCGCCGCGGACAAGCACCTGGAGGCCGCCGCCCGCTGGCTCAAACAGCACGGCGGCCCCGGCACCCTGGACCAGCTGCGCGCCCAGGTGTTCCTGGCCCGGCTGGCCGGCCAGCCCCTCGAGTCCCTGCTGCCCGCAGACCCAGGCACCGCCCGCCCGGACGCCCCCGCCAGCTCCACCCCTGGCAGCAATGGCCCGGACCCGGCCACGACCGGCAGTCCCAGCCCCGGACCCTGGCCCGCCGGGCCCGCCTGGCCGACCGGACTGGGCGGGTCGGTGAACCTGGTCCTGCCCGCCACCACCTGGCTCGGCATGACCGACACCCCCGGCGAGATTGCCGGGACCGGCGCCACCGACGCCGCCACCTGCCGCGACCTGGCCAACGCCCTCGCCGCCCGCCCCGACAGCCGCTGGTGCCTGACTCTCACCGACCGTAACGGCCGGGCCATCGCCCACGGCTGCGCCCGCGCCGGACCCGGCCCGCCCGCCACCACCGACCCCGCCGCCTGGCTCCGGCAGATCCCCATCACCACGCTGGAAACCGGGACCTGCACCCACCGCCGCGAAACAGCCGCCTACCGGCCACCGCCCTCACTGCGGCACCTGATCAAGATCAGAGACCGGCGATGCGGGTACCCAGGATGTCGCCGCCCCGCCACACGCTGCGACGACGACCACACCATCCCGCACCACCAAGGCGGCAAGACGTGTGAGTGTAATTTGTACCCTTTGTGCCGACGCCACCACCAAGCCAAGCAGGCCCCCGGCTGGCAGCTCGAGCAGCCCGAGCCAGGCTTGCTGACCTGGACCTTGCCCAGCGGCCGCCGCTACGCCACCACCCCCGAGCCGTACCCGGCCTAACGCGGACCACCGGGCCGGTCGGGCTCCGAGCGACGTGCGGGCAACGGCCGACCGTCAACGATCAAGGGAACGTGCCATGCCGATCTCGATCACCTCCGCATCGGACGGCAGGGGCTGGCGTTCTGCGGTGGACCGGAATCCGCACCGTTCGTACAGCAGGCGGGCGTGGCCGTTGTTCTCGGTGACCCACAGGTGCACGCGAGATGCGCCTCTCGCCCGGGCCCAGCCGATCACAGCCTGGACGAGCGCCTGGCCAATCCCATGCCCCCGAGCCTGCGGCCTGACCCACATCGAAACCAGCTCGATCGTGCCCGGCGCGGTCTCGAATCCGCCGGCAATCCCGACCGATGCGGCGCCGAGTTCGGGCGCATGGGCCAGGAAGCTGCCGCCGCCGACGATCCGGCGCTGCCAGTCGGCTTCGGTGAATGCGACCTCCCGCTCGTACGTCGACGCGAACGCCTGCGGAGCGTCCCGCAACGCCGCCAGCCGGACATCACGCATGGCCTCCCAGTCGTCTGCGCCTACCTCCCGTATCTCCACCATGCGGCATGGTCTCGTCCATCGGGCCAGGAGCGCGAGCCGTTCTGGCCCGCTCAGCACCGAAGCGGCGGTGGCGAAAGGCAGCAGCGGAGGAGACCTCGCCGACCTGCGCGCCCTCGCCGCGCGTGCCGCCGACATCGCCATCGAGCCGATCTGATGACCAGCCCTGCTTACGCCTGGTCCAGGCACGAGTAGTCGAGGGCGGCCTCCAGCGGCGCGGACATGCCGGGCGCCAGGGCACCGGACGAGCGCAGTGACTCGACCGCGGCGGCGAGAGCCGGGGCAGGCGAGGAGCACGCGTTCCGCGAACTGACCGACCCGTACCGGCGCGAACTGCAGGTGCACCGCTACCGGATGCTCGGCTCGCTGACCGACGCCGAGGACATGCTGCAGGAGACGCTGCTCGCGGCCTGGCGGGGGCTGGCCGGTTTCGAGGAGCGGTCATCGCTGCGCTGCGGCCGGGTGCGTTCCAGGAACGTGCCCTGGCCCGGCGTTTCGCCGACGCGTACATCGCCGCTGACACCTGCGGCCAGCCGGGCGGCATGTGGTAGGTAGCCGCCCAGATCGCAGACCATGCGGATGAGCTCGCCGCGGCGCCCCGTGCTCCGCCGCCAGGCTCTTCGCCTGCACGGTCTTGCCCGCGCCAGGCAGGCCCGCCATCAGGAACAACGTCGCCACACCGCTGATCTTCTCGCTTCGCTCAACCCGAAGCAGAGGACGTCGGCGCGGATGTCAGGCTATCTTGCGCCCACGGGACGCTCGGGTCCCGAGGACAGGCTGGCCGCCCCGGACGCCGCGGTACCCCACGTCCCAGGGCCAGTGGCCGCGGTCATCCGCGTGCACCACCTGTAGCGCATGTAGGCGGGGTCCGTAGAACTCTACGGCCATCACGAGGTGCGCCGACGGCTCCGCGACCTTCACGATCTCGATGAACGGGCCGCCGCGCCAGGCGATCTGATCGCCGGGGCTCGGGGGCGCGGCGTGCATGGTGTGCGCCGCGACCTCGTTGAGCAATTCCGCAGCCCGGCGCAGCGGCAGGCCGGTCACCACGAGCTCGGGCCTGCCATGCGAGGTGAGCCCTACCGTGTAGGCCCAGGGCGGATGGATCCGGTCGCGCTCGACTTCTTGCACGGCCCAGCCGTACTCCTTGATTAAGCCGCTCAGGTACTCGAGATAGTCGGACCGCGTACTGCCCGGGTGGTCACATTCCCAGCACATGCCTGCCTCCTTAGATCGTGGCAGTACCACTATCCGGGGAGGCGCCGACAGACCCGCCTCAGCTGGGCTGACCGGGCCGTGGTCAGGGGCGTTAGCGTCCTGTCCAGGAGCTGATTTCCATGCCGTCCTCGACCGGGAACGCGACGGTCACGTATCCGCTGGCCGGATCCCGGACGTAGTCGAGGTAGTCGGTCATGCCAGGGTGGGTGATGTCGTCGGCGGCGACCAGGGCACCGGGGGCGAGCCTGGGCTCCAGCAGGTGGAGCGCGGGCAGGCACAGGTCCTTCCACCCGTCCAGCAGGACGAGCCCGACCGGGCCGGGCACGCTGGCGAGCGTCTGCCGCGCGTCGCCGACCAGGATGGTGACCGCGTCGCCGACGCCGGCCTGCTGCAGGTTCGACCGGGCCGGATGGCCCAGGCCAGCGCGTACAGGAGCTGGCCGGCCTGGGCGGAGATGGGGAGGTAGAAGTCCTGGCCCCGGCCACCGACATCGACCTGGCGATCGACCAGCTCGCCGGCCCCGTCTACTACCGGGTACTAGATCACCGGGCAACCCGTCCCGCCCCGGTTCACCGACGCTCTCGTGGACCGCTACCTGGCCCAGGCCAGACCGTGCTGACAGCACCGTGCCCGGTGTGGCCAGCGCCGCGGTCAGCGCTCGCTGGCTGCGCTGACCGCGGCGGAGATCGGTCGCGCCTCGGGCCTGACGGCCGTGCCTGCGACCAGGACGGTTGGCGTCGCGTCGACCCCCAGGGCGGTGGCTCGTGCGGTCACATAGGGCGGCCAGTCCAGGTAAGGCGGATCGGACACGCAGGCGGTGAACGCCGCGCCGTCGAGCCCCGCGGCACGGCCGATGGCAGCGAGCTCGGCGTCGCTCAGGCCGGGGCCGCCTTCGGGCGGCTGGCTGACGAACAACGCGTGCGCGTACTCGACGAATCGTCCCTGGTCGGCGGCACAGCCCGATGCCGCAGCTGCGCGCGTCGAGTAGTTCGTCGTCGAGGCCTCGTCCAGGAAGTTCATCGGATGGTAAACGAGGCTGACCTGCCCATCGGCCACCAGGCTGGCCAGGGTCGGCCCGGACGACAGCTCAAACCGCCGGCAGAACGGGCACATAAAGTCGATGAAGACATCGACGCGGACCGGGCCGCGCCCGATCACCACCCCGTCGCCTTCCGTAGTCGTGCCGGCGGGAAGGCGGCTCGGGACGGCCGGACCGGTCATGGGCACCTCCTGGAAGATCTCGGCCACGCGCGCCACCGAGGTCTCGTGCCGTCTGCAGCCTGCCATTGCCGCTCCTGGCGAACCGCGGTGGCCGCTGGCCTGGGCCAGGTAGCAGACCTATCGTGCCATCGTCATGCGGCGAGAACGGGATCGCGACCCGGGATGTCACTCGCTGGGACTTGATGGCCTGCGCCGTCAGCGGGCTGGGCGGCCAGTGTGTCGAGGGCGCCGCGGAGTTGCTGTCGCTGTGCGGGGTCGAGCCGGTCGATCAGGTGGCGTCGGACGGCTGCCGCATGGACCGGCCGGGCGGCTTCGGCGTTTAGCCTGTCACGCGGCGGCCATTCGTCCAGACTCCGGTGATTTGCTCCGGGTGGCCGAGTACCGCGATGTCAGCGAGCGGATCCGCGCCGACGGTGATGACATCGGCGTCGTAGCCGGGTTCCAGCCTGCCGGATCTGGGGGCCTGCGGGCCGAGCGTCAGCGGGGCGGTGGCGGTCGCCGCCTCGATCGCCTGCAGCGGCGTCATCCCGAGCCGCACCAGGTGAGCAAGCTCGGCTCCGTTGGTGCCCCAGGAGTTCGGACGGTCGGGGCCGGTCAGCCCGATGTCGGTGCCCATCGCGATCGTGACTCCGCGATCGATCGCGCGGGATACCGATCCGGCGTGCCGCTCGGCCAGCGCGGTGAGCTTGGCCGCCGCGTAGTCGGGCACGGCCGCCAGGTTCGCCAGGATGTCCTCGATGATGGTCCTGGTCGGGACGAGGATGGCTCCCGTCTCGCGCATCGCGTCGCAGGCCTCGTCGTCGAGGTAGGTGCCGTGCTCGATGGTGCGGACGCCAGCCTCAACCGCGGCCATGATGCCGGGCTTGCCGTGGCAGTGGGCCGCCACGACGCGCTCGGCGAGGCCGGCCACCTCCACGATCGTCCGCAGCTCGCCGACGGTGAACTGCTGGTGGATCGGGTCATCTATCTCAGACAGCACGCCGCCCGAGGCGCACACCTTGATCACCCGGGCGTTCTGCCGCAACTGCTCCCGAACCGCGCGCATGCACTCGGCGGATCCGTCGGCCAGCCGCAGTTCGCCGTAGTGCGCAGCGAAGTCACCGATCCACGGCAACGGATAGGAGTGGAGGTCGGCGTGACCGCCCGTGGTGCTCAGGATCGCGCCGGCGGCGTAGATTGCCGGACCTTCGAGCGCGCCCTCGGTGACCGCCCTGGCGAGGTAAATGCCCATGCCGCCGACCTCGCGGACGGAAGTGATCCCGGCCCGCAGCGCTGCCGCCAGGTCGCGTGCACAGCGCGCCGCGCGCAACGGCACCGGCTCGAGCGGGAGCCGGCCAAGGTCGAACGTGCGCACACCGAGGAAATGACCATGGCAGTCCCACATACCGGGCATCACCGTCTCGGTCCGGTGCACCGCGACCCCGGGCGTCGCCGGCGCCTGGCCGGCCGGCCCGGCGTAGCTGATCACCGATCCGTCGATGATCACGACTCCGTCGCTGACCGGCTCGCCGCCGCCGGGAATCAGCAGTCCAGCCTCGATCCGCTCCATTCGTCCTCCTGCCCAGCTGCCTTCTTTGAGCTGCCCGCCTGCCTTCCTCGCGGCCGGCGGTACGTCCGTGCCGCCCCACGGGCCTGAGCGTCGGACTCGTTGAAGGCAGATTACGACTGGCCGTGACAGTGGAATCCGCTATCGGAGCCGTCCTGGTGGTGATCGCGATCCGGCACCGCCGGAGGATGGGCGGCCGAACCCACACCGACCAGGTGATCATCTGGGGAAGCTTGCGCCAGTCACCAAAGCCTTCGTCGGGGCCACACTTGGGGATGGACCAGACGTCGATCACCGCAGCGGCATCCTCCTGACCCCCTCCCACTAGCCTTTTCCTATGGCAGACAGCGCGGATACGCAGCCTGACGCCTCGCCGGAGGCCGGGCCCCCACTCGGCAAGATCATCCGGGCTCTGCTGCGGGCCTTGGGTTCCACCGTCGCGCTGGTAACGATCTACTACCTGCTGCCCTTGGACCACTCCTCGACCTGGGCTGCCGTGACGATACTGGTGATCGGGCTGCTGGTGCTCATCGGTTTGGTCACCTTTCAGGTCCGCTCGATCATCGCGTCATCGTTCCCGGCCCTGCGGGCACTGGAAGCCCTCGCCACCAGCGTTCCGTTCTTCGTGCTGCTGTTCGCCAGCACCTATGTCGTCATGGCCACGATCTCCGCCAGCAGTTTCAGCCAGCCCATGACCCGCAGCAACGCGCTGTACTTCACCGTCACCGTGTTCGCCACGGTCGGCTTCGGCGACATCACCCCCAAGACCGAGGCAGCGCGGCTTGTGGTGACCGGACAGATGATCGTCGATCTCATCATCCTCGGGCTCGGGGCCAAGGTCATTTTGGGCGCGGTCACGCGTGGCCGACAGCGACAGCCACAAGATGCAGGCCCCACAGGGCCCAACGAGTAGGACCGTCGCTGATCGACCCGATCTGGCTCACTACACGCTCCCGGGCCGCCGTCCCCGGGCTTGGGTCGGGCGGCGGCTTACCGGTGGCGGGGATGTCGGCCTGCGAAGGGGCGGTCCAGACTCCTGGCGTCGGCAGCACCAGATGGCTAAGCGACGCCGGGGTGAGCCCGCCACCAGCGGCAGCCCGGGCAGATGGGACATGGCGATGCCGCCTGCCGCGCCGATGAACATCGCCGGGAACACCGGCCCGCCACATCCGTTAGTGGGCGCAAACCTTGACCGAGCCTAGTTCGTCCCGGTTCGCGGAACGCCGCTGCGCAGGTCGGGCCGGTGCTGGCACGCCTGAGATCATCAGCTTCCTAGATTTCGGTGGTAGCTTCGGCTTTGCCTTCTTTGACGGCGTCCTTGAGCGCGGCGTAGTCGCGCTCGTTCTGGTCGGCGTAGGTTTCGGCGAAGTCGGCGATGGCCTGGTCGAACTTGGCCGAGCCGCCGAGGTAGGCGGCCAGGGCGACGCGGTCCCCGGAACGGGCGTGCGCCCGGGCCAGGGTCCACCCGCACAGCCGGGCGTAGATCTCCATGCCGGTAGGGAGCATCGCCTCGATCGGCACGGAGAACTTCCAGTCCCGCAGCTGGCGCACGTAGTAGTCGCGGTCCAGCCCGTCGACGGGGTTGGGGACGCGGGCCCAGCCCAGGAAGATGTCGCTCTGGGCCTGCATCAGGTGCTGCCCGGCGACCACCCGCTCGCCCTGGTTGGCGTACTGGCTGCGCCCGGCATAGTCCGCCAGGACCGACGGCTGGGCCTCCTTGGCCTGCAAGAACAACGGCTCGACGCCGTCGGCGGCGTCCATCAGCAGCACCCAGGCGCGGGTGCCGACGCTGCCGACCCCGACGACCTTGCGGGCCACTTGCATCATGGCGAACTGCTCGAGCAGGTGCCGCCGGTCGGACTGCAGGGTGCGCCGGTACTTGCCCAGCACGGTGCGCAGCAGCTGGTAGATCGCGTCGGCCTGCACGCCGGCGAAGACCTCCTCGATCGGGACGATCAGCGGGGGGTCGCTGATGATCCGCCGCTGCCCGTCGACCATGGCGGTCAGCTTGCCCACGGCCTTCATGCTGTCCTGGGTGTGGGCCTTGGCCAGCAGCTTCTCGGCGAGCTTGTACCGTTTGGCGTTCACCTGGGACCGGAACTGGGCCAGGGCAGGCTCGATGTCCAGGTGCGCGTACCAGACGTCCAGGAAGGGCTGCGCCGCGAACTCGCGCATCGCGGTGCGGTAACCTTCTCCCGCCGCGACAGCGATCTTGCGGCGGGCCTTGGCGGGAAAGCCGTTGTCCCGCCCGGCCACGGCCAGGCTCGCGGCCAGCCGCTTGACATCCCACTCGAACGGCCCGGGCAGGGTCTCGTCGAAATCGTTGACGTCGAAGACCAGGTTGCGCTCCGGCGAGGCGAACGCCCCGAAGTTCGACAGGTGCGCATCCCCGCACAGCTGCACCCGCAGCCCCGACGCCGGAGTCGTGGCCAGGTCCGCCGCCATCGGCAGCGCCGCGCCCCGGTAGAACGTGAACGCCGACACCAGCATCCGCCCGTGCCGCACCGGCACCAGCTCCGGCACCCGCGACGCCGCCTGACCCAGCAGCAGCCCCACCGGATCCCGCTTCCCCGCCGGGGCGAACTCCGCGTGCGACTCCAGCGGAGCCGCCGCCCGGGCATCCTTACCCAGGGCCACCCGGTCCGCCCGGCTCAGCTGCTCATCCCCCGCGGCCCGCGCCGTACCCCGGCCAGATACCCGCGTGCCAGACCTCCTGGCCGCTGCACGATCAGCCGTCACAGTCATGATCACTCCCTCCCGGTACGGCGGTGCGGCACCCGCCGGTCTGCAGGCGCCACCCAACACTCCTCGGTTCTGATACCAGACCAGCGCCTCCACGCCGGGATGACATCCCCCTACAGGGGTGAACACGGCGTTCAGATCAGACCTGGCGTTCCAGCGGGGTCTAGTGATCTTCCATCACCCGTGTAATGGCGGGAGTGTGCGATTCTTCCGATCGCGTAGCGGTCGCGCGGTGTGGTCATGCGGGCGGGGAATCCCGGGCGATGGTGGCTACTTACCGTGCAGGGTCTGGGCGGTCCGGCAGAACGCACACCCTTCCGGCGCTGAAGCCGGCCGAGCCGATCCCGAACGCGGCGTTGAAGCGGTCTAGGTTGACCAGCGTCAGCAGCGCGGTGATCTCGACGAGCTGCTTGTCGCCGAAGTGCTCCTTCATCCGGGCGAATACCTCGTCGGTGACCTCGACAGGCGTGCGCATCACCGCGACCGTATAGTCCAGCGCCGCTTTCTCGCGATCGGTGAACAGATCGCTGGACTGGTAGCGCGGCAGGGCGAGGAGCTCCTCGTCAGAGAGCCCGGAGTTGCGGCATATCTGCGAGCCGAGGTCGACACAGAACTCGCATCCGATCATCTGCGCGCCCTTCAGCTCGACCAGGTTCCTGATCCGCTCGCTCACGGTCTTCCCCCTGCGGATCGCCTGGTTGAACCTGCCCATGCCCATCATCATCTTCGGCTGGTGCGCCCAGATCTCCATGGGCTCGATCCCGTTGCCGGTCTGCGGATCGCGGCCCGCCAGCTTTCTCATCGCCCGGGGCCCGAACCCGTAGACGAGCTTGACCATCGGGCCGGCCTTTGACTTGGGGACACCTTCGATGCGTGCCATCGGGGTACCTCCTGTTCAGGTCAGCTGACTTATGCAGGCCTCGCTGACATGACACCGGGCAGCCGGGAGATGTGACGCGGACGCGGAGCCGGGCGAGGGCCTGCTGCTCGCCGGCGCTGGCGGCGCGCAGCAGCTCTGCGTCCCGTCGGAGGGGCCAAGCCGCCGACTTGGGCGCAGACGACCCGGTTCGCCATCACGGGTGACGGATCCGAAACACTCGGGACGGCGGCCGGCGCAAGGGCGGGGTCACGGATTCGGCATTCCCTTGCGCGCCCCGCTTAGGTCGTTAGCGTGACCACGGCGTAGCGGTCAACGGAAGCATCGAAGTCGGTGTCGACTTCCCTCAATCCGGCGAGTTCAAGGCGTTCGCGCAGTTCGCTGATCGTGAAGGGGCGGAACGTGATCTGGTGTTCGTGCGCCTCAAGCTGGCCGCCGTCTTCAAAGACGAACACCAGATGGGCGATGTGCTCGTCGCCCAGGCGATCCGGCATCTCCCAGAGATAGAGCACGAAGCATCGTCGCCCCCCGCGAGTTACCATCCGGTCAGCGACCTGCACGATCTGGCGCTCGGCGTGGAGCTTCTCCCAGTTACGGGAATCAACCACCACGTGTCCCCCGGTCCGGGCCATCCGCCGCAGCCCCGTGAGCGCCTGAACCATGGCGTCGCGCCCGGTGGCGTGTACCAGGGAGTTCCCGATACAAAGCACAACGTCAAACCGTTCGCCGGAGGCGGCGGGAAGATCCGCCCAGGTAGAGCGCAAGAGCGGGATCGCCAGCCGCTCTTGCCGGAACCGGGCCGCCGCGCCCTCGACCATCGCGTCGCTGCCGTCGGCCGCCTGCACGGTGAAGCCCCGGCGCGCGAGCACCGCCGCGTCGACGCCCGTGCCGCAGGCCGCATCCAGCACGAGGCTTGTGCTACTGATCCGCTGCAGCAGGCGTGCCGTCGCGGGCAGGTTGATCGCCCGTCCGTTAGCAAGCGCGTCGTCGCCGAACATCCAGTCGTAGTCGGCGGCGAGCATCTCATAGGCGCCAGCCATGAGATCGTAGTCTGCCAGACAGCGCCGGAATACCTGAGCTGCACGCATCACGAGCGCATATCGCAGGCCTGTTGTCGCGCCGAACGGCCGGCGCGCGCGTCTCGCTGAGGCGGGCCCGGCACGAATGAGGCGGTATGTCGGCACCCGTGCCGGGCATGCTCGCCTAGTCGGCGCTGGGCGTCGCCGTCAGGGCTGTTGACCGGGTGGCGGCGCGGTCTGTACCGGCCGCACGCCCATGTAGACCAGCCCGCGGCGCGTGCACGCCGTCAGCGGGAACGGCACGATCTTGGACGCGGTCTGGTCTGGCGGGTAGACCCGCAGGCCAGCCGCGGTAACGGCGTCGCAGGGCTGGGGCCCGCTGTTGCTGGTGACCACATCGCTGTATTGCAGCACCGCGTACGCGGTGGCGCCGCGGGCGAGCCTGACCACGGGCGCGCCGGGCGGACCCCAGGCAGCCGGGCTGCCGAGCCGGCGGCCGCCGAGGCTGACCGCGGAGACGCCGGGATAGCCGCGCAGGGTGCACGCATGCCCCGACAGGTTGGTGAACTTAAGGGTGTAGAAGACGCTGCCCGCCGCGCCGCTGCCCTGGGTGTTCATCCAGACCACCAGGCCGGCTGTCGCGCACCTCGGCGTGCGCGCTGTCGCGGCGCCTGCAGGCGCGGAGACTGTGGCGGCCAGCGCGGCCACCGGTATCAGCGCTGCCGCGGCGGCTATGGCAGCCACGCCGGCTAGTCGCCTCGGGGAGAGAACGGGTACGTGCATGGTGTCCCCCTTTGCTAGACGTTCAGGACCTATGCACTACCTATGAGTCCGAAGCCGCCTCGGCGGATGCCGACGTGGGGAGCCCTCCCCATCCCCGCAGCCGGCGGCGGCAGCCCGCCCGCACATTGGCGCGGACCACCGCCTCCAGTTGCCTGTCAGAGATATCCGGGCAGCGCGTGACTAGAGAACAGCGCCACCTCCCCATCGGATCGCCGACTACGCTGTCATCGACTTACGACATGGCGCTGCTCACGGCGACCTGGCAGAGTTCGGGTACCTTTCCGACAGCGGCGGCGGCTGCTAGCCGGACGCCGGCGAGCGCGAGCGCGAATCCGTAGACGGCTCCGCACGGCAGCAGCACCCCGAGCCGGATCGCCAGCGGGCCGGTCTGGGTCAGCACGACCGCTACGATCAACGGTGTGGCGAGCACCGCGGTGCCCGCCAGCGTGCCCAAGATGCTGCCGATCCGGTAGCCTGCGTAACCCTGCGCGGCCACCAGCATCGGGATGCCGGCCCGCTTGGCCATCGGGTAGGGCAGGCCGACGGTGACCAGGTTGCTGAGCCCGAGGGCCGCGCCGAGCCCGGCCAGGGCGACCGGCGCCGCCTCGACCCCGAATCCCAGCCGGCCGGCCGCGGCGGCGAGCCCGAAGCAGACGGCGACGACTAGCGGTGCGCCGATCACGCAGAGCACGGCGTTCTGCCCGGAGAAGTAGGCACGCAGGTCGCGAGTGCGGCTCAGCGCCGTCGCCTCGAGGAGAAACGGCGGACCCGTCAGCCCCGCCGAGTTGGCGTGGAAGATCCCGACGAACGCGGCGCCGAAGACCGCGCTCGCCAGGATGACCGCGGGATGGTGGTTCTTGCCGGTGATGGAACTCGCCGACACGGCGGCCGTGATGACCGCGACGGCCGCCCAGTAGACCAGGGAGGCGGGGTCGCGGCGCTGGTAGAGCCAGAACCGGGCCGCGACGGCACCGCGCAGGCCGAACCCAGCCAGCGGCAGCTTGGCGCCGCGGACCCGCGCCGCCTGGGTCGTGGTGTCGACTGTCACCAGCGCCCGGCTGAGCGAGGAGACCCACAGCCAGCCGAACACGACGATGACGGCTGTCAGCGCGCCCAGCCGGGCGAGGGCCAGGCCGGGCCTGCCATCCGAGGCGTCCTGGATCGCGTGCGCGGCGAGGCCGGGCGGTAGCCAGCGCATCCACGAGTCGAAGCCGGTGAAGCTCGCCGCGGTGATCTTGCCCTCGGCGGCCGCCTTGGGCACCACCTGGGTGAAGAACTCATACAACGCGAACAGCGGGATGATCAGGAATGCCGCCAGGTCCTTGCCCCGGCGCGAGCGCAGCAGCCTGGCCAGGGACGTCGTCACGAACCGCGACAGCACGATGCAGAACAGCACCTGCAAGACCACCGCGATGACCGCGACGGTCACGCCGAGGGCGCCGGTGGCCAGCCCGACCGTCACCCCGAGCAGGCCGATGACGTTGGCCACCGGCCAGGCACCGGTGAACGATGCCGCAAGCAGCCCGGTGGCGAGCTTGCGGGTACGCAGCGGGTAGAGCGCCAGCGTGGACGGGTCCAGGGTGCTGTCCACCGTGAAGACCATGATGGGCGCTATCAGCCAGCCGAACACGAACAGGGTGAAAATGACTGCGGTCAGATCCACCGACGTGCTCTTGCCGCGGAACCCGGCCAGCACCACGAACGTGCCGGCCGCGAGCAACACGGCGAAGGTCGTGCTGATGATGAAGGAGATCTTCGCGGTCCTGGACGAGCGCAGCGCGTTGAGCAGCAAGCGCAGCTTCAGCTGGACGAGGAGCCGAGCCATGACAGCACCTCCTCGTCGGTCGCGCGCGGGCCCACCAGGTCGATGAACGCACGCTGCAGCGTCTTGCCACCGCGCACCTCGTCGATGGTGCCGGTCACCACGATCTTGCCCTTGTCGATGATGGACACGTGGTCACAGACCTGCTCGACCAGTTCCATGACGTGGCTGGAGAACAGCACAGTCGAGCCCGAGCCGGCAAAGCGGGTCAGCAGGCGGCGGATCACGTCCGCGGAGACCGGGTCAACCCCCTCCAGCGGCTCGTCCAGGAACAGCACGGACGGGTTGTGGATCAGCGCGCAGCCGAGCGCGGCTTTCTTGCGCATGCCGGTTGAGTAGTCGGCTACCAGCCGCCGGGCGTCGCCAGCCAGGTCAAGCACGTCCAGCAGCTGCGCGGCCCGCGACCGGGCCTCGTCGGCCGGCAGGCCGCGCAGCCGCCCGGCGTACTCAAGCAGTTCCTCGCCGGACAGGCGCTCGAACAGCCTGACCTCGGCCGGCACCACCCCGATGATCGCCTTGGCCGCCGGCGGGTTCTCCCACACGTCCAGCCCGTTGACCAGCACCTGCCCGCCGTCCGGCCGCAGCAGGCCGGTCATCATCGACAACGACGTGGTCTTGCCCGCGCCGTTCGGCCCGACCAGCCCGGCCAGGGAGCCTGCCGCGATCTGCAGGTCGATGCCGGCCACCGCCTCCTTGTCGCCGAACCTCTTCCGCAGCCCGCGCACCACGACCGCCGACGCGCCTGCTCCAGGCCGGTAGCGAGGAAGCCCGCTGGCTGCGCTGCTTGTTTCCATGACCATCTCCGCGTCCCCTGCCACTTTCATGGCCGCACCTTCTGTCATTTTGACGGGGTTGTTACTGGACCGCTATAGCTGCCAGGACGTCCAGCTGTGCCGCCCGGCGGGCTGGCCAGGTCGCGGCCACCAGCCCGGATCGTGGGTCACCATGACGATGAACTGCCCGGGTTCGGTCACCGATCGCCGCAGGAACTCCAGCAGGCCAGCCGATGCGTTGGAGCCGAGGTTGCCGGCCGGCTCGTCGGCGAACATGAGCTCGGGCTTGTTGACCAAGGCCCGCGCGCACGCGACACGCGCCGCGGATAACTTGCGACCGCGCGGTGGTCCGTGCCCGTTGGGACGACGAACCGTCCCGTGAACCGCGCTGTCCGGTAGGCCCATGGCCGTCTCCTCTGTCTGCCTGCCGCCCCTGTGGCGGCACTCCCGTCCGTCTCTAAAATTGATATCATAATGCTAACATTTGGTATCGGGCTGTCAAGCGCGGGCCCGAACACCCGGCGTTCCAGCCGGGCGTATCCGGGATGTCCGACGACGAGCGCGATCCGCGCCCGCGAACCCGCGGCCGCCAGCACCCGGGTCATCTCGTCGGCGCACGAGTACCGCGAGCCACGGCATCCTGAACCGGAGCGCGCCCGCCGGCGCAGCTAGACGGCCGCGATTAACGACCGGGAGCGTCAGGCCGGGCCAGCCGGAACATGGCCTGCCGGGCGGGGAGTGCCTGAGTGGCGGGCGTGACGACCGACAAGCGTGTGCGGGTCGTCGGCGTGGCGTGCGGCGAAGCTGCGCATCAACTGGTTCAACGCGGATTTGCCCGCCCGGTAGACCTCGAGGCCGCCATGACACCCGCGACGCCCAGCGGGGCGCCGCGGTGGCGGCCGGCTGGTGGTGGCGGGATCAGGTTCAGCGTGGTTGTCTCGTGACGATGACAGGAGCGCGATGAACCGCGATGAGGTGGCAGGGGTCGTATTTCCGGCGTCCGCGGACGGACGCCGGAGCACGTCAGCGGTGGGCAGGGCGGTAGTGGCTGACGCGCTGCGCCCCGTCGACCCGGCCGGGGCACTTGATGCGGAGCACGATGCCAACTGGCGCACGGGCTACCCGGTGCACTTCCGCCGGCTCGTCGAGGCAGGGCTGACATCGAAGGACGCGGCGGTATCAGTTGCCCGCGGCGGGCTGGAGTCGGTGCACCGGCAAATGCGCGTCGTGCAGGAGGGCGGCGCAGAGACCGGACTCGACAGCTTGGTCTCGGCACCCGCGCAGCGGATCGTCGCCACGGTCACGGTGCCGGGCACCGGGGAGACCCAGAGCGAGCTGTCACTGCCCTACCACGGCGAGCGGCTGCGCGGCGACGCTCTGCTGCGCAGGCTGGAGACGTGGGCGGACAGCGGCGTGATCGAGCCGTCATGCGCTGACGCGGTCCGCACGGTCGCGGCGCATCCGGAGTGGCTGCGCCTTCCCGGCCGCACGGTCGCCGTGCTCGGGGCGGGCGCCGAGGTAGGTCCTTTGCCCGCGCTGCTGAGCTGGGGCGCCCGGGTAATCGCCATTGACCTGCCCCGTCCCCCCATCTGGGAGCGCCTCCTGGACACGGCGCGGCGCAGCGGCGGGACACTTCTGGTTCCCGTCGCTGGCGACAAGCCGGGCCAGCGCCAGCCCGGGGGAAGCGACGAGGTCATCGCGCAGCGCGCCGGCCTTGACCTGATAAGCGACGTCCCCGCCGCCGCCGGCTGGCTGGCCGCCGTTGACGGCCCGCTGGTACTGGGGAACTACGTTTACGCTGACGGCGCGGCCAACGTGCGCCTGGCCGCCGCCGTCGACGCGCTCACCGTGCGCCTGCAGGCCGGACGTGACGATGTCGCACTCGCGTTCCTCGCGACGCCGACCGACGTGTTCGCCGTCCCGCCCGAGGCGGTCGCGCAGTCCGTCCACGCCTACGCAACCCGGTCGCGAGCAGCCAAACTCGCCGGCCGCCCGCTGCGGGCGCTGTCGGGCGGACGCCTGCTCCGCCAGGCCTACATGCCCGGTGCTGACCCCGGCATCAACGACAGCCTGGTGCCGCAGCAAGGCCCCAATTATGCCCTCGCAAAGCGCGTGCACCGCTGGCGCGCCACACTCGCCCGTGACGGCGGCGCGACCGTGTCGATGAACGTCGCCCCGCCGTCCCGCACCCGGTCGGTCGTGAAGAACCGGGCGCTGGCGGCTGCGTACGCCGGCGCGCACCGGTTCGGCGTCGAGGTCTTCGAACCTGCCACCTGCAAGGTCCTCATGGCAGCGCTGCTCGTCCATGACCTGCACACCGGCGGCGGCCCGGCACACGCGCATCCCTGGCAGGATGAGGCGCACGCGGCCGCGCACGGCGGACTGTGGCGCATCGCGTACGCCCCCCGCAGCGCCCTCGGGCTCGCCGCAGCGCTCGGCTACACCACAGCCAGGAAATGACACACCGGCTACCCCGGCAGTGCCCGGTTCACCTAGGCCAAGCGGTCAGCGTGCCGCGCGAGCTTTCCCCGCGCATGCCGCGACTCGCGCGATGGCTGCCCTGCCGGGACGATGGTGCGGTGAGAGTGCTGTTGCTGGTGCATGGCGGGCTGTGGGAGGAACCCGTCGGCGTCGGCCGGGCGCATCTTGGCCCGGTCTGGATACCGGCGTCCAGTTCAGCCTGCACCAGCGGTACTACGTCGATGCCATTGACCAGCAGGTTGTCGATCCAGCCGTCACGTCAGGCCTTTGGCTGGTGGCTCTCATGGGTGATGTCTTCGCCGCCATCTTGGTTGGGCACGGGTAGCGTCCGATGCCATCGGCCTGGATCTCGACGGGAAGCGGGCTCTGCCGGCTTGCGCCTGCAGGGCGGCCCGTAGTCCCTGGTCGGCCAGCAGCGGCGGGTAGATTCCGCGCGCCAGGGAGCGCAGGTGTGCTGTGGGACTAGGCTGCCACCACTAACGGCTGGGGTTCTGCGCTGGCGGGGCGGAGGGGAGCGGCGCGTGAGCGGCAGCCCGGCGGTGTGCCGCGGCTGGCCGCTGCTGGCGGGCGGTAGCTGTGCTGGGTGAGATAGTCGGTGCCAACTGCTGCCAGCACGTTGCGGGTGTCCAGGATGCGATCGAGAAGTGTGCCGCTGTTTTTTCCGAGCCTGCGTGGTTACCGGGCTTCCTGGCTATGGCCTGACGTGGTGGCCGGCCTGACCCTGGTGGCCATCGCCGTGCCCGAGCAGATTGCCACGGCCAAGCTGGCGTACATGCCCGCTGCTGCTGGCTTGTACGCGTTCATCGCCGGGTCGCTGCTGTTCGCCGTTCTCGGGCGCGGCGGCCAGATATCTGCCGGCGCCGATTCCACCATCGCCCCGGTGCTGGCTGCCGGTGCCGCGGGCCTGGCGGCGGCGGGCACGCCCCGCTACGTCCACCTCGTTTCGTTCCTCACCCTGATGGCCGGCGCGCTGATCATCGTCAGCGGCCTGGTGCGGCTTGGCTGGATCTGCGAGTTCTTGTCCACGCCCGTGATCACCGGGGTCCTGGCCGGGATCGCCGTCGAGATAGCGGTCAGCCAGATCCCTGCCATCCTCGGGCTGCCAGGGCGGCACCGCGCTGCCGGACCGGGTGCGTAAGATCACCGGGCAGATCGGCCATGCCAACGGCTGGTCGGTGGCGATCGCCGCCGTCGTCTTCGCCGTGCTGGTGCTGGCCGAACGCGTCGACCGCCGGGTTCCCGGCGCGCTCATCGGATTCGTCTTCTCGATCCTGGCCGTCGCCGCGTTCGGCCTGACCTCTCATGGCGTGGCAGTGCTCGGGCCGATCCACGGCGGCGTGCCTGCGTTCGCGGTCCCGTCGGCGTCGCTGGCCGACGCCCGGCAGCTCATCGGCCCGGCGCTGACCATCGCGTTTGTCTGCCTGGCCCAGACGTCCGCGGTCGTGCGCGCCTCCGGGGCGAGCTCCCTGGGCGCCGCGGAGCTGAACCGGGATCTGGTGGCCGTCGGGACCGGGAGCCTGGCCGCGGGCCTGAGCGGATCGTTCGCGGTCAACTCCAGCCCGCCCCGCACCCAGGTGGTGACGGCCGCGGGGGGGCGGTCGCAGCTGGCCGGCGTGGTCGCTGCCGCCCTGGTATTGGCGGTGGTGCTTGCCGCCGCCGGGCTGCTGAAGGACCTGCCCGAAGCCACACTCGGGGCCATCTTGCTGTTTATTGCCGCGCGGCTGTTCCGGGCTGGTGACCTGAAGTCGATCCTGCGCTACGACCGGCTGGAGTTCGCCCTGGCGGTCGCCACCTTGCTGGCCGTGTCGCTGTTCGGGATCGAGACCGGCGTCGTCGTGGCCCTGCTGCTGTCCCTGGCCGACCGGACCCGCCGTGCCGCCCGGCCCAGCGGCGTCATCCTCGGCCGCGAGCCTGGCACCGATCACTGGATCCCCCCGGACGTCGGCCACCCGACCGAGCAGGTTCCCGGCGTGCTCGTCTACTTGATCTACGCGCCACCGTGGTACGGCAACGCCGAGTACGTCAGGCTGCGGATTCTCCAGATGCTCGACTTCGCCGCCGAGCCGGTGCACTCCCTCGTCCTGGACGCCAACGGCATGTCCGACATCGACTACACCGGGGTGCGGACGCTCGGCGAGCTCATCGCCGAGCTCCAGCAGCGGAACATGGTGACCGCCATCGCCCGGTCATCGCGCCTCATCCATCGCGAACTCAAGCGCAGCGGGCTTCTGCGCAGCCTCGGCCCCGGCCGCCTGTTCGCCACGGTAGAAGAGGCAGTCGACACTCTCGCCGCAGAAGCCGGAGGCCGGGCCGGCCGACCCGCGCACAGCTGTGCCAGCAGCGCAGCGCGCTGCCGGGCAGTGGCCGGTACCGGAAGTCCTCATCACGCGGCTTGCCGCAGGATTCACGGCCGCCGCCGGGCACGAGACGGACCCCAAGCAGCGCAAACGGCTGCGCAGGGTGGGCCGGGCCCTGAGCGGCGCCGGGCACGACCTCGCGGTCGAGGTCGCCGCTGACACCATCACCCGACCCGCCGGGCCGGACTGACCATCCGGCCCCCGGGCCGCACCGCGCATGCTTGCTGGCCGGCACGGCGCGGACGACAAGGCCGGGAGGCACGGCACCGCCAAACACCGGTCCGCCGGCCATCTCAGCTACTCACCAGACGATCGCCGCCACGCCGCTACAGGAGGGCGGCCGTTTGCTTCACCAAGCCGGGACGCGGGCGCCGAGACCTGCCGCGACATCGACATGAACACGATCATGTGAGGCTTATCGAGCCATTCGCGAACCTGCGGCAGGCCCGGTAGCAGTGGCAGCTGCCCCCTCGATGACCTCGCCGAGGGCGGCGATAGCTGCCTGGAGCTGGTACGGCCCGATGGGTCGCGGGGAAGGGCGGCGCCGCCGATCGGCCAGAACATCGCGCTCCGAGGCTGTCCTCGCCGGTACAAAGCCGGCCGAGCCCGCTCAAAAGATGAACGGCACGAGCATCTTGGTCGAGCGCTTATACACCGGGTAGGTGTCTGGGAACTGCTCGGTCAAGTAGTGCTCCTCGACGGTCGCGCTGTAGACGAAGTAGACACCGGCCAGGGCCACGGCGATCAGCCACAGCCAGCTCAGCGCCACCGCGGTGCCTACGCCGGCGACCAGGATGCCCGAGTAGATCGGGTGGCGGACCAGGTGGTAGGGGCCGCTGGTCACCAGCTCTGGCTCGTCCTTCTGTGTCATCGGGGTGCCCCAGTTGCGCCCGATGTGCACGCGCGCCCAGATCGCGAACCCCAACCCTAGAGAGAAGAGGGCGAGCCCGAGGCCAGCGCGCCACGGGTCCGTGTTGAGGCCGTGCCCCCGGAAGGCACCCAAGCGGAGCAAGAGGATCACGACGATAACGATCACCGCCCTGATACCCAGCTCGCGGGACCACGGCACGCGGCCCCTCTTCATAGAAAAGGCCGCCACGAGCCAGTACAGCCAGAACGCTGCCCATCCGAGGGCAAGGACGAGCTCTACCACACGCATCGTGACTCAGACTGCCACAGTGCCTGGCGGTACGCGACGAGGAGCTCAGGTTCGGGATCGGAAGAGGCTGGGTCGAGAGCCGAGCCGGCCTGCGCGCAGCGCTGATCGTCAGCAGCATCCTCGGGCTCACCATCGCCCGGCACTTCCTGAAGCTCGACGCGTTCACCCGCGCCTCCGACACCGACATCGCCCGCGTCGCCCGGCCATGGGTCAGCACCGGAGTCGACCCCACCTCGCTGACCCGGAGTTAGAGGAGTACCACTGTGAGCGAATAGACGGCTTCGTCCGTGGTCTGCTCGGTGTCGAAGAAATAGGTCGGACCGTGGGAGGCCAGCTTCTGGACATAGGCAAGCTGGAACGTCGACGAATGGGCTGGCTGGTTCGGCGGCATCCAGTTAAGAGTGACTTCTCCCGAATCAAGGTTCATGTACGCCTCGAGAGGGAAGTTGACATGGCTACCACTAACGAAGTCCAGGTAATAGGCAATACCTCCCTGACTGCAGAGTGAACCCCGTGCACCTGCCGGCGCGAACTGGCTGATATCCGCCCCGCCAAAGAGTGAGCCCTCGCCAACAGGGCCGCTGAGCCGCGTGACAAGGAACTTCGCGCCTTCGCCCGCGCCGGACCTGACCCAGTCGCTGATGGCTTGCAGCGCATGTTCCAACTTGATTTGTTCCTTCCTGAGATGAATATGCGCCAATACCTCTACATCTTCTCGGTGCTCTGTAGGTTCCATTTGTTTCCTCTCCCTTCCGTGGCCCTGTCCGGATCAGCCGTGGTCGGCAAGGGCGCAGCGGTTGGCGTTGATCATGCTGAGCATGAAGGTGGCGGTCGCGTGTCCCGCCAGGGCAAGCGACGCCGAGTTCCCCAGCCCATGGCCGGCCTTCAAGGCGCCGGTCGATGGAAGCCATGTGCTACTCCTCACATAGCTGGTCGTTCTAAGCAGGATGACCCGGCCGTTCACAGTTGCGAAGCGCCAAAGGTCCCGACCAACCCGCCGAAAGTCGCTGCCTGCCAGCGAGAGCGCCGGCCACTAGGTCCCTAACCGACGGCAGAGCAACCGAGGAACTAGCTTCCGTGCTTACGGCCCTCCGAGCCGGTGATGCCCTGCATGATGATCCGGTGGCCGGCCGTCGGGCCAAATCACCATCTCACGCTCCGTTCGAGGCCGCGGCGGCCAGTTCGGCGGCGCGGCGCGCCGCGTCGTCCATCGTGGCGACCTGCTCGACCAGCGGGATGGCCGCCTCCTGCAGGATCCTGCGGCCCTCGGCTGCGTTGTTGCCGTCTAGCCGGACCACGATCGGATGCCTGACCGGCTCGCCCCGCTCGGCCAGCAGCGCCATCGCGGACACGATGCCGTTGGCGACCGTGTCGCACGAGGTGATGCCGCCGAACACGTTGACCAGCACGCTGCGCACATCGGGGTCTGACAAGACGATGTCCAGCCCGCTGGCCATCACCTCGGCCGACGCGCCACCGCCGATGTCCAGGAAGTTGGCTGGCCGGATGCCGCCAAATTCCTGCCCAGCGTAGGCGACCACGTCGAGCGTGGACATCACCAAGCCGGCCCCGTTCCCGATAATTCCAACAGAGCCGTCGAGCTTCACGTAGTTAAGATGCTTGGCCTTCGCCCGTGCCTCGATCGGATCGACAGCAGCCGGGTCAGCGAAAGAATCCCAGTTGTGCCGGAACGACGCATTGTCATCCAGGGTGACCTTCGCGTCCAGGGCCACCACCCGGCCGTCGCCGGTGTAGACGAGCGGGTTCACCTCGACCAGCGTGGCGTCCTCACCGGTGAACACAGCCCAGAGCCGCTCCGCGAGCTCCGCCGCCCCCGCCTGCGCCTCCTCCGGCAGCCTGCCGGCCCGCGCGATCTCCAGTGCCTTCGCGTGGTCCACGCCGCTGAGCGGGCTGACGGGGATCTTGGCCAGCGCCTGCGGGTTGGTCCTGGCCACCTCTTCGATCTCCACGCCACCTTCGACCGAGCACATGGACAGAAAGGTGCGCTCGGCCCGGTCCAGCAGGAAGGACAGGTAGTACTCCTGCGCGATGTCAGTGTCCTCGGCGACCAGCACCGCGTGCACGGTGTGGCCCTTGATGTCCATGCCGAGGATCTGGCTGGCCTTCTCCCTGGCCTCCTCCGGGCTGTAGGCCAGCTTCACCCCGCCGGCCTTGCCACGGCCGCCGGTCTTGACCTGGGCCTTGATCACGACGAGGGGCCCGGCGCCCGCCTTGCCCGCCGCCGCGAACTCCTCGGCGATCTGCTTGGCTTCCTCCGCCGTGGTCGCCACCTTGCCCCGCGGAATCGGGACACCGTATTCGGCGAACAGCTCCTTCGCCTGGTACTCAAACAGGTCCACTCCGGTCCGTCCTTCATGCTAGGAAGTATTTGTGCTCGCGCCGTGTCTACAAAAGCACGTCCATGCGGGCAGGCGCGAGAGGCCACGGTTGGATATCCGCAGTCGGCCTCGCGCGCAACCGCCCGCCGGCCGACCAGATCCGCATAACAAATCTCCGCAGTCCCAGGGCAACCCCTCCAGCGGCTCCTCAGGTCGGCGATCACTTCGACGACCTCTTGGCCAGCAGCACCGGCACCAGGCTAGCCCTTTGGCTCATCGCGACGTCCCGGCCATCCCCTTCCAGAGCCACCTCGACTGAGCAACGTTCGCGGTCATCCCCGAAATGCTCCAGACGTCCCACGGCTCGCTGACCACCGGGCTGAACCCGCAGGCCGGTCGCTTCTCATCCGGGGCGAAACCTCAACAGCCGGCATGTGCACTGCGCTGCCCACGGGCGGGCAAGCCTGGCGGCCGCCGTAGGATAATCCGCGAGCCGGGCGCGATGTCCCGCTCGCAGCACCGGCTGCACACGCAGCTTGGGCAGCCAGCCGCCGCTCGAGCGATCCGATGATGAACGGGCGCAGCTCAGCGGCCGGGATGATGTGATCCACAGATCCCACCCGCATTGCCCGCCGGATGTCGTGAACGCTGTCGAACTCGTCGGCCACCTGCTTGAGCTTCTCGGCACGGACCACCTGAATTGTGTCAGCGAGCTCATGCCGCAGTTCCGCATGGACGCCGACCGGATCTGCCGCGAGCCTGGCGCGGATGCCCGTCACCCTGGGATCGTTCTCGGTCCTGACGCTGACCTCGCGAGCGAAGACGACTGCGGCGGCCGGCGCGCCGCCGATGACCGATGCGTACGAGCCGACCACTGCAGCGGTCTCCATGTCCTGCTGGAGCCGCTTGGAGAATACGACGAAGGCGCCGCCGTGGTAGCGGGACACGACCACCAAGACGATTGGTCCGCGGAAGTTGGTCACGGCACGGCCGATCTCCGCGCCGTACTCCAGCTGCCATTTGCGCATGCTCTCCGGTGAGCCGTCAAACCCGCTGAGGTTGGCCAGGACGACCACAGGGCGGTTGCCGCTCGCGGCGTTCACGGCACGGGCGACCTTGCGCGCGGCCTGCGGGTAAAGCGTGCCCGACGTCCATGATGGCGGTCCATCGGCGGGCATGAACCCAGTGCGGGGATGTGTCTGGGATTCGAACCCGATGAGACAGACTGGAATCCCGCCGACATGCGCCTCCCACACGATCGCATTCTCGCCATCGCGCCACCTCGCCCAGCGCTCGAAGGGCTCGTGATCGGTGTCGGTAACGGCACGCATCACCGATCGCATGTCGAACGGCTTCTTACGCTCGCTATTCAGCTCGGCGGAGAAGATGTCCCCGACCCGCTTGAAGCCCGACCCGGTGACGACCTTTAGCGGTGACGCGCGCACGTCCCGGTCAAATGGGTCGCCGGTAGGCGCCCGCCGTGGGCAGCTCTCCCCGGGAACGATGTAGGTGTGCTCGTAGTGGCGCAGCAGCAGGGCGCAGGCGTCGGCGAGCGTCGGCGCCCAGTACTGTCCCTGCCCGTTGGGGCCCATGATCCGGTCGAATCCGCCGATGCCGAAGTTGTCCTCGGCCGACACCCCGCCCGAGTAGTCCAGCGAGCTCTTGCCGGCCAGCACCATGGCGCTGGCCGGCGTCATCACGAGGATCCCCCGGGTGTGCATGAGCATGGTGGCCTCGGCGTTCCAGTACGGTTGCGCGCCGACGTTGATCCCGGTGACCACCACGTTGACCTCGCCGCCCGATTGGGTGAACTCGATCAGGCCGCGCAGAACCGCGGCGATCCAGTCCATGTTCTCGGTGCCGCTGTCCCACGCGATGCGGGCACCCGAGGAAAGCGCGAACCACTCGACCGGCACCTCCAGCCGGCGTGCAAGTGTCAGCGCGGCGAGGATGCGCCGGCACTCCGCCTCGGCGAGATTCCCGAGGCCCGATGTCGGGTCGCCGAGGATCACCACCCGCCGCATGCCGCCGGGCACCAGCGCGGTGTAGTTGCTGATCACACCGACCACGATCCCGGCAAGATTGCGGCCGTAGGGCCGGCTGACCGGAGTGAGCTGGTCGCCGCTGTCGTCGAGGTCATACTCGGCGAACTCACCAGCCGGGAAGTCGGCAGGAGCGCCCCGCGGCGGTGTCAGCATGCGGATGAGCTCATACGGATACGGCAACCCAAGGCGCTGCGAGCGGAGCAGCTTCTGCTTGTAATCGGAAAAGGGCCGCAGGGGCCGGTCGGCGATCGGCCGGACCCGCACGGTAACCGCCCGGTCGGCGATATTTTCGACATCCAGGACCGCGTCACGGCCTTCGCCGGTTGCCGGGTCCAGTGTGCGGATCCGAACCGTGATCTTCTCCAGGCCAAGGCCCGCAGCGAGCGGTGCCGCCCGGTGGGCCACGCTTCGCCAGGTCTCGGGTGCGATGTTCCATGCCGGGCGCACGTACAGGATCACCCGGCTGCTCGGCGGCCGCTGTTTGGGCGGCCGACGGCCGGCGGCATGACGAATGTCGGCGAGTGCCTGGGCAAGCATCCCCTCCAGGTGGGGGAAGCCGATGACCCGGCCTGCCGAGTCGTGCGCGGGTGTCAGGTCGCGAACCTCGGCGATCGCGATCAGCCGCTCATCCTTGGGGTTCTCGCGGGCGACCGCGTGAAACAGGTAGACATCCTCGGCGCTGGGCAAGCGCTGGAGATTGAAGTTGGACAGCCGCCACAGGTCGAGGCGTTCGGCGATCATCGGATGCATGTTGCGGTACAGCGGATCCTCGCTGAACCCGTCCTCGTCGTGCCGGTATGTGAAGTGCCGGGTGCGCAGGTGTTCCTCGGCTTGGCCCGCACCACCGGGCCCGCTCGCATCGGTGATCGTGATGTCGAGTCGATGCAGCATGCGGCCGAAGTCGGTTCGCGCGAGCAGGCCGGCCAGCTCGGTAGCCATCGGCCCGGCATTCAGCCACTCGCCGCTACGCCAGGACTCGACATCTACCACGACCTGCTGGTCTTGCGGGAGCGCGCCGAGAAACTGGCGCAGCTGGCTGGCGAAGCCGGGCAGGTCGCCGAGGGACACGTACGCGTGGACCAGTTGCACTTCCTGCCCGTCCTCGGCGTAGCTGGCCAGGCAGGTGAGGTGGGGGCCGAACGCCTGGCACCGTAGCCCGCGAAGCTCGCGGATCCGGTAGAACCTGCGGGCCCGCACCTGCAGCAGTATGGCTCTCGTCCTCGCGTCCGCGTCGCGGTATCTGTCCCGCAACAGCGCGCGCATCGGCAGCGGGCACCACACGAGTCGATGAGTGAGGTCGCGGAACTCACCGGAAGGGTGCGCGGCGAGCTCGTCGAGACAGCGTTCCATTTCGGCATAGACCTGCACACGCGTGCGCCTGAGCAGCGGCGCGTCGACGTAGCTGAAGCGCACATCGCGTGCTAGGTCGCAGACTTCTTGATGGCGTTGCTGCGTGGAGGCGATAAGCCGGTCGAGCATCATGCGCCGTTCGTCGATCATCAGCGCCGTCAGCGCGTCGCGCTGACGCAGCCACCGGCTCAGGATCGCCATGATGACCGGCGCGGCCTGCTGAACCCGCGCGACAGACCGGTACAGGCGCAGCAGGGCCTGCTCCAGTTCCGGGCTGCGCCGCAGAGATTCGACGCCATAACGTGCCAGGACGCCCCGTAGCTGAGCCAGGAGATGCTCAGGCAGCCCGCTGCGATCCGGATCGAGGACGGCGAGGTAGGTGTACAGGTAATCTTCCGGGCTGCGGGAGCGCTCATCCCCGGACTCGTCCGGCTCGCGCCGTGCCAGCGCGGTGATATCGGCGAATATTTCCAGCAGCTCCTGCTCTTCACCGAGCAGGAGCGGGTCGGCCGGGCCGACGGCATCCAGCATCGTTTCTCGCCGTCGGCCCAGCTCGCGCACGGCGTCCTCGTCGAGGTCATAGCCGAGAAGGTAGCCGCGGAGGGCCGCGAAACTGCCGTCGCCATCAGGGCCGGGCTGGTCCGGCGCGGCCAGGTTCAGTCGCGGCCCGGCCACGGTATGACTGGCCGGAGGATCCGATGGCTGAAGCTGTACCAGCGGTGCTCCGGCCTCCACGTGGGTGTTGGTGCAGGCGAGCACCGCGTGGATCGTGCCGGGAAATGGAGCCGTTATCGCGGTCTCCATTTTCATGCTCTCGACCACCACAAGCGGATCCCCGGTACGGACAGTGTCGCCCGGGGCGACGGGGACGGCCACGACAAACGCAGGCGCCGGAGCGCGGATGTGGCCGCCGTCATCCCGGGCAATGACGTGCGGCATGCCGTCCACCTCGATGATCAGCCTGGGCCCTTGGGTGTCTGCGACGACGCGATGGCGACGCCCGAAGCAGGTCACGGCCCGCTCGTAGCGCCCGAGGTGCTGAACGTTCACGTCGATCACACCGTCGCCGGCGTCGACCTGGTAATGGCCGCGGCCCAGGCAGCAAACGCGCATCCGGTACAGGTTGCCGCGAAGGATCAGTTCCACCCGGTGCCCGACATCGTCTCGCAACTCTGGACGGCCGCGGGCCGCGGCTGCGTAGAAGTTGGCCTGGATGGCGGCCTGGTCAAAGTTGGCTGCCTCGATGGCCCCCTGCAGGAGCGCCACGGGATGCTGCGGCGGGATATGCGCGCCGGCCGCGGTCAGCCGGTCGAGCCACTGGTGGTCGTAGCTGCCCGCACACAGCTCGGGCTGGTCGATCAAGGTAAGCAGGAAAGCCTTGTTGGTAGTCCCGCCGTCGACGACGACCACCGACTGCGCAAGGCCCCGGTGCAGTCGGCTGAGTGCCTCGCGCCGGTCTCGTCCCCAGGCCGCGACCCTGGCGATCAGCGGGCGGGACTCGGACGCGATCTCGTCGCCCTCCGCAACGCCGGCGTTGACCCGGATCCCGACGCCGTATGGCAGCCTTAGTGCGGATACGCGGCGCGGCGCCGGGGCGAAGGCGTGTTCTGGATCCTCCGCGTCCAGGCGGGCCTCGATGGCGTGCCCGCGGGCCGGTGGCGCGCTCCGGGCTAGCCGCCCGCCACGGGCTATGTTCAGCTCCAGCTTGACAAGATCCAGTCCGGTGGTCAGTTCGGTGACCGCGTGCCCGGCCTGCAATTGGATCTTGAAATCCAGGAACGAAAATTGCCGTGTCGCCGGATAGACGAGGAACTCGGCCGACCCGGCGCCGCGATAGCCCGCTGCGGTGCAGAGCCGAACGGCCGCGTCGCACAGTGCCTGCTCGCCGACCTGGTCGAGCTGCACGCAGGCCGACTCCACCATGACCTCTTGGTTCCGCCGCCGAATGCTGTCGTCGCGGACG
Organism: uncultured Actinomycetota bacterium; assembly: GCA_963808705.1. GTDB lineage: Bacteria > Actinomycetota > Actinomycetes > Streptosporangiales > Streptosporangiaceae > JASHPR01. The sequence goes on along the minus strand of CAWEHB010000005.1, from coordinate 336,815 downwards.
CCGACGGCCCAGACCGTGCCGAAGCCATCGGCCACCACCTGGACTTGGACGTGGCGCCCGGCAGTCGGCCCGGGCGGCGTGCTAGTAGTGTCACCGACGGGCCCGCCATGCCATGGGGCCAGGGAAAGACCGACGCTCTCGGCAAGTTGCCTGGCATGCGCATTGTCGCCAAGCAGCCGGATGACTTCACTGCCCGGACCGATGACCGTGATGCCCGCACGCTCGCACAACCGAGCCAGCTCCGCCGGCTCGGCGACCAACTCCCAGTCCGCCCAGATGGCGTCGGCACGCGCCGCCGTCAGCGCCGCCATCAGCTCTACGGGATCAAGGCAGGCGATCTCCCGCGTAGCGGCGAACGCCGCCGGGCCGAGTAGCACTACCTCACTGGCCTCCCGGACGAACCATGATGCGGCGTCCTGTTGCGTGACCAGGGCGATCGTGGTGATGGGTTCGCCCGACTCCCGGTTCAGCTCCGCGACCGAGGCTATGCAGCGCATAGCCAGTTCTCCACGGTCGACGATGGCGAGCCTGTGCATGGCGATCACGTTTGGCTCCTCAGGTCGCGGGTGGCGCGTCACCCGCGCATAGCATCATGTCCCGGCACCGCAGATCATCCACAGTCGCTCGCTTCCGCTCGGTGCCCGGCGACCGCGGGCCGGCCACCGACATGCGGCAGTCAGGCAGCACCCTCTACCGCTTCCAGCTTGATTTGTTCTTCCCAAGATGGCCGTTCTAAGCAGGATGAACCGGCCGTTCACAGCCGCAGAGCGCCAAAGGTCCCGACCAACCCCGCCGAAAGTCACGACGGCGGGCCTTATATAGCCCACGGCGCCTACCCCGCGGGGATGCCCGTCGGTACCGTGCAGGCCAGCATGGTCCCGGAAGGCCTCGCTTGTGATCTTGACGGTGTACCCAAAGTGTCAGTTACGACAAGACGATCCTCGTAGGCAATGGGCACAATTCGGCGCCGAGGATTCGGCCTTCAATCTGTCTGGCGAGCGCCCTGGGGGGAGAGTCCACGGAAGCCTCGAGGAAGGCAAGGGTCAGCCGCGGCGACGACGAGCTTGCGAACACGAAGATCCACCATAGCGTCACGTCACGGTGTCATCACCTCCCGTTGTGCTGGGCGCACGAAAGGGCCGGGTCCGAGGTCCCGGCAGAAGGTGATCTTGTGCTGGCTGCGGATTGCGGCGATCCTGTCAGTGCGGGCTTGGCGCCGCTGATCGCCAGGCTCCCCGGCAGGAGAGGGAAGGGACAACGATGTTCGGAACGATCGTGGTTGGGGTGGACACTTCCGGGCACGCCGACAACGCTTTGCGGACCGTAGCGAAGATCGCCGCAGAGACCAAGGACAAGGTAGTGGTCTTCCATGGGGTGATCGTCCACCCCGCGAAGGCGGGACCTTCCACGACCGAGTTCCTGGACGACGCGCAGCAACTCGTCGACCGCTATGTGGCACAGCTCACCTCGGCGGGCATCTCCGCCACCGGCGAAGTGCACCGGGAACTGGATATCGAGATCGGCGGGGCGCTGGTCGACGTCGCTCTCGGCCACCAGGCCGGACTGATCGTGGTCGGCACGCGGGGCCGCTCGAGCGTCACATCGGCGCTGCTGGGCAGCGTGGCGCACGACGTCGTGCATAAGTCCACGCTGCCGGTGCTGGTGGTGCCGGAAAAGACGGGCTAGACACGGCTTGAGGAACTGCCCCGGTCAGCGATGCGGCCTGCTGGCATCGCCGAGGCCGGGCCCGTCCGGGTGGGACTCGTCGCCGCCGATCCTGCGATCAGCCCGGTCGGCGGGTAGCCGGACACCCGCCGATGTCACATGAGAACCGGCTTGCGGATGCGGTTTCCGCGCCTGCGGCCCGGCAGGAGGGCCCGTCGGCGCGTGCGAGCCCATGCGCCCTAGCGGACGCCTCCGCCTATTCCTGCCATAAGCGTTTCCAGCTTGTTGATCGCGGGCTCGATATTGGTGAACAGGCGGGCGAGCGCTGATTTCATCTGCGGGTCTCCTGGTGGTCTGCCATGCCGAACGGGTAGGCGTCGTTCCAGTGGCCGCCGGGGCCGTGACGCCGGTCCACCATCACCACGTCGGCGTCGCAGGCAGCGACCAGCGCGTCGACGAACGCCAAGCCCGCGGCGCCCGCGCCGACGACCAGGTAATCGGTCTCGATTGCGCCCACAGCGGCCTCCTCCCCTTATACGCACGACCGTACAAGTCACTGTACGATCGTGCGTATACACTGCGATCAACGCCGCAGCCATCACTGCGGAAGGCTTCCTCTGTGGGGTTCCGGGCCGGTGCTCGCGTAAGTGGCCGGATCTGGCGCGGCGGCCTGACCCTCAACTCGGGCATGTGATCGGCGCTGGACACACTCTGGCGGTGTCGCGGCGCAGGCGCCAGGCGGCGCCGGTCACGAAGATCGCGAGCCACACGGCTCTCGGTCACCCGGTCGCGCTGGTGCCGGCGAGGAGGGCCAGGACTTCGCCGACGGTGCGTTCCCGGCTGGCAGGTTCTGGCACCGGGAGATGCGCCTGTATCTGGTAGTGGTTGCGTCGGCCGTCCTTCTGCTTGACCACGTAGCCGGCGTCGGCCAGGTCGGTGACGATGCTGAACGCGCTGCGCTCGGTAATGTTCAGGCTGGCCGCGATGTCGCGCAGCCGCGCCCCGGGGTCATGCGCGATGCACAGCAAAACCCGGGCGTGGTTGGTCAGGAAGGTCCAGCTCGCCACCCTCACTATGCTAACAGGTTTCTGGAAAAATATTGCTAGTTTCAACTTTCCAGCGTAGGGTGAAGTCAGGCATCGGGAGTCAGCCGCCGATAGCGGCCAGCGACCCGGCGGCTACCGGAGGAGCTCATGCGCAACGGCCTGGTCGTGACGATCGTCAGTGCTCATGACGCTCGCAGTGCCGCGCGTCGGGCTGACTCTGCCGGTGTCCGACGCAAGCTGCCGGGCCAGGCCCCCCCGGCCCGGCAGCGGTGACACCATGAACGTCTTCCCCGGCAGGGACCTCCAAGCCGCGGGCCTGCTGGCACTGGCCCCGCTCGATGACGACTCCGCACCTGCCCCAGCCTGCGAAAGGGAACGCCATGCCCGAGCCAGCCGCACCCCATCCGAGCACTACCACCACCGTGCCGCGCCCGTCCCGCAACGGCACCGCCCCGCCCATGCCATCCGAGGCCACCAAATCGCCCGCGCGCACGCAGCGGCCCTCCGTACTCGACAGATTCCGCGCGGCGATGGCGGCGCTACGCCGGATGATGCGCCGGACCTTCCCCCGCACGTAAGCCCGGCCGCAACCAGGCGTGTCAACGGCGCCTCGACCAGCACCTCGACATCTTCCCCACGGTCCACGCCGCGATCACCACCCCGCCGCGCAGCCGGCCCCGGCACCGACCCGCCGGCCAGCTGAAGCAAGCTGCCGCGCTGATACAGCGCGCTGCTCCCGGATAAGGCGCTCGAGCATCACGTCCTCTCGTCCATGCCGCGACCTGGCCTGCGGGATGCCCGGCACCCTGTGCCGACGTTGCGTGACCAGCACGGCATTCCCCACCATCAGATCAGCCTCCTTGCCTCCCACGTGCCTCAAGGTCTTCTACCTGGCGGTCCGCGACCTGAACGACTACCGCGGCCGGAACGTCGGCACCCGAAGCTCGGGCTGGGAGCAGGCGCTGCAGAACGTTCACGATCTACTTCGAAGGACGAATCCCGACCCCATGACCGCCACCATCACCCATACCACGGTCGGACGCTCCCCACATGTACACTGCCGACGGCCCGGTGCACCTCGAACTCGAGTACCAACCAAGCCCGCGGCCTGCCGGCATCGCGCGAGGATTTTCCGCACCGCGGGAGCCTGTCGCGGTGTGTGTTGAGCGGCGCGCCGGTGTGGTAGCGCGGTAAGCGAGCTGGGAGGTGGGGCGCATGGTTGCGCCTGACATATGGGTGGCCAAGGACGACGGGACTGACATCGTCCGGGCTGAGGCAGTCGTGGCGGTCGGCCGTGATTACAACGGCAACATCACGGCACGGCTGGCAGGCCATGACGGGGCAGATGTGACACTCGTGGCACACGAGGCGCACGAGGGGCTGCCCACCCCCAATAATTTTCACCGTCAGCTCATCCGGATCGTGGCCCAGCTGTCCGACACGGCCCAGGCCGCCGTGGTGCGCCCGGCGCATGACGAACCGCACGGCTGGCGGTGGGTCACCGATCCACTGTAGGCGTCGGCCCGCGGTATCGCCCGTGCAGCACACGGGCTGGCGTCCGGCGTAGTGTTCATGGTGAGAACTGCCGGACTAGCTGCCGGGTCGAGACCCCGCCTTGCTGCAGACGCAGGAAGGCGCTCCCATGGTCAGCATGAATCTGAGTACCCGCGAAAAGCGACGGTCGTGCACACCCAGCTGGCCGGCGATGGCCGGCAACAGCACCGGACTGCCGGAGACCGCAGGGAAGGCAGGCAACGCCCGCCGCGGCGGCGTCCCCCAGGTCAGGCGGGCGGGGCCTATGCGCCCGGATCCGCGGCGTTGTCGTTGTGCCGGGCCGCTGCGCCCGGCTGCGGCACCGCGGCGGCGGCCAGCTGGCCGTTGCTCGCCTGCGCGGGCAGCCCGGGGACCGGCGGGACCTCGGGTATCTCCAGCGGCGCGCCGCTGGTGATCTCGGCCTCGGCCGCGTCCTGGTCGCCGAAGTCCGCGAGTGACGCCGAATCGGCGGCCGGCTTCCTGTCGCCCGCGGGCGCGGCGGGGGTGAACTTGTCGAAGAACCGCAGCAGCTCGACCGGGACCGGCATGACCAGCGTGCTGTTCTTTTCCGCCGCCACCTCGACCACGGTCTGCAGCAGCCGCAGCTGCAGCGCGGCCGGGTCGCGGGCCATCACGTTGGCCGCGGCGGCCAGCCGCTTGGACGCCTGGTACTCGCCGTCGGCGGTGATGATCCGGGCGCGGCGCTCCCGCTCGGCCTCCGCCTGCCGCGACATCGACCGCTTCATGCTCTCCGGCAGCGAGACGTCCTTGATCTCCACCCGCTCCACCCGGATCCCCCACGGGCCCTCGGTCGGCTCGTCGATGATCCGGCGCAGCTCCCGGTTCACGCTGTCGCGCTCGGACAGCAGCTGGTCCATCTCGGACTGGCCGATGATCGAGCGCAGCGAGGTCTGCGCCTGCTGGGAGATCGCGAACATGTAGTTCTGCACGTTGATGGTCGCCTTGATCGGGTCCACGACCCGGAAGTAGACCACCGCGTCGACCCGGACGGTCACGTTGTCGCGGGTGATGCCGTCCTGGGCCGGGACGGCCATCGCCACGATCTGCATGTTGACCTTCTGCATCCGGTCGCCGACCGGCCGGATCACGGTCAGCCCGGCGCCGCGGGGCCGGCCCAGCACCTTCCCGAACCGGAAGATGATGCCCTGCTCGTACTGCTGCACGATCTTGAACGACCGGCCGGCCGCGATAAGCCCGGCCACGACGAGTATGACCAGGATGACCACCAGGGCAACCATCGCCAGCGCCTCTTCTCCGGTGACGCCGTGGTAGCTGGCCGCCCTCGGCGGCTGGTTCCCCGGCGCCTGCCCCCAGTCTATCCACGCACCAGAAAACTGGCAAAGTATTTCTAGAAACCGTAACCTCAGATTCTTAGGGGTGCGTCAGCGAAAGCTCATTCGGGCCGCGGGCCGTCGCGCTGGGCCAGTTCCTGGCTTGCCTGGCGGACCGGCACGCCAACTCGGCCAGCGGCGGCGCGAACACAAGCGACCGCCGCGTACAGGGCATACTAACCGGATTGCCCGGGCGTGGCCGTTTTTGAGGATGGACAGGTTGACCACGCTGACGCCGACCCGCTCGGAAAGCTCGGTCAGGGTCATGCCCCGGTCGACGTGCCAGGTGACCAGCTGGCCCAGCAGGTTCAGCCGGGCGAACGCCTCGGCCACGATGGCCACCAGCCCGCCGGCCAGCAGCCACCAGCCGGGGATCAGCACCAGCGGGGCGGCCTGGGGAGCGTAGATGCCGTCGCGGGCGGCGGTGCGGGCCAGCCGCATCACCAGCCGCCGATCTGCACGAGCGTGGTTCTCTGGCGTTCGGTGGGGGGAGTGCGCAGAACGCGTCGTTCCGCGCGGATGACAGTCTGCTTTACGCGTTTCTGGTGTGTATCCCCGGAACAAGCCCTCGGGGTGACAGGCTCCCTCAGTCATGCGTGGGTGTGGGCGATCTGGGCGCGCCGCTGCCACGGGTACGCAGAATTGGCGCGCGACCTTGTGGGCGGAGACTCCACGTATGACCGGCGAACGCAGTGTGGATGTGGCGGCCGCTTCTGGCACGCTGCATGTGGCGCTGCTGGGCGGCTTCAGTGTTCGTGTCGGAAGCTGCGCGGTTCCTGGCCCCCCGTGGCGGCTGCGCAAGTCCAAGACGCTGGTTAAGCTGCCGGCCTCGCCGGCGGCCACCGGGCTCACCGTGATGTGCTTGCCGGGGTGCTGTGGCCCGGGCTGGACCCTGCCGCTGCGGCGAACAATCTGCACCAGGTTCTGCATGCGGCGCGGCGGGCGCTGGCATCGGATGGTTCGCCTTCAGCTGACGCGCTGTGTCTGCGGGACGACATGGTGATCTTGTGGCCCGACGGTGACCTCATCGTCGATGCGGACGTGTTCGCGGCGGCGGCGCAGCGAGCGCTGCGTTCGGGTGCTGTGGAGGATTATGGGGGCGCCCTGAAGCTCTACGACGGTGAGCTTTTGCCGGAGGACCGCTACGCCGATTGGGCGGCACCTCATCGTGAACGGCTGGCGGCTTTGCATGAGGCGCTGGCGGCTGGGCTGGCCCGTGCCCTGCTGGAACGCCGAAGCCCGGAAGAGGCGGTCGCTCTGCTTGAGCCTTTGGTCGCAGACCGCCCGCACGATGAACCGCTGCACCGGGTGCTCATGGAGGCGCTGGACCGGGCCGGGCGCCGGTGGGATGCGCTCGACGTCTACGAGCGCCTGTGCCGGGTGCTGGAGGAGGAGTATGCGGCGGCTCCGGAGGCGGCGACGCGGAGTCTTTACCGGCGGATTCTGTCTGGGCAGAGTTCTGCTGGCCCGGCAGTGGTCTGCAATCTCCCGGCTGCGGTGACTAGCTTCATCGGGCGCCGGCGGGAGATCGCCGAGTTGCTCGCCCTCGCCGGCCGCACACGGCTGCTGACATTGAGCGGGCCCGGCGGCGCCGGCAAGACCCGGCTGGCGATCGAGGTCGCGCGGCGGCTGGCGAACGCCGGCACGGTCCCCGACGGCGTGTGGCTCGTTGACCTGTCGGGGGTCCGGGACGGGCGGCTGATACCGGCGGCTGCCGCGGCGTCTCTTGGCCTGGCGCTGACCGGCGCCCGGCCCACCACGGCGGCCGTTGTGAAGCAGCTTGCCGACCGGAGAATGGTAGTGCTGCTCGACAACTGCGAGCATCTGCTCGGGGCCTGTGCAGAACTCGCCATGGCGTTGGTTGAGCGCTGTGCCGGCGTGGCTGTGCTGGCCACCAGCCGCGAGCCTCTGCGCCTGCCGGGCGAGGTGGTCTGGCAGGTCCCGTCCCTCGAGCTGCCGGACCTGCGGCTTCCCGCCGACCCGGCACGACTGGCCCGCCTGGAGTCTGTGCAGCTGTTTCTCGAGCGCGCGGGAAACGCGTCACCAGCGTTCCGGCTCGACTCTGCGACTGCCCTGCCGGTCGCACGCATCTGTCTCCGCCTCGACGGCATGCCGCTGGCGCTTGAGCTGGCCGCTTCCAGGATTGCGCATCTGGCGGCCGCGGAGCTGGCTGCCCGGCTGGATGACGCGCTGGCCACGCTGGCTGGGCGGATCCATGGCGTGCCGGACCGGCAGGCTACGTTGGCGGCGACGCTGGATTGGAGCCATGACCTGCTGGCGGATGATGAGCGTGCGGTGTTTCGCCGGCTGTCGGTATTCGCTGGAGGGTTCGCCCTCGACGCGGCTGAGCAGGTGTGTGCGGGCGGGTTGTCCGAACCGGTCGCCGCGGTGGTGTCACGGCTGGTGGACAAGTCTCTGGTTACCGTGCAGACGGGCGGCGACCCGGGCCCGTTTCCGGCTGCTTGAGGTCATCCGGCAGTACGCGGCCCGCTGTCTTGCCTCGTCGGGGGAGCTGGCCTGCCACCAGCGCCGGCATGCCCTGTGGTACGCCAGCCGGGCGGAGTCTCTTGACCCTGACCTTGGCGGTGGCGTGGTTGGTGAGCCGAGCCCGTGGTTCGCGGTCGAAGGCGGCAACCTGCGGGCAGCACTGTCGACGTCATTGCGTGAGATGCCAGACCGTGCGCTCGTGATGGCGGTTGCGATGTGGCGCTCGTGGATGGCGCGCGGGCTTCACGCCGAGGGACTGCGATGGCTGGCTCAAGCGCTGGAAGCCTGCCCAGCGCCATCGGCGCTGCGGGCCCGGGCGCTATTCGCGACCGCCGCGCTGGAGGTCCGGCTGGGCCGGCCGTGGCGTGGCCCCGCCATCGGCGCCGAGATCGCGGCCCTCGGGCGCGACCTCGGCGATCCCGGCTCGATGGCCGAGTCGCTTCACCAGCAGTCGTTGCTCGCCTGGATGGCAGGCGAGGGGGATGACGCGGCCCGGCTCGCCAGCGAGGCGGACACCGCGGCCCGCGGCATTGCCAGCGTGCGGGCTTCGCACGAGCACCTGCGGGCTCTGATGGAGCTATTCCGCGGTGAAACTTCCGCGGCGCAGGCCCTGCTCGACAACGCGCTGAGTGCTCTGGGCCGGGTGCCACCCGACGCACCGCCCTTCTTTACGGTGTGCACCGCGGCCTGGTCGGTTGATTCCATCGATGACCTGCTGTTCCCCGTCTTCGAGGAGACCATGCTGGTCGGCCGGCGGGTTGGCGCGGCGCAGAGCCGCGGCTACATCCTCGCCACCCAGGCACTGACGGCCCGGATGGGCGGAGGTTTCGACGAGGCGGGGGTGATGCTTGACCAGGCCCTGCGGATGTTCGAATCGCTGGGGGACCGTACGGGCCAGGCACACATCCTGGCGCAACGCGGGCACCTGCTCCGCAGCCGCGGCGATCCCGCTGCTGCCAGGGAATGCTTCCGGTCGGCCGCAGACCTGCGGGCGGAAATCCCCGACCAGCGCGGCACCGCCATCGCACTGACCGGCGTCGCGCTCGCGGAGGCGGCACTGGGTGACGGCCAGCGGGCGCGCGCGCTCGGTCGTGAAGCATGCCGCATGCTGGACCGGTCTGGAGATCTTCCCGGCCACGCCGGCGCCCTGAACAACCTGGCTGTGGCCGAGGTCCTCACTGGCCGTCCGGGGCAGGCCATCGGCCTGGTCGAGCAGGTGCTGGCGCTGCGCGCGACCCCCAGCGTTGGCTGGCAGTACATGCTGCTCGCGGGCCTGCGCGAGCTGTCGGGGGAGATCGCGGCAGCGGCGGCGGCGCTCGCGGCGGCGCGGGGCTGTTTTGAGCAAATCGGCGAGCGGCGCGGCCTGGCGGCTGCCGCCGGCCTGGGCCGCCGGCTCGGTGCCCGTGAGCGCGGCGCTAAGCGGATGCAAAGTCCCCGGCCATAGATTCCGGTCGTCGGCTTCTTACCCTGGGAGGTAACGGACATGGAGGCGATGACATCGGAAAGCCCGCGCGTCCTGGGTGAGGCGACGCTGGCCGAACTCCGGACGCGGATGCTCGGCTCGGTGATCTGCCCGGGTGACTCCGGCTACGAGAACGCCCGGAGGATCTGGAACGGCGCGATCGACATGCATCCCGCGCTTGTTCTGCGCTGTTCCGGAGTCGCCGACGTCATCAGCGGGGTCCAGTTCGCCTGCAGTGAAGGGCTGCCGGTGGCGATCCGCGGCGGGGCGCACAGCGTTGCCGGGTTCTCCACCTGCGACGGCGGTGTCGTGCTCGATCTTTCGGCGATGGCGGCGGTGCGCGTGGACCCGCGCAACCGGCGGGCACTCGCGCAGGGCGGCACGACCTGGCGGCGATTCGACCACGAGACCCAGGCGCACGGCCTGGCCACCACGGGCGGCCTGGTTTCCTCGACCGGGATCGGCGGGTTCACGCTGGGCGGCGGCATCGGGCATCTCGTCCGCAAGTACGGATTGACTTGCGACAACCTGCTGTCCGCCGAGATGGTGACCGCCGAAGGTGAGCTGGTGCGTGCCAGCGAAGACCAGAACGCCGACCTGTTCTGGGCACTGAGGGGTGGCGGCGGGAACTTCGGCGTGGTCACCGAGCTGGAGCTCGCGTTGCATCCGGTCGGACCCGCCGTCCTGGGCGGTGCCGTCTTCTACCCCGGACAGCACGCGGCCCAGGTGCTGGCCAGCTGGCGGGACGCGGTGGCCGGTGCCCCCGACGAGCTCACCACGCTGGTCGACCTGACGACCGCCCCTGCCGCGCCGTTCCTGCCGGAGGACCTGCACGGCACGAAGGTCGTCATCCTATCCGTGTGCTGGGCCGGCCCCCTGGAGGAGGGCGAGGAAGTCGTCCGGCCGCTGCGGGCCCTGGGCACCCCCCTGGTCGACCTGCTCGGCCCGATCCCGTACGTCGCGCTGCAGCAACTCGTCGATCCGCTGTATGCAGCGGGCGCGGCGAATTACTTCACCTCGGCCTTCCTCGATGAGCTTCCCGACCCAGCCGTCGAGACGTTCGCCGATGCCCACCGGCGCTCCGCAGGGCTCCCGGCCACCTGCGAACTGCATGTCCATCAACTCGGCGGGGCGATGGCGCGGACGGCGCCCGGCGCGACGGCGTTCAGCCAGCGGCAGCCGCCGTATCTCATCAACTGCATCGCGCGCACACCCACGGCGGAGGGTTTCGAGGCCAACCGCGCGTGGGCCCGCGGTACGCGGGACTCGATGGCCAGGTTCGGGGCAGGCCAGATGTATGTCAACTTCACCGGCGAGGGGGACGAGGACAAGGTACGCGCGTCCTACCCGGCGGAGACCTACGCGAGGCTAGCCGCCGTTAAGGCGCACTACGATCCCGGCAACCGGTTCCGCTTCAACCAGAACATCCGCCCCGCCCAGGACGGATGACCGCCGTGACCAGGAACACCGAGTACGACGTCGTCGCGGTCGGCGGCGGGGCCGCGGGCGGCATGGCCGAGACGACATGGCTGGATGCCACCGCACAAGCTGATCTAGTGCGCCGCGGCGAGGTGAGCCCCAAGGAGCTGGCCGAGGCTGCCATCGCCCGGATTGAAGCGGTCAACCCGCGGCTGGATGCCGTGATCCGGACCCGGTTCGAGGCGGCGCGGCTGCAGGCCGACGGCGACCTGCCCGACGGCCCGTTCCGCGGCATCCCGATCCTGTACAAGGACGTGGCCTGCACGGTCGCGGGTGAGCCCACCGCGTTCGGCCTGGGGCCGCTGCGTGAGATGGCCTGGCCGGCCACCTCCTACCTCGCAGAACAGTTCCGGGCCGCCGGCTTCATCCCGCTCGGCCGCACCAACATGGCCGAGCTCGCCACCTCGGCGACCACCGAGCCGCGAAGCATCCCCCCGGCGCGCAACCCGCGGGATCCCGGTCACTCGGCCAGCGGCTCGTCCGGGGGGTCAGCCGCCGCGGTGGCGGCCGGCCTGGTGCCGGTGGCGCACGCCACCGACGGCGCGGCTCCATCCGCATCCCGGCGAGTGAGTGCGGGCTGGTCGGGCCCGCTGATCGGCGAGGCCTGGGCCGGCGGCGCGATCAACGGGGCGGTCACCCGGACCGTGCGCGACGCGGTCGGTGTGCTCGACGTGATCAGCAAGCGCATGCCCGGCGAGCCGTACTACGCGCCGCCGCTGCCGCGCCCGCTGGCGCGCGAGGCCGGCGCCGATCCGGGCCGGCTCCGGATCGGGGTGCCGGACCGGCCGGACGCGGAGGGTTTTGTGGATGACCCGCAGTGCCGTGCCGCGGTCGCCGGGGCGGCGCGGCTGCTGGAATCGCTCGGCCACCACGTCGAGCAGTCCGCGCCCGCGGCCATGTTCGAGCCGGAGTTCACCGGGCACTTCGACACGCTCGTCGCGGCCGACGCCGAAGCGACATTCCAGGCCTTCGAGAGGCTGCTTGGGCACCCGATCGGAGATGAGGAGATCGAGCCGCGCAACGCCGCATACCGGCGGGCCGGCCGGGCGCGAAGCGTGCACGATCATCCGGCGATTGTGGGCCGAGGACGAGCCGTTCGACTTCGACGGCGCCTACCACCAGCTCACCGGGGCATGGTGCAACCCCAAGCCACTTCAGCGTCCCCATCCGCCGATCCTGATCGGCGGCCGCTCGCTCGAGACGTTGCGCGTGGTCGCCCAGCACGCCGACGTGTGGAACATGCCGGGCGGCGACCTCGACGACGCCGTCCGCCGCAGCGCGCTGCTCGACCGCCTCTGCGCCGAGAGCGGCCGCGAGCCCGCTTCGATCACCCGCTCGATCATCCTGCCGGTCTCCTACGACCGGCCCGCCGCCACCAGGGACGCGATCCGCGGGGCGATCGGCGCCGGCTTCGCGCACGTCGTCTTGAGCCTGTCCCCCCCCGTACCCGGCCGACGTGGCACAGTGGGTCGTCCAGGAACTCATCGGCCCGGCCACTTAGCTCAGGGAAGGGCCATGGCCTCGCCATCCCACACACCACAGGAACCCTCCGACGCCGGGCCGGCCCGGCCGCGCCCAGCCGACCAGACCGTCAATCGCACCGCCCGGGCCCGGCAGACCCGGTCCCGCCCCAGTCAACGCTCAGAACGGCACCACACCACACATCCCGCCCGCCCTATACAGGGCACGCCGATTACTCGCGGCTGACTACTGTGCCAGCCGGCGGGTGGCCGGGCGCAGATGTCCAGTTCTGGGCCAACGGCCAGGACTGCGGGGAGAGTTCGGCACTTCACGCGCTGTCTTGCGGGGGCTGGTGCACTACCAGGCTGACCGCTTGGGTCTGTCGCTGGCGGTCGTAGCCGATCAGCTTGATGAAGTAGTCCGGGTGGGCTGCCTTGCAGGCGTGGATCTCGGTCAGCACGTCCTCGACGGCCCGGACCTGGAACAGCGGAAGCTTCCACATGCTCCAGTAATGATCGTGCGGATCGGGCTGGCGCACGTACTCGATTGCCGGAACGAGGCCCTCGTTCAGCAGGTACTGGATCTGCTTGGCCAGCTGGTGTTCGTCCAGCCGGGCGAGAAAGGAGCTCATCGGGCCGCCCTCCGTTCCGGTGACGATCCGGCGCCGGCCAGGTCGAGGCGATCGGCTTCGTCGAAATCGAACCTGGCCTCCTTCCACAGCACCAGCGCGTCCCGGAGCTCCGGTGACTGCCGTGCCGCCGCGGCCAGGATCTCCGGGCCCTCCGCGGCAAGGTCCCGGCCTTCGCCGCGGGCCCGGACCACCGCTTCCAGGGCGACCCGGACCGCCGTGGCGCCCGCCCTGTTGCCCTCCGGATGTCCCTGGGTTCCGCCGCCGAACTGGAGCACGCAGTCGGTGCCGAAGATGTCAACCAGTTCTGGCATGTGCCAGGCGTGAATGCCGCCGGACGCCACCGGGAAGACCGCGGGCATCGATGCCCAGGCCTGGTCGAAGTAGATGCCCCGGCTCTTATCCGCGGGGATGAAGTCTTCCCGCAGCAGGTCGTTGATCGCCATGGTGGCGGTGCGGTCTCCCTCGAGCTTGCCGACCACGGTCCCGTTGTGCAGCTGATCACCGCCGGCCATCCGCAGCCACTTGGCTATCACCCGCCAGTGGACGCCGTGGTTGCGCTGCCGGTCGACCACCGCGTGCATGGCCCGGTGGCAGTGCAGCAGCACGCCGTTGTCCCGGCACCAGCGCGACAGCGAGGTGTGTGCGGTGAAGCCCATGGTGAAGAAGTCGGACATGATGATCGGCGCGCCCAGTTCTCTGGCGAACTCGGCCCGCTGGTAGACATCCTCCATGGTCCCGGCCGTTACGTTCAGGTAGTGTCCCTTGCGCTCGCCGGTCTCGTTCTCTGCCTTCCGCACGGCTTCCATGGTGAACTCGAAGCGGTCGCGCCAGCGCATGACGGGCTGGGAGTTGACGTTCTCGTCGTCCTTGGTGAAGTCCAGGCCGCCGCGCAGCAGCTCGTAGACCGAGCGGCCGTAGTTGCGAGCCGACAGCCCGATCTTCGGCTTGATCGTGCCGCCCAGCAGCGGCCGGCCGTACTTGTCGAGCTTGTCGCGCTCCACCGCGATGCCGTGCGGCGGGCCGGGAAATGTCTTCAGGTAAGCGACCGGGAGGCGCAGATCCTCCAGCCGCAGTGCCCGCAGCGCCTTGAAGCCGAAGACGTTGCCGACGATGGAGGACAGCAGGTTGACGATCGAGCCCTCTTCGAACAGGTCGAGGGGGTAGGCGATGTAGGCGATCAGCTCATCCGGCTGCCCCGGCACCGGCTCGATCTGGTAGCAGCGGGCCCGGTACCGATCCAGGTCGGTGAGCAGGTCGGACCACACCGTGGTCCAGGTGCCCGTCGATGATTCGGCGGCGACCGCCGCCGCCGCCTCATCCGGCGGCACCCCCGGCTGCGGAGTTACCCGGAACGCGGCCAGGATGTCGGTGTCAGCCGGAGCGTAGCCGGGCTCGTAGTAGGCGTCGCGATACTCGTGCACTCCCGGCTGGTAGGCGTCCTGCACGCGGACGGCCTCGGGGTCAGACATGCTGGTGGTCATGGAAGGCCTCTCCTCGCAGCTCCTGGGCGTGGATCATCATCTCTTCGTGAACGCTGAGCGGCACCTTCAGCAGCATGGACTTGCGGGCGCTCAGGATCCTGTGCACCAGCAAGAGCTGGACGAGCGCCAGCGGGTCGCTGTGGTGCTTGCGCATCACGCCATCGGTAAAGTCGCCGAACTGCTGCGGCGAAAGGTGCCGCAGGTGTTGATGACGGGCGTCCATGTGTTCCCAGATCCGGTTCTCCAACTGCCGTACGGTGCCGGGATCGATGGCCCCGTCGATCTCCAGGACGGTCTCGTCCGCGTCTTGCCCCGGCGTAATGCGGAATCCCGTGCAAGGCTCGCGAAGGATGCCCTCCAGGTTCAGGCGCGGCAGCGTGGCCCGCTCGACGATCCGCACGTTCAGGTGCTCGTCGCCGCCGGACCCGTCCCCCTCGGGCCGGCAGAAACGGACGATGAGGTCCGCGAAACGGCGCTGCGGGGCAATGTGAGCGGCCACGTCCGGTTTCCGTGCCGCGATCTCCGCGTAGACCTGTTCCGGGGTGTAGCCACGCTTGGCCACGTCCCGCTGCACCTTCCACTTGTGCTTGAGCTCGGTCTCCGGGTCAAGCCAGACGTTGAGGTCGAACAGGCCGCGCAGGCCCGGCACGAGGAACGGATGCAACCCCTGGACGATGACCACCTCTCTCGGCTGGATCTCCTCCGGCGGCCCGAAGGTGCCATCGGAGTGGTCGTAGACCGGTTTCATGATGGGATTCCCGCGCTTGAGCGCGAGCAGCTGGTTCTCCATCAGGGCGAAGTTGTTGGCGCGAGGGTTCAGCGCCGTGATCCCGATCAGGTTGCGTTCCCGCCGGTCCAGCGCGTGGTAATCGTCCAGGCACACGCTGGTGATCTGATCACGCGGGAAAATCCGGTAGAACCCTGCCGTCAGCGTCGACTTGCCGCTGCCGCTGTCGCCGCCAATGGCCACGAAGATCGGTCGCTGCATCGCGTCTCGAGATGCTCTACCCATGACGGCCTCCCGCGTTCATCGAGGTCACCGATCCCGCCTGGATGCGACCCGGCCGTGTCCGGCGGACTGGCGCAGCCCGGCGATCGCCACGGCCCGCCCTGGCTGATCATGACCTCCCCGGCGAAGGCGGCCGGCGGCCGCCGTTCGCGGCTTGCCTGCTTCCGCCGCCAGCTGGGGAAGGTCAGCCGCAAGCGTCCGGGGCACGATCGTCAAAGCCCCTCCGGGGCCGAGCGGTCGACAGGCCATAACATCAGGCTGCGGCCCGGCAACCACTGAAAGCAGTGCCGGAAGACTCTCTTGCACAGGGACGTTTGTCCCTGTCCCGCCCTGACGCCCGCAGACGCATCGACGATGACCAGGCTCATGGCAACCTTCGACGTTGCGCCCAACTGCTGTTCCAGCTTGATCCCGTCCACGCCTGCCAGACCGAGCCGGGTTGCATGATCATTCATGATCGCGCTTCCACAAGCATGCCGCCTGCCGCTTCTACCAGAAGATGGGCTGCACCCTGGGTGCCATCGACCGCTTCGCCTATCCCGGGCTGCCCGGCGAGGTGCAGCTGCTGTGGTGGAAGGCGGTAGCTCCGCCGACCGGAAGGGATCCGGGCTGACCTGCCCGCTCAGCCTCGAGTGCGCTGCGTCCGTCTGGGCCTCGAAGCTGTGACTCACGCTACGCCAGGTACCTAAAACTAGCAATTAATTTCCAGAATTAACTTACGCACGGAGTAAGTTCCGCAATTATTCTAGAATTTTATTGCCGGTTACGTGTTGCCGGAGTAGGCTGGCTGAAGTGACTGAACCTCCGGACCCTGGGGTTCTGGCCTCGGCGCTGAGTTCCCTTCGCGCAGCATCAGCCCGCCGAGGCGATCCGCCATCTAGCCGCCCAGAGAAAACGCCGGATAACGCTACCCGGACACGTCAGCGGGTGCTGGCTCTTTCCCTCCCCGTCGCCGCCGGGCCAGCAGTTCCGCGCCAGGAGGTATCGGGATGAGTATTGAGCTGATTATCGTGATAGTTGTCGTGCTCCTGGCGGTCGGGATCGCCGCACTGCGCAAGGCGCGCACGGGCTCTTTCGCCCCATGGTGGTGGCGCGGCAAGGGCCGCCGGGAGGCGTAAGAACCCCGGGTTGCTGGCAAGGCCGGCCGCTGTGACAGTTCCGATGGCCCGGGACGACGCGGAGCCTGCCCGGCTGGCGGGGTGCCGTGCTGCCGCTTGCCGTCGACCTGCGGGGCGTGCGCAAGTCCTTCGGCCCGGTGCAGGCCGTGCGGGGGGTTGCGGGGCGTGGTCATCCCCCAGTGCGTCGGCGGATCGCCGGGCCCCACCGAGAGCGAGATGCCGGGCGCGAGTTCGGCGCTGAACCACAGGGCCAGCGCGTTGGCCGTTCCGTGGTCGCGGACGGGGAGCACCACCTCGGCTTCGTGAGGCGCCTGCGCGGACAGGCGCTGAATAGAGCCCATGTGCCCTCGCCCCTCGTACGCCACAAGGGGTGCGTCTGCCGTTTTGAGAATGAAATACCCGGAGGGCCCAGCTTGTCGGGGACGCCCTGGGTCGGCCACAGGCGTTACCGACGCCAGGCTGGCCGTCAGCTCAGCCGGACCAGGCCGCTGACGGCCAGGTAGGCGCCCAGCAGCAGGGCGATGGTGGCCATGAGCTGCAAGGCGTGGCCCAGCAGCCAGTCCTGGGTGTGCTTGAGCCGCGCCTTGGTGGCCTCGGGCCGCAGCTCCAGGAACGCGAACGGGATGATGATCAGCAAGAAGTCGATCAGGACGAAGATGACGACGGCGACGACCTGGATCGCGGTGGAGGACTTGCCGGTGACCAGGATGTGCAGCGCGGTGAGGTAGCTGGCGCCCGGGATGCCGATCAGCGCGCCGACCAGCATGGCGAGCCCGAGCCGGGGCTCAGCCAGCACCCGCTGCGCCCAGCCGTCCTTCTTCTGCGGCTTCTCGCCCGGCTCGCCCCCGGCCGGGACCGGTATCTTGCGCCGACCGTGCAGGCGCCCGGTGGCGAGCAACGCGCCGGCGGCGAGCAGCAGCAGGCCGAGGGCCAGGTCGACGCCTGCGCTCACCGAGCGCTGGGCATTGATGGCGTCGGCGTGGAACACGAGCACGTCCAGCCAGCCGACCGTCAGGGCCACGGTCAGGCCGCCGAGCAGCAGGCACAAGAACATCGCCCGCGGCCGCCGGTTCTCGATCAGCAGCAGGTCGATGGCCAGCAGCTTCGGGTTCAGCGCCGACAGCAACGCCAACGCGAAGAACTCGGCGGTCATCGCCGGTCAGCCGGCATCGGCCAGCGTCCGATGCGGGCCAGCACGGGCCGGCTGGCGGTGCAGACCCAGGTGCTTCTCATAGGCGGCCACGCCGTCCGCGATCGGGTACGGCCCGCGGATCCGCTGCAGCTGGGGTGCGACCTCGGAGTAATCCTGGCCGGGGTGGTCACCGCAGTCGCAGCAGATGATTTCGAACGCGTCGGTGTAGCCGCCTTCTGGCCGTCCCGCCACCATGCGGGACGGCTGGCGCCTGAGAACCACCGTCCAGCCGTCCGCGGGCTGATCACGGGTTGCCATGCCTGCCTCCTTAGCGATAGCTCCGCTGGGCACGTGCCGGCCCGCCACCAGGGCTGTTCGTCCTCAGCCTCCGGGATGTTCTTTCGCCGGGCCGCTGGCAGGCTGACGCGACCAGCCGAGGAGCGTCAGTGATCATCGGGTTCCTCCAGCGCGGCCGTGATGTCATACCCGAGCGCGGTCGCCACATCGGGAGCCGCGCAGACGACCCGGCCGAGCCCGGCCACCGAGGCGATCGCCAGCAGCACGCCGGCGATCTCGTCCTCACTCGCGCCCGCCGCCAGCGCCCGCCCGGCGCTCCATTCCAGGCAGACCGCCGGCGAGCCGATGGCCACCGACACCGCGACTTGCAGCAGTGCCGCGGTCTTGGGATCCAGGGCCGAGGCCAGGCCAAGCCTGAGCCCGGCCTGGTCTTCGACGAAGCCTTCATCGATCATCGCCAGCCTGCGCAAGGTCTCCTGGAATCCCGCCGCCTGGCCCATACGCCTCCGCCCGCCGCCAAGCCACCATTCCACCTCATGCCCGGGGTGAGTTTCATCCTCCCGATGGGGTGAAAGACCGGATCGTCACCCCTCCAGGAGCCCCAGCTCACGGGACCGGGCGACCGCCTGGCTGCGTGAGAAGGCGCCCAGCTTCCGGTAGATCGAGACCGCTTGCGACTTGATGGTGTTGCGGGACAGGAACAATTCCCCGGCGATCTGCGGGAACGACAGGTGCGTGGACAGCATCGGCAGCAGGCGCAGCTCGGCAGCAGTCAGCGCCGACGCCCCGGGGGCGCTGGAACCGCGCTCCTCCGCCAGCCGGGCCCGTAGCGCCTGGGCTTCGTCGGCCAGGTTCCCCAGGGCTGGCCGGCGTTTGAGCAGCTCATCGACCTCCCGCATGAGCGTCCTGGCACCTGCGAGGTCGGGAAGCGCGAGATGGACGCGAACGAGCTCGATCCTCGCCTGAACGGCGAAGTAGGGCAGGGCATAGGTCAGCAAATGCCGCAGCCGCTGAGCGCTGACGAGCTCTTGGCGCGCCGCCGGGACATCTCCCCGGTGCAGGGCCGTGCGGGCCTGCACCGCGCTGACCAGGGGCGTTGCGTAGCTTTCCTCGATCCCGGCCCGGCGCAACACGGTGCGTGCTCGTTCCGCAAACGCCTCGGCCCGGCCCCAGTCGCCGCGTGTCATCGCCACCAGCGACCGTTCGCACAGCGCCAGCGCGACATCCTCGTGCGCGCCGACTTCCTCCCCCACGCTGACCCCATCCTCCAAGACCGCATCGCCGCCATCGAGGTCACCGCAAAGGACGCGCGCGATCCCTTGCAGGAACGCGGGTGCCGGCGTCACGAAGCTCTGCGCCGCGAACCTCTGGACCGCCTCGTCCGCGTCGGCGCGCATCTGCTCGGCCCCGTGCCGGCACAGGAAGGTCCGCATGACGGCGGCCCACGCTTCGGTGGCATGGTCATCGGCCCGCCCTGGGTCCCCGTATTGCCAGCGATCGACCGCATCGGCCCACCGCTCGGCCTCGACCGGCCGCCCTGTCAGCGCGCAGAAGAGCGCGGCCAGCACCGCGACCATCGGGTGTCCCCCGATCCCGCCCCGGTCCTCCAGCCACCCAAGCCACCGCTGGACGGTTGGGACCCGGCCCTGCCGGTGCGCCGGCACCACGAGTTTCTCCGCCAGGCCAGCGGCCATGTCGGTGTCCCCGGCCGCCATCGAGTACTCCAGTGCCTCCTCCGGCAGGCCGTTCGCCAGGTACCATCCGGCCGCGCGGCGCCGCAGGACCGGGACCAGGCCGGGCTCCAGGCGTTCCAGCTGCGCCAGCAGCATGTCGCGGAACAGGTGGTGGTAGCGGAACCACTCCCCGCGCCGGTCCAGCGGCACCAGCAGCAGGTTCGACCGGGCCAGATCCGCCAGGGTCGCCCGGGATCCGGGCAGCTCGGTCACCGCCTCGCACAGCGGCCCGCACATGCGCTCCAGCACCGCGGTCCGGGTCAGGAACACCCGCTGCCGCCGGGAGATCCGCGCCAGGAACTCCGACTCCATGTACTCGCTCACCAGCCGGTCATCCCCGCCGAAGGAGACCGCCGCGCTCGCCAAGGCGCCGCCCTCCCTCAGGTAGAGAGCCGCCAGGTACAGCCCGGCCGGCCACCCCTCGGTCCGCCGGTGCAGCTCCGTCACGTCGTCCTCGCCGACCGTGACCTCAGCGGCGCGCAGCAGCGACGCCGCCTCGGCGCGGGTGAGTGACAGATCCCCGGGGCCGATCTCCAGGATCTTGCCCTCGGCGCGCAGCCGCGCGACCCGCAGCGGCGGCTCGGCCCGGCCGGCCAGCACCAGCCGCGAGCCGCCCGGCACGTGATCGGCCAGCACCGACAGTGCGGCCCGGCATTCGGAGTTGTGCAGCGCGTGCACGTCGTCCAAGACCAGCACGACCGGCGAGGTCATCGACGCGAACGCCGCCGCTAGCCGCGGGACGACCGAGCCGGGCACCGAACTGCCCGGGGAGGCGAGCGCGTCGAACACCGGCTTGCTGATCGGCTCGACCGCATCGAGCGCTTCCGCGACATAGGTGAGCAGGACCTTCGGATCGTTGTCCGGCTCGTCGACCGACACCCACGCGAAGGCCTGGCCGTTGCGCTCGGCCCACTGCGACAAGAACGTCGTTTTCCCGTAACCGGCCGGCCCGACCACCGAGACGATCGGACGGGGGTCGCCCCGCTTCAGCCGTTCGATCAGCGACGAACGGCGCACGGTCCCGGGCCGCATCACAGGACGGCGGAGCTTCGCCGCGACAAGATCGAATACCGGCCGGCCCGTACTCTGCGACCGGCCGGCCCGCTCACGCACGTCGCTGCCGCTCATGCTCCGACGGTGCCCCCAGAAAGATCTGCCGATCCATGCTGTGCCCAAGCCATGGATCAGGTCAAGCGCGGCAATAGGCTGTCACGAGCAGGCTGGTCTGCTTGCGCGAAGAAGAGCTGCTGGCTGTGACCGGGTGGCCGGCGGGTCGACTGGCCGGCCAGCTACGGTCCAAACTCGCCACGATCAAGGCAGGTGCCGTCGGGCGTCGTCGCTTACTGCGGCCGAGCTGCGGCTCCCGCCGCTGCTGTGCACGCATCTCTTGTTCCGGGAGATCGGCGAGCGGTGGCTGTCTCCTCGGACCCGGCCGGGATACAGAACGTACACCGGGTGCCGGAAGCTTAGGGTCTCGTCAGGCAGCGGGGCAGTCGCCAGCAGGCACCAGCTTGGCGTTGACACCCGGGGGGGACCTGGTCAGGGATTGCGCGGATCTCAGCTGCCGGGTGCCCGGATTTCATACCGATCGCATGATGCGCAGGCCGGCCGGCTGGCATTTGGTGGTTGTGGGGGTGAGGCGCCTCCATGGCGGCCGGGCATGGTGGCCCGGCTGGTAGCCCAACGTGTGATCTCCAATGGCCAGCGGCCTGATGATCGCTGGCCGGGGGAAGGAGCGGGGAGGCCCGATGGCAACCGGTGCTGCCGAGCAGGTGGCGGCCCCGCCCGAGCGCCGGCGGTTTCCGCCAGCGCTCCCACACCCCCTCACCCGCCCCGGGTGATCTGGAGATCAGGACTATTCAGGCCTTATGCGAGGCAGCAGGAGTTTGACGTCGTAGCCGATGACCGATCGTGGAGGTTGAGATGAGCGACCAGGTTGACCGCAGTGTGCTGCCGATCCGCAGGCCGCCGTTTCGTGGCGTGGCGAACAAGACACTGAGCGGGTCGGAGCCGGATTGGGGGCTGATCGGCCATGTGCAGCCTCCGGCGGGGGCTCCGAACGTGCTGCTGGTGCTCATCGACGA
The DNA here is from genome assembly GCA_963808705.1 of uncultured Actinomycetota bacterium. Lineage (GTDB taxonomy): Bacteria > Actinomycetota > Actinomycetes > Streptosporangiales > Streptosporangiaceae > JASHPR01. Next base: position 314,845 of record CAWEHB010000005.1, on the reverse strand, counting down.
CGCGGGGTTCGGCAATCCCGCCACGTTCGGCGGGCCTATCGACACGCCGAATTATGACCGGATGGCCGCGCAGGGCCTGCGGTATAACCGTTTCCACGTGACGGCGATGTGCTCGCCGACGCGGGCTGCGCTGCTGACCGGACGTAACCATCACGCGGTCGGCATGGGAGGCATACCGGAGTTCTCGGGCGCCTTCCCGGGGTATTCGGCCATGTTGCCAAGGGACGCGGCGCCGTTCCCGAAGGTCTTGAAGGAGAACGGTTACTCGACCGCGGGGATCGGCAAGTGGCACCTGACCCCGGAGAAAGAGGCAAGGGCCGGCCCGTTCAACCACTGGCCCAACGCCTGGGGTTTTGACTATTACTGGGGATTCCTGGCTCCGGAGGCCGGCCAGTACGACACGATGATCGCCGAGAACCAGAAATTCATCGGGGTGGTGGAGGGCAAGGACGGGAAGCCGTTCTATTTTCCCGAGGCCATGACCGACCAGGCGATCGACTGGCTGCATGGCGTGCGGGGTCACGATCCGGCCAAGCCGTGGTTCCTGTACTACTCCACCGGCTGCAGCCACGCGCCGCATCATGTCGCCAAGGAGTGGTCGGAGAAGTACCAGGGCCAGTTCGACCAGGGCTGGGACCGGCTGCGTGAGGAGATTTTCGAACGCCAGAAGCGGCTCGGCGTGGTCCCGGCCGGCGCCCAGCTGACACCGCGGGATGAGGAGATGCCGGCCTGGGACTCGCTGTCGGAGAACAGCAAGCGGCTGTTCGCCCGTCAGATGGAGGTCTACGCCGGTTACTCGGAGAACGCCGACCATCATGTTGGCCGGCTGCTGGCCGCGATCGAGGAGATGGGCGAGCTCGACAACACCGTCATCATCTGGATCTGGGGGGATAACGGCGCCAGCCTGGAAGGCACCCCGACCGGCACGTTCAACGAGGGAACGATGGTCAACGGGCTCCCGCTGACCGATGAGGAGCAGATGCAGCTCGCGCTGAAGTGGGGCGGGCTGGAGGCCTGGGGCACCGAGATGATGTACCCGCATTACTCCACCGCCTGGGCGTGGGCGGGGAACACGCCGTTCCGGTGGGGCAAGCAGGTCGCCTCGCACCTGGGCGGCACCCGCAACCCGATGGTCATCCGCTGGCCGGGGCACGTCGCCGGCGCCGGGGGCCTGCGGTCGCAGTTCACGCACGTGACCGACGTGGGGCCGACGATCCTGGACATCGCCGGGATCCCGCAGCCCACCCACGTCGACGGCGTCGGGCAGCAGCCGATGACGGGAGTGAGTCTCGCCGGCTCGCTGGCCGACCGAGACGCTGCCGAGCATCACACCCAGCAGTACTTCGAGAACTTCGGTAACCGGGCGATGTACAAAGACGGCTGGTGGCTGTCGATGCGGATGCCCCGGACCCCGTGGCGGCTGGACCCAGAGCTGCTGAAGCGGTTCGCGCCCGGCGTCTGGGACCCCGATAAGGACCCGGTCGAGCTGTACTACCTGCCCGATGACTTCTCCCAGGCCAACGACCTGGCGGCCAGCAACCCGGAGAAGGTCAAAGAACTGCAGGACCTGTTCTGGGAAGAGGCAGAGAAATACCACATCAAGCCGCTGCTGGCCGGGTTCTCCCCCTTCTTCGGCATCGTGCCGCCGCTCGGCAGCCAGACGACCACCACCTACCACGGAGATGTGCAGAACGTGGCCCCCGGGTGCGTCCCGCGGGTCTACAACCACTCCTACACGATCAGCGCGGACCTGCACATCCCCGACGGCGGCGCCGAAGGGGTGATCGTCGCCGACGCCAACCACCTCGGCGGCTTCTCGCTCTTCGTCGCCGACGGGAAGCTGAAGCACACCTACGCGTTCCTCGGGGTATTCGAGTACCGGCAGGAATCGGAAGGCGAGCTGCCGACCGGAGACGTGAACGTCCAGATGCGCTTCGTCGCCGACGAAGCGAAGCCCGCCACCCCCGGGCAGGTGACGCTCTACGTCAACGGCAAGCCTGTGGGCGGCGGCCGGCTCGATCACACGGTGCCGTTCGGTTTCAACGGCTACTCGGGCCTGGACGTCGGCCGGGACAACGGCCTGGTCGTCGACCGGAGCTACGCCGCCAAGGCACCGTTCACGTTCACCGGCACGGTCAGGAAGGTCGTCTTCGACGTGGCCCCGCACCCCGACGGCAACGACGAACATGCCCTGCACGCGCACGCCCATCAGGCACACGCCGCCCGCGGCGTCAACGCCTAGCACCAGCACCGAGCCATAGCCCAAGGAGACAGCAATGAGCGACACCGAGTTCGACGTCGTCATCGCGGCATACCTGATCCCCGACCTAGCCCAGCAAGACTTCGACGCCCTGGTCAAGCTCGTCAAGGACAAGCAGCTCACCGTGGAAGGCGTGGCGCTGGTCACCAACGACGCCGACGGCAACGTCGCCATCAAAGAGACTGGCGATCACCTGGGCCGCAAGGGCCTGGAGATCGGCGGCGGGGTCGGCCTGGTCGTGGGCCTGTTCGCGCCGCCGCTGCTGGCATCGGTGGTCGTCGGCGGCGCCGCCGGCGCCCTGGTCGGCAAGTTCGCCAGGCACCGGGTCGAAAGCGGCCTGGAGGACAAGATGGGCGCCGCGCTGCCACCGGGCTCGGCCGGCATCGTCGCCATCTACGACCGCGCCAAGGCCGGCACCGTCGACACGGCCCTTGCCAGCGCGGTGCGCAAGTCGGTCGCCCACGTCGACGGCGGCGGCGCCAAGAAGCTCAAGGCCGCCCTCGCGGAAGCACAAGCCGGCATGGGCGGCTAACCGGCGATGGGCCAGCGATCCGGGAAGATCTTCCCCCTCGCGACCGGCACCGCCGCCAGCGTGCCGATCATCGTATCGGGGCGGCTCGCCGGTGAAGGATGTCATCGGGAGCATTCTTCCCCTCGCCATCGTGGTAACGATCTCGCCGATACCGATCGTCGCCGAGATCCTGCTGCTCTTCACTAAGAGGCCGGTCGCCAACGCCGCCAGCTACCTGGCGGGATTCGTCGTCGGTGTCGCCGGCGTGCTGGCGATCCTCGCCGCCATTGCCGGAACGATCAACCTGTCCGCTGGCTCGGGGCCGTCGAAAGGGGCCTCGATCCTCCAGCTGGTGCTGGGAGCGCTGCTGCTGGTCGCCGCGCTGCGCCAGTTCCGCGGCCGGCCAAGCCCGGCGAGGAGGCGTCGATGCCAAAGTGGATGAACGGGATCGCTGAGTTTGCTCCCAGGAAGTCCCTGGCCGTCGGGGTAGGCATCGGCGCGCTCAACCCGAAGAACATCATCGTCGGCGTGGCGGCGGCGGTGGCCATCGCCTCGGCGAGCCTGCCCGCCGGGCAGGAGGCAGGGACCATCGCGGTGTACGTCCTCGTCGCCGTGCTCGACGTGGCAGCTCCGCTCGTGGTCACGCTCGCGATGGGCGAGAAAGCCCAGACGATCCTGGACAGCTGGAAAGCCTGGCTAGGCCAGAACAACGCGGTCGTGATGACCGTCCTGTTCCTGATCTTCGCCGTGGTCCTGATCGGCAAAGGCATCGCAGGAATCTAAAGACGAGCACCCGAAAACCATTACCAGCCTCGTCGGACTTAAAGAGGGAGTGTCATGGACCCCGCAACGAAACCGTCAGTTCTCTTCGTCTTCTACACTCACACCCAGCAGAGCCTTCGGGTAGCCGACGCGATGGCGGACGTGCTGCGCGAGCGGGGTTGCGACGTCTCCCTGGCGGGGGTGGAGTTCACCGATCCCCACTACGCGAGGAAGTTCGACCGGTTCCCCTTCCGGCATGCGCTGTTCGACTTGCTCACGGTGCTGCCGGCACAGACGCGCCGTGCGACCGGGCAGATCCGCATCCCGGATGCGGCGCGGGAGGGTGACTACGACCTTGTCGTCTTCGGCTCGCCGACCTGGTTTTTCACCACCAATATGCCCCTGCGCTCGTATCTGAAGTCCGCCGAGGCGGCGAAGGTGCTGGCCGGGAAGCAGTTCGCCGCGTACGTGGTCTGCCGGCGGTACTGGAGCATCAACCTGAAGGAAGTCAGGAAGCTGGGTATCGCGCAGGGGGGGACGTACGCCGGCGGCACCCGGTTCCAGTTCGCGGGCGGCCAGATCCGGTCGCTGCTATCGCTGCTCAGCTACTTCGGCAAGGGTGAGATGCGCGAGCGCTACCTCGGGGTGAAGATCCCGCCGACCAATCTCAAGCCGGACTTTCCCGGGCAGGCCCGGGGGTTCGCGAACAAGCTGGCGGACAGCCTGACGGTGGCCGCATCACAACGGGACGGATGAGCGCATGAGCGACCAGACGATCTACCGCACGCGAATTGGCGACCTACAACCCGAACGACCCGAGCAGCAGCGCCCCGGCCTACCAGCTGGAGATCTCGGCCTTCGGCTACAACTCGGGCGACCCGGCCCTCCAGCGCATCTATCCCTGGTACGGGTTCCGGGTGGGCATCATCGGAAACCTCAAATAGAAGAAGGAAGGGATCGGCGCACATGCTCGTCCTTAGCCTTGTTCTCATCGGCCTGGCGATCACGCTTGAACCGATCCCGCTCACCGCGTTCATCTTGGTCCTCGCGTCAAAAGGCGGCGTGCGGAAGGGAGCCGCGTTCATCTTCGGCTGGCTCCTGTCGCTCGCGATCGTGATCGCGTTCACGGTCCTCGTCACCGACAACAAGCCCCCGAAGCCCAGCACCGCTCCGTCGCTGGCAGCGCTCGCCGCCAAGCTCGCCATCGGCGCCGGGCTGCTGGTGATCGCGATCCGGCAGTACCGGAAGCTGGGCAAGCCGAAACCGCCGAAAAAGCCCCCCCGGTGGCAGACGCACATCGACAACATGACGCCGTGGTTCGCCGTCGGGCTCGGCCCGCTCACCCAGCCCTGGGGACTCGTCGCCGCGGGTGTCGCGGTCATCGTCGAGGCGAAACTCTCGTCCTGGGAGAGCTACCTGGCGCTCGTGCTGTTCTGCGTCATCGCCACGTCCTCGATCCTCGCGATGGAGATCTACGCCGCCTTCCGCCCCCAGCCAGCGCAGGCGTTCCTCGCCCGGTCGCGGCACTGGATCGATACCCATACCGACCAGGTCATCGTCATCGTGTCCCTGGTACTCGGCTTCTGGCTGGTGGCGAACAGCATCTACTACATCGTCACCTAACAGCGCTCGTCGCTGGGTCCCCGCGGGGTCAGCTTGGGTGCCGGCTCACCAGCACGGCAGACAGTTCGGCCCCGATGGGCAATGACCACATCGTCGCGTACAGGTACGCGAGCAGGCCGAAGATCCCGCCGATCGTTCCGTACAGCGCGGTCGAGTTCTGGATCAGCCGCGTGAATACAAGTTCCCCGAGGACCGTCAGCACTAGCCATGCGATCGTGAAAGCCACAGCGCCGGGGAGGTGGTCCCGGGGTGAACAGCCCCACCCACTCGGTACGGAAGATCACGCCGAGAGCATCCCATAGCCGGCTCGCGAAGCCTGACGCCGACCCACAAAGAGCCCGAGCACGCCGATGCCCGGGCCTGGGCGCCTGCCGGGTGCCCGGATTTCATACCGATCGCATGATGCGCCGGCAGGCTGGCTGACATTGGGTAGTTGTGAGGGTGAGGCGCCCTCCATAGCGGCCGGGCATGGCGGCCCGGCTGGTAGCCCAACGTGTGATCTCCGATGGCCAGCGCCCTGATGGTCGCTGGCCGGGGAGGGAGCGGATCGAGCCGGTGCTACAGCGAGACCCTGCACTGGCCCGGGTCCACCGGCAACTGCTCGGGCCCGGCCTGGCCACCCCCGGCTCGGCCGCGATCATCGTGACTTTGATCTTCGGGCTGGCGATCCGCTGGTCCGGCCGCACGCCCGAGGCGTACTCGCTCGGCGTGCGCCCGGCCTCGAACCTGATCGACGCACCGAACCCGTTTCCCCTGATCGTCGCCGTCCTGGCTGGGATCGTCGGCGTGGTGTCACTGACCGAGGCACGGGCAGCCGCCCTCATCGGCGTCTTCATCTCCGTCACCACAATCCCGGCAGCCGCTGACACGGGCCTGTCGGTCGCCTACGCCAACTGGACCGAGGCCCGGGGGTCAGCACTTCAGCTGCTTCTGAACGTGACCGTGCTCATCGCGATCGGGGCAGCAGGCCTGCGCCTCCAGCGGATCATCTGGCGCCGCCGCTCACACGCACAGGGGCAAGCCGCGGACGCTCCCGGCCAGTGACACGAGCAGGGCCCAGGGCACCGAGACAGCACGGTTCGCGCTCGTAACGCCCAGCGCGGAGCACCCTCCTCGGCGCGTCGCCGAATAGGTCTGCTGGATGACCGTCTGCTGCCTCCAGACTGCCCGGCGTTTGGCGTATGCGCATGTCAGAAGATGGTGGCCCAGTCGTTCTTCATGCTGACGATCGTCCAGCCGCTGTTGGCGGCCCGTTCCAGCGCCTGCTCGGCGCCGCCGGTGTAGTCGAACTCGCGCTCGCCGTCGTCGTGCAGGACGAGCAGGCGAAGGGACGGCTTGCCGGGATGGTGGGTGAACTCGAGCATCGGCAGGTCGCCATTCGAATTGCCGGCCGCCAGCAACGGCCGGCGGCCGGTGCGGCTCCAGATCCGGATCGGCTTCTGCGGGCCGTCGTCGAGATAATCGGCTTCGGCCTTGTGGGTGATCGTCCCGCCACGGTCGTTACTGGTGTACTCGAACGTGGTGGCGCTCCCGATCACCCGGTCCCGGGGAATCCCGTATACCTCCTGGCTGACCGGCCGCATGAAGTCACGGCCGCCGCCGGAGGCGATGTAGTTCGTGAACCCGTTCGCGTCCAGGTAGCCGAGCAGCTCGACCATCGGCGCATACGCGCACTCCAGGTACCCGCGGCCAAGGGTCGGATGCTGCGCAGTGCGCAAGAACGCATCTGATTTCGCCTCGAAGTCCTCGACGCTGATCCCGTCGAACGCGGCGAGGACGCCGGCCATGAGCGTCCCGACGTTGGTGTCGTTGCCCGCGTAGTGCTCGGCGAGCACCGCGGCGAGCCAGTCATAGTCGCGCTCATACGCGGCCTTCCAGGGCTGGCGGCCGCGCAGCTGCGGGTCGGCCTGCGCCATCTCCGCCAGTCGGCGGAGAATGAAGTCAGCCTGGATCGGCATCGGCTTCTCGCACCACAAAGTACCGTCGTTGTCGAAGACCGCCACGCGCTCGGCGGGCGGCACACCGTCCGACACCGTTCGCTCGGCGAACCCCACCACCGCCTGCCTGGCAGCGCCGTCATTCCAGCTGGCCAGCACCCCGGTCACGGCAGGCAGCCTAGCGGGCGGACCGGCAGCCGTGCCCGCGATGGCGAATTCAGGCGGCTGGCGCGACGCTCACGTCGAGGGTGACGGCTTCCGCCGAAGGATCATAGTCTCGTGGATCTCCCTCGAGCGCGAAAGCGATGGCTGACAAGGACTCCCGCTCGGCCTCCTCGCGAGTCGCAGTCCCCCCGCCGTTGATATGCAGGGCCGGCACGCGGTAGTGCCAGTTGCCGGCCTCCTCGTCCCAGAACAGCTCGACCCGCAGTGCGCTCATAGCTTGTCATCCTACAGTTTTCGCAGCTCATCAACCGTATAGCCGTAATCGCGGGCGATCCTGGACATCGCCGGGCCTCCGAGATCGACACCGTCATGGTAAGCCCAGACGCGTTGCTGATCGCCCTTGACCAGCACCCGATGAGAGCCAGAGCGCCGGGTCTCGACCCAGCCGTCTCTCTTCAGCGCCGCCACAACGCGTGCAGCCTTGCCCATGGCACAGCACCGTAGGGTACGGGTGCGTCACTTTCCGCCGAGAGGCTATGGCAGCCAGCGGGCACCCGCACGAGCGGACCTGCACTCGCTCATCAGCGTTCCGCGCGTTGGTATGAGTCAGCCTTGCTGGTGGCCGGTCGGTGCGGCTGCGGGCAGACCCGCCCGCGCGAGCGCGTCGGCACGGCGCAGCGCGCCGGGCAGCCGATACCGTCCGGCCATGCGCCGCACCAGGTCCGCCGCGTCGGCACCGGGCATCCCGGCCGCGGTGACGAACAACGGGCGCACCGAGGTTCCGCGCAGCACCGGCTCGGCATGGGTAGCGGTACCGAACCGGGACTTGGCCACGCCGATCACCGGGATGCCGAACTCGGCGTGCGCATGCGCCCCCAGGCCGGGCCGGCCGCCGGGGTCGAGATCGGCGTAGCCGTCCACCACCAGCAGGCCCAGCCCGCTAACAGCGCCCAGGACCGCGCGCAGCGGCGGGAGCTCACGCAGGCAGAACTCGCCCGGCCGGTACGGCGGCACCTGGGGTACCACCGCGACGCGTTCGGCCAGGACCTGTGCGAAGGCGGCATCAGCGGCCACGACGGCTGCGGCCCGGGCGCCGCCGGTGCTCAGGTAATGCACGTCCACGGCCGCGCACACACCGCAGTCCGTACGCCTGCCGGCTTCCATCTCTTGAGGATGCCCGAACCAGCGCCTGGTGACAGGACCACGCTCTGGCCCCCGCCACCCGCACCGCCCACCGCGAGCTAAAGCGGTCCACGAGGTCACGAAGTGTACTGTAATTGGTTTGCCGCGGACAGACGCACGTGTAACCGCCCAATTGAGACGTGGCTCGCATGTCAACGGCACTCGTTCTGTCGGTACGGCCCGATGGATCGTTCTGAACGCCACTTGTGCTGCTCGGCACCGGATACTGGGGGACAGATAGATGTCAGGGGTCTCCGTACTCGACAACCAGTTAATTCTGACGTATAACATCCGGAACTGGCAAAAATCATATAAGCCTAGATGGCCCATTAGATCGCTAGCCGAAGCGTCGGCCCAGCGTCCGAGCCTGTTGCGGTACTTTCCTGCCGCTCCGGATCTCCTCCCTCCTCCACGAGCCGAGCGACCTACGCCGACCGCGGCAACGGCACCCCCGCAGGGCCGCCCGGGTGCTTCCGCCAGTCGCCTGAGAACCCGGCTGCGTAACTGATCTTACCGATATGCATATTTATGCCCGATATGAAAGCATTGGTCCTGTACTGTCCCGCACCGCGGTCATCGGCATGACCTCAGCCCGGCTCTCTCCTGGAATGTGTATAGTATGCGCATGGCAAGGGTCAACATCACGGTAGCCGATGAGCTGCTCGACAAAGCCAGGGCTGAGGGCCTGAACATCTCGCGGCTGGCCGCTGCGGCCTTGGCAGAGGAACTCGACCGGCGCGCCAAGTCCGCGGAGCTGGATGCCTATCTGGCCGAGCTGGACGCTGAGCTCGGGCCGGTTCCTGACCACGAGCTGGCCGCCGCGCGGGAATGGGCTGACCGGCTGCTGCCCGCCAGCCAGCGCCGCACCGGCTCCGGGCGCCGGGCTCGCACGGCGTGACGCTTGTCCTGGACGCCGGAGGCGTCAGCGCCCTGGCAGGCCAGCGCGCCCGGCTGATGGAACTGCGGCGGCGCGGGCTCTGGCCGGCGCAGGTTCCCGCGGTTGTCCTTGCTGAGGCGCTTACCGGCGACCATCGCCGCGATTTCCGCCCGAATAGGCTGCTGCGCGCCTGCCAGATCCGCGACGTGACACAGTCCCAGGCGCGCGAAGCGGCACGGTTGCGCACCGCGACCAGGCGTGCCGGGACGATCTCGGCCACCGACGCCATCGTGGCGGCATTCGCCAGCACCTGCCCTGACCCTCTCGTGCTGACCAGCGATACGCGCGACCTCGCCGCCCTCACTGAGCACGTCGCACGGCCGATCACCGTCGCCGCCGTATAGATGGGTGGCGGATCCATGTCGCCACCGCGCAAGGTACCCATTCGTCCCAGTTCCAGGTGACTCTGCGCATTCACCTATCAAGCCAACCGGGCGGCTCGCACGCACCATCGACACGTCACGGTCATCGACCAAGCACGGGCACGCACAGACAGGCGGGCGTGGAGTCGTCCAGCGGCGGGAAGGACATCCGGTCTACGCCGCCGGTCAGACCTTGAGGGAGGATTCCAAACATCTCGCCCAATCCGGCCGGGTACTGGTGACCCGGGCGGACAGGAAGTCGAGGTGTTGAGGATGGCCAGTGTCACCCACGGTGCCGCGTCGGTGACGGCCCGGTCGACCCGTGCCCATGTTGCTGCGGCCTGGGCCGGGTCGGTTGCCTGCTGGCTGTCTGCCAGGTTCATCAGCCGGTCGGCTGCCGGGTCGCAGAAGAAGGAGCCGTTCCTTGTGGGGCGCAGGAGGCGGTCGTGGTGTTCGGCGACGCGACCGGGAACTGAACACCGTGCGGCCGGAACGTGATCGCCGGCGGAAATGGGCCTCGAAGGGGCTTGCGGCCTGCCCCGCTGGTGACCGCAAGGCGGGAATGCGCTGTGCTAGTGACATGAGCAGTGAATCCGCTTCCGAGTTCAACGCGCTGCCGGAGGACTGGGCGTCCGATCCGGTCCTGATAGCCGGCCTGACCGTCGAAGACGACGATGAGCATGACGACCCGGTGCTGCGCTGGCCGGACGGCCGGATCGTCGACACCTGGCGCGAGGACTACCCGTACCCCGAGAAGATGCCGCGGGCCGAGTACGAGTACCTCAAGCGTCCGCTTCAGGTCGAGCTCGTCAAGCTGCAGAACTGGGTGAAATCCGCCGGCGAGCACATCGTGATCGTGTTCGAGGGCCGCGACGCGGCCGGCAAGGGCGGCACGATCAAACGGTTTACCGAGCACCTGAACCCCCGCGGCGCCACGGTCGTGGCGCTGACCAAGCCAAGCGAGCGCGAGCAGACCCAGTGGTACTTCCAGCGTTACGCGCCGCACCTGCCCGCGGCCGGCGAGATCGTGATGTTCGACCGTTCCTGGTACAACCGGGCGGGCGTGGAGCGGGTGATGGGGTTCTGCACGGACGAGCAGTACCGGGAGTTCATGGCGGAGGCACCGGAGTTCGAGCGGATGCTGGTCCGGTCCGGGCTGCACCTGACGAAGTTCTGGTTCTCGGTGACGCGCTCCGAGCAGCGCACGCGCTTCATCATCCGCCGGGTCGACCCGGTGCGGCAATGGAAGCTGAGCCCGATCGACATCGAGTCGCTGGACAAGTGGGACGCCTACACCGACGCCAAGGAGGCGATGTTCCACTACACCGAGACGGAATGGGCTCCGTGGACGGTGGTCAAGAGCAACGACAAGAAACGGGCCAGGCTCGAGGCGATCAAGCACGTGCTGAGGAAGTTCGACTACGACGGCAAGGACGAGGAGGCCATCGGGGAACCGGACAAGATGCTCATCGGGCCGCCGTCGGTGCTGTCCGAGCAAAACCCCGACCTCAAGTTCCCCGGCCTCAAGTTCCCCGGCCCGTGAGCCGCCGGGTAAGGCCACACAGGGGACGAGGCGAGTCACGTCAGTGCGCTCGGCGCCGTTGACTACGCCCCCGGGCTCCGGGGAGCGGTGGCGGGTGGTGACGAGCTCGTCCCAGGCGGCGAAGGCGGTGATGACCAGCAGGAGGTCGGCGGCGCGGTCGCGGTCCAGGCCGTCGCGCAGGCCGGCCTGCTGCAGGCGGGCGGCCAGGTGCTCCATGGCGCCCAGGCGCCCGGTCTCGAGCTGGGCGATGACCGGGAGCGCCTCGGGCTGGGCGCGGGCCAGGCTGAACAGGTTACGCACCAGCGTGGTGTCGATGGCCCAGATCCCGGTTCCGGCGACGGTGACCTCGCGGAGCGCCTCGGCCGGGTCGCCGAGTTCCAGGGCGGCGAGCAGCCGGTCGAAGCGGGCGCGGGCGAGCAGGTCGGCGGCCACGCCGTCCAGCAGGTCGGTGACCGACGCGAAATGGCGGTACAGGGTGGCCCGGGACACGCCCGCGCCGGCGGCGAGCCGGCCGGGGACAGGACCCGCGTCTCGATGAGCGCAACCGCCGAACCCCATGGCCTTTTCCGGCTGCTCGCGCCGGTGATGGCCGCCGGCGTCCGCAGGCAGGTCAAGGCCGATCACCGCCGGCTCAAGACCGTGCTGGAACACCCCTCGCCGGTGGCCGGTCCCGTCCCCTCCTGAACGCCGCGCGCCCCGGCCCCGCGCCGACAAGCCAACCCGCCAGCCCGCACAGAATGAGACGATCAGGCGCGGCATAAGCGGCCGCACCGGCAACCGGATTGACGTCCATCAGGCGGGTCGGCGCGCGGTTATCAACCGGTTTCGCGTAGTTGGCCGCCTAGCCGCCCAAGTTATGGTCCAACGTGCGAATGGCCAGTCCCGTATGTTATGCATTCGCGCCACCGGGTGAATGTCCGCGAAGAGTGCAGGACCGATCCAGCGGCGGACCGAGAGCCCGTGGTGTTCGATCTCGCCCGCTCTGGCCCAGCGGCAGTCACGAATGTCAGTTCCCAAGCTGCGATTCGATGACGCATGGAAACGGCCTGCCCGTCGCTTTATTCAGCTGGGGCGTCGCGTTTGGCCTGGAGCGGCGTTGCCGCCACGCCGTCCTCACGAGTCACGGCATCAGCTCGGCGGCACGCCGGGCCCGCGCGAACGCGGAGGCCCGTGGCTGCGGCCCCGGCGGCAGCGATGCTGGACCTGCTCCCGGCCGCTGACAATCCGCACGTCTGTTCGGGCAAATCCCTGGTTTCGGGGCTGCGCGCAGCGCCGCTGCCCAGCTCAGGGCGCACTCACCTGGCGGTGCGGTTGACCGTAGGTGACCCCCGCCTCCTCACCCGTTCCTGGCCTGAAAATAGCAAGCCCCGCAGGCATTTCTACCGGGAAATCCGCATATCTACCAGGAAATTAGAGCCAGTCATCAGAGAATGATCACATCCAGAACATTGCGAGAGAGATTTTCGCTTAATTTGCAATCAGGAACGTATTCCGCTAGGATTTGTCTTAATCCGCGGTCCGGAGCCGGCAGTGTTGCCTGTGACGAGAATCGTGAGATGTTGAGGGGAACCGTAAACATGGCACTCGGCATGTACTTCACGCCCAGTTCGTTCACGCCGGCGCGGTACGACGACACAATCAAGCGGCTCGAGGAGGCTGGCGCCGGGTCGCCCCCCGGAAGGCTGTACCACGTGGCTATGGAAGCGGACGGCCTGATCCAGGTATTCGACGTGTGGGAATCTGAGGCGACATTCCAGGCCTTCGGGAAGACGCTGCTGCCGATCATGAAAGACCTAGGGGCTGACCCTGGCCAGCCGCAGCCCTCGCCCGTTCACAACATAATCAAGGGCTGACGCCCGACACGGGGGGCCACGTCGGCTGTGCTCGACACGGCGGCTTAGGTGAAACGGGACGGCGCGTGCGCCGTCCCGTTTCACGCGACGGCGCGGATGCGCCGGGCGGCGGGCCTCCGAGGCAGAGCCCGGTGGGGCCGCCGCCTTGACGAGCACGACCGGTGGACAGCTGGCGGCGGATCTTCGAGTTCGGCTATCGCCTGTGGCTGGCTGACGCGTTCCCCAGCCCTGGCGGCGGGCTACAAGGTGGTGATCAAGCGCAGCTCGTCAGGATCTCCATCGCGGCTGGGCGGTGTGCTTGCTGACCGGCGCTCCGCAGTGGTCGCAGCGGTCCAGGTCAGGCGTGTTCATGGTCGTGCCGTAGCTGCACTGAACGCGAGGATGCACGGGCTCGGCCCTGACCGGCCGGTAGCGGGCCATCGCGTCTTTCCCGGCTTTCTGGTCAGCTCCGAACATTTGAGAGACCTGGCGCGGAGACTTCCCGGCGGCCTTGCCAGCGGCCTGTACCTCTTTAAGCGCGGCCCCAAGGATGCGGCCAGCGCTAAAGCTGACGAGTTTCCCGTCGCCCTGCGCCTGCATGGTGGCGAGGATCTGCGCGGCTGAGTGCCCGGCTTCCTTGCCAGCCGCGATGGTGGCACGCTCTTGGTCGGTGCGGTCGATGCGGTCGTTGGCGGCCATTTGGCTCACAGGCTCCTCTCCGCTTGCTCGGACCGGGCGGCCAGTTCGACGACGCTAGCCCGGACGTGATCGGTGGTCCGGGGCTGACGTAGTTCCCCGGCTGTGGCTCCAGTGCGGCCAGCGCCTTGCGTGGCCTGCTGCTTCCTTGATTCGGGCTTGACGGCGCCGATCGTGACGACGGCAAGCGACTGGCGGATCAGGCCGCCTGTCCTGCGATGACGCGGCGGTCGTGCCTGCGGATTGCGGCGCCGCTGGCGGCCTTGACTGAGCGCATGCTTCGCATCGCTGGCCTTTCGTGGCGGTGGTGGCGGGAGGTCACTTGACCTCCAAGGTCATTTTACCTTCAAACTGCGCCAATAGCGAATGTTTCGGCAGTTAACGGGCGATTATTAGAGTTTATATCCGGGCCATCGCCATTGCGCTGTACGAGAAATTCAGAAGCTGAAACAGGCGCATGACGGTCAGGACGGGCGGCTGCCAGGTCCGGCCGGTCGTAGCTCGCGCTGCCTGTACTCGGCATGATGCTAGTCGGCCGCAGGGCTCGCACGGCACAATCCAGCAGGCTCGTGACACGCCCGGATCTGCCGGTGAGGGCGCAACGCGGGGATCTCACGTGAACGCGGACCGAACTGTTCCGGCCAGGTAGTGGCGTCAGCTGCCCTGTACGGCGGCCAGTATGAGATCGACGGTCTCCTGCGGGTGGCTGATGAAGGCAACGTGGGAGCTGCTGATCTCGACCGTGTGCGCACCGGCTCGGGCCGCCATCGCCCGCTCCGCCACCGGCGGGATCGCGTGATCGTTGCTGGCGACCATGTACCAGCTCGGCAGCGTCTTCCAGGCGGCGGCGATGTGGGTGAGTTCGTGCAGTTGGGCGGCGCCGGTCACGTTGATGATCCAGGATGCTGAGCGCGCCCGGCCGCTACCCAGAACATGGTCGGCTGGTAGTGGTCGGCGATGAACTCGAACAGCGGTCCGGGCCGGCGGGGGCGGCGTCGAGAGGGTCGGCGGCTGGGATGGTCGGGGTGATTGTGACGAGGTAGTGCATGGCTGGCTCCTTAGGGTCAGGCCCGCCAAACCCCCATGCCCGCCGCCGGGCCTGGCAGACTCTGGACACCCCCCAGTCCGGCGGTCTGGTCACGCGCCGGGCCCGGACCCGGGTCACGTGGAGGGCCTGGGTTAGGCGGTGCGGCCGAGCAGACCGAGCAGGCGGGCGTCGTCGGGGGCGCCGGGGCCGGTGTCGATGGGTGAGCCGAACAGGCCCGATGCTTCCAGCAGGGCGGCGTTGGCTTCGGCCCAGGGAAGCAGCAGCGCGACGGCACCGGGGTCGAGTGTGTCGTCTTGCCCGGTGGCCCGGGCCCACGCCCGCGACGAGCGCCGCGAACCGCCGCCCGCAGCGGCCGTGCAGCACCACCAGGTCATCTGCGATCAGGCGCGGCCAGGGCACTGTCTCAGCTTACGAGCCGGACAGCGCCGGGCAGCAGTGACCTGCCGCCGTCGCTGCGCAACCGGCCAGCAACCGAGACAAGGGCAGGCCGTGACCGGCGACCACCGCATCAATGGCGCGGCGCACACCAGCGGCGGCCGGCCGACAACACAGCTCGTCTGCCTGGCCCGGCGTCCCGGCCCGCAGCCGCCGCGTCAAGGGCGGCCCTTCGGGCCGGATGGTGGTGGATGCCGCCCGTGGATTCGGGATGCCTCCGGCGGCTGATCACGACCGGAGGGCGCGCTTGCCGCCGTTTGTCTTTGGCGCGCAACGAGGCTGGCGGCGGGTTAGGGGATGCCGAGCCCGGTCAGGCCTGGCGGTCGCGCCCGGCCTTCCTGCCGAATTTCCTAGCATCGCGGAGTCCGGCGAATGGCTCCCTGCCGGCAAGGGCTCCGGCAGCGAGGACGCGGCCCGCTGGCGCGCGCGGCCCTGGGTCAGATGCAGCGCCGAGATGGGACATTCTGGCGTGCCGGCGAGCAGGGGCGCATCCTCAAGCTCACTGGGCTCGGCGTTGGCTCGTGTGCGGCCGGACCGGGTTGGTCAGAGCTGATTTAGCGCTTTGCGCATGCCGGCCTGCGCTTGTTTGCCGAGCCGCTCGAAGGCGGGCCTGAGCAGCGGGGCGAGGAGACGGGCCGGGGCCTTGAAGGTGAACTCGGCTGTGTAGGTCACCTCGGTGCCGGTGTCGGCGCTACGGAAGGTCATGGTGTCGACGGCGAGGACGGTCTTGTTCTCCCCGCGGAGCTGGATGCGCTTACCGGGGATGAACTCCCGCACGATGTAGGTCAGCTGGGTCTTCCGGCCGAGGAAGGTGGAGGTGTTGAGGTAGGTGGTGCCGACCCCTCCATCGCCGTGGTGGCTCACGGTGACCACGGTGCCCGGGTCCCACTCGGTTGTCGTGGTGAAGTCGGAGAGGTAGTTGAATACCGCGTCCAGCGGCTTGTCGACGATGACGGTCTTCTGCAATCTCATGGTGTCCTTCGGGTCCCTTGGTGCTGGGTGAAGTAGTGAGGGGCGGGCGTGGGTCAGGTGAGTGAGGTGTGAGCCCACAGGGCTGTCCAGGCACGGGCGGGGACTAGGCGCGCGGTCTTCATCAGCAGCGCCATCCGCGCGGGGAAGACGATCTCCGGGCGATCGCGCTCAAGGCCGTCGCAAATGGACCGTGCAGCATGGTCGGCCTCGATGATGAAGGGCATGGGGAAGGGGTTACCGGCCGTGAGGTCGGTGCGGACGAAGCCTGGGCAGACGGTTGTGACCTGCACGCCGGTTCGGGCAAGGTGAACGCGCAGCGACTCCAGGAGGTTGATCTGGGCGGCCTTGGTCGCGCCGTAGGCCTCGGCGCCGGCCAGCCCGCGGTAGCCGGCTACCGAGGCGATGCCGGCTATCGTCCCGCTCCGCCGCCGCAGCATCGCGGGCAGCACCGCCGCGATGGCGTTGCTCATGCCGATGAGGTTGACGCGGATGTGCCGGTCGAAGACGTCGGTGTCCCAGTCCGCCGGGTCCATCTGCTTCCAGTAGCCCGCGGACAGCACCGCGAGGTCGATCGGGCCCAGCTCCTGGCGGAGTCGCGCGGCAGCGGCCGCGACGGAGGCGGCGTCGGTGACGTCGGCGGGGAGGACGAGCATGTCCCCTCTCGCAACGTCTCGGAGCTGCTCCTTGCGGCGGGCAGAGACCGCGACGGTCGCGCCACGGTATACGAGTTCGCGTGCCACGGCGGCGCCGATTCCGCTGGATCCGCCGACGACCCAGGCGACCTTGCCGTTCAGCTTCACGCCGGCCTCCTGGTCATCTTGAGCTGGCTGACCCCGAGGTAGCCGCTGCGGAAGCCGGCCTCGGAGTAGGCGAGGTAGAACTCCCACATGCGGCGGAAGGTCTCGTCGAAGCCCCGGGCGTGGATGCGGGGCCACTGGCCGAGGAAGCGTTCCCGCCATAGGTGCAGGGTCCGGGCGTAGTGCGGCCGGAGCTCGTGCTGTCGCGTCACGCGCAGCGTGGTCTGGGCCGCGAGGGCGTCGTTGACCGCCTGCAAAGACGGGATGATGCCGCCGGGGAAGATGTACTTCTGGATCCAGCTGAAGCTGCGCCGGGTGGCGAGGAAACGCTGGTGGTCCATGGTGATTGCCTGGATGGCGACCCTGCCCCCGGGAGCGAGGAGCCGGTCCAGGACAGCGAAGTAGGCGGGCCAGTAGGCCTCCCCCACGGCCTCGATCATCTCGACGCTGACGATAGCGTCGTACAGTCCGTCGACCTCGCGATAGTCCTGCACCCGCACCTCGACGAGCCCGGACAGGCCCGCGGCTTCCACCCGGTCACGGGTCAGCCGCATCTGCTCGCGGGAGAGGGTGATCGTCGTGACGCGGGCACCGCGCTGCGCGGCGCGGAGGGCAAGCGACCCCCATCCCGATCCGATCTCCAGCACGCGGGTGCCGGCCTGGACGCCCGCGAGGTCGAGGATGCCATCGATCTTGCGCAGCTGCGCCTCCTCCAGCCGGGTGGCCGCCGCGACCGGTTCGCTGTCGTCGAACCAGGCGCAGGAGTAGCTCATCGTCGGGTCCAGGAAGGCGGCGAAGAGGTCGTTGCTGAGGTCATAGTGGGCCGCGATGTTGCTGCGCGCGCCGTCGAGGGTGTTCTCGTGGTCCGGGGGGACGCGCCTGTCGACGAAGACACGCAGCCGCTGCAGGGCCGGAGGAATCAGCGTGGCCAGCCGCGAGGCGAAGGATGTCAGCAGGTCGGCCAGGTCGGTGCCGGGCCCGGCCCGCCAGTCCCCGGCCATGTACGCCTCACCGAACCCGATCTTCGCATCGCGGCCCAGCCGGGCGAAGAACGCCGCGGGGCGAACGACCTCCAATTCGGGCGATGCCGGCGACCCTGCTCCGAGCACCCGGCCGTCGGGGTAGGTGACGCGGACAGGGACCCGCCGTACGGCATGCTCGAAGACCACCCGCGCGAGGGCGGCTCTGAGCGGCGCTCGTGGCGGGATGGCGGCGGTGGGCCACCTGATAGAGGCGGAGACGGTCATGGTCAGACCCCTTGCTGCCGGATGTGGGGTGGGCGAGGGCGGACGGGCACGCCACGAAGCCACAGCCAGATGCCGTGCACCCGGATCAGGGCCGAGACCCGCTGGGGCATGAGGGGCTGGCGGATGAGCCGGCGGGCCAGAGCCGGGGCCGTCGCGGGTTCCGGGCGGCCCCGGAAGGTCGCGCTGAACGCCACGGCATCGTGGCGTCGCAGCGTCACGGTCGTGGCGACAAGGTCCGGCCTCAGGGTGAACCGCAGTTCGTAGCTGCCGCGGACGTCGAAGAACGGGGAGACGTGGAAGTCTTTGCCCGTCACGGCGAGCCCCGCCTCGTCCGGCCGCAGAAGGTAGGCGTGCCGCTCGCCGTAGGTGTTGTGGACCTCCGCGACGACGCACGCGAGGACGCCGTCGCGGTCATAGCACCAGAAGACGGAGAGCGGGTCGAACACGTGGCCCAGGACTCGGGCGCTGGCCAGCATGAGCACCCGTCCCCGGTCACCGAGCTGGATGCCGCCCCGCGCCAGGTAGTTCTCGATATTGCGCTTGATTGGCAGGCGGGGGTCGCCGAGGTGGTCAGCGCTACTGAAGCGCGCAAACGCCCTGAGGTACCAGGGCTGGCAGGGAAGCGAGTCCAGGTCGACCAGCCACTGGTAGACCCAGTGCCGGAAGGCATGCCGGACCGGTCCGGGGCGCCGGTGCTTGACCTGGCCGACCACGAGTGCCGGCAGCGTGGGCAGCGGGGTTTGTTCGGGTGCCTGTCCGGTCCTCTCCGGGACGGTGGGCAGGAGGGCGGCGCTCACCAGGTCACTCCGAAGTGCCGGGCGGCCTCGACGCCTGAGCGGCAGCCGTCCTCATGGAATCCCCACCCGTGGTAGGCCCCGGCGTACACGGTGCGGCCGGTGGCCAGGCTGCTCAGCCGTGACTGCGCGCGGACCGCTTCGGGGGTGTAGATCGGGTGCTGGTATTCCATCGTCGCCACGATGGACTCCGGGTCGAGGCGTTCGCGGTCGTTGAGCGTGACGAGGAAGTCCTGGGCGGCACGGTGTCCCTGGAGCCGGTTCATCCAGTATGTCACCACGGCGGGCTCATCGGGCCGGTCGCAGGACGTCATCCGGTAGTTCCAGGAGGCCCGGGCCTGCGCGGCGTCCGGCAGGACCGAGCTGCCGGTGTGCAGCACGGTGACGTTGCGCGAGTAGCCGAACTGCTTGAGGGTGGTGACCTCCGCATCGTCCGGGTCGGCGAGCAGGCCGAGGGCCTGGTCGGCGTGGGTCGCGATGACAACGCGGTCCACGCGGGTGACCTGCCCGGTGACGTCCCGGACCTGGACGCCGTCCTCGCGCCGGGTGACGTCGGTGACGGCATGAGCCGCGCGCACGTCCTGGAGCAGCCCGGCGAGCCGCTCGACGTAGACCCGTGACCCGCCGACGACGCTGTGCCACTGGGGTGACCCGCCGGCCCGGAGCATGCCGTGATGGTCGAGGAACCGGAACAGGTAACGCGCCGGGTAGGCCAGCGACGTCTCCCGCCCGGCGGACCACACGCACGAGACGACCGGAACGGCGTAGTGGGCGACGAAGTAGCCGCTGAACCCCTCCCGCTCCAGGAACTCGCCGTAGGTCGTGAGGTTCTGCTCGTCCGCCGTGCGCACGAAGGCCAGGGCACGCCGGCGGAACCGCCCGACCTGCCAGAGCATCCGGAGGAACCGGGGGTCGACGATGCGGCGTGGCTGGGCGAACACGCCGCGCAGCCCGCGGCCGCCTGCGTACTCCAGCCCGCATCCCTCGCAGCGGACGCTCATGCTCATCTCGGCGGGGTGCACCTGCACGTCCAGCTCACCGAAGAGCTTGCGCAGCCAGGGGTAGGTCACGTCGTTGTGGACGATGAACCCGCTGTCCACAGGATGCTGCCGGCCATCGGAGTCGGTGACGTCGTGGGTGTGCGCGTGGCCACCGAGCCGGCCCTCCGCCTCGAAAAGGATGACGTCGTGGGTGCGGGAGAGCAGGTAGGCCGCAGTCAGGCCGGAGACCCCTGCGCCGATGACCGCTGCCGACGGCCGCCGTGCGTCCGCGGCCGCGCCGTACTCCCGGGGAGCGGAGTCGGTGGCGGTCGCCGGACCGCTGGCGTGAGAGCCCATGATGTCAGCTTTCGTCTAGAGTTTGTCTAAGGACGACCGTAGTGCTTCACAGACAGGCTTGTCAAATGTCTGTCTAAGTACTGTAGAGTTCCAGCATGGACACTCCCGAAGGCCCGGCGCTGTTGCGCATCGGTGAGCTGAGCCGGCGCCTCGGCGTGAGCGACCACGTCCTGCGGGCGTGGGAGAGCCGCTACGGCCTCCTCCAGCCGGTGCGCTCGGCGGGCGGCTTCCGGTTGTACTCGGAGGCGGACGAGTCGCGGGTCCGCCGGATGCAGGGCCACCTCGCCCGCGGGCTGTCGGCCGGCGAGGCGGCGCGAGCGGTGCTCGGGGAGGACAGCGGGACCGGGGCGGACCTGGGCCGAGCCGCCGGGCCGCATCGCGCCGCGCTGGCGGCGAGTGAGCTGTCCGGTGACCTCCGGCAGGCCCTCGACGCCTTCGACGAGCCAGCCGCACAGGCAGTCCTTGACCGGCTCGTATCCGACCTCTCCCTGACGACGGTGCTCCGCGAGGTTGTGGTGCCGTATCTCACCGAGCTCGGGGAGCGCTGGGAGCGCGGAACGGCCAGCGTCGCCCAGGAGCACTTCGCGAGCAACGTCATCCGCGGGCGGCTCGCTGGGCTGGCCCGAGGCTGGGGGAACGGGCACGGCCCCCGCGCCGTCCTCGCCTGCCCCCCCGGCGAGCTTCACGACATGGCACTGATGGTCTTCGGCATCGTGCTCAACCGCAACGGATGGAGGATCGACTACCTCGGGATGAATACACCGGTCGACGAGCTGACGCGGACGGTCGACGCGAGGCGCCCGGACCTCGTCGTCCTGGCCGCGACCCTGCCGGAACATCTCGAGCCCCACGCTACGCAGCTCACCGCGCTCGCCCAGCGCGCCCCGCTCGCCCTCGCCGGAGCCGGCGCCACGCCGCAGATCGCGGGCACCTTGGGGGCCCGGCTGCTGACCGGCGACCCGGTGACCGAGGCTGAGCGGGCCGGGTGGCCGTGGTGAAAGTGCTCGTGGCCGGCGCGTCTGGTTTCGTCGGCCGCCGACTGTGCCCGGCCCTGGCCGAGGCCGGTCACGACGTGGTCGCCATGACCCGCAGCCCCGCCGGTTACGCCGGAGCCGGCAGGCCCGTTCACGGAGACGTTCACCACCCAGCCACCCTGGCCGCCGCGATGGTCGGCTGCCAGGCGGCCTACTACCTGGTGCACTCACTCAGTGACGCGGACTTCGAACGCAAGGACGCCGACGCCGCGGCGGCTTTCGGGCAGGCGGGGGCGCGGGCCGGGCTGCAGCAAATCATCTACCTCGGCGGGCTCGGCGACGACAAGGACGCCCTGTCGGCACACCTGCGCAGCCGCCGCGAGGTCGAGAAAATGCTCGGATCGGCCGGTGTCCCGCTGACCGTCATCCGGGCCGGGATCATCGTCGGCCACGGCGGCATCTCCTGGGAGCTGACACGCCAGCTCGTCGAGCACCTGCCCGCCATGATCACACCGCGATGGGTCACCACCCGCACCCAGCCGATCGCCATCGACGACATCGTGCGCTACCTGCTCGGGGTACTGGCCCTGCCAGAGGCCGCGGGCCGGGTCTTCGAGGCCGGGGGACCCGAGGTACTGCAGTACGTCACCATGCTGCGCCGCGTCGCCGCCATCCAGGGCCGCCCGCTCCCGATCCTGCCCGTGCCGCTGCTCACCCCCCGGCTGTCCTCACTGTGGCTGACCCTGGTCACCGACGTCGACACAGCCACCGGCCGGGCGCTCGTCGACTCGATGACCAACGAGGTCGTCGTGCGGGACCACTCGATCCGCGACCTCATCCCCTTCGACCCCGTGCCCTACGACGACGCGGTGCGGAAGGCGCTCAGCGAACGCCGCCAGCCGAAACGTGCCGGCCGATGACCGCCGGCCGTTCAAGCCGGTGGCGGGAACGCACCACGTCCCCGCGGCAGGACTCCCCGTTCCCCCGCCATTTCCCCCCGGCCCACGCAGCGCCGGCGACGGGCCGCGCCCTGCGCCGGCGGATCGTCACCGCCACCGGCATCGGCGGCGCGGGCCTGCTGGGCCTATCGCTGTCCACCAGGGCCGGCTCCCCCCAGTTCTACCTCCTGACGACGGGCCTGGCCGGCACCTGGGCCGCCGGCGCCCTCAGCGCCGGACCCCTCCCCCTGGGCACGACCCAGGGCCCGGGCAACGCCCACCCCGTGGTCATGCCAGTACTCACCGGCGCCGGCGCCTTCGGGCTCTTCTACGGCGCCGCCCGGCTAGCCCGGCACATCCCCCCGCTCAACCGGGCCATCGGCAGCGTCCTGGACTACGCAGACGACAGCTCAACAGCCCTCGTGCTGCTCACCGCGTGCGCCAACGGGGTGGCCGAGGAACTGTTCTTCCGCGGCGCACTCTGGTCCGTCGTGGAGGAGTCGCACCCCGTGGTCAAGACCACCCTCGCCTACGCCGCCACGACCGCCGCCACCGGCAACCCCGCGCTCGTGCTCGCAGGAACCGCGACCAGCGTGCTCTTCGGCCTCCAGCGCCGCGCCTCCGGCGGCATTCTGGCACCCGCTCTCACCCACCTCACCTGGTCGGTCCTCATGCTGCGCTACCTCCCGCCCCTGTTCCAGACGTCCCGGTGGGCCGAGATCACTCGTGGCTGACTGCACGGACGGCGTGGCAGATGGCGGCGGACAGTGCACCAACCCCACACAGAACCAGAAGATCGTGCGCGCAGCAGCCCATGGGTCCTGCTCAGCCTTCAGCCGCTCCGATTCGGCAGTCACCGAGGGAAGCCCCGCCGCGCAGCCATGACGCTCACTTCCCGTAGCCAGCATGATCTACCCGCTGCCGACCGCCAGGCAGTCCTCTCAGCCTCTCAGCCGGCGCACCTGACTTCGCCGAGCCGGTGCGCCGCCACGCGCCCGGTCCGCGCTTGGCGCCGCGCCCCGAGGTGCGCCGGATTGCGCCGTGCTCGTGCCGTGGTGCCGGGCTGGCCGCGCCTGGCGCGAGCGCGAGCGCATAGTGCTGCGCCACCGGCTCAGCCCGCCTGCGCACATGCTCACCGCCAGCCCCGGCCGGCCGGCCGCTCCGATTCGGCCTGTCGCCGGTACGAGCCTCCGGGCAGGATGAGCCGGATTCACCGTGCTGAGCAGCCGCATGTGCCCGCGAAGGCACGACGGCCCAGGTAGTCCGACAGTGACCAGGTGATCCGCTGGCCGCGCTGCCGGCGGCGACGCGGGCCGGGACGGCAAGATCGCCGTGGAGGTGGTACTAGCGCCCGCGCTGAAGATCATCGGCCGGGGCCTGGCCGGCGCCCGCCTGCCGCCTTGCGGGGGTCAGCGAGCCGGCCAGGCCGGTGAGGAGGATGTCGAGGCCGCGCTCGAGTTCGGTGGCGCCGTCGTAGGAGGCCAGGGCGGGGGCGAGGCTGCGCAGCAAGGGGAATTCGCGGATCGGCAGCCGGTACAGGCCCAGCCGCAGCAGGTCGTCGGTCTCGTCTGGGTTCTCGATGAGTTCTTGCAGCTCGTTGAGGACGTGGCCGTGCAGGAATCCGAACAGGGCGCGGTAGATGTGCAGGGCGTCGGGTCCGCTGAACCCGGCGCGGGTGAGCAGGGCCAGGATGTCCTCGAGCGGGCGCAGGGTGCCGGGGGGGCGGAGCCCGAGCGGGGTGGCCAGGGGCCGGGTGACCAGCAGCGGCACCGCGTTCGGGTGGGCCAGGGCCAGCGCGCGGTAGTCGCGGGCCACGGCGCGCAGCTGCGCGGCCCAGTCAGGATCGGCTGGGTCCACCTTGAGCCGGGCGAGGATTGTCTCGGCTACGCCGTCGAGCAGGGCCGCCTTGTTCGGCGCATGCCGGTACAAGATCATCGGATCCCGGCCCAGGACGCGGCCGAGCCTGCGCACCGATAGTCCGTCCACCCCGTCCCGGTCGATCAGCTCCAGCGCGGCGGCCAGCACGACATCGCGGGTGATTTTGCCATCCGGATTCGCGCTGGCGCCGCCGTCGTCGCGGTCGGCCGGCGGTGGCGTCATCGCGGTACCACCTTCTCCCTGCGGGCCGGGGCCGATAGCTCGGCATTGTAGCTCTACGGTGTAGTTCACCGTGGCGTCATGATCGCCAGCCTTGCCGGCAGCCCGTTGCCGCCCCGGGGGTTCCGCGTGCCTGACCGGACCACAGCCCGGCCGTCGTTGATGTCTATGGTGCGTTCGCTGACGCCTCGAGCTGCCCGCCAGCGGGATCTGCGTGTCCCGGGCCGCCGACGGCGCCCCTGCGCAGCCGCCTGCAGGCAAATGTGGGTCTGCCGGCTTGGCTTCCCTCGGTAAACACTGTAAGTTAGCGACGTAGGTCTACAACGTAGACATACGGATGACGTGCTGGCTGGCCGCAATCCTTGGCTGCCCACCGCGCAACCAAGGGAGATGAGCATCCATGACCGTGACCCTGGACCGCAACGTCGAAGCGTTCATCGCCGCCCCCCGGCAGCTGTTCATCAACGGGCAGTGGGCCGATGCGGCGTCGGGCCAGACGTTCGAGACGCCCGACCCCGCGACCGGGGAGACCCTGGCCCGGGTCGCCGAGGGCGGCGCGGAGGACATCGACCGGGCGGTGCGGGCCGCGCGCCGGGCGTTCGAGGAGGGTCCGTGGAGCCGGATGACCCCGTCCGAGCGGGGGCGGATCATCTGGCGGATCGGTGACCTGATCCTGGAGCACGCCGGCGAGCTGGCCCAGCTGGAGTCGCTGGACAACGGCAAGCCGTTCGCCGTGGCGCAGGCGGCTGACGTGCCGCTGGCCGCCGACCTGTTCCACTACATGGCGGGCTGGGCGACCAAGATCGAGGGCCAGACGATCAGCATCTCGGTGCCCTACATGCCCGGCGCGAATTTCCACTCCTACACGCTGCGCGAGCCCATCGGCGTGGTCGGGCAGATCATCCCGTGGAACTTCCCGCTGCTGATGGCGGCGTGGAAGCTCGGCCCGGCGCTGGCCACCGGCTGCACCGTGGTGCTCAAGCCGGCCGAGCAGACCCCGCTGACCGCGCTGCGGCTCGCCGGGCTCATCGCCGAGGCCGGGGTTCCCGACGGCGTGGTGAACGTGGTGCCCGGGTTCGGCGAGACCGCCGGCGCGGCCCTGGCCACCCACGACGACGTCGACAAGATCGCCTTCACCGGGTCCACCGAGGTCGGCAAGCTGATCGTCGCGGCCGCGGGGGCCAGCAACCTGAAGAAGCTGACGCTGGAGCTCGGCGGCAAGAGCCCCAACATCGTCTTCGACGACGCCGAGGACGGCGCGATCGAGGGCGCGGCGAACGCGATCTTCTTCAACCACGGCCAGTGCTGCGTGGCCGGGTCGCGGCTGTTCGTGCAGCAGAGCCGCTTCGACGAGGTCGTGGACGGCGTGGCGGAGATCGCCAAGTCGATCAAGCTGGGACCGGGGATGGAGGCGGGCACGCAGATGGGGCCGCTGGTCTCCGACGAGCAGTTCCGCCGGGTGACCGGCTACCTGGAGTCCGGGAAGTCCGACGGCGCCACCGCGCTGGCGGGCGGCGGCCGGCACGGCGACCGCGGCTACTTCATCGAGCCCACCGTGCTGACCAACACCCGCCCGGACATGAAGGTGGTGCGCGAGGAGATCTTCGGCCCGGTCCTGGTCGCCTCGCCGTTCACTGACCTGGACGAGATCGCCGGCGTCGCCAACGACTCCGAGTACGGCCTCGGCGCGGGCATCTGGACCCGCGACATCTCCAAGGCCCACGCGCTGGCCAAGAAGCTCCGGGCCGGCACGGTCTGGATCAACTGCTACAACGTGTTCGACGCCTCGCTGCCGTTCGGCGGGTACAAGCAGTCCGGCTGGGGCCGCGAGATGGGCCACGAGGCGCTCAACAACTACACCGAGCTGAAGGCCGTCACCACGCTGCTGTAAATCAGCAGCCGCGGCCCGGGCGCCGGGACCGGCAGGTCTGGCGCCCGGGCTGCTTGCCCGGGAACAGCCGGCATGCACCCACGCCCGGGCACCAACCGGGTCCTGCGCGCCGACGTCACTGCCCCGAGCGTTCACCGCGGCGCCGGCATACCGGCCGAGTCCCGGACCCCGATGGATTATCCGAGGGAGATCCCACGAGCCGACCCATGGCCGTGGCGGCATACGAGAATGGGTGATCTGCGTACCCGACCGCGACAGCCCGCCGCTGCTGGCGGACCTGGGGCTGAAAGCGGCGCTGGAGGCGCAGGCCCGCAAGGCGGCGCTTCCGGTTGCGGTCGAGGCGTCCACGGTGGGCAGGTGCTCACAGGACACCGAGGCGGCGGGCCGCCGCGGCGAGCACCTGGTAGCCGCGCGGCCCGCCGGGCACGTCCGCAAAAGAAGCGGTTACCGCCTTCACGTAGCACCGCGACAGGACACCGAGGGCCCAGCCGAGGTCGTTGCTGAGCGTGCAGCCGTCCGGCGACTTACCGCCCAGCCCGGGGCCGGGGGATCGCTTCGTCGAGGTGACGCCGGAGTTGCTGGTCGCCGGGCAGACCCAGGTGTTCGCGCTGGGCGACGTGTCGGCCGCAGATCAGAACAAGGGGGCCGGTGCCGCCAGCCGCCAGGCGCCCGTGGTGGTCAGCAACATCCGCGCGCTGATCACCGGCGACGGTGGGCAGGCGCGCTACCAGCCGCCGCCGGCGGGCATTATCGTGCCGATCGGCCCCAACGGCGGCGCCGGGCAGCGGGCGGACAGCGCCGACCTGGTGCCCGCCGAGGTAGTTGCTCAGCTCAAGGGCCGGGACATGATGGTGCAGCGGTTTGCGGAACTGCTCGGGGCGAGCACGGCCGCAGGGAGCTAAGTGGGCGGCCCCGTAAGTTCGTCGGGGGTTGAGTTCGGGGTCACGGGTCTGGCTCGTGGCCGAGCCCGGCGAGGTGGATGGTGCAGGCGGTGTCGAGGGCCTCTTGCGGGGTGCCGGCAGGGAACCCGGTGCGCAGGACGGAATCCTGGTAGCGGTCGTGGGCGGCGGAGTAGATCGCGAAGCCGAAGGAGTGGGCCGAGCCGCCGTAGCGCAGGCGGCATAGCGGGATCTGCTCGCCGTCTGCGAGGACGCCGCTGATGTAGGCGAAGGCGCCGCGGTAGGTGACCTCGACCCGTTTGAGCTGGGGCCAGTGCGTTTCGGCGTGGTCGAGCAGCCGCAGCGTGACCGAGCTTTTGGTGGAGGCGGGGATGGCGGGCATGGCCTCATTGTGCCGCGCGGGATCGCTGCTGCCGGTTATGATGCCCGGCCGGGGGCGGGTTTCCTGTGATTGCCCGGGAGCCGCCGATGCCGGCATTACGCGCCGTGCCGGTCACGCTGACCGCCGCCGAGCGCAAGACCTTGAAGAAGCGTGTCCGGGGGGCCAAGACGGCCTGGCGGGACCGGCAGCGGGCGCAGATCGTGCTGCTGGCCGCCCGGCGCTGGCCGACCGCGGCGATCGCCGGCCGCCTTTCCATCGCCGAGGACACCGCCCGCAAGTGGCGCGGCCGGTTCGCCGCCCGCGGCCTGGACGGGCTGGCCGATGCGCCCCGGTGCGGGCGGCCGCGGCGGATCAGCGCGGCTGAGCGGGCCGCGATCTGCTCGCTGGCCTGCCAGCTTCCCGCTGCCACCGGGGTACCGCTGTCCCGCTGGACCGGGCCGGAGCTGGCCGCCGAGCTGGCCAGCCGCGGCCTGACCGGGCCGGTCTCGGCGTCCTCCATCTTGCGGATCCTGGCCGAGCACCCGATCAAGCCCTGGCAGTACCGGTCCTGGATCTACCCCCGCGACCCGGACTTCGCCGCCAAGGCGAAGGTGATCGTTGACCTGTACCAGGGCTACTACCAGGGTAAACGGCTGCGGCCGGGCGACCGGGTCATCTCGGTGGACGCCAAGCCCTCCATCCAGGCCCGCGGCCGCCGCCACCCCGCTACTCCGCCCGGGCCCGGCCAGCCGGCCCGCGTCGAGCACGAATACCAGCGCAACGGCGCCCTGGCCTTGCTGGCCGCCCTGGACGTGCGCACCGGGCAGGTGCCCGCCGCCGCCGCCACCCCGCCCACCACCGGGATCGCCCACTTCATGGCGCTGATGGGCCAGGTCATGGCTCAGGAGCCCTACCGAAGCGCCCCCCCGGTGTTCGTCATCGTGGACAACGGCTCCGACCACCGCGGCAAGAAAGCGGCCCGGCGGCTGCGCGCCGCCTGCCCGAACGCCATCATGATCCACACGCCGGTCCACGCGTCCTGGCTGAACCAGATAGAGATCTTCTTCTCCATCGTCCAGAAAAAGGTCGTCTCACCCAACGACTTCGCCAGCACCGCCCAGCCCTCCGCCACCCTGCTGGCCTTCACCGCCCGGTACAACCAGACCGCCCGGCCGTTCAACTGGAAGTTCACCGCCGCAGACCTAGCCGGAATGCTCGAACGGATCAGCGCCCGCGAGGAACCTCCCGCCCAGCCGGCCAGCCTGCCGGACGCCGCCTGATGGACCCCGACGACCTTACGGGGCCACCCGCTAAGATCCCCTGCTGCAGCCCTTCACGCCGTGGCGGTGACTGTGATCAACCCGCCGGCGTCTCGGCGGAGGGCCGCGGCCAGCTCGCCGCGTGCTGCCTCGGGGACCCCGTCCGGGAGGTTGCCACCACTCGCGGCCAGGTCGGCGGCGTTACTGATGTGCCTGGCGGCACGGCGCAGCAACGCGGGCGGGAACATGGCCTTTGCCGAATTGCCGGCCTGGCTTGACGCGGCCTCGGCGGTGATCTGCCCGAGTCCCGACAGCATCTGCCCGTAGGTGGCGACCACGCCGCCAAGGCGATCAGATGGCTCGTTCGCGCCCGGACCTGCATTGCCTCGGCCAGGGCGGCAACGCGGTTCGCCCAGGCGGTCGGCCTGGTGTTCGCGGTCATCGGGGTGGCCGGCTACGCGGCGGGCCTGACCTGGCTCGGCATGGCGGCGACCGCGGCCGCCCTGACCGCGGCCTTCCTGAACGGCGTGTTCGGGTTCTGCCTCGGCTGCGAGATGTATGTACTCATCCGCCGGATCCGGCCAGGCCGGCAGGCCCTGGTCCCGGCCAATGCTGACAAGGAGGCTTAACCATGAGCCGCGCTGACGTGCTGGTAGACGCCGACTGGGTGCAGGCGCACCTGGGTGA
Source organism: uncultured Actinomycetota bacterium (assembly GCA_963808705.1). Taxonomy (GTDB): domain Bacteria; phylum Actinomycetota; class Actinomycetes; order Streptosporangiales; family Streptosporangiaceae; genus JASHPR01. Next base: position 285,299 of record CAWEHB010000005.1, on the reverse strand, counting down.
CCCCGGCGTCGGCAAAGACACCATCGCCTACTGCCGGATCGGCGAGCGCTCCGCGCACACCTGGTTCGTCCTGCACGAACTGCTCGGCCAGCCGAACGTCCAGAACTACGACGGATCCGTCTTCGACGTCGCTACCGGGAAGCCCAACGAGGTCAGTTAACCCGCGTCCTGGCCGGCCTGTTACGCGGCGGGGCTCCTGGGTGCTTCCGTGACGGTCAGGCCCGCGATGGCCGCGCGGGCGAAGTCGTCGTCGACGGCGGTGACGGCGTGCCCGGCCGCCTGCAGCAGGGAGGCGGCGATGCTGGCACGGTAGCCGGCCTGGCAGTGGACCCACAGCGGGCGTTTGGGCAGGTCGCGCAGGCAGCCTGGCAGCTCGTGCAGCGGCACGTGAACCGAGTCGGCGATGTGGGCGCGAGCCCGCTCGGGCGCACGGCGGACGTCCAGGACGGCCAGGTCCTGGCGGTCCCGGGCTACGGCCAGGCCGGGGAAGTCGCTGACGCGGTAGACGGCCAGGAACGGTGCGGACGGCCAGCCGCCCGAGCCTGTGATAGCGGCGCCGGCCAGGTGGTCGATCCCGATCCGGGCCAGGTCGCGCCGGGCAGCGGCGATCTGCCTGCCGGTCTCGCCGACCAAGGTCAGCGGGGTGCCCCAGGGGATCAGCCAGCCGAGGTAGGTGGCGAAGCTGTCCCCGTATTCGAAGCTGAACGATCCCGGCACGTGCCCGGCCGCGAACGCCCGCCGGTGGCGCAGGTCCACCACCCATTCCCCGGCGGAGATCCGCCGGCCGAGTTCGCCCGCGCTCACCCGGGCGGGCGGGGCCTGGTCGGGGACATCCGGGCCGGCCGCGTTGGCTGCGGCCATGTGCGCGTAGTAGGCGGGGTAGGCGTCCAGGCCCGCCACCAAGGCGGCGATGTAGCTGTCCCGGTCGAGGGTCAGCGCCGGGTTGGACCGCTTCTCGTCCCCTATGGTCGACGCGGCCGTCCCAGCCGTGGTGGCGGCGCAGAAGCTGCCGAAGCCGTGCGTCGGGCACACCGGTGTACCGTCCGGCAGGACCTGGGCCAGCCGCCGGGCGGAGGCGTGCTGCGCGACCGCGAGCGTGAGCGTGTGCTGCGCGCCGAGCAGGTCCGGCCGGCCGGTCGAGCCGTACAGCAAGGACCCGCCGGTGAACACCGCCGCCACCTCGCCGGTGGCGGCGTCCTCGAGCACGTACGCCAGGTGGGTGAAGGTGTGCCCGGGCGTGGCGACGACCCGCACCCGCATGGACCGCCCGACCGCGATCGTGTCGCCGTCACTGATCCCCGTCCGGCCGAACGCGACCGCATCGGCGGCGTTGACGTGGTAAGCGGCGCCAGACCGGCGCGCGAGGTCCAGTCCACCGGAGACGTAATCGTTGTGGATATGGGTCTCGAACACGTGCGTCACCGCGACACCCCGCGCGGCCGCCACCACCAGCACTCGGTCGATGTCTCGCTGCGGGTCGATCACCAGCGCGCTGGCCCCGTCGGTCGCCAGGTAGGTCCGGTCACCCAGCGACGGCGTGTCGATCGTCACGACCTCGATCACAGGACCCCCAAGAGTAGTCTATTTATTCTATCGATATTAGAGACTATCCTGCGGTTGTGTACACCCCAGATGATCCCGCCGCTGGCCGGGGGCCCGTGATCGCCGTCATCGGCGGTGGGGCGAGCGGCACGCTTGCCACCGTCTCCCTGCTCCGCGAGGCCGCGGGCCGGCGGCGGCCGCTGCGGATCGCCCTGATCGACCGGCACGGCCGTCACGGGCTCGGCCAGGCGTACTCCACCACGCATCCCGCTCACCTGCTGAACTCACCTGCCGGCGCGATGAGCGCGCTCGCGGATGACCCGGGCCACCTGACCCGCTGGGCGGCCGCGGCCGGCCTGCCGCAGGATGGGTTCCTGCCCAGAAGCGCCTACGGCCGCTATCTCACCGAACTGCTCGCGGCGGCGGAACGATCAGCGCAACCAGCGGCGCGGGTGAGCCGCATCACCTCACAAGTTGTGGCTATCCGGCGCGGCAGCCACGGTCACTCGCTGCGTCTGCACCTGGCGGCGGACGGCCGGATCGACGCCGATGCCGCCGTGCTCGCCACCGGCAACCAGCCGCCAGCTGCGCCCTGCCCGGTCCCGCAGGGCCACCGCTACATCGCCGACCCATGGGAGCCCGGCGTGCTGGAGGCGGCATCCGATGGCAGCCCGGTCGTCGTGCTGGGCACCGGCCTCACCATGCTGGACGTGGCGATCGCGCTCACCGACGCCCACCCGCGCACCACCGTGCACGCCATCTCGCGCCACGCGCTGCTGCCCCGCGAGCACAACTGGCCGCGCGCGGCGGCCGCGGTCACCGCGGTGCCGGTGATCCGCAGCCCGGGAGGCACGCTCCGCCTCACCAGGCTGATCCGCGATATCCGGGCCAGCGCCGCCGCCTACCCGGGCGACTGGCAGGACATCGTAGACGCGCTCCGGCCCCAGATCCCCCGCCTCTGGGAACAGCTGCCGGAGGCAGACAAGCGCCTGTTCCTGCGCCACGTCGCCCGTTACTGGGAGGTGCACCGCCACCGGGTGCCGCCCGAAACCGCGCGCCGGTTCGCCGCGCTCACCTCGGCCGCGGCTGAGGGTGCACCGCGGCTACGTCGCCGCGGCCAGCGACGATCGCGGCGTGCGGGTCCGCATCGACCACGGCGGCTCATCCACCGAGCTGGCCGCCGGCTGGCTCATCAACTGCACCGAGCCTGCCGCCGACATCACCACCACCACCGATCCTCTCCTCCGCCACCTCCTTGACTCCGGCATGGCCCGGCCAGACCCGCTGCGGCTGGGCCTGGACACCGACGCCCGCGGCGCGCTGCGCGACGCCAGCGGCAGGCCCGCCAGCGACATCGTCACCCTGGGCCCGCTGCTGCGCGGCCGCTGGTACGAGACCACCGCCATCCCGGAAATCCGTGACCAGGCCGCCGCGCTTGCCCGCCACCTGCATGCCGCACAGGCCCATGCCGGTCCCGGCAACGCCGCATACCCCCCCCGCGGCTGGCCGAAGTCAGCGGGAGGAACCCAGCCTGCAGTAGCACGATGAACTGATCGGCACGTCCGCGTACGCGGTGGCGATCTTGAGTTGCTGCCCTATGATGCCTGCCGCCTCTCGCTTGCCCAGCCGGGTCAGGCATTCGTGGTAGCCGTGCAGGCTCCAGACGTTGCCGGGGTGCTGGCAGGCCCGGGCGAGCGTGTCGTCCAGGCCGAGGTCGGCCCGGTAGACGGCCTCGGCCTCAGCGACCCGGCCTTGGTCCAGGAGCAAGGCGCCGTAGGCGTGCCGGGTCGGCTGCATCCAGCCCCATGGCTCGTCGTAGGGGAGCCCGTCATCGAGTTCGGCCGCGCGGCGCAGGCGGGCGAAGGCCACCTCGAAGTTCCCCTTGCGGTACTCCAGTTCGCCGTCCAGCATGGCTTCGGCCACGGTGAGGATGTCCTGGCAGGTGTTGTTGAAGACGGTGCGCGACTGCGGCACCTGCACCACGGCGGCGGCGAACCGCCGACGGTGCTCGGCTGCCTCGCCGAGGTGCCCGCTGGCGGCGTGTGCGACGCCCTTGGCGTAGTGCATCATCGCCGTCGTCACGCAGTACAGGCCCTGGTCGCGGGGCAGGGGCGCGGCGATGATGTCCGGCCAGCGCCCGAACCGGATCAGCGCGTGCATCTTCATCGGCACGAATCCCTCGAGCCAGTCCGCCATCGGCGGGTTCGACACCCGGAGCAGTTCCTCGGGGATCGCGGCCGCAAGCTGGTCCGCGGTCTCCAGGGCGGTTCGCGCCTGGCCGAGGAACATCGCGCCGTAGATCTTGAAGTGGTAGTCGTGCGCCCGGTACAGCGTGTAGAAGTTCATCGCGCCGCGGCGTGCGCGGAACTTCTCGTCGGCCTCGATCGCGGCGGTATTGGCGGACACCACCCGGCGGTAGTCGCCGCACAGCACATCCAGATGCGTCGGCATGTGCCGCAGGTGGCCCGCGTCCGGCACCAGGTCACGGAGCAGCTCCCCGGCGGCGAGCGCGTCCTCGGGCCGGGGCGACATTTCCATCAGGTGGATGTACATGTGCAGGACGCCGGGGTGAGACCGGCCGCGGTCGGTGGCCAGCGCCCGCTCCAGGACGGCCTTGGCCTCCAGGGTCGCCGCGCCCTCGGCCGGCTGACCCGTGGCCTGGTCCCACAGGGCCCACGGCGTGAGATTCATCAGCGCGTCGGCGAACAACGCGCCGACATCAAGGTCGCCGGGATGAGACCGGTACACCTCGCGCATGGCCCCGGCGTACCCGGCGTTCCAGGGCGAACAGTCCTCAGCCGGCCGGGCGGACGGATACCGCCAAGCCAGGGCCCGAACGAGCGCGCGTTCCACCGGCGTGGCCCCGCCTGCGCGCTGCGCCGCCGCCGCGGCCGCGGCGAAGGCCCGCGAGACGGACGAGGCCGCCTCGGCCGGGCCGAACGCCTCCCACGGCTTGTTGTAGTTCGGGCCCAGCGCATAGGCCAGTCCCCAGTAAGCCAGCGCGCACTCGGGGTCGGCCTCGATCGCATGCTCGAAGCACGTCACCGCCTCCTCGTGGTTGAACGCGTAAGCCCACAACAGCCCGCGGATACACCAGGTCTGGGCCTGCGCCGACGACGTGGTCACCAGCCGCGTGTAGCCGCCGAGATCGAAGTAGTCAGGCATTCACCCACCCTGGCACGCTGAACGGCTCGCTCCCGCAGGGTAGTCAACCGATCCCCCGCGCCGCCGAGGGGCTGCCCGGAACAGCGGCGCATCATCAGTTGATCCCGGAGTTCACCATCCGGCCGAGTACCTCGTACTTCTCCGGGCTCCGCTTGCGCAGCACCAGCGCCAGGACGACGCCGCTGGCCAGCCAGGCGAGGCAGAGCCACGGGATGATGTTCACCCAGATGATCGAGCCGCCGATCTTGGGCAGGTTCGCCCACAGCAGCCACAAGACCGCGAGCATGACCACGATCGACAGGACCGGGATGATCTCGGTGGTCCACAGGTTCCGTTCGTGCCGGTACTCCGGCTGGCGGAAGTGCAGGATCGTCGCGAGCGAGGACAGCGTCTGGTTCACCAGCACGGAGAACGTGGCCACGATCGCGAACCAGCCGAACAGCTCGTAGTAGGGGGCGTTCTGGAAGCTGGCGAAGGCCTGGGCCGACTTGCTGGCGTACCAGATGATCAGGAACAGCACCATGAGGCAGGCCACGATCAGCGTGGTGAGCGCGTTAGCCCAGTGCGGGCTCTTCCACTTCGGGTGCGTCTTGCCGAGGCGGGGGTGGAAGATCTGCTCCCGCCCGATCACGTACAGGTAGCGCGAGTTGGTGTTGTGGAACGACAGCGCGCAGGCGAACGACGAGGTCAGGATCAGCCACTCCATGACGTCGGTCACCCACAGCGCGGCGAACTTGGTGGTGACGCCGTAGTAGAAGTTGCCGCCGTTGGTCGCCGCCTGGTGGACCGCGTCGTGCAGGCCCCATCCGGTGACCGCGGCCCAGGGCCAGCATCACGATGCCGATCCAGAACCCGGCCGGCGCCCCGATCCCGTTGCCGATCCCGACCGCGATCGGCACGTTGCCCAGCTGCCCGGTCAGCGGCGACATCGCGGCGAACGAGATGAACAGCACGCCGCCAAGGCCGACGGCCCGGTGGCGCAGCTTGTGGATGTCGTCTCGCGTGGAGATGTCCAGCGTCGCCGTGGCGGTCTGCACCTCGCCGGAACCAACTGTGTCCATCCATCCTCCCGACTCGCGCCCGCAGCCCGGGCTCAGCTATATTACTATAAATTCTCTTGGAGAGATAGGAAATATATTTCGAGCTAGCCCTCTTCACGGCGGCCAGCGGCGAACCAGGTCTCGGAGCGTCCGCCGCGGAACGCGCACCACCGGGCGCCAGTCCCCGGGGTCATCCGGCCCGCCCCAGGGCAGGACCCGGGCGGCGTCTGCACGAGTGCAGGCATCGGCGCCGTAGGCCCAGGTCCCGCGCCCGGATCGCTATTGCCTTCGACGAAGTGCCGGGCCGGGTGCAGGGCACCGCGTGCACCGGATAGTAGGCGCGCTCGTCCCGCCCAGACCGTGGTGACGGTGACCATCCCGTTGTCGGTCTTGCCATACCGGTCCAGCCGCTGATGGCCCACGTGCGCGGTCTTCGTGCCGTCCTTGCGGTCCCTGCCGTCCTCGATCATCGTCAGCTCATAGCTGGCCGGGCCAGCCTGGCCTCCTCGGGCGCGGGACCGGGCGGTTCCTCCGGCCCGCGCAGCTTCCAGTTCCCAGTCAGGCACAGCGCGACCAGGCCGACGGCCGCGCCGAGCAGCGCCAGCGGGGTGAGGATGGCGACGGTGAGGTAGTGGATGTGGCCCACGAACGGACCCAGCGGCGCTCCCGGGTTGCCGGGGATGTTGGGGATCGTGGCGGCGGCGATCCGCGCCAGGACCAGCCAGTCGAGCCGAGACGCGGGGTAGAGCACGAGCAGGCAGATGATCATCGTGTCGTACCAGGGGAACTGGTAGGGCCAGAAGAACAGCCACGCGACGCTCAGCGCCAGGGCGGCCCGGACGGCGGGCCGACCCGGGATGCCGTCGGGCAGGTGCCGTAGCGTCAGCACGGCCACGGCGATGACCAGGACGGTCGCGATCAGCGCCAGGTGCGGCCGCAGCGCGGGAATGAGGAGGGCGTGGTAGAAGCTGTCCGCGCTGAGGCCGTCGCGGCGGGCCGCCAGGGCGTGGACCGCGGGCAGCCCGAACCACGCGTAGCCGGGCACGAGCACCGTAAGCGCCGCCGCGGCGGCGGTGGCGAGCGCGGCGGGCGAGCGGCGCAGGACCCAGGCCAGCCCCAGGCCGAACAGGATGTAGTTGGCCTTGATGTCCGTGGCCGTCCCGATCAGCGCGCCCGCGGCCACCAGCCGCGGCAAGGGCGGGCGGGCGGTCCCCCGCTGCTCGCCGAGCGCGACCAGCCCGAGCAGGCCGACCGCGGCGGCGAGCACATCGAGATGCCCGGCCGCGACGATGACCCAGAGCAGCAGGGGGTTGATCGTCCAGAGCAGGTGGGCGCGCAGCCGCCGGGCAGGGTCGTGGCGTAGCAGCCGGTCGGCGGTGACCGCGACGAGGCCGAAGGCGAGCGAGCTACACAGCTTCAGCCAGAACGTGATCCGCGCCGCGGACATGCCGCCGAGCTTGGCCGCCAGGAACTGCTCCAGCGTGGCGAGCGGCCCGTAGACGCTCACGAAATGCTGCCACGTGGCCGGCACCGACCGGGCGAAGGCGTTGTGGGCCAGGCGCAGGTGGTACGGGGTCATCACGTACGGGCTGTGCCCGAGCGCCACGATCCGGCCGTAGGCCGCGTAGTCGAACGCGTCGGTCGACCCGGCCGGCGGCAGCACGGTCAGCACGGCCACCGCGAGGGCCGCCGCGACGAGCAGGCCCCGGACGCTCGGCCTGGCTCCGAGGCGGACGGCCGCGAGCCCCGCGACCACGCCGCCCAGGCCGCCGATGACCGCGGTCCACAACGCCACGGTCACCACGGGCACCGGCAGGTGCACGGACTGCAGGTCCCACGGCGGCCCGGAGACGGGCAGCACGATCGGCGGGTACATCCAGCTGTCCCGGACGGCCGACGCGGCGATCATGATCAGGATCGAGCCGCCCGTCCCGGCGGCGGCTAGCCAGGTGAGCAGGCGCGCCCGGCCCGCCGTGGCCCCGGTGGGATGGCCGGGACCCGGGGGACTGGCGGGAACGGCGGGAACGGCGGGGGCCGCGGAAACGGCGGAGGCCAACGGACCGGCAGGATCGGCGGGACCCGCGGGATCGTCGGCAGGCCCGCCGGGATCCGCTCCGGTGACGCGGGGCATGCGGGCGAGCTTACCTATAATTCCTATAGGAAAAACCTAAATCAGCTAACTGGCGACATCTTGGCGGCGAAGTTGGCCCCAGACCTGATCTGCCACGGACCCGGCACCGTGCCGCGCCGCCGACTCAGCCCGCCCGTGCCCGTGCGCGTGCGCACTTGTTGGCACTCGGGCCCATGCAGCCGAGCCGGGTGGGGTCGACCCACACGTCACCGGTGAAGGTTTCAGCAGGTCCCTTTGCCGTGGCTGCGTTGCGAGAAATGTCCATACGCGCGTCTCCTGGCAGTGGTTGCCGAACGACACGGTGGCTAGGCGTGGGCGGGCAGGTCACCGGCTTGCTCGGCGGTGGCTGCCCAGCTGGCCAGCATCTTGAGGCTGTCGGCCGTCGGGGTGCCTGCGGCTGCGGTGTAGGCGAGCAGGGTCAGGCCAGGGTGGGCGGGAAACTCCATGGCCTCGAAGTTGAGGTCGAGGGTGCCGACGACGGGATGGTGGATGCGTTTGCGGCCTGTCCGGTGGAAGCGGACGTTGTGGGCGGCCCACCGGGTGCGGAACTCCTCGCTGCGAGTGGACAGCTCGCCGATCAGCTCGACGAGCTGCTTGTCGTGGGGGTTGTTGCCTGCCTCGGACCGGAGCATGGCGGCGATGTCATCAGCGGCGCGCTCCCAGTCGGCGAAGAACTCGCGTGCGGCGGGATCGAGGTAGACGAAGCGGGCATTGCTGGCGGGCCTGCGCGCGTCGGCAAGGACCGGAGCGTAAAGAGCGCGGGCGAGGCGGTTGGCGGCGAGCATGTCGTGCCGGGCGTTGCGCACCCAGGCCGGAGCGTCGGTGATGGCGTCGAGGATCTGCTGGATACCGTCCGTGACGCCGGACGTCTTGCTGCGCCGCTGCCGCGGCGGGGCAGGCTGGGCGGCGCGCGCCAGGTCGAACAGGTGGGCACGCTCGGCCTCGTCCAGCTGCAGCGCGCTCGCGATTCCGTCGAGGACGGCCTCCGACGCGCCGGTCAGGTTGCCGCGTTCCATCCGGACGTAGTAGTCGATGCTCACCCCGGCGAGCAGCGCGACCTCCTCGCGCCGCAGCCCTTTAACGCGGCGGTTGCTTCCCCCGTAGGCAGGCAGCCCCGCCTGCGCCGGTGAGATCCGCTCGCGCCGCGAGATGAGGAACTCGCGGACCTGGGCTCGGTTGTCCATGCCACCACGGTAGGCGCGCCGCCGGCCGTGAGGGAGGTTCTGGCGTTACCTGGAAGAGCAGGCACTCCCACAGATGCAGGTCAGCGCCTTAACTGGGTGACGTGACCATCTCCAGTGCTTCCAGTGCCAGCTCCGCAAGCCCGGCCGCGAAGACCGGCGTCCGCCACACGCACCCAGAGATGAGAAAGGAACCGGCATGACCGACCAGACCCCGGCTCAGCGGATGATCGGGGATTTCGCCCCGAAGCTCGTGGAGCTCACCGATGAGGTGCTCTTCGGAGACGTGTGGGCCAGGCCCGAGCTCAGCCCGCGTGACCGCAGCCTGGTCACCTGCGCTGCGCTGGTCACCGGCGGCAGCATCGAGCAGCTGCGGGGCCACCTCGGCCGGGCCCGGCACAACGGGCTCAGCGAAACCGAGCTGAAAGAGATGATCATCCATCTCGCGTTCTACGCCGGATGGCCACGCGCGATGTCCGCGATCACCCTGACCCGGGAGCTGTTCACCGGCGGAGGCGACCAGTGACCGCCACCTGGACCGACGACGAGCTCCGCCGCGTCGGCGCCGCCTCCGAGCTGCAGATCGCCTCCCGCCGCCGTGACGGGTCGCTGCGGTCCTACGTCACCATCTGGACCGTCCGGGCCGGCGACCACCTGTATGTCCGCTCGGCCTACGGCGCTGACAATCCCTGGTTCCGCCGCGCCACCGCCAGCGGCTACGGGCGCATCCGCGCCGGCGGCATCGAACGCGACGTCACCTTCGCCCCCGCCAGCGAACTCGACGCAGCCACGCAGGCAGCCATCGACGCCGCCTACCACGCCAAGTACGACCGCTACGGCCCGCAGGTCGTCGGGACCGTCACCGGCGCGCACGCCGCGCCCGTGACGCTGCGCCTCGTCCCGCAGGCCGCCGCCTGACCCCGGCACTTCCAGCGAAAGGAACTGCGATGCAGTACACGACACTAGGCAGCTCCGGGCTGAAGATCAGCCGCATCGCGCTGGGTTGCATGAGCTTCGGCGACACCTCACGCGGCTTCAACCAGTGGGCGCTCGACGACACCGCAGCCGAGCCGCTGTTCCGCCAGGCCGTCGAGCTCGGCATCACCTTCTGGGACACCGCCAACGCCTACGGCTACGGAACCTCGGAGGAGATCACCGGGCGCGCCATCCGCGCCTGCACCCGGCGCGAGGACATCGTCCTGGCGACCAAGGTGTTCTTCAAGATGCACGACGGCCCGGGCGGCTCGGGCCTGTCCCGGCGCGCGATCGTCGAGCAGCTCGACGACTCCCTGCGCAGGCTCGGCACCGACTACGTCGACCTGTACCAGATCCACCGCTTCGACCCCGCCACCCCGGTCGAGGAAACCGTGGAAGCCCTGCACGACATGGTCAAGGCCGGCAAGGTCCGCTACCTCGGCGCCTCATCCATGTGGGCCTGGCAGTTCTCCAAGATGCAGTACACCGCCGGCCTGCACGGCTGGACCAGGTTCATCTCGATGCAGAACCAGTACAGCCTCATGCAGCGCGAGGAAGAACGCGAGATGTTCGGCCTGCTCGCCGACCAGGGCGTCGGATCGATCCCGTGGAGCCCGCTCGCCAAAGGCCGGCTCGCCCGCCCCTGGGGGGAGCAGACCGCCCGCAGCGACACCGACGACGTCGCCCGCTGGGTGCTGCCCAACGACGACAAGGCCATCGCGGACGCGGTCCAGAAGGTCGCCGGGCAGCACGGCGTGCCGATGGCTCAGATCGCGCTGGCCTGGGTACTGCGCAACCCGGTCGTATCCGCCCCCATCGTCGGCGCCACCAGGCAGCAGCACCTCGCCGACGCCGCCGCCGCCCTCGACGTCACCCTCAGCGACGACGAGGTCCATGCCCTCGAAGAGCACTACACCCCGCGGCAGCCCACCGGCTACTGACCGGCTACCCGAAGGAACACACATGCGGGCCACATTCATCTACGGCGCCGGAGACATCCGCGTCATCAACGTTCCCGACCCCGCCATCCAGCAGCCAACCGAGCAGATCATCCTCATGGGACGGCATGCTGCCCGCACCGACCTCGGCCGCGAATTCGGCGCCACCCATGTCATCGCCGAACGCGGCGACGACGGCATCGAGAAAGCCCGCGACCTCACCGGCGGCGACGGCACCCACGTCGTCATCGAAGCCGTCGGCCACCTGCCCGCCCACGAACAGGCGGCCGGCGTCGTCCGCCCCGGCGGCGTGATCAGCCGCGTCGGCGGGCCACAGTACGACAACGCCCCCGTCGGATTCGCCAGCCTCTTCGGGCCCAACATCACCCTCACCGGCGGACCCGCACCGGCCCGCGCCTACATCCAGACGCTCATGCCAGGCATCCTCGCCGGCCAGGTCAACCCCGGCCGCGTCTTCGACCGCGAACTCACCCTCGACCAGATCCCGGAGGGATACCAGGAAATGGACAGCAGACAGGCCCTCAAGGTCCTCATTCACCCCTAACGAGCGCTCTGGCGGGCCTACCACGCCAAGTACGACCGCTACGGCCAGGCATCGTCGGTCACGTTACCGGACCGGATGCGCACGCCGTCGCCGTCCGCTTCACCAAACCCGGTCAGCAAGAAATGAGGGAATCATGAGCGACGTCACTGTTGTCATTGGCGCGGGACAGATCGGCCAGGCGATTGCCCGCCGGGTCAGCGCAGGCAAGCATGTGCTACTTGCCGACCTCCATAAGGCCAGCGCCGACGCGGCGGCCGAAGTACTGGCCAACGCTGGCTTTGACGTGAGCACCGCAACCGTCGACGTGTCCTCACGCGAGTCGGTGCATGCCCTCGCCGAAACCGCCGCGGCGCTCGGTGACATTACCGGTGTCATCCACGCGGCGGGGGTCTCACCCAGTCAGGCAAAGCCCGAGGTCATCCTGGCCGTCGACCTATACGGAACTGCGCTGGTACTCGAAGAGTTCGGGAACATCATCGCGTCCGGCGGCTCCGGTGTCGTCATCGCATCGCAGTCCGGTCATCGCCTTGGTGCCCTGACCGCCGAGCAGGACGCCGCCCTCGCCACGACTCCAGCCGACGAACTACTGTCATTGTCAATGCTTCAGCCAGACCAGGTCACCGATACCCTCCATGCCTATCAACTCGCCAAGCGCGGGAACTCACTTCGCGTCATGGCCGAGGCGGTCCGCTGGGGCAGGCGCGGCGCCCGGGTGAACACCATTAGCCCGGGCATCATCATCACCCCGCTCGCCAGGGATGAGCTGACTGGTCCCCGTGGCGAGGGATACCGGCGGATGATCGAACTATCTCCGGCCAGGCGCGCTGGGACGCCGGACGAGGTCGGTACCGTCGGCGCGCTCCTCATGGGTCCCGGTGGAGCCTTCATCACGGGAAGTGACTTCCTCATGGACGGTGGCGTCACAGCTTCCTACTTCTTCGGGGAACTCGCCCCCAAGTGACCGATCCCGTACCCATGTCAGCGACGTCGGTCGCCGGCCACTCATAGCAGCGGCGACCACAGCGAAGGCGCGCTTGACCCTGCAAGCCAGCCAGACTCGGGTGTCGATGTGCCGTACGGAAACGGACAATATGCGCACCGCAGATCGCGCACCGTGCTCGGCGGTCAGCAATACCTAGTGAGCCGGTCTTGAGTTCTGTTGTCACCACATGAGTCGTCTTGTATCTCAGTTCCGGGCCGGGCCTATCGCCTGGCTGGCGGGTGAGCTGTGCTGGGAGGATGGCAGATACCAGGCTGGAGCCGCTGGTGCTGACAGGGGATGAGCGGCGGACATCAGAGAACTGGGTCAAGCGGCGCAGCACGGCGCAGGGCCTGGCGCTGCGGGCACGGATCGTCGCAAGTCGCTGGCTGGCGCGGAAGGTCACTCTCGACCTCATTAGCGTCGTTGAGAACGCCGTAGGCGCCGCCGGGTACCAGGCCTGGCGCGATGAGCCTTCGCTGACAGCAGGCGACCCATTTGCCCGCAAGATAGATGCTGCCTTGTTGTCGTGCGCCGGTGGGACAGTGAGAGCTACTGAAGCGTCAGGGGCTTCTGCCTCCCAGGGCGTCTAATCCGCAGTTCCGGCCGCTGGCTGCAGGGAAGACCAGTCTCATGGTCGGCAAGTGGCACGTAATTCATAATGCAGACTGTCTGGAAAATAGTTAGAAGGCCGAAGATCAACCAGTGGCGCGACCTTAAGAAAACTGATTAGCCCGAACTTACTTGATCTTGGTTCGAAGGCCTGTCGGGTTCCAAAGGTCGGCGCCGAGTGCCACCTGTTGTGGTTGTGGTTGTAGTCCTCGATCCGGGCCGGGACCCTGGCCCGCGCCTGCGCCCTGGTGGCGAAGTGCTCTGCCCGCCGCGGCCGAACTCGACCGTGGAGTGCCAGGACTCAATGATGGCGTCGCCGGGCGCCGAGCCGGGCCTGCTCATGGACTGTCGCACGCCCAGCCGCTGGCAGGCCTGCCGGAACAGGGTGATCTCTACCGAGCTGAACACCAGCCGGGCCAGGTGATCCGCGGGCTGCGACTCGTGCAGATCCGGAGCAGCAAGAACGCCTGATCACAGTTCACCGGTATCGCTTCACTATGCGATAATCAGCTTAAAAGATATGAACCCACCTGAAACCCTACACCATCTGGCGCTGGTAACCGATTCTGCGACAACCGTGCTGGGTAAAGAAGGACAGCCGTGAATGATCCGGGCCGCGAGCCGTCAGTTCTGAGCCAGCTTCAGTCATTCACTTGGTCGAGTGAGGACTCGGTGGCGTACAAGGCCGCCATCAAAGCTATCAACGGGGCCGTTGGTGCCTATACCGCGCTGATCGCGGCCGAGGAGGCCAAGCAGGAACCCGATGCGGGGGTCACCGCGGCGGCCGATGCTGGGCGCGTAGAGTGCGCTCGCTGGCGTGAGCAGCTGGACCCGGCGGACCGCGCGGCGGTTGCCGAGACCCGGCGGCGTTTCTCACAGCTCGCGCAAGAGGTGCGCAGCCGCCGTGGCGAGTGATCCCGGCGATGCCGTCGCGCGGATTTCTGCCGGCCGAAAGCCCATCAGTGATCCAGCTGCCCTGAGCTATCTGCTGCCACCGCACGAGGGCCGCCGGATCTTCCGGGAAAAGATCGTTCCCCACCTGCTCGCCGGCCCCGGGCTGCAGGAACGGCCCACCGTGGTGTTCCTGGTCGGCCAGCAGGGCGCGGGGAAGAGCCGCGTGGCCAGCATGGTCGCCGACGTGCTGAACAAGCGTGGCGGGTTCGCCGAGTTGGACAGCGACCTCTACAAGCCCTACCACCCGCAGTATGACCAGTTGATGCGCCGGGACGACGCGCTCATGGCCGCTTACATCGGGCCGGACAGCTGGGCCTGGCTAGCACAAGCACACGAATACGTCCGCGGGCACAAGATCAACGTCCTCAAGCCGGAGACCGCGCAAGACAGCCGGGGAGCCGCCGCGCACCTGCGCGCGTACCGGGATGCCGGATTCCGGATCGAGGTCATGGCCCTCGCAGTACCGGCGGCGATGAGTAACCAGGGCATTATCAGCCGCTACCACGAGCAGGTCGTCGATCGCGGGCACGGACGGCTGACCGTGCAGGCCAACGCCGACCGAGCCTATACCGGGGTACTGGACCTTGCCGACGCCATCGACAGCGGACGGCTTGCCGACGAGACCGGCGTATTCCGCCGCGGCGAAGCGACCCCGCGTTACAGCAACGCCCTGAACGCGGCCGGCCATTGACACGGAAGAGGTCGTGTGTCAGCCATCATGTCGTGAGACATGTCGGAGGCAGGGTCGTGCGACAAGAGTCTGGCAGGTGCGCAGGCATCGTCGGACCGCGCGCGAGTCAAGGGCGGCGTGACGCGTTCCGCTCATCGCGTTTCCTCGGGTCATCGCCAACACGGGACGCCGGCAGATAGAACCTACGTCCGGAATGCCTTGATGATGCCAGTTCCGCGTGGCCCTGCGCGGGTTCGGCCAGGGAAACTATTGTCCGGGAGAATACTCTTGGAGTATTCTCCCGGTTATGAGTGTTCCGCTGACACTGCTTGGCCTGCTTGAGCGGGGGCCGAGTCACGGATACGACCTGAAACGGGACTACGACGCCTACTTCGGCCGAGGCAGGCCGCTGCGCTACAGCCAGGTGTACGCGACCTTGTCCCGGCTGGCCAGGGACGGGAAGGCGATCCCCGGGCCCGTCGAGCAGGGGGCCGGGCCGGAACGGCGCCGGTACCTCATCACCGAGGCGGGCGCCGCCGACGTGGAGCGGTGGCTGGCCGAGCCGGCCCCGCCGGAGCCGGACCTGCAGAGCGAACTGTTCGCCAAGGTGGTGCTCGCCCTGATGCTCGGCCGGCCGGCCGACAGCTACCTGGACATCCAGCGGGCGGCGCACCTGCAGCGGATGCGCGAGCTCACCGACCTCAAACGGGACGCCGACCAGCTCGGCGTGCTGCTTGCCGACCACGCGCTCTACCGACTGGAGGCTGACCTGCGATGGATCGACCACACCGCGGCCCGGCTCGACCTGCTCGCACGAGCGGTGCGCCGGTGACCGCGAACCTCCCCGCCGCTGCGGAACCCAAGACCGGGAACATCGTCGAGGCGCGGGACCTGGTGCAGTCGTTCGGCGAAACGCCGGCCCTGCGCGGCGCATCGCTGGGAGTGCGGCGGGGCGAGATCGTCGCGGTCATGGGGCCGAGCGGATCGGGCAAGTCCACGTTGCTGCACTGCCTGGCCGGCATCCTGGTCCCCGAAGAAGGCGAGGTCTGGTTCGGCGGGCAGCGGCTGGACACCCTGAGCGACGAGCGGCGCAGCGCGCTGCGCCGGGACCGGTTCGGGTTCGTGTTCCAGTCCGGTCAGCTGGTTCCCGAGCTGACCGCCGAAGAGAACGTCGCCCTGCCCCTGCTGCTGTCCGGCACCCGCCGCCGCCCGGCGGTGACCGCGGCCAGGAACTGGTTCGCCGCGCTCGGCCTGGACGGGCTGGAGCGCCGCAGGTCCGGGGAGCTGTCCGGCGGGCAGGCGCAGCGGGTCGCGCTGGCCCGCGGCCTGGTCGCCGGGCCGGAGGTGCTGTTCGCCGACGAGCCGACCGGGTCGCTGGACTCGGTGTCGGGGGAGCTGGTGATGGAGCTGCTCACCGCCGGCGCCCGCGAGCACGGCACCACCGTCGTCCTGGTCACCCACGACGCCCGGGTCGCCGCCTACGCCGACCGCGAGGTAATCGTCCGGGACGGCAGGGTCAGCACGCTCACCGGGGCCCAGCCGTGATCGGGCTCGGGCTGCGGCTGGTGGTCAGCGGCGGCCGCGAGGCGATCACCCGGCTGGTCGTCCTGGCCGTGGCGGTCGGCCTCGGCGTCGGGCTGCTGCTGACCGCCGTGGCCGCGACCAACGCGGCCACCACCTGGAACGCCCGCCACGCCTGGTTCTGGACCGGCACCGCGTGGGTGCCCCCCGGCCCGGCGGCGGGCATCGCCCCGCTGTGGTGGCACCCCGGCGGTGACATCTTCGACGGCCAGCAGATCAACCGGTTCGACGTGGCCGCCACCGGCACCTCGTCGCCCGTGCCGCCCGGCATCCCCCGGGACCCGGGACCGGGCCAGTATTACGCCTCTCCTGCGCTCGCCGCGCTGCTGCGGTCCACCCCGGCCGACCAGCTCGCCGACCGCTACCCCGGCCGCCTGGCCGGGGTGATCGGCGACGCCGCGCTGCCGTCACCGGGCTCGCTGGTCATCATCATCGGACGCACCCCGGCGCAGCTGGCGCACACTCCGGATAGCGTGCAGGTGACGTCGATCTCCACAACGGAGATGGGCTGGCCGCTCCCCCGGACGGAGGTCAACCCCAAGGGCCTGACCTACACCCCGGCCGACCCGGGAGGCGGGGCGAGTTCCACCGACCTCATCCTGTCCGTCGTGGCGCTGGCCATCCTGGCCCCGGTGCTGATCTTCATCGCCACCGCGACCCGGCTGTCGGCCGCCCGCCGTGAGGAACGGTTCGCGGCGATGCGCCTGGCCGGGGCGACCCGCAGGCAGGTCTCCCTGCTCGCCGCCACCGAATCGACGGCGGCGGCGCTGCTGGGGGTGGCGGCCGGGTTCGGGATCTTCTTCCTGCTGCGTATCCCGGTCGCGGGCATCCCGTTCATCGGCCAGCCGTTCTTCCCCGGCGAACTGACGCTCAGCCTGCCGGACATCCTCGCGGTCGCGATCGGCGTGCCCGTCTTCGCCGCCGTGGCGGCCCGGCTGGCGCTGCGCCGGGTAAACATCTCCCCGCTCGGCGTCGCCCGCCGGGCCACGCCGAAACCGCCGCGCGCCTGGCGGGTGGTGCCGCTGCTGGCCGGCCTGGCCGAACTCGGCTTCTGGACCATCCACGGCCACCCGGCCTCCATCCCCGGGCAGATCCAGGCGTTCTTCTCCAGCTTCGCGCTCATCATCGTCGGCCTGTTCAT
Organism: uncultured Actinomycetota bacterium; assembly: GCA_963808705.1. Classification (GTDB taxonomy): domain Bacteria; phylum Actinomycetota; class Actinomycetes; order Streptosporangiales; family Streptosporangiaceae; genus JASHPR01. The sequence continues at coordinate 267,825 of CAWEHB010000005.1, read as the reverse complement.
CGCCGGCCCGTGGCTCACCATGGCCGCGGCCCGGGCCATGGCCCGGTGGACCAGCCGCCCCGGCACGCTGATCGCCGCCCGCCGCCTCGCCGACGACCCCAGGGCCGCCTTCCGCGCCGTCAGCGGCCTGGTCCTCGCGCTGTTCATCACCACCGTAGCCGTGGTCGCCATCGCCACGCAGAACGCCAAGAACCTCACCCGGTGGAGCAGCGCCGCCGAGGCGAACGTGCTGACCAACCAGGTATCGGCATCCAGCCAGGTAGCCGGCAGCAATGGCCCCGGAGCGAGTCAGAGCACGGCAGCCCCGGGGCCGGCCGCGCCCGCCGCGCCGCTCGTGGCGCGGCTGCGCGGGATCCCCGGCGTCCAGGGGGTGCTCGTGGTCCGCGCGGACCCGAAGCTGACCATCCGTGCGGCATTTCACAACCTCGGCGCCAATCTCGGCAGCAGCGGTCCGGCTCCGGCAGGCGTGGTCTCGTGCGCGCAGCTCGCGACCGTTCCCGCCCTGGGCCGCTGCCCGGCCGGGGCGACAGCGGCAAAGTTCCCTTCAGACGGGTTCAACGGCCCCCTGTTCGGCACCGACGCCACCACGATCACCTGGCCGGCCGCGAACGTCCCGGCCGCGCGGCTGGACACCCTCGGCGTGGACGCCATCAACGTAGCGACCAACGGCACCACGCCAGCGGTCGAGCAGGCAAGGACGCTACTGGAGAACGCACACGCATACCCCGCCGTCAGCACGCCGTCCACCATCAGCGACCTCGTCGCGCAGGACAATTCCAAGGACACCGACTACCAGCAGCTCGCCAACGTGGTGATACTGATCAGCCTGCCGATCGCCGGCTGCACGCTCGCCGCGGGCATCGCGGCCGGGCTCGCCGACCGCAAGCGGCCATTCAGCATGCTGCGGCTCACCGGCGCCCGGCTCGCCACGCTCCGCCACGTCGTCGCACTCGAAGGCGCCGTGCCGCTGCTCGCCGTCGCCGCCGTCGCGATCGGCACCGGATTCGCCGGCGCCGCGATGTTCGCCTCCGAGGCGCAACAGCACCCGATGGTGCCGCCCGGCGCCGCGTACTACCTCCTGACCGCGGCCGGGATCGTGGTGTCCCTCGGCATCATCGCGGCCGCCTTCCCGCTGCTGGCACGCATCACCGGACCCGAAGTCGCCAGAAACGAATGAACCCGCCGGCCACCCGTTCTGCATCGTTCCGGCCACCACCGTACAGATTGACCGGTGCCCGCACCCGCCGCGATGCACGTCGCCCGGCCCTCAGCGGCCCCGCGCAGAACCAGACAATCGGTGCGCACACGCGCGTACTGCCGACACAGTCGCGGCGAAGCTCGTAATCGGCATCGATCTGGCGCCGCCGACCGTCTGGCGCGCAGTCATAACGTTCACTTCCCGTAGCCAACGTCATCGGCCCGCTGCCGACCGCCAGGCAGTCCGCTCAACCGGCGCACCTGACTTCGCCGGGCGCGGTGCGCCGCCGCGCCCGGTCCGCGCTTAGCGCGGCGGCGGCACGCCCCGAGGTGCGCCGGATTGCGCCGCGGCTCGAGGCTTCGCGCCGTGATACCCAGCTGGCCGCGCCTGGCGCCAGCCCGGCGCCATGCCGCGCCACCGGCTCGGCCCGTCCGCGCCCACCTACAGCACCGGCAAGTCGGGCAGGCACAATTGGCCTGAGCTGTTGCGCAGCAGCAATAGTCACCTGTGCAGCTGAGATCACGGGCTCATGCGGCGGGCGTCGCATCAATCGCGTCGAGGTCGCGGACGGCGTAGCGGTGGTGCTCCCACTCCTCCTCGAGGATCGCGTGCAGGCAAGACAAGATGGTCTCGGGGTATTCGGGAGCCCACGGGTTCTTGCGGGCCGCGGCCAGGTCGTCGGACGTGACGGTGGCGAGGAAGTCGCGCGCCATGGCGACGCGGCCCGCCCGGACCTCGAGCACGCCGGCGTCCGACGGTGTGACCGTCGCGAAGACCGGCATGTCGTTGCCGTCGGCCTGGTACTCGGCGTCGGCCTGGTACTCGGCGTTGGGCTGGCCGATGGGGTGGAACGGCTGCCCATGTCCAGGATCGCCCGGCCCGGCCATGTGTCGGTGGCCATGACCAGGTGCCGCAGCGTCTGCGCGAACGACCACTCGCCGCCTGCCGGAACATCGGCCGTGCCAGCCGGCATCGCCGCGACCCGCTCGAGGGTGGCCGCCCACGTCCGCTCGAGCGCGGCCCAGGCCGCGCGCAGGCCATCGGGATCTGTGGCGCGCCGGCCGGCGCGGCCGGGAAAGCGGCGGTTGAGCTCGGACCCGGCCAGCGGGATCACGTCCACGCCGTTGACGCGCAAGAAGCTCTCGCCGTCGCAGAGCCACGGTGCGTCGATGTCCGCCCCCCGCACGTCGACCGCGCGCATCACGACGCCGGACAGGTCAGCCCTGCGGAACCGGGCGCCACGCAGGTCCGCGCCGGCGAACTCCGCTCCCTGCAGGTCGTCAGGGCGGGTGAAGGTGGCCATGACTTCTCCTTCCCGGGCGCCGCGCCACCGCTGGCGCACGTGAGTCCGTTCAGGCAAGCGCGAGATGGCATTGTCCTGAACGCCCGCCACGGCTGTCGACCATGGCGTGGCAAACACCCGCTATGTCGCTGACCGTGACCGGGTTTGATGCGGCCGGTGCTACCTTCCTACGCGGCGCGCCGGTCAAGGAGTACATGGCGAACGTCATCACCCAGCTCCTGAAGCACAGGGACCAGGCCAGCGGGCTCAAAGCGCACGGAATTCAGTTCGCTGATGCCGGCCCACCGGAATCTGTGGCTGGGCTCGGTGCCGCCATCCAGATCGCTGTCTGCGAGTCCGGGCGGCCAGGCAAGGCGGTAGTAGAAGCCGACTTCGTGCTGGAGGGAGCTGTCACGGTAGATGTTCTCCACCACGAGCGCCAGTCTCCCCGCCGGGAACTGGTGCCCGAGCTCTTCGGCTAGCTCGCGCGAGAGGGCAAGCTGAGCTGACTCCCCGAAACGGACCCGGCCGCCGGGCAAGAACCAGTACGCGAGCCCGTCAACAGTGCAAAGCAAGACCTTCTGGCCGTGGATGATGACCGCTGCCACCCGGAGGTTGAACGTCTCCCCGGGCGCGCTCCAGGAGATATCGTTCCCGGTCATCCCGCGTCCCCTTTCCGCTTCGCCCGGTCGGCACTTCGCCGGGCGACCCGCGCTTGACTCCAGCACACACTCGCATGGCTTTCGCTATCTATGAACTCAACATCATGGCCGCCGAGGATGAGGCAAAGACGCGCACCCTCATGACCCCAAACCGGGTGCACTCTTCTGACCGCGATGAGGTGTGGAGCGGACATGAGGGAGATGGAGCGCCCCGGGAAACTTGGAGGCCCTTACTTGCCGAATATGATTATGCTACCAGGGCGCCTGGCTGCGCGTAGTAGTTTTCCTCGAATTCTTTCGGGGGAATATATCCGCAGGAGGAGTGGAGCCGCTCATTATTGTACCAGGCGACCCAGTCCATAGTGGCGAAGGTGACATCCCTGACGCCATCCCACGGACCGTCCCGGTCGATGAGCTCTTTCTTGTAAAGACTGTTCACCGACTCCGCGGCGGCATTATCGTAAGAATCACCCTTGCTCCCCACGGAGCGGACGGCACCGATATCACCCAGCCGCTCCGCATAGCGGATAGAGGTGTACTGGACACCGCGGTCGGAATGATGGACAAGCTGGTCCCCGATTTTACCGCCGCACGACCAGATCGCCATCTCCAGGGCATCGAGGGCAAGTTCAGCGCGCAGCGTATCCGCGACCTGCCACCCGACGACCCGGCGGGAAAACAAATCAGTGATGAACGCGGTATACGCAAAACCGCCGGCCGTATCCACGTACGTGATATCGGCGACCCACCGGCGGGCGGGCGCCTCGGCGGTGAAGTCCCGCTCCAGCAGGTCAGACGGACGCGGCTGCCCGGCCGGGGCCGGTACGGTGGTGCGCGGCCTCTTCCTCCTGGCAGCCGCGCCCGCGATGCCCAGCTCGCCCATCAGCCGCTCCACCGTGCAGCGCGCCACCTCGATGCCCTCCCGCCGCAGCTGCCGCCACACCTTCCGCGCCCCGTACACCCGGCGGCCTATTCTCTTGTCTTCCCACACGCGCATGATCTCCTTCTTCAGCCACCCATCCCGCACATCACGCGCCGATGCCTCGCGCTCGCGCTTCTTCGCCGCGTAATACGTCGACGGCGGGACTTCCAGGACCGCGCAAGCCGGTTCCACCCCGAACCGGTCACGATGTGAATCAACGAACCCGACTAGCGCGGATACCTGGGGTCGAGTTCCCGGGCGAAATACGCACTCGCCGCCTTCAGGATCTCATTCGCCCGGCGCAGCTCACGCACCTCGCGTTCCAGCTCGGCGATCCGCTTCTTGTCCTCGGTCGTGGTCCCGGGCCGCTGCCCGGAATCGACCTCCGCCTTATTAACCCAGTTACGGAGCGTCTCGGTGTTGATGCCGAGCCGATGGCCGACCCGGGCGATCGACCCACGCGCGTTCCCTGTCTCCGCACGCAACGTAAACAGTCCCCCTTCAAGCCCGCGAAATCGCCGGATGAAAAAGGCTCAGTGTCAGTGTCGCCGCTGTCGCCGTTCAGGTTCGTCAAGAACTGCGAGGAGCCGCTTGTTGCCTGGCTGGCAGACGCCGTCGGTACTGGCGAGGCTGACGTGGAGGGCTTGGCGGGAGACACCGGGGGGGCTTGCCCATGATCAGTTGAGGAGGATGGTGATGGAGGGGGCCCGAGCGTACGTGGCTGCTCACGGCTGGCTCCGCTTGCGGTTATGGAGAGACCGGCGAGGCAGGCTATCGCTAGTCCTCCCGCTATTGCCATGGCGATGAATCTTCGCGTGTTCCGCCACGCGGCAACACCGGTGAGCCCTGCGATGGACAGCGCAAGGCACGCGCCGATGATAAGAGCCTTCTCCGCGGCACTGGCCGATGGCAGAACGACCAGTCCCACAATCGCTAGTGCTGCGAAGATGCCTACTCCCAGGCTGGCTACTGCCATCGCGCTGCCCGCTGGCAGTATGCTGCCGCCGGGACTCCCCGAGCGAGAGGACAAACCGTCGTGCCTCGACCCAGGCGTCGTTCTGGTGTCCGCTCTCGGTGCACGATCTCACCGCCGCCCGCCGCCACGCCCTGCCCGCCCTCTACAGCGCCGCCGCAGACCTGCCCACGCTGGCTGACCTCGGCTACGACGGCGCGGGCATTGGCATCCACATCCCGGTCAAGCAACCGGCGCAAGGACAGGAACTCGACATCAACACGCGTACCCGCAACGCCCTCCAGCGTTCGCTGCGCTGCCTCGGCGAACGCGGGTTCGCCCTGCTCACCGGCCGTTGGCGCACCCTCCAGCACGTCACCGCCAGCCCCAGCAAAATCGGCGACATCGCCCGCGCAGCACTCGTCCTCACCCATTTCGAGCACGGCTATATCACGTGACTTTCGCTGAGATCACTTCATTGAGTGAATCCCGAATGCGTTAGCTGACTCCGGGGTCCTCACTGGCAACAGTGAGGACCCCTGTTAGCCGCTGTAATTTCGGCGTTCCCCACGTAGTCGATCTAGTGTGCAACCACACCGATAAAGGATCTAGCTGACCCAAACCCGTACGATGCTAGCGCCGCCATGCCTTACCGGTCAGGAAGATCAGCAGATTGATACAAATGTCCGCAGGCTCGTGCGGATGCCTCCGCCGGGAGCCGGTACATGGGTAGACAAGCCCGGCGCGCCCGATCGCGCACGAGACGAGCGACGCACGCGCTCATGCCGCGAGTCGGTTGTGTCGCGTTGGCCCGGGCGCGGGGCCGGTCAGCGGCGGGCGGGGTGGGAGCGGATGAAGCCGGCGATGATGGTGCCGAGCCGTTCGCCGGCGTCTTCTTGCAGGAAGTGCCCGGCGCCGGTGATCACCGGGTGGTCGATGCCGGCCGCGCCGGGCACAGCGCGCTGCAGGACCGGGGCCATGGCGCCGGTGATGGGGTCGTGGTCGCTGAAGGCGACCAGGAACGGCTTGTCCCACGCGGCCAGCCGCTGCCAGGCGGCCCGGTTGGCAGCACTGGCCGGGTCGTCGGGGGAAGTCGGCACCAAGCCCGGCATCGCCCGCGGCCCGGCCAGGTAAGACTCGTCAGGGAACGGCGCGTCGTAGGCGGCCAGCACCGCCGCGGGCAGTGTGGTCTGGCAGCCCGACTGCACCAGCCGGGACACGCTGAGCTCCGGGGCGGTGCGCACCACCTCGGCGAATCGCAGCCAGACCTCGGGCATCGGCTGGTCGCCCGTCGGCAGCCCGGTGTTAGCCGCCACGATCCGGGCGAACCGGTGCGGGTGCTCGGCGGCCAGCCGCAGCCCGATCAGCCCGCCCCAGTCCTGCCCGACCAGGGTCAGCTCATGCAGGTCCAGCCGGTCGAACGCCAGCGCCCGGATCCATTCCACGTGCGCCGCGTAGCTATGATCGGCGATCTCGGCGGGCTTGTCGGAGCGGCCGAACCCGGCCAGGTCCACCGCGATCGCCCGCAGCCCGGCCCCGGCCAGCACCGCCATCACCGTGCGATACAAATACGACCAGCTCGGCTCCCCGTGCAGCAACAACACCGGCTCGCCATCACCCGGCCCGGCCTCCACCCAGGCCAGCCGCACCCCGCCGGCGTCGGCATACCGCGGCGGGTAGTCAAACCCGGGCAGGTCAGCGAACCGGTCCTCCGGAGTGCGCAGGCACCGCATCCGGCCATGCTGCCACGCCACCAGGCCGGGCCGCCAACGGCCACCACGCCCCGGCGGAGGCCCGGGGCCCCAGGGTGAGCCATAAGAACAGCGGAATCGCGCCTGTGCGTGCCGAGAATCCCATCCATGGCTCTGACCAGCAGGGTTGCCCTTCCCTGCCGCCTGACCGTCACGATCACCGGTCATATGCCTGCGGTTTGCCTTCCTTCTGATCATGCGGGTGACCACGTGGCTGCGGCTGTCGCGGCGTGAGAAGGCATGGCAGACCGCAGAGATCTTGATACTGCGCCACCAGCTCGCCGTACCGCAGCGGCGGCAGCCGCGCCGCCCGCATTCAGCCCACGATGACGACACGCAACTGTCCGCGGCCCCAATCGGCAAACTTCCGGCGCTGCAACCACGTCGAGCATTCTCGTCACGTCACGCTGTGTGGTTGGCTTGGTCTGCCGCTTGACGACCCGTAGCCGCCTTATAGAGGAGCCAGTCGCCGCCTGGCTATTTGCGCCGAGACCGCCGAGACCGAACTGGGTGATCTGTGCCGGCGGCATCCAGGCCCTTGTGGGCGGCACATCGGGAACCGCACGCTCGCAGACGAAAGTAAGGAGGAACGGACATGCTCAGCACGACCACCCCCGGGATCGAGGGCCGCCCCGTGACCGAATACCTTGGCATCGTCACCGCCCAGGGCGTGCTCGGCGTGAACGCATTCAAGGACGTGAGCGCCGGCATGCGCAATATCTTCGGCGGCCGGGCCAAGTCCTACGAGAACGAACTCGCTTCCGGGGTCAGCGATGCGCTGGCCGAGATGGAGAAGCAGGCGGCCCAGCTGGGCGCCGACGCGGTGGTCGGGGTTGATGTCGACTACGAGTCCGTGGGGAGCAACATGCTGATGGTGAGCGCCTCCGGGACGGCGGTGAAGCTGGGCTGACCTGGGCGCACGGACCCGCGTCCCGGATCGTTGCCGGCTGGGCCGGTGACCGGTAAGCGAACCCATGCCGTAACCGCGAAAGCCAGTCATGCCCGCAACCCCAGCCCGCTCGACCCGCGGGACAAGTCGATCACAACATTCATCGCCTTCAAGACGCTGAAGCGGCGAACCGGCGCGTCCGGGCGCTGATCGTGTGCTCGCGGGCCAGCCAGGCGCGCAGCGCGTACGCCGCGTAGTCCTCGACGCCGACCGGGAGGGTGATGGCCGTGCCAGGTGGGGGAGGGCCAGATTCCCGGCAGCGGGGAGACGCGCCCGAAACCGGTCTTCTGGGCGATGCCGACCCAGCCGGACCGCACTCTATCCACAGCGAAGCCCTCCCTTCCCCGGGCGCCAGCCCGGCGCACCATGCCGCGCCGCCGGCTCGGCCCGTCCGCGCCCATGCTGACCTGCAGCACCGGCAGGTCAGGCAGTGGGCACGACTGGCGTGAGCTGTTGCGCGAGCAGCAATAGTCACCTGCACACCGCGGTCTTGCGCGCCCGGCACGGGCCGCGCACCGGCAACAGTGTCAAGGGTCACCGGGCCGGAAGAAAGTGCACTTTTCCTGGTCAGCGAACCCGAAGCTGCCCTCAGAGTCCGGCCTCCGCAAGCCACGCCAGCAGCCGCCACCGGCAGGAAAGCCCGATCCGAACATGTGTACGGCATCTCGCCTGACCGCCGTTGCGGTACTTTGCTGCTGTACAGGCCTCTGAACTACGGGCTCAGGATTTCTAATTATGTCTCTGACCAGTGGAGCTATGGGGATTTGAACCCCAGACCTCTTGCATGCCATCAGCAGGCAGCACGTCCACAGGGGTGTATCTCTGCTGGTCAGCGTCCTACAGCGTCCACTCCAATCCACCCGGGTCCGGGCCGGTTGCGGTATTTCTGTGCTGTACTCCCCCGGCTATCCGCCAGGGTCCATGAGCGTCGCGGTACTCCCTAGTCGTGCCCTCCGAAGCCCCCCGCCTTCCGAGGAACACAGGGGATCGCGGCAGCGAAGGTGATCAGATAGAACAGGCCCGCGACGAGCGCGGTCCTTCTGGCTGAGTCCACGCGGACTCCCTCCTTCGACGGGAGTTTGCCTCTCCGCGCGCCTCCTTGCCTATGGCGTTGAGCCGCCCTGCATCGCCTGCATGTTCGTCATCATGGCCGCCTCGGCCGTGCGCAGCTCCTTGCTGGGGCTGAACCACAAGATCTCGGTGCCGGGCTCGTTCTTCACCGGGACGTGGCCGGGCGGAATGTAACAGGCGTCACCGGCCTCGAAACCTCATCATGGTCGGCGTACCGAGCGGTCATCTTGCCTTTGAATACGTAGTCAGACAGGAGGCTGACCCCGGCCCCTCGCAAGGGGCCGGGGTCTGCTTAAGGCCTTCGCAGGCCGTCAGGACGATCCCGGTGGCCCGGTAATCGCAGCCCGGCCCTGAGGATCATGACCGTCAGCGTCACGGGCCTTCTGCGGAGCCGTGGTGGGCGGCCGCGTGAGGTGCGAGGCTGCCCGGAGCGGGCGCTACGGCGTAGGTTGCGGCGGGGTCGTTGCCATGGCCGCGCGCGGACCGTTCGCGGACGAGGCTAACGGCGATCAGGGCGAGGTTGCCTGCTGCGGCAGCTCCGATCGTGGTGGTGACGAGCGCGAACAGCCCGGATACCGCGGTGAACCCGAGCCACCCTCCGAGCAGAGCGCCGGCGATTGCGGCCAGGAGCCCGAGTGACTTGGTGGCACGGTCCCAGTCGCGGTGAGTCCAGGCCAGGTAGAGGCCCAGCGCGATCGGCACGCTCGGTGCGAGAATCCCGAGCAGTTCGCTGGACAGGGACAGCGAAGGCCAGAGCGTCAGGACGACTAGGGCTGCTCCGAGCCAGCCGCCGAGCCCGAGCACCAGCAGGACGATGGTGCGGGTCGCGAGGCTGGTCATGCGCCCTGCGGCACCGTGCTTGCGTACCCGGCGCGCTACCCAGAGCAGCCACAGGGCAGCCAGGAGAGCGAGGCCGATCATTGCCGCAAGGAGGTCCTTGGCAATCGCTGTCTGCGCTGTTTGCGTGGGCGATGTGGCGAAGCTGACAACGTTCGGGGTGTAGCGGGACGTGTCGACCTGGCCGGTGGCGTAGAACTTGGTCAGCAACTGCGTGCTGGCTTTCGGCTCGTAGTACCAGAAGTCGTCCACGTGCCCGAGCCCGGACAGGATGACCTGATGCCCGTTGGAGAGGTGCGGCAGCAGCTCCTTCGTGGCGTTCTGGGCTGGCGTCTCGAAGTCGAGCGTCCCGCCGACGAGCAGCGTCGGGACACTCGAGTTCTGCACGCTGGTGTACTGGTTCTCGCCCGGGTTGGCCGGCCAGGCGTGCACAAGGCCTCCTGCCCCCCAAATAAACTCCGCGAGGGGATTTCCGATGATCGAGCCCCGGTCAGCGCCGGAGCTGTAATAGCGCTCGACGGGATGCGCGTCGGCCAGCCCGATGCTTGCAAACTCGCCCCAGACGAACGACTGGGGGAGGACGAGTTCGGACATCAGCGATAGGAACCACAGGCCGCTCGGGTCGCCCTGCGCGGCGGAGATCCACGAGTCGAGGGTCATCGGCCCGGACAGCCACGAATCCACCGAGGTCGCCTCCGTGAGCCCGAGGAACGTCCCGACCCGGACGTTGCCCGGCTCGATCGGCAGGAAGTACCACCGCTTCGGCATGTCTGCCGCCGTGTGCTGCATGCTCGCGGCGAGGTTGCCGGTGCGGGCCCGGCAGGCAGGCTGCTGCGCGCACAGCGCCGAGTAACGCTCGATCCCCTGATCGATCTCGGCCCCGCTGTAGAGGAAGTTCCCGGGCGGGTTGACCCCGATCATCACCGAGCGGTCGACAGTTTTCGGGTACCGCCACGCGTAGATCATCGCGAGACGTGTCCCGGCGCTTTCGCTGAGCAGGTCGATGCGCTTGTAGCCGAGCGCGACGCGAGCGGCGTCGATGTCGGCGGCCTGCTCCGCCAGCGTGTAGCCGGCGAGGTCTACGCCGGATCGCTCAAGCCGCTGCGCGCACGAGGCGAAGGCCTGGGAGTACGCGCTCAGCGACGCTTTGCCGAGGTAGTCTGCGGAGTTCTCGAGCGCCGCCGTCACCTCGGGACAGTTCAGCACCGAAGAGCCGTCGACGCCGCGGTAGCCGACCATGACGACATCGTGCTGGGCGGCCAGGCGGTTCGCTTGGGGGAACGTCATGTTGGTTTTGCCCGGGCCGCCGTTGAGGTGGAAGATTGGCGCCAGCGGGTGGGATGAGCGAGCCAGGATCCGGGTCACCGGCAGCGCGATCAGGCGCGACCGGGGGTCTGCCCAGTCCTCGGGCACGACGAGCGTTCCGCAATCAGCGCGGTAGCCGCCGTTCTCGGTGGGATAGGTGCACGGGTGCATGGTCAGCTGGCCGGCGTGCGCCCCCTGCGGGACCGAGACCGTTTCCGGGCTGGACGAGACTCGCAGGTAGGTAAGTCCCGTCAATAGGACGATGGTCACCAGCAGGGCAGCGATTCGTGCCCAGGTGAATGACCGGGATGGGGGGGATTTGCTGACCGGGTCTTTCTTCATGGAGTCCATAGCATTCACGGTGTTCCTCCGGTGAGCGCCGTCACGAAGCCGTGCGGAAAGGAGATCGCGGTCCCGGTCCCGCGCAGGCCGGTGGTCAGGGCGGGGAGCAGGGACGTGGCCGGGACGGCCAGCGCCAGCGCGAGCGCTAGCGGGGCTCGCAGCGGCCGCCAGGCTGCCAGCCGGGCGGCCGGGCGGGCGGCGGTGTGGATGTGTGCCATCGGAGGTGTCCTCCTTGGTTGCGGATCAGGTTGTGGTGGTGGGTGTGCTGTGGTGCGGCTGGAACGCGCCGAGTGCCGAGCCGGCGATGAGCCCGGCGGCGGGCGCGGTCTTCCTCAGTGAGGTCATCGGAGTACCTTTCGTGATGGCCGGGCGAACATCTGGACTCCTCCCGGCCGGCTGTGGCCTGGCGCTCTTCATGCTTCGATCGTGACGGGACCCGGCCAGGGTGTCGCTAGGGGAAGCCCTAGGGTTCGGCCCTAAGCTTTGCCCGGCGCCCTTCCGGGCGGGACGCGCCGCTGCCGCTGGCAGCCGACGGCACCCGGCCCCGCGGATCCGCCCCGGCCGGGCCGGGCATGATCGCAGCGCTGCTCTCGCGCGCCGGATGGACGGCAAGGCACAAGGACCGGCTCGCGGCAGCAGGCAGTAACCGGGACGGATGCAAGGCCCAGGACCCCAGGACCGCCCCTAGGGAACCTAGGAGTCTCCCCTAGCGACAACGCGGCCCGGTCCCGTCACGATCGACCCATGAGCCCCGGATCCGGCACGGCAGGTCAGCTGACCGGGCCGGCAAACCGGCTCACCGGCTAGGGCCGGACCCACGCTCAGCCCATCCACCCCGGCAAATCAGGAGGCGCATCGTGAACACCCCGGCGGACCGGCCCAGGCCCGGCAGCCATTCCATCTCCGTGGCACCGGAACCCGAGACCAGGTACATCGGCCGCCCCGAAGGTCGCATCGGATACGACATCGCCGGGGAAGGCCCTCTTGTCATCCTCGTGCCCGGCATGGGTGACCTGCGGGCCGGCTACCGCTTTCTCGCCCCCGCCCTGCGCGAGGCGCACTGCCGGGTCGCTTGCACTGACCTTCGCGGGCATGGCGACAGCGACGCCACGTTCGCCTCTTACGGAGATGGCGATACCGCCGGCGACGTGGCCGCCCTGATCGGGGAACTCGGCGGGCCGGCCATCGTGGTCGGCAATTCGATGGGCGCCGGCGCCGCGGTGCTCGCTGCCGCCCAGCGGCTAGGCAAGGCAGGTTAGGCAAATCAAGCCAGACAAGGCAAGGCGCCTAGACAAACCAGACGATTGCCGAACTAACCCGTAGTTAGATCTGTCAAAGCGGCTTCGCTGCACTCCGCCGCGACGGCGCTGCCCGCGCCGCGCTCTGGCTTGAGGCCTCGCTCGCGCGGGCGCGCCAGAGCGTGACGCCCTGGCCGCGTGGCCCTCGTTTGCCTGCTTGCCCACCAGAGCTTCATGGATGGGGCCGGAGCTTGAAGATCAGAATGCCGAGGTACTTGTTCATCCACGCCTGCTTGTGCGGGTAGCGGCGTCGGGCGTCCTCGGATAGTTGAGGCTCGATCGCGGTCTCAATCCACAGCCCGGCCGCGCCCGTGCCGGCGGGCCGGGGCTGGCCGCCGTACGCCAGAGGGAAGTCGGTGCTCGAGTGCGTTCACGTGGTGCTGGATGAGGAGTGGGCGCACCACGGTTTCTGCGTGCGCGACCTCGATCTGCTCGGGTGCGCCTCGCCTAGTGCTGTGTCGTAACAGGGGCCATGTGCGAACGATGCGGGGAGCAAGGCATACGCGCGGTCTTGCCGCGGATTCCGCGCACTCGTTCACGCCGATGAGTGAGCAAGTGCGAGGATCCACGTTGTGGAGCCGCAGTTCGTTTCCCGTGCGATGGCCGCGACGACAGCACTGGCCGGAGAGCTGCATCTGCGGGTCGACGACGCAGTCGTGATTCACAATTCGAACAAGCTCGCTCTACGTCTGTTGCCGTGTGGCGTCTTCGCCCGAGTAGCACTGGCGGGGCAAGAGGTAGCCGCGCTTGAGGTCGAGCTCGCTCTGCGACTTGCCGGAACCGCGAGCCCCGTCGCAGCGCTGGAGCCGCGGGTTGAGCCGCGGGTCTACCAACGCGACGGCTTCGCCATGACCTTGTGGACCTACTACGAGGTCGTGGCTCCTGACCTGGACTTACCAGGCGCATACGCAGACGTGCTCCAGCGCCTGCACACCGGCATGCGAAGCGTCGAGATCGCAACCCCGCACTTCCTGGACCGAGCCGCAGAGGCTGAACGGCTAGTCACGCACCGAGACGAAACCCCCGCGCTCGCTGAGGCCGACCGGCATCTCCTCCTCAGCACGCTGCAGAGCGCTCGTGAACGGATCCACAGCCGCGGTGCCGCCGAGCAGCTGCTGCACGGCGAACCGCATCCTGGCAACCTCCTCAGCACCCGTGACGGCCTGCTGTTCATCGACTTCGAAACGTGCTGCCGTGGAACCATCGAGTTTGATGTTGCCCACGTGCCAGAGGAGGTCAGCGCGCGCTATCCGGACGTCGATCAAGTTCTGCTCACGGAGTGTCGGCGGCTCGTGCTTGCAATGGTCGCTGCCTGGCGCTGGGAGGCGACATGTCAAGATCAGGGCAGGGTACCGGGAGGCCGCCGCCGGCCGGCACCGCCGCGGGCAGCAGCACGCCGGTGGCGCGGCCGGGGGACTCGGGCTTTGACGGTCAGGCGGCGCTGGGGCTGGTCGGGCTGGGCGTGGTGGGTCATGTCCTGCGAAGCCGCAGCTTCTATGAGAAGGTGGCCGTGGCCGCGATCGTGGTGGGGGCGCTGAAGCGGATCGGCCAGGACAACGGGGCCAGCGCCATGGCGAGCCTGCAGGCCTGGAATAAGCGGGAGATCCAGCGCCTGGAGCGCAAGGCTCAGCGCCAGGGCCGCGCGGTCAAGGGCTCCGCGCGGATGGCGCGTTCGGGACGGCCCAGAGGCCTGGGCGGGGTAGTTCCCAAGAACTGACGAGCACGGGCTTGGCGGCGGCCGGGGGATCTTCGGGGCGTTCGCTGCCGAGCAGCCGGGCTGATGGCGGGCTGGCTGGTCATCCGCGGGCAGGAGAAGACGATGATCAAGTTGTTGTACAAGCCGGTGGACCTGATCGCTGGCATGGTTGCCGGGTTGCTCGCCGGGCTGATCTTCAAGAGGGTCTGGAAGCTCATCGGCCGGGGAGACGCGCCTAAGCCCACCGACGAGCGGCGGGGCTGGGCGGAAATCCTGCTGGCCGCGATGTTGCATGGCGCGATCTTCGCGCTGGTCAAGGCCGCCGTCGACCGCGGCGCCGCCGAGGGGACGCGCAGGCTCACCGGGATCTGGCCCGGCGATGAAGGCCAGCAGCCCGACGAGCCGGTCTGACCATCACCCAGGCCGCACCCCGGTCTTCTGTGCCGAGCTTGCGGCCCCAGATGTCGGTCAGCTTGCTGCCCGGGATCATTAGCGCCGCCATCGTCAGCATGAACAGCGTGATCGCGGTCTGCACCCCGGCCACGTTGGTGTGCAGGTCGCTGGCGATCGCGCTGATCGCCACGTTCATGTTGGTGGCGGCGTAGCTGGCGATGAACTGGGCCAGCGCCAGCGGCAGGACCATCGCTCTCGCCGCGGCGCGCGTCATGCCCGCAGGCGTGTCAGTCATTGCGGCCTCGTACCCGCACCCGCGCATGCCGCCGGTGGCGGAGATCGAGGTGCTTCTGATATGCGGCGACGGCCGCCGCGATCGGGTAAGGCCCGCGGATCCGCTGAAGCTCAGGTGAGACGTCGCGGTAATCCAGGTCGGGATGGTCGCCGCAGTCGCAGCAGATGAGCTCGAACTCGCTG
This sequence comes from uncultured Actinomycetota bacterium, assembly GCA_963808705.1. GTDB lineage: Bacteria > Actinomycetota > Actinomycetes > Streptosporangiales > Streptosporangiaceae > JASHPR01. The sequence goes on along the minus strand of CAWEHB010000005.1, from coordinate 252,690 downwards.
GTGTAGCCGCCTTGCGGCCGGCCGTCGACGATGCGGGCCGGCTGGCGCCGCAGGACCACGGTCCAGTCCAGCGCGGGCTGATCACCGGTCTGCACCGCTGCCTGCCAGGAGCGGATCCATCCGGCCATCGGGACAGCGGGCCACTGATCCCGCGCCGCAGCTGACCGTGCCCCTGTCACCGGTCCACCCGTCGTGAGACTCGAACCTGGGTACGCCTCTGGGTCGAAGCCGACTGGCAAGGCGGGCTCATGCGGGTTACTGCGTGGCCGTCTCGCCGCCGTGCAGGGCTTCCTGGAGTTCCTTTTCGTCGTCCTTGGACAGCGAGGTCTTCAGCACGGTGCCTCCGTACCTGCTCATTGCGTCGATGGCCTTATCCGGGGTCACCTTCTCCAGCATCAAGAACAGCGCCGAGGTGCCCGGCTTGAGCATGCCGCGTACCTGGTCCTGGAACTGCTTGTCGATGCTGGTCTTGGCTACCTTGCCCATGAGGGCGCCCATCCCGGCGCCGATGGCCATGCCGAAGACCGGGATGAAGAACAGCAGGCCGAACAGGAATCCCCAGAACATGCCCCAGGTCGCCCCGGCGCCGACCGCGTGGTGGTTGGTGTGGACGTGGTAGCCGCCGTCTTTGTCGCGCACGATCACCGCGATCGCGTCGGGCTGGATGATCAGGTCCTGGGCCAGCCGGCGCGCCTCTTCGGCGGCGGCATCCGCGGTCGTCTCATCCGGGTATCCGATGGCGATCAGATCAGCCATGGTCTTCTCCTTTCTCAGGGTGTCGTCGGTGTTAATCCTGCCGTCGGCGCGCCACCGAATTCCTCACCCTCCCGCGGGTGAGTTCGTGCCGGCGCTATCGGGCAAGGATCAGGCAGAAGCGGCTAAGCGGCCATGGCAAGTGCGTGGCGAGCCTGGCACGGGAGGCAACATGTCCGGGAAGAAGAGAAGGGGCCAAGCAGGATGACACGGAGATCCAAGCGCCGGCCGCTACGGTGCAGGAGGCTGAAGCGGGCCCGTCTCCGAAGATGAAGCGCAAGGAGTACGAGCACCAGATGCGGCTGCTGCACGGCGAGCTGAAGTCCTACAGCCGCTGGTAGGACTACTCCCGGGCCCGGGACGCGATGTCCGCCGCCACCGACACCGCCTGGGCGCCCTGGTACATCGCGCGCACCGACGACAAGAAGCGCGGCCGGCTCAACATCACCAGCCGCCTGCTGAGCCAGGTCCCGTACAAGCCGCTCGCCCACCGGGACATCACCCTGCCCAGGCGCCAGCGGCCCGGTGGGTATACCGAGCTCGACTTGCCATTGCGGCATATCCCGACGCCGTTCTAGCCCAGCAAGCGAAGCAATCTCAGGCACCACCGGATTCCTTACCCTCGGCGGATGAGCTTGTGCCGGCGCCGCTGCGCTGCGCGCCGGAGGCTGTCCGGCGGATGAGCCTGCGCTCCGGTATACCGGGCATGTCGGTGCCGGCCTGTCCGTCTGCCGCACGAGCCAGCATCCTGGCGTACCGGGCGGCCAGCGGATCGGCCGTGGCCCCGTGCACGACCACGCTGAACACCACGGTGACCGTGATGACGGTAACGGCGTGACCGGCCACCGGACGGCCCAGTTCCTCCAGCGCCAGGAGGGCGAACACCACCGACGCCAGGCCGCGCGGACCGAACCAGCCGACCAGGGCGACCGTGGCCCGGCCGAGCCGCGCGCCGGCCAGCGCGACCGCCACCGGCACCATCCGGATCACCGTGAGGCTGAGCACCGCGTACAGCACGACCTGCCAGGTCAGGCCCTCCACCGCGGGCACGATCGCGACCGCGCCGAAAGCCAGCCAGACCAGCAGGGACACCAGGGCCCCGGTTTCCTCGACGAACGGCACCAGGGGCTCGCCGCGCCGGCCGCTTGCCGTGCCGAACGCGAGCCCGCCGACGAACGCGGCGACGAAACCGTTGCCGTGCAGCGCCAGCGCGGACGCGTACGCGCACACCGCCAGGCCCAGCACCGCCGAGCCGGCGAAGCCCTCGGCGGCCCAGCCGCGCCGGCGCGCCGCGTTCACCAGCAGGCCGCCGGCCCCGCCCACGGCCACGCCGATCAGAAGGCCCAGGGCCAGCTCGGCCGCGGCCGCCCCCGGGCCGTGCCCGGCGAGCTCGCCTGCGGTCGCCGCACCCGCCAGGGCCAACGACACAAACGGCGTGGCGATCCCGTCGTTGAGGCCGCTTTCGACATTGATCAGCCGGCGGATGCTCGCCGGTATCGCCGGGTTGGCCATCACGCCCGCGCCCAGCGCGGCGTCGGTGGGCGCTAGCGCCGCGCCCACCAGCAGCGCCAGCCAGATGCTGCCCCCGCCGGCCAGGGCCAGCGCCAGCAGGGTGCCCAGGCCGATCGTCAGCGGCAGCGCCACCCCGAGCAGCCGCAGGTACAGCCCCGCGTCCGCGCGCAGCTCGTGCAACCCGACCCGCGACGCATCGCCGAACAGGATCAGCACGAGCGTGAACTCCGCCAGTTCCTTGATCAGCGCACTACTGGGCTCGATGCCCAGGGACAGCAGCGGCCCGTGGGTGAGCAGCAGCCCGGCGACGACGAAGGCGATCGGCGCGGTGACGTCGAACCGCTCGAGCCGGGCCGACAGCGTGCCCCAGGCAAACACCAGCGCGGCCACGATGGCCAGGTCGGAAACGCTCACGGCCGCACCCGCCCTCCCCCGCGCTCACCAGGCACCTCGAACCGGTTGCCGATGCAACAGCGCCGACGGACTCCTATCCGAGGGTAGCGACGAGGATCGCCTTGATGGTGTGCAGGCGGTTCTCGGCCTGGTCGAACACGATGCTGGCGGCTGAGTTGAAAACCTCGCCGGTCACCTCGAGGCCGGAGGTCATGCCGGTGTGCTCCATGATCTCGCGACCTACGGTGGTGTTGGGGTCGTGGAACGCCGGCAGGCAGTGCATGAACTTGACCGCCGGGTTCCCGGACTTGGCCAGCAGGGCGGCGTTGACCTGATACGGCGTGAGGATCTTGACGCGCTCAGTCCAGACGTCCTTGGACTCGCCCATCGACACCCACACGTCGGTGTGGATGAAGCCGACGCCCGAGACGGCTTCGGCCGGGTCCTCGGTGACGGTGATGCGCGCGCCGGTGCGGCGGGCGATGTCGGTGGCGATCTCGACCACGTCCTTGGGCGGGTGCAGCTCGGCCGGGCCGGCCAGGCGGACGTCGCTGCCCATCAGCGCGCCCATGACCAGCAGCGAGCGGCCCATGTTGAACCGGCAGTCCCCCACGAACGCGTACGCGATCTGGTCGTAGGGCTTATGGCTGGACTCGTGCATGGTCAGGAAATCGGCCAGCATCTGGGTCGGGTGCCACTCGTCGGTCAGCCCGTTGTACACCGGCACCCCCGCGTGCGCGGCCAGTTCCTCCACGTCGGCCTGGGCGTTGCCCCGGTACTCGATCGCGTCATACATGCGGCCCAGGACGGCGGCCGTGTCGGCGATCGATTCCTTGTGCCCCAGCTGTGAGCCAGACGGATCGAGGTAGGTTACGTGCGCGCCCTGGTCATAGGCGCCGACCTCGAACGCCGACCGGGTCCGGGTGGAGGTCTTCTCGAAGATCAGCGCGATGTTCTTGCCCGCGAGGTTCCGCTCTTCGGTGCCGGCGTATTTCGCGCTCTTGAGGGCTTCGGAGAGCTGCAGCAAGAACCTCAGCTCCTGCGGGGTGAAGTCGATCTCCTTGAGGAAGCTGCGGTTTTTCAGGTTGAACGACACGGAAGACTCCTAGCGCGGGTCGCAACAGCTGATGTAGCAGGTCAGAATGCGGGGTCGCGCTCGATCGGGCAGGTCATGCAGTGGCCGCCGCCGCGGCCCTTGCCCAGCTCGAACCCCTCGATCGTGATCACTTCGATGCCGGCCTTGCGCAGCGCGGTGTTGGTCCCGGTGTTGCGCTCGTAAGCGATCACGACCCCGGGCTCGAGCGCGACCACGTTGTTGCCGTCGTCCCACTGCTCGCGCTCGGCCTCGAAGCTGTCGCCGCCGGTCTCAATGACGCGCATCATGGGCACGCCCAGGGCCTTGGCCATCAGCTCGGGCAGCGATCCCTGCTGTTCCTCCACCACCAGGTCGCCGGCCGCCTCGCCCGGCCGGATCGCCCAGGTGCGCGCCCCGCCGACCACCTGCGGGAACAGGGTGACCAGGTCGCGGTCGCACATCGTGATGACCGTGTCCAGGTGCATGTAGCTGCGGGACTTGGGCAGGTGCACCGCGAGCACCTGGGCCGCCGACCCGGCCCGGAACAGCGAGCGGGCGATCCACAGCACGGCCTGCGGGGTGGTGCGCTCGCCCATGCCGATCATCACGGTGCCGTTGCCGATCGGCTGCACGTCGCCGCCCTCGACGTGGCAGCGGCCCCAGTCCTCGTCGGCGCCGCCCAGCCAGATGGGGAACTCCTCGGCGGCGAACATCGGGTGGAACCGGTACACCGCCTCCATGATCATCGTCTCAGGTACCCGGGCCGGCTTGGTCATCGGGTTGATCGTCACCCCGCCGAAGATCCAGCACGACGGGTCGCGCTGGAACAGGAAGTTCGGCAGCGGCGGCAGCAGCATGCTGGTCGGGTCGGCCGACTCCCATACCAGCCCGACATCCTGGGTCACGTCCGCCTTGGTGATCCCGCCGATAAGGAACTCCGCCACCACCGCCGGCCCGGCCGAGCCGACCCACTCGCGGGCCCGCTGCGAGGCGGTGATCCCGACCTGCCGCTCGCTGAGGATGTGACCGCACACCCACTCCCGCGCCTGCGGGTTGGCCAGCGCCTCGGTCAGCAACTGCTCGGTCTCGAACACCTCGACGCCCCGGTCGCGCATGACCTCGCAGAACATGTCGTGCTCGGCCTTGGCCCGGGCCACCCAGATCACGTCGTCGAACAGCAATTCCCCGGCGTTCGACGGGGTCAGGCGGGTGTGCTCCAGGCCCGGCCGGTGCACCATGACCTGGCGCAGCCTGCCCACCTCGGAGTGCACTCCAAACGGCATGTTGATCACCTCATTGCGTGATAGCGGAAAGGTTTCCAGCCCGGGCCGCTGAGCGCCGGGCGACGAGCTCGCGCCGCCATATCTATGCCTCCGGCCCGGGCATCTGCTGGCTCGGCCGGGCCTTGCGCTGGCGGGACAGCTGAATGGCCTTGTCCACGGCGACGACTGCGGGCGCGAGGAGCGACAGCGCGAGCACGACCACCCACTGCCGTCCGTCGAGCGACGTGGTGTCGAGCAGGCCCTGCAGCATGTTGAGTTGCACCGCGCACCAGGTGAGGATCCATCCCAGGATGATCCAGCCCAGGAACGGGAACACCGGCGAGGACCACGGTGCCTGGCGTTCGCGCCGCATGACCAGGCCGATGTTGACCGCGCTGAACGAGACGATGGCGAAGGCCATGGTCATGTTGACCGACGGAGCGGTGGTGCTGGGCTTGCCGGGCCCCCACTCGAGCACGCACAGGGCGGTGACGGCGAGCACGAACCCGGTGACGAACCAGCGGATGACCTGGGGCCGGTTGACGATCTTCGTGCCGGGCTTGCGCGGCGGACGCTGCATCACCCCGGGGTCGGGGACGTCGACGATGAACCCGATCACCACGGTGATGACCACGAAGAACTTGCAGAACAGCAGCTGCAGCGGGAACAGGGCCACGCCGCCGTTGATGTTGAGGACGGTGGCGTAGACCATCAGCTGCAGCACCGAGGACAGGATGGTCAGCTGCATCCTGATGTAGGTGGAGATCCGGCGGTAGATGTCGCGGCCCAGGTCGACCGCCTTGACCAGGGTGGCGAAGTTGTCGTCGGTCAGCACGATCTTGGCCGCCTGCTTGGATACTTCCGAGCCGCTGCCCATGGCCACGCCGATGTCGGCCTGCTTGAGCGCGGCGGCGTCGTTGACCGCGTCGCCGGTCATCGCGACCACGTCGCCGGATTGCTGCATGAGCTTGGCCAGGCGCAGCTTGTCCTCGGGCGCCACCCGGCCGAACACGTGCAGCCGGGGCAGCCGCTCGATCACCTCGGTGTCCGGGAGGTGCTGCAGCTCGGTGCCGGTGATCACGCCGGGCCCGAGCCCCAGCTCGTCGGCGATCGCGCGCGCGGTCACGGTATGGTCGCCGGTGATCATCCGCACGTCGATCCCGGCGGCCAGGGCGACGTGGACCGCGTCCCTGGCCTCGGTGCGCAGCGGATCCATGATCCCGACCAGCGCGACGAAGACCAGGTCCGTGACGGCCGCCATCGGATCGGCCAGCGCCGACGTCATCGCCGCGTCGTCGAGGTCCCGGACGGCGAACGCCAGCACGCGCAGCCCGCGCTCGGACAGCTGGCGGTTGGCGGCCAGGATCTCGTCCCGGACGGTGGCGACCGGGACGAGATCGCCGTGCCACAGCGCGTAACCGCAGCGCTGCAGGACCACGTCGGGCGCGCCCTTCACGCTGGCGAAGTGCGGCTGCGCCAGCACCCCGCCGGCCAGCCAGTCCGGGCGGTCATGGAAGGTGGCCATGAACTTGTACTCGGAATCGAACGGCACCTCGGCCCGGCGCGGCAGGGCCTGACGGGTCTCCCCGGCGTCGGCGCCCATCTTCGCGGCGAGCACCACGAACGCCGCCTCGGTCGGGTCGCCGATGACCGACCCGTCGTCGCCGACCGTGGCGTCGGTGCACAGCGTCAGGCCCAGGGCCAGACGGCTGAAGTCCGGCATCTCGCCCCCGGCCACCCCGAGGATCGCGCCGCTCTTCCGGTAGCCGGGGCCTTCGATCTTGAACCAGTCACCGCCGGCCAGCATGGTGGTCGCGGTCATCGCGTTCAGCGTCAGGGTGCCGGTCTTGTCGGAGTTGATGACGGTCGTCCCGCCCAGGGTCTCCACGTCCGACAGCGACTTGACGACCGCCTTGGCCTCCACCAGGCGGCGCGCCCCCGACGACAGCATGGCCTGCACGAACGTCGGCAGGCCGGTCGGGATGGCCGCGATCGCGGTCGATATGCACAGCAGCACCAGGGTCGTGGTGTCCATGCCCCGCGCGAGGCCGAATATGGCGATCACCGCCACGGCGATAAAGGCGATCGTCCCGAACACCTTGGTCATGTCGTCGAGTTCGCGCTGCAGCGGGGAGCGCGTCCGCTTGGTGGCCGTGACCAGGCCGGCGATGCGGCCTATCTCGGTCGCCTCACCGGTCGCGGTCACCACGAACGCGGCCGTGCCGCGGGTGACCTGGGTGTTCTGGAACACCAGGTTCGTGCGGTCGCCGAGCGCGACCTCTCCTTCGGGAAGGGTTACCCGGTCCTTGGCGATCGGGGCGCTCTCGCCGGTGAGCGCGGCCTCCTGCACTTCCAGGGTGGCGGAGGACAGGATCCGGCCGTCCGCCGGGACGACATCGCCGGCCTCCAGCAGCACGACGTCGCCCGGCACGAGCCTGGTCGATTCGAGCTCCTCGACCTGGCCGGACCGCCGCACCCGGGCCCGGGGCACCTGGAGCTTGGCGAGCGCCTCGACGCTGGCCCGGGCCTTCAGCTCCTGGGCCGAGCCCATGACCACGTTGAACGTCACCAGCCCCAGCACCACGACGCCCGTGGCCACCTGCACGATGGCGAAGCTGGCCGCGCAGACGATCAGCAGCATGATGTTCATCGGGTTGGCCAGCTGCCCCCGGGCGACCACCCACAGGCTCGGCGGCGGCTCGGTCGGCAGCTCGTTGGGCCCGTACTGGGCCAGCCGGTGCTCTGTTTCGCCGGCGCCCAGCCCCTGATCCGGATCGACGTTCATCGCCCGGGCCGCTTCCTCCGCGGACAGGGCGTACCAGGCCGCCTGCTCGGCGGGCTGCTTAGTGGTCGTCATTGCCGGCTCCCTTGCGGCCTAGCTCGCGACCGGAACTTGCTTGGCCCGGTTCGCCCGCACCCGTTTCCACCAGAAGTCCAGGATGATGCCCAGCACGATGATGCCGAGCAGCGTGACGAGCGAGGCCGGCTCGTGGATCAGGGTGCTGAACACGAACACCACCAGGACCACGCCCGCGGACGCGATCGCGAGCGCGAGCACGAAGGCGCTGGCGCCGGTCTCGGAGCGGACCCGGAAGTGGGCCGCGGTGATCAGCGTGAAGATCAGCAGGGCGACGGCGCTGCCGATGGAGGCGATCGCGTCCAGCTTGAACACCACGGCCAGGATCAGGCACACCACCGCCTCGATCAGCAGCCCGGTCGACACCCGGCCGCCCAGCTTGCGCGCCATCAGCGGCGGGAACTGCCCGGTTTCGGCCAGCCGCTCGGACAGCCCGGGGGCCGGGTAGAGCCCCGCGTTGGTCGCCCCGGCCGTGGCGAACAGGGCGGTGATGCTCATCAGCCAGTAGCCCGCCCGGCCGAGCGTGGGCTCGGCGGCCACGGCCAGCGCGGTGCCCCCGGAGGAGATCACCTTCTCCACGGTGAGCGTGCCGAACACGCCCAGCGCGATCGCGACGTAGATGACCGTCGCGATCCCGAGCGCGATGAACATCGCCCGGGGCAGCTGGCGGGACGGCTTGCGCAGGTCCTTTGCGGTGAAGGTGATGATGCCGAAGCCCAGGAACGCGAAGAACGTCAGCGCCACGCTCGAGATGATGTCGTTCCACGACGGGTACTTCGACGGCGCGAGCAGCGACGCGTGGATGTTGACCAGGAGGACCACCGCGAAGAACGTGAGGATCCCGACCACGATCACGACGATCACGCTCTGCGCGTTCGCGACCAGTTTCGACCCGGCGACGTTCACGCCGGTCATGACGACGATGATGAGCGCCGCGAACACCTTGATCCAGACGGCTTTCTCCTCCCCGGTGAGCATGGAACTGGCGTAGCTGCCGAACGAGACCGCCACCATCGCGGTCACGATCGCGTTGGCCAGGTAGACCAGCCACGCGGTGATGCCGGTGAAGTGGCCGTCGCCGAACCCCCTCGCGACATACTCCAGCATGCCCCCGGCGCTCGGGTACCGGGCGCCGAGCTTGGCGAACGAGTAGCCCTGCAGCATCGCGATGGCCCCGGCGATCAGGAACGACACCCACACCGCGGCGCCGGCTACCTCGCCGGCCGCGCCCAGCAGCGCGAAGATTCCCGCGCCCACCATCGAGCCGACGCCGATGAACGCGGCCTCGCGCACCGACAGGTACTTCCTGTCCGGCGGCGAGCCGGCCTCAGGGGCCTCTCCGGAGAGGTCAACGTGATCCGTCATGGCACACCCCTCGCCGAGCGGCGGCGGCGCGCGTCCGTCGCCTGTCCCGCTCCGCACCTCGATCCTGTTCGCACGGTCTGGGGGTTTCCTCACCCTTCCGAGGGTGATTCCTCCGCGTTCAGGCGGGAGCCACCTCGGGTGCGGGCCGGGCCCCCTCGCGAGCGGCCCGCCGCCGGATCGCCTTCCTGATCTCGGAGGCCACGATGATCGACAGTGCCGTGCCCGTGCAGATGAGCCACTGCTGGACGTCGAGATGAGTGGTCTTGAGGAAGGCCTGGAGCGGCCCGAAGACCGTGGCCAGGAAGAGCGTCAGGACCGACACCCCGGTGGCGATGTTGAAGGTTTTGTCGGAGAAGGTGTCGAGGCTGAACGCTGTCCGCCGCTCGTCCTTGGTGGCGATCGAGAAGAACAGGGCGTACAGCGAGAACGTGACGACGCCCATGGTGTGCGCGATCGCTTCGGTGTGCACCTGCTCGGCCCAGGACAGGACGCCGAGCGTGCCGGCGCCCACGATCAGCCCGGCGGTGACGAGCCAGGTGAACAGTCCCCGGGTCAGGATGGGCTGGTCGGGCTGGCGCGGTTTGCGGTCCATCAGGCCCGCGGCGGGCTGGCCGTAGCCCAGCCCGATGGCCTGGAAGAGCAGGGTGGTGAAGTTGATCCACAGCGTCTGCAGCGGCAGGAACGGGACGCCGCCGGTGATGTTGAAGATGCTGGCGCCCAGGAAGGAGACGATGAAGCCGAACAGGCAGCCCATCTGGAACCGGATGTACTTGACCAGGTTGTCGTAAAGTCCCCGGCCGAGTTCCACCGCCTTGACGATCGTGGAGAAGTTGTCGTCGGTGAGGATCATCACCGCGGCTTCCTTGGTCACCTCGGTCCCGGTGATGCCCATCGCGATCCCGATGTCGGCCCTTTTGAGCGCGGGCGCGTCGTTCACGCCGTCGCCGGTCATGGCCACGATCTGGCCCCGCCGCTTGAGCATGTCCACCAGGCGGACCTTGTGCTCGGGCGTGACCCGGGCGATCACCCCGATCTCGTCGATCTCGGCCAGCGCCTGGTCATCGGTCATGGACCCGAACTCGGCCCCGGTGATCACCTTGCCGTCGATGCCGAGCTGGCCGGCGATCGCGGCCGCGGTGACCGCGTGATCGCCGGTGATCATCCGGACCCTGATGCCCGCGGCCCTGGCCGTCGCGATCGACGCCTTGGCGGTGGGGCGGGGCGGGTCCACGATCCCGACCAGGGCCAGCATCTCCAGGTCGCTCACCAGCGGTAGCAGGTCGGCGCCGGGGTCGAAGGCGGCCGGGTCGAAGTCCTTGCGCGCGGTGGCCAGTACCCGAAGGCCCTGCTCGCCGAGCCGCCGGTTCTCGGCCAGGTAGCGCTCCCGGAACTGCCCGTCGGCCGGCACCGCCCCGGTGTCGGCATCGAAGACCGTGGCCGCGCGGGCGAGCAGCTGGTCGGGCGCGCCCTTGACGTAGCAGCGAACCACTTCGGCGCCCGATTCGTCGGTCATCTGGTGGAACGTGGCCATCAGCTTGTAGGCGGCATCGAAGGGGAGCTCGGCGATGCGCGGGTACGCCTGCCGGGTCGAGGCGGCGTCCACGCCGCCCTTGGCCGCCAGCGCGACCAGCGCGCCCTCGGTCGGGTCCCCGATCAGCTCGCCGCCGGACAGCACAGCGTCCGACGCCAGCACCATCGACAGCAGGAACTGATCCAGCGGGATCTCGGGCTGACCGGCCACCCGGGTGATCTGGCCTTCGGTCGCATAGCCCTGGCCCTCGACCGCGTACCGGCGGCCCACGACGGCCATCTGGACCGCAGTCATCTGGTTCAGCGTGAGCGTCCCGGTCTTATCGGAGTTGATCGCCGAGGTCGAGCCGAGGGTCTCCGTCGAGGCCATCCGCTTCATGATCGCGCCGGCCTTGGCCAGGGCCTGCGTGCCGTAGGCCAGGATGGTGGTGACCACCGCGGGCAGGTTCTCCGGAAGGGCGCCGATCGCGAAGGCGACCGCAGCGGTGAAGACCACGGTGAACGTGTCGCCGCGGGCCAGGTTCAGCGCCATCGACACGACCAGCGCCACGCCGGCGATCCACAAGATCTGGTGCGTGAGCCTGTCGAGCTGACGGGTGAGCGGCGTCTTGGCGGCCTGCTCGGCCTGGAGCAGGCCCGAGATATGGCCGACCTCGGTCGCCATCCCGGTCGCAGTGACGACGAACTCGCCGGCACCGCGGGACACGTTGGTATTCATGTAGACCATGTCGGTCCGGTCCCCGAGGGGCGTGTCGGCCCCATCCACCGGGCCGGTGCCCTTGGAGACCGGCAGGCTCTCCCCGGTGAGCGCGGACTCCGCAACCTCCAGGGTCGCCGCCTTCAGCAGCCTCCCGTCGGCCGGCACGATGTCGCCGGCCTCGATCGAGACGACGTCGCCGGGGACGAGCTGCTCGGCGGGGATCTGCTCCAGCTCGCCGTCGCGCGTGACCTTCGCCTTGACGATCATCATCTTCTGCAGGGCGGCCACGGCCGCGGCCGCCTTGCCCTCCTGCTGCAGGCCGAGGACCGCGTTGAACAGCGTCAGGAAGATCAGCACGACGCCGGTCTCGAGCTCCTTGAGCGGGTAGAGGCTCACGACCCCGGCCACCAGCAGCACGATCTGCATGGGATCGGCGTACTGCCGGAGGAACGCGTGCCACCGCGATTCGACCTGGGCGGTGGCGAACTTGTTCGGGCCGAACCGCTGGGCTCGCGACGTCACCTCGGCCTGGCTGAGGCCGCGCTGCGGGTCGACCTGCTCCGCCTGCAGGACCCGGTCGGCGCTGAGCGCGTGCCACGCGAATCCGCCGGCCTCCGGCCCGGCCAGGCCGGAGGCGGGCGCCTCGGCTGGTGTGGTCATGCGGCCCCCGCTCGCGTGACCACGTTCGTGCCGGCCTTCCCGGCCACGATCTCGGTGATGTCGTCCAGGGCGCCGATCGCGGCCCGGTTACCGGTCTTCTGGGTGAAGCGGACCGCCGCCTCGACCTTGGGGCCCATGGACCCGGCCGGGAACGTGTGACCGGCGAGTTCGTCGGGCGTGACCTCTGCCAGCCGCTTCTGTTCGGGGGTGCCCCAGCCGGTGTAGACGCCGTCGACGTCGGTGGCCATGATGAACAGGTCCGCGTCCACGTCCTCGGCCAGCAGCTCGCTCGCGAAATCCTTGTCGATGACCGCTTCGACGCCCACCACTTCGCCGGACCCAGAGGACGGGTACGTCGTGGGGATGCCCCCGCCGCCCGCGCAGATGACCACGGCCCCCTGCTCAAGCAGCCAGGTGATCGGCTGGATCTCCAGGATGCGCTGGGGCCGGGGAGACGGCACCACGCGCCGCCAGGCGTCACCGTCCTCCCGGAACGTCCAGCCCTTCTCGGCGGCCAGCGCCTGGGCGGCCTCCTCGGCGTAGACCGGGCCGACGAACTTCGTGGGGCTGGCGAAGGCCGGGTCCGCGGGGTCCACCGCGATCATGGTGAGCAGGGTCGCGACCTGGCTGCCCTGGGGCATGACGCTTCTGAGTTCCTGCTGGATCAGGTAGCCGATCATGCCCTGGGTGCCCGCGTCCAGGACGTCGAGCGGATACGGCTCGGCGCCCTGGTAGGCGTCGGCCTGCAGGGCGAGCAGGCCCACCTGCGGCCCGTTCCCGTGCACGACCACGATGCTGTGCTCCGCGGCGAGCGGGGCGATCGCCTCGGCCGCGGTCCTGACGTTATGGCGCTGGACCTCGGTGGTCATCGGGTCGCTGCGCCGCAGCAGGGCGTTGCCGCCCAGCGCGATCACGATCCGCATGCTCAGCCTCCTTGGCCGGGGTGATCGGCGGCCGTCACCGGTAGGCCGACACCGGCGCCGACTGCCCCCGCCAATGCCGGGCCGTAAGGGCGAGCCTGGAGCTGGTCAGGACGCCGAACATGACGGCGCCGACGCCGATTCTCCGAAGATCAACCTGATCACTCATGGCTCACCTCAGTCGAGCCGGCAATGACGCGTAGGCGTCGTATGATCCCAGCCCCTTCCGAGACCGCTGCCAATTCTGTTCTGACCCATCTCCGGTGGTCATCACCCATCTGAGGGTGATCCCATCCTTTAAGCGGAAGGGCCTAAATCAAACGCAGATCGACGACCCGGTTAATAACTTCTGAACATGTCGTCCTTCGGGACAGACACCACGGTCCCCGAAGCGCGCAGGAATCACCCTCGGAAGGGTGATGTCGTCTCGGCACGGCCCGGGAAACCCTGCATAGGTCGTCGGCGTTCCCCTATGGCCCGGAGCTGACATGACGACCGAAGCGGAGACCCGCGCGGAAGATGGTGCTGGCGTTGAGCGCAAGAGCCGGTTCCGGTTCCCGACTGCGTTCACGGTGCTGTTCTTCGTGCTGGTGCTGGTGTGGATCCTGACCTTCTTCATCACGCCGGGCACCTACTCCTATGTGAGTTGTGACGGAGGGCCGCCCAAGCCGGTTCCCGGCACCTTCCACGATGTCAAGCTCGACCTGTCTTTCCAGGAGCGGCTGTATGACCTGTGGGTGTCACCGGTCAACGGCCTGTACGGGATACGGACGCCATCCGAGCCGATCACCAACCCCAGCGCTGACTTGCTGAAGAAAGGCCAGGCGGCGTGCGGGACGGCAGGCGGCAAGCAGGTGCCGGCCGAGATCGTCACCGCGCCGGGGGACACCGGGCCGTACAACAGCGGGGACCTGGCCGGCGCGGTCCAGGTGTTCTTCTTCGTGCTGGCGATCGGCGCGTTCATCACCGTCACCATCAAGACCGGGGCGCTGGATGCAGGTATCGGGCGGGTCACCGAGCGGTTCCGTAAACGTGGCCTGCTGCTGATCGTGATCTTGATGGTGATTTTCTCGGTCGGCGGGACCACCTACGGGATGGCCGAGGAAACGCTGGGGTTCTACGCGATCATCCTGCCGGTCATCATCGCACTGGGTTACGACCGGCTGGTCGGGGTGGGGATCATCATGGTCGGCGCGGGGGTGGGGACGCTGGCCTCGACGGTGAACCCGTTCGCGACCGGGGTGGGCTCGGACGCCGCCGGGGTAGCCCTGGGGGACGGCATCGGGCTGCGGCTGATCATGTATGCCGTCCTGACGATCATCACCGTCTTGTACGTGCTGCGCTACGCCGGGCGGGTCCGCGGCGACCCGGCCAAGTCGCTCATGCCCGCGCTCGAGGGGGACGACGCCCTGGCCAGCGGCCCGCCCGGGCCGCCGCAGCCAATAACCGGCAAGCAGAAGACCGTGCTATGGATCTTCGGGCTGACCTTCGGGCTGATGATCTTCTCGGTGATCCCCTGGGGGGACTTCAGCTCCTCCCTGGAGGGCATCACGCTGGGCTGGTACTTCCCCGAACTCGCCGCGCTGTTTATCGTCGGCGCGGTGCTGGTCGGGCTGGTGGGCGGGCTGGGCGAGGAGGGCACGGTCACCGGCATCATCTCCGGCGCCGGCGACTTCATCGGCGCCGCGCTGATCATCGCGGTGGCCCGCGGGGTGACCGTCATCATGAACAACTCCGGGATCACCGACACGGTGCTGCATTCGCTGGAGACGGTGGTGAGCGGGCTGCCCTCGGGCGCGTTCATCGTGGTGATGTACCTGGTGAACATCGTGCTGGCGTTCCTGGTCCCGTCCTCCTCCGGGCACGCGACGCTGGCGATACCGATCATGGCCCCGCTCGGCGACTTCGCCGGGGTGAGCCGGGCGATGGTGGTGACCGCCTTCCAGTCCGCATCCGGCTGGATGAACCTGTTCACCCCCACCTCGGCGATCGTGATGGGCGGGCTGGCGCTCAGCCGGGTCCGCTACGACCGGTACCTGAGGTTCCTGGCGCCGCTGCTGGCCATCCTGCTCGTCCTGACCTGCCTGTTCATGCTCCTCGGGGTGGCCTTCCCCGCGCTCGGAGGGTCGGTGACCTAGATGCACACCACACGCCCGGCCCGGCCCGGCCCGGCCCGGCGCGCCACCCGGCTCCGCCGGAACGGCCCGGTCCTCCTGCTGGCCGCCGCCACCCTGGCCACCGCCCTGCTGGCCAGCGCCTGTGACACCAGCGAGCAGGTGCCCTGGGCCACCTACAGCTCAGGCCTGCAGCCGCGGATCGACGCCGCGACGGCTACCGGCAACTGCGCCGCGCTGCAGGCCTACCTCACCGCGGCCAAGACCACCAGCAGCGCGCACGAGAAGGCCAGCGGGTTCCCCAACGACGCCCTCGAGGCTTATATCGGGGCCGCCCAGGACCAGGCAGGCTGCCCGGCCGGGAGCGGCTGACCGGCGAAGGCGCCCTGGGTTGGGGGATTCACCCTCGGTGGATGACCCGGGATAGGGAGTCGTGACGGGAAACTGAGCATGAACTTCCGGTGGCGTCAACGAGGAGAGGCTATGACGCAGCGGCGCTGGCTGGCCCGGGCTGCCTTCGCCCTCATCCTGGCCGCGGTGGCGGTCATGATCGGTTTCGCGGGGCTGGCCAGCCTGGCGATGGTCGCCATCGGAGCGGTCGGCGCGTGCCTGGTGCTGGCGAACGGATACTGGTTTCTGGCCCGCCGGGGGCTGGTGCGGTGGCTGGCGTTCGGCGTGATGATCCTGGTCCCGATAGCGGTGCTGGTGGTCTTCGCCCTGAACCACGTCATCTGGGTGGGCGTCGTGTCGCTGGTGCTCGTCGCGCTGGCCATCGCCGCCGGCCGGCTGGCGCTGACCCCGGTGGCCGCCGATCCGGGGATGCCCGCCCGCGAGGTCCCGCCGCCCAAGCGCGCTTTCCTGATCATGAACCCGAGGTCGGGGGGCGGGAAGGTCGCGAAGTTCGGGCTCAAGGAGAAGGCCGAGGCACTGGGCGCCGAGGTAGCACTGCTCGAGGGCCCCGGCCAGGTCGATGTGGCGGCTTTGGCCCGCAAGGCCGTCGCGGACGAGGCGGACCTGCTCGGCGTGGCCGGGGGCGACGGGACGCAGGCGCTGGTCGCCGGGATCGCCGCCGAGCACGACCTGCCGTTCCTGGTGATCAGCGCCGGCACCCGCAACCACTTCGCGATGGACCTGGGGCTGGACCGGGAGAATCCGGCGACCTGCCTGGACGCGCTCACCGACGGCGTGGAGCAGCGGATCGACCTCGGAGTCATCGGCGGGCGCACGTTCGTGAACAACGCCTCGTTCGGCGCCTACGCGGAGGTGGTGCAGAGCCCGGCCTACCGGGACGACAAGCGAGGTACCACGCTGCAGCTGCTGCCCGACATCCTGAGCGGCCACCGCGGCGCCAGGCTGACCGCCCGCGCCGGGAACGTCGCCGTCACCGGCCCGCAGGCCGTGCTGGTGAGCAACAACCCGTACGAGGGGGGCGACATCGCCGGGCTCAGCCGCCGGGCGCGGCTGGACACCGGAAAGCTCGGCGTGGTCGCGGTGACCGTGGACAGCGCGGCGGCAGCCGTCGAGTTGCTGCGCCGCGGCCGCGGCCACGGCGTTAACGTGCTCACCGCCGGCGAAGTGGTGGTCGACGCCGACGTGGCCGAGATCCCGGTCGGGATCGACGGGGAGACCGTCACGGTGGCCACGCCGGTCCGCTGTGCCATCCGGCCGCGGGCGCTCCGGGTCCGGGTGCCCAGAGACCGGCCCGGGACCCGCCCGCCCAAGCCCGCCATCGACTGGCCGACCCTGCGGCGGCTGGCCTCGTTCCGGCCCCTGCCGGGAGGCACAGGCTGATCGCTGGCCGGGCTCAGCCGAGTCGATAAGAAGGGCTCACCTTTCGGCGGGCGCGAAGACCCGGCCCAGCGTCTCGAAGCTGGCAGGCCGCCGGATCCGCAGCACGCAGACCGCGATGGCCCCGAGGCATAGCCATCCCAGCGCCGCGAACGGCAGCAGGTCCATCAGCCCGTGGCCATGCGGGTGCAAGATCCCCCACAGCGGAAACAGGAACAGCACGGCGGCCACGGCCGGGACGATCAGATGCCGCCCGGGCCGGAACTCGCCGCGGAACTCGGTGCGGAACGCGCGGATCACCGCGATGTTCACCGCCAGGTAGATGAGCACCAGCGACAGCCCGGCCGCTCCCGCCAGGTACCCGAAGGTACGCGCGCCGCCGACGGCGTAGGTCAGCGGCAGCCCCAGCGCCAGCGTGAGCCCGGCGACGCCGCCGATCGCGACGACGGGGGTCTGGCGGCTCGACAGCCGGGCCAGCGACCCCGGAAGGGCTTGTTCGCGGCCCATGGCGAACAGGACCCGGATGGCCGCGTTGAACACGGCGATGACGAAGCCCAGGCCGGTGAGCACGACCACCAGGTCCATGACCCACAGCGCCGACGGCGACCAGTACCGGCTGGTCAGGTACCCCAGCGGGCTGCCCTGCTCGGTGAAGCCGGGGATGCCGTGCCGCCCCACGCCGAACATCTCGGCCACCACGACCAGCAGGTAAAAAACGCCGGTCACGATGACAATGCCGACGATGCTGGCGGGGACGGACCGGCGCGCGTTCCTGGCCTCCTCGCCGAGCGCGGCCGCGGTCTCGAACCCGGCGAACGCGGCGATGCCGTAGATCATCGCGTTGGTGACGTCGGTGAACTGGCCGTGCGGCGACGACGCCGGGGAGAACACGGCCGCCGAGTAATGCGCCGGGCTGACCTTGACCAGGATCGTGATGGCCAGCGCGGTGAAGACCGTCACTTCGCCCAGGACCAGCACCAGGTCGGCCGAGGATGAGGTTCCGATGCCTAGGTAGGCGACGCCGGCCACCGCGGCCAGGATGACCAGGAACAATATCCAGGGGCCGATGGTCACGTGCACCGCGACGGCCAGGAATTGCGACGCGTACACGCTGGTCAGCGCGATACCGGCGGGCGCGTACAGCGCGTAGGCGAACACCATCATCCAGCCGGTCAGGAACCCCCCGGCCGGGCCCAGCCCGCAGCTGTTGTAGGTGTACAGCGAGCCGGCCGAGGGCAGCAGGCGGGCGAACTCCGCGATGCTGAGGGCGCAACACAAGGACGCGACGAACGCGATCAGCACCACCAGCGGGGAGGCGAACCCGGCGTAGGACACTATGATGACCAGCCCGGCTACGACCGCGCCCGCCGGGGCCACGTTGCTCACCCCGAACGTGATCACCCGCGCGGTCCCGACCGCCCCTTGAGCCAGACCCCCGGCCTGAAGACTGCTAGCGCTCATGCGCGGCCTCTCGCACTAGCAAACCCGCCTCTCCTATCCAATCAGCCGCGGCGCGCCTCCGGTAGGAACGCAGACGACGGGGAACGGTTCGCGTTTTTCTCTAAGGCGGCGCTCGAGTTCATGCTCGCCGCTGATAAGCGCCCCGATATCGTGCACTGCCACGACTGGCAGACCGGGCTCGTCCCGGTCCTGCTGCATGAGCAGTATTCCGGCGCTGTCTGGCGGACTACGATCTCATGCCGGCGCCTGAGACCCTCGGCGCCGACTACGGCTGGCTGTTCGACGACGCGCCTGCTAGGTGCACACGTCGCGTCGGGCGAGCGGTACGAATGGCGATGGCCGGAGAACGCGACGACGGACTGCTATCACGTCTTCAGCTCCCGCGCGGGCGGGTAGACACTTCACCGGATGGGTGTGCGGCGGCGCGGAGACTCGTGAACGGCAATGGTCTGGTGGCCGGGGTGCGGGTGCTGCCGGTGAAGGCTCAGGCGCCGCTTACGGGCTGGGTGAGGCGGACGCAGACCCGCACTGCGGGGCGAGCGAGGCCAGCAGGCTGCTGGCTGCGGTGGCGACCCCGCCGACTGCGGTCGCCACGCCTTTCACCGTGCTGGTACTGGGATGGGCGGTGAGGTTGGAGACCGCGGTCTTGAGCGTGTCGAGCGCTGACTTGACAGCGGTGGTCTGGGATTTGAATTCGCCATGCATCTGCGCCGTGAGGGCGGTGAGCTTGGCCTCGACGTCGGCTAGGTCGGACTTGATCTCGCTGGCTGTGCCTTTCCCGATCTTGACGTGGGTGAGTGTGTCCACCGAGGCGCGCAGGTCTGCTGCAGCCTGGCACACGGCCGATGCGGGGCTGGGGGTCGTGGGGGTGGTGGGCGTCGGCGGCGCGGCGGTAGCGGAGGTGGGCGCAGGGGTGGCGCTCGGGGATGGGCTGCTACTGGGGGATGAGGTGCTGCTGGAGCTGCAGGCGGCCAGGAGCAGCCCGGCGGCGAGGGCGGCTGCGACGATGCGCCACCGGCCCGGCCTGGTTACCGTGGCCCGCGTCGTGTCCGCCTCATCGTCGAAGCCGCGGCCGTTGACCACTCCCGCGGTGAGCTGCACCGGCTCCATAGCCATCGTCCTGCCCCCTCATCCAGCCGACTGGCCTGACCCGCTACCACCATGGTCTTGCCGGACGGCCGCAGGCACATCACCCTGCCCGGGGTGATGTCGCGCCTTGCTGATGGGCTTGGCGGGGGTTTTCAGCGCTGCACCTGGTGGAGCGAGGCAGCTCCAACCCCCGCCGTTGGCGCTGCAGGGCCACCTCGGCGCTTGTTTTCTCTCGCGCGGCCGTTGCACTATCTGCGTGTGTGGTGGCCAGGCGGGCTGCGGCTGGAGCCGGAGGGCTGACTTCGGCCAGGCCCGGCAGCTGCGGGTAGAGCTCGGCAGCACTCAGCGGCCGGGGAGATGGAGGAGCGTTGATGGCGAGGCGCCCGGGTGGTGTGAAGAGATCCGGACCCGTAGGGCCGCTGGCCGGATAGCGACCGCAACGGCGGACGGCGGGCTCAGGTCCACCGCCTCGCCGTCAACCCCGGCGTGCGCCGATGCTGGAGCGCTCACCCCTAGACGCGGCGTGCTCCAGGCTCGTCCGGAAGCGTGCCGGCTGTCGCGGGCTGCGTCGAGGACGAGGACCCCGAGCTGGCCGCTGCCGAGCGTCGGGCGGGTGCCGCGAACCGGCGGGCGATCAAGCGCATAGGGGTTGTCCGACACTGTGCGCCCCAGCGCCGCTGCTGACCATCGTCGCGCTGATCGCCCTGTTCGCCGGCCGCCACATCCCCGCCCAGCAGCCCTCCGCCAGCCCGCGGCCGAGCCGCAGACTGGCCCTCCAGCCCTAACAGACCAGCCCGGCGTGGCTGGCTGACGTACCTACTCGTTGAGCACCTGCCTGCAATCGATGTGGCCGCAACGAGCGGGTCTGCGATTTATTCGGTGGCAAGGCCGCTGTATCGCTTGGCAGGCGGCTTAAGGAATCGGGGTGCGCTTCAGGAATCAGCTGGGCAGACGCCTGGGGGACGAGGAACCTGCGGTCCAGGCCAGTGATCCGCAGGATCTTCACCAGCGACGGACGGGGCGAGACCAACCGGAACGGGCAGTCCGCCTGCTCCGCATGATCGGCCATGCGCAGCAGCGCGGCTAGACCCCGGGCGTCGCAGAAAGCCAGTGCGGTTAGGTCCACAGTCAGCGGCGCGCCGTGGTGATCGATGACATTCTTTACGTAACTGACGGCCGCCTCGGCGCTGGCGATATCGAGTTCGCCACGGAGGTTCACGATGGCCTCGCCCGCAGAGCCGATCCGGTGGCTCAGCTCAAGCGGCTCAGTTCTCTGCGGATCGCCCTGTGCTGCCACGGTTACGTCCTCGATGGTCCTTGACTCGGCAACGTGTGCGGGCATCTTGCGCTCCGTTCGTCAGCGGCCCGCGCTGCATGTTCGCGGGCGATTCCGCTTTCCGCCCGTCCAGCGCCGTGACCGGCGCATGATCAGTCATGGCGGGGAGGGGCAGCTTGCGGAGGTGCGCCTGGACGAGGTCAACCCCGCGCTGGGGGGCGGTGATCTCGTGTGTAGGTGATCGCATCGGGCTGCGCCTCGCTCTTTGCTGATCCTGCGGTAAGCATGCAGGCCGGCTGGGGTCGCCGTACTCACCCTTTTCCGGGTGATTGCACAGGCCCGCCACCCGGCGGCGTGGTTACCGGGCGTGGCGGCCAGGCGACCCGGGTCGCGATCTTGACCTTGTGATCTCGTGATTACCGTCGTGCGGCCTACCATGTCGGTGACATACGCCGACCTGCTAGCCGGCGCAGTCGAGGAACCTTCTTAACCGGGCTTGGACTACGGAAGGCGCTCGCGTCGGCTCCGCATGATTCAACTGACCCTTCAGGCAAGGTAGGAGATGGCCCGTTCCGCAAGGGTGAGCGTCGAGGTATTCGCCGACCTCCGCGCCGACGTGGGCGAGGCGCCGCACTGGGACCAGCGGAGTATGACGCTGCTGTTCGTCGACTTGACCGGCGGCACGATCTTCCGTTACGACCCGTCCGGGACGGCGCTGGACTCGTTCTCCGTGGGCCAGGAGGTGGGCGCGGTTGTTCCCCGGCGCGATGGCGGGCTCGTGCTTGCGGTCCGCGATGGTATCGCCGTGGCCTCAGATACCGGGGACAACTTCGAGCTCACCGCGCCGGTCGAGCGTGACACCCCGGGCAACCGGATGAACGACGCGAAATGCGACCCCGCCGGGCGGCTCCTCGCCGGGACAACGGCCTTTGACTTCGCTGCGCATGCCGCGGCGCTCTACCGCGTCGAACCGGACTGGTCATTCGACCAGGTAGTCCGCGACGTAACGCAATCGAACGGCATCGCTTGGAGCCCCGACGGCAGCCGGATGTACTTCGTCGACTCGGCCACCCAGAGTGTCGATGTCTTCGACTACGACACCGACACCGGCTCCGCCGGCAACCGGGGACGGCTCGTCACTATCGAACGCGCGCACGGGGTACCCGACGGGATGACCGTCGATAGTAAGGGGAACCTCTGGGTGGCGTGCTTCGGTGGCGGCGCGGTCCGCTGCTTCTCACCAGCGGGGGAGCAGCTGGACGAGGTTTTCTTCCCGGTGTCCCAGGTGACGAGCTGCACCTTCGGGGGCCCCGGCCTAGCGGACCTGTACGTGACCTCTGCCGCCTACCACCTGAGCGCCGGGCAGCTGACGAGGGAGCCGCGTGCGGGCGCGACGTTCGTCTGCCGTCCCGGGGCAGCGGGCATGCCTGCGTCATCGTTCGCCGGATAGCGGCGGTTACAGAAGGCCCAGCGAGGCCGCTCGTTTGACCGCAGAAGAACGGGAGGTCACCCCCAGCTTCTGGTAGACCGACCGGATGTGAGTCTTTACCGTGTTGAGCGAAATGTAGAGGGTGGTGGCGATCTGCCGGTAGGTGCTGGTCGGCAGGAGTTCCAGCACGCGCATCTCGGCAGCGGTCAGCGGGTCAAGGAGCTTACTTTGCCGGGAAACCGGCCGGGCGAGCTTGCGCGCCCGGAGGCGGGCGGTGATCAGCGCCGCCATGTGCTCGGTATGGGGATAGAGGTCCGGGCTGGAGATCACGTGATCGGACAGCTGCGGAGCGGTGTCCAGGACGGTCTGGACGAAACCGTGGCGCATGGCCACCGCCAGAGCCTGCCTGACCAGGGCGGGTGCCCGGGGTGAGGATCGGCTGATGGCGATGCTGGCGCGCAGCAGCCGCAACTCCAGGTCGGACCGGATCGTGACTCCCTCAGCCGGGGCGTCGCTCAGGGCTTGTGCCGCTTGTTCGGGGTTCCCGGCCGCGAGAGCGATGATCACCGACATGACGAGGCGCCGGTCATCGGGCAGTTCCCCGGTGAGGCTCCTGGCGCCCTTGTGATCGCCGAGACCGAGACGGAGGCGGGCTTCGAGCTCGTCGGCTTGGGTGAGAAGGACGGAGTGGTCGCTCTTGAGCGCCGAACGGGCGGCGGGCAATGAGTTGAGGGCTTCGTCGAGGTTGCCGCCGGCCGCCCAGATCCGGGCCCGGTCCAGCTGGGCCATGCAATTGAAGGCGGGCCGGGCGCTGCCGACCATGGCCAGCGCGCGTTCTACCGGCTCGGCGGCCGCAGCCAGATCACACCGCTCCAATGCGAGCAGAGCGGTGGTCCGTAGCGCGTGGAACACGAAAAAGTGGCGGTCGAAGCCGAGGCGGCGGGCCGCGGCGAGGGTGCCAGCGGCCAGGGTGCCAGCCTCTTCGAGGGCGCCCTCGATGAGGGCCGCCTGGCTGATCACTCCGGGGCAGAGCACCTCGGTCAGCGCAGCGCTCGCCTCAGCCGCGGCGAGGGCATCCGCGAGCTGGCGGGCTTCGCTGAACTGGTTCACATAGGTGTGGCAGTACATGGCCAAGGTGTCGAGCGTGACGACCCAGTCGCCGACCCCGCCGGCCTTGGTCTCGAACGGCCGTGCCCAGTCCCGGTGCGCCAGCGCCTCGTCAAACTGGCCGATGAACGTGCAGTGAAGCATGTTCACCAGCGCGAGCCGCACCGCCAACTCGGGCTGCCGGCCCGGATCGACAGGGCTCTGCCGGGCGAGCGCGACAGCGCGCGAACCGCGCTCGAACGCCCCCCGCCACAGCAGCTCGGCCGCCATGGGCAGCAGGAACTCGGGCGTGTCCGCGAAGAGCTCGGGCCGGATCTCGCCGAGGTCGAGCGCGCTGACGACGGCCGGGTTCGTCAGCACGTCGCGCACGACCCCCTCATTGAGCAGGCTGAATGCCTCGGCCTGTTCACCGGCGGCCAGCAAATGCCGTGCTGCCGCGCCGACCTGATCGGCCTCGATCAGGTAGCGCGCGGCGGCCTCATGTAGCCCCTTGTCCCTGGCCGGATCCCGGGCGTGCAACTCCGTCTGAAGAACTTCCCTGATCAGGTGGTGGTACCGATAGATGCCAGCCTCGTCGTCCACGATCGCCACGAACATGTGCGCGCCGTAGATGAACTCGAGCATCTTGGCCGCGCCCTGGCCGTACACGGCGGTACAGGCAGGCACCGAAAGCTCGTCGAGGACCGAGGTGGCCAGCATGAACTCGATGACCTCGGGGGGCTGCCGGTAGAGGACCTCCTCCAGGAAGTAGCCGGCGACGGTATGACGGCCCAGATTTACCCGGCCAGCTGCCGTGGCGGGATCGGGCGAAGCATGGATCGAGATCGCGGCCATCTGCAGCCCGGCTACCCATCCCTCGCTGCGCTGGTGGACCAGAGCCAGGTCCGGCTCGTCCAGTCGCACGCCGAACCCGGACAGGAAACTCCTGGTTTCTTCCACGGAGAAGGACAGGTCCTCATCCCGCAGCTCGACCAGGTCCTGATGCGCCCGCATGCGATGCACTCTCAGCGGCGGGTCAACCCGGCTGGCCACCACCAGCTGCAGTGACGGCGGGTGGTACTCCACCAGCCAGCCCAGCGCGTCAGAGCTCGCCGCGCCGGCCAGGTGAAAGTCGTCAATGACCAGTACCCGCTCCCCGTCCTGCGCGTCCAGGTCATCGGCCAGGGCAGCGACCACATCAGCCGACACCTCGCCATCGAGGCCCATCAGCTGGCGGGCATCCTCACCGATCTTCGGCTGATCGAAGCCAAGCCGCACGGCCTCGATGACCGCGGAGACGAACCGGACCGGGTCGGCGTCGGCCACGTCGCAACCCAGCCACGCCGACGGCCGGTCCGGACGGGCAGCCAGCCAGTCGGCGAGCAGCATGGTCTTGCCCGCCCCCGCCGGGCCCACCACCAGGCCGAGCCGAACCTGCTCTCCCCGGTCCAGCCGGTCGAGCAACCTTGGCCGGCGCACCAGACGCGGCGCCAGCCTGGGAGCAGAGAACTTCGAGGACGGGAACCGCGGGATGCGCAAACCAGGCCCAGCTGTCGCTTGTGGCACTCCGCCTCGGCCTCCCGTAACCCAACCCACCCGGCCCGGCCGTCAGCCAGCGCCACAGAAGCCTGCCCTAGGCCATGGAAACGTTCTCACCGCCCGGTGGGCAGGGACAAGTCTGCCACGTTGACAGCCATGCCCGCCTGGACATGCCAAAGGCCCGCCGGGGCTCTGCCCAGGCCACAGGCCTCAATGTCTCGCGGCAGGCTACCTGAACCGCCGTTCAGGAGCCAGCCAGCCGCCGTTCAGGAGCCAGCCAGCCACCGTACGCGATCGCGGCCCCGCCAGCAGCATCGGACACACCAGCACGCGCCGCAGCCAGCTCATCCCCGCCGCCGACTGAGCACGGGCTATCGCATCAAACCCCCAGATCACCCGGCACCGGGTGACGACGCAAAACCCCGCCGCCAGGAACGCTGGCGGCAGCGTCACCCACCGACTCTGGGGCGTAATCACCGTGCGACCACACACGTATGAGATCACCTTCACCGGCCAGGCCGACAAAACGCTGCGCGCACAATTCGACGACTGCGACGTCACCACAGGCCCGGACACGACCACCCTCCGTGCCGAGCTGCCCGACCCGGCTGCCCTCTCCGGGCTGGTGCAGAGGATCGCCGGCCTTGGGCTTGAAGTCATCGACCTCCACCGCGTGACACCGCCATCTGCGCCATGACCGATCGCGCGCCCGGCCGGGCCAACCGGCGCGAGAGGCAGCGCAGCTTCGGAGAACATGTCGCGCGGGTCCGCCTGGCCAAGTTGGAACCTCGGCCGACGTCAAGAGCACGCACGGCGGATCATTCCCGGACCGAGATCCGCCGCTTCGCCAGGGAACCCAAGGTCAGCGGGCATGCCGGACACGGCTCTCGGTCCCGCGCTGGTGTTGTTGATCTCCACGGACCGCTAGCGCTAAGGCTTCACAGAGGGCGGATGTGCTGGGCACGGTGTCTCGGCGAGCGGTGCTTTCGATCGTGGCGGGGCTGGATCAGGAGGCGTGGCTCCGGCCAGTCGTGCCGTCGGGCTGGACGCCAGCCGGGCTGGTCGAGCACCTGGGCGACGCCCCTCCGCAGTACCGGCAGGGGCCTCGACAGTACCAGCAGGCGCCGCCCCCCGCGGCTCCAGCGGCGGCCCCATCGGTATACGACCAGTTGAGCCAGCTTGCCACCCTGCACGACCAGGGCGCGCTGACCGACGACGAGTTCACCGCGGCCAAGGCCAAGCTGCCCGGTACTTGAGCACAACGGGCCGTCGCCCGGCCGCGCGCAGGGCCGCTGGCCACCGGGCGCGGCCCGCACGGCAGCTACGGGCTGCGGCCCGCCACGGGAACGGGCCGCTCGGCCGCCGCGGGCTGGGCCTGCTCCCGCGCCGGGCGGGCCGCGGTAGCCGTGCCTCATTCACCTGCCGCCAGGGCGCGAGCGGGTCAGTCAGGCGTGGCCGCAAGCAGGTCGGCCGGGGCCATGCTCGCCCGGGAGTATCGAGCCCGAGCGGAACTCACTACCGCATGTTCGGGTCGGGCGGGCGCAGCACCCGCAACGCCGCGTCGAACGCGTACAGCCGGCCCCGCACCACCTCGGCCTGCCGGGGGTCGGCACCGCCGGGGGCCCGCTCGGCGTCCATCGCCGAACGGACCGCCTGCAGCGCCCCGAGCGTGTCGGCCACCCGGGCCCGTTCGTCCTCGTCCGGGGCGGACTCGCGCATCGCGTACAGCCTCTGGGCCAGGTCGTCCGCGCGGCGCTGGATGTCGGCCCAGCGGGCGCCGCTGTCGCCGGCGGCCAGCGCGCCGGGCCGCTCGGCCACGTTCATCGCGTCGTAGAGCGCCGATCCCTGCGCGTACGCGTCGATGGTCTGCTGGCGCCAGCCGCCGACGGCCGCGGAGCGTTTGCGCCCGGCGGAGCGGGCCACCATCACCAGCACGATGATGCCGATGATCACGACCGCGGCGATGAGGATCCACAGCCACAGCAGCGATGAGCTGGTCGAACTGGCCGGCGACGGGGAAATGGCCGGCTGAGCCGCCGGCGCCTCGGTGGTGGGCGAGCCGCCCGCGTTCGCGCTCGGCAGGGTCGGCCGGGTGATGCTGGGGGCCGCGCTGCTGATCGCGCTGCTGAGACTTCCCCCGCAGCCCGCCGCCAGCAATCCGACGGCCAGGGCCGCCGCGAAAAGGACCACGCTCTTGGTCAGGCGCCGCATACCCGGTTCCCTCCGCACGTTCGCGTTACGGAAACCTCTGGTGGCCAGCACCTCAACCTTTCCCATCTTCCCCCACAGCTGCCCACCGTACTGCGGGCGTGCGGTCGGCGGATGAAAAAGGTTCACTTCCGCCCGAATCATGGATGGGCCCACATCCTGCGCGGGCGCGCTATGTCGCGATGACGATCGACCGGCCGGGACCGGGACGATCGAGTGGCTGACCCTGCACGCCGCGGGGTGCCCGGCTGCGACGAGCGGGCCCGGCGCCCGGATACCTGGCCGGCTCGGCGGGCGGCAGGTCAGGCCCCGGCAGCCAGCCGGATGCCCCGGCCGTCCGGCGTGGTGAGGCTAAGGACGTTTCCGGTGACGGTGTAGGCCGCCTGCTGGCTCAGCACCCCCATCACCGCCGCCTCAAGGGGGCCCTGCGGTGACCCGCGCACCCCACCAGCGTCATCGTCACGGCAGAGAATGTGATCTTGCCGCGGGCTGCGGCGAACCGGCCGGCCAGCGAGTTGCAGCCGCTGAAGCCCGTCACCTTGGCACCCGGGCCGAACAGCAGGTAAGCCCTGGTACCGGCCGGAACCGGAGCCGTCCCAGCGGGCGTCACGATCCCTGTGACGATCCACTTGTGGCCGATCAGACGACCCACCCGCGGTTGCTGGTTCGAGCCCGCCACGCTCGCGCGCCTGCACGACTCACTCTTCAGCGATGGGGCGTCCGAGATCCTCGAGTATCTGCAGGCGGTGGGTCCTGCCACGAAGCTCGCGAACCTAGCTCTTAACGCCGTCGGGCTGGGCCCGTTGACGCTCGAAATGTCTGCTCAGCAGGCTTGCGCCGGTCACGGAGCGTGGTCAAGTCACCGTGGCAGCCCGCGCGTGTAACCGCCGTTCGGCGCGGCCGACTCGGCGTGATGGCGTTGCCCGTGATGGGCGCAGATCCGGGTGATCTGCGCGTGTCCGTCCGCATGGTCGACGCCCCGCACAAGAAGCCGAAAACAGTGCGTGCCGATAACGCTGTCTATGTTCTTGCCTGCATAGTCTTGCGTCATCGGCATGGTCAATGCCCCGGTCCTGTCAATGAAGCAACGCTCGCTCCTCAAGGTTCGGACCGTCAGGCTTCGGACGCAGTCTCTGGCGACTCGGGCGCGGAACGTCGACAAAAGGGACCGTTGTTCTGGCGCGCTACGGGTGGCCTTGTCACTCTGCCCGTAGGGCCAGTGCCGCCGGAGTGCGCGCCGCGTCCAAACCGGGGAGCGCCGCGTCGAGGTTGGCGAATACGAGAGCACCGATCGCGACGAGGAC
This sequence comes from uncultured Actinomycetota bacterium, assembly GCA_963808705.1. Lineage (GTDB taxonomy): Bacteria > Actinomycetota > Actinomycetes > Streptosporangiales > Streptosporangiaceae > JASHPR01. Next base: position 224,369 of record CAWEHB010000005.1, on the reverse strand, counting down.
TACCCATAGGACCGGCACTGCTGGATCGGGGACCGCGTTGATGTTGCGGGCGAACAGCGTCCAGAGCTGACCTCCGACCAGGATGCCGAGCGGTATCCCGAGGATGATCCCGATGGCCGCAACGACCGTCGCCTGGCAGGCCACCGCGGCGGCCAGTTGTCGATGGGTGAAGCCGAGCGTCTTTAGCAGGGCCAGGTCTCGCCGGCGGCGGCGCACTGACACGGCGAGGGTGAGGCCAAGCGCGACGATCGCCCCGGCGGCCAGCCCGGCAGCGAGGATGACCGGGGTTGAGCCGATGCTGCGGTAGTTCACGATCTGCGCCGGACGCAGGACGCTGAGGACGCTCACGTCATTTCCGGTGGCGCGAGGATCTGCGGCGAAAACCCTGTTCGCCGCGAGGGCGATTCGCTGCATGTCGGCCCGGCCTGCCGTCGCGCTGACCCCGGGTCGGAGCCGCACAAAGACCAGTTCCGGGCCGTTCAGGTTCGGGTCCGGGCTCTGTACAGCTCGTTGGAACGCCGGTGGCTCGATCGCGGTCGAGACGAGGGCGCCTGTGCCCATCGAGGTGTGTTCGGCGACGAAGCTGTCGTAACCCACTGCCGGGAAAGTCGCGGCCCCGACGATCAGCAACTTGGTTGGCGGGATGTATTCGGGGGCGTCTCTGGCCGTTTCGTAGCTGATGGTGACGGTATCGCCGACGTGCTTGTGCAATGCGGACAGGGTGGCGGCTCCCAGCACGATTTGATCATTGCCGTCGAGACCGTGGCCGGACAGGATCGGCGGGGACACTTCGGCATCGGGGCGGCCGAGGATGATAGGGACGACCTGGCCGTCGATCTGGGCGTCGGTGTAGTCCACCCCGGCCCACCCGGCGACCAGAGGGTTGTGGTCGAGGAGCTTGAGTGCTTGCGGAGGGACCTGGTTGGTCGGGTAGAGCGCGTAGCTCCAGTTCCACCCGTACAGAGGCGGATGCGACACGAGGGTGTTCAGGCTGCTGGCAAAGGTCAAGGTGGCCACCACCATCGCGACCGCGAGCACCATGCCGAACAGTGCGGAGCGCACCGGTACCGCGGTCCGGCCTCGCCCCGGTTCGAGGGCGAAACGAACCCCGACGACGCCGGCCACCGGCAAGGCCGCCGTTTCGGCGCCACGGCTGACGCGCGAAGGGCGAGCCGCACCCTGTTCGCCACGCGCCACCAAGTGGGGTGCTCGCCGGTACGACAGCGCGACCGCGGCGGTGCCAAGGCCGGCGACCAGAACCGCAAGGCCGGCGCCGAGCACCGTCCAGTCGGCGGCGATCCCCGGATCGGGATACACCGGACGCACCGGTCCGATGGGGCCCAGCGGCGAGAGCCCGATCGCCACAGCACCGGCGAGCAGCGAGCCGAGGACCACTGCGGCCAGGACGCCGATCAGTCCATCGGTAACCGTGACCGCTGGACCTGCTCCGAGCGCTCGCAAGACCGCGCGGTCCTCGTCTTCCGAGCGCAGCTGGCGGGAAATGGCCTGCAGGCCGAGGATCAGGCAGACGAGGGCAGCGATAATCCCGAACGCCCCGAGCGCGACCGACTCCGGCTTCAGCGAGAGCTCCATCTGCTCGACGACGCTCGAGGTCACATGGAACTGATCGGTGAAACCAGGGGGGACGAGGCCGACGAGATCTTGTTCCACCTTGGCCACGCCGCGGTCGCCGTGATCGAGCTTCAGCCCGTAAAGGACGGGCGTGATCGGCGTCGGGCTCACCGCCTCTGCCTCCCGGACGAACGCCGGGGTCAAGATGGTGAAGCCAAACGCCTGATCAACGTCGTCTTGCAGCACCTCATTGTTCAACGTGACGATCCCCACCAGGCGGGCACGAACCCGCAGACGCGGGGCCACCCTCGGGGTGCCGAAGCCCGGCTGACTCATCTGCGCCTCGGTGTAGAAACCGAGGGGCACGACCTGGCCGACGTGGACGTTGAGCAGCTTCGCCGCACTAGAGGTCATCATGATCTGGTCGGCGCGGTTCGGATCTGCCCGCCGGCCCTCGATGACCGCCAGCCGGTCCTGGTCGAGCGTCAACCCGTCTACGCTGCCGACGCTCACGACCACATTGGCCGTGCTCAAACGGGGAGCGCCGTTCAAGGTGAGCGGCACGACGGTAGGCGCGAGCATGCTGTCGACGTGCCGCACGTCTGGCAGCCGGGCAATCTCGGCCGTCAACGAGGCGCCCGCGACGCCAGAGCCGGTGCCGTAAAAGCTCATGGTCAGATCTGACGGGTTGGTACTCGCCAGGAAGGCCGGATACGAAGATTGCGTGCGTCTGGCTGCCGCGACCGACGCCATGGCGATCCCGCCGATCAGCCCGATCAGGAGCACGACGGCGAGGTAACCACCCCACCGGCGGCCGAAGGTAGCGGTAAAGCGGTACCAGGCGACTGGCATGACCCGTCCACGCACGGCGTTGTAGCCCCCCTGGATCGATCGCTACCGCCTACCAGACCATGACTCAGACGCGGCGAACAAGGTGGGCAACCTACCTGAGGCCCTCGTGCCAGCACCAAGTCGCGTCGCGAGGGACACCCGGACCGTACCGGTCCGCGCCTCCTCACCCTGAACCCAGCATCCAGGACCGTCGCCTGCCAGTTCGCGACCAGGCCCGGGCTAGTCCGGCCTAACCTGCTCTCGGTAGCCGTGAACAGAGCCATACCGAATGCCAACCCACGTCGACGACCGCGCCAGAGCGCCAGTGACGCATCTCAACCGTCGACGCTGAGCAGTTGCTCGCTGACGGGAATCGTCGACGAATTTTGGCGTGTGCTCAGCTGATACGTTGTCCCACCCTGCCCACTGAGCGTGAGCCCGCCAAGAGCGCTCGCTGCCAGAAATTCGATCAAGGTCTCCCGGCTTTGACACCGGCCGAGTCGCACACCAGCGAGCAGGCTACGAGGCACCGCCAACGGGCCTACGTGGGCGGGATGCCCCATTGGCCATTTCATGCGCCCAACCTGGAGGAGCAGAACTGGAATATCTGGCGCGACGCCCAACGCTTCCCGGTCGCCTCGATGACCCCAAATAATCGGCAGGGCGCGATATGGGCGTTCGGCAATTTGATGATCAATCACACTTGGTGACCGCTTGATATCGCGGCCTGCCGCCAGCGCGGCCGGCTGCCTGCCGACGAGCCTGCGCTGCCGCCCGCCACTCCGCTCCGGCAGCAGCACGGCCGACCGGCCGCGGCCGTCTTACGCGCACCTCGGCGCCATCGGCACATCACGCCTGACCCCCCTTAACCCAATACTGGCCTGCAACAGGTCAGCCCGGTTCCCGCTCAAGGTCTCCCGCACAAAACTGCAGCTCAGCGGCAGCCGGACCGGTCCGATGCCCGGCCCGGTAGCGCTACCAGCCGTTCGAAATCAGGCTTGGCGGCGTTCGAATTATGCGCATGACCTGGGTGGAGCTATGGGGATTCGAACCCCAGGCCTCTTGCATGCCATGCAAGCGCTCTACCAACTGAGCTATAGCCCCTCGGCGGGAACCTCCTACCAGGCTCCGGCGCCACGCCAGTGTATAGGAAACCGGTCAGCGATCGCTCCCGGGCGCCGGTCCAGGCGCCGACGTGGCCGGTGTTTCTTCTTCCGGGCCGGCGGCCAGCACCTGTACCTGCTCGGGGGCCAGGTCCGGCAGCCTGCCGACGTTGTGCTCGAGCAGCCGCCAGTGACCGGACCGCCTGCCCAGGACCGACCAGGAGCAGTTGCCGAGCGGCCCGAGGACACGCGCGCGCTCGGGCAGGCCGAGCAGGCGGGATATCCCGTAGTTGATCGCTGCTCCGTGACTGACCAGCACCGCCAGCGTGCCGTTCAGGCTGTCGGCGATGCGCGTCAGCGCCGCAGCGGCCCGGTCGGCGACGGCCGCGGTGGGCTCACCGTCGGGCGGAACCCACGCCGCGTACGCCTCCGGGTAGCCAGCCCGGATCTCCGCGTCGGTCAGCCCCTCCCAGGCGCCGCCGCCGCGTTCTCTCAGGTCCTTCTCGAGCTGCACGGGCAGCCCGGTGAGCTCGGCCAGGTACGACGCGGTCTCGACCGCGCGGACCAGGTCGGAGGAGAAGATCGCGTCCGGGTGCATGACGGCGAGGTAGCGGGCCGCGTCGCGCGCCTGCTCGTGCCCGGTCGCGTCCAGCGGGACGTCGCTGTGACCCTGGAACCGCCGCTCGGCGTTCCAGGCCGTCTGCCCGTGCCGCCAGAGCACCAGCTTGACCATACGGTCCGGGGCGCGGTCCGGACCGACGCCCGTGGCGCCGGGCTGTGCGGCCGCCACGATCAGCGCGGCCCGCGGCCCGCGGCACCGGGCGAACCCGGGGAGCCTGGCCGCGCCCCGCCTGCGATGGCGGGTTCGGGCAGCGGTATCCGCGGGCAGTCCTTCCAGAGCCGCTCGAGCGCGTAGAAGACACGCTCGTCGGCGTGCTGCACGTGGATCACCACGTCGATGTAGTCGAGCAGCACCCAGCGGCCCTCGCGCTCGCCCTCGCGGCGGATCGGCTTGGCGTCCGCCCGGCGCAGCTTCTCCTCTATCTCGTCGACGATCGCCTTGACCTGGCGGTCGTTCGACGCCGAGCAGAGCAGGAACGCGTCCGTGATGACGAGCTGCTCGCTCACGTCGTAGGCGATGATGTCTGTAGCAAGCTTGTCTGCCGCTGCCCCCGCGGCGATCTGTACGAGCTCGACGGCCCTTTCGGTGGCGGTCACGTGTGCTGCTCGTCCTCCTCAACTACAGCCCTGGCTTCTACCATCGCACATCCGCGCGTGACGTGGCACGGCGCAGTTCAGGGTATCCGCGCGCCGCGCGTAAGCCGACCCGCCACGCAGACTGGCCCGGACGTCAGCCGTTGTCCGGGGCGTTGTCGGCTTTCCGATAAAGCGTCCGCTTAGAGATGTATTGCACGATACCGTCAGGTACCAGGTACCAGATCGGCTCCCCCGCCTCGACCCGCTGCCGGCAGTTGGTCGAGGAGATCGCCAGCGCGGGGACCTCGATCAGGCTGACCCGGTCGTCGGGCAGCCCGGCACCGCTGAGGTGATGCCCGGGCCTGGTGCAGCCGACGAAATGGGCGAGCTTGAACAACACGTCCGCATCCTGCCAGGTCATCATCTGCTCCAGGGCATCGGCGCCGGTGATGAAGAAGAACTCGACGTCCGGCCCGCGCTGCGAGCGCAGGTCCCGGAGCGTGTCGATGGTGTAGGTCGGCCCGGGCCGGTCGATGTCCACCCGGCTCACCGAGAACCGCGGGTTCGAGGCGGTCGCGATCACGGTCATCAGGTAGCGGTCCTCGGACGCCGAGACCCTCTGGCCCTCCTTCTGCCAGGGCTGGCCGGTCGGCACGAAGATCACCTCGTCCAGCGAGAAGAAGTGGCCGACCTCGCTCGCGGCCACCAGGTGCCCGTGATGGATCGGGTCGAACGTGCCGCCCATGACCCCGATCCGCATAGCGGTTCGCCCGGTGTTCATAAAGTGACTCTAAAGCGATACCTGCTCAAACCGGGTAGCGAACGCCGGTCAGCTTCTCAGACTCTTCCCACAGGATCCTTTGCACGCTGACGTCCCGTGACCGGTCGTTCGACGCAACGGGAACCGGATAGCCGGTACTGGGCTCCTCGCCATGATCATGGCACCCTGGCCCCCGGCGCGTCGCCGGGGCCGGCGCGCCGCGACGGCCGGCGCGGCGACGGGATCGAGATATTGCGCGTTGGGCATAACATGGCCCCATGACCACTGTGCCCGATCGCTCCCGGGTGCGTCTGCCCGGTATCAGCTCCCGCGCCTATGAACATCCCGCCGACCGCTCCGCCCTGGTCGCGCTGCGCAAGCTCTCCGGCTTCGACACCCTGCTCCGCCGCCTGGCCAGCCTGTTCAACGACCGGAGCCTGCGGCTGATGTTCCTGGCCAGCTCGGTGCGCGCGTCCGAGCAGCAGTTCCCGCAGATCCATCAGATGCTGCTGGACGGCTGCTACATCATGGACCTGCCGGTGGTCCCCGAGCTGTTCATCTCGCAGAACCCGCTCGTCAACGCGATGACCCTGGGCACCGACAAGCCGTTCATGGTGATCACGACCGGCATGGTCGACCTGATGGACCCTGAGGAGCTCCGGTTCGTCATCGGGCACGAGCTCGGGCACGTGCTGTCCGGGCACGCGGTGTACCGGACGATGATGTACCACCTCATCAACCTGGCCGCGCGGATCGCCTGGATGCCGATCGTCTTCCCCCTCCGGGCCATCATCTGGGGCCTCGAGGAGTGGTACCGCAAGTCCGAGCTGTCCTGCGACCGGGCCGGCCTGCTGGCCGGCCAGGACGTGGAGGCGGCGCGGCGCGCGCTGATGAAGACGGCCGGCGGCTCCCGGCTGGCGGAGTTCAGCCACGACGCGTTCCACCAGCAGGCGCATGAGTACGACGCCGTTCCCGACCTCCGGGAGGGCCTGCTCAAGCTGCTGCAACTGCAGGGCAACACGCACCCGTTCGCGGTGATCCGCTTCGCCGAGCTGGACCGCTGGGCGACCCACGGCGACTATTCCCAGATCCTGGCCGGGCACTACCCGCGCCGGGAGGATGACCCCGACGCCTCGCCCGCCGACGAGTTCAAGGCGGCGGCCCGGTCCTACCAGGAGTCCTGGAACCGGTCGGCGGACCCGCTCATCGGGGCGGTGCGCGTGGTGGCCGAGACCGCGGTCGGCACCGGGCAGCGACTGTTCGGCAACACTCGCGGCAACGGTGGCTCCTCCCGGAGCGACGACGACGACAAGTGAGGACGGGTCCGCGGCTCGCGGCCTTGTCCGCAGCCCGGAAATTCCGCTGGCTGTGGACGAATCTGTGGATAGCTCGGTGGAAATACCGGTGGGCGCAGGGGATAACTCCGGGTGTCCTGTGGATGACCAAAGAATCTTGAAATTGCTGCGAGAAAACCCTTGTGCCAGGTCAGGCCGAGGCTGTAAAAATTCATTCACCACTAAAGACGGATACCGCTCCCGGGGAACACCGAGAACGGCTGAGGGGCCGGGTGACCGGCACTTCGGGCGGGTATCTGGACGGCTACCGCCCCGGGGGAAACTCCGGGAAACGGCTGAGGAATCGGGCAACCGGCACCTCGGGCGGGTATCTGGACGGATATCAATCTCGGGAAAACTCCGAGAACGGCTGGAGAGTCGGGTGACCGGCACTCCGGACGGGTATCTGGTACCGGATACCAATCCCAGGGGGAAACTCCGGGAAACGGTCGGGGAGCCGGGCGACCGGCACTCCGGACGGGTATCTGGTGGCAGTGGTCGGCCAGGCAGTGCCGGGCGGCCGAGCAATCGGTCAGCCAGCGTTGCCGGGCCGGGCGAGGCCCCTGCATCTCATACATGTAGGGGCCTCGTCTCATTCCGGCGCCAGAAATCAGCCCGCCCGCCCAGAACGCCGTGGGAGTAGGCGCGCCTCAGGCCGACGGCTGAGGGGTCAGCGCGAGGTCGCGGACGGGGTGCAGCCCGGCGAGCACCTTCGGCAGCTCGCCCGAGTGCACGACGCCGAGTCGCTGCGTGGCCCGGGTCAGCGCGACATACAGGTCGCTGAGCCCGCGCGGGGACTCGGCCAGGATCCCGGCCGGGTCGCCGATCAGCACGGTGTCGAACTCCAGCCCCTTGGCTTGGGCCACGGTGAGCACCACGACCGGACGCTCGAGCTCCGAGTGCTCGCCGGCGGACGCGCCGGGCACGGCGGCCATGACCGCCTTTCCGAACTCGCCGCGCCGGCGGGCGGGCACGATCACCGCGAGCTGTCCGTCGCTGTGCTGGGCCGCGATCCGCTTCGTGGCGTCGGCCAGGCCGTCGGCCAGCTCTTCGGGCGCCAGCGCCAGCCGCCAGGGCACGGCCCCCGAGTCGCGCACGGAGCGCGGCAGATCCAGCGCCGGGTCGATGGCGGCCAGCACGTCGGCGGCGACGCCCATGATCTCGGCCGGCGTGCGGTAGTTGATCGTCAGCCCGGCCAGCCGCCACCGGTCGCCCTGGTACCGGTCGAGCACCTGCGTCCAGGATGAGGCCCCGGCCAGGCTGCCGGTCTGCGCGACGTCTCCGACGATCGTCATCGACCGGCCGGGGCAGCGCCGCATCAGCATCCGCCAGTCCATCTCCGACAGTTCCTGGGCCTCGTCCACGATGACGTGGCCGAACGCCCACGTCCGGTCGCCTGCCGCCCGCTCGGCCGCAGTCAGGCTCTCCTCCTCCTCCTGCCGGGTGGCCAGCCGGCGGGCGTCCACCAGGTCGGCGCCCATCAGGATCTCGGGATCGTCGTCCAGATCGCGGGACAGCATGTCCAGGACGCCGTGGGCGTAGGCGACCTCGGCGCGGCGGCGCTGCTCGGCGGCCGCCCGCGCCGCCCGGGCGTCCTCGCCGAGCAGCTCGGCGGCCTCGTCGAGCAGCGGGACGTCGGCCGGGGTCCAGTCGCTGCCCGGCTCACGCAGCAGGGCCGCGCGCTCCGCCCGGGTGAGCCGGGGCGCCGCCGCGGCCAGCCGGCCGGCGGAGGAGAACAGCTCGTCCAGCAGTTGCTGGGGGGTGAGGATGGGCCACAGGCGGCCGATGAGCCGCCGCACCGTGGGATCGCGCCGCAACTCCTGCCGGAGCTCGTCCAGGTCGCCCGGGGTCAGCAGGTTTTCCTCGCCGAGCACGTTAGCCCCGATGCGGGCGGCGATCTGCTGGGTGAACGCCTCGATCATCTCTCGCGCGAACACCTGCCGGGCCTGGTTGTGCGGCCGACGCGAGCGCCGGGCCCGCTCCCTCGCCTTGGCGCACACGGCCGGGGTGAGCCGCAGTGTCTCCCGGTCAATCTCGACCTCAACCGGCTTGTCGGGCACGCGCTGCCGGTCTCGCACCGCCGCCGCCACCACGCCGGCCATGGCCAGCCTGCCCTTGATTTCCGCCGTCTCCGGCGACTCGCTACCGGTGGCGGACAGGCCCGGGTACAGGTCGGCGACCGTGGACAACAGCACGCTGATCTCGCCGAGAGACGGCAGCACCTGGCCGATGTAGCGCAGGAAGGTGGCGTTCGGGCCGACGACGAGCACGCCGCGCTTCAGCAACTGGCGCCGGTAGGTGTACAGCAGGAACGCGGCACGGTGCAGGGCCACGGCGGTCTTGCCGGTGCCCGGTCCGCCTTGCACGACGAGCACCCCGGCCAGGTCCGAGCGGATGATCCAGTCCTGCTCGGCCTGGATCGTCTCCACGATGTCGCGCATCTGCCCGGTCCGGCTGGCGTTGAGCGCGGCGAGCAGCGCCGACTCGCCGGTCAGCCCCTCGTGCTTGCCGGGATCGGCGGCGGCCAGGTCCAGGATCTCGTCGTCCACGGCCACCACGGTCCGGCCCCGGGTCTTGATGTGGCGGCGCCGGCTGACATCGGCGGGCGAGGCTGCGGTGGCGAGGTAGAACGGCCGCGCCGCGTCGGCGCGCCAGTCCATGAGCAACTGCTGATAGTCCCCGGAATCGTCGTGAATGCCAATCCGGCCGATGTACCGGCGCTCCCCGTGGTGGAAGTCGAGCCGACCGAAGCACAGGCCGTTCTCCGCCGCGTCGAACTGGGAGAGTTGCTGCGCGTACATACCGCTGAATGCCTCGCGTTCCGACCGGGCCTGATGCGTACCGCCGGTCTGGCGCAGCACCCTGGCCAGACGGTCCGCGGCGCGATTCCTCAGGTCATCAAGCCGACCGTAGAGCATGGAGATGTACTCTTGCTCTCCCCGGATTTCGTCGGTTGACAATCCTGCTCCCTTTCCGGTAAAATTCACGTGCCAATTGCTTAAGGTGGTAAATCCTTCGGGAAGGCGTTCTACAAATCGTAGCGCGTCTTTTTTAATGCTCGCGCCAGCTATCTGGGCAGCCTCGGATCGGTGCCGCGCGGGCCGAACCCGGCGCCGGTGGGCACGTTCGGATCCCAGTCGAACACGACCGCGTCGTCCTCGTCCCCGATGAGCACCTCGGCCCCGGGGAGCGCGCCCGCCTCGGCCAGCGCCTCCTCGATCCCGAGCCGGGCCAGGCGGTCGGCGAGATACCCCACCGCCTCGTCGTTGCTGAAGTCGGTCTGCAGGATCCAGCGGCGGGGCTTCTCGCCGCGGACCAGGAACCTGTTGTCCCCGGACCGGACCACCTCAAAATCCTGCCCGCCCACCGGCGCGGGCCTGATCACCAGGCGGGTCGGCTCGGCCGGCGGCCGGGCCTGCCGGGCCTCGGTGATCACCTCGGCCATCGTGAACGCGAGTTCCCGCAGGCCCTCACGCGTCGCCGCGGACACCAGGCGGACGGTGAGGCCCCTCGCTTCGAGTTCCGGGGCGGCGCGCTCGGCCCGGTCCCGCGCGGCGGGCACATCGACTTTATTGAACGCGACGATCCGGGGCCGGTCGCTCAGGTCGGCGCCGGTCGCGGCCCCGTAGGCGGCGATCTCGGCCTCGATCAGGTCCAGATCGGCCACGGGATCGCGGCCGGGTTCCTCGGTCGCGCAGTCGAGCACGTGCACGAGCACCGTGCAGCGCTCCACGTGCCGGAGGAAGTCGAGCCCGAGGCCCTTGCCGTGACTGGCCCCGGGGATCAGCCCCGGCACGTCGGCCACCACGAACTGGGTCTCCCCCGCCTCCACCACGCCGAGGTGCGGGGTCAGCGTGGTGAACGGATAGTTCGCGATCTTGGGCCGGGCGGCCGACATGGCGGCGATCAGCGACGACTTCCCCGCGTTCGGGAACCCGACCAGGCCGACGTCCGCGACCGTCTTCAGCTCGAGCACCAGGTGCCGCTCGACACCGGGCTCTCCCCGCAGCGCGAAGCCAGGCGCCTTCCGCCTGGTCGACGCCAGGGCGGCATTCCCGAGCCCGCCGCGCCCGCCCTGCGCGGCCACGAACCTGATCCCGGCCCCGGTCAGGTCGGCCAGCACCTCGCCGTCGCTGGTCTTCACCACGGTCCCGTCGGGCACCCGCAGCACCAGGTCGGCACCTTCGGCCCCGTTGCGGTTGGAGCCCGCGCCCTGCTTCCCGTTGCCGGCCCGGCGCACCGGCCGCCGGTGGAACTCGAGCAGCGTCGACGCACCCGGGTCGACCTCGATGATCACGTCACCGCCGCGGCCGCCGTTGCCGCCGTCCGGGCCGCCGAGCGGCTTGAACTTCTCCCGGCGGATGGAGGCGCAACCGTGCCCGCCGTCGCCCGCGTGCACGCGCAACTCGGCCTGGTCAGCGAATTCAGCCACTTCCGCGCCCCAGTCCTGGCAGCGCGCCGAGCCCTAGCCGGCCTCGGCCGCCGGTGCCGGTGAGTCCGCGGAAACCACGCTCACGGCCCGGCGTCCGCGCCGGGTGCCGAACTCAACCTTCCCGCTGACCAGCGCAAACAGGGTGTCGTCACCACCACGGCCCACGCCCGGCCCGGGGTGGAAGTGCGTTCCGTGCTGCCGGACGATGATCTCGCCCGCGCCGACCAGCTGGCCGCCGAAGCGCTTCACCCCGAGTCGCTGGGCGTTAGAGTCGCGCCCGTTCCGGCTGGATGACGCGCCCTTCTTGTGTGCCATCTCAGTCCTTCTTCCTGGAGGTGGTGCGGGCCGGCGATGTGGTGCGGGTCGACGCGGTGCTCGCCTTGGCGGTGCTCGCCTTGGCGGTGCTGGCCTTGGCCGCACCGGACTTCGCGGCGCTGATGCCGGTGATCTTCACCTGCGTGTACTTCTGCCGGTGACCCAGGCGCCGCCGGTAGCCGGTCTTGTTCTTGTATTGGATCATGCGGATCTTGGGGCCGCTCGCGGCGCCCAGGATCTCGGCGGTGACCTGGTAGCCGCCCACCTCCGCCGGGTCGCTGATGACCTTGCCGTCGTCTATCACGAGCACGGCGGGCAGCATCACGCTGGAGCCGACCTCGCCAGCGAGCTTGTCAACGGTCAGGACATCGTCGACCGATGCCTTCTCCTGCCTGCCGCCGCAGCGCACGATCGCGTACACCGAGAACTCTCTCTCCCTTGTGCGGGCCCGCCGCGAGATCCGCGGCATCGTCCGGCAGCGAACTGGCCCGCCTGCGTAACGCACAGCCCACACCAGGGGCGTGCCACCGCCGGCTTGTCCGACGCGCCGACCACAAAGAATATCAGACGGCGCGGCCTCAGCCCGCAGTCGTCTGAGCCTCCCGTGCGCCGTCCTGGCCCGCTGCTACCTGCTGGCCCGCCCCGCCCGCATCGTAGGCGGCACCACGGGTGCCGGCGGCGGCCGGACCGTCCGCGCCGGGGGCGTCGGCGGCGGCCCGGGCGTCCGCGCCTTGCACGTCAGCACCATGGGCATCAGCACCATGGGCATCAGCACCATGGGCATCAGCACCATGGGCATCAGCGGCACCGGGGCCGGCGGCTACCTGGGCGCCCGCGCTGGCCTGGGAGCCGCTGGCCCTGCGGCGGCGCCGGCCGCCCGAGGCCGGGCGCGAGCCGGCGCCGTTCCCGTCGGCGGCCACGTCACCGCCGGGCGCGTCACCGCGCGCCGCGTCGGCCTTCGCCACGGCCGCCGGGGCGGCCTCGGTCACGTCGCCGGACTGTCCGGCCGCTGCGCCCGACGAGCCGCGGCCCGCGCCCCGGCGGGCACCTGGCTTGGGCGCTCCGCCGCGGCCGCCGCCGGCGGCCTGGCGGTCGTCGGCGGGCGCATGGTCGACCGGGTCCAGCGACACGAGCACGCCGCGCCCGTTGCAGCAGTCGCATGGCACGGAGAAGGCCTCGAGCAGGCCGGAACCCACCCGCTTCCTGGTCATCTGCACCAGGCCGAGCGAGGTGACCTCGGCCACCTGGTGCTTGGTCCGGTCCCGGGCCAGGCACTCCAGCAGCCGCCTGAGCACCAGGTCACGGTTGCTCTCCAGGACCATGTCGATGAAGTCGATGACGATGATCCCGCCGACGTCGCGCACCCGAAGCTGCCTGACGATCTCCTCGGCGGCTTCCAGGTTGTTGCGGGTGACCGTCTGCTCCAGGTTGCCGCCCTGGCCGGTGAACTTCCCGGTGTTGACGTCGATGACGGTCATCGCCTCGGTGGCGTCAATCACCAGCGAGCCCCCGCTGGGCAGCCAGACCTTGCGCTCCAGCGCCTTGGCGATCTGCTCGTCGATCCGGTACGCGGCGAACACGTCCCGGTCGCCGGTCCAGCGCTCCAGCCGGTCGGCCAGGTTGGGCGCCACGTAGCGGACGTACTCGTCCACCATGTCCCAGTCGCCGTCACTGGCGATGACCAGCTTGGTGAAGTCCTCGTTGAAGATGTCCCGGACCACCCGGATGGTCAGGTCGGGCTCGCTGTAGAGCAGCGCGGGCGCGGTGGCCGACTTCGCCTTGCGCTCGATGGCCTCCCACTGTGCGGCGAGCCTGGCGACGTCGTGGGAGAGCTCTTCCTCGGTCGCCCCTTCCGCCGCGGTGCGCACGATCACGCCCGCGTCCTCCGGCATCACCTGCTTCAGGATCTGCTTGAGCCGGGTCCGCTCGGTGTCCGGCAGCTTGCGGCTGATGCCGGTCATGGACGCGCCGGGAACGTAGACGAGGTAGCGGCCGGGCAGGCTCACCTGGCTGGTCAGCCGGGCTCCCTTGTGGCCGATGGGGTCCTTGGTCGCCTGGACCAGGATCGACTGGCCGGACTTGAGCGCCGACTCGATCCGCTTGGACTCGCCCTCCAGGCCACTGGCGTCGAAGTTGACCTCGCCCGCGTACAGGACCGCGTTCCGTCCCTTGCCGATGTCGACGAACGCCGCCTCCATGGAGGGAAGCACGTTCTGCACCCGGCCCAGGTACACGTTGCCCACGTAGGACTGGTGGCTGGCCTTGTCCACGTAGTGCTCGACCAGGATCCCGTCCTCGAGCACGGCGATCTGGGTCCGGTCGTCGTGCTGCCGGACCACCATGACCCGCTCGACGGCCTCGCGCCGGGCCAGGAACTCCGACTCGGTGATGACCGGCGGCCTGCGCCGGCCCGACTCCCGCCCTTCGCGCCGCCGTTGCCGCTTGGCCTCCAGCCGGGTCGATCCCTTGACCCCCCTGACGTCCGGGCCGTCCTCGGCCCCGGCGCGGGACGCCCGTACGTGGACGACCGTGTTCGGCGGGTCATCAGCCGCTGGCGCGTCGGCGTCCGCCGGGTGCCCGCTGCGGCGCCTGCGCCTGCGGCGCTTGCCCGAGGCCTCCGACTCGGCCGAGGAGTCGTCGGCGGAAGAGTCGGCCGCGGCGGCGGCGCCTCCTGCGGTCGGCGCACCCGGCCTGGCCAGGTCGTCCTCGCCGTCCTCCGCTGCCTCCGGGTCCCGCTCGGTGTCCTCGCCTGCCGCGGTATCAGCGGCGCCGCGGCCCTTGGCGTGGCCACGGCCACCGCGCCGCCTGCGCTTTCCTGGCGAGCTTCCCGTGCCGTCGTCATCCTGCTCGCCGGCGTCGGCAGGCCTGCCCTCTTCCGGGACGTCCGCTTCAGCGGAGCCGCCGGGCGCGGGCCGGCGCGGGCCGCCGGCCGAGATGTCCGGGGGCTGGAAGATGACCAGCGGTGGCTGGAAGGTCGTCTGAGGTACCTGTGGCGTCTGAGCGTAGGCCCCGGCTTCCGCCTGGGACGAGGTCCCGGACTCTGCTCCCCCGGCCCCGGGCGTCGCTCCCCTAGCCCCTCGCGCCGCGGCCGCGGTCACTGGTGCCGCCGGTGGCGCGGTCACCGCCGCGGGCGGCGTGGGCGCCGGTGCTGACACCGCGGACGCCCCGTCGTCAGCCTGGTCCGATCCGCCGCCCGGCTCGCCGGCTGGCGGCCCGGCCGGGCGGGTCGCCGCCCGGCGGCCCCGCCGGAACAGCCTGCGGCTGGGCCCCCCGGTTTCCTTGCTACCGGGGTCCGCCGGGTCCGTTCCCGCCCCGGCGTCGGCCGGGTCGGGCGTTACGCCAGCGGTGTGGCCAGCGCCTGCGGTCTTGTCGTCGTTGTCTGATTCTCTGTCGTATCGCTCGGTTTCGAGCATCCGGGCAATCTCCCGTCGTACTCCCGGGCGCGCGGGCCGGAATCCAGCCGCTGCGCGCCGCGCAGGAGTTGTTCATACGCGGTGGCTGGCGCGTCGGGCGGTGCGGCGTTACTGACCGCTGCGGTGCCCGCCTGCGCCAGGCGCGTTTCCGTTTCCTGTCCTTTGGCCGTGGCCTCGCGAGCGCCGATGGCGCCGTTGCGACTGCCCCCCGTATCGGCCTCCATGCCGAGTGGCCCCTGCGCCAGCCGGGTCACCAGCGGCGCTGACGACGGCTCCAGCGCCGCGATCTTGCTGATCGCGGCCAGGACGTCGTCGGGCCGGACGGCAGGTGTCAAGTGCCGAACAACCAGTTGAAGTGCCACATTTCCGGCGTCCGCCTGGTGCTCAGGACGCCGGTCAAGTTCAAGCATGACCACGGCGGCGCGGGCGTCGAGCCGCCGGATCCCCTTGCTGGTGAGACGCTCTACCACGATGCTCTCCGCGGCCAGGAACGCCTGCACCGCCCGGGCCGCCTCACCTGGGGAGACGCCCGGCAGGACCACTCGCCACTGCGACCCCTCGAGCCGCAGCGCGCCTGCCCCGCCCGGCGCGTCAGTCAGTTCCACAACCTCGATCACGTCTATCCCGTCTGGCAGGGCGGCGTCGAGCCGGTCCCGTACGTCCGGTGCGGGACACGCGCTGGTCAGCGCGATCTCCAGGTACTCGGCCTCGCTCGCCGTCCCTGTCGGCGCTCCCCCCGCGTACGAGATCTTCGGATGCGGCGAGAATCCGGCCGAGAACGCGACGGGCAAGGCGGCCCTCCGCACTCCCCGCTCGATCGCACGAGCGAGGTCCCTGTGGCTCGCGAAACGCATCCTGCCTCGTTTAGCGTACCTGATCACCAACCGCTGGGCCACGGGCGCCGGCGGCGGACCGGCTGGCACGGACCGGGTCATCTAGGTTCCGCTTCCTGGCATCTCATCGAGAACGTTAACATCTCGCGCGCTCCGGACATGCCCGACGGCGGCGGGTGTGCCGACCGGGTCCCGCCCGCTCTCGCCGCCCCCGCTGCCCGCCGCGGCGGGTGTGCCGACCACGATGAGCGGGAGCAACCTGGCCCCGGTCGGGCCCGTCTGGATCTCGGTACCCATGGCCGGGCACACCCCGCACTCGAAGCACGGCGTCCAGCGGCAGTCCTCCACCTCCTCGCCGCCCGCCGGGTCGATCGCGGCCAGCCAGTCCTGCCAGAGCCAGTCCCGGTCCAGGCCCGCGTCGAGGTGATCCCAGGGCAGCACCTCGGCGTAGCCGCGCTCCCGGGTCGTGTACCAGGCCAGGTCGACGCCGTCGCCGGCCAGCGCGTCCGCCGCGCAGCGCTCCCAGCGGTCGAACGAGAAGTGCTCGGTCCAGCCGTCGAAGCGGGCCCCGTCGGCCCAGGCCGCCCTGATCACCTTCGCGACCCGGCGGTCACCGCGGGACAGCAGGCCCTCGATGACCGACGGCTTGCCGTCGTGGTACCGGTACCCGATCGACTTGCCGTAGGCGCGGTCGGCGCGCAGGGCGTTCCCGAGCGCGCGCAGCCTGGCGTCCACCGTCTCGTGATCGCACTGGGCCGCCCACTGGAACGGGGTGTGCGGCTTGGGCACGAAGCCGCCGATCGACACCACGGCGCGGATGTCCCGCCGCCCGGTGGCCGCGCGGCCCGCCTCGATCACCCGCCGGGCCACCCGGGCTATGGCCACCACGTCCTCGTCGGTCTCGGTGGGCAGCCCGCACATGAAGTAGAGCTTCACCTGCCGCCACCCGCTGGCGTACGCCGTGGTGACGGTCTTGATCAGGTCCTCCTCGGTGACCATCTTGTTGATCACCTTGCGGATCCGGTCGGTGCCGCCCTCCGGCGCGAACGTGAGGCCGGAGCGGCGGCCGTTACGGCTCAGTTCGTCGGCGAGCGTCACGTTGAACGCGTCGACCCGGGTGGACGGGAGCGACAGGCCGGTGTTCGTGCCCTCGTAACGGTCGGCGAGGCCGGTCGCGATCTCGTTGATCTCGCTGTGGTCGGCGCTGGACAGCGACAGCAGCCCCACCTCGCTGAACCCGCTGGCGGCCAGGCCTGCCTCGACCATGTCGCCGATGGTGGTGATCGTGCGCTCGCGCACCGGCCGGGTGATCATCCCGGCCTGGCAGAACCGGCAGCCCCGGGTGCAGCCGCGGAAGATCTCCACGCTGAACCGCTCGTGCACCGACTCGGCCACCGGCACCAGCGGCCGGCGCGGGTAGGGCCAGGAGTCCAGGTCCATGACCGTGTGCTTGGCCACGGCGCGGGGGACTCCCGGCCTGCCCGGGACGACCCGGCCGATCCGCCCGTCGGGCAGGTAGTCCACGTCGTAGAAGCGCGGCACGTAGACGCCGCCCGCCGTGGCCAGTTGCAGCAGCAGGCCGTCCCGGCCGCCGGGGCGGCCGGCCCGCTTCCAGTCCCTGATCAGCTCCGTGATCGCCAGCACGGCCTGCTCCCCGTCGCCGAGCACGGCGCCGTCGAGGAACTCGGCGATCGGCTCCGGGTTGAACGCCGCGTGCCCGCCCGCGAGCACCACCGGGTCATCGGGGCCCCGGTCCGCGGCGGCCAGTGGTATCCCGGCGAGATCCAGCGCGGTCAGCAGGTTCGTGTAGCCGAGCTCGGTGGCGAAGCTCACGCCGAGCACGTCGAACGCCCGGACCGGCCGGTGGGCGTCCACGGTGAACTGCGGCACCTGGTGCTCGCGCATCAGCTTTTCCAGGTCCGGCCAGACGCTGTAGGTGCGCTCGGCCAGCACGTCGTCGCGGGAGTTCAGGACCTCATACAAGATCTGGATGCCCTGGTTGGGCACTCCCACCTCGTACGCGTCCGGGTACATCAGGGCCCATCGCACCTTCGTGGCGTCCCAGTCCTTGACCACGGAGTTCAGTTCCCCGCCGACGTACTGGACCGGCTTGCGCACCAGCGGGAGCAGCGGCTCGAGCTGGGGGTACACGGACGGCACAGGCATCGTCACAGCCTACCTAGGCGGCCTGAAGGCCGGGCCGAAGCGTGGGCCGGACGGCCCGCAGCGAGGGATAGCGCCCATTCCCTACGATTCAGATAATGCATGCAGGGTAGACGGCCAAGAGGCCGACCCCGGAGGAACCATGCACATAGATCCGTACATCGTGCTCGGCAGCGCCGTGGTGGGGCTGCTGGTCGGGATGACCGGGGCCGGCGGCGGCGCGCTGATGACGCCGATGCTGATCCTGCTGTTCGGCGTGCAGCCGACGGCGGCTATCTCCAGCGACCTGGTGGCGGCCGTGGTGATGCGGCCGGTCGGGGCCGCCGTGCACCTGCGGAAGGGCACGGTGAACCTGCGGCTGGTCGGCTGGATGGTGCTCGGGTCGGTGCCCATGGCCTTTGCCGGGGCCTACCTGCTGCACCTGCTCGGCTCGGGCGCGCAGGGCAACGTCGAGATCGCGCTCGGCGCCGCGCTGCTGGTCGGCGCCGCGGCCATGGTGCTGCGCTCGGTGCTCGACCGCCGGGCCGGCAACCAGCGCCGCGGCGTCGTGGCCGACGTCACCTGCCGGCCGCTGCCCACCGTGGGCATCGGCATGATCGGCGGGCTGATCGTCGGGATGACCTCGGTCGGCTCGGGGTCGCTGATGATCGTCCTGCTGCTGTTCCTGTACCCGGTGCTGAGCGCCGGGCAACTGGTGGGGACCGACCTGACGCAGGCGGTGCCGCTGACGCTGGCGGCGGCGCTGGGCGCGCTAGCCTTCGGCCACGTGGAGTTCTCGGTGACGGCGTCCATCATCATCGGCAGCGTGCCCGCCGTGCTGGTGGGCTCGCTGCTGTCCTCGCGGGCGCCGGACCGCTACATCCGGCCGGTCATCACGTTCGTGATCTTCGCATCCGGCCTGAAGTACGTCGGGGTCCCGGTCACCGCGCTGGGCTGGATCCTGGCCTCGATCCTGCTCGCCGCCGTGGTGTGGCTGGCCTGGGTCCGGCCGTGGCGCTACCGGGCCGGGGCGCGGTCACCAGCCGTCACGCCGCCGGCCAGCGCCGAGCCGAGCCTGCCGGGCCCGGTCGGGGCATCTGTCCCGGACAATCAGCCCGGTTAGGGCCCGCCGCGGCAGCGGGACGGTAGCCTGGTGCGGGCCATGACGCCATCGGGCTGGATCGCCAGTACCATGACGTCGGCGACCGGCCCGGGGCCGTTTCCCCAGTGCCGGAGGCGGCCGTGTCGCCGCCGCCGGGAGCGCAACCGGACATGCTAGAACGGTGTTATAAGGCTTAGATGACCACAGCCGTGCCGGGGGCGACCGCGGGCCGTCTGGAGTGATGAACCTTGCTTCCTCCGGACCGGGACACGCCGCGCCGCGTCAGTGAGAGGGTGGGATGCAGATCACGTGCGTGGGCCATGCGGGCCTGTATATCGAAACCCGCTGCGGAACGATCCTGTGCGACCCGTGGGTGAACCCCGCGTACTTCGACTCGTGGTTTGTGTTCCCGGACAACAGCGGTCTGGACTGGGACCGCTACGGCCGGGCCGACTACCTGTACGTGTCCCACCTGCACAAGGATCACTTCGATCCGGAACTGCTGAGCACGCGCGTGTCCCGCGAGGCCACCGTGCTGCTGCCCGATTTCCCCGTGCCGGACCTGCGCAACGAGCTGGAGAAGCTGGGATTCACCAAGTTCATCGAGCTGCCGAGCGCCAAGGTGGTCGACGTCGGCGGGCTGCGGCTGATGATCCAGGCCCTGAAGTCCCCGGCGGACGGGCCGCTGGGTGACTCGGCCCTGGCGGTCGACGACGGCAGCGCCCGGATCCTCAACCAGAACGACGCCCGCCCGGTCGACCTGGACGCGCTGCAGTCGTTCGGCCCGTTCGACGTGCATTTCCTGCAGTTCTCCGGCGCGATCTGGTGGCCGTGGACCTACGAGCTGCCCGAGGCGGCGCAGCGTGCGTTCGGGGCGGCGAAACGGGCCAACGGCCTGGACCGGGCCACCCGCTTCGTCAAGGCGATCGGCGCCCGGTACGTCGTGCCCGCCGCGGGCCCGGCGTGCTTCCTCGATGACGACCTGTTCGCCTTCAACGACCTGACCGGCGATCCCGCGAACACCTTTCCCGACCACCGGGTGTTCCTGGACTACCTTCGCGACCAGGGCATCGAGGGCGGCCGTCTGCTGACCCCGGGCGCGGTGCTGGACGTGGACGCCGATCACTGCGAGGTGCGCTTCCCCGGGAGCGCCGAGCAGGCCATGGAGCCTTACACCGACAAGGAACGCTACCTGCGCGACTACGCGGCGAGGATGCGGGACCGGATCGCGGCGGACAAGCGCGGCTGGGGCGTGCCCGGGGTGGACGTGCTGGCCGAGCTCAAGGCGTGGTTCGAGCCGCTGCTCGAACTGGCCGGCCACATCCGGGCCGGCGTGGGCGGCCCGGTGCTGCTCGACCTGGGCGGCGAGCAGGTCGTGATCGACTTCCCGGCCGGCGAGGTCCGCCGCTACGCCGGCGAGGCCTGCCGCTACCAGTTCACCATCGACCGCGTGCTGGTCGAGCGACTGATCGCCGACCACCAGACCGACTGGGTGAACAGCCTGTTCCTGAGCATGCGGTTCCGCGCGCGCCGGATCGGCCCGTACAACGAGTACATCTACACGTTCTTCAAGTGCCTGGCGCCCGACCGGCTGATGTACGCCGAGGGCTGGTACGCCGACAAGACCCACGACGAAGAGGACATCCAGCTGGGCGACTGGATCATCCAGCGCCGCTGCCCGCATATGCGGGGCGACCTCAGCCGCTTCGGCGAGTCTGCGGGGACCACGCTCACCTGCACCGTGCACGGCTGGCAGTTCGACCTGGAGACCGGCCACTGCCTGTCCACCGACGACGACAGCTACCGGCTCCGCTCCCGTCCCGCCCGGGCCGCGCTCCCGTCCGTTCCTTGATCGGGGGTAGCTGCGGCGCGTATCTGACACCTCAGCTGCCCGGATCATGAAAACGGCGCGCCTGGCCGGCCTTCAGTTTCATGATCGTGGTGCATGACACGCGCATACCGCACCTCATGAACCGCGATCATGAAACTGGGGCGCGAGCCGGGTGTGAGGTGGCCGTTCAAGGCACGCTGGCCAGCTAGTTGAAGACCGAGTGGTGGCGGTGCACGGTCACGGCCTGCAGGCAGCCGACCGCGATCATGTCGGCGAACATGGCCGATCCCCCGTAGGACACGAACGGCAGCGGCAGCCCGGTGACCGGCATGATTCCCACGGTCATCCCGATGTTGATGAACGCCTGCACCGCGAACCAGATGGCGATCCCCGAGGCGATCAGCATGCCGAACTGGTCCTCCGCGCGCGCCGCGATCCGCAGCGCCCGCAGCAGCACCACCGCGAGCAGCCCGATGATCACCGCGGCGCCGACGAAGCCGAGTTCCTCCCCGGCCACCGCGAAGATGAAGTCCGTGTGCTGCTCGGGAACGAAGTTGCCGGCGATCATCTGGCCGTGGAACAGCCCCTGCCCGAACATTCCGCCGGAGCCGATGGCGATCTTGGCCTGCGCGGCGCTGTACCCGCTGCCCTGCGGATTCGCCTCGGGGTGGACGAACGAGGTCAGCCGGCCCAGCTGGTAGGACTTGAGCAGGTGCAGTTTCAGCACCGCCAGCACCAGGAGCGCTCCCCCGGCGGCCAGTCCGACCAGCCAGTACAGCCGGATCCCGGACAGCGCGATCAGGCCCGCCAGCAACACCAGGATCAGGACCGTGACGCCCAGATCGGGTTCCTTAACGATCAGCACGAGCGGCACGGCCGCGAACCCGACGGTCAGGGCCACCGCGCGCAGCTTAGGCCGCACGCCAGGCCGGCGCGCATCGCTCAGGAACCTCGCGGACATCAGGATGATCGCGAGCTTGGCGAACTCGGATGGCTCGATCTGGTAGCCGGCGGGCAGCGTGATCCATGACTTGGAGCCGTTGACCGGGGTGCCGAGCGGGGTGAGCGCGGCGATCAGCCCCAGCAGGGACAGGACGTAGAGCACCGGCGCGTACGAGCGCAGCCTCCGGTAGTCCAGTGCGCTCGTGGCCAGCACCAGGATGACGCCGACGACGATGGCCAGCATCTGCTTCACGAAGTAGGTGCGCGGGTCGGCGCCCCGGGTCGCGGACCAGACCAGCAGCGTGCCGATCAGGCTGAGCGCCAGGACCGTCAGGAGCAGCACCCAGTCCAGGCGACGCAAGACCGAGTTCTTGGCGAAGGCGCGCCCCAGCAGCGATCTCGGCAGTTCGGTCGCGCCGAAGGCCCGGGCGCCGCTCCAGCGCCCCTCGGGGGGCACCGGGGCCAGCTTGTTGCTCATCCCTTCCCCCCGGGTGCTGACCTGACGATCTGGCCTGCCTGGTTGATGTGCGGCAGCCCGGGCAGCTGGCCGCCCGGGAACGCCGCCTGGTGGCCCTGGAGCCCGTAGATCCCGTCCCAGATCTGGCGGACCGCCGGCGCGGAGACATCGGCGCCGTACCCGGAGTTGGGGATCATCACCACGACCACGTACTTGGGGTCATTGCAGGGGGCGAACGAGGCGAACACCGAGGTGGCCAGGTTGCCGAACACCTGCGCGGTACCGGTCTTGCCGGCCACGCACACCGTGCTGAGCGGGAACCCGGCGAACGCGCTCGCCGCGGTGCCCGACGTCACGACCCCCTGCAGCGCGGTCCTGATGTAGGCCAGGGTGCTCCCGGCGACGGGCAGGTGACCCACGACCGGCGGAGTGATCTTCTGCACCACCTTGCCGTCCGGGCTGAGCAGGGCCTCGCCGATCCGCGGGCTGTACAACGTGCCGCCGTTGGCCAGCGCGACATAGGCCCGGGCCAGTTGCAGCGGGGTGACCGCCACATAGCCCTGGCCGATCGCGGCGTCGACCGCCAGGCCGGGCTCCCAGATGTTCCCGTAGTAGCAGTCCTGATACTCGATCTGCTGGATGTACGTGCCGTTCGCCCGGCCGTACTTGCACCAGTCCTGCCCGGTATGCGCGTTGTCCTTCCAGAAGTAGTACAGCCATTCCCTGGTCGGGATCGTGCCCTCGCTCTCTTCGGGCAGGTCGACCCCGGTGAGCTGGCCGAAGCCCCACCGCAGCTCCATCTTCTGCATCCTCTGCACCGGAGCGCTCGGCGTGGTGACGACGTTCACGTTCCGGTACGGCTGATCCTGCTGCCACATCTGGTAGCCGAAGTTGTAGAAGATCGTGTCGCAGGACAGGATCAGCGCCTCCTGCAGGGACATGCTGCCGCCGTTGCCGAAGTCGTTGTTGAAGACACGACCGTCGACATTTACCGAGGCCGGGCAGTCGTACGAGCCGTACAGCGGGTAGCCGTCGCCGACCGCGGCCGCCAGCGTGGTCACCTTCCAGGTCGATCCGGGGTGGTACTCGCCCTGGGTGGCCCGGTTCAGGATCGGCTCGCCGTCCCCGGTGCCGAACAGTTCCCGGAATTGGCGCTCCGAGATTCCGCCGGTCCAGATGCTCGGGTCGTACGTGGGGTAGCTGGCCATCGCGATCACCCGGCCGGTGGTGGTCATCACAACCGCGGCGCCGCTGGTCGCCAGCGGGTTGCCCTCCGCCTGGACCTTCTGGATCGCCGCCGCGAGCGCGTTGTAGGCGTCTTCCTGAACGCTGGCGTTGATGCTGGTCACCAGGTCGTCGCCGGGCTGGGCGGGGGTCTGCCTGACCGTCCCGGTGACTTGGCCCGCCGCGTTGACCGAGACCACCTGGCTGCCGACGGTGCCGCGCAACTGCTGGTCGTACTGTGCCTCCAGGCCGGCCTGGCCGACCAGGTCCACGCCGGAGAAACCGGTTTCCGGCAGGCCACGCCGCTGCATCTCCTGCGCCGTGATCGGCTGCAGGTACCCCAGCGTCTGCGCGGTGTCGGTGCTGATGGGCTGGACGTAGTTGATGACCGGCTGCACCTGGGCGGTCACGCCCGGGAACTGGCTCTGGCTCTCCAGCACCTGCACCGCCACCTGGTCCGAGACGTTCTGCGCCACCGGGATCGGCTGGTACGGCGAGCCCTGCCAGCACGGCTGGGACACGGTCTTCGTGCAGATCCGCACCTCCTCGCTGAGCTGCTGGTAACTCATGCCGAGCAGCGGCGCGAGCCGGTGCAACTCGGCCACCCCGCCATCCTGCTGCTGGGCCAGGACCGACATGTTGACCGAGACCACGAGCGCGGAGCGGTTGTCCACCATCGGGCTTCCGGTGTCGTCCAGGATCTCCCCGCGTACCGACGGCACGGTCACGGTCTCGGTCTGCTCCTGCCTGGCCTGGCTGGCCAGCGACGTGCCGGACATGACCTGCACGAACCAGAGCCGCCAGCCCAGTCCGACCAGCAGCGACGCCACCACCAGGTGCAGTACCGCGAGGCGCCGCCGTGAGGCGGGGATCATCTCAGCCCTCCTGTCCGCCTGCTGCCGAGCCGCCAGGCGGCCGGCCGGCCGCCCAGCAGGCCGCCGGTCCAGGTCGCGAGGAACGACGACCCGCCTGAAGTGAACTTGACTCGTCTCCCGGTCCGCATCCGGTTCCCCCGGCCGAGGGCCGAGCGCCCGCCGCCGGTGGCGGCGGGCCGGAACCGCGGCGCGGCGCGCCGCGTGCCGCCCAGCCGCGGGCGCGCCCAGGGCCCGCGGCGGCCCGACAGGCCGCGCAGCACGCCGCCGCGCCGGCCCGAGCCCAGCCGGAGATTGACCGGCCGCGCCGTCAGCCCTCGCGCACTGCCCCGCGCGCCGCCGCGCCGGCCCGAGCCCAGCCGCAGGCTGACCGGCCGCGCCGTCAGCCCCTGCCTGCTGCCGAACCGGGGCCGGGCACCGAGCACGCTGCCACCGAGCACGCCGTCATGGCGCCGCGCGCTCCCGAGCCGCAGGGACACCCGCCGGGACGACCGCACCCGCGGCCTGGTCCCGCCGCTGCTTACGCCGAGGCTGGCCGAGCCGCCGCGCAGGCGCCGATCAGGCCGGAACTTGGGGCCGTGCGAGAGGGCACCGCGGCTGAGAGCTTCGCGGCTGGACGCTCCGCGGCTGGGGGCGCCGCGGCTGGGCGCGCCGCGGCTGAACGCTCCGCGCCTGGGCGCGCCGGACCCGGCCAGGGACGCGGGCCGGTCCACCCCCGGACGCCGGCCGCGGAATGCCGAGCCGGGCGGCCCAGACCTGGGGCGGCCGCCCAGCGCCGCGCCGGCCGCGCCCGCGCCGAGCGCGCGGCCGACGCTGCCGTCATGGCGGCGGCGGGCCCCGCCCAGCTTCAGGTTGACCTGGGGACGAGGCAGCGGCCGGGGCGGGCGCGCGACCGCGGACCCCGCGGCCCCGGAACCGGGCCGCAGCCGGGGGGTACGCCCCCGGGGGGGCCGTGGCGACGCCGGCCGGGCCGGGCGTGGCCCGCCGCCGACCCACCCGTCGCCGGGCCGGCCCGCGGCCTCGCGCAGCCGGGGCGTACGCGAGGCACGCGCCGTCGCTGCCGCGCGGGCACCGCTGCGGGACATGCGGGGGCCGCGGGATCCGTCCGGGCCGGACAGCCAGCCGGCCCCGCCCAGCAGCCCGGCCCCGCCGAGCGCGGTCGCGCCGGCCGCGGCGGAGCCGTTCAGGGAGCCTCGAAGGAGCCCGCCTGCGGCCTGGGTCCGCGCGAGCAAAGCGGATCCGTCGGCGGGCTGGCCTTCCGCGACCGGACCCCGGCCGAGGCCGTCGACCAGGCGCACCGCCCGCACGACCAGGTACAGCACGAACGGGGTGAGTACCGCGTCGTAGATGATGGCGGACGGCAGCACCTGCCGCACCGCGGGCCAGGTGACCTGCGGGTCGCTGACCGCCAGGCCGATCGCCGCGGACAGGGCCTCGCCCGCGGCCGCGACCGCCATCGCGACCGCGATGGTCAGCAGCGCCGACCGGTTCAGCGCGCCGCGCAGCCGCCCGCACGAGTAGCCGACCAGGCAGAACACGAGCGCGTACTCGCCGATCAGGTAGCTGCCCGGCGGCGCGATGTCGAGGGCGAGCCCGGCGCAGAAACCGGTGACCGCGCCTGCGGCCGGCCCGCCGCACAGCCCGAGCGCCACCACGGCGAGCAGCACCAGGTCGGGTGCGCCAGCCCCGGGCAGCGGGAGCCTGTTCACCACGGTCAGCTGGAGCATCAGCGCGACGCCCAGCACGGCCGCGGACAGGAGGGCGCGCTTCAGCTTCACCTCAGCCGCCGCCCGGTGAAGTCGGGCTTGCGGAGGGCCCGGCCGTTACCGTGACGGTCACCGTGGGCACCGGCCGGGCCCTGGGCGCCGGCGGCAGCACGGAGAACCTGGGGTTGCGGGCCGGCGGCGCCACCACGATGCCGACCACGCCCAGCGAGGTGAAATCGACGTACGGGCGGACCAGCGCCAGGGCGGTCAGCGAGCCCGCCTGGTTCTCCACCTGGCTGATCACGCCGACGGGGACGCCGGGCACGTACGGCCGGTCGTGCACCGAGGCCGACGTCACCAGCTGCTCGCCCGGGCTGAGCACGGCGCTCGCGTCCAGCACCTGCAACCGCAGCAGGCCCGACCCGGACCTGGTCTTGCCCGGCCCGGTCACCCAGCCGATCTGGCCGCTGCTCGCCAGCGTCACGCCCACCACCGAGGTGGCGTCGGTGGCCAGCAGCACCGTGCAGGTCTGCGCGTTCACCTCGGTAACGGTGCCGACCAGGCCCTGCCCGTCGAGCACGGTCTCCTCCGGCTGCACCCCGTCCCGGCTGCCAGCGTCGAGCGTGACCGTCTGTCCGTACCCCTGCCCGATCGCGATCACCCTGGCCGCGACGATCCGGTAGCCGCCCCGGCCCGACAGCTGCAGCAGCTGGCTCAGCTGCTGGTACTCCGCCTTGCTCAGCTGCTCCTGGCTGAGCTCGGCCCGCAACTGGACGATCTGCTGCTGCAGCGCCGCGACCTGGCCGCTGGTGCCCGGCCCGCCCCGGTTGAAGAAGCCGACCACCGGCTCGGTGACCACGCTGACGGCGCGTTCCAGGCCGCCGAAGACGGAGCCGCCGAACTGCTGCAGGCTGCGCACCGGGCCCGATGAGCCGTCGCGGTAGTCGAAGGTGATCAGGGCCAGCGCCAGCACCAGCAGCACGCCGAGAACCACCCGGGTCCGACGGCTGTCGTGCACCTTAAGATCACCTCGTCCGCGCCGCCTGGGGCGGCGGCTGCTCCGGCTGTCAGCTTGTCCGCGTGCTCGGTGCTAGCTCACCATCCTGCTAGCTAAATCGCTGGCTAGCTGATCGCTGGCTGGCTACTCCCTAGCAGGTTGCTCAGTAGCTGGCTGCTCCGTGCGGGTGCCCCGCGTCTGGCGAGCCGGGCTCAGCGTCTGGATTCCGGCACCAGCACCTGGCGCAGGGTGTCGAAATCCTCGACGCACTTGCCGGTTCCCAGCGCCACCGAATCGAGTGGGTTGTCGGCCATGTGGATCGGCATGCCCGTCTCTTCCCTGAGCCGTTCGTCCAGCCCGCGCAGCAACGCGCCGCCGCCGGTCAGCGCGATGCCGCGGTCCATGACGTCACCAGCCAGTTCGGGCGGGCACTTGTCCAGCGTCGTCTTCACCGCGTCGATGATCACGGCGAGCGGTTCCTCGATCGCCCGCCGGATCTCCTCGGCGGAGATCACGATCGTCTTCGGCAGCCCGCTGACCAGGTCCCGGCCACGGATCTCGGCGTTCGGCTCATCCGACGAGGGGAACGCCGACCCGAGGGCCATCTTGATCTCCTCGGCGGTCCGCTCACCCAGCATGAGCGAGTACTCCTTCTTGCCGAACGTGATGATCGCCTGGTCAAGCTCGTCGCCGCCGACGCGGATGGACTGCGAGGTCACGATGCCGCCGAGGGATATCACGGCGACCTCGGTGGTGCCGCCGCCAATGTCGACGACCATGTTGCCGGTCGGCTCGTTGACCGGCAGGCCCGCGCCGATCGCGGCGGCCATCGGCTCCTCGATGATGTACACCCGGCGGGCGCCGGCCTGGTGGCCGGCCTCCTTGACCGCGCTCTGCTCCACGCCGGTGATCCCGCTGGGCACCGCGACCACGAGCCGCGGCTTGGCGAGGTGGCTGCGTTTGTGCACCTTCTGTATGAAGTACCTGAGCATCCGCTCTGTCACGTCGAAATCCGCGATCACGCCATCCTTGAGCGGTCTGACGGCCACGATGTTGCCGGGCGTCCGGCCGATCATGCGCTTGGCATCGACCCCGACGGCGACGATCTGCCCGGTGTTCGTGTTCAGCGCCACCACCGATGGCTCGTTGAGCACGATCCCCCGGCCCCGCACGTAGACCAGCGTGTTCGCGGTGCCAAGGTCGACCGCCATGTCGCGGCCCAGGAACGCTAGCGCGTTGCTCATATGAAACGAGAACCTTCCAGAGTCTCCTGCCGGGTGCTTTGGACGTTGCGCCGCCGGCCCGCGATCCGAGACCTCGGGCGCGGCCCTGTTTCCTTCATCCACCAGGGCTGGGCCGCCTAAACGTGCAACGCGTGATCGGCGCGGATGGTGCCCCGCCGGTCCCCGGCTGCACGCCCAGGTCGCTCAGGCGACGGTCTGCGACCGGCAGCGACCGGTTGCTGGCCCGCTGTTACGGCGCGCGCGGAAGCTGCCCCGCCAGGAAAAGCCTACAGGCCCGCCCGGCGGACCGCCGAGTGGCACGCCGGGCTGCGCCGATGCCGGGCCAGGCCGCCGCCGCGAGCCCGCGGCGACGCCGGTCCGGGGCCGCCAGCCCGCGCCCGTCAGGATGCCGTGTCGTAGCGGCGGCCGAGCCCGATGCCAATCACCCACAGGGCGGCGAAGATGGCGCCGAGGAAGTACATCACCGGCACGATCACGCCCGCCGCGATGACCAGCGCCTGCAGCACGCTTCCGCCGATCAGCGTCCACCGCAGGTGCCGCCGCGCCAGCGCCGCCAGCACGACCGCCGCCACGGCCAGCGCCACGCCGGCCACCCCGGCCCGCCGCGGCGATGCGTGGCCCACGGCCAGGGCGACCGGGATCGCCAGCCAGATCACCACCGTCTCCATGATCAGCACGGTGGCGCAGAGCCGCCTCACCGGCGTTGCCTCACTGTCGTCGTCTCACGGGGCGCCGGGCCGGTCATCGGAGTCATGGGACGCCGCGGCGGCGGGGCCCGGCGCGGGCTCGCCCGGGGCCGCGCGGGTGAGCAGCAGCCGGGCGTCCCCGGCGGTGATCACCGACCCGGTGATGAGGACCAGGGCGGCGCCGGGCAGCCCGCCGCCGCGGGCGTCGGCCGACCGCGCGTCGGCCTCGTCGGCCAGCGCCACCGCGAGCTCGATCGCGTCGTCGATCCGGGCCACGGCGCGGACCCGGTCCGGACCGAACACCGCGCCCGCCAGCTCGGCGAGCTTGCCGGGATCGGCGGACCTGGGCGAGGAGTTGGCCGTCACCACCAGCTCGGACACCACCGGCTCAAGCTCGTCGAGTATCCCCGGCACGTCCTTGTCCTCGCTGACCGCGAGGATGGCGATCAGCTCGGCGGGCGCGAAGGCCTCCGTGACCGCGGTCACGGTGGCGGCCATCCCGGCCGGATTATGCGCCGCGTCCACGACCACGACCGGGCTGCGGCGGACCACCTCCAGCCTGCCCGGTGAGGACATCATCCCGAACGCGGAGCGGACGAGCTGGTCGCCGAGCGCCGCGGGCTCGCCCTCGGCGCTGTCCGAGGCGCCGGCGAACGCCTCTACCGCGGCAAGAGCGCAGGCCGCGTTGCCCGCCTGGTGGGCGCCGAACAGCGGCAGGAACAGCTCGTCGTAGTCGCCGAGCAGGCCGCGGATTCCGAGCACCTGCCCGCCCACCGCCAGTTCCCGGCTGGTCACCCCGAATTCGAGACCCTCCCTGGCCACGGTCGCCCCTACCTCGGCCACGCGCCGCAGCAGCACCTCCGCCGCGTCGAGCGGCTGCTGGGCCAGCACGGCGATCGCGCCCGGCTTGATGATGCCCGCCTTGTCGCCGGCGATGGACGTCACGGTGTTGCCCAGGTAGCGGACGTGATCGATCGATACCGGCGTCACGACCGCGACGGCGCCGTCGGCGACGTTGGTGCTGTCCCAGGTCCCGCCGATGCCGACCTCGATCACCGCCACGTCGACCGGCGCGTCGGCGAAGACGGCGAACGCCATCGCGGTGAGCACCTCGAAGAAGGACAGCGCGGCCGGCTGGCTCTCGTCCACCAGGGCCAGGTACGGCTGCACCTCGGCGTAGGCGTCGGCGAAGCGCTCGGCGCTGAGCGGCTCGCCGTCCACGCAGATCCGTTCCCGGATCGAGGTCAGGTGCGGGCTGGTGAACAGGCCGGTGCGCAGCCCGCGGGCGCGCAGCAGCGTCTCGATCATCCGGGCGGTCGAGGTCTTGCCGTTGGTCCCGGTGATGTGGATGACCGGGTAGCCGCGCTGCGGGTCGCCGAGCAGCGCGGTCAGCGCCGTGATCCGGTCCAGTGACGGCTCGATGGAATGCTCCGGCCGCCGGGCGAGGATCTCCTGCTCGGCCTCCCGCAGCCGGGTCTGCGGGTCGCTCACGGCTGCTCACAGATGGCGACTGTCACCCTGGCAGCCTACGTGCTGGCCCGGGGTAACCTGGTGCCGCCCGAGGCCAGGGCGGAGGGCAGGCTACTTCACGAAGTACCAGCTCTCCGGGGTGATGCTGAGCGTCGGGCTCTGCGGGGTGACGCCCTTGAGGTTGTCGGCGATCTCGGTCAGCTGGAAGTCACCCTCCGGCTGCCAGATCACCGGCAGCCGGGCCGCCAGGTAGTCCTGCCAGTTGTAGAAGACCTGCAGGTTGCTGCTGGTGAGCGTCTGGTTGATCATCGCGTCGTTCTTGGGGTCGCTGAACCCGCCCGCGTTCGCGACCACCCCGCTCAAGAACAGCTGCTCGCCGGTGGGCAGGTAGTCCGGGGAGAACGACCAGCCATCGCCCCAGTTCGCCATGTCCCAGTTGCACGGGGCCTTGATGATCACGCAGTTCCCCCCGGCTACCGAGATGACCTGCGCGAACGGCTTGGGCACCAGGTTCAGCCGGATCCCGACCGCCGCGGCGCTGGACTGCAGCCCGGTCATCTCCGCGGCGATCCACGCGGTCCCGGACGCGTACGGCAGGGTGAAGCTCAGCCCCTGGCCCTTCCTGATCCCCGGCCCGCACCGGGCCGGGTTGGCGCAGGTGGACACCCCGTCCGGGACCACCGTCCAGCCGTGGCTGGTCAGCAGCGATTTCGCCTGGGCCGGCTCGTACGGGAACGGGTTACCCGCCTTGCCCTGCGGCGACAGCCACGAGGTCACGGGGGTATTGCCGACCGGTCCCACGGTCTCGGTCCCGTACCCGCGCAACGGGCCCCGCACCACCGCGGCCTGGTTCATCAGGTCCTCCAGCACCTGGCGGAAGTACAGCTGCCTGATGATCGGGCCGTTGCCGGTGGTGGACTGGTAGTTCACCACGAAGAAGTTGATCCCCCAGTCCTGCCACGGGACCAGGGCGTAGCCGGGCACGGGGTTCGCCCCCACGGCCGCTCCCGCGGGCTTGGGCGGCGCCGCCTGTTCCGGCAGGTACCCAACGTCGATCTTGGTACTGGAGCTCGGCGAGCGCAGCACGTCGTACTCGGCCGAGTCGGTGGTGAACGGCACCTCCGAGAACATGGCCAGCCTGGGCTTGACCGGCCCGGAGTAGGCCTTGTTCGGCACGAACGAGACGTGCCCGTCGGCGTCGAACGCGCTCAGCTTCCACGGCCCGTCCACGACCGACCACAGCGGCGAGCCCACGTAGCTGCTCAGGTCCTTGGCCTGGTCGTTGAGGTAGTCGTACACCGCCGCGCAGTCGCTGACCTTCGCGGCGCAGTCGCTCGGCCCGGTGGCGGTGCGATCCCAGGCGGCCGGCATCGGGGTGATCTGGCTCAGCTGGTTGTACAGGAACCAGGTCGGCGAGTACGCCTTGTCCGTGGCCATGGTCATGGTCAGCTCGGTCGGGCTGACCACCGTGATGTTCGACACGTCGGCCGGGAAGTCGGTGTAGGCGCCGTAGTCGGCCGGCCGGGCCTTCTCCATGTTGAGCCAGAACATCACGTCCGTCGCGGTCACCGGGGTGCCGTTGGACCACATGTAGTGCTTCAGGCTGATCGTGACCTGGGTGCCGTTGAAGGTCGGCGGGCTGGCCAGGCTCAGCGAGGCGTTGAGCGTCGGCTGGCCCCCGGTGCCGAACCAGTACAGCGGCCGGTACATCAGGTACTGGAAGTCGAACAGGTTGACGTTGCTGATAACGGCGCTGCTCATGTACGGGAAGATGTACGTCGGCGGGGTCGAGGGCGACTCGGCGAGCACCGCGGTCCCGCCGGTGACGGGAGTGTTACCCGGCGCCGGGCCGCGGCTGCCCGAGCAGCCCGCGGCAACGAGAGCGCACGCCGCCGCGGCCACGCAAGCCGCCAGGACCCGGCCGCGAAGCCCCGGCCTGGGCCTGTGGTGCTGCTGCGGTGCGGGTCGAGTCATGGTGGCGGCTCCTTGGGCCAGGAAGCCCGCTCGGGCTGGCACCGCTATCCCCCGACGTGCTCCGGCTGAGACGACATGCCCATGCTCTGGCGCCAGGGCGATCCTGGCCGTGAGCGCTACGGAATCGTGACAGATCAGTGACCGGCCCGGCATCACGCGGTGCCGCGCCGGACTACTTCACGAAGTACCAGTTCTCCGGGTTGATGCTGAGCGTCGGGCTCTGCGGGGTGACGCCCTTGAGGTTGTCGGCGATCTCGGTCAGCTGGTAATCCGCGTTCGGCTGCCACAGCACCGGCAGCTGGGTCGCCAGGTAGTCCTGCCAGTTGTACATGTACTGCATGTTGTCGCTGATCAGCGTCTGACCGATCATCGCGTCGTTGGCCTTGTCGCAGAACCCGCCGGAGTTGGCGATCGCCCCGCACTCGAACAGTTCCTCGCCGGTGGGCTCGAAGTCCGGGGCGAAGGACCAGCCGCCGCCCCAGTTCGCCATGTCCCAGTTGCACGGGGATTTCGCGACCACGCAGTTGCCCCCGGCCAGCGCGAGCACCTCGGCGAACGGCTCGGGCACCAGGTTCAGCCGGATCCCGACCGTTGCGGCGCTGGACTTCAGCCCGGTCATCTCCGCGGCGATCCACGCGGTCCCGGACGCGTACGGCAGCGTGAAGCTCAGCCCCTGCCCCTTCCTGATCCCCGGCCCGCACCGGGCCGGGTCGGCGCAGGTGGACACCCCGTCCGGGACCACCGTCCAGCCGTGGCTGGTCAGCAGCGATTTCGCCTGGGCCGGGTCGTACGGGAACGGGTCGCCCGCCTTGCCCCTGGGCGACAGGAACAACGTCACCGGGGCATCGGCCACCGGGCCGTTCGTGGTCACCCCGTAGCCGCGCAGCGGCCCGGCGACCACCGCGGCCTGGTTCACCAGGTCCTCCAGCGCCTGGCGGAAGTACAGCTGCCTGATGATCGGGCCGTTGCCGGTGGTGGACTGGTAGTTCACCACGAAGTAGTTGATCCCCCAGACCTGCCACGGGACCAGGGTGTACCCCCGGGCGGCCAGCGGGTTCGCGCCCACGGCCGCGCCGACCGGCTTGCGCGGCGCGTCCTGCTGGGGCAGGTACCCCACGTCGATCTTGGTACTGGAGCTCGGCGAGCGCAGCACGTCATACTCGGCGGCGTCGGTGGTGAACGGCACCTCCTGGAACTCCGCCAGCCTCGGCTTGACCGGCCCGGAGTAGGCCTTGTTCGGCACGAACGAGACGTGCCCGTCGGCGTCGAACGCGCTCAGCTTCCACGGCCCGTCCACGACCGACCACAGCGGCGAGCCCACGTAGCTGCTCAGGTCCTTGGCCTGGTCGTCCAGGTAGTCGTACACCGCCGTGCAGTCGCTGGGCGTGGTCGCGCAACTGCTCGCCCCGGACGCGGTCCGGTCCCAGGCGGCCGGCATCGGGGTGATCTGGCTCAGGTCGTTGGCCAGGAACCAGTCCGGCGAGTACGGCTTGTCCATCACCATGGTCAGCTCGGTCGGGGTGACCGCCGTGATGTCCTTGACGTTCATCGGGAAGCCCGTGAAACCCCCGTAGTCGGCCGGGTCGGCCGTCTCCATGTTGAGCCAGAACATCACGTCCGTCGCGGTCACCGGGGTGCCGTCGGACCACATGTAGTGCTTCAGCGTGATCGTGACCTTGTTGCCGTTGAACGTCGGCGGGTAGGCCAGGCTCAGCGAGGCGTTCACCGTGGGCTGGCCGCTGCGGCCGAACCAGTACAGCGGCCGGTACAGCAGCGACTGGAGATCCCAGATGTTGATATCGCTGAAATCGGCGCTGCTCGTGAACGGGAAAATGTAATTCGGCGTCACCGACGGCGGCTCGGCCAGGACCGCGGTACCGCCGCTCACCGGTGTGCCGCCCGACGAGGTACGCGACGACGGCACGGCGCCGGTGCTGCCGCCCGCGCAGCCTGCCGCCATGAGGGCCAGCACCGCCGCGGCCGCCAGCCTTAACCGGCAACGGGTCAACATTCAATCACGCTATAGGCCCGATCAGCACCCTTAACGCCATTAACGGAAAGGGTATCAGAATCGTGACAGATCGGTTATCGATCTTGAGGTGGCGCGGTGCGCTGCTCCGCGGCGGAGCGCCCGGTCGCGGCGTCCCGACGCCGCTCAGCCGGACCGCGGCAGGGCGGCCAGGCGCTGCTCCAGCCGGGCTATTTCCGCCTGGGCGGCCGCCAGCCGGTCGCGGCTGCGGGCCACCACCGCCTCGGGCGCGCGCTCGACGAACGACGGGGTAGCGAGCTTGCGCTCGGTCGCCGCCGCGTCGGCCCTGGCCGTGGAGAGGTCCTTCTCCAGCCTCCGCCGCTCGGCGCCGATGTCGATCGCCGCCGCCGTGTCCAGTTGCACGGTGACCCCCTCGGCCTGCACCGCCGCCGTGGGCGCGAACGCCTCGCCGGGTGCCGCGAGCCGCAGCAGCGAGCGGATGCTGGCCTCGTGGCCAGCCAGCGGCGTCGCCTCGATCCCGGCCAGCACCGCGGGCACCGGCTGGGCCGGCCGCAGCCCCTGGTCCGAGCGGAACCTGCGCACCTGCGTGACCAGCCGCATCAGGCTCTCGATCTCCGCTTCGGCGGCCGGGTCGCGCGGCAGCGACACGGGCACGCCAGCCAAGGCGCCGCGGCCCGCCCCGGCCGGGCCGGCGTGGCCCGCCGTGACGCCTCCGGGCCAGGAAGCCACCATCACCGACTCGCCGCCGGTCAGGGACGTCCACAGCTCCTCGGTGACGAAGGGCATCACCGGGTGGATCAGCCGCAGCAACCGGTCGAGCACGTGGCCGAGCACCGCCCGGGCCCTGGCGGCCGCGTCGGGGTCGCTGCCGCCCAGCGGCACCTTGACCAACTCCAGATACCAGTCGCAGAACTCGTCCCAGGCGAAGTGGTACAGCGCGTCGCAGGCCTTGCCGAACTCGAACTGCTCGAACAGTTCGTCCACCTCGGCCGTGACCGCCGCGAGCCGGGACAGGATCCAGCGGTCGGGCACGGCCAGCGCGCCGGGCCCGGGCAGGTCCGCGCCCGCGTCCGCGCCGTTCAGCAGCGCGAACCTGGCGGCGTTCCACAGCTTGTTGCAGAAGTTCCTGGCGCCGGCCACCCACTCCTCGCTGACCGACACGTCGCTGCCCGGGCTGGCCCCGCGGGCCAGGGTGAACCGGGTGGCGTCGGCGCCGAACCGGTCGATCCAGTCCAGCGGGTCCACGGTGTTGCCGCGCGACTTCGACATCTTCTTGCCGTGCTGATCGCGGACCAGGCCGTGCAGGGCGACCACGCGGAACGGCACCGCGTCGGCGGGATCGGCGCCGGACATCGCGTACAGCCCGAACATCATCATCCGGGCCACCCAGAAGAACAGGATGTCGTAGCCGGTGACCAGCACGCTGGTCGGGTAGAACGTGCGCAGGTCGGCGGTAGACGCCGGCCAGCCGAGGGTGGAGAACGGCCACAGCGCGGACGAAAACCAGGTGTCCAGGACGTCGGGGTCCTGGTGCCAGCCCTCGCCGGCCGGCGGCTCGGAGTCGGGGCCGACGCAGACCACCTCGCCGGCGGGCCCGTACCAGACCGGGATCCGGTGCCCCCACCACAGCTGGCGGCTGATGCACCAGTCGTGCATGTCGTCCACCCAGTCGAAGTAGCGCGCCGCCATCTGCTGCGGGTGGATCCGGGCCCGGCCGTCGCGGACCGCGTCCCCGGCCGCCTTGGCCAGCGGGCCGACCTTGACGAACCACTGCAGCGACAGCCGGGGCTCGACCGTGGTGCCGCAGCGCTGGCAGTGCCCCACCGCGTGCAGGTACGGCCGTTGCTCGGCGGCCACCCGGCCCTGCTCGCGCAGCGCGGCGAGGATCGCGGGCCGGGCCTCGAACCGGTCCAGCCCCTGGAACGGGCCATGCGCGGTGATCACGCCGCGCTCGTCCATGATCGTCAGGCTGGGCAGGTCGTGACGGCGGCCGATCTCGAAGTCGTCCGGGTCGTGCGCGGGCGTCACCTTGACCGCCCCGGTGCCGAACGCCGGGTCGACGTGCGGGTCGGCGACCACCGGGATCCTCCGCCCGGACAGCGGCAGCTCCACCTCGGTGCCCACCAGGCGGCTGTACCGGGGATCGTCGGGATGCACGGCGACCGCGGTGTCGCCGAGCATGGTCTCCACCCGCGTGGTGGCGACCTTGACCGAGTCCGCGCCGTCGCCGTACCGGACCGTGACCAGCTCGCCCTCGTCGTCGGTGTGATCCACCTCGATGTCCGACAGCGCGGTCAGGCAGCGCGGGCACCAGTTGATGATCCGCTGGGCCCGGTAGATGAGCCCGTCGTCGAAGAGCCGCTTGAAGATCGTCTGCACGGCGCGGGACAGGCCCTCGTCCATGGTGAACCGCTCCCGGGACCAGTCCACGCTGTCGCCGAGCCGCCGCATCTGGCCGAGGATCGCGCCGCCCGAGGTCGCCTTCCACTGCCACACCCGCTCGACGAAGGCCTCCCGGCCCAGGTCATGCCGGCTCAGGCCCTCCCTGGCGAGCTCGCGCTCGACCACGTTCTGGGTGGCGATCCCCGCGTGGTCCATGCCCGGCAGCCACAGCGTGTTGTAGCCCTGCATCCGCCGCCGCCGGATCAGCGCGTCGATCAGCGTGTGATCGAGCGCGTGGCCGATGTGCAGCGAGCCGGTGACGTTCGGCGGCGGGATGACGATCGAGAACGCGGGCGCGGCCGACGACGAGTCGGCGGTGAAGTAGCCGCGCTCCTCCCAGATCCGGTACCGGCGGCCTTCCACGTCGGCCGGCGCGTACTGCGGGGGAAGCTCGGCGGGTCTTGGTGCGGTCACGCCAGGGAGTCTAGTGCCGCGCGGCATTGACCTTCCCCGAACCGCCCGCTCCCGGCGGCTGCCCGCCTGCCCGCCGGGCTTGATCACGTGGCGCGGACGTCTTTCAGTCGTATTGACTGAAGGATCGTCCGCGCCAATCGATCAAGCTGGGCGAGGGCGAGCGGGCGGGTGTGAGTCAGTCCAGGGTGAGGGCGGGCGGGAGGCCGGTCAGCCCGGCCGGAGCGGGCGGAGGCCGGGCGGGAAAACGCGGTGGGGCGGGCTCGGCCGGCCGGTCAGGCCGACTTCTCCCGCGGGGTCCGCCGCTGCGCATCGCGGGGCACCAGCGTCGGGTTCACGTTCTCGAGCACCGACTCGCTGGTGATGACGACCCGCTCCACGTCCTTGCGGCTCGGCACCTCGTACATGACCGACATCAGGACCTCTTCCAGGATCGCTCGCAGCCCCCGGGCCCCGGTCCCGCGCAGGATCGCCTGGTCGGCGACGGCCTCGAGCGCGTCGTCGGTGAACTCCAGGTCGACCCCGTCCAGCTCGAACAGCCGCCGGTACTGGCGGACCAGCGCGTTCCGGGGCTCGGTCAGGATCCGGATCAGCGCCTCGCGGTCGAGGTTGTGCACGCTGGTGATGACGGGCAGCCGCCCGACGAACTCGGGGATCATCCCGAACTTGAGCAGGTCCTCGGGCATCACCTCGGCGAACGGGTCGGCCGTGGTCTTGTCGGTCTTCACCCGGAGCACGGCGCCGAAGCCCATGCCGCTGCGGCCGATCCGGTGCTCGATGATCTTCTCAAGGCCCGCGAACGCGCCACCGCAGATGAACAGCACGTTCGTCGTGTCGATCTGGATGAACTCCTGATGCGGATGCTTGCGGCCGCCCTGCGGCGGCACCGAGGCCGTCGTGCCCTCGAGGATCTTCAGCAGCGCCTGCTGGACGCCCTCGCCGGACACGTCCCGGGTGATCGAGGGGTTCTCGCTCTTGCGGGCGATCTTGTCGATCTCGTCGATGTAGATGATCCCGGTCTCGGCCTTCTTGACGTCGTAGTCGGCAGCCTGAATGAGCTTGAGCAGGATGTTCTCGACGTCCTCGCCGACGTACCCGGCCTCGGTCAGCGCGGTGGCGTCGGCGATCGCGAACGGGACGTTGAGCAGCCGGGCCAGGGTCTGCGCGAGCAGGGTCTTGCCCGACCCGGTCGGCCCGAGCAGCAGGATGTTCGACTTGGCGAGCTCGACGCCGTCCTCTCCGGACCGCTCACCGCCGGACTGGATCCGCTTGTAGTGGTTGTAGACCGCGACCGAGAGGCCCTTCTTGGCCTTCTCCTGGCCGATCACGTACGAGTCGAGGAACTCGTAGATCTCGCGCGGCTTCGGCAGGCTGTCCCACTTGAGCTCGGCCGGCTCGGCCAGTTCCTCTTCGATGATCTCGTTGCAGAGATCGATGCACTCGTCGCAGATGTACACGCCGGGGCCGGCTATGAGCTTTTTGACTTGCTTCTGGCTCTTTCCGCAGAACGAGCACTTCAGCAGATCACCGCCATCGCCCATGCGTGCCACCCAGATACTCCTTTGCCCTGGGGCCGCCGGCGGCCGCCCCGCCCGCGACGCGTGTCCTGCCCAGCCTGCTTGTCGTAGACCTAGACGGTACCGCCTTGGCGCCTGTCGTTGTGGCTTATGGACCGTCACCGCCCGCCGTGCCGCGGGCCGCGTAAGTCCACCGGTTAGGACGACCCTACCTCGGTCTTGCGCTTAAGGGTCGTGAGAACCTCATCTACCAGCCCGTACTCCTTGGCTTCTTCGGCGGTGAAGAACTTGTCGCGCTCCACGTCGCGGCGGACCTGATCCTCGTCCCTGCCGGTGTGGCGGGCGATGATCTGCTCCATGGCGGTGCGCATCCGGAGGATCTCCCGGGCCTGAATCTCCAGGTCACTGGACTGGCCGTAGCCGCTTTCCACGGCCGGCTGGTGGATCAGGATCCGCGAGTTGGGCAGCGCCATCCGCTTTCCCTTGGTGCCCGCGGCCAGCAGCACCGCGGCCGCGGACGCCGCCTGGCCCAGGCAGAACGTCTGGATGTCGGGCTGGATGTACTGCATGGTGTCGTAGATCGCCATCATCGATGTCATCGACCCGCCGGGCGAGTTGATGTACATCAGGACGTCGCGGTCGGGGTCGATCGACTCCAGCGTGATCAGCTGGGCCATCACGTCGTTGGCCGACGCGTCATCGATCTGCACCCCGAGGAAGATGATCCGCTCCTCGAAGAGCTTGTTGTACGGGTTCATCTCCTTGATCCCGTACGACGTCCGCTCCACGAAGGACGGCAGCACGTACCTGGATTCTGCTGGCCGCCACAGCCCTGCTGCGCTGCCCGGCCGGTTGCCTGCGTTCACGGTTAGCTCCTCCGCTCCGGCCTCGTTCAAGAAACCGGGCCTTCCGACGGGACCTCGGTGGCGTTGCGGATCACCCGGTCCACGAATCCGTAGTCCTTGGCCTCATCCGCGGTGAACCAGCGGTCCCGGTCGGAGTCGATCTCGATCTGCTCGACGGTCTGGCCGGTGTGCATCGCGATGCGCTCGGCCAGCGTGCGCTTCAGGTACAGGATCTGCTCGGCCTGGATCCTGATGTCGGTGGCGGTGCCGCCGATCCCGCCGTGCGGCTGGTGCATCAGGATCGACGCGTGCGGCATCGCGTAGCGCTTGCCGGCGGCGCCGGCGCAGAGCAGGAACTGGCCCATGGAGGCGGCCATGCCCATCGCGTAGGTGGCGACATCGTTCGGCACGTACTGCATGACGTCGTAGATGGCCATGCCCGCGGTGACCGAGCCCCCGGGAGAGTTGATGTAGAGGTTGATGTCCCGCTTGTCGTCCTCCGCCGCGAGCAGGATGAGCTCCGCGCAGACCCGGTTGGCCAGGTCGTCGTCGACCTGCTGGCCGAGGACGACGATCCGGTGCCGCAACAGGCGCTGGAACAGCTGCTCGCCCAGGGGCATGGGCGGGGCTTCCGCGACACGCGCCACCAGGGGCGCCAGGGGGTCGTCAGGGGCGGGCGTGGTCACGATGCCCTCCTCGCTCTCTTATCTCTATTCTCTGCCCGGTGTCATGGACCGCCGGGCGGTGATGTCATTGCAGTGACCATAACCCGCGGCCAGGGCCAGGAAGTCCACGGCCGGCGCCTGTTCGCTGTGGGCGCAGGCTCCCGGCGCGCCACTGCGGCCGCGGTGGCGCCATGACGCCGCCGCGGCCCG
This sequence comes from uncultured Actinomycetota bacterium, assembly GCA_963808705.1. GTDB lineage: Bacteria > Actinomycetota > Actinomycetes > Streptosporangiales > Streptosporangiaceae > JASHPR01. The sequence continues at coordinate 183,852 of CAWEHB010000005.1, read as the reverse complement.
GGGCCCGCAGGTCATGACGCCGGCTGCGGGTCTTCGCCGGCGTCGGAGTCATCATCGTCCGCCGCGGGCTCGGCGGAGTCCTCGGCGTCGTCCGAGACTTCCTCGGCGGCGTCCTCCGCGTCGTCCGGGACCTCCTCGACGGCGGGCGTCAGATCGACCTCATGCCCCGACTCGTCGGTGACCTTGGCCCGCTCCGCGAGCAGCGTGAGCGCCTTACCCCGCAGCACGTCGGCGGCCACCGCGGCGAGCTGGCCCCGCTCCGCCAGCTCCTTGGCCAGGCGGTCCGGCGGGACGCCCATCCGGTAGGCCTGCTCGGTCACGTACGCGGCCAGCTCTTCCTGGCTCACGCCGAGCTCTTCCTGGGTCGCCAGCTTGTCCAGGATGAACTCGGCCTTGACGCTGCGGCGGGCGTCCTGGCCGAGCTGCTCGTCGAGCTGCTCGGCGGTGGAGCCGATGGCCTCGAGGTATTCCTCCATGGTGTTGCCTGAGCGCTCCAGCCGGTCGGCGAGCGACTGCCGGCGGCTGGCGATCTCGCGGCCGACCAGGTCCTCGGGCAGCGGCATGTCGACCCGGGCGAGCAGCGCGTCCAGCGCCCGCTCCCGGGCCTGTCCCGCCTGGCCGACCCGCCGCATGCTCTCCAGCTGCGTCCTGGTGCCGGCCCGCAGCTCGCCGAGGGTATCGAACTCGCTGGCGGACTGGGCGAAGTCATCGTCGAGTTCCGGCAGTTCCTTGACCTTGACGCTCGAGACGGTCACGGTCACGTCGGCCTGCTGGCCGGCCAGCTTGCCGCCGGCCAGCTCCGCGGAGAACGTCTTCGTCTCGCCCGCGGACATCCCGCTCAGGGCCTCATCGAGCCCGTCGAGCATCTGCCCGCTGCCGACCTCGTAGGAGACTCCGCTGGCCTGCGCGTCTTCGACCGGCTTGCCGTCAATCTCGGCGGACAGGTCGATCGAGACGAAGTCACCCTCGGCGGCCGGCCGGTCGGTGCCCTTCAGCGAGGCGAACCTCTCCCGCAGCGAGCCGATGTACTCCTCGACCTGGTCCGGGGTGACCTCGGCATCGTCGACCGTCACCGGCAGCCCGTCGATGCCGGGCAGGTCGAACTTCGGCCGGACGTCGACCTCCGCGGTGAACGCGAGCTCCTTGCCGTCGTCGAGCTTGGTGATCTCCACGGCCGGCTGGCCGAGCGCGTAGACGTCGTGCTCCTCGAGCGCCCTGCCGTACAGCTCCGGGACGGCGTCGTTCACCGCCTGCTCGAGCACGGCGCCGCGCCCGATGCGCTGGTCGATGACGCGCGGCGGGACCCGCCCCGGCCGGAAGCCAGGCACCCGGACCTGGCGGGCGACCTCACGGTACGCGCGGTCGACGTTCGGCTTCAGCTCGTCGAACGGAACCTCGATGGTGAGCCGGACTCGGGTCGGGCTCAGCTCTTCGACGTCGGTCTTCACGTCGGGGTCACTCCTCGGCTCCCCGCCCGGGCAGGCATCACGCCGGAGCCCGGGCACGGTGGTCACGCACGGCTACTGATCACGCACGGCTAGGCCGCCCAGTCTAGGGCAGCCGCGGGTCACCCGCGCAGCTGCCGGTACGGACCGTCGGCGCGCATCAGCTCGCGGTGTGTGCCGCGCTGCGCCACCTTGCCCTGGTCCAAGACGATGATCTCGTCGACCTGGTCGAGTCCCTCGAGGTCGTGGGTGATGAGCAGGGTGGCCCGGCCCGCGGTGACCGCGAGCAGGTCGGCGGTGAGCGCGGAGGCGGCCTCGGGGTCGAGGTGAGCCGTGGGCTCGTCGAGTATCAGCAGGTCCGGGCCGGCCAGCAGCGCCCGGGCCAGGGCGAGCCGCTGCCGCTCCCCGCCGGACATGGCCGCGCCCCGGGCGCCGACGCGGGTGTCCCAGCCCCGGGGCAGCGACTCGATCCAGGGAAGCAGCCGGGCGCTGGCCGCCGCGGCGGCCAGCTCGTCGTCGCCCGCGTCCGGCCGGGCCAGGCGCAGGTTCTCCCGGACGGTCGCGTCGAAGATGTGCGGGTCCTGGGGGCAGCCGCCGATCACCGTGCGCACGTCGTCGGCGGCATAGCTGGCCAGGTCGGCGTGGGCGCCGTCGGCGCGGTCCCCGGCGCCGCCCAGGGTGACCGAGCCGCCGACCGGGTCGCAGAAGCGCAGCAGCACGGAGGCCACCGTGGATTTGCCCGCGCCGTTGGGCCCGACCAGCGCCACTCTCCGCCCGGGCCCCAGGTCAAGGTCGAATCCGTCCAGCGCGAGCGGCCCGTGCGGCTGGTACCGGACCTGGACGCCGCGCAGGCGGACCCGCACCGGCCCGGCGGGCAGCGGGCGGGGTGCCACGGGATCGACGACCGGGTCAGGCGCGTCGAGGACCGCGCCGATCCGCTCGGCCGCGCCGCGGGAGTCGCCGAGCTGGAGGGCGGCCGCGGGCAGGGCGGTGACGGCCTCGAAGGCGGCCAGCGCGGTGAGGGTCACCACGGCCAGCGGCACCCGGGTCATCGTCCCGTCGGCCACGGCCGCCACCCCCAGGAAGAGGACCCCCCACAGGGTGATGCCGGAGACCGCGACCATGAGCCCGCTGCCCAGGCCGGCCGCGGCGGCAGAGCGCCGGGCCAGCGACGTCAGCTGGTGGTCCGCGGCGGCGACGGCGGCGAGGCCGGCGTCCTGGGCGCCGAACGCCTGCAGTTCGGCGGCACCGGACAGCAGGTCGGTCATGGTCGCGCTCAGCTCGCCGCGCGCCGGGGCGGTGACCCGGGCGGCGCGACGCGACGCCGCGACGGCCAGGGCCGGGACCATGACCCCGGCCGTCAGCAGCCCCAGGGCGAGCACGCCGCCGGCCGGCGCGAGGATGAACAGGCACGCGGTGACCGCGCCCGCGCCGACCAGCGCCGCGGCCAGCGGCGGGCCCACCCCGCGGATGAACAGGTCCTGGGTGGCGTCCACGTCGCTGATCAGGCGGGCCAGCAGGTCGCCCGAGCGGAAGGCGGCCAGCCCGGCCGGGGCCAGCCGCTCCAGCCGCCGGTAGATCGCCACCCGGATGTCGGCCAGGACCCGGAACGCGACGTCGTGGGAGGCCAGGCGCTCGATGTAGCGGAACACTCCCCGGCCGACGGACAGCCCGCGGACCGCGACGATGGCCACGGAGAGCACCACGATGCTGGGGTGCTCGGAGGCCCGGGCGAGCAGGAACCCGGACACGGCGAGCAGCGCCACGCCGCAGCCGGTGGCGGCCGCGCCGGCCAGGACCGACACCAGCAACTGGCCGCGCATCGGCCGGGCCAGCCACAGCAGCCGCAGCAGCGGGCGGCGCGCGGGCATGGTCATGGGATCACCGCCGCGGCGGTCACCCCGGACAGCCCGGCGGACCCGGCCAGGGAGGGCGCGGGCGGGCCGGGCGGGCCGGGCACGGCGGCCAGCTTCCCCTGGTCCAGGCGGATGACGCGGCTGGCCACCGGGGCCAGGCCCGGGCCGTGGCTGACCAGGACGACGGTGCGGTCGGCCAGCGCGGTCTCGAGGGCCGCCACGATCTGCCGGGTGCTGGCCGGGTCCAGGTGAGCGGCGGGCTCGTCGAGCAGCAGCAGCGGCGCATCCCGCAGAAACGCCCGGGCCAGCGCGATCTTCTGCCGCTGGCCCGAGGACAGCCGCAGCGCGCGCTCGCCGAGCACGGTCTGGTACCCGCCCGGCAGGGCCTCGATGAACTCCGCGGCGCCGGCCAGCCGGGCCGCCTGCCGGATCGCCTCGGGGCTCGCGCCCGGCCGGCCGAGCGCGATGTTGTCGGCCACGCTGCCCGCGAACAGGTGCGGCTGCTGGGGCACCCAGGCGAGCTGGGCGCGCCACTGGTCGTCGCCGATCGCGGCCAGGCCGGCGCCGCCGGCCTGGATGGTGCCCGCGGCCGGCGCCGCGAACCGCAGCAGCAGCGCCAGCAGCGTGCTCTTGCCCGCGCCGCTCGGCCCGGTCACCAGGATGCGCTCCCCCGGCCGGATCGCCAGGCTCACCGCGTCGAGCGCGGGCCGGCGCCGTCCGGGATAGGCCACGGTGACCTCGCTCAGCGTGATCTCCTCGGCCCGCAGGTCCACGGCCGCGGCCGCCCGGCCGGGGCGCCCGGTGGCGGCCGGCACCCGCCGGCCGGCACCCCGCCGGCCGGCACCCAGCCGGCCGGCACCGGGCCCGGCTCGGTGTCCAGGATGTCCAGGACCCGCCCGGCCGCGGCGGCGCCCTCCATGCTGGCGTGGAACTGGGCGCTGACCGACCGCAGCGGCAGGAAGGCCTCGGGCGTCAGCAGCAGCACCAGCAGCGCGGTCTCGTACGCCATGTGGCCGTAGAGCAGCCGTAGCCCCACCTCGACCGCGACCAGGGCCGTGGCGACCGAGGCGGCCAGCTCGAGCACCAGCGCGGACAGGAACGCGACCCGGAGCGCGGACATGGTGGTGGCCCGGTACTCGCCGGTGACCTTCCCGATCACCTCCTCCTGCGCCCGGGCCCGGCCGAAGATCTTGAGGGTGGGCAGGCCCTCGACCACGTCGAGGAAGTGCCCGGCCAGGGTGGCGAGCAGCCGCCACTGCCGCCGCGTGCGGGCCTTGGTATGCCAGCCCACCAGCACCGCGAACAGCGGGATCAGCGGCAGCGTGACGGCGATGACGACCGCGGAGATCCAGTCGGCGACCGCCACCCGCACCAGCACCGCGACGGGGACCGCGACCGCCAGGATCAACTGCGGGACGTAGCGTGCAAAGTAAGGATCGAGTCCGTCCAGTCCCCGGGTGGCCAGCGTGGTGACCTCCCCGGTCTGCTGGCCGCCCAGCCAGGCCGGGCCGAGCCCCAGGGCGCGGGCGGCGAGCGCGCGCCGCAGCTGCGATTTCACCGAGGCGGCCGCCCGCAGCGCGGCCGCCTCTCCGCCGTACGCCACCACCGCCCGGGCCGCCACGACGCACAACAGCGCCAGCAGCGTGCCCCAGAGCGGGGCCGCCGTGGGGCGCGCCGCGGTCGCGAGCGCGCGGGCCAGCAGCCCCGCCTGGGCCAGGATCAGCGCCGTCGCCGCGAGCCCGAGACCGACCGCGGTGGCCAGGTAGCCCCGGGCCGCCCGCGCGTAACGCAGCAGGCGCGGGTCGATGGGCCGCACGGATCACCTCACCCGGCGCGGGTGACGCGGCCGTGGCAGCCTCCTGGCATCATCACGGCACGGCCCGCGGGTCGCGGGGACGGACGGGATCAGGCGCGCGGACTACTGCGCGGCGGCCGTCTCGCCGCCGCCGTGCAGCGCGTCCTGGAGTTCCTTCTCGTCGTCCTTGGACAGGGACGTCTTCAACACGGTGCCGCCGAACTTGCTCATCGCCTCGACGGCCTTGTCCGGGGTCACCTTCTCCAGCATCAGGAACAGGCACGAGGTACCCGGCTTGACCATGTCCCGGACCTGCTCCTGGAACTGCTTGTCGATGCTGGTCTTGGCCAGCTTGCCCATCAGCGCGCCCAGCCCGGCGCCGATGGCCAGGCCGAAGACGGGGATGAAGAACAGCAGGCCGAACAGGAACCCCCAGAACATGCCCCAGGTCGCCCCGGCGCCGACGGGGTGATGGTCGGTGTGGACGTGGTAGGTGCCGTCCTTGTCCCGGACGATCACCGCGATCGCGTCCGGCTGGATGATCAGGTCCTGGGCCAGCCGCCGGGCCTCATCGGCCGCGGCGGTCGCGGTCGTCTCATCCGGATATCCGATGGCGATCAGGTCAGCCATGGTGTGTCCTCCTTGAAGGTGATGGTCCGGCCCAGTCCATCAGGCCCGGCGCCCGCCGGACGCCACCCCCGGCGGGTGATAAGGGGGCGGCGCGGGCCGCCCAGGCAGGCCGTGACCCCGCGATCGGGATAGGCTGGCGCGATTCCCCGGGAGGATGGGTGCCAGAGAACGAGGCGCTCCGCCCGTCGGCCGGGTCGCGCGTGGCGGCCGTGGTGGCCCTGCTCGCCATGGTGGCCGCTGTTGGACTCCTGCTGATCGGCGCGGTGATCCATATCGTCACCGTGCTGGTGGCGATCATCAGCCTGATCATCTGCGTCATGGCCGGCTGGTACGCCGTGTCCAGGCGCGGGATCATCCGGGTCATCGCGCTGATCGTCGTGGTCGCGGCCGTCGCGGCGCTGGGCGTGACCCTGGCCTTCGACGACTTCAACTGGCGCCCGCTGGTCCTGCTCATCGTGGTGTCTGTGGTGTCGGTGGCGTCGGCGCGCTACGCGCTGCGAGGGCCGGCCCTTCCGGGCCCGCGCGGCCGCCATGCGCGCCTCGCCGGCGGCGCCCGCCGGGCATCCCGTCCTGATCATGAACCTGAAGTCCGGGGGCGGGAAGGCCGAGAAGTTCCGCCTGGCCGACGAGTGCGAGAAACGGGGCATCGAGCCCATCGTGCTGCAGCCCGGCGACGACCTGCTGCAGCTGGCCGAGGACGCCATCGCGCGCATCGCGGACGTGATCGGGATGGCCGGCGGCGACGGCTCGCAGGCGCTGGTCGCCACCGTGGCCAGCCGCCGCAACGTGCCGCACGTGTGCGTGCCCGCCGGAACCAGGAATCACTTCGCGCTCGACCTCGGGCTGGACCGCAGCGACGTGGTCGGGGCGCTGGACGCGTTCGGGGACGCGTTCGAGCGCCGGATCGATCTGGCCTCGGTCAACGGCCGGATCTTCGTGAACAACGCGTCGCTCGGGCTGTACGCGAAGGTGGTCCAGTCGCCCGAGTACCGCGACGCGAAGATCAGCACGGCCGCGTCGATCCTGCCGGAGCTGCTCGGGCCGGAGGCGAAGCCCCTCGACCTGCGCTTCCGCGGCCCCGGCGCCGACTACCCGACCGCGCACCTGATCCTGGTGTCCAACGACCCGTACCGGATGGATCACCTAGGGAACATGGGCACGCGGCCGCGGCTCAACCTCGGCGTGCTCGGGATCGTCGCGACCAGGATCGCCGACGCGGCGCAGGCCAGCCGGTTCGTGGCGCTCGAGGCGGCCGGCCAGGTCCGCCGCTTCCCGGGCTGGCTGGAGTGGAGCGCGCCGCGGTTCGAGGTCAATTCGGGCGGCCCGGTGGAGATCGGGATCGACGGCGAGGCCCTGCGGATGGATCCCCCGCTGGTCTTCGAGTCGCTGCCGGGCGTGCTCCGGGTTCGGCTGCCCCGCCGCGCGGTACGGCCATCCCGGGCGGCGCGGACGGTGCGGCTGCTGTCCGGCTCGACGGTCAGCGAACTGGGCCTGGTGGCCGCGGGGCGGTCATGACCACGCCGCCGGGTCCCGGGCCCGGGCCGCTCATGGACGCCGCGAGCTTCGCCGCCCTGTACCAGCGGCTGCGGGCCGCGGCGGCCTGGGGGCCCGCCGACCGGCGGGGCGGGCTGAACTACATCACGCCGGAGCAGGTGCTGGCCGCGGCGGCCGAGGTCCGGCTGGGCCGGACGGTGACCCTCGCCGCGTCGATCGAGAGCCGCGTGGCCCCCGACAACCCCGATCCCGCCGTGCACGAGATGACCAGCCCGGCCGGGGACCAGGCCGATCCGGCCGGGCTGTCCTTTGCCACGGACCGGCTGGCCATGAACATTCACGGGAACGCCGACAGTCACATCGACGCCCTGTGCCACGTCATCTACCGCGCCCGGCTCTACAACGACGTGCCCGCGGACTCCGTGGGCGCGGCCGGGGCGTCGGAGCTCTCCATCGAGACCGCGCGCAACGGGATCGTCGGCCGCGGCGTCCTGCTGGACATCCCGCGGCTGCACGGGGTTCCCTGGCTCGAGCCCGGTGATCACGTGACCGCCGGCGACCTGATCCGGGCCGCCGACGCGCAGCAGGTGCGCATCGGCCAGGGCGACCTGCTGTTCATCCGGGTCGGGCACCGGCGGCGGCGGGCCGAGCTCGGCCCGTGGGACTCGGCCCGCGCCCGTACCGGGCTGCATCCCGAGGCGCTGGAACTCGTGGCCGAGCGGCGCATCGCCGTGCTGGGCAGCGACAGTAACAACGACACCTTCCCCAGCGCCGCCGAGGGCGTCGACTTCCCGGTGCACGTGCTGGCCGTCAACGCGATGGGCCTGCACCTGCTCGACTGGCTGCAGCTCGACGACCTGGCCCGGCTCTGCGCGGAGGCGGGCCGCTGGTCGTTCTGCTGCGTGATCGCGCCGCTCCGGCTGGTCCGGGGAACCGGCTCCCCGGTCAACCCGATTGCGATCTTGTGATGCCCCGGGTGATGCCCGGGTGATGCCCGGCGGCGGCGCCGCCCGGTGCTTACGGCGCGGGCTCCTCAACGATGACGGCGCCGGGGCCGGTGCCGTTCTGCCAGGCGCTGGCCCCGGCGGTGGCCGCCGCCTTGGCCTGCGCCCACTTGAGCCTGGCCAGTTCGCTCGGCGGCACTTCCATCTCGCTGATCCACTGCCGGGTGGCCGCGATGAGGTGCATGCCGCCGACGATCACGCCCGCGAGCGCGATCAGGCCGCCGACCGCGACGAGCGTTCCGCCGGTCACCAGCGGGGCGCTCCGTACCTGCGGCCAGTTTCTGCTGTTGCTGACTTCGTCGCTGTCCGTCATGGCACCGTCCCTGAACGTCGGTCCGTGATGTCACTGTCCCCCGCGCCGGGGATAGTGACATCATCCCTGCCGGGTGATTACCCGGCGGGGTCAGGGGGCGGTGCGGAGGACCGGGTCAGGAAGTGGGTATGGCGGACAGCCCCGCCTGGGCCACCTCCATGTCCTGGCTGTAGTGGCCGCCGCTGACCCCGATCCCGCCGACGACCGCGTCCCCGAACTTGATCGGGTACCCGCCGCCGAAGACGATCAAGCGGTCGATGCCCGGCGCGGCCCCCATGGCCAGGGGCGGGTCGCCCTTGACGAAGTCGTGCCACGCGTCGGTGGACATGCCGAACCCGACCGCCGTGTAGGCCTTGTCCTGGGCCACCTGGACCGAGAGCAGGGCCGCGCCGTCCATCCGGCTGAACGCCTTCAGCACCCCGCTGTCGTCCACGATGGCGATCACGAAAGGATGGCCCATCTGGGCCGCCTTCCGCTCGGCCGCGTCGATCATCGCCCGGGCCAGTTCCGCGGTCACGCTGGGCCGCTCAAACGTGGCTGCCATCCCTAACCTCCCAGCTCCGGCCCTGGCGCGCGGCTCTTCGCGGCGGAGTCCTGCGCGGCGTACCGCTGCTCGACCTCGCGCACCTGGGGCAACCCGATGAAATCGGTGAACTCGCCGAACGCCGGCAGCCCGCCCATAGCCGCGGCCGGCGTTCCCGCCTGTGCGATCTCCCGCAGTATCCCGCGCATGGCGGCCGTGGCCGCCAGCAACGTGCTGATCGGGAAGATGACGATCCGGTAACCGAGCTCGGTCAGGCGGTCGATGCCGATCGGCGGGGTCTTGCCTCCCTCCGCCCAGTTGAACAGCAGCGGCACGCCGGGGAAGGCCCGCGCCGCTTCCTCGGCCTCCTGCTCGGACACCACGGCCTCGATGAACAGTACGTCGGCCCCGGCCTCGCGGTACCGGCGCGCGCGCTCGAGGGCGCTGTCCAGGCCCTCGACGGCGCGCGCATCCGTCCGGGCGATGATCACGAACTCCGGCTGCGCCCGCGCCTCGACCGCGGCCCGGACCTTCTCGGCCATCTCCGGCGCGGGAATGACCAGCTTGCCCTCCATGTGACCGCACTTCTTCGGCGCCACCTGGTCCTCGATGTGGATCCCGGCCACCCCGGCCGCCTCGTAGGCGCCGACGGTGCGGATCACGTTGAGCGGGTTGCCGTAGCCGGTGTCGGCGTCGGCGATCACCGGGATGTCGACGCACGCGGCGATCCGGCCGGCGTTGTCGGCCATCTCGGTCATGGTCAGCAGCCCGACGTCCGGCCGCCCGAGCAGCGCCGCCGACGTCCCGAACCCGGTCATGTACACCGCCGGGAACCCGGCCTCCTCCACCAGCCGGGCGGCCAGCGGATCGAACGCGCCCGGCGCGAGGATGGTCTGGCCGGACTCGAGCAGCGCGCGCAGCCGGGCCGCCCCGCCCGGGCGGCGGGTCAGCCGGGCGGTCACTCCCCGGCCGCGCGGCGGCGGCGCGCCTCGACCTCGTCGGCCCGGGCCCGCGAGGCCGGGACGCCGCCGATGCCCCAGTTCTCCGCCGGGATCTCGGTGATGTAGGTCCGGACCCGGTCCAGGGGCGAGTCGATGATCTCCGCCACCAGCTGGGCGACCCGGGTGTGCAGTTCCTCGATCACCTCGGGCGGACGGCCTTCCAGGATGTCGATTCGCACGAGCGGCACGGCGGCCTCCTTTGACGCATGGTCTGGCTCAGGACCAGTCCGGTACCTCGTCCGACGGCGGGATGTGCACCTCGGTGACCCGGTTGCGGTAGGACACCAGCGCGGTCCCGCCGCCCTTGCGGATCTTGACCCGGATCTCCTCGGTGTTCAGCGGCTCGCCCGGGTCATACCCGTGCGCCCAGGTCGCGAACGCGCGCATCGGCCCGGAGTGCGTCGCGGCCGCTCGCCGATCGCCATCCGCTCGAATTTCTCCATCAGCGCGTGGTACTGGCGGAACGCCGAGGTGATGTCGCGGACCTGGCCCGGGCCGGGCGCTGACCCGGCCACGACGACGGGAGAACCCGCTCATGCCGATCGCTGACCCGCGCGCGGCGGCCTCGATCCTGTACGAGGCGCGCCGCGCCGGCATCCCGGTCGAGCCGTTCACCGACCACGACCCCGGCCCGGGCCTGGCCGACGGCTACGCGGTGCAGCGGCACCTGGTCCGCATGCTGCTGGCGGACGGCGACCGGATCACGGGCTACAAGGTCGGGCTGACGTCCAAGCCGATGCAGCAGATGGTCGGCGTGGGCTCACCGCCAGCCGGGCCACGGCCGGGGTGGCCGCCTCGATGGAGATCATCGACTCCCGGATCGTGGGCTGGCGGATCAAGCTGGCAGACACCGTGGCCGACCTGGCCTCCAGCGGCACGGTCGTGATCTCCAGCCGGATCGTGCCACTGGCCGGGCTGGACACCCGGCTGATCGGGATGCTGCTCACCCGCAGCGGCGAGCTGGCCGACACCGGCGCGGGCGCGGCCGCGCTCGGCGACCCGCTGGCCGTGGTGGCCTGGCTGGCCAACACGCTGGGCGAGGCTCAGGCCGGTATCCACGAGCCGGTGCGCGGCTTCCTGGCCCGGGCGAACGCGCTGGACCTGGGCGAGCCGCTGGCGGCCGACGAGCTGATCCAGCCGCGGGCCGAGCCGGAGATCGTGTTCATCCTGGGCCGGGACCTGGCCGGCCCGGCCGTGACCGCGGCGGACGTGCTGGCCGCCACGGCCGGCGTGGCTGCCGGGATCGAGATCCTGGACTCCCGGTACCTCGACTACCGGTTCACCATGCCGGACGTGATCGCCGACAACACCTCGGCCGGCCGGTTCGTGGTCGGGACGCCGGTCCCGCCCGCCGGCATCGACCTGCGGCTGGCCGGGGTGGTCTTCGAGCTGGGCGGCGAGGTCGTCGGCACCGCGGCGGGCGCCGCCGCGCTGGGCCACCCGGCCGCCGCGGTGGCCTGGCTGGCCCGGTCGCTGGCGGACGCGGGCGAGGGCCTGCGGGCCGGGCAGATCGTGCTCTCCGGCGGGCTGACCGCGGCGGTCCCGGTCCGGCCCCGGGACGTGGTGGTCGCGAGCATCGACCGGCTCGGCGTGGTCGAGCTCGCGGTGACGTAGCGTTCAGGTTCATGTCCTGGGTGGGGCTCGGCAAGGCCGGCGGGCGCCGTTCCTGGACCGTGCGGCACGGGAGCCGGGATTTCGCGGTGTTCCTGGTCGGCGGGCGGTGCTACGTGACCGACGCGCGCTGCCCGCACAACGGCGGCCCGCTGGCGCAGGGCTGGATCCGGGGCGGGCAGGAGCTGGTCTGCCCCTGGCACTGGTACGCCTACGACCTGGAGACCGGGCAGTGCCGCACCGCCGCGGGCTACCGGCTCGGCTGCTACCCGGTGACCGAGCGGGACGGCGAGCTCTACGCCGACCTCCCCGACCCGCCCCCGCGCCGCAGCTGGGCCGAGCGCCTGCGCGCCCACGCCCGCGGCGAGGACCCGCCGCCCGCCTAGCGGACCATGCCCTGGGCCCCGCGCCCGCCTGCCCAGCTAGCCGGACCAGACCACCCGCGCCGCCACACTCGCCCCGCCCGCCCCACAGCCCTCGCCTCTAGGCCATGATCGCGTAGGGCGGACTATTCCAGTCGTATTGACTGGAATTCGTCCGTGCTAATCGATCAAGGGGCTGGGCTTGGTGCACGGCGGCTGGGCTGAGCTGGGCTTGGTGCACGGCGGCCGAGATGGGCGGGTCAGCCGCGGTAGCCGAGGCGGCGGGAGATCATGTTCGCGGCCTCGGTCACGGGGCCACAGAACCGGCGCAGCGACCCGCCCTTGACCCGGCTGATCGGCCCGGCCACGCTGATCGCGGCGGCCAGGACCGGCGACATCGTCCCCACCACCGAGTCCCCACCACCGAGATGATCGGCCACGAGCCCGAGCACGGGTGACGGTTCTCCCGGTCGGGCCGGCCGCCCGCGTCAGGGCTTGCGCACGCGGTAGTGCAGGTGGGTGACCCGGTCGCCCTGGACGACCTGCGGGTTGTCCAGCAGCACGGGCGAGCCGGCGTAGTCACCGAAGAACCGGACGCCGGAGCCGAACACGGCCGGGACCAGGCTGACCGACACCTCGTCGACCAGCCCGGCCCCGATGGCCTGGCCGGCGAGGTTCCCGGCGGTCAGGGCCACGTTCCGGCTCCCGGCGAAGGCCTTGGCCTGGGCTATCGCGCTGGCCAGGCCGCCGGTCACGAAGGTGAACGGCGCGCCGGGAAAGGGCCAGCCGCCGGCGGCTGGTGGGTCACCACGAACACGTGGTCGCCGATCGCCGGACGGCCGTTCCAGCCGTTGGTCAGGTCGAACAGGCGCCGGCCGATCACCGCCGCGCCGATGTTGGCCCACGTGGCGCGCAGGTAGCCCGCGGTCGCCTCGGTGACGTGGAAGACCCGGTCGGGGTCGGCGCCGGTGATGGCGACGTCCCCGTTGTTGTACCAGTCGAACAGCGGGCCGACCGCATCGTCGGGGTCGGCGACGAATCCGTCCAGCGACATGGCCGCGCTGGCGATGACCTGGCTCATGGCCGTGACCTTCCGTTGTCTGGGCTGGCTGCTGCCTGGCCGGGCGCGCTGGCCCGGGTCAGCGCTGGCCGGCGCGCGAGCCGAGGAGCTCGCCGAGGCGGTTCATGGATTCGGTGATGCCCTGCTCCATCCCGCTGGCGAGGGCCTGGTCGCGGGCGGCGACGCTGGTGAACACCGCGTTGTGGCGCAGCCGGGTACGGCCGCCGAGGTCGTCGAGGGTCCTGGTCTCCAGGCTGACCACGCCGGGGAAGTCCTCGCACTCGAAGGTCTGGATGATCAGGGCCTCGGTCACGGTGTGGAAGACGCCGCGGAAGGGGTACTCCTCGCCGTCGGTGTCGGTGTGGATGTAGCGGTAGCGGCCGCCGGTCCGGGCGTCGAACTCGATGATGCGCATCTTCAGGGCGCGGGGGCCGAGCCAGCGCGCGACCAGACCGGGGTCGGTGGAGGCCCGGAAGACCAGGTCCCGGGGGGCGTCAAAGTCGCGGACCACCTCGATGAACGGGGTGCCCTCCGGGGCGGTGATGAAGGTGGGGTTGGGGCTCATGATTCCTCCTTGAGCGTCTCGAGGACCGCGTCCAGGCGGCGGTAGCTGCCCTCGGCCTGCAGGCGGTAGGTGTCGATCCAGGCGGTCACCGACTCCAGCGCGGCCGGGTCGAGGTGGACCGGACGCCGCTGGGCCTGCCGGGTCCGGGTCACGAGCCCGCCCTGCTCGAGGACGTGGACGTGCTGGGACACCGCCTGCACCGTGATCGGGAACGGCTCGGCGAGCTCGTTGACCGTCGCGGGCCCGGTACTGAGCCGGGCGATGATCGCCCGGCGGACCGGGTCGGCGAGCGCCGCGAACGCCCGGTCAAGCCGGTCGGGATCCACGGACGTCCGCGCCACGCTGGATGACCTTCTTCCTCAGTATTCAAGACTCTACTTAATAAAGTAACCACTTGAATGCTGATTCGGTCAAGTGCCAGGCCGACCGGGGTGCCGGTTCAGGGAAGTAGACGGGCCGGCTACGGCGGGGCGGGGCGCCAGTAGACGGCCTTCACCCAGATGGTGGCCAGGGCGTCCAGGGCCCGCTCGTCGTCGAACTGGACGTCGGCCCGCTCGCCGCCCTGGCCGAGCCAGATGTAGCAGAAGTGCTCCAGCATGGCCGACAGGGCCGAGGCGGTCAGGACCGGGTCGACGCCGGGGCAGTAGCCGTCCGACTGCGCCCGCCGGATCTGTTCGGCGATCCGCGTGATCGCCTCGGCGCGCATCTTGAGCCACCGGTCCCGGAACTCTCCTTCGAGCATGGCGGCCTGGAAGATGCCGATCAGCTCGCCGCGACGCTTGGCGTAGGTCCGCCAGAACCCGGCCACCGCCTCGCGCAGCGCGTCCTCGCGGGACAGCCCGCTGCGGTAGGGCAGGATCGCCATCTGGGTGGCCTCGGCGTGGAACTCCTCGGCCAGGGCGATCAGCAGGTCGGCCTTGGTGTCGTAGTAGTTGTAGAACGAAGCCACCGACCGGCCGGCCTCGGCGGCGATATCGCTGATCTTGGCGTTGAGGTAGCCCTCGCGGGCGAACACCACGCGCGCGGCCTCGCGGAACGCCTCATCCGTCTCCCGGCCCTTGCGGCCCCGGTTGCCGGCCGGCGTCACGAGACCTGCCGGTCCCGCCCGGCCCGCAGCGGCTCGCGGAGCGCGGACCTGAGCACCTTGCCGGTGGCGTTGCGGGGCAGGTGCGAGACCACGGTGACCCCGGTCGGGCACTTGAACCCGGCCAGCCGCCCGCGCGCCCAGGTGACCAATTCCCCGGTGTCCAGATCGCCGGTGCCCGGCTCCCCGGCGCCCGGCCCGGACCCGGGCACCACGACCGCGTGCACGGTTTCCCCCCACCGGTCGTCCGGGATGCCGATGACCGCGACGTCCGCGACACCCGGATGGGCCGCCAGTACCGCCTCCACCTCGGCCGGGTACACGTTCTCGCCGCCGGTGATGATCACGTCCTTCAGCCGGTCGATGATCGTCAGGTAGCCGTCGGGGTCGATGGTCCCGACGTCGCCGGTCCGGTAGAAGCCGTCCGCGGTCATCGCCTCGCGGGTGGCCTGCGGGTCGTTCCAGTAGCCCGGCAGCGGTGCCGCGCCGCGCACCTGGATCTCGCCGTGCTCCCCCAGCCGCACCTCCCAGCCGAGCGACGGCCGGCCGGCGGTGCCCAGGCGCCCGCGGGCGGGATCATGGTCATCCGGGGACAGCGAGCTGATCGGCAGCGGGCCGGTCTCGCTGCTCGCGTAGTTCTGCCGGAACCGGCAGCCCAGCACGGCGACGGCCCGCTCCAGCAGGTCCGGCCGGATCGGCGAGGCGCCGTAGACCACCTCGGTCAGCTGCGTCAGGTCCGGCGGCTCAGCCCGGGAACTCACCTCGTCGGTGACCGCCTGGATGAGCGTGGGCACAAGCTGGGTCAGCTGGATCCGCCGGGCGGCCAGCTCGTCGACGAAGCCCGCCGGCTCGAAGGCGCCGAGCACGTGCAGGTGGCCGCCGGTGAACAGGGCATAGCCCAGGTTGGCCAGCCCGGCCACGTGGAACAGCGGCAGGGCGCTCAGGTGCCTGGCCCCGACGGCCGCCTCCGGCACCTCCAACTTCATGAACACGACGGCCATGACCAGCATCTGGTGCGTCAGCGGCACCAGCTTGGGCCGTCCCGTCGTCCCGCTGGTGTGCAGCAGGATCGCCGGCTCGGTGCCCTGCAGCAGGCCGGCGGGGCGCTCGGGCGGCGGGGCGCCCCGGCCCGGCGCGGCGGCCTCGTCCAGCCGGAGCGGCCCGGGCTCCGGGCCGTCCAGCCCGGCCACCGCCTGCTTGGCCAGCGCGGCGCAGTCGGCGTCGGTGACCACGGCGGCCGGCCGCATCAGCCCCAGCAGCGCCGTCACCTCGGGCGCGGCCAGCCGCCAGTTGACCGCGGCCGGCAGCGCGCCCGCCCGGATGAGGCCGAACAGGGCCGTCACCCAGCCCACCTGGCTGCGGGCGATGATCGGCACCACGTCGCCCGGCCGGATTCCGGCCGCGGCGCACCCCGCTGCGGAGCGTTCCATGGCCGCCGCCAGGGCGGCGTAGGTCAGCTCAGCGCCGCGGTCGTCGGACAGGGCCACCGCCTCCGGCGTGACCGCCGCCCGCCACTCCAGGACATGGACCCAGGACAGCAACGGCTCAGACCCGCGCGCCGGTGCGGTCGGCAGCGGTCTTCGGCTCGTGCCGGACGTCCCCGGGCTGCCCCATGACCCGCCGCCAGCAGGCGAACTCCAGCAGGATCCCGTCGGGGTCCTGGAAGTAGAACGAGCGGACGAACACGCCGGGGTGCAGCTCCGCGGCCACGCCGAATTCGCTGTCGTCGTGGTCGATGACCGGGCTCACCCGCACGCCCTTGGCCTTGAGCTTGGCGCGGTACTCCAGGAAGCGCTCCTCGGGCACGTTGAACGCCACGTGGTTCATCGAGCCGACCGCGCTGGTCCACTCCCCGAAGCCGGGCACGGTCACCGGCGCGGACACGCCGGGCACCGGGTCGGGCGCGTCCGGGAACCAGAAGAACGCCAGCGCGTTGCCGCCGCCCATGTCGAAGAAGAAGTGCTGGCCGGAGTTACCGGGCAGGTTCAGCGTCTTGATCAGCCGCATGCCGAGTACCTGGGTGTAGAAATCGACCGTCCGCTTCATGTCCGAGCAGACCAGGGCGAGGTGGTTGACACCGCCGAGGTCGAACTCCTCGTTCCGCCACTCCATGAAAGCCCCTCCTCGGGATGCTGGCGCACGGCTCGTCGGCCGGCAAAACTAAATCTAAACTCAGTTTCATTTACGCACTAGTGCGGAGCAGGAGCGAGCCGAAGGGACGCGGTGCCGTCTGGACTGAGGAGCGATGAGCGAGGGACGAGCGAGAGAGCGACGAGGGAGATGTTCGAGCCAAAGGGCGCGGCGCCGACTGGACTGAGGAGCGAGGGAGCCTGCGACCGAGCGACGAGGAAGGAGGCGCGTGAAAGCGCCCGGAGGCGAGCGGATAAGCAGGGAGTTCGTGGGGCTGGCGTCGCCGGTGGTCGGCCGGGCCGGGGCGGGTGGCCACCCCTGCCAGGGTCTCTACCACCGGCCGGCGGGCGTCCGGCCGGCCACGGCGTTCATCGCCACGCACTACAACGTGGACTTCTCCGAGCACTACCTGGCCAGCCTGATGGCCGAGCGCGGCTTCGGCTTCCTGGGCTGGAACACCAGGTTCCGCGGCAACGAGGCGCACTTTCTGCTGGATCACGCGCTGGCCGAGATCGGCGTGGGCGTGCGCTGGCTGCGCGAGCAGGCCGGCGTCGAGCGGGTCGTGCTGCTGGGCAACTCCGGCGGCGGCTCGCTGATGGCGGCCTACCAGTCCCAGGCCGTCGAGCCCAACGTCACGCCGGTGGCCGGGATGCGGCCGCTGCCCGCCCTGGAGGACCTGCCGCCGGGCGATGCGTTCATCGCGCTCGCGGCGCACTCGGGCCGGCCCGAGGTGCTGACGGCCTGGCTCGACCCGTCGGTGACCGACGAGAGCGACCCGGTGTCGGCCGATCCCGCGCTGGACCCGTTCAACCCGGATAACGGGCCGCCCTATAGCGAGGAGTTCCAGGCCCGCTACCGGGCCGCGCAGCGCGGCCGCAACGAGCGCATCACCGACTGGGCCCTGGGCCAGCTGGACGCCCTGGGCGCGACGCGGGCCCGGGACCGGCTGTTCACCGTGTTCCGCAGCTGGGCCGACCTGCGGATGATCGACCCGGCGATCGAGCCGTCGGACCGCCGGCCGAACTGGTGCTACCTCGGCGATCCGATGAAGGCCAACTACGGGGTGTTCGGCGTGGGCACGGTGAGCACGCTGCGCAGCTGGCTGTCGATGTGGAGCCTGCGGACCTCGCAGTGCATCGCGGCGCCGCACCTGGCCCGGATCACCCGGCCCGCCCTGGTCGTGCACGCGACCGCGGACGCGTGCGTCTACGAAAGCGACGCCCGCGCGCTCTACGACGCGCTCGCCGTCCCGGACAAGACCCTGGAGTTCGTCAAGGCCGACCACTACCTCCAGGAGCCTGCGGGCTCCCGGGAGCAGGCCGCCGACCTGATGGCGGCCTGGCTGACGAGCCACTGAGCCGGGGATCCCGGCTCACGCGGGCTACCTGACCGCCATACCGCCGTCGGAGTGCACCACCGTGCCGGTGATCCCGCGGGCGCGGTCGGAGGCCAGGAACACGTAGCTCCCCGCGTGGTCGTCGCCGGTGAGCGCGACCCGCAGCGGGGTGCGGGCGCGCAGGTCCTGCTCCCGGCCGGGCTCGGACCCCAGGGCCCGGCCGGCCAGCCCGAGGCTGGCCGGCCCGGTAAGCGCGGTGCCGAGCGTCCCGCCCGGCGCGACCCCGTTGACCCGGATGTCCGGCGCGAGTTCGTGCGCGAGCGCGACCACGCAGCCGCGGACCGCGAACTTCGACGCCACGTACAGCACCCCGCCGCGGCCCGGGTAGAAGCCGGAGGTCGAGACGGTCAGCACGATCGATCCCCGGGCTCGGCGCAGCTCAGGCAGGGCGGCGCGGGCCGTGACCAGCTGGCTCTTCACGTTGACCGCGAACATCTCGTCGAAGGCCGCGTCGAGGACGTCGTCATCGAGGTCGGCCAGGCCGCGGTAGAAGTCGAAGATCCCGACGCAGTTGACCAGGACATCCAGGCCCCCGAACGCCCCGGCCGCGGCGCTGACCGCGGCGCGGGCGTCGGCCAGCGCCGTGGCGTCACCCTGGGTCACCAAGCAGCCGGGGAGCTCCGCGTTGAGCCGGGTGGCCTTTGCCGGGTCGAGCTCGAGCGCGGCCACCTGGGCGCCTTCGTCCGCGAACGCGGCCAGCACCGCCCGGCCGATCCCGGACCCGGCGCCCGCCACCAGCGCGCGCTTGCCGTCCAGCCAGCCCATCAGCCGCCGCCAGTGGCGGGGTCGCCCTCGGGGCCGTCGCCCTCCGGTCCGTGCGGGGTCTCCAGCAGCCGGGAGAACAGCTCGTGGTCCTGCCAGGTCAGCGCCTCCAGCTCCAGCGGGCAGAGCAGGATCTCCCGGCCCGAGCTCGGCACCGAGATGCGCAGCCGGGCGCCGTTGCGGGTGCGCACCCGCTCCACCACGACCTCGGTGAACTCGTTGGCCAGCTCGATCACGGGCTCGTCAGACTCGCCGGTCACGCTCACAAAAACACCGCCAGGTTCTGGGTGCGCAGCACCGACTCGTCCACGGTGATCTCCCGGCGGGCCAGCCGGAGCCCGTCGGCGGTCTCCCGCAGCAGGTCGCTGCGGCCCGCGGACAGCAGGTCGGCCGTCCGGGTGTCGCCGCGGCTGCGGAACATCAGCAGGGCGGACTCGACCCGCAGGGTAGCCGTGTCGTTACGGAATGTCCTGATGTTGGTGATGAAGTGCCGGGTCCGCGACGGCGGGTCCTCGGTCCAGGCGTGCTCGGTGGCCAGTCGCTGGACCCGCTTGCGCAGCGCGTACAGGTCCTCGTCGAAGTGACCCATGTCGGCCAGCGAGTCGAAGCCGGCCCCGCGCCCGGTGGTCACCCGGACCGGCATCAGGTAGCGGATGTCCTCGCAGAGCAGGCCCAGCCAGCCGGCGTAGTCCCCGGCGTCCAGCAGCGCGGCCTCCTCCACCAGGAACTGGTGCGCGGCCAGGTGGGCGGGGTCGCCGTAGGGTAGCGGCCGGCCGGCGGTCACCGGGCGGGCTCCGCTTCCAGGTGGTCGCTCCACTGCGCCAGCCAGTGCCGCTGGTTGAACTCGCCGAAGCCCTGGTAGGCCGTGCCCGGGCCGGCGAACCGCGTCATCGGCGGCCTGACCGGCTGGCCGGACGCGGTCAGGCCCATCCGGCTGTTCAGCTTCAGGCGGCGGGCCATGGACCCGCCGGCCATGTCGGTGATCGACACCCAGTTCTCCACGTCGTCCTGCTCGAACATGCCGGAGCTGCCGAAGCACATCAGGTAGGCCTTGTAGGAGTCGCGCTTGAACGCCGCGGGCGCGGCGGCGTCCACCGCGAACCAGGACAGCACCTCGGTCTCGCGCTCGCTGACCGGCTGCCACTGGCGCAGCGAGATGAACGGGACCACGGTCCCGCTGGCGTCGATCTGCGGCCAGTTGTGCACGAAGCTGAGGTTGGGGAACAGGGTCGCGGCCGAGACCATGAACCCGCTGTCGCAGACCAGCGCGCGCTGGCCCGCCGACCAGGCCTGCGCCATGGCGGCGATCATCGCGTCCGGGTAGCCGACGTAGCGCAGCTGGCCCGCGAAATCACGGTCGGGCGGGAGCTTGTAGGTGGTGCCCGCGCCCGGGCCGGCCGTGTAGAGCGCGCCCTCCTTGCGCTTGCTGGCCGTCGGCTCGCGGAACAGCCCGATGTCGACCACGCTCGCGTGGGTGTGCGGGGTGTGGTAGCTGTCTCCGGCGAAGTTCTCCGCGCCGATCTTCCAGTTCGCCTTGATCCGCCAGCGCTGCGGGCCGCGCAGCTCGACGCCCACCGGGCTCTGCCGGGTGTAGAAGTCAAGGTAGAACGCGAAGTCACCGAGGAACTCAGGCAGCGGCGGGGCGCCGGGGTCCAGGCTGACGAAGATCAGCCCGTTGTAGCGGTCCATCGACGGGGCCGGCAACAGGGACTGGCCCTGGCGGGCGAAGCCGTCCTCGCCGCCGTAGGCCTCGGCGTGGAACGGCAGCCCGACCAGCCGCCCGTCGTTGCGGTACGTCCAGGCGTGGTACGGGCAGCGGAAGTGCGAGGCGTTGCCCAGCTCGGCCCGGCACACCTGCATGCCGCGGTGCAGGCACATGTTGAACATGACCCGGACCTCGCCGTCCTCGTCCCGGGCCACGATGAACGAATCGGCCAGCACCCGGCGGACCACGTAGTCGCCGGGGCAGGGGATCTCCGACTCGTGCGCGAGGAAGACCCAGGCCCGGCTGAACAGCCGCTCCCGCTCCAGCGCGAAGATCTCCGGATCGTTGTAGACGTGCGCGGGGATCAGGCCGGACCGCACGTCACTGAGCACGGCGGCGAGGTCGGGCTGCCGCATCGTTCCTCCCGGAACGCCGAAATTCCTCGTTCGGGAGTCTGTCTTACCGAATTCGTCTCTGCAACGATACGACCTGCGAAGAAAGGGACGCGGCCGATGCAGAGCTGGATTCACGTCCTCGAATGGCGCGCCACGGTGCGGCCCGAGGTGACCGCCCTGATCGACGACCGGGGCGCGGAATTCAGCTACGCCGGGCTGCGCGCGACGCTGGAACGCCGGGCCGGCGGCTGGGCCGGGCTCGGGATCGGCCCGGATGACATCGTCGCGATCATGGCCAAGAACAGTGCGGACTTCCTGGTGCACGCGTTCGCGCTGATGCGGGCCGGCGCCACGCCCGCGTTCGTCAACTGGCGGCTGTCCCCGCGCGAGCTCGCCGAGGTGCTGGCGCTGGTGCAGCCCGCGGCCGTGGCGGCCGACGCCGAGTTCGCCGACCTGGTCGACACCGCAGAGCCCGGGCTCGGGCCGCGGGTGGTGATCGGCGGCGGGCCGGTGCCGCCCGGCTGGACCGACGGCAGGGCACTGGCCGGACCGGTCCCGCCGCGGCCCGCGCTGTCCGGCGACAGCGTGCTGGCGCTCGTGCACACCAGCGGCACCACGGGCCGGGCCAAGGCGATCCCGCTGCGGCACGGCGCGCTGATGATGAGCGTCGCGGACTTCGCCATCGAGATCGGCGACCAGGTCGCTGGGTCGCGCCACCTGCAGATCCTGCCCCTGTTCCACCTGGGCGGCTTCGGCCAGTGCCTGCAGGCGCTGCTGACCGCGGGGACGGTCTACCTCCACACGTCCTTCAGCCCGGCCGGGGTCATCGACGCCATCGAGCGGGACCGGATCGAGTTCTTCACCGCCGGGCCCTCGCTCATCGACATGCTGGTGGCCGAGATCCGCCGCCGTGGCGGTGCTGACCACGGCAGCTCCGCCGCCGGTGCCGCCGACGGCTCCGGGGCCAGCGCCGACCTCAGCAGCCTGCGCGAGATCGCCTACGGCACGGCGCCGATCACCCCGTCCTCGCTGGCCGCGGCGCTGGAGGCGTTCGGCTGCCGGTTCCGGCAGATCTACGGCAACACCGAGAGCCAGAGCATGATCAGCCTGCTCGCGCCGGAAGATCACCAGCCTGGTCACCCGCGGCTGGCCAGCGCCGGCCGGATCTCGTTCGGCTGGGAGGTGCGGATCACCGGCCCGCACGGCCGGGACGTGCCCGCGGACACGCCGGGCGAGCTGCTGATCCGCGGCGAGTGCCTGTTCTCCGGGTACTGGCGCGACCCGGGCGCCACCGCGGCCGCGTTCGCCGAGGGCGGCTGGTACCGGACCGGGGACATCGCCCGGCTGACCCCGGACGGCTACCTCTACATCCTGGACCGGGCCAAGGACATGATCATCAGCGGCGGCGAGAACATCTACCCGGCCGAGGTCGAGGCGGTGCTCGCCCGGCACGCGGCCGTGGCCGAGGCTGCGGTGGTGGGCGTGCCGGACCCGACCTGGGGCGAGGCCGTGCACGCCGTGATCATCCCCGTGCCCGGCTCATCCGCCACGCCGGAGGAGATCATCACCTGGTGCCGGGACGAGCTGGCCCACTTCAAGTGCCCCAAGACCGCGGAGTTCGCCGACTCGCTGCCGCGCACCACCACCGGCAAGGTGCTCAAGCGGGAGTTGCGGTCCCGGCTCGCCGACCGCCCGGCCGCGCCGGAGGCGCGGCCGTGAGCGCCCGGCCGGGCCAGGCGGGCCGGACGGGCCGGGACTCCGCGCTCGGGCTGTCGATCGCCTCGCACAGCGGGCTGCCGGCGGCCGACATCGGCGCGCTGGCCGCGACCGCCGAGGACGCCGGGTTCACCGCGGTGGCCGTGGCCGAGGGGCACGGCGACGCGCTCGCACTGTGCCATCCGGTGGTCGCCGCCACCCGCCGGGTCCGGGTCGGGACCGCGGTCGCGAACGCGGCACTGCGGCCGCCCGTGCTGACCGCCAAGACCGCCGCGCAGCTGGACCAGGCGGCGGGCGGCCGGTTCACCCTCGGCCTCGGCGTCGGGAACCCGGTGATGAACGGCCGGTTCGGGATCGAGCCGTTCCCGCCGCTGGCGATGATCGAGGAGTACGTGGCCGTGGTCCGGGCGGTCCTGGCCGGTCACCCGTCCGGGCATGCGGGCCAGGTGTTCCGCACCGGCATGGTGCCGCTGGACAGCCCGCCGGTCCGCCCGGACCTGCCGATCTACCTGGCCGCGCTCGGGCCGCGGATGCTCGAGCTGGCCGGGCGGATCGCCGACGGCGTCATCCTCAACCTGATGTCACCGGCCCAGGCCGGCCAGGCGGCCGGCCTGGTGCGCAACGCGGCCGAGGCGGCCGGGCGGGACCCGGCCTCGGTCGAGGTCGTGTGCGTGGTGCACTGCTGCCTGTGCGATGACGCTGACGCGGCGCAAGCCGCGGCCCGCGCCGTGGTTCCCCGGTACGTGCTGCATCCCGCCGTGTCCCCGCTGTTCGGCCCGCAGGACCCCGATGGCGACCTGCCGGCGGTGCGCGAGCGGCTGCTGGCCGGCGACCGGGCGGGCGCGGCGGGCCGGGTGCCGCAGCCGGTGGCCGACGCCTTCGTGGCGCGCGGGGACGCCGGCGCATGCCGGAGCCGGCTGGCGGAGTACCGGTCCGCGAGCGTGGACCTGCCGGTGCTGTTCCCGATGCCGGTCGGCGGGAAGTGGGGCTACGAGGAGGCCATCGCCTCCTTCGGACCAGGCAAGGAGGCACGGCCATCAGCGAAGAACTCGTGATCCGCTTCTTCGCCGCCCTGGAGGCGGGCGACATCGAGACCCTGCGCGAGATCTATGCTCCCGACGCCGTCATCTGGCACAACGATGACCTGATCGAGCAGCCGGTCGAGGACAACCTGAAGGTGCTGCAGGGCCTGCACCGGGCCGTGTCCGGCCTGCGCTACGACATCGTCCGGCGGGTGCCCGCCCCCGATGGCGTGCTGCAGCAGCACGTGCTGCGCGGCACCCTGCCGGACGGGACGCACGTCGAGCTGCACGCCGCGATGTACCTGCAGGTGCGGGACGGGCACATCACCCGGATCGAGGAATACCTCGACTCCGGGAAGCGCGCCTCGATCCGGGCCGCCCGCGAGGCCCTGTCCGGCTAGCGGCGCGCGGAAGGACTCACGCGATGAGCACAGCCACCCCGGCCGGATCACCCGGCGGCGGCCGCGGCACGCCGGCGCCGGCGCAGCGGCATCAGCTACGCGCAGCTGGCCGCCGCCGTCAGCTCGTTCGCCGCCGGGCTGGCCGCGCGCGGCTTCGGCCGCGGCGGCGTCCTGGCGATCCTGGCGCCGAACATCCCCGAGTACCCCATCGTGTTCCACGGCGCGGCCTCGGCCGGCGGCGCCGTGACGACCCTCAACCCGCTGTACACCACGGGCGAGATCGCCGGCCAGCTGCGCTCGTCGGGGGCACGGTGGCTGGTCACCGTGCCGGCCCTGTTGGACAAGGCCAAGGCGGCCGGCGACGGCCTGGAGATCATCGTCGTGGGCGACCCACAGGCCGCTGGGACGGTGTCAGCGAGGATGACGTCGCACTCGCGGTCCTGCCGTTCTTCCACATCTACGGCATGAACGCCATCATGAACCCCGCGCTCAGCGCCGGGGCGACCCTGGTCACGATGCCGCGCTTCGAGTTCGGCGCGTTCCTGCGCGCGATCGAGCAGCACCACGTGACGGTCCTGTACGCCGTCCCGCCGATCATCAACGCCCTGGCCAGGCACCCGGCCGCCGGCGACGCCGACCTGTCCAGCCTGCGCTGGATCATGTCGGCGGCCGCGCCGCTCGACGCCGAAACCGCGTCCGCCTGTGCCGGGCGGGCGGGCTGCCCGGTGTTCCAGGCCTACGGCATGACCGAAGCCAGCCCGGCCGTCACCGCCACGCCCCCGGACGATGACGCCCCGTACGACTCGGTCGGCATCGTCCTGCCGAACACTAAGTGCAAGATCGTCGATCCCCTTACCGGGCAGGCGCTCGGGCCCGGGGAGGACGGCGAACTGTTGTTCCGCGGGCCGCAGATCATGCGGGGATACCTCGACGACCCGGCCAGCACCGAGCGCGCCTTCGACCGCGAGGGCTTCTACCGCAGCGGGGACGTGGGGCACATCGACGCCGACGGGCGCCTGTTCGTGGTGGACCGCATCAAGGAACTCATCAAGTACAAGGGCTACCAGGTCGTCCCGGCCGAGCTCGAGGCCATCCTGCTGTCCCACCCGGCCGTGACCGATGCGGCCGTCATCGGCCTGCCGGCCGGGCCGGACGGCGAGGCTCCGCAAGGCTTCGTCGTCCTGGCCTCCGAGATATCGCTGGACGAGATCGCGTCCTACGTCGCCGACCGCGTGGCCCCCTATAAGAAGTGGCCCCCTATAAGAAACTGCGGGCGCTCGAGGCGATCACCGAGATCCCCAGGTCGGCGACGGGCAAGATCCTCCGGCGCGTCCTGAAGGAACGCCAGACCCGCTGAGGCACAGGGCTGGCCTCGGTACTTTTCGCGGTGAGGGCCCGCTGCTGCTCGCGGCGGGCTCGCTGCTGCTCGCGGCGGGCTCGCTGCTGCTCGCGGCGGGCTCGCTGCTGCTCGCGGCGGGCTCGCTGCTGCTCGCGGCGGGGCCGTCTCCGACGACGATCCCGTCGCCCTCGGGTGTCGCGCCGGCCGGGACCCGGCTCGGCGGCATCGGATACGTCACGGCTACACCGGCCAGGCTTCCTGGTGGTAGCCCATGTCCCAGAACATCCACTCGTAGCGGCTGGTGGCGCGGAAGTGCCGGTGCACGAGCGCGCGCTCGGGCGGCGCGAGGCCGGGCCCCAGCGCGTCCGCCACGGCCAGCACCTCGCGGACGACGCCGCCGAATTCCTCGCCGCCGTAGGTGTCGATCCACTGCTGGTAGCGCGGGTTGGGCGAGCCGCGCTGCAGCAATTCCTTGCCGACCTCCCAGTAGATCCAGTAGCACGGCAGCACCGCGCCGACGCCTTCGGCGTAGGACCCGCCGCGGACGGTCGCCAGCAGGTAGCTGGTGTAGGCCAGCGTGGTCGGCGCGGGCTCGGCGGCGTCGGCCGACGCGGGATCGATGCCCAGGTCGGCCAGGAGCGAGTCATGCAGCTTCCGCTCCTCGGCGATCACCGCGGCGGCGTGGCCGGCGAACATCTCGATCCCCGCGGCGTCCGGGGCGCGGCTGGCCACGGCGGCGAGCGCCTGCGCGTAGCCGAGCAGGTACAGCGCGTCCTGCACCACGTAGAACGTGAAGGCGTCCTGCGGCAGGCTGCCGTCGGTCAGCCCGGTGAGGAAGGGGTGGGCCAGGATGGCGCCGTAAATGTCGGCGGAGCCCTGCCACAACTCGTCCGTGAAGCGATCACTCATCAGGCTGCTCCCTGCCGCTGGCCACGCCGGGTAGCGAGAAATTCTTCCCGGTAGCTGGAGGTCCTATTGTCGGTTCGCGTTCCTAGAGTCTGACATCGCATGGGCGGCGAGGTGGCCGAGCAGGGGTCGGTCTCCCGGGACCGGCCGGGCCCGGCCGGGCCCGGCCATCGACGCCGCCCGGGACCTGCTCGGCCTGGCCCCGCCGACGCCCTGAGGCGGCGGGGACTTTCAGCGGGCGTTCGGCGTTCTCTTCAGTAGCGCTGAGCGGGCGCGGACCGGCTGTTATCCCCCGTTCCGGCGTCGCGCCCGGCTGCGGCCCGGCCGGACCCCGGCGTGTCTTCACATCGATGACAACTTGTGACAATATTCGCCCCAAGTCGCCATGGGGCGATCCTTATGCTCGCGTCAGGCCGCCGACCCGCCAAGATCTATGGCCGCCGTGGGGGTCCCCGCGACGTGAGGTCGGCCACGACGGAAGGTGGCAGTCATGATCCGGCCGAAGACACTGGCGGTGTTCGCCGCCGCCGCAGCCGCCGCCCTGGGGCTGGCGGCCTGCTCCACGAGCAGTTCCGGCAGCGGATCGATCAACTCCACGTCGGGCGCGTTCGGCTCGGTGCCCGCGGCCAGCGGCACGCCGACGGGCGGCACGATCACCTGGGCGGAGCCGCCGGGCTCGGCCCCGACCTGGATCTTCCCGATCGTCCCGGGCGCC
The DNA here is from genome assembly GCA_963808705.1 of uncultured Actinomycetota bacterium. Taxonomy (GTDB): domain Bacteria; phylum Actinomycetota; class Actinomycetes; order Streptosporangiales; family Streptosporangiaceae; genus JASHPR01. The sequence continues at coordinate 156,622 of CAWEHB010000005.1, read as the reverse complement.
GACTTCACCGTCTACAGCACCAGCTCGTTCTCGTGGGAGTCGTGGCGCCCGCTGTACTGGACCCAGAACGGGGTCACCCCGACGATCAACCAGGCCCTGAGCCTGGCGTATCTGCCGACGTACTCCAACGGCGACAAGACCGTCACGGTCAAGTTGAAGACCAACTACAAGTGGAACGACGGGCAGCCGGTGACCTCGAGCGATGCGCTGTTCTACCTGGACGAGCTGCGCGCCGCCGTGCGCGAGAGCGGCGCCAACTGGGGTCCCTACTCCCCCGGCATCGGGATACCGGACCAGGTGGTCAGCGCCAGCACGCCGAACTCGACCACGCTCGTGGTGAACCTGAACAAGCCGGTCAACCCCACGTGGTTCACCGATAACGAGCTCGCGCAGATCCAGCCCATGCCGGTGCACTCCTGGGCCAAGGCCTCGGCCAGCGGCCCGATCATGGACTTCACGAACCCGGCGAACGCGAAGAAGATCTACGACTTCCTGGCCGCGGCGTCGGGCTCCACCGGCACCTACGCCACGAACCCGCTCTGGCAGGTCGTGGACGGCCCGTACCGGCTGACCGTGTTCAACAACACCACCGGTGCGTACACGATGGTCCCGAACCCGACCTACGGCGGCCCGAAGTCGAAGGTGGTCCCGACCCTGCAGGCGGTCCCGTACACCTCCGACACCTCCGAGTTCAACGCCGTGCTGTCCAAGAGCATCGACATCGGCTACATGCCGCAGACCGACGTGCCGCAGCTGGACCGGGTCAAGGCGGCCGGGTACCACGTGTTCGGCTACCCCGACTGGGGCTTCGACTACGTGAACTACAACTTCGCCGACAAGACCGGCGACTTCAACAACATCATCAACCAGCTGTACGTCCGGCAGGCGCTCGCCCACCTGGAGGACGAGGAGGGCTACGTCAAGGCCTTCTTCCACGGGGCCGGCGGGCTGGCGTACGGGCCGGTTCCCGCGGTGCCGGTGTCGCCGTACAGCCCGGCCAACGCCGTGAAGAACCCGTACCCGTTCAGCGTCAGCGCGGCGGCCAACCTGCTCAAGTCGCACGGCTGGAACGTGGTGCCGGGCGGCGTCAGCACCTGCGCCAAGCCCGGCACCGGCGCCGGCGAGTGCGGCAGCGGCATCCCGGCCGGGACCAAGCTCACGTTCAACGTGCTGTACGTCAACGACCCTGCGATCACCGGCGAGATGCTCACCGCCTGGGCGTCGGACGCGAACAAGGTCGGCATCGCCGTCACGCTGCAGGCCAGCACCTTCAACCACGTCGTCGACGTGGCCGACGACCCCGGCTCCCCGAAGACCATCAACCAGTGGGCGATGTCGGACTACGGCGGCTTCACCAACGAGCCCTACCCGACCACGTTCGGCATCTTCAACACCGGCGGCTCGGACAACGGCGGCTTCTACAACGACGCGGAGGCGAACAGGCTGATCAACGAGTCGGTGACCGGCGGCAACCCGGACGCCGTGAAGAACGAGGCGTCCTACCTCACCGAGCAGCAGCCGAGCTTGTTCCAGCCCAACGCCGACCTCATCATGGTGTGGAAGGACAGCGTCTCCGGCCAGCCGGCCGCGTTCGAGGCCCTGACCCAGTACTACCTGAACACGGAGCTGATGTACCTGACGAAGGGATGAGGCCGGGCGTTGGGGCGTCAGCTGACCAGAGGCACGGGCTGTGACGGCTTACCTGATCCGCCGCGCGGCGACGGCGATCGTGGTGCTCTTCGGTGTCTCGATCTTCATCTTCCTGATGCTGCACGTGATCTACCCCACGCCCGCCATCGACGTGCTCGGCCCGCACGCCAACAAGCTCTCCATCGCCCAGTGGAACGCCCAGCACGGCTTCGATGAGCCGTGGATCGAGCAGTACCTGCGCTACATCAACCAGCTGCTGCACGGGAACCTCGGCTACTCCTACAAGCTGAACCAGAGCGTGGCCTCGCTGTTCCGGGAGCGCTGGCTGCGCAGCGCCTACCTGTCCGGCATCACGCTGTTCCTGTCGGTGGTGATCGCGGTCCCGCTCGGCATCTACCAGGCGATCCGGCGGAACACGCTCGGCGACGCGGTCGTGACCACCGGCGCGTTCGTGACCTACGCGATGCCGGACTTCTTCCTGTACCTGATCGCGATCCAGGCGTTCGCGATCGCCATCCCGATCTTCAGCTACGAGGGCCCGCAGACCACCTCGATGGTGTCGATCATCTTTGACTGGCGGGCGATGACGCTGCCGATCGTCTGCCTGACCCTGCTGAACCTGGCCGGGTACTCCCGGTACATGCGGTCGGCCGCGATCGACACGGTGGCCCAGGACTACATCAAGGCGGCCCGGGCCAAGGGCCTGCCGGAGCGGCTGGTGCTGCTGCGGCACCTGGTCCGCAACGCGTTCCTGCCGATGATCACCCTGATCGGGCTGTCGATCCCGGACCTGCTGGCCGGCAACCTGATCTGCGAGGCGGTGTTCAACTTCCCCGGCCTCGGGCTGCTGTTCTACGACAGCCTGGGCACCGCCGACTACCCGGTCCTGCTCGCCTACACGCTGGTGGGGGCGGTGCTGGTGGTGGTCGGGAACTTCGCCGCCGACATCGCCCTGACCGTGGCCGACCCGCGGATCCGGCTTGTCTGACCCGCGTCCCAGGAGATGATCAGTGACTAACATCGCCCCCGAGCTCCCGCCGCCGGGCCTCGCGCCGGAGGGCGGCGACATCCTGGTGCAGAGCGGCTGGCGGCTGGCGGCGCGCGAGTTCGCCCAGAACAAGCTCGCCGTGCTCGGGCTCGTTGCGCTGATCTTCTTCGTGGTGTTCTGCTACCTCGGGCCGCTGGTCTACCACGGCGGGCTCAGCTCGGACCTCGACACCACCAACCTGCCGCCGGGCGCGGGGCATCCGCTGGGCACCGACAACCAGGGCTTCGACGTGCTCGAGGAGCTGATGATCGGCGGCCGGGTCGCGCTCGAGATCGGCTTCCTGTCCGCGTTCATCGGGATGGTCTGGGGCGCGGTGTGGGGCGCGGTGTCCGGCCTGGCCGGCGGGCTCTTCGACGGGTTCCTGATGCGGATCGTGGACGTCCTGCTGTCGATCCCGTTCCTGTTCGTCGTGCTGATCATCGCGGTCCGCTACGGCGCTTCCGTGCTCGGGCTCAGCGTGATCATCGGGATCTTCACCTGGCAGGTCCCGGCCCGGCTGGTCCGCGGCGAGGTACTGACGCTGCGGGTGCGGGACTTCGTCTCCGCGGCCAAGGTGGCCGGAGCCGGCTGGATGCGGCTGATCAACCGGCACCTGATGCCAAACGCGCTCGGGGTCATCATCGTGACCGCGACGTTCGCCGTGGCCGACGCGATCCTGGCCGTCGCCACCCTCGGCTTCCTCGGCTTCGGCCTGCAGTACCCCACCTTCGACTGGGGGGACATGCTCAACAACGGGATAACCTACCTGCAGGACGGCTACTGGTGGCAGGTCTACCCGGTCGGGATCTGCATCATCGTGGTCGTGATGGCCTGCAACCTGCTCGGCGACGCGCTGCGCGACGCCCTGGACGTGAGGCTGCGCCGACGGTGACCCCGGTACTGGAGATCACCGACCTGTCGACGCACATCAAGCTGACCAAGTCGGTCGTGCAGGCGGTCGGGAACGTCGACCTCACGATCGAGCCGGGAGAATCCCTGGGCCTGGTGGGCGAGTCGGGCTGCGGGAAGTCGATGACCGGGCTGTCCGTCATGGGGCTGCTGCCGCAGGGCGGCGCGATCGTCGGCGGCTCGATCAAGCTGGACGGCCGGGAACTGGTCGGCCTCAGCGACGTCGAGCTGCGCAAGATCCGCGGCAACGAGGTCGCCATGATCTTCCAGGACCCGCTGACCTCGCTGGACCCCACGAAAACCATCGGCTACCAGGTGGCCGAGCCGGTCCGGCTGCACCAGGGCGCGAGCAAGGCGGCGGCCAAGCGGCGGGCCATCGAGGTGCTCGGGCTGGTCGGCCTGCCCCGGCCGGCCGAGCGGCTCGGCGACTACCCGCACCAACTCTCCGGCGGGCTGCGGCAGCGCGTGATGATCGCGATGGCGCTGAGCTGCGAGCCGAAGCTGCTCATCGCCGACGAGCCGACCACCGCGCTGGACGTCACCATCCAGGCGCAGATCCTCACCCTGCTGCACGACCTGAAGGACCGCCTCGGCATGGCCATGCTGCTGATCACGCACGACATGGGCGTGATCGCCGGGCACGCGGACCGGGTCCAGGTGATGTACGCGGGCCGGATGGTCGAGGCGACCGAGACCGGCACCCTGTTCCGGCACATGCGCCACCCGTACACCCAGGCGCTGCTGGCCTCCATCCCCCGGCTGAGCCAGGACAACAAGCAGCGGCTGCTGACCATCGGCGGCCTGCCCCCGGACCTGGCGAACCCCCCGGTCGGCTGCCGGTTCGCGCCCCGGTGCACCCGGGCCACCGACAAGTGCCGCGCCAACGAGCCGCCGCTGATCGGCGAGACCCGCGAGCACCTGTACGCGTGCTGGCATCCGGTCGACGGCCCGGCCGGCGCGGGGGCGGCGGCGGACGGGCCCGCCCGCGCGCAGGCCGTGGCCGGCCTGGCCGGGCCCGGCGACGGGGACGGGGCGGTGCCGCCGGGAACGCCCCTGCTCGAGGTGCGCGACCTGGTCAAGGAATTCCCGGTCACGGCCGGGGCGATCTTGCAGCGCAAGGTGGCCAGCGTGCACGCCGTGTCCAACGTCTCGTTCACCGTGCAGGCCGGGGAGACGTTCGGCCTGGTGGGCGAGTCGGGCTGCGGCAAGACCACCATCGGGCGGGTCGTGGTGGCGCTCGAGCACCCGAACTCGGGCTCGGTGCTGCTGAACGGCCGGGACATCTCCGCGCTCGGCCGCAGCGAGCTGCGCAAGCACCGCCGTGACCTGCAGCTGATGTTCCAGGATCCCTACGCCTCGCTGGACCCGAGGATGCGGGTGGGCTCGATCATCCGCGAGCCCCTCACCATCCAGCATGTCGGGAGCCACCAGCAACAGCAGCAGCGCGTGTTCGAACTGCTCGACGAGGTCGGCCTGGCGCGTAACGCGGTCGAACGGTACCCGCACGAGTTCTCCGGCGGGCAGCGGCAGCGGATCGGGCTGGCCCGCGCGCTCACCCTGAACCCGAAGGTCATCGTCGCGGACGAGCCGGTCAGCGCGCTGGACGTGTCCATCCGGGCGCAGGTGCTCAACCTGATGAAACGGCTGCAGGCCGACCACGGCCTGACCTACATCGTCATCTCCCACGACCTCGCGGTGGTCAAGTACATGGCCGACCAGATCGGCGTCATGTACCTGGGCAAGCTGGTCGAGATGGGCTCGGCGGACGACATCTACCAGCGCGCGGCCCATCCCTACACGGCCGGGCTGATCGCCACCATCCCGGTCCCGGATCCGGAGGCCGCGAAGGCGGCGCAGGGCGCGGAGATCAAGGGCGAGCTGCCCAGCCCGGTCCACCCGCCGTCGGGCTGCCGGTTCCGCACCCGGTGCCCGTACGTGCAGGACATCTGCGTGCAGGAGGAGCCGCCGCTGCGCTCGTTCGGGCCCGGGCACGTGGCCGCCTGCCACTTCCCGCTGCAGACCGCGGAGTCAAGAGCGGCGTCACCCGTACGCGCCGGCCGCGGCGCCCTCCAGGGCGGCGACGGCGAGCCGGCCGAGTGAGGCCAGGTCGTACCCGCCTTCCTGAACCAGGACCGCCGGGGCCAGGGCCGCGATCCGGCGGCCCGCCTCCCGGTAGCCGCCCTCGGTGACGTGCAGCGGGCTCTCCGGGTCGCTGGCCGCGGCGTCCAGGCCCAGCGAGACCACCAGGGCGTCGGCGCCCCGGGCCCGCACCTCGCCGCACAGCGCGTCCACGGCGGCGAGCCAGTCATCGTCCCCGGTCCCCGGCGCCAGCGGCAGGTTGCGGTTAGCGCCGTCACCGGGGCCGCTCCCCCGCTCGCCCGGGTACCCGGCGTAGTGCGGGAACCAGCCCGCCCCCGGGTCGACGTGCAGCGAGCCGTACCAGACGTCGGCCCGGTCGTAGAAGATCATCTGCGTGCCGTTGCCGTGGTGTGCGTCGATGTCCAGCACGGCCACCCGTCCCGCCCCGGCCGCCCGGAGCGCCTCCGCGGCGACCGCGGCGTTGTTGAGGTAGCAGGATCCCCCGTAGCCGCCCCGGGTCGCGTGGTGCCCCGGCGGCCGGCACAGGGCGTACGCCAGCCGGGTGCCCGAGCCGACCAGGTCGGCGGCGGTCAGCGCGGCGTCCACCGCTCCGCGGATGGCCGCCCAGCTCCCCGGCCCGACCAGCGTCATCGTGTCGTAGCAGAACAGCCCGGCCCGCGCGTGCACCGCGGGCGGCGAGCGCAGCGGCAGCCCGCCCAGCATCGCGGGGGTCGGGAACACATACGGAACGACACGGTCGCGGCCATACTCGGCAGGCAGCCCGGCCGCCGACCAGTCCTGCCAGATCCCGGCCAGGTGATCGACCAGCAGCGGGTCGTGCACCGCGCGCAGGACCGCGTCATCGTGCGCGCGGGCGGCCAGCACGGGCGCGCCCGCCGCGGACAGCGCGTCGCGCAGCACCAGCGCCCGGGCCGGCACCTCCGTGCCCGGGTCCCGGACGCCGAGCCACACCTCGCCCGCCGGCTCGTGACGCACGCAGTCCTCGCTCCAGACCACCGGTACCGCCAGGGTCACGTGCCCCACCTCCGCGGGCGTTACGATCACGGAATGCCGCGCGTCACCGATCTTGGCATCACCATCGGGCTGCTGCCACCGGGCCCGACCGGGTCGGTGCTGGACGTTCCCGGCGTGGGCCTGGGCCACGCCACGGTGTGGCGGGACGAGGCGCCTCCGCCGGCCGGCCGGGGGATCGCGCGGACCGGGGTCACGGTGCTCGACCCGGGCGGCGACCTGTTCGCCTCCCCGGTGCCGGCCGGGGCCGCGGTGCTCAACGGGGCCGGCGAGTGCACCGGCCTGCTCACCGCGCGGGAATGGGGCCTGGCCGAGACCCCGGTGTTCCTCACCTCGACCATGCAGCTCGGGCGGGTCTACGACGCGGCCTGCGAGCTGCTCATCTCCGAGCAGCCCGCCATCGGCCACGACGACGTCGTCATCCCGGTCGTCGCGGAATGCGACGACAGCTTCCTCAACGATGCCCGCCGCATGCAGGTGAGCCGCGACGACGTGCGGACGGCGCTGGCGGCGGCCCGGGCGTCCGTGGGCGCGCCCGCCGCCGCCGAGGGCTCGGTCGGGGCCGGGACCGGGATGAGCTGCCTCGGTTACAAGGGCGGCATCGGCACCGCGTCGCGGGTCCTGCCCGGCGGGGCCACCGTCGGGGTGGTCACGTTAACGAACTTCGGCGACGCGGACCGGCTCACCGTGGCCGGGGTGCCCGCCGGCCAGCTGCTGCCACCGCCCGAGCCGACCGGCCCGGCCCGGCCGGCCAGGGCCGGCTCGTGCATCGTCGTGGTGATCACCGACGGCCCGCTGGACGCCGCCGCCTGCCAGCGGGTGGCCCGCCGGGCCGGCCTGGGCCTGGCCCGGGCGGGCAGCACCGCCCATCACGGCAGCGGCGAGATCTTCCTGGCGCTGGCCACCGGGCTGCGCGCGCCGCGCGGCGGGGCGCCGCCCCGGGCCCCGGTCGCGGGCCCCGCGCTCGACGACTACTTCGCCGCGGCGACCGAGGCCACCGAGGAAGCCGTCATCAACAGCCTGCTGCAGGCGGTGACCGTCACCGGCCGGGACGGGAACACCTCAGCCCAGATCCCCGCCGGCGCGCTGCGCCGGCTCGTGACCGGGTACCAGCGAGGAGCCGATAGTGATGGATGAGACACGGGAGCCGGCGCCGCCGGTAGCACCCGTCGCCGCCGACCTGAACATCGCGGTCCCGCCCGCACCGGACGGGGCGCCGCCGGATCCGTACGCGTGGATGCGCGACCACGACCTGCCCCCCATGCGCGATTACCTGGCGGCCGAGCGCGCGTACTACGACCTGCAGATGGCACCGACCCGGGCCCTGCAGGACCGGCTGGTGGGCGAGATGACCGCACGCGTGGCCCCTGCGGAGGACTCGGTGAGCTGGCGCCGCGGCGGGTTCGAGTACTTCACCCGGGTGGCCCCGGGGCAGGAGCTCGAGCAGTTCTGCCGGGTGGCCGGCCCCGGGTCGCCGGTCCAGGTCCTCCTCGACCAGAACCGGTTGCTCGGCGATCCGGCCTGCGCCGGCGGTTACGTGGACGTCGGGGTGCGCGAGGTCAGCCCGGACGGGCGGCTGCTGGCGTACTCCGTGGACTTCACCGGCGACGAGCTGTTCCAGCTCCGCGTCCGTGACCTGGCCACCGGCGAGGATCTGCCCGACCGCATCGAGACGACCTACTACGGCCTGGGCTGGGCCGCGGACTCGCGGTCGCTGTTCTATGTGCTCACCGACCAGCTGTACCGGCCGCACGAGGTCTGGCGCCACGAGCTCGGGACCGGCCCGGCTGACGACGTCAGGGTCTACCGCGAGGACGACGAGCGCTACGCGCTCACCGTCCGGGCCACCCGCAGCGGCGGCTACGTGCTGATCGAGACCGAGGCCCGGGACACCACGGAAACCCTGCTCATCCCCGCGGCGGCCCCGCAGACCCCGCCCGCCGCGCTGGAGCCCAGGACGCCAGGCACCGAGTACCGCGCCGACCACGCGGACGGGCCGGACGGCGGCGAGTTCTACCTGGTCACCAACGACGGCGCGGAGGAGTTCCGGCTGGTCCGCGCGCCCGCGCTGGCGCCGGGCCGGGCCAGCTGGACCGAGGTCATCGCCGGGTCGCCGGACACCCGCCTGGTGTCGTGCAGCGTGTTCGGGCCCTACCTGGTCGTGGAGCAGCGGCACGCGGCCGCTCCCCAGCTGCGCGTCCTGCACCGCGGGTCGGGTGCGCAGCGGCTCATCGAGGCCGACGGGCCGCAATACTCGCTCGTCCTCGGGATCAACGAGGATTACGCGGCCACCGCGGTCACGGTGCGCACCGAGTCGCTCATCGACCCGCCGTCCTGGCACGACGTGGAGCTAGACAGCGGCCGATGGCGGCTGCGCAAGCGGAAGGAGGTACCGGGGTACGACCCCGCGGGGTACCTCACGCAGCGGGTCGCCGCGACCGCCGCCGACGGCACCGTCATCCCGGTGACCATCGCCTACCGCCGCGGGCTGCGCCCGGACGGCACCGCACCCTGCCTGCTGGAAGGCTACGGCGCCTACGAGGACTGCTACTGGCCGGAGTTCAGCGTGGCCACGCCGAGCCTGCTGGACCGCGGCGCGACCTACGCGCTGGCGCACATCCGCGGCGGCGGCGAGGGCGGCCGGCGCTGGTGGCTGCAGGGCCGGCTGGACCGCAAGCGCAACACGTTCACCGACTTCATCGCGGCCGCGGACATGCTGGCCGGCCAGGGCTGGGCCGCGCCGGACCGGATCGTCTCCCGCGGGCGGTCCGCCGGCGGCCTGCTGCAGGGCGCGGCGTTCGCGATGGCCCCGCGGCGCTGGCGGGCCGTGGTGGCCGAGGTCCCGTTCGTGGACTGCGTGACCACCATGTCGGACCCGACGATCCCGCTCACCATCAACGAGTGGGACGAGTGGGGCGACCCGAGGGACGACCCGGCCATGCGGGCCTACATGCGCTCCTACAGCCCGTACGACAACATGCCGCCGCTGCCCTGGCCCGACCTGCTGGTCACCGGGAGCGTGCACGACACCCGGGTGCTGATCGAAGAGCCGGCCCGGTGGGTGGCCCGGCTCCGGGCCACCGCTGGCGCCAGCGCGGGCACCGGCGCCAGCGCGGGCACCGGCGCGGCCAGCCGGCTGCTCTTCCGCGCCGAGCTGGGCGCCGAGGCGCACATGGGGCCGACCGGGCGGTACGACAAGCTCCGTTACGAGGCCGAGGTGCTCGCGTTCATCGTGACCGCGACCGGGATGCCCGCCGCCCCGGACGCGTAGCCGGGTCAGGCGGGCGCGGCCGCGCCCGCCGCCTCCTGCTCGCGGGCCAGTTGCAGTGCCACGTCGATCATGCCGTGGGCAGGTCCAGCAGCGCGCGGCAGACATCTGCGATGTCGACGATCCCGATGAGGCCGGCGTCGCTGACCACCGGCAGGTGCCGGAAATGCCCGGCCAGCATGGACTCGGCCGCGTCGCGAACGCTCGTATTACCGGTGATGACGGTCGGGTCGCTGGTCATCAGGTCACGGATCCGGATCTGCTCCAGGTTCCTCTTGTCCGCCACCGCCCGGACGATGTCCGCCTCGGTGACGAGGCCGAGCGGCCGCTTGGCGTGCTCATTGTCCACCACGACCAGGGCGGTCGCGTGCGCGTGCCGCATCAGGTACGCCGCCGCGGCCGCGTGATCCTCCGGCTCGACCGTGGACAGCGCTGGCTGCATGACGTCAGCGGCCGTGGGCAGGGCGTGGCGTGGCTGCGCGGGGACTTCGGTCATGATCCACTCCGTTTCCGGGGATCTCGGCGGGATCCCCTGACGGTCCGGTCATATTGAACATTTTTCATCCGTGTATTTCAGGCCCAGAGTGCGTGGGCAGTCGTGAGGAGGATGAAAAACGTTCATTCATACCGAAGCCGGCGAGCACCGTGCCGCATTCCGCGCTGGTCCCCTTCCCGCGGATCGCGGCGCGTGCCACCCCGGCGCGGACGCCGGGGTGGCGCTCGATGCTGGCCGCGTCCGAGCCGGGCGTGCTTCAGCCGCTGGTGGCCTCGGCCGCCTCCTGCTGCTCGACGAGCTCGCCCTCGATCGAGATCTGGATCTCCTCGCTGACCACGAACCTGCCGTCCAGCATCATGCTGAAGCTGAGGCCGAAGTCCTTCCGGTTGATCTTGGTGGTGGCGCCGTAGGCGATCCGGTGGCCCATCATCCCCTGGTCGTTGAACTCCCCGTACTTGGTCACCTCGAGCGTCACCGGGCGCGTGTTGCCCTTGATGGTCAGGTCACCGGTGAGCGTGTAGCGGTCGGGCCCGGCAGGCTCGATGCTGGTGCTCTTGAACGTCATCGTCGGGTACTTGTCCACCTCCAGGAAGTTCGACGAGCGGATGTCGTTGTCCCTGGTCGGGTTGTTGGTGCGGATGCTGGCCGTCGAGATGGTCGCTTCGACCGATGCGTTCTCCGGGTGGCCGGGGTCGATGTCGGCGGTGGTGCTGACCTCGTCGAACTGGCCCCGTACGGTCATCATCCCCAGGTGCTTCGCGGAGAATTCAACCTGCGTGTGGTACGGGTCGAGCTGCCATTTGCCCATGGAAGCCTCCTCGCCTCGCGAGCTGGTGCGGCTCCGGCGTGCCGCACCGAATTGTCCCCCCTCCTGCCTGTGCGGCATGCTATCCGATCCGGAGTACAGGACCTCCTGTCACCTCGCTGACCGTGACCCACCGGTCCTGTGCCGCCGAGGCCTCCATCGCGTCACACACCGCCTGCACCGCGACGCCCTGCCGGAACCCCGGACTCCACGGCGCGTCCGGCCAGCCCTCCAGCAGGTCGGCCACCTGGTTACCGAATGATGAGCCGTAGCCGACACCTTGCCCCAGCGGCCACCAATCGGCGGCGTAGGGATGGCTGGGGTGCTCGGCCCGGATCCGCCGCATCCCGTACAGGCCCGCTTCGTCGTCGGCGCGGCCGTAGCGCAGCTCGTTGAGGCGGGCGTAGTCGAAGACCAGCGTGCCGCGGCTGCCGTTGACCTCGATCGTGAAGTCGCAGGGCCGGCGCACCGCTGTCCGTGCTACCTCGATGGTTCCCAGCGCTCCCGAGCGGAACCTCAGCAGGGCGCTGGCCGCGTCGTCGACGGTCACCGGCCGGGTGCCGCCGCTCGCCTCGGGGCGAGCCCGGATGAACGTCTCAGCCTGCGCGCACACGCTGCCGATATCCCCGACCAGCCAAAGAGCCAGGTCGATCAGGTGACTGCCCAGGTCGGCGATGGTCGTCCCGCCCATGGCCCGGTCGAACCGCCAGTCGAAGGGGGTGTCCGGATCGGCGAACTCGTCGGATAGCCAGGTGGCGCGCCAGAGCCTGATCTCGCCGACCGCGCCCTCGGCGACCATGCGGTGCATCAGCGCGACCGCCGGCAGCCGCCGGTAGTTGAATCCGACCGCGTTGCGCACTCCCGCCCGGGCGACCGCGGCCAGGGCGTCGGCGGCCTCGGGGTAGGACAGGGCCAGCGGCTTTTCGCACAGCACCGCCTTGCCTGCCGCCGCCGCGGCCTGTGCGATCTCGGCATGTGTCCCGGGCGGCGTGCAGATGTCCACGATCGCGATGTCGTCCCGCGCGATCAGGCTGCGCCAGTCGGTGGTGTGCGCGGGTACACCGTAGGCCGCCGCGGCGGCCGCGACGGCTGGCCCGTTACGGCCTGAAATCACGCTGACCACAGGCGCCACCGGCAGCGCGCGCAGCATCGGGGCCACCCGGTAGGCGTAGCAGTGCGCCTTGCCCATCACGCCGTAGCCGATGACGCCGACCCGGAGTTCCGGCGGGGCGCTCATCCGCCCGGGCTCCGCAGGCCAGCACCGGACAGGGCAGGGACGTCCGCGCCTGCCCGCTCCGCTGCGTCCAGCGCGGCCAGCGCGTCGGCGCCGGTGGCGCCTTCGCACGGGCCGCCGCGCGCGAACGCCGCGAAGCTCTCGGCCTGCCGCCGCAGTGCCTCAAGCTGCGCCCGCTCTCCCTCCGCGGGGTCGAGGAAGTCGCACCGCTGGCTGCCGCGGGTGCCGAACACCTCGGCGCGCGCCATGTCGCCCGCGGGGTGATAGCGCCCCAGCGAGATGAAGCCCGCGGCGCCGCCCGACAGCTCCGCGACCACTTGCGCGCCGTCCACGTCCGGGGCCTGGTCCGGGGCCTCCCCGAGACCGGCGGGGACCAGGCCGGACACGACCGCCCGGAGGGTGCCGATGTCCTGGCCGGTGAGCCAGCGGAGCTGATCGAACTCGTGCACCCCCATATCGATGAAGATGCCTCCGCTGTGCGCGCGGAAGGCCGCCGATGGCGGTTCCTGGTCCCACTGATAGCAGGCCACCAGATGGACCACGCCCAGGTCGCCAGCGGCTATCCGGTCCCGCAGCGCCCGCAGCGCCGGGACGTAGCGCCGCCAGTACGCGACCTGGAACGGCACCCGCGCCGCCGCCGCGGCCTCGACCGCGGCGCGGGCCTGCGCGATGGCCACGCCGCACGGCTTCTCGCACAGGATCGGCAGGCCGCGCGCGGCGGCGGCACCGACGATCTGCGCATGCTGGTCGGTGGGTGCCGTGATGAGGACCCCGTCGACGGGCGCGCGGTCCAGCATCTCCGCGACGGTGGGGTACACCGCCGCCTGGGCGCCCGCCACGGCGCGGCGGGTCTGCGCCGACACCTCGGCGATCGCGGTCACGGCCACGAGCTCGGACCCGGCGAACGCCCGCAGGTGGGTGCGGCCCATCCGGCCCGCTCCGATCAGCCCGAACCGGAACGACGGCATGTCACAGCCCTCGCTGCGCCAGGAAGGCGCGGTTGCGTCGCTGTTCGTCGGCGGCGCGCGCGAAACGCTCCCCGCTGCGCGGCAGGATGTCCTGCTCGACGACCAGCCAGCCGCCGAACGAGATGCCCCGCAGGCCGCCCAGGATGGCGTCCACGTCGAGGTCGCCGTGGCCCAGCTCGCAGAACGCCTCGCGGGACCAGATCTCGGTCACCGGCGCGTCGTCGGCGACGATCCCGGCCATGACCGCGAGCGTCGCGTCCTTCAGGTGCACGTGGTTGATGCGGCTCCCCCACTCCCCGAGCAGGGCCACCGGGTCGCCGCCGCCCAGCATCATGTGCCCGGTCTCCAGGCAGAGCCCTACGTCGCACCGGTCGAGCACCTCCGCGATCTCCCACGGGGCCTCCACGTAGGTCCCGGTCTCCGGGTGGAAGGTCGGCTCATAGCCCCGGTCCCGGCAGCGGCCCACCGCCCGGGCCAGGCCCTCGGAGAATTTCCGCCACCCTTCGGCGTCGAGCCCGGCGGAGCGCTGCGCCGCGGCCCGGCCGGGCCGGCTGCGCCGCTGCGGGCTGCCGCTGTCGGCCAGCGTCGGCCGTGGCGGCGGCCCGGGCACCTGCGGCCGCGCCGCGTCGAAGGTGCCGAGCAGGGCATCCAGCTCACCGAACGCCCGCTCCAGCGCGTCGTGGTCGGCGTAGGGCAGCTCAAGGTATCCCCCGGCCAGGCCGAGCCCTCGCTCCGCCAGCAGCTCGCCGAGGCGCGTCCCGGTGCCCAGGTACCCGACCGGACCCAGGTCAATGCCCGCGTACCCGGCCGCAGCCACCTGGTCGAGCACGCTGATCCCGTCGGGCACGTTCGGGTCGTGGCCGATCGTGATCTCGAAAGCGCCGTAACTGACGGGGGCGTTCGCCACGGTTATCTGCTGCGCGCCGGCCGCGGATGAATTGCTCACCTCGGTGTTCCTCCCTCGCCCGCACCGGCCGGGTCGTCGACCGGGCCTCCGGTGCGATGACACTCGATGATCGCCTCGCACAGCGCGATGTCCCTGAGGCCATCCCGTCCGGACGTGGCCGGCGCCGTGCCCTTGACCGCGCACTCGTGGAAGGCCTCAAGCTCGGCCCGGAAGCCGCTCTCGTAAGAGACGACCTCCCGGCTCTGCCATGACCGCGCGCGGCCCGGGTCGCCGCCGGAGACCTCCAGGACGGCCGGCTCGTTCCGCAGGAACGGGGACGGGAACGACAGGCACGCGCGGCGGTCCGGCGCGTACAGCGCGAATTCCATTTCGTAACGGGCTATGCCCGGCAGGTCGATCCAGTGAATGGCGACCGGCAGGTCCCCGAAGCGCAGCATCACCGTCACGCTGTGCTCGGCCAGGCTGGCGTACTCGAGCCGGTCCGGCTCGCCCAGCAGCCCGCGGACCGTGTTGAGCTCATGCACGAGCGTGTCGAGCAGCACCAGCTCGTACACGTGCCGTTCCAGCTCGCTGGCCGGCCCGATCGCGGACCGCACGCGCGCGTCGCTATCCTCCCGGAGCCGCTGCGCGACCGCGCCCGGCACCGGGGACCGCGGGAGCAGCCGGTAGTGCCGGACATAGGGCGGCACCGGCGACTCGAGCGTCGTCACCCGCAGCAGCCGGGCCCCGGTCAGCTGGCGCGCTTCCGCGCGGAAGCGCGCGAACGCCGGGTCGTACCGCTTGGGATAGCCGACCATGAGGGTGACGCCGGCCTGCTCGGCGGCGGCCACCATCGCGCGGCCTTCGCCGACCGAGAAGCACATCGGCTTCTCCACGAACACGTGCAGGCCGGCCTGCGCGGCCGCCACGGCGATCGGGGCGTGACTGCCCGAGGTCAGCACCATGACCGCGTCCAGCGGGTGCCGGAGCAGCTCGCCGGCCTCGGTGAACACGGCGGGGATGCGGTAGCGCTCGGCGCACGCCCGGGCACTGTCTTCGACGATGTCGCATACGGCGGCGACCTCGAAGCGGTCGGCGAGCTCGGCGAGGTAATGCAGGTGCATCACCTGGGCGATGAGCCCCGTGCCCACCAGGCCGACCCGCAGCCGTCCGGCGGGGCCGCCGGAATCCTGCGCGTTCACCGGGCCACCTCCTGCGCGGCCTCGATGGCCGCGCTCAGCAGCCGCGCGGCTTCCGGCACGCCGGTCTCGGCCGGCACGAACGGGTCTTCGTGCTCGATCGACACGACCTCGGCCCGGGACTGCGCCAGGGCCCGCGCCAGGCCCGCCCACCAGTGCAGGTCGTGGCCCCGGCCCGGGACGGCGAACGTCCACGGCATGTCGGCCGCGGGCTCGGGCCAGCGCCGGTCGAGGAGGCCGTTGAGGGCCAGGGAGTCCGCGTGGAAGAGCGTGTCCTTGCCGTGCACGTGCCCGACCCGCGCGCCGAGCGCCGCGGCGACCCGGTGGGCGTCCATGCCCATCCAGAAGAAATGACTGGGGTCGAGGTTGGCGCCGATCGAGGGCCCGAGCGATGCCACGCGCCGGAAGGTTTCGACGTTGAACACGCACGTGCCGGGGTGCAGTTCCAGGCAGACCATCAGGTCAGGGTGGACCGCCGCCGCGAACTCGGCCAGGCCAGCCCAGTACGGCCCGATCTGCCGCTCCCACTGGCGCTCGTAGACGCCTTCCAGGTACGGCAGCCAGCCGCCCGCGCCGAAATGGGGGACCCGGTCCCCGGCCAGCCCGGCCGGGCAGCCCGCCAGGGCGACCACGCGGCCTACCCCGAGCTCGGCGGCGAGCCGGATCGCGTTGCGGAGACCCTGGTCGTGCCGCCGGGCCAGCTCGGCGTCGGGGTGCAGCGGGTTGCCCCAGGCGTTGAGCGCGCTGACGGCCATCTCGTGCCGGGCGATGCCGTCCAGCCACGCCGTCCTGGCCTGCGCGCTGCCCAGCAGCGCGGCCACGTCGCAGTGCGGGTGCGGGGCGTACCCGCCGGCCCCGACCTCGATGCGGGTGACCTGCGGCGCGGCACGCCGCAGCCAGGCCAGGGCCTCCTCCAGCGGCCAGTCCAGGAAGGCTTCCAGCACGACGCCGATGCGCAGCTCCCGACCGCCCGTCATCTCAGCGTGGTTCCCACGGCGCGGCGCGCCGGGCGGCCAGCCGCGACCCGTGCGAGTGGGCCGGCGTTCATCAGCCCTCCTCTGCGCGGTGAGATCCACGGAAGACTTCGATAGTAGAGTCTGGTTCTGAAGCTTATGACCTGTCAAGATACTGTTAAAATGTCGTAACAAGTAGTGGTTGGCGGGCTCGCGGCGAGGCCCGGTGAACCTCGGCTGCCAAGTCCCTTGAGCAGGACTATCTATACTGGACTTGCTCCGCGATGACTAAAATGTCCAAACAAACAAGCCTGGTGACCTCGCGGGACTCCGGCGTGCCCCGAGCGCGCGCGATCCTGCGGTACCGACGGAGGGCTGGATGACGAGCGTGCCGCCGGATCTCGAGACCCCCGCGCCTAGTGCGATCAACATCGACCGGACCAGCCCGGTACCGCTGTACTTCCAGCTGGCGCAGCACTACGAGGCGGCGATCAGGTCGGGCGCGCTCAAGGTCGGCTCCCGGCTGGACAACGAGGTACAGCTCGCCGAGCGGCTGGGCATGTCGCGCCCCACGGTGCGCGCCGCTTTCATGTACCTGTCCAATAAGGGCCTCGTGGTCCGCAAGCGCGGCTCGGGCACCCTGGTCGCGAACAAGAGCATCGACCGCGATGTCGAGCTGACCAGCCTCTACGACGACCTCGCGGCGGCGGACCAGACCCCGGCCACGCAGGTCCTCCGGAACGAGGTCATCCACGCCAGCGACCGGGTCGCGGAGGCGCTGCAGCTACCCGAGCGGGCGCTGGTGAACTCCCTGCAGCGGATCCGGCTGGCCAATGGCGAGCCGATCGCGCTGATGCACAACTACCTGCCCGCCGCGCTCGCCTATCTGAGCATCGAGATGCTGGAGCAGCACGGCCTGTATGAGCTGCTGCGGGCCGCGGGCATCCGGATGTGCTCGGCCACCCAGCGGATGTGCGCCAAGAACGCCTCGGCGGCGGAGGCCCGCACCCTCGGCGAGACCCGCGGAGCCGCCCTGCTGACCATGGAGCGCGTCGCCTACGACGACACCGGCCGGCCCGTCGAGTTCGGGCAGCACCTGTACCGGGCCTCCCGCTACGCGTTCACGACCAGCCTGCCCAGGACGGAATCGTCCCGGCCGGCGTGAGCGGCCGCCCCGGGTCAGGCCCGCAAGCCGCGGTCAGGGCGGCGGCCGCAGGTACGTCCGCTGCCGTTCCCTAGCGGCTTCGTAGTCCTTGCGCGCGCGCCGGGTCGGGTCCAGCTCCGAGACCTCCGCGACCGGCACGTCCCACCAGGCCTCGCTGGCGGGCGCCGGGACCATCGGGTCGGTCTCGATGTGCACGAGAACCGGGCCCGGCTCCTCCCTGGCCTGGCCCAGTGCCGCCCGCAGCTCGGCGATCGTCTGCGCGCGGAGCACCCGCACGCCGAGGCTCTCGGCATTGGCCGCGAGGTCCACCGGCAGGCGGCCGCCGTCCAGCCGGCCGCTCCTGGTGTCCCGGTAGCGGTACTGGGTGCCGAACCGCTCTGCGCCCACGGTCTCCGAGAGGCCGCCGATGGAGGCGAAGCCGTGGTTCTGCACCAGGACGACGATTATCTTGATGCCCTCCTGCACGGCGGTGACCAGCTCCTGGGCCATCATCAGGTAGGACCCGTCCCCCACCATGACGAACACCTCGCGGCCGGGCTCGGCCATCTTCACGCCCAGCCCGCCGGCGATCTCATAACCCATGCAGGAGTAGCCGTACTCGACGTGGTAACCCTTCGGGTCCCGGGTGCGCCACAGCCGGTGCAGCTCGCCGGGCATGGAACCAGCGGCGCACACCACCACGCCGCGGCGCCCGGCGGCGTCGTTGACCGCCCCGATGACCTCCGACTGGGCCGGCAGCGGCTGGTGCCCGAGTGCGTAGGCGCGCCCCACGGCCTGGTCCCACGCCTCCGCCAGCATCCGGGCTTCCGCCGCGTAGCCGGGCGTGGCCGACCATCCGGCCAGGGCGCCGGCCAGCGCGCTCAGCGCCGTGCGCGCGTCGGCGACCAGGGCCGTGCCCGCCAGCTTCACCGCGTCCGCGGCGGCCACGTTGACGTTGACGAACCGGACCTGCGGCGCGGCGAACGCGGTCCGCGAGGCGGTGGTGAAGTCGCTGTAGCGGGTGCCGATCCCGATCACCACGTCGGCCTGGGCCGCCATCCGGTTGGCGGCCGCCGTGCCGGTGCTCCCGACCCCGCCCAGGGCCAGCGGGTGGTCGTACCGCAGCGAGCCCTTCCCGGCCTGGGTCTCGGTGACCGGGATGCCGGTCGCTTCCGCGAACGCCCGCAGTTCGGCGGTGGCGCCGGAGTAGATCACTCCGCCGCCCGCCACGATGATGGGGCGCGCGGCGGAGCGGATGACGTCAGCCGCGCGCGCCAGCGCGGCGGGTTCCGGTACCGGCCGCGGGACGTGCCAGACGCGCCGGGCGAACATCGCCCGCGGCCAGTCGCGCGCCTCGGTCTGCACGTCCTGGGGGAGGGCAAGCGTCACGGCCCCGGTCGCGGCGGGGTCGGTCAGCGCTCGCATGGCCCCGAGCAGCGCGGACGGGAGCTGCTCCGGTCGCCATATCCGGTCAAAGAACACCGAGACCGGCCGGAAGGCGTCGTTGACCGACACGTCGTAGCCGCCCGGGTATTCGAGTTCCTGCAGGACGGGCGGGGCCGCCCGGGTGGCGAACACGTCGCCGGGCAGGAGCAGGACCGGCAGCCGGTTGATGGTGGCCAGCGCGGCACCGGTGATCATGTTCGTGGCGCCGGGCCCGACCGACGAGGTGCAGGCGAACGTGGCCAGCCGGTTGCGCATCCGCGCGAATCCCGCCGCGACGTGCACCATGGCCTGCTCGTTGCGGGCCTGGTAATAGCGGAGCGCGCCCGGGGTCTTCAGCTCGGCCTCCAGCAGCGCCTGGCCGAGGCCGGCCAGGTTGCCATGGCCGAAGATGCCGAAGCAGCCGGCGAAGAACGGCTGCTCGACGCCGTCGCGCTCGGAGTGCTGCGCGGACAGGAACCGCACCGCCGCCTGCGCCACGGTGAGCCGTACCGGCTCATCGCCGTTCACCGGGCACCGCCCGGAGGCGGGCCCGGCGCCGTGAGCCGCGGGTCGACCTGCTGGCCCCGCCACGTATCGCGTACCCAGGTATGGGCCGGGTCGTCGCACGCTAGCCAGGCCCGCTGCGCACCAGGGCCGGCCATGACGTTCAGGTAGTACATGTCATATCCGGGGGCCGCCATCGACGGTCCGTGCCAGCCATGCGGGATCAGCACCACATCGCCCGCCCTGACCTCGGCGAGCAGGTCCAGCGGGCGGTCAGGTGTGCCGTACCCGCGCTGGAAGCCGACGCCCGGACCGGCCGGGCCCGGCGCGATCTCGAAATAGTAGATCTCCTCGAGCATGGTCTCTCCCGGTCGCTCCTGGTCGTGCTTGTGCGGCGGGTAGGAGGACCAGTTGCCCGCCGGGGTGATCACCTCGCACGCGATCAGCCGGTCCGCGGGGAAGGCACCGGGCATGCAGAAGTTGTTCACCCGCCGGGAGCAGCCGCCCGCGCCGCGGAACTCCACCGGGACACCGGACGCCGGCCCGTAGCGTGGCGCGAGGCGGCGCCGCGCCCGGGCCGCGGGGAGCGCGAAACGCCCCCCGGCCTCGCTCGCCACCCGGGCCGAGGCGTCTCGCGGCAGGTAGGCGAAGTCGGTGACGCCGGCGAAGACGCCCGCCCGGCCGGCCAGCTCGAACCGCTCCTCGTCGCACTCCACCGCGCAGGATCCGGCCAGCGGGAGCACCACGACCTCGTCCTCGGCCGTGCCGAACGTCAGCGATCCGCCGGGCGGCAGGTGCAGGATGCGCAAGCCCGAGTACCTCCAGCCGGCCTGCTCCGGGGTGAGGCAGGCTCGCCACGGCCCGTCGGCCATGGTGGCGGCGCCGAGATGGAGGCCGGCGCCGACCCGGGCCGCGCCGCTCACAGCAGGCCGACCGCGGTGTCGACAGCGGCGGCGACGTCGCCGTCGGCCGGGTAGAGCAGGGACCGGCCGGCCATGAGGCCCATGACATTGGGCAGCCGCAGGGCCTTCTGCCAGCCGGCGAAGGCCAGTTCCGGATCATCGGGCACTTCGCCGCCGAGCAGGACGGCGGGCAGGGTGGAGGCAGACATCACCCGCTCCATCTCCGCCACGACCGGGACCTTGAGCCAGGTGTAAGCCGAGGTCGTGCCCAGTCCGGAGGCGATGGCGAGGGCCCGGATCATCGCCTCCGGCGACAGGTCGTTGCTGACGCGGCCGTCCACGCGGTGGGTGATGAACGGCTCGACCATGGCCATGAGCTTGCGCCCGGCCAGGTCGGACACGGCCCGGGCGCAAGCCTCCATGGTGGCCGCCGTCGCCGGGTCGTCGGGGTCGATCCGGAGCAGCATCTTGCCGCCGTCGAAGCCCATCCGCGCGATCGCCGCGGCGTCATAACCGGTGAAACGGTCGTCCAGCTCGAAAACGGTGTCGGCCAGGCCGCCGCGGTTCATCGAGCCGATGACCACCTTGCCCTCCAGGGCGCCGAGCAGCAGCAGGTCCTCGAGCAGGTCCGCGGTGCCGAGCACGCCGCCGACACCGGGCCGGCCCAGGGCCACGCAGAGCCGTTCCAGCAACTCGGCGCGGTCGGCCATGGCGAGCGTCCTGCGGCCGGCCCGCAGCGCTCCCCGGGCCGGGTGATCGGCCGCCACGATCACCAGGCGGCCGCTGGGCCCGACGACGGAGGGGGCCCTGGCCCGCCTCGCGGCCGCCTCCGCCACCAGTTCCGGCCGGAGGGCACGGGTCTTGATGACCTCGGCCAGCCGGTCAGAGAACATCGCTCATCCGGGCCGCCACGGCCTCCACCTCGGCCGCATCGGGCATGGCATCGGAGCAGGCGAGCCGGGAGGCTACGATCGCGCCGGCCGCGTTGGCGAACCGCATGACGGCGGCCGTGTCCCACCCGGCCAGCAGGCCGTGGCACAGGGCGCCGCCGAACGCGTCGCCGGCTCCGATCCCGTTCACGACCTGCACCGGCACCGGCGGCGTCTCGACCTCGCCCTTCTCGTCCACGGCCAGCACGCCCAGCGGGCCCTGCTTGACCACGGCCAGGCCGACGCCGCGCCCGAGCAATTCGGCGGCCGCGCGCCGGGGGTCTCGCTCCGCCACCGCCATCTCGCACTCGTCGATGTTGCCGACCGCGACGGTGACGTGCGCGAGCGCCGGGCCCACCGCGCGCCGGGCCTCCTGCAGCGAGGGCCAGAACGAGGGCCGGTAGTCGAGATCGAGCACGGTCACCCCGGCCCGGGCGCGTGCTTCCAGCGCGGCCAGCGTCGCCGAGCGGCTGGGCTCGGCGGACAGCCCGGTCGCGGTGACCCAGAACACCCGGGACCGGCGGATCGCGTCGTAGTCCAGCTCATCCGCCCGGATTTCCAGATCCGGCGCCTTCGGGTAGCGGTAGAAGTAGATCGGGAAGTCGTCCGGCGGGAAGATCTCGCAGAATGTCACCGGGGTGGGCAGCCCGGGCACCTCCGTGACGTACCGGTCGTCCACCCCGTACCCCTGCAGCGCCTTATGCACGAACCGGCCGAACGGGTCCGCGCCGGTCCGCGTGATCACCGCGGCGCTGTGGCCGAGCCGGGCGGCGGCCACCGCGACGTTGGTGGCACTGCCGCCGAGGTACTTCCCGAAGGAGCTGACGTCCTCCAGCCGGGTGCCGACCTGAAGCGGGTAGACATCGATGCCGACCCGGCCCATGGTCAGCACGTCCAGCCCGGTGACCATGCCGCCTATCCGGTGGTCAGCAGGAAGTCCAGGCACGTCCCGTCCTCGGCGATGTCCACCACCGCGCCGCGCAGCACGCCCGACGAGTAGTCGCTGCCGGGATTGACGCACAGCGTCCGGCCGATCTTCTGCGCCCCCCGTGACTCGTGGATGTGGCCGTGCAGCCCGACCACCGGCTGATAGCGCCTGATGGCCTCCCGGACCGCGTGGCTGCCCACCGGCACGATGCTCGGCCGGCCGCCGCGGATCACGGGCTTGAGCGTGGCGTCAAGCTCGGGCGCGTCGTCGAGCCCCGAAGCGTACGGCGGGCAGTGCACGTTGAGGATGCTGTTCCTCCCCTCCGGAACCTGGTCCAGCATCTCGCTGATCTGCTTGCCCAGCTCGTCTTCGGTGCACTCCCGTTCGGTATCCCAGGGCGTGGTGGGGACGACGCCGAGGCTGGCCATCGTGACCGGCCCGAGGTCGCACAGCTCGAGTTCCGGGCACTCTACCCGGGGGTGGGCCGCCAGCACCGCGTCGGCGTCCACCGGGTCGTCGTTGCCGGGCGTGATGATGCACCGCACCGCCGGGTCGAGGCGCTGCGCGGCCAGGTCACACCAGCGCTGCATCTGGGCCGAGATCTCGGTGCGGAACAGCCGGTCCAGCGCGTCGGGATCGTCGTTCAGCGCGGCCACCTCGCCGGCCTCCATCCGCACCGGGTAGAAGCCGACCCGGTTGACCTCGCTCGCCAGCCGGTCCCACTCCGCCGCCGGCACGGTCACGCTCTGGCCGTGAACCCGCGCGCTCCAGGACCCGTCCTGGCCGAGCACGGGGACCAGTCCCTTTCCGGCGAAGTCCCCGCCCAGGATCAGGACATCGGCCTCGTAGACCTTGGCGGCGGCCAGGAACTTGCGGAAGCAGACGTCCGAGCCGTGCAGGTCCGTGGCGAAGAAAATGCGCAGCGCACGCGTCTTCTTGCCGCGCTGGCGGCGGGATCCGAGCATGGGCTACTCCGGCGGCAGCTCGTGCATGGCCAGGCTCAGGTCCAGCGAGTCCCGCTGCCGCCGGACCGAGCGGGCGACCGCGTAGATCACCGGCCCGGCGCCCAGCACGATCACCAGCGTGATGATCGACTCCCAGCTGAACTTGCCGTAGACGCTGGAATGCGCGACGAGCAGGTACACGGTGAACAGCGCGAGCACGGTGGTCGCGCCGCCGACCCACGCCACCTTGCGCAGGAACGCCCGGCGCGCGTCATCGCTGGCTCCCGGCAGCTCGATCAGCTCGGGCCGGCGGATCGGCAGGAACAGCGCGGCGACGCCCCCGGCCAGCAGGATCAGCGCGAAGAACAGGCTCTGCAGGGCCACGATGCTGCCGAGATTGACCAGGCTGGTCAGGAAGCAGAACGCGCAGCCGATGAGCAGCACGATGCCGATGGCGACGTTCGGCGCGTGGTTCCGGTCGCCGACCTTGGCCACGCCGACCGGCAGCAGCCGGTCGAAGGCCTGCGCGAACAGGACCCGCGTGGTGACGGTCAGGAACGCCAGGTTGACCGCGATCTCGGCCAGCGGCACCGCGGTCGCGAACAAGAGCCTGGCGATCGGGTTGCTGGTCAGGATCATGCCGTAGCCCAGCCCCCCGGAGACCGAGCTCAGGCTCGTGATCTTCCCGTACGCCGTCGGGTTGACCACGCCGAGGTTCGCCTGCGCCTGCATGAAGGTCAGGCCCATCCGGGCCCGCAGCAGGGCCCAGACGCCGACCCAGAGCACCACGAGCAGGGCGATGCTGATCGCCGAGGCGTACAGGTAGGTCCGGCCCGGCAGGCGCAGCTCGCCGCCGACGTAGTAGGAGTACAGGACGCCGTTGTAGTTGAGCACCATGAACGGGATGATCGCTATCGCCGACGCGATCGAGGTGCCGAAGAGGACGCCGTTCGCGTGCCCGACCGAGATCATCGCCTGGTAGGCGCCCGGGTTGTGGCTGTAGCTGCCGAACGCCGCCACGAACGAGGAGTGGGAACTGCCCGCCAGGATGCCGATGAGGACGACGAACGCCACCACCTGCAAGACGATGAGCCAGAAGATGATGCGGGCCACGATCTTCACCCGGAACAGCGACAGCGCCGCGACGATCAGCATGACGACGATGCTCAGCCACGCGATCGCCCAGTTGCTGGCCAGGTGATTACCGGCGTTCGCGAGGGCCGTGCTGTGAAAGACCAGGCCGAGGCCGGCCAGCATGAACGGGGTGAACTGCGCGGCGAAGTGCGCGTTGGTGGACAGGATGTAGGTGAAGACGACCGCTATCCCCAGCCCGGCCATGGCCCCCAGCGCGGGCGACACGATCCGGGACAGGTAGACATACTCACCGCCGGCCCGGGGCACCGCCCGGAGCAGGTAGCGGTAGGCGAACATGGCGACCAGCCAGATCACCGCCGCGGCGACCAGCGGCAGGTACATGTCGGCCTTGACGAAGTCCGTCAGCCCGGCGTTGAAGTTGATGAACGTGTTGACGACGGCGACCGACGCCAGCGAGATGCCCGTTGCGGCCGGGATCCCGAGTTCACGGACGAGACCGGAAGTCTGCCGCACGAACAGGCGCGTGGACTCGACGCCCGCTCCCCTGCCCGGCCTCGCCGCTGCCTCACTGCTTGCCACTGGCCTACCTCCGCTCTCGGCGCACCAGGACGAGGGATGAGCGCAGAGCCGTAAGGGTGCCTCGGCGGGCGGCCGCACAGCTCTCAGGCTGCTCACCATGGTTAAGCCCTGACAAGAAATTGTCAATATCTATGGACATACTCACTTCTCGTCCGGGCGCAATGACGCGTCCGCCATCCGCCCGCTAGCGCTCCACCGGGCGTCCAGGTCGGCGATCAGGCGCTGCAGCGTGCCGGCGTGCTCGCTGATCCAGCGCAGCCGCACCGGGATGACCCGCTCGGCCAGTTCGCCTTCGGTGGCGTGCTGGTCGACCAGCGCGCCGCCCTGCTCGTCGGGGAACGCGATCGCGTTCAGGGTCCTGACCACGCGCCGCCGGACGTACTCATCGGCCGACAGCACCCGGACCGTGCGGCTGCCGAAGTAAACCCGGCCCTGCTGGTCACGGGCGGTCGCCGTCAGCGTGAGCCACTGCTGGTCCTCGCCGGAGCGGGTGACCACCTGGCGGCCCTCGCCGCGGGCAGGCTCCCCGCCGCGGACTTGCCAGTCGATCTGCGCCAGGTCATGCTCGGCGATCTGGTCACCGTCGACGTACCAGGTCACGTCCCGGTCGGGGGCGACCATGTCGCCCTCGCCCACGTATTCAGCCTCCGGGCAGACCGGGCCGTGGATCCGCAGCGCGCGATGCGCGAGCCGGCTCACGACGTTAGCGGTGATCTGGCCGATGTTCGGGTCGGTCTCCAGCGCCAGCGGCCAGTCTGTGGTGCCGACCGAGAACACCATGCCCCCGGACGGCGCGGTGCGCAGCAGCATGGCCGCGTTCGCCTCGTCGTATCCGGCCACCCAGCCGGCCGGCAGGACGGCCAGCGCGAGCAGGACCCGGCCCGCGCCGAGTCCCTTCCGGTACTCGCCGAGCCGGGGCGGGTCCGACTTCCGCTCCAGCCGGACGCCGTCGGTCTCGTAGCCGATGACCGGCGTGGCCCCGCCGCCGGTGATCCCGCCGGGCGGGAATTCGACGCCGTCGAACGCCCAGTGCGTGCCCACGACCGCCCGGTAGCCGGTGACGGCCCGGCGGCCGTCCCACCAGCCGCCGCCCCACGCCGGGCTGGACATCGTGAGCCAGTCGTCCGGGTCGTCCGCGGGCCAGAGCGCACCCGGCCGGTTCGGGCCGGTGCCCTCCGGGCCCCCTCGGTTCATCTTCGGGCAGAACAGCCGGTCGCCGGACGGCGAGAACTCGATCTCGAAGCAGGCCGTGTCGCCGGTGAAGAAGCAGACGTTGCCGCCGCGGTCGACGAAGCTGAGCACCCGGTCGCGCATGGCCTGCGACCAGTACTCGTCGTGCCCGCCGCTGATCAGCAGCCCGCCGGAGGCCAGCAGGTCCTCGTCGTAGTGCAGGTCGTAGTCCGTGCAGTAGCTGACCCGATAGCCGCGGCGTTCCAGCCAGCCCACGAACGGGGCGTCCCAGTGCGCGAACACCTGCCGCCGCGACGACCGCACGTACGCGTCCGGCGCGTCGCCCTCCATCACCCGGCCGCCGACGCCCGCGTTGCCGGGCCGCTGCAGGCTGCCGACATATCCCTGCGCCGCCCAGTCCCTGGCCCACTGAGGGCTCGCGTACAGGCTGGCGCCGCCGATCTGGTTGTAGGCGGTGTATGTGGCGGTCGGCAGCTTGTACCAGATGATGCGGTCCCCGGATCCGGGCGCGGCGCGCCGCCTGAGGATGAACAGGCAGGCATCCTTCCGGTTCGCGACCTCAGGTCCCGCGGGAACCGGCTCGGGCCGGCCATCTGGCCCGAGCGGTACCGGCACGGCCAGGTAGACGCCGTCCGCGAGGTCGTCGCCGAGCTCGACCGGGTAGGCCGGCCAGCCCCAGGCCTCGTCCGGGCGGCCCAGGGGCAGGCTCACCCCGGCCAGGGCCCCGGCGCTGCAGGCCACCTCCGTGACCGTGGCCCCGTACCGGAACAGCCGGACGCCGAATCGCGCGTGCTCGGTCGAGACATGCAATCGCAGGCCGACGCCCGCGCGTACCGTTACGGGCCAGGCATAACAGTGGGTCACGAGCCCGGTTCCCCCTTCGGATCGGGTTGTATCTCCGGGTAGTGGCAGGCCACCCGGTGGGAGCCGGCGATCTGCAGCAACGGCGGCTCCTGCGCGGCGCAGCGCTCGTCGGCTTTCCAGCACCGGGTGCGGAAGCGGCAGCCGGAGGGCGGGCTGATCGCGCTCGGCAGCTCGCCGCGGAGCAGGATCCGCTGCCGCGCGTTCGCTTGCGCCGGATCCGGCACCGGGACCGCGGACAGCAGGGCGACCGTGTACGGGTGCGCCGGATGCTCGCAGACCGCGTCGGCGGGTCCTTCCTCGACGATGACCCCGAGGTGCATGACCGCGATCTCGTCGGCGACCTGGCGCATCACCGCCAGGTCATGGGAGATGAACAGGTAGGCCAGGCTCTGCTCGCGCTGCAGGTCGCGGAGGAGATTGAGGATGCTGGCCTGGATGCTGACGTCCAGCGCGGAGACCGGCTCGTCCAGGATCATCACGTGCGGCCGCAGCGCCAGCGCCCGGGCGATGCCGATGCGCTGCCGCTGCCCGCCGGAGAACTCGCCGGGGAAGCGGACGGCGGAGTCCGGGTCGAGACCGACGTTCGCCAGCAGCTCGCGGACCCGGGCCGGCCGGTCGCCGATCTTGTGCACGATGAGCGGCTCGCCGACGATCTCGCCGACCGAGAGCCTGGGGTTGAGCGAGGAGTACGGGTCCTGGAAGACCATCTGCAGGTCCCGCCGGAGCGGCCGGAGCGCGGCGTCGTTCAGCCCGGTGAGCTCGGTGCCGTTGAGCTTGATGCTGCCCGAGGTCGGCGGTTCCAGCCGCATGAGCAGCCGGGCGACGGTGGACTTGCCGCAGCCTGACTCGCCGACGAGGCCCAGGCACCGGCCGGATCGCAGATCCAGGCTGATGCCGCTGACCGCGTGCACGGCGGAATAGGAGCGGATCTTGGTGCCGCGGACCCGGAATTCTTTCGTGAGGTCACGCACGGTGAGCACCACCCCGTCCGGCCCTGGCGTTGCCCCGGCGGGCGCTTCGCCGTGCCGCGCCGCGGGGGCCGGCGGAGCCAGGTCAGGCGCAGCTGCGGCCGGGGGCTGGCCGCCGGCGGCCAGGAGCACGCCGCGGCCGTTCGCGGCCTTCCCGCCGTCCGGCTGCCAGGCCCGCCGGATGAGTCCCGGCCGTGGCTCCCCCGGCGCCGGCGCGGCCTGGCGCGCGAAGTGACACGCGGCCAGGTGGCCAGCTGCCACCGGGAGCAGTTGCGGGTCTGCCGCGCACTGCTCGGCGGCCAGCGGGCAGCGCGGGGCGAACGCGCAGCCAGCGCCGTAGCCCATCCCGGTCGGCGGGATGCCGGGTATGGCCGGCAGCCGCTCGGTGCGTCTGCCCATCGGCGGCAGCGACGCGAGCAGCCCGGAGGTGTAGGGCACCCGCGGGTCATCGAACACATCCCGGGCGGTGCCGATCTCGACCGCCTTGCCCGCGTACATGACCAGCATCTGGTCGGCGACCTCGGCGATGACGCCGAGGTCATGGCTGATCAGGATCAGCGCGGCGCCGGTCTGCTCCCTGATCGCGCGGAGGGTCTCGAGGATCAGGGCCTGAACGGTCACGTCCAGGGCCGTGGTCGGCTCGTCCGCGATGATCAGCTGCGGCGAGTTCGCGATCGCCATCGCGATCACGACCCGCTGGCGCATGCCGCCCGATAGCTCATGCGGGTACCGGCCGGCCAGTTGCGCGGGCTGCGGCAGGCCGACCTCTCCGAGCAGGTCCACCGCACGGCGCCAGGCCGCGGACCGGCTCACCCGCTGGTGCAGCCGGATGCACTCGGCGACCTGCCACCCCGCCGTGTACATCGGGTTCAGCGCGGTCAGCGGATCCTGGAACACCATGCTGATGCGAGCGCCGCGGATCGACCGCCACTGCGCCGGAGTGCAGCTCAGCAGCTCCTGCCCGTTCAGCCGGATCGACCCGCTGACCTGCGCCGACTCCGGCAGCAGGCCCATGGCGGCGAGGGCGAGCATCGTCTTGCCCGATCCCGACTCGCCGACCACTCCCAGCGTGTCCCTGGCGTCCATGGCGAAGGTGACGCCGCGGACCGCCTCGATCAGGCCGGCCTCGGTGACTGGTGCACCTGGCTGGCGAGGGAGGCGTCATGCGATATCCGGATGATGTCGGCCGTGGCCAGGTTCGAGGTCTGGAAGTCCAGCTGGCCGGCCTGGATCTCCAGCGCGGCCTGGCTGGCCTCCACGCCGATGTTGAACACGTACTTCGCGACATGACCGCGCACGCCGAGCGCCTGGTCGTAGTTCTTGTTGAAGACCATCACGATCTGCCGGCTCGGCTGGTACGACTGCAGCTTGTACGGGCCGCTGGCGTAGTTCATCTCCAGCGAGCCGCTCTCGTCCGGCTTCATCGGCGTCCCGGCCGGCACCGGGCAGGTGGTGGGCAGCGCGGCCTTGTACAAGAACGCGCCGTCCGGTGCGGTCAGGTGGAAGGTCACGGTGTTCGTGGTCGCGACGATTCCCGCGATGGTGGTCGACGTGCCCGCCAGGTACGCGGGCGCGCCGATGACGTTGGTGAAGTAGTAGCCGGTTCCGGTGTCGATGGCCGGGTTCATCAGCCGCATGAACGTGTACTTGATGTCCTGGCCGGTGATCGGCTTGCCGTCGGAGAACCGGGCGCCGGGACGGAGCGTGAAGGTGTAGGTCAGGCCGTTGCTGCTGATGACCGGCATGCTCGCGGTGCCGGGGACCAGCTGGGTGCCCGCCGCGTCGGGCTTGTCGGCGTAGCGCACCAAGGTCGTGCACATCGCGTTGGCCAGGCCCCACGTCACCGCGAAGTACCAGCGGTTGGGGTCCATCGTGTCGATGGCGCCCGAGGACATCGCCCCGGTCAGGGTGCCGCTCGCGACGCCCGGTTTGGGCGCGCCCGCCGATGCACCCCCGGAGGATGCCGAGCTCCCGGTGCTGCCGGAGGAACAGGCGGCCAGCAGGGCCGCCAGCGCCGCGGCGGCCACCGCTGCCTTCACCCGAAGCCGGTGACCCGTTGAGTGCGCCATTACCTTCTCCGATCGTTTCTCAGTTGTTCGGCGGCTAGAGGGACGTGTGGTGCGGCCGGTCCGCGGGGGCGCGGGCCGGGTTAGGCATCGGGGACATGACGGATCCTCGGGTCCAGCCCCATGTGCGCGATGTCGACGACCGTGTTCGCGATCACGGCGATCACGGCGGCGACAATGATCACGGCGGTGATCACCGGGTAGTCCAGGTTCTCGATCGCGCTCAGGCCGGTGTAGCCGATCCCCGGGATGGCGAACACCGTCTCGACGAAGAACACGCCGGTGAGCGCCGTGGCGACGTCGGCACCGAGCAGCACGGTGACCGACGGCGTCACGTTGCGGCCGACGTGGCGGACCAGGACCCGCTGCGTGGAAGCCCCCTTGGCCCGGGCGGTCCTGGTGTAGTCCTCCCCCAGCTGCTCTGCCGTCAGCGTGCGGATGAACCGGATGTAGACCGCCGTGAACCCGATGGCGAGCGTGATGCACGGCAGGATCAGGTGGTACGCCCACTGCACCGGGTTCGTGCCGAAATCGACGTAGCCCCCGATGGGGAACAGCCGGGTGCCGACCGGCAGGATCGGCAGGCCGAACAGCTTGCCCTGGGTCGGCTGGTAGCCGAGCAGGTACGCGATCACCGGGGCCAGCCAGAACACCGGTACGGACATGCCCAGGATCGCGATGGTCCGGCCGGCCACGTCGCCGAACGACCGCGGCCGCAGGCCGCCGTACGCCCCGACCGGTATGGCGACGGCCAGCCAGATCACCGCCGCGCCCAGCACGAGGGATGCCGTGGCCCGCATGGCCGGTCACACGATCTGCGACACCGGCCGCTGCTGGACGTAGGAGAAACCGAGGTTCCCGTGCAGCAGGTTCCCGAGAAAGATGAGGTACTGCCGCCAGTAGGGCTGATCGAGGCCGAGATTCTTGGCCACCAGCGCGATCTGCTGCGGCGTGGCGGTCTTGCCGGCGATCCGCTGGGCGGGCGACGCCCCGGTGAACCGGGCTATCACGTAGAACAGCAGCCAGGCCAGCAACGTGACCACGAGAATCTGGACGAGCGCGCCCAGGATCCTGGTTCCGGCGAGCCGGGTCACCGGCCCCTCCTCGGGTCGAGCGCGTCCCTGATCCCGTCGCCGAGCAGGTTGAAGGCGAGCATCGTGATGACCAGCGCCAGCCCGGGCACGAGCGCCAGGGCGATGTCGGTCTGGTACATGCCGGACGTGACCGCGTCCGAGAGCATCCCGCCCCAGCTCGGCGTCGGCGGCGGCACGCCCACGCCGAGGTAGGACAGGCCCGCCTCGAAGATGATGTTGGCCGCGATGATCGACGTGGCGTAGACCAGCAGCGGCCCCCACACCTGCGGCAGCAGGTGCACCGTGAGCAGCCGCCGGGGGCGGGCGCCCAGCGCCCGGGCCGCCGCGACGAAGGTCATCTTCGTCGTGGAGACCGTGGCGCTCCGCACGATCCGGGCGGGGTAGTACCAGGTGAACAGCGCGATAATGATCACCACGTTGAGCAGCCCGGGCCCGATGACCACGGCCAGCCCGACCCCGAGCAGCACGTTCGGGAACGCCATCGCGGTCTCGGTCATCCGGCTGACGATCGCGTCCACCCAGCCGCCCAGGTAGCCGGCCAGCAGCCCCAGCGATACGCCGATCACCAGCGCGAGCGCCGTGGCCGAGGTGGCGACGAGCAGCGAGATCCGCGCTCCGTAGAGCACCCGGACGAACTGGTCCCGGCCGAGCTGGTCGGCGCCGAGTATGAACAGGCTGCCGTGCGGGTCCTGCGCCGTCCCGGCGGCGTTGAGGGTGCGGGACATGATGCCGATCGGCTGGCCGTCCGGGTACAGCGCGTTGGGGTACTGCGCGATCGGCGAGTGCCCGGTGAGCTTGGCCGCGAGCGGGGCTCCGATCAGGGCCGCGAGCACCAGGAGCAGCAGCAGGCAGGCCGCGAAGACCGAAGCCGGATCCCGGCGCAGCCGCCGGAGCGCGGTCACCCGCAAGCCAGCGGGCCTGGGGCCGGGCTGGCTTGCGCCAAGCTCAACTCGATTGTCGATGGTCATCGCTGCCCGCCCTGCCGCGCTGCGAACCCACGAGCGGCCACCAGATCACCTCACTTGGCATGACCAAGCTGCGCATGTGCCGCTACCGTGCCCCGACTCGAACGAGTATGTCAATACCTACCGACATTTTGTGACCCACTTGAGTCGTCAGCACAGTCGGGATGATGAACTCCCAGCTCAGACCGATAGCAAGCCTCTCTTGTTAGAACAAGTTCTTGACTGGTGTATGTGACAAGAGTAGACATCACTTGAGCCGGGCGTCAGTTTGACGTCCGGTGCGCCCCCGTCCCTGAATGCGGAGGCACCACGTGCGGGACGAGCAGCGCCGCACCATCAACGCGGCACGGACGCGCGACCCGGCGGCCGTAGCGGCGGCCGCCGCGCGGCGCAGGCGGCGACCCTGGCTCGGGCCCTCCGGGAAGCTCGTGATCATCGCCGCCGATCATCCGGCGCGCGGCTCGCTCGGTGCCGGCGACCGGCCGATGGCCATGGCCAGCCGGTACAACCTGCTCGACCGGATCCTGGTCGCGCTGGGCCGCCCGGGAGTCGACGGTGTCCTCGCGACTCCGGACATCATCGAGGACCTGCTGCTGCTCGGTGCCCTGGACGGCCGGCTGGCCATCGGTTCGATGAACCGATCGGGACTGCCCGGGTCGGTATTTGAAATTGACGACAGGTTTACCGCTTACAGTGCCGCCGCAGTGGCCGGCGGGAACCTCGACGGCGGAAAGATGCTGCTGCGGATCGACCCGGATGACGCGGCCACCCCGGCCGCGCTGGAGGCGTGCGCCGCCGCCGTCACCGACCTGGCCCAGCATCGCGTTACCGCCATCATCGAGCCCTTCATGGTGCGCCGGCTGGGCGGCCAGCGAGACAATGACCTGTCCCCCGACAGCGTGATCCGCTCTATCGCGATCGCGTCCGGTCTGGGCACCACGTCCGCGTACAGCTGGCTGAAGATCCCGGTGGTCGACGAAATGGAGCGGGTGGCCGAGTCGTTCACGCTGCCCGCCCTGCTCCTCGGCGGGAACACCCGCGATCGACCCGATGAGGTATTCAGCCGCTGGCAGGCGGCGCTGCGGCTGCCGAACGTGCACGGCCTGGTGGCCGGCCGCAACCTGCTGTACCCGCCGGATGATGACGTAGCCGCCGCGGTCGATCTCGCCGTAAGCCTGCTGCCTGGCCAGCCACGAGCAGTGGTGGCCGGGTCCGACCAGCGGCTGGCGTCAGGGTGACCGGCGTCCCGCCGTCGGTGCTGGATCACCTCCCAACCCCCTGCCTGGTGGTGGACTCGGCCGCCGCGAGCCGCAACATCCAGTGGTGCGCGGCTTTCTTCTCCGGCCAGCGGGCCGCCTTGCGGCCGCACTTCAAGGCGCACAAGTGCACGACGCTGATGCGGCAGCAACTAGCCGCCGGCAGTTGCGCCGGCGTCGCGTGCCAGACCTCGTGGGAGGCTTTGGTCCTGGCTCGGGCCGGGTTTTCCGACATCCTGATCGCGAATCAGATAGTCGACGCGGTGGCGCTGGACGAACTCGCCGAGGCGGCCGCGACCGCCCGCCTGACCGTGGTCGTCGACGACGCCGCCCAGATAGACCTGCTCGCGAGGGCAGCCAGCCGCCGTAGCGCGTTCATAGGCATACTGATCGAGCTGGACGTCGGCGCCGGGCGGTGCGGGCTGCCGCTCGGTGACGCCAGCCTGGTCCCCCTCGCCGAGCGGATCGCCCGGCATGACCGGCTCGGCTTCCGCGGCCTGCAGGCATACGAGGGCCACGCGATGCACCGGGATAGCCGTGAGGTACGCACAACCCTCGTCCACCAGGCCGCCCATCAGGTCCAGCAGGAACGGGCCAGGCTCGCCGCGGCCGGATTCGACTGCGAGATCATCTCGGGCGGCGGCACCGGCACCTATGACCTCGCCGCTCAAGCGGGCGCCCTGACCGAGGTCCAGGCCGGCTCGTACGTGCTGATGGACGGTCGGTACGGCACGCTCGACCTGCCGTTCGAGCCGGCGTTGTACTGCGTTACCACCGTCATCAGCCGCCGCGGCTCGCGCGCCGTTCTCAACGCCGGCCTGAAGGAACTCACAGTCGAGTACGGCATGCCGGCCATTCAGGCGGCAGGCGCCAGGATAACGGCCCTGTCCGACGAGCACGCCCAAGTGAGGCTGGCGGCTGGGCAAGGCAGCCTCGCCGTGGGCGACAAAGTGCTGCTCATTCCGGCCCACGTCGATCCGGCCGTCAACCTCTACGACCGGCTCTTCGCATGGAATGGAAGCGGGGTCACAGAATGGGAGGTAGATGGCCGTCGACGCTATCGCCTGGCCAGGGAATAATGGTTCGGCCGGCTGCGGCTGCCTTTGTGCTGGCTGGTTATGGCGTTGTCATGCTCGGTGTCGGCTGCATCAGGACCCCGGGGTTCATGATTCCGGCGGGGTCCAGTTCGGCCTTCGCGCTGCGCAGCACGCCGGTGAACAGCGGCGGCATCTCCCGCAGGTACCAGCGGCGGTGGTCGCGCCCGACCGCGTGGTGATGGGTGATCGTGCCGCCGAGCGCGAGGATCGCCTCCGACGCCGCGAGCTTGATCTCATCCCACTGCTCGAGCTCGGCGCCGGGGCGGCCGGGCGCACACACCGAGTAATAGGGCGCCGGGCCGTCGGGATACACATACGCGAACCGGCACGAGACCACGCCGCCGCCGCACGCCCGGTCCATGGCCTGCCGCACGGCAGCCAGCACCCCCTCGTGGAACTGCCCGAACCGGTCCCAGGTGATGGCCGTCTCGAACGTCTCGGCCACCAGGCCGAGCCGGACGAGCGCGTCGCGCAGGTGCGGGCCGCGCAAGAACGCCGCCCGCCAGGCCGCGCCCGGGTCGGCCTCCTGCTTCTCGGCCACCTCGCCGCGGTGACCGGCGCAGATCTCCAGCGCCCGCGCCAGCCACGGCCCGAGCTCGTGATCAGCGGACTCAAAGCCCAGCACGAGGATCGCGCGCGACCCGTCGCCACTGCCCGACACCAGGGCCTCCTGGTGGCCAAGCAGGCGGCAGTTGGCCGGATAAAGCCCGGACTGGGCCAGCTCCCGGGCCGCCGCCACGGCATCGGCGAAGCCGGCGAAGCACACCGAGGCGCCGGCCCGGAACCGCGGCCGCGGCTGCAGGCGCATCCACGCCTCGGTGATCACGCCCAGTGTGCCCTCCGAGCCGCAGAACAGCCGCTCCGCCGAGGGGCCCGCGCCCGAGCCCGGCAGCCGCCGTGTCTGCACCACCCCGCGGGGCGTCACCACCCGGATGGCCTCCACGAACTCGTCGATATGCGTGTGCAAGGTCGCGAAATGGCCGCCGGAGCGGGTGGCGATCCACCCGCCCAGCGTCGACCACTCAAACGACTGCGGGAAGTGGCGCAAGGTCAGGCCGTGCGGTCTCAGCTGCGCCTCCAGCGCCGGGCCCAGCGTGCCCCCCGCGATCCGCGCCGCGCGCGATACCGGGTCGACCTCCAGCACCCCGGCCAGGTTGCGAAGGTCGACGCTGACCGTGCCGCGGTAACCCTCCCCCACATCGGGCTCGACCCCGCCGACCACGCTGGAGCCCCCGCCGAACGGGATCGCCGCGGCACCCGCCTCGCTGCACCACTCCAGCACCGACACCAGCTCACCCTCGCCGCGCGGGAACGCCACCAGATCGGGCGCGTGCCGGTAATCACGGCGGAACGCGCGCACCAGGTCCCGGAACGACCTGCCGTACGTGTGGGCCGCCCGCTCGTAAGGTCCGGCACTGAACGCCGCCGCCAGCGACGCCGGCGGCGCCAGCCGCGGCGCGCGCAGTTCCAGCTCATCCACGCGCGGCGGCTCCAGGACGTGCCCGGCATCGACCTCCCAGCGCCCGGCAAAGGTGCCTGCGAGCTGTTCGATCTCGCCCGCCGTGAGCCCCTCGCCCTCCAGGCCCCAACCCCAGATCTTGCGCCGCGCAGTTTGCCGCGACGTCCCCGGCCGTTGCGGCGTCCTGGACGTCTGGCCCTCTGCTCCCTTAGCGCTCATCCTCTGCGCCTCCTAACACACCTGGCCGGCGGGCATGCTGGAAGCCTCTCGCCCAGGCCGGCGACACGCCAGGGGCTGACCCCGAATTTCGCCGGCTGGCGGCGGTTGCGGTGGCGGCATCGTTACGGTTCCCGAGCCGGGCCGTCCGGTCCTGGCCTGGTCAGGGTGATAAGGATTCGCGGGCCGGGCAGCCGGTGGGATAGGTGTATGGGATAGGTGTAACAGCATGACCGAGCGCTATTTCCTGCGGCCTATCACTGCGGGGGAGTTCGATGCTTTCTGCGAGGTCCCCATCGAGGCGTTCAATGACGCCGACCAGCCGGCTGAGGCCATCGAGCACGAGCGGATGGTCTTCGAGTTCGACCGCAGCCTGGCGGCGTTTGACGACGATGCGATCGTCGGGACCACAGCTGCCTACTCGTTCCGGCTCACCGTCCCCGGCGGGGTGGTGGGCGCGGCAGGGGTCAGTTTTGTCAGCGTCTTGCCCAGTCACCGGCGGCGGGGCATCTTGTCGGCGATGATGCGCCGCCAGCTCGCCGATATCGCGTCCCGGGGCGAGCCCGTCGCGGCGCTGTTCGCGTCCGAGTCAGTCATCTACGGGCGGTACGGCTATGGCTGCGCGTCCGGCCAGCTGAGCCTGACGATCCGCGCCCGCGAAGGGGCGCTGAACCCCGCTGCGGCGCCCGGCGCAGGCACCGGGCCCGGCCCGGTGCGGCTGCGGGCCGCGCCGCCAGCCGGACTGCGCACCGAGCTGGCCGAGGTTTACGACTCGGCGCTGCCGCGCCGGCCGGGCATGATGGCCAGGGACGAGCGCTGGTGGCAGAGCATCCTGGCCGATCCGGAATTCGCGCACAGGGGGATGAGCCCGCTGAAGTGCCTGCTGGCCGGCGACGACTCGGGCCCGCGCGGTTACGCCCTGTACCGGACCCAGCCGGGCTGGGACGACGACGGCCTGCCGTACGGCAGCCTGTCGGTCGGCGAGCTTATCGCCGCCGATGGCGCGGCCACGACGGCGCTGTGGACCGACCTGCTCACCCGGGACCTCATCGGCGAGGTGGTGGCCCGCAAGCGGCCGGTCGACGACCCGCTGCTGGACATGCTGGCCGACCGGCGCCGGGCCCGCGCCTACCTGACCGACGGGCTGTGGATCCGCCTCACCGACGTCCCGGCCGCGCTGCGCGCCCGGCGCTATAGCTGCGCGGCTGATGTCGTGCTCAAGGTGACCGACGAGCTGCTGCCCGCGAACGCGGGCCGGTGGCGGCTGCAGTGCCCCGGGCCCGCCGACGGCGCAGCGGCCAGCTGCGAGCGCACCACGGCAGCGGCCGACATCACGCTGCCCGTCGCCGCCCTGGGCGCCGGTTACCTCGGCGATCGCAGGCTCGGCGCTCTTGCCGCAGCCGGCCTGGTCACCGAACACAAGCCAGGCACGCTGGCGATGCTGTCGGCTGCCATGTACTCCGACCCCGCGCCATGGTGCCCGTCAGGGTTCTGACCGCACGACACCGCGGAGGCCGGGAGCCACACGTTTATCGTCGGCTCGGGCGTCCGGATAGATGCCGGTACAGCAGTGGGAGCACTCGCCGTCCGCGCAGACCAGATTCCACACCTCAGCTGCCGCCAGCGAGGCGCCATCATGGCTGAACGGCAGCCCGTGGGGCACCGCCTCGGTCCGGCTCCGCGCGCCCAGGTCGGTGAGGGCTTGCGAAAGCCGGGCCAGGTTCTCGTGGCTGGCTTCCGGGGTGAAGTCGATGTCTCTGGTCGCTGGTATCGGGGCCTGCTGGGCAATAGCCGCGAATGCGCGTTGACCGGCAACTGCCAGCCCACGTATTGTAGACCGAACGTTCGGTTGGGTGACTCGGGAGGTGGCATGGGCGGGACGGAATCCGGGCCGGCAGCTCGGTTCGAGCAGCTCGTCGCCGCGGACGAGCGCATCGAGCCGCGGGACTGGATGCCGGAGGCGTACCGCGCGACGCTGATCCGTCAGATCGCCCAGCACGCGCACTCGGAAATCATCGGCATGCAGCCGGAGGGCAACTGGATCACCCGCGCCCCGAGCCTGCGCAGGAAGGCGATCCTGATCGCCAAGGTCCAGGACGAGGCCGGCCATGGGCTCTACCTGTACAGCGCCTGCGAGACGCTCGGCGTGGACCGCGCCGACCTGCTCGACCTGCTGCACTCGGGTCGGCATAAGTACTCGAGCATCTTCAACTACCCGACTCTCACCTGGGCCGACGTTGGTGCGATCGGCTGGCTGGTGGACGGAGCCGCGATCACCAACCAGGTGCCCCTGTGCCGCTGCTCGTACGGGCCTTATGCCCGTGCGATGGTACGGATCTGCAAGGAGGAGTCGTTCCACCAGCGGCAAGGTTTCGAGATCCTCAACACGCTCGCCCATGGCACGCCCGCCCAGCGGGTGATGGCACAGGACGCGGTTGACCGCTGGTGGTGGCCGTCGCTGATGATGTTCGGGCCGCCCGACGACGCCTCGCCCCACTCTGCCCAGTCCATGGCCTGGCGGATCAAGCGGCACTCCAACGACGAACTGCGGCAGAAGTTCGTCGACACGACTGTCCCGCAGGCGGCCGCGGCCGGCCTGACGCTGCCCGACCCCGAGCTGCGGTGGAACGAGCAGCGCGGTCACTATGACATCGGTCCGATCGACTGGGCGGAGTTCCGGCGGGTAGTCAAGGGTGACGGGCCATGCAACAGCCAGCGCATGGAGCGCCGCGTCCGCGCCCACTCCGGCGGCCGCTGGGTCCGCGAGGCAGCGGCGGCCTACGCGGCCAGGCACGGTGAGCGAGGCGACGTGCGCCAGGCCAGGCCGGCAGGGGCGGCCGCATGAGCCGCGACTGGCCGTTGTGGGAGGTCTTCATCCGGAGCCGGCGCGGCCTGTCGCACATCCATGCCGGAAGCGTGCACGCGCCGGACGCGCCCATGGCGCTCCGCAACGCGCGCGACCTGTACACCCGGCGGCAGGAGGGAGTGTCGATCTGGGTGGTGCCGTCCTCGGCGATCACGGCGAGCTCGCCGGACGAGAAGGACCCCTTCTTCGCGCCCGCCGCGGACAAGGCCTACCGTCACCCGACCTTCTACGACATCCCCAGCGAGGTGCAGAACCTGTGATCACACGGCCCGCAGTCGGCGGCTATGCGCTGCAGCTCGGTGACGACGCGCTGATCATGGCCCAGCGGCTCAGCGAGTGGGTCTCCTATGCCCCCGAACTGGAGGAGGATGTCGCGCTGGGCAACATCGCCCTCGACCTGCTGGGGCAGGCACGTGCGCTGCTCACCTACGCCGGCGAGGTGGAGGGCCGCGGCCGCACCGAAGACGACCTGGCGTACTTCCGCGACGAGCGGGAATTCACCAACCTGCAGATCGTCGAGCTGGCGCGCGGCGATTTCGCCGAGGAAATGGCGCGTCAGCTGGCCTTCTCGGGTTACCAGTTCGAGCTGTACCAGCGGCTGCAGGGGTCGCGGGATGAGACGCTCGCCGCGGTGGCGGCCAAGGCGGTCAAGGAAGTCGCCTACCACCGCGACCATGCGACGCAGTGGACGCTGCGGCTCGGGGACGGGACCGAGGAGTCGCACCGCCGGATGCAAGCCGGGCTGACCCGGATCTGGCCGTACGTCGACGAGATGTTCCGCAAGGACCCGCTGGGAGAGGCGCTGGCCGGCGAGGGCCTAGCCGTCGATGCCCCGGAGCTGCGCCCGGCCTGGACGGAGTACGTCGCAGCGGTGCTCAGCGAGGCGACGCTGGCCTGGCCCGAGACGTCGGCGGCG
Organism: uncultured Actinomycetota bacterium; assembly: GCA_963808705.1. Lineage (GTDB taxonomy): Bacteria > Actinomycetota > Actinomycetes > Streptosporangiales > Streptosporangiaceae > JASHPR01. The sequence goes on along the minus strand of CAWEHB010000005.1, from coordinate 116,708 downwards.
CCCGGCGGCGGCCGGCAGGGCCTGCACACCGAGCAGATGGGTCACCTGCTGGCGGAAATGCAGTACCTGGCCCGGTGCCACCCCGGGGCCCGGTGGTGACCATGAATGCCGGGCTCGCGGGCATACGTGAGGTGGTCGGCCAGGTACAGGACCCGGAGATTCCGGTGCTGACCATTGCCGACCTGGGGATTCTCCGCGACGTGCGGAGCCGCGCGGACGGCGGCATCCAGGTCACGATCACGCCGACGTACTCCGGCTGCCCGGCCATGGACACGATCGCCGAAGAGATCGTCAAGGCCTGCACGCGCCACGGCTGGCCTGACGTGACCGTGCGCAGGGTGCTCTCACCAGCCTGGACGACCGACTGGATGACCGACGAGGGGAAGCGGAAGCTGCGGGAGTTCGGCATCGCGCCACCGGCCCGGCGCTGCGGGCCCGCAGCCGGCCCGGTTCCGGTCCCGCTGTCCGTGCGCTGCCCCCGGTGCGGCTCGCCGGACACCCGGGAGATCAACAGGTTCGGCTCCACCGCGTGTAAGGCGCTGTACGCCTGCAACATCTGCCTGGAGCCCTTCGACTACTTCAAGGTCCTCTGATGGCTACGCCGACCATGTCGACGCACCGTCATGCGGTGTTCCACCGGCTGCGCGTGGCCGAGGTCGACCGGCTCACCGTGGACAGCGTCGCCATCACCTTCGACGTACCGGACGAACTGCGCGACGCCTACCGCTTCACCCAGGGCCAGCATGTGGCGATCCGCTGCGACCTCGGCGGCCGCGGGGTGCGCCGCAACTACTCGATCTGCTCGCCCGCGTCCTCCGGGCAGCTGCGGATCGGCGTCAAGCGGCTCCCCCAGGGCGCGTTCTCCGGCTACGCCTGCGAGCGGCTGCGACCCGGCGACGTGCTCGAGGTCATGACCCCGGCGGGCCGGTTCTTCACCCCGCTCGACCCCGCGAACGCCAAGCACTACGCCGCGATCGCGGCGGGCAGCGGCATCACGCCCATCATGTCGCTGCTCGCGAGCACGCTGGAGGCCGAGCCGCGAAGCCAGGTCACGCTGCTCTACGGGAACCGGACGACCAGCTCCATCATGTTCCTGGAGGAACTGTCCGACCTCAAGGACCGCTATCCGGGCCGGTTCTGGATGCTGAACGTCCTGTCCGCCGAACCGCAGGAATCCGACCTGCTGTCCGGCCGTATCGACCGGGCCAAGCTCACCCGGCTGTTCGCCACGGTCCTGCCGCCGGGCGACGTGGACGAATGGTTTCTGTGCGGGCCGTTCGAGATGGTGCAGGACATACGGGCTGCCCTGGCCGACTCCGGCGTGAACGGCGGGCGCATCCACACCGAGTTGTTTCACGTGGGAGCGCTGCCGCCGCGGGCCACGGCCGCCGAGGAGCCGTCCGCACCCGCCGCCGGCCATAGCACCGTCACGGTCAGGCTGGACGGCCGCGCGACCACGTTCGGGCTCGCGCACCACGCCGAGCCGATCCTCGACGCCGTGCTCCGGGTCCGGCAGGACGCGCCCTATGCCTGCAAGGGCGGGGTCTGCGGCACCTGCCGGGCGAAGCTCATCGAAGGCACGGTCGACATGGAGCGGACCTACGCGCTCGAGCAGGATGACCTCAGCCGTGGTTACGTGCTGACCTGCCAGAGCCACCCGACCAGCGACGCGGTGGTGCTCGACTACGACGGCTGAGGCCGGTCCGCCACCCCGTCGGTGCCGCCGGGTCCCGGCCGCACCGTCGTGCTGTGGCCGCGCATTTCGGCCAGCGCATCTCCGTTGGCCCGGCGGACGCTGACGTCGTAGATGCCGTTACGCTCCGTCCGCACCCGCTCCGAGGCCGTCGCGGTGAGGTCGTCGCCCGCACGCGCCGGGCTCAGAAAGGTGATCTCGCAGGCCCGGGCCACCGTGGCCGGGCCGTGGCTGTTGCAGGCGTAGGCGAAGGCTGCGTCGGCCAGGAGGAAGACGTAGCCGCCGTGCGCGATGCCGTGGCCGTTCACCATGTCCGCCGTCACCCGCATCCGGGCCGTGGCCTGCCCGGGCGCGACCTCATCGATGCTGATCCGAAGCGCCTTGACCACCTGGTCATCGGCGTACATGCGGGCGGCGCTCCGCAGCGCCCGGTCCATCGCATCGTCGGCCCGGTCGTCCATGATCAGCTGGCTGGCAGCCCACCGCCGGGCGCATCCTGGGCCGTGCGGCCGCCGTCGAGGGAGACCATGCGGTGGCCGTTGAGGGGGGCCGTGCGCTCGCCGCGCAGGAAGCTGGCGACGACCGGCCCGACCTCCGGCGCGCTGTCGAGCAGGGCCAGGTGCCCGCCGCCCCGTACGACGTGCAGCCTGGCGCCGGGCACCATCGCGGCGATGACCCGGTGATTGAACAGCGGGGTGATCGGGTCGTCGTCACCGGCGATGACCAGGGTCGGATGCCTGATCGTCCACAGCCACGGCAGGCTCGTCCAGCCGAAGAGCGGAGCCAGCCGGTACATGGCCGCCAAGGCATTCGTCGGGCGCCTGATATGCATCGTGCGGACAAGTTCCGGCTCTCTGCGCAGCCGCCCGCCGAACATGGTTCCGGCGGACCGTTCCAGCCGTGGCGGATGGTAGCTGAGCGGATGGGCGAAGTGCCAGAACGCCGAGATCTTGCCTGGCTTGGCGAAGGCGCCAAAGGACGTCGACACCAGCACGAGGCGCCGTACCCGGCCCGGGTGTGAGATCGCCATCTGCTGCGCGACCGCGCCACCGAAGGAGGCGCCGAGCACGTGGGCGGAATCGATGCCCAGCTCGTCGAGTACCGTGGTGCCGAAGCGCACCAGCGCCGACATGGTCAGCGGGAACGTCGGCATCTGCGAGCGGCCGATGCCCGGCGGGTCGAACGCGATCGTGCGGAACCCGCTCAGATACGGGAGGAACTGCTCCCACAGGCCCACCTCGCCCCAGATGCCGGAGTACAGCAGCAGGGGCTCGCCTTCTCCGCGGATCTGGGCGTGGATCCGCAGTCCTTTGACTCGTAGCTGCTCATCCCTGATCGGCGGGACGGGCACGGCCGACGGCGTTGTCATGGGACTCCTCCCCGGTAACGCCCGGCACCGAGGGCCGCGCGGCGCAGGCCCCGCACCGCGCGGACGCCCAGTCGGCCTGGCGTCACCTCGCCGCATAGTACCGAACGTTCGGTTGTAATTATGCTTGACGTAGTACGCATAATGCAAGCCGGAACCCCCCCGGGTTGACGCCCAACCGAACGGTCGGTAAAGTGTTGCACTCCTAGAGTTCCACCCAAGACCCTGCGCGGCCGGAGCAGGCGGGAAAAAGGCCGCCTGGCCGGGTGCTTGGAGGCGAGTTCGGATTTATACCTTCGCGCAGGTGCTCACTCGGGCCCTCAGCACTGCCCCCGGATCGTGCGCGGTCGTATGCCACGAGGATCGCCGGACCTACGCGGAACTCGGCTCGCGCTGCCGGCGGCTGGCCGGCGCGATGCGCGGGCTCGGGCTGGCGCCCGGCGACCGCGTGGGCGTCATCGGGCTCAACTCCGACCGGTACCTCGAGCTCTACCTCGGGATCCCGGCCGCGGGCTTCGTGCTGGCTCCGGTCAACTCCAGGCTGGCGGCCGCCGAAATGCGGGCCATCCTCGACGACGCCGGGGTCAGCGTGCTCTTCGCCGACGCCGACTACCCGGGGGCCGCGGCCGTCGAGCGGGTGCTGACGATGCCCGGCGACTACGAGGACCTGATCGCGTCGGCTGACGAGGTAGCGCTGGACAACGACGCGGGCGAGGGCGACCTGGCCGCCCTGTTCTACACGTCCGGCACCACCGGCGCGGCGAAGGGCGCGATGCACACCCACCGCAGCCTGGTCTCGAGCGGGCTGCACTTCATGGCCACCTGGCCCTTTGACCGCCAGACGCGGTGGCTCGTGGCATCACCGATGTTCCACACCGGCGGGATCATCGGGACGCTGGCCACGGTCTGGGGCGGCGGGACCCACGTCATCATGCCCAGGTTCGACCCCGGGCTGGCCCTCGACCTCATCGAGCGCGAGGCCGTCACGCACACGCTGCTCGTGCCCACCATGCTCGCCGCGGCCGCCAAGGCCCAGCTCGACCGCCCGCGGAACGTCAGCTCGCTGCGGTACCTGAGCCACGGCGCCTCGCCCATCACCGCCGAGACGCTGAGGCGCACCCGCCAGGCCTTCCCCAGCGCCGAGCTGCTGCACGTGTACGGCACCACGGAATCGACGCCGATTACCACGCTGCTGCCGCATGAGGAGCGGATACTGGACACGCCGCTGGTGCGTTCGTGCGGCCAGCCGGCCGTGGGCGTCGACATACGGGTCGTCGACTCGTCCCTGGCCGACGTGCCGCCTGGTGCCGTGGGCGAGATCATCGTGCGCAGCCCCAGCGTGATGGCCGGCTACTGGCGGAAGCCGGAGGCGACCGCCGAGGTCATGCGGGGCGAGTGGTACCTGACCGGCGACCTCGGGTACCGGGACGAGGACTCGTACATCTACCTGGTCGACCGGGTCAAGGACATGATCGTCAGCGGCGGTGAGAACATCTACTCGACCGAGGTGGAGGACGCTCTGGCCGCCCACCCGTCGGTCGACGAGGCCGCCGTCTTCGGCGTTCCCGACCCGCGCTGGGGCGAGTCGGTCTACGCGGTCGTGGTGGCCCGGCCGGACGTGACGCCAGATGACCTGGTCGCGCACTGCCGCACCCGGATCGCCGGGTTCAAGGTGCCCAGGGAAATCGAGCTGCGCACCGACCCGCTGCCCAAGTCCGCGGCCGGCAAGATCCTCAAGCGTGACCTGCGCGACCCGCACTGGGCCGGCCGACAAACGAAGGTCTCTGGAGGCTGATCCGATGCGCAGCACGATGATGGACTTCCCGCTCACGATCCGGCACATCTTCGAGCACGGCCGGGCCCTGTACGCCGACAGCGCCGTGGTCACCTGCGAGGCCGAGGGCGCGCGCCGGATCGAGTTCGGGGCCCTGGCGGAGCGGGCGGAGCAGCTGGCCGCCGGGCTCCGGCGGCTGGGCGTCCGGCCGGGTGACCGGGTGGCCACCTTCGCCTGGAACAACCAGGAGCACCAGGAGGCGTATTTCGCCGTGCCCGGCATGGGCGCGGTGCTGCACACCATCAACATCCGGCTGTCGGTGGAACAGCTCCGGTACATCATCGGCCACGCCGAGGACTCCGTGCTGATCGCCGATGCCAGCCTCGCGCCTGCCCTCGCGCCGGTCCTGGCGGGCGGCCCCGATGAGCTGAAGACGCTCCGGCATCTCATCGTGTTCGGCGACGGTGACCGCTCCGGGCTGCCCGGGCACATCGACTACGAGGAGCTGCTCGCGGCGGAGCGGCCGGGCTACCCGTGGCCGGAGGTCGACGAGACGGCGGCCGCCGCGATGTGTTACACCAGCGGGACCACCGACCGGCCCAAGGGCGTGGTCTACAGCCACCGTTCGACGTTCCTGCACTCGCTGGGCGTGTGCTCGGGTGAGGCCCTCGGGCTCAGCCAGTACGACCGCCTCCTGCCGGTGGTGCCCATGTTCCATGCCAATGCCTGGGGGATGCCCTACGCCGCCTGGCTGGTCGGGGCCGACCTGCTGCTGCCGAACCGGTTCACGCAGGCGGGCCCGCTGGCCCGGTTCATCGCCGCGGAGCGGGCGACCATCGCCATGGCCGTTCCGACGGTGTGGTTCGACGTTCTCGGCCTGGAGCCGGAGACCGTCGATTTCTCGTCGCTGCGGATGATCATGTGCGGCGGGGCCGCGGTCCCGCGCAGCCTGATCGAGGCCTACGAGCAGCGGTTGGGCCTGCGGATCGTCCAGGGCTGGGGCCTGACCGAGACCAGCCCGGTCGCGTCGCTGGCCTTCCCGCCCAAGAACGTCCCGGCGCAGCGCGCGATCGACTACCGGGCCACCGCGGGACGCCCCCTCGGCGGCGTCGAGGCGCGCGTCGTGGAGGACGACGGCAACGTGCTGCCCAGCGACGGGCACGCCACCGGCGAGATCGAGGTGCGCGGGCCGTGGGTGACCGGCTCCTACTACCGGGACCCGGCATCGGACAAGTTCCGCGACGGATGGCTGCGCACCGGGGATGTCGGCCATATAGACGCCAGGGGGTTCATCACGATCAGCGACCGGGCCAAGGACGTCGTCAAGTCCGGTGGTGAATGGATCTCCACGCTCGAACTGGAGTCGGCCATCCTCACTCACCCGGCCGTCCGCGAGGCCGCGGTCATCGCCGCGCCCGACGAGCGCTGGGGAGAGCGCCCGCTCGCCTGCGTCGTGCGCGCACCGGGCCAGTCGGTCAGCCCGGAGGAACTCCGGGCCCACCTGTCCGGCCGGGTGGTGAAGTGGTGGCTGCCGGAACAGTGGGCTTTCGTGGACGAGGTGCCGCGCACCAGCGTGGGCAAGCATGACAAAAGACTCTTGCGTGCCCGCCACGCCGAAGGAAGCCTGGAAGTTGCCGTGACCGGCGCGGCCGCCCGCCAGGCGACGGAACCCCCGCCAGCGGAATCCCCGCCGGCGGAACCGCAGTCGGCCGGTGAACCACCCACGCGGGCCTCGACCGTGTAGGCCCCATTACCGAGGAGGGTGTCATGCCAGAAGCTGTCATCGTCAGCATCGGCCGGACGCCGATCGGCCGCGCCGTCAGGGGCTCGCTCGTCGATCAGCGGCCCGACGATCTGGGCGCCTATGTCGTGGACGAGGTGCTCAAGCGGGTTCCGCAGCTCGACCGCGGCCAGATCGACGACGTGATCTGCGGCTGCGCCCTTCCCGGCGGCGAGCAGGCCCACAACCTGGCCCGGATCATCAGCCTCCTGGCCGGGATCGGTGCCCCAGGTACGACGGTCAACCGGTACTGCGCGTCGTCGCTGCAGGCCACCCGGATGGCTTTCCATGCCATCAAGGCCGGCGAGGGCTCCGCGTTCGTGTGCGCCGGCGTTGAGTCGAGTACTCGCTCGCCGCTCGGCGTCTTCACCGACCAGCCCGAGACGCACAACCTGCGTCTGTTCCGGGGCAACCGGGAAGGCCTCCCGCAGGCGTACATGAGCATGGGCGAGACGGCGGAGAACGTGGCCGATAAGTGCGACATCACCCGCGAGGAGATGGACCGCTACGCCCTGCAGAGCCAGGACCGGGCCGTCCGGGCCAGCAAGGACGGGATCTTCGCCGAAGAGATCATCGATGTCCCGCTGGTCTCCGGCCTCACCATGACGGCCGATGACGGGCCCAGGCCGGACACCACGCTGGAGAAGCTGGCTGGGTTGCGGGCGGTGTTCCGCAAGGACGGCCGGGTGACCGCGGGGAATTCCTGCCCGCTCAACGACGGCGCGGCCGCCGCGGTGGTGATGTCGCAGACCCGGGCCGAGGAGCTCGGGATCGAGCCGCTCGCGCGCATCGTCTCCACCGGCGTCAGCGCCCTGGAGCCGGAGATGATGGGCCTGGGCCCGATCGAGTCCACCCGGCAGGCGCTGGACCGGGCCGACATGACCATCGACGACGTGGACGTCGTGGAGATCAACGAGGCGTTCGCGGCCCAGGTCATCCCGGCGGCCCGGGGGATCGGCGTTGACCCGTTCAGCGACAAGCTCAACCCGCACGGGGGCGCGATCGCCCTCGGCCACCCGTTCGGGATGACCGGGGTGCGGATCCTGACCACGCTGCTGAACGACCTCCGCACCCGCGATCAGACGATCGGGCTCGAGACGATGTGCGTTGGCGGAGGCCAGGGCATGGCGATGATCGTGGAACGGCTGTCATGACGCCCCCTCGTGGCAAGGCGCCGGTGACCCGGAGCGGGTCCGACGGGCACCGGCCGGCTCCCCCGCGCAAATCGCCCCGCCCCCGCCTGCAGGCGGTGGAGGAGCCCGCAGGCACAGCAGAGCACGCAGGCACAGCAGAGCCCACCGACCTCGCTGACAGTGCGGCTGATGTGGCCGGCGGGGCGGAGGCGGTCCTCGGGCCCGGCCCCCTCCTCGGCCTCGGCCTCCGTGAGGCCGTGGGGGCGCTGCGGTTCCTCGGCAAGCAAGCGGTCCGGACGCCCCAGGCGCTGCTGCGGGACGCGCCCGACGCCGCCCTGGAGCTACTGCGGATCGGGCTGGGCAAATCCGAGGTTGCGCCGCCGAAGGGGGACAAGCGGTTCACCGATCCGGCGTGGCGGGAGAACCCGGTTTTCCGCGCGTACATGCAGGCCTATCTGTACTTCGGGTCAAGGGTGGACCCATACGTCGACGACCTCGGCATCGAGGGCGCCAACGCCGAGCGGGCGCGCTTCGCGCTGATCTTGCTCAGGGAGGCCCTGGCGCCGACCAACTTCCTGCTGACCAACCCCACGGCGGTCAAACGCGCGCTCGACACCGGCGGCGGCAGCCTCCGCAGCGGGGTCGCCAACATGATCGGCGACGTGCGCCGCAACCACGGCATGCCGTCGATGGTCGACCTCCGGCCGTTCACGATCGGCGAGAACATCGCGGCCTCGCCCGGCGCGGTCATCCACCGGACCGAGGTCTTCGAGCTGATCCAGTACGCGCCGCAGAGCGATACCGTCTACCAGCGCCCCATGCTCGTGGTGCCCCCGCAGGTGAACAAGTACTATGCGCTGGATCTCGCGCCGGGCCGCAGCATGTTCGAATACCTGCTGCAGCACGGCATCCCGGTCTACGCGATCAGCTGGCGGAACCCGACGGGTGAGCAGCGGGACTGGAATTACGACACCTACGCGCAGGCGACCATCGAGGCGATCGACGCTGTCCGCGAGGTTTCCGGTTCGCCGGACGTGAACATCATGGGCGGCTGCCTGGGCGGGATGCTGGTCGCCATCGTGCAGGCGCACCTCGCCGCGCTGGGGGACAGCCGGATCCACTCGGCGACGATGACCGTCACCCTGCTCGACTGCGAGTCCGACGGCCGGATGTTCCTGTTCGCGTCGCCGGAGACCCTTGCGATCGCCAAGAAGGTGTCGCTCCCCACGGGCGTGATCAATGGCTGGCAGACGGCATCGATGTTCTCCTGGCTGCGCCCCAACGACCTGGTGTGGAACTACTGGGTGAACAACTACCTGCTCGGCAAGGACCCGCCGGCGTTCGACATCCTTGCCTGGAACGCGGACACCACCCGGCTAAGTTCCCGCTTCCACCACCAGATGCTCGACATGGTGGCCGGCAACCAACTGGTGCATCCGGGCGCCATGAGGGTCCTCGGCACGCCGATCGACATATCACGCATCACCTGCGACACATACGTGGCGGCCGGCCGCACCGACCACATCACGCCCTGGCACACCTGCTACCGGACCACCCAGATGGTGTCCGGTCATTCTGAATTCGTCTTGTGCTCGAGCGGCCATATCCAGACCGTGGTGGCCGACCCGAAGCACCCCGGGATCGGGTACTTCGTCAACCCGCAAACGCCACCCGAGGCCGAGCAGTGGATGGCGGGCGCACAGCGGCATGAGGGCTCCTGGTGGGAGCACTGGGTGACCTGGCTGTCGGAGCGTTCGGGCGAGCAGGTCACGGCGCCTAAGAGCGTGGGTAGCGCGCGATTCCCGGCGATCGAGCCAGCCCCCGGTACCTACATACATCAATGACGGCCGCCGAGCACAGCAGGAGGAGCAGTGAGCGGAGAGCAAGACCGCGTCGCCGTGGTAACCGGCGGGACACGCGGCATCGGAGAGGCCATCTCGACACACCTGGCCCGTCACGGAGCCAAGGTCGCCGCGGTGTACAACCGCAACACTCAGGCGGCGGATTCTTTCGCGAAGATGGCCAGTGACGAGGGCCTGACGGTGTCACTCCATCAGGCCAACGTGGGTAACCCGAATGACTGCCGCCGGGTTATCGACGAAATCATGAACCACTATAAGCAGATCGACTACCTCGTTAACAACGCCGGCATTACGCGTGACCGCACGGCATTGAAGCTGAGCATGCTCGACTGGGAGGAGGTAATCCGCACCAACCTTTCCGGGCCATTCTTCATGTCCCAGGCGGTTCTTCCCCACTTCCTCGAGCGAGGCTTCGGGCGCATAGTCAACATCAGCTCGTTCGTCGGCCAGACCGGCCGGTTCGGCCAGTCCAATTACGCCGCCGCCAAAGCCGGGCTCTTCGGCCTTACCAAGACGCTCGCCCTGGAGACCGCTACCAAGGGCATCACCGTCAACTGCGTGCTCCCGGGCGCGATCAAGACCGAGATGCTGTCCAAGGTTCCCGAGGATATCTTGCAGACCGTCATCGATACGATCCCGATGCACGCGCTGGGCACGCCGGACGATGTGGCGGAAGCCGTCCGGTACCTGGTATCCGACGAGGCGCATTACCTCACCGGCGCGCTTGTCCCAGTGGCCGGCGGGCTGCTGATGATATGAGCAGACGGCCGGCCGGAGAGCCCGGCGGCAGGGTCAGGAGCGCTCCGGGCCCATCCCGCTGAGCAGCATCGACACCAGCCTTGAGGTGAGCTTCCCGACGTCGGTATCCGCGGCGAGCCAGGTGTAGGCCCAGTTGCCCACGGACAGGAAGACCAGGGTAGCGTCACCGGTGTCAAGGTCCGGGCGCAGTTCACCGGAACCGACCGCCGCCTCGAACAGGTCGCGGATCCGCTGCTCGTAGCGGTGCCGTTCCTTGGCGAACAAGCTTCGGGGATGACCGCTGAGATAGCGCCATTCCTGAAGCCAGACCGTAGCGACATCGAGTTGGCTTTCCACCACGCCCAGGTGTGCCCGGAGGGCCATCTCAAGCCTTTCCCCCGGTGTCGCCTCATCAGGCAGTTCGTCGAGTGCCGCATGGAAAGCTGCCGCCCCGGTCAGGGCAATCTCGGCAAGCAGATCAGCCTTGCCGTTGATGTAAGCATAGATTGAGCTCTTCTGGATCCCCAGCGCGACCGCAAGGTCGTTTACCGACGTACCGTGGTAACCGCGCTCTGCAAACAGGCGCGCAGCTTCCGCGGACAGTCGTTCTCGTGTCGACAAACCGGAAGCTGACGTTGTTGTGGTTCGGGCAGTCATACGCTGAGGCATCCCGGGAGTAAGTGGTCGGCTCTAAACATCTTAGCAGTAAGCAGGAGATTTAACCTGATGCTCAGTCGCCAGCCCGCCCAACCGTCAACGTGAACGCCGCATTGCCGAGGAGCGGGGGCCCCGAACGTCTGCGACCCCGCTGAACTGCTGAGTGCCTTCACTGGCTCGGGGAGGCTCGCGGTTTTGCGGTCAGGGTACCGGGGTGGCGGAGTTTCAAAGAGTTCGCGTCGGGCTCCCAGGCTTGGGAGCTTTCTGCCCGGAGGGAAGGCGCTTCACCGGGCGTCGGCCTGAGGCCTGGTGACGCTCGGCCCGTCCGGGAGCTCCCTATCGTCGCCCCCCAACGTGGGCTCGAAGCTGGCGGGGGACTGGCAGTAGCTGCGCACGGCCTGAGCGAACTGCGCGGCGTGAAATCCGTCCACGTACCGGTGGTCGAACGTCGCCGTTACCGTGAGCATCGGGCGCACGACGATCTCATCCTCGACGACCACGGGCATCTTGCGGACCGCTCCGACGAGCACCAGCAGCGGCACCCGGTAGTAGTGAGCCAGCGGCGAGTACGCGTGGCTGACTCCCCACATGCCGACCGAGGTGATCATGGCGCCGCCGAACGCCTGCCGCGGCATGCCCAGACGGCTCAGATCGAGGTTGAGGTCGGATGTGAGCCAGGCGCCGAGGTGCAAGGCGACGCGCAGCAAGCCGGGCGGCAGCCTGGTGAGCACGGCCTTGCCACGGCCAAGTTCCGGGTCATTGCCTGCTTCGATCGCCGCGCAGCGCCGGTTCATCTCCTGGGCAATCTCGACCGCGGACTTGCCGTCGGCGTGCTGAACCTTGACCCCGGTCAGCTCCTGCCCGTCCCCGGACGCCACGATGAAGAACACATCCACGCTGTCCCGGTCGTACTCGCGCCCGCGCGCCAGGCGCACCGGGAGTTCGGGCACCGCCACCAGCCCGTGTGCGACTGCCCGGCCGACGAGATGGGTCATGGTGAGGTGAACGCCGGCCACGCGCCGGACCTGCTCGATGTAGCTGAGCAGAGCGCTCGCATCCAGATCGAGGTCGCCGTAGAACTGCGGATCCATCGGTCGGCTCCACGTCGAACCCGCTAGCTTCCGCCAGCCCCGCACACGTCGCCCCATGCCGCGCCTCCCGCACCGATCTGGCCATAGGCTCCATCCGCGCGGACGAGCACCGATTCTGGCGGCAAAGACATCAGGACCTGCGGCGCAGGGTAAGGACCCTGCCGATCCCCCTCCGCGCCAAAACCTGCCCGGCCGTACAAGCCCAGGCTGCGCCGCGCGACGGTCACTGCCAAGAGCCCTTGGTCCCAAGATCTGAAGTGGCGAATTCCGCTGGCAGCCTGCGAGGCGTGCGGCGGCCAGGGCCCTCCCGGATGTCGCCTCGGGCCGAACGGCCCGGCCAAGCGGGACCTCGGGCCGCAGCACCGGCTGACACTCCATGACAAGACTGAAGATACGAAACAGCCCGCGAATGGCGGAGGTGGATATATATGACAACCGGGAAGAGACCGGCTAACCGCTGGGACGCGCCAAGTGCCCTGCCCAACCGGGAGTCCCCAGCCTCCAAGCCTGTTGCCCGCGAGCACGCCCTGCGGACGCTGAGCCCAGCCGAGTGCATCGGCCTGCTGGAACCTGGCGGCATTGGCCGCGTCGGGTTCACATCTACAGAGGGGGTCATAATGCTGCCGGTCAACTTCGCCGTGACGAGGAAGGCCATTATCTTCCGCACCGCACCGGACACGCTGCTGGCTCTGTACGCCAATGCGCAGGTCAGCTTCGAGGTTGACCGCTTCGACGAAGAGCTTCACGAAGGCTGGAGCATCCTACTGCATGGTCACGCGCACAAGGTAACTGATGAGCGTGAGGTGAAGTACCTTGAGGAAGTAATGCACGTCAAGCCGTGGGCACCCGGCGCCCGCGATGTATACGTGCGCATCGCGCCGACCCGGATCAGCGGGCGCCGCATCGAGCCAAGCTGAGTCACTCCGGTGCCAGGTCCGGAACCGAGGATCCTGCCTGGAGCCTGTCCGAGATTAGCGGGGAAGCACGGCATCACACCCGGAGGGGCAGAACCGGATGTTGTGAACGTTATCAATTGCCCGCTTCGCGCAGCCTCGGAACGATTGTCAGGCTGTCAGCCGACCCCGAGGGTAGCTGACGGTCCGCTGGTGTCCGACGGTAGCCACTTCTCCATGAAGATCAGCTGATCCTCGGTGTATCCGTGCCGGCGGTAGAAGCCGGTGACCCGCTCGTTGTCTGGCTCGATGAGCAGGTTGACCTTCCGGCAGCCCTGCGCGGCCAGGCGCCGCTCCAGCTCAGCCAGGACCGCGCTGGCGTGACCGTGCCCGCGCCGGTCAGGCCGGGTGGCAAGCCGGCTTACCCAGCCGCGGCGCCCGTCGAAGGTGCCCAGCACCGCCGCGGCCAGGCCGTGTGCGTCTTCGGCGACCACGACCAGATCAGGGTCGCGGGCAAGAACGGCCTGCAGTTCGGCGGGCACGTCCGCCGGGCGGAACTTCAGCCCGGCAGCGGCCCATAGCTCGATCAGTGCTGCCGCGTCAGCCAGCACGGCGGTTCGGATCTGCATGCCAGCAAGGGTAGAAGGCGGGTCCGGGCACGCCGGGCGAACCTGCAGCTTGCTCACCCGCGGCAGGCGGCAGCAGCGGGCGGGTGTTCGTATGGCATAGTTCAGCCGGCTTATTCCGGTGGCAGGGCGGCGCAGTGCTGGACGAGTGACCGTTCAGGTAGCTGACCGCCGACGGGCCGACTGGAGCAGCGCCACCAGTTCTGCGCGCTCGCCGGAAGCCCAATCGCCAGGGAAGTGCGGAGAGCAATGGCCACTTACGGGAAGACGCATGCTAAGCCTCGATCCACCGAGGTTTAGCCCCAGTACGCTTCGCGGCTATGACCGGGCGACCGCAACGCCCGAGTGGCCTGATCCGTACGCCTTGCCTGATCCCTGCATAAGGATGCGCAGACGGGACTCGCTCACATCGGCATGACCCCTTGTCAGTGAACCGGGCCCTCATGACGCCCTGCACGCCAGGCTTCACACGAAAGGCCGCCCGGGCCGAAGGCGGCTTATGGCCGCTTGACGTCCACGAGCCGAAGGCCCGCGAGCCCTGCGGCGATGGCCGCCCGCACCGGCGGCCGGGACTCCAGCCGCCAGTCGACGCCGGCCTTGTAGTAGTTGAACCAGACGAAACCGAGCACGTCAGGCTGTTGTCGCACCCCGGCGGCCAGGTTCTGCGCGGCCGCGGCCGCGTCCGGGCCGGTCTGCACCGAGGTCTCGGCGATGATGAACGGCTTGGTGGTAAAGCCTCTGATCTCCTGCATGGTCGGCCCGTACAAGCCGCCGAAGGTGTCCGGGCCGCCCGCGGCGAAGTAGCCGGTGATCCCGACCCAGTCGACGTACGCGTCGCCCGGGTAATAGGCGCTGAGGCCGAGCTGCGGCTCCGCGGAGATGACGTTGGGATTCCACACCCAGATCACGTTGGTGGCGTGCTCCGCGGCGAACAGGCGGTGGATCAGCCGCCACGCGGCCACGAACTGAGCGGCGGTGGTGCCGGTGGTACCCCACGGGTACCAGAAGCCGTTGAACTCGTGCCCGAAGCTGATAGCGACCGGCAGGTTCAGCGCGCGGACCTGCTGCGCGAACCGGGAGAGGTAACCATTGCTGCGGCCCTCGGCGATCGCTGCGATGGTCGTGTGGTAAGGCTCCCAGACCATGTAGTACAGCGCCCCGTATGACCAGGCGCTGGTCACCGCCTGGATATCCAGCGGGTTGTTCCAGGACACGTACTGGCCGATCAGGTCCGGCCGGGCCCTGGCGCCGGCGGCGAACGACCGCACCGGCCCGAGCGAGTCCGGCGCGCCGGGGGCCTGGACCCCGAGGAACTTCCCGCCCGCGGGGTCGCGCAGCCCGGACACGTCGTACGGCCGGCTGCCCGGGACCAGGGTCGGGCTCGAGGCCGGCGACTCGGCGCCCGGCACGCCATAAAGGATCGACGACCCGCACGCCGCCAGCGCCGCCGCAAGCGCGAGACCGCCGACAATTCGGCACTTCAGCAATGCCATCACGGCGCCGCGCCCGGCCCGCCGCCGACCCAAGCATGGCCGACAACGCAGTTCACCACCACCGGCCGGCCTCATCGCGGCACCCCATTCTTCGGTCGCCTACCACAACCATCGCACGCGCGGACCAAGGATCCCCAGTGCCGGAAGTCCCGGCCTGCACCGGATGAAGCCCACTGTGGCTCTGTCCAGGCCGCGTCACGCGATGCCCGCCGAACCACCGGAGTTACCTTTCCCATGCTTCACCCAGGACCACATGTGCCCATGCGTCCAAGCGACGTCCCTTTATTCGGCATGCGTGACCGAGCGGATAGGGACCAGCGCCGGCTGCGAGGCACAACTCTGAACTATCCGTCCAGCGCCGGAGCAACGTGATACACGGGTGATCATTGCCACTTTTTCGGCCTAGCGGCTGAGTAATGATCACCCGTGTATCAGCGCATTATACGGCCCGGAGAGCTCGGTGATCTTCGACCGCCCCTATAACGGCGGAACAGCGCGCGTTCTCCCTGACCTTCTCTATAACTCAGCACTTCGTGATGCCCCTCTCGACGTAGCCGGTGCGGCGTGACTGGTCTGAAGGTCGCGGTGAGCGAGGCGCCGGTCGATGCCGCAGGCGAGCGGTGCGGCCGTGGCACCAAGATCTCGCCTGACCAGGCGCGCACAATGCTGCTGAGAGCGCGCCTCGGCCGGGGGGCGCGGTGAGGCTCGCAGCCAAGGGTAATACCAGGTTATACTGCCAAGGTGAAGACAGCGATTTCGGTGCCCGATGAAACCTTCGAGCAAGCCACCAAGCAGGCAGCGGAACTGGGCATCAGCCGGTCAGAGTTCTTCGCCCGCGCCGCCCGCCGCTACCTGGACGAACTCGCGTCGCGCTCGCTTACCGAGCAGGTCAACGCGGCGCTGAAGGCGGCCAGCGACGACGACTCCGCAACTGCCGCGGCACAAGCCGGCCGCACGCGGCTGGGCGCCGGAGATGAGTGGTGATCCGCCGTGGCAGCATCTGCTGGGCTGATCTCGGGGAACCGCGTGACAGCAGGCCCGCCAGGCGCCGCCCGGTCCTGGTCATCCAGGCCGACCCCTACAACGCCAGCCGGCTCAACACCACACTCGCCGCCGTGATCACCTCCAACACCAGCCTGGCAGCCATGCCCGGCAACGTCTTCGTGCCCGCCACCTCATCAGGCCTGCCCAAAGACTCCGTCGTCAACGTGACCGCCCTGGTCACCCTCGACAAGACCGATCTGGACGAGGAGACAGGGCAGCTGCCACCAACGCTGATGAGCGATGTCGACCGTGGACTCCGCCGCGTCTTGGGGCTGTAGCCAGCACGTACACGCATGCCCCGGGCAGGATCAGCTTGGGCTGGGTGACACGCAGATCAATCCGGCTGGGCATGCCAGGCGATGGTCGGCGAGGCGCCAGGGCCTCTTCCGGGCGGCGGCTGGGCGAGTGCCGTCGTGGAGCGGATCGGCCTCGGTAACAGGGTGCTGCCGTCACCGGTGCTATTTGCGTTGCTGACAGCTCGTAGGGTCGAGTCGACCGTTAGCTTCGGGCCGTTTGGGAGGGATGTTGACCGATCCTGTTACCGTCGAGCACGACGGGCATGTGCTGCTGATCGGGGTTAACCGGCCGGCCAAGCGCAATGCCTTTGACCTGGCGGTCATCGAGGCGCTGGGCGCCGCGTATGAGATGCTCGGCACCGAGGCGGAGTTGCATGTCGGCGTGCTGTTCGGGCATGGTGATCACTTTTCGGCCGGCCTGGACCTGGCCCAGGTCGGGCCGGAGGTGGCCCGCCACGGGCCGAGCGTGCTGGTGGGCTCGCACCGCTTCGACCCGTTCGCGGTCTGGGGTGATCCGGTGCCCAAGCCGGTGGTGCTGGCCGTCAGTGGCATCTCCTATACCTTGTCGATCGAGCTCGCCCTCGCCGCTGACATCGTGGTGGCCGCTGATGACGTGCGTTTCCGCCAGCTGGAGATCGGCCGGGGGATCCTGCCGTTCGGTGGCGCCACCTTCCGCGCGCCCGCTCAGCTGGGCTGGGGCAATGCAATGCGTTTCTTGCTGACCGCCGAGGAGTTCGGTGCCGCCGAGGCGCTGCGGATCGGGCTGGTCCAGGAGGTCGTGCCGGCCGGGTCGCACATCCAGCGGGCGCGGGAACTGGCCCAGCTGGTCGCCCGGCAGGCACCCCTCGGCGTGCAAGGCACGGTGGCCAACGCGCGGGTGGGACGCAGCCAAGGCCCAGACGCGGCGCGCGAGCACCTCGCCTCTCTGCTGCCCGGCATCCTGGGCAGCCAGGACGCGGCTGAGGGCTTGCGCAGCTTCATCGAACGGCGTGAGGCCCGCTTCACCGGCCACTGACCGGCCACGGCAGACCCGGCGGCGTCAAGCAGGCCGGGCGTTCCTGACGGGTGTGATGCCGGAGCGGAAGCCCGGCGAGGCGATGCGCTCTTGCCGGGTGAGCCCAGGACGGCCGGGTGCGCCTGCGGGCCGGGCCGGGCCCCGCCGGTGCGCCGGTTGGTGTAGAAGATGGTCATGGGCGAACGTGCGCTTGTTCTGGGCGGCGGCGGTGTCACCGGTGTTGCCTGGGAGACCGGCCTGATCGCCGGGCTGGCCGGGCTGGGCATCGACCTGACTGAAGCTGACGTGATCATCGGGACATCGGCCGGCTCGGTGGTCGGCGCCGACATCACCTCCGGGCAGGAGCTGGAGGCGCTGTACCGGGCCCAGCTCGCGCCGCCGGCTCCCGAGCCCGCCGCCCGGATGGGCTGGGGCATCATCGGCAGGCTGCTGTGGATCATGAACACCAGCCGGGACCCGGTGCGGGCGCGGGCCAGGATCGGCAGCTGGGCGCTGGCCGCGCGCACCATGCCCGAGGCCGGGCGGCGCAAGGTCATCGAGGCCCGGCTGCCGGCCAGCGGCTGGCCCGCCAGATCCTTCAAGGTGACCGCCGTGGACGCGCGGACCGGCCAGTTCGTGGTGTTCGACGCCGCCGGCGAGGCCGGCCTGGTGGATGCGGTGGGCGCCAGCTGCGCGGTGCCCGGGGTCTGGCCGCCGGTCACCATCGGGAACCGGCGCTTCGTGGACGGCGGGGTGCGCTCGGTGGCCAACGCCGACCTGGCGGCCGGATACCAGCGGGTGGTTATCGTGGCGCCGGTGACCGTGGGCGCCGGCCACATGACCAGCCCCCGCAAGCAGGCCGCCGCGCTGGCCGCGGCCGGGGCCCGCGTCGTGCTGGTGCGGCCCGGCCGCGCGGCCGTGCACGCCATCGGGCGCAACGTGCTGGACCTGTCGCGCCGGGCGGCAGCGGCGGCGGCCGGCCGGGCCCAGGCCGGGGCGGTAGCGGCCGAGGTCCGGGCAGTCTGGCAGGGCGACGGCGGGCCGGCCGCCTGACGGCGAACAGGCATGCGCCCGGCCGCGGCGCAGGCAATCGGGGCAGGACGCGGCGAGAGGACCCAGCCGGCATGATCGCCACCAGCCGTCACCCGATGCCGGTCAATGCGCCCATCTACGCACTTGACGTGCCGCTGCCGATCATCAACCTCGGACAGCAGGACTCCTGGCAACAGACAGGAATCGCGCTCGGTGTGTACTGGGCGCTCATCATCCTCAGATGGGTGCTAACCACCGCCCTGGTCGCAGGACTCACCGGCGTCGTCAAGCGAGACTGAGAAGGGCCAGTGAACCAGCAGTTCACCACGGAGGACAACAGTTGGCTACCCGCCAGCGTGACAGACTGACCTGGCGAGCGACTGCGGTGTCCCCAGCTAAGTTAGCGAGCCGATGCCTTGCCCGGAATTTACTGTGGTCTCCCTGACGCTGAACAGCCGGGCTGTTACAGCGCGATCAGGCGGAGCGCAGGGTCAAGCCGGCGCAGGTCACCCGGATCGAAGGTGACGACCGGCTGTTCGGCGCGGCGCGCGCAGATGATCACGTGAGCATCGGCAATATCAGAAGTTCCGCTGGCTGCCAGCAGCCGACCGACATTAGTGGCATCCACCCGGCCTAAGTCGACGACGTCGGTCGTCGGCTGGCGGATAAGGCGGGCGAGCCGGACCTGCCTTTCAGGCCTGCGGATGGCCTGAGCCAGCACCGACGCCGGCACAGTAACACGGGCGCCCGTCTCCAGGGCGCGGGCCAGCAGCACCACAACGCGCCGGTCATCCCGGTCCAGGGCTATCAGGCCGCCCGCGTCCAAGGTGACGCCGGGCATCAGGCAGCCGGGCGGGTGCTGCCACCGAGCACCTCGTCAGCCCAGGCCCGCTCATCGTCAGACAGCGCCCCGCCGGTCTGCCGCAGCGCCTCGGCGAGCATCGCCCCCCAGCCCGCAACATCGTCTAGTGCGACCGCGACCGCGTGCTGTACGAACCCGGACACGCTCGGCGCAGTCCGCGCTGCCACCAGGGCCCGGATCTGGTCGAGTTGGGCCTCGTCGAGAGTGACAGTAACCTTCCTCGTCACCATACCAATCACCATACCACGATGACGGCCCTGCCGCCCGCAGAGCCGGGAGGCCGGGCGGTGGTGTGGACTGCGCCGTCTGCGTGCGCGTCTCCATACGGCGCCTAGAGGCTCGGCTCACCTGCGCGATCGACGGACGTTGCCGAACTGTGAAAACCTGCCTGTCTTCTGGTCAGCCACTTCCCCGGGCAATGGCTCCCAGATTGGGCTTCCCTCTTTGAGGCCACCGTTTGTTCAGTGCATCCGCGCCCCGCCGGTTGCAGGGGGGCGGCATTATCGGCCAGGCCGTCACGCCGTTCGTGGCCCTCGCCCTGGTGCGGCACTTTTATACCGGCTGGCGGCTTCTGTTCGGCATCGGCGGGGTTGATTTGCTTGGCGGGCGTGCTGTTCGGGTTGCGGCTGCCGGAGTCGCCCCGATGGCTGATCCCGCAGGGCCACCCGGCAAGGCCGAGGTACTGGTCGGCCGATGGAGCAGCGCTTCGACCCGGCTCACCTGCATCCCGCTCGCTGAGCCTGCGGGAGCGGAGTGTCCGCACAGGGCCGAAGTCACCGGCCGCAGGGGACGAATGACCCCGTGCGCTCGCGGGCTATCCGGCGTATGTTCAGGGCATTGGCCCGGGAGGCGGCGATGAACGCCAGCGACAGCGAGATTACGGGGCCATCCGGCGGCGGGCAGGCCCCTGCGCCGTCAGGCGAGGGCAGAACCCGGCCGCTGGCCGGCAGCGGCCCGGCGGACGCTGTTCCTGCCAGGGAGCGGGTGTGCGGCAGGCAGATCCTCGAAGAGCCGATGCTGAACAAGGGCGCCGCGTTCACCCGCGCGGAGCGGGCGGAGTTCGGCTTGCGCGGGGTGCTGCCCTGGCGGGTTTTGACGATCGAGCAGCAGGTGGAACTCGAACTTGAGCACGTCCGGCGCAAGACCGACAACCTGGAAAAATACATCGGCCTCGCCGCGCTGCACGGGCGCAACGCAACCCTCTTCCACCGGCTGCTCCTCGATCACATCGAGGAACTCGCCCCGATCGTCTACACCCCGACGGTCGGCGACGCGTGCCGCGCCTTCAGCCACATACAGCGCCGTTTGCGGGGCGTGTGGATCACGCCGGACGACGTTGGCTGCATCCCCGAATTGCTGCGTAACGTTGGCGGGCCGGATGTCCGGCTGGTGGTCGCGACCGACAATGAGCGGATCCTTGGGCTCGGCGATCAGGGCGCCGGTGGCATGGGCATCCCGGTAGGGAAGCTCGCGCTCTACTCCGCGGGCGCCGGCGTGCGCCCGGACCTGACGCTGCCGGTCTCGCTCGACTGCGGCACAGACAACGAAGACCTGCTCCGCGATCCGCTCTACCTCGGCTACCCGAAGCCGCGCCTGCGCGGTGCCGCTTATGACGCCTTCATCGAGGCCTTCGTCAACGCCGTCCTCGAGGTCTTCCCTTCCGCCCTGCTGCAGTGGGAGGACTTCAAGCAGCACAACGCGATCAGGCTGCTCGGCCGCTACCGCCACCGCATAGCGAGCTTCAACGACGACATACAGGGAACCGCGGCGGTAGTCATCGCCGGCCTGCTGGCTGCGCTGCGGCTGCGCGGCGAGCCGCTGGCCGCCCAGCGACTGGTCCTTCTCGGCGCGGGCGCGGCCGGTACCGGTATCGCGCGGCTCGCCGAGACCGTCATCCGTGAGCAGGACCCCGCCGCCAGCCTTCGCCGCGCGATCGTGATGCTCGACTCGCGCGGCCTGGTCTTCGACGGGCGCGACCACCTGGACGACGACAAGCGACCGTTCGCGCTCCCGGCGGCCGAGCTCACCAGGCTGGGCTTCACGCCCGCCAGCCACTACGACCTCGAAACCGTCGTCAGGCAACTCGCCCCGACCATCCTGGTCGGCACGTCAGCGACTGCGGGCACCTTCACCGAGCCGGTGATCCGTGAGATGGCCGCCCGCACCCCGGCGCCGATCGTACTGCCGCTGTCCAATCCGACCGCGAAATCCGAAGCGACCCCGGCCGATGTGCTCGCGTGGAGCGAGGGGCGCGCGCTGGTGGCCACCGGCAGCGCCTTCGACCCGGTACGGGTCGGCGGCCGCGACCGTGTGGTCGGGCAGGCAAACAACGTGTTCATCTTCCCCGGGGTGGGCCTCGGCGCAATCGTGTCACGGGCAAGGCAGGTAACCGACAGGATGTTCCTCGTGGCAGCGATCACCCTCGCCGACCGGGTCACCACGCGGCGGCTCAGTGACGGTGCCCTCTATCCCCGCCTGTCGGAGCTGCGGCCGATCTCCCGCGCCATCGCGATCGCCGTCGCACGCGAGGCCTGCGCCAGCGGGGTAGCTTCGATGATGAGCGACAGCGAGGTGGAGGCCGCGGTAGATGCCTCGATCTGGGCACCTGACTACAGTTCCCTTCCGCCACCCGTCGCCAAGACCGGCGCCGGCCGCAGTGCTCACCCGGCACCCGACAGCAGCCACGCTGCCAGCTAGCCAGCGAACAACGCCGCGAGCCGGCTGGTCGTGACAGAGCTGCGACCAGCACCGGCACTGCCGTCGGCCAGGGCACGGATGGTGACAGAGGTCCCCGCAGACCGTGACATACGGCCGTGTTGAACCGGACAGCTGGAAGGCGACAATGCTCCTGCGGGAGTGTGCAGTACCCCCCGGTAACAGATCACGGGAGGGGGGAGCGACATGACACGCACCGATATCCACCGGGACGCCATGCTGCGTCATCTTGGCGTTGCCCATTACGAGTCCCTGCACGGCAGTGCCGCCGGTGCCGATGTGCCCGGGGCGCTGTATTCCGTCGGGGGCCACGCGCGGGAGTACTCAACCGGGCGGGCTGCGACAGCCGCGTCCGTGACCGCCGGCCCGCATGCCCGCGGCGCGGGGAAGCAGCATCACCGCCGATGGCACCACCGGGTCGGGGACGTCATGACGACGTCTGTGGTGACTGCTGGCCGGATGACTCCCTACAAGGAGATTGCCATCCTGCTGGCCGAGCACAAGATCAGTGCCGTGCCGGTGCTGGTATTGGGCCGCCATGTCGCCGGGGTGGTGTCCGAGGCCGACTTGCTCAGCGTGCTGGACGAGCGCGCACGGGGGGCCCGGCTGGCATCGGGGGGTAGCCTCCTGCACTGGCACACCGGCGATAGCAGGCACTGGGGCCTCACGGCGGGTGAGCTGATGACCTCGCCGGCCATCACCATCCACCCGGACGCAACGCTGCCGGCCGCGGCGAGGCTGATCAGCAGCCGCCACCTCAAGCGGCTGCCGGTGGTCGAGGCCGGCACGGTGTTCGGGGGCGGCGTGGGCGGCAAGCTGATCGGGATCGTGA
Organism: uncultured Actinomycetota bacterium; assembly: GCA_963808705.1. GTDB lineage: Bacteria > Actinomycetota > Actinomycetes > Streptosporangiales > Streptosporangiaceae > JASHPR01. The sequence continues at coordinate 93,827 of CAWEHB010000005.1, read as the reverse complement.
GCCGCCGTGACCTGCTGAGCGTCTTCCTCCGGCCGGACGAGGACATCGCCGGGGAGGTCCGCGAGATGCTCACCCAGATCCTGCTCGCGGACCCGGCCAGCGTCACCGCACGAGTGCAGAACGGCGTCGTGACCCTGGCAGGCCAGCTCGGGTCCGCCGAACAGCATGACCTGATCCGGGCAGCGGTCCGGCTGACCTGGGACATCGACGGCGTGGTGGACGTGGTGAACAAGCTCGACACCGCCCAGCCGATCAGGTAGCAGCAGGCGGGAGACAGCCGACGGCCATCATGGCCGACGTGACGCGCCTTTCGGCAGGAGCTCTCGGGCTGGCGTCCACCGGCCACCGCGCATGATGGTGCGGCCCTGAGGCGTGGGTAAACCTAAGGGTCTGAGCCTGGGGTGCCGGGCCCGATGAGGGTGAGCCGCGGCCCGGCAGCGCGGCGAGCCGGTGATGAAGTGCCCGTGTCCTACTCACGGTCGAGCGGGTCTAGGTCGCTGGCCTCACCAAAGACGATAAGCACGTCGCCGGCCTGTAGCTGAAGCTCGCGGGCAGGGTTGGCGATCAGCTGCCCGTCGGGACGGCGGACCAGCAACGGCACCGCCGGGCCGCGCAGCTCCTGCAGGCTCCGGCCCGCCAGCGGAGACCCCTCGGTGATCGCCAGTTCCTCCAGTCGCAGGTCGGGCTGGCCGGCCCGGGCGACATCGAAGAACTCCACCACGTGGGGCCGGACGGCCAGGTTCGCCATCCGCCTGCCACTGGTCACATACGGTGAGACCACATGGGTGGCGCCCGCCCGGTACAACCGGTCGGCCGAATGTTCGCGCGCGGCCCGGGCCACGACGAGCAGATCGGGGCGGAGCGAGCGGGCGACGATGGTGATGAAGACATTCTCGGCATCCGAGTCCACCGCGCAAATCAGCGCCCGTGCCCGCTCGATCCCCGCCTGGCGCAAGACCGCCTCGTCCGACGCGTCGCCGATCAGGTAGCACTGCCCGTCGCGTTCCAGGTCCGATTCCAGTTCGCTTTTGCTGTCCACGACCACGAACGGCACGCCGGCGGCCTCCAGCTCCCCGGCGATTGACCGGCCGACCCGGCCATAGGCGCACACGATGAAATGCCCGCGTAGCTCACCAACGCGCTGGCGCATCCGGCGGCTCCGCGAAAACAGCCTCACCCGGCCTTCCACGACCGCGGTCGCGGCCAAGCCCACGATGACGACGAACAGGCTGACGCCGAACACGGCCAGCCCGGCCGTGAAGACCAGCACACCGGTGGACAGATGACTGCCCGATGCAAACCCGACCGTGGTCAACGTGAGCAAAGTCATGGCCACCGCCACCCACGGCGAATAGCCAAAGCTCAGATAGCCCGCAATCCCGGCGACAACCAGCACAACCGGCCCGGCGGCGACCAGCACGCCACGGGGCAGCCGTGACCGCGGTCTCATCCACCCAGCCTCCTCACCCAGAAACGTGCCAGTGCCCGGGAGCGGGCTCAGCGCGGCCGTCCGTCACCGCCCCGGCTTCCCAGGCCGGAACGGGAGAGTGCAACCGTACCGGCCCTGGACGCCGCCTGGCCAGACTACGGGCCACGCTCACCGCCGGCACAGCCCGGACGCGCTCACGTCCGGTAGGGCCGTGCTCACCCGAGGCCCGCCCCCAGGTGCGGGGCCGGTCCGCTTGCCGGGGTCGCCTGGTCGCTGGGACGATGGGGGGCGTGAGGCTGGGTATCTTGTGCGGCGGCGGCCCGGCCCCGGGGATGAACTCGGTCATCTCTGCGGCCACGATCGAGGCCCGGAACTGCGGGTGGGACGTCCTGGGGATCATGGACGGCTTCCAGCACCTGATCGAGGGCCGGATCGAGGAGGCGCGACCGCTGTCGATCACGGACGTGTCGAGGATCCACGTCCAGGGCGGGTCGATCATCCGGACCTCGCGGGCCAACCCGGCGGTGCGAGACGAGGACGCCGCCGACCCGGACTGGAGGCTGCACGCCTGTCTGGAGTCGCTGCGAAGGCTGGGGATCGGCGCGCTGGTGACGATCGGCGGGGACGACACCGCGTTCTCGGCGTCGCGGCTGGCCGGGGCGGCCGGCGGGGGCCTGCACGTGGCGCACGTGCCGAAGACCATCGACAACGACCTGCCGCTGCCGGGCGGCGCGCCGACCTTCGGCTTCGAGACCGCCAGGAGCGTGGGGGTGGGCCTGGTCAACAACTTGATGACCGACGCCATCACCACCCGGCGGTGGTACCTGGTGGTGGCCATGGGCCGCTCGGCCGGCCACCTGGCCCTGGGCATCGGGAAGTCGGCCGGGGCCACCCTCACGGTGATCGCCGAGGAGTTCCCCCGCGGCGAGCCCATCCGGCTCTCGCGGCTGGTGGATGTCCTGGAGACCTCGATGCTCAAGCGGATCGCGCACGGCCGCCCCTTCGGCGTGGCGGTGCTGGCCGAGGGCATCGGCCTGCGGCTGCCCCAGGACGAGCTCCGGCAGGCCATGCCAGAGGTCGAGCGAGACGAGCACGGCCACGTCCGGCTGGCCGAGCTCGAGCTGGACCGCCTGCTGGCCAGGCAGGTCAAGGACCGGTTCAAGAAGCGAGGGCAGAACGTCACGGTCGAGGGCAAGAACATCGGCTACGAGCTGCGGTGCGCGCCCCCCATCCCGTTCGACATCGAGTACACCCGCGACCTCGGCTACGGCGCCGTCGACTACCTGAAGCGGCTGCTGGCCGGCGGCGAGCCTGGCGGCATGATCACGATCCAGGAGGGGCACATGGTGCCGCTGCCCTTCGGGTCGTTCAGCGATCCGGACACGGGGCGGGTGCGGATCCGGCTGGTGAACGTCGGGTCGAGCTCGTACCGGGTGGCCCGCGAGTACATGATCCGGCTGGACCGCGCCGACCTCGAGGATCCGCAGAAGCTCCGCCCGATCGCAGCGGCCTCAGGGCTCACGCCCAACGCCTTCCGCGACCGGTACGGCTACCTGGCCGGGGGCTGAGCCCCGGCCGCCGGGACGCCCGGACCCCGTCGCAGGGAACCCCCCGATGAGGAAGACCATCCTGATGATGCCGGTGTCCGCCGACGGCTTCCTCGTGATCATCGGGACATCGGCCGGCCCGTTGCCGGTGCTGACATCACCTGCGGTCAGGAACCTGAGGCGCCGTACCAGGCTCAGTTCGCGCTGCCGGAGCCTGGCCCGCGGCCCGGATCGGCTGGGGCCTGATTGGCTGGCTGGCGTGGATGATGAACACCAGCCGGGACCCGGTGCGGGCGCAGGCGCGGATCGGCGGCTCGGCACTGGGCGGGATGGCAGTGAGTCAGTACGCCGCAGCCACCACCTGCCCAGCCACGCCAGGTCAAGCCCGTTGCGATCGGGAATGTGGACGGCATCGACCTGAGCGCCTGTCGCATCGGCGGAACTGGCGAAGATAACGTCACGATCATCAACAAGTCGCAGGGGGCGGAGGCTGCGGATGCGGCCGTAGCGATCATCCTGCCCGCATCCTCATATCGGGCCATACTTTCGGCGGGTCGATCGGGGACTTATGGCCCTCCCGGCGCACGCGCTAGCGGCGCACGCTACCAGGACCGGATCGAAAATGTGGGGAGGATCACATGACTTCCGCCGAGCAAAACACCCAGCCAGCGACACCCAAAGCGGCACCAGTCGCGACTCCGGCTACAGCAACCGGGGTGGCGTGGGGGAACTCCGGGCCGCTCGCCCTGGCAGGCTTCGCGACCACCACCTTCATGCTCGCCCTGATCGACGCCAACATAGTTCCGGCGGGGACCCTACCAGTAGTCTTCGGCGTGGCGCTCATGTTCGGCGGGCTGGCCCAGTTCATTGCCGGGGTCATCCAGCTGCGCGTCGGCAACGTCTTCGGCGGCGTGCTGTTCTGCGGCTTCGGCGCGTTCTGGATGTCACTGTGGGCCATCGCCGAGTTCTTCCTCAAGGCCGTGCCCTTGCTCCAGGTCGGCCACGCACTCGGCCTGTTCCTGTACGCCTTCGGCGTCTTCTCCGCCATCATGTTCCTCGCGTCGTTCCGCACCAGCATCGTGGTGGTCACGGCGCTCCTGCTGCTGACCGCCGCCCTGTTCATAATCGGCGCCGGCGACTATACGGCGTCCACCGGGCTCGTCAAGACCGGCGGGTGGATTGCCCTAGTGCTGGCGGGATTCGCGTTCTACCTGGCCCTCGCCGAGCTGTGCGAAGCAACCTACGGCCGCGAGATCCTGCCGGTCGGCCACCTCGCAAAGGTGCCGGGTGAATCCCTCGGAGAAGAATAGGCCCAGCGCGCAAGGACAGGCAGTGAGAGGGAAGTGTAGTCATGGACAGTTACGCGCAAGCGTTCCGTCGGAGCATCGACGACCCTGAGGGTTTCTGGGGTGAGGCCGTCAAGGGGATTGACTGGTACCGCCAGCCGACAGTGGTGCTGGACAAGGCCAATCCGCCGTTCTACCGGTGGTTCGCCGACGGCGTGCTGAACACCTGCTTCAACGCGGTCGACCGGCATGTCCGCGACGGGCGCGGCGGCCAGGCAGCGCTGATCTACGACAGCCCGGTAACCGGCACCTCTCGCACCTTCACCTACCGTGAGCTGCTGGATCAGGTAGCGCGGTTTGCCGGCGTGCTGCGCGGCCTCGGGGCCGAGGCCGGCGACCGCGTGGTCATCTACATGCCGATGATCCCCGAGGCGGTCATCGCCATGCTCGCCTGCGCGCGCATCGGCGCCGTGCACTCGGTTGTGTTCGGCGGCTTCGCCGCGCCCGAGCTGGCAGCCCGCATCGACGATGCGGCCCCCAAGGTCGTCGTGTCCGCATCGTGCGGCATCGAGGTCAGCCGGGTCCTGGAGTACAAGCCGATCCTCGACCGGGCGATCGAGCTGTCCGCCAGCAAGCCGGGCAGGTGCGTCATCCTGCAGCGGCCGCAGGCACCGGCTGCGCTGACAGCCGGCCGCGACCTGGACTGGGAGCAGGCGATGGCCGCTGCCGAGCCCACCGACTGCGTGCCGGTCGCGGCCACCGACCCGCTGTACATCTTGTACACGTCCGGCACCACCGCGAAGCCCAAGGGCGTTGTCCGCGACAACGGAGGGCACGCGGTCGCACTGCGCTGGAGCATGGACAACATCTACGACACCCGGCCCGGCGAGGTGTACTGGGCAGCTTCCGATATCGGCTGGGTGGTGGGCCATTCCTACATCGTCTACGCCCCGCTGCTGGCGGGCTGCACCACCGTGCTGTATGAGGGAAAGCCGGTCGGCACGCCGGATGCCGGGGCGTTCTGGCGGGTGATCGCCGAGCACGGGGTCAAGACGCTGTTCACCGCGCCCACAGCGTTCCGGGGGATCAAGAAGGAAGACCCCGCCGGCGAGCTGGCCAGAAAGTACGACCTGTCCGCCTTCCGGTACCTGTTCCTGGCCGGGGAGCGGCTCGATCCGGAAACCTACCGTTGGGCGCGCGAACTGCTCGGCATCCCGGTGATCGACCACTGGTGGCAGACCGAGACCGGCTGGCCGATCGCGGCCGACCTGATGGGACTAGAGCCGATGCCCACCAAGCCCGGCTCGCCCACCGTACCGGTACCCGGCTACGACGTCCGCGTGGTCGACCCCGCTACCGGGGCTGACGTCCCGTCAGGCACCACCGGGGAGATAGTCATGCGGCTGCCGCTACCGCCCGGAAACCTGACCACCTTGTGGGGTGACGACCAGCGGTTCATCGATTCCTACCTGTCGCGCTACCCCGGCGCCTACATAACTGGAGACGGTGGATACCGCGACGGCGACGGATACCTCTATGTCATGGGCCGCACCGACGACGTCATCAACGTCGCGGGCCACCGGCTGTCCACCGGGGAAATGGAAGAAGTCCTCGCCAGCCATCCCGCCGTTGCCGAATGCGCGGTCATCGGCGTCAATGACCCCCTCAAGGGCCAGATCCCGCGCGGGTTTGTCGTGCTCAAGGCAGGCATCGACGTCGACCCCGACGCGCTGAGCGCCGAACTCGTCCAGCTGATCCGCGACCAGATCGGCGCCGTCGCCGCCCTGCGCAGGGTCGACATCGTCGCCGGACTGCCCAAGACCCGCTCGGGCAAGATACTGCGCAAGACCATGCGCGGCATCGCCGACGGCAACACCGACGAGGCCGTGCCCTCCACCATCGACGACCTGGCCACCCTCGACGCCCTACGCCCCATCCTGCGGGACGGCTGATCAACGACGGCGGCCATGGCATCCGGGGGTCTAGCTGATCGCCCGCACGGTCGGCATGCAGTGCGCTGCGCCGGAGATCCTGGCCTCCGCCGCTGAGGTGACCCGGCGGATACTGGGCGTTGACAGCGCATTCGTAGCAGTCGTGGGCGTTGACGGCGATTACCCGATAGTGATCACCGACGGGATACGCGACCCGCGGTTCCGCGACATCCGGGTACGCCCTGGGGCTGGCCTGGGCGGGCAGGTTCTGCTGCACGGACGCCCGCACAGTGTCGCCGACTATGAACGCGACCCGACGATCAGCCGCGACTTCGTCCATGTGGTCTGCGACATTGAAGGGCCGAGCATCAGCGCAAGAATCTCGCCCTGCTGCTGAGACCGCAGGATCGGCAGCAGCGAAGGATCGGGACGTCTCAGGCCATTACAAGATCGTCAGAACAACACAGCCGACCAGTCGAACAGAAGATCTAATGCCAGCCGTCAGCCGCCGTATGGCCGACCTCAGGCCTGCGTCTTCGAGCTGGCTACCTGCCAACCTCGAACGCCCGTTGCCACGTTCCGCGGCTCCTGACATCGCCAGGCCACTCGCGCAGCGCTGCCAGCGGGGGTCGCCCCGGCCTGACCGCTGCGCGGATGGCGTAGGATGTATGACTGGTATTACGTATCAGGAGGCTGGCGATGCGGCTGAACAGCAAGGGCCAGGTGACGATCCCCGCCGCGCTCCGCGAACGGCACGGCCTGCACGAGGGTGATGAGGTCGACGTCATCGAGGACGGCAACACCCTGCGCATCATCCAGGTCAAGGCGAGCCCGACCCGCGGGCAGCGGCTCGTGCGCCGGATGCGCGGACGGGCAAGCACCTCCATGAGCACCGATCAGCTCATGGAGCTGCTGCGTGGCGAATGAGCCGCCAGCCCGCCTGACTCCCGTCGCCAGGCGTCCGGTTACCCTGGTGGACTCCAGCGTCATCCTCGATATCGTCACCGAGGATCCTGCCTGGAGCCAGTGGTCGGCAGATGCCCTCGCCCAGGCTCTGGACGACGGCCCGCTGGTGATCAACCCGATCGTGTACGCCGAGGTCTCGGCCGGCTTCGACCGCATCGAGGACCTCGACGACGCCGTTCCCGCCGAGGATTTCCAGCGCGACGCGCTGCCCTGCGAAGCGGGCTTCCTGGCCGGCAAGGCATTCCTGGCCTACCGCAGACGAGGCGGCCAGAAGCGTTCCCCGCTCCCGGACTTCTACATCGGCGCGCACGCAGCCGTGCGCGGTTACCGGCTCCTGACCCGGGATGCAGCCAGATACCGCACCTACTTCCCGACCGTGTCGCTCATCGCTCCCCAAGCCGGGCGCCCACCCGGCTACGAGCCCAGCGAACGCCCAGATCAGCCAGATCAGAGCGGCTGACACCGGCAACAAATCGACCGCCGTTGTCGCACGTAACGAAGGCGGCTCGGCGGGCGTCATCCCTGACCTTCTTCATCGCTCAGCACAAGGCCGAAGATCCAGTAGCCGAGGTCGAGATCCCGACTGGCCGGCACGACCACCGCGCCGCAGGCCACCTTGGATCGCTGGATGAAAGTCTGGCCCGGCGCTGCACACGACGGCGAGGCGGCCACGTCGCGTCCGACCCGGCGCGCTGTATGCAGCTGATGACAGCGCGTAAGACGCCATGGACCGCCCTGGGGATCTTGGAGGCTCTGATCCCTGGAAGGATGCAGAGTCATGCCTGCACAGCGGAAGTACCCCGATGAGCTGCGCGAACGCGCGGTGGAGATGGTCTTGGAGATCCGGCAGCGGGAGGGTAAGGGCCGTGGTGAGCTGGCCCGGGTGGGCCGTCAGCTGGGCGTTTACCCTGAGGCGCTGCGTGGCTGGGTGAAGCAGGCTGAGATCGACACCGGGACGCGGCCGGTCCAGCGCCTGGATCTGGCTCTTCTCATCCACGCACAGCACCACCGCCTTCTCCGGCGGGTTGTAATACAGCCCGACGACATCGACGACCTTGTCCACGAAGAACGGGTCGGCGGACAGCTTGAAGGAGTCCTGCAGGTGCGGCTTGAGGCCGAACTTCTTCCGGATCCGCCCGACGGTCGACTTGCTCAGCCCGGTCCGGGCGGCCATCGAGGCCCGCGACCAGTGCGTATCCTTGCCCGGAGTGGTCTACAGGTCCGCGTCGGCGGACCAAGTGGGATTTGCGTCGCATCTAATCGCGCCTGCGTTCGTACCAGCGATCGGAGTCGGGCTCCGCTTCCGCCTCTGTTCTGCGGGGCGATCCCAACCGAGTCTGATCACCTGAACTGGCCTCGGTCGGCTTCAACAGCGTTGCCGAGAGCAATGTATGGATATATCCTGTTACGCAACAGTATGACCGGAATGCTCTACCCGATCCTCGCCGAGTTCGAGCAGTCCGGTTGGAACGAGTCCAAGTGGCTAACGGCTGAGCCAAAGTTCAGGCGCCGGGGACATCGCAGACGCCGTCGCCACGATCCCTTGCGGGATGCGCGCGCTGCCGACAGGCACCAATGACGATGCGCACGAGGGCCAGCCACCGTGCGACACCGAGCGCGCAGTGTCGCCGAGCTGGTCATTGCGGTCGTCCAGCAGCGCCGCCATGCTGTAGCCCGGCGCAGTTGGTGGCTGGTTGATAAGTTCCTGCGCTCACGACACGCATCAACGCTGGCCGTTATCCTGCCTACCTGTTTGGCTGTCGCGATGACCATGTACCGGCAAGGTGTCTATGGACTGGTCATTAACGCGGAGAACTTGATCGCCATAGGCGGGCTACCTTACCTCGCTATCAGAGCGGGGCGCCGCTACCGTCGGATTAGTCGGAATGGCTGGAAGTCGCTGGCCGCTGGCCGCAAGTTCAGCGGCACGAACCCCGCATTGCACCGCGCACGACGCTTGGCCCTGCGGCGCCTGGCTCTGGTCGCCAGCAACGGACCTACACAGAAGCGCGGACTGCGCCCGTGTCCTGCCCAGACCCCTCCCCCGAACCCGACTGCTGCTGTACCTGGTGACGGACGGGTTCGGTCAAGCCCGTCTTCGCGTGTGCATTAACCACGCACCTTCACCCGGTCCGGTTGCCCGGCAGTCACAGACGGGCTTGACGGGTTCCGGGAGTCACATACCCTCCTACGGCGGGTTCAGGGGAGGCCACCGGCATTTCCACCCGCGTACCCGCGGCGGGAAACCCCGCTCCAGGTCGTCGCTTTCTTACGGGATGCCGAGGGTCTGCAGAGCGTCACCACGGCCGCCGTAGACCCCGCTCGGGGACGTCGTCCGCCTCTGGGCGTGGGGGCCGAGGCGCTTGACAGTCCCGTCCGCGGCGAGACAATAGCGTAGTGGATGACAGTTCTATGCCAACTGGCCTCTTCCGGATCTTCCGCAAGAAGCTCCTAATTCTTATGTCAACTTCCGTAGCGCTAATTGGCATAGCTCTCATTATTATCAGTCAATTTACTACTAAGCCTGGCTGGCATGAAAGCCTTGAAGCCATCGGGGCTGCCGTTTTCGCTACCGGGCCGATTACTATTTTGGTCTGGTGGGTGACAGATGACATATACCGAAACGAACTAAGCAACACATTGAAAGATATAGTCGACGAGGTTTTCAAGAAATCTGAGCAAGTGAATTCAATCATTGCTGAGAACAAGCGTCTTGGAATCGTTGGTATCTATCTTCAGCGAGTAGAAGCACTTAACGATTTTAAGATATACATGAACGAAGAAATCGTCCGCGCCAAGCAGGGGCAGCAGGCGAAACTTTGGTTCGTGTGCACGGACTTGCAAGGGTTTCTTGAGGTTTCAATCACGGGCGGGGACCCGCGCGATATTCTAAGAGATGCAGCTCGCCAAGAGAATTTGGATCTGCGCATCATGATGGCCGACCCAGAGATGACGATTACCCGATCAGGAAGCGGAGATGATTCTGTAGCATATGCGCCGGCCGAAGACATGCAACGTAAATATGGCGTCGACCCTAGTGCGATAAGATTTTATGCTTGGAGACCCACGGTTTTTGCAATTGCTACTTCGCAGTACATGCTGCTGAATCCCTATCCACATCAAGAAGAGGCTCATCGCTGCATGGCACTTATTGTGGTCAAGACAACAGAGCCCGAGCAGGATGAGAAATATAAGGACATATATAGTCAGTATTTGGAGAAGCATTTTCTACCCAGCTGGAAAGCCGATATGACGCGTGAGATTGACGGCGCACCACCATTGCTATCCCGTATTAACGTATCACGGGACATTAACGAGACTAACGCCCTACTGGCGAAGGAAGTATCTCAGATACCGCCAGCTACCGCCGATCTCCTAGAGTTCAGCGGCGACGACGCTCGTGATCTCCTTGTAAATCTAGCGAATGGAGGCACTAAGGTCCGGCTTCTTCTTAAGCATCCTGATTCGGTAGGTAACCTACAGCAGCAAAGAATTGTCGCAGCTTATGGAGATCTCAAGGACCGTGTGCCGCCAGATTCGCTGGAGATCAAATTTTATCGGTCTGCACCGTCGATTCGCGGACGACGCCTGGGTACGCGGGTGCTTAATGTTGGTTGGTATACACCGGATTTTTCACCTAAGGGAGAGACAACCCGGTGGGAAGTTATAGAAGATCGTAACCCCACTGTTACGGGCAATCTCCAGACCGCCGATGGCCAACCGCTCGCCGATGGTCAAGCGCTCCATGACATGTTCAGGCGGACATTTGATGGCCTATGGTGCAGTGGCATTACATCTTCAGAGGTCGACAGCTACATTCAGGGCCTGCCATCGTAGCTCAGTACACTTGAACCGCGAGGTCCACCGGGGTGGTCGTTCTAGTGACGTCTCGTGGCAGTCGGCAATGGGTCGTGAAGCGGGTTGCGGAATCCCTCCCCTCGTTGCTGGCTGCCGAAGCTGAAGGTCTGGAGGCTCTCGGCGCCAGCGGTGCTGTAGCCGTTCCGCGAGTGCACTACGTGGGCGATGACACGCTGATCATGCAGCGTCTAGAAGCGGGCTTGTACGACAACCCGGCGTTTTGGCAGCGGCTGGGCGAGGACGTTGCGGCATTGCAAGCCGCCACCGGCGCCGAGCGGCACGGCTGGCCACACGACAACTGGCTTGGCAGGCTGCCCCAACGTAACGGATGGGATGCTGACGGTTACCGATTCTTCGCCGAGCATCGCGTGCTGAGGTTCCTTCCGGAGCCGAGGGTCCGTCAAGCGCTATCGGCAGCGGATCTAAGGGCGGCGGAACGGTTTTGCCTGCTGCTGCCTGAACTGATCCCGGCGACGGCTCCCGTCCTGCTGCACGGCGACCTGTGGCAGGACAACGTACTCAGCGGGTCGGCTGGTCGGCCGACCTTGATCGACCCGGCGGTCTGCTACGGCTGGGCGGAGGTCGATGTCAGCATGCTGTGGCTGTCACCGAGACCAGCAGCCTCGGACGAGTTCTTCAACACCTGGCAGGAGATCGCCCGGCCGGAACCCGGTTGGGCCGCCCGGGCGCCGCTGCTGCACGTCCGGGAGATGCTGAGCGTGCTGGCGCAGAACGGCGACGTACGCTCGGCAGACCGGCTGCGCTCCGTACTAGCTCCGTTCCGCCGTCGGGACCCGATACGTCGTCGAGACTCATCGCGGCTTCCACCTTCTGCATCCCCTGATGCCAGATGAGCCTTGCTCGAACTGTACTGAAAGGAGAGAGACATCAGCGCTTGCGAGTCTGATTCCGTCACCGTCATCTGCTGGGCTTCACCCGAATTTATGCATAATGCTGCTGGTCTGCGATCGGACTGCGAGCGGTTGCATTATCCGTTGCAGGTGTATCGGATCGGCCGCAGTTTCTCGGATTCTATTCAGGCCTCCATGCGGCATGTGGACGTAATGATCCGGGCTGTGACAGAGTACGGCACCATCCTGTTCTTGGACGCGGAATGCCGGATCCTCAGGCGATTGCCGCCCAGCTGGACGGCGCCACTCGTAGCCGTCCGCCAGCCTTCTCAACCGTTCTGGGCGCGATACAACAGTGGCACGATGATGGTCGATCGGACCTGCCTCCCTTGGCTCGAGGCCTGGCGGAACACGATCGCGGACTGGAGTCTGGATAGTCTCGGTCCGGAGGATTACATCCACTGGCCAGGTGACATCTGCGACGAGACCGCGTTGGCCGCGGTACTTAGCGTGATGGACGTCCGGCCGTTGGCGGTCGCCTTGGAGTACGTAGATCGTTCCCGGTCGGCACCGATCGCTCGTGGTTACTGGCGGACGGCGGACACGATTATCCAGCATCCGACGATCCATCATTGGCCGAGCGTAGACGATGTCCGAGAGAGCAAGAAACTCTTCCTGCAGAACTACCCTACGGACACGGCAGCGATGGAGAAGCGATTTGAGACCGGTGGCGAGCTGATCCAGGAGCATGGATGGATCTTCGATCTCGCCAATAGGTGTTACGCGCTCGAGCAATTCTGGGCTGATTATCCGAGGATCTAGCATGATGGTGCGGTCACCTTGACATCAGGGCAGCGCTGACGATGGATCCTCTGACTGCCATTGCGGAACTGGAGTGCAGGACGACCTCGGTGCCGGTCATGCGTGAGCTGCCAGCAATCATTGAAAAGGCGATCGGTTCCACGCTGTTCACTAGCGATAGCCGGCAACTCACCGACCTTACCGGCGGTCTTGGGACCGCTTTCGTAGGCTACGGCAACGCTGCCGTCATGCGGGTCTTCACGGCAAAGGCGGGGCAGCTTCTGCATGCCGGGTGGCTCACCGCCACCGCGGCGCGCGGGCGCTTGCTCGAACGGCTGGACGCCTGCATCGACATTCCGGACACCCGGTTCATGTTCGCTGTGAGCGGATCTGAGGGGGTGGAGGCCGCGCTAAAGAGCGTGCGGCTGGCTACTGGTCGTTACGGCGTCCTGGCCTTCTCCGGGAGCTTCCACGGCAAGACTGCCGCTTGCCTGGACGTGACCGCCAGCCCGTCGCTTAGGGAAGGCGTTGCCGCCTCAAGGGCTGTATCGGTGCGGCTGCCGTACCCGGCAGATCCTGCGCTGGGTCGGGACGCGCCGTTGGCAAAATGCCTCAGCTGGCTGGAGACCCTGCTCTCCGGAGCCGACTTCCCGCTTCGCGAGATCGCCGCGATCCTGGTCGAACCTGTTCAGGGATCCCTTATGAACGCCCCGCCGACTGGGTTCATAGCGGCTCTGCGGACGCTGGCAGACCGCTACGGCCTTCTGCTCATCGCCGACGAGATCTACTCCGGAGTGGCGCGCACCGGCCCGATGTTCGCTTATCAGCATGACAGTGTGCTGCCGGACGTCCTTATCCTCGGCAAGGCGCTCGGGGCCGGTTTGCCGTTGACCGTCATTGCAGCACCTGCTGCAATCTTGGACTGCGTGCCACCCTACAAGCAAAGCAGCACATACCAGGCGTCACCACTTGCCTGTGCGGTCGGCGCGGCTGTTCTGCAGCACCTTGCTGATATCGATTCGGCGACAGCGGTCCGGGCGCTGCGGCGGGCGGTCCAAGACGCGGTGGACCGGGTCTCTGGCAGACTTCTAGAGACGCGCGGTTCCCGGCTGATCATGACTGGCCTGGGCTTGATGATAGGCCTGCGGCTTGTCGGACCAGACGACCAGCGGGACCGGGCACTGGCGACCCATCTGCGGCAGGCGCTGCTTCAGGCTGGATTTATCGTGGCGATATCTGGCACTACACTGAAGCTCAGCCCGAACCTGGCCACATCTATGCATGACCTGGCGAGGTTCGCGGACAGCCTTGAGGCTGCCGTGGCACTTTTGCTCGCGCGGCCTCCGGAGGGAGTCGGAATATCGTGACGATGCGCGTGGCGCAGTTCTCCTTCGAGTACCCGCCGCTGAGTTGGGGAGGGATGGGTACTTACCTCAGCGGCCTCGTGAATGACCACCGTCGGCGCGGTGCCTACGTTGATCTGTACTTCGTCGGCCCCGCCGGACTGCCGGAGCCACACATTTGGACACCGGCCTTCGAATCGAAGATCTACACCTATTCATTGCCAGATTTGCTCGAGCGCGGTGGCTCGGCGGATTACGACGTTGTTGTGTGCCAGGACTGGCCGGGCGTATTGGTGTCACAGCCGCTATGGAGGCGCGGGATCCCGCTGATCTACACGTGCCATCTTCCGCTAGCCTGGGACGTTGGCGAATTCGACGACATCCCAAGCCCAGCGTCGGCAGAGCTGGAGTTTCTCGGTGTCGCATCCGCCGATCTGATCATCGCGTGCAGCCAGGCGACGGAGGATGCGCTGCTCCAGCAGTATCCGTTCGTGGCGGGCAAGACGATGGTGATCCACAATGGTGCTAACATCGATTTGTTCAAGAGGAACAACAGTGCAGCTCAACTGCAGCCGGAGTCGGCTCCCGTTCTGGTGTTCGTGGGTCGGTACGTGGAGCAAAAGGGGTTTGATCATCTGCCCGAGATCTTCGAGGTAGCCCGGTCCTTAGTCCCCGATCTGCAGCTCGAAATCATGGGAATCGGTCCACTGGTGGCGGCCGTCCGTCACGACTTCGATGCTCGCGGACTCAGCGAGGCTGTTACCTGGCATGCCTTCTCTGATCTAATTGCGGTCAGGAATCTTCTCTGGCAAGCGACCGTGGTCACAATCCCGTCCAGATTCGAGCCGTTCGGGTTGATCGCGACCGAGGCTATGGCAGCAGGATGTCCAGTCGTTTCCTCGACTGCAGGCGGACTGGCGGAATTCTTGACCGATGGTGTCACCGGCGTGCTTATTCCGCCCGATAACGTCCAGGGCTTTGGCCTGGCGATCGCGCACTTGGCCAAAGACCGCGAACTGGCCGCCCGGCTAGGGCAAGCCGCGGCACGGCATGCCGCCGCGCGGTTTTCCCAGCGGCGCTGCTGCCGGCGGACCCTCCAGGCGTACATGGACCTGGCCCGGCGAGGGCCGAGATGAAGGCCTGCAGAGCGGTACTGTGACCGCCACGAGCATGCGACTCGCCGTCGCGGGCAGCGGCCGGATGGCACGAGTCCGCGCTGCGGCGTTCGCGTCGCTGGGCGACGGCGTCGAAGTTTGCGACCTTGGGCCGCCGCAGGAGCCGGCCTGGTGGATCGATCCTGCCGAACCCGCTAGTCCCCAGGCGGCACCGCCGGTAGCTGATCTGACGCCGCGGCCGGGTCCTGCTGCGGGCAGGCGCAAACCCGCGCAGGACCAGCTGCCCACGTTGTTCGATGAGCCGGAGCCGTCGCCGGCCCCGACAGGTCCGGCGGCAGCAAGCCCGGTTCCGGGGGGCGCGGCGAGGCCAGGCAGCCTGGTTCCGGCGGCGGTGCTGAAGTCGGCGGTCTACGCCGCGCAGAAGAAGATCGCGGGCCGGGTGTCGGTCAGCGACGATCAGGTCCGCGGGCTCCTCGACGCTCTGCTGCAGGCCCCGGGCCAGCGGCTGGTCCCGGCTCTGGCGGCCACGGCCCTCGCGGTCTCGCCGGTCATGCTGCGCGGAGCCGTGCTGCACGCGCAGCGGCTGCTGGACGTGGAAGGTTACCCGGTGCTGCGCGTGGACGCCGATGGTGCGACGGTGATCCTGGACGAGGCGCTGCTGCGGGAGCAGTTCGGGATCCGGCCGTGACCGATCACGTCTCGCCGAGGCGACGCCGCGAGGTCATCGACGCGCTGCGCCGCGGCACGGTCCCGGCCAACGGGCTGGACCTGCTGGCGGTGGGCCTGGAACGCTTCACGCCCGTGCTGGACGCCGATCTCGACGCGGTGGCGGGCGGCGGGTCGGCGTTCAAGGCCGTGCGCGGCGAGTACGGCGCGGGCAAGACGTCGTACTGGCTCAGAGCCCCGTCTTCTTGGCTATGGCGGTGTGCCGGGGCGGCTCGATGTGCGGCGGCGTTGCTGTCACGTTTGCTGTCAGATGGCTATAACGCGGTGACCCCAGCGCCTGGACATGAACCCCCGGAAGGTCACTGCGGCGCTGTGCTAGGCGTGTTGCAGGGACTCGTACACGATGGCGCGGTCGCCGCCTGCGACCTTGGCCTGGTGGAGGGCGGTGTCGGCGGCGAGCAGCGCTTCCTGGTGCGTCTGCGTGCCCGCGTCGAAGAACGCGCCGCCGATGCTGATGGTGGCAGGAATCCCGCTGGTGCGTGGCGTGTGACTGCTCGCGCACGGCCGTGCAGAGCCCGTCGGCCAGGCTCTGGATGAGCGGGGGCGTCGCGGCGTGGAATACGGCGGCGAACTCGTCGCCTCCCATGCGGGCCAGCGTGTCATTGGGCCGCAGGCGCTCGGCAAGTACGAGCGCGATGGCCTGGATCAGTTCCTGCGCGGCTGCCACACCGTGCCGCCGGATCACTTCCCTGTACCGGTCCACGTCGATGGACAGAAGCGCCAGGCGCTCGGCACGTTGCCGTGCGCGGTCGAGTTCGTTCTCGAAGCGCCGCCGGTTCCACAGGGCGGTCAGGGCGTCGCGGTCGCCAAGATCAAGGCCGCCGAACTCTGCGGCATCGTGCGATGGTTGCGCTGGCACGCCCGCGGGGCCCGTCGGCCTGGCGGCACCGGCACGCCGCTCGAGCGCCGAGCCGAAGACCTCCACCCAGCGCACGAAGTGCCGGTCGTTGAGAAACAGGGCGCGAGCCCGTCCGCGCGCGGCCTGGCCGAGCCGGGCGGCCCGCGGCGGGTCTTGCAGCAGCTCGACGATCGCACCGCCGAACGCCCCGACATCGGCAGGGTTCTCGGCCAGCAGCCCGCTGTGCCGGTGCTGGACCTGGTCCAGATGACCCCCCACCGCGCTCGCGACAACGGGACGGGCCTTCCACATCGCCTCGGTCACTCCCAGGCCGAACCCCTCCTGCAAGCTCTTCTTGACCACGACCGCGGCCAGGCGCTGGATCGCGTTCACCATCGCGGCGTTCTCCTCCGGAGGGGCGAGCGGGAGGCAGGCGACATGAACCCGCGCGCGCCCGCGGCGGCAGAGCCCGCCAGCGTTCGCGAACGCCGGCGAGCACGGTTTCTGCCTCGGGGTCATCGGCGACCTGGCTGGCATCGGGGCCCGCGAGGACCAGGTGCGCGCCGGTCGCCGCCAGCACCCGCTCGAGGAAGCCGCCCAGGATCCCGAGCGGGTCCTTGATGCGGTCCCACCGGGCCAGCGAGACGACCACCGGGTCCCGGTCCCAGTCCGGCGCCCCGTCGCAGTCCAGCACCGTGGGACGGCCGGCGAGCGTCGCGGTGGACCCATCGGTGCAGTCGTAGCGGGGAGCGGCGGCCGGGACTCCGGCGGCCAGGCCAAGGTGCTGCAAGATCACGCGGGCGGTGCCATCGGGCATCGGCAGGTTCTTCGTCGACCCGGGGTCGATGCCCGGCGTCACGATCGACGTCTCCGCCCCGCCCAGCCACTCCGGCAGCGAGGTATAGCGGCTGAACACGAAGCGGCGCACGCCGGCCAGGCGCGGCCGCAGGCACCGCCACGCGTTCGCGGAGTACTCGTTGTCATGGTCGATGCCGATCTGGCAGCTCCAGATGACGGTCGCGCCAGCCCGCTCCAGCGGCCCCGACATCGCTGCCGTCTGGGGATCGTTCAGCACCACCACGTCTCCGGCGGCGACCAGCGACGCCAGCGCCCGGGCGTGATAGAGGGCAGCCCGGTCCAGCGTCGTCAGCCCCTCGATCCCGAGCACGCCGCCATCGCCTGGCTGGCCCTGCAGATGGTTATGAAAGCGCCTGGTCACCCGGAAGAACTCGCCAGAACCGCGCAGCACCACCCACCGCACGTCGATGCCAGCGCCCTTCCAGTACGGCAGCAGCGTACGAAGCAGCTGCGCAACCCCGCCACCCAAAGCGGTAGAGTTCACCACCCAGACCGTCCGCCCGCCCAGCAGCTCACCGGCGTGCTGCTCGGCCACGCGCACCCGCTCGATCATCGGCTCCCGCAGGTAGCGGCCGAGATCCCGGAAATGCCGGGTCTCCAGCGGAATCTCGGCAAGAGCATCTGCTGGTCGGGCCACACCACAAGGATACGAAGCAGGGTGAATCGTCGGCGAGTCCGGAGAGCCTCCGGAAACTCCGGGACGGTTCAGTGAGCCCCGAAACCGCGCAGAACCTCTTGATGACACTGTGCCCGGCTCTGGCTGCGCTGGGCGCCGTGCCGCAGAACGACGTGCTGCTGGATGCCTGCGAGTATGCCTATCGCCAGGGGATCACCGGCCAGGCGGAGGCGGCGGGGCCTGCGCCAGCGATGTCCCGGCTGGCTGGGGTACGGCCCGGAGATCTCGCCGGAACGCAGGACTGTGCCCGGCTCTGGCTGCGCTGAGAGGCGATCGGGTCCGACGGCCCCGTTGAGTATGTCGGGCGGCCTTCGCCCTTCAGGCGTGGCGCCGAAGCCGCCGGGCGGCAACCGTCGTGTTATTCTCCGCCGATTAGGGTGCCGAGCAGCTTGGCGTAGCGCAGCAGGTGCACATCGCCGACGTACTGCTCGCGGACGTGGGCATGCGCGGCCTGCCCCATCCGCGCCGCCTGGTCCCGGTCGTCGAGCAGCAGGCGGGCCGCCGATCCGAACGCCGCCAGGTCGGCGGGATCGGGCAGCAAGGTGCCGGTGCCCTCGGCGATCTGGTCGATGATCCCGCCGACCGCCGAGCCGATGACCGGCCGCCCCTTCCACATTCCCTCCGAGACGGTCAGCCCGAACCCTTCAGCCAGGCTCTTCTGCACGATGACGGTGGCGTGCCGCTGCAACGCGTTGACCATGGCCGCGTTCTCATCGATGTCATCCAGCGGCAGGGTAACCAGCAGGATCCGCGTCCGGGCAGCGGGGCTCAGATCGCGCCACTGCAACAGGCACTCACCGTAGACCGCCGCGCCCTCCGGGTCGTCGCTCACATCCTTGACTGCCGGGCCGACCAGCATCAGGTACCCGTCACCGACGGGCGCGACGTGGTCGGCGAAGCCGCGCATGACCCCGGCCATGTCCTTGAGCCGGTCCCAGCGGGACACCTGGACCAGCACCGGATCCCCGGGCCCGGGGCGGGCTTCCCCGATGATGACGGCTGGCCTGGTGACGACGTCCATATCGCCATCGCGGCGCACGAACGTCGCGGGCACCGTCGGCGCCGCACCATCCAGCACGCCCAGCTTCACCAAGATGGCCCGCACGGAGCCGGCAGCGAGCTGCTGGTTCTTCGGGGAGAACGGGTCGATCGACGGCGGGATGATCCAGACCTTCTCAGCGGGGATCCACGCCGGGACGTATCCCCGGCGCGAGAACACGTATGCCTCCGCTGCAGCCAGGTGCGGCCGCAGGAAATCCCACCCCGCCCGGGTCACCTCATTCTCCCAGTCCACGCCGATGTGGCAGCGCCACACCACCCGAGCACCCGCCTGCGCCAGCGGCGCGGCCAGGCCAGCGGTCTGCGGGTCGTGCAGCAGCACCACATCACCGGGCCGGACCCGGGCAGCCAGCTCCACCGCGTTCGCGGCCAGCATCTGCGCGTAATGACCGGCCTCCGCCGCGCCGAGCGGAGCTCCGGACAGGCTGCCGTGTATTTGGTTGTGCAGCCGCTTGGTGATTGCGAAGAACCAGGCGTCGCCGGTGATCACCAGCCAGCCGGTCGGGATGTCCAGATCCTGCACGTACCCGACCAGGACCTGCAGCATCTCGGCGACCCCGCCGCCGGCCGCGGTCGAGTTGACGTTCCAGATGGTGCGCCCGGCCAGCACCTGCCGGACCTGGTCGGCGGCCCGGGCCAGCTCCGCATACCGCGGGACGCCGATGACCGGCTCCAGCCGGGACACAGGCAGCCGCGGCACCTCCACCGCATGCAACAGGCTCACGGCATCCGCCTTCCCGGTCGCACCCGGCCGGGCCACTGATCAAGGCGTAACGTGCCCGCTACGTGACTCAGCACGGGCGATAAGAGTCAACCACGTTCACTCGCCGACGATCAAGCACATCGGCGCAGGCCACAGTATCCGCAGGCCGCGATCGGCCAGCGCCAGCGACTTCCCGGGCGGGCTGACAATGCCGACGATCGGCAAGGATTGGCGCTGCCGACAGTCGCCATGCAGGTGGAAATATGGGTGGCCTCCCCCTAACCCGCCATAGGAGTATTCACGTCAGCCGGAACCTGTCCAGGGCGCTTCCAGCGTCACTGCGTGATCGGCTACGCCGACGTGCTGAAGGCTCCTTCCTTCCCGAAGGAGGCATCGCGGGCGCAACGAACGTGGCCTCAGGGGGACGGCATCCCGATGCCCTGTGGACGATCGTCCAGCACAATGACCTCGTGGCCGGCATCCAGGAGCTGCGCCGTTACTACTGAGCCTATGTGGCCTGCACCACTGGCGACGAGCAGCTTTATGACCGTATCCGATCCGCGGTTCCGGCCAAGTGCGCTGGAACGGTAGTTCTTGAGCCGTTGGCACGGCAGTTCTTGTTCCGCTGATAGCCTGCTGGGATGACCGGGCGCAGCTTCGCCAGGCTAGCGACGATGAGGAGTTTGCCTGACATAACAGCTGGGTGCGGAACCTCCACACAAAAGCCGTCGCGCGGTCGGCACCGGTGCGCCGGGCTAAGCAGGGAGCCAACGCCATAACAGGCTGATCTGCGCACCGTTGCACACGCGGCCGACACAACTGTCCGCCGCACCGAGTCGGCATCGATCTGTCTCGACGTCTGCTGACTCTGAAGATCCTTCAGAGTCACCGAAAGTAGCAACGCACCGCTCCGCCGAAGAGATCGCCATCACTCGGACAGAGCCGCTCGGATTACCGTTTCCTCCCGCCGGCGTGCTCGCCCGGTCATCTGCTCGGTCTGGGCAACCACTGGTGTCGGCTGCCGGAACCGGTCCGCTGACTCTGAGGCTACTTCTTGCCCAGGGCCTCGACCAGTTCGGCCTTGTTCATCGACGAACGGCCCGCGATATGGCGCTTGGTCGCCAGGTGGCGCAGTTCCTGCACGGTCATGTCGTCGAGGGCCCTGGCGGACCGCCCGGGGGCCGGCTTGGCCGGCGGCCTCCTGGCAGCCGGCCTGGCCGGCGCAGCAGCCGGCCTGGCGCGGCGAAGGCTGCGTGTCAGCTCAACCCGGAGATCCTCGATCTTGTCTGCGACCGCAGCGGCACGCTCCCGCACCGATGCGTCGGCGAGCACGTGACCCAGCCGGCCACCGGCCTGCTTCCGGATCTCGCGGAGACGGTCCACGAGGCCTTGCAGGACATCTGTCTGTGCCTTAGCCATGTCATGCCTCCTGTCGCCACGACTTATCTTCCCCTGTTATTCATCACTGGCGCCAGGATCGGCTACCGGCAGGGCACATCGTCACTGGTCGGCGGCCAGGTTCTCACCCGGCGTGGCCCACACCTCTTGCAGGCCGCACACGTCGGGCCCGACCTCGGCTAGCGTCGCCGCGATCGCCTCCCGGCGCTGTTCCCAGGGCCCGAACCGCCACCACAGGTTCCAGCTCACGATCCGCATCGCCGCTGCCCGCCTCCTCCCCGCCCGGTCCTTCGCCGCATAAGCCGCTGCCATCACCGGCGAGCCGCTCGGCGTCCGCGCGCCAGGCAACGGTCGCAACCTTAACCGGCCAGGCCAGGCGGCCGGCGCCTCACGATCACCTCCATATCAAGCATGACCGGACGTCCGCAGAGCAAGATGCACAAGCGGATGAGGCACGGCTGGCCAGCCAACTATCAGGAAGCGGCTGGGCTGTCCTTCCCTACCGCAGTTGGCATACGCAGGCAATGCGGTTTGCCTGGATTTCCCCGGCGTCGATCGCTGCCTGCTCCTCGTTTTCGCTGACGCCGGCCAGGTCGGCGAAGAAATAGGGCCCGTAACCCAGCAGCTGGCGGTCAAACCGGCCGTCAAGCTCGCGCACGATGTCCTGGCCGGCGTGCAGGCCCTCTTCCTCGGCCCAGCCCCGGCAGTAACCATCCCAGGGCAGGCCCGAAGCGCGCCATTCGTCATGGCGCTGCTGCAGCCAGCCGGAATCGCCCGAGGGCGCAGGCAGGCGGTCGAAGCACCATCGGGCGGTGGCCTCATCGAACCGCTCCCGCGCCCATTCCACGACCACCAGCGTCCCGCGAGCAGCCAGCGCCGCCTCGGCCAACGTCAGCACCTCGCCGACATCGGCGACATGGTGCAGCGACGTGCAGGCCACGACCGCCTGCGCGGGCGCGGGCATCTCGAGTCTCTCGAACTCGACCCGGTGGTACCACGGCCCTTCCGGCGCCTCCGGATCGACACCGGTCGCCTGGTAACCGGCCGAGCGTAGCATCGGGACGAACCCACCCAGCGGCCCGCAGCCGATCTCCAGCACCGCGGCGGGCGGCCCCGGCAGCCAGGCGCGGACGAACGGCCACACCGCGGCCAGCCACCGCTCATCAGGCGTCACGCCGCCACAGCCTACGCCGTGCCCCCCGGCCGCATTCCTCGTGAACTCGCAGGCTGCCTCCCGAGGCCCGACCGCACCAGGTGCGGCATGAGCGGTAAATCGGTCGACCTTCAGCCCGGTCCCGCCTACCGTGGCAGACGGCTGGCCGACCTGGCGGTAAGGGCCAGAGTCCGGTCGTCCCGCGAGGGTTCGAGAAGTGTCGGGAAGTAGACCCGGCCTGGCCGCCAGCCCAGTCCTGTACGCGGCAGAGGACGTTTGGCTGACCCGGTGTGGCGGCGAATTCTGCAGCCAGCCCAGCGCGGCCACCGGGCTCATGAAGCCATGACCGGTCAGTCCCGGCCCGCCCGAATCGCCTGTCCATCCCCATGGGACCGTCCCGCCCGCCCGGCCTGGGCGATGCGACGCCCAAGCCTCCCAAGGGTGCGACGCTGACGGACTGTTTGAGCAGGATGCAACAACGCGACATACTCCCAGGCGCGCCTTCTCATCGCACGTGCCTGAGCCACGTCGCCTTTTCTCAGAGCAGCCACTACGCCCGTGATCGCATCGTTGAGCGCCATCGCCGCGTCGGCCTCTGGGATGGGACTGTTGCGGGGCGGTCGCCCCTCTCTCTTAGGGGTCCTCAGATCCCAGGTGGGACCGCCGTCAGTAAGCCGCGCAGGACGATGCGTGCGCATAGCCGACCCCCTCTCTGCCGCTCCCGGAGGATAACCCGGCACCTGGGCCCTGGCCAGACAAGTAGCCAGCTCGCACATCACGGCTGCAACCGCCTCGCGGCATAGTGAGTGCGTCCTTGGGGCCGCTGGTTCCCGACCTGAAACCAGCGGGGTGGCTGGGGAATCAGCTGATCGCCCGCTGGAGATGGGTGCGGTTGGTGAGCATCCATGATGCGCTGCGGGCGCGCCAGGTGATCGCCCACACAAACGGGTACCCGGTGCTGCTGACCCCGGCTGTGGTCTGCGGTGTCACCGCGAACTCCATGGCCTCAGCGCGGGCACTGTGCACCGCGAAGGTGATCATCTTGTCGACGAAGCCGGCACGCTGGCGGGCTGGCACGCCATATCCGTCGAGGATCAGCCGCAGCTGGCGGGCGCGGCCCGCGAGATCAGGGAGCCCAAGCCGCTCCGCCACGTCGTCGTCGTGCAGTTGCGCGTTCAGCCAGGCCGCCTGCGCGAGTTCCCATATCGCATCGACCGGGCCGGCGAACTCGAAGTCGGCCAGTGCGGCAGACCGGCCGTCGCGGGCAATGATGTTCCACGGCCCGGTGTCACAGTGACCGATCACCGGCTGCGACCCGGGCAGCTCCCGGCCGAACCACGTCTTCCAGACTGCTCCGGGCGGCGGGATGAACGTCGCGGCCGCGTCATGCAGCTGCCGCAGGAGCATCCCGACCCCCGCGACCGCATCCTCGCTCCACGCGTATGGCTGCGGGCTTGCTCCCGGAATGTAGCTGACCATTTCCCGGCCATCGTCAGCGAACCCGCTGCCCACCACCCGGGGCGCACCCGCGAAGCCCGCATTCTCCAGGTGCCGCAGCAACGCCAGCACCGCGCCGCTCCATGGCCCTGGCTCGCGGTAGACAACACCCGCCCGCCGCCGGGCCGAGGATGTCCCGGCCTTCGTAGAACTTGAGAGTGGCGGTCCCCCGCCCGTGACCTGCCGAGTGGTAGGTGTCGGGCAACGACCAAGTCATCCGACGAAGGAAGGGGACCGCCGTGAGCAACACCTACCAGAAGACGGGCCGCCGTGCCCAGCCTGACCGGCCGCGGGGTGAGATCGCCGTGCCAGAGCAGGTGATCGTGTCGATGGCCGAGATCGCCGAGTCGGCGAAGGAGGGCCTGCTGGCCCTGGCGGTGGGCACTGGGCTGCAGGTGATGGCCGCGATGTTCGACGAGGATGTGGCCGGGCTGTGCGGGCCGGACGGCAAGCACAACCCAGACCGGGCCGGGTACCGGCACGGCAGCGAGGCCGGGCCGGTGACGCTGGGCGGGCGGCGGGTGGCGGTGACCGGCCGCGGGTGCGGGCCGCCGATGGCTCCGGCGAGCTGCGCCTGCCGTCGTATGACCTGTTCTCCTGCACCGAGATCCTCTCCCGGCTGGCCATGGAGAAGATGCTGGCGGGCCTGTCGTCGCGCCGCTACACCGCCGGGCTGGAGCCGGCCGGGCAGGCGGTGCAAGACCAGGCGGCGGCCACGTCGAAGTCGGCGGTGTCGCGCCGGTTCGTGGCCGCGACCGAGACGGCGCTGGCGGAGCTGATGACCCGGCGGCTGGATGACCTGGACCTGGTCGCGTTCATGGTTGACGGGGTGCACTTCGGCGAGCACACCTGCGTCGTGGCGCTGGGCATCGGCATCGACGGGACCAAGCACCCGCTGGCGGTCGAGGAAGGCTCCACGGAGAACGCCACCTTGGTCACCGAGCTGGTGACCGGGCTTCGCGAGCGGGGCCTGGACGTCACCAAGCCCATCCTGGCCGTGCCCGGCGGGGCCAAGGCCCTGTCCCGCGCGGTCAAGGATGTCTTCGACAAGCCGCTCATCCAAAGATGCCAGCAGCACAAGATCAAAAATGTCAGGGACAAGCTGCCCGAGCGGCTGCGGGCGGTCGCCGGGCGGCGGATGCGCCAGGCCTACCACGCCGAATCGGCGCTGAAGGCCGAGGGCCTGCTGACCGAGCTGGCGGCCGAGCTGGACAAGACCCATCCCGGTGCCGCCGCCAGCCTGCGCGAGGGGATGGCCGAGACCTTGACCATCCTGCGCCTGGGCGTGCCGCCTGCCCTGGCCAGGACCCTCCGCTCGACCAACCCCGTCGAGTCGATGATCGAGATTTGCCGGGAGCACTCCAAGAACGTCAAGCGCTGGCGGGACGGGACCATGGCGCTGCGCTGGTGCGCTGCCGGGATGCTCGAAGCCGGTCACCAGTTCCGCCGCGTCAACGGCCACCTGCACCTGCCGAAACTCCGCGCCGCGCTCGACGCGTCGTTCACCGAGAATGTCAGCGCCGTAAGCCAGAATGAGGACCACAAAGCGGCATGACGATCACAGGGTCCGCCACCGAAGTTCTACGGAACTCGGGACATCCTCACGGCGAGCGCTGGCGGTGCATAAAAATACGAACTCGCCGCTGTCTGCGCCGCCGTGGTCGGGATTGCCTACCGTGCGAAGAACTCCAAATAACCGCGCGCCGAGCAGGTGGTTATGTCGTCGCGCCGCTACTGGCCGGCGGGCCTTGCTGCTGAACGTATGCCTGATCCAGCCGGCCTGGGCCGCCTTCTCATACCACCCCCGGGCCGCGCCGGGCTCGGGGTCGCCGGAGTCTGCGAGACGCGCCAGTCCGGCGAGACCTTGCCACAGCAGGCGCTGCGGAAACTCGGGCACGCCGGCCAGGAAGAACGAGAAACCGTTCCCGGCGTTGACTTCGGCCAACCGCAGCAACGGCGGCAGCCGACCGGCCGACGCCATAACGCGCAGCTGTCCTTCGAGCTGGCCGGCCGGCGTTTCGCGAGTGATCATACGTACCCGCTCACCGGTCGGATTGGAGAACGCGTGCACGATGCCGGGCGCCACCACCAGCGATTCTCCTGGTCCCAGATGGCGTACGGCGTGCCCGACCCGCACGCGTAGCCTGCCCTCGACAACTTCGAACGTCTCCTGCTCGACCCGGTGCCAGTGGGCGGGCGGGCCGGACCGCCCCGATGGCAGGACGGATTCGAACTCAAACACCTCGCCCTCAGTCTCCGATCCGGTGCGGATGATGGAAATAAGCTCACCGGCCGGCAAGCGCAGTACCCGGTCCTCGCTCATCGCTGTCCACACCACGCATCCATGCCGCACCCGACATTGAACGGCAGCATACTCGGCCATCACCGTCGTATATAAGTGCAATGTCGTGCGCTGTGCCCTGCGAAGCGATCAGGCGATGGACGCCGCCCTGGAGCCGAGGGCAACCGGTGGCGCGCGTGGGCCGACGCACCCGGCGGCTGGCATCACGATCGGCCGGCCCGCCGCGCATGACTGTGCATGGCTGCCAGGTAAGGAGAATGCCGCCACCGCCCTTCCTTGAATCCCGATGCCCCGGCGGCGATTTCAGCCACAACGATCATCCTGCCGTCACCGGCTACGCCTGCGAGGAACGCACGGTCGAAGGCGGCTCATCACCGAGAGCCACCAGAACCTCGTACGCTGGCGGACCCGGACCCGCCGATCTGTACGGCCCGGCGATCGGGTGCGCTCACGAGTCCGGTGATACAGATCGGGCTGTTCTGTACGTCCACGACCCCCCCGGCTGGGCGTCCGCCTCATCGGCTGTCGCCGCGTCTCAGCCGCGCTCCGGCTGCTGTCTGTCGCGAGCACCGCAGCGACGGAGGCGCGGCAGATGATCTGCTACCTGGTACTGCGAAGGGCGCCGGCAGGCGTCTGCGGGCGTCCCGTATAGGGCACGTCTGCGGGAATCGTTACCGGGCGGGTCTTGCGGGACGCTCCTGGGCAGGCACTCCTTCTGACCTGTGACGTTGCCGTAGGGGGTTCGCCTATCGGGACGGCCTGGCGGCCCGATCGGTCGCGGCGCCCCGTGCGGCCGTCGGCGCCCGCCCAGGCCATCACCGCGGCGCGCTGAACCGGGTGCGTAACGGCGCCGGGGCCAGCGTCCTCGCCGGGGCCGCCGCGGGCCGCCTGTCCGCCTGGCGGCCCGCCATCAGGCGCTGGATGCTCAGGCGGTCACCTTCGCCAGCGACAGCACGAGCTGGCGGACGAATGCGGCCGGGTCGGGCCACGGGAAGCGCGGGAGCGCCGTGCGCAGGCTGACCGTCCCGTGCAGGGCGACCCACACGGAGGTGGCATCGGCGACGACGTCGGTGCTCGCGGAGACCCCGGCCGTGACGCAGTCCTCGATGGCCCGGACGAGGAGCGCGAATGTCCCGGCCCCGTATCCGGGCACCGGCCGGCCGTCAGGCCCGGCCGGGACCGGCTCAGGGTAGTCCGGCGTGGCCGGCCGCTGCCTGGAGAACAGCACGCCGTAACGGGCGGGGTGCTCGAGCCCGAAGGCCACGTACGCCTCGCAGCCCCCGACCAGGCGGCCGGCCGGGTCCTGGCCAGCGGACTTCAGGCCCTGCTCGATCGCCTCGGTCAGCTCGTCGAAGATCCGGGCGACGACGGCCATCACGACCGCGTCCCGGTCGGGGAAGTGGGCGTAGATCGACGGGGCGGCGATACCGACCTCCCGGGCGACCGCGCGCAGCGTGACCGCGTCGTCCGAGCCGACCCGCTCGATCAGGGCCAGCGCTCCGGCCACGATGTCCTGGGTCAGCCGGGCTCCCTGGCCGCGGGGGTTGCGGCGCCGCCTGCGGACCGCGGCGGACGGCTGGGCCAGGGCCCCCGGCCGGGGTTCCGCGGTCTGTCGTGATGATCCCACGTCTCCGACTTTACATCCGTTAGCTCATCTACGTATACTAACAGATGTAAGGTAACATTCGTAAGCACGCAACTGTAAGGAAACTCTGATGAGGACCACGACCGCCACCCGCCCGGCGGCTCCCGGACCGGGTACCACGGCAAACTCCCGGTGGCCATCGGGTCACCCCCGGCGCCGGCTGATCCTGCTGGTGCTCTGCCTGAGCCTGCTCATCGTCGTGATCGACAACACCATCCTCAACACCGCGCTGCCTACCCTCGCCCGGGTGCTGCACGCGGGCACCAGCTCGCTGCAGTGGATCAGCGACGCCTACACGCTGTGCTTCGCGGCGCTGCTCATCCCGGCCGGGGCGCTCGGCGACCGGTACGGGCGCCGGCTCTCGCTGCTCGGCGGCCTGACCGTGTTCGCCGCCGGCAGCGCCGCGGCAGCGTTCGCGTCCGGCACCGGCATGCTGACCGGCGCGCGGGTCGTGATGGGCCTGGGCGCGGCGTTCGTCATGCCGGCCACGCTGTCGATCCTGAACTCGGTCTTCCCGCCCAAGGAGCGCCCGCAGGCCATCGCCGCCTGGTCGGCCGTGACCGGCATCGGCATCGTGATCGGCCCGACCCTCGGCGGCCTGCTGCTCACGCACTTCTGGTGGGGCAGCGTCTTCCTCATCAACATCCCGCTGGTCGCCCTCGCGCTGGCCGGCGTCATCCTGACCGTGCCCGAGACCGCCGAGCCCGGCAGCCACCGCCTCGACATCCCCGGCACGGTGCTGGTCGGCGGCGCGCTGTTCGCCATCGTCGACGCCATCATCGAGGCGCCCAGCCGCGGCTGGACCGGCACCGCGACGCTCGCGGAAACCGCCGCCGGGCTGGCCGCGCTCGCCGTCTTCGCCTGGTGGGAGCTGCGCATCGCGCACCCGCTCGTCGACCTGAGAATCTTCGCCTCACGGGCCTTCTCCACCGCCGCCGCATCGGTGACCGTCATCTTCTTCGCCCTGTTCGGCAGCCTGTTCGTGCTGACCCAGTACCTGCAGCTGGTACACGGCTACAGCCCGCTGTCCGCCGGGCTGCGCGCGCTGCCGTTCGCCCTGGCCATCGGCGCCATGTCGCCGCTGTCGCCGATCCTGGCCAAGCGCTTCGGCACCCGCGTGATCATCCCGGCCGGCATGGCGCTGATGGGCACCGGCCTGCTCGACCTGTCCACCGCCGGCGTGCGCACCGCCTACCCGCCGATCGCCCTCGCCGTCGCGATCATGGGCGCCGGCATGGGACTGGTGATGGCACCGGCCAGCACCACCATCATGACCACCGTGCCCGCCCGCCAGGCCGGCGCCGGCAGCGCCATCAACGACACCATCCGGGAAGTCGGCGGCGCCCTCGGCATCGCCATCATCGGCAGCCTCGCCGCCGCCGTCTACCGGTCGCAGCTCACCCCTGCGCTCACCGCGCGGCACGCGCCCGGCCTGATCGTCCAAATCGCGACCAGCTCGGTCGCCGCCGCCGACGCCGCCGGCCAGCAGGCCGGCGGCACGCCCGGCAGCGAGCTAGTAGCCGCCGCGCACAACGCCTTCGTCAACGCGATGGCCATGGGCGTGCGCGTCGCCGCCGCCGTCGCCCTGGTCTCCGCCATCGCCGCGATCTTCGCGCTCCCCCGCCGCCGCGAGCCGCAGGCCACCCAGGCTGCCCCGCTCACCCAGGTCACCGGGCCGGCCACCACCGCGCTCCTCCCGGCCGCCTGAGAGCACTGGGTCATTCCGCGGGGGAATTGCTCACGTGCAGGTCCAGCCGCCATCGACCACGAGTGTGTGACCGGTGACGTAGCTGGAAGCGTCGGATGCCAGGAACAGCAAAGGCCCGTCGAGCTCATCGATCGACGGCGCGCGGGCCAGCAGCGTCTGGCTTTCGATGTGCGCGACGAAGCCAGGATCAGCCAGCATCCCGGTCAGCTCCGTGGGGAAATACCCGGGGCAAGAGCGTTGACCCGCACCCGCCGCGGCCCCCACTGGGCGGCGAGATGACGGGTAAAGCCGACCAGCGCTGCCTTGGTCGAGTTGTAGGCAGCTGGAGCCTCGCGCGAGGCGACCAGGCCGTAGATGGACGCCATGTTGATCACCGACCCGCGATCGCTGGCGAACAACAGCGGCGCCATCAGACGGCACAAGTCCAGCACCGCAACCAGGTTGACCTGAACCACCGCATTCAGTTCGTCGAGCGCCTGATCTTCCAGCGGGCCGTCATCGCAGACACCGGCGTTGTTGACCAGGATGTCCAGCCGGCCGAAACGATCCGCGACCGCTGCGGCCAGCGCCTGCCGGTGTGCCGCGGAAGCGATATCACAGGCCACCGCGACCGCGTCGAGCTCACCGGCCAGCCGCTTCAGGCGTTCCGCCCGCAGGGCAGTCACCACAACATCGGCGTCTGCTTCGCGCAGAACCCTCGCGAATCGTTCGCCCAGGCCCGACGAGGCCCCCGTAACGAGCGCCACACGGCCAGAAAGAACCCCGCTCCCCGCATCCATCCCGTCATCGTCCCAGGCCGGCACACCTGAGCGCTGGCATCCACCAACCCTGCCGGCGATGAACTCCAAAGGAGCGACCAGGCACCAGAACCCGGCGCCCTGTTCCGCCCGGCCACGGCGAACTCGTCACCAACAGGCGGCGCCTAGTCAGCAGGGCGCTGAGTCGCCCTGCGAGTCCGTCACGGTCAGTGATCCTGCCTCGAAATGTGCGACGCGCGCATCGCCGCCGATATGGTCGGCTAACCGCCCTCAACGCGACCGTCTCAGGTGCGCTCCGAAAGGTCGTTCTGCGCATATGAGGGCCGGGCAGTGTAAGCGGAGACGACGGGAGAAGATATACGGTGATGCGGGAGGCTGCAGCGCCGGAGGGCTGAGCTCACGCCGTGATAGCGGCTGAGCGGTGGTCTGGGGAGCGGCAGGGCGGAGGTTTCGGCATGGCCGAGATGCCGGAGACTCGGTTCACCAGGGCCGGCGAGGTGGACATTGCTTATCAGGTCGTCGGCTCCGGGGCCCAGTTGGACCTGGTTTTTGTTCCGGGCTGGGTGTCGCACCTGGAGGTGATGTGGGAGCTTCCGGAATTCGCCCGGTTCCTCGATCGTCTGGCGGCCATGGGGCGGCTGATCCTGTTCGATAAGCGCGGCACCGGGCTTTCGGACCGGGTGGCCGGGGTACCGACGCTGGAGCAGCGTGCCGATGACATCGCAGCGGTGATGGACGCCGCCGGATCGGCCAGGGCCGCGATCGCCGCCTGGGCTGAAGGGGCGGGCATCGCCGCAATGTTCGCGGCAGCTCATCCCGAACGGGTAACCGCGCTGGTTCTCGGGTCATTGAGCCACCTTCGCGCCGACCCTGCAGTTATGCAAGCGCTGTCGGCCGCAGTGGAGTCAGGTTGGGGGCAGGCCAGTCTGGTCCCGTTCCTGGCGCCGTCCCGGGCCGAGGATGCTCGGTTCCTGTCCTGGTACCGGCGGTGGGAACGGCTGTCGTCGACTCCGAGCGCGGCTGCTGCGACGCTGCGCTGGGCGATGGAGTCTGACCTGCGCCCCGTTCTCCCTGCGATTCAGGCCCGGACGCTTATCGTCCACCGCAGCGGCGCCGTGCTGTATGACCCGGAGTCCGTGCAGGCGGCTGTGAAGCTGATCCCGGATGCCAGGTGTGCCGAGCTCCCCGGTGCCGATGCCCTTCCGTATATCGGTGACACCGATGCCCTGCTGGATGTGGTCCAGGAGTTCTTGACCGGCGCGCAGGGAACGGCGGATTTCGACCGTAGCCTGGCCACGGTGCTGTTCACCGACATCGTCGGGTCGACACAGCAAGCCAACCAGCTCGGCGACCGCCGCTGGCGGTACCTGCTGGACGAGCATCACGCCCGCATCCGGCGTCTGCTAGACCGGTTCCGCGGCCGGGAGGTCGACACGGCGGGGGACAGCTTCTTCGCCACTTTCGACGGGCCGGCCCGGGCGGTCCGGTGCGCCTGCGCTGTCCGGGACGCCGTGCGCGATATCGGCATCGAGGTCCGGGCCGGCCTGCATACGGGCGAGGTTGAGCGACGGGCCGCGGCGGTGACCGGCTTGGCTGTTCATGTCGGCGCACGTGTTGCTGCCCTCGCCGGGGCAAACGAGGTGCTGGTCACCAGCACCGTACGGACGCTGGTGCTCGGCTCGGGGATCACCTTCGCTGACCGCGGTCTGCACCGGCTCAAGGGTGTTCCAGAGCAGTGGCAGTTGTTCGCAGTGGAACACTCATGATGAGGAACGAACCAGATCCGCGGCACCGCGAGCACCATCACCCGACCCCGATCACCAGCCGCAAGCCCGGCAGCCGACCGCGGTCGTCACCGGCTGCCCGCGATCCAGAACCGGATGTTCTGCGCGCACAGACTCACACATGCCTATTGCTTCAGTAGGCATTCCTAATCGGCAGGGAGCGGCCCTCGATCCGAACGGCACGACTGAGTTGACGATCGCCGCCACCGTTAACGACATACAGGTCGACGAATAAGTATGCGGACTCGCAACGCCCGCTATTCGGCATTCCCTGAACTATCAATGTGAACTTGAGGGTTCGGGCGTCGTCGCAGGTCAACGCGATTTTGTGAACAGTGCCGGCCAGCTGCGGGTCGATGCCAACAAGCGGCAGCGAAGAGGAGCTATTGTGCTGTTCGGCGCCGTATATCCGCTTTCTGCAGCGACCGCTCCGCAAGCCATAGCTAACACAACATGCCAATCGGCGTGATTCGGCCAGGGCCACGAACTCGATCAGGGCCGACGGCCAGCCCTGTGAGCTGCAAAGACGTCCGTAGTTCAGAGAACACGCAGAATCGGGCGGGCCGACGGGACTCCGGCGCTAGCCTGCCGCCGGTGCTGGACGGGTCTAAACGATGTATGGATGCCGCCCAGGGGTCAAGATTCGCGCCTGAGCCAGTGAACTCGGCGACGGGTTTTGACGCGCTGTGGCCACTGGCGCGCGGCATTCCCGGTACGGCTAGTTAGTTTCGCCGATCCAGCGATCAGCTGATGGCGTGGTCGGGTGTGCCGTGCGATGGTTAGGTCAGAGGGTGGCCTGGGGAAGGGGCGGCAGATGCTGGCGGAGGCCCTGGTGGGGCTGGCGTCGCTAGCCGGTAACACGGTGGTGGCGGCTGCTACCACCGACGCGTGGGAGGCGGCCAGGCATAAGTTCGCCCGGCTGCTGGGCCGCGGCGACCCGAAGCAGGAGCAGCTGGCGGAGCAGCGGCTGGAGGACACCCGCCAGCAGCTCATCGGGGCGGGGGGTGCGGATCTGGAGCAGGCTCGCTCCGTACTGGCGGAAAGGTGGGCGGGGCGGCTGGCGGACTTGCTGGAGGAAGACCCGGGCGTGGAGGCTCGTCTGCGTTCGCTGGTGCAGGAGATCCAGGTGCATCTACCCGCCACGGCAGCGTCCGCGGCCGATCATTCGGTTGCCGCGGGGCGCGACGTGAAGATCACCGCATCGGGTGGCGGAGTGGCCGCCGGACTGATCCACGGAAACGTGGCGCCGCCGGACCCTCCTGGGCCGGGCCCGGCGGCCAGCTAGCCGAGCCCGGGTTCGCCGGGGCTCCAGGGCCGGGTTCAATCATCGCGGACCGGGGTGGGGTGGCCATCGGCCACGTGGTGTATCAGCGGCCGGCGGTGGCGGGTAAGCCGGTCAGGCTGGCGGCACGACCGGTGTTCTTGGTCGGCCGGGAGGAGCTTTTCGCAGAGCTGGATGCGCGGCTGTCGGGTGGTGAGGGTTCTGAGCCGCGGGTGGTGGTCTTGTGCGGGTTGGGGGGCGCGGGCAAGACCAGCGTGGCGGTGGAGTACGCGCACCGTCACCTGGCCGAAGCGGATGCTGCCTGGCAGTTCGCCGCCGAGGACCCGACGGTGCTGGCGGCCGGGTTTGGTGAGCTGGCGGCTCAGCTAGGAGCCCGTGACTTGCTCGATACCCGGGACGCGGTGGCATCGGTTCATGGAGTGCTCGCCGCGTCTCCGGCCGGGTGGCTGCTGGTGCTGGACAATGCGCCGGGCCGCTCCACGATCCAGGAGTTCTTGCCCCCGGCCGGGCATGGCCGGGTGCTGATCACCACCCAGAACCCGCACTGGCCCCCCGGCCAGGTCTTGGACGTGCCGGTCCTCGATCTGGATGTCGCCAGTGAGTTTCTGGTCAACCGCACCGGCGACGCCAACGGGGAGGCAGCCTCGGAGCTTGCCGCGGAACTCGGCGGGTTGCCGCTGGCGCTGGAGCAGGCGGCCGCGTACGTACAGGCCACGGGGGACAGCCTTGCCGCCTACCTGACGTGGTTCCGGCAGCGGCGATCGGCCATGCTGAGCCGCGGTGAGCCAACCGGATACGCCAAGACGGTAGCCACCACCTGGACGCTGGCTTCTGAGCAGCTGGAGCAGTCCGCGCCTTCCGCGGCTGGCCTGCTTCGGCTGCTGGCGTTCTGCGCGCCGGAAGCCATCCCGGTCCGCACGCTGCTCCAGCCCCGCCCCGGGCTTGCCGAGCAACTCGGACAGCCGGTGGCGCCGGTGATGGTGCCGCTGCTGGAGGATCCGCTGGCAGCTAGTGACGCTATCGCGGCGCTGCGCCGATACTCGCTGATCGGCCCGCCCGACGCCGACGGATCGGTGTCGGTGCACCGGCTGGTACAGGCCGTCACGATCGACCAGATGTCCGCAGATCTGGCCGGAGCGTGGCGCCGGGCCGCCGCTGCGGTGATTGAGGCCGCGATTCCGGCTGACCCGGAGCCGCCGCAGACGTGGCCCGCATGCGGAGCACTGCTGCCGCACGCCCAGGCGGCCCTGACTGCCGACAGGGCCGGGCTCGGGCGAATCGCCGCTTATCTCGGGTACAGCGGCAGCTATTCGGCCGCCCGTGAACTTCAGCGAAAGGTGCTCAAGGCACGGGAACGAGCGCTGGGGCCGGACCACCCGGACACCCTGGCCGCTCACGGCGGCCTCCTCAGCTGGACTGGGGAGGCCGGAGACGCGGCAGGAGCGCGGGACCAGTTCGGCAGGCTGCTGCCCGTGTTCAGGCGGGTGCTCGGCCCGGAGCACCCCGCCACCCTGGCCGCCCGCGACAGCCTCGCCCGCTGGACCGGGGAAGCGGGTGACCCGACCGGGGCCCGCGACCAGTACGCGACGCTGCTGCCGGTTTTCGAGCAGGTGCTCGGCCCGGACCACCCGGACACCCTGATCGTCCGGCGCAACATCACCCGTTGGACCGGCCAAGCGGGTGATGAAGCGGGAGCATGGGCCCAGTTCGCCAGGCTGCTGCCGGTGTTCGAGCAGGTCCTCGGCCCGGACCACCCGGACACCCTGACCGCCCGGCAGAACCTCGCCTACTGGAGCGGGCAGGCAGGCGACCCGCCTGCGGCGCGCGACCAGTACGCGACGCTGCTGCCGGTTTTCGAGCAAGTGCTCGGCCCGGACCACCCGGACACCCTGGCCGCCCGCGGCAACCTGGCCTACTGGACCGGCGACGCAGGCGACCCGACCGGGGCCCACGACCAGTACGCGGCGCTGCTGCCCGCCTATGAGCGGGTCCTAGGGCCGGAGCACCCGGACACCCTGACCGCCCGCGCCAGCCTCGCCCGCTGGACCGGGCCGGCCGGCGATCCGGCCACCGCACGTGACCAGTACGCCGCTTTGCTACCCATTCGCAAGAGAGTGCTCGGCCCGGAGCATCCGGACACCCTGGCCACCCGCGCCAACTTCGCCAAGTTCACCGGGCTGGCGGGTGACCCGGCCGGGGCCCGCGACCAGGACGCGGCACTACTGCCGGTGCTCAAGCGAGTGCTCGGCCCGGAACACCCGGACACCTTGGCCGCACGGCGGAACCTCGCCACCTGGACCGGGGAGGCGGGCGACCCTACTGCGGGCCGCGACCAGCACGCGGCGCTGCTGCCGGTGATCGAGCGGGTGTCCGGCCCGGAGCACCCGGCCACCCTTGCCACCCGCCAAGGCCTCGCCTACTTCACCGGGGAAGCGGGGGATCCGGCCAAAGCCCGCGACCAGTACATCGCCCTGCTGCCGGTGCTCGAGCGGGTGTCCGCCCCGGAGCACCCGGACATCCTGACCGCCCGCGGCAGCCTCGCCTACTGGACCGGGCGGGCGGGTGACCCGGCCGGAGCCCGCGACCAGTACGCGGCCCTACTTCCCATCTGCGAGCGGGCTCTCGGAGCCGAGCACCCGATCACCCTGGACGCCCGTCACGGCCTCGCCAACTGGACCGGGGAGGCAGGCGACCCAGCCAGGGCCCGCGACCAGTACTCCGCGCTGCTGCCGGTGATCGAGCGGGTGTCAGGCCCGGAGCACCCGACCACATTGACCGCCAAGGCTGGCCTGGCCCGCTGGACCGGGGAGGCAGGTTACCCAGCCGGGGCCCGCGACCAGTACGCCGCGCTGCTGCCCATCCGCGAGCGAGTGTCCGGCCCGGAACACCCAGCCACTCTGGACGCCCGCGACGCTCTCGTGCGGTGGAGCAGGAAGACTCACCCCTGGCCCCTTGATCCCATGCGCGGCAGGGACTGCTGATGGGTTTTGCGGTTGCTCATCCGGCTAAGGCAGCCCACGCCGCTCCCAGGTGGGCCGCGTCATCTGTCACATGCTCGCTCCGCGGCAGAATAGTGAGTTCTCGACGTAAGCGGCGATGTATAAAAATACAGTCCGGCCGACTGTCCGCCGGACTGCAGCCGGGGACCGCTACGCAGTCAACGACGTCCTGAGCTCGTGATAACCGCGCGCCGACCCGTCGATCGGATCGGCCGGGAACCGGTCCCCAGCGGTGTTCTGCGTGGGCGTTCGGGAGTGACCCATCGCTACCTCCGGCTATTACCCAGGCTCAAGACGCCAAGTCGATCGAGGGCCCGGCGCCGCGCTCGCCCCTTATAGACCGAGCGTTGTCCGTGGGTCGCGTCCCATGAAGGCAGCGAGGCGTTCCCAGTCGTCAGCACCGGGAGCTGGGCAGACCTCCGCCCCGAAAGGGGCTCCTGGCTCGACCATGTTGCGGTACTGAGGTTTGATCATGGCCCGTGCCCCCTCGAGTGCCGGCAAGGCGAGGGAAGGGTCCAACTTGTCGATCTGTCCGGTGGCCCTGGCCAGGTCCCAGGCGTGTGCGGCCAGCTCTGCCAGGTACATGTCCACCAGGGTGGCTCCCGTGTACTCCTCGCCCCACGGCATTGTGTACCTCAACGACAAGCTGGAATCGTCGCCCCATGCTTGTGCCGCCTCTTCCGCAGCGCTACGTAGCTGACCGGGCGCGTCGGAGAGCTCCACGTGAGGGGACTCGTCTCCGGGCGGTGGTGCCTGCCCGCGGCCGAGAGCGGCCGCCCGGTGGCCCGCTTCGACGAGGTGGTCGATCAGTCCGGCCACGTCGTACTTGGGGCACGGTGTCGGGTGGCCGAGCTCGTCAGCATCTATTCCTGACACGATCACCGCAGCGTTCTCGTAAGAATCCAACAACGTGCTTCGGCGGTCAGAATCGGCCATGCGGTTCCTCCTCGGTGTGACAGGCTAGCTACGCCGGTCGCCGGTTCGCGAGCGCACCGAAGGACGACTATCTCACTACCCGCAAGGGCGCGCGAATCGGCGTTCGGCTTGCCCGATAACGAAATGACGCGGTCGAGTCAGCGATCATCGCAACCATCAAGCGTCGATTGAAATATGCTAAGCGATGCATGAATATGCCTTCGAGACAACGCCCTCTATTCGGCATGTGAGCGAGTAGGTTCCTACTCTCACCGCTGCCTGTTCAGCTCACTCCGATGACGTTACGCTTGCGTTCTCTGCGCGCCTTCGTGCCGCAGAAGCTCTGTCCCAGGGTAGAAGTGGAGCCGGACGGGAAGATCAGCGAGGATTGGCTGAACTCGCTGCGGCCCACGTGTGAGGCTTATGGTAATGTCCGCATTTCCTGGCTATCTGTGTCAGTTGGGCCTGCAGGTCGGGGTCTTGCCTGGCGGACCTCCTTCTCCGCCAGTATTCCCGGGCGGGCCAGCAGTGCGGAGCGGATCGGTGTGAGCGGTGTGCGGCTGGAGAGCGGCCGACAAGGTAGTTAAGGGGCTGTGGCTGCATCCGTGAGGCCGGCGTCCCTAACGTTTGGCCCGCCTAGGTCGGGCGTGGTGATCAGACTGACGCTGATGACCGTGTCCTCGGGCGCGTCCAGGCCGAGGTCGGCGACGCTGCCCGTGCCGCTGGCCGCCATCTTGCTGGCGGCCAGGGCCAGCGCGCGACGCTCGATCTGGGACATCTCCGCCTGTCCCCAGTGCTCGATCGGATGGTGCTGGGGCGTGGTCGCCGGGTTGACCGCGAGGCGGACCGTGAGCTGGATCACCCCGGCGTGGCCGGCCGTGACCACGGTTCGTGTGTACCAGACCTTCCAGTCCCGGTTGGTCAGCGCGCCGGGCGCCATGTCCTGGAGCGCCTCGCGCAGCGACTCGATGACCTCGAGCGTGGTCCCGGCCCGGTCGGGCGTCCGCATGCGCACCCGCAGGAGCGGGTGCTTGTGGCCTTCCCCGAGCTGCTGGCGGCTCTGCCACTTGTCCAGGTAGACGATTGCCTGAGCGCCGCTTCCGGGTGGCCCCAGCAGTGCCTTGTCGTGGCCGCCGCGCCTGCCGGGCCGGTGGCCGAGTAGCAGGATGACTAGCTTCCCGTGCAAGATGGCGGTGGTCAGGCCGGCCAGCTCGAGGCCGGGGTCCAGGGCGTCAAGGATCTCGAT
Source organism: uncultured Actinomycetota bacterium (assembly GCA_963808705.1). GTDB lineage: Bacteria > Actinomycetota > Actinomycetes > Streptosporangiales > Streptosporangiaceae > JASHPR01. Next base: position 55,153 of record CAWEHB010000005.1, on the reverse strand, counting down.
CTCCTCCGCGCTGCGCCAGTCGGAGCAGATCGCCAGCAGCCGCCAGGCCTGCTTGCTGGTGTTCTCGGTCCGGTGCAGCCCGCTGCCCGCTACCACGTCCAGGTCGCTGGCCAGCACTAGGCGGGGGGGTCTGGTCCCGGCCTGCTCGGCGCCCGGGCCGGGGTTGGCCGCTGCGGGCGGCGGGTTGAGGATGCGCGGGATGCCCTCCGAGACGGTCTGTATGCCGATGACCAGGCCGGGCGCCGCCGGCCCTACGGCGAGCGCTTGCATGTCGTTCAAAAACGGGGCCAGCCGCGCGTAATCACCGTCGCGCAGCCCGACCTGTACCCGGGTCCACTGCAGCCCGGTGTAGGCGACGGACGGTGCGGGCACCGGTAGCTGGATCTCCTGCACTGCGAGGCGGCTGTGGTCGCTCGCGGCGGCTCGCAGCACGGCGGTGACAGGATGATCGGCGAGCGTCAGCAGGCCGGCGTCCTTCGGCAGGCCGAGGAATACGCCGACGACCCCGGTGACATCCGAGGCGGGCGCTAGCTGGCTCGCGTCCAGATCGACCTGGTGCACTTCCTCGGCGCCGGCCTGCCAGTCGCCTTTCGGCTGGTCCCGGAAGACCGCGAACGTCACCGACTGCTCGATGGTCCCGGATCGCTGCAGCGCGAGGACGTTGGCCGGCTGCTCCAGGAGCGACGCGGGCGGCTCGCCGTCCGCCCCGCTCTGCCCGTCGCCGGGTGACAGGCCGCCCGCGCGGGGCGTGCCCGGATCCGGGCGCGCGGGAGCGGGATCGTCGGGGTCACCCCGCGGCGTGCCTGCTGGCTGGGTGAGCTGGCCGGCCGCGCGGCGCAGCCGCCACCACTCGGGCCGCGATCCAGCCGGCAGCGCCGGATCGCGGGCCGGGCGGCCGCTGTGCAGCAAGGACCGCAGCGTGGCGCCGTGCTGCCAGACGATGTAGCCGTAGGCGGGCCGGCCGACCAGCAGGGCGTCCGCCGTAGTGCTGCGCCACCAGGCGCTGTGCAGCACCTCGGCGTGCGAGTAATCGGGGGGATCGGTGCGCAGCAGGATGCAGAGCTGTGCCCGCAGCGCGTCCGGCGTCTGGCCCTGCTGGCCAGCGTCCAGCCGCTGGCGCTGACTCAGCAGCCACTGCAGGACGAGCTGGAAGGCGATGGCGCCGAGGGCCCAGCCCGTCACCCAGAGCAGGCCGCGCGAGAAGGCAAGCGCCACAGCCAGCACGACGGTGGGCAGGATCAGGATGCCGATGAGCAGGTTGCTCGCCTGCGCCAGCAGCCCGCGCAGGGTCGACCGGTCGGGCCGCTCCATCCGGCCGGCCTGGACGGCGGCGAACAGCGTCAGCACGAAGGCCAGCACCTCCGCGCTGACCTGCTGGCTGGCGATCCCGGACAAGCGTCCGATCAGGAAGAACGCGAAGACCACGCTCATCAGCATTACGCTCATCCAGCCCGAGAACCGGGCGACCGAGAAGTACTCGGCGTCCGTCACCGCGACCTGCACACCGATCGTGGCCTGGTACGGCGCGCCCCGCTTGGAGACGTCCTCGATCATGCGGGCCCGCGCGACCACGACGTCCGGGCTCACCGTGTCGGTCGAGGTCCGGCGCTGCATGGGCGCCTTGAGCCAGTCCTCGTGCTGTTCCCAGGCCTGCGCCAGGCCCTGGCGGGCGGCAGCGATCGGCAGGTCGGCGGAGATCTTGGACAGGATGTCACCGAGCCGGTCCAGGCGGGCGCCGACTTCCCTGGTGGGCAGCTGTGGCCTTGGGTCCGTCGGCTCGCGCAGGCGGGCCGGCACCGCATGGTGATCACGCAGCGTCTCCCGGGTGGCCGCGGCCTTGGCGCAGGTCAGGTCGCCCAGGGCCCGGTAGAGCTCGGCTGGCCACTCCTCAGGCGCTGCGGTTAGCTGGTCCATGAGGTAGCCGAGCTGGGTGACCGGCGGGGGCGGCCCTGCCCTGATGTCGAGCTCGGTTCGGCGGTCCTGCTTCTGCCACGGGTCGAACGAGACGCCGTCGGGGAGGTTGACCTGGACCTGCCGGTCAGCGTCGGCCGACGGCAGCAGCAAGTCGATCTCCAGCCGGGCCCGGGGCAGGACCCGGTTCAGGATGGAGGGCCGCAGCCAGCGGAGCGGTCCTGGTGTGCGCCGCTCCGAGGGGGGCGGCGGCGGCTGCTGGCGCAGCGGGCGGCTGGGCACCGTCACGGTCAGCACGGTCGGCGTGCGCGCCCGGTCGGCGGCCACCACCACGACCGCGGACTTGGTGAATGCGTCCAGAACCTGGACCGCCCGCCCGGTCAGCACGCGCGCGAAGACCCGCCGCTCCGGGGCGGCGTGGTCTGGCTCGGAGTCCTGGCCGGGTCGGGCGCCGTTGCCCTGGCCAGCCGCCACAGCCTGGGCGGGCCCGGCGGGGACAGGCTCGAGCAGGCCAGCGTAGGACCCGAGCAAGTCGGCGAGCTCGCGCCGGGCCGTGCCGATCCGCTGCCCGGGACCATGCGGGGCCTGCTGCCCCGCCCTATCCCCCCTCACGACCGCCTTGGGGACGTGCTCGCTGCGAAGCAGCCGGTAGATGGCCGCCGCCAGCAGCAGCCGCTCGTCACGTGAGGCGCTGACGCCGAGCCGACCGAGGTCGGGCAGCCGGGCGACGGCGATGTTCACGACGACCTCAGCCAGTGCCGCCGCCACGCGATGCCGGACGTCGGCGTTCGGGAGCGTCGCTAACAGTGCCCCGCTGGCGTCAGTCACGGTGCACGTCGCGAACGGGTCGGGCTCCAGGTACTGCGACTGTAGCGGCGGAAGGACCAGGACCGGGAGCCACAGCTGGCCGGTCCGGCCGCGGAACGCCTCATGCGCGATCCGGCTCAGGTCCACGTCGATCTTGATGGTCGTGTCGACGGTATCCGACCGGGCGATATCAATGATCTCCGAGGTGGCGCGCGCCCAGTCGTTATTGGCGATCAGGAACAGCAGCTCACGCCCGAGGGCGGAGTCCTGGTCATAATTGGCGTCCTGCTGGCGGAATTCCTCCGGGGTGATCTGCCCGATCAGGTAATTGAGCTTTCTCGCCAGGACCTGCGTCTCGCGGTCCTTGTCCGCTGATCCTGTCGTATCCGTCCCGATGCCAGCAGCCACGGACGTTCCCCCCTCGCCAGTCGCACCAGGCCACAGCCCGGTCGCTCCTGGTCACCAGGATGACACATCCGGCAGATATGCGGTATCGCGGCGGAAAACCGCGACCGCAGAGGACAAAAACGGAAAACCGCCACAGCAGAGAAGAAAGACAGACCGTCTGGAAATGACCAGTTCCGGGAACCATAGGCTCGGGTTATGACGGCTCCGGTGGCCAGCTCACCATGGAGACCCGCCGCATCGGCGCGCTGGCGACCTCCATCCCCGCCAGGAAACGCCGCCGCGAATGCAGCCAGTGAACCAAGAATCGTGCTACGCCGCCGACGCCAATGACGATCCGCCGGTCAGCTTCCTAGCGGTAGTTTGTTGACTCTGAAGCAGGTCCGCTGTATGCCGGGGAGTAGTGGCGTGAGGTGCTCAGGGGTGTGTGATGACGCGACGCCGGTCCTGTCCCGCGGCGCCGGGCCCGCTGGAGGGGTATGCGGCCCGGTTTGATGACCTGTTTACGCGTGTGGCGCAGCGGCGGGGGTTCCGGGAGTACCTGGCCGGGTTGCTGGCGCCGCGGGACCGGAACAAGACGCTGACCGCGCTGGCCGGGGCCGAGCCGGTCACGGGGGCGCAGCATCCGGCGGTGCAGCGGCTGCAGTTCTTCTTGTCGGAGTCGCGGTGGGATCCGGAGCGGGTCAACGCCCGCCGGCTGGAGCTGCTGGCCGCGGACCCGGCGACCGCGCCGCACGGCGGCGGGGTGCTGGTGATCGACGACAGCGGGGACCGCAAGGACGGGTCGAAGACCGCGCATGTGGGCCGGCAGTGGCTGGGCCGGTACGGCAAGACCGACAACGGGGTGGTCACCGTCACCACGCTGTGGGCCGACGAGCGGGTCTATTACCCGGTGCACGCGGTGCCCTATACCCCGGCCCGGCACTTCGCCAGGGGGAAGAACGACCCGGCATTCCGCACCAAGCTCCAGATCGGCGCGGATCTGGCGGTCGAGGCCCGGGATGCCGGGTTCGTGTTCCGCGCGGTCGTCGCGGACAGCGCGTACGGGGACCAGGACGGGTTCCGCGCCGAGCTCGCCGAGGCCGGGCTGCCGTTCGTGATGGCCCTCAAGCCGCGCCGCGGGACCTGGGCCCGCGGCCCGGATGCGCACACCCCGGTGGACGCGGCCCGCGCGCTGGCCTGGGACGGGCCCGACGACCCGGGCGACTGGCAGCCGGTGACCCGGGTCTTCCGCGATGGGCACACCGAGACCTGGTGGGCCGCCGACGCGACCTTGGGCTGGTGGGGCCCGGACGGCACCCGGCGCATGGTGGCGGCCACCGCCGACCCGGGCACCTTGCCGGACAAGGCCACCTGGTACCTGGTCACCAACCTGCCCCGCCCGGGCGGCCCGCGCCAGGCAGACAGCCTGCATCCGCCGGCCGGGCTGGCCGAGATCGTGCGGATCTATGGCATCCGGCACTGGATCGAGCAGGGCTACAAGCAGGTCAAAGACGAACTGGGCTGGGCCGACTTCCAGGTCCGCTCCGATGTGGCCATCCGCCGCCATCAGGCCCTGGTCAACTGCGCGTTCTGCTTCTGCTGGGCGACCTGGTTCGCTGATCACCGGCCGCAGGATCCTGCGGCGCCGCGGCCCGGGCCCGGCGGCGGAGAGAGGGGGGCCGCGCGCCGCCGTCCCGCCGCCGGCACCGTCCTGGCCGCGGGCGCTGCGCGCGGTCCGCGCCTGGCTTTCCCCCTGGATCGCGCTGCAGCGCTGGTGGACCGCATGGTCCAAGGCGCCCCCGCCGCCGCAGCTGCAGGCCCTGATCAGCTCGGTCGCGGCAGGCTGCGGCCTGCACCTCTACATCCTGAGTTAACAAACTACCGCTAGGTCCCGGGGGATCGGTTGGCGAGCGCGGCCTCACGAAGTGACTCGATCTTCCGGTTCACGCTTGAGATGGCGTGACGGTAGAGCATGGCCCTGATCGGTCCGGCCCGGTTCCGGTAATGAGTGCTCTGGTAATAATCGGCTGGCTCGGTCCAGACGCCGTCATCGCCTTCCACGGCTTCCATCTAGATGAACTGCTCGGCGTCAAGGTCGATGGCTTCCCCGCCGCGACAGGTGCCGGCCAGGGAGCATCCCTCCGGCCAGCCGTGCCGCTCGAGCTCGCGTGCAGCCGCCTGGCAGAAGGCGTCGTCGTTGATGTAGGCATCGACCCTCCTCCATCGCCCGTCAACGTCTGCTTCCAGCCAGGAATGCGACGGGTGCCGGGGTAGCAGCAGGTACCACAGGCCCGTGTAGAGACCTCGCTGGATGCTCCTGCGGATCGGCCCGAAGTGCAATCGGGCCGGGATTCCGGCCGCGTCGCACAAAGCGAGGAGCACACGCCCCCAACACAATGGATAACTCTGCGCGCATGTCACCCTCCGTGTCGGTGTTGTCGTGGTGGCCGCCGCCGCTGCCGGCCGGTTCCCGGACCGGGATGCGGTGGCGGATGGTGATCTTCTCCGGGTCCGATGAGGACGTCTTTGACCAGCAGCCGCAGCACCCGCTGCCGTTCGTGGATGCTGGCGGTGGCGGCGCTGCCGCGCAGCCGGGCGAGGAAGCCGTCGAGGTCGTCGGCGAGCTTGAGGTAGGCGTCCCGGTCGGCGGCCTGGGCGTCGAGGGCCTCGAGCTGGCCGCGCAGGCTGGTTTCGCGGGCGCGCAGGTGCGGCATCCGGGCGCGCAGCTCGTCGATGGTGATCAGCTGCTCGGAGTAGGCCTCGATCATGGCGGTGACCGAGGTGGCCGCCTTGGCCAGCGCGAGTTCGAGCTGCTTGCGCTGACGGGTGACGGGGTCGGAGGCGCGGGCCTGGGCCAGGCGGCGGTCGATCTCGGCGCGGATCAGGGCGGGGTCGGCGAGCAGGCCGGTGATGTGGTCCCAGACCACGGTGTCGAGGTAGTCAGCGCGGACCGGCTTGTTGCCGCACACCCGGCCGCCTTCGTAGCGGTAGTCGTCGCTGCCCAGGCACCGGTAGTAGTAGATCTTGTTGCCCGCCGTGGTGGTCGTGTGGCCGCGGTAGTAGGCGTAGCCGCAGGCCGAGCAGGCGGCCAGGCCCTGCAGCAGCGAGGGGACCTTGCTGTTGCGGGAGGCGAACCGCTTGTTGTCTGCCAGCCGCTGGCCCACGCGGGCGAAGGTGTCCTCGGTCCACGATGGCCGGGACCGCGATCTCGGTCCACTCCTCGCGGGGCCGGTCCACGGTCTTGACCGCCCGGGGCGTGGTCCGTCCCTGCAGCCGGGCGACCCGGTTCAGCCCGGGCTGTTCGTGGATGACCTGGGTCTTGCCGAACACCGCGCGGCCGGCGTAGGCCGGGTTGCGCAGCATGCCCCAGATCACGCGACCGGTCCCAGCGGGTCTTGCCGGTCCGGGTCGGCACGCCCTGGCTGGTCAGCCAGCGGGCCAGGTCCGCGATAGTGGCGCCGTCGTCGGCGTAGCGGCGGAACATCTCCGCGACCAGCACCGCCTCGTGCTCGGTGATCTCGTAGCTGGCCCCGGCCCCGGGGGTCTTGCGGACATACCGGTAGCCGAACGGGGCGCCGCCCAGCACGTTCACCGACCCGGGCGGGCGCGGTAGGCCTTGCCGCGCCGGTAGCGCTCCATCAGCTGGGCCTTCTCGTACTCGGCGAACATGCCCTGGAACTGGACCAGCAGCTGGTCTTCGGGGCTGTCGCCGCGCGGGCCGTTGACGAACTCCACCCGCGTCCCGGCGCGGGCGAACTCCTCGATCAGCAGCGCCTGGTAGGCGAACTTGCGGGCCAGCCGGTCCGGCGAGTAGCACAGCACCACGTCCACGCAGCCCTGGGCGGCCAGGTCCCGCAGCGCCTCCAGGCGCCGGGCGCACCAGCGTGGCGCCGGAATGCCCCTCGTCCTCGAACACCCACTCCTCCGGGACCTCAAGCCGGTTCTGCGCGGCGTGCTCGCGCAGCGCCGCGGTCTGCGACCCGATCGTCTGGTCCTTCTTCTGCCGGGCGCTGGAGACCCGGGCGTAGATCGCCGCGCTGGTCATCGGGCGTCCCTCCTTCCTGGCCGGCCCGCCCGGTGCGGGCCCGCCGCTGCGGCACCAATATCGCGTAGGCCACCGGCAAATCGGTGGCCGCATGCCGGTCGAAGGCGAACACCGCCTCGACGTCCCGGCCATTCACCTGCGGGGATGATTCCGGTGACCCCGCGACAAGAAATTCCTCCAGCGCCTGCGCCACCACCGCCGAGATCGTGCGCCCCGATTCCCGGGCGTGCTCGCGGACCGCCGCCGCCAGCCGCCCTGGCAGCCTGACCGTGAACACCACGCCCGGCTCGGGAACCGGCACCCGGCCCGGCCGCCGCGGCCTGATCGGCATACCGGCGGGCCTGCCGCACCGAGCACCCGAACCGGCCAGCCAGCACCCGGGCGGCCTCAGCTGCCGCGACGCCCGCCTCCAGCAGGTCAGCGGCCGCGTTGACCCGCTCAGCGCGCTCACCGCCGCCAGCGCGCCCACGCATAGGCATGTCATAAATGTACTACCGATACATGTCCGCCAGCCGGGCTGACGCGCCCGCCCGGCCGATCACAGCCTTCATCGTCCCGGCCCGGCCGCCCGCGACCGGGCAACCCACGACGCGATGGTCAGCACCGTGCAGGCATCCCAGCCCGCCAGCCAGTCCACGATCCGCCGGTCCCAGGCGCCCAGCCCGACACCGGCCAGCACCTCTGCCAGCAATCCCGGCCCGCTCCGCCTTCGGGGCGAACCCCGCAGGCGGCACCTCGACCGGCCCGGCCGGCACCCCGGCGCGGCCGTCACCGGCCGCGCTCCACCCGCCGGTAACCCAGCGTCACCTCAAAGCAGAAATTGCCAACTGTGTTGGGGGCGTGAGGGGTGCCCTTTGTGTTGCACTGTCCGATCCCCAACTGCAGCGTCTCCGACGCGGGCGTCCAGTCTGCGGCCGGAGGAAAGCCAAATTTGATGTCGTCGCGCACGAAGGACACGAATCGCTCCACCTGCTCACGAGATGATCGGCAACCCTGGGACAGGCGCGCAGCCGTCTGCTGGACAAGCGGGTTCTCGGCGTCGGCGAGCCTGTTCACGCTGCCGTGCGCCCTTCGTCCTTCTGCCCGGCCCCGGATCCCCGTCGTCGGCAACTGCTTGCGCTGGCCAGGGCGGGCATTCAGGCTCTCGGCGAGGGCGCGCAACTTCGCCGCCGTCGCATCGGTCATGGGCGTTCCGTGGCCGGGCGCCAGTACCTGTGGATCAAGCCTGGCGAGCGCGGCAACGGACTGCTTCGCCGCCGGCCAGTTCCAGGTCGAGATCCACGGAGGGCCAGAGACCCGCTGCTTCCACCGCAGCAGATCCCGCAAGGAATTGAAATTGAGGGTCAGCACCGCATCGCCGGTGATCAAGACGCGGTCACCGGGCCTGAAAAAGCAGACATGTCCGGGGGTATGGCCCGGGGTGGGGATGCACTCCCAGTCCGGAAGCCCCGGAACGCCAGCTTCTGGATTGAAGGCCTGCGCCGCCTCGGTGATGCTTGCCTTCGCCGCCATCCGGGCCGCGCGCCGGGGCATGAGGCGCATCAGCGGCCCGATCAGCCACCGGCCAATCGGATCCCCGTACTGTGGCAGGTACTTCCCCGCGGCCAGCGGCAGCTCGCCGGGGTGCACGTACACCGGAAGGTCCCAGCTTCGCGCTAGCTCAAGCGCCGAGCCTGAGTGATCGCCGTGGGTATGCGTCAGCAGGATCGCCGCTGGGCGCGTGCCCGCCCCGAACAAGCGCTCCGCGGTCTGCTTGATGACCTGGCCGCGGTTTGGCCACGAGGTATCGATCAGCACCCACGACAACCCAGACCGCACGAAATAGACATTGGACCCGCTGGCGGAAAGCCAGAACACGCCGGGCGCGATTTCGCCCGGCTCGCGCCCGGAACTCCGCCGGCCTACGGCCGTCCCGGCGCGGCCAGCACTGAACTGCGCCTGGCAGCGCCCCTCATCTTGATCGCCTCCCTTCCACCGTGGCGATCGAGGCGGCAGCCCGCCCAGGGCCGAAGGTCCCGCCGTGAACCGGCGTCAGGCCAGCCCGGCAACCTCGCTAGCCCAGGCCCCGCCAGGCTCGCGCGGGTGATCGCGGGCCAGGGCCGGTACCCGGGAGGCCGGGCAACTGTGCCGCCATATGCCCGCCGGCCGACGGCGGTTTCCCAGCTGACGCGCAGCTGAGGCTTCGGCGGCGGATACGTCGCGCAGGAAATACAGCCAGAGCGCGAGCAGTAACACGATGACGTCAGCTACGCCAAACCCGTCCGCCCTGCACCGGACGCTGCGGGCGGCCTGATCGGCAGTGCCTTCCTCGCGATCGCCACAGGCGTTTCGCGCAGCGAACCCAGACACGGCACCGGCCCGGTCAGGCTGCGCTCAGGTCGCGGGCGATGCCGTCCGCCCAGTCCTTGACCTCTCGGCCCAGTCGGGGAAGTCGCCTTCGGGGAGCCCCGCGGCGCCGCCCGGCAGCTTCCTGGCCGACCGCTCGGCCAAGGTAAGCCCGCGGGGTCCAGCGCTCCGAAGAAGACATGATGGCCGCCCGGATGGATGGCCTTCGCGAACTCGGGGATCTCCCTGGGCTCGGTAGCCGAGCGCAGGTCCCGGCCCTTGGCGTCCTCGGCCTCGATGCCCAGCGGCCCGCTGCTGAACAGCCACACCGGCCGGCCAGGACGTCCCGGTTGCGCCGCGCGCACTTCGAAGCCTCCTTCCGCCAGTGAAACGCATACGAAGCGCTCCCGATCACAAAGGCGTCATAACCGGCCAGGTCACCTGCCGCCCGCACCGACCGCGCCTCGGCCTCGTGCCCGCCGCCGTCAGCCTCTCCGCGATGCGCTCGGCGATCCCCCGGGTCGCGCCGTGCTTGCTGGCACAGGCGACCAGAGTCAGCATCTCGATCACCTCCTCATTCGCGATCGGCCCTGGGGGAAGAGCCGCCCAGTGCCCAAGGTCCCGCGCCCGCCGGCCAACGCCGGATGCAATCCCGGCGTCGTCTCCACCAGGCCTGCCCGAAGAGCACAGGCCTCACCGATACGCGCGAGTTCGCGGCATGACCTTCTTCCCTTGATCCCTGTAAGGCGCCCAATCCGACAAACGATGGCCCGACGGGTGCTCCGGCCAGGCCGTGATCCGCACGGACCGCGCCACGCCAGGACCCGATCGCGCTCCATGGGGTAACTTCTGCGTCACACCTTCAAGTGGGCGTCGAAGAAGGCGATGATCCGCCGGCGGGCGTCCCGCGCAGACGCCTCCTGGTACCCGGCGTGAGTGATCCGCGCCAGGGTGCTGGCAATCCTGCCCGGCTCATCCTCGGACTGGCTGAGGAAGGCGTGCCCGGCGTCCGGGTACACCTTGATGTCGTGATCGATCCCTAGCGTCCCGAGCGCCCGGTCGAGCCGCTGCGGCGCGGCCCGCAGGAACCGGTCCTTCGCCCCGAAGCTGGCCACGATCGGGCATGCCCCGCGCAGCGCGTCCGCGGCGTCCTTGCGCACCAGGCCGTAGTTGACGCTCGACACCGAGAACCCGTGGCCTGCGGCCGTCAGCAGGGCGAAACCGCCGGTGGCGCAGAACCCGATGACGCCGAACCGGCCGTCACAGCCGGGCTGGCCCGCCAGCCAGGCTCGCGCCGCGTCGACCTGCCCGAAGGTCTGGCCCCGGCCGGCCCGCAGGTCACGGAACATCCTCAGCAGGCACACCGGCGGGCGCCCCCAGAAGCACAAGTCGACCGACACGGCGAGATACCCGGCACCGGCCAGCCAGTCCGCCTGCTCGCGCACGGCCCGGCCGATGCCAAACCCGTCGTGCAACACCACCACGCCGGGCCACGGGCCCCCGCCGCCAGGGCTCGACAGATAGCCAGGCATCCCGCCCCGGGATGTGGAGATCGCGACGTCCCCCATCGCCGGCCTCCCGTCCGCGAGCATCCGCACCAGCCTGTCACCGAACCCGAGGCCGCGACAGAACGACACGGAATCAACTTCGTAGGAGCAAGGCCCCGGCCACCACGCACTATTCGGCAGAGCGCCGGAGCAGGACACCTGCCAGGTTACGCTCCGTGGTTGGCGCCGGGTTACCGCCTCACGATCCGTGTCCGCCGATCGGTGTGGCCTTTACTGCAAGCGCGATGTGAGCGTTGTCCACTCCGATGAGATGATCTGCATCTTGATGGCCTTCGCGGCCACAAGGACTGGCCCTGTCAAGCTGATTTGGCCCCACTGTTGATCCTGGTGGTTAATTCGGGTTCATGCGGCGAGGCCGAGTTCGAGGCGTGCCAGGTGGCTGGTTCGCTGCCGGTCCAGTGGCGTGCCGGTCCAGTAGGCCTCCAGGCGGAGCAGGTTGAGCGCGCAGGCCATGTAGACGTGGTCGAGGCGGGTCTTGGGCAGGCCGCGGTAGCGGGCGCGGCGCGCGCCGTGGCTGGCGGCCTGGTGCATGGTGCCCTCGACGCCGGCGCGGCGGGCGTAGTCGGCCTGGAAGGGGATCGTCTGTTCCGCGGCGCGGGCGGCGGCCTGGGCTTCGGCCAGGTCGCGGGGCGGCAGGGTGAGGTGCCGCCGTCTGGCGCCGCTGGCGGTGCACAGGCTGCGGGCCGGGCAGGGTCCGCAGTCGCGGGCGGAGAAGGTGGCCACGATGGCGTCCTTGTCGTGCTGGGTGCACGGCGACCACGACGCCGATGTCTTGCCCTGCGGGCAGGTGACGGTCTGGGTGTCATAGTCGACGGTGAAGTCGGCGCGGGCGTAGCCGGCCCCGGCGCGGGCCTGTGCGGAGGTGTCGGCCAGCAGCGGCCCGATCAGCGCGATGCCGTGCCTGGCGAGCTCGGAGACTACCAGGGCGGCGCTGAGGTATCCGGAATCTTGGTAATGCCGTCCCGGGGCCAGGTTCTTCCCGGCCAGGTCGTCGTGGATGGCGCCGGTCATCTGGTTGTCGGTCACGGTGGCGTCGGTGGTGGCCACGTTGGTGATCAGGTTCGGGGCCGTCAGCCGCGCGCAGCCCTTGCCATGCTCCCGGTTCTGCGCGCCGGCGCTGTCTGCGGCCGCTGGGCGGCAGGTGCATGGCGGGGGGTCGTCGCAGGTCTCGGTGATGTGCAGCTTGTAACCCAGCCAGAACTCCTCCCGCTTGACGCCCCACCGGGCATCCAGATCGTAGGGAGAGGCGATCCGGGCATGGCCAGGCGGGAGACCGTCGCCCTCGGGCTCCTTCTCCCGCCGTCTGATCACCTCCCGCCCGCCTGCGGTGATGGTGCGGGTGTAGTTCTGCAGCAGCACCCGGCGCAGCACGTCCACCGCCGGCAGCTCGCGCAGCCAGCCCGGCGCGGAGGGGTCATAGACCGCTCCCAGCAGCGCGTACCCGTCGCGAGCGTAGGCGATCGCCAGCTCCTGCCGCCTGGCCTCAGATTGCGGCGGCCGCCAGGAGGTCATCGGCGTGGCGTAGCGGCGGGCGAAATCGGGCACGCAGATCCGCTGGGCCACCCAGTCCGGGTGCGCGGCCGTCAGCGCCTCCAGCGCGGCCCGCACCGCCTCCCCGGCCAGCTCCAGCCGGTTCAGCGCCGCCACCGCCGCCACCACGTGCGTGGAGTCGGTGCGCTGCTTGCCGCCCGCCTTGATCAGGCCATCGGCGGCCAGCCTCGCCAGCAGCGCGTCCAGCGCCATCTGCTCCAGCCCGCCATCGGCGACCCGGGCCCGGAACTCCGCCAGCACCGTGTGATCAAAGCCAGGGTCATCCAGCGGCAGCCCCAGCAGGTACTGCCAGTCGATCCGGGTCCGCACCGCCTCGGCCGCCTGCCGGTCAGCCAGGTCCTCCACCCTCTGCAACACGGTCACCAGCGCCAGCCGCGACGGGGACCAGCCCGGCTTGCCCCGGATCCCGAACACGGCCGCGAACTCCTCATCCTGAAGCCACTGACCCAGACGGTCGCGAACCTGGACCGCCAGCGGCCGGGGCCGCTTACCCGGGTACTTCGCCGCGATCGCCCCCGCGATCTGCGGATCCGGCTCCGGCCACGAGGCAGGCTGCACGCACATGACATACCCGATCCTGCGGCCGGGACGACGGACAGGGCAGGAACAACGACGGCCGCAGGCCAGATCATGGCGTTCCCCGTAGCCCGAGCCGGGCAAGTTCACCGGCCTGTGACGAATTAACCACCAGGATCACGGTCACACCGCCATGGCGGCGCCGCCAGGGGATGAACGTCCCGGCCGCACGGGACATAAAGCCCGTATTCCCGGCGGTCACGGACCCGCGGTTGGTGGCTCACCGGCGCGCCTGGTGCGGTCGCGGCGGCCACCACCACCGCCACCGCCGCTCAGACGATCACCGCGCCGACCCGGCAGACGCCACATCCGCCAACTCGGCGATGGCCGGCACAACATAAACGGAATATCTGCGCGCCCGGCATCGCATCCTTCAATTGACGCCGTCCGATACGTATTACTCGCTCTGTCTCTCTCTTGCCCGCATCTGTCGGCACTGCAGATCCCGAAGGGCCCGGCGAGAAGCCGGGCCCTTCCAGAGCCGGACCGTGAACCCAGCCGGCTCAGCTCACGGTCAGGGTGAACGTCTGCGTGGCCGTGCCGCTGTTGTTCATGGCCGTGATCGTCAGCGTGTAGGTCCCGGCCGTGGTCGGGGTCCCTGACAGAGTCGCGGTCCCGTTGCCGTTGTTGGTGTAGGTCAGGCCCCGCACGCTCCCGGTGTGGGTGAGGCTCGGCACCGGGTAGCCGGTAGCGGTGAAGGTGAACGTGAACGCCTTCCCGTGGGTCGCGGTCGCCGAGGCGGCGCTGGTGATCGCCGGGGGCTGGTCTACGGTCAGCGTGAACGCCTGCGTGGTGGTGCCGAACGAGTTCGACGCCGAGAACGTCAGGTGGTACACGCCGCCCTGGCCGAGCCCGGGCGCGCCGGCCAGGGTGGCCGTGCCGTTGCCGTAATCGGTCCAGGTCAGGCCCTGCGGCAGGGTGCCGGACTCGGTCATCGTCGGTGCTGGCGCCCCGGTCGCCGTCACGGTGAAGCTGAACGGGGAACCGTCGGTGGCCGTGGCGCTCGCCGCCGAGGTGATCGCCGGCGCCGCCTGGACCACCAGCACGAAGGACTGGGTCACGGTCCCGGCCGAGTTCGACGCCGTGAACGTGATCGGGTAGGTCCCGCCGCTGGCCGCCGTCGGCGTGCCGCTCAGCGTGTTGCTCCCGTCGCCGTTGTTGTTGGCGCTGATGCCGGCCGGCAGCTTGCCCTTCTCCGTCACGTTCGTGGTGTAGCCCTTCGGGTCCGTCGGGTAGCCGGTCGTCGTGGCGTTGAAGGTGAATGCCGTGCCCGCGGCGGCCGTGGCCGTGGCCGCGCTGGTGAAGGTCGGCACCGGCACGGCTTTGCCGGCCGCCCTGACGGTCAGCGTGATCGTCTGGGTCGTGGTACCGCCGCTGCTGGCCGCGGTGACCGTGATGCTGTAAGTCCCGGCCGTGATCGCGGTCGTGCCCGACAGCGTGCCGGCCCCGTCGCCGTTGTCGGCGAAGCTCACCCCGGCCGGCAGGCCGGTGGCGCTGAGCTTCGGCACCGGGTAGCCGGTGGTGGCGACCGTGAACGTGAACGCCGTGCCCGCGGTCTCCGTCACCGCCGCCGCACTGCTGAACGCCGGCGGGTTGGCCACGGTCAGCACGAACGCCTGGCTGGCCGTGCCGGTCGAGTTCCTGGCGGTGAAGGTGATCGGGTACTGCCCCGAGGCCGTTGCCGCCGGGGTGCCGGCCAGGGTGGCCGTCCCGTTGGCGTTGGCCGTGAACGTGATGCCCGAGGGCAGGGTCCCGGCGTGGGTCAGCGTCGGGGCCGGCGTCCCGGTCGTGGTGACCGTGAAGCTGAACGCCTTGCCCGAGGTCGCCGTGGCCGAGGCCGCGCTGGTGATCGCCAGCCCGCTGTTCACGGTCAGGACGAAGCTCTGCGTCGCCGTCCCCGCCGAGTTGGCGGCGGTGATGGTCACCGCGTAGGTCCCCTGGCTGCCCGCTGGCGGCGTGCCGGCCAGGGTGGCCGTCCCGTTGCCGTTGTCGGTGAGCTTGGCCCAGGACGGCAGGCCCGTGGCGCTGAGCTTCGGCGTGGGGTAACCGGTGGCGGTCACCGAGAACGTGCCCGCCGTGCCCACCGCGAACGTCGTCGACCCGGCGCTGGTAATCATCGGCGCCGCGCCGGCCGGGTTCACGGTCAGCGTGAAGGCCTGGGTCGCGTTGGCCCCGACCCCGTTGGCCGCCGTGATCATGATCGGGTAGCTGCCCTGCGACCCGGCCGCCGGAGTCCCGGCCAGGATCGCCGTGCCGCTCGCGCTGGGCGTGAAGGTCACGCCCGACGGCAGCGCCCCGGACTCGGTGACCGTGGCCACCGGATTACCGGTGGTCATCACCGTGAACGACCCGGCCGTGCCCACGGTGAACGTCGCCGCGCTGGCGCTGGTGATCGCCGGCGCCGTCAGGGCGGCGTTGACCGTGAGCGTGAAGCTCTGGGACGCGGCCGTGCCGACCCCGTTACTGGCCGTGATCGTGATCGGGTAGCTGCCGGCCGTCCCGGCCGCCGGCGTGCTGGCCAGGGTGGCCGTGCCGTTGCCGTTGTCGGTGAACGTCACGCCCGAGGGCAGCGCCCCGGACTCGGTGAGCGCCGCGGTCGGGCTGCCAGTGGTCGTCACCGAGAACGACCCGATGAGCAAGAGGAGTTAGGCTCCGCCACCCGGTCCCAGTGGTCCCGGGACATACCTCAAAGCGGCAGAATAGTGAGTTTTCGATGTGGGCGACGATGTATAAAAATACAGCCCAGGCGACTGTCCGCCGGACTGTAGACGGGGACCGCTATGTAGCCAACGACGTCCTAAGCTAGTGATAACCGCGCGCCGACCCGCCGATCTGGCGCATGGCCCGGACGCGTTGCCGACGGGACGGCGGTGTGCCTATCTGGTAGGTCTGCGCTGTGCGGGCGGATACGGGCGGTGTGCCCGTTGCCTGTTCTCATCGGTCTGCCGGGCTGGCCGGTAGGGCACGCCTGCCAGCGGGGGTGGCTTCGCTGGCAAGTCGCGCTTGGACGGCGCGGCGGGCCCGGCTGAGGTAGCCCGGATCGGCATACAGGTGGAAGTACCAGTTTGCTGTGAGTAGCGCGCCTTCCAGCTCGAAAGCCAGCTGCTGCGGGTCGCTGCCGGCGGGCAGCTGCTTTCGTGCCCGGGCGTCTTGCGCCGCCAGTTCCAGGGTGGTCATCCACTCCTGCTGGCACTCGGCGATGCGGTCGCGGACTGGCCCTGGCGCCTTGCCATCGAACTCGGCCATGGCGGAGGCGAAGAAGCAACCGCCGGGGAACACCCTGCGCTCGATGTAGGACAGGAAGGCTTCGCACAGCGCGTGCAGGCGGGTGATGCCGGAGCCGGCTGCCAGGGCAGGCGCGATCACTTCCTGGACGTAACGCTGCCGGGCCTCCTCAATAGCCGCCAGCTGCAGGTCTTCTTTGCAGCCGAAGTGGGCGATCAGGCCGCTCTTGCTCATGGCCAGCTCCCTCGCGAGCTGCCCGATGCTGAGCCCGTCCAGTCCCTCGGCCGAGGCGAGGTCGGCGGCGGTCCGCACGATAGCGCTGCGCGTCTTGGCGCCGACGCGGTTGGCCTGTCTTGCCACCACGCCATTGTACAACGCGAACGTTCGTACTATTCTGCAGTCTCATAACCTGCGCTTCGGCGCGACGGCCTGAGGGAGGGGTAGGACATGCCGTTCGTCAACGTCAAGGTCATCGAGGGGGTTTTCTCCTCCGAGCAGAAGCAGGACATGGTGCGCCGGCTGACCGACACCATGGTCGAGATCGAGGGCGAGAACATGCGCCCGGTCACCTGGGTGGTCGTCGAGGAAGTCAAGAGCGGTGACTGGGGGATCGCCGGTAACCCGCTGAGCACTGCGGATGTCAAGGCGCTGGCCGCAGGCCAGCCCGTGGGCTAGCGCCCCGCGGTCCCTGCAGGGCCCACGGGCCGGTGTATGACGTTGTGGTGGTGGGTGCCCGGTGCGCCGGGGCGCCGCTGGCCATGCTGCTGGCCCGCTCCGGGCACAGGGTCGCCCTGGTCGACCGGGCGTCGTTTCCCAGCGACACCATGTCCACCCATTTCCTGTGGCAGCGGGGCACGGCCCGGCTGGAGGCCTGGGGGCTGCTCGGCCGGCTGCGCGCCCGCGGCTGCGCGCCCATCCGCCAGATCACCTTCGACCCCGGCCCGGTGCAGATCTGCGGCATCGGGCCGGCGGTGGCCGGCACGGCCGACACCTACTGCCCGCGGCGGACCGTCCTGGACTCGCTGCTGGTTGAGGCAGCCGCCGAGTCCGGCGCTGACCTGATCGAGCGCTTCGCCGTGCGTGACGTGCTGTGGTCTGACGGCAAAGCCGCGGGCGTGCAGGGCCAGCACCCGGGATCGGCCAGATCCTCGCTGCGAGCCGCGATTGTCGTCGGGGCGGACGGCGCGCACTCGGGCATCGCCAGAAAGGTCGGCGCCCGCGCCTACCGGCAGTACCCGCCGGTGACCGCCGTGTACTACTCCTACTGGAGCGGAATCCGCAGCCGGGGCGCGTCGTTTCACGCCCGCCCCGGCCAGCTGATCCTGGTCTGGCCCACCAACGACGACCTGACCTGCATTTACGTCGCCTGGCCCCGGCAGGACTTCCACCATGTACGCCGCGACATACAAGGCCGCTTCCACTCAGCCCTGGAACTGGTCCCGGGACTGCGCGAGGCGGTCGCATCCGGGCACCAGGAAACACGCTTCACCGGCACCGCAGACCTGCCCAACTTCTACCGGGAATCTGCGGGATCCGGGTGGGCGCTGGCCGGCGACGCCGGCCACCACAAAGACCCCTGCACCGGCATGGGCATCTCCGATGCCTTCCTCACCGCCGACCTGCTCGCGGACGCCATCCACCAGACCCTGGCCGGGCACCAGCCAGCGGATCAGGCCCTCGCCCGCTACCAGCAGCGGCGAGACGCGCTGACCGCCAACGGGCTCGAACTCACCCTCAGCACGGCCCGGCTCGCCCCCCTCTCACCCCGGCTCGAAGCCCTGTACCGGAGCGCCGCCGACCAGCCCGAAGTCGCCCGCCACATCTTCGGCGTACTCGGCGGCTCCATCCCCCTAACAGACCTCCACACACAAGCGCGCCTGTTAACACACGCAGGCGGCCTGCGTAGCGCCCGTCGACCATCCGCCCGGAGCGGCCCCTCCCTGTCTTGTCCGCAACCCAGCAACCCCAAGCTCGAAGCATTCGATACATGATCTTAAAAGGACTAGAAAATGCCATTTCAAGCCCTTGACAGCCATAGGAGCATCGTTTAGCGCGGCCCTCGATCCCAACGGCACGACCGTGTTGACGATCGCCGTCACTGTTAGCGGCATACAGGGCAGCGAATAAGTATGCGGGGTACGCAACGCCCGCTGTTCGGCAGAAGCGAGCGGTCACGCTACTCCAGGCTGACCTGGTCTGAGCACCTCAGCAGGTGATTACTGTGGTACCACCCGTCGTCAGAAGCGGCGGATGCGCCGCCTCGCGCTGGTGAGCCATTCGCATCAATCGAACACATATTCGACCGACAGGAATGGTGGGTCGATCCGGCGGGCTGGTGGGAGCCAACGTGCGCCGACGCTAAGCCACGCCAGCCGGCATGGGGCGACAGATACTGGCTACCCCGAATGGCTCCAGTCATAGACAACGAATTCGAAAAGTGGTCGGGATGGCGGGATTCGAACCCGCGACCTCCTGCTCCCAAATCAGCTCCGCCCAGTCGCCTGACGTAGCCCCATGTCGCCTGGCGTGGCGTTCACCTGGAGTGATCGTGGCTGGACGTCGCTCAGCGTCGCCTGATGACTGTGCACGTTGGCTCCCACTTTGGCTCCCACCCAGCGCCGCCCAGTAACCCAGCTCCTGCCCGTTGAACAGAACTTCGAATTTCGCAAACGAGATCAAGGCACTCGGTTCTAGCGACCGAGCCGGTGAAGATCGCCGATGCTCTCCACCTCAACGTGTCTTCTGAAGCAGCAAGACCAGCGCCGACGACCGCCAAGCACAATCGCGAAGCTGTCGGGGCCGAGTTCAATGCCGCCGCGTGTTAGGCACCGGCTCTCGAGGTCCTCGCTACATTCATGCGGCACGCTCGCGCGAGCAATGGCTAGAGCACGAGTTCATCGGCGCCCATCGCGGCGGACCACCCGGCCCGATGCCCAAGCGGTATGTCAATGGCCACTTTCTGATGGCCACGGACAGCGGTAGATCGCAAGCTCGGTGGCGTTCGCGATCGCGACGTGGTTTGCCATCTCGATTCCCTGATCCCACGCGAGGGTCCGACGCAGGGTGGCGGGCAGATAGCTCATCGCCTCTACCATCGCCTCCTGCACCGCGTCAGCGCCATGACCGTTCGGTAGGTGCAGCAGCGTCACGTAGCCGGTGGCTCGCTCGACGAGTGTCCCGATCGCGGACTTGTTCTCCGCCCCGGTAATGAGGTCACCCTCCCAGTGCCCGGGAACCGCACGATCAGCGGCCTCCGCGGGACGCTCGACGATGTTGACCATGCCGGTGATCCGTCCGCGTCGTTCGGTTGTCCGCCGGGTCTTGCGTAGCGCTCGCCCGGTCCGCAGGCATGTCACCAGCTCTCGGCGCAGGCCGCCACGGCCTTGCACGTAAAGGCAGCGGTAGATCGTCTCGTGGGAGATGCGCATCGTCTGGTCGTCTGGGTAGTCAATCAGCAGGCGGTGGCTGATCTGCTCGGTGAGTGGTTACTTAATGTGAACGTGGCTGTGTCCCGTTAGCGCTCGGCCGTTGGTTCTGGTTGTGAAGACGAGATTGCCCCGGCTTCCATCTGGCAGAAGCGCACCGGCGTATGCGTCAGCGAGCGCGTTGCCCACCGCGGTGCAGGCGCTGACCGTGCCCGCCTGGACGTTGGCCAAGATGACACCGAAGCCCGTGCCCGCTGTCGTAGCGCGGCCAAGGTCACCAGCCGTGCTATTGGTCCCGGTGACCATCACATCGCCGCACCACAGCAGTGCGTACGTCTGGGCGGTCAGCCGCGTGTAGGCCCACGCTTGCTCGCCGGGCTGGTCGTAGCCGTACCAGTAGACCAGCGGGGTGCCGCTATTGGCGACGCGTCCGGCGAGTTCCAGCGCGGAGTATCCGCCTGGGCCGCGAGCATCTGCGTCGAAGGGATCGATGTGGACTAGCCCGGGCTTGCCGGCATGGCGGTCCAGCCATGCCGCGACGGCCGCCATGCCGTCAACTTTCCGCAACCTCGCAGCCGTGCAGGCTCAGCTCGCGGGCCCAGCGGCGAAGATCGGCGGCACTGCCCGGGTCCAGATCGCATAGCAGGTAGGAGCTGGCATCGCCGAGCACGGTCATGGCCAGCAGCGCGGAGCCGGGATAAAGGCCACGGCCGTTGAGCCAAAAAGCGGTGACCGCGCGGTATCTGCAGCGGGCGAGCACCTCGGAGCGCGCAGCCACGTCCAGGAACCGCAGGATGCCGAACTGGCGCTCCCCGTCGCGCACGATCGGGTAGGCGCCCGAACCCGCGTGTGTCTCCGCATACCTCAGTGCCGGCTCGCGCTCCAAGACCTCGGCCAGCGCGGCGTGCTTCCAGACGTCGCCGAGCTTGCCGAAATGCCGGTTAGCCATGGCCTACATACTCTCCCGAGGGTCCCGAATGCTGGGTCGGCGCCGAGCGAACTGATCCGGCACTATTTCAATATCGCTATAGTCACGATAGCATACTTGCTATAGTCTGCGGATGGCGTTCAGGATTGACTGGGATGAGGGCGCCCGGGAGGAGCTGCTGGGGCTTCCGGCTGCGGAGCGCCGTGCGGTGATGACCGCGGTGGCGAAGCTGGAGGCCTTCGGCGACCGGCTCGGCGCGCCGCACACCAGCCAGGTCAAAGGCAGCCGGGCCGGGATCCGGGAGCTGCGGCCCCGCTCGGGCCGCTCCCCCTGGCGTGTGCTGTACCGGCGGGTGGCCGCCACGATAGTGATCTTAGCTGTCGGCCCGGAGGCGGTGCATGACCGGCGCGGGTTTGACCGGGCGGTGCGGCTGGCGGAGGAACGGCTGAAGGAGATCGAGGGATGAGCAGGCGGCTGATCAGCAACAGCCAGGTGCTAGAGGAGATGCTCCAAGACTCGCAGTTCCGGGCCGAGTGGGAGCGAACCGCGCTGGCCCGGGCGGTGGCCGAGGCGGTGATCCGCTACCGGGCCGAGCACGGGCTCAGCCAGACCGCCCTGGCCCGGCTGCTGGGCTGGAGCCAACCGGTGGTGGCCCGGCTGGAGGCCGCTGAGCACAACCCCACCATGGACACCCTGCTCACCCTGGCCCGAACGCTGGGACTGCGAGTACAGGTAGATGTCGGCCCGAAGACCGGGGTGATCGCCAAGGTCACCAAGTCCCGCGCGGCCTGACAGCCGATCCGCGCACCTGCGGGAGCGAGCCTTCGCGGCGAGGTGAGCCTCCCCCGGCCCGCCAACGAGCTGGCGGGAGGCAGGCGCCCGCACCCGGTTACCGGGCGGCCCCAGCCACGTAGGCGGCGACGAGGCAGGCCGCATGCCGGCCGACAGAGGCAGGTGCTCGGTCGTAGGCATCACGAGCCTGTCGAAGTCGCAGGTGTCGCAACTGGCCAAGAGCCTCGGCGCGGCGCGGCCGTGCGGCAAGATCTCGCCTGACCAGGCGCGCACTATAACTATGCGGCATAGCGCGTGTTCGGGCCGGTGCAGCTGCGTCGAACCGCGATGATGGTGTCGGCGATCCTGTGGCGCATTAGCGCCGCGGGTCAGGCAGTTCGATGGGAGGGCGGCATGAGCCAGCATCCGCTGGGTGCCGATGTCGCGGTTACGCACATTCTCGTGGTCGCTGACCCGGCGGTCTCTCGTGATTTCTGGATAAATGTTTTGGGCGCGGAACTGTACCGGGAGTACGGCGGCACGAGCGTCGTGCTCAAGTTCGCCGGGACCTGGCCTTTGCTGGTGAGCGGAGGAGGCCCGACCGCCGACAAGCCCGGGGTCACCTTCGTGCCGCCGGCTGACCCGGATCAGGTCAGTCACGCGATGACACTGCGGGTCGATGACTGCCGCGCAGTCTATGCAGCATTGACGGCCCGGGGCGCGACCTTCCTTACCCCGCCACATGATTGGGGCGGCGAAATCCGCTGCTTCCTCCGAGATCCCGACGGCCATCTCGTGGAGATCAGCGAGTCAGTACCTACCTAATCGCGGCACCCATGAGGGCCACTGGTGTCAAGAGGGCGCAGGAATTTGACCCGGTGACTTGCGTGGTGTCGCCGGGCTGGCCTGGCTGTTCTTCGGGATCTTCCTCGCAGCTGCCTGGTTCACGTCGCCGTGCGGGAGGGGGTCAAGCTGGAGCGCCCGCAGCCGTGCAGCGGCGAGGACGAACGAGCTTGAGGCCGACGAGCGGCGGATCATCGGAAGCGGGGAAGGTTCTTTCCTGCTGGCTTTGAGGGTCGCGTGGCTGTCCTCGATGTTGGCTGGCGGAGTGACCTCGCAAGCACCCATCCGGCGTCTGGCCGTGTGACCGGGCCGACGCCATGACCATGTGTTCGGGGACCGGGCTGCTCAGTCAGATGATCGAGCGCGGCCGGTGGCCGGCTCATGCCGTACAAGCGAGCGTGCCCGGGGCTTGGTGACCCTCCCGGCTTGCGGGAGCGTGGTTGCGGTGCTGGCCGCGGCTGGTGCCTGGGCGGCGTGGGCGTCGACGAGCAGGTGGCAGGCGCGGGTGAGCAGCTTGCGGGCGATCGCGATGGTGGCGATCTTCTTCCCGCGTCGCTTGCTGATAGCGGCATAGGTGGCGGCGAACTCCGGGAAGCGCTTGGCGGTCTGCGCGGCCTGGTTGAGGACCCAGCGCAGCCACGTCGAGCCCTGCTTAGAGATATGCCCGTGCCGGATGGTCAGGTCAGAGCCGCGGACCGTGGGGGTGAGCCCGGCCCAGCTGGCCAGCTTGCGGCACTGGGAAACCGGGTGATGTCGCCGATCTCGGCCAGCATGACCAGCGCCGTGAACTCGCCGACGCCCGGCAGCGTCCTCACTACCTTGGCCCGCGGGTCGGCCTTCGCGCGCTGGTGCAGCTCGCCGCCGAGCCGCTCGATCATCGGGGCCAGGGCGCCGGGGAACGCCAGGCAGTCGGTGACGATCTCCCGGGACACCCCGGGCAGGTCCAGCTCGGCCAGCCAGCCGCGGCCAGGCCCGGCTTACGCCCCCCGCCCGGCCGACGCACCCGGCCCAGCGGCTCCCGCCCCGCCGCCCCCGCCGCGACCGTCACCCGGCTCACCCCGGCCGCCCGCGCCACCGCGGCCACCCCGCCATGCCCCAGCGACCGCGCCTCCGACCCCAGATACAGCCGCTGCTGCCGCTCATCCAGGTGCGGCAAGGTTATTTACCGGCAACTCCTTACTGTGCGGGCGGTGCGCCGGTGAGGGCGTCTAGTTCGGCGAGCAGGTCCGGCGCCTCGGCTGCGCCGATCCGCTGGAATATCTCCAGTGCCTGCCGCAGGAGGCCGTCGGCCTGGGTGGCGTGGCCGGCGGCCAGGGCGCAGCGGCCCAGGCCGGCCAGTGCGTGAGCCTCGTCCCAAGAGCTGGCGATGGCGCAGGCCAGGTCCAGGGCGTGCTGGTGACACCCCTCAGCCTCCGCGAGGTCACCGCTGACCCGGTGCAGCGTCCCTCTCTCGTTGAGCGCCTCGGCCTCACCGCCCCGGTTGCCGAGGTCGCGGTAGATGCCCAGGGCCTGCTCTAGGGCCTGGGCCGCGGCCGGGTAATCACCCGTCACCCGCCGCACGGCCCCGAGGCAGTTGAGGGCGTTGGCCTGGCCGAGCCGATTGCCGAGGTCACGGCAGATGCCCAGGGCCTGCTCCAGGGCCTGGGCCGCGGCCGGGTAATCACCCGTCAGCCGCAGCACGTACCCCAGGTCCCGGAGGGCGTGGGCCTGGCCGAGCCGGTCGCCGAGGTCACGGCAGATGCCCAGCGCCTGCTCCAGGGCCTGGGCCGCGGCCGGGTAATCACCCGTCATCAGCCGCACATATCCGAGGTTGCGGAGGGCACCGGCCTGGCCGAGCCGGTCGCCGAGGTCACGGCAGAGGCCCAGCGCCTGCTCCAGGGCCTGGGCCGCGGCCGGGTAATCACCCGTCGACATCCGTACGGCCCCGAGATCGTTGAGGGCGTTGGCCTGGCCGAGCCGGTTGCCGAGGTCGCGGTAGAGGCCCAGTGCCTGCTCCAGGGCCTGGGCCGCAGCCGGGTAATCACCCGTCAGCCCCAGCACGTCGCCCAGGTCGTAGACGGCGTTCGCCTCGCCGAGCCGGTCACCGAGATACCGTGCAGCCTGGACCGCGGCTGTCTGGCGGGTGATGGCGTCGGCCCACGGGCCGTCGAGCCGCAGCAGCCCAGCGAGGCCGACGGTCAGGGCGATGACCCGGGCGTGCTGACCGGTGCCGGTGGCGTGGTCCAGGCAGGCGAGCAGGCTGGCGCGCTCGGCGCGGGTCCAGGCCAGCGCCTGCTCCCGGCTGGCCAGGTCGGGAACCGCGGCCGGGATCGCGCCGTCCGCCAGGGCGGGGCCGGGGCGGGCCCAGCGGGCGATGAGGGCGTCGGCGCGCGCGGCGGTGTGCTGGTAGTAATCCAGCAGCCGGGCGGTGGCACCGTCCCGGTCACCGTCTCGGTCCAGGCGACCGGCCAGGGCGCGGGCGTGCTCGCGAATCAGGTCGTGCATCCGGTAGCGGCCCTGGGCCGGCTCGGTCAGCAGGTACTGGTCGTACAGCGCCTCCAGGCCGCGGCGGGCAGCGGAAAGATCGGTGCCGTCCAGGGCGGCGGCCGCATAGCCGTCGATGTCGGCGCCGGGGTGCAGCCCCAGCCGCCGGAACAGCCGCTGCTGGTCCCCGGTGAGGTCCTGGTACGACAGATTGAACGCGGCGGCCACGGACAGGTTCTCCGTCGCCATCAGCTCCAGCCGGTCCCGCGCGGCGGCCAGTTCGGCAGCCCGCCCGGCCGCGGTCCAGGCGGGGTGGTGGTGCAGCTGGCGGGCCACCATCCCGATCGCCAGCGGTAGGTACGCGCACAGCCGGGTGATCTGGTCTACCGCCGGATCGTCCGGGCTCAGCCCGGCCCGGTCGGCGAGGCGGACCAGCAGCGTAGCGGCCTGGTCGGGCGGGAGAGTGTCCAGGCTGATCGCAGTGGCGTCCTCCAGCGCGGACAGGTGCCGTCGGCTGGTGACCAGCACCAGGCTGCCGCCGACGCCGGGGAGCAGCGGCCGGACCTGCTCGCTGCTGGCCGCATCGTCGAGCACCAGCAGCAGCTGCTTCTCGGCCAGCCGGTCCCGCCACAGCGCCATCCGTGCCTCCAGGCTTGGCGGGATCTGCCCGGCCGGGACCCCGGCCGTCAGCAGCAGACTGGCCAGCGCCTCGGCCGGGTCGACCGGCTGCTGCCCGGGGGTGTGCCCGTGCAGCGGCAGGAAGATCTGCCCGCCGGGGAACACGTCCGCGAGCCGATGAGCGGCGTGCACGGCGAACGCGGTCTTGCCCACCCCGGCCATCCCGCCGATCGCGTGGATCCCCACCACCCTGCCGACCCCCGCCGCGGCCTCCATCAACTCGGCTAGCTCCTGCTGCCGCCCGGTGAACGAGGCGATATCGCGGGGCAGCGTTCGCGTAGCCGCCGCCACCCCGCCAGTTCCGGCCCCCGGCCCTCGCGCGTCAGCTGACGCCGACGCGGTGATGACGAGGGCAACCAGCCGGGCGAGCATGCCTTCGACCCGCTGTCCCTGCAGATGGGTCAGATCGTGGTTGAGCTGGTCGGCCAGCGGGGCCAGCGGCCCGCCACCCGATCCGCGGAGCATGATCTCCCGCACCAGGTGGCCGGTCAGCTTCTCGGCCAGCACGGCGCCCGGCACTCCCAGAACCTCCGCCGACGATTGCCCGGCGACAGCCCGGCCGGCATCATCCAGCATGGCCAGTTGTCCCGCGATCCCGGCCTGGAGCACTTCCAGCATCGTCACCGACCCGGCCAGCGGCGCATCTTGCACTGGCTTGCGGAAGGCTTGCCTGATCACCGCCGCGAGCCGCCTGGCCTGTTCAGCAGACAGGCCCATCTCGGCGGCGGTGTCCTGGACCGCGTCGGCGGCTGCCTTCCGCAGTGCACGCTCCTGGTCGCTGCCGAGCACCAGCGCGGTCAGCTTCTTGCGGCCAGCATCGGCCAGCAGCCCGACCAGCCAGGCCCCCAGATCGTCAGCAACGAACACCACACTGGCAGTTTCAGGCCAGCGCGCACCCTTCCGCTACCTTCCCGCGGGACAGATCCTGGCCACATCTCGGCCCTATCGTGCTTCGGGTCGCGAAGCGCAGCCGGACTGGCCTCCGCTGGAGGTAACAGTATGGCCGGACATAGAGGCTGCAGGCGTGGAACGGTTCGTGGAACGACGCGCCGGATAATCTCAGGACAGCGAGTGCCGTCAATGCGATGACGCGTGCTATATCTATGCAGCTAGCGCTCATGAGTGCATAAGGCCACACTTCTTGTAAACGGCAGGTCACATCATCGACCGCGATCCAAGTGATCCACAATAGGCTCGGTCAGCGCTCCTCGCGCTCGCGTAGCGTGACATGCGGGCATATTGTAATTAGCTCGAACAATTTCAGATCGCCGATTACGAATGGCGTCCCAACCGTGTCGGCAGTGGGCGCGTTCGCGCGCCGATTGTCCGGTTCTGCGCATGTGGGGTTGCTCGGCTGACATCCTCATCTCGGCATGCATGAGCGAGCGGTCACGCTGCCCCAGGCTGACCTGATCTGAGCGCCTCAGCTGGTGATCACCCTGGTGCCTGCCGAAAGAAGCGGCGGATCGCGCCACCTCGCACTGGCAGGCCGTTCGCGGCCTGTCGAACACAGGTTCGACCGACAGGATGGCGGGTCGAACCAGCGGGCAGGTGGGTGCTCTGGGCCAGGCTCGTGCGCACCTTCGTCGAGCAGCTCGCTGCCACGTTCCGCGGCTCCTGACATCGACAGGCCACTCGCGCAGCGCTGCCAGCGGGGGTCGCCCCGGCCTGACCGCTGCGCGGATGGCGTAGGATGTATGACTGGTATTACGTATCAGGAGGCTGGCGATGCGGCTGAACAGCAAGGGCCAGGTGACGATCCCCGCCGCGCTCCGCGAACGGCACGGCCTGCACGAGGGTGATGAGGTCGACGTCATCGAGGACGGCAACACCCTGCGCATCATCCAGGTCAAGGCGAGCCCGACCCGCGGGCAGCGGCTCGTGCGCCGGATGCGCGGACGGGCAAGCACCTCCATGAGCACCGATCAGCTCATGGAGCTGCTGCGTGGCGAATGAGCCGCCAGCCCGCCTGACTCCCGTCGCCAGGCGTCCGGTTACCCTGGTGGACTCCAGCGTCATCCTCGATATCGTCACCGAGGATCCTGCCTGGAGCCAGTGGTCGGCAGATGCCCTCGCCCAGGCTCTGGACGACGGCCCGCTGGTGATCAACCCGATCGTGTACGCCGAGGTCTCGGCCGGCTTCGACCGCATCGAGGACCTCGACGACGCCGTTCCCGCCGAGGATTTCCAGCGCGACGCGCTGCCCTGCGAAGCGGGCTTCCTGGCCGGCAAGGCATTCCTGGCCTACCGCAGACGAGGCGGCCAGAAGCGTTCCCCGCTCCCGGACTTCTACATCGGCGCGCACGCAGCCGTGCGCGGTTACCGGCTCCTGACCCGGGATGCAGCCAGATACCGCACCTACTTCCCGACCGTGTCGCTCATCGCTCCCCAAGCCGGGCGCCCACCCGGCTACGAGCCCAGCGAACGCCCAGATCAGCCAGATCAGAGCGGCTGACACCGGCAACAAATCGACCGGCGCTGCCGCACGTAACGGCTCGGCGCGCGGTTATTAAGAGCTCTTTGCACGGTAGGCAATCCCGACCACGGTGGCGCAGACAGCGGCGAGGTCGTATTTTTATGCATCGCCAGCGCTCGGCATGAATTTCCGCTTCTGCCGCGTACAGCGCGCCAACTCAGGCGGGATGAGGACCGACGCGGCTGGGCCGCTGCCACAGGGACGACGAAACATCTGGCGACGACGTTCCCAAACGGGTCATGCCGTGGGTGGACGGTCGAGATCAGCAGATGGCGTCACGCTGAGTGATGGCGGAGGTCAGGGAGAACGCGCTCCGAGCCGCCTGTACGCGGGCGGCTGCCCGGCGCTGGGCTATAGGTCGCATCCAGATCGGTTTATCTGTCGCGCCGGC
Source organism: uncultured Actinomycetota bacterium (assembly GCA_963808705.1). GTDB lineage: Bacteria > Actinomycetota > Actinomycetes > Streptosporangiales > Streptosporangiaceae > JASHPR01. The sequence goes on along the minus strand of CAWEHB010000005.1, from coordinate 26,783 downwards.
GGGCCGGTGCGCATGCCGGGGACCGGCGGCCGGACTCCTGCGGGACCGGCAGGCCAGCCGATTGCTCACCGGGCAGACAGCAGCAGCCTGTGCCCGGGGATCACGGCGTGGGTTGCGGATCAGCGGCGTGGCCGTCTCGCCCGGCGCTGCCGTGCGGGTGCGTGGGGCCGCCCCACCGAGCCGGTGAGAGCAGGTGCCGGTGCCGCCTGGCGGGCCGGGTCCCTGCTGGCCGCGGGTGCCGGCGGGAATGCGGCGGGCTGGCGGGGGCGGCTGCGGCTGGTGGCCGATCGGGACCTAAGGTCCCTGCCGTGCCGGCCATTTGGCACTGCCGCGCACCCCGCGCCGTGCCGAGCGTCGTAATTGAATGGCGGCGGGCGCGGAAGCGGAACCGCCGCGTGATCGCCGCCCGTGCGCGGCTGCATCCTCGCCGGGCGCGCGGGATCGGAGATCGTCCGATGGGTACGCATTTTGTGCGCGCTGTGGGTGCCGTCGCGGCGGCGGCGGCGCTGACCGTATTAGGCCTGGCCGACGTCGGCACCGTCGGCGCGGCGGCTGCACCGCGCTCTGCGGCGACGGGGCGGGCGACGAAAGTGCCGGCCAGCTTCCAGCCGACCGCGGCGGGCTTTATTTCCCCGGCTTGGGGCGTCGCGATTTCCCCGGCTTGGGGCGTCGCGCTGGGCGGCGTGGGCTGTACGGTCGGCCATACCTGCCGGGCGCGGCTGGCGGCCACGGCCGATGGCGGCGCGCAGTGGTACTTCCTGACGGCGCCCGATGTCTGGCTCGCCAACCGCAGCCCGCAGGTCAGCCAGGTCGTGTTCGCGAGCCGGCGCGACGGCTGGCTCTACGATCAGTACCTCAGCCGGTGGCTGTGGGCCACCCATGACGGCGGCGCGCGCTGGCGGCGGCTGTCCCTGGGCGGTGACATCAGGGCGATGGCGGCCTCTGCGGGGACCGTGTACGCCGTCGCGGGTGACGAGCTGTTCAGCAGCCCGGCCGGCCGGGACGCGTGGGCGCGGGTCGGCACCATGACCGGCGGCAGCGTGGCGGTGTCGGGGAAGGCGGCCTGGTTCGGCGCCAGCACGGCTGGCGCCAGCTCGTACCTGTGGGCGAGCGCTGACGGCGTGCACTGGCACAAGTACCCGTTCCGCTGCCCGGCCGGCCTTGGGCTGGCGGGCATCGCGCCGACCAGCCCAACGTACGTGGCATTCCTGTGCGCTTTCGCGCAAGGCACGTTCCACACGGTCAAGGACGTGCTGCGCTCGGTCAACGGCGGCAGGACCGAGCACCTCACCGGGCAGGCCCCAGTCTTCGGCGACGTGTACGGGTTCGCCGGGCCGTCGAACCGCAGCAAGCTGATTACCATCGCCGTCGTCTCGCCGGGTCCGGACTACCTCTACCGTTCGGCCAACGGCGGGAAGACCTGGGCCGAGATCGCGGTCCCCGGTACCGGCGGCGGGGTGGGCTTGAGCTCCCTGTCCTACGTGAGCCCGACGGTGGGCTGGGTCGTGGTTAGCGGGCCGTCGGTCGCCGACCCCCACCAGCTGCTGCGGGCATCGGACGCCGGCCGCACCTGGCATGCGGTCAGGTTCCGAGATTGGCGGGTGACCGCGTGACCAGGCTAGTGCTCGGCGACGACCACGTGGTGTTCCTTGACGCGCTGTCCACCGTGCTCGGCCAGCACGGGTACGCGATCGGCGCGGTGGCCCGCAGTGCCGCGGAGATGGTCGCCCTGGTCCGGCGAGAACGGCCGGACGCGTGCCTGATCGACTGGAACGCCCGGATGGAGGACGATGCCCAGACCATCGGCCGGGTGCTCGCCGCCAGCCAGGGCACGAGCATCGTCGTGCTCAGCGTCAACCCCAGTAGCGAGGCGGTAGGCCGGGTGCTGGATGCGGGAGCATCCGGCTATCTGCACCAGTCGCGCGGAGTCGGCGCGCTCGTTTCCGCGCTCGAGCGCGTGCTGCGCGGCGAGGTCGTGGTCGACGTCCCCGAGGCCGCGCTGTCGCGGCGCTCCGCCGAGCCGAGCCAGGCGCTCCGGCTCGCCGCGCACCTGACCAGCCGCGAGCGGGAGTGCCTGATGATGCTGGTGGAAGGGCTGGACACCGCGGCGATGGTGGACCTGCTCGGCGTCTCGCGTACCACAGTTCGAACCCACCTGCAGGCAGTGCTCACCAAGCTCGGCGTGCACTCGCGGCTCGAGGCCGCATCCTTCGCCGTTCGCCACCGGCTGCCTGACCTCTGGTCCGAAGCGAGCGACCTCATACCGCCAGGGCGCGCGGCCACGCCGCGACTGGGGTGAGCGACGGCTGAGCGGCAGCGAGGAGGTGCCCGATCGGGGGGTGGCCTCCTCGCTGGGCCGGTTCTAGCCTCCGGGTTGACGAGACCAGGGAGGCTGCGATGGCCGGCTATTGCGACTTTACTGCGGGATCACGTGATGCTCACCTGCCGCTCGGTGGACAGGATCTTCTTGCAGGCGTATGTGCCCAGGCTGCAGACGATGTCGCGCATACAGGAGACCCGGTTCAACTGCCTTACCGGGAATCGAGGTTAAAGGCGGCCGGGTCCGCTGACCATGGTGACCTGCGCCCAGGCCATCGAGATGAAGATAGTGCCCTTCGGGGGCCAGTGGAGTTTCGCGGCCTTGCGCCCGGCGGCGCGGAGGGACACCTTCTGTCCTGCGCTGAATGCACGCACTCCGATTACCTGGTAGGTCTGCGGATCGAGAAGAAGCTGCGACTTGCCGCCGCTAGCGGACAGTCCGATCGCCGGCTGCCCGACAGCGTCCGTGATCCCTCGCTGGCTGCTGACCCCGGGGATGGCGGCCATCGCCCGGAACACCGCGGCCTCGGCCGAGCGCGGTTCGGCCGAGGGGGCCGCATTCCACAGCAGCTGGGCCAGGTAATCGAAGTCCAGCGCATCGCGGTTGGTCGAGGTGTACAGCGAGACGGGGCTTCCTGCCGCCACATTCTGGCTGCCGACCGCGGCCACCTGCTGGGCGACTACGGCCAGCAGCGCCCTGGGGCTCGATGGCAGCGACGCCAGCGCGTTGTATGCGGTCTGCGGTGTGGCGTTGGCGTTGTACTTATCCAGGGCCGTGGGTCCGCCGCTGCCGAAGACACCTAGCGTCTTGTGCACGATCAGCTGTCCGTTCTGGAAGTACGCAGTCTGGCGGCCGTCGAAGGTTTCCCAGTTCTCGCTCGACTGGATGGGCTGGCCGTACCCGTACTCGACGAACTTCGTGTAGAACCACTGATGCGGCCCGGGCCGCACGGTCGGCTGCGTGGCCACCGTCGCGGCCGCGGTGTTCAGCAGCTGCGCCGTCAGCGTCAGCCGGATCGCGGGTGCCCTGGGTGCCGCGGATCTGGTGGCAGGGCCGGAGACGAATTTAATGCGCCTGATTTCTACCTCGGGACTTCGTCGTGCGACGGCACCTGATTGGCGTCAATGGAGGCTCGTTCCGCGTCGGTCAGTCCGGCGGTAGCGAGAATCCGCTGCACCATGGCATTCTTCCCGCGACCGTACTCGTCGATGTTCGAGGCTATGGCACCGGCCTGCCTTTTGACGGCAGCGTACTGCTCGCGCAGACGTGGCTCGGTTCGCAGGGTGTCCCGGACAGCGAGGTGGTTGCGGAGCGACAGTGAACCCTGAACAACGACATAGGTGTTCGTCGCCGCCAGACGTTCAGGCTCCTTAAACGCCCACCGCAGCGGAATGCCGAGCTCGCCAAGGAGCGTGAACCCCAGGCCGGCCAGGGCTTGCGACGCTGCGGCGACGTCCGGCTCGGCGACTACGATGTCGCAGTCGATAACCGGCTTGGCGGCCAGACCCGGAACCGCGGTGCTGCCGACATGCTCGATGGCCACCACGGGCACGTGAACAGCTGCCATTGCCTCGGCGTACTCCCGCCGCAACTGCTCGAATCGCAGCGGCCAAGCTGGGTCGTACTCGACTACCAGGATCACACCCGGCAACCTACGGCATCCAAATCATCAGACGACGCCAGACCGCCTGGCGGGGCGTGAACCGCAGACGGCATCAGTGCGCGTCGCGGCAGGACCGGGCGTTCGTGTTTATCACACCCGAGGGCGGCCGGGGTCTGTGCAGGGAACGGGTCAGGCGGTAGCCGCGCTGCTGGCGTCACTGCTGTTGGGCGGACGGGCATGTCCGCGCCGGGGCCCGCAGCGCCCGGCGCATCACCACCCGAGTCGGTGAGCGCCGCACGACCTCCCGGAACCCGGCCCGCTCATACAGGCTGCGTGAACTGAAGAACATGAAGTCGTCATGGCTGCGCCCGGGCTTATCAACCGGGTAGGCCTCCAGCATCCTGACACCGTGATCCCGCGCGAAGTCCACGGCCGCCTTGAGCAGCCGGTGCTGCAGGCCCAGCCCCCGGCAGGGCCTGGCCACATAGGTGCACACCACCGACCAGACCCGGGCGTCATCGACCGGCTTCATGATCGGAGAGCGGCGCAGCTTCAGGTAATCCTGGCGCGGGCCCAGGCTGATCCAGCCCACCGGGCTGTCGCCCAGATAGCCGGCCAGGCCCGGCACGACGCCGCTGCTGACCAGCTCGCACAGGGCCCGCTTGTTCTTGTCTGCGGCCAGCCCGCTGTCCTTGCCGGTCTTGCGGTAGTACATGCACCAGCAGCCGCGCACGATCGAACCGCCCGGCAGACCGAACAGCTCCTCAAGATCGGGCCAGGTGGCAGGCGTCAACGGCCGCGCCCGGAACGGTCCCAGCGCGCGATAACCCGCAGGCTGTGGCACGGCCTCAGTCAACCACCAAGGCCTGCACCGCGCGGTCAGCTCCCGCCCAGCAAGGCACCGCCAACAGCATGCCCTCATGTCCGATCGACGCACATCATCGCGGCATGACCGTGCGTTAGCTTTACCATGCCCCAGCGAATACTTATGCGCGGTGGCCGGATCAACTGCATGCCCTCTGGTTAGGCTGGCCAGCATGTCCGATCGCGGTGACGCTGGGCTCGCTGACCGTCATGATCGCGCTCGGGCTGGCGTTCTGGGCCCTGGGCGAGCGCAAGCGGCGCGCCGGCCTGCTGGGCATAGCCGTAACGGTGCAAGGCGCCGCAGGCGAGCCCGCGGGCCAGTGACGCAGCTGCCACCGGTCAGACCACCGCTGCCCGGAGCGCCCGGTGCCGGCCGGACGGCAAGGGCCTGCCGGACTTCCGGTGCCCGTCGTCCCCGGGAATGCAGGCCCCCGGCGCCGAAGGCTGCCGTCCGGTCTGCCCGGCGGCGCCTCGCGACGGCGTCCTGCCGTGTACGGCGCTGGGCATAAGAGCGCGCCCGGACGGGGACAGCTATGGCGGCGGATCGTCGGCCGCCCGCACCAAACTTGCAGCGATGCCAGAGGCGCCCGGCTTCGAGCCGGGACGGCAGATGGTGCGCAGGGACAGCGCGCTCCATGCGGGCATGCCGCGGGTTATCCGCGGCTCCGGGCCCAGGTGGCGGCGGGCCAGCTCTGCCTCGGTGCCGTCCCGCCGGCCTGCCAGCCAGTCCATCGCGGCGTAGATGTCATCGGCGGGCGCCCGGCCACGCCCAGGTCCCCGCCGAGGGTGACATCGGCCCACCTCGATGTTGCCTCCGGAATGCCGACATCGGCTTGCCGGGCGTCGCAGCGACGTCCGGCCCCGGCTTCGGTACCGCTCACCGCAGGGACATCTCCCACTCGTGCAGATCGGCAGCTTCGGCCGCGCTCTGCAGCGGGTCCATCGTGCCGGCTGTCTTGTCGGAGCCGAACACCGGACTGCACCAGCCGCACGAGCAGACCGCCTGGACAGCGCCCTCGCCCAACTGCTGGATGGTGGTGGAGTGCTCCACGGCGATCGGGTGTCCTACCGGACAACGACCTGGCAGCCGCCCGCCCGCGTCCCGCCGCCGGGGGGCCGGGCGCGGGAAGTCACCAGCCTGGCCAGCTGGCCGGTATCCCGCGTCCCCGCCCGAATGATGACGTCGCCGGGCCCGGCCACGCTTGCCGTCTCCTAGACGCCCGCCACCTCCCGGGCCGCGGCGGTCACGATGGCGGCCGGGCCGGCTTGGGCCTGTATCGGAATGCGCGAGGCGATCACGTGACACCCGCCTGACTCTCTCCGGCTATTCAACCGCCATTCCCCAGGCGGGTCATCCCTGGCGCAGGTGACGGCCGACGTGGACCTGGCCAGGTTCCGCGGTCGCTGAATGGCGGCTCACGGCCCGTGATCGCGCCCGGGCAACTGGTCGCTGACGGAGCTGGACCGGCCGCCGGTATCGGCCATACGATCCCGGTGCGGGTAAGGAGCGTCAGCATGCGATTCACCGACTACTCCTTCGGTTCAGTACGGGTTGACGGCGTGACTTATGATCACGACCTGATCATCGACCGGGGGAAGGTCCGCAAGCGCAAGAAGGCCGCGTCGCGCAAGTTCCGCGGCGCCTACGGGCATACCCCGCTGTCGATCGCGGAGAACATCCCGTGGCGATGCCGCCGGCTGGTGGTCGGCACCGGCGCCGACGGCGCGCTGCCAGTGATGCAGCAGGTCCGGGACGAGGCCCGCCGCCGCAAGATCGACCTTGTCGTCCTGCCCACGGCGGAGGCGATCAGCGCGCTTACCAAGGCCACAGCGGACACCAACGCCATCTTGCACCTGACCTGCTGAACCCGCCGGGGTAATACCGGCAACTCACCTCAGCGGTTGCGTTCCCTCTCCGCCCCCATCCGCCTCGTCACCGCCGGCAGCAGCGGCTGCCGAGTCTACAATCAGGCGGATACACACCCAAGGCAGTAACAAGCATTGACCACGGAGCGTAACACAGCAGATGTCCCGCCCCCGCGCCGGATCGCCGAATTTGCGCGGCGCTTGGACAGATTCCGGCGCCGGGCACGGCACGCAGATAGTCCAATTCGGAGTGCATCCCGGCCTACCGCTCGTACTGCGGCACCCCTGTAGAGACGACGGCTGGCGCTGAACGGAACGCTGCCAAGTCACGGCAGATGACACGGACCTTTGGCCCTGTCGCCGGCCTCGCCGCACTGGTAGGCAGGCAACAGGACTGTGCGACGGCTCCGGTCAGCGGGAAGGTTGATGCGCCTCTAGCCCCAACACCAGGGACTTTAGGTGTTTGCGGCGTGCCGGGTTGTTTCAGTCCTCGTGTCTTTTACCTGTCTTTGAGTCTGTTTTCGTGGCTCCGGTGGTTATGTGCGGGCATGGCAGCCGCCCGCCCGCCTGTCGCGGCGGGTGCGGCGCGCGTTCCACGGTCCGCGGCCCCGGATGGCGGGGCGGTTCCTCCTTCCTTACGGTTCTCGTGCCTGTCCATGGTTAACGCCCGGCTGGGCGCGAAGACGGTGACCTGGGGTTTCCCGGTGACGGTCTGCTTGGTCCCGGAGGCATGCGGGAATTTCGGGCGGGCTTTCTGAGCGCGCTGTGAGTGGCGGTCACGGCCGGGGATGTTGAGGGTGTGCAGCGCGGCGCGTGCTGCGGCGTCCGCCGCGGCGGCGAGCGCGTCCAGCGACGATGATGCTGTGACCTGGGAGAATGCCATGGACCGGATCGCGTGGTGACGGGCGGCGGTGAAGGATTCCTGGTCTGCGGTGACCGGGGCATTGTCCTGGCGGCGCAGGGCGCGGGCCGCGGCGGCCTGGCTGTTCAGGGCTGCGGCGGCGCTGGCGCGGACCATCTGGGTGGCGGTCAGCCAGGCCCAGGCTTCCTGGATGACCAGGCGCGGGGACCCCGACCGCAGCACCGGCCCGGACGTGCGGTTCCCGGCGCCGGTGATGGCAGTCTTGTCCTCGCCGAACGTGGTCTCTGACGCGCTCCACCTGGTCAGGTACGCCTCCCGCACCGCGTCCGCGGGCGCGGCCTGGTGATCGAGGAGCGTGGTGATCAGGGTGCAGGTCTCCGATGCCTCCTCCCCGTCGCCGCAGGGCAGGACGGCGTTGTGCTCGGCGGCGCGGACCGCCAGCCGGTCGTCTTTCTTCCCGGACGAGGCGTTCAGCCAGGTGAGGCGGGATCCGTCGGGCAGCCAGCCGCCGCCTGGCTCCAACGGCAGGCTGATCCCGGCCTTTACCCGGGCGACGACGTGCCCGCCGGCGGCCAGGATCGCGGTGATCAGGTCATAGCCGGGGAAATTCCTATCGAAGCAGATCACGCGGCCGGCGAACAGCTCCGGGCGGCGGCACACCAGGCGGGCCAGCAGCGCCTGCTCCCCGGCCCTGGCCCGGCCGACGATCGCGCCCAGCATGGCGCGGCCCGCGCGCGCGGTCAGGGCGACGATCCTGAGCTGCGGGAACGGCGCGGACCCCTCGCCTTCCTGAGCGGCAGTGCCGGTGCAGCCGAACATCGCCCGGTTCTGCGGGGTGTCCGCGACGTTCACCAGCATCCCGTCGGCCGCGCACACCGTCATCCCGGCCAGCAGCACCGCCGACGGCTCATCATCGGCGATCAGCGGCCCGGCCGCCTGCCAGAACAGGGCCTCCATCAGGCCTGCCGGCACCAGCACCCGCCAGGCCGTAACCACTTTCTCCGTGGGGACGTGCCATTCCAGGGCGAACGGGATGTCCGCGAGCAGCCCGGCGAGCCTGGCCAGCGCCTCGTAGTACGAGGCGTCCGGCATCAGGGCCATCGCGATCATCAGCCGGATGACCAGCGGATAGGACATGATCCGCCGCCGCTTCCGTCTCTTCAGCCGGCCCTGCTCCAGCGCCGCGGCCACGATCGCCTCGATCACGCCGTCGCCCAGGTGGCGCTCCAGCTCGCCCAGCCGCACGAAATCCGGCAGCCACCCCTCCGCACGCACGCTGCCGTCCCGCCGCAGCAGCGCCGGCGCGGTCACCACCGGGCGGCAGAACACCGCCATCTCGCCCGCCGACGGCACCCCGGTCCCCGCCGTCAACATGTCCCGGCCGCGAGAACGCAGGTCACAAGCCCGGACCACCAGCGGCCGGGCAGGCGTCCCCGCCAGCAGGGACTCCGCAGCCTGGCTTGCATCAACGACGGCAGGCAGGTAAGAACACACAAGGGCTCCTGGGACGGGCGCGGACTAGACACCCAGACGCCTATCAGGAGCCTCCTTCACGGACTGACCACCCCGGCCGGGCGAGGGCCGCCAGCATGACGCCGGCACAAGCAGGCGCCGGGCAGAGCACTGCCTCGGATCGTTACGCTGACCGGGTGGCATCGAAGAAACGGCGTTCCGGGAAAGGCAAAGGGTCCCGCCAGGGCATCAGCGGCAACCCGCAGCGGCGTGCCGAGCAACTGGCTCAGCGGCGGCCGGCGATCGCGGACGAGCCGGATCTCCCGCCGCTGGTGCTGGACTTCCGGTCGGGGAAACCGGAGGATTTCCCGCTGCGGGATCTGGCCTATGCCCTGGCCGGCGGGGCGGAGCCCAGGCCCTGGTGGGGCGAGTCCCATCAGCGGATTCTCGCCGCCGCCCGCGCCCTTACCTGGCCGTCCCGCCTCGTCGACCTGGAGACGCAAGCCTGCCAGATCGTGGGCGACGAGTTCTACGAGCGGCTCAACTCGCGGCTGACCGGGCTGCACCCGCCCCAGTGGCTGCGCGCGCTGGCGGAGGAGACCGGGGCGGCGCTGCGGGCGTCGGTGGCCGGCGGCACCGGCGACTGGCGGCAGCTGTGGGCGCTGCTGTGCGGGCTGGCGCTGACGGCACCGCCCGGCGACACCGAGAGCGAGACCGCGAAGCTGGCCCGCGCGCGCTTCCCCGACATCAAGGATCCCTACGTGACCGCGCTGGCCGAAGCGGGCAAGGCCGCCAAGCTGCTGGCAGACCGCGGGCTGGCTTCCGGCATCGGGCACCCGGCTGACGGCTGCCGGGCGGCCGGGGACCCCCTGGTCGCGCGCGACGCGTACGGCAGCCGGTTCCTGCTCGTGGCCCCGTTCGGCTACGACGGGGAGGCGCCGGACCACTGGTACGCATGGGACATCGACTCGTGCTGGATCCTCACCGTCGCGGGAGCCGGGGTGTTCGGGTCGGCGCAGGACGCGCTGGCTGAATGGCAGCACGCCGTCGGGCCCGCCGCCGGGACGGCACTGTCGCCGAGCGCGCCCGAGACGACCGCCCGGCTGCTGGCACCCTGCCTGGAGACCGGGCCGCTGTCGGACATGCTGCAGGGAAGCGAGCCCCGGGAACTCATCCGGGAGTACTACCGGCTCCGGCGGCGCGCCCGCGGCCTCACCGGCCGCCGACGGCCGCCAGCGCCGCCGCGGCCTCGTCCGGCGGCGACGACCCCGGCCCGGTGCGCGAGGCGTTCCTGGGCTGGTACGCGGCACGGCACGACGATGTCCCGCAGGACGCGGCCGACGCTGCGGACACGATCCTCCACGAGTGGGGACCGCGGGCACATCCCGGGGAGCGCTCGCGCTACGCCTGCTCACCGCACCGGATCGAGATGGCGGCGCACCTGATCCGTGACGGCTACTTCCCCGACTACGCTAACGCGGCGCTCCGCCTGCTGCCGGAGTGGACGCAGTGGTGCATCGGGCAGAGCGGGCTCACCGGCGACTTCGCGGCCCGGTCCCGCGCCGCCGCGCTCACCGAGGCCGCAGCACTCGCCGGCGAGGAGACACACGATCCGGCCGCTGAGCGGAACGAGGCGCCATTCCGCCGCCAAGAGTGAAGGGGCGGGGCTGAGGAGGAGGCGCGGGGGCCGGTACAAGCCACGACCCTTCGTTCAGTACCCTCGGAGTCCAACCGGGGACCAGCAGCGACGATGACCGCGCGCGGGCACGGCAGCCAGCAATCGTGGATCGCCAACCTCCCTCGATATCTCAAAACCGGCCCGCCCGCTACCACGGCACCGGACTTCAACGACAGCACAAGACACAAAGACAGCAACACCCCAGACGATCGCAAACGCCTAAAGTCTCCGGTGTTGGGCTTAGTGGCGAGACCGTGGCCTCGCGCACGGTCCGCTCGCAGAGCGTAGCTCTGGTCATCCGGAGCGCACCCAAATTTCGCATGAAATCCGTCACGCGGTCGGTGGCGCTCCGGTCCTGCGTGTTGTATACGGGAGATACCAGTACGTTCAGTGACCGGACGAGATCGGCACCTTATGGTCAAGGGATGAAGCTGAAGCGGGGCGTGGTGTGATCCGTCCTGCGAAACTGGCGGTTATGCCTGAGCTGATCCGAGAGCCGCGCCGGGTTGCTGTGGCCGCAAGCCGCCCAAGCGGATCGATGAGCACCGTCGGCGGGCCACACGGGCGAGGGAAGCAGCCTGATTATTGCGCACTGCACAGCCCGTCTGGCTGGGCTGAGCCCGAGCAGCATCCGGAGTTCGACGAATTTACCATCGTGCTGCGCAGGGCCTTGGTGGTGGAATCGGAAGAGGGTCAGATGACCGTAGAGGCCGGCCAGGGCGTTCATGCCAGACCCGGGAATGGGTGCGTTGCAGGACCCGGGAGCCGACGGCGCCGAGTACATCTCGGTCTGCGTGCCCGCTTTCCTCCTGACGCCGTTCACCGGGACGGATAACCGTTCGGCTGTGGTGGTGATCCGCCTGGCTGGCCAGGTCGCCGGCTTCGCCGTCCTTATCGCCGGGCCTGGCTACCTGTTGCCGGGCAACGTGGCTGTCCTCTGCCTGCAGCCCAGAACCGCGGGATCGGCGGCCGGCTGCTCGGCCTGGCCGAAGGGCACGCACGCAGCCTGGGCCTGAGCGAGATCCGCCTGTACACCAACAAGGCAATGACCGAAACCCCACCCACGCGGCATGGTTACGTCGAGACCCACCAGGCCGAGCAGCACGGATTCCACCAGGTGCTCTTCCGTAAACTCATCGACTCACCATCCGATTCGCGGCTATTTATGGTGAGCGTAGGAACTTCCATCGTTCCGCCCGGGCCCTGCCCGCCGCCCGCGGACACGCCGGGCCCATCAACCGCCGTTACGACACCGCAGGTCACAACCTCAGTTCACGACTTTGCCGGGTCCGTGGGTCGATCAATACGACGACAACTCCGAAGCCAGCATGTAGGACCTCACGATCAGCCGCGGCCGCCTTCTTTGGCCTTCATTCCCGGGCAGGCTGCTGCCTAGCTGGCGCCGACTGCGATCTCTGGTATAGAAGCAATTATCTGTTTCGCGGGGTTTAGTGTGGTATAGGTCTAACGGGGCTTCGCCCCAGCCCATCGAGGCATGCCCGCGGCTGAGCTGGGTGAAAGGGGCTCCGGCCGGTACGTGGCGGTGACGCGATGTGTCCCGGTATATGACCGCCTGTGGCGGTAGCTGGCCTGTTAGGGCCTGTCCGACCGGAGCCACTGATGACGCTACCCCGTTCCGCTGCCGATGTCCTGGCCCGCCATGTGGTGTTCGAGCTGGAGTGCATCGACCGCATCTACTGCAACCTGTACGTCCCGAAGCTGCAGCGCGACCTCGGGGTGGTGGGATTCATCCGGGAGCACCTGGGCAAGCCGGTGGCCTCCACCGCGGTGCTGGCGAAGCGGACCGAGGCGTTCTACGCGGAGATCAGGGCTTTCGCCGCGGGAAACGGGATCCCGGTGGTGGAGTTCGCATCCGGGCAGCGCAAGGACGAGGTGATGCGCGAGCGGCTCGCGCAGTTCCTGGCAGAGGGCCGGACCGAGGGCGTGGTGTTCATCGGGCGGGCGCAGGAGAATCAGCGTGTGCCGCCACCCGGCGCCGGGACGCGGAGGGGAATGCCTACCCGTGGATCGTCCGGGACAGCCGGGTGGTCACGCACTGGTATTTCTACTGCCATGACGCCTGCGCGGGGCCGTTCTTCCTGAAGTACTGCGGATATTTTCCTTATAACGCCAGGCTGTGCTGCAACGGCAACGAGTACGCCAAGGCCATGGCGGCCCGCGCCGGGATCGGGTTCACGCCGCTGGATAACGGGTTCGCCGCCGTCGATGACGTCGCCGCGGTGCAGGCGATCTGCGACAGCTTCGGCGAGCAGGTCATCTGGGACCTGGCCGCCAAGTGGATGGCGCTGCTGCCGTGCCCGTTCACCGGCGAGGACAACGCGGCCGGGTACCGGTATGAGGTCTCGGTGCTGCAGGCCGAGTTCTCCCTGACCCAGGTGCTGGATGCGCCGGTCACCGGGCGGATCTTCTTCGAGCAGGTCATCCGCGACAATCTCGACATCGGCCGCCCGGACCAGGTCGGGCTCATCTTCGCCCGGCGCATCATCCGCAAGGGACCGCGGGCCACGCCGGGCCGGTTCCGCACCCGGGTCATCACCGAGGGCGTGGTCCCCACCCTGCATATTGACTACAAGCATTCGAAAATAAAGCAGTACCACAATTGCGACATGAGGTCGCACGCGGCGAGTGGTGCGTCGAGAGGAGGGTCGGCTTGATGCCGAAGACGTAGCCCAGGTCAGCGCCGTAAGACCTGTCCCCGCCGTGACGTGCGCGCCGGTCTCCTGGGCTGGCGGGTGCGGAGCTCACGGAAAAGCCCAAGGGTCCCCGTTCCGTCCGGGGGCCACAGGCGAGGGGAAGGCCGGGCGGGGGTGAACGCCAGTGAACTCTTGCTGATGCCTCGTTAATTGCACATCCCGGGACGGGTCGTGGTGCCGGGGTGACAGGGACCGGCCGCTGGAAGGCGGCAGGCGGCGGCTGGGGATTGTGCCTGGCCGTGTGGGCGCCGTCGTCCCCGGGGTACAGAGAGCGCCCGATCCCGGCCGTGTCTCACGCGTGCGGAACATGGAAAACCCGCTCGGGTCCGCGCCGCCTGCGGGCGGCGCGGTAGGCCGATCGTAAGAGGGGCGGAATCCCCGGGCGGGACAGGATGCCCAAGAAGCGAATGCCGGCGGCCGAAAGGCAGCAGGAAACCAGCGCCAGCATGCCCGGCTCTCTCCGCCGGGGGCCGCTGCATAACCGGCCGGATACCGGGCCTGGTGCCCGGGCGCGAAAGCGCGCTGACGTGAGGCAGGTGAGCTGGTGAAGCCAAGCGGCCAGGATCGCCGGAACCGAAGGGCAAGTTAGACGCGATGACGGGATACAGCTTCACCACCCCGGTATGGGAGGGCGGCCAGTGGGTCGTCCCTGCCGTGGCCGAGGTGACGGGCGGCCCCGAGAGCGAACGGACCGGAGGACCAGCCCCGCGACGCGCCCGGCCAGTGGGACAAGATCGACTGGCGGGCGCAGGAGGAGCAGGTACGGCGGCTGCGGCAGCGGATCTTCAAGGCGTCGCAGGAGCAGGACTGGCCGAAGGTCAGGAACCTGCAGAAGCTGATGCTGCGGAGCCGGGCCAACACGCTGGTCAGCGTGCGGCAGGTGACGCAGCGCAACGCCGGGCGCAGGACCGCCGGGATCGACGGGGAGGTCGCGCTGACCTCCCGAGGCCAGGGCGGCGGTGGCGGTGCGGGTGCACCAGTCCATCTCGTCGTGGCATCCCCGCGCGGTCAAGCGCGTGTATATCCCGAAGGCATCAAACCGTGCGAAGCTTCGCCCGCTCGGGATTCCCGTGCTCATGGACCGCTGCCACCAGCAGCGGGTCCGTCACGCGCTGGAGCCTGAGTGGGAGGCCCGGTTCGAGCCCAGATCGTACGGGTTCCGGCCGGGCCGCGGCTGCCATGACGCGATCGCGGCGATCTACAACGTGTGCAAGGGCCCGATGGCCAGGCGCGTGTGGGCGCTGGACGCCGACTTGGCCGCGGCGTTCGACAAAATCGATCATGACCGGCTTCTCGCCGCTCTCGGGTCGTTCCCGGCCAGGGACATGATCCGGGGCTGGCTGAAGGCGGGCGTGTTCGAGGCGGGCAAGGGCTTCGCGCCGACCGTGGAGGGAACTCCCCAGGGCGGCGTGATTTCACCGTGCCTGCTGAACGTCGCGCTGCACGGGCTGGAGGAGGCCGCCGGGGTCCGTTATGTGACCTCCGGCACCCGGGCCGGGGAAACCAAGCCAGGTTCCCCGGTCCTGATCAGGTACGCCGACGACGGTGCGCCACGAGCGCTGATGGAGGTTGCGATGTAGAAGATCGTGATCTTTGGATGCGGTGCTGTGCTGGTGATGGAGGTATGGCCCTCCGGGACCGCTCTGCAGGGGGAGGTCTCAAACCACCGCGAGCTGCTGCGGTTAAGAGCCGTGGTGGTGAGCGTCGCGGAAAAGGCGCACGTGATGCGTCAGGTGCGGGCCGGGAAGGCGAACGTGAGTGAACCACTGCTGAAGCGTCGAAAGCGTAGCGGCGTCATCGAAACCGGGGTCCAGTCGTTGCCCCGGGATGAGCCTGGCGGGTGCCTGCTGACTGGCCAGGTGGTGACCGGCGTGAAGGTGGCGCGAGCCCGGTTCAGGCACCAGCACGGAACGTGGGAACCTGTCGCCCCGATGGTGCTGGCCGGGTGTTGGGCCGGCCAGCCGAAGGGAGTCCCCCAAGCAGCAGAAACTGCAAGGGGCCGAGTACCGGTGCGGGGCACAGGGGCGGACCGTCCCGTAGTAGCGGTGAGGCCCGGTAATGCGGGCGGAGCGAAGGGGACGGGTTGCCCTGGTTCGCCCGCCGGTCAACCGGCAGGGCCGGGAGGAGCCGGGTGAGCGAGCCGAAGTCGCAGGACAAGCCGTTTCAGATCTCCAAGTGGAAGGTCTGGGAAGCGTTTGAGAGGGTCAAGGCCAACAAGGGCGCGGCGGGGGTCGACGAGCAGTCGATCGCGGAGTTCGGAGCAGACCGGGACCGGAACTTGTACAAGATCTGGAACCGGATGTCGTCGGGCTCGTACTTCCCGCCGCCGGTGAAAGCGGCGGAGATTCCCAAGGCGGGAGGTAAAGGGGTCCGTGTGCTCGGGGTACCAGCGGAGGCGGCATAGTGCCGTCGTTGTCCAGTGAGCCTTCGGGTTTTGTGCTTGTCACGCATCCGTTCCACCCGCTGAGCGGGCAGCGGCTGGAGGTCTTGTTCGCCAAGCGCCGCGGGGCGGACACGGTGTTGTCTGCTCGGGCGAAGCGCTCAGCTGGGCCAGGTGACGCTGCCGGAGTCGTGGACGGACCGGGGCGAGCCGCCGCTGGGGCGCCGGGTGTCGGCTGAGGGCCTGGCCGCGCTCGACACGCTGATCCGTTCACTTGCAGGGTCGTTGACCGGGTGGCTGGCCACGGCATTCTCTTGTGTGATGAATGCACACAAGAACGATCTTGGGCCTGTCCACCCGGCAGCTGCGGGCACGGCGGCGGGCGCTGGCCGCGCGGCTCGGCGACGTGCAGCAGGTGCTGGCCGGGACGCTGACCGAGCAGTCGCGGCGGTGCGGCAGGGCCGGCTGCCGGTGCGCGGGCGGCGAGCCGCACGGCCCGTATGCCTACTTCACCCCGCGCCCGGCTGGCCGCGGCCGGGCACGGTACGTCCCGGCTGCCCTGGCCGGAGTGGTGCGCCGCTACCTGCAGCGCGGCGAGCGAGGTCGAGGCGGTGCTGGCGGAGATCTCGGCGATCAACGCCGAGCTGCTGGCCCGCAGAGAACTGCGGTAGCCGGTGAGCGCCGCCGTGCTGGCCGGGCCCGCGCGGGCCGAGGCGGTGGCGGCGCTGGCCAGCATGACCATCTGCGCGCTGGGAGGCGCGGGTGAACGGCGAGCACAAGATCACCGAGCAGGCACCGGGCCACGGACGGCGCTGGTCTACCTGCGCCAGTCGACCCTGATGCCAGGTCCGCGAGCACACCGAGTCGACGCTGCGGCCAGTACGCGCTGGCCGACACCGCGGCCGCGCTGGGCTGGGCACCGCGGGATGTGGAGGTGATCGACCGGACCTGGGCCTGTCCGGGACGTCGGCGGCGCACCGGGCAGGGGTTCCGGGAGCTGATGTCGCCGGGTGTGCCTGGGCGAGGTCGGGGCGGTGCTTCGGGCTGGAGATCTCCCGGCTGGCCCGCTCGAATGCCGACCTGGCCCGGCTGGCGGAGATCGCCCGGCTCACCGGTACGCTGCTCATCGACCGCGACGGCGTCTACGACCTGGCCGATTTCAACGACCGGTCTGGTGCTGGGCCTCAAGTCCACGATGGGCCAGGCGGAGCTGCACATCATGGCCGGGCGGCTGCAGGCGGCCAAGCGGGCCGCCGCCGAGCGCGGCGAGCTGCGCGCCCCGCTGCCGGTCGGGCTGGTCTACGACGACGACGGCGATGGTCGTGACCGACCCCGATGCCGAGGTCCAGGCCGCGATCGCTGACATCTTCGCCTGCTTTCTCGCGGCCGGGTCGGCCTACGGCGTCGTGGCGGCGTTCGCCGGCCGCAAGTTCCCCCAGCGCGCCTACGGCGGAGCCTGGGCCGGGCAGCTGCGCTGGGCGCCGCTGACCCACCACCGGGTCCTGCAGGTGCTGAAGAATCCCGCCTACGCCGGCGCCTACGTTTACGGGCGGTGCGTGACCCGCAAGAAAATCGACGCCGACGGGAACGTGCGCACGGTGACGGCAGACCTTCCCCGCGCGCAGTGGCCGGTGCTGATCAAAGACCATCACCCGGGCTACATCACCTGGGAGGAATACCTGGCGATCGAGGCGCGGCTGGCGGCCAACCACACCGGGGGCGGCGGCCGGCCGGTGCGGGAGGGCACGGCGCTGTGCCAGGGGATCATCATCTGCGGCGGCTGCGGCGGGCCGATGGCCGCCAACTACCACGGCGATGACCGGGCCAGCTACGAGTGCCACTCCCACCGCGACGGCAAGAAAACCCCCGGCTGCCGCAGCATCACCGCGCACGCAGTCGACGACGCCGTCGCGGGCGCGCTGCTAGCCGCGCTGACCCCCGAGCAGGTCGCGCTCGCGCTCGCCGCCGCCGGCGAGGTGACCAGCCAGCACCAGCGGACGAGCCGCGCGGCCGAGCTCGCCGTCGAACGCGCCCGGTATGAGGCAGACCGCGCCGAGCGGGCCTTCAGCCAGGTCGAGCCGGAGAACCGGCTGGTCGCCCGCACCCTGGAAGCCCGGTGGGAAGCCAAGCTCGCCGCGCTCGCCGACGCCGAGCAGGCCCTGGCAGCCGCCCAGGACGCCCTGCCGCCGCTGCCTGACCGGGCCAGCCTGGAGAAACTCGCCGCCGACCTGCCCGCGCTATGGCACGCCCCCACCACCACCGCCGCGCGACCGCAAGCGGCTGCTGCGCACCCTGATCGCCGACGTCACCTTGCTGCCCGAAGCCGACCGGGCCAAGGCCCGGATCGGGATCCGCTGGCACACCGGCGCCGCCGACGAGATCGTCATCGACCGGCCCAGACCCACCGGAGTGCCCGCCCCCACGCCCATCCCCGGCCACCGGGCTGATCCGCGAACTCGGCCCCGTCACCAGCAACACCGACCTGGTCGCCCTGCTCGCCCAGCGCGGATACCTCACCGGCGCGGGCCGCCCGTTCGACATCAAAGCCGTCCAGTGGGTCCGCCACGCCTACCAGATCCCCAGCCCGTCTCCCTTCCGCGACACCGAGATCAGCGTCGCCGAGGCAGCCCGCCGGCTCGGCTGCAGCCCCGGCGTCGTCTACTACTGGACCGAAACCGGGCAGCTGGACGCCCGCCGCGGCCCAGGCGGCAGGCTGTGCATCCCCTGGACCCCGGCCACCGAGGCAGACTGCCGCGCCCGCATCACCAGCTCCGGGCACCTCAACCCGGCCGCCCGGCGCACCAGGCCCAGCCAGCACCGCTGACCGCGTCCCTGAATGTCAGTACCGGCTGCCATGCTCTTCCCATAGCAGCGACCAAGACACCGGGAAAAGGGAAAATCCCCACACGCCACGACAGGAGGGGCAGTATGAACCGTCCGTCCCGACCGTGGCCGACCGGATCGCCCAGACGGTAGCCAGGATGTACCTGGAGCCGGAGGTCGAGCCGATCTTCCATCCGGATTCTTACGGCTACCGGCCAGGCAGGTCCGCGCTGGACGCGGTCGCCGCCTGCCGCCAGCGGTGCTGGCGGGCGGACTGGGTGATCGATATGGACATCCGGGCGTTCTTGGATCCATGGTCATACTGCTCCTTTGCTGATTGTGCGGTTTAGAACAGGCCTTCTTGCGGGGTGGGGATCTCGATACGCAGGCCTTTCCTGCGTCCGGTGCGGGTCAGGACGGCGTTCAGCTCGCCGCGCTTGACCTTCTGCAATACGGTCTGGCGGGAGACGCCGAGCGCCTGGGTGGCGTAGCCGAGCGGGACCCAGCCGTCGGGCGCGGTGTCGGTGAGCATGCCGCGCAGCTGATCGGTGAGGCGGATGCGCCAGGGCGCGCCGGGGGTGATCTGCTCGCCGGCGATGAAGCCGTCGTTGAGCCAGCGCAGCAGGGTGGACGGCGCGATGTCGAGCTGGCGGGCGGCGGCGGTCACGTTGAGCAGTTCTCCTTCTGGCGTCTGGTCGCTGGGCTGGTGGCAGGGGATGTGCCAGTGGTAGCGCAGTGATTGGACTCTACTGGCGGTGTATGACAATCCGCGGGCGGTGCGCCGGCGCTGCCGGTTGAGGATCCCGGCGATGACCGCGTCGGGGTAGTGCACGGCGAGCCGCCGGATCAGGTCGATGGTGTCCTCATCGGTGCGGATCGCGGGCTGCCGGCGGCGCAGCGGCACGGTCAGCTCGCTGATCGCGCCGCCCTTCCACCGCAGCACCAGGCCGGCGTGCGGGCCGGGGTCGTCGCGGCGCAGCGTGATGTTCACCTCATCGAGCAGGGTGCGCAGCAGCTGCTTGCGGTCCTTGCCGGTGGTGGTCGGAGCGTCCCAGACGGCGCCGAGGTCATCGCCGAGGGCCAGGATCGCCTGCTTCTCCTGCGGGGTCAGGGTTTTCGGGCGTGCGGTCGCGCGGCGGGCGAGCTCGGCTTCGGCGTCGGCCAGTTCGCGGAGCGCGGTCTCCCATTCGCGTCTCCAGCCCGCGGGCGACCAGCCGGTTGTCCGGATCGACGGCCCGGTAGCGGCGCTCGGCCCGGGTGGCGTGGTAGCGGGCCTGCTCGACCTGGCGCTGGTGCTGGGCCAGCGCGGCGTCGTGGCCGTCTTCGAGCTGGCGGGCGGCTGCCAGGCAGGCATCCATCGCGGCGGGGGCCAGCGCGGCCAGGAACGCGTCGGCGACGGCGGCGTCGATCCCCTGCCCGCCGACGCTCATGTGCCGGGCCCCGCGGCCGTTGACCAGCTCAGCCGAGCCGTGGCAGTAGTAGTTCGGCACGCATCTGGCCGGGCCGGCGTAGAAGATGGCGAGCTTGCGGCCGCAGGTGCCGCAGGTGGCCAGGCCCTGCAGCAGCGCGCAGCCTTCCCGGACCGCGCCGGTGCCCGGCTGGCGGGCCTGCGGCCGGATGTTGGCGCCGATGCGGGCCTGGTTGGCCTGGTAGGTGTCCCAGTCGGTGAACCCGGGGTGGTGATCGGGGATGAGGACCTCCCACTGGTCTCGGGGCAGCCGGCGGCGCACGCTGGCGCAGCGCGCCGCTGGGGTCAAGGTAGCGTTCCTTGCGGGTGCGGCCGTAGACGTACGCGCCGGCGTAGGCGGGGTGGGTCAGCGTGGTGTGCACCGCGTGGTAGGTCGGTTCCACCCAGGTGATTTCCGGGATCCCGCTGCCGCGCCGGGTATAGGCGACCTTCTGCAGCGGCCAGCGCAGCCCCTCGGCGCGCAGCCACAGCCAGGTGGCGCGCACCGACCCGCACACCGCGAACCGGTCGAAGGTCGCGGCGAGGACGCCGGTGACGGCCTCGTCGGGGTGGAAGCGGATCTCCCCGCCGGTCTCGCCCCAGATCAGCCCGACGGGCAGGCCGCGGCGCAGCTCGCCGCGGGCGGCCTTGTTCTTGATGCCGCCCTCCAGCCGTGCCCGCAGGACATGCAGCTCAGACTCGGCCATGATGCCCATCAGCCCGAGCAGCAGCCGGTCGCCGAACAGCGCCGGGTGATACACCGCGTCGACGTCGGCGACCAGCGTGTCGCACACCCCGGCCAGGTCGAGCAGCCGGTACCACGCCGCGTTATCCCGGGCGAGCCGGGAGGCCTCCAGCGCCAGGATGATCCCGACCTGGCCGAGGGCGACCTCGGCGACCATGCCCTCGAACCCGGCCCGCTGCCCGGTCACCGACCCGGAGATGCCCAGGTCGCCGTCGACGACCCGGATCGCCTCCCGCGGCCAGCCCAGCTGCTGAGCCCGGTGCACCAGGTCATACTGGCGGGCGGTGGACTCGGTATTGCGTTCAAGCTGGGCCAAGGTGGACTGGCGGACGTATATTACGGCCGCTCTGGACAGGTGGGAGCTGGTTATCTTGCCGGACTCACTCATCGCCCGCCCCCGCCGCCACTGCGGCCTTGGCGATCAGGCCCGCCAGCAGCGTGATCGCCGTTTCTACCTGGGAGCCGGGGAGCTGGCCGATCAGTTCCGGCGGTGGCGCCGGAACCTGGTCCGGCAGCAGACTGAGCTGGACAGGCTGCACGATCGTCCTCCTTGGCAGGTGGGTTTCGTGCAGCCTGCTCCCGGTCATCGCGGCCCCGGGTGCAAAGAGCCGAAACCAGCACCGACAGGGCCAGCAGGTCCGCTGTCCTGCCCAGCGTCCCCGTGCCCGGACCCGGGTCCGGGTCGTCGTGCTGGCTGGTGTGCTCCGCCGGGATCAGCCGCTTGCTGCCATCGGGCAGTTCCAGCATCAGCTCCAGACGGCCGAGCCGGCGCATCCAGCCCAGCACGCGCAGGTCACGGCCCTCCAGCGGATGCCGGGCCTGGGTGATGACCACGGTGGCCGGCAGCGCCGGCCTCACCGGCACGTCTCCGTCACCACCCGCACCCGGCACCCGGCCGCATGGCAGATCGCCCGGGCGGCCCGCGCGGCGTTGACGGCGTCCATGCACAGCGCTGCTTCCCGCAGGTCAACCGGGATGCCCTCGGCGATGCTGGCCGCGACCAGCAGCAGCTGCCGCTCCCCGTCCGAGCATGACAGCACGCCCTGCACGGCGGCCGCCGCCGCGGCGAAGTCGATAGCCGCGATCTCCCGGTCCCGGAACGGCTCCCACCGGACCTCGACCGCCACCTGCAGGAAATCCTCGCGCTCCAGCCAGCCCCGATCCGAGATCAGCAGCTCAGCGGCCGCCTCGGTGGGCAGCCAGCCCTTCGCCCACGCCCGCACCGCCTCCGCGAGGTCATCGAAGCGGGTAGTAAGGCGGGGAGTCCTTCGGGAGCCTGGGCCATTCAGTGCTCCTGGAGATTCTCGGGGAAAAGATCCGCGATAACCGGTTCCTGCGGCTGATCAAGAACATGCTCCGGGCCGGGTACCTGGAAGACTGGACATGGAACGCCACCTTTTCGGGAGCGCCGCAAGGCGGCGTGGCGTCCCCGGTCCTGTCGAACATTTACCTGGACCGGCTGGATAAGTTCGCCGAGACGGTCCTCATCCCGGAATATACCCGAGGGAAAAGCAGGAAAGCCAATCCTGCCTGGACCAAGGTGGCCAACGCGATGGCGGCCGCCCGGCGGCGCGGGGACCGTGCCGCGGCACGGGACCTGCGCCAGCAGCGGCGGGGCCTGCCCGCCCGGGATCCCGGTGACCCCGGCTACCGCAGGCTCCGGTATATCCGCTACGCCGACGATCACCTGTTCGGGTTCACCGGCCCGAAGGCCGAAGCCGAGCAGATCAAAGCCCGCCTGGCACGGTTCCTGCATGATGACCTCAAGCTGGAACTGTCCCCGGACAAGACGCTGATCACGCACGGCCGCACCCAGGCCGCGCGGTTCCTCGGCTACGACATCACCGTCCAGCACGCCCGCGCCGTCCCGGCCGCCGGTTCAACGGCGTGATCGGGCTGCGCGTCCCCCGGGCGGTGATCACGGCCAAGACAGCCCCCTACCTCAAGCACGGCAAACCGTGGCACCGGCCCGAGCTGATGAACCTGGACGACCCCGACATCATCAGCGCCTACGGGGCCGAATACCGGGGCATCGTCCAGTACTAGTGCGCCACGAGGCGCACTGCTCGTATCGCCCGCGCAGCGGGCGCGGACCGGAGGAGGTTGTCCGTGGGCCTGATGGCTTACCTGGATCCGTAAGGAGAAGGGAACCGTAGCATGCCAGCAAACCGGCAGTCGTGCCCAGGCGTCAGGGGCGGCGTGCCGGGAGGCCCGCGCGATAAGGCAAAGGCTGCACTGCTTGAAGCCCAGCCCCCAGCAGGCATAAGGACGTGCCCGCCGGAAAGACGCCCGGAACCGGTGCCAGCCCCTGCCGCAGGGTGGTAGTAGACCTGCGGTAATCCTCCGGGGCCAGGGAGCGACGCCCAGTAAGGGCGTTCAAGGGGGCGAACGGGATGCCTAAGTGGTCTTGCCCGTAAGTTCGTCGGGGGTCGGGTCCAGGCGGTGGGATCGTTGAGGTAGAGGCCGCAGGCGGTGTCGAGGGCGTCTTGGCAGGTGCCGATGGGCAGGCCGGTGAAGAAGACCGATTCGTCGTAGTCGTCGTGGCTGGCGCGGTAGATCGCGAACTGCCACTCGCTGGGCGGAGCCGACATAGCGCAGGCGGCACAGCTTGAGCGTGGTGGCGTCGGTCAGCGTCGCGTCGACGTAACTGAAGACCCCGCGGTGGCGGATCTGCAGGCTGGCGATCTGGGGCCAGCGTTCGCGGGCCCGGGCGCGCAGCCGCTGTTCCAGGGATGTCTTGGTGGAGTCTGGGTACCTGGCCACGGCAGCCTCCTCCCGGGTCCTTCGCGATCGCGGCATGTCGTGCCGGGCACTGGCGCGGGTACGGCATAAAGAACGCATGCCTATGCGAAGCCCATACCAGATTGCCTTGTCCGGCGAGGAGCAGGCCGTGCTGGCGGCCCGGGCCCGGTCGGTGCGCGGGCCCTACCGGGACCGGCTGCGGGCGGTGATCGTGCTGGCCGCGGCGGCCGGGCAGGCCAACGCGGCGATCGCCGGGAGCTGGGGGTGTGCACCGACACGGTCCGCAAGTGGCGCCGCCGGTTCGCGGCCGGCCGGCTGGCCGGGCTGGCCGATGCCCCGCGCAGCGGGCGCCCGCCGGCCTTCACCGCCGCCGACCGGGCCGAGGTCGTCGCGCTGGCCTGCGCGCTGCCGGCCGAGTCCGGCGTGCCGCTGTCCCAGTGGAGCGGCCCGGACCTGGCCCGCGAACTGGCCGCCCGCCGCGGCATCGCGGTCTCGGCCTCCACGATCGGCCGGTGGCTGGCCGGTGATGCCCTCAAGCCCTGGCAGCACCGGTCCTGGATCTCCGTCCGCGACCCGCAGTTCGCCGCCAAGGCCGCCCGGGTGCTGGACCTGTACGCCGGGACCTGGGACGGCCGGCCGCTGGGCGCCAATGACTACGTGATCTGCGCCGATGAGAAGACCTCGATCCAGGCCCGCTGCCGCTGCCACCCCACCCTGCCCCCGGGCAAAGCCCGCACGATGCGGGTCGAGCACGACTACGACCGCGGCGGTGCGCTGGCCTACCTGGCCGCCTGGGACGTCCACCGCGGGCAGGTCACCGGCCGGTGCGAGGACACCACCGGGATCGCGCCGTTCGCCCGGCTGGTGGAGCAGGTGATGACCACCGAGCCGTACGCCAGCGCCAACCGGGTGTTCTGGATCGTCGACAACGGCTCCTCCCACCGCGGCGCCGCCGCGGCCGAGCGGATGGCCACCGCCTGGCCGAACGCGCAGCTGATCCACCTGCCCGCGCACGCCTCCTGGCTGGACCAGGCGGAAATCTACTTCTCCGTCGTCCAGCGCAAAGTCCTCACCCCCAACGACTTCACCGGCCTGGACCAGATCCGCGATCGCCTCGCCGCGTTCGAGACCCGCTACAACGCCATCGCCCGGCCGTTCACCTGGAAGTTCACCCGCACCGATCTCCGCGACCTGCTACGCCGCATCGATGCCCACGACAAAGCCGAGCCCCGCGCCCTGGCAGCCTGATCACCCCCCGACGAACTTACGCGCCAGACCACTAAGTCGCGCTCGATACGTACGGCAGTGTGAACGTGGGATCACCCGACCGGGCGCGAGCCCGAGGGTGACGGAGTGCCCGTAGTCACCGGCGGGGTTACGTCCGCCCAATCTGGAGACCGGGAGAGCCGGACCACAGGGTGAAGGGGCACAGGCGACCGGACGATAAGGAGCCATGAGGCAAGCGAAATGCAGGAAGCCGCAGTGGTACTTGGCGTTCTCCGCGAGCGCGGCAGGAAGGGCCTGCCGCTCACGCAGCTTTACCGGCAGATGTGCAACAGGGATCTGTACCTGACCGCCTACGGGAACATCTACTCCAACAAGGGGGCGATGACGCCCGGGGCGACAGAAGAAACCGCCGACGGCATGTCCGAGGACAAGATCGACCAGATCATCGGGCTGATGCGGCACGAGCGGTAGCTTGTAACCTCAGGTGTGTAAGATCTTTTTCACGCTCCGTGATTGCCTCCTTTAGGTGATTCGTCCTGGGTAGGCGGTGTCGAGTTCGTTGAGGGCTTCGCGCCATCCCATGGTCCGTTGTCCCTCGACGAGGCGTGCGGGCTGGTCGTGTCGTTTGCCGGTTTCCTGGCGCCGGGCGGCGCGTTCGCGGGCCCGCTTGTCCTCGATGTTGATGATCGCCAGCCACAGCAGCTTGACGACGGCGTCGTCGGTGGGGAAGTGGCCGCGGGCTTTGGTGACCTTGCGCAGCTGGTAGTTCAGGCTCTCGATGCTGTTGGTGGTGTACAGCAGTTTGCGCACGCCCGGGGTGAAGGCCAGGAAGGGGGTGAAGGCCTCCCAGGCGTCTTCCCAGACCCGCGCCGCCTGGGGGTACTTACGGCCGAGGTCAGAGGCGCTGAAGGCGGCCAGGGCCTCGAGGGCGGATTCCTCGGACGGCGCGGTGTAGATCGTGCGCAGCTGCGCGGCGACCGCGGCGGCGTCGCGGCGGGCGACGGGCCGCAGCGCATTTCTGACCAGGTGCACGACGCATCGCTGCACGACGGCGGCGGGGAACGCGGCAGTGATGGCGTCCTCGAACCCGGCCAGGCCGTCGCAGCAGGCGATCAGGATGTCACGGACCCCGCGGTTGCGCAGGTCGGCGGTGACCGACGCCCAGAACCGGGAGCTCTCCCCGGCGGTGGCCGATTCGGGCGGGGTCTTGGCCAGCCAGATGCCCAGCACGTGCTTTTCCCCGTCGCCGTCCACACCGATGGCGATGTAAGCGGGCTTGTTCTGCACCACGTGGTTGTCCCGGACCTTGACCATGATCGCGTCCAGGAACACCACGGCGTAGACCGCATCCAGCGGCCGGTCCTGCCAGGCGCGGACCTCGTCCAGGACCTGGTCGGTGATCCGCGACACCTGCTCGTGCGAGAGCTTGGTGCCATACACCTGCTCGAGGTGGTGCAGGATGTCCCGCACCGTCATGCCGTGCGCGTACAGGCTGATGATCATGTCGTCCAGGCCGCCGGAAACCCGCCCGGACCGTTTCGGGATCAGCACCGGGTCGAAACTCCCGGCCCTATCCCGCGGCACCTCCAGCGCCACCGGCCCGATCCCGGTCTGCAATTCTTGGCTATCCGGCCGTTGCGCGAATTCCCCGAATTACGGCCGGCCGCCTCGCGCCGTTCATACCCCAGGTGCGCGGTCAGCTCGGCATCAAGCGCCCGCTCCAGCACCGCCTTGACCAGCTCGCCCAGCATCGAGCCCTCACCGGTCAGCCGCAGCCCCCCAGCCTCGTCCCGCGACCGCTCCAGCAGCGCGTCCAGCAGCCGCTCATCCATCAGCTGGCGCAGCGGGACCGCTTCCCGCCCAGCCGAGGGGGGATTTTCCCCGTCGTAATGAGAGGTGTCCCCCAAAACCTCTCCGGCTCCTGCAGCATGCACCATCCCTGCCGGGACGGTCTCTTGGTGTGTAACGGACATGAATCCTTTTCTCCCCCGTAGCAGCGGCCATTCCCACTGGCCTTTTAATTACCCTTAGTCACTCCTTACACACCTAGACAGATACCC
>CAWEHB010000004.1:0-163573 GCA_963808705.1 uncultured Actinomycetota bacterium | reverse complement strand
TCCCCGGCCTGGTCCCGGACCAGGGTCACCACGGCGAACGCGCCGATGATCGCGATCCCGTACGCGGCCAGGTAGAACATGCTGCTGGACAGGCCGGCCGTGCTCGCTGCGGCCACGCCGGTCAGGACGTAACCGGCCTGCGCGATCGAGGAGTAGGCGAGCAGCCGCTTCACGTCGGTCTGGGTGATCGCGACGATCGAGCCGACCAGCATGGTGAGGATGGCGATGCCGATCATCACCGGCCGCCAGGTCCAGGTGAGCTGCCCGAACGCCACGTAGAAGACGCGCAGCAGCGCGAACGCCGACACCAGGGTGCACGAGGCCATCAGCGCGGTCACCGGCGTCGGCGAGCCCTGGTACACGTCAGGCTTCCAGCTCTGGAACGGCACAGCGCCGATCTTGAAGAACAGGCCGAGGCCGAGTAGCGCGATGCCGGCGTACAGCAGCGTGACGTTGCTGGTGTTGGACGAGGCGGCCGCCGCGATGGCCGAGAGCCGCACCGAGCCGGCGAAGCCGTACAGCATCGCGATGCCGAACAGGAAGAACGCCGACGAGAACGCGCCGAGCAGGAAGTACTTCACGGCCGCCTCCTGCGAGAGCAGCCGGCGCCGCCGGGCCAGGCCGCAGAGCAGGTACAGCGGCAGCGAGAGCACCTCGAGCGCGACGAACATCGTGAGCAGGTCGTTCGCGGCCGGGAACAGCAGCATGCCGCCGACGGCGAACAGGGTCAGCGGGTACACACCTCGGTGTGCGCGATGCCCGCCTCGAGGCCCTCGCGCTCCTCGGCGCTGCCGGGCACCGCCGCCGCCTGCCCGGTGAACGCGCTGACCTCGTGCGAGGATTCCGCGATCAGCAACATGCTGACGAACGCCAGCACCAGGTTCGTGCCCCAGATGAACAGGGTCGGCCGGTCCACCGCGACGCGGGTCCGCGGCCACATGGCCGAGGCTGCCGTGGGCGAAGATCGTGGCCGAGGTGGCGACCACGATCGTCAGCACGAACCCGACGGCCAGGCCGCCCAGCGCGAGCACGAGGTCGACCGGGCGGCGCGCCGGCCTCGGCGTGAACGCCTCGACCAGGACCCCGGCGATGGCCACGCCGAACACCACCAGCATCGGCGAGAACTGGCCCCACTCGATGCTCGGCGGGCTTATTGTCGAGCCAGCGGCGGCCGGGTCCCGGTCACGGGGAGCTCCTCTGCGTGGATGCGGATGCGAAGCCGCCATGGGCCTGGAAGGCGGAAGACCGCGTCACCGACGCCTGGGTACCGGATGCGGCGGCACCGGGTCGGTGGAATGCACCTGCACCAGGGTCTGGTGGACCGCCGGGTTGATGAGGTCGAGAGCAGGCTTGGGGTACACGCCGAGCGCCACGACCAGCACGATCAGCGGGCCGACCGCCCACAGCTCGCGCGCCCTCAGGTCGGGCATCCCGGAAACCTCATCGCGCACCGGCCCGGTCATCGTGCGCTGGTACATCCACAGCATGTAGATCGCGGCCAGGATGATGCCGACGGTGGCGAGGATCGCGGCGACCTCGTACCGCGTGAACGTGCCCACCAGGACCAGGAACTCGCTGACGAACGTGTACAGGCCGGGCAGGGACAGGCCCGCCAGGCACGCGACCAGGAACAGCCCGGCGAGCACCGGCGCGACCTTCTGCACGCCGCCGTAGTCGGCGATCAGCTGCGAGCGCCGCCGCGCGATCATGAACCCGGCGATCAGGAACAGCGCGCCGGTGGCGAACCCGTGGTTCACCATGTAGAGCACGCCGCCCGCCTGGCCCTCGCTGGTCATCGCGAAGATGCCCAGCGTGATCAGCCCCATGTGGGACACCGAGGTGTAGGCGATCAGCCGCTTCAGGTCCCGCTGCCCGATCGCCACGATCGCCGGCGTAGAGGACCCCGATCACCGAGAGCACGATGACCAGCGGCGTGAAGTAGTGCGCGGCGTCGGGGAACAGCTCCAGGCAGTAGCGGATCATGCCGAACGTGCCGACCTTGTCGAGCACGCCGACCAGCAGGACCGCGGCCCCGGGCTGCGCGGAGGCGGCCGCGTCCGGGAGCCAGGTGTGGAACGGGAACAGCGGCGCCTTGATCGCGAACGCCACGAAGAAGCCGAGGAACAGCCACTTCTGCACGGTCGGGGTGAGCGAGACGTGCACCAGCTGGCTGAACAGGAACGTGCCCGGGTGGCCGGGACCGGCCGAGTACACGTACAGCGCGATCACGGCGACCAGCATGAGCAGCCCGCCGAGCAGGCTGTACAGCAGGAACTTGACCGCCGCGTACTGGCGCTGCCCGACGCCGAAGCTGCCGATCATGAAATACATCGGGATCAGCATGGCCTCGAAGAACACGTAGAACAGGAATACGTCGGTGGCGGCGAAGACGCCGATCATCATGGTCTCGAGCACGAGCATCAGCGCGAAGTAGGTCTTGGCGCTGCGCCGCGGCGGCGGCTCGCCCGCCGGGTTCGACTCGCCCTCCGGGTCGTTCCAGGAGGCCAGCACGACCACCGGCATCAGGACCGTGGTCATCAGGATCAGGACCAGCGCTATCCCGTCCACGCCGACCGCGTAGTGCACGCCGAACTGCGGGATCCACTGGTAGACCTGGTTGAACTGGAAATCGGGGGCGCCGGGGCCGGTCTTGAACTGCAGCGCCATCGCGATCGTCACCGCGAGCGTGACGATCGTGAAGCCCAGGGTCAGCTGCTTCACCAGCCTGGCGCGGGCGCGGCGGTCCGCGTCGGCTCCCGGCGCGGACTGGCCCGGTGTCAGCGAGACCACGACCGCCCCGACGAGGGGGATCGCGCCCGCCACGGTCAGCCAGGGAAAGGTGCTCATCGGCTATCCCCTAAATCCTCACCAGGAGCAGCGCGCCGACCAGCAGCAGCGCGCCGAAGAACATCAGCAACGCGTAGGAGCGGACGAACCCGTTCTCGACCCGCCGGACCCGCCCGGAGGTGCCGCCCATGGCGGCGGCCAGGCTGTTCACCAGGCCGTCGATGCCGCGGTTGTCGAAGTACACCGAGAGCCGGGTCAGCCACTGGCCCGGCCGCATCAGCACCGACTCGTTGATGGCGTCGCCGTAGAGGTCCTTGCGCGCCGCCACGGTCAGCAGCCCCCCGGCCGGCGCGGTGACCGGGACCTCGCGGCGCCCGTACATGGCCCAGGCGATCCCGGCCCCGATCAGGGCCAGCGCCAGCGCGGCGGCGCTGACCGGGGTGAAGATCCCGTGCGAGGTCGGCGGCACGCCGACCACCGGGGCCAGGAAGTTCACCAGCCGGTTGTTGATGATCAGGAACCCGCCTGCGCCCAGCGAGCCGAGGGCCAGCACGACCATGGGCGAGGTCATCACCGGCGGCGCCTCGTGCGGGTGCACCTTGTCGTCCCAGCGGCGCTCCCCGGCGAAGGTCATGAGCATGACCCGGGTCATGTAGAACGCGGTGATGCCGGCCCCGATCAGCGCCGCGGTGCCCAGGATGGCCCCGGACGTGCCGCCCTTGTCGAACGCCGCCTCGATGATCGGGTCCTTGGTGAAGAAGCCGGACCACGGCGGGATGCCGATGATCGCGAGATAGCCGAACCCGAACGTGACCAGGGTGATCGGCATGACCCGGCCCAGGCCGCCGAACCGGCGCATGTCCACCTCGTCGTCCATCTCGTGCTTCACCGAGCCCGCGCCGAGGAACAGCCCGGCCTTGAAGAACCCGTGCGCCAGCAGGTGGGCGATCGCGAACGCGTACCCGGCCGGGCCGAGCCCGGCCGCGAGCATCATGTAGCCGATCTGGCTCATCGTGGACCCGGCCAGCGCCTTCTTGATGTCGTCCTTGGCGCAGCCGATGATCGCGCCGAACAGCAGCGTGGCCGCGCCGACGATGGTGACGGCCAGCTTCGCGTCCGGGCTCAGGTTGAAGATCGGGTTGGACCGGACGATCAGGTACACGCCCGCGGTCACCATGGTCGCCGCGTGGATCAGCGCCGACACCGGGGTCGGGCCTTCCATCGCGTCCAGCAGCCAGGACTGCAGCGGCAACTGCGCCGACTTGCCGCACGCGCCGAGCAGCAGCAGCAGCCCGAGCGCGGTCACCACGCCGTGGCTGGCCCCGCCCACCGCGTGGAACACGCCGTTGAACGTGACCGTTCCGAATTGCGCGAACATCAGCATGACCGCCAGCGACAGCCCGGCGTCGCCAACCCGGTTGGCGATGAAGGCCTTCTTGGCCGCGGTCGCCGCGGTGGGCTTGAACTGCCAGAACCCGATCAGCAGGTACGAGGCCAGGCCCACGCCCTCCCAGCCCGCGTACAGGGCCAGGTAGTTGTCGGCCAGCACGAGCAGCAGCATCGCCGCCAGGAACAGGTTCATGTACGCGAAGAACCGGCGCCGCTCCGGGTCTTCCGCCATGTAGCCGACCGCGAAGATGAGGATCAGCGAGCCGACCCCGGTGATCAGCAGCACAAAGCAGATCGACAGCGGGTCGAGCAGCATGCCGATGCTCACCTGGAAGCGGCCGACCGCGATCCAGGAATACAGGTGCAGGTCCCGGCTGCGCTGGCTGGCCGGGTAGCTGAGCATCGCGAAGAACGCGATCACCGCGTACCCGAAGGTCACGACCGGCAGGGCCACGCCGACCAGGTGGCCCCAGGAGTTGGTGCGCTTCCCGCCCAGCAGCAGGATCACCGCCCCGGCCACGGGCAAGACCAGCAGCAGCCATGCGGCGCGCTGGACGCCGACCGCGGCCACCGTGGTCATGACCGCCGCCGACGGCGCGCCCGCGACAGAGCCCGTCACTGGCTACCTAACCCTTCTACGTGTTGGCCCCGGGAAACGCCGTCCCCCGGGGGAGGGTTAATACTTCAGCAGGTTGGCGTCGTCCACCGATGCGGACCTGCGGGCCCGGAAGATGGTGGTGAGGATGGCCAGGCCGACCACGACCTCCGCGGCGGCGACCACCATCACGAAGAAGGCGATCACCTGCCCGTCCAGGTTGCCGTGCATCCGGGAGAACGCGACGAAGGCCAGGTTGACCGCGTTCAGCATGAGTTCCACGCACATGAATATGACGATCGCGTTCCTGCGGACCAGGACCCCCACGCCGCCGATCACGAAGAGGATCACCGCCAGGGCCACGAAGTGCGCCGGGCTTACCATCGTGCCCCCTCGTGCTCGCTGTCGCCGCTGGCCGCCTCGCTGCTGTCGCTGTCCGGCGGCAGCACCCCGCCGGGGGCCTGCGGATCCGCCGGCGGGGCGGCGCCAAGCTCGCCGAGCCTGGGGTCCGGCCGGCCGGATATCACCGGGCTGACCGACAGCTCGGACTGCGAGCCGTCGGGCAGCAGCGCGGGCATGTCCACCGCGTTGTGCCGCGCGTAGGTGCCCGGGCCGGGCAGCGGGGCCGAGTGCCCGCTGGCTATCCGGAGCCGGGACAGCTGCCGCTGGGTCGGCTTGGGGCCCGTGCGCTCCCGGTGCGCGAGCACCATGGCACCCAGGGCCGCCGTGATCAGCAGGGCGCTGGTCACCTCGAACGGGAACACGTAGGTGGTGAAGATGAGCGTGGCGATGCCCTGCACGTTCGATGCGCCGTAGTTCGGCCCGGCCGGCGCCGCCGGCCCGATCGCCGCGTGCCCGATGCTCAGGCTGAGCAGGACCAGCAGCCCGATCCCGACGAGGCCGGCGGCGAGCCGCTGCCCCCTGATGGTCTCCACGAGCGAGTCCCTGGAGCTCACGCCGACGATCATGAGCACGAACAGGAACAGCATCAGCACCGCGCCGGTGTAGACGATGACCTGCACGAAGGCCAGGAACGGCGCGCCCAGCAGCGCGTACAGGACGGCCAGCGACAGCATCACGATCGCGAGCAGCACCGCGCAGTGCACTGCCCGGGGGGCCAGCACCATGGCCAGCGCGGCGGCCACCGCGATCACAGCCAGGATCCAGAACGCGAGGGATTGCGTCTCGGCCGCCATGCCAGAGGCGAGGACCATGCCCTGGCTCATCGGTCGTCCGTTCCGAGGTGGCCCTCTTCGGCGATGTGCGGGTTACCCGCGATCCCGGAGGTGCCGAGCAGGTAGTAGTCGCGCTCGGTCTCGCCGAGCCGCATCGGGTGCGGCGGCGCCTCCATGCCCGGCTCCAGCGGCGCGACCAGCTGCTCCTTGGTCCAGATCAGGCTTTCCCGGTTGTCGTCGGCGAGCTCGTACTCGTTGGTCATGGTCAGCGCCCGGGTCGGGCACGCCTCGATGCAGAGCCCGCACAGGATGCAGCGCAGGTAGTTGATCTGGTAAACGCGCCCGTACCGCTCCCCGGGGGAGTACCGCTCCTCCTCGGTGTTGTCGCCGCCCTCCACGTAGATGGCATCGGCCGGGCAGGCCCAGGCGCACAGCTCGCAGCCGATGCACTTCTCCAGGCCGTCCGGCCAGCGGTTCAGCTGGTGCCGGCCGTGGAACCGGGGGGCGGTCGGCTTCCGCTCTTCCGGGTACTGGACGGTGTCGACCTTGTGAAACATCGTCCGGAAGGTGACGCCGAACCCCTTGATCGAGTTAAGCACCGGTGACCTCGCTTCCTGCGCGGCCGGCCGTCTCGGCAGGAACGGCCGAGACATCTCCCGCGAAGACGCCGACCCCGTGATAGTGCGGCAGGTCCAGGGGCGGGACCGGGAACGCCCCGGCCTCGGCTTCGGCCTCCTCCTGGGCGGCCTCGGTCTCGGCGAACTGCCCGGCCCGGCGCGCCTCCGCGACGTCCCAGCCCCACGCGAGCGCGATCAGCCCCGCGACGATGAGGCCGGCCACGATGTAGATGCCGGTGCTGCCGCCCTGGCGGCGCCAGACCCGGATGGTCGCGATCATCAGGGTCCATACCAGCGCGCTCGGGATGAGCACCTTCCAGCCCAGCCGCATCAGCTGGTCGTAGCGGATCCTGGGCAGCGAGCCGCGGAGCCAGAAGAACACGAACACGAAGATGATCACCTTGGCCAGGAACCACAGCAGCGGCCACCAGCCGGTGTTCGCGCCCGACCACACCGAGATCGGCCACGGAGCCTGCCAGCCGCCGAGGAACAGGGTGGTGGCCAGGGCGGAGACGGTGATCACGCTGACGTACTCGGCCAGCTGGAGCAGCGCGAACTTCAGCGAGGAGTACTCGGTGTGGTAGCCGCCCACCAGCTCGCCCTCGCCCTCGGGCAGGTCGAACGGCAGCCGGTTGGTCTCGCCGACCATGGTGATCAGGTAGATCACGAACGACGGCAGCAGCAGCACGGCGAACCAGGACGGGTAGTGCAGCCCGGCCCCGAACCAGTGGAACTCGGTGCCGTGCGCCTGCGCGGCCACGATCGCGGTGGTGGACAGCGATCCGGCGTAGAGGAAGACCGGGACGAAGGCCAGTCCCATCGCGATCTCGTAGCTGATCACCTGGGCCGACGACCGCAGGCCGCCCAGCAGCGAGTAGGGGGAGGACGCGGACCAGCCTGCCAGCACGATCCCGTACACGCCCAGGGAGCTCATCGCCAGCAGGAGCAGGACGGCCACCGGCAGGTCGGCGAGCTGCAGCGGGGTCCACACCCCGGCGATCGAGACCATCGGTCCCAACGGGATGACCGCGAAGCTGATGAACGCGCAGATCACCGAAATGGCGGGCGCCAGCCAGAACAGGACCTTGTCCACGCCGCGGGGGACGATGTCCTCCTTCAGCGCCAGCTTGATGCCGTCCAGCAGGGTCTGCAGCAGGCCGAACTTCCCGGCCCGGTTCGGCCCGAGGCGCTGCTGCATCCGCCCGAGCACCCGGCGCTCGGCCCAGATCGCGATGATCGTGCCGACCAGCAGGAACACGAAGATGAACAGCACCTTGATGATGACCAGCCACCAGGGGTCGTGCCCGAAGTCGGCCAGGGTGGGATACGTCGCGGTGGTGGTTCCCGGCGCCGCGGCGCCCAGGGCTCTCATTGCGCGCTCCTCAGGGTGACCAGGCTTCCGTGACCCGCGGCGAGCGTGGCGCGGACCGCGCACCCCGCCGAGTTCGTGGGCAGCCAGACCACCCGGTCCGGCATGTCCGCGATCTCGACGGGTGCGGTGATGGCCCCGCGCTCGGTGGCCACAGTGACCTTACCGCCGTCGCCGACGCCTGCCTCGGCGGCGGTTGCCGCGGACATCCTCGCGACGGCGGCCCGTGCGGTGCCCGCCAGGTTCGGCTCGCCGTCCTGCATCCGGCCTGCGTCGAGGAGATTATGCCAGGTGGCGAGATTTACCCGGGGGATAACCCCCGGACCCCCAGAGTCTGCCCGGGGGATAACCCCCGGAGCCTCCCTGCCACCCGCTCGGGCCGGCTCGCCGACCGTCGCGGTCGGCATTTCGGAACCTTCCGTGGTCACGCCGCTGCCCCGCGGGATGGCGGACGGGATGCCCGGGAAGGCGGACGTGACGTCGGGGACCAGGGTGTTGAGCTCGCGCCGGGCCGCGGCCGCGTCGGGCAGGCCGAGGTGCACGTCCATCTCGTCGGCCAGCGCGCCGAGCACCTGCAGGTCGGTCCGGACCTCCGGGACGGCGAGCGCGGCCCCGAACGTGCCCGGCCTGCCTTCCCAGTTCACGAACGTCCCCGATTTCTCGGCCGCGGCGGCGACCGGCAGCACCACGTCCGCGCGGTCGGTCACGGCGCTGACCCGCAACTCCATGCTGACCAGGAACCGCGTGGCCTCGAGCGCCTCCAGCGCCGCCGCCGGGTCGGCCAGGTCACCCGGGTCCACGCCCGCGATGACCAGCGCGCCGATGTCCCCCGCCGCCGCGGCGGCCAGGATCTGCGCCGTGTCCCGGCCGGGGTCGCGGGGCAGCGACGCCACCCCCCAGGCCCGCGCGACCTCGGCCCGCGCGGCCTGGTCGGTGACCGGCCGGCCGCCGGGCAGGACGATGGGCAGCGCGCCGGCCTCGATCGCGCCGCGCTCGCCCGCGCGGCGCGGTATCCAGGCCAGCCGCGCGCCGGTCGCCTGCGCCAGCCGGGCGGCCGCGGTCAGCGCGCCGGGCACCTCGCCCAGCCGCTCCCCGGCCAGGATCACCGCGCCGGGCTCCCGCAGCGCGGTGCTGACCCGGGGGATAACCCCCGGACCCCCAGACCGGGAGGCTTCGCCCCCCGGAGCCCCCCTGTCGTCCGCTCGGGCCGGCGAGCTGGCCGTCGCGGCCGACATAGCTTCGTCCGCGATCGCGTTCAGCATGGCGGCTTCCTCGCCGGGCCGGGTGGGCAGCAGCGTGCCGGACATCCGGCTCAGCCCGGGGCCGGCCAGCGCGGCGACGGAGTACACGGCCAGGCTCCCGGACCGGGCCGCCTTGCGCAGCCTGAGGAAGACGATCGGCGACTCGTCCTGGGGCTCGAACCCGGCCAGCAGCACCGCGGTGGCCTGCTCCAGGTCCTGGTAGGTGACGCCGGACGAGCGCCCGGCCACGCGGCCGGCCAGGAACTCCGTCTCCTCGGCCGAGAGCGGGCGGGCCCGCATGTCGATGTCGTTGCTGGCCAGCGCGAGCCTGGCGAACTTCGCGTAGGCGTAGGAGTCCTCCAGGGTCAGGCGGCCC
Organism: uncultured Actinomycetota bacterium; assembly: GCA_963808705.1. Taxonomy (GTDB): domain Bacteria; phylum Actinomycetota; class Actinomycetes; order Streptosporangiales; family Streptosporangiaceae; genus JASHPR01. The sequence continues at coordinate 154,024 of CAWEHB010000004.1, read as the reverse complement.
CCGGTGAGCACGCCCGCGCGCCCTCGCTCGGCGAGCAGGCCCGCCGCGGCGGTCGCTATCGCCGCCGGCCACGAGGCAGGCTGGAGCACCCCGGCCCCGTCCCGGACCAGCGGGGTGATCAGGCGGTCGGGCTGCGTGGCGTAGGTGAACGCCCACCGGCCCTTGTCGCAGTTCCACTCCTCGTTGACCTGCGGGTCGTTGCCCGCCAGCCGCCGGGTCACCGCGCCCCGCCGGTGGTCGGTCCGCTGCCGGCAGCCCGAGGCGCAGTGCTCGCACACGCTCGGCGTGGAGACTAGGTCGAACGGGCGGGCCCGGAACCGGTACGAGGAGCCGGTGAGCGCCCCGACCGGGCAGATCTGCACCGTGTTGCCGGAAAAATAGGAGTCGAACGGGACGCCGTGAGCGACCCCGATCTGCTCCTGGGGGCCGCGCTCGAACAACTCGATCAGCTGGTCGCCGGCGATCTGGTCGGCGAACCGGGTGCAGCGCGTGCACTGGATGCACCGCTCCCGGTCCAGCAGCACCTGCGCGGACAGCGCAACCGGCTTGGGGAAGGTGCGCTTGACACCGTCGAACCGGGTCTCGCCCTGGCCGGCGGTCATGGCCTGGTTCTGCAGCGGGCACTCCCCGCCCTTGTCGCACATGGGACAGTCAAGCGGGTGGTTGACCAGCAGTTGCTCCATCACGCCGCGCTGTGCCTTCTCGGCGACCGGGGAGGTGAGCTGGGTGTGCACGACCATGCCGTCGGTGCAGGCCGTGGTGCAGGACGCCGGCGGCTTCGGCTGGCCCTCGATGTGCACCAGGCACTGCCGGCAGGCGCCGACCGGGTCCAGCAGCGGATGCTCGCAGAACCGGGGTATCTCGATGCCGAGCTGCTCGGCGGCGCGGATCACCAAGGTCCCCTTGGGCACGGTGATCTCGAACCCGTCGATGGTGACCTTCACGCCGTCGGCCGGGCGGGCGACCTCGCCGCCCGGCTGCTGACTCGCCTGTACGGTCATCGGGCGGACTCCAGGGTGAACAGGGTCGAGGCCGCGGGGTCGAACGGGCAGCCGCCGTCGCGCTGGTGCTCGAGGTACTCGCCCCGGAAGAACGTGATCGACGACTTCACCGAGGGCTCGATCGAGTCGCCCAGGGCGCAGAACGCCCGGCCAGTGATGTTCGAGCAGATGTCCAGCAGCTTGTCCAGGTCGGCCTCGCTGCCCCCGCCGCGCTCCAGCCGCTCCAGCAGCTGGACCACCCAGTAGCTGCCCTCCCGGCACGGCGTGCACTTGCCGCACGACTCGTGCTGGTAGAACTCGATCCACCGCAGCACGACCCGGACCACGCACGTGGTCTCGTCGAAGAGCTGGATCGACCGGGTGCCGAGCAGCGACCCGGCGGCGGCCACGTCCTCGTAGTCCAGCGGCACGTCCAGGTGCTCGTCGGTGAACATCGGCGTGGACGACCCGCCCGGCGTCCAGAACTTCAGCCGGTGCCCGGCACGCATCCCGCCGGCCAGGTCGAGCAGCTCGCGCAGCGTGGTGCCGAGCGGCGCCTCGTACTGGCCGGGCGTCGCGACGTGACCCGAGAGCGAGAAGATCCCGAACCCGGTGGACTTCTGCGTGCCGAGCGAGGCGAATTCCTCGGCACCGTGCAGCAGGATCCAGGGCACCGAGGCGATCGACTCGACGTTGTTGACGACCGTGGGACAGGCGTACAGCCCCGATGTCGCGGGGAACGGCGGCTTCAGCCGGGGCTGGCCGCGGTACCCCTCCAGCGAGTCCAGCAGCGCCGTCTCCTCGCCGCAGATGTAGGCGCCGGCCCCGGCGTGCACCACGACCTCCAGGTCGAAGCCCGAGCCCAGGATGTCGCGGCCGAGGTAACCGGCCTCGCGGGCCTCGGCCACGGCGTGCTGCAGCCTGCGGGTCACGTGCAGGACCTCGCCGCGGATGTAGATGAAGGCCTGGTCCGCCCGGATCGCGTACGCGGCGATCACGATGCCCTCGATCAGCGCCTGGGGGTTGGCCAGCAGCGTCGGCACGTCCTTGCAAGCGCCCGGCTCCGACTCGTCGGCGTTCACCACCAGGTAGTGCGGCTTGCCGTCGCCCTGCGGGATGAAGCCCCACTTCACCCCGGTGGGGAAGCCGGCTCCGCCGCGGCCGCGCAGCACCGAGTCCTTGAGGGTCTGGATGACCTGGTCCGGCGGCATGGCCAGGGCCTTGGGCAGCGCCTGGTACCCGCCGTCGCGCCGGTAGGCGGCGAGCGTGAACGAGTCCGGCTCGTCCCAGTGCGCGGTGAGCGCAGGTGTCAGCCGCACGCCGGCCGTCGCATCCGGCATATCCGCGGTCATCGCTGCACCTCGCTTCCCGCATCGCTCGGGTCGCCGTATTCCGGGCGCCAGCCCTGCTGCTCCTTGGCGATCCGCAGGCCGGCCAGGGAGGGAGCGCCCGCGGTGTGGCCGCCCGTCGCCTGGCCGTCGGGGAAGCCCGCCAGGATGCGCGAGGCCTGCTTCCAGGTGCACAGCCGCGGCGCGCCGCGGGTCGGAGCCACGTCGGCGCCGGCCCGCAGCCCGTCGACCAGGTCCCGGGCCGACTGCGGGGTCATGTTGTCGAAGAACTCCCAGTTCACCATCATCACGGGCGCGTAGTCGCAGCCCGCGTTGCACTCCAGGTGCTCCAGGCTGACCTTGCCGTCACCGGTGGTCTCGTCGTTTCCGATGCCGAGGTGCTCCTGCAGGTCGGCGAAGATGACGTCGCCGCCCATCACCGCGCACAGGGAGTTGGTGCAGACGCCGACGTGATACTCGCCGACCGGCTTGCGCTTGTACATGGTGTAGAAGGAGGTCACCGCGGTGACCTCGGCCTTGGTCAGCCCGAGCTGCTCGGCGCAGAACGCGATGCCGTCCTCGGAGACGTATCCCTGCTCGGACTGCACCAGGTGCAGCAGCGGCAGCAGGGCCGAGCGCGGCCTCGGGTAGCGGCCGATGATCTCGGCGGCCTCCGCGCCCAGCGCGGAGCACAGCTCGTCCAGCGGCGCCATCTACCTGTCCACCCCCCCCATCACCGGGTCCACGCTGGCCACGGCCGGGATCACGTCGGCCACCAGCCCGCCCTCGGCCATCGCCGGCAGCGACTGCAGGTTGTTGAACGACGGGTCACGCAGATGCACCCGGAACGGCCGCGTTCCGCCGTCGCTGACCACATGGCAGCCCAGCTCCCCGCGGGGCGACTCAATCGCCGCGTACGCCTGGCCGGCCGGGACCCGGAAGCCCTCGGTCACCAGCTTGAAGTGGTGGATGAGCGCCTCCATGGACTGGCCCATGATGTGGGCGATGTGGTCGGGCGCCGGTCCCAGGCCATCGGGGCCGAGGGACAGCCGGGCCGGCCAGCCGATCTTGGCGTCCTCGATCATCACCGGGTCGTTCGCGGGCCGCGGGCCGGCGAGCCGGTCCAGGCACTGCTCGATGATCCGCAGCGACTGGTCCATCTCGTCCATCCGGATCAGGTACCGCCCGTACGCGTCGCAGGTCTGCCGCACCGGCACGTCAAACTCATAGCTCTCGTAGCCGCAGTAGGGCTGGCTCTTGCGCAGGTCCCAGGGCAGGCCCGCAGTGCGGAGCATCGGGCCGGTGACGCCGAGCGCCATGCACCCGGCCAGGTCCAGGTACGCGATGTTCCTGGTCCGGGCCAGGAAGACCGGGCTGTGGTCGAAGAGCGCGCGTATCTCGCCAAACTGCTTAGGCATCATGGCGACGAATTCCCGGATCTTCTCGATCGCGCCGGGCGGCAGGTCCTGCGACACCCCGCCGGGCCGGATGTAGGCGTGGTTCATCCGCAGGCCGGTGATCAGCTCGAACAGGTCGAGCGTCCTTTCCCGCTCCCGGACCGCATAGATGAACACGGTGCTGGCGCCGACTTCGAGGCCGAACGGCCCGATCCCGGTCAGGTGCGAGGAGATCCGGTTCAGCTCCATCATCAGCACCCGGATCACGTTGGCCCGGTCCGGGATCCGGTCGGAGATGCCGAGCAGGCGCTCCACCGCCAGGCAGTACGCGGTCTCGTTGAAGAACGGCATCAGGTAGTCGGCCCGGGTGACGAACGTCACGCCCTGCGTCCAGGTGCGGAACTCCATGTTCTTCTCGATGCCGGTGTGCAGGTAGCCGATGACCGGCCGCAGCTCGGTCACGGTCTCCCCGTCCAGCGTGAGGATCATCCGCAGCACCCCGTGCGTGGACGGGTGCTGGGGGCCCATGTTGACGACGATGCGCTCCTCGCCGCGGGAGTCGTCGCTCGGCTCCCCGGCGGCCGCGACGATCTCGTCCCAGTCCGCCCCGCCGACGTTGTAGACGCGGCCCTCGGCCTCGTCGCCGTCGTGGGCGGAGGCCCCGCCGGCCTGGTGAGAGGGAGCGGTCATTCGTAGCCTCTTCTCTCGTCCGGCGGCGGCACGGTGGCGCCCCGGTACTCGACCGGGATGCCGCCCAGCGGGTAGTCCTTCCGCTGCGGGTGGCCCTTCCAGTCGTCCGGCATCTCGATCCTGGTCAGCGCCGGGTGGCCGTCGAACACGATCCCGAAGAAATCCCAGGTCTCCCGCTCATGCCAGTCGTTGGCCGGATACACGTCGACCAGCGAGGGGATGTGCGGGTCGTGGTCGGGCACCGACACCTCGAGCCGCAGCCGCCGGTTGCGGGTGATGGACACCATGTGGTAGACGGCGTGCAGCTCGCGGCCCGCCTCGAGCGGGTAGTGCACGCCGGAGACGCCCGTGCACAACTCGAAGGCCAGCGCGGGGTCATCCCGTAGCCGCCGCGCCACCGCGGGCAGGTGCTCGCGACGGACGTGGAACGTCAGCTCGCCGCGGTCGACGACCACTCGCTCCACCGCGTCACCGAAGTTCAGTTCCGACTGCTCGAGCGAGCTGCCCAGCGCGTCGGCGACGTCGTCGAAGTACGAGCCGTAGGGCCGCGAGCTGAACACGGGCGGCAGCTGCCGGATCTGGAGGCCGCCGTACCCGGAGGTGTCCGGGGTGCCCTGGACGCCGAACATGCCGGTCCGCACGACCTGCTCCGACAGCCGCTCCCGGCCCGCGAGCTCCGCCTGGTCGGGGGCCGCGGGGTCGTCGGCCTGGCTGACCTGGGTGGGCTGGCCGGCCTAGCCGGCTGCTTGGGCTGGTTCGTCTCGGTCACTGGCCTGTTCCTGCGCTGTCCGGCGCGGCGCTCCCCGCTGCCGTGCTCCCCGCCCCTGTGCTTCCCGGCATCGTGCTTCCCGGTACCGAGCCCCGCAGGCTGGGCAGCAACGGCAGCCGCCGCAGCCGGGCCTCCTCCAGGTCGGTGATCTCCTGGTCCCGGTCCGCCCCGAGCTTCATGTTCTGGATCTTGTCGTGCAGCTTGACGATCGAGTCCAGCAGCATCTCCGGCCGCGGCGGGCAGCCCGGCAGGTAGATGTCCACCGGCACGATGTGATCCACGCCCTGCACGATCGAGTAGTTGTTGAACATGCCGCCGCTGGAGGCGCACACGCCCATCGAGATGACCCACTTGGGCTCGGACATCTGGTCGTAGATCTGCCGCAGCACCGGCGCCATCTTCTGGCTGACCCGCCCGGCCACGATCATCAGGTCGGCCTGCCGCGGCGTGTTCGACGCCCGCTCCATGCCGAACCGGGCCAGGTCATGCCGCGCGCCGCCGGTGGCCATCAGCTCGATCGCGCAGCAGGCCAGGCCGAAGGTGGCCGGCCATACCGAGCTCTTGCGCGCGTAGCCGGCCAGCTTCTCCACCGTGGTCAGCAGGATGCCGCTCGGCAGAGCCTCTTCCAGTCCCATCGGCTAGTCCCACTCCAGACCGCCGCGCCGCCACACGTAGGCGTACGCGACCAGAACCGTGACGATGAACGTGACCATCTCCACCAGCCCGAACAGCCCGAGCTTGTCGAACGCGACCGCCCACGGGTACAGGAAGATGATCTCGATGTCGAACACGATGAACAGCATCGCCGTGATGTAGTACTTCACCGGGAACTTGGCGCCGCTGCCGGGCGGCGTGGGCTCGATGCCGCACTCGTAGGCCTCGAGCTTGGCCCGGTTCCACCGCTTGGGGCCCGCCATCCCGCCCGCGACCAGCGAGAAGACGGCAAATACCGCGGCCAGCGCCGCGAGCACCAGGATCGGGACGTACAGGGTCAGGTCCATACCCTCGTCACCCCCTTGCCATGGCAGTCACCGTTATGCCGCCGGGGTCATCTTAGACAGCGCATTCAGCAGGCGGTCGACTGCGTCTCCGCCCCGCGGCTCGGTCAGGTTACCGAGCAGCTTCATCGTGAAACGCATGACGTAGGGCCGCTTGACGCCGTGCCTGGTCGCGAACCTCATGAACGCGGGATGGCCGATCATCTGCACGAAGGAGTTGCCCAGCGCGTAGTACCCGCCGTAGGCGTCCTTGAGCTCCCTGGGGTAGGTCTGCAGCACGGCCTCGGTGCCCGCGGCGGCGGGCCGGGCCAGCGCCTGGACGATGGTCCGCGCCGCGATCTCGCCGGCCTCCATGGCGTAGGCGATGCCCTCGCCGTTGAACGGGTTGACCATGCCGCCGGAGTCCCCGGCCAGCAGCAGCCCGTTGGTGTAGTGCGGGGTCCGGTTGAAGCCCATCGGCAGGGCGGAGCCGCGGACCGGCTGGGTCCGGTTCTCCTCGGCCAGGCCCCACTCGGCCGGCATCCCGGCCAGCCACTTGCGCAGCAGCACCCGGTAGTCGATGTTGCCGAACGCCTCGGAGGTGTTCAGCAGCCCGAGCCCGACGTTGCTGGTCCCGTCGCCCATGCCGAAGATCCAGCCGTAGCCGGGCAGCAGCTTGTTGCCGTCCCAGAGGTCCAGCCACGCCTCCAGGTAGTCATCGTCGTGCCGCGGCGTGGTGTAGTAGGTACGCACCGCGACGCCGAGCGGCCGGTCGTCGCGCTTGCGCAGGCCCATGGCCACCGAGAGTCGCGATGAGTTGCCGTCCGCGGCGACCACGACCCGCCCGCGGACGGCGCGTTCCGTCTTCTCTCCGTTGACCGTCTCGCGCGCGATGACCCCGATCACCCGGCCGGTACGGTCGTCGCGCAGCGGGCCGGTGACATTGACCCCCTCCAGCAGCCGGGCCCCGGCCTTCTGCGCGTGCCGGGCCAGGATCTCGTCAAAGTCGAGCCGGGTGCGAACCAGGCCGAACCCCGGGTAGCTGGACAGCTCTGGCCAGGGCAGCTCGATCCGGCCGCCGCCGCCGATGATCCGCAGGCCCTTGTTCCGCAGCCAGCCGTCGCTCTCCGGCAGCGGCACGCCCATCGCGGTCAGCGCCTTGACCGCGCGCGGGGTCAGGCCGTCGCCGCAGACCTTCTCCCGCGGGAAATGGCTCTTCTCCAGGACCAGCACGTCCAGGCCCGCCGTGGCCAGGTAGAAGGCGGCCGACGACCCGGCCGGGCCGGAGCCGACGACGATGACGTCCGCCGTCAGCGCGGCACTGTCCTGGGTGAGCCCGGGGGAAGCTTGCTGAGTCACGAGATGAGTCCTGACGTGTCTTGTGAACTGCTTCACAAGTGCTTTTCTCGCAGTCTAGACCGGGTCACCGGCGCCATCGCCCCGGGGCCGCCGCGCCACGTGCACGGCGACCACGCCCATGGTCAGGTTGAGCCAGCGCACCGACCGCCACCCGGCCGCGGCGATCCGCCGGGCCAGTTCCCGCTGGGCCGGCCAGTCGGCGATCGACTCGGCCAGGTAACTGTAGGCCTCGCCGTTACCGGAGACCTGCCGCGCCACGAACGGCAGCGCCGCGGCCAGGTACCGGGAGTAGGCCGCGTCCACGCTCCGCCAGGGCAGGTGGCTGAACTCGCAGATCACCAGCCTGCCGCCGGGCCTGGTCACCCGCAGCATCTCGGCCAGGCCCGCGTCCGGGTCGGCCAGGTTGCGCAGGCCGAACGAGATCGTCACCGCGTCGAAGGCCCGGTCCCGGAACGGGATGGCGAGGGCGTCACCGGCCACGAAACTGACCCGGGCCGCGGGCTTGCGGGCCCCGGACCGGAGCATCCCGAGCGAGAAGTCACACGCCACGCACCGCGCCCCGGCGCGGGTGAAGGCCCGCGACGAGGTGCCCGTGCCCGCGGCGAGGTCCAGCACCTGCTCGCCGGGGCCCGCGCCGACGACCCGGGCCACGACCCGGCGCCAGCGCCGGTCCTGGCCCGCCGACAGCACGTCGTTCAGCAGGTCGTAGCGGTCGGCCAGGCTGTCGAACATCGCGGCGACGTCGCCGGGCTTGCGGTCCAACTGGGCGCGGGTCATGCGGCCATTCTCACAGCAGCCCGGGACGCCGCCAGTCCTCGCCCAGCACGTGCTGGGCGAGGAAGGCGAGGACCGTCTCGTACCAGACGGTGACATGCCCGGGCTTGAGGATCCAGTGGTTCTCGTCGGGGAAGTACAGGAACCTGGTGTCCGGCGCCCGGCCGCGCACGTCCCACCACAGGCGCAGCGCCTCGCCCACCGGGACCCGGTAGTCCTTGTCGCCGTGGATCACCAGCATCGGGGTGCTGATCTGCCCGGCGTGGCGGTCCGGCGAGTTGGCCAGGTAGCGCTCGGGCTGCGTGACCGGGTCCCCGAAGATCCGGCGCCAGTAGGACGGCAGGTCGGTGGTGCCGAACATCTGGTCCAGGTCCCACAGCCCGGCGTGGCTGACGATCGCGGCGAACCGGCCGGTGTGCCCGGCGATCCAGTTGGCCATGTAGCCGCCGTAGGAGCCGCCCATCATCGCGGTCCGCGCCTGGTCGATGTCGGGCCGCGCCACCGCCGCGTCGGTGATCGCCATCAGGTCCGCGTAGGGCCGCCCGCCCCACTGACCGTGCCCGCGGGCGATGAACTCGTGCCCGTAACCGGTCGACAGGGCGGGATCGGGCAGCAGCACCGCGTAACCCCGGGCGGCCATCAGCCACGGGTTCCACCGCCAGGACCAGGAATTCCAGCTCATCACCGGGCCGCCGTGCACCCAGAGCAGCAGCGGCGCCAGCGCGGCCGCGGCCGCGGTGTCCGGCAGCACCAGCCAGGCCCGGACCCGGGCCCCGTCGTCGGCGGTGGCCTCGATCTCCTCCAGCCGCCCGGGCAGTTCGAGCGGCGAGCCCGGGCTGGCCAGCCGCAGCGGCCCGCGGCCCGCGGCGTCCGGTACCGTGACGTCCAGCCGCACCGGGGTCGGCGGCTCGTTCACCGCGGCGCGCAGCGCGTAGAGGAAGCGGCCGTCCGGTGCCGGGCACAGGCTGTCGTACGCGCCGTCGTCAGCGGTCAGCCTGGTGATCTCCCCGGTCGCCAGGTCGGCGCGGAACACCGGGCGCCTGCCCTGGTCGTCGGCGGTGAAGTAGACCGACCCGGAATCCGGCGCCCAGGCGGCCTCGAGCGGGCGCCGGTCCAGGCCGGCCAGCAGGTCGGTGCCAGTGCTATCCCGGGGGATAACCCCCGGACCCCCAGACCGGGGGGCTTCGCCCCCCGGAGCCCTCCTGCCGTCTGCTCGGGCCGGCAGGCCGGCCCTCGCATCCGGCACATCTGCGCCCGCCGCGCCGGGCCTCGCATCCGGCATCTCATGCCTCGCGCTGTCTGGTTCCGCGCCGTCCAGCGGCGTGATCACCAGGGTGACGTCGCCCGGCGCCTCGTAGCTGTCGTGGACCGCCCGTATGCAGGCGACCAGGCGGCCGTCCGGCGAGACGCGCGGGCTCCCGAAATCACAGCCGGGCGCGGCCAGCAGGGTCTGCCGCTGCCCGGTCGCGATGTCGATGATCTCGACCTGGCCCGTCTCGTTCCCGGCCTCGTCCCACACCGACCAGCCGGTGACCACGCGGGAGCCGTCCGGGGTGACCTCGAACGAGTTCTCGTCCAGCGCCCGGCCCGGATCCGGCGTGAGGTCGCGGGTCTCGAGGTCGCGGGTCTCGAGGAGGTCCTCGTCCGCGCCGGCCCGGGGATCTCGGCCAGCAGCAGCCGCGGGCTGTCCGGGCCGAGGTCGTGATCCCAGTACCGGAGCGGGCCCGACTCATGCAGGATGGCCGTGACGCCCGCGTCCTTGCGCGCCTGCCGGCGCCGGAGATCGTCGTCGGCTCCCTTGGCGCCGGGCAGGGTGGGCGAGGCGAAGACGACGAACCTGCTCCCCCGCGCCGTGGCGACGGCGCTGACGCCGCCGGGAGGAGCGGCGATCCGGCGGGCCTCGCCGCCGCCGGCGGGCAGCAACCACAGCGCGGGCTTGTCCTGGCCGACCTCGCCGTCCGGCCCGCCCGCCCGCGCCCCCGGCGCCCGCCGGGCCGTCACGGGGTCGGGCCGCTTGGAGACGAACAGCACGGAGCCGTCCGGCAGGAACTCCGGGCCGCCTTCGCCCTCGGCGCTGCGGGTCAGCCGGACCGGGCCGCCCGGGGCCGGCGCAGCCCGGGCCGGCGGGCCGCCCGGGCCCGGGTCGCCCTCGGCCAGGACGGCCTCCCCGGGCACGGCGATCCGCCAGATGCTTGTGACATACTTCGGCTCGCTGCCGACCGTCTGCACCGCGGCCGCGAGCCAGGACCCGTCCGGCGACAACCGCAGCGCGGTCACCCGGGGTATCGCCACGTAGTCAGCGAGATCACGAAAGCTCTTCACAGGCTCAGCTTGCTCCTGCCTGCAGCCGGACTGCCGCGAGAATCCGCCGGTACACCGGGCTCAACCCGCTCTCGAACGGCGCCGTGAGCCCGGCCACGCGGATCAGCGTCTCACGCGGCACCGTTTTCAGCATGGCGTCCAGCAGGCACCAGGACAACGTGTCCAGCGCCGCGCGCGCCGCCGCGGACTCCCCGGTGACGCACGCGTCCTGCAGCGCCCGCAGCGGCGCATCGGGCTGCGGGCCGAACTCGAACTGCACCGGGAACGCATCGGTCGCCCGGCCGGGCGCCTGCTCTGCCCCGGCGGCCTCGAACGCGCTCAGCAGCGGGCTCACCTCGCCGGCGGTCCGCGGGTCGTACAGGCCGGGGAACGGCATGCTCTCGTAGCCGGGGTCGTAGCCGCTGAAGTAGATCGGCGCCTCGGAGCCGGTGGTCGCCAGCGTCCCCAGCGCCAGGTCGAGCAGGCCGACCGGCCAGCCCAGGTCGGTGATGGCGTGCGTCCAGAGGTCGCCGCGGCGCGCGCCCAGCCCGGCGCAGAGCAGCAGTTGCGCCGATTCCAGCGCCGACTGCGCGTAGAACATGATGTCCGCGGCGTGCAGCCGGATCACCCCGCCCTCGCTCCAGCCGAGCAGCCGCTGGCCGATGATCGAGTTGTCGACCACGTGCGTGAACCGGGCGGCCGAGTAGCAGGCCTGGCCCCGCCCGGCGGCGCCGGCGATGAGCCATTCGGCGGCCCGCTTGGAGGCCGTGTACACCTCCCGCGAATACGGGCGCAGGGCCTTGCCCGTCGACGCGAACACCACGTGCGAGGCGCCGAACTCCTCGGCCGAGCAGATCACCTGGCGGGTGCCGAGCACGTTGGTGGTCACCGTGCGGTGGACCTCGCGCTCGGCCAGCCCCGGATCCCGCTGCGCGGCCAGGTGGAACACCACGTCCGGCCGGACCTCGCCGAAGACGGTGGAAAGGCCGCGCGGATCCCGGATGTCGGCCCGCGCGTATTCCGCCCCGGCGACCCGCGGCCACCCGTCGGTCCGGCCGCGGCTCACGCTGACCAGCCGCCGCGGGCCCCGCCGGGCGACCTGCGCCATCAGCGTCGAGCCGATGCACCCGGTCCCGCCGGTCACCAGCACGGTCGCGCCGCCGAGCCACGCGGCCAGCCCGGCCTCGGGAACGACGATGCCCCGCTGGCGCAGCGCGAGGAACCTCGCGTACTCCTCGGCCGCGTCGGGCCGGGCGGCGATCAGCGCCTGCGTCAGGCTGCGCAGTTCTCCCAGCACCGCGTCGCCGAGCTCACGCTGTCCGGGCGGCGCCGCCTCCTGCATAGCCGAGATGATCTCGGAAACAGTCGCCACGGCCGACTGGATGCCCTCCTCGCTCATGACCCAGGGCTGCGTCAGACAAGTCGGGACATGCGGGGTGGTCAGCCGACCTGCGACTGGCAAAGAGTGCCAGACACCCACGCCGACATGCAGGCATAACGATATTTTTTTAGCTCCCCGTGGCCTGCGGCCCGCGGCCGGATGGCGGCGCCGCGGCCGCCGCGCCGCGCAGTACCCGGTCATCGGGGCGCGGGACGGTGCAATCCGGTCGTTTCACCGTCGGGGCCGCTCACATCTAACTACGCTCTTGCTCTAGTCACTGCCGGTACGTTACGTCCGCAACGCTGGCCCGAGCTTGCTGACTCCTGGGTGCACGAAGAGGAGCGGGGATGGCTGTTGCCGCCAAAGGGCCGCGTTCAGCGCGCCCGGAGACGGCGGCCAAGCACCGCAAGGCCACCGTCGCGCGTGAGCCCCTGCCGCCGCGCAAGCGGGCGGCGCAAGACGACCAGCGGCCGCGCAAGCGGCCGGCGCGTGATGACGAACCGTATCCCGTGCTCCCGGTCCCGCCGACCGGCACCGAGAAGTACACCTACGTCCGGCGTCACATGTGGGTGCTCACCGTCTGCGCCGTGCTGAGCATCCCGCCGCTGGTGTACGGCCAGGTCCGGATGGTCCTGAACTCCCCGTGGTTCTACGTCTACGTCCCGTTCGCGCTGTTCGGCGTCTTGTGCTTCCTGCTGTACGTCATCGCGGACGGGATGAGCCGCAGCTTCGACCTCGAGGAGCACAGGCGGATCGTGGCCGGGTGGATGCCGCTGTGGTACCCGTCGGTGGATGTCTTCCTGCCCGTGTGCGGGGAGCCGATCGAGGTGCTCCGCAACGCCTGGACCCACGTCGCCGCCCTGAGGAGCCGCTACCGGGGCCAGGTAACGCCCTATGTCCTCGATGACTCGGCCAGCCCGCAGATCAAGGCGATGGCCCGCCGGTTCGGCTTTGCCTACGCGACCCGGCCGAACCGCGGATGGTTCAAGAAGTCGGGCAACCTGCTGTACGGGTTCGGCATCTCGGACGGCGACTACATCCTGCTGCTGGACGCCGACTTCGCGCCCCGCGACGACCTGCTCGGCGAGACGCTCCCGTACCTGGAGATGTTCCCAGACGTGGGCATCGTGCAGACCCCGCAGTTCTTCCACGTCCTGGACGAGCAGACGTGGGTCGAGCGCGGCGCCGGCGCGTCCCAGGAACTGTTCTACCGGTCCATCCAGACCGCCCGGGCCAACCGGGACGCCGCGATCTGCGTCGGCAGTTGCGCGGTCTACCGCAGGAAGGCCCTGGAGGAGAACCGGGGCATGTCGCTCGCCGAGCACTCCGAGGACCTGCACACCGGCTTCGACCTGCGCCGGCTGGGCTGGGGGCTGCGCTACGTGCCGATCGCGCTGTCCACCGGCAACTGCCCGGACAACATCCTCGCCTTCCTCAACCAGCAGTACCGCTGGTGCTCCGGCACGATGAGCTTGCTGTTCAACAAGAAGTTCTGGCAGGCGAAACTGCCGCTGCGCACGCGGATGTGCTACCTGTCCGGCTTCCTGTACTACATCAACACGGCGATGTTCGCCTTTATCATCCCGCTGCTGTCCATCAGCCTCCTCGCGCTCGACCCCGGCATTCTCCAGCTGAAGAACCTGATCTTCTTCGCCCCGATCCTGATCTACTCGGGCGTGATCTACCCGATGTGGCATCGCGTGCCGTACCGCCTGGAGGCGTGGTCGGTCCGGGAGATCTCGGCCTGGGCGCATATCTTCGCGATCACCGACATCATGCGCGGCCGGCTGCGCGGGTGGCAGCCGTCGGGCAGCAACAAGACGAAGCAGGACGGCCGGAAGCGATTCTGGATCGGCCTGATCGGCTGGAGCTTCGGCTCGGCGGTGCTGTGGACGGGCCTGGCCCTGTGGCGCATGCTGACCATGACCCCCGCCAACTTCTTCCTGCTGTTCGTGCTCGGCGCCTTCCAGCTCGTCGTGGTCGGCCGCATCCTGATCCAGCCGCGAGCCGGGACCGGCTCATGACGGCGCCGGCCCGCGTCCGGCTGCTCGCGGGAGCCATGCTGATCACGGCGCTGGCCGGCTGCGGGGCGCTCTCGCCGCACGCCCAGACCATCGGCACGGCGAGCCAGAACGCGCCCGGCCGGTCCCCGGCCCCGGCGCCGAGCAGCCTGCCGTACAACATGTCGGGGCTGCTCGACCCCACCGGGGGGAAGCTCTTCGGGGTCGAGGCGCAGGGCGCGCCCTCGCTCGCCCCGGTCAGCTCCTTCGCGGACAGCCTCGGCAAGAGGCCGGACCTGATCGGCCAGTACCTCGCCTGGGACAGCTCCTTCGATCCCCAGGCGGTCACCGCGGCCTGGTCGTACGGGGCCCTGTACTACATCGCGTGGGAACCGTACGACACGAGCGTCCAGGCGATCGCCGACGGCCAGAGCGACGCGTACATCACGAGGTTCGCCCGCGCGGTTCGGACGCTCAACCTGCCGGTCGCCATCAGCTTCGGCCACGAGATGAACGGCAACTGGTACCCGTGGGGGACCGGCCAGAGCACCGCGGCCGAGTTCGTGGCCGCCTGGCGGCACATTCACGACCTGTTCATCCAGGCCGGCGCCAGCAACGTGATCTGGGTGTGGAACCCCAACATCATCAACCCCGTGCCCCAGGTCCAGCTGGGCCCCTACTGGCCCGGCGACTCCTACGTCGACTGGGTCGGGATCACCGGGTACTTCCCCACCAGCGGCCCGGAGACCTTCGCCAGCCTCTACGGGCCCACGATGGCGGAGATCCGGCACTTCACGGCCAAGCCGATCATCATCGCCGAGACCTCGGTCGAGACCGGCCCGGCCGAGCTCCAGGCCGCCCACAGCCTGGTCGCCGGGGTCAAGCGCCATCCCGGCGTGCTGGGCTTCATCTGGTTCGACTTCGACAAGGACGGGGTCGACTGGCAGATCGAATCGCGGCCGACGCTGCGCGCCGCGATGGCCGCCGACATCGCCGGACTCCAGCTCATCAACCCGAAGAGATGATCAAGCGGCCGCAGAACTCGCCGCCCGGCAAGCCGGGCCGGGCCGGGCCGGCGCGCCGCGGCGGGCCGGCGAGCCCGTACAAGCGCCCGGTTCAGTCGCCGGACGCCGAGACCGTCATGCTGGCCTCGGTCAAGACAGATCCCGACGTGATACCCGAGCCCGGCCCGTCCCCCCCGGACGGGCCGCCCCCCGACAATGACCACCGCAACGGGGAGCATCCCGCCGCGGAGCCCTCGGCCGCAGAGCATGCCGCCGCGGGGGGCTCCGCCGCGGGGCACCCAGCCGCTGGGCATTCCGCTGCAGGGCACCCGGCCGAGCCCGGCGCGCCGGTCATCCCGGCCGGCCCGGTCACCCCGGCCGAGGATGAGGAGCCGGGGGTGAGCACCCGGGTGCTCACGCTGCCGCGCGGGAAGCGCCGATCGGGGCCGGCCCAGTGGAGCGGGCCCAGTGCCCGCCGGACCTGGGTCAGCCGCGCCGCGCTCGCCGCGATCCTGTGCGTGCAGGCGATCTTGTCGCTGCGGCTGCGGAACACCGCCTTCGGCGACGAGGCGCTGTACCTGTACGCCGGCCACCTGGAGGTGGCGCATGTGCTGCACGGCGCGCCGCTGCAGGGCAACTACGCCACCTACTTCCCCGGCGTCCCGGTTCTCTACCCGGTGCTGGGCGCGGCCGCCGACGGCGTCGGCGGGCTGGCGGCCGCCCGGGCGGTCAGCCTCCTCGCGATGCTGGTCACCACCGCGCTGCTGTACGCGATGACCCGCCTGCTCTTCAACGAGCGGGTCGGGCTGTGTGCCGCCGCCGTGTTCGGCGTGGCCGTAGGAACGATCTTCGCCGGCCGCCTGGCCACCAACGACGCCCCGGCGCTCTGCCTGCTCGCGCTGGCTTCCTGGATCGTGGTCAGAACCGCGTCCTGGCGCTGGCGCGCCTACCTGCTGGCCGCGCCGGTCGCTGCGCTGGCGGCCGCGACCGGCTACTGGGCGCTGCTCTACCTGCCCACGGTCGCGCTCCTCGCGGGCCTGGCGGCACATCCGTACCTGGGCCGTCCGGCGCTGGCCCGGGCCCTGGTGCTGTGGGCGGTCACGGCGGAACTGCTCGCCGCCGCGGTCATCGTGGCGGGCAGGCAGTACGTAACGGCCGCGGTCGCGGCGACGGCGGCGCACACCCAAGGCGGCTCTCAGGCGCTGCAGATCCTCGCCGAGGGCGGGAAATGGGGCGGGCTCATCCTGGGGCTGGCGGTGCTCGGCGGCGTCGGTTACGCCCTCCGGGCCAGGACCGAGTCCAACGAGCGCGTCGCGCTGCCGGGCAGCCGCCGCCGCCGGATCGCGCTCGGCACCGTGCTGGGCGGCACGGCGCTGCTGACGCTCGCCGCCCAGCTGCACCTGAACACCGACGTGTCGCTGGACACGCACGCCGCGTTCGGGCTGTTCTTTGCCGCGCCCATGGCCGGCCTCGGGCTGGCCAGGCTGGTGGGAGACCATTTCCGGCGCGCGCAGATCGGCATCGTGGTCTGGGCGGTGGCCCTCGTACTCGGGCTCAGCCAGAGCAGCCAGCTGTTCGGCAGCTGGCCGGACTCCTCGGCGCTGGTCGGCGAGCTCACCCGCTATCTCCAGCCGGGCGCCCGCTACCTCGTCGAGAACGACAACGTGGCGATCTACTACCTGATCGGCCGCCAGGACGCGCAGCCCGACCAGTTCACCTCCACCTACTTCATCTCCTACCGGACCCCGCGCGGCCAGATCCTCACCGGAACGCCCGGCTACCTGGCCGCGCTGCGGGCCGGGTACTTCCAGGTGGTCATCTACGACAGCACGGTCACCCCGGCGCTGGACAAGTCGCTCGCGGCGACGCTGGAATCCGATCCGCTTTACCGGCTGGCCGGCACGGTTCCGGAGAACGCCCGCGACTTCCGCGCCACCTGTTACGTCTGGGTCCGGGACTGACCCGGTCCCTCAGCGCCTGCGGTGCCGGCGCGCGGCGCGCTTCCGGTGCGCGGCGCGCGGGGAGGACGGGATGCGCTGCCAGATCTCGTACTTGCCGGACCCGTACGAGGTCTGGTACCGGATCTTGTAGATCAGCCGGTAGTTATGGTCCTGGCCGATGTCCTGGACGATGGCCTGGTCCTGCCCGAACGTGTCGCCGAAGGCCAGCACGATGTCGTTGAAGTAGCCGCGTTTGATCGAGTCCGCGAAGGCCGGGAAGCTGAACAGCATCTTGCGGGTCTGCGGGTCGACGTAGTTGAAGCTGGTATACGTGCTGTCGACGTGGCTGAACTGGACCTTGGAGCCCAGGTAGTAGGTGACCACACTCGGGTCCTCGACCAGGTAGTAGCCGCCCGGCTGCACCAGCCTGCTGAGGTCGGCGATCATCGGGCGGGAGTCCGCCCAGTCACCGTACTGGCCGTTGGCGACGGTCACGCCGAAGGCCCCGGCCGCCACCACGGCCGCGGTGCCCACGGCGGTGCCGGCCAGCAGCGCCCAGCGCGGCCGCAGCCGCGGCCGGCCGCCGGCGCCCGGTGACCGGGCCGCCCCGGCCGCCCGGGACCGGCCCAGCCGGGCCAGCAACGACGGCAACTCGGCGAGCAGGTAGCCGGCCATCACGCAGGCGAACCACGCACCGTAGCCAACGTGCTTGAACAGGCTGGTCAGGGTGTGGATCCTGGCCTGCTCGGCCGGAGCCAGGAATTCCGCTCCGGCCAGCGCCCAGGCCAGCCCGACGGTGGGCCAGCCCGGTCGCCCGGCGGTGAGGACGACCGCGCCGAGCACCGCGAGCACGGCGATGATGCCGGTCGCGTGCGCCGACAGGTCCAGGACCGCCCGCACCGAGGCATTGCTGGCCGCACGGGTCAGCGTGGTCGAGGTGATGCCCTGCCCGTACGACGACCCGCCCAGGTCGTACCCGATGGTCAGCGGCAGGGCCGCCGCCAGCGCCATCGCGCCGAGCGAATCCAGGCCGGCCTTGCGGCCGTCCGCCCGCCAGGCGGCCAGCGCCACGACCGCCAGGACCACCGGGTTGAACAGCGCCGACGCGTACTTGGCGGCATCCGCCACGGCCAGGCAGAGTCCGGCCGTGCACAGCAGCGTGTACCGCAGCGCGGTGTCTGCCTCGATGGCCCGCAGGCCAAGCCAGGTGGCCAGCGCCAGCAGCATCAGGGCCATCGCGTCGTAGGTCGCGAAGGCACCGAGGAACTGCGCGGTGCCCAGCCAGCCGAACAGGGCCGCCGCGAAGAACGCCGCGGTCCGGCTGGACAGCAGCCGCCTGGCCACCCCGTGCAGCGCGATGGTGGTGACCAGCATGAAGACGAGGCTGAGCAGCCGGGCCCCGGCCAGCCCGCCGACGTTGTCGGCGATGGCCGCCAGCGGCGGGTACACGATGGGCGATCCGGACAGGTAGATGGCGACGTCCGGCATGGGCGCGTGGTGCAGGATGTGGGCCAGTTCCAGGCGGCCGACCGTCAGGTACTCGCCCTCGTCCAGGAACGCCGTCGCGCTCCAGACCAGCCGCAGCGACAGTGCCGCCTGGATGACCAGGACGACCGCCAGCGGCCAGCCCCGGACGTCCAGCAGCCGGTACAGGCCGGCGCCTCGGCCGGGCCGGGCGTCGGGGCCGGCGCCTCGGCCGGGCCGGGCGTCGGGGCCGGCGGCTCGGCCGGGCCGGGCGTCGGGGCCCGCGGCCGCGGCGGCCGGTGGGCCGAAGCTGCCCAGCTCGGGGCGCCAGTCCGGCAGCGTGTCGGATCGTGTGGCCCGCGGCTCGATACTCCACGGCGGCCTGCTCCGCGGCTCGATACTCCACGGCGGGCTGCTCCGCGGCTTGGTGCTCGTGGCAGGCCGACCGTTGGCCCGGCCGAGGTCGACCCGGGCGGCGCCGCCGACCCCGACGAGCTCGCCCGGCGTCTCTGCCTCGGGCGCCGCAGCCGACGGGACCACGTCCGCAAGCCCTGTCCCGGACACCGCATCCGCCGAGCCTGCCTCGGGAACCGCAGCCGCTGGGGCCTCAGCCGACGGGCTCGCGGCCGCCCCGGGCTCCGGCTTCCCGCCCGCGCCGGATCGGTGGCGCCCACGCGCGGGCCGGGTCCCGTCCCCTTTTCCCGCCACCGCCAGCCCTCGTCCCTCCGCCCAGCCTCACGCGGATTTCAGCGTATAGAGATCTCGCTGGTCTGGTGGCTGGATCTGCGGCGAAGCCAGGCGTCAGTGCGCTTCCGTGATCACGGCGGCCCCGACGGTGGCGTTGGCGGCCTCGTCGATGAGGATCAGGCCGCCGGTCATCCGGTTGCGGGTGTACGGGTCGCAGAACACCGGCTGGGTCAGCCGGAGGGTCACCCGGCCGATCTCGTTCAGCCGCAGTTCCCCCGCGGACTCGTCGCGGTGCAGGCTGTTCACGTCGAGCCGGTAGTGCAGGTCGCGGACGATGGCCTTCACGGTCCGCGTCGTGTGCTTCACGATCAGCCGGCTCCGCGGGGTCAGCGGCCGGCCGTCGGCCATCCAGCACACCATCGCCTCCACGTCCTGGGTGGCCAGCGGCTGGTTGTGCGGCCGGCACAACATGTCTCCCCGGGACACGTCCAGGTCGTCGGACAGCAGCAGGGTCACCGACATCGGCGGGAACGCCTCGGCCACGGGCCCGTGCGCGGTGTCGATCCGCGCGATCGTGGTGGTCAGCCCGGACGGCAGGTGCATCACCTCGTCGCCGGGCTTGAGCACGCCGCCGGCCACCTGGCCCGCGTAGCCCCGGTAGTCGTGCAGCCGCGGGTCGGTGGCCTGGTGCGGCCGGATCACGAACTGGACCGGGAACCTGACGTCGATGAGGTTCCGGTCCGAGGCGATGTGCACGTGCTCCAGGTGATGCAGCAGCGACGGGCCGTCGTACCACGGCATGCTGGCCGAGCGCTGCACCACGTTGTCGCCGTGCAGCGCGGAGATCGGGATGAACGTCAGGTCGCCGATCTCCAGCTTGGTCGCGAACGCGGTGAACTCCTCGGCGATCCGCTCGAACACCGCGGCGTCGTAGTCGACCAGGTCCATCTTGTTCACCGCGAGCACCAGGTGCGGCACCCGCAGCAGCGTGGCCAGGAACGCGTGCCGCCGGCTCTGCTCGGTCAGCCCGTTGCGGGCATCGACCAGGACGATGGCCAGGTCGGCGGTGGAGGCGCCGGTGACCATGTTCCGCGTGTACTGGACGTGGCCGGGGGTGTCCGCGATGATGAACTTCCGGCGCGGCGTCGCGAAGTAGCGGTAGGCCACGTCGATGGTGATGCCCTGCTCCCGCTCGGCACGCAGCCCGTCGGTCAGCAGGGCCAGGTTCGTGTAGTCCTCGCCGCGCTCCTTGCTGGTGCGCTCCACCGCCGCCAGCTGGTCCTCGAAGATCGCCTTGGAGTCGAACAGCAGCCGCCCGATCAGGGTGCTCTTGCCGTCGTCCACCGAGCCCGCGGTGGCCAGCCGCAGCATGTCCATGTGCCTGTCCCCCTCCGGGAGGCTGGCGCCGGAACCGGCCTGCGCGCCGGTGGTCTGACTGCCCGTCATCAGAAGTAGCCCTCCCGCTTGCGGTCCTCCATCGCGGCCTCGCTGGTGCGGTCATCCGCGCGGGTCTGGCCCCGCTCGGTGATGCGGGTCGCCGCGATCTCGGTGATCACTTCCGGCACGGTCACCGCGTTGGACTCGACGGCCCCGGTACACGACATGTCCCCCACCGTGCGGTAGCGGACCGTCGCGTCGAACAGCGGCTCGTCCTCCGCCCGGGTCACGAACGGGCTGTCCGCCAGCAGGATGCCGTCGCGCTCGAAGACCTGGCGCCGGTGCGCGAAGTAGATGGACGGGATCTCCAGTTGCTCGCGCCCGATGTAGTGCCACACGTCGAGCTCGGTCCAGTTCGACAGCGGGAACACCCGGATGTGCTCGCCCCGGCGGATCCGCGTGTTGTACAGGTTCCACAACTCCGGCCGCTGGTTCTTCGGGTCCCACTGGCCGAACTCGTCCCGGAACGAGAACATCCGCTCCTTGGCCCGGGCCTTCTCCTCGTCGCGGCGGGCGCCGCCGAACACCGCGTCGAACTGGTGCTCCTCGATCGCGTCCAGCAGGGTGGTGGTCTGTAGCCGGTTGCGGCTGGCCCAGCGGCCGGTCTCCTCGGCGACCCGGCCCGAGTCGATCGATTCCTGCACGGACGCGACGATCAGCCGGGCGCCGGCCTCGGCGACCCGCCGGTCCCGGAACTCCAGGACCTCGGCGAAGTTGTGGCCGGTGTCCACGTGCATCACCGGGAACGGCGCGCGCGCTGGCCAGAACGCCCGCTCCGCCAGCGCCAGCATCACGATCGAGTCCTTGCCGCCGGAGAACAGCAGCACGGGCCGCTCGAACTCGGCGGCGACCTCGCGCAGCACGTGGATCGACTCGGCCTCGAGCATGTCGAGCTGCGAAAGCTGGTAGTCGGAACGCGACGTAACCATCAGGACTCCGGGGTGGTCGGGATGCGGGCGGGGACTAGCGCACGGAGCTGATCGCCTCGAGCAGCGTGTCCGCCAGCGCGGCCTGGCAGATCAGGATATCCGGCACCGAGGGCACGGCCTGGTTATAAACCAGCTTCGAGCCGTCGATCCGGGACGCGTGCAGCCCGGCCGCGAGGGCCACGGCAACCGGGGCGGCCGAGTCCCACTCATACTGCCCGCCGCTGTGCACGTAGCCCTCGGCGCTCCCGCAGATCACCGCGGCGGCCTTGGCGCCCGCCGAGCCGAGCGGCACGAGCTCGGCGCCGGCCTGGCCGGCCAGCCGCGTCATGAACTCCGGCGGCCTGGTCCGGCTCACCACGAGCCGGATCGTTCCGGAACTCGATGGGGGCGGGGGGGCGACCGGGTCAGCCGTGCTCAAAACCCGGCCCTGCGCCGGCAGCGCCACCGCGCCCGCGGCCAGGTCGCCGTCTTCCCACAACGCCACGTGCACGGCCCAGTCCGTGCGGCCCGGCTCGCCGAACTCCCGGGTCCCGTCCAGCGGGTCGACGATCCACACCCGGCGGGCCGACAGCCGGGCGGGGTCGTCGGCGCCCTCCTCGGACAGCACCGCGTCTCCGGGCCGGCGCCGGGCCAGCTCGGCGGTGAGGAACTCGTGGGAGCTCCGGTCGCCGTCGTGGCGCAGGGCATCCGGGTCACCGCCGCCGGCCGCCCTCAGCGCGAGCAGGCGGCGCCCGGCCTCCGCGGCCAGGTCGGCGGCGAGGCGGTCGTCATCAGAAATCATGAATAGTTACCTTTAGGCTGAACCTTTTTTATCCGTGGATTTCACGCCCAGACTACGTGGGAAGTCGTGGGGAGGATGACAAAGGCTCGCTACGGCTGCGCCGGCTGTGGCGCGGTATGGATCTCGTGCTGCGCGGCGGGCAGGCCACGGCGCAGCAGGGTCTCGACGGCGTCGGCGGCCCGCTCGAGCACCAGCGGCAGCAGCTTCCGCTCGGCGGCGGAAAAGTCATGCAGCACGTAGTCCGCCGGGTCCATCCGGCCCGGCGGCCGACCGATCCCCACGCGTACCCGCAGGTAGTCGCGGGTGCCCAGGGCGGCGGTCACCGACCGCAGGCCGTTGTGGCCGCCGTCCCCGCCGCCCAGCTTCAGCCGGATGGCCTCGAACGGGAGGTCCAGCTCGTCGTGGACGACCACGACCCGCTCCGGCGGGATCTTGTAGAAGCTGCGCAGCGCCGCCACGGGCCCGCCGGACAGGTTCATGAACGTCTGCGGTTTCGCGAGCGTGACCGCGAACCCGGCCAGCCGGCCCGTGGCCACGACCGCGCGGGACCGGTCCCGCTTGAAGCGGGCGCTCATCCGCGCGGCCAGCACGTCGGCCACCATGAACCCGCAGTTGTGCCGGTTGCCCGCGTACCCGGCGCCCGGGTTACCGAGCCCGGCGATCAGCCATCGTTCTGTGTTTCCCGCTCCCTCGGAGGGGCGCCCTGAGGCGTCGCCTTCCCTCGTCGCTCGTGCCTCGCTCCTCAGTCCAGGCGACACCGCGCCCCTCCGGCTCGCTCATCGGACATGCGGTGACCGGATCACTGACGGTCAGGCCGGGACGGCTACTCGCTGGCCGGCGCCGGCTCGTCGCCCTCGGCGGCGGCAGGCGCAGGTGCCGGGCCGGCGCGGCCTCCGCGCCTTCGGCCGCCTCGGCCTCGGGCACGCCGAGATCGGCCTCGATCTGCTCCGCGGTCGGCGCGGCGATCACGTGCAGCACCAGGATGTCGGGCTCGACCGCGAGCGTCACGCCGTTCGGCAGCTTGAGGTCGCCGGCGTGGACGGACGCGCCGATGTCCATGCCCTCGATGTCCACCTCGATGCCGGGCGGGATGTTCGTGGCCTCGGCATCCACGGCGATCTGGATCAGCTGCTGGTCCAGCAGGCCGTCCGGGGCCACCTCACCGGTCACGGTGACCGGGATCTCGACGGTGACCTTCTCGCCGTGCCGGACCATGATCAGGTCGACGTGCTCCACCGAGCCCCTGATCGCGTCCCGCTGCACCGCCTTGGGCAGCGCGAGCTGGCTGCCGCCGGGCAGGCCCTCCAGCCGGATCAGCACGTTGGCCGTGCGCAGCGCGAGCAGCACGTCGTGGCCGGGCAGGCTGACGTGCCGCGGCTCGGTTCCGTGCCCGTACAGGACGGCCGGCACCCGGCCGGCGCGCCTCTCCCTGCGGGCCGGTCCCTTGCCGAACTCGGTGCGGGGCTCGGCGGCGATGCGTACCTCAGGCACGGTGGCGCTCCTCAACGAACGACAGGCTGAACCCCGGAGAGTCTAGCCGAGAACCGCAGGCACCGACGCCACGCCGACGTCAAGCCCCGCATAGAAGAGCGGCGGCAACCGGCCGTTGCCGCCGCTCCACATCTCCGCCGCTAGTCCTGATCAGGATCGGGGTCAGGTACCGGCTTCGGCTCGATCGGCTCGTCCATGTAGGGATTGGACGGCGTAACCGCATCCGCAGGCTCGTCCATGTAGGGATTGGACGGCGTAACCGGTGGTGGGTTGGTCTCGGTGGACTCTGTCATCTTCATTCCCCTTCGTGTCCTGGCTCACCTGAGCCTGGGCCCCGCACGAAACAGCAGCATCCTACGGCCGAAGCATAGCGATGTCCGGCCAAATGCTGTTGAAAGCTCCCAATTTTTGCCATACTAAGTCGCTTCCGCAACTCCCGGCACATTTAGCACTGGGCACCCAGTTCTGCTAGCTGGGCACGAAGTTCGGCGGCTTGCCTGTCTTCCCCGAGGGCTTCGAAGAGGTCGCGGGCCTGGGTCCACGCTTCGCGGGCCTGGTCGAGCCGTCCCGCCCGGGCGTGGACGATGCCGATCCGATGCAGATCATGCGCCTCGCCGTACTTGTCGCCCACCGCGTGATGGAAGGGCAGCGCCCGCCCGAACATGTCGGCCGCCTCGGCCAGGCGTCCCAGCTCCAGGTCGGCGCGGCCGAGGTTGTACAGGGCGTAGCCCTCGTCCCGCACTGAGCCAATCTCCCGGGCGATGGCGAGCGCCTCCTCCGAGCGGGCGATCGCCTCGTCGAAACGCCCGAGTTCCACGTACGCCTCGCCGAGGTTGTACAGCGCGACGGCCTCGCCGTACCGGCGGCCGAACTCGCGCTGCAGTTCGAGGGCTTCCAGCAGCGGCCCGACCGCCTCTTCGTACCGCCCGAGGATTACGTAGGTGAAGGCCAGGTTGTTCGCGGCTCGCGACTCGTCTTCACGGTCACCGATCTCACGGGCGATGGCCAGCGCCTGCTCGAAGTAGCCGATGGCGTCGTCGACGTGCTGCTGGCCGAGCACGGTGCCGATGTTGGTCAGCACCCAGGCCTCGCCCGGCCGGTCCCCCAGCTCCCGCGCGCTGGTCAGTGCGATGCGGTGCGTGGTGAGCCATTCCGTGCGGTACCCGAGGCGATCGAAGCATACGGTCGCGGCCACAGGAAGCTTCCAGGCGATGTCGTGCAGGCCGTGGGAAGCGGCCTGGCGGGTCGCGGCGACCAGGTTGGTGCGCTCCTGCTCGCACCAGGCGAGCGCCTCCTCGGCGGTGGCGAAGGTGAGCGGCTCGCAGCCTGGCTCCGCCGGGTCGAGCGGCACCCGGTCCCGGTACGGCGCGACCACGCTCGCGGCCGCGTCCGCGGTGCGCAGGTACCAGTCGAGCACCCGCCGCACCGCGTCCTCGACGGCCTGCGGCGGGTCGTCGGCCTGGGCCCGCTCGGCCGCGTAGGCGCGCAGCAGGTCGTGCAGCCGGTACCGGTCCGGGGCCGGGGACTCCAGCAGGTGCGCGTCGACCAGCACCTCCAGCGCGTCGGCCACCGGCTCTTCCGGGTGGCCGATGAGGGCGGCGGCCGCGGGCAGCCCGATGGACGGCCCCTGCCAGACGCCGAGCAACCGGAAGGCGCGCACCGGGCCAGTCCCGCTGGCGTTCTTGCGGGGCAGGGCGTCGAAGCTGACCTGGAAGCAGGCGCGCATGGCCAGGTCACCCGCGGTGAGCTCGTCCATCCGGCGGCGCTGGTCGGACAGGCGGCCGGCGAGCGTCCGGACCGTCCAGCCGCGGCGGGCGGCCAGCCGGGCCCCCGCGATCCTGATGGCCAGCGGCAGGCCGGCGCAGACGCCGAGGACGTCGCGTACCGGTCCCGGCTCGGCCTCGGCGCGGTCGGCCCCGATGATGCGCCTGAATAGCTCGGCCGCCTCGTCGTCGTCGAGCACATCGAGATCGATCAGCCGGCTGCCGGCCAGGTCGGAGAGCCGGTGCCGGGAGCTGACGATCACGGCGCACGAGCCGGTGCCGGGCAGCAGCGGCCGGACCTGCGCCGCGTCCCTCGCGTCGTCGAGCACGATCAGCATCTGCCGCTCGGCGAGCCGGGTGCGGTACATGGCGGCGCGCTCCTCGGCGTCCACCGGCACCCGGGCGCCGTCCACCCCGAGGTCCCGCAGGAACCTGGCCAGCACATCCTCCGGCGGCACGGGATGCTCGCTCCCGCCGCGCAGGCTGGCGTAGAGCTGCCCGTCCGGGAAGTCCGGCCGCAGCCGGTGCGCCGCGTGAACCGCGAGCGCGGTCTTGCCCAGGCCCGGCGTGCCGGCCACCACCGCGACGGCCACCGCCCCGTTGCGCTGTTGCCGGGTGCCCGATACCAGGCCGTACAGCCGCTCCAGGGGACCGGCCCGGCCGGTGAAGTCGGCGACGTCGGCGGGCAGCTGGGCCGGAGCGCGCCGAGATGACCCGGGGCCCGCCCGGCGGTGAGTTGCGTCGGCCGGCGATCCGGCGAGCTGCGCGGCGGGCTGTGCCGTGGCCGCCGCGGCGGGCGGCCGCGGCGGGGCCGCGGCGGCGGTGAGCATGGCCTGGTAGAGGCGCTGCAGCTCCGGGCCGGGATCGACGCCGAGTTCCTCGGCGATCACCCCCCGGGCCTGCCCGTAGGCCGCGAGCGCCTCCGCGTGCCGCCCGGCGCCGTCCAGCGCCCGGATGAGCAAGGCCCACAGCCCCTCCCGGAGCGGCTGATCGGACAGTAGCCTGCGCAGCTCGGGCACCAGCTGGGCGGGCCGGCCGCAGCCCAGGTCGGCCTCGATCCGCAGCTCGAGCGCGCTCAGCCGGGACTCCTCCAGCCGGGCCTCGGCCGACACCAGGGCGGAGGGCGGCACGTCGGCCAGCGCCGGGCCCCGCCACAGCTCGAGCGCCTCGGCCAGCCTGTCCGCGGCGCGGTCGGGGTCACCGCCGGCCAGGGCCTCCCGGCCCTGCCCGGCCAGCGTCTCGAAGCACTCCGCGTCCAGGTCGCCGGGGTCGAGCCGGAGCTGATATCCGGGAGCCCGGGTGGTCAGCACGCGGCCCTCCGGGTCGCCCAGAGCGCGGCGCAGCCGGAGCACGTAGACGCTCACCAGGTTCGTCGCGCGGTCGGGCGGGTCATCGCCCCACAGCTCCGCGGCCAGCCGGTCGGTCGAGACCGCCTGGCCCGGGTTCAGCAGCAGCGCAGCCAGCAGCGCGCGCCATTTGGGTGCTCCGATGCCGCTCCAGTCCTGGCCGGTCCAGACCTCGAGCGGTCCCAGTATCCGAAACCGCACCACGCCGCCCCGTCCGAGCCCGCCATGCGGGCCATTCTCGCCGGGCCCATCCGTGCCCCGCGATCGGATCGATGCCGGGCCGCCGAAAGTCTCAATCCTTACTCAACCACGACGTAAAGGCAGCCCGCCACGCTGTTGCGCCTGGGTCAGCGGGCGATCGCCGCGTCATCGATCCTCAATAGGAACTCAACCACCCGCCGTCATGCTGAAACCGCTTCCGCTGTCCTGCTCCCGCCGGCCGCAGGCTTCTCTCCTCCCTCCGCCTGGGGCCGGCGGGTCGCGGAGCGGCGTGGATCACGCCCGCGGGCTGCTTGCGGGGGCGCAGCCCGCGGGCCATATAGCTGGTGGTCGCTGGCCCCCCTTGAGATTGGGGGGCGGGGCCAGCGGTCACCTTCTCAGCTCTGGCCGTCGAACAGGCTGGTCACCGATCCGTCGCTGAACACCTCGCTGATCGCCCGGGCGATCAGCGGCGCGATCGAGAGCACGGTGAGCTTGTCGAACCGCTTCTCGTTCATGATCGGCAGCGTGTTGCTGACGACCACCTCGCTGATCCGGGAGTTCTTCAGCAGGTCCACCGCGGGGCCGGACAGCACCCCGTGCGTGGCCGTGACAATCACCTTGGTGGCGCCCTGATCGAACAGCGCCTCGGCCGCGTTCACGATCGTCGCCCCGGTGTCGATCATGTCGTCCACGATGATGCAGGTCCGGCCCTTCACCCGGCCGACCACCTCGAGAATCTTCACCCGGTTCGCGACATCGGGGTCGCGGCGCTTGTGGATGATGGCCAGCGGGCAGCCGAGCCGGTCGGTCCACCGCTCACAGACCCGGACCCGGCCCGCATCCGGCGCGACCACGGTGACCTGGTCCAGGTCCAGCTGCTCCTCGAGGTAGGACGCGAGGATCGGCAGCGCGAACAGGTGGTCGACCGGGCCGTCGAAGAAGCCCTGGATCTGCGCGGTGTGCAGGTCGACCGCCATGATCCGGTCCGCGCCCGCGGTGAGGAACAGGTCCGCCATGAGCCGCGCCGAGATCGGCTCCCGGCCGCGGCTCTTCTTATCCTGGCGCGCGTAGCCGAAGAACGGCGCCACCACCGTGATCCGCTTGGCCGACGCCCGCTTGAGGGCATCCACCATGATCAGCTGTTCCATGATCCACTGGTTGATCGGCGCGGTGTGGCTCTGCACCACGAACGCGTCGCAGCCGCGGACGGACTCAAGGAACCGCACGAAGATCTCGCCGTTGGCGAAGTCGTAGAGCGTGGTCGGGGTGGGCTCGACGCCCAGGGAGGCGGCTATCTCGTCGGTGAGTTCTGGGTGGGATCGGCCGGAGAGCAGCAGGAGCTTCTTCTGGTTGGCGGTGATTATTCCGGTCACTTAGACCCGCCCTTTCACTGGACCTTTTTCATCCGCCCGCCACTGCCCAGGTACTGTGGGCGTGAGATCTGCGGATGAAAAAGGCTCACTGGTCCCGTCCCCCGCTCAGGTGGGCGAACGGACCCACCGTGACTCCCGCGCCGACTACCGCCGACTCGCAGACTGAATTGACCACCGTGGCGCCGTCCGCGACCGCGGTGTCCCGTAGCAGGCAGCCCGGCCCGACCCGCGCCCCCGCCTTGACCGTGGTACTGCCCTCGAGCTGGGTGCTGGGGCCGATCTGCACTCCCGGCTCCAGGTGCACGCCGACGTCGATCCAGGTGGTCGCGGGGTCGACGATCGTCACCCCGGCGCTCATCCAGCCCCCGAGCAGCCGCTCGTTCAGCACCCGGCGCGCCCAGGCCAGCTGGGCCTGGTCGTTGACGCCCAGGACTTCGTGGGGATCGGCGCACGAGACCGTGGCGACCGGGTAGCCGTCGCCGCGCAGGATCGACACGACGTCGGTGAGGTACTCCTCGCCCTTGGCGTTGTCGGTCGGAACCCGCTTGACCGTGTCCGCGAGCAGGTCGCCGTCGAACGCGTACATGCCCGAGTTGATCTCGGTGATGGCCCGCTGCTCCGGGGTGGCGTCCGCCTCCTCCACGATCTCGGTGAACGCGCCGTCGGCATCCCGGATGATCCGGCCGTAGCCCGTCGGGTTGTCCAGCCGGGCGGTGAGGACGGTGACCGCCGCGCCGTGCGACTGGTGGGCGGTGACCAGTTCGCCGAGCGTCCGGCCGCGCAGCAGCGGGGTGTCGGCGTAGGTCACGACCACCGTGCCGTGGATGAGGCCGACGGCCTCGATCACCGTGCGCACCGCGTGCCCGGTCCCGCCGCGCCGGTCTTGGACGACGATCTCGGCGTCGGCCGCGTGCTCGGCGAGATGCGCGCTGACCTGGCTGCGGCCGTGCCCCGTCACGACGATCAGGCGGCCTGGCTCCAGTTCCCGGGCCGCGGCCAGGACGTGGCCGAGCATGCTCCGGCCGCACACCTGGTTCAGCACCTTCGGGGTCTGGTTCTTCATTCGGGTGCCCTCACCCGCCGCGAGGATGATCACGGCGGCTGGTCCGCTCAGGCTCACTCGGCTCCTCGTGTAGCTGCAGGCACCTGGGGCTTGCGGGGCGCCCCGGCGCATGTCCCCCCGGGCAGTTCACGCTCCGGACCCTGGCAGGATACCGCCAGGTTGGGCGGCCCGGTCCAGCATGACCCCATCTGCCTGTCCGATTTTGTCAGAGTATCACGCTAATATTCGAATATGATCATGAAAGCTGCGTTCCTTGAATTACGCGAGCAGGCCATAGCCCTCCGCCGCGCCGGCGAGTCCCGCCGCGAGATCAAAGAACTGCTCGGCATCGGCAGCAACCAGACCCTGAACGAAGCGCTGCGCGGCGAGCCACCCCAGCCGTGGACGTGGCGGCCGAACGCCAAGGACGACCTCCGGGCCAAGGCCAGGGAACTGCGGGAGCAGGGCCTGGACTACAAGCGCATCGCGGCCGAACTCGGCGTCTCCAAGAGTTCGATATCGCTATGGGTCAGGGACCTGCCCCGGCCGGAGCGCCTGAGCTACGAGGAATGCCGAAAGAGAGCCGCTGAGGGCGTCCGCCGGTACTGGGAGACCGAACGCCCGGTCCGCGAAGCTGAGCGGCAGGCCGCTGGGGCGGCCGCCGCGGCCCAGATCGGCCCGCTGAACGACCGGGAGATCCTCATCGCCGGAGCCATCGCCTACTGGTGCGAAGGCACCAAGAACAAGCCGTACCGCCGCAACGACCGAGTAGTTTTCATGAACAGCGACCCGGCGCTCGTTGGTCTGTTCCTACGCTTCCTCGAGGTCGCCGAGATCGGGCACGACAGGCTGATCTACCAGGTCCACATCCACGAGAGTGCCGATGTCGGCGCCGCCCACAGGTTCTGGCTGAACGTAACCGGAGCCGATCCCGCACAGTTCCGGCGCCCGACTCTTAAGCGGCATCGCCCGACGACGACCCTGAAGAACACCGGCGACGACTACCACGGCTGCCTCCGGCTCGAAGTCCGGCGCAGCACCAGCCTGTACCGGAATATCGAAGGCTGGGCCGCCGCCGCGATGGCGAGCGTCGACAGCCCGGATGACTCGGCCAAGGGCTAGCGGGCCGCTAAGTCAGCGGACAGATGCGAGGAGTTGACTCCCGGGCCGTGCCAAGATCCGAGGCCTCGGCCTGACACTCGGTATCCTTGTCTCGTCAGCTAGCGGAGGGTCTGATATGTCGTTTTAGTCCGGCGTAGGGTAATTGGCAACCCACTGGGCCTTGGACCCAGTTTATCCTGGTTCGAGTCCAGGCGCCGGAACACAGACCACTCTCACTCTGGTTCGCGTCTTGGCCGCGACATGGGTGCTGGCGGCCGGGCGGCGCGCCTCATTCCCTTGCCCGCCAGTGCGCCGGCGGCGTGGGCTTCACCGGATGTTTGAAAAAAGTTCTCCCCGGTACTTGCATAACCTACGGTAGCGTAGCCTACGGTTACGTAAGCGTATCTGCACTGGCCCCAGACCCGGTACGTGCGGAATGCCCACCATCCGGCCGCCACCTCCGACACCAAGCGAGGACAGCCATGGCCACTTCCGCAGACCTCGGCACGCCGGGGGCCGCCGCCCTCGCCCTGCCCGCGCCGCCCGCTCCCGTGCCGAACGGGGCCAGGCCCGACGTCGAGCCCGAGCCGAGCGGCGCCGGCGAGCGATTCCTGGTCGGCTTGTTCGTCGCCGTGCCGATGCTCGCGCTGCTCGCCGCGATCCCGCTGGCCTGGGGCTGGGGACTGGGCTGGCACGACATCGTGATCGCCGTGGGGTTCTACGTGATCGCCGGGCTCGGGATCAGCATGGGCTTCCACCGCTACTTCACGCACGGCTCGTTCAAGTCGGTGCGCGCATTCAAGATCGCGCTCGCGATCGCCGGGTCGATAGCCATCGAGGGGCCGGTGCTCACCTGGGTCGCCGACCACCGCAGGCACCACAAGTACAGCGACCGGGAGGGCGACCCGCACTCGCCGTGGCGGTTCGGCAATGACTGGAAGGCGCTGACCAAGGGGCTGGCCTTCGCGCACATCGGCTGGATGTTCGACGGCAACCGCACCTCCCAGGAGAAGTTCTGCCCGGACTGGCTCGCCGACTCCGACATCCTCCGGGTCTCCCGGTGGTTCCCGGGGCTGGTGGCCGTGTCGCTGCTGGCGCCCGCGGCCATCGGCGGGCTCTGGGCGTGGTCCTGGACGGCCGCAATCACCGCGTTCTTCTGGGCCAGCCTGGTCCGGGTCGCGTTCCTGCATCACGTGACCTGGTCGATCAACTCGATCTGCCACACATTCGGCAAGGAAGAGTTTGACGTGCGGGACAAGTCGCGCAACGTCAACTGGCTCGCGATCCTGTCGTTCGGCGAGTCCTGGCACAACCTGCACCACGCGGACCCGACCTGCGCCCGGCACGGCGCGCTCAAGGGGCAGATCGACATCGCCGCGAGGTCCATCTGGGCGGCCGAGAAGCTCGGCTGGGTCTACGACGTCCGCTGGCCGGACGAGGCCCGGCTGACCGGCAAGCAGCGGGCCGGCCGGTCCCGCAAGCTCGGCTCCATGACCAGGCGGGAGATCCAGTCGCCCGGCTGACCGGCCGGCCGGTGACATGATGAGCCAGTGACAAGCCAGCCCTCGGGCCGCAAGAGGATGACCGGCAAGGAGCGCCGCGAGCAGCTACTCGACGTGGGCCGCCGCCTGTTCGCCGAGCGCGGCCTGGAAGGCACGTCGATCGAGGAGATCGCCGCCCGGGCCGACGTATCCAAGCCCATCGTCTACGAGCACTTCGGCGGCAAGGAAGGGCTCTACGCGGTCGTGGTGGACCGCGAGGTCGAGCGCTTCCTGGCCATGGCGACCCGGCTGCTCGCCGGCCCGGACACCATGGAGAAGTTCGAGGTCGCCGCCGTCGAGTTGCTCAGGTACATCCAGGACAACTCCGACGGGTTCCGGATCCTGGTGCGGGACTCGAACCCCTCGTCCGGATCGGGGACCTATGCCAGCCTGATCAGCGACATCGCCGGCCAGGTCGAGTACCTCCTCGGGGACGTGCTCGCCGACCGGGGGTACGACCCGAAGCTCGCCCCCATGTACGCCCAGATGCTCGTCGGGATGGTCGCGTTCACCGGCCAGTGGTGGCTGGACGCCCGCAAGCCGAAGCTGGAGGAGGTGGCCGCGCACCTGGTGAACCTGGCCTGGAACGGCCTGTCCAAGCTGGACCCCAGCCCGCAGATATCGCCCGAGGCCATGAAGCGGCTGAGCGAGGAGCAGAAGCAGGGGTAAGCGCGCCGACGATGCCGCGGCCACTCGTTTATCCGAGCGGTTGCCCTGCGATCACCGCCGGACGGCGACCACGAAGACCCGCCGGAACGGGAACAGCGTGCCGTACGGCGCCGCCGGGTAGGCCTCGCTCATCCGGGCCCGGTAGTCGGCCAGGAACTCATCGGCCCGGCCGGGCGGCAGCGCCGCGATCACCGGGCGCAGGCCCGTGCCCCGGTACCAGTCGATTATCGGATCGTCGCCGTGCAGCACGTGTACGTAGGTTGTCTCCCACGCGTCGACCTCGAAGCCGGCCCGGGCCAGCAGGTCCACGTACTCGGCCGGCTCCGCCGCCTGGCGGTTCAGCCGGACGCCGGCCAGCAGCGGGCGCCAGTGGTCGGAGCCGACCAGTTCCCGCAGCGCCTGGTGGCTCGGCTGGTCGAAGTTGGCGGGGACCTGGAACGCCAGCCAGCCACCGGCCGGCAGGAAGCCGGCCCACCGGGCCGCCGTGGCGAGGTGGTCAGGGACCCACTGCAGCACGGCATTGGAGATGATCACGTCCACCGGGCCGTCGGGCTTCCAGTCCCGGACGTCGCCCAGGGCGAAGCTGAGCCGGTGGCCGCTGTCCGGCAGCGCCTGCGCGGCCTCGATCATCTCGGCCGAGCTGTCGATCCCGCGGACCTCGGCGCCCGGCCACCTGCGGGCCAGCGCGGCGGTCAGCGTGCCCGGGCCGCAGCCGAGGTCCACGACCCTGCCGGGGGCCTCCGCCGCCACCCGCCCGAGCAGGTCAAAGAACGGGCGCGACCGCTCGTCGCCGAAGCGCTGGTACAGCTCCGGATCCCACACCATGCCTCCCGGCCGTAGCGTTCAGGTATCTCGACATCAAGGTACATCGCGACCCTCGTACCCTAGCGCTGGCAAAATCTTGATGTCAAGAGATATGCTGGCGAACCATGGAGCGGGCCAGCGCGCAGCCGCAGCTGCGGGACGAGGTGGACGAGCTGGTGGCGCGATGGCGGGCCGAGCGCCCCGACCTGGACACCGAGCCGCTCCAGGTGCTCAGCCGGGTGTCCCGGCTGGCCCGGCACCTGGACCGGGCCCGGACGGCCGCTTTCGCCACGCACGGCCTGCAGGCCTGGGAATTCGACGTGCTGTCCGCCCTGCGCCGGCAGGGCCCGCCCTACCAGCTCAGCCCCGGCGCCCTGCTTCGCGCCACGCTGGTGACCTCGGGCACGATGACGAACCGGATCGACCGCCTGGCCGGCGCGGGACTGGTCAGCCGCAGCCCCGATCCGCGGGACAAGCGCGGCGTGCTGGTGACCCTGACCGCCCGGGGCCGGGCCGCGGCCGACGCGGCCCTGACCGACCTGCTGCGCAGCGAGCGGGAGCTGCTGACCGGGCTGGATGGCGCGCAGCAGCGGGAGCTTGCGGCGCTGCTGCGGATCCTGCTCGCGCCGTTCGACGCCGACCAGGCGCCGGACGGCTCCCGCTGACCCCGGTCAGCGCAGTCAGCCAGGCAGCCGGCCAGTTCCCGGCGGGCGGCGTGCCCGGCCCCGGCGGCGGCACCGCCGGAGCCTCATATACTCGCCTCGCGGTCCAGACGATGCTGCAGGAGGCCCGGTGCGTGGCGTTGCTACCCTCGTCGGCCTGGTCATGACCGTGCTGGCCGCGCTGACGTCGGCGACCGGGGGAGGCTCGGCGCAGCACCCGGTCCGCCCGAGGATCAGCTATTACCTTGCCCTCGGCGACTCGCTGTCCCAGGGCGTCCAGCCTGATCCGGCCGGGGCCAGCGCGCCGACCGGGCAGGGCTACGCCGACCAGCTCTACGCCATGCTGCGCCGCGGTGATCCCGGCCTGAGGCTGGTCAAGCTCGGCTGTGACGGCGAGACCACCGGCACGATGATCGGCGGCGGCGGGCTGTGCCGCTACCGGGCCGGCTCGCAGCTCGCCACGGCTGTCAGCTTCCTGCGGGCGCACCGCGGCCAGGTCTCGCTGATCACCATGGACATCGGCGCCAACGATCCCGACTCGTGCATCACCGACCCGGACATCGTCCGGATGGCCACGTGCGTCACGAAGAGCTTCCCCGAGACCGCCGCCAACCTCACGAAGATCATGTACCGGCTCCGCGCGGCGGCCGGCGGCAAGGTAGGCATCATCGGGATGAACTACTACGTGCCCGCGCTCGCCGAGTGGCGTGACGGCCTGCTCGGCCAGGCGGTCGCGCGCGTGTCCGAGCGGGTCGTCGCCGAGTACAACCGGATGCTGACCGCCGTCTACGAGGCCTTCGGCGCCCGGGTGGCCGACGTGTTCGGCGCCTTTCACAGCGCGGACTTCACCGGCCGCGTGACGGTGGCCGGCGTCGGCACCGTTCCCCGCAACGTGGCCGCGGTCTGCCAGTGGACCTGGGAGTGCGCGCCGCCGCCGCGCGGGCCGAACGTGCACGCCCGGCCGGCCGGCTACCGGGTCATCGCCCGGGCCTTCCTGCTCGCAGACCGCGGCTGAGCTCATCCGGGCGGCTCGCGGACCGCGGCTGAGCTCAGCCGGGCAGCTCGCGGCCGGATTTCCAGGCCAGGATGGACCGGATGGAGAGCGCCGACAGGATCGAGCCCACGCTGGCGGCCGACAAGATCGAGCCCACGCCGGCCGCGGAGCCCACCGAGCCCACCGACAGGATCGAGCCCGCCGACCCCACGGACAGGATCGAACCGGCCGAGCCGACCGACAGGATCGAGCCTTTCGAGCCGATGCTCAAGATGGAGTTCTGCGAGCCGACCGACCATTTCGAGCCACCGTCATCCGTCATCCCGGCATTGACCCCTTTCATCCGCCGATCTCAGGCTCACAGTGAACTTTTTCATCCGTTGATCTCAGGCTCAGAGTACGTGGGCAGTCGTGGGGAGGATGAAAGAGGTTCCAGCGCCGGACGCGTTCCCGGCGGTCAGCCGGAGAGCTCCTCGGCCACGGCTAGCCAGCGCTCTTCCAGGCCGGCCTTCTCGTCCTGGACCACGCGCAGCTGCGCGCCGAGCTCGATCAGCCTGGCGTAGTCGCTGGCGTGCTCGACCAGCGCCGCGGTCAGCTCGGCCTCCTGGCCGGACACCCGGTCGAGCTGGCGTTCCAGCCGTCCGAGCTCCTTCTGGGCGGCTCGCTGCCGCGCCGCGGGCGAGGCCGTGCCGCCCGCCGCCCGCGGCGCGGCCGGCCGGGCCGGCGCGGCCTGTTGCGTGCCGATGCGGTCCAGGTACTCCGCGACCCCGCCGGGCAGGTAGGGCAGCGCGCCGTCGATCAGCGCGACCACGTGGTCGCACGCCCGCTCCAGGAAGTACCGGTCGTGGCTGACCGCGACCATCGAGCCGGGCCAGCCGTCCAGCATGTCCTCGAGCTCGGTGAGCGTGTCGATGTCCAGCTCGTTGGTGGGCTCGTCGAGCAGCAGCACGTTCGGCTCGCCCAGCAGCACCAGCATCAGCTGCAGCCGCCGCCGCTCGCCGCCGGACAGCTCGGCCACCGGCACCCACTGCCGCTCGCCGCGCAGGCCGAGGCGCTCCAGCAGCTGGCTGGCGGACATCTCGCGGCGGCCGAGCCGGACCGAGCTGCGGACCTGCTCGGCCGCTTCGAGGGCCCGCAGCCCGGGCGCTGCCGCGGGCGGCTCCTGGGTCAGGTAGCCGATCCGGACGGTCTGGCCGCGCACCACCCGCCCGCGGGCCGACAGCGGGCCCGGCAGGACCCCGGCCAGCAGCTGCAGCAGCGTGGTCTTGCCGCTGCCGTTCACCCCGACCACGCCGACCCGCTCGCCCGGCCCGAGCCGCCAGGTCACGTGGTCGAGCAGCGTGCGCGGCCCGGCCTGCACCGAGACGTCTTCCAGCTCCAGGACGGTCTTGCCGAGCCGCGCGGTGGCCAGCCGGGACAGCTCCACGCTGTCGCGCGGCGGCGGCTCGTCGGCGATGAGCGCGGCCGCGGCCTCGATCCGGAACTTCGGCTTGCTGGTCCGGGCCGCCGGGCCGCGGCGCAGCCAGGCCAGCTCCTTGCGCATCAGGTTCCGGCGGCGCTGGTCGGCGGCCTCGGCGATCCGGGCCCGCTCCGCCCGGGCCAGCACGTAGGCCGAGTAGCCGCCCTCGTAGGCGTGCACCCGGCCGTCGGCGACCTCCCAGGTCCGCTCGGTCACGGCGTCCAGGAACCAGCGGTCGTGGGTCACCACCACGAAGGCCCGGCCGTGATCGCGCAGGTAGCCGGCCAGCCACTGGATCGCGCCGATGTCGAGATGGTTGGTCGGCTCGTCGAGCAGCAGCAGGTCATGGGTCCGGCGCAGCAGCGCGGCCAGCGCGACCCGGCGGCGCTCGCCCCCGGACAGCCGCTGCGCGGGAGCATTCAGGTCTATCCCGGGCAGCAGCGCCGCGATGACCGAGCGGCTGCGCGCGTCCGCCGCCCACTCGTGCTCGGGGAGCGAGCCGAACACGAGCTCCCGGACCGGGCCGGCCAGCTCCTCGGCCTGCGGCAGGTAGCCGAGGTCCAGGCCGCGGGCCCGGGTAGCGCGGCCGGAGTCCAGCCCGGCCCGGCCGGCCAGCGCCTGGAGC
This sequence comes from uncultured Actinomycetota bacterium, assembly GCA_963808705.1. Taxonomy (GTDB): domain Bacteria; phylum Actinomycetota; class Actinomycetes; order Streptosporangiales; family Streptosporangiaceae; genus JASHPR01. The sequence continues at coordinate 116,755 of CAWEHB010000004.1, read as the reverse complement.
AGCGTGGTCTTGCCCGCGCCGTTGCGCCCGACGACGCCGATCCGGTCCCCGGCCGCCATCCCGAGCGACGCCCCGTCCAGCAGCACCCGCGGCCCGTAGGCCTTGGTGGCCGCCTCCAGCGTGACGAGCGGCTGGGCCGGGCTCACTGTGCTTCCTGGTTCGCTCGCCTACGGGGCCCCGCCCGCCTCCCCATTCCCCCTTCACTGCGTTTCCTTCCCTCGTCGCCGTGCGCTCGTGCCTCGCTTCGGCTCCTCAGTCCAGGCAACGCGGCGCCCTCCGGCTCGCTCACTCCGGCTCCGCGGCGACGACCGCGGCGCCCGCGGCCGGGCCCTTGACCCGGACCGCGCCGCGGCAGACCCCGGCGCCGGTCAGCGACACCGCGAGCTCCCGGGCCTGCCCGGCGTTCGCGGCGAGGAAGGCGCAGGTGGGCCCGGAACCGGAGACGATCGCGCCGAGCGCCCCGAACTCCCGGCCCGCGGCCAGCGCCCGGCGCAGGTCCGGGCGCAGCGAGACGGCCGCGGGCTGCAGGTCGTTGCTGAGCAGCGGGCCCACCGCGGCGGGATCGCCGGAGCGCAGCGCGGCCATCAGCTCGGTGCTCAGCACCGCCCCGGTCCCGTTGCCGCGGGCGGCCCGCAGCCGGTCGCATGTCGCGTACACCTCGGGCGTGGACAGCCCGCCGGCGGCGAAGGCCAGCACCCAGTGGTAGGTGCCCGCGGCCAGCGCGGCGGTGAGCCGCTCGCCGCGCCCCTGCCCGATGGCGGTCCCCCCGAGCAGCGCGAACGGGACGTCGCTGCCGACGCCGGCCGCGACGTCACGCAGCTCCGCCGGGGACAGGCCCGCCCCCCAGAGGTCATTGCACGCCACCAGGGCGGCCGCGGCGTCCGCGCTGCCACCCGCCAGGCCCGCCGACACCGGAATCTTCTTGCGGATCTCGATGTGCACCGCGGACTTGCTCCTGCGGCGCAGCCTGGCCGCCAGGGCGCGCGCCGCGCGCGCCGCGAGATTGGCCTGCCCGGCCGGGACCGAGGCTGCGTCCTGCCCGGTCACCCGCACGCTGGTCCGGTCGGCCGGCCGCACGGTCACCTCGTCGAAAAGTGACACGGCGTGAAACACGGTGACCAGGTCGTGGTAGCCGTCGTCACGCCGCGGTCCCACGGAGAGCTGCAGATTCACCTTCGCGGGAACCCGGACAGTCACAGGCGTCACGATCAGCCCATCGTACGCGGTGCCGTCGTCATGGCGTGCCCGAGCCGCATAAGGCCCGCGGCCGGCTGGATCGGCGGCCGCGGGAGGGGAACCTGCCGGCCGCGGTCCAGGCCGGCCGCCATGGTGTCCTGGTCAGGCCAGCGCGCCCGGCGCCGGCTGGCGGCCGGCCACGGCGATCCGCGTGAACTCGGCCACGTCGAGCGACTCCCCGCGCCGGGCCGGGTCGACCCCCGCGTTCCTGAGTACCTGCTCCGCCGCCGCGGCCGAGCCCGCCCACGGGGCCAGCGCGGCGCGCAGCGTCTTGCGGCGCTGCGCGAACGCGGCATCCACGACCGCGAAGACCTCGCCGCGGCCCGCGCCCGGCGGCGGCTCTCGCCGGGTGAAGGCCACCAGGCCGGAGTCGACCCTCGGCACCGGCCAGAACACGGTCCGCGGCACCTGTCCCGCCTTCCGGGCCGCGGCGAACCAGGCCAGCTTGACCGACGGCACGCCGTAGGTCCGGCTGCCCGGCGGGGCGCTCATCCGGTCCGCCACCTCGGCCTGCACCATGACCAGGCCGCGGCGCAGCGACGGCACCGTGGCGAGCAGGTGGAGCACGACCGGGACCGCCACGTTGTACGGCAGGTTGGCCACCAGCGCGGTCGGCGGCTCGCCGGGCAGGTCTCGCACCCGGGCCGCGTCGGCGGTCACCACCTGGAGGCGGCCGGCCAGCCCGGGAGCGCGCTCGGCCACGGTGCGCGGCAGTTCCGCGGCGAGCGCCGGATCGGCCTCGACCGCGATCACCTGCCGGGCCGCGGCCAGCAGCGGCAGCGTGAGCGAGCCGAAGCCCGGGCCGACCTCGAGCACGACATCGGCCGGGCCCAGGCGAGCCAGCGCGGTGATCCGGCGGACCGTCCCGGCGTCGGTCACGAAGTTCTGGCCGAGCCGCTTGGACGGCCGCAGGCCCAGGCGGCCGGCGATCTGCCTGATGTCGGCCGGACCGAGCAGCCGGGGGGCCTCCTGCGCCACACCGGTCAGGCTAGCGGCCGGCCGCGGGCCAGGCGGTGACCAGCGGCGATCGTGGTTGATTGATGACCATAGTCGTAACGGATCGACCACGATCATGGACCGCAGGCCGGTTGCGCGCATCAGCGGGCGAAGGGGCCGAAAACGCGCTCCCCGGTCGCGGTGACGGCCGCGCACAGCGTGGCCAGGTCGGCCTGCTTGACCTCGGCAATCGCGCGCAGCGTGAGCGCTACCATCGCGGGCGCGTTCGGCTTGCCCCGGTGCGGCACCGGGGTGAGGAACGGCGCGTCGGTCTCGGCCAGGATCAGCTCGACGGGCGCCACCGCGGCCGCGTCGCGGAGCGGCTGGGCGTTGGAGAACGTCACGTTGCCGGCGAAGCTCATCAGGTACCCGGCCTCCGCGCACCGCTTGGCCATGGCCGCGTCGCCGGAGAAGCAGTGGAAGATCACGTGCTCCGGCGGCCCGTCGGCGGCCAGGATCCGCAGCACGTCCTCGTGCGCGTCCCGGTCGTGGATCACCAGGGGCTTGCCGGCCTGCTTGGCCATCTCGATGTGCGCCCGGAACCACTCCCGCTGCACCGGCGGCGGCGCCCAGTCCCGGTAGTAGTCCAGGCCGGTCTCCCCGATGGCCCGCACCTGCGGCAGCCCGGCCAGCGCGCCGATCTCGGCCAGCACCTCGTCGCGCTCCGTGGCCGAGGCGGCCGCCCGCGCGGTCTCGTTCGGGTGCACCGCCACCGCCGCGTACACGTCGCGGTGCGCGTTCGCGCAGCCGGCCGCCCAGCGCGAGGTGGGCAGGTCCACGCCGATCGTGACCACCCGGGTGATCCCGGCCGCCCGGGCGTCCGCCAGCACCTCGCGCACCGGGCGCTCGATCAGGTCCAGGTGGCAGTGGCTGTCGAACGCCTCGGCCGGGAGAGGCTCGGGCGGGGGAACGCCTGCGGTCACGCCTGCTCCAGCCGGGCCAGCTCCTCGTCGGCCAGGCCGGGGTCGAGCTTGGCGAACAGCGGCGTGGGCGGCTGCAGCGGCGTGCCCGGCCGGATCGGCTGGGACTGCCACCGCGCCGCGCCGCGGTAGTCGCCGGTGATCACCGGGTAAGGCGTGCCGCCGTCCTCGGTGACCTCCTCGATCCGCGGCATCGGCGACCAGGTGCCGGACCCGCCGAGCATCTCGTGGACCTTCTGCGACGAGCGCGGCAGGAACGGGGTCAGTAGCGTCTTGCCGTCGTCGACGAGCTGCAGCGCCACGTGGCAGATGGTCCGCATGCGCTCGGGGTCGGACTCGCGCAGCTTCCACGGCGCCTGCTCGGACAGGTACTTGTTGGCCTCGGCGAGCGTGCGCATGGTCTCGGTGATCGCCGCCTTGAACCGGGACCGGGACAGCGCATCGCCGACATTCTTGAACGCGTCGTGCGAGCGCTGGACCAGCTGCCGGTCCGCGTCGGTCAGCGAGCCCGCCTCCGGGATGGAGCCGATGTTGCGGGCCGCGAACGACACCGACCGGTTCACCAGGTTCCCCCAGTTCGCCAGCAGCTCGTCGTTGTTGCGCCGGATGAACTCGCTCCAGGTGAAGTCGGTGTCCTGGTTCTCCGGGCCGGCCACGGCCAGGTAGTACCGGAGCGCGTCGACGTCGTACCGCTCCAGGAAGTCGCGGACGTAGATGACGACGGACCGGGACGAGGAGAACTTGCGGCCCTCCATCGTGAGGTACTCGCTGGCCACCACCTCGGTCGGCAGGTTGAGCGCGCCGAGCACGCCCGGGGTGCCGCCCTTGTCGCCCCGGCCGCTGTAGCCGAGCAGCATGGCCGGCCAGATCTCGGCGTGGAAGACGATGTTGTCCTTGCCCATGAAGTAGTAGGACTCGGCGTCCGGGGACTGCCACCAGGCCCGCCAGGCGTCCGGGTCGCCGGACCGCCGCGCCCACTCGATCGACGCGGACAGGTACCCGATCACGGCGTCGAACCAGACGTAGATCCGCTTGTCCGGGCGGTCCCGCCAGCCGTCCAGCGGGACCGGGACGCCCCAGTCGAGGTCCCGCGTGACCGCCCGCGGCTTCAGGTCGTCGAGGAGGTTGAGCGAGAACTTGAGCACGTTGGATCGCCACTGCCCGCTCTTGCTCTGCAGCCAGGTCCCCAGCACGTCGGCGAACGCCGGCAGGTCGAGGAAGAAGTGCTCGGTCTCCACGAACGCCGGCTTCTCCCCGTTGATCTTCGAGCGGGGGTTGATCAGGTCGGCCGGGTCGAGCTGGTTGCCGCAGTTGTCGCACTGGTCCCCCCGCGCGCTCGGGTACCCGCAGATAGGGCACGTCCCCTCGATGTACCGGTCCGGCAGCGTCCGGCCGGTCGACGGCGAGATTGCCCCCATCGTGGTCCGCAGGAAGATGTAGCCGTTGTCGTACAGCCCCTTGAAGATCTCCTGCGTCACCGCGTAGTGATTGCGCGTGGTCGTCCGGGTGAACAGGTCATAGGACATGTCCAGGCCGATCAGGTCCTCGGCGATGACCCGGTTGTAGCGGTCGGCCAGTTCCCGGGCGGTGACGCCCGCCGCGTCCGCCTGGACCTGGATCGGCGTGCCGTGCTCGTCGGTGCCGCTGACCATCAGCACCTGGTTGCCGGTCATCCGCTGGTACCGGGCGAACATGTCGGCGGGCAGCCCGAACCCGGACACGTGCCCGATGTGCCGGGGCCCGTTGGCGTACGGCCAGGCCGGCGCGGTCAGTATGTGACGGCTCGTTGCGGACATCCCCTCAGCCTAGGGCCACCGGACGCGGCCCGGGCCCGCGCGCTGGCTCAGCGTTCCGATTCATCCGGAACATCAGCGCCGTAGCGCAGCACGGCGTCGTACACGTCCCGCTTGCGCAGGCCGAGTTCGCGGGCGACCTCGGTGATCGCGGCCTTGCGCGGGGTGCCCGCCCGCTGCCGCGCGGCGACGCCTGCGGCGGCCCGCGGCGCGGCCTGCTCCGGGTCGGCGCGGCGCGGCGGCGCCCCGGCCACCACGATGGTGATCTCGCCCAGCTGGCCGGGCTCGGCCCACGCGGCCAGCCCGGCCAGCGTGCCGCGCCGGACCTCCTCGTACGTCTTGGTCAGCTCGCGGCACACCACCGCGGGCCGCCCGGGGCCGAGCGCCTCGGCCAGCCCGGCCAGCGTCGCGGCCAGCCGGCGCGGCGACTCGAAGAAAACCAGCGTCCGCGGCTCGGCGGCCAGCCCGGCGAACCGGCGCGCCCGCTCGCCCGCCCGGCGCGGCGGGAATCCCTCGAAGCAGAACCGGTCGCTGGGCAGCCCGGAGACCGCGAGCGCGGCGGTGACCGCGGAGGGCCCGGGCAGCACGCTGACCCGGATCCCGGCCTGCGCCGCGGCGGCCACCAGCCGGTACCCGGGGTCGCTGATGCCGGGCATGCCCGCGTCGGTGACCAGCAGGACGTCGCGCCCGGCGGCCAGTTCGGCCAGCAGCCCGGGCACCCTCGCCGCCTCCACCTCGTCCCAGTACGAGACGACCCGGCCGCTAATCCGCACGCCCAGCGCGGACGCGAGCCGGCGCACCCGGTGGGTGTCCTCCGCGGCCACGACCGGCGCCGCGGCTAGCGCGGCGGCCAGCCGCGGCGAGGCATCCTGCGGCCTGCCGATCGGCGCGGCCGCGAGCGTGAGCGTGCCGCCCGCGCCGGGCGCGGCGGCGTCGCCGGCGGCGGCCCGGCCGCGGGCCGCGGCGCGGCTGCCTTCCCTGGCGCGTTCCATGTCGCGCCCCACGCTAGTGCCCGGCCGCGCCTACCATGGCACTCGATGACGGCATACGAGACCGAGCCTGTGGCCGCCGAGCAGGCCAGCCGGGCGGCTGGTCTCGCCGGGCGGCTGGCCCCGCCGATCCCGGGCAGCCCGGTCTGGGGCTGGGCCGGGCCGCTCCTGGTCACCGCGCTCGGCGCGTTCCTGCGCTTCTACCGGCTGGGCACGCCCAAGGCCGTCGTGTTCGACGAGACGTACTACGTCGGCGACGCGTACGGGATCCTGCGGCACGGCGTGGAGATCAACCACGTCAAGAACGCCGACCAGCTGCTGGTCCAGGGCAAGACGAACATCCTCGCCACGGGCGGCGAGCTGGTCGTGCACCCCCCGCTCGGCAAGATCTTCATCGCGGGCGGGGAATGGCTGTTCGGCCTGACCCCGTTCGGGTGGCGGTTCGCGGTCGCCCTGGTCGGCTCGCTGGCCATCCTGATGACGGCCCGGATCGCGCGCCGGATGACCAGGTCGACCCTGCTCGGCTGCGTGGCCGGGCTGCTGCTGGCCCTGGACGGGCTCGAGCTCGTGATGAGCCGCACGGCGCTGCTGGACATCTTCGTGATGTTCTGGGTCCTGGCCGCGTTCGGCTGCCTGGTGGTCGACCGGGACTGGTCGCGGGCCAGGATCGCGGCGGCGGCGGCCGCCGGGGCCGGCGGCGACGAGGGCCCGGCGCTCGGCATCCGCTGGTGGCGCGCCGGGGCCGGGCTGTGCCTGGGCGCCGCGGTGGCGTCGAAGTGGAACGGGATCTGGTACCTGCCCGCGTTCCTGCTGCTCAGCGTGGCCTGGGACCTGGGCGCGCGCCGCGCCGCCGGGTACCTCAACCCGTGGCGGGGCGCGCTGGTCCGCGACGGGAAATGGCTGCCGGTCACGTTCGCGGTGCTGCCGATGGTCGCCTACCTCGCGTCCTGGAGCGGCTGGTTCGCCTCGCCGTACGGCTATGACCGGGACTGGGCGGCGCAGCACGGCAACACCACGCCGATCTGGTCGGCGCTGGACTCGCTGTATCAGTACAACAGGTACATGCTGCAGTTCGGGCTCGGCCTGACCACGGGACATCCGTACAAGTCGCAGCCGTGGACCTGGCTCCTGGTCACCAGGCCGGTCTCGTTCTACTACGCGACGCCGAAGACCTGCGGCGTGCCGAACTGCTCCCAGGAGGTGCTGGCCATCGGCACGCCGTTCATCTGGTACGTGTCGATCCCGATGCTGGCGACCTTGCTGATCTGGTGGCTGGCGCGGCGGGACTGGCGGGCGGGCGCGGTGCTCCTGGGCGTCGCCGCCGGGTGGCTGCCCTGGTTCTGGTTCGCCCTGCACGATCACCGGACCGAGTTCTACTTCTACGCCGTGGCCTTCGACCCGTTCCTGGTCATCGGCATCACGCTGTGCCTGGGGCTGATCATCGGCCCGGCCCGCGCGGCCCCGGCCCGGCGCGGCCTGGGCGCGGTCGTGGCCGGCGCGTACGTGCTGGCGGTGCTGTGGGACTTCTACTACATGTACCCGGTGCTGGCCGCCCGGGTCGTCCCGTACACCTCCTGGCTGTCCCGGATGTGGTACCACGGCTGGATCTGACCCCGGGCGAAATCTGAACGCCACCTGAGAGTTATCCCTGCGTAACCACAATATTCCGCGGATCACGCATCGTTAGGGCAACCAAATGCGTCTATAGGGGTGATGGCCGTGTGAGGACTGGGTGAACGGCCGCGTGACGGCCGGGCGGGCAGTCTAACGAGGGAGCTGAGCGAGGAATGGGGCCAACGGGCCTGACGCCGGACCACAGGGCGCAATTCGAGCAGGACGTTGTGCCCGTCATGGGCCAGCTCTACCCCGCGGCGCTCCGCATGACCAAGAACCCCAGCGATGCCGAGGATCTCGTGCAGGAGACCATCACCAAGGCGTACGCCGCGTTCCACCAGTTCCGGCCGGGCACGAACCTGCGGGCCTGGCTGCACCGGATCCTGGCGAACACGTTCATCAACACCTACCGGAAGCGGCGGCGCGAGCCAGCGGCGGTGCTCGGCGCCGACTTCGGCGACGGCTGGCCGTACGGCGCCGACCGGCTGGCCGGGCCCGCGCGCTCGGCGGAGGCAGAGGCGCTGGACCGGCTCCCCGACTCCGACATCCTGCGCGCGCTGCGCGACCTGCCCGAGGACTTCCGGGTCGCGGTCTACCTCGCCGACATCGAGGGCTACCCGTACCGGGAGATCGCGGAGATGATGGGCACGCCGATCGGCACGGTGATGTCCCGGCTGCACCGCGGCCGGGGCAGGCTGCGCGAGAAGCTCGCCAAGTACGCGCCGAAGCAGGGCCTCCCCCGCGCTGTACGGCTGACGGCCGCCCGCTCGTTACGGCTGGCTGGCCGCCCGTTACGGCTGACGCCGCTCGCCCGCCTCGCTCGCCTCACTCGCCGCGCCAGGCCGGCGCCCGCTTCTCGGCGAAGGCGGCCGCGCCCTCCCTCGCGTCCGCGGAGGTGAACACCGGGCGGATCACCTCGCCCTGCCGGGCGAACGCCTCGCTGGCGTCCCAGTCCGCGGACTCGACGATGACCCGCTTGGTGGCGGCGAGCGCGAGCGGGGCCCCCTGGGCTACCTGGGCCGCCAGTTCCCTGGCGCCGGCCACGGCCTGGCCGGCCGCGGTCAGCCTGCTGACCAGGCCGGCCGCATGCAGCCGGTCGGCGGTGAAGTGCCCGCCGGTCAGGGCGATCTCCATGGCCAGGTGGTAGGGCACCCGGCGCGGCAGCCGGAGCAGCCCGCCCGCGCCGGCCACCAGCCCCCGCCGGACCTCGGGCAGGCCGAACTTCGCGGTCTCGCTCGCCACGATCAGGTCGCAGCTCAGGGCGAGCTCGAAGCCGCCGGCGAGCGCGTAGCCCTCGACCGCCGCGATCACCGGCTTGACCGGCGGCCGCTCCGCGATGCCGCCGAAGCCGCGGCCCGCCACGACCGGCGCGTCGCCGGCCAGGAAGCCCTTCAGGTCCATGCCCGCGCTGAACGTGCCGCCGGCGCCGGTGATGATCAGTACCCGCACGTCGCCGGCGCCGTCGAACTCGTCGACGGCGGCCGCGATGCCCCGGGCGACCTCGCCGTTGACCGCGTTGCGAGCTTCGGGGCGATTGATGGTGATGACGGCGATCGCGCCGTCCACCTCGGTGAGAACCGCGTCCGCCATGCCGCCATTCTCGCATCGCCCTGGCTGGCGCGGTGGCCCTGCCTGAGCGTGTCCTGAACGCGGCCGGCCCGTGCACCGGTCTTTCAGCGAGATTGCCGCCGGCGTCCGGCGGGATGTAAGCAAATCGGTCGATGATCAGCAGGGTGGCCGGCACCCATGATCGTCCGAGATCGCGCGGCTGCCTGGATGACCGCGTGCTGACCTGCGCCGGGTACGACGGCTCGGTCCGGTGGCGGCCGGGCGAGCGCCTGGAGCAGTTGTTCGAGCGCCGTTGCGACCGGCTCCGCGAGCACGGCTGGGGCCAGCACCTCGCGGTCGACGCGCTGGACTGGTCGCTGAGCTACCAGGAACTGGACGAGCTGGCGAACCAGCTGGCGCGGTTCCTGGTGGGCCAGGGCGTGCGGCCGGGCGACCGGATCGGGCTGCTGTCCAACCGGGCGGTGGACGGCTATGTCGGCATGCTGGCGGCGCTGAAGGCCCATGCCGCGTACGTGCCGCTTGACGCCGGGTTCCCCCAGGACCGGCTTTCCTACATCGTCTCCGACGCCGGGATACGGATGGTGCTGACGCGCTCGCCCCTGGCGGAGCGCGTGACCGGGCTCGGGACCGCGGTCGCGCCGCTGGACCTGGACGAGGCGGAGGACCTGATCGCCGGGCAGAGCCCGGACCGGCTCGGCCCGGCCGAGGCGGGGGATCCGGCGGACGACCTGTGCTACGTCATCTACACGTCGGGCTCGACCGGGCGGCCGAAGGGGGTGGCGATCGGGCACGCCAGCATCTGCAACTTCGTCCGGGTGGCGGCCGAGGTGTACGGGATGGCCTACGACGACCGCCTCTACCAGGGCATGACGATCGCGTTTGACTTCTCCGTCGAGGAGATCTGGGTGCCCTGGATCGCCGGGGCCACGCTGGTGCCCAAGCCGGACGGGGACCGGTTGCTAGGGCGGGAGCTGCACACCTTCCTTGCCGACCGCCAGGTCACCGCGCTGTGCTGCGTGCCCACCCTGCTGGCCACGCTGGACGAGGATCTTCCCGGGCTGCGCTTCCTGCTGGTATCCGGCGAGTCCTGCCCGCAGGATCTCGTGACCCGCTGGCACCGGCCGGGGCGGCGTTTCCTCAACGTATACGGCCCGACCGAGGCCACCGTGACCGCGACCTGGGGAGTGGTGCACCCCAGCCGGCCGGTCACGATCGGCGTGCCGCTGCCCACCTATTCCGTGGTCGTGCTCGATCCGGACTCCGGCACGGCGCTGCCGCCGGGCGCGATGGGAGAAATCGGGATCGCGGGGATCGGGCTCGCGCGCGGCTACCTGCGCCGCCCGGACCTTACCGAGCGCGCCTTCGTGCCGGACTTCCTCGGCATCCCGAACAACCCGCCGGGCCGGATCTACCGGACCGGCGACCTGGGGCGGGTGAACGCCGAGGGCGAGATCGAGCACCACGGCCGCATCGACACCCAGGTCAAGGTCCGCGGTTACCGCATCGAGCTGACCGAGATCGAGTCGGTCCTGCTGCGGGCGCCCGGCATCGCGCAGGCCGTGGTCAGCACCTGCCAGCCCGAGCCGGACGTGGTGGAGCTGGCCGCCTACTACACACCGCGCCGCGACGCGCCCGCGGTCGATGCCGACCGCGTCTACGCCGAGCTGCGCAGCCAGCTCCCCGCGTACATGGTCCCGGCCTACCTGGAGCAGCTCCCGGTCATCCCGATGCTGCCCAGCGGCAAGGCCGACCGGGCCAGCCTTCCCGCGCCCCGCGGCCCCCGCCACATGGCCGCCCCGGGCGACCACGCGGCCCCGGCGACCAGCGCGGAACGGGAGCTGGCCGAGGTCCTGGCCGGGGTGCTGGGCACCGAGCGGGTCTCGGCCGACGGGCATTTCTTCGATGACCTCGGTGCCAGCTCGTTGCTGATGGCCCGGTTCAGCGCCGCGATCCGCGAGCGCGGGAGCCTGCCGCCGGTCGCTCTCCGGGACATCTACCTGCACCCCACGGTGCGCCGCCTGGCCGCCGCGATCGCGCAGCCCGGCCCGGTCCGGGAGCCGGAGCTGACGGTGCCGCCGCACGCGGCGTCCCCGGTCACGGGCAAGCCGCGGTATTTCCTGTGCGGCGCGCTGCAGCTGCTGGCGTTCCTCGTCTATCTCGGCGGCGTTTCGCTGGCGCTGGACGCCGGGTCCTCCTGGACGATGGCGGCCCACGGGGCGCTCAGGACCTACGCCCGCCTGGTGGCCTTCGGCGGGGGCGGGCTGCTGGCCCTGGGCGTTCTGCCGGTGGCCGTCAAGTGGATCCTCATCGGCCGCTGGAAACCTCGCCGCATCCGGGCCTGGAGCCTGGCCTATGTCCGCTTCTGGATCGTCAAGACGATGATCGTGGCCAACCCGCTGGCGCGGATGTTCGTCGGCACTCCGCTGTACGCCCAGTATCTGCGGGCCCTGGGCGCCAGGATCGGCCCCGGCACGGCGATCTTCACGCAGCACGTGCCGGTCTGCACCGACCTGCTGACCATCGGCGCGGGCAGCGTGATCCGCAAGGACACGTTCATCAGCGGGTACCGCGCCCGGGCCGGCGTGATCGAGACCGGCGCCATCACCCTGGGCCGCAGTGCCTTCGTCGGCGAGCGGACGGTCATCGACATCAACACCGCGGTCGGCGACGGGGCGCAGCTCGGGCACGCCTCCGGCCTGCTCGCGGGCCAGGCCGTCCCGGCCGGCGCATGCTGGCACGGCTCCCCGGCCCAGCCCTCCGAGGCCGGCTGGGACTACCGGACGGTCCCGCCGACCCGTTGCGGCGTCCTGCGCCGGGCCGGCTACAGCGTCACCCGGCTGCTGCTCGCGGTGGCCGTGGTCGGCCCGGTCACGGCGGCCGCGGCCAGCCTGCTTCTCTCCCGCCCCTCGCTGCTGGGCCGGCCGCTCGGGCCGCTGGACCCGGCCCGGCCGGTCCTGTACTGCGAGGCGGTGGCCATCGCGGCGGTCGCGTTCTTCGGCGTGGCGGCGGCCGGGCTGGTCATGGTCGGCACCGTTCCCCGGCTGCTGAGCCGGGCCCTGAAACCGGGAAAGGTGTACCCCCTGTACGGGCTGCGCCACGTGCTTCAGCGCGCGGTCTCGAGGCTGTCGAACATCCCGTCCTTCACCGCCCTGTTCGGTGACAGCTCGGCCATTGTGCGGTACCTGAGCCTGCTCGGCTACCGGCTGGCGCCGGTCGAGCAGACCGGCTCCAACTTCGGCATGGAGGTGAAGCACGAGATGCCCGGGCTCGCCGTCGTGGGCACGGGCACCATGGTCTCCGACGGCCTCTCGATCATGAACGCCGAGTTCTCCAGCAGCTCGTTCCGCGTCAGCCCGGTCGCCATCGGAGCCCGCAACTTCGTCGGCAACGGGATCGCCTACCCCGCGGGCGGCCGGACCGGCGACAACTGCCTGCTGGCCACCAAGGTCATGATCCCGGTCGGTGGCCCGGTCCGGGAGGGAGTCGGCCTGCTCGGGTCGCCGTGCTTCGAGATCCCCCGCTCGGTCCGCTCCGATCACCAGTTCGACCACCTGGGCACCATGCGCAGGCGGCGGCACCGGCTGAAGGCCAAGAACCGGCACAACGCCGCCACCGTCGGCGAGCACCTGCTGGTGCGGTGGATCTACCTCTCCGGGCTCGTGCTCGTCGCCCTGCTCCCGTTCGGCGGCGCGATCGTGCCCTTCGGCGGCGCCATCACGTCCGACGCCCTGGCCACCGTCGCGGCGGCCCTGCTCGATGTCGCCTTCACCATCGGCTATTTCGTCCTGGTCGAACGCGTCGTCACCGGGTTCCGCGCGCTGCAACCGCGGTTCTGCTCGATCTACCAGCCGGCCTTCTGGGAGCACGAGCGCTTCTGGAAGGTGCCCTCCGTCGCCTACATCCAGCTGTTCAACGGCACGCCGTTCAAGAGCGTCGTCTGGCGCCTGCTCGGGGTACGGGTCGGGCGGCGCGTTCTCGACGACGGCTGCTCGATCGTGGAGCGGACGCTGGTCCGGATCGGCAGCGAGTGCACCCTCAGCGCGGGGAGCATCCTGCAGAGCCACTCCCTGGAAGACGGCACCTTCAAGTCCGATCACATCACCATCGGCGACCGGTGCACCATCGGCACCGGCGCCTTCGTCCACTACGGGATCACCATGGACGACGACGCCGTGCTCGACGCCGACTCCTTCCTCATGAAGGGCGAGCACGTCCCGGCGGGCTCGCAGTGGCTCGGCAACCCGGCCGGCGACGCGCAGGCCACGAGGGCAGCCCCCGCCGCCGCGGCCCAGGCCCCGGTCCCGGCCGGCGCTCCCCCCGGCCGTCCCGCCGCCGCGGCCCAGGCCCCACGGCATTCGGTCAGCCCGGAAGTGCCCCGCTCACCGGCGCAATCCCGCGGGTAAGAGCCCGCGGTCACCCCGCGAACAGGATGTGACCAGCATTGGAAATCTTCGCCACCCGCGAGTCCGCAGTCCGCAGCTACTGCCGGGCCTGGCCGACGGTGTTCGACCGGGCGTCGGGAAGCTGGCTCTACGACACCGGCGGCCGCGCCTACCTGGATTTCTTTGCCGGGGCGGGGGCGCTCAACTACGGCCATAACAATCCGGCGCTCAAGGCGGCCCTGCTGGACTACCTGGCCGGCGACCGGGTCATCCACTCGCTGGACATGTACACGGTCGCCAAGCGGGAGTTCCTGACCGCCTTCGTCGAGCTCGTCCTGCAGCCGCGCCAGCTGGACTACCGGGTGCAGTTTCCCGGACCGGGCGGCGCCAACGCCGTCGAAGCGGCGCTGAAGCTCGCCCGCAAGGCCACCGGCCGCACCGAGGTGATCGCCTTTACCAACGCCTTCCACGGCATGACGCTGGGTGCCCTCTCGGTCACCGGCAGCTCTTTCCACCGCGGCGGGGCCGGCGTGCCGCTGGCCCATGCCATGCCGGTGCCGTTCGACCGCGCCCTGGACGGGCCGCTGCCGGACTTTCTGTGGCTCGAGTACCTGCTGCGCAGCCGCCGCAGCGGCATCGACCATCCGGCCGCGGTGATCGTGGAGACGGTTCAGGGCGAGGGTGGCATCCACGTGGCCCGCCCGGAGTGGCTGCGCGGCCTGGCCGACCTGTGCCGCCGCCACGGCACCCTGCTGATCGTCGACGACGTGCAGATGGGCTGCGGCCGGACCGGCCCGTTCTTCAGCTTCGAGACGGCCGGCATCGAGCCGGACTTCGTCTGCCTGTCCAAGTCCATCGGCGGCTTCGGCCTGCCGCTCGCGCTCACGCTGATCCGCTCGGACCTGGACATCTGGGAGCCGGGCGAGCACAACGGCACCTTCCGGGGCGTCAACCCCGCGTTCGTCACCGGCACCGCCGCCTTGCGGACCTACTGGCGGGACGACACGCTCCAGCACGGCACCCTGGCCAAGGGCCGGCGGCTCGCCGCAGCGCTTGCGGCCCTGGCCGAGTCCGTCCCGGGCACGCCGATCACGCCACGCGGCCGGGGCCTGGCGCACGGCCTGGCGTTCGCCGACGGCGGGCTGGCCGGCAAGGTGTGCACCGCCGCCTTCGAGCAGGGCCTGCTGGTGGAGACCGCCGGACCGGAAGGCGAGACGGTCAAGCTGATGCCGCCGCTGACCATCACCGACGCCGAACTCGACCAGGGGGTAGCGCTGCTCGCCGACGCCGTCCGCTCGGTCTGCTGACCACCGCCTGCCACCCGCGGTTCCCGCGGACAGACCGGCAGGCCTGCCAACCTGGGTTGCAGCACGTGGCGCTGATGGCTGAAACATCCCTGACCGGAAACGCGGGAACCCCACGCCGCCAAGACCCAGAGACTAATAAGGAAGAGTCCGACTCGCGGACGACTGTTGCCAACACTTAAGCAGCCGATCATCACGACCAGCTGAACGCGCTAGATCCGCG
The DNA here is from genome assembly GCA_963808705.1 of uncultured Actinomycetota bacterium. Classification (GTDB taxonomy): domain Bacteria; phylum Actinomycetota; class Actinomycetes; order Streptosporangiales; family Streptosporangiaceae; genus JASHPR01. The sequence goes on along the minus strand of CAWEHB010000004.1, from coordinate 101,729 downwards.
CCAGAACGAGTGGGGCATGGCGGTCACTCATGAGCCGTCACGGGTAGGCGGGATGGCTCAATTCGAGACGGCTAGGTACCGGTCAGCGTATAGCGGCGTGAATTCGTGCCGGTTAGCCTTCACTGGGGGTTGTGCGATGTTTCCAGGCTCCTGGGGCGGTGCAGGTTCCCGCGAGCGGGCGCCGTTTCGGCTGGGTGGTCCAGGCAGCAGTTCCACGCTCCAGCAGGTGAGTACCTGGAGCCCGCTGCTGGCGTCGCTACGCACCGACACCCCACGGTCCGTCACCCACGGGGATGGCCGCGATTGGTGGCTGACATCTAGCCGACTGCTCGTAAGAGGTAACCATGCAGGAATTCAAGCAGGGCACGGTCCGGGCCAACAACCTCACGTTCACCTACCTGGCGGAGGGAGACGGCCCGTTGGCGCTGTGCCTGCACGGCTTTCCCGACTCGCCCTACAGCTACCGCTACCTGCTCCCGGCGCTGGCCGAGGCCGGGTACCGGGCGGTGGCTCCCTTCAACCGCGGGTTTGCGCCGACCGAGCTGCCCGACGACCGGCACCACATTCACAGCAGCATGATGGTCAACGACGCGATCAACCTGCACGAGGCGCTCGGCGGCGGTTCGGACGCGATCCTCATCGCGCACGACTGGGGCGCGGTCGCCGCCTGGGGTGCGGCGGGCAAGGAGCCCGACCGGTGGCGGCGCTGCGTCGTCCTCAACATCCCGCCGTTCGCGATCTTCGGCGAGAACATCGTCAAGTACGACCAGATCAAGCGCTCGTTCTACTTCTGGTACTTCCAGATGCAGCGAGTGGCCGAGGACGTAATCTCGGCCGACAACTTCGCGTTCATCGACCGGATCTGGGCGGACTGGTCGCCCGGCTACGACGCCTCCGAGGACCTGCCCAAGGTCAAGGAGTGCATCCGTGACCCCGCCCACTTCCGGGCCGCCCTGGGCTACTACTGGGGACAGTTCGACCCCAACCGGTTCGGATCCGAGGAATGGGCGGCCGAGCAGGCCGCCGCCTGGGGCAAGGACATCACCCAGCCCGCGCTCTACCTGCACGGCACCCAGGACGGCTGCCACGGCTGCGACCAGGACCAGGTGAACCGAGTGCCAGACCACTGCGGTCCGGGGTCACAGTCCGAGCTGATCGAGGGCGTCGGGCACTTCCTGATGGTGCAGCGCCCGACCGACATCAACAAGCGGATCCTGGATTTCCTGGCCGCATGACTCCGCCTCTCTATCAGTACTGCGCCGAGGTAGTCGGAGAGTGCCCGACCGAGGAGATGACCTGACGCAGGGTGGTTGTGCGCCGTGCCATTGACGTGCCTGTGAGCCAGGGTGATCACCGGTCAGCTACGGCTACCAGCGGCTACCAGCGGCTACCCGAACGCCCAGGTCAGAGCCCGTGACCACGATGTGCGGGCAGCCTTCCAAGCTGGTCATCTGGCGGACGGTCGGGTATCGATCCTGCGCGGCGCCGTGTTCGCAACCACTGACGGCACCGACGCGGTGAGGAGCGCGAGATGGGCAAGATCGCAGGTGTCAGCGAGCCCGCCAGCGAACTGGAACGTCTGATTGCCGAGCTGTCGGGGTCGGGACTGCTGGTCTTCGTCTTCGGCGTCGGCTGGTGGACTGCGCACCTCACCGGAGTGACAACGCCGCTGTTCCGCGGACCTGCCGACCGGCGCTGGTGGCACGTCGTACTCGGGTGACGACGCGGCGAGCTGGACGATGGACGTCAGGGTCGATGAGATCACCGGAGTTCGTTTCGTGCGCGATCTCTACCCGTTCCCCTCGTTCCCTGGGCGGGAGTCCTTGACCGTGGAATTCCTCGGGCCGGGCGGGGACACGGTCCTCGGATGCTCCGTGCACGACCTGTACGACGGCCAGCAGATGCGCCCGGAGAAGCTAGCGGCCTGGCAAGCGACAATAACCACCAGTTCGGTACTTGTGTCGTGGTGAGAGTTAGAGCCCACAGTGATGCGGCACCGCGATTACCTGGGTAGACAATAGCGGTAACCGCATGCCGGCTACACCGTCCACCGGCATTGGCTTGTGGTGGTCGATGATGCGTCATGCCGACGTTCTGGCGCGAGCGCTCGGTCCTGTCGCTGGCGCGGACTTTGCGGGACCCAGCAAGCTCAACGGCGAGGAGCTCAACGGGCAGTCTGTAGGGGTGCGCCCGTACAGGTGTGTTTGTCTTCCGGCGGGCCAATATGGTACCGGCGCGTTCAGGGCAGAGCGTGGTGATGGTCGCGTGCTGAGGGCCTGCGGCCCGTCTGGTTGTTCTCCCGGGCCTGCGGGCCGGCCGCGACGGCGGCACCGCCGGTGCAGCCGGAACACTGATCGGGGATGTTCCCGGCGATGACCGAATCGGTGGGGGTGACCGGCAGCGTGGTGAACAGCCCGGTTGCGCAGGCGATGGCGGCGAAGTCGGGGTTGTCCAGGCCGGTGCCGTAGGTGACGATCCCGGCCGCCTTCATCTCCAGCCCGGGGAACGACAGGGCGGCCTTGTTGAACACGATCATCTTGACCGGGAGGTGCTGGCCCGCTACCGCGATCGCCGAATCCGCGCTCCCTCGGAACATCAAGGGCCGGAAATCAACGGCACCCCGATCGTCCCGCGTGTAGCCGTGAGGGCCGTCAGGAACCCGAGGCCTCGGCCGGGTCGAGGACGTTGAGGTCGCGCACGGTGTAGCGATGGTGCTCCCACTCCTCGTTTAGGAGGACGTGGAGGCACTGGAGAACAGAGTGCTCGCCAGTGGGGTGGCCGGGAGAGTCAGGGGCCGCGCGGACCTGGGCGAGCCCAGCATCCGTGAGATCCTCGAGCGTCTCACGCACAGCCTGCTGGTGGTGGCGCCGTACCGGGATGACCTCCTCGAGGCTCGGCGAGGCCGATGTGTCCACGCCAACCGCATGGGTGAACTCCGGGTCGGCGCCCGACCAGGGCAGGCCCCATGGGTGGTACGGACTCGGTTCGAGCCTGATAGCTCGGAATAGCCAGCAGTCGGTCGCGAAGACGAGGTGCCGCAGCGTCTCGACGATGCTCCACTCGCCACCGACCCGCTCGCGCTGGACGGCCTCGGGCAGACGCAGCGCCCGCTCGGTCGTCGCGGCCCAGAGCCGCTCGACCATCGACCACGCCTCGCGCAGCCCGTCGACATCGCTTGCGCGGAGCTTCACCCGATCCGGGTACAGGCGGTCGAGCTCAGCCCGGACGAGAGGCTCAATCTCGACTCCATTCAGCCTCAGTCCCTCGATATCTCCAGAGATGTCCGCGTCCATGAGATAGGTCTCGGTCAGCCTGGCACCTTCGAGGTTGGTGCCGTGCAGGTGTACCCCCGACAGATCGAGGTCGTCCACCCGGCTTCCCTGGGGAAACTGGCGCTCCTCTGGCATCGCTCCTCCGCTAGCGTCGGCGCTTAACAGAACAATCTATGCGCGACAGATCCCAAGGTTTCCCGTGCCCTGTTCAGCAGCAGCTCGCTACCGGCTGTGTTACGTCCGCGGCCCGAGGGCATCATCGTCGCACTGGCCGAGCAGCTCAGCTGAAGGCTGCCGAAGGGGCCGTTCGCGGATCACGATTCCGCAGCCGTAGCCCGCGGCCGGTGAGCGTGGCCGCCTTCCGGACCTTCGCAGGTGTGCTGTCATCCGGCTCCGGCACCCAGCCACCGAGGCGAACGCGAGTTCAAGGCTGGCCACCTTCCAGCAGCTCGTGACCACGCCGACGGTGAAGGAACACCCCGGCCAGCAGCTTGCGGAACAATCGCGATATGTACGATCGCCATGTCTACCCGGACCGATCCCGAGTCTGCCCCGAACGGCCGCTCGGGTGCGGTGACCGGGGTGCTGGGCTTGCGGCAAGGCGGGCTTTCCGGTCATTGGTGTCGACACCGCCGATTTCTACGGCCCGGAGGTCAGCGAGCGGCTGATCGCCGAGACCCTGTACCCCTACCCCGACGACCTGGTCATCGCCACCAAGGGCGGCCTGGTGCGGCCGGGACCCAACCGGTGGGACGCCGACGGCAGGCCCGAGCACCTGCGCGGGGCCTGCGAGGGCAGCCTGCGGCGGCTGCAACTGGAGCAGATCCCGCTCTACCAGTTCCACCGGCCCGACCCCAGGGTGCCGCTGGCCGACTCGCTGGGCGCGCTGGCCGAGCTGGCCGAGCTCAAGGACGAGGGCAAGATCGCCCACATCGGGATCTCGAACGTGTCAGAGGCCCAGCTGCGGGCGGCGCAGCAGATCACCCCGGTCGTCTCGGTGCAGAACCGGTACAACGCGGCCGACCGCGGGCCGGAGTCGACGGTGGACACCTGCGAGCGGGAGCAGATCGCGTTCCTGCCCTGGGCGCCGGTCCAGCAGGCCGGCAGCAACCCAGCGGTGACCGAGGCGGCCAAGCGGCACGGCGCCAGCCCGCGGCAGATCGTGCTGGCCTGGCTGCTGGCGAGATCACCGCAGATGCTGCCGATCCCCCGGCACCGGATCGCCCGGGCACACGCCGAGGCCAACGTCGCGGCCGCCTCGATCGAGCTGAGCCCCGAGGAGGTGGCGGCGATAACCCGTGGCGGGTGAGCCCGCTCAGACCTCCGCGAGCGCGCGGCCGTGCGCGGCCAGCGCCCAGATGACCAGGACGTCGAGCGCGATGATCAGGAGCGACCAGATCGGATAGTAGGGGATGAACAGGAAGTTCGCGATCGCGGAGATGGACGCCATGAAGATCCCCACCACCCGGGCCCAGGTGGCCCCTTGGAACAGGGCGAAGCCGGCCAGGATGACGATGATGCTGACGATCAGATGGATCCAACCCCAGCCCCTGGCGTTAATGCTGATGTAGTAGTTGGGCGGCACATGGTAAAAGCCGCTCTTGACGATGGCGGCGAGCCCTTCGAACACGCCGAAGATGCCCAGCACAATCATCATGATGGCAGCGAAGAACACCCATCCGGCTCCGGTACGCGAGTCCGGTCCCTGGTGAGACATGGTCGCTTCCTCTCCTTAGGCACTGGCACTTGAGCATCCTGGCGCGGGACGAGCGGAGCCCGCATCACACGGAATGGATGATTTCGCCTCATCCCTCCAGAGGCCCCCAGCTCGCGGGAGCGGACGACCGCCTGGCTCCGCGAGGAGCCCCTGAGCTTCCGTTAGAACGACATGCCAGCACCTAGGGCACATGTGCCAGCCGTGCTGCAGATCGGCGACACCACGAGCATCAGCGCGTCATCGCGGGCATCATCGCGAGATTTCGGTCAGGCCCTACCGCTGGCCCCATATCCATCTGGAGCGTCGCTTGGTGTTCGTAGCGAACGATGCGCAACACGCTATTTCCCGTCACTTGGGCTGGAACCTGACGCCGCCGTCGATGCGGACGACCTCGGCGTTCATGTAGTCGTTCTCGATCAGCGCCCGGACCAGGTGCGCGAACTCGTCGGCGGCGCCCATCCGCTTGGGGAAGACGATCGGCGCGGTCAGCCTGGCCTTGAAATCCTCGGTGCCCGGGCCGCCGCCGTAGATGGGCGTGTCCATGAGCCCGGGGCAGATGGTGTTCACCCGCACCCCGATCGCGGCGAGGTCGCGGGCCGCCGGGACGGTCATGCCGATGATCCCGCCCTTGGACGCCGAGTAGGCCACCTGGCCGGTCTGCCCCTCGAGGCCCGCGATCGACGCCGTGTTGATGATCACGCCGCGCTGCCCGTCGGCGTCGGCGGGCTCGGTCTTGGCGATCGCCGCGGCGCCGATCCGCATCACGTTGAACGTGCCGATCAGGTTGACGTCGATGATCTTCCGGTACGCGCCCAGGTCGTGCGGGAGGCCGCCGCGGTCCACCGTGCGGGCGGCCCAGCCGATGCCGGCGCAGCTCACGACGACCCGCAGCGGCGGCCCGGCCGCGGCCGCGGCGTCCACCGCGGCGTGTACCGACCACTCATCGGCGACGTCGGTCCTGACGAACAGGCCGCCGATCTCGTCGGCCACTGCGTTGCCCCGTTGCTCGTTGAGATCGGCGACGAACACCCGGGAGCCAGCTGCGGCGAGCATGCGCGCGGTGGCCTCGCCCAGGCCGCTGGCGCCGCCGGACACGATCGCCGCGGTTCCGTTCAGTTCCATGGCCGGGAGCATACTGGCCGGCCAGCCCGGCGGACCGAACAGGGTTCGGAACCGCGCCGGTCCCAGCCGCTGACCGCCCCGGAATGTCGGTGCCGGTGGTTAGCATCGGAGGAAAGAGTGCCGCGGTCGCGGAATGCCCGGGCCCGGCCAGGCGCTACGCAGGAGGGGGCAGGCACGGCGCTCGGGAGAATATCGGGCCGGGAAGCAGGCCGACAGCGCGGCGAGCGCGACAGGAAGTGGGGAGGACACGGTGCGGAAATACGCCGGGAACCCGTGGCTGGTGCTGCTGGTGGTTTCGCTCGGGTTCTTCATGACCCTACTGGACCTGACGATCGTGAACATCGCCATCCCCAACATGATCACCAAGCTGCACGCCTCCCTGGACGACGTCCTGTGGGTGATCAACGCCTATGCTCTCGTGCTCGCCGTCCTGGTCATCACCGCGGGCAGGCTCGGTGACCTGATCGGGCCGCGCACGCTGTTCTTCGCGGGCGTCGCCGTGTTCACGGCGGCCTCGGTCGCCTGCGGCTTTTCTCCGAGCCCCGGCTGGCTGATCGGGTTCCGCGCGGTCCAGGGCCTCGGCGCGGCCATGCTCATGCCGCAGACCCTGACGATCATCACGAATACCTTCCCGCCGGAACGGCGCGGCGCCGCGTTCGGCGTCTGGGGCGCGGTCGCGGGCGTGGCCACGATCGCGGGGCCGACCCTGGGCGGCCTGCTGGTGACCGCGTTCGACTGGCGTTACATCTTCTTCGTCAACCTGCCGATCGGCCTGGTCGTGCTCGTGCTGACCGTCTTCATCATCCCGGACGTGCGGCTCGGCCGCCGGCACCGGATCGACGTCCTGGGCGTGCTGCTCGCCACCGCGGCGCTGCTGGCCATCTGCTACGGCCTGGTCGAGGGGCAGAAGTACGACTGGGGGACGATCACCTCGTTCATCAGCATCCCGCTCATCATCGGGGCCGGCGTGGTGCTGCTCCTGGTCTTCCTGCTGTACCAGAAGCTGACCCAGAACCGGGAGCCGCTGATCCCGTTTGCCGTGTTCCGCGACCGGAACTTCTCGGTGATGAACTGGGTGTCCGGGGTGCTCGCGATCGGGATGATGGGGATCTTCCTGCCGTTCACCATCTACCTGCAGTCGGTCCTCGGCTTCTCGGCGCTGAAGGCCGGGCTCACGATGGCGCCCGCCTCACTGATCTCAATATTCATCGCCCCGGTCGCAGGCCGGATGACCGACCGGATCGGCGGCAAGTACATCCTGATGAGCGGGCTGATCCTGTTCGGCGCCGGGATGGGCTGGCTGGCGCTGATCGCGCGCCCCGACTCCTCGTGGCAGAGCTTCCTGCCTTCGCTGCTCGTGGCCGGGTTCGGCATGGGCTGCGTGTTCGCGCCGCTGATCACCGTGGCCATGCGCAACATCCAGCCGCAGATGGCCGGCGCCGCGTCCGGCGTGCTCAACACCGTCCGGCAGGTCGGCCTGGTGATCGGCACCGCAACGGTCGGGGCCCTGCTGCAGAACCGGCTCGTGTCGACCATGACCAGCCAGGCGGCGGCCCGCTCGGCGGCACTGCCGTCGCAGGTACGCGGCCGGTTCGTCCACGAGATCCAGAACTCGGCCAGCAACGGCATCCAGGTCGGAGCCGGCCAGAACGGCGGGATGGCCAAGCAGTCGGGCCTTCCGGCCAGCCTGGCCGCGGAGGTCGCGCGGATCGGCCACGACGTTTTCACCTTCGGCTACGTGGAGGCCATGCGCTCGACCATGCTGCTGCCGGTCGTGCTGCTGGGCGTGGGCGCCCTGAGCTGCCTGCTGCTGCGGGAGCGCAAGCCGGCGGCCGGGCCGGAACCGTCAGCCGGGCAGGCCGCGCCGGCCGGCCTGGCCGTGGCGGACGCGGAGCCGAGCACCCGCGCCGCGGGCTGACAGCAGCGGAGCGCGCTGGCTACGGGCACGGCCCGCCAGGTCTGACCGGGCGGGCCGTGCCCGTAGCGGGGGCGAGGACGTCAGCTCAGCGACGCGAGCACCTCCGGCGTCCACAGGCCGGGCAGTTCCTCGGGCACCGCGTCGAACGGGAACCGCGCGGCGAACGCGGGCTTCAGGTCGGACAGCCAGATCGCGCTCGGGTCGAACCGCGCGAAGAACGGCTTGCCGACCAGATCCGGGTTCCGAGCCTGGATCATGTGCAACGCGAACACCTTCTCGCCCGCCACCTCGACCACCCCGTCGATGCACACCTTGCCCGGAGTCGCCGACATGGACGGGCCGCGCACGGTCCGGCACAGGCCGGAGACGCTCGCGTAGGCGTCACGGAATATCTCGTGGCCGCGAGACAGCGGCACGGCGAAGTATCCCTGCGGGCCCGTGTCACGCTCCACGAACATGTAGTACGGCACCATGCTCATCCGCATCTGGGTGCGCCACATTGCGGCCCAGGTCGCGGGGTCGTCGTTGATGGACCTGATCAGCGGGGCCTGGGTCCGGATGACCCCGCCCGCGGACCTGATCCTGCGCACGGCCTCGGCCACCAGGGGAGGCTCGAGCTCCCGGGGATGGGAGAAGTGCGCCATGATCGCCAGGCTCTTGCCCGCGGCGGCGACCTCCTCGAACAGCCGCAGCGTGTCGTCGGCGTCCGGGTCGCTGACGAACCGCTGCGGCCAGTAGCCCAGCGACTTGGTGCCGATCCGGATCGACTCGAGGTGCGCGAGCCGCGGGTCGAGCAGCGGCTCGAGGTAGCGCCTCAGGACATCCGCGCCCATGATCATCGGATCGCCGCCGGTGATCAGGACGCTGGTGACCTCGGGATGCTGCCCTAGGTAGGCGGTGACCCTGGCCATGTCGTCGGTCGCCATCTTGAGATCAGGCTCGCCCACGAACTGCGCCCACCGGAAGCAGTAGGTGCAGTACGCGTGGCAGGTCTGGCCCTGCTTGGGGAACACCAGCACGGTTTCCGGGTACTTGTGCTGAACGCCGGGCAGCGGCTCGTCCGCGAAGTGGGGGATGTTGAAGGCAAGCTGGCCCGCGGGATGCGGGTTCAGCCGGGTCCGCACGGCGTGCGCGGCCGCGCGTACCTCGGCCTCCGGGGCCGCGCGGGCGAGCAGGTCGCTGATCTCCCTGACGTCCGTGCCGGGGAGCATGTCGGCCTGCGGGAAGACCAGGCGGTAGATCGGGTCGTCCGGGGCCGCGCCCCAGTCGATGAGACGCTCGATGACGTACTCGTTGGTGCGAAAGGGGAGCACCGTGGCCACGGCCCGCACCGCGAGCCGCTCATGGGCGCCCAGCCCGGCCCGCGCCGTCAGCTCATCCAGGTGCTTGGCCGTGTAGGCGCGAAACCGGCGGCCCGGCGAGGAGAGGCCGGGCGCCTGAAAAGGAAGTCCAGTCACGCATCTCCCTTCGGTAGATCGCCGCCCGTGGCGCGAGGTGCCCGGACGCGCGAATCCCGTCATTCTGGCGGCAGGATCACCGCGCTGGGACCGGCTTGCCCTTTAGACGCAGAACGCGGGCGATTTACCGGTCCGTTGCCCCACAACTAGGTCACAATTGCAAAACACTCAGCGACTCTGGAGGGTTCCCTTGCGGCCAAGACGCCCTCACGGTGGCTGCGACTTGACCGGCGGCTGCGATGTGAGGCCGCGGGCGGTGGCCGGGGGTCCCCTACCTGGGATACGTTCTGGCTCCTTTTATGGTTCCCGCTGCGCGATGGCCCATGCTGCCGGCGCTTTCGGGTAGGCCCCGGCCGATCCGGGCCCGTTCCTACCGGCCGAGCCGGCGGCGGGCGGCCCGCGCGGCGGTGAGAAGCTTGGCCGCATGCGGGACGGCGTGATGCACGCACGGGCGGCCCGGCCAGCCCGATCGGCGGCACCCTGAGCCGCGGCGGGCAGCGCTCCGGCGTGGCCGGCGGCAAGCAGGCGCTGCGCGACGGCCCGGGGTGGGGACCGATCGCCGTGGATGCCATGGGCGGTGATCGCGCTCCGGACGAGATTGTCGCCGGCGCGGTCTCGGCCGCCCGGGACGGCATATCCGTGCTGCTGACCGGCCGGCCAGGACAGTTGCGCCCGCTGCTCGCCAAGCATGGCGCGACGGCCGATGTCCCGATCGTGCCCGCGGAGGAATCGATCGCGATGGATGAGGGCGCGCTGGCCAGCCTGCGCCGCCCCCGGTCCAGCATCGCGGTGGCCTGCCAGCTCGTCCGGCGCGGGCAGGCCGCCGCCGTGGTGTCGGCCGGCTCAACCGGCGCCATCGTCTCCACGGCCAGGTTCCGGCTGCGGCCGCTGCCCGGGATGCTGCGCCCCGCCCTCGCGGTCGTGCTTCCCGCCCGGCCCGGGCCCACGCTGCTGCTGGACGCGGGGGCGATCGCCGACCCCAAGCCGGAGATGCTGGTTCAGTTCGCGCAGCTGGGGGTGGCCTACGCGCAGACCGCTCACGACATCGCCGAGCCGCGGGTCGGCCTCCTCACGATCGGTACCGAGCCGGGGAAGGGCAACAAGCTGGCCCGGCGCGCCTACGAGCTGCTCGACGCCGATCCGCCGCACGGCGGGCTGCCGATCAGCTTCGTCGGCAACGTCGAAGGCGGTGACCTGCTGACCGGCAAGGCCGACGTGATCGTGACCGACGGTTTCACGGGGAACGTGGCCCTGAAGACCCTGGAGGGAACCGCCTCCTTCGCCGCCCGGCTGCTGCGGGAGGCGCTCACCGGCTCCAGCGCCGCGCGGATCGGGGCGCTGCTGCAGCGGCGCGGGCTGCGCGAGCTAGCCGGGCGCATGGACACGGAGACCTACGGCGGAGCCGCGCTGCTCGGGCTGGAGGGCACGGTCGTGATCGCGCACGGAGCCGCGACGGCCCGTGGCGCCGAGGCCGCCTGCGTGCTGGCGGCGGACCTGGCCCGGGGCCAGATCACCGAGAAGATCACCGAAAGGCTCGGCTCGCCGCGGGGCGGCCACTTCCTGCGCCGTCCCCTAACGCCGTGAGTCGATAGGCTGGAGGCATGACCGATCCGCAGCAGGCACTGGCGCAGCTGATGACGGCCGCGCTCGCCGCGGCGTTCGGCCCGGACTACGCAGACGCCGACCCCCTGATCCGGCCCTCCCAGTTTGCCGACTACCAGTCGAACGTGGCGCTGCCGCTGGCCAAGCGGCTGAGCCGGCCCCGCGCGACGTCGCCGCCGGACTGGCCAGCCACCTTGGCGGCAGCGAGCTGGTCGCCTCGGCCGAGGTCAGCGGGCCGGGCTTCATCAACCTCACGCTGCGCGACGACTGGATCGCCGCCCAGGCGACCGGCCAGCTCGGTGACCCGAGGCTGGGCGTCCTGGAGGCGGACCCGCCGCAGACCGTCGTGGTCGACTACTCGGCGCCGAACGTGGCCAGGGAAATGCACGTCGGCCATTTGCGCACCACGATCGTGGGCGACTCGGTGGTGCGCGTCCTGGAGTACCTCGGCCACAAGGTGATCCGGGCCAACCACATCGGCGACTGGGGCACCCAGTTCGGCATGCTGCTGGAGCATCTGCTCGACGTGGGCGAGGAATCAGCCAACGACCAGCTCGCCGCGGGCGAGATCAACGCCTTCTACCAGGCGGCCAACGCCAAGTTCAAGGCCGATGCGTCGTTCGCCGAGCGGTCGCGGCACCGGGTGGTCACGCTGCAGGCGGGGGACCCCGGGACGCTGCGCCTGTGGACCATGCTGATCAACGACACCAAGAAGTACTACAACACCATCTACGCGCGGCTCGGCGTGACGCTCACCGACGCCGACCTGGCCCCGGAGAGCTTCTACAACTCGATGCTCGCGGACGTCTGCGATGAGCTGCAGGCAAAGGGCGTCGCGGTCATCAGCGACGGCGCGCTGTGCGCCTTTCCCCCGGGGTTCACCGGCCGGGACGGCTCGCCGCTGCCGCTGATCCTGCGCAAGAGCGACGGCGGCTACGGATACGCCACCACGGACATGGCCGCCATCCGGTACCGGATCCGTGACCTGCACGCGAACCGCATCATCTACGTGGTCGGGGCCGAGCAGGCCCAGCACTTCGAGATGGTCTTCGCGGTCGCCCGCCAGGCCGGGTGGCTGACGGATTCGGTCAGCGCCGAGCATGCCGCCATCGGGCTGGTCACCGGGGCCGACCGCAAGCGGTTCCGCGCCAGGACCGGCCGCTCGGTCAAGCTGATCGACCTGATCGACGAGGCGGTCGAGCGGGCCGAGGAGGTCATCAAGGACCGGTACGATGACCCCGAGCTTCGCGGCCAGATCGCCGAGGCGGTCGGGATCGGCGCGCTGAAGTACGCAGACCTGTCCGTGGCCCGCGAGTCCGGTTATGTGCTCGACTTCGACCGGATGCTCGCGCTGACCGGCAATACCGGCCCGTACCTGCAGTACGCCACCGCGCGGATCCGCTCGATCTTCCGCAAGGCCGGGATCGGGCCGGACAGCGCCGCCGGCCCGATCGGGCTCGCCGAGGACGCCGAGCGGGATCTCGCGCTACGGCTGCTCGGCTTCGGCGCGGCGGTCCACCAGGTCGCCGAGGCGGCCGAGCCGCACAAGCTCGCGGCCTTCCTGTTCGAGACGGCCAGCGCCTTCACCACGTTCTACGAGCACTGCCCGGTGCTGCAAGCGCCCGATGAGACCGTCCGCAACAGCAGGCTCGCCCTGTCCGCGCTGACCCTGCGCGTGTTGCTGACCGGCCTGGACCTGCTCGGCATCCCGGTGCCGGAGCGGATGTAGCCGCTCTTCTCAGGCATATTTTCGGGGCGTTCCCAGGCTGCTCCCAGGATCTGCTGGCTGCCGTCCCAGCCCGCTGCGGCAGTCTCACGGTCATGGACAACATGCATCAGCCGCCAGCCGGCGATCCGCAGGACTCCTGGCCCACCCAGGAGATAGGGCCCGCGACGGTCCAGCCCGGACAGGGGCCGGGCTGGAGCCAGCCATCCGCCCACGCCGGGCCGCCCGGGCCGGGCTGGGGCCAGCCCGGCCCGCCCGGTTACCAGCCGTCCGGCTGGCCCAGCCCGTCCCGCCCGCCGCGGCGGCGCGGCCGGGCCGTCTGGTGGGGAGCCGGGCTCGCCCTCGCTGCCGTGCTGGCCGGCGGCGGCGCCATCGCCGCCACCCAGCTCGCGAGCAGCACGTCCTCGGTGCCGCCGGGCCCCACCGGGCAGGCGGCCGCACTGAACAGCATGCTCAGCTCCGCGTCATCGCCCGCGTCAGCGGCCGCGGCCACCAGCCTCGGGTCGTCATCCCCGGGCACGGCGTCCCCCTGCCTGAACCGGGCGGCGAAGCTCAAGGCGGCCGGGTTCCCCGGCCTGGCCCAGGCCGTCCTGCGCCGGTGCGGCCATCCGCTGCGGCGGCTCCGGCTGCTGGGCGGGATCCACGGCGTGTTCACGTTCGAGACCAAGAGCGGCCCCCGCACCCTGGCCTACGAGCGCGGCGTGATCGAGTCGGTCAGCGGCAGCGACGTCGAGGTCCAGGCGACCGACGGCACCCTCTGGACCTGGGTCCTGCAGAGCGACACCGTGATCCGCCAGAACGGCAGCCGGGTCACCGCGAGCGCGCTGTCCGACGGCGAGCAGGTCTTCGCCGGCGGGCCCGTGGTCGGCGGGGCCTACGACGCCAGGCTGATCGTGATCAGGCCGAGTTCCGGGAGTTCGTCGCCCAGCCCGTCGCCCAGCCCGGCATCCGGCTCCTAGCCACCGGCGCCATGGACGATCTGCTACCGTCCCGGCTGGTGTCCACGGCGGCCCCCAGGCGCGCGACAATAAGCCCGATACCCATGACAGACAACGACCAGATTCCCCAGGTGCTCGTCGTGGACGACGAGCCGAACATCCGCGAGCTTGTCCAGGTCGCGCTGAAGTTCCACGGCTGCTCGGTGACCACCGCGGCCACCGGGAGGGAGGCGCTGCGGCAGGCGGACGCCGGCCAGCCCGACCTGATCGTGCTCGACGTGATGCTGCCGGACATGGACGGCTTCGAGGTATGCCGCAGGCTGCGCGCGGCCGGCAACGAGGTCCCGGTGATCTTCCTGACCGCCAGGGACACCTCCTCGGACACCGTCACCGGCCTGGCGATCGGCGGCGACGACTACGTCACGAAGCCGTTCTCCGTCGAGGCCCTGGTGGCCAGGGTGCGCGCGGTGCTGCGCCGGGCTTCCCGCAGCGCCCACGGCGATCAGCAGGACAGCGACGGGGAAATCCTGCGCGCCGGGGACCTGGAACTCGACGAGGCACGCTGGACCGTGCACCGGGCGGGCGTTCCGGTGGAGCTGTCACCCACCGAGTTCCGGCTGCTCGCGTACCTGATCCGGCACCAGGGACGAGTACTCACCCGGGCGCAACTGCTGGAGAATGTCTGGGGATGGGACTACGCCGGCGAGTCCCAGATCGTGGAGACCTACGTCAGCTACCTGCGGCGCAAGCTAGATCCGCTCGGCCCGCCCATGATCCACACCCAGCGTGGGGTCGGCTACAGCCTCCGGCTGCCAGAGCGGGGGCAGGCCGGCCCGGGATGACGGCGGGCGCGGGCCGGGTCAGCGGGCTCCGCCCGGGACGGCGGGCCAGGGCGGGGAAGGCGGGCCAGGGCGGTGAGGGCAGGCCAGAGGACGAACCCGGGCTGGAGGACGAACCCGGGCTGGAGGACGAACCCGGGCTGGAGGCCGGGCTCGGGCTGGAGGCCGGGCCGATGACCAGCTCCCGCAGGCTGTCCCTGCGCGCCCGCATGCTCATCCTGCTGATCGGCGTGACCGCGGTCTTCCTGCTCATCATGGGGGCGGTCACCACGGCGGTGCTGACCAAGCGGCTCGGCGGCCAGTTCAACACCGACCTGGTCGCCGCCTCGGCGCGGGGCCCGAAGGCACTGGCCGACAACACCGGCGGCTACCTGGCCGAGGCGGTCTCCGCGCGCACCGGGCAGATCGTGGTGCTGACCCCCGGCGGGCAGGCCAACGGGCTCTCCGACGTCCTGAGCCAGATGACCCGCGCCGAGTACCTGGACTGGATCCGCGGCGAAGCGACCACCTTCACCCTGCCGGACGGCAAGAGGCTGCGGGCGGTAGCGCGGGGGATCTACGCCGCCCAGCTGATCAACGCGGGCTTCATGGCGTCCCCCGGGCGTTACGTCCTGGTGGTAGCGCATTCGACGGACACCGTGACCAGCCAGGTCAGCGGGATCATCATCGTCGAGCTGATCACCGGCGCGGCGCTGCTCGCGCTGCTCGCGACCGGCGGCGGCTGGCTGATCGGCCGCGGCCTGGAGCCGCTGGACCAGATGGCCAGCACGGCCCACGAGATCACCTCCCGGGGGGACCTTACCGCCCGCGTGGCCGACTCAGACGACAGCACCGAGGTGGGCCGGCTCGGGATGGCCATCAACACCATGCTCGACCGGATCCAGCAGGCGTTCGGCGCGCGGCTGCGCTCGGAGCAGAAGGTGCGCGAGTTCGCCGCCGACGCCTCGCACGAGCTGCGCACCCCGCTGACCACCATCCGCGGCTACGCCGAGCTGTACCGGCAGGGCGCGCTCGGCCCCGACCAGCTGCCCAGTGCCATGCGCCGGATCGAGCAGGAGGCGCAGCGGATGAGCACGCTCGTGGCCGAGCTGCTCGAGCTGGCCCGGCTGGACCGCACGTCCTCGCTCGACCTGACCGAGACCGACCTGGCCGGCCTGGTGCGTGACGCGGTGGCCGACGCGGTCGCGGTGGAGCCGGAACGGCCGGTGCGGGCCGAGGCGCCGCCGCGGCTGGTCGCCGTGGTGGACGAGCCCCGGATCCGCCAGGTGCTCGCCAACCTGCTCGGCAACGTCCGCGCGCACACGCCGGTGGCGACCCCGGTGGCAGTGCGGCTCGGCACCCTGGACGGCGACGGGACCAGCTGGGTGCGGCTCGAGGTGGCCGACGCCGGGCCGGGCATGTCCGCCGAGGACGCGGCCCGGGCCTTCGACCGGTTCCACCGCGCCGCGGAGCCGGCCGACGGCGGCGCCGACCAGCCGGACACAGACGCCGCGCGCCGCGGCCGCCCGGCGTCCGAGCGCAGCAACGGCAGCGGCGGGGGCAGCGGACTGGGACTGTCGATCGTCCAGGCGATCGCCCACGCGCACGGCGGGCAGGCCACGCTGGAATCCTGGCCGGGCCGCGGCACCCGGGTCCGCATCTGGCTGCCCGCCGCTATGCTGACCTGAGCTCAAGTGTCCGGCGCCGGCTCGTCCCGGGGCGGGTAGGGCAGGTGGTTGAACAGGTAGTAGACGGCGAGCAGCCCGTACACGGCCAGCGCGGCGCCCGCCGAGACGAACGCGGCGATCAGCGTCCCGGCCCCGTAGCCGACGAGGCCGATGCCCCACCGCGGGATCTTCGACAGCACCGGGCCGGTGCCGAACCTCGGGCTCCCGCCGCGCAGCAGCCGCTGGCTGCCCGGGGACCCCAGCGCCCCGCCGTGCCGCACCAGGTACTCCCAGATCGCGTTGTAGAAGAGCGAGATCACGATCATGACTACGCCGTAGACCACCGCCGCGACCTGGCCGCCCGACCGGTCCGGGCCGGTCAGGTGCTCGGCGATCAGCGCCGTGGGAAACGGGATCGCGACGATGCCCATGAGCAGCAGCAGGTTGAGCACGAGCAGCGGCCGGTCGATGAGCCGCACGTGCCCGAACAGGGTGTGGTGGTTCGTCCACATGATGCCGATGGTCATGAAGCTGACCACGTAGGCGGCGTACTGCGGCCAGGCGCTGGCCAGCACCCGGTAGTCGAGCGCCCCGCGGCCTATCGGCAGCAGGTTGAAGATCAGCACCGTGATGGCCACGGCGAACACGCCGTCGCTGAAGGACTCGGCCCGCCGGGAGTCCATGGGGAGTTCGCCAGATCAGCTGGGCTCGCCGCGGGCCGGGTCGGGCCCGGCCGACTCAGCCGGGTCGCGGCCGGCCGCGGCGGCCGGGGCCGGGGGGCGGACGGAGCGTGCCAGAATCTGCGCCACGTCCACCACCTCGAGCGAGTCCTTGGCCTCGCCGGAACTGCGCTTGGCGCTGACCGCGTCGCCGAGCATGACCAGGCAGTACGGGCACCCCGTGGAGATCGTGTCCGGGTCGGTGCCCAGCGCCTCGTCGATCCGCTCGGTGTTGATCCGCTTGCCGATCCGCTCCTCCATCCACATCCGCGCCCCGCCCGCCCCGCAGCAGAACCCGCGCTCCTTGCACCGGTGCATCTCCTGTGGCCGGACGCCGGGGACCTGCTCCATGATCTCCCGCGGGGCGGTGAAGATCCGGTTGTGCCGGCCCAGGAAGCAGGGGTCGTGATAGGTGATCTTCTCCTCGACCGGGGTCACCGGGGTGAGCCGTCCCTCGGCCACCAGCCGCGCCAGCAGCTGGGTGTGGTGGATCACCTCGTAGTTCCCGCCGAGCTGCGGGTACTCGTTGGCGAGCGTGTTGAAGCAGTGCGGGCAGCTGGCGACGATCTTGCGCGCCCCGGCCTCGTTCAGCGTCTCGATGTTCTGCTGGGCCAGCATCGAGTACACGAACTCGTTGCCGATCCGCCGCGCCGGGTCGCCGGTGCAGGTCTCGGCCGGCCCGAGGACCGCGAACGAGACCCCGGCCGTGTGCAGCAAATCGGCGATCGCCCGGGTGGTCTTGCGGGCCCGGTCCTCCAGCGACCCGGCGCAGCCCACCCAGAACAGGTACTCGACGTCCGGGCCGATCGGGCCGTCCACGACCGGCACCTCGAAGCCCAGGCCCTCGGCCCAGTCCAGCCGCCGGGCCTCGCCCATGCCCCACGGGTCGCCCTTGTTCTCCAGGTTCTTCAGCATCGAGGCCGCCTCGGTGGGGAAGGCGGACTCGATCAGCACCTGATGCCGGCGCATGCCGGTGATGTGGTCGATGTGCTCGATGTCGACCGGGCACTCCTCCACGCAGGCGCCGCAGTTGGTGCAGGACCAGATCACGTCGGGATCGATCACGCCGTGCGCGGCCTCGTCGCCGACCAGGGGGCGCTCCGCCTCGGCCTGCACCGAGTCGGGCAGCTTCTCCCGGGCCTCGTCGGATCCGGCCAGCAGGTACGGGGCCTTCGCGAACGCGTGATCGCGCAGGTCCAGGATCAGCAGCTTCGGTGACAGCGGCTTGCCGGTCGCCCAGGCCGGGCACTGCGACTGGCAGCGCCCGCACTCGGTGCAGGTGGCCATGTCCAGCATGCCCTTCCAGGTGAAGTCCTCGATCTTGCCGAGGCCGAAGACGTCGGCGTCCGGGTCGGCCTCCTCGAAGTCGAGCACCTTGCCGTTCGAGCGCATCGGCTGCAGCGCGCGCAGCCCGTTGGGGCGGCGGGAGAACAGCACGTTCAGCGGGGCCGCGCCGATGTGCAGGTGCTTGGAGTACGTGACGACCACCAGGAAGCCGAGGACCACCGCGAGCTGCAGCAGGATGAAGGTGGTCTCGATCGCCTGGTTCGCGCTCTTGCCGAGCGGGGCCAGCCAGTGCCCCACGATCTGCGAGGCGAAGGCGCCGCGGGCGTACGGGAAGTCCCCGGTGTTGATCTGCGCGCCGCGGTAGATCAGCATCGTCGCTACCACCATGAAGATCAGGAACAGGACGACCCATGCCATGCCGGTGTGTGACCCGTAGAACCGTGATTTCCGGCCTTCCTCCTTCGGGTTGTTCCGGAACCTGATGACCGAGAAGATGGCGAGGCCGACGAGCACCGCCACGGCGAACAGGTCCTCCAGGAACCCGATCGCGGCCCAGTGCCCGATCCCGGGGATCGCGAAGGTCTTGCTGAACAGGTCGCCGTAGGACTCGATGATGGTCAGGAACAGCAGGATGAAGCCCCAGAACGTCAGGAAATGGGCGGTGCCGGGCAGCCACCACTTCAGCAGCTTGCGCTGCCCGAGCACCTCGGTGAACTCCGCTTCGGCGTCCCGGCCGGGATGCTCCCGGACGGCCTGGATCCGCTCCGGCGCCGGCTGGCCGGACCGGCCGATGCGAAACAGCCACCACAGCCTTCGGCCGGCGATGGCGAACGCGACCGCGGTCAGGGCGAGTCCGATGGTGATGCGTAGGGCCAAGGCGACCTCCTGGTGCAGGCTGGCCAGTGTACGCCGACGCCGCCGGCGATCCGGGCCGCAATCCTACCGGCCGGTAACCTTGCCGTTACCGGCGCCAGGCCAGGACGCTCCCGGAACGGATGGCCGGCCGTCCGAACAATCCTTCCAGATAGCGCCCCAGCGGGGAGTCCGGGCTGGTGACGGCCACCACGGCGGCCGGCTGCCAGGTGCGCAGGTCGGCCTGCACCTGCGACCGCGGCGGGGCCGGCGGGGCCGGGCCGCCGGACCAGAGCGCGTCGAGGTACTGGGCGGTCACGGCCACGCCGTTGCCCTCGATGTAGGCCAGCCCGTTCCACGCGGGCCCGACGAAATAGCCGCCGACCAGAAGGTCCGGATCACCAGTGTCGGCCTGCCAGCGCAGCGCGTCGGTCAGGGTCGCCGTCGGGACCGGGACGACCAGGACGCGGGCCTGCGGCGGAAGGCGCAGCGCGGCGAAGGTCGCGGACCAGCCCGCCGGGAGCCGGGCGGCGGACGCCGCCGGAAGCGGCCGCGGAATGAGGGGCAGGCAGGCGAGGACCGCCACCGCCGTCGCCCCCGCCGCCAGCCAGCGGACCGAGGCCGCCCGCGCCCGCACCAGGTCGACGCAGAACGCCAGCAGGGCGGCGGCCAGCCCGTCCGCGACGACCGACATCCGGTCCGGCAGCGCGGCGCCGAGCACGGGGACGGACTCGAGCCAGCGCCAGGGCAGGGTGACGCCCGGGTGCGCGGTCCCGTTGATCAGGGGATGGGCGCCGAGGGAGAGCAGCCCCAGCACGGCCAGGGCTACGCCGGTGGCGCGGACGGCCGGCTGCCGCCAGAACGCCAGCAGGCCCGCGGCCAGGACCGCCAGCAGCGGCCAGCCCAGGTAGGCGAGGTACTCCGGCGGCCCGCCCTGGTACCTGGCCGCGGCCGCGGCGCTGGCGGCCGTGTGGAACAGCAGGTACCGCGACGGGGTCACGAAGGAGGCCAGGTCGTTCTTGAAGAAGTCGGGGGTGAACGAGCTGCCGCGCTGGGTCAGCGGGCCGAAGAACTGCACCCACAGGGCGTAGCCGGCCAGCAGCAGCGTGACCCCGGCCGCGACCCCCAGGCCGGCCGCGGCCGGGCGGAGCCGGCCGGGCACGGCCCGCGGCCGCCCGGCCGCGAGCACCGCCACCATCAGCAGCCCGGCGATGCCGGTGAGCAGCAGCAGTTCCTCCCCGGTGAACAGCTGTGCGGTGACAAGCACGCCGAGCACGATGCCGTCGCGTACCGGGGCCCGGGAGCGCAGGCACAGGCGCAGCCCCGCGTCGATGATCAGCGGCGGGAGCACGGCGAACTGCAGGTTGTAGTGGCCGATGCCGGCCTGCAGCAGGGCCGGGGAGAAGCCGTAGACGGCGCCGGCCAGGGCCGCGGCGCCGATGCTGACCTCCCAGCGGCGCAGCACCAGGAACAGGCTGGCCGCCGAGCCCGCGAACCCGACGGTCATCAGGACGGTGAGCGAGGTCTGCGGGCCGAGCAGCAGCGTCACGGGAGTAAGCAGGACCCCCGGCAGCAGCAGCGAGGTGTTCCACATGAGATTGATGCCCTGTGGCGCGTTCATGGCCGTGGTGACCAGGGCGGGCAGCCTGCCCTGCGCCACCGCGGTGGCGTCGTAGCGCAGGAACCAGGCGAACTGGTCGGCGTCGTGCGGGTTCCCCGCCACCGTGAGCGACGCCGGATCGGCCCACAGGTGCCGCGTCACCGCCACGGCGGCCAGCAGGTAGCAGGCCAGGACCGCGGCGTATGCCCACCCGTCGCCGCGCCCGTGCCAGCGCCCGCGCGCCGCCGGCTCCGGCGGCGACGCGGTCGTCGGCAGGGCTCGCGCCAACGGGACTCCTTTCTCGCCCGCGTGTGCGTTCTTATACCCGCCCGGCCGCCCTCGCCTGGCCCGGCCTTGCGCGCCGTTACCCGCCCGGCCGCCCTCGCCTGGCCCGGCCTTGCGCGCCGTTACCCGCCCGGCCCGGACCGGATGAAGACGTAGACGCCGTCGTTGACGTAGATCTGCCGGTAGCGCACGTCGTGCATCAGGTTCTCGACGAAGCCCAGGACGTGGGCGGGCGACCAGCCGGTGGCCGCCCAGTCGGTGCTGGCCGTGTCGAACACGACGTACTGGGTGGCGGGATTGCCGCTGTTGCCGAGCCAGAACGTATCGGTCCTGGCCGCGAGGGGGGCCAGCAGGTCCAGGTCGGTCGCGACCGTCGCCCCGTCCGGCACCCGCGCCATCGCCGCCCGGGCGGCGGCCACGTGCGGGCCGAGGCTGTAGGTCTGCGGCGTCCACAGCTGGCTCAGCGGGAACTGGAAGGCCAGGGCCGCGGCGATGCCCAGCATCAGCGGCGCTCCGTTGCGCTCCAGGAGGCCGGAAAGCCTGGCCCGGCTCGCCGGCCGCCCGCGCGGCGCGGATCCGGGCCATGCCGTCGATCGCGGCGATGAACACGATCGGCATCACCGTCGCGTTGTAGTGCCAGTCCGTGCCCCAGTAGGCGCTGTTGGTGCCGACGAAGCGCAGCAGCAGGCTGGGCACGGCGGCGAGCACCAGCGGCGACCACAGCGAGAGGAAGGCGGTGGGCAGCAGGATCAGCGCCAGGGTGGGCAGCTTCGTCGGCCACCCGGTGGCCAGCTGCCCGATCAGCCCACCAACCGAGAAGTGCCCCCCGCTGGGGTTGAGCACCCCGCCCTCGCTCCAGAAGTAGTAGTGATGAACTGGGTTGAAGTGCGGGATGATCACGAAGATGGCCAGGAACGACCAGGCCAGGCCCCACGCCGCGAGCAGCAACCCGGGACGGGGCCGCTTGTAGGCCAGCGCCATGATGATCCCGATGGCCGCGACCGTGAACCCCTGATCCTCCTTGACGAAGACCAGCGGCAGCGCCCACCACACCACGGCCCGGGTCCGCCCCCGGACCAGCGCGGACAGCGAGCACGCCAGCAGCGGCACCGCGAAGGCGATCTCGTGGAAGTCGTAGTTGACCATCTGCTGCAGGCCCCAGGAGAACCCGTACGCGGCGCCTATCGCGCGGCCCGCGCCGGTCCCGAGCAGGTCCGCGGCCGCGCGGCTGACCGGGATGACGGACACCGCGGCCAGCAGGGCCTGCGCCACGAGCAGCGTGACCGGGGTGGGGAACACCCGGAAGAACGGGGCGAGCAAGGCCACGATCACGTGGAAGTGATCCCCGAGGATGTCGTAGCCCGGGCTCCTGAGGTCGACGATCGGCGCGTGCAGGTCGGCGTACTGCTTGACGTACTCGGTGAAGATGCCCAGGTCCCAGGAGGTCGGGTCGAGGCGCAGGTAGCGGAAGAGCGAGATCGGGAGGTAGGTCGCGAAGACGGCCAGGGCGATCAGCCACGGCACCCGGTCGGGCCGCGCGGCCTGCTGCGGCAGGAGGACCTGGGGTTCCTTCACCGCCCGCTGCGACAGGCGCCCGCCCAGCCCCGGGCTGGCTGGCGCGGCACCGGCACCCGGTGGCTTCCCGTCGCGGCGCGTGCTCACGGATCCCTGCGAGTCCCTTCGCCTGCCCGGACGCTGCGGCGGCTTGCGTGGCCGTCCCGCGCCGGTTTCTCATGTAGTGCGACCGTACCCAGATGGGCCAGCGTCCGCTCTCGCGGGCGCAGGACCGTCTACATCGTAGGCAGGATCAGGCCCGGCGCCCCAGCGCCCGGCGCCCGGCCCGGCCAGCGGGGGCACCGCAGGGCGGCCGGGGGCAGGCCTTCCAGTACATTCTTGAACGTGCCGGCCCGGGGCCGGGCTGGGCGCGAGACAGGCGGGTGGCCGGCCCGGGGACGAGGCGCCGGCGCGGGGCCAGCGGGGCGGCCGGCCCCGGCGAGGCACGGCTGACCTGCCGGGATGCGAGGCCGGCGCCGAGGGCTGGCCGGAGCCCGGCCGCCCCGGGCTCCGGGGCCAGGGCCGCGGCGGCCAGGTTCCCCCGGTTTCCGGGAATGCCGGGGACCTCGGCAAAGTTGAGCCAGATAGACTCAAGTCATTTGCCAGGCAGGTTGCAGCATGGCAAACTTGCGTCGACAAGACTCAACTTAGGCACACGATCACACAAGGACAAACTCATGGCACGAGCGGTAGGCATCGACCTGGGGACAACCAACTCCGTCGTCGCGGTTCTCGAGGGCGGGGAGCCCACGGTCATCGCCAACGCGGAAGGCTCGCGGACGACGCCGTCCGTCGTCGCCTTCGCGAAGAATGGGGAAGTGCTCGTCGGCGAGGTCGCCAAGCGGCAGGCCGTGACCAACGTGGACCGGACGATCCGCTCGGTCAAGCGCCAGATGGGCACCGACTGGTCCGTCTCCATCGACGGCAAGAAGTTTACGGCGCAGCAGATCAGCGCCTTCATCCTGCAGAAGCTGAAGAGGGACGCCGAGGCGTACCTGGGCGAGACGATCACCGACGCGGTGATCACCGTTCCCGCGTACTTCAGCGACGCGCAGCGGCAGGCCACCAAGGAGGCCGGCCAGATCGCGGGCATGAACGTGCTCCGGATCATCAACGAGCCGACGTCCGCGGCCCTGGCTTACCACCTGGACAAGGACAACGAGGCCACGATCCTGGTCTTCGACCTGGGCGGCGGCACGTTCGACGTCTCGCTGCTCGAGGTCGGCGAGGGCGTCGTGGAGGTCAAGGCCACCAGCGGTGACAACCACCTGGGCGGCGACGACTGGGACCAGCGGATCGTGGACTGGCTGGTCAAGGACTTCAAGAACAGCTACGGCACCGACCTGTCCAAGGACAAGATGGCGCTGCAGCGGCTGCGGGAGACCGCGGAGAAGGCCAAGATCGAGCTGTCGAGCTCGACCGAGTCCCAGATCAACCTGCCCTACATCACCCACTCCGAGCAGGGCCCGCTGCACCTGGACACCAAGCTGTCCCGGGCCGAGTTCCAGAAGATGACCTCTGACCTGCTCGACCGCTGCAAGGCGCCGTTCCAGCAGGTGATCAAGGACGCCGGGGTGAAGCTCGGCGACATCCAGCACGTGGTCCTGGTCGGCGGATCCACCCGGATGCCCGCCGTGGTCGACCTGGTCAAGGAGCTGACCGGCGGCAAGGAGCCGAACAAGGGCGTCAACCCGGACGAGGTCGTGGCCGTGGGCGCCTGCCTGCAGGCCGGCGTGCTCAGGGGTGAGGTCAAGGACGTCCTGCTGCTCGACGTGACCCCGCTGTCGCTGGGCATCGAGACCAAGGGCGGCATCTTCACCAAGCTGATCGAGCGCAACACCACCATCCCGACCAAGCGCTCGGAGATCTTCACCACGGCCGACGACAACCAGCCGTCCGTGCAGATCCAGGTGTTCCAGGGCGAGCGCGAGATCGCCGCGTACAACAAGAAGCTCGGCATGTTCGAGCTGGCCGGCCTGGCTCCGGCGCCGCGCGGCATCCCGCAGATCGAGGTCACCTTCGACATCGACGCGAACGGCATCGTGAACGTCTCCGCCAAGGACCTCGGCACCGGCAAGCAGCAGTCCGTCACGATCTCGGGCGGCTCGGCGCTGGGCAAGGACGAGATCGAGAAGATGATGGCGGACGCCGAGAAGTACGCCGAGGAGGACCGCAACCGCCGCGAGGAGGCCGAGGTCCGCAACCGCGCCGAGACCCTCGCCTACACCACCGAGAAGTTCCTGGCCGAGAACGCGGACAAGGTCCCGGACGACATCAAGTCCGAGGTCGAGTCCTCGATCGCTGACCTGAAGAAGGCCCTGGAGGGCACCGACACCGAGGCGATCCGGACGGCCAGCGAGCAGGCGGCGCAGGTCAGCCAGAAGATGGGCACGGCCATCTATGCCCAGTCGCAGGCCGCGAGCGCGGCAGGCGGCCCGGCCGACGGGGCGCAGGCCCAGGCAGAGGGATCCGACGATGACGTCGTCGAGGCTGAGATCGTCGACGACGACAAGCCGGACGCTGAGGGTGGCGCCGCCTGATGAGGCCTGATGAACAGGACAGCCAGGGCCCGGTCATCCGGGACCGCAGGCGCATCGACCCGGCCACCGGCCAGGTACGGGACGCCGGGCGGCAGGGTGGCCAGGGCCAGGCTGGCCCGCCGCAGCGCGGGCCGGGCCAGCCCAGGCCGGGCAGGCACGCGGTGTCCAAGCCCGGCGGCGGCTCCGGGGGCAGCCCCGGGGCCGGCCCGTCGGCTCCCGGCAGCCAGCAGGCTCCGGGCCGCCAGGACAGCGCGCCCGCCCCCGGCGCCGCCCCGGCCGCTGAAGTGGAAGCGATGACGGCCCGGCTCGCCGAACGCACCGCGGATCTGCAGCGGCTGCAGGCGGAGTACGCGAACTACCGCAAGCGTGTCGAGCGGGACCGGATGGCGGTCCGGGAGCAGGCGCTGGCCAACGTGCTCACCGAGCTGCTGCCGGTACTGGACGACATCGGCCGCGCCCGGGAACACGGAGAGCTGTCGGGCGGGTTCAAGTCGGTAGCCGAGTCGCTGGAGTCGGCGACCGTCAAGCTCGGCCTGGCCAGCTACGGAGAGGACGGCGCCCCGTTCGACCCGACGCTGCACGAGGCGCTGATGCACTCCTACTCCCCCGATGTGGCGGAGACGACCTGCGTCCGCATCCTGCAGCCCGGCTACAAGGTCGGCGACCGGATCCTGCGCCCGGCGCGGGTCGCGGTCGCCGAGCCAGGCGAGCCAGGCGAGCCGGACGAGCCGGGCAGGCACGCGGACAACGGCAATCGAGGCAACGAAGGCGGCGGAGACGACGCACGCAGTTTCCAGCACCCAGCTGGTAGCGAATAGGACCGGACGAGGAGAGGCCCGTTGAGTACCAAGGACTTCCTCGAGAAGGACTACTACAAGGTCCTGGGTGTCACCAAGGGCGCGAGTGCTGACGAGATCAAGAAGTCATACCGCAAGCTGGCCCGCAAGTATCACCCGGACGCCAACAAGGGCGATTCGAGCGCCGAGGAGCGCTTCAAGGAGATATCCGAGGCCTACAACGTGCTGTCCGACGACAAGCGGCGCAAGGAGTATGACGAGGCCCGCTCGCTGTTCGGCGGCGGTGTCCGCATGCCCGGTTCGGCCGGCGGCGGTTACAGCTTCGATCTCGGCGACCTGTTCGGCAGCTCGTCGGGCGGAGGCAGCAGCACGGGCGGCCGGCTCGGCGACATACTCGGCGGCGTGTTCGGCGGGCGGTCCGCCAGCCAGCCGAGGCCGCGGCGCGGCGCGGACGTCGAGACCGAGGCGTCGCTGAGCTTCGGCGACGCGATCGACGGCGCGACGGTGTCGCTGCACCTGGCCGGCGAGGGGCCGTGCAAGGTATGCCACGGCACCGGGGCCAAGGCCGGCACGGTCCCGAGGGTGTGCCCCACCTGCGAGGGCACCGGGCAGGCCAGCCGGAACCTGGGCAACTTCGCCTTCTCCGAGCCCTGCAAGACGTGCCGCGGCCGCGGCCTGGTGGTCGACGACCCGTGCCCGGAATGCTCGGGCAGCGGGCGGGCCATGAGCACGCGGACGATCCAGGCGCGGATCCCGGCCGGGGTCGGCGACGGCCAGCGCATCAAGCTCAAGGGCAAGGGCGCGCCGGGTGAGCGCGGCGGGCCCCCCGGCGACCTGTACGTGCGCGTGCATGTCGCCCCGCACCCGGTGTTCGGCCGGTCCGGCCACAACCTGACCGTGACCGTGCCGGTCACGTTCGCGGAGGCCGCGCTCGGCGCGGAGATCAAGGTGCCGTCGCTCAACGGCATGCCGGTGAACCTCCGCATCCCGGCGGGCACCCCGAACGGCCGCACGTTCCGCGTGCGCGGCAAGGGGGTCAGGCGCCAGGACTCCACGATGGGCGACCTCCTGGTCACCGTGAACGTGCAGGTGCCCAAGACCCTCGAGGGCGAGGCGAAGGAGACACTCGAGGCGTTCCGCAAGCTCACGGCGGGCGAGGATCCCCGGGCTGACCTGCTGCGCCAGGCCAAGGCCGGATGAGGCGACCGCGGGATGGCCACCAGATGAGCAGCGCAATGAGCGGCAGGACGACCAGATGAAGGGAGATGACATGATCCAGTTCGAGCTGTCTGATGACTCGCCGGTGTACGTCATCTCCGTGGCGGCTCAGCTATCCGGGCTGCACCCGCAGACCCTGCGCGCCTACGACAAGATCGGCCTGGTTTCGCCCGGCCGGGCCGTGGGCGGCGGGCGCCGCTACTCGCTGCGCCACATCCTCCTGCTGCGCGAGGTACAGCGCCTCTCGCAGGAAGAGGGCGTCAACCTCAGCGGGATCAAGCGGATCCTGGAGCTCGAGGACGAGCAGGAGCACCATCGCAGGGTGCTCGCTGAGCTACATGAAGAGATCACCCGGCTCCGGGCGGAGCTCGAGTCCACCCGCGCGGTCGCCGCGCGGCTGGCCGGGCTGCTCCGGAGCCGGAATAAGAGCGCCACGCTGGTCCCGGTGCGCCGCTCGGACGCGCCGGTGACCGCTCAGTCGCCGGACCGCGCGCGCCCGGGCGGGGCCGAGCCGGGGGCTGCGGCCCTGGGCCGCGCGGCGAC
Source organism: uncultured Actinomycetota bacterium (assembly GCA_963808705.1). Classification (GTDB taxonomy): domain Bacteria; phylum Actinomycetota; class Actinomycetes; order Streptosporangiales; family Streptosporangiaceae; genus JASHPR01. The sequence goes on along the minus strand of CAWEHB010000004.1, from coordinate 74,097 downwards.
GTTGCGAGAGACGACGAAGACGAACAATGGCTGATGACAAGCTGACACGCAAGAGCCAGGAGGCGCTGTCCGGCGCCGTCCGGCAGGCCGCCGCGGCCGGGAACCCGCACGTTGACGGGCTGCACCTGCTGGCCGCGCTGCTCGGGCAGGACGGGGGGACGGCCGTCCCGCTGCTGCAGGCCGTGGGCGCCGACCCCGCGGCCGTCATGAAGACCACCAGCGAGCTCCTGAGCAGGCTGCCCCGGGCGGCCGGCGCGACGCTGAGCGCCCCGGAGACCTCGCGGCCGCTGCTCGCGGCGATCGCCACGGCGGCGAAGCGGGCCAAGGAGATGAACGACGAGTACGTCTCGACCGAGCATCTCCTCGTCGGCCTGGCCGCCGACGGCGGCCAGGCCGCCACGGTCCTGCGGGAAGCCGGCGCGGGACCGGACGAGCTGCTGGCCGCCTTCGAGCAGGTCCGCGGGCACGCCAGGGTGACCAGCGAGGACCCGGAAGGCACCTATCAGGCCCTGGAGAAGTACGGGATCGACCTGACCCGCAGCGCCCGCGAGGGCAAGCTCGACCCGGTCATCGGCCGCGACGCGGAGATCCGCCGGGTGATCCAGGTGCTCTCCCGGCGCACCAAGAACAACCCGGTGCTGATCGGGGAGCCGGGCGTGGGCAAGACCGCCGTGGTCGAGGGCCTCGCCCAGCGGATCGTGGCGGGCGACGTTCCCGAGTCACTCCGGGGCAAGCGCGTGGTCGCGCTCGACCTGAGCGCGATGGTGGCCGGCGCCAAGTACCGCGGCGAGTTCGAGGAGCGGCTGAAGGCGGTCCTGGCCGAGATCAAGGAGAGCGAAGGCCAGATCATCACGTTCATCGACGAGCTGCACACGGTCGTCGGCGCCGGCGCCGCCGAGGGCGCCATGGACGCGGGCAACATGCTCAAGCCGATGCTGGCCCGCGGCGAGCTGCGCATGGTCGGCGCCACCACGCTCGACGAGTACCGCGAGCGGATCGAGAAGGATCCCGCCCTGGAGCGCCGGTTCCAGCAGGTCTTCGTCAACGAGCCCTCGGTGGAGGACACGATCGCGATCCTGCGCGGGCTCAAGGGCCGCTACGAGGCCCACCATCAGGTGCAGATCTCCGACGCGGCGCTGGTCGCCGCGGCGGCGCTGTCGGACCGCTACATCACGGCCAGGTTCCTGCCGGACAAGGCGATCGACCTGGTCGACGAGGCGGGGTCCCGGCTGCGCATGGAGATCGACTCGCAGCCGGTCGAGATCGACGAGCTGCGGCGGTCGGTGGACCGGATGCTGATGGAGGAGATGGCCCTGGAGAAGGAGGCCGATCCGGCGAGCAAGGAGCGGCTGGAGCGGCTCCGCGCGGACCTGGCCGACCGGCAGGAGCAGCTGACGGCGCTGGTCGCCCGGTGGGAGCAGGAGAAGGCGGGCCTGAACCGGGTCGGCGAGCTGAAGAAGCGCCTGGACGACCTCAAGGGACAGGCCGAGCGCGCCCAGCGGGACGCGGACTTCGGCACCGCCTCGCGCCTGATGTACGGGGAGATCCCGGCCCTGGAGCAGGAGATCGAGGAGGCGGTCGCGAGCGATAACGCCGCCGCCGGCGGCGGCGCCCCCGAAGGGGCCATCCCGGACGCCAGGCCGATGGTCAAGGAGGAGGTCGGCCCCGACGACGTGGCCGATGTCGTGTCCTCGTGGACCGGCATACCCGCCGGGCGCCTGCTCGAGGGCGAGACCGGCAAGCTGCTCCGGATGGAATCCGAGCTCGGCAAGCGGCTGGTCGGCCAGGCCAGGGCCGTCCAGGCCGTGTCGGACGCCGTGCGCAGGTCGCGCGCTGGCATCTCGGACCCGGACCGCCCGTCGGGCTCGTTCCTCTTCCTCGGGCCCACCGGCGTCGGCAAGACCGAGCTGGCCAAGGCGCTCGCGGAGTTCCTGTTCGACGACGAGCGGGCGATGGTCCGCATCGACATGAGCGAGTACTCGGAGCGGCACACGGTGGCCCGCCTGGTCGGCGCCCCGCCCGGCTACGTCGGGTACGAGGAGGGCGGCCAGCTCACCGAGGCGGTGCGGCGGCGGCCGTACACCGTGGTGCTGCTCGACGAGGTGGAAAAGGCCCACCAGGAGGTCTTCGACATCCTGCTCCAGGTGCTCGACGACGGCCGGCTCACCGACGGGCAGGGCCGCACGGTGGACTTCCGCAACACGATCCTGATCCTCACCTCCAACCTGGGCTCGCAGTTCATCGCCGACCCGGCGCTGGACGAGGCGGCCAAGCGGGAAGCGGTCATGTCGGTGGTGCGGTCGACGTTCAAGCCCGAGTTCCTGAACCGGCTCGATGACGTGATCCTCTTCGACGCGCTGACCACCGAGGAACTCACCGAGATCGTCGAGCTTCAGGTGGCCAGGCTGGCCCGGCGGCTATCGGACCGGCGGCTGACGCTCGACGTCACCCCGGCCGCCAGGGAGTGGCTGGCGGTCACCGGCTTTGACCCGGTGTTCGGCGCGAGGCCGCTGCGCAGGCTGATCCAGTCGGCGATCGGCGACCAGCTGGCCCGGGGGCTGCTGTCCGGGGAGATCGCCGACGGCGACACCGTGCTCGTCGACGTCGACGAGACGGCCGACGCCCTCACGGTGCAGCCCCGGTCTCACGCCTCGTCGAGCAGCTCGTCGTAGCGGTCCTCGGGCAGCCCGAGGTCGTTGCGGATCCGGTACCGGAGTCTCAGCAGCATCTGCAGCTCGGCCTCTTCACCGCGGTCACCGCCGAAGGAGTCCCCGTCGCGGCCGAGCGTGACCGGGCCGCCGTTGGACCGGCGCTGCAGGCACAGCTCCACGCCGGCGGTCGCCCAGTCCAGCGCCCCGATCAGGTCGGAGCGCTCGACGAGCAGCTCGGCCACCAGGTCGCACGCCCGCGGGTCGCGCCGCCCTTCGTCCTTGAGCTGGTCGAGCAGCGACTGCGCCTCGGCCGGCTTGCCGAGCAGGAAGAGCGCCCGGGCCAGCGGAACCCGCGGGTCCACGAAGACCGGGCCGCCGTCGGCCATGGCGAGCCGGAACCCGGTCGCGGCGGCGGCCGGGTCGTCGGCCAGCAGCCACTGCTCGCCCGCGCGCAGGAAAGCCTCGGCGCGCGGCATCGAGTCGGTCTCGGTACCGGCCCAGGCGAGCTTGTTCATCCGCCTCGCCGCGGCTTCATGATCGCCGCTGGCGGCGGCGTCGAACTCGATCGCGTCGAATTCCTCACGGCTCAGAGCAGGCACGTTACGTAAGGTACCCGGGGTAAGCGGATCTGCAACGCGGCACCGGGGTAATGAGCTCCGGCTATCCGCGGCTTATCTGCGGGAGCGCTCGAGCGCGTCCCAGAAGCCGCGCCGGAGCGAGTGCCTGACCTCGTCGTGCAGCAACGAGTCGATCGGCAGGGCCGAGCCCTGCAGCAGCCTGGCCTCGAGATCTGACGGCATCCGCGGCTTGCGGGCCAGGACCGCCTCCAGCCACAGCGCCGGGGCGTCCCTCGCCACCGCGTCCCCGAAACCGAAGCCCTCGGCGTGCGCGGCCTGGACGGCGTCGGTCAGCGAGATCGCCATGGGCTGGGAGACGGGCTGGGGAAGGTTCGCGTGGGCGGCCGACTGGGGTCCGCTGTATGGTCCCTGCTCGTGCTGCGGGGCGGGATAGGCAGGTTCTTGAACGGGCGCCGCGTGCTGCCCTGGCTGCGGACCGGGAAACTGCTGCGGGTAGGGCACCTGTGCCGGGCTGCCAGCGCCGAACGCGCCGGGCTGGGCGGGCGGGTACTGGGCCGGGCCTGCGCCTTCGGCGAACCGGCCCGGCCCGGAACCCTCGGCGAACCGGCCCGGGGCCTGATCTTCGGCGAACCGGCCTGGCCCGGAACCCTCGGCGAACCGGCCCGGGGCCTGATCTTCGGCGAACCGGCCGGGGACCGCATTCTCGGCGAACTGGGCCGCGGGTCCGCCCGGCCGGGTGGCCTCGGGGCCCGGCGCGGGCATCAATTCCCTGGCCGGCAGGGCGCGCTGCCCGCCCTGCTCGCGCGGGCGGTAGTCTCCCTGGGCGGGTCCGAACCGCGTCTCCCCCGGACCTGGCTGCGGCGAAGGCGGCTGAGGCATGGCGTTTTGCCGCACCGGGTTTTGCGGCGGCATCGGTGCCTGCGGCGGCACCGGTGCCTGCTGGACCGGTGCTGGCGGCACCGGGGGTGGCAGCTCCGATGCCTGCGGCACGCCCTGGGGCACAGGTGAGTGCGAAGCGGGCGAGCGCCGGCGGCCGGGGCTGGGAGCGGGCTCCGGCGGCGGCCCGGAGGCGTTCTGCCCGAGGTCGGCGCCCTGACCTGGCTGGCCCGGCACGGGCCCGTAAGCGCCGTGAGCCGGGACGTGGTCACCGGGCTGGGCGCCGTAGCCAGCGGCGGATGTGGGGGCGGCCAGGGGCTGGGCCGACGGCCCCGCAGAGGCAGCCGGGCCCTGGGCCGCCGCCGAGAACTGAGCCGCGCCCTGGGCCTGCCGGCCAGCCGGAGCCTGTGACCCAGCGGGGTCCCGCGAGGCAACCGGTGGCTGGGCGGCCGCGGCCGGGGCCTGGGCGGCGGGCTGATCCGGAAGCGGCTGGGCGGCCGGGTGCTGGGGAGCGGCGTGCGAGGCGGGCGAGGGCTCGACGGCCGCGGCGGACGACGCGGACGCTCCCTGACCCTGGCCGGACGGCTGCGCCGTGCGCTGGTACTCCTCAACCACGGGGGCGGTGTAGATCCCCGGCGGCGCGGGCAGCGCGGCCGCGGGCAGGCCCTGGTGGGTCATTGCGCCCAGGCCGGCTCCGTGCCCGTTGGCGATGCTCCGCCGTTCGTGGCTCCGCGGCGCGTAGCTGCCATTCCGGTACTGGTCGTCCCGGCCGGCTGGCTCGGCGCCCGCGATGAGGTCCACAAAAGGCCGCAGGTGAGCGCCGGAAACCTCCACGATGTCATCGCATTCCTGACGCAGCGGCCGGGATACCGTCCAGTTCCCGTCCGCCGTGATGTGCACGATGACGACCCGCAGCCCGAATTCCTGCACCTCGGCGACGACCTCGGCGAGATCCTCCTCCGCGCTGACGATGACCGCGTCGCTGACCGCGCGGTTCCGGGCCAGCGTGGTCAGGTCCCGGTGCATCTCGGCTTCCACGCCCTCGCGACGGCCCGGCCGCATCCGGCCCAGCCGCAGCTTGACCCCGGGCAGGTCGGCGAGCGCGTTGTGCTCGGAACTGCGGCGCCCCTCGACCGTCGCCTCATACCAGTAACAGCGCAGCACGGGCAGGCCGGTGCGGTCTCGGGAAAGCCCGGTGAGCAGCTTGACCAGGCCCGCGTAGTCCCAGGAGACCGAGTCCCGCTGACGGGTTCCGTGGACGGCCATGGCGCCATCCGCGAGCACGTAGCCCGCGTCCACGAACAGGGCGCACCGATCCACGCGATACCGTCCTTCCCTCCGACGCGAGACGTTACCAGCGGGGTGCTCACCGTCGTGACGTAACGCGCAGATCACGAGCTAGCTATGGGCCCGGTATTCACGCCGCCGGATAGGCTTGGCTGCCGTGACCGACCGTGCCGAGTTGCTCGGCTTCATCAAGGCGAAAGCGGTCATTCACGGGGATGTGGTTCTGTCGTCGGGACAGCGGGCGAACTGGTACATCGACCTGCGCCGGGTGCTCCTCGACGGCCGCGCCGCGCCGCTGGCCGGGCGGGTGATGCTCGAGCTGACCGCGGACCTGAACTACGACGCCGTCGGCGGCCTGACTCTGGGCGCCGACCCGGTCGCGACCGCGATGATGCACGCCGCCGCAGCCCAGGGCAGGCACCTGGACGCCTTCGTGGTGCGCAAGGCCGAGAAGGCTCACGGCCTGCAGCGCAGGATCGAGGGCCCCGACGTCGCCGGGCGGCGCGTCCTGGCCGTGGAAGACACCTCGACCACCGGGAACTCCGTGCTGACCGCCGTGGACGCACTGCTCGAGGCGGGCGCCGACGTGGCGGGCGTCGCGGTCATCGTGGAGCGCGGGGCCAGGCCGCGGGTCGCCGAGCGCGGCCTGCCGTACCGCGCGGCGTACGAACTGGCGGACCTCGGCCTGGGCTGAGCCGCGCCGCCCGGCCGCTCCCGCGGACCGCGCATCCCTCAGGGGGGCGCCGCCGAATCCCGCAGCAGGCGGGATACTGGAGGCGATATCGACTGACAAGGAGCGGCCGTCATGCCCATCGCCACGCCGGAGATATACGCGCAGATGTTTGACCGCGCGAAGGAACACGGTTTCGCCTATCCATCGATCAACGTGACATCCAGCCAGACGCTGAACGCGGCCCTGCGCGGGTTCGCCGAGGCCGGCAGCGACGGGATCATCCAGGTTTCCACCGGCGGGGCCGAGTACCTGTCCGGCCAGTCGGTGAAGGACATGGTCACCGGGGCGGTGGCGCTGGCTCACTTCGCCCTGACGGTGGCCGCCCGGTATCCGGTTCACATCGCGCTGCACACCGACCACTGCCCCAAGGACAAGCTGGACACGTACATGCGCCCGCTGGTCCAGATCTCGGCCGAGCGGGTGGCGCGCGGCGAGGACCCGCTGTTCCAGTCGCACATGTGGGACGGCTCGGCCGTGCCGCTCGCCGAGAACCTGCAGATCGCCAAGGACCTGCTCGCGCAGTGCGTCAAGGCGCACGTGATCATGGAAATGGAGATCGGGGTCGTCGGCGGCGAGGAGGACGGGGTCGTCGGCGAGATCAACGAGAAGCTGTACAGCACCCCGGAGGACGCCCTGGCCACCGCCGAGGTGCTGGGGCTCGGGGAGCACGGCCGGTACATCCTGGCCGCCACGTTCGGCAACGTGCACGGCGTCTACAAGCCCGGTCACGTCAAGCTGCGGCCCTCGGTGCTGAAGGACATCCAGGACGCGGTGGGCGCCAAGTACGGCCAGGACAAGCCGTTCGACCTGGTGTTCCACGGCGGGTCGGGATCCGCGCTCGAGGACATCCGGGAGGCGATCTCCTACGGCGTGGTCAAGATGAACGTGGACACCGACACCCAGTACGCCTTCACCCGGCCGGTCGCCGGCCACATGTTCACCAACTACGACGGCGTGCTCAAGGTGGACGGCGACGTCGGCAGCAAGAAGGCCTACGACCCGCGGTCCTGGGGCAAGGCGGCGGAGGAGTCGATGACCGCCCGGGTCGTCGAGGCCTGCCAGGACCTGATGTCAGCCGGCAAGCAGATGGGCTGACGGCCCGGCCCCTTCCATGATCGTGGTTGATTTGCGGCCCAGGTACTGAATCAACCACGATCATGAACCACACGGCGGGAAACGCCGGGCGGGAAACTGGCCGCGCATAAGCTCCGGTCGGCGAGCGCCGACAGCGCGGCGAACTGGTCGTCGGTGAGCTCGACCTGGGCGGCGCCGACGTTCTCCTCCAGGTGCGCCACCGAGCCGGTGCCCGGGATCGGCAGCATGACCGGGGAGCGGCGCAGCATCCAGGCCAGCGCCAGCTGGACGCCGGTGGCGCCGGCCTGCCGGCCCAGCTGCGCCAGCGGGCCGGCCGGGGCGGCGAGCCCGCCGGACGCGATCGGGCAGTACGGGATGAAGCCGAGCCCTTCCCGCTCGCAGTAGTCCAGCGCCTCCTCGGACCTGCGGTCGAGCACGTTGTAGAGGTTCTGCACGGACGCGATCGGCGCGGTCAGCCGGGCCTCCGCGATGTCCGGCACGCTCACCTCGGACAGCCCGATGTGCCGGATCTTGCCCTCCTTGCGCAGCGCGCCGAGCTCGCCCACCTGGTCGGCGGCGGGGACCTGGGGGTCGATCCGGTGCAGCTGGTAGAGGTCGATCGCCTCCAGGCCGAGGCGGCGCAGGCTCATCTCCACGCACTGCCGCAGGTACTCGGGCCGGCCCACCGTGCCCCACTGGTCCGGCCCGCTCCGGGTCAGGCCCCCCTTGGTGGCGATGGTCAGGCCGGCGTAGGGATGCAGCGCCTCGCGGATCAGCTCCTCGCTCACGTACGGCCCGTAGGAGTCGGCCGTGTCGATGAAGTCGACGCCGAGCTCCACGGCCCGGCGCAGCACCCGGATCGCGATGCCCCGGTCCGCGGGCTCCCCCCAGATGCCCCGGCCGGTGATCCGCATCGCGCCGTACCCGAGGCGGGTGACCGCCACGGTGCCGCCGAGCGAGAACACGCCGCTGGCCGCCGCTGGGACCTCGCCATCCGTCATACCGTCAACCTATCCGGCAAGATGGCAGGCATGACGCACGAGAACCTGCTCGCCGGGCCCCCGCCGACCTACCTGCCGGACGACACCAGGGCCGGCGAGGAGCTGCGGGCCGGCGCCGACCCGGCCCAGGTGGCTGCCGGCCACCCTGGCTACTGCGCCGCCTGGGCCGCGCTCGCCGAGCGCGCCATGGCGGACGGGGACCCGGTCGCCGCGTACGCGTACGCCAGGACCGGTTATCACCGCGGCCTGGATCAGCTGCGCCGGGCGGGCTGGAAGGGCCACGGGCCGATCCCGTGGGAGCACGAGCCGAACCGCGGGTTCCTGCGCTCGCTGCAGCAGCTCGCCGTGGCCGCCGCGGCCATCGGGGAAGACGACGAGGCCGGCCGCTGCCGCGGGTTCCTGCGCGAGGCCAGCACGGCCGCCGCGGCGGCCCTGGGAGTCACCTGATGCCCGCCATCGTGATCGCGGGCGCGCAGTGGGGCGACGAGGGCAAGGGCAAGGCCACCGACCTGCTCGGCGACGACGTCGATTACGTGGTCAGGTACCAGGGCGGCAACAACGCCGGGCACACCGTCGTCATCGGCGATGAGAGCTATGCCCTGCACCTGCTGCCGGCGGGCGTGTTGTCGAGGAACGCCACGCCCGTCATCGGCAACGGCGTGGTGATCGACCCGGCCGTGCTGCTGCAGGAGATCGACGGGCTGCAGGCCCGCGGCGTGTCCTGTGACCGGCTGCTGATCTCGGCCAGCGCGCACCTGATCATGCCGCACCACATCGCGCTGGACAAGGTGACCGAGCGCTACCTCGGCAGCGCCCGCATCGGCACCACGGGCCGCGGCATCGGGCCGGCCTACAGCGACAAGGTCGCGCGGACCGGGATCCGGGTGCAGGATCTGCTGGACCCGGGGATCCTGGCCCAGAAGCTCGAGCTGGTGCTGCGCGAGAAGAACCAGGTGCTCACCAAGGTCTACAACCGCCGCGGGATCGACGCCGGGGCCGCGGCCGACGAGTACCTGGGCCACTTCCAGCGGCTGCAGCGGTACGTGGCCGACACCGGCCTGGTCCTCAACCAGGCGCTGGACGAGGGAAAGGCGATCCTGCTCGAGGGCGCCCAGGCGACCCAGCTGGACGTGGATCACGGCACCTACCCGTTCGTGACCTCGTCCTCGCCCACCGCGGGCGGGGCGTGCGCGGGCTCGGGCATCGGCCCGACCAGGATCAGCAAGGTGATCGGGATCGTCAAGGCCTACACCACCCGGGTGGGCGCGGGCCCGTTCCCCACCGAGCTGACCGACGCCAGCGGCGAGTGGCTGCGGAAGACCGGCATGGAGTATGGCGTCACCACCGGCCGGCCCCGCCGCACCGGCTGGTTCGACGCGGTCATCGCCCGGTACGCCACCCGGGTCAACGGGATCACCGACTACTTCCTCACCAAGCTCGACGTGCTGTCCGGCCTGGAGCAGGTGCCGGTCTGCGTGGCCTACGACGTCAACGGGACCCGGCACGACGAGGTCCCCATGACCCAGACCGAGTTCCACCACGCGGTGCCGGTCTACGAGTACCTGGACGGCTGGTGGGAGGACATCTCCTCGGCCCGGGAGTTCGGGGAGCTCCCGCGCAACGCCCAGGCGTACGTCAAGGCGCTCGAGGACATGATCGGCGCCCCGCTGGCCGGCATCGGCGTGGGCCCGCGGCGGGACCAGACGCTCCAGCTCCGGCCGCTGATCTGATGCGCGTCCTGGTCATCGGGTCCGGCGGCCGCGAGCACGCCCTGGCCCGCGCCCTGGCCCGGGACGGCGACGTGACCGGCCTGCACGTGGCGCCGGGCAATCCCGGGATCGCCAGGATCGCCGAGATCCACCCGGTCACCCCGGCCGACCCGGCCAGCGTGACCGCGCTGGCCGCCCGGACCGGGGCCGGCCTGGTGGTCATCGGCCCGGAGGCCCCGCTGGTGGCCGGCGTGGCCGATGCCGTGCGGGCCGCCGGGGTCAGCTGCTTCGGGCCGGGCCGGGCGGCGGCCATGATCGAGGGCTCGAAGTCCTTCGCCAAGCAGGTCATGTTCGCGGCCGGCATCCCCACCGCCGCGGCCCGGACGTGCACCACCGGCGCCGAGGTCAGCCTGGCCCTGGACGAGTTCGGCCCGCCCTACGTGGTGAAGGCGGACGGCCTCGCGGCGGGCAAGGGCGTGGTCGTGACCGGCGACCGGCGCGAGGCGCAGGCGCACGCCCGCGCCGTGCTGGCCCGGGGGGGCGGCCCAGAATCCCCCGGGGCCGGCCCGGTCGTCATCGAGGAGTTCCTGGACGGGCCCGAGGTGTCGGTGTTCGCGCTGGCCGACGGCGCGGCGGCGGTGCCGCTCCTCCCGGCTCAGGATTACAAGCGCGCCTTCGACGGTGACGCCGGGCCGAACACCGGGGGCATGGGCGCCTACGCCCCGCTGCCCTGGGCGCCCCCCGGCCTGGCCGAGGAGGTGCTGGGCACGGTCATCGGGCCCGCGGTCGCCGAACTGCGCCGCCGCGGCACCCCGTACGCCGGGCTGCTGTACGCGGGCCTGGCCCTGACTTCCGCCGGGATCCGGGTGGTGGAATTCAACGCGCGCTTCGGCGACCCGGAGACGCAGGTGGTGCTGGACCGGCTGGCCACGCCGCTGGGCGGGCTGCTGCACGCGGCGGCCGCCGGCGGGCTGGCCGGCGCCGGGCCGCTGCGCTGGACGCCCGGTGCCGCGGTGACCGTCGTGCTCGCCGCGGAGGGATACCCCGGCGCGCCGGTCACCGGCGACGACATCGAAGGCATCGAGGATTCAGAACGTACCGTCGGCGCCTACGCCTTGCACGCAGGCACGGCCGTGTCCGGGGCCGGGAACCTCGTCTCCGGCGGCGGCCGGGTACTCAACCTGGTCGGGACCGGCCCGGACCTGGCCGGCGCCCGCGCGGCGGCCTACGCGGCGGCAGGGAAGATCCGGATGCGCGGCGGCTGGTACCGCCGGGACATCGCCGAGCGGCCCGCCCGGTCCGCCCGGTCCACCCCGGCGCCTGCGGCAGGATAGAGGGGTGATCGAGCGGTACACGCGGCCGGAGATGGGCCGGGTCTGGAGTGAGGCGCACAAGTACGAGCTCTGGTGCCGGGTCGAGATCCTGGTGCTCGAGGCGCACGCCCGGGCGGGCACCGTGCCCGCCGGCAGCGTGCCGCCGGTGCGCGCCGCCCCGCCGCCCACCCCCGAGGCGGTGGCCGCGCTCGAGGCCGTGACCGGCCACGACGTCATCGCGTTCCTGTCCGCGTGGGCGGATAACACCGTCCCGCGCGAGGCCGCGGCGTACGTCCACTTCGGGATGACCTCATCCGACCTGCTGGACACCGCGCTGGCGCTGCAGCTCACCGAGGCCACCGACCTGCTGCTGGCCGGCTGCGCCGCGCTGACCGCGGCGCTGCGCGACCACGCGCTCGCGCACCGTGGCACGCTCCGGGTCGGCCGGACCCACGGCATCCACGCCGAGCCGGACGTCTGGGGGCACCGGGTGGCCGACTTCGCCTTCGCGATGGCCCGGTGCGCCGGGCGGCTGCGGCGGGCCCGCGAGGCGGTCTCCTTCGGCAAGCTGTCCGGCCCGGTCGGAACCTACTCCAACATCGACCCGGCCATCGAGGCCCAGGTCATGGCCGAGCTGGGCCTCCGGCCCGCCGACGTGGCCAGTCAGGTCGTGTTCCGGGACGGGATCGCCGAGTGGCTTAGCGTTCTGGCCCTTGTCGCGTCGGTGTGCGAGGCGGTAGCGCTGGAGATACGGCTCGGGCAGCAGACGGAGATCGCCGAGCTGGCCGAGCCGTTCGGCCGGGGCCAGAAGGGCTCATCGGCGATGCCGCACAAGCGGAACCCGGTCCGCGCCGAGCGGGTCTGCGGGCTGGCGCGGGTGGTCCGCGCCCTGGTGGTCCCGGTGATGGAGGGCATCCCGCTGTGGCACGAGCGGGACATCTCGCACTCATCCGCCGAGCGGGTGGCGCTGCCCGACGCCGCGGCCGTCACCGACTTCCTGCTCGGCGAGACCACCGCCCTGATCACCGGGCTCGGGGTCGACGCGGCGCGGATGCGGGCCAACCTGGATGCCACCCACGGCCTGATCTACTCCTCCGCGGTGCTGCTGGAACTGGTCGCGGCCGGGATGTCCCGCGAGGACGCTTACGCGCTGGTCCAGGCGGCCGCCCTGGACACCAGCGAGACCGGGGCCCCGTTCCGGGAGACGCTCCGCAAGCACGCCGCCGAGCGCGGCCAGCCGCTGGACGAGGCCAGGCTCGACGAGGCGTGCCGCCCGGGGCGGTATGTCGAGCGGCTCGGGGGCGTCTTCGAGCGGCTGGAGCGGCTCGACCCGGCGGGAGCAGCGGGCCTGCCGGCATGAGGCACATCTACTCGGGCAAGGTGCGCGAACTCTACGAGACCGACGACGGCGTGCTGCTGCTCGTGGCCACGGACCGGATCTCCGCCTTCGACCACGTGCTGTCGACCGAGATCCCGGACAAGGGCAAGATCCTCACCCAGCTCTCGCTGTGGTGGTTCGAGCGGCTGGCCGACGTGGTGCCGAACCACCTGGTGGACGCCGACATCCCGGCCGAGTTCGCCGGCCGCGCGATGGCGTGCCAGCGGCTGGACATGATCCCGGTGGAGTGCGTGGCGCGCGGGTACCTGACCGGCTCGGCGCTCCCCGACTACGAGCGCACCGGCACGGTCTGGGGGGTCCGGCTCCCGGCCGGGCTGGGCGACGGTTCCCGGCTGCCCGGCCCGATCTTCACCCCGGCTACCAAGGCGCCCCCCGGCGAGCACGACGAGAACATCCCGGTGGCCGCCGTCGCCGGGATCGTGGGCGCCGACATGGCCGCGGAAGTTGAGCGCATCACCCTGGAGGTCTACCGCAGGGGAGCGGATCTGGCCGGGCGCCGCGGCATCATCGTGGCCGACACCAAGATCGAGCTCGGCTTGGACCCCGGCGGCAACCTGCTCCTGGCCGATGAGGTGCTGACCCCGGACTCGTCCCGGTTCTGGCCCGCCGACCAGTGGGTGCCCGGGCGGAGCCAGCCCTCGCTCGACAAGCAGTACGTCCGGGACTGGCTGACCTCGCCGGAGTCCGGCTGGGACCGCCACGGCGCCGAGCCGCCGCCGCCGCTGCCCGAACCGGTGGTGGAGCGCACCCGTGATAGGTACGTGCGGGCTTACGAGAGCATCACCGGCCTGCGCTGGCGCTAGGCACGGCGGCCCCGCCCCAAACGTGCCCAAACCCCTACGGAACCCGCTGTCCTCTTGCTCTGGGTATCTGACGAGGCACTTTACGCAACATCACCGTCATGGTCTGGGGGCCGGCGGACCGGTGGAATACTGGACCGCACACGAACCAGGCTGCCCGCTACCGGGCGGCCTGCCGCCTGGTCGGCCACGGGCAGGATCTTGCCGCCGGCGGGCCAGGACGGTGACGCCGCTCACTCGACGGACAGGAGCTCCGGCAGTATGACTATCCGCCCTCAGACCCGCTATCGCGTGCGCGGCGGTCACCCGCTGCAGGGCACAGTCTTCGTGCAGGGTGCCAAGAACGCCGCCCTGAAGATGATCGCTGCCTCGCTGCTGGTCGACAAGGGCCGGACGGTGCTCCGGAACGTGCCCGTGATCGAGGACGTGCGCAGGGCGGTCGAGCTGGCCCAGGCCGTGGGCGCGGTGGTGAAGTTCCATGAGGGGGAACGGACCCTGGTGGTCGACGCGTCCCGGCTGACCAGTTCGGTGCTGCCGGCCGAGATCGCCCGCCATTTCCGGGCCTCCGTGGTGTTCGTGCCCGCGCTGCTGCACCGGCTCGGCGAGGCGACCATCGAGGGCATCGGCGGGTGCAACCTCGGCACCCGCGACCTTGACTTCCACTACCGGGGGTTCGCCCGGCTGGGCGCGCAGGTGGACGAGGGCGACGCCACGATCCACATCAAGGCCGGCCGCGGCCTCCGCGGCGCGCACCTCTACCTGGACACGCCGTCGCATACCGGCACCGAGAACCTGATCATGGCGGCCGCGCTGGCCCCGGGCACCACCGTGATCGACAACACGGCCATGGAGCCCGAGGTGCTCGATGTCATCGACTTCCTCACCAAGATGGGCGCCGACATCAGCGGCGGCGGCACCGGCTTCGTGACGGTCAACGGGGTCACGGAACTGAAGGCCGTCGAGCACACCGTCATGTCCGACCGCATCGACGCCGCGGTCTTCGCCATCGCGGCCGCCATCACCGGCGGGGAACTCAGCCTGGTCGGCGCCTCCCTCGATCATTTCGGCGTGGTGCGCTGGAAGCTGGAGCAGATGGGCGTCGAGTTCGCCACCCACGGCGCCATCCTGCAGGTGCGCCGGGAGCGGGCGCTGCGGCCGATCAACGTGATCACCAGCCCGTTCCCCGGGTTCGCGACCGACCTGCAGTCGCCGATCATGGCGCTCAGCACGCTGGCCGACGGCACCAGCTACATCAGGGAAACCATCTTCGACGGGCGCTACACGCTGGTCAGCGAGCTCAACAAGCTCGGCGCGAAGGTCGAGGTGGCCGGGAACGCGGCCCTGGTGCACGGGCCCAGCGTGCTGAAGGGCGCGGAGGTCACCGCGCACGACCTGCGCTCCGGGATCGCGCTCATCCTGGCCGGCCTCGCCGCCGACGGGGAGACCGTCGTCGCGCCGGGATACCCGATCGACCGTGGCCACGCCGCGGTGGCCGCACGGCTGACGACGCTGGGCGCGGACATCGCCGTGGAGGCTGTCGCCGATCGTGTCAATGCTTAGCGCCCAGGTCACAGGCTGGTCATTGGCGGCATTTCCGCGTGTTTCAACGGGGATTCCCGCCATGGCCGCGGCGGCACGGATAATTGGCTCTTCCAGTGGTCCTCTCCGTGAGTTACGACATGTAGAGAGGCATTCTCACATCGCGGGAAGCCGACCGGAGATGGGATGTAACGTGGCCCTGGTTATGAGCAGAAACGGGGGCATCTGGCCGGGCACCGGCACCGCGCGGGCGACGATTAGATCTGGCGCGTCGTGACCGCGCCAGGCCGGGCTCAGGGCGAGCTCACGATCGGCATCGTCGGGCCGCACGAGCTGGTGGAGAGGATCATGCTCTCCGGCGCGCCAGCCGGCGGGAGGTCCGGTGGCGCCGCGGGCACGCTCGCCGCCGTGGAGGCCGGGCCGGCCAGGCGGCTGGTCGCGGCCGCCTACCGGGACGAGCAGGAGGCCGCCGATCAGGTCGTCAGGCTGGGCACCGCGATCGACGTCTGCCTCTTCGCCAGCCGGGTGCCGTACGAGTACGCCCGCGCGGCCGGGGTGCTCAGCTGCCCGGCGACCTTCGTCCCGCTCGGCGGCGGCGCGCTCTACGCCGCGCTGCTGAAGGCCGGGCGGGACAGCGGGAATGATCCCGCCC
The DNA here is from genome assembly GCA_963808705.1 of uncultured Actinomycetota bacterium. Taxonomy (GTDB): domain Bacteria; phylum Actinomycetota; class Actinomycetes; order Streptosporangiales; family Streptosporangiaceae; genus JASHPR01. The sequence goes on along the minus strand of CAWEHB010000004.1, from coordinate 58,485 downwards.
GGTCCAGCGTCGACGTGCTGAGCCGCAGCGACGTGGAGGAGACCTTCACCGACCTCGGCCTGCCCATGTCGGGCGTGCACATCCGCGAGGACTCCGGCAGCCCGGCGGTGGTGGCCTCGTTCCACGAGCGGCTGTGGCGCCGCAAGCAGACGTCCGTCGCGTTCACGTGCCTGCAGTCCGTGGCAGCGCGGTTGTCCGCCGCCGGGGTCCCGGTGTTCACGCTCCGGCCCACCGGCAACGACATCCGCATGGCGCTGCGCACGGCCGCCCTGCTCGGCGGGTACCGCAGGCTGGAGGACGCGCAACTGGCCCTGGCCATCGTGGAGGTGCCGGCCCTGCGGGACGGCGGGCGGCGCTCCTCGCCGCGGCAGTCCCGCGAGGAACTGCGCCTCACCGTGCACCGGTTCCTGGTCCAGGAGGCGCAGCGGATCCACGCGGCGGTCAGCCCGGCCAGCGACCACGGGTTCCTGATCGTCGCGACCCGGGGCTCCCTGGCCCGGGCGACCGACGGGTTCCGGGTGCCGCTGTTCGCCGAGCGCGCCCGCAGCGACCTGGGCGTCACCCTCGAGGTAGGCATCGGCATGGGCCGGACGGCCGTGGAGGCCGAGGCGCACGCCCGCGCGTCCCTCGGCCGCGTCCACGGCCCGGGCGGCGTACGCGGGTTCGTGCCGGGCCGGGAGCCCCAGGCGCCGGTTCCCGTTCCCCGGCTGGCCGAGGCCGGCGCCCGCCGGTCCCGCAGCCTGGAGACCCTGTCCCGGCTGGCCGAGAAGCTGGCCGCGACCGACGCCAACCTCGTCGTGGACGCGGAGACCGCCGGGCAGTTGCTGGCCGTGACTCCGCGCACGGCCCGGCGGCTGCTGCACATCCTCGTGGAGGAAGGCCTGGCCTGGCCGCTGCCGCCGAACCGGACGCCGCAGCCCGGCCGTCCCCGCCAGTTCTACCGCCTGGTCGTGGAGCAGCTTGAGCCGCGCAACCGCGACGAGCCGGGCAAGCGCGCCGCCCGCTAGCCCCGCCCGGGCCCGCGGCCGGCTAACCCCGCCCCGGGACGCCCCCAGCCGCCATGATCGCGTAGCGCGGACGATCCTCAGTCCTCAGTCGATACGGACTGAGGATCGTCTGTCCTAACGGATCATCCTGGGTAGTGGCTGATCACGTCCTGGCCGAAGCGGGCCATCTCCTCGCGCTGCGGCGAGAACTGCAGCAGCATCAGGCCGACCCCGGCTTCCTCGTAGGCCCGGAGCCGGTCGAGCTCGGCCTGAGCCTCCGCCTCGGTGTCCCGGCAGATCACGTAGCCGGACACGCGATCGTCATGCCCTCGTCCCTGACGTTCCGCAGCCATCCGCCGAAGACCGGCATCCAGTATCCGGACCGCATCAGCCGACTCGTCTCCCTGGGCTGTCCCAAGCTCGCTTGCTGGTCTCCGCGGCGAGCACCCGGCCGAGGTAGGCGGCCACCTCCGGCCACGCGGCCCGCGGTGCCACCTCCTCGATGTCCGCGCTGTAGTTGGTGGTGGTGTTCACGTCGTAGGTGACCATCCGGCCGTCCGCGGTCTCGATGAACTCGAACCCGGCGATCTCGACGCCGTGCCGCCGGGCGAAGTCCAGGTACCGGCCGGTGATCGGGTGATCGAAGCCGTCCCGCAGCGCGAACAGGCCGGCCGGGCCGGGAGCCGCCTCCCCGGCCGGGGCGCTGGCCGGGCCGGCGGCCTGGTCCACCGCGCAGGCGTCGGCCGGGCAGAGCTCGAAGCCGCCCCGCGGGGTGTCGGCGCTGATCGCGTACACGAACGCGCCGCCGACGATCTCGACCCTGGTGATGCACGGCTCCGCTGCCCGCAGGTACTCCTGCAGCAGGGTGATCCCGTCCACCGGGGCCTGCCACTGCGGCGATCCCAGGTAGGCGTCGAACTCGTCGTGGCTGTCGAACCGGCGGACCCCCAGGCCCTTGCCGCCCTGGTTGTGCTTGCTGATGAACGGAACGGGCAGCTTCCTGGCCGCGGCTGGCAGGTCGGCCGTCCCGGTCACCGCGAGCGTGCGCGGCACGTCGAACCCGGCGGCCCGCAGCGCGGTCAGCTGGGCCGCCTTGCTCACCTCCAGCTCGAGCGCGCGCCGCCCGTTCACCACCCGCCGTCCGCCGGACTCCAGCCAGTCCAGCACGGCCCGAGCGTGATCCTTGGCGTACGGGTGCTGCCTGGTGTGCGACGAGGCGCTCATCCGCGACCAGAACACCCCGGCGGGCGGCAGGTCGTCCAGGTCCAGCACGCCGTCCCCGAGCGGCCACTGCTCGTGCGGCACGCCCGCCGCGTCGAGCGCGGCGCCGAGCGGCGCGTACCAGTCCGGATTCTCGTGCAGCACGTGAACCTTCACCGCTCGCCAGCCTCTCCGCGTCTCTGCCGCCACGCACAGGTTATGGACGGGTGGCCGCGCCGCACCACCCGCCGGCGGCCGGGACGGGCTGCCATGGCAGCCGGACCAGCCGGGCGGGCGGCGGCGGCCGGGCGGCCGCGGCCGGGGCGAGGCGGCGGCCGGGATAACGACCGGGGTCAGTGACGGCGCGGGTAGGCCCGCGCGACCGCGAGGAACGCGTCGTTGGCCTCGGGGTCGCCGATCGACACCCGGGCGCCCTCCACGGCGTACGGGCGCACGCTCACCCCCGCGCGGTCGCAGGCGTCGGCGAAGTCCCCGGTGTCAGCGCCGAGGCGCAGCCAGACGAAGTTTGCCTCGGTCGGCGGCACGGCCCAGCCCTGGGCGAGCAGTTCGCCCCGGACCCGGTCCCGCTCCTTGACCACGGCCTCCACCCGTTCCAGCAGTTCGGGCTCGGCCTCGAGCGAGGCGATGGCGGCGGCCTGGGCCAGCGCGTTCACGGTGAAGGTCAGCATGGTCTTGCGCACCGCGGCCGCCACGGGCTCGTGCGCGATCATGAAGCCGACCCGCAGGCCCGCCAGCCCGTACGCCTTGGAGAAGGTGCGCAGCACGGCCACGTTGGGCCGGTCGCGGTACAGGGTCATCCCGTCCGGGACGCCGGCGTCCCGGACGTACTCGGCGTAGGCCTCGTCCAGGACGACCAGGCAGTCCCCGGGGACCCGGCCGAGGAACTCCTCGAGTTCGGCGCGGTGCACCACGGTGCCGGTCGGGTTGTTCGGGTTGCACACGAAGATCAGCCGTGTCCGGCCGGTGATCGCGGCCGCCATGGCGGCCAGGTCGTGGGCCTCATCGCGCAGCGGCACCCGCACCGACGTGACGCCCGCCAGGTCCGACAGGTACGGGTAGGCCTCGAACGAGCGCCAGGCGTACAGGACCTCGGCGCCGGGCTCGCCGACGGCCTCGAGCAGTTGCTGGGCCACGCCCACGGACCCGCAACCGACCGCCACGTGCGACGCCGGGACCCCGAAGCGCGCCGCGATGGCCCCGATCAGCCCGACCGCCCCGTTGTCGGGATACCTGTTGACCTGGCCGGCGGCCTCGGCGATGACCTTGACGACCGAGGGCAGCGGGCCGAACGGCGACTCGTTCGACGACAGCTTGTACGACCTGCCGTCCGGCGCCGGCGGGGTCTTGCCCGGCTGGTAGGGGGCGAACTGGTCGAGGATCGGCCGAAAGCGCGGATACTGCGCGGACACCATTGTCCTCCCGGCTAGCGAGCGCCGTGATCGCGTGCAGCCCCAGCATGCCACGACGGGGAGCAGCGGGCGAACGGGCCGGGACCGGCCGCCGGCAGCACGCGCGAACGGGCCCGGACCGGCCGGGGGCCTGATCCGCACCAGCACACGATGCCACATCACGCGCTTCGCCTCGGTGCGGCCCTGCGAATTAGCAATTGCATATGCATGTGCTAATTCACGAGAATAAGCGAGTGCGCCGACCCCCGCATTCACCGCCGGAAAGCCGGCCCTCGTGACCCCGGCCCGGGTCACGACCTGCAACGACGGTCGGCTCACGGCTGGCCTGTAACAGCAAGCCGAGGGCGGGTATCTCCAGTTGCCCCTACGACCGGGAGGGGGGGTTCCGCGGTGGGTAAGGGTGGAGGCGCCCGTCCTCGACGGCTCGATAGTACATCTGAATTTAAGATGGCGCTGCACGGCCGACCCTCCGGTACTTCTCCGGGACCGGGCCATTCTTCGCGCGTTTGCGCGATCCCGCCGCAGGCGTCCGCTCGGCCTGAGTTGTCCGGCATTGGCCGGGGTACAGTAAGCGTCGTGAACCGTCTCGGCGAGCTTGAACGCGCGATCATGGACATCCTCTGGGAGAGCCCCGACCCGCTCACCGTCCGGCAGGTCAGTGGTAATCTCACCGAGCGTGACTTGGCCCACACCACGGTGATGACAGTTCTGGACCGCCTCGCCAAGAAGGGTTTCGCGCGGCGGGAGCGAGACGGCCGCGCCTGGCGCTACCGCGCGGCGGAGACCCGGGAAGCGTACGTGACCGAACTCATGCTGAGCGCGCTGGAGCAGACCGGCGACCGGCACGCGGCGCTGGCCCGGTTCGCCCGCAGCGTGTCCGAGACCGAGGCGACGGCGCTGCGCCGTGCCCTGGAGGCGCTCGGCGAGGGCCCGGCCCGCAACGCCAGCCAGGACACGGTTCGCGGCAGCAAGGACACCGCCCGCGGCCTCGGGGAGTGACCGCAGGTGCCGGCCGCGGCCTTCGTCCTCGCCGCCTTCGCGGGAGCCTGCGTCCCGGCCGGTTCGGCGCTGGCGGCCGCGCGCTGGCCGCGCAGGTCACCGGCGGCGGCGATCGTGCTCTGGCAGGCGCTCGGGCTCGGCTGGGGCCTGGCCGCCATCGGGGCACTGGCCGGGCTGGGGGCGGCGGACGCGCGCTCCGGCGTGGCGAGAGGCGCGTTCGCGCTGGTTTCCCGGGTGCTGAGCCGGAGCCAGGCCACGGCGGGGACCCGGCGCCTGCTGGCCGGGTTTCTCGGCCTGCGGCTGCTGGCCCTGGCCGCCGGCCTGGTGTTGCTGCTGTTGCTCTGCTCGGTCACGGTGGCGGCCTTCGCGGCGGTGCTGCGCGCGCGGCGCCGCCAGCGCCTGCTGCTCAGCCTGCTCGCGCACGGCGATCCCAAGGTGCCCGGGGCGCTGGTCGTCGATCACCCGGCGGCCACCGCCTACTGCGTGCCCGGGCTCCGCTCGCGCATTGTGATCAGCGCAGGCGCCCTGGACCTGCTGGACCAGGCCGAACTGGCGGCCGTGCTCGCGCACGAGCGGGCCCACCTGCGGGAGCGCCACGACCTGGTGCTGCTGCCGTTCACCGCGCTGCTGCGGGCGTTCCGCTGGTCCGCCCTGGCCCGCGAGGCGCACGCGGCGGTCGCGCTGCTGGTGGAGATGCTGGCCGACGACCGGGCGCTGCGGCACCGCCCGGCCCGGGAACTGGCCACCGCCCTGCTCCGGGTGGGGGCGGCGGGCGGGGTGCATGCGCCGGCCGGCGCGCTCGCGGTCGCCGAGGGCGGGACCGACGGCCAGGTGGCCGCCCGGGTTTCCCGGCTGCTGCGGCCGGCCCCGCGGCTGCCGCGCCCGGCCCTGGTCCTGGTGGCCGTGGTCGCGGTCGCGACCGTGGCCATTCCCGCGGCGTTCCTGACTCTGCCGTTCTAGTCAGGGCCTCCTAGTCGGCGATCCTGATCCGCAGCCGGCGGAATCCCTTGCCCTTGTTCTCGATCTTGACAACCTCGATCCGGCCGATCTGGCTGGTCGTGGCCACGTGCGTGCCCCCGTCCGCCTGCTGGTCCAGGCCCACGATGTCCACGATGCGGACGTCGGGCACGTCCTCGGGGACGAGGTTGGTGGCGGTGCGGATGATGTCGGGGATGGCGAACGCGTCCGCGCGGGGCAGCACCCGGATGTCGATCCGCCGCCCGGCCGCGATCTCCGCGTTGCAGGCCGCCTCCACCGTCTCCTTGAACCCCGCGGGAACCTCCGGCAGGTCAAAGTCCATCCGGGCGGTGAACGGCTCCATGTTGCCCCCGGTGACCGGGGAGCCGTAGTCGCGGAACACGACCCCGCAGAGCACGTGCAGTCCGGAGTGGGTGCGCATGAGGGCGGTGCGCCGCTCGTCCTGCACCGCGCCCCGGACCGGGGTTCCCGGCGGCGGAACCGGGTCCCCGTCGGCGGGGATCAGGTAGAGGTCATCGCCCTTCCTGGCCCCTTCAATGCGGGTCTGCACCCCGCCCCAGAGCAGCACGCCATGATCGGGGGGCTGGCCGCCGCCGCCGGGGTAGAACGCCGAGCGGTCGAGCACGATCCCGTCCGGCCCCGCGTCGAGAACCGCGGCGTCCCACTCGCGCAGGGTCTGGTCGTCAAGCTCGAGCCGGTGCGTGCGCCAGCCCGTCACCATGGGCCGTAGGGCCCCATGTGCGTTCCGGTCCCGCCGCTGCTGCGGTACTCCTTGACCTTGGGCCTGACGTCAGTGACGTAGATGGCCGCAGCCACGAACGCGGCCACGGCCAGGATGCCGATCGGGAAGCTGCCGGTGGCAGCGGTGCCGAGGCCGATCACCGTGGCGACGCCGGTGATGATCAGCCACAGCGGCTTGGTCTGCTTGCTGGCCGCTACGAACGCCTGGGACGGCCGGCGGGTGGCGTCGACGAACGCGTACGCCTCGAAGATGAACGCGGCGATGGCGAGCGCCTCGAAGAACCAGCCGAGTATCGAGACCGCTCCTGGGTGCTGGTAAATCACGAATGTCACGCTACCCGGTGTTGGTCAAACTCGGGCACGGACGGACCGTCTTGCCCCGGCGCTTCCGGCGGCGCGGCCTGCCCGGCCGGGCCCTGGTCCTCATCCGGGACCGTCCCGTCCGCGGGCACCGTCTCGCCCGGCACCGTCTCGTCCGCGGGCACCGTCTCGCCCGGGACCGTCCCGTCCGCGGGCACCGTCTCGCCCGGCACCCTCCGGTTCCGGCTGGCCGCCTCCTTGCGGAACGACTCGTAGACCTCGAGCAGCATCTGCTTCTGCCGCTCGGTCAGCTCCGGGTCGGCGAGCACCGCGTCGCGGACGCCGATCCCCGGCGGCCGGTCCTCCAGGAAGCCCGCCTGGACGTACAGCGCCTCCGCCGAGATCCGCAGCCCCCGGGCGATCTGCTGCAGGATGTCGGCGCTCGGCCGGCGCAGGCCCCGCTCGATCTGGCTCAGGTACGGGTTGGAAACGCCCGCCGCCTGGGCCAGCTGGCGGAGTGAGATCTTGGCCTGCTCCCGCTGCTCGCGGATGTAGGCCCCGATCGCTGGAACGTTTACCGGACTCATGGTTCCAGTCTCGCTCCCAGTGCTTGCATTTGCAAACTAGCTGGGAGGCTGCCGTTTCGTTGTGATTCCGCCGGCTTTTCTGGGTCAGAACGGGAGCGTGGCGCGGACCTCGCCGACTTCCCGGCCACCGCCCCGCACGGCCGGGCGGGCCAGGGCGTCGAGGGTGGCCCGGCCGGCGCCGGGCTCGTCATCGGCGCCGAGCGCGCGGAGCAGCGCGACCGAGACCGCCGTCCGGGCCCGCCGGGCACCGTCACCATCGTCGATCTTGAACGCGCCGGCGCGGCCGTCCGCGAGCGCGAACGCCTCGACGCCCTCGGCGCCCGATTTCAGCAGCAGGCCTGGGACGGCTTCCGCCAGCCGGCGGTCCGGACGGGAGGTGCCCGAGGTCCAGGCGGGATGCGCGCGCATGGCATCAGCCACCCGGCGCTCGGGAGAGCCCGGGTCGGCGCGGACCAGGGCGCTGAAGGCCCGCGCGAGCCCGGTGAGCGAGATGGCGAACAGCGGCGCCCCGCAGCCGTCCACGCCGACCGCGGTCACCGGTTCCCCGGCCAGCCGCTCGATCGTGCGCCTGATCTGTACCTGCAGCGGATGGCCGGGCTCGGTGTAGGTCTTGGTGTCCCAGCCCGCCGCCACGCAGGTGGCGAGCATGGCCGCGTGCTTCCCCGAGCAGTTCATGTGCACCCGGTCCTTGCCGCCGCCGGCCCGCAGCAGCGCGCGCAGGGCCCCTTCGTCGAGCGGCAGGTCGGGCGGGCACTGCAGGTCGTCCTCGGCGAGCCCGGCCCCGGCGAGGATCTTGCGCGCCCCGGCGACGTGGAAGTCCTCGCCCGAGTGACTGGCCGCGGCCAGCGCCAGCAGTTCGCCGTCCAGGTCGAGGCCGCAGCGGAGCATCGCCGCGGCCTGCATGGGCTTATTCGACGACCGCGGGAACATGGGCTCGTCGACCGCGCCCGCCCGGTGCAGCACGCCGCCGTCCGGGCCGGTGACCACGATCGAGCCGCGATGCCGGGATTCGGCGAAGCCAGACCTGATTACCTGGGCAAGCACCGGATTCTCGGAGGTCATGGGCGGCAGAATTCCTTCTCGTGCGAGCTGTGGTGCAGCGGGCCAGCCGGGCCAGCGTCGAGGTGAACGGGGCGACGGTCGGCAGCCTGCCGGGGCCCGGCCTGGTGGTGCTGGTCGGCGTGACCCATTCGGACACGGCGGCGACGGCGGCCGCGGCGGCCAGGAAGATTTACCACCTGCGGATCCTCCGCGACGAGAAGTCGTGCGCGGACACCGGCGCGCCGCTGCTGGTGATCAGCCAGTTCACCCTGTACGCGGACACCAGGAAGGGACGGCGCCCCACCTGGCAGGCCGCCGCGCCCGGCCCGGTCGCCGAGCCGCTGGTCACCGCGTTCGTCGACGCGCTGCGCGAGCTCGGCGGCAGCGTGCAGACGGGCGTGTTCGGCGCGGACATGCAGGTCATGCTGGTCAATGACGGGCCGGTCACGCTGATCCTGGACGCGTAGCCGCCGCGAGGTGGTGGCGCGTGAACGCGAGCGACTCCGCCAGGTCGGCCCGGCGCTCCTCGCTCGTCTGCGCGCGGCGGGTGTTCACCTCGAGCACGACCATCCCGGTGTACCCGCGAGGTCCGAGGCTGGCGAGCAGTTCCTCGCACGGCTCGGTGCCGCGGCCCGGGACCAGGTGCTCGTCGGGCAGGCCCGGGGCGGTGCCGTCGGCCATGTGCACGTGGGCCAGCCGGCTGCCGAGCTCGTCGGCCATGACCATCGCGTCCGACCCGGACACCGCGGTGTGCGAGAGGTCGAGCGTGGCGTGCGGGCAGTCGATCTCGACCGGGTTCCAGTGCGGCGTGTACGCGGTCACCTCGGCAGCCCGGGTACGCAGCTGGGTCGTGCGCAGCGGGTAGAGGTTCTCGACCGCGAACTTGACGTCGGTCTCCTCGCCGAGCTGGGTCAGGCCCGCCTCGAAGTCCCTCGCGTACTCGCGCTGCCAGCGGAACGGCGGATGGATCACGACGACCTTCGCGCCGAGTTTCTCCGCCACCTCCCGGGCCCGGTGCAGCTTGCCCCAGGGGTCGCGCCCCCAGACCAGCTGGGTGACCATCAGGCACGGGGCGTGCACGGCCAGCACCGGGATGCCGTGGTAGTCGGAGAGCCGGCGCAGGATGTCCAGGTCCTGGCTGACCGGGTCCATGGTGACCATGACCTCGACGCCGTCGTAGCCGAGACGCGCCGCCGTCTCGAAGGCGTCCGGCGTCCGCTCGGGGAAGACCGAGGCCGTGGACAGCGCCACCTGCACACCCGCGGCCGGGGTGACGTGACCCAAGGGACCTCCTCTGCTGCCGACCGGGCCCTGCACACGTGGCATCCTGCGCTGCCAGCTTATGCCGGCTTACCGCCCGGATAACCGCGAGGAACCGGCTGTCGGTGCCGGCCGATACCGTGCCAGGCATGGGAAAGTCTGCGGCGGCGGCGCTCTACCAGTGCTCGGAGTGCGGCTGGCAGAGCATGAGGTGGGCAGGCCGGTGCGGCGAGTGCCAGCAGTGGGGCACGGTCGTCGAGACCAAGGTGCCGTCCCGGGACCGCCTGCTGGAGCAGGCCCGCAGCGGGCGGGCCCGCGGCGGGCGGGCGGGTGGCCTGGCCCGGCCGGCCACGGCCGCGGTGCCGATCGCCGACGTGGACGCTACCGTGGCGCGCGCCCGGCCGACCGGGCTCGGCGAGCTCGACCGGGTGCTCGGCGGCGGGCTGGTCCCCGGCGCGGTGGTCCTGCTCGCGGGCGAGCCGGGCGTCGGCAAGTCCACGCTGCTGCTTGAGGCGGGCGCCCTGGCCGCCGCGACGGGCCCGGTCCTGTACGTGACCGGGGAAGAGTCCGCGGCGCAGGTGCGGCTCCGCGCGGACCGTATCGGGGCGGTCAGCCAGAATCTCTTCCTCGCCGCGGAGACGGACTTCGGCGCGCTGCTGGAGCACGTGGACGCGGTGGATCCCGCCCTGCTCATCATCGACTCGGTGCAGACCATCTCGGTCCAGGGCGTCGAGGGCGCGCCCGGCGGGGTCTCGCAGGTCCGCGAGGTCACCTGCGCGCTGACCGCGCTCGCCAAGCAGCGGACGCTGACCACGGTGCTGGTCGGGCACGTCACCAAGGACGGGTCGATCGCGGGCCCGCGCTCGCTGGAGCACCTGGTGGACGTGGTCCTGCACTTCGACGGCGACCGGCATGCCCAGCTGCGCATGGTCCGCGCGCTGAAGAACCGGTTCGGGCCCACCGACGAGATCGGCTGCTTCGAGCTGGGCGAGTACGGCCTGACCGAGCTGCCCGATCCGAGCGGGCTGTTCCTGTCCCGGCTGAGCGACCCGGTGCCGGGAACCTGCGTGACCGTCACGCTGGAGGGCCGGCGCCCGCTCCTGGCCGAGGTGCAGACCCTCGTCTGCGAGGCCACGGCGGAGCCGGCGCGCCGGCTGACGTCGGGCCTGGACTCCTCAAGGGTCGGCATGGTGGTAGCGGTGTTGCAGAGCCGGGCCAAGGTGACGATCGGCAAGCGGGACGTCTACGCGGCGACCGTCGGCGGGGTCCGGCTGACCGAGCCGTCGGTCGACCTGGCCATCGCGCTCTCCCTGGCCAGCGCGATCTGCGACCTGAACCTGCCCGCCGGCCTCGTCGCCATCGGCGAGGTCGGGCTGGCGGGCGAGATACGCCGGGTAACCGGGACGCAGCGCCGGCTCGCCGAGGCCGAACGGATGGGATTCCGGCGCGCGATCGTCCCGCCGGGCTCGCAGCGCCTGCCGCCCGGCGAGGGCCTGGTGATGGCCGTCACCGAGGCCGCGGACATCACGCAGGCCATCGCCGCGGCGCTGGGCGGCTGAGCGCCGCGCAGCTGAGTGCGGCGCGGATGACCGCGGCGCGGCTGGCCTGGCACGCCGATACACTGGCCGCGATGACCGACCGTCCCGGGGATCGGCCGCCTGGAGTGAGCAAAGGCCGAGACGAGCGTCGCCGAGCCGCCCTCGCGGCGCTGGCGCCCGGCACCGCGCTGCGAGACGGCCTGGAGCGGATCCTGCGCGGCAGCACCGGCGCGCTGATCGTGCTCGGGTTTGACCAGGCCGTGGCGGACATCTGCTCGGGCGGGTTCGAGCTCAACGTCGAGTTCTCCGCCACCCGGCTCCGCGAGCTGGCGAAGATGGACGGCGCGATCGTGCTGGACGGCGCCGCGCGCATGATCGTCCGCGCCGCCGTCCAGCTGGTCCCCGACCCGGGCATCCCGACCGACGAGGCGGGCACCCGGCACCGGACCGCGGAGCGGGTGGCCCGGCAGACCGGGTACCCGGTGATCTCGGTCAGCAAGTCGATGCGGATCATCGCGCTGTTCATCGACGAGTCCCGGTTCGTGCTCGAGGATTCCGCGGCGATCCTGTCGCACGCCAATCAGGCCCTGGCCACCCTGGAGCGGTACAAGCGCAGGCTCGATGAGGTGTCCAGGGCGCTCTCGGCGCTGGAGATCGAGGATCTCGCCACCGTCCGCGATGTCACGGCCGTGGCGCAGCGGCTGGAGATGATCCGCCGGATTGCGGCCGAGATCGAGGGCTACATGGTGGAACTCGGCACCGACGGCAGGCTGCTCGCCCTGCACCTCGGCGAGCTCGTGGCCGGCACGGGCCAGGAGCGGGTGATGCTGGCCCAGGATTACGTACCCGCGCCGCCGCAGGCCCGGGCGGACGCCGCCGCGGCCGTGCTCGCCCGGCTGGAGGGCCTGCCCCTCGACGAACTCCTCGACGTGGCGGCCGTGGCCACGGTGCTCGGATTCGCCGGTTCCGAGGCGCTGGACGACCTGGTGAGCCCGCACGGGTACCGGCTGCTCGCCCGGCTCCCGCGAATCCCGCGGCCCGCGGTGGCCAGCCTCATCGAGCATTTCGGCGGGCTGCAGAAGCTGCTGGCCGCCGGCGTGGAGGACCTGCACCAGGTGGAGGGCGTCGGAGCGTCGCACGCCCGCAGCGTCCGCGAGGGCCTGTCCCGGCTCGCGGAGGCGTCCATCCTGGAGCGGTACGTGTAACGTGCCGGCCGGGCCAGGGGCATGTCCGAGATGACGAACGGTTATGCCGCTCCGGTGCTGCGCTGGTACGCGGCGCACGCCCGGGATCTGCCGTGGCGGCGCCCTGACGCCTCGGCCTGGTCGGTGCTGGTCAGCGAGATCATGCTGCAGCAGACACCGGTGGCGCGCGTGCTGCCGGCGCACGCGGCCTGGCTGGCCCGGTGGCCGACCCCGCCGGACCTGGCCGCGGCCGCGCCGGGCGAGGCCGTCCGGCAGTGGGGACGGCTGGGATACCCGCGCCGGGCCCTGCGGCTGCACGCCACGGCCAGGATCCTGACCGAGGACCATGCCGGACGGGTGCCCGCGTCGCTGCCGGCCCTGCGCGGCCTGCCCGGGGTGGGCAGCTACACCGCGGCCGCCGTGGCCAGCTTCGCCTTCGGGCAGCGCCACGCGGTCCTGGACACGAACGTGCGCCGGGTGCTGGCCCGCCTGGTGCGGGGCGAGGAACTGCCGCCGCGCAGCGCCTCGGCCGCCGAGGCGAGGCTGGCCGAGTCGCTCCTCCCCGCGGCGCCCGGCCGCGCCGCCCGGTGGTCGGTGGCCGTCATGGAACTCGGGGCCCTGGTCTGCACGGCCACCCGGCCGGACTGTGCCAGCTGTCCCGTCGCGCGGCGCTGCGCGTGGCGCCGCGCCGGAAGCCCGGCCGGGCCTGCCCGGCCGGCGGCGCAGCGCTACCTGGGCAGCGACCGCGAGTGCCGTGGCCGGCTGCTGAGCGTCCTGCAGGAGGCGGACGGCCCGGTGCCAGCGGGCCGCCTCGACGCGGCCTGGCCCGATCCGGCCCAGCGGGCCCGGGCGCTGGACGCGCTGGTCGCCGACGGCCTGGCCGCCGCCCTGGAGCACCGGATGTACGCGCTCCCCGGTTACCCCGGGGGGCCGTCGCCGACCGGATCGTGCTGATACGCCCGCGCCCGGTCACCGTGGATGGTGACCGGGCGCGGCGTGTCGCCCGGGCTGGCCCGCCGGTTATTCGGCGCTCAGCCGTCCCTCGGTGCCGCCGGCGGACCCGCTGGTGGTGACCCCGGACGCGGCCGGCCGGGTCTCGATCTCGGCTGGGGGAGCGTCCGGAACGGCGTCCGGCTTGGGCTCGCCCCGGAAGATGAACTGCGCCTCGGGCCCGGTGCCGTCCGCGTCGACGATGACGATCTGGCCCGCCTTCAGCTCGCTGAAGAGGATCTTCTCGGACAGGCTGTCCTCGATCTCCCGCTGGATCGTCCGGCGCAGCGGCCGGGCCCCGAGGACGGGGTCGTAGCCCCGCTCGGACAGCAGGGCCTTGGCGGCCGGCTTCAGCTCGATCCCCATGTCGCGGTCCTTCAGCCGGTCGTCCACCTTGGCGATCATCAGGTCCACGATGCTGAAGATCTCCTCCTGGCTGAGCTGGTGGAAGACGATGGTGTCGTCCACCCGGTTCAGGAACTCCGGCCGGAAGTGCCCCTTGAGCTCGTCCGCGACCTTGGCCTTCATCCGGTCGTAGGAGCCCTTCGACTGGCCGGCGGTGCCGAAGCCGACCGACACGCCCTTGGAGATGTCCTTGGTGCCCAGGTTGGTGGTCATGATGATCACGGTGTTCTTGAAGTCCACCACCCGGCCCTGGGCGTCGGTGAGGCGCCCGTCCTCCAGGATCTGCAGCAGCGAGTTGAAGATGTCCGGGTGCGCCTTCTCGATCTCGTCGAACAGCACCACGGAGAACGGCCTGCGGCGCACCTTCTCGGTGAGCTGGCCGCCCTCCTCGTACCCGACGTAGCCGGGCGGGGAGCCGAACAGCCGCGACACCGTGTGCTTCTCCATGTACTCGCTCATGTCCAGCTGGATCAGCGAGTCCTCGTCACCGAACAGGAACTCGGCGAGGGTCTTGGAGAGCTCGGTCTTGCCCACGCCGGAGGGGCCGGCGAAGATGAACGACCCGCCGGGCCGCTTCGGGTCCTTGAGGCCGGCCCGGGTACGCCTGATGGCCTGCGACAGGGACTTGATGGCCTCGTTCTGGCCGATCACCCGCCGGTGCAGCTCGTCCTCCATGCGCAGCAGCCGCTGCGACTCCTCCTCGGTGAGCTTGAAGACCGGGATGCCGGTGGCCGTCGCGAGCACCTCCGCGATCAGCTCCTCGTTCACCTCGGCGACGGCGTCCATGTCGCCGGCCTTCCACTCCTTCTCCCGGGTGTCCTTCTTGTCGATCAGCTGCTTCTCCGTGTCGCGGAGCGCCGCCGCCTTCTCGAAGTCCTGGGAGTCGATGGCCGACTCCTTCTCCCGCCGCACGTCGGCGATCTTCTCGTCGAACTCGCGCAGGTCCGGGGGTGCGGTCATGCGCCGGATCCGCATCCGGGACCCGGCCTCGTCGATCAGGTCGATGGCCTTGTCCGGCAGGAACCTGTCGCTGATGTAGCGGTCGGCCAGCTGCGCCGCCGCGACCAGCGCGTCGTCGGTGATCGACACCCGGTGGTGCGCCTCATACCGGTCCCGCAGGCCCTTGAGGATCTCGATCGTGTGCGAGATGGTCGGCTCGGCCACCTGGATCGGCTGGAACCTGCGCTCGAGCGCCGCGTCCTTCTCCAGGTGCTTGCGGTACTCGTCCAGCGTGGTCGCGCCGATGGTCTGCAGCTCGCCGCGGGCCAGCATCGGCTTGAGTATCGAGGCCGCGTCGATCGCGCCCTCGGCGGCACCCGCCCCGACCAGGGTGTGGATCTCGTCGATGAACAGGATGATGTCCCCGCGGGTGCGGATCTCCTTCAGGACCTTCTTCAGCCGCTCCTCGAAGTCACCCCGGTACCGGGAGCCCGCCACCAGCGCGCCCAGGTCGAGGGTGTAGAGCTGCTTGTCCTTGATGGTCTCCGGCACCTCGCTCTTGACGATCTTCTGGGCGAGCCCCTCGACCACCGCCGTCTTGCCCACGCCGGGCTCGCCGACCAGCACCGGGTTGTTCTTGGTCCGCCGGGAGAGCACCTGCATCACGCGCTCGATTTCCTTCTCCCGGCCGATCACCGGGTCGAGCTTGCCCTCTCGGGCCGCGGCGGTCAGGTTCCGCCCGAACTGGTCCAGGACCAGGGAGGTGGACGGGGCGGTCTCCGACGGCGCGCCGGTCGCGGCGGGCTCCTTGCCCTGGTAGCCGTGCAGCAGCTGGATGACCTGCTGCCGGACCCGGTTCAGGTCGGCGCCCAGCCGGACCAGCACCTGGGCGGCCACGCCCTCGCCCTCGCGGATCAGGCCCAGCAGGATGTGCTCGGTGCCGATGTAGTTGTGGCCAAGCTGCAGCGCCTCGCGCAGCGACAGCTCGAGGACCTTCTTGGCCCGGGGAGTGAACGGGATGTGCCCGGACGGCGCCTGCTGCCCCTGGCCGATGATCTCCTCGACCTGCTGGCGCACCGCCTCCAGGCTGATCCCCAGCGACTCCAGCGCCTTGGCCGCGACACCCTCGCCCTCATGGATGAGGCCGAGCAGAATATGCTCGGTGCCGATGTAGTTGTGGTTCAGCATCCTGGCTTCTTCCTGAGCCAGGACCACGACCCGTCGCGCCCGGTCGGTAAACCTCTCGAACATCTCGTAGCTCCCTCACAGGGCGGTCGGGGCGGGACCCACTGCGATGCCCCTTCCCTTCCGCATGGTAGCCGGTGCGCCGGGCGACGCCTCGGGTGCAATGTGTCACATATGTAAAACGTTCCCCGACGACCGGCCGTTCATCCCATAAAACCTGTGGTAGACGGGCAGTGTTCCCCGCTACGCCGCGAGCGAACGACCGGCGAGGCGGGCCGATGCAATCGTCGGCACGCCACTGGAGACCCGCAGCCCGGCCGACCGCGGCGGCCCGGGCCCGGGGCGTCGCGGACACCTGCCGCGGGGCGGACCGCTCCGGGGCATCGCGGCGCCCGCAGCTCGGGCCCGATCAGGATGCGCGGCGGCCGGACGGATCCCGGCGGCCGGACGGATCCCGGCAGCCAGTACGAGCCACAAGCCGCGCGACCCAGGGGCCGCGTCAACCACAGGGCTCGGCGAACCACGGGCCGCATGAACTACGGGCAACTCGCGCGAACGCAGGCTAGCGGCGTATCCCGCCGCACTCACGCGAACGCGACATGCGTGCCACGGGATACGCCGCTGGCATTTCTAGTGCACTTCAACTGCGCTTGTCCGATTCCGCGCTTGGCCGATGCCGGACCTAGCCGACCCGGACTGAAGCTAATCCGCGGATGACTGCTACGCCAGCGACGCGGTCGCAGGGAAGGCAGGCGATCGCGCGCCCCGATCCTGCTTGTCGTGCCGCCTGGTGCCTAATGCGATGCGTCGTACTCCACGATGATCGTGGCCGGAATGCGGCCGCGTTCGCTTACCTTGTGACCCCGTTGCCTAGCCCATGCCCTGATCTCGGCGCTCCGCTCGCGACCCGGACCGGTCCGGGCGCGACGACGCCGACCGCCGCCGCCGCCCTTGCGAGCGCGGTCGATGTACTGGGCGAAATCTTTGCGGAGCTTGGCCGCGTTTTCGGAACTCAGGTCGATCTCGTAGGCAGTGCCGTCGAGGCTGAACGACACTGTCTCTGATGCCTCGCCCCCATCGAGATCATCTACGAGCAGCACTTGGACCTTCTGCGCCATGGGAGCCAGCCTTTCTGCTGAGCAAGCCTTTTGGGGAGGTTGCTTAAAACATATACCAGATACTCTTGCGGATGCCAATTCCGGGGTACAACGATTCGTGACCCCTAGTTCCCACATCGCGAGAAGGCGACGGCAATCCGGAAGAGGGTCGTAACTCTCCGTAATCAGTCCAGGATCGGCCGTCGCCGTCAATCGGCTCCTGATGCATCCGCCTCATCAGACTGCACAGCCGCTTGGCTGCTCGCGCTATCAGGAATCGTTCCGTCATCCGAAATACGGCCGGACGCTTCCTGATCGCGATGCCTGCGGGATGCACTCATCTCATGCCGGAGGAAGGCGCCGACCGCGACGAGGAATGCGGCGCACATGAGAAGCGGAGGCGCGAGCACCGTCAGATCCTGCAGCATCGGGCGCACCTCCTTCATTCCGATGCGATCTTGGTCGGTGCCGGTCATGGCTGGCTGCCTTCGCGCCTGCCGCCGGCCCGGGCGGCAGGCCGGCGGCCCTGGCCAGGCGGCACCGGGGCCTCATTGGCATTCTGGCCGATCGCGTCGGGGACTCGATCGCCGGCCCATGCCCGCCAGTGGTCGGCGGTGCCAAATGATCAAGAAGGGGTCACGGCCACCGTGATCGCAACCGAGCCACCGGGTGTCAGTACCGCGTGGCAGTATCGGATCGGCTGGCGCACACACTGGGCGCAGACAATAACGGGAGAGCGGACCACGACGGTATGTTCCACGCCGACCTGCACATCCACTCCAGATTCTCCCGCGCCTGCAGCAGGGACTGCGACCTCGATCACCTCGCATGGTGGGCGCGCCGCAAAGGGATCACCGTGGTGGGCACGGGCGATTTTACCCATCCGGGGTGGGCGGAAGAGCTGAGGGAGTCCCTGGTGCCGGCCGAGCCGGGCTTGTTCCGGCTAGCCGAGGAGGCCGAGGATCGGCTGTGGCGCACCATGCCGACCAGTTGCGGCGGCGACGTGCGGTTCATGCTTTCCGCGGAGATATCCACGATCTACCGGGGCGGGGAGCGGACGAGGAAAGTACACCATCTTCTCTACGCCCCGACATTCGAAGCGGCGGACCGCATCACCCGCGCGCTATCGAAGGTCGGCAACCTGGCGTCTGACGGCCGGCCGATTCTCGGCCTGGACTCGCGCCACCTGCTCGAGATCACGCTCGACGGCGGCCCGGGCTGCTACCTGGTTCCCGCGCACGCGTGGACCCCGTGGTTTGCCGTACTGGGATCCAAATCCGGCTTCGATGCCGTGGCGGACTGCTACGGCGATCTGGCGCCTGAGGTATTCGCGATCGAGACCGGGCTGTCCTCAGATCCGTCCATGAACTGGCGGTGCTCGTCACTCGATGGCTATCGGCTGGTGAGCAACTCGGACGCGCATTCACCGCCGATGCTCGGTCGCGAGGCCACGACCTTCGGCGCATCGCTGGATTACTTCGCGATGGCGGATGCCCTGCGTACCGGCGACGGGCTGGCGGGCACGATCGAGTTCTATCCGGAAGAAGGCAAGTACCACCTAGACGGTCACAGGAAATGCGGGGTCCGTTTTGAGCCGGCGCAGAGCAGGGAACACGAAGGAACCTGCCCGGAGTGCGGCAAGCCGCTCACCATCGGCGTGCTGCACCGGGTTACCGAGCTTGCCGACCGACCTGCTGGCTACCGGCCGCCCGGCGCGCCGGGATTCACCAACCTGGTGCAGCTGCCGCAGATAGTCGGGGAAATTATGGCCACCGGGCCGAGGAGTAAGAAGGTCAGCGCCGAGGTGGACAGGCTCGTTGCTGCCCTCGGACCCGAGCTTGGCATCCTCACCGAGGCGGACGCCGACGATCTGCGCCGGGTCGGCGGCACCCTGCTGGCGGAGGCGGTGGGCCGGCTGCGCCGCGGCGAGGTACGGCGCGAGGCCGGGTACGACGGTGAGTACGGAATAGTCGCCCTGTTCGGGCCCGGGGAACTGAACCGGGCCGACGCCCTCTTTGACCTGGCCAGCCCGGCTCCGCCCGCCCGCCAGCCCGCGGGACCTGGCCAGCCGGACGCGCGGCCGCCCGGCCAGCGTCACGCGGGGCCTGCCGGCGAGCCCGCTGCGGGTCCGGCCGGCAAGAAAAGAAGAAAGGCCCGGCCAGCCGGACGGTCCGCCGGCGCGCCCGGCCTCGACCCGGATCAGCAGGCCGCCGCGGAAGCCGGGAGCCCGCTGATGATCGTCGCCGGGCCGGGAACCGGCAAGACACGCACGCTGACCCGCCGGATCGCCAGCGAGGTCGCCAGCCACGGGATGCCCGGGCAGTCGTGCCTGGCCATCACGTTCACCCGGCGCGCCGCCGAGGAGATGCGTGCGAGGCTCGCGGTCATGCTCCCCGGCGCCGTGCTTCGTACCACAGGGCACCCTGCTGCAGAACACCCCGGCGCCGAGCACCCTGCCGCAGAACATCCCGGCGCCGAGCACCCTGCCGCAGAACATCCCGGCGCACCGGATATCACGGTCACGACCTTCCACGGGCTGGGCATGATGATCCTGCGAGAGAACCACGAGCGGGCCGGGCTGGCCGCCGGCTTCCGCGTGGCCGACGACGCGGCCCGGCTCGAGGTCGCCGCCGAGCTCACCGGGTCGGCGCGGGACGGCGGGCGGCTGCTGGCCGATGCGGCAGCCGAGCCAGCCACCCGGGAACTGCTGGTCAAGGCGCTCGCCGCGCGCGACCTGGTGGACTTCGACGGCCTGATCGAACTGTCCGCGGATTTGCTGGCCGCGGAGCCGGACATTGCCGGGTCGCTCCGCGAGCGCTGGCCGCGGATCAGCGTGGACGAGTACCAGGACATCGACGCCGCCCAGTACGGGCTGCTGCGGCTGCTGGCGGGCGACGGCCGCGGGCTGACCGTGATCGGCGATCCGGATCAGGCGATCTACGGCTTCCGCGGGGCCGACGTGAGCCTGTTCCTCCGCTTCGGCCGCGACTACCCCGGCGCGGCGACGCGGCAGTTGACCCGGAATTACCGATCCAGCCGGGCGATCGTTACTGGAGCGTTGCAGGCCATAGCTCCGTGCTCGCTCGTCCCCGGCCGGGTCCTGCATCCGGCGGGGGACGTGATGCCCGGCGGGCCAGGAACGCCGGGCAGCCAGGCCGCGCCTCCTGCGCCGCCTTCTCTCGCTGACACCTTGATCGGGTTTCACGAAGCCGCAGACGAGCGCGCCGAGGCAGCCTGGATCGCCCGCGAGATCGAGCGGCTGCTGGGCGGGGCGTCGTTCCACTCGCTGGACACCGGCCGGGCCGGGGCGCAGGGCCATGACGGGCTCGGCCTGTCCGATGTCGCGGTGCTGTACCGGACCGACGCTCAGGCGGAGCCGCTCGGCCAGGCCCTGACCCGCGCCGGGCTGCCGTTCCAGAAGAGCTCCCACGACCTGCTCGAGCGGCGGACGGGGGTTCCCGAGATCGTCAGGGAGATGCGGCTCGCCGACTCCGGCGGTGCGGCGGTCGCCGACCGGCTGCGGCGCGCGGTGCGAGCGCTGGCCGCCAGGGCGGCTGACCCCGCCGCGGCCGTGGACGTGCGCGCCGCGGGCGAGGTCCTCGCCCCGCTCGCCCGGCGGTGCGGCAGCGACCTGGAGCGGTTTCTCACCGAGATCTCGCTCGGCGCGGAGACCGACGCCCTCGACCCGCGGGCCGACGCGGTGACGCTGCTCACCTTGCACGCCGCCAAGGGGCTGGAGTTCGAGGTGGTGTTCCTCGCCGGGTGCGAGAAGGACCTGCTACCGCTGCGGGTTCCCGGCCGGGAGCCCCTGACCGAGCCGGAACTCGCCGAGGAACGGCGGCTGCTGTTCGTCGGGATCACCAGGGCGCGGGCGCGGCTCTACCTGACGTGTGCCAGCCGGCGCACCAGGCACGGCAGCACCCGCGACACCGGCCGGTCACCGTTCCTGGCCGCGATCGACCCCGCGCTGCTCGACCGGTCCGGGGCCCCCGGCCGGCCCAGCAGGCCCGGCGGCAAGCAACTCAGGCTGCTCTAGCCGCGGCGCGGGCCGCCGGCGGTCCGGGGCGCGGGCGCGGATCTGGCTGGCGGACAAGCGCGGGCCGAACGGGAACCGGTACCAGCGCGGGTGCGGGAAGCCACCGGGCGCCGCGGTCTGAGGCGCAGCAGCATCCGGGTGTCTGAGGCGCAGCAGCATCCGGGTGTCAGAGGCGCAGCAGCATCCGGGTGTCAGAGGCGCAGCAGCATCCGGGTGTTGCCCAGGGTGTTGGGCTTCACGCGGTCAAGGTCGAGGAACTCGGCCACGCCCTCGTCATAAGAGCGGAGCAGTTCGGCGTAGACCTCGGGAGAGGCGGCCTCCCCGCTGATCTCCTCGAAGCCGAGCCGGCCGAAGAATTTCACCGCAAAGGTGAGCACGAAGACCCGCCGCACGCCAAGCTCGCGGGCCCGCGCCAGCAGCACCTCGACGATCTGGTACCCGACGCCCTCGCCCTGGCAGCTCTCGTCCACCGCGATCGTGCGGAACTCCGCCAGGTCCTCCCACATGACGTGCAGCGCGCCGCAGCCGATCACCTGTCCGTCGCTGGCCCGGTCCGCGACCACGAACTCCTGGATGTCCTCGTACAGGGTGACGGTCGCCTTGTCCAGGAGCCGCCCGGACTCGACATTCGCATCCATCAGCCGGCGGATCGAGCGGACGTCACGGGTGCGGGCCGGCCTGACCAGGTAATCCATGCCGGCCGCTCCCTTCCCGATTCGCTTGCCCACCGGATGTTACCGAACAGGCACGCACCGCTTCAGGTTGATCAAGGGGAAGGGGCGTTGCCGCAGGCGGGGAGCGTAAAAAATTCGTTCATTCCCGTGAACGCCATGCCCCACTTAGATTAACCTGCAACGCTGTTACCAGTTGCGGTCCGCTCTCACAGAGCGGCGAACAACCCGCCGAGTTCCTGGCACGCGCCAACGCGTTCCGGGGAGCCGGGGACCCATCCTCCCCGGGGTGAATCGGCAGGTCACGGCCTACTCTGGCAGGCCGTAGCCCGCCGTAGGGCTCAGCTCCGGCCCGAACCCGTCAGCTAACCCGGTAGGCGGCCTAGGAGAATAGGAGACTCCACGTGGAGTTCTTGCCCCATGGCAGGTACGGCAAGATGGATTCACGGGGGAATGGCGCCGTAAGGCGCAAGCGTAACGGCGCACCGCGGGCTTGGGGCCGCGTGGCCGTCCTGGCCAGCGCGGCCACGCTGGTCAGCTTGGTGCTGCCCAGCGGGGTCGGCAGCGCCGACAGCGCAGGGGGAAACCCGTCCAGCTTCGAGGCCACGGTGACCGAGGCGAACACGCTGTCCAACGAGATCGACGTACTCAGCCAGCAGTATGACGCGCTCAAGATCCAGCTGACCGAGGCGCGCACGGAGAGCAAGATTGCCGAGGAGACGGCGCAGCGCGACGAGCAGGCGCTGGGCACCGGGCAGGCCACGGTGGCCCAGATCGCCGCCGAGGCCTACATGTCCGGCGGGCTCAACCCGTCGATCGAGCTGCTGCAGAGCCCCGACTCGCAGCAGATCCTGAACCGTGCGTCGATCATCCAGCAGCTTGCGCACGAGCAAAGCGGCACGATGAGCCTGATCGCGGCGGCCGAGGGCGCCGCCAGCCGGGCCAAGCAGACCTCCGGCCAGCAGGCCGCCAAGGCCGACCAGCTGGCCGCGGCGATGAACAAGAAGGTCAGCCAGATGCAGGCCAAGGAGAACGTGCTGAACAGCTCGGCGTTCGCCCAGGCCCTGGCCATCTTCCAGCAGACCGGGCACTACCCCACCCCCACGATCACCGGAGACTCGCTCGGCGAGCAGGCGCTCCGGTTCGCGCTGACCAGGATCGGCGATCCGTACGTCTGGGGCGGCGCCGGGCCGGACGACTTCGACTGCTCGGGCCTGGTGATGTGGGCCTACGCCCAGGTCGGGATCAGCCTGGACCACTTCACCGGCGACCAGTGGAACGAGGGCGAGCACATCTCGCGCAGCCAGCTTCAGCCGGGTGACCTGGTGTTCTTCTTCGCCGACATCAGCCACGTCGGGCTGTACGTGGGCAACGGCCTGATGCTGGACGCACCCACCTTCGGCCAGGACGTGCAGATCCAGCCGATCTTCTGGGACGCCTACGTCGGCGCGGTCCGGATCATCTGAGGAGTGATCAGCGCCCGGGCCCGGTCAAGGGTCCCGGGCGCTGATCAGTCGGGTCTGACCAGCGGGAACAGGATGGTCTCCCTGATGCTCGCCCCGGTGAACATGATCAGCAGCCGGTCGGTGCCCATGCCCATGCCGCCGCTCGGCGGCATGCCGTACTCCAGCGCCCGCAGGAAGTCCTCGTCGAGCTGCATCGCCTCCGGGTCGCCGCCCGCGGCCAGCAGGGACTGCGCGGTGAGCCGCTCGCGCTGCACCACCGGGTCCACGAGCTCGGAGTAGCCGGTGCCGATCTCGGCGCCGAACGCGACCAGGTCCCACCTCTCGGCGAGCCGGGGGTCGGACCGGTGCTGCCTGGTGAGCGGCGAGACCTCGACCGGGAAGTCACGGTAGAAGGTCGGCGCGACCGTGGTCGCCTCAACGAGGTGCTCGTAGAGCTCGAGCACGACCTGGCCGCGGTTCCACTTCGGCTCCAGGTGGATGCCTGCCTGCGCCGACAGCTGGCGCAGCCGCTGCTCGCTGGTGTCCGGGGTGACCTCTTCGCCCAGCGCCGCCGAGATCGCCTCGTGCACCCCCACCGATGGCCACTCGCCGCCGATGTCGTGCTCGGAGCCGTCGGGCCGGCGCACGACGGTGCTGCCGAGCGCGGCCCGCGCCGCGGCCTGGATCAGCTCCCGGGTGAGCGTTCCGATGGTGGTGTAGTCGCCGTAGGCCTCGTAGGCCTCCAGCATGGTGAACTCGGGGTTGTGGGTCCCGTCCGCCCCCTCGTTGCGGAAGATCCGGCCGATCTCGTAGACCTTCTCGATGCCCCCGACCACCAGCCGCTTCAGGTAGAGCTCCAGGGCGATCCGCAGGTACAGCTCGATGTTGTACGCGTTGCTGTGGGTGCTGAACGGGCGGGCGTTCGCCCCGCCGTGCAGGACCTGCAGCGCGGGCGTCTCGGCCTCGAGAAAGCCGCGCGCGTGCAGGTCCTCCCGCAGCGACCTGGTGACGGCCGCGCGCAGCTCCGCCATCCGGCGCGCGTCCGGGTTGATGATCAGGTCGACGTAGCGCTGCCGTACCCGCGCCTGCGGGTCGCTCAGGCCGGCGTACTTCTCCGGCAGCGGCCGCAGCGCCTTGGCGGTGATCGCGAAGGAGTCCGCGAGCACCGAGAGCTCCCCGCTGCGCGAGGTGATCACCTCGCCCTCGACCCCGACGTGATCGCCCAGGTCCACGTCGCGCTTCCAGGCCGCGAGGGCCTGCTCGCCCACCCGGTCCAGCGAGATCATGACCTGGATGTCGCCGGTGCCGTCCCTGATCGCGGCGAAGCACAGCTTGCCCCCGACGCGGGAGAGCATGACCCGGCCGGCGACGCCGACCCGCTGGCCGGTCGCGGTGTCCGGTTCCAGGTCGGGGTATTTCGCGCGGATCTCGGCGATCGTGGCGGTGCGGGGGAAGCCAACGGGATACGGGTCCACTCCGGTAGCCCGCATGCGGTCGAGCTTGGCCAGGCGCACCTGCATCTGCTCGGGCACGTGCCCTTGATCGTCGTCCGTCACCTGCCAGAGATTACCGGCCCGGCGCGGGCTTAGGCACCGGGGTTTCCTCCCTGGCCGCCGGCCAGGACCTGGCCCAATCGTCATGCAGGGCTGCCATCGAGTCCCCCTTGATCGCGCCGGCCCGTTAATCGGGGGTGGTATTGCGCTCGTAGACCAGCCGCAGGCCGGTCAGGGTCAGCCAGGGCTCGTAGGCGTCGATCACGCTTACCTCGTCGATGACCAGCGGCGCCAGCCCGCCGGTGGCGATGACCGTCACCGAGTCCGGGTCGCCGGGGGCCAGCTCGTCCGCGATCCGTCTGGCCAGGCCCTCGACCTGGCCCGCGAACCCGAAGATGATCCCCGACTGCAGCGACTCCACGGTGTTCTTGCCGATCACCCGGCTCGGGCGGGTCAGCTCCACCTTGAGCAGCTGGGCCGCCCGCCGGGACAGCGCGTCGACCGAGATCTCGATGCCGGGGGCGAGCGCGCCGCCGACGAACTCGCCCTTCTCGCTGACCGCGTCGAAGTTCGTCGAGGTGCCGAAGTCGACGACGAGCGCGGGGCCGCCGTAGAGGTGCACGGCGGCCAGCGCGTTCATGATCCGGTCGCTGCCGACTTCCTTCGGGTTGTCCGTCCGCACCGGGACCCCGGTCCGGACGCCCGGCTCCACGATCACCGCGGGCACGTCCGGGTGGTAGCGCTGGAACATCTCCCGCATCTCGTGCAGCACCGACGGGACGGTCGAGCAGAGCGCGATGCCGGCGATGTCGGCATCCTTGACCACGGCGCTCTGGCCGAGCAGGCCCTGCAGGACCACCGCGAGCTCGTCGGCCGTGCGGACCGGATCGGTGGCAATGCGCCAGTGCTCGATCACCTGGTCGCCGGAGAATACGCCGAGCACGGTGTTGGTGTTCCCGACGTCGATCGTCAGCAGCATGAGGCTCCCTCCGCCCGCGGATCAGGGCTCGCCGCCCAGCCCTACCCGCGCGTTGTCGATCAGCCTGGTCGTACCGGCCTGGGCCGCGACCAGGAGCAGCACCTGGCCGCGGTAGCCGTCGCCGATCGCGGTGAAGTGGACCGGGTCCACCAGGGCCAGGTAGTCGAGCGCGAGCGGCGGGTCGTCGCCGGCGGCGCGGTCGAGCACGGCGCGCGCCGCGGCCAGCACGGCGGCCGGCCCGGCCGTCGCGGCCGCGGTCCCGGCCGCCAGCCCGCGCGACAGGGCCAGCGCCGTCGTCCGCTCGGCGCCCGAGAGGTAGGCGTTCCGGCTGGAGATGGCGAGCCCGTCCGGGTCTCGCACGATCGGCACCGCGGCGATCTCCACGCCGAGGTCGAGGTCGGCGGTCATCTGCCGGACGAGCGCGAGCTGCTGCGCGTCCTTCTGGCCGAAGACCGCCGCGTCGGGCCGGACCAGCTGGAAGAGCTTCAGCACCACCGTGAGCACGCCGCCGAAGAACCCGGGCCGGGAACTGCCCTCCAGCAGCTGCCCCACCGGGCCGGGATCGACCTTGATCAGCGGCGGCGCCGGATACATCTGCTCGCGGTCCGGGGCGAACACCACGGCCGCGCCCTCCTCGGCGCAGACGGCCAGGTCCCGGTCGAGGGTCCGCGGGTAGGTGCTGAAGTCCTCGCCGGCCCCGAACTGGAGCGGGTTCACGAACACCGACACCACGACGTTCCCGTTCGGGGCGGCGATCTCTCGCGCCCGCCGGAGCAGGGCCCGGTGCCCCTCGTGCAGTGCTCCCATGGTCGGGACCAGCACCACCGGCCCTCCGGTCAGCCCGGCGCGAGCGGCGGCGAACTCGGTCCTGGTCCGGGCCAGCACGGGGGTCACTGCGGCGCTCCGCCGAGCACG
Source organism: uncultured Actinomycetota bacterium (assembly GCA_963808705.1). Taxonomy (GTDB): domain Bacteria; phylum Actinomycetota; class Actinomycetes; order Streptosporangiales; family Streptosporangiaceae; genus JASHPR01. The sequence continues at coordinate 32,086 of CAWEHB010000004.1, read as the reverse complement.
CCGAGCAGCCGCTGCGCGTCGGGCGCGGACAGGGTACCCGCGGCGAGCGCCCGGTCCGCGGTCAGCCGGGCCAGGGCCAGGTAGGCGGGCAGCGCCTCCGGCGCCGCGGCCCGCAGCGCGCCGACGTGGCTGGCGACGGTGTCCGCGTCGCCGCGCGCGACCGGGCCGGTCAGGGCGGCGTCGCCGAGGTCCAGCGCGTTGTCGAGCGCGGCCTGCAGCAGCGGGCCGAGCATCCGCGCTGGCTCGTCCACGCCCGCCTCCCGCAGCAGGTCGGCGGCCTGCGCCACCAGGGTGACCAGGTGGTTGGCGGCGCTGGCGAGCGCCGCGTGGTAGAGGTTCCGCCGCTCCTCGGCGATGAACACGGGCTCGCCGCCCATCTCCACCACCAGCGCCTCGGCGGCCAGCCGGAGCGAGTCGGGGGCGGTGACCCCGAAGCTGATCCCGGCCAGCCGGTCGATGTCGTCGGGACGGCCGGTGAAGGTCATGACCGGGTGCAGGGCGAGCGGCAGCGCGCCGGCCCGGACCGCCGGGTCGAGCACGGCCAGGCCGTGGCGGCCGCTGGCGTGCGCGACCAGGCGGCCTTCCAGGGCGGCCCCGGTCGCGGCCAGCCCGGTCACCAGGCCGGGCAGCACGTCGTCGGGAACGGTCAGCAGGACCAGGTCGGCCGCGGCGACCACCTCGGGCGGCGGCCTGATCGCGACCCCGGGCAGGTTCCGCCGCGCCCGCCGGACCGAGGTGTCGGACACCGCGGACACCGCGACGATCTCATGACCCGCGCGGCCCAGCGCGGCCGCGAGGGCGCTGCCCACCCGGCCGACGCCCACGACGCCCACCCGGAGCATGGCCGGGTGGGCGCTCGGGTTCTCGGGGTTCATCAAGTTCCAGTCCTCGCTGGGTACCGGACAGCGACGATCAGGATATTCGAGTGGCCAGAGCAGCGAGAGGCTGCCCGGTGACCGGGGCGCGTCCCGGTCAGGATCGCGGGCCGCTGCCGTTCCGGCTCGGCGGGCCATCGTCGTCGTCCCGGCCCCGAGGCGCCCGGCAGCAGTGCTCCAGGTAGAGAGCGGCCGCGACCAGGATGGCGGCGGCCACGACCGTGGCGGCCGCGTCGATGGCGTCGTGCCTCGGGACGGTCATGCCGAGGAAGCCCGCGGTATAGGCCAGGAACCCGGCGGCGAGCCCGCCGAACGCGGCGCCGCCCAGGGAACTGGCCTTGGCCAGGGCGGCCATCCGGGCGACGGCCATCGGCGCGAGCGGCTTCCCGCCCCGGCGGCCGGAGATCCTGGCCCGCAGGTTCCGGCCGCTCAGCGCCTCCGCCGCGGCGAGCAGCAGCATGGCGGGCACCGCGGTCCACGGCAGCGTCGGCAGATCGGCGAACGCCGCCCGGACGACCAGCCACGCCGCGACCGCGCACGCGGCCGCGACGGCCACCAGCGTCCAGGGCCGGGTCGGCGTCATGATGGGGGTCCCGGGGACCGCAGCGTGACGTCGCGGCACAGCCTCAGGCCGCCGGCGGGCAGGCCGGCGAGCAGGTCGGCTATCCGGCCCCGCCCGGGGATCACCGCGCCGGGGTCCACGTCGTGCCAGGGAGCGAGCACGAAAGCCCGCTCGTGCGCGCGCGGGTGCGGCAGCGTGAGCTCCGGGTCGTCGCTGATCTCGTCCCCGTAGGCGATGACATCGACGTCGAGGGTGCGCGCTCCCCACCGCGGCCCGCGCACCCGCCCTAGCGCGGCCTCCGCCGCCCGGCCGCGGGCCAGGACGGCGCGGGGCGGCAGCGACGTCCCGGCGACGAGCACGGCGTTCAGGTAGTCCGGCTGGGCCGGCCCGCCGACGGGCGCGGTCTCGTAGACCGGCGAGACCGCGACATCGTCGAGGCCGGGCTCGGCGCACAGGGCATCGACGGCGCCCTGCAGGTTGGCCAGCCGGTCGCCGAGGTTGCTGCCGAGAGCCAGCACGACCGTGCTGCGTGGCGTCATGCACGGCTCCGGCGGATGGTGACGGTCACGTCCCGCAGCGACTGGATCAGCGGCGCGTAGGGCTTGTGCACGGTGATCTCCACGTCGCGCACGGCCGGGTGGGCGGACAGGCACGCCACGGCGAGCCGGTCGGCCAGCGTCTCGATCAGCGCGACCGGCTCGCCGGAGACGACGGCCGCGAGCCGGCTGGCCACCGCCGCGTAGTCGACGGTCAGGGCCAGGTCGTCGGCTGCGGCCGCGGGCCTGGTGTCCAGCCAGAGCACCGCGTCCACCACGAATTCCTGGCCGTCGCGTCGCTCGTGATCGAGGACGCCGTGGCGCCCGAACGCGCGCAGCCCGATCAGCGAGATCCGGTCGGTGGTCAGCCCGGTCAGCCCGGTCACCCCGCTTCCGGCCCGCGGGCATCGCGCCATCGTGCCGCGACCCGCACGGCGTCCGCGTTGGCCGCGACGGCGTGCACCCGGACGCACCACGCCCCGGCCGCCGCGGCCAGGGCGGACACGGCCACCGTGGCGTCGTCGCGCTCTGCGACCGGGCGCGGCTCGCCCTCGGTGTCCGGGAGCAGCCGTCCCAGGAAGCTCTTCCGGGACGCGCCGACCAGGACCGGGAACGGCGGCCCGCCGAGGCGGGAGATCTCGCCGAGCCTGGCCAGCAACGACCAGTTGTGCCCGGCCAGCTTGGCGAAGCCGAGCGCGGGATCCACGATGATCATCGATGGGTCGACTCCGGCCGCGACGACCGCGTCGACCTGCCGGCCGAGCTCGTCGCGGACCTCGCGCACCACGTCGTCATAGACCGCCCGGTCCTGCATGTCGCGGCTGTGCCCGCGCCAGTGCGCGACGACATACGGGACGCGAGCCTCGGCCACCAGCCGGGGCAGCCGAGGATCGGCCCGCCCGCCGCTGATGTCGTTGACCAGCCGGGCCCCGGCGCCGAGCGCGAACTCGGCCACCGCCGGCCGCATGGTGTCCACGCTGACCAGGACCCCGGCGGCGGCGAGTTCGGAGACCACCGGGGCGATCCGGCGCAGTTCCTCGGCCTCGTCCGCCCGCGCCGCTCCCGGGCGGGTCGACTCCCCTCCGACGTCGACGATGTCCGCTCCCTCGGCGACGAGTTGCAGGCCGTGGGCCACGGCCGCGGCCGGCTCCAGCCAGGCCCCGCCGTCGGAGAACGAGTCCGGGGTCACGTTGACGACGCCCATGACCAGGCAGCGGCGCGGCGCGGGCAGGCCCGCCGGATGCGCCCGCCCGGCCACAGCCTGCGTACGCGCCTCTCTAGCCATGGAGGCAAATCTATTGGCTACGCGGCGGCGCTAGAGCCCCGGCGCGCGGCCTGCAGACGGCGGCGGACCTTGCCGAGCCCGAGCCGGTGCGCCGTCCGGCGGGCCATCCGGCGCACCTCCGGGGTGGGCCAGACGAGGAAGGCCTCGGCCTCCATCGCGGCCAAGCCGATCCTCGGGACGTCCCTGGTGCCGGTGTAGACGAAGAACCTGGGCACCCATTCCGGGCAGAACTTCGCGTTGAACTTGTACAGCGACTCGATCTGGAACCACCGCGAGGCAAACAGCAGGATGCCGCGCCAGGCGCGCAGCACCGGCCCGGCGCCGATCCGCTCGCCCCGCTCGAGAGCGGCCCGGAACATGGCGAAGTTCAGCGAGATGCGCTTGATGCCGAGGTCGGGCGCGGTCTTGATGGTCTCGACGATGAGGAAGTCGTTCAGCCCCGGCTGCGCCGAGCGGTCCCGGCGCATCAGGTCGAGCGACAGCCCGTCGGGTCCCCAGGGCACGAAGTGCAGGATCGCGCAGAGCACTCCGTCCTTGGTGGCCGTGGCGATCACGCAGTCGTCGTCGCCGGGGGCCCCGACGCGGCCGAGCGCCATCGAGAAGCCCCGCTCGGTCGGGCTGCCGCGCCAGGAGTCGGCCTGCCTGATCATCCGGTTTATCTCCGCGCGCGGAATGTCGCCCGACCGGCGGATCTCGGCGACATAGCCGTTCCGGCACACCCTGGTCACCATCTGCCGGACGTTCTTCATGGGCTTGCCCTGCAGGGTGAATTCGGCCACGTTGACAATCGCCTCGTCGCCGAGTTCCAGCGCGGTCAGCCCGCCGCCCCCCTCGCGGCACCAGGTCTCCGCTCCGAGCTCGCTGCAGCCGAGCACGGCCGGAACCCAGGCGTGCCGGTCCGCCTCGTCGAGGAACGCGTGCATCGCCCCGGGCCAGGCGTCGGGATCGCCGAGGGGGTCGCCGCTGGCCAGCATGACCCCGGACAGCACCCGGTAGCCGATGCACGACTTGCCCGTGGCCGACCAGATGATGCTCTTGTCCGTGCGCAGCGTGAAATAGCCGAGCGAGTCGCGTTCCCCCTGCCTGGCGAGCAGGTCCCTGATCCGGGTCGCGTCCTGGTCACTGAGCCTGTCCACGCGCTTAGCCGGGCGCAGGAACAGGTAGAGGACGACGATCAGGGTGAACAGCCCGAGTCCCCCCATCAGGAAGGAGAAGACGTCGCCGCGGGTTTCCGAGGTGAAATTGACCGGGCCGGCAAAGCCGAGCAGGCCGTAGATCACGGACTGCAGCCGCTGCCCCAGCGGGTAATCCGCCTCGAGGCCCTTGGTGACCGAGATAAAGGCGAGGCCGATGACCACGTCGGCGACCGCGAGGCCGATGAGCGCCCACAGCGCGCGCCACCGGGTCCTGGGATCGCCGACCGCGTAGAACTCCTTCCGGTAGAACCACAGGACGGCCAGCAGCGCCACCGTGATGGCGGCGGGGACGATGTGCCGGCCGGGCAGCACGGCGTGCGTCACCACGCTGAAGGCCAGCAGCAGCATCACTCCCTCCCACGCCCGCCGCTTCCGCCTGCGCAGGCCGTGCGAGAGCATGAGCAGCAGCAGGCCGATGATGACGTCGGCGACCCGGGGCAGGATCGCCAGCACGCCGGGCGCGATCTCGGTCAGCCGGTGCAGCGGGTGCTTGAGATGGCTGTAAATGACCCGGGTCCGGAAGCCCTCGAGGATGTAGGCCAGGCCGAGCAGGAACGCGACGATGCCCGCGCTGACCGGCACCCAGCGCCGCTGATGCCTGCGGTCCGGCGGGCGCGGGGCACGAGCCTTCGCTGCGCCATCGGTGGCCTGCACGGCACCACCGGTGACAGGCTCGGTCCGCTCCGGCCCGCTGCTGTCAGTCATCTCGGACATATGGGTCGAACTCCGGATCACGAGGGACCAGAGTAGTCAGAGCCGCCAGATGATGCGGGCAAACCCCTGAACACGGCAGCCAACCTCCCCCTGAGCGGGCCGCTTCGCCGCCCGGCAGGGCGATAAGGCAGTCACGTTCACAAGTCTAAGGTTCTTCTCAGCCATCTCTCAGACGCTCCCGGTACCTATCTGGTTCCGGCCCGGCAAATGTTCAGCGACGGCCGAGCAAAAGGCTCATCGCCTCGGCACGCGTCCGGTCAGAGTCGAGAAATATCCCGCGCACCGCGGAGGTCACGGTCTTGGCGCCAGGCTTACGCACGCCACGCATTGACATGCACAGGTGCTCGGCCTCTATCACTACGATAACGCCCCTCGGCTCAAGTACGTTCATGAGCGCATCGGCGATCTGGCTCGTCATCCGCTCCTGGACCTGGGGACGCCTGGCGTAGAGGTCCACGAGCCTGGCCAGCTTCGACAGCCCGGTGATCTGGCCCTTGTCGTTCGGTATGTAGCCGACGTGGGCGAACCCGAAGAACGGCGTCAGGTGATGCTCGCAGGTGCTGTAGAGCTCGATATCGCGCACCAGGACCATCTCGTCGTGGTCGGCGTCGAAGACCGTGCTGAGCACGTCCTCGGGATGCTGCCGCAACCCCGCGAACTGCTCGGCGTAGGCCCTGGCCACGCGGGCCGGGGTATCGCGCAGGCCGTCCCGCTCCGGATCCTCGCCGATGGCGAACAGGATCTCGCGCACGGCCCGCTCGATCCGCTCCTGGTCAACGCGGCCGGGATCGCCCTGGCCGGTCAAGCCGGGATCGCCCTGGTCGGTCAATGAGCCCCGCCCGGCGCGGGGCCTCCTGCGGAGCCACCCGGCGCGCCGTCATCTGGGCCTTGCGGGGAACCGTAGCCGCCGGCACCGCCCGGGCCGCCGGCACCGCCCGGGCCCGCGGAGCCCATCGGGCGGATGGTGCCGATCGGGCCCATCGAGCCGGCCTGCCCGGCCGGGCTCCCGGTCCCTCCCGGGCCCAGGGCCTGCGCGGACCCGTCGGGACCGGCGGACAGGGCCTGCCCGTTGCCCGCGCCGGCCTGCTCGGAGCCATCCGGCGCGGCGGCGAGGGCCATCTCCTTGGGCGACAGCACCGGCGGCCGGTCGGACGGGAGCCGCTTGCCGTAGCCGGTGTAGGAGCCGCGGGTCGGGCGCTCGCGGATCGGGCTGAAGATCGCCAGGACCTGGTCCCGGGACAGGGTCTCGTGCTCCATCAACTGGAGCACGAGGTTGTCGAGCACGTCGCGGTACTCGACCAGGATCTCCCAGGCCTCGTCGTGCGCGGACTCGATCAGGCGGCGCACCTCCTCGTCGATCGCGGACGCGATCTCCTCGGAGTAGTCCCGGCTGTGCGACATCTCGCGGCCCAGGAACGGCTCGCCGTCGCCGGAGCCGAACTTGCGCGCGCCGAGCCGCTCGCTCATCCCGTACTCGGTGATCATCCCGCGGGCGATCTGGCTCGCCTTCTCGATGTCGTTGGCCGCGCCGGTGGTGGGCTCGTGGAAGACCAGTTCCTCGGCGGTCCGGCCGCCGAGCAGCATCGCCAGCTGGTCCATCATCTCGGCCCGGCTGACCAGGAACTTGTCCTCGGTCGGGGCGGACGCCGTGTAGCCGAGCGCCCGGCCGCGCGGGATGATCGTGATCTTGTGCACCGGGTCGGCGTGCGGCAGCGCGTGCCCGACCAGGGCGTGGCCGCCCTCGTGGTACGCGATGATCTTCCGCTCCCTCTCGGAGAGGAGCACGCTCTTGCGCTTGGGGCCGGCGGTGACCCGGTCGATCGCCTCCTCCAGCGAGGCCATCGTGATCTGGGTGCCGTTCGCCCGCGCGGTGAGCAGCGCGCCCTCGTTGATCACGTTGGCCAGGTCGGCGCCGGTGAACCCGGGCGTCCGGCGCGCGATCGCGTCGAGCTCGACGTCCGGTCCCAGCGGCTTGCCGCGCGCGTGCACCCGCAGGATGCCCTTCCGGCCGTTCAGGTCGGGCTGGGCCACGACGATCTGGCGGTCGAACCGGCCGGGGCGCAGCAGCGCCGGGTCCAGGATGTCCGGCCGGTTCGTGGCCGCGATCACGATGACCCCGCCCTTGGTGTCGAAGCCGTCGAGCTCTACCAGCAGCTGGTTGAGGGTCTGCTCACGCTCGTCGTGGCCGCCGCCGAAGCCGGCGCCGCGGTGCCGGCCTACCGCGTCGATCTCGTCGACGAACACGATCGCCGGGGCGTTCGCCTTGGCCTGCTCGAACAGGTCACGGACCCGGGACGCGCCGACGCCAACGAACATCTCGACGAAGTCGGAGCCGGAGATGGAGTAGAACGGGACCCCGGCCTCGCCGGCCACGGCCCGGGCCAGCAGCGTCTTGCCGGTGCCGGGCGGGCCGTACAGCAGCACGCCCTTGGGGATCTTCGCCCCGATGGCCTGGAACTTGCCCGGGCTCTGCAGGAACTCCTTGATCTCTTGGAGTTCCTCGATCGCCTCGTCCGCGCCGGCCACGTCGGCGAACGTGGTCTTCGGGGTGTCCTTGGTGATCAGCTTGGCCTTGGACTTCCCGAAGTTCATTACCCGGGAGCCGCCGCCCTGCATCTGGTTCAGCATGAACAGGAAGATCAGCACGATCAGGATGATCGGCAGCCAGCTGAAGATCACATCGAAGATCGAGCTGCCCTTGGGGGCCTGGACGGTGTAACCGCCGGGCAGCTTGCCCGCCTTGGCGTCGGCCTGCAGGGTCGTGGCGAGCGTCTGGCCCTGGTTGCCGACCCAGGACGCCTGCAGCAGCTCGCCCTTGTCGGTCGTGACCTGGACCGTCTGGCTGGAGTCGATCAGCAGCGCCGACTTGACCTGGCCGCTGTCGATGAGGCCGACCACCTGCGAGGTGTCGGCCTGCTTGTACGTGCTGCCCGAGCTCGCGTACCGGTACAGGAAGAAGAACAGCAACAAGACGACGAGGACAGCAACGAACGGCCCGCGGAAGTAGCGCTTCAGATCCATCGACGAACGGCCGCGCCGGCAGCGGGCCGACCCCTCCTGACGAGCTTAAGGTCCCGCCGTCCTCCGGCGGGACTGCCATGCATCCCAGCGCCCACGCGCAGTCTTCCTCTCTGCCCGCCTGGTACACAGCGAATAATCGACGGTACACCGCACCGGCTAGCGCTGACACGTAGGAAGCACCTTCGCGCGCCGCAGCAGTCGCTGCCGTGTCCTTACCCTGAACGTATTTCATCTCACAATGTGTTCCCCGGCGCCGGGGTCGTCCCCGGCCGCGGCGCCCGCCGCCGACGCGGCGGCGCCCGCGTCCTCTAGCCCGCCGCCGTAGACATGCGGGGCCAGGGTGCCGATGAACGGAAGGTTCCGGTAACGCTCGGCATAGTCGAGGCCATAGCCGATGACGAAGGCGTCGCCAATGTCGAAACCCGTGTACGCCACCTCAATGTCCACCCGCGCGGCGCTGGGCTTGCGCAGCAGCGCGCATACCCGCAGCGACGCGGGACCGCGCGACTGCAGGTTCCTGACCAGCCAGGACAGGGTCAGGCCGGAGTCGACAATGTCCTCCACGACCAGCACATGGCGGTCCGTGATATCGCAGTCGAGATCCTTGAGAATGCGCACGACTCCGGAGGATTTCGTGCCGGAGCCGTAAGACGAGACCGCCATCCAGTCCATCTGAACGGGCAGCCGCATGGCGCGGGCCAGGTCAGCCATCACCATGACCGCGCCCTTCAGCACGCCAACCAGGAGAAGTTCGCGATCGGCGTAATCCGCGTCGATCTGCGCGGCGAGCTCCGCAATCCGGTTTTGCAGCCGATCCGGGGTGATCAGCACTTCCGCCAGGTCGGCGCCCATGTCAGCCGCGTCCACCCGCGCCCTCCCCGTTGCTAGAGGTGAAAAGTAGCTTGCCATACTGGCGCCGGCCGCGTACGCCGCCGGGCAGGTCGGTCCACCGCTGGCCGTGCCAGTCGGTCACCAGCGCGTCGAGCCCGGCCACGTGGCGCTCGGTCAGCGCGCCCGCCGGGCAGCCAGCCGCGATGGCCGCGTTCCTGAGCACCCGCGACCTGATCGCCTGCGGCAGGGCCGCAACCTCGTCCAGCGGGAGGCCGCCGGAGCCGGCCGCGGCTATCCGTTCTGCTTCGGCCTGGGCGACAGAGTCGAGGAAATCGGCATCCGCGCGCAACTGCCGGGCCGTGCGGGCGAGGGCCTCGGCCACGCCGGGCCCGAGCTCGGACTCCAGGGCCGGGAGCACCCGGTGGCGGACCCGGACGCGGGCGTAGCCGGGATCGGCGTTCTGCGGGTCGTCCCAGGGCCCGAGGTTGAGGGCGGCGCACGCGGCCCGGGTCTGGGCACGGCTGACCCCGAGCAGCGGGCGCAGGCAGCGGCCGTTGCGCTCGGGCATCCCGGCCAGGGAGCGCGCGCCGGAGCCGCGCGCCAGGCCGAGCAGCACGGTCTCGGCCTGGTCATCCGTGGTGTGGCCGAGCAAGATCGCGGCAGCGCCGGTGGCGTCGGCGACGCGGTCGAGCGCCAGGTACCTGGCGCTCCGCGCGGCCGCCTCGGGGCCGGCGCCGGACCGCGGCACGGTGACGCTGACGCTCTGCACCGGATCGAGGCCCAGCGCGGCGAGGGTCTTCGTCACCTTCCTGGCCTGCTCGGCCGATCCGGCCTGCAGGCCGTGATCGACGGTGACGCCGCCGCCGCACAGGCCGAGCCGGGGCGCCTCGAACGCGAGCGCCGCGGCGAGGGCCAGCGAGTCCGCGCCGCCCGAGCAGGCGGCGAGCACCAGGTCACCGGGGGCCAGGCCCGCTCCGGACAGGCACCGGCGCACAGCCAGCCGGACGGCCGCGACCGCGGGGTGCGGGCCCATTACCCTCCCCGCTCGCCTCCGGGGCCCATTTGCCCTCCCCGCTCGCCTCCGGGGCGCCTGGAGGCGCCGCCTTCCTTCGTCGCTTCTCGCTCCTTCGTCGCTTCTCGTTCCTCAGTCCAGGCGGCACCGCGCCCCTTTGGCTCGCGGGGTCAGGCCGCGGCTCCTCGGGCTCGCGGGGGGCAGGCCGCGGCTCCTTTGGCTCGCGGGGTCAGCTGGCGGCCGCGCCGCCGTCCGCGCCGTTGGTCTCTGCGCCGCTGCCGTTCGTCCCGCTGCCGTTCGCCTCGCCCCGGGGCAGTTCGCCGGGCGACCCGCGGCCGACCCGCTCGAGCCAGGACCGCGGGCTGGTGATCTCGTCCCGGGTCGGGAGGGTCTCCGGGGACGTCCAGACCCGGTTGAACACCGTCATGCCCGCCTCGTCTACCACGGTCTTGACGAACCGCGCCCCCTGCTCGTACTGCTTCATCTTGAGGTCGATGCCCAGGATCCGGCGGATGGCCTGCTCGATCCGGCCGCCGGACAGGCGCCGGGCGGAGAACTTGGCCCGGATCTCCTCGACCGACGGCACCACCTTGGGGCCGACCGCGTCCATCACGTAGTCGCCGTGGCCCTCCACGAGCGTCATCACGGCGGTCAGCCGGTCGAGTATCTCGCGCTGGCGCGGCGTCTGGATCGCCTCGATCAGGCTCTCGCCGCCGCCACGGACCGCGCCCGCCACCGCGTCGGCCGCGGACCGGACCCGGTCCAGGATCGAGGCCGGGTCCAGGTCCGAGGCCAGCAGGAACTCGGTCATCTGCTGCTGCACGTAGGGGCGGAGCCAGGTCACCGACGTGAACTGGGCCCGGTGCGTCTCCTCGTGCAGGCACACCCAGCGCCGGAAGTCGTGCGGGTCCACCCCGAGCTCGCGCTCCACCATGACGATGTTCGGCGCGACCAGGGTCAGCCGGCCCGCGGGGGCGTCCGCGGCGCCGGGTTCCGGTGCGTCCGGGTCCGGCGGCAGGAACAGCTCGTACTGGCCGAGCACCCGCCCGGCCAGGTAGGCGAGGATCAGGCCCGCCTGCATGCCGGTGACCCGTGATCCGACGTTGCCGATCACGGATCCGGGCGGCGGTGCGGTGCCCTTCTCGCGCATGTGCTCGACCAGCGGATCCAGCACCACCCGGAACCCGTCGACGTTGGCGCGGATCCATCCCGGCCGGTCCACGACCGCGATCCGGCCGCCGTCGCCCAGGCCGGGCAGGCCGGTGACCTCGCGGACCGGCTCCTGCACGGCGGTCGCGAGCCTGCGCAGTTCCGCGACCACCTTCCTGGCCTCGGACATGCTGACGGCCGGCCCGGGCCGGGCCCACCTGACCCCGGTTGACGTGGCTACGTTCCAGTCGATCATCTGAGAGCTGCTCACAACCCCACCGTACGTTGGCCAGCCGGGTAGCCGGCGATCGACAGGCAGCAATGGCCGACGCTCAGTGGCATCCGCAGCCGGCCAGGGCCGTGGCCAGCGTGGTCAGGTCGGCCGCGCCGGCGTCCAGGCCCGCCGCCGGCAGCTGGTCGGCCATGAACGCGAACGCGAGCAGCTGGCCGTCCCTGGCCTGCGCGATGCCGGCCAGCGACACCACGGTCAGCAGGTTGCCGGTCTTGGCCCGCACCACGCCGCGCCCGGCCTGGCCCAGGTCGGGGAACACGCTGCCGCCGGGGCCCAGCGTCCCGGAAAACCCGGCCACCGGGAGGCCGGTGATCACTGGCCGCAGGCTCGGCTGTCGGGGCGCCGCGGCCAGGCGCATCAGCTGCACCAGCACGTCTGGCGTGATCCGGTCCAGCGGCGACAGGCCGCTGCCGTCGACCAGGCTGATTCTGCCGCGGATGCCGAGCCCGCGGAGCACGGCCGTCTCCGCCGCGGCCCCGCCGCTGAACGAGGCCGGCCGCCCGGTGGCGATCGCGACCTGCCGGGCCAGGTTCTCCGCGATCACGTTGTTGCTCTCGGTGAGCATCTGCCCCACGATCTCGGCCAGCGGCGGCGACGACACCGCGGCGATCGTGGCGCTGCCGCCCGGCGCCGTCGCCGGGGCCGCCGGCCCGCGCACCGTGATCCCCTGGCCGGACAGGAACGAGGCAAAGACCTGCGCGGCGTCGGAAGCCGGCGTGAACGAGCGCGGCCGCAGGTTGCCCGGGTCGTCCGCGTCCTGGGGAGCGCCGCTCAGGGTCAGCCGGCCCTGGTCCACCTCCAGCGACTCGATCGGGGTCACGTCGCCCGTGGTGACGTAGTCGCTCGACCAGCCCGGGGCCATCGGCAGGCCGGTGAACAGCGAGGTGTCATAGCCGACCCGGACCGCGCGGACGCCCCTGGCCCGCAGCGCCCGCGCCGTCTGGTCAGCCAGCGAGGCCAGCGTGGCCGGCTGGGGGTAGTCGGAGGCCGGGGGGTGCCCGGCGGCCAGCGTCGGATCGCCGCCGCCGACCAGGACCACGGACGACGGCGCCGGGCCGGCCACGACCCTGGTGGTGAGCCTGGCCGCGGGGCCGAGCACGTGCAGCGCGGCGATGGCCACGGCCAGCTTCGCGGTCGAGGCCGGGGCAAAGCCCGAGTTGCCCTGGCGGGAGAGCAGCACCTGGCCCGAGGACAGGTCGGCGACCACCGCGCCGACGTGCGGGCCGAGCGTGGCCGAGCCGAGCACGCCGGAGAGCGCGGCGCTGACGCCCGCCGCCGTCGCCTGCGTTCCCGGCCCGGCTTGCGCCGTCCTCGCGCCGGCCACCGGGTCCGGCACCGGGCTGAGCACCGGCCCGGCCCGGGCGAGCCCGCGGGCGGCCACCGTGGGCAGCCGCCACAACGCCAGCCGCGGCGGCAGCATGCGCGCCACGGCCACGCCGGCGGTCATCGTGAACACGCTGAGCACGGCCAGCGACGCCGCCGCGACCACGCGAGGCCGACGCAACCGGTCACCTCCTCTCGCGGAATCCTGGAACCCGCTGCCCCGCCATACGCCCGCGGACCCGGACCGGGTAGACAACGGAGTAAATCTATGGGCCGGGAGGCGGAATCGTGGAAGAGACGGGAATCGCGGAATTCGATGTGACCATCGAGATCCCCAAGGGTCAGCGGAACAAGTACGAGATGGATCACGTGAGCGGCCGGATCCGGCTGGACCGGATGCTGTTCACCTCCACTCGATACCCGGCTGACTACGGCTTTATCGAGGGCACGCTGGCCGACGACGGCGACCCGCTCGACGCGCTGGTGCTGCTCGAGGAGCCCACGTTCCCCGGGTGCCTGATCCGGTGCCGGGCGATCGGCATGTTCCGGATGCGGGACGAGAACGGCATCGACGACAAGGTCCTGTGCGTGGTGGCGACCGACCCGCGGATGGCGCACCTGGAGGACATCGGGGACGTCTCGGACTTCGACCGCCTGGAGATCCAGCACTTCTTCGAGGTCTACAAGGAGCTGGAGCCCGGCAAGATGGTGGAGGCGGGCCGGTGGGCGGGCCGGGAGGCGGCCGACGCCGAGATCGAGTCCTGCCGGGCCCGACTGGCCGCGTCAGAAAATGAAGATCATTGACCTGAACGGGACGCTGCGTGGCCAACCCCGTGCGGAAGGGGCGAAAGTCGCTTTCTGGGTAATGAATGGGCGACACTGAGAGTAAGCGCCTGGAGCGGGCCGAGGAGGTGCATGCCGTGGAACACGCGGAGGACGTGCTCAGGCGGGCACCGCTGTTCGAGGCCCTGGACGACGAGGAGACAAAGGCGCTGCGGGCCGGGGTGACCGACGTCGGGCTGGCCCGGGGGGACCGGCTCTTCGACGAGGGTGACGCGGGAGACCGGCTGTACGTGGTGCTCGACGGCAAGATCAAGCTCACCAGGACGTCCGCGGACGGCCGGGAGAACCTGATCAGCCTGATCGGGCCGGGCGAGATGTTCGGCGAGCTCTCGCTGTTCGACCCCCGGCCCCGCACCATGGGCGCCTCGGCCGTGACCGACGTCCGCCTGGCCGCCCTGGCCCATGACGACCTGCGGACCTGGCTCACCGGGCACCCCGATGTCGCCATGCACCTGCTCGCCGCGCTGGCACGGCGGCTCCGGCGCACCAACGAGGTCATGTCCGACCTGGTCTTCACCGATGTGCCGGGCCGGGTCGCGAAGGCCCTGCTGGACCTGGCGGCGCGGTTCGGCACCGAGCAGGAGGACGGCCTGCAGGTCAATCACGACCTGACCCAGGAGGAGCTGGCCCAGCTGGTCGGGGCGTCACGGGAGACCGTCAACAAGGCTCTCGCCGACTTCGTGGCGCGCGGCTGGATCCAGCTGCACCCCAAGTCCGTGCTGCTGATCGACCCGGAACGGATGCGCAAGCGGGCCCGGTAACGCTCAGTAGCTCACGGTCGGCGGCAGCTCGCCCCGCTCGGCCAGGTACGCCAGTTGCGCTCGCACCGACCACTCGGCGAACGGCCACAGCGCGCGGTCCACGTCCACGTAGACCCGGGCCACGATGCCGGACAGCGTGGTCTCCCCGGCGGCGACCGCGGCCGTCACCTCGGCGAGCCGTTCCGCCCGGTGCGCGATGTAGTAGTCCAGGGTCCCCGCCGGGTCCGCGAGCATCGGCCCGTGCCCGGGCAGCAGGGCCGTCAGGCCCTGGGAATCGGTCAGCGCCCGCAGCCGGTCCAGCGAGCGGAGATAGTCGCTCAGGCTCCCGTCGCCGCCGATCACCGTGGTGCCCCGGCCGAGCACGGTGTCCCCGGTCAGCACGGCCCCGTCCGCCTCCAGCAGCAGGCACACCGAATCGGCCGAGTGCCCCGGCGTCTCGATCACCCGCAGCTCGCAGCCGCCGGCGCGCACCGTGTCGCCCGGGCCCAGGCTGTCGGGGCCCAGGCGGTGCGCCGGGTCGACCGCGAGGACCGGGGCGCCGGCCAGTTCGGCCAGCCGCCGCGCACCGTCGGAGTGGTCCGGATGGCCGTGCGTCAGAACGATCTTCTCGATGCGCTGGCCCGCCTCGGTCGCGGCGGCGTGCACCCGGCGCAGGTGCCCCTCGTCGCCCGGGCCCGGGTCCACCACGATGGCGGCCGAGGCGCCGGGCTCGGCAACCAGCCAGGTGTTGGTGCCGTCCAGCGTCATCAGCGACGGGTTAGGGGCCAGAACGCAACGTGCCCGGGCCGTTCCGGACCCGTCAATCTCCGTCACGGTGCCCCCCCAGTCACAGGGGGTAGTCCAGTTCCGCCGGAAGGGTCAGCCAGGCCGCGCCCTCGGCCACGCTCGCCTCCGGCAGCACCGGCCTGACCTGGCGCGGCGCGAGCGCGGCCGCCACGTCCGGGCAGGCCGCGAGCTCCGCCAGGGTCACCGCGGTCGGCGGCCACAGCACGATCTCCTTCCGGCGCCCCATGGCGATCGCGTCGCCCGGGCGCACCCAGGCCACCGCCGCCGCCTCCCCGCCGACGTCCCTGGTGCGCTGCTGATCCGGCAGCGCGGCGGCGAAGAACCTGGCGTCGAAGCGGCGCTCCTCGATCACCGGGGTGATCCACCGGGACCAGGGCTGGAGCAGGTCGGACCGGAGCACCAGCCCGCGCCGGGCGAGCATCTCGGCCAGCGAGAGCGAGCGGTCGAGCAGCGCCTGGCGGTCCGCCTCCCAGTCCGCGCCCGTGGTGTCGGCCACGACCGTGCCGGCGGACGGCCCGGCCAGCAGCACGCCGGACTCCTCGAAGGTCTCCCTGACCGCGGCGCAGACCAGCGCGCGCGCCAGTTCCGGGGGCGCGTCGAAGATCCGGCCCCACTCGCCGGGCTCCGGCCCCGCCCAGGCCACCTGCTCGTCGGCGTCCCTGGTGTCGACCGACCCGCCGGGGAAGACGAAGGCACCGGGCGCGAACGCCATCGAGGACTTGCGGCGCAGCATGTAGACCTCAAGGCCGCCGTCGGTTCCGGCGGGCCGCAGCAGCATCACGGTGGCCGCGTCACGCGGCTGCGCGGGGGGCTGCCTGCCGGCGAGGATGTCCAGGGCCCGCTGGCCGAGCTGCCCGCCGATCCGGATTGCTCCCGGTCTCACTCAGTCTCTGATCTCTGCGATCAGCTCGACCTCGACCGGGGCGTCCAGCGGCAGCACCGCCATCCCGACGGCGCTGCGGGCGTGCCGGCCCGCCTCGCCGAACACCTCGATCAGCAGCTCGCTCGCGCCGTTGATCACCTGGGCCTGCTGGGTGAAGCTCGGCGCGCTGGCCACGAAGCCGGTCACCTTGACGATGCGCCGGATCGCGTCGAGCCCGCCGGTCACCGACGCCGCGGCGGCCAGCGCGTTCAGCGCGCAGGTCCGGGCCAGGGCGCTGGCCTCGACCGCGCCGATGTCGGCGCCGACCTTGCCGGTGGCCAGCAGCTGCCCGTCGACGACCGGCAGCTGGCCGGCCGTGTACACGTAATCTCCGGTGCGCACGGCGGGCACATAGGCGGCGAGCGGCGGCGACACCTTCGGCAGGGTGAGCCCGAGGGCGGCCAGCCTGGCCTCGGGCGACCCGTCCTCCGGCAGGCTCATGATCGTTCTCGCTTCATGTAGGCGACGAGCTGCTCGGGATTCGGCCCGGGCACGACCGCCACGAGCTCCCAGCCGTCCTCGCCCCAGTTGTCCAGGATCTGCTTGGTCGCGTGCACCAGCAGCGGAACCGTCGCGTATTCCCACTTGGCCATGGCAAGACCCTAGCGGGGAGACCCCGGCGCGCGGACGGCGTCTCCCCGGATCAGGGCCCGGCGCTAGGCCCGCCGGTCCCGCGCGTGCTTGGCGCCGGTGTCCATCACGGTGGTGTCGTCGTGCCTGCCGTCCACGGTCACCTCGGTGGCGTCGTCCGGGGCGGCCGGGGCGGCCACCTTGCCGAGGCCCGCGTCCGCCCCGGGCAGCTCGGGGATCGGCGGGACCTCGGGTATCTCGAGCGGCGCTCCGCTCTCGATCTCGGCCTCGACCTTGTCCACGTCCTCGTTGCCGAAGTCGGCCAGCGAGGCCGAATCCGCGGCAGACCTCTCCCCGCCCGCCGCGCTGGGGGGGGTGAACTTGTCGAAGAACCGGAGCAGCTCGACCGGGACCGGCATGACCAGCGTGCTGTTGCGCTCGGCGGCCACCTCGACCACGGTCTGCAGCAGCCGCAGCTGCAGCGCGGCCGGGTCGCGGGCCATCACGTTGGCCGCCGCGGCCAGCCGCTTGGACGCCTGGTACTCGCCGTCGGCGGTGATGATCCGGGCGCGGCGCTCCCGCTCCGCCTCCGCCTGCCGCGACATCGACCGCTTCATGCCCTCCGGCAGCGAGACGTCCTTGATCTCCACCCGCTCCACCCGGATCCCCCACGGACCCTCGGTCGGCTCGTCGATGATCCGGCGCAGCTCCCGGTTCACGCTGTCCCGCTCGGCGAGCAGCTGGTCCATCTCGGACTGGCCGATGATCGAGCGCAGCGAGGTCTGCGCCTGCTGGGAGATCGCGAACATGTAATTCTGCACGTTGATGGTCGCCTTGATCGGGTCCACGACCCGGAAGTAGACCACCGCGTCGACCCGGACGCTGACATTGTCCCGGGTAATGCCCTCCTGCGCCGGGACGGCCATCGCCACGATCTGCATGTTGACCTTCTGCATCCGGTCGCCGTACGGCCGGATTACGGTCAGCCCCGGACCGCGAGTCCCCGGCAGCACCTTCCCGAACCTGAAAATGATGCCCTGCTCGTACTGCTGCACGACCTTGAACGACCGGCCCGCGGCAATGAGCCCGCCGACGACGAGTATTACCAGAATGACCACCAGGACAACCATCACCTTCACCTCTTCCCGGTCACGGTTGCGCCATACTTTCGCCCCAGCCTAGTGGCATTTCGGTACGGCGACACCGCCGCTGACGGCGCGTTACGGCCCGTATCCTTCCGGTGGCTCGCGGGGACGTCGTCCGGCCGCCACGCGGGACACCGGGATTTCTGGTGCGCCGGCGTGGATAGCCTTCAAGGGGTGAGCACACGGGATACGGACTGGGAGGGCGTGCGGCTGCACGTCGTCACCGGAAAGGGCGGGACCGGCAAGACCACGGTCGCCGGCGCCCTAGCGCTCGCGCTCGCGTCCGGCGGGAAGCGGGTGCTGCTGATCGAGGTGGAGGGCCGCCAGGGGATCGCCCAGGTCTTCGACTGCCCGCCGCTCCCTTACGAGGAGCGCAAGATCGCCGTGGCCCCGGACAGCGACACGCAGCCCGGCGGCGAGGTATACGCGCTCGTCGCCGACCCGGAGTCGGCGCTGCTCGAGTACCTCGAGATGTTCTACAACCTGCGGCACGCGGGCTGGGCACTGACCAGGCTCGGCGCCATGGACTTCGCGACCACGATCGCACCGGGGCTGCGGGACGTGCTGCTGACCGGGAAGGCGGCGGAGGCCGTCCGCAGGAAGAAGGCGGGCAAGCGGATCTACGACGCGGTCGTCATGGACGCCCCCCGACCGGCCGGATCGGCAGGTTCCTCAACGTCACCTCCGAGGTATCCGGGCTGGCCCGGGTGGGGCCGATCCGCACCCACGCCGACACGGTGCAGAAGGTGATCCACTCGCCGGAGACCGCCGTGCACTTCGCCACCACGCTCGAGGAGATGCCCGTGCAGGAGGTCCTGGACGGCATCGCCGAGCTGCACGAGCTGGCCGGCGGCGGGATACAGGTCGGCGGCATCATGATCAACATGGTGCGGCCGATGGAACTGCCGCTCAGCCAGCTCCGGCTCGTGGCGGCCGGATCGGCCGACGAGCACGAGCTCGCGCTCGGCCTGAAGGCCGCCGGGCTCGACGACACCCTGCGCCTCGCCGCCGACCTGGCGGCCGAGCTCACCGAGCACGCGGTGGCCGCCGTCGGCCAGGAACAGCAGCGGCGCAGGCTGGACGAGCCAGGGCAGCCGTGCTACGAGCTGCCGATGATTCCCGACGGCATGGACCTGGCCGGGCTGTACCGGCTGGCGGCCGCGCTCCGCGACCAGGGAGCAGCATGAGCGAGACCGCCGCGCCGCCGCGGCTGGACATCGACCGGCTCATCGATGACCGGCGGACCCGGGTCATCGTCTGCTGCGGGTCCGGGGGGGTCGGCAAGACCACCACCGCGGCCGCTCTCGGCCTGCGCGCGGCGGAGCACGGCCGTCACGTGGTCGTGCTCACCGTCGACCCGGCGCGCAGGCTGGCCCAGTCCATGGGCCTGTCCTCGCTGGACAACACGCCGCGCCCGGTTCCGCTCCCCGACCGGGCGCCCGCGGGCAACGGCGAGAAGACCGGGGGCCGCAGCGATACGCCCGATGGCAGCCTGCACGCGATGATGCTGGACATGAAGCGGACCTTCGACGAGATCGTCGAGGCCCACGCCGACCCGGACCGGGCGGCCCAGATCCTGGCGAACCCGTTCTACCAGTCGCTGTCGTCCGGGTTCTCCGGCACGCAGGAGTACATGGCCATGGAGAAGCTCGGCCAGCTGCGCCGGGCCGACGCCTGGGACCTGATCGTGGTCGACACGCCGCCGAGCCGGTCCGCGCTCGATTTCCTCGACGCCCCGCAGCGCCTGGGCCGGTTCCTGGACGGCCGGCTCATCCGGCTCCTGGTCGTCCCGGCGAAGGTGGGCGGCCGGGCGTACCTGAGGATGCTGAACACCGGCTTCGGGATGGTCACCGGGGTGCTGACCAAGGTGCTCGGCGCCCAGGTGCTCAAGGACGTGCAGACGTTCGTGTCCGCCCTGGACACGATGTTCGGCGGGTTCCGGGAGCGGGCCGACTACACCTACCGGCTGCTGCGCGCCCCGGGCACGGCGTTCCTGGTGGTCGCGGCCCCGGAGCCGGACGCGCTGCGCGAGGCCTCGTACTTCGTGGAACGCCTCGCCCAGGAGGGCATGCCGCTGGCCGGCCTGGTCCTGAACCGGGTGCACCGCTCGCCCGCCGCCCGCCTGTCGGCCGCCCGCAGCCTGGCCGCCGCGGAGACCCTCGCCGCCGACGGCCCGTCGGCGGCCCAGCACGCGCTGACCATCACGGCCCTGCGGCTGCACGCCGAGCGGATGCAGCTCTCGGCGGCCGAGCGCCGGGTGGCCGAGCACTTCACCAGCGCGCACCCGCACGTGCCCGTGGTCGAGGTGCCGGCCCAGCCGGGCGACGTGCACGACCTGGCCGGGCTGGGGACGGTGGGAGACAGTTTTTCTGTACCGGATGACTTCCACACCGGATGACTTCTGCACCGGATAACGGCGGCCAGCCGCGGTTACCACCGCGGGGCCAGGCTGATCACGACACTGGGATCAGCCGGACACTGCGATCAGCTGGCGACGAGCTCGTCGCCGGCGCGCTCGTACTGGTTGCGTGCGCTCTCGAGCAGGTCGCGCCATGAGGTGACGTCCGGGCGGCGGCGGAGCAGCGCCCGCCGCTCGCGCTCGGTCATGCCGCCCCACACCCCGAACTCGATCCGGTTGTCGAGCGCGTCAGCCAGGCACTCGGTCCGGACTGGGCACCCCCGGCAGATGAGCTTGGCCCGATTCTGCGCCGCGCCCTGGACGAAGAGCTCGTCAGGATCAGTTCCCTTGCACGCGGCACGCGCGGTCCAGTCCGTGATCCACATGTGGTTCACTCCTCCTGATCGTCACGCCCGTGTTGGGCGTCACGCCGGGTGGCGTCTCGTTACGGTCCGAGCACACGGCGCTACGCCGGGCCTCGGTAGCGATGGTCGCGGAAGAGTAACTTACGGAAGTCCGGCGCGTAGCGCTAGACCCCACTAGGCCCATTTCTCAAAATAGCTCTCATGGGCTATGCGCGCGGAAGTGAGCTAGTCACGGCCCTGTTCACCCCCCTGGCGGGCCAGCCAATCGGGCCGCGCCCCAGCTGGGGGCACGGCAACGGGACCCGGCCAGTACCGCGCGGGGCGCCGGATCCGGGCCTTCCTGGCATGCTCATAACGTAACCTGAATCCCGTGCTGAACTCGGAACGCC
This sequence comes from uncultured Actinomycetota bacterium, assembly GCA_963808705.1. GTDB lineage: Bacteria > Actinomycetota > Actinomycetes > Streptosporangiales > Streptosporangiaceae > JASHPR01. The sequence continues at coordinate 11,111 of CAWEHB010000004.1, read as the reverse complement.
GCGCCGGCGCCGCCTCCCGCATCAGTGCGGCCGGCCGCCTCGCGGCCGTGTCAGTCGGTGCCGGGCTGCTCGTGGCGGCCGTGGCCGTACCGGTGGTCGGGGCGGCGGGGGTCATCACCCGCAACGCGGCCAATACCTTCAACACGCTCAAGGTGCCGTCCCTGGGGCAGATCCCCTCGCGCTCGGAGATCCTGGACGAAGACGGAAACCTGATCGCGTACTACTACCCCCGCAACATCTACCGCATCCCGGTCAGCTACAACCAGATCGCGCCGGTGATGCGGAACGCGATCGTCGCGATCGAGGACTCCCGGTTCTACCTGCACGGCGCGTTCGACCTGCGGGGCACCCTGCGCGCGCTCGCCAGCGACCTGAGCAACAGCGGCTCCACCCAGGGCGGCTCCACGCTGGCGCAGGAGTACGTCAAGAACGCGCTCATCCTGACGGCCACGAGCAAGCAGCAGCAGGACGACGCGTCCGAGCCCACGGTCAGCCGGAAGATCCGCGAGCTCCGGATGGCCTCGGTCGTCGAGCACGAGATGACCAAGGACCAGTTGCTCGCCGCCTACCTCAACGTCGCCTACTACGAGAACAACGCCTACGGCATCCAGGTGGCCGCGGAACGCTACTTCAGCACCAGCGCGGCGGACCTGAGCCTGCCGCAGGCCGCGCTGCTGGCCGGGCTGGTGCGGAACCCCTCGTTCTACGACCCGGTCACCGACCCGTCCCAGGCCATAGACCGGCGTAACACCGTGCTGACCCGCATGGCCCAGGTCGGCTATATCACCCAGGCGCAGGCCAATGCCGCCGAGAAGCTGCCGCTCGGCCTGAACATGTCGACCACCCCGCTGCAGAGCGGATGCTTCAGCCCGTCCGCGGCGAACGAGGCGTTCTTCTGCGACTTCGTGATGGCCACCATGCGGACCGACCCGGCCTTGGCCAGGGCCTACCAGATACTGAACACGGTCGGCGGCCTGAAGATCTACACCACCCTGAACCCGCAGGACCAGAAGGCCGCGAGCGACGCGGTCAACTGGGTCGCGCCGGCGAACTCGGGCTTCTACAACCCGGGCCGGAACGTGGACACCGAGGTGCTGATCCAGCCGGGCACCGGCAAGATCCGCGCGCTCGCGATCGACCGGCCGTACGGCACCGGACCGGGGCACACCACGGTCGACTACGCCGCCGAAACGCAGTACGACGGCGGCACGGGCGTCCAGACGGGCTCGTCGAGCAAGATCTTTACCCTGATCACCGCGCTCAAGCAGGCGGTGCCGTTCGGGTTCAGCCAGGCGATCGTGTCCCCGAGCGTGGTCGGGCCGTACTACAACTGCCAGGGCAACTTCGCGGGCGTCTTCAACGTGCATAACGCCGAGGGGGCCGGGAAGGGCACCTTCACGCTGTACAACGGGACCACGCAGTCGATCAACGTGTTCTACGCCCACCTCGAGCAGAAGGTGGGCTTGTGCCAGGTGGTCCAGACCGCGGCCAGCATGGGAATGACCTTCGCCAACGGCCGTTCGTTGCTGCGCCCGGACCCGGCGCTCGGCCAGGGCGACTCCGCGGACAACAACCCGTCGTTCACCCTGGGCTCGGAACCCGTCGCGCCGATGAGCATGGCCGCGGCCTACGCGACCGTGGCGGCGCGCGGGATCTACTGCAGCCCGATCGCGATCAGCGAGATCCTGACCAGCGGCGGCGGGAGCCTGCCGGTGCAGTCCGCCAGCTGCCACCGGGCGTTCTCGACCGAGGTGGCCGACGCGGCCGACTACATCCTGCAGGGCGTCCTCGTCTCCCCCGGCACGGCGGCCAACCGCGGCATCAACGTCCCCGCCGCAGGCAAGACCGGCACCGCCAACGGCGGCTTCTACGCCGCCTTCGGCGGGTACACGCCGTACCTGGCCGGGTACGTGTCGGTGTTCAACCCGACCGATCCCATGACCACGGGTGCGATGGTCGGCGGCAACGCCTGTTACCGCGAGGATCCCGCCTTCGGCGGAGGCGAGAGTTGCCCGGGCCAGATGTTCGGCGACAACGCGCCGGCCGCGACCTGGCAGATGACGTTCTCGAACGCGGCCGTGGGCCCGGGTACCCCCTTCGTCCTCGTGCCCGCGGACAGCCCGTTCTTCTCCATGGGCAACGGCGTTAACTCGCCGAAGCCGCCGAAGCCGCCCGGCGGCGGCGGCCATCACGGTCATGGAGGAGGCGGCCCGCCCACGGCTGCCCCCACGGCTGGCCCCACAGCCACCCCCACGGCTGGCCCCACAGCCGCCCCTACGGCGAGTCCCACCGCCGGCCCCCTGGACGGCCTCCCGCCCGCCAAGCTCCCTTAGGCCATAACCGGGCCGCCACCCGGCCAGCGCGCGGCGGACCTCGGCCGCCACCCGGCCAGCGCGCGGCGGACCTCGGCCGCTACCCGGCCAGCGCGCGGCGGACCTCGGCCGCCACCCGGCCGCCCTCGGCGCGGCCGGCCACCCGCGGCGTGACCGCCTTCATCACCTGGCCCATCGCGGCCATGCCGGACGCGCCGGTCTCGTCGATCACCTCGGCGACGATCGCGGCCAGCTCGGCGTCGCCGAGCTGCGCGGGAAGGTAGTCGGCGAGGACCTGCTCCTCGGCGCGCTCGGCGGACGCCTGATCGGCGCGCCCCGCCGCCCCGAAGGCGTCGGCCGCCTCGCGGCGCCGCCGGGCCTCCCGGGCGACGAGCCGGAGCACCTCGTCGTCGCTGAGGTCACGGGCCGCGTCCCCGGCGACCTCCTCGTTGGCGACCGAGGTCAGGACCATGCGCAGCGTCCTGGTCCGCACCTCGTCGCGTGCCTTCATCGCAGCGGTGAGATCGCCGCGGAGCCGATCCTTCAGTCCAGCCATGAGGACATCCTGCCGCCTCCGGACCCCGTCCCGCCTTCGTGCCTGGGGCCAAGCAGCCCGCGGGACATGGCACCATGTGTGGATGCGACGACAAGCCCTCATCGGCGCCACGGCGGCGGTCGGCGCCGGCGTTCTCGGCTACGCGGCGGTCATCGAGCGCAACTGGTTCGTGCTGCGCCAGTATGACGTCCCCGTGCTGGCCCCCGGCGCCAGGCCCCTGCGGCTCCTGCACATCTCCGACGCGCACCTGACCCCCGGCCGGCACCGGCTGATGTCCTGGATCAGGTCGCTGGATGCCCTGCAGCCCGACATGGTGGTCAACACGGGTGACTCGATCGCCCACCGGGATTCCGTCCAGCCATTCCTTGAAGCGCTCGGGCCGCTGCTGGACCGGCCCGGGGTGTTCGTGTACGGGTCCAACGACCTGTACTCGCCGGTCCCCAAGAACCCGGCGCGCTACCTGTGGCGCGACAGCACGCTGCATCCGCGGCGCGGCGAGCCCGATCTGCCCTGGGCCGAGCTCGGCGCCGGCATGGAGGCGGCCGGCTGGCTGGACATGAACAACAAGCGCGGCCGGATCAAGGCTGGCGACCTGGATATTGAGGTGGCCGGGGTACACGACTCGCACGTCGGCCGTGACCGGTACGACGAGATCGCCAGGCCGGCCGATCCCGAGGCCGACCTGCGCCTCGGCGTGATGCACTCGCCCGAGCCCGCCACCCTGGACCGGTTCGCCAGCGACGGGTACGACCTGCTGCTGGCCGGCCACACTCACGGAGGCCAGGTCTGCCTGCCGTGGTACGGCACGCTGGTGACCAACTGCGGGATCGACCGGGCCCGGGCGCGGGGCCTGCACCGGCATCCCGCGGATGGCGCGGATGGCTCCGATGACCCGGGGCGGCCGTGGCTGAACGTGTCCGCAGGCCTGGGCACCTCGCCATGGGCGCCGTTCCGGCTGTGCTGCCGGCCCGAGGCCGCGCTGCTGACTCTGGTCCCGCGGAACGGCTGAGCGCGCGCCACCGGGTACCGTCCGCTAGACTTCGGGAGCGGTCGCGGGGTGTAGCGCAGCTTGGCAGCGCGCTTCGCCGAAGGTCCGACGCGCTTCGACAACAACGTGTTCCCCGTCGTCCACGTCGCGGATCTCGCGAGCGGAACCGAAGTGCTCGACGCGGGTGGCACCGTCAACCTCGCGCGCAAGATCTACGATGCGATCCCGAGCCCTTCGGCGGCGAGCCCGCGGTTCATCCGGGCGAGCTCAGCGATCTCGACTTCGTCGCCAACAGCAACGTCGCGTACGCGGTGGCCGCGCCGGTGACCTGATGGTGCGCGTCGACTTCGAGCCCGCTGGCGTCACGACCGGCTCGACGCAGAATCAACAATCGATCTCGCAGGCTCGGCCGCGCTCGGCCAATGCCAAGCACCGACCGGCATCGTGATCATCAGACGCACCAGCGCGCGTACGTCAACTGTTGGATCACGCGCCGGCTCGGTGTCGTCGATCTCGCGGCGCAGGCGTTGACCGCGACCGTCGAATCGGCACCGCAGCCGACCGATGCCGTCGCGCAATCGCAGCAACGCGGGCGCCGGTTCTATTACACCGGGCGCGCGCGCTGGTCGGCGAACGTCGCGAACGGCGCGAAGGGTGGCGAAGGCTGGTCGTCGTGTGGCTCGTGCCATCCCGATGGCCTCACCGACGACATCACGTGGAGCTTCAACGCAGGTCCGCGCCAGACCACGTCGCAAGACGGCACGTTCTCGCACGGCCCCGGTCCGCAGAAGCAACGCATGCTGAACTGGACCGCGATCTTCGACGAGCATCACGACTTCGAGCGCAACGTGCGCGACGTCTCGGGTGGCCTCGGCGCGACACGAGCGCGGCGAACCTCGCCGATTGTGGTCAGCTCGACAAGGAGACCCAAGTCGATCTCAAACTGGGCGGCGTCGCGATCGGTGGCTTGCAACAGCCGTTGAAGGAGCTCGCGGATGCGGCGACTGGCTGCCAGCACAAGGATTGGGATGACATCGAGAACTACGTGAAGACGATTGTCCCGGTCCACGCGAAGCGCGCGACGGATCCGGCAGCGGTGACGCGCGGCTGCGAGCTGTTCGTCGACGGCAACTGCGCGAAGTGCCACGGCGGCTCGGGCTGGACGGCATCGCGCCGGTTCTACATTCCGTCGAGCGCGAACCAGAGCGCGCTCGCGACCGCGACGTTCACGCGTCCGACGTTCTTCCCGACGACGTGGATGTACGACAACGGCGCGAGCCCGCGCACGCAGATCTCGGCGCAACCCGCGATCGCGAACCCGGATGTCACGGGTCCGGCGGAGCCCGCGCCGTCGCGATCGGACAATCGGCGTGCGTGTTGCGCAACGTCGGCACGTTCGGTGTCCCCGGCGATGCGAGCGGCACCGATGTGCTCGAACTCCGCATCTTGAACGGCGCGAACGTGCGCTCGGAAGGTCGCGCCGGCTTCAACGTGCCGTCGCTGTACGGACTCGCACTCGGTGCACCATATCTGCATCACGGCCAAGCGCCGACGCTCGACGATTTGTTCACGAACACCGCGTGGGCGTTCCACACCAACGCGGGCAACGCGAACTTCAGCGTCGAGCTCACCGGTACGAAGGTCGATGATCCGATCGCGTTCTTGTTCTCCATCGATGCGACGACACCAGAGATCGCACTGCCGACGGACCCGAACAGCGGCGGCAGCTTCGACGCGTGTCCCGCAACGTTCCCCTAGGGAATCGTGCAGGTCGTCGAGTCGTTGCAGGAGAAGTCCTGCAGTAGCGGATCGTTGTCGTCGTCGCCGTTCGCGAAGTGAGTGAGTAGAATCCTCGCGTCGCGACGGCTCGTCGTAGTTGTACAGCTGACCACGAGCTTTGACGTTGTTCAGCGGTCCGCTCAAGAACGGCGACAACACCGCGTCCGTGCCGGCCAGCGTCGGCGCGATCTGGAAGCCGGTGGTTCGAGTCTCGCCGGCGTGGCACCCGGTGCACGAGCCGGTCGCGAAGGCATGGACCTGCTGCTCGGTGGTCCCATCCTTCGGCCACACCGTCGAAGGCTGAAAACGAGCGAACTTCGCGCGAAACTCCGCGCCGCCGCCGTCGCCGTTGTCGTCACCCTGTTGTCCGTAGGGCAGTTGGTCGCCGGCCGCGCTGCAGTTCTTCTCGAGATCGGCGATCTCGTCGTCTCCGAGCTCGCGCGGTCCGAGCATGTAGTTCCAGGCCATGTCGGGCGGAACCCATTCGCTGTCGATGCGCTGCTCGAACGTCCAGTCCGACTTCGCAGCACACGCGAACGGCTCGCGGCGCAACTTACGAGTGGAGTAGTTGCCGGTGGCGTTGATGTAGTACTCGCGATACTCGAACTCGTTCGTCAGCTGGTTGTTGTTGTCTGCGTCTCGTACCTGCTCGCCGGTGCGGATCGAAAGGTGGTGCTCGCCGACCGCGAACCAGCTCGTGATCTTCTTCAGCTTCGCGAGCCGCGCCCCCGCGGTGAGTTTCGTCGACGACAAGTCCTCCCAGACCTGCGCCCACAGTTTGCGGCCTTGCCGCCAGGCATTCTCGTCGGTCGGTCCAGCAGCAAAGTCGAAGGTATCGTCGACGACGATATCTGCCCATTCTTGTCGGTCGTGAGTGCCGGGAGACGAAACTCCATGATCACGGTCATCGGATATGCCTGGCCGTTCAACGTGGTGTTCACCGCGTATACCAAGCGGCCTTCGCCGAACCATCGCCGATTCGCCGCGGCGAGCTCGCTGCCGGTGCGCATGTCGAAGTCACCGGCGAGATCGAGACGGTTGACGACCGCGATCAGGCGGAACGGCTCTATGTGATTGACCGGATCGTAGTTCGTAAGGATCTGCTTCTTGAACGAGTTGTAGATCGTGGCGACGGTCCCGACCTTGAGACCCGCATATCGGTTGTGGTTATCGGTGTCGGTCGACCCTCCGTTGAACTGTGCGGTCGCGAAGTCGGCGTCGGTGTGTTGTTTGAATCCGGTGTTCTCGAGGGTCTGGATGTACTGGTTCTCGCCGATCATGATGTCGCCGAGGTGCAGCTGCGGATTCAGCTGGTCGAGCAAGCCGTGGTCGGTGATGACGAAGCTCTTCGAAAGTCGAGGGTGCCAACTTGGTCAAGCGCGATCCCTTCGGTGTTGGTTTCGAGGTTTTGACAACCGAGAGCAAGTAAGGCGAGGGCTACGTGACGCATGCGTGTAACAAGAGCAAGCACCCTGCCACGCGCAACTCCTCGGATCGTCGCGAAGGTTGCAGGGTCGAGCCGACAAGAGCGTCGGTGACAACCGACAGCAATGCTCAGGCGCGCGGGAGATCCATCACGAACCGCGCACCACCGCCGGGTCGCTCGATGCAGATCACCGATCCGCGATGCCCCGTCACGATCCTGCGGCAGATCGCGAGACCGAGGCCGAGACCCTTGCCGGTCGTGCGATCGATGCGCGTCGCGGCGCGCGCGAACGGCTCGAAGATTCGCTCGCGCAGCTCCACAGGTACGCCCGGGCCCCTGTCGTCGACGACGATCGTCGGCCGTTCGTTTTGGATGCTGATCTTCACGGTCACCAGCGAATCCTTCGGCGAGTGATCGATCGCGTTGCGCAGTAGGTTGTCGAGCGCGATGCCGATCGCATCGGCGTCGACCTCGGCGGTGACCGGCAGATCGGCGTCGAGCTGGATCCGGACGCCCTGCTCGGCTGCGATCGGCAGCGCGCGGGCGATCGCTTTGTTTGCGAGCTTGCGCAGCTCGGTAGGCGCGCGTTGCAGCCCGGCCGCGCCCGCGCGCGAGAGCTCGAGCAGCTTGTCGACGATCACGCCCATGCGCTGGACCTCGGTCAAGGCGTCGTCGGCGACATGCTCCCAGTGTGAAGCCTCGCGCGGCTTTCTGCGCGCGACCTCGATGTTCGTCGTGATCACCGCGAGTGGCGTGCGCAGCTCGTGCGAGGCATCGGCGGCGAACTGCGCCTGCGCGCGCACGCCGGCGGCGATCCGCTCGAGCGCACCGTTGAGCGCGATCGCGAGGTGATCGAGCGGATCGTTGGCATCGCTGACCGGTAGGCGGTCCTCGAGGCGCTCGCCGGTGATCGCCGCGGCACTCGCGATCACCTCGTCGAGGCGTTGCGTGGTCGAAGACGTCAGCGTGCGGCCGATCAGGATCGCGAACGTCACGCCGAAAGGCAGCGCGAACGCGAACGCGAGCGCGGTCTGTTCGACGATCTCTAACGGCGGATCCTCGATCTCGCCGGCGACGTCGCAGGTCTCACCGACCTCGGTGAAATAGATCATCAGGGCCATCGCGATGCCGAACGTCATCATCCCGACCACGGTCGCGAGCGCGAGCGATCGGCCGAGGCCGGCGCCGATCGTCGCAGGGGTCACTCTTCACTCGCCTTCGGCTCGGGCTTCGCCAGCTCATTCGGCCACCGTGATCCGGATGCCGGCTCCTCGCACGGTTTCGATCACGATCGGGAACCCGGTGAGCTTCTTGCGCAGGTGCGTGAGGTGGACGTCGATCACGTTGGTGCCGGGATCGAAGTCGTAGCCGAACGCCTCGCGCAGGATCTCGATCCGCGTCACGACCTCGCCGGGGCGTCGCAACAAGCAACCGAACAACGCGTACTCGCGCGGCGACAGCGACGCCGTCTTGCCGCCGGCCTCGACGACGAGATCGTCGCGCATCGTGACAGGCAGCTCGCTCGCGGGTGCCCAGCGCGGTCCACCGGCGCGCCGCACGAGCGCGCTGATCCGAGCGACCAGCTCGGCGAACGCGAACGGCTTGACCAGGTAGTCGTCCGCGCCGGCCTCGAGTGCGGCGACCCGCGAGTCGACCGCATCGCGCGCCGTCAACACGAGGATCGGCACGTGGATTCGCGCACCACGCAGCTCCTTCAGGACCTCGATGCCATCGCGATCGGGCAACCCGAGATCGAGGATCATGAGGTCGAGGTCGCGGCGTAGGCCACGCTCGATCGCTTTCGCGGCGGTGTCGACGGTGTCGACTTCGTAGCCATCCTCGCCGAGTCCTTCGGCGACCGAGTGAGCGAGTTGGATGTTGTCTTCGACGAGGACGAGGCGCACGAACAGTAGAGTAGCCCGAAAATAAGAACGGCCCGCGAGTTCGGGCCGTTAGGTCAGTGAAGCGCGGTCTCAGTACCAGTTGAAGCCGAGGCCGACGTTCGCCGAGGTCACGTTGTCATTACCGGAGTTGTAGGTGCCTTCGATAACGCGGCCTTGGAGGTCGACCGCGAAGAACCGCGCCGACATCAGCTCGAAGCCGATCGCGCCCATGATCGCCCCACCGGTGCCGTAGTCGGTCGTGACGTAGTTGCTATCGGCCTGCAGACCGACGACACCAAGACCACCCTTCACCCACAGTTGCGGCGTGATCCAGAACTGACCGGCGATCATCGCGGCCGATTGCGAGAGCACGGTGTCGTCACCGTAGAGGTCCGAGTGAACGGTGCGCGCGTTGAATTGACCTTCGAACATCAGCGCGAAGCGAGGGCCGAGCATGCCGCCGATGTGACCATCGAGCTCGAGCGCCGGCGCGTTCGAACAGTTGTCGCAGTTCGTGATGCCCGAACCGTTGTCGTGCATTCCGCCGAGGCCGACGCCGAAGCCCCACGTGAGGCGACCGGTGCGGTTGTGAAATCCGCCGGGGATATGACCACCGCCACCGCCGTTGTAACCGCCGCCGTAATAGCCCTGCGCGGCGGCAAGACCAGGGGCGAGAACGAGCGCGAGTATGATCAGCGACTTGATAGGCTTCATGGCTTGGCAATCATCGCAAGTCTGAGGCCAAGCTACAAATCCTTGAGGTCGTGCGCTGACGAGCAGTTAGCGCATCGCACCTACACACAGTGTTGTGGCGTGGCAGCACATGCCCCAACTCGGCAGTTAATTGCCGTTCACGATCTCGCGAGGTTGTTGCTTTTCGGCCCAGCTACCGCGAGGAGTTTGTCGACTTGCGCGCGAGCGCGGCGAGTGTCCCCGTGAACGGTGACACACGGCACGTTGCGTGCGGAGAATAGACTTTCGACCCACGTCGCCGAAGCCGCGTTGCCCAGCCAGTTCGCATCGATCAGCGCTGCGTCGACCGGACGCGTGTCCGTACTCGCGAGTTGCACCAACGCGCCGGGGTCGGTGCCGCCCATAACAGCATAGCCGGCGGCCGCGAGCGCCGATTGGAGCTCGCCGAGACGTTGCGGCGATGCGCCGATCAACACGCGCTTGTCGGCGCGCCGTTCGATCCGCGCGATGAACCCGTTCCACCGCAGTTGATCGTCGCTGCTCATCTCGACGATCGACAGGCCGAACCCAGCCGCGAGTCCACACGACGCTGCTTCGGCTTCGCTCAGGTGACGCACGACCTTCGCGCGGCCCGCGACCGGCGAGCCGCCTTCGTCGATCACCGCGGAGAAGTTGAGCACCGTGTCGAGCGTCAGCGCGACGACCGGCTTCACGAACATGCCGGCGGTCGAGATATCGAGCGCGTCGGCCTTCATCGCGCCTCGCATCGTACCGAGACACACCGGCCACTCGACGACGAAGCGTCGCGTCGAGCGCGGCGGCGGTGGCTTGATCGTGACCTTCGCTTGGCGCGCGGCGGTGAGCAGTGCGGTGAGCTGACGGCGCGACGCCGTGTCGAGCTCGAACTGCACCGAGAACGTCGAAGCGCCGGTGATTGCGCCTCGGTCATCGTCGAGACCTTGCCGACCGCGCCGCGCACGAGCGCGCGATGGCCGGCGTACGACAGCGCGACGTCGACGTGATCGTGCAAGCGCGGCAAGGCGCCGGTCATCAGCGCTGCGCCCTTGAGCGAGACGCTCCATCCGGACCGGCACCCACTTGCCGCTGCGCAGGTAGCGCGCGTAGATCGTGCTCGCTTCGCCGCCGACGGGCATCACGGTCGGCGTCACCGTGATCTCGACCGGCGACGAATGCCGCTCGAGGTGGACGTATGGCGCCGGCGCGGTCTTGTGCGGCTCGTCGAACTCGTTGACGAGCTCCTCGACCGGCGGATCGGGCGCGACAACGGTTTCGGCGCGCGAGCTTCGCGACACGACGTGACGATGCGGGCTCGTCGGCCGCGGAAACTTCACCGCTTCGTCCGTCGAGGTGCGCGCCGGCGTCACGACATCGGCGGTACGCGCACGAGCCGGCGTGATCCGCGCGACGTCGGTCGAGCCATCGGGATTACTGCCCGGCCGTTTGATCAGCGGGA
>CAWEHB010000003.1:0-718457 GCA_963808705.1 uncultured Actinomycetota bacterium | reverse complement strand
GTTATACCGGCACCGGCTCACGGGGGATGGGGTCATACATGGGTACAGCGGTCACGGGCCCGGTACTGGATTTCCCGGCCACCGACGGCTGGGGCAACGTCGGCGGGAACTGGGCGGCGTCGGTGTCCACCGGCGCCGCGACGTTCGAGGCCTGGATCCGCACGACGGCCAAGGCCAGCCAGACGATCGTGCTCGGCAGCAACCCGCCGGGCGCGACGCCGCGGATCAGCGTCGGCGGGGACCAGATCTCGGTGTACTGGAACACCGGCGGGAGCGCGCCGGGGTGGACGTCGGCGGACACCACGCCGGTCACCGACGGGCAGTGGCACCACATCGCGGTCGTGTTCGACGGCGGTGCCGTCACCTTCTACAAGGACGGGACGCCCACCGCCGACCGGCTGACGGTGAGCGGGACGCAGCAGGCAGCCGGGACCTTCCAGCTCGGCGCGGGCTTCGGCTCGGCGACCGGGTTCATGGGCCAGCTGTACGACGTGCGGGTCTGGTCGGTCGCCCGTTCGGCGCAGCAGATCGCCTCCTGGCGCTGGGGACCGCTGCCGGGGAACGAGCCCGGCCTGACCGTGCGAACGTCGTTCGACGCCTCCCGGCAGGTGATCATCAACCAGGCGGGCGGTGCCACCGGCACGATCACCGCGGGAAGGGTCATCACCACCGACCTGCCGTCTCCGTCCTGGGCGCTGTCGCTGCGCGGAGGCCGGGAGGACGGCGTCTTGATCTTGAACGACGCCCAGTTCAACAGCGGCGCCGCCACCTTCGAGTGCTGGATGAAGATGTCGGCCGCGGCCGGGGTGGCGGCGGCGGGCCAGACGCTGATGTCCATGATGCAGATGGGTGATGATGGCCCGCCGGTGCTCCAGCCGCAGTTCGCCTATGCCGGGAACGATGCGCTCAGCTTCTCGTGGCGCGGCATCTCCTACAGCTCGGCCGACACCAGGCCGGTGTCCGACGGCGCGTGGCACCACGTGGCGGTGACGTTCAACCAGAACTACGTGACGTTCTACAAGGACGGTGTCGCCGCCGCGGACGTGTTCCAGATGCCGGCGACGGAGCCGTCCGAGGGCGGGCTGCAGATCGGGGCCGCGGCCGGCTCGATGGCCGCCTTCAACGGCGAGCTGTATGACATCCGGGTGTGGAGCACGGCCCGTACCCCCTCGGAGATCAGCTCGTTCCGCTACGTCACACTGGCGGGCAACGAGCCTGGCCTGCAGGTGCTGTGCAATCTCGGCGACGTGAACCCCGCGCAGCCGGAGGCGGTCAACCAGGTCACTGGCCGTGCCGGCGGGACGAGCGGGAACGCCGCGGTGGTCCCGGCGGTACTGCCGCAGCAGCCGCTGCCGGCCAGCGTCTGGACCTACCCGGTTTCCGGCGAGTCGCCGGCCGGGCCGCTACTGTCGCCGCAGGGGCTGCTGTGCACCGATAACGACGCCGGCGGTACCGGCGGGGCTTTCCTGCGGTCGGTGGAGCTGGAGACAGGCCAGGTCCGGTGGAGCTACGACGTCCGGCCGGAGAGCGAGCTGACCAGCGTGGTGATCCCCGCGGCGGTGGGCACCGGCGGCCAGACCGCCTACATCGGCGTCCAGTCGCCGTACCAGGACACCGGGGTGAACTTCGTGGAGCTCCACGCGGTGAACGTGGCGACCGGCGAACCGGTGTGGCGGCAGCCAGCCCACCTGGGGTTCGCGACGGCCTTCCTGACCCGTCCCGTGGTGCTGGGCGGCACGCTGTACGCGGGAGTCGAGGGGCTCAGCGGCGGGGGCCTGGCCTGGGGCGATCCGGCCAGCGGAGCCATGCAGGCCAGGTTCTTCACCGAAGTGTCGCACCAGGAAGGGGCGGCGCAGTTCATGACCGAGCCGGTCGCCGACGCCACCAGCGTCTACATCGGCCGTAACGCGGCGGGAACCTCGGGCCAGGCCGCCGAAACGCTGGTCAGCGCGCTACCGGCCGGCCTGCAGCAATGGACGGTCACCTGGCAGGTGACGCTGCCTGCCGCCATCACCGCGGACCTGGCGCTGGGCTCGTCGACGCTGTTCATCCCCACCGGGGGCACGATCGTCGCGCTGAACACCGCCGACGGTTCCACCCGGTGGTCGCACCAGCTCAGCGGGTCACCGGTGAACAGCCGCCCGGTGGTGATCGGCAGCACCCTGTACGTCGGCAGCACCGACGGGACCTTGTACGCGCTGGACACCGCGACCGGCAGTGAGCAGTGGCGGGTGAGCACCGGGTCGGCCATCGTCACCGGTCTGGTCAACGAGGACGGGGTGCTCTACCTTGCCAACGCCGGCGACGACGCCGGCACCGGGCCGTCGTTCTTCGCGGTGGACACGGGCAGCCAGGGCAACGACGTGCTCAGCTACCCGGTCCCGGACGCCGGCAGCATCTTGTTCGCCCAGGGCGGGGTGACCAACGGCGTGGCGTACTTCTACGGCGCGCAGAACGTCTACGCGGTCAACATGTCCAACGTCATCCGCGAGTTCGCGGTGACCAGCAAGCTGATCGTGGAGAACTACGACACCAGCACTCCCGCGCCCGCCGGCAACGACACTTCCTACCGGGTCACGCTGAGCATCCGCGACGAGAACGGCGTGATCCGGCCGATGCAGCCCGTCAAGCTCTGGTCGTCCGGCACGTTGTATGTCGTCAACCAGGGGTCCCCGGTCACCTTGTCCCCGGACGCCCCGGTCTGGATGCAGACCGATCCCTCCGGCAACCTGACGCTGGCGATCAGCGCCTTCGATGACGGCACGCCCGCCGGGACGCCGAACGTCGCCTGCCCGCCGCTGTTCGCGTGGGCGAACTTCATGTCGGCGGGCGAGGCTATCGTCATCTACCCCGATCACGAGTCGCTGGGCACCCTGGCCAACGTGCAGGGCTCGGCCAGCCCGGTCAGCGCGGCCCGCTCCGCCGCGGCCGGGCCGTCGTCCCGGTTCCTGGACCAGGCCACCGCCTATGACGGCAGCCCGCTGATCCTCTCCTCCTATCAGGCCCCGGCGTCGCTGGACGCGATCGCCTCCACCGTCCGCAACACCGTCGGCACCCGTAACACCGGCGCCGTCGGCGCTTCCCGCCTCGCCTCCGGCCGCCACCCGTCGGCGAAGTACATCCGGCCCGGCGCGGTCGTTCCCAATGTCGTCTATGCCGCAGACGCGTCGGCGTCCCCGGACCGGCCCTACGTGCCCGGCGCGGTTCCCACCTTCACCGTGGACTTCTCCACCGGCCAGCCGGCCTTCCAGCCTGGCACCTTCGACAGCAGCCGCCCCGCGGCGCTGCGGTCACCGGCCGGGACCGAGCTGGGCGGGATCTTCACCGACATAGGGCACTTCACCGACAACGTCATCAAGGGCACCGAGCAGGTCGCCAAGATGGCCTGGCAGTTCACCGAGGACGCGGTCCAGACCGTCATCCACACCGCGGAAAACGTCTACAACCTGGTCATCACCGACGTCGAGGACGCGGTCACCGCCGTGGTCGGCTTCCTGAAGACCGTGGTCGCCGACGTCGTCAAGGTCATCCAGTGGCTGTCCGCGCTGTTCAACTGGGAAAACATCCTGCACAACCACGCCTACATCAAACAGGCGATCACCAACCCCGGCGATCCGGCCAACCCGGGGATCCTCGACCGGCTGGCCGCCTGGGTGGCCAGCGAACTGGACGGCGGCACCGACGCCACGACCATCCTGGGCCAGCTGTCCGGCCAGTCCTCCGCGGCGGTGGGCAGCACCGCCCAGGCCACCGCGGGCCAGACCGTGCAGTCCCAGCAGGGCGGCAACAACGACCCCAACCAGGTCTACAACACCGGCGGCAACAACAACGCCAACCAGTGCACCTGGATGCACGAGAAGGTCAGCGAGAATTCCTCCGCGGCCACGATCGGGCCGGGCCCGGCGTCCGCCCTGGCCGCATCCTGGGACCCCGGGACCATCACCGCCGCGTTCGACCAGTTCCTGACCGCCCTGGGCGACGCTCTGACGGGCTCGTTCGCGGACCTCCCCGGGCAGATCCAGCAGAAGATCGCCTCCACCCAGGACAATTTCAAGGACCCGGAATCCGCCCTGAGCGCCGGCCTGTCGGACCTGCTCGCCGTGTTCCAGGCCCTGGCCGACGACATGGTCGGCTTCGCCGAGGCGGTGGCCAAGGACTTCCTGCAGCTACTCGACACCCTGCTCGGGCAGATCGTGGGCTGGCTCGACGAGCCGATCAACATCCCCTTCGTCTCCGCGCTGTACCACGCCCTGACCGGCGACCAGCTCAGCGTGCTCGACCTCACCTGCCTGCTCGCCGCCGTCCCGGGCACCATCCTGCTCGACGTCATCACCGGGTCGCCGACCGTGCCCGACACCATGACCGCCGGGCGGGGCGCGGTGGCGTCGGCGGGCGCTCACGCGGGACAGATCCTGCTCGGCGTGGTCACCTACGTCATCAGCACCATCGGCCAGATGCTCGACATCTTGTGCCTGAGCTTCACCGACATGTGGTCCGAGTCGGTTCCCGACAACCCGATCCTGAACTTCGTCAACTGGCTGGACTTCGCCGTCGACTTCGCCGGCTGGGCGCTGGGCATGGCGGTGAGTTGCGGCTGGGCGACCTGGGAAGCCCAGGACTGGTCGTTCTGGGGGGTCCAGAGCGTCCCCCAGGCGGTCAACTTCGCCTACCTGTTCCGGGCGGACGGCACCAATTACCGACAGGCCGGGCGCGACACCGTCACCGGGGTCATCACGCTGATCCTCTCGGCGGTCTATGCCCACTTCTGGCCGGCCAGCTACTGCGACGCGCCCAAGGCCAAGGGGCTGGTCCTCAGCAGCAACATCTTCGGCAGCCTGTCCTCCATCTGCGAGGCGCCGCTGCTCCTCCTCGACCCGGAGTGGCTCATCGTGGTGGGACCGGTGAAGTTCATCTTCTTCGTCGTCGGTAACACCCTCGGCTTCACCGCCAACGTGCTGGACCTGGTGGACTGATCAGCTCGGCCAGGGCCGCCGGCCCGCCGCTGGCTGCGCTACCGGATGGCGGCCTGGCCGTTCAGCGCGGACACGATGTGCTCGGCGATGGCCAGGCTGGAGGTCGCCGCGGGCGACGGCGCGTTGCGGACGAGCGTGATCGGGCCCGCCGGCTGCAGGACGAAGTCGTCGACCAGGCCGCCGTCTCGCCGGACCCCTTGCGCCCGGACGCCCGCGGTCGACCGGACGAGATCACCGAGTTGCATCTCGGGCAGGTAGGCGCGCACGTCGGCGAGGTACTGCTGCTTGACCAGCGAACCGGCCATCTCCCTCATCCCGTGCCGCCAGTGCCGGCGGATGAGCCGCCAGGTTCCGGGCCAGCTGCCGATGTCGCGCAGATCTTTAAGCCCGATGTCCCGCCAGCGGTAACCTTCCAGCGCCAGGGCCAGGACCGCGTTAGGGCCCACGTGCACGCCGTCGTCGACGTCGCGCGTGAGGTGGACCCCGAGGAACGGGTACCGGGGGTCGGGAACCGGATACACCATGCCCTTGACCCGGTGGCGAGCCGCCGGGCGCAGCTCGTAGTACTCCCCGCGGAACGGGATGATCCGCATGCCGGCCAGCCCTCCCACCTGCGCCGCGAGGCTATCGCCGGTCAGGCCCGCGCAGACGATCAGCTGATCGAAGGTCCACGCACCGGTGCCGGAGCGGACCGACGCGCCGAAGGTTCCCTCGGAGATCGAGCGGATGCGCGTGCTGAGCCGGATCGTGCCGCCGGCCGACGTGATCTCCCCGGCCAGGGCCTGGCACACGCCAGGGAAGTCGACCGACGCGGTGTGCGGCGAGTGCAGGGCCGCGGCGCCTCGCACGTGCGGCTCGATCTCGGCGATCTCGGCCCGCGCGATGCGCCGGATGCCGGGAACGCCGTTGGCCAGCGCGCGGCGCTCGATCTCGGCCAGCCCGCGCAGCTCCGCAGCGGAAGTCGCGACGACCAGCTTGCCGAGCTCACGCAGCCGGATGTCGTGCTCCTGGCAGAACTCGCGCAGCAGACTCCCGCCGCGCACGCACAGCCGCGCCTTGAGGCTCCCGGGCGCGTAGTAGATACCCGCGTGAACGACACCGCTGTTGTGGCCGCTCTGATGGGCGGCGACGCGATCTTCCTTTTCGAAGACCGTCACCTGTGTGCCCGGGTAACGGGTGGCCAGTTCCCTGGCCACCGCCAGCCCCACGATGCCGCCGCCGATGACCGCAGCCGTCCTTGCGTTACTTGTCATCTGGACCTCCGGAGGAAACCCCGGCCTCGGGCCGGGGAGGAATCCGGTGCCCTGCGGAGCAGGGCAGAGTTTTGTCGGCATGGTCTGGCAGGCTGTCAGCGTGAGGACGGCGTACCGGTGCCGGGCCTATCCCGATGCAGCGCAGCAGGCGATGCTGAACCGCACCTTCGGCTGCGTCCGCGTGGTATGGAACTGCATCCTGGCTGTACGGCAGGAGCGGTATGTAACGGAGCGCAAGGGCACATCGTATGGCGAGGCATCGGCTGCGCTGACGGCGATGAAGCGAGACCCGGAGCGGGTCTGGCTGAACGAGGTTTCCTGTGTCCCGCTGCAGCAGGCCCTGCGCCACCAGCAGCAGGCGTTCGCTGCGTTTTTCGCCAAGAGAGCCCGGTATCCGCGCTTCAAGTCCCGCCACTGGCCGCCAAGCGGCCGAGTACACCCGGTCGGCATTCACCATGCGGGACGGTCAGCTGTACCTGGCTAAGACCCCGGGCCCGCTGGTGTTCGTGTGGTCGTGGCCTGGCATCGACGTGGCCGGGCTGGACCCTACGACCGTGTTCGTCTCGCGAGAGCCCGACGGCCGCTGGTACGTGACCTTCGCGACGGACGCGAGCGCTCCGGCGCCCCTGCCGGGAACCGGGCAAGCAGCCGGTGTCGACCTGGGCATCACCCGCTTCGCGGTGACGTCGAACGGCGAGCGGATCGCCAACCCCCGTCACCTGGAGCGCAGGGCTCGCAACCTCGCCCGCTACCAGCGGCGGCTGGCCAGGCGCCAGCGTGGCTCGGCCAACCGCGCCAGGGCGAAGGCCAAGGTAGCCCGGGCCCACCGGAAGGTCCGCAACGCCCGCCGGGATTTCCTGCACCGCACGAGCACTCAGCTGGTCCGCGACAACGACCTGATCGCGATCGAGGACCTCAATGTCTCGGGCATGGTCCGGAACCGGCGCCTGGCCCGGGCGATCAGCGATTGCGGGTGGGGCGAGTTCCGGCGCCAGCTGGAGTACAAGTGCGAGCGAGCTGGCCGCCGCCTGATCGTGATTGACCGCTGGTACCCCAGCACGAAGATGTGCTCGGCCTGCGGGTTCCTGCTCGCCGAGCTTCCTCTCCAGGTCCGGGCGTGGCGATGCCCGTCCTGCCGCACCCGCCACGACCGGGACCTCAACGCGGCGAAGAACATCCTTGCGGCAGGTCTTGCCGCAGCCCGGGTCTTCCCGGGCGATGCCTGCGGAGCTGATGTCAGACACCTGGAGACCCCTCCGGTGCAGTCGGCCGTGAAACAGGAACCCCAGCTCGGCGAGGGCTGGAATCCCCGTCCTTCAGGGCGGGGAGTAGTCAACCAGCCAATCGCCTGCCGTCGTCGTCCATGTTGATCATCTGGCCCGTAACCTACCTGAGAGCAGCTCGGTCAACGGGCTGATCACGATCCTGCCGCCGAGCCTGATCGACCAAGCCAGCGGCGGCAGCGCGGCCGGAGTTCAGGCGGCCGACTCTGGTTCAACGTCACGCGGTCCCGCCGGTTCCAGCCGCGCGGCGATCTTTGGCGCCAGCTCGGTAAGCAGGTCCGGTCGACAGGGGGCTCCGCCGCCGGACACCATGACCATGGCGACCGTGCCAGCTGCCCGGACCGCGACCGTCCGGCCGCCGTTCGGCAGCCAGTATTCGGCGCCGGTCCCGGGCAGCGGCGTACCCGCGCCGCGGCTGATCATGGTGGCGAGGCGGGCGGTATGGCCGCTGACGACGGTCACGCTGACCGTCGCGTTTCGTCCCTGATAAAGGACTCCATGCCCGCCCAGGACAGGCATCGGCGTGCTGCGCTGCACCGGTCCGATCAGTGGCTCCACCTCGGCCGCGCTCACCAGGCACGCCGCCGCGCCGGAGCCGTGGCGGGGCACCAGGAGGTGATCGGCGTTGTGCCGGCGCCCGGTCACCTGCAGCGTGATGAGCTTGCCTGTGCGGAGGTTCAGCGTGACCTGGACCAGGTCGTCCAGCATGACGTAGCACACGGCGGGCGCGGTGAAGGTCCAGGCCCGCTCGCCGTCGTCGACGGAGCAATACGGGTCGTCATCGCTGCCTTCGTCCCAGCGAGCGATGACCTTTCCGGTGAAGGTCTTCCGCCGTGGCTGGCCCAGTGCCGCGGTCAGGCGGATGAACCCGCGGCTGCCCAGCCCGATCGCCGCCAGCACGAAGACCAGTGACACCGGCCTGGTGTCGGCTCCGATGGCGAGGATCATGGCGATCAGCGCCAACCAGGCGGTGAAGGCGAGCCTCACCACGGCCGGAATCATGAGGTTCTGCGGCGGCGCCCCGATCTTCACCAGCCGCCACGTTCCGGAGAAGGCCGACCAGGCCTCGGTCGGCGCTGCCGGGCCCCGTCGGCGGCTGGGCGCGCCCGGCTCCGGGCCGGCGCCGGGGATCATGGCGGCGACCGCGACCGCACGCCGCCCGAGTTCGGCATCCGCCGATACGGCCAGGCTCTTCATGGCCGGGGCCCCGATGAGTGCGGTGCGCTCCCCGGCGAGCCGGGCCGCCAGTTCCGTGCCGTAAGGCGTGAGCCGGTCGCGGCGGCTCGTCCCCGCCACGAGGACGAGGACGACCAGCGCAACGGCGATCGAACAGCCGGCCGCGCCGACCAGCGTCAAGTGCCGGATAACCGCGAGGCTGCCGAACAGCGTCCCCACCGCGGCGAAGGCGGTCGCGCCAGCCACAGTGCGCCGGCTTGCCCGGTGTCGCTGGCTGAGGCCGCGGCGCCTGGCCTCGGCGTGCAGCGCCTCGGTGAAGGGCAGCCAGATATGCTCCTCGTCAGCCTGGCATGCGCAGGCGAGCACCCGGAACGGCGCGCCGCCGGTGCCCGCGAGCCGCCGGCTTATGTCGCCGAGCACGAGCTGCTCATAGCCGACCAGCTCGCCGGTGTCCGCCGGGGCACCGGCGGCAGCGTGGCAGCCCAGCCAGATGTCATCAGGCTGGCTGGTGACCGTGAGGAAACCGCGTGCCGCCAGGTCCAAGATCGTCGCGTGGTATGCCGGGAAGCCGGGCTTGCACCCGGTGAGCACGAGGTTGACCAGCGCCGGAGATACCGGTACGTAGCCGGGGACGGGGGTGCGCTGGCCCGGCCATGCGGCCCCGGAACCTGGCGCTGGCTGGCCGGTCCCGCCCGTTGCGCTGAGCCGTGATCGCGTCAACCGCCCCGTCTCCTCTCGGCTGATCCGTGATGCCCAGGGTCTCCGGTTGTCGTGGCAAAGTCGCCACAGATCGGTTGCGGCCGGCCGGGAGGCGCGGGACCCACGTCATACATCAGCACGCTCTGGCCTCACCGCTGGTTCAGGCGTCGTGCGTCGGCAACGGGACGAGAAAGCCGTTGGACGGCGTCGGGGCGCGCTGACATGGTTGGGTGCCATGCGACAGGAGGACATCTGGGACGTCGAGGAGGCCCAGCGGTATGACACGCCGGGCACGGGCATGTTCGCCCCGGAGGTGCTCGGGCCGACCGTGGACCGGCTCGCCGAACTGGCCGGTGACGGCCGGGTGCTGGAGTTCGCCATCGGCACCGGGCGGGTCGCCGTTCCGCTCGCCCAGCGCGGCGTGCCGGTCACCGGCATCGAGCTGTCCGGGCCGATGATCGAGCAGCTGCGCACCAAGGCCGACAAGGCGACCATCCCGGTGATCGCCGGTGACATGGCCACGACCCGGGCTCCCGGCGCGTACACGCTGGTCTACCTGGTGTACAACACGATCTCCAACCTGCTGACCCAGGGCGAGCAGGTGGCGTGCTTCCGCAACGCCGCCCGGCACCTGACGCCCGGCGGCCGGTTCGTGATCGAGCTCGAGGTGCCGGAACTGCGCAGGCTGCCGCCGGGACAGCAGGCCACGGTCTTCACGTCGGAGCCCGGCTACATCGGCCTGGATACCTACGACGTGCTGCACCAGCGCCTCGTCTCGCACCACTTCTACTTCGGCGCCGACCGGCAGGCGCGGCTGTTCCGCAGCCCGCACCGTTACATCTGGCCTGCGGAACTGGACCTGATGGCCCAGCTCGCCGGGTTCGAGCTAGAGGCACGGCACGCCGACTGGGCCGACGCCGAGTTCACCGCCGAGTCCCGGTCCCACGTCTCGGTCTACCGCCTCCCGGCGGCGTCCTAGCGAGCCCTCGGCCGGGCTCGCCTATCTGATTTACACTCAGTGCTGCGACGCGCCGGGAAGCCCGGTCGGCAGTAGCTGACCGGGCGGGCAACAGCTCATCGGGCCGGAGAGGCGGGGTCGGCGGCGTGCGCCTAGTCGAGATCGTCGTGTTGCTGGTCGCGCTGGCGACCGTGGTGGCGGCTTTTGCCAAGCGGCTGCGGGTTCCCGCACCTTCCCTGCTGGTAGTGGTCGGCGTCCTGGTGGGCCTGCTGCCGGAAACGCCTCCGGTTCACGTGCCGCCCGGCGTGATCAGCCTGGTGGTGCTCCCGCCGCTGCTGTACGCGGCCAGCGAGGAGCTGACGTGGCGTGACCTGCGGACCGTCTGGCGGCCGGTTGCCGTGCTGGCGGTGGGCCTGGTGCTGGCCTCGGCGGCCGCCGTCGCCGCCGTGGCCGCGGCGGTGGCATCCCTGTCGCTGAGCATGGCGTTCGTGCTGGGCGCGATCCTGGCCAGCACGGACCCGGTAGCGGTCAGCGCGCTGGCGCGGCGGCTTTCCCTGCCTCCCCGGGTGCAGACCCTGGTGCAGGCGGAGAGCCTGTTCAACGACGGGACGAGCCTGGTGCTGTTCCAGATCGCGGTGTCCCTCGCCGTGGCCGGCACGGCCGGGAAGAGCGCGGCGGGGATCGTGCTGCACGGGGTGGGCGAGTTCGTCATCCTGGCGGGCGGGGGCGCGCTGGCCGGCGGCGTCGTCGCGGCGGGGGTGATCGTGGTGCGCCGCCGGATCACCGACCCGGTGCTGGAGACGGTGGTGGCCCTGATCACCCCCTACGTGGCGTACCTGCTCGGCGAGGCGCTGCACGTCTCGGGCGTGACCGCGGTGATCGTGGCCGGGCTGGCGATCGGCGCCCGGCGCTCGGCGATCACCACCGCGCAGACGAGGCTGCAGCTGCACGCGGTGTACCAGACGATCATCTTCGTGCTGGAAAGCGTGGTCTTCAGCCTCATCGGGCTGGAACTCCCCACGCTCGTCCGCGGCGTGGGCAACGCCGGGCACTGGCTGGTCGCGGCGCTCGCGGTCACCGTGACGCTCATCGCCACCCGGGTGGCGTGGGTCTTCCCGGGCTGGGCCATCACCCAGCGGCGCCGTGGCACGCGCCGCCCGTCCTGGCCGGTCCCGGCCGTGATCTCGTGGGCGGGCACGCGCGGGGTGGTGCCGCTGGCCGCCGCCCTGTCCATCCCGCTCACCGACGCGAGCGGGGCCCCGCTGCCGCAGCGGGATCTCGTCCTGGTCCTGACCGCCGCGGCGATCGTGATCTCATTGATCGTGCAGGGCTTCACCCTGGAGCCGCTGGCCCGGTTCGCCGGCTTCGGCCGGGCCGCAGCCGATCCCCGCCACGAGGAGACCGTGGCCCGGCTGCGCCTGGCCGAGGCGGGCCTGGCCCGGCTGGACGAGCTCGCGGAAGGCGACGCCGTCCCTGACGAGGTGATCGACCGGCTCCGGGCCAGCCTGCAGGCCCGCGTCGGGAACACCCGTGCCCGCCTGGACCAGGGCCCGGCCGCCGAACCGGGAGCTTTGACCGAACGGGAGCTCCGGGGGGATCTCATCGCAGCCGAAAACGCCGAGCTGACCCGGCTCTTCGAGGACGGCACGATCAGCGCGGCCACCCGGCAGCGGCTGCAGCGCGGCCTGGACCTGGAGCTCGCCCGACTCACCGAAGGCCAGCGGTAAGAACAGAGATACGGAGGGGTACGCATGACGGGTCCAGAACCGATAGCGCGTAGCCGGTTCGGCCGTATCCCCAGGAACACCCCTAGCAGGTCGTAGGGTGCGCCGCGCGACCCTCCGGGGCCATGGGATCTAGGCAGCTATGGCCGTAGCGCTCATGACATGCCGGGGCTGTCGAATTCTCCGCGCCGCACTCCTGCGAGGAACGCGTGCCATCCAGCGGATGTGAACCGGAGGATCGCCCCTTCGGGGTTCTTGCTGTCGCGCACGCCCATCTGGCCACCGGGCAGGCGTGCCACCTCGATGCAGTTGCCGTTGGATAAACTCAGGGAACTCTTGATCCAGCGTGGACCTGAATCCGGGATTCCGGGGTCTTCCCTGGCAGTAGAGCCGCTCATGGTCTTGCCTCCTTAGGGTCGTCTTACTGAACGGGACCGCCGGGTGACGGTGGCCAGCCCGGCGTACATGTCGGCGCTGACGGCGTGCAATGGGGCGTGATCGGGGCGCCATTCGCTGACCGCCACCACCCCAGGCGCCACCAGCGGCAGCCTGCTGATCAGGCCGGTGACCTCAGCGTGGCTGCGGGCGGTGATCGCTGCCGGGACCACCGCGTTGTACGCAGCCACCGCCGATGACACCGCTTCGGGGGCGAAGTCGGCCGTCAGGTGCGAGATCGCCACGAAGCTGCCTGGCGCCAACGCGGCGGCCAGCGTGGCCACGACGCCGGCCGGGTCGTCCGCGTCGGCGAGGAAATGCAGAACAGCGACCAGGATGACGGCCGTGGGCTGGATGAGGTCCAGGGTCTGGGCTGCGGCTTTCAGGATCGCCTCGGGGTCGCGGACGTCGCCGTCGAGGTAGTCGCATGCCCCTTCACGGTTGCTGGTGAGCAGCGCGCGGGCGTGCGCCAGCACCAGCGGGTCGTTGTCCACGTACACCACGCGGGACTGGGAGGCGACCGCCTGAGCCACGGTGTGCGTGGCGCCGGGCGCCGGCAGGCCGACGCCGATGTCGATGAACTGGCGCACCCCGCGCCGCCCGGCCAGATACCGCACCACGCGGCCGAGAAACGCCCGGTTCGCCCGCGCGCCGGCCACTACCTGCGGGCGACGCGCGGCAACCTCGTGGGCGGCCTGGCGGTCGGCGGGAAAGTGGTCCTTGGATCCCAGCCAGTAGGCATATACCCGGGCCGGATGCGGCATCGCGGGGTCGAACCGCGACACTACCGGGCTGGCGGCCGGGCTTCGGGCTGTCGGGGACTGGGCAGAGGCGCCGCCGAGCGCTGTCCGCAGCTCGCCGAGGTCGGCCGTGACCACCGTATGCGGGTGCTGGCCGCGGGCGATGTAGCGGACGTGGCCGCCGTCCTCTTCGCGCCAGATCTCGTGGTTAGGAAAGTCTGCCCGCAGCGCTGCGATTGCATGGGCGGCCGCGGCTGTCTCACTGTTCTCGGGAGCGTTATCGCGGCTGGTCACCGGGTTCCTTACTGGTTGCGCCGTTGTTGGCTGACGTGACCGTAGGGCTTGTGCCGGTGACTGGCAGGGACGAGTTGTCCCCCCTTGCGCGGGCTGTTACTGGCCGCGCGGGAGCCTTGCGCGCCACGTGTCGGCTCGGGCCGGCGGGTAGGGTCCGGTATGAAGGGACGACCATGGAGATGCCAGCAGAATTCACCACCGGCGAGCGGATCCGGCATCTGCGCGAGCGGCGCGGGATGACCCGGGTCGTGCTGGCGAACCTGGTGGGCTACTCGGCGGACTGGCTGAAGCGGATCGAGGCAGGCCAGCGCGGGATCTCCATACCGGCCCTGGTAAGGCTGGCGCGCGTGCTGCGCGTGGACGATCTGTCGGTGCTGATCGACGGCGAGATCGAGATACCGGTCAGCGCGTGGGAGGGGCCGCAGCATCCGGCCGGGGAAGCGGCCCGCAAGATCGCAGGGGTTGGGTCGTTTCGCGGCGCCCGCGATGGCGATCCTCCGGACGTGGCCGCGCTGGCCGAGGGACGTCGCGGCTGCGTGGCGGGACTGGCACGCGCTGCCCGACAACCACTCGGTGGTCGCCGCCGTGCTACCCGATCTCATCAGCGAGCTGGACCGGGCCACGGTGGTGCTGGACGGCCCGCAGCGGCGAAGGGCCAGCAGTGCTTTGGCCAGCGCCTACGGCCTGGCGCAGCACCTGGCGGTTGACCTGGTAGAACCCGAGACCGGGCGGATCATCGCCGACCGGGCCGCGCGGGCGGCGCAGGCCGCCGACGATCCGGTCAGCCTGGCGTTCGGCGCCTGGACCCAGGGGCACGTGCTGCGCAGCGTCGACGCGGACGCGGCACAGCGCGTGGTCGCCGAGGCCGCCGGGGAGCTGGAACGGCACATGGACGGCCCGGACGCGATGGGCCTGTACGGCAGCTTGTGCCTGCACATGGGAATCAGCGCCGCCTACCAGGGCGACGACGGCAACGCGTGGCGATTCTGGGACACCGCCGACCGGCTCGCGGACGCGCTTCCGGCGGGCTACTTCCACCCTCAGACGGTCTTCGGCCGCGCAAATGCCGATATTCACGGGGTCAGCATCGCGGCCGAGCTTCGCCGGTTCGGCGAGGCCGTGGGCCGCGCCGAGCAGATCGACCCGGACCAGGTGCCATCGCGAGAGCGCCGGGGCGCCTGTACGGGGAAATCGCCGCCAGTCACCTGCAACGCCGCGAACTCGACCAGGCCCGGCACTTCCTGGAACGGTCCTACACCGAGTCACCAGAGGAGGCGCCCTACTCCCCGCTGACCCGCGGGGTCGCGGTGGAACTGGTCCGCACCGCGACCGGCTCGCTGAAGACCGAGGCCGTCGCGCTCGCGGAACGGATGGGAGTCCTCCCGGCGGCTTGATCGCTCAGTCCAGCCCGGCGCATCTTCAAGCGCAACGGGCTGCATGAGCAGCTGTGCCGCTTGAGCATCCGGAAGCCAGTCCTCGCCCGGCACCATCGCCGGGCCAGCATCCCCTCACCTTGTGGCTAGCATCTCCGGGCGGCTCCGGGGCTCTTTCCTCATGACGGAGTACGACCTCCGCCAGACAACTCCTGTCAGGGGTAAGGAGCGTGGTCCCATGGAGTCGGACCAGCCGCTGCTGGGCGAGGCACTTCAGCTGTCGCCTGGCGAGCCTGCAGCGAACATCATCCTGGAGACGGCAGAGTGCCGGGTGGTTCCGGGCGAGACAGCCCGCTTCCCGTTCGTTGTGCGTACCGATCAGGATGCCCAGTCGATTCATGATCTTGACGTCACCTCGGACAACACGAATTTCGACCGAGGGTGGGCTCACATAGTCGGATCCGATGAGGGAGCCGCCTTTCTCAGGCGCTACATTCTCGAGATCCGCCCGACCCACATCAGCCGTCATCAGTACGGCAGGTACCCGCTCTTCGTGACCTGGCGGGTGCCGGGGACGCGGCAGTACGCAGGCAGCCGGTGCGTGCTGGTCATCAAGCCGTGCGTGCGCCTCAAGGCAGAGCCGGTCCTGGCGGTCCGGCCCACCGGGCAGCTCTCGCTGTCACTCGAGAATTGCAGCGACGCCGGCATCGACGTCACGGTGACGCTGAGCCACCACGGCACAAGCTGGTCGAAGGGCTGGGAATTTGAGCTGGGGACAGAGGACGGGCCGTTCGAATTCTCCGAGCAGTTTGACCTGCCGCCAGGTGCCCGGAAGGGCGAATTCGATCTCGATATCAGTGCCGAGGGAGTTTCCGTCGCCCAGCTGGCGGTGCGGCCCAGGCGCTTCTTCATCGCGCGCAAGCACATCGTTGCGGCGGCCCTGGCACTGGCCGGGATCGTGGCCGCGATCACGTTCGCCCTCATCGGCACGGGGACGGCAACCCACGGCGGGCTCGCACAGCAGATCACCTTTACCTCAACGCCGCCGGCCAGCCCGGCGCCCGGGGACACCTACCAGGTGACCGCGACCGGCGGCGGGTCCGGCGACCCGGTCATCTTCAGCATCGACCCTGCCAGCGCCTCGGTGTGCTCGATCTCCGGCGCGACGGTGGCCTTCGCCCAGCCCGGGACCTGCGTCATCGACGCCAACCAGGCCGGCAACACCCGCTACCAGCCCGCCGCCCAAGCCCAGCAGACCGCCACGGTGACGGCCACCAACGTCGGGCCGCTCGCACAGCAGATCACCTTCACCTCGTCGCCGCCGGCCAGCGCGGCGCCCGGGGACACCTACCAGGTGACCGCCGCCGGCGGCGGGTCCGGCGACCCGGTCATCTTCAGCATCGACCCTGCCAGCGCCTCGGTGTGCTCGATCTCCGGCGCGACGGTGGCCTTCGCCCAGCCCGGGACCTGCGTCATCGACGCCAACCAGGCCGGCAACACCCGCTACCAGCCCGCCGCCCAAGCCCAGCAGACCGCCACGGTGACGGCCACCAACGTCGGGCCGCTCGCACAGCAGATCACCTTCACCTCGTCGCCGCCGGCCAGCGCGGCGCCCGGGGACACCTACCAGGTGACCGCCGCCGGCGGCGGGTCCGGCGACCCGGTCATCTTCAGCATCGACCCTGCCAGCGCCTCGGTGTGCTCGATCTCCGGCGCGACGGTGACCTTCGCCCAGCCCGGGACCTGCATCATCGACGCCAACCAGGCCGGCAACGCCAGCTACCAGGCCGCCTCGCAAGCCCAGCAGACAGCGGCCGACCAGCAGATCCCGCAAACGATCATTATCACTTCCACGCCGACCGACACGGTGGCCGGGGACTTCTATCAGGTGACCGCGACGGGCGGCGGGTCGGGCAACCCGGTGACCTTCGATTCGGCCAGCCCCTCGGTGTGCTCGATGAAGGGCTCGACGGTGGCCTTCAACAAGCCCGGCACCTGCGTCATCGACGCCAGCCAGGCCGGCAACGCCAGGTACCAGCCCGCCCCGCAAGCCCAGCAGATCGTGACCGTGGACAGCCCGGCCCGGGCCGTGCCTTGACGGCGCGCAGGCCCTCCTTTACCTTCGCGACCGGTACGGGCTGAGCAACGCGGATTCCGGCCGCGACGCGCCGGGAAGCCCGGTCGGCACTGGCTGACCGGGCGGGCAACAGCTCATCGGGCCGCGGTCAGGGCGTCTAACGCCGCAACCACTGCCCGCATGCCGCCGGTATCGTCCAGAAACCGGGAGGCCGTGGTAACCGCTCTAGGCGACCACTCGACCCTCACCCGTCGCCACCGAGCAGCAGCCTGCGCGCCTGCTCATGTGAGATAGCCCCGGGCCGCCCGGCCGCTGACCACTCCCGGTACTCCTCCAGGGCTGCCGCGGTCTCAGCGTCCTCCCGCTCCTGCGGAGACGCCAGCTGCTCCAGCGCTCGCAGCCGCCGGTACTCAGCCACCGGAACCACGACAGCGGCTTCGCCACCCAGATGAATCACTTCGTGCGGGCCGATGCCCGCAGGCCCGGCAGGCTGTGCGGTCATGAGCCCACGTTACCCACCCCCGCCGACAGTTCCACGGCGATACGCGCGCTAACGCCTGCGGGTAGGGCGCTGACCTGGTCAGCGAGCCGCCCTGACCCGGACATGACCTTCCAGCGCCGGCTCGGCTACGTGCTTGACGGCCTCCCCGCGAACCAGGCAGAGGCTGAGCCGGCGCGCGCCGGCTTGATGATGGCGGGGCAACGCACCGGGAGGGGACGGAGGTCCTGCAGGCGCAGGGTCCAACTGCCCTGCCGTCGGCCCGGCGGCCCGCGCGACAGTAGGCACATGACGAACACCGAAGACGTGCAGCGCTACGCCGACGCCGTCCTGGCCATGATCAAGGAGGATCAAGACAGCGGGCAAGTTCCCCGCGACGTTTCCACCTGGGACGAACTCGATGACAGCGTGGACACTGACGATTACTTCCGGCAGGCCCGCCTGCCGTCGGGCACCGCCGAGGCGGCCGGCCTGCGCAGCGCCGTCACCGACGAAGTCATCCGCCGCCTGACCAGATCACAGGGCGGCCCATGGCGCGTCACCTGGACGCACCCTGACGGGCGCTTCATGGAGATCGGCCGGACGATGGGGTACGCCACAAGAGCCGAAGCCGAGGCGGTCGGCCAGCACTACCTCACCGACCAGGGCGGGGCCTACGACGTACACGATGGCTGACACAGACCCGACCGGAAACGGCTGACGACCAGCCACCTGACCAGGGACCGGGCGGCGATCGCCGCGGCCTGTCAGCACAGCCCGTCCCGGTAGGTCACGAGGCGACCGCCGTCCCGTCGGGCTTGGCTGCCGGGGTAAAGCTGTCCTCAGCTGGCCTCCGCCCGCTTCTTGAGGGCTTCGTTGAGCGCCCGGAAGCTGGCGTCAGATCTGGCGAAGGTCTTGCCGGAGAACGGCACGAGGAGACCGCGGAAACTCTCGCTCTGGACTAGCCGGGTGCCGCCGTCCACCGGGCTCAGCGTGAAACTGTGCTCGCCGCTGATGATCCCGGGAAGGCTGGAGGTCCAGCGCAGCTCGGCACCGGGCTCGGCGGTGACGATCTTGGGCTGGACGGTCATCATGCGGCCGTTGGCCGGGTGGACACTTCGCAGCCTGATCCTCTTCCCCACGGCAACCTCCCCGGACGCCTCACGGAACAGCGGGTTCCACTCCGGGTAGCGGCTCAGGTCAGTCAGGACCGCCCACACGGCCATCGGCGGCGCATCGATCTGGATCGTCGCAGACATGGTCTTCACCGGCTGTCCTGTTCCCTTCTTCAGCGACGAGCGCGAGCCGGGATAGCCAGCGCGCTGGGCATCGCCACCATGTCGCTGTACAACTACGTCCCGGCCAGGGAGCACCTGTCCCAGCTGATGATAGACCGGCTCGCCGGCGAGTACGCCTACCCGCCGGAGCCCGGAACGGGGCCCGGATCGGTGATTAGGCATGTCTAATTATGAGATTAGATGTGACTTCCAAACCTGCTTAGATTGCCCGCATGATGGCATCGGCCGGGCGCGGGTCCTCGTGCTGTGATGCGGCGCGTTCGGAGGCGATGGGGAAATACCTGCGGGTCATCTACCTGCTGAGCTTCAAGGCCCCGCCCGTCTTGACCGGTGATGTGGCGGCCCGGCTGGGAGTCGCCCCGCCCTCGGTGTCGGCGATGCTGCGCCGGCTGGCCGCGGCGGGCTTGCTGGCCGCCTCGGGCGGCGGCGGCATCGCGCTGAGCGAGCACGGCCAGTGTCATGCCCGGGACATGGTTCGCCGGCACCGGCTGATCGAGACCTTCCTGGTGCGGGCCGCCGCGATGAGCTGGGATGAGGTGCACGACGAGGCCGAAGCGCTACAGCACGCGGTCAGCGACCTGCTGGTCGACCGGATCGACGCGGCGCTGGGGCATCCGCGGCGGGATCCGCACGGCGACCCGATCCCGCAGCCCTCGGGGGATCACGTCGAGGACTGGCCGCCGGCGCTGGCTGGCGTGGCCGCGGGTGCGTTGTTCCGGGTGGACCGGGTCAGCGACGAGGACAGCGCCGCCCTGCAGTATCTGGCCAGCCTGGGCGTGCGGCCCGGGGTCGTGCTAAGGGTGCTGGAGCGGGAGCCGTTCGGCGGGCCGCTGTGGGTCGAGGCCGGCGGCCAGCGCCGCGCCATGGGAATCCCGCTGGCCCGTCTCGTGCACGGCGTGGTGCAGCCGTGACCGCCACCGGGGCCGCGGCCCGCGGCCAGGTCACGCTGGAGCAGGTGCAGGCGCGGGGCCGGATCCGCGCGGCGGCGGGCCTGCTGGGCCCGGCGTTCGTGGCCTCGGTTGCCTACGTCGACCCGGGGAACTTCGCCACCAACTTCGCCGGCGGCGCCGAGCACGGCTACGAGCTGGCGTGGGTCATCGTGATGGCCAGCCTGATGGCCGTCCTGGTGCAGTACCTCACCTCCAAGGCCGGGCTGTCCACCGGCCGCAGCCTGCCCGAACTGTGCCGGGAACGGTTCGGCCGCCGGGCCAACGTGATGCTCTGGCTGCAGGCCGAGATCATCGCGATGGCCACCGACCTGGCCGAGTTCGTCGGCGCCGCGGTCGGGATCAACCTGCTGTTCGGCGTCCCCCTGCTGGCGGCCGGCCTGATCACCGCAGTGGTCGCCTTCGTCATCCTGGGCCTGGAACAGCGCGGCTACCGGCGCTTCGAGCTGGCGATCATCGCCCTGCTGGCGCTGGTCGGGGCCGGCTTCGCGTACCTGTTCTTCGCCGCCGGCGGCCAGCAGTACGGGCAGCTCGCCGCCGGCCTGGCGCCGCGCCTGGGCGGCGCCGGCATCCTCGCCCTGACCGTCGGCATCATCGGCGCGACCGTCATGCCGCACGTGGTCTACCTGCACTCAGCGCTGCACACCAACCGGGTGCACGCAGCCGGGCGGCAAGAACGCCGCACCCTGCTGGCCTACAACAAATGGGACTGCATCACCGGCCTGGGCATCGCCGGGCTGGTCAACCTGTCCATGCTGTGCATCGCCGCCGCCTTGTTCCACAAGCCGGGCCTGACCGGCATCAGCGACCTCGGGCCCATCCACGCCCACCTCGCCACCCTGGCCGGCGGAACCGCCGCCCTCGTCTTCGGCATCGCCCTGATGGCTTCGGGCCTGTCCTCCTCCAGCGTCGGGACCTACGCCGGCCAGATCGTCATGGCCGGCTTCATGAACTGGCGGATCCCGCTGCTGGCCCGCCGCGCGCTGACGATGCTTCCCTCGCTGATCATCCTCGCCCTCGCCGTCAACACCAGCCAGGCGCTGGTCTACTCCCAGATCGTGCTGTCCTTCGGCATCCCCTTCGCCCTCATCCCGCTGCTGCTCATCACCCGCGACCCCGCCGCCATGACCGACATGCCCAACCGGCGCCTGACCAGCACCCTGATGCTCCTGACCACGATCATCATCACCGGCCTGAACCTCTGCCTGCTCTACGACGCCCTCACCGGCCTGCTCTGACACCGCTGGCCCCGGCTCCTCGCTAACCAAAATGGGGCAGCTAGCGGCGCGCGGCAGCGCCCGGCGGAGCGTCAGCGGAGCCGGGCGAAGGAGGCGTGGTGATCAAGCTGCCTGGGTGAGGGTAACGGTGTAGCCGAGGGCTTCGAGCTGGCGGACGTGGCTTTCGGGTCTTGCTCCGCGGGGGACTATGGGCTCCCAAGACGCAGCCTTGCAAGGCCGGCGCTGGCCCCGCAACCTGTGAAAACCGCGCCAGTCGTGACCTATCAGTATTAATAGCGCCTTGGGCGATGACCCTCATCAGGCCCCCCAAGGGTTATCCGTCCCCCTGAGAGTTATTCGTCCCTGCCGGGGTCTTAGGCAAATGGCCTACCCTGCGGCAGGGAAGCAGGTAACTGGGTCACTTCATGCCTGAGGCCAACAACTTGCCCGGGCATCCGTTTTGCTATAGGAGGCCCTGGTGGTCTCTCATGTTCCCGGCTCGCACCGCAGGCCTGCGGCCGCGCCGCCGGACACAGACGGACTCCTCCCGCCCGTAGGCGCAGCAGGCATCGCACCCCGTGCCGCCGCGACGTCGCGGCCTGGTCCGGGCGGGATGGCCGGGACTGAGGTCCTTGACGGAGCCGTCTCAGCGGGGCCGGGCGCGTTCCTGGCGGGAGCCGATCCGGACTGGCCGCCCGATCCCGGCGGAGTTCCCTGGCCGCAATGGGACGCGCCGCCGCCCATGCTGCATCCCGATCACCCTTCGGCGCCGGTACCGCGGGTGCGGGTGCCGCGGGCGCCCGGGCCGCGAGCCAGCTCAGCGGCGCGGGCCAATCCTCCCGGCCAGTCCAGTCCTCCGGCACGAGGTCACAGCCCAGCCGGCGACTACGACTCTGGCCGGTACCTTGCGGCGCAGGGCTACGATGCGGGCCCGCGCAGTCCGAGCCAGGACCCTGCGGCCCAGGCCGATGGCTCTCCGCGAGGCAATCTGCCCGGCCGCGGTTACGAACCATCCCCCGGTTACGCGGCTGGCCAGGGCTACGAACCGGCCCTCGGTTACGGGCCCGCCCGGGCCTATGACGCAGGCCAGGGATTGGCCCCGGCTCAGGGACGCGGGCCAGGTTTCGGCTACGTGGCCGGCCGGGATTACAGCACCGGCCCAGGCTATGGTGTTGTCCGCGATTACCACCCGGGCTCTGGTTATCCCCGGCCGCAGGGCCGCCCGGGCAACCGCGGCAACCAGCGGCTCTTCGCTATCCCTGACGGGGCTTCTGCCGATGGCCCGCAGTACCGTGCCGGGGCCGGGCAGGTGGTCCCGTTCCCTGGGCGGCACCCTCTCGGGCCGGCTGGCCCTGCCCGGAGGCAGGCCGGATCTGCCGATAGCGGCGAGTTGTGGTTGGCGCGGCGGGCACTGGCCGCCGCTGAGGACGAGGCCGCCGCGATTCGCCAGGCTGCCGAGCAGGAAGCCGCCGCGACCTGCCAGGCCGCCGAGCAGGAAGCCGCGGAGCTGCGGGCGGCCGTGATGACGATGTCGGCGGAGCTGGGCCAGGTGGCCGCATACGTCACCGAGTACCTCGGCAAGCACGCCTTGCGGGAGGAAAGGCCCCGCGCCCGCCCGGCTGCCGTCCCCGGGCAAGGGCTAGCCCCCCATGACACACCCGCCCGCCCGGCCGGGCCGGCCGCCGGGCCCAGGAGGCCGAACGCCAGGACGGTGCCGCGACCCGGTGCCCCGCCGATCCCGAGGCCAAGCGACCGGCCGGGCGCCCGGCAAGCCACGGCCATGCGCAAGATGATGGTTGTTTTCGCGACCCTTTTCGCGGTTGCCGTCGCAGGCGGGCTAGCGCAGCTGGGGCTGCACGGATTCAGCTTCTTTGCCTTCCGGGCGGCCGGGACAGGCGCCACGGATAACAACGGCCTTCAGGAAAACCAGGGCCCCGGCCAGCCGGACGCACCTGGGGCGCATCATGCAAAGCCGGCGGCACATCACAGCGCTGCGAAGCCGAAGGCGCAACGATCAACATCGGCATAATCAGAGGCAGCCACCATGAACACCGCGCAAGCGACGCGACCACCGCAGCTGCCGCCGCGTGAAAGCGCATAAGCCATCGAGAGCAAATAGAGGCAGCCATGGCCAATCCAGCAGCAGGAACCCGCATCCGGAGGGCGCGTTCCGGGGAAGAGGCACAACCTCGTACCGCGAGGAATCCTGTAGACGCCTGGATGGATCAGAGCTTCAAATTCGGCGGCTCGGCTATTAAAAGGAAGACAGTCGCGCTCTGCCTGCTGGGCATCCCCGCGCTAATGCCAGTCTTTTTCATCTCACGCGCGATCGCAGAGCTGAACAGCAACACCCTCGACAACGTGGAAGCCGATGTCCTGGGGACCGGGTCGATGTTGCTGCTGATCCTGACGCTATCCGTCACCCCGATGGTCACCGTGACGGGGCAGCACTGGTTCGTCCCGCTCCGAAAATGGTACGGCATAATGATCGCGGTCACCGCCACTACAGACGCCACCCTCGCGCTCTTCACCGGGCTGTTCGCGGGCGGGATCGCCGGCCAGGTTACCGGGCACACGTTCCTCGTGGCCGGCTTCTCGATGGTGATGGTGCTTATCCCGCTCGCGCTCATCTCAAACAACCGGGCACAGAGATGGCTCGGGAAGTACTGGAAGAAGCTGCAAAAGCTGACCTACGCGGTGTGGTTCCTGCTATTTGTTCACCTGGCACTGCTCGAGGGATTCGGCTTCCAGCACGGGACAAATGGGCCGAGCGCCAGCGCTGACGGTAACCCTGTCCTGCACCAGCGTCTCTACCAGCTCGCAGCATGCAGCCTCCCCCTGCTCGTCCTCAGGCTTCCACCGGTGAAGCGCTGGATCGACAAGCAGCAAAAGGAGGACCGGCAGTGGCTGGTAAACCTTGCCGTCCTGCCCATGGCCGCCCTCTACGTGCTCTTCTTCGCCTTCATCGTGAATGAGGAGATCTTCAAGGGAGTCAGCGCCTTCAGGCTGCAGCCTGTTAACGGCTGACGTGCTGACAGTCATTCGAGCTCACTGTGTGGGCACCGTGCCCACATCGGCAGGAGGTCGGCTTGATGAGCGAAACGTACAGAGAAGACGCCCCGGGACATCAGATCGCCGGAGGATTCCTGATCGGGGCGGCGTCCTTGGTGGCTGCCGTCGCGGTGATCGTGTCCCTCTACTCGTGGATCAACCCTCCGGGCCAACTCCCGCCACCAGCCAGCCATCCGATCACGCTCGCCAGCCGGTACCTGGCGATCGCGGTGCCGGCCGGCCGTCAGCTGGCCACCGAGGAAAACAGCTTCGCCGCCAGCGAACGCGGCAATCTGGCCGCGGCGAAGTCCGACCTGATGGCGCAGGTGGCGACGATCCAGTCGTTTGACAGGCGCCTGGCCGCGATCGCCTTCCCGGCCGCGGTCGCCGCCGCCGTCCACGCCCTCATCCTCGCCGACCAGAGCCGAGCCAACCTCATCACCCGGCAGGCACGATCGGCCTCACTCAAGCGGCTGCGGTCGTTCGACCGCCGCGACCAAGCCGCGAACGCCACCATCGCCGCCCAAGCGAACCTTCTTCGCAAGGCACTGCACGCGCCCGCCGGCAGGCTGAGCCGAGCGTGACGGGACGCCCGCTGGGTGCCGCTACTGGACGAGTGCCGTTCCTGCCTGCGCCGGGCGAGCGCACGGAACTGCCGACCGCCTGCCGATCAGGACATCGAGCGCATCGATCCCTGAACCAAGCAGGCCGGTGCCAAGCAAGGGCATGAGCCAGGGTCACGCCGGCCGGGGCGGACTTCCCCGGCGGCCGGACCGGCGCTCTGCCATTCCCCCCAGCTGCCCATGCCCGTGGCCAGCGGCACCCGGGTCAAGCCGGCCTCAGGAAAAAGACCAGCGATCCGGCCCACCAGGTCATCAACGCGCAGAACGCCCACATCCGGACGGCCAGCGTGGTGACGTCGATAGTGCAGACTGGCCAGCCGACGTCGGCCAGCCGGGCGCTGGTGTCCTGATACAGGCTGGATTCCGTTTCCGAGGAGCCGGGCTGGCGCTCGAAGCGGCTGTGTCGGCCCCGGGCGGCGAGGCGGGCCGCAATCACCGGCGGCCTGCCGTTAAGGATGACGGCTAGGTCGGGGCGGTCAGCGCCCTGGCGGCTTCTTTTACGCTGCGGGTATGGGAGAGATCCGGGTCGGCACGTCGTCGTGGACGGACAAGACGCTGATCGCCTCCGGCTGGTACCCGCCCGAGGCGGACACGCCGGAGAAGCGGCTGCGGTTCTATGCCCGCCAGTTCCCGCTGGTCGAGGTCGACGCCACCTACTACGCGCTGCCCGCCGAGCAGACCGCCCAGGTCTGGGCGGAGCGGACCCCGGCCGGGTTCACCTTCAACGTCAAGGCGTTCAGCCTGTTCACCGGCCACCCCACCCCGGTCAAGGCGCTGCCCGCCGACCTGCGCGAGGCCGCGGGCAAGTCCGGCAAGGACCGGGTGTACCTCAAGGACGTCGACCCGGCCGTGGCTGACCAGGCCTGGGAGCGGTTCCTGGCGGCGCTGGAGCCGCTGCGCTCGGCCGGGAAGCTCGGCGCGATCTTGCTGCAGTTCCCGCCGTGGTTTCCCATCTCCCGTGCCCGCAAGGACTACATCCTGGCCTGCGCGCAGCGGGCCGCGCCGCGCCGGGTGTGCGTGGAGTTCCGCAACCGCACCTGGATGACCGAGGACAACCAGGCCGAGACCCTGGAGTTCCTGGCCGCCCACCAGCTGCCGTACGTGTGCGTGGACATGCCGCAGGGCTATCCCAGTTCCATCCCGCCGGTGGTGGCCGCGACCAGCGACCTGGCCGTGGTCCGGATGCACGGTCACTCGGACAAGTGGGACAGCAAGGATATCTACCAGCGGTTCGGCTACCGCTACAGCACCGGCGAACTGAACGAATGGTCGGCCAAGATCCGCGGCCTGGCCGGCAGAGCCGATACCACCCACGTGCTGTTCAACAACTGCTACCGCAACTACGCCCAGGTCAATGCCCGGCAACTCGCCGACCTGCTCGGCACGTGAGGGGGGGCGGTGTGGCTTTTGACCGCGCTTTTGCTGATGCCCATCGTCGAGGCGATCTGCGCCTCGGACAGGTCAGCGTAGTACCGCAGCATCAGGACCTCGCGCTGGCGGGGGGGCAGGGCCCACAGCGCCGAAATCACGTGGGGCGCTCGAGCCAGGTGATCTGTTCCTGGGCGGCATCCGGAAGGTGGGGCGCGAGCTGCGCGCTGGCCGGCCTCGGCTGCTGCTCGCGTTGCGGCACGCGGCCATGCGGTCCTGGCGGGAGGGAGCCAATGCCGGCCGGCCAAAGCGACAAGGGCCACGCATCAAGGGGTAGCCCGGGAGTTACCGGGCTGCGCGCCTCCCGGGTCGCCGCCGCATCCGCAGCGCGCCCAGCACAAGCGCGCCGAGCAACACCACGATGCCGATGAACAGCAGGTACAGCAGGCCCTTCGCGACCACGCCCACGATACCCAGCACGATCGCCACGATCACCAGCAGCAGAAACAGGGCAATCATCCGGTCCTCCGCTCAGTCAGGCCGCTAGCGGCGGGCCAGCCGCCGCTCACCGCCGCCACCCGGCTGGTAGGTCAGGCCGTAGTGCGTGAAGATCGCCTCTTCGTCGCCCGCGGGCAGCTCACCATCGGTGCCGATCGACGGGGCATCCTTCACCAGCTTCTTGTCGTAACCGACCTTGAGGTACCCCGGGCCCACCGTCGCCCGGTCAAGGGGCACGAACACGAGCCGGTGCCGGGTCGGCATCCCGACCCTGACCGTGCCGAACGACGGCAGGTCGCTGCCGGTGTCAACGTAGACAGCCTCCAGCTCGCCGATCTTGCCGCCGTCGGCGTCAACCACGTCGTGGCCACGCCATTCCCGGATGTCAGCAGCCTCGAACACGCCAGCCTTCCTCCCGCAGCGCCACACCGCCGCTCTGCCTATGACCCTACCCCGATGGGAGCCACCGCTTCGTCTTCCTGCTCGGCGGCAGCGACGGCGAGCCCCTGTTCGGAAGCCACGGCAGCTTCGCGGCCCGGGCTGCTGACGCGGGACCGGTGTCCCGGTGCGCAGCGGGTGAGCGCGTTCTGCCTAGTGGTAGTGGCGGCGCAGCATGAGCGCCGCGAGGATGATGATGACGATGACCAAGACGATGAGGAACATGGCTTTGGCTCCTTGGATGACCCCTGGGCGCTGGCCGCTGGGCGGCTGGTCCCTGGTGTCTGCTTCCCAAGCTACACCGGAAATCAGTAACTGGCAATTTGTTTCTAGAGTTCGCACTATATTTTTCGGGCTGGCCGGAGATCGTTCACCCGGCGGGAGCCATGCTGGGAGCCGCCCGGGTGGACGATCTCCCGCCAGTTCGGACAGGCACGAACTGCGGCGGAGCGTGCCCAAGGTAGCGGCTGCATCCACCGGCGATCACGCATGTTTCCGGGCCGAACGGAGGGCCGGCCTGCAAAGCCCCCGTTACCCGGGGGCGAGATCTGTGCACAACGGAGCAGGCGGGCGCGCATTCGCCGCAATTTGGGACTTACGCCCGATGGGCCGCCGGGCTGCTGGCCGCGCTGGCCGTTCGGCCTGTTCCGTCATGCATTGTCAGGTTACCACGGGGCGTGAATGACAAACCACCCAGCGACGTATACCCAGTTCAGGTGGCTTGTAGATGCCGCCAGTCGGTGATGACGCTGAACCCTGATCCCCGTACTCGGCCAGGCTAAACGATCTGCGCTGGAATCCTCTCCGCGCCCGATCACCTGCATATCAGGCATGACCACGCGTTGGCAGCACGCTACGCCCGCCACCAGAGCTTCGCCGGCCGGGTCATCGGCGGCCAGGTCCTGCGACCCGGCCTGGGCGGCGCACTCGGCTGCATGGGTGGAGCGCCGGCAACTACCAGGGCAGCAGCCAGCTGACCGCAGCGGATCGGGTCGTCACGCCCGGGCGGGGCCGGGCTGGGTGTTCGCGTCCGTCGCGGCACCGGGCACGGACTGCGCGCGGGGCGCGGTGAGCATCTTGGCGAGGGAGCCCGCCGCCAGCAGCGCGCCGCCTGCCACGAGCAATGCTGTCAGGCGCCGGCCGAGCGGCGGGCTGAGCCGGAGCCGGCCTGGCCCGGACGCCGCCAGGGCGGCGGCGGCGGCAAGGTTGGTCAGCGGCAGCTCGAATCCGCGGTTGGCGGCGAGCGGCCCGCTGGCGCGGTGGGTCGCGGACGCGACTGTCATGGCGCCCATGATTGCCAGCGGGCCGGCCGGGTCGGCGACGCCGGCCGCGGTGAGCAGGCCGCCGCCCAGCTCGGTGGCGCCCGCGAGGGCGGCCATCGGCTTGCCTGGCGTCAGCCCGATCCGGTCGAATCCGGCGCCGGCCTTGTCCAGTCCGGGGCCGCCGAAGGCCCCGAATAGTTTCTGCGCGCCGTGCACGGCCAGGTAGGCGCCGAGGACGAGCCTGCTGCCGAGCAGGATCACATCACGCATGTCGTTTCTCCTTCGTGTCAGGGTCTTGCTTCTGCGGGCCGGCCCGCTGAGTCAGGCGGAGCGCAGGGCGGGCGCGATGTCGGTGGCGTAGCGGGCGATGGATTCCTCGACCAGGCCGGCCGGCAGGCCGCCCCAGTCGACCTGGGCGAAGACGCGGTCGAGGCTGAGGGCCTTGACGGCGTCGAGGAGCTTGTCGGTGATCTCGCCGGCCGATCCGATCATGATGGCGCCCTGGCGGCCGGTGCCGGCGTCGAACGCGGCCTGGCTCACCACGAAGCCACGTCCGCCTGGCCTTTTGGGGCGCAGGTACTCGTGGTAATAGGGGTAGACCGCGCGCGCCCTGGCCGGGTCGGCGCCGGCGTGAAAGTGGGTGGAGATCGCGACCTTGAGGGCGCCGGGATGCCCGGCCCGGTCCCCGGCCCTGCGGTAGGCGTCCACCAGCGGCCGCAGGTGTGCCAGCGTGCCGCCGATGTAGCCCAGCACCATGGGCAGGCCCAGCCGCCCGGCGCGCTCGGCGCTGCCGGGCGACCCGCCGACGCCGACCCAGACCGGCAGCGGATCCTGCACCGCCCGCGGGACCACCGCGGCCGCATCCAGCGGCGGGCGGAACCGCCCGGACCAGGTCACGGTCTGCGCGGCGCGGATGTCCAGCAGCAGGCCCAGCTTCTCTGCGAACAGGGCGTCATAGTCCGCGGTGTTGTAGCCGAACAGCGCGAACGGCTCGGCGAACGCGCTGCGGCCGACGGTGATCTCGGCCCGGCCCCGGCTGATCACGTCCAGGCTGGCGAAGTCCTCGTACACGCGGACCGGATCAGCGACCCCCAGCAGGGTGGTCGCGCTGGTCAGCCGGATCCCGGTCGTCCTCGCGGCGACGGCGGCCAGCACCACCGCCGGCGAGGAGATGAAGAACTCCGTGCTGTGATGCTCGCCGACTGCGAACACCTCCAGGCTGAGCTGGTCGGCCAGCACGGCGTAGCCGAGGATCTCGGCCATCCGGTCCGCCGGCAGGCTCAGCCGGCCGGTGCGCTGATCGCGCTGCAGGTCACCCAGCGACAGGATGCCCAGTTCCACCACGAGTTCCGCACTCCTTCACCGGCCGGATCCCGGCCGCCCAGTTTTGCGGTGATCCGACATGAGAATATCCGAGCCAAGAACATGTCACGTGCGCGGGTACGCTGAGAGCATGCCCGCGCAGCCGGCCGCCCGGACTGGCACCACTCGCCAGCCAACCGACCTGACCTGGCTGCTGCACCGGGCCGCGCAGCACATGCGCGCTGCTCTTGACCAGGTAGCCAAGGCTCAAGGGCTGTCGGGGGTGCGCGACTGGATCGTGCTGTCGGCCCTGATAGCCGAACCGGGCCGGACCCAGCTAGCCGTTGGTCACGCGCTGGGGCTGGACAAGACCACCCTGACCTCGCTGCTAGACCGGCTGGAAACAGGCGGGCTGATCATCCGCAGCCTCGACCCGCACGATCGCCGCGCCCGCATCCCCGAAATAACCACGGCCGGCCGGCGGATCCAGGCGCGCGTGACCCGAGCCCGCGACCACGCCGAAGCCGAGCTGCTCCAAGCCTTCAGCGCACCAGAGCAACGCCTGCTGCGCGACCTGCTCACCCGCCTCGCAGCCAGCCAATCCGGCGACTGCCTGCCCGCCGGCGGATCCTGCATCTAACAGGCGAGGCGCAGCTCCCTTGGTTAGCGGCGCCGGGGCGCTCGCCGTCTCTCTCGCTTACGCTGAGGGAGGGCGTTGGAGCCAGGGCCTGCCAGACGGGATGCGGTCCATGGCCAGGCATGTTGCGCCGAAAGATGCATGGGGTGATGAATGTGAGTGCGGACGAATATCCGGTTCCCCAGCCAGTGGTAGGGCGTGGTGCGGTGTTCGTGGAGCACCGGCTGAAGACCCCGCAGGTATGCATCCGCGCCATCATGGGACCGCTGGACTACCCGGGCACGGTCTTCGGGGTAGGCGCCAGCCCTCTGATGCCCGGCATCGCCCGCCGCTATGCTCGCGGGCTAGCCCTGCATCACCGAGATCACATTCTCCCCGACGAGCGCCACATGCTTGCCCAGGAGGACGCGCCGTAGCTGGCGGCATGCGCCGACGCGCGGCGCCAGCGGGCCTGTCCTCATCGTTGGCCTGCCCGGCCTTAGCGCAAGCCCAACGACCCGGGTGCTGGAGGACGAGGGAGGGGTGCGTCGTTGAGCTGCTGGTCAATGTCGACGAGAATGGCGTCGTCTTCGATCTTGCATGCGTAAACCGGGATCGGGCCGCAGGCAAACACGCCGACGGCCTCGCCGGTGGTCAGGTCGTAGCGCGACGCGTGGGCGGCGCAGACCAGCGTGTCATCGTCCTGGAGGGTGCCCTCGTGCAGGGGTTGCTGCTGGTGGGTACAGGTATTGTGGATCGCCCTGACGTCGTCATCATCGAGGCGGATGAGGCAGATCGGTTCGCGCAGCTCGTCCACGAGCATGGTGTCGCCGACCTCTAGGTCGTCGAGGTTCGCGACGACTACGAACGTCATGGCTGTGTCCTTCCATTTGCCGGCCGCCGGGGGCCGGCTGGGTGCCGCGCACCTCGATCCAGCCGTTGCGGATCCGGGTAGGTAGCACGGGTTGCGGCTGGCTAGCCGGGCCGCGGCGGACGCAGCCGTCGGCGAGCGCGAAGCGGGACCCGTGCAGCGGGCAGGTCACGGTCAGGCCTGCGACAGTGCCGCGGCTGAGCAGGCCACCGGCGTGGCTGCAGATGTTGTCGATGGCGTAGAGGCGGCCGCGGTGGCGGTACAGCATGACCTGCCGGCCCTCGGCCTCGACGGCGGCCGGCGAGTCGTCCGGCAGGTCGGCCTCCGGCAGCGCGCGGGTCCACCGCCGCGGCCCGGTGGCCCACGCCACCCGGTTGACCATCACACCTTTGGTGAATACGAGATGACCGCCGAGGTAACCGGCTGCGGCCGTGACCGTGAGGCTGGCCGCGCCCAAGGCGCGTGCCGTGCTGCGGTGGCCGGCCATCCGGGTGCCTAGGGAGGCACCTTGCAGCCCAAGGGCCACCGTGTTGAGCAGGCCGTGGAAGAGCCCGACCCGGCGATCCTGATCGTTGCTGACGGTCCAGTCGCTGAGACCGGTCAGGGCGGTAGCGCCCGCGGCGAGGATGCCGGCCGCGCTGAGCATGCCTGCGGCGTCGATTCCGCGCCGGGGAGCTGGGTCGCGGTCCGTGGCGTCCAGCACCATGACGCCTGTCCACAGCCCGATGGGCAGGTCGCTAAGCGCCGGGTGCAGCGGGTGGCCGATCCATCGGCCGCCATGC
Source organism: uncultured Actinomycetota bacterium (assembly GCA_963808705.1). GTDB lineage: Bacteria > Actinomycetota > Actinomycetes > Streptosporangiales > Streptosporangiaceae > JASHPR01. The sequence goes on along the minus strand of CAWEHB010000003.1, from coordinate 686,721 downwards.
AGCAGCTCAAGGACAAGATTGTCCTGGTGCCGTTCGCGGACGGGCCCCAGCACGGCGCTCAGCCGGTCGCTCAGAGTCCGGAGCCAGCCAAGCCGGTCGAGCCAAGCCGCGAGATCGCTGTGCCAAACGACCAACCGGGTGGCAGCGGACGGGGAGCTGATCGCCGGCCCGGCCTGCTGGCCGACTGCTGGGGGATCGTCGGCCTGGCCGCTGCCTGTTCGCATCAGGTTCCTCCACTGTGGCGTCAGCTTGTGGCTCGATCCTGAAGAGAATCTTCTACCTCTTCGCTCATTCTGCGCGTCTCACCTCGCTGCACATGCCCGGTGGGTGGGGATCGCCTTCGTTAAAGCGGCGGCAAGCTGACCGCGCGTGGCGCAACCCGGCGCCGCCCGCGCCGCGGCTGCGCCAGGGCCGCCGCCGGGGAAGCCCCGCCTGCTGAGCCGGGCCCGCGCGACCGCGAATGCTTCCGGGCGCGCGGGCGGCAGGCTTGCTGTTTTTACAGCCTGGCGCGGGCTGGCGGGAGGGAGCGCAGTATCCACTGGCGCCGGAGGGGAGCGGTCTCATCATGAGATTGGTGCGGGCGGGCTCGCGCTTACTGTGAAGGCATGAGGCACACCGGTAAAGCCGCGCCGGCCCGGCCGGGCCCGCGGAAGCAGTAGTCGCGGGCGCGGCAGGCATGTCACGCGGCGCGATCGTCCGGCGGGGGGTGAGGGATGATACCGGGCTGGCTCAGGCCAGGGAGCGGTTCCTGGCGGCGGAGCCCGTCGGGCCGGGCCAGGTACGGGGCTTGATCTTGGCGTCCTGGTGGCGCTCCCGGGAATGGCATGTCGCGGCCGACCGTATCGACCTGTCCTATGTCCGCGACCCCGACCTCGACACTCCGCTGACCCGCAATGCCCTGCCGGTGCTGCACAGCCTGCGGGAGAGCCTGGAGGGCCAGCCGGTCAGCGTCATCCTCACCGACGCGCATGGCGTGGCGCTGTCCCGGCTGACCGCCGACCACGATCTTGAGCGGCACCTGGACAGCATCCAGCTGGCGCCGGGCTTCAGCTACGCCGAGGAGTTCGTCGGCACCAACGGGATCGGCACCGCGCTGGAGGCCGGCCAGCCGGTGCGCGTGTTCGGGCACGAGCACTACGCCGAGCACCTGGAGGATCTGGCCTGCGCCGCGGTGCCGATCTGCCACCCGGTCTCCGGCAAGGCCGTCGGCGCGGTGAACTTGACCTGCTGGCGCAAGGACGCAGACGCGCTGCTGATCGCGCTGGCCAAGACCGCCGCCGGGCAGATCACGCAGGCGCTGCTCACCGACGCCAGCGCGCGGGAGTCCCAGCTGCTGCAGGAGTATCTGCGGGCCTGCCGGCACACCGGCGGGATCGTCGTCGCGCTGACCAGCGACCTGGTGCTGATGAACGACCACGCCCGGGACGTGCTCGACCCCGGCGACCAGGCCGCGCTTCTCGGGCATGCCGCCGAGGCGCTGGCCGGCGACCACGCTGGCCCGGTGGATGTCGAGCTGCCCACCGGGGTCAGGGCGCGGATGTACTGCCGGCCGCTGCGCGGGATGGGCCAGCGGCGGCTCGCCGGCGGCGTCGTGCACGTGAAGCTGCCCGAACTGATGGCCGGCCGGCCCGTGGCCGGCGGGGGGCAGGGCCGCCGGCGCGCAGGTTCGGGCCTGGCCTGGCCGGCTCCGGCCCGCTGTGGCTGCGCGGGTGCCACCAGGTGGATGCGGCGCGCGCGTCGGGGCAGTGGCTCGCGCTGGAAGGCGAGCCCGGAGCCGGCAAGCTGGCGCTGCTGCGGGCGGTGCACCAGCGCCGCAACCCGGCCGGGGGGTTCCACGTGCTGGACGCCGCCGGAGCCGGTGATCAGGACTGGATGGCGCGGGCGCTCGGCGAGCTGCTCGAGGGCGAGGGGAGCCTGGTCATCCGGCACGTTGACCGGCTCAGCGCCGTGCGGCTGCACGCGCTGCGGATAGCGCTGGAGCACGCGCAGGCCGCGGGCAGGCAGCACGTGCTCTGGGTCGCGGTCACGCTGCGCCAGAGCCCGGCCAGCGGCGACCTGGCCGGCCTGCTGAAGTTCTTCCCCGGCGCCGCGCAGCTTCCCCCGCTGCGCCACCACATCGAGGACCTGCACGAGCTCGTGCCGTTCTTCCTGGCCAAGCTGAACCCCCGCGATCCGCTGGCCTGCTCGCCCGAGGCGATGCAGCTGCTGCTGCGGTCGCACTGGCCGGGCAACACCGAGCAGCTATGGCAGGTCCTCACCCGGGTTGCCCGCCGCCGGCGCAGCGGCACCATCCATCCCGCTGACCTGCCGCCGGAATGCTGGAGCGTGAGCCGCAGGCTGCTCAGCCCGCTGGAATCGATGGAACGCGACGCCATCGTGACAAGCCTGCTGGACCACCACGGCAACAAGGCCCGGGCAGCCCAGTCACTGGGGATGTCGCGGGCAACGATCTACCGCAAGGTCCACCAGTACGGGATCATCACCCCGGCCAGCTGACCAGGGACCCGCCGCCACGGCGACTCACCGCCACGCCGGGCAGTGGACGCTGTCAGGAATTCTCAGCATCGCCTCACAGACCGGCGCGACCGGCTGGCCATGGTGCATGAACCAGGTAGCCCCTGGCTCTGGTCTCATGGATGGCTCTGGTACTGCTCCGCTTCGTGATGGGTGGGGTCGTTGCGCTGGTGTGGCAGGGCGAGGGCGGGAATGATGGCGATGGCCGTGAAGCCGAGTGACCACCAGAACGTGTTGGCGAACGCGGTGGCCTGGCCCGCGATGCCCGCAGCCTGGTGCGCGTGGAGCTGGGTCGCAACGCCGTATCAACGATGCCCTCACGGGTCAGGGCCGGTTCGGCCGGACGCTCCCGCCGCCACCCAGCCTCGCTTAACGATCTTGAAACGGCCGCGGGGCGCCCCGGCCCGAAGGCCGGGCTCTCCGGATGGCGCGGGCGGGGCCAGCCGGTGATGATTGGCGGCATGGGACCTTCCGCAGACGCCGGTGGAGCGCCGGTTGCCCGGGGACACGCGCCGTACCTGCCCGAGCCGACCGGTCCGTGCCCGGCCGGCACCACGTCGTTGTGGCTGACAGACACCTCCCGTCCCGATCCCTGGGCCGCGGGGGTGAGCGTACGGGAGCTGATGGTCTCCCTGTGGTATCCGGCGGTGCCGTCGGACGGGCGGCGAGCCCAGTACATGACGCCAGCGGAGTCCGGGCTCCAGCTCACCAGCAGGGGCATCACCGGCATTCCGCCGGACACGCTGAGCACGACCCGGACCAACGCGGTCAGCGACGCCAGGCCGGCCGGGCGTCAGCGCAGCCTCCCCCTCGTCGTGCTCTCGCCCGGCTTCACCAACTCCCGCAGCACGCTCACCGCCCTGGCCGAGGACCTGGCCAGCCACGGCTACGTGGTGGCCGGGATTGACCACACCTACGAGAGTCACGCCACGGCCTTTCCCGACGGGCGGGTCACCACCTGCCTCGCCCGCCAGGCACCCCGGCGGGACAGGAAGGAGGAGGTAGCGGCAGGCCGGGCAGCGGATGTCTGCTTCGTGCTCGACGAGCTGACCGGTGCGCACCCGGCCTGGCCGGGCGCCGGGCTGATCGACCCGTCGGCGATGGCGATGGCCGGCCACTCCGCCGGCGGCGCCGCCGCCATCGCCGCCATGCTGGCCGACTCGCGCATCCGCGCGGGCATCGACATGGACGGCTCCACTGCCGCCCCGATCCCGGACGAGGGCCTGGCCCGGCCATTTCTGTTCCTGGGCAAGCAATCCAGCTACACCCCGGGAAGCGCAGGCGCCGTGACACCCGGGACCCGGGACTGGAAACTCCTCAGAGGCGCCGTGATCACCTGGGAGCGGGACTGGGAACTCCTGACCGGCTGGAAGCGGTGGCTCGTGGTGGCCGGCGCGGTGCACGCCTCCTTCACCGACCTGGCGCTGCTGGCCGATCAGGCCGGCATCGACACCGGCGCCGGCCTGTCCGGAGCCCGGTCCCTGGACATCACCCGCGCCTACGTCCGGGCCTTCTTCGACCAGCACCTGCGCGGCAGGCCGCAAGCCCTGCTGGACCAGCCGTCACCACGCTACCCCGAGGTCACGTTCTGTTCCCCGGAGGCTGAAGCTCGCGCATAGCACACCTGCCGCCGCCGCTCACCGGGCGCTGGCGGCCGGCCACAGCCACGGAAAGATCGTCCTGGTGCCTTGAAGGCTTAATGCGGTGCCGCACGAGATTGTCCCCCGCCCAAGGCCGACCGCCCCCGGGGCTGCTCCTTTGCCACATCGCAAAGTAGGCCAGAGTGGCCATATTGCCTAGTTAGCTCCGAAGTGGCGAGAACCCGCGCTTTATAAGGCCAGTCTCGCCCAAAGCCTCAAAGAGCAATTGATCGGTAATATGGAGAGTTAGGCAAGCGGGCGGGCTTCCGTGCTGTCAGCCGGCCAGGTAAACGACGTGTTACGAAACGGACAGCAAACGCGACAGCAATCGATTTCGTAAAGAAACAGCGGCGGCGGGGGCCGCCAGGTCTTTACAGCCATGGCCGCCGGGGCTACCTTGTTCCCTTGAAGGGGAGCGGGGAAACTTCCCTGAAGGGGAACGGGGAAACGGGGAAGGGGAACATGACGATGCAGCTTTTTATCTGGATTCCGCTGGCCGTCGCATGCTGCGCGGCGTTCGCTGCCCTGGGCATATGGGCAGCCATCACGGACGAGGGGCACCGAGCCCAGCGGCAGCGCGCCGCCGAGATGCGGCCGGTCCTCGTGCCCGTGCAGAGGGCCGAGGAGACCCAGGTCCTGCTGGCCAGGAGCGGCCGGCCATAAGGCCGTTGGCTGACGCGGCGCCAGTAACCCAATTTCATGCCTGAGACGTCTCCCGTAGCAGGATTCGCCCCTGGCCGGGTCGGTCGCCGAGGATGGCGGCTTTCCGGGCTGAGCGGCGCGCTCGATGCGGAGGCTGATGTCGACGATAATCACTGTCTCGGGCGAGGCCGGTGATCCAGTTCGCCGACTGCCTGCGCGGCCAGGTTTGTCATTCCAAGATTTGTGGCGTCCTGCTTAACGCGTTCCATCTCAGCTATGCCTTCTGAGTAGGTAGGAGCCTGCCGGGTGAGGGCCCGGGCTAGATCAAATCTTGTTCTGGTGCGCAGGACCGCGAACTCGCTATTCTCTCTGGCCGCGAGCCAGGTGCTCGGCGGCTTCAGCCGGCTGACTTGCGGCCAGGCGGGCGAGGCCGATGCCCTGCGACGGCAGCGGTGCCGGCGTGCACGCCGGCGGCTTGCGCCAGGCCGGCCAGTTCCACGGCCACGCCAAGGCGCTTGGCCAGCAGGCCCGCGCGCTCCCCGTCCTGGGCGCTGAACGCGCCGGCCGCGCGGGTGAAGCGGATGTGATGCAACCCGCCGCCCAGCGGCAGGCCGTCCTGGCGCACCAGCCTGATCCGCCTGCCGCCGGGCCAGGTCAGCTCGGCGGTCCCGGCTCCGGCCGCTTCGAGCCGGCCATCCAGGACGTCCCGGAACAGCCGCACCGCGCCGTCCAGGTCACCGACATGATGCTCGATCAGGTCGAAGCGGGCCGGCGCGCCCGGCTCGGGCAGCTCCCGCGGCGGCGAGGACGGCGGCGAGCCGGCCTGCTGGGCGACCTGGATGACGATGCCATGAGCGCTGCGCGGGTGCAGGAACGCCTCCTTCCAGTTCGGGTTGGCCAGGTTGACCCCGATCGGCTCGATGCCGAACGCGGCGATCCGGGCCAGCGCGTCCTCGATGTCGGTGACCAGGAAGTTGAAGTGGTGCGGGCCCGCGCCGCGGGCAGCCAGGAAGCGCTCGAGGAACGCCGCGCCGGGACCCCCGGTGGGTGTCAGCAGCTCGATCTTCGGGCCCGCGGCGTACTCCAGCTGGCCCCACCAGTACCCGGGAGAGTCGCCGCCGTAGGCCCAGGTCCCGCCCAGGACGCCGCCGAACAGCTCCCAGCCGTCGGCCAGCGCCGGGGTGCCGATGCCGAGATGATCGAGGACGGCGGTCATGAAGCCTCACGTTCCGGTCAGGGGCGCCCGGGGCCGGACGCCAGGATCTCTTGCCGACATGACGAAGCTACTAAATTAGCTGGGGGCGATAATCAGTGCTCGCAGTCAAGCCGAAGCCGGAGGGCGATGCGTTGACCGACAGCGGCCCGGTGAGCGAGTCCGGGCGCAGCCATCACCCGCTGGCGGCCCGGCCCGCCGCCGGCGAGGATGCCGGGCTGCGCGCGCGCCGGGCGGCCATCGCCGAGCTCGGTGATGCGCTGCGGGAACTGGTCGGGCAGGCGTCCGCCACCGAGGTCTCCGGCGAGGTCCTGCGCCAGGTGGCCGCGCAGGCGCGGCAGGCGGCGGCGCTGCTGGGCCAGCGCACGCGCACCCGGGCGGAGCTGCCGGGCGCTGACGACCTGGCCGGCGGGTTCCGGATGTACAACCCGGTGACCGGCAGCGGCAGCGCCCTGGCCCCGCCGCTGCACATCGAGGTGGCCGGGCAGGCGGTGGCCGGCACGTGTACCCTCGGCCTGGCCTTCGAGGGGCCGCCCGGCTTCGCGCACGGCGGGGTCAGCGCGATGCTGCTGGATCAGTTGCTCGGGTACGCCGCGAGCGCGGTCGGGCACCCGGGCATGACCGTGACCCTGGAGACCAGGTACCTGGCGCCGGTGCCGCTGCAGACCCCGTTGCGCCTCACCGCCGAGGTCAGCGAGGTGAACGGCCGGCGCGTCACCGCGCGGGGCGTCATCGCCACCGCGGCCGAACCGGACACGGCCCTGGTCGAGGCCACCGGCGGGTTCGTCGCGCTGCGCCCCGAGCAGGCCGCCCGCATGTTCAGCGGGATCCGCCCCGATGCCACCGATCCCCTGGTGGCCCACGACTGAACCGGTCCGGTCGGCGCCGCGGGCGGCCAGGCCCTTGGCGTCTAACAACAGGCTGTCAGCCGACCCGGCTGGCGGTGCTGGTGGCGGTTTTGGCGGGCGGCCGGGCTGGCCTTCGACCGGGTCACCGACGCGATGGTCAGCCCCGATACGGGCCCCTAGCCGCGTACCTACCTGGTTGAAGCTACTCCTGCTGATCTTCCCGATGGTGACCGGCGGCGAGCTCGCGCAGGTCGTCGGGGGGCAGCGCGGCGGCTTGGTAGGAGACGAGACGGCAGCTGGTCAGGGCGCGGACAGTCGAGGTGCGCCGGCCCTGCTCGAGCGACGCGCGCTCGCCGAGGACAACGCCCGGGCCGAGCCTGGCCAGTTCAGTGCCGCCGACCTCGATGGCGACCATGCCGTCAAGCACGAGGATGATTTCGTCCGCTGCTTCGCCTTCAGCGAGGATGACCGCGCCGGCCTTGGCCTTTGCGTGCTTGGGTTGCGGGCCGCCGCCGCGCATGATGGCCAGGGACAGGCGCCGTTCCAGCGGGGTCTCGGCTTCCACCGCGAGCACGGCGCTTTCCTGGCCGCTCCAGGGCGAGCGCGCCAGGCTGGAGGTCCGGTACCAGGTCTTGAAGTCGATCAGGGCTGACTTCCCCACCAGGGAGTGGCTGGCGTCATAGATCCAGTGCCGGGGGAAGGAGCTAGCGCCGACAAGCTCGTGCCCGATCGAGCCATCGGCATAAAGGGTCAGCGCCAGGGTCGTCCAGACGGCTGGCCCTTCGCTCTTCACGAAGGGCGCATCTTTGACCAACCGCGGTGCTGGCATGCCGGCGCGGCCCCCTGCGGTCTGGGTGAACCGGACGAAGTCCTCACCGACAACCGGTTCCGGCCGCAGGTCCGGATAACCGACGGCCACTGCAAGGACCTGCATTTCCCTGAGTCGGATGAGGGTATTGGAGACCCGGCCGCCGCCATCTTGGCCGTAGCCGACGATCCTGCCGTCGTCGACATCGATCCAGGCGTGCAAGTCGTTGCCGAACCGGGCGCCCTCCGGGCCGACCACGGCATCAAGGTCTTTCCATTCCTCCGGAGGAGGGTCGTCGTAATGCGTCACTCCCAGCTCGAAAGGGATCCTGGTCACGCCGGCTATGGCTTCGGACGGGATCCACGAGATGCTGGTCACCGACGACTCAATACGCATGACAAATACCGCCTTCCTGTCCGGGCCTGTCCGCTCACGGCACAGCCCGCCCCCGTGCGGCCGGGTCTCTGCCGCGCTCACCAGTCTGGCTGACTCCCAAACCCTGACCAAGGTGGTCACCACCCCTGTCGCCGACCTGCCAGCACGACTTCGGGCGGCTGAGCAAGCTCCGAGGTTGCCCAGACGGCGCCGTTCCATGGGGCCCCGCGGGGGAGATGCCGCGGCTGGGCGGGGTGGCGCGATGGCCGTCCGGCTAACATCGCCTGATGAGTGATCGGTTCTTCGTCCCGGCGGATTTCGCGGTACCTGAAGGGCTCGCGGCCGAAGAATTCCGGCTGGAACCGCTCGGGCCCCAGCACAACGCCGCGGACTATGCGGCATGGACGGCCAGCACCGGCCACATCCGGGCGACGCCGGGATTCGCCGGGACGGGCTGGCCACACGAGATGAGCCTGGCGGAAAATCTGCGCGACCTCGAACGCCACGCGCAGGACTTCGCCGAGCGCCGCGGGTTCACCTACACCGTGCTCAGCACCGGCACCGGCGAAGTCATCGGCTGCGTGTACATCTACCCGCCGCGCGGCGAAAGCCAGGACGGCGCCAGCGCGGGTGAACAACATGCGGCCGTCAGTTCCTGGGTGCGCGCGGACCGTGCGGAACTCGACCCGGTGCTTTACCACACGGTCCGCGCATGGCTGGAACGCGACTGGCCGTTCCGCTCGATCCAGTACGCGCCACGGGTCTGACCTGGCGCCACCACGCACAGTCGGACCGCCGGGCGGACCAGAACAACGCCCCGGGCCCCGGCGAGCAGTGCCCGGGGCGTGTGCCGCTGCTGGTGCCAGATGGTACCGGCGGCCCCGGCCAGCTACTCCTCGTTATCCGAACTGGCCGGGCTGGTGGGCGCCGGCGGCAGCGAGCTCTCGCTGGAGTGTGCGGTTTACGTGACATTTACGACCGTCGAGGCATCGCCGTGCGAGCGGGAGGTTGGGCAGGTTTGCCACGGCACCCGCGAGATACGCTCGACGCCAGCGGGCGGTACGCCGCGGGGAGAAGGGGCACCAGCTGAGCGTGTGGCGGGAAGCCGCTCGCAGGTGCCTGCCCGTCCCGGCAGCAGGCCCGCCCGACTGAATATCCGCGGCTCCGCCCAGGGTGGCGGAGCGGACAGGAGCATGGATGTCATCGCCCTCGCAGCCCGCGCACCTCAATAACCATCAGCGCCACACGCTGAGCCAGATCTTCCAGCATCCCGCGGGCCACAACATCGAGTGGCGTGCCGTGCTGTCGCTGCTGGAGGCAGTCGGCTCAGCCGAGGAGCAGCACGGCGGCAAGGTTGCCGTGACCATCGGGTCCCAGACCGAATATTTCGACCCGCCCCCCCACAAGGACATCGACACCCAGGCGGTTGTCAACCTGCGCCGGATGCTGACCAAGGCCGGCTACCGAGCCGGCGCTGCGGATGCCGGAGCCAACGGCCAGGAGGGCTGACCCTAGCCAGCTCAGTCCGGCCGTCAGACGGCCAGGGGTTCCGATTTGTCCAAGGCGCTGTCCGGATCGGGAGGGGACAATCGGCATCAGGGAGTGATGCTGATGACCTCGGGCGACCACACGCCAGCGGCCGGCAGCGGCCGGCCAGAGACGACGGGCACGGACGCGGGAGCGGGCCAGGCGGTGATGACGGTATGGCGGGTGCTGGGGCCGCTGATGGACCTGGTGACCCCGATGGCGCTTCGGGTCGCCGCGACACTGCGGCTCGCTGACTTCATGCCTGATGACGGCACCGGTGCGGGGGCCGTCCTGGGCGACCTGGCCGAACGTGCCGGGGCTGACCCGGAGGCTCTGGCCCGCATGCTGCGCCACCTGGTGGCGCACGGGGTGTTCACCGAGCCGCGCCCGGGACAGTTCGCGGCCAACCAGACCGCTGCGCTGCTGCGCACCGGCCAGCCGGGTGCGGTATGGCTGGATCTGGATGGGTTCGGCGGCCGGATGGATCTGGCGTTCACCGGCCTGGCGCACACCGTGCGCACCGGGGAGCCGGCCTGGGAGCAGGTTTTCGGCCAGCCGTTCTGGGACTGGCTGGACGCCAACCCCGCGATCAGCGCCTCCTTCGACGCGACCATGGCGGTGGACGCCGGGCACGTCGCGGTGGCGGACGGCTACGACTGGACGACGGTGCGGCATGTGGCCGATATCGGCGGCGGGACCGGCACGCTGATCGCCGAGGTGCTGCGGCGCAATCCGCGGCTGCGCGGCACGCTGGCCGACCAGCCGGAAACCGCGGCCCGTGCCCGGCAGTACCTGGCCGGGCTCGGCCTGGACGGCCGGTGCGAGGTCGTCGGCCAGAGCTTCTTCGACCCGCTGCCCCCCGGGGCGGACGCCTACCTGCTCAGCCGCGTCATCCATGACTGGGACGACGCCGCGGCGACCGCGATCCTGCGCCGCTGCGCCGAAGCGGCGGGCAGCACCGGCCGCGTGCTGGTGATCGAATCGCACGGCACCCCCGGCGGCGACCCCGCCGCGTTCGCCGAGATGAACCTGCGCATGCTCGTCCTGACCGGTGGCCGCGAGCGCACCATCGACGACTACTCAGCCCTCGCCGCCGGCGCCGGCCTCCAGATCACCGCGGTGCACGACATCAGCGAACGTCACGTGATCATGGAATGCGTCCCCACGTGACCGGCGCGGCGAGTCGATCGCGCTCCCGGGCCGGGAAGATCCCCGCCGACCTGCCCGCCCAGGCGATCGCCGGGTACGAGCTGGGCCTCCCGGTCAGCGAGGCGCTCCGCTAAACCCTCGCAAACGTCTGCAGAATCTACCCTGGGACGGGCAGATTCTGCGGACGTTTCGCTCCAGATCAGGAGTGGCTGAGGATCATGGGCTCGCCGGTGGTGTCGTCGGTGCCGAACAGCCAGACGTGGCTGGGGCTGCTGGCCGCCGAGCCGATCGAGACCGAACTATCTGCTGGAATCGGGCTCGGCGAGGTTGTCCACGACGAGCCGTTCCAGTTGGCTAGCAGCACTGCCTGGGTCACCTGATCATTTCGGTAGATGCCCCAGATGTCGTCGGGGCCGTCCGCGCTCACCGCGAGGGCGGGGAGAGCACCGGAAACGACCGACCACGTGGTCCCGTTCCAGTGCAGGACGGAGAAGTCGGCGAACGCCCAGGCGTTCGCCGGGCTGAAGTCGAGGACTGCGTTGAGGATGCCTTCATTGGGCCCGGCGGCGACCGACCACGCCGTACCGTTCCAGTGTTCGTACAGCGAGTCGTGAATTTTCCCCGAACTTTGCTCCCCGACGGCCCATGCGTCGCTCGCGCTGCTGGCCGCGACGGACTTAAGCGCCCATTCGGGAGTGCTGCCCGACGGCGTGGGGGTGGGCACCGACGACCAGGCGGTGCCGTTCCAGTTCAGCGCGACCGGGGCTGCGCTGGCGTTTGCGGGCCCACCGACCACCCAGGCGTCGGTGTCGGAAAGGGCGTACGACCCGGTGAGTTCGGCACCGGCCGTCGAGGCGGGCGGTGTGACCACCGTCCAGCCGGTCGCGGCGGACGCCGGGACGGCCAGCCCCAGCAGCCCGGCCGTGATCCCGGCCAGCGTGCACCATCGTGAGACGCGTGTCATGAAGATCCCCTCCTCGGGATGTGAAGAACACGCCCTACCGATAACAATCGGCCACAGGCGTTAACATTTTTCGAATATCGCCGTAACCCACTTTGAAAGTAACCTTTTGCGCCAGTCATGACCAGCTCGGACACCGCCCCCAGACTGCGGTCACTTCTCGCGAACAAAAATCACCGGTCCAGCCGCCAAGTGCGGTCAGAACTCACGAACAACTGCGGTCAAAACTCGGTTCTGGCGCACATAACGTGAAGATAACGTTTGGATCTTGGACCGATGCATGACCCACTGCCTCACACCAGGTCATATCCGGCGGCCGACGCTGGTCCCGTGCTGCGAAGCTGGCCACTTGGCCCGACCATCACGGAATTCGCGCCAGAACCCATGCTCGTGGCAGGCGACAAAGCGTCTGCCGCTGGCGCTGTGGGTACCTCAGCCTTGATCGGGGCGGCGTTCGAACCAGATCAGCCGACAGCGCAGCGCGTCCCGCTGAAGGTTACCGATCCGATCAGGCGCTCCCGGCCGGCCGGGAGCTGGCTAGGCTCAGGTGCCCGGGTACCGTGCCTGCAGCTGGCGCAGCGTGGCCTCGATGCCGGCCGTGTTCTGCCGCAGGCTGCCGAACAATCGCAGGCCTCTCGCCTTAGCGGCACCGATCTGGCTGTAGTCGTAGGTCTCGGTCACCACGGTGACGCGCTCGGATACCGGGGTCAGCTCCCACCGCCAGCGGTGGCCCAGCGGGTGCCGCCACTCCACCACGCGGCCCTCAGCGAAATCGGTGACCTGGCTGGTGATCCGGTATGGCACGCCGTACTGCCGCATCCGGACCGAGAACCTGGCGCCCTGGCTGAGCCGCTGCGGCCCGGCGACAGTGCTCATGACGGTGCCCGAGCCGTCCAGCTCGCCGTGCCGGCGCGGATCGGCGACCATCTCGAAGATCTCCCCGGCCGGTGCGCTCACCTCCGCCGAGCGGCTGATCTTCCGCGGCTCCGCATCGACAACAGTGACGGTCATGACCGAAGGCTACCCATCACCTCCCTGGCACGGAATGGCCACAGCCACAAGACCGCTGCCGCGGCCCGCCCGGCAATGACGACGGTGACAGCAGCCACCCCGACATCGGACCGACCGGCCGGCCGAAGCCGGCTGATCAACGTGCCGCACCGTTACGCGCGGTAGCGCCCAGCCGAACTAAAATCCGGTATAAAGCAGTGAATAACGCCGATTTAGCGCGGGTCCGGAGTTGCTTGGCGTGGGAGCCGGCCACGCGCAGTGGCGCCGGATCTGCGCGGCTGCGGCTGGACGCCAAACCATGAGCCGTGGTCGACGGTGAGGTGAAAGACGGGACCTGCAACGCGGTTTATGCCGTCATCTGGTCGACCGCGCTGAGCGCCGAGCGGATCCGGCCTGGCTGCCGTGCCGCAACCGTTGCAGCTTCTTCGCCGGCGAGAATGGCGCGGATGGCCTGTAGGTGGACAGTGCGGTAGGCGGCGACAGCGAGTGCCGCGGCAAGCTCGGGTTCGGCTGCGCCTGTGGCGGCCATGGCCTCCGCCAGCTCGGCTCCAAGCTGGTCGGCAAGCTCCCGGGCCCGCGCCTGCAGCGCGTGTGAGGCCGCCACCGTCCGCCACCACGGGATCATGTCGGCCTGCATGCCGTACGGCGGCTGGCCCACCCGGGCAGCGGCCACGAGCGTGTCGCGGAGCGCGCTGACCGCTGACTTCCCGGCTGGGCGTTCCCGGATGGCGCGGGCGAGCTGGCCAGCCACCTCAGGGTAGCGGTCGAAGGACAGACCGCACGGATACCCAGGCGGCCCCGCCGACCCGGCCTGACCAGCGCCCCCCGCCGATCCGGGCGCGATCCCGCTGACCGTCCCCGAGCTCGCCCGGCTGCTCACCGCCCGCACCCGCCCAGCCCGCCCGGCCACGCTGAGCACTGGTCCGGATGCAAACGCCGCCACCAGGCCCTCGCCCGCTGGTACCACCAGCGCACACGACTCGCCGCAGAAATGGGGTGATCGCCCAGGTCAGCTAACCAATGGCTACTGCCGTACTAATGTCCTCCGTATCGGCGGCCATTGGTCCTGTTTGTGTGGGACCCCCGTCCCCTTGTTTCCGGCGCGGTCGCGACGCACCCTGTGCCCGGGATGCGGCGGATGCCGCGCCGCACCGTACACCGCAGCCAAACGCTGCCGCGCGCCTGCTGATCGCGCGGCAGCGGAGCCGCGTCCACGGCAGCAGATTGTTCGTTCGGCTGGCGGCACTGGGCGGCGAGCAACCGGCTGCCTAGCCGCCCCGATCGGCGGCTCGGCGGGCGTTCTCCCCGATCCCCTGTCACTCACCGTGATGATGTCGATCGGCGTAGCCTGAGGCCCAACTTCGGATCGGTTCGGTGAGAGCGATCTGCTGGAGGTGGCCGTCGGTCGCAGGCCGAGGTGCGACCCAGGGGGGCGGCCAGGCGACTTCATCACACCTGACCCGACGCGCCGTCAGCGGCATGACAGGACATTGGATCGCTTCGCGATCATGAATAAACATGCAACGCAGCTCGGCCCCGCAGGCGTCGGCGGATCAAGCTGGAACAGTTGTCGCGCGAGCAAATACCCGCCGTTAGGCACGGGTAGTGGCTGAATAGGGATCAAGGCGTTGGTAACTCCGATCTGGAAGTTCTGCGTGTCCGCCTGGTCCGGCCGGCGATCCGCCGAGATGCAGCCCGCGGCACTACGCTTTCACTGCCGGCATCTGCGCGCAGGTCTCTGACCGCCGCTAGCCGACAGGCGCAGAACTCGTCTGGCTGCTGCGGCTCTCTCCCAGGTCGGCCCGCATGGCCTCGTACAACTCGCGCCGTCTGTCCTGGAAACCCAGGTCCGCTATTCCTCCGCGTTGCGCCACCGCCACCCGATCGGCCAGCTCTCTCCTGATTTCCTCAGCCAGCGTGCCGAGGCTCGGCGGCCCAATGAGCACAACTTCGTTCCCTGTGTTCACCATGTAGCCCGTGGCCTCATCTACCGCGGTCACCATCGCCCGGACTTCTTCTTCTGTGGCATCCGCCCGGTTGCGCTGCAGTTTCAACGCTGCACCGATCACCGCAGTAACTGACTCCATGAACTTGGCGTAGATCCGGCGCTTGTCCGCCAGCCGCTGACGTTCATTCTCGGCATTGATACTGAGCTGCAGGTTCTTGGTCTGCGACCTGCTCGCCAGCCACGCGGCAAACAACGTTCCGCCGATTCCAGCCAGACCCACGACACCGGTGACCACCGTCGTCCAGTCCGACTCGGTGACGACAACAACTTGCATGGTGGACGAGTGTTCCACCCTGGCCGAACTGATCACCAGAGGGGTGCTGTCAGCGGGCACAGATCCGGCCAATGCCGGGCTCGAGCCTCAGTTTGGCGGGGCCTGTTCTTCGAGAAGTACCTCCATCCCGTTCGGGGAATGGACCTTGACGATCCGGTAGGTCCAGTCCTCGCGCGGCCGCTCGACGGCCACCTCGAATCGCAGGTCGGCCCGCTGGCAGGCAGTGATCGCGGCGTCCACGTCACTAACGCCGAGCTGCCAGGTCAGGCCGGATGCCGACGGGACGGCGCCCGGCCGGCGGCTCAGCCCGAACTCCACGGCGTCGTTGCTGACCGCGATGAAGCCCGGGTACTCGGGACCTTCATAGGTCGTGCGCAAGCCCAGCTGTTCGTAGGAGCGCCGTTCCGCGTCTGGGTCCTCGACAGGCAAGATCGGCACGAGCTTGGTGATCAGGTCTCATGATCCCGATTGTGCCGCAACGAGCCGCGGCGACACCGCACACGCGAATGACCCACCAGCGCCATGTGCGGCGATCACGCCCAGCGCTGGCATGCATGACCATACTGGCCTGGCCGCTGCCTGCGCGCCTATGGTGGGGATCGCCAACGGTGCGAGAGCTCGTGATAACCGGGCGCCGACCCGCCGATCTGCGCGGCCAGCGGCCTCCTGGCGCTCGTCAGCTGAGGCGCGCAGATCGGGTCGATCTGGCGCGTCACGATGTCCCGCGGGGCGTCCCAGAGGCGCTCGGTCGTGCCGAAAAGAACGCGTTGAGCGCGAACATACTTATGCGCTGACCGACATGTTCACTCGCGGTCCTGAGCAGACCGTGCGGCGCGAAGTTGAGCGACCCATCGTCGTAATGGGTGCTCAGAGGCACGCCCTCTGCCGATTCCGCGCGGCCTGACTACTGTGGCGCCCCGGTCGGCGGCCCCGCACAGATCGTCGTTCTGCTTTACGCGGTTGCGGGGTGTTCTCTCGACGTGTCGGCGTTGCTGTTACGTTTGTTGTCGGATGGCTATAACGCGGTGATCCAGCGCCTGGACACGAACTCCCGGAAGGTCACTGCGGCGCTGTGCTAGGCGTGTTGCAGGGACTCGTACACGATGGCGCGGTCGCCGCCTGCGACCTTGGCCTGGTGGAGGGCGGTGTCGGCGGCGAGCAGCGCTTCCTGGTGCGTCTGCGTGCCCGCGTCGAAGAACGCGCCGCCGATGCTGATGGTGGCAGGAATCCCGCTGGTGGCGGGTGTCTGCTCGCGCACGGCCGTGCAGAGCCCGTCGGCCAGGCTCTGGATGAGCGGGGGCGTCGCGGCGTGGAATACGGCGGCGAACTCGTCGCCTCCCATGCGGGCCAGCGTGTCATTGGGCCGAAGGCGCTCGGCAAGTACGAGCGCGATGGCCTGGATCAGTTCCTGCGCGGCTGCCACACCGTGCCGCCGGATCACTTCCCTGTACCGGTCCACGTCGATGGACAGAAGCGCCAGGCGCTCGGCACGTTGCCGTGCGCGGTCGAGTTCGTTCTCGAAGCGCCGCCGGTTCCACAGGGCGGTCAGGGCGTCGTGGTCGCCAAGATCAAGGCCGCCGAACTCCGCGGCATCGTGCGATGGTTGCGCTGGCACGCCCGCGGGGCCCGTCGGCCTGGCGGCACCGGCACGCCGCTCGAGCGCCGAGCCGAAGACCTCCACCCAGCGCACGAAGTGCCGGTCGTTGAGAAACAGGGCGCGAGCCCGTCCGCGCGCGGCCTGGCCGAGCCGGGCGGCCCGCGGCGGGTCTTGCAGCAGCTCGACGATCGCATCGCCGAACGCCCCGACATCGGCAGGGTCGGCCAGCAGCCCGCTGTGCCGGTGCTGGACCTGGTCCAGATGACCCCCCACCGCGCTCGCGACAACGGGACGGGCCTTCCACATCGCCTCGGTCACTCCCAGGCCGAACCCCTCCTGCAAGCTCTTCTTGACCACGACCGCGGCCAGGCGCTGGATCGCGTTCACCATCGCGGCGTTCTCCTCCGGAGGGGCGAGCGGGAGGCAGGCGACATGAACCCGCGCGCGCCCGCGGCGGCAGAGCCCGCCAGCGTTCGCGAACGCCGGCGAGCACGGTTTCTGCCTCGGGGTCATCGGCGACCTGGCTGGCATCGGGGCCCGCGAGGACCAGGTGCGCGCCGGTCGCCGCCAGCACCCGCTCGAGGAAGCCGTCCAGGATCCCGAGCGGGTCCTTGATGCGGTCCCACCGGGCCAGCGAGACGACCACCGGGTCCCGGTCCCAGTCCGGCGCCCCGTCGCAGTCCAGCACCGTGGGACGGCCGGCGAGCGTCGCGGTGGACCCATCGGTGCAGTCGTAGCGGGGAGCGGCGGCCGGGACTCCGGCGGCCAGGCCAAGGTGCTGCAAGATCACGCGGGCGGTGCCATCGGGCATCGGCAGGTTCTTCGTCGACCCGGGGTCGATGCCCGGCGTCACGATCGACGTCTCCGCCCCGCCCAGCCACTCCGGCAGCGAGGTGTAGCGGCTGAACACGAAACGGCGCACGCCGGCCAGGCGCGGCCGCAGGCACCGCCACGCGTTCGCGGAGTACTCGTTGTCATGGTCGATGCCGATCTGGCAGCTCCAGATGACGGTCGCGCCAGCCCGCTCCAGCGGCCCCGACATCGCTGCCGTCTGGGGATCGTTCAGCACCACCACGTCTCCGGCGGCGACCAGCGACGCCAGCGCCCGGGCGTGATAGAGGGCAGCCCGGTCCAGCGTCGTCAGCCCCTCGATCCCGAGCACGCCGCCATCGCCTGGCTGGCCCTGCAGATGGTTATGAAACCGCCTGGTCACCCGGAAGAACTCGCCAGAACCGCGCAGCACCACCCACCGCACGTCGATGCCAGCGCCCTTCCAGTACGGCAGCAGCGTACGAAGCAGCTGCGCAACCCCGCCACCCAAAGCGGTAGAGTTCACCACCCAGACCGTCCGCCCGCCCAGCAGCTCACCGGCGTGCTGCTCGGCCACGCGCACCCGCTCGATCATCGGCTCCCGCAGGTAGCGGCCGAGATCCCGGAAATGCCGGGTCTCCAGCGGAATCTCGGCAAGAGCATCAGCCGGTCGGGCCACACCACAAGGATACGAACCAGTGAGCCCCGGGCAGATCATCCCCACCGGATCGGGTGTGCGCCCAGGCGGGCTGGAACACGGACGGGAGGGATCGCGGGGGGTCTGCGAGAGGCGTGCCGCCCGGTCAGCAGATCACCGGGACCGAGGACGCAGAACTAACGGATCTGGACGCCCCCACGATCTATGCCCTCAGGGGGGTGACCGGCGCCGGGTCGCCCGGTAGCCGTGCCGGTAGTCAGTCTTTGGCGATGAGGGTGGCGAGCAGTGTTGCGTAGCGGATCAGGTGGGTGTCGCCGAGGTAGTTCTTCCGGATGTGAACGCGCGCGGCCTGTCCCAACCGTGCTGCTTCGACGTGGTCGGTGAGGAGGTGGCGGGCGGCCTGTCCGAAGGCGGTCAGGTCGGCGGGGTCGGGCAGCAAGATGCCGGTGCCCTCGCTGATCTGGTCGATGATCCCGCCGACCGCCGAGCCGATCACGGGCCGTCCCTTCCACATCCCCTCGGACACGGTCAGCCCGAAGCCTTCGGCCAGGCTTTTCTGGGCGATGACGGTGGCATGCCGCTGCAGCGCGTTGACCATGGCCGCGTTCTCGTCGATGTCATCCAGCGGCAGCGTCACCAGCAGGATGCGCTCCCGGAGCGCGGGCGGCAGGTCATGCCATTGCAGCAGGCATTCCCCGTACACCGCCGCGCCCTCCGGGTCGTCGGACACCCCGGCGACCGCCGGGCCGGCCAGCATCAGGTACCCGCCGCCCCCGGGCGCGATGTGGTCGGCGAAGCTGCGCATGACTCCGCCCATGTCCTTGAGCCGGTCCCAGCGGGAGACCTGGAGCAGCACCGGGTCACCGGCGCCCGGGCGGCCCTCCCCGGTGATGACCGCGGGCCGGGTGACGATGTCCATGTCGCCGTCGCGGCGCACGAACCTCGCGGGCACCCGCGGGTCGGCGCCGTCCAGCACGCCGAGCGTGGCGAGGATGGCTCGCACGGTGGCGGTGTCGAGGTCCTGGTTTTTCGGGGAGAACGGGTCGATCGACGGCGGGATGATCGAGACCTTGCCCTCGGGGAGCCAGGCCGGCACGTATTGCCGGCGGGAGAACACGTATCCCTCCGCCGGGCCCAGGTGCGGCCGCAGGAAGTCCCACCCCGCACGAGTGGCGTCGTTCTCCCAGTCCACGCCGATGTGGCAGCGCCACACCACCCGGGCGCCCGCCCGCGCCAGCGGCCCGGCCAGGCCAGCGGTCTGCGGGTCATGCAACAGCGCCACGTCGCCGGGCCGGATCCGGCCCAGCAACTCCACCGCGTTCGCGGTCAGCATCCGCGTGTAGTGATGGGCGTCCGCGGCGTCCAGCGGCCCTCCGGCCAGATCGCCGTGGATCTGGTTGTGCAGTCGTTTGGTGGCCGCGAAGAACCGGGCGTCTCCGGTGATCACCAGCCAGCCGATCGGGATGTCCAGGTCGGTGACATAGCCGACCAATGCCTGCAGCATCTCGGCGACCCCGCCGCCCGTCGCGGTCGAGTTGACGTTCCAGATGGTGCGCCCGGCCAGCAGCCGCCGAACCTGATCAGCGGCCCCCGCGAGCCGCTGATACCGCGGGCCGCCGATGACAGGCTCCAACAGCGAAACCGGCCGCCGCGGCACCTGAACCGCGCTGACCAGGCTCACAGTTGACCGCCTTCCGCCCGGGCATGGCCGGGCCGCTGCTCACTACCTGCGGACACCGGCACCGCAGGTGAAGGGCTATCCGTATGATGCCCCTCCAGCGCGGAACTGCCCAGGCTTCCTCCCGCGCACGCGCCAGACGCTGAGGCCCGTTCACCAGACCCGCGACTACCTGATGACGCTACCGGCGCACATCGAGGCCGCGCTGCATCAGTCGTTGCACGATGAGCGGTTCCGGGTTCGTGAACATCGCTCAGTGGACCCCGGAGGACGAGTTCAATGCTGCCATCGGTAGCCGGGGGTTCCGGGAGGCGGCATCTGAGCTGTGCAGGCCGATGTTTCCCGCGCTTATCGGGTCGACCGGACGGGTTAGAGGTCAACAGCTCTGCCACGGCCCGAGGGGTGCTGGCCCTGGGCCGGGTGTTCGGTGGCGCCGCACAGCCACATGGCTGTCCGCAATCGCCCGCCTACTGTGCCAGCATCAGAACGACAATGAGTCCCGGCATGGCACCGAGCGCGAACGCAAGTATGGGAGCGCGAACTTGATCCGGGCAAGATGCAACGAGAGGGCCCGCCTCCGCTTCTCGCGGATCTCGATTGCGCGGTGCGCGGATCAGGCCCGTTACTCCGCGTCTGCCTGAGGCCCTCTCGTCATGCTCAGTCCATCGCGCCACAAGGAGCGCACGCCACTGACCAACGTCCCCCGCGCACGGGACCTTCGGCTACCGGCCTGGCTGGGCAGCGGCTGGGCACCGCAGGCGGAGGCCAGCCAGTCATGGCATCTCCTGCCCGAACGGCACCGTCGGGAATCTCGGTCCCGCATGGCCTTGCTGAAGTGCCGTGCCAGAGGGGTGCATGAGGGCGCAGGCGAGCCGGGCGATGAAGCAGCGGATGGTTACAGCGGCGAAGCAGCGCACGATGGCCGGATCCAGCCCGGCTGCCGCCTGGTCCGCCAGCCGGTACACCCCGGCCAGCGCGAGCAGCGTGGTCGCCTCCCCAGTGGGGGTCAGCATCAGGTCGGCATCCAGGGCCGGGTACACCGCGCCGCTGGGCGCGATCGCCTCCCACCGAAGCCCCAGCCGGGCACAGTCCCGCGTTTCGGTGAGATCTCCTGACCGCACGCCGACCAGCCTCGACATCCCGGCCGCGGGCCCCGCCTCCTCCGCCAACCCTGTGATCCCCGCGCCATAGGCATACTCGGCGGTACCCAGCAGCACCCCGTCCTGGGCAAGATGCTCTAGCCGGCACCGGGCGGCGTCAAAGCTGACAGTCACCACGACCTCGTCGGCGAACACATTCCCGCTCATACCGTCAGCCCACTGTTCTGATGACCGCCTGGGCAGAGGCCAGAAGTCCTGCCAAGCCAGGCCAGACGTCCGGCAGTTGAGGCGTAACCGGGACGTCGCACCCAGCATGGCCTTGGCGTGCCCGCCGCCCATCGTGACCCGGTGCGGCCGGGAGAATATCCGCGGTTGCCCTGTTGCCTGGCTGCCGGGCTCAGACGGACCACACCCACGTGCCGCTGGCGCTCGCGGAGGGCCGCGGCACCGACGGAAGGGTCCCTCCGATGATCAAGTATGTCTACGAGATCGATTACCAGCCGAGAGGCAAGGACAAGTACCTGGAGTGGGTCCGATCGATCGCTGCCGCTCTTCAGGCCCCGGGTGAGCTGCGGCGGCTCGCGTGGTATGACAACGTTCACCCGCTGACACCCCACCGCGTCGTCGAATTCACCTTCGAGTCGCCGGAGGATGCTGCCAGTTACTTCGGCCGGAAAGAGATCGGGCTAACAGTGCACATCGAGTTGCCCACGCACGGCGCCAATATCCACATCAAGGTCGTGGCGCTGCGTGACGACTACACCAAGGACACCACGCCCGAGGACCGCCCTCGCCCCGCGTGATCAGTTCTGAGTTCCTGCTCACACACACCCCGGTCAACCGAAACCAAGGAACTGGCGCCGCACCAGAGTTCCAAGGAGGCGGTGAACATCATGGCCGCTCAACGCCGCGCACGCAGAACCGGACAATCTGGGAACGCTCACGGCAGTGATTGACACGCCGACCCAGCGCGCCGAGTCGGCGATAGGCGTATCTGCGAGCACTAACGGATCGCTGCTGCGCTCACATTGCGTAACCAGGCACCCAGCCCCGTCGGCCGGATGCGCCGGGCAGGTGTGCTGGGGCGGCGACGTCACCCCAGCCGGCCAGTCGGCTCGGACGGTTACCCTGGGTAGTTGAGTACCAGGCCGGATTGTCATAGATCAGGCGGGCCGCCGAGCTGGCCGCCTCGGCAGGGCAGGCCCTGCCGGCACCCTCACCGTGTGCTCCTACGCACGCGGCAGATGCCGGTGCCACGCCGACGCGCCCGTCCTGCACGGCTCTTACGCCGAGTGGCCCCGCAAGGCCGGCGGCAGGACCGCCGGGCAGGTCGCCGCCTGGCAGCCCTGTTCGACAACGCCCGCAAGATGCACGCCCTGGATGAGCTTTAGGGCACGACGACGAGGGGTACCGGTGAGTGACGGGCCAGGCTGACGGCGACCGAACCGACGACACGGTGCATGACTTGGGACGAACTCCCCACCGCGATCACCACGGTGGCGTGGGGGTGGGCGGCGCGGATTTCGTTGGCCGCGGTGATCAGTTCTTCTGCGATCAGGCCCTGGCGCCGCTCGAAGCCCCAGTCCACCTCGTGACCGCGCAACTGCTCGTCGGCCAGGGTGCGGAGCTCGCGCTCGACGTCGTCGAAGTCCGTTTCCAGTTCGGCTACGGCACCGGGCGACAGCGCGGCCATGCTGGGCATATGAGCCACATACACCACCTCAATCCGGCCCGTCCGGCCCCGCAGCAGGTTGACCGCGGCGTCGAGGGCCCGGCTGGCCGGAGGGGATCCGTCATAGCCGACGACAAGGCGCAGATCCGTCGCGGGCGGCGTCGTAGTGGTCACCGGAGGGAGCATAGCCACTGTGCCATTGCGCGGGCGTACGCGGTATCCGGTCTCGGAGCAGGCCGCCTGCGGAGTTATCCCGGCCATTGGGTTTCGGCGCGCACCGTGACTCGATCGTGACGGAGTTCGCGTGCGTGTCGCGGGTCTTCCACGAGAGGCCCGGCCGGGATACCTGGCCCGCGGCCAGTGTTAGCGGACCGGCGTGGCCGCCGATCCGGGAACCGGGGTCACGACCGGCGAGCAGCTGCACAGGGCCACCGGAATCGCTTCGAATGCTGGCTGCAGGGCGGGGGCGGGGGCGGCGGGCGCCGGGGCGGCGGTGGCGGCGGCGGCGGCGTTCCTGAGCTCGGCAAGCCGGTGCTTGGACGGCAGCAAGACGATCGTGAGGATGAAGCCGAGTCCGAGCAGCGCTGCTGACACGGTGAAAGCGGTGGTGTAACCGTGGGTGGCCGCGATCGCCGGTGCCAGCGGGCTGGTGTGGCGGGTGATCAGGTAGCTGGCCGTCGCAGTCAGCGCGATCGTGCTAAGGGCGGAGGTCCCGATCGAGCCACCGACCTGCTGCATCGTGTTGACCAAGGCGGAGGCCACGCCGGAGTCCTGGCGCGCGACGCCGAAGGTGGCGGTGTTGATGGCCGGCGCGAAGATCATGCCGAAGCCCAGGCCCAAGATGAGCAGGGCGGGCAGCACGGCGCTGGCGTAGCTGGAGGTGACGGTGAGCTGGGTCAGGTACGCCATCCCGCCGGCGCCCAGCAGCATGCCGGTCGCGATCAGGACGCGCGGCCCGAGCCGGGGCAGGCCCACGATGCTGGACAAGTTGGAGCTGATCAGGATGCAGGCGATCATCGGCAGGAACAGCAGGCCGGTGCTCAGCGGGCTGTATGCCTTGATCACCTGCAGGTAGTAGGTGAGGAACAGGAAGGTGCCGAAGATCGCGATTCCCGATATGCCGACGGCCACGTAGGCGCCGCCGCGGGTGCGGTCCAGGATCACCCGCAGCGGCAGCAGCGGGTGACTGGCACGCTGCTCGGCGATAACGAACCCGGCAAGCAGCACCACGCCCCCCACCAGGGAGCCGACGGTCAGCGCGGCCGTCCACCCGGCGGTCTCGGCGTGGGAGAAGCCGAAGACGATGAGGAACAGCCCGGCGCAGGCCAGCACCGCGCCGGGCCAGTCCATCGGCGGCCTGACGGCCGGGCGGCTGCTGCGGATCCAGGCCAGGGCGCCGGCCACCGCGATCGCGGCGAACACAAGATTGACATACAGGCACCAGCGCCACGACAAATACTGGGTGAGCACCCCGCCCAGGATCAGGCCCACCGCGCCGCCGCCCGCGGCGACCGAGCCGAAAACACCAAAGGCCCGCCCCCGCTCCCGCGGCTCCCGGAACGTGCTGACCAGCGTGCCCAGAGCGGACGGCGCGAGAACGGCGCCGAACGCGCCCTGCAGCGCCCGGGCCGCTACCAGCATCAGGAACGAGACCGCGGCGCCGCCGATGGCCGAGGCAATCGCGAATCCGATCAAGCCGGTGATGAACACCCGCTTGCGGCTGAACATGTCACCGATCCGGCCGCCCACCAGCAGCAAGCTGCCGAAGGCCAGCGCATAGGCCGTCACCACCCACTGCCGGTCGCCGTTCGGGAACCCCAGGGCACGCTGCGCCGACGGCAGCGCGATGTTCACGATCGTGGAATCCAGGACCACCATGAGCTGAGCGATGGCGACCACGACCAGGATCAGCCAGCGCCGGTCACCAGGCGCAGCCAGGCGGCCTCCCCCGGCAGAAGACGAGGCAGAAGACATGCAGGACTCATACCCCTCGCATGGCCGGTGACCACTCCAGGCCGCGCAGTCGGAGCGTTCTGCACGCTGCTCCCGCCGACGAGCAGGATAATCAGTGCCGCACCGATCAGGTAGTTCTGCGCGGCCGCGATACGGCTGCCTGATGCTGGGTCGATTTGAGTGCGGCCGGTGTTCGTCGCTGTCAGCCGTCGCGTTCGGGCCATAGCTGGATACTGGCCCGCGCCGCGTCCAGGATCAGCTGGGCGTCGATCCCGGCCCGGGTTTCGGTGATCCCGGCCGGCGGCCACTCGCAGACGAACTCCAGTGGCCCAGGGGGCGGCAGCGGCCATGCCCGCCATCGCGAGAACTGCAAGCGCGGGCCGCCGCCGAAGGCGTAGGGCAGAGGATCGGCCCGGCCGGCCCGGAGTCCGGGTCTGGCCTGTCCTCTCGGCCGGTGACCTTGGTGCCGTCGGGCAGTTGCAGCCCGAACCGGAACTCCCGCCGGGCCGCGGCCAGCTCCCATGGCGCGCCGCGTCCGCGGTCGCCGCGGTCGCCTGGCCGGATGCGGGCGGTCACGAAAATCTCGAACCCGGCCGTGCAGCCCGCCATCGACGTGATCGCTACCGCGAACTGCTCGGTCCGCCCCAGCAAGAGCGGGCCGGCCGGCACGACGCCGGGAAATTCCGCCTCCGGCAGCTCCCAGCGGTGATGCGGCCGGGCAGCCTCCGGCTCGGGGATCGGCTCTTGGTCAAAGAAACCCATGCCGCCAGCTTTGACCGGCCGGCCCACGATGCCATGTAGTTCGGCGTGATGGGTTAGTTCCTGAGCGTCGCTGCTCTGGCGGGGCGGTCGTGGGGATGCTCTACGGAGAGTGACTGCGGCGGACGGGCGCGGCGGAGACCCGGATGTCGCTCCGGGCGCGCGGCCGGGTCCACGGGCCGGCGAGTGCGGCGGTCTGGGGATGTGGTCAGGCTGCGAGCTGGCCGCAGATGCTGATCTCGGTCTCGGCTGTGAGGGAAGGGATGCGGGGCCCGCCGGGCGGGAAGGCCGCCCGGGCCTTGGTTTTCCGGTCGCGGTGCCGGCCGCGGTCGACGTCGATGCGGCGGCGGGCCAGGTCTTTCAGGATCCTTTCGCGGCCGTCCTTGATCGCGGGGGCGGGCAGGCTGGCGGTCGCCGCGCCGGAGCGGGCTGAGGTGATGACAGCGCGGCGGGCGGCGGTGAACGATATCTCCCGGGGATGCACCGGCTGGCCGGCGCGCTTGCCTTTGCGGGCGGGGACGGCGATGGCCGCGGCGGCGCGGGCGGCGGCGCGGGCCAGTTCCACGGAGGTGACCCAGGCGGCGTGCTCCTGGGCGATCAGGGCTGGGGAGGCGGAGCGGAACATCGGCCCGGCGGAGGGCCCGGCGCCGGCGATCGCGGACTTGGCTTCCTTCAGGCAGGTCTCCGAGCCGGTCCACCGCCAGTGATAAGCGGCGGCCAGGACGCCGGCTGGGAAGGCGTCGTGGTCGTGCAGGTCGGTGATCAGGGCGAACAGCTCGGGGGCCTGCTGCCCGGCGATCGTGACCCAGTACTCGATGACCCGGACGGTGAGGGTGATGCCGCCGCCGGAGATCTCCGCCAGGTAGGAGCCATCGGGTGCGAAGCCCCCGGCCGGCCGCAGCGATATGTCGCTCTTGACGCGGATCAGCACGTGGGTGCCGGTGCCGGGCATCCGCTGGATGCGAGGGACGCCGGGGAAGTTGCGGTCCATCACCTGCAGGCGGTTGCGAGTGAATACGGCCGGGTAGTCGTCCAGGGCCCTGTCCAGCAGCTTCTGCTCGGCCTCGCCCTTCTCCCGCGTCCGGCTGGCTGCGGCGCCCGACGGCCCCCAGACCACCGCCAGGGCGGCGCGGGTGGAGGCGTCGCAGATCCGCAGCTCCCGCAGCTGCGGGTAGGGCGAGGAGTCATCGGCCGTGCCCGCCGACCCGAACGCCTCCCGGTTGCCCGGGGTATCGGGCACCCGGGTCAGCGACCCGTCGATCGAGCCCACGTCCAGGTCCCCGGCCCTGGCGGCCCGGTAGTCGTGCTCGCGGTGCTCGGCGTCGACTCCGGCCAGCACCATGTCCCGCAGCTCCTCCAGCGGCTCGCGGCCGAGCGCCTCCCGCCAGGTGGACGCGACCGTCGCGGTCGGCGCCGCCCGGGGCCGCTGCCAGGGCACCAGGGCCAGGTCACCGAGCAGCGCGTCCATCACCGCCGGGTAATCCGCCTCGGGCATCAGCGTCATCAGCAGGGTGAACCGGATCGCCAGCGCGGCCGTCATCGCCCGCCGCGCCTTCCCGTTCACCTTGCCGGCCAGCTCCGCCGCCCCGGCGATCTGGTCGATGACGCCAGCGGTCCCGGCCAGCTCGTCCAGCCGGTCCTCGGCCAGCCCGAGCCGGGCGTGATCAGCCGGGTGCCCCGCGGCCTGCACCCGCCCGTCGCGGCGCACCACCGCCGGGGCGATGGCCACCGGCTTCAGCCACACCACCAGATCGCCGGTCCGGATCGGCCCGGCCCCGGCGGCGGTCAGCGCGGTGCGGCCGTCCTTGCCCAGCCCTCCCAGCGCCGGGGAGATCAGATCTGCCACCCGGACGGCGACCATGCCGGCCCGGCCGGGCAGGCCCGGGCCGGCACACCGGGCAAGGGCAGGGCTGACATCCGGCGGCGCGCTCGGGTACAACAGCATGAGGAGGCTCCTGGCAGCACGAGGGTAGGTAGCACTTCCTCTTCTACTGGGAGCCTTCCCGCCCGCACCCGTAACTGCCGGGCGTCGCGCCACGATCAGCCAGGAACCCCGCTCATCCCGGGCCGCGACCGGGCCTCCCGGCGATCACAATCCGTAACCCACGATCCGCCTGCCCGCAGGCCGCGGTCACCCAGGCCACCGATAGAGGTGATCAAGCACTTCTATATGGCATTGGGCCGGCCCATCACGGCAACTGGATAACCGGGGACACCCGTAACCGCCGGCCGGGCGGGGCACGCGCGCGGCGGCGCAGTGCGCCACGTTGGCTCGTCGATGCCCGGCAGGACGCCGGCGTGGTGGTGCTTCTGGCTATGCACGCGGTTTGATGGCACTGATCGCCTGGCTCGGCCCGGCCAGCGAGCCGTTATCATCCGGGAGCGATGATCGGAGCGGCATGAAGATCGCGACCGCAGCCGAGCGGCCTGAGCTTCTCGGGCCCGCCTGGGACAGGACACAGGACACGCTGCCCGAATACAACAACCATGGCGACGTCCTGAACCAGTACTGGCCACGTCTCACCGAGCAGCGGCCTGACTTCCAGTTCCACCTCACCGGCGATGACGACGATGAAATCCTCGCCCGTGCCCGCTCCATCCCCCTGCGCTGGGACGGCACGCTGCAGGACCTGCCCGCCGGGATCGACGGCGCGATCGCGCGTGGCTTCGACGAGGCCGGCGCCAACGTGCTCTGCGCGCTCGTGATCATGGTTCCGCGGGACATCCAGGGCCGGGGAGTGAGCGCGGCCGCCGTGCGCGCGATGGGCGACATCGCCCGCCGCCACGGCCTGCAAGCGTTGATCGCGCCGGTTCGGCCGAGCTGGAAGGAACGCTACCCGCTTGTGCCGATCGGCCGGTACGCCTGCTGGCGGCGCCCCGACGGCCTGCTGTTTGACCCCTGGATGCGCGTCCACGAGCGGATCGGAGCCGCCGTCCTAAAGCCCGAACCGCTGTCGCTGCGGATCACGGGCACCACCACCGAGTGGGAGGACTGGACGGGCCTGGCCTTCCCCGAAAGCGGCGGCTACTGGTTCCCCGGCGGGCTTACCACCGTGCACATCGACCGCGAGCGCGACCGCGGCAGCTACTGGGAGCCGAACGTCTGGATGCACCACACGCTGTGAGGACACGGCAGGCCGCTGCGGCACGTCGCTCCGCGCAGGCGAAAGGACACGCAGTGCCGCCTGTCCGCTGCAGCGGTCGTTCAGCCTGATCGCGAACGCCACACCGAACAGGCATTATGTGGGCCTCATTACGTGAATCCTGGCGCGCAACGCCATGCGCGTTGGTATGGACGGTGGCCGGATGCGGCCGGGGCGCGGTCTTACTGTCTGGCGGGGTTGCCGTCGCTGCCCGGGCCGAGCCGGCGGTGCACGACCTGGCGGGCCAGGTCCAGGACCGCGGGGTCGTCGTGCAGGACGAAGTTGGCGTCGGCGGCCAGGATGATCCCGTTCAGTTCGAAGGCGAGCTGGTCGGGGTCCTCGCCGGGGGGGAGTTCGTGCTGGGCGATGGCGGCGGCGGCGAAGCCGCGGAGCAGGTCGACGAAGCCGGCCTGGAAGGCGGCGACGCTTTCCTTGACCGGGCCGGGGCGGGTGCCCATCTCCAGCGCCGCGCCGGCGAAGAAGCACCCGCCGGGGAAGGTGCGGCGCTGCAGGTGCTCGAAGAACGCCTCGCATACCGCCGCGAGCTGGGCCAGGCCGGCGGGGGCGGCGAGGGCGGGCTGGACGACTTCGTCGGCGAAGATCCTCCCGGCTTCTTGCACGGTGGCGAGCTGCAACTCCTGCTTGGAGCCGAAGTGCGCGTACAGGCCGCTTTTGCTCATGCCGATGGCCGCGGCCAGGTTCCCGATCGACAGGCCCTCCAGCCCGTCCACGGTGGCCAGCGACGCGGCCGCGCGCAAGATCGCGCTGCGGGTGCGTTCCCCGTCCGCGCGCGGGCGCCGCGGGGCGCGGGTTGGCTGGCTGTCAGTCTGGCTCATCGTCTTGACAAGGTAGCACGACCGGTCGTACGTTCATACAAAATACGAACGGCCGTGCTATCTAGGGTAGCGGCGCCCGGCGGCGTAGGCACCCGTGGTGGCACCGCACGAGAGGGGGCAGTCATGGCCGGAAAGGCAGTGATCAGTCTGAGCACGGGCCTGGAGGACCCGGAGAAGGTGACCGTGGCCTTCCTGGTCGCGGTCGGCGCCGCCGAATCCGGGCGGCCGACCCTGATGTTCCAGGCCAAGGAGGCCGTCCGGCTCGCGCTGGACGGGGTGGCGGCGGGTGTTGCCTGCGAGGGCTGCCCTCCGCTGCGCGACCTGCTCGCCCGGTATGAGAAGGCGGGCGGGCGGTACATGGTCTGCCCGGTCTGCTTCAACGCCAAGCACCTGGACAAGGGCGACCTGATCCCCGGCGCGGATCTGGCCGGCAGCGTCCAGCTCTGGGAGTGGATCGGGGACGAAGGAGCGACCACCTTCAGCTACTGAGGCCCCGCTTCGCAACCTTCCAAGCCAGAAGGCGCCCAGCACTGCAGTGCTGGGCGCCTTCTGGCACCCCTCCGCGAAACGCCCATCGCGGTCCAGGTGGCGCGAGGCCGGACAGCCACCAAGCGACCCCGGTCCCGGAATCAGGGCCAGGGAGCGGGACGCGCCAGAACTGGCAGTTCCGGCCGCTTGGCCACAGTGAAGCCGTCACCCTGAAGCCTGAGCCGATTCGGCAGGGAGCGAAGGCCACCGTCCGCTCGTCACGCGCTGTAGTTTGCGCTGTGCATCGCTTGACACGCGATATCCGCCGTTATCTCCAGCCCGTTTCGGGGTGTCCTCGCTGTAAGCGCCGCGGGTGTTTTGTGTGCTTTTTGCTGCGTGCTGGACACGTTATCTGGACAGTGTCTCCGCCGCAGACCCCGTGCAAATCCTCTTGTCGCTGATGTTTTTCGAACTAAGCGGCTACTACGTGAACACTGTTCAGCTACATGTCCACGCCGCAGACGTCCTGGTCAGGCGCGGCATAGACAGGGAGGGCTCCAGATAACCGCCGTTCGGGGCGGTCGGGAGGTCCGCGGCGTGCCATATGTTGGCCGTCCCAGATTTGGGCAATCTGCGCGGCGGTGCCGGGCGAGTCCGCCGACGGCGATGCCGGCCACGGTGCGGACATCTCGTATTCGGCCACGCGCGGCTGGGCCGGCCCAGCGAGCCAGCCCAAAAATATGCCGGCCAGGCCACAATGCGCCGTTCTTGGCGGGGTCTAGGAATTAGAACCTGGACGAGCACGAGGAGCAGCCATGCTCCGGCTGGGGGCAGCAGCCCGGGGGATAGTCCGTCTGACTGCAGCGCTGGCTGGCCTGGCAGTCCTGGCGGCGTGCGGCTCGGTGCCCGGCGGAGCAGGCAGGGCGAGCGCGGCGCGAAGCCCGGCCGCGGTGGCCAGTCCGGCTCCGGACGCCGGGGCGGCCAGCCGGGCCAGAACGGGCTCTGCCAGTTCACCGCCAGTTCACCGCTGGCCGGCCCGCCGGTGGCCGGGGCCGGTGTGAAGCACTTCGACTTCCTGAACGGCGTGTCGTGTGCCTCCCCCGCGAACTGCACCGCGGCCGGCGATTACTACCGGACGGCCAGCGGCCCGCAGCTGACGCTGATCGAGCGGTGGAACGGCACGGCATGGCAGGTCGAGCCGTCGCCCAGCATCGGCCGGGACAGCGCCCTGGACAGCGTGTCGTGCCCCGGCGCCGCCAGCTGCGCCGCCGTCGGGTCGCTCATCCTCGGCTGGAACGGCGCGAGCTGGAAAGTCGAGCTCGCGTCCAGCCCGTTCGCCGGCGTCTCCTGCGCGGCGCCGAGCTCGTGCATGGCCGTCGGCGTCACGGCCGGCGGCCAGCCGGAATCCGGGTACTTCAATGGCACGAGCTGGACGCTGGAGCCGACGCCCCGGCCACCGCACCCGGCGCAAAACATCACCCTGGCCGCAGTCTCCTGCGCCGGGCCGGGCTTCTGCCCGGCGGCCGGGGACTACTCCTACGGCGTGGGCGCCATGCCCAGCCCCACGGCCAGGGACAAGACCCTCGCCGAACGGTGGAACGGATCGTCCTGGCAGGTCATCCGAACGGCCAACATGGCGAGCTGGAACCAGCTGACCGCGGTCTGGTGCACATCACCGCGCGCGTGCGCCGCGGCCGGCAGCAGCGCGCCGGGAAAGTTCGCGCTCGCCGAGCGCTGGGACGGCGCGGCGTGGACGATCCAGCGCGTGCCCGACGTGAACCGGACCGGCTCCACCCAGCTGACCGCTGTGTCGTGCAGCTCGGACAGCGCCTGCATGGCGGTAGGCACCTGCAACGGCGCAATCACAGCTATCGCCGAGTCGTGGAACGGCGCGGCGTGGACGCTGCACCCGATGCCGGGCCCGCCGGCCGGCCTGTCGTGCGCCGGGCCCGCCGGATGCGTCGCGGTCGGAAACGACGGCCGCACGCTCGCCGAGATCTGGGCCGGCACGCGCTGGCAGATCACGCCCGCCCCCAGTCCGTAATCCGGCCCGGCAGCCAGGCAGGGCGGACGTCACGACCCAGGACAGCTGGCGTATCCCCGACGCGATCCTGACCTGGTGCCGCCGGCCGCCGCGCGCCCCGAAGCTGCGCCGGACACTGGCCGCCGCGAAAGACGCCCGCCGACGTCGCCGAGTCTTGGTGCGGGCCCGCGCCGTGACCAGCGCGGGCCCGCGTCCCTCCCCTCCCCCCCGGAGGGCTGGCAGGCGTTACTGGCCGGGCCGGGCCCGGCCCGGCTGGCCCGGCCTGCGGGGTGACCGGTCCGGCCACCCGCCCGCCAGGCCGGGCTTGCTGCCCCGCCGTCCGGTCAAAGCTGGCGCCCGGCGCCTGCCCCGGCCGCCACCGCGCCCACCAGGTACTCGCCGCGGCCGGAGACCAGCACCGGCTCCGGTCCGGCGGGCCGGACGCTGTGACCATCGGCCGGCTCCGGGCCCCAGCTCGGGTGCCTGAGAACCATCCACAGCGGGATCCCCGACCAGGCCGCGAAGCAAGCCGCGGCCAGCGGAATATTCATCCAGAACCAGGACATCGTGCCCCCTCCTTCGGTCGCCGGCGCCCTCTGCCCGGCGGCGACAGCCGCCCGGTCAGTGGCCCGCCCGATCCGGTTGCCGGCCCGTGATGACCAGCTGCTGCCAGCGTGGCCAAT
This sequence comes from uncultured Actinomycetota bacterium, assembly GCA_963808705.1. Classification (GTDB taxonomy): domain Bacteria; phylum Actinomycetota; class Actinomycetes; order Streptosporangiales; family Streptosporangiaceae; genus JASHPR01. The sequence goes on along the minus strand of CAWEHB010000003.1, from coordinate 654,371 downwards.
CGCCAGCTGGCTGTCAGTCACGCAGCTGACCCGGCTGCTGTCGGCTTGCTGACAGCTAGCTGCCGGTTCTCCGTTGCATCGGGCGCGGCAGGGCACCGCGGCTTCGCATAGTCAGAGACGGCAGCAGGCCGGCCTGATACAACAGCCACGGACGGCCGCTCCGGCGTGGCACGGGACTCGATTCCTGGCGACCGCCCGGCCGCGGCTGAGCCGACGGTTTTACAGCATCACCCCGGCCGGCACCGCCCGCCTCCGGCGGCTGGACGAGCTCTTGGCGAGCGCCGGCATCGCGGCGTGCCGAACGGCGCATCGCACTGCGGCTGCGCTCGGAACTGGAGCAATGACATCCTGACCGTCAGCCGGCCACCCGCCCATCCCGCGCATGACCGGACCGGGCCCGCTCCCGCAGCCGGCCCCGTGCCGCGGGCCTGCGCCCCGCCGCCCGGTCACAGCGGCGGGGCGCTTGGCCGCGTCGATGTGCCAGCTCGCACACCGCCTGGCCGCCTCCCCGGATAGGACCGTCCGCCCGTCCCCCTCGAAAATCGAATTCGGCTGGGACGCCGCCGGATGGTGTAATCCCATTGGCGCCTGACCAGCCGCTGGTGCCAGGCGAGCAGCGTCGCCGGGGGCCGGTCCACCCCGCGGCCAGGGACCGTGCGGTCCCTGCCGTCATGGCCCCGTCAGAGATGCGTGCCGAGGAGGGTAAGGTCGGCCGGGAACAGCCGGTCGCGCGGTGCCGGCTACTCGGCGCCGACGACCTTGAAGTCCTGGTTGACGAAGACGTGGTGCGGCCAGTTGACGCCGATGTAGTGGACGTTGTACTCGCCGTTGCTCAGCTTCACCACACGGTCGACGATCCCCCCGGGGTAGGCGGCCAGCGCAGCTTCGGTGGCCTTATTCGCTGCCGTTCCGCTGATGATCGTCCCCGACCCCTGACTCCAGTTCGCCGGGATCTGGCCGACCTGCTTGGACGTGGCCGGTGCACCGCGCTGGAAGGGGATCACCTTTGCCGCCGAGGACGTCGCAGATCCGCCGCCGGCCGGTTGCACGATGACCTGCGTGGCCGTGATGGTCGTATTGTTGACCGTCCCGAGTACGAGGACGGGTTCGCCTGTTGTAATAGCGCTCGCCGAGGCCGGGCTCGCCTGCTTCTGGTATGTCGTGGAGGCCGCCTCGTCGACGGTCACCTTCTGACCCGCTGATGTCGTCATGGTGAATTTCGACGTGGACACGCTGCCGACCGTGCCGGATGCTCCCCCTGCGGCCGGTCCGGACCGGGCGTTGGATCCCCCGCCGCCGGATCCGGGACCGCCAGCGGGGCCGCTGCTGGCAGCGGCTGGGCTGCTGCTGCTGGAGGTTGCGCTGACGATCCCGTAGGAACCGCCCGCGACCGCGATGGCCGCGACGCCGACAATGATGGACCTGGTGAGTTTGCGGGAAAAGATTTGCTGAGCTCTTTTCGTCGATGCTATAGATCTGAGAATGGCAGCCCCCCCTGGAATTGCGATGGAAGCAACCCGGACGGTTGCCGAGAAGTTGCCCAGCACAAGCTGAGGCTTAGCTCTGAGGCTTAGCTGAGGTTTAGGACTACAGCCATGTTTCGTGATTTATAGCTTGGTTCGTGACGGATGAGGTCCTGCGGTCTTGGCCGTCGGGCTGGATGATCTGTTTGCCCGGTGGCGGGCCGGTCCGGGCGGAAGCTCCGCCATCTCGGCTGGGTACTCGGGAGCTTCGGGGGTGGCCCGGGGAACATGGGGTACTTAGGGGCTGGAGGGTTCGGGGACTTGACGGAGGACTGATGGAATACCGCTTGCTGGGCAGCAGCGGCTGTGCGGTGTCCGCGCTCGCGCTCGGTTCGCTGACCTTCGGCAACGAGACGGACCAGGCAGCGTCGTTCAGCCAGCTTGACCGGTTCACCGAGGCCGGGGGGAACCTGGTGGACAGCGCTGACGTGTACGCGGACGGCCGCGCCGAGGAGATCATCGGGAGCTGGCTGGCCGCCCGGCCGGGGCGACGTGAGCTTGTCGTGCTGGCTACCAAGGGCCGGTTCCCCACCGATGAGAGCCCGAACGGGCATGGGCTGTCGCGCCGGCATCTGTCGCTGGCTCTGGACGCGTCGCTGCGCCGGCTGGCCGTGGCGACCATCGACTTGTACCAGGTGCACGGCTGGGATCCGCTGACCCGTCTGGAGGAGACGCTGCGGTTCCTGGACGATGCGGTGCGCGCGGGGAAGATCAACTATGTCGGGGTGTCCAACTTCACCGGCTGGCAGTTGCAGAAGGCGGTGGATATCGCGGAGTTCCGCGAGCTATCAGGCCCGGTGTCCATGCAGGCGCAGTACAACCTGCTGGCCCGCGCGGTCGAATGGGAGATCGTGCCCGCGTGCCAGGTCGGCGGGCTGGGCATGCTCGCCTGGTCCCCGCTGGCCAGCGGGTGGCTGACCGGGAAGTACCGGCGGGGCGAGCCGCCCCCGGCCGGCACCCGGGTGGTGGAGAACGCCGACGAGGGGATGCGGATCTGGAACCAGCGCGGCGGGTCCGAGCAGACCTGGCAGGTGCTCGACGCGGTGCGCAAGGTAGCCGGGGGCCGTGGCGTGTCCCTGGCTCAGGTAGCCATCGCGTGGCTGATGGCGCGGCCCGCCGTATCGTCGGTGATCCTCGGCGCCCGGAGCACAGACCAGCTCACCGGCAACATGGCCGCGGCCGGGCTGACGCTGACGCCGGAGGAGACCCAGCTGCTCGACGAGGCGAGCGAGCCGCCTGCCCCGGACTACCCCTACGGTGAGCCCGGCCGGTCCCAGCGCAGCCGCCGCATCCAGGGAGGGAGATTCTGAACGCCTGGCCAGAGCTCAGCGCCGATGCCGTGGATTCGGTGATCTTCGACGGCTGTGGGGCTGGCGCGCTCGCCGGCGGATACGTGTGGGCGCAGATGAGCACGACCGGCGTTGCGGCGACCCTGCACGTGAGAGACCGGCTGGCTGGCCAGCTGTCGTCCTTGTGTCATGCTCGCGGGCGCGCCGGTGCCGGGTACCAAGGGACCGGCGCGGCTGGAGCAGCTGCCGATCCTGAACCGGCAGGTGAGGGTTCCGCGAGGATGAAGGGCGGCGGCGGGCGGCGGCGGGCACGTGGCTTGGGTGCGTGGCGGCCATGACGCAGCAACCGGATCCCGCGGCACGGCTGGTGGTGTTCGTCCTGTTCGGGGCGACCGGCGACCTGGCCAGGCGGATGGTGCTGCCGGCTGTGTACCGGCTGGCATGCGAGGGACTCCTGCCGCGGCAGTGGCTGCTGGTGGGCAACGGCCGCGGCGACATCACGCACGAGAGCTTCCGCGCCCGTGTCCACGATGCGCTGAGCGAGTTCGGCCCCAAGCCCGAGGGCAGGGACTGGGATTCATTCGCGCAGCGGGTGTTCTTCGCCGGCGGCGGGTTCAGTCCCGCCAGCCCTGGCAGCCTGCCGGGCGTGCTCGGCCAGGCGCGCGCAACGCTGGGCGGCAGCCCGCAGCTGGTGCACTACCTGGCCGTCCCGCCGGTCGCCTTCGGCGGGCTGACTCAGGCGCTGGGCCAGCACGGGCTGGCCGGCGGCGCCCGGGTGGTCTACGAGAAGCCATTTGGCACCTCGCCCGGCAGTTTCCGCGAGCTCGACCGGGTCGTTCATTCGGTTCTGGATGAGCAGCAGGTGTACCGGATCGACCATTTCCTGGGCAAGGAAGCGACCCAGGATCTGCATCTGCTCCGCTTCGCCAACGGGTCGTCGGCCGCGTACTGGGACCGCGGGCACGTCGAGTCGGTGCAGATCGACGTGCCCGAGACGCTGGGCATCAGCGATCGGGCCCAGTTCTACGACGCCACCGGCGCGGTCCTGGACATGCTCGTCACGCACTTGTTCCAGGTGGCCGCCGAGGTCGCCATGGAACCCCCGGCCAGCCTGGACGCGCCGGGCCTGCAGGCGGCCCGGGAGCAGGTCATCGGCTGCTTCCGCCCGTTGGACCCGCGGGAGGTCGTGCTGGGGCAGTTCGATGGGTACCGGGAGGTGGCGGGTGTCGATCCGCGCTCCGGCCGGGACACGTTCGTGGCCGCCCGGCTGTGGATTGACAACCCCCGCTGGCGGGATGTGCCGTTCTACCTGCGCACCGGCAAGCGGATGGCCGCCTCGAAGCAGCGGGTCAGCCTGATTCTGCGCGAGCCGCCCGGGCCCCTGTCCGGCCAGCTGCCCCGTCACGGGAACGTGCTGTCCTTCTCGCTGGCCGGCGACGGACAGATCGACCTGTTCCTGGTGGCCAAGAAGCCCGGGCCCGCGCTGGACCTCGACGTCGCCCGCGCGTCGATCCCGCTGGCCAGCCTGCACGGCGCCGACCCGCTGCCACCGTACGTGCGGCTGATCCACGACGTCCTGCTCGGCGACCGGTCGCTGTTCACCCGGCCCGACGGGCTGGCCGCGGTGTGGCAGGTGGCCGAGCCGCTGCTCACCAATCCGCCCCCGGCCCGCGGGTACGCGCCCGGCTCATGGGGGCCGACCCAAGCCCGCGAGCTCGTCGCGCCCGGGCAATGGCTCCTGGGCCAGTAACACCCGGCCGTGACCCCAGCCGGCCTGCTGGACGCCGCCGGGCAGCCGCGCCCCCGACGGCTGACCCGCGCCACCGCCCCAGGACCGCAGCTATCTGGGTTCCCCCCGCCGCGGCCCGGCAAATGGCCGGAGCGACGTGCCATCCCATCGAGGCCAGGATGCGCGCGTTGTACGCCAGGCCGAGCTGGCTGCGCACGGTGAACAGCACGCTGCCGGCCGCGCGCACGGCCTCGGTGAGGGCGCTGCAGCGGCCCGGCCCGCCAGGCTTACGAGCTCGACTGCGCCAGTTCGCCAGCTGGGTGTCAGCAGCACCAGCTGAACTCGTGGGCTGCGGGCCGGGAGATTAAGGCTGCTAGCGGCCGCCAATCGCTAGGCGGGCGGCACTGATATCTTCCCGGCCGTGGCCGGCGTCAACGGCTGCGTGCCACTGGCGGGATAGCGCGGCCAGCAGCGGTAGCTCGTCATCGCCGGCGGCCCCGATCGCCAGGTCCACGTCCTTGAGCGCCCACTCCAGCGGGAACTCGGGCGCGAAATCGCCTCGCTCCATCTTGTGCAGCTTGGCGTCCGCGATCGGTGCGTCCAGCGGGCCGCCCTCGATGGCCTCGGCCAGCTTGGCGGCGTCGATGCCCAGCCGGCCAGCCAGTTCCAGGGCCTCAGCCACGCCCTCGATCAAGATGGACATGTAGGCGTTGACGGCCAGCTTCATCCGGCTGCCCTGGCCGGCCTCGCCCAGCCACACGGTCTTGCGGCCTATCGCCGAAAACACCGGGCGCACGGCCGCGGCCGCTGCGGGCGGGCCGGACGCCAGGATGAGCAGCTGGCCGGCCTCGGCGGGGCCCTTGCTGCCCGATACCGGCGCGTCCACGAACAGGACATCGGGCCGCAGCTGACCGAGCCGGCTGCCGATCTCGGTCGTTGCGGTAAGGCCAATCGTGCCCATTTGCGCCCACACCGCGCCCTCAGCCAGCACCGCCGCCACGCCGCCAGCGAAGATCACCGAGGTAACCACGTCTGCGGTCGGCAGCATCGTGATCACGACGTGCGCATCCTGGACCGCCTCCGCCGGCGACGCTGCCACCAGCGCTCCGGCCTCGGACAGCGGCGCGGTCGCCGCCGGCGACCGATCCCAGACCGTGGTGCGCAGCCCGGCCGAGACCAGATTGCGGGCCATCGCCGAGCCCATGATGCCGGTTCCCAGCACCGCCACCCGCGCATTCTCGTCACGGCCATCGGTAGCAGCCATTGGAGCCTCCCTCCGCGCAGTTACGGCAGTCCCGGGCGGCGGCACCGCAGCTGAGCTGGATGCACCGCCCCCGCTGGATGATTCTCCCAACGGTGCCGGGTTGTCCGCGCGGCATCTGACCCGGGCGCTGGACGCGTCGCTGCGCCGGCTGGGCGTGGAGGCGGTTGACCTGTATCAGGTTCATGCGTTTGATCCGTGGACGCCGCTGGAGGAAACGGTGCGTACCCTCGACGGGTTTGCCCGCGCTGGCAAGATCCGCTACTGGGGGCTGTCGAACTTCACCGGCTGGCAGCTGACCAAGGCGGTGCACCTGGCCCGCGCGCTGGATGCTGCCGGGCCGGTGACGCTTCAGCCGCAGTACAGCCTGCTGGTGCGGGAGATCGAGTGGGAGATCGTGCCCGCGGCGGTGGACGCGGGCCTCGGGCTGCTGCCCTGGAGTCCGCTCGGCGGCGGCTGGCTGTCGGGCAAGTACCAGCGCGGCCAGCGGCCATCTGGCGCCACCCGCCTGGGCGAGGACCCGGACCGGGGCATGGAGGCGTACGACCGGCGGGGCACGGGGCGCACCTGGGACGTCATCGACGCGGTGCAGAAGATCGCCGGCCAGCGCGGCGTGTCCATGGCCGAGGTCGCGCTGGCGTGGGTGAGCGATCGGCCGGCGGTGGCCTCGACAATCCTCGGCGCCCGCACGGCCGGGCAGCTCGAGACCAACCTTCGCGCCGCCGGCCTGCATCTCAGCCCCGCAGAAACCGCCGCGCTCAACGCCGCGAGCGACCCGCAGCCCACCGACTATCCCTACGGCGAGCTTGGCAGGCAGCAGCGCGACCGCCGCCTCGCCGGTGGCGGCTAGCCCGGCCGCGCAGGCAGCGACGAGCGCCTCAACGCGGCATTGAGCGCGCATTCGCCCGCCGCTGCAAACAGCGCCCCTGCCGATGCAGCGGCTGTCTGCCCGGGCTCGCGATGACCGTCGGCGGTGCCGGCCTGCCCGGCTCGCGGCGACTGCCCGAAGCTGTCGCCACGGCACTGTCAAATGAGTCCAGCACCTGAGTCCAGCACCACGTCTGGAACGGCCTGATCGCGGCCGAACGGGCCGGTCTTCGCCACCAGCGGCTCGCCCGCGCCCACGGCATGCACACGCCGGCCCGGCTGCGGCGCTTGCGCGATTGCCGGTCACCGCCGAGCAACCGGAGTGCTTGCGGTCCGCGGGCATCCGAACTAGGGGAGTCGCCGTAGGCACGGCCCCGAACTGGCAGATCTGTGCTCGCAGTGGGGCTGACGCCCGGGCGCAGAGAGCCGTAAATATTCGGCGTTCGGCTCGCCTGATAACGAAATGAAGCAGTCGAGTCAGCGATCATCGCAGCCATCAAATGTCGATTGAATATGTTAAGCGATGCATGAACATGCGTTCAGGCAACGCCCGCTATTCGGCATGTGCGGAAGGGGTCGGAGCTGAGCGCTGTGGTCAGTACGCCTAGATCGTCCCCCGCCTCCCTCTGTGGAGCGGTATCAGCCACCGAGATGGCTCACCAGCGAGCGGCAAGCCCTGAGGCCCCTTTCCCGGAGGACTTTGGCCCCTGCCGCGCGGGGCAGCGGCTGGCAGAACCTGGCTCAATGGCGATGAAGACGATTGAAGACCTCAGTGTGCGCGGCAAGCGGGTTCTGGTGCGTGCCGACCTGAATGTCCCGCTCGATGGCCCGCGGATCACCGATGACGGCAAGATCCGTGCTTGCCTGCCGACGCTGAACGCGCTGCTCGATCGGGGCGCCGCCGTGCTGGTCTGCTCGCACCTGGGCCGGCCGACCGGGGTGCCGGACCCCGCCTACTCGCTGGCACCGGTCGCCGCCCGCCTCGGTGAGTTGCTGGCCCGCCCGGTGGCCATGGCGGCCGACACCGTCGGGCCGTCCGCACGGTCGGCGGCCGTGGCGCTGCCGCCCGGTGACGTGCTGGTGCTGGAGAACCTGCGCTTCAACCCCGGCGAGACCAGCAAGGACGACGCGGTCCGGGGCGCCTTCGCCGACCAGCTCGCGTCGTTGGCCGAGCTGTACGTCGGGGACGGGTTCGGTACGGTGCACCGCCGGCATGCCAGCGTCTTCGACGTGCCTGCACGGCTACCGCACGCTGGCGGGTACCTGATCCAGGCTGAGACTGCAGCGCTGCGGCGGCTGACCGGAGACGTCGCGCGGCCGTACGTTGTGGTGCTTGGCGGCGCGAAGGTGGCGGACAAGTTCCCGGTGGTCGGCAGCCTCATCGGCGTGGCCGACGAGATCCTGGTCGGCGGGGGAATGGCGTTCACGTTCCTGGCCGCGCAGGGTCTCGGCGTGGGGACGTCGCTGCTGCAAGGCGATCTGGATACCGCGCGGGGCTACCTGGACCAGGCGGCACGGTCCGGTGCGGCGTTCGTCCTGCCACCCGATGTGGTGGTCGCCGCGGAGCGCAGCGACGCGGCCCCCAGCGAGGTGGTGCCAGCCGCGGCGATTCCTCCGGACCAGATGGGCCTGGACATCGGGCCCGATTCCGCGAAGCTGTTCACGGCCAGGCTCGCCACGGCGAAGACCATCTTCTGGAACGGCCCCATGGGCGTGTTCGAGATACCCCGCTATGCCGATGGCACGCGGGCGGTTGCCGGCGCCCTCACTCGCAGCGGCGCGTTCACCGTGGTCGGCGGCGGCGACACCGCCGCGGCCGTGCGCACGCTCGGCTTCGGCGATGACGCGTTCGGGCACGTCTCCACCGGCGGCGGGGCCAGCCTGGAGTACCTGGAGGGCAAGGCGCTGCCGGGCCTGGCCGCGCTGGAGGACGACGGCGGAATCGGGTGAGCCTGCGCCTGCTGCTGATGCGGCACGGCCAGAGCGAGTGGAATCCGTTCACCGGCCGGGCCGACCCGGACCTCACCGAGACCGAAGAGCAGGAAGCCACGCGGGCTGGACTGCTGCTCGCCGCCCAGGGGCCGCTGCCTGGCCTGGCGCACACCTCGCTGCAGCGCCGGGCGATCCGCAGCACCGGGCTTGTCCTGTCGGCATGTGACCGCAGCCGGATCCCGGTCCGGCGCTCGTGGCGACTCAACGGGCGTCACTACGGAGCGCTGCAGGGGCGGGACGAGGACGAGGTGATCCGGGAGTACGGCGAGAAGCAGGGTCCTGCTGTGGCGGCGCTCGTACACCGTCGCCCCGCCACCGGACGAGTCGGGCAGCGAGTCCCTGCGCGACGTCTTCGCCCGGCTGCTGCCGTACTGGTGCCACTCGATCGTCCCGGACCTGTGCACCGGTGAATGCGTGCTGGTCGTCTCGCACGGCAACACGCTGCGCACGCTGATCAAGCACCTCGACGGGATCGGCGACGACGAGATCGCCGCGCTGGAGATCCCCAACGGCGTCCCGATGCTGTACGACCTGGAGCCCGGCACATTGTGGCCCCTCGCCAGGGGTGGCCGCCGTATGGCCGGCTAGGACGCCTGGAGCGGCACTCGCCACTCGAGCACAGTACCGCCGTCCTTACCGGGCCCGGCGCGCCGCGGCGCCGGTGCCGGCCGGCGCTGAGGCGGTCGGCTCCCTGAACTCCGTGTCCTGCCCGGCTGTTACCCGGTGCTTCGCCGACGGCTGGGACTACGCCGAATACGTTCCTCATCGCAGCTGCTGATGCTGACCTGGTGGGAACAAGTGGGCGGACGTGAACGTGGCCCTGCTCCAAAGGAGCGGCCACGAACGCCCCGGGCCGCGATCGACGCCATCGCCTGCCCGACCGCGACCAAGTGCATCGCCGTCGGCTCCTACGAAGACTCGGCCGGCGACCAAGAAGGAGTGGTGCTGGCCTGGTCGGGAAGGAACTGGACGGCACGCACCGCGCCACTGCCCGCGAACGCCGGCACTAACCCGTGGACCAGCCTGAACGCCGCAGCATGCCCAGTCTCGTCCCGCTGCGTGGCGGGCGGCGAGTATGAGGACGCTGCCAGCCAGCCGCACGGGCTGCTGCTGACCTGGTCGCAAAACAACTGAACGGCAAGAGCGAGGCCGCGCCTTCGGGTGGAGTAGCCGTCAGCCTCCGCTGAGCTGCTTTGCCCTGAGCGCCTAGATCGTTGACCGGGGATTGGGCGCAGGTTGCGGGGCAGGCGAAGAGTGCCCAAGATCGGCGTGTTCACACACGTCCGGACCCTGGAGCCCGTCATGATCGCCGACCTGGACACTCTCCTGACCGCACTCTATGTGGAGCTGACCGACCGCATCATCCCCTCGCTGGGCTTTACCCCTCCGGGCCGGGCAGCGGCCGGAGGTGACCGACGCCGAGCCGGTCTGCCTGGCGGTGGCGCAGGTGCTGCTGCGCTATGACGACGAGCGGCACTGGCTGCGCGCCGCAGCCTCCCGGGTCGGGCACCTGTTCCCCCGGCTGCTGCGGCAAAGCGAATACAACCAGCGGGTCCGGGCCGCCGGGCCGCTGATGGACGCGGCGCTGCGGTGGCTCGCGCAGGCGACGCCGGGCAGCTCGGAACTGCTGCGGCTGATGGACGCCACGCCCATCCCGTGCGGCCAGTCCGCCATCACCGCAAAGCGCTCTGACCTGTACGGCTGGGCGGGATACGGCTACTGCCCGTCGCATTCGCGCTGGTACTGGGGCACCAAGCTGCTGCTCATCTGCACCTGCGACGGCACCGTGACGGGCTTCGCCCTGGCCAATCCCAAGCTGGCCGGCGAACGCGAACAGGCCCGCACCATGCTGGAACGCCAGCCCGCCAACCGCCCCGCTCCCGGCACCGCCATCGTCACCGGCAAGGGCCTGGCCGGTGAGGACACCGAAGCATTCTTCACCAGCCCGGACCTGGGCCTGACCCTGATCCGCCCAGCCCGCAAGGACGAGAAGCAGCCCCGCTACTTCCCGAACTGGCTGCGCCAGCGGGTTGAGGCGATCATCTGGACGCTGAAGAACCAGCTGGGCCTGGAACGCCACGGCGGCCGCGCCCCCGCCGGGCTGTGGTCCAGGATCGTCCAGCGCCTGCTCGCGCTCAACGCCGCCATCTGGTTCAACTGGCAGATCGGCGCCCCGGTCAAGCGCTCCCTCATTGCCTATGATCACTGACCTGCCCAGATTCCCGTCAACGATCTAGGTCGGGGTGTGCACGCTCGCCCAGTACTCGATCACCCGCGACATCAGCGCAGCGGCCGCGGCGAATCCGCTCCCGGCAAGCACTAACGAGCACAGAACATCCCGTTCTGCACACCCAGGACGCGAGCGACCCCGACCTCGCAGACGCGACAGATCGGCGGCTCTGGTGTGCGTCATGGTGCCCATGACCGGCCACGCAGCGTGAGTACGCCGGTGAGCCACCGGCGCTGCCCGGTGAGCGCCCGGCCGGCCCGGTGCGGGCGAGACGCGATGGCTTGCCTGCAGCGATCAGGATGCTGGGGTGGGCCGCTCGGCCAGCTCAGCGATCGCCTGCAGGCGCTGCGCCTCGGCCGGCCGGGTGTTCCGGCCGGCGATGCGGGCGCGTGCCACCCTGGCCATCTGCGGTCCCGGATCGTCGTGCACCAGCGCGCGGAACCTGCGCAGCAAGACGGCCCGGATCGAGGAGATGGCCGGCCGCAGCAGCAGCGGCGGCGCGTCGACCTCGGATGTCGCGATGATCAGCCAGGCCATCGCCACGTCGGCGGCGGGCGCGCCCGCCGCGACGTTGCTCCAGTCGATCACGACCGGGCCTGCGGCCGTCAGCATCACGTTGCCCGGATGCAGGTCGAGGTGCAGCACCCGGTCGCCGGGCCCGAACTGCGCCCGCAGCGACGGCGGCGCGGCGATCGCGTGCAGCCGGTCATGCAGGCCGGCCAGGGTCCGCGCGTGCTGGCGAACCAGCCACGGCCGGCCCGACAGGTCCGCGAGCATGTCGCGGCCGGCGAGCCGTTCCATCACCAGATCCGGTCCGCTGGCGTCGTAGACCCGGGGCACCGGGAAGCCCGCCTCGGCCAGGTAGGCCATCACCCCGGCCTCGCGCTCGGCGCTGTCCCCGTTGCGGTACCGGCGCACAACCCGCTGCCCGCCCAGCGCGTAGACATCGGCCGCCCGCCCGGCGCCGATCAGCGGCCCTGGCTGATCGCGCGAGATCATCGCCCCGCTTCCCGGTCACCACCATCGCAGGCGCCCGCCGCCATCAGGCGGACCCCCGGGAATCATAACGGCGATGAGCCCCCGGGCCAGCCCGCGACAGCGGCGTGACAGACAACGGCTAGCCGAGGGGCCATCGCTGGCCCAGAGCCGGGCATCCCGCGAATCAGGCGGATCCGGCTCGTCCAGTGGCGGACAGGGCCGGCCAGCCACGAAGCGTGACGCGCGAAGCGGGCGACTCCCGACGTACGGCCAGCGCCGGATCGACTCTGCGCAGGTGAGAGGGCGTGCCGGGCGCATGAAAAGCGCGCGCAGATCATCCGGTTCGGGCGCCGAGGTGTTCCTCGCCGGCCGCACGCCCACAGCCGTCGAGGCGGTCGCCAAGCAGATCACAGCTGCGGGTGGACGGGCACACTCTGCCGTGATCGACGCCCTCGACGGGCCGGCGGTCGACGACTACATAGCAGCCGTCGTTCAGCAGGCCGGAAGCCTCGACATCGAGTTCAACGCGACCGGGCCGCGCGTGAGCGAGTACGGCAACGGCAAACCGGCGGCGGACTTGCCGATCGGCGAATTCGTGCTGGCCGTGGACACCGTGCTGCAGTCCCAGTTCATCACCGCACGAGCTGCCGCCCGGCAGATGCTCACGCAAGGCTCCGGCGTGATCATATTCCTGACCGGCAGCCCGGCGCGGCCGCACGGCCCAGGGACGTCAGGCATCGGCGCCGTCGAGAACCTCACGCGGACCATGGCCATCGAACTCGGACCCGCGGGAGTCAGAGTGACCTGCCTCCGGACCGCGGCAAACCCTGACACTAGGACCATCCAGGACACGACCGACGTGATCGCCGAGATGATGAACATCACCAGCGGCCAGGCGGCTGCGAGCCTTGCCGAAGGCACGATGCTCAAGGTGTCGCCGCGCACTTCCGACACGGCCGGGGCGGCCGCATTTCTCGCTTCGGACCGAGCGCGCATGATGACCGGAACGATCCTCAATTCATCGGCCGGCGCGGTCATGGACTAGCGGTCGACGCGCGGTACAGCCGTTCATGACCCGGACATCGCCATGCTCGCCGTCTGTCACGTCGCTTGAGCGCGGTGATCGAGACACGTGGTGGCCTGGAACTCGATCTGTTCACCCTCACAGCGCTGGGTAGGCTCGCCGGCATGAGCTATGACCAGGAGCTCGCCGATCGTATCCGGCACCTCATCGGCTGCGATCCCGATCTGACCGAGAAGAAGATGTTCGGCGGGCTGGCCTTCCTCATCGCCGGCAACATGGCCATCGCCGCCAGCAGCCAAGGCGGCGCCATGGTCCGCGTCGATCCAGAGCAGTCGGACGCCCTGGTCGCGACGACAAAGGCCAGCCTGGCGGAGATGCGCAGCCGGCCGATGCCCGGATGGCTGCGCGTCAGCTCAGCCGACCTGCGCACCGACGACCAGCTCACCCCATGGGTACAAAGAGGCACCGGGTACGCGCGCACGCTACCGCCCAAGAACTAGCCACCAACCCAGGGCGTTTCGGACGGCCACGCAGATCGCCCGGATCTGCGCGCTGCGGTCACTCACCGCGGGCGGCAGGGCTCCGCGCCATATCGGCGGATATCGCACGTCAAGCCTTGAGCAGCGCAGTTACAGAACGTGACGGCAGAGCGGTGGCCCCTCGCGCCCGACCGCTGAATATTTGCTATCGGCGGCCATGCGGGTCACTCGGTCGTCTGGCGTACAGATCGATTGACCTGATCTGCGTGACTTGACTGGTGAGCGCCGAGGAGCTGCCGACCGCGGATCGGCGGCGCTGTGCTCGCAGGGTGCGGCCAGCCCCTATGCGGGGTCGATATCCCGGCTCACGATCCACGCGTGCTTGCCCACCTGCCGTCCCCGTGCGAACCCGTACTCCTCGAACAGTTCGGCCGTTGCGCTGAACAGGAACCGGCTCTGAGCCTCGCGGCCGGTGGTGGTCTCGGAGATCGCTTCGACCAGGCCGCCGCCAGCAGCGGCGATCTGCGCGAGCGCGCCCTCGAGCCCGGCTCGTGCGATCCCCTGGCCGCGGTGCCGCTTGTCGACGAACATGCAGGTGATCCGCCAGCGCGCAGGAGGCGGGGGGTCCTTGCGGTACTCACGGCCGTGCCTGAGGTCAAGCTCGTCCGGGCTGCCGTACTGGCACCAGCCCTGGGCGAGCCCCTGCTCATCGAAAACCAGCGCCGCGTGCGCCTGGCCCGCCCGCACCAGCTGCTCCTTCAGCGTGCGGGGATCGCTGATCCCGCGCTGGTAGGCCGAGTGAAATGCGATGCACCAGCAGCCTCCGTAGATCCCGTTGTTGCGCTCGACCAGCTCCGCGAAGGCATCCCAGGTGGACGCGTCCAAAGGACGGACCCTGTACGACATCATCGAATCCCTTCCAGTACGACACGGGCCTGACCCGCCACCTGATCCTCCACAATGGCGCAGGCCATACGTCACCCGCACCCTGGCGGAGCAAGGCCACCGGGTAGTGACCGGCCAGTCCGGCAAGCCAGGCCCTACCGGACCACGCCGATCAGCCATTCTTGTGCGGCCCCGCCGGACATGCCAGCGTGCGGAGACCGACGCCAGAACGGCACGGTTCGTCAAATGACGGCTGAGACTGGCTACTGAGTGCGACACCGATGCCCCATGAACTGCGCCGCCCGGCCGCAATCTGGTCACTGGCCGGCGGCAGGCGGTGCAGACTTTCGTCATGGACGGGCCAATCGCACAGCATCACACTGTCCGCCAGAGTTATGACGCCGTCGCCAAGGAGTACATGGGGTGCTTCCGCGATGAGCTCGCCGGAAAGCCACTCGACCGAGCTCTGCTGGCCTGCCTTGCCGAGGAGGCTGAAGACGGTGCGCCGGTCGCCGATCTGGGGTGCGGCCCTGGCCATGTGGCAGCCTGGCTCGCTGGCCATGGCGTGGCTTCGGTTGGTATCGACCTGTCGCCTGGCATGATCGCCGTCGGTCGCAGGGATTATCCGCAGGTGGAGTTCCGGGAGGGTGATTTCCTCGGGCTTCCGGCGGCGGACGGTGAGTTCGGGGCTGCCGTCGCGTTCTACTCGATCATCCATCTTCAGCCTGCCGAGCTGGGCCGGGCCTTCGGTGAGATCCACCGGGTGCTGCGGCCCCGCGCGCTCTTCCTGGTTGCCTTTCATGTTGGCTCGGAGGTGAGGCACCTGGCCGAGTGGCTGGGCCACGAGGTGGACGTGGACTTCCGCTTCTTCGACCCGTCGGATATCGCCCAGGCCATGGAGCGGGCGGGATTCCGGGTCGAGATGCGCCTGGAGCGGTTGAGCTATCCCCAGGAAGTCCAGACGCGCCGCGCGTACCAGCTGGCCCGGCGCCAGCCCTGAACCATGCCGCCGACGGACGGATGCGGGGAATACAGAACGATCTTTCGGTACGGCGCCGGCTGCCACGGTCGTCGAATGGACAGCCGGCCATATCGGCGGAAGTGTGCGCTCAGCCATGATTGCCCAGTGTGAGGGGATGCCGCTGACACGTGCGACTGGATCTCGCCCACGACCGGCCAAGGCCGGGATCACGGTAGATTCCGGCATCAACAGCGAGCCCCGCTACGACCTCGCAGGCCCGCGATCAGCCATGGGTATCCAGCCCCTTGCGATCGAGCGCTGCCCGGATCTGGGTGAGCCACTCTGTGCCCAGCTGGCGCCCGTTTGGGAGTTGATCGCCTCGATCCCAGCGCCACGTTGTGATCATCGCCAGCACGAGAATCCGGCACTGGCGTAGCAAGTCTTGATTGACACCCGGATAGTACTCGCTGACTTCTTCGGGCGCATGGGCGAGGTCGAACTCGACAGGCCCACGGCAACACGTCTCGAGGTCCATGAACAGCAGCCCCTTCTTCGTGGTGAGCACGTTGCCCGGGTGAGGCTCACCATGGAGTAGCTGCTCAGCGGCGCCACGGTCGCCGATCACTCGTCTCATGCTGCGTAGCGTGGCGCCGAGGAGCTCCCGGTCCGCGCCGGCGAGCGCCGGGGTGTGGTCGCGGCTCGCAACAAGCTGCTGAGCCTGCTCGACTCGGTCAGTGAAGTGCGGCGCAGGGATATCGAGCTTGCGCATGCCGGCATGCAGCCGCTCGAGCGCACTGGCGTAGTCAGCTGGTGGAACCTCTCGAAGTGGTGCAGATTCGTAGTAGGTCCACAGCGTGACCACGAAGCCATCACGCTCATAGGTACGTGGCTCCACCCGAGGCTCAAGAGCAGCCACAGGGCACCCGGATTCAGCGAGCCGCTGAGCAAGCTCGACTTCGAACTGTGAAACCTGATGCGCTACAGGCGCCACCCGGGCAAGCACGTCACAAGGCAACAGGCGCAAGGTGAGCTTGTTCGAGTCATGAAGAACGATCCCGTCGTCGACTGTCAGGTCAAGTGATGAGGCGGCCGACATAGCCGCAGCCATCGCACGCGGGGCCTGTGACGCCTGCATCGTCGCCTGGCCCTCTCCTTGCGCCTTGCCGCACGTCGTTCTGGCCAGGCTAGCCGACGCGCATATCGTCCCGATCTGCGTGCCCGGGCACGGCAGCATCAATGAACCGGAACACGCGCCGAACGGCGGATCTCGCGCGCAGGCCACCGACCAGCCCGGTCACCCAGCGTGACTCGGACTTCGAGCCTGGCGTGGCGCCGGATCGCCGAGTATGCGCTGTTGGCTGGGCGAAGGTTCGCCGCGATTGAGCAGCACAGAACAGCCGGTTCTGGCTGTCGTTTTCGGCCTCACTGTCACGCTTGAGTACGCATCAGAAGGCAGGGCCGTTGCGACCGGACGGCCTTACGGCAACCACTACATCTCAGTCGTCACCATCAAGGATCGTAAGATCATCCACTGGCGGGACTACCTCGACCCGCTCCGCGTCTTCGAAGCGCGCGGCGTTAATGACTAACGCCAGTCACTGACGTAAAGCTGAAAACTATAGAGCGGCGGACGAGGCCCAGTACGCTGTGCCACCGCAACCTCGGCTGCTGAGCTGACTGAGCCTCAAGTCCACGCTGCGAAAAGGCGCCGGGCGCGCGCCACGTAGGCGGTTGCGCCCTTGCGGCCGTAGTGCCCGATGGCTTGGCTGATCATCTCGCCGGCCCGCGCGAGGTCGCCTGCCAGGTACAGGATTTCCGCCCGATTGAGTGCGGCGTCGCCTGGGTCTCTGGGGTCATCGGAGATTGTGGCCAGGCCGTCCACCTGGTCGGCCAGCGCGAGCGCCGCGCCGATATCGCCCTTGCGCGCAAGCAGCCTGGATAGCATGTTGAGGCCGCCGAACTGCGTTGCGAGATCATCTGTGCTGCCCAGTTCCAGGCCTCGACGTGCCCACTGCTCGGACTCCTCGTAGCGGCCAAGCGCGTACAGCGCGTCAGCGAGCTGGCATGCCTGCGTGGACAAGAAGGCGCGTTCACCGAGGTGCTTCAGTTGCTCGCAGCCCTGCCTGGCCACCCGCTCTGCCGCAGCGTCGTCGCCGGCGAGCATCTCGATCCGCCACGCCGTTTGCATGCCGAAGGACGCCGCCAGTGCCATACCGCGCTCGTTCATCTGGGTGAGGGTCTCGGCCAGCAGCGACCGTGCCGCATCGAAGCGCCCCAGTTCGGCCAGCATGGCCGCCTTCCGCACATCAAGCTGAGGCTGGTAGGTCGCGCTCTGAGCTGCCGCGTCATCCAGCCACCGCAGCGCCTCGGGGATCGGGGTGGGCCCTAGGTAGATGCAAGCTGCGGCCGTCGCGCGAATGCTGGTCTCGAACCAAGGGTCGCCCGCCTGCCGGGCGTGCTGCATCGCGCGGGTGAGCGCTCCGAGCGCGGCGGCGAACCGGGCACGGTTGTAGTCGACATAGCCGGCCGCGTGCTCCAAGGCGGCCAGGGCGGCTGCGTCGCCGTCCTGCTCGATGAACGGCCGTGCCTCCTCGACCAGGGCGTGCAGCTGCGCGAGCTGACGTTCGGGGTCGAGATTCGCCCGCCACCTCGTGCCCGCCAGCTGTGCCCTCAGCTCGCCCAGCCGGTCACCGCCGGCGCAACGCTCCTCGGCGACCCGGTCCGCGCGCGCGATCGCGTCGTCGAGCCTGCCGGATTCCCCGAGTCCCCGGATCAGGCTCTCCTGCAGGGGGAGATTGATCTCCCGGGCCGGCAGCAGCGATTCCGCGCGTTCCAGCAGATTCACCGCGGCCCCGGTGTCGCCGCGGTCCATCGCCCGCCAGCCCGCAGCGTCGAGGTGAGCTGCCGCGTCCGCGGCCAGCCGCCGGGCCTTCTCGTCCGCCGGGCCGAGCTCGCACCGGTAGCCGAACGCCTGCTCCAGGTGATAGCCGGCGATCTCGTCCAGCTCCACCAGGTCGGTGCCGCGCTCCTCAAGCCATCTGGCGAAGCATTCGTGCAACTCCGCCCGGTCCGCTTTGGACAGCGCCTCGTATGCGGCGTCGCGGATCAGCAGATGGCGGAACCTGAACGCGTCGTCGCCGGGGAGGAAAGCGCGATCAGGGCGGACCAGATCCTTCTGGACAAGCGCCATCAGCCGCCGCGGAACATCCGGCTCCTCCGGCGCCATGACCTGCACGGTGCCTCGGTGGAACGACTGGCCTTCGACCGACCCGCATTCGAGCACGGTGCGTTCCTCCGGCTGCAGCTGATCCAGCCGCGCGGCGAGCAGCGCCTGGATGGTCGGCGGGACGACCAGGTCACGGCCGCCCGACTCACCCAGCAGCGCCAGCATCTCCTCGACGAACAGCGGATTGCCTCCCGCTGCCGCCTGCACACGTTCCCGCAGCCGCCGGTCTATATCGGTGTCCGGCGGCAGAAGCTCATCCATGAGCGCAGCAGTCTCACCGGGGCTGAGCGGCTCCAGCCGCATCGTGGTTGCCTTCAGCTTGCCGCCGCTCCACCCGGGCCTGCGGTCGATCAGCTCAGGCCGCGCAAGGCAGAGGATCAGGATCGGTGCGTCACGGCTGAAATCCGCGATGTGCTCGATCAGGTCAAGCAAGGCCGGCTCTCCCCAGTGCAGATCATCAAGCATCACGACCAGAGGCGCCAGTCCAGCGGAACCTTCGAAGAGCTTGCGGACGGCCCACGCGACCTCCGTCGGCGAGGTCACACCCGTCTGCTCACCCAGCAGCACATTGACGGCGGCAGCCACCTTGGAGTCCGTGGCCATAAGCGCGGCGGCAGCGCCGCACCCGCGCTCAGCGTCGAGCAGCTGCCTGACCATCGAGACCACCGGCCAGTACGTGATGCCTTGCCCATAGGACAAGCAGCGGCCGGTCAGCACCCGGGCATCGACACCGCGCAAGAACTCCGCCACCAGCCGAGACTTCCCCACCCCGGCCACGCCCAGGATCACGAACAGGCCGCAGGAACGCTCTCCCACGACGTGCGCGAAGGCTTCGCGGAGCAGGCGCAGCTGGCGATGGCGGCCCACCAGCGGCGCCCCGGCGCGGCGGGCCATCAGCTGCGCGTCGCTGCGGACCTGCAGCAGCCGGTAGGCAGCGACCGGCTGGCTCTTGCCCTTGAGCTGAAGTGGCCGGAGCGGTTCTACGGTCACCGCGCCGCGCACCAGCCGCCACGTCTGCGGGCCGACCACGATCTCTCCCGGAGCGGCCGCCTGCTCCAGGCGCGCAGCCAGGTTGACCGCGTCGCCGGTCGCCAGCCGCTCCTCCGTGCCGACCACAACTTGCCCGGTGTTCACCCCAGTGCGGACACTCAAGGTCGTGCCGAAACCCACCTCAAGCTCGGTGTTGAGCACTTCGATCGCCTCGCGCAGCCCGGCCGCGGCGCGCACCGCCCGCAGTGCGTCGTCCTCATGAAGAACCGGCACCCCGAAGACCGCCATCACCGCGTCTCCGATGAACTTCTCCACCGTGCCGCCATGATGCTCAATCACTCCCCGCGCCGCATCGAAATACCGGCGCATCACCTGCCGGAAGCTCTCCGGATCCAGCCGCTCCCCCAGCTCCGTTGATCCGGTCACGTCGCAGAAGAGCACCGTCACCGTGCTGCGCCGCACACGAGGCGCAGGTCCCGCCCCCAGAACATCGCCGCATCCGTTGCAGAACCCAGCATCCGGCGGGTTCTCCCGCCCGCAGGCGGCGCAGACCCTCACGCGATCAAGGCTAAGCCCAGCCGCCGCCAGGCCGCATCATCAAGGCCACCAGCAAAACGTTAGGCCCTTAAAGCAGCCGGCCGTTTCCTCAGCCGTCAACGCGGGTTCGCCCACAATCGCCAGACCCTAAGGCCGGCAGGCCGCCGCCCCGGACAACAGCATGCCGTCGGACATCCCCAGGACCTTGCCACCCCGGCGAGACTAACCCGCTCTCTCATCGGCTCCTTGGACGTCGCAGCCGTGACTGCGGGCCCGCGCGGATCGTCCAGATCTGTGCCCATCAGCGGACGCGCTATCACGCGCCACTCGGCCACACCGAACGGCGGCTCGGCGAGCGTTCTCCCTGATTTCCCCCGTTACTCAGCGTGATGCTGTCGACCAACGCAGCCCGATGCGGCTGCCGACTCGGCGCGGCTTGATTGGCCTGGAGGTCGCCGCCTGGCCGAGGTGCTCGTCGATGATGCGAGCGAACGTCCTTGCTGCCGACGGCCAGATCCTGCCTGACCTGCTGCGCGCTGTATGCGGCAATTGAGGATACTTCTGTGCGGTAGCTCTGCCGGATACTTAACGCCCCCGCCGTGATCCCTCTGTGCCGCGGCGGCGGAGAGCTGGCGCGGGATGAAACGTGGCGGGGGCTACGTTAGGTCCAACGGTGTCATTAGTGCGAAGTCGGCGATGTCCGCAGTCCGTCACATCTATCTGGGAAGAGAACCGCGAGCGCGGTTGGCCATCTCCGCCCAGAAGCCGACTAGCTGACCTCGCCGCATCTGCTGCCATGGAGCCATGCGGTTTCTGATGGAGTTTCTGGCCAGTAGGGCCTGCTGGCGCCGGCAGAACGCCTCGCTCATCTCCATTGTGGGCAGTGCTCCCTTGGGCGGATACGGGCAGAGTTCGAACACGCATCCGTCCACACAGGTGGTTCCCGGTGCCGATGAAATGGCCGTTCCGACGGTACGTCCTGGATTGAGGGCGGCCCGGTAGTGTGTGATGCACGGGGGCAGATCGATGCGGTTCGCGCGTCTGAGGCGCCGCTCGTGGTCGCGTGGCTGGTCACCCCGCTCGGCCAGACTGAGCAGCAGGACAACGTCGGCAAGCAACTGCTGGGCACGTCCGCTGAGCGCGGTCCATCCGGCGGACGGCGGGATCCACAAGCGGTGTCTAAATCGCACCGGCCCCGGGCTCTGGTTCCGGGAACCTACTTGAGCGATGATGCTGCTCTCGTCGATCCAGCAATACCGCTGTGGGCGACCGGTTTCTAGGGCCAGGGCAGCAAGCTGGGCCGATTCACGGACGAATGGGTGAACCTTGGCAGCAGTGCCAAGAGTATGGACCCGGTCCGCCCGCTCCCTGCCGGCGACGTCGATCCAGTACTGAACGATCGCTGCCGGCTTGGCGCCGTATTTGTCGCCAAGACGCCCGGGGTCATCAGGCATGTTCAGCAGGCACAGCGCCTGGATGAGGATCAGCTGAGAGAACCAGTAGCGAGCGCTTTTGAGCATCTCCAGAGCCTGCTCAGCGAGATACATGCGCCCTATCCTGCTGTCATCGGTATACGGGGACCGGCGGCGGTTAGCGGCGTACTTGAACCCACGAGCGAGTGCGATCTCCAGTGAGATGGGTAGATCCTCTTCCTCTGGCCTTCGCGCGTCGAGTCCGATATGCCGCAGCCATTGCGCAAGGTCCTCCTGCGCCTGCCTTTCGAGGATCTCGTGCGCAGGCCCGCTACCCCCCGCATCGAGCGAGCCGACAAGCATCGGCGCCAGCCAGGCGCTCATGATCCATGACCGCCAGCTGTCGTTGTCACCCTCAGGTCCGAAACGGTCGCCGCGGAGCGCGGTGGTATGCGCGTCGGCGCGTTCGGATTCGCAGATCTGGCATGGTGCGGTGAGTACAGGCCGCAACGCCTGGTACGCGGCGGCGCCCCCAGCCGCAATTTCCTGTGCTGCTGCGAGCTGCACCGGCTGCGACCGCTCGGCGCAGCCGATCGCATAGAGCTGCCGGTAAGCCGGTTCGCAGCAGCTGTCCCCGCTTCGCCGGGCGTCGATCGTACGCGCTGCCTCGCCGAAGCGACGTACCACCCCTAGCCTGGCCTCCTCGAGGGTCCTTGGATCATGTGCGTGGATCTGGGGCCACTTGTCGCCGATCTGCGCAGCGATGGCAGCGTGCGCCGGCTCAGCCGCGACGCAATCGATCTCGAGAGCAGCCGCATAAATGTCCAGTACTTTGTAATCATCGCGTTGGGCGGCGGCCTGGAGAAGCAGTCCAAGTCCGTCGGCGCCGTTTTGCGACCCGGTCGCGTTGGCCTGGCGCGCCCGCCGGGGGCGTGAATCAGTCTGGCGGTAGCGAGGATCCGGTGGGGCACTGATCCGTCTAGCCTCCCGGGAGTGCAAGACGAGGGCGATGAGGAACTCCCAGCCAGGCTGCGGATACTGCAAGGCCTCCATGCAATAGCCGGGATCCTGCAGGGCGGCATCGAGCAATCGCGATCCGAGATATGCCTGTATCAGGCTGTACGGAAACCTGAGACCATCTCCGCGCAATTGGACAAGCTCCAGCTGAGCGGCCCAGGCGGCTGCGAGGCGTACATCAACTGTCCCCAGTCCCGTCGTCCGGCCCGTCTGCTCGTCGATCTTGGCAAGCCTCCGCTTTACCTCTGCGGAAACCTCGTCGCCGATGGGCTCGTCGAACCCGACGTCGAGCCGGTTGTTCTTGAGCCCGACGCAGGCGACGGCCGACATATGCTCGATTGCCGCGTACCGTTCGGCTCGGTTCAGCGGAACATCCTCATAGAGGTGGCCACCTATTAGCGCCCTTTCCCATGTCTGCAGCAGTGCCAGCCGCAGCCTGGATCGGTCGGCGCCACGAGTGTCGACGCCACCTGCCGATGAGACCTCAAGCAAGCCCTTGACCTGCAGTTCACGGGTGATCTGCAGGTACAGCGGCGCCTCCACCACGTCGGCCGTTTCCACGATCCACGCAATCCTGCGGTCGTCCTGGACTGTTCCATCGCCTCCGAGGTACGCCAGCGCAGCCTCGAGACTCAACGGCTCCAGAACAAGAATCGCTGCATCTGTGGCCCGGAGGGGGTCGTGCGGGCGTGAAGTGATGACCAGCGGCAGGTGCTGCTGGTGCGCTCTCCGGATCGCAGCGCGAATGATATTGTCCCGCTCCATCTCTGCGCTGCTCCCGATCAGCGCCCCCTCCAGGCCATCCGCGAGCACGACGATCTTCCTGTCCCTGCGCAGCCGACGCCAGATAGTCTCGCCCTCGTCTGAGGAGACCAGGTATGGATTCACTTCGTTGAAGAATCGTTCTCGCGCCAGATTCTCGAAATCCAGCTCATATACGGCATCCCGTAGCCCGATCGGCACCGGGACCACACCCTCCTCGGCCAAGAGCTCCGTCAGCCTGACCAGCACTGCTGTCTTTCCTGTACCCTCACCGCTGACAAGCAAATGCGGACGCGCCCGGCGATCACGCAAATCAGCATCCAGCACCCCACACAGGTCGTCGCGACCCACCACTTCGCCGATCATCCCCCCTGCTGTAGGCACAAGCTGACGAGCCTCGGACCTCGCCCTGACCTGATATCCACGCCGAACACCCCAGGACTGCAGGCTCGGGACGCCCTGGATAAGAAAAACGAGGACTGCCGCGCCCACGGCATTTAGGGTTGCAAGCGTCGCCCCGCTAGGATGCCAGACACCCAAGACAGCGACAATATTTAGGATTATTATTGCCAACGCAGCGAGCAGAGGAGCGTTTTCCCCGATTCGTCGCCCCAGCGAATACATGGCCTCACCCGTAGCTTTGCGATAGTGCACACTCGCCTTGCGAAGCGCGCTGTGAACCCGGTGGATAGCTGCAGTGCATTCGTTTACCTCGCTATTCGATAAATCAGCGCAGCCACGAGAAGCGCTAGCGCCCAATGATAAGGCGTCAGCGGTCTTGAGCGCTAGCCGCAGACGAACGCGGGCACCCTCGATTCGCCCGTGCTCCTTGAGAGCTGCCAGAGGTTGGTCATGGCAGGACGCGACGTTTCACATCCGGGGCGTCGAGGAGCAGCTGAACCACGCTTGCGGAGCACCCGATCCTTCCGCGGGAACCACTACGGGCCAGTGGTTATGACCCACAGAAATGAATAGACTGCCCGCGAAAGCAACCGCAGTGGCTTAGCGGGTGAGAAACTCACGAACGAAGCCAGACTTCCGCGGCACAACTCAGCGTAGGCAGTGATCACCCGGACGATCACGTCCCCCAATCGGGGGACATCAGTGAGTGACATCGCCCGGCAGCCAGACAGCGCAACACTCGCCTTCGACGTCATCGACGATGGCAACGGATTCGATGCCAATGGCCGGGGCCTCGGTGCGGGGTTCGTCGACATGGAAGACCGGCTGCGTGCTCTGCGCGGCAGCCTGCGGGTGGAGTCGGCACCAGGACAGTACGCACTCCCCTCCACTTTCAACCTATAGCGCACCGGGGGGCTTGCGGCAAGACCCGGGTCGTGCCGCATAATCGCAGGCCGGGGCCAGAACCTGCGGACATGGGAGTCGCGGAATGCGTGTGTTGTTGCCGGCGTACGGGGGCGCGGGGACGTCGAACCGCTGGCGGGACTCGCGGAGCTGATGACGTGAACCCCCTGACTACCAGCGCGTTTGACCTGCCCGACCGCCTCGCCGCCAAGGCCGACCCGGCGCTGATCGCCGGCGATGAGCAGCACTTCGCGGCCATCGCGGAGAGCCTCGAGCAGTCGATCGCCGACCTGTCCGACCGCCTCGATGCCGAGCGCAAGGCGCCCGGCGGCATCGGCCAGGAGGCGATGGACCGGGACCTGGAGATCCACCGGCTGGCCGCTCGCCTGCGCGTCCTGCGTCGCTTCGGTCTGGACCTGTGCCTCGGGCGCATCGTCGGCGCAGACAATCCCGGGCCCGTGTACATCGGACGGCTTGGCCTCACCGACAGCGCGGGCCGCCGGCTGCTGCTCGACTGGCGCTCCCCCGCGGCTGAGCCGTTCTTCGGAGCGACCCACGCCAACCCGATGGGCCTGGCCAGCCGCCGCAGGTATCGCTGGACCCGCGGCCGGGTCAGCGACTACTGGGACGAGGTGTTCACCCCGGACGGGCTGGAAGGGCACGTCGCGCTCGACGACCAGTCGGCCTTCATCGCCAGCCTGGGCAGCAGCCGGTCGGCCCGGATGCGAGACGTGCTCGGCACCATCGCGGCCGACCAGGACGCCATCATCCGCGCGGGATCCCGCGGCGCTCTGGTCGTCGACGGCGGTCCGGGCACGGGCAAGACCGTCGTGGCCCTGCACCGCTCCGCCTACCTCCTCTACTCCGACCCTCGCCTCGGTCACCGCCGGGGCGGCGTGCTGTTCGTCGGTCCGCACCAGCCCTACCTGGCCTACGTCGCCGACGTTCTCCCCAGCCTCGGCGAGGAGGGCGTGCAGACAGCCACCCTGCGGGACCTCGTCCCCGAGGGAGCGGCAGCAACGATCGAGGCCGACCCGGAGGTGGCCCGCCTGAAGTCGTCCGCGGACCTGGTGAAGGCGATCGAGACGGCCGTCAGGTTCTATGAGAAGCCGCCCGCCAAGGCGATGAAGGTCGAGACCCACTGGTCCGACATCTGGCTGACCGCCGACGACTGGGCCGAGGCGTTCGACGCAGCAGAACCCGGTACTCCGCACAACGAGGCGCGCGATCAGATCTGGGAGGAGCTGCTCGCGATCCTGATGGACTCCCGACACGACGACGTCCCGGCTGACCTGCTCCGCAAGTCGCTGCTGGGCAACCGGGAGCTGCGCACGGCCCTGGGCCGCGCGTGGCCGCTGATCGAGGCGGCTGACCTGGTCGCAGACCTGTGGTCGGTACCCGCCTACCTGCGGCTGTGCGCTCCCTGGCTCAGCCCCGGTGACGCTGCGAAGCTGCAGCGCGAGGATGCCCAGGCCTGGACGGTGTCCGACCTGCCGCTCCTGGACGCGGCACGGCAGCGGCTCGGCGACCCGCAGGCATCACGACGTAAGCGCCGGCATGACGCCGCGGTCGCCGCTGAACGCGAGCAGATGGCCCGGGTCATCGACAACCTGATCGAGGCCGCGGACGACGAATACGGCGTAGGCCTGGTGACGATGCTGCGCGGCGAGGACTTCCAGGACGCCCTGGTCAATGAGGCCGCCCTGCCCAGCACCGACCCGGACCGGCTCGCCGGCCCGTTCGCGCACATCGTCGTGGACGAGGCTCAGGAACTGACCGACGCGGAGTGGCAAATGCTGCTGCTGCGCTGCCCGTCCCGGAGCTTCACCATCGTCGGGGACCGCGCCCAGGCCCGGCACGGGTTCACGGAGTCGTGGCAGGAACGACTCGGGCGGATCGGGCTCGACCGGATCAGCCTGGCCTCGCTGAGCATCAACTACCGGACGCCGGTAGAGATCATGGCGGAAGCCGAGCCGGTCATCCGGGCCGTGCTCCCGGACGCCAACGTGCCGGCCTCCATCCGCAGCACCGGCGTCCCCGTCGCG
The DNA here is from genome assembly GCA_963808705.1 of uncultured Actinomycetota bacterium. GTDB lineage: Bacteria > Actinomycetota > Actinomycetes > Streptosporangiales > Streptosporangiaceae > JASHPR01. Next base: position 627,859 of record CAWEHB010000003.1, on the reverse strand, counting down.
GGAGGACCTGCTTCGGATCTGGGCCCGGTCGTCGACACCTGGCTCGCCGAGCATGCCGACGGGGTCGCCTGCGTCATCGGCGATCCCACGTTCCGGGCGACGTCCCGCGTCCGGTCGCTGACCCCGGAGCTGTCCAAGGGGCTCGAGTTCGACCTGGTCGTCCTCATCGACCCCGAGGCGTTCGGCACGGGCATCGAAGGAGCGGTCGACCGGTACGTCGCGATGACCCGGGCGACCCAGCAACTCGTCATCCTCACCAGCTCCTGACGCCGGCCAGGGACGGCGGCGCCCGGCCGTGTGGCCTTTGGCGGCCTTACGCGGCCGGGCGCCGGGATGTCGGCGCAGGTTAGGCGCCGGGCGCCGGGATGTCGGCGCAGGTGGCCGGCGGGTGATCATTGATGGCTGGTGGTCTGGGCCTGGAGCTGGGCGCGCAGCCGCCGGGCCTGGCGCTCAGCGCGGCGCAGACGCCGTTCGGCGCGCTCGGCGCGGCGGGTGGCCCGGGCCAGCGCGAGCACGCGCTCGGCGGGGCGCTGCGCCTCGGCGTGCGCCAGCCGTTCGCGGTACAGGTCATGGCTGAGCTGGGTGAGCTGGTACATGGCGGTCATCTCCTTTCCCCGCGGTGGCGGGCTCGTCTTGTGCTCCACTGTCGCGGGCCGGAGCGGGCGGTCACCATACGTGGCCGCGTACAGGATGGGCACAGGTGGGGCACAGGATTAGGCTGGGCAGTGAGGCTGTGCTTGCGCCGGGAACCGGGTGGGAGGCTGGCGCCGGGCGGGCGGAGGGCGAGGGCCTGTGGTCGATGAGCCGACGGCGGGGCAGGATGCTCTGGGTTTCGGCGGGCTGTTACGGCAGCTGCGGGACGAGGCCGGGCTGACCCAGGACGAGCTGGCCGAGGCGGCGGCCGTGAGCCAGCGCGCGATCAGCGACCTGGAGCGCGGGGTCAACCGCACCGCCCGCAAGGACACCGCGCTGCTGCTGGCCGGGGCGCTGGGCCTGACCGGGCCGCAGCGCGCGGCGTTCGAGGCGGCCGCGCGCGGGGCGCCGGCGCCGGGGCCGCGGGCGGCCGGGAACGGCCGGCTGGCCGGCTCGGCGGCGGCGGCCAGCCGGACGCTGCCGCGTGATACCGCGGCCTTCACCGGCCGGGCCGGGGAGCTGGAGCGGCTGACGGCCGGGCTGGCCGATGCGACGGTCGGCGGCGGGGTAGTGGGGATCTGCGCCATCGGCGGGATGGCCGGGATCGGCAAGACCACCCTGGCGGTGCACGCGGCGCACCGGCTGGCCGGGCGGTTCCCCGACGGGCAGATCTTCCTGCCGCTGCACGGTCACACGCCCGGGCAGCGGCCGGTGGACCCGGCGGATGCGCTGGCCAGCTTGCTGCTGGCGGCCGGGGTCGCCGCCGAGGCGATCCCGGCGGGGCTGGACGCGCGGGCGGGGCGCTGGCGGGACTTCCTGGCAGGCAAGAAGGTGCTGCTGGTGCTCGATGACGCGGCCGGGCATGAGCAGGTGGGCCCGCTGCTGCCCGGCACCGCCGGGAGCCTGGTGCTGATCACCAGCCGGCGGCGGCTGGCGGCACTGGACGACGCCGCGGTGCTCAGCCTGGATATCTTGCCGCCGGGTGAGGCTGCGGACCTGCTGGCCCGCCTGGCCGACCGCCCAGGCCTCGGGCCCGGGGACGCCGGGGTGGCTGAGATTACCCGGCTGTGCGGGTACCTGCCGCTGGCGATCGGGATGCTCGGCCGGCAGCTGGCCCATCACCCGGCCTGGACCCCCGCGGGCCTGGCCGCCGAGCTGGCCGCCGCCGCGGGCCGGCTGGAGCTGATGGCGGCCGAGAACCTGTCGGTGGCCGCCGCGTTTGATCTGTCCTATAAGGATCTGGCCGCGGGGCAGCGGCGCCTGTTCCGCCGCCTGGGCCTGCACCCCGGCCCGGACATCGACGCCTATGCCGCCGCCGCCCTCGATGACACCAGCCTCGCCACCGCACGCCGGCGCCTGGAGGCCCTGTACGGCCAGCACCTGATCACCGAGCCCGCCCGCGGCCGCTACCGGCTGCACGACCTGCTCCGCGAGCACGCCCGCGCCCTGGCCGCCGCCGACGACCCGGCCGCCCGTGACGCCGCCGCCGGCCGGCTGCTGGATTACTACCTGCACACCGCGCGGGCCGCCGGCCAGCACATGCTCTCATCGTTCATCGCCGAGGGCCCTGCTCCGCCCGGCCGTCCGCCCGCCAGCGCGCCGACGGTATCCACGCCAGAGCAGGCGGTCGCCTGGCTGGAGGCCGAGCGCGCCAACCTGCACGCGGCCGCCGGCTACGCCGCGGCCAGCGGACGGCCCTTGCACGCCGTTTTGCTCCCGGCCGCGATGGATGGCTTCCTGGACGCCCGGGGCTACTGGGATCAGGGCCTGACGCTGCACCAGGCCGCGCTGGCCGCCGCCCGCCAGGCCGGTGACCGGCCCGCCCAGGCTTGCGCTCTTCTGCTGCTGGCCGGCATGCAAGTCATGACCGAGGACCTGGCGACGCCGCCGTCGCCCACCGCCAGGCCCTGGAGCTGTACCGCGACCTCGGTGACCGGGCCGGCCAGGCAGCGGCCCTCACCGCCATCGGCGCCCTGCACGAGATCACCGACGACTACCCGTCAGCCGCCGCCGCGCTGCGCCAGGCGCTGGAGCTGTACCGCGACCTCGGCCACCGGCGCGGGCAAGGCCTGGCCCTCCTGTATCTGGGTGCCGTGCAGCGGCTGGCCGGGGAGTACCCGGCGGCCGCCGCCGCAGTGCGCCAGGCGCTGGAGCTGTTCCGCGACCTCGGCGATCCCTTCTGGCAGGCCACTGTTCTCACCGAGCTCGCAGCGCTGCAGCGGCTGACCGGTGACTACCCGGCCGCCGCCGCCAGCAGCCGGCAGGCCCTCGGCCTGTTTCACGACCTCCGCGAGCCCCGCAGCCAGGCCTACGCCCTCAACGAGCTCGGCCTGGTGCAGCAGCTGACCGGAGACTACCCGGCCGCCGCCGCCAGCCACCAGCAGGCCCTCAGGCTCAGCCGCGACGTCGGCAACCGGCACGGCCAGGCCGAAACGCTGAACAGCCTCGGCGAGCTATCGTCCCGGACCGCAGCCAGCCGCCAGGCCCGCGACCACTACGCCCAGGCGCTGGCCATCGCCCGCGACCTCGGTACTCCCTTGGAGGAAGCACGCGCCCTGGAAGGCATCGGCCGCAGCCACCTCCAGGACGGCCACGCCAGCCAGGGCACCGCCGGCCTGCGGCAGGCCCTGGCGATCTACCAGCGCATCGGATCCCCCGCCGCCCGCCGCGTCCAGCAAACCCTCCACGACCATCACGCCAGGCAAGACAGCCTGACCCCGGCCCCCGAGCGGTAAGGCCCGCCAGCATCCCAGCACCCACTCAGCCAGCTTCACAGCCCGCCAAAGCACACGTTCGCTCACGGATGCTCACGACACGCCAGGCAGTTGCGAACCCTGCCGCCTTGTAACATTGCCCGGGCGGGGCGATTAGTTCCGGGGGGCCTGTCCGTCCAACCTCTTGACGGTGGCGTACGAAGTCCACCATGGGGACGGAGGAGAGCCATGAGTCCGCGAGTCGTCTCGGCCGCCGAGTGGCTGGCCGCGCGCAAGGAGCTGCAGGCCGCCGAGGAGGAGGCCGTGCGCACTCTCGAGCAGATCGCGAGCCGGCGCCGCGAGATGCCGGCCGTCAGAATCGAGAAGGACTACGTCTTCGAGGGCCCGGACGGCCGGGCCAGCCTGCTGGATCTCTTTGAGGGCCGGACTCAGCTCATCGTGCAGCACTTCATGTTCGACCCGGCGTGGGAGGAGGGCTGTCCGGTCTGCTCTTATCAGGCCGACAACGTCGGTGACCTGGCTCACCTGCATTCGCGCAACACCACGTACGCGGCGGTATCCCGGGCGCCGATCAGCAAGATCGAGCCCTTCCGGCAGCGGATGGGCTGGGCCTTCCCGTGGTATTCGTCGCTGGGAAGCGACTTCAACTACGACTTCCACGTGACCAACGACGAGAGCGTCGCGCCCATCGAATACAACTTCCGATCCGCGCAGGAGCTGGCCGACAGGGACGAGGCCTGGGCCGCCCGGCCCGGCGAGCAGGGCGGCGTCAGCGTCTTCCTCCGGGACGGCGACACCGTACTGCATACCTGGTCCGGCTACGGCGCAGTCGCCTACTTGCTGTGCGAGACCGACATCCTCCTGGACCTGACGCCGCTGGGCCGCCAGGACGAAACCGTCGAATTGCGCCACCACGACAAGTACCCCTAGATCGTTGACCGGGGTTTAAGGCGGCGAGCCAGATGAGGGCGAAGCTGACTGGGCGCGGGTGTCCCGGGGTGAGGCTGCTTGTCCCGGTGACCTTGCTCGTCTCGATAACCATGCTGGCCGCGGCGTGCAGCGGCGGCAGCCCGGCACCGGTCAGTACGGCATTCCCCGGCGCGACGGCGCCGACCGGGTCGTGGCCATACCCGAATGGCGACATCGCCAACACCAGGGACGCGCCGAACTCGGCGATCTCGGCGGCGAACGTATCCGGGCTGCGGGAGGCCTGGGCGTTCAAGCTGGCGGGCACGGCCGCGGCCGGCGTCTCGGGGATCGGCTCGCTGACCGCGCCACCGGTCGTGCAGCAGGGCATCGTGTACCTGCAGGACGAGGACGCCAACGTGTACGCGCTGGCGCTCGCCACGGGCAAGCTGAAGTGGGAGTACCAGGTGAACGTCCCGGAGAAGAGCGGGCCCGGGCCGGACGGGGTGGCGGTCGCGGGCGGCACCGTGTACGGGGACACGTCGACCTCGGTGTTCGCGCTGAGCGCCGCGACCGGCAAGACGATCTGGACCGACGGCAGCCTGCTCAACAGCGGCCAGGGGGCGTTCGAGATCCAGCCGCAGGTGGCGGACGGGCGGGTGTACCTGGCGAGCGCCTACGGCTCGGGCCCCGGCGGTGGGGTGCTCATGGCGCTGAACGCGTCAACCGGCCGCCTGCTGTGGAAGTTCAACACGGTCATCGGCGCCGGCGCGGGCGTGCAGGCTCTCGGCGTCGGCTCAGGCGGAGCCTGGGAGACGCCGCTCGTCGGGAGCGACGGCTCGGTGACGTTCGGCATCGGGAACCCCTACCAGAGCATCGGCTCGGCGATCGCGAATCCGTCGCGGCAGCTCTACACCGACAGCGAGGTGAACCTGGACGCGGCGACCGGGAAGCTGCGCTGGTACTACCAGGCCGTGCCGGACGACTTCCAGGACCACGACCTGCAGGCGTCGCCGATCTCGGCTGCCATCAGCGGGGTTCCCGTGATCGTCACCGGCGGCAAGATGGGGTACGTCTACGCGCTGAACGCGCGGTCTGGCGCGCTGCTGTGGAAGACGCCGGTCGGCGAGCACAACGGGCACGACGACGACTCCCTGCTGGCCCTGTCGCACCAACTCAAGATCAAGCTGCCGTACACGTGGCTGCCCGGATCGCTGGGCGGCATCCTGTCGAACATGGCCGTGGCGGGCGGGAGCGTGTACGCGGCCACCATCGACTTCCCGATCACCGCCACCAGCCTGAACGTGGTCGACGGCAACAAGGCCTCCGGTCCCGAAACCGGGGAGGTAGAGGCGCTCAGCCTGGCCACCGGCAAGGTCGAATGGGACACCAAGGTCCCCTCGATGCCGCTCGGCGCGGCCACGGTCTCAAACGACCTGGTCTTCACCACGCTCTACAACGGTGTCCTGATCGCTCTCAACCGCGACACCGGCGCGATCGTCTACCAGCGCCAGCTGCCCACATCGGCGAATGCACCGATCGCCGTTTTCGGCAACACGGTACTGGTCCCGGCGGGCGGCCCCAAGACGTCGAAGGCGGGCAGGGGCGGCAACCCGCAGCTGGTTGCCTACACGGTTCCGTGAGCGCCACGACAGCTCCTCCCCGCCATGGAGGCTGACCGGCAGCTCCTCCCCGCCATGGAGGCTGACCGGCAGCCAAATATTACAGTCGCGGTTTCACGTTGAGCGCTAACCTCCGTGCGCTACGTGACCGCCTGCATGGGTGCCAGTGCGGGTGTGTCCGCGGTGGTTGTGACGGTAAGTGACGATGTCCGGGTGCGCCGTGCCGCGAGAGGCCAGGAACTACACGGGTGTGATTTGAGGCGGCCGTGACGCGTTGCCTGGCTTGTGGAAGAAGACACATACGACACGGCCGCAGCGGCCAGGATAGAGGATGTGGCGGCGTGCGCTGCCCAAGTGGATGCGCAGGTCAGGGAGGTTCTGGGCCGGGTGCTGGCGCAGCGCCGCAGCGCGGAGGAAACGTTCAAAACGGGCAAGGACGTGCTCGGCTGGGACCAGCCCCAGATCCAGCCCTTCGAGGGGACCTGCCGGCACACCGCGCTTCGCGGACAACCCTGAATAGGTCTGCCTGGCCGGCGTCGCCCCTCCACCCGCAAGTCCGGCAGACCACGTTCGTCGACTTCCGCTGGGCCGCCGACAAGCAGCTCCGCGACGCCGTCTGCAACTTCGCCGGCGACTCCCGCCACGCCAGCCCCTGGGCCGCCCGGCTCTACCACGACGCCATCGCCCGCGGCAAAGACCACCCCACGCCGTCCGCATCCTCGCCCTGCGCTAGGCGCCTTGTAAGGACTGGTGCACGATGGCGCGGTCGCCGCCTGCGACCTTGGCCTCATGCAGGGCGGCGTCGGCGGCGCGCAGCGCTTCGTGGTGGGTCTGGGTGCCCGCGTCGAAGAAGGCGACGCCGATGCTGATGGTGGCGGGGATCGAGTTGGTGCCGGTGGTGTGTGTCTGCTCGCGCACGGCGGTGCAGAGCCCGTCGGCCAGGCTCTGGATCAGCGAGGGCGTCGCGGAGGGGAATACGGCGGCGAACTCGTCGCCTCCCATGCGGGCCAGCGTGTCATTGGGCCGAAGGCGCTGGGCCAGCACGTGTGCGATGCTCTGGATCAGTGCCTCCGCGGCGGCCGTACCGTGGCGCCGGATCACTTCGTTATATCGGTCCACGTCCATGGACAAGAGCGCGAGGCGCTCGGCGTTTTGCCGGGCGCGGTCGAGTTCGTTCTCGAAGCGCCGGCGGTTCCACAGGCCAGTCAGGGCGTCGTGGTCGGCAGGGTCGAGCGCTGCGGCACCGGGCCATGGTGGCGCTGGCACGCCCGCCCCGGGGCCTGTCGATCTGTTGGCACCGGCCCGCGGCTCGAGCGCCGCGCCGAAGACGTCGACCCAGCTCACGAAGTGCCGGTCGTTGAGGAACAGCGCGCGAGCCCGTTCGCGCGCGGCCTGGCCGAGCCGGGCGGCCAGCGGCGGGTCACGCAGCAGCTCGACGATCGCATCGCCGAACGCAGCCACGTCGGCAGGGTCGTCGACCAGCAGCCCGCTGTGCCGGTGCTGGACCTGATCCAGATGGCCCCCCACCGCGCTGGCGACGACCGGACGGGCCTTCCACATCGCCTCGGTCACTCCCAGGCCGAACCCCTCCTGCAGGCTTTTCTTGACCACCACCGCGGCCTGGCGCTGGATCGCGTTCACCATCGCGGCGCTCTCCTCGGGCGGGGTGAGCGGGAGGCAGGCGAGATGAACCCGGGCCCGCGCGCGGGGCGGCAGCCGCCGCCAGCGTTCGCGGACGCCGGCGAGCACGGCTTCGGCTTCGGGGTCATCGGCGACCTGGCCCGCGTCGGGGCCCGCGAGCAGCAGGTGCGCGCCGGTCGCCGGTACCACCCGCTCTACGAAGCCATCCAGGATCCCCAGCGGGTCCTTGATCCCGTCCCATCGGGCCAGCGAGACCACCACCGGGTCCCGGCCCCAGTCCGGCGGGCCGTCGGAGTCCACCACCGTGGGACCAGCGGCGAGCGTCGCCACCGACCCATCCGTGCGGGCGTAGCGCGGGGCGGCAGCCGGGACCCCGGCGGCCAGGCCCAGGTGCTGCACAGTCGCCCGGGCGGCGCCATAGGACATCGGCAGGTTCTTCGTCGACCCGGGGTCGATGCCCGGCGTCAAGATCGACGTCTCCGCCCCGCCCAGCCACTCCGGCAGCGAGGTACGGCGGCTGAAGACAAAACGGCGGACGCCGGCCAGGCGCGGCCGCAGGCACCGCCACGCGTTCCGGGAGTACTCGTTGTGGTGGTCGGTGCCGATGTGGCATCTCCAGATCACGGTCGCGCCAGCCCGCTCGAGCGGCACCGACATGGCCGCGGTCTGGGGGTCGTGCAGCACCACCACGTCTCCCGGGGACAGCAGGGACGCCAGCGCCTCGGCGTGGTAGAGGGCGGCCCGGTCCAGCGTCGTCAGCTCCTCGGTCCCCAGCACGTCGCCATCGCCTGGCTGGCCTTGCAGATGGTTATGAAAGCGCTTGGTCACCCGGAAAAACTCGGCAGAACCGTCGCAGCACCATCCACCGGACGTCGATCCCTGCACCTTTCCAGTACGGCAGCAGCGTACGAAGCAGCTGCGCAACTCCACCGCCCAAAGCGGTGGAGTTCACCATCCACACCGTCCGTCCGGCCAGCAGCTCACCGGCGCGCTGCCGGGCCACGCGCACGCGCTGCATCATCGGCATCAGCAGGTAGCGGCCGAGATCCTCGAAATGCCGGATCTCCAGCGGAATCTCGGCAAGAGCCGCCCCCGGTCGGGCCGCGCCTCCACGAGGATGAGAAGCAGTGTCAGACATCAGGTTGCTCCCGCGCGACGCCCGTGCTGGCTGGCACATCGCTGAGGCACCTCCGTCCGATCCGGCGATAACTGGTCGTGCCTCCAAGGTCCGGGGCGACGCGGTCTCCTCTTGGCAGGCTAAGGACGATCTTAACCCCGTGCAAATAGGGCAGATCCTCGGACTCAGGGCCCGGATGCCACGCCCTCAGCGCCCACCGTCATGCCCACGGGCCCGGGTTCTTGGCCACAACCAGGGCCGCCCGCCCCTGAGACTGGGTCCGCAGGGCCGGGCAGCGGGCCGTTGGACCTTACTGGCAGGGTGAGCCCCGCGGCCATCCACAAGGGCGACGTCGGCGGCGTCGCCCTTGGCATCGACAGCCCGCAGGCGGCAGCCGACGCGGTGACCGCGATGGCGTCAGCGCTCGGGCTCTGCCTTGGGGCCCGCCCGGCGCACGCCGGGCCACACGCCCACAGGAACCCGCTGATCAGCCAGGCTCATCCGTCAGCCTGGCTGGTCCTGGCCGCAGCTGCATGTCGACGAGCAGGCGCTCGGTGTCGGTGAGGTCGCCGACGATCTTGCGGGTGGGCTGCGGGTGCATCCTGACCAGCGTCGGTACGGCCACGATCTGGTCCTCGGCGGCCCGGCGCGGGTTCTCTATCAGATCGATAACCTCAATGTGATACTGGCCCGGCAGCCAATGCGCGCAGGCGCGCTGGAGGTTGGCGAGCGCACGGACGCACGTGGGCGTACAGCCGGTCACGTACAGCCGCAGCTCCCAGGTCTCCTCGGCAGATGCCGCTGGCTGAACCGCGTCATCGGTGTCGCCACCGGCGTCGCGCGGCGGGGTCATCACTGCGCTCTGTCATCGCGGCCAGCCGGATCTGCCCGGCGCTGAGCGGCCAGGGCCGCCCGGGCCGCCTTGGCATCGGCCGCCAGGCGTGCTTCGCGGCTCGCGATCTGCTCCAGCTCGGCCTGCTGCGCGGCGAGCTCTTCTTGCAGTACGGCGAGCTGAGCCTGCCCCTGCGCGACGTGCGCTTTCAGCTCTCGCTTACGGCGCATCAGCTGCTCCTCGCGCTCCAGCTGGTCGCTGCGCTCCCGGGCTTGCTGCATGACGCGGGCGGAACCAGTCATCACCCCGCCGGGGCCCACGTAGACGTCGGCAAGCTCCACCCCATGGTCGGTAAGCACGAACTCCCGCACCTGGTTGGAATGGGCGGTGCCTCGCGACTTGAGCACGAACAGCAGCCGGTTACGCTCGCCGTTGGACTCGACATTGCGCAGCAGCAGCCAGGTATCCATCAGCGAGGAGATGCCCACCCCGCTCGCCTCGTCATCCTGGACCAGCGTGGTCGCCATAGCGGTGATCCCTCGGCTCTTCAGCAGGTGAATCTGGCGGGCCACCATCGAGACCATGTCGGCCTGGGTGGGCTGGTGAGTCAGGCTGGTGATCCCGTCGAGAACGGCGACGGTCGGCTTTTGCTCATCCATCAGCCGGGCCAGGGTCGTCAGGTGCGTCTCCAGGCCGAATGCCGATGGCCGGGCGGCCCAGATCCGCAGCAGACCCGCCCCCACCCAGCGTCCCAGGTCCAGGCCGACCGAGCCCATGTTGCGGATCACCTCATTCGGCGACTCCTCGAACAGGACCAGCAGGGCCCGCTCGCCCCGCGCGCACGCTGCGTCGATCAAGTGTGCTCCCACCGTGGTCTTGCCGGTACCCGGCGCCCCGCTGACCAGGACGGTTGACCCCCGGTACAGGCCGCCGGACAGCATGCGGTCCAGCCGGGGCACGCCGGTCGACAGTCGCTCGCTGGAAGCGCCGTAGTCGAGGCTGACCGCCGTCACTGGCAGTACCTCGAAGCCACGGACCGAGATCAGGAACGGGTACTCGTTGGTCTCATGCGTCGACCCGCGGTACTTGATCACCTGCAGCCTCCGCGTGGCGACCCCCTCGTGCACGCGGTGGTCCAGAACGATCACGCAGTCCGACACGTACTCCTCCATCCCATGCCGGGTCAGCGCATCGTCAGCGCGCTCGGCGGTCACCATCGCAGTGACCTCCCGGCCCTCCAGCCAGCCGAACAACCTGCCCAGCTCAGCCCGGACGATCGCCTGTGCCTTGAACGCCCCGAACAGCACCTCGATGCTGTCGAGCACGACCCGCCTGGCCCCGATACGCCTGATCGCGTCGTCCAGCACCAGGGACAGCGGCCCGAAGTCGAACTCGCCAGTCTCGACAATCTCAGCCGCCTCCACCGGGAAGGCGATGATTATCAGCATCCCGTCCCGCTGCAACCCGTCAAGGTCAAAGCCCAGCGAGGCCACGTTGGCGGTGACCTTCTCGGCTGACTCCTCGAAAGTAACCAGCACACCAGGCTCGCCGTGCTCCCGGGCGCCCGCGACCAGGAACTGCAGGCCCAGCAGGGTCTTACCGGTGCCGGTGCCGCCCGTCACCAGCGTGGATCTGCCCTGGGGCAGCCCACCCCGGGTAATCTCATCCAGTCCCCGGATACCGGTCGGGGCCTTCAGCAGCAGCGGGGCAGCCGAAGCTTCAGACAACGAGGTCATACGAATCCTCCCGTGCTCGGGGTGTTAGACGCTCCCCGGCGCCGGATCACATCATTCATCGTCCTCAACGCCACGTTCAGGGCCATAGGTCTTCCGTTGCCTGGCTTGTGGAACAAGACACATACGACACGGCCGCAGCGGCCCGGATAGAGGATGTGGCGGCGTGTGCTGCCCAAGTGGATGCGCAGGTCAGGGCGGTTCTGGGCCGGGTGCTGGCGCAGCGCCGCAGCGCGGAGGTCGCGTTCGCCTACATGGCGGCGCTGTCGCCGGGGACGCGGGCGAACTGCTGGGCGCTGGCGGAGGCGGCCGGGCATGAGGGGCAGGGCCGGATGCAGGCCCTGGTCGGCAGCTACGTCTGGGACTGGGGGGATCTGCGGGCCGAGCTGGCGGGCCTGGCCGGGGCGTGGCTGCCCGATCGCGAGGGTGACCTGATCGGGCCGGGGATCGCGATTGACGAGACCGCGGACCTGAAGGACGGCGACGCCACGGCGTGCGTGGCGCCGCAGCAGCGCGATCACAGATCGGCAAACCGCGACTGTAATGCAAACCGGGTTTCTGCCGACAATGTGAAGAGCGCTCTTCAGCCTGCGACAGGAGCGGGCCGGCCGGGCTCAGTCGAGGTCGAACTCGCCGTCCCGCACCCCGGCGGTGAACGCGCCCCACCCGGCCGGGGCGAAGATCAGCTTCGGCCCGTCCGGGTCCTTGCTGTCCCGGACCGCGATCTCACCCGGCAGGTTGGCGGCGACCTCCACGCAGTTGGCCTGCGATCCTGAGCGGCTCGACTTCCGCCACTCGTAAGGACTGGTCATGGGCCGAAGTCTACCGAGCGGATCAGGTCGAGCGACGCCCCCCGCGGCAGCGCCGCGGCCCGGACCAGGTCGAAAACCATAACGGCATCCGCCACGTCCGTAGCGGAGTCGATCATCCGCTCGTTACGCCAGCCCTCAGCGAAAGCTACCGGCGGTTCGCCGTCGGACTCAAGGATGGCCAGCGGCCCGTCAGCGCCAGGGTGCTCGGTGACGGCGAACGGCAGCACCTGCAGCACCACGTTGGTCGAGTCCGCCGCCTCGATCAGCCGCTTCAGTTGCTCGCGCATCGTCTCCGCGCCGCCAATCGGACGCCGCAGAACCGCTTCATCGAGGACGCACCAGAGCAGTGGCGGACGTTCCCGTTCCAGGATCGATTGCCGGTCCATCCGGGCGGCCACATCGCGCTCGATGACCCCTGGCGCCGCTCGTGGGCGGCCCGCTCGCATGACGACGCGGGCGTAGTCTTCGGTTTGCAGCAGACCGGGCACGACCCGGTTGTCCCAGTTGCAGATTTTGGTGGCTCTCGCCTCGTACTCAATGAAGGGTTCGAACCAAGTCGGGAACGCCTCGCGCTTGACCAGGTCCCGGAACCGCCCGAAGAACCCGCCCGTGCTCAGCGCCTCGTCGCAGCGCTCCGCGAAATCCTGCGACGGCATCCGCTCGGCCATCTCGACCCGGCCCACCAGCGCGGCGGAGAAGTTGATCACCCGGCCCAGATCGTCCTGCGACAGGCCCGCCGCGATCCGGTGCCGCCGTAACTCCGCGCCGAAGAACGCCAGCGTGCTCGCCCCCGGGTCAAGCTCCCGCGCCGAAGCCATCCGTACCTCCCCGCGATCCGACAGAAGTTCCGCGATCCTGACACGACCTCCGGCGTTCCTGACCGGATCACCGGCGATCTGACGCCCGGCACCGCGGGTCACGGGCCATCCGACAGTGCCGGTGGCAGCGTGTCACCCCTTTCAGAGCGTAGCCCGGCGACGGCAGTCTGTAGAGGCCAAGGCCCGCACGACCACCCGCTTCCCGAGCCAGAACGGAACGCCACCATGTCGGCCCAGCCCCCAACGGCTGATCACCCCGCCGGGCAGAACCCTGCCGCGAAGAACACCGGCGCGTCCCGGCTTGCGGACGCCCTGGCCGCCGAACTGGACGGCCTGCGGGCCGACTTCCCCCAGTTCTGGATCTGGCGGGAGAACACCGGGAGCGGGGTCCGGTACGTCGCCCGCAGCCAGCGCGCCGGCCTGAACCCGCACACCGTGGTCACCGCCGACCCCGCCGAGTTGCGCGCGGTCCTGGGCGATCCGGGCCGCCCGCGCTGACCGCGTCCCCGTGGTGCTCCCCGGCGCTGTCGTGTTCCCCGGCGCTCGTGCCCGGGCGGGGCGCCCGGCCCGGCCGCACCGCGGCCAGACCCGCCCCTCCCTGAGCCCGGTCGCGCCCTGGCCGGCCAGGCTGGTGTACTAGCGAGGTGATCACGCCCTGGTGTGGCGAGCACCGCTCGTGCCCGCGCCCGAGATAACGTTCGAGTTGCTCGACGGCTCGCAGGCCGCCGCGCACGCGGCCGAACTGCAGGCCCTGCACGCCGAGGTCTACGCCGACCCGCCGTACCGGCGCCCCGGCGATGCCGCCCGGTTCGCCGACCGGTTCCGGGTCCAGCGCCGCCAGCCCGGCTTCGCCCTGGCCGAGGCCCGGCACGGCGAGTACCTGGTCGGGTACGCGGCCGGGATGCCGCTGCGGCCGTCTACCTCCTGGTGGAAGGACCTGACCACCCCGCTGCCGGACGAGGTCACCGCCGAGCACCCCGGCCGCACCTTCGCGCTGACCGAACTGCTGGTGCGCGCGTCCTGGCGGCGGCAGGGCGTCGGCCAGGGCCTGCACGACCTCATCCTCGCCAGCCGCCGCGAGGAACGGGCGACGCTGACCGTCCTGCCCGCGGCGGCCGCGGCGCAGAGCGCCTTCCAGGAATGGGGCTGGCGCAAGGTCGCGCGGACCCGCGGCCCCGATCCCGGCTCGCCCGTGTCCGACGTGCTGCTCACCACGCTCCCGGCGGGCCACGGCGCGTCCTCCCACTCGGCTGTACGTCGGGCCGAACCCGAACCTCCTGGCCTTGACCGGGGCGGGCCAGGTCAGAGGTCGCGCTGGAGCGCAGCACCCTGAGGCCCGGGCCAGCCGCCCTTGCCGTGGCGGCAAAGGCGCCGCCCCTATCGGGGCACAAGGCACTGGCGTACTGTCATCAGGAGAAGCGCCGCCGCACCCTTCGCTGGGCATGGGCAAAGGCGCTGGTCACCGAGTCGCTCCGGACCCTGGCGGTACGGTCAGTTTCGGCCGGAAGGACCCCAGGTGCTTAGCGATGGACGAATCATTCAGCGTGGCCCCCGCCGCCGCGGCCCTAGTACCGGAGCTGCCCGCGCCCGGCGTGCAGCCAACCCGCGGTCCCCCGGGCCAGGTCCTCCGCGGCGCGGTCCAGCAATGACCGGGTCGTCGCTCCCGCTGCCCGGCGGAAGATCGCCTGGCCCGGCCCGGCGCCGAGGGCAGCAAGCGGCGGCCGGCAGACCCCGGCCAGCCGCAGGCGAATGGCCTGCTCCCCGGCGGGGGCGGCACGCCAGGCTCTCCGGCCGGGCCCGGACGTCGGGGAAGCTGAGGCCTGCCAGGCACTCCTCAGCGAGGAACATGCTCCCAAGCGCACCAGCCGGCCGCTCACCCCGCCAAGAGGCGCAGGTCCCCGTCACGGCGCCAGAAGGCCCCATCCGGCCACCACGGGGCCGGGCGGCGGGAGGCCAGGCATGACCAGCACCGAGGATGGGCCCGGCCCGGCGGCAGCAGGCACCAGCCCGCCTGCAGGGCATGATCCTGACGGGGCACGCGAGCCCGGCCCCGCAGGCGGGCTCAGCTTCCCCGACGCGCCGCGGCTGGAACTCGATCAGCTTCTCGGGCAGCTGATCCACCGCGCTGATGACGTGCTGGCCACCCAGAGCAGGCTGCGCGGCCTGCTGCGCGCGAACGCGGCAGTGGCCGCGGACCTGAGCCTGCCGGTGGTGCTGCGGCGGATCGTGGACGCCGCCCGCGACCTGGTCGGCGCCCGCTACGCCGCGCTGGGCGTGTTCGGCCACGACGGGCAGCTGGAGCAGTTCGTGCACGCCGGCCTGAACGATGACCTGGCCGCGGCGATCGGCGAGCTGCCCCGCGGCCGCGGGATCCCGGGCCTGCTCACCACAGAGCCCGTCCCGATCCGGCTGGCCGACCTCGCCGGCCATCCCGCGTCGGCGGGATTCCCGCCGGGGCACCCGCCGATGAGCGC
This sequence comes from uncultured Actinomycetota bacterium, assembly GCA_963808705.1. GTDB lineage: Bacteria > Actinomycetota > Actinomycetes > Streptosporangiales > Streptosporangiaceae > JASHPR01. The sequence goes on along the minus strand of CAWEHB010000003.1, from coordinate 612,557 downwards.
CTTCCTCGGCGTCCCGGTCCGGATCGGCGAGGAGGTGTTCGGCAACCTGTACCTGACCGAGCGGACCCGGGGCGGGGAGTTCACCGCCGAGGATGAGGAACTGGCGATCGCGCTGGCCGCGGCGGCCGGCGGGGCGATCTCCAACGCCCGGCGGTTCACCGAGTCCGAGCAGCGCCGCCGGTGGCTGGCCGCCTCCGGCGACCTGGCGCCGCTCCTGCTGTCCGGCCAGGACGCAGACCCCTACGCGCTCATCACCGCGCACGCCCTGGCCGCAGCCGACGCCGACGTCGCCACGCTCACCCTGCCGCACGGCACTGATCAGGTGATCGTGCGATCGGCCAGCGGCCTGACCAGCGCCGAGCTGCCAGGCCGGACCGCGCCGCTGGAGGACTCGCTGGCCGGCCGCACGATCCGGACCGGCAAGCCCCTCCTGGTCAGCGACGCCAGCGAGGCCGCCGACGCCATGCTGAGCGGCGGCACCGGCTCGCTGCTCGCCGTGCCGCTCGCAGCGGGCGAGGAGATCCTCGGCGCGCTGATCCTGGGCCGCGCCGCCACCCGGCCCGGCTTCACCGACGCCAGCCTGCAGATGGCCGCCTCCTTCGCCGCCCACGCCGCGGTGACCCTGGAACTCAACCGGGCGCGCACCGACCAGATCGCGCTGGCCCGCATGGAGGACCACGACCGCATCGCAGGCGACCTGCACGACCACGTCATCCAGGAACTGTTCGCGCTCGGCATGGGCCTGCAGGGCCTGGCCGGCCGCCTCGACAAGCCCGCGCACGCGGGCCGGGTCAACAGCTACATCGACACCATCGACAAGGTCATCGGCAAGATCCGCGACAGCATCTTCCAGATCCAGGCACGCCGCCAGCACCCCGCCGGCCTGCAAGCCGAGCTCCTGGAACTCCTCGACGAGCACACCCCGCAACTCGGCTTCACCCCCGGCCTCCGCCTCACCGGGCCCCTTGACGCCAGCGCGGACGCGACACTGACCCACGACATCCTCGCCGTCGCCCGCGAGGCCCTGTCCAACTGCGCCCGCCACGCCCACGCCACCGCCGCCGACCTGTCGCTAGCCCTGGACGACGGCCTGATCACCCTCGGCATCACCGACAACGGCCGCGGCCTCGGCACGCCCGCCCGCTCCAGCGGCCTGGCCAGCATGCGCCGCCGCGCCGAGCGCAACGGCGGAACCCTCCAGCTCACCACCCCCGACGGCGGCGGCACCCGCCTGACCTGGACCGCGCGACAACGCCCCTAGACAGCAGCCAACGGTTCTTACCCGGTCCGGGCGCCCGGTGGCGCCTGCGTCGCCAGGAGCTGGCCTCGTTCTTACGGGATCAAGACGGCGCGCCGGTACGGCGGCTTCCCGCACCGCGACCAGCCGTCCGCGGCTTTGGCCAGGGGCAGTATCTCGCGGTCGGCGGTGAGGTGCCCGGCCGTGGCGTGCCGGAGTATCTCGGCCAGCGCCTCCGCCTTCTGCTCCTGGCTGAGCGCGTTGTTGGTGTAGCCGAGAACCGACAGAGTGCCGCTGCGCAGCATGGCAGATCCCAGGGTGGCCAGCGGGGCGGCCGACGAGCCGAGATTGACCAGCCGGCCGTGCGGCGACAGTGCCCGCAGCGCCGCCTCGGCTGGCATGCCCCAGACCGGGTCGAGCACCAGGTCGACGCGCCCGCCGGTCGCTTCGGCCAGCCTCGCGGTGAGCGTGCCGGTGTCGTCAGCGGTAAGGTCGGCGACCGCGTCCGCGCCCAGTTCGGTCGCGCGGGCGCGACCGCGGGCGTCGCGGCACGCGGCGGTGACCCGGCCCGCGCCGAGCAGTCGCGCGGCCTGCACGCCTACCTGCCCGACCGTTCCGCTGGCCCCGAGCACGAGGACATGCTCACCTGGCTGCAGGCCGCCGCGCAGGGTAAGCGCCGTCCACGCGGCGATGGCGGACAGGCCCAGCGCCGCCACCAGGTCGTCGCTGGCGTAGCCGGGCAGCGGCAGGATCGACGACTCCTCGGCCACGCAGAGCTCGGCCATCGCGCCGTCGCCCGGCTTCATCCCGGCGTCGCAGCTGAACCAGACCCGCTGGCCTGCTGGCAGGGTGTCGGCTTCCTCGACGAGCCCGACGCCCTGGGCGCCTGGCGCGTACGGCAACGGCGGCGGGCCGAAGTACGACGTCCCTGAGGCGCAGAGCAGGTCAAGCGGGCAGACGGGGGCGGCAGTCACCCGGATGAGGGCCTGCCCGGTGCCGCGCCGCGGCACCGGGTGATCCTGATACCCGGGCGGCTGGCCGTGGCTGCGGATGAGCGCCGCCCGCATCGTTGCGGTCAAGGCAGCCTCAGGCGGAGGGATCGCTGCCGGCCGTGCCCTTCCACTGGGCCGAGCCCGCGTCCCACTCGGTGTAGGTGTAGGGGTTGTCGAGCACCTCGGTCTCCGGGATCTCCGGGTGCATGCCCTCGGCCCAGGCCTCCGGGCCGAGCTGGCCCTTGAGGTACTCCACGGTCTGCTCGGTCACCTGCCGCGCCCTGGCCAGGTCGATGTCGACGAGACGGTGGTCGTACTTCACCACCCGGCCGTTGATCACCACCGTGTGGATGTCGCCGCGCTGGGCCTGGAATGCGACGTGACCATAGGGGTTGAGCAGCGGGAACATGACCGGCGACGCGTCGTTCTTGATCAGGACCAGGTCAGCCTTCTTGCCGGGCTCGATGCTGCCGATGATCGAGTCGAGGCCGAGCGCCCTGGAGCCGCCCCTGGTGGCGAAGTCGACCACGTCCTCGGCGCGCAGGTGGCAGTTGGTGACCGTCTCCTGCTTGTTGTGCGCCTCGAAGTGCTCGCGGGAGCGGTCCGCCCCGAGCGTTGCCCGCATGGCCGAGAACAGGTCACCGCTCCACCACACGCTGGTGTCCATCGACAGTGAGACGGGGATGTTGTGCTCGCGCAGCTGCCAGGTGGGCGGGTACCCCTGCCCGGCGCTCTGCTCGCTCTCGGTGGACACCGACGCCGACCCGCCGGTGGCGGCGATCCGGTTGTAGGAGTCGCGGGTGAGCGTCGCCGCGTGCACGTAGACCGTGGCCGGGGTCATGAAGCCGCCCTCGTGCATGAGCCTGATGCCGTCGTCGTTGGTCGCGCCCCACACCCCGGCGTGCGTGGTGACCGGCACGTCCAGCTCGCGGGCGACCTCGAACGCCGCCTGCTCCGGGAACGACGGGTCACCGGTCACGTCGAAGGCCATCTGGAAGCCGAGCATGTCGTTCGCGCTGCCGAAACGGCGGCTGACGAACTCGCGGAACTCCGGTGTAGCCGACCACTCCCATGGGCCCTGCTGGATGTTGCCGTACGCCAGCACGAACCGGCCGGGCACCTCGGTCAGGGCGTCCACCGCCGCGTCCGCGTGCGCTACCGTCTGCAGGCCATGCGACCAGTCCACGGTCGTGGTCACCCCGGCGTCGATTGCCTCGATCGCCGCGAGCAGGTTGCCTGCGTAGATGTCTTGCGGACGGAACGTCTTGCCCCACTGCAGGTAGTACCAGACGAAGTACTGGGTCAGCGTCCAGTCGGCGCCGTATCCCCGCATGGCCGTCTGCCACATGTGCCGGTGCGTATCGATCATTCCCGGCATGAGGATGCCGCCGGTCGCATCGATCTCGGCCGTTCCCTCGGGCACGGCCAGGTTCGGCCCTGCCGCGGCGATGCGCTCGCCGCTGACCAGGACGTCGGCGCCGTCAAGGACATGGTGGCCATCGTCCAGGGTCAAGACGGTGGCGTTCCTGAACACCACTGACCGTCCGGGCGCAAGGTCGGCGGCGGTCAGGCCGGACGTGGCTGTCATGAATTCCTCCAGTGCGGGCAGATGGAGGCTGAGCCGCCGGCTCGCGGAGGCGGGGCTGACCGTCTCTGCCGTCGGCGGCCCAGCCCGGCTACTTCGAGAACCAGCTGGCTACCGGCTTGCCGAGCGGCAGGCCCTTGCGGCCCACGGACTCGACGGCACCGCTGAGGTAGGCGTAGTACCCGAAGGCCGCGAAGATCAGGACGAACACGCCCCCGGCCCGGTACATCCCGGAGGACGTGCCCATCACCGCGACGGCCAGCAGCGCCACGCCCACCGTGCCGGCACCCAAGATTACCGAGTAGACCAGCGGGAGCAGCAGGGTGACCAGGAACAGCATGAAGATCGCTACATCCCAGCCGATGAGGAACTGTCCCAGCGTGTGCGGGATGTCCGCGGGCGGTATGGCGTACCAGTTGTGCGTCAGCCCGAGCACCATCGCCGAGTAGCTCAGCCAGAACCCGGCGAACGTGCCGAGGATCGTCGCGACGAACGTCTGCTGCAGCGAGGCGGCCCAGATCGTGGCGATCACCAGGCCCAGGCCGGTGCCGGCGTAGACGATGGGCTGCACGGTTCCCGGCTGCACCGCCAGCGGCACGTTGCCGAGCAGTGAGATGCCCAGCACCAGGCTGCCGGTCGCGAAGACGATCAGCCCGAGCACCGCGGGATTGCCGGCCAGCTGCGGGGCCTGGACTGATTCTGCTGGCTGGATCTCGGCATGCTGCGCGTTGCTGTCGGCGGCTTCAGATTGCACATCTGTCATCGGAGCCTCCCTGTCTGGTGGCCGCGCCACGACGGCGCAGACCCCGAAGTGAGCGAACTCAGCCCAGACGGCATGACGGCACGAGAGGTGCTGGCAATCGGCCGTGACCGCCATACGGACAAAGACTCACCTAGCGAACGGGCACAGCATTTCGCTAGCATGTACCGCTGTCAAGAGGCCCCTTTCATGACCCGGAAACATCCTTGCAATCGACATGCCGATCGGGCTCAGAGTGGGCCGGACGAGCGGTGCAGCCCAGTTGATGCGGTTGGCACCCTGGCTGGCTACCGGAACCCTGGTCGGCGGGCGCGCCCGGCCTTGGGGGTAAGCTTGCCTGTCCGCGGTGCGGACACCCCGGCTCTTCGCGCTACCGTCGGGGTCGGCGTCCGCGGCCGCCGGAACCAGGCGCGGCACGGGTGGCCCTGCCTCGCACGGGCAGCGGCAGGTGCGGCACCGGCGTCGAGGACGAAGCTTGGGAGAGGAAGGGCATGGCACGCAGAGATGGCAGCCCGGACTTCATCGAGGCGCTGGCGCGCGGCCTCGACGTGATCCGGGCGTTCCGGCCGCACGAGTCAGTCATGTCCCTGACGGCCGTGGCGGACGCGGCAGGACTGGCCCGGCCGACGGCGCGCCGCATGCTGCTCACCCTCGAGCAGCTGGGTTACGTGCGCCCTGCCGAGCGCGGCTTCGAGCTGACGCCACGCGTGCTGGAGCTTGGCATGTCCTACGTCCTGTCACGCAACCTCTGGGAGGTCGCCCGGCCGCACATGGAGCGCCTGGTCGCCCAGACTCACGAGTCCAGCTCGATTGCCCAGCTCGACGGCTCGGACATCGTCTACGTGGCCAGGGTCGCCGTTCCCAAGATCGTCGCGCTGGCCGTGACGATCGGGACCAGGTTCCCGGCCATGCAGACTTCGCTCGGCAAGGTGCTGCTCGCGGCCATGCCGCTCTCGGAGGCCGAGCGGGTCCTCGCCGAGCCGAGCAGGTCGGGGATCACTCCCCGCTTCCTGCCCACGGCCGAGGAACGCGCTGCCACGCTGCGGCAGGTCCGCGCGCGTGGCTGGGCGCTGACCGACGGGGAGCTCGCCGCCGCGATCCGGTCGGCGGCGGCGCCGCTGCGGGACGGGGACGGCCAGGTGATCGCCTCCCTGAACGTCAACACCCATGCCGCGGAGACTCCGGTCGAGGTGCTGACCGGGCAGTACCTGCCACTGCTGCTGCAGACGGCCAGCGCGATCAGCGCCGACTGGGCGGCGTACCAGTCGGCGCCGCAGGTCACCGTGGCCCGGTCGGCTGCCGCGGCCGCTGCCCCGGCTGCTGCCGGTTAGGGCGGGTGGCCCGCTCAGCCGCCGCCCGCCCGGGGCGCCGGCTAGCGTGACCCGATCCGGCACCTTGACAAGGTCACGCCCCGGAGTCAGACGGCATTGCCGGATACCTGTCCGCCTGGCGGGCGCTACGCATCGGCACATGAGTCAGCCCGAGGCGGGCCAGAATGCCGCTGCGGATTGCTCCGGCAGATGGGCGGGTAGTGGTGCCGTGTGACGAACCTCGTTCCATCGTCTGGCGCGGTCTTGCGCGCCTACCAGGAGGAGCTCGGCCCCGGGCAGCGGTCCGCCCTGCTGAGCTGGCTGGCTTTCACCGGCACTTTTGCCGGGCTGCGGGCGCTTACCTACAGCATCCGGGCCGGCAAGGGACCTTTCGGCAACATCAGCGTTGGCGGCGAGCACCTGCATCACTACCTGTGGGGCATCGGGGTGCTGTCCGGTGTCGGCGCGGTCGCCGTCCGTGGTGAGGAGCGGCACCGCCGTCACCCGGCGGTGGCCGTCAGCTACGGCGCCGGGCTGGCGCTGATCGTCGATGAGTTCGCCCTGCTGCTCAACCTGAGAGACGTCTACTGGGCCCGGCAGGGCCGGATCTCCATCGACATCGGGGTCGGTGGCATCGCCCTGGCCGGGTCCTACTTCGCGGCGCTGCCGGTACTGCGCAGGCTGCAACGGGAGCGGAAGCAAAAGGCGGCCGCGGCCGAGGCGCCCGCACCCGCGGCGGCCGAGGCCGAGGCGCCCGCACCCGCGGCGGCGCCCGCACCCGCGGCCGACTGACGCGCGCCGCGAGCCCTCTAACTGATCTAGGCGGCAGCCAGGTCATGAGCATGGCCGCTGCACCGCGCCCGAACTGGATGCTCTCACTGATCAATGTCAGCGTGCCACCGCTGGTGACCGCACGCCGGGAATCCCCGGCCTTACCCGGGCCGGACGGCGGCGATCACCTGGCGCGGTGCCGGATTGACCATGGGGCGGCCGTCGATCACCACGGTCGGCACCGTCTCGTTACCGCCGGCCACGGAGCGGACGAAAGCGGCCGCACCGGGATCCCGCCAGATGTTGACCTGCCGGACGGAAAGATGATGCCACCACAGGACAAAACGCAACCGCCTGCAGAACACACAGCCCGGCCGCCAGTACACGGTGATCCTGGCCGGGGTAGCGGTCTCCTCGCTGGCTGGGCTCACCAGGCTATTGAACCACCGGTAGCGCCACCCCCTGTGGCGACGGTTTCTTCGAGCGTGGCGCCGCGCAGGTCAGCGCTTCGTGATGATGGTCGTGACGGGCAGCCCGAACCGGCGCCCGGCCTGGTGGGGCAGGTCGGCTCGCAGCCAGCGGGAGACGCGCCGGGGAAGCGTCGCCACGATGATCTCGTCAAACTGATGATCGACGAGAACCTTCTCCATTGCCTCGAGCGGCTCGGAACTCCCCAGATCGCCCGCGACCGGGACGCCCAGCGCGGCCAGGTCGGCCAGCATCTGGCTGAGCCGCTGCCGGGCCTGCACGGTTGCCTCCTCGTCGGTGGCGGGGCCACGGTAGTTCGTCGCCCACCAGGCCAGGCTGGGCGGGAGAACGCCGCTGGCATCGGGCAGCACCGGATAATCCGCGGCGCTGGTGTTCGGGACGAGCAGGTAGAAGGAACTCGATCCCGCCTCGACCCTCTTGCCAAGCTCTTCCCGGAGCTCCGTACCCAGCAACGTCTGGTTCGCGACGACAAGGCACCGGCCCATGATGTCCACCCACCCGGTCTTGGCCTGCGCTCGACATGCCGAACTGGCCCCAATGTAACTCGCCGCCGGAACTGCGCGGCATGGTCAGCTCCTCCTGAAAGGACTGTCATGGGTGAACGCTCGGCTTGGCCGCCAGCCAGCTGCCGAGCTGAGGGCCGAAGACGTGGCTGGCGCCGTAGGTGAAGTAGATGCGGTGCCCTCTTCGTACCGAAGCACGAGCACACGCTGTCAGAGGTCAGGTCTAGGCTGGCAGACGCAGCTAACGCGCCGCCGCGAGAAAGGGCAGGCCATGACAACTCTCGGCAACCGGCCAGCCACCGCGCTGCTCGTCGTCGATGTCCAGAACGCCGCCGTGGCCGGGAGTTACCAGCGCGATGCGGTCGTGGCGAACATCGGCAGCCTTGTCGAGAAGGCGCGGCGGGAACATGTCCCGGTTATCTGGGTCCAGCATTCCGACGAAGAGCTCCAGAGAGGAAGCGGCGGCTGGCAGATCGTCCCCGAGCTGAATCCGGATGGTTCAGAGCCGCTGGTCGAGAAGCACTACGAGGACTCCTTCGAGGACACCACCCTGGAGAAGGTACTGTCCGGGCTCGGCGTCGGGCGGCTGGTGATCGTCGGCGCGCAAACTGACGCCTGCGTCCGCTCGACCCTCCACGGCGCCTTCGTCAGAGGCTATGACGCGACACTGGTCAGCGACGCGCACACCACGGAGGACCAGACCAAGTGGGGCGCGCCCCCGCCGGACCAGGTTATCGCGCACACGAACCTGTACTGGACCTACCAGACGGCGCCGGGGCGGACGGCCGGGACGGTCGAAACCAAGGACGTCGATTTCGCCGACGCGCGTCCTGACGCCTAATGCCCGCTGGGCCCTCGCGAGCCCTTCTAGCTCAGTTGCCGGAAAGTCCCAGGGTGCCATCGGTCAGCGCGATATCCAAATTATGTGCTCTTTTGAACTTTGCACCACGCAGGTCCGCCTCACGCAGGTCGGTACCCTGTCTATAGGCAACGTTGGTTGGATCGACAGCACCAAAATTCGCTTCATTCAGAATGCTATCGCTAAGGTTAGCCTCACGTAGGTCTGCGCCTTCCAGGCGGCAGCCGTAAAGGTTTGCGTAGCGAAGATCTGCACCCCGCAAGGCTGCACGCCGAAGGTCGGCGCGCGACAGGTCCAGGCCTCCTACCTCCGCCCACTGACGACGATCACCGGACAGCGGAGAGCGACACAGGATAGTGAGAGCCACCTGTACGTCAGGCTTTCTTACCTGAAGCTCCGGGACATATGTGCTTTCGCGAACACTCGCGGCCGGCAGGCTCTCCCGGATGAGAGTGGCTAGCGTGCTGACTACGTAAGGCCGATCATCTTCCGATTCCTTGGCGATTCTTTCGAGTGCGAAGATGGAGCCTATCCGGACATGCCTATTATCGCTACCCAAATTCTCTATCGCCCTCATGAAGAGCCCTGTAATCTGGCCCTCTCGCAGGAGCCCCAGCTGCTCACGAGCACTTTTTAGCTGACCGGCTGATGTCTCACGCTGCTCTTTCAGCTGCCGCTCGAACAGTTCGCGCTGCTCTGCCAACTGCTTATCTGATGTCTGCCGCTGCAAAAATCCGGCCAAGATTACAGCCGCGGCGCCGACAAGCGCCCCGAAGACCGCGACAGCACTGGCGCTTGTCGCAGCATTTATTGTGGCCGCCTCGATCATCGGCGCACCTCCGAACTAAATATGGCAGGACATGGCCGGACCTCTGCTGGCCTAGGAAGGCCAGCAGAAGGCCATGCCTGCCGTCACCGCGTTGCTCCCCGCCGAGACTCCGTCGCCGCTGCATGTCGGCTACTTCTACCCTTCATGAAGAGCAGAGGGTCGGCACAAGCTGCAGATACACAAGAGGGTCGGCACAAGCTGCAGATACACAAGAGGGTCGGCACAAGCTGCAGATACACAACGGAGCGGATCGAGGCTGCCGGCCGCGTGGAACCGTACTATGGCCGGGTGGCGTCGCCTGGATACCTGAGATACCCGCATATTGCCAACGGCCTCGTGGTTTTCGTCGCTGCCGACGACGTCTGGCTGGCGCCGCTCACCGGCGGCCGGGCCTGGCGGTTCACCACGGACGAGGCACGGGCGGCGACGCCGAGGCTGACGCCGGACGGCACGCAGGTGGCCTGGGTCAGCGCCAAGGACGGCAGCCCGGAGATTTACGTGGCCAGTCTCGCCGGCGGGACCAGCACCCGGCTCACCTACTGGGGCACGTCGTGGGCTCGGGTCAGCGGCTGGACTCCGGCCGGGGAGGTACTGGCCGTCAGCGCGGCGAACCAGCCGTTCTTTCATTACGTCCGGGCCCGCGCGCTGACGACCGCGCTGTCGGGCAGCCCGGGCGCAGAACGGGTGCTGCCGTTCGGCCCGGTATCGGACCTGTCGCTGGGCACAAGCGGCGACGGCACGGGAGGCGACAGTGCCGCCGAGGGCCGCGGGGCTGACACGGTCGGGCTGCTCGCCGGCACCTGGGGAAGCTTGGACGACGATCCGGCCTTTTGGAAGCGATACCGCGGTGGCACCGCCGGACGCCTGTGGGTTGGCCCGGCAACGGCGATAGTTTCCGATGCGCCGGGTGCGGCTGGCCGGATCCCGGGCCGGTTCCGGCGCGTGCTCGCGGGCCTGCCGGCCCAGTTCGCCAGCCCGATGATCGTCGCCGGACGGCTGGCGTTCATTGGTGACCACGAGGGCACCGGCAACGTCTACTCCTGCGCGCTGGACGGCAGCGACCTGCGACGGCACACCGATCACGAGGGCTGGTACGCACGCCAGGCCAGCACGGACGGGCAGCGGATCGTCTACGCGCGTGGCGGCGAGTTGTGGCTGCTCGATGACCTGCACGCAGGCGGGCCGGTCCGGCTCGACATCACCCTCGGCTCGCCCGTGCGCGGCCGGGCCCCGCGCCTGGTCACGGCCGAGGACCACGTCGGCTCGCTGTCCGTCGACCATGGCGGGCGGGCCAGCGCGATCGAGGTTCGCGGAACCGTGCACTGGCTGACCCACCGCGATGGGCCGGCTCGGGCCGTGTCGGTGGTTCCTGGCGCCCGGGCGCGTTTCCCGCAGGTACTCGGCACCGGCGGGCAGGTGATCTGGGCTACCGACGCTGATGGCAGCGACGCCCTGGAGATCGGCTCCGGCGACCCGGCACGTCCAGCCGACCCGGCCGCCGGTCCGCGGCGGATCGCGGCCGGCCAGGTTGGCCGCATCACCGCGCTGGCGGCGGCGCCGGACGGCAGCACGGCCGCAGTCGCGGCGCAGGACGGGCGGCTGCGGGTCGTCGACGTCGAGTCCGGCCAGGTGCGAGAGATCGCCGCGTCGGACAACGGGGTCGTGACCGGGCTTGCCTGGTCGCCGGACTCTGCCTGGCTGGCGTGGTCGCAGCCGACCGAGCATCCGGCCGGCATGGACCTCAACCAGCTCCGCGCCCTGCGGCTGGCGCGGATCGCCGACGGCCAGGTTTCCGACGCCACCGACGGGCGGTTCACCGACACCGAGCCGGTCTTCACCCTCGACGGGAAGTACCTGGCGTTCCTGTCCATGCGCAACTTCGATCCGGTCTACGACGCGCACTTCTTCGACCTCACGTTCCCGTACGGGGCCAGGCCTTACCTGCTGCCCCTCGAGGGGACGACTCCGTCACCCTTCGCACCCGAACTTGGCGGGCGGCCCATCGGCGAGCCCGCGGACAAACGCGCAGGGGCCCCGGCGGCCGGTGACGAATCGGCGAGTGCCGGCGGCACCGAGGCCGACGCCGCAGCCGGCGGTGACAGACCGCACGTTCCGCCGGTGCCGGTGGAGACCGCCGGGATGGCCGACCGCATCGTCGCGCTCCCGGTGCCCGAGGCACGGTACTCGGGCCTGCGCGCGGTGAAGGACGGGCTGGCCTGGCTGCGTGAGCCGGTGACGGGCAATCTCGGCATCGGCGGCGCGCAGCCGGCCGACGACGCGCCGCGCCCGGTGCTCGAGCGGTTCGACTTCGCCAAACGCGAAGCGTGCGAGCTCGCCGGGGAGCTGGACTGGTTCGAGGCCAGCGCAGACGGCACCAGGCTGGTCGCCAGCGATCACGGCAAGCTCACCGTGATTCCGGCGGAGCGCAAGGCCGACGGCGACAATCCCGACGACAAGATCGAGGTCGACCGGAGCCGGGCCAGGTTCCTGCTCGATCCGCCCGCGATGTGGCGTCAGGCCTACGCCGAGGCGGGCCGCATCATGCGGCACGATTTCTGGGTGCCCGACATGGCGGACGTGGACTGGGACGCCGTGCAGGACGAATACCGGCCGCTGCTCGACCGGATCACCACTGGGTCCGAATTCGTCGACGTGCTCTGGGAGGTCTTCGGCGAGCTTGGCACCTCGCATGCCTTCGCCCACGCGCCGGACGGCGGCCCGCCCGCCGCCGGGCCGGGCCTGCTCGGCGCGGACATCGAGCGCAGCGGGGACGCCTGGCGGCTGACCCGTGTGGTGCGCGGGGACACCTCCGATCCCCGGGCCCGCGCGCCGCTGGCGACACCCGGCGCCGGAATCGCCCCCGGCGACGTGCTGCTCGCCGTGGATGGCCGGCCGGTCGGGCCTGACGGGCCCGGGCCGCTGCTGACGGGCGCCGCGGGCAAGCCGGTCGAGCTCACCGTCGCCCCCGCCGACGGGAGCCGGCCGCGCAGCGTGCCCGTTGTCCCGCTGCGAAGCGATACCAGGCTGCGCTACCTGGACTGGGTCAGCGCGAAGCGGGCGCAGGTCCGCGAGCTCAGCGGGGGCCGGGTCGGCTACCTGCACGTGCCGGACATGGTGAGCCAGGGCTGGGCGGACTTTCACCGGGACCTGCGCACCGAGATGCTGCGCGATGCGCTGATCGTGGACGTGCGCGGCAACACCGGCGGACACACCTCGGAACTCGTGGTGGAGAAGCTGGCGCGGCGCGTAATCGCCTGGAACATGCCGAGCGGCCGGATGCCGTCTACCTATCCCCAGGACGCGCCGCGGGGGCCCGTCGTCGCCCTCGCCGACGAGAACTCGGCATCCGACGGCGACATGGTCACCGCTGCCATCCGCCTGCTCCGGCTTGGCCCAGTGGTCGGCGCCAGGACCTGGGGCGGCGTCATCGGTTTCGACAACGAGCACGAGCTGATCGACGGAACGCAGATCACCGTACCCGGGCTGGCCACCTGGTTGGAGGAGTACGGCTGGGGCGTGGAAAACCATGGCGTCGACCCTGACGTCGAGGTCATCATGTCGCCTGACGACTGGGCTGCAGAGCGGGACACCCAGCTGGAGACCGCGGTCAGCCTCGCGCTCGAAGCGCTCCAGCAGCGACCCGCGGTGCGACCTCCTGACACGCGCACCAGGCCATCCAGGCGCCGGCCGCCGCTGCCGCCGCGAGTCTAGGTCGGTCACGCCTGTTGTCAGCGACCTGCCTGGCGGGGTCTTGGCGCGGTGTAGATACTCAGTGTATATTCCGGAGGGTGAGTGTGCCCCTGACCCTCCTCGGGCTGCTTGAGCGCGAGCCTAGCCACGGCTACGACCTCAAGCGCGACTACGACACCTACTTCGGGCGAGGCAAGCAGCTGCCCTTCGGGCAGGTTTACTCGACGCTCGGCCGGCTGGCCCGCGACGGCAAGGTCGTCGGCGGCGAGGCCGAACCGGGCGAAGGACCGGATCGCAAGCCCTACTCGATCACCGACGTCGGCCGGGAGGAGGTCGACGCGTGGCTCGCCGACCCGGTCGAGCCGGAGCCGCACCTGCAGACGATCTTGTTCGCGAAGGTGACGCTGGCGCTGATGCTCGGCAAGCCCGCCGCGGCTTACCTGGACAAGCAGCGTTCGGCGCACATCAGGCGGATGCAGGAACTCACCGAACTCAGGCGCAACGGTGCGCTGGTTGACGTGCTGCTCGCCGACCACGCCCTGTTCCACCTCGAAGCAGACCTCCGGTGGATCGACCTCACGTCAGCGCGTCTGGCGGAACTGGCCGCAGTGGTTACCCCGGAAAGGGCACCGAAGCAATGAACAGTCCTGTCGTGACGCGCGCACACCTGGTCGAGGCCCGCGACGTCGTCAAATCCTTCGGTCAGACCCCGGCCCTGCGCGGCGCGAGCGTGGCTGCCAGTCCGGGCGAGATCCTGGCGATCATGGGCCCGAGCGGGTCCGGCAAGTCAACCCTGCTGCACTGCCTGGCCGGGATCTTCGCACCCGACCGCGGCGAAGTGTGGTTCGACGGACAGCGCCTTGACACGCTAGGCGAAGCCGAACGCACTCGGCTGCGCCGGACCGCGTTCGGCTTCGTGTTCCAGTTCGGCCAGCTCGTCCCGGAGCTCACCGCGGCGGACAACGTGGCGCTGCCGCTGCTGCTCAACCGGACGCGGCGGCGCGCCGCATACAAGACCGCCGACGCGTGGCTGGACCGGCTCGGCATCGCGGACAAAGCCGCCAACCGGACCGGCGAACTGTCCGGCGGCGAGGCGCAGCGGGTCGCGGTCGCCCGGGCGCTCGCACTGGCCCCGAAGGTGATCTTCGCCGACGAGCCGACCGGCTCGCTGGACTCCCTGACCGGCGAGAAGGTCATGGACCTGCTGACCGCGCTGGCCCGCGAGGCGGGCACGACGGTGGTGCTCGTCACGCACGACGCCCGGGTGGCCTCGTACGCCGAGCGCGTGCTGATGGTGCGCGACGGGCTGGTGTCGGGAGACCTCGGCGCGGTCGGCGAGCAGGTCTCGGCGGCGAAGGCGGTCAGGTAATGCTCCGCCTTGGCCTGCAGCTGACCCTGCATAACGGCCGGGAGGCGCTGGTGCGCCTGCTGATCACCGCCGCGGCGGTCGCGGTCGGCGTCGCGCTGCTGCTCGGCGTGCTGGCCGAGTTCCACGCCTTCCAGGCCAACGCGGACCAGCCCTGCTGGTCATGCACGACGGGCGCGCCGGTGCCCTCGCCGCTGCCGTCGCACGGCGAGCTGTGGAACGACAGCGTGGACTTCTACCAGGGGCAGACCATCACCCGGCTGGACGTCGCGCCGCTGGGCGCCGGCGCGCCGGTGCCGCCTGGTGTCACGAGGCTGCCGGCGCCCGGTGAGTACTACGCGTCACCCGCGCTGGCCGCCCTGCTGAAGACGGTGCCCGCCGACGAGCTAGGCGACCGGTTCCCCGGGCACCTGGCCGGGACTATTGGCGACGCGGCGCTGAACGGCGCCAACGACCTGGTGATCTACATCGGGTACAAGCCCGCCGCGCTCGCGGCGGCGGCCGTGCCTGTACCGGCGAAGCACGCCCCCGCCACCCCGGCCCCGGTGCCCGGCACCACGTGGGTCACGTCGATCACCACCGCTCCGTCGCGGGAAGTTTTCACCCCGTTCTTCCGGTACGCGTTCTTGGTCGGCGTCCTGGCGGTGCTGTTCCCGATGCTGGTGCTGGTCAGCACCGCGACCCGGCTGGCGGCGGACCGGCGGGAGGCACGGTTCGCCGCGCTCCGGCTGGTCGGCGGGACGCCCGGCGATATCCGGGTGATCGCGTCGGTCGAGTCGGTGGTGAGCGCGTTCTGCGGCGCCGTCCTCGGTGTCGTCATCTTCCTGCTGGTGCGGCCTTTGCTGGCGGGAGCGGCGCTGATCGGCACGCCGTACTTCGAATCCCAGATCACGCCCACAGTCTGGGGATACCTCGCGATGCTGGTGGGGGTGCCGGTGGCAGCCGCCGTCGCGGCGCTGATATCCCTGCGGCGGGTGCAGATCTCCCCGCTCGGCGTGAGCCGGCGCGCCACGCCGAAGCCGCCGACGTTGTGGCGGCTGGCCCCGCTGGTGCTCGGCCTCGGATTGTACGTGTACGGGCTGTCGAAGACCACGCACCAGTCGATCGGCGCGCCCGCCTACCCGGGCCTGCTGGTCACGATGATCGGCCTGGTCATCGCCGGGCCGTGGCTCACCTCGGTCGCGTCGCGGCTGTTCGGCCGCCTCACCCCGGGATCGTCGGCACTGCTGTCGACCCGGCGGCTGGCCGACAACCCGAAGAGGGCCTTCCGGTCGGTGACCGGGCTGGTGCTCGCCGTCTTCCTCGGCACGATGGTGGGCACGCTGGTGCCCGCGGTGAACGCGACCGAGGCGACGCCGACGGCGGGCGCGCTCAGCAACGTGCTGCTCGACAGCGGGCTCGGGCTCTCCCCGCACGCCGGGGCCAGGCTGCTCGGCGGCCTGAACGCCATCAAGGGCGCCGACGTCTACCCGATATACGCATCGCTCGCCACCGGGCCGACCTCTGGGCCTGGCGCCGGCCCCGGTAGCGGGCCTGGCGGCAAGGGCAAGGGGCCCGGTGGCGGCGGGGCGTTCCAGCTGGGCCCCAGCGTGATGACCTGCTCGGCGCTGCGCGGCCTCGCGGTACTCGGCCAGTGCGCGCCCGGCCTCAAAGCGGTCGAGGTCACCGACAACTCCCTCTACGACGACAACCCCATGTACAACACCGCCCCGATCGCCGGCTCGTCCAGCCCCGCGTACACCGGCGACCTGGCCACGCTGAGCCTGATAACGGTCCTGGTGCGGGTGAACAGCCCGGCCACGCTGGAGCGGGTCCGCACGTACCTGGCCGTCAACACCCCGCCGACGGAGTCCGGCGGCCAGGGCTCAGCGCCGACGCCGCCGCGGACGTTCGGCGAGACACTCGACATCCGGCTCGCCCGGGCGGCCACATTCGAGAAGATCGTGTACGCCGCGGTCGCGCTCACCCTGATCGTGGCCGGGTGCAGCCTCGCGGTCGCGGTCGGCGGCGGGCTGGTCGACCGGAAGCGCCCGTTCACCCTGCTGCGGGTGAGCGGCACCCCGGTCGGCGTGCTGTCCCGGGTCGTCCTGATGGAAGCGGCGGTTCCGCTGGTGGCCGCCACCATAGTGGCCGCGGGCATCGCCTACGGCACGTCGGTCCTGGCGTTCGTCCGCCTCGCGCCGGCCGGGACAGCGATCCCGCAACTCGGGTCGGACTACTATGCCCTGATGGGTATCGGCCTGGCCGTCGCGTTCGGGGTCATCACGGTGACACTGCCACTGCTGCGCCGCATGACAAGCCCCGGCAACGTCCGCTTCGAGTAGCGGTCTCCTGGCGGAGACCTGCCCGCGCCCGTCCGCTGACAACGGGGCGACCGCCGGCGACTTCATCACCAACGTGGAGGGACGTGCTCCGGTCGTGATGGGCTGCGGTTGCTCGCCGGGCGGGGCCGGCCGGGATGTGCGGGGTGGGGGGCGCAGGGCAACGGACACGGCGGTCACGGTGGCAGCGCCGCGGATGCTCAAGATCAGCGGCCGCGGTGATCCGCGCCGGCCGGTGAAGGCGGGCCAGACCGCGATGGTGACCTCGCCCAGTGAAGTCCAGGCGAGGTGCTGCGGAGTCGAGCCGACAACGGGCTCGGGGGATGCGGCGATGCCGATGCTGGACAGGCCCGCGACGAGCAGCAGGATGCGTGCGGGCAGCCGGACCCCGGTCAGGCCCGCGGCGGTCACGAAGTTACAGCCGCCGACCAGGAACAGGGCGCTGGTCATGATCCACCGGTCGTTAACCTCCGACCTTGTGCCGGCCTTGCCGGGCCGTCTGGTGGAGGTACCGTAGAGCAGGTGCGGTCGGTGCTGGGTAGGCCATGACCGCGGTCCCGTTGCTCCAGACCCTGGTGACGTAAGCCCCCGAGCGGTGTGCTCGGAAGACGCCCAGGAGGAAGAGCGACGAAGAGAACAGCACCGGGCTTTCTTGCCCTACCGTCTGACCGCGCCTCAGCACCACACAGGCTGCCTGTTGCCGTGGATCCTTCGACAGCTAGCTTTCGTGCACTGGCGCTGCAGGTGCGGGCGATGGGTCTGCTCGACCGCAGGCCCGGCTACTACCGAGTGAAGATCACCCTGACGGTCTTCGCCTTTTTCGCTGCATGGGCCCTGTTCGTCATTGCCGGCAACTCGTGGACCGCCCTCGCCGTCGCCCCGTTGGTGGGGATGATGTTCACCCAGCTGGGCTTCATCGGCCATGATGCGGGGCACAACCAGGTTTTCAGCACACGCCGCCGCAACCGCATGCTCGGCCTCACCGTGGGGAACGCGCTCATCGGGCTGAGCTTTGGCTGGTGGGTTCCCAAGCACAACGCTCACCATGCGCATCCCAACGAGATGGGCCGCGACCCCGATATCGGCGAAGGAGTCGTCCTAGCGTGGTCTGACGCGCCGGAAAACGGGCGCGGCCCTCTCGCATCGTGGCTGGCACGCTGGCAGGCGCCGCTCTTCTTCCCCCTCATGCTGCTGCGAAGCGGCGGTATGCACGTACTCGGGATCAAGCGGCTCGTGCGGCGGCGAGACCATGCCTCGGCGGTAGAAGCCTCTCTCATCATGCTGCATGCCGCGCTGTACCTGACGGTGGTGCTGTGGGTGCTCTCCCCGCTCAAGGCACTCGCTTTCATCGCCGTACAGCAGGCGGTCTTCTCGCTGTACCTGGGCATCAGTTTCGCGCCCAACCACAAGGGGATGCCGATCATCGAATCCGCAACGGCGGCCGGCTTCGCCCGCCGCCAGGTGGTCACTGCCCGAAATGTCACGGGCGGCCGGTTCACCACCTTCTTGCTCGGCGGCCTTAACTACCAGATCGAGCATCACCTATTCCCATCGATGCCTCGGCCCAATCTGCGACGGGTCCAGGGCCTCGTCAGGGACTTCTGCACAGCGACCGATCTCGGCTACAGCGAAGAAAAATTCGTCGAGTCATTCCGTCAGATCATCCATCACCTTAGCTTAGCGACGCTGGAGCAGCCGCCAGCCGCCAGCCGCCAGCCGCCGTCATGACTGATTATTGTGATCTGACCGGGAAGGCCGGATCTTAATGTCATGCGGCAGAGTTCGCCCATAACCTTTCCGTAGCCTGATAAGCCAGCGATCCGTATGGTCCCGCCGCACCAACCTGCCTCATAAGTATTTCCTGCGCCTCATCCGGCGTATCCGCGGCTGGCAGCACAGAAGCCCGTGTGGTGCCCGGGCGTGGGTGACTGGCGTCTCCTGCTGCTGATAGCTGGGTGCGCAGATAGGTGAGCGTAACTGGCAAAGGTGGCAGCATAGGGTGCATCGGTCGAGGTGAAAGGGGCGCTTCAGCCGCGTCCTGGGCGTCGCCGCGCTCCGCCTCGCGGTCGCGGTTGTCTTCGTGCCGGGCCTGGCGCCCGGCTTGCAGCAGCTGGCCAACCCTGGCCAGATGGGGGGCATGTGATGGCCGGATCGAGGCCGGGCCCGGTGGCCGACTGGCGCGTGCGGGGCTCCTATTTCGAGGGATGCAACTGCGAGGCGATCTGCCCATGCCGCAGCGTGGGTGGCCGACCCGGCGGGCCCTCAAGTTTCGGGGAATGCTTCGGCGCCCTGTCCTGGCACATCCACCAAGGCCACGCCGACGGCACCGACCTTTCCGGGCTGCGGACCGTGCTGTCGATCCGCTACCTCGACCGGGTGCAGCCCAGCACCCCCTGGGAGGTCGTGCTCTATGTCGACCAGGACGCCAGCGACGGTCAGCAGGCCGCACTGGCCGACATCTTCCTGGGCCGGGCCGGCGGAACGGTGGCACGCCTGTATGGCCCGGCCATCGGCGAGGTCTACGCCGTCCGGCCCGCCCGGATCACCCTCGAACACACCGCGGCCCGCAAGCGCATCGACGTCATCGGCTACCTGACCGTGGAGGCCGAAGGCGACGCCTCCGAGCCCGGCGACGTCCAGTGCGGCATCCCGGGGTTCGACCACCCCGGCACCGAACTCCACGGCGACGCCCTGCGATCAACCGATCCGGCGCTGCGCTGGGAGGTAAGAGGACGCCGGCACGCCGCCTTCACCACCGACTTCGACTACAGTTCCGGCCCCTGAAGGCGGTGACGACAGCTTCGTGAACATGCCGCCCGTCAGGACACCTGGTGACAGCCCTCAGCCGAGACAGTGGCCGCTACAGACGTGAACACCCGACGAGTGAACTGCCAGACACCCGTATAACGCCTAGGCTGCTGGGGTGTGCACGGCACTGTCGCGGCAGCCGCGGCCGGGGCCGCCGCGCGCGGCACGGCCGCCGCGCCCAGCGGCGCCGTAGCTGAGCACGCCCGCAGCCGAAGCCCCCACTGCGAGCCTGCCGACCCGCCCGATGCCGTCTCTGGTCTGGCCTTCCCAGCACGGGGGCTGACGCGCTCCCGGGGTGGCGTCTGCGGTGGAATGACGCCATCGTCACGAAGGTTGCTACTGCCATGAATGTAGAGATCTGGTCTGACGTCGTGTGCCCGTGGTGTTACATCGGCAAGCGCCGGCTCGAACGCGCGGTTGCCTCCTTCGGCCATCCTGGCGAGGTCACGGTCACCTACCGGTCCTTCGAGCTCGACCCGGACGCGCCCGCGCAGCGCACCGGAACCCACGCCGAGCATCTGGCCCGCAAGTACAGCATGACGATCGCCCAGGCCGAGCAGGCCGGCCAGCAGATGACCCAGCGCGCGGCCGCTGACGGCCTGGAGTTCCGGTTCGACCTCATCCGTGGCGGCAACACCTTCGACGCCCACCGGCTGCTCCACCTGGCCAAAGATCACGGGCTGCAGCCGGAGGTGAAGGAGCGCCTGCTGCGCGCTACCTTCACCGAAGGTCTCCCGATCGCCGACAAGCCCGCCCTCGTGCGGCTGGCCACCGAAGCCGGCCTGCCAGCCGCGCAGGTCCAGGCCGTCCTGGACGGGGACGCCTACGCCGGCGCGGTGCGAGCCGACGAGCAGCAGGCCGCGCGGTACGGCATCACCGGCGTGCCGTTCTTCGTCGCCGACGGCAAGTACGCGGTCAGCGGCGCGCAGCCGCCCGAGGTGCTGCTGCAGCTCCTGCGGCGCGCTTACGACGAGACAAGCCAGCTCACGCCCGTTGCCGTCACGACCGACAGCAACTCCGAAGCAAGCTGCGACGGCGACTCCTGCGCGGCCGGCTAACGCGGTTACCGGCTCAGGGACGGAGCCTAGAGCGCGCACTGCCGCCGCTATGCGCGCTTGGCGGGTGAACAGCAAGGGCGCTGGAGGTTCAGTCTACGGGTCTTGACAATCGTCCGGTACCGGCGCTAACTGAACCTGTACCGCAGCGAGGCCTGCGTAGCGGTTGGGGGTGGTATACATCGGCTGTCTCATTCTCGGCCCGTTAGGCGCAGCTCGCCTGTGCGTTATCAAGCGGCCCAGGTAATGACTCGGCCATATTCGCATAGTCTACCCTAGAGCGAATGAAGCAGTACCCCTTTCTTTACTCACCGACAAAAGGTAAACGATACTCTCGGGCCTCGTTCATATGGTATCCGAGCTTCCTGCTCCAGCAACTCTTCTGCCTAAGCCGGATAGAACCCTGCAATTCTCTGGACAGGCACCTCGATCGTGAATTATAGCGATCACAACAATGTATGCGCACCTCGGGCAGGGTAAATGCTGCTAGCGATCATTCTCATCATTGTTGTTCTTACCCTCGTGCTGGTATTGCTGCTGTTCAGGCTGGTACGGCGGCTTGCGCGCACATTGGCAACGGGTACCGGAACAGGTACCGAACCGCAGCCCGCGATTCCTGATCAACTCGACGGCTCAGCGATCGCAGGTTACCTAGCTGCTCGATTGGCGGGGACCTCGGCAGACGGTTCACCTGCACCCAGCACAAAGCCCGCAAAGGTCGTCTGGGTCGACGGCGGCGATGAGGTGCTGGTGAATCTTGACAGCACTAGCACGATGATCACCGGGCAGATGGTGCTGGTCTCGATCGACCTTGAATCCGACCAGACCGGGCGCACCCCACTGGTCGTGGCCTTTGCCCTCCCGCCCAGCGAGGAAGCCGGGCTGGTGGCCGCCACCGACGAGTATCCGCGAGGCAATGGGCTGCTCGCGTCGCGCTGGGGACCAGTCGTGCAGGCGGCGGCGTGGAGCGCGATGTTGACGCTCGCCAGCGACCATGCGTCGGAGCGTGGCCTGGCCCCGCTCGGCCTGGCCGTGACCGGCGGCCAACTGCACCTTATCGCCGGGCAAGCGCTGAGTGTCGGCTAGGGAATCGTGGACATCGCCAGCCTCCTCGGCCCCGTGCTCGCGGACGTGACCCGCGCCGCGGGACTCGTGACGGACACCGGCCAGCTTGATGCCTCGTGGTTCGAGCACCCGCTCGCGGACCTGGAAAGCATCCTCACCGACGCGTCGCAGCGGGCCGCCCTGCTCGACCTACTCGACCAGATCGCGCCGGCCACTCCCGTGCCCGGCGCGCCGCAAAACCAGAAATGGCATCCGCTGCTCGGATCCACGTCGGCCGGCAACGTGTACCTCACGGTGGACGACTCCGCCGACCCGGCGATCGTGCTCGGGATCGGCGGACAGTACGGAGCCTCCGCTGCCTCGCTGTTGTTCGAGCTTCCGGTCGCGCGACTGGCAGGCTCGGGGTTCACGGCCGTCGCCGGTACCGGAAGCGGCCCGCTGACCGTCACCCTGGCCGTCACGCTCGGCTGGACCACGCCGGACCATTCGATCGCGCTGGCCGGCATCTCTGCGGCGCTCGTGTTCGCCCCGGCCGCGAATCCCGCGATCGCCGACGTGACGATCGTTCTTCAGGGCCTTGACCTTGACGGTACCGGCGCACACGATGTCGCTCTCGACCCCGCTCAGCTTGGTGGTGAGGCGACCCAGCTAATCCTTGGCCTGGTGCGGGAGAAGCTCCAGGAGATCAGCGGCACCGCGACCGGCGAGGCCGCAGCGCTAGCCGCGAACCTTATTCCGCTGCTAGGCCTGGACGGATCACTGCCGGCGTTCCCGCTCGCGCAGGTCGCGGAGGATCCCACCGCGATCGCGACGTGGCTGCGGTCACTGCTCACGGGATCACCCGCGCCCATGGCGAGCTGGATTGGCCACCTGGCCGGACTGCTCGGCGCGCCGGCGCCCGCGGTAGTCAGCACCACCTCGGGTACCGGGACCACCTGGTCGGTGCCGGTCCTCACCCAGGGCGCATCGTCGTTCGGCGTGCGGATCACGCAGACCACGGCGGCTGACGGCGTGACACCCCAGCTGGGCGTCGGGCTCACGTTCGAGCTGCTGCCTGGGGGCCCGAACCCGGCAGCGCGCCTGGACGCGGACATCACCCTCTTCACGCTGCCGCTGGCCGGCAGCGCCGCGCCCACGGCCGTGCCGAACGCGTTGGTCACGCTCGAAGCCCCCGGCGATCCGTCGCAGCCGCTGATCGCGCCGGGGGGATCATTCTCGGCCGCCTCGCTACGGGCAGGCCTGCAGTGGACCGGCTCAAGCCTGCTGCCGCTACTCGAGATGGACGACGTCACGATCGGCGGGACGGCATACCCCGTGATCGATCTGGCGAATGCCGGCACCGCTGTCTCGGCCGCGATCAGCGCGGCGATCTCCAGCGCGCTCGGCAGTACCGGCGCGGGCGTGCATCTGGCCGCGCTGGCCGGCGTGGTGGAACCGGCGACCGACCCGTCCGCGCCGCTCGTCGACCCGCTGCAGCTGGCTGCGAACCCAACCCGCGCCCTGGCTACGCTGCACCGCAACGCCCTGCTCAGCACGGCCCATCCGTGGTCGAACTACTTTGCCGAGCTGACGGCGCTGCTCGGACTGGCAGGCCCGGTGAGCGGGGACGGAACGCCCGGGTCGCCGTGGACGGCTGCGATCGCTGCTAGTGCACCGCTGACGCTGAGCCTGACGGCGTGGAACGCGCAGAGCTCAGGCAACCCGGCCGACCCGCAGCAACTGCGCATCGGCCTGCGGATCGCCGCCGCGGCCGCGGCGGCCCAGGCGACCATATCCACCGAGTTCTTCGGCGTCGACCTGCAGGCCTCAGGTCCGAGTAAGGTCGCCGTGCTCGGCGGCTATCACCTGGACGTGCACGTCACGCCCGGCGCTCCGGCCGTGCTGTCCGGGATTTCATTGAGCGCGACCTCGATCGACGCGGAGTTCGATCTATCGGTCGGTAACCCGCCGACGGTGGGTGCCTCGGTTACCGGCCTGTCCCTCACCACTCCCGGCGGCACGATCAACGTGCCGAAGATCCCGTTCCCGTTCCCCGGCGGCTTTGATATCACCAACCCGGCTGCCACGCTCGGCATCAGTGTCTCCGACCTGGAGCAACTGCTCGCCGCGTTGCTGGTGAAGGAACTCGCCGCCCAGTTCGGCAGCAGCGGCCTCGCGCTGGCGGCACTGGCCGGGTGCACCATCGGCATCCCCGGGCTGCAGGACGACTTCCCCGCCCTGGGTGATCCAGGCGGCCCGGGCTCGTTGTTCGGCGATCCGCTCGGAGCCCTGCGCGCATGGCTCACCACCGTGGCGTCGGGACAGTCGGCCGACGGCACCGACTTCACGACGCCGCTGATGACCTGGCTGGCGGGCCTGCTCGCGCAGGCGCTCCCCGCGGATCTCGCCTCCGCCCCCGACCCGGCCGTGCTGAGCGGCTCCGGCACGTACGATAACCCGTGGCTGCTCCCGCTCGGCGCGCCGGGCGCGCCGGCCACGGGACTGGCCTGGATCGAGCCGGACGGGCCGCCTGGCACGGCCGCAGCCGTCAGCGCGGCGATCTCGGCTGCGCCGGACTTTCCCTCCCTTGTCACGGCGCTCGGCGCGGCGAGCCGCTACCTGCCGCAGATCCCTCCCCCGCTGGGGGCCACCGCGCTCGCCGGCGGCCTGCAGGCGCTAGCCGCGCACCTGAGCTCGACCGACGGTGTCGTCCCGGTCAGCTCGCAGATCCCCGCGGGCGGCACGTGGACCGCGGGCACACCGATCGGCTCGCCGCATCACGAGCAGCCATCGGACGCCTCCGCGTGCAGCCAGATCCTGGCCCAGGTGAATACCTGGGCGGCGCCGGGCAGCCCGCGAGTGATCCTGCTGCTCGGCCCGGCGTTTTCCGACCATTCGATCTGGAGCACGCTGCTCGCCCAGGCCGAGGCGGCGAATCCGGGCACCACCAGCCCGGGCGCCGTGTTCGACCTGCGGGTGGCGGGAGTCGCCCCGGCCTCGGTCGACCTGCGGACGGTCACCGCGGTCGCGGACTACTACGCCGCCGACCTGGCCGATGACGGCAGCGGCGACGTGGCCGGCCTGGTCGCCCAGATCGGCCTGGTGCAAGCCAGGCTCGCGGCCCTGAAACCCGGCGCGGAGCTCATCTTGGTCGCGCACTCGACCGCCGGGCTGGCCGCGCGCGCCTACGCGCAGGCGAATGCCACGACCGTCAAGGGGCTGATCACCCTGGGCACGCCGCACGCGGGCGCCCCGCTGACCCCGCTGACCGACCCGGCGACCGGCGATGCCCTGCGCGCTTACGCGCACCTGTTCCCGGCGGGCCTGGCCGCCGGTCCCCTGCAGGACGCGCTTGCGCACCTGCTCAGCGCGATCGACGGCTACCTGCCGCCGGCTGGTCCCGGCGGCCTGCCGGTACCGTGGCCCTATCCCGTCGGCGACTTCGTCGGCGCGCCGTCGACCGATACCGGCGGCGTCCCGGCCCTCGCCCTGGGCGGACCGCTCGGCGGGGCGGCAGGCGTGGACCTGCTGGGGGCCATGCAGGCCGCGGCCGGCGCCACACTGTCCGCCTTCACCGCCGCCGCGCCGACCCACCTCGCGTTCGGCCTGCAGGCCGGGCTACCGCTCGGCGCAGTGACGCCGGTCGACGCGGCGGTTACCCTGCGGCTCGACCTAGGCCGTCTGCCGCTCGCCGCCAACGCCGCCGCGCCGCCCAGGCCCGCCCAGGCGATGAGCGTGACCGTGGCTCTGTCGCAACCCGGGGGATGGCTGGTAGGCGGACCGCTATCGTACGCCGGACCAGGTCATCCGCTGGTGAATACCCGGGTACGCAGTGCCGAGCTGACCCTGTCCGTCTCCCTGGCCGGGTCGGTGCTGTCGGCCACGCCGAGCGCCGCCCTGCACGAGGCCGCCTACGTCGGCACCACCGCCGATGCCGTCGGGTGGACGGACGCACGGCTGCCCCCGCTACTGGGCAGCTTGTTCGCGGCCGCCGCGCCGACCATGCCGCCCGCGTCTTCCTCGCTCGGGGCGGTACTGGCCTGGCTGCAGGCGCTCGGCGTCGCGGTGGTCGACGCCCAGGGGGCCGTCGGGATCTCCGCCGACGCGCTGAGCGCGCTCACCGTCGATCCGATCGCCTATCTCGCGCCGAAGATGAGCGCCGGGCTGGCGCCGCTCGGCTTCGCGGCCGGGGCGGCGGGCACATACGCACTCCCGCTCGGAACGGCTCCGCTGGAGTTGTTCGTGCAGACCGCTCCGGCCACGATCGGGCTGCGTACGACCGCGGCGAGCCCCGGACTCGGCCTGACGTCCGGGGTCAGCCTGCAGTTCACGGCCGGGCTGCCGCTCGTGACGATGACGCCAACGGTAAGCGCGACGCTGACCGCCGGCCCCGCCACGCTCAGCTATGGGTCCGGCGGGCTGACCCTTCAGATCCCCTCCGGGCTCGGATCGCTGCAGCTTTATCCGGCCCCGTCCGCCGCGGCCATCGAGGCCGTGCTCGCCGCGGCGCTGCCCGGGTTCCTGCTGTCCGGCGCGGCCTCGGCACTGATCGAAACGGTGGTCGGACCGGGATACGTCGTGTCGGGTATCGCATCGTTCCTGCGCTCGCCCGGTCAATGGCTCGTCGGCGGCAACGCGCTAGGGAACGGCACTGTCCTGGACCCGGCCAAGGTCAGCCAGCTGCTGACCGCGATCGGGCCGCTGCCCGCGGGCCTGACGCTCAGCGCGTCCGGCACCAACCCCACGGCACTCGCGATCGCCACCGGCACGCCGCTGGGCGGGGTCCTCGACGTCTCGCTCGGCGTGTCGATCGATACCACCCGCCACCTCCAGCCGACCGGGACGTTCGGCATCACGGTCCCGCTCGGCGGGACCTGGCCCAGCGTCTCGGTGACCTTCGGGGCTACCCAGGCCGGCGTCTCGCTGATCGTCACCCCCGGCGGGCAGGCGCCTATCCAGCTGCTCCCGGTGTTCAGCGGCCTCGGTGCACTGGCTGGCGCCGCCGAGGCGCTGCTGCCGCAGGCGCTGGACGAACTCCGCACCGCACTGCCTCCCGGCCCGATCGCTCCGCTCGCGCTGCAGGTAGCAGAGGCGCTCGACCTCTACGACGCCGCAGGCGGGTTCGCCGCACACGCGGCCCAGCTCTCGGCGCTGACCA
The DNA here is from genome assembly GCA_963808705.1 of uncultured Actinomycetota bacterium. GTDB lineage: Bacteria > Actinomycetota > Actinomycetes > Streptosporangiales > Streptosporangiaceae > JASHPR01. The sequence continues at coordinate 585,780 of CAWEHB010000003.1, read as the reverse complement.
GCGGCGGCTGGATGTCCGGGCTGCAGGCCGCCGCCCGGACGGCGTTCCTGGCCGCAGTCTCGGCGGTGTTCAACGATCCGAGCTCCCCGCTGCACGGCGCCTTGCCGGGCACGATCGCCGTCACCGGCAGCACGATCGGCTGGAGCTACCCGGTGGCCGGAGGCTCGCTCGGGATCGGGACCGGGTGGGACGCCTCCGGGCCAACCGTGAGCTTCACCGCGGCCAACGTCACCCCCGCCGACTCGCCGCTGACCCTCTCGCTGACCGCCGGATACGCCGGCGGCGCGCTGGCCCTGGCCGCGACGGCCGGGTGCTCGCTGGCCGGCAGCCTGGGGATCAGCGTCGTGCCGCAGCTCACGGTCACCGCCACGGGCAGCCAGGTCAGGCTGGCCTTGCTGCCGCTGGGCGGCTCGGCCGCAAGCACGCTGGCCATCCAGTTGCTGCCCACGCCTGGCGTGACCGCGTCGTCCGGGGCGGCGGCCGCGCTCGTGCAGGACTACGCGATCCCGCTCGCCGCCGACCTGCTGATCACCGCGACCGGCACCGACTTCGGCAAGCCGCTGTGGAACACCGGGCCGACGATCGAGCACGTGCTGTCGAGCGCGCAGCTGATCACGATCGGGCCGGGATCGGCCCCGCAGAAGTACTCGCTGCATACGCCGCTGCCCGACGTCGGTACCATCCTGGGCGGGCTGCTCCAGGCCGTTACCCCGGCCACCGTGCAGGTCGCTTCCGCCCCGCCGCTCTCGATCGCGTTCGTCGACGATGCGGGCCGGATCGGCGTGCGCGTCCTCGGCTCGGTCCCGCTTACCACGGACGGAAGCTCGCCGCAGGTCTCGGCGCTCTTCGGTGCCCCAGCCACGTGGCTAGGGCCGACCGCGGGGATCGCGCTGTACCTGTTCAGCACCGCAGGCGGCCTGCAGTTCGCGCCCGAGCTGCTCGTCCGCGGCGTCGGCGTCGGCCTGGCTGGCAGCGGCGACGCGCCGCTGCTCGACGCCGCGGGCTTCCGCATCGGGGCGGCCGACGCCTACCTCGCGTTCCAGCTCGACCTGCGCACGGGCAGCGTGTCCGGGCTCGGCGGCGGGGTGGAGATCGACCAGCTCGGCCTGCCGATCACCCAGTTCGACTCGGCTTCCGCCAGCAACCCGGTGGCCGCCAGCCTGCTCGACTCGAACGGCTCGTCCGGCGGCGACAACTCCTCGGTCAACCCCGCCGTCGACGTGATCGCCTACGACCTGGACGGCTCGTTCACGATCGAGTTCGCCGGCGCCAGCGGGCCGGTGGTCATCCCGGTGCACGCGAGCTTCGGCCCGGTGTACCTCGACCAGGTCGACCTCGCGCTCAGCGGCGGCAACGCGGTCACGCTGGGCATCGACGGGGACGTGCAGATCGCCAGCCTCGATGTCGGCCTGATCGAGCTCGCGCTCAGCATCCCGCTGCAGTACCTGATCTCGCCGGACCAGTGGTCACTGGACCTGCAGGGGCTGGCGGTGGGCTACAGCGAGGACCCGGTCGAGATTTCCGGCGGGCTGCGCAAGAACCCCGGCCCCCCAGCCGAGTACGACGGGATGCTCTCGGTCTCCATCGAGGACCTGGGGCTGACCGTCGTCGGCGCGTACTCGCGCCCGTCGGACGCGCAGGGCCCTTACACGTCGCTGTTCATCTTCGGCTCGGTCGGCTACCCGCTCGGCGGCGCGCCGTTCGCGTTCGTGATCGGCCTCGGCGGCGGGTTCGGCTACAACCGCCAGCTCAACGTCCCCGACGACCTCAGCGTCATCGACTCGTTCGTGCTCGTCAGCGCCATCGACGACAGCAGCCTCGCGAACGACCCGATGGGCGCGCTGCTGGCGATGGGGACACAGATCCCGCCGAGCCGGGGCGCCTTCTGGATCGCCGCAGGCGTGCGGCTGACCACCTTCGGGCTGGTCAACAGCACCGTGATCGTCACCATCGCGGTGGACAGGGGATTCGAGATCAACATACTCGGCGTCAGCCGGATGGCGCTGCCGACGGAGGACATCGCGCTGGTCAGCGTCGAGCTGGCGCTCCGGGCACGCTTCAACTCCGAAGAGGGCGTGCTGTCCGTGCAAGCGCAGCTCACGGACAACTCTTACATCTTCAGTCACGATTGCCAGCTGACCGGCGGCTTCGCGTTCTTCATGTGGTTCCCGCAGGGCCAGTTCGTGCTGACCCTGGGCGGCTACAACCCGGCCTTCACCAAGCCCCCGGAGTTCCCCGACGTGCCGGAACTCGGGTTCAACTGGAGCATCGGCGACTTCGTCGTGATCAAGGGCGGCTGCTACTTCGCGCTGACCAACTCCTGTGTCATGGCAGGCGGATCGATCAGCGTGACGGCCAGCTTCGGGCCGGTCAGCGCCTGGTTCGACGCCTACCTGGACTTCCTGATCTCCTGGGACCCCTTCGCCTACGAATTCGATATCGGCGTCGAAATAGGCGCGTCGCTCAGCATTCAGGTCTGCTTCTTCGGCTGCGTCACCATCGGCGTCACGGTGTCGAAGGGCGCCTCGCTCATGATCGCCGGACCGCCGTTCCACGGCACCGCGTCGATCGACGCCTACGTGACGACGATCACGGTCTCGTTCGGCGACACGCCCGCGCCGCCGCCCTACATCACCGACTGGAACGTGTTCGCCGGCAAGTACCTGACGGCGGGCGACCCGGACCAGAGCGCGGTCTCCGTCCAGTTCAACTCCGGCGTGCTCACCCCCGATCCGCCCGGCGCCCAGCCGCAGCCGGGCACCGCGTCCCAGCCCGTGCCGGTCGGGATCGAGTTCTCGCTCACCACCACCACCAGGATGCCCGCCACCTCGACCTCGGACTTCGTGTCCGGCGGCTCGGCCAACCCGATCGCCAATCTCAACGCGCTCGACGTCGCCCCCATGGACTGGGTCGGCGTCGGCAGCGTGCACACCCTCACGCTCGCGCAGCTGCAGGACGCCGGCACCTGGGCCACGATCGTGCCGGAGAACGGCGCGGCGCATTTCACGATCACCCCGGCGCAGGGCCTGTTCCCCGAGGCGACCTGGCACTGGACCGATCCGCAGCACCTGCCGGCCGCCGCGCGCACCATCACCGCCGTAGCGGGGATGAAGGTCGACGCCCATGTGGTGCTCACCGACCAGAGCCAGCTGATCCCGATCTCGGCCCTGATCGATGACCTGCTGCAGTACGCGCTGCCGCTGCCGTTCGCGACCACCGTGATCATCTCCCCGACGCTGGAGGCCTACGGAGCGGCGGCGGACTCGCTGGCCGCGGCGATCGCGGCGGCCAGCTCCGGGCAGATGCTCAGGGCCAGCGTCGGCGTGCTGTCAGGAAGCGGCGTGTTCGCCCAGAACCGGGCCGCCTTCGGGCTGCCGTCCGGCGGGCTCGGGCCGGTCGCGACCCAGGCCCTGCGCCAGTCCCGCAGCGCCCCGCCGCTGGTGGCGCCGATCACCACCGGGCTGACCCTCAAGCCGGTCGGACTGCCCCCGCCGCACCTGGCCGAGCCGCTGGCCCCGGTGTCCCCGGTGCTGCTCGGCCAGCCCCGGCTGCGCGCGGTGCTGAGGACCGAGCCGCAGCCGGCAGCCGACGCCCCGCCCGCGCCGCACACCTCGGTGACCACGCTCGCCGCGCGGGTCGCGGGTGCACCGCGGATGCGCGCCCCGGTGCCGCCGGCCCTCCCGGGCGCGCGGCTGCTGACCGTGCCCGCGGCGGCCGCGCCCCGGCCGACCAGGGCCGCCATCGGCTCGCGGGCCGTCCGCAACGCAGACCTGGGCGCCGCGACCGGCTCCGGGCAGCAGCAGGCCCTGGCCCAGGCGGCCAGCGCGCTGGCCGGGGCCGGCGTCACGCTCGGCGCCGGCGCCGCCCACCTGTGGGACCTGGCCGCGGACACCGGCGCGTTCACTTTCACCGGCGGCAGCTGCGTGCGCATGATCTGCACCGACCGCAGCGGCGCCGTGCTCGCCGATACCGAGTTCGCGGCCGCGGGCAGTACGGCACGGCCGACGCCCGCGGGCACCGAGATGGTGCTGGTCCAGGCCCTGGGCGCGCCGCCCGCGGGCACCACCGTCACCGCGACCGGGTTCGGCGCGATCACCAGCATCCTCGCGCCGGCCGGGCAGCGGGCCGCCGTCGGGTGGCAGAGCACCAGCACGCTGGCGCAGGTCGGCCCCGCGCGGTTCGCGGCCCGCGGCGCGACCGTGCACGTGGCGCGGGCCTACGCGACCCGGCGCAACGGGCAGCGGGCCAGCTACGGCACGGTGACGGCGGGCGACGTGGCGGCGAGTCAGGTCGGCGTCGAGACCCAGCTCCCGGCCACGGTCACCGTGGTGGTCATCGCGCTCGACGCCGCCGATCCGGGCGCCGCGCCAGAGAGCGACCTGGCGATAGGGTTCACCGGCGGCACGCTGGCCGCGCCGCGGCGGGTGCTGGCCGGCCAGCGCCGGGTGCTGTGCTACGACGTGACGGCCGACCCGGGCGCCGCCTCGTTCACCGTGTCCGTGGCCAGCGCGCAGGCATGGCGGGCCGGCGCCGTGATCGGCACCGGCGGCACCGCCGCCGAGCTGGCCAGCGCGCTGCAGGGCGGCCTGCCTGACCGCTTCGTCCCGGACGGGCCGATCTCGCCCGCCGGCTTCGTCACCGCGACCTACACCCCCGGGGAGACCTCATGACCGACCCGCCGCAGGGCCACATGTACCTGTTCGATTCGGCGACACCGCCGCTGGACGACGGGTCCTACCGCCTGACGGTCAGCACCGAGGTCGGCTACCAGGGAACGAACCAGGGCTTCTCGCGCCAGCACTACTTCACGGTCGTCGGCCCGCAGTTCTCGGTCCCGCAGTCGATGGTGGCCACCACCTGGCCGCCCAGCAACGGGCACGGCGCGTTCCAGGAAGGGCTCGCGCACATCGTGCTCTCCCGCCGCACCCTGCCCTGGGAACGCGAGCTCGACCCCAGCGGCCTGATCCCGGCGCCGACCATCCCGCCCGGCGCCCCGCCGGCGCCCGCGCCGCCGGTGCCGTGGGTGGCCCTGCTGGTATTCGAGGAGGGGGAATACACGCTGCTGCGCAACATCCCGCTGCAGCAGGCGGTCCCGGCCGAAGTGTTCGCCCGGCTCGGCAGCCCCGCGAACATCAACTGCGACGCGGTGGAGGCCGACGCAGACCTGGTCGCCTCGATCCTGCCGTCGGTCGAGGAGCTGCAGCTGCTCGCGCACGTGCGCTGGGTGAACGTCCAGGACCGCGAGCTGAACACCGCGGGCGGCGACGGCTATTACGCGGTCGTGATCGCCAGCCGGCTGCCCGAGCCGAACGCGCAGTGCCGCGCGGTCCTGGTCTCCCTCGAGGAGCGCGCCGACCTGGTGCAGGCGAATCCCCCGCCGTACATCTACCAGCGGGCCGAACCCGCGCTCCCGGCAGCCGCCGCCAGCCAGGAGATCACGCCCGTCGACGTCCTGCCCAGCCCGATCTTCACCCTCTCCCAGCCGCCCGTGCACACCTTCTCGCCGGCGGTCCCGGCGCCGTTCACGTACACCCCTCCCCAGCGCGTGCGGCTGGTCGCCCTGACCAGCTGGCAGTTCACCTGCGAGGGGCCGGGCACGTTCCGCGACCTGATGCAGAACCTGGACGTGGCCATGCTCGGCACCGTCGCCGAGGTCGGCCACCCGCCGCTGGCCGACACCGGGCACCTGCCGATCGAGCTGCAAGACCGGCTCGGCGCGAGCGAGGCGGTCTGGTACCGCGGCCCGTGCGTCCCCTACAACCTGACGCGCGACCCGAACGGCCCGTACCACAGCGCCGATCAGGCCCGGCGGGCCACGCCGGAGACCGGCGCGGAAGACGTCTCCTACGCGGCCGCCTTCGAGGTGGGGCGGCTGCTGGCGGCCGCCGACCCGCGCTTCGCCCAGGCGATCATGCGCTGGCGCCGCGAGTCCTACAAGCAGTCGGCCCGGGCCAGCACGATCGAGGCGATCGCGCAGCGCCTCACGCTCGGCCTGCCCGGCACGATCGCCGAGACGCTGCACACGCCGGTCACGCCGATCATCGGGGCCGCCGCCACGCAGGCGGTAACACAGAGCGGGCCGCCGCTTGCCGACGCCTACGGCCTGGCCAAGGTGAGCGGCGCGACCGGGATGAACCCGGCCGACCTGGCCTCGGCCTGGAACCTGGGCTCAGCCGCCGAGGCCGCGAACCTGCTCGGCGCCGACCCGGGCACGCTCGGCGCGGTGGTCACGACCCCGGCGCAGACCGTCCGCGCGGACACCACGCTGGCCGAAGTCGCAGCCGATACCGCCGGGCTAGACCGGCTGGCGGCGGCCCGCGCCCAGGCGGTCGCCAACGCGACCACGACCCTGGCCGGGGCAGCGCAGGAAACCGCCACCCCAGGAGGTGCCTGATGCGCATTCCGTCCATCACCAGCACGGCCGCGCTCGCGGAACGGATGCTGGCCAAGGACCAGGTGGATTCCAGCGTGCCCGAGTCCACCATGCCGCCGTACCTGGAGATGTTCCTGGCCCACCTGCGCCTGCTGATCGGCGTGCCGTTCGGCTACCTGGTCCCGGACTCGCGGCTGCTGCCGGATGAGTCGATCCGCTTCTTCTACATCGACCGGTCCTGGACCGACCGGCTCGTCGACGGCGCGATCGCGGTCGGCAAGGCCGGCACCCGCGAACAGGCCCACCACCAGGCGCACGCCGCCGACGTGCAGTCCCAGCTCGACCTGACCGAGCGCGTGGTGCGCATCCTGCAGCGCGGCCTGACGCCGCCCGACCAGCCCGAGCAGGCGCCGGCCCAGGTCCTCACCGGCTTCCTGCTGCGCTCGGCCGCCGTGACCGGCTGGCCGGCCATGGACGTACGGGCGTTCAGCACGATCGTGCCGCCGTTCACCGGCAACCCCGACGATCCCGCGGCCGGGCAGTGGGCGGCCGAGGCCGCCGCGGCCCAGCTCTGCACGCTGCGCCTGGAGCTACTGTCACCCTCGGTGCTGCTGGCCATCTTCGACGGGATCCCAGAGCTGGTCTGGCTCGAGGAGCCCCACCACAACATCGAGTTCGCCGTCAACACCGACAAGGAGCAGCGGTTCTTCCTCGACCGGCACGGGGCCGTCGGCCAGGTGGAGCAGCCGGCCCCGCCGGTGCCGGTGCCGGTCCGGGCGGCCAACGGCCGCGTGGTCGCGGTCGCGGCGCTGCGCGACGACCTCGCGGCGCTGACCGGCCCCCCGGTGCTGCCGCAGACCGGCAGCGCGGCCTTCGCCATCGAGCTGCTCAGCTACCCATGGCGGCAGCGCTTCCAGGGCGTCAAGTCCGACCTGCGGGTGAGTTCCGGCGCGTTCGTGCCGAAATACCAGGTCGCGAGCGTGATCACCGAACCGGACGTGCGCACCGCCGTCACCGAGCTGCTGCCATGACGACCCCCCGCCCCGACCCCGCGCTGGTCTCGATCGCGGCCGCGCACGGGATCACCCCGCGCGTGGCCGCGACGTGGAACCCGGCGCTGGCCCGCGACCCGCGAGTGCTCGTGCCCATCCAGCTCGACGCGCTGATGGTCCGCGACGCGACGCAGGCCTGGGCGGCGACCAGGATGACCACGCCGCCAAAGGGGGGCGGCGGGGCGGCGCCCGTGCCGGCGGCCGGCCTGCTGCCCGCGCCGTTCACCGATCTGCCCGCGCCCCGCCCCCGCGGCGCCTACCTGCAGTGGTACCTGCCCAACGGCCTGACCAGCGGAACCGCCGACAGCACCAGCAACAGCGCGAACTTCCCGCCGATCGCGGACCGCTGGGTCGTGCTGCGCATCTCGCCCGGCGCGACGCCCGGCCGCCGGGCCGTCCGGGGCTGGGTGCTCGAAGCGGGCGGCGAGCCCCCGCAGGTCCTGGACCTGGACGGGTGGACCGAACCCGGCACGGCGCCCGACGTGGAGAATCCGCTCACCGCGCTCGGGCACGGCGACCTGTCCTGGGCCGGCTACTTCGACAACGTGGTGAACCGGCTCGGCTTCTACGACGGCACCCTGGACAGCGACAAGATCACCGGCCCGCTGGCCTACCTGGTCTGCGGCTGGTACGCCGACCCGACCGCCGACCCGCTGGGCAACCAGGCCATCACGTCGCTGGCCGGCTTCAACGCCGCGATGCAGCAGCTGGGCTGGACCCTGGAGGCGGACCAGCTCGAGGAAGTCACGCAGGCCCGGCGGCAGTACGTGCTGGCCGCCGCGTCCTTCGGGCTGGCCAGCACCATCGACCCCCGCATCGCCGCGACGAACGCGATCCCGGCGTCCGACGCGACCGCCCAGTACACGACCAACGGCTCGTGGTGGCCGACCGGGTGCGTGCTGCACGGGGCGGTGGTCGGCATCGACTGGCCCGGCTCAGCCGACACCGCGGAGATCGGCGGCCCGCCGAGTCCGGCCACCGTGACGGTCGCGGCCGGCAACACCATGGCCGAGGCGATCGCCGCGATCATCGCGACCGCCAACCAGGCACCAGACCAGGCCGCGATCGTGGAGGCGCTGCAGCTCGGAGTGGTCAAGGAACTCGACCAGCCCGATGGGCGCGCGGAACTCGACGTCGCGCTGCACGCCAGCTCGTTCGCCAGCCAGCCCGGCGGTCCGGCGGGCACCGAGCCGGTGACCATCGCCCCCAGCGGGCCGCCGCAGGCCCCGCCGTCCGATCCGCCGCCGCCCGGGCCGGGCATCTTCGCGGCCCAGCCGACGGCCCAGGCAGGGACGACCCTCAGCGGCACCGGCTTCAGGCACCCCATTGATATGGCCCAGCTGAGCGTCGAGGCCGGGACCGCGCCGACAGTCCGCGCCGAGGAGAAGATCGTCCCGGTGAACCTGGGCGGGGTGGTCTCGCTGATCGGAGCGGGCCCGGCCATCCCGCCGGGCGATCCGGGCGGACTGGTCGAAGCGCTGCGGTCGCCGCCGCGGATGTTCACCCCCAGGGACGCCATCCTGCTGGTGCAGGGCGGCCAGCGGGCGTTCGTCCACGACAGCAGCGTACCGACCGAGGACGGGCAGGTGGTCTGCCGCCTGACCCCGGTCGCCGAGCTCAGCTGGCAGCAGCCGCAGTCGACGCTGCGGCCCTCGGTACGCGGCACCGACGTGCTCGAACGCGGCGTCGAGAACGGCAGCGTGCCCGTGGAGTGCGAGGGACTGCTTGCCGAGACGGCCCTGCTGGATACCGGCAGCGCGGCGGCGATCGCGGCAGCCGCCGGCGCCGCCAGCCCGGCCGCGGCGCCCGCCGTCGCCGAGCGCAACATCGTGGTCGAGCAGACCGCGTGGTACTCGCTGCGCGACCCGCGGGTCGACCACGGCCCGCTGATCGCGCTCAGCGGCGTGTCCGGCATGCTGCCTGCCCCCTATTCGATCGCCCCCGCCGCCCGCCCGTGGACGCCGATGCACCTGGAGTGGTCGGCCGAGTTCGTGCCGTCGCCAGGCGGCCTCGGCGACTGGGACCTCGGACAGATCGAGTTCGTACTGGACCCCGGCGCCCCGGTCCCGGCCGCCGGGCAGGGCACCCTGTTCCAGGGCCGGTCCTCGCTGACCGGCGGGGCGAGCAGCGTGCTGGCCGCGGCGGTGAACAACGCGTTGCAGCAGGCGGCCAGCGTGGCAGGAACCGGGCCGGTGCCCGTCCCTGGGCCAGGGAACCTGGCCCGCGAGGCGTTCTACTCGCCGCTCGCGCAGTCGCTCGTCGCGCAGTTCCAGGCGATGCGGCTCGGCCCGGCGCCCGGCCCCGGCCAGGATCAGCCCGCGCAGCTGGCCGACATCGCCAGCGCGCTGGCCCAGATGGACGTGCTGTCCTGCGGGCTGGACGGCCTGCTGACCCAGCTGCGCGGCGGCATCCCCGCCGACGGCACCTCGGCCGCGCCGGACGGCACGGTGCCCACCCCGTTCTTCGCGATGCGGGCCGGGTTCCTCCGCCTGGTCCGGCTGCGCCTGGTCGACGGGTTCGGCCAGTTCATCGACCTGTGCGGCTCCGACGCCAGCCACGCCGCGCAGGGCTACCTGGTGTCGCAGGCACTCAGCGTCCCGGACCAGCCCGGGGTCCTCGGCCTGCCGCCGCGGTTCACCGCCCCCACCCGGGCCTGGTTCCGGTTCATGAGCGCCGAGGTGCCCGGGCAGGAAGCCGACTACCAGACCAGCCCGGTGTGCGCGTTCCTGCTGCCCAACCACCTGGACGGCTCGCTGGAGTTCTTCAACGCCGACGGCAGCCCGGCCGGCAGCCTGCAGCCGGACGCCGACGGCACGGTCAGCTGGCAGGAGGCGCCGGGACTGGCCACGCCGGCCGGGCAGGATCCGGCCGAGACGCTGACCAACTCCTACGCCGTCCAGCTCGTCCAGGGGCTGATCAGCTGGGGCATCGCCGACGCCAGCCAGGCCCGCGAGCCGGCCTGGAGCGCGCTGCTGCGGACGATCGACTCGACGCTGTGGACCGTCGACCCGTTCGGCCACGCCGGCGACGAGCACCTGTCCCTGCTGCTCGGGCACCCGATCTGCGTGATCCGGGCGCTGGTGCGGCTCGAGGTGGCCGATCCCGTCACCACCCCCGACGGGACGGTCAGCGCCGTGCCGGTCCGGCTCGGTGACCTCACCCAGTGGGAGGACGGCTTGCTCGGCTACTTCGTCAACGACGACTACACGGTGCTGCACGCCGCCGACGCGGCCGCGCCCGGTATGGCCCGCCCGTTCGGCCCCCAGCAGGGGTTCCTGCAGCAAATCGACCTGGTACCGGGGTTCTACGAGTCCTTCGCCGACGACCTCGCCGGCGGCGCCGCCACCGGCGCGACGCCCGTCACGCACCCCTACATCGACACCTCCGGCGTGCTGCTCATCCGCCCGAACCAGACCATCAACCTGACGCTCCTCGTCGAGCCCCTCGCCTCGGTGCACGCCACGCTCGGTCTCGTGCCGCGCAAGCAGATCGGGTTCCGGCGCGCGTGGGTGCAGGCGGGCCTGGCGGCGATCGCGCCGACGTTCCGCTTCGGCCCGGTCCTGCTCGACCCGCAACACATCCGCATGCCGCTCGCCACCGACCTAAACGGCACCTGGGTGTGGGACTACCGGTCTGACATCGCGACGTGGACGGAGGACCCGACCGTGAACGCGACCGACGACGCCCTGCTGCCCGCCGATCCGCCAACCGCCATCGAGGGGTGGCTCAAGCTGGAGCCGCCGCCCGCGACCGGAAGCGCCAGCTCATGAACATCTTCTCCGGGATCTTGCCTCAGCCTGGGCCGACGGGTTTTCGTGGAACGGCGGCGTGGTCATGAATATATTCACCGAGATTCTCACCGCGCTCGGCCTGGTACATGAGAGGCGCCCGGGCCTGTCGGACGCGACTCCCATAGAACTCTCGGTTTATGCCGACCCGGAGGATCCGCCGTTCTCGCTCTACATAGGAGACCCAGGTGGAGCTACGGCAATGACCCTTACGGCGGCTGACGCGGCCTATCAAAGCGATAACTTCCTGACGTTCATACTGGCTCCAATAGACCTTCCAGCGACCATGACCATTTCAATGAGCGCGCCGTTTGGCAGGACGCACTTGCTGGGACCTTGCGACCCGCTCGATCTCAGCAATGCGCTCGTAGGGCAAGACGACGGGCAACTCGCCACGTTCATGGCCACCCCTCCCCCGTCAATAGACCTGTCGTCCGCCACCTCCGGAGATCCAGGCGACGTCGCGTGACCCTGTGTAGGCATCGAGCATAGGATATACAGATGCATCTCCTCATCGGCTATGACAATCCACAGCACCGATTCATAAAAAATATGGTAGTTACCGTGAGCGCAGACGGAACGCCGCCAGCCCAAACGCCCAATTCAGCTAAAGGAGCGCTTATCTTCGACATTCCCGATGGGGCACAGACACTGACGCTCACGGCAAGCATCCCGAACCCGGAGACTGGCGAGCCGCCTCTGCTCAACGTAAATCAAGGCTGTGCCAAGGTGACACTCTCTAACGGTACTGCCGTCTGGCAACCAACATCTCCGCGGGATCGCCGTGTCACATCAGCAGTATGGGTTGGCGCAAGCAAGACCAGCAGTGGCATCTTCCAATTGAAGCTGGACCTGCTGTTCCTGGACCTCACCGACTACGCAAGCAAGTTGAATCAGCTGAGCGATCCAAGCAATCCGGGCAATCAGCTTACGCCCTTTACTTTTGCGCCGGCCCATGGATCTACCTTCGCGGTCCTGGAGTGCACTGATCCATTTCCAACGGGATCGACAGGAACAGCGGCAGTCACCTGGGCCTGCCTGATCCCACCTGCAGTCACGTCTCCCGGTAGCCCGCCCGCCGCTGTCGGCACCTTGCTATTTCTAAGGCCAACCTCTAGTGATCGTTACACGAATACAGATGACGTAGCATCAAATACGGGCCGCCTGACTCGTTACGTCTTGGATCCGCCGGCCAGCCAGCCGTTTTATGTAGAAAGCGGATCTTTCATCCCCACGCCGTTCTGCGGCTGGGAAGCACAACTCGTGGGCTCCGGGAAACCCGTGGTGCTGTTCTGGCCATTCCCTCATGGTTCTGATCACGGTAGCGTCCTGAGCTCAAAGATGCCGGAGCTGATCCGGTCGGCGCTTAATACATTGCGGTCGGACGGCCGTCTCGGTAATGTCGGACCTGTTCCAGGCTCCCGGCTCGCGCTGGGTGGTTTCAGCGCTGGAGGCGCACAGGCGCTTAAGGCATTGCGACAGCCAGGTAACGGGGCACGAGTAGACGAGCTGTACCTTTTCGAACCGGCGGACTTCGGGCTGCGGGTCTCCCAGATATCCACTTGGTTTAAGCTGAATAATAAAATGCTTCGCATGATAGCCGGCGGCTACTGGCAGTCTTCCATGATAAGCCTTGCACTGACACTTGCTGATCCGCTCAATGTTACTTGCATTCCTGACCAAGCAGGCTACTGGTACACCGAGCCACTATACGAGGCGGCGGTTTCTCAGCCAGGCTCTCTCGAACACTTCGATCCCGTCGGCACCGTCCCGGCTTCGACTAATACGCCCAGCGGCGCTTCGGGCATATTCCTTAGTTCGTACAATCCATCCCCTCCGGCGTTGACCTTGAGCTGGACTCCGCCAGGGGGCGGAACTCCAAGTACCTTCACTTTCCCCAGCACCCCGGGTCCTGTTCCTTCACATGAAGAAGCCGCCTCCCTGGTGCACTGGCGATTGATCCCGCTCTATAGCGCCGGGCAGCCGGTAGCCGATCAACAGACTTTTATGAAAATTATGAACGCGATTACAGTGGTCCCGTCAGGAGAAACCGGGTGGCCGCCAGGTGAAAAAAAGAGAATCCCTTCCATACGCCATGAATGGACCGTGGTAGGCGGAGAAGGTGCGACCGACCGGCAAGCAGGCTTCAAAGGCTTCCTTCAGATCTGTCTAGAGGCAAGCCAGTTCTGATAACGCTGGCGTCGACTACATCCTGTCAGTGAGATGACTAACTCAGATATTCCGGACCCTGTGCTGTGCCAAAACTCGTTTCATACCCGCTGACCTGGCGGCGCTAGCGCCACCCGAGGAAGGTCATCACATCCCGCGCCACCACCCCGATGGGGCTGCGGACGAAATAAGCGAGCACGAACAGCCGGATGCCGGCTCGCCGGTAGTTCGCCGCCACGGCCGCCAGATTCTGCACCATCAACCCGAATTCGCTCGCGCGGTCACTGGTGCCCGTGCCCGCCCAGCTCAGGTAGTCCAGGTCGAGTAGCGCGTATGGCTCGCCCCGCTGCTCGAGCAGGTAGGCGATCTCCTGGGCGACCGAGCTCTTGCCCGACCCGTAGACCCCGGTGAGGAGGACGCCCTCAGCCCTGCGCTCATTCACCTGGCGCAGCCCAGGCCGGGGCAGCGGTGAGCCATCGTGCTCGTAATCTGCCACCAGCCCACTTGTCTCGGTTTAGCGTCGGCCTGGCAAGCCGCCAGATATCCGGCCCAAAGTGCGTGCCAGCAACGGGTACGGTGAGGTCAGCGAACTTCGGTGTACTCGCTGCGGTCCAGCCGCACGACGTTGGTGTAGTCGCTGCCCCCGGGCTCTGCGACGTCGGCGTCCTGGCTGCCGTCCAGCCGCACGGCACCGAAGCTGCGCCCGGAGACCAGCTTGCGCAGGTGCCGCATCCCGCTTATGCCCGCGAGCGCGACAGCTACGGCGGCGGCGAGGACCGAGCCGCCGAACAGCGCGAGCCCGCCGGCGACGTGTCCCAGCATCATCATGACCACCCCGGCCAGCAGGGCCAGCGGCACCACCGCCACCAGCAGCAGCGCGAGCAGCGTCACAGCGATCACGGCTTTGGCCGGCCTGTCCGGCGTCCGCTCCGCATGCCAGCCGGTCATCACGCTCACCTCTCAAGGCCCAGGGCCCGTCAAGGGCCCGGGCCTGCCTAGGCAACACGATATGTCGCGTCCTCTAGGTCAACGCGCCTCCCGATCAGAATCATCCCGTGACCGTCGGCCGCGCTGACCGTGGGAGGACAGCCTGGCTGAACGGAACCTTTGGCTGTGGCAAGACCGCCACGGCCGCTGAAGGCCGCAGGACAGATCGCCGCCGCGCTACCCGAACGATAACCTCTAGACCACTTTGCGAATCGCGGTAGAAGCGCGTGCTCCTGCGTCAAGCCTGGGACGGCGAATTCGCTGGTGGTTCTTCGATCCGTGGGTCTTCGTCGGGCTGGTCTTCGTCGGGCAGGGCCTTGGCCAGCGCTTGGCCAGCGCGTTGGAGGCCGGATCCGGGATCGGTGTATCAGGGCGCTGCCGCGGCCCTCCGTCAAGGCAGGGTGGCAGCGAGCCGGGCACCGGTCCGAAGTGGCCGGAGGCGCGCTACCGCGGCTGGTCAGGTATTCTCCGGCGCATCTGATAGAGATTGGCTTATGAGCAAGCTTCCTATCGTCTACGTCCGCGGTTACGCGGGACCCACCACCGGGATCGACTCGGCTGTCGACGACCCGTTCTACGGGTTCAACTCGGGCGGAACGCACGTTCGTGTCAACGGGGACGGCGACCCGGAGTTCTACCAGTTCGAAGGCCCGATGCTGCGGCTGATGACGGACGAGGGGTACCAGCTGCTCGTCCGGGGCGGGCAGGACGCCTACCTGAAGACCGTCCCGGACGGGGGGCTGAGCAATGCTCAGGCTTCGATCTGGGTCTACCGCTTCTATGACACGGCCGCGGATACCTTCACCGCTCCCCCGAAGCGGCCGTTCCTTGATACTTTGTTCCACCATGTCGAGGCGCAGGTGTCCGCGCCGGGGTTCGACGTTGAGGGCGCCGCGGCAGGGTTGTATGACTTCATCAAGGAAATCCTGGCGAAGACGGGCGCGCCAAGAGTCGACCTGGTGGCGCACAGCATGGGCGGGCTGATCGCGCGCTGCATGCTGCAGAAGATCTCGCAAACCCCAGACTCCAGCGGCCAGCCGAGGACGCCGGGAGCCGAACTCGTCGACCGGTTCTTCACCTACGCCACCCCGCATGGCGGGATCGTGTTCACCGCGGGGGCGATCAACCAGCTTGAGCAGGTGGCCGGGCCAGCCGGTTCGGAGATCTTCGCTCCGCACAACATGTACGGCTACCTGACCAAGGGCGCCAACTGGGGCGATGCACCTCCGGAGGGCTGGGATCCCCGCGTCGTTCCCGCTGAGATCTTCGACCCCGATCGCATCTTCTGCCTGGTCGGGACCGACCCGCAGGACTACGGCCTGTCCCGGGTCGTCATCGGGCCGCAAAGCGACGGGCTCGTCCGGATCCAGGACGCGCAGCTGACGAACCCGGCCACGCATCGCGCCTACGTCTACAGGTCGCACTCGGGCCGGTACGGCATCGTCAACAGCGAAGAGGGCTATCAGAACTTGCGCCGGTTCCTGTTCGGCAGATATCAGGTGGCGATCCGGTTCGGTGCGCTGGATATCGCTTCGACGGGTGCCGATGCCGCAGCCGCGGACGCGTCCGCGGCATGGCAGGCCGACCTGCGCATGTCCGTCCGCGGCTTGCCCGTCGTCATGGACGAGCAGCTGGCCGCTCACTACTGCCCGATCCAGCTCACCGGGGAGCTCGCATCCCAAGCCGGGCAGGACGGGCTGGTTCCGCTGACCAACGTCTTCTTGCTCGCCCCGGGGGTCGGCCCCGGGCCGACCCCCGGCAGGTGCAGGTTTGCGCTGCAGCTGCGCGTGTTCCGGGTGCTGGAAAGGAACGGGTTGTTCGACTTCACCTACCATCTCGAACAGGTCGCGGACTGGGACGACACGCTGATCGCGGACATCGGGTATCCCGACGGCGCGCCCACGACGGGCGAGCCGCAGGTCTGGGCCGCGTGGAACTCAGCCGTCAGCGGCGTCCTCGCGGCGAATGACCCCATCCAGGATGAGCCCCTGCAGCTCGCCGGCAGCCGGTATGAGATACAGCTACCCGAAACGGCCCGGGCGATTCTGGGCGCCAGCAGCACCCTGTCCTTCACGGTCACCGAACGGCCACTGTCTGGGGCCGGCGGGGACAGCTGAGGCGGCGCCCGGCGCGTCAGCGGCCAGGTGCTCACCGACTCGCCATTCGGGCTGGCCCAGGCCGAGGCCCAGCACCGCGACCATGCCGTGGTGGAGCAGGTGTTCGCCGACTGGGCCGACGGCCCGATGGCTCATATGCCATCAGGCCGGTTCGCCGCCAACGCCGCGTGGCTCACCCTCGCGGCGATGTCCTGCAACCTGCTCCGCGCCGCCGGGTGCCTGGCCTCGGGCTTCCACGCCCGGGCCCGCGGCGCGACAATCCGCCGCGACCTGACCGGCGTCGCCGCCCGCACCGCCCGCCGCGGCCGCGGCAACCTGACCCTGCACCTGCCCGAATACTGGCACCGCGAGACCGAGTGGCAAACCCTGTTCGAGGCCGCCTGCGGCCCGCCGCGGGCCCGGGCGGCCTGACCAGCCCGGACCCGGTCACCGCACCCGCCAGCGGCCCGCCGCGGCCCCCCGCCCCCGTCCCCGACCCGGAAAGATCACCGCAAGGCCGCCAAGGCGGGCGGCGGGACGCCCACGCCCACAATCACCTCAGAAAACTCCCCGTGCAGAGATCAAGCCGAAAATGATCTACCGCAATTCATCGGTGGATCCAGGCTTAATGGACGTTGGGTTCAGCGAGATCTCGGAAATTAGGCAGTCCTACGTAAAGATCGCTCCATTGCACTCTTCGGCATGCGCGGTAAATCCTAACGATCTGGTAACTGGTCAGGTGTTCGGGAGATGGAATTCCCTTGCGCGCTGCGCCGGGTGTCGCTTGTGAGTGAATCCTGATCGAGTTGTTGAGCCCGGTTTCTCCATCGATCTGTCTCGCCAACAGGGCCTTTTGGCCCTGTCGCGCGTCCTGGGCGGGCGTCAAGACTGGCTGTGTTGTGGTCAGCCTGGAGGTGAGCCATGCGTGGTGAGCCGTCCGCCCCTGTTCTGCTGCGGGCGCTCGAAGGTGAGGCCGTGGGGGCTGCTCGGGCTACTCCCTACGGGTCGGTTGGAACCATTCTGGATTGTGACAGTACCGAGGTGGTCTGGGTCTGCAAGCGGGACGAGGACGTCGACCCGGGCTGGTTCTCTCAGCCGGACGCCGATGTCTTGTGTGTTGTCGCAGGCCAGCTCAGGTTGGAGTTCAAGGCCGAGCCCAGCACGACCCTGACCCTACGGCCGGGTGATGTGCTGGTCCTGCCGCCGGGCACCGCATGCCGCGCCTACCGCTGGCCCAGGGGCTCCAAGCAGGCCGCGGTGTTCCTGGCGGTCACGGCGCGGTCGGGACGGGCAGGCCGGGCAACAGATCATGGGCGTGCCACGCCGCCGGGCGAATCCCGGCGAGAGGGGCCAGACGGCTGAGCGTGCCGCGGTGATCAGGCCGGCGCTGGCGGCGGCAGCCATGGCCGACCTTCGGCGAGCATGCCCAGGACGTTGAAGTAGCCCACTCGGTAGCTGGCTTACCCAACGCGCCTTTCCTCACGTGTCCGGTACCCGCCTGTCACCGCGCCGGTTGAGACGATTGTGGTGCCGGGCCCGGCGAAGGAGGTCAGTGGCCACGGAGCGTCGCCGCCCGATGTTGGAGGCGCGCACGTGAAACCGCCGAATTGCACGGGGCGGCGACTCGATGCCGATCAGGACAAAGTCCGTGCAGGGCTGGCAATTTCGTGCATGAACCGGCGGGACGGACCGGTGGTCTGCTTCCTCGCGTCAGCCGGGTCCGTTCCTGCCGGTCCTTCAGACCGCGAGGCCCGACGCGGTACTAAGCTGACCGGCTTGCGGTAGTCCATCTGGAAATCTTCGTGGCGCCGGGCAGTGAAAATGTCATCGACTCCCCAGGTCGCAGGTCGGTGAAGCGATGCGAATCTCCGGCTGCTGAGCCGAACGGGTGGCGCTGATCGTCCGTGACCGGATACTGCGCATGTTGACTCAGCAATACGGCTGTGGCGGCGGGCGCCGATCGGTGCAGCCGGTAGGCCGCATTAGCTGTGATCATCATCCGGGTTAGGTCAGCGACGAGTTCCTGTGACTTGTCATAGAGGACGAGCCTGACGATCGCGTCATCCCATGGATCTACGCAGTTGATTCCCAGCAGCGTGAGCTGGCGCATGTTCACCCGCCGACTCGTCAGCTGAAGGCTCACCGGCCACTCGTAGCGGACCTGGCCGATTGCGACTCGGCCGTGCCGCCTCATCTCCGCGCTGATGCTATTGACCGTGCTCGCCAGAAAGTCGGTCCAATCTAGCCATGCCGTTTTCCAGTCACCGGCGGTGAACTTCCTGCAGATGAAGACCAGCCGCCTGTCCGTCAGCCAGACTTCAGCTGGCTCAGGGAGTTCCCAGACGCGGGCCAGCGGGCGGTCGTTAGCCCGCTGCCGGAGCAGCCCGACGCGCAGTCTCCCCGACCACATGGTGCGCTCGCCGGGCTCGAAGATGGGCTGGCCATCTTCGCTGATGTCGGGGAACAGGCCACCCCCGGCAGACGCAGAGTGCCTGGACACGATGGACAGCAGATTTACCGGCCTGCTGCCGCGCCCGTCACCCGGCATCGGGCTGCTCGCTGTCGGCCGGAGGCAGCCCGCGGGCTGACTTCATCGCGGCGACATCAGTCGCGATAGCCTTGAAGTTCAAGAAGAAGCTCTCGGCTCCCCACCAGCCTGTCACCAGAGTGCGGCCCAGGTTTGCTTTCGCGGCGGCAAGAGCATGCTCCCGGCAGAAGGGACCGTCGGCGCGGTGCGCAGTACGCAGCACGACCATGCCTACGTTCCGTTGGACCTTTATTAGCTTGGCTGGGCGCTTGCCACAGACCACACACCTTGCTTCCATCCCGATAACCCCTTCCGTGTTAGAGGCAGCTGGCTGGCTTGCCTGTTGCCGGTCTCATGAGAGGACCAACTGCCGTCAGCTTGCTCCAGCCGCGAGATGGCTGTCAGTCACGCAGCCGACATGGCTGCTGTCAGCTTGCTGACAGCTCATCACCGGCGAACCGGCCCAGTGCCGCCGCCCGCCTCACGGTCACGGCCCGGTCGCGCACCTCGATCCAGCACTACCGTTCGAAACAGCGCAGCGCGGCGTTGACGCTTTGCCGGCCCCCGACCTGATGCGAACCCCTCTTGGCTCATCGCCCGGCCAAAGACCCGGATTCCGCGTAATTCGGGGCCCCTATGAAAGAGCGGGGAGTCCGGCGCCGCGCCTGCACTGCGCCGATGGCGGGCTCGGGCGGGAAGCCGGCTTGGGACGCCTGTCTGGCAAGCGGCCCTGGACTTGCCGTTGTGGTGTCCTGGGGCGACGGCGATCAGCGTCCGGTGGTCCGGGAGCCTGTGAGGTGGGCAAGGCGCCGGAGCCGACCGGTGAGTGGTCTGGCTGGGTGGCTGCCGCTGTCTGCTGCGGTGGCTGGCTGGGCTTCTACGCTGTGCCTGTGGGGACGTTCACGTTTCTGTTCACCGACATCGAGGGCTCGACGGCTCTGCTGGGGCGGGTGGGGCAAGGCGTGTACGCGCGGGTGCTGGCCGACCACCACTCGATCATCCGGTCGGGGCTGGCCGCGCACGGCGGCCGGGAGGTGGATACCCAGGGGGATGCGTTCTTCGCGGTGTTCTCCTCGCCGACGGCGTGCCTGGCGGCAGTGCTGGAGATGCAGCGGGCGTTGCAGGCGCATGGGTGGCCGGGCGGGGAGCAGGTCCGGGTGCGGATGGGGGTGCACACCGGGCAGGCCTCGCAGACGGCCACCGGCCTGGTGGGCCTGGATGTGCATCGCGCCGCCCGGGTGGCAGCCGCCGGGCATGGGGGCCAGGTCCTGCTGTCGGAGACGTCGGCCGCCTTGGTGCGGGGCGTTCTTCCGCCGGAGGCGGCGCTGGCGGACCTGGGGGTGCACCGGCTGAAGGATCTGGATGCACCGGTGCGGATTTTCCAGCTTGAGGCGGCGGGGCTGCAGGCGGAGTTCCCGCCACTGCGGACGGTGCCGGGCGGGGTGGCCGCGGCGACCCGGACGCTGCCGCGGGACCTGGTCTCGTTTACCGGGCGGCAGCGGGAGCTGGGCGAGCTGGTGGCGGCCGCGGCGGGTGCGGGCGGGGTGGTGGGGATTCATGCGATCGGGGGGATGGCCGGGGTGGGCAAGACCGCGCTGGCGGTGCATGCCGCGCACCGGCTGGCGGGGCGGTTCCCGGGCGGGCAGATCTTCTTGCCATTGCACGGGCACACGCCGGGGCAGCAGCCGGTGGAGCCGGCGGATGCGCTGGCCAGCTTGCTGCTGACTGCCGGGGTCCCGGCTGGGCAGGTCCCGCCGGGGCTGGAGGCGCGGATGGCGTTGTGGCGGGACCGGCTGGCCGGGCAGCAGCTGCTGCTGATCCTGGATGACGCCGCCAGCAGCGAGCAGGTCCGGCCGCTGCTGCCCGGCGCCGGGGGGAGCCTCGTGCTGGTCACCAGCCGACGGCACCTGTCCGCGCTGGAGGACGCCACCGCGATCAGCCTGGACACCCTGCCACCAGAGGAGGCGGCTGGGCTGCTGGTCCGGCTGGCGGGCCGGTCCGGGCTCAGCCCGGCCGACCCGGCGGTCGAGGAGATCACCCGGCTGTGCGGGTGCCTGCCGCTGGCGATCGGGATGGTAGCCCGCCAGCTGCACCATCACCCGGCATGGTCGGCGGCCGGGCGGGCCGCCGAACTCGCTGCGGCGGTGGACCGGCTGGAGCTGATGGCGACGGAGAACCTGTCGGTCGCCGCCGCGTTCGACTTGTCTTACGCCGACCTGGCCGGGGATCAGCAGCGGCTGTTCCGCCGACTCGGGCTGCACCCCGGCCCGGACATCGACGCCTACGCCGCCGCCGCCCTGGACGGCACCAGCCTGGCGGCCGCCCGCCACGGCCTGGAGGGCCTGTATGACCAGTACCTGCTCACCGAGCCGGCCCAGGGCCGGTACCGGATGCATGACCTGATCCGCGCCCACGCCTGGGCCCTCGCCGAGCGTGATGACCCGGACCGTGACCGGGACCAGGCCACCGGCCGACTGCTGGATTACTACCAGTACACCGCCGCCATGGCCGATGCCCTGCTGGCCCCCCAGGCCCGCACCATTCCCGCTCGGGCCGGGACCATGCCGGCCGCAGTTCCGGCCCTGGCCGGCCAGGAGCAGGCGCTGGCCTGGGCCCGGGCCGAGCGCGCCAACCTGCTCGCCTGCCTCGACCACGCCACCGCGACCGGCCAGCATGCCCGCATCATCGCCCTGACCGCGGGCCTGGCCGGTCTGCTGCGCCATGACGGTCCGTGGGCCGAGGCTATCGCCCGCCATGCCACCGCCCTGCGCGCCGCGCAACACCTGGGCGACCGGCCCGGCCAGGCCGGCGCCCTCACCAGCCTGGGGGACGTGCGGCGGCTTACCGCGGACTGGCCGGCCGCCGTTCGAGACCTCGAGGAGGCGCTGGGCATCTGCCGGGACCTCGGCGACCGGCTCGGCCAGGCCAACGCCCTCACCAATCTGGGATACGTGCGCCGGATGACCGGGGATTACCCGTGCGCGGCCCGGGACCTGGAGCAGGCACTGGGCATCTACCGCGACCTCGGCGACCGGCTCGGCCAGGCCAACACCCTCAACAACCTGGGAAGCGTGCGCCGGGGGACCGGGGACTGGCCGTGCGCGGCCCGGGACCTGGAGCAGGCACTGGGCATCTACCGCGACCTCGGCGACCGGCTCGGCCAGGCCAACGCCCTCAACAACCTGGGGGTCGTGCGGCGGATGACCGGGGACTATCCGGGCGCGGCCCGGGTCCTGGCGGAGGCGCTGGACATCCACCGTGACCTGGGCGACCGGCGCGGCCAGGCCAACACCCTCACCAACCTGGGATACGTACGCCAGCTGACCGGGGACCATCCGGGCGCGGCCCGGGACCTGGCGGAGGCGCTGGGCCTCTACCGTGACCTCGGCGACCGGCTCGGCCAGGCCAACGCCCTCATCTACCTGGGGGACGCGCGGTGCGTGGCCGGAGACTATCCGGGCGCGGCCCGGGTCCTGGCGGAGGCGCTGGACATCCACCGTGACCTGGGCGACCGGCGCGGCCAGGCCAACGCCCTCACCAACCTGGGACGCGTGCGCCAGCTGACCGGGGACTGGCCGGGCGCGGCCCGGGACCTGGCGGAGGCGCTGGGCCTCTACCGTGACCTCGGCGACCGGGGCGGTGAGGCCGAGGCCGTCAACGAGGCCGGGACGCTGCACAGGGTGTGCGGTGACCTACGCCAAGCCGGGTCATGCCACCGGCAGGCCCTGGACCTCGCCCGCCAGATCGGCAGCGCCTGGGACGAGGCGCACGCGCTGGCAGGCCTGGGCCGGTGCGCCCTGGCCGCCGGCCACACCGCCGAGGCACAAGGCATGCTGCGGCAGGCGCTCGAGATCTTCCAGCGGATCGGGTCGGCCGAGGCCGCCGGGGTTTCCGCCGAACTCCACGCGCTTACCGATGCGCGACCGGCCGTGCACGGATCATGACTTCTGGCGAAGGCCAAGCCGGACCCCGGGCGGCCCTGCGACGGGCTCACGCAACAGTTACGGCGCCACTGGCGACAGTACGAGCCGCGGCATTCCCGGGATGGTCCGGCAGGTCGCACCACGCGCCCAGGCCGGCCAGCGGCCAGGCGGACAGGCCTGTGGTCACCCCGATGACGACGGCCGTGAGGCGGTCACGGACCGCGACCTCAACGTGAACGCGAACCGTCAGGCGCGGTTCTCGTGCACCTCTCTCGACGGTCGCAGCCCGCACATGACTGGATGATCAGCGTGTACTTACGATACGTAACCGGCGCGGTGTTTGTCGCCTGCCACGATCATGGGTTCTGGCGCGAATTCCGTGATCGGGTCACGGTGGGTGACTGCTGGCAAGGCGGTCTGGCCAGCAGGCAGGAGTACTGCCTGTCTGGGCGGGGGCTCTGAAGATCACGATTTGGGGTGCTGGTGGCGTGTTGCCGCCAGTGTGCGTCGAGGCTCCGGTAGGACGCGGGTGACCGGCCAGGATCACTCACGTCGGGAGCCTCGTTGCCGTCTCAGTGTGTCAGTTGCCCTGCCTTGCCGGCCGTTGCCGGCGGCATGGCTGGTGAGGGTGCCGGGCTTGGCGATCTTCTTCCTCACCTGAACAGCGTGATCGTGGACCAGATCGAGTGCATGCCGTCCGGCGTGCAGTTCAGGGCGCGTTACTGGCCGGCGGAGGCGGCGTGCCCGGCGTGCGGTACCAGGTCGTCGCGGGTGCATAGCAGCTATGTCCGGCAGGTACGCGATCTCCCGCTCGGCGGCCGGCCAGTGCTGATCCACCTGGCCATGCGCCGGTTCTTGTGCCAGAACGTGGCCTGCGCGAAAGTCACGTTCGCCGGGCAGGCGGACGGGCTGACCGCCCGCTACCAGCGCTGGAGCGTACCGCTGGCCGGCTGGCTCACGGCGCACCCGGGGGCGCGGGTGATCTGCCGCGACCGGGCCGGCGCCTATGCCCACCCTCGGGAATTGCATCTGATGGGCGAGGTTTGCCTGGTTTAGCGGCTATGCGGGCTGTCCGGATGGGCCCGGTACTGCGACACGTTAGGTCCATGTGGGCTGCGGTGATTGCATGCTGATCCCGTTGGATGCATGATCCTGGCTTCTGGCGGTTGCTGTTTTCGGGGCTCGGGGGCCGGATGGGACGGGTGGAGCTAGCGGGCGCGGCGTGCCTGGAGCTGATGTCCGGGGTGGCCCGGCTGCGGCCGGAGGAATCGATGTTCGAGGCGATGCTGCGACGTGCGGCTGTTCACCGAGTTCCTCATCGATGCCCGCTATGGGTGGGGGCCGGCGTGTGAGGAGGCTTTCGGCACGTGTCCGGTCGCGATCTGCCATGAGTGGAACACCGTCTCCCATCTCAGTGGCTATGAGGGCAGCCCGGAGGCCAGGCCATTTACCCGCGAGGAACTGCAGCGGTTCCTGGACTACGCCGATGATCAAGTAGAGCGGGCAGTGCGGTCCGGGCGCAAGGGCGCGCTGGCCGCCTACCGGGACGCCACGATCTTCAAGGTGATCTACGGGTGGGGGCTGCGCCGGACCGAGACCGCGAAGCTGGACAAGGCCGACTTCGGCCGCAACCCGCGGGCGCCTCAGTTCGGCCGGTACGGGACGCTGAACGTCCGCTATGGCAAGGCGAAGAGGGGGCAGCCGCCGCGGCGGCGGAACGTGCTGTCGGTGATGCCCTGGGCGGTGGAGGCAGTCGCGGACTATGTCGAGAACATCCGCCCGAAGTTCGGGTGCGCCGATCACCCGGCGCTGTGGGTCACCGAGCGGGGCGGCCGGGTCAAGCCCGCGGAGATCAACGCCCGGTTCGTCGCTTACCGGGACGCGCTGGGGCTGCCCCGGGCGCTGACGGTGCACTCCGAGCGGCATGCCTATGTCACGCACCTGACCGAGGACGGGGTCGACCGGCGGTTCATTCAGCAGCAGGTCGGCCACGAGTGCGACAGCTCCACCGCCATCTACACCCACGTCAGCGACGACTTCATGAACACTGCCCTGAGCAAGGCTCTGGCTCCGGCGTTCGCCGGCGCGTGAGGAGGCGAGGACGCAGATGACCCCCAGGCTCGACTACCGCTGGCACCTGCGCAAGGTCATGGCTGAACGGGGGATGTTCGCCACCACCGACATCATCCCGCTGCTGGCTGACCGCGGCATCACCTTGTCCTCAAGCCAGGTCTACCGCCTGGTGGTGGAGCGGCCGGAGCGGCTGAGCCTGAAGATCCTCATGGCGCTGCTCGACATCCTGGACTGCACGATGGACGACCTCATCGAACCCGTCCCCGCGGCCAGCGCGAGCCGGCGGCCTCGGAAGGCTGCCGCCGGCGGAGCCGCGGATGCCGCCGGCATCGGCGCCCGGCGCCCCAAGCGGGCCCGGATCACTGGCGCGCCGCAGTGACCAGCAGCCCCGGCGAGGCGGCGGGTCCCGTGCTCGCTGTGATGGCGAAGCTGGAGCCCGCGCTGAGCCCGGAAGTGATCCTCGGGGCGCTGAGGGAGGCGGCGGCCCGCCCGGACGGACAGCGCCGCATCGCTGCCGCGGTGGTGGATCAGCCCGAACTGCTCACCGGCCAGGGCGCTCGCGCCGCCTTCCCTGGCGTCTTGCGGTTCATCAGCGCGCTTGCCCGCGCAGGCGCCGCTGCCGTAGTGGAGCCGCATTGCCCCCGCTGCGGCAGGCAGCGGCAGCTCGGCGTTCCCGTCGAAGGGCTGCGTCTTTGCGGCGGGTGCCTCAGCAAGGCTAGGGCGCTGCCTTGCGGCCGGTGCGGGAAGTTGAGGTCCACGGCCCGCCGCAATGACAACGGCCAGCCCATCTGCCAGAACTGCTGGCGGCGGGACCCGCGGAGCTGGAAACCCTGCGTGACATGCGGGAACCGGCGACGTGTCGCCGCGCTCACCGAGGCCGGGCCGGTCTGCCAGAGCTGCCGGCCCGGTCCGGCTCTTTCCTGCACCATCTGCGGGTCAGCCGGCAGCGGCCGGATCGGCATCTCGCGGGCGACCGGCACGCCGGTGTGTGAGCGGTGCCGCAAGCGGTGGATTACCTGCTCGCGCTGCGGCACCGGGGCACCGCTGAAGGGCGGCACGCTGCGCGAGCCGCTGTGCGCGCACTGCCTCAACCCCGACCCGGCCTTCTGGAAACGGTGCGCGGCCTGCCAGGAGACCTGGCAGCTGTCGGCCGCGGAGTGCACCCGCTGTTCCCTGGACCGGAAACTCAAGCTGGTCTTTACCCCGCCTGGCGGTGCCGCCTCGCCGGAGCTGGACCGGCTGCGCGAGGCCCTCGTCGGTGTCGATCGTCCCGACCTCATGCTGGACTGGCTGAAGAAGGCCAGCGTCCGCCGCACCCTCCACAGCGTCGCGGCCTGCGGTGTCATCACGCACGAGGCGCTCGACACGCTGCCGCCAGGCCGCACTCTGGTCCATCTGCGATCACTGCTGGTCGCCGTCGGCGCGCTCCCCGCGCGGGACGAGCGCCTGATCGCCCTGGAACGCTGGATCAGCCAGGTCAGCTGTGAGCGTGCCGTTCCCGAGCACCGGCGCGCCCTCCACGGGTATGCCGTCTGGCACCAGCTGCGCCGGCTACGCGGTCGCCTCGATGGCCGGCCCGCCTCCCGTCAGCAGGTGAAAAACGTGCATGACCAGGTCACCGCAGCTGCGGCGTTCCTGGACTGGCTGGAAGCACGCAGGCTGACCCTGGCCACGTGCACCCAGCATGACCTTGACCGGTGGCTGGCCGGGAACTCTGGCCACCTGGCCCGGTCAGCGAACTTCGTGCGGTGGGCGGCCGCCCGACGCCACGCCGCCCGCCTCACCGCTCCGGCCCTGCGCTGGACCGGCCCTGCCGGGCCGCTTGACCAGGACCGCAGGTGGGCAGACGCACGCCGCCTCCTCCACGACGAGGCCTGCCCGGCCGCCGACCGGGTCGCCGGGCTGCTGATCCTCCTCTACGCCCAGAAGCTCAACGTCATCACCGCCCTCACGACCCAGCATGTCCTGCACCAGGACGGCCGCACCCTCCTCCGGCTGGGCAGCAGGCCCATCGTGCTGCCCGCCCCGCTGGACGCCCTCGTCGACTCGCTCGCGGCCACCCGCAAGGCACCGGGCAGCAGCCTGCTCAGCGTTCCATCCCCCTGGCTGTTTCCCGGACGCCGGCCAGGAAGCCCACTGACCGAGGACGCGCTCGCAAAGCGGCTCCATGCCCTGGCGATCAGCCCGCGGCAGGGACGCAGTACCGCCCTGTTCACCCTGGCCGCCGATGTCCCGGCGGCGATCTTGGCCAAGACCCTCGGCATCCACATCCAGGTGGCCGTCCAGTGGCAGAAGATCGCCGGCGGAGACTGGGCCGCCTACGCCGCGGACATCAGCCGCCGCGGCCACGCGCAGGAGCGAACCCGGGCAGCGGGTCAGCCCGCCGACCCGCTGCCCGGTGCCTAAAGGTCACGTTCCAGGCGTGCTGCGACCTCCCGGTACCGGCTGACCGGCACCAGATGCACGCCGTCGAAGGCGCCGCTGTCGCGGATGGCCAGGACCTGCTCGCACGCCGCGTCCACCCCCGCATTCCGGTCACGCTCAACGTCACCGACCAGCTGGCCGGGGATCTCGATGTCCGGGATCGCGGCCGCCAGGCTGCGGGCCATGCCCGCGCTGGCCAGCACCATCACCCCGGCATAGACCGGCAGCTGCAACCCGGTGCTCTCACGCCACCGCAACAACGCATCAACAGAGAAACTGACCTGCACGAGCACGAAGTCGGCTGCGGCCTTCCACGCAGGAACCGGGCGCAGGCCGGACGTGACCCCGATGCCGAAGGGCTGGCAACCCGCGAATGCCGGATCTCCGGCAGCACCGCGCGCTTCCTCGATCATGGCCCGCACCGTCAGCTCACCGGTCCGCCCGCCCGCGGTCGGCTTATCACCATGGACGAACAAGAACCGTTCCACCCCATACGCCGCCGCCGTCAGCAGATCCCGGCGCAAGCCCAGCAAGTTACGATCCCGCGAGTTCAGGCACGCGATCCCGCGGGCACCCATCGCCTGCACCTCATGCGCCACCGCCACGCTCGACACCGTCGCCCGCCCGATGTGGTTGTCCGGAATCAAGAACGAGTCCGCAACCACGCTCAGCACCCCGATCTGATGCCGCACCCGCATCAGGTCCGGGCGAGTAGGCGGCTCGATCTCACACACCAGCTCGAAACGACGATCAGCCATGCCGTGACCCTACTGTCAACGCCGGGGCTACAGCATTCAGACAGTTCTGGTACCCGACTGTGCCATTCGAGGGCGCCCGCGACGGGGCCCCCGGCGCGGCGCAGGTCGCTGACCGCTGGCACCTGTGGCACAACCTGGCCGAGCACACCGCCCGGGCCGTCGCCCGCCACCGGGCCTGCCTCAAGCAGATCGCCGCGGCCGCCACCGACCCGCAACCCCCGCCCGGGCCAGACCCGGCCGCCACGCCGGTCCCGGCGGCCGAATCCCGGCTGGAGGCGCGGATGCGCGACCAGCACGCCGCTGTCCAGGCCCTGGCCGCCCGCGGCCTGGGCCTGCGCGCGATCGCCCGCGAGCTGGGCGTGGACCGCAAGACCGCCCGCCGCTTCGCCCACGCGGCCACCGGTGACCAGGCGGTGGCCAGGGCGGTGTCCCGGCCTGCGGTCCTGGACCGTTACCAGCCCCACCTGCACCGCCGGTGGAACGAAGGCTGCCGCGACGCCGCCGCGCTGCACGCCGAGATCACCGAGCTTGGCTACCACGGCAGCCTGCGCACCGTCTACCGCTACCTGCAGCCGCTGCGCACCGGCACAGCCTCCGCGGCCCTCACCTCGTCATCGCTGAAGATCGGCGAGGTCACCAGCTGGCTGCTGCGGCGGCCCGAGGACCTCGACCCCCGCCAGCAGCGGCTGCTTGCTGACCTGCGCGGGCACTGCTCACAACTGGACCGCCTCGCCGAGCACGTGACCGGCTTCGCCAAGATGATGACCAAGCGCACCGGCGAACAGGAACTAGCCGGCTGGCTCGAGCACGCCGACGCCGACGACCAGCCCGAACTGCACACCTTCGCCGCCGGGATCCGCCACGACCTGGCCGCCGTCACCGCCGGGCTCACCCTGCCCTACAGCTCCGGCTCCACCGAAGGCAACGTCAACCGGATCAAAGCGATCAAACGACAGATGTACGGCCGCGCCAGCCTCGACCTCCTGCGCAAACGCGTCATCCATCACCCACCGTGACGTCAACCACAGAATTCGCGCCAGAACCAGGCATCCGGCGGCACGCTGCCTGAAAAGCCTGGTGCGCGCTGCTGTCGATTACCTATGACATCAGGTGGCCCATAGATGACGAAAACACCATAAGCACGCACCACGGCTGGCCAGCGCAGTTGCACGTCTCGTGGACGCAGCGGCTTACCGGTCACCGGTCAGTCGCAACCAGAGATGAACTTATACATGTACCAGCCGGGGTTCAGCGCCGACGCCACAATGGCCATTGCCGACCGGGTCTGGGAGTTCTGCCCGCTGGCGGTCGTATAGGTATAGGTGTACCGGAAGCTGCACATGTAGTCGCCCTGCGCCCTCGCCCAGCACGATGCCAGCTGAAGGTCGGCATCCGACGAACGCATGGCCAGCAGAGCCGTGAACGCTTGCGGGGTGGTTACCGCGTGCATTGCCGTCGTGTCATCACTGTTATAAGCGGCCGCCAGGTAGGCCACGGCAGCCTGCGGGGTAGTGAAATGCGGACCCGTGTACGCGGGTGGCGTGGAACTTGTCGTGCCTGTAGAGCCCGTGGTGCCTGGGGAGCCCGTCGTCGGCGATGCGGTCGGCGAGGGTGGGCTGGCGGTTGGTGTGGGCGCTTGCGGGCTGGCGGCTACCGCCGCCGCCGTGGTATGCCGTGGCCGGGCTCCGGTAGCGTTCGCCTGGTGCGGCCATCCGGAGGCGCAGGCTGACGCCAGGATCATCAAGCCGACCGCGCCTGCCAGCGGGATGAGATGGCGCAGCGCTGGCAGGTGTGACTGTCGGCGCCGGGATGTCAGGCCCCCGGCCAGTCGGCGTACGGAGCAGGCGAAAAGGTGCATGGCGTCCCCCTTTTGCTAGACGACTAACGACCTATGCACCCTTAAGAGCGCGAAGCTGGCTTGGTGGATATGGGGAGACCTCCCCATATCCATTCTCGAGGCGAGTGCGGGCCGACGGCCTGGCAGGGCTCATGACACCCGGATTTGATAGATGTGGCCGCTCGCGCCAGGGCCAGCTAGCCCTGAAAAATTCACGCTGATCTGGCCATAGTGGCGCGACCAGGAAAAGCTGTTCGGACCGGTCGCATCGGTGCCGACCTGCTGGCGGACGCTGAGCGAGATCGCGGCCGACGGAGATCGTGCGCTGAGCCGGGTGACTGCCGCGGTGAACTGCCGCCGGCGTTTCTTTGATCATCTGGGCGGCTGAGCAAGGCGCTGGCCGGGAGTGGGCAGGAGGCGGAACTGGGTGAGCTGGCGTCTCTAGCCTGGCAGCCTGGCGACGCGGAAGGCGGCGATGGCCTGGAGCACTGCCTCCTGGTGCTCGCGGCTGGCGGCTTCTTCTCCAGAGCGCCAGGTCGCCCACGCGGTCCCGTAGCTGCCTGGGCACCAGGCACCAGTCGTGGCGGCACATCAGGCGGGTCCGGTCGACCCGATCACCGCAGCCGGGTATCGGACAACGGCCGACCGGCACTAGACGGTAGCCGTCACGGTGGGTGAGCGGTCGTCGGCGGCGCCGCCTTGCGAGATCGAGCCCTGCCGAATATTTGCTGTTAATGGGTGAGCAAGTGCGCTGGGCAGAACGCACATAATAGACCGTTTCGGTGCGATCTAGCGATTGCTGCGCGCTGGACCGGTTTGCTCATGGGAGGCCCCTTCCCGGCATTGCCGACATGCTGCGGGCCGTACGGCGTTGCCCTGGACACCCCGCCAACACCGCCCGCGTCGCCAACTTCGGCAACGCGGCCGGCCGGTGATGGACGGGACGCGCTGCGGCGCGGCGGCCTGTCATCCTGAAGGCGAGCCTCGTAGGGGGTGCCACCATCGATGACGACATCAGCGACCCTGTCCCTGGGATATGTGGCCGTCTACGTGCTGCTAGTCGGCGTCGCCTCTTTCATCGAGAAGCCAGCCGGGCGCGGATTCAGGGTCATCCAGCTTAACGCGCTAATCCGGGCCGGCAGCCTGGCCGCCGCCGCGGTTGCCCTCGTCTTCGCCCATGGATCTGCGTTCCCCGCCACTAGCTACCTCCTTGCCGGGCTGGGCATTGGCCTGATCACCGGCGCGGGCTCGATTCTCTACTGCTTCGGGCTGAACTGCCTGCCTGTCTCGCTGGTGGTCACGCTGTCGAATCTGTACATCGTGATCACGATCGTTCTCGGCGTCGTCGTACTCCACGAGCCCGTTACGGTGCTGAAAATCGCCGGACTCACCTGCATCATGGCCGGGGTGTTGATCCTGGGGCGCTCGCCCGCCCGGTATGCGGCAGATCCCGAGGCCAGTTCAGCCAGCGCGCCGTGGCAAGCTCGCGGGTTTGTGATCATGGGTATCTACGTTTGTGATCATGGGTATCTACATTGTCATGATCGGGGTTGGCGCCTTCCTGGAGAAGCCGGCGCTGAAGGGCCTGACAGCAACCCAGCTCAACGCCCTGATGGGAATCGCCATGACGGCGGTCGCGGGCATCGCGCTGGCGGTCAAGGGGCCACGGCTGCCGATGACCAAACGCACGCTCGGA
This sequence comes from uncultured Actinomycetota bacterium, assembly GCA_963808705.1. GTDB lineage: Bacteria > Actinomycetota > Actinomycetes > Streptosporangiales > Streptosporangiaceae > JASHPR01. Next base: position 554,077 of record CAWEHB010000003.1, on the reverse strand, counting down.
GTATTGGGCGTGGGAGTCATGATCGGGGCCGCGTCGGTGTTCTACTTCCTCGGCCTGCGCGGGCTGCCGGTCTCCGTTGCCTCCGCGGCCTCGAATGCCTCCGTCGTCGTGACCGTGGTGCTGTCGGCTATCTTCTTGCACCAGCCGCTGGGCCGTGCCCGGGGCGCGGCGCTTGCCCTGACACTGCTCGGGGCAACGCTCCTGGCTCTCTCCACCGGCTAATTTAAGGGAAGTTTCGCTCCTTCCGGCGACATGGTCGCCGGTCACCATAAGGACAGGCGGCAGTAGCGCAGGAACGAATCGGCGGCTATTCGCGCGCTGAGCCCAGTCCAGGGCCGGTTACGCAACGTAAGCGAGACAATCGAGCAATGGCACGCGTGCCGGGTACGCGCATGTCGTCATCGTTGACCCTGCCATCCCGTTGCTCGGTCTTTCACGAAGTATGAGGATGGGATGGCCGCCACCGGTATCAAGGCGACACGCCGAGCCGCTGAACGTCCGGCCTCTCGTATCGATGGCCCGCACACCGCGGACAAACTCGGCCAGGTCGTGCGCGAATGCGACCGACTCGCCGGGGTCATCGTCGACGGCTACGACGCCGGACAGCCACGTCTGCACCGACCACGAAAGCTGGTAGCCCGCCCCCGGCTCCCCGATCGCCACCACCTTGGGCGTAGCGAAACGCGTGCGGCCCAGCAGCTCGCGGGCAGCGCCGGCCTCCGGCTCAGACGCTGCCGTGCCGACGCCACGTCCGCCAACTGCAGCGGGAACCTCGCAGCCAGCTGGTCTCCGACACGACACGGCCCGGTACTCCCGAACGGCGGGTATTCGCTCGCCGCTGATGCGATTGTTGGCTACGGCATGTGATTAACGTGGGCCGCCCGCCGCTGACCTCAGCCACGCCGCGCACTCGCACCTGGCGGGAGGGCCACCCCGCCCGCCGTCGGGCCTTGCCCTTGGTCAGGAGCTTCGCCGGGCCGACCGAAGCTGGCAGGGTGTGACGCTACCGGGGCAGGAAGCCAACTAGAGGTGTGAGCCAGATGCCATCAACGTCGCTGAACTCACCGCGGTCACGCCCGGCGCCGCAGGACAGCGGGCCGGCAGACCGCGTGTCGGAGTTCGAGGCGCTGTACCGGGCGAACGTGGCGGCGGTGACCGCCTACTTCGCGCGGCGCAGCGCCGACCCGCAGAGTGTGGCCGACCTGACCGCGGACACCTTCGTCCAGGCGATCATGTCGTTTTCCACCTTCGACCCGCGCAAAGGCACGCCCCGTGCCTGGGTGTTCGGCATCGCCCGGCGGATCTATGCCGCGCACTGCCAGGCACGCAGCCAGCAGCGGAGCAGGGTGGAGCGGCTGGCCGGCCGCCGGGAACTCGCCCCTGACGAGGTCGGTGAGCTGATCGACCGGATCGATGCCGAACGCGCTGGCCGGGCGCTGGTCACCGGGCTGACCACGCTGCCCGCCACCGACCGGGCGGTGGTCGAGCTGGTGGACCTGGCGGGCCTGCGGCCCGGCGAAGCGGCCCAGGTACTCGGCGTCGCGCCGGGCACCCTGCGGATGCGGCTGATGCGGGCCCGGGCCCGGCTGCGCCAAGCGGCTAGCCCGGATCTGGCGCACGGCACCGATCCTGCGAGTGAGCCAGAGGTGACGACATGACCAAATTCGAAGATCGGCTGTTCGGGCAGCTGATGGCCGAGCACGCCCACCGGCTGCGGGCCGTGCAGCGGCCGGCGCGCGCCCGCCGCCGGGTCCGGCGGCCGGTGTGGCTGGCCACCGGCGTGGCCGGCATCGCGGCCGCGGTCACCGCGGCGGTGATGGCGCTGGGCAGCACACCCGCCTTGGCCGCGTACTCGGTGACCCAGCACAACGGCACCGTGACGGTGGCGGTCAACCGCTCAACCGGCGTGGCCGGAGCCAATACGACATTGCACGCGATGGGCGCCCGGGTAAGGGTCGTCCCGGTGCGGCCAGGCTGCCCGCCGATCGGGTCGCTGCCGCGCCCCCGGCCAGCCCCGCACCCGGCGGTGTCGGTCAAGACCGGGGTGACCAAGAGCGGGCATCGCTCCGTCACGGTCAAGGTGGGCAAGGACGGCATCCCCGCCGGGGACACGATGATTCTGGCGTTCACTGGTAGCCCGCGCACTGGCTCGCTGGGGGCCGGGGGCATCATCACCGGGCCTGTGCCCCGCTGCGTGAGCCTCCCGTCCGCGCCGTCCGATGGGGGCGGCTCCGGCTGACCCAGGACCGTGACCCGGGCCGGCTGAGCAGGTCAGCGCCAGGCTGTAGCACAGCACACCAGATTCGGGGTGACTGCCCGGCGGCCCGCGGGTCAGCGCCAGGACGTAACCGCCGCCGCACACCACACACGGGGGGAAGGCGGATCCGGCACGCTGTGCCGCGTCGCGGCCGGTCACAATCCGTCAGGGCGTGGATCGTTCGGGCAGGGTGGGCACGAGCGCTTCGAGCGCGGCGGTCCAGCTTTCCCAGTAGGGGCGGCCGGGTTCGGCGGCGATGGCCGCGATGAGCTGCTGCCGGAATGGTTCCCGGTCACCGCCAAAGGCGTACTCGATGACCGCGGCCGCGAGCGCGAACACGGTGCTTTGCCAGGGGGCGTCGAAGGCCAGCTCGCCGTTGCGGCGGGGCAGGTCCAGATCCGAGAGGACCAGCTGGGTGCTCACAGCCGGGCCACGCCGATCATCGAGTCCCGGGTCACCAGGGCGGCCAGCTCGGCCTCGGTCCTGCCCTCGGTGCCCGGCGGGCGCTGGGGCAAGACGAGGTAGCGGACCTCGGCGGAGGAGTCCCACACCCGGATCTCCGCCTCCTCGGGCAGCGGGCAGCCCATCTCGGCCAGCAGCGCCCGGGGCTCGCGGACCATCCGGGCCCGGTAAGGAGGGTCTTTGTACCAGGCGGGTGGCAGCCCCAGCACCGGCCACGGGTAGCACGAGCACAGCGTGCACACGATGACGTTGTGGACGGCGGCGGTGTTCTCCACGACCACCATGTGATCGCCCTCCGGCCCGCCGAAGCCGAGCTCGGCAATCGCGGCGGTGCCATCGGCCAGCAGCCGCTGTCTGTACCCGGGATCCATCCAGGCCCGGGCCACCACCTTCGCCCCGTTCATCGGGCCGATCTCCGACTCATACCGGCGGGTGATCTCCTCGATGAACCCCTCGGGTACCAGCCCTCGCTCGGTCAGCAGCGCCTCAAGCGCCGCGACCCGCCGCTCAACCGGCGACATCGCAGCCGGGTCGTGCGCGTTGTTGCTCATGACGGCTCCAGGTAGGTGTCCCACAGGTCGACGTGCACCCATGCGCCGCGCTGGCCGTCACCCCACAGCTCCGCAGCCTCAAACCGGATCGAATAGGTCGGTTCGTGGCGCCGGGCGGTGCCGTGGGCCTCGATGTCAGGCACCGAATGGGTCCCATCGACCCGTACCACCGTCCCGGCCTTGCCCCGCACATACCGAGGGCAGCGGGTGTGCCCGGGCGGATGCCACTCCCGCACCCGCACCCTGTCACCAGCGGCGAAGCGCGGCCTGCCGACGTCCGGGCCGGCGTCCGCGACGGGCGGCGCGAGCACCGGGCCGCTCAGCGGGAACCGCCCCCCCGCGCGCGCCTCAAGGTCGGACCGGGTCACCAGCCCATGCTCGACAGCCAGGGTGGCCGCCGCGGTGAGCCAGTGCTCGTAATAGCTCGAGGTCAGGTAGTGGCCCGGCTCCATCCGCTCGATCGAGTGCCGGAACTCCCCCCCGCTCGCCCCGGCCGCGCCAGCCACAACCGCCAGCAGCGCCCGGGCCACCGCCTCCCACCGATGATGAAAAACAGGTTCCGCCGGCGAATGACCCACCGCCCCGAAACCCTGCATGCCACCCAGGTCATGGATGCCGTCCACCAGCAAAACCTTACCCGTCCATGCAGCAGCACCGAAGGCTCCGATCTGCATCCTTGCCCAGGCTCACCACCCGGCCAGCTAATCGAGGCCGAACGGCGGCTATTCGCGCGTGAACCAAGAGCAGGAGTAATCACAGAAAGTGACGTTGAGCCTGGGCGGCGATGTGCCGGATCGCCGAGTCAGCGCGATTGGTAGGCGAGTCATGCGTTCATCTCGCTGCACGCAGATCGTCGTGTTCGGGGCGAGTCGCCTGCTCCGAGGAGGACGGCGACGACGTGCAGCGGCCGGTGCCAGAAGCTCATCAGGGCGCTGTGGCCACCGAAGGCCCATTTGAAGGACCACTTGCGGGTCGCGAAATAGTCGGCGCCGGGACCGGCCTGCATTTGGCTGGCGAAGGGGTGATCAACGGACGCGATCAGCCGGCCGCCGGGCGTCAGCACGCGCCGCAGTTCGGCCAGCAGTGCCGTCCAGTCCTCCAGGTAATGCAGTACCAGGGACGCGATGACATCGTCGAACGCGCCGTCGGGGAACGGCAGCGGGCTCCCCAGGTCGGCGAGGTGCAGGGCCGCGCTGGCGCCGAGCCGCTGCCGGGCCAGCTCCAGCATCCTGGTGCTGGAGTCGATGCCGGTCACGATGGCGGCCCGTTCGCGCAGCGCCGCGAACAGGGGGCCGGAACCGCAGCCGGCGTCGAGGATCCGCCGCCCGGCCACGTTCCCCGCCAGGTCCAGGATCGCGGGCCGCTCGTAATAGCCATTGGCGAGGTTGGCCTCGGCTTCGGCCGTGTACGCCTCGGCGAAGCTGTCATAGTCGTTGGCGACGCCCCGGTCCGCGGGCCCGGCAGAACTCTCGGGAACGGGAGGCATGCGGTCGATGCTGCCATAACAGGACTGGCCCTGATCGGGATATGTCTTGGTGTTTCGCTGGGAAGGGGCCAGATGTGGAGCTGGACATGGCGCGTCCTGGTTTGCTGTGCGTGGTGGCGGCGGCGCCGTCGGTCACGCCGTGGTCGGTACGCCGCGAGCGTGCCGCCCTGCGGGAGGGCGGGGTGGACGCCGTTTCGCTACCGTCGCCTCCTTGGAGGACAGCGGCGATGCGCCGACCCGCGTCAGCCAGTGGCTGCGAATTCATCAGGACCCGGCCTTCCCGGTGCGAGTGGCCGCCAGCGTCAGGGAGATCCGCGCTGCCAAGGCAGCTGGTGATACGGCCGTTGTCCTGCATTTTCAGGGTGCAGAGCCACTTCGCGCGGGAACGGAATTGGCAGGGGCTTTCGCCAGGCTCGGCGTTCGCGTCATCCGGCCGACCTACAACTACCGGGGCCTGGCAGGCGACGGCTGCTGCGAACCGGACGACGGCGGGCTCAGCCGCTTCGGACGGGCTCTGATCGGCGCCATGAACCTGGACAGGATCGCCGTCGACATCGCCCACGCCGGGATCCGCACCAGCCTGGATGCGATCACCTGCAGCACACGCCCGGTCATCGCCTCCCACGCAAACGCCCGTGCCGTCTGCGATCATCCACGCAACCTCCCCGACGAGGTCATCAGGGCGGTGGCCGCCTCCGGCGGCGTGATCGGGCTGTGCGCATTCCCTTCATTCGTCTCCACCGAGCCCGAGCCCGCCTTGGATCAGCTCATCGATCATGCCGTCCGATCTGCGCACCATACGGTTCATGCCCATCGCGCACCAGTGGCGTGCAGAACGGCGGCGATGCGCGCCTTATTGAATCCAGGGTCGGTTACGCACCGTGAGCAGAAACGCCCGGTGAGCCGCAGGTATGATGCGCAGCGGCCAAGCGCTGGCGATGACTTTGGGCCTAGTGGATCGTCCTCACTGGTGGCGGGTCGCGGCAACCGGCCCCGGTCGCTGTGAAGCAACCTGTCAGGAGGTCATCGTGTCGCAAGTCCGGGTGCACAACTTCTCGGTGTCGCTGGATGGGTTCGGCACCGGCGCGGGGCAAAGCCTGGATGCCCCGTTTGGGCATGCGGGAACCCGGCTGCACGAGTGGTTCTTCCCGACTCGTACCTTCCGCGCCATGCAGGGCCAGCCCGGCGGCAGCACCGGCATCGACGACGCTTTCGCCAGCGCCTGGGAACCGGGCATCGGCGCCGAGATCATGGGGCGGGGCAAGTTCGGCCCGCACCATGGACCCTGGCCGGACCAGGAGTGGAACGGATGGTGGGGAGACACCCCGCCGTTCCACACCCCGGTCTTTGTTCTCACCCACCATCCCCGGCCCGCCGTCCAGATGAACGGCGGTACCACGTTTGACTTCCTCGACGCCAGCCCCGCCCAGGCGCTTGCGCAGGCGCGCCAGGCCGCCGCTGGCGGGGATGTCCGCATCGGCGGCGGCCCGGCCACCATCCGCGAATTCCTGGCCGCCGGCCTGATCGACTACGCGCACATCGTCGTGGTGCCCATCGTGCTGGGCCGTGGGGAGCGGCTCTGGGACGGGCTGGAGGCGCTCGAAGAACGTTTCCAGATTGAGGCCGTGAACAGCCCCAGTGGCGTCACCCACGTCACCCTCAGTCGGCGGTAACAGCCGGCAGCATGGCAGGGCGCCGGCCAAAGCCGTTCAGCACCTCATGATCGTTCGCAGTGGGCGATCTGGGCGGCGGCGTGAAAGCGCCGGGCAGCGGCGATGCTGGCACGGCGGGCCGAGCGCAAGCTGGTCAAACCAGCCAAGGCTTGTTTTCTCCCGGCCGCGAGCCGAACAGCCGTTCGGGCGCGGTAACGACAAGCACTCTGGCGATCCAGGTTGCCGCCCAGATTAGGCGGTTCCGGATCTCCGCGCTTGCTGCGCAGCCTCATTCCCGGGACCTCTATCCGGTTCGTTCGCGTGCGTTCTTATGATCGGCCCGACCGCTCAATCGTGACGGTTCTGCTCGACACGTCGATGTGAACTCTCGCTCGCGAGAGCTGGAGGTGCGCTACCCACCAAGGGCGATCGAGCCCAAGCATCGTGATCAGCGGACCGTTCACCGAGTCGCTCGGAAAGTCATTCGAGACGCTGGCTCGTCAGAGCGTCAGCCAAGCGAACCACGATCTGGCCGGGCGCGTTCAGCCGAACTGAACCACCAGAGCCTTCGTCCTAGTCCTGGGCAGCGAGTAGCAGCGTGGCGAGCGGCTCGAGGGTGGCCATGAGCTCATCGAGCTCGCCTGGCTCGAGGCTCTCGTAGGGCCTCGCCGCGAGGTCGTCGGTGAGCGCCTCGACCCGCTGTTTGACGGCGCGACCCGGTTCGCTCAGCCAACCGTCATCCCCGATCAGGCCGCGATCGCGCATCCCGTCGATCACGACGGCGAGCTGCGCTGCCGGGAGGTGGTGGATGCGTCCGAACTTCTCCGCCGGCATGCCCATGTCGAGGGCGAAGAGGACGTGAGCCTCAAGGCCGCCGACACCCTCGATCATCAGGGCCGCGATGTGCCCGTCGCCACGGTGCTCGCGCAGCAAGGAGCCTGCATGAAAGAAGCGGGCCACCACGTCGTCGGGGATCGGGATCGCACGCAGCGCGGCGTACATGGGTCGGCCCTCGAACGGGGCGCTGGTCGCCGCCTTAATCAACAGTTCGGCGGCGCGGGCGAAGGCGGGAGTGTCGACGCGATCGCCGAGGATTCGCCGCAGCGCCTTCACGCAGCCCGTCTGACGAGCGGCGATCGCCGCTTCAGGCGTGGTGGTGCGCCACACCTTCGGAATGTGGCGAGCCACCTCGCCGGGAGCGAAGTTGTAGAACAGCGCGTCCACCACCTCCGCCGCGGCGAGCCCCAAGGGTGCCGCCCGTCCGGCGAAGTAGGTGTCCCAGTAGTTGGTGAACCCCAGGGCGAACATCGCCTCGTTGGGTTCGTCGGCTGAGTAAGGGATGACACCAATCGGCTCGACGAGCTCGAACATCCGGCGAGCCATCGAATTCATCGTCTACTCCTCCTGCTGCAGGCCCCGCGCCCCTTGCGGGCACTCACGATCACTTGGACGTCTGCGCGCCGCCAAACTCATCGCACAACGACAGACGCCTGACGGTTCACCTGAAGGTCGCTGTTAAGAGGTGACGCCGAGCAGCGTCTAACTCGCTGCGGCGGGCACTCTTGGCGAAGTCATGTTGTGACTGGCTTGAACGAGGAGGCATGTGCGAGTCCGGTAGGTGCTGGATGCCTTTGGTTCCGGCCCCAATCGGGCTTCCTGGCCCGGCCGCAGTCAGTTCCGCTAGCAGTTCGCAGCCCGGCTGGAGCCCGTGGCTGCTGCGGTACCAGACGCCCAGAGTCCCCAGACCTGCGCGATATCACGAGCTAGACCGCCTGCCTTGCCCACTGGCGCGCTTCGGGCCGTTGCGTTCGGTAACGCATTTGGCGGCCCCCGATGCCAGGGAGGCTTGCTATGGGCTGGTGGCCAGGAACGCCATCGATCCCGGGGCCTGTAACAAGTTCGAACGGACGTGCGAGCTTGGATACTGGCAGCCCCAAGACAGCAGGCGCGGCGCCAGGATGGAAACGAACGCCGGCGCGTACCGGCCCCAGCCCGCGCCGCTCAGCCCCCGCATCAGCGTTCGGCGAGGAACGCGGCGATCGCGGCGGTGAGCTCGGGTCGGCGACGCGGGCCAGGGCGGCGTAGGCGGGGGTGTCCGGGCCGCCGGCGGCCCTGTGAGCCGGCCGGAGCCCGGACAGCGCCGGGCTCCGGCAGCTCCGGCGACCACGTATACAGCCACCCGGCCTGTCCAGGCCAGAGGCAGGGACTGGCCGGCCTGCTGGCCGGTTACCCGGTGACCAGTTCGGCGAGGTGAGCCAGCGAGTTGGTCAGATGATCTGCGGCAAACGGGGGGAATGGGAATGGGAGTCGCTGGCGGAGGGAGTCGGGGACCGCCGACCAGTCATAGGAGAGGGTGACCTCGGTCCCGGATGGTCCGGCAGGGGCCAGGTCGTAACGCCAGATGTGGCCGACGATCTGCGGGTTGCCATCGCCGGTGTCCATGCCTGGCTCCCAGGAGATGGCGCGTGGCGGGTCGAACACCTGCACCCGGTTGGCCATCCGGTAGTGCCCGCCCGGGACGTTGTCGTTGTACATGGCCATCCGGAACACCTGGCCCGCCGCGGTCAGCGGCTGGCCGTCAAGGGGTTCGCGGACCCAGCCGGTGCCGTCGATCGCGGCGTGCTTGGCGGGGTCGGCGAGTACGGCGAAGATCGCCTCGGCTGGGGCGTTAATGATCGTGGTTGCGCTGATGGTTTCGTCGGTCATGGTGGTGCCTCCTTGTGAACTCAGCGGGGTACCGGATCTGACGCCCGGCGCCCCGGCCTGCTTGGTGCTGCTGCCAGTCATCTGCTTCTCCTTCCCTGGGCGATCAGCGAGATCGGGGACCGCTCTTGCAGGGAAAGGACGAACGGTGAAGCGGGCGCAGGACATATCCGGGGAGAAAGCCAGGCAAGGAAAGCGAGAAAACCAGAACGCGGTCAGCCGAGCTCGGACCGCACCTTGCGCAGACGGCCCTGCAGGAGGCGCTGTTCGACCTCGCTGGGCGCCAGGGTCACCGCGGCGTGAAGTTCTCCGGCCGCGTCGCTCGTGCGGCCAAGCCGGCACAGGTTGTCCGCCAGGGCAGCGTGCCACAGATGGGAGTACTCCAGGCCGGCGATGGTCTTCAGGGCAGCCAGCCCCGCCTCGGGGCCGTCGCGCTCGGTAACCGCGACCGCCCGGTTGAGCGCCACCACCGGGCTGGCCGTGATCGACCCGAGCAAGTCGTAGAGGCCGACGATCCGGTCCCAGTCCGTCTCCTGCCAGCTGAGCGCGGTCGAGTGGGCCGCGGCGAGGTGAGCCTGGATCTGATAGGGCCCGGCGACCCCGCCGGACCGGGTCACCGCCTCGGACAGCCACGCCGAACCCTCGGCGATCGCGGCTCGGTTCCAGCGGGTGCGGTCCTGGTCGGCCAGGGTCACCGGGTTACCGTCGGCGTCGGTGCGGGCGGGGGTGCGGGCCGAGGTCAGCAGCAACAGGGCAAGCAGGGAGAGCACCTCGGGCTCGTCGGGCATCAGGCTGGCCAGCAAGCGAGCCAGCCGGATCGCCTCGGCCTCGAGATCGACCCGGGCCACCGCGTGCCCGCCGGTCGGGGCGTGGGCCTCGGTGGCGATCAGGTACACCACGGCCAGCACTGCGGCCAGCCGGCCGGGAAGCTCGGTGTCGGCGGGGATCGCGTAGGGGATGCGGGCCGTGGCGATCTTGGCGCGGGCCCGTACCAGGCGCTTGGCCATGGTGGCCTCAGGCACCAGGAAGGCGCGGGCGATGGCCGGCACCTCGAGCCGGGCCAGCGTGCGCAGCGAGAGGGCCACCTGGGCCTCACGGCTCAGCGCCGGGTGGCAGCAGGTGAAGATCAGGCGCAGCATGTCGTCGCGCAAAGACGTCTCTGGCTCCATCGCCTCGATCGCCTTCTCGATCTGGTCCGGTGCGGCCCCGGTTCCCCACCGGAACGCGGCGGCCTCCTTGGCCGCCCGGGCTGACTCGCGTCGCAGCAGGTCAAGCGCCTTGCGGCGGGCGACCACCGCCAGCCAGGCCCGCGGGTTGTCAGGGATCCCCGTTCTGGGCCAGGCATCCAGGGCGGTGATCGTGGCCTCGGAGAGCGCGTCCTCGGCGACGGCCAGGTCGCCGATGGTCCTGGCCAGCGTCGCCAGCACCCTGGGACCTTCGCCCTTCAGCACCTCGACCAGAGTGCCGGTGGCGTCCATACCAGGGTGCCTAGGCGTGGGCCGGCGCTACCGGGCGAAGCTCGATCTTCCCCCGCCAGGCAGCCGGGATCTGCGCCGCCCACGCGATGGCCTCGTCCAGGTCGGCCGCCTCCAGCAGGAAGTACCCGGCCAAGACCTCCTTCGCCTCAGCGTAAGGACCGTCGACCACCAGGACGTCGCCGCCCTTGCCGCCCGAGACGGTGATGGTGGTCGACATGGTCACCGGGTGCAGGGCTTCGCCGCCGCGCATGACCCCGGCCTCGGTAGCCCGCCGGGCGAACTCCGTGTACTCGGGGGTGAGCTCCATATCCGGCACCGAGTCCCAGTGGTGGTCCCGGTCGTAGTAGCACAAGGCCACATACAGCGTCATCGTCAAGGCTCCTTCCGTTCAGCCGACCATGCCGTACCGTTTTACCTGGGCGATCACGACTGCGACAACTGCTGCCACGGTCCTGGAACCCGTTTGGATCCGGGTACGGGGCGGCTCCCCCGGAAGGGAGGCGCCCCGTACCCGGAAGACGGCGCCTTAGCTGGCGGGGCTGTTGTGGTAGGAGGCGATGCGCCAGCCGCCGCCGCGCCTGACCAGCACCCAGGTCGCGCGCACCAGCCGCTCGCTCGCGACAGCGCAGCTGTTCGCCGAGTTCGGTGTGCCAGCGGGCGGGCCGCCGCCCCTCCTGCTCGGTGCAGATCGCCGGGATGAGCCCTACGTCGCCCAGGCGGCTGAGCACCCCGTACAGGGAGCCCGGCGAGATCCCTGCCTACTCGGTCCTCTCCCGAGGTCCGGCTTCCCGCAGGACCTGATGCCCGTACATCTGCCGCCGGCTGAGCATTCCGAGCACGAGGGCCCGGGCGGGCGAGATCGAAGGCACACGATCACCCAATATGGGTATTCCGTGCCGCGCTGCCACGGTTCGCGGCGTTCGGTGTGAGGCTCGGCCGGGCCTCACCAGCCGGGCAAGTTGCCCGGCGGTGACCTCGATACCCTCCCAGATGTGCTGGGTGAACCAGCCGGCCGTGCCGATGGGGCACTAGTTCTGCTCACGCTCACCGCTTACCCGGCGGGGCGTCTACGACTCGCCCAGCCGCGACGGATCGTTCGCCGCCGACCTGCCCGCCGGCCTGCCCGCGTTCATGGCCGACGCTCAGGTCCCGTGGAGCGTCGGCGCGCTGGGCGGCGCGGTGACCGATCCCGCATGGCGGGCCAAGCCCAGCTGGTATCTGGTCGCCACCGAGGACCGGATGATCCCGCCACCGGCGCAGCCGGCCCATTCTGGGACTATCAACACAAGCGGCAAGCGATTGCTCGCCCCGGCAAATCAGGAGCCGGACGAGGATGCACTCAATTCGGCATCACCCGGCGTCCGTACGCACGCAGATCCGCCAGTTCGGGCGCGGCGCAACCGGCCATGGGAGCGATCAGGATGCAGCACATAGCGGCGGCAATGCGCGCGGCTGTCAGTGGAGTGCCGACTACGCTCTGCGATCGAGCGGCCGACGTCGGCGCGTAGTGCGTCGGCACCAGCAGCGTCCGATGTAGCACGTCGCCCCATCCAGAAGAGGGTGTTGCAATGACTAATCGATACTGCTGAGGATTAGGTCGTAACGAGGGGGCAGTTCGATGTGCTGATGATGCTGCGCTGGGCCCGGGCGTGGCGGTCACGGCGCGCGGTGGAATTCGGCGCGCCAGCGGCGCTCGGCAGGCTCGGAGGGCATGGTGGTCGTCTCGATGGCCGCCGGGGTGAGGCCGTCTGCGGCGAACGCGTCAACCTCGGCGCGGGTGAGCGGCCAGGGCGGTCCCGGCTCTTCGCCAGGGCCGTCGTGGACCGCGGCGATGACCAGCAGGATGCCGCCGGGCGCGGTCAGCCTGGCCACGTTAGTCGTGGCGCGCTGCCGCACGGCCCGGGGCAGCGCCTGCACGGTGATGATCTCGGTGACCAGGTCGAACGCCTGCCGCCACGGCCGGGGCGGGTGTAGCAAGTCGGCGCACATGTACTCGACGCAGGTGCCCGGGTGGCGCTCGCGGGCCAGCCGGATTGCGGTGCCGGAGACATCGAAGCCGGTGGTGGCGAACCCGAGCCCGGCGAGGTATTCGGCGTCGGCGCCGAGCCCGCAGCCGGGCACGATGGCCCGTTTCCCCGCGCCGGCCAGGTGGTGCCGCTGCGCCCAGTCAGTGAGCAGCGGGTGGGGCTCGCGGCGGCTCCAAGGGACTGGGACTCTCCCGGCGGCGCCCGCGGCGTAGAGGCGGTCGAACCACCCGGTGGGGTCGCCCGCGGCGAGGGAGGCTGAGGCCAGGCGGGCCTCCTCGTCTTCCAGGGCGCGGTCGTTCATGTTGATCGTTTCTCCATCAGCGGCAGCGGGAGGCGGCAAGCATTGCGGATCACCCGTAGGTGTGGGCGTGGGCGTGCTCGGGCTCGACCAGGTACACCACCCGGCCGGTGCGCAGCGGGTAGGGCTGGCCGGTGTACTCGCGGGAGACCCGGTCGATGATCGCCCAGGCTTCCGGGCCGTCTAGCCGCGCGCGCGGTGACCTGGCCGCGGACCTGCGCCATCGCGTACGGGTTGTCGTGGTCGGTGACCGAACCTCGCCGACCTCGACCCCCCGGCCGGTGAGTTCGTCGCGGGCAGCAACATGTCGCGAACCACCAGGTGCAGGCCCTGCTGCGAGCCGGGCTCGGCGGCGGTGATCCCGGTGCCGAACCCGATCGAGCAGGCTGACCCAGGCGGGGTTACCTGCACCACCCGCTGCCCCGGCAGGCCGGTCGGGGTGTCCACGAGCAGGTCGAAGCCCGCCTGCTCCACATAGAACCTCTTCGGCCGGTCGACGTCGGAGACCGGTATGAGCACCAGTTCCAGCTTGTAGTCCACTGTCATGCCCTCCTTTGTGTTTTGCTTGTGCGTCAGGCGGTGACCAGGATGATCCCTAGGGCGCCGAGTGCCAGCCCGGCGCGCTGCACGGCGCGCATCCGCTCGCCCAGCACCAGCCGGGCGAGCAGGACCGTGACCGCCGGGTACAAGGCGGTGATCACCACGGCCAGGGCGAACGGGCCGGAGCGCACGGCGAGCACATACAGCAGGCTGGCTGCCACGTCCCCGGCCCCAGCGGCCAGCGCCATGCCAGCCCACCGGCCGCCGGCGCCGGGCCGGGCAGGCAGGCGACGACGCCAGGCCGCGGCCGTCAGTACGATCGTCGATGCCGTGCACCGGGAGAGAGCCAGCGGCCACAGCCCGCCAGCTGACGCCACGTTCCGGATGAACAGGAAATACAGCCCGAACGCCACGCCCGCGGCGATCCCGCACGCCACCCCGGTGACGGCCCGCCGGCCGGCGGGCGAACCGGATGGGCGGCCCTCCAGGCTCACCAGCGTCACCGCGGCCAGGCACAGTACCGCCCCAGCCAGCAACGCCGCGCTGAGCCGCTCACCCTCGGCGACCGCCACCCCCACGGGGAGCAGCGCAGCGCCCAGCGCGGACAGCGGAGCCACCACGCTGACCGGCCCGGCCGCCAGCCCGGCAAAGAACACGATCACTCCGGCGCCCGACGCCACGCCGGCGGCAAGGCCCCAGCCAAGCGACCCGGCCGTGACCGGCCCGCCAGCAACCAGCGAGGCAGCCAGCATGACCACCGCGCCGACCGGGGCACTGACCGCCAGGAACGCCAGCGCCGAAGCCTGCCGGGACCCCACACCCCCGGCGAAGTCCGCAGTGCCGTACAGCACGGCGGCGGCAAGCGCGAGCAATATCGCCATGGTGTCCTCCCGGCGGCTAGGTGATTCCGCTAGATTCCGGTCACCACCGAGACTCGCGGTGAGAGCGCCCGCGCCGCATCGGGCGGCAGCCCTATTCCAGCCGCACGGCCCGCACCACCCCGGTAGGCAGGCGCTTAGTGGCCAGGCCCATTAATTCGTCGGGGTCTCCTTGGCCGGCAGTATTCCGTGCGCGGACGTGCCGGTGAAGGTTGTGTCGCCGGTGCGGATGGTGGCGTGAGCTGGCTGCGGTCTTTTGTCAGTGCCAGCTGGTGCGCTGGGGGCATGCCCAGACGCCGGGACCCAAACGCGCCGCCGGTGGTGTACCGCACCGCCCGGGCCGGGCTGCGGCTGACCCGCGGCCAGCGGCGCCGCCTGCTGGCGCTGCTGGTCTCGGCCGGGGATGTGTGGGCCTGCGTCCTGGAGTTAAGCGCGTGGCGGCGGGCCCGCCAGGACCGGCCGCTGGCTTCTTACCCGGAGCTGTGCCGCCTGCTGGCCGCCTCCGGGCCGGGGACCTTCGGCGAGCTGGACACCGCAGGCGCCCGGTCGGTGCTGCGCCGCTACGCAGACGCCTGGCAGTCGGCGGCGAAACGGCGCCGCGACGGCGACCGCACGGCCCGGTACCCGCGGCGGCGCCGTGCGATGGTGCCGGTGCGCTGGTATCACGGCACGTTCACCCTCGACGGCCGGGTGCTGCAGATCCCGGTAGCCCGGGGCTGCCCGCCGTTGCGGGTGCGCCTGGACCGCGACCTGCCCTATCCGGCCGCACAGGTCCGCTCGGTCACCCTGCTGTATGACGCAGGGCGGCTGTGGGCGGACGCCACCGCCGAAGTGCCCGTCGCCGCCTACCCGCAGGGCCAGGAGCCGGACCCGGGCCGGGTGGCCGGGATAGACCTGGGCATCATCCACCCTTACGCCGTCGCCGGCCCCGGCGCGGAAGGGCTGCTGGTGTCCGGCCGGGCGATCCGCGCCGAGCACCACCAGCACCACGCGGACACCAAGGCCCGCCGCCGCGCCGCCGCCCGCCGCGCCCCCGAACCGGGCCAGCGGGGGTCGCGGCGCTGGCGGAGCACCGGCGCCGCCAGCGCCTGGCCGGGGCCCGGCACCGGCGCCGGGTGGCCCAGGCCCAGCACGAAGCCGCCGCCATGGCCGTCTCCTGGGCGGTCTCCCGCCGGGTCGGCACCCTCGCGGTCGGTGACCCGCGCGGCGTACTGGCCCTTCCGGCGGGGCGGCGGCACAACCGGCGGACCCGCGACTGGCGCATCGGCCACCTCATCAGCGTTCTCGGCGACAAAGCCGAGGCCGCCGGGATCACCATCACGATGACCGGCGAGCGGGGCACCTCCTCGACCTGCCCCGAATGCCGAAAGCGCATCCCCAAGCCCGCGGGGCGGGTGTTCGCCTGCCCGCACTGCCCGTTCCGAGGCCACCGCGACCTGGTCGCGGCGGCTCACATCGCCGCCCGCTGCGGCGGCGGGATCACGCCAGTCATCGTCCCGGCTGGCGTCACGCACCGCCGGGCCGGATCACACCTTCCCGGTGTGTCCCCGGCCCGGCGTGACCCGCGCCGCCGCCCCCATCACGGCCGCGCCCGCGCGTCCCCTGGCCGGCACCGGCCCGCCCCGCCCGCCCCCACCCGGGGCGCGCGGGGAGTCGCTCGCCCCGCGGCGAGGACCCCGTAAGCACCCGACGAACTTACGGAGACGTGCACTTAGCCAGGCTTACGCCGCCCGCTCCCGCCTGGCCCGGCGCGGCTGCCGGTCAGCCCTCGTCGAGCAAGTGCAGCCGGTAGGCGGTGGCAGCGGCCTCGACCCGGGAGCTGACGCCGAGCTTGCCCAAGATGTTGGACACGTGCACGCTGGCAGTCTTGGGGGAGATGAACAACTCAGCGGCGATCTGCTGGTTGCCCCGCCCGGCCGCCACCAGGCGCAGCACCTCCATCTCGCGGGCGGTGAGGCCAAACGGCGCCGCCGCACCGCCCTGACCTGCGATGGCCGGCGGGAGGTCGATCCTGGTCCGGCGGGCCAGCCGCGCGATCTGCTCCAGCAGCGGCCGAACACCCAGACGAGCCGCAAGCTCCGCGGCCCTCCGCAGGCGTTCAGCCGCCTCGTCCCGGTCCCGTTGTACCGCCGCAGGGTCGGCGGCGCGCAGCAGCGCGCAGGCCAGCGGGTAGGGCTGCCCGACCGGCTCCCAGGCCAAGACAGCCGCATCCCAGGCCGCCGGGTCATCTCGGCCTGCAGCCCGGGACGCCTCGGCGGTGAACACCGCCGCATGCGCACGCTCAACCGGGCCTGGCCGCGCGGTGCCCGCCGCCGCCTCGGCCAGGGCATCCCGCAGTGCGGCGGCCTTGTCAGCCCCGGCCGCCGGGCCAGTGACCGCCGCGTCGGCACAGGCCTGCATCGCGGTCACGAGGACCGGCCACAGGTACCGCGGATCGCTGCCCCGCGCGGCCGGGACGCTGCCCGCGACCGCGAGAGCCCCAGCCAGGTCCCCCTCGGCGAGCCGGACCTGGATGTCCAGCCGGGTCAGCGGCAGCGCCCGGTCGGTCTCGGCTTCGTCGGCGGGCAGCGCGCGAAGCTCTCGCACCATCCGAGCCGCGGTCTGTAGGTCGCCTCGGGCGACCGCGATCTGCCCACGGCAAACCAGCAGGCATTCGCGCTCGAACGGCGCCGGACCGAGGCTTGCCGCTTCGTCGGCGAACTCAAGAGCCTCGTCCCAGCGGCCCGCCGAGATCAGCGACTCGGCCAGGTTCCCGGCGATCGGTGCCGTGACATACCGGGCCAGGCCAAGTTGCCTCGCCCGGGCAAGACCGTCGCGCCCGGCGCGGATCGCGGCCTCATGCTCGCCGCGGGCTTCCAGCGTATTGGTGATCTCACACCGGGCGAGCAGCTCCAGCGGCCCGGAGCCGATCCGCCGCGCCGCCTCCGCCGCGTCCGCCAGGCCCGGGATGATGTCACCCTCGCGCCTACTCAACTGGGCTAGGCAGATCCTCGCCTCGATCCGGTATCCCTCGTCCCCCAGCCCCTCCGCCAGAACCTGCAGCTCCGTGGCAAGCGGCCTGGCCTCCTCAACACGGTCCCGCAGCATCAGGGCCCGGGCGAGGCGGCCAAGGACCTGGGCCCGCTCTCGAGAAGGGCCCGCGGCCAGCCGCAGCGCCGCCCGCAGATCATCCAGCTGTCCCGGCAGCAGCAACTGCTGGCGCAGCGCGGCGCGCAGCCGCAGCAAGGACGCGGCCCGGTCAGCATCGCGGTCCGCGTCGAGGCTGGCGACCGCGGCCTCCACCAGCGGAACGCCGCGTTCTGGCTCCCCGGCCAGCCACGCGGCCTCGGCCGCCGCCTGCACCACCCCCGCCCGGTCTGCACCGACATGCCCGCCCGCGCCGGGCACCCGCTCCCACAGATCCAGCGCCAGCTCCAGCATCTGCAGCTGCTCGGCATAGGCAAATGCGACACCTGCCTCGGCCGCGGCCGCCCACGCCGCCCGCAGCGCCCGCTCATGCTCGCCCGCGCCGTGCCAGTGCAGGGCCAGTTGCACCGATGGCAGGACGTCCGGCCTGAGCGGCGGGCCAGACTGCAGGGCCTCGGCGAATGCCCGGTGCGCCTGAACTCGCTCTCCTGGCAGCAGATCCCATAGCACCGCCTCGCGGAACAGCTCATGGCGGAAGGCGTAACCAGCCTGGCCGGCCACCAGAACACCGGCCGCGACGGCCGGCCGCAGCGCATCATCGAGCGCCGTGTCCTCCAGCCCGGTTGCCCTGGCCAGCAGCCTGTGCTCGATGTGGGCGCCGCCGACCGCAGCGTTCCGCAGGACCCCATGACAGTCTGCGGGCAACTCGCTTACCGCGCCGAGCAGCAGGTCCCGCGCCGGCCCGGGCAGCCCCGGGGCGAGCGTGCCGTCGGCGTTGAGCAAAACCTCGGTCAACAGGGGGTTCCCGCCGCCGCGCTCATGCACCGCAGTTGCGACCGCGGGGTCGGGCGGGCGGCCCAGGATGCCCGCCAGCTGCGCCGCGACCTGGCCGCGGGACAGCCGCTCCAGTTCCAGCCGGGTCACTTCGTCCATCCGGCCCAGCTCGGCCAGCAGCCGCCGCACCGGCCCGGACTGGGCCAGCTCATCAGAGCGGAAGGTCACCACCACCAGCACGGCCGCCTGCCGCAGGTTACGGACCAGGAACGCCAGCAGCTCACCGGTTGACCGGTCGGCCCAGTGCAGATCCTCGATCACCAGCACCAGCGGCTGGTTCGCAGCAAGCTGCTCCAGCAGCACCAGCAGCAGGCCGAATAGCCTGCCCCGCGCCATCTCCGGATCACCGCCAGCAGGGGGTGATCCCAGTTCGGGCACCAGGCCGGCCAGCTCGCCCGCGTTGCCGCCAGGCAGCAGCCCCGTAACTTCCCCGGCGCCCCGCCGCCGGATCAGGTCCCGCAGGGCAGCGGTGAACGGCGCATAGGGCAAGCCCGCCGCGCCCAGGTCCACGCATCCCCCGGCCAGCACCAGAGCCCGGCCCCGCACCTGGGCGGCGAACTCGCCCACCAGCCGCGACTTACCGCCGCCGGCTTCCGCCCCCACCAGCACCACCTGCGGCGCCCCGCCCGCCGCAGCCTCGAACGCACCCTCCAGCACGTCGGCCTCAGCCTCACGGCCCACAAGCACCGGGCTGACCCTGCGAGCAGACACACAACCAGGATGCCAGCAAAGCCTGGCATAGCGCCTCGCCCAGTCATGCCCCGAGCCCCGGCGGACGGATCGGGGAGCGCAGATCACCACGATAGGCGCGGGCCGGGTTATAGATCGCCGAATGACCACTGGCGCGCCGAACGAACGGCTAGGCGCGCGTCCGCCAGGACCCGGGTGAATCACAGAGAGTGACGTCGAGTTCGGGGGCGACGCAGCCTGTCGAATCGGTACGGCCAGTATGTGTGCCAGGTGCGCGACCGATGCCACGCAGATCGGCGAGCCATGGCGCGGCCGAAGAGCGGCTGGCGCAATAGTCCTCGAGCGCCGCCGGGTCCGCCGGGTGCCCGTAGGGGATCATGAGCTTGGCCATGGTCTTGATCTCTCGCCTTGTGGCTTAGACGCCTTACCGGATGGATCTGTCAGCGTCGGCCGGCGGGTGGAGCGGTGCGGGGCGCCGAGCCTGCCAGCGGGGTGGTGTCGAGGTATCTGACCTCGTAAACGCGCTCGGTAAACTTCCAGCCGTGCGGAGTGCGCTGGTAACGGTCGTGGTAGACGGCGTAGTTCAGCTCCGAGCTGCCGTCGCGCAGGTGGATGAGCTCGCAGATGTAGGCACGGCCGGACGCGGTGTCGCCCTCCAGTTGGATCGTGCCCGGGTGGGTGGTCTGCACGAGGTAGTCCACGAGATCCGGCACCCGCTCGCCCCAGGCGCGGATCTCCTCCCGGCCGGCGAGCTCGGCGGGGATTTTGGGCATCCGCCACACACCGTCCGGTGTGAACAGCGAGGCCACGCGGTGGTAGTCGCGCATCATCACCGCGTCGGTGAACTCGCCGCGCAGCGCCTCGATCTCGACGCGGTCAGCGATGGCCTGAAGGTCGCTCATTGGTCTCTCCCTCGCCTCGTGCCCGGCGCCTCCGGGGATCAGCAGCGGCATGCCGGGATCGTCTGCCAGATGGTCGGCCATGACAGCCACGCTAAGCCGGGACAATCATTATGAAAAGCGATAGGTTTCGCTCAGCTTGATTGTAATAAGCGATGTCCTCT
Organism: uncultured Actinomycetota bacterium; assembly: GCA_963808705.1. Classification (GTDB taxonomy): domain Bacteria; phylum Actinomycetota; class Actinomycetes; order Streptosporangiales; family Streptosporangiaceae; genus JASHPR01. The sequence goes on along the minus strand of CAWEHB010000003.1, from coordinate 534,032 downwards.
GGTTAGGCTGGGGCCGTGTCCGATGCCGAGCTGCGGCATCTCGCCGCCATGGCCGCCGTCGCCGACGAGGGCTCGTTCGGCCGGGCCGCCGCCCGGCTGGGCTACAGCCAGTCGACGATCAGCCAGCAGATCGCGGCACTGGAGAAGGCCGTCGGCGGGGCTGTGTTCGACCGGCCGGGCGGGCCGAAGTCGGTGCGGATCACCCCGCTCGGCGCCCTGGTCCTGGCCCACGGGCGCGACCTTCTGGCGAAGGCGGCCGCGATGGCGGCCGCGCTCGACCGGTTCAAGGCCGGCGACGGCCGGGTCGATATCGGCACGTTCCAGAGCATCTCCAACGTGATCTTGCCGCCAGTGGTGCGCAGGCTGCGGGAAGAGCATCCCGGCTGCGACATCAGGCTGTTCGAGGAGGAGACCGACCAGCCTCAGGTCAGCGACCTCGACCTGATGTTCTTCGACGGCCGCGCCGGCGGAGACGTCCACCACCTCAAGCTGCTCGACGACCCCTACCTGCTGGTGGCCCGGCCCGGCGCCTTCCCCGACGGCCCGGTGCCGCTGGCCCGGCTCGACGGCGCGCCGATGGTCGCCCACCCGCCGATCTGCGATCAGGCCCGGGTCGAGCAGGCACTTGCATGCCGTGCCGTCCGGCCGCACATCGTGTTCCGCACCGTGGGAAACGAAGCCGTGCTGTCAATGGTGCGAGCCGGAATGGGGACCGCGCTGCTGCCACGGCTCGCCATCCTCAGCCACGACACCCGCGCCGACAACACCCTCTCCATCCACCAGCTCCAACCACCGCTGCCGCCCCGCGAGATCTTCTTGCTCTGGGAAAAGCGGCACACCCACTCCCCGCTCGCCGCGCGGGCCATCGAGATCGCCGTCAACGTGGCCGCCAAGATCACCGAAGACAAAGGACAGCTCAGCGAACTGAATCCCGCCGCAGTGTCCCGAGGCTCCACCTCGTAAGAGGACTCGCCGGGGTTCCGGTGGTAGTTGTTGGTGGGTCATCCCGCGACGATGGGCGGGAAGGTGCCACATGCGGGAGGAGGCCGAGCGGTTCCCTAAAAGCAGCGTGGACACTATGTCATGCCCCAGGCGGCCTGTTGGCCCACGGCGCGGTGACGTCTGAGGTTACTGCCGGCTTCGCGGTGGGTGGCACAGTTGCCTCATGCGCGTGCTGACGGATGTAGATGTGCGGGCGGCTCCGGCGATGGCTGTGGTCGGCGCTGCGCGCGAAGCTCTGGAGCGCTTTTCCGAGGGGCAGCTGCTGGCCCCGCCGCGGGTGAGCAGCAAGGTGGGCGCAGTGGCCTACGTGTTCACCGTCGGCGCTTTGGCGCGGGGGGCTAGCGGCTTCCGGGCCTATCGAACGGGGGAGGTTCCCGGCGATCAGCTGGTCGCGGTCTGGGATTACGACGGGACGCTGACCGGCGTGGTGGTCGGCGAGGAGCTCGGAGTGCGGCGGACCGGCGCGCTGGGCGCTGTCGCCGCCGATGTGCTCGCCCGGCCGGACGCCGAGGCTGTCGGCGTCGTGGGCAGCGGCCGTCAGGCATGGGCACAGCTATGGGCGCTGACAGCCGTGCGCCACCCCGGCAGCGTGCGGGTGTACAGCCCGGTACCACAGCACCGCGAAGCCTTCGCTGCCAGGGCACGGAACGAGCTCCAGCTGCCGGCCACGGCCGTGGATGCTGCCGCCGGTGCTGTCCGCGATGCGGACATCGTCCTGGTCGCGACCCGGTCGGACAAGCCGGTCATCGCGGCGCACGACGTGAGCCCGGGTGCGCATGTTACGACCGTCGGCCCGAAATTCCGTTCCGGACACGAGATCCCGGCCGGGCTGGCCGATGTCGCATCAGTTATCACTTGCGACTCGCCGGCGCAAGCGCGGTCCTATCAGGAGCCGTTCTTCACCAACCCCGCCGCCCTCATCTCGCTGGACGATGTGGTGACCGGCCGCTCACCCGGCCGCCGCAACGCCGAGCGGAACCAGATCACACCCGGCACGACGAGTACGTGCAGGGTCGCGGACAAGACGCCCGCCACCACTACCGTCTCGACGACGAAGAGTGCGTTTCAGGATCAGAGTGCCGCGATCAGCATCGGCACGCCCCTGCCGTGCCGCCGGTCGCGCACGAGGAGCAAGATCTCAAAGAGGATCCACCCGCCCATCGTCACGAAGGTCAGCGTCTCGAGCACTGCCATCACGCTCTGATCGTAGTCTCGAACTACCGCAAAACCACCCCAAGTAGCCGCCCCATGTTCCCGCAAGGCCGCTCGCCCATCCGCCGCTGCTGCCGGATCGGCGAGTCAGGCCAGATCCGCGTCGACGAGGTCGAGCTGAGCAGCGCAGAGGGGAACGTGCTGCGGGCGGCAGGCCCAGGCGGCGACGGGGACGCCTTCGACGTCGCCGCGCCTGGCTGCAAGCCAGCCTGGCCAGACCCAGATCACGAAGCGTGGTCAACGCGGTTTGAGAATATTCCTGGTATCGATCACGGTGGTGGTGGCGAGCAGATCGGGAAGTCCGGTGAACGTGTCGTGCGCGGTGGGCCTGCCGAACGTCGGCGAGTTTGGTGACCCGCAGCTGCTGATGGAATTGGGGGTTGCGGCTGAGCAGAGCGGGTGGGATGGCGTTTTCGTCTGGGATCACGTGCTGTATCACGATCCGGGCTGGCCAGTGGCCAATCCCACGGTGGCGCTGGCTGCGATCGCCGCGCGGACGAGCCGGGTTCGGCTCGGGGTGCTGATGACCGCGTTGCCTCGCCGGCGTGTCCAGGTCGTCGGGCGAGAGACGGCGAGCCTGGATCGGCTGTCGGATGGCCGGTTGATCTTCGGCGCGGGCTTGGGCTCGATGGATGCCGAGTACACCGCGTTCGGGGAGGCCGCCGCGTTGCGCGTGCGGGCGGAGAAGCTGGATGAGTCGCTGCAGGTGCTGGACGCGTTGTGGTCCGGCGGCTCGGTGCGGTTCGCCGGCCAGCACGTCCGGGTCGATGGGATCCGGATGCTGCCCACGCCGGTGCAGCGGCCGAGGATCCCGATCTGGTGCGCTGGGCGGTGGCCGGCGACGGCCGGGTTCCGCAGAGCCGCGCGGTGGGATGGCGTGATGCCCACCCACGCCGACTATGGCAAGGGCACCACGATGCCGCCGAACGCGCTCGCCGCGATTGTCGCCACGATCAGCGACGAGCGTGGCGGGCTGTCCGGCTTCGATGTCGCCGTGGAGGGGCGCACCACGCCTACTGGGGCTGCCGGGGTCGTTGCCGCCTATGCCGAGGCCGGCCTGACGTGGTGGGTTGAGGCGATGGGCTGGTGGCGCGGCGGAATCTCCGAGGCTCGGTCCCGCATCGCTGCCGGACCACCGTCGCGATGAAAGGCGATCGCGCGAGGCGCCCGGGATTAGCAATCTGACGGCATATTCTCAGGCCGGTCGGGCTGGAGCGACACAGAAGACCCAGTTCAGCACGGCCCAAGCGGCCGCGGTGACGGCCAAGACCGCCGTCCATATCGGCGGGTCCGGGTGCGCCAGCGTACGAGGTTCTGGTGGCTCTCGGTGATGAGCCGCCTTCGACCGTGCGTTCCTCGCAGGCGTAGCCGGTGACGGCAGGATGATCGTTGTGGCTGAAATCGCCGCCGGGGCATCGGGATTCAAGGAAGGGCGGTGGCGGCATTCTCCTTACCTGGCAGCCATGCACAGTCATGCGCGGCGGGCCGGCCGATCGTGATGCCAGCCGCCGGGTGCGTCAGGCCACGCGCGCCACCGGTTGCCCTCGGCTCCAGGGCGGCGTCCATCGCCTGATCGCTTCGCAGGGCACAGCGCACGACATTGCACTTATATACGATGGTGATGGCCGAGTATGCTGCCGTTCAATGTCGGGTGCGGCATGGATGCGTGGTGTGGACAGCGATGAGCGAGGACCGGGTACTGCGCTTGCCGGCCGGTGAGCTTATTTCCATCATCCGCACCGGATCGGAGACTGAGGGCGAGGTGTTTGAGTTCGAATCCGTCCTGCCATCGGGGCGGTCCGGCCCGCCCGCCCACTGGCACCGGGTCGAGCAGGAGACGTTCGAAGTTGTCGAGGGCAGGCTACGCGTGCGGGTCGGGCACGCCGTACGCCATCTGGGACCAGGAGAATCGCTGGTGGTGGCGCCCGGCATCGTGCACGCGTTCTCCAATCCGACCGGCGAGCGGGTACGTATGATCACTCGCGAAACGCGGCCGGCCAGCTCGAAGGACAGCTGCGCGTTATGGCGTCGGCCGGCCGGCTGCCGCCGTTGCTGCGGTTGGCCGAAGTCAACGCCGGGAACGGTTTCTCGTTCTTCCTGGCCGGCGTGCCCGAGTTCCCGCAGCGCCTGCTGTGGCAAGGTCTCGCCGGACTGGCGCGTCTCCGGCGACCCCGAGCCCGGCGCGGCCCGGGGGTGGTATGAGAAGGCGGCCCAGGCCGGCTGGATCAGGCATACGTCCAGCAGCAAGGCCCAGCGGGGGATCGTCGGCATCGGCGTCGGCGAGCAGCGCGAAGGCGCGGCTCGGTGTCCGGCGCGGATCGCCGTGATCTGGTGCGGCTGACGGACGGGTGGCCGAAGTGGCGGGCAGGCAGATCGCTCTGCGTCGCCGGCTCGCGGATGCGATGGCGGTGTCCGGCTGGCAGGATCAGAGCGTGGCCCGGCCCGGTGGCGGATCAGGTACAGCGAATGTCCACGCCGCGTGGCGCCTGGCGCGGGCTGAGCGGGCTGCCCGGGCGTACGCGTCCAACCAGAAGCTGGCCGCACTGACCGTCGCCGGGTCGGTGGGAACCGGTCTGGCCGACCGGTTCTCTGACCTGGAATTGGACTGCTACTGGTTCGATCCGCCCATGCGCATGGCCGCGCTGCACCGTTCTCGTCCGCTGCTGGGGACGAGCGGGAACGCGCAGGCACTGAGGGAAGCTGAGACCCTGCTGGCCGACACTGCCCAGCTCGTCCAGGCGCGCACCGATGCCGACATCAGCTCGTTCTGCGAAGAACTGTCACAGCACCGTCGCGCGGTCGACCCGCCGGCCGCTGAGCACCGATCCGCTCCCCCGTAACGCCCCGCACGGCGCTCGTTCGGGCAGCCTCAAGGTCACAGAGCGAACGCCCACAATTGGGCGGGCGCCCGGCGATGGCGGGGGACCATCGCCGGGCGCCCTTGTCCGGCGCTCATCCGGTGGTTGTCACATGGCGCGCCGACACGGCGGGCGCCGGCAACCGGCTCGGGCACCCCGCCTCGACCGGCACCACGATCACCTGCTTGTCGCCAAGTTGCCCCTCAGCCGCCGTCGCGTCACGCAATCCTTGCCGTGCAGCTAGCTGTGCGCGATCTGGCGGCAGCCCGCGTGCTGTCCGGGCCGCTGGCCGCTGGCCGCTGCCGCACGGCGGAACGAGGCGGCCGGCGGATGTCAGGCCGACGGCTTGCTGGCCGCAACCAGGGTCATGTGATGGCCCGGTATGCCATACCAGGTCCGCCAGTCGAGCCGCTGCACGGTGACGCCGGCGTATCCGGCATCCTTCAGTACCGCGGCATACTGCTCCGCGCCTTCGTCAACGATGCGCATCCGGCCGCCCGGACGCAGTACCCGCATGGCCTCGTGCAGTGCCAGCCCGCGCCCCCGGGCACCGGGGATGTTGCTGATCGCCAGGCTGCTCACCACCACGTCGAACGACGCGGAGGGGAACGGCAGATCACGAGCGTCAGCATCAACGATCTCGACGCGCTCGCTTACTCCCTCTGCCACCGCGTTGCGCTCGGCCGCGGCGCGGCTGTTGCCGCTCTGATCGCGGCGCCGCCACAGATCCGCTCCCACCGCCCGGCCGCCCGGAAGCCGACGGGCCGCCAGCATCAGTACCGCGCCGCGGCCGCATCCCACGTCCAGGACATGCTCATCCCCCCGCAGGCCCAGTTCGTCCAGCACCTGCGCCCAGACCGAGAGCTTGCCGCGCCCGGTCGAGTAGAGGTAACTCGCGGCCGACCCCGCCACCGCTGCGCCGGCGACGCACGCCAGTGCGGCCAGACCAGGCCGACGATGCCGTGCCGCCCAGACCCCGGTAGCCGCGACGCCGGCCAGGACCAGCGCGAAGACCGAGACGCCGATAAGCCCGCCGTCAATGCCATACCTGCCCCGCCCGCCAGCAAGACCACCGCGATCCCCTGCCGCGACATCCTCGATCGGCTCCACCCCGGCAGGGCTCCACCCCGGCAGTCTGCCAGCAGGGCCCGGTTCTGGCCGGGCGGAACTCGCTAACCCCCGAACCCGCTCACTGCCGAACAACCATCCGGGAGCCCGGCATCCAGCGGCTCCGGGCCATCCGAGCCGCGCCGGACGGCGGGGGTTGTGCGCTACCGACCTGCGGCTGTCACCATGCTGCATGACTATGTCGCAGGGGTCTGTGCACGGACTCCGGCCAACCCGCGCTCCGACGAGGCGATAGTGCGGCCAGCAATAAGCGGTGATGGAGCACGAAAGACCCGCTGAGATGGGCTCTGTGGTCGTATTCCAGGCGCACACCAGGAATGGCACGTGCGGGCGTTTCCGGCATTAGCGACCAAAGGTCGCCAGGTGCACCGGGCATGCTGCATTATAGTGCTTCAAGGTCAGCTTTCCCAGGGAATACGCCCACGAGCATGTACAGGAATTAGGTACGCGGTCGGAAGTTATGACCTCGGCAGGCACGCCGCTACGCCGCTCGGTCCGACCCGGCTGGTACGGCAGCGGCCGTCCGACGAGGGCAAGAGCAGGCCCCTCGGTCCTGGCTTCCTGGACAGCCCCGTCAGCTAGCGCCAGCCACTCCCGTGGCCTGGCACCTGATGAAGACTGGGCTGGTACGTGTCGCCTGAAGCGCACCCTGGCTCCGGGGATTTTGTCACTCGCCCGGCTGTCCATGTCATCCAGAATATCCGCCGGGGCGGGAAGGGGATGATTCTCGTGGCCTGTGGCCAGATCTCTCAGATCTGAGCCCGCCGGGTGGATGTCGTCACGCGCCAGCCGATCGCGCCGAACAGCGGGGGGGTGCGCTTGGGCCAGGACGAGGGCTTATCACGCAGCGTGAAGCATGGCGTCCTACCGCTGGCTGGCGTGGGAGCCGGCGCGAGTGCCGCCCTGGTCACCGAGACGTTCGACTGCAGCCGTTCCCCGGAGGACCTGCGCAAGGCCGTCCGGGACGGCGAGGGGTGGCGGGACGCCATGACCGCGTCGCTGGCCAGGCTGGGACTCCTGGCAAAGGCCGCGGGCCAGCGCAACCAGTAGGCCGCCGAGCGACGCGCCTCCCTGGCGAAGAGCACCCGATAGGTCGCCTGACGCCCTGCGGGCCCTCACCTCGTACACCTCGCCTTGCGTCGAACACCGTCGCATCGGCGGTCACCTCGACGTGGCGGTGCGGCATGCGCGGCGTTCGCGATGAGTACGCGGGCCGCGTACCGTCATATCCGGTATGGCGTACGCACCGGTGAACGGCCTGCAGCTCTACTACGAGATCCGCGGCAGCGGGCAGGCCTGCCGGTCGCCGACACCGCACTGGCGCGTCTTCGGAAACTGCGGCGGCCTCGAGCCCGCCGCGGCCCGGGGGGATGAGAAGGCGGCCCAGGCCGCCACGCCAGGACGGAAAAGGCTCAGTGACTACCATCAGGTAACCGATTGGCTCACATTCGAGCGTATTGCCGAGTCATCGCTGCATCCCCGCAGGCCGATGTCGCCGGCAGCATGCTCCGCGATCCGCGGTTAACGTGACAGGGGAGGTGTGGTGCTACCCGCCATATTGCTTGTCGTGCTGGTGGCAGGCGCGGGCCTGTTCTTCTGGATCAGGCGGGCGGCATCTTGCGGGCGGATCATCGACGTGCCTGCTGCCGAGCCTGCCGCGGTCTTCTTCGGCGGCGTGATGTGCCGGTACCTCATCACCAGCGGATCACTGGTACGGCTGGAGTTCTACGACTGGGGCGTCCGGGTCCGCGGGACCGTACTGAGCCGGTGGATCGTGCCGACCTGGGAGGCACGGTATGAGGAACTCGCGATTGCGGAACTGGTGGCCTTGCGCCATAGCAGGATCGCAGTCTGGCTGAGGTTGCGGGGCAAACCCGACGGGATCGCTTTCCTGACCGAGCGCAGCGCCGAGATACTTCGCCTGCTGGAGCGACGCGACCTGCCGGTCAACCGGTCGGTGACCCAGATCAGGCGCGTGGAGGAGCTTTACCATCCGTGAGCCGGGAACCGCGCGTAGCCGCGGCCGGGTCAGCGCGCGCTGCTGGTCACGATGGCCACGCGTCGTCCAAGGCGCCCGGTTCTCCTCGAGTTCGTTGCAGGACTTTGCCGCCCTCGACGACGCGGGCGCGATCTGCAGGCTGGTCCACGACGAGGCCATCAGTCATCACCGTCATCCGGGCCGGCGGTTGCCTGCTCTGCGGCCTTCTGCTCGGCGACGAGCCGCTCGACGGTGGCCAGCGGGTCGGGGTCCAGGCCCGCCGGGACCAGCGCGGCGTGCCGGGCATTGGCTTTGGCGGCCCATCCACGGTCGATGCCCTCGGCATGGTCGAGGGCGGCGTGGGCGCGCAGGGCGCCGAGTTCCTGCCAGGGCAGGTTGTGGCGGATGGCGAGCCGCAGCGCGGCGTCGGCGGCGTCGCGGCCCTGGTAGATCAGGTCCGGGCCGGCGGTGGCGGTGGCCTGGGCGGCGCGGATGCGGGCGCGGGCGGCCAGCGCGGCGCAGTGGGCGGGCACCAGGCCGCGGGCGGCGGCGATGGTGATCGCCTCAGCGGCGTGGCGTCCGGCGGCCTCCAGGTCCCCGGCCGCCTGGGCGTGGCCGGCCAGGTCGGCCAGGGTGGTGGCTAGCTCGGTCAGGTAGTCGCCGTCGCGGAAGCACCCGGCCGCCGCGGCCAGGTGCTCCCCGGCCGCGGCGGTGTCCCCGGCGGCCAGGGCCAGGCGGCCCAGCATCCGGTCGCACCGGGCCAAAGCTTCGTTCCAGCCATAATCCCGGCAGATGTCTGCGTTGCGGCTGGTCAGTGCCCGGGCCGGGCCGGGCCGCCCGGTGCGGGCCAGCCATTCCGCCCAATTGGTCCCGCGAAACGAGTACAGGTGATCTCCGTCCGGGTCGTCGGCGACCTCGATCTGGTCGGCGGCGGTGAAGTGCTGCCCGGCCTGCGCCGCGTCACCGGCCAGGCCCGCCAGCCACCCCGAGAACGCGTGCGCGTCGCGGATATTCTCCCGGTCGCCGGCGGATTCGGCGCAGGTGAGCGCCTCGGCCGCGGTGTCCCGGGCCGGGCCGATCTGCCCGAGATGGCCTAGGCACTCGGCCAGGTTCTGCAAGCCGACCGCCAAGAACGACGTGTTTCCGGCGTCACGGTAGTGGCCGACGACCTGGGGCAGGTAGTCGCGTGCCGTGGCCAGGTCACCCGCGTGCATCGCGAACAGGCCGACCTCGTTCAGGTAGAAGCCCAGACGGCGAGGGCTGAGCTGGGTGCAGGCGGCGCGGCGGGCGGGGGTGGCCACGAGCGCGGTGGCGGCGCGCTGCCCGAGCCGGGCCGCGGGCAGGTTCTGCCACACCCGGCCGTTGTCGCAGCGGTTCGTGTATATGTCGTTGGCGGCCGGCCATTGGCCGGCCTCGAGCAGCAGCTCGATGACCTCGACCACCCGCAGCGCGTCCGCCCGGCTGGCCACCGTCCCGGCCGGCATCCCGGCCAGGGCCGTCTCGGCGGCGGCCCCGGCGGCGCCCATCACCAGCGGCCGGAAGGTGTCGCGGACCAGCGGATGGGCGGAAATGGTCCCGTCGGGATGCCAGGACGCCAGCCCGCCCAGCCGGGAGCGCACCGCGGCCTGCGCCATGGCCGGGGACCACCCGGCCAGCCGGGCACCGAACACCTCATGGGCGGCGACCGCCAGCACCGCCCCGGCGGAGACGGGCCGGGCGAACAGCGACACCGCCGCCAGCAGGTACCGGTCCGCCTCGGCCAGCCGGGCGGCATAGAACTCCAGCACCTTGCCCACCCGGGCATCGGTGCGCGCCGCCGCGGCCAGGCCGGCGCGCAGGGCGGCCAGGTCGGCATCGGGCGGGCGGTCGGCCAGCAGCCCGGCCAGCACCCCGGTCGCCAGGGCATGCCCGTCCACCGCCGCCACCAGCGCCCGCCGCTCACCCTCATCCAGCCAGCCGCCGCCGGCGGCGGCCAGCAGCGCCGACCCCTCGGCGGGAGTGAACGGCGGCACCTCCAGCATCCGGGCGCTGCCGCCGTCGAAGCCCTCCAGGTCGGCGAACGGGAACCGGCTGGTCAGCACCACCAGCCCGCCATGGGGCTGCTGGCAGGCGCCGGCCAGCACCTCCCGCAGCGTGCCATCCAGCAGCCGCCCGAACCCGTCCCCCGCCGGGCCCTCCTGCGCCACCTCCAGCCCGTCCAGCACCAGCAGCAGCGGCACCACCCGCAACAACCCCAGCACCGCTCCCGCCAGCCGGCCGGTCCCGGCCACCGCGACCCCCAGATCCCGCCGCGCCCACGCCAGCAGCGCTTCGGCCCAGTGCTCAGCCGAGGGGTCGGCGTAAAAACTCCACCCGAACACCCCCTCGACCCCCGGCCGCCGGGCCGGCCCGCCCGCCTCCTGGACCCAGCGGGTGACCAGCGCGGTCTTGCCCGCACCCCCCCACGCGCTCACCCCCACCAGCGCGACCTGCGGGTCGGCGGCCCACCGGTCCAGCCGGGCCAGCTCCTCAGCCCGCCCGGTGAAATGCTCCACCCGCTCCGCCGGCGGCACCCAGCTCACCGGGATGCCCGGACCGCCCGCGGTGGCCCGGGCATCCGGCCCGGTCATCACCGGCCCCGCGCGGGCGGGCAGGTCACCGGCGGGCGGGAACCGGGGATCGGCCAGCGCCGACAGCAGCAGGCCCAGCGCGGTGTGGTCGCCGCCGGGCGCGGGGTACAGCACCACCTGCGCCCCGTACTCGATCTCGGCCCGGCGGGCCAGGACCTGCGGGGAATGGCCCACCCCGGCGGGATCCCACGCCATGATCGCGACATGACGCGGCGCACCCCCCGGCTCCGCCCGGGTCCCCGTCCGGTCGGCGATCTCCCGCAAGATCGCGGCGATCCGCTGGTCGGCGAAGCTGAACCCGATCCACGCCAGGTGCCCGTCCATCAGCCGGGCCAGGACGTGCGGCAGCTTGCCCGCATACGCCCGCCGGTACTCGGTGGTCGCCAGCACCACCGAGTCGGGCCGGCTGTGCTGGCCGTGGGCGAACAGCACCGGCAGCTCGGCCTCGCCGAACACATCCCCGGTCCGCCACCGGTCCAGCCCCAGCTCATCCTCCCAGGTCATGAACCCCGTCGCCGACGCCCCCGGCCGCACCCGCATCCGCGCGTCCACGATCCCCGGGTCATAATTCGTCGTCACCACGGCCTTGAACGCGCACCGGCACACCAGCTCCTGCACCGCCGTCCACGACCGCCCCGACACCAGGTCCACCCGCGCCCGCAGCACCTGCCGCAGCACCTCCCGGTACCCGCCCGGGCCCAGGCTGCGGCGCACGATCTCCACCACCGCCTCCGGGCTGTCATGCGCCAAGGCCCGGCACGTGTCCGCGTCCTCGCTGGCCAGCCGGCCCGCGGCCGCCTCGACCAGCTCCCCGATCAGCCCGTCCCACAGCGGGTACAGCGGCGCCGACACCCCCGCCCCCAAAAACGCCACCGCCTGGCCCGAGGCCAGGTACCCGCGCAGCGCCGCCAGCCCAGGGCCATTCACCCGCGCCAGCTCCTCCGCCTGCCCAGCCGGCAACCCACCCAGGTAACCAGCCGCACGATCCCCCATCACAGGCCCGATCCTCCCGCATCACCACCGGCCACCACCAGCCAGCCGGCCAAGCCCGCGCTGCCGCAGCTACCGTGCCGTCCGACCGGCGCTGCGCACACCCGCACCGCAAGGCCTACCTCCGCTGGATCGATGCGACTAGCCGCCGGCCGTAAGCGCGACTGGACTCGTACTGGCCCCGGCAATCGGGATCCGAAGCGGCCGAACCGTAGATCTTGCCGTATCTAACGGCCGGAGAAAGCGTGCTGAACGAGCACCTGGCCTTCCAGCCCGGTTCGGCTGGGACCGGGGCCCGCTGGCTGGCTTTATGTGATCGACGGAGATAGGCGGCTGCAACTACTGTGGCGGTTCATGACCGACGCATGGACTGCGCCTCCGGTGGAGCGCACCGAGCCGGGGCTTGTTCTAGGTGAGCGCCAGGCGCTGGAGGCTTGGCTGGACTTCCATCGCGACACACTGCTGCTTAAGTGCGCCGGGCTGACGGCCGGCCAGCTGAAGGAGCGGGCAGTTCCGCCGTCCCGGCTCTCCCTGCTTGGCCTAGTGCGGCACATGACCGAGGTGGAGCGCTGGTGGTTCCGCATGCACGCAGCCAATACCGACATTCCCTTCCCGTACGACCCAGACCAGACCGGCCAGGACTTCGAAGCGCTCGATGACGCCGACGCGGCTGCCAATATCGCGGCATTCAGGCAGGAAATAGAACACGCACGCGCCGCCGTATCCGGAAAGCAGCTTGATGATGTGGTGCCCAGCCACGGTCATCACCCGGAGCACACGCGGGACATCCGCTGGATCTACCTGCACATGATCGAGGAGTACGCGCGCCACAACGGCCACGCCGACCTCATCCGGGAGCGGATCGACGGCGTTACTGGTGACTGAGATCGGCCACGATCTGCGCGAGCTGGCCGGGGTGTTCGAGGTTGCCCCGGGACCCGCCATCCCGGCCCGGCGCCTGTCACCGTCAACGGCATTAGCCGGCGCGCTAGCGGTGCTGGCCGGCCGCCAGGACCCGCGCAGGGCGATGCTGGCCGGCGCCGGGCCAGCGCGGCGGCTCCCCCGCGCGGGCATCCTGGATAAGGTCCTCGAGGCTGGCGGCAAGCAGGATGGCCCCGTCGGTCAGCAGATCACGCTCGGTAGCGGTGATCTCGCCGCGGGCGGCCTGCTCCCCGAAGCCGGCGCACGTACGCTCCAGCGCCGCATCAACTGTGAACACGTTCCCCACCTCCTGCAACAGGCATACCTGCCGGGGGGCAGGCAACGACAGGGGCCTTAGTCCCCACCTGGCCGACCAGCACGGCCCGGCCCGACACGCCCCTGGATCTGCCCGGTGAGCGCCGCGGCCAGGTACATCCGGGCCCGCAGTTCCCGCTGGTCGCCGAGCGCAGACCAAGGTCCCGCGGGACGCGGACCTTCGCATCTGCCCTCCGGCCTCGGCCAGGGTTGGTATTGCCTTGGCGGTACTACCGACTGCGAAGCGGGAGGAGCCATGCACACTCCCCCGTCGCCTGCCGAACGGCTGGCTGGGCCAGAGCGGGCTATCCCTGAGGAAGTTGCCGCTTATGTGGTGGCGGCGGCGGTGTGGGCTCCTTCGGTGCATAACACCCAGCCCTGGTTGTTCAGCGCCGGTGGTCAGGAGATCCGGCTGCATGCCGACGCCCGCCGGCAGTTGCTGGTGGCTGATCCCGGCGGCCGCGAGATGATGATCAGTTGCGGTGCCGCGCTGTTCACTGCCAGGCTCGCCCTGCGGTCGCTCGGCTACATTCCCGACGCTTGCGTTCTGCCCGATCCGGCCCAGCCTTCGCTGGTCGCCCGGGTGAGCTGGCAGCACCGGGCCGATCCCGCCGAGTACGAACAGCAGCTCTTTCGCTGGGTGCTGCAACGGCGGACCCACCGCGGCGGGTTCGGGCCCCTGCCGCTCGCGCCCGAACTGCTCGCCACGTTGCAAGAGGGCGCTCAGCGTGACGGGGCACTGCTGCGCATCATCACCAGCCAGGGGAGCAGGGCGGCGCTGGGCGCAGTCGTCGAAACGGCCGAACGTGCCATGCGGCTCGACGGCGCGCATGTTCAGGAACTGGCCAGATGGACATCCCCGCCGGGCAGCACGCGGACCGATGGCGTGCCGGCTACCGCCTACCCGGCGCTCCCCGAGCGCACGGACCCGCCTTTCCCCGGCCGCGACTTCGCCCATGGCCACGGATGGGGCCTGCCCGGTTTCAGCTTTGGGGTGGCATCCCGGTCCGCTGGTGTCGTTTGCCTGCTGACCACCGTGGATGACCGCCCGGCGGACTGGGTGAATGCCGGGCAGGCGCTGCAACGGGTGCTGCTGACCAGCGCCAGCTGCGGGGTGGCTGCGGCGCTGCACAGCCAGCCGCTCGAACTTCCGTGGTTGCGCGAATACATCTGCACTCATTGGAGTGACGGCACATATCCGCAGTTGCTGATTCGGCTCGGGACGGTCCCCCAGGCCGCGGTCAGCGTCCGGCGCCCGCCCGCCAGCGTCTTGCTCCCCGGCGGCGGCGAACCTCGAGGTGCCGACGATGACGACGCGCGGGATCGGCAGGCGCCGTGCCAGGCCGGGCGGGAACCGGCTCGGTGAGGCAATCCTGCGCCATCAGGTGCTGGCGCGCGCCTGCCGGCTCGTCGATGCGGCCGGTGCTGTCGCGGATGGTGTCATCGCGGTGCCTGCGGCCGGCTGTCGGCGGACGCCTCGGGAGCTACCTCGGCGAGGAAGTCGCGGACGACGCGCCGGAACAGCTCAGGCTCGTCGCTGGGCGGTGAGTGGCCCGACTTCTCGAAGATCACCAGCTGTGAGTCCGGTACGAGTGCCGCGATGGCCTCTGACATCGCCACCGGGGTCACCCAGTCATGCCGGCCGACGGTGATCAGAGTGGGGCAGCGCACGCCGGGAAGGCCCGGCTTAACGTCGTAGGCCGACCGGTTTTGCTGGAAGCACCAGTTGTGGGTCTCGTACCGGTAGCTCCCGTTCTCTACTCTCGCGGCCGCCCGCTCCCGGTCGTCCTCGTATGAATACAGCGGGGCGATCTCGGCCCAGCACGCCTTGAGATCGGCGTCGTCGCGGATGTGACCGGTCCAGTAGCGCTCGAAGTTGTCCCAGTTGAGGTTGACGCGCGTCTGCTTGCGCGCGTTCTCGAACACCAGCTTCAGGTTCGTGCTGTCCGGGGAGGTGTCGCGCAGGATCATGGCGCGGGTGTGCTCGGGGTAGGCGATGGCGTACTCCATGGCAATGAAGCCGCCGTAGGAGCCCCCGGCCACAATGACCTGGCCGGCACCCAGCCACTGACGCACCCCGTCCAGGTCCGCCGCCCACTGCGCGTGGCTGTATGGCGGCTTGCCCTCGCTGATGCCGCAGCCGCGAGCGTCGTAGACGACGATCCGGAACGTGTCCGCCAGCCACCCGAAGCTCGCCTTCGGCTCGGCCAGGGAACCGATGCCACCGCCGCCGTGATGCACGATGATGACCGGGGCTCCGTCAGGACCCAGCACTTCAACATTCAGGCTGTTGTCGTTGATCTGCACGAACATCCCGTCTCCTCCTTCGTGCCCGTGGCTGCCGGGAACGCCGCCCGGCCTGGCCTTACCAGATCTCGCTGAGCACCCGTACGACGTTGCCTCCGATCACATTCTGGATGTCCTCGTCGGAGTAGTCATTGCCGGACCAGCCAGGCTGTGATGTTCCGGAAGGTTTCCGCCGGATTCTCCAGGCCGGCCACGTACGGCGGCTCCTCCTGTTGCCGCGGCACCGGGCGCGGCAGGCGCTGGCCACGGTCGGCGCCGGGTGAGAAGATACGGCCATGGCCGGTGACGGAGACGACCCGGTACGGCAGTTCGCCGCTGCACGGGAGGCTGCCGGGGCGGCGCTGGGCGAGTGGGCCCAGCGGGTGACGGCCGCCACCGCTGACGCGCTGGGCAAACTCGATCCGGCTGTCCGCGCCGCGATTGACGCCGGACGCGCGGCGCTGGCCGGGGACTGGCGCCGCTGCCACTGCCCGTGCGCCGAGGCACACCCAGATGACATAGGCGTGTGTGACGGCAGAGCTGTCATGACCAGGCAGCTAGGCGACGTGGCGGTGCGGCTGTGCGCACCGTGTGCGGTGGCGCAGGGTGTCGCGGAAATGGCCCGTTAAGCCCCCGGCCGGCCACCGCACGGCACCTATCCCGGCCGCCAGCCCGAATTGCTGCCCCGATTCCTGGCCGGGGAAGACATCGATGAGCCCTTCGAGCGCTGGAACTAAACTTCAGTCGTGACCGCGGCCTTCACCGGGCCGTGGCCTGGCGGTCTGGTCCGGTACATCCGGTTGCCGCCGACGGTCATGGTGGGGGTGACCTTATGAGCAAGTCCTCTCCGGGCGTTCTTGCCCCGCCGCACGAGGTACTCACGCCCGATGAGTGGCGTTCCAGGGGCCGTGAACAGCGCAGGCTGGTGCCCCGGTCGAGCCACGCGCAGTGGGCGCCGCCGGAGGACCGGCCAGACCCGGTCGAAATCCTGGAGGAGCAGGCCAGGACGCGGGTGCCGGACCTGATCCCGATCCGGTACGGACGCATGGCCGCCTCGCCGTTTGCCTACTTCCGCGGCGCGGCGGGCGCGATGGCTTGGGATCTGGCGCACACGCCCACAACCGATATCCGGGTGCAGGCTTGCGGCGACGCTCACCTGCTGAATTTCGGCATGTTCGCCGCGCCCGACCGGCGGCTGGTCTTCGACGTCAATGACTTCGACGAGACGCTCCCGGCGTCGTTCGACTGGGATGTCAAGCGCCTGGCGGCCAGCTTCGCCGTGGCCGCGCGAGACAACGGCTTCGCGGACCGGGACGCCCACACCGCGGCGCGTCTGACCGTCCGCAGTTACCGCACCGAGATGGCCAACTATGCCGCGATGCGATTCCTCAAGGTCTGGTACTCCAGGATCGATATCGACGAGGTGAGCAGGCTGTTCGACGCGCTCCAGCCGAAGGCAGCGGTGCGCCGCCGCCATCAGGACATCGCCAAGGCGCTGCGCCGTACGAGTCTCAAGGCGTTCCTGAAGATGTGCGACGAGGTGGAGGGACAGTACCGGATCCGGCCGGCCCATCCGGTGATCGTCCGGTTCCCCATCGAGCTCTACCCCGGCGTCCTGGAGGAGCTGCGCAGCGCCGTGGCGCTCTATCAGGACACGCTGGCCGTGGACCGGCGCGAGGTGCTGCGCCGCTACTACTTTGGCGACTTCGCGCGCAAGGTCGTCGGCGTCGGGTCGGTCGGCCTCGAGGCCTTCGTGATGCTGCTGCTCGGCGACCGCGAGGACGAGCCCCTGTTCCTCCAGCTGAAGGAGGCGCAGGAGTCGGTGCTCGCCCCGTTCGCCGGCCAGAGCGAGTACCGGCACCAGGGCGAGCGCGTGGTCCGGGGCCAGCGGCTGACCCAGGCGGCGTCCGACCCGTTCCTGGGCTGGACGAGCAGCGGCGAACCCACCGGCACGCCCGCCAAGGAGTACTACGTGCGGCAGTTGCGCGACATGAAGGGCAGCATGAGCGTGCCGTTGATGGACCCGCTCCAGCTCGACTACTACGGCAGGCTCTGCGGCTGGGCGCTAGCCCGCGCGCACGCCCGGACCGCGCGGGCCACCGTGATCTCCGGCTACCTGGGCAACGGCGAGGACTTCGACCACGCCGTCGCGGACTTTGCCATCGCCTACGCCGACCAGAACGAAAAGGACCACCGGCGGCTGCTCGAAGCCATCTCGGCCGGACGGGTGCTGGCGACCGTCGAGCACTGACCGCGCGGCCTGGTTTTCAGCCCGTCCGGTGCCGCGCCGGCCGGGCACCGGCTGGCCGGGCCGATCGGATAGGTTGCGCTGGTGGCCCTGGGCGCGGTCTGCGTGTTCTGCGGGTCCTCGCTGCCTGCCGACCCCCGGTACCGGGATGCCGCCCGTGCCCTGGGGACTCTCCTAGCCCGCCGGGGCATCGACCTGGTCTACGGGGCGGGCAGCGTGGGCCTGATGGGTGAGCTGGCCGATGCCGCTCTGGGCGGCGGCGGCCGGGTCATCGGGGTGATCCCGGCAGGCCTGTTCGCCCGCGAGGTGGGCCACACGGGCCTGACCACGCTGCACGAGGTCGCGTCGATGCACGAGCGCAAGCAGCTCATGTACGACCTGTCCGATGCCTTCGTCGCCCTCCCCGGCGGGCTGGGCACGCTGGAGGAACTCGCCGAGGTCGCCACCTGGTCCCAGCTCGGGCTGCACGGCAAGCCGATCGCCCTGCTCGACGTCGACGGGTTCTGGGAGCCGCTGGTCACCCAGCTGGACCGGATGGTCGGCACCGGGCTGCTCCAGCCGGCCAACCGGGATCTCATCCAGCGGACCCGGTCCGCCGAGGAAGCGCTCGGCGCCCTCGCGGCGGCCAGGCCCGCCCAGCCGGAGAAGTGGATCACCGCGGAGGAGCGGTAGCCTCTCCCGGGACCGCGAGCGGGTGGGCTACGAGCCGCGGCATGATCCTGCGACGGCGTTAGCCCCGCCGGCTGTGCCCGGGGACGTACGGCACGTTCGCCGGCCTAGGCGCCGGTTCCCAGGGCGGCCCGCCCGATACCCGGGGCGGCCGGATCACGCGCGGAGGCCCTGCTGGGTTACCGGCCGGGTACGCAACCCCGGACTGACCCGCGACCCGGCGCGGCAGCGGCGCAGTGGCCGGCTCGCTCCCGGGATCCGGCACGCAGGGCTCATAGCCGGTCCCCTCCGCAGGCAGGCTGCCAGTCCGCGAAGGGGACACCATCACTGCAGTTAGCGACAAAGCCAGTAACGCTGTCAGGAAGACGGCAAACCACATGACGGCGTCACTGGCATGCGCCGGGCTCAAGGCCGCCACCCCGATCTTGGCCGCCGGGAATTGGCGAACCGCCCGGTGATGCTCCGCTCATGATCTGGCATGACCAGTTCCATCGTGAGCACTTCAGCGATGATGGCCGGCCCCGCCAGGATGGGGGGTGTGGCCCACTGTTCGTAAGGGTTCTGGCCGCTGCGCGGCTGCCGGGAATGGCTCATTGAACGCTCCTTCGCCGATCCAATGCATGAGCCATAGACGCGCAGTCACCGGTCCAGGGTTGACAACGGATCCGATATCCCGGTGATGGCCAAGACCGAGTCGTCGGGCGGTGACCGGCCCCAGAGCCTGAACCGCCAGCAGGGCGATTTGCTCCAGGTGGGCGGAAGCGCCTCAGCGCAGTGGGGTAACACGCGGTACCTGCCGCACGGCGGGCGATGTCTTGATGCTGGCATCGGGCTGTCAGTGTGGCGCAGGTGGCTGCGGGTTGATGGTGTCTGAGTCCCAGGTGACTCGCTGGCCGGCAGATACGACGAGGGTCTGATCTGCGGGGACACCGCTACCGGAGCGGCGGGCGGCCGTCCAGGCGACCACGGGGCCGACGCAGTTGGTAGCCAGGTGCAGCAGCACGGGCGCGGCCAGGCTGCCCGAGCGGACCCGCAGCCAGGAGAACAGCGCGCCGCCTGCGGCGGTCGCGGCGACGCCGGCGGCGACCCGGGCCGCGGCCTGCCCGCGGTCCCCGGCCAGCCCGTTGACCTGCAGCGCGGCGGCGGTCGGGCGGATGTGCCAGACGCCGAACACGCCGCTGGCCACGGCGATCGCCGCGGGCTCGGGCAGCACCCGCCGCAGCGCGGCCTGCAGCACGCCCCGGAAGGCGATCTCCTCCCACAGCACGGTGCCCACCGGGATGCGGAACGCGACCTGGTAGACGAGCCCGGGCCCGTCCAGGGTCGTGACCCGCTGATCGTTCAGGAAAGGTCTGGTGGCCGGCATCGCGGCGGCGGCCAGGTACCCGGCCGCGGTGGCGGCGGCCAGCGTGGATCCGAGCCGCCCGGGCCGCCACGCGCCGCGGCCGAGGCCCAGCTCCCCCGCCGTCAGGCCGCCCGCCGCGGCCGCCGCCAGCGCCGCGGCGGCGGCGCACCCGTTGGCCACCGCGTACCAGCGGCGATGCCAGGGCTGCGCGCCGATCACGTTGTTGTACGCGGCCAGGACGGCACACGACGCGGCCGCGAACCCCTTGTTCGCGGAGCTTGCTCCGCGGCGGGGGGTTGAAGGGGGGTCGTCCCCCCCAGGGCAAACACTGTCCCGCCGGCTCCACGCCCGGTTCAGCGCCGTGTTCACCCGGGGCGCACCGGTCAGCCGCCGGGGTGTACGAGGCCGCTCTCGTAGGCGAGCACGACGGCCTGGGTGCGGTCCCGCAGCCCGAGCTTCATCAGGATGCGGCCCACGTGGGTCTTGATGGTCTGCTCGGCGACGACGAGGTGGCCGGCGATCTCCGCGTTCGACATGCCGCGGGCCACCAGGGCAAGCACCTCCGACTCCCGCTCGGTGAGGCCCTCGAGCTGCTTGCGGCTGGGGCCGCGGGGCGCGCCCATCCGGGCGAACTCGGCGATGAGGCGCCGGGTCACGCCCGGGGCGAGCAGCGCGTCGCCGGCCGCCACCAGGCGCACCGCGTTGGCCAGCTCGGTGGCGGAGGCGTCCTTGAGCAGGAAGCCGCTGGCGCCGGAGCGCAGGGCCTCGTAGACGTAGTCGTCGAGGTCGAAGGTGGTCAGCACGAGGATCTTGGGCGGGTCGGGCATGGCCGTGATCTCCCGGGTGGCCTGCAGGCCGTCCAGCACCGGCATGCGGACATCCATGAGGATCACGTCCGGGCGCAGCCCCGCGGCCTGCGTGATGGCCTCCTGGCCGTTCACGGCCTCGCCGATGACCTCGATGTCGGGCTGGGCGTTCAGCAGGACCGAGAAGCCGGACCGGACCATCCCCTGGTCGTCGGCCACCACCACGCGGATGGTCATGCTATCTCCTCGCCCTCCTCGCTGCCGTCGCCCAGCGGAAGCGCGGCGGTCACCAGGAACTCGTCGTTCGCGGTCGGGCCGGCCTGGAGGTGCCCGCCCAGCATCGCGGCACGTTCGCGCATGCCGATGATGCCATGCCCGCCGCCGCCGAGCCCGGCCCACCGGTCCTGCTCCGGCGCGACCCGGTCCGCCCGGGCGCCGTTCGCGCAGCCGTCATTGCGGACCTCGATGACCAGGGCGGCCTCGCCGTAGAACAGCCTGACCTGGACCGTCGATCCCGGCGCGTGCCGCATCGCGTTGCTCAGTGCCTCCTGCACGATCCGGTAGGCGGACAGGTTCACGCCGTCCGGGAGCGGCCGGGGGGCGCCGGCCACGTCGGTCGTGACCGTCACCCCGCCGGCCCGCGCCGAGTCGAGCAGGCCGGGCAGGTCCTCGAGGCCGGGCTGCGGCATGGTGTCCGGCTGGTCGCTGCGGAGCACGCCCAGCACGCGGCGCAGCTCGCTCAGGCCGCTCAGCGCGCTGGCCCGGATCTCGGCGAAGCTCTCGACCAGTTCCGGCGGCGGGTCTGCGGCCTTGTACGGGCCGGCCTCGGCCTGGATCGCGATCACCGACATGTGGTGGGCGACGACGTCGTGCAGTTCCCGGGCGATGCGCTGGCGCTCCTGGAGC
The DNA here is from genome assembly GCA_963808705.1 of uncultured Actinomycetota bacterium. Taxonomy (GTDB): domain Bacteria; phylum Actinomycetota; class Actinomycetes; order Streptosporangiales; family Streptosporangiaceae; genus JASHPR01. Next base: position 512,759 of record CAWEHB010000003.1, on the reverse strand, counting down.
AGGGCGCGCTCGTCCTCGTGGCGGCGCTCGGCGACCTCCAGCTCCTCGCGGTTGCCGCGCCGGATGCGGACGATGACCCCGACGGACACCGGGAGCACGGCGACGATCACGGCGGTGGTGGTGGGCTGGCCGTCGATGCTGATGGCGCCGAACACCGTGACCAGGGCCGCGACAACCACCACCCACGGCCTGCAGCGGACCGCGACCGCGTACAGGCACAGGACGTAGACGACGATCGCGGCCGGGAGGGACACCACACCGGAGACGGAGTACGGCGCGACGACCACGGCGGCCCAGAGCAGGGCGAGGGTGGACACCGACCACGCGGTGAGCGGGTAGGACGTGCGCAGGACCAGCGGCGCGCAGGTCACCACCGCGAGCAGGAACAGCAGGCCCGGGTTGTGCGGGGCGTGGTGCTGGGTGTTCTCGTGCGCCAGCACGCCCCAGGTGACAGCCCAGCAGATGATCGCGGTCAGCACGTCGGCGGCGAACACCAGGTCCAGGCGACCGCGGCGCAGCCGCGGGGAGCGCGGCGCCGGGCGCTCGGTGACCCCGGCCGTGATCGTCGCGGTGATCCGGCCCCGGAGAGTGGTGGTCCGTCTCCGGAGATCAGAACTCATGCCCTCAGCGTAGGGCGGTGCCGCGGGCATTTCGTGCCCCTGAAGGCCCGTCTGCGAGGTCATACCTGAGTAGGGGGTGGACTACGGCCGCCGGGCCGCGGCCGGCCCGCCGCGGCGGCCGCCTCGCCGCCGGCGTACCTGCGGGGCAGGCCGGCAGTGGGCTCCGCAGGGTGACGCCGGCCAAAGGGGCGCGTTCGTAGCTTCCTGGCCAGCAGCGCATCTAGCTGGACAGAAAGGACGTCCCCATGAGACTCCGCAGCAAGATCGCCATCGCGGCGGCCGCCGCCGGCGCGATGATCGCGACCACGGCCGCCGCCTTCCCCGCCGTCCCGGTCGACCGGCCGCAGCCGTTTCCCGCGCTCACCGCCCAGGCCCTGGCCGCGCGCTACGCGGAAGACTCCCGCATGATCGCCCAGGACGCGCGCGCGGCCTCTCGCGCGGGCAACCAGGGCCTGGCCCGGTCGCTCGACGCCATCCGCGGCGAGCACTTCATCGACTTCAATCCCGCCGGGCAGGGACTGGCCGTCGAGGTCATCGGCAACCTGGCCCAGGCCACGCGGGTGGCCGTTCTGGTGCCCGGCTCCGACACGTCCCTGGCCACGTTCGACTCCCGGGGCACGGCCTCGCCCGGCGGCGCGGCCGCGGCCCTCGCGAAGCAGGCCCGCGAGCTGGGCCCCGGCGCGCGCCTCGCGATCATCGCCTGGCTCGGCTACGCCACGCCGGCCACGCTCAGCCCGGGCGTCCTGGCGTCGGGCGACGCCGGGCAGGGCGCGACCGCGCTCCGGACGTTCGTGGACGACCTCGCCCGGGACGGCCGTCAGGTCGCGCTGATCTGCCACAGCTACGGCTCAGTGGTGTGCGGCCTGGCCGCGCCGCGCCTGCCGGTCACCGACATCGCGGTGGTCGGGAGCCCGGGCATGGACGCCTCCTCCGCGGCGGCGCTGGACACCCCCGCCCGCGTGTGGGCGGGCCGGGGGACCGGCGACTGGATCCGTTACGTGCCCCATGTCCAGTTCCTCGGGCTCGGATTCGGCCAGGACCCGATGACCGCAGCGTTCGGCGCCCGGATCTTCGCCGCGGGCAGCGGTGGCCACAGCGGCTACTTCCGGCCGGGCAGCATCTCGCTGCGCAACCTCGCCTACATCGCGCTCGGCGACCCGGCCCAGGTGACCGGGACGACCGCGGTGGCCAGGGCGACGACCGGGGTGACCGGGGTGACCGGGACGACCGGGACGACCGGGGTGACCCGATGACCCGGCCCGCCCCCGCCCGGGTCCGCGATCTCGCCGCCCGGATCGACGCGGCCACGCCCGCCGGCCGCGACCGCACGGTCGACGCGCTGCGCGCCCTGGCCATCCTGGGCGTCATCCTCGGCCACTGGCTGGTCACCGCGCTGGTGCTGACGCAGGGCGCCAAAACAGACGCGCTGTACGACGCGAGCCCGCTGGCCAGCATGCCCTGGCTCACCCCGCTGTCCTGGATCTTCCAGACTCTCGCGATCTTCTTCTTCGTCGGCGGCTACTCGTCGGCGCGCAGCCTTGCTAGCCCAAGGGGGGGCGACCCCCCTTCGACCCCCCGCCGCGGAGCAAGCTCCGCGAGAACGAGCGGCGGCTACCGCGCGTGGCTGGGCCGGCGCCTGGCCCGGCTGTCGCGCCCGGTTACGGCCCTGGTGGCGGTCTGGGCGGTGCTCGGCACGGGCCTGTACCTGGGCGGCGTCTCGACCTCGACCCTGCACACCGTGCTGGTGCTGGTGCTCGACCCGCTGTGGTTCCTGGGCGTGTACGCCGGGCTGACCGCGCTGACCCCGCCGGCGGTGGCGCTGGTGCGGCGCCTCGGCCCCTGGGCGGCGCTGATCCCGTTCGCCGTCGTCGCCGTGGTCGACGCGGTGCGCTTCGGCCTCGGCGGCCCCGCGTGGGTCGGCTGGATCGACGTCGCGGCGGGCTGGCTGGTCCCCTACCTGCTCGGGATCGCGTGGGCGCGGGGCGCGTTCCGCGGCTGGAAGGCACCGGCCCTGATGCTGGCCGGCGGGATCGCGGCCACCGCCGCGCTGGTCCTGTGGGCCGGGTACCCGGCGAGCATGGTCGGCGTGAACGGTGCCAAGATCTCGAACCTGAACCCGCCCACGCTCGCGGTGGTGACCTTCGGCATCGCCCAGGTCGGGCTCGCGCTGCTGCTGCGGGAGCAGCTGGCCCGGTGGATGCGCCGCCCGCTGGCGTGGGCGGCGGTCGCCACGGCCAACCTGTCCGCGATGACCCTGTTCCTCTGGAGCCAGACCGCGTTCCTCATCGTCACCATGGCCGGCCTGCTCGTCGGCCGGCTGCCCGGCCTGCACACGGCGCCCGCCTCCGCGGTGTGGATCGCCGAGCGGATCGCCTGGCTGCCGGCCTTCGCCGCCGTGCTCGCCGTCTTGTGGCTGGTGTTCCGGCGGTTCGAGCGGGCGCCGCGGCCGAGGCAGCACAGCCGGGCCGTCCGGGCCGCCGCCCCCGAGCCCGGTACGGAGCGGCGCCATGACGCACCGATCGGATAGGTGGTGAGGCGCCTTCGCGGGCCCTACCGCACCGGGCGTGACCTCGTTAAACTCGGGTCCGGGTATGACGGCGTCGAACGTCATCGCAGAAACGGGGGTGGGTCATGGCGGATTACGGGTTGTTCCTTGGCTTCGGGGCTCCGGTGCGGGGCCGTGAGCGGCAGGCCATCAAGGTGTTCAACGAGGTTTTCGAGTATTACTCGCGGCTGCAGCAGGAGGGCGAGATCGAGAGCTTCGAGCCGGTGCTGCTCGAGCCGCACGGCGGGGAACTGAGCGGCTTTTTCCTCCTGCGCGGCGACCGGGACAAGATCGCGCGCGTCCGCAGCAGCGAGGAGTTCGAGCGGTTTATCGCGCGCGGCGAGCTCATCGTCGAGCACCTCGGCGTCGTGGGGGCATTCCTGGGCACGCGGCTGATGTCTCAGATGTCGGTGTTCGCCGAGCAGGTGGAAGAACTCACCTGAGGGGCCTGAACGCTCATTCGCCCCAGGGCGAAGGCCCTGACCGCCGGCCGCGGCCCGGCGGGCCGGCCTACGTGACCTGCCCGGGGCTGACGCCGATGCCGCCCGATGCGCTGCTCGCGTACGCCGCGAGCGCGAACCTCAGCACGTCGACCGCCTCCTCGCCGCTCCACAGCAGCGGGCCGTCGCCGGTGTGCAGCCAGCGCAGCCAGTGGCGGCCCGATTCGCGGAAACTGCTCGCCCAGTCGTCGTCGAGCGCGTGGCAGGCGCGCATCTCGCCGTCCGCGTAGATCTCCAGGCTGGGCTGCTGGATGCCGCGGCCGGTGACGCGATTGACCCGCGCGAACCCCTTGCTGCCGGTTATCTCCCAGCGCTCATCGTTGGGGTAGTAATCCGAGCGCAGGTACATGTCCATCGCGATCGTGTTGTCCCACACGCCGCGGACGCCGTTCTCGTGCTCCCAGATGAGGGTGCTCGGCGTGTCGAGGTCCACGCCGGGGCCGACCGCGAGGTTCCCGATCCAGGCGCGAACCTCCCGGACCGGGCCGAACAGCCAGAGCGCGGTGGCGAGCTTGTGCCAGCCGTCGTCGAACACCATGATGCCGCGGCCGCGCCTCATCTGCTCCATCTGCCACTCGAAGCTGCTCCACGGCACGTCCCAGCCGCCGCGGCCGGTTCCGACCATCTTCACGTGGTAGCCGCAGACCTCGCCGATCTCTCCCGACTCGGCCGCCGCCTTGAGCTTGCGCAGCGGCTCGTAGAACAGGTAGTTCTCCATCACCCGCAGGATCCGGTCGCCGGCCTTGGCCGCGTCCAGCATCCGCTGCGCGTCCAGCAGGTCATTGCACATCGGCTTCTGCACGTTGACGTGCCAGCCGAAGCCGAGCATCTCGACCACGCCGTCGGCGTGCAGCGGTATCGGCAGCAGCACTTCGGCCGCGTCGACCTCGATGCCGCTGGCCGCCAGGTCCGCGGCCGACGCGAACGTGCGGGCGTCCGGCCAGTCCGCCTGGCGCTGCGCGCGGCGCTCCTCGCTCGGGTCGACGAGCGCGACGACCTCGACGTCGGGGTTGCCGGCATAGGCCCGGGCGTTCAGGTCGTAGATCCGGCCCAGGCCGATGAACGCGGCCCGCACCGGACGGTCGTAGGGCACGAACCTCACCGCAACCACCCCCCCAGAACAGCTCGATCGAGTTCGACAGCCAGATCGGGACCCAGCTCGGTGCTCGCTGGGATAGCGGGCTAGCCGATCAGAGATCGGTGGACTAATTAGCCGATCAGGATAGCCATACAGGCTAGTGCCCAGGTCGGCCCGCGGGCCGACCTGGGCACTAGCTGGACGTCATGATCAGGCGAGGTCGAACCGGTCGAGGTTCACCACCTTGCCCCACGCCGCGACGAAATCGTGCACGAACTTCTGCTTCGCGTCGTCGCTCGCGTAGACCTCCGCGAGCGCGCGCAGCTCGGAGTTCGCCCCGAAGACGAGGTCGGCGCGGCTGCCGGTCCACTTGACCGCGCCCGTGGCGGCGTCGCGGCCCTCGAACGTGTTCGCGTCCTCCGACGTCGGCTGCCACGTCGTGCCCATGTCGAGCAGGTTGACGAAGAAGTCGTTGGTCAGCGACCCGGGGGCCGTGGTGAACACGCCGAGCGGCGACTGCTGGTAGTTCGCGCCCAGGACGCGGAGGCCGCCGACGAGCACCGTCATCTCGGGCGCGCTCAGCGTGAGCAGGTTCGCCTTGTCGAGCAGCAGGTACTCGGCCGGCAGCCGGGTGCCCTTCCCGACGTAGTTGCGGAACCCGTCGGCCCTGGGCTCGATCACGGCGAACGACTCGGTGTCGGTCTGCTCCGCCGACGCGTCGGTGCGACCCGGCGCGAACGGGACCTCGACGTCGTAGCCGGCATTCTTGGCCGCCTGCTCGACGCCCACGCCGCCGGCGAGCACGATCAGGTCGGCGAGCGAGATCTTCTTCCGGCCGGCCTGCGCGGCGTTGAAGGACTCCTGGATCCCCTCCAGCGCGCGCAGCACCGTCGCCAGCTGGTCGGGGTTGTTGACCTCCCAGCCGTTCTGCGGCTCGAGGCGGATGCGCGCGCCGTTGGCGCCGCCGCGCTTGTCGCTGCCGCGGAACGACGACGCCGCCGCCCACGCGGTGGACACGAGCTGCGCGACCGACAGGCCCGCGGCGCGGATCTGGCCCTTGAGAGCGGCGATGTCCGCGGCGCTGGTGAGCTCGTGGTCCACCGCCGGAACGGGGTCCTGCCAGATCAGCGTCTCGGACGGTACCTCGGGCCCGAGGTAGCGCACGACCGGGCCCATGTCGCGGTGGGTCAGCTTGAACCACGCGCGGGCGAAGGCGTCCGCGAACGCCTCCTGGTCCTCCATGAAACGCCGCGAGATCGGCTCGTAGACCGGGTCGAACCGGAGCGAGAGGTCGGTCGTCAGCATCATCGGGGTACGGCGCTTCGACGGGTCGTGGGGGTCGGGGACGGTGCCCGCCCCGGCGCCGCCCTTCGGCTGCCACTGGTGTGCGCCGGCGGGGCTCTGGGTGAGCTCCCACTCGTAGCCGAAGAGGATCCTGAAGAAGCTGTTGTCCCAGGTGATCGGGGTTTCGGTCCAGATGACCTCGAGACCGCTGGTGATCGCGTCGCCGCCCACGCCGGTGCCGAAGGTGCTCTTCCAGCCGAGGCCCTGCTGTTCGAGCGGGGCCGCCTCGGGATCGGGTCCGACGTTGTCCTCCGGGCCCGCGCCGTGGGTCTTGCCGAAGGTGTGACCGCCGGCGATCAGGGCGACCGTCTCCTCGTCGTTCATCGCCATCCGGCGGAACGTCTCGCGGATGTCGCGGGCCGCGGCGAGCGGGTCCGGGTTGCCGTTCGGGCCCTGCGGGTTGACGTAGATGAGGCCCATCTGGACCGCGGCCAGCGGGTCCTCCAGCTTGCGGTCGCCGCTGTAGCGCTCGTCGTCGAGCCAGGTGGTCTCGGGCCCCCAGTAGACGTCGTCGTCCGGCTCCCAGACGTCCTCGCGGCCGCCGCCAAAGCCGAAGGTCTTGAAGCCCATCGTCTCCAGGGCCACGTTGCCGGTGAGGACCATCAGGTCGCCCCACGAGATCTTCTGGCCGTACTTCTTCTTGACCGGCCACAGCAGCCGGCGGGCCTTGTCGAGGCTGACGTTGTCCGGCCAGCTGTTGAGCGGCGCGAAGCGCTGCTGGCCGGCCCCGGCGCCACCGCGTCCGTCGCTGATCCGGTAGGTGCCCGCGAGGTGCCACGCCATCCGGATCATGAGCGGGCCGTAGTGGCCGAAGTCGGCCGGCCACCAGTCCTTGGAGTCCGTCATCACCGCCGCGATGTCGCGCTTGACGGCGGCGAGGTCGAGGGTCTTGAACGCCTCGGCGTAGTTGAAGTCCTCGCCGAGCGGGTTGGCCACGGCCGGGTTCTTGGCGAGGATCTTCAGGTTGAGCTTGTTCGGCCACCACTCACGGTTGGCGTCCCCCATGGTGGGGTGCGTGAGGCCGGGCACGACCGGGCATCCCCCGCTCTCCGGGGTCGCGCCTTCGGCGACTACTGGATCATGGTTCTCAGACATGGGAATCCTTCCGGGCTCAGGAACTGCGGGCGGCGGAACAGTCGGGGCACAGGCCCCAGTAGATGACCTCGGCCTCGTCGATGGAGAAGCCGTGGTCGTCGGACGCGGTCAGGCAGGGCGCCTCGCCGACCGCGCAGTCGACGTCAGCGACGACACCGCACGACCGGCACACGACGTGGTGGTGGTTGTCCCCGACGCGCCGCTCGAACCGGGCCGGGCTGTCGGCCGGCTCGATGCGGCGTACGAGTCCCGCCGCGGTCAGCGCGTGCAGGGCGTCATACACGGCTTGCAGGGTGACATGGCCGACGCGATCGCGCACCCCGGAGGCGATCGCCTCGACGCCGAGGTGGTCACCGTCCTGGACGGTCTCGAGCAGCGCGACGCGGACGGCCGTCACCCGCAGGCCGACGCCGCGCAGCTCCTCGGCGGTGGTCGGGGTCTGGGAGGCGGTCATAGCGCCAACCTATCGCCCTAAACGCGAACGATACAAGACAACGAATAATCCAAGTCTTGACGGGCCGCGCCGGGCGACGGCGGCGGCGTACGCGCTGGCCGGGCCGCCCCGGACCCTGGACGCCGTCACTGGCGATGCGCATGGCGGCCTGGGGGCACGCGCTGCCGGTCGCCATCGGCCTGGGCCGGGCGGAGGATACCGAGTTCCTGGCGGCCCGGTTCGAGCCGTTCCGGGGGCGGCACGTCGCGAACGGCGCCGGGGGCAAGCCGAGCAGCTGTTCCCCGCCTTCCAGGCGCTCGGCATGACGGACGTGACCTCGGTCACCGAGATGACCGAGTACGACGCCGACGAGTTCTACGTCCGCTGCGCACCGGAACCAGAAGGCCCCCACACCCCCGATATCGAACAGCGAGGATCCCCCGGGCCGGCGGAGAGGCCGCCGCCCGGGGGATCCTGCTGACCGCGGATAGGACGGTACCGGCCTGGTTTGAGCGGGTACGGGACTGAGCGGGACCGCCTGTCAGTGGGGAGTGACGTGTCTGAGCTGATCGTGACCGATGTGGCGATATTCGCCTTCCTGATCATGATCGCTGCTGTCATCGTGGTGAGCCGCGGCCGGCGGGGCAGCGGCAGGCGCTCGAGGCCACGCGGGACGGCTGCGGAACCGGCTAGTGCGGGGATGGACCCGCGCGACACGCCGATCACGCCCGGGCTCCGCGAGGAAGCCGTCGAGCCAGACTCTGGCGCCCATCAGCCGGCCGAGCCCGAGCCGGCCGAGCCCGAGCCGACGGCATCGGAACAGGCAGAACCGGAACAGGCAGAACCGGAACAGGCAGAACCGGAACAGGCAGAACCGGAACAGGCAGAACCGGAACAGGCAGAACCGGAACAGGCAGAACCATCGCAGGTCAGCGAGGTGACCGCACCAGAGCCTGGCCCGGATGATTCGGCCGCGGAGCCGGCCGGGCACCAGGACGGCGCCGAAGCTATCGCCGGCAACGGGCAGATAGGCAGCTACTACGAGGGGGCCGACCAGCCGATCGCCGACTATCTCGCCGAACGAGGCTGGCCCGAGGAGCCGGGAACGCACGACCCGGCCGGGCGCGCGTCGCAGGATTAGCTATGGATCAGTACGAGCTCAAGGCACAGTGCCTGGCTCTCCCGGGGGCCGTGGAGGAGTTCCCGTTCGGGGATGAGGTCTCGGTCTTCAAGGTCGGGGGGAAGATGTTCGCGCTGTGTTCCCTCGACGGTGAGCCGCTGCAGCTGAGCGTCAAATGCGAGCCCGATCTCGCGGTGCAACTGCGGGCTACGTACCCGGCGATCGCGCCCGGATATCACCTGAACAAGCGGCACTGGAACACGATCACGCTCGACGGCGCGCTGCCCGATCAGATGGTGACCGACCTGCTCGGCGACTCCTATGACCTGGTGGTCGCCTCGCTGCCCAAGGCGCGCAGGCCGGCCTAGCCGCTACTCCCCCGTTCCCGGCCGGCCGCGACCATCCCCGCCGCGTTCGGCCGGCCGGGACCGTAGACGGCCGGCCCGCGCAGGTCACTCCGGGGGGACTGGCATCATAGAAGCGATGAGTAATCCCCGCCGCTTCCCTGTGACCGTGACCCATCTCCCGGTCACGCGCTGCCAGATCTGCCAGCGCACCGTCGCCTACCGGCCAGGCACCGTTAGCAAGGTCCTGACCGAGCACTACCGCCGAGCCCATCCCGAACTCTCGGCCTCGCCTCCCGATAGCCGATAGCGCAAGGCAGACCGTCGGCGGCCCAAACCGCGCCGCTATTCGTCGGAGATGCCGGTCGGCGTGCTCACCGCCAGGCCGAGATTGCGCATGGCCTTGCGGTAGGCGATGGCGACCGCGTCGAATCTCAGGTGCAGCTCAGTGGCCAGGTCGAACGGGACCCGCTCCGGGCGCTGGGATTCCACGACCACCTGGTCCTGGCCGAAGATGGTGTCCTCGAACTCCTGATGACCCGGTCCGGCTGGTCGGTGTGGTAGTTCCGGCCAACGATCACGAAACCGGCGACCGGATGCCAGCACGCGCGCTGGGCGGCCAGGTCCGCGAACACTCCCGGTGAAGTCATCTCCCGTTCCGCATCACGGCACCGCAATGCCCGGGCCGCTGAGAATGAAGACCATGCCCGGGCTCGCGAGACGGTCGCCGGGCGCGGTGACCGTCGCCGTGTACGTTCCTGGCCGCACGGCTGCGCGCGCCGGCCGGCAGCCGGGCGACGACGCCTTCCGGTCCCACGAGAAATGCAAGACCGATGGCACCCCAGTGCTCAGCGGAACGAAGTCAGAGCCCGGGCCCCGCACGCAGTCAGCCGAACTCCAGATCCGGGTAATGCCGCCCGACTTGATCACCACCGACAGGGACCTGGGACCCACGTTGAAGGAACAATCCCTCCTGGCGACGGAGACCACGTAGACGTCGAACTGCGGGTCTTCCCGCGGGCCGTAGCTTCCCTGGCCCGGAACCAGGCTGAGTACCACCTGGCGTGGCTGGCACACGCCAGGCAGGCCAGCCGGCGCGCTCGCCGCCGTCGGCGTGGGCGCCGGCGCCGGGCGGGCCCGCGCCTGGGCGGCGGACGGCGCCGCCGGCGAATCCGGGAACCGGGCGGACGGCCCGCTGGCCGTCTCGCGGTGGCGGGTCACCCGGCCAGGGACGCGGGTAATGCGACCCGCCTGACTTGCCTGGCTCCCCCGGTCGGCCACCCCGTTCACGGTCCAGGCCAAGAGCGCGAGGATCCCGACGGCGAGGCCGAGCACGAGCGCCCTGCGGCGCAAGTAAACGCTGCGCGGCAGGTTTCGGGCCATGCGTCGAGTATGGAACGCCATGGCTGAACGTCTCTGGCGGCTCGCCGACCACCGGACAAGGCCTTTTCCGAGCGGCACGGGCCGGGAAATTGGCCGGAGGCAATTCTTGAGTTCCGTACAGGCGGCTAGGGGGTGTAACGCATGACCGGTGGCTCTGGCACTGCCTGCAATGGTCTGCCTGGCGGCGACGCCACCAGCACCGCGCCAAAACCTGCCACTACGAGCGGCAAGCCCGCCAGCCATGGACATGACGGTGTGCGGTTCGAGTGCTAGGCAGCTAGGACGCGGCGCGCTCGGGCATCCGGCCAGTGGCTCGTAGGCGAGCCTGCGTCCCCCGGCTTGGCGGATCAGTGCGCATCCGTGCCGGATCTGCGTTACGTGCCGGGCACCTTCGGCATCTCGTGCGGCATCAGGAGCAGGTCGGCGGTCACGGTGCCGCCTGACGGGACGGCCAGCAGTGTCCCGGCCGCCGCCTGCCCCAGGCGGCGGGAGAAACTGAACGCGTCCCAGCCGGCGCTGCCGCCGGTCATGAGCGCGAACTTGATGACGCCGTTGGCTGCGTCGGCCGCCAGCGCGGCAGATGGCAAGACCCGCATGGCATAGCTCCCCGCGGCCGAGGTGGTGACCGAGCCCACGACCGTGACCCCCACGGGCTGGTGGCGGTCGGTGAGTGCCTGCACCACGGCCGTGTTGGGCCAGGCGTTGAGCCATACCTTCATCCCGCTTACTGGCTTGCCGTCGGTGCCGGTGACGCGGCCCTGCACCACTAGCGGGCTGGCTGGCTGGGGTGACGGCCCGGTCCGCAAGGCCACGGCGAGCCCGGTGGCGATGAGCGCCATGGTGACGATCACGATGCCAAGGGCGGTGCGGCGCCGGGCAACCCCCGGATCAGGTGGTGGCGGCACAATTCCGTAACCGGGCTGAGTCGGTGGTGCGGTCGGGTGCTGCATTCCGCCTGATGGCGGCGCTGCCTGGGTCTGCTCGCCCCACCGTGAGCCATCCCACCAGCGCAGCATGGGCTGCCCGCCCGGGTCGGGATACCAGCCGGCGGCTGGCCGGCTGGGTTCTTGCGGCTGGTCATGTGCTCCCTCCAGATCTGGCGTGCCCCCGCGGGTGGTGTCTTCCCCGCGTATGCACCCGGGCCAGGACAGGGTCACTGGCTCAGGTCCGGCTAGCCGGCGGGCTACTGGTGGGCCGCCGAGCTCACCCGGTGGAATCCGGCGGGGATGGTGACCAGCGCCTGGGCGACGTTAGCGGCGGTCGGCGGCAGCCACTGCACATCGGTCACGGACGCGAACAGCATGCTCCCCCCCGGGCCGCCAAACGTCTGCGTCGAGCCGTACATCCGCACCGGCAGATAGGTCTTGGGGTTCACATACAGGGTCCACCGGGCCCGTGCCCACTTTTCGCGCACGGCCCTGGCGTAACCCTTCGACAGCCGGACCGTGACCGGCACCCCGGTGATCTTCGTCGTCTCCACGCCGTCGATCCGGACATGCCCGGTCACGGTGGCCGCCCCGCAGGCGAGCGTGGCATGGACGAAGTCTGACCAGTGATTGGTCGGGACCGGGGGTCCGCCCATCGCGAGCGCGGGTGTCGTCGAGCACGCGTTCGCCGGCATGGACCCCCGTAGCGGCGACAGGCTATACCTGTGGTCGAAGTACATGACGTAGGCGTAGGTGAGCTTTCCGCCGACCAGGGCCGTTCCCTGAGCGAGGTAGGGCTCAGATCCGCCGCGGTGGGTGCAGGACCCGTTGGGCAGGGCGTGACCGCAGCCGCTCCCGGTGAACTCCTCAAACCGGTTCCAGGGGCCGTACGCCCAGGTCATGCTGGTTTGCCCGGTGCTGGTCGTGTTCCCGCGGAAGACCAGGTGCTCACCGGCGAGCGCGTTCTCCACCCGCCTGACCACGTACGCCACTGTGCGTGCCTGCGCCCCGCCGGCAGCTGGCCGCGCCGCACCGCCGCCGGCCCCGGTGATCACGGCGACCGCAGCCGCAGCGGTGACAGCGGCGGTTCCGCAGGCCACCGCGGCGCGGACGGCCAGCCGCCGGCGGCGGAGCCGGCTGGCCGTGCGGGCCAGCCCGGCGGGAGCCCGTACATCCGCGGTGAACCGCTCCATGCCATCGCGGAGCAGCTCCTCAACATCTGTGTTCATGTCCGTTGCTCCTTAGCCCTGTCTTGATGAAAGCCGTCGGCTGGCTCTGTTTGGCGCCAGCCGTCGGCGAGCTCCCGAAGCCGCCGCAGCCCCCGCGAGGCGGCCGACTTGACAGTGCCTTCCGGCCAGCCGAGGACTGCCGCGGTCTCGGCCTCGGTCAGCTCCTCCCAGTACCTGAGCACCAGCACCGCCCGCTGCCGCGGCGGCAGCTGGAGCAAGATACGCACCAGCGCGTCCCGCAGGTCCACCTCGGCGGTCACGTCCGGCGGCGGCGACGTTCCTGCCCTGAGCAGGCGAAGCTTGCGCTGCAGCCGGCCCTGGCGCCGGAAGCCGTCCGCGGCCAGGTTGTAAAGCGTGCGCCGCAAGTACGCCTCGGGATCGCCGTCGAGCGTGCGCCAGTGCCGCAGTAGCCGCTCCAGCGCGGTCTGCAGCAGATCCTGGCCGGCGTCGCGGCTGCCCGCGAGCAGGACCGCCGTGCGCATCAGCCGGTCGGCACGCTCGGTGAGGAAGCGCTCCAGCTCCCCGACCGCCCGGTCATTTCCCATTGGCCATACTCCCCTTCACACACCAAGCACGACGAAGCCCGCACCCGGGTTCCCTTGCTGGCGGGCCAGATCTGGCCCACTGCCCCGGGTGGGACCCCCGCCAGGTCAGCGGCTGGCGCCGGTCCATGACGAGGCGGGCCGCTCATGCCCGCCCGGTCGGGGCCAGCAGCGCCACGACCAGCTTGGCTGCCGCCAGGCCCAGGTCATCGGCATTCCAGCGGGCACGGGAGAAGAACTGGTGCGCCCGGTCATGCGGCCAGCACCGCGACAGTCCCGCGCCGGCCAGCATCCCGCATACCGTCCGCCGCCCCGCCTGGGCGAGGAACCCGCAGGCCAGGCAGCAGAACGTGCGGAAGGAGGGAGCGGTAAACAGCGAGCCGAACCAGGCAAGCAGCATCATCAGCGAGGCGGGACCTGGTGACGCGGCATCGGGGAGCATCGGCGGGAACCCGTTTCATCGGCGTGGTGGCCCTGGTTGCCGCGGTTGCCGGGACGATGGCTGCTGGCGGGTTGAGCCGCGGTTGCCGGGCGGCTCAGGCGGCGCGGCGGCGGACCAGCCAGACGGTCGCGGCGATGAGCAGGACCGACAGCGCGAGCAGCCAGCCGCCCTCGATCCACTGGAACGGCCAGAACCGGCTGCCAGGCTGGTAGCTGATCCAGAACGTGTAGCCGTGCTTGGTGAGATAGCCCACCGCGTTGAGGATCGTCACGGACGTGTTCGGCCCGACCCGCGTCGCTGGGGCAGGGTGGTAGCCCTGGAGGATCTGGCTGATCGCCGCCTGGCTGAGCGGCTTTCCATTGCGCCCGGTGTACCAGTGGCTGATGATCCACGCGGAACCAGGCAGGTTGGTGCTGCTTGTGACCAGCGGTGTGATGTAATGCTCGCGCAGCAACAGCGCGGTGGCGAAGGCGAGCCCGGCGTAGGCGGCCAGGCTGGCGGCGATCGCGGGGACGGCCCGGCGGATGAGCATCCCGGCCAGGACGCCGATCGCGAAGGCGGCCAGCGTCCAGGCGGCGAACGCGACCCCGAGCAGGTCGAACACGCGGGCCGAGAACGGGGTCACGTAGCCCGCGGCGACCCACGGCTGGTTGTACCAGGCAATCAGGACGGTGAACGCCCCGGCCACGGCTGTCACCGCGACCGCCAGCGGCACCAGCTTGCCGACCGTCCAGCGGAGCCGGCCGATGCCCTGGGTCCAGGCGTACCGGAAGGTGCCGGTCTCCAGCTCCCGGGCCAGCACCGGCGCCCCGGCGAACGCCCCGATCAGCGCGGGCACCGCCTGCAGGGCGATGCTGACTATGATCGCGGTCTCGCCGTATCTACCGGTGAAGTTTATGGCGCAGCCGAGTGAGCCGGCCGGGTGGCAGTAGGCCGCTTCGGCGTGGTGCATCTGCAGGCCGGTCAGCCACAGGTACACCGCGAACGCGCCGAGGAAGGCGGCCACGCCGCCGAGCGCGGCCCGGTGCTGCCGCCAGGTGACCCAGGCCATCCGCCGCCACGGCACCGGCCGCAGGCGGGCGTCGTGCGCGGGACGGCCGGGCATCGTTAGTGCGGTCATTTCGTCACCTCCGTCGGGTGGGTGTCCCGGCCGCGGGCCGGGCCGGGCAAGGCGCCGGCGCCGGGCTCGCGCAGGTAGGCCATCGCGAGTTCCTCCAGGCCGACCGGGTGCGCCTCCCAGCGCGGCGGGACAGGGTCGTCCGCGGTGGCCCGGACCAGCAGGTGGGCCTGGGCGTCGGCACGGCGGGCATGCACCAGCGGCCTTTCGGTATATCTATCGGCCTCGGCGGCCGGGCCGGTCAGCACGCGGTGGCTGGCGAGCAGGTCGTCGACCTCGCCGGCCACCTGCACCCGGCCCCGCGACATCAAGATGAGGTAGTCGGCCACCCGCTCCAGCTCGGCCAGCACGTGCGAGGACAGCACCACCGACACCCCGCCCACCTCCCCTTCCCCCTTCCCGGCCGCCGCCGTCAGCACGGTGGCCATGAAGTCGTGCCGGGCGAGCGGGTCGAGCATCGCCACCGGCTCATCCAGCACCAGCAGCTTCGGCCGGCGGGCCAGCGCCAGGGTCAGCGCGAGCTGCGCCTGCTGCCCGCCGGACAGCCTGCCCGCCTTCCGCTTCAGCGGGATGCCGAGCTCGCCCAGCCGGGCCCGCGCGTATCGCTGGTCGAAACGCCGGTTCAGGTTGGCCGTCAGGTGCAGCATGTCGGCGGCCGGCAGGTTCTTGTACAGCGGCGTGTCCTGGGCGACGAACGCGATGCCGTCCAGCGCGGCCGGGGATCCCGCGGCCAGGCCGCCGAGCACGGTCACGACGCCCGCGGTCGGTTCTGCCAGGCCGACCGCCAGGTTCAGCAGCGTGGTCTTGCCCGCGCCGTTCGGGCCGACCAGCGCGGCCACGTGACCGGCGGGGACCGCCAGCGAGCACTCGCGCAGCGCCCACGTGCTGCCGTAGCGCTTGCCCAGGCCACTGGCCTCGACGACGTTCATGCGGCGCCCTCCGTCCCGCCGCTCGCCGCGCTGCCGGGGGTGCGCGACCCGCCGCGGCGCTCATGGAAATCCCGCAGCGCGCTGGCGAACAGCGCCACGATGCCGTCCTCGTCCAGGCCCGCCGCGCCGGCGGTGGCCAGCCAGCCCAGCAGGGACTTGTGCAGCCCGGCGAGCTCGGGGAGCGCGACCTGGCCCAGGGTGGCCTGGATGAACGTGCCCTGGCCCGGCCGCCCGGCCGCCAGGCCCTTGACCTCCAGCTCCTTATAGGCCTTCAGCACCGTGTTCGGGTTGATCGCCAGCGAGGCCACCACGTCCCGCACCCTCGGCAGCTGATCGCCCAGCGTGAGATAACCCAGCCGCAGCGCGTGCTCCACCTGGTGCACCAGCTGCAGGTAGGTCGGCACCCCCGAGGCCGCATCCAGCCGGAACTCGACCGGCGACCCCGGCCCGCGCGGCCCGCCCCCCGGCGTGCCGCCGCCACCCCGCGGAAGCCCTGGCACTGCCGGAGCCCCCGTCTCCGACAGGCCGGCGAACAGCCCGCGCAGGTCGGCCCGGGTCTTGGCGCTCATGGCCCGCCCGACCCGGTCATCGAGCTCGGCCTGGTCCAGGCGGCCAGCGGCGAAGTGCCCGGCCAGCCGGCCGCAGACCGCCTCGCGCTCGGCGTCGGAGACGCGCAGGTGCTGGTCGGAATACATGCCGCCGCTCGCAGGCAAAGCACCAGCCCCGCCGCCCGCCGGGCCGTCACCTTTATCTATAACCATAAGACTTGGATACAGTAGTTATTCTGGCTTTTCAACATGACGGCCTAGCGCAGCAGCGCAGCGCTGCCAGCCGGACCCGCCGCACAGGCACGCCCTCCCGCACGGACAGTGACGCCCACGACGGCCTCCGCGACCCGCCGATCGCCGCGAATCCCCGGCAGTTTCGCGTCAAGGCAGGCACTGCTCCGCACCGGCTGGCGACGCGCGGAACGCGCCAGCCATCCTGCAACTGACTGGGTTAGCCGTCCTCCGGACGGCACCACAAGCGCCCGCACAGCGCTGGCTATCGTGTTGCCAGCAGCACGTAAGGCTGATTCGCGCCAGGGGCACCTGTGGCCGGCGGAGGCTCTGCCCGCTGGCTGACAAGCCCGTGAGCGATTGACATCGCGGCTCAGAGGTGGGTGTGAGCGCTCTCGCGGTAGGAGCGCCCGGGGGTCAGCCGAGGCGTTTCACCAGATGGATCTCGTCGTGCCCGCGCGGGTAGGCCGGCGTGCGGCCGCACTCGTGGTATCCGAAGCGGGCGTAGAACCCCGGTGCCTGGAAGGAGTGAGTGCTCAAGGCCACCTGGCCGCAGCCGCGGCGCCCGATCTCCCGCTCCGCCGCGGCCAGCAGCCGGGTGCCCAGGCCACGCCCGCGCTGGTCGGCTCGCACCCACAAAACCTCGATGTAGCCACACCCACCCCACGTCCACCCGAACAGCCCCGCGACCAGGGCACCGCCGTCCTCCCGCGCGGCGATGCCCAGCAGCGCGCCGTCGGCGAGGCCGGTCGCTGCGACGTTGAACGCGTTGATCTCCTCGTTGAGGCGCTCCCGAAGGCCATCGTCGGCATCGCTCACCACGAACGCGGTCTCACCCATCATCGGCTCCTCTCCACAGCAGGCCGGCTCACCGGCTCGCCCCGCCTGCTCCGCGCGTTCCCGCCGGGCTTGTCCGCTTCCCAGCGGGCGACGCCGAACCGGTTTTTGTCGATGCTCGCAGGTCAGGCAGCCAGCTGGGCGTACCAGGTGGCGCGCTCACCGGGGATTTAGCGCTGTCCTCGTCGTCGGCCTGGTCCTCGTCGTCGGCCTGCCAGAGCATCGGGGTCATGCGCTCGGCGGCTTCGCGGGGAACCTCGGCATCGGCTGCCGGGGCCGCGTAGTTGCTGTTAGGGGCCTGAGATTTGCGACCGCGGCCGCGATCGCGCTGCCTTGGCCGACTTGAAGAACGCGCTGGAGGGCGGGCGCCAGAGCAGCCACACGGCGGCGAGGCCGGATAGCCAGGTCAGCCCGGCGAAGAACGCCTGGGCGACGCCGTTTTTGCCGATCATCTCCAGCGCCGACAAGAACTCCAGCGTCGCCAGGCCGAACAGCACCGTGGACAGGATGCGCGCCCAGTTCTTGCCCTGGCTGGTCGCCCGCGCCATCCACAGCCACAGGCCGATCAGGGCCAGGCCGGCGAGTATCACCAGCGTGATGGTGAGCGGAGTCGGGGTCAGGCGGTGCCCGAGCGCGTTGCCGTTGAGGTCGCCCGCGAAGGGCAGCGCGACGATCACGAGCGCGGCGGTGCTGATGGCGCCCCCGCGCATGAACCTGGCTGCGGTCCGCACCGGCGCGGGCGCGGGAGGCCGCAGCGGATCGGCCGGCTGGCCCGTGGTGGCCTGTGCTACGGCTGTGGCGTAGGTGGCCGGATCGGTGGTGATCGCGGCGAGGAGCCTGGCGCGGGCCGCGTCCAGCTCGGCAGGCGCGGGCAGCGGCGTCTGCTGGGCCAGCTCCCGGAGCAGCTCCATCTCATTCATTGGTCGTGAGCTCTCATTCATTGGTCGTGAGCTCTCATTCATTGGTCGTGAGCTCCTCATACGTTGCCCCTGCGTCGGTACCGGCCAGGGCCTGGCGCGTCTTGGTGCGCGCCCGGTGCAGCCTGGACTGCACCGTCCCCACCGGGATGGCCAGTGCCCGCGACACCTCCTGATAGGTCAGCTGCTCCCAGGCGATGAGCAGCAGCACATCCCGGTCACCGGCCGGCAGCGCGGCCAGCGCGGCGTCCAGCAGCGGGCGCATCGCCTGGGCCGTGACATCGGCAGCCACCCGTTCGGCGTGCCCGGGAACCTCGGGCTCGGCCACGGCGGCCTCCCTGATCCGGTACTGGCGGGCCTCGTCCCTGCGATGCTGGCCGACCAGGTTGGTGGCGATCCCGTACAGCCAGGGCCGGGCGTCGGCGTGGCCGAGGTCATACCGGTCCCGCTTGGCGAAAGCGGCCAGGAACGTCTCGGCGACCAGGTCATCGGCGACCTGGCGGCCAGCACGCCGGGCAAGGTAGCGGTAAATGTGCGGGGCGTGCCGGTCAAACACAACCGCGAACCGCTCCGGCTCCCGCCAGGAACTCTCGATGACCGCCGCATCATCATCGGCGGCGGCCGGTCCCCGGCGCCGCCTCATGCGCGGCCTTGATTCATGTCGATGCCCTTCCGGGTGCCCGGCAGGCTACATCTGTTATCCGCGGCCGGCGCCCAGCATGTTCACGGCCACCGCTCAGCACAGCGCCCGCCAGCTGAGCAGTCAAGGCTCCTGCGACATGCCCGGCGACATCCATATCAGCTGGTTGGTGTATTCCCGGGACCTGCGGATCCGACGCATCTGCTTCCGGCGGCACCTGGCAACTGCCCGGCTTCCAGCCGGGCAGCTAGGCAGCAGGCGCGCCATGCGGCTTGAAGAACGCGCCGGAGGCCGGGCGCCAGAGCAGCCACACCGCGGCCAGGCCGGCCAGCCAGAGCAGCACGGGGACGATCAGGCCGAGCACCGTCGCGCCGAACACGGAATGGATCACCGGGTACACGTGGCCCCCGATGACGAAATGAGCGAGGTAGTTGCCTGGATACTGCGGCCTGACCCTGATCAGCTCCAGCGTCGCCAGGCCGAACAGCACCGTGCACAGGATGCGTGCCCAGTTCCTGCCCTGGCCGTTCGCCCGCGCCATCCACAGCCACAGGGCGATCACGACCAGGCCGAAGACCATCGCCAGCGTAATGAGCGTGTTCACGTCGCTGACCTGGGCCGCGGTCAGGCTCGGGTGCGCCTTGCCGAGCGCGGCCTTGATGGCGGGGATCAGGGCCAGCGCGATGATCAGGGTGACGGTGCTGACGGCGGCGCCGGCGTACATGAGCTTGACCGCGGTCAGCACCGGCACGGGAGCAGGAGGCCGGCCCGGCTCGGCCTGCTGGCCGCCGGACGGGTAGGGCTGGGACATGGTGACCTCTTTCTGCAAGGGAGCCTGCCGGGAGCGGGAGGCTATATCTGTTATCCGCAACCGGCGCCAAACATGTTCACGGTCACCGCCAAATCCCAGGTCAGCCCACATGCGGTCCTGCCCGCCGCCTGACCATGGAAGCCACGCTCAGCGATGTGGCACGGAGGGTCGTGACTGCGGGTGCTGAGGCGGAGCCGCCGCGCCGCTAACCGAGCCGCGCCACGCGCGGCGGTCGCGGCAACGGTCAGGAGACCGCAGCCTTCACCAGCTCGGCGACCTTCTTCTCTACCACGGCGCTCCACTTCTTTAGCGCGTACGACACCGGCCACAGGTCCCCGTCGTCGAGGTTGGCCGCTTCCTGGAAGCCCAGGGTCGAGTACCGGTAGCTGAACTTTCCCGAGTCCTGGAAGAAGACGACGACCTTGCCGTCCGCGTTCGCGTAGGCGGGCATCCCGTACCAGGTCCTTGGCGACAGATCCGGGGCGGTAGCGGTCACCGTCATATGCACGCGCTCGGCGAGCGCACGGTCCTCCGGCGCCATCTCCGCGATCTTGTCGAGGACCGCCTGCAGCCCGTCGGCCTTCTTGGCGCCCTTTTTGCCCTCGGCGCGCAGCTCGGCGGCGCGCGCCCTCATCGCGGCACGCTCCTCAGCGGTGAAGCCGTCGGACTCGGTCTTGGCATTCTTCGCAGGCATTCTCGGGCTCCCTTCCGGCGTCAAGGCCCGGCAGGATGCCGGCCACCTGCGGCAAGGCTAGGCCCGACGACACCCTGACGCTTCTCGATTCCTGACCGGATCGGGGGCCAGCCGACGCCGCTCAAGGTGACCTGGCCATTCCCCAGCGGCCCAGGCTCCGCATGCCTATGCTGGGTAGACAGGCTGGCTCTCAGCAAGTTAGGGGGATGCCATGCCAGACGACAACGCCCATGCGGCAGACACACGCAAGCTCCGGACCAGGTTCCCCCGGTGGGGCATTTTGTTTGATCCCCTGGAAAGCGTGTGGGTCGCGGTCCACGGCAAGCGAACGCTTGTCGCAGCCAGCAGCCCTGAGAAGCTGACCGAGCAGGTGGAGGCAGCGGCCCGGGGCGAGGCCGGGCCCGATGAGGGCGACATGACCCAGGCGTGGCGTGTCGTCCGCAAGCATGGACGAGCCTAGGGTTTCGTTCCACGATCATTTTCTTGAACGCTGCGCCCGGCATCCCGGGTCACCGGCGGCCCGGCGCAGCACGGTCGCGGGGTCGGCGGGCGGGCCGTCTGCGGTCCATGCGACGTACTGGTCCGGGCGGACGAGGATGAACCGCTGCCCCCAGGCAATCCGCGGCCCGTCAAAGCTGTCGGTGATCACGCTCAGCGGCATCCGCAGTTCCCTGGCCGCAGCCTGGAACGCCGCCGCTGGCTGCCGGTCCCCGGCCAGCGAGACCAGGGTGAACCCCGCGGCCAGCCGTTCAAAGATGTTGGCTCCTGAGGACAGCGCGATGGGGGCGAGGTGGTGCCCTGCGCGCGCCTCGAAGGTGTGCTGACCGCGGACGCCGCTCGCCGCGCCGGCCGGCCCCCACACGATCGGCGACCCCGCGTAGTGCGGCTCGTACGACGGCGGTGCGGTCTCCCCCGACGTTCGGCCGCTCCACGCCCGCTCGAACCCGGCGCGGTCCCGCCCCGGGCTGTAGCGCTCGAGGAACGCGCGGTCGTCGGCGATGCCCGCGATGATCGCCTCCCCGGTCCCGGCGAAGACCGGGCGGCGCTCTTCGTGGTAGCTGTCGAGCAGGCCCGGCCCGCCCCAGCCGTGCAGCACCGCGGCCAGCTTCCAGCCGAGGTTGACCGCGTCCTCGAGCCCGGTGTTCAGGCCGTGGGCGCCGTACGGCGGATGGCTGTGCGCCGCATCGCCCGCGATGAAGACCTGGCCCCGGCGGTAGCTGTCGGCGATGTCGATACGCAGGTCCCAGAACCCCACGTGCTGGAATTCGCACGCCACGCCGAACCCGGCCGCCCGTTCGATCAGCGCCCGGGCGTCGAAGTTCGCCGCGGTCGCGTCCTTGCGCACCGGCGCGTGGAAGAACCAGGTTTCGTCGGCGTCGACGCGCCCGAAGAACCACCAGTAGCCGTTCAGCTCCGGGTGTAGTACTCGGTATGTGGTCCGCAGCGGGAACCGGGACAGGCGTTCATGCAGCTCACCGGAGCGGAAGACCGCCAGCACCATGTGCTGGTCGAAGTCTGCCCCGCTGCTGCCGATGCCTGCCTGCTCGCGCACGAGCGAATGAGCGCCGTCGCATCCGGCGAGGTAGTCACCCTCGATCTCGCAGCGCCCAGCGCCCTCGACCTGTTCCGCGGTGACGCACACGCCGCCGGCGTCCTGGCAGACGCTGGTCGCGGACCAGCCCAACAGCGCGGTGACAGACCCGAGTTCCTTGACCCGGTTGCGCAGCACGGACTCGGTCAGGTGCTGCGGCAGCCGCTCGTTCCGCTGGTAATAGAAGTCGGCGACGGTCTCCCGGCCGGGCGGGGCGTACCAGTACTCGCCGGCCAGGCTTTCGTACGCGGTGATGCCGCCGATCGGGAAATCCGCCGGCAACAGGCGCGCCGCGCGCAGTTCCCCGGCGCAGTCCCAGTAGTAGAAGTGCTCCAGGCTGCGCGCGGTGAGGTTCTGCCCCCGGGGGATCGGCGACGGCGTGAGCTGGCGCTCCACCAGTACGCAGGGGATTTCCGCCTTGCCGAGCGTCACCGCCAGCGCGAGCCCGACCGGCCCGCCCCCTACGATCACGACCGGGGCGGCGAGCCGGCGCGGTTCTGTCATGGCAGCGGAAACAATCCTGTCGGTTGGCCCAACCAACATAACGCACCGCCGCCTGCAGCATGGCAGTGGCGTGAATCATTCTTTGTCAAGCCCGGATGCGCATGAATATGCATGACTGCCTGGAATCGGCAATGCTCGCACCTGCCGCATTGGGGTATGCGGTCCGGCCAGGCCGGCGTGCCCGGCTGCGGTGTGGCCAGGCTCGCTTGAAGTGGAACCTGCGGCGGTAGCGCTGGCCCGGCCGGCCGGCGCTGCCGGCGTGTGTCATGGTGTCTGGGTGGGTGAGGACCTGTGGGATGCCTACGACCGGATGGGCCTGAGCTTTCAGCGGCACGCGGCGGACAGTGCGTACAACGCCCATTACGACCGGCCGGCGGTGCTGGCCGCGCTCGGGCCCGTCAGCGGCCGACAGGTCTTGGACGCAGCCTGCGGCCCCGGCCTGTACCTGCGTGAACTGCTGGAGCGAGGGGCCGAGGTCACCGCCTTTGATGCGAGCCCGGCGATGGTGAGCCTGGCCAGGCAGCGGGCGGCAGGCCGGGCGCGGATCGAGCAGGCGGCGCTCGGGGAGCCGCTGCCCTACCCTGATGGTGCCTTCGACCTGATCGTCTGCGCGCTGGCCATTCACTACGCCAGCGACCGCGCGGCCGCATTTGCCGAGTTCTGCCGCGTCCTGCGCCCCGGCGGGGCAGCGGTGGTATCGACGCAGCACCCGGTGATGGACTGGCTGCGCAAAGGCGGCTCCTACTTCCAGGCCACCCTGGAAACCGACATCTGGCGTACCCCATCGGGCGACCAGCCAGTGCACTTTTGGCGTGAACCGCTGTCAGCTTTGTGCGCGGCTGCCACTGATGCTGGATTCCTCATCGAGAAACTTATCGAGCCGGTTCCGGCCGAAACGATGCGCGAGCGTTATCCCGAGGACTACGAGAAACTGAGCAAGGAACCAGGATTCCTGATCCTGCGCCTTCTCAAGCCAGCCAGACCGAATCCCAGCCCTTCGAACTGACCGCGGTGCCACTGCGTCCCGGGCAGGGCACGCAACGCTCGCTATGCGGCATGAGCCGCGGCCAGAGTGGGTCCAACGGCAGCGGCCGAAGGGCCGGTGCACGGTTATCACTCCGGCTCACCCGCCGCGGCTAGGATCACAGCGTGATCACCGGGATACATGCGATCGTGTTCTCCTCGCAAGCTGACAAGGTCCGTGCGTTCTTCGCCGACGTGCTCAGTATGCCGTCGGTAGACGCAGGCGAGGGCTGGCTCATCTTCGCCCTGCCCCCGGCCGAGCTTGCCGTTCATCCCGCCAGCGGTGAGAGCCATCACGAGCTCTACCTGATGTGTGACGATATCCACGCCACCCTGGCTGAGCTGAGAGGAAAAGGAGCAGAAGTGGCGCAGGGCGTCTCCGATCAGGGCTGGGGCCTGCTCGCCGCAATCCGCCTGCCCGACGGCTCAGAGTTCCCCATATATCAGCCCCGGCATCCATCGCCCCTTCAACCCTGACCGGACACTAATTTGCCGGCGCCCGTTGACACCGTCCCCACTCCCCCGCGCATGCCCGGGCGGGTCGTTGAGGCCGCAGCTGCCTCTGCGGCTCGCTGCGGCACAATCGGGACCATGGGCCTCACCAGACTGAGGCTCAAGCTTCACGGTGACGGACCTATAGGCTGGCGCTGTCGCGGTGGCGCCTGGACGGGCGGGGCGGGAGCATGATGGGGTCAGCGGTGACGGTACCAGGACCGGCACCGACTACCGGGATGGAGGCAGCAGGAGATGTCACCGGGCGGGGAAGCCGTGGCGATCCGGCCGCGGCACACCACCACGCAGTGACCAGAACGGGCCGGCGTCTCGCGCCGTGGCGCGAAATCCGCTCCTGGCGACAACCAGAACGGGGAGGGCCAGATGGCCTCGACGCTTGAGCAAGTGGGCAGCCTGCTGCTGGAGGCAGGCGAGATTCACCATCGTGTGTACCGGATTGTGGAAGGAGCCGATGACGACTGGGCGTCCTGGTATGCCTGGTGGCTCGTCGAGCTCTCCGAGTTGCCGGCCCTGCTCGGCACCAAGCCGGTTCGCAGCGAGCTGGTCTATCTGCTCGTCAGCCTGGACAAGCAGTACACCGCGGGAAACCCGGACGAGCCCTGGGAGCGCTACTACGCTCGCCAGCTCGTCGATCACTTCAGGCCGCGCTAGGCCCGGGACGCCGCGGCCTGGTCTGGCAGGGCGAGCGTCAGGGATTTCCCGGTGACCAGAAGCCGGGCCGGGGCAGCCTCTCCGCCCGCTGCCGGGTGCCGTCATCGAACAGGACGGCGCGCAGCACGGCGTCTGCCGCGGCCAGCTGGGCCGGGCCGGCCCGCTCGCCCATCTCGCGGTTGAGTTCGTCGATGACGGCGACGACCGACCGGGCGTAGTCCTGGCCTGCCGCGGTGAGGGTGACGTTGAGCTGCCTGGCGTCGCGGCGGTCCCGCCCGGTCGTGGCGAAGCCGCGCTGCTGGAGGCCGTCGGCGACCTTCCTGGCCGCCTGGCGGGTCACGCCCAGGTGCGTACCGAGCTTGCCGACCGGGAGCGGCCCGCGTAGCAGCAACCGCGTCGCGGCCGCGTCGCCGCGGCGGAAGTCGGCATAACCGAGGCCGGCGAGGCGGCGGGCCATCTCGCCCAGCCAGCTCTGGAAGGCCAGCGCGAGAAGATCGCCGAACCGGTAAGTGGCGGTTGACAGCTCGGGCACGATCCCAGCATACTAACGGATATGCAACTAGGTTGCGCTTTCCGCCGGGCGGGCTGCCCATGGCGATGAAAGCCGCCGCCGTTCACGCGCCGGCGCGCGACGCCCGGGCCCGCGCGCGGCTCCTGGCCTGGTCGGCGCTGGCCGGGGTCATCGCCTACGTCGCGATCGACGCGCTGCTGGCGTTCCTGCGGCCCAGCTACAGCCTGATCTACGACGCCGAGAGCGACTACGGCCGCGGGCCGTGGTTCTGGGTGATGGACCTGAACTTCCTGCTCCGCTGCGCCTTGTCCCTGGCCATCGTCGGCGCGCTGGCCCGGGTCACGCGCCCGGGCGGCCTCGCCCGCGGCGGCAGGGTCCTGCTGGTCATCTGGGCGGTCTGCTCGGGACTGCTGGCGTTCTTCGCCGACGATCTTGAGGGCCAGCCGGTGCACGGCAGCGGGATCGTGCACCTGGCGCTGGCCCTCATCGCGTTCCCGTGCGTGGCGGTCGGCACCATCTTGATCTCCGCCAGCCTGCGGTCCGACCCGGCCTGGCGCTCCGCCGCCGCCGTGCTGCTCGCCGTCTCGGCGGCCGGGGGCGCCGCCTTCCTGCTGCTCGGCACCGCGTCCGGGCACAAGCACGCCCCGGGCGGGCTGTACGAGCGGATCTTCCTCGGTCTCCAGTTGCTGTGGATCGCCCTGGCCGCCTGCTTCATCCTCGCGAGGCGGCCGCCGCCGGACCGCCCGGGGTGACCCCAATCCGGGGCGAGGACCGCATCTGCCGCGTCGAACGAGACGGACTTGATGACAGCTGCCATCCCCGCACGGTAAACCACCAGCGCCCCGTGAGGGCTCGTGGCGCTGCGCACGTCCCGCTGCCGCCTTAGCCAGGGTCGGGGTTCAGCTGCGCGAACGGCGGCTGGGCGGCCTCCGCGTCGGTCAGCTGGAGCGGGAACTCCACCCGGCCGAGCCGGGCGGCGCGGTAAGCGGCGTAGATGATCTCCAGGACGGCGCGGCCGTCCTCGCCGGTCTCGGCGGGAACCGCGTCCTCGGCCACGCACCGGGCGAAGTGATCCATCTCCTGCGGGAAGCCGTAGTTCCACAGCTCGGCGAACATCGTGAAGGTCCAGCCGCGGGTGTCGGGGGCCTTCTCCACCGCGTACCCGTACCCCACGTCGCTGAAGGTCGTCAGCGACGAGCCGCGCAGCAAGTCGGCGTAGGTCACTCCCCGCGAGCCGACGATCTCGGCCCGGTCGTCCATCCCGCCCGGCTTGGCCCAGCTGGCCTCGATCAGGGCTGCCCGGCGGCCATCGAACCGGATGGTGATGATCGCGTGATCTTCGGCCCTGGTGCGCTCGCCATGGACGAAGGTAGCGACCTCCGCGGACACCGAGCGGGCCGGCGGCTTGCCGTGGACCCACCGGGCGAACTCGATGCCGTGGCAGCCCATGTCCATCAGCACGCCGCCGCCGGCCAGGTCCGGGTCCCAGAACCAGTCCGAGTGCGGCCCGTAGTGCTGCTCGGACTGGCGGACCAGGTAGACATCGCCGAGCGCTCCCTCATCCGCCAGTTCCTTGGCCCGGACGTACTTCGGCGCGAAGCAGATCTCCTCCGCATACATCAGCTTGACCCCGGCGCCGCGGCAGGCCGCGATCATCTCATCGGCCTCGCGCAGCGTCCGCGCCAGCGGCTTCTCGCAGACGACATGCTTGCCTGCCTCCGCCGCCGCCACGACGATGTCGCGATGCAGCCAGTTCGGGGCCGCCACGCAGACCAGGTCGACATCCGGGCGCCCGGCCAGCTCCCGGTAGTCGGTGTGCCAGGCCGGGATCCCCCACCGAGCGGCGAACTCGGCCGCCCGGCCGGGCGATCTCGACGCGACCGCGCGCACCGACGCGACCGGCGACAGCGAGAAGGCCTCCGCGTGCACCTGACCGATAAACCCGCTGCCGACCAGCCCGACCCCCACCTCATCCGAGGCCATGTCATCCTCCCGCCCGATGCCTGGCCAGCAGGATCCTCCCGGCCCTGCCGGCGTGTCACCGGCGAACTTACCCTGCCCGCCCGCGGCGGCCGCGGGCCTGCCCGCTGGCGCTGGCCGCGTTGACGGTGACGATGGCGGTGATCGCGAGCCTCGATGGGCCCGGGTTGGCTGCCCTCGCTCAGGACGTGCAGCATGACGTGATCGGCGCCGACTTCCCGCTGCCGGCCGATCCGCGCGGTGACTGTGTCCGCGTCGCCCCAGATCACCAGCTCATCGGCCAGCCTCCTCCGTCGCTGCCGGCCCCCGGCCACCTGGTCAGCGGATGCGGAGGGGGAGCGCGCGCGGGCCGCGGATCTGGCCCGCGGACCACGTCACCGCCGACGGGTCTTCGAGGGTGAACGCGGGGATCCGCTCGAGCCAGACCTCGAGGGCGGTCCGCAGTTCCATGCGGGCCAGGTGCGAGCCCACGCAGCGGTGGATGCCCAGGCCGAACGCGGCGTGCCGGTTGGCCTGGCGGTCGATGACGACCTCGCCGGCCCGGTCGAACTGGGCCGGGTCACGGTTGCCCGCCGGGAACGACAGCAGGATCCAGTCGTCGGCCTTCATGTCGACGCCGCGCCAGTGCATGTCTTCCTTCACCAGCCGCGCCATGGTGACCGGCGCGTAGGCACGGAGGAACTCCTCTGTCGCGGTCGGCAGTAGCCTGGGCTCGGTGACGAGCCGCTCCCGGTCCTGCGGGGTCTTTGCCAGGTGCCACAAGGACGCGCCGATCGCGCTCCAGGTCGTGTCGATGCCCGCGATGAGCAGCAGCACCAGCGTGCCGACGACGTGCGACGGCTCGAGCTTCTGGCCGTGGAGTTCGGCGTTGATCAGGTAGGTCGTCAGGTCCTCGCGCGGATTATCGAGGTGATCATGGACCTGCGCGACCAGGTAGTCGAACAGCTTGGTCATCCGCGCGATGCGCTCGTCCGGCGGCAGGTTGATGCCTTCGAGCGTGTTCTCGACGAACGTCCGGAACCGCGGCCCGTCCTCCGGCGGGAAGCCGAGCATGTCGGCGATGACCCGCATCGGGATGTGCTGCGCGTACTCGCCTGCGGCGTCGACGACGTCTCGCCCCTCGAACGCGTCGATGAGCGAGTGACACAACGCCCTGGTCGCCGGCTCCTGCCGGGAGACCGCGGCCTTGGTGAACGCGGGGAGGAGCAGCTTGCGCGCGCCGTGGTGGAACGGCGGGTCGGACGAGATCGGCGGCGAGCCGCCGACCGGCGCCAGTTCGCGGGGCGGCCGGAAGTTGCTCATGATGATCGCGCGCGAGGAAAAGCGCTCGGTGTCGTAGGCGATGGCCGCGACGTCCTCGTAACGGGTCGGCAGCCACCCGCCGCCGAACCGCCCGGTGTGGGCGATCGGGCAGCGCCCGCGCAGGTCGTCCTGGATCGGATAGGGATCGGCGGACCACTCCGGTTCCAGATGGGAGAAGTCGGTCGCCCAGTCCGAGACCGGGCCCGTGATGATCTCGTTGCGCGTGCCGAGGGGCTGGTCCGCGCGGTCCTCGCGGTAGTCCCGGGCGAAGCGGTCATCGACGGCCATGTCAGGTCTCCCCAAATAGCTCGACGGCGCGCTCGGGGCAGTTGGACACCGCCAGGCGTGCCTCGCGCTCATGGCCCGGCGGCACGACCCCGCCGCCCAGGACCATCCCGTAGCCCTCGTCGTCCTCGCCGAACAGGTCAGGGGCGAGGTCGTAGCAACGGCCGTGCCCTTGGCATCGCTCGGAGCTGATCTGCACTTTCACCGCATTGCTCCCGTCTGCGCCGTGCGGCCGGCCCGGGCCCGGGCGGTCACGGCGCGGCCGGGCAGCGCAGCCCGCTCCCTGTCGCCAGCCGCGCGCAGGCCCGGCATTACTAAAGGCTAACGACTTCCAGGTGCCTGCTTAACAGTCGGCTAGCGCAGGCCGGGCACCACGCCGACCGGTTAGTACGACAACTATGCCGAAGATGGCGCGCTCGCCCTGGAAGGCGCAGGCGGGACGACACGGCTGGTGACAGGACGCGACCTTGGGTTGATGCTCCGCGGCCACCGCTCGCTGCGGCTAGTTGTGCTGAATGCGTGCGAGGGTGGCGCATAAGACTCGGAAGAACCTTTCGAAAGAACCTTTCGACTCACTGCGCGGCTGGCTGGCCGGCCTGCCGCAGCGGGCGCAGGGCCGCTTCGGTGCGCACGAGCTCGTCGAGCATCGCGCCGGCCGCCTGCTCCATGACCTCGTTGGCATGGAACGTGCCGTCGGAGTCCAGGAACTGGGTGTAGAACGGGATATTGACACTGTCGGTCACCGGCAGCATCCGCAGCGTCGTCACCACCTGCTTGAGCTGCTGCACCGCGCGGGTGCCCGCGGCGACGCCGCCGTAGGAGACGAAGCCGACGGGCTTGTGCAGCCATTCCTGGTGCAGGTAGTCGATCGCGTTCTTCACCGAGGCCGGGTAGCCGTAGTTGTACTCGGGGGTGACGATCACGAACGCGTCGGCGGCGTCGGCGATCGCGCTCCAGTCCTTGGTGTGCCGGTGGGTGTACTGCCGCAGCCGCGGGTGGTTCGGCTCGTCGAGCAGCGGCAGCCCGAGCTCGGCAAGGTCGACGACGTGGACGTCGAACCCGCCATGGTCCTTCGCGCGCGCGGCGAACCACTGCGCGATCGGGAGACCGGCGCGCCCTGGCCGGGTCGAGCCGATGATGATGGTCAGGTTCGGCATCGGTTTACCTTTCCGGGTCGGAGGTCGTCGCCGCGGCCGGCCGGGCCAGCCCCAGCCGGCCGGGCCCGCGCCTCAGCCACGGCGAAAAGTAGTTGAACAGTCAACACAAACGCTACGGTACCTATATTCCTTCCATCGCCAGATCGGGGATCTGCCGCACTGGCATGGCGCCGTGGCGGGACGCTGGCGCTCGGCGGAGAATAAGTGTTCGCTGCGAAGGGGTGGTGGACGTGCAACCAGGGCAACGGCCCCAGCGATGGCCGCTGAAACGCCATGACAGCCATGTGGCGGAGCAGATGGTAGAGCGGGCAGCGGAACTGGCCAGGGACTCCCACGCCCGGACCCGGCACGCGGCGGTGCTGGTGAAAGACGGCAGCCTGCTGGCGTGGGGAACCAACGGGGTGCCGTTCCCGGGGGAAGACCACTGCTACTGCAAGGTCGCGGAGACCGGCCACCATGACCAGTGCCGGACCCACGCCGAGCAGCGGGCGATCACGCTGGCGCGTGACGGTGACGGCTGGCGGAGGCTGCCGGGCTCGAAGCTGATCTACGTGCGGCTCGAGGCCGACGACTCGGTGCGGTTGCAGGAGCCCCATTTCTGCGCCCGCTGCAGCCGCCTGGCCCTGTCCCTGGGCGTGGCAGAGTGGATCTTCACCCTGTCTGAGGGCCTGGTCGGATACTCCGCGGCTGACTACGACATGATCGCCCAGCTCCGCTGGTAACAGCGGACGATGACCGGCCGGTCCGGCGAGCCGGTAACCTGCGGAGGGCGAAAGGAGCACGATGCCAGCGATCCCCGCTTCCCACCGGGACCTGCTCGATGGCCAGTTCGCCGACAGGGTCGGCGCGAAGTACAACGCCAATCTCCGCGACCAGGACCAGCCCGGCCAGTCACGGGTTAAGGTAGCCATTCGCCCGGTGCGGGTGAACGCGGTCAACATGCCGGGCTGACCGGCGCCCCTGAGGCCGAGTCCGGCCGCCTGGCCCTGTCCCGGCCTGGCCGTACTTGCCGACGGTGGTTCGGCCATGATAGGAGCCCATGTTTTCGAGTATCACGCGCCTGCCGGACATTGGTCTGTGGGCGCGCGGCAGCGGGCTGGAGATCGTCCTGCTCGTGATCGGCGCGATCCTGCTGACCCGCTTCGCCACCTGGCTGGGCGGGAAGATCATGGACCGGATCGACGCGAACGCCCGGGAGACCGACGCGCTGGTCCGCTCGGAGACGTCGAAGCACCGGCACGCGCTGGCGTCGGTGATCACCTGGGTCGCCCTGGTGATCATCTACTGCGCGACCGGCGTGGCCGTCCTGAGGCGCCTCGGCGTCCCGCTGACCAGCCTGGTCGCCCCGGCCGCCGTGGCGGCGGTGGCGCTGGGGTTCGGCGCCCAGCGCGTCGTGCAGGACATCCTGGCCGGCTTCTTCATCATCAGCGAGCGCCAGTACGGGTTCGGGGACCTCGTCCAGCTTTCCGTGCCCAGCCTGCCCAACCCCGCGGTCGGGACCGTCGAGGACGTCACCCTGCGGGTCACCACGGTGCGCACCGCCGACGGCGAGGTAGTCATCACCCCGAACGGACAGATCACCCAGGTGACCAACCTGTCGCGCGACTGGGCACGGGCCGTGGTGGACGTGCCCGTGCCCGTGGCCGTGGACGTCAACCGGGTCTCCGACCTGCTGCGGGAGATCGGAGAGCAGGCGTACAAGGAAGAGGAAATGCGCGACCTGCTGCTGGACCCTCCGGCGGTCATGGGCGTGCAGAGCATCGACGTGGACCACTTCCAGGTCCGCGTGGTCGCCAGGACGCTGCCCGGCAAGCAGTTCGACGTCGGGCGGATGCTGCTGTTCCGGATCGCGGCGGGACTCCGGCGCGAGGGCATCAACCTGCCCACCACCCTGGAAACCGCGCAAGCCGTCAGGACCGACTGATGCTGCGGCTGATGCGGCGACTGCGGCGGGTGCGGACCTCCACCTGGATCCTGATGGCCATCTTCCTGGTCGCCCTGGCCGCCTGGCTGCTGGTCAAGCCGTCGCCCGCGACGAGCGACTCCACGGCACGGACGCAGTCCACGCCCTCGCCGACGGTGACGCCCACCGCATCACTGCGGCCCTCGGCCTCGCCCAAGCCGACCCCGCGGGCCACGCACGCGAGCCCCGGGGCCACGGTCGGTAGTACGCCGAGCCCGACCGTGGGTGCGACCCCGTCCCCCTCCCCGGTAGGGTCGCCGGCCCCGTCAGCCACCGACCCCGCGCCCCCTGGCCCGTAACCGGCCAGGGCCGTGCGCTCAGACGCCGCCCATCGGGGGAGTCGCGTCGATCGAACCGGGCATCCAGAAGACGGTCTTCTCGACGCGCACCGCCGCGTCAGCGGCGACGTAACCCTGGATCTCCCGGGCGAGACGGTCGGCGTCGTCTTCGCAGTCGGCCCCGGCGACCAGGTATTTCCTGCGCCGCACGACCGGCCATCCGCCAGAGGTCAGGCGGTCGGCCAGCGCGATCACATCATGGTGCGACGACAGGTCGACGCGCACCTGCCACGCGGCCAGGCCGGTCGCCGCCGACCGCTGGCGCTCGCGTTCCTGGAGCTCTTCGTGGACGGCACGTTCCTCGTCTTCGCCGCCGGCCGGTTCCGCGGCGGCGCCGGCCGGTTCCGCGGCGGCGTCCGGCGGCCCGGCCTCCGCATCCCGCCATTCCTCGTCGACCGGGTCCCAGCGCTCAAGCTGGAATTCCGCGGTGACGTTGTGCCGGACCAGCACCTGCTGCGCCACGCGCTCCGCTTCCCGGGCGGCACTGGCGGTGGTGGCGTACAGGAAGATCTGCGACCCGCTCGAGGTGACGCGAACGTGATCACCGAGCTGGCCGCGCAGGTCGTCGACTGCCTCGCGGTAAGACTTCCGCCTCGCGCCCGACTGGTCATCGACGGCTATTTCCACCAGCCAGGCTTCATCCATAGAGGGAGTATGCCCGCGGGCCGGCGGGCAGACGCGGGCCGGCGGGCAGACGCGGGCCGGCCGGCGGGCGGGCAGACGCGGGCCGCACTCGCGCCCGCCCGCCGGTCATTGCGGTGCCAGCCGCGGGTCCGCGGGATCGCTAGCCGGGGTGGTGCCCGTGCCGGTGCGCATGGCAGCAGCATTCCCCCGGGTGCCCGGGCGCGCCGCCGCTGCCGTGGCCGGGCAGCAGCACGGCGCCGAGGCCCGGGATCGCCTGGGCCCGTGCCTCAGCGAGCAGGGCGGCGGCCGCCTGGCGCCCGTTCTCCCCGGTGCGGGACATCCGGGCGGCGATGAGCCCGGTCACGATCGGCGTCGAGAACGACGTGCCGCTCCACTTCGCCATGCCGTAGAAGTTCCGTTCGTGCGGGGCGTACGGGCGCACGGTGCACTGGTACGTACCGGTCGCGTATGCGTTGACGAGGTCCCGCCCCGGCGCGAACACGTCGACCCAGCCGCCGAAGTTGCTGAACGAGGCCCGGCCGCGCCAGTCGCCGCCGAGCGCGCCGACGGCGATCACGTCGGAGAACGCGCCCGGCCAGTTCGGCCGCCGGGAGTCCTCGTTGCCGGCCGGGGCGATGCACACCGCGCCGCTGTACTCCCGGACATGCCTGAGCCACTGCCGGAAGGCGAGCAGGGGAAGGTCATTCCTGGAGGGCGAGGCGATGGTCAGGTGGAAGATGTCCACTCCTCGGCCCAGCGCCGCATCGAGCCTGCGCACCAGGTCCGATTCGAGGTGGCTGCCCGCGATCGAAAGGGCACGGGCCACGATGACATCCGCGGCGGGCGCCATGCACCGCATGACTCCCGCGACGAACGTGCCGTGCCCGACGTAGGGCGGGAGCTCCGGCATGTCGCCCTCAAGCGGGGGTTGAGGCTCCATGTCCTTGTTAGTGTTCTCGTCCGGGTCCGGATCTTCCGGCCGAACCCCGGACAGCCAGGGATGACCGGTTGCCGCGTCCCGCAACAACCCGGTGTCGGCCAGGTAGATCAGCACTCCGGCGCCGCCGTCGCCCGGGGATACCGAGGGGAAGGGCTCGGTTCCCTCGTACACCTCCTGGGGTTCGGTGGCCGGGCAGCCGCCGACTTCCGGCGAGACGGTCAGCACATGATTCGGCGTGGCAATCCCCCGGCCGAGCCGCGCGTCAACCAGCTCGAGCGCTCCAGGCACATCGGCGTGCGGCTCGCCCAGGGTGAGCAGGACCACGCCCTCGATGACGCGCTCATCCCGGGCATCCGGCAGCTCCAGGATTTCCCGCACGCGCGGGAGATACTCTTCGCGGACAAGGATTTCACGTTTGGCGCGCAAGTGGTCGACCAGGCCGTCTGCCGAGATATGGTCGATTTCTTTTCCCTCGGCGCTGAACGTGGCTTTTATCTGGCGAACGTGATCGCGGGTGCTGGGGCGTTTCAGGTCACTCAAGTCGTCCGGCTCGGTCATGCTGCCCTCCACAGGGTTTCTGATGGGAAGGGATTGCCTGTCCGTTCCCTGGCGCGAGGCAGGCCGGTGGTTCAGGGGCAACAGGCGCGATGCCCGCGCCTGTCGGCCCCTGCACTCCTACGGAGTCACCGCCTGGCGGAGTGATACCGCTCGCGGGGCTTTTTTTGCA
Source organism: uncultured Actinomycetota bacterium (assembly GCA_963808705.1). Taxonomy (GTDB): domain Bacteria; phylum Actinomycetota; class Actinomycetes; order Streptosporangiales; family Streptosporangiaceae; genus JASHPR01. The sequence continues at coordinate 478,325 of CAWEHB010000003.1, read as the reverse complement.
GGCCCGCGAGACTGCCTGAGGTCATCACTTTATGTACCAAAATTCTGGCCTAAAGGGGTCAGAACGGGAAAGATTTGTCGCGGCATGCGATTAGAACATGTTTTCGCCGCATATTGCATGGACCCCGCGGATGCGGGGATCTAGCATTACTTCGTGGCCGAAGGCGCGCTTGCAGCCGGGTCCGGTCAGCGCGATGCGGACGAGCTGCTGGCGCTGGCCTTGTCCCGTCCCCGGGAGACCCTGACCCGGGCCCGCGAGCTGCTGGCCGGGCGGCCCGGCCCGTACGCGGCCTCGGCGGCCCGCCAGGCGGCCGGGATCGTTCTGCGTGATACCGGTGACGTCAGCGCGGGCGTCCGCGAGCTGCGCGGCGCGCTGCGGCTGGCCCGCCGGACCGGCTCGGCAGAACGTGAAGCCGACGTGCTGGCCACGCTCGGGCTGACGCTCGTCCACGCGGGCCGGACGCAAGACGGACTCGTCTCGTTGGAGCGCGCGGTGCAACTGGCTCGTGGCGTCCTGGCCGGCCGCGTGCTGTACCGGCGCGGCGTGGTGCTGTGGACCCTGGGGCGCTATCCGGCGGCCCTGGACGACCTTCGCCGGGCCGTCAGCGTGCTGCAGCCCGCGGGAGACCCGGTCTGGACCGCCCGCGCGGTCAACGCCCGCGGGGTGGTCCACCTGGCGGTGGGGAGCCTGCGCCGCGCGGATGCCGACTTTGTGGCCGCGGAGCGCTTGTTCGCCGAGACCAGCCAGGAGATGGAGGCCATCCACGCGGTGCTCAACCGGGGGGCGGTCGCCTTCTCGTCGGGCGACCTTCCGGCAGCGTTGGCGTTCCTCGATGAGGCCGCTGCCCGGTACCGGCCGCTGAATGTCCCGACGCCGGCCCTCAGCATCGACCGGTGCGCCGTGCTGCTGGCGGCGGGGCTGGTGAGCGACGCGCTGGCCGAGGCGGACGCTGCCGTCGCGGATATCGAGCAGGCGCACGGCCGGTCCACCAAGAAGGCCGAGCTGCTGCTGATGGCGGCCAACTGCGCGCTGGCCGCCGCGCAGCCGCAGGTAGCCCTGGACCGGGCGCGGGCCGCCCGCCGCCTCTTCCGGTCTCAGCAGAACGCCTGGGGGAAGGCCCGGGCCGACCTCGTGCTGGCGCGGGCGCGGTACCGGGTCGGCCCGGCGTCGCCGCGGCTGCTCCGCCAGGCCAGCCAGGTGGCCATCCAGCTGGAGGCGCTCGGCTCCGCCGAGGCGTCCCTGGCTCACCTGCTGGCCGGGCGGGTGGCGCTGGGCCTCGGCCGGCCCGCCGAGGCCGGTCGTCATCTCGGCGCCGCCGCGCAAAGCCGGCGTCGCGGCCCGGCCATGGCCCGCGCCAGCGGCTGGCTCGCCGAGGCGCTGCGGGCCCAGGCCGCCGCCGAGCCACGCCGCCTGCTGGCCGCCTGCCGCCGCGGCCTCGAGGTCCTGGACGAGCACCGGTTCACCCTGGGCGCATCGGAGCTGCGGGCCCTGGCCAGCGCCCACGGCGCCGAGCTGGCCGCGCTGGCCCAGCGCCACGCCGCGCAGGCCCGCCGGCCCCGGCTCTTTCTGGCCTGGACCGAACGGTGGCGGGCCACCGCGCTGAGCGTGCCCGCGGTGCGGCCCACGGCCGACGCGGAACTCAACGCCGACCTCGCCGCGCTGCGCGGGGCGACCAAGCGGCTGGAGGAGGCGCGGCGGCAGGGCGGATCGACCGGGGCGCTCCAGCGGGAGCAGGTGCGCCTCGAGGGCGAGGTACGGGGCCGCTCGCTACAGGCCCGGGGGACGGCCGACTCCGGCCGCGCCGGCATCGACATCGCGCAACTGCTCGATCAGCTCGGCACCGCCCAGCTCGTCGAGATCGCCGATGTCGACGGCGTCCTGCACGTGCTCCTCTGCGGGGCGGGCCAGGTACGGCAGTTCACCGCCGGCCGCACCCAGGATGCCATCCGCGCCGCGGACTTCGCCCGGTTCGGCCTGCGCCGCCTGGCCCGGCGCCGGCCCGGGGACGACCGGGACAGCGCGCTGGCCATCCTGAAGGCCGCCGGGCCGGATCTCCAGGACGCGATCCTCGGCCCGGCCGCCGGCCACCTGGGCGAGGGGGCGGTCGCCGTCGTGCCGCCCGGCAAGCTGCATGCGATCCCCTGGGCCCTGCTTCCCGTGCTGGGCGGCCGCGCGTTCAGCGTCGCCCCGTCCGCGGCGGCCTGGATGCGCGCGGACGCCGCCCAGCCGCCGGGTCGCCGGCACGTCACGCTCGCCCGCGGCCCGGGCCTGGTCACCGACGGCGCCGAGGTGCCGCTGGTCGCCGAGCTGTATGACGACGTCACGGTGCTGTCCGGCGGCCAGGCCACGGCCGGGCGGGTGCTGTCCGCGCTCGACGGAGCCTGGCTGGCCCACATCGCCGCGCACGGGCGCTTCCGCGCCGACAGCCCGCTGTTCTCGTCCCTGCGCATGCACGACGGGCCGCTCACCGTCTACGACTTCGAGCAACTGCGCCGCGCGCCGTACCGGCTGGTGCTGTCGAGCTGCGACTCCGGCGTCCTGGCCCCGGTGGGGGCCGACGAGCTGCTCGGCCTGGCCAGCAGCCTGCTGCCGCTGGGCACGGCCGGGATCATCGCCGGCGTGGTCCAGCTGAACGATCCCGCGGTCGTGCCGCTGATGGTCGGCCTGCACCGGTACCTGCGGGCCGGCCAGAGCCTGGCCGAGGCGATGCACAGCGTCCGGCAGGACTGCGCCGGCGATCCGGTCCAGGAGGCCGCGGCCATGTCCCTGCTGACCCTGGGCGCGGCCTGACCCGGTTCCCCGGTCACGCGTCGAGCGTGATCCAGCCGGTGAGGGCATCGAGGTCGGGCCCGCTCCGGCAGTACAGGCGGAACGGGCCCGACGGGATCGGGCGGATCGAGAAGCAGCCGATCTCGTCGGCGGTAACCGTTGTCTCGCCGCCGTCCCGGGGCTGGACCCTGATCACCCCGCCCTGGGCCGGGATGATCTGGCCCAGCAGCGTGTCCCCGGTCACCTCGAGCTCGACGGTCAGGTGCGCCGAGGTGAAGGTGAGGGCGCGGATGGACGCGGCCTCGGCCTCGGCGCGCAGGCTCGGCTCATAATCCGCGTCGCGGCTGGAGTCGTAGGTGAGCTGCGCGAGCTCGGCGTCGATGTTGTGCCAGGCGAAGGCGCTCTTGCCGGCTTCGACGAACTCAGCCGGGACGGCCTCCCGGGCGCGCAAGGCCTCCCGCAGCGCCGTGAAGAGCCTTTCGTCGTCCCAGACTTCGGGCACGGTGCTCACCTTCCGCTTTCGCTGATTTCAACGTCACTGGCACCGCCGCCGAGAACCCCGGCGAGGTGCGGCGACCGGCGCAGCCGGCCCAGGCAGCGAGCACGGGTGGGGCCGATGCCGCCCACCGGGATGCCCAGCTTCTTGCTCACGTCCGCGTAGGCCGGCGGCGGGTCACCGGCCAGCATCGACAGCAGTTCCTGACAGCGGGACGGAAGATCGGCGAAGGCCGCGCGCAGCGCGGCATTGCGCTCGGCCGCCACGACCTCTTCCTCGATCGTCGCGGCGTCAGGGTAGGGCGGCATCTGGTCCTCCGGGGGCAAGTCCGCGTGTTCATGCCGACGACCTGCTCGCAGCACCCGCAGGGCTTCCCGCCTGGTCGTTGTGGCCAGCCAGCCCGGCAGCGCCGCGGCCTCGCGCAGGCTGCCGATGTGCTCGACCAGCAGCAGCCAGACGCTCTGGCCAACGTCGTCGATGTCTTGACGGTCCAACTGGTAGCGGAGGCAGATGCGCCACACCAGCGGCGAGTACCGCTCGATGATCTCGTTCCATGCCTCCTGGTCGCCACCGCTGACGCGGGCGACCAGGGCTATCACCGACGAGTCGTTATGCATACTCCCTCGCCTCGGTTGTATCGCAGCCCGCTGCAACCTACTAGTCCAGAGAGCGGCCGCCGCCGCCTGATACACCGGGCGACAGGTTTTTTCAACAGGTTTTCCGCGAGCCTGTGAGCCGGGCGACCGTCAGGCGTTCCAGGCGGCGGCGAAGCTCGCGTCCTTCGCGGTGACCGCCTCCCGGTACATGGGGTGGAACTCCAGCGCCGGCGAGTACCTGCTGGCCGGAACCTCGCGGCCCAGCGCCTCGGCCATGGCGCGGACGTGGTGCGGGCCGGCCCCGCAGCAGATGCCCACGTAATCCACCCCGAGATCGCGCGCCGCGCGGGCGAAGTCCGCCATCTCGAAGCGGGTGCACCCGAACGGCTCCAGCGCCAGCGGGAACGCCCGGTCCACGCCCGGCGACCGCAGCGACTGCATCGTGGGCGATCCCGCGTCCGTGCGGTAGGGCACCGGCTGCGCGGCGACCGCGCAGCCGACCGCCTCCCGGATCCGGGCCACCAGCGGCAGCATCGACGCCGGGCCCCGGTCGCAGTTCATCCCCACGATCGTGGCGCCGTGGCCGGCCAGGATCCGGCAGGCCTCGACGTAGTCGTAGCCGTCCCGGGTCTGCCCGGGCTGGGTCGCGGCCAGGGTCACCATCGCGGGCAGCCCCAGGCCCTGGATGACCTCCAGCGCGATCAGCGCCTCGCCCAGGTAGTCGTTGGTCTCGGAGATCACGAAGTCGATGCCCTCGTCGGCCGCCCAGCCCAGCTGCTCGGCGTACATGGCGCGCACGGTGCCCCGGGTCGAGGCGTCGCCCGGGTCGTAGGCCCAGGTGTTGCAGACGTTGCCGGCGACCAGCGCGCCGCCCTCGCACGCCACCTCCCGGGCGATCCGCACCGCCTGCCGGTTCATGGCCTCCAGGTCACCCTCGCGGCCGACGTCGCGCAGCTTCTCGCGGTGCGCGTAGTAGGTGAGCGCGACCATCACGTCCGAGCCCGCGCGCAGGAACTCGCGGTGCAGCTGGGTCACGGCCTCCGGGAAGTCCAGGACCACCTCCGGGACGTACGGGCCTGCCTTGATGTAGCCGCGACGCTCCAGCTCGAAGACATAGCCCTCCGCGCCGAGCACCGTCCCGGCCCGGAGCCGCCCGGCGATCCCGGCTGACGATGCTGCCGGCCCGTTCATGATGGCGCACCTCCGATCCCGGCCATGCCGGTCTCGCCGCCGCCCGCGAACCGGCCGGGCGCGAAGCGGCGGATGTCGTACACGGTCCCCTGCTGCAGGGCGAGCTGGGCCAGCACCCGGCCCGCCCAGGGCGCGAACTTGTATCCCGTGCCCCGCCAGCCCACCCCGGTGTAGACGCCGGCCACGCCGGGGACCGGGCCGAGAATGAAGTCGTCGTCCGCCACCAGGTCGTAGCAGCAGACATCCGCGCCGCTGGCCTCGGCGACGTCGACCACCTCGGCACCGCGCAGCGACGGCATGCATTCTGCCACGAAGTCCTCCACGCTGGCGATCGGGCTCGCCGCGCGGGCGACGTCGGGCGGGTTGTAGAAGCCGATCTTGACGCCGGGCGTCTTTCCCTCGTACAGCGGGTGCCCGTAGATCCCGACGTCCAGGTAGGCGAAGACCGGCAGCGCCTTCTCGGTGAACCGGGCGCGCTGGCCGGCCGGGGGGATGAAGTACTTGGACTGCGCGGGCCGGTCGGGCCGCAGCGGGAACCGGGCCGAGCAGCCCGGCAGCAGGCCCAGCACGTCGTTGGTGCCCAGGCCCGCGGTGATCACGAGGACGTCGGACACCACCTCTCCCGCGTCGGTGGCGACGCTCCAGACCCCGCCGGCCCGGGCGATGCCGCGCACCGCCGCGTGCTCGGCCACCCGCACCCCGCGGGCGGCCAGCGCCGCCTGCAGGAACCGGGTGGCCGCGGGCACGTCGACGAACCCGGCCTCGACGTCCAGCCGTCCCGCGTCGGCGGCGAACTGCGGGAACCGCCGCCGCAGCGCCGCGGCGGAGAAGGCCTCGCGGCGCAGCTGCAACTGCTCCAGCACGGCGTAGCTGCGGAAGGCGTAGGTGCCGGCCAGGTCGGGGGTGACGCTGCGCTTGGCCAGGTTCAGGCATCCGCAGTCGACGAGCAGCGGCTCGCCGGACTGCGCCTGCAGGTCCAGCCAGAGCTGCCGGGCCTCGTAGGCGAGCCGGGCGTACTCGGGGTCCAGGTAGTCGTTCCGCGCCGACCGGGTGAGCGAGAACGACGCGGTGGCCGGGTCACCGACCCGCGTCTTCTCCAGCACGGTCACGGCCGCGGCGAGCGGCGCCGCGTGGTAGGCGGTCATCAGCCCCATGACGCCGCCGCCGATGATCGTCAGCCGCTTCCCGCGGAACTGGGCCACCGGCTAGCTGCCGAAGCTTACGTTCTGGCCGGTGACCACGGCGACCAGGCCCGTGGGCGTGACGCTGATGCTCTGGATGGTCATCCCCATCGGCAGCGCCGGGAGCGGCACCGTGATGTCGCTGATCCCGCTCAGCACCGAGGAGCCGATCCCGCTGCTCGAGACCAGGTGGACGTGGATGTCGTTGTGGCCGGTCCGGGTGACCTGCCAGACCGCGGTGCCGCTGGCCAGGCCGCCGAGCAGGTTCAGCGAGGTCTTCACCTCGTTGTTGCCCGCGTCGGACAGGGTCAGGCCGGAGCCGACCAGCGACCCCAGGGCGCCGGCCTGCGAGGTCATCGCGCTCGCGAGGGCGGGGAAGGTGACCGTCATCGTCCCGTTGAGGTGATCGACGGTGCCGCCCTGGAAGGAGGAGTTGACGTGCACGCCGCTCATGGTGGCGTTGATGCTCTGGATCTGCAGCGGGCCCTCGGTGATGTCGCTGGAGCTGATCAGGATGTCCTTGAAGTCGTGGCTGATGACCTGGGTCAGGAACGGGAAGCCCTGGATCGACACGCTCGGCTTCTTGGGGAACCCCTGCTGCTGGATTTCTGACGCCACCTTGTTCTGCGCGATGGCCCGGGCGGCGAAGTCCAGGGCGACCAGCAGGCCGAGCAGGACGATCAGCACGATGATGACCGTCCGGAGCGGGTGCCGCCGCCGGGCGCGGACGGGGGCGTCGTCTTCGTATCCGGTATATCCAGTGGTCACGGCAGGCTCCCGGTGTCAACGGCCTGCAACTGGCCGGAGTCGTAGTTGGTGGCGAGAAGCGTCTTCCCGCCCGGTACTACCGCGAGCTCGCGCGGCACTCGGCCGGTGGGGATGAAGCCTTGCAGGGCGCCGCTCTTGCCTTGCAGCGCCAGCTGGGTGCTGATCAGGGCGAGGTTATCCGCTCCCTGGACTGCGCGGGTGTTGGCGTCGGCGACCATGATCTCATTACCGCCGTTGACGAAAGCCAGGCCGAGCGGTTTCTGGCCCACGCTGACCCGGGCGATGAGCGAGTGCGACGGATCGCTGAGCAGCTTAGCCGCCGAGAACGCGACCAGCGCGTTGCTGTCGCGATCGGTGACCCATACGTCCGCGCCGTCCGCGGACACGATCACCCGGGCGGCAGCGCAGCCCGCCGCGGCCGATGACATCACGGCATGCTGCGGGTCCGTCGCGGCCTTGCTCATGTCGACCACGTACAGCCGCCCGTTCTGGCTTTCGCCGGTCACGTACAGCCAGCGGCCGTCGGGTGACTGCGCCATCCCCTGCGGCTCCGATCCCGCCCCGAGCGGGACCATCCCGATGAAGCCGGCCCGGCCGTAGCCGCCCGCCATCGCCTGCTGCAGGTTGAACACCGCGACGTCGCCGCTCTTCTGCAGGGTGATGAACACCAGGCCGTTCCGGGAGATCAATACCTCGTTCGATGTGTCATTGACCGGGGGGGTGATCTGGCCCATCACCGCGCCGCCGGCGTCGCCGTGCTCCGCGTCCGGCGTGTCGATGACGATCACGCCGCTGTTCTCCACGACCAGGAGGTACTGGCCATTGCCGGTGATCGCCTCGGTCTTCTCGCCGGACGCCGGGATCGTCGCGACCTGGGCCGGTGCCAGCGAGCCGTCGTCGTTGTTCAGGACGGCCACGGCGTTGCCCAGCGAGACGAACGAGTACTTGCCGTCAGCGGTGACGGCGATGCCGAACGGGTTGCCGCCGAGGGCGGTCGTGCCGGTGCGGACGCCGGGAACCTGCTTCGCCGTCGCGGCCTCGGTCGTGCACCCAGGAGCCGTGAGGGCCGCGGCCACCGGGGTGGTCCCGTGGCCCCCGCCGCCTCCGGTGCCGGTGCTGCTGTTGCTGTGATGCAGGGCGGCGAAGACTCCGCCCACCACCCCGAGGACGACGACCACCGCGGCGGCGGCCATGACCGCGCGCGACCGCCACCACGACGGGCGCGGCACGGGCGCGACGACCGTGCCAGCGCCCCGCGGCCGGTCCACGCGCCGCACCGGCGCGGGGCCGGACTGCGCCGCCCGGTAGTCGGGTGGCCCGGGATTGCCGGCCGAGGCCCGGTAGTCGTGCGGCGGCAGAACGGGCCGCGACGGCTCGGTCAGGCCCGGCGTGGTCGACCGGCTCCCGGGGACCCGCGCGACCTCGGTCGCCGGCCTGGCCGGCGCGGACCCGGCGACGAGCGGCGCGGCGGATCCCGCATCCGGGGCGGCGCCGGCGGGCACGGCCGCGCCAGGGTCCGAGGACGGCGCGGCGGGCGGGACCACGGGCATCGCGATCTCGGTCGGCGGCCGCGACCCGGGCGGCACGGACCTGGGCCCGGAATCGGGCGACCGGAGCCCGAGCACCTCGCGCAGGGCCGCGGCGAACTCGCCGCAGTTCCCGAAGCGCTCGGCCGGCGCCCGGGCCATCCCCCGGGTCAGGACGCCGTCGATCGCGGCGGACAGGTCCTCGCGGCGCAGGCTCAGCAGCGGCGGGTCCTCGGACAGCTTGGCCCAGACGACGGCCAGCCCTCCGTCCCGCTTGAACGGGGGGGTGCCGGACAGCAATTCGAACGAGGCGCACGCGAGCGCGTACTGGTCGGCCCGGCCGTCGACCGGTCGGCCCTCGACCTGCTCGGGCGCGACGTAGTCGAGCGTGCCCAGGAACTGGCCCTGGGCGGTGAGGCCGGTCTGGGAGAGCGACTGCTTGCTGAGCCCGAAGTCGGACAGGTAGACGTGGTCCCGGCGGTCGCCGCCCGCGGTCGCGTCGAGCAGCATGTTGGCCGGCTTCACGTCGCGGTGCACCAGCCCGCGCGCGTGCGCCGCGTCGAGCGCCGACGCCACCTGGGACGTGACGTCGGCGGCCCGCGCCGCGGGCAGCGGGCCCTCGGCGTCGAGTAGCTTGCGGACGTCGCCGCCGTGCACGAAGCGCATGGCGATGAACAGCGCGCCGTTCGCCTCGCCGGCGTCGAACACCGGGATGATGTTGGGGTGATCGACGGCCGCCGCGGCCCGCGACTCGCGGATGAACCGCTGCCGGAACGCGTCGTCCAGGGCCAGCCCCGGCGCCAGGATCTTCAGCGCGACGTACCGGTCCAGGCGGGGGTCATACGCGCGGTAGACGACAGCCATCCCGCCCCGGCCTATCTGCTCTTCGAGCCGATAGCCGGCAATCTGCGAGCCAATGGCGAACTCGCTGAATGCCGAGGGAAACTCGTCGCTCACCGCTCCGCTCCTCTAGTCACCCCGACGGTATCCGAAACCAAGCATGAACGGGACGCCACGCCCCACTCCGCGGCTGCCATCGTTAGCCGGGATCCGCACATGCCAAATTTGGCACGAACCGGGCGAGCCGAGGTCAGGCAGATGTTTCTTTGGGCCGCATCACTCTAGAGTTGTGAGATGACGATCGAGCGGGAGATCTCGTCGAATACGCCGGCGCTGGTCGTGCGCACGCAGGGATCCGATCGCAGCCTGGAGGCCGGGCGCAGCTACAGCATCGGCCGCAACCCAGAATCAGACATAGTGGTCAACGAGGCCCGGGTGTCCTGGCGCCACGCGGTGCTCCGGATCGAGGGCGCCACCTGGCTGCTCGAGGACGTCGGCAGCACCAACGGGACCTTCCTGGGCGCCCAGCGGGTGCAGCGCGTGGAGATCACCGAGGACTGCGTGCTCCGGCTCGGCCACCCGGAGGACGGGCAGCGGATGTGGTGCTCGCCGGTGCCCCCGCCCCGGCCGGCCACGCAGATCGCCGCCCCGGTCAGCCTGGACTCGGCCACCGAAGTGATCACGCCCCGCACCGCGGCGGCGCCGCCGCAGCCCGCAGCGCCCGCGCCCGCGCCGCCCGCGCGCCCCGCGCCCGCGCCGGCGGTCCCGCCCTGGGCGGGCCCGCCGGCCAGCCCGCCGGACTCGCCGCCGACCCGATCACGGGGCCCGGCCGGCCCGCCGGCCTCGCCGTCCTACGGCTCGCGCGGCGTGGCCGGCCCGCCGGACTCGTCGTCGCTGCCCGCCCCCGGCAGCTCGAGCATCGTCCGCCAGCCCAGCGCGGTCATGCGGCTGCCCAGCCGGGTGCTGCGCATCGGGCGCGCCACCGACAACGACGTGGTCGTCTCCGACCTGAGCGTCTCCCGTTACCACGCCGAGCTGCGCCGGTCGAGCCGCGGCGGGTACGAGATCGCCGACCTCGGCAGCCACAACGGCACGTTCGTCAACGGCCAGCGGGTGACCTCCGCCCCGGTGACCGAGGCCGACACCATCGGCATCGGGCCGGCCACGTTCCATCTCGTCGGGCAGGAACTGCAGGAGTTCATCGACACCGGCGAGGTCTCGCTGAGCGTGCAGAACCTGACCGTCCGCCTGCCCGGCGGCAAGGTGCTCCTGGACGAGGTGAGCTTCCCGCTCGGCGAGCGCTGCCTGCTCGGCGTCATCGGCCCGAGCGGCGCCGGCAAGTCCACCCTGCTCGGCGCGCTGACCGGGATGAAGCCGGCGACCGACGGCACCGTGCTCTACGACAACCGCGACCTCTACCAGGACTACGCCGAGCTGAAGTACCGGATCGGGCTGGTCCCGCAGCAGGACATCATGCACACCCAGCTGTCCGCGCGCCGGGCGCTGCGGTACGCCGCCGAGCTGCGGTTCCCGCGCGACACCAGCGCCCGGGAGCGGAACGAGCGGGTCGACGAGGTCCTCGGCGAGCTGAGCCTGACCCCGCACGCCAACACCCGGGCCGAGTCGCTGTCCGGCGGCCAGCGCAAGCGGGTCAGCGTGGCCCTGGAGCTGCTCACCAAGCCCTCGCTGCTGTTCCTGGACGAGCCGACCTCCGGGCTGGACCCCGGGCTGGACAAGTCAGTCATGGAGATGATGGCCGGGCTCGCCCACGACGGCCGCACCGTCATCGTGGTCACGCACAGCGTGGCCAACCTGGACCTGTGCGACCGGCTGCTGGTGCTGGTGCCCGGCGGGAAGGTGGCCTTCTTCGGGCCGCCGCGCGAGGGCCTGCGCCACTTCGGCCAGCCGGGCTGGGCCGAGGTGTTCCAGGCGTTCGAGAACGAGCCGGGCCGGGACTGGGCCGGGGAGTACAAGCGGTCCCCGCTGCACGCGCAGTACGTCGCCGAGGCCATGGCCGTGGCCCCCCCGGCCGCCCGGCCGCAGCTGGCCCCGCCGACCCCGCCCCCGCGGCGGAAGCGGTTCTTCAGCCAGCTCAGCACCTTGTGCCGGCGTTACCTGGCCGTCATCGCCTCCGACCGGGTCTACCTGGGCTTCCTGGTCGGGGCCCCGCTCGTGCTGGCGGGAATCATGCAGCTGGTCTCCTCGCCGGAAGGGCTGGCCGGGCCCCCGCACAGCAACACCAATGCCGAGGCCATCCTGCTGATCCTGGCCATCGGCGCGTGTTTCACCGGAGCGCTCAACTCGATCAGGGAGATCGTCAAGGAACGGTCGATCTATACCCGGGAACGGGCCGCCGGGCTGTCGTCCGGCGCCTACCTGTGGTCCAAGCTGCTGGTCCTGGGCGTGCTGAGCGCCCTGCAGGCCGCGCTGATGACGGTGGTCGGGCTGCTCGGCCGGACGATGCCGCGCACCGGGTCGTTCCTCACGCACGCGCCGTTCGTCGAGATCGTGCTGGCCATGGCCCTGCTCGCGATCGCGTCGATGACCCTGGGCCTGCTGATCTCCTCGTCGGTCAGCACCTCGGAGAAGAGCCTGCCGCTGCTGTTCATCTCGGTGATGGCGCAGGTCGTGTTCACCGGGGGCGTGATCGCGATCGCCGGGCAGCCGGGACTGGAGCAGCTCGCCTGGATCTCCCCGTCCCGCTGGGGCTTTGGCGCGGTCGCCTCCACCACGAGCCTCGGGATAATCACGCCTCCCTCGCCGGGGGTCAAGCCGGACCCGCTGTGGGCGCACACCGCGCACATCTGGCTGCTGGACATGGGCATGATGGTCGTGCTGGGCGTGGTGTTCTCGTTCATCACCTGGCGCAGGCTGCGGGGCTCGAGCCCGGCCCGGCGGCGCTGACCGCGGCCGGGCTCTCCCGGGCCGGGTCAGCCGTGTCGGCCCAGGCCCGGATCACTTCCCGGCCCGGCCCGGGTCACCCCTTACCCTGCCCCGCCCAGGTCACCCCGCGCCAGCCCGGCCCAGGACCACCCCGCCCCCGGCCCCGGCCCAGGCGCTGAGGTCGAACGGCCGCGGGTACGGGTAGGGCCGGTAGCTCACGAACGCCGGCGGCGTCGCGACGAGCGACCCGCTGCTGTTGGTGAAGACGTTGTAGTCCGGGCCTAGCCCCGCGGCGTTCGCGTTCAGGCTCGCTGGTTGCAGGGCCTGGTCATTCCAGTGACCGGTGGCGAGCCGCTTCAGCAGCGTCTGCGCCGCGGTGATCGTCTCGGCCGGGGTGAACGCGCAGTGGCCGGCCCGGCTGACGAAGATCTGCCGCAGCAGCCGCGAGTCGCCGGCCTGCCGCACGACGCTCGCGTAGGCCTGCTCGTTCTCCGGTACCACCAGCCCGTCGCCGGTGGTGTGCATGGTGAGCACCGGCACCGAGAGCTGCCCGTTGAAGGAGATGTACTTGGCCAGGTACCGGACCGCGCCGGGGTCGGCGCTGACCCGGGTCGCGGCGTTGAGCGTGGCCAGGTCGGCGCGCAGGTTCAGGCCCGCGGCCCGGTACAGGGCGATGACCTCACGCAGGTCGGGCGACTTGGCCAGCTGGGCGGCGAAGTTCACGCCGGTGGTCCAGGACGGGTTGCCGCCCGCCCGGGCCTCCAGCTCGGCCCGGAGCGCGAACACGAACGGGAAGTCGACCTCGGTGTCCCACAGGAACTGGTTGTATTCCTGGGCGGCGTAGTCGTTCGCGGCCGGCTGCGCGGACAGCGGGGTGAACCAGCCCGGCGTGTCGCCGAGCGCGGCGGAGAGCGCGATCCGGGCCTGGCCCTGCGCGGTCTGCTGCGCCGTGGTGGCCGCCTGCTCGGCCGCGGTCAGGTTGGCGTCCGGGTCGGTGATGTTGACGACCTGCAGCGACGAGTCGATCAGCTGCTGGAACGCGACCTCGGAGTCGAGCGCGGTGTTCCAGGTGGCGACGCCGCCGGACAGCACGCCGCACATCGGCAACGCCGCGGTGAACCGGTTCGGGTAGTCCTGGATCAGCCCGGCGGTGATGATGCCGCCGAGGGAGTGGCCCCACGCGATCGTCCGGGCGGGCGTCCCGACCTGCTGGTCGAAGACGTTCAGGGTGGCGATCTGGTCGGGCAGCGCCTGCTGGATCGCCCACCCGGTGGTCGCGTAGGACGAGCCGGCCAGGGCGTAGCCGTGGCTGAGCATCCAGCTGCCGGTGATCGGGTCGCCGACGTCCTGGGCCGGGTTCGCCGAGCCCGGCGTCACATACCCGTGGCTGTACAGGAACAGGGTGCAGTTCCAGTTCGCGGGAACCTGGATCTCGTAGGTCGCCCCGTCGCCGAGCGTGCCGGTCAGCGTGCGCGCCGTGGTGGGGCAGGCACCGGGTCCGGCCCCGCCCGCCGAGGCGAGCGCACTGGGAGCCGCCGCGCCCAGGCCGACGGCCAGCAGTACCGCGCAGACCACCATAACGGGATATCTACTGATCCTCCGCATGATTCACGCTCCAGTACGCCAATGTCATCATGATCGCGACCCCTATGGACTGTAGACCGAGACCGGTCGCCTGACCAGGCCCGGAACGCCTTGACTCTGGGCCCGCCACGAGGTAGCCCGCCGGACCGGGGCGGGCGGCTGGCGCGGGAGTTGGCGCGGGCGGCAGCCTTCCGGTACATCGATGAAGACCGGGATGTCTCCGGAAGCTGAAAAGCCCCCGTGGATGTACCGATGGGCGGCCCCCAAGCCCGCCCTCCGGTACATCCACGGGGTGTCCGGGCGGGCTGTTCAGCCCCTGATGTAGACCGGGGTCCCGGGAACCTTCACGAGCTTGTGGAAGAAGTTCGCGATGTCCATCGGAATGCGGACGCAGCCGTGCGAGTCGGGATAGAAGGGAACGCTGGTGTTGTATTCCCCGTGAATGGCATACAAAGTGCCAATGAAGAAGACCGGGTTGTACATTTCCCCGAGCGGCACGGTGACCCAGCCCGGGATGAACTCCAGGGTGTGGAAATTACCGGTCGGCGTGTTCCAGCCGCAGCCCTGGCCGGGCAGGCAGCCCGCGCCGGTGGAGACGTGGCTGATCAGCTCCGGCTTGTTGTGGTTGTACAGGACCAGTACTTCGTCGTTCATGTTTATCTCGATCCGCATGGCGCCGCCACGCGGGACGAGGACCCTCGGCGCCCGGGGATGCACCAGCGCGCGCTCGGTGGCGCGCGACACCACGTCCTGGTTCGCCCAGTCCACCGGGTAGCCCTGGACCTCCTTGAACGCCCACACCGCCTCGAGCGTGTCCAGGCCGAACTGGCCGTCGGCCGGCCCGGGGTAGTAGTGCAGCGCGGCAAGGCGCAGCTGCAGCCGCCGCACCGCCGCGCCGTGCATCCCCAGCTGCAGGAGCTGCTTCGGGGGGACGTACGCCGCCGGGGCCGCGGCGCGCGCTGCCGCGGCCGCGGTCCCGGCCCGGGGCGCCGCGGCCGGGCTGGCGGCCGCCGACCCGGCCTGGCTGACAATAAGGGCCCCGGCCGCTATCAGAGCGCCCAGGCCGGGCAGCAACCGCCACGAGAACACCGACCGCCACGAGAACACCGACCGCCACGCTGCGTGTCTCATGTCTCTCCCTTACCTGAACCTGCCACGCGCCCGCGCCAGCACGGGGCTCACCAGCGCCCGCGCCGAACCAATCGTCAATTTCTAGACGTTCTACCCACGCTGTCGGTTGCGTCACACTCGACAGGCCGGGCGACTGTACAATTTGCCGGCTTGTTACCCGGCTGCCGCTACACAGCGCCGGCCCGGCGCGCGTCCGGGCCTGGCTCAGCGCGGCTCGCCCCGCCTCGAACCAGCACGCGGCCCGGACGCCCTGCCGCGCCTCGAACCAGCACGCGGCCCGGGCCGTTGTGAGCTTGGGATGAGTCGTCCGCCGACCGTTCGGAGAGAGTGCGCATCGTCATGAAGAACAGCCTGCTCATCGCCGCCGGCGCAGTGATCACCGTCGCCGGGGTCATCTTCGCGCTGCAGGGCCTCGGCTACATCGGCGGCAGCGCGATGACAGGCGTCACGTTCTGGGCGGTCGCCGGGCCGCTGATCGCGCTGGCCGGGATCGCGATGGCCGCGTTCGGCCTGCGGCGCCGGCGCTCGGCCTCGTAGCGCTGCGTCCGTCGGGGCCTGCAGCGCCGGGCCCCTGCCGGGAGACGGATATCGCCGTGACGGCCACGGTACCCGGACGGCTCGGCTGACCGCTCGCGGCATGACCCTCCTTCCGTGATTGCATTGGGGGCACGGCGGAGGGCAACGGGACGGCTGGGGGTGCGGATGCTCGCCATCTCGTTCAACAGCGTCCTGATCATCGCGGCGATCGCGGTGCTGGTCCCGGTCGTGCTCGGGTTCCTGCCGCGGGTGTCGGTGCCCGGTGCGGTCCTCGAGGTCATCGCCGGCATCGTGGTCGGCCCGTCCGTGCTCGGCTGGGTGCGGGTGGACGCACCGGTGCAGGTCCTGAGCGATCTTGGCCTGGGCATGCTGCTGTTCCTGGCCGGGCTGGAGATCGATGTCGACCGGCTGCGCGGGCCGCTGGCGCGGCTGGCGGGCTCGGCGTTCGGGGTCTCGGTCGCGCTGGCGCTGCTCTGCGCATACGCCTTCCGGCTGGCCGGCCTGGGCACCCAGCCGCTGCTGCTGGCGATCATGCTCATGTCGACGTCGACCGGGCTGCTGCTGCCGTTGCTGAAGGACGCGGGAGAGGACTCCACCGAGTTCGGCCAGCTGGTCATGACCGCGGCGGCGCTCGCGGAGATCGTGCCCATCATGCTGCTGTCGCTGTTCTTCTCGGCCGCGTCGAAGACGACCGCAGACCAGCTGGTCTCACTCGCGATCTTCCTGGCCCTGCTGGCGCTGATCGGGCTGACCCTGGCCCGGGTGCTCCGACTGGGGGCACTGGACCGGCTGCTCACCCGCCTGGAGGACCGGAGCGCCCAGATCCGGGTGCGCGCCGCGCTCGCCCTGGCGCTGGCTTGCGGCGTGCTGGCCTACCGGTTCGGCTTCGCGTCGATCCTCGGCGCGTTCGCCGCCGGCCTGCTGGTGCGGCTGGTCGAGCTGTCCGGGCACGCGCCGCGCCCGCAGTTCCAGACCAAGGTGGAGGCCATCGGCTTCGGCTTCCTGGTCCCGATCTTCTTCATCGCCACCGGCGTCTCATTTCAGCTGAAGGAACTTCTCGCGAACCCCACCGCGATCGCGGAGGTGCCGCTGTTCCTCGCCGCCCTGCTGCTGGTGCGGGGGCTGCCCGCGCTGCTGTACCGGCGCTTCGCCGGCATCCGCCGCGCCGAGGCAGCGGGCCTGCTGCAGGCCACCACGCTGACGTTCGTGATCGTGGCGACGCAGATCGGGCTGGCCACCGGGAAGATCACGCCGACCGCGTCCGCCTCGCTGCTCGCCGCGGGGCTGCTGTCCGCGGCCTTGTTCCCGGTCGGGGCCCAGCGGCTGCTGTCGCGGGGCGCCGAGCCGGTGACCGCCGATCTCAAGGAGACCGGCTGACCGTGCGCCAGGGAGGCTAGCGGGCGCCGCGCAGCGGGAGGCCGGCCGCGCGGTACACGTCGTCGATCTGCCGCATGTTGGCCATCGCGTCCTCCGGCGTGGTGATCACCGGCTCGCCGCGCAGCACCGCGGCGGCGAACGCGCGCAGCTGGTAGGTGTACGTGGCCTCGCCGCGGATGCGCTCCCACCGGGTGCTGGGGCCGACCCGGACGGTGAGCAGGCTGAAAGACTGCGGCGCGAGGTAGTTCAGCACCCGCATCTCGCCGTGCTCGCCGACCGCCTTCGCGCCGATCCGGAGCAGCTGGCTGGACCACAGGGAGGTCCGGATCCGGCCACTGGCGCCGCCGGGGAACCGGAAGTCGGCGACCATGGCCCGGTCCACGACGGGGTCATGCAGCGTGGCCCGCGCGGACACCACCTCCGGCTCGCCCGGGCCGAGCAGCCGGATGCAGTTGATCGCGTAGCAGCCCGCGTCCATCGTGGCCCCGCCGGCCAGGTCGAACTGGTAGCGGATGTCGGAGAACCGGGGCACCGGGAAGCACAGGGACGCCTCGACGTGCCCCAGCTCGCCGAGCTCGCCGGCCACGATCTCCCGCATGCGCCGGGCCAGCGGGTGGTACCGGTAGTGGAACGCCTCCATCACCACCAGCCCGGCGGACTTGGCCGCGCCGGCCACCTCGGCCGCCTCGGATTCGTTCGCGGTGAACGGCTTCTCGCACAGCACGTGCTTGCCCGCGGCGATGGCGCGCAGCGTCCACGGCGCGTGCAGCGAGTTCGGCAGCGGGTTGTAGACCGCGTCGACGTCCGGGTCGGCGAGCAGCGCCTCGTAGGAGTCGTGCACCGCGCCGATGCCGTGCCGGGCGGCGAACCGGCGGGCCCGCGCCGGGTCCCTGGCCGCCACCGCGGTCACCTCCACCTCCGGCACCTGGCGGGCCGGCTTGATCAGCGCGGCCGGGGTGATCCGGGCGGCCCCGAGCGTTCCTACGCGCAGGCGATCCATGATCCCACCTTGGCCGGACGGGTTCCGGCCGCGCAAGCTCTTGGCCGCGGCCGTGTCAGGTCCGGGGGGACTGGGTGGCCAGGATGGGCCGCGCCTGGCGGGTGACGTACAGCTCGGTCCGGAATCGCTGCGCGAGCTGGTCGTGGGCGGCCTGGATGTCGTCGATGCTGACGAGGTTGTCGGGGCTGAACAGGCTGGCCATCGAGCCCTCGTCCCACCACGGCATGTTGCGGCGGTCGCCCAGCCTGCTGGCGATCGGGGCGCGCAGGTGGGCGTCCGCGTCGGTGGTGGCGTACATGGCGAACATGATGGCCATGAACTGCCGGTAGGCCTCGAAGAGCTGGTCGGAGAACAGCACCCGGTTGGCGTACATGGTCTCGTCCAGCTTGCGTTTGATGGCGATGGCCTGCCTGGGCTGGATCTCCTTCCAGCCGCCGACGAAGGTGGCGAAGCACAGTAGCTGGTTGAGCCCTGGCGCAACCTTGGTGAAGATCTCCAGGCGACACGACACCACGGTCTGGTTGGCCCACTGGACCTGCTCGATCCGGCGGCTGGTGCGGGCGAACAGGACGCCAAGCCCGGCCACGGTGATCGGGGTCAGCGCATCGACCACCAGCGTGGCGATCTGCAGGCTGCTCCACGAATCTGCCATCAGTCGTCACTTCCGTCCTCGTCGGCCCGGTGGCCTGCCTGTTCGGCGGCTTGATCGGCGGCCTTCTGGGCAGCGACCAGGCGCTCGACGGTGGCCAGCGGGTCGGGGTCCAGGCCGGGCGGGACCAGCCGGGCGTACAGGGCGTCGGCCTTCGCGGCCCATCCACGGTCGATGCCCTCGGCATGGTCGAGGGCGGCGTGGGCGCGCAGGGCGTCGAGTTCGGGCCAGGGCAGGTTGTGGCGGGCGGCCAGCCGCTGCGCGGCGTCGGCGGCATCGCGGCCCTGGTAGATCAGGTCCGGGTCGCCGGTGGCGGTGGCCTGGGCGGCGCGGATGCGGGCGCGGGCGGCCAGCGCGGCGCAGTGGGCGGGCACCAGGCCGCGGGGAGCGGCGATGGTGATCGCCTCGGCCGCGTGGCGTCCGGCGGCCTCCAGGTCCCCGGCCGCCTGGGCGTGGTCGGCCAGGTCGGCCAGGGTGGTAGCGAGCTCGGTCAGGTAGTCGCCGTCGCGGAAACCCTGCGCCGCCGCGGCCAGGTGCTCCCCGGCCGCGGCGGTGTCCCCGGCGGCCAGGGCCAGGCGGCCCAGCATCCGGTCGCACCGGGCCAAATCGGCGTTCCAGCCGTTCCTGCGGCAGATTTCTGTGTTGCGGCTGGTCAGCGCGCGGGCGGGGCCGTTCCGCCCGGTACGGGCCAGCCATTCCGCCCACTGGGTCCCGCGAAGCGAGTGCAGGTGAGCACCTTCACGATGGTCGGCGACCTCGATCTGGTCGGCGGCGGTGAACTGCTGCTCGGCCTGCGCCGCGTCACCAGACAGGCCAGCCACCCACCCCAAGAACGCGTGCGAGGTGCAGATCTTCTGCCGATCGCTGGCGGTTTCGGCGCAGGTGAGCGATTCGGCCGCGGCGTCCCGGGCCAGGCCGGCCTGCCCGAGCTGGCCGAGGCACTCGGCCAGGTTCTGCAAGCCGATCGCCAGGTTCGTCATGTCCCCGGCGTCACGGCGGTGGCGGACGGCCTGGGGCAGGTAGTCGCGTGCCGTGGCCAGGTCACCCGCATTCTTCGCGAACATGCCGACACTGGCCAGGTAGAAGCCCAGACGATGTTGGCTGAGCTGGGTGGCGCAGGCGGCGCGGCGGGCGGGAGTGGCCACGAACGCGGTGGCGGCGCGCTGCCCGAGCCGGGCCGCGGGCAGGTGCTTCCACGCGTCGGTGCCGCAGCGTTTCGTGTACATGTCGTCGGCGGGCTGCCATTGGCCGGCATCGAGCAGCAACTCGATGACCTCGACCACCCGCAGCGCGTCCGCCCGGCTGGTCACCGTCCCGGCCGGCATCCCGGCCAGGGCGCTCTCGGCGGCAGTCCCGGCGGCGTCCATCACCAGCGGGCGGAAGGTGTCGCGGACCAGCGGGTGGGCGGAAATGGTCCCGTCGGGGTGCCAGGACGCCAGCCCGCCCAGCCGGGAGCGCACCGCTTCCTGCGCCATGTCCGGGGTCCACCCGGCCAGCCGGGAACCGAACACCTCATGGGCGGCGACCGCCAGCACCGCCCCAGCCGGAACGGGCCGGGCGAACAGCGACACCGCCGCCAGCAGGTACCGGTCCGCCTCGGCCAGCCGTTCGGCGTAGAACTCCAGCACGTGGCCGACCCGGGCATCGGTGCGCGCCGCGGCGGCCAGGCCGGCGCGCAGGGCGGCCAGGTCGGCATCGGGGGGGCGGTCGGCCAGCAGCCCGGCCAGCACCCCGACGGCGAGGGCGTGGCCGTCTACCGCGCCTACCAGGGCCTGCCGCTCGTCCTCGGCCAGCCAGCCGCCGCCCGCGGCGGCCAGCAGGGCCGAGCCTTCGGTGGGGGTGAACGGGGGGACCTCCAGCATGCGGGCGCTCCCGCCGTCGAAGGCCTCCAGGTCGGCGAAGGGGAACCGGCTGGTCAGCACCATCAGCCCGCCGACGGGCTGCTGGCAGACGCCGGACAGCACTTCCCGCAGCGTGCCATCCAGCAGCCGCCCGAACCCATCCCCCGCCGGGCCCTCCTGCGCCACCTCCAGCCCGTCCAGCACCAGCAGCAGCGGCACCCCCCGCAGCAGCGCCAGAACAGCCTCCGCTGGCCGGCCGCGGCCGGCCAGCCGGACGCCGAGATTCTGCTGCGCCCACTCCAGCAATCCCTCAGCCCAGTGCTCGGCCGACGGATCGGCATAGAAACTCCACCCGAACACCCCCCGCACGCCGGGCCGCCGTGACGTCCCGCCTGCCTCCTGGACCCAGTGGGTGACCAGCGCGGTCTTGCCCGCCCCGCCCCACGCAGTCACCCCGATGAGGCTGACCTGCGGGTCGGCGGCCCACCGGTCCAGCTTGGCCAGCTCCTCCGCCCGGCCGGTGAAATACTCCATCCGCTCGGCGGGCGGCGTCCAGCTCACCGGGATGCCCGGTCCGCCACCGGCAGGTTCCTGACCGACCACGGCCGTCGGACGGCCGCTGCCGGCCGACAGGTCAGCAGCTGGCGGGAACCGGTCGTCGGCCAGCGCCGACAGCAGCAGCGCGAACGCGGAATGATCCCCACCAGGCGCCGGGTACAGCACCACCTGCGCTCCGTAGCCGATCTCTGCTCGCTGGGCGAGAACGCCTGGGTCGTTGCCCTCGGCGCCCGGGTCCCAGGGCATGATCGCGATATGGCGCGGTGCTCCGCCTGGATCGATCCGGGTACCGGTCCGCTCAGCGATCTCTCGCAGGATCGCCGCGATCCGCTGGTCGGCGAAGCTGAACCCGATCCACACCAAATGCATTCCCTCTACCAGCCGCGCCAGGACGTGCGGCAGCTTGCCCGCGTACGCGCGTCGGTACTCCGTGGTGGCCAGCACGATGCTGTCCGGGCGGTTGTGCTGCCCGTGGGCGAACAGCACCGGCAGCTCGGCCTCGCCGAATGCCTGCCCGGTCCGCCACCGGTCCAGGCCCAGCTCGTCCTCCCAGGTCGTGAACCCGGTCGCCGCGGCGTCCGGCCGTATCCGCATCCGCGCGTTCACGATCCCCGGGTCGTAGTTCGTGGTCACCACGGCCTTGAAAGCGCACCGGCACACCAGTTCCTGCACCGGCGTCCAGGACCGGCCCGACTCCGGGTCGGTGCGCGCCCGCAAAACCTCCCGCAGCACCTCCCGGTATGCACCAGCGCCCAGGCCCCGGCGGACAATCTCCACGACCTCCTCCGGGCTGCCCCGTGCCAGCGCCCGGCACGTCGCCGCCTCCTTGCCAGTCAGCCGACCCGAGGCGGCGTCCACCAACTCCCCGATCAGCTCGTCCCACAGCGGGTACAGCGGCGCCGATACCCCGGCGCCCAGGAACGCCACCGCCTCACCCGACTTCAGGTAACCGCGCAGCGCCGTTAATCCCGGGCTATTGACCCGGGCCAATTCCTGCCGTTGAGGCTCTGGCAATCCGGCCAGGTAGTCAGCCGGGAGATCCTCGGTCATGACCCCGATGATTCCAGCGTTCCAGTCAGGCCGCAGCCGTCATCGCACACTATTTGCGCTCACCCGAGGACGAGCGCACGCCAGGCTATGTTTCGATTAGCGTGGATGGTCCGTGGCTGCGGAAAGAACAACAGTAAAGGTACTTTCACCCTATTGCGGCCTTCCGCGCCAGCCGTTGCTTATTGGGGGGACGGCTGTTTATCGGGGGACGGCCAGCCCAGGGCCAGGCGGGTATGCCGCCGGTCCAGGACGGTCTGCCCGGGAAGGGGCGCCACCGGGCTCGGGAGCGGGTAGGCGATCACGCTCAGGCCCGACACCCGGGGCCGTCCCCGGTCGTGCCAGGCGGAGACCCGGCCGGCCAGCCGCCGGGCCAGGTCGGCGCCGGCGGGCCCGAACCCCCGGACGACGATCCCGGATTCCGGGTACCGGCGCTCCCAGGAAGACACCGGCGGCCGCGCCGGGATCAGGGCGGCCACCCCGAAGTCGCCGGCCCACCGGGGCTCGCGCAGGCCGTCGGAGCCGGCCAGGGCCCCGAACGGCAGCAGCGGCAGCATCCCGCCGCGGAACACCCCGGCCTGCAGCGAACCCTGGCCGATGATCGTCAGGCGGGCCAGGCCGGGCTCGGTGACCGTGACCCACAGGTCCGCCGCCGCCAGCTCGCCGAGCCCGGCCATGGGCACGCCGGACGGCACGTCGGTGACCGGGCCGGTCAGCGCGGCGTAGAGCGCGGCCGCGTCCAGCGGCCTGCCGTCATCGGTCTGGACGCGCAGCCCGGGCTGCGGGCCGACCGGGACGAACGGCTCGGGGACGGCGAACACGCCGGCCATGCGGATGAAGCCGCAACGGCAGGCCGAGCGGCTGCGCCAGTGCCCGGCCTCGCGCTCCAGGGCCAGGCATAGCTGGATTCCCCGCACCGACAGCGGGAGGACGATGCGCCCGCCCGGGCCGAGCTCCGCCAGCCACTCCGGCGCGAGATCCCACGCGCCCGCGGTCACGATGAGCCGGTCGTAGGGCGCGTAGTCGGGTGCCCCGAACCCCCCGTCGCCGCAGACGGCGATCACGTTGAGGTACCCGGCGGCGGCCAGGTTCGCCTGCGCCCGGGCCACCATGTCGGCGTCGATGTCCACCGTGACCACCGATCCACGCTCGCCGACCAGGTGCGCCATGAGCGCGGCGTTGTAGCCGGTGCCGGTGCCGACCTCGAGCACCCGCTGCCCCGGGGCGAGGCCGAGCTGCTCCAGCATGATCGCCATGACCGCGGGCTGTGAGGACGAGCTGACCGGCAGGCCGTCCGCGCCGGTCTTGATCACGAAGGCCTCGTCCTGGTAGGCCTCGCTGGCCGCCATCTCCGGCAGGAAGAGGTGCCGGGGCACGCTGCGGAACGCGTCTTCCACGGCGGGGCTGGTCAGCCTGCCGCTGTCGCGGAGCTCGTCGACGAGCCTGGCCCTGGCGGCGTCCGGGGTTCTGGTCATCGGCGACCACCACCCTCCCGAGCCTCACCCTAGGCCCGGCCGGCAGGTCAGGGCCATCACCGGCCGCGGCTCAGCCCCCGGCTGCGGCCCGCCGCCTGGCCACCTCGTACAGGGCGATCCCGGCGGCGACCCCCGCGTTCAGCGACTCGGCCGGACCGGGCATCGGGATCCGGGCCAGGACGTCGCAACGCTGCGCGACCAGCCGGGACAGCCCCCGGCCCTCGGAGCCCACCACGAGCACCAGCGGCCCGTCGGCCAGGCCGGTGCCGCCGATGTCGGCGTCGCCGTCCGCGGACAGGCCCACGGCGAACAGCCCCGCCTCCTGGTAGCCGACCAGCGCCGCGGCCAGGTTGCTGGCCTGGGCGACCGGCACCCGGGCCAGCGCGCCCGCGGACGCCTTCCAGGCCCCGGCGGTCACCCCGGCGGACCGCCGCGCCGGGACCAGCACGCCGTGCCCGCCGAACGCGGCCACCGAGCGGGCCACCGCGCCCAGGTTCCTCGGGTCGGTGACCCCGTCCAGCGCGACGATCAGCGGCGGCTCGGCCGCCGCGGCGGCCCGCTCGACCAGGTCACCGGGATGCGCGTACGCGTACGGCCGCACCCGCAGCGCGAGTCCCTGGTGCACCGCTCCCCCGGTGAGCCGGTCCAGTTCGGCGCGCCCGGCCTCGACCACGGGTATCCCGGCGTCGGCGGCCAGGAAGACCGCCTCGCCGATCCGCTCGTCGGAATCCAGCCGGGGCCCGACGTGCAGGGCGGCCGCGGGCACGCCGGCGCGCAGCGACTCGAGCACCGCGTTCCGCCCGGCGACCACCTCGGCCCCGGTGCCAGGCCGCTGTGATTTAGATCCGGAACGCCTAGCCTCCCCCCGGCCTGGTGCGGAAGGGACGTTCGCGTTCGGGGAACTTGTGGGTCCGGCGTTGCCTCGGCGCTGGGCCGGATGCCCGGGACGCAGGTGCGCGGGCGGGGTGGGGCCCTTGCCCTCGAGCCGGCGCTTGCCGTGGCCGCCGGTGCCCGGGCGGGGCTTGCCGGACTTGGCGCGCCCGCCGGGGCCGGGCCGCGGCCGCGCGGTCACCGGCGCAGCTCCCACCGCGGGCCGCGGGGAGTGTCCTCGACCAGGATCCCGGCGTCCAGCAGGCCGGACCGGATCGCGTCCGCCGCGGCGTAGTCCTTGCGCTCGCGGGCCGCCTGGCGCTGCTGCAGCGCCACCGTGACCAGCGCGTCGACCACCGGCCGCAGGCCCTCGCCGCCGTCCGCGCCGGACCAGCGCTCGTCCAGCGGGTCGAGCCCGAGCACGGACATCATCCCCCGGACCGCCGCCGCGTGCTTGGTAGCGCCGGCCACGTCTGCGGCCGCGAGCGCGGTGTTGCCCTCGGTCACCGCCTCGTGCACGACCGCGAGGGCCTGCGGCACGGCCAGGTCGTCGTCCATCGAAGCGGTGAACGCGGCGGGCAGCGCCGCGACGCTGGGCACGGCGGTGGCCGCCGGGGCGGCCGGTCCCGCCTCGGCGGCCCGGGTCACGAAGCCCTCGATCCGCCGGTACGCGGCCGCGGCCTCGGCCAGCGCCTCCGGCGAGTACTCCATCTCCGACCGGTAGTGCGCCTGGCCCAGGTAATACCGCAACTCCGCCGGGCGGACTTCCCTGATCATCGCGTCCACGAGCAGCGAGTTGCCGAGCGACTTGCTCATCTTCTCGCCGGACAGGCCCAGGAGCCCGTTGTGCACCCAGTAGCGGGCGAAGCCGTCCCCGGCCGCCCGGGACTGCGCGATCTCGTTCTCGTGGTGCGGGAAGACCAGGTCCAGGCCGCCGCCGTGGATGTCGAAGGTCGTGCCGAGGTACTTGGTGGCCATCGCGGAGCATTCCAGGTGCCAGCCGGGCCGGCCTGGTCCCCACGGCGTCTCCCAGGACGGCTCGCCGGGCTTGGCGCGCTTCCACAGGGTGAAGTCACGCGGGTCGCGCTTGGCGCCCTCGTCGATGTCATCGGCCGGCCGCATGTGCTCCAGCCGCTGGCCGGACAGCTCGCCGTAGTGCGGGTAGGACAGGACGTCGAAGTAGACGCCGCCGTCGGCCACGTAGGCGTGGCCGCTCTCGATCAGCCGGCGCATCAGCGCGATCATCTCGGGCACGTGCCCGGTCGCCCGGGGCTCGACGTCCGGCGGCAGGCAGCCCAGCGCGTCGTACGCGCGGGTGAACGCGCGCTGGTTCCGCTCGGCCACCGCCCACCAGGCCGTGCCCTCGTCGCGGGCGGTCCTGAGGATCTTGTCGTCGATGTCGGTCACGTTGCGGCAGAACGTCACCTGGTACCCGCTCGCGGCCAGCCAGCGGACCAGGATGTCGAAGTTGATCCCCGACCGGATGTGGCCGATGTGCGGGGGCGCCTGCACCGTGGCCCCGCACAGGTACAGCGACGCCTTCCCCGGCGCGACGGGGGTGAAGTCGCGGACCGCGCGGGCGGCCGTGTCGTGGAGGCGCAATGTCATGCAGCACAGGCTACGGGACTTTGCGGCCGGCCCGGCCCGGCCGGCCCGGTCCCGTGACGCGGCCCGCGGCCCGCCATCCCGCCCCCGGTGACGCGGCCCGCGGCCGGGGAGTAGGGTCCGGAGCGTGACCGTCAAACTCATGGTTCTGTACACGCAGCCGAGTGACCCGGAAGCCTTCGACCGGCATTACTTCGGCACCCACATGCCGCTGGTCAACGCCATTCCCGGCCTGCAGCGGGCCGAGACCGGCAAGATCGGCACGGCGCTCGACGGCGGCGAGAAGACGTATTACCGGGTGGCCGAGCTGTACTTCGCCGACCAGGCGGCCATGCAGGCGGCCTTCGCGTCGGGCGAGGGGCAGGCGACCGCGACCGACTACCAGGAGATCGCCCCGCCCGGCTCCAGGATGTTCGTCGAGGACCTGGACGGCTGAGGCCGCCCGGCAGCCCCGCCTGGTCATCCGGGGCCGGAGCGGCAGGCCGAGGTCAGCCGCGGGCCGCCCGGGCCCAGGACCAGGCGTACTCGGGGTCCTCGGCGCGCCGGCCGGCCGGGGCGAGCAGCAGCGGCCGGAACGTGTCGATCATCACCGCGGTCTCGTCGGTGGTCGTCCGCCCCTCGGCCAGGCCGCGGATCGCGGCCTCCACGGCACCGGGCTGCGGGCCGTGCGTGAAGCCCGACGGGTGCAGCGTGATCGACCCGAGGCCGACCCCGGAGCCCTTGCGCGCGCCGTAGTCGCCGGCGACGTAGTACATCATCTCGTCGGAGTCGACGTTGTGATGGTTGTACGGGATCGGCACGGCCTCGGGGTCGAAGTCGAGCGGCCGCGGGCAGAACGAGCAGATGACGAAGTTGGGGCCCTCGAACGTCTGGTGCACGGGCGGCGGGGCGTGGGTGCGCTTCACGATCGGCTCGAAGTCGGCGATGTTGAACGCGTACGGGTACAGGCAGCCGTCCCATCCCACCACGTCGAAGGGATGGAACGCATAGCTCAGCCGGGTCAGCCCGGCCCGGTTGCGGACGATCACCGGCACGTCCTCGCCCTCGGCGGTCAGCGGTCCGTCCGGGCCGCGCAGGTCCCGCTCGCAGTAGGGCGCGTGCTCGAGGAACTGCCCGGCGCCGGACAGGTACCGCCGCGGCGGCCTGATGTGCCCGCGTGCCTCGATGACCAGTGCGTGCACCGGCTGGCCGGCTCCGGGAATCCAGCGGTGAATTGTGCCCCGGGGGACCACGATGTAATCGCCGGCAACGGCCCCGATCGAGCCGTAGACGGACTCGAACCGGGCCGAGCCGTTGCGAAGGTAAATGGCCTCGTCCCCGGTTGAATTCCGGTAAAGCTCCGAGGGGGCATCGGCGGCCGCGAATGAGATCCGGACGTCGTCGTTAGCCATGAGCGGCTGCCGGCCGAGCACCATGTCCCCGCCCGCGGGGAGCTCCTGGGTGCGGAAATGCCGTGGTAGCAGGGGATGATTCGGCGCCACGCCCGCGTCGGCGACGTCAGCGAGGCCCTCGCTCTTCACGATGGCGGTCGGCGGGTGCATGTGGTAAAGCAGCGAGGAATCAGACGAGAACCCTTCCTCGCCCATCAGCTCCTCGGCATAGAGTCCCCCGTCGGGACGGCGGAAGCGCACGTGTCGCTTTCGCGGAATCTCCCCAGTAAC
Organism: uncultured Actinomycetota bacterium; assembly: GCA_963808705.1. Classification (GTDB taxonomy): domain Bacteria; phylum Actinomycetota; class Actinomycetes; order Streptosporangiales; family Streptosporangiaceae; genus JASHPR01. The sequence goes on along the minus strand of CAWEHB010000003.1, from coordinate 450,740 downwards.
CCGGTAGTACGGCATATCGTCTCCTTGACGCCGAAACCGCGAGGGCCTGCGCGGAGCCGGCTGCTGCTCGCCATTCGCGCCCGGTATTCCAGCGCTAACGCCGATAGCCGTGCAGCGGCCTGGCAGCGGCGCGGGCTCCTGTTTCCTGACTATAAGCCTGTGGCGTGACCGGACATCGTGCGAGGAAGGACGAGGGGCCGATGAGCGACCAGCGAGCGGCGCAGACCCGGCAGCCGACGGACAGCCTCCGGGCCTTGCGGCTGCTGGGGCTCGCCGCTGTCGTGGTCGGCGTGCTGCTCCTGGCGGCGGCCGCGTTCGTGCTGTCGTATGCGGGGATCCACGCCGTCGCGCTTTCCGCGGGCGTCTCGCCGCGGCTGGCCAGGCTCTATCCGCTGATCTTCGACGCGATGCTGGTCATCGCGTGCGCGGCCGTCCTGTCGCTGCGCGGGGCCGGGCTGCCGTCCCGTTGCTACGCCTGGCTGTCGATGCTCGTGCTGCTGGTCGCGGCCGCCGGAGCCGACACCCTGCACGCGACCGGGGCCAGCCTGCCGCGCAAGCCGTCCGCCGCGGCGGCGGCGATCATCCCGTGGGCGCTCGTGCTGATCGGGTTCGGGCTGCTGCTGTCCATGCTGCGGCAGGCCCGGCTGCGGCTGGCGGCTGCTGAGGAGGAAGCAGGCCTGCTGGAGCCATCCGGCCAGGTCGAGGTGGCGGCGGGGATCGACGCGCTGCTCGGCCCGAAGCAGCCCTCCGGTTCGCACGGGTCCCCGGCGCGGGATGAGTCACCGGCTCCGGACGGATCCCCGGCTCCGGACGGATCCCCGGCTCCGGACGGATCCCCGGCGCGGGATGAGTCACCCGCCCCCGAGGCGTCCCCCGCAGAGACCGCGAGCGCCGCCGCGCGCGTCGCGGGCCCGGCCGAGCCCGCTGACCTCGCGGTCGATCTCGCGATCGACACCGAGCCCGGCCAGGATGACCCGGCCAGCGACGAGGGGTCCACGTGGACCCCGCGGACCCGAGAGCCCCAATCGGCCGGGTACGGCCCGGGGCCCAACGGCGGCCCGGCGTCCGCATTCAGCCCCGCGCCGACGCTGGCCCCGAGCGACGCCGGAACCGGCGAGCAGGAAGCCGAGCGCAGGCCCGAGAGCCCGAGCCCGAGGCCAAGAGCGAGCCCGAGCCCGAGGCCAAGAGCGAGCCCGAAGGAGAGGCCGAGGACAAGGCCGGCCCCGAAGCAGCGGCCCAGCCCGAGATCGAAGCCGAGGCCAGGCCGGAGCCAGCAGCCGGACCAGAGCCAGAAGCAGAGGCCGAGCCAGCGCCGGAAGCCGGACCAGAGCCAGAAGCAGAGGTCCAGCCCGAGGTATCGCCCGCGCCAGCGCTAGCGGCGGCAGGGCAGTTCGACCGGATGCGGAGCTCGCCGGTCCCGCCGGAGGCATGATCAGCGGGTGCCATCCCAGGCGCCGGCCGTGGACCTCGCCTGCCGCTTCGCCGCGGCCAGCTCCTGAGGCCGCGCGGAGGAGCACAACCGGCCGTCAGGCCGCGTACTTCTGCACCATTTTGCCGACCTGCGGGAGCGCGGTCCCGACGTGCCTGGCGGCGCTGCCGCGGACGGTGCCGTACGCCTTGATGATCGTGGGCCGACAGGCCCCATCGGACGTCAGCTCACGTTGCGTGACTGAACAGCTTCCCGGCAGGGCGCGCATCCCCGCCTCGTTCTGTATTCCTTCGGCGACCCGCCGCTCGGCCATGTCGGCGTTCCAGATCGAGTGATCTGAGCGCGGTGGCGTGGCTGTCAGCTCGCTCACATGCGAAAGTAGTGCGTTGCTCTGCCGGATCATCATGCTCGGCGGCGCATATCCATGCGTGGGTTCGTGATCAACGCGGTCCTGGTTCTCTGGCGTCGGATCCTTTCTCGTTGCGCGCCTATCGCCGACTCGGCGCGCTGCGCCGACGTGCCAATCACCGCAGTGAGCGTACGCAGATCATCTGGTTATGCGTCCAGCAGGTCTGTGGCATGCGGCGGCGTTCGGATAACTGGGCTGTCTCGGAGTTCGGTCTCGTCCGGGCAGCCCATGATTTGGGCAACCTATTCGTATCCGTCGGCCATGAAGGCCCTTGCGGCAGCCCGTTGGGTTTCCACGATTGGAAGATGAAGTACCGATGCCTGCGCGGCGTCCCAGCGGGTTGTCATCGGAGCTGGCTGCTGAGGAAGGAGTGCAGGTGGGCGCCGAGGGCTTCGGAGTCCGTGACTGCGCCGTGGATGTAGGTGGAGGCGCGGGTGCGGAGTACCGGCATGCCGAGGAGGTAGAGCCCGGGGGCGCTGGTGACCACCCCGCCGTCGTGGCGGATGTGGCCGGCGTGGTCACGCACGGGGATGTCCAGCCAGGAGTGGTCGGGCCGGAAGCCCGTCGCCCACAGCAGCGTGGTGATCTCTCCGCTGGCCAGGTCCAGGTCCAGGGGAGTGCGGGGATCGACCTGCGTGGGTGCGAAGCGGTGCGCTGGCGGGAGTTCGTCGTCCAGGCCGTGCGCATTTGCCCAGTTGTCGGCTCTGGCGAGGAAACGGTTCATCTTCAGGTCGGCGAGGGTGCAGGTGTTGCGGAGCGACCCGGAGAACTGGGCCAACCCGCCGGTAATGCGGCCGAGGCGGCCGACGATGCGGACCCCCTGCGCGGTGAGCGTGTTGAGGTCGGTGGCCGCTGGCTTGGGGGTCCCGGTGAGCTGCGGCGAGGGCAGGTGGCGGGCCCGGGTGAGATCATCGATCTGGTCGTAGCGTTCGCCCAGCACTCCGGTGGCTTCCAGCCACCAGAAGATGTCGCGGCCGCGGTAGCGGCGGGGCAGCCGGACGTGTTCGCCGACGGCCAGGGTCACCGGGCGCCCGGACCGGTGGATCTCGCCGGCGAGCTGGACGCCGGTGGCTGACGCTCCGACGACGAGCACGCCGCCGTCGGGGAGCTGGCCGGGATCGTGGTAGGTGAGCGGGGTGAGCGTCGTAATCGGCTGGGGGACGGCGCCGGTGACGGCTGGGATCGCTGGCCGGGCGCACGCCCCGGTTGCGAGCACCACGGCCCGGGCGTGAAGCATGTCGTCGTTGGCCTGGATCTCGAAGCCTCCCGGTGTGGTGCGCACCGTGTGCACCGTCGTGGCGGTGCGCACCGGTGCGGCGGCGAGGCGGGCGTAGCGGGTGAGGGTGCTCACGACGCCGGCGGCGGGCATGTAGCCGTCGGGGTCATCCCCGGCGTAGTCGTAGCCGGGCAGCCGGGTGAGCCAGTTGGGGGTGAGCAGCCGAAGGCTGGGCCAGCGCTGGCTCCGCCACGAATTCGCCACCGCACCGCGCTCGAGGACGACGTGGTCGATGGAGCGTTCGGTGAGGCGGCGGCTCATGGCCAGGCCAGCGTGGCCGGCGCCGATGACGACTGCCGTGGTCTGCATCATGCGGGCGGCTGGGCCGTGGTCGTCAGGCTCAGGCCAGCTCGACGAGCACGTTCGTCGGGTTGGCCACGACGTCGAAGACCGCCGAGCGTTTCTGTGACTGGGCGATCAGCGCCTCAAGCTCGTCACGGGAGGCGTCGGCGTCGATGGCGAACCGGACGGTGATCGCTTCGAAGCCGTTGCGGACGTCAGGGTCGGCGCCGAGGATGCCCAGGATGTTCATCGCGCCGTCGATCGTGGCGGTGACCGAGCGGAGCTGGATGCCCCGGTGCTGGGCGACCGCGGCGACGCCTGCGGTCAGGCACCCGGCGAGGCCGACCAGGACGAACTCCACCGGCGTGGCGCCATTGTCCTCGGACGCGAAGCACTCGGGATGGTCGGTGTCGAAGCCATATGTTGTGCGGTGCTGCTGCTCGGTGCCGAGGCCGGCAAAGCTGGCCACGGTGGAGTGGCTGTGGGTGCCGTTGCGCCAGGTGCAGCTGGCCCGCCAGGTGAACTGCGCTGCTTCCGGTGCGGCCGACAGCGCGTTGCGGGCATCGAGCAGGGCCTGGACGTTCACGCCGTTGTCGACGGGACGGTCGGTGATGGTCATCGGTGTCTCCTTTGATTCGGGCTTGATCTCGGCGCGATGGGATGGTCATTCAGCCCGGTGCCGGGCGGGACCGAGGACTATGGGGAGCGAGACGAGGCCGCGCAGCACGAGGCCGTCGCCGTGCGCCCAGGCGAGGGTGTCGCGGTCGCCGGCGAGCCTCAGGCCGGGGTGACGCCCGAGCAGGGTTTCGAAAGCGACCCGGGCTTCTAGCCGGGCCAGGGGCGCGCCGAGGCAGTAATGCGCGCCGTGTCCGAACCCGAGGTTCGGCCCGTTGTTGCGGCCGATGTCGAGGACGTCGGGGGCGGGGAAGCGGCCCGGGTCGCGGTTGGCCGAGCCAAGGCACACCAGTACCTGTTCGTGCGCGGGGATTGCCACGCCGTCGACGGTCACCGGCTCGGCCGTCACCCGGAACGTGGCATGGGGGACCGGGGCGGTGTACCGGATGAGCTCGTCTATCGCGGCGGGAAGCTGCCGAAGGTCGGCCAGCAGCGCCTGCAGCTGGTCAGGATGATCAAGCAGGGCCACCACCCCATTGCCGATGAGACTGGCCGTGGTGTCGTGGCCGGCCACGACGAGCTGAAACAGGGTCGACAGCAGCTCCTGGGTGGTGAGCGCGTCGTCGCTCGCGGCGACCAGCACGCTGACTAGGTCCTCGGCCGGGTTTCGCCGCTTGGTGTCGACGAGCTCGCGCAGGTAGGCCACGATCTTGTCGGATGCCTCGACCGCCTCGGCTGGCGGTTCGCCCGCCCATCCGGTCAGCAGCACCTGGAACCGGGCGTGCAGGTCCAGGCGGTCGGCCGGGGGGATGCCCAGCAACTCCCCGATCACTCTGAAAGGCAGCGGATGGGCGTATCCCTGGACCAGATCGACCGTGGCACCCGGACCGGCGTCGTCGAGCTCATCGAGCAGGGCGTTCGCAATGTCCCGCACAGCCTGCTCGAGTGCGGCGACCCGGGATGGCACGAACGCCCGGGACACCAGCCGCCGCAGCCGGGTGTGGTCGGGCGGGTCGACGTTGAGCATGTGCCGGGAGAACTCCGGCCCCGGCAGGCCCTCGGCCACGACATCGCCATTGTCTTTGAGCGCGGCGAGCATGTCCTTGGAGATGCTGGGGTCGGCCAGCGCCTGGCGGGCTGCGTCGTAGCCGAGGACGACCCAGGCCGGGTGACCGTCGGCGAGGCGTACCCGCTGCGCCGGGCAGCGGGCGCGGGCCTCGGCGAACAGGCCGAACGGGTCGTCGCGGATCGCCGGCTCCCAGCCGCCCCAGGTGGCCAGGGTGTCAGTCATCGTCGCCCTCGGGCCGGTAACCGGTGCACAGCAGGTCCAGCTGGGCGATGCGGCCGCCGTCGTCAGTGTCGGCGTAGGCCTGCTGTTCGACGGTGAACCAGCCGGTGCCGAGCCGCTCTGCGCGCAGCCGCAGCCGCCAGTGCAGGTGCAGCCGGCCGCCGACCTCGCCGACGGTGGCCTCGACGAGGTCGAAGTCTTGAGTGTTGCCGAACCAGGACGCGAACTGGTCGGCGATCACCTGAGCGCCGGTCCACTCCCGCAGACCGGGGGGCAGCAGGGCGCGGAGCCGGGCCGCGGCGGCGAGTGCGCTACCGAGCTGAGCGAAGTCCTGGCCGGCCAGGCCCTCAAGCAGCGAACCGGCCCGGGCGAACTGCGGCACCACGCTCGCCGCGCTGTGGTCATGGGTTGTGGTCATGAATCCGTTGTACGGACCGGCCAGCGGCGGCGAATCGGGTAACTGCCCGATCTTTTTGTCAGGTTCCGGGCTCGCCCGCTGTCCCGGTCAGGCCGTGGCGCATGGCGAACAGGGCGGCACCGGTTCGCGTCTTGACACCCAGCTTGGCGTAGATGTGCTCGAGGTGGGAGGAGACCGTCTTGCGGCTGACGTGCAGTTCGGCGGCGATCTCGGGGTTGGACCGGCCCTGGCCGAGCCGCACCAGCACTTCCACCTCGCGGGCGGTGAGCCCCGACGGCAGCCCGGCCCGGCGCCGGACACGGTGGCCGGCCGCTTCGAGCACTGCGTGGGCGCACTCGCCGTCCAGCCTCCCGGCGCGCACCTCTTCGCGCATCACCCGCTCGGCCTCACCGGCACCGAGCGCCGGACGGTGCGGACGAGGCTGACGCAGCGCCTGGTAAACGTCGGCGGCACCGAGGATCCGCACCGGCAGCGAGATGGCGTCGCCACGCAGCCCGTGCGGGTAGCCAGACCCGTCAAGCCGCTCGTGGTGCAGCGACGCGCAGCGCCCGACCTCGGCCAGCAGCGGGATCCGGGCCAGCATCCGTTCGGTCAGGTACGGGTGGGTGCGCGCCCGCTCGCGCTGGGCGAGACTCCATTCGCCGGGCTCGTCCCAGACACCGCTCGGGATCCCGATCATGCCGACGTCCTTGACCAGCGCCGCCCGGCGCAGCATGACCAGGTCAGCGTCTGGGAGCCCGAGCTTCGTGCCGGCTTGGGCGGCGAGCTCGGCCACGCCGCGGGACTGCCCAAGGCGCAGCGGAGACTTCAGGTCACTGAAATCAGCGAAGGCAGCCAGCGCCCGTTCCAGGTTGTCCTCGCTCAATCTCGCGCCCAGCCGGGGGTCGAGCGCGATCACTTCCTCCCACGCTGAGATTCCGCCGAGACCCTCCAGGATCTCGGCGGGCTGGGCGCAGAAGCAGTCGACCAGCTCCGGGTCGAACTGCGTGCCCCGCCGCTCCCGGGCCACATGCAGTGCGGCCCCGGCACCGCCAGTGTGATGGAACGCCTCGATAGCGTCGGCCAGGTGAACCAGGCGGATGGCCGGGGCAAGATCACCGGCGCCGACCGACCCTGGCACCCCTTTCCCGTCCCATCGTTCGAACGTCTGCAGCAGCGGCTCGCATACCGCCGGGCCCAGCCCCAGCCGCTCGGCAAGATCGCTCGTCACGCGGCAGTGCGACTCCATGACCTGCTGCACCGAGCGGCCGGCGGTCGCCAGAAACTTCCCGACCAGCCCGATCCGGCGGAAACCCGACTGACCGCGGCCAAGATGGCGGCCGACGAACACCGCCAGCGTGACACGCTCGAGGTCCTCATCGCGGGTATCGGCGTACAACCCGATCTCATCACCGAACAGCGCCGCCAGCTCGGTGGTGTCGACGGCACAGCCCACCCACGCCAGCAGTGACGTGTAATACGCAGACGCGCAGGCTGCCTGATCCACCCCGGCCGCCGCCCCGAGCCGCATCGCAACAACGGTCTGACGCAACACCCGCTCCATCGGCCGCCCCATACCAAGGTCGGCAACAAGCGACAGCGTCGCCACCAACTCGGCAAGAGTCACCCGCCGCAGGGAATCGGCAGCCACCACCCCAATCTCCCCCTCATGCTGCGCCGACCGGTTCGCAGATCATAAGCAGCATGCCCGGTCACGCGCGAGTGCCCCGAATACGGTCAAACACCACCGCCAAAGGCCCACCCCCGGCCGGTCCATGCCGCGCAGCTACTGGGAGCCGCCGATGACGATCAGTAGTGGCTTCTGGCCGTCGGCAGGCACAGGTAGCCGCTGTCCGGGCGGCAGTAGGATCATGGGGCCCGGCCCGGCCCCGCCCGCACACGCGCGCCGCCGGCGGTACCGGGTACTAGACCGGGGGAGGTCGCCATGCCGGGGGCGTTCGCGGATCTGTCCACTCCGCTGGTGGCTGATGCCTGCTTGCGCTGTGGTGTTCCGCTGCGGGCCGCCGATTCGGGAATACGGGCGGTCGTGGCCGGCCAGCGGATCGCTGGGCGGGTCCTGCCGGTGCGGCATTACGGCAGCGTGGACGTGTTCCTGGAGGCATTCGGCCGGGCCGAAGCCGGCGACGTGCTGGTCATCGACAACGGCGGCCGCCTGGACGAGGCCTGCGTCGGCGACCTGGCCGTGCTGGAGGCCGAGGCCGCCGGGGTGGCGGGCCTGGTGGTGTGGGGCCTGCACCGCGACACGCCGGAACTCGCCGCGATCGGCCTTCCGGTCTTCAGCTACGGCAGCTACCCGGCCGGGCCGGTGCGGCTGGACGAGCGGGAGCCCGGGGCGCTGGTCACCGCGCGGTTCGGGCCGCACCTGGTCAGCGCCGGGGACATCGTCTTCGCCGATGACGACGGCGCGTTGTTCGTCACGGCAGAGCGCGCCGGGCAGGTGCTGGTCACCGCGCACCAGATCTGGCAGGCCGAGCGGGACCAGGCCCGCCGGATCGGGGAAGGCCAGACACTGCGCCAGCAGACCGCCTTCGATGACTACCTGGCCCGCCGCGCCGCTGACCCGTCATACACCTTCCGGCAGCATCTGCGCCGCATCGGCGGCGCCATCGAAGAATAAGATCTCCCGAGCGCCGGGCCTCGACCCGCTCAGGGCCTAGCACCGGCAATAGACCGCGCCGGATCACGCAGGCCGGATCCGGCGACGGCCATCTTCCGGCAGCCCGCGATGTGGCACACGGTCCGGGCAGATGCCAGGCCGGGCGATCAGCCACCGTCATCCCGCCCGGCCGCAGGCTGCCAAGATCACCGGATGCCATCGTCTTGGCCGCTACCCTCACACAGCCGCAGCACTGCGGCAACCACGCTGCCGCTGACAGCCGCCCGGGAAACCCGCCCGCCAGCGGACTCAGAACGACCCCTCCGGGATCACGTTGCCCGCCATTCCGGCCGGTCCGGACCCGGCGCCAGATCGGCGGGTTGGTGCCCTCGCCTGCGACTAGGCTCCGTGACAATCGAAGCTCGCCCAGCACTCGGAGGCAGCGCACAGATCGATCACGAGGGCTGTTGGCAGGAGATGACCGGCGCAAGGTGCTCGAGCCGGATCTCGGCGTCTGGGCGGGCCGGTGGTGTGTGCTGGTGGTATCAGTGCGAGCGGGCCTGGGGCGGCGTGGTCGGTCCAGCCGGTGCCAGCGTGGCCGGGGCGGGCGGGTGTTCGCGATATGCTGGCGCGCGTGATAGGCGCGATCGGAGTCTGACTGGCGGCTGTCCGGAATGATGCGGGGTAGACGGTGCCCTACACGCCATACACGTATACGAGCCCGGATGATCCCGGCCGGGAAGATGACGGATTGTTCGGCCCCGAGTCGGTGACCTGGCGGGTGATGAGCAGCCGGATAATGTGGGTGGCGGTTGTCCGCGCGCTGTACCTTCAGGCCTTGCATCCGCGGGTGATACGCGGCACGTTGCAGAACGCCGCTACCATCACCGAGCCCGTGGATGCCTGGGCCAGGCTCCGGCGGACCAGGAAGTTCATCGAGACGCGCACGTTCGGGACGCTTGGCGAGGCGGAACGTGCGGGACGCCGTGTGCGCAAGATTCATGAGTCGCTGACCGGAACCGACCCCGACGGCACGCGGTACCGGGTGGACGAGCCCGGGCTGCTGCTGTGGGTACATTGCGGCGAGGTCGCCTCCGCCATAGACGTCGCCCGGCGCGGCGGACTGCCGTTCTCCGCAGCGGAGCTTGACGCCTTCGTGGCCGAGCAGCGCGCAAGTGCGGAACTCATCGGCGTCGACCGCGGGTCAGCGCCCGCCTCGATGGCCGAGCTCGACGACTACTACGAGGAGATCAGGCCGAGTTTGTACGCGTGCGACGAGGCGAAACAGGCGCTGCGGCTGACTTTGCATCCTCCGGTGCCCGACAGCAACCGCGTGCTGAAGCTAGGCTTGCCGCCGGTAAGCACCCTGGCGTTCTCGACCCTGCCGCGCTGGGCGCGGCGGATGTACGGGAGGCCGAGCGGCCCGCTGAGCGACATGGCCGCGACCGCCGGGCTCCGGGCCGCCCGCTTGGCGTTCAGTCAGGAGCGGGTGTTCCTCGGCGCCATGCGGGCCATACACCGCGCCGAATGGGCAGGCGACAAGCCAGGCTCCCCGTACGACAGCCCGCCAGTTGCCAGCTGACCAGGCAAATGTCTCGACTTGGCCGGGTCCGCCGCTGATACCAGCGGGAGCGGGCATGGCGGCGGCGCCAGCTCAGCCAGCGGCCCGCACGGCCGGGCAGGTGCGGCCGGAGGAGGCGGGCAGCGAGCAGGCCACGATCCCCGGGACGCACATATTGTCCTGTTCGGTCGCGACGCGAACGGCATCCCCAAGGACAGGGCAGCCATCCATTAGGCGGTTTGCGCAGCTCAGCGGTTCAAGGCATGGCCACTGAGCGTGTCCGGGCGTACCGGGTGGCTCAGCGGGCGGAGATCTCGCCGGTGCGCTGCTCGCGAAGCGCGCGCAGGTGCACGGCGGCCCAGGTGCGGTAGGGCCGCCACGCCTGTGAGACGTCGGCCAGGGTGCGGCCAGGGCCGTACCGTTCGGCGATCTCGGCGTCCAGCCGGCGTTCGTGATGGGGCAGCGCGTCGGGAGCGTTCGCGCCCCGGACCACGACCAGCTCGGCCGCGAAGGGGCCAAGGCCCTTGACCTGCTGCACGCGCTGGACGGCGTCCTCGGGGTCGACCGCGCGCAGCGCCGCCCCGTTCAGCAGCCCATCCAAGGCTGCCTCGGCGACCGCCCGCAGGTACTCACCCTTACGCCCCGGAAGATCTAGGTCGGCCCGGGCCAGGGTGCGCGGCGCCGGGAACGCGCCATCCTCGCCGTGGCGGGCGATCAGCTCCGCGCGCAGCCGGGCCGCCTGCACGATGCGTAGCCGCTGCGCCAGCACCGACCACGCCGCAGCCTCATACGGGGAATGGAAACCGCACGGCCGCAGGCCGGGCAGCCGCGCCTGCGCGTCAGCGATCACCGCATCCCGGCGGCCCACCTGCGGCCAGCCACGCCCGTCGACGTCCAGCGCCAAGAACCGGCGCACCTGTCCGGCGGCCGCATCAAGATCACCGGCGCCAGCCAGCACCACGTGTGCGGTATCCCCAGCCTGGGTCACCCCCGCTTCGGCGCGCCGCCAGTCACCCTCGGCACAGAACACCGTGCGCAGCCCCGGCCCGGCCGGCTCGCCCGCTAGCGCGGCGGGGGTGAAGCCTTCCCAGAACCGGCGGCTGGTATCCAGCGACCACGGGCCCAGAACCTCGAACTCGACCACATGTTCCGCCATCGCCTGCTCCACCCGGTTCACCGATACCCGCACGGTAGCGGATAGCACCGACACCGAGATCGATCAGATCGCGCCACGGACCAGCGCGCCGATCACCCCCATCGGCGCGGCCGCCTACCTCACCAATCTTGGCTGTGCAGCCGATCAGATCGGCTAATACACGGGTGATATCTGACACATCCGGGTGTATTCGCCGCGGCTCGAGCTTCCGTGGGTCGCGGTCGGCAAGGACTACCCATTCGACACCCAGGACGGCAAGAAGAGCCTCGTGGACCTGTTCGACGGCCGCTCGCAGCTTCTGGCCTACAACATCATGTTCGGCCCCGCGTACTCACGCGGCGCGTGCCCGGGGTGCACGAGCCTGGGCGACGAGCTCGACGGGATGCTGGTTCACCTCAACCACCAAGACGTAACCCTGATCTGCCTCTCGCGCGCGCCGATCGGCCGGCTCCCGGCCTACAAGCAGCGGATGGGCTGGCAGTTCCCGTACGTGTCGACCTACGACACCGACTTCCCGTTCGACTTCGGGCTGGCGATGACCGAGCAGCAGACCCAGCAGATCCCCGAGATCAAGGCGATGATCGACGATCCGCCCGAGGAGCTTCAGGAGTGGTCAGAGCAGATCGGAGCCGAGCTCAGCGACGGCCTGCGCGAGAGCCCCGGGTGGATCGCCTTTGCGCGCGAGAACGGCCCCGTCTACCACACCTACACGGTTACCCCACCAGACCCCCTTCGTCGCGCCCTATCACTCATTCCTGCTCGAGCGGACGCCCAAAGAGAGCCCCAGCGAAACTCGCATCTGGCGCAAGGACGAATACCCAGACTGAACCGCAAGAACCGCCGGGTCCCACCTGGCGGTCTCGCCCCGGGGTGACGCTCAGCCCACTGATCCCGGCTCAAGCTCAGTGGCGCGCTGGGGCGTCGGCCTCACCTTCGCCTTGCAGGGCAAGATAGGCCACGAGATCGAACGAGGACAGGATCCCCACGACCTCGCCGTCTTGAACCACCGGCACGTGTTCAATGTTGTGGTTGATCATGCGTGCGGCGATGTCCTTGACGTTCCAGCCCGGTGACACCACCCAAGGCTGGGTGGTCATGTATTCCTCAACCGGGACTTGGGTGATGTCCGGCTCCTGCAAGGCTGCTCGGACGATGTCGCGCAGGGTGATCACCCCTATCAGCTCCTGCGCGTCAAAGACCAGCACACTGCCGGAAGCCATGGAAATCATGGTGGTCGCGACATCGGACAGCGTCGCGTCCGCGGTCGTTCGCAGTAGGTCCCTGGAGATGAGGCTCTCGATACTCACCTAGGCCTCGTTCGTTCGGTTAAGGATTCCGGACAGCGCCATGCTTCGGGCACGGCCATAAGATACCTGGCCCGGGTCGCGTCACCTAGAGCGCACCCCCTGCTGGCCAGCCACGGCCCGGCAGGGGCCGGGCCGGCAGGCTACCCCGAACGGCCTGACCGCCGCCCGGTCGGTCTGCGGCATCGTTCTGGCAGCCCTTCGGAGCGAGCCCAGCTCTCTCCGCGCGTCATGATGTCGACGTGGATGAGATTGGCCGGCAGGTTCAGGCGGCTATCGTCGCGGGTGACAGGAATACTGTCCGGCCCCTACTGCATCCGTATCTGCAGTGGAGGGATGGCAACGGCAAGACCATCCGTGGCAGAAGCAAGGTGCTGACCACGCTCGAACGGGCCACCCACGCCCCGGCCGGGGCACGGTCCATCGAGTTGAGGGACGGCCAGATTTCCCGCTGGCGCGCCTGACCGCCGCCCGAAGTCGATCTCGTCTCCAAGCGCCTGCACAACTACGAGTACAACCCGGTGTGGGGATTCCTCGCCGACCAAAGCTGGCTCGGCTAGCCATACGATCGGCGAAGCTCGGCTGAGCCACTGCTATACACAAGGATGATTGCAACGGCCGCACAACTCAGCTAGTGCCAGTGCGACAGAACATCCCGTTCGGAACGCACCCGACCATCGAACTCGCTTCGGCTTAACCCGCACCGATCGGCGGATATGGCACCCGCCGCATGGACTGCCGGCTGAGGCGCAGACGGAGCAGGCTGCTGGAGGTGCTCGGCGGCGTCGCGGACGTCGAGACCCACGCGGTCGTCAGTCCCGCCGCGCGGCGCGCGCTCGCACTCGGGCAGTGCGCAGTGACGTTAAGGCTGTGGGCTACCGCGTGACGTGTCCGGCCGGCGCTGGGACAATTGCTGGATGAGTCCGCGAAGCCGTGGCCGCCCACCCGGCCGTCGCCGCCGTCAGCAGGCCGGGCGGGCGGGGGCGCGCCGGGGCGGACCACACCTGTTTGCGGTGCCGACGTCTGAGCAGACCCCCGGACACGCGGAGGAGACGACCGGTTGCTGGTTCGATGAGCCTCAGCCGGGCGACCGGCGGTCTTGGGCGGTTCCCCCGGCGCACGGGATTTACCGGGAACTCGATCTCCAGCTGCTGGACCCAGGCGATGAGGACGAGCGCGCGCTGCTCATTGAGGCGCTCCACCCGGAGTTCGCGCACGCCCTGCACGGTGAAGACGACGTGATCATCGACGGCCAGCCCGTCAGCCCGAGGCTGCACGTGGCGATGCACCAGGTGGTGGCGAACCAGTTGCTGGCCAACGACCCGCCCGACACATGGCAGACGGTGCAGCGGCTCGCCGGGCGCGGTTATGACTGGCACAACATCATGCACATGATTGCCTCGCTGGTCACCGAGGACGTCTACGGGGTCCTCAAGGAGCACCGAAAGCCCGACCCGGCCGCCTACGCCCGGCGGCTGAACGAGTTGCCCGGCGACTGGCCGCCACCGAAACCAGCCCGCTAGATCGCTGACCGGGAAATGCGGGCATGTCAGCAGTGGTCGTAGGCCATGAGGGAGCGCTTGACCGGCGCGCAGCTGTCCCGGGTTTCCGGGGCAATGGCCCCGGGAAGCCCGGAACATTTCGCGGTGCCTCAGCGGGCGAGCAGGGGGATGAGGACCTGGGCGTCGGGAGTCCCCCAGCCGGTGACCGGGTCCCAGCCGGGTCCGGCCTGGTAGCCGGTGATCGTGACCGGCGGCGAGGTGGTAGTGAGGACCACCGTGTTGTTGCCGGTGGTGATGTCGTGGAACGCCTTGTGGTACAGCGGACCGCGGGCGATCCGGTAGATGGCAGGGTTGACGAAGCCGAGCGGGTGGCCGGCCTGCTGGTCGGCCAGGGCGATCAGGCCGGCCCAGAACGGCGCGGCGGCGCTGGTGCCGCCGGCCCCGATGAGCTCGTAGCTGCCGCCTGGCGCGCTGAACGCGAGCGCCATGCCGGTGGTGCCCGAGGCGTCCGCGGCGACGTCCGGCACGCCCCGGGTGGCGCCGATGCCGGGCACGCCGTCCTGGTAGGCGGGCCGGGCGAACAGCCGGCTGAACCCGCCACCCGACGCGCCGGGCTGCGGCGGCAGCCCGGGGGTGTTCCAGGCGGTCTCGCTGATGTACGCGCCGGTGACCGGGTTCGCGGTCAGGATGGTGCCGCCGGCCGCGAGCACGAGCGGGTCGGACGTGGGCAGGATGACCTCCTTGACCGGCGTGGACGAGCCTTCGCCGATCGCGCCATCGTCTCCCGACGCGACGACGACGGTGACCTGGCGGGCGGCGGCGTACTCCAGTGCCGAGTTCATGGTCGCCGCCTCCGCGCTGGTGAAGGAGTCCTCACCCAGGTTGAAGTCCTGACCGATGCCGCTTTGGGAGATCACCTCGCCGTTGCGGGCGGCGATCCGCACCGCCGTGGCCCACGTGGCGGCGAACTTCGCCGGGGTGCTCACCTCCGCCGGGTCGACCAGAATCTCACGGATGGTGGCGTCCGGGGCGACGGCGTGCACCAGCTCGGTGTCCTCCACCTCCTCCGCGCCGGCCAGCCACGGCGAGGCGGACGAGCCCGCCAGGGTGGTGATGACCTGGATCCGTGCGGGGGGCAGCCCGAACCGGCTGTCGAAGTCCGCCAGGTCCTGCCGGATGTCGGTGACCGATTGCAGGAGGCCGGAGACCGGCTGGGGCCGCGCCGGCCCCGATTCGGCCTCCTCGGGCAGCGCGACCGTGACGCCGCGGCCGTCGATCCCGCGATCCAGCAGCGGCTGGATGCCGTAGGCGACCCGGAGCTGCCGGGGTGTGTAACACGGCAGGGAGCCCGGGCAGTCAGTCGCCGCGGCGCCAGCCGGGCTGGCCGTCGCCGGCGCGGTGGCGCTGCCCGTTCCCGTGCTGCCGGCAGGCAGCAGGTGCTCGCAGGCGTCATTAGCCCGCGCCGCGGGGCTGTTGGCGTGCGGGTGCCCGCTGATGCTGAAGCCCCCCGATGGGTTGGGGTCGGGGAAGCCCGGCACGCCGTGGGTTCGCATGCACTGCGCGTAGGCAAGATCCGCCCGGTAGGTCGGCGGCTCTGTCGAGGCAGAGCCGCCGGAGGACCCGAAATGCACATGCACGACGCCGCACCCCGCCGTCAGCGCGGCGACGGCGGCCACGACAGCCAGGGCTGCCGCGCGCCGCGGGCCCCGGCTACCGCCGGTCTTGCCCTTCATCGCGGCCCCCTCAAGAAGCCAAAACGGTACATCATGTCTTTCTCCTGCTTCTCCCCCTGCGACCTGTTGTACAGAAGGGGAGGTGACAGCACGGTGACCAGAAATGTCACCTGGCTGTCACCTGTGACCTGCGATCCTGGGAAGCAGGCGGCTGACATGCCGCGGAACCCACGAAGCGGCGGGCAGGCGATGCGGGTTCTGGTGACCGAGGACGACGAGGTGCTGGCCACGGCGCTGGCCGCCGGGCTGCGCCGGGAGGGATGGCCGTCGACGTGGCCCTCGACGGTGACCCCCTCCTGGTCCAGCAACTGGCCGCCAACCTGATCGACAACGCCGTCCGGCACAACATCCCCGGCGGGGCGCGCCGCAGCCGCCGGCCAGTCCGTGACCGCCCAAGTCTCCACCATGCCGCCCGGCCCCGCCTGCACATCCGTTACCAGCAGGCCCTCACGCCGAAGAGCGCTGACCTTCAGAAATCCCGAGCTTTCGGAGGTTTCGCGATAATGGCAAGCGTGGCGCTGGCGTTCCGGTTCGCCGAAGAGCACGACGTGCCGGCCATCGTCGGTCTCGTCGAGTCCGCCTACCGGGGCGAGACCAGCCGGACGGGCTGGACGACCGAGGCGGACCTGCTCGACGGCCAGCGCACCGACGCCGACGCGGTCCTGGCGGTGGTGCGCAGGCCCGGCAGTGCCATGCTCGTGGCCGAGGCCGACGGGCAGCTGTCCGGCTGTTGCCAGCTCGAGCGGCGCGCGCCGGCCGAGGCGTACTTCGGCATGTTCTCGGTGTCGCCCGGCCGCCAGGGCCAGGGCTGGGGCCGGGAAATCCTGGCCGAGGCCGAGCGCCTGGCCCGGGACGACTGGGCTGCGCGGACCATGGTGATGACGGTGCTGGCCCAGCGCGGCGAGCTAATCGCCTGGTATGAGCGGCGGGGCTACCGCCGGACGGGCGAGAGCAGGCCGTTTCCCTACGGCAACGCCCGGTTCGGGATCCCGAAGCGGCCGGACCTCAGCTTCATCATGCTCTCGAAACTCCTCGCCGGCTCCTCACCATCCGACTTGAATGTGAACTAGCAAAAGTGATATCACTTTTAATGAGCCGGAACGTTCCGGCGCGGGGAGATCTGGCCGGTTGCTCGCTGGCCAGGCACGACCGGTAGGAGGTGTCGGGCGTGGACTCGTTCACGGGAAAGCTCGCGGTGGTGACCGGCGGCGGCTCCGGCATGGGCCGCGAGCTTGTCCGCCAGCTGGCGGCGCAGGGATGCTCGGTCGCGGCATGCGACGTCAACGAGCCCGCGGTCGCGGAGACCGCGGACCTGGCGCGGGCGGACGCCGCGCCCGACGTCCAGGTCACCAGCCATGCCTGCGACGTCTCCGACGAGGCGCAGGTCCTGCGGTTCCGCGATGAGCTGCTCGAAGCGCACGCCAGCGATCACGTCGACCTGGTCTTCAGCAACGCCGGCATCGGCGGCGCCGGGAGCTTCGTCACCGACGACCGGGAGGACTGGGAGCGCACGTTCGCCGTTGACTGGTGGGGCGTGTACTACTGCGCCCGCGCGTTCCTGCCGCTGCTCATCGCGAGCGGCGACGGCGTGCTGGTCAACACCAGCAGCGTCAACGGCTTCTGGGCCACCCTGGGCCCGGGCATGCCGAACACCGCCTACAGCACGGCCAAGTTCGCGGTGAAGGGCTTCTCGGAGGCGCTCATCGAAGACCTGCGCACCAACGCGCCCCAGGTCCGGGTCGTCGTCGTCATGCCGGGTCACGTGGGCACCGACATCGTCGCGAACAGCCTGCGCGCCCGCGGCCAGTGGCCGCCGGACCAGATGAGCGACGCCCAGGTCGAGGAGCTGATCCCCCCAGACGCCCAGGCCGGGATGATCAAAGCCGGCCTGCTGGCCGAAGGCGCGTCGGCCGACGACCTGCGCCAGTTCCTGGTCCGGATGGCCACCGACTTCCGGGACAAGGCGCCGCTCAGCGCGGCCGGGGCGGCGACCATCATCCTCGACGGGGTGCGCTCCGGGGCCTGGCGGATCCTCGTCGGCAAGGACGCCGCGACGCTCGACGCGGTGGTGCGCGCGAAGCCCGAGATCGCTTACGACTACGCCGAGCTGGGCAGGATGGCGACCGCAGCCCAGACAACGCCTGAGCCGTAACAGCCCGCAACGGAGGAAGGCTCGCCGCCATGGGCAGTCACATGACAGATGACGCGCAACGGAGCCGGCTCCAGACTGGGCTGAGGACCGACGTCGTTGCGACGTTCTTCAGCGGGACCTGGCGGAGCTTCAGGTCCGAGGCTGGAGCACGGTGAGTTCACCGTGCCCGCTGACTGGGAGGGATCATGTCCGTGCCTGCCGACCACCGCTTCCTGGAAGGGTCGTTCGCCCCGGTGACCGAGGAGATCACCGCGTTCGACCTGCCGGTCACCGGCAGCCTGCCCGCCGGGCTGAACGGCCGCTACCTGCGCAACGGGCCGAACCCGCTCGGCCTGGACGACCCTGACTATCACTGGTTCCTGGGCGCGGGCATGGTGCACGGCGTGCGGCTGCGCGGCGGCAAGGCCGAGTGGTACCGCAACCGGTGGGTCCGCTCGAAGGCCGTCGCGGCACAGCACGACGAGATCTGGCCGGCCGGGCCGGTGCACGAGAACATGGACTTCGCCGCGAACACGCACATCATCGCGCACGGCGGCCGCACCCTGGCCACGGTCGAGGCGGGCCCGCTGCCGTATGAGATGTCCGATGAGCTGGACACCATCGGGCCGTGCGACTTCGGCGGGACCCTGCCCGGCGGCTTCGCCGCCCACACCAGGCTCGACCGCGCCACCGGCGAACTGCACGCCATCGCCTACTTCTGGGCCTGGGACTACGTCCAGCACGTGATCGTCGACCCGGGCGGCAAGGTCACCTCCACCACCAACATCCCGGTCCCGGACGGCCCGATGATGCACGACTTCGCGCTCACCGGCCGGTACGTGGTGCTGCTGGACCTGCCGGTCACGTTCAGCCTGAACGCGGTCACCGCGGGCAAGGAACTGCCGTACGTGTGGAACCCCGCGCACCAGGCCCGGGTCGGCCTGCTGCGCCGCGACGGCAGCGCGCCCGTCCAGTGGATCGAGATCGAACCGTGCTGGGTCTTCCACTGCCTGAACGCCTACGACGACGACAGCGGCAAGGTCGTGGTCGACCTGTGCCAGTACAACCAGGGCTTCGACGTCTCCACGCTGTGGTCCGCGCACGGCCCGGTGACCCTGGACCGGTGGACCATCGACCCGGGCGCCGGCAAAATCACCCAGCAGCGCCTCGACGACCGCGGGCAGGAGTTCCCCCGGGTCGACGACCGGGTCATCTCCCGGCCGCACCGCTACGGCTACAGCGCGGTCATCGGCGAGGTCACCCGGGCCATCACCGCCACCGGCGACTTCACCGACGACGCGTTCGCCAACGCGATCCTCAAGCACGACGTCACCGCGGGCACCGTGCAGGCGCACGAGTTCGGCCGCGACGCCACCGTCGGCGAGGCCGTGTTCGCCCCCGCCTCGCCCGACGCCGCCGAGGACGACGGCTACGTCATGGCCTTTGTCCACAACCCCGACCGCGGCGCGGCCGACCTGGTCCTCCTCGCCGCCCAGGACTTCACCGCCGGGCCGGTCGCCCAGATCCACCTGCCGGCCCGGATCCCGCTCGGCTTCCACGGCAGCTGGATTCCCGACCGCTGACCCCGGCGCGCCGCCTCTTGGTAGGTTGGCTGCCCGGCGAAGGGGGGCAGCGTGAAGGCGCTCGTGTTCCGGCACAACCTGGCCCGCGAGGCGGCCTCGGCCGTCGGCGGGCGCGTCAGCCGGCGGGCCTTCGTCTCCCGCCTCGCGCCCGTCGGCCTCGAGGACATCGACGAACTGCCGCTCCCGGCCGGGGACTGGGTGCGCGTCGAGACGACGTTCTCGGGCCTGTGCGGCTCCGACGTGAAGCAGATCCTGCTGAACGGCGCCCGCGACAACCCGCTCACGGCGCTGGTGTCGTTCCCGCACGTGCTCGGCCACGAGGTGGCCGGGCGCCGCGCGGACACCGGCGAGCGCGTCGCGCTCAACCCGTGGCTGTCCTGCGGCCCCCGCGGCATCGACCCCGCGTGCGAGGCCTGCCGGGCCGGCCGCTACCCCTGGTGCCGCAACTTCCGCTCGGGCGACCTGCCCGCCTCGATCCACCTCGGGAACTGCGCGGCGGCCGCCGGGGCGCACGCCGAGCGCTTCGGCGCCCACATCTCGCAGTTGTTCGCCATCCCGCACGGCGTCTCTGACGAAGCGGCCGTCCTGGCCGACCCCGTCAGCGTCTCGTTGCGATCAATCTTGCTCGCTCCGCCCCCGGACGGCGAGGCCGTCCTCGTCTACGGATCGGGCACGCTCGCGTTCGCGGCCATCGCGCTGCTCCGCCATCTGTATCCCGCCACCGAGGTGTGGGCGGCGACGCGCCCCGGCGTCCGGGCCGCGCTCGCGACCCGCCTCGGCGCTCATGCGGTGCTGTCCGCCGCGCCGGACAGGCTGGTCGCGCAGGTCGCGCGGCGCGTCGGCGCGTCGCCGCTCGGGCCGTGGAGCAAGCGCGACTGGCTGCAGGACGGCCCGGCCGTCGTCTACGACACGATCGGCTCGACCGAGACCGTCGAGACCTCGCTGCGGCTGCTCGCCACGGGCGGCACGCTCGTCATCTCCGGCGTCGAGCCGCCGAAGCGCTTCGAGTGGACCCTGCTCTACTTCAAGGAACTGCACGTCATCGGCTCGAACGGGTTCGGCCTCGAGGACGTGGGCGGCGTCGTCCAGCACGCCATGGAGCACTACTTCGACTTCGTCGCGGCCGGCCTCGACCTGACCCCGGTCATCACGCACCGCTTCCCGCTCGAGCGCTGGGACGAGGCGGTGCTGACGGTGAAGGACTCGCGGCGCACCGGCGCCGTCAAGGTGCTGCTCGAGCCCGCCCGCTGATCGCCTCGAGCGCGACGGCCTGCGCCACGGCGGACGCCCGGCCTGATCCTCGGCACGGGCGGCCGGTTCAGGCGCGGCCCGTGACCAGGAGGACACCCCGGGAGGCGCGGACCTCGCCATCCTGGAGGCGGGCGCGGAAGGCTTCCCCGATCGCGGCGAGCGCGCGCTCGCGGGTCTGCTCGTCAGCGTCCCGGAGCGCCTCGCGGACCCCGCCCACCCGGGTGCTGGCCCACGCGGCCTCGGGTATCCGGGCCTCGGTAATCACGATCTGGTCGGCGTGCGGCGTGACCACGACCGAGCCGAACCCGGCTGCGTCCAGCACGGCGCGGACCCGGCCGGGATCGGCGAGGGAAAACGGGCCGGGCTCGGCCGGGCCGGGCATCGGCGGCAGCGACCCGGTGACCGCCGCCACGGCCGCGCCCGGGATGAGCATCCACTCGTTGTCGAACACGCTCTGCCAGCAGACGAACGACAGCGCCGCCCCCGGCCGGAGGGCCCGGCGGACGTTGGCGAAGGCGGCCGCCGGGTCGGCGAAGAACATCACGCCAAAACGCGAGTAGGCGGCGTCGAACCGGGCTTCGCCAAGGTCGTGCACCTGGACATCGGCGTGCACGAACTCGACGTTCCCGGTGCCGAGCCGCGCCGCGCGGTCGCGCCCGGCGGCCAGCATCCCGGCCGAGATGTCCACCCCGACCACCTCGCCGCCGGGCCCGACCCGGGAGGCCAGTTCCAGCGTGGTCCGGCCGCCCCCGCAGCCCAGGTCGACCACCCGCTGGCCCGGGCGCAAGCCCAGGCGGTCCATGGCCAGTCCACCGGGAAGGCCGGCGACGTCCTCCGTCCGTTCCTCAAGCTCGAGCCAGGACGGCGTCAGCTGCGACCAGAACTCGGCCTGCTCGATGTTGGCGAACGTCATCGCCGCATCCCTTCGTCCGCGGGCATGGCCCCGGCGCGGGCGGCCGCGCGGCTGTCGTGGCCACGGCGCGCACTCAAGCAATCGCGCACTCAGGCAATAATGCCTGGGTGGCCAGGACGGGCGGAGACGCGGTGCGCCGGATCGGGATCAGGCTGGCGGCGCTGGCGCAGGACGGGCTGACCTACGCGGCCAGCGATTACGACCGGGACCGGTACCAGCAGGTGAGCCGGCTGGCCGCGGAGCTGCTGTCGGTGATCAGCGGCCGTCCGGCGGCGGAACTCGCCGTCGAGCTCGGCCGCGACTCCGGCTACGCCACGCCGAAGGTCGACGTGCGGGGCGCGATCTTCGACGAGCACGAGCGCGTGCTGCTGATGCAGGAGAAGACCGACGGCCGGTGGTCGCTGCCCGGCGGCTGGGCCGATCCCGGGGACGCGCCCTCGGCCGCGGTCATCCGGGAGATTCTCGAGGAGACCGGGTATCACGCCGAGGCGGTGAAGCTGATCGCCTGCTGGGACCGTGACCTGCAGGGCAATCGGCCGCCGCTCCCGGTCCACGTGTACAAGCTGTTCTTCCTGTGCCGGCGCGCGGGGGCCGTGCAGCCGCCCGCGGCGCTGGAGACCCTCGACGTCGGCTGGTTCGGCCTCGACGCGCTCCCGCCGCTCTCGCTCGGCCGCGTCAATCACCGCCAGCTCGACCGGGCGCTGGCCCACCATCGTGACCCCTCGCTGCCCACCGAGTTCGACTAGGACACGCTGGTAAAGGCGATCAGCACCGCGCAGGGTGCCTGGTGCGCCACCGAGTTCGGGACGCTGCCCAGGACGCGGCGCACGCCCCGCATGCCCTTGTTGCCCACGACGATGAGGTCCGCCTGCACCCGGTCGGCGAGGCCGCAGATCACGTCGGCCGGAGCGCCGGTCATGGCGTGCGTCTCCGCCTCGACACCGGCGATCCTGGCCCGGGACCCGAGCTCGGCCAGCAGGGACTCGGCCAGATGGCCTGAGCCGAGGGACTTCAGGAACTGGTCCACGCCGCTCTCCGGGGACGTGAGCTGCTGCGGCTTGTAGGCGGTCACGATGTGCAGCCGCCCGCCCGTCAGCTTGACCAGTTCGATCGCGTTGCGCACCGCCTCGGCCGCGGTCGGAGACCCGTCCGCGCCCACCACCACCGTCTCGAACACCAGGAACCGCCCTCCCTCGGCCGTCACCGCCCGTGCTGGCGCTGCCCGCTGGCCAGGTCGCCCGATTGACCTGCGTCGCACTCTAGCCGTTTTGCGCGGCGGCCCAGGCCCTGAGGACGGCGGGAACCCGCCCGCGGCGGGCGCCAGCGAATAACGGGCGCGAGGTCTTAGGATCAGGCCGATGCGACGCGAGACCTCCACCGTGGTTGTCCTGGCCGGCGAGATAGGCGACGGGCTGCTGGCCGGGCTGGCCCGGTCGCCTGGCATCTCGGTCGCCCGCGCTCGCGCGGGCGGGACCGGCCCGCCGGCTGCGGACGAGCCCGCGGCGGCGCGGCCCGGCTGGGAGGCGGGAGCCCTGGCCCTGCGGGAGGCGGCGCGGCACCGGTCGATGTACGTGATCGTGCCCGACGACCCGCTGGCCGGGGTGGCGGCGGGGTGGCGGGCGATGTGGGACGTGCCGGCCGGGCCGGGCGGAGCAGCCGGGTTCGAGGAGCAGGCGGCGGACGCGCTGGCGGCCTGGCGGGACAAGCGGTTCGAGCTGCCCGACTACTACCTGGTCGTAGCCCCAGCCCAGGGCGGCGTGACCGGCCCGGACCTGTACCTGGGGCCGCTGCGCGCGGTGCGCCCGCGGCGGGTCGCCGTGGCCGGCCTGGCGGACGGCCCGGCCCAGGCATCACGGCTGGCGGACACGCTCAGGTCACTGGAGCACGGGCCGTGGTGGCCGCCGCTGGATGAGCTGCTCGACGCGGCCCGCCGCTTCTACGCCGGCGGCCTCGCCGAGACGCAGCAGGCCCTGGGATAGCCAAGGACGGGCGGTACCACCGACGATGACGACCGATGACCCCTACGACCTCGGGCGTTTCGTCGCCGCCCAGGACGCTGGCGGGACGTACTCCCGCGCCGTAGCCGAGCTGCGCCGCGGCCGCAAGACGAGCCACTGGATGTGGTTCGTGTTCCCGCAGATCGCAGGCCTGGGGCAGAGCCCGACGTCGAGGACGTTCGCGATCTCCTCGCTGGAGGAGGCCCGGGCCTACCTGGCCCATCCGGTGCTCGGCCCGCGGCTGATCGAGTGCGCCACCATCGTGGCACAGGCGCAGGGCCGCACCGCGGAGCAGATGTTCGGCGGCATCGACGCGCTGAAGCTGCGTTCCTGCGTCACGCTGTTCCTGCGCGCAGATCCGGGCGAGCCGGTGCTCGGCCAGGTGCTCGACCGGTACTTCGACGGCCGGCCCGACCCGGCCACCGACCGGCTCATCTGAGCCTGGCCCGGCCGCGCCCGGGCGAGCAGAGGCCGGCGGGCTAGCCGCCGCTGCCGTAGGGCCGGGTAATGATCTCGAGCAGGTGGCCGTCGGGGTCTTCGAAATACAGTCCGCGGCCGCCGTCACGCTGGTTGACCGTCCCGGGACGGGTCCTGCCGGGGTCCGCCCAGTACGGCAGGTCCTGCTCCCGGATGCGGCCGAACGCGGCGCCGAACTCTTCCTCGCCCACCAGGAACGCGTAGTGCTGGGACGCGATCTCCCGGTCGGTCTCGGCGAAGTCCAGCGAGACGCCGTTGTCCGCCTCCACCACGAGAAAGTGCCCGAAGCGGGTGGCCGCGGGCAGGCCGAGGATCCCGGTGAGGAACGCCGCCGACCGCTGCTGGTCACGGCACGAGACGATGGTGTGGTTCAGTTGCACGCTCACAGCAATGATTCTGCCCCCGCGGACCTGGGCACGATCAGCGCGGTCGCGATCGCCGCGAGGCCCTCGCCGCGGCCGGTCAGGCCGAGCCCGTCGGTGGTCGTCCCGGACACGCTCACGCGCGCCCCGCCCAGCGCATCCGAGAGCGCCTGCTGCGCCTCGTCCCGGCGCGGCGCGATCCGCGGCCGGTTGCCGATGACCTGAACCGATACGTTCCCCACCGCGAAGCCGGCGTCCGCGACCAGCCGCGCGGTCTCGGTGAGCAGCACCGTGCTCCTGGCGCCTGCCCAGCGCGGCCGGGACGTGCCGAAATGCGCGCCCAGGTCGCCGAGCCCGGCCGCGGCGAGCAGGGCGTCGCAGATCGCGTGGGCCGCGACATCCCCGTCGGAATGGCCGGCCAGGCCCGGCTCGCCCGGCCAGAGCAGCCCGGCGAGATACAGCGGCCTGCCGTCACCAAATGGGTGGACGTCCGTTCCCACGCCTACCTGAGGAAATACGCCTGGCATGACGATCCGGGAACGCGTGACGCGGTTGCGGAACGGCGCCTATCCCGCCGGGATTGGACGTGCACTTGATGCTCCCCGGCTCGGTGGAACGCGAAGGTCAGGACGCGAGAATCTCGTCGAGCAGGGCCTCGGCCTTGTCCTCGTTGGTCTTCTCGGCCAGGGCAAGCTCGCTGACCAGAATCTGCCGCGCCTTGGCGAGCATGCGCTTCTCTCCCGCGGAAAGACCGCGCTCCCGGTCCCTGCGCCACAGGTCCCGGACCACCTCGGCTACCTTGTTCACGTCACCTGAGGCGAGTTTCTCCAGGTTGGCCTTGTACCGCCGGGACCAGTTGGTCGGCTCCTCGGTGTACGGGGCGCGCAGCACCTCGAACACTCGCTCCAGCCCTTCCTGCCCGACCACGTCCCTGACGCCTACAAGCTCGGCATTGTCCGCAGGGACGCGCACAGTCAGATCACCCTTGTCGACCTTGAGCACGAGGTAGGTCCTGTCCTCGCCCTTGATCGTGCGGGTCTCGATCTCCTCGATCCGAGCAGCCCCATGATGGGGGTAGACGACTGTGTCGCCGACCTTGAAAGACATGTGGACATACCCCTTCCGCTGGACCTATGTTACCACGTCGGACCGGGTCGATTAGCCCCCCAGGACAGCAAACACGCAGGTCAATGCCGCACTTCACGACGTACAAATTGCGAAGTGCGCGGCGGCGGCGCCTCCCGCGCCCGGCGGCACGCCCCGCGGCGGGCCGGGGGCGGTGCCTGCGCCGGCCCCGGCGGAGCCCTCGCACGGCCAGGTGGCCGCCCCCGCGCAACCCGCGGAGCGACGCCGGGAAGCTGGCTCGCCGGCCCGGCGCGGCCCGGTTCCGCGCCCCGGCGGGCCGACGGCGCCCTGGTCGCCGGGCGGCGGCCGGCAAATGTCCCCAAGACCTTTCCGGTAACAGTCCGCCAGGCGGTTACAGCAGCAGGCCGGGGGCTCATACTGAGAGAAAGTTGCCACTCATGCCGGAGGGTGCGGGTGAACCCTGGCAGCGACCCGGACCGGGACGACTTCGGCCTCCCGCCGGTCGACATCGAGATCCCCGATGACGCGCGGGAACTCGATCGTGACGTGCAGGCCTACCAGCGGGAGCTGCGCGCGCTGCGGCGGCGGCAGCGCGCCAGCCGGCTGCGCGGGCCGCTGACCCGGGACGGGATGGTGCTGCCGCTGCTGGCCGGCTGCCTGATCCTGGCTCTGATCACCAGCACCCTGCTCATCATGTTCGCCGCCGACCAGACCGGCATGCCGGAGCTTCCGGGCCACACGGCCGCGCAGTCCGCGGCGCCGAAGCACCCGGCCGGCCAGCCGGCCGCCGGGAAGATCGGCGGGCTGCTGCCGTCCGGGCAGCTCGTGGTCGCGGGCAAGAGCGTTCCGCTGCGCACGGTCACGGCGTCCTTGGCCGCCGTGCTGGCCCTGATCCCGCAGGACTGCGGGTGCGCGGCCACGCTGCGGCAGCTTGGCGCCCGGGCCGACCAGGCGCACGTAGCCGTGTACCTCGTGGGGACCCCGGACATCATGCCGCAGCTGTTCCAGCTGGCCGCCCAGGCCGGGCAAAGTTCCGCCCGGGTCGCAGACGACGCCAGCGACGTCCTCGGCACGACCTACGGGCATTCCGGGGTGACCGCGATCCTGGTGCGCTCGGGCGGCATCGTGACCTCCGTCGTGAGCAACCTGGCGCAGCCGACCAGGCTGAAGCAGGCCGAGGCCGGGCTGCAGCAGATCGGCTCGGCCAAGCTCGCCGGGGGCTGACCGGCGAGCCCCCCGGGCGCTGACGGCCCGGCTCAGCTGCCCGCGGCCTGCCGGACCGGCCGCAGACCCCGGCCGGCCGCAGACCCCGCCAGCCGCGGACCCGGCCAGCCGCGACCCCGGCCGGCCGCAGACCCGGGCCGGCCGCAGACCCGGGCCGGCGACGGCCCGGACCATGACGGCGGCTACGCTTTGCGACGTCCGGTGCCTGGATTGACGAAGACGAGGAGAGCACGCCGTGATCCGGAGCAGCCTCAGGTTCGCCGGGCCACGCCGCCTGGTCATCCTGGCGATTGCCGCGCTGATCCCCGCGCTCGCCGGGTGCGAGGCCGGGTTCAACGCCCCGACCCAGGAGTGGCACCAGCCGACGGACGGCGCCGGCACCGTGCACAACAACATCGCGATCAGGAACGTCTTCGTGCTCGGCGCGCCGCTCGGCCGGAAGATCGCGGCTGGTCACTCGGCCGGCGTGTTCCTCGCCCTGATCAACGAGGGCTCGCCGGACAGGCTGCTCAACATCTCCGCGCCGGGCACCGCCAAGTCGGTGACGCTGCCGGGCGGCGCGGTCATCCTGGCCAGCCAGCGGGCGGTCTTGCTGACCGGGCCGCAGCCGCAGGTCATCCTGCAGGACCTGACCCGGCCCCTCAGCGGCGGCTCGACCGTCCGGCTGGTGATGACCTTCCAGAACGCGGGCAGCCTCAGCCTGGTGGTCCCGATCATGCCGCAGGCCCAGTACTACTCGACGTTCTCGCCCCCGCCGAGCCCCAGCCCGTCGCCGAGCAAGCACCCCAAGGCCAAGGCCAAGGCCAGCGCGTCGCCCGGCGCCTCGCCCCCGCCGACCGCCAGCCCGTCGCCGTAGCGCGCCAGCGGCGCGCCCCGGCCGGGGCGCTCAGGCCGAGGGCTCGAACTTGTACCCGAGCCCGCGCACGGTGAGGATGTGCGCCGGGTTCGCCGGGTCGGCCTCGACCTTGGCGCGCAGCCGCTTGACGTGGACATCGAGCGTCTTGGTGTCCCCGACGTAGTCGGCGCCCCAGACACGGTCGATGAGCTGCATCCGGGTCAGCACCCGCCCGGCGTTGCGCAGCAGGACCTCGAGGAGCTCGAACTCCTTGAGCGGTAGCTGAACCTGCTCGCTGCGGACCGTGACCACGTGGCGGTCGACATCCATCCGGACCGGCCCCGACTCCATGATCGACGAGGCGGACTCTTCGGTGTCGCCGCGGCGCCGGAGCACGGCGCGCATCCGGGCGACGAGCTCCCGCGACGAGAACGGCTTGGTGACGTAGTCGTCCGCGCCGAGCTCGAGGCCGACGACCTTGTCGATCTCGCTGTCCTTGGCGGTCAGCATGATCACCGGGACGTTGGAGCGCTCGCGCAGCGTCCGGCACACCTCGCTCCCCGGCAGCCCGGGCAGCATGAGGTCCAGGAGCACCAGGTCTGCCCCGCTGCGATCAAAGGTCTCGAGCGCGTCCGGGCCCGTCGGGCACACCGCGACCTCGAAGCCTTCTTTGCGGAGCATGTAAGAGATCGCGTCGCTGAACGAATCCTCGTCCTCGACCACCAGTACTCGCGTCACTTCACTTTCCTCCTGGCGGATCGCGCCGCCGCCGGTACGGTGCCGCCGCCCCTGACGGTTGCGGCATCGGAGCGCAGCGGAAGCCTGAGGATGAAGGTGGACCCGGCTCCCTCAGTGCTCACCACTGTCACCTTCCCCCCGTGGGCCGCGGTGACGTGCTTGACGATGGCCAGGCCCAGGCCAGTGCCGCCGGTGGCACGCGACCGCGCCGGGTCCACGCGGTAGAACCGCTCGAAAATGCGCTCCAGGTCCCGCTCGGGTATCCCGATGCCCTGGTCGGCCACGCTGATCTCGACCGCGTCCCCGGGCGCCAGCCGGACCGACACGTCCACCCGGGTCTTGTCCGGGCTGTAGGCGACGGCGTTCTCCAGGAGGTTGCGCAGCGCGGTGACCAGCAGGTCCTCGTCGCCGAGCACGGACAGGCCGTGCCCGCCGGTGGCCACGAGCTCGATGCCGCGGGCGCTCGCCCGCATCCGGCACCGGTCCAGGGCCTCGGCCACCACGTCGTCAAGCTTGACCGGGACCGGGTCGGGTACCGGCTCGGCCGCCTGGATCCGGGACAGCGTGATCATGTCCTGCACCAGGTTGGTGAGCCGGGCCGCCTCCTGCCGCATGCGGCCGGCGAACCGGCGCACGGCCTCGGGGTCGTCGGCCGCGTCCTCGACCGTCTCGGCGAGCAGCGCGAGCGCGCCGACCGGGGTCTTGAGCTCGTGGCTGGTGTTGGCCACGAAGTCCCTCCGGACCTCTTCCACCCTGCGGCTCTCGGTCTGGTCCTCGATCAGCAGCAGCACCAGTCCCCCGCCGCCGACGGCGGCGGCCAGGGGGGCGACCCGCACCGCCAGGCTCGTCGTCCGCCCGTTGGCGCCCCGGGTCGACACCTCCAGGTCGCCCTCACGGATCTCGCCGTCCCGGCGGACCTGGCGGGCCAGGGCGAGCAGTTCCTGCACCACGAGTTCGTCCCCGCCGACCAGGCCGTAGGCCCGCGCCGCGACGCTGGCCTGCAGCACCCGGTCCTCGCTGTCGAGGACCACGGCCGAGGAAGACAGGACCGACAGAACGGACGCCACTCCGGGCGGCAGCTGCGCAGGCTCAGTCCGCGCGGCGGGGTCAGCTCCGGTTTTCAACGGCACCCGGATCTTCATACGGCAGCGGGTCCCGCTGCGGGGCCGTCGAGCACCACCCATGGCCCGAGGCGGTCACGTGTCCGTTTGTCACGCGGCACACGCTCCCAGGCTACACTCACCCCCACACCCACGCTTTTGATGGTAGGCCGCGGTCAGCCGGCGCGCACCTGACCGCGGTCCTTAACGTGCCGTTATTCGTGAGATGTTCACTAACCGATAACCGCCGGCCGCGCCGCGCCCGTTGCGGGGACGCTGCCGCCGGAAGCCGCCCGGCCTCCCGGCCTCACCGGCCCTGGCTCTTGACCGCCGCCGCGCCCGCGGCCGCGGCCTCCGGGTCGAGGTAGCGCCCGCCGCGGGTCTCGGGCCGGAACGCGGCGTCCATCTCGTAGACCAGCGGTATCCCGGTGGGGATGTCCAGCCCGGCGATCTCCGCGTCCCCGATGTCGTCCAGGTGCTTGACCAGGGCGCGGATCGAGTTCCCGTGCGCGACGACCAGCACGGTCCGCCCGGCCGCCAGGTCGGGGACGATCGCGTCATACCAGTACGGCAGCATCCGCTGTCCGACGTCCTTCAGGCACTCGGACCTCGGCAGCAGGTCGGAGGGGAGCAGCGCGTACCGGGGATCGGCGGACTGCGAGTACGGGTCGTCGTCGTCGATGGGCGGCGGCGGCACATCGTAGGAGCGGCGCCACAGCATGAACTGCTCGTCGCCGTACTCCTGCCGGGTCTGCGCCTTGTTCTTGCCCTGCAGGGCGCCGTAGTGCCGCTCGTTCAGCCGCCAGGAGCGCCGCACCGGCAGCCAGAGCAGGTCCGCCGTCTCCAGCGCGAGGTGGGCGGTCTGGAGGGCCCGGGTGAGTACCGAGGTGTGCACCACGTCGGGGCGCAGGCCCGCCTCGTCGAGCAGCCTGCCGCTGTTCACGGCCTCGTCGACGCCCTTCGGCGACAGGCCGACATCCACCCAGCCGGTGAACAGCCCTTCCGAGTTCCAGACGCTTTCGCCGTGCCGGATCAGCACCAGTGTGCTCATGCTGTGTTCCCCGCTCATGTCGCCGAGCCTAACGGGTGCCGGCTGACGGCCCGGCCAGCGCCCGGGACGGCGGGAACAGGACGCTGCGGCCCGGGGTTGATCAGTCGGAGGTGCATGCCCGTGCGGCGACCCTATCCCCGGCGGATCGCGACCGTCAGCGTCCATACCTCACCGCTCGAGCAGCCCGGTACGGGTGACGCGGGCGGCCTGAACGTCTACGTCGTCGAGGTGGCCAAGCGCCTCGCGGACCGCGGCGTAGAGGTAGACATCTTCACCCGCGCGGTGTCCCGCGAGGTGCCGCCCGTGGTCGAGCTCGCTCCCGGGGTGCTGGTGCGGCACCTGCCCGCCGGGCCGTTCGAGGATCTGGACAAGGCCGACCTGCCCGGCCAGCTCTGCCATTTCACCTTCGAGATGCTGCGGGCCGAGGCCGCGTACGCACCGGGCCGTTACGACGTCGTGCACGGGCACTACTGGCTGTCCGGTCAGGTAGGCGCCGTGGCCAAGGAACGATGGGGCGTGCCGTTCGTGCAGTCCATGCACACCCTGGGACGGGTGAAGAACGCCGCGCTGGCGGCCGGGGACGCCGCCGAGCCCGCGGTGCGGCTCCGCGGCGAGGCCGAGGTCGTGGCGGCCGCCGACCGCCTGGTGGCCAACACCGACGACGAGGCGCAGCAGCTGATCGGGCTCTATGACGCCGTGCCCTCGCGGGTGCGGACCATCAACCCGGGCGTCGACCTGGCGGTGTTCAAGCCGGGATCCCGCCAGGCGGCCCGGCAGCGGCTGGGCCTGCCCGCCGACGCGGTGGTGCTGGTCTTCGCCGGCCGCATGCAGCCGCTCAAGGCCCCCCACGTGGTGCTGCACGCGGCAGCCGAGATGATCCGGGACGATCCCGGCCTGGCCGGCCGGCTCCGGGTCGCGTTCGTGGGCGGGCCGAGCGGGACCGGGCGCGCCGACCCGGACGGGCTGGCCGAGCTGGCCGCGGCGCTCGGGATCTCCGGCCTCGTCCGGCTCGAGCCGCCCTGCCCGCAGCCGGAGCTTGCCGAGTGGTACCGCGCGGCCACGGTCGTCATGGTGCCGTCCTGCTCGGAGTCGTTCGGCCTGGTGGCCGTGGAGGCCCAGGCCTGCGGCACGCCGGTGGTGGCCGCGTCGGTCGGCGGGCTGCGCACGGCGGTCCGCGACGGCGTGTCCGGCGTGCTGGTCGAGTCCCGTGACCCGGCCCGCTACGCGCGGGTGATCCGGGACCTGATCGCGCGGCCGGACACCCTGGCCCGGCTCTCGCGGGGGGCCCGCGAGCATGCGTCCAGGTTCGGCTGGGGCGTGACCGTCGACCGGCTGCTGAACCTGTACGCGGGGGCCATGTCCGAGGCGACCCAGGCAGTGGACGCTTGACTACGCCCGAGACGGACGGTGAGGCCGCAGCCGCCAAGGCCATCGAGGCGGCCCTGGCCGGCCTGGGCCTGAGCTTCGAGTCGCCACGGTCCGGCGCCTACCTGGTACGGCTGGAGGGCCAGCACAAGCTGGCCATCATGACCTGGCTCATCGTCGGGGCGCACAGCCTGCACGTGGAGGCGTTCTTCTGCCGGCAGCCAGACGAGAACCACGCGGCGTTCTACCGGTTCCTGCTGGAGCGCAGCGGCCGCATGTACGGCGTGCACTTCGCGCTGGACCCGGTCGGCGACGTCTACCTGGTCGGGCGGCTGCCGCTGGCCTCGGTCGCCGCCGACGAGATCGACCGGCTGCTCGGCTGCGTGCTCAGCTACTCGGACGAGAACTTCGACCAGGCCCTCAGGCTCGGGTTCGCGTCGTCGATCCGCCGGGAGTGGGCCTGGCGGGTCAAGCGGGGCGAGAGCCTGGCCAACCTGCAGGCGTTCGCCAGGCTCGCCGGTTCCGAGCCCGGGTAGCGGCGCACGTGTCCGGAAGTTGACCGGCATCCGCGGCTGGCGTGCCAGGGCCTGGCGGCCCGGCCCGCGCCGACGCCAAGGTGCGCCTGGCCGTTCTCGGCCGCGCCGACGACAAGGTACAAAGAAAGGGAAACGTGGCTACGGCTGCCTTCGGTGAACCCGGACTGAACTTGCAGCCGTTCACAGGATACGTTCGGCATGCTGGAGGCCTGGACTCGAGCGTCCGGGGGCGCGGACCTGGATACGCCGGGGCGGGCAGGCTGGATACGCCGGGGCGGGCAGGAGGGATCGCGCTATGCGCCGGGACGACGTGCGCTTCGCAGCAGCCGCACGCGACGATGGCCTCCGCAAGGTCAGCAAGTACACCTGGCGGGCCGGTGCGGCGGGCGTGGTGTGCTCGGCGCTGCTCGCCGTGGCGTTCGGGCATCATGTCGCGACCGAGCAGCCGGCGACCGCCCACAACAGCGGCGGCAGCAGCAGCAGCAACAGCAACAGCAGCGCCGGCAGCAGCAGCGCCGGCGGCAGCAGCACCGGCAGTGGCAGTAGCAACGGCAGCGTCGGTGGCAGCGGCGCCGGCGGCGGCGGCAACGGCGGCGGCCAGGGCACGATCGTGGTCCCGGCGCAGCCCCCTGCTCCCGCCACCGGCGGGGGCCAGGTGACGTCGGGAGCGTCGTGACCACCCTGGCCGCAGGCACCGATGCCTTCAGCGTGTTCGGCACCACGGCGATCCTGCTGGTCAGCGACCCCGGGCAGGTGCAGGCCGCGCGCGCCATCGCCGACGCCGAGCTCGCGGCCGTGGACCTGGCCTGCAGCAGGTTCCGCCCCGACTCCGAGCTGTCCCGGCTGAACGCCGCGGGCGGCGCCGTCACCAGCGTCAGCGAGCTTTTCGCCGACCTGCTGGAGACCGCGCTGCGCGCGGCGCGGCTCACCGACGGCGACGTGGACCCGACCTGCGGGCAGGCGCTCGCGGAGATCGGGTACGACCGTGACTTCGCGGAGATCCGGGCCGCGGAGCTTCCGGCGGGCAGGCCGCTGCCCCGGCCGACGGCCCGTATGCCCGGCCAGCACAGTGTGCCCGGCCAGCACAGTGTGCCCAGCCAGCACAGTGTGCCCGGCTGGCACAGCGTCCGGCTCGACCGCGGACGGCGGCTGGCGCAGCTCGCGAACGGCGCGCAACTCGACCTGGGGGCGACGGCCAAGGCCTGGGCCGCCGACCGCTGCGCGGAGGTCATCGCCGGGCGGCTCGGCTGCGGCGTGCTGGTCAGCCTCGGCGGGGACATCGCGGTGGCAGGCCCGGCGCCCGGCGACGGCTGGCGGGTACGGGTCACCGACGATCACGCGGCCGGGCCGGACGCGCCCGGGCAGACGGTGACCATAAGCTCCGGCGGGCTGGCCACGTCCAGCACCACCGTGCGCACCTGGGCCGTGGGCGGCGGCCAGCGCGCGCACCACATCATCGACCCGGCGACCGGCGAGCCAGCCAGGTCCTGCTGGCGGACGGTCAGCGTGGCCGCGGGCAGTTGCGTCGACGCCAACACGGCCAGCACCGCGGCGATCATCCGGAGCGCGGCGGCCCCGGCCTGGCTGAGCGACGCCGGCCTGCCCGCCCGCCTGGTCCGGGCGGACGGCTGCGTCGAGACCACCGCGGGCTGGCCGCACGACCCCGGCCCGGCCGATGCCACATGACCGGGTACGGGCTGGCCGTTCCCGCGGCCTCCGGCCGGCTGGCGCCGGGCGCGATCGTGGTCACCTCCTCGACGCCGCTGTGGTACCTCACCCGGGCCACCGGCCTGGTCGCGCTGGTGCTGCTGACCCTGAGCATGGCGTTCGGCCTGCTGTCCTCGGTCCGGTACCAGCGGCCGGCCTGGCCGAGGTTCGTCACCATCGGGCTGCACCGGAACACCGCGCTGCTCGCGCTGGCCTTCACCGGCCTGCACATCGTGACCACGCTGGCCGACAGCTTCGTCCCGATCCACGTGCAGGACGTGGTGATCCCGTTCATCTCCGCCTACCGGCCGTTGTGGCTCGGCCTGGGCGCGATCGCCTTTGACCTGATGCTGGCGCTGGCCGTGACCAGCCTGCTGCGGACGCAGATGAGCTACCGGTCCTGGCGCCTGGTGCACTGGAGCGCCTACCTGTGCTGGCCGGTGGCCGTGCTGCACGGCCTCGGCACCGGCTCGGACACCCCGGTGCGCTGGGTGCTCGCGCTGACCGTGGCCTGTGTCGCGCTGATCGCGGCCCTCACCGCCTGGCGGCTGGCCTACGGGTGGCCGTCGCACGCGGCGGCCCGCCTGGTCGGCGCGCTCGCCCTGGTGCTCGCGCTCATCGCGGGCGGCGCGTGGCTGACCGCGGGGCCGCTGGCGCCGGGCTGGGCGCTGCGGGCCGGCACCTCGTCGCACCTGGTCAGCGGCGGCGCCAAGACCGGGGGCACCCGGTGAGCGCGGCCCGGGCCATGCGGGCCTCCGGGGCCGCGGCCCGGGCGCTCCCGCCGCCGGGGCTGCCCCGGCTGATCCCGCCTGGCGGGCCGCTGCCGCTCGCGGACCACGTCGCCCGGTACGGCCCGGTGCCGTTCCGCGACGCCCGGGGCGGGGCGGGCCGGGTCCGGGCGGCCGAGCTGATCGCCGAGGTGGAGCGGGCCGGGCTGACCGGCCGCGGCGGCGCGGGCTTCCCGGCCGGCCGCAAGATGCGCACGGTCGCGGAGGCTGGGCGCAAGGCCGGGCCGCTGCGCGGCAGCGCCGGCACCGTCGTGGTCGCCAACGGCGCCGAGTCCGAGCCGGCCAGCGGCAAGGACCGGATGCTGCTGGCCCGG
The DNA here is from genome assembly GCA_963808705.1 of uncultured Actinomycetota bacterium. GTDB lineage: Bacteria > Actinomycetota > Actinomycetes > Streptosporangiales > Streptosporangiaceae > JASHPR01. The sequence continues at coordinate 415,713 of CAWEHB010000003.1, read as the reverse complement.
GCCCCGCATCTGGTGCTGGACGGGATCGCGCTGGCGGCCGAGGCCGTCGGGGCCGCCCGCGGCTACCTGATCCTGGACGAGGGCCAGGACGAGCTGGCCCTGCAGCTGGCCGCGGCGATCAGCGAGCGGGAGCGCGCCGGGCAGAACCAGGTGCCGGTCCAGGTCATGGCCGTCCCCGGCGGGTACGTGGCCAGCCAGGAGACCGCCGTGATCAGCCAGCTGAACGGGGGCGCGCCGAAGCCCACCTTCGTGCCGCCGCGGCCGTTCGAGAAGGGCGCGCACGGGCGGCCCACGCTGGTGCAGAACGTCGAGACCCTCGCCCACGTCGCGCTGATCGCGCGGTTCGGCGCGGCCTGGTTCCGCGAGCTGGGCCCCGCACCGGGCCCGGCGGGCCCCGCGGGTACCGGTCCCGGGGGGGCCGGGTCCGCGCTCGTCACCGTCAGCGGCGCGGTCAGCAGGCCCGGGGTGTACGAGATCGCGCTCGGCATGCCCGTCGGCGAGCTGGTCCGCTGGGCCGGCGGCCCGTCCGAGCCGCCGCAGGCGATCCTGGCCGGGGGGTACTTCGGCGGCTGGCTTCCCTACGACCGGGCGCTCGGCGTCCCGGTCAGCGACCCGGCGCTGCGCGCCGCGGGCGCCGCCCTCGGGCCCGGGGTCCTCGTGGTGCTGCCCGAGTCGGCCTGCGGGCTGGCCGAGACCGCATGGATCGCGGGGTTCCTGGCCACCCAGAGCGCGGGCCAGTGCGGCCCGTGCCTGAACGGGCTGCCCGCCCTGGCCAGCATGCTGGAACAGCTCGCCTTCGGCCGGCCGGACCGCCGGGCGCTGGGCTGGGCGCAGCGGCTGCTGACCCTGGTCGCCCGGCGCGGCGCCTGCCACCTGCCGGACGGGACCGCGGCGTTCGTCGCGAGCGGGCTGTCCACCTTCGCCGACGAGCTGCGCCAGCACGCCGCGTCCGGGCCGTGCTCCCGGGTGCGGCGCAGGCCGGTGCTGCCCGCTCCCGGCTACGGCTGGGGGCAGCGGCCATGAGCCGCTCCCTGCGGGTGAACCCGATCGCCTGCGAGGCGCACGGCATGTGCGCCGAGCTGCTGCCCGAGCTGATCACCGCCGACCCGTGGGGGTACCCGATCATCTCCCCCGGCCCGGTGCCCGGCGACCTGCTCCCGCTCGCCCGGCGCGCGGTCGCGGCCTGCCCGACCCTGGCCCTGCTGCTCAGCCAGGAACAGTAACGGCACGCGGTCGTTAGGCTGGGCGCTGCGGGGAACGGCCGACCCCGGGACGTCGCGTTATGGATCGGGGTTTGATCAAGGCGCGGAGGAGGCGAGCTGATGGGACCGCTCGACGGGATCCGGGTGATCGAGATCGCGAGCCTGGCGCCCGCGCCGTTCGGCTGCATGATCCTCTCCGACCTGGGCGCCGAGGTGGTGCGGGTGGAGCGCGCCGAGAACTGCGGCCCGGGCGCGGCCGCCCCGGTGGACCCGCTGGTCCGGGGCCGCCGCTCGGTCGGGATCAACCTCAAGGACCCGGACGGGGTCGCGCTGCTGCTGCGGCTCGCCGCAGCCGCCGACGTGCTCGTGGAGGGGTTCCGGCCGGGGGTGGCCGAGCGGCTCGGGTTCGGCCCCGAGGAGTGCGCCGCGCGCAACCCGAGGCTGGTGTACGCGCGGATGACCGGCTGGGGGCAGGACGGCCCGCTGGCGCCGACTGCCGGGCACGACATCGACTACATCGCGGTGTCCGGGGCGCTGTACCCGATCGGCCGGTTCGGCGAGCGCCCGGTCCCGCCGCTCAACCTGGTCGGCGACTTCGGCGGCGGCGGGATGCTGCTCGCGCTCGGCGTGCTGGCCGCGCTGCTCGAGCGGGAGCGGTCCGGGCTCGGCCAGGTGGTGGACGCGGCCATGGTGGACGGCTCCGCGCTGCTGACCGCGTTCCTGTACGGCCTGCGGGTCACCGGCGCGTGGAAGGATACGCGCGGCGCCAACCTGCTGGACGGCGGCGCGCCGTTCTACGACACCTACCAGACCGCCGACGGCGGGCACGTGGCCGTCGGGGCGCTGGAGCCGAAGTTCTACGCCGAACTGCTGGCCGGGCTCGGGCTGGCCGGCGAGGACCTGCCCGCGCAGCACGACCGCGGCGGCTGGCCGGTGCTGCGGGCCCGGTTCGTGGAGGCCTTCCTGGGCCGCACCCGGGACGAGTGGGCGGAGGTGTTCGCCGGGTCGGACGGTTGCGTGGCACCGGTGCTGAGCCCGGGCGAGGCGCCCGGGCACCCGCACAACGCGGCCCGCGGCACCTTCGCCGACGTCGGCGGGGTGGTACAGCCCGCGCCCGCGCCCCGGTTCGGCCGGTCCGCGGCCGGCCTCCCGTCGGCGCCGCCGAGGCCGGGCGCGGACACCGACGCGGTGCTGTCCGAGATCGGCTGCACGCCGGACGAGATCACGGCCCTGCGGGCCCGCGGAACGATCGGGTGAGCTAACGCACAATCCCGTGGTTTGCCCGGGCCCGCGCTGTTCACCTACAATTAACGTTGCTGACACCTCGTTCGGTGAGGCGTCGACATGAACACAGGCCACTGATCCGACGACGTCGAGAGACGCCCAGGGTCAGGACAGGTCTCCCCGGCTTAAGGGGTGACCCGAAGTGGCTGCGCTCGCTGCGGCGGGTGCTACGTCGTGTCGTGCCAAAGCTCTGACGAGAAGGGGTGCACGCCGGTTCTCGCCGGCCTCTCCCCCGCCGTGGATGGACACCCTCGCGTGTCATGGCCGAAGGAGGCGAGACATGGATAGTAGTCCGGGCCATCATTGGCCCCGCTCCGATGCGTTCTCGCTTTCTTCCGGCACGCGGTAACCGCGCCCCTTTCCCGGGCCGTTTCGCCGGCGTGGCCTGGTGCCCGCCAAATGCTGCGTGCCTCCCAGCACACCCCGACCGGGGAGAGGGAGGGATCATCATGACCGCAACCCTGGACCGCCGCGGCGCGGTACTCGACTCGGAGCACGCCGGCGATATCCGCGGCGCGCTCGGCACCATCCGGCTGGATGACACCTCGCCCCGGCGCGGCGGTTCCGCGTGCCTGAAGACGCTGCTGGCGATCGTCGGGCCCGGGCTGATCGTGATGGTCGGCGACAACGACGCCGGCGCCTTCGCCACCTACGGCCAGGCCGGCCAGGACTACGGCACCCGGCTGCTGTGGACGTTGCTGCTGCTCGTGCCGGTGCTGTACGTGAACCAGGAGATGGTGCTGCGGCTCGGCGCGGTGACCGGGGTCGGGCACGCCCGGCTGATCCTGGAGCGGTTCGGCAAGTTCTGGGGCGCGTTCAGCGTCATCGACCTATTTATCCTCAACGCGCTGACCATCGTCACCGAGTTCATCGGCATCACCCTGGCCGCGGGGTACCTGGGGGTGCCCCGGCTGGCGGCGGTGGCGCTGGCCGCGCTGGTGATCATCGGGGCGGCGTTCACCGGCAGCTTCCGCCGGTTCGAGCGGATGGCCATCGGCCTGTGCGGGGGCTCGCTGCTGCTGATCCCGATCTACTTCCTCGCGCACCCGGCGGCCTCGCAGATGGCGCGCGATTTCGTGACCCCGGTCATGCCCGGCGGGTCCGGGCAGCTGGCCACGGTGATGCTGCTGGTGATCGGGATCGTCGGCACCACGGTCGCCCCGTGGCAGCTGTTCTTCCAGCAGAGCTACGTCATCGATAAGCGGATCACGCCGCGGTTCATCAGCTACGAGAAGGCCGACCTGTGGATCGGCATCGTGGTAGTGATCCTGGGCGCCGGCGCGATCATGGGCTTCACCGCCGCGGCGTTCGCCGGCCACACCGGGGGCTTCACCAACGCGGCGGACCTCGCCGCGGGCCTGCAGGCGCACGCGGGCCGGGTCGCCGGGGTGCTGTTCGCGGTCGCGCTGCTGGACGCCTCGATCATCGGCGCGTTCGCGGTCTCGCTGTCCACGGCGTACGCGATCGGCGACGTGTTCGGCCTCAAGCACTCGCTGCACCGCGGGGTCAAAGGCGCCAAGGGCTTCTACGCGATCTACGGCGGCCTGGTCCTCGCCGCGGCCGCCGTGGTGCTGATCCCCGGCTCCCCGCTCGGGCTGCTCACCGAGGGCGTGCAGGCCCTGGCCGGGGTGCTGCTGCCGTCCGCCGCGGTGTACCTGCTGCTGCTGTGCAACGACCGCGAGGTGCTCGGCCCGTGGGTCAACGGGCGCCGGACCAACCTGTTCACCGGCTCGGTGGTGACCGTCCTGGTCGCGCTGTCGGTCATCCTGACCGCGTCGGTGCTGGACCCGGGCATCACCGCCCGGCAGATCCTGGTCATCCTGGGCGGCTGCGGCGCGGCCGCGGCGCTGGGCGGGCTCTGCTTCGTGGCCCTCCGGCTGCGGTCGGGCGCCCCCGGCCTGGCGCCTGCGGTGATCGACCGCAGCGGCCGGGAGAACTGGCGGATGCCGCCGCTGGCGCTGCTGCGGCGGCCGCCGGTGCCCCTCGGCCGCAAGGTCGGCCTGACGGTGCTGCGGTCCTACCTCGCCGTGGCCACGATCCTGGTCGCCGTGAAGATCGTGCAGCTCGCCCTGGCCCACTGACCGCCTTGTGCGACGCTGGGCGGTGCGGGTCAGCCGTGGCCGGTGCCTAGCTGGACGGCCTTGACGGCCAGCAGCAGCACCGAGATCACCAGGTAGCCGCGGAGAGTTAGCACGCCGAGTTTCGTCCCGGTCGACCACTGCACCGGCTTGAGCAGGGCCAGCGGCGGCATGCGCCAGTTGAGGCGCTCGGCCGGGGTCATGATGGTCTTCGGGTGCGGGACCGATGGCGGACGGCGGGAACGGGTGAACCAGAGCCAGCCGACGGCCCCGGCCGCAGCGGCCAGGAAGCCGACGGCGAGCCAGATCGCGACCTTCAGGGAGTTGAAGGACGGGAACAGCGTGGTGATCACCAGGGTGCCGGACAGCACGAGCAGCGTGGCAATGATCACTCCGGCCAGGATGTTCAGCCAGCGCGGGTTCATCCACGGGCCGAGGACCTCGGGGTCGTTGCACAGCAGCAGCAGGAACACGCTGGCCGACGGCAGCAGCACCCCGGCCAGGGCCTGCACGGCGGTGGTCAGCAGCCCCAGCGGCGCGCCGGGAATGAGCACGATGCCGGCCGACGCCGCGATCATCGCGGCGTAGGTGGCGTAGAAGGGCTTGGCATCGCGCCAGCTGCGGTGCAGCGAGTGCTTCAGCCCGAACACGTCGCCGAACGCGTAGCTGGTGGACAGGGTCACGGCCGCGGCGCCGATGATGCTGGCGTCCAGCAGAAAGATCGCGAACAGCGCGCCGAGCAGGCCGCTCTTGGCCTTGAGTGCGTTGGCGACCCCGAGCGCATCGGTGAAGTGCCCGGCCAGGTGCGTGTCCCTGACCGCGTAGACCGCGACGATCAGGATGATCGCGGCGCCGACGACCACCACGAACGCGCCCAGCGTGGTGTCGCCCCGCTCGTACTTGATGAAGCGCGGCGTGATCCGCTTGTCGATCACGTTCGACTGCTGGAAGAACAGCTGCCAGGGGGCGACGGTCGTGCCCACGATCGCGATGATCAGCAGCACCGAGGCCGAGCTGGCGCCGCCCTGGATGCCGGGCACCACGAAGTGGTAGCCGATCTGGCTCCAGCGCGGCTCCGACAGGAACAGCAGCGGCAACTGCACCACGCTGATCGCGATGAACAGGAACATCGCCCGCTCCCAGCGGCTGAAGCTGCCGCTGGCGGTGATCGCGATCAGGATGACCCCGGTGATCGGCACCGAGATGTAGGGGCTGACGCCGAAGTACTGCAGCGCCAGGGAGACGCCGATGAACTCGGTGACGATGGTCAGGAAGTTGAGCAGGAACAGGTCGCCCACGCTGAACCAGCCCCAGAACCGGCCGAACCGCTCGTTGATCAGCCGGGCGTGGCCGACGCCGGTCACCGCGCCGAGCCTGACCACCATCTCCTGGTTCACGATCAGGACCGGGATCAGCAGCAGCAGCACCCAGAGCAGGCTGTAGCCGTAGTCCTGGCCGGCCTGGGCGTAGGTGGAGACCCCGCCCGCGTCGTTGTCGCCGACCATCACGATCAGGCCCGGCCCGATGATCGCGAGGAACGTGATGAGCTGCAGCCGCCAGCCACCGCGCTGCTCGTCGCCGACCTTGATCCGGCCGAATGCGCCCTCGATGTCGCCCTCGTGGGCCGTGTCGAGGACGGCGCTGGGCCGGGCCAGGGTAGTGCCATGGGGGGGCTGCGGGGCGGAGGGCGGCGGGGCGGGGGACGTGGCAAGGGATTGCGGGGCAGGACGCTGGGGCGGCGGACGCCGGGCGGCGGGAGGCTGAACGGCCGGGGGCGGCGTGGCGGGCGGCTGCCGGGCGGGCGGCTGCCGGGCGGGCGGCTGCCGGGCGGGCGGCTGACCGGCGGGCGGCTGACCGGCGGGCGGCTGGGCGGGTGCGGGCTGCGCGGGCGGGGGCTGGGCGGGTGCGGGCTGGGCGGGTGCGGGCTGCGCGGGCGGGGGCTGCGCGGGTGCGGGCTGCGCGGCGGGAGGCTGCGCGCCGGGAGGCTGGCCGCCGGGGCTCCCGCGCGGGTCACTCACGTCGAGTCCCCGCGGTGCGCGTCGGGCGGCTGCGCGGCCTCGCGGCGCCGCCAGTCATCCGGCAGCGTGACCTCGAGCACGTCGTCGACCGTGATGACGCCGATCATCTTCCGGCGCTCGTCCACGACCGGGATCGTGATCAGGTTGTAGTCGCTCATCAGCACCGCGACGTCCACCACGTCGGTGTCCGCGCCGACCCGGACCGGGTCGTCGTCGTAGATCTCCCGGAGCGGCGTGGCCGGATCGGACTGCACCAGGGAGGTCAGGGTGGCGACCCCGCACAGCCGGCCGCGCTCGTCGATGCAGTGCACGCTGGTGAGCGCCTCCGGCTGCAGGGTGGCCGAGCTGGCCACCGCATCCAGCGCGTCGCGGACCTGCGCATCGCAGGCCACGGTGAGGAAGTCGACCCCCATCAGGCCGCCGGCGCTGGTCGGGTTGAAGCCCATCAGCGTCAGCACCTTGGTGCGCTGTCCCGCGGGCAGCAGGTCGAGCACGGGCTGGCGGCGCCGCTGCGGCAGTTCCGCGATCGCGTCCGCCGCGTCGTCGGCGCGCATGCGCGACAGCACGTCGGCGATCTCGGCGTCGGTCCGCGCGCCGAGCAGCCGGGTGGCCAGGTCCTCGTCGAGTTCCTCGAAGACGTCGGCCTCGAGCTCCGGGTCCGCGTGCACCTGGCCCAGGATCTCGGTCTCCTCCTCCTTGGATGCCTCCTCGATCAGGTCGGCGATCTGGGCCGGCTTCAGCCTGCGGATCCGGGCGAACGGGCCGCGCAGCAGCGCGCTGCCGGTATGACCGATCAGGGGCTCGAACTTGGCCCACTCCCGGAACGTGTGCTCGTCGTGTTCCGCGTGCCGGGATCGCAGCAGCCGCCGTGACTGACGGCGGGTGTCGACCCCGGCCACCACCCAGTCCCCGTCCTGCTGCTCGAGCTCCAGGTCGCCGGCCTTGATCAGGTGGGCGCTCTCCACGTCGATCAGCCGGTGGCCGAGCACGTCCGCGCGGAGCAGCACCTCGCCCTCGCGGCGCTCGAAGGAGCGCAGGTCGAGCTTGGCGCTGGTGAGCTTGACCTCGTCGCCGTCGAAGGAGACCACCTGCTCGATGGGCACGTAGACCTCGCGGCCGCCGACCGTGGCGACCAGGCCGGTCACCAGCGGGTTCTGGTCGCCGCGCAGCCGCACGATGACATCCGACAGCCGCCCGATCGACTCGCCGCCCCGGTCCGTGAGCGGCCGCTTGAGCAGTTCCGACAGGTGCAGCGTCCTCGCGTGGCCGGCCTGCGGAGCCGGGGCCGCGGGTGTCGTGGTCATGGGCTTGCCTCCCTGGACCGGGTCGGCCCGTGCCGTAGTCCTGACCAGGATCGCACTGCTTACCCGCGGGCACGCCCGCCCCGGGCAGGACCGCGCCCTCGCGGTGCCCGCCAGTCTCCCGCCGCCGCGTGAACAGCGGGCAAACCCGGCCCGGCGGCACGGCGGTTCCGATTCGGGACGGGTTCCCGGCTCCCGCACAGGCCAGCGCGATGGTATGAAGGCCACGTCAGGGTTGTTACGAGCAAAGGACGCGGCGGCGTGGCCATGCGCAGGGCGACGGGTCTCCTGGACTCGCAGGACGACCTGGCCGAGGGCCTGGGATATACGGTCAAGCGGCGACTGCTCGGGCGGCCGCTGATCAACGAGCAGCTCGGCGAGCAGCGGCTGTCCAATCCGCTGGCGCTCGGCGTGCTCGCCCCCGACGGGATCTCGTCCTCGGCCTACGGCACCGAGGAAATCCTGATCGAGCTGATCAAGGGCGGCCTCGCGATCACGGCGTTCACGCTCATCCTGCCGCTGACCGGGGTCGTCCTGTTCGTCATGGCCCTGGTGGTCCTGTCCTACCGCGAGGTGGTCACGGTCTATACCAGGGCCGGCGGCTCGTACGTGGTCGCCCGGGAGAACTTCGGGCCGCGGGTGGCCCAGGTCGCCGCGGTCGCGCTGCTCATCGACTACGTGGTCACGGTGGCGGTCCAGGTCGCCGCGGGCACCGCCGCCGTCGCGTCGGCCGTTCAGGCCATCAACAAGCCGACGCTGATCACGGTGATCTCGATCGGCATCGTGATCCTGATGTGCTACGGCAACCTGCGCGGCATCCGGGAGGCCGGGCGGTCGTTCGCGGTGCCCACGTACCTGTTCTCCAGCGTGGTGATCATCATGATCATCACCGGCCTGCTGCGCGAGGCGTTCGGGGACCTGCCGCGGTATCCCTGGCCGGTGCCCGGGCAGTACACCGGGCACTCGACCACCAGCGGCCTGATCGCGTTCGGGATGGTGTTCGTGCTGCTGCGGGCGTTCGCCAACGGCGGCTCGTCGCTGACCGGCATCGAGGCGGTCTCCAACGCGGTCAGCGCGTTCCGCCCGCCCGAGGGCATCAACGCCCGCAAGGTGCTGGTCACCGAGGGGCTGATCCTGGGCTCGCTGGTGGCCGGCATCTCCTGGCTGGCCCACGTCACCCACGCGGCGCCGTACGTCGACGGGGTCCCGACTGTGCTGTCCCAGGAGGCAAAGCTCGTCTTCGGGCCCTCGCCGGTCGGCCATGTCATGTGGATCCTGGTCCAGGCGGCGACCGCGCTGATCCTCTACACCGGGGGGAATACCAGCTTCAACGGCTTCCCGTTCCTGGCCAGCTTCGTGGCCGAGGACGCGTTCCTGCCGCGCTGGCTGACCAAGCGCGGCCACCGGCTGGTCTTCTCCAACGGGATCGTCGTCCTGGCGATCCTGTCGTGCACCCTGCTGGCCGTGGTCGGGGCGAACGTCAACCGGCTGGTGCCGTTCTACGCGATCGGGGTCTTCACCGCCTTCACCATGGCCGGGTTCGGCATGGCCAAGTACCACCACCGGGTCAGGGAGCCGCACTGGCGGCGCAAACTGGTGATCAACTTCTCGGCGGGCGTGACGTCCGCGCTCGTCGTGGCGATCTTCGTCGTGGTCAAGTTTACCGAGGGCGCCTGGCTGGTGGTGATCCTGTTCGCGATCGGCGTGCCCGCCCTCATCCGGCTCAACCGGGAGTACAAGGAAGAGGCCGGGGTCCTGGCCCGGATCAGCAGCCGGCCCAAGCCGCCCGAGCCGCCCACGTACGCGCGGCGCACGGTCTTCGTGTTCGTGGACGAGTTCGACCTCGCCGCCGTGGCCGCGCTGCGGTACGCGCGCAGCCTGCGGCCCACCTCACTACACGCGGTCCACTTCGTGATCGACAACGTCCGGGCGGACACCCTGCGCCGGGACTGGGTGCGCGCGAACACCGGCATACCGCTCGATTTCGTCGACTGCGCAGACCGCAGGCTGGCCCGGTGCGCGGCGGAACTGGTCAGCGCCGAGGCCGAGCTGCCCGGCGTGGGAGTCACCGCGATCCTGCCCCGGCGCAGCTACTCCGCGATGCTCGGCCGGCTCCTGCACGACCGCACCGCGGACAGGATGGCCGCGGCGGTGAGCCGCATCCCGCACGCGGCGGCCACGATCGTGCCCTTCGACGTGCGCAACCGGCTGCAGGTCATCCACGACCGGCGGGCCGCCGCCGACGGAGCCGAGCCCGGCCGGACGGCCGACGGAGCCAGGCGCGATGGCGCGGCCGAGCCTGCCGCGCCGGCGGTGGCCGCCGCCGCCGGCGGCGGCGCGGACGGCCAGGACGCGGCGGCCGATGCGGCGGCCATGGCCGGTCCCGAGCTTGCCGCGGCCGACGCCGCGACCGCGGACGCCGGTGCTCCCGACGGCGCCGCGGCCGACCGGCCGCCCCCGCCGCCGGGGGTCCGGCCGCTGGGATCGCTCACCGGGCCGGGCCGGGCCACGGTGGAGGGCCGGGTCTACGCGGTCGAGATCCGACCGGTGGAGCGCAACACCGTGCTCGCCGCCGAGATAGCCGACTCGACCGGCCAGCTCACCGCCCTGTTCTACGGCCGGTCGCACATCCCGGGCCTGGTGTGCGGCGCCCGGGTCAGGTTCCGCGGCCAGGTCGGCATGCGGTCGGGCGGCCCGGTCATGATCAACCCCGCCTACGAGCTGGTCGCCCAGGGCGAGGCCCAGCCGCAGCCGGCCGACGACCCGGCCGGCCAGCCGGGCGCGCCGCCCGGCGCCCCGCCGCGGCGCCGCGGCCCCCGGCGACGCAAGGGCGAATGACCGGGCATTCGCACGCCGTGACCGTGACCGGGCGGCACCGTCCCGCGCTGATCACGGCCCTGGTGCTGAGCACCCTGGTCGCGATCGCGGAGATCATCGGCGCGCTGATCACCGGCTCGCTGGTGCTGGTCGCCGACGCGGCGCACATGACCGCCGACGCGGCCGGCCTCGGCCTGTCCCTGCTGGCCGCGTACATCGCCGCCCGGCCGCCCACCGCCCGGCGCACCTTCGGCTACGCCCGGGCGGAGATCCTCGCGGCGATGGCCAACGCCGTGCTGCTGCTCGGCATGGCGACGTTCATCGTCGTCGACGCGATCCGGCGGCTGATGTCCCCGGTCGCGGTGAACTCCGGGCTGCTCATCGTGTTCGGCGTGATCGCGCTGTGCGCCAGCGCCGTGTCGCTGCTGCTGCTGCGCCGGGGACAGGCCGAGAGCCTGAACGTCCGCGGCGCCTTCCTCGAGGTCGCCTCGGACACGCTCGGGGCCGCCGCGGTGATCGTGACCGGGGTGGTGATCGCGGCCACCGGGTTCACCCGCATAGACCCGATCGCCTCGCTCGTGATCGGCCTGCTGATCCTGCCCCGGACCTGGCAGCTGCTGCGGGAGACCATCGACGTGCTGCTCGAGGCGAGCCCCCGGGGCATGGACCTGAGCGAGGTCCGGCGCCACATGACCGGCCTGCCCGGCGTCCGTGACGTGCACGAGCTGCACGCCTGGACGATCACCTCCGGGCTCCCGGTGCTCTCCGCGCACGTGGTGGTGGACCCGGGGGTCATCGACGACGGCCGCATGCTCGACCGGCTGCAGGACTGCCTGCGCGGCCACTTCGACGTGGAACACTCCACGTTCCAGCTCGAGCCCGCCGGGCACGCCGCCCACGAGCGCCCCATGCACGATTAGCCGCGGGCTCGCGGGGCGGACGCGAGCACCCCCCGTGGCCAGTCCGGGCAGGCCTCCCGGCAGCCCTGGAGGCGTGGCGTACCGGAAAGTAATATGGGTTCACTGCCGAGCCGGGGGAGGCCGCGGTGAGCACCTACGACCACTACACCACGCCCGTCGAGCCGGGGACCTGGGACGTGCCCGCGGCCGGGGCCACCCGGTTCAGCTGGGAGTACGACAACGGCCGGGGCCGCCTGCTCGACCTGTACCAGCGCGGCAAGGACAAGCAGTGGGACGCCGCCAAGCGGATCGACTGGTCGATCCCGGTCAACCCGGCCAACGTGATGGAGCAGTCCGACGAGCTCGTCCCGATCTACGGGTCCCGCCAGTGGGAGGTCCTGTCCCAGGCCGAGCGCGACGAGCTCGGCCACCACCTGTCCGCCTGGCTGTTCAGCCAGTTCCTGCACGGCGAGCAGGGGGCGCTGACGGTCGCGGCGCGGATCGTGGAGTCGGTGCCCGACATGGATTCCAAGTTCTACGCGGCCACCCAGGCCATGGACGAGGCCCGGCACGTCGAGCTGTACGCCCGGTTCATGCGGGAGAAGATCGGGCTGTACTACCCGGTCAACCCCGACCTGGCCAAGCTGCTGGCCGACGCGCTCAGCGACTCCCGCTGGGACATGCCCTACCTGGGCATGCAGGTGCTCATCGAGGGGCTGGCGCTGGCCGCGTTCGGGGTGCACCGGGACATGTCCAACAACGCGCTGGTCACGCAGTTGCTCGCGTACGTGATGCAGGACGAGGCCCGGCACGTGGCGTTCGGGCGGCTGGCCCTGCGCGACTACTACGCCCAGCTCACCGAGGCCGAGCGGGCCGACCGCGAGGAGTTCATCGTCGAGGGCTGCTACCTGATGCGCAACCGGTTCCGGGCCCAGGAGGTCTGGGAGCGGATGGGCTTCAACGTCGCGGAGTGCCTGGAGTTCACCGAGCACTCCCCGGTGCAGCAGGCGTTCCGGACGCTGCTGTTCTCCCGCATCGTGCCGTGCGTGAAGGACATCGGGCTGTGGGGGCCGAAGGTGCGCCACGCCTACACCGACCTGGGCGTGATCGACGCCGCCCAGAGCGATCTCGAGGCGCTGATGCGCTCCGACGAGGAGCTCGCCGAGCGGGTCGACGCCGAGAAGTACGCCGCCGAACTGGCCGCCCGGCAGGCCGAGATCGGAGCGGCGGTGGCCGAGGGCGCGGGATAGCCGGCGGCGTACGCTCGCGACATGACCGATGCTGCGATGCCGCGTTTCCCCGCCGATTTCGCCTGGGGCGTGGCTACCTCCGCCTACCAGATCGAGGGCGCGGTCGCCGAGGACGGCCGCGGCGAGTCGGTGTGGGACGTGTTCTGCCGCAAGCCGGGCGCGGTCCGGGACGGCCAGACCGGCGACGTGGCCGTCGATCACTATCACCGCTGGAGCACCGACGTCGGGCTGATGGCCGAGCTCGGCCTGACCGCATACCGGTTCTCGATCGCCTGGCCGCGGGTGCAGCCGCACGGGAAGGGCCCGGCCCACGAGCCCGGCCTGGACTTCTACGACCGGCTGACCGACGCCCTGCTGGCCCGCGGCATCACCCCGGTGCCCACCCTGTTCCACTGGGACCTGCCGCAGCGGCTCGAGGACGAGGGCGGCTGGCTGGCCCGGGACACCGCGCACCGGTTCGCCGAGTACGCGGGGCTGGCCGCGGAGCGGCTCGCCGACCGGATCCCGATGTGGATCACCCTGAACGAGCCGTTCGTGGTGACCGCGTTCGGCTACGCGCTCGGCATGCACGCGCCGGGCAAGGAGCTGATGCTCGGCGCGCTGCCCACCGCGCATCACCAGCTACTGGGCCACGGGCTGGCCGCGTCGGCGCTGCGCGCCGCGGGCGCCCGGCAGGTCGCGATCGCCAACAACCACTCCCCCGCCTGGCCGGCCACGGACGGCGCGGCCGACGTGGCCGCCGCGCAGGCGTACGACATCCTGCACAACTCGATGTTCGCCGACCCGGTGCTGCTCGGCCGCTACCCGGACCTGTCCGCCTTCGGGATCGGCCCGGGCGGCCTGGACTGCGTCCTGGACGGGGACCTCGCGGTGATCTCCGCCCCGCTCGACGCGTACGGCGTGAACTACTACACCCCGACCCGGCTGTCGGCGCTGCCGGACTCGCCGCTGCCGTTCCGGATGGAGCCGATCCCCGGGTACCCGGTGACCGCGTTCGGCTGGCCGGTGATCCCGGCCGGGCTGACCGAGCTGCTGACCATGCTCGCCAGCCGTTACGGCGACCGGCTGCCGCCGGTCCACATCACCGAGAACGGCTGCTCGGTGCGGGACGAGGTGGCCGACGACGGGACGGTCGACGACCAGCCCCGGATCAGCTACCTGGACGGCCACATCAGGGCGGTGCACGCGGCGATGACCGCGGGAGTGGACGTGCGCGGCTACTTCACCTGGTCGCTGATGGACAACTTCGAGTGGGCCGAGGGGTATTTTCAAAGATTCGGTCTAGTGCATGTGGACTTCGAGACGCAGAAGCGCACGCCGAAGGCGTCGTACTACTGGTACCGGGACATGATCGCCGCCCAGCGCGCAGGCCGCTAGCGCGGCGAGCGCAGGAAGGCCAGATGTGAGTCCAGTTCCGTGTCGCCGGGGGGATCCCTATCTGGTCACAGCTCGGCGGCTTCCGGCATCGCTGCTTGGCCATGACTTCTCACAGAGCCGCGGGCGGGCACCGCGAGGGCCAGGACGTGACCGTCAGGGTCGAGCGCGTAGCCAACGCGCTCGCCCCACGACCGGTCCCGCAAGCCGTCGAGCAGCTGGCCGCCGCCAGCGGCCGCGCGGGCCAGCGCGGCGGGCGCATCGGCGCGGCGCAGGTAGAGCTCACATCGCTGGCCGGTGCCGCCGCGGATCTGCCCGGCCAGAAGGTCTTCCATGTCGGCGGCGGGCATGAGTCCCAGCGTGGCCCCGCCCAGGTCGAACTCGGTCATGCCCGGCACATCCAGCACAGGCTCGGCGGCCAGAACATGACGGTAAAAGGCCGTCGCCCTGGCCTGGCCGGCGACGTAGAGGATGAACTCCGCAGCTTCCACACGCCCACCCTGCCACTGCTCCGGCGCAGGTGAACACTGCCAGCTTCGGGAATCGCCACCGTCATCGGGCATCGGTCAGCACACAATGGGCTGCCTGCACGCAACGTCCCTTGCCAGCCGGTGCCGCAAACGTGTGCGCCGCGCCGACAGTTGGTCCTTCAGTGCCAGGCCCAGCGCGCCGGCTTGAGTGCACGGTGATCAGCGTGGCGTCCAGGTCGATGACCAGCCAGCCGGCCAGCAGCTTCCCGGCAATAGCCAGCCACGGGAACCCGGCCGGCCTCGCCGCGATCAGCTTCCACACGTGCGCGCGGACGCGTTCACCGGCTGTGTCGCAGGAGCCAGGAACTGGAACGGCTAATCCCCGTCCCCTGAGTGTCCGGACCGATGCGAAGGGACCTGATCGCGGCCCAGCGCCAGCAGCCCGGTGCCTGAGCCGGGACAGGAGCGCCGGCGGCCGCGGCGGCCGGCCGGCGGCCGCGCTGGGACGCCGTGGTGTCGCGGCGCTGGGGCGCCGTGGCGACGCGCCCCAGCGCCGCCGGCCTGACGCCGAGCCAGCGCGCTCCGCGGGGGCCCTCCGGCGAGGTTTCTCCCCCGGAGGCATTGACGCGGCAATCAAGATCGGATATATCGTATCTCATTCCGGTGCTCGCCCGGGCATGGAGGTATCTGGCAGCGCGTGCGCAGCGGCGGCTGCGGCCACCGCGGACTGGAGGGACCATGACCGAGGCCGCTGACGAACTGCGGGTCTACGAGGGCGCGCGGCCCACCCACGCCGGCGACCTGACTCTGGAAGGCCAGGGGATGGCGCCGATCCCCGAAGACCACCGCTACGGCGGCGTGTACCGCATGTTCACCGTGTGGTTCACCCCCAACATGGAGCTGTCCGGCGTCTTCGCCGGGACCCTGGCCGTGGTGTTCGGCCTCGGGTTCGGGCTGGGGCTGGTCGCCATCGTGATCGGCACGATCATCGGCTCGCTGCCGGTGGCGATCCTGTGCACCTGGGGGCCCAAGACCGGCACCGCCCAGGTGCCGCTGGCCCGGCTGCCGTTCGGGAAGACGATCGTGCTGCCCGGCACCGTGCAGTGGCTCTCGTCGATCGCCTGGGACGCGCTCGTCGGGCTGTTCGGCGGGCAGGCGGCCCAGTTGCTGTTCCACGTACCGTTCTGGCTCGGCGTCGCGATCGTCCTGGTGCTCGAGGGCATCGTCAGCGTCTACGGCTACGAGTTCGTGCACCGGCTGCAGGAGTGGGGTGCGGTCATCCTCATCGTGCTGTTCCTGGTGCTCTCGGTGAAGATCCTCCAGCACCACGTGGTCCTGCCGCACAACACCGTGCACGGCACCGCCCTGGTCGGCGCGTTCGTGCTGATGGTGACGATCTCGCTCAGCGAGGGAATCTCCTGGGCGTCGTACGCCTCCGACTACAGCCGCTACATGAAGCCCAACACCTCCAAGGCGGCCATCTTCTGGCTCACCATGGCCGGCCTGACCGCGTCGTACGTGTGGATCGAGGGCATCGGGCTGGCCGGGGCCAGCGTGCTGGGCAACCAGACCGCGGCCGGGGTGCGCGACCTGATGGGCGGCGGCTTCCTCGGCGTGCTGGCGCTGATCGCGATCGTGTTCGGCGCGATCGCGTCGAACTCGATGAACGACTACACCGGGTCGCTGGCCTTCCAGGCCCTCGGTGCCCGGGTGCGGCGGCCGATCATCGCCGGGGTCGTGGCGGTCCTCGCGTTCGCGGCCATCTTGTGGATGAACGCCGCCAACACCTCGGGCAGGTTCGAGAACCTGCTGCTGTTCAGCTCGTACTGGATCGCGCCGTTCTGCGCGATCGTGATGATCGACTGGCACTACAACAGGGACAAGTACCGGCCCTCGGTCCTGCGCCGCGCCCTGGCCTGGTCGAAGCTGGGCAACGGCTGGCCCGCGATCGTATCGTTCGTGGTGGCGTTCGGGGTCATGGTGCCGTTCATGAACACCTCGATCATCGTGGGGCCGGTGGCGAACTCCCTCCAGGGCGCCGACATCGCCTTCTACGTCGGGTTCGTCGTGGCCGGGGTGCTCTACTACGTGCTGCGGAAGGTCGCGGTCGGCCAGGAGGCCCGGCGGGCGCCCGCTCCGGCCGTCGGAGTGGCCAGCACCAGCGCCCGCGGCCAGGCAGCCGGGGCCGGGGGCCAGGCGACCGGAACCGACGGCCAGGCGGCCGGGGCCGACGGCAAGATAACCGGCACCGACGGCCGCGGCGCATAGTGACGCCGGCCCGCCCAGCCCAGGAGCCGCCGCCACCCACCATGACCATGACCAGGGGCGACCGCGAGCTAGCCGGCCAGGTGCTCGAGCACCTGGACCCTGACCGTGCCGTGCACCTGGCCCAGGAGGTCTGCCGGATTCCCAGCGTGCTCGGCGAGGAAGGGCCGCTGGCCTCGTTCCTGGCCGACGTCATGAAGGAGGCCCGCTTCGAGGCGGTGGAACTCCAGCCGGTCCTGCCCGACCGGCCGAACGCGCTCGGCGAGGTGTCGTTCGGCCCGGGCCGCCGGGTGGTGCTCACCGGCCACCTGGACACCAAGACCGTCTCGCACGGCTGGTCGGCCACGGAGCCGTTCTCCGGCGCCGTCATCGGCGACGCGGTCTACGGCCACGGGATCATGGACATGAAGGCCGCGCTGGCCTGTCAGATCGCCGCGATCGAGGCGCTGGCGCGCAGCGGGCTGCCGCTGTCCGGCGCCGCGGCCATGGCCGCGGTCAGCGACCACATGGGCGACCAGTCCGGCGCGATCGCCTACTTCGCTGAGCACCCGGCGGACCTGTGCGTGCTGGGCGAGCTGACCGACAACCAGATCTGCCTGGGCCACCGCGGCCGGTACTACTTCGACATCACCGTGCTCGGCAAGTCGGCGCACAGCTGCCACAAGCACCTGGCGGTCAACGCGAACACGCTCGCCGCCCACGTCGTGCTGGCCCTGGACGCGTCCAGGTACGAGCCGGACCTGGCGGATGACGTCCGGGAGATGTTCGGCGCGGAGACCTACGTGGTCCCCGGCCGGATCTACGGCGGGCTGCCGCCCGGCGGCCCGTCGATGATCCCGGACGAGTGCGTGATCAGGGTCGACTGCCGGCCGCAGCCGGGGGTCACGGTCGACCAGGTCCGGGCCGAGATCAGCCGGTGCCTGGCGGAGGCGGGCATGGCCGACGAGAGGCTGGCGGCGCAGGTCGAGCTGGCCGACGTCAAGAGCGGGTACCTGGCCCGCCCGGACGACGAGGTGGTGCGCCTGATGCGCCGCGCGGTGCGCACGATCCGCGGCGACGAGCCCCGGCTGGTCACGGAGAGCTGGCTCGGCGACACCGCCAGCTTCGGCGCCCAGGTGCCCACGGTCATCTTCGGCCCCGGCGGCCCGCCGGTGTACTGCCCGGACGAGCACCTGCCGATCGCCGACATCCACGAGGCAACGCGGGCGTACGCGGTGTTCCTGGCCCTCGCCCTGGCGGGCGGCGAGCAACCATGAACGCGTTCGACAACGTGCTCGACCAGTGCCTCGCGGTGGCCGGGGGCGAGGAGGTCGTCCTGCTGGCCGACGAGGGCACGGACCCGGACGTCGTGACCGGCCTCTCTAACGGCATTACCGAACGCGACGCCACCCCCCTGATCGCGCTGATGCCGAGCCCTGGGCTGCCCGGAGCCGAGCCGCCGGCGGCCGTGGCCGCGATGATGCGGCACACGGCCGCGATCATCGAGCTGACCAGCCTGTTCATCGGGTCGTCGGCGGCCAGGCGGGCCGCCACCGACCGCGGTGCCCGGTACCTGGCCATGCCGGGCGTCCGGCTGCACACGTTCCGCGCGGACGGCCCGCTGGCGGTCGACTTCGAGCGGCTGCGGGTCGACGCCGAGACCGTGGGCCGCGCCTGGGGGCGGGCGACGACGTTCCGGCTGACCAGCCGGGGCGGGACCGACCTGCGCGGGTCGGTCGAGGGCCGGCCGGGCCGGGTGCTGCACGGCATGGCGCGCGAGCCCGGGGCGTACATGGCGCCGCCCGACGTGGAGGCGGGCACCGCCCCGGTGGAGGGCACCGCGACCGGCGTGGTCGTCATCGACGCCGACCTGCTGTTCATGGGCGAGGGCCCGCTGGACGAGCCGGTGGTGCTGCACGTGGACCGCGGCGAGCTGATCTGGGTCGAGGGCGCCGCGCGCGGCCGGCTGCTGTCCATGCTCGAGCGGTGCCGCGACGACCGGATGTCCAACATCGCCGAGGTGTCGGTGGCCTTCAACCCGGCGGGCACGGTCTGCTCGGTGCCGATGGAGACCGAGTCGTCCCGCGGGTCGGCGCACATCGCGCTGGGCAACTCGATCGCCTACGGCGGCCGGGTCGACGCGATCGCGCACCTGGACTGCGTGATGCGCGACGCGGTCCTGGAACTCGACGGCGCGGTGGTGATGGCCGAGGGGACGGTGTCATGACGGCGGCGCCCCGGAGGCGAAAAATAGTACTGGCCAAGCCCGGCCTGGACGGGCACGACCGCGGGCTCAAGGTGATCGCGTTCGCGCTGCGGGACGCCGGGGCGGAGGTGATCTACCTCGGCCTGCGGCAGTCCCCCGCCGCCATCGTGGCCGCCGCGGTGGCCGAGGACGCGGACCTGATCGGGATCTCGGTGCTGTCCGGGGCGCACCTCCCGCTGGCCGAGCAGATCCTCGCCCGGCGCGCCGAGCAGGGCGCCGGGCACATTCCCGTGGTCATCGGCGGCACGATCCCGGCCGGGCACGCGGACCGGCTGCGGGAGATGGGCGTGGCGGCCGTCTACCCGGCGGGCAGCCTGCTGCCCGAGGTGGTGACCGGCCTGCTCAGCCTCGCGGGCCAGCGGGCGGCAACATGACCATGAGCGAGCCAAAGGGGCCCGGTGCCGCCCCCGTCACCACGGACTCGGGGATCCCCGTCGCGATGGTGTACACCGCGGACGACCTGCCCGGCGGCGAGCCCGCCCTGGCCCGGCGCCTCGGCCGGCCCGGCGAGCCGCCGTTCACCCGCGGGCCGTACCCGACCATGTACCGCGGCCAGCTGTGGACGATGCGGCAGTTCGCCGGCTTCGGCGCCCCGGAGCACACCAACGAGCGGTTCCGGTTCCTGCTCGGCCAGGGCCAGACCGCGCTGTCCGTGGCGTTCGACCTGCCCACCCAGCTCGGCTACGACTCCGGTAACCCGATGGCCGCGGCCGAGGTCGGCCGGGTCGGCGTCGCGATCGACACCGCGGCGGACATGTGCGAGGTGTTCGCGGGCATCCCGCTCGACCAGGTGTCGGTGAACTTCACCATCAACGCGACGGCGCCGATCATCCTGGCCGCCTACCTGGTCGCCGCCGAGCGCTCGGGCGTGCCGTGGCCGGCCCTGACCGGGACCCTGCAGAACGACATCCTCAAGGAGTTCCTGGCCCGCAAGGCGTACCTGTACCCGCCGGGCCCGTCGCTGCGGCTGGTCACCGACGTGGTCGAGTTCAGCTCCCGGGAGCTGCCGCGGTTCAACCCGATCTCGGTCACCGGTTACCACGCCCGGGAGGCCGGCTGCGACGCGGTGCAGGAACTGGCCCTGACCATGGCCTCGGCGGCCGCCTACTGCGAGGCGTTCCTGGCCCGGGGCCTGGACTTCGACACGTTCGCGCCGCGGCTGTCGTTCCACTTCGCCACCACCCTGGACCTGTTCGAGGAGGTGGCCAAGCTGCGGGCGGCCCGGCGGATCTGGTACCGGGTGGCCACCGAGCGGTTCGGCGCCACGAAGCCGGCGGCGGCGCGGCTGCGGTTCTTCTCCGGGAACTCGGGCACCACCCTCACCGCCCAGCAGCCCCTGAACAACGTGATCCGGTCCACCCTGCAGTGCCTCGGCGCGGTGCTCGGCGGCGCCCAGTCCATCCACGTCATGGGCTACGACGAGGCGTACGAGATCCCGACCGAGGAGGCGGTCACGCTCTCGCTGCGCACGCAGCAGATCATCGCGCTGGAATCCGGCGTCACCCGGACCGCCGACCCGCTGGCCGGCTCCTACTACGTGGAGCGGCTGACCGACGAGCTCGAGGCCCGGGCCACGGCCCTGATGGCCGAGATCGACGCGCTCGGCGGCGCGGCCGCGGCCATCGAGGCCGGCGTCCCGCAGCGCTGGATCGCCGAGTCCGCCTACCGGGCCGAGCAGGCGCTGGCCAGCGGCGGGCGGCCGAAGGTCGGCGTGAACGTGTACGCCGACGAGGCGGCCGGCCAGCAGGCGGAACCGCAGGGGTTCGAGGTGGACCCGCTGGTGGCCGGGCGGCAGGCCGGGCGGACCCGCGCCCGGGTCGCCGCGCGGGACCCGGGACCGCACGCCAGCGCGCTGTCCCGGCTGGCCGACGACACGAAGTCGGGCCGCAACGTCATGCCCGCCCTGATCGACGCGGCCCGGGCCGACGCCACGGTCGGCGAGATGGCCGACGTGTTCGCCGGCACGTTCGGCGAGTTCACCGAGCCGGCGCCGTGGTGACCCGGCCCGGAGCGCGGGGGCCCGGGGCCATGGGGTCCGGGGTGTCCCCGGGGCAGCAGAGTGCCACCCCGAGGCGGCCGCTGCACGGCGTCCGGGTAGCCGACCTCACCCGGTTCGTCGCGGGATCGCAGGCCACCATGTGGCTCGCCGCCCTCGGCGCCGAGGTCGTGAAGGTCGAGCCGCCCGCCGGGGACCCGTACCGGGCCCAGGGAACCGAGCGGGCCGGCGGCGAGTCGGTGCTGTTCATGGCGCTGAACGCGGGCAAGCGCAGCGTCGCGGTCGACTTCACCGAGCCGGCCGGGCGCGAGGTGATGGACCGGCTGCTCGGCCGCTGCGACCTGCTGGTCGAGAACTCCCGCCCGGGGAGCCTGGCCGGGTACGGCCTGGACTGGGAGTCGGTGCACCGCCGGTTCCCGCACCTCGTCTACGGGTCCATCTCCGGCTACGGTGACGTCGGCCCCGAGGCCGGGCGCGGCGGGTTCGACCTGATCCTGCAGGCCGAGAGCGGCGTGATGAGCGTCACCGGCAGCCCGCAGTCCGGCCCGGTCAAGGTCGGCGCCCCGTTCCTCGACGTCGGTGCCGGGCTGAGCTGCGCCTTCGGGCTGCTGGCCGGGTACATCGAGCGGCTGCGCACCGGGACGGGGAGCCTGGTGTCGGCGTCGCTGCTCGAGTTCGGGCTGGCGGGCCTGGGCACGGTCCTGGCCAGCGTCGCGGTGTCCGGCCGCGAGCCGGGGCTGCTCGGCACGCATTCGCCGCTGTTCGCGCCGTACGGCGGCTTCCGGACCGCGGACGGCTGGCTGGTCATGGCCGGCGCCGGATCCGAGCAGATGTGGCGGCGGGCCTGCGCCGCCCTGGGCCTGGCGGACCTGCCCGGCGACCCGCGGTTCGCCGACGGCGCCGCCCGGGTGGCGCACCGGGACGAGCTGACCTCACGCATCGAGGCGGTGCTGACCCGGCAGCCCACCGAGCACTGGCTGCGCAGCCTGGACGAGGCCGGCGTGCCCGCGGCCGAGGTCCGCGGGCTGGCCGAGGTGCTCGGCTGGCCGCAGGTGGCCGCGCTGGGCAGCCTGCAGCCGCTGCGGGCCGGCCCGGACGGCGCGGATGGCGCCTTCCCGGTGGTCGGGCCGCCGTTCCGGCTGGACCGGGCGGTCCTCACGTATCCCGGGCCGCCGCCGGCGCTGGGCCGCGACACCCGGGGCGTGCTCACCGAGCTCGGCTACCCGTCCGCCGAGATCACCCGGCTGCAGGACGCGGGCGTGGTGGTGGCATGAGTGAGCCGAAGGGGCGCGGCGCCGCCTGGACTGAGGAGCGAGGGAGCCTGCGACCGAGCGACGAGGGAAGGCGGTGCCTCAGAGCGGCCCGGAGGCGAACGGGGAATACGGCATGACACAAGGATCGCTAGCCGGAACGCTCAGCAGCGTGGTGCTCCGCCGCACCATCAAGCTGGCCGAGATCCCGGCTCCCACCGGCCGCGAGGATGCCCGGCGGGAACGCCTGCGGTCGTGGTGGCTCCGGGACGGCTGGGCCGATGTCCGCACGGACGAGGCGGGGAACCTGTGGGCGCGGGTGCGGCCCGGCGACGGGCCGGCCGTGGTCCTGGCCGCCCACCTCGACACGGTCTTCGACGACACGGTGGATCACCGGGTGCGGCGGGACGGGGCGCGGCTGTGCGGGCCCAGCGTGGGCGACGACAGCGTCGGCGTGGCGGCCCTGTCCGCGGTCGGCACGCTCCTCGCCTCGGCCGCCGGGACGACGCCGGTGTGGATCGTGGCCACGGTGGGCGAGGAGGGCCTGGGGAACCTGCGCGGCATCACCGAGGTGATCAGGCAGGACCAGGTTCCGCTGGCCGCCGTGGTGGCCGTCGAGGGTAACTACCTGGGCCGGATCGCGACCATAGGCGTCGGCTCGGTTCGCTGGCGGGTCACGGTGTCGGGCCCGGGCGGGCACGCCTGGGAGCAGGCCGGCGCGCCCAGCGCGGTGCACGCCGCCGCGCGGATGGTGGCCGGGCTCGCGGCGCTGCCCCGCCGCGGCGCCGGGACCGGGCCCGGCCGCCGGTCGTCGGTCAACGTCGGCCTGTTCTCCGGCGGCGAGGCCGTCAACGCCCGGGCCCGGCAGGCGACGTTCCTGGCCGACCTGCGGGCGGCCGGTCCCGCGGCGCTCGCGGACCTGGAGACGCGGGCGCGCCGCGTCGTCCGCGCCCCGAGCGAGCAGGTCGCGGTCGGGATCGAGGAACTGGGCCGCCTGCCGCCGGCGAGCTGGCGCGGGCCCATCCGCTGGCGGCGGCCGCGGCCGCCGCGCTGCGCGCGGCCGGCCTGCCGGCC
Organism: uncultured Actinomycetota bacterium; assembly: GCA_963808705.1. Lineage (GTDB taxonomy): Bacteria > Actinomycetota > Actinomycetes > Streptosporangiales > Streptosporangiaceae > JASHPR01. The sequence continues at coordinate 392,190 of CAWEHB010000003.1, read as the reverse complement.
AGGTTCACCGCCGCGAGCACCGACGCGAACGCGGCGCACGCCGTCGGGGTGCCGGCGATCGCGATCGGGGTCACCACCGGCGGCGGCGAGCACACCCCCGGCGAGTGGATCGACACCTCGCCGCTTGGCACCGGGCTCGGCTGCGCCGCCGCTACCATTGCCGGCTGGGAGGGAGTGGCTTGTGACCAGCCCTAGCTATGGCGTCGCCCTGCAGGGAGTCGACCCGCCGGCCAGCTTCGTGGCCATGGTGGCCGAGATCGAGTCGCTGGGCTTCGACCACCTGTGGGTCACCGACTCCTCCCTGCACGCCCGCAACTGCTACGTCTACCTGACCCTGGCCGCCGTCAACAGCTCCCGGCTCCGGCTCGGCACCGCGGTCACCAACCCGCTCACCCGGCACCCGGCGATCACCGCGGCCGCGGCGGCCACGGTGGACGAACTGTCGGCCGGGCGGGCCATACTCGGCATCGGCACCGGGGACCGGCCGCTGCTCGCCCTCGGCCACCAGCCCTCCTCCCTGGCCGGCCTGGCGGACGCCATCGAGGCCATCCGCGCCCTGTGGTCGCAAGACCAGGTCACCGTGACCGCGCCCGGCTTCACCCTGGACCACGCCCAGCTCCGGTTCGGCGCCCGGCCGGACCTGCCCGTCTACGTCTCGGCCAGCGGGCCGCGGACCCTGGAACTCGCGGGCGGCCTGGCCGACGGCGTGATCCTGCTCATCGGCCTGGTCCCGGACGCGGTCACCTGGGCGCTGGAGCACATCGACCGCGGCGCCCGCGCCGCGGGCCGGCCGCGGCCGCACACGGCGCTGTTCGCCTACGGCGCGATCAGCGACGACGAGGACGCCGCGCTGGCGGCCGGCCGCTCGATCGCCGCCTGGTTCCCGCAGACCGCCCCCCATCTGTGCACGCTGGCCGGGCTGCCCGAGGCCATCGTCCGGGCCGTCCGGGCCAGCTACGCGGGCGGCGAGTTCCAGGAGGCGCAGACCGCGGCCCGGCTGCTGCCGGACGGCTTCGTCAGGAAGATGGCGCTGGCCGGGAACGCGGACGAGGCGGCCGAGCGGATCCGCGGCGTGCTCGGCGCCGGCGCGGACTCGGTGCACGTGTTCCCGCTGGGAACCGACCGGATGGCCACCGTCCGCGCCTTCGCCGGCGTGATGTCCGGTGGCACCGCCCGGCCCCCGCCCGGCTAGCCCTCGCCCGCCCGCTCCTTAACCGCCAGCCCCCCATACCCGACCCTTAACCGCCAGCCCCGCACAGCCAACCCCTTAACCGCCAGCCCCGCAGTCCAGAGGTGAAAGATGACCCGCCCCGCCTACGGCGGCCGCGCCCAGGTTGACGTCCCGTCGCTGTTCAATGAGCTCTCCGAGCACCGGACGATGACCGAGGTCGCCTACGAGCAGCTCAAGGCCGCCATCGTGGAACTGCGGATCCCCCCGGGTGAGCGGCTGCGCGAAGCGGCCATCGCCCAGGGGCTGAACGTCAGCAAGACGCCCGTCCGCGAGGCCCTGGCCCGCCTCGAGCAGGACGGGCTGGTGGAACTCAGCTCGTTCAAGAGCGCCGTCGTCACCGCGTACACCGCCCAGGACCTCAGGGAGATCTACGAGCTCCGCGAGATCATCGAGGTGGCGACGGCGCGCGCGGCGGCCGAGTCCATGAGCGACAAGGGCCTGGCCGGCCTCGGCCGCATCGCCCGCGAATGCGTGCGCCTGAACGAGGATGGCGGCGGCCCCGAGCTGGTGCGGCTGATCTCCGAGTTCGACACCGTGCTGTTCGGCGAGGTCAGCAACCAGCGGATCCGGGCCATCCTCGACAACCTGGCCGACCACCTGACCCGCATCGGGCTGCTGGCCGGCGAGATCCCCGGCCGGAACGCGGCGTCGGTCCGTGAGCACGCGCAGATCTACGCGGCCATCGAGCGCCGCGATCCCGAGGCGGCCGAGAGGTTCATGCGCGAGCACATCCGCAGCGTGCGCGACGACCAGTTGCGCGCGCTGCCCGGACCGGGCAGCCCGCCGTGAGTCCCCCTGTCTCGCCAGCCACGGGGCCGCAGCAGGCCGCCACCGGGGTGACCGCCACCGGGGTGACCGCCACCGGGGTGACCGCGTCGGCCGCGCTGCGCGCCGCGGGACACGCCGCGTGGGCGGCAGCAGTAAACCACCCGATGGTCCGCGCGATCGCGGCGGGGACGCTGCCGCATGAGACGTTCCGCGGCTACTTCGAGCAGAACGTCCGCTACCTGGAGGACTATGCCCGTGCGATCGCGCTGACCACGGCGAAGGCGCCGGACGCCGCCGCGCTCGACGTGCTGTCGCGGTTCCTGCGGCAGATCGTGGCTACCGAGATCCCCGCGAACCTGGCGTTCCTGGAGCGGCTCGGCGGGTCGGCCGACCGCCTGCCGGGACTGGGCGAGTTGCACCCGGTCACCTACGGCTACACCCGCCACCTGCTGCACGTCTGCGAGGCCGGCAGCTGTGCCGAGGGGCTCTCCGCGCTGCTGCCGTGCCAGTGGAGCTACGGGGAGATCGCGCGGCCGCTGATGGCCGCGTTGCCGGCCGACCCGGTGTACGCGGACTGGATACGCATGTTCGGCAACGCCGAGTACGACGCGCTGGTGGCGGAGACCACCGGCCTGCTCGACCGGCTGGCCGACCCCGCCGATGCCGGACAGTGGGCCCGGCTGTCGGCGGTGTTCAGCATCTCGATTCGCTACGAGGGCGAATTCTGGGACGTGACTGCTCAAGCGGCTGAATCCGCTCGCTTTCCGGGCCCCGACGGCCCGGCCAGAGCCCAGCCCGGCCCTGGTTACACCACTTTATGACGATACTCGCCGTCGTTCCCCTGACGGTGCGACACGCCGACGAGATTGGCCAAGAAAGGTAGGGACCGATGCGAGCGATCCAGGTCCGTCACGACCTCACTGTGCGTTGCGGCGAGGTGGAAACCCCGCGGCCCGGTCCGGGCGAGGCGCTGATCCGGGTGCACGCGGCCGGAGTCTGCGGCACCGACCTGCACATCATGGACGGGATGATCAAGCCCGACTCCTACCCGATGACGCTCGGCCACGAGGCGGCCGGGATCGTGGCGGAGGCCGGGCCCGGCACCGCGGTCACGGCGGGCGCCCGCGTCGCGGTCTTCAACAAGCTGTTCTGCGGCGCCTGCGCGCAGTGCCTGCTCGGCCGGCAGAATCTCTGCACCACCGAGCCGGGCCAGCTGGGCTTCAACCGGGACGGCGGCGACGCCGACTACGTGCTGGCCCCGGAACGGAACCTCGCGGCGCTGCCCGACACGGTGGACTTCGCCACCGCCGCGGTGCTGACCTGCGCGGGCATGACCGCCGTGCACGCGACCCGGATGTCCCGGCTGGAATCCGGCCAGACCGCGGTGGTGAACGGCGTCGGCGGCGTCGGCATCCTGGTGGCCCAGGCGGCCGCCCGGGCCGGGGCCACGGTCATCGCGGTGGCCGACTCCGCCGACAAGGCCTCGCTCGCGACGGCGCACGGCGCCGCGGACGTGATCGTGCTGCCCCCGGGCGACGACTACGCCGCGCTGCCTGGGGCCGTCCGGTCCCGGACCGCCGGACGGGGCGCGGACGTGTTCTTCGAGCTCGTCGGCACCACCGACACGATGACCGCCGGGATCCGCACGCTCGCCCCGCGCGGCCGGTTCGTCAGCACCGGCTACACCGACCAGCCGCTGAACATCCACCCGATCGACTTCATCCTGTCCGAGACCAGCCTGGTGTCCACGGTCGCGGCGACCAGGACCGACCTGAACGACGCGATCGCCCTGGCGGCCGCGGGCTCCCTGGTCGTCCCGCTGGCGGGCCGGTACCCGCTGGATGGCATCAACGACGCCCTGTCCGCCCTGCGCAGCCGGAGCGTCCTCGGCCGCCAGGTCCTCGTCCCGAACTGAACGGAGCAGCCATGGCCGGCAGGATCCTGATCAAGAACGGCACCGTCGTCACGATGAACGACGCGGGCGACGTCCACTTCGGCGGCTCGGTCGTGCTGGACGGGGACCGGATCGCCGACGTCGGCCCGGCCGACGAGGTGGCCGCGCGGCAGCCGAACGGCGGCCAGTTGCAGGTGATCGACGCCGCCGGGAAGGCGGTGCTGCCCGGGCTGGTCGACCTGCACTACCACACCGCGCTCGGCAAGGGATGGAGCGACCACCTCCCGCTGTGGGAGTACCTGGAGACCTGCTGGTACCCGATCATCCGGGCGCTGGACGACGACGCCGCCTACTGGGCCGCGCTGGCCAGCTACACCGAGTCGATCCGGTGCGGCGTCACCACGGTCAACGACATGTACCGCCGCCTCGACGCCCTGGCCGCGGCGGCCGAGGAGGTCGGGATCCGGGCGGTGCTGTCCAACGACGTCGCCGACGACGAGCACGACCTGGACACCCTGGCGATCAACGAGCAGGCGTACCGGTCCAACCACGGCAAGGCGGACGGCCGGATCGAGGTCTACGTCGGCATCGAGTGGCTGCCGCTCGTCTCGGAGGGGCTGCTGCGCGATACCCGGGCCCTGGCCGACGATCTCGGCACCGGGATCCACATCCACCTGAACGAGTCGCTGACCGAGGTGGAGAACTCCAAGCAGCGGTTCGGCCGCCGGCCGACCGAGGTGGCCTACGACTGCGGCATCCTCGGCCGCAACACCGTCGCCGCGCACTGCGTCTGGCTGTCCGACACCGAGATCGCGCTGATGCGGGAGACCGGCACCCAGATCTCGCACAACCCCTCGTCCAACGCCAAGCTGGGCAACGGCGTGGCCCGGGTGCCGGAGATGCTGGCCGCCGGGCTCAACGTGGGGCTCGGGCACGACGCGGCCGAGTGCAACAACAGCCGGGACCTGTTCGAGGTGATGAAGTTCGCCTCGCTCGTGCACCGCGCCACCCGGGTGGACGCCAGCCTGCAGCAGGCCCCGGACGTGGTCCGGATGGCCACCAGGAACGGATCCGCCGCCCTGGGCCACGACACCGGCCAGCTCACCGCCGGGCGCAAGGCGGACCTGATCCTGGTCGACCTGCGCAGCCAGATGTTCACGCCGCTGATGCCCGGCAACGCCGACCACCTGTTCTCGCACCTGGTGTTCGCGGCCAACGGCAGCTGCGTGGACACCACGATCATCGACGGGAAGATCGTTATGGAGGGCCGCAGGATCGTCACGGTGGACGAGCCGAAGGTCCTGGAGAAGGCCAACGCCGCGTTCGTCCGGGTGCTGGACAAGATGGTGGTTCCCGACATCAGCGGGCGCTGAGGCCGGACGGGGCATCCCGGTGGCCCGATACCTGGTGCTGGGTGATCCGGTCGTCGCGCTCGGACCGGCCGCCCTGATCCCCGACGGGGCGCTGATCGTCGACGGGCCGGAGATCACCGCGGCCGGGCCCCGGGAGGTGCTGGCGGCCCGGGGACCGTTCGACCGGGTGCTCGGGTCACCGGCGCACTTCGTCATGCCGGGGTTCGTCAACTGCCACTACCACTCCGAGCTGGCCATCGGGCCCGGGCTCTACCAGCACATCTTCGAGAAGGCGAACGTCTACATCCAGGGCGCGGTGGGCCCGGTCGACGAGGAGGACCTGTACTACGGGATCTTGTGGGGCCTGGTCACCGCGATCCGGGGCGGGCAGACCGGTACCGTCGACATGTACTACGGCCGGACCGGGATGGAGCACTTCGGCTGCGTCCCCGCGCTGCAGGCCTACCAGGACGCTGGCCTGCGGACCGCGTTCGGGCTCGTCAGCAGGGACCAGAACATCTACGCCCACCAGGCGGACGACGAGTTCCTGGCCCGGCTGCCCGCGGACCTCGCGGCCGAGATCCGGGTGTCGCCGATGGGCTACGCCTGGCCGGTCGACGACGTGATGGCGACGTTCGAGGCGCTGTCCGACGGCTGGCACGGCCGGGATGACCGGATCCGGATCGTCACCGCGCCGGACTGGACGCCCGCCTGCTCCGACGAGCTGTACCAGCGCTGCCAGCGGGCCGCCGACGACCACGGCACCTCGCTGATCACGCACGCGCTGGAGACCCGCTCGGAGATGATGTTCAGCCTGCAGCGGTACGGCAAGCCCGCGGTGCGGCGCCTGGCCGACCTGGGCGTGCTCGGCCCGCGGACGGTGCTTGAGCACTTCGTCTGGGTCACCGACGACGAGCTTGACGTGTTCGCCGACAGCGGCGCGGTGGCGTCCTGCGACCCCGGCTCGAACCTGCGGCTGGCGTCGGGGATCTGCCGGGTCCGCGACATCATGGCCGCGGGCGGACGGGTCGGCTTCGGCACCGACGGGATCTCGCTGTCCGACCGGGAGGACTTTTTCCAGGAACTGCGGCTGGCCAGCTATCTGCAGCGGCTGCCGCGGGTGTTCGGCGAGGGCCGGCTGGACAGCGAGACGCTGCTGCGGGCGGCGGCCGGCAACGGCGCCCGCGCGATCGGCGCCGAGCCCAGGCTGGGCAGCCTGGAGCCAGGCAAGTGGGCCGACCTGCTCGTGGTGCGCAAGGACCGGATCCTTTTCCCGCCAGGCCGGTATACGTGCGAACCGTTCCTGGACGTCGTCATCGACCGGGCGGACGCGGGCGACATCGACCTGGTGCTGGGACACGGCCGGGTGCTGATGGAGAACGGGCGGGTCACGATCGTGGACGAGGACCAGGTGCGGGACCGGTTCGCCGCGGCCGTGCGGGACCGGATCTACCGGCCGCCGGCCGAGGTCCGGCGCTGGGCCGAGCTCGGCGCCCTGGTCGAGCCGTACCTCCCGCCGCTGTACCAGCGCTGGTATGACGTCCCGGTCGACCCGGCGCACGCGTACAACGCCCGCCGGGTGCCCGGCGGCGGGGTGCCCGGCGGCGCGGCCGGCGGCCCGGGAGGCGACCGCGGTGCTGATTGACGCGCACAGCCACATCCTGAGCCTGGCGGCCGACCCGGAGTTCACCGCCGCCTACGGCCGCGAGGGCTCGCTGTGCATCTTCCGCAGCATGGGCCTGCTGCCCTCGCACCGGATGCCGGCCGACGACGAGTGGGAGGCCAGCGGGTACTCCGGGCGGGGCTGGCCGGTGATCGGCCCGGCGGAGTCGCTGCGCGACCACCCCGGGTTCGACAAGATCGTGGTGCTGGCCGTCTCGCCGCAGTACCTCGACGGCCGGCTCATCGGCACCGTGGACACCGGCGGCTCGCTGGGCGTCCCCGGGCCGCCCGACCCGGAGAAATGCAACGACTACGTGGCCGCCGTGGTCCGGGCCGGCCCGGACCGCTTCATCGGCTTCGCGTCCGTCAACCCGGCCCGGCGCGGGCCGCGGGCGGCGGTGGCCGAGCTCCGCCGGGCCGTCGGTGACCTCGGCCTGGCCGGGCTCAAGCTGTACCCGATGTACCAGCACTGGTCGCCCGCCGACCGCGACCTGGCCTTCCCCGTCTACCAGGCCGCGGGCGAGCTCGGCATCCCGGTGATGATCCACCAGGCGGGGTCGACCCGGATCGACGCGGCGCTGGAACTGGGCCGGCCCGCCCTGCTGGACGACGTCGGCCGGTGCTTCCGCGACCTGCGCGTGATCGTCGCGCACTGCGGCCACCCGTGGGTCGACGAGGCGCTGTTCTTGCTGACCAAGCACCCGAACTTCTACGGCGAGCTGTCGTACCTGCTGGCCAGCATCACCCGGCGGGACCTGTTCGGCCTGCTGCGCCGGTGCGAGCCGATGTTCGTCCCGCTGGAGAAGCTGTTCTTCGGCACCGACTACCCGGGATTCCTCTACGACCCGGTCGCGCTGGCGGAGAAGGTGCGCTCGATCAACCAGGAGGCCGCGGCGCTCGGGATGGACCCGATCCCGCAGCGCAAGATCGACGGCCTGCTCGGCGACAACTTCGCCCGCTTCCTCGGCCTCAGCCCGGAACCACCGCCCGCTTCGTGATCCCGGAACCACCGCCGTTTCATGATCGTGGTTGATCGGTGGCGAATGCCGTCATCGATCGACCACGATCACGACAGCCCGGAAAATGGGCTGCGGCCGGCGAGGCCGGCAGGCATGCTGCGGCCATGGATGGTAGCGAACCCGGCCGCGCCTGGCGGGCCGACGGATTCGTGGTCCTGCCCAGGTTCCTCCCGGCCAGCGAGATGGTGCCAGCCATGGCCGAGCTGGGCATGATGTTTCCCTCGGCCGACGGGTTCCATGACCGCACTGATCCGCGGTACTGCCGCTACCTGGGGGACGAGTTCGCCGGGATCGACGCCTTCCCGTTCGCCAGCCCTGAGCTGAGCCTGCTGGCCGTGCACGACCGGCTGGCCGGCCTGGCCGAGACGCTGCTCGCCGGTTCCGACATCCGGATCTACTCGGCCGAGGCCTGGGCCAAGTACACCGGCGCGGCCGACTACGACCAGGTCCTGCACCGCGACTACCTCAACCACACCGTGCTGGTGCCGACGGCCGCGCCGGCCTACCAGCAGCTGGAGATGTTCGTCTACCTGGCCGACGTGCCGGACGAGCTCGGTCCCCCGCACTTCGTGTCCCGGGCCCGAACCGCGCAGGCCGGCCAAGCCGAACTGGTACCCGCGCGCTGACGGATCCGATGGCGGGGACGGCTTCGTCTCCGCCGACGGCAGCCCGGAACTGTACGCGGCGGAAGTATCCGCGACGGGCCCGGCGGGGACCGTGGTCGCGTTCGGGCCAGACACCTTCCACCGGGGAACCGCGCTGACGGCACCGCGGGGCGCCCGGTACACCCTGCATCTCGGCTACCGCCCGGCCACGGCCGAGTGGGGCCACCGCTACTCCTGGGCCGACCGCAGCCACGACCCGGCCTGGTACCCCTTTGTCGCCCGGGCCTCGCCGCGCCAGTTGCGGCTGTTCGGCTTCCCGCCGTCGGGCCACCCGTTCTGGACCCCCGAGACGGTCAGCGGGATGGCCCAACGGTACCCCGGCCGCGACTGGTCCGCCTGGCTTGAGGGGCACGCGGCCGTGACCGGCCGCACGTCCTAGCCGCGCGGCGTACCGGCATCAACTCTCGCACAAACGTCGCCTTGGCCAGGCACCGGAGGCGGTACCGCCTGGGTCAGCAGGAGACGATGACCGGTCGGCTTCCGGCGGCCGCCGCCAGGCGGGTCAGGTCGGCCGGGTCGCTGGTCAGGATCCGGTCACCCGGTGCGGCGAGGAGCACGACGGTCGCATCGATCGGATCGGCGGTACCCGCCGCCGCCAGCAGGACGCCCGCCTGGCGGCCGTCCCCGTGATCTACTGCGCGCACGTCGACGGCTCGCAGCAGCCGAGCCAGATTGACCTGGCGGCCGTGGCGATCACGCCAGACCTGGGCGACCACCATCGCGTTGCTGCGCAACTCCAGGCCGTGCAACTGGGCGGCACGCAGCCTCGCTACCATCGCCCGGTCATCGCGGTCCACCGCCACTAGAGCGCCGGCGTCGAGGATCAGCACGCTCACGCGGCGGATTCGCCAGTGGCCAGGCCAAGCTCCCGTTCGGCCCGAGCGATCTCGTCGGCGGTCAGCACGCCGTGCTCGGACTCCCAGCCAGCCAGGAAACCGGCCAGCGCCTCGGCCCGCAGCTTGCTGGCCGCTGCCTCGGCCAGCCACGAGGAAAGAGGCTTGCCCGCCTGCGCGGCCGCCGACCTCACCGCGTCACCGAGTTCCGGGGCGAAGGAGATGCTCAGCTTGTCGACCTTCATGGTCATAGCGTACCGGGCTTCCTACCCCGGTAGTTGCTACCGTGGTAGGAAACCAGTCCATTGACTCCTGCCCGATCGCTGCCCGTCGTGGTGGTAACGCGATCCCCGGTTTGGTGCTGGTACCTGCCGGCCAGGTGGCGTAAACCGGTTTGACGCACGGGCGCCTGGTGACAGAGCGTGGATACCAGGAGCCCGAGCTGCCGCGGGGCTGACAGAGAAGGCAGCAGAGGCCGGGGGAAGCCGCTCTCGCGGGGGCACCGAGCGGCTAAGCCTTCTGACCTGCCTTAAGGCCTCGCGGACCAGTCCGGGCACGACACGGCGGACGCATGCGCCAGAAGCCACGTCCGTCGCATCGCGGCCGGAAGGGCCGACCGCGGGGGAAGGATGTGAGTCAAGTGGAACGATGGCTTAGCAGGTGGGCGCCGCTCTCCGGCGTCGTGGCGGGGATCCTGATCGCCGTCTCTATCTTCAGCGGAAGCAATACCCCGGACAACAACGCCCCGGTGGGGCAGGTGGTCAGATTCTACCTGCAGCACGCCACGGGGCAGAAAGCGTCGGTGATAGCGGGGATCCTGGGCGTGGCCTTCCTGGTCATGTTCGCGGTGGCCATGGCCGGCCGCGTGCGGGCCGGCCACGGCAGCGCATGGCTGGCGAACGGCGCGATCGGCGGCGCAGTGTTCGCCGCGGCCGGGCTCGCGACGCTGCTGGCCTTCACGTGGATCCTCGCGTCCGACATCAAGTTCCTGACGGCTCCTGCGGCGCAGACGTTCAACGTCCTCGCGAACGACTTCTTCCTGCCCGCCACCGCCGGGTTCTTCGTGTTCGGCGTGGTGGGCGGCCTGGCGGCCGTGGTGAGCAAGGCCCCGGCCCGGTGGATGGGCTGGGTGCTGTTCATGTTCGGGATCGCGGTGGCCGTCCCGCCGATCTCGTTCCTCGCGCTCCTGGCCATCTTCCTCTGGGTGCTGGTCGCCGGCATCTGGCTGGCGGTGCAGGGAATGCCGCAGGTTCGGCAGAGCGATCCGGAGGTCAGCCTCGCGCACGTGTAGACCCCCGCGGATAGTCCGGCCACCAGCCCGCCCCGCAAGCTGGTGGCCGGACGCACGGCGGCCCGGAACGCCGCTCAGAGGCGAGGGCGGGCGCGGCCCGCGGCCAGCCGTCCTCGGTCAGCGCAGCCGCGATAAACCGGGCCACGTCGGCCCGGGCGATCTTCCACCCGCCGGGCGGCGTGTAGTCCGGGCTGACCCGGTACTTCCCGGTGCCGGGGCCAGCGCCTGCGGGCTGCGGGCCAGCGCGTGCACCGGGTACCCGGCCTGCAGCGCCCAGTCCAGCACGTGGCCGCCGATGCCCCCGGTGCCGCCCAGGATGGCGATCTGCATGCCGGTCCCTCCCCCGTGCGGTTACCAGCGGCCGACCTTGGCGTAGCGCGGCCGCCACGCCACCCGGTACACCAGCCTCAGCGGGGACGGCAGCTGACTCATCGGTCCCCCAGATCGTTGCGTGTTGCGAAACATTGGACGCCCGGCGGGGACGGGCCGTTTACCTCGGCTGTCCCAAGGTCAGCCGGATTTGCCGGCTGGGCTGATTAGGGTGTGGTCCACTACACGAGTTGTCGCCTGTGAGGTCCACCAGTTCCGCCCCGGAAACAGTGCTGAGCAAGCGCAACGGTGCGCCCCTGCTTCATGCCGTCCGCGACTGGCAGGCCAGGCAGCAGCAGCCGAAGGTAGATACTGTCCAAGGACCGGCAGGCCATGTTCCCGGCGAAGCGTGGTACCAGGTGACCCGTGCCGACAGATCCGAGCGCGCCATCGTGCTCACCCTCGAAGGTGGCCAGGAACTCAAGATTCCGGCTGGCTCGGAGTTCGTGCTCAGGTGATAACCGTCGCACATTGCTGATGAAATGATGATCGGCTGGACCCGGATATTCTCGGCCCGGCTGAAGTCCGCAGCGACGTCGAACAGGTACCCGACCAGGTCGAACAGGTACCCGACCAGACAGTGAACTCAGCTCCTAGTCCGGCTCATGGCCTCCTGCAGCGCCTTCCTGGTGTGAGAGGAGGTCATCCAGATTCCCTCCTCGCGTGAAGCGTGGACCTTGATACCGAGCGACATGAGGAACTCTCGCTTGCCCACCTGGTCTAGGGTTGCCCAGCGGTCCAGGAGTGTTTCACCTGTCTCACGCTCTATTACCTGGTCATCTTCAGCAGGGAGTCCCTTCAGCCGCGACCGTTCGGCCCGGAGCGTGGTCACCCGGTCTAGGTAGTCGGGGATGTCCATGTCCAGTTCACGGATGTCACGCTCAATCTCGGCTATCTCATCGTCGTGGCCATGGCCAGGAATGACGACTGTCTCGATCATCGGCAAGCCCGCGAGCCCGCTGGAGGGATGACGGAAGGCGGATTCAGTCCACTCGTCCAGGCGAGTCAGCGAAACCATGTTGATGCATTTTGACGGATTCCGCTCGTTGCCGTGGCACCGGTAATAGCGATACACCCGCTTGCTGCCGTCCTTGTGCGTGCGCGTTATATTGTGCCGGTACATCGGGCCGTCGCATCTAGCGCAGACAATCACGTTGGTCAGCATTGCCGTGTCGGACAGTGTGGCCCCGCGGTGATTCGCGCGACCGTGCAATGTGTCCTGCAGCTTGTCCCAGGTCTCGTGGGAAATGATCCCCTCGTGCCGAAGAACGGTCTTGCCCTGGCCGTTAGCCGTGCGCCCGTACAGCGCCGGGTTAATGAACACCCGCTTGAGCGACCCCGGTGACCAGGTTGGCGCGTACGTTCCGGGCTCCCACTTCGTCCAGGGCTTGACGTTCTCGCTATCCAGCCATGCGCATACCGTGCGAAGTGAGTCACCCGACAGGTAACGGCCGACAGCCTGGCGCATGTACTCGCCAGTCACGGGGTCCGGTGAAAGCGTCTTGTGCTCTGATCCCGTTACCTTCACCATCTGGAATCCGAATGGAATCCGGCCGCCGGCCAGGCTGGTGAGCAGGGGGCTGGCGCACAGGGGCCTGGCGAGCCAGGCGCGGGCCACGACTGAGATGTGCCATGGATCGAGGCGATCGGCGCCGACCGGCTGGAGGAGGCCGGTTACGTGCGCCGCGAGCGTGACCCCAAGGACCGGCGCCGGGTCGTCATCCGGCTGGTGCTGGACAACGCGCTCCGGGACGTGGCCCCGGTCTTCCTGCCGCTGGTCCAGTCCTGGCAGGGGGTAGTGGCCGGGTATACCGACGATGAACTGCGGCTGATCGTGGAGTTCTACGACCAGATGGAGCAGGTCATCCGGGACCACCTGGCCCGGCTACGCGGGCCGGCGGAGCCGGGCCTCCCGGCCGGGCGGCCGGATCCCGCGAGCTGAGCCACCGGCTATGGAGCGGCGGCGCCCCTGTCCTCGGCGAACGCAACCAGCGCGCGGTGCAGCTTCCGCTCCGAATCCGTGTCGACCGGCCGTCCGGCATCCAGGAATGCCTGCACGATCCTGCGGCAGGAGTAGCCGTCCCCCAGATCGATCCCGTTCTTCCTCTTGACGAACTTCTTGAAGCCCTCGCGCCCGTCGTAGCCCGCCTCACGCCAGCTGGCGGCGGGTACTCCGAATACCGAAGGATGCATGACCTCGAAGATGTCCGAGAGGCCGTGCATGACCAGGCGCAGCCGGTCCTCGAGCCCTCCCTCCAGGACGGCGGCGAACAGGCGCAGGAGCTCGACTTCTTCGAACCGGCCGCCCTGTGCTGCCTTGATCTTCTGACGGAGGCTGTGCAGCGCCTGCCCCCGCCGTCCCCCGGCCACTGTGGCGCGGAGCCCGCGCCAGGTCCTGGCGACCTCGTCGGCCTTCAAGGCGTCGAACATCATCCCGAACGTGGTCGCCATCATCCGCTGCCACACAGACGACGCCGCGAGGTTCGCACCCTTGACGCCGTGCATGCGGCTCAGCAGGATGTTGTGGCGCGTGAGCAGCTCGCCGTACAGGAGCTCGATCAGCTCCACATCCCAGTCACCCTCCACGTAGAGCACCCGGGTCTCCGCCAGGATGCCCGGGCCGGACCTGGTCAGCCGCTCCAGGAGGCTCGCCACCCCGTCGCTCGGCCGGTCGATGGTAAAGCGGCCCGGCCCGTCGAACATCACGAAGTCGGCGTTGCCCACGAACCGGGCGGCGAGGTCCAGGCTGTGCGTGACGATGACCGTCCGCCCGGCCCGCCCGTGCCCGGCCAGCACCTCGCCGAGGCGACGGGACTCGCCCGAGAAAAGATGCACCTCTGGCTCGTCGAGCGCCACCCAGGAGGACTGGCTGGCGAACGGCCCCGGATCACCCGGAGGTACCAGCATGCTGCCCAGGTCTCCGCTGAGCACAGCCGTGAGGTCGACGGCAGAGTCGGAGCTGGCGGCCTCGGCCGCATACTGCCTGAGTTCTCGGAGCGTTTCCCGGGCCGTCAGGGCCGACCATCTGTTGATGGCCCGGCTGGCCCACTTCAGCGGGATCCACTCCTCATCGACCTTCATCTGCCAGGCGAAACGATCGGCGGGCAAGCATCGCAACTCGACGGAGAGTCCCACCAGGAGCCTGAGGCGGCTGCTTACCCGCGTCGCCACCGCCTCGGCGAAGGCCAGGGCCGGCGACAGCAGGGACACCGAGGCGCCCGCCGCATCCACGGCGATCAGGGGGTTGGCAGAGACGTAATAGCCCGCCCCGCACGCGGTGAGAACGTCACCAGCCCAGGCCCGGAACGCTTCCTCGGTGGCGTCGGCCAGCGAGCCCAGGCTCTCCGCGTCGGGCACGGTCCACCGTTCGATTATGTTCTTGACGTGGCGCGGTGCCGCGTGGATCATGACGGCCGCCGGTGACAGCAGGTCGCCCGCGCTCACCGCGGACAGGGTGGCCGGCGTCTGGTCATTGACCCACCTGACGACCCAGCGGAGTTCAGGCTGGCCGAGATGGCCGGCCCACCACTCATGCTCGTCGCCGGCAGGTCGTGCCGCCTCGCTCTCCTGGAACAGCTCCGCTATGTCCGACGAGCCCTCGATCGCAGCGCCCGACTCGGCGCCCGACTCGGCGCTCGACTCGGCGCGCGCGCGAGCCACCGTGAGATAGGGCACCAGCCGTGGCGGCAGCCTGGCGAAGACCCGGGGGGTGGCCGGATCGACGATCGCGTTCAGCAGTCGCGTCTTGCCGTACCCGTTGGCCCCGATCAGTACGAGCGAGCGCCGGGCGTACGGGACGAGCACCGGGCCGGAGAACGGCCGGCCCGGGTCGGCCAGCCAGCCGACGAAGCTACCGGAAAGAGCCTGCATTTCTACTTAACCAGCCTCGCAATGACCCGCTCGATCGTGGACCCGATCTCTCCGTCTCTGACGAACGCCAGGACCTCGTTCCGGGTCGCGGAGTCCGAGCCGAGCCGCAGGGTCGGACGCCGCTCACTGCCAGTAGGCGCGTCGAAGACAACCTTCTCGGCATGCAGCGCGCGATAGAGCCGCCGGACCACGAAGTCCCGGTCCCTCGGATTGGTCCCGCCCATGAACGCGGTCCAGCTGATGGACATGTCGAGGCCGGCGTTGGCCTCGCCTCCGCGGGCCACGGTGAACTTCCCGAGCCGGGCCCGCA
The DNA here is from genome assembly GCA_963808705.1 of uncultured Actinomycetota bacterium. Classification (GTDB taxonomy): domain Bacteria; phylum Actinomycetota; class Actinomycetes; order Streptosporangiales; family Streptosporangiaceae; genus JASHPR01. The sequence continues at coordinate 376,926 of CAWEHB010000003.1, read as the reverse complement.
GCACCTCCATTGCCCACTCCCGGACTTCGGAGGCCGCTTCGGCCGCGCCCGCCGCCTGCGCCTCGCCCTTGGCCTCGGCCTCGGCGCGACTGGCCGCCAGCTGCGGTCCGAAGAACGCCTTGCCGTTGATGGTCACGCTGGCGATATCCGCGTCGGCGAATTCCGACGCGGGCAGGGAGCAGTTGCTGAAAACGGTCCGGTTCAGCTTTGTGCCAGCAAATGACGTACCGCTCAGCTCGCATCGCTCGAAGAAACAGCCGGTGAGATCGGACCCGGCGAAGCTGCCGTCGAAGGACAGGTTGCGGAACACGATCTCGGAGAGATCCCGCCCGGCCAGCCTGCTCCCGATCTCGGAAGGCAGCTCCAGCGGTTCGCTCTGGTCTGTCTTGCGCCGCAGCAGCGCCATCCGCAGCATGTTGCGCAGCAGCTTGTCGCCACTGCGATCAAGGCGCCCTGCTAGCGAGGCCCAGGCCTCGCGGTTGATGAAGATGTCGGCCGCCCGCAGCACGCCCTCGGGCAGGTCGCGGGCGGACATCGCGCTCAGCGCGCGCTCGCTCCCCGCATTGTGCTGGCCGGCCAGGGCACTGCCCTGGAAGTAGTCGCGCCAGACCTGGTGCCGCATGGTGGCCACCGGAAGATTGGCGGCGTCCTCGTCGGGCAGCAGGAAGTAGTGACTGGCCAGACGGGGCCACAGCGTGGACCAGCTTGGCTGCAGCGCCTCGTCGCCGGCCACCTCAAGTGCGAAGATCTCCAGGTCGTCCCGCTGGTACCCGGCGACGTCGGTGGTCAGCAGGTCGAACGCGATGCTTTCCAGGTACTGGCGCTGCTGCTCGTCGCTGAATTCGTGCTGCTGGCGTTCCCGTTCGCGCTCGAACGTCCGGCCGATCAGGTACTCCAGGAAGCCGATCCTCCGGACGTCCGGCGCCGACCACTGCCCGCCGGCGATGAGGTTGACGAACTCGGCCAGGAAGATCGGGCTGCCCAGGATCTCCGGGTTCCAGTCCGCGCGGATTATCCTCTGGGCTCGCTCCATCGCCTGAGTACGGTCGGGAGTATTCCCTAGCCGCTTGGCCACGTATTCCTTGGCCTGGTCCTCGTCGAAGGGCTGAAGGTCAATGACCTCGACCTGATCCTCAGGCAGCAGCGGATCCCCGATCTGGCCGACGACGTCCGACGACGTTCGGTAGAACGTGGACCTCGACGTGAGCAGGATCCGGCTCTGCGGACCCGCCTGGCGGACGAACTCGGCAATGTTTTCCGCGGCGACGTCCGGGCTGGCCTCCACCATCTCGTCGTAGCCGTCCAGGATGAACAAGATCCGGCCGAGTGAGATGAGATACCGGAACGCCTCGGCCGTGAGCCTGGCCACGCCGAACGCATCCATGAACCGCAGGACCAGGCCGTCGAAGCTCGAGGTTCCTCGAGGGTATTTCCCGAACGGGATGAGTATCGGCAGCGGCGGCCGGTGCCCATAGTCGGCCACCTGGTACCGCTCGGCCAGACGCCTGGCGAGAATGTGCGTGATCTTGCTTTTGCCGTGCCCGGCCGGCGCGATGACAATGCACAGGCGCGGCGACGAGCCCTGAGCCCAGGAGTTGTTCAGGTACAGTTGCGCGTTGACCATACCGTGGCCAGGCACGATCGCGGCCTGGGTGCGTATCCAGTCCTTATCGTTCAGCAGGGCCGGGTCGAACATCGGCGGGCCGCTGCGCCTCCTGGCTATCCGCGACTCTGCATCACCGGGATTCTCGCCGGTCAACTCGTAACATATGCTCGCAGGCCGGAGAAAACCGTCCAGGCACTCGGAAAGCGGCAGCACCTGGCGCACCAAGCCGCGCACCAGCGTGCGGACATGCCGCACCTGGCCCGCAAGGTCGTCGGGTACTACTATCTCCGTCCGGGCCGGATCAGCCCGTGCCTCATGCAGCAATACGTCCAGGTCCGGCGGCGCGGCATCTGGCTGTGGCTCGTAGGCGATATAGGAATTGACCAGCGGACCGTCGTCGTCGGCCTGGATCGCCGTGACGCCGGGCGCGAGCTCGCGCGGGGGGTAGAGATCCAGGCGCTGCGCGACGAGGAATCCGTGCAGCACCTCGAACAGAGACCGGCCCTCGCCGCCAACATCGGGATCTTCAACAACCCTGACCGTCACAGTTCCTCCGAGTGCCGCATGACATCGGCTCGGACTTTACCGGGTGAATGCAGCAAGGGCTACCCGTAATATAGCGGCGCAAAGGCTGGCCGATCGACGAGGCATTGCCGGGCCGTTTCCGGCGCATCCGGCGCCGTCTGCCAGCCGCGAAGGACACAAAACAGATAGGGTCTCCTTTTATGTATTTCAAACGGGACTACCGGCCGCAAAAAGGGCAATGCTTCATTTTGATGCCATTTGGCGAGAAACTGCTGCCAGACGGGCACGTCATCGACTGGGATGAGCGATATCAGGTGGTACTGGAACCGGCTATCACCGCAATCGGCATGAAGCCCGGCCGTGCCGATGACATCTTCGGAACCCAGCCGCTGATCGATCGCGTGTGGCGGGGGATTCAGGAAGCCGAGGTGGTGGTCGCCGAACTCACCGGCCGGTCACCGAATGTCATGTACGAGATCGGCCTCGCTCACCTGATCGGCAAGCGACTGGTGCTCCTCACCATGAATCCCGACGACGTCCCGGCCGACCTGGCCCAGTCGGTTCAGGTCAGGTACAGCGACGACGGCGTCGGGCTGCTCAAGCTGAGCAGAGAGTTGCAGGCCAACCTCCAGGCGGCCCGGGAGGACCCGCTCAACGAGGCGATGCTCGTACCGCTGAAAGGCGGCGAGATCGAGAAGGTGCCCGCGCGGGTCGAGTTCGTCGCCCCTGGCTACGCCATGGTGCGCTCCCAGAGCAACAGGATGGGCTTCCTCCGGGCTGAGGATGTTACCTACTCCAAGATCGTCAAGGACATGCAGCGGCAGTTCCGGGCGGGCCAGCAGGTTGACGGCGCCTTTGTCTTCGACGTCGAGGGCGAGGCCCGGTACTCACTCATCGCCGACCAGGAAAACCCATGGCCCAAGCTCATCGCCGAGTTCCCGGAAGGCTCGTCATTTGTCGGCGAAGTCAAGTCGGCGCCGGAGAACATCGGCGCGTTCGTTGTGCTCAGGTACGGCATCAACGGGCTGATCCACCGGGGCGGGCTGCAAGGGCTGGCCGACGGCCCGCTACAGCCAGGTGATGAAGTCGAAGCGGTGATCAGGCAGGTCAACCCGCCGAAACGGCAGGTAGAACTGGGCTTCAGGCGCCTTATCCAGCGGGGCCCTGCCGATCAGGTCCAGCAGCGGCCGACAGACGAAGACTGGAAGCATTATCAGCCGAACGGCACGTTCACCGGGAGCATACAGCGCATTGCCTACGATCGCGGATTTGTCCTGATCGCCCTTCCTCCCGGACGGACCGGGCTGCTGAACGTGAGCAGGATGTCTCCGGCAGCAAGGCAGCGATTCGAGGAGGAGAGCCTGCAAGTCGGGGATGAGATTGGCGTGGAGATAGTCGAGGTGCAGCCGCAGCGGAATCGGATACTGCTGCGAGACGCCGACGCCTGACCGCCGACCAGGCGGTCATTAAAGGTGAGGGGCGGCGCTACTGGAGCGCCGCCCCTCACAGAAGCTTGAGCAGAATGATTCGGTAGTCGGCCCTATCACAGCATCGCAGGGCGAGATGAGATCCAGTTACAGTCATCGTAGCACAGCATCACCGCCGGCGTCCTTCCGCGGAGTTATGCCCAGGTCGGCGAGGGCCGTCCGGGCCGCCCAGCTGCCGCACATCCCGTGCACCCCGCCGCCGGGCGGGGTGGAGGCCGAGCACAGGTAAACGCCGCGGAGCGAGGTGCGGTACGGGTTCCACCGTGCCGTGGGCCGGAAGAACGTCTGCCGCAGCGTCGCCGCGCCGCCGCTGACGTCGCCGCCCACGTCGTTCGGGTTGTACCGCTCCATCTCGGCGGCCGTGCGGACCGACCGGGCCAGGATCAGGTCGCGGAAGCCGGGCGCGAAGCGCTCGATCTGCGCCTCGATCCGGCCGGACATGTCCAGGGTCGAGCCGGACGGCACGTGACAGTAACCCCACAGCGCCTGCTTCCCGTCGGGCGCCCGCCCCGGATCGACCACGCCCGCCTGGGCCACGAGGCAGAACGGAGATTCCGGGTGCCGGCCGGCCGCCACATCGGACTCGCTCCGGGCGACTTCCGCGAACGTGCCGCCCACATGCACCGTGCCCGCTTCCCGGCAGGCCGCAGCCTGCCAGGGCACCGGTCCGCTGAGCGCCCAGTCGACCTTGCAGACGCCGGGGCCGTAGCGGAAGCGCTCCAGCGCCCGGCGCTCCCAGGCCGGGAGCCGGTCACCGGCCATGGCGATGAGCTGCCGCGGGGTCACGTCGAGCAGGACCGCCCGGGCCGGGGGCAGGCTGCCCAGGTCCTGCACCCAGCGGCCGGTCTCGACCCGGCCGCCCAGCGAGGTGAGCTCGCCCGCCAGGGCGTCGATGATCCGGGCGCTGCCGCCTTCTACGACCGGCCAGCCGGCCGTATGCGCGGTCATCAGGAACAGCGTGCCGACGGCGCTCGTGAGCGGCGCGGTGAGCGGGAGCATGGCGTGCGCGGCCGTGCCCGCCACCAGCACCTTGGCTTCCTCCCCGCGGAACAGCCGGGCCAGGACGCTGGCGGGCAGCAGGCCCGGCAGGCCGTAGCGAGCCATGGCCAGCGGATGCCGGGGGACCGAACGCAACGGCCCGAGGATGGCCGGCAGGGTGAGCGGGAACTCACGCACCAGGGGTTCGACCAGCCGCCGGTAGGTGCCGCCGTCGGGCCCCAGCTCCCCGGCCGTCTCGTCCACCGATCCGGACAGCGCCGCGGCGCGCCCGCCGTCCAGCGGGTGGGCGAAGGCCACCTTCGGGGTCAGCAGCCGGACCCCGCGCGCGGCCAGGTCGGTGCCGGCGAAGAAGGGCGAGGCCCCGGCCAGCGGGTGGACCGCCGAGCACACGTCGTGCCAGAACCCCGGCAGGGTCAGCTCTTCGGTGCGGCAGCCGCCGCCGGGGGTGGCCGCTCCCTCGATGACGTGCACGCGCAGGCCCGCCCGGGCCAGCGTCACGGCCGCGGCCAGCCCGTTCGGCCCGGAGCCGACCACGATGGCGTCGGCCGCGTCCGCGGCAGCGTTGGATGAGGTCAAAGCTCGAACATCTCGCCTTCGGCGGCCACGGTCACCGATACCGGCCCCCCGGCGACGCGGCGGGCCAGCCGGTCGAGCGCGTCGTCGGCGCGGTCCGGCTTGTGGTGGGCCAGCAGGACCCGCCGCGCCCTGGCCCGCTGGCCCAGCCCGATCGCGTAGTCCACCGCCGCGTGGCCGAACGAAGCATCGGCCGCGAACTCCTCCGGCAGCCAGAAGGCATCGTGCAGCAGCAGGTCCGCGCCGTCGGCCAGGTCCAGCGCGTCCGGGTGGTACTCGCCCCACCCCTCCGGGCCCGGCCCGAGCACCGTGGGACAGTGATCGGGCAAGTAGGCGATCACGCGGCTGCCGTCGCTGACCCGGTAGCCGAGGGTCGCGCCGCCCTTGTGCGGGATCGTCCGCGCCTCGACCGTGAAGCCTTCCGCCTTCAGCGGCCCCGGCGCGACCGTGCCGAAGGCCCAGGCGCCGCGCAGGCCGCCGGGCCCGATCGGGAAGTGCGGCGGCGACATGTCCCTGGCCAGCGCCTCCTCCGCGCTGGCCCCGTCCTCCTGCGCGGGCAGCAGCAGGCTGACCCGGGAGCCTTCCCGATCCCCCCCGGTGAAGAACGGCAGCCCGTGCACGTGGTCCCAGTGCAGGTGGGTGAGCAGGATCGTGCCGTCGAAGGGCTGGTCACCCAGCAGCGGGGTGACCCGCCGCAGGCCGGTGCCCGCGTCCAGGATCAGCGCGGGCCGGGCCGCGTCGTCGTGAGCCAGGGCCACGCACGAGGTGTGGCCGCCGTAGCGCAGGAATTCAGGGCCCGGTGCCGGGGTGGAGCCGCGAACTCCGCAGAGAAATAGGCGCACCCGGTTACCTTAAGCCCCGCGCCTGGCTTCTTCTCGCCGGTGCCCGCCCGACAGTTCCTCCAGGGCCGCGCGGTCGAGGTGGGCGGCGTCGACCGATGCCACCCGGCAGGCGGTGACGGCCACCAGCGTGGAGGTCCGGGTCCCGCCTTCCAGGTGAGCGCGCTCGCCCAGCATGGCGCCCGGCCCGTACTCGGCCAGCCGCTCGCCGTCGTGCTCGACCCGGATCACCCCGTCGAGCAGCAGGAAGATGTCGGCGCCGGGCTCGCCCTGGCGCACCAGCACGTCGCCGGCCTTCAGGCGCCGGATCCTCGGCTTGGCCGCCCCGTGCATCAGCTCCCCGGACAACTGCCGCTCCAGCGCGGTCTCCACGGCCGTCACCATGGCCGCCGAGTCCTCATCGCCCCACGGGCTGTGCCGGCCGAACGACTTGCGGTACCAGTCGCTGAAGTCGGTCAGGCCGGACTTCTGCGCGAGCTGGCCCTTGGCGTCGTAGACCCAGTGCCGGGGGAACCGGCTGGCTCCGGTCAGCGTGCCGTGGGCCTGGCCGTCGGCGTGCAGGGTGAGCGACAGGGTGGTCCAGGCCGGCGGGGCCTGCCACTGGATGAACGGCTTGCGCCGCACCCGCCGGGGCGCGGGCATCCCGGTCCGCCCGCCCGCGGTCTGCACGAACCGCACCCAGCCGCCCCCCTGCTCGGGTTCCCGCTGCAGCAGCGGGAGCTGGAACGCCTGGAACCGGTAGTGCAGTCCGCCGAGCCGGACGGTGGTGGAGCCCATCAGGCCTTCCCCGCTATAACCCGAGCCGGTGATCTCGCCCGAGTCGTCGGTCTCGATCCAGGCCCGCAGCACGTTGGCGAAGCGGAACCGGTCCCCCGCCCGCAGCGTCTCGATGTCGCCGAGCTCGCCGGGCGGCGGCTCGTCGTAGTGGGTGATCCCGGTGTCGAAGGCGACCCGGGTTCCCCCGGTGATGGCCTCGGACGGTATCCAGGACAGTGCGGTGATGCAGCTTTCGTATCGCATGTGTTCATCGTCGCCCGGCCGCCGCGCCGCGGCCAGGATGGTGCCTGGCGTTTCCCGGGTGTGCCTACCACCACGGGCGCCGCAGGTGCCTGCGCGAGCTCATTCCGCGCGCAGCCTGGCCCGGTCCTGCGGACAGACCAAGCAGGCCAGCAGCCCCATTGTCGGTGTGCCACCACCACCGCCACTTCGGGTGGCTGCTCACTGGCCGCCACGGCCGGGCGTGTGGGAGAACTAAGTCGTGGACCATACCGCGGCGCCCGGGGAACGCACCATCGACGTCTTTCTCGCGGACGACAACCTGATCGTGCGCGAGGGAGTACGGGCGATCATCGAGCGTCAGCCAGATCTTCGGGTGGTGGGGGTGGCCGCCGACTACGACGAGACCGTCAGCGGCGCCACCGCGACCGAGCCGCAGGTCCTGGTGACCGACGTGCGCATGCCGCCGTCCTTCCACCGGGAGGGCATCGACGCCGCCAAGGAGGTGCGCAAGCGCCACCCGGGGACCGGGGTCGTGGTGCTCTCCCAGTACGACGACCCGGAGTACGCCGTCTCGCTGCTGGCGGAGGGCTCGGCCGGCTACGGCTACCTGCTGAAGGACCGGGTCGCCGAGGGCAACCAGCTGGCCGACGCGATCCGCAGCGTGGCCACCGGCGGCACCGCCCTGGATCCTACGATCGTCGAGGCGCTGGTCCGGCCGGTCATCTCGCCCGGCGAGCTCGCTCCCGCGGAGCAGGAGCTGCTGGGCATGATCGCCGAGGGCAAGCCGATCAAGGCCATCGCGGTGACCCGGCGAGTTCCGCCCGAGGCGGTCGACGCCGAGGTGGAAGCGGTCTTCGTCAAGCTGGCCGCGGGCGTCGCCTCGGGCAACCCGGCGGCGCTGAACCGGCTCCGGATGCTGCACCAGGCCATCGTCGACCGCGAGGAGCAGGGCGAGACGCTGTCCCGGCTGCTGCCGGGCGGGCTGGCCGAGAAGCTCCGCGGCGGCAAGCAGCGCATCGGCGAGACCGAGACCGTGGTCGTGACCGTGCTGATGAGCGACATCAGGTCCTACTCCACCATCGCCGAGCACGCCGACCCGAGCCAGCTGGCCGGGCAGCTCAACACGCACCGCGCCGCCATGAACCGTGCGATCCTCGGTGAGGGGGGGACGGTCATGCAGTTCGTCGGCGACGCGGTGATGGCGGTCTTCGGCGCGCCGTTCCCGCAGCCGGACCACGCCGACCGGGCCGTGGCGGCGGCCTGCGCCATGCACTCGCTGCAGGCCGGGATCAACGCCGGCTGGACGGCCGATGGGCTGCAGCCGTTCGGCCTGGGCATCGGGCTGTCGACCGGCGAGGTCGCCGCGGCCCTGCTCGGCTCCGAGGAACGGCTGGAGTACACGCTGGTCGGCGACACGGTCAACCTGTCCCAGCGGCTGCAGGGCCTGGCCGCGGCCGGCGAGACCGTGCTGTCCGAGGCCACCAGCCGGGCCCTGTCCGTGCCCGCGAACACCATCGCGCTCGGATCCCAGCTGGTCAAGGGGCGCGACACGCCCGTCAGCGCCTACAAGCTCGCGCCGCCCGGCATCCCGGTGACGGCCGCGGAACCGAACACCTCGTTAACCCGATAACGCCCTTGGGGGGCCGATGACCGAGAACCAGCCCGCACTGACCGTGCGCGGGGTACGCAAGACATTCGAGGCCGAGAACGCTCCGGTCCGGGCCCTGCGCGGAGCCGACCTGACCGTGGCGGCGGGCGAGTTCGTGGCCCTGATGGGGCCGTCCGGCTGCGGCAAGTCGACGCTGCTGAACCTGGTGGCCGGGCTCGAGCTGGCCGACGAGGGCACCATCATGGTGGCCGGCGAGGAGGTGACCGGGCGCGGCGAGGACGACCTGGCCCGGCTGCGCCGCAAGCACATCGGCATCATCTTCCAGTTCTTCAACCTGCTGGAGGGGATGACGGTGCTGGAGAACGTGGCCCTGCCCGCGGTGATCGCGGGCCGCAAGCGCAAGATGGCCGAGACCCGGGCCCGGGACCTGCTCGACCTGCTCGGCATCGGCGACAAGGCGGCGGCCGTGCCCGGCGTGCTGTCCGGCGGCCAGCGGCAGCGGCTGGCCATCGCCCGGGCGCTGGCGAACGAGCCGACCCTGCTGCTGGCCGACGAGCCGACCGGCGCGCTCGACTCCGACGGCGGCCAGGAGGTCATCGAGCTGCTGCGCCGGCTGCACGCCGGCGGCCAGACGGTCCTCATGGTCACCCACGACGCCCAGGTGGCCGCGGCGGCGCAGCGCATCGTGCGCATGCTCGACGGCCGCATCCTCGCCCCGGAAGCCCCGGACGAACCCCATAATCAGCCGCAACGCGACGCCAGCGTGCCCATCAAGGCCCGCTAGCCGTGACCCGGTCTGCCGCGCGCCTGGCGTGGTACCGGGTCCGGGTCACGCTCCGCCGCCGGCTGGCCGGCTACCTGGCCCTGGCCATCCTGGTCGGCCTGATCGGCGGGGTGGCCCTGGCGTCGGTGACCGCCGCCCGGCGCACCGACTCCTCGTACCCGGACTACCTGGCCAGCACCAACCCGTCGGCCCTGATCATTCAGCCGAACTCGCAATCCAACGCGCCCCTCGCCGAGGCATACCGGCTCTACCGGCACCTGCTCGGCCAGATGCGCCACCTGCCGCACGTGCAGGGCCTGGTGACGGCCGACGCCTACAACGCCGCCCTGCTCACGCCGCGCGGCGGGTACGGCCCGGTCCTGTTCACCCAGGTGCAGCTGGTCGCCAGCAACGACGGCATGTTCACCCGCCAGGACCGGCTGACGGTCACCGTCGGGCGGAGAGCCGTGCGCCCGGACGAGGTGGTGGCGACCAGCCGGGCGGCCGCCCTGCTGCACCTGCACGTGGGCTCGCGGCTCGCGGTCGGGATCTGGGCCTCGAGCTCCGTGCGGGGCCTGCCGCCGTTCTACCGGAAGCTGGACCTGACCGTGACCGGCATCGGGGTGGTCAGCACCCAGATCGTGCAGGACGACATCGACGCCGACCGCACCGGCTTCCTCATCGGCACGCCCGCCCTGGACCGGGAGTTCGTGCCCTGCTGCACCGCCACGTCCTACATCGGCTTGCGGCTGGCCGACGGCAGCCGCTACGACTCGGCCGTCGGCCAGGAGTACGAGAGCCTGGAGAACACCAGCTCGTTCTATGCCAACGGGGGCGCCGAGCTGCTGCAGGCCCTGGAGGTCTACAACACCTCGGCGATCGAGGCGGAGGCGCAGCGCTCGATCCGCCCCGAGGCGATCGCGCTCGGCGTGTTCGGGCTCATCACCGGGCTCGCCGCGCTGATCATCGGCGCCCAGTCCGTTTCCCGGCAGCTCCGGGACGCAGCCGGCGACGCGGCGGTCCTGCGCGCGCTGGGCGCGGGCCCCGCGGCCACCACCGCGGACGGCACGCTCGGCGTCCTCGCCGCCATCGTGGCCGGGGCCCTGCTCGCCGTGGCCGTGGCCGTCGCCCTGTCGCCGTTCTCGCTGTTCGGGCCGGTCCGCCAGGCGGAGCCGGGCCGCGGCAGCTACGTCGACTGGGCCGTGCTCGGCCTCGGCGCGGCCGGGCTGGTCCTGGTTCTCGGCGCCGTTACCGCCGTGACCGGCTACCGGCAGGCCCCGCACCGGGCAGCCGCCCGCCCGCAGCCCGCCAACCGCGGCTCGGCCCTGGTTCGGGCCGGCGCGGGCGCCGGCCTGGGCGCGTCGGGCGTGGCCGGGCTGCGGTTCGCGCTGGAGCCGGGACGGGGCCGGACCGCCGTCCCGGTCCGGTCGGTGCTGGCCGGCGCGGTGCTGGCCGTCATGGTGGTCGCCGCCACGCTGACCTTCGGCGCCAGCCTCAGCTACCTGGTCTCCCGCCCCGCCCTGTACGGGTGGAACTTCAGTTACGCCCTGTACTCGACCGACGGCTGGGGACCGTTCCCGCCGTCCCTGGTCAATCCGATGCTGCGCCGTGACCGCCTGGTGGCCGCCACCACCGGCGTGTCCTTCCTCACCGTGCAGATCGACGGGCAGACGGTCCCGGCCATCCTGTCCCCCGTCCGCCCGCAGGTCGCGCCCCGGATCCTGTCCGGCGGCGGGCTCGACGGCCCGGGTGAGATCGTGCTGGGGCCGGCCACCCTGACCGCGCTGCACAAGAAGATCGGCGAGGAGGTCACGGTGCAGCTCGGCCCGGCGATCCGGGACGCGCGGCTGCGGATCGCGGGCACGGCGGTGCTGCCTGCCATCGGCGACACGCTCAGCATGCATACCTCGATGTCCACGGGCGCGGTCCTGGCCACCGGGGTCGTCTCGCCGACCGCGCTGGATTACGCCGGCCGGTATTCAGGTCCCAACGCCATCCTGGTGCGGCTGCGGCCCGGCGTGAGCGAGGCCGCCGGCCTGCGGTCGCTGCAGCGGATCACCACGTACTACAACAAGTTCACCCACTCGCCGCAGGTCGTGGCCGCGGGGGGCACGTCAGCGCTGGAACTCGCGGCCAACGTGCTGCCGGTACAGCGGCCGGCCGAGATCGTGAACTACAGGTCCATGGGCACGGTGCCGGTGATCCTGGCCGGCGGCGTGGCCGCCGGGACGGTGGCCGCACTCGGGCTGACGCTGGTCGCGTCCGTGCGGCGGCGGCGGCGTGACCTCGCCCTGCTGAAGACGCTGGGCTTTACCCGCGGCCAACTGGCCGCGGCCATCGCCTGGCAGTCCACGGTGGTCGCCGTCGTCGGCGTGATCATCGGGGTGCCGCTGGGGATCGCGGCGGGCCGCTGGCTGTGGATCCTGTTCGCCCGCGGGCTCTCCGCCGTCCCCGACCCGGTCATCCCGGCGACCTCGATCGCCCTGGCCGCCGTGGCCGCGCTGGTCCTGGCCAACCTGGTCGCCGCCGTTCCCGGCCGGCAGGCGGCGCGCACCCCGGCCGCGCTGCTGCTGCGGGCGGAGTGATGCCGATGACCGGGTCGGTCCCGTACGTGGCGTGGTACCGGCTGCGGGCCACGCTCCGCCGCCGGCTGGCCGGCTACCTGGGCCTGGCCGCCCTGATCGGCCTGATCGGCGGGGTGGCCCTGGCCTCGGTGACCGCCGCCCGGCGCACCGACTCCTCGTACCCGAGGTTCCTGGCCGGCACGAACCCGTCCGACCTCATCGTGCAACCGGGCACCACGCCCGATTACGCACCGCAGTTCCTGACCCAGCTCGCCCGGCTGCCGCACGTACAGCGAGTGGGCAACGGCGTGGTGCTCGAGGCCGCCCGGCTCAAGCCGGACGGCGCGCCCGCAGAGTACTTCCTCGGGAATGGGAACGTGCAGCTGGTCGCGGGCATCAACGGCCTGTTCTCCGGCCAGGACCGGGTGACGATCATCCAGGGGCAGCTGGCCGATCCGGCGCGGGCGAACGAGATCGTGGTGAGCCCGGGGGCAGCCGCCGACCTCGGGCTGCACGTGGGGTCGCACCTGCTCACCGGGCTCTACACCAGCAGTCAGAACGTGACGTCCCCTCCGCGGGCGAGGCTGGACCTCACGGTCACCGGGATCGGCGTGTTCAACACCGGGGTCCTGCAGGACGACATCAATTCGCACTTCGCGTTCATCCTGGGCACGGCCGCCCTGGCCCGCGCGTACGCCGCGTGCTGCACGTCGTACATGTATGACGGCCTGAAGCTGGCCGGCGGCAGCCGCTACGACGGCGCCGTGGAAGGCGAGTACGCGCATCTCCTGGCCATCAGCCCGCTGACCAGGTCCGATTCGGTGCTCTTCATCTACGTCTCCGCGGCGATCGAGGCGGAAGCGCAGCGGGCGATCCGCCCCGAGGCGATCGCGCTCGCGGTCTTCGGGTTGATCGCCGGGGCGGCGGCGCTGATCATCGGCGCCCAGTCCATCGCCCGGCAGCTCAGCGCCGATTCTCACGACGCCGGGGTGCTGCGCGCCCTCGGGGCCGGGCCGACCATGACAGTGGCCGATGGGCTGGCCGGGCTGCTGGCCGCGGTGGTAGCTGGCTCGGTGCTCGCCGGGGCGGTGGCCGTCGCGCTGTCGCCGCTGACCTTGTTCGGGCCGGTGCGCGCGGTCGCGCCCGCCGGCGGGCTCTATTTCGACTGGACCGTGCTCGGGCTGGGGGTGCTGGCGCTGGCGCTGGCGCTGGGCGCGGTGGCGGCCGTGATCGGCTACCGGCTGGCACCGCACCGGGTGGCCGCCCGCCAGGCGCGGGCCGCGCCAGGCGCGGGCCCGGCGCGGGCCGCCGTGGCCGCCGGGCTTCCTGTCGCCGGGGTGGCGGGCGTCCGGTTCGCCCTGGAGCCCGGCCGGGGACGGACCGCGGTACCGGTCCGCTCGGTCATCACCGGCGCGGTGCTGGCCATCCTGGTGGGAACCGCGACGCTGACCTTCGGCGCCAGCCTGTCCACCCTGATCTCGCACCCGGCTCTGTACGGCTGGGACTTCAACTACGCCATGTTCGCGATGGACGGCTACGGGCCGCTGCCCGCCAGCTACGCCGACCCGATGCTGAAGGCCGACCGGTCCATCGCCGCCAGCACCGGCGTCTACTTCCTGACCGTGCAGATCGACGGGCAGACGGTCAACACGATGGCCGTCCCACCCCACGCCGCGGTGGCGCCGCTGCTGTCCGGCCACGGTCTCGACGGGCCCAGCCAGGTCGTGCTCGGCGCCAGCACCCTGGCCCAGCTAGGCAAGCGCGTCGGCGACACCGTGGTGGTCAGCGGCGGCGGCGTCCCGGTCACCCGGCTGCGCATCGCGGGTACGGCGACGTTGCCGACGATGGGCATCACCCAGGCAGAGCACGCGTCCATGGGCACCGGCGCGCTGATCCCGGCCGGGCTGGTGGCGCCGATCTGGAACGCGCATTACGGGGCGTTCGCCGGGCCGAATGCCATATTCGTGCGATTGCGGCCGGGCGTCGGCCAGGCGGCCGCGCTGCGGTCGCTGCAGCTGATCGCCGACCAGCTCGACCAGGTCGCGCACTCGCCGCAGGCCATCGCCGCGAGCGGCGGGGGGAGCGCCGCCTATGAGGCATCGGTGCTGCCGGTGCAGCGGCCGGCCGAGATCGTGAACTACAGGACGATGGGCGCGATGCCCGCAGTGCTGGCCGGCGGGCTCGCGGCCGGCGCGGTGGCCGCGCTTGGGCTGACCCTGGTCTCCTCGGTCCGCCGCCGCCGCCGCGACCTAGCGCTGCTGAAGACGCTCGGGTTCACCCGGCGGCAGCTCGCCGCCGCCGTGGCGTGGCAGTCCACGGTGGTCGCCGCCGCGGGGCTGATCATCGGCGTGCCGCTGGGCATCGCCGTCGGCCGGTGGCTGTGGCTGGCCTTCGCCCGCGAGCTGTCGGCCGTCCCCGACCCGGTCGTCCCGGCCGCCTCGATCGCCCTGGCCGCCGTGATCGCGTTGGTCCTGGCCAACCTGGTCGCCGCCGTTCCCGGACGGCAGGCGGCGCGCACCCCGGCCGCGCTGATGCTGAGAGCGGAGTGATGCCGGTGACCGGGTCAGTCCTGCACGTCGCGTGGTACCGGTTCCGCGCGACGTTCCGCCGCCGGTGGGGCGGCTACCTGGCTCTGGCCCTGCTGGTCGGCCTGGTCGGCGGCGTGGCCATGGCCTCGATGACCGCCGCCCGGCGCACCGACTCCTCCTACCCCGACCTGCTGGCCGCCACCAACCCTTCCGACCTGCTGGTGCTGCCGTCGGTCAACAGCTACGCGCCCGGCCTCATCTCCGAGATAGCCCGGCTGCCGCACGTCCGTAACGTGCAGGGCTCCGCCTACTTCAACGCCGCGACCCTGGGCTCGAGCGGCCAGGTCGCCACCCTGCTGATGACGCAGGTCGAGCTGGTCGCCAGCACCGACGGCCTGTTCACCAGCCAGGACCGGCTGGTCATGACCCAGGGCCGCCCGGCCAACCCGGCGCGGGTCGACGAGGTGGTGGCCACCACCGAGGCCGCCGCGGTGCTGCACCTGCACGTGGGCTCGCACGTCCTGGTCGGCATCGTGCCGAACGGCGCGCAGAACGCGGGGTCGTTCTACCGCAGGCTCGACCTGACCGTGACCGGGATCGGCGCGCTGAACATCCAGCTCGTGCACGACCAGGTGGACACCGACCGGGCCGGCTTCCTGGTCGGCACCCCCGCCCTGGCCCGGGCGTACGGCCTGTGCTGCGCCACCAACAGCTACGACGGCCTCCAGCTGGCCGGCGGCAGCCGCCAGGACGCGGCCGTCGAGCAGGAATACGAGCACCTGACCACCAGCAGCCCCTACACCCGCAGCAGCGGGGGCCAGCTCGTGGTGTACATCACCTCGGCCATCGAGGCCGAGGCGCAGCGGGCGATCCGCCCGGAAGCCATCGCGCTCGGCGTGTTCGGGCTCATCGCGGGCCTGGCCACGGTGATCATCGGCACCCAGTCCGTCTCCCGCCAGCTGCGCGCCGGCGCCGGTGACGCCGAGGTGCTGCGGGCGCTGGGCGCCGGGCCCGCCACCACCTCGGCCGACGGGCTGCCCGGCATCCTGGGCGCGGTGGCCGCCGGGGCGCTGCTCGCCGCCGCCGTGGCCGCCGCGCTGTCCCCGTTGACGCTGTTCGGGCCGGTGCAGGGGGTCGAGCCGACCGGCCGGATCTACCTGGACTGGACGGTCCTCGGGCTCGGAACGCTCGCCCTGGCCGGGGTCCTGAGCGCCGTGGCCGTGGTGATCGCCTATCGTCAGGCGCCGCACCGGGTGGCGGGCCGGCCCCGCTTCCGCACCCGCGCGTCCGGCATCGTCCGCGCCGCCCAGGCCGCGGGACTGCCCTCCCCTGCGGTCGCGGGCGTCCGGTTCGCGCTGGAGCCGGGCCGGGGCCGGACCGAGGTGCCGGTCCGGGCCGTGCTCGCCGGGGCGGTGCTGGCCACGACGGTGGTCGCGGCCACGCTCACGTTCGCCGCCAGCCTGAACACGCTCATCTCCCGCCCGGCCCTGTACGGGTGGAACTTCGGCTACGCGCTGTTCTCGGCCGACGGTTACGGTTCGCTGCCGCCGTCCTGGACCGGACCGCTGCTGCGCCGCGACCCGCTGGTCGAGGCCGCCACCGGGGTGTACTTCGCCACGGTCCAGGTCGACGGCCAGACCGTCCCCGCCATCGCCGGCCCCACGCGCCCGGCCGTGGGCCCCCGGCTGCTGTCCGGCCACGGCGTCAGCGCGCCTCGCGAGATCGTGCTCGCCCCGGACACCCTCGCTCAGCTGGGTAAACGGCTCGGCCAGACGGTCACGGTCTCCGAAGGCCGGATCGTGCCGCGCGTGGTGCTGCGCATCGTCGGCACCGCCGCGCTGCCCACGATCGGCGACAACCTCGGGATTCACACCTCCATGAGCACCGGGGCGTACTTCTCGACCGCGGTCGTGCCCCGCGCGGTCCTGAACCATTACGGCCCGATCTCCGGGCCGAACGCGCTGTTCGTCCGGATGCGCCCGGGCACCAGCCCGCAGGCGGGCCTGCGCTCGCTGCAGGAGGTGACCTACCGGCTCAACGCCGACGCCCGCTCGCCGCAGGCGGAGGCGGTCATCGGCGACATCGCGAAGTACTTCGACCCGGTCACGCTGCTGCCGGTGCAGCGGCCGGCCGAGATCGTGAACTACAAGACCATGGGCGCGATGCCCGCGGTCCTGGCCGGCGGCCTGGCGGCCGGCGCCGTCGCCGGGCTCGGCCTGGCCCTGGTCGCCACGGTCCGCCGCCGGCGCCGGGACTTCGCGCTGCTGAAGACGCTCGGCTTCACCCGGCGGCAGCTCGCGAGCGCCGTGTCCTGGCAGTCTTCGGTGATCGCCGTGGTCGGCCTGGTGATCGGGATGCCGCTGGGCATCGCCGCCGGGCGCTGGCTGTGGCTGGCGTTCGCCCACGAACTGGCGGCGGTCCCGGACCCGACGATCCCGGCCGGCTCGATCGCGCTGGCCGCCGTGGCCGCGCTGGTGCTGGCCAACCTGGTCGCCGCGCTACCCGGCCTGCGGGCCGCGCGAACCCCGGCCGCCGAAGTCCTGCGGGCGGAGTGATGCCCATGCGTGCCCCCGGAGCGAGCGTGAACGGATCCCCGCGGCCTCATCCCGGGCGGCCGGGTGCGGTCCTGCGGATGGCCGCGTACCGGTTCCCCACCACCTTCCGCCGCCGCTGGGGCGGCTATCTCGCCCTGGCCGTGCTGATCGGCCTGGTCGGCGGGGTGGCCATGGCATCGGTGACCGCGGCCCGCCGCACCGACTCGTCCTACCCGAAGTTCCTGGCCAGCACCAACCCGTCGGACCTCGTGGTCGAGCCGTTCACCACGCCGTCGTATTCGCCCGGCTTCGTACGCCAGCTGGCCGCGCTGCCGCACGTGGCTGGAGCCGCCGTGGCCGTGCCGCTGACCGCGGTCACCCTCACCCGCGGCGGGCACCTCGGCACGGTCCTGCTCGCTCACGTGCAGCTGGCCGCCACCGTCGGCGGCCCGGACGGCCTCTACTCCCGCCAGGACCGGGTAACGATCACGGCGGGCCGTCGGCCCGATCCGGCCCGCCCGGACGAGGTCGTGGCGACCCAGGACGCCGCCCTGGCGCTCCACCTGCACGTGGGATCGCGGCTGCTGGTCGGGCTGATCGGCAGCAACTCAGGCGGCTTGCGCGGGCGAGCGGACCTCACGGTCGTCGGGATCGGGGTCCTGAACACGCAGGTACTGCAGGACAGCGTCGACGCCGACCGGACCGGCTTCCTGCTCGGCACGCCCGCGCTCGCGAACGAGTTCGCCGCCTGCTGTGCCAGCGGCATGAATATCGGCCTGCGGCTGGACGGCGGCAGCCGATACGACACCGTCGTCGGCCGCGAATACAACCACCTGCTGGCGACCAGTTCCTACATCTCGCGCGGCGGTTCCGAGCTCTACGTCTACGTCACCTCTGCTATCGAAGCCGAGGCCCAGCGGTCGATCCGGCCCGAGGCCATCGCCCTTGGCGTATTCGGGCTGATCGCCGGGCTCGCCGCGCTGATCATCGGGACCCAGTCCGTGTCCCGGCAGCTCCGGGCGGGGGCGGATGACGCCGGGGCGCTGCGGGCGGTCGGCGCCGGGCCGGCCATGATCATGGCCGACGGGCTGCCCGGCATCGTGGCGGCGGTCGCGGCCGGCGCGGTGCTCGCCGTCGGCGTGGCCATCGCGCTGTCGCCGTTCTCGCTGTTCGGGCCGGTCCGGGAAGTGCAGCCTGGACGCGGGATCTACCTCGACGCGGCGGTGCTCGGGCTTGGGGCCCTCGCGCTGTTTCTGGCGCTCGGCACCGGGGCAGCGGTTATCGCCTACCGCCAGGTGCCGCACCGGATGGCCGCCCGCGGCCAGGCCAGCGAGCCCAGGCCGGCCGCGGCCCGTGCGGCGGTGGCCGCCGGGCTGCCGGCGCCGGGCGTAGAGGGCCTGCGCCTGGCCCTGGAGCCGGGGCGGGGGCGGACCGCGGTGCCGGTCCGCTCGGTCCTGGCCGGCGCGGTGCTCGCGGTGGCCGTCGTCACCGCCACGCTCACCTTCGGCGCCAGCCTGACCACGCTGGTCTCGCATCCGGCACTGTACGGCTGGGACTTCGACTACGCCCTCTATGCGGTCCAGGGCTGGGGGCCGGTGCCCGCCCGGTGGGCCGACCCGCTGCTGGCCCACGACCGGCTGGTCGCCGCCACCACCGGGGCAGAGTTCGTGACCGTGCAGATCGACGGGCAGACCGTCCCGGCCATGGTGACGCCCACTCACCCCGCGGTGGCGCCGCAGGTCCTGTCCGGGCGCGGGCTCGACAGCAGCCGCGACGTCGTGCTCGGCCCGGCCACGCTGGCTGCGCTGCACCAGCGGGTCGGCGGGACCGTGACGCTGTCCAGTGGCAGCCTGAACGTCAGGCTCACGATTGCGGGCACGGCTACCATGCCAGCGATCGGCGGCGTGCTGAGCGTTCATCCCTCGATGAGCACCGGGGCGCTGTTCTCCACGGCGGTGCTGCCGGGCAATGCGCTCACCGGGCCGTTCGGGCCCCTCCTGACCGGCCCCAACGCCATCCTCATCCGGTTGCGGCCTGGCGTCAGCGAGGCAGCCGGCCTGCGGTCGATGCAGGGCATCCGCAACCGGCTCACCGCGATGCTGAACTCGCGGCAGACACTGGCCGCCAGCGGCGACGAGTCGGTCGCGGACGCCATCGACCTGCTGCCCGCCCAGCGGCCGGCCGAGATCGTGAACTACCGGTCCATGGGAGCCATGCCCGCGGTCCTGGCCGGGGGGCTCGCCGCCGGGGCGGTGGCTGCCCTGGGTCTGACCCTGGTGGCGTCGGTGCGGCGCCGGCGCCGTGACTTCGCGTTGCTGAAGACGCTGGGCTTCACCCGGCGCCAGCTGGCGGGCGCGGTGTGCTGGCAGTCCTCGGCGATCGCCGCGGTGGGCCTGGTCGTCGGGGTGCCGCTCGGCATCGCTACCGGGCGCTGGCTGTGGCTGGCGTTCGCCCACGAACTGGCGGCGGTCCCGGACCCGACGATCCCGGCCGGCTCGATCGCGCTGGCCGCCGTGGCCGCGCTGGTGCTGGCCAACCTGGTCGCGGCGCTCCCCGGCCTGCGGGCCGCGCGAACCCCGGCCGCCGAAGTCCTGCGAGCGGAGTGAGGATGGGAGCGGAGTCATGTTGACATTCCTCCTCGTCCTAAAGGACGAGGATTCCAGCCGCCGCCTGCTGGTGCCGCAGGGCCTGCTGGAGCGGGACGCTGCTGACCTCGTTCAGGAACGCCAGATCCCCGCCGCGCTTCCACTCGGTCAGCCGGGCAGACGCCTGCACGTAGGTGGTACCGCGCCGCTGCGTGGCGTAGGCCCGGCTGCGCTCGTCCAGTGCCTTGTTCCACACCAGGCGCACACACCCGAACGTGCGGGCCAGTTCCGCCGCCTGATCAGGCGACGGGTAGAAGCGATACCTGAACGCCCGCTTTACCCTCGCCATGTCTCACATACTGCGACCCGTGCGTGTGAGATCCGTTGCGACACGCCGAAGGAGGGAGTGGCGCTCCTCCCGGCCCTGAACGGCCCGGTTCCCGCGCCGCGACTGACATGATGAACGCCACAGTCGACGAGCCGGTGGTCACGGTCCCCGCGCCGCGCGGCAGCACCGCGCGGCGGATCCTGGCCGGACTGGTGCTGCCGGTGCTCACCGTCGCGGTCGTGGTGGTCGGGATCCGCGTGCCCGTGCCGGGCGGGATCTCCCCGCTGCTGGCCGTCGCCTTCGGCCTGGTCCTGCTGGGCGCGGTGTCCGGCGCCATCCTGGCCCGCGCCCCGCAGCGGGTCGCCCTGTGGCAGGTGGCGTTCGGCGCGCTGGTCGCGTCGGTGGCGCTGACCGCCGCGCGGATCGGCGACGAGGCGGCGGGCGGCCTCCACCACGCGGCCCGCGCTGTCACCACGCTCGCCGTCCCGGTCGTCATCGCGATCTGGGTGCACATGCTGCTCGCCCTGCCCGACGGCCGGCTGGGCAGCCGGGGCCGGAGGATCGGCGCCGGGCTGGCCTACGCCGTGGCGGCCGGCCTCGGCCTCACGCTGGTGATCGCGGGGCGGCCGTTCCCGGCCTGGGCGGCGGCGCTGGCCTGGGCGGCGGGCACGGCGTGCGCGCTGCCCGCGGTGCGCCTGCGCTACCTGGCCGCGGGCGGGCGCGACCGGCAGCGGATGCAGTGGATGGCGGCCGGCGCCATCGTGGCTGCCGACGCCGCGCTGGTGGTCGTGGTGCTGCACGTGCTGGTCGGGTGGCCGGGCCCGGTCGCCGCGGTGGCGGCCGGGTGCGCGGCGTTCCTGGCGTTCGGCATGATGGCGGGCGAGGTGCGCGGGCTCGGGCCCTCCGGGGGCCGGGTGCTGGTCCAGGTGCTGTCGCTCGCCGGGTTCACCGCAGTGGTCGCGGCCATTTACCTGGTGATCGTGCTCGGCATCGGGACCAGGCCCAGCGACTCGGGCGACCGCGAGATCCTCGGGCTGTCGATGCTGGCCGCGGCGGTGGCCGCGATCGGCTACCTGCCGGCCCGGGACCGGCTCGTGGCGTCGGCCACCCGGTTCGTCTACGGGGCCCGGGAGGCGCCCGACGAGACGCTCCGCACGTTCGGCAGCCGGCTGACCCGCGCCATCCCCATGGATGAGCTGCTGTTGCAGCTAGCCGAGTCGCTCCGCAAGACCATGGCGCTCACCAGCGCCGAGGTCTACACCGGGACCGGCGACGTGCTGGAGCGCGTCGCCGCCGTGCCGGATACCGGGCCGCGGTCGGTGCTGGTCACCGCCCGGGAGCGCACGGTCGTGACCCGGGCGGGCGTGTCCGGCAACGCCTGGGCCTCGGTCTGGCTGCCCGCGCTGCTGAACGGGCGCGCGCAGGCCCAGGTCCGGATCGCGCCGGTGAGCCACGCGGGCGAGCTGCTCGGGCTGATCGTGGCCGAGCGCCCGGCCGCCGCCGACGCCTTCTCCGAGGAGGACGACCGGGTGCTCACCGAGCTGGCCCGGCAGGTCGGCCTCGCGGCGCACAACGCCCGGCTCGACACTGAGTTGCAGACCACCCTGGACGAGCTGCGCAAGCAGGCCGACGAGCTGCGCCAGTCCCGGGCCCGCGTCGTGGCCAGCGGCGACGCCGAGCGCCGGCGGGTGGAGCGCAACCTGCACGACGGCGCGCAGCAGCACCTGGTGGCCATGGCGGTGAACCTGCGGCTGGCCCGGGACATCCTCGCCGACGATCCGCAGGCCGCGACCGAGATGCTGGACCAGCTGGCCGACGACGTCAAGGACACCATCCAGGAGCTGCGCGAGCTCGCCCACGGCATCTACCCGCCGCTGCTGGCGGACAGCGGGCTGGGCGAGGCGCTGCGCGCGGCCGGGAACCGCAGCCCGCTGCCGGTCACCGTGGCCAGCGACGGGATCGGCCGGTACACGCCCGACATTGAGGCGGCGGTCTACTTCTGCTGCCTGGAGGCGCTGCAGAACGCGGCCAAGCACGCGCCGAAGGCCCGGGTGCAGCTGCGGCTCTGGGAGGAGTCCGGGGGCCTGCTGTTCTCGGTCAGCGACGACGGCCCGGGCTTTGACCCGGCCGTGGCCCGCAGCGGCCACGGCTTCGTGAACATGGCCGACCGGCTGGGCGCGATCGGCGGCACGGTGCGCTGGGAGTCGCAGCCCGGGCGCGGCGCCCAGGTCCTCGGCTCGATCCCGCTGCTATGAGCGGCGGTCAGCAGGACACGAACGTGCCCGAGCCCCGCTCCTCCCACAGCTGGCGGAGGGTGTCGGCGGCGAGCCGTTCCTTGTTCACGTAGGCGGTCGCGCCGCTGGCCGAGGCCCCGGGCGGGAGGTCGGCGGCGTCATAGGTCGAGCACAGGATCACGACCACGTCCGGATGGGCGGCCGTGATCTGGCGCGTCGCCTCGATCCCGCTCATCTCCGGCATGTTGATGTCCATCAGCACCAGTGCCGGGTGCAGCCGGTCGACCAGCTCGATCGCCTCCGGCCCGCTCGACGCCTCGCCTGCGAACTCGAAGCCCTCGAGCCGGCGCAGCACGGCGCGGGCGGCCATGCGGAACGGCGCCTGATCATCGACGACGAGCACGGAACGCGGGGTGGTCACGTCTTCAGCATGGCACGATTTGTCCGTGCTGCCGAGGGTGCTGCCATCCGCAGCAGGGTGTGGCCAGCCTCCCCACGGGCACCACGACGTGGCCACCCCACAGCGTCACGACGTTGCCAGCCCTCCCACGGCATCACGGCCTGGCCAGCCACCCCGCGGCGTCACGGCTCGGCTTGCTGGCTCAGGTACACCAGCACGGCCTTGACCCGGCGGTTGACGTCTTTCTCCTCGGACAGCCCCAGCTTGGCGAAGATCGAGTTGGTGTGCTTCTCCACGGCGCGCTCGGTGACGAACAGGGACGCGGCGATCGCGGAGTTGCTCTTGCCCTGGGCCATCTCGGCCAGGATCTCCGTCTCCCGCGGCGTCAGCGACGACAGGCCCAGGTGGCGCTCTTGCGAGCGCGCGCTCACCAGTTCGTCGACCACGAGGGGGTCGATCACCGACCCGCCCTGGGCGACGATGCGGATGGCCCGGGCCAGCTCGTCCACGCTGCCGATCCGCTCCTTGAGCAGGTAACCCCGCCCGGCCGAGCCGTGCTCGAGCAGGGCCAGCGCGTATCCGGGCGCGGTGTACTGGCTCAGCACCACCACGGCGACCTGCGGATGGTGCTCCCGGATCCAGGCCGCGGCCTCGATGCCCTCGTCGGTGCCGGTCGGCGGCATCCGGATGTCGGTGACCACCACGTCGGGAACCTGCTCGCCCACCAGGGCAAGCAGCTGCGGCAGGTCGGACGCGGCCCCGACCAGCTCGAAGTCCTCGTTGGCCGCGACCAGGCGGGAGATGCCCTCCCGGAGGAGCACATGGTCCTCGGCCAGCGCGACCCTGATCTTTGCCATTTCGGATCGGATCGTAGCGCGCCGGCCCGGCCCCGTGCGACATGCAAGGTGCGAGAGTCCCCCCGACCCGAATCCAGTTCAGCCCGGGCGGGCGGGGTGGTTCAGCCCGGGCGGGCGGGGTGGTTCAGCCCGCGCGGGCGGGGTGGTTCAGCCCGCGTGGGCCGAGAGGCCCGCTACCCGCCGGCCGGGGTCGCCGGCGGCGTCGGCGCGGGCGCCGGGCCGAGGCCGGCCAGGCGGCACTGCGGCCGGGTCAGCAGCGAGAGCTTGTCCTGGTGCGTGAACGCGGCCTGGCACATCGCCACGGCCCTGGCTCCGCACGCGTGCAGCAGCGCCCCGCCGGTGCTGCTCGCGGCGGAGACCGTAACGCATCCGTTGCGCGATTGCCCGTACCCGCCGGGCTTGACCGCCGCCCATATGCCCAGGCCGACCAGCCCGGCCACCATCAAGGCGCTGACGAGCGCGATGCCCCGCTTGTCCCGGCGGGTGAGCGGCTCCGGCTTGGGCTGCTGGGTCTTCCGGTACATTACCGTCGCAGTCTAGGCGGCCAGCCAGATCATGACGGCGGGCTCAGGCCGGGCCGCGCGACGCGGCCAGCGGCACGCGGTCCGGGTCCGGCGACGGCAGCGCGAAGCGGTAGCCCGAGCGCGGCTCGGTGATGAACAGCTGCTCGCCGCCCGGGGATTCGAGCTTGGCGCGCAGCCGGGCCACGTAGACCCGGGTGTACTCGGTCTGCGTCTCATAGCCCGGGCCCCACACCCGCCGCAGCAGCGTGGCGTGCGTGAGCAGCACGCCGGGGCTGACCGCGAACTGCCGCAGCAGCGCGAACTCGGTCTGGGTGAGATGCACCAGCTGCCCGCCCTTGGTGACCCGCCGCCGCGCCAGGTCGATCTCGACGTCGCCCACCGTGACCACGCTCGGCTCGGGCGGCCCCGCGTGCGCGGGCCTGCTCCGGCGCAGCGTGGCGTTGATCCGGGCCAGCAGCTCCTCGATCCCGAACGGCTTGGTCATGTAGTCGTCGGCGCCCAGGTTGAGCGCGCGGACCTTGTCGGTCTCGGCCCGGCGGGCCGACAGCACGATGATGCCGACCTCGGACAGCTCGCGGATCTCCCGGCACAGCTCGAACCCGTCGGCGTCCGGCAGCATGAGGTCCAGGAGCACGAGGTCGGGAACGCGGAGCTCCAGGGTCCGCGCGATCGAGTCGCCGTTCTTCGAGACGATCACGTCGTGCCCGCGGACGGAGAGGTTCGACCGGACGAGGTCCACGATGTTCTGGTCGTCCTCCACGATCAGGACGACGGTCTTGTCAGGCAACCCGGTCTCCCTCCTGCTCCTGCGCGACGCTGCCGACCGCGTCCGGCGGACGCGCCGCCCCCGCCTCGCTACCCGCGAATCCGAGGTGAATGCCGACCAGGCGCCCCCTCCTGGCGGGGTGCCGATAACAAGCAGGAAACCTGAGCATCTTCGGCGCTTCTGGACCCTTGAGTCAGCCTCGCGAATTCGAGTAGTGGCCCGCGCCCGCGGGCCGGTGCCGTTTGAGGGCCGTGCGCACCATCAGCCTGCCGGGCGATGACGTGGCCAGGATAACCGGCCGCCGAACGCTATAACAGCCCGCAAACGGGACGGTTTCATGACTGTTACGGCTATAGAAGTTACTGCCCCGGTTGCGCATGGTCAGCAGCCGCCGAGGCCGGAGCGGGTAGCGTCCCCGCCCCCAGCGGGTACCGTCCCTTACATGAGCCGGGTACACGACATGGGCGGCCAGACCGGGTTCGGGCCGGTTCCCGTCGATGACGACGACGGGCGGTTCTTCCACGCCGACTGGGAGGCCCGGGTGTACGCGCTGGTCCGGGCGCTGCAGCGGCACGGGGTCATCAACCCGCAGTTCGACGAGCTCCGCGACGCCATCGAGCGGATACCGCCCGCCGAGTACCTGGCCCTGTCCTACTACGAGCGCTGGCTCCGCGCGGCCGAGATGCTGCTGGCCGAGAAGGGCCTGCTGCCCGATGACCGGGATCACGGCGGTCACGCGGATCACGGCGGTCACGCGGATCACGGCGGTCACGCGGACCAGGGGAGCCACCGGGATGGCTAGGTTTGCCGCCGGCGACCGGGTCCGGGCGCGCTCGGCCGACCCCGACGGTCACACCCGGCTGCCCCGCTACGTCCGGGGCCACGTCGGCGAGGTGCTGGAGGTCCGCGCCACCTGGGCCCTGCCGGACGACGCGGTGCGCGGGGTTTCCCGCCCCGAGCCGGTGTACACGGTGCGCTTCGGCGCGGCCGAGCTGTGGGATTCGGGGCTGCATTCGGTGATCCTGGACCTGTGGGAGTCCTACCTCGAGAAGGCATGAGCGAACCGGCGGGTTTCCGGCGAGCGGGAAGAGAGGCTTCATGAGCGGCGGGCACCCCGAGCTTCCGGTGGCGGCGCGGGTCCGGGCGCTGGAGGAACGGGTGATCGGCGCCGGGCTGACCACCGACGCCGAGCTCGAGGAGATCCTGGCCAGCGTCTACGCGTCCGCCTCGCCGGTGAACGGGGCGCGGATGGTCGCCCGGGCCTGGACCGACCCGGCCTATCGTGACCGCCTGCTCGCGAACGGCAACGACGCCGCGGCCGAGCTCGGCCTCGCCTCCGGCGCCCGGGGCTATCTGCTCAAGGTGGTCGAGAACACGTCCCGCGTGCACAACGTGATCGTCTGCACGCTGTGCTCGTGCTACCCGACGTCCCTGCTCGGCCCCTCGCCGAGCTGGTACAAGAGCTTCGCCTACCGCTCCCGGGTGGTCCGCGAGCCGCGCGCGGTCCTGGCGGAGTTCGGCCTGGAGCTGCCCGACGACACCGAGATCCGGGTGTGGGACGCCAACTCCGAGACCCGCTACCTGGTGCTGCCGCTGCCGCCCGGGAACGCCGGCGGCCTGGATGAGGACGCCCTGGCGTCCCTGGTCTCCCGGAACGGCCTCATCGGCACCGCCCCCCGCTAGCTCCGCCCACCCCAACCCGTGCCGCTTTCATGATCGTGGTTCATAAGGTGCCGTATTCGCGTGCCATGAACCTCAATCATGGAACGGGGGGCGGCCAGGCCCGCTTCGCAACGGCCGCGCCACCCCGGCCTGCCCCGCCGACCGGTTACTAGGCCCATCCGGTGACGGCAACGGGCGCTCAGGGCACGGTGACGCCCTGGAGCGTGACGCCGGACGGGTTGGCGGTCGGGTCCAGCTCGGTCTGCACGTTCACCGTGGCCGGCGGGATCGTGTCCATCACGATCGGCACGGCGGCCGGGCTGACCGCGCAGACCGCGGGCGGCGACGCCCCGCCCGCCACGGCCGCCGGGCAGACCCCGAACGTGTAGGCGCCCGGCGTCGCGGTGAACGTGCGCGCGTCGTCGTTGCCGAACCCGTCCTGGCCGGTGAGCGTCACCGTGAACGTCCAGCCAGAACCGGGCGTACCCAGCAAAGACGTCGGCACCGTGATCGTGACCAGGCCCGGCGTCTCGCCGGACGCGGCCGGCGCGAGCTGGGCCACCGACACCTGCGGGGTGCCCACGCTGGGCGAACCGGACAGCCCGGCGGTCGCGCTGCCCGGCGTGACCCAGTCGTCGGTGCCGAACCCGTCGACCTCGATGAGCTGGTTCCACGCGTCCGCGGGCGCGATCGAGTAGTTCCACGCGCCGGCCGCGCCCGTGGACTGGGTCTCCCCGGCGGGCACGCTCCCGGACGGGGCGTGGATGTACAGGTCGACCAGCTGCGCGCCGAGCAGTGACCCGAACGTGGGCTGCAGGTTGGCGATCCCCACCTCGAAGGTGACCGCGCCGGGCGCGGCCACGACGGTGAAGCCGTTCAGCCGGAACTCCTCCGGCGCGAAGACCGGCGAGCCGTCGGAGTTGGCGGCCGTCGGGTAGGCGTAGGTGCCGGGGCCGTTGCCGCCGCCGGGAGCGGGCGGCGCGCTGAGCACCACGGTGCCCGGCACGGACAGGACGGTGAAGATGGCCTCGTTGGTGGCCCCGCCCGCGGTCGCCGCCACCTCGACCGAGTCGGTGCCCGGCTGCAGGCTCGCCGGCGCGGAGAAGGAACCGGACGAGCCGGCGGTGACGGTGATGATCGTGGTAGTAGGAGCGGCGGCGCCCGGCGCCGTCCCGGTGACCGCGACGTCCACCGTCGCCCCGGGTGACGTGGTGCCGGTCACGGTCGTGGTCGCGGCGTTCACCACCACGGCGGGCCGGGTCAGGTTCGCGGGCACGTTACCGCCGGCCACCGCCAGCGGGGCGGTGACGCTCAGCGGCGCGCTAGCGGGCGGGCTGGCCAGGTACCGGGCGGCGACGATGGACGGCTGCTCGAGCAGCCGGCCCGCGGCCGTGTCCGAGATCAGCCGGAGCAGCTGGGCCTGGGCCCAGGTCAGCGGCGCGGCCGACCCGTCCGGCTGGCCGTCGGTGAACCCGATCGACGCGGTGGCCGGGTCCGACCCGTACGGCGAGGCGGGCACGTCGGGGTAGTTCCAGACCTGCTCGGGGACCAGGCCGACGCCGGACGCGGAGTTCAGCATGAAGTCCAGGTCCGGCCCGGCCGCCCCCAGATCCCCGGCCAGCACCTGGTACTCGCCGTTCTCGCCGGACAGCACCGGCCACGGGTGCCCGGTGCCCTGGTCGGTCGTGGCCCACGGCTGCCCGTTGACCTGGCAGTCGTTGAACACCGCGACCTCGCAGTCGCCGTAGCCGTCCCCGTTGTAGCGCATGATCCCGGTCCCGGACGGCGTCGGCGCGCTGATCGTGGCGCCGGTGACCGCCAGCGAGTTCGTGACCAGCGGGTCGCTGGCCGGCAGCTCGCCCAGCCGGACCAGCTCCAGGAAGCCCTGGTCGACCACCGACCGCTGGTCGTAGCTGGTCGGGTTGCCGTTGCCGAGCGTGTACGGCGACGCCTCATCCGGGTTGCCGGTCTTGTCCACCCGGATGAAGTACGGCTGCGCGGACAGCGGCCCGTTGCTGGTCACGGTCGTGGCCAGGATCAGGCGGCGGAAGTCGTCCGCGGTGGCCAGGAACAGCCGCTGCGACGCGGTGTCGCCCTGCGCCCGCGCGATCGCGGCCGCGGCCACCAGCCCGGCCACCTCATCGGCCATCGTGGACGGCGAGAACCCGGTCTGCTCCTCCCAGCGCTCCACCCCGTCGGCCGGCCCGTTCGCGGCCAGGAAGTCGGCCGCGGGCCGGATGTGGTTCACGTACAGGGCATGGTCGGAGGCCAGGCCCGCCTGCCACGCCTCCAGGATCGGGTCCGCGGTCTCGTCGAGCTGCAGCCCGCCGGTGTCCGGGGCCGCCTTGCCGTTGAGCAGCCCGTTGCGCGGGAACGACCCGCTGCGCAACTGCAGCCGGGAGAACATGTAGTAGACGATCTGCCGGGCGGTGGCCAGGTCCCCGTCGGTGAGGAACCCGGTGAACGTCTCGTAGGCGTCCCGCGGGAACACCTCCCGGTAAGAGCCGAAGTACGGCGCCAGGCCGTCGCTCGCGGGCTGCCCGGCCGGGACCGCCTGGCCCCACGGGCTGGCCAGCGAGGCGGCGGTCGCGCCGAGGAACGTCTTGTCCTCGCTGGCCTTGAGCACGTTGGCGCTCAGCCAGTAGGCGGCCGCGTCCCGCGCGCTCACCGGAGCGTGCGGCCCGGCGCCGCCCGGCGGCAGCAGGCCCGCGTCGTAGGCCTGCCAGCCCGCCTGGTACGCGGCGTAGGTGGCGGCGAACGGCGCGGCCGACGCGGCCAGCGCGGTGCCCACCGCGTCCCGCTCGGTGCTGCCGAACCCGAGCGCCACGGTCTCGGGCAGGCCGGACCCGAGCTCCACGGTCTGCACCACGTTGCCGTTGCTGGCGTCCGGCGCCGTGGTCGTGAGCGCGCCGGAGGAGTCCAGCTCGCTGAGCCCGTCACTGGCCGTCCCCGCGAAACCCGTTTCGACGGCCTGGAACGGGACGTCAGCGGCCAGGGCCGCGTAGACCGGCGTGGCGTAGCTGCGGCTGGTGGCCTGGGTGAACGAGTTGGTCGAGTAGGACAGCGGGACCGGCCCGCGGGGAGTGGAGACGATCGTCGCCGACTCGCCGCCCGCGTTCCCAGAGCCGCCGCCGCCGTGACCGTTCAGGAGGGGATTGAAGCGCAGGTAGAGGGTCAGGCCAGCCGGCGCGCCGGGCAGCGGCACCAGGCTGATCCGCAGCACGACCGCCTCGGCGGAGGGGTCGGTGACGAAGTCGGTGACCAGCGTGAAGTCGTGGGCCGCGTCCAGCGCGGTCACCTGGCAGGCCATGCCGGTGGCGCCGAGCGAGGCGACCGTGTAGGTCATGTCGCGGGGCTGCAGCGCGGTGAACCCGGGCCCGGTGACGACCGGGTCGAGGCTCTTGACGTCGGTGTTGTCGATGGTCGGGGCGTAGACGTCGGACAGCGTCCCGTCGGCGACCGTGTACCAGACCTTGGACGCGGTGCCCGCCGCGGTGCCCACGCAGTCCTTGCGGGCCTCGTCGTAGTAGGACGCGGCGCCGGGCGCGCCCGCGGCTTCGGCGCCCGGCGAGCCGACGGTGAGGCTGAACACGTGCATGGACGGCGTGCCCTCGGCCACGCCCGCGCTCACCGCGGGCAGCGTGACCGAGACGACCGGCTGGCCGGCGGTCAGCGGGATGGCCGCGTAGAACAGGCTGACCGGGGTGGTGCCGCCGGGGTTCCAGCCGGCGGTGGTGGCCAGCAGGCCGGTGCCCGGCGCCGCGCTGGTGGCGACCCAGTCGGCGAACGTGACGCTCTCCGCCGACGTGCTGCCGTTGGCGTAGGCGACGGTGAACGTGCCCGTGGTGGCACCGTAGGCGGAGGCGCCGACCACGCCGAGGACGGTGCCGCTCCCGGTTACCGAGATGGTCTGGCCGTCGGCGACCACGTTGTCGGGGGCGCCGGGCGCGGCGTCCGGCCAGGTGATCGCGAGCCCGTCGTGCAGCAGCGGCTGGCCGGGCGCCAGCGCGTCCGCGGCCAGGCCGGACGCGGAGAACGAGTCGCCGATGCCGTCGTAGTTCCCGGCCGCGGCATCCGACGACGACGTGATGCCGACGTTGTCGAAGGCCTGCTGCAGGCTGGGCGGCGTCGCGGCCGCGGCGGGCGCGGCGGGCGCGGCCGTCGCGGCGCCCAGCAGCGCCGCGGCCGGCAGCAGCGCGGCGGCCGCCGCCGCGAGCAGCATCCCGGTCGGTCTCCGCCTGGCGCCCATCGCAGCCTCCGATGCCGCGGCGGGCCGCGATGCCAGGCCGGTGTCGCACCGCCCACCCCGCCACCTGGGTCAGTACTTCCCCGCGATGGTCTCGCTGCGGAATCCGGGTTGACGAGAGCTGCGGCGCGATTTTGTCAAAAGATTTCGGGCGCCGACCGCTATTACCGCCCGGCCGCCCGGGCGCGGGGCGGTCGCAGCCCCCGCGGCCAAGCCGATCATGAGCAGACCTGGGACGCTGCTGCTCCGGGGCCGCGGCCATGCGACCCGCGTGCGGGCCGGGCCCGGCCGCGAAGGCCGGCCGGCCCGGTCATCCCGATACCGGGCGCCGCGCGGGCAGATCACATTTGTGCGTCTGGTGTGATCCGATCATTGACGCCCAAGTCAACCTGTTCTAGCTTATGGCCTCGTCAGGCTAGTAGCTGAGAGGATGTTAGCGCTCACATAGGCCGGGTCCGGAACCGGCCGCCACTGTGAGCCGCTCCGCAGATGAGCGGCCTGAGACGGGAGCCAGGTGGGCATGGGTCATGACGCGATCCCACCGGGTGATCGTCCCTGCCTGACCGTGCTCGGCCGCCGGGGGTGCCCTGTGCTAAGGGACCTTGAACTCTGTTTGCAGCTACCCGGCCGGGAGAGCGCTCTGCTCGACTGGCAGCCAAGGGGCACTTTCGCCCCAGGGAAATAATGGAGGCCGTGATGGACAAAGTCGACCCGAAGGTCGATGAAGCAATCGAAACGCTCAACATGAAGGATGGGCCTACCCGCCGGAAGCTGATCAAGGGCACCGGGCTGGTCAGCGCGACGGCGGCGGCCTCCGCGCTGCTCGCGGCGTGCAGCAGCAACTCGTCGAGCAGCGCCGCCGCCACGAAGAGCACCGCCGGGAACTTCCCGTCGACCCCGGCCTGGCAGTTCTGGTTCGTCAACCACGTCACGACCAACAGCTTCTTCGTGCCCACCCAGTACGGGTTCGCCGACGCGGCCGCGCTGCTCCACCTGCCCACGCCGAAGTGGACCGGCTCGACCACCTCGGTCGCCGCACAGATGGTCGCCCAGATCAACGCCGCGGTATCGGCCAAGGCGGCCGGCATCGCGACCACGCTGATCAACTCCAGCTCGTTCACCACCCCGGTGGCGAACGCGATGAGCGCGGGCATCCCGGTGCTCAGCTACAACGCCGACGGGCTGGTCAGCAAGACCGGGGTCGCCGACATCGGCACCAACCGGCTGGCCTACGTCGGGCAGGCGCTGTTCACCTCCGGCCAGCAGCTCGGGCAGCGGATCAAGTCGATGACGACCCCGGGCCTCGTGCCGATCTTCATCGAGACTCCCGGGACGGGGAACATCCAGCCGCGCTACGATGGCGCCGCCTCGATCCTGACGCCCGCGGGCTACACGGTCGCCGAGATCACGACCACCACGGTCCCGGCCACGATACTCGCGAACGAGAAGGCGTATCTGCTCGCGCACAAGAACGTCAAGGGCGCGTTCGCCGTGGACTCGACCTCGACCTCGTTCCTGGCGCAGGCGCTCGCCGAGACCGGCATGTCGAGCCTCCCCAACGGCGGCTTCGACACGGTCCCGCAGACGCTGACCAACATCTCCCAGGGGAAGACCAACTTCACCATCTACCAGGACCCGTACCTGCAGGGCTTCCTGCCCACGCTGTACCTGTACCTGTACAACATCTCCGGCGGGACGATCGTCCCGCCCGACACCGACACCGGCCTGTCCTTCATCACGAAGACCAACCTGGCCGAGTACAACAAGGACAGCAGGTTCCAGGGCTCGACGACCGCGCAGGTGTACCTGCCGCGGCCATCCGGCGCGATCAGCAACCCGATGGCGACCACCAGCACCTGACGCAGACGCCCAGGAAGCTCTGGGCTTGAATAGGACAAGTCGGCGGCGGGCGACCGTGCCTGGGCGACAGGCCGGCCGCCCGCCGCCGACTTGGGCGAGCGTGGGGTCCAGGAGGTGACGTGAGCGACAGAGCAGAGGCAGGCAGCAAGGTTCTCGGCCGTCCAGGCGCCGCTGGCGGAGGTGACGGCCGGAACGGCACCGCAGGGCTGCTCGTGCGCGGTCTCGGCGTGTTCGGCAGGCAGCGCGAGGCCACGGTCCTGGTGGTCACGATCGCGCTGCTGCTGTACTTCGGGCTCACGCACACCTCGACGTTCGTCACCCAGGTCAACGCCGTCGACCTGCTGTCGGAGCTCATGGCGCCGATCGCGATCATCGCGATCGGCGAGGTGCTGCTGCTGATCTGCGGCGAGATCGACCTGTCGGTCGGATTCATCTACACGTTCGCGCCGTTCGTGACGCTCTTCGCGATCACTGACTACCACCTGCCCTCGCTGCTGGCGGTCATCCTCGGCCTGCTCACCGGGGTGGTGGCCGGCTGGGTGAACGGGTTCATCACGGTCACGCTGGGCGTCCCGTCGTTCATCACCACGATCGGCACCGGCTTCATCCTGCTGGGCCTGGCCCTGGTCGTCTCGCATGCCGAGCCGTCGCCGACCCCGCCGATCGCCCTCGGGGTCGGGAAGTGGCTCGGCGTCCCCGGCAACCCGTGGCAGTGGGCGCCGTTCGTCTGGGCGGTAGTGCTGGTCTTGATCTTCCACGTGGTGCTCACCCGGACCCGGTGGGGCCTGTACACGATCTCGGCCGGGGGCAACCTGCTGGGCGCTCGGGAGGCCGGCATCAACGTGGGCCGGATCAAGTACGGCAACTTCATGATCTCGGGCTTCATGGGGGCGCTGGTCGGCCTCCAGACCGCCTTCTACACCAACAACGTCGACCCCACCGCCGGCGGCTACACGCCGATGTTCTACGCCGTGATCGCGGCCGTCATCGGCGGGACCGCGATGCTGGGCGGCTCGGGCACGATCCTCGGCGCGTTCCTCGGCGCGGTCGTGCTGGCCACCCTGACCGACGGCTTTGACATTCTTGGGATCAGCGCGAACATATTGCCGGTCATCTTCGGCAGCGCGATTCTGGTCGCCATGATCGCGAACGTCCAGCTCGCCCGGCTGCGAGGAGCGGGGAGAATGATATGACCGCGCAGGATCCCGGAACCCAGTCCTCCGCCGACGGCGGGCCGACCCCGGACGACGTGCTGCGCGCCGAGCACATCAGCAAGCGGTTCGGCGCGGTGACCGCGCTGCGCGACATCAGCCTGCACCTGGCTCGCGGCGAGGTTCTGGCCCTGCTCGGCGACAACGGGGCCGGCAAGTCCACGCTGATGAAGATCCTCTGCGGGTTCCAGCAGCCGGACACCGGCCGGATCGTGGTCAACGGCCAGGAGGTCACGCTCAAGTCGGTCGAGCAGGCCCGCTCGCTCGGCATCGACATTGTCTACCAGGACCTCGCGCTCATTCCCGGGCTCAGCGTGTACCACAACATGTTCCTCAACCGGGAAAAGGTGCGCTGGCCGCTGCTCAACAACGGGGAGATGCGCCGTATCGCCAGGGAGCACCTGGACGAGATGGGCGTGAACATCCCCTCGGTCACGGTCAACGTGGCCCAGCTCTCCGGCGGGCAGCGGCAGGCGATCGCGGTCGCGCGGGCCGTCTTCGAGAACGCCAAGATCCTGCTGCTGGACGAGCCGCTGGCCGCCATGGGCGTCAAGGAAGGCGCGATGATCCTGGACCTGGTGCAGGACCTGAAACGCCGCGGCGACGTCTCGGTGATCATCATCGCGCACAACTACGGCCAGGTGTTCGAGATCTGCGACCGGGTGAACCTGGTACAGCAGGGCGAGATCACCTTCGACAAGCCGAGCAGGGAGACATCGGTCGAGGAGCTGACCGAGATCGTCGTCGAGGAGTACCGCAGGGCGCTGAAGGAGCGCCACGGCGCTGCCTGAGCCGGCGTCGCTTAGCCTGCAGGGCATGGAACGCCTCGATCAGCAGATCCGGTTCGTCCGCGAGATCGACCGGCTCAAGGGCGTGCTGCGGCAGACCATGCTGGCCGGGCCGGGCCGGCGGGAGAACTCGGCCGAGCACTCCTGGCACCTGGCGATGATGGCGCTCACGCTGGCCGAGCACGCCCCGCCCGGCACCGACATCGGCCGGGTGACCGCGATGCTGCTCGTGCACGACCTGGTCGAGATCGACGCCGGCGACCTGTTCGCCTACGCCGACGAGGAGCAGCAGGCCCGGCAGGAGGCGGCCGAGCGCGCCGCCGCCGACCGGATCTTCGCGCTGCTGCCGCCGGACCAGGCCGCCGGCCTCCGCGGCCTGTGGGACGAGTTCGAGGAGCGCCGGACGCCGGAGGCCAGGTTCGCGCGCGCCCTCGACCGGCTGCAGCCCATGCTCGCGAACCTGTCCGCAAGCGGGGGAACCTGGAAAGAGCACGAGATCACGGCCGACCAGGTGCTCACCAAGGTGGCGCTGATCGAGGACGGCTCGCCGGGGCTGGGGAAGTACGCCAGGGACCTGGTGGACCGGGCCGTGCGGGACGGCCTGCTCGCCCCTGCCCCGGACGTGGGCAACCCTGCGCCCCTGAGCCGACCGGTCACCCGCCGGCCCGGCGCGGGCAACCCCTCGCGCGCCTGAGCCGACCGGTCACCCGCCGGCCCGGCGCGGGCAACCCCTCGCGCGCCTGAGCCGACCGGTCACCCGCCGGCCCGGCGCGGGCAACCCCTCGCGCGCCTGAGCCGACCGGTCACCCGTCGGCCCGGCGCGGCGGCCGGCCCGCGCGCCGCGGCGCCGGGTGCTCGACCAGGGCTATCACCCGGCTCGCCATGAAGCGGGCGGTCCGGACCGGGGCGCCGCCCCGGGTCAGCTCGCTGACCTCGACCTGCCCGCGCCGGGTGACCACTTCGACCCGGCGCCCGGCGCGGGTGGCCTCCACCTCGTAGGTCTTGGTCGGGCCGTCGCCGGCATCGACCACTATCTCGACCTTGTCACCCTTCATCGCTGGCCTCCCAGCGCCAAGCGCCGACGCTCTGCCGGTTTCGTACCCGAACGTGATCAGGTGCAACCCGGAGGTCAGAAGAAGATCAACTTGGCCGCGGAGATCACCCCGATGGCCACCACGAACAGCCGCAGCGCGACCGGGGGGAGACGGCGCCCGTAGCGTGCGCCCACCAGCCCGCCGACCGTGGACCCCGCGGCCAGCAGCGCCGCGGCCGTCCACGACACGTGCGCGAGCGCAATGAACACCACCGCCGCCGTGCCGTTGACCATGGCGACGAGGACGTTCTTCGCGCCCGTGACCCGCTGCAGGGTCTCGTCGAGGAAGCTGCCGAGCAGCCCGATCACCAGCACGCCCTGGGCGGCGCCGAAGTAGCCGCCGTACACCCCCGAGAGACACACGCCGGCCGACAGCAGCGGGCTGGTCCGGCCTCGCCGGGCGTCCCGGCGGGTCAGCCACGCGCTCAGCCGGGGCTGCACGAGGACCAGCGCGCAGGAGCCCAGGATCAGCACCGGCACGACGACCGTGAAGGCGCCCGGCGGCAGCGACAGTAACGCCAGCGCCCCGGCCAGCGCGCCCGCCGCCGAGGCCACGCCCAGCCGGAGCAGGCGGCCGCGCTGCCCCGCCAGCTCACGCCGGTAGCCGAACCCGCCGCTCACGTTGCCGGGCACCATGCCGACGTTGTTCGACACGTTGGCGACCACCGGCGGGAAACCGAACGCCAGCAGCGTGGGGAAGGTGATCAGCGAGCCGCACCCGACGACGGCATTGACCCCGCCCGCGGCCGCTCCGGCCGAAAGGATGGCGAGTGCCTCACCCGGGTCCACGTGATCCTCGCACGATCCAAATCGTAAGGTGGCCCGCTGCCGCCGACCGTGTGACCTTGGCCACGTGATCACCCGGCAGAGCCTCCCTCTCCCGGAGCGCCGGCCCGCGGACCCGGATTCCTCAGGCGACCACGGGTACCCGAGCTCAGCGCAGCCGGGCAGCCCGGGCGGCCCAGCGGGCGGCGCGGCGCTCGATCAGCAACGGGATCCCGAAGCACTTGGACAGGTTCCGCTCGGTGAACACCTCCTGCACCGGCCCGGCGGCGAGGACCGTGCCCTTGCGCAGCAGCATCGCGTGCGTGAACCCCTCGGGCACCTCCTCGAGGTGGTGCGTGACCAGCACGACCATGGGCGCCTGCGGATCGGTGGACAGCGCGGAGACCCGCCGGAGCAGGTCCTCGCGGCCGCCCAGGTCCAGTCCTGCGGCCGGCTCGTCGAGCAGCAGCAGCTCGGGGTCGGGCATCAGCGACCGGGCGATCTGGACCCGCTTGCGCTCGCCCTCGGACAGGCTGACGAACCTGCGCCGGATCAGGTGCGCGCAGCCGAGCGCGTCGAGCAGTTCCACCGCCCGGGTGACGTCGCCGGACTCGTAGTCCTCCTCGTCGCGGCCCAGGATCCCGTACGAGGCGGTCAGCACCAGGTCGATGACCTTCTCGGCCGACGGCACCTCGTCCGCCACGGCCGCGCTGGCGAAGCCGACCCTGGTCCGCAGGTCCTGCAGGTCCGCCTCCCCGAGCGGCTCGCCGAGGATCTCTACCGTGCCCTCGGTCGGCGCCCGCAGCGCCGCGGCGACCTGCAACAGGGTGGTCTTCCCGGCCCCGTTGGGCCCGACCACGACCCAGCTCTCGTCGCTGCGGACCGTCCAGTCGACGTCCCTGAGCAGCGATGACCTGTCGTGCCGGACGCCTACCCCGCGAAGCCGCAGCACCTCGTCCGACATGCGGCTCCCTCCTGGCACACCGCCATTCCCGGCTCGGAACGCGCGTTCGCAGCTGCGCCGCTCGATCGGGGTCGGGCGCAGGCTATCTCTCCAGCTGCCGGACGGCAAGGAGCGCCGCCTGTGTCCGGTCGGCCACGCCGAGCTTGGCCAGCACCGAGCTGACATGGGTCTTGACGGTCTTCTCCGATACCCCCAGCCGCCGGGCGATTTCCCGGTTGGAGCGGCCGTCGGCGATCTGCCCCAGCACCTCGCGCTCCCGGTCGGTGAGCGCGCCGATCCCGCGCACGGCCGGGGCGCCCGTGCCGGGGCGTAGCAGCGACCCGGCCGCCTCGGGCGCGAGCAGCGTGTTCCCGTCGTGCACCGAACGGAGGGCCCGGACCAGGGCGTCCGGGTCTACGTCCTTGTACAGGAAGCCCGCCGCGCCCGCCTGCACGGCCAGCCTCACCAGGTCCCGGTCGGCCGCGCTGGTCAGCACCAGGACCCGGGCGGCGAGCCCGGAGTCCCGTAGCTCGCGCAGCACGGCGATACCGTCCATGACCGGCAGTTTCAGGTCCAGCAGGATCACGTCGGGGTCCAGCTGCGCCGCCATCGCCAGCGCCTGGCCGCCGTCGGCCGCCTCGCCGACCACCTCGACGTCGTCCTGCACGCTGAGCAGGACCTGCAGCCCCTGCCGGACCACCGGATGATCGTCGGCGATCAGCACGGTGATCATGCGGGAAGCTCCAGCCGCACCAGCGTTCCCTCGCCCGGCGCGGAGCGCACCGTCAGCGTCCCGCCCGCCGACGCGGCCCGCTCTCGCATCGAGCCCAGGCCCAGGCCGCCCGGCGGCTCCCCCGGCGTGAACCCGCGGCCGTGGTCGGCGACCTCCAGGATGACCCGGTGCCGCCGGGCCGACAAAGACACGCGGATCACGGTCGCTCCGGAGTGCCGCAGCGCGTTGTGCAGGGCCTCCTGGGCCACGCGGTAGACCGCGGTCTCGCGCTGTGCCCCGAGCTCGGGCAGCGGGGCCGTCGCCTGGAACCGCACCTCCGCCCCGTAGGTCCGGCCCGCCAGCACCGCGTAGCTGCGCAGCGACCCGGCCAGCCCCCCGGCGGCCAGGTCCGGCGGCGCCAGCCCGTCGATCACCGCCCGGAGCTCGGCGTGCGCCTGGCCGGCCAGGGAGGCCACGCTCTCGACCTCGGCGACGGCCCGGTCCGGGTCCCGGCGGACCAGCACCCCGGCCGCGCGGGCCTTGGCCCTGATACTGAACAGCTTCTGCGACACCGCGTCGTGCAGCTCCCGGGCCAGCCGGGCGCGCTCCTCGAGGACGGAGAGCTCCCGGCCGCGCTCGTAGAGCCGGGCATTGGTCAGCGCGATGGCCGCGTGCGACGCGAACAGCCCGAGCAGCTGCTCGTCGCGCTCGGTGAAGCCGCCGGGATCGCGCTTGCAGGAGGCGAAGATGATGCCGAGCACGTCGCTGCCGTCCCTGATCGGGACGCCCAGGAAGTCTGACATGTCCGGGTGGGCCGGCGGCCACCACTCGAACCGCGGATCGGCCCGGATGTCGTCGGACCGCAGCGGCTTTCCCTCGCGGAGCAGCACGCCGAGCAGGCCGTGCTGACGCGGTACCGGCCCGATCGCGTTGCGCTGGCGCTCCGAGATGCCGTCGACGATGAACTCGGCGAACGACCCCTGGTCGTCGGGCACGCCGAGCGCCGCGTACCGGGCGTTGACCAGCGAGCGGGCCGACCTGACGATCATCTGCAGCACGTCACGGGTGGACAGCTGCCGGGCGACCGCGAGCACCACCTGGCTCACCTGCTGCAGCACGTCGTCCTGGCTGCCGGCCGCGGGCCCGCTGTCCCGCGGCCGCGCGCCGCTTACGCCCCGGCTCATACACCGCACGGTACCGGCGTGGCGGGCGGGAGGGACCGGCCGTAGGTCCTAGGACCATAGGACCAGGCCGGTCAGGGCGCAAGCCCGATGTGCCGCCGCGGCCGGCTGCCTAGCGTGAAATACATGACGAACACGAAGAACGCAGTGATCACCGGCGTGTCCCGCGGCCTCGGCCTGGCGCTGGCCCGCGGCCTGGCCGAGGACGGCTGGTCGCTGGTGATCGACGCGAGGGACGGCGACGCGCTCCGCGCGGCCGCTTCGGCCAGCCTGCCCGCGGGAACAAATGTCACAGTGCTGCCCGGCGACATCACCGACCCGGCGCACCGCGCGGCCCTGGCGCGGGCCGCGGACGACCTCGGCGGGCCCGACCTGCTGGTCAACAACGCGGGCACGCTGGGCGCCAGCCCGCTCCCGGCCCTGGCCGACTACCCCATCGGCGAGCTCAGGGACGCGTTCGAGGTCAACGTGCTGGCGCCGCTCGCGCTCGCCCAACTGCTGCTGCCCGCGCTGCGGCGCCGCGGCGGCGCGGTGCTGTTCATCACCTCCGACGCCGCTGTGGAGGCGTACGCGGGCTGGGGCGGCTACGGGGCGGCGAAGGCCGCGCTGGAGCAGGCCGGCAACGTCCTGGCCGCCGAGGAGAACCTGGTCCGGGTCTGGTGGGTGGACCCGGGCGACCTGCGGACCCAGATGCACCAGCAGGCCTTCCCCGGGGAGGACATTTCCGATCGGCCGCTGCCTGA
This sequence comes from uncultured Actinomycetota bacterium, assembly GCA_963808705.1. Taxonomy (GTDB): domain Bacteria; phylum Actinomycetota; class Actinomycetes; order Streptosporangiales; family Streptosporangiaceae; genus JASHPR01. The sequence goes on along the minus strand of CAWEHB010000003.1, from coordinate 337,002 downwards.
TGCCGTGGTCCCCGCGTTCCGGAAACTCGTCACCGAGCGCTTGCCGGACGGCCGGTACCGCGCCGCCGAGCTGATGCCGACGGGGGCGCTGTCATGACCGTATCGACGCTAGATCCCGCCGATCCCCGCATCGCGCTCGAGTTCACCCTGCCGCCCGAGCGCGAGGCCCATGAGCCTCCCGAGGCGCGGGGCATCCCGAGGGACGGGGTCGCGCTGATGGCCAGCCGCGGGGTGGCCGGCGAGATCAGCCATCACGCGTTCACCGACCTGCCCGCGCTGCTGCTGCCCGGCGACCTGCTGGTGGTCAACACCTCGGCCACGCTGCCCGCGGCGGTACCGCTGCCCGGCGGGCGGCCGGCTCACTTTTCCCCGCTGCCGGACGGTCTCGCGGTTCACTTTTCCACCCCGCTGCCGGACGGTCTCGCCGTTCACTTTTCCACCCCGCTACCGGACGGGGACTGGCTGGTGGAACTGCGCGCGGCGGGCGGCACCGCGACGGTCCCGTACCGCGGCGGGTCGCCCGGCGAGCGGCTGGAACTGCCCGGCGGGGCGGTGCTGACCCTGGAGGCGAGGTTCACCCCCCGGCTGTGGCGGGCCCGGCTGTCCACCGCGGTGCTGCCGTACCTGCTCCGGCACGGCGAGCCGATCAGGTACTCGTACGTGCGGCGGCCGTGGCCGATCGAGTGGTACCAGACGGTGTTCGGCACCCGGCCGGGCAGCGCGGAGATGCCGAGCGCGAGCCGCCCGTTCAGCCCCGAGGTCGTCACCAGGCTGGTAGCGCGGGGCATCTCGTTCGCGCCGCTCACGCTGCACACCGGGGTGTCGTCGCTGGAGGGCGACGAGGACCCCTACCCCGAGCCCTACGACGTGCCCCCGGCCACGGCCCGGCTGGTCAACCTGACCCGGCGGCACGGCGGGCGGGTCATCGCCGTGGGCACCACCGTGGTCCGGGCCCTGGAAACCGCCGCCCGGGTCGCCGGGCCCCCGGCCGACCCGGCCGACCCGACCGACCCGGCGAACCTGGGCGCGGGCCGTCGGCCGACCCCGGGGCGGGTCTCACCGTCCGCCGGGTGGACCGAGCACGTGGTCACCCCGGACACCCCGCTGCTGGCCGTCGACGGGCTGATCACCGGCCTGCACGAGCCGCGCTCGTCCCACCTGCGGATGCTCGCCGCGTTCGCCGGCCTGGACCTGCTCAGCCGCTGCTACGCGGCCGCGATCGACCGGGGGTACCTCTGGCACGAGTTCGGCGACCTGCACCTGCTGCTGCCCTGACAGGGCCCGCCGCGGCCCGCCCGCTCTCCGCTCCTGGCCGCCCGGCAGGCTGGCCCGCCTGCTCTCCGCTCCTGGCCGCCCGGCAGGCTGGCTCGCCCGGTCCTGCCGCTGCCAGGCGATGCTAACCCCACCACGCGGCACCGGGGTTGCGGCTACCCGCGGACAGGCGGCGCGCCGCCGCGGGTACCGTGGATCCGCCATGTCTAGCCCGCAGATGACACTGCTCATTACCGTGACCGGCCGGGACCGGCCCGGAGTGACCTCCCGCCTGTTCTCCGTGCTGGCCGCGCACGAGCTGAGCGTGCTCGACGTCGAGCAGGTAGTGATCCGCGGGCTCCTGGTGCTCGGCGTGCTGCTGTCCTGCGACAGCGCCCCCGACCTGACCGCGATCCACCGCCAGGTGAGCGCGGTGGCCGCCGACCTGGGCCTGGAGGCCGAGATCACGGCCGGGTCCGCCGAGCCCGCGTCGCGGCGCGGCAGCCTGCACGTCACCGTGCTCGGCCGGCTGTTGGCCCCGGCCGCGATCGCGGGCATCGCCGGGCGGATCGCCGCCAGCGGCGCGAACATCGACCGGATTTCCCGGCTGGCGCACCGCCCGGTGACCTGCATCGAGTTCGACATCTCCGGGGCCGACCCGGCCGCGCTGCGCGCGGCCCTGGCCCGCGAGTCCGTCGACCGCGGCGTCGACGTCGCGGTGCAGCGCGGCGGCCTGCACCGGCGCGCCATGCGCCTGGTCGTGATGGACGTCGACTCCACGCTGGTCGGCGGCGAGGCTATCGACCTGCTCGCGGCGCGGGCCGGATGCGCGGCCAAGGTGGCCGAGCTGACCGCGGCCGCGATGCGCGGCGAGCTTGACTTCGCCGCGGCCCTCCGGGAGCGGGTAGCCCTGCTGGCCGGGCTGGACGCCTCGGTCATCGACGAGGTCCGGGCCGAGCTGCAGCTGGCTCCCGGCGCCCGCACCCTGATCCGCACGCTGCGGCGGCTCGGCTACAAGTGCGGCGTCGTCAGCGGCGGCTTCACGCAGTTCACCGACGTGCTCGCCGCCGATCTCGGCCTCGACTTCGCGGCGGCCAACACCCTGGAGATCGACGGCGGCAAGCTCACCGGCCAGCTCATCGGCCCGGTCATCGACCGGGCGGGCAAGGCCAGGGCGCTGCGCGAGTTCGCGGCCGCCTCCGGGGTCCCGCTGAGCCAGACGGTGGCGGTCGGCGACGGGGCCAACGACCTCGACATGATCGCGGCGGCCGACCTGGGCATCGCCTTCAACGCTAAGCCCGCGGTCCGGGACGCCGCCGACGCCTCGGTCAGCGTCCCGCACCTGGACGCGATCCTGCACCTGCTCGGGATCTCCCGCGACGACGTCGAGGCCGCCGACGCCGAGGACCCAGCGCCGCCCGCCTGACCGCGCCCCCGCGCCGCCCTCCCCCGCGCCGCCCCCCAGCGCCGCCCTCTCCCGCGCCGCCCTGCTGATCGACTAGCACGGACGATTCTCGGCTGGCGGGGCGCGTCTGGCCTGGGCTGGCTGGGCGCGCCCCGCTGGGGGAGGCGACGGCGTCAGGTGGTGGTCTTCCCGGCCGCGGTTTTGCCGTTCTCGCCGGTGCCAGTTTCGCCCGCGGCGCTGTCGGCGCCGGGCTCCGTACTCGGGCCGGGCCCGGCGACGGCGGCGACGGCCGCCTCGGGGGTGCCCGCGGTGATGGCCGTGGAGCGGCGCTTGGAGATGACCACGGCCGCCACGACGATGATCACCGCGCCGAGCGCCACGCCGGTGCGCAGCCCGTCATTGTGGCTGTACTTCACCACGCTGGTCGCGACCAGCAGCGAGACCAGGTTCATGACCTTGATCAGCGGGTTGATCGCCGGCCCGGCGGTGTCCTTGAACGGGTCGCCCACGGTGTCGCCGATGATGGTCGCCTCGTGCGCTGCGGAGCCCTTGCCGCCGTGATGGCCGTCTTCGACCAGCTTCTTGGCGTTGTCCCAGGCCCCGCCGGAGTTGGCCAGGAACACCGCCATCAGCACGCCGACCGCGATCGCGCCGGCCAGGTAGGCGCCGAGCGGCCCGTAGCCGAACGCGAAGCCGACGGCGATCGGCGTCAGCACCGCCAGCAGGCCCGGCGTGGCCAGCTCGCGCAGCGAGTCCTTGGTGCAGATGTCCACCACCCGGCCGTACTCGGGCTTCTCGGTGTAGTCCATGATCCCCGGGTGGAGGCGGAACTGGTTGCGCACCTCCATGACCACCTGGCCGGCCGCCCGGCCGACCGCCCTGATCAGCAGGCTGGCGAACATGAACACGACCGACGCGCCGACTACGAGGCCGACGAGGACGTTGGGATGGTCGATGGACAGGCTGAAGGTCCCGCCCGCCTTGCCGAGCGCGAGCACCACCGACGTCCGGTACGCGCCGAACAGCGCGGTCGCGGCCAGCACGGCGGTCGCGATCGCGATGCCCTTGGTGATGGCCTTGGTCGTGTTGCCGATCGCGTCCAGGTGGGTCAGGGTTTCCGCGGCCTCGCCCTCGAACTCGCCGGACATCTCGGCGATGCCCTGCGCGTTGTCGGTGACCGGGCCGAACGAGTCCATCGACACGATCACGCCGACCGTGGTCAGCAGGCCGGTGCCGGCCAGCGCGACGGCGAACAGGGCGATGGTGGCGTTGCCGGTGCCGAGCAGGAACGCGCCGTAGACGGCGGCGCCGATCAGCAGCGCCGAGTAGACGGCGGACTCCATGCCGATCGCGACGCCGGCCAGGATCACCGTGGCCGCCCCCGTCTCCGAGGCCTGCGCGATCTCGCGGACCGGCTTGCGGTTGGTCTCGGTGAAGTAGCCGGTCAGCAGCTGGATCGCGCTGGCCAGCACCAGGCCAAGGATCACCGCGCCGACGGCCAGCCAGCGCGGGCTCCCGCCGTGGCTGAGGATGCTGGCTTCGGTTACGCCGGTGAGCTGGCTGAAGTGCGCGGGCAGGTAGAGGAACGCGGCGCCGATCACCAGGATCAGCGAGATCACCGCCGAGATGAAGAAGCCGCGGTTGATGGCGGTCATGCCGCTGCGGTCGTTCTTCCTGGGCGCGACCGCGAAGATGCCGATGACCGCGGTGATCACGCCGATCATCGGGACGATCAGCGGGAAGACCAGGCCGTAGTTGCCGAAGGCCACCTTGCCCAGGATCAGCGCGGCCACCAGCATCACCGCGTAGGACTCGAACAGGTCGGCCGCCATCCCGGCGCAGTCGCCGACGTTGTCGCCGACGTTGTCGGCGATCGTGGCCGGGTTCCGCGGGTCGTCCTCGGGGATGCCCTTCTCGACCTTGCCGACCAGGTCCGCGCCGACGTCGGCGGCCTTGGTGAAGATGCCGCCGCCGACCCGCATGAACATGGCCAGCAGCGCCGCGCCGAAGCCGAAGCCCTCGAGCACGTCCGGCGCGTTGCCCTTGAAGATGAGCACCACGACCGCGGCGCCGAACAGGCCGAGGCCGACCGTGAACATGCCGGCGACGCCGCCGGTGCGGAACGCGATCCGCATCGCCGAGTGCTCGCCGGAATCCTTCGCCGCCGCGGCGACGCGCACGTTGCCGCGCACCGTCAGCGACATGCCGGTGAACCCGGTGAGGGCCGAGAACAGCGCGCCCACCAGGAAGAACACCGACCGGCCCCAGCGGATCCCGTCGGTGTCCGCCGGCAGCAGCAGCAGCACGAAGAAGATCACCACGACGAACACGCCGATCGTGCGGAACTGGCGCCGCAGGTACGCCGCCGCGCCCTCCTGGACCGCCGCCGAGATCTCGCGCATCTTCGGCGAGCCCTGGCTGGCCGCGAGCACCTCGCGGACCAGCAGGCCGGCCACGCCGAGGGCGCACAGGGCGACCACCGCCACGACGATCACCCAGGTGAGATTGGAGCCGGCTACGGTCGCCGGCCCGCTCGCGAGGGCGAAGTTGAGCCTAGACATCTGTCCTCCTTGACAGGACACACGAGCTTCGCGCGATGCTGCTGCCCGGTGCGGCTACACGGGCAGTGTCACGGCACCTGGGCGCGGGCATGTCGAACTTCGTCGAGGAGTGCCACCACGGCAGTGCCGGGGAGTCTACGCATCTGCGTCGCTGAATGGTAATGCGCCCCCGCTTGTCATGCTGCCATGACCCAGTTCGCCGCACCGTACCGACCGGTCAGGGCGAAAGCCCGACCGACGGCCAGCTCATCCGGATGCTGGTCCCCGCGGAGGTCTCGCTGATCTGGACATCGTCGGCCAGCTCGGCGATGACCGCCAGGCCGAAGCCCTGCGGCCGGCCCGTGTCGGTGACCTCCACCTCGAACCGCCCGGCCATGTCGGTCAGGGCGAGCCGGACCGGCTCGGCCGGGCAGTGCAGCCGGTGCGCCTCCACCGCCCTCGAGCACGCCTCGCCGACGGCCAGCCGCACCTCGTCCAGCAGGGCCTCGTCGACGCCGCTGCGCCTGGCGACCGCCGTGGCGACCAGCCGCGCGGTCCGCACGTGGGCGGGCAGCGCCGTAAAGCTGACTTCAACTGTGGGCATCTCGGCGCGTCAGCTGCGGGCTACTTCTCGGATTTCCTGGCCGCGATGGCCTCGTCCACGGTGTCGTGGATTCCGAAAACCTTCGTCAGGCCGGTGATCCGGAAAATCTTGAGAATCCGCTCCTGCGTGCAGACCAGGTCCAGCGAGCCGTCATGCGCACGGACCCGCTTCAGGCCGCCGACCAGCACCCCGAGCCCGGTGGAATCGAGGAACTCGACCTTCTCCATATTCACCACGAGCTGATAGAACCCGGTGTTCACCAGCTCGATCAGAAGCTCACGCAAGCGCGGCGCGGTGTAGACGTCGATCTCGCCTTCCACGTCGACGATCTCGATCCCATCCTTGGTGTGGTGATCCAACTTCAGATCCACAAAATCCTCCAGCGCCATGCAGTCGGGGGCTGAGCGTGCAGCCAGGGGGGCGGAACGCGCACCCCGCGGCTGGCCATGTTACCCGTGCGCGTCCAATTACGCTCTGAAGTCATGTCTATACCAGATCGCAGTTCCAGGCACCTTGCCCGGAGATGACAGACTGAAACCCTATGCCTGCGGTGCCGTCGCTTGATGCCGAGCTCCCGATCCCCCCAGGCGCCGCCCGGATCCTCGGAGAGGGCGCGCGGTCGGGCAAGCTTACCCACCTGGAGCACGTCCCCGCATCCCCGGGCCGCCGCGTCGAGTGGCCGGACTGGTCCCCGCCCGAGGTGACCAAGGCGTTCGAGGCGGCCGGGGTGCCCGGGCCCTGGGCGCACCAGGCAGCGGCGGCCGATCACGCGGCCGCCGGCCGGAACGTGATCATCTCGACCGGCCCGGCCTCGGGCAAGTCGCTGGGCTACCTGCTCCCCGCGCTGACCCGGGTGCTGGACGGCGGCACCGCGCTGTACCTGGCGCCGACCCGGGCGCTGGCCGCCGACCAGCTGCGGATGCTGTCCGCACTCGGCGTGCCCGGCATCCGCGCGGCGGTGGTGGACGGCGATACCCCCGCGGGCGAGCGGTCCTGGGCCCGGGCGCATGCGTGCTACCTGCTCACCACCCCGGACATGCTGCATCACTCGCTGCTGCCGCGGCATGCCCGCTGGGACGGCTTCTTCCGGCGCCTGTCCTGCGTGATCGTGGACGAGTGCCACGCCTACCGCGGCGTCTTCGGATCGCACGTGGCCCAGGTCCTGCGCAGGCTGCGCCGCGTCAGCGCGCACCACGCTGCACTCAGAGCAGACCGAACGCGCCGGCGCCCCCCGGTCTTCATCCTCTGCTCGGCCACGATCAGCGAGCCGGAAACCTGTGCCCGGCTGCTGACCGGGCTGGACGCGGTGGCGGTCACCGCGGACGGCGCTCCCCGCGGGCCGGTCACCTTCGGGCTGTGGGAGCCCCCGCTCACGGCGCTGCGCGGCGAGGCGGGCGCGCCGGTGCGGCGCACCGCCACCGCCGAGGCCGCGGGCCTGCTCGCCGACCTGGTGATCGGGGGCACCCCCGCGCTGGCGTTCGTCCGGTCCCGGCGCGGCGCCGAGGCCGTCGCGCTGGGCGCCCGCAGGAGCCTGGCCGAGGCCGGCGCGGCCGACCTGGCGCCGCGGGTGGCGGCGTACCGCGCCGGCTACCTGCCGGAGGAACGGCGGGCGCTGGAGGAGGAGGTGCTGGCCGGCCGGATCACCGGCCTGGCCGCCACGACCGCCCTGGAGCTGGGGATCAACATCGGCGGGCTCGACGCCGTGCTGGTGGCCGGCTGGCCGGGCACCAGGGCCGCGCTGTGGCAGCAGGCCGGGCGCGCGGGACGCGACGGCCGCGGCGCGGTGGCGGTGCTGATCGCCCGGGACGACCCGCTGGACACCTACCTGGTCCACCATCCCGAAGCGCTGCTGAACCGCCCGGTCGAGGCGACCGTCCTCGATCCGGGCAACCCGTACGTGCTCGCGCCGCACCTGTGCGCGGCCGCCGCGGAACTGCCGCTGACCGGGGCGGACATCGCGCTGTTCGGCCCGGCGGCGGCCGCGGTCGCGGACGACCTGAGCCGCCGCGGGATGCTGCGGCCGAGGAAGGGCGCGGACGGGGACCGGTGGTTCTGGACCCGGGGCGGCCGGACCGCGATGACCGGCCTGCGGGGCACCGGGGGAACGCCGGTGCGCATCGTCGAAGCCTCGACCGGCCGGCTGGTCGGCACGGTGGACGAGCCGTCCGCGCACGTGCTGGCGCACGCCGGCGCCGTCTACCCGCACCAGGGTGAAATGTACCTGGTGGCCCGGCTGGACCTGGACGACTGCGTGGCGCTGGTGGAGGCCTGTGATCCCGGCTACACCACGTCGGCGCGGGAACTGACCAGCATCGAGGTCGCCGCCACGGCCCGCCGGGCGGCGTGGGGCGCGGCCGAGGTGGGGTTCGGCGACGTGCTGGTGACCCGCCAGGTGGTGTCGTTCGCCCGGCGGCGGCTGGACACCGGGCAGCCGGCCGGGGTGGTGCCGCTCGACCTCCCGCCGCGCACGCTGCGCACCCGGGCCGTGTGGTGGACTATCTCGCCCGGCCAGCGGGCCTCGCTGGCCGGCGCTGGTGTGGACCTGGCCGGCGCGGCGCACGCGGCCGAGCATGCCTCCATCGGGCTGCTGCCGCTGGTCGCCGCGTGCGACCGGTGGGATGTCGGCGGCGTCTCGGCCGACCTCCACCTGGCGACCGGCCGGCTGACCGTCTTTGTCTACGACGGGCATGCCGGGGGGGCCGGCTTTGCCGAGCGCGGCTTCCGCGCGGCCCGGGACTGGCTGGGGGCCACGGCCCAGGCCATCGCGTCCTGCGAGTGCGCGGCCGGGTGCCCGTCGTGCATCCAGTCACCCAAGTGCGGGAACGGCAATGAGCCGCTGTCCAAGCAGGGAGCGGTCCGGCTGCTGGAATGCCTGCTGGGTTAGCCCGGGGGATAACCCCCGGACCCCCGGACCGAGGGGACGTCGCCCCCCGGAGCCCCCCTGCCCCCGCCCACCTCCCCATCCCCCTTCACCGGGCCGACCAGGGCCGACCCTCGCATCCGGCATATCCGAAGCCTCATGTGCTGCCATCCGATCGGGCCCGGGCCGCAAACGGTTGCAGCCGGGGGCGTGGCGAGGCGGGAAAAGAGGCGACCCCCGCCGGGGGGGAGAGCGGGGGTCGCCGTGCGGTCCGGCCCCGGGGGGGCAGAGCCGGTGCCGTCACCCATGAAAGCCTACGTGCAGCGAGCCAAAGTTACCAGCCGGTCATGCAGAGGCAACTTAGAACTCGCTGCCTTACTCTATGCTGCCGGACCGTGGGCAGTTCCGTCGAGAGCGATGGCACAATTGCGGCCGCTTTCTTTGACCTGGACAAGACGATCATATCCCGGTCGAGCACGCTGGCGTTCGGCCCGTCGTTCTACCGTTATGGCCTGATCTCCCGGGGCGACGCCATCAGGACCGCGTGCGCGCAACTGGTCTTCAGGCTCGGCGGCGCCGACCACCAGCGGATGGAGCGGATCCGATCCCAGGTCGGCGAGCTGTGCCGGGGATGGTCCGCCGAGCGGGTCAGCGAGATCGTCGGCCGGCACCTGAACGAGATCATCCTGCCGCTCGTGTACGCCGACGCCCGGCGGCTGATCGCCGCGCACGGCCGCGCAGGGCAGGATGTCATCATCGTGAGCACGTCGGGCCTGGAGATGGTCGGGCCGATCGGGGACCTGCTCGGCGCGTCCGAGGTGATAGCGAGCCGGATGGAGGTCGCCGACGGCTGCTACACGGGCGAGATGGAGTTCTGGGCCTACGGCGAGGCGAAGGCGAGCGGGGTGCGGGAACTGGCGTCCCGGCGCGGCTACCGGCTCCCCGACTGCTACGCGTACAGCGACTCGGTCACCGACCTGCCCATGCTGGAGGCCGTCGGCCACCCCCGGGCGGTGAACCCCGACCGGGCGCTGCGGCGGATCGCCCGGGAGCGGCAGTGGCCGGTGCTCGCGTTCGGACCGCGGTCCGTGCCTGCTCAAGGCATGTGAACACGCAAATCAATCGAGATCACGAATTGGTCACGCCCCGGGGCTTCACAAGCCCTCGGATCCGTCGTAGAAAGAAGAAGAGGAAACCACGACAACCCGGTGTACCCACGCGCGACCAGCCGCGGGAGGCGTGCCGAGGCAGGCCAGGCGAACGGCCTGTCCGGCGGAGAAGGTGCACGCTTGGTAACTCGGTTTTGACGTGGCAGGCGGCGGCGCCCCGCACGGGGCGCCGTTCGCGTCTGCCGTGCTTGCTCGGCTGCTTCCACTAAAACGGGTGTCATGATCGGCTGCGGCGCGCCAAAGTGGACGCAGCGCGAACGCCGCGATAGGGCATGAGCGAGACTTGTTGCGACAGCGCGAGAAGTGGAGAGCACCAATGGCCGAACCTGCAGTCAAGCAAACGGCAGATGGCGCCCCCGAGCAGTCCCTGGGCGACCTCGTGTCGCTGGCCGTCAGCGACGTCTCGCAGCTGATCAGGTGCGAGCTCGACCTGGCCAAGCTGGAACTCAAGGCGGACGTGCGCAGGCTCGGCACTGCCGCGGTGCTGGTCGGGTTCGCGGCGGTCGTGGGCTGCATGGTCCTGGTGATGCTGTGCTGGGCGTACGCCTACGGCCTGGTCGCGCTCGGCATCTGGCCGTGGGCCGCGTTCCTGATCGTCTCCGGCACGCTGGTCGCCCTGGGCGCGCTGGCCGTCCTGATCGGGGCGGTCCTGGTCCGCAGGATGAGCGGCCTGAGCAAGACCCGGAACACCGTGCAGGCCGACCTGGCCATGCTGCAGCGTGATGAGGGGCCGGCCGCCCGGCCGGCGGCCGGGACGCCGTGACCGCGACCAGGACACCGGTCACCGGGACCAGGGGATGACCAGGTGACGGCGCGCGGTGACTCGCCGGTCTTCGCCGAAGGGCCCTGGTCGCACCGGTCGGTCAGTGCCAACGGCACCCGCTTCCACGTCGCCGAGAGCGGAGACGGGCCGCTGGTGCTGCTGCTGCACGGCTTCCCCGAGTTCTGGTGGACCTGGCGGGAGCAACTGTCGTCGCTGCAGGCCGCGGGCTTCCGCGCGGTCGCCGTGGACCTGCGCGGGTACGGCGGCAGCGACAAGCCGCCGCGCGGCTACGACCTGGTCACCGCCGCCTCCGACGCCGCCGGGCTGATCCGGTCGCTGGGCGAGGCGAACGCCGTCCTGGTCGGCCACGACTGGGGCGGGCTGATCGCGTGGACCGTGGCCGCCTACTACCCGAAGGTAGTCCGGCGGCTGGCCGTGGTCTCCGTCCCCCATCCGCTCCGGCTGCGCGCGGCGGTGCTGTCCGACCCGTTCGGCCAGGGCAGGCGGAGCGGGTACGCGCTCAGGTTCCAGCTCCCGCTGCTCCCGGAACGGCAGCTGCTGCGGGACGGCGCGCAGCGGGTCGGGCGGATGCTCAGCGCGTGGTCCGGCCCGGGCTGGCCGGACCAGGCCACCGAGCGGAACTACCGCGCCGCGATGTGCCTGCCATCGGTGGCGCACTCGGCCCTGGAGTATCACCGCTGGCTCGTCCGGTCCAGGCTCCGGCCGGACGGGCTGCGCTACGCGCGCGGCATGCGCGCCCCGGTCCAGGCGCCCACCCTGCACCTGCACGGATCCCTGGACCGTTGCGTGCTGCCGAGCGCGGCCCAGGGCTCGGGCCGGTATGTCGAGGCACCCTACCGGTGGCGGCTGATCGACGGGGCCGGGCACTTCCCGCACGAGGAGATGCCCGAGCGCTTTGACGCCGAGTTGCGCGCCTGGCTGGCCGACCCGGAGCCGGACCGGTGACGCTGCCGGCGCCCCGGAAGAACCCGGGCCGGGACCGGGACGCGGCCGGGCGGCCCCGGAACGCCAGGCCCCGCGACGAGTTCGGGCGGCCGCTGCCCCGCGAAGCGGCGGGCGAGCCCCCGCCGCCCGACGAGCAGGCCCTGGCCCCGGACGCCGCGCTCGACCTGGCCCAGCAGCTGATCGACTCCGGCCGGACGTTCCGCGCCCACGAGGTCCTCGAAGCGTCGTGGAAGGCCGCGCCGCCCGACGAGCGCGACCTGTGGCAAGGGCTCGCCCAGGTAGCGGTGGGCCTGACGCACGCACAGCGCGGCAACGCCCGCGGCGCGGCGGCCCTGCTCCGCCGCGGCGGCCAGCGGGTGGCCGGCTACGCCGGCGGGCCGCCGCCGCACGCCGTCGAGGCGGCGCAGGTGGCGCGCTTCGCCGCGGCCCTCGCGGACCAGATCGAGCGCGACGGCCTGGCCGCGGTCACGCCGGGCACGCTGCGGGTCGGCCTGCGCTCTCTTTAATCCCTCGCTCGCCTCCGGGCCCCACCCACCTCCCCATCCCCCTTCACCGCGCCTCCTTCCCTCCTCGCGCGGTCGCAGGCTCCCTCGCTCCCCGCCCACCTCCCCATCCCCCTTCACAGTCGGCGCCGCGCCCTTTAGCTCGCTCGAGGAGGGGTCAGTCGCAGGTCTGAGTGGAGACGCCCGTGGTGCGGCCTTCGCCGCGAGAAGCGTCGGCCTCGACCTCGGCCGCGGTCAGCGCGTACCCGGTGTCCGGCACCGAGGTCGCCGCCGCGAACACCACGCCGTAGACCTGGCCGCCGGGGGCGAGCAGCGGGCCGCCCGAGTTGCCGGGCTGGACGAACGCCCGGATCGAGTAGATCTGCCGGGTCACGGTGCTGGTCTGGTAGATGTCCGGGCTCACGGCCTGCTCGATGCCGCCGATCCGCGCGGCCACGGCGGTGAGCGGGCCGTCCTGCGGGTACCCGGCCACGATCGCGTTGCCGCCGACCTTGGCCTGGGAGGCGAAGCGCAGCACGGGGACGTCGAGGCCGGGCACGTAGAGGACGGCGATGTCCGTCTGCGGGTCGTACAGCACCACGCGCGCGGTCCACACGCCCTGGCTGCTGCTGACGGTCGGCCCGTCGGTCACCCCGGCCACCACGTGCGCGTTGGTGAGGACGTAGTGGGGCGCGTACACGAAGCCCGACCCCTCGATCCGCTCCGAACAGGTCGGCGCGATGCCCTCGACCTTCACGATGCTCAGTTCGGCGCGCTGCGACCCGGGAGAGCCGAGGACGGCCGGGTTCGGCGGCGGCACCGCCAGCGCGCTCTCCGCGCCGAGGGCGCCGAAGACCTGCGCGTACGGGCCGCTCTCCAGCAGGCTGCGGAAGTCGGAGAACATGTCGCTGGCCTCCGCGGGCATCAGCCGGTCCACGGTCCGGAGCACGGCGGAGTCGTTCACCTGCTGCGAGATGGCGGGGAACGGCGCGTACGCCACGGCCGAGCCGATCAGCCACGCGATCAGCAGCACGGACAGGACACTGACCACAGCCCCGCCGACGGCGTCGAGAACGGTGGCCGGCCGCCAGGTCAGCCGGGACCGCATGGCCACGCCCAGCCCGGAGGCGAGCAGCTGGCCGATCATGGCGGCCAGGAACACCACGATGATGGCGGTCACCGCCTGCCAGCCCGGATTGGTGGTGATCGAGCGGGCGATCCGCGGGCCGAAGACGGCGCCGATCGCGCCGCCGCCGATAAACCCGGCGAAGCTCAGCACGCCGATGATGAACCCCTGGCGGTACCCGGCCACGCCAAAGGCGATCACGAGCACGATGAGGATCAGGTCCAGCAAATCACCCGGCACGAGCCCAACCGTATAGCGCTGCGGAGAGTGCATGCGAAGCGTGGCGGAGAGTACAGCGAACTTACAGAGAACTCAAGGGCTCGGGTCGGGGCCGCCCATGGCCGCCTGCAGCACCTCAGGGGGCAGATCCTCGGCCGATCCGGCGTCCCAGGGCTGCTCCCACCCGCCGATCGCGAGCAGCCGGTCCACCACCATCGCGGTGAACCCCCAGACCAGCATGCCGCCGACCCGGAACGCGGGACCGGCCAGCCCGGACGGATAGCGGGCGGTCAGCCGGTTGGCCGGGTCGGCCAGGTCGGCGATCCGGACCCGGGCCACCGCGGTGATCTCCTCGGGGTCGCCGGCCCCCACCGGCCCGGGCCGGCGCCACCAGGCCAGGACCGGGGTCACCGAGAACCCGCTCCGCTCGATGAACAGCTCCGGCAGCACCGCGAGCACCTGCACGCCCGAGGGGTCCACCTGCGCCTCCTCCGCGGCCTCGCGCAGCGCCGCGGGGACCGGGCCGCCGTCGGACTTGTCGATCGCGCCGCCCGGAAACGCGGGCTGGCCGGCGTGCCGCCGCAGGAACGGGCTCCGCTGCACCAGCAGCAGGTCGGGCCCGCCCGGCCCCTCGCCGAACAGGATCAGCACGGCGGACGGCCGGCCGCCGCCGGGCGGCGGCCGCATCCCCGGCGGCACCACCATCCCGGCCGCCGCTTGCGCCAGGTCGGCCAGCCACCGGGGTACGTCGGCCCCGCCGCTGCCCGCGGCGGAGGGCCCGGCACCGGTCACGAGAACGGCCCGGCCCGGACCAGCTTGATCGCGGTCTCGTAGTCGGTCGGGCCCAGGCCGAAGGACGGGCACAGGCGGGCCACCTCGCACGCCCCGCACGCGGGCCTGCGGGCGTGGCATACCCGCCGGCCGTGCCAGATCAGCAGGTGCGACAGGTAGGTCCAGCACTTGCGCGGGAACAGCGCGCCGACCTCGTGCTCGATCTTGACCGGGTCGGTGTCGGTGGTCCAGCCGAAACGGCGGGAGAGCCGGGCGAAGTGGGTGTCGACGGTGATCCCGGGGATGCCGAACGCGTTGCCGAGCAGCACGTTCGCGGTCTTCCGGCCCACCCCGGGCAGCGTGACCAGGTCGCTCAGCCGACGCGGCACCTCGCCGCCGAACCGGTCGCACAGCGCCTGCCCGAGGCCGATGAGGCTGGTGGTCTTGGCCCGGAAGAAGCCGGTCGACTGGATGATCTTCTCCATCTCGGCCCGGTCGGCCGCGGCGTAGTCCGCGGCCGTGCGGTAGCGCGCGAACAGCACCGGCGTGACCAGGTTGACCCGCTTGTCGGTGGTCTGCGCGGACAGGATCGTCGCGACCAGCAACTCGAGCGGGGTGGAGAAGTTCAGCTCGGTATGCGCGTCGGGGTAGAGCGCGGCGAGCTCGCGGCCGATGCGGCGCGCCCGCCTTACCAGCGCGGTGTGGGACGGGGGGTCCTGGGGCACGGCTCCAAGACTATTGAGTGCGGCCGGGTGCGTGCACGGCGCAGAGCCACGGACGGAACGGCATGGCCTGCGGCGAGAGCCCGTCCTCGCGGCCGGCCGCCGGGGCGTCCAGGTGGCGTCCGAGCACGACGACCGCGACCGACCGCGCCCCGGCCAGCCTGAGGGC
This sequence comes from uncultured Actinomycetota bacterium, assembly GCA_963808705.1. GTDB lineage: Bacteria > Actinomycetota > Actinomycetes > Streptosporangiales > Streptosporangiaceae > JASHPR01. The sequence goes on along the minus strand of CAWEHB010000003.1, from coordinate 321,955 downwards.
GGCCGCGGCGCTGGTCGCGCTGGCGCCCGAGGTCCAGGTGTCGTCGAGGAGCAGGACCGAGGCCCCGGCGATGCGTTCCGCCGCAAAGCGGCTGGGATCGGGGTCGCGGCGCGCCGGGTCGTCCCGGCGGGCCAGCCGGAGGCGCACCCAGGGCAGGGTCAGGTACGGGGCGGCCAGCGCCTGCAGCGGGTGCGTCCCCGGGCGGCCCCGGCGGCTCGGCACCACGGCCGCGTGGGTGGGCGTGGTCATCCCGGCCCGCTGCCACACGCAGGGCCCGTGATCACGCAGGAAGACCAGGAGCAGCGTGCGCAGCGCGTCGCGGGCCGGACCGGCGTCCGGGCCGTCCGACTTGTACCGCCACAGGTCCGTGGCGTGCGGCCCGCCCTTGGCGGCGTAGGCGACCGGCGCCACGACGTCGGGCAGCAGGCCGGGCAGGCACTCCCGGTACAGGTCACACTGGTAGCAGCGGTCCCGGCCCGGGCGGGCGGGTCCACGGCAGGATGCGCATAACCCGGCGGCCGCGGGCGGCGGGGCGCTCAGCAGCGGGGTCCGGCGGGCAACCCGGCCGCGGAGCCGCTGCCACGCGGCCGGGCAACCCTCCTGCTGGGCGTGCACGGCTGCGACGTTACGCCGCCCTGCCGACAGCCGGGGTGCTGTGTGCCGTCACGGCGCGATCGGCGGCTCACCGCGACGCCGGCGGCACGCTCCGCGGCCCGCCCCGCAGCAGCGGCCGGTTCACTCCTGGTGACAGGGCGAGAATCAGAGGTGACGGCCGACCGGGCTCGCATGCGGCCCGCGCCCCGGCTCCGGTAGGCTCACCAGGCAGATCTGTGTGCCCAGGCAGGGCACTCAGGAATGAACCTTTTCATCCTCCCCACGACTGCCCACGTACTCTGAGCGAGATCGGCGGATGAAACAGGTTCAATCTTCAGGACGAGCAAGAAGTATGAGATGCGTCCGGGCGAGCGGTGATCGCGGCCAGCCGGACGACAGGCCCACACCTAGCGGATGCCCTTGATGCGAGCGCCAAAGCCAGCGACCGGACTGGCGAGTCCCTCCGGTCCCGTCCCGGCTGGCCCCGGGGACGCCGAGCGTCCCGCGCCGGCCGCGCCGGACGGGATGCGGCGCGATGCCGCACGGCACGGCCGCCGGGTCATCGCGGCGGCGCGGCGGCACTGGCTGATGACCGCGCTGCTGCTGGCCGGCCTGGTGCTGCGGATCCTGGCCCAGGTCGCCTACCGGCCCGCGCTGCTGTACATCGACACGCTCAAGTACCTGTACAACGCCTGGCCCGGCACCGACCCGCTCGGATACAAGGGGATACTCAAGGCCATCCTGCTGGCCGGCAACCTGCAGGTGGTCACCGCCGTGCAGCATCTCGTCGGCCTGGCCATGGGCGTGGCCATCTACGCCGTGCTGCTGCGCCGCGGCGTGCCGCGCTGGCTGGCGGCGCTGGCCGCGGCGCCGGTGCTGCTGGACGCCTACGAGCTGCAGACCGAGCAGAGCATCATGCCCGACGTGTGGTTCTCGGCCCTGCTCCTGGCCGGCCTGGTCCTGCTGCTGTGGCGGCCCCGGCCGGCACCGTGGGCCATCGCCCTGGCCGGGATCGCCCTCGGGCTGTCGGTGACGGTCGCCCAGGTCGGTGAGTTCCTGGTCCTGCCCGCGGCGTTCTACGCGGCGATATCGGCCGGCGGCTGGCGCCGCGCGGCCGGCGGCGCGGTGCTCATGTGCGTGACCTTCGCCCTGCCGATCCTGGCCTACATGAGCATCTCGGACGTGGTCAGCGGGCACTTCTGGCTGTCCCGCTCGGGCGAGACCACGCTCTACGGCCGGGTAGCCGAGGCGGCCGACTGCGCGACGCTGAAGGTGCCCTCCTACGAGCGGGCCCTGTGCCCCACGGCCCAGCAGAAGGCACTCGGCCCGGACGGCCTCGACCACGCCCCGTCGTCGCCGCTCACCCTGTACGTCGCCCCGCCGGGCATGAGCCAGACCGCGATCGTCTCGGCTTTCACCCAGGCCGTCCTTGCCCAGCAGCCGCTGCGGGTGCTGTCGGCGACCGCCACGGACGCGGCGCGGCTGTTCGAGGTGACGCGGGTGACCAGCCCCGGGGACACGCCGATCTCGCGCTGGCAGTTCCAGACCGGCTACCCCAGCTACGAGAACTACATCCGCACCAGCCGCGACGGCGTGATCATCCTGGGGCTGAAGGTGCAGAACCCGCCGCCGGACTACATCTACCAGCCGCTCGCCCCGTCCCTGGGCGGAAAGGCCGCGGTCATCCGGCCGCTGGCCGCGTTCTTGCGCTCCTACCAGCTGGACGGCGGCTACACCCCGGGCCCGTTCTACCTGGCCGCGACCCTGCTCGGCCTGGCCGGCACGGTCAGCCTGATCGGCCGCGGCCAGCGCCGGCGGCCCGACCGTGACCTGGCCTTCGCCTGCTGCCTGTTCTTCACCACCGCGGCCGTGATCCTGCTCGCCTCGGACATCACCGAGTTCTCCTGGCGCTACCAGCTGCCCGCCATCGTGACCCTGCCGCCGGCCGGGGCGCTCGGGCTGGCCGTCATCCTGGCCCGGCTCGGCCGCCGCCGGCGCGGGGGGGTGGCAGGCGCACCGGGGATCCCGGCCGCCGACTCGCGCCCGCCCGTCGTGCGCACCGCCTCGGATCAGGGCGCTCCGCCCGCCCCGGACCAGGCCACGCCGGGCGCGGCCACGGACCAGGCCACGCCGACCCGCTGACTACTTCACCAGGGCAGGGCCACGGACCTTGCGCCGGACCGTCCCGGTCAGGCGGCGCGCGACCCCTCGCGGGCGCCCACCGCGCGGCGGACGAGCATATCCCTGACGTCGCCCACCGCCCCGCCGAGGCCGCCGCGGCCGGAGACCTGCCGGACCGCCATCTCGGCCACCGACACCGCCTCGAGGGCCAGCTTGCGCGCCTCGGGCGAGGTCCTGATCGAATGCCAGGAGGAACGCAGCCGGTCCAGGCCGTCACGCCCCTCGCGGGTCCCGACCAGGAAGCCGGCCACGAACCCCACAATCGTTTCCATAGTTCTGCCTCACCTCGTCGGTCGGTTGAGGGATATCTGTGCCCCGGTTACATCTCGCGGAGCTCGAGGTAGCGCTTGAGGTCGGGCAGCGACTGGACGATCGCCGCCAGCACCGCGGCCAGCAGTGCCGCCTTGATCAGCCTGGTAATCATGTTTCCCTCCTCCCGGGTTCTGCGGGTTCTGCGGTTCTGCGCGTTCTGCAGGTCCTTCGGGTTCTTCGCGTTCTGCGGGTCCTGCGGGATCGATGGGCTCGATCTCGTCGGGGGCGAAGTACAGGAACCGGCCGTGGCTTCGCTGCAGCTCGGCGACGGGGTCGTGGTCCGGGCTCACCGCCACGTGGACCTGGCCGTCGACATCGTGCAGGACGGCCTCGACCAGCGCCGTGCGCCCGGCCAGGAACAGGTCCTGCGCGTCGGCGCGCCGGGAGCCGGGGCGCATCCGGACCCGGCTGCCGCGGGCCACCCTGACGCCGCCGATGACGACGTGGTCGGTCTCGGGCGACACCGTGGTGTCGGCGCCCGGGTCCCACCAGGGGACCTCCGGCCGGGCCAGGACCGGATCGGCGAAGTCACCGGGAAACCCTCCTGGCGGCTCGGGCCGGCCTGATCCGGACCGCGCCGCGCCGGGCACGGATTTCAGGTAGCGGATGGCGCCGTGCATGCGCTCGAGCATCTCCGGCGGCATGTTGTCCAGCCGGTCCATGAGCTCGGCCGCGCGCGGGTCCGTCGCGCGCGCCTCGCGTTTCTCGGCGTCGGTCAGGGCCAGGGTGCGCAGCGTGAGTATCTCGTCGATCTCAGTGGCATCGAACAGGTCACCCGCGCTCTCCGCCGCGACCTCCGGGTGGTCGTAGAGGATCACCGGCGACGACAGCAGCAAGTCGCGGCTTTCCGCGGGCCCGGCCAGCACCGGCCAGGTGCCGACGTTGACGCAGGCCTCGGTCTCGGCCGCGGCCCACTCCGGCGGGTCGGTCTGGGACAGGAACGTCCCGCCCGGCACCCCGATCAGCACGTGCGCGGCGATCAGGGAGTGGCGCAGGGCGTCATCCCTGGTGCGCGGCGCGACCTGCGGGACGGTGTGGTTTTCCACCCGGACCCGCAGCCGCAGCGCCCCGTACGGGCCGGCCACGCGCTCGGCGTGCAGCCCGATCAGCCCGTCGAGCGCGTCCCAGCGCCGGATCAGCCGCCCGGCCGTCCGGCCGCCGGCGTCGGTGATGTCCTCGCTGACCTCGGCCGAGCCGACGTGGAACTCCAGGTCCGTGTCCCCGCCGAGCAGGCTGGCCACGATGACGTCCGCCTGCTCCTGCCGCTCCAGCGCCTCGTCCCACGCGGTGTACTCGCTGCCGTCCACCTCGAGCACGCTGACCTCGCGCCACCCGCCGCCGCCCGGCGACGCGGCGCGCACGGTCCGCCGCTGCAACTGCAGGAAGCGGACCAGGACCTGCACCTCGGCGTCGTCGGGGCACTCGACCAGGCACTCGGTCTGGCTGGCGGTCAGCTCGCAGTCGTCGACCGCGGCGTAGGCCGGCGGCACCAGCACGCCGAACTGGAACCGCGCCCGGTTCTTCTGCGCCGACCCGCGGTACGGGTACAGCAGGTAGCCCTCGTACAGGATCGCGTCCGCGACCTTGCGGGCGTGCTCGAAGTGCGCGGAGTTCAGCCTCATGACTGGTGCTCCGCGCCGTCGGCGGCCCTGGCCAGCAGGGCCGCGAGCGTGGCGTCCCAGGTCGGCAGCGCCTGGCGGGTCTTGAACCGCTGCAGCTCGTCCAGCGTGTGCAGGCTCATCCTGATCCAGGCGCTGTTGGGGAAGTGCACATCGATGGCCTCACGCCAGAGGCTGACCGGGAGGCGGTAGGACGCCTCCTTGCTCCACGGCACCTGCTGGACCTGCAGCCGGCCTTCGGCGGTGCCGAACACGGTGCCGCTGAACAGCAGCAGCAGCGGGATCTCCCCGGATTCCAGGCCGGCGAAGTACCGGACCGAGCCGATCTCCAGGTCGTAGCTGAGCATCACGGGCAGGTCGATCTCGACGGCGCCGGTGAAGCCGGGCACCATCACGGACACGGTGGTGAACTGCAGCGGCCGGAGCGTCTCGGCCCAGCGCTGCGTGTCACCGAACAGGTCGTTCAGCCGCTCCGCCTCGGCGTCGGAATAGCGCCGCCGGGTCGGCTCGATCCTGATCTGGCAGCGCAGCGCGATCGCGTCCACCTTCACCCCGCTGGTCTCCGTGATCCGCAGGGTGAGCGACATCGACGGGGCGACCGCGTACTTGTCGGAGTGGGCGCCGACGCAGTCAAAGGCGAGCTCGGCCACGTCAGGGCTCCCGGCCGAAGTCCCGGGAGCGCGCCCGGACGCCGTCGAGGAACCCGGCGATGCTCTGCCTGGCCTCGGCGCCGCCGTCAAAGCCGCGCCACTGCAGCCGCATCCGCCCGGCGAGCTCGTAGCAGGCGTCGATGGGCACCAGGAAGCACTCGACGCGGTCGGCGCCGGGCGGGCCGCGCGAGATCAGGATGGCCTCGACGTCGGCCGCGGCGGCCCCCATCAGCGGGTGCGAGGCCGCGATCCGGTCCCACGCCTCCAGGTCGAGCCGGCACTCGGTGGCTCCGGCCGGGCTCGGGTAGAAGGCGGTGATGCCGCCGTCCGCCGAGCTGCGGAGGAAGAAGGCCAGCCCGACCGGGATCTCCAGGGCGTCCCAGTCGGCCACGGACAGCGGGCGGCCGGGGTCGCTGCGGTAGCGGTCCGGGATCGCCCGGTACCGTCCCCGGCCGAACTGCCGCCCCTCTTCGGCCTGCCGCCTCTCGCTGGCCCCGGAGTGGGTGAACAGCAGGTAGCACGCGCGGCAGGCGCACATCAGCGACGAGGTGTCGAGGTCGGCCACGTGCCCGTGGCCGGCCGGGATGCGGGTAGCGCAGAACTCGCAGGCTTCCCCGGCGGCGGTCCCGGCGGCCGGGGCGGGCTGGTCCTCCGGCGAGGGCGGGGCGGGCGCGGCGGGCGCGGCAGAGGCCGCGACGAACCGGCGCAGGCCGGGAGGGCCTGTCATCGCGCGCCTCCGGCACCGTGACATCGCGCGCCTCCGGCACCGTGGCATCGCGCGCCTCCGGCACCGTGACATCGCGCGCCTCCGGCACCGTGACATCGCGCGCCTCCGGCACGACCACCCGGGACGTTCACGAGCGAGCCGTTTCGGGGACCGCAACGCGAACGCCCTGGCTGTCGGCCAGCAGCGGCAGCGGGTCGAGGTACAGGGACGGATCGTCCAGGCCCCGCCCGGCCAGCCGCACGTCGTAGCGCGTGGCGCAGCCGGGGCAGGTCAGCTCCTCGCGGTCGAGCTTCCCGTCGGCCAGCGAGCACCCGCAGGACGCGCAGCCGTCGCGGTAGGCGTAGAGGGTGCCGCGCACCGCGCAGACCAGCACGCTGAGGTCGCCCGCGGCCGCCAGGACCGGCCGCGAGCTCGGCGGACCGATGCCGGGCAGGGTCACCCAGGTGGCGTCGCTCCCGCCAGCGTCGGCGCGATCGCCTGCTGCCTCCGGCGGGCGGCGGCCGATCTGCAGCAGATGCGGGGCAGGCGGCGCGGTCATGCCCTCCACCACGACGTCGGTCACCTCGGGCGCGGCGGCCTGGACCGCCCCGGTGATGGCGAGCTGGACGGTGACCGTGGACGACGGGCAGCCGTGGCAGCTGCCCTCGAGCCGCAGCCGCGCCACCCCGTCGCGGACGCCGAGATATTCCACCCCTCCGGCGTGCGAGCCCAGGTAGGGCCGCACCCGGTCCAGGGCGCGCTGCACCCTCGCGTCGAGGTCGAGCGGGTGCAGGTCGTGCAGCAGCAGCAGGCTCTCCACCAGCGGGTCTTCGGTCAGCCGGTCCAGCATCGCGGCGCCAGGGGCGCCCTGCTCCCGCAGCGCGGCCACGATGTGGCTCAGCCCGTCGCCGTACAGGCCGACCAGCAGCCCGACCAGTTCCTCGGCGACCGGGGCCGGGTCCTTGGCCTGGCCCGACCGCAGCGTGGCGAGCAGTTCCTCGACCCGCGCGCCGACATCTTGCACGCCAGTCATCCGCACCGCCTCCCTCCGCCGTCGCCGTGCTGCTCAACCAGTGGGCTGGTGGACCACCGTGCCGTCTGGGACACCGCGCCAGCCGCCGCCGGGCCCGCTCCGTGCCCGCCGCCGGCGGCTGGCCGGGGTCTGGACCGGCCCGATCCCCGGACCGGGCCGGTCCAGGGTCCTAGGTCGACAACGTCACCGTCATCGGTGAATGCACCTTCTCCAGCATCTTGCCGTTGCCGAGGTACATGTGCACGCCGCAGGGCAGGCACGGGTCGAAGCTGCGCACGGCGCGCATGATGTCGATGCCCTTGAACTGGTCCGGCGGGTTCTCCTCGAAGATCGGCGTGTTCTGCACCGCGTCCTCGTAGGGGCCGGGGGTGCCGTAGACGTCGCGGACGCTGGCGTTCCACGGGGTCGGCGGGTACGGGTGGTAGTTCGCGATCTTCCCGCCGCGGATGACCATGTGGTGCGAGAGCACGCCGCGGACCGCCTCGGTGAACCCGCAGCTGTTCGCCTCGTCCGGGACGCTGAACGGCTCCCAGGTCTTGGTCCGCCCGGCCCTGATCTCGGCAAGCGCCTTCTCGGTGAAGTACAGCGCGCACGCGGCCGCGTACGCCTGGAAGTAGGTCCGGGCCCGGTCCCGCTCGATGGCGTTGGACAGCGGCCGTCCCTCGGAGTCCCTCGGGATCTTCCACTCGAACGTGGCCTCGGGCCGGGTGACCGTGCGGGGCAGGTTGATCTGCACGCTGCTGCCGGTCGACTTGACGTAGCCGAAGTCGACCAGGCCGCCGAGCGCGGTCGCCCAGAGCCGGGCGATCGGCCCGCCGCCGGTGTCGGCGGCGAGGTGGTTCGTGCCGTCGAACCAGCGCGGCGACATGACCCAGCTGTACTTGCTGTCGAAGTCCCGCTTGGCCGGCCGGGGGATGGTGTGCTGGTTCCACGGGTGCCTGCGGTCCACCGGGTTGCCCAGCGGGTCGCGGGTCACGAACATCTCCTGGTCTTCCCAGTCCTCGTAGTAGGAGCTGCCGAGCAGGATGCGGATGCCGAGGTTGATCTCGACCAGGTCGTTGGTGAGCAGCTCGCCGTCCCTGATCACGCCGGGGCTGACGAACATCTTGCGGCCCCAGTCGGTCATGTGGTCGTAGCGGAAGTCGCAGTACTCGGGGTCGTTGAGGCTGCCCCAGCAGACCATGTCCGCGCGGCGGCGGCCGACCTCCTCGTACCCGGGCATGGCCTGGTAGAAGAAGTCGAACAGGTCGTCGTGCATGGGCACGACGCGCTTCATGAACTCCACGTAGCGCATCAGCCGGGTGAGGTAGTCGGTGAACAACTGCACGGTCGCGGTGGTGCCCACGCCGCCCGGGTAGAGCGTCGAGGGGTGCACGTGCCGCCCCTCCATGAGGCAGAACATCTCCCGCGTGGAGCGGCTCACCTGGAGCGCCTCGCGGTAGAACTCGCCCTCCAGCGGGTTCAGCGAGCGCATGATGTCGCCGATGTACCGGTAGCCGTGGTCCGCCGCGTGCGGCGCCTCGGTCCGGTTGGCCAGTTCCAGCACGCCGGGGTTGGTCTCGGCCACCATCTTCTCGCAGAAGTCCACGCCGACCAGGTTCTCCTGGAAGATGTTGTGGTCGAACATGTACTCGGCCGACTCGCCGAGGTTGATGATCCACTCACCGAGGTGCGGCGGCTGGACGCCGTAGGCCATGTTCTGGTTGTAGACCGAGCAGGTCGCGTGGTTGTCGCCGCAGATGCCGCAGATGCGGCTGGTGATGAAGTGCGCGTCCCGGGGGTCCTTCCCCTTCATGAAGATGCTGTACCCGCGGAAGATCGACGAGGTGCTGTGGCACTCGACGACCTTCTTCTGGTTGAAGTCGATCTTGGTGTAGATGCCCAGGCTGCCCACGATCCGGGTGATCGGGTCCCAGGACATCTCCACTAGGCCGGTGTCTTCGGCCGTCGTCATCGCTCTCCCCTTTCGGTGGTATCCGGGACTCCGGTGGTCACCAGCTCTTCTGGTAGCCGGTCAGGAGCTCATCGCCCTTCTTGCGCCACTTCGGCTCCTCGTCGGCGGTCTTGGCCGTGAAGCCGCGCAGCGCCCGGATGACCGTCCCGTAGAGGGTGCTGGCGGTCGCCGACACCTTCGACCCCGGGGGCTCGTCCATGAACGGCATGAACTTGTCCGGGAAGCCGGGCATCGTGCACGCGATGCAGATCCCGCCGACGTTCGGGCACCCGCCGACGCCGTTGATCCAGCCGCGCTTGGGCACGTTGCACTTCACCACCGGCCCCCAGCAGCCCAGCTTGACCAGGCACTGGGGCGAGCCGTACTCGGTGGCGAACTCGCCCTGCTCGTAGTAGCCGGCCCGGTCGCAGCCTTCGTGCACGGTGGCGCCGAACAGCCAGGTCGGGCGGAGCGCCTCGTCCAGCGGGATCATCGGGGCCTGGCCGGCCACCTGGTACAGCAGGTACAGGATGGTCTCGGACAGGTTGTCGGGGTGGATCGGGCAGCCGGGCACGCACACGATCGGCAGGCCCGCCTTGGACCGCCAGTCCCAGCCGAGGTAGTCGGGGACCCCCATCGCGCCGGTCGGGTTGCCGGCCATCGCGTGGATCCCGCCGTAGGTGGCGCAGGTGCCCACCGCGAGGATGGCCGTGGCCTTGGGCGCGAGCCGGTCAAGCCACTCGTTGGTGGTCATCGGCTGCCCGGTGGCCGGGTTGTTGCCGAAGCCGCACCAGTAGCCTTCCTCCTTGATCGCCTCGTTCGGGATCGACCCCTCCACCACCAGGACGAACGGGTCGAGCTCGCCCCGGTCGGCCTTGTGCCACCACTCGATGAAGTTGTCCGCGCCCTGTTCCGGGCCGCACTCGAAGTCGATCAGGGGCCAGTGCACCGCGATCTTCGGCAGGCCCGGCAGGGCGCCGAGGACGATCTCCTCGATGCTGGGCTGGGTGGCGGCCGTCAGCGCGACGGAATCCCCGTCGCAGCCGAGCCCGCCGTTCATCCAGAGAATGTGGACCAGGGGCTCGTCGTTAGCCTGTGGGTCAGCGGCCATGGCAAGGCCACCTCCTCGCTTCCGGGTCGGCTGGTGACCAAGCCCGCACCTCGCCGTCGTGATGCGCGGACGCCGCCATGCTAGACCGGCCACGACCTGGCTACAAGACTGAACAGTCAGATTGCCGGACAGTAGTGTCCATGCGCTCGGAATCAATGCGCGCTCTCCGTGACGATTCCCCCCATCTTGTGGCGCGTCACGCGCGGGCGGTCGTGCCGGGCCGCGCAGGCGGTCGTGCCGGGTCACGCCGACGGTTGTGGCATGTCAGGCGGGTGCGGGAATTCCCGTTTCCCGCCGAGTTCACGTACGCTGACCCCAGCTTGCCGACGCGCCTTGGGCACTCCGCAGACCGTGCCTTGGCCGGCAGAGGGAAAGCGCCCCGGTGTCGCTGTGGACAGACCGGTGGCTGAGGGAGAGACCGTTGGCTCAGCCCGCCCAGGGACCCGGCACCGACTCCATCGAGGTCATGCCCGTCGTGGTGCTCTCGCAGGTGTTCCCCGCCCGCCCGTCGTCGATCCCCGACATCCGCGACTTCGTCCGGCGCTGCCTGGCCGAGTCGCCGCTCACCGACGAGGGCAACCGCCAGGTCGGTGAGACCGTGTTCCGCGCGCTGCTCGACGCGGCCGGGCCGACCGGCTCGATCCAGGTGGCGTTCCGCATCTTCCCCGAGCATGTCGAGGTGGACGTGCTCCACTCGGACAGCCAGATCCAGGCCGGCCTGCTGCCGAACGGGGCGAATCCCGCCACGCCGACCGTGCGGTCCGGGCCGGCCCGCCGGTGCCCGGAGCAGCGGGAGGAGCAGGCGGGGCCTGGCCGGGCGCTGCCGCGGCGGGTGCCGAAGCGGGTGCCGAAGCGGGCGGGACCACCGGGACCGAGGCCGCCGCGCCCACCCCGGCCGAGCCGGTGGCCCTCGGCCAGCCCGGCCAGCCGGCCACGTTCGCGGAGTGGATGTCCACCGCGCTGCGGCGGCAGGGCCTGACCCAGGAAGCGGCAGCGCGCCAGCTCGGCGTGTCCGTGAAGACCGTGAGCCGCTGGGTCGGCGGCGCCACCGAGCCCCGGATGCGGGACCTGCGCCGGATCCAGGAGGTCTTCGGCGAGGTGCCGCTCCCCTAGCGTTTCCCGGATCCGGCCAGCCCTGTCGGGCCGGACCACTGGACGTCCCCCCACATGTGTCCTACGGTGCTGCCATGGCGGTTCAACCTGGACGCCACCACCTCGGCATGGATCGCGGCCGGATCGTCCTGCACACGTTCCGCGACGGGCTGGCCGCGCAGGCCGGTCATGACCTGACCATCGAGGTGGGCCGGTGGTCGGGCGAGCTGACCGTGAACGAGGACCTGAGCCCGGCCGGTCTGACGGTGCAGATCGACATGGGATCGCTGATCGTGCGGGAGGGCACCGGCGGGCTCAAGCCGCTCACCGACCGGGACCGCCGCGAGATCGCGGTGACCGCGCGCAAGACGCTGGGCGCGGACCGGCATCCCGAGGCGACCTTCTCCGCCACGGAATTCAAGCCCGGCGACGACGGCGGCACGGTCACCGGGACGCTGACGCTGGCGGGCGTGGCCCGGCCGCTGCGGCTGCAGGTCGCCGTGACCGGGCCGGACCGCTACCACGCCACCACGACCGTGGTGCAGTCGGCGCACGGGATCAAGCCGTACACCGGCTTCTTCGGCGCGCTCCGGGTTCGCGACGCGGTCGACGTCGACGTCGATGTCGACCTGTCCCAGCCGGACGGCGCCGCAGGGGCGCAGCAGGCGTGACGCCGAGCCCGCCGCTGCCCGGCCAGCCACCGTCCGCCGGCGGCGGGGCGGCCGAGGCCGGGCGGCTGTTCGGGCTGCGCGCCGCCCCGGTCAGCGACTTCGCCGAGCAGGCCGGGGCCGTGGCCGAGGCCTGCCACGCCATGGCCGTGCGCTTCCACCGCGGCGGGAAGCTGATCACGTTCGGCACGGGCGGGTCGAGCCCGGACGCGCAGCACGTCGCCGTGGAGTTCGTCCACCCGGTGATCGTCGGCAAGCGCGCGCTGCCCGCGATCTCGCTGACCACCGACGTGGCCACGCTGACCGGGGTGGCGGCGCGCGACGGCATCGCGCAGGTCTTCGCGCACCAGATCCGGTACCTGGCCGAGCCCGCGGACATCGCGCTCGGCATCAGCGCCGACGGGAACGACCCGGCCGTCCTGACCGGGCTGGAGGCGGCCACGAAGCTCGGCCTGCTGACCATCGCGCTGGCGGGCGGGGACGGCGGCGCGATCGCGGCATCCCCGGGAGTCGATCACCTGTTGCGGGCCAGGGCGGCTGACCCGCGGATCGTTAAGGAAATTCAGGTGACTGAGTATCACGTGCTCTGGGAACTGGTGCACGTGTTCTTCGAGCAGCCCGGCCTGCTCGCGCCGGGGGTGGTCTCGTGAGCAACGTGCCCGAATGCCACGACGACGTGTGCATCACCTGCTCGGACACGGCGGTGGCGGTGACGATCGTGCGCCTGCTCGACGACGGGCTCGCGGTCGTGGACACCGGCGCGGGCGAGGAAGAGGTCAGCGTCGCGCTCGTCCGCGCGGCGGTGGGGGACACGGTCCTGGTGCACGCCAAGGAAGCGATCGCGGTCGTGGGGAGCGGACCGGGATGACACCAGGCCAGCCCGCGGCGGGATCGATGGAGTCGCTCTACCCGTTCCTGTACTCCGGCACCACCGACCTGGCCGCGGTCCTGGAGCAGGTGCGCCAGTCCACGGTGGCCAAGGCCGGGGAGATCACCGAGCTGCGCCGGGTGATCAGCGAGCGCGACGGCGCCCGGCTGATGGCCTGCGCCGCCGACGCCGCCGCCCGGTTCGCGGCGGGCGGTCGGCTGCTGGCGTTCGGCAACGGCGGCAGCGCCACCGACGCCGCGCAACTGGCCGCGCTGTTCCTGAACCCCGGCGGCGCTGTTTCGGCAAGCACGGGCCCGGCGGGCACCGGCCGGCCGCTGCCCGCGCTCGGGCTGGCCAACGACACCTCCGTGGTGACGGCGCTGTGCAACGACATCGGCGTCGACGTGGTCTTCGCCCGGCAGGTCGCCGCCTTCGGCCGCCGCGGCGACATCGCGGTCGGGCTGTCCACCAGCGGCAACTCGGATAACCTGCTGCGCGCGTTCGACGAGGCGAGCCGGCGAGGGCTGCTCACCGTGGGCCTGGCCGGCTACGAGGGCGGGAAGATGGCCGAGCTGGACAGCATCGACTACCTGTTCGTCGCGCCGTCGTCGTCGGTGCACCGGATCCAGGAGGCGCAGACCACCGTCTACCACGTGCTGTGGGAGCTCACCCAGCTCGCCCTGGCCGAGCTCGGCGCGCCCGGCATGCCCGGCGAGGCGGGAGCGGGCCGATGACGGGGCGCATGATGATCGCCGGGGTCGGCAACATCTTCCTGGGCGATGACGGCTTCGGGGTCGAGGTCGCCCGCCGCCTGGCCGGCGCGGGCCTGCCGGAGTGGGTCCGGGTCGCCGACTACGGGATCAGCGGCATGCACCTGGCCTACGACCTGGCCGAGGGCTTCGAGACCACGATCCTGGTCGACGCCTCGCCGCGCGGCGAGCCGCCCGGCACGGTGTACGTCATGGAACTGAGCGGACCGGACGCGCCCGGCCCGGCGGCCCCGGGCGGGGGGGCCCCGGGCGGGCCGGCCCCGGCGCTCCCGGTGCTGGACGGGCACGGCATGCAGCCCGACGTGGTGCTCGGCATGCTGGGCATGCTCGGCGCCGACGCCGGGCGGGTGCTGCTGGTCGGCTGCGAGCCGGCCAGCATCGATGCCCGGATCGGGCTGAGCCCGCCGGTCGCGGCCGCGGTCGACGAGGCGGTGCGGATCGTGCACGACCTGGTGCGCGCCGCGGGAGCAGGCACCGGCACGGAAGCCGTGGCCGGAGTGCGGACGACAAGCGACGAAGGGGGCTGATCCCATGTGCCTCGGCATACCCGGTGAGGTGATCGAGTTCCTGCCCGATCAGCCCGACCTGGCCCGGGTGGACGTGAGCGGCGTGCGCCGCGTGATCAACATCGGGCTGCTGGCGGACGACCCGCCCAAGCCCGGCGAGTGGGTGCTGATCCACGTCGGCTTCGCGCTGTCGAAGATCGACGAGGCCGAGGCGGCCGCGGCCATGCAGTTCCTGGAGGGGATCGGCCAGGCCTACGAGGACGAGCTCGCGGCGCTGGCCGAGTCGAGGATCGAATAGGAGCGTGCGGTCATGCGATTCGTCGACGAATTCCGTGACGCCGACACGGCGCACGCGCTCTCCGCGAAGATCACCGCGCTGTGCGAGCCCGGCCGGCAGTACAAGCTGATGGAGGTGTGCGGCGGGCACACCCACACGATCTACAAGCACGGGCTCGAGGACTACCTGCCGGAGCAGATCACCCTGGTGCACGGGCCGGGCTGCCCGGTGTGCGTGATCCCGATGGGCCGGGTCGACGACGCCATGGCCCTGGCGGCCGAGCCCGACGTCATCATGACCTCGTTCGGCGACATGATGCGGGTGCCGGGCAGCAGGGGGTCGTTCTTCGACGCCAAGGCCCAGGGCACCGACATCCGCATGGTGTACTCGCCGCTCGACTCGCTGAAGATCGCCCGGAAGAACCCGGACAAGCGGGTGGTGTTCATGGCCATCGGCTTCGAGACCACCGCCCCGTCCACGGCCATGACGGTGCTGCGCGCCGCGGCGGAGGGCCTGACGAACTTCTCGGTCTTCTGCAACCACGTGACGATCGTCCCGGCCATCAAGGCCATCCTCGACTCGCCCGACCTGCGGCTCGACGGCTTCCTCGGGCCCGGGCACGTGTCCACGGTGATCGGCTGCCGGCCGTATGAGTTCATAGCGCGCGACTACGGCAAGCCGGTCGTGGTGGCCGGGTTCGAGCCGCTGGACATCCTGCAGTCGATCTACATGCTGATGCTGCAGCTCTCCCAGGGCCGGTCGGAGGTGGAGAACCAGTACTCGCGCGTGGTGCCCTGGAACGGCAATACGGTCGCGCTCCAGGCCATCGGCCAGACCATGGAACTCCGGCCGTACTTCGAGTGGCGCGGCCTCGGCTTCATCTCGCACTCCGCGCTCAAGGTCTCCGAGCGGTACGCGAGCTTCGACGCCGAGTTGCTGTTCTCGGTGCCGGGCGTGCGGGTCGCCGACCCGAAGGCCTGCCAGTGCGGGGAGGTCCTGAAGGGCGTGCTCAAGCCGTGGGAGTGCAAGGTCTTCGGCACCGCGTGCACCCCCGAGACCCCGATCGGCACCTGCATGGTGTCGCCCGAGGGCGCCTGCGCGGCGTACTACAACTACGGCCGGCTGACCCGCCAGCGGGTCAAGGAGGCGAGCCAGTCATGACCTCCGACCAGCAGAGCACGAGCGTGTCCGAAGCCTCCTGGGTGCGCGACGCGCTCCGGGTCCACGAGGAGCAGGCGGCCGAAGAGGAGGCCGCCCGCGGCAGCCACCGGGGCTCGCCGCAGCCGATGCCGGGGACGGTGCGCGAGGAACTGGTGCTCGAGCGCATCGACCGGGCCCGCCGCAGCCGCCCGCGGGTCAAGGAAGAGCGGATCACGATGGCGCACGGGGCGGGCGGCAAGGCGACCCAGACCCTGATCGAGGCGATGTTCCTGGACGGGTTCCGCAACCCGCTGCTGGAACCGCTCGAGGATGCCGCGCGGCTGCGGGTCGGCGGGGCGCGGCTCGCCCTCACCACGGACTCCTACGTCGTGTCCCCGCTGTTCTTCCCCGGCGGGGACATCGGCGACCTGGCCGTCAACGGCACGGTCAACGACCTGTCGGTGTCCGGCGCCGTCCCGCTGTACCTGTCGGCCGGCTTCATCCTGGAGGAAGGATTCCCCGTCGCCGACCTGGGCCGGATCGTGGCGTCCATGCGCGAGGCGGCCGACGCCGCGGGCGTGCAGGTCGTGACCGGCGACACGAAGGTCGTGGAGAAGGGCAAGGCCGACGGCTGCTACATCAACACGGCGGGAGTCGGCGCCATCTCCGGCGACCTGGACCTCGGCGTGGCCCGTGCGCGGCCCGGGGACGCGATCATCGTCTCCGGCCCGATCGGCGACCATGGGATTACGATCATGCTGGCCCGGGGCGAGCTGGACCTCGAGGCCGACGTCACCTCCGACACGGCGCCGCTGAACGGGCTGGTGGCCGGGCTGCTGGCCGCGACCGCGGGGGTGCGCGCGCTGCGGGACGCGACCCGTGGCGGCGTGGCCACCATCCTGAACGAGATCGCCAAGGCCGCGAACGTGGGCGTGCTGGTGAGCGAGAACGACATCCCGGTGCGCACCGAGGTGCGCGGCGCTTCCGAGTTGCTGGGCATCGACCCCATGTACGTGGCGTGCGAGGGCCGGCTGGTCGCCGTGGTGGACGGCGCGGCGGCCGGCGACGCGCTGGCCGCGCTGCGGGCGCACCCGCTCGGCGGGCAGGCGGCCGTCATCGGCCGCGTCACCGCGGACCCGCCGGGCATTGTGCAGCTCAAGACGGCCTTCGGCGGCACCCGCATCGTGGACCTGCTGGTGGGCGACCCGCTCCCCCGCATCTGCTGAGCGGGACCAGGCAGGTCGCCGGGCGGACGAGCGCGGGACCAGGACGAGAGCGAGAAGCGGTGCATGAGCTGGCGATCACCGAGGGCGTCGTGGACGCCGTGACCGAGCGCCTGCCCGACGCCAGGATCACCTGCGTGCGCCTGGAGATCGGTGCGCTGTCCGGCGTCGTGGCCGACTCGGTCCGGTTCTGCTTCGACCTGGTCACGGCGGGAACGAACCTGGAGGGGGCGCGCCTGGAGATCACCGAGACCGCGGGCCGGTGCCACTGCCGGGGCTGCGGCCGGGATTTCGAGCCGGACGGCCCGATCGCGATCTGCCCGTGCGGGAGCGCCGAGGTCACGGTGGTCGCCGGGCAGGAACTCAAGATCGCCTCGGTACAGGTGGCGGCCTGACCATGTGCGCGACCTGCGGCTGCTCCGAGGGCGCCGTGATCCAGGTGTTCTTGCCCGGCCAGCCGGACTCCCCGCACCACGAGCACGCCGATCACGAGCACGCCGGCCACGACCACGCTGGTGATCTCGTGGCGCCGCCGGCGCGGCGCGATGGCGAGCGGACCGTCGAACTGCAGCAGAAGGTGCTGGCCAAGAACGACCGGCTGGCTCAGCTCAACCGGGACTGGCTGCGCCAGCGCGGCGTGCTCGCGGTCAACCTGATGAGCTCCCCGGGCGCGGGCAAGACCACGCTGCTCGAGCGCACCGCCCGGGAGCTCGGCGGCCAGGTGGAGATCTCGGTCATCGAGGGCGATCAGGCGGCGGCGCTTGACGCCGAGCGGATCCGCTCGGCGGGCTGCCGGGTGGTGCAGATCAACACCGGGACGGGCTGCCACCTGGACGCGGAGATGGTGGCCGAGGGCCTGCGCGTGCTCGACCCGCCCGGCGGGTCGGTGGTCGTGATCGAGAACGTCGGCAACCTGGTCTGCCCGGCCCTGTTCGACCTGGGCGAGCAGGCCAGGGTGGTGCTCGCGTCGGTCACCGAGGGCGACGACAAGCCGGTGAAGTACCCGCACATGTTCCGCCAGGCCGACCTGGTCCTGGTCACCAAGACCGACCTGCTGCCGTACGTGAACTTCGACCGCGAGCGGCACGCCGCCGACGTCAGGAAGCTCAGCCCGGGCGTCCTGATGCTGCCGCTGTCGGCCACCACCGGGGCCGGCCTGCCAGAGTGGTACGACTGGCTCTGCCACCCCGCGCCGCGTCCGCGCGAGTAGCCCCGCTCCGGCTCAGCCGGCGAGGCAGGCCGGCGAAGGCGGCGGCCGCCGCCACGACGGCCTGGCCCAGGCTGATCCCGCCGTCGTTGCACGGGACCCTGGAGTGCACCAGCACGCCGAACCCGTGCGCCTCCAACTGGCGCACCGTGGCGTCCAGCAGCAGCAGGTTCTGGAACACCCCGCCGGACAGCGCGACCGTGCCCAGGCCGTGCCGCTCGCGCAGCAGCAGGCAGCACTCGGTGATCAGGCCCGCGACGCCGTTGTGGAAGCGCCCGGCGATCACGCTGCGGCTGGTCCCGGCGGCGAGATCCTCGGCCACGGCCCGCACCAGGTCGCGGCCGGCGATGCGCAACGGCCCGTCCGCCGCGATCGCGGCACGGTAGGCGCCTCGCTCGGCAGGGTCGGCCAGCTGCTCGAGCTCCACGGCGGCCTGGCCCTCGTAGTTGATCGTGTCCCGAACGCCCAGGATCGCCGCGACCGCGTCGAACAGCCGCCCGGCGCTGGAGGTGACCGGGGAGTTGACGCCGCGCCGGGCGATCGCGAGCACTCCGGGCCAGAGCTGCTGGTTGCGCCGCGCCACGTCCAGGTCGTCCCGCAGGCCGCCCGCGGCGTCGAGGCAACCCGCGGCGTCGAGGTAGGCCGCGGCCATCCGCCACGGCTGCCTGATCGCGGCCGCGCCGCCGGGCATCGGCACTGGTGCGAGGTGGCCGGCCCGCTCGAAGCCGGCCAGGTCGGCGATCAGGAACTCGCCGCCCCAGATGGTGCCGTCCGTCCCGTAGCCGGTCCCGTCGAAGGCCACCCCGATGACCGGCCCGGCGGCCCGGTTGTCGGCCAGGCAGGACGCGATGTGCGCGTGGTGGTGCTGGACGCCGACCAGTTCCACGCCGGCCAGGTCCGCCGCGCCCGCCACCTCCCCGTCCGCGAGGTCTGCCGCGTATTTCGTGGACAGGTACTCCGGGTGCAGGTCGTGGGCGACTACCTCGGGCGTGATGTCGAACAGCCGCCGGAAGTGCTCGATCCCCTCGGTGAACGAGCGCAGCGTTTCGGCGTTCTCCAGGTCCCCGATGTGGTGCGAGACGAACGCATGGCCGTCCCGGGCCAGGCAGAACGTGCTCTTCAGTTCGGCCCCGCAGGCCAGGACCGGGCGGGCGAACCTGACCGGCACGTCGAGCGGTTCCGGGACGTAGCCGCGGGACCGGCGGAGCACCGCCTCCCGGCCGCGGAAGGCCCGCACCACCGAGTCGTCGGTCCGGATGTGGATCGGGCGGTCGTGGGTGAGGAAGGCGTCCGCGATCCCGCCCAGCCGCCCCGCCGCCTCGCCGTCCCGGTACACGATCGGCTCGTCCGAGATGTTCCCGCTGGTCAGCACCACCGGCCGGCCGACACGAGCGAGCAGCAGGTGGTGCAGCGGCGTATACGGCAGCATCAGCCCCAGCTGCCGGTTCCCGGGGGCGACGGCCGCGGCGATGCCCTCGGCTCCCGGCCGCGGCACCGGAGTCAGCCGGGGCACCCGGGGCAGCAGCACGATCGGCCGCCGGCTGCTGGCCAGCAGCGCGGCGGCGGCCTCGTCCACCTTGCACAGCCGGCGGGCGGCGGTCACGTCCGCCACCATCACGGCGAACGGCTTGTCCTCGCGACGCTTGCGGGCCCGCAACGCGCCGGCCGCCTCCGCACTGGACGCGTCCACGGCCAGGTGGTAGCCGCCCAGGCCCTTCACGGCCAGCACCTTGCCCTGCCGGAGCAGGTCGGCGGCGGCCGCGAGCGGCTCGCCGGTCCGGACCGTCCCGTCCGGGTCGAGCAGGGACAGCGCGGGCCCGCACGCCGGGCAGCAGGTCGGCTGCGCGTGAAAGCGGCGGTCCGCCGGGTCGTGGTACTCCGCGGCGCACCGGTCGCACATGGCGAAGCCGGCCATCGTGGTCAGCGGCCGGTCATAGGGCACGTCGCGGACGATCGTGAACCGGGGACCGCAGTTCGTGCAGTTGATGAACGGGTAGCCGAACCGCCGGTCGGCCGGGTCCGCGAGCTCGGCCAGGCAGTCCGCGCAGGTCGCGGTGTCGGCGGACACCAGCGTCCGGCGCAGGCGGCCGGGCTCGCTCGGCGCGATCGAGAAGGACGCGGTGCCGTGCGGCCGCATGGCCGTGGTGGTGATCCGCTCGATCCTGGCCAGCGGCGGCGCGTTGCGGGCCAGCGAGTGCAGGAACGCCTCCACGGCCGCCGGCGGCCCCTCCACCTCGGCGAACACCCCGTCGGAATCGTTGCCGACCAGCCCGCCGAGCCCGAGCCCGGTCGCCAGCGAGTACACGAACGGCCGGAAGCCCACTCCCTGGACGATCCCCTCGACGCGGACCGCCGTCCTGATCCGCTGGCCTGCCGGAAGCCGGTTTCCCATCCCGCCATCCTCCGCGCTCCGGACGCCGCCGCGGCGCCCGGTCACTAGTGTCCCGCGCGAGCACGCGGACCAGAACCACGATCGCGGCGGCGAACGCCGACGGCGTCAGCCCCCGGCCTGGCCGGCGGGCGGGCCGCCGGCGAGATCCTCCAGTTCGGCTATGAGCCAGCCCAGGCCCCGGGCAAGGTCGTCGGAGATCCCGTCCAGGTCGCGGCTCATCTCGTCCAGCCGGCCGAGCAGCCCGTTCATCCGGTAACTGAACATCTCGACGATCACGTCACCCGCCGCCCGGGGACCGGCGAGAGCCCCGGCGCCGCCGCCGCCCTCATGCCGCGCGCGCTGGTACTGCCCGGCCTTCTCGAACGCGGCGTTCACCGCCCCCGCGATGTGGTTTCCCAGCCGGGCCAGGTCGCTGCCGTGGAGGGCCAGGGCGGAGAAGCTGACCCCGGTGACCTCGCTCAGGCCGTTGACGGTCACGCTGACCCGGGCGTCCCGGGAGGTGCCGGTCAGCACCTGCGCGACCGCTTGCGCCCGGGCCGCGGCCTGGCGCTGCGGCACCGACCGACGTAGCTGCCTGAGCTCGGCCAGGCTGGCTTCCGGGCCGCTCGCACGAGCACCGGAAGCCGGGCCTGGGCTGCCCTGGGCCGGCCCGTCCGCAGCCTCGCCCGCGGCCTCGATCGCCCCGCGAACCCATGATTCCAGGCCCGAGCCCGCCGCCAGCAGCGCCTCGTTGCCGTCGCGGCGGGCGGCCTGCAGAGCCCGGTTCACGGTGACGGCGACCCTGGCCGCGAGCTGCCCCGGCCCGGACCTGACCGCCTGGCCGCCGATCCGGAGGCTGCGCACCCGCGGGCGGCCGTCCAGGATGACGGCCACCGTGCCATCGTCCGACCTGGCTTTGTACTGCCGGGCCGAGGCCGCGGCGGCGGCGGACTCCAGGTCCGCGGCGGCCCGCCGCATGCCCGCGGCGACCTGCTCGAACCGGTCCGCCGGCGAAGGCAGGGAACCGGGCGCCGGCGAAGGCAGAGAATCGGGCGCCGGTAACGAACCGGCCGCCCGCTGCGGTGCTGGCCAACCCGGATTGGCGGGCACTCGCTGGTTCAACAGCTCATCGAGCCTGCCCCGGCGCTCGCTCATCCGGATGCTCCCTCGCTGCGCGCTTTCGCCGACCGGGCCGTGCCGTCCGGCTCCGGCAGGTTAGCACCGTCGTTGCAGTATTAGCTGAGGGCAGGAGCAGCAGACGCTGCGGGAGGCGCAGGGAGGACCCGTGGACATCGTCGATCCGGCGGTCAGCGACTACCTGCTCACGCACTGCACGCCGCCCGACGCCCTGCTGCGTGAGCTGGCCAGCGAGACCCGCCGGGTCACCGGCGCGGCCGCTGGCATGCAGGTCTCCCACGACGAGGGCGAACTGCTCACGATGCTGACCTGGCTCAGGCCCCGCGCGTGGCGCCGAGCTCGGGCCCGGCACGCGAGGCTGGCAGACTGTCGTACGCGCAGCGACCGCGACACCCTGAGCCGGGATCGGAGCGAATGTTGAAGGCAGTCCGTTTCAACCGGTTCGGGGGTCCGGAGGTCCTCGAGATCGTGGATCTTCCCGATCCGCATCCGGGTCCCGGCCAGGTCCGGATTGCGGTGCGCGCGGCCGGCGTCAACCCGAGCGACTGGAAGAAGCGCAAGGGCCTGATGGATGGGGAGCTCCCGCAGACCATGGGCCACGAGGCGGCGGGCGTTGTCGACGAGCTCGGCGAGGGCGTTGCGGACGTGGCCGCCGGCGATCGCGTGTTCGGCTTCTCCGCCGAGGGGGCGGCCCAGGCCGAGCTGGCGGTGCTGTCCTGCTATGCGCCGATCCCGCCGTCGCTTGACTTCCCCGGTGCTGCCGCGCTGCCGGCCGCCATCGAGACGGCCACGCGCGCGCTCGACCAGCTCGGCGTCGGGAGCGGCAGCACGCTGCTCATCAACGGCGCCTCCGGAAGCGTCGGCAGCGCCGCGGTTCAGCTCGCCGTGGTGCGCGGTGCGCGCGTGATCGGCACCGCCAGTCCGGCAAACCACGAGTACCTTCGCTCGCTGGGGGCCGGGCCCGTCGCCTATGGCGAGGGCCTCGCCGGACGGGTTCGCGCGCTCGCGCCTGACGGCGTCGACGCCGCGCTCGACGTCGCCGGGAGCGGCGTCCTGCCCGAGCTCATCGAGCTCGCGGGCGGCCCGGAGCACGTCGTGACGATCGCCGACTACGGTGGCGCGCAGGAGCACGGGGTGACGTTCAGCAGCGGGGACGCTGGCCGCGCGGTCCACGCGCTCGCCGAGATCGGCGAGCTGATCGAGTCCGGGCGCTTCTCGCTCCCGGTCGCGCAGACCTTCCCGCTCGCCGAGATCGCGGAGGCGCACCGGGTCAGCGAGGACGGTCACGTGCGCGGGAAGCTCGTGCTGGTGGTCGGCTCTCCTATATGCGGGTCCAGGTGATACACGCGGACAGGTCGTCTTCGTCCGCCCGCCACGTCACAGATATGGGAGACACCCGCTCTAGCCGGATGCCGGGCGGATTCCCGCGAACAGGTCATCCTCGGGAACCGGCGCGCCCGTCCGGTCCATGGCCCGGGTGAAGCTCTCCCGGCCGAACACCTGCACGGCCAGATCGGGCGGGATCTTGCTGAACCACGAGTCGCGGATCTGGCTGGCGTGCGCCAGCAGCGCCGCGCGCTTGCGGTCGAGAACCGGGCGGATGTCGACGTTGGTGGTGATCCGCCGCTCGGCCTCCTCCATCTGGCGCAGCATCTGTTCGTCGATCTGGCGCGTGTCGGGCACGTCCACGCCGCTCTCGCGCAGCGCGTCCCACAGCTTGCGCCAGTCGCTGCGGCGCATGGCGGTCAGGTAGAGCTTGTCGGGTATCCCGGTCGCCGCCACCGCGGCCTGCGCGCACCGGCTGGCGTGCAGGTGGTCCGGATGCTGGTAGGGACCCTGGTCGTCATAGGTGATCACGATCTGCGGCCGGAACCGCTCGATCAGCGCGCCGATGCGGCCGGCGACCTCGTCCAGCGGCACGTTGCAGAACGCGTCCGGCCGGTCCTTGTACTCCCAGTCGGGCATGCCCGAGTCGTGGTAGCCGAGCAGCTCAAGGTCGGTGACCGCCAGGTGCTTGCAGGCCTCCCTGAGCTCGGCCAGCCTGATCTGCGCCACGCCCTGCTCCTCGTGGCCGTCCTGGCCCGGCTTGACGCCATCCGGCGTGTCCCCGAACTCGCCGTTCGTGCAAGTCACGAGCACCGTCCGGATGCCCTCGTCGGCATACTTGGCCAGCACCCCGCCGGTGCTCGAGGACTCGTCATCGGGGTGCGCGTGTACCGCCATCAGGGTAAGAGTGTCCGCCATGGCCTCAAGCCTGCCTGATCACTTGCCCTCCTCGCGCCACCGGGGGCCCGGCCGGGTGATGCATCTCACCCACCTCAGGCCACCCGGCAGCTGCCGCAGCAGCGGCCAGAATGATCTGATGGTGGTGACCCGGCCGACAAGGAGCCGCAGGTGGGCGCTGGCCTAGCCGACAGGACCCGCGAGCTGAGCACGCTGCCGATCTGGGTGGCGCCGATGGCGGGCGGCCCGGCCGCCGAGATCATCGGCCGGCTGGCCGCGGGGGTGCCGCGATGAGCGGGCTCTCGCCTGCCGGGGAGGCGGCCGCGCGGCGCCTGCTGGCCGCGGAGCGCGCCAGCGCCGAGGCGAGGCTCGCGGCCCTGCGGCGGGATTTCGACAGCATCGTCTCCTCCTCGGCGTCCGCGGCCGGGGCGGATGACGAGCACGACCCGGAGGGGTCGTCGACCGCGTTCGACCGGCAGCATGTCGCCGCCCTGCTCAGCCAGGCCGCCGACCAGCTCGCCGAGATCGCCCGGGCCGGCCAGCGGCTCGACGACGGCAGCTACGGCCGTTGCGAACGGTGCGGGCTCCCGATCGCCGCCGAGCGCCTGGCCGCCCGGCCGGCGACGGCCACCTGCATCGCCTGCGCCGGCCGACGGCCCTGAGGCCCGCGGGTGCCCAGGGGCGCCGCCGGGCGACCCAGCCGGCACCCGGGCGTCACGCGTCCGGCTGGGCCTCCACCCGGCCGTTCTCGACCGCGGCGGCCAGGCTGGCGTGGTCGCGCTCGTTCTGATCGGCATAGTCAGCGGCGAAATCGGCCACCGCCTTGTCGAATACCGACGACTTGCCGAGGTAGGCCGCGATCGCGATCCGGTCCCCGGAGCGGGCGTGCGCCCGGGCCAGCGTCTGCCCGCACAGTTCCGCGTAGGTGCGCATGACGGGCGGATCCATGTCCTCCACCGTCAGCGAGAATTTCCAGTCGCGTAGCTGGCGGACGTAATAGTCCTGGGCGAGCACGCTCCTGGTCGGGTGCCAGCCGAGGAACGCGTCACTGGCCGCCTGCATCAGCCGCTGGCCCGCGACCACGCGCTCGCCGTGGCTCGGGTACGGGCTGGCGCCGAGGAACCCGGACAGGACCGACGGCACCGCCTCCTTGACCTGAAGGAACAGCCGGTCCTCCTCGTCGCGCCCGGTCAGCAGGATGACCCAGCAGCGCATTCCGACGCTGCCGACGCCGACCACCTTCCGCGCCATGTCCGCCACCTGGTACTTGCCGATGAGGAACCGGCGGTCCCATTCCAGGGTGCGGCGGTAATTGGCCATGATCCCGTTCAGGTGCGCCTCAAGACCGCTGGAGGACTCTTCCTCGGGCAGGTCGGCCACTGGCACGAGCAGCGGCGGGTCGTTGACAAAGCGAAGCTCCCCGGCTTTCCCGTCCTCGGCGCCCTTCCTGACCTTCGCGGCTTTGCCGACCTTCCTGATCTTCGCGGGCGGGCCGGGGACCAGCCGGATCAGCATGTCGAGCGAATGCAGGCCCGCCCGGTCCCGCGCCCTGGCCAGGTCCGCGTCCGCCAGCCTGCGCTCCCGCCGGCCCAGGATGGCCAGGTAGCGTTCTCGGAGCCCATCGACCTCCGCCGGCGACTGCCAGGCCTCAACCTCACCCATCCCGGCCAGGTGGCGCATGGCCCGGCGATAGCGGGCGACCGCGGCCACCACGATCTCGCGCCGCTGCTTGCGGTCGAAGCCGTTGCCGCGCGCCGCCACCTCGGCACTGGCCGCCAGCCGCTTGACGTCCCACTCCCAGGGGCCGGGCAGGGTCTCGTCGAAGTCGTTGATGTCAAAGACCAGGCGGCGCTCGGGCGAGGCGAAGATGCCGAAGTTGGACAGGTGCGCGTCGCCGCAGGTCTGCACGGTCAGCCCGGACACCGGGGCGGCCGCCAGGTCGCTGGCCATCAGCAGCGCGGCCCCACGGAAGAAGGCGAACGGCGAGGCGAGCATCCGGCCGTACCGGATCGGCAGCAACTCTGGTATCCGCGACGCGGCCTGCGACTCCAGCAGGCTCACCGGGTCGGGCCGGTCGGCCGCGGGCTGGAATCCCGCGTGGCTGTCCCTGGGCACCTCGGCCCGGGCGGCCTTCCCCCGGGCGGCCCGGTCGGCCGGGGGCAGGGCGGTCGGCACCGGCTCGAGCCGGGCATTGTGCAGGCCGAACGCGGCGACTTCGCTAACCATGCCCGGCTCCCCCGCTGGCCTGCCGCCCGAGCAGCCCGGGGGTCTCCGGCCCGGCGCCCGCGGGCGCCGGGGAGAAAGCGCCGGACGCCGCCGGGAAGCCGCGCCGCGCGTACCCGGGGAAACGTCGGGCAGGCGAGCCCGGCTCACCGCTGGAGCGCAGGGTAATCGGGGCATGCCGAATGATCTGCTGCCGTGCCGACGCATCCGCGTCGGGCGATCCGGCGTGGCTGCCCAAAATGGCTCGCCTCCCTGGAACCAGCAACCGACCCGGCCCCGCGCGGGTTAACCACCGGGATGAGCGGATTAACGGTGATCTTACGTCCGGGTTGCCCGCGAGTGAAGACCGCGGGGGACCCTGGTCGCCCCGAAACAACATTATCATTTTTTACTTTTCATCGGTTTGGTGATCATAAAACGGCATAAATCAGGCGCTCAAATGGCCCGAACCAGTGAAAAGTCGTAATGATCATCGAAAGCAAGTTGCGGCGGAGGGCAGGCAGGGCTCCCGGCGGGGCGCGTAGGCGTCATGGGGCGGGGTAGGCGGCGGTGGCCAGGCCCACCATCTCGTCGACGTCCTGTTCCAGGACGAAGCCGGCGGCCGCCGCCCGCGCGGTGGCCTCGCGGAACGCGGCGGCGTACTCATCCCGCCCGGCGGGGTAGCGGCGGGCCAGCTCGGCGTCGTCGAACACGCGCGTGGCGCCGAGGAGGATGCCGACCCCGGTGGCGCCGGGCGGGGTGAGCCCGGACAGCGCGGCCGCCGGCACGTCGACCCAGCCGGTCCTGATGCCGCCGCGCGCGATGCCCGCGTCGTCGGTGACCAGCCGCAGGTGGTCATCCGGGTCGGTCTCGAGCCAGGGCGAGCGGGGCGGCGGCGGCCCGCCGCGCGCCCACCGGTCCAGGTGCGCGATCGCGGCCTGGGCGACGTAGTGATGCTGCGGCCCGGAGTTCACCGGCACCGGGCAGGGAATGCCGAGCGGCTCGGCGGTCGGCGCCATCTGCCGGGCCAGCTCGGCGGGCGGCAGGTCACCGGAATCGCTGAAGCTGGCACCGAGCAGGTAGGTGTCGGCGTGCGCGGCGCCCGCGATCTCCCACCACCGGAACCGGTCGCTGTCCGGCTGCCGCGCCGTCACCCCGGCCAGCACGCCGGTCACGTCGCTCTCCGTCTGCACGGTCAGCACCGGGGCCCGGCCGTCCGTGCGCACCCGCACGCCGTCCGGTCCCTCGCTGCGGATCCGGCCGTCCCACCCGGTCAGCGGGGCCGCGAACCCGGTACGGCTGCCGATCAGGTAGCCGTCGCAGGCCGCCTCGGGCGGGACCGTGGGCGCCACCGCGTTCACGTAGCTGACCAGGTGGATCGCGGACTGGGACTGGCCCGCCGCGAGCAGGCACCCGACCGGCAGCGGCCCGAGCACGCCGCCGCCGCGGACCGCGCGCGCGGCCTGGGTGAAGATGTCGAAGCAGAACGCATCGCCCGGGTGGTGCAGCTTCCCGTAGCGGGCCGGATCGCTCTCCTTGAGCGCGGGCAGCACCATCGTGCGCCGCGACGCCTCGTCGGGCTCCACCCCGGCCGTGTCGAAGATGCTGCCGCCCTCGACGCCGGCCCGCTGCGCCGATACCCCGACCCAGGCCCAGCCCGCCCGGACCACCTGCCGGTGGGTCAGCATCCAGTGCGCGGGCGCGTCGAACCCGGCGCTGACGTTGAGCCATTCCAGGATCACCGTGCCGGTGAACGCGCCGGGGCCAGCGGGACGGCACACCACCAGCCGGGTGGTGAACGGCGCCCGGGCCGCCGGGGCGACGGGCCAGTACCCGTCGGCTCCCAGGGGTCCCGCGGGCTCGAAGCCGGTGGCCGTGGACTCGAGGAAGAACTCTTCCAGGGTGTAGCCGACCTGGCCGAGGTCGAAGCCCGCCATGATGATCCCGGGCTGGCCCTCGATGGGCCCGGTCAGCCGGGCGGATCCGTCCATTCGCCGGACTTTACCGGAGCCGCCGGCGACGGGGAACGCGGGCTGGCGCCGGCCACCGGGCTCAGTCCCCCGGCCCGGCGTCCTCGGGCTGCGCGACCCAGGCGGAGAACACCGGCAGGCCGTGCCACGGGCCGTCGCCGGCGGTGACCGCGACCACCGCGAACGGGTGCCCGAACCGCAGTTCCGCGGTCCGGATCAGGCCCGGGCGGGGCGGCGACCGCATGGCCATGGCGACCGCCACGCCGGTCACCGCGGCGGCCTCGAACCCGGTCCGGGTGTACCGGGCCATCGCCGCCTGCCGGGCCTGCCACGGGTCGCCCGGGGCCAGGGCCTGCGCGGCCGCCGCGAAACCGAGATCGGGCGCGCTCAGGTCGTGCTCGCTGCGCGCTGACCAGGCCGGCAGCACGGCCGTGCACCGCTCCTCGCGGCCGCCGGCGGACCTGACCGGCGCGGTCCGCTCGGTGACCGACCAGAGCGGCCCGTCGCCCAGCGGCAGGTCGAACAGCGACCGCCGCGCCACCGTGCCGCCGACCGCCAGGGCCGGGGCCAGGTCGTAGGCGGCGGCCAGCACGTCCGCGGCCGGGACGCCGGGCGCCGCGGCCACCGAGGTGACCGCCACGCCGCCCCGGGCGCGCGCCGCGTGCACGGCGACGTCGCCCGCGGCCCGCGTCGCGGCCACGAACTGCTGGTGGCCGGGGCCGTCCGGGGTGCGCAGCACCCGGCTCAGCGCCCCGGCCCAGGGGCTCGACTCGCCGAGCGCGCTGGCCGGCGCCAGGTCGAAGGGCCGCTCCCAGGACACCCGCGCCGCGAGCACGGTGGCGGCCAGCAGGTAGAGGGACGGGTCGAGCGTCACCGGAAATCTTTCGACGAGCCCGAACGTGCCGTCGCGGGCCCAGTCGTCCAGCTCGGCCTGGCTGGTCAGCGGGCCGGTTGTCACCGGGGCTGGCAGCGCGGCCAGCCATCGCGCCGTCACGTCGGTCAGGCGCCCCGGGCGATGCCAGACCGCGGCCGCCGCCGGAACCAGCGGGTCCGGGCGGGCGAGCAGCTCCGCCGCGAGATCAGCGGCGGCGGCCGGGTCGGTGCCTAGCGTCGCGTTCAGGATCTCCCTGGTCTTTCCCTCGCTGGGCGGCGCGCAGAGGGCGAGCAGCAGCCAGGCGCCGAGCGGGGAGGCCACGTGGTGCCGCGCGCCGGCGTGGGCGTGCAGCCGGGCGGCGTAGCGCGCGACCGGCGCGGCGACGTCGGCGGCGGTCAGGGTCACGCTTCCACCGAACCTTTTTCATCCGTTGATGTCAGGCTCAGAGTACGTGGGCAGGCAGGGGAGGATGAAAAGGGTTCGCTTGCCACCTGTCCCGGTCATCGCGGCAGCAGCGGGGCCGGTTGCGGCGCGTCGCCGGGCCGGGCCAGCGCCCAGCGCTGGCCGCCGATGACCGCCACCGGGTCGGCGCGGTCGCCGCGGGCCGGGATCACCCGGGCCGAGATGAACTCGCCCTTCTGCGGGACCGGCAGGCCGAGGGCCCCGGCGATCAGCGGGTCGGGGTCGGCGTGCCCGAGGACCAGGATGCCTTCCGGGCGCAGGTGGGTGCGCGCGCCGCCGTTGCCCCGGGCGCGCTTCATGAAGTCATCCTGCTGCGCGACCGTGGCCAGCTCGGCCCGGCGGATGATCCGCCGCTGCACGCAGCGGAACAGCTCGTTGGTCTTGGCCTGGCCGGTGGGCAGCCCGCGCGCGGACCGGGCGCCGAAGATCCGCCGCCGGACCTGCGGGTCCAGGCGCAGGAAGAGGTTCTCGGCCAGCCGCCGGCGGGCTGGCCAGAGCTCCCGGATCCGCTCCCGGCTGACCGCGGTGAGCTGGCGTTTCGCGTCCCGGTTGGGGCTGCCGCGCAGGCCGGGCTCGCGCACCCGGATCAGCCCGGCGGTCCAGGAGCTGCTCGCGTCGTCCGCGGTGAGGAGCAGGCAGAGATGGCCGACGGCTTCCGGGGGCAGTTCCCAGCCCCCGTAGGACATCGAGTACTTGCAGTCGACCTCGATCCCGGCGATCCGGTAGTCGGTGACGTCGCCGTCGCCGAACCCGAACCGCCGGTGCAGGTTGATCTCGACCAGCGTGCCCATGTGGGTCTTCTCGGTCTTGCGCAGCTGGTCATAGGCCCAGCGGCCGGAATGCTGGCCGTCGTACAGCTGGTCCAGGGTGTCGCGGAGCACGGCCGCGACCGCCTCGCCGGTCGGGTCGAGCCGGTACAGCTCGGCCTCGACCGCCGTGAGCTCGGGGTCGGTGTCCTCCGGCAGCTCCCAGAGCGGCAGCGTGGTCACGGCGGGTCACGGCCGGGTCGGTGCCGGGCGGTCAGGAAGCCTCGTCCAGCAGGCGGACCGGCACGGCGCGGGCGGCCTCGATGGCCGACCGGATGCCGGTGCCGACCGCCCGGGCCACGGGAGGCGGGAAGGCGTTGCCGATCTGCCGGTAGCCCGCGGTCTTGCGACCCGAGATCCGCCAGTCCCGCGGGAAGCCCTGCAGGACCGCGGCCATCTGCAAGGTCAGCCTCGGAATGTGGTTGGGGGGGCAGATCGCCTGCGGCGGGGCGTCGGCCAGCCCACGGCCGTCGACGCGCAGCCGCAGCCAGGCCTCGCGGGCCCGGGTCGGGCCGAGGTCGGGCCCGCCGTGCTTGCGGGAGCCGCCGACCAGGGTCGGGCCGATGCCGTTGGCCTGCCAGGCCCAGACCCCGGCCCCGGTCCAGCCGTCGGCCGCCATCAGATCGCGGAGGGCCTCGCCGACGGTGGGCGGCGTCCCGGTGGCGCCCGGCCACTCGAAGTGCTCGTGCACGCCGGGCCTCGCCGCCACCAGGATGAAGCGCGGCCGCAGTTGCGGCACGCCGTACTCGCTCGCGTTGAGCACCTGCCAGTCGGCCTGGTACCCGAGCTCGCGCAGCCGGCCGAGGACCTGCTCGCGGTAGGCGGCGAAGCGGGCGGTGGCCAGGCCGCGGACGTTCTCCAGCATGACCGCCGCGGGCTCGCACTCCTCGACCAGGCGGAGGGCCTGGGGAAACAGGTCCCGCTCGTCGTCCGCGCCGAGCTGCTTGCCCGCGATCGAGAACGGCGGGCACGGGACCCCGCCGGCCAGCAGGTCGACGCCCCGGTAGTCGACGCCCTTGAAGTGACGCACGTCCAGCTGGATCACGTCCCAGCCGGGCCGGTTCCGCCGCAGGGTCGCGCACGCGTCGGGGTCGATCTCCACGGCGGCGACGTGGCCGAAGCCCGCCTGCTCCAGGCCGAGCGACTGGCCGCCGGCGCCCGCGCAGATCTCCAGGCAGGTGAGCTCGGGCACGCCGATCCCCTCTCGATCGTGGAGTGAACGCCGCCGGGGCGGGTACCGAACATTCATTCGAGCCGCCATGATGCCACAACCGGCTCGGCCGCGCGAGGAGGCGCACCTGGCCCAGACGCACAACCTCGCCCCGTGCGCGGGTTACCACGCAGCGTGCGGCGCGGCACGGCGCGGCGGCTGGCCGGTTACGGCCCGGCGTGCGGCCGGTTACGGCGCGGCGGCCGGCCGGTTACGGCCCGGCGTGCGGCCGGTTACGGCGCGGCGGCCGACCGGTTACGGCGCGGCCGCGGCGGTGACGCCCTCCGGCTCGCGCAGCGGGAAATGGCAGGCCGCGAGGTGGCCGCCGGCGGTGAACGGGCGCAACGGCGGCTCCTCCTGGGCGCAGAGCTCCTGGGCCCGCGGGCAGCGGGTGCGGAACCGGCAGCCGGACGGGGGGTTGATGGCCGAGGGCAGCTCGCCGGAGACGCCCTTGTCCTCCCGGGCCTGGGCGACGGCCGGGTCGGCGACCGGGACCGTGTCGATCAGGCCCCGGGTGTAGGGGTGCACCGGGCGGTAGTAGACGTCGGCGGCGGGGCCGAGCTCGACCATTTTCCCGAGGTACATCACGCCGATGGTGTCGGACAGGTACCGCACCACCGACAGGTCGTGGGAGATGAACAGGTACGTCAGGCCGAGGTCGCGCTGCAGGTCCAGCATCAGGTTGAGGATCTGGGCCTGGATGGACACGTCCAGGGCGGATACGGGCTCGTCGGCGATCACCAGCCTGGGGCTGAGGATGAGCGCCCGGGCCAGGCCGAGGCGCTGCCGCTGGCCGCCGGAGAACTCGTGCGGGTACCGCTCGACCGCGGCGCGGGGCAGCCCGACCTCGTCCAGGATCGCGGCGATCTTGTTGCGCTGCTCCTGGCGGCTGCCAATCCGCTGGATGGACAGCGGCTCGCGGAGGATCGGGCCGACCCGCATCCTCGGGTCCATCGACGCGTAGGAGTCCTGGAACATCAACTGGATCTTGGGGCTGCGCCGCCGCCGCTCCCGCTTGGACAGCTTGGTCAGGTCCTCGCCATCCAGCACGATGGAGCCGCTGGTGGCCTTCTCCAGCCCGGCGATCAGTCGCCCGATGGTGGTCTTGCCGCAGCCGGACTCGCCGACCATGCCGAAGGTCTGGCCCGGGCGGATCGTGAAGCTGACGTCGGCGACCGCGCTCACCTCGCCGATCTTGCGCTGCAGCACCGCGCCCGCGGTCACCGCGAAGTTCTTCACCAGGCTGTCGGTCGAGAGCAGCACCTGACCGTCGGCGGGCTTGGACGCCCGCTCGCGGCGCTCATGCGCGATCTCGGCCACCGACAACTGCGCCGCGTCGGCGCCCTTGTCGGCCCGGCCGACCGGGAAGTAGCACCGGAACGCATGATCCCAGCTGTCGCCCTCCAGCGGCGGCTCGGTCTGCTTGCATCTGTCTTGCACATACCGGCACCGGGCGGCGAACCGGCACGCGGGCGGCGGGCTGGTCAGGTCCGGCGGCAGCCCCGGGATCGAGTACAGCCGTTCTGTCTCGTCGGCAGCCCGGTCCGGCAGCGCGCCGAACAGCGCCTCCGTGTAGGGGTGACGGGGGTTGGCGAACAGCCGCATCGTGCCGGTCGTCTCCATCACCTTGCCCGCGTACATCACCACGGCCCGGTCGGCGCGCCCGGCGATCACGCCCAGGTCATGGGTGACCAGGATCACGGCCATGCCCAGCCGCCGGCGCAGCTCGTCGATGAGCTCGAGGATCTGCTTCTGGATCGTCACGTCCAGCGCGGTGGTGGGCTCGTCGGCGATCAGCAGCTTCGGCTCGCAGGCCAGCGCCATCGCGATCATGACCCGCTGCCGCATGCCGCCCGACAGCTGGTGCGGATAGTTGGACACCCGCTCGGCGGGCCGGGGCATGCCGACCAGGCCGAGCACCTCGACCGCGCGGGCCCGCGCCGTCTTGGCGTCCGCGCCGCGGTGCAGTATCACGGTCTCGGCGATCTGGTCGCCGACCGTCATCGTCGGGTTCAGGGAGGTCATCGGGTCCTGGAAGATCATCCCGACCTCGTTGCCGCGGACGTGGCGCATCCCGTCGTCGTCCAGCGAGGAGATCTCCTGCCCGGCCAGCGTGATCGTCCCGCCGGTGATGTGCCCGCCCGGCGGCAGCAGCTGCATGATCGACAGTGCGGTCATGGTCTTCCCGGACCCCGACTCGCCGACGACGCCGAGGCACTCCCCGGCCTCCACGTTCAGGCTGACGCCGTCCAGCGCGTGCACGGTGGCGCTGCGCATCCGGATCTCGGTGCGCAGGTCCTCGATCTGGAGCAGTGGTGGCATGTGTCCTCGCCAGTTCTCAGGGGTGCTCTGGGCTCTGTGCTCTGCTAGCGGCGCTGCAGCCGGACCTCGACCGCGTCGCGCAGCCCCTCGCCGATGAAGATGGCCGCGGCGATCACGATCACGATGCAGAACCCGGCCGGGATGATCAGCCACCAGTACCCGTCGTACACGTACTGCACCCCGGCGCTGAGCATCCCGCCCCAGTCCTGCTGCGGCGGCCGGATGCCCAGCCCCAGGTAACTCAGCGCCACGATCAGCGCGATCGCGTCCGCCACCTGGAACGTCGCGTTCACCATGATCGTGCCGATGGCGTTCGGCGCGATGTGCCGCAGCACCGCCCGGGTGTTGCCGCCGCCCATTACCTTCATCGCCTGGACGTAGTCCCGGGTGCGCAGCGACAGCGCCTCGCCGCGGACCAGCCTCGAGGTGGTCAGCCACGAGGTCAGCGCGATGACCAGGATCAGCACCGGCTTGCTCGGGGTGACCATCGACACCACCACCAGGGCCAGGAACAGCGTCGGGATCGACAGCATCGCGTCCACGCTCCGCATCATGAACGAGTCCACGAACCCGCCGATGTACCCGGCGATCGCGCCCCAGAGCACCCCGACGATCGTGGCCAGCAGCGCGGCCGCGATGCCGACCTCCAGGGAGATCTGCCCGGCGATCATCAGCCGGCCCAGCACGTCGAACCCGTTCGCGTCCGTGCCCAGCGGGTGGGCGGCGCTCGGCGGGAGCTCCTCGTGGGCGAAGTCGACCTGCAATTGGTTCGTGTGGTACACCAGCGGCCCGACAAAGCAGAACAGCAGCATGAACGCGAAGATGCAGACCCCGGTCACCGCGAGCTTGTTCTCCCAGAACACCTCGAGCCCGCGGCGGAACGTGCTGCGTGGCTTGCCCGCGGGCAGCAGGCCGGCGGCGACGGCCGCGTCCGTGTCCGGGGGGTAGGGGACCACGGCCGCCTCGACGTCGGACAGCGGGTCCAGGACGTGCGGGGCGATGTCGGTGGGGATCGGCTCGGGGGAGCCGCTGGCCAGGCTCATTGGCTCACGTACCTTACGCGCGGGTCGAGCACCGCGTAGGCGACGTCGGCGAGCAGCGACCCCACGACCGTCGCCAGGGCCACCACCACGATTATGCCGAGCAGCACCGGATAGTCCTGGTTGAGGGCTGACTGGTAGAACAGGTACCCCATCCCGGGGTAGTTGAATACCGACTCGGTGATCAGCGCCCCGGCGAACAGCGCGGGCAGCAGCAGCCCCAGCAGCGTCGCGATCGGGATCAGCGAGTTGCGCAGCACGTGGCGCAGCAGGATCCGCCGCTCGCTGGCGCCCTTCGCCTTCGCGGTCCGGACGTAATCCTCGGTCAGGTTGTCCAGCACCGAGGACCGCATGTACCGGCTGAACAGCGCGATCGTGATCAGCGTCAGCGTGGCGACCGGCAGCACCAGCGCCTGGAAGTCAGTGAACAGAATCGCGACCCCCTCACCCTGCGGCCCCTCCGGCGGGAAGATCGGGAACTTGATCGCGAAGATCAGGATGAGCAGGATGCCCAGCAGGAACGCGGGCATCGCGTAGAAGACCGTCGAGAACCCGTTGAAGAAGTGATCGACGAACCTGTTCCGCCGCACCGCCTGCGCCATCCCGATCGGCACCGCGAACAGCAGCGCCAGGACGATCGAGACCCCGACCAGGAACACCGTCTTCGGCAGGTGGTTGCTCAGCAGCGAGGCCACGCTCTGGTTCAGCTTCCACGAGTAGCCGAGGTTGAAGTGCAGCAGGTTGTCCAGCCACAGCCAGTACTGGCCGTACCAGGGCCTGTTGAACCCGTAGACCCGGTCGAACTGGGCGATCGCGGCCGGGTTGCGGTAAGCCTGCGGTCCCATCACCGCGACGGCGGGGTTGCCCGGGATGAGGCGCAGCAACGCGAAGGTGATCACCGTCACTATCAGCAGCACTACCAGCGCCTGCAGCACCCGGCGGACCATGAATATGATCAACGTTCCCCCTTCCGGGCGACCCTGCGGGGGGTGCCTGCCAGGCACCCCCCGCAGGGTATGGCAGGTAACCGGATCTGGCCACCTGCCGGTGCGCCTACTTCACGAAATACCAGTTCTCGGGGGTGATGCTGAGCGTCGGGCTCAGCGGGGTGACGCCCTTGAGGTTGTTGGCGATCTCGTTCAGCTGGTAATCCGCCTGCGGCTGCCACTCCATGGGCAGCTGGGGCGCCAGGTAGTCCTGCCAGCTGTACATGTCCTGCACATTGTTACTAGTCAGGGTCGTCTGGATCAGCGAGTCATTCGTGCTGTTGCTGTACCCGCCGGAGTTCGCGACCGCGCCGCTGATGAACAGCTCCTCGCCGGTGGGCAGGTAGTCCGGGGCGAACGACCAGCCGCCGCCCCAGTTCGCCATGTCCCAGTTGCACGGGATCTTCACGACCACGCAGTTCCCCCCGGCTACCGAGATGACCTGGTCGAACGGCTTCGGCTCCAGGTTCAGCTTGATCCCGACCGAAGCCGCGTTGGACTGCAGCTGCGTCATCTCCGACGCGGTCCAGGCGGTTCCGGTGTCGTACGGGAAGTTGAAACTCAGGGCGGTGCCCGCGGTGATTCCCGGGCCGCACTTGGCCGGGTCGGTGCAGGTGTCCGTCCCGTTCGGGACCACCGTCCAGCCGTGGCTGGACAGCAGGCTCTTGGCCTTGCCGGGGTTGTACGGGAACGGGCCGGCGTCGGAACTGAGGTCCGACTTGCCCGTGGGCGACAGGACGCTGGTCACCGGCGCGGCCCCGACCGGGCCGACTGTGGGGGTGGCGTAGCCGCGCAGCGGGCCGCTGATCACCGCGGCCTGGTTCATCAGGTAGGCCAGCGCCTGCCGGAAATACAGCTGCTTGATGATCGCGGCGTGGTCGGAGATCGAGGACTGGAAGTTCAGCACGTAGTAGTTGATGGCCCAGAAGGTCCACGGCGTCAGCGTGTACCCCTTCGACGCCAGCGGGTTGCCGCCGACCGCCGCGTTGGCCGGCTTGGCCGGCGCGTCCTGCTGCGGCAGGTAGCCGAAGTCGATCTTGGTTGACGAGCTCGGCGACTGCAGCACGTCATACTCGGCCGCGTCCGTGGTGAACGGCACCTCCTCGAACACGGCCAGCTTCGGCTTCACCGGGCCGGAGTAGGACTTGTTCGGCACGAAGCTGATGTGCCCGTCGGCGTTGAACGAGCTGAGCTTCCACGGCCCGTCCACGACGCTCCACAGCGGCGAGCTCACGTACGTGGTCAGGTCCTTGGACTGGGCGTCCAGGTAGGTGTACACCGCCGCGCAGTCGCTGACCGTGGTGGCGCAGCTGCTCGGCCCGGACGCGGTCCGGTCCCAGGCCGCCGGCATCGGGGTGACCTGGCTCAGGTCGTTGTACACGAACCACTGCTGGTTGTACGGCTTGTCCATCACCATGGTCAGCTCGGTCGGGCTGACCACCGTGATGTCCTTCACGTTCGCCGGGAACCCGGTGTACGCCCCGTAGTTGGCCGGCTCGGCGAGCTCCATGTTCAGCCAGAACACCACGTCCTGCGCGGTCACCTGGGTGCCGTTGGACCACGTGTAGTGCTTGAGCGTGATCGTGACCTTGGTGCCGTTGAAGGTCGGGTAGTTGGCCAGGCTCAGCGAGCTGTTGAGGGTCGGCTGGCCGTTCTGCCCGAACCAGTACAGCGGCCGGTACAGCAGCGACTGGAGATCGAAGATGTTGATGTCGCTGATGTACGCGCTGCTGGTGTACGGGAAGATGTAGTTCGGCGTGCTCGCCGGCGGCTCCGCGAACACCGCCGTCCCGCCCGAGACCGGGGTGGTCCCCGCCGACGACGGGCTGCTACTACTGCTGCAGCCCGCCGCGGCCAGGGCCAGGGCAACCACGCCCATTCCTACCGCCAGCATCCGGCGACGGGGCCGGCGCGGGCCAGGTCGGGTTGTGCGTCTGTGCTGATGTTCGGGGGTAGACCCCATGGCCACGGCTCCTTTGCCTGGTTCCCGGCATGGGGAAACGCGGGACACCCACGCTCCGGCATGCTCCCGATATGTGCCCGTCTGGCCACGCTACGACCATGGTCATCGCGCGTCCAGACGCGGGAAGGGACCGGACCACGTTCGGGACCGTACCGAGACGTGCGCGTAACAAAGGCGACAGGATCCCGGTAAAGGGGGAGTAAAGGGGCTGGTAACGCTAGTAAGCGGTCAGCGCGGTGACCGCCTCGATCACGGTGTCCACGGTGGGGATCACCTGCTGTTCCAGGACGTCCGCGAACGGCAGCGGGACGCAGGCGGCGGCCACCCGGCGGACCGGAGCGTCGAGCAACTCGAAGCCCTCGTCGGCGACGATCGACGCCACGGTGCCGCCCCAGCCGCCCTGGTAGGGGTTCTCCTCCACGATCACCAGCCGGGACGTGCGCCCGACCGACTCCAGGACGGTCGCCATGTCGAGCGGCACCAGGCAGCGCAGGTCGACCACCTCCGCGGAGATGCCCTGGTCGGTCAGCCGGCAGGCGGCGGCCAGCGCCAGCGGCACCGTGGCGGCCAGGGCCACCAGGGTGACATCGGTGCCCTCGCGCGCCACGGCCGCCCGGCCGAGCTCCACCACGTGCCCCTCCGGCGCGGCGGGGCCCTTGCTGGCGAAGAGCCCCTTGTGCTCGAAGAACACCACCGGGTCGTCGCTGCGGATCGCGGCGGCCATGAGCCCGACGACATCGGCCGGCGTGGACGGCGCCGCGATCTTCAGTCCCGGGACGGCGAGCGCCCAGTTCTCCACCGCCTGGGAGTGCTGCGCGCCGAACCCCAGGCCGCCGCCGTTGGCCGTGCGGACCACCAGCGGGAGCGTGACCTGGCCCCCGGTCATGTACCGCATCTTCGGTATCTCGTTGGCCAGGTAGTCCCAGCAGCAGGCGAAGAAGTCGGAGAACATGATCTCGGCGACCGGGCGCATCCCGGTCATGGCCGCGCCCATGGTCACGCCCAGGATGGCCTGCTCGGAGATGGGCGTGTCCCAGATCCGCCCCTTGCCGAACTCCTGGAACAGTCCCGCGGTGGTCTTGAACACGCCGCCTGCGGCACCGATGTCCTCGCCCAGGCACACCACCGACGGGTCGCGGCGCAGTTCCCGTGCGATCCCCTCGGCCACGGCCTCCCGGTAGGTGATCACTTCGGTCTCGTCGGTCAGGTCCGCCATGCCGAGCCTCCGTCCGCCCATACGTCGGTCAGTGCGGTGCCGGGATCGGGGCCGGGAGCTGCCCGGGCCGCGGCCACCGCCTCCTCGACGGTGCGGGCGGCCCGTTCGTCGGCCGCGGTCACCGACTCAGCGGGCACGCCCAGCGCCTCCAGCCGGGCCCGGGCGATGTCCAGCGGATCCCGGCTCAGCCACTGCTTGACCTCCTCGGCGGGCCGGTAGCTGGCCGGGTCGGTGCGGCTGTGCCCGAAGTGCCGGTACGTCTTGGCCTCCAGTACCGTCGGCCCCTCGCCGTCCCGGGCCCGGGCCGCGGCCCGCGCCACCGCCTCCCGGACCACGACGACGTCGTTGCCGTCCAGGATCTCCGCGGGCAGCCCGTACGCCCCGGCCCGGTCGGCGGCCGGGTTGGCGACCGCGGTCACCTCGCCGATCGGCGTGTACTCCATGTAGAGGTTGTTCTCGCAGATGAACAGGACCGGCAGCGCCCACACCGCGGCCAGGTTCAGCGCCTCGTGGAACGCGCCGATGTTGGTGGCGCCGTCGCCGAAGAACGCGACGGCGACCTGGCCGCTGCCGCGGAGCCGGGCCGACCAGGCGGCCCCGGCCGCGATCGGCAGGTGCGCGCCGACGATCGCGTACGAGCCGAGCATCCCGGCGGAGGCCTTGGTGAGGTGCATCGAGCCGCCCTTGGCGTGGCACACGCCGGTGGCCTTGCTCATCAGCTCGGCCAGGCACTCCGCGGGCGACGCGCCCCGGGCCATCGCGTGATGGTGGCCGCGGTAGGTGGCGAACACGTAGTCGTCCGGCCGCAGCGCGGCGCTGGCGCCGACCGCGACGGCCTCGTGGCCCGCCGCCAGGTGGGTCGTGCCCTTGACCAGGCCGGCCAGGAACAGGTCGTGCGCCGCCTTCTCGGTGCGGCGGATCACCGCCATCTCCTCGTACAGCGCGAGCAGTTCCTCGGCGCTGACCACGCTGGCGCTCGTGTCGACCGCGGTCACCGGGCACCCCCTGTCATCGCGCCCCCGGCCGCCGCGCCCCCGGCCGCCGCGCCCCCGGCCGCCGCGCCCCCGGCCGCCGCGCCCCCGGCCGCCGCGCCCCCGGCCGCCGCGCCGTCGCCTGCCGCGCCGTCGCCTGCCGCGCCGACGGCCTCGCCGCGCCCGGCCGCCGTGTTCAGCTGCGACTGGCTTTCCCGGAGCGTGTCGAGCGCCCCGCCCGCGGTCCAGTACTTGGGCCCGGCCACCAGCAGTTCCTCGGCCGGGAACTTCGTGATGACCTCGTATCCGGAGGCCGTGACCACGACTTCCTCCTCGATCCGCGCCGCGGACCAGCCATCCGCGGCCGGCCAGTAGGTCTCCAGCGCGAACACCATCCCCTCCTCCAGCGTCTCCGGGTGGTCAAGCGACACCAGCCGGCTGAAGATCGGCTTCTCCCAGATCGACAGTCCCACGCCGTGACCGTACTGCAGCGCGAACGCCGCGGTCTCGTCCGGGAACCCGAACTCGGTGGCCTGCGGCCACAGCGACACGATGTCGGCGGTCGTCGCTCCCGGCTTCACCAGGGCGATCGCCTGGTCCATGTACTCGCGGCAGCGCACGTAGGCGTCGCGCTGCGCACGCGAGGCGCTGCCCACCGCGAACGTGCGGTAGTAGCAGGTCCGGTAGCCCAGGTGGCTGTGCAGGATGTCGAAGAACGCCGGGTCGCCGGGGCGGATCAGCCGGTCGGAGTAGACGTGCGGGTGCGGCGAGCAGCGCTCGCCGGAGATCGCGTTGACGCCCTCCACGTACTCGCTGCCGAGGCCGTAGAGGACCTTGCTGACCAGGCCGACGCACTCGTTCTCGCGCACCCCCGGCCGCAGGAACTCGTACAGCTCGGTATAGGCCGCGTCGACCATGGCGCACGCCTGGGCCAGCAGGGAGATCTCGTCGGCGGTCTTGATCCGGCGGGCCTCGAGGAAAACCTGCTGCCCGTCCACGGTCTCGATGCCCTCGGCGCGCAGCGCTGCCAGCACCGGCATCTCCGCCACGTCGATGCCGAGCGGCGCGTCCGCCACCCCGTGCTCGCGCAGCACTGTGGCCACCTTGCGGGCCACGTCCTCGGCGATGCCGGCGTCCGGGTGGAAGGCGCCGCGCAACGTGGAGATGCCGGCCCGGGCCCCGGTCTGCCGGGCCCCCTCCGGGGTGGCCGGGCCCGGGGTGTGATCCAGCCACGGGTTGTACAGCTGGTGGTGCCGGGCGGCCGACCCGAAGTCCCACTCCACCGGCTCCCCGCCGCGCGGGAGCACGGCGAACCGGATCAGCTTGTCCATCGCCCAGGTGCCGATGTGGGTCGACGTCATGTAGCGGATGTTCGCGAAGTCGAAGCTGAGCAGCGCACCCAGCTCGGACCGGTCAAGGTGGGCCCGCAGCCGGGCCAGGCGCTCGCGGCGCAGGCGGGCCAGGTCGACCCGCTGTTCCCAGTCCACTGCGTTGGGTCCGAAGGTGTGAATCGCCACTATCGGCCACCTCCCTGTCGGCTCGGCCTTTAGTTAAGAGCCCGCGAACGGTCAGCGTCAATAAATACTGAACGGTCGGCTGCTCCCGACTCCTGGCTCCCTGCGGCCGGCCCGGGGCGGCGTGATGCAGCCGCCCCCGTGCCGGACTCTACGCGCCATCGGGGCTCGCCACGAACCAGACGCCCACGGCCGGGACCGTGCCCTCGTTGCGGTAGGAGTGCGGGGTCGCCGACGCGAAGCTGACCGCGTCGCCCGGCGCCAGCCGGTGCGAGCGGGACCCCAGGGTGACGACCAGCTCCCCCTGGAGGAGATAGCCGTACTCGGTGCCCGCGTGCTGCATCAGGCGGCCGGCCGGCGACGAGCAGCCGCCGGGCGCGTAGCTGACGAGCAGGAAGTCAACCCGGCTGCCCGGCGCGTGGCCGAGGCGCTCCCAGGTCACTCCCGAGTCCAGTTCGAGAACCTCGCGCTGCCCCGGGCAGGCCACGGGCCCGGCGAGCCCCGGAGACCGGCCCGGACGGCCGGGATGCGGCGGGCCGCCGCCGCGTTCTGGCCGGCCGCCGCGTTCTGGCCGGGGGCCGCGTTCTGGCCGGGGGCCGCGTTCTGGCCGGGGGCCGCGTCCGGCCCTGGCGCCGCGTTCCGGACGGGCGCCGCCGGCTCGCCGTCCGCCCCGGGCTCCCCGAAGACGTCCTGCACCGAGACGCCCAGCGCGGTCGTGATCGCGTACAGGGTGCTGACCGACGGCTGGCACTTGCCCGTCTCTATCTGAGAGATGAGGCTCGGCGACAGCCCGACACTGCGGGCCAGCCCACGCAGGCTGATCCCCCTCCTGGCGCGCTCCGCCCGGATGCGCTCGCCGATCTGGAGAACCGCAACGGGCACGGAGGCCTCCTCTCGCCAGCATGCTACGGGAGGCTCCCCGGCCAGCTAACGTCATGCCCGCCTCCGGCTCGTGCGGCGGCTCGTAGCAGATGTACCGGCACCCGGGCGCCCGGCAGGCGATGGTCCGGTGGCCGCTGCCGCGCGGCTGCGCCGCCCGGGCGGGCCCGCACTGGCACGGCAGCCAGGAGACGATCACCCTGCCGGGCCCCCAGGCATGCCCGTTCTCGCAGTGAGTCGGGTAGGTCCACCACTCCGGCAGAGACGCGTCGCTCATTCATATACTAGAACACAAATTCGATAACCCTGCCAGTCCTTCGGCGGACTTCGCAGAGGGTGCCGGACCAGCCCATACTTCCTGGGGGCCTGGAGGTGCGGGCCTGGAGGTGCGGGCCTGGGGGTGCAGGCTTGGAGGTGCACGCTAGGAGGCCGGATTTCACGGGCTGCCGGCACGCTGTGAACGTAGGTACGCTATCCGCTACGGAATCCCGGTGTGCCCGGGATTGACTGGTATGACGGGGCGAAGGCATGACAAGATCAATAAAACGGGCGGCGGCCTGGACCGGGCCAGGAATCTCTCGAGAGCCGGGTATCTCGCCCGGGCCGACTGCCTCACCAGGGCCGGGCATTTCGCCCGGGCCGACTGCCTTGCCCGGGCCGGCAGCCATCTCGCCAAGGCCAGGTCTGCCGCGGCGCGGCGGCACCCTCGGCACCTCCTGTATCCCGCAGGGCAGCCTGCGGCCTACCGGCCCGCTGCCGTCACCAGGGCACATGCCGGCCGGGTCGACCATGGCCGCCATCGAGAAGCGCGGGTACCTGCGGGTCGGCGTGGATCAGACCATCGACCTGACCAGCTACCG
Source organism: uncultured Actinomycetota bacterium (assembly GCA_963808705.1). GTDB lineage: Bacteria > Actinomycetota > Actinomycetes > Streptosporangiales > Streptosporangiaceae > JASHPR01. The sequence continues at coordinate 279,059 of CAWEHB010000003.1, read as the reverse complement.
CGACCCGCTCACCGGCCAGCTCGACGGGTTCGACGTCGACGTCGCCCAGCAGATTGCGAAGGCCATCTTCGGCAATCCCGACCGGATCCAGTTCAAGGCGATCACGTCGGCGCAGCGGATACCCGTGATCCAGCAGGGCCAGGTGGACATCGTCGTCGACAGCATGACCATCACCTGCGCCCGGCAGAAGTACGTGGACTTCTCCACCGAACTACTTCAACGCGGGCCAGCGGGTGCTGGTCCCGATCAACTCCAAGGTGACCGGGATCGGCGACCTGGGCGGCAAGAAGGTCTGCGCGGACGCGGGCACCACCTCGATCCAGCAGATCCAGGCGCAGCCGTCCCACCCGATCCCCGTCGCGGCGGACAACTGGACGGACTGCCTGGTCATGCTGGAGCAGGGCCAGGTGGCCGCCATCTCCACCGACAACTCGGTCCTGGCCGGGCTGGAGGCCCAGGACCCGCAGACCAGGCTGGTCGGGCCGCAGTTCACCGTTGAGCAGCACGGGATCGCGATCTCCAAGAGCGCGCCGGACCTGGTCCGCTTCGTGAACGCCGTAATGGAGCAGAACGGACGGGGAATGGACCAACCTGTACAAGCAATGGTTCGGAATCCGGCTGGGACCGGTCCCGGCGCCGCCGACGCCCGTCTACCGCAGCTGATGACCGCCGTCGCTCCCGCCCCGCCGGCCGGGGCATCAGCCAGCCGCCGGGCAAGCCTCACCGGCGGCAAGACCACGCCTGCCCGGCTGCGGCTGCTGCTGGCCGTCACCATCGCCGCGAGCCTGCCGTGGGGAGCGGCCGCCGCGTGGACCGCGAGCCAGCGCACGTCCGCCGCGGGCAACGTGGTAACCACGACCGAGCCGCTCAGCTACGACGCCCAGCAGATCTACCAGTCGCTGTCCGACGCCGACGCCACTCAGGCGGCCGCGTTCCTGGCCCTGAGCGAGCCGGGCGCCGGGCGCAGCCGCTACCTGGGGGACATCGCCCGGGCCGAGACCTACCTCGAGGCCGCCACCGCGGCGGCCGGGAACCAGGGGCCCGGATCCGAGCTGACCGTGCTGTCGACCGAGATCCCGGTCTACACCGGGCTGGTGGAGACGGCCCGGGCCGACAACCAGCAGGGCCTCGCGGTGGGCGCCGCCTTCCAGGGGGAGGCGTCGCACCTGATGCGGACCACGCTGTTGCCCGCGGCCGACCTCCTCTACCAGCAGGAGAACGCGCGGCTGGCCACCGCCGACCAGCAGGCCACCGGGCTGCCCATCCTCGCCGTCATCGTGGCCCTGGCCGCCGGTTACGTCCTATTCCGGGCCCAGCGGTGGGTGAGCAGGCGTACCCACCGGTACTCAACTACGGCCTGGTGGCGGCCTCGGCAGTCGGCCTCATCGCGCTGGCCTGGCTGCTGACCGGCCTCACCGTGGCCCGGGTCCAGCTGCTCGACGCGCGCGACCACGGGTCAGGCCCGGTCGAGGCGCTCGCGAAGGCGGACATCGCCGTGCTGCGGGCGCACGCCGACGAGAGCCTCACCCTGATCAACCGCAGCGGCGACGACGCGAACCAGGCGGACTTCCTCCGGGTCGAGAAGCAACTCGGGCCCGGACCGGGCACGCTGCTGACCGGGGCGGCCGCCGCGGCCCAGGGCAGCCCGGGAGCCCGGGCCGCCGCGGCCGCCGCGGCGGCTGCCCCGGCGTGGTACGCCACGCACCGGCAGGTGCGCGCGCTGGACGACGGCGGCAACTACAACGAGGCCGTCCAGCTGGCGATCGGGGCGGGCCCGACCAGCTCCGGCACCAAGTTCAAGCGGGTGGAGACCCAGCTGATCTCGGCCATCGGCGCGGACCAGGCAGCGTTCCGGTCCGCCGCGAGCCGCGGCCAGGCCGCGCTGACCGGCCTGGAGGCGGGGATGATCGTGGCGGCTGGTCATGGCCGCGGCGTGCGCCTGGGGGCTGCTCTCCCGGCTCGCCGAGTACCGGTAAGGCGGCGGCGATGAACCGGAACGAGACAGCGGGACCAGGGACAGCCTGCCAGCAGCCGGACTGCACCGGGACGATCGGGGCCGACGGCTACTGCGGTGCCTGCGGCCTGCGGCCGGACGCTGCCGCGCCCGCCGCCTCCGCGACCCAGGCGGCCGCGCCGGGCTGGTCGAGCTCCCGCCGGTGCCGGTCCGCGACCCGGCCACCGCGGTGCTCGACAACCCCCAGGTGGAGGAGGGCAAGCGGTTCTGCAGCACCGGCCGGCATCCGGTCGGCCGCAGCCGTGACGGCCGGCCGGGCCGCACCGAGGGGTTCTGCCCGATCGACGGCATCCAGTACTCGTTCACCCCGAAGCTGGAACGCGGCGAGATGGTCGGCGGCCAGTACGAGGTGGTGGGCCGCCTCGCCTACGGCGGGCAGGGCTGGATCTACCTGGCCCGGGACCACCACCTCGACAAGGACTGGGTCGTGCTCAAGGGGCTGCTCGACACCGGCGACGCCGCCGCGCAGGCCGCCGCCATCGCCGAGCGGCGCTTCCTGGTCGAGGCCAAGCACCCGGCCATCGTCGGCGTCTACAACTTCGTGCAGCACGCCGACCGGCGCACGCGGACCACGGCCGGGTACATCGTGATGGAGTACGTGGGCGGGCAGTCGCTCAAGCAGATGGTGCTGGAGCGGCGGCGGGAGTTCGGCGAGTCGCTGCCGCTGGAGCAGGCCCTGACCTATGCGACCGAGGTGCTGACCGCGCTCGGCTACCTGCACAGCAAGGGCCTGGTGTACTGCGACTTCAAGCCGGACAACACCATGCTCGCCGAGGATCAGCTCAAGCTCATCGACATGGGCGCGGTGCGCCGGATCGACGACGTCACCAGCGACATCTACGGCACGGACGGCTACCAGGCACCGGAGATCACGCTCGACGGCGCCCTGCCCTCCCTCTCCTCCGACCTCTACACCGTCGGCCGCGCTCTCGCCGTGGTCACCTTCGACTTCGCCGGCTTCACCCGCGAGTACCTCCACAGCCTTCCCGCGCAGGAGACCGTGCCGCTGCTGGCCGAGCAGGACTCGTACTACCGGCTGCTGCGCCGCGCCACCGACCCGGACCCGCTGCGCCGCTTCACCACGGCGGCGGAAATGGCCGAGCAGCTCACCGGCGTGCTGCGCGAGGTCCTGTCGGTGGCCGACAACAAGCAGCGGCCCTCGCTGTCCACGCTGTTCAGCCCCGAACTGCAGGCCATCGGGGCGGCCGAGGCCGGCGAGCCCGACGGCGCCGGGCCGCGGCCGGTGACCGTGCCCGCCGCGGACATCGTGGCCGGGCTGCCAGCGCCGCTGGCGGACAGCGACGACCCGGCGGCCGGATACCTGGCCACGCTGAACGGGCTCGACGCGCCGGGCCAGGCGGCCGAACTGGCCGCCGTCACCGCCGGGCGGCCGGGGACGCCGCCCGGGGCGGCCGGCTCGGTGGAGGTACGCCTCGCGCTGGCCCGCGCCCGTATCATGACCGGCGATCTCGGCACCGCCGGCGCCGTCCTGACCGGCCTGGTCGATACCGGCCGCGGGGACTGGCGGGTCACCTGGTACCGGGGGCTGATCCAGCTCGCGGGCGGGCAGCCGGACCACGCGCGCGGTTCTGCGACGTCTGCCGGTTCGATTTCGTCACCGGAGCGCCGACCACGCAGGCGCCCGCTCTGGACGGGCCGCCGCCCGGCGGCGACACTGCGGGAAGCCCGCCGGCCCCGCCCGACGGGGCGGACTGGTCCGCGGTGGTCACCGCCGACCGGGCGTACTTCGACCGGGTGACCGCCTCCGGCGGGCCCACAGCCGAGATCCGGTTCCCGCGCTACTGCCCGGAACGCCGGTTCGTGCTGGGGCAGCCCCGGGCCGGGGAGGAGAAGCGGATCGGCCGGTACAGCGCATCGAGGGGCATCGATCCGGAGATCGACCTCACCGGTCCGCCAACCGACCCGGGCGTCTCCCGCATGCACGCGGTGCTGATCGGGCAGCCGGAGGGCGGCTGGGCGGTGCTGGATCCGGGGTCGGAGAACGGGACCCTGGTCAACGACCAGGAAATCACCACCGGGGTGCCGGTCCTGCTGCACGACGGGGACCGCATTCACCTCGGCGCCTGGACCGTGATCACGATCCGCCGCGACTGAGCGGCGGGCGGGCGCGGCGGGCAGGCAGGCAGGCAGGGCTGGCGGGCGGCGCGAAGGGCGTGGCGGAACAGTGGGTTGATGCCGCGGGGCGGCAGGGACGGGCTAAGGTGCGATCGTGGATCAGGAGCAGCGGCGGCAGTTCGTACGCGATCACAGGATCTGCATCTTCGGATACAACCGCAAAGAGCACGGGCCGGCCATGACCGTCGTCTACTACGTGATGGACGGCGACGACCTGCTGATCTCCACCATGGCCGGGCGGAACAAGCCCAAGGCGGTGGACCGCGACGGCCGGGTCAGCCTGTGCATCCTCGACGAGAACTGGCCGCTCGGCTACCTCCAGGTCTACGGCACCGCCGTGGTCTCCCGCGACCGGGAGCTGGCCGTGGACGTCCTCACCCGGGTCATCGGCATCATGGCGGGTGAGGAAGTGCCGGAGGGCCGGCGCCCGCAGATCGAGCAGATGGCGGACGACGAGCAGCGGGTGGTGATCAGGGTCACGCCCTACGCGACGTTCGAGACCCCGCCGCGCCACGTCTACCAGATGAGCGACCTGGACACGCTTACGCACTACACCAGCACGTCCATGCCCTGGTAAGCCGGGGCCGGAACGGGGCGAGACGGGAGAATGCCGATGGCGACCACCGCCGACCTGCTGGCCGACGCGTTCGGCAGGGTCCGGGAGGCCGTGCACGGGGCGGTCGACGGGCTGACGCCCGGGCAGCTGGCGTTCCGGCCGGACAGCGGGTCTAACTCGATCGCCTGGCTGGTCTGGCACCTGACCCGGATCCAGGACGACCACATCGCCGACGTCGCCGGCACCGGCCAGGTCTGGACATCGACCCGCGGCGGGATCAGCTGGGCGGACCGGTTCGGGCTGCCGTTCGCGGCCTCGGCCACCGGGTACGGGCACGGCACCGAGGCGGTCGCCGCGGTCCAGGTCCAGTCCGGGGAGCTGCTGACCGCGTATTACGACGCGGTGCACGAGGAGACGCTGCGGTACGTCCGGGGCCTGACCGACGCCGATCTCGACCGCGTCGTGGACAAGGCCTGGGATCCCCCCGTCACCCTGGCGGTCCGGCTGGTGAGCGTGATCTCCGACGACCTCCAGCACGCGGGGCAGGCCGCCTACCTGCGCGGCCTCATCGAGCGCGGCTAGCCGGGCGCCGCTGCCGCGGCTAGCCCCAGAGTGACTCGAGCGCCGCGTCGACCGTCACCGCGAGGTGGGTCATGCGGGGCACCACGGGCTCGCGCGGGCCGGCGTCCACGATTTCGCACTGGGCTCGCGCCCCGGCGTCCAGGAACCGGCTGAGCTGCGCGTAGCCGTGCCGGTCGTCGCGGCCGGAGCGGTGGTGGTGCAGCCGCAGCGGGGCGTACAGGTAGAGCTCGTCGCGGGCCCTGGTCACCGCGACGTAGAACAGCCGCCGCTCCTCGGCCAGGCCCTCGGCGGTGGTCAGCGCCATGTCGCTGGGCACCGCGCCGTCCACCAGGTGCGGCAGGTGCACCACCGGCCACTCCAGGCCCTTGGCGGAATGGACGGTGGAGATGATCAGGAAGTCGTCGTCCAGCCGCGGCCGCCCGGCCAGGTCGGAGGCGGAGACCGGCGGGTCCAGCGCCAGCTCGACCAGGGCCTCGTGCAGCGAGGGCCGGCTGGCCGCCGCGTCGGCCAGCCGTTCCAGGTCGGCCAGGCGGGCCCCGGCGTCGGGGTAGCGGGCCCGCAGCGGCTCGACCAGCGCGGCCAGGATGGCGCCGGCCCGGTCCGCCACGCGGTCCAGGGCCGCCGCGGCGGCCAGTGCGGCCAGCGTGGCCGCCACCGCGGGCCGGGCCCGGGACGGGACCATGTCCACCGCGGAAGCGTGGCGTTCAAGAGGATGAGGATCGGCGAGCCGCAGGGCCTCGATCATCCGCCGGGCGTGCGCCGGCCCGATGCCCTCGTGCAGCCGCAACAGCCGGAACCAGGCGATGTCGTCCGCCGGGTTGGCCACCACCCGCGCCGCGGCCAGGAAGTCCTTGACGTGGGCGGCCTCGGTGAACCGCAGCCCGCCGTACTTCACGAACGGGATCCCCCGGGCGGTCAGCTCGACTTCGAGCACGTCGCTGTGGTGCGCGGCCCGGACCAGCACGGCCTGGTCCTGCAGCGCCCGGCCCGCCTCGTGCGCCTCGAGCACCCGGCTGGCGATCTCGCGTGCCTGCGTGGCCTCGTCGTGGCAGCGCACCAGTTGCGGGGCCGGCCCGGCACCGCGCAGCCCGGTCAGCTCGAGCTCCAGGCCCTCGGACTGCGGCCGGACCACGTTGGCCAGCCGCAGCACCGAGTCCCGGGACCGGTAGTTCCGGACCAGGCGGATCACCGCCAGGCCCGGGTAGGCGCCGGCCAGCGCCCGCAGGTGCTCCGGGTCGGCGCCGCGGAACCCGTACACCGCCTGGGCGTCGTCGCCGACGCAGGTCAGGCCGCTCCCGTCCGGCCGCAGCAGCCGCACGATCTCCGCCTGCACCGCGTTGACGTCCTGGTACTCGTCCACCAGCACCGCGTCGAACAGGCCGCGCAGGGCCGGCCCGGCCGCCGGGTCGGCCAGCGCGGCCCGCCACAGCAGCAGCAGGTCGTCGAAGTCGACCAGCGCGTGGCGGCGCTTGTGCGCCACGTAGGCCCGGAACAGGCCGGCCAGCTGCCCGGTGAAGTCGCGGCACCAGGGGAAGCCGCCCGCCACCACGTCCGCGATCGTGGTCTGGGTGTTCACGCAGCGCGTGTAGATGTCGGCGCACACCGCCGCCCGGGGGGCCCGCCGCTGGGTGCCCACCAGGCCATGGTCGGCGCGCAGCACGTCCAGCACGTCCGTCATGTCGGCCGGGTCGATCACGCTGAACGCGGGCGGCAGCGAGAACGACTCGGCGTGCTCCCGGATGATCCGGTGCGCGATCGCGTGGAAGGTGCCGCCGCAGATCCGCTCGTCCTCGCTCCCCGGTGACTCCCGTGGCGGCTTCCCGGCCCCCGTCCCCGTCTCCGCCCCCGCCGCGGCCGCCCCCGCCGCGGCCGCCCCCGCCGCGGCCGCCGCCGCCACGGCCGCCGCCTCCCGCGCCAGCACCGACGCCACCCGGGCGAGCATGTCGTCGGCGGCCCGGCGGGTGAACGTCAGCAGCAGGATCCGGCTGGCCTGGATGCCCTGCGCCCGGAGCCAGGCGGCCCGGGACACCAGCGTCCTGGTCTTGCCCGTTCCGGCGCCCGCCAGCACCAGCAGCGCGCCGCCGGCGTGCGTCACGGCCCGGCGCTGCTCGTCGTTCAGTTCGCCACCCGCGCCCGCTTCGAACATGCACACGAATGTAACCAGCCCGCAGCGGGCAGGCCAGTCTCCGCGCCGGCCCGCGCCTTACTGCCTCAGAGCGGCGCCGGCCGGGAGCTATGCTGCCTAGGTGGGGGCGATTGATCCGCAGGCCGCCGCGGCCGGCCGCCGCGCCGACCACATGCCGATCGGCTTCATCGTCGGCGTCGCGGCCTGCAGCCTGGCCGCGCTCGGCGCGCTGGCCGCCGTCGCCGCAGGCGGGGCGCTGCCCGCCGGCATCGGGTTAACGCTGGCCCTGCTGCCCATCCCGGCCCTGCTGGCCGGGGTCCTCTACCTGGACCGGCTGGAGCCCGAGCCGCGGAGCAGCCTGGTGTTCACGTTCCTGTGGGGGGCGGGCGCCGCCGCGCTGATCGGGCTGATCGGCACCGCCGCGGGCAGCCACCTGATCACCACCCCGACGCTGCGGCCGGGCGGGTTCGCGACCGCGTCCACCGCGGCGGTCATCGGCGTGGCGGCGGGAGAGGAGACGCTCATGGGCGTCGTCCTGGCCGGGCTGCTGGTGCTGCGCCCGCAGGAGATCGACGGCGTGAGCGACGGGGTCGTGTACGGGAGCATGGTCGGCCTGGGCTTCGCGCTGATCGAGAACATCTACTACTACGCGCAGGCCAGCCACTACGGCTTCACCGACGTGGCCACCACCTTCGTGCTGCGCGGCGTGGTCTCGCCGGTGTGCCAGGCCCTGTTCGCCTCGCTGATCGGGGCGGGCGTGGCGTACGCGGCCATGACCAGCCTGCGCCGCGGCCTGTGGGCGATCGGGGCGGGCTGGGTCGCCGCGGTCGCGCTGCACGCGTTGTGGAACGCCTCGCTGAGCGCGGGCGGGAGCAGGCTCGCCCTCACCTACGCGATCCTGGCCGTCGTCCTCGTCATCCTGCTCGCCGCCGTGATCATGGACCGGCGGCGCATCATCGCGCTCATCCGCCGGTACCTGCCCGAGTACGAGCCGACCGGGATCGTCAAAGCGTCCGACATCTCGATGCTGAGCGGCCTGCACGCCCGCCGCCAGGCCCGGCAGTGGGCGCGGCTGCACTGCGGGATGGGCGGCCTGCGGGACATGAGCGAGTTCCAGCTCTCCGCCACCGAACTCGCGCTGCTGCACCGGCGGTCCGACCGCGCCCTGGTGGACACCGATTCCTTTGCCGAGCGGCGGGACGGGCTGCTGAGCGGAATGCGGTCCGCGACGTCGGCCCTCTTGAGTCGCCTTAACGCTCCGTTGCGCCCGCCCTGGGCCGCCTACGGCCAGTCCTGCTTCCAGCCGGCCTCCCGGGGCCGGCCGGTGCTCCCCCGGCCGGACCAGCCACCGGCCCAGCCCGGGGCCGACCGGCGGGACTCGTGACCTGTGAACCTTTTCATCCTCCCCCACCCTGCCCACGCAAACTGAGCGTGAGACCAACGGATGAAAGAGCGTGAGACCAACGGATGAAAAGGTCCACTCTCAGGGCCCGCTCAGCATTCTCCCGGAATTAGCACTGGATTCTCTGAGGCCGGGGCCTGCCCGCCGGGACTACCGTCGGGGGCGTGGACGAGCTGTCACCGGCCAATGCCCTGCTGGGTGACGCGGAGGCGCTGCGCCGCCGCCTGGCCCGGGACGGGTACCTGTTCTTCCCGGGCCTGCTGCCCGTCGCCGAGATGCGCGCGGCCGCGGACGGCGTACGCGCCGCGCTGCACCGGGGCGGGTGGATCGACGAGGCCGGGAACGCCTCAGCGGACCGGCGCGCGCTCAACCCGAGGGACGCGCTCGGTGACCCGGCGTTCCGCGCCGCCCTGACCAGCCCGGCGTTCAACCGGCTGCCCTACCTCGCCGAGCTGCGCCGGACGATCAGGCTGATTCTCGGGCCGCAGGCGTTCAGCTACCCGGCGAAGGTGCTGCGCGCCGTCTACCCCGAACGCCCGCCCGGGGTGGCCCGCGGCCGCTACGTTCACCAGGACTACGCGGTCTCCGGCGTGCAGGACATGCTCACCACGTGGGTGCCGCTGACCGACATCCCGGTCCGGCTCGGCGGCCTGGCGGTGCAGCCCGGGAGCCATCTCGGCCCGCCGCAACGCCCGCACGTGCTCGGCCCGCGCGAGCGCGGCTGGGCCACCGCGGATTACCGGGCCGGCGACGCGCTGGTCTTCCACTGCCTGACCTCACACGCGGCGCTGCCCAACCGCGAGGAGTCGCTGCGGCTGTCCGGGGACTTCCGCTGGCAGTGCCCCGACCAGCCGGCGCCCGCCCAGCTCGTGATCGGCCCGGGCGGTCAGCGGGAGCTGTTCAGCCGCATGTTCGCCCGCAAGCCCTGGTGGGAGCCGGTTCCCGGCGGGATGCCGCTGATCCCGCGGGAGCGCCTGGCCGCGATCTCGCCCGGGCCGTCGCGCTACTTCAGCGTGCACCCCGGCTGGCGGAACTGGCGGCTCCCGGACGGCGCGGTGCACTGACGGCCCGCTCCCCGGACGGCCGTCAGCCCGGCCGCTCGCGGCGCCCGTCACCAGCCGAGTTCCTCCAGCCGCTCGTCACTGATGCCGAAGTGGTGGGCGACCTCGTGGATCACGGTCCGGCGCACCTGCTCCACCACCTCCTCCTCGGTGGCGCAGATCGCGCAGATCGCCCGGCGGTAGATGGTGATCCGGTCCGGCAGCACCCCCGCGTACCCGGTCGACGTGCGGCTGGTGAGCGGGATGCCCTGGTAGAGCCCGAGCAGCCCGGGCGGGCCCGGGCCGTGCTCGACGGTCACGGCCACGTTGCGCATCAGCCGGCCGAGGCCGTCGGGCAGCGAGTCCAGCGCGTCGGCGACCATGTCCTCGAACCGCTCGGGTTCCACCCAGATCAAAGTGCGCCCTCCGAGGCGGAGGACGGCAGGCGCCGCTGCGGCGGGTACGCGCTGGCGGTGGTCCGAGTGGCCCGCGCGAACGTCCGGTCCTGCAGCCCGGCGAGAGCGTCGCTCATGTGCCCATCTTCGGCCGCTCAGGCCCAGATGTCCCACAGCGTGCCGGTGTGCGGTTCCGGTTCGTCGATCGGCGAGTGCATCGGGCAGGTGGTCAGCCCGGGCTTGGCGGCCATCACGCACCGGTCACCGCCCGCGGTCCGGAACGCGCACTGTTTGCGGCCGGCCAGGTTGTACGGGGGGCCGGGCTGGCCCGCGAGCGGCCCGGTGATCCAGACATCGCCGGTGACGCTGCCGATGACGGCGCCGATGAGCGGCCGCTTCCGGGCGGCGGCGAGCCGGGCCACGAGCCGGGCGATCTCCCGTGGCGGCAGGTCGAGGTTGAAGGCCTCGATGGTGTGCTTGTCGTCTGACTGGGCTACGAAGGCGTCCAGCTCGTTTACTCGCACCGCCACGTACTTCTGGACGTCCGGGTTGCTGTGCTGCTGGACGCGCACGTAGGCGATAGATCCCTCAGTCAAGATCGCTCCCCGCGGATAAGCCGGCCGGTTCCTCTACGTCGTTGGTGCATGGTGGCCACGCGTCAGGACGGAGCTTGACCGGGATGCAGTTGCTTGCGGGTCGCGGGAGGAGCATCGCGCAAGTCCGGGTGCTGGAGCGGGGCTAGGTGGGTAATCATTGCAGCTTCGGTGATCAAGGGGTGGGAAATCCCGCCTCGTGTTGAGGCGGGCCCGGTCACCGCCTGCCCGGGCCTCGGCCGGGCCGGAGCAGACCTCTTATTGTTGGTGTGTGCTCACCGGACCCCGCCTGCGCCAAGTGGCCCTGGTGGCGCGTGACTGCGGCCCGGTGGCCGACCGGCTACGTGAGGCCCTCGGCCTCGGGGAGCCGTTTCACGACCCGGGGGTGGGACAGTTCGGCCTGACCAACGCGGTGTTCGCGGTGGGCGACACGTTCCTGGAGGTGGTGGCGCCCGTACAGCCGGATACCACCGCTGGCCGGTACCTCGAGCGGCGCGGCGGGGACGGCGGGTACATGGCGATATTCCAGGTCCCGGACCTGGCGGCGACCCGCCACAGGCTCGCCGGGCTGGGGGTGCGGGTGGTCTGGACCACCGACCTGCCCGACATGGCCGGCACCCACCTGCACCCCAAGGACGTCCCCGGCGCGATCGTGTCTCTCGACTGGGCCGCGCCGCCCCAGTCGTGGCGGTGGGCGGGCCCGTCGTGGACGGGGCGGGCGCCCGAGCATGCTCCCGGCGGCCTGACCGGGCTGACGATCGAGGTCGAGAACCCGCCCGTCGCGGCCCGGCGCTGGGCGGCGGTACTCGGGCTTCCCGCCGCCGACGGCGGGCACGCCGCGATGGTAGAGCTGCCAGGCACGGGCCAGCGGCTGCGGTTCATGCCGGCACGGGCCGGTCAGGGCGAGGGCATCACCGCCGTGACCATCGCCGGGCTGTCCGGCGGGCCACAAGTGATCGGCGGGGTGCGCTTCGCCAGCGAGGAGGGGTGATATGGGGGCGCTCGACACCGGAACCGAGGACCTGCGCGCCGAGATCGACGACGGCGTCGCGGTGATCACCATGAACCGTCCCGACCGGCGGAACGCCATGTCCCAGGCCATGATGTCCGCCATGGGGGCGGTCCTGGCCCAGGTGGAGGCCGACGAGGCGGTGGGCTGCGTCGTGCTCACCGGGGCCGGCGGCGCCTTCTGCGCGGGCGGCGACGTCAAGGGCATGGCGGCTGCGCCGGCCGACCGTGGCGGCGACGGTTCCGGCCGGTCGCTCGACGCCGCCATCCATCGCCAGCGGCTGAGCCAGCGGGCCACGAGCGGCCGCCTGTGGAGCATGCCCAAGCCGACCATCGCCGCCATCGGCGGTCCGGCGGCCGGGGCCGGCCTGTCGCTGGCGCTGGCCTGCGACCTGCGTTACGCGGTGCCGGGCGCGGTGCTGACCACTGCTTTCGCCCGGGTCGCGTTCTCCGGGGACTACGGCGGGACCTGGTTCCTCACCCGGCTGGTGGGCAGCGGCAAAGCCAAGGAGCTCTACTACTTCTCGGAGCGGCTGAGCGCCGAGGACGCCCAGCAGCTCGGGATCGTCAACGACATCTTCCCGGCGGCCGACTTCGAGAAGGAGGTCATGGCGCGGGCTCGCCGGCTGGCCGCCGGTCCGGCGATCGCCTACCGCTACATGAAGGAGAACCTGAACCGGGCGGTGACCGGGGAGCTGGGCGACTGCATGGACCTCGAGGTGACCCACCACGTGCACACCGGGCTCACCGAGGACCACCACGAGGCCGCCCGGGCCTTCGTGGACAAGCGCGAACCGCGTTTCCACGGCCGGTAACGGCCCGCGACTATCAACAACTTCGTTTCCCCTTCCGGACATACGAGAGCCTTACGGCCGACGGGGACTAGGCCGGCTGCGGGCCGTAGACGTAGCCTGCTCACGTGGCTGATTTCGTGATCAAAGAGTGGGCCCTCGCTTCCTGCCCGGGTGACCAGGCACCGCCCCATGTGCACCACGGCTCTGGGCCGTGCCGATGAAGCTGCCTTGCGTTGAGTACGAGGCGCCTACGACTGTTGCCGAAGCTGTCGAATTGCTGACTGAGCACCAGGACGAGGCGAGCGTGCTCGCCGGAGGCCAGAGCCTGATCCCGCTGCTCGCGCTTCGGCTGGCCCGCCCTGCGATGCTCATCGACATCAACGGCCTGGGTGAGCTGTCCGGGGTGTCGGTGACAGACGGCTGGGTGGCTATCGGGGCAATGACGCGCGAGTACGCAGCCGAGGAATCCGAGATGGTCGCCGACACCGTGCCGTTGCTGGCGGCGGCTCTGCCATTGATCGGTCATGAGGCGATTCGCAGCCGCGGCACCATAGGGGGCAGCCTGGCCCACGCCGATCCGGCGGCCGAGCTGCCGGCGGTGGCCCGGGCCCTGGATGCCGAGTTCGTGGTGCGCAGCCAGTCGGGCGACCGTGTTATCCCGGCGGCGGAGTGGTTCGAGGGTTACCTCACGACGTCACGCCGTCCCGACGAGATCCTCGTCGAGGTCCGCTTCCCGGTGGCAGCACGGGGCACGGGCGTTACCTTCCAGGAGATCGCCCGACGCCATGGCGACTTTGCCATTGTTGGCCTGGCGGCGTCACTGACGCTTACCGGCGGGACGATCGGCGATGCCCGGCTGGCGTTTGCCGGCATGTCTGATTTGCCGGTCCGCGCCGCCGAGGCGGAGGACCTCCTGGTCGGCGAGAGGCCGTCGACGGATCTGTTCGAGGAGGCGGCCCGCCGGGCGACCGCCGATATCGACCCGCCTGCCGACCTGCACGGGTCGTCGGAGTATCGGAAGAAGGTTGCGGCCACGCTGGTCCGTCGCGGTTTGCAGGCGGCCGCGGGCAACGCCGACGAGAGGCAGTGAGGGATGGCGGATATCACCGTGACGGTGAACGGTGCCACGCGCAGCGGCTCGGTGGAGGCGCGCAAGACGCTGGCGGACTTCCTGCGAGAAGACCTCGATCTCACCGGTACCCACGTCGGCTGCGAGCACGGGGTCTGTGGTGCGTGCACGGTCATCGTCGACGGCAGGGCGGTGCGCTCGTGCCTGATGCTGGCGGTTCAGGCCGCTGGCAGCGAGGTAACCACGATCGAGGGGCTAGCGCCCGAGGGTGCCCTGGGCGCGCTGCAGCAGGCGATGTGGGATTCGCATAGCTTCCAGTGCGGATTCTGTACGCCGGGGTTCGTCATGCAGGCCTCCGCGTTCCTCAGCGCCCACCCGGGCGCCGACGAGCAGCAGATCCGGGAGGCGCTGTCCGGCAACATATGTCGCTGTACCGGTTACCAGAGCATCATCGATGGCGTCCTGCTGGCCGCCCAGCGCAGCAGGGAAGGCTGAGCGAGGGAGCGACGATGGCTCAAATTGCGGCCGAGCGCTACACAGGCGCCAGCATCAAGCGCTCGGAGGATCCCCGCATCCTGACCGGCGGGGGTCGCTACGTCGACGATGTCAAGCTGCCGGGGATGCTGCATGCTGCATTCGTGCGCTCGCCGCTGGCCCACGCGCGGGTGCTCACGGTCGACGTCTCGGCGGCGCGGGCGCTGCCCGGAGTTGTCGCGGCGCTCACGGGGGCGGAACTAGAAGCGATGACGGTCCCCGGGCCGGATGCGCTGATGACTCTCATGGGCTGGGCCGGGCCCACCCCGGAGTTCACCCTGCTTGCGACGGACAAGGTGCGCTTCGTAGGCGATCCCGTGGCGATCGTCATCGCCGAGAGCCGTTACATCGCCGAGGACGGCTGCGAGCTTGTGGAGGTCGAGTATGACGAACTGCCTCCGGTCACGAACGCATCCTTCGCACTCGATCCGAGCAGCCCGCCGCTGTTCGACAACCTGGGTGACAACATCGCCCGTCCGCACTCGCGCAGCGAGTTCGGCGACGTCTCCGCTACATTCGCTAATGCTGATCGAGTTATCGACTTCCGCATCGACGTGCATCGCCACCAGAACGTGCCCATGGAGGGACGCGGCTGCGTCGCGAGCTACGACGCCGGCCTAGGTGTCATGACGGTGTACGCGGCAACGCAGAGCGTTCACGTCACCAAGATTGCCGTCGCCATGCGCCTCGGTATGGAGCAGGACAAGGTGCGCGTCCTGGCCGGCGATATCGGCGGCTCGTTCGGCCTGAAGATCGGCGCATCACGGGAAGAACTCGCCGTTGCGGCTGTGTCACGTGCCGTCGGCCAGCCAGTCAAGTGGGTCGAGGACCGCGGCGAAAACCTCACCGCATCCGGGCAGGCACGCGAGGAGAGCTTCGACGTCCGGGCGGCTGTCAGTGACGACGGCGGCCTGCTCGGGCTGGACGTAAAGATGGTGGTTGACACTGGCTCCTACCCAGGTATGGGCGCGATGGTTCCGGCGATCATCGAGGCGATGCTGCCGGGTCCGTACCAGCTCTCGGCTCTCGGTTTCGAGTCGACCGGGGTCACGACCAACAAGGCATGCTACGTCGCCTATCGCGGCCCGTGGGCGTCCGAGACGTTCGTACGGGAACGCATCCTCGACCTTCTCGCGAAGGAGCTCGGCCTCGATCCGCTCGAGATCCGGCTGCGTAATGTCGCCACGCGCACCGACCCGCCGGCCACCATGATCACCGGGCGTCCGCTGGTCGGAGTTACCTCGAAGGAGTCACTGGAACGCGTCGCCCAGCTCGTGGATATTCCGGCCTTTCGGCGCCGGCAGGCTGAAGAACGAGCCCGAGGTCGTTACCTGGGCATCGGCCTGGCAACGTTCATCGAGGCCGCTCCCGGCCCGCGCGAGCCGGGAGGGCCCAGCGGCCCGATGGGCACGGAGTTCATGCGGCTTCGGCTCGAGGACGACGGCATGGTGACGCTGTTCACCGGCCAGATGCCACACGGCCAGAGCCACCAGACCACCCTCGCCCAGATCGCCGCCGACGAGTTCGGCGTGCCGTTCGGGCAGGTCCGTGTCGTCGTCGGCGACACCGACGTCGTCCCGTTCGGACTGACCGGCGGCAGCCGGTCGGCCACCATGACCGGAGGTGTGGCGCTGCACGGCGCTCGGCAGCTCAAGGTCAAGGTGCTCGATTTCGCGTCGCACCTCATGGAAGCCAGCGCCCGGGATCTCGAGATCACCGATGGCCAGGTCTGGGTGCGCGGTGACCCAGCGAGTGCGATCGCGGTAGGCGACGTCGCACGGCATGCGGCGTCGGGGCAGTTCGGTGCCGATGTAGACACCAACCTCGAGGTCGAGGCCATGTTCGACGGCGGCGAAGGTGGATGGTCCGGTGGCAGCCACTGCGCCATCGTCGAGGTCGACGTCGAGACTGGCATTGTGAAGATCGAGCGCTACCTCGCCGCTGAGGACTGCGGCGCGCTCATCAACCCCGCCGTCGTCGAGGGCCAGATCCGAGGTGGCATCGCGCAGGGCATCGGCGCGGTACTGCTTGAGCGATCGGCCTACGACCAGGACGGCAACTACCAGTCAGCCACGTTCATGGACTACTTGCTGCCGACCGCCTGCGACATTCCCCGCATCGAGATAGAGCACCTCGAGACCGTGCCGCTCGACGCCGACGTCAACTTCCGTGGCGTGGGCGAGGGTGGCATGATCGTCGCGCCGCCAACGGTAGTGAACGCCATCGAGGACGCGCTCACGCCCTTCGGCGTGCGGATCTACGAGCAGCACCTGCCTCCGGCTCGCATCCTGGAGCTCATAGCTGCGGCGGACCCGAGTTAAAACGTCGCGGGAAACGATGCAGGCACTCATGCCGTGCGCAACGCTTCGGTCGGCGAGAGGCGGGCGGCCCGCATGGATGGGTACAGTCCGGCAATAGCGCCGATGACGAGGGCGGCGCCCAAACCACCGGAGCGGGCCCAGGCTGATGCGGGTGCGGGCGCAGCGCCATCTGGTGATCTAGGAGTCGAGCCGTTCCATCGACTGCACATGGCTCTCCTGCACGCGCAGGATCGCCTCCGGCCCGCGGAAGAGCACGACCCAGCCGTCCTCTCGCTCTACGTTGTCAATGTCCTCATACGTCTCCCGCACGACTTGCTCATCGTCTCCGTAGACCATCTGGTAGGTAGCCATCGGCGGTACTCCTTCCAAAGCGCTCGACCGCAGGGGCCGGTGGTCTATCTTTGCTCACCGGCGGGGTCCGCTAACGGCATGACGGCCTGCTCACCCGGCTCTGGGTAGCTCCCGGGCCGGGCACCTGCACCATGCTCCCGGTGATGATCGTCGCTGGGGGGGGGCTGATTGCGGCGGGCAGTGGCGGCCGCTGGTTCCAGCGCCTTATCCTTCCGAGGCTGACGTGCGTGATCTGGCCGAATGCGGCACAGAAGAGTGAAGCTGCAGGCTTGGCTCCGTGGCTGGCTGTCAGGAACTGCCGAAGCCGGTCTTATGATCCTGAACGTGACCGGAGGTGATGACGACTTGCGGTGGGACGCGTTCGTCACCGCCATGCTCGCCGTCGGCCCGGCCTACGAGCGCCGCTCCCGTTACGGCGACAAGCCTGCCCTGTTCATCGAAGGCCGGGAGGTCGCCCACCTGGAAGCACCCGGCGTGATTGATCTTCGGATCACCCGGAAGGGATGGTCACAGGCCAGGGGCGACTACGGCGACGACCCGGCCGTCCGCCATGCTCCTTCGCGACGGGACTGGATTGAGCTCCATCTGCGCTCGCCATCCGACCTCGGCCACCTCGCGGGGCTGCTGGTTATAGCAGTGGTTGAGAATGCGTGACCTGGTCGGGGATGGTGAACGCCCTGTCGCGGATCTCGCGGATCGTGTCGTCCAAATGCGCGAGAGCTTCTTCGATGCGCTGCCCGGCCATGTCCGCGGGTAGGTCGATAGCAGTCTGCAAGTTGAGCCCGAGCTGGAACAAGCGGGTGATGATCATGTCCGGGAGTTCCCGGCCGCGGTGTGCCTGCTCTGCCGTGACCGCACACCGGGCGAGGCCTATGAGGCCTTCGAGGTGCCTGGCCGCGGTGACATCCCGGATCACGGCGAGGGTGAAGTGGTCGGCTGCGGTGGCGACGGGGCTGAGGCTGATCTCTACCGGGAACGTGGTTGCGTCTTTGCGCAGCCCGACCAGCCGATCGGTCATCGGCCGGGTCCTGGGTGCCTTCGCGTAGGTGGCCCGGTGGCTGCGGTAGGCCGCCTGCAGGTCGGCTGGCATCAGGCGCTCGACCTTCTGGCCGAGTAGCTCGCCGTGCTCGTAGCCGAACATCTCCTCAAGCCGCCGGCTGGCCAGCGCAAGCACGCCGTCGCCGTCTGCCAGCGCCACCCCATCCTGGAGAGCGTCGACTAGGCTCCGTACCTCGGCCGAAGTGACGGCTCCTCGGTTCCCGTCCGATGGCCGGGCTGCCGGCAGATTGCTTGCTGTCGGAGTGGAACAGCGGGGCAGCGCCTGGTCATCGGCTCTCACGCTGGCTGGTCTGGGCACCAGGCCGAGCTGCTCCGCCGGCGCCCTGACCGCCTGGGCTGCCTCCAGGGTGGGGTAGATGGGGACGAGCCGGTCGACGCCGTTGTAGCTGAGCACCCGCCTGACGATTTGGGCTGTGACCACCAGCCGCAGATCCGTCCCGCTGATAACGGCCCGCTGGTAAGCGCGGATCACGGCCTCCCCGCCGACGTAATCACACGAGACTGTCGCGGTCATGTCGGCGATCAGCACGGCCGCGCCGCGGTTGATGGCTGTCAGCAGTTGCTCGCGGATCTGGTCGGCATTCGATACGTCAATATCCTCCGGGAGCGTCACGACCGCCTGCGTGCCTGCCCACCGCACTGGGTAGATGTCCTCAACCACGGCAGCGGCCCAAGCCGGCGCGCGGGCGCACGTGCTTGATGGTCCGCGCATCGCCGAGGCACCTGCGGCACCGCCCGGCCATTCCTGGCCGCGCCACCAGGGTCTGGAGACGCGATCCCCGGCACCCTCGTTCTGGCCCGGTGAAGGAGGCTTTACCGCCCTCGTGGATTGAGCTCGGGGCACGTTGAACGTCCGCAGAACGGTTGAGGGTGACAGTGATGGCGACGGTGTGCGTTGCGGGGCGGGCTTCGGCAGTTCGCCTGGCTGCCATATCGGTTCCTCGAAGGTGGTGATGATCGCGGAGGGAGAATGCGGATCATGATCGGCCGAGTCAGTTCCGGACTGCCGGTGGCCGCGCCCCTGTGGCGGCCACGACAAGGACAGAGTTCACGGGCAGACTCGAGCGGCCATGAATCGGAGCGTATGACCGGCCTGGACCTCTGAAAATAGGGCACGCCCTCAGACCATCGGGGCACACCCTTAGCGTGGGTCGTCCGGGCGCTCGCCAGGTCGGCGAGATGTGAGAATGGCGAGGTTACGCGCGGTCGGCGCTACTGCAATCTGATACCAATTGCCGGAAGTGCGTCGACTGTCGCGCCGTCCGACCGGGAGCCCCGCCATGTCCGAACCCTCCGCCGTTCTGCGTACCGTGATCGCCAGCGACAACTTCCTGACCCGAGAGGGTTTGGGTTGCCTGCTCAGCGGTGCTCGGGGCATCGAGATCGTCGCACGGGTCGACAGCCATCCGGAAACCCTCATCGCCATCCGCCAGTACCGCCCTGACGTGCTCATCGTGGGCATCCGCACCCCCCGCGTTAACGCCGAGGCGGCACTTAGCGCCGCCCGGCAGTTGCGCTCTCAGCACCCGAACATCGGCGTGGTCGTTATCGCTGAAGCCGGCGACGGGTACGCCCTCGAACTCCTGCGCAGCGGAGCCGCCGGAGTCGGCTACCTGCTTGACGACCGGGTCGGCGATCTTGAAACTCTGCTCAGCGCAATCCATGGCGCTCACGCGGGCGATACCGTTCTCGACCCCTCGATCGTGAATGCCCTGGTGCGACGCCGGCTGTCCTCGGCGCTCGACGCGCTCTCAGTCCGGGAACTCAGTGTTCTCGCAGAGATGGCATGCGGTTACTGCAACGATGAGATTGCCCGGCGCCTGGCGGTGTCGAAGAAGGCCGTTGAGGGTCACGTCACCGGCATATTCCGCAAGCTCCGGGTACCCGACGCCAAACACTTCGACCGGCGGGTGGCCGCGGTCCTGAGCTACCTGCAAGCAAGCGGCGAACTGGCCAGCCAGGCACCAGCCCCCTGAACCGCGCTGTCTGTCGGCGATCAGCCTGCTAGCAGCGTCCGCCTCGGCTGGCGAGAGCCGTTCGGCTTCACATCGAAGCTGGGTCCAGGCCGTCCGCCTCGGCCGGGTACCGTCCAGAACCAGCTTTCGGAAGCCCGAGAGCTTTCCAGCAGCAGGACCGTGTGAGGGTCTCTTGCGCGGGCGGTGGCGGATGCATTCGTCCGGGGTGGTACCCGTGCCTTGGTCTAGACCGTGACCAGCAGCAGGCGGCTGGACAGGGCGGCCGAGGCGGCCAGGCTGTCGGCCAGCAGCCCGCGCGCGATCGGGTCATCGCGCACCGCCCACAGCAGCAGGCTGTTGTTCCAGGCCAGGTCGCGGGCGGAGTTGATGGTCCAGTTCGCGATCAGGCTGTTGACCGCGGCCAGGTGGCGGTCGACGGCGAGCTCGGGCGCCGATTCGAAGGACTGCCGGACCGACTGCTCGGCGGCGTCCAGCAGCTGGTCCACCTTCTGGTAGTCGGCGAAGTGCGCGCCCGCCTCGGGTGCGGTGCCCAGGGCCGCGCAGGTGGCGACCACTGCCAGCGGCAGGTCGTGGTTGATGTGGGCATTCATGCCGGCCAGCGCGAACTGGACCGGCTCGATCCCGGCATTGGCGCGCTGCTCCACCAGCGGCCGCCAGGCCAGCGGCACCGCCGCCGGGTCGCCCGAGGCGTCGGCCGCGCTGAAGTACAGGCCGGCGAACGTCACGTCCAGGCGGGTCATGAACGCCGGGTCGGCGAAAAAGCCCTGGCCCAGCCCGGTGTTGACCTGCCGGGTCACCTCCAGGTACATGCGGTTGAAACACGCCAGCCCGTCGGCGACCGGAAGCGCCGCTCCGATCGCTTCCATCCGCGCTATTACCTCGGCGACCGTGGTGATCGGCGGAGCTGGCGGACCGGCAGGCATGGCAGTCACTATACGATCACCAGCCCGCCACCACCGGGAACCAGCCGCCGACCACCTGACCGGCCCGGCGCAACGCGAAGGCGGGCTCCAGCCGCTGCAATGAACTCCTTGACAGCGCCCTCGAAGTTTTTCTCGATCTCGCGCAACTCGTTGCTATCTGATGCAGTGCGAATCGCACCGAGTGCGGAGAAAGCCGAGTCCGCCAGTCCCATCAACTGGGAATCGCCAGAAATGAGCTGAACACGCAACCAAGCAGCTTCCGCAGCAGCGCCCAGCCGATCGCCTTCGACGCGAGCTTCCTTCCAGGCAGACCCAGCCGGATCTTCGCGGTGGAACCAAATACGGATCAATCCTTGCTTGAGCTCGCTCAAAGACCCTGCGTAGGCACGCGGCGAGCGACTGCAGTGGCCCCAGTCCAGCCAGCGCGTGCCAGCTGGCGCCTAACCGCTGTTGGCAGGACGCATACTGAGGAGGTGCGTATTGCCGTCTGGGTCCGTCCCGGATCCACCCGGCCCGGCGTCGGCGGCGAGCACGATGGCGCGCTGGTGGTGCGGGTCAGTGCCCGGGCCGTGGACGGCCAGGCCACGGCGGCCGCACTGACCGCGGTGGCCGCCGCGTTTGGGATCCGCCGTAATGAGGTAACGCTGGTTGCCGGGACGTCAAGCCGGACAAAGGTAGTCGACGTGCCGGGCGCCGATCCAGCTGCACTCGACCGCCTGCTGCAACTGTGACGGCCGGGCAAGTACGGCACCTGCCAGCGGAGGCAGGCCTTCCGGTGGAACTGCTGTCTCCCGGCCCGGGGGCGGCCGTGACGGCCCCGCTCATCGCCCCCGTCATCCCGCGGGGCCAGCCCGGTACGGCTGGTGCCAGGATAAGGAAGCGTGAACACTACCCAGTTCGAGAAGGTCAGGGCCGGCCGCGGCTTCTTCGCCGCCCTGGACCAAAGCGGCGGCAGCACGCCCAAGGCGCTGGCGGAGTACGGCATCGGGCGGGACCGCTACAGTTCCGACGCCGAGATGTTCGACCTGGTCCACGCGATGCGGACCCGGGTGCTGACCAGCCCGGCGTTTGATGGCTCGCGCGTTCTGGCGGCGATCTTGTTCGAGCAGACCATGGAACGGGACGTCGACGGCGTCCCCGCGGCGCGGTATCTGTGGGAGGTGAAGAACGTGGTGCCGTTCCTGAAAGTCGACCAGGGGCTTGCTCCCGAGCAGGACGGCGCGCAGCTCATGAAGCCCATCGAGTCCCTCGATGATCTGCTCGAGCGCGCGCGGCGGCACCAGATCTTCGGTACCAAGATGCGGTCGGTGATCAACGACGCCGACGAGGCCGGGATCTCGGCGATCGCCGACCAGCAGTTCGGCTACGCCAGCCAGATCCTGGCGGCCGGCCTGGTGCCGATCCTCGAGCCCGAAGTCAGCATCTCCAGCCCGCACAAGGAGCAGGCTGAGACGCTGCTGCGCGACGCCATCACCAAGCACGTCGAGGCGCTGCCTGAGGACGCGACCGTGATGCTGAAGATCACCATCCCGACCCGGCCTGGCCTGTACGGCGACCTGGCGTCTGACCCGCGCGTCCTGCGAGTCGTCGCCTTGTCGGGCGGCTACAGCCGTGACGAGGCCTGCGCCCGGCTCGCCCGCGATCCCACCCTCATCGCCAGCTTCTCGCGCGCGCTTCTCGAAGGGCTGACCGAAAGCCAGACCGGCGAGCAGTTCAACGCCCAGCTCGAGTCGTCGATCGAGCAGATCTACCAGGCGTCGGTACACAAGCAGCCGGCCAGCCCTTGAGCCCCGTGATCTTCAGCGGCATGTCCGGATGTTCTGTCCTCGGATGAGAGCCCGTCCTGTTCGTGTGCACGAAGTGCAGAGGCACAGCCGGGGCCCAGCCGCCTGGTCGGTCAGGACTGGATGAAGGCCAGCAGGTCAGCGTTGATCGTCGGGGCCTGGGTGGTCGGCATGCCGTGCGGGAATCCGTGGTACGTCTTCAGCGTCCCGTGCTGCACGAGCTTCGCGGACAGCGGCCCGGAGTCGGCGTAGGGAACGATCTGGTCGTCGTCGCCGTGCATTACCAGGACCGGCACCGTGATCTTCTTGAGGTCCCCGGTGAAATCGGTCTGGGAGAAGGCGACGATGCCGTCGTAGTGCGCCTTCGCGCCGCCCATCATTCCCTGGCGCCACCAGTTCTCGATGATCGCTTCGGAGGATTTCGCGCCGGGCCGGTTGAAGCCGTAGAAGGGGCCCGACGGCAGGGCCCGGTAGAACTCCGACCGGTTGGCGGCCAGCTGGGCCTGCAGGTCGTCGAAGACGCTCTTCGGCAGGCCGCCGGGGTTGGCGGGGGTCTGCACCATCAGCGGCGGCACCGAACTGATCAGCACCGCTTTTGCCACCCGGCTCTCACCGTGCCGGGCGAGGTAGCGCACGACTTCGCCGCCGCCGGTGGAGTGCCCGACATGGACGGCGTCCCGCAGATCGAGATGGGCGGTCACCGCAGCCAGGTCGTCGGCGTAGTGGTCCATGTCGTGACCGTCGCTGGTCTGCGTGGAGCGTCCGTGCCCGCGCCGGTCATGGGCGATGACGCGGTACCCGTGCTGCAGGAAGAACAGCATCTGGGTGTCCCAGTCGTCGGCCGAAAGCGGCCATCCGTGGCTGAAGACCACCGGCTGGCCCGAGCCCCAGTCCTTGTAGAAGATCTCCGTGCCGTCGGCCGTGGTGATCGTGCCCATGCGCTGCCTCCGTTGGTCTGGGCGCTGACGCCGGAACGTCCGCACTGGCAGGGTAACCATCTTCCTGCACTTCTGCAGTTCTTACTTGGGCGACGCGTCCGCCTTGCACTCCGCCTCTATGGTGGGGGGCGTGGCTGAGTCCCCGCGGGTGACAGGTACTGGCCGGCCAGCACGCCCGACACCCGCCGACCTAGCGGCGGCCCGGCAGTTGACCATCCCTGACGTCATCGCGCCCGGCCTGCGCGTCCTGTTTTCCGGGATCAACCCAGGCCTGTACTCCGCCGCCACCGGGTACCACTTCGCCCGGCCGGGAAACCGCTTCTGGCCGGCCCTGCACCAGTCCGGCTTCACCCCGCGTCAGTTCCGGCCCGACGAGCAGGAGCAGCTGCTCGGCCTGAGCCTGGGCATCACCAACATCGTCGACCGGGCCACGGCCCGCGCCGACGAGCTCACCACGCAGGAGTTGCGTGACGGCGGCGCGGCGCTGCTGGCCAAGGCCGGGCGGCTGCGCCCGCAGTGGCTGGCGGTCGTCGGCGTGACCGCCTACAGGACGGCGTTCGGCCGGGCTGGCGGCGCCGTGGGGCCGCAGGAACTCACGGCGGCGGGCACCCGGCTGTGGGTGCTGCCCAACCCGAGTGGGCTGAATGCGCTATGGACTACACCTAAACTCGTAGAGGCGTTCCGAGAGTTGAGGCTGGACGTCGAGGGCTAAGCGAGGTCGAGAGGCGAGGCAGGCGTTGCTCAGCTGGCAAGTCCCGCTTCGATAATCTTCTGCTCTAGCGCGTCCAGGTCATGCGCGACGATGACATGAAGCGCTGTCGGGCTCGGATGCTCGGTTGCCGTCCACATCGACCCGTCGCGCTCGATCTGCCACCGCTGGCCGTGCTCGGCCGCCATCCGCTCAAGACGCGAAATGGGCGTGCGTGGTGTCCGCAGAAGAACATGGCGATCGTCACTCAGTTAGTCACTCAGTCGTCAGACCAGGCGGTGAGCGGGTGGTCCTGTAAGCAGTAGTTCACGAACTGCCCCATAGGCATTGCCAACCAGGCGCTCCGCGTCGGGATGCGGGCGCTGCACGTTGACCCCCGCTACGGTCCTGGCGTTGACTAGCACCGGCCCGGGAAACAGCCAGGCAGCGGAGGATGAGATGGATGATCCGCCGGTCGTGTCACCACAGGAGTGGCTTGCGGCCCGCAAGCAACTGCTGGCCAAGGAGAAGGAATTCACCCGGCAGCGGGACGCGCTGAACGCCGAGCGGCGCAGGCTGCCGATGACCCAGATCGACAAGCAGTACGTGTTTGAGGGCCGGGACGGCAGGGCCAGCCTGCTGGAATTGTTCGAAGGCCGCAGCCAGCTACTGATCTACCACTTCATGTTCGACCCCCGCTGGGACGAGGGCTGCAAGTCCTGCTCGTTCCTGGCCGACAACATCGGCCACCTCGCCCACCTGCATGCCCGCGACACCACGCTGGCGCTGGTCTCCCGGGCGCCGCTGGCCACAATCGAGCCGTTCCGGCAGCGGATGGGCTGGACTTCCCCCTGGTACTCCTCCTTCGGCAGCGACTTCAACTACGACTTCCATGTCACCCTCGACCAGGACATCGCCCCGGTCGAATACAACTACCGCCGTCTTTCCGAGCTCGGCCCGCAGTGGCAGGGCTGGTCTGGTGAGATGCACGGCATCAGCGCCTTCCTGCGCCGCGTCGACCAGGTCTTCCATACCTACTCCAGCTACGCCCGGGGCACCGACCTGGTCGACGGCACCTACAACTGGCTCGACCTGACCGCCCGCGGCCGCCAAGAAGACTGGGAGCAGCCACCCGGGCGCAGCGACAGCCCGCTGTTGGGTTGGCTTCGCCACCACGACAGATACGACGCCTAGCCCACCCCTGCCGGAACCTTCACGTTGACCCCAGCTCAAGCCCTAGTGCACCTGCCCGTAAATACTGTGGTGTATTCCAGGCTCCTCGCGGTGGCGCGAGCGACTCCCGGCCGGCCGTGTGCGGCGGGCGGGCCGGTGCCGGCCAGGGGACCGTCTGGCGGGCCGCGATGAGGGCGCCGCCTCGGGTCACGTCGCGCCGGATGCACACCTGGCAGGTGCGCCCCGGCCCGGCGGTGCGTGATCCCTGCGGTCATCTCGGCAGGGATGGTGCCGCCGCCCGCACGGGCGGCGATGTTGGCCGCCGCGACCAGGTCGCGGTGCCCGCCCTGCCCGCAATGCGGGCAGGAGAAGGCCCGGCC
Source organism: uncultured Actinomycetota bacterium (assembly GCA_963808705.1). Lineage (GTDB taxonomy): Bacteria > Actinomycetota > Actinomycetes > Streptosporangiales > Streptosporangiaceae > JASHPR01. The sequence continues at coordinate 253,218 of CAWEHB010000003.1, read as the reverse complement.
GGCGGGTTTGGGCACCCGCTGGGCGCACGCGGGACAGGTCGAGGACGTGCCCCGTTCATCGACCATCGTGAGGGTGATCCCGGCCGCCTGCGCCTTGTCCGACAGGGCGCGGATCAGGTGCCCGATCCGCCAGGAGCGGACCCGCTGGTTGTGCCGCCGCCCCGCGTCTAGGCCCAGGACCCCGCGCGGGTCGCCGACCGCCAGCGTGCCGACCCGGTGCTGGACTGCCCAGCCAGCCAGTGCCTTAGCCGCCTCGTGCTGGGCTTGGCGCACCCGCCGCTGGTGCCGCGCCTCGGCCGCCTGCTGACGGCGCCGGTACTGCCGCCACCGCCGCGACCCCGGCTGCCCCGGTTTGGGTGCTCGCCGCGCCGCCGCCCGGGTACGGGCTTTGGCCTCACGCAGGTGCTGGCGGCACTCCGCGCGGATAGCCCGCCCCGAAACCAGCAGCAACTGGCCGTCCGGGCCGGCCGCGGCGTACGGATGGATGACCCCCAGGTCGACCCCTGCTACCCGGCCCGGATCCGGCCCCGCACCGTCCCGATAGGCGGCAACCGGGACCTCCGCGGTCACATCGACGTGTAGCCGGCCCGCCTCACACAGCAACGTCACCGACCGCACCTGCTCCGCCGGGTAGGGCAGGTCTCGGTCCAGCCGCACCGCCAGCGGCGGGCAGCCACGCGCCGCCGGCAGCCGTAGCACCCGGCCCGCCAGCACGAACGTCCCGGCATGCCAGCGCACCGGCACCAGGCCCCGGCGACGCCGCGGGAACCGCGCGCTGGCATCGCCAGCCTTGCGGCGCCCGGCTGCGGCGAACCACGCGTCCGAGTACCGGCGCAGCACAGACCGGGCACCCGTGGTGTCCAGCTCCCCGAACGTGCCCGGGCCCGCCTTGGTCAGCTCCCGGCACAGCTCCTGGTAGCCCGCCAGCGGCGCGTCCTGGCGGCGCCGCCGCCAGCAGTTCAGCTCCAGCACGCAGCACCACACGTCTCCCGCCGACCGCAGCAGGCCAAACAGCCGCCGCTGCTGCGCCGCAGTCGCACGCAGCCCGCACCGCGCGGTGCGGTACACCACACGCGGCGCATCCGGGGGACGTTTCCTGGGCATGCCGCCATCAAAGCACCACCCACCGACATAACCAGGCGACACCCCGCAACCCCGCAACCCCGCAACCACGCAACCACGAGCTCGCGCTTACGATGCTGCACTCACGGACAGCACCACTAGCGGTTGATGGCAACCACCCAGCAACCGCTGGACCCTAGAAACCAGCGAGCTCAACGCGCATTGGACCGCGCCTGCGCTAGCCGGGGAGTTCGCGCGGCTGCGCGAGGCGGCCGGCCAGCCGCAGGCTCACTGACCTGAGGACGGAGCCCCGTGCGGCCACAGGCACACCGAGCTGGCCCCCATCGACAGCTGGCCGCCAGGGCTGGCCCCGGTGCCCCAGCTCATGCTGACGCTGAACGCGTACGGCGGGGCCACGGCCAAGACCACCGGCTGGGTGGTGCCGACCCCGTGGGCCTCGGTGATCACCCAGTGCAGGCTCTTCCAGTAGGCCAGCACCTGCTCGCCGATGGCCGCGTAGTCGTGCACCGTGATCCCGCTCAGCCAGTACCCGCGGGACACGACGACCATCTCGGACGCGTTCGGGCCGTCGGTGCAGACCGTGGTGTTGTTGAGGATTCCGTAGGGCTCATCGGCCGAGCTGGTCTCCAGCCGCGGCCGCGGAGTGAGCGCATTGGCCGTGTCCAGCAGGATCTTCTCGGCGTAAGACGCGGCCTGCGCCGGGGTCATTGCGGGCTGGCTGTCGTTCACCTTGCTCCCGTGGGTCGAGCTGGCCGAGCTGCCGGTCGAGCACCCCGCCATCCCGGCGGCGGCCAGCGCCAGCAGCACGGCCACGGCACCCGCCCGCCAGGCCCGGCCTGGCCGGCCCGGCCGGGAGATCTGCGGCATGCTCATCCCGCTCAGCCCCCGCTTCCGGCCGGCGACCCTGGCGCCAGCGCTACCAGGTTGTACCGTCCGCCCACGATATACGCCATGTTGTACAGGGATGACGAGCCAACGGTCCAGTAGGAGGAATGCGCCTTGAAGGTCATGAAGTAGGGCAAATCGAACGTAGACGGCTCGTGCGGGACATAGTTCGCGGTGAAGTCGTTGCCGCCGAAGGCGGGAGTGGCGGGGTTGGTCCCGAAGTAGCTCGCGCTCGGGTCCTGGGCGTGCGCGAGTAGCAGCGGGGTCAGCGCGCCTTCCTCCGCGCCCTGCTTGAGGCTGCCCCCGGTCAGCAGGCTCCCGACCGCGCCCGCCGCGCCGTCCTCCGCGACCTTGGGCAGCAGGGCCTCGGCATGCGGGGGCAGGTCGGGCACCGGGTCGTTGACGTTCGCGCCTGCCCATACGTGGCTCGCGGGTATGCCCAGCTGGGCGGCCTGGTTCACGCCGACGCCCGGGCTGCCCACGAAGATGATCTCGCTGGGGTGGACGCCGTCATGGGCGGCGGCCTCGCCGATGACCAGGGTGCCGTAGCTGTGGCCGAGCAGCACCGTCCGGCCGGGGATGCCGGCGACGTGCGCGGCGGCCAGCCCGGCCTGGAACCCGGCCAGCGACTTCGCCCCGGCGACCGCGTCCGCGGTGCTGCCGATCTGCAGGTCCTTCATGATGTCGGTCAGGCTGAGCTGCGGGGCGTTGTAATCCAGCCAGAAGATCGACGACAGGCTCTGGCCAGGATCGTCGCGGTGCGCCTGCAGCCAGAGGTTGGCGGCTCGCTGTGAGTTGCTCAGGGCCCCGGTGAGCGCCGTCCCGACGCCGGGCACGTAGGTGACGGTGGTGTCCGCGGTGCCCGGGTTGCCGAAGGCCACGATCGCCTTCCCGATCCCGGTGGTGCTGAACCCCAGCAGGTAGGCGGGCGGGAGGCCGTCCTTGCCGCCCAGGGCCAGGGCCTGCTGCAGCGCGTTGATGCCGGCCAGATCGTGCTCGATCCCGGCGACCTGGGCCTGCCACTGCGTGAAGGCCGGGTTGGGCGCGTAGCCGACCTTCGGGCCGAGGTAATCGGTGGCCGGCGGCGGGTGGGCCTCCAGTTCCGCGAGCTCGCGTTCCAGGCTCGTTTTCTCCTCGCTCATGGCGAGCCGGTTGGCCGCGTTGCGGGCGGTGGCCGGGAGCCCGTTCATCCACCCGATCGTCGTCGGGAACTCCCGGATCAGCTGATCCTGGGCTTGCTTGCTCAGCGCCTGCCACCAGTCGTGCGTTTCCTCCGGGCTCATGCCCGCGGGCGGCATCATCTCCCGGCCAAGCTCCCCGGCCAGGCGGTCGGCGGCCGTCACCGCGGCGGCGGATCCGGGCAGGCGGGCCAGTTGCGCGCTGACCTGGCTATCCACCTCGCCAGCCAGCGCCAGCGCCCGCCCCACGAGGTCGGCCACCTGGTACGCCGCCGGCGGCATCGCCGTGACCATGGCCTCGGACTCGGCCAGCCGCGCTCCTGCCCCCGCGACCGGCGGGGCGGCGAGCGTCACCTCGCCGCTGGCCCCGATCACCAGCCCGTTGCTCGCCGCGAAGTCCTCGGCGGTGCGCAGCAGCGCCTGGGCGTCGGACACGCCCATGGCCGCGTTCCGGTACAGGGCCGCCATCGCCGCCATGTCCCCGGTCGCCGCCGTGAGCCGCGCCGACAGCCCCGACAGGCTGGCGCTGGCCGCGTCCGCGGCCGCTCCCATCCACGAACCGTCGAACAGCGTCCCGGTCTGCGCGCGAAACTCCGCGGACAGCTTCCCGAACCGGTTCCCGGCCGACTCCCAGTCCTGCGCTGCCCGTTGCAGCTGATCCGGCTGAGCCGCTCGTAAGGTGGTCAGGTCCATCGGCGCGCTCCCCGCCGTTACCGGATGGCCGTGGGGCCGTCCGGGAGCATGGTCCCGATGGCGGCCGCCCGTGCCACCAGGCCAGACTCCACCGCCGAGTAGTTGGCCGCCGACCTGGCCAGCCGATCGGCGGCTCCGGTCACCGCGCTCGCCTGCGCCGTCACCCCGCGGTCCCAGCGCCACGCCGCGGCCGACGATGCCGCGGCGATCTGCCAGCCCGGGCATCCCGACGCCGCCGCCGAGCACGCCGACGACACCTCGGCCGACAGCGCGCGTATCGCCCCGGACAGTTCGCTCAGCCCTTCGCCGACCTGCCGCAGCGTTCCCCGGTTCACCTCCAGCACGCCGCCCCCGCCACCCGTTAGCGGCACCTGCTCCTCCCCTCAGCCAAACCGCGTGCAGCCAAACTCCACCGTTTGTGGATAAAACTATCCCCGCGCGGGCGAATACGGCCAGGAAGGGCAGGAACGCGCAGGACGGGGCCAGGCGCGCACGGCCAGCAAGCGCCAGCGCGCACGGATTGAGCCGGGCTCAGGTGCCGCAGAGGGCCACCAGCTTGGTGACCGTCGCCCAGTTGCGGGCCGTGCCGGTCACGCTGTCCGTCTTCCGCTGGCCGATCTTGACGAGCTCGGCGGCCAGGTCGCTGCGCCCGTAGCCGTCCGGGGTGTGCAGGAAGATGGTCCGGCCGATGACCTGAGCCGTGTCGCGGCTGCCCCGCCCCGCGACCTGACGCTGGACGTCGGTCACGCGTTCCGCCACCTCCGGCCCTGGCTGGCCGCTGAGGAACACCGCGTGCACGGCCTTCGGGCTCGGCTCGTCGGAGTACGGGTTGTCGCGCACCACCTGGGCCAGTTCCTCGCGGGACAGCACCACGACCCGGGCCTGGACGCCGATGGTCTCGGCGATGGCCTCCTCCAGCGCGGCGGCCAGGGCCGCGGTGTCGGACTCCTCGGTGCTGAACACCACGTTGCCGCTCTGTATGTACGTGGCCACGTCGTCGTGCCCGAGCGAGGTCACGACCCCGCGCAGGTCGGCCATGGCGACCTTGTTGTGACCGCCGAGGTTGATGCCCCGCAGCAGGGCGACGTGGGTAGGCACGCCAATATCCTGCCGCAGACCCTGGGTCAGGCGTCGCTGGGCCACGCATGGGCCGCGGCGAATTCCCCGGACGCGCGGGCCGCGGCCGACCGGTAGGCGCCCGTGCGCCACACGGTCGGGCCTAGCGAGCCGCCACCGCCTCGCCCGCGGCCGCTTTCGCCTGCGGCACCACCGACACCGGGCGCAGGGCGCTGGCCGGCAGGCGGCCGGCCAGCCAGCGCAAGACCACGACGGCCAGGCCAGCGCTGACCCCGACGAGCAGCCACGGCAGCCACGCCGCCACCGAGTACAGCGCGACCACCGCGGGCGCGATCACGCCCGGCACGGTGAACGAGTACTGGAACGCGGCCAGGTACCGGCCCCGCACCTCGGCCGGCGCGACCGCCTCGGCCAGCGCGTTGGCCCGCTGGAACAACAGCGCCGCCATGGCCATCACCACCGTGGCCGCCAGCAGCTCGGCCGGCCGCCACCGCGGCGGAACGGCGAGCGCCGCGACGCACGCCCCGCACCAGACGGCAAAGAGCGCGGCGCCGAGAACCATCCCCGTGGTGCGGCACAGGCGGCGGGTCACCCGCAGCGCGGCCGTGGCTCCCACGCTGCTCAGCCCGGCCGTCAGGGCCAGGGCCGCGCCCGGCAGCCACGGCCGGGTATGCAGCTTCCCGAGCATGTAGACGGACATGCCGCTGAGGAAGAAATCAACCGACAGCGCCGCCAGGCCGGTGGCCACGATGACGGCCAGGAACGGCCGGTCGGACCAGAGGCCGCCGGAACCGCTCACGGCCGTCCGGGCGCCCTGGTAGTGCGGGCGCGGGACCCGGACCAGCAGGGCCAGCATCAGCGCGCAGGCCGCGAAGCTCACCGCATCCGCCACCACGGCGATCCGGTAGCCTTCCGGCCCGGTCACGCTAAGCAGCCCCCCCGCGGCCAGGGCGCCCAGGCTGAAGCACGCCGCCCGGACCATGGCCGCGACCGCGAAGGGCCGGTCCTTGGGGCCGTCCCCGGCCACGTCGGAGATCAGGGCGAACAGCGAGCTGTAGAACAACTGCTGGCCCGCGGCGAGCAGCACGGCCGCCAGCGCCACGACCACCGCGCCGCGGGCGGCCAGGTAAGCCACCGCCCCCAGCGCCTGCAGCAACTCGGCGCCCACCACCACCCGCAGCGGCCCCACCCGGTCCACCAGCCGGCCCGCCACCGGCGGTACCCCCAGACCCGCCACGGTGCCCACCGCGACCACCGGCCCGGCCGCCGCCAGCGGCAGCCCCACGACCCGGGTCACGTACAGCAACGCCACGGGCAGGAACAGACCCGACCCGAAATTGTCGATCCCCAGCGCCGCCAATAAGGCGGCGCGGTCCCTTCGCATAGCTAACGACCATAACGATCCGGCACCCGCTCTGCCTGCGGAAACGCATCTTTGGGCGGCCGGAAACCAGACTCATTACAGCTCCGGTTGCTCCGGGATCTCTCAGGGAACGCGCGCCTCTCCCGTACCGGACCGGACCGGCATTACCCGGCCGGGCTCGTCCCGCGGCCGACGTGCCGGGCGTTCGCGCGGCGGGTGCGGCTGACCGGGGCCGGCTACCTGCCCGGCTGCTGCGCGAGGGACCGGTGGCGTTCGAGGGCGCGCAACACCGAGACCCTGCTGGCCGAGGCCGGCCCAGTGTCGGCAAGCACTGTCGGCCTGGCCTCCCACGTCCCCGCGCGGCCGACAAAGCGCGTCCTGTGTCCTCTCGCGCCGACCGGGCACGCGCTGGTCACGAGCCTGCAGCCGGCGGGTCGATGATCACGACGACCCGCCGGTTGAGCGGCTGGCCGTCCGGGCCGTTGGGAGCCACCGGGTCGGCGTCGCCGTCGCCGGCGGCCTGCAGCCGCCCGGGCGCCACCCCGTGAGCGACCAGCCAGGCCTGGACGGCGTCCGCACGGAGCCGGGAAAGCTCGAGATTGCCCATCGGGGCGGGCAGGTCGTCGGTGTAACCGTCGATGCTCGCGGTGGCGCCCGGGTGGGTGACAGTGAGTAGGTGCAGCAGGTGATCGAGCGCGGGAGCGGCGGCCGGGCGCAGCGTAGCCTGGCCAAGGCCGAACAGGACGCTGCCCAGGGTGTCGGCGACGGCCCCGTTCAGGCCTTGCCGCACGACGGCGGCCAACTGGTCCCCGGCGGCCGGAGAGAGCAGGACGGCCCGGGTCGCACCGGCCTGGAGCAGGCCGGCCTGCCAGGCCGCCTCGTCGTCGCTGTCCCCGGTGAAGCCGGTCACCACGACCGTGGTGCCCGCCAGTCCGCCGGGCAGGCCCGGAGGGGAAGCCCCGGGCGTCCTGGCCAGGCCGAGGATCGCCACGACCTTGCGGTCGCCGAGGACGAGGCCGGCCTGCTGCAGGCTGAAGATCCCGGCCAGGCCCACGCCGAGCGCGCGCAGCGTACCGGTCTCGCCCGCGGCCAGGTGCCGCCCGGCGGCACGGCTCACCGCGGCGCTGGCCGATGCCGCCCAGGCCGCCTGCAGCCGCTGCTGGCGATCACGCAGCGCGGCCCGGCTGCTGCGCAGCGCGGCCCGGTAGCGGGACACCGCCCGGCGGTAGCTCGCCTGCTGGAAGCTGGTCGGATCCGGCGGCGGGGCCGCGGGCGGCTCGGGCACCCGTACCGGCGCGGCCCTGGGCACGACGGACGACGCGAGGACCGCGGCGTCACGGTCGTCGAGCAGGATCAGGTGCTCGCCCGGGCGGGCGGTTGCGGCCAGCAGGCCGCGGGCCGTCATCGCGCCGCCCGGTGAGCCCGGGTCCACGAGGAGCACGAGCACGGAGGGCTCAGCTGCGGCGACGCCGACCGCGGTGGTGCCCGCCCGCCGGGCCGGGACGAGGCCGCAGCCCGCCAGGCCGAGCGCCGCCGCGACCATGAGGGCGACGGCGCGGGCGGCCGGCCTGACCCTGCCTATCCCCACGTCAGGCCTGTCCGAGCAGGTGCGCCCGCACCGCGGCCTCGGCGTCCGGCAGCTGGCCGGTCGGGTACGCATCGAGCAGGTGGTGGCGGATCTCCGCGATGTAGGTGTCGGCCAGCCGGTCCCAGTCGGCCTTGTCCCGGTCAGCCACCGCCCAGGCGCCTTCGGCGGCCTTGGCCGCGGCCTGCGCCTTCCGCCGCGCCTTCCAGGTCTGCGGGGTCTCGGCGGCCCGCAGCGCGCGGTAGCCGAGCACCAGGAAGACCGCGGTGGCCGCGGTGAACAGCGCCGCCCCGGCCAGCGCGGCCAGCAGCCCGCCGGATCCGACCGTATAAAGGTAGGAGAACCGCAGGACTCCGAGGCCAGCCAGGAACAGCGCCAGGCCGATCACGATGAGCCGCCACTGCCGCCGGTCCCGGTAATGATCAAGCGCCCATTCCCCGGCGCCCAGCACCACGAGGAACAGGCCCGCCCACACCAGCGTGTCCACCTGGCCGCCGCCCAGGGCCTGGGCCGCGAACCAGCAGGCCAGCCCGTCCAGGGCCACCGTGGCCGCCGCGGCCAGCAGCTGCCGCAGCCGGGGAGCCTTCCGCTCCGGCTGCTCGGCCTGGGCGATGTCGTGAGCGACCTTGGCTGTGGCGGCGTCCTGGTCGGCCTGCTCGGCCGCCTTCCGGCTGCGGAACGCGACGTCGGCCTGACGCCGGATCCGCGACCATAGGTCCTTGAGCGCCGCGTGCGAGGCATTGAGGGCGCGGATCAGCCCGGAGACGTCAGCGGGCGACGCCGAGTCGTCCGGAGCCGGTCCCAGCTGCACCGCGGACAGGGTGCTCGATGGATCCTCCGGTTCCCCGGTCGGCATGTGCTGAGCGATGCTCGTCATCGTCCACCTCCCTGGCTGTGGCTGAGCGCCAGGTCCTTCCCTGGCCTTAATTTGAGAATCCGGGCACCAAGGCCCGCCGTCAAATCCTGTTATAGTTTGAGTTGATCTTAGGAAAGTACAACTTAAAGATCTACGTTTGCTGTGCGTGCTTTGAGCAGTTTTAGTGACGGAGAGCGTGAAGTGGACTCCCGTGAAGTTAAGTTCAGTGAGATGCTAGAGAGTCTGATCGAGCGCGGAGGGTACAACCGGAACCGAAAAAAGATCTTGGGCAGGCTGGGCATCAGCGCCGCCGCGCTCTCCCAGTACGTACGCGGTCAGTCGCGGCCCAGCTTCGACAAGCTTCTGGCGATCGCCGACTTCTTCGGCGTGAGCCTCGATTACCTCGTGTACGGCCAGCCGATCGCCAGTGTGGTCGACCACGCTCCGCTCGCCAGCTACGTCGATCACGCGTTGGCCGACCTCCAGGCCCAGAACAGCCGGCACTCGGCCATCATGGCCCGCATCGGGCGCGTGCTCGCCGACCGGATCAGTGCCGTTGCAGCCGAACTGGCCGCCGCGCCCAATGTGGCCCGGGAAGCCCTGATCCAGGACGACGAGATGCTGCGCTTGGAGAGCTACTGCCGCAGGGCCGACATTCTCAGCCTGGACCTTGAGTTCGACGTCATCGACGCGGCGGGCGAAACCGCAGCCGGCCGGTTCCTGCCGGTCGTCGCGGCCAACCTGCAGAAGGATTCGCAGTACCGGTTTCTCATCCCCGACGGAGGGCCGGTGACCGACGTCACGGTGGCCGCATTCCGCTCGCTGCTGGCCAAGCGGATCGGCGGCGACCAGGTACTCGAGAACTGCTCGTTCCGGCGCACGAATGCGCCCGTGATCACCGGCGCCGCCCTGTACCAACTGGATGTCCAGGCCCTGGAGGCCGAGGAGCCAGCCCTGCACGCTCAGTTCCGCGACCATCTCGACGAGGACCACTGGCTGGGCTGCGTCATCCGGCCCAACAGCGACTCCAACAGCGACATGCTGATGGACGCGCCGCACACTCGCCGGGCGAAGATCGCCTTCGAGGTCCTCTGGGCCTCAGGTCTAGCCTTTTAGCCTGCTACGACGCGACGCCCGACGATGATCGATAATCGCCCCGTGAGGGCGGCTCCGGAGTACCGTATTGAGACTGTGGGCACACAAGGTGTCGTCGTCGGGCGCGTGATCAGCGTCCGGATACATCCACGTGGAGACAGAATCTGGCTGGCCGACGTCGATCTTGGCGGACGCAAGGCCCAGATCGTCTTCGGCGGAGTCGCTGACGTGGTCCAGGCTCAGAGCCTGGTGCCCGTGGCGCCCCCCGGATCCCGCCTTCCGGACGGAAGCCTTCCGAAAGCCATCAAGATACGTAAGCGGCGATATCGCGGGGAGATTTCCGAGGGCATGCTCTGCAGCCTGGCCGAGCTCGGCTGGGATCCCGGCGTGATCGACCGGGTTGCCCTGCTGAAGGACACCGAGGAACTGGAGCCAGGGGCCTCGCTCGATAAACTCGAGGACTGGCGAACCGTCGTGGCCCATCCCGGATAGGCCGCTGAAAGCCGCGGCTGCCGACGCCGGTCAGGTCATCACGGTGGGCTCGTAGCTGCCCGGCGGCAGGCCGAACGTCCAGCCGATCGCGTCCCGGGGCACCCGCTGGTCGGGCGGCACCCGCAGCACGTACCGGCGCCGCGACCCGTCGGGCTCCGGGGTGGAGTTCGCCACGTCGACCACGACCACGTCCTCGGCGCGGTCGCGGTGGCTGGAGATCCGCCACAGCGTGCCGTACTCGTCCGAGGCGATCTGGTGCGCGGCCATCTCGTCGAGCAGCCAGGCGTAGCCCATGCGCTCGGCGATCAGCCGCCGGAACTCGGCGTTCGGCTCGCTGAGCCAGTCCTCGGCGGTGGCCTCCCCGGTGCTGAACCGCTCCGGGACCTCGGCGCCGTACCAGGCGTGGATGGCGAAACCGTCCCGCCAGGCGAGCGCCGGGCCATCGAGGCTGTGCAGGACCAGCCAGCTGCGCCCGCCCCCGGGGGACCAGGGCTGGACCTCGAACCGGACCGGGCGCTCGGTCAGCACGCATACCTCCGGGTACGGCCACCACGGCCCGCAGGACCGGGCCAGGGCCGCGAGCAGGTCCAGCCGCTCGCCGTAGTCCGGGCGCACGGCGGTGATGCCGAGCTGGCGGTAGACCAGGTCCGAGCCGATCCCGGCCGCGTCGAACTGGCCGGTCACGCACTGGTCCGCGAACGCGGGCAGCGGGCCGCCGGGACCGTGCTCCGGGGCGGCGCGGGCCCGCAGCGCGCTCAGCAGCACCGGCTCGAGCGGCAGCAGCCCCCAGTCATCCCCCGGCGTCAGCAGCCGCTCCCGGGTGCGCGGCCCGATCCGGGCCGGGGGCGACGACAGCACCGGGCCCAGGTCGCCGCGGGGGCGCAGGCGCGCCCGGAGCCGGCCGTGCCGGGCCAGGGACTGCTCGTAGCGGAACGCGGCCGACGGCAGCGGCGAGCGGCGCCGGACGTGAGCCAGCAGCCCGTCCCCCGCAGCCTCCGCGTGACCGCGGACCTCCCGCAGCGCGCCGGCCGGGGAGTCCGCCCACGCGAACCGGGGCGGCGGGCGCCCGTCGAGCTGGTACAGCCGGCGGGCCGCCTGCTCGGCCGCCGGCCGGTCGGCGGGCGCCGTGGTCAGCGCGTGCCGCAGCCACTCGTCGCGGGTCTGCTGCGCCTGCTCCTGCCGCCGCCGGGTCAGCCTGACCCGGCGCCTGGGCACCATCAGTCCCGGACCGGGCGGTACCTGCGGGACGACCGGGAGGACGCCGGCGGGACGTACTCCCGCTGCCGGACCACCTGATAGGAGCCGGGCGGCAGGGTGATCGAGCCATGCTCCTCGTGCCGCAGCCGGGCCTGCTCGCCGACGATCCGCAGGAAGCGGCGCTCGACCTCCTCGTCGGGCAGGGTCAGCAACTCGGCGTGCGGTTCGGCGATCGCGTGGCGGTGCCCGGTCGCCTCGCCGTAGGCCAGCACGATCTCGCCCCGGTCCCGGGGCACCGGCACCGCGCGGCCCGGGATGGCGTCGACAGCGATCAGCAGAACATCACCCTGCCGGTACTGGACATTCATGTTCGATTCCTTTCGGTTCCCGCCGCGGGCTCTGCGGCGGTCTCACCTTCTGACTCCGCCCGCGTCCCAGACCGGCACGTTCGGCGCGTGCGCGTGCACCGCGGCGGCGAGATCGGCCAGCCGCAGCCGGGCGTCGCACAGGGCGACCACCTCACCCCAGCCGGACGGGTCGAGCGGCCGCCGCGCGATCGGCTCCGGGAGGCCGCCGTCCGGCCCTCGTCTCAGGACCACGACACGGTGGTCCCAGGTACCGTCTTCGCCGCTGTGCGGCGGAAGCTTGCTGAACAGCACCACCTCCGCGACGTCGGGCCAGCCGATCCGCCGGGACGGCCCGTTCAGGTAGATGCCGGCGTCGTCGACCGCCAGCACCACCCGGCCGGTGATGCGCGCGCGGTCGTGGTCGCGAATCCAGAACAGGCAGGCGAGCGGCGACAACAGCAGCAGCGAGAAGCCCCCGAGCAGCAGCACGGCCTTGACCGGGTCCGGCCCGGACCCGGCGGCCAGGGCCACCAGCGAGCCCGGGCCGATCACCATGACGGAGCCGACCACCCAGAAGTAGAACGGCACCCGGGGCAGGCGCACGACGTAGCTGCCGTTCCCGGCCGCTGCGTAAGGGGGCATACACGTATCACCATCACGCCAGGCTCAGTGGGCAGATCTGGTCTCGATTGTCCCGCCCGGCGGCCGGCCGGGCAATGCCGTCGCGGGAGTCCGGCCAAGACAACAAGACAAGGGGCCGCCCTCGGCCGCCCGAAGCCGCCTCAACCCGCCGCGCGGAGCCACCGTCGCCGTCGGATTCATGAACGCGGTGCATGAGGTGCGTTATCCGCGTGCCATGTACCTCAATCATGGAAACTCCACCCCCGCCGACGCCGCGCAACCCGCCGAGGGCCAGGGCTAAGAGGCGATTCGCGGGCCCTTGCCGCCGAGAAGGTCGAGCTCGATCATGTCCCAGGTCTCCACCAGCGACATGGCCCGGGCCACCGAGTCGTTGCCGCGGATCTGCGCCAGGGACGCGTCGAGGTCGGCTTGGCTGCGCCACAGCTCGGTGACCCAGATGACGTCGGGCGCGTCCTTCTGCCGACTCACCAGGTACAGCTCGCAGCCCGGGTTGCCGGCCAGGCCGTCGGCCGCGGCGAGCAAGATCCCGGCCAGCTCGTCCCCCTGCCCGGGGCGCGCGACCGCCTTTCCGTACCGTGCGACTCCGCTCATGGAGCCATTATCCGGTCGAGCCCTGGCCGTCAGGGCACGCCGCCGCGGCCGAGCTGGACGTAGGCGGCCTGAATGGCGCGGGTCAGCCATTCGGCGGGCAGCGGCCACCGGGACCCGCCCGCCGCCGCGGCCCGGCTGGCCGGCACTCCGTCCGCGTGCAGGTCCCGGATCAGGTCGGCCACCCCGGCCAACTGGGCCTGCTGGGCCCGCGCGAACCGCGGGCCGACCGGGCGGCCGTGCCCGGGCACCAGCACGTCGCCGTCGCCGGCCAGGGCCAGCAGCCGGGCCGCGGTCACCGGCCAGTCGAGCGGGAAGCTGTCCGGCCCGTACATCGGCGGCCCGGACTCCTCTACCACGTCGCCGACCAGCCACGCTCCCGCGTCGGGGATGTGCACCAGCAGGTCGTTGTCGGTGTGGGCGCGGCCGAGGTGGATCAGGTCGACGGCCCGGTCGCCGAGGTCGAGGGCGTGCCGGTCACTAACCAGGTCGGTGGGCGGGGTGATGACCACCTCGCGCCACTCGTCGGCGGGTTCCTCGCCGCGGGCGATCCACCCCGCGAGCAGGGGCCGCTCGATCTCGTCGAGGTGGGCCGGCATCCGGACGTGACCGTAGATCGGAGTGTTCAGGTCCGAGCCCCGGCCGAACCGCTGGTTGCCGAAGCAGTGGTCGAAGTGGGCGTGGGTGTTGATCACCCAGCGGACCGGCGCGCGGCCGAGCTCGCGCAGGTCGTCGCGGATCTCGTCGGCCTGCCGGGGCGACGACCGGGTGTCCACGACGGCGAGCCCGTCCGACCCGCGGACCACGCACACGCTTACGTCCAGGGGGTCGTATCTCCGCTGGAATACGCCCGCGGCCACCTCGTTCCAGGCCACGCACGAAACCCTAACCGGCGCGGGGCGGCCCGGTTCGGATGTCGGCGTCGCGTTCCGGAAATGCAATGATTTGCGCGGGGAGCCCGGGCCCGCGACGAGGGGGCCGGATGCGGGGGCGGAGCGCATGCAGATCATCGAGGTGAGCGTCACCGGCGCCGGCGTGGGATGCTGCACGGGTGGCTGAGCTTGAGGCATTGCGCGACCGGATGAGGCAGTTCACCAAGCAGCGGGACTGGGGGCGGTTCCACGACCCCAAGTCGCTGATCCTCGCCCTGGTCGGCGAGGTCGGCGAACTGGCCGAACTGTTCCAGTGGCTGCCCGCGCCGGATGCCCGGCGCCTGGCCGAGCACGAGCCGCTGAAGACCCGGGTCGGCGAGGAGATGGCCGACGTGATGCTGTACCTGGTCCGGCTGGCGGACGTGCTGAATATCGACCTCGCGGCCGCCGTGCAGGCCAAGATGGACGATTCTGAACGCCGCTTCCCGCCCGGCCAGGTCGCGGGCACGGCGCCGGGGCCGGGGCCGGGGCCGGCGCCGGACCAGCCGGGGCCGGACCAGCCGGCGCCGTGACCGCGGCCGGGCGGCCCGTACCCGGCCGGCTTAGCCGGGCAGCCGCGCGGATCCGCCCGGGACCACGGGCGGGTCGGGCGGCAGGGGGGATCCGCTGGTGCGGATTCCGGACGGGCCGGGTGGCAGCGGGGAGCCGCCGAGGGACGCGACCGGGTTGGGCGGCAGCGGGGACGGGTGCCGGGTGGTTCGCATGATGTTCTCCCTAGGGCTCTGGGCCGGCAGCCGCCTGGCCGCCGTCTCAGGAGCCGCCGGCTGGGAGGCCGGCTCACGGGCCACCTCCTGCGGCGGCCAGCACCACGCGGCTGCCGGAGCCTCTTCGTTAACTTTCTATCGCGTCACGATATAACTGTAGGGGCCGCAATAGGCAAAGTCAAACCGCTGAGTGAGAATATCGTTACACGATAAACTAATGGAGCTAGAGGTGTCAGGCTCCTGCCCCGGCCACCAGCTCGTCCAGGACCGCGGCCAGGCTGTGCAGCTCTACCAGGTGGGCCGGAGTCAGCTCGTTCAGGATTCGCTCGCCCCGGTCGGTCAGCCGGACCCGGACGAGCCGGCCGTCACCGGAATCGGGCATCCGCTGCACGAAGCCGGCCGCCTCCGCGCGGTCGACCAGCTCCACCGTGCTGTGATGCCGCAGCAGCAGGTAGCCCGCGAGGTCTCGCACCGTCGGCGGCTCGGCCGCGGGATGGCCCTTGACCGCGACCAGGAGCTGATGCTGGACGTGGGTCAGCCCAGCCCGGCGGGCCTGATCCTCGCTCCAGCGCTGGAACCTGCGCAGGCTGCTGCGGAACGCCAGCAGGTGCTCGAAGTCCGCGCGGGTTTGCTGCGGCATGCTCTGTCCTCCGCTCACAGGCCCGGTCAGCCGCTGACCGGGCACGGGCCGGCCCGCTCCGCCGCTGACCGGGCACGGGCCCGGCCCGCTCCGCCGCTGACCGGGCACGGGCCCGGCCCGCTCCGCGTCGGCACGCAACGCCCGGCGACCAGGAGCAGCCTGCAGTCCTGTTATATCGTCCCACGATAAACCATGCCGACCCCCGCTGCCGGGGACCACATGTGCCGGGCGGCTACCCGCACCCGGCCTGCAGCATTCGGAGCCGGATGGCACGTGATCGTCCTGGGCCGCCTTGCGCACGGCCCGCGACGGCCAGATTCCCCTATCATCGGAGGTGCCCCTTTGACGCACGGAGGACGATGCCTGATGTCAGCCGAACCGCCGGCGGCTTCCAGGCCGGACTCCGAGGATCCGATCGGCGCCCGTTATCCCAACACGGCCCGCATCTGGAATTATCAGCTCGGCGGCAAGGACAACTTTGTGGTCGACCGGGAGGCGTCCGAGGCGGCCAATGCGATGGTACGGGCGCTGGGCGTCCCGGACGGTGCCGACTCTGCCGTGGAGAGCCGCCACCTGCTGCCCTCGACGATCGCGGGGTCGGCTGGCACCTGTGCGGGGTCGGCATCAAGGACCGGCCCTAAACAATCCCTCCCCGCCGCGGCCCGGGAAGTGCCGCCGCTCGGCGGGTGGTACCCGCTGGCGACGAACCAACGACTCAGGGCGCACCTGCGAGGGATGCTGCAGGCTGGCTCTGGGTGATCCGGTACGCACTGGTGCCGGCCCAGAAGAGCACCGCCGACGAAACCAGCGGCAGCAGTCCCAGCCAGTAGCCGTAAGAGAGCATCAGGATGCCGAGGAAGAGGTTCCAGCTCCCAGAGGTAAAGAACACAGCCATCCCGACACGGGGGTGGCGGTATAGCCGTGACCAGAACGGAAGTCTCACCAGGACGGATCGTGAGGGGGTCAGGTTGTCAGTCGGTGCGTGCATCGGGATGCCTCCTGTGACCTGCGGTGCCGGCCACTCCGGTCACCTACATCTCGATGCTCGCCGCGCGCGGGCAGGAGATCCACCGTGCGGCCACCCGAGCCTGCGGTACGGCTAGCACGGTCCCAGGTTCGGGTGCCTGCCCTATCGATCTTGCGCCGACGTGCCGCGAGCATCGAGATATGACCGCTCGCGGTACGCGCGGTCCGGGCAGATACTAAAGAGCAGAAGCGGAGAGTTCCGTCATGGACAGCGCCAACCCGGTGACCGGCCAGCAGGGCAGCTCAGCAGTGCCATCGGCGTCCGACGATGCGTGGCGCAGCACCTTCATGCCTCCCGTCGCACCTTCCGTGCGCCCGCCCCGGCCCCCTCACGACCGGATCTGGTTCCAGCAGACCACGCGGAAGCTGCTGCGGGCTCCGTTCACCCGGGATACCTGGCGGCAGGTCGAGTACGCGGTCCTCGGGCTGCTGCTCGCGATTCCCTGCTTTGTGTTCATCGTGGTCGCCTTCACCGTCGGCTTGGGGATGTCGCTCAGTTTCGCTGGCATGCTGGTCGGGGTGCCGCTGCTGATGGTGGCCTTGCTGGGTGCCCGGCGGCTCGGCGCGGTCCACCGCCGTCTGGCCGGCCGGCTGCTGGGGCTCCAGGTCACGCCGCCGCCGCCACTGCGTCCGCCGCCTGGCGCCTTCGGCCGGGCCCGGGCGGTCCTCACCGATCCCGTCGGCTGGCGGGCCTGTGGCTACCTGCTGCTCAAGCTACTGCTCGCGGTGTGCGGCGCGATCATCGTGATCTACCTGCTGGTTTGGGGGCTTCCCTATCTGACCTTTCCGATCTGGTGGGAGATCCTGCACGTCAACGGAGTGGTGATCCACATACCTGGGTGGCTGGCGTGGTGGAAGCCAGACCCCTTGCTGGTGGCCGGGGCGGTGCATTCCCTGGCTGTCTCCTTCGCCCTGGTTCCGGTGGGCGTGGCCGCGCTGCTGTATTGCCCGTGGTGGCTGAAGGGGTGCAACGCCGCGGACGCGAAGCTGATCGCCAGGCTGCTCGGGCCGCCGCTGGGGCACCGGGTGCGTGAGCTGGAGCAGACCCGGGCCCAGGCGGTGGACGACTCGGCCGCGAGGCTGCGCCGGATCGAGCGGGATCTGCACGACGGGGCGCAGGCGCAGATGGTCGCCGTCGCCATGAAGCTGGGCCTGGCCCGGGAGAAGCTCGGCGGCACGGTCACCGGGACCGCACAGTCCGACATGGAGCGGGCCCTGGAGCTGGTCGACGCTGCGCACCGCAGCGCCAAGGAGGCCATCATCGAGCTGCGCGACCTGGCCCGCGGCATCCACCCGCCGGTGCTGGACCAGGGCCTCGGCACCGCGCTGGCCACCCTGGCCGCGCGCAGCGACGTGCCCGTCGAGCTGGTCATCGACCTGCCCGAGCGCCCGTCGGCGGCAATCGAGACCATCGCCTACTTCTGCGCGGCCGAGTTGCTCACCAACGTGGTCAAGCACAGCGGCGCCCGGCATGCCACGCTGGAGGTGGTGCACGTACCCGGGCTACTGCGGGTGCGGGTCAGCGATGATGGCTCCGGCGGCGCCCGCATCGAGGACCGCGGCGGCCTGGCCGGGCTCGCCGAGCGCGTCCGGACCGTGGACGGCACGCTGCAGGTCAGCAGCCCACCCCGCGGGCCCACCATGGTCACCGTTGAGCTGCCGTCGCACGCGTGACCGAGCCGGAGCGCAGACCCATGCGGATTGTGATCGCCGAGGACTCGGCCGTGGTCCGGGCGGGCCTGGCCGAGATCATGGCCGACCGCGGGCACCAGGTGGTCGCCGCCGTCGGGAACGCCGAGGACCTGCTGGCTGCGGTGGACGAGCACCAGCCGGACGTCACCGTGGTGGACGTGCGGATGCCGCCCGGCTACACCGACGAGGGCCTGCGCGCGGCGATCGCCATCCGCCGCGACCACCCCAAGACCGGGGTGCTGGTGTTCTCCCAGTACATCGAGACCCGCTATGCGGCCGACCTGCTCGGCGCGGTTTCTGGCGGCGGTGCGGCGGGTGTCGGGTACCTGCTCAAGGACCGGGTCGCCGACGTCGGCGAGTTCGTCGAGGCGCTGAGCCGGGTGGCGGCGGGCGGCACCGCCCTCGACCCAGAGGTGGTTACCCAACTCCTGGGCGCCAGCCGCCGCACCGACGGGCTCGGCTCCCTCACGGCCAGAGAGCGCGATGTGCTCGGCCTGATGGCGCAGGGCCGCTCCAACGGCGCGATCGCCGGGACTCTCGTGATCTCCGAGCGGGCCGTGGAAAAGCACGTCGGGAACATCTTCAGCAAACTCGGCCTGCCGCCGTCGGACGCCGATCACCGCCGGGTGCTGGCCGTGCTGCGCTATCTGGAGTCCTGATCAGCCATAGAAGGCGATCCGGGGCACCGCACGGCACGCCGACCGTCAGCAGAGCTCGTAACTTCCACCATTAAGATCTTTAGCGGATGATTTGGCCTGATTTATATCGTGCTACGATAAACAAGTCTTGGGAGTGGCTGTGCCCAGCATGCCCGGGACCGCCGGATCGCGAGCCCCTGCGTGGCGATAGCCTCCGGAGGACTCGGAGCCGCGGCACGGTGATGGAGGTGGCGGTCATGAGCCTCAGCGCGCAGGAGCAGCAGGCACTGAACGCCATCGGGGACAATCTCTCCGTTTCCGACCCAGAACTGGCCTCACTGCTGGCCACCTTCACCCGGCTGACCGCGGGCGAGAACATGCCGGAGCTCGAGAAGACCCGGGAAGGCACGCGGCGGGCCGCCCGCCGCCCGGGGCGTCACCGGCGGCATCGGCTCCGGGACCGGGCGCACCCTTCCGCTGGCCGGCCGCGGCGGTTGCTGTTCTGGCAGGTAGCGAGCCTGGTGTTCGGGGTCCTGCTCGCCGTCGCGGTGGTGGCGGGGGCGATGGCCATTACCGGTTTACCAACCCAGGTGTTAGCTTGACGCGGTGGCCGCCCATCAGGTGCCCTGCCGGACCGGACGTCCTCGGACCTGCCGGACCGGACCGCCGCTCAGGCCAGCGCACCGCGGTCAGCGTCGGGGTCACGCTGAGGCACGTTCGCGGCCGCCTTTGAAGACCTGGATCTCGTGCCAGGTGATGTATGCGATGTCGACCACGGGCTGCCCCGGCCGCGATGCCAGCAACGGCTGCCCCGCCAGCGCGTCGACCGCCCGGCCCGCGTCGCTGCGGGCGACGTACAACGGCGAGACGCGGATGCGCCGGTCGTCGGTGATCCCTAGAACGCCCAGGTCAAGCAGGGTATGGTGCAGCGCGCATAGCGCGAGCGCGTTGGCTACCTCGTCCGGCCCGTTCTGGCTGTGCCAGCGCACGTGCGCCGCCTCGATTCCGGCTTACCGGCTCTTCCGCCTGCTCGTAGGTGGCCATGCTGCTGCCGGTGGTGGCAAGCCTGCCGAACAGCCACAGCAACAGCAGTGGCTTGTGCGGCACCCGGATCTCCCCCACCCGTGCCTGCCGCAGGCGCGCCAGCAGATGGAGCAACTCCTCGCGAGTCACGCGGGCACCTCCCCAGGGTCCGGCCAATGGTAGGACGGCGGGCCCGCGGCGCCCGCTCCGTGTCCGGACAGTCGGATGCATGCCCTTACGCCGGATTCCGGATGTTGTCTACGATGGGGCGGCGTTACAGGGGACGCTGCGAAGGGAGCCGACCGTGCCGGGATCGCGTGACTGGCCAGGCCAGCCGGACGCGCCCGACACGCCGAGACAGTTAAGGCCGGAACGCTTCGATGAGACGAGACCAGCCGACCGCTTAGCGGCGGACGATCACCCCGCACGCTGGTCGCGGGATGACCTGCGGCACCGCCTAGAACGCCTCCCACCAGGCCATCCAAGTTCCCCGCAGAGCGACGCCCGTGACCTCTCATCGCCCGAGGAGAACACGGAATCGGACCGCCAGGCCGATGCAGTCGAGCGAGGCTTCTGGAGCGAAGTGCCCAGGTTCTTGCGGGCCTGGGCAGATCACGTACTCAGATGGCCCGCTGAGCGAGTATCCGCGGCGGTGGACCGGTCACGGGATCCAGCAGACTCCTGGCGTGGAGACGGCAACCAGTACCTGAACCCAGAGCAGCATGCCCAGGCCAAAGAGGAGATCATCAGGGTAAGGCGAAGGGAAGAGGCGCTGACCGAGCACATGGGAGAAGCCGAGCGCGAGAATAGTTGCGGTGGTTGGCTTGAAGGCCTTGAGCACCGTCGCAAGGGTGATGATCGCCTCAAAGAGAAGATCGCCGACCGAACTGGAGACTGTACTGCCGGACGCTTCGACCGGAGATACCGTGCGGCAGACTCAATGACGCCATCCGCTATACCTTTTGCTTCGCGTCTAGACGAACTATTCGGATGGTATACTGGGATGTGAAGCAGCGACTGGAGAACGCGGACTATCGAGATGGTCTATAGCAAGAACCACTGGCGCGATGATCCGGAGTATAAAGGGATCAACACCCGCTGGATCACACTCGGAGGGCCAGCGTTTCGAAGTTCAGTTCCACACGCCAGAGAGCTTCTATGCCAAGCAGCACGTAACCCACGAAGTCCTATGAACGGCTGCGCAACCCTCTGACGCAAGATGACGAACGACAGGAGCTTGATGGCGTTCCAGCGGGAAGTGTGCTTCTTGGATCAGCGTGCCAGAAGGAGTCGCGGACATTCCCGAACTACCGCACGGAAGGGCCACTAGATGCCTGACAAGATCACCTACTATGCGGTCGTCGACGACGACACGACTGTTGAGCAGCCTTACGGACTCGTACGGCGGCTGGAATTCGATGGTGACGGCTTCACCGACGAGGGCCTGCGGCGAGACTTCAGCTGGGAGTTCACGCCAGCAATCGTGGAGTGGAAGCGCGGCGACTTCGCTTACGAGCTCGTCGAGGTTAGCCATGAGCAGGCTAGCAAGATCATCGAGTATTTCCGGGAGAAGTGGGGGCCTTTCGGCCAGCCCCTGGACACGTAATTTGATCTCGGTACGATGCTCTTGGCGGGTGGTGGTCGCCTTGGAGAGGCGCGGCTGAAGGGGCCCGGCGAGTCAGCGACGAGGCCGTCATGGCCCGGGCTCTCCCACAGGCCATCTGCGGTTCACAGAACGTTACCGGGTGGGCACCGTGCACGGTTGGCCACGAGCGGCAGCGTTATGGAATTGACATTCTAGTTGTTATCAGACACATCGGGCAAAGTGCTAGGGTTTGGCTCCTTGGCAGGACCACGTCGCGGCCTTCGGCTACCACCAGGGTGAGCGCCGGGTCCAGGTTCGGCTGACCGAGGAACTCATCCACCCGCCGTAGCAACGCCGGCGAAGCCGTGGCCAGCGCGTGATCTTCACTTCACCTCCCGCCTCGCATATTGAGTGTGACGTGGCCTCGGTCCGTGAGGTACGTTCTGTGGGCTGACCTCTCGGTAGGTCGGATCGCAGCAGGATAGGTGGTGTCATGGCGCGGCAGCAGGAGCGGCTGCCGCGCGGGGTGCGGGCGCTGCTCGGGTTCGTGTGCGCGCTGGTGCTGGTCGACACCATGTTCTTCACCGCGCTGACCCCGCTGCTCCCCCATTACGTGCACGCCGCGGGCCTGACCAAGGCAGGCGCCGGGATCCTGGTCGCTGCCTACCCGGCCGGGACCCTGGTCGGCGCGCTCCCGGGCGGCCTGCTGACCGCGCACCTCGGGGCCCGGCGGGTCGCGCTGCTCGGGCTGGCCCTGATGAGCGTCTCCACGCTGGTCTTCGGCTGGTCCTCGGCGGAGGCCGTGCTCGACGTCGCGCGGTTCGTCCAGGGGCTGGGCGGGGCGTGCACCTGGGCCGCGGGCCTCAGCTGGCTGGCCACGGCGGCCCCGCCGGAGCGGCGCGGGGAGATGATGGGCCTCGCGATCGGCGCGGCGGTGGGCGGCGCACTGTTCGGCCCCGTGGTCGGGGCAGTGGCCAGCCAGGTCGGGACGGGCCCGGCGTTCTCGGCCGCGGCGGTGGCCGGCGGTGCGCTCATGGTGGCCGCGTTCCTGGTCCCGACCCCGGCCCGCGCCGAGCCTCAGGGACTGAGCGCGGCCTTCCCCGCGATCCGTGACCCCCGGGTCGGAGCCGGCATGTGGCTCACGTTCCTCGCGGGCGTCGCGTTCGGGGTGGTGGATGTTCTCGCGCCGCTGCGGCTGTCCCGGCTGGGGGCCTCGGCGGTGGTGATCGGCGCGACGTTCCTGGCCTCTGCGGCGATCGAGACCGGCCTGTCACCGCTGGCGGGCCGGCTGTCGGACCGCCGCGGCGAGCTGGTGCCGGTCCGGCTGTCGCTGACCGCGGCCGTGGTGGTGAGCCTGCTCGCGCCGGTGCTGGCGCCCGCGCCGTGGCTGATCGCCCTGCTGATCGTCGGCATGCCCGCCTACGGGACGCTGTTCGCCCCGGCCACCGCGCTGCTCAGCTCCGGCGCGGACCGGCTGGGACTGAACCAGGGCCTGGCGTTCGGCCTGGGCAATCTCGCCTGGGCCGCCGGGCAGGCGGGCGCCGCGGCGGCGGGCGGCGCCATCGCCCAGGTGACGTCGGACTTCGTCCCGTACGCCCTGCTGGCGGGCGCGTGCCTGGCCACGCTGATCGCGCTGCGGCCCGGCCGGTCCCGGCTGGTCCGGCACCTCACCGGCGCTCCGGCCGAGCGTCAACGCGCTCCCGACGCCGCGTTAGCGAGCCTCCCCCGGCCGGAGGCATGAACGTCTTGAGATGGCCTCATGTGACCCACGTGGTGAAGGCCGCCAGCTTCCGGAGGCGCGCGACGATTTCTTCGTGGACGTCATCGGGCGGCTGGGCTCCGTCCACGGCGAACATCAATTCCCGGCCTGCGTAGTACGCGAGCAACGGCACTGTCTTTTCCAGATACACCTCCAGGCGGTGCTCGATGACCGCTTCGGTGTCCTCGGAACCCCTGCGCCGGGAAAGCAGCCGCCGCACCAGTTCCTCGCGCGGGACGTCAAGGTGTATGGCAGCCTGCACCTCCACCCCGAGCGCCTGAGCGACCGGGAAGGATGCCTCCGCTTGCTCGACGGTGCGCGGGAACCCGTCGAGGACGTAGCCGCCAGCCTCGACCGCGGCCACGACGGGCTTGCGGAGCATGTCCAGGACAACGCTGTCGGAGACCAGATCGCCCTGGTCGACGTAGGACTTGATGGTCCGACCGAGCGACGTCTGCTCCCTGACGTGCTGGCGCAGCAGGTCGCCGCTGGATATATGCGCCAGGCCGAACCGCTTCGCCAGCCGCTCTGCCTGTGTTCCCTTGCCCGCGCCGGGGGCGCCGATCAGCAGGAGGCGCATCTGGTCACTCGCCGTCCCCGGCGAGCGGGGCCAGGCGGCGCGCGCTTTGGTGAGCTCGTGGATGGCGTGCGCACCGGGCGATTCCCATGGCGAGATCGTCCTATAGTTCCCCGCTCTTCAGCAAGACTGCTCGACCCCAGCCTCGCCGCAGCGCGTTACGACTCACCGTTGCCCCCGGGCACGCGGCTTATTGGGTTGCGGCCACGCGGCTCTGGCCGGAAACGGAGGCTGACGGCGAGGCCCAACGATCCGGCGGCTGGGGGCCCGTCAGGCAGCGACCTGCTGGACCCCGCTCAGAGCCAGCGCGATGGCCTCGTCGAAACTCAGCGCCAGGCCGTAGGCGTAGGCCTCGTCGAACTGCGCGTCGCCAAGGCTACGTCGCACCGCGGCGATGCTTTCCTCCCGGTACCGGCCCTCGGGATCCTGCCACGGCCCGCCCAGCTGGTCGAAGAACGCCCGCGCCGCCCCGTGCAGCACGGCGGCGCGGCGCCACTCGCCAAGGTCGCCGGCGGCGCAGGCCAGGCCGAGGCTGCAGTAGGCGAGACCGTACCTGTCCCCGGTCCGGCGGCTCAGTCGCAGCCCGTCCTGGAATGTGGCCCGCGCCGCCTCCGGATCGTGTTCCTGGCGCAGCACCCAGCCCATGTTGACCTGCACGGAATGACTCTGCTCGCCGATCTCCGCGCCCGCCTGCCCGGCCTGGGCCAGATGCGCGCGGGCGGCGGCGACGTCGCCCGCGCGAAGGGCGTGCACGCTGGCGTTGTTGTGCAGCAGGTAGGCCATCAGCCGGTCACCGGACCGCTGCGTGCACGCGATGCCCTCGGCGTAGAGCCGCTCGGCAGCCTCGGGGTCGGTCATGTCCAGGGACAGCAGGTATCCCGAGATGCTCGAGCTCAGCAGCACGTCGTCGCCTGTCCGGCGGGCCAGGGTGACGGCCTCGGCGCCGAACGCAGCTCCCTGCTCCGGCTCGCCCGCGAAGTAATACAGCCCGCAATACCCCGCGAGCGCCTCGATCAGCAGGCTCGGCTCGCCGAACTGCCGGGCCTCGGCGATGACCCGCTCGCCGTACCGAAGCGCGGCCTGGACATCAAGGCCCCGGGTAGCGTCCATGACCGTGATCGCCGCGTCGACGAACAGCCTGTGGTCCGACCGCGCCCCGGGCCGTTCCAGCACCGGCCGGATCAGGCCGGCCACCGCCTCGCCCGCGTTACGCGATACCCAGTACCGGCGGAGCACCGCACCCAGGCGGAGCACCCGGCTGGTGCCGTCCGGCATGCCAGCCGCGTACTCCGCAGCCCGCCACAGATTCGCCCGCTCGGCGTCCAGCACCGCGAACCAACGGCCCTGGTCTGGCCCGGTCAGGTGGGCACCGGCCTGCTCCGCGACGGACACGAAGTGTTCGCAGTGCGCTGCGCTCATCGCAGCCGCCTCGTCGCCCGCCTCGGCAAGCCGCTCGCCAGCGAACTGACGGATTGTCTCCAGCAGCCGGTAGCGCAGGTTCTCCGGTCGCTGCTCGGTGCCGACGAGGCTCTTGTTCACCAGCGAGCCCAGTAGGTCGACGACGTCGAGCCGGTCGATGCCTGCGACGCCGCAGACGGCCTCGGCTCCGGCCAGATCGAAGCTCTCCGGGAACACGGCCAGCCGGCGCAGCAGCTGCTGCTCGGCGCTGCCCAGCAGCGAGTACGACCAGGCCACCGTGGCCAGCAGCGTCTGCTGACGGGCCAGCGCGGCCCGGCTCCCGCCGATAAGCAGGCGGAACCGCTGGTCCAGCCGGTCATGCAGGTCAGGCAGGGATAGCGAGCGCAGCCGGGCGGCAGCGAGCTCGATGGCCAGCGGCATCCCGTCCAGCCGCCGGCAGATCGAGGCGATCAGCGGACCGCTGCTGGCATCGGCAGTCAGGCTGACGCCCTGCTGCCGGGCGCGGTCGACGAACAGCGCCACCGCGTCCGGCAGTTCGGCCGGCGCGGAGCCGAAGTCGTCTTCGGCGGGCAGTGACAGCGGCGGCACCCGGTAGAGGGTCTCCCCGCTGATCCCGAGCGGCTCGCGGCTGGTCGCGAGCAGATGCACCCGCGGGCAGCGCCGCAGGATGGCGTCCGCCGTCCGCGCGCACGCGTCGACCAGGTGCTCGCAGTTGTCCAGCACGATCAGCAGGCGCTGCGGCGCCAGCGCATGGACAAGGGTGTCGAGCATCGCCCGGCCGGGCTCGGCGGTGACGCCGAGGATGGCGGCAATCGAGGAGGGAACGGAGTCGGCATCGGTCACGGCCGCCAGCTCGACGAGCCATACGCCATCGCCGGTCCCGTCCAGCAGCTCGGCCGCGGCCTGCAGGCCCAGCCGGGTCTTGCCGGAGCCGCCCGCCCCGGTCAGCGTCACCAGCCTGGAGGCGTACACCAAAGGCAAGATCTCCTTGAGCTCGGTTGCGCGGCCGACGAACGTCGACAGCTCGGCGGGCAGGTTGTTCAGCAGGGTCGGATTGCCGAGCGACCGCAGCGGCGGGAACTCCGATGGCAGGCCCGGCGCGGTGAGCTGGAAGATCCGCTCCGGGCGTCCCAGGTCCTTGAGCCGGTGCACGCCCAGGTCGGTGAGCGTCGTTCCGTCCGGCAGGAAGTCCCTGACCAGGGCCGCGGCCGTCTCGGACAGCAGGATCTGGCCGCCATGCGCCACAGCGGCGATCCGGGCGGCACGGTGCACGTCCAGGCCAACCGGGCCAGCGGCCGTCGGCTCGGCCTCGCCGGTGTGAACGCCCATCCGTACCCGCAGCGGCTCACCGCCATCCGGCCACGAGTGCGCCTGCAGTGCCTGCTGCATCGCGAGGACGGCGGCCACGCACGCCCGCGGCGACGAGAACCCAGCGAAGAAACCGTCGCCCATCATGGTCAGCTCGGTGCCGTCATGGGCGGCCAGCGAGGACCGGATGAGCGCATGGTGCTCGGCGAGCGCGCGGGCGTAGACGTCCCTCCCGACCCGCTGCAGCAGCGTGGTCGATCCCTCGATATCGGTGAAGAGGAACGTCATGGTCGCCACATACCTGAGCGTAAGAGCCAGGAACGACACTGGCAGGCCTGCCGAGCCGCAGATCCGGGGCCGCTAGGCTCGCCGTGTGCGCTCGGTCGAGGGCCTTCGTGGAGCGGCGATCGTCACCCGCGGCGGCCGCGTCAGGCTGGAGGTGGCGGGCGGGCTGGCCGACGCTGAGGCGGGCGTGGAGTGCACGCCGCGGACCCGGTTCCAGATCGCCTCGGTCAGCAAGCAGTTCGCCGCGGTCCACTCGGGATCGCTGATCAGCGAGCGTTCCCTGAACGCAATGATCACCCCGCACGCACCGCTCCCGGACGGCCAGGGCACGAGCGACGGCTGGGTGACGTGCGACAGCTACGGATACGCCCAGTTCATCGGGCGCATCGCCGGACACGCCGCCTACCTGCACCCGGGTGACAACCCCGGTTACCAGTCGCTGGCCGCCTGGCTGCCAGGCGAGGAGGCGTGCGTGGTCATCCTCACCAACGACGAGGCGGCGGACACCGAGGCCCTGCTCAGGCAACTGATGCCGGTCGCCTTGGAAGACGATGAGCCTTGAGACCAGGGTGTACCGGCGGCTGCCGCCAGCCGGTGGCTCATCAGCCGGTGGCTCATCAGAGCGTGTCGATCCAGCGGCTGAGACGGCGCGCCTCGCGAGCGAGGATGTTCGGATCACGGAGCGTGTTGGTGAGCAGCGCGCTTCCTTGATAGGTGGCGAGAAGGCTGACGGCGAGGTCGTGCGCGTCGCGCCGGCCCAGTGCCCGGAACTGCTCCTCAGCCCACTGGATGGGGACGAGCATCAGCTCTGCCAGTGCGAAATCAGGGCTTCCGGGGCGCTTGTCCAGCTCGGAGCAGAGGCTGCCGTGCGGGCACCCGTAGTGCGCGATGACCTCACCCTGGTCGGCCAGCTCGCCGACCAGGGCCTTCAGCCGGCTCTTGGGCGAGTGATGACGGCTGTCGATCGCGGCGAGCGCCGCCTGCGATCGTTCAACATGGCTCTTGACGACCGCGGCGATGATGTCGTCCTTGGTCTTGAAGTAGTAGTAGACGTTGCCTACCGGCACGTCCGCGGCTTGTGCGATGTCAGCCAGCGTCGTGCTTTCCACGCCCTGCTGGTGCAGCAACTGGCTGGCGGCGGCGATGAGGCGCTCTCGCTTCCCGGGCCGCTGGCCGGCCGTGCGGTCCGGGTTTGGTGGTGGTGAGTCAGTCATCTCACTATCAGGATAGACCCCGGCTCAGCGGTCATGAGCCGGCTGCTCTTGAGCCACCTCCGTGTTGACCAGGACCAACGGAGCCGCGGCGCGGGTGTTGCCGATACGCACGGCGATGAGGGCAGCAGCTGCCATCAGGATGCTGCCGACGAGGAGCGCCTGGTGGTACCCGGCATCGAACGCGGCGACATGGGACGCCTTCGCCGCGATCAGGTGGTTGGTGCGCGTGATCGCCACCGCCGACAGGATGGCCAGGCCGAGGGCGCTGCCGACCTGCTGGGAGGCGTTCAGCAGTCCCGCCGCCAGGCCGGCCTTGTCGCCGGGGACGCCGGCGTTGGCGGCGGCGGCGATCGATACGAACACCGAGCCCGCGCCCAGCGACATCACCAGGAACCCAGGGAGCAGGTCGGTGACGTACGTGCCGTGCAAGGGCACTCGCGACACGTAGTAAATCCCGGCCGCCGCTATCAGGCAGCCGGTCATGACCACGGGACGGGTGCCGACGCGCGTAATCAGTTGCGACGCAATGCCTCCCGCTACGGCGAAGCCGGCGGTAATCGGGAGATAGGCGGCGCCCCCCTTGAGCGGTGAGTAGTGCAGCACCTCCTGCATGTAAAGGGTCGCGTAGAAGAACATGGCGAAGAAACCGGCGAAGGCGATCAGCTGGGTCAGATCCGCGGCCACGAGCCCTTTCACCCGCAGGATGGCCAGCGGAACCAGCGGGTCGGGGCTCCGCAGTTCGTTGCGTACGAATGCGGCGAGCAGGATGGCCGATCCGGCCAGCGTCAGGATGGTCTGCCCCGACCCCCAGCCCGCCACCGGCGCCCGCACCAGCGAGTAGACCAGGAGCAACATGCCCGCGGTCACGAGTACCGCGCCCTGCGCGTCAAACGTCGGGGTCCGGTTCCTGGCTCCTGGGTCATTGGCGAGCAGCGCCAGCACGCCGGCGACCACCAGGACGCAGATCGGAGGGTTCACGAAGAACACCCATCGCCACCCGGGGCCCTGGGTGAGCAGGCCACCGAAGAACACGCCGGCCGCGGCAGCCATCCCGCTGATCGCCCCCCAGGCCCCGAGCGCGGTGTTGCGGTCCTTTCCCTCCCGGAAGCTCACGGTGAGCTC
This sequence comes from uncultured Actinomycetota bacterium, assembly GCA_963808705.1. Lineage (GTDB taxonomy): Bacteria > Actinomycetota > Actinomycetes > Streptosporangiales > Streptosporangiaceae > JASHPR01. The sequence goes on along the minus strand of CAWEHB010000003.1, from coordinate 224,213 downwards.
GGAGAGGGCCGCGGGTGCCATGAGCGCGGCACCGATGCCTTGTATGAGCCGGGCCGCGACGAGCAGGCCTGCGCTATTGGCCAGCCCGCCGGTCAGCGACGCCAGGGCGAACACGGTTAGCCCGGTGAGCAGCATCCGCCGACGGCCGAGGAGGTCCCCGAGACGTCCCCCGAGCAGCAGGAATCCGCCGTAGGTGAGGATGTAGCCGCTGACGACCCACTGCAGGTTCTGCTGGGAGAAGTCCAGGCTGCGCTGGATCGACGGCAGTGCGATGTTGACGATCGACGTGTCGACGATGTCGAGGAACTGGACGGCGCAGAGCAAGACCAGCGTGAGTGCCCCCAGCCGCGACCGCAGGACGAGCCGCGAGTCGGCGACGGCCACGACCCGTCCCTGTGCTGCTTCCATACGCCTGACACCTCCCAGGCATGAGTTGGTTACATGACTTAGTAACTCTCGCGGACTAGGTCAGTGTCAAGTGAGTTAACTAACTAATATCAGCCCGGGTGGCGCTGGCCAGGCTCCTCCCGCGGGCGGCCACGGGGCAGGCCGGCCAGGGAGAAGATCATCATCACGAATACCAGCGCCCAGACCCCGAAGGCGATCCACGTGCCGTCGCGGCCCGTGGTTACGAGCCAGGAGACGTGCAGGGCGGAGCCGAGGGCGCGGCTGGCGACGCAGTACATGCCGAGCGGGAAGACCATGCTCCACAGCGGCGGCTCGTACCGGAACGGGACCCGGCGCACCAGGTGGCGCCACACGCCCAGGCCGATCAGCAGCGGGATCAGCCAGGTCCCGAAGGCCCACAGGACTACCGACAGTGCCGCGACCACCGGGTGGACGGCGGTCACCAGGGGGCCGGGCGGCAGGCCGAGGATCTTGGCCCCGGCCAGCACGCTGATCGCGGTCGCTCCCATGAACACCCAGTAGGCGGGGGTGAGCCCGGCCGGCTCGACCGGGAACTGCAGCAGGGCCGCCAGGACCAGGCCGGCGATGAGCAGGTACAGCACCACGCCGACCGACCAGAAGCCCACCGCCATCGGGGACAGCGTCCGGGCCAGCGAGCGCGGGAAGGTCGTCGCGGAGACGGCGATGGACTCGGTGCCGACCGTCCACAGGAACCACGTGCCGTTGACCCCGGCCAGCGCCGACTGCGTGCCGTGCCGCGTCACCAGGCCCAGCGGCATGCCGTACGTCAGCAGGAGCCAGGCCAGCACGGCCAGGATCAGCAACACGGCGGTCCAGGCGTGATGGCCGTCGAGGGCGAGCCGGGTCCCCAGCACGTCCGAGCCGGCGACGAAGGTGAAGAACGCGAACGCCTTCGCCGGGTTCGCCGCGTCGGCCAGGAACTGCGGCCGGTACCGGCTGAGGCGCCACCCGTAGGCCACCAGCAGGGCCACGTAGCACACGATCGTCAGGCCGAGCATGACAGCGGACAGGCTGGTCGCCCCGGTCTCGCCCACGGCCACCGACACGATGCCGGTCGCCATCACCAGGGCGAAGTAGGCCGGGTGCAGTTCCCTGATGCCCGACCGGAGCCGGGCCGGGAAGGCGCTGCCCGGCTGCTGCACCGGTTTCACGGGGTCTCCGGCCCGGCGGCGCCCCGGCGCAGGCGGACCCGGATCACGCACGCGCTGGGCGCGGCGAACGGCTTCAGTTCGGTGCCGGATCCCGGGGCGCCCAGCGCGCCGAGTACCCCGCCGATGACACCCAGGTGGACCCCGCACACCACGTCCGGGCTGGCCTCGGCCAGTTCCAGGAAGGGGCAGGCGCGCAGGTGCACGACGACCGGGCTGGCGTCCCGGCCGCTGACGACCGCGGGGTCGAAGCCCAGCCGCCCGAGGACGCGCATCAGGCCATCCAGCGGCGGGACCCGGCCCAGGCCGCTGGCGAGCGCCCGGCCCCAGCCCCGGCCCGCCCGGACGCCGGCCGCGTGCGGATCGGCCTCCGCCTGGCCCAGGTGGCCGATCAGGGCCGCGGCCAGCCGCGAGGGAACCGGCTTGACGCCGGCGAAGCCGCCTCCATTGCCATCGCCTCGCATCGCTCACTCGCTTTCGCCAGCGACAACGAGGACGCCCTCGTATTCTGGCATGCGCTCGCCAGTGCACGACCACCGCGCCTCCTGTAGCTCTCGAGCGGGTTGAAGACATGATCGCGGCCGCCGTAGAACTCGTTTTGGGCGGAGTGCAATTGGTCCAGCAACGCGACAGCAATGTCGCGGTCCATGCACGGAGCCTGCTAATGGTCTGCCTGGCGAGGCACAAGACTCCATGACCCGGGGAGTGTGACCCACGAGCCATCAGGTTTGTGGCGGGAGGGGGACCTGTTCCCCCTCCCGCTAATTGGTTGCTGCAGTGACGGCGGGACTGGAATCTGTCTAGTGTCGGTCTAGGCGTCGTCGAGGACCTGCGCGAATGCGATCACTACGCCTCCGGTGGCGTGCTCGAGGGTAGCGCCGACAAGGGCGCCCGCCTCTGCGGCGGCGTCGCTGGCCGCCGCGTAGTCGGCAAAGTACAGGTCCAACAGTCGGTATGCCGGGGTCGGGCTGCCGTCTTCCTTAGGCCAGACCTTCGACGTCTGCAGCCGAGTCAGGCCGGGGAGCTTCCGCGCCAGCGCAAGCTGCTCGGGGTAAGCCGCCTCGAAGGCGGCCGGGTCGGCGGGGTTGGAATAGACGAAGCTGATCTTGGTCGGCTTGTCCTGCACAGCTTCACCAGCTCTCGATGTCATGGGTTCTGTTTCCTTCCTGGTCGAGTTACGTCTGTCCGGTGCGATAGGTTGACGCAAGCGAGCGGACCCAGACCTGGACGAGAATGTCGGGCGAACTTCCGATGGCGCGGCTGCTTCGCCAATGGAAGAAGTTGACACCTGACAGAGCGCCCCAACGTGGTCCCAAGGCCCTCCGATTGGTCGCTCCACTCACTGTTCGTCGAACGTAGTCCGAGGAATGCGTAGAGACAATGACCGCTCCGCCGGAACATCTTGCCGATCGTCCAGCGACGCCAGCCGATTTGCTCCGGCCGCCGCGAGAGTTTGCCGATCCTCCAGCGCTCGAGGACGCCGCGCTCGGCCTCGACGCATACGGCCAGCCGCACGACTTGCTCTCGGAGCTGCTCCGGAGCGTCCGTCTGAGCGGAGAACGGATTGTTGCGTACGCCCCGCTGCGGACTTTCTCGATCAGCTTCGCCGATATCGGCACCCTGCACATCATTGAAGAGGGCGAACTCGTGCTTCGGATCGACGGCGACCCGCACGTCGAGCACGTGAGTCGCGGCGATGTGATCCTGCTCCCGCGCGGCGACCCGCACCACATCAGCGACGCAGGCAAGCGCGCGCACGCGACCGTGCGCGCCGGCGCATCCGAGCACGACGCGCCTGCACCCGAGCACGACGCGCCTGCATCCGAGCACGACGCGCCTGCACCCGAGCCGGCGCGCTGGCTCTGCGGAACATTCACGATCGGCGACCCGCAGGCGAGCCACCTGCTCGCGAGCCTCCCGGCCGTGATCATCCTGCGCGGCGCCCGCGGCCAAGCGCTCGAAGGGCTCGAAGTGGCCCGCAGGATGCTCCTATTCGAGATGCAATCGCCCTCTCAAGGATCGGCGGTGATGGTCGCCCGCATCCTCGATCTGCTCTTCATCCAGATTCTGCGCGCCTGGGCCGCTGGCACGGACGCCGAACCGAACTGGCTGGCCGGTGCGCTCGACCCGCAGATCGGTCTGGCCTTGAGCGCTATCCATCGAGACCCCGGCCACGACTGGACAGTCGAGGAGCTGGCCCGAGCGTGCAGCCTTTCCCGGTCAGCGTTCGCTGCGCGGTTCGTCGCTCGCGTCGGGAAGCCGCCAGCCACCTATCTCGCGCACGTACGCCTGGACGCCGCCACCGACCTGCTCCGCGGCACCTCCCTTCCGGTCACGCTCATCGCGGAGAACGTCGGCTACACGTCGGAGGCGGCATTCAGCCGCGCGTTCAAGCACCGCTACGGCACGCCACCGGCTCGCTGGCGACGAGACATGCGAGCGAAACACTCCTGAGCGGCCCGCGTGCCGCGAGGTCGCTCCGTTCAGTCGCGGAGGCGCCGGTGTTGGTGTCGGCAGCCAGCCACCGTTCGGGGGCTACGCGGCGGGGGTCGCGGGTGGCGCCGTGGTGGCCCAGCGGATGGCGTGAACCAGGGCGTGCCCGGCCGGGCGGACCACGGCGGCCTCGGCCACCGGCAGGCGAGGCAGGCGGAGAGGCCGGCGGGCCCACCCGGGCAGGAGCGATACCGCCGCCGCGGCCAGCACGCCATACGGCGGCCGGGCGATGACCGGGAGCGGGGGGTTGAGCAGCAGGAACCGGGCGGCTTCCCGGGCCTGGGCGGTGGCGGCCAGTTCGGGCCGGTACTGGGCGATCCTCTCGGCGAGCTCGGCTTCGGTGCGCGGCGGTTCGGGCACGCCGAGGGCGGCGCCGATGCGGGCCAGGTCGGCGACGTAACCGTCGCGTTCGGGCTGGTCGAGAGGGTGGGCGCCGAAGCGGGAGTGGGCGCGCAGGAAGCTGTCTGCCTCGGCGATGTGCACCCAGGTCAGCAGGTGCGGGTCCGAGGCCGCGTACGGCCGCCCGTCGGGCGCGGTGCCGGTGACCCGCTGGTGGATCGCCCGGACCCGGCCGATCGCCTCCTGCGCGTCGCCGACCCGGCCGAACGTCGTGACGGCCAGGAAGTAGCTGGTCCGCTGCAGCCGCCCCCACGGGTCGCCGCGGTAACCCGAGTGCCCGGCCACGGCCGCCATGGCCAGCGGGTGCAGCGACTGCAGCAGCAGGGCCCGGATCCCGCCGATGAACATCGAGGAATCCCCGTGCACGCGGCGGATGGGGCGGTCCTCGGCGAACATGCGCTCGCCCTCGGCCTGGATCTGCCGGCGGCGCGCCGGACCCTGCGGCCCGGCCACCCGCTCGAAGATCGCCGCGCCGATACGGGCCCTAACGCGATCCGCGGCGCCGTGGCCTTCCATCTCCTCATTATCCCCGGGCGGGCGGGCCGCTGGCGCGGCAGTGGTGCCCGGCCGCGGCGGACGCCGCCTACGAGGCGGCCCCGGCCGCGATCATCTGGCACTTCCAGCGCGCCGAAGGCCAGCCAGAGAGCTTTCTTTTACGCCACGCCCGCCTCCCGCCGCGGCCGCCACCGGCTGGCCGAGGTGCGGGCGACCCCGCCGTACAGGTCGGCGGCCTGGTCCGCGGCGCCTGCCTGGTCGGGCCGCCAGCCGGTGACCGGGACGACGCCCGGCGCGACCAGCGGCAGCCCGGCGAACAGGCCGGTGACCTGGGCGTGGCTGCGCGGGAAGACCGACGTGGGCACCAGCGCGTTGTAGGCCCTTACTCCCCCGCCGACCGCGTCGGGCGCGAAGTCGGCGGTCAGGTGCGAGACGGCCACGCAACTGCCCGGCGCGAGGGTCTCGGTCAGCGCGGCTACGATCCCGGCCGGGCCGTCCGCGTCGGGGATGAAGTGGAGCACCGCCAGCAACAGCACGGCGACCGGCTGGCCGAAGTCCAGCGTCCGCCGCGCTTCCCGCAGGATGGCCTCGGTGTCCCGCAGGTCGGCCTGCACGTAGTCACAGCAGCCCTCGTCGGTGCTGGTCAGCAGGGCGCGGGCGTGCGACATGACCAGCGGGTCGTTGTCGACGTACACGACCCGCGACCAGACGTCGGCCTGCTGGGCGACCTCGTGGGTGTTGCCGCGCGCGGGCAGGCCCGTGCCGATGTCGATGAACTGGCGGATGCCCTGGCACCGGGCCAGGTAGCGCACCACGCGGCCGAGGAACTGGCGGTTGGCCAGCGCCGCGCCGACGACCTCGGGGCGCTGGCTGATCACCCGAGCCGCGACCTCCCGGTCAGCCGCGTAGTGATCCTTCCCGCCCAACCAGGCGTTATAGACCCGGGCCGGATGCGCGACACAGGGATTGAAACCGGCGCTCATGCCGCTGACTCTACAGACGAACGTTCTGTACGTCTATGAACGTTACGAACGAACCCGAGTGTCCTGAACGTTTATTCGTCACGTAGCGTGACTGACGTGACAGAGGGTGAGGTAGACCACCACGACCCGGTCCCGGTCTACCAGCAGCTGGCCGCGATCATCCGAGGCCAGATCGAGCGCCGGGAACTGGCACCGCGCTCTCCCCTGCCGTCCGAGAGCTACCTGCAGCAGCGGTACGGCATCTCCCGCGGCACTGCCAGGAAGGCGGTAGAGCTACTGCGCAGCGAGGGCCTTGTCTACACGGTCCCGCAGCGAGGCACCTACGTAGCCGAGAAGGCACGCTAGCGCAGATCAGCTGCGGTTCCGAAGATTACAGCCATCACAGGGCGGCCCGTTGGCTGTCAACCGTCATCCGCGGGCGGCCTCTGCCATGTTCCGCGGAGCGACCCCGCCTCTGCTCAGCTTGCCGCCGGGCCCTCTAGCTGACCTACCCAGCAGACTCGCCACGGATGGCGACCGGGGATGCGGGCCGCATCTGCCAGTGCGGCTCACCGGGCAGCAGCTCGACGTGCTGCGCAGTGCCGGGCTGACCGGCGTCGGCGCCGAACCAAGTCCGCAGCAAGTCGGCCAGGACGTTATGTGACTGCCCCGCACGGTGGGCAACGTTCAAAGCGATCTTGGCGAAGTTGCCGGTGTAGACGACGCCGTCGGCGATGAACGGCGTCTCTCCTTCCGGCAATGAGGGGTTGCGATCACGGTCGAGCATGAGGATCGGTCGGCCATGGGCCTGTATCACCTTGAGCCGGGCGGCCGTCTGTATCCGGCTGCCCTTGGTGAAGAGATATCGGGCGAGCCGGTAGTCAACGAGCTCTTGGACCATGGCGTCGAACGTTTCGCCCACATCGGTGGCGACCTGGAATGCCGGGACGAACCGGCGGCCGTCGATACGGAACCAGCCGGCCGAGGCACCCCGCAACTGGCCGGCCCAGGCTGATAGCGGCCAGTTCAGCCAGTAGTCGCGCCAGGTGTCGGCGTCCACGGATGCCGGGTCGGGCATCTCCGCCGACCTGGTGTCGGCCAGCAGGCGTGGGTCGCCGGTGACGATCCGGTGTGCGGTCCAGGCGATCTCGGCGACATCCGCGCCGGTGCGCAGCGCGTTTATCTGGAGCAGTGCCTGGAGAGTCACGAGTTTGTATGACTTGGTAATCGGCTCCTTCTCGATGCTGGTGAGCACGTCGGCGTGGCGTCGTACTACCTGGCGCTCCTGCTCGGCCAGGAGGTTCAGGTCGTCGAGGAAGGCGAACCAGTGGCCGTGTCTGCTACGGGCTGATGCGGGGTTGTACCCGGCTTCGTAGGCTTGGGCGGCGCTGGGCCGGTGGCCACGCTCGTCGGCGTAGGACCGGCAGTATTCTTCGAGCGCCGACCTGGCGCCGACCCGCGTGAGCTCGCGCAGGACGTCCACGAGCTTGACGTCGTAGGTGGCCGAGCAGCCTGCTGGCAGGCCGAAGTCGCCGGTCCGCATGGCATGCAGCACCTTGTCGGTACCGGCCTGGCGCCCCGTGCCGAGGGCGAGCAGGGTCCGTGGCTTGATGAGGAAGCTGCGGTGGTTGCCGATGAAGTCGATCGCGGTCAGTACGTCCTTGCTCTCGCTGCGGCGCAGGCCACGGCCCAGTTGTTGGAGGAACACCACGGGGGACTCGGTCGGGCGCAGCATCAGGACCGTGTCGACCTCCGGCACGTCGAGGCCTTCGTTGAACACGTCGACCGTGCAGATGACCTGCAGTTCACCGGCGCGCAGCTGCTCCACCGAGCCGACGCGCGGCGCGCTGGTGGCGCCGCTGTGCACGGCGGCCGCGGCGACCCCGTTGCGGCGGAAGAACTCGGCCATGAAGTCGGCGTGGCTAACGGTGACACAGAAAGCGAGAGCGCGGCCACCGCCGTTGTCGCGCCAAATATCAAGAGCGTGCTGGGCTCGTTCCTGCGTCTCGACGGCGTCGGTCAGCGCCGCTGGGTCGAACCGGCCACCGCGCCAGGGGATCGGCGCATAGTCGACGTCGTCGGCGATCCCGAAGTACCGAAACGGGCTGAGGTCGCCGCGCTCGATGCCCTGGGTGAGCGGGCATTCGTAGACCAGGTTGTCCGAGCACAGCGCGAGCAGGTCGGCGCCGTCCATGCGGTTGGGGGTCGCGGTGAGCCCGAGCAGGAATCCCGGCTGAAAGTGATCGATCACTCGGCGGTAGCTGCGGGCGGCGGCGTGATGGAACTCATCGATCACGACGTAGTCGAACCGCTCCGGTGCAAACCGGTGCAGATTTGCGGCGAGCGTCTGGATGCCGGCGAACAGCACGCGGGCCTCCGGCTGTTTCTCCCCGCCGTGGTATAGACCAAGGTCCGCATCCGGCTGGACACGGCGGAACACGTCAAGAGACTGGCGCAAAATCTCCTCGCGGTGAGCGACGAACAGCACACGGCGAAACAGCGGCCGCGCGGTGTCGAACGCGGCGAGCCACGTCTTGCCGAGGCCGGTCGCCATCACCACCAGGCCGCGGTGGAAGCCCTGCAGCCGGGTCTGCTCCAAGGCCGCTAGCGCCTCCCGCTGCACCGGCCGCGGGGCGGGTGGCACCGCCGCCGGTTCCGACACCACGCCCGCGGCGTGCGTGGACGGCTGCCAGCGTCGACGGTAATCCGCTAGCAGGCCGTGTGTAAGCGGGCGGCTGCGTGGGTCGGACCAGAGCCGGTCGAAGGCGGTGAGCAGGGGCGCGGCCTGGTCGGCGCCGATGGCCCACTCGATGCCGCCCGCGATACCCGATGCGCTGAGGTTGTTGCTGCCTACGAATGCCGCCGCGGCCGCGCTCTCGGCGGACCAGAACAGGTAGGCCTTCGGATGGAAACTCGTCGCCGGATCGTGGAAAACCCGTGTGGCAATCACCTCGGGCCGCACCTCGGCCAAGTCGAGCAACCAGGCTAGGGCGTCGGCGTCGGTGACAGTGAGGTAGTCCGTGGTCAGCACCCTGGCCTTGGTACCACGGTCCAGGGCATCCACCAGGCCGCCGTACACCTGCTCGAGTCCCGACTTCATGACGAAACTGACCAACAGGTCCACATGGTCGAACCGCGGATCGCGCAGACACCTCAACAAGTCATCGCGCAGCAACCGATCCTGCCCGTCAACCAGTGCATACGGTTCCGTCGCGGGCTGCAGGTAGTTGCCCTTGCCCGACACGACATGCCGGACACCACCGCGAGGGTCCGGCACATCACCGCGGTAACGCGGGATGACGTGGATATGCAGGTGCCCGACCGTTTGCCCGGCGGCCGCACCGGCGTTGAACCCAACGTTATAACCGTCGGGCTGCATTTCGGCGTCGAGCTGACGCTTGACCTCGTCGACGAGGGCCAGGATGTCGGCCCGCTCGTCGTTAGTAGTCTCCCACCAGGTAGCGACTACACGTCGCGGCACCACGAGGGCATGTCCCGGGCTGACCGGGAAGCGATCGGCAATGACGAACGCAGAGTGGTTCGCTGCGAGCCACTCCGAAGCCGGGACCGCCAGGAATGGCGAGTCACCGTTGGGCATCTTGGCTTCCATATCGGTCTATGGGTTGAGGTTGTGGAGCACCGGCAGGGAACTCAGTGCCTAGTGGGTCCCTTCCTGGCTGCGGTTGAACCTGCGGCCCGAGGCCAGGCAGCGGAATCCGGATCAGGAGGCACGAAACACCTGATCCATGTGCCACTGCAGAAACTCACGCTGTGGACGGTCGGCCCGCCGCTTGGGCAGAGTGATCACCTCCCCGACCCTCGCATAGAAGTGCTCACCATTTCCGAACTCGTCGCGCAGCCTCGGGCTGACCCGGAGCCGGTAATGAGGGTCGACACCGAGGTAGCCGCGGTCGAACATGGTGTGGACGTCCGATCTCAGCAGTAGGCCGTTGTCGATACGGTGCTCACCCCCGGCGGCTACCGGCCTGATGTGAGCTGCCTGCAGGACGGGCCGAATGGAACCCTCGGCTCCCACCCGGACGCCAGAAGTTGACTTCACCCAAATCTGGTCGGACAGCGAGAAAACGGTACCAATCACCATCGGTAACGGCGACGAAACCCTGCACAGCCGTATCCTGCCTCCATTCCGCCGTTCATGGTGCGGTATCGGATGGGCTTATTGTTCATGCCTGCCGGGACTAGCCTCTATACATGGCGGATCTAGCGGATTATCTGGAACTGACAGCTAGCCAGGCGCGGGAGCAGTTCCGGCTACTGCTAGCACGCCGCCCCGTTCCGCGGGGCAGGCAAGTAGCTTTCCTGCCGGTGGAGACGCTGTTGTGCCTGGCCGCGTCCTTTCTGGTTAATCACCGGCACTTCGGCGGATCCACCGCACATCAGGCGCCCGAGCCGGTCCCGTCTCTGGCCCGGCTGTTCTCCCGGCCACCGTCCAGCGTGCTGGCCAAGATGGCCAACCTAGATGGTTCGCGGTCCCACGGCGCGCGATGGGACGCCCTAGCGGGCGCCATACTCCGCGACAACTCGGCCCGCTTCGCCGACATCTACCGCGTATTGCTACAGGCTGCCCGCGCCGAAGGCATTGAGCCGACGCGGCTACCGGACTTCCTCGGCCTCGAGTACGGCGGCGAACTGACCCTGTTGGGCCAAGAAGAGCTGGACATCTCCGTTCTTGAGGAGGGACTGCAGGAACAGATTGCTCGCGATGCTGGCGGGACCGGCTGGTCCCCGCGGGAAACCGAGCGGATCCTGCTGGCGGCGGCTCGGGTCGGCCAGCATGTGTTCGCGCAGCAGGTGCTGGCCAACTGCGGCAGCCGGTGCGTGTTCTGCGGGCTGCGGCCCGCGGCCTTCGGCGGTAAGCGGATGCTGCTCGCCGGCCATATCAAGCCATGGAAGGACAGCACGCCCAACGAGCGCCTGGACCCGCGCAACGGCCTGGCGGCCTGCCCGGCACACGACGTGGCCTTCGACACCGGCCTGCTCACCGTCAATGGCGGGCTGCGCATCCACGTCGCGCGCTCGCTGGCTGAAGCCACCAGAACCGATTCACTGGCCAGGCAATATTACGGGCGGCCGCCGCTCCAGGATGCGCTGTTGCTGCCAGCCGGCGCCCAAGCGCCAGCCTGCAAGTACCTCAACTGGCACCGGCTGAACATCTTCATCGCCTGATCAGAGTAATGCCGCAGCCTGATGGACGAACCTCTATGGATCCGCATGAACTGGGTAGCCTCGCGGGGTGAGCGAGCGCCTGCAGGTCACGGTGGACGGGGTCCGGCTGGTTGCCATGTCAGCGGTGCCGCGGATGCTCCGGCGCTGGTGCTGCTGCACGGGCTGGGCGACGACGCTAGCACCTGGGACGTCGTAGGCGCGGAGTTCGCCCGGCACTTCCGGGTCTTGGCTATCGACCAACGTGGGCACGGGCTGAGCGACCGGCCGGGAGCCTATTCGTTCGAGCTCATGCGGGACGACGTTCTGGGCGTCCTGGACCAGTTGGGCCTGGACCGGGTCAACCTGCTGGGCCATTCCATGGGCGGGACGGTCGCGCGCCCGGCCGAGTTCACCGCCGCCGTCCTCGGGTTCCTCCGCGGCTGGCCACGCGCGCGACAGGCCCGGCCGTGGCCGCCGCCCAGTCAAGCCTTGGTCATGGGCCGCCCTGCAGGCTGTAGGCCCGGTAGTCATCCGGCCCGGTGCGGAGGTAGACGGTCATCGGGCAGGGCGGCGGCGGACTGACCGAGGCCCGCTGCGCCGGAGGGATGGCGGCGAACAGTTCCTGGCGTGGCCGCCCGAGCGGCGGGTAATGTCCGACCTGGCGGATCGGCAATCGCTCTTGCGAGGTGACCTGCTGCCAGGTCTTCGGGGGGCCGCCGGAGTTCTCGTAGTCCCGGCCGCACCAGTGCACGCGGGCAGAGGCATCCTGGCCTGGCCACACGTCGTAGGTCTGCCGGTACCAGATGGCCGCGACGACCGCCAGAGCCAGGAGGCCGGCTGCGATCCTGGCCGCGAAGTGTCTGCCGGGCCCGGCCGTGCTGGCGCTCACTCCGGTCATCATCGCAGGTCCTTCCGGCTGATTTCGCTGTCAGCCGGTCAGCATCTGCTCCAGCCTGACCGGGTCGGACAGTGTCATGATCTTGGATCCTGCCGCGGACTAGCTCCCGCAGGCGCGCGCATGGCCGCTGCCATGCCGCGGTTGGCGAGCACGTCGGCGCGCTCGTTACCCGCGTTCCCGGCGTGACCCTTGACCCAGCGCCAGTCCACGTCGTGACGCTCCGCCGCGGCGTCAAGCCGCTGCCAGAGGTCCGCGTTCTTGACCGGCCGCTTGTCGGCCGTCTTCCAGCCATTGCGCTTCCATCCGGGCAGCCACCTGGTGACGCCGTTCCGGAGGTAGGTGCTGTCGGTGTGCAGCCGGACCGGAACCGCCCGGGTCAGGCTCTCCAGCGCCTGGATCGCGGCCATGAGCTCCATGCGGTTGTTGGTGGTCTTCGCCGGCTCGCCTCCGTAGAGCTCCTTCTCGTGGCCGCGGTAATACAGCACGGCGCCCCATCCGCCCGGGCCCGGATTGCCGCTGCACGCGCCATCGGTGTAGATGTCCACGACCTCGACGGCCGCCTCGCCTGACATGCAGGCAACCTACCGCCCGCTGAGCGCCGGCATGTCGGGCGAATAGTGTCGGTGGGGGCGGATAGCTTCGCCCCATGCAGCGTGTGGCGCCGGGCGCCTCGCTCCTCGATGATCTGCGGGCGAACCTGAGCCGCGAGGAGATCGCCGGGTACCTGGCCGGCTTCGGCGCCGTGGCGGGGCCCGACTCCTCGTCCCGGAAGCTGGCCGAAGCGACCGGGGGCCACGTCGATCTCGCGGTCGAGGCGCACCGGCTTGCGGCGATCACCTGGCTACGGGCCTGGGGATGCCGGCACCTCCGGCGAGCCGACACCCCCCGGACCTCGGCAGCGCTGCGGACCTGGTGGGACGCCTGGGGCGCGCGGCTTCCCGGCGACCACGAGACCCTGACCGGGCTGGGCGAGGCCGGGCGGGTTCTGGCCGGGCAGGCCTATGACGCGCTGCGGGCCACGCCCGCCGCGCGCCGGAGCGTAAAAGGCCGTGATGTCGATGTGGCCTTCGGCGACACGGCCACCGCGAAGCTGCTGTTCGCGGTACGGCCGCAGGTCTTCCCGCCGTGGGATGAGGCCATCCGGCTCGCGTTCGGGCGGCCGGGCGGCGGTGACGCGTACGTCCGGCTGCTGCGGCTGTCGGCCGCGGCCCTCGACGGGCTGGCCGCGCGACTCGCAGTCCCGGTCGGCGATCTCCCGGAGATCCTCGGCCGCCCCGGGTCCTCACCGCCCAAGCTGATCGACGAATACCTGCTGATCAGGATCGCGGGGAATGCTGAGCGCAGGGCGGGGAAGCAACCCCGTGGTAGGGGAACCGAGGACGAGGGTCCGGCTCGCTCTGGAGCGGTAGCCCAGCCGGGTCCGCTCCGGGGCGGACCCTGAGCAACGAGGCCAGGGACCGAATAGTTCTAACTAGTTGTCCACCTTCGAGCGGCTGGCTAGCGTTGAGCCGATATCGGGCGCCTTGCGCAGATGCGTTCCGGGGGAGCACCGGCCGGCGAACGGGCGCCCTGAGACGTGGGGAGCCGAGATGTCCGGTGGGTTCGAGGTCAACCTTCGTGCCCTGGTTGAGGCGGCCGAGGGCGTCAACGGGACCATGGCCGACCTGCAGAACAACAAGGTCAGCGACATCGGGGGCTCGGCGGCGGACTACGGGGACGGTGACCTGGCCGGCACCGTGTCCGATTTCTGCGCCCGGTGGGAGATCGGTGTCGAGCACCTGGTGAACGACGCCCAGGAGGCCGCGAACCGCCTCTACTTGTCCGCCGCGGCCTATGCGAAGGCCGAACGGGCCAACATCGCCAGTCTCACGGGGATCCTGCAGAGCCGCACCGGTACCGATCCGGCGGCCTCGCAATGGTGATGCGGCTCGGCGAGACCGACGATCCGCTGGCCCTCATCCCCGGGGACCCGGCCTCGATCGCCCAGGTGGCCGGCCAGATGTACGGCTACAGCACGGTGCTCGCCGAGGCCGGGAACGGACTGAAGCGCATCGACACCACCGGCGGCTGGACGGGCGCGGCGGGTGACGCGTTCCGGAAGCGCTTCCACGGCGAGCCGGAGCGGTGGCTGACCGCGGCCGCCTGCTTCCGGGATGCCGCGGGCGCGCTCGACCGCTACGTTCCGACCCTGGTGTGGGCTCAGCAACAGGCGGGCGCGGCGATCCAACTGTGGAATCAGGGCCACAAGGACGCCGCGAACTCTACCCTCGAGAACGCCGTCGGGCAGCTCACCGCGGCGGCGGGCACCGCCACCGCCGCGGTCGGCCAGGCCCGCGACCAGGCTCCGCAGAAGCCCGGGTTCTGGTCGAAGGTCGCTAGCTTCTTCGAGGGGCTGGGGCATGACGCCGAGAAGGCCGGCGCCGTCGCGGTCGACGACCTGGCATCGGTCGGCAACGCCGTGATCAGTAACCCGCTCGCCGACCTCGGGATGGTCGGCGGCGCCCTGCTCGCCGGGGTCAGCGCGGTCGGCGACGGCGCGGGCCTGGCCCTCGACGCCAGCGGCGTGGGCGCCATCGTCGGCGTCCCGGTCAACGTGATCTCCACGGCCGGCGTGGTGGCCGGCGCTGGCCTGATGATGGCGTCCGCCGGCGACCTCGCCAGCCACGCGGCCGGCGACGACCATGTCGACCCGGTGAACGCCGGCAGCGGGCCGGGCGACACCCCGCCTTCACCGGACCCGCAGTACACGCCCGGCACACCGGAGTACGAGGCGCGCATTTCGGAACTGTCAAAAGACCCTGCACAGGGTGGGGCATCAAGACCCCTAAACGTGCGGGAGGCGCAGGTGGGCTTGCAACTCGAGGGTGAGGGTCAGGTTCCTGGACCGCTTACCCGTGCGCCGCTGGATGCGGCCGGAAAAGACCAAGGCGAATTCATTGATAGCACGGGCCAGCGATGGGACGTCAAGAGTTCACCCGACTTCCAGCCCAGCTATCGGCCGGACGCGGGACAAGCGATCAGAGACCCTCAGTCCCCCGACGAATTCACACAGATGATTAACAGAGAGCTGACGAAGGGTGAGAATGTCATGCTCGATCCCGACGGGATGTCGCCGGGCCGCCTTGCCCAGTTGCAGCAAGTCGTCGCCGACCATCCCGAATGGGTGGGAAAGGTAGTGTGGGGATCATGACGACTACGTACGGCCACTCACGCGCGGACGTGCTCCGCTGGCCGGACGACCCGGCCGTACGCCGGACGCTCGAGGAGTATCTCGACAATCTTCCCGTCGGCTCCCGTACGGTCGCGTCCCTGCTCAACGGTAGGGGGCTTGACTTCAGGAAAGCCGACCTGTCCGGGCTTGACCTTTCGGAAGCGGAACTCAGCGAGGCAATCCTGAGCGGTGTACGTCTCGTAGGTGCGGATCTTTATGGCGCCTGGCTGATCGGGGCGGTACTGCGCGGTGCCGACCTGTCCCGGTGCCGCCTCCGGAAGGTTGAAGGGCGAGCATGTGACGCTCAGGATGCCATCTTGCGCGGCGCGGATCTCGATAGGTCCGAGTTCGAGCGAGCCGATCTGCGGCGGGCTGATCTTCGTGAGGTCGATTTTGCTGGAGCCCTCCTCACCGGGGCGGATCTGCGAGGCGCTGACCTGCGGCACTGTGTCTTCGGCCTGAATGGCAACTTGACCGGCTTTACTAAGGCCCGGTTCGCGGACTGCCTCATGGAAGGGGCCAAGGGGATGATCAGCGGACCGGTCGATGTCGGTGCCGATTCGCCGCAGCTTCTCGATGGCGCCGACCTTCAGCGCTGGTTCGCCGACCGCGGAGCACCCCTGGTGCAGGCCTGGCAGCCGGCCTAGCAGCGTCCGGGCGTCAGCGCGCGTCCGCGGCAGCGCTTGGGATCTGGGCGCCGGGCTGGCGTTCGCCGCCCGCGCCCGCCAGCGGTGATTTCGCGATCTCGACGCAGCCCAGGACGATCAAGGCGAGGCAGGCGATCTCGAGTGGCAGCCACCAGCCGGTCCTGACCTGCTCGCCGAAGAGCACGACGCCCAGGCTGATGCTGATCAGGGCGTCCCCCACGGTCAGCATGGGCTGCGACGCGACCAGGGTGCCGGCCTGCAGCGCGTTCTGCAGCAGGAACAGCGCGCCCAACCCGGCCACGGCGGTCGCGTACAGCTGCCAGGTGGAGAAGAAGGCCGCCGGGCCGCGGCCGAGCGCAGCCATGGCCTCTTTCAGCAGCGCGGCGGTCAGCGCGTACGCGCAGGCGGCGGCCAGGCCGAGCAGCGCCGCGCGAGGCTCCCCGGTCACGCGCAGCGCCGCCGCTATCACCACGACCTCGAAGGCTCCCACCGCGATCAGCGCGAGCACCCACAGCCCGCTGGCGGCCTGGTCGGAGCCGCCGCTTGGCTGCGCGACGGCCAGCCCGGTTCCCAGGCCGACGGTCACGGCCGCGACCGCGATCCAGATGCGCGGCGGGATCCTGCGGTGCATCACGAGGCTGCCGAGCAGGATCGCGAGCGGAAGCTCGATGATGAAGATCGGCTGTACCAGGGCGATCGGCCCGGTGGCGAGCGCCGCGGCCTGGAACAGGGCGGCCACGATGACCAGGCCGATGCCCGCCAGCCACACCTTGCGCCGGGCCAGCTCGGCGATCAGCGAGAGGTGCAGCGACTTGGACGAGCTCGCCTGGGAAGCCGCCCGCCGCTGCAGCACCGAGGCGGTCGCGTTGCTCGCCGAGGTCAGCAGCGCCAGGACCACAGTGACCACGACCAGCTACTACCCCGCTAGCGCCCGCCTAAGTCCGCGCCGGGCGGCCGGATACTCAAGCGGGCGCCCACGCCTCGCTGCGCGTCGCGTCAGTCCTCGTCCATGTCGAGTTCCCGGCGCAGCCAGGCGGCGTCGATGCCGCCTTTTGGTCTGCGTTGTCGGCCAAAGAACCGGCGGGCACGGCGGGCACGCGGGTAGCGTTGGGTGACGTGATCTCACCGTCTGCGGCTGATGTCTCCGCCGAACTTGCCGGCGCCGCGCTCGAGAGCCCCGCGCTGGAGCGGGCCCGCGCGCTGGCCAGGTGGCTCGGGCCGGGCCGGAACCTGACTCCCGCCGGCGTGCTGCGGCCGGGGGCCGCGGCCGAGGCGTGCTGGGCGCTCGGGATCTCGCCGCCCGGGACGCAACTGCCCAGCGCGCCCGACATGGATGAGCTCATGGAGGACTGGGCGACGGCGGTGGACGCCGGGTTCGTCGCCGTCGACGGCCGCCGCGCGCACGCCTCGTACGCCCTGATCGGGTCGCCAGATCCGCAAGCGGTGCTGAACGCCTGGGTGCGGGCGGCGGCACGGGCGTTAGGGGTGCCCGATCAGCCATGCGCGGGGTGTCTTACCGTCTTGCACGCGCTGCACGCCGCTGACGGGCCGCTGGGCCCGGAGGATCTGGCCGGCGCGGTGACGGCGGGCGAGCCCGGGGTGCCGGACGGCAAGCCGTGCCCGGACTGCGGCTGCTTCCATAACCCCGCGGATCTGCTCAGCCTCGGCGCCCTGGCCGGCGCCGATCCCGGCGGGCGCAGCAGCAGAGAGCACGCCGAGGACGCGGTCGCGAGCCTGGCCGCTTTAGGGGCCGTCACCGCCCCGGACGGCGCGGCGGGACTGACGCCGCTGGGCTCGATGCTGGCGGCGGCGGTGTTCGAGGGATGCGCCCCGGCGCCGGACGCCGACGCGGGAACGCTGCTGTCCGTGATCGGCGAGGTACCGCCCCCGGTCGCCATGACCATGGCCCGGCCGTGGCTGGACGCGCGGCCGGGCGAGGACGCGGCCAGGGAACTGCTCGCCCTGGCCGCATCGGCCTACGGCGAGCAGCGCGCCGCCGCCCTCGCGTTCGCCAGCAGGCTCGGTCCCGCGGCGGCGCCCGCCTGGCGGGAGTGGGCCGGGCGGCCGGGATTCGGCGCCTACGCCCGGCGGTGGCTGGCCGACCAGGGGGAGCCGGTCGCCGGGGATCCCGCGGAGGATGAGGCCTGGCTGACGGTAGACGCGCTCAGCATCATGCTGGCCGCCCTGCCCGGCCTCGAGCCCGCGCCGCTGCTGGACGCGGTCCGGCAACTGGACGCCGGCAACGAGGTGCCCGAAGCGCTGTCGCTGCTGCGCGGCTGCGGCCACCCGGCCGCGGCCCGGGTCGTGGCCAGCCTGACCGGGAAGCCGGATCCGGCGCCGGTGCCGCCCGGCCAGACCGCGGCGCGGACCTCGCGGCATCCCGAGATTTAACCCGCGCGTAACGGCCGGCGACTCGAATGGGGCTAGGCACCGGTTTGGGCTCCGGGGACGATGGGGTATACGGCTATACGGCTACATGGCGAACTGCTTCGCCTCTGTCCGTCTGGAACCCGCTGCTGGAGGCACCGTGGCCGAGCACTATCTGCACCAGCACGTTGTGGTCAGCGAAGACGACCGCACGGTCGCCGCCGCTGAGGTGACCATTTCCGGAGGATCGGGGGGAACCGCCCGGGCATCGCTGCGCGCCGAGTCCGGGCACATGACGCCCGGGCGCCGCGCGTCCCTGGTCGATGCCGTGCTCGACCTCCCCGGGGTGCGAACCTGCACCCGCCTGCAGGCGGTAGTGCCGCTCGGTGACTGTGAATCACTGCAACGGCTCCGCGAGCGCTGCATGAACGTCATCACCCGCCCGGCCGGGTCGAGCGCGATCCTGGAAGCGGACCTGCCCGCCCGGTCGTAGAGCTTCTGGCCTCGTCGGGGATGGCAGCTGGCGCGGCCGGGATCGCCGTCGGCCGGCCTGACCCGGAGGGCCGGGAGCATCAGGGACGGATCAGCCGAGGGAGTGCTCGCGGCTGTCGCGGTCCTCGTCGTGGTGCCGGCGAGATCTGCACGGCTCGCGCCGACGCGACTCGCAGGACTCGCACCGGCAGGGCCCGCACGGCTCGCGGCGGCACTCGCGGCAGCGGCACCCGCCCTCGCCGCCCGCCCCGCGGCATTCGTCCCAGACGGTATAGGCGACGACCTCCAGGGTCTTGACCGGCGTTGCCGGGTCATCGCTGGTGATGACCAGGTCACAGGATCTCGGGAACTTCTCGGTGGCGTGGTAGCCGATGACGACGCTGAGGCAGGACCCGGGCCGCAGGCTCGCGGGGAAGGGATTGTTGACGAGCTTCCAGTGCGGGTTGTCGTGCCGGAAGGCAACGCCCGTCACGCGCAGCTGGCAGTCGCCCACGTTGCAGATCGCGATCGTCCGCTGTTCGTGGCAGCACGCCGGCACGTCGCCGAAGAACGTTGAGCCGGTCACCGCGAGCCGCCCGGCAGGGGCGTTCCCGGAGACGGTGACAACCTTCGGCCCGGCGGGATCGTCGCTGATGATGGTGATCGCCGCCGTCGCTGGGCCGGGGGTGGTGGGCTGGAAGCGGATGGGCACGGTGATCGACCCGCCCGCGGCGACAATCAGCGGGTAGCTGGTGACGGTGGGCGTCGAGAACTCCGGCGAGGAGCATGAGATCGCCTGAATCGCGAGCCGGCAAGGACCGTTGTTGTGCAGGGTCAGCCCCTGGTCGGCGAACGACCCGGCACAGCAGTTCCCGAACTGGCCGAGGGTCGCGATCACTGTTTCCAGGGCGCCCGTGCCGCCCGTGCCGCTGGCCACCAGATCGAGCTCCGGGGTGACGGGGTCGTTGCTGGTGACGCGGAACGTCGCCAGCTCAGGCACGCCGCGAGTCGTCGGCTTGTAGCTGACGGTGAAATCGACGTGATCACCGGGCGCGATCGCCAGCGGCAGCGCCGGCGCGGGCAGCAGCGTAAAGTCGCCCGAACCCGACACGCGGTCGATGCTCAGGATCATCAGATCCCTGGTGCCGACGTTGAATACCCGAAGCGCCCGGAACTCCCGGTCGCGGCAGACCGTACCGAAGTCGAGATCATCCTGAAGGTTCACCGCGATGACCGGCCCGTAGAAGCGCCGCAGGCCCGCGAGGAGCGCCACCCCTCCGGGACTTCCCCATCCGGTGCAGGCATCCCATCCCGGGACGACGGGATAGCCGGGCGCCCCGAGGCTGTTGTCCGTGGCCCCAGGCTCGGCCACGATGTCCCGGAACACGCTCGAGCCCAGGGCGTAGAGCACCGGATTGACAAAGCCGACGTTCTCGTCCAGTGCCGCGTTGATCACGGCGATGAGCCCGGCCCACAACGGCGTCGAGGAACTTGTCCCGTTCATCGGGAAGAGCGAGGGCGAGCCGCCGAGGATGAGCGGGTATCCGCTGTTGACGCTGGCGTTTCCGGCGACGTCGGGGACCCCACGGCCACGATGCCCGTCGTTGACGGACGGCGGCACGTCGGCATCCACCTGATACCAGGGCGGTGGGAAGAGATCGCTGACGCCGCCGCCGGTCGCGGTCTGGGCGGTAAAACCCCCGATCGAGACGATGTCGTTCCAGGCCCACTCGTCGAAGCTGGTTCCGCTGACGTGGCCGATCGTTGTCCCGCCCACGGCCAGGACCCAAGGGTCGCTGGCGGGGTAAATGACGTGGGCCAAACCGTCCCCGACGGTCATGCCGGAACCGAAGTCTCCGGAACAGATGCAGACGGTGACACCCTGAATGGCAGCGTCCTCGAACGCCTGCGTCACGGCGGTCAGCCACGTACTGGGGATGCCTTCCGCCGCGAGTGTGGCGGCGTCGTCACCGTTGGAGACGTAGAAGCTCGACGAGAGCACCGCGCATACCGGATCACCCGGAGACGGGTGAACGACCCGGGTGATGAGGTCGACCCAGCCCACCTGGGCGAGTGGCCGCCATGCCGAGCCGGAGCCACCAGCCCGTCCGCCGTCATGCGTGGAAGCTCCTCAGCTTGCCTGGGTCTGCTGGCCGAGGGATCATGGGAGTCCGGTACCTGGCGGCCGGCGAGGCTGCTGGTGCGATGGCGGGACATTGACCGGCCCGGTCCGAGAAGGCGCCGGCCGCGGTAACCGTCAAGGGGGCCTATGACTCGCGATTCCTCGGTGCGACAGGTCAACGGCCAGCCCGACTTCCTGCCGTGGCCGCCCGCGCGCAAGCGGACCGAGAAGATGCTGCGGGACGCGTTCCGGTGCGGGCGACTGATCGACCTGCGCCCGAACGGGAAGGGGGCCCGTAACGGCCAGCGCGCCACTCGCCGGGCGGTGGTACCGGCCGAGATGATCGCCGCTATCTTGGGCACCGATCCCGGCCCTGGCCACGCGCGCCTCGAACTGCGCGGCGCCAGGATCACCGGCCCATTAGACCTGAGCTACGCGCGGATCGAGCCCGCCATCAGCTTGCGCGACTGCGTCTTCGACCAGCCCATCGTCCTGGCCGAGGCCCGGCTGGGCGCACTGGCGCTCGACGGCTCGGAGTTCCCGGGCATCGAGGCGCCGAACCTGGAGGTCAACAGCGATCTCGGGCTCAGCCGGGTCCGGTCTTCCCGGGCGGTCAACCTCACCGGCGCTCAATTCCATCGCGACGTGCGGCTGCGCGGGGCGCACCTGAGCCACGGGGAGGATCAGGAGGTGGCGCTGGCCGCGGACCACCTGGTCGTGGACGGCAGCCTGACGTGCGACGACGGGTTCGAGGCGGCGGGAACGGTCACGATGGCCGCGGCCCGGGTAAACGGGGCCGTCCGGCTGGACGGCGCCAGGATCACCGCCGACGGCCAGCAGAAGGTCGCGTTCTACGGCGACGGGATGACGGTCGGCCACGATTTCAGCGCCGCGGGGCTCAGCGCAGAAGGCGAGGTGAGGCTCATCGATGTCAACATCGCCAGCACCCTCGAACTGCGCGGTGCCAAGCTGACCAACGGCGGCGGCGTCGCGTTGCGGCTCGACCGGGCCGAGATCCTGAGCAGCCTCTACTGCGACAACGGCTTCACCGCCACCGGGGACATAACCGCGATCGGCACCCACGTGAAGGGCAGCATCTACCTCAACCGGGCGGAGATCGGCCGGCCGAGGCCGGCCTCCGGCGCGGCGGAGCCGCAGCGGACAGGCGTCGCGCTGCGGCTGGTGCGGGCGAAGATCGACGGAGACTTCGGCTGCTGGGAGAGCTTCGTCGCGCACGGCACGGTCGACCTCTCCCGGCTGACGGTAGCGGGCGAGTTCACGCTGGTCACCACCGACCTGAGGGGATATCCCACGGCCGCGGACCTGACCAACGGCAGGTTTGCCACGCTCGCGATCAGCGGCGAGCCGCCGGCCGGCCTGCTCGATTTCACCAAGGCGAAGACCGATTTCTTCCGGGATGGCCCGGCGCACCGGGAAAGGGGCGCCATCATCCTTGATGAATTCGAATACAGCTCGATCCAGATGACCCACGTAACGGTGGAGCAGCGGAAGCAGTGGCTGCTTCGCGCCATGGAGGCCAGTAGCCGGAAGCCCGGCGGCGACACCGACGGGTACCTGCCCCAGCCCTACGATCAGCTGGCCGAGGCGTACCGCCGCGCCGGCAACGATTACGACGCGCGCCGCATCCAGCTAGCCAAGTGCCGGCAGCGTAATGACACGACAAGCTGGCGCCACTTCCACAGTAAGCTGTGGAATTACCTGCAAGACATCGTGATCGGCTACGGCTACGCGCCCATGCGCGCTCTCATATGGCTGCTCGGGCTGTTTGTGCTCGCGGTGTTGCTCTTCCGCTACGGCACCAAGCCATTCCCGATATCTGGCATGCGCGGCAGCTTCACGCTCAACAACTCGGTGGGTTACACCCTCGACCTGATACTGCCGGCCAGTGGACTGGATGAGCGTCAGGTGTGGCAGTCCTCCAACGGGCTGGGCGAGGTGGCGGCCGCGGGCCTGGTGGTCTTCGGCTGGCTGCTCACGGCCACCGTGTTCGCGGCGGCCGCGCGCGTGCTGCAGCGAAACTGAGGCCGCGAGGCCACGACCGGGCCGGTCAGGCCTGGAGCACGTAGATCTTGCGGTGGCCCTTGGGGCACACGATCACGATCTCGCGTTCCCGTGGCGCTACTTGTTCCTCGCTCAGGGCGATGGGCACGTCCCCGGGAAGTTCCACGGTCTCGTTGCAGCCAGTTTCCAGACACAGCACCCTCGACATTACTGTCAACCTCAATTCTCGTATGCGCTAGCCAGCGACCGTTTCCTGTACTTCTGCGGGTGCACCGGCCTCCGGGACCGCCCCGGCCTGGGAACTACCGTCCCGTTCCCCAGGCTCTTCGTGACCGTTGACGAATTCGATGCAGACCTGGTTGTCGTTGCAGGTGCTGACGACCTCGATCGCGCTATCGCATTCTTCCTTGGACATCTCTTCCGGGTTAAGGCCTATGTCCGTGGCTTCGGTGATGTCGATGGGGAAGAGATGGTGAGTGTAACCGTAAACTAGCCGGAATGCGATCTTCTCCGCTTTCAGCTGGTCTATCTGGGCGGCACGGCCGATGAGTATCTGAGCATACTTCTCGCCCATCTTCAGGCTGCGTCCCCACGCGCCGAAATCAAGCGACCTGGTCTGGGAAAGCATAGGCGTGATACTGCCTATCGCGAACTTGGCGGCCGCGTCGAGCGAGTCGGTGAGCAGCAGCTTGCCCTGGGTCACCGCGGCCAGCTGCTTGAGTGCCTGCGAGAGCGTCGAGAACCCGAACTCCCGCACGTAATCGACGCTCTGGTAGCAATCGAGGGCCGATATGTAGTCCGTGGGGTTCCTCGGGTCCCTGATCTGGGTATCCAGCGGCCCCAGCTCGCCGAATGGCGACATGAATATCTGGTTCGCGCCCACGGCGATCAGGGTGCTGGCGCTCTTGGCCTTGCGCGGGACATAGATATTGAGCGTCTCGGCGTACCGGGACAGGAAGATGACGGTCCGGAACGCGCTGTCGAGCGGGCCGCCCGTCGAGTCGAGTATGACGTTGATCGTTTCCTCGGGCGGCGACTTCGGGAACCCGAAGCGCTCCTGGCAGGCGAGCTGCACCCGGCGTTCCGTTGACTCACCCAGATCGCCCACGCCGAGAAGCTTGCCGATTAATAGCAGGCAAGGATGACCGCCGGTCAGCCTGGCGAACTTCCGGCCGGCGGCCTGGATGGCCTTTCGCTGTCCGGAATCTATCTCGCGGTAGTAGTAGGAGGTGCCGTTAGCCAGCCCGAGGGCACCATTCGGTCCGTCGCTTGCGGCAATAGGCCCGCTTTCCGGGATCGTCATCTCTTCCCCCAATGGCTGCCTCAGGCGTCCCGCGGAGTGTGCGCGAGCGCCGTTACTGGTCCCGGGCAGTACCGTCAATGGTCCCACGCTTTGCGCGAAATGTCACTCTCTGTGACTGATTTATACCGTTCTCCGGGGTCAGGGGCGCGTGTGGCCTGGCCAGGGGCCCCTGGGCGGCTGGCTCGGCGGCTGTACGACGGCGGCGCCCCACAGCCATGGTGACCGCTGTGGGGGCCTGCGGCTAGTACCGCGACAGGAGCGCGGCGCGATTGCTTGTACGAGTGGTCTGACAGCGGCTCCGAGGTCGGCTAGGGGTATGCGGAGCTGCCTGCATCCCCGAAAAACCGGGACTTCCCGAGCGCGCCGGGCCACTTACTCGGATGCGTGATCCGGTTGCGGCCGCTTACTATGTGCCCTGCCGGGATATCCCTGGTGACGAGCGCACCCGCGCAGACGTAGGCACCCGCCCCGATGTTGATACCGCCGACGATGATTGCTCGCCAGCCGACGAACGCGCCGTCGGCCACGATCGGCGCGGGTTCCGCGGAACCCGGATCATCCCAGCCTTGCGATGGATCAAGCTGGCGGTGGACGAGGTCTCCCGCGATCCGGCAGCGAGCACCGATATGGGAGGAATCACCGATGTGGCCGCTGATCACCGTGTCATCGCCCACGGTCACGCCGATGCCGATCCAGGACCGGCTTGCCACCACGACGCGTTTCCCGATCACAGTTCGGGCCTGGATCCCGACGTAGTCCTCGATCAGCGAGCTCGCGCCGATCGTCACTCCCTGGCCAATGGTAGCGAATTGGCCCACCCGCACGTCGGCCTCGATGATCGTATCGCCGTCGGCTCGCACCCGCCGGCCGTCGAGCAGCGGGCGGAACGGGCTGTTGACCGCGGCGGTCCGCGCTATCCGCGCGGACCGGTCGATCCTGGCCGCTTTGCTTCTCATCATTGATTCACGCACCTATTCCAGGGCGGGGAGATCGAGGTACTTGTTCCAGGGCGGGGAGATCGAGGTACTTGGCCGCGCCCGCCAGGTCGGCTAGCACGGGAAGATCGGCCAGATTCTGCTGCCAGACGTCGACGTCCGTCCGCCAGGCCCGGACGAACGAGAGGCAGGCGAGCTCGGTGATACCGGCGAGCCGCTTGCGCGCGGCGGCCAGTGACATCAGGGCGTACTCGGTCAGCTGCGCGCCCTCCTGCCGGAGCAGCAGCCGGTCGGCGATGTGGTCGATCAGCCGGAAGCGTCGCTGCAGGGTGCTGCGCCAGTAGGCGTGGGTCGCGTGGGTCACGTCCCCGCCCTCGTGCAGGAGCCGGTACAGCCCCTCCGCGATCACATCACCGAACTCTTCCGAGGCGGCGCGCCTCGGCCGCGCGAAAGGTTGGTACTCGACCTGAGAGAGCGTGCCCGCAACTGTGACAGAACGACGCTGCGCGGCATCGAACAAGAATAGCCAGTCCTCATTATAAATGGGCGGAAATAGCGTATCTGTACGGGCCACGTCAACTAGAAGCGCACCGCCGCCGGGAAATACGTCCTGAGCGCCGCCGGCCAGCCGGTGCGCGTGGCAGACAACCGAGTTATCTGGGTAGTGGCCGATCTTGAAGCCGACAGCCTGGAAGCGCGCGGTCAGGGCGGCAGCCCCCGACGCCACATTCCCCCGCACCTCCCTAATGTCGTCGTCGAGGAACATGACGGTGCGCCAGTCACACAGGCGAGCCAGCAGCAGGCCAGCATTGCGCTTGCGGGCGATGTCGACATGACAGGACGGCTCGATGTCGTTTTCCGGGTGCTCGGATGTCAGCAGGACCGGCATCTTGTCGTCGCCCGGCGGCATGTAGGTCACGAGAACATTGCCACCCAGGATTGCGCATTCTTGTGTTGCCTGCGCGGCCTGCTCGGGCGTGGTGGACAACACCACGAGCGCGCAGTCGATGTCGCCGGCCAGGGCGATCGCCGTTCCCAGCGACCGTGGCCGGATCGTCGGTACGACGATGGCATCGAGGCGCCGCCGTGGCCCCGGGAGCCCTGTTGCGGTACCGGCCTGCGGATGCAGGAGAGCAGCATGTGACTCGATGTGGAGCGAGCCGACCTCGATGCCTGAAGCGCTCAAGGCGCAGCCCCCTACTCGGACTCAGCGCCGCCGTCGTGCCACTCGAACAGGCGGTTTTCCTTCTTGGACAGGTCTGGAGTTACCGGGTCCAGGTTGATGACCGGTACCCGCATCACGATGCAGTATGTCGACCCTGGCGGAAAGCGCGGGAAGAGGTACTGCTCGTTGTGCTCTCGCACCTCGGGTTCAATAAAGCATCTTGCCACGCCACGTACCCCCCGAGTGGTGACTCCCCCGCAGATTGTGAGCGTCCGCAGCGGAGCCGACGGGTTTGTGCCGCGCGCGAAAAAGCCAACGTCCTCGACCAGCACGCCGTTGGTTACTTGATAGGCAAACTCAAGCTCCCCGCGGTCGGGGTCGTTCACCACGATCGCACCGCGATCCGCTGGGTCACTGGCCTGGATGGGTACGGGGATGGGGAAGATGCGGGACAACGACAGGTTCACGGCCGCCCAGGCCATCCCGCCGATCAGCACAAGGTGGTGGGCGACATCCCGGTGCGTGAGCTCCTGCGCGGCCATAATGGCGACTCGCGAGGTGGGATTGTAGGCGCGGATCGCGCCGTAGATGTCGATCAGGGCATCGAGGTCGGCTAGCTCAGAAAAGCGTACGTAGTCGAGGTTGTCCGGGTCGGCGCTGGGCGGACGCAGTTCGGGCGGCAGCCGGGCACAGGCCAGCGTGATGCGCGAGCCGTCAGGAAAGTGCCACATCGACCGGGCCTGCCCAAAGGGAGACCCTCGGCGGCCTACGACGCTATCCCGCAGGCTGACGAGCTCTTCCTTTAGCTCTGCGAAGACGCTGCGCTCGCTGGGCGTCAGTTCGTCGTCCGCGAGGAGATGCGCCCCGCCCTCGAACGACCGCGGCGTGCAGAAGAGCCGGGCATAGCCGTCTAGCCGAGGCAAGGGCACGAGACGTCCGCTTGCGGGGTTCTCCCACGAGGAGACTGCTGCCGGGCTGACTGCGCCCTTAGCGCCTGCGAGGGCATGGCCCAGATCGCTTTGCGTTAGCGGTACCGGCGCGCCTTCTCGCAGGTCACGGAGCCGTTCGGCGAGCCTGACGGCTCCCGGGCCCGGCTGGTCGCTTGAGGTGGTCACGACGCCTCCATGGGACCGCACGCGGAGAGTATCGCGTGATCGATTTGTTCCCCGCATTGATCACACACGAACTTCACCAGATCGTTACTTGTTACAAGCTCATACGTAGATTTCACGTAGTTTCACGTGACTCTACATAGGGTACACATGTGGTGGGCACGCCGGCACGCGGGTGCCACGGTCTCTCCGCCGGGCACTCGAAGGCCGGACACGGCAGCAAAGGAGAGGGCCATGGCGGGTACCCCGATGGACGGCCCGGGCGGGCAAGACCAGACGGTGACCCCGGCCGATGTCGCCGGGTTCGTCCGCGAGTTCAACGCATCCAACCAGGCCCACGAGGACCTGTGGACACGGGTGCACCAGGCAGGTGATGCGGTACGCCGGGGGGTCGACGACCGGGACGCCGCGCGGGTGCGGGCCCGGCAGGCGCGCGACTTCCACCTGGCCGTCCAGGCCGAGTACCCGCACCGGCACGCCCCGCTGCTGCGGCAGGCGCTGATCGCCGCGGCCACGGTCGCACTGGACGGGGTGGCCTGCTGGTTCGCCGCCCAGGCGCTGGGCAACGGCCAGGCCGAGACGCTGCTGTGGACGGTGCTGTTCCTGGCCGTCCTGGCCGCCGGGGAGGTCGCGCTGGACTACGCCAGCGAGCGCAGCGCCCGGGCGTGGCGGCTGCTGGCGGCCGGCCTGCTGGTCTTCGTGGCCGGGCTGGGAGCCCTGCGCTTCCTGTACCTGGCCACCGTGGGCGGGAACGGGACCGTGGCGGCGCTGGTCGGCGCGGGCCTGTTCACCGCGGCTACCGCGGCCTTCCTGGTGATCGGCTACCGGGCGCTGCGGGCCGCGGAGATGTTCCCGGCGTGGCAGGCGCGCAGGCGGTCGCGGCAGGCCGAGCGGGAGGCCGCGGCGGCCAGCCGCCGGGTGGCCGCGCGGGTGCGCGAGCGCGACCGTCTCGTCGATGCCTACGTCAGCCGGATCCGGGTCGGCCTGCTCGGCAAGTGCCCGGCCGGCCAGCTGCCGGAGCTGGAAGCGGCCCTGCGCCAGCACCTGACCGGGCCGGGCCCGACATGATGCGCCCGCCCCGCGCGGCCGCCACGCGGGGGCTGGCGGCCGCGATCTGCCTGGCGCTGGGCGTGTCCGGGTGCACGCTCAGCCGCCAGGCTCAGGCCATCTCCCGGGTCACGTTCACCGAGCCCGCCGTGTCCTCGGCCCTGGTGGCCGTGGTGCCCGGCCCGGCGGCTGGGCCGTCCCTGGCCCGGCTCGTGGCCGCGACCGCGCGGCCGGGAGAGGACGTCGACGTCCTGGCGGCCGGGGCGACGGCCGCGGTCCTGGCCGCCGCCACCTCGCCGCCGCCCGCCCGGGCCACCGCGCCCGGCAGGCCCGCCGCGCCCGGCGGCGGGGCGACCCCGTTCCAGCAAGCCGAATACCGCCATAGCCTCGCCCGCTGGCAGGGCGAGGTCGCCGGCGCGCGGCGGGCCGTCGCCGCCCGGACCGGCGCGGCCCTGGCCGCCTGGGCCAGTTCCCTGGACATCGCCGGGAAGGTGAGCCGACTGCCCGGTGCGGCCGGCCCGGCGGCCAGCCTGGCGGGCGAGTGCGGCGCCGCGGCCAGCGCGCTGGCCGGCCTGGACGAGGTGGCGGGAGCCGGCTTCGGCGGCCGCCGGGTCGTGCTGCTCTACGCGCCCAGCCTGGGCGGCGCGCTGCCGCCGGGCGAGTTGTCCGGAGACGACGTGATCGTGCTGACGTCGTCCCTGCCCTCGGCGGCGGCCATCAGCTCGGCCCAGGCCAGCCTGCTGGCCGCCGGCGCCGCGCGGGCGAGCATCCTCGGCCCCGAATCCACGCCCGCCCAGCTCGCCCAGCTCGTCACGCTCGGCCTGAGCCAGAAGGTGATCACCGAGACCCTCTCCGGCGCGGCCCTGTTCGCCAACGACAGCGCCCGGCTGGCCCCCGGCGCGGCCCGCGTGCTCGCGCCGGTGATCATGCCGCTGCGCCAGCCCGGCGCCGCCGCCGTGATCAACGGCTACGCCTCCACCCCCGGCACCAGCCAGGCCAACTACCTGCTTTCTTACGCCAGGGCCGCGGCCGTGGCGGCCTTCCTCGAGGCGCAGGGAATCCCCGCCTCATCCCTCGAGATCGTCGGCCACGGCGCCACCGACCTGGTCGCCGCCGGCCCTTCGGCCGCCAACCGCCGCGTTGTCGTCGTCATCGAAGAACCCGCGGCCCCCGCGGGACGTATTATTCGGTAGCCAGTGCGGGTCGCACTCTCCACATCAGGGGGCAATCATGGCAATCCTCGGCCGTGAGTTCATAGCGGCGCCGGACAGCTCCAAGCGCCAGATCGTCTACAAATGGCCCGACCAGAGCATCCGCAAGTTCACCCGGTGCATCGTCGAGCCGGATGCCGTCGCCGTGTTCACCAGCCAGGGGCAGGTCATGGGGACGCTGCTCGGCGGGCAGCATCAGCTCGACGCCAGGGAACTCCCGTTCCTCGGGATGTTCATCGACTGGGCCACCGACAGCCGGGCGTTCCGGGCCGAGCTCTACTTCGTCGGCATCCGGGACTTCCCCGGCATCCGGTTCGGGGGACGGCTGGACGAGGTCCAGGACCCGCAGACCGGCCTGATCGTCACGCTGCGGACGTTCGGCGAGTACGCCCTGCGCGTGGTCGACGCGCCCAGGCTGATCCTCAACCTGACCGGGACCGTGGACGTGACCAGCAACGACGCGATCACGGGCTGGGTCACCCAGCAGCTGCTGAAGGTCACCCGCACCGCGGTCACCACCCAGCTCATGGCGGGCGCCTGGCCGATCCTCGGGCTGTCGGTGCACAGCCCGGAGATCGAGGTGGCGGCCATGCAGGCGGCCAACGCCGAGCTCGCGGAGTACGGGATCTCCATCACCAAGCTGGGCAACCTCGACATCAACCTGGACGACGACGACAACGCCCGGCTGAAGAAGCTCGCGGGCGACACCGCGTACAGCCGGCTGGCCGGCGGGTTCCTGCAGGCGGCGCAGGCCG
Source organism: uncultured Actinomycetota bacterium (assembly GCA_963808705.1). Classification (GTDB taxonomy): domain Bacteria; phylum Actinomycetota; class Actinomycetes; order Streptosporangiales; family Streptosporangiaceae; genus JASHPR01. The sequence goes on along the minus strand of CAWEHB010000003.1, from coordinate 193,855 downwards.
AGGCGCTGCAGGGCGCGGGCGAGGGGTTCGCCAAGGGCGGCGAGGGGTCGACCGGGCTGCTGTTCGCGGCCGGCCTGGGCATGGCCGGCCAGGTGGCGCAGGCCCCGGGCCAGGCCCCGTACAACCCGCCGCCGCCCGGGCCGGGGTTCGCGGGCGGCGGGCCGGGGTTCACGCCCGCCCCGCAGCAGCCCCAGCCGCAGGCGACTGAGCCCCAGGCGACCCAGCCGGTCCCGGGCCAGCCCTCGGCCCAGTCCCAGCCGACCGTGCCCGTCTCGGCCCCGGCCGCGGCCGGGATGACCGAGTGCGCCAACTGCCACGGCCAGGTCCCGGCGGGCGGGAAGTTCTGCCCCGAGTGCGGCCAGCCTATGCAGAGGCACTGCACCAACTGCAACGCCAGCCTGAGCCCCACCGCGAGGTTCTGCGCGGAGTGCGGCACGCCCGCGAACCCGCCCGCTTCGTAACCCGCGGCCCACGGCCCGCTGCTGCGTCCGGGGGCAGCGGCGGACGTCGCGTTCAATATCCCTGGATTTGGTGGTTTAAGGATTCCCCCTGACAAGAAAGGCCTGTCCGAGATGGATCGGATCGAGTGCCAGTGGTGCAAGGCCCAGAACGAGGCCGACCGAACGAGCTGCTTTACCTGCGGCGCGCCGCTCGATAAGAAGAACCTGGTCTCCGACTCCGGGTGGGCCGAGGCGCCCCGGCTGCGGGACATGACGGAGTTCCGGTTCTCGAACTCCACCTGCCAGATCGAGGGCGAGATCGTCCCGGTGGCCGAGATCGCGCTGGCCCAGGGCGACGCGGTGTTCTTCGAGCACCACGTGATGCTCTGGAAGGAGCCCGGGGTGCCGATGTCGGCCATGAACACCAGCGGCGGCATGAAGCGGATGCTCGGCGGCATGCCGCACGTGCTGAGCATCGCGCACGGGCCGGGGCGGATCGCGTTCTCCCGCGACGCCGCCGGCGAGGTCGTGGTGCTGCCGCTGCACCCGTCCATGGAACTCGACGTCCGCGAGCACGCGTTCCTGGCCGGGACGCACTCGCTGGACTACTCGTTCGTGCGGATCAAGGGCCTGGCCAACGTGCTGCACGGCGGCGAGGGCATGTACCTGGACCGGTTCGTCACGCAGCGCGAGCCCGGGCTGCTGCTGCTGCACGGCTACGGCAACGTGTTCCAGAAGACGCTGCAGCCCGGCGAGCAGATCCTGATCGAGCCGGGCGGGTTCCTGTACAAGGACTCGTCGGTGACCATGAACACGCTCAAGCAGACCGTCCGGACCGGGGTGATGGGCGGGCACAGCCTGTACCTGGCCGAGATGACCGGCCCCGGCCGGGTCGGCATCCAGTCCATGTACGTCCACCACGGCTCGGAGTAGGCGGCCGGACATGTCGACGCCGACCACCACCTACACCTGCCCGTACTGCCGCATCCCCAGCGACGGCGCCGGCGGGACCTGCCCGCACTGCGGCGCGCCGGTGGACATCCGGGAACGCCTGTCGGACTCCGGATGGGCCGAGCAGCCCCCCATCCGGGACATGGCCCGGATCCACTTCAGCCGGTCCACCTGCCAGATCGTCGGCAAGTACGTGCCGGTGGCCGAGATGAACCTGCACGACGACGACTGGGTCTACTTCTCCCACCACGTGCTGCTGCACACCGACCCCCGGGTCCGGCTCGACGCCATGCGGATGGCCAGCCCGTGGAACCGGCAGAAGGCGGGGATGCCGCTGGTCATGATGACCGCGCGGGGGCCCGGGCACATCGCGTTCAGCGCCGACGCCCCCGGCGAGACCATCGCCGTGCCGCTGCAGCACAACCAGGCGGTGGACGTGGTCGAGCACCGCTTCCTGGTCGCCACCGGGAACGTCAACTACCAGTGGGAGAACTCCGGGATCTGGTTCACCACCCAGGACGGGGACGACCAGGAGTACCACTACCCCCTGGGCCGGACCATGGACCGGTTCTGGGCCCAGGGCGGGCCGGGGCTGATGCTGCTGCACGCGCCGGGGAACACGTTCATCCGCGACCTGGGCCCGGGCCAGCGGATCTGCGTCCAGCCGGGCGGGCTGCTGTGGAAGGACCCGACGGTCCGGATGTTCCTGCACTTCGAGTACCCGCGGGGCGACTACTGGTTCAGCTCGGCGCGGTGGCAGGCCAAGTCGGTGTGGCTGACGTTGCAGGGCCCGGGGCGGGTGGCGATCCAGTCGGTGTTCGAGCCGCCGGAGATGGCGGGGCAGGTGACCAACTGCTCCGCCGCTACGACGCAGTACTGGTAGCCCCGGCGGCGCGGGCGGCCCCCGCGGTGATGGAGCCGCGGCGCGGCGCGCCTGGCCCGGGCCGGCCGAAGAGGATCGCGTTCCTCTTATTACTTACGTGGCGTGATGGACGTCCCCCGGGACGTGGCCGGAACTGGCGTCGTCCGCGGGCTTGCGCGACACGAGCTGCACGTCGAACTCCGCGTCGAGGGCGGTCGAGAGCGCGGCCAGGGTGCGCAGCGTGAGGTTCTCCCCCCCGGACAGCACCTGGCTGATCCGGCCCGGGGAGACGCCCATCCGGCTGGCCAGCTCGGCGCGGGTCAGGCCCTGCTCGCGCAGGTGCACGGTGATCTCGTTGGTGAGCTCGGTGACCAGGCGGGACAGCTCCTCGTCTACCTGGGCCTCGATGTCCTTATGGGCGGACGAGCCGCGCAATGAAAGGCCCATGGACGGCCTCCCCACTATGTCGCAACGGATGCTTAGCCACAGCTAAAGCTATAGCCGTACCTAAATGAAGTATCGCCGGGGCCACGACACTATGACCCCTGCCGATCGATCGTTATCAAGATGTTATCAAACGAGCCGAGGTGCCGTCGGGCGACCGACAGCACCGGGGGCGCGGGCTCGGGAGCGGTTACGCCTGGATAGATCGTGCCTGAACTGAAACCATGTCCTCGGGAAAGCCGTGCCTGGGATGGGGCCGCGAGGAGAGGGCTGGGCCATGCCGACGTGGGTCGTCGTCGCCGTAACCATCGTCATATCCCTGGCCTCGGCGTACGGCTTCCTGATGCTCCGCTGCCGGGGAACCGGAAACCCGTTCGGGCGCCGCGCGCGATGGTGGGCGATCGCCATCGTCGTGATCACGGCCGCGGTCGCGACCGGCGTCGGCCTGGTGATCATCGCGGCGGGCGATCACGCCATCGCGGCCGGTGTCGGCCTGGTCCTGCCCAGCGGCTTGTGGCTGGGCAAGGCGGTCGGCCAGTACAGCGACCGGGTGCCCGAGGGCCTGATCGCGCTGGCCTTGTTCCCGCTGCGCCGGCTCGGCGACGCGATGGGCGAGGACATGCAGGAGTGGTGCGACGCCCGGCTCCGGGCGGCGTCGCGGACGCCGCAGTACGTGTCGGACGCGGCCGAGTACTACTACAACCAGGTCGGCGGCCAGGTCCGGGATGACCGGGTGCAGGACCAGCTCCTCCGGTGGCGGGACTCCATCCGGCACAAGATCGGCATCGTGCGCCTGATCGACCTCGAGCCGGGTCCGACGCGGGTGGCGGAAGCCCTGGACTATCACCCGGCCACCGCGGACCGGCGCCGGTACCCCGTTGACGACCTGCCCCGGCTGGCCCGCCGCTTAATGGCCGAGGCCGAGAACGAGCTGTACCTGTTCCTGGCCTGCGTGTACCGGCTCGGATTCCACAGCCTGCTGATCTACCCGTTCCGGCCGGAGCCCGGGCCGCACGCCCGGCGCGCACCGGGCGGCCAGCCCGCCGGGCGTGAGCCGACGACCAGCTAGCTGACCAGCGGCCGGCTGCTTCCTGAATGTTTGCTGACCGCTCGGCCCGGCTCTGGGTCTACTCAGCGGTAACTAAGCATCACCAAGGTTTCGGTGCAGGTAGAGGACTGATCCTCGGTTGATGGAGTACCACGAGACGAACTGAGGAAGTGCCACGCATGAGCTCGGAACAGGAACAGTCCGGCCCGGCCGAACTGCCACAGATCCCGCCGACCCCGCCGCCGCCCCCGCCCTGGAATCCGGGCGGCCAGGCAGCGCCCGGCGGGTGGAGCGACAGCGGGTGGAGCTACCCCGGCGACTGGAGCGGTCACGAGGGGACCGGCGCGGTGCCCCCGGCCCTGGCCAAGGCGCATCGGGGCCGCCGGCTGGCCACCATAGCGGCCGTCGCCGCGGTGGGCCTGGCCGCAGGCGCGGTGGGGCTGCACTTCGCCGAGGGCACGCCGGCCGGGACCCCGGCCGCATCCACCACGGCCCTCACCACGTCCCAGATCGCGGCCAAGGTCGACCCGGGCCTGGTCGACGTCGTGTCCACCCTGGGGTACCAGAGCGCCGAGGCCGCCGGCACCGGCCAGGTGGTGACCTCCTCGGGCGAGGTGCTGACCAACAACCACGTGATCGACGGCGCGACGTCGATCAAGGCCACCGACATCGGCAACGGCCGCACCTACACGGCGAAGGTCGTCGGCTACGACCAGACCGACGACGTCGCGGTGCTGCAACTCCAGGGCGCGTCCGGGCTCGCGACCGTGTCGTTCGGCAACTCGTCGCAGGTCACCGTGGGCCAGGGCGTCACCGCCCTGGGCAACGCGGGCGGCACGGGCGGGACCCCGTCGGTCGCCACCGGAACCGTCACCGCCCTGAACCAGTCGATCACCGCCAGCGATGAGGGCAGCAGCTCGTCCGAGAACCTGACCGGGATGATCGAGACCAACGCCAACATCCAGCCCGGCGACTCCGGCGGCCCGCTCGTCAGCTCCGCCGGGCAGGTCGTCGGCATCGACACCGCGGCGTCGAGCAGCTCGGGGAGCTCGTCCGGCGGGTCCGGCCAGGACCCGTTCGGCGGATCCGGCCAGTCGCCGTCCGGTGGCTCCGGCCAGGACCCCTTCGGCGGGTCGGGCCAGTCGCCGTTCGGCGGATCGGGCCAGGACCCCTTCGGTAGCTCCGGCCAGGACCCCTTCGGCGGATCAGGCCAGGACCCGTTCGGCGGGTCGAGCCAGTCTCCCTCCGGCCAGTCCCCGTCCGAGCAGTCCCCGTCCTCGTCCGGGCAGTCCCAGACCCAGGCCTTCACGATCCCGATCAACAAGGCCCTGGGCATCGCGGACCAGATCGAGGCCGGTGACGCGTCGAGCACCGTGCACCTGGGCACCACCGGCTTCCTGGGCGTTCAGCTCGCCTCCCCGGACTCCTCGTCCGCGGGCGGCGTCATCTCGGGCGGCGGCCAGGGCGGCTCGGCGCTGACCGTTGCGGGCACCGTCTCCGGATCGCCGGCCGCGCAGGCGGGCCTGTCCGAAGGCGACGTGATCGACTCGCTGAACGGCCAGGCCGTGTCGTCGCAGTCCGGGCTGCAGGCGGCCATCCAGCAGTACCACCCGGGCGACAAGGTCACCATCGGCTGGACCGACCAGTCCGGCCAGACCCACACCTCCACCGTGACCCTCGCCAACGGCCCGGCCGACTGAGCCCGGACCGACCAGGCTGAGCCCGGGCTTCGGCCCGGGCTCAGCCCTTTTGGCCCGAAGTACTGGTCGACGGCCTCCGCGATCGCGAGGGCGATCACCCCCCGGGCGGATTCACCGTGCGCGCGCCGATGAATCCCGGCCCGGCGTACCGTCTGTAGGTCATGACGACGACAGCGAACCTCTCCAAGGACCGTCTCGGCCGCCTGCATGACATCCTGGCCGGTCACGTCCGCCAGGGCACCGTCCCCGGTCTTGTCTCGGTCGTGAGCCGGCGCGGCGAGGCCGACATCGACGCCATCGGCGTGACCGCCCTCGGCGGCAGCCAGCCGGCGCGGCCGGACACGATCTTCCGGATCTCGTCGATGACCAAGCCCGTCACCGCGGTCGCGACGCTGATCCTGCTCGAGGAGTGCGTCCTGAGACTGGACGAGCCGGTCGAGCGGTTCCTGCCCGAACTCGCCAGCCGGCGCGTGGTGCGCCGCATCGACGGGCCGGTCGACGACACGGTGCCCGCCCGCCGGCCGATCACCGTGCGCGACCTGCTCACGTTCCGCCTGGGCTTCGGCGGGTACTTCGGGCCGTGCCCGGTCAACGACGCGGCCGCGCCGCTGCAGCTCAGCGTGGGTCCGCCGCAGCCGTCCCTGCCGCCTGCGCCCGACGAGTGGATGCGCCGTTTCTCGACGCTGCCGCTGATGTTCCAGCCCGGCGAGCGGTGGCTGTATCACACCGGCGCCGACGTGCTCGGCGTGCTCATCGCCCGGGCCAGCGGCCAGCCGTTCGAGGCGTTCCTGCGCGAGCGGGTCTTCGAGCCGCTGGGCATGAGGGACACGGCCTTTTACGTCACGCCCGCCGCTGTCGGCCGGCTCGCCACCAGTTACGTCACCGACCCGGAGACGGGAACGCTCCAGGTCTACGACCGGCCGGACGGGCAGTGGAGCACACCGCCGGCGTTCCCGTCCGGCGGGGCGGGCCTGGTCTCGACGGCGCCCGACTTCCTGGCCTTCGCCGAGATGCTGCTGCGCGGCGGCGCTCCCCTGCTGTCCCGGCCGTCGGTGGAGACCATGACGACCGACCAGCTGACCCCGGAGCAGAAGGCGGTGTCGGGCTTGCACCCCGACGACTTCGACGCCCGCGGCTGGGGCTTTTGCGTCAGCGTCGTCACCCGCCGCGAGCATCCGGCCGCGCCGGTCGGGCAGTACGGCTGGGACGGCGGGCTCGGCACCATCTGGCGCAACGACCCGTCCGAGCAGATGATCACCGTGCTGCTGACCAACGCGGCCTGGTCCTCGCCCCGGCCGCCCGCCATCGCCCAGGACTTCCTCACCGGGTCCTACGCGGCGATCGACGACTGACCCTAGGACGTGCCGGTCGCGGCCGCGGCGAAGGCGGCCATGGACGGGAACTCCCAGTCGGGCGTGACGTCGGCCGGCGGCACCGGGGTGGCTCCCCACCCGGGCCGGCCGTGCCGCCGGTTGACCCACACCGTCGGCAGCCCGGCCCGCTGGGCCGGAACATGGTCGTGATACAGGCTCTGGGCCGCGTGCAGCAGCCTGCCCTCGCCCACGCCCAGCCGCCGCGCCTCGGCCAGCAGCGCGTCGAAGTTCCGGGGCGAGGGCTTGTACGAGCCGATGTCCTGCGCGGTCAGCACGCTGTCGAAGGTCGCCCCGAGTCGCCGGCGGCTGCCCTCGAACGAGGCCCGGTCGACGTTGGACAAGATGATCAGCTTGAACCGCCCGCCGAGCGCGGCCAGTGCCGCGGGCGAGTCGCCGAACGCGGGCCAGTCCGGCACCGACCCGGCCATTCGCTGCGCCTCCTCGGCGGTGACCTCGGCCCCGAGGTCCCGCCCGAGCGCGGTCATGCTGCGCGCCAGGATGTCCGGGTACAGCGCCCCCGGGTCCTCCGCCTCCGCGCGCTCCTCGTGCCCGGCGTACGCGGCCAGCAGCGCCTCGTCGTCCAGCGCCAGCCCGCGGGACCTGGCCCACGGCCCGAGCACCGCGGCCAGGCCAGCCTCCCAGTCGATGAGCGTTCCGTAGCAGTCGAAGCTGATCGCATCGAAGTCGGTGATCTCCATGAGCGGCACGCTCCTTGATGTCCAGCCCCCGGCCAGCCCAACCTATGCCGCGAGATGGCCCAGCAGCACGGCCTCGTTCATGCACCAGTGCCGGAGTTCGCCGAGGTGCACGCTCTCGTTCTCGGAGTGCGCGTTGCTCTCCGGATCCTCGACGCCGGTCAGCAGCATCGCCGTGCCCGGGTACGCCTCGGCCATCGCGGCCACCAGCGGAATCGAGCCACCGCTGCCGGACACCACCGGGGCACGACCCCAGGTGTCTTCGCAAGCGCGGTGGAATGCGTCGAAGGCCTGCCCGGAGACGTCGATGCAATGCGGCTCGCTCTCCCGGCGCATCGTGACCGTTACCTCCGCACCCCAGGGCGCCTGCTTGCGCAGGTGTTTATCTACCGCGCGGAAAGCCCGCTGAGTATCGTCGCCCGGCGCCAGGCGAATGCTGATTTCCGCGCTGGCCGCGGGCACCAACCTGTGCGCCGCGTCAGCCGTCGGCGGCGCGTCAATGCCCAGGACCGAAATGGCAGGCCGCGCCCAGAGCCGGCGAGTGAGGGGACCCCGGCCAAGAAGCTGGACACCGGGCCGGAGCCCGGTAAATCGCCGCAGGTCGGATTCATGCAACCGCAGGGCATGCGGAGGGCCCGTGCGCAGGCCCTTCACGGCCACGACGCCTCTGCGGTTGTGCAGCGTCCCGATAAGCCTGCACAATGCCGTCAGCGCGTCCGGTACCGGCCCGCCGTAACGGCCGCTGTGCACGCCGTGATCAAGCGTGCGCACCTCGACCAGGCAGTCAATGATGCCGCGCACCGAGGTGGTCAGCGTCGGCTGGCCGACGGACCAGTTCGAGAAGTCCGCAAGCACGATGGCGTCGGCACGCAGAAGCTCTTCATACCGGCTGAGGAATTGCGGAAGATGAGCCGACGCAATTTCCTCTTCGCCCTCAATGAAGACAGCCACGCCGACCGGCGGCTTCCCCTCCCATACCTGCAGCGCCGCCGCGTGAACAGCGATCCCGGCCTTGTCATCGGCCGTCCCCCGGCCGAATAGCCGTCCTCTACGCTCCGTCGGCTCGAACGGTGGTGACTCCCAGAGCTCGTCCGGGCCTGGCGGCTGGACGTCGTGATGGGCGTACAGGAGGACGGTGGGAGAGCCCGCCGGCCCCTGGGTAGCTCCGAACACAGCCGGATGCGCACCCTTGACCTTGAGCAGCCTGACGTCGTCCAGCCCGGAACGCTCCAGCCACGACGCGGTCGCGTCCGCCGACCGCAGTACCTGGTCAGCGCCGAATCCGTCCGCGCTCACCGACGGTATGCGCACGAGATCCTCAAGCTCGGCGCGAATACCGCCAAAGACAGCATCCACCATCGTCCGGACGGTCTCCGGACTTAGTTCAGCTGGCAAGTCCTGGCCCCCTGCGGTATACCGCCCACGGCGCCGGAAATGCCGCATGCCCCCCGAGGGAGCGAGCCCACGGGATGCAATCGATTCCCGGTGCGCCCGCCACCCCTCGCACGATACGGAGAGATCAGCCTGTAATCAACGGCCCGCAGTTCTATTGCGCCCCTCTAACGATCCCAGAGACGGCCGTCCAGTTTCTCGCAACGCACAGTCACCGTCGACACCACTGGCCTCACCCGCAACGCCGCGGGGTCGGAACTAGCTCGCCGCGCTCGCGCCTAGGTAAGTCTCCTGGTAATCAACCGTGCAGACTACCGCGTCCCGCATGGCGGTCACGCCGTACGGAGCTTCAAGCGGCGTAGCCCCGTGCTTGAAGAGCTTGTCTTCGAAGATGATGATCTCGCCCGGGTTCAGTTGGTGCCTGAGGACCGGCTCCGCGATCGGCTCGCCCTGCTCCGTGACGTCACCGGGCTTGTAGAGATAGGTTTTTGCGCCGTCGCCCACTCTGTCAATGATGTAAAAAATGCAAAACTGCTCTTCATCGCTATGGGGCGTGGTGACGACGTTCGTGAAGGTCCGGAACAGGTTGACGCCAAACGTGCCCTCGGACTGCCGTCGTTCGGGCGGCACGAGGCTGAGAAAGGTACGAATCAGTTCCTTGGCCTGCGGGTCGCCCAGGAACATGACGCGCATGTGATCACGCTGGCCCGGGATGCCGGCCCGGTCCGTGATGGTGATCGTCCCGTGCTCCTCCAGCTGGAGCCCGTTGTCGCGCCATCCGTAACGGATGACGTCTCTTGCCCGCTTGCGGTCTCTCGGCCAGTCGCCCTCGTAGCGGTGCAGCGTCTCGTCATTGAAGTACTTCCGTGCGAAGTTCTCGCGGAACTTCTCCGGAAGCCCGATTGCCGCGTCATTGGTCACGGCATAGCCCCGGTCGACCAACTCGGCCCGGACACGGTCAAGTTCGGCACCCGCGGCGCGGGCGGAAGCATCGCTCATGGGTGCTCGTGCTTACGCTGAATAGGGTTCGGCCAGCGCAGGGTTGGACTCCTCACTGGATGACCAGCACAAGCTACACCTGTTATCGATTGCACGGTGTTTAAAACGCTGAGTTCATGGGAATCAACCACGCTGCGCAGTGACGCAAGTGCCCAGAGTGAACATAGTGCTTGCATTACTCACCGACCAGATGACGCGCCGTCGCGGACAGACAGGATGAGCGCGCGCGAGTCGTCCTCGCTCAGCGAGGCCTCGACCAGGGCGTCATGTGCCTTCCGGTACTCCGCCACCTTGTCCGGGTCCTCGATGCTCCAGAAGCCGGCGTGCGTTTCGATGTGCACGACGTCTTGCTGCAGATCGCTGCTCTGGTATTCGAAATAGGCGTACATGCACGTCATGGTGAATACCGGCCTGGCCCCGAACGGGAAGACGTGCAAGCTGACGTTCGGAGCCATCGATCGTTCGACCAGCGCACTGAGCTGGTTCTGCAGTATCTCGGCCGAGCCGACGGCCTGCCGCAGGCTCGACTCGTGCGTCACCGCGACCAGCCTCAGCGGATCCAGGCCTATCCGGGAGCTCAGGGCCTCCTGGCGCCGCATCCGGACGTCCACGAGCTGGTCGACCTCATCCTCCGAGCGATGCTCCATGTCCCGGAAGATCGCTCGTGCGTAATCAGGGGTCTGCAGCAAGGCCGGCGCGAACGGCATCGTATAGGTTCGCTCGACCGTGGCATCCGCCTCGTAGGCCAGGTGCGTGTCCAGCCCCAGCCCGCCCAGGACAGGTCCCAGGACCTCGTCGTCGTAGTCGGTCCACCATCCGGGACGCTGCGCATCGGCCACCCACCGCCGCAGATCGCCAGCCAGCGGGGTGCCCTCGATCCGGTAATAGCCGATGAGGTCCCTGATATCGCGCGGCAGCGGCTTGCCCTGGGCATTCTCCAGCCGGGACAGCTTGCTCGTCGAGATCATCAGGTCCCCGGCGACATCGTTCAGATTCTTTCCGGAGTCCTCCCGCAGCCGCTTCAGAGCGGCCGCGATACCGCGCCGCGGCCCGAGCGGGCCCGTCACCCTATTCAAGGCCGGCTCCCCGGCCAAGGGGTCCGGCTCCCCTGCCGTCGTGATTTGCAGCCACCCGACCTGGCCGCACAACACTGCCCTTGGCCCAAGCCGTCACTCGTGGCCGACGCCGTGGCCGCGCGGGCAGGCAAGTTGCGACGTGGTTGCTTCCTTCTTGGGAATCCCACAACGCAAACGTACTCCCAAGAGGAACATGCTGCACTAGACACTCCGGAGTAAGCACCACTGCGTGCCTCCAGACTGCTGACCAGCCGCGACACGGGCCGACGCCCGCATCACGGCGCGGCCCGGCATGATGAGCCGACGCCCCTGTCAGGCGCTGCCCGACATGATCGTCAGTTTGGCGATCTTGCATGGTGGGAATCCCACAACTATAGCTTGCACCACGGATTTTCAAAGCGGGATGGGAATCTCATGGCGACCAGCGGGCACGTACCTCCGGACGTACCCCTCGTCGTGGGAAGAGGGATCTACGTCATCGCCCGCGAACCGGGCCGCAGCCACTCGGTTGCGGCCCGTTTGGCGGTAACCGGGGCGACGCGAGCCCGCGCACCACCGCGCCGGCTCCTTACACAAGCCACGGGCCGATGGGTGCGACCATCGGCCCGGCCTACCACGCAAGCCCCTCATGGAAGCTATCGGAAGAGGAACCTAGTGGAAACAGTGCATTGTACCTCCGCAACTGCCTGCTTGGGAATGCCGCCTAGCTGCTCCTGGTGGTATGCCTGCGCGGAGCCTGACCCATGATCGTCATAGTCCCGGTGGCGGCAGCGCTCCTCACCGGGCTGCTCTTCGGGTGGGTGCTGAAGGCGTCCTACGCGGCCGCGGCGACATCGCGTTCCCAGGAACGGATGCATAGCAAGGTCTCTTACTGGCAGGACAAAGCCCTGCAGCTCGAACGGCAACTGGAAGCGAAAGGCACCTGGCCGGAGCCGCCATCGAGGCAATGGTGGCAATGATCACCAATTTCGCCGCGAAACACCGCCACGCCACGGAGGTCCTTGCGTTGGGCGCGCCAGATGACCACGCGCCGGCCCGTTCGGGGAACTCGGCCTGATCATCAGTGGCTGTCGGCGAGGCGGTGCAGCAGCAGGGCCTCAGCCAGGCACGCTCGCTCGAACGTGGCCAGGTGCAGGCTCTCGTTCGTGCCGTGCGCCCGCGTGTCCGGGTCCTCCACGCCGGTGATGAGGATCTCGGCGTCGGGGACGGCCTCGGCGTAGCCGGTGACGAACGGGATCGAGCCGCCCCCGCCGATTTCCACGGCGGGCGTCCCCCAGGCCTCGGCGAGAGCCCAGTGCGCGGCCTGGTACGCGGCCCCGCCGGTTTGCGCGGCATACGGGGCGGCCGTGGCGGCCTGCTGCACGGTGACCTGCACGCCCCAGGGCGCGTGCGACTTCAGGTGCGACGCCAGCGCCGCGCTCGCCCTGGTCACGTCCTCCCCGGGAGCCACCCGCAGGCTCACCTTGGCCCGGGCGGCGGGGATCAGGGTGTTCGAGGCCTCCGCGACCGAGGGCGCGTCGATGCCGATGACGGTGAGCGCGGGACGCGCCCAGAGCCGTTCGGTGAGCCCGCCGGTGCCGATCAGCCGCACCCCGTCGAGCATCGCGGCGTCGGCGCGCAACTGTGCCTCGGTCAGGTCGAGCGGATCCGCCGTGCCGCGGGCCAGGCCCATGACCGCCACGTTCCCCTGCCCGTCGTGCAGCGTCGCCAGCAGCCGGCACAGCGCGGTCAGCGCGTCCGGGACCGGGCCGCCGTACAGCCCGCTGTGCACGCCATGGTGCAGGACCCGCACCTCCACGGTGACCGGGGCGGCCCCGCGCAGCGAGGTGGTCAGCGACGGCACGTCCACCGTCCAGTTCGCCGAGTCGGCAAACACCACCACGTCGGCCCGCAGCCGGTCCCGGTACTCGGCCAGGAACTGGGCCAGCGTCGGCGAGCCGATCTCCTCCTCCCCCTCGACGAGCACGATCACCCCGACCGGCAACCGGTCGCCGTGCGCGCGCAGTGCCGTCAGGTGCGCCGCGACCCCCGCCTTGTCGTCGGCCACGCCGCGCCCGTACAGCCGCCCGTCCCGCTCGGACGGCTCGAACGGGTCGCTGTCCCAGCCCGCGGGGTCGCCCGTGGGCTGCACATCATGGTGCGCGTACAGCAGGACGGTGCGGGCGCCAGGCGGGCCGGGCCGCCGGCCGAGCACCGCCGGCTGCCCGCCGGCCACGCTGAGCACCTCGACCTCGGCCAGGCCGGCCTGGCTCAGCAGGGCGGCGACCGCGTCGGCGCTGGCCCGCACGTGCGGGGCGGCGGCCGGGTCCGCCGACACTGACGGGATCCGCACCAGCCGCTCGAGGTCGGCTCGGACGGATGGCAGGACCTGCTGGACGGCTGCCGCGAGCTGCCTGGACTCAGGCTGGTCAGAATTCACGTCCCCGGACGCTACCGGAACCAGGCCTTCGGGCAGCCGGAGACCCGATTTCGCGTGGCGGATGAGCCGGGCGTGACGTCAGCGTTCTGGCGTTTCTTGTGGGGTTTCACGGCGGAACACCAGGGTCGGCTCGGCCAGACTCGAACTGGCACCCATCTGCTTAGGAGGCAGCCGCACGTCCTTCGTGCTGCGAGCCGGAGACGCGGCGGGAAGTCGGATCCCTGTTGCTGACGGCTTTGCAGGCCGCCGCCCGCCCGGCGGGTACCGCGCCATGGCGTCTTGTCTCCCTTTGTCTCCCTGCCCAGAGTCGAACTGGGACAACCGGGCTTCGGACGCCCGGCGGCAGATTCCGCTGCCAGGGAGGTGGGGTGCCTGACGGGTACTGCCCCCGCTAATACCCGGGTCACGGCCGGGCCCCTCGCTTTCTGGGTCCAGGCACCGGTCGGCCCGGCAGGTGTCGAACCTGCTGCCTCCGCCGTGTTAAAGCGGCGCTCTGCCAGATGAGCTACAGGCCGTGGCGCGCTCCCAGAGGGACTCGAACCCCCAACACCGGATCCGTAATCCGGCATGATCTCCGTTTCACCACAGGAGCGTGGTACTTGCAATTGCTGGCACGGAGAGATTCGAACTCCCATGTCCTCCTTAACGGGGAGACGTCCTGCCGTTGAACGACGTGCCACCGCCGTTGGTGAGTTACCTATTGTCGTAGCGGGGGCGGGATTCGAACCCGCGCATGACCGGCTTATGGGGCCGGTGCCTTACCGAGCTTGGCTACCCCGCAGTACCCCCACCGGGATTCGAACCCGGTTCCGGAAAGTGAAAGTCTCCGATCTTACCCGTAGACGATGGGGGCCGCCGCAAGTGCCGCCCGGAGGAGTCGAACCCCCATCCCTCCGCTTAAAAGGCGGTGATCCTGCCATTGGACTAGAGCGGCGTGGGCCGGGCCGGGATTAAACCAGCGGCTGACCCGAGTTATAAACTCGGCGCTCTCACCACTGAGCTACCGGCCAGTTGGCCCGGTGGACTTGAACCACCTGCCTCCGGTATATCAGACCGGCGCTCTAACCAGATGAGCTACGAGCCATGGCATCCGGTTGTGCCGTGACGTCTCTCCGAGTAGCCGCGGTGAAGCAACCATGTGGCGTAGCGCTCCTCGGATTCGAACCGAGATCACTCAGGGTCTGGACCTGATGGCTCTGCCAGTTGGCCTAGAGCGCCTCGAGAGCGGATGACCGGGTTCGAACCGGCGGACCGCGGCTTAGACTTCCTGCGAGCGGATAACGGGCCTCGAACCCGTGACCTCCACCATGGCGAGGTGGCGCTCTTCCTGCTGAGCTACATCCGCGTGGAGCCCTCGGCCGGACTTGCACCGGCACCCTCTTCCTTACCGAGGAAGCGACCCGACTCCGGGACCGCGAGGGCATGATCTGGAGCCTTCGGCCCGACTCGAACGGGCTGCCTGCCGCGTACAAGACGGCCGCTCTACCTGGTGAGCTACGAAGGCATCGTGCGCTCGAGAGGAGTTGAACCTCTACGGTCCTCGCGGACCACGTGGCCCTCGACCACGCGCGTCTACCATTCCGCCACGAACGCGTGGAGCCCCTGACCCGGATCGAACGGGTGCCTTCTCCTTACGAGGGAGACGCTCTGCCAGGTGAGCTACAGAGGCCTGGCTGCCGGACAAGGATTCGAACCTCGATCACGTGGTCCAGGGCCACGCATCCTGCCGTTGGACGATCCGGCATTGGTGCGGGCGGCGAGAGTCGAACTCGCATCCTGCAGGGTTTGGGCCTGCGGCCTCTGCCAATTGGGCTACGCCCGCGTGCGCCGCCAGGGGCTCGAACCCCGTATCGCTGGATTAAGAGTCCAGTGCTGCACCCGTATAGCTCGCGGCGCGCAGAGCGGCATGCGGGAGTTGAACCCGCATTCCCGGCTTGGAAGGCCGGCACACTAACCGTTGTGTTAATGCCGCACCGTGGTTCCCCGAGGACTCGAACCTCGTGCCTGCGGCACTTCACGCCGCCGCTCTGCCCGGTGAGCTAGAGAACCATGGTCGGGAAGCAGGGACTCGAACCCCGTCCGCTCGGCCCCGGACCGAGCGCGCTAGCCCTTACGCCACATCCCGGTGGACCGCCCCGGATTCGAACCGGGAAACCTTCTCCTTGCAAGGGAGTTGCTCTACCAATTGGAGCTAGCAGCCCAGGGGCTGCCCGGCCTGGCACGACGGGCAGCCAGGACAGGCCTCGCGGGCGCATGTCCGCCCGTGAGTCAGCCTGTCTCGTTCTTTGATGTTCCGCTGTGGATTTGTCAACACGCAGGCACGTTCACCCCGCAGGGTGGTGCTCCGCATGGACGGCAGGAGTCGAACCCGCAACCACTGGTTTTGGAGACCAGCGCTCTCCCAGTTGAGCTACGTCCATATGTCTGACGCAAATGAAAACCGCCCGCCGGGCGTATCCCCTGCGAGCGGCTTCCGGTCGGTGCTTGCACCTCTATCCAGAAGCCACTCCGGCCGCCAGGGCAGTATTGGGCAGCAAGTACGAGAGCATGCCGACATGCCTCTCGTCTTGCCCGCGCCGTATGCCTGACCACGGTTTCACTGTGAGATTCCTTTCTTCCCTGCTATTGAGGGTACGTTCCCACGCTCAGAGTGGCAACGGCATTTCTGGCCGGATTCTTCCCGGCCTGTCTGGTGAGGCTGGTGAGGACGCTGATGCCGCGGACGTCTCGTTCGGGGAAGCCGAAAGGGTTCGCGGGGCGTGCGGGACTCGCGCGGGCAGGCCCGAGGCCATGCTCACGAACGCTCAGCGGACAGTTAGCTGGCTGATGGCGGGCAGGTCACCAGGCGCCGTACAGGAGGTCACCAGACGCCGTACAGGATCGACGTGTCATAGGCGGCGGTCCCGCCGCCCGCGTACTGCACGCCCCACAATCCGGACGTCCAGTCGGGCGAGAGCTTGTTCCCGTCCAGCGTGCCGATCCACACGAGGTAGTGCAGGCCTTCAAGTTCAGAGCGGACCTTCGGCAAGGTCGACCGGTTGCAGTAAACCCGGGCCCGGGTACCCATGTTTATGCGGCCCTGCACGTAGGTGCGCAGCGCCCCGGCCTGCGCGTATACCTCGTTCCCCTGCTCATAGTCGGCGATGCCGCAATTGCGGTAGTCGCCGAGGACGGTGATCCACCGAACCGCTGCGAACCGCTTCGCCTGCTCTGGAGTGGCGGCGTAGAGGCCGTCGTAATAGAGGCACGCGTGCGTGCCCGCCGGGATCTCTTCCGGCGAGACCGAGTCGTAAAAGTCCATGGCGGTCACTCTAGACCCAGGCGTTGAAGCCAGTCGCCCAGCCAGGCCGACCACCGCGCAGCGTCTGAGGCCGTCCTGGCTGCGCACCCTGACATCATGGGCACGGCACGACACGCAAGTACCGTGAAGCACTGAAATCACTAACGTCCCAGGGGTGACACTGGTAACGTGACGTCCGCCGTCCGCTCTGCGGGCCGCTGCCGCCTCTGACCGCAATCGAGGGCAGGCAAGCGAAGAGGCCGGTTCCCGCCCCGGAACCGGCCTCTCGTCATGGAGGACCTGTGCGCCCGGCGCCGGGCGTCACCGCGCCGGCGCTGCGGGAACCAGGCCTGGGGCAGCGAACTGCTGGCCGCCGACGTCGACCTGACCGTGCGCGACAAGCCAGGCCAGTGCCTCGTGCAGGGCGTCGAGCGAGCCGTACCGCGGCGCGTAGCCGAGCACCGCCCTGGCCCGGTCGATGCTCGCGGTGATGCTGCGGACAGTGTGCTCCCGGGTGGCCTCGGCGTGCTCGGGAGCGACCCGGCGGTCGAACTCCGCCCAGTCGACGAACTCCAGCACCGGATCGCGGCCGAACCATTGCGCGACGCCGGCCGCCAGGCCGCGCAGCGTCATCGCCTGCTCGGCCGCCACGTGGAAGCTGGCCCCGATCGCCGCCGGGCGGGTGAGCGCGCGCTCGAAGGCCTGCGCCACGTCGTCCGCGTGCACGTGATGCAGCACGCCCAGCCCGTGATCGGGCAGCGCGAGCGGCCTGCCCGTGGCCAGGGCCGTCCAGACAGCGGGATCCAGGTTGCCGGCCGGGGTGATGACCGGCCAGCCCGGGCCGCTGATGTGACCTGGGTGCAACACGACGGCAGGGACGCCGCCCGCCAGCGTCCCGCGGTGCAGCAGCGCCTCGATCTCCGCCTTGCCCGTGCCGTACTCGCCGTAGGCGGTGCGGGGCTCATCCTCGGTGACCGGCACCCGCAGCGCGGGGCCGTGCACCCAGATGGTCCCGCAGTGCACCAGCAGCGGGCGGGCCGGGCGCAGCGCGTCGACAAGCTGCCGCGCCGAGGCCGCCGTGAAGCAGACCAGGTCGATCACCACGTCGGGACGCAGCGCAGCGACGTGAGCGCCGAACGCCCCCTCGGCGTCTTCCGCCTCGCGGTCCACCGTGATCCTGGTGACCGAGTTCCACTGCGGGCTCGCGTGGTAGGGCTCGCGGGTGCCACGGCTCATGGCGATCACCTCGTGGCCGCCGCGCACCAGGCGCGGCACCAGGTAACTGCCGATGTGCCCGGTAGCTCCGATGACCACCACGCGACTCATCCTCAGACGTCCCTTCCTCGGGCACCGGCGGCCACGGACTCGCAATCGACCGTACCGAAGGTCCCGGTCTCGACGTTGTGCAGGGCGATGGGGAAGGCGTACCAGCCGGCCGCTGATTCATCGCTGTCCGGGTGGGCCTGCGACGCCGACTGCCCCGAGCCGTTGCGTAACATTCACCGTCCTCGCGGCGTTTGCGCTGCCGGGGTGGCGGGGAGGCGGACTCGCGGAGCCAGACCAGGGCTGGATTCTGGCTGCCGGACCGGGAAGGAGCTTGGCCGTGGCTCAGATCTGCATCGACGTGGACCGCCCGCTCGGGCAGGTCGACCGGCGCATCTTCGGCGGCTTTATCGAGCACCTGGGACGGTGCATCTACGGCGGCGTCTTCGATGAGGGATCCCCGCTCGCCGACCCGCGGGGCTTCCGGACCGATGTCCTCGATGCCGTCCGCGCCCTGGCGCCGGCCCACGTCCGGTGGCCAGGCGGGAACTTCGCGTCCGGCTACCACTGGGCCGACGGCGTCGGGCCCCTTGCGGACCGGCCCAGGCGCGTCGAGCTGGCCTGGGGCGCTGAGGAATCCAACCGCTTCGGCACCGACGAGTTCCTGGCCTGGTGCGAGGCGGCCGGGACGGAGCCGGTCATCTGCCTCAACATGGGCACGGGCACCCTGGACGAGGCCATCGCCTGGGTCGAGTACTGCAACGGCTCGGGGGACACCTACTGGGCCAACCGGCGGCGCGCCAACGGGCACCCGGACCCCTACGGGGTGCGGTACTGGGGGCTCGGCAACGAGATGTACGGCGACTGGCAGATCGGCCAGCGCAGCGCCGACGATTACGTGTACGCGGCCCGGCAGTGGGCCAGGGCGCTGCGCCGGTATGACCCCGGCCTGGTGCTCGTCAGCTGCGGGCAGAGCGGCCTGGACCGCTGGGACCAGGTGGTGATCGACGGCCTGGCCTCGGTCGTCGACCTGCACTCGATCCACCTCTACACCGGGTCGTCCGACTACTGGTCCAACGTGCTGGCCCCGCACCACGCCGAGCGGGCGCTCGGCATCGCCGGCGCGCTGATCGACCGGGCCCGGTACGAGCAGGGCATCGACCGGGAGATCGGGGTCGCCTACGACGAGTGGAACGTGTGGTTCCGGACCAAGGACGGGCGCCTGGAGGAGCGCTACGACCTGTCCGACGCCCTGGCCGTCGCCACCTACCTCAACGTGTTCGTGCGCCGGTGCCGCACGGTGCGGATGGCCAACCTGGCACAGCTGGTCAACGTCATCGCCCCCATCGTCACCTCTCCCCAGGGGCTGTTCCGCCAGACCACCTTCCACCCCTTCCGCCTGGCCTCGGCGTACACCAGGGAGCTGTCGGTGTCGACGTTCGTGGACTCCGGCACCCATCCCTTCCGCCCGGCGCCGGGCGGGCGCTGGGCGCACCGGATCGACGACCTCGGCCCGTTCCAGCTGCTAGACGTGGCGGCCAGCCGGGACGCCGAAGCGCGGCACCTGACCGTCTCGGTGGTGAACCGTGATCCGGACCGGCCGAGCCAGGCGAGGATCAGCCTCGGCGGGCACAAGGCCGGCGGCGCTGTCGTGGTCCACGAGGTCAACGGCCCGGCCGTCGACGCCACCAACGGCCCGGACCACCCCGAGACAGTGAGCGAGCGCACGCGCCGGCATCCGGCCGACGGGGACCACGTGGACATCGAGCTCGCCCCGCACTCGCTTACCGTCCTGGAAGTCGGCCTGGCCTGAATCCCCGGCGGCGCACTGTTGGCAAGCCGGTCGTTTGGCAAGCCGGTCGTTTGGCACGATTTCGGCCGGGTAGCCGCGGTGCTGCGGAGCAGCCCGTCAGGTGCCCGCCGATGCGCGGTGCGGCGGATGCGCGCCGCCGCCCTGGTCTGCCTCGGCGCCGGCGCCGGGCTGATCCGCTCCGACCTGCGCAACGTCCGCGGCACTGACATCGGCCGGCGCTGCGGCGGTGTCATCGTGACCGTCCGCGGCGGCCCGCGCGCCGCGGGCGGTGCCGGTGCTGGACCGCTACCACGCCCGGCTTCTGGCAGCCGCGGAGCTCGCCGGGAGCGCGCTGCTCACCGGCGGCACCGACCCGGCACGGCACAACATCAGCAACCCCCTGACCCGGTCGCTGGCCGGCGGGACCGGGCTGCCGCCGCTGGACACCTCCCGGCTGCGCGCCACCTGGCTGGCCGGCTGCGCACAGCTGCTCGGCCTGCCCGCATTCATGCACGCCGCCGGGATCACCTGCTCCCAGCGGCTCGGCGACATCATCGCCGGCCTGGACCCCGGCAGCGAGGAGCAGGCCGTCGCGCTGCTCGGCGCGAGCATGCGGTGAACATCCCGCTGGCCGCGCTGGAAGCCATCATCGACGCATCCGGCGCCGCGCCGGCGATCGAGGCACTACACAGGGTCAGTTTTCACGTGCCGTCGACAGCAGGCGACGACGAGCTTACGAACAGCAAGACCCGCTGCTATGTCACAGCGTCACCTCCCGCTCTGTTGGGCGCACGAATGATTGGGCTAAGGGGACATGAACCCCTGGCCCCGTGCTTGCAAAGCGCGTGCAGGTTGCGGCATACCGTGGCTGACCTGGCCGTACGCGCTCTGCAACATCGGAGAACAAGGCAGCTTGTCGGGGCCTGTTGTGGTCAGGACTGTGGTCAGCTTTCAGCTGCTGCCTGGTCCCGCGACGTGAGCGGCCACCCGCCGCTGCTGTTCTCGTGTCTCGCTTCGAGCGGTAGCAACTTGATAACTCCATAGTGGATATGCGGCTCCAGGCTTAGCGTCTGCTTACAAAGTCCCGGCCTAGTTGTGTGGCGTAGTTGACGTGCCCCACGGCCTTCCTATATATGTCTGGCAGCAAGGGGCAATCTTGCCCTAAATCAGCAAATGGACTTACTGGATTCTAGGGGATCAAATGACCAATCCACCCACCGGGCCACCACACCCCGAGCCGACCCCACCGACACCGACAACACCGACACCGACACCGCCGCCGACCCAACCACCGGCAGCCCACGATAAATTCTGGAGCAAGGTTCAGCAAACACGTGCTTGGGCCGGTTTCTTGGTGGTCGCGGTCGGTGTTGCAGCAATCGCATATGCGTCATACTGGGGAATTTCTAATGCTAAGAGCGCGGACGCCTCTTCAATTGTCGCTATCCTAAGCAGTGCTTTTACTGCCATCGCTACGACGACCACGGCCTACTTCGGCATTAGAGCCGCGACGAACGCTGCGCAGTCAGTCGTTGATAGCAACCCAGGCGGCGCAAACCCAGGCGGCGCAAACCCAGGCGGCGCAAACCCAGGCGTGGGCGGTTAGCGACTGGCGTCCACTACTGGCCATCCTTTCGATAGGCGCGACCGAGCCGGGGAAGATCACGCGCAAGGGTGGCCGTAGGCCATCACGGCGGCGCCGAGCAGGCCGCGGGTGCCGGTCTCGGCCAGCGCCATCAGCCACAGCGCCGGGTAGCCGGCCAGGCCCAGCCGGTGGCGGATCTTCCCCAGCCAGGCCCGGTTACCGCTGGTGTCGGGGACCTTCACCGAGTTCAGGCCGTCGAAGGCGACGGTGCGCAGCCCGGCGAACCGCACGCCGGGGGTGTGCGGCTGGGCCAGCGGCCCAGCCACCACCTCGAACAGCGCCTTCAGCGGCGCGGGCCCCAGACGGCGGCGCAGATCCCGCAAGGCCTTCTCCGACGGGGCGGGCAGGTTCAGGCCGGCCAGCCCGGCGGTCAGCTTGCCCCACACCCGCGCATAGCCCAGGCGCGGGAACATCGCCAGAGCCAGCACGAAATACACCCCGGCCCGCGACGGCAACGGCCGCAGCCGGCGCTGCACCGTCCGGGTCTGCTCCAGGACGTCACCGACAGCTCGAACGGCAGGTACTGGGTTAACTCCCCCAGATGACAGGCGCGAAGACGCCCCCGGCAACAGTGACGGCATGGCTGATCGTCATCGTGGCAGACTGAGTTCTCAACGGGACCTCTGGTGGCTAGGAGATCGTGACGGATCGCCCCGATCTACCAGAGGTCCTGTGCCATCTCCCGGCGACACGCCGCTACGTGACCTTCCTTGACCCGGCCCCCACTGCGAGGTGCTCAATCATCTGGTGCTCAATCATCTCCGGAAAATGCTGTGAGCCGGGCTACTCTAACCGCCTGCGCGAGGTGGTGACCTCCACCATTCCTGCCCGCTGGAGCGTTTCTTATGCCACGAGTAGGCTATCCAGGCCCCCGCTACGATCGAGCCCCCCAAAATGGCGCCCACGACAAAGAAGAACAATCCAAGATTACGGGTGCCCAAAGCGACCGCCAAGGCGAGTAGCGCAAGCGTTGCACATGCGCATGAATTGACTGCCTTGTTCGCCGGGTGCTGGACCTGTGCCTGGGCGGGCTTCCGTAGCGACTGGGCTCCGATCAGCCCGGCGGGGATGTCGACAGTGAGCGCGGCCAGATCCGCATAGGTCCGCGAGGCGAGCGTCTGGCCCACCCGCATGTCAAACTCGTCTTTGATCAGCAGGCCCTGCACGAACGCAGCCTTGAGCACGTCGATCACGTGCTCGCGGTCGGCATGAGACGCCCGGAGGCGGCCGCGGCCCGCCGTGGCTGCTGCCATCTCGTCTCCCGGCTTTGCCGTCACCGACGCCTCCCCAACGCAAGGAAGTGTAGTGCGGTCGCCAGCCCGATCCTGTACCGCAGTCCGGTGGCGGGACAAGGCTTGACCCTTCGCTTGTAAGGTACGACCCTGGCGTCGGAAACCATCGCTGGCCTGGGCTTCCGCCTCTCCCCCTGTCGGCTGCAATCGGCAGGCCACGGATGCCGTTGTGGTCAGCGTTGGTGGTCAGCCTCTGGCGGCAGCGGGTAGCTCTCGCTGAGGAAACGGCGGATCGCGGCAGCAGTGTCATGCCCGCTTTTCTTGAGGATCTCGACCAGATCCCGCCCGGCCAAGATCACGACGGGATGGCCGTCTTCGCGGATCTCCTGGTAGGCCTGGGCGTGGACGTAGGACGTCGAAGCTCACGGCAAGGGCCTGATTCACGAGCACAGCCTGCCACAGACGAGTCGGGTGCTTGATCACTTGCATGCCATATCTGGCCAGCTAGCAGGATTGTGTGGCTGACCTGGCGTAGCGCAACTTGCAAAGTCGCTCGAGGCGGCAATTCGTCGGGTGGCGTTGTGGTCAGGACTGTGGTCAGCGCCTGGTCCCGCACCGGAGGCTGTCCTACGGCTCAGCTTCGCTTCTTCGGGCTGGGACGGCCACCTGGGCGGACCGGGGCGTCTTTCGGCACGTGCTGGCAGGCAGGCGGCGATGGGCGGGGCTCGTGCGGCGGTGGCCATGCCACGGGCTAAGGTCCCCCGTGTTGTGGGTCATTGGCCCTGTTGGCATGGGAAGCCCTCCCCCTTGTCTCCGGTGCGGTCGCGACGAACCCTGTGCGCAGGACGCGGCGGATGCCGCGCCGCCGGAGCTTCCGGACGTGAGTTGAGGAGGCATACCTCATGAAACTGACCAGCCACGCGGCGCAGCGGATAGCCGCTGCAGCGATCACCTGCCCCGCGATTCTCGTGCCCATCGTCGCTCTTACCTCTCCCGGCGCGGCTGCCACGACGGGTTCACCGGCCTCGCTTGTGAGGCCAGTTCGCCCGGTGACCGCCTACGTCTCCAACGGGCGGTCGGGCACGGTGACCCCGATCAACACCGCCACCAACAAGGCCGGCAAAGCGATCACAGTCGGGACCGGCCCCGACGCCATCGCGATCACCCCGAACGGAAAAACCGCCTACGTCATCGCAGGGCAGAGCAGGGTTACCCCGATCAACACCGCCACCAACAAGGCCGGCAAAGCGATCAAGGTCGGCACCGGCCCCGACGCCATCGCGATCACCCCGAACGGAAAACCGCCTACGTTCTCAACTACGACTCGGGCACGGTTACCCCGATCCAGACCGCCACTAACACCGCGCTCAAGGCGATCAAGGTCGGGAGCTACCCCGGCGCCATCGCGATCACGCCGAACGGGAAGACCGCCTACGTCGTCAACACCGGTTACGACATCCGCCGGGGCACGGTGACGCCGATCGACATCGCCACCAACACCGCGCTCACGGCGATCAGGGTCGGGCTCGACCCCACCGGCATCGCGATCACCCCGGACGGCAAGACCGTCTACGTCGCCGACAACGATTACGGATCAGGGAACGTGGTCACCCCGATCAGCGCAGCGACTAACACCGCTGGCAAGGCCATCAGCGTCGGTAAGAATCCGAACTATATCGCGATCACGCCGAACGGGAAGACCGCCTACGTCTGCGGCGGAAACGACGCCGCCCGCCTAGGCACGGTGACCCCGATCAACACTGCCACCAACACCGCACTCAAGGCGATCAAGATAGCCGGGGGTGGTTGCTACATCATCGCAATCACACCGAACGGGAAGACCGCCTACGTTGTCAACACCGGCCTCGACACTGACTCCGGGCACACGGTAACCGCGATCCGGACCGCCACCAACACCGTCCTCAAGACGATCAAGGTCGGGTCCTTTCCCGTCGCCATCGCGATCACGCCGTAGCAATCCGTCCGCTCAGCTGGAAGCCACCGCTGTTCGCGATGGTCCAGCCACACCAGGTGGTAACAGGCCGGGAACAGCGCTCGGTCCCGGCCGGATGGTCCGCTCCGCTTGGTTGTTCGTGAAGATGTCGAGATCAGGGCGGGTGGCGAAGCGGAGGATCAGGTCCTCGAAGGTGCGGAACCTGCGGGCGAGGCGGCGGGCGTCTTTCGCGGTGGCGGTGCGCCGGTAGAGGTTCGCGGCGAGCCCGGCGGCGGTGAGTGCCCGGTAGCGGGTGAGCAGGTCTTCCAGGACGGCCGGTTCCAGGGCGGGCTGGCCGGCACGGCGGGCGGCTGCGGCGGCGGCGCGGGCCTCGATCAGCAAGCCGGCCATCCGGGAGGCCCATTCCTGCTTTTCCGGCTCGAAGCCGTAAAGGCCCTTCAGGTCCCGGAGCAGGCGGGCCCCGCACCAGGCGTGCAGGGCATCGGTGAGGTGCCCGTACCCGGCGTATCCGTCCCGCACGATGACGCCGGAGTAGCCGGGGAGGACCTGCCCGGCGTCGATCGCCTCCGCTGACCGGTCGCCGGCGTGCCTATGCGTGAGGCAGGTGGTGCAGGCCAGGTGCACGTACCTGGTCCCGCCAGCGGCGCGGGCCGGGGTCTCATCGGCGTGGATCGCCGGGGCGGCCCGCAGCAGCTCGCGGACCCGGTCTGTGAACCCGCTGTCCCCGATCAGCGCGGCGGCCCTGGCCCGGATCCCGGCCATCCACCCGGTGGAGGCCGTGATCCCGGCGAGCTGGCACAGCAGCACCGTGGCCCGGTGAACCGGGATGTAATGGCCGCAGGTCAGGTTCGCGGCCTGCGCGCAGGCCTGCGGCCGGTAGCTGGCCCGCGCCCGGGCATGCGCCGGGAGCTCGCCCTCGGTCACCGTCGCGCAGCACGGGCACTCCTTCGCCTGCGTCACGTACTGAGTGACCTTCGGCTCCGGGGGCGGCCCGATATCGGTGACCTGATGCCGCCGCGACGCCGTCACCGGCTCGCCGGCCAGGCCCGCGCCGCAGCGGCGGCACGCCGCCGGCGGGCAGTCATAGCTGGCATCCGGGTCACCGGCCAGGCACATCGTCACCCCGGGATCACCCGGCTGCTTACCCGGCCGCCGCTTCCCCCGCTCCCGCAGCGACCGATCCGTGGTCCTGTCCTCCTTCTTATGCGGGCCATCGGAGGAAGGCGGGCGCGAGGACGTGGACGAGTCCCGGCGCGCCCGCCGCTCAAGCTCATCAACCCGCGCCGAAAGCCGCTCGTTCAGCGCGGTCAGCCGCTCGGCCTGCCCGGTCAGCTCAGCGATCAGCCGGTAGGCCCCCGCCAGCCGCACCGCCAGCCCGGCGGCCGGCAGCGCGGACAGCTCCTCAGCCGAGGGCAGGCCAGGAACGGCGGACACAACTGGCAATGATCACCATTCCAGCCCTCCAATCAACAACGCGCCCCGGCGTGTCACCCGGCGGCGCCATGATCTTGCGGGCCATGATCGCCCTCGTGGCCCGGCGCCTGGCTGCGACCGCGCATTAAGATCACTCACTCAGTGAGCCGGATTGACCTGCAGCAGCGCGGCCATCGCGGCGCCCGTGCCGGGCGGGCTCGCCTGGCGCAGCCTAACCTGCGAGGAGGACGCCTCCACCAGCTAAAAGGCCGCTGTGGCAGGCTCTCTGCTACTGAATGTGCAGATGTTCGCCGGAAAGGCGCGTTGCATGAGTGAAGACGCACCGGAGCTAGCCGCGGAGCTGGTGGTGGACGGCGCCGTGCCGTCGCAGCCCGCGGTCTCGCCAGACGGGTGCTGGGTTGCGTATGTCGTCGCTCCGGTCGGCCGCGGGGGAGAGCGTTGTATGTGCGCGCTCTGGCTGGCCGCTGCTGACGGTAGCTCACCGCCGTGGAAGCTGACCGCGGGTACGGCGGCAGATTCTGATCCGCGCTGGGCGCCGGATTCGGCGTCGGTGTTTTTCTTGTCAGATCGCACCGGCTCCCGTCAGCTGCACCGGGTACGGGTCGGTGGCGGGGAGGCCGAGGTCCTGACGGACTGGCGCGGCGAGATCTACGATGCCTGGCCGCTTGCGGGTGCCCGGCTGGTCGCCGTGGTGGCCACCGACGAGCCGGCCGAGGAGGACAAGCGCAGGCGCGCCGCGCGCGACGACGCGTTCGTCTGGGGACAGCAGCTGCGCTGCGGCAGGCTGCGGGTGCTTGACCTGGCCACAGGCGAGCTGCGTACGGTGGACGGCCTCGGCCACCGTCACGTCGTGGAACTGGCGGCGCGGCCGGACGGGGGTGCGCTGGCGGCGATCAGCTGGGCGGGCCCGGAGAAGGATCGGGGCGTGACCACCAGCGAGTTGCATGTGGTCGATCTGGAGACAGGGACGGCCCGTGATCTGGGCCGGATCGGGACCGAGGCGCGGTCGCCGGTCTGGTGGCAGGCCGACGGCTACTGGCACCTGGCCTACCTGGCAATGCCAGAACCGTACGGCGGCGACGCCGTCTGCGATGTCGCCGTCTCCGCGGCTGCCGCTGTGCATCGTGACCTGACCGCGGGCATGGCTGTCTGCCCGACGGAGCTGGCGCAGGTCGCGGACGGCTCGCCGCTGGCCCTGTTCGCGGACGGGCTCGACACCGCGATCTACCGGCTCGACCCTGACCTGCTGCGGTTCAGGTGCGTGTCCGCCCTGGACGGCCTGGCCGACTCGCTCACCGCGTGTCGTTCCGGCGAGGTGATCGCGGCGCTGGCCAGCACCTCCTATGAGCCGGTGAACGTCCATGCCGGACCGCCCGGAGGCCAGCTCATCCGGCTCAGTGACACCCGGCCCGCCCTGCGCGCGATCAGATGGGGAAGTCAAGAACGCCTGTCCTATCGGGCATCGGACGGCCTCGGCCTCGACGGCCTGCTCGTATTGCCGCCCGGCCGCAACCGCGCGGACGGCCCGTTCCCGCTCATCACATTAGTGCACGGCGGCCCTGATGCCCGGTATGCCGACCAGTTCATGCTCGCCCCGCATTCTCCGGGACAGTGGCTCGCGACTGCGGGATACGCCGTGTTCCTGCCTAACCCGCGGGGCGGGGTGGGTCATGGCCGTGATTTCGCGGCGACGGTCGCGCGCTCGGTCGGCGGCAGCGAATGGAGCGACATCATCAGCGGGATCGACCTGCTGATTGCCGAGGGGGTCGCGGACCCGGACCGGCTTGGAATCGGCGGTGCCAGCCATGGCGGGTTCATGGCCGCCTGGGCGATCGGGCAGACCGACCGGTTCAAGGCCGCCATGATGGCCGCCGGGATCAGCGACTGGGGGATGCTCGTCGCGACCGGCGAAGGGGGAACCCTAGAAGCTGAGCTCAGCGGCAGTTGCGGCTGGGAGGGCAGCGGCCCGCACCCCCACGACCAAGTGAGCCCGATCTCGTTTGCGTCGAAGATCCGCACCCCGGTGCTGATCGTGCACGGCGAGGACGACACCAACGTGCCGGTCAGCCAGGCGATCTACTTCCACCGTGCGCTCAGCTGGTACGGGGCCGAGCACGAACTCGTCATCTACCCGCGTGAGGGACACGGGTTCGCGGAGCGCAATCACCAGCTCGACCTGCTCCGGCGCACGCGTGCATGGTTCGACCGGTGGCTTCGCGATGAAACGTCCGATGGCCGAGGATCACCGGCTTGACCAGCGGGCGCCCTGCCCTCCTCACCCAGGACTCACGGCCTCGATCCATAGCCGCGGCTGCGAATGGCACACCTGGAAACCACCCGGACTCGAACCCGCCGGATAACAGGCAACGCCCGGCACACGTCACATCACGCCGCTGACGCTTGGTGAATAGCTACGATCTCGCAGATCGGGCATTGCCAGGTCAGCCACGGCATGCGCCAACCTGCACGCTCTTTGCAAGCAGGAGATCACCGGGTCCCGGTGCACAATCAGAGTCACCTGGATTCGGCCCGATCCTTGGCCTTGGCGTCTGCGTGAGCGCGACGAAGAGGCCCTACGCGAACATGTTCGCGCCGGCCGCAGGCTGCTGGACATCAGGCTCAAGCTTGGCGACGTACGCGGCAAGGTCAGCGCTGCGGACCCGCCTGGATCTGCCGATCTTGACCGACGGCAGCCTGCCGTCACGGATCAACTCGAAAACCCGCCGCCGGGCAATGCGCAGCTCGCTGGCCGTTTCCTCCACCGTCAGGAGCATCGTCGCGGGCATCGGTCCTCCCAACCGTGAGGCGACTAGCCGGGCATTCGGTTCACGACTAGTTGTACCCCACGATACCGCTAGGCGCAACCGCGTACCGTGTGTATCGTCAACCGTGTGGAGGATGAACAGGCGACGGTAGCCAGTGACGGACACCCCGATCCCGAGGTCCAGGCGGGCCGTGCTCTGCGTCGGCTGCGGACGGCCCGAGGCTGGTCTCAGGAGGAAGTCGCCAGGCAGATGAAGGCCTACGGTTATGACTTCCACCAGACGATGATCGCGAAGATCGAGGCCGCCCAGCGGCCGCTGAGGGTCCGCGAGCTGGCTGACTTCGCGGCACTGTTCGGCGTGGAGGTCCACGAGCTGATCTACCCTCCGGCCGGCTCGCTGAACGAAGCCGACAAGGAGATCTCCGTACTTAGGGATCAGCTGCAGGCCGCCACCGGACGCGCCGAAGCCGCCGCGGATGCCTTGCGCAAGGCGGAGGCTGACCTTAGGGCAGCGGAGGAGAAGTACCGGGCGCGGTCGGGTCAGGTCGCGATGCTGAGCGGGCGGCTGAGCTACCTGGAAGCGCAGCGGGGGCAGCTCGCGGGATGGGAGCCAGGCGAATGACTCGCCCCAAGCGCGGCAACCTCGACTCGTACGTCCCAGACGAGCCGAACGCCAAGGGCTACTACGAGGCGCTCGTGTGGATGGGCACCAAGCCGGACGGACGCCCGGACCGGCGGCATGTTGAGCGGAAGTCAAAAGCGGCCCGCAACAGGGCAGTGCGCGAGCTGGAGCGCAAACGGGACGCCGGGCAGATCACGAAGGCCGCTCGCGCGCGGACGGTCCGCGAGATGCTCGCGAGGCACCTGGACGTGGTACTGCCGCAGCGCGGCCGCGCGCCGTGGACCATCGCCAGCTACCGGTCACTGTGCGAGCACCAGATCTTCCCGCGATGGGGCGCCCAGCGGATCGACCGCGTGCTGCCCGAGTACCTGGAGGACGGCTACGCCGAGATGCTCGCCGCAGGCCTGTCAGCCAGCACAGTGAGGAAGGTGCACGCGATCTTGTCGAGCGCGTACGAGATCGAGGTGAAGCGGGGCAATGTCGCACGGAATCCATGCAAGCTCGTGGAGGCGCCCCGGCTAGGCCAAGCCCAGAAGAAGGCGCTGACCCAGGCCCATGCCCGCGCCGTCCTCACCGCCATCGCTGAGCGGCGGAACAGCTCGCGGTGGTCGGTCGGCCTCGCATGCGGATTGCGCCAGGGTGAAGTGCTCGGCCTGCGCTGGTCGTTCACCGACCTCGACAGCGGCGAGATGCGGGTCTGGTGGCAGCTGCAGCGACAGCCATGGTGCCATGGCTGCGGCGACGCCGCGAAGTGCGCCGCCGGATGGCACCGGCGGCCGTGCCCGCGTAACTGCCCGAAGGCGGCCCGTAAGTCCGGCCGGCCTCCACGTGTGCATCCCTGCCGACGCTCCGCGACTGTGCCAGCCGGGCTGTGCCGGGCACGCGGCGCAGTGCCGCAGCGCCGCGACGGCGGGCTGGTATTCCGCGAGATCAAGGAACGCCGCCGCAAGACTGTGGCGCTCCCGCCCGAGCTGGTCACCGTCCTGCGCGCACACCGTGCCGCGCAGGCGCGCGAGCGCCTCGCCGCGAACGTGTGGGAAGACCATGATCTCATCTGGTGCCAGGAGAACGGCCGGCCGATCGACTCGCGCGCCGATTGGCAGGAGTGGTCAGGCATCCTCGACGAGGCCGCGATCCAGCACGCAGGGACGCACGCGATGCGCCACTCGGCGGCCACCATCGCGATACACCAGGGCATCGCGCTCCCGGTCGTCCAGGAGATGCTGGGCCACTCCGACATCCGGGTCACCCGCGACTACGTGGATGTGTCCTCGCCGCTGGCGCAGGACGCCGCAGCCCGGGTCGGCCGGGCGCTTTTTGGCCCAGTTGCTACGAAAATTGCTACGAGGAGCGATGAACGCTGATCTTCAAGCCAGCGTTTGCGCTGGTCAGACCACGAGCCGCCTGTCGGAATCGAACCGACGACCTGTTCATTACGAGTGACCACATATGCGTAGATTAGTGTCGGTTAATGTAGGCTGATGTGCCGCTGACCAGCGGATATTCGGATTGGCTGTCGGCTGGCGTCGGCCGGAATCGGATGTCATTGGCTCCCCGTTTGGCTCCCCTGGGCTTCGTTAGTTTCGCTAACGTCCGCTACTTCGCGTCTGGGCTTACGTAGGTGCCGCGCCGAGGCACGGTGAAGACCAGGCCTTCGCCGCGGAGGATGTCGATCGCTCGCAGCACGGTGTCGCGGCCGACGTCATGCTCCTGCTGGAGTTGCTTCACCGACGGCAGGGGACCGTTGCGCCACTCGCCCTTAGTGATCCTCGCCCGGAGGATGGCGGCCAGCTGCTGGTAGGCCGGTTCCGGCGCCCCGTGATCAACGGTCACATGATCAAGTTAGATCATCGCAGATCAGAGCTGGTCACGTAGTATATCTGCTCTGCTCTGTACTACTCTGCTCTATGCTATTCGAGGAAGCCTGGAGTTGACGAAAGGGCGCGCGGTGGAGGAAGAGCAGGGCTCAAGGCTCCGGAAAGCTGCGGGCGAGGACGTCCCCGACTGGTGGCCCTATGCGGCTGAGTTCCCCCAGTGGCACGTCTGGCGCGGTGTGAGCGGCCTCGTATATGCCCGGCGGCCCCGTACCAGCCCGCCGGTTGTGGTCCGCGCGGAGGATGCCGTGGAACTGCGAGATCAGATCAGGCGCGTAGAAGGCCAGATGACCTGACAGCGTTGCCCGGGGACTGTCGCGAAAATGGACCTTCACGTTGCCTGAGGACTACCTGAAGGGTCGTTGCCCGCCGACATCGCCGAGTCTTGGTGCGGGCCCGCGCCGTGACCAGCGCGGACCCGCGTCCCTCCCCCCTCCCCCGGAGGGCTGGCAGGCATTACTCATTGAGCCGAGTCCGGCCCGGCTGGCCCGGCCTGCGGGGTGACCGGTCCGGCCATTTGCCCGCCAACCGGGGCTTGCTGCTCCCGCCGTCCGGTCAAAGCTAGCGCCCGGCGCCTGCCCCGGCCGCCACCGCGCCCACCAGGTACCCGCCGCGGCCGGACACCAGCACCGGCTCCGGCTCGGCAGGCTGGACGCTGTGACCATCGGCCGGTTCCGGGCCCCAGCTCGGGTGCCTGAGAACCATCCACAGCGGGATCCCCGCCCAGGCCGCGAAGCAAGCCGCGGCCAGCGGCATGTTCATCCAGAGCCAGGACATCGTGCCCCTCCTTCGGTCGTCGGCGCCCCTCTGCCCGGCGGCGACAGCCGGCCGGTCAGTGGCCCGCCCATCCGGTTGCCGGCCTGTGCGATGACCAACTGCTGCCAGCGTGGCCAATCGCCAGCTGGCTGTCAGTCACGCAGCCGACACCGCTGCTGTCGGCTTGCCGACACCGAGCTGCCGGTTCTCCGCTGCATCGGGCGCGGTAGGGCACCGCGGCTTCACATAGTCAGAGGCGGCAGCAGGCAGGCTGATACAACAGCCACGGACGGCTGCTCCGGCGTGGTGCGGGACTCGATTCCTGGCGACCGCCCGGCCGCGGCTGAGCCGACGGTTCTACAGACCTCCGGCGAAAATGCCCTGAGCTGCGCGAACGTCAAGGCCAGCAGCCATTTGGGCACGCATTGGACATGATCATGCTCGTGTATCCGCTGGAATTGGGCCGTGGCGGATCCTGTTGTGGTCAGGCTTGGTGGTCAGCAACTCCTAAGCTGAGACAGTGCCTGGTCCGCGTGAAACAGCAGATGACCTCGTTGAGCTGCATGGTCGCTGCGGGCGGCGGTTCGCTGCGCTGGTCGCGGGGGTCGGCCCGGGTCAATGGCATGACGGCACTCCCTGCTCGGAGTGGGATGTGCGGACGCTGGTCCATCACCTGCTGTATGAGCAGCGCTGGGTGCCGCTGCTGTTCGAAGGCCTGACGATCGAGCAGGTCGGCGACCTGTTCGATGGCGACCTCCTGGGCGATGACGCCTCGGCGTGGCCGGGTTTGCTGTCCTCCTCGATCGAGGAAGCGCACGCGGCGGTAGCGCAGCCGGGAGCACTCGGCCGGACGGTGCACCTTTCGTTCGGTGACGCCTCCGGGCGGGAGTACGTCATGCAGTTGACCGCCGACCTCGCCATCCACGCCTGGGACCTCGCCCGGGCCACCGGGCAAGACGACATGCTCGACCCCGGCGCCGCCGTGCTGCTGCTTCCCTGGGCCGAAGCGAACGCGGACTTGCTGGCAGCGTCGGGCATGTTCGGCTCACGAATCGACACCGGCCCCAATGCCCCGGATGACGTCCGCTTGCTGGGCGTGCTCGGCCGCAGCGCCTGAAGGCCCGCCACGAGCGACCCGGACGCACGGGTCGCCAGGGCGGGCAAGGTCGTTGACTTCGGCGCGCTCGGAGGGACTCGAACTTCCAGCCTTCTGATCCGGCGTTGCTAAGCGTTGTACGGCCAAAATCAGGCCAGGAGGCATCAGGGCCGCGCCGTTGCTGATCTCGCCACAGGCTAATTAGGTTGGCCCCATGACCGTGATCTACGAATGGCGGGGCGACTTCACCAGTCAGGAAGTCAACGTGCTGCACGCCGAAGCCTTCGGCACCAGGGTGTTCGACGAGTCAGAGTGGAACTGGGTCCAGCTCGTGCACCGGCACAGCCTCGGCTGGGTGGTAGCGCGCGACGGCACCGACCTCGTCGGCTTCGTCAACGTCCTGTGGGACGGGCTTGTCCATGCGTGGCTGCAAGACACCGTGGTCGCGGTTGCCGCACGAGGCCGGGGCATCGGTACCGGGCTCGTCGATCACGCCCGGCGTGGTGCCAAGGCAGCGGGCTGTGAGTACCTGCACGTGGATTTCGAAGATCACCTGGCTACGTTCTACTACGACGCCTGCGGTTTCCAGCCAACCAGCGCCGGATTGCTGCAGCTGCACTTTACATATCAATAGTTCACGAATCGCCACAGGGGTGGCGGTGACCAGGCACTCTGCGGCGCAACACGCCGTGACCTCGGGAATCAGTTCTCGGTCTTTCTCATCGTTACCCACCGCGTCACGGTGGCATGTGCCCTGGATGTGCCCTGTAGGGGGCTCAGCCAGTCGCCCGCTCGATGCGGACTCCTGGCGGCGATGTCCGCGGCGATGTCAATTGTGATCACGGGCCCGATGATCTTGCGCTGGCCCGCAATGATCCCCGGCCAACTGAGTCCGCTCCCATGCCCTGTCTCGCTCGGCCTGCCCGAACTGGCTCCGCTGCCGAGTCGACGGTTTTACATCAGACCTCCGGCGGTAACGCCTTGACCTGCGCGAACGTCGAAGCCAGCAGCCATTTGGGCACACATTGGACATGATCATGCTGACACGGTGTTTCCTCGCGCTCTGAGCGCCAGCACCTTGACAACTGAACAGTGAGTTGAGCCGGGCCGGAGGCTTGCGGCAAAGCCGGGCGTGCACCCAGCCTGCCTGCGCTAGGCGGGTGACCTCAGCCGGGCTGGACCCGGGCCCAGAGGTCGTTGAAGGCGATGCTGTCGTGGGACGAGGTGCCGTCGATCACCTGGCCCTCGCGCAGCCTCATGATCCAGGCGTGGCTGTTCTCGTAAGGCTGCCCGTCGCGGGCGATCCCGCGGCCGTCCCAGATCACGATCACCGTGTCGCCGTCGGCGTAGACCGCCCGGATGGTGACCGGGCGGAACGGGCCTGAGGCGCTGAACCGGGCGCTGAACGGGGTGAGGAACTCGTCGAGGAGCTGCTGCCTGTCGCCGTATTTCCTGGATACGGCCGAGTGCCCCTCGATGCGCCAGACCATGCCGGGAGCGAACACCTCCCTGATGAACCCGGTGCCCTGCTGCCAGGCCTCGAAGGCCTCACGGATGATCTTCCGGTTGGCCTCCGTCAGGTCTGCAGATGCTTGCGCCATCGGTGCCTCCCTGACGCTGAACGCGCTGAACGGGCTCAGCGCACGCGCCGCCTCGCAAGTGATCTTGTTATCGTGCCGTGCCACGGGACAGCAAGCGGCACCCGCCTGCCGACCCCTGCTGCAACCGGGTTATCAACCCGCGGCCATGACGCTGACCTGGTCACAGACTTGGCCATGAGTGACCGTAGCGTACCGCTGGTAACCGAGATCCGGGCCAAGGACTTGCCGCGCTGGGCGGGCGTGCTCACACCGCATCGCCCATCGCCAGCACGGCGGTGACCAGATCCAGCAGCAGGCCGCAGAGGTCGTCTTCGGCGACCAGCACCGCCGTGCCGTCATCGACGCCGGCGTGGTAGATGGGCCTGCCGGGAACCGGGCGATACGGCGGCCGGACCGCCAGGGCGCGAGCAGCGAGATCCTCCCACTCGGAGCCATCGCTGCAACGGGCGGTGTCCACCATGCGGCGCTGCATGGTGCCGTCCCCCTCGATCCGGGTCACCACGACCCTCACCAGCTCATTCTGTTCCCGCCCGGCCACCCGGTAAAGGCCGGTTAAAGACCCTGGCTGGCCGCCGAAGCGGGGGTAACGCCCGCCTAGCGGGCATCCCCCGGGGCCCGGGCTACACCCCCCATCCCTCCGGTCCCGTGGGTATGGGCTTGGGTGATCTCTGCCGTGACCTCTCGATGCGAACTCTGCCCGCGACGGTCAGTAGCGGTCATTGCCACTGGTCGCCAGCCGAAGCGCGGCGAGGTCGAGCGGTAACAGGCGTCTTGGTTGCTGCACGGGTTGCTGCATGCTTCACCGCCGGGCTTCCGATTGAGGCACCCTCGAAGACGCTCCCGACCCGGGCGCGGACGTAGACTTCCAAGACGGCACGAACCTGCGCGCGGTCGCCGGGCATGAAGAAGTGGATGCGGTCGAGACTGGTGAGCATCCAGTTTCCGACGGCCTCGGGGTCGAACTGCCGGATCCCCAGCCATGGCCACAGGATCGGGTAGGCCAGCAGGCTTTGAGCGAGAGTGGAAATCCGCCGAAGGGTCGGGTTGTAGTGCGAGCCCCGGAATCGCCCCTTGTTGTTCGGTCCAACTCTGCCGACCTTCAAGACCGTTCCTGGGCCGCATGGTGCTGAGCGCCCGTATGCGGTACTGATGGCGAACACGTACACGGCTGCCTCGCCAGGCGGCAGCACGGGTTTCTGGTGCGGGGCTGGGAGTATCTCAGCGCGGAGCTGGCACGGCCACCCCTCGATCCCTGTCTCAGCTGCGGCATCTCCAAATTCAGTGATGAGGGCATTTGGATCAACCATCATCGTGCCATTATGGCCCACAAGTCCTTGACGCTCGTGTTCCTTGCACCCTCACTCATGAGATCACCTGATGGCACCGCAGCACGCTCCAGACGGGACTTTCTCATGGACAGACCTGCACCGGCGCACCGTCTGGCGAGCCCTGGCCGGCCCTCTGATCCGTAGCTGGTGACAGCAGGGTCGCTGAAGGTCTTTTGCCCCGTGGATGATGTCGTTAGCGGTCGCGGGCGGTCGGTCAGGGGCGCTACGACTGCTGCACTTTGGTGCTGCACGCGGTCAACCACAGCGGAGAGATGATCTAGATCGATAGCAACTTGATAATTCCATAGTGGATATGCCGCCCGGCGGCTCCAGGCTGAACGTCTGCTTGCAAAATCCATTCAGGGTGTCCAGCGCAGTCTCTGGCCTGGAATATCTCGCCTCCACGGTCCATTGAGATCCGGCGAAGTCCAGGCGCGTTGGTGTCAACCTTGGGCGTCAGCCCCGCACCGCTATCCAGGAGTCGACTGCAAGGTTCGGCCGACCAGCCGCTTGCAATCTGATCGGTAGATACCTGTCTGGCGTTCGGTGCTGTCCGGATCGGTCCGCAAGCTGGCGTGATCGCTGGTCGTCTGTCCGGACCCGTTCGCATGGCGCGGGAAGTCGTTCGCCGGGATGGCTCCCGGGTTGGCTCCCCGGGACCTTCTGGTGCACAGTGAGTGGTCGACGGCCTCTGCTTGACACTCCCGGAGTGAGTGTCCTCACCCCCGGTCGTGTTCCGCGGTTGCTGCGGACGAACTCGCAGCCAAGATCCGTGCCCATGAAGGAAGGTCCCCAGGAGTGACCGAAGATCCATTGCCCGGTGCCCGCCACGGGACGACACTACAGATGAGGGCAATCTGAGAGGGTGGCCGCCATGGGAGTAGCTGAGGAAGAGCGGCGCGTCCTCGCGGTTATCTACGAGATGCTCGATGCCCAGGAACTGGGCAACGTGGGGCGGGTGCTCGACACGCTCTCCGACCGTCCTGAGGCTGCTCATATGGCCACCGACGGCATTAAGTGGGAGACCAGCAGGGAGGCCGCCCAGGCCGTCACGGCCGTGCCCGGTGACGGTCTTCGGCTGGTGGCCGACCACTTCGACATTCACCTTCAGGGCGGTGTTGCGTGGGCAGAGGGCCTTGGGCGCATCATCAATCAGAGCGGTGCTGAGCGCCCGGTACGGATGTCCGGTGTCCTTGTCCGCGAACATGGGCAGTGGGTGATCGTGCAGTCGCACGCTTCGCTCCCGGTCCAGGACGCGGAGATCTTCAAGCTAGCGACCGGCCGAGGATTCGAACCCTGACCCCTTGCTTGCAAAGAGCAGGCAGGTTGCGGCATGCCGTGGCTGACCTGGCCGTATGAACTGTGCAAGATCGGATGACAAGGCATGTTGTCGCGGCCTGTTGTGGTCAGGACTGTGGTCAGCGTTCAGCCTGCCCGCTCCCGCGATGTCAGTGGCGGCCCGTAACAGCATCCGGACAACGTCCGTTGTCGGCACGGCGATCTTCGGTCATTTCCACAGGTCAGAGCACTATTGGTGTATGCCGATGATCGCGCCGAAGCCTGGCAACATGTGTTTACGAGTTCCACCTGATGGCTGACGGTGCCGCCTGATGCTTTACACCTGCTGATGGCCGGGTTCCGCCGAGGCGCTTTACGCAGCGTCGTTCTGGATTCGCTCAGCGGAGTCATCGCGGTGCCTTCGCTGGTAGTGCTGGCGGGCTGCTTGGCGGGTCACGCCGAGACGACCGGCTATGTCTGGCCAGCCGATGCCCAGTGCCACCGCATGGTCGATGAGGGCCGCTAGCTCGACATCCAGTTCTTCCTGGCGAAGCCTTGCCTTGGTGATCCGCTCCAAGACTTGGGCCGGGGAGAGCCGGGCTACTCGCTCTGCCGGGCTGGACGGCGAAGCGCGTGCTCGATGTCGGTATCCCGGCTGCACGTATTTAACCTTCCAGCGTCTGGCCCTGCCCATGCATCTCAGGATGCGAACAAGGTCTGACAAATCGACGCCGGGCAGACAGCGAGCATGCTCCCGCACCTGCATGCGATATCATCGCTGGTATGACCTGGGGCGAGGTGGAACTCGAACCCGAGGTCCGGGACTGGTTAGAAGGGCTGGATGACCAGCGGTGGGCGCAGGCAATGTTCCACCTGGACCTGCTGGAAGAACGCGGCGTCCTGCTGGGCGAGCCGTACACCCGCCACCTGTCCGGGAAGCTGCGGGAGCTTCGGTTCTACTGCGGTGGCGAGCGCATCCGTATCAGCTATTGGATCGCGCCGGGTCGGCGGATCATCGCGCTGACCGTGTTCGCCAAGACCAGGATGCGCGAGACCGCGGAGATCGCCAGAGCTGCCGCGGCGATGGCTCGCTGCCAGCAAGAGGACCACACTCTTGATCACGAGGAGGGATGACGATGAGCCAGGACACGCCACGGCGTACCCGCCTCGCTGACGCCCGCCAGGCCCGCATCAATCGTCCGGAGGTGGCAGCCGCCTATGAACAGACCCGGCTGCGGTACGAACTGGCTGAGGCGGTCCGGCTGCGCCGCGAAGAGCTTGGCTGGTCTCAGCGCCAGCTGGCCGAGCGGGCCGGGATGAGCCAGCCTGGCGTGGCGCGCTTCGAGGCTGGCGGCACCACCCCCACCTTGCCGCTGCTGGAACGGCTCGCCCACGCGCTGGGCTTAACCCTCAACGTCAGCCTCGGTCCGCAACAGCGCCGCTCGGCGTGACTGCAATAGCATTGTGACCTAGGTCCATTCTTCCAGCGCACACGCCGGCCTTAACCGCGATAACTATCGGTCTCAGTGGCCGTCGACGGCCAGTGCCCGACAGTATCGACGGTTAGTCCGCGT
Source organism: uncultured Actinomycetota bacterium (assembly GCA_963808705.1). Classification (GTDB taxonomy): domain Bacteria; phylum Actinomycetota; class Actinomycetes; order Streptosporangiales; family Streptosporangiaceae; genus JASHPR01. The sequence continues at coordinate 154,963 of CAWEHB010000003.1, read as the reverse complement.
TTGCGCTCGGACATGTGGACATTAGCCGCACAGTGAAGTGATCTCAGCGAAAGTCACGTGATATAGCCGTGCTCGAAATGGGTGAGGACGAGTGCTGCGCGGGCGATGTCGCCGATTTTGCTGGGGCTGGCGGTGACGTGCTGGAGGGTGCGCCAACGGCCGGTGAGCAGGGCGAACCCGCGTTCGCCGAGGCAGCGCAGCGAACGCTGGAGGGCGTTGCGGGTACGCGTGTTGATGTCGAGTTCCTGTCCTTGCGCCGGTTGCTTGACCGGGATGTGGATGCCAATGCCCGCGCCGTCGTAGCCGAGGTCAGCCAGCGTGGGCAGGTCTGCGGCGGCGCGGTAGAGGGCGGGCAGGGCGTGGCGGCGGGCGGCGGTGAGATCGTGCACCGAGCCGGGCTCGGCGTCGGAGACCCACAGCGGGAACCCGGTGGGGGCGAGCACGGCTTGGATGTTGCCGCCGTGGGTGTGCGCCTTGCCGCAACGCCGGTAAGTTAGCCGGTGTCCGAGGCGTTTGAGCTGCGCATTGTCAGTTTGTAGGCGACTGTGGACGGCGGGTGGTGTTCGCATGCCTTGGCGAAGGCGACGGTTCCTTTGCGCTCGCGGGGTTTGGAACGTGGACGCCGTGTGAGCAGCGGCTGGCCCCAGATCTCGTCGAGAACGTCGCGGAACAGCCAGCGGCTGGACGGCTCGCCGATGCTGCGGGTCAGGGCGCGCAGCACGACGGTGAAGGAGATCCTGTCGGGGTCCAGTGACTCCTGGCCGGGCCGGGCCCCGGCAGCCTTGATCCGGGCGAGTTGCACCAGTTGGTAGACGATGAGCAGGGCATATACCTCCTGAGCGACCCCGTCGGGATCCTTGGAGCGCAGGATCTGCTGGCTCCCGCGCAGGTAGGTCTTCAAGTCCGCATATCCGGTCTCTGATTCCCATCTTTCGGCGTAGATTCGGGCGATCTGCCCGGCCGGGGCCGTGGCCGGGCCGGGCAGCGTGGTGATCAGGCGGTACGACTCGGTGCGGGCCTGGCCGATCTGCGGTACCACGGTGACGGTGTACTCCACGACCCGGATCGGCAGCCCCAGTGCCTGGCGGGCTCTCAAGCCGCGGCGGGCGAGCCGTTGGCCGCGTGCCCGGTCCCGCTCGGCTTTCGAGGGCTGGTCCGAATACGGAAGCACGCTGAGATAGGAGCCGTCGGGCAGCTCGCGCAGCACCGGCAGCCGTCGGCGGTACTGGACGCGCACGATCAGGTCAGCCCCGGTGGCGGCGATACGGGCGACCTGCGGATGGCCGGAGAAGTACCGGTCGGCCAGCACCAGCATGCCGCAGTGGAAGACTCCGTGGTAGACGAGCTTGTCCAGCAGCAACGGCTCGCCGACGCTCACCGTCGCCCAGACCGCGTCGATCAACGCCCGGGTGCCGCAGGCGATCAAGGCCAGCAGCCGGATCTGCGGATACCGGCCCGGGCCGATCCGCCCCCGCGGCGGACTGCCGAACGCTCTGCGGTTCGCCGGGGTGTCCGCGACATCCAGCCGGGTGCCATCCGCGGATACCTTCAACAAGGCCAGCTCCCGGCCGAACGCCGTCATCCCCGGCAGCTGCCCGGCCGTCCCGGCGCCGCACAGCCGCCGGAACAGCGCTTTTAACGGCGCCCGGCTCAGGCGGCGCCGGGCCTGGACCGCGGCCGAGACCGTGGGGATCTTCCACCGGCCTCCCTGCGACCTGGGCTCTGAGCTACTTGAACAGCACCCGCAGCACCTCGCTGTCGCCGGCTCCCGGACAGAACCACAGGGCCAGCACGAAATACAGCGTCACCCGGGCGGGCAGGGCACGGCGGCGCACTTCCCGGCAGCCGCACTCCTCGATCACTTCATCCACGAGCCGTGACGGCAGAATCTCCGGAACGGCGCCGAGGCCGAGCCGGTCCAGCGGGTGCTGAGCAGACTCGGCGCGGGCATCTGTGGCCTGTAACGCATCGGCGGTGGCAGCATGGAAACGCACGAGGCCTCCTCATACGACAGTTCTCTTGGTCGAGACAGTCGTCTCAGAGGCCTCGCTGCACGTCAAGCAGCCTGCAAACCCGGCTAACTTACCGGCGTTGCGCCTTGCCGGAGTACCACAAGTCGATGACCTCGCCTTTCACGCTGACGGCCGGTTCCTTGCACCGGTCGCCGGGGATGATCTTCCCGTCCAAGATCAGATGCGTCAGGCCCTCGTCCCTGGCCCGCTCCAGCGCTCGCGCAGGTCAGGGGCCTGCGTCCGCGAGCACGGCGATGACCTCGTCCCGGTACCGGTAGGCGGTGGCCCGCGAGATGCCGTGATCGCGGGCCAGTGCCTCGGGGGCCGGGCGGTCGCGAAACCAGCGCAGGCCCAGCACGGCCTGCCCAAAGCAGGTCAGCGCCCGGCTGCCGCGCGGGGTGCCGCGGCGGCGCCGCTCAGCTGCCAGCAGTTTCGCGACGAACTGCACCAGTTCCCTCGGGACGTCAAGCGTGGCACGATAGGCGATCACGTGGAGCCCTTCCGGAGAAGAAGATCTTGTGGTGAGACCTCTTCTACTGGGGCTCCACGCTCCTTTCCGCGCAGCCCGGCTTGTCCGCGTGTCTGCCCGGATGTGACCGTCTGGGCAGGAGAAAGCCCGAGTGTCCGAACCTATTTCGCTGAGATCACCTCAGTGGAAGACAAGCGCCACGAGAACGCTGCCGAGAGCGCGGGTAACCGCCCCCAGGCGCGGGCAGCATCACTGACATTGTTCCGGCACGGAATTACTTGCAGGGCATCCGTTTCGGGCTCAGCCCGCCATGCCAAGCCCGGTCTCTGACTGGGCCACGGCGCATCGGCATAGACGCTCTTCTCCCAGCCGCAGAGTCGGCTGCATCGAACTCCTGCCAGCACTGGCACATCAGGCATGAGGAAACCCGGAAGGAGGTGAGTCCATGAACAAACTGCTGTATCGGCCGAAGGAGGCAGCCCAGCTGCTCGGCATCGGCCGGGACAAGCTCTACGACCTGATGCGCTCCGGACGGTTGCGCTCGGTCAAGGACGGCCGGGCCCGGTTCATCACGGCCAACGCGCTGACCGAGTACGTCGCCATGCTGGAAGCCGAGGCGCACAAGGCGGCATGAGGCACCAGGCGGGCGAGCCATAGCAGGGCTACTTAAATATCTTGTCCATCGCGTCGGCGCCGGTGGTGATCACGGGACGCAGCTCGTGCCGGTACACGACCTCGGTCGTGCGGGAACTGGAGTGCCCCGCCAGGCGGGCGATCTCCTCCACCGCGATCCCGGACTCCGACATCAGGCTGACGAACGTGTGGCGCAACTCCCTTGGCGACCACGAGCCGCCAATACCCGCCTTCTCACACAGTGCCCGGAACCCACGCCGGACGTTCGCGTCGTCCAGCGGCTTGCCCGTGCTGCTGGTGAAGACCAGGCCGTGATCCTGCCATAGCTCGCCCGCGGCCAGCTGGGCTGCCGCCTGTCGCTTGCGCTGTTCCCGCAGGGCCGCGACGGCGCTCTGCGGCAGGGCCAGGGTCCGGCGGGACCGCTCGGTCTTGGTATCGCCCCCGGCCCGGACCGAACGCCATACGGCCATGTGCGGCGGCACTCCGGCGCGAGGATCACCGTCGAGGTCGACGTGATCCCAGCGCAGTGCCCGCGCCTCCTCGGTCCGGATGCCGGTGGTCAAGGACACGATGATGTAGGCGCCTAGATAGTCGTCGTCCTTGGCGGCGCGTAGCAATGCCGCGGTCTGGTCCGCCGTCATGGCCTTGGAGGGCCGCCCGACCTGGCCTTGCGGAGGCTTGACCAGCGCGGCGACGTTGCGCCGTACATGATCCCCGGCCTCGGCGTGCCGGATGGCCCGCACTAGCAAGTTCTGCGCCAGCGCCACCGTCGCGCTCGATCTCGACGCGGCCAGCTCCGACAGTGCGCGCCTCACGTCATGGGTGCGCAACGCGTGCAACGGGATGCTGCCGATGATCGCCAAGACCGGCCGCAGGATCCGATCGTCTCGCCGCAGCGTGCTCGCCGACCGGCCGTCGCGGGCCTCGCTCATCCAGTCGGCCACGGCCTGGTCGACGGTGTAGCTGGCGGAAGTCAGTACCCCGGCTTCCAGGTCGGAGTGCAGTTCCTTGAGCTTGCTCTTGACCTCGGTCTTGGTCTTGCCGGAGACCTTCCGCCGCGCCCGCTTGCCGCCAGAGTCGAAGCCAAGGCTCACGGAGCCGTACCAGCGGCCCTTGCTCTCGTCCCAGTAGATCGCGTCCTCGCCGCGACCCCGGCGCTTCGCCTGCGCCATAGCGGGGAGCCTACCACTTTGGCTCCCCGTTAGGCTCCCCTGAGGCCTATAGCTATCAAGCTTGATCGTTGATCAAGCTATCTAGCTGGGGTTTTCGGAGCCGCCTGTCGGAATCGAACCGACGACCTGTTCATTACGAGTGAACCGCTCTGCCGACTGAGCTAAGGCGGCGCGCCGTCGTCCGACGGCGGGCCCAAGGAGTCTACCGGTTCAGGCTACGGCGCCTGCACTAGTGTGGGCAGTGCCTGATCACTTGAGCCGCTGACCGGAGGCCTGCCCCGCGCCACGAGCCCGGGGCCGGGTCGGCGCTCGCCCCGCACTCGGGCCGGAGAAGCAGTGAGACTCGCCATCAAGATCGCGGGGGTTGCGGGCGGCATGCTCCTGGCCTGGTTCGCTGCCGGGTGCGGCGCGCCAGCAGGGCACGTGACCGCGGGCCGGATGAGTACCATGGCCGCGCACACTGCGTCCGCCCGCAACGCGGGCGGCGGCGCCCCTCAGGCCACCGAGCAGGGCTGCACGGACTACGGGGTGTACGCGATCGAGCATCACATCACGGTGACCCGGACGCCGGCACCGTGCCAGGGCCTCAGCAAGGCCGAGATCAACCAGGCCGCCGCCCGGGCCATAATCCGGGTGGCCGGAGGCGTGCGCAAGGCGATCTGGCGGAAACGGGCGGCTGAGGCGTCCCCGTTCCTCGAGCACCTGTTCACCACGCCCGCTCCCGTGACCAGCTCGCTGCCGGCCATCGCTTCCGGGTCCGGCCAGCCCCTGGGCCGCAAGGACCTCGGGATGGACATCGCGGCCCTCATCGCCTGGCTCGTTACGGCGGGCAGCGGCGGTTACCTGCTGGGCAGCTGGCTCTCCCACGGCGGGACTTTGCGGAGCCGCGTCGGCGGCACCGGCTCCCCGCCGGTGGTGATCATCGGGCACTTCGGCCTGGCTCTGGCCGGGCTGGTGATCTGGGTCGTCTACCTGATCGCCGGCTGGGCCGCGCTGGCCTGGACCGCCGTCGGCGTCCTGCTCCCGGTGGCCGGACTCGGCATGGCTGCGCTGACCATCGGCCTCCCGGGCCTTCCCAGCCTCCCGCGTCCCCCAGGCCGCCCGGTCCCGGCCGTAGCGAGCACTACCACCACGAGCGGCGCCACCACGAGCGGCGCCACCACGAGCACTGCCACCACCGGCAGTGCCGCATCAACTGACACTGCCCCACCCGACAATGCCGAGACTCCCGCTGCCGCGGCCGGCCCCGGCCCGGCCGTGTCAGCCAAGCGCCGCCTGTCCCCGCTGATCGTCGTCGGTCACGGCGCACTCGCCGTCACCACGATGCTCCTGGTCCTGCTGGCCGCGCTCGGCGTCGCGGCAGGCTAGCCACGCCGATCAGTGCTGGCCGTACTTGGCCTCGTAGGCCTGCCTCGACCCGCACACGCTGGCCTTCGGGCAGGCACAACGCCGTCCGTCCTCGGTCAGCTTCACCACGACCTGATCGGCGGGCACGTTGTGGCCGACCACCACCCCGAGCCCCTCCGGCGACTCCACGGACGCGCCGATCCTGGGGGCCTCCTCGCGGAACTTCTGGTACAGCGGGTGCTCGTATTTCAGGCAGCACATCAGCCGCCCGCACGCGCCCGCGATCCGCATCGGGTTCACCGGCAGGTCCTGGTCCTTGGCCATCCGGACCGACACCGGCTCGAAATCCTTGAGGAACGTGGCGCAGCACAGGTCCCGCCCGCACGGCCCGATCCCGCCCTGCAGCCTGGCCTCGTCCCGCGGCCCGATCTGGCGCAACTCGACCCGCGCGTGCAGCCGCCCGGCCAGGTCCCGCACCAGCGCGCGGAAGTCCACCCGGCGCGGCGCGCTGAAGTAGATCGTGAACACGTCGGGCGAGTCCACGTAGTCCACCGCGACGACCTTCATCGGCAGGTCGTGCTCGCGCACCAGCCGCCGCGCGGCCACCCGCCCCTCGGCCCGCCGGGCCCGGTTGGCCTCGTCCCGGCTCAGGTGCTCGTCGGTGGCCAGTCCCGCGCACACCGGCAGGCCGCCGATCTCGTCGTCCACGTACTGGGGCGCCCAGATGCACTCCGCCACCTCCGGGCCCGCGTCGGTGGGCACCAGCACCCTGTCGCCCACGGCCGGCGAGTACGGGCCGGGGTCGAGGTAGTACAGCCGCCCGCTCCGCTCGAAGCTGACCGCCATCATCATGCCCATCGCCCCAGGTTACGGGACGGTCACAAACGTGCCCAGCCGACCCAGTCCGGCGGGGAGGGGTTTCATGATCGCGGTGCATGGCACGCGGATAACGCACGTCATGAACCTCAATCATGGAAACCCGGTTCTGTCGGAGCCTCCAGCCAGACTGCGGGGTGTGGCACGGCAGTTACCAGAGCAGTGTTTGCGGCTGCTATCGCGCCAGTGCGGGATGATCGCAAGCTGGCAGGCGGAGGCAGCGGGATCAGCTCTCGCCATATGCAAGACCTGGTCCGCTGGGGGCACTGGCAGCGACTTCACTTCGGCGCCTACGCGGCCTTCACCGGCGAGCCGACACGCGGGGCTGTGCTGTGGGCTGCGGTGCTGCGAACCGGGCCCCGGTCGATCCTCAGCCACGAGACCGCCGCTGAGCTGGACGGCCTGCTGGACAAGCACAGCACGCTGATCCACGTCACCGTCCCGGTCCAGCAGCACATGCGGCCCGTCGCGGGATTAGCCATCCACCGGTCACGCCGGATCATCGACGTGCGCCGGCAGCGGCTGCTTCCGCCGCGCACGATGACCGAGGAGACGGTGCTCGACCTCGCCGGCGCTGCGGCCAGCTTCGACGAGGTCGTCTCGCTGCTGGCCCGGGCCTGCCAGCGTCGCCTCACCACGCCGTTCCTGATCGGCGAGAACCTCGAACGGCGCGCGAAACAACCGTGGCGCGCCGAGATCGGGCAGGCGCTCACGGACGTCGCCAGCGGCGTGCATTCCGGGCTGGAGTACCGGTACCTGCGCGACGTCGAGCGAGCGCACGGGCTGCCGACCGCGCAGCGGCAGGCGCGCCGTCCAGGACGGGCGACGCATCTACCGCGACGCCCGCTACCGCAGGTACGGGGTGGCCGTGGAACTCGACGGAAGTGCCAGCCATCCCGCCGAGCAGCGCTGGCGCGATCATCACCGCGACAACGCGGCGGCAGGAGGAGGAGTCGTTACGCTCCGGTACGGCTGGGCCGACGTCACCGAGCGCCCGTGTGAGACCGCGCGTGAAATCGGCACGGTGCTGGCCCGGCGCGGCTGGCCGGGCCGGCTGCGGCGGTGCGGGCCCGGCTGCCGGGCGTGAGCCGGCCGCTCACCGGGACCCGTCGCTTTCCTGGATCGCGACGATCTGGCCGGCCCGGCAGGTGCCGAAGCCAAGGTGGTGCTCGTCGGTGACGGACCGGGTGGTGGCATCGAGCACCAGGGACGGGTACGCGCACGCCGAGCGCGGCAGCAGCCCGATGAAGAACGTCCCGCCCTGCACCTGCCGGGTGACCGGCGCGGACAGCGTGCCCGGGACCAGCTTGACGGCGTAGTCCCCGGGGTTGGCCACGTAGCCGTAGACGACGCCGTGGCCGCCCGAGTCGATCAGCTCGAACCTCAGCGGGCGGCGAGGGCCAGGGTCATCTCCTCGACGGCGAGCAGCGGGGCGACGTTGGCGGCCAGCCGCTCCCGGCACTTCATGATCGCCTCGATCCTGCGCACCGTGGCCCCAGGCAGCGAGGCCGTGGCCACCTGGTCCAGCTCATGGCGTTGGGCCGCGTTGGCGAGTTCGGTATCCGCGCCGAACTGGACCGCGAGCACGTCGCGGTAGAAGCCGGCCAGGTCGAGCAGCGCCCGGTCGAGCGCGTCCCGTTTCAGCCGGGTCGCGCGGGACTTCTGCCGGTCCTCGAGTTCCTTGAGCGCCCCCGCGGCGCCGCGGACGGCGGTGGCCACCCCCTTGCCGGTCGAGCCTTCGCCGAACGCCTTGCGCAGGGCCTCGCGTTCTGGCAGGTCAAGCTCTTCGGTGACCGCCGCGGCTTCCGCCTCGGCCGCCTTGACCAGGTCAGCCGCGGCGGCGAGCGCGTGGCCGACCGAAGAGACCCGCGTCGGCACCTTCAGCACCTCGGCCCGCCGGCCGGCCGCCTGCGGGTCGGTGGCCAGGCGGCGGGCCCGGCCGATGTGCCCCTGGGCCGCCCGCGCGGCGGCCAGCGCCGCATCCTGGCTGACCCCCGAACGGGCGAGCACCTCGGCCACCGCGGCGGTGGGCGGGGTGCGCAACGTGACCAGGCGGCACCGGGACCGGATCGTGGTGGGCAGGTCGTCCGCGGACGGCGCGCAGAGCAGCCAGACGGTGCGCGGCGCGGGTTCCTCGATGGCCTTGAGCAGCGCGTTCGCCGCCTGCTCGGTGGCGCGGTCCGCGTCCTCGAACAGGACCACCCGCCACCGTCCGTAGACCGGCGCGGCCGCGGCCCGCAACACCAGGTCCCTGGTCTGCCGCACCCCGTACGAGAGCCCGTCCGGCCGGATCAGCAGCAGGTCAGCGTGGCCGCCCGCGGCGACCTGGCGGCAGGACGGGCACTGCCCGCAGCCCTGGTCGGCGCAGAGCAGCGCGGCCGCGAAGGCCCGCGCGGCCACCGACCGGCCCGAACCGGGCGGGCCGGTGAACAGCCAGGCGTGCGTCATCGCGGGCGACCCCACGGCAAGGCGCAACTGCTCGACCACGGGCTCCTGGCCGACCAGTTCGTCGAAGACGGTCCCGGCGGTCATGGTCGGTCCCGCACGACCGGGATGCCGCCGGTGTTCTCCTCCGTGGCCAGCGGCACCGGGTCGGGGAGCAGGGGCCTGATCCGGGCCTGGATCTCCCGGCTGATCTCCGCGGACGGCCGGGTCGCGTCGAGCACCAGGTAACGCTGCGGCTCGGCCTCGGCCAGGGCCCGGAACCCGGCGCGTACCCGCTGGTGGAAGTCGAGCGGCTCGGCCTCGAGCCGGTCCGCCGACCGCTCCCGGCGGCCCAGGCCCTCGACCGGGGCCAGGTCGAGCAGGATCGTGAGATCGGGGGCCACGCCGCCGGTGGCCCACTTGTTCAGGTCGGTCACGTCGCTGCGCGGCAGCCGCCGGCCGGCGCCCTGGTAGGCGAGGGAGGAGTCCACGTACCGGTCGGTGACCACGATCGAGCCGCGCTCCAGCGCGGGCAGGATCACCGAGGCCACGTGCTCGGCCCGGTCCGCGGCGTACATGAGGGTCTCGGCCCGCGGCGACAGGCCCGTGTGCGCGGTGTCGAGCAGCAGGGCGCGCAGCCGCATCCCCACCTTGGTCGCGCCGGGCTCGTGGGTCGACACCACGTCGTAGCCCTGATCGCGCAGCCAGATCGCGAGCAGCCGGGCCTGGGTGGACTTGCCGGCGCCCTCGCCGCCCTCCAGCGCGAGCAGCAGCCCGCGGCGCGGCCCGGGATAGGGCTCGTGGCCGTTGGCCTGTGCCGCGTGCGACGGCACCGGGGTGAACTCCTCGCCGCGGAACACCGAGGTCAGGTCCGCGAGCAGCGGCACCCCGGCACGGTCGTCCATCTGCCGGTACGAGACCACGCCAAGCACGATCGCCACCACGGCCGCCAGCAGCAGCACGAAGTTGTTGCCGATCCCCCCGTAGACGATGTTGCCGATCCGCACCGTGCTCGACCCGCTCAGGCCGCGCACCGCGGCGGTGAAGGCCGCCGCGATGAACGGGGCCACCGCGATCACGGTGAACATGATGACCCGCATGGCCGACTGCAGGAACGCGAAGGTCCGGCCGCGGGTCCGGTCGTCCACCTCGCTGCCGACGATCGTGTACCCGGTGACGTACGCCACGCCGGCGCACGCGCCGAGCAGGACCACCAGGATCGTGACCACCACCAGGTTCGGTATCAGCGCGATCAGCGCCAGCGGGCAGGCCGCGAACGTGATGGACAGGCCGAACAGGCGGCGCCTGGAGAACCCCCGCAGGATGCGCAGGCCGAGGAACATGCCGACGGCCAGGCCGAGGAAGAATGAGGCGAAGACCACGCCCCAGCCCGCGTGGCCGCCGTGCAGAGTGTCGGTGATGTAGACCTGGCCGAGGCCGACGACCACGCCCGCGGCCGCGAACGCGCCCACCATCCCGATCACGATCCCGCGGACCACCCGGGTCTGGCCGATGAACCGCCAGCCCTCCACGATGGTCTTGGCCACGGACGGCGCGGAGATCTCACCGCTGGTCCGCCGGCGCGGGATCTCCCGGAGCGTGAAGATCGTCAGCGCGGACACCACGAACGTGGCCGCGTTGAAGCACAGCGCCAGGTTGACCTGGTTCAGCTCGGTGGTGAAGTAGTGCGAGACGGCCGGGATGGAGCCTAGCGCCCGGCTGATCAGCTCGAGCAGGCCGAAGACCAGCCCGGCGATCGGCGCGGTGCCGTACGTGGTCAGCAGGCTCAGCTGGTTGGCCTGCTCCAGCCGGTCGGGCGGCACCAGGTTCGGCACCGTGGCGTCCTTGGCCGGCGTCCAGAACAGCGACGCGCAGGACGCCAGGAACTGCACGATGTACAGCCAGGTCAGCTCGTTGACCAGGTGCAGCTCGAGGTTCAGCGGGATGGACAGGTACAGCACCGCCCGAACCACGTCGCCGACGATCATGTTCATCCGCCGGTCGAACCGGTCGGCGACCGCCCCGGCCAGCGGTCCGAGGATCAGCGCGGGCAGCAGCGAGGTGAGCCAGACGCCGCCGACCGCGGCGCTCTGCGCGGCCTCCCCGTGCCCGGCCAGCGTGGCGGCCAGCGCGGTGAGCGCGAGCAAGCTCAGCCAGTCCCCCAGGCTGGACAGGGACAGCGCGATCCACAGCCTCCGGAAGGGCTTGATGGACAGCACGCCGTTCCGGCCGCCGCGCAAAGGGGATGTAAAGTTCACGGCGTTAGGGTATCGGCAGATCTTCCTGCTGCCGGGCCCATCACCTCTTCTTGGCGCTAGCTCCAGCCGACTTGGCTCCCGAACGCGACGCCCCCGACCCGGACCGGGTCGCCGAACCGCCGGACTTGGCCCGTGACCTGCCCGCCAGCCGCTTGGGTGCCGGCGCCGCGGCGCGCCGTTCGGCCAGCAGCTCGACCGCCCGCTGCGAGGTGATCGACTCGGCCGTGTCGCCCTTGCGCAGCGACGCGTTCGTCTCGCCGTCGGTGACGTAGGGGCCGAACCGGCCGTCCCGGAGCACGATCGGCTTGCCGGTGGCCGGGTCGTCGCCGAGCTCGCGCAGCGGCGTCGCGGACGCGCGCGCCGCCCGGCCCCGGGGCTTCGGCTGCGCGAGCAGCGCCCTGGCCTCGTCCAGGGTGACCGTGAACATCTGCTCCTCGGTCTCTAGCGAGCGACTGTCCGTGCCCTTCTTGACGTACGGCCCGTAACGGCCGTTCTGGACGGTCACCGGCTCGCCGTCGATCTCGCCCAGGGTCCGCGGCAGGGTCAGCAGCCGCAGCGCGTCGTCCAGCGACACGCTGTCCGGGTCCATGGACTTCAGCAGCGAGGCGGTCCGCGGCTTGGCCGAGGCGGGCGCGTCGTCGTCCAGCTGCTCGGTCACGTACGGGCCGAACCGGCCCGCCTTCGCCACCACCGTCCGGCCGGTGGCCGGGTCGGTGCCGAGGATCTTGTCGCCGGACGGCCGGGACAGCAGCTCGGCGGCCAGCTCCGGGGTCAGCTCGTCCGGCGCGGTGCCCTCGGGGATGTTGGCCCGCTGGCCGTCGCGTTCCAGGTACGGGCCGTACCGGCCGACCCGGACCACGATGTCGGTGCCGGCCAGCGGGAACGAGCTGACGGCCCGGGCGTCGATGTCGCTCAGGTCGCTGACCAGCTCCTTGAGCCCTTCCTCGCCGTCAGCGCCGAAGTAGAACCGGCGCAGCCACGGGACCCGCGCCGCCTCGCCGCGGGCGATCTCGTCGAGCGCCTCTTCCATCTGCGCGGTGAAGTCGTAGTCAATCAGGTGCGCGAAGTGCTGCTCCAGCAGCGTGACCACGGCGAAGGCCAGGAACGAGGGGACCAGCGCGGTGCCCTTCTTGAACACGTAGCCGCGGTCCAGGACGGTGCCCATGATCGAGGCGTAGGTGGACGGGCGGCCGATCGCCCGGTCCTCCAGCTCCTTGATCAGCGAGGCCTCGGTGTAGCGGGCCGGCGGGCGGGTGGCGTGCTCGGCCGGGGCCAGGCTCTCCGCGATCAGCGGCTCGCGCTCGGCGAGCGCCGGCAGCCGGCGCTGGTTGTCGTCCAGCTCGGCGTTGGGGTCGTCCGAGCCCTCGACGTAGGCCTTCATGAACCCGTAGAAGCTGATGATCTTGCCGGACGCCCCGAACTCGGCGTCCTCGCCGGAGCTGGAGCGGCCCGCCACCCGGACCGAGACCGACTCGCCGGTGGCGTCCTTCATCTGCGAGGCCACCGTGCGCTTCCAGACCAGGTCATACAGGCGCAGCTCGTCGCCGGACAGCCCGGTCCGCGCCGGGGTGCGGAAGCTGTCCCCGGCCGGCCGGATCGCCTCGTGCGCCTCCTGCGCGCTCTTCACCTTGCTGGTGTAGACGCGGGGCGCGTCCGGCACGTACTCGGCGCCGTACAACTCCCGGGCCTGGGCGCGGGCCGCGGTGATCGCGGTCTGCGACAGCGTGATCGAGTCGGTCCGCATATAGGTGATGTAGCCGTTCTCGTACAGCCGCTGCGCGACGCCCATCGCGTACTTGGCCGAGAAGCCGAGCTTGCGCGACGCCTCCTGCTGCAGCGTCGTGGTGCGGAACGGCGCGTACGGGGACCGCCGGTACGGCTTGCGCTCGACCGACCGGACCGAGAAGTCGGTGCCGGCGAGCCGGTCCGCCAGCGCCGCGGCGGCCTCGCCGTCGAGGTGCAGCAGCGCGGCGCCGTCCTGGCCCGCGCGCAGTTCCCCGGTCGGGGAGAAGTCACGGCCCTGTGCCACCCGGCGCCCGTCCACCGACACCAGGGCGGCCGGGAACGATGACACCTCGGCGGCGTCCTGGCCGGCGCCGGCCTTGGCGAACACCGCCTCCAGGTCCCAGTACCGGGCAGGCCGGAACGCGATCCGCTCCCGCTCCCGGTCCACCACGAGCCGGATCGCCACCGACTGCACCCGGCCCGCGGACAGCTGCGGCATGACCTTCTTCCACAGCACCGGGGAGACCTCGTAACCGTAGAGCCGGTCCAGCACGCGGCGGGTCTGGTAGGCCTCCACCAGGCCGTCGTCCATCGCCCGGGGATGCGCCACGGCGTTGGCGATCGCCTCCGGGGTGATCTCGTGGAAGACCATCCGGCTGACCGGGATCTTCGGCTTCAGCTCCTCGAGCAGGTGCCAGGCGATGGCCTCGCCCTCGCGGTCTTCGTCGGTGGCCAGCAGCAGTTCGTCGGCGCCCTTGAGCAGTTGCTTCAGCTTGGAGACCTGCTGCCGCTTGTCAGGATTGACGACGTAGAGCGGCTCGAAGTCGTGGTCCACGTTCACGCCGAGCCGCGCCCACGGCTCGCCGCGGTACTTGGCCGGTATCTCCGCGGCCTTGTCGGGCATGTCGCGGATGTGGCCGATGCTGGACTCGACCACGTAGTCCTTGCCGAGGTAACCGGCGATCGTGCGCGCCTTGGCCGGCGACTCGACGATCACGAGCCGCCTGCCGCGCGGCCCGCCGTCGGACGCCGCGCCGTTCCCGGCCGCACCGTTCTTGCCGTCGCTGACCTTCGCGCGGCTGGCGGCCGTTCCTGTCCTTGCTGCCACTTTCTCACCCTCACATCCCGCGGGCCAGCGAGGCTACCGCGGACGCCCTGGAGGCTACCGCAGCCGGCCCGCAGGCGGCCGACCGTACGGCCACTCTGCTTCCCCCGTCTCTTAGTGCAACCTGCGGCCGGGACCGCTATGTTCCCGCCACCGTCTATTCCTGCAGGCGCGGTAGGTTAGCGCAAGCCTGATTGAACCACTCAACGATCGCGCACAATGAAGATGATGACGGAGTACTCCTACCTGGTCCTCTACCTGCCGCGAGGCATGCCAAGAGACGCCGCGCGGCGGATCCTGACCGATCATGCCGAGTACGGCCAGTGGGAACTCGCGCGGATGCGGCTGAACGCGGACGGCAGCCGGGAGGCCACCTTGCGGCGGCAGATCATCCGCCCGGGCCGCAACCCCGCCGCCGCGCGCCCGCCGGTCGCGGGCTTCCGGCCTGACCTCGGCAAGAGCTAGCAAAGGTCGAGGAACTTATCCAGGACCCGGACGCCGAAGCGGAGCGCGTCGAGAGGCACCCGCTCGTCCACGCCGTGGAACATGCCGGCGAAGTCGAGATCGGCCGGCAGCCGGAGCGGGGTGAACCCGAAGCACCTGATGCCCAGGCGGCTGAACGACTTCGCGTCCGTCCCGCCGGACATGCAGTACGGGACGATCCGTCCGTCCGGATCCTCACCGAGCAGGGCGGCGGTCATCGCCGCGGCCAGGTCGCCGTCGAGGGTCGTCTCGACGGAGATGTCCTGGTGCACGAACTCGCGCTGCAGGCCCGGGCCCAGCAGGGCGTCTATCTCGTTGCGGAACTCCTCCTCGTAGCCGGGCAGGAACCTGCCGTCCACCTGGGCGGTCGCGACCTGCGGGACGACGTTGACCTTGTAGCCCGCGCTCAGCATCGTGGGGTTGGCGGTGTTGGTGAGGGTCGCGCCGATGATCCGGGAGATCGGGCCCAGCTTGGCGATGAGGTCCCGGTACTGGTTCTGCTGGAAGTCGATGCCGAGCGCCGCGGCGGCCTCCTCGAGGAAGGCCTGCACGGCCGGGGTGAGCCGCACCGGCCACTCGTGCCGCCCGATCCTGGCCACGGCCTCCGCCAGTTCGGTGACCGCGTTGTCCGGCTGCAGCATCGACCCGTGCCCGGCGGTCCCGCGCGCGGTGAGCCGCATCCAGGCCATGCCCTTCTCCGCGGCCTGGATCAGGTAGAGGCGGCGCCCGCCGATCGTGGCGCTGAACCCGCCGACCTCGCCGATCGCCTCGGTGACGCCCTCGAACAGTTCCGGATGGCGGTCCACCAGCCAGCGGGCGCCCCAGGCCCCGCCCGCCTCCTCGTCGGCGGGGAACGCGAGCACCACGTCGCGCGGCGGGCGGCGGCCCTCCCGCAGCCGCTGCCGGACCACCGCGACCATCATCGCGTCCATGTCCTTCATGTCCACCGCGCCGCGGCCCCAGACGCACCCGCCGGCGGTCTCGCCGGAGAACGGGTGCACCCGCCAGTCGCCCGGATCCGCGGGAACCACGTCCAGATGCCCGTGGATGAGCAGGGCGGGCCGGGCCCGATCCTGGCCCTCGATCCTGGCCACGACGCTGGCCCGCTTCGGGTGCGACTCGAGCACGATCGGCTCCAGGCCCACGTCGGCGAGCAGTTCCGCGACGTGCTCGGCCGCTGCGCGCTCGCCCGGGCCGGAGTGGTCACCCGGGTTCGTGGTATCGATCCTGATCAGGTCGCTGGCGATGGTGGCGACCTCATCCTGCGCGGTCGGGCCGGCCGGGCCGCTGGGTGCGTCGTGCGTCATCCCAACATCGTCGCACCATGCGCCGGGCGGTGCGTCGCAGGTCGCCCGCCCGAAGCCCCATCGCAGGTCGCCCGCCCGAAGCCCCATCGCAGGTCGCCCGCCCGAAGCCCCGTCGCCGTAGCCGCCCGGATTTGCTATCGTGATGCGGCCAGCCCGGCATCAGCCGTGGCACGCACTCGTCCGGGTGGCGGAATAGGCAGACGCGCTAGCTTGAGGTGCTAGTGCCCCAAAAGGGCATGGGGGTTCAAGTCCCCCCTCGGACACGACCCTTTCGTACATGCCTGGCCAACCTCGGCCCGAGTGGTCACCGTTCTGGGGCCCGGGTTATAGGCCAGATGCAGGCTGAGGCGCCCGCCTAACGATCTTTAATGGCGGGCGTTACGCGCTGCCCAGCCTTGGGTGAGGGTGGGGTCTGCCGGTTCGGCGTCCGGTCAGGCCACGCGAGGGCATACCTGAACGCTTGGATTCGGCTTTCGGCAAGCTGGCGCCGGGATGAGCGCTGTTCGTAGCCTGCTCGCTTGACACCTAGAAAACCTATGCCTAGCTTTCTGGGTATGGAGCTGCGCGGGCATCTGGACCTGCTGCTGCTGGCAACCGTGCGCGACACCGGGCCCGCCCACGGGTACGCGATCATCGCCTGCCTGCGGGAGCGGTCGCTGGGCGCGTTCGACCTGGCGGAGGGAACGGTCTACCCGGCACTGCACCGGCTGGAGCGCGAGGGCCTGGTGGACAGCGAGTGGGATGCCAGCGCGGCCCGGCGGCGGCGGGTCTACCGGCTTACCACGGCCGGTGCCAGTGCCCTGGCTGCCAGGCGCCGGGACTGGCGTAACTTCGCGCGCGGCATGCAGGCGGTCCTTGGCCAGGGTGTCGTGGAGGAGTTCGGGTGAGCGAGATCGAGCGGTACCTGGATGAGTTGTTCGACCGGCTGGCGGGCCAGGGCGCGGCGGGCAGGCGTGCGCTGGCCGAGGCGGAAGATCACCTGCGCGCCGCTGCCGGTGACGCTATGGCACGCGGGCTGCCAGCCGGTCAGGCCGAGCGTGATGCGGTTACCCGGTTCGGCTCGCCTGCGGTGGTGGCCAGAAAGATGCGCTCAGCTGCCGGCGAGGGGCGTGTCAGCCGGGCGGTGTCGGCGGGATGGCTGCTGGCGGGCCTGGCGGCTGCCGGGCTCGGCGTCGCCGACCTGGCCGCAGCCGGGCGGTTCGGCTGGCAATCTCCGGCCTGGTTGTGCCAGAACCTCGTGAACCCGTCCTGCCATTCCTTCGGCGGGCCCGCGTTTCGCGACACCCTGAGTGCTGTGGTCGTAGCGGCGGCCGGTGCCGTCTTGTTGCTGGGCCGGTGGCTGGTGGTGCGCTACGCCGGGCTGGCACGGGTTCCCCGTGGCTTCGCGCTGGCCGCGGGCCTGCTGATCGGCCTGGCGGCATTTGGCTTCGGGATGACCGGCCAGGCGGTGGTCTTGCCGTACGACGTGCGGAGCCTGGTCCCCGATGTGTACCCGGGCACCTACGTCTCCATCGGCGCTACGTTCACGGTCGGGGCCACGGTGCTGATCGAGTGCCTGGCCGCTGCGGTGAGCCTCGCCGACCCGCGCCCGCGCTGGTACCTGGTCAATGCCAGGGCAGCTGCTATCTGAAGATCGTGACAGGGGAGAAGACGGCCTGGTGACGGCGGTCGCGGTGTGCGTTATGCCACAGGCATGAGGTATCCCGATGGTGGCGGGCTGACCGGCCCGGCTTGCTCGACGCCTTCCTCGCCAGCACCGGACTCGACCTCACACCCTTCTGTAACCCCCGCGATTAAGGATCTTTAGCGGGCTAGGTCCGACGAAGTCGGTTTGATCAAGTCAAATTCGGGGGTCAGGCGGCGAGTCCGGCGTCGCGGATGATGTCATCGATGGCGGCCTGGTATGCGGTCGCGGCGGTGCACAGCTTGCTGGGCAGCCCGGTGGTCTGGGTGGGCTCGGCGACTCCGGCTGGGAGTACGCGGTCGTGTATGCGGGTGAGGATCATCGCGGTGTGCAGGCCGGTGCTGGTGACGTGGTAGCGGTGGGTCCGGGGGATGCGCTCGATGAGCTGGTGGCTGCGGAGCCGGCGCAGGTCGTAGGTGATCTGCCCGGTGGTGATGGCGGACAGGCCGCGGAGCTCGGCAGTGAGCTGGCGCAGGTCGCGGTTGGTGAAGCCGCGGGGTAGCAGCCGGAAGATGAGTAATGCGGCCAGCAGCGCGCGGGTGCGGGCCTGGGCCAGGGGCAGGCCGGGGATGCGGGTTCCGCCACCGGTGAGGACGGGCCCGGTGATGTCGGTGATCGCTTCGGCTCCGGTGATCGGGTCGTGGCTGAGTCGTTCGAGGCGCAGTAGGCGCCGGCTGGCGGAGAAGCCGACCTCCCGCAGGGCGGGCAGGTTGGTCAGCCGTTTGCCGATCGAGAAGTCACGAGTGTCGTTGATGGTCGTCTCGGTCCGAAGCGCTCGTCCTTGCTTGTGGTACTGCTTGATGGTGGTGTGCTTGTAGTCGACGTGCAGGCTGGGCGTGACGCCGCTGGTGATCACCCGGGTGCGGAACCGGCCAGGGGTGGCGCGGGGCCCGGTGCGCTTCAGCCGCCGGGCGAAGATGAGGCTGACCTGGTCGGGGCGGCCGGCACCGAGGTTGTCGCGGATGACCTGCTCGAAGATCGTCTGCTTGCTCATACGGGCCGGCGCGGCCCGGGTTCCGCTGGCGGCGCGCAGGCGGGCATTCGGCGGCCAGCTTCCTGGCCTAGGTCTCGGTGATCCACTGGCCGACCACGGTGGGGTTGCCTCCGGGGTCGAGCGCCGCGCGGTACTGGGCGAGCCGCACGCGCCACCCGATTGCATGACCTGCCGCTTGGGCACTCATGTAACTCGGAGAAGGCGACGTGCCGCGGGCCGAAGAGTGATCCGGTGTCCTGTCAGGCCGACAATGTCACAACCTCGCGCTGCTGTATAGCTCTCAGGCTTGGTTCCAGTGCGGGTCTGGGTGAGGATATGGATCTGATGGGATCCCTCAAGCGGCTTACCGATGGCCCAGCAGGGAGTGGGCTGTTTGCCAATCTGACTAGGGGAGAACTTGAAAAGGCTTATCAGGCCGCTACGAAAGATCTAGTAGATCCCCTTCCGGACAGAGCTGCTCGAGGCAGGCCTGAGCTGGGGCGTCCGTTGGCTGACCGCATCGCTCACTCCCGCCTCAGCAACCTCAAGGAACTGCGTCCCGGCTCGGCCGGGCGCAGCGAGATCAGCATCCTGTACATATTCGATCCCAGACGCAACGCGGTCCTCCTCGTCGCTGGCGACAAGGCCGGACAATGGGAGGGGTGGTACCGCACGGCCATCCCGCTGGCCGAAGAACGCTACGAGGACTGTCTGAAACAAGAAGGCATCCGATGAGCAGCAGCGAGTTCCACCACTACACGCGCGGACAAAGCAGGCCCAACCCAGGTGCGCCGAACTTAGCTTACCTTTGGTCAAGGCTTGCTAGCCTACGTCGCACCTTCTCCTCATCAAAACTCGATAGTTTTGGAAAACCCCGCAGGGCTTCTTCCAGCTCCTTGCGTTCCTCTGTTTTCCGGCCAAGCATTCCCGCCACTAGCGCAGCCCGTAGATGCGTTCGTGCGCGTCGCGGATCCTGGGACCGTGCCATTGTCAATTCACGTTCTGCTGCCGCAATCTGCGCAGTTCCCGCAAGAGCGACTGCTCTTGCGGACCTGCAATCAATTTCATCTGTTAGCGGAACTCCGACTTCAAGCGCATTATCCAAGTCCCTAAGTCCCGCCTGGTAATCGCGCATCTCAACGCGAACCTGACCCCTGCCGGCCAGTGCTCGACTTGCTCGTATGTTCCAGCTGAGAGCCTGGGTGAATGTGGCTTCGGCATCCGCCGGCGCGCCACCGTACCACTGTGCATAGCCAAGGCCGATGAGCGCCTGAACGTCAGTGGGTAGCCGGCTCACGGCCTGCCGCTGTAGTTCTTCTGCCGCGGCAAAGTCGCCGGTTGACGCGGATAGATCCGCCAACGCTGATAGCGTCCGGACCGTGGAATAGCGATCTTGCAGAATATCAAAGGTGGACAATGCCGCGCGAAGGTTCTCTTGTGCTGTGAGGAAATCTCCCTCAGATCTCGCAATGTCACCTTCAAGGACGAGCGTATGTGCAAGGCGCCGCTCATCTCCTGTGGACCGATATTGTGATGCGGCGACCTGAGCGAATCGATGCGCGCTTGCGTAGTTCCCGACGCCAAATGCCTCTTCCGCTGCCGCCCTGAATGTGTTTGCATCTGCAGTTGAATGAGCAGGCTCACGAGCCTGCTCGCGGTGCCGGGTCCTCCATGTGGCGTTTGAACGCTGGACAGCACTAATCAATCGGTCTTGCGCGAGCTGATACCAGGTTGACAGAGCACGCCTTTCCTCGGTCAGAAAATGACGCATTACGAAGGAATCGAGAACCTTATTGGGGATATCCGCCGTCGTGTCAATACCGCGATAAGCCGTCCCGCGTGTGCCATGATCAGTGACGAATGTTGCCTCGATCCAAGCGCGAAGGCGTTCTTCTGACTCTCCCGTCTCCGCGCTAACTTCACGAACAACGGTGTCATAGAAATGAATTATCGCTTGACCAATGTCTCCTGCTGCCTGCAGATCCTCGCCCCTGATAACCTGCGTTTCCTCAGGTAGCGCGGACCAAAGAGCGGCGCAGACAATCTGAAGTACAAGCGGCTGCACCCACTGCTCTTCTAGGTTAACGGTTTCGCCCAACACGTCGGTGTACGTAGTGGTGCGAAGGGAGTCAACCAACTCCTTTGCAACTCCCGGGGCAAAAGTACGGCTAGTACTTTCCAGGGGCCGCTCCACTGCTTCTTGTGCAGCTTCCGGATCCAAGGGGTCGAGTCGCACATACGTGAATCGATACGGAGAAAGCCGTTCCTCGTACCGCGCCAACTCTGGGACATGATCGTCACGAATGAGTAGAAGCAGCCTAAGAGCAGTGATCGTCCGTAGAGCCTCAGCGAGTTCATCAACGAATCCCACCCGCTCTTCGTGAAGCGCGGGGAAACTGGTGAAGAGTTCCTCGAACTGGTCCACTGCGGCCAGTATCGAGTTTGGCTCATCCTGGCTAGCAGACTGTGTACGGCGCACCTGGAGAAAATCTGCAATGGAGGTACCGGGAGCCGGTGGCTGCTCGGAAAGAGCCCAGCTGTTAAGCAGTGTGAAACTATATCCGTTATGGGGTCGGAGGACTGCAGTCGGTCGTGCAACTTGGTGGGCCAGCCGCCCGGCCGGAAGTATGTCAATATCATCCTCATAAGCAAGCAGTGGGACTACCCCTGCATGCAGAAGCGATGTCTTTCCTACGGCGGGTGGTCCATGGAGGACAAGGACGCGCTCGGCTACCCACAGCGACCTGACGTCGCGGGACTCGCGGTCGCGTCCGAAGAACCGATCTGATTCCGCCTGCTGAAACGGGCGAGGACCGACATACGGACTCTCGCTAGCCGCCGGCTCCGATCGCTCGATACTGATCATCTCGTCGACCCTTCGAGCCTTCGCTTAAGCTGTTCGGCGAACGCAGGAGCAGACTCCCAGAAAATCTGAATGCTCTGGGCGCGGAGATACTCCTCAAGATAGGCACGCGCTTCAACTCTTCGCCGCTCCTGAGGGTCAATCTGAACGCTTATATGCTTACGTCTCTCCGCCTCAGGGATACCTTGCAGAAGTATCCGGAAGAGCACTAGGAACGTCCAGTCGCGCAGACTGTATCCTATGAAAAGGAGAGGATTAGCCCGGAGGCGGCTGTAAACATAGTTTGGTAGTATGTTCGCCTTAGATTTAGCATTACGCTGAAAAGCTTCCCCCCCAAGCCGCACGAGATAATTGATGTAATCATCCTCGGTCAGAACAAGGGATTTGGCCACGCGATAGCGGCCGTGCAGATGAAACACCAACGGCCTTTCAGGGCTTGGCTCATACTTTGGATCATCAAAGGGGCGCTCGACGTCTTCATCCGAGTCAGCCGCATACCATCGGCCATGATCCTCTTTGGGATCTTTCCGCACGTGACGCAGTGCCTGATACATGAAATCATCGTAATTTGTCGTCACGTAGAGAGGCAGGCCGCACTCTGCTAGAACACGATGGATTTGATCGGGCTGGCTGAAGTCCGGCGACTCGCGCCCGGCAAACTCTCTAGCAACAAACGCCTCTTTGAGAGAAGTGGGATCCCCATATTTCATGGTTGCAATATATTGCATTACACTTGCGAGGTTGGCCGCATCGTGCAGCGGATAGTCCTCCTGCGCCCCCCACCTCTCGGCCATCTCAGTTCCCATTGGTACATACCCTTCGCAGGCGCCAGCCCCAAGAAAGGGGATACACTTCCCGTTTTGAAGGCTTTCTACAAGTCGCCGCCAGGCAGTATCGCGTCCGGGATCGTCTCCCGTTGTGCCCGCAGTCACCCTGTGCACCGTCCCGTCCGTTGTAACTTGGTGGCCTGGACTCCTGCGGGGCCTTAGCGATAAAGTACCACTCAAGCGCATATCCTTATACTAGAGGTGCATGACACCGAGTTGTAACAGAATTTACGCCCTTCCGTGATGGTGACTCTCAGTCACTTCTGCACGCTGACCGAGGGTCGAGCCCCCGATTACGGGGCGAATTTCACTCTGCGATCCGTTCCTCCTTGGTACTGACTCCGCTTCGAACCTCTTTTCGAACACGATCCCTGACGGCCTAGGCCGACGACGGGACGATCCTACAGGTGGCCTACGACTGACCGGATCTCATCCTCTACTCTTCTTCCCGGCCGGTCAAAGGGACGAACGGGTCTATAGTCCTCTCCATCGGCCGTAACGCCAGCCCAAAGGTCATGCAGTCCCTGTCGCCCACCGCACTGCTCAGCGGCCCGTTCTCGATCACGGTCCCTCAGCCGTCCCTGAGCAGACCTGTAACCTGTGCTCAGGCGACTGATGTGCGAGGTTCCAGGGTATGTATCCTCAATGTCAGCATGATCGAGGGAGGCAGTTGTATGAGGCAACGCGGCCGTGAACTCGAATGCAGCCTTGTTGATCTCACCCCCTTCTCGCTTCAGGAGCTGGGGGAACTCGACGACGAGGTTCTCGAGGATGCCCTGCACCGACTGCTCCAGGCATGCGGTGGAGGTCTACGCCTATGGAATCTCAACATCGTCCCCGACGTTACGCCCTAATCGACTCCTCTAGCAGACATCACCTCCGACGCCGCGACCTTTCTGCCCTAGCCTCCGGCAACATCACGGCCGACATCACCACTCAGCTCAGAGCGGCCGAGCTGAGTAAAAACACGCTTC
Source organism: uncultured Actinomycetota bacterium (assembly GCA_963808705.1). GTDB lineage: Bacteria > Actinomycetota > Actinomycetes > Streptosporangiales > Streptosporangiaceae > JASHPR01. Next base: position 131,831 of record CAWEHB010000003.1, on the reverse strand, counting down.
TATTCGAAACCTCGAGGCGGCTACTCCTCCGGAACCCGGGCTCCCGCGATAGCGCTAGAGTTATTGACGCAACACGGCTTCTTCAAGAGGTGCAAGCCAGCCATCCTGCCTCCGTAACCGAGCTACTCGCGTCGCCGCAGTTCGGGGCTTGGGCAGCGGCCTGTCTCTTCAGCTTAAGATCCACCTCTGCAGAACTTAACGCGAAAGACCGTTTCCTCCTCTCCCATGATTACGGTCATGTCGCCACGTTTGCGGCAGTCGCTGCGATAAGGAGCGGCTATCCCTTCGAGATTCATGTGCCAGCACGTCACGGCCTTATCACATTTCCCACGTTAGGCATATTCGATACGAGAAACGCCGCCCTGCCTTATGACTGGGTAAAAGTTCAAATGACCGGCGATCACACCATAGTTTTCTCACCGTCAGGTTCAAATGACTTGCGAATCGATCTGACAACCCTCACCCATACATCCACCTCGAGATGGACACCGATAGCGCGCGTGGACGTAGGAACCCACGGTCATCAACTGCGTCTCATGATTGATTTTCAGGATCCATTCCTCGGGGAGCGTTATGGCATTCCAGTTGCCCGTCTGTCCAACGCCTGTCTAGAGCGCTGGCACGAACGGCTGGAAGGCGCATGGGAGATCCTTGTGAAAGAACACCCTCCCATTGCGAATGCCTTGACCATCGTACTGTCAACACTTGTGCCACTAGCAGCACCTAACGTGAGGATCCCCGTAAGCGCGTCTTCTGGGTGGGCTTGGGGTTCCGTGGCGCTGTCGTTGCCGTCAGACTCACAAAGTCTCGCAGAAATCCTCGTTCATGAATTGCATCACCATGTTTTGGGTGCTGTCGAAGACCTTGTTCCGCTGTGTTCTGGCAGCGACGATCGCCTGTACTATGCACCATGGCGAGATGATCTCAGGCCATTGCGCGAGCTCTTGCAAGGCATATACGCGCATCTTGGCGTCACCGCTTTCTGGCAGCGTCAACTTCATGCCCATAATCCAGGAGGATCCCTGCATGCTGAGGTGGAATTCGCACGGTGGCGAAGGGCTACGCTCCAATCGGCTGAAACCGCATGTCGATCAGAAGGGCTTTCCGACCCTGGGCTAGCCTTTTTCTCAGCCGTACGGAACCGCTTGGAAGAATGGCAGGCCGAACAGCTTTCACACGAATCTGAGAAGGCCGCAGCCGAGATAGCGATTGAGCACTACGCGAGATGGCGACTCAATCATTTGAGCCCAGACCCTACGATGATCGAAGAGCTAGCTCAAGCATGGATTGGCGGTCGCCGGGCTCCGACCTTGTCGCACATAAGGACAACGGTTGTGTCAACCACGGCTGCACTTCCCACCAATAGACATGACACCTTGGAGATACGCCACCGCGATCCTGCACTATTTCAACGGCTTCTGGAGGCACGAAGGAAGCTAAGGGCGGCTGACGTCGCGCTGCTACGCGGTGACAACGACCGTGCTGCCCAAGGCTACCTCCGGCGCATTCGGTCTGCTAAAGATCTGGATGCCTGGGTTGGCTTCATCGTATCCCGCTACAAAGAAGCGGCAGACGAGACCGTTGAGTCAGTCCTAGAACACCCCGAGATAATAGTTGCTCTCTACACCCGCATTCGAGAACTGGGCACTACTCCCTCCCCAGACACTCTGATCAGATGGCTTCACGATGCAGCCGGATGAACGAGGCCGTCAGACCATCATTAGGTCGATGTCAACACCTGCACGCCCTCGCTGGGCAGCAAGGCGGGACTCAGGATGCTCAGCGCCCAGCGTCCGCCGGTATCGCTCAATCGTTTCCTCGTACAGCACGCGTCCACCCGTCTCATCACCGTCGCCTCGACGATCGATGGAAAGGTTCGCAGCCGCCGCCAACGTGACGGGGTGGTCGGCTCCTCGGACTTCACGGTTCATCTCGAATGCACGTTCGCCCATCTGGCGAGCACGCTTCGTTTCTCCCAGCATTGCCAGATCGCTCGCGAGATTCACCATGACAACCAGTGGACTGGGGTGAGTCTCCTCGAACATCGTCACGAAGTCCTGGAGTACGCGTTCGTTCAGTTCACGAGCCTCCGTCGGATTGTGTCGCGCCCGAAGGACGATAGCAAGATTTGCCCGGGCTCCCACGGCATTAGGGTGATCCGGACCGACAACTTTGTCCCACGCAAGTACAGTCTGTTCACCCAGTCCCTGGGCGCCCGACAGATTGTCCACCAGCCTGCGGTCATTTATTAGATTGGTTGCTACCAAGAGCGTCTGACGGTGATCATCACCTAGGATGGAGGCGTGCCGCGCTAGTGTCTCCTCACCTTGACGTGCTGCGTCCTCATAAAATCCGACACGGCGCAAAGATACGCTAAGATCGGCTGCCGCGAGCAGGCGGAATGGATTCCAGGGCTCACCCTTGTCCTCCAACGTCTCGCAGACGTCCCGGACCAATGTGAGTGCTTCTTCCCACCGGCCGAGACGACGAAGGTCCCTAGCGACAGCCCATTTCGAGATGAGTGTTCCTGTGTCTATATATCCGAGAATCCGTTCTCGTTCAGCTAGTGTATGCTGGTCGAAGCTGAGAGCTTCGTCAAACTCGCCCAGGCAACGCAGACTGACAGCAATGTTGTTGCGCAATTGCAGCGTATCCGGGTGTTCGGGGCGGAAGACCTGCTCATACAGCGGCAGAAGTGCTATGTCATTCTCTAGCGCTGCGGCGTACTGGCCCAACATGGTGAGGTCCGCGCCGTAACTTCGGGCACACGTCAGCGAGGCCTGGTCGTCCTCACCAAACTGACGACGGAGTCGTGAAAGCGTATCGGCGTCAAGTTCGAGTGCTTCCTGCCAGCGCCCGCTGTGCCGGAGTGCAACCCCAACCTCCACCGCGAGGGCGAGGGTCTGCCGATCGTCGGCGCCAAACCGATCCTTCCAGATTTTCAGCGCTGGTTCCCCGAGGCCGAGCGCCTCGTTATGACCGCCTCGCCGGTCAAGACGGCGAACTTGGTTGATCACCAAACCCCGTACTAGGGGATCCGCAGACTCAACGGCGCCTGACGGGATGAGATGCTGGCGCGAACGCTCATATATTGGATCACTGTCATCCCGATCTGGCGCGTGTGGATCTGAAGCAGCGAGAAGTGCGTGAGCTGCCTCGCGATACACTCGAGCGGCATCGGGATCCTCGCGCTGAAGTCGGCCCTGAGTCACCGCTTGTACAACGCGGTGGACTTGGACTACATTGCGCACCCCATCGATCTTTACTAGCGAAAATCGGGCGAGCTCACGTGCTGCCCTGCGAAACTCACTCGCATCGTTGAGGACGAAGGTGAGCTCTTCCGGGAGCGACTTAACCCGGCCAGGCTGGAGGAGAAGTTCGGCCGATATCGGCTCCGGCGAGAAGAAGGCAAGCAACTGAAACAGGACGTCCGCCTCTCGTGAAATGGTCGCCCGTGATACTTTCCAGGTTGTCGCGACAGAATGAGGGTAAAGAATGTCGACTTCATCCCCGAGAAGGGTGTGCGCATTCTGCTCGAAGAGCTTTAGGTAATCGTCCACCGGCAGTCCTGTTTCAACAAGATAAGCCGCAGCATGCTCGGCGGCCAATGGGAGGTTGGCCAACTGCCGCGCGAGCGCAGTAGCATCTTGTTCTCGTCGCGCGTTTTCCTCACGGACGATCCTCTGGGCTCGATCGGCACCGCTTGGATCAGGCTCAACCAGATTGAGCGCTGGTACGCGCTTCCGCAGAAACTCCACAGTTTCCGCTGGCTGGAATTCGGAAACCTCAATGCCTTCAACGCGTAGTGCACGACGCCACTTGCTGTCGCGTGAGGTAATAATCACGTGCCCAGGACCTCTGGGTATGTACTTTCCTATGAGCTCGGCGCTCGCCGCGTTATCGAAGATAAGCAGCCAGTTCTCGTAAGGGTCTCCCCGATTAAGAGCCTCGATCACCACTCCAGCGGAGTAATCTCGCTCATCCACGCGAAAGTCAGGGAGGGAGAGCTGCTGTCCCAGGGCGATGAGCGCATTGATGATCGTATCTTTCTGCTCAGCCCGGATCCACCAAACAAGGTCATAATCATCGCGAAAGCGGTGAGCATACTCGGCCGCGATCTCCGTCTTCCCAACCCCGCCAAGGCCATAGAGTGGCTGGGGTGGCTGGCCAATCACCGCTCGTGAGCCTGCGCGAAGGCGCCGACGAAGTATGTCGAGTTCGTTGGCTCGCCCAGTAAAATGTGGGTTGCGGAACGGGATCTCCCGCCCCCAGATCGGGTAACGGCGGCGCGCGCGGACCTCGCCCGATCGACCGGGCAGGTCTCTCGCACCAGTGGTCTCTTCTGTCACTCTGCCGCTCCGGTGACTCGTCCTAGACGGCTGCGATCGGTATGGCGGTGGATCTGTGGGCCCATGGTATGCCCTCCGAGAGTTGCCCGCTTCACGGACAGGGCTTGAGGTGCTTCGTCTGGTTACCCGCCCTTCGCCCGTAATGGTGGCCCAGCTCGCTATACCTCCTGTGGGTATTCCGAGGACGGGACGGCACGAGCAATCGAGTGGTCTTACCGCCCCCGAGCGTGTACGGCCCTCGCCTAACGGGAGAGAAGTACTGAAAAGGGCCAGTCAGCGACGGGGCGGAGCGAGTCGGCGTGTTCACGCCAGCTGCTGGTGCGCCGAGGGACAGGCCTGGCAACGACGCTATCGCGCTCATGGTGCGAACAACCTGGCCCCGCTATGCCTACTCCGGCGGAAGTACGGGCGGCGGCTTGCACGCTGCTGCTTCGGTGCCCTGAGGCCAAGGTAGTCCTGGCGACCGTGGTGCTTACACTCGCCCGACCGTCGGATCCGGTAACTGCTGCCTGCCCTCGCCTCCCGTGTCGTAGATCCCGACATTACCTGGCATGTGTCCCATCACCTGCGGCGCACGGAATTGAGTCCTACCCTCGCGAGAACCGCTCAGTACCGACGGGAAGTATCTACGCACCGAACAGGAGCGGCTTCCCGTAAGCGACGCCGAGCACGCCCTCGAGCAGGCCCGGAATGTCGTGCAGCCTAATGCCACCGAGGCCCGCGCTGAGTGACGCAATGCTGGATCTTGGCTCTGGCGTACTCACCGCCATTCGTGTGGGCTTGACGGTCAGCTGGTTACGACCCTGCGACGCCATCACGGTGGTGCCGCCGATACCCGGCGCAGCCGGGACACGGTCGTGCGCAGCGCGCCCGGCGAAACCGCGAGCACGTCACAGAGCAGATCCACCCGCAGCGACTGCGGGGCGTCCACCGCGAGCCGAGCCAGCAGCCGGCGCTGGCTCGCGCTGGGCAGTCGAGCGCGCGTCCGGCGACGGTAACGACCTGGATCGACCACAGCACGCGCGCGAACGCGACATCCCCCCGGCTATGCCCACCACCCAATCGTGGCACGTAGACGGCCCAGATCCGCTCTTGGGGTAAGCGCGGAAGGCGTCCCCGAGAGCAGCCGTGGGCTTTCGATGGGGCCGCACCCAGTCCGGCTCCTCCTCTTGGAGCAGGACCTTCTTGCCGGATAGCCGTTCGAGCTCGGCGATGAGCTGGCGCTTGCGGCGGATGGGGGCGAGCCGGTCGTGCCAGTCGGGGCCGAGGTCGGCGAAGCGGGCATCGGGATCGGACAGCAGGTGCCAGGCGATGACCAGCATGGAGTTGCCGACCGCGACCAGGGCGCGCTGTTTGCCGCGGCGGCGGGCGAGCCGGTGGTAGCGCGATCCGAGGAAGGTCTTGGTGCGGGCGGCGCCGATGCCGGCCTCGCCGAGGGTGCTGGCGATCCAGGGGTTGCCCTTGCCGGTGGTGCCGGGTTTGTTCTTGCCCGCCGATTGCCTGGCCTTGGGCGCGTACTTGGCCCACGACACCAGGTGGCTGGCGGTCGGGAACCGGGTCATGTCCACGCCGATCTCGGCGATGAGTTCCTGGGCTCCGGTCTTGCCGATGCCGGGGATCTCATCGAGCTGGGCCACCTGCCGGGCGAAAGGGGCGATCGCCTCCTCGATCCGGCCGGTCAGCGCCTCGATCTGGGCGGTGAGCGCGTCGACGCGGTCGCACATCATCCGCAGCAGGTAGCCGTGATGGTCACGGAAGTGCCCGGTCAGCGCCTCCTGCAAGACGCTCTTCTTCCCGCGCATGGATCCGCGGGCCAGGTCCGCGAGCACATAGGGGTCGCGCTGCCCGGCGATCAGCGCCTCCAGCATCGCCCGCCCGGACACCCCGAAGATGTCGCTGATCACCGCTGACAGCTTGATCTGGGTATCCTCCAGCAGCTTCTCGGCCCGCTGCTTCTCCCGGGTCCGCTCCTGGATCAGGGTGCGCCGGTACCGGCACAGATCCCGCAGCTCCCGCTGCCAGGCCGGCGGCACGAACGACGGCCGCAGCATTCCCCGCTCGGCCAGCTTGGCCAGCCACACCGCATCCAGCCGGTCGGTCTTCGGGCGGCCGGGCACGTTCTTGACGTCGCGGGCATTGACCACCCAGCACTCGACGGCGTCTTCGAGAAGTGTCCGCTATGTGGACGGCCAGATGTCCGCAAGGGAAGCGGCCAAATGACCACCAAACATGCGTCTATGTGTCCACATCACTCTCGTACCTGCGATACTGCTGTGGTGGGCCAAGCTCTTGACCTGGTGCCTCGCAAGGCGATGGGCCTGCTGACGGAAGCGCTGAGCGACACCCGTGTGGTCACGCTGAACGGCGCCCGGCAGGCGGGCAAGAGCACACTGGCCCGGCTTGCCGCGCAGGCGTGCCCAAATGCGCTGGTCCGGCTGTTGGACGACCCGCGGACCCGCCCTGTCACGCACTTCCACGCTACGAAAACGTGACTACCTAGAACGGGCCGTTCGCGGCGGCTTCCCCGAGGCGGTCCGCCGATCCCCACGCCGGCGAGCAGCCTTTTTCGACTCCTACCTCACCAGTCTCATCGAACGCGACGTCAAAGAACTCGCGGCCATTGAACGGCAAGGTGACCTCCGCCGCCTGCTAGCCCTGCTGGCCGGACGCTCAGGCGGCCTTCTCGTCCCAGCGACCCTCGCGAGGGAGTCCGGTGTCCCACGGACCACGCTGAACCGGTACCTCGAACTGCTTACCGCAGTATTCCTCATCAAGCAGATCCCTGCATGGTCGGCAGGCCAGACCCATCGCGCGATCGGCACACCCAAGCTGGCTTTCGTCGATACCGGTATCGCCTGCTCCCTGCTTGGCCAGGACGCCACACGCCTGGGCGAACCTGACGGGGCAGCCGGACCGATGATGGAGACCTTCGTGCTGATGGAGGTCGCCCGCCAGCTCACCTGGTCTTCCGAACGGGCCCGCCTCTATCACTACCGCACCAAGGACCGGGTCGAGGTAGACGTCGTCCTCGAGACCCCAGACGGCCGGGTGGTAGCCATCGAGGTGAAAGCCGGCGCGACCATTCGCGCCGAAGACCTAGCCGGGCTCCGTCACCTCGCCAGCGGCTCGGCTCACGATTCGTCGCGGGATACGTCCTCTACGCCGGGCAGCAGACCCTCCCCTTCGGAGACCGTATGCGAGCACTACCCGTCGACGCACTGTGGCAATGCACCCCATAGGCAGTGCCGCGCCTGGCACCCCATAGGCAGTGCCGCGCCTGCCGCTGAAGATCCCTGCCCGCACCGCCAACCCCGGCTGGGCCGTCCTCGTGCACGCCCGGCCAGGACTGTCGCACCCGCACGTGCCGCGCGGCCGGATCACCAGTCTCCGGATGGGGAAGCCTGCGGGCCGCCCTTTCGCGATTGCCGTTTGCCACTGCCCGCTGCGGGGCGGCGTAGGCTCGTCGCGCACGATGTGGTCGATGGCGGGGCCGCCGCGCGCGTGGCTTTGCCGGTGCTCCGCGAGAAAGGCGTACAAGTTGGGTAGCGAGGGTCTGCAAGGAGCTGGCGGATGGCCGGATGAGGTTGCCGCCGGCGGCGGGCAGCGCGTGTCCGTTGACACGAGCGTGGCGCATATCGCGCGGGTGTATGACTACTGGCTGGGCGGTAAGGACAACTTTGCCGCCGACCGGGCGGCCGCCGAGCAGGCGATCGCGGCCTGGCCGGACATCGTGTTGTCGGTTCGCGCCAACCGGGCCTTCCTCGCCCGCGCGGTGCGCTACCTGGCCGGCGAGGCCGGCATCGGGCAGTTCCTGGACATCGGCACGGGCATCCCGGCCGCGAACAACACCCACGAGGTCGCCCAGTCCGTGGCACCCGAAAGCCGGGTGGTGTACGTGGACAACGACCCGGTCGTGCTCGCCCACGCCCGCGCGCTGCTGACCAGCGGCCCGCACGGGGTCACCAGCTACCTGGACGCCGACCTGCGCGACACCGGGCGGGTGCTGAGTGCCGCGGCCGGGACGCTGGACTTCTCCCGCCCGGTGGCCGTCATGCTGATGGCGATCCTGCAGCACGTGGACAATGCCGAGAACCCCTACGCCATCGTGGCGACGCTGGTCGACGCCCTGCCCCCGGGCAGCTACCTGGCACTGTCCCACCCGGCTTCGGACATCGAAGCCGAGGCGCAGGGCAAGCTCGCCGAGCGGCTGAACCAGACGATGGCGGAAAAGGTGACCATGCGCGACCGGGCTCAGGTCGCGCGTTTCTTCGACGGCCTGGAACTGGTCGAGCCGGGGCTGGTGCGGGTTCCGGAATGGCGGCCCGCCTCGGAGCTCGAGGCCAGGAGCCCGGCCGGGCTGTGGGGCGGCGTCGGCCGCAAGAACTAAGGCGGGTCAGGCTGTGACTACCTCGACGCCGCCGATTCCAAGGGCCTTCACCGGAGCCTCGATCTGGGACGCGTCGCCCACCAGGATCGTGACCAGGCGGTTCTGCGGGAACGCCGCGATGACCGCGGCTGTTGCCTCGACGGTACCCGTCTCGGCCAGGCGCGCGTACAGCTGAGCCTGGTAGTCGTCGGCCAGGTGCTGTTCTACCTGGTCCGCCAGCGTGTGCGCGACCGACGCTGCCCTCTCGTACTCCAGCGGCGCCACTCCCACCAGGTTCTGCACCGCCGTATCGCGCTCGGCCTCGGTCAGCCCTTCCGCGGCCAGCGTGCGCAGCACTGTCCACACGTCATCCAGCGCGGGACCCGTGGACGCCGTGTCCACGGAGCCGCTGATGGCGAGCACCGACATACCCGGGGCACGGCCCGCGGCGTCCGGCGCCGGCGACCGCAGTACCCTCTGGGCGGCCCGTATCCCGTAGGTGTAGCCCTTCTCCTCGCGCAGGACCCGGTCCAGCCGCGACGTGAGCGTGCCGCCCAGGCAGTACGTGCCGAGCACCAGGGCGGGCCATACCCGGTCGTGCCGGTCCGGCCCGGTGCGCCCGATGAGCAGCTGCGTCTGGACGGCGCCGGGCCGGTCCACGATCACCACACGGCCGGTGTCGCCGGCGACAACCGGCGGGATGGGCACCGGCTTGGCGGCATCGCCGGTCCATCCGCCGAGCGTGCTGTCCAGCACCGCGTCCAGGTCAACACCCGTCAGGTCGCCCACGACGACCGCGGTCGCCGTCGCCGGCCGCACGTGAGCCTGGTAGAACGCGCGCACGCCCGCCTCGTCGATCCGGGCGACGGTGTCCTCGGTGCCCTCGCGCGGCCGGGACAGCCGCGCAGATGCGGGGAACAGCTCCTGCGCCAGCTGCTTGGCCGCACGCCGCCCAGGGCTGGCCATCTCCAGCGGAATCTCGTCGAGACGGTTGCGCACCAGCCGCTCGATCTCGCTGCTGGGGAACGCGGGCGCATGCAGCGCCTCGGCGAGCAGGCCAAGCGCCTTGGGCAAACGGGAGACGGGAACCTCCAGCGAGACGCGCGCGCCCGGGTAGTCGGCGCTTGCGTCGAGGGTCGCGCCGCAGCGCTCCATCTCGGCGGCGAACTCCTCGGCGGTATGCTCGCTGGTGCCCTCGGCCAGCGCACTCATCATGATCGCGGCGATACCGTCGGCCCCGTCGGGCTCCGCGTCGAGCGGCATGTCCAGGCAGATCTGCACGGCCACCACCCGCTGCCCCGGCCGGTGGCAGCGCAACACGGTCAGCCCGCTGGCGAGGGCGCCGCGCTCGGGCACGGGGAACGCCCAGGGCTGCGCCTGCCCGGGCGCCGGCTGGGGGTGGAAGTCCATGGTCACGGCTGCGTCGGTCACTGCCCGGCTCCGTCCCGCTTGTCGTTCTCATCGGCCGTACCGGCCCGGTCGCCGGCCGGGCCGGCCGTGTCTTTGGAGGTCACCGGCTCGTATGCCAGCACCGCACGGTTGTCGGGGCGCAGCCGCGCCGCGGCAACCGCCCGGACCTCCTCGCTGGTGACATCCAGCATCCGGTTGACGGCGGTGAACGCGAGCTGCGGCTCACCGAACAGCACCGCATACCGGCACAGCTCATCGGCCCGGCCGGCCACCGTACCGAGCCGGTCCAGCCACTCGCGTTCCACCAGGGCCTGCGCCCGCTCCATCTCCCCGGCGCCCGGCGCCTCCGCGCGGAGCCGCGCCAGTTCCTCGTCGACGGCGGCCTCGATCTGCGGGATCCGGGCGCCGCCGGAGGCTTTCACGTCCAGCCAGCCCAGCGAGGGGGCGCCAGCGAGCCGCAGCAGCCCGACGCCGGCCATGAGGGCGGTGCGGTCGCGGCGCACCAGCCGGTTGTAGAGCCGGGACGCCATGCCGTCACCGAGGACGGTGAGCGCCAGCTCGGCCGCGTCGCACTCACGCGTGCCGTCGCGCGGCAGGCGGTAGGCGGCCATCAGCGCGCGGGCCGGGACCTCCTCCCGGATCTCCACGCGCAGTTCTGCGCCGATGATGTCGGGGAGCGTGCCGTCGCGGGGCGGCACCTTGCCGTCGTAGGGCGGGATGGAGCCGAAGTATTTCTCGACCCATCGACGCGCCTGGCCCGGATCGATGTCGCCGACGACCGCCAGGACCGCGTTGTCCGGCGCGTAGTTCGCGCGGAAGAACGCTCGCGCGTCGTCCAGCGTCACCGCGTCCAGATCGGCCATGGAGCCGATGGGAATGTGGTGGTACGGGTGGCCCTCGGGATAGGCCAGCGCGGTCATCCGCTCGAACGCGGTGCCGTAGGGCACGTTGTCGTAACGCTGCCGACGCTCGTTCTTGACCACGTCCCGCTGGTTCTGCAGAGACTCCTCGCCCAGCGCCGCAAGCAGCGAGCCCATGCGGTCCGCCTCCAGCCAGAGCGCCAGCTCCAGCTGGTGCGCGGGCATGGTCTCGAAATAGTTGGTGCGCTCGAAGCTCGTCGTCCCGTTGAGCGAGCCGCCAGCGCCCTGGACCAGCTCGAAGTGGCCGTTTCCCTTGACCTGCGCCGAACCCTGAAACATCAGGTGCTCGAAGAGGTGAGCCAGGCCAGTGCGGCCCTGGACCTCGTACCGCGAGCCCACGTCATACCAGAGGCAGACCGCCGCGACCGGATTCAGGTGGTCCTCGGAGAGCACGAGGCGCAGGCCGTTGTCCAGACGGTGCTCGGTCGCGGTCAGGCCGCCGGAACCGGCCTGCTGCGTGGCTGCATGACCCACGGCGCGTACATCCCTTCGGTCGCGTGCAGGGGAAGTCCTGCCACTGTATGAAAGGAAGCCGCCAGGTCCGCCGCCCGGCATCCAGGATCAGCTCGTCCACCGCCATTGCGCGCCCGCGCAGTCGCACGTCCCGCCCCCCGCTTCCCGGCACAATCGGGCGTCGGCCAGTCACGGGGATCAATGGCACCAGGCCTTCAGGCACCCGCTGAAATAGCGGGAGCCGGCGCGGGGTTGCATATACCGGTGGCACCGTGCGCCCGCGCCAGCGGGCGGCACTCCTGGAGCGCAAGGGCCGCGGGACCGCCTACCGCAAGCTGTTCGACCCGCACACGACACGGGAGCGCATCATGACGACCGAGAAGGCCATCCTCGCCGGCGGCTGTTTCTGGGGCATGCAGGACCTCATCCGCAAGCTCCCCGGCGTGCTCTCGACCAGGGTCGGCTACACCGGCGGTGATGTGCCGAACGCGACCTACCGGAACCACCGCGGCCACGCCGAGGCGATCGAGATCATCTTCGACCCGGACCGGATCTCCTACCGGGACCTGCTGGAGTTCTTCTTCCAGGTCCACGACCCGACCACGCTGAACCGGCAGGGCAACGACATCGGGACCAGCTACCGGTCGGCCATCTTCTACCTCAGCGACGCGCAGAAGCAGACCGCCGAGGACACGATCGCCGACGTCGACGCCTCCGGCCTGTGGCCGGGCAAGGTGGTGACCGAGGTGTCGCCTGCCGGGCCGTTCTGGGAGGCCGAGCCCGAGCACCAGGACTACCTGGAGCGTTACCCAGAGGGGTACACGTGCCACTTCGTCCGCCCCGGCTGGAAGCTGCCGCACCGCGCGGACAAGGTCACATCCTGAGATCCTCGCCCTGAGCCAGACGGGCAGGACCGGATGGCCATGCCCGTGGTTCTCGCGGCTGGACGTCGAATCCGAGGCGCTGGCACGCCGCTGAACGGGTGCGGCCAGGCGCGGGTGGCGCCCGCCAGCACGGCCACGGTGCTCAGCGCGAAAACGCCGCCCACGAACCAGGCGGCCGGGCGCCACCGCCGCCAGGAACAGCCAGCCGATGCGGTTACCAGGCTGCCGGGAGGCAATGACGAAGCCGATGACCGGGATGGCCAGCTTTATCACGTCGGTGAGAACGTCGGAGAAGTCCCAGGTCGTCATGGCCGCTGACAGCAGATGCCGGTCCAGGTACGCCAGGGCCATGCCGCCCGCTATCAGCGCGACCGACCCCGCCGCAATCCAGCCGGCGCGACGGCCTGAGCCGCTCAGGTATCCGCGAACAGTTGGAGGACTATTGCCGGGTCACGGTTGGCTGGCGTGTCTCGGACCAGGCGGAGGCTGAGCTTGCCCGGGAGGAAAAAGTTTCGGCTCCATTGCACGGGACGGCCGTCGGCAGAAACGGCTCCGTCGGGGTACATGATCTCCGTCAGTATGAGCGCAGCCGTCGGCTGATTCAGCCCAAGGAACCTTCCGGCCGGCTGGCTAGGGTCGAGCAGCGCGGCGCTGACCTCCACCTCGCTGAAGGCGACCGGGATCCCCTCATCCAAGAGCAGGTCAAGCACCATCTGGTGAGATGAGAGGCGCTCCTTGACCTTCCCGGCCGGGATCACGCCCGCCGGGAGCACGTCGATCATCCACGCTGCGGCCTCACCATCGAGGAGCAGGACGCGAGAGACGCGGGTCACCTCGCCGCTGTCGGGAAGCTCAAGCGCATCGGCCTCTTCACGGGTAGCCCGGGCGGCCTCCACGCGCAGTTGCCCGCTGTCAGCCTTGAGCCCGAGCCGTTCGGCGATGCTCGCGTAGGTCTCCAGCCTTCCGAGCTGGGCGACGCTGCTGCCCAGTTTGATCCCTGCCGGGCTCGGCTGATCGCTCCGCTCGGGGAGCCGGGCGAGGAAGGTGCCGCTGCCCTGGCGCCTGACCAGCAATCCACGACTGACCAGTCGTCCTACTGCTGCCCTGATGGTCGCCCGGGAGACGCCCAGGCTCGTCACCAGATCCGCTTCCGGGGGGATGCGGTCACCGATCCGGTACCGCCGGCGTACCAGCAGGTCCTCGAGCACCTTCTCGGCCTGTGCGTACAAGGGCATCCGGCGCAGCGGGGCGGCAGCGTCGCCGGATCGCCCCGGGCCGGTCATGCCGACGTTTCCGGTCACGCCCTTCATGCTAGGGAACCGCCACATCGGTCAGCGCTGAGTAGGATGAATTCATCCTCTTGACGTACCAATTTGTCTGCGGTAGGACCGGGAGGAAACCGGCCGCTCCCGCCCGCTCTCGCTGTGGCGGTGTGACGCTCACTGCCGTGTGCGAGTGTCCGTGGCTTCGGGAGCCAGGGAAGGAGCGGATGATGAAGACGGCTGAGCACGCCACGGTGGCGGTGCGGCATCTGCTGGACCCGCTGACTGCGGAGGAGATCGAGGCCGCCAGCCGGATCCTCAAGCAGGACCGCGGCCTGGCCGCGAGCGCGCGCTTCGTCTACGTCACGCTGCGGGAACCAGCCAAGGACGCGGTCCTGGGCTACCGGCCGGGCGAGCCGTTCGAGCGCGAGGCGCACATCGTGCTCCGGGAACGGGCCGAATGCCGGACCTACGAGGCGGTGGTCTCGATCACCGCCGGCGAGGTGCGCCGGTGGCGGGAGCTGCCCGGCGTCCAGCCGGCGGTCATGCTCGAGGAGTTCCTGGCCACCGAGGAGGCGGTCAGGAAGGACGCCCGCTGGCAAGAGGCGATGCGCCGGCGTGGCATCACCGACTTCGACATGGTGATGATCGACCCATGGTCGGTGGGCTACCTCGGGCCCGGGGACGCGGCCGAGCGGGGCCGGTTCCTGCGGCCGCTGACCTGGATGCGCGAGGGGGACCCCGATGACAACGGGTACGCCCGCCCGGTGGAGGGCCTGATCGTCCGCTTCGACCTGGACCGCATGGAGGTAGTGGACATCGAGGACCACGGGGTGGTCCCCCTGCCGCCGCGCAGCGGTAACTACACCGCCGAAGGAATCCGCGACGCCGGAAACGTCCCGCACTTCCCCGACGGCCCCCGGCAGGACCTGAAGCCAGTGGAGATCACCCAGCCGCACGGCACCAGCTTCACCGTCGACGGGCACGAGGTGAGCTGGCAGAAGTGGCGGTTCCAGGTCGGCTTTACCCCCCGCGAGGGGCTGGTCCTCCACCTGGTGCGCTACCAGGATCACGGAACGCTCCGGCCGCTGATCTACCGCGCCTCGCTCGCGGAAATGGTCATCCCCTACGGCGATCCGAGCCCGGCGCAGTACCGCAAGAACGTCTTCGACATGGGCGAATATGGCATCGGGGTGCTCGCCAACAGCCTGGAGCTGGGCTGCGACTGCCTGGGCGAGATCCACTACTTCGACGCCTACCTCAACGACAACGACGGCCACGCGCAGCTGATCAAGAACGCAATCTGCATGCACGAGGAAGACCACGGCATGTCGTGGAAGCACTCCGACTGGCGGACCGGCAAGGCCGAGGTCCGGCGCGCGCGGCGGCTGGTGATCTCGATGATCGCCACCGTCGGGAACTATGAGTACGGCTACTTCTGGTACCTCTACCAGGACGGCACCATCGAATACGAGGTCAAGCTGACCGGCGTGATCTCCAACGGGGCGCTGCCCGAGGGGCAGAAGCCGGCCCACGGCACCCTGGTCGCCCCCCAGGTCTACGGCCCCAACCACCAGCACATCTTCTGCGTGCGGCTGGACATGATGGTCGACGGCCCGCAGAACACCGTCTATGAGTGCGACTCGGTGGCGCTGCCGCCCGGCCCGGAGAACCCGTACGGCAACGCCTGGGTGGTGCGGCAGACCCCGCTGCGCCGCGAGTCCGAGGCGCAGCGGGTAGCTGACGGTCGCGCCGCCCGCTACTGGAAGATCGCCAACCCCGGCCGGCGGAACGCCACCGGCGAGCCGGTCGCCTACAAGCTCGTGCCCCAGGACAGCGTGCTGCCCTTCTGGCAGCCCGACACCCACATCGCGCGGCGGGCCGGGTTCGCCGGCAAGCACCTGTGGGTCACCGCCTACGATCCCGACCAGCGGTTCCCGGCCGGCGAATACCCCAACCAGCATCCCGGCGGGGACGGCCTGCCGGCCTGGACCGCGGCCGACCGCCCGCTGGAAAACACCGACCTGGTGCTCTGGCACACGTTCACCGCTCACCACGTGGTGCGCCCGGAGGACTGGCCGGTGATGCCGGTCACCCGCGTCGGGTTCCAGCTCAGGGCAGACGGCTTCTTCGACGGCAACCCCGCCCTCGACGTACCGCCCGCGGAGCACCGCCACCACCAGGGCTGAGGCCCCAGGCCGCGCCATCGGGCCGATCCGGCCAGCTGGTCAGCTGGTCAGCTGGTCAGTGACCGGGGCTGTCCGTGAGCCGCGAGCGTCGGCTACCAGACCTGGCGGGCCACCTCCCCGACCAGTTCCAGCTTGCGTTGCTGGGTGTCGGCGGTGATGAGGTTCGCGCCGATGGAGACCGAGGAGAACCCGCACTGGGTGGACAGCCCGAGCCGCTCGAGGTCGACGTAGCGGGCCGCCTCGTTGATCCGCGCGATGAGCACGTCGGCGGGCTCCACCTCCGCGCGCTTGCTGGACACCAGGCCGAGGATGACCACCTTGTCGTCCGGAACGTACGCCAGCGGCTCGAACGACCCCGACCGCTCGTCCTCGTACTCGAGCAGGAACACGTCGAAGTTGCTCATCCGGCTGAATATCTTGTCCGCGGTCGAGTCGTAGCCCCCCGCCGCGATCCACTTGCTCTGGTAGTTGCCCTTGCACAGGTGCAGGCCGAAGGTGACCCCGGGGACGTCGCCGACGGAGTTGATGATGTCGACACCCTCGGTCAGGGTGCGCTCGGTCGGCATGCCCAGCGACTCGCGCAGCTCACGGTTCTCCGGGTCGACGAGGGTGCCGAGGTCCGGGGCGTCGATCTGGACGTAGCTGCAGCCGAGGCGGGCCAGCGCCGTCGCCTCCTCGCGCATGATCGTCGCGGCGTCGGCGAACATCTCCCAGGGGTCGGCATAGGCGGCCGTGGACAGCTCCGGCGACCACGCGCCGTACAGCACCAGCGGGCTGGGCAGCGTCACCTTCACCGGCCGCCGCGCCCGGGCGCGCGCGTAGGCGAACTCCTCGAGGGTGATCTGGCGCCGCGCGCGGAGCTTGCCCGTGATCGTCACCGGCGGGTGCCACTCCCAGTCCTGGCTGGGGTCGGCGGCGTGGAAGCGGACGGCCGCGCCCTCCTTGTCGATGCCGCCCTCGATCTCGCCGAGCAGCTGATCGAGGAACGAGAACCGGCGCAGCTCCCCGTCGGTGACGACGTCAAGCCCGCAGCCCTCCTGCAGGGCGATCGCCGCGTCCACCGCGCGGTCCTCGATCCGCTTGAACTCCTCCGCGGAAATCTGGCCAGCCTCCAGCGCGGCCCGCGCCTCCCACAGGTAGCGGGGACGCAGCAGCGAGCCGATCACATCGGCGTGAACGTTGACTGTCATCTTCCGGCCTCCTCTACGACGTTGTCCGGGCTCCTGTCCGGCGGCGAGCAGCAGATGCTCGCACTCTCCCGGGCTCTCATGCGAAAGCCTAGGGTTCTGCTGCTTGATGAGCTCAGCCTCGGTCTCGCTCCGGTGATCGTCGAGCGCCTGCTGCCGGTCGTGCGCGAGTTCGCCGCCAGGAGCGGGGCCGCCCTGCTGGCCGCGAGCTACCTGGGCAGACGCCCAGCCTGAGCCCGGGCCGACGACGCACCTGACCAGGACGGACCTGGCCGCGGCGGCACTGTTCACAATCTTGTCAGCGGAGCCGTCGCCATGGTTGGCTGGATGCCGCGGGCCCGTGACGGCGACGGGGAGGGCAGCATGGCCGGTCGCGAGAAGCTGGTCGACCCCACCGGGGACAGCGACCGGCCCGCGGACACCACGCTCACCCCCCGGCTGCGCAGCGTCCGCGGGCTGACCGCCGGCCTTCTGGAGAACGCCAAGCCGAACTCCGCCGCGCTGCTGGCGGCCGTCGCGCGGGAACTGCAGCGCGCGCACGGCCTGCAGGCAGCTGTCATTTACACCAAGAGCTACTTCGGCACGCCGACCGAGGAGAGCCTGATCCAGCGGATCCTGCACAACTGCGATTTCGCGGTGGCAGGCATCGGTGATTGAGGCTCCTGCAGCGCGGCCAGTTTGGCCGACGGGATCCTGCTGGAGCGGGCCGGGGTGCCCGCGGTGAGCATCTGCACGGACAGCTTCCTCCTGCCGGCGCAGGCCATGGCGCAGGCCTACGGCTTCCCCGGGTTCGAGTTCGTGACCGTGCCGCACCCGATCGCCAGCCTGAGCCAGGAGCAGATCCAGGCCCGGGCGCGGGACGTGCTGCCCGAGGTGCTGCGGATCCTGGGCCTGGAGTCCTGACCGGTGACCGCCGCCGAGGACGACGCGCCGCTGGCCGACCCCGCCGAGATCCGCCGCGCCATGGAGTACTACGCCGACCGGGGCTGGACCGATGGCCTGCCCGTGGTCCCGGTCACCGAGTCGTACCTCGCCGAGTTCCTGGCCACGACCAGCCGCGACCCGGATGAGGTGCTGATGCCGATGCCGCAGCTGAACCGGCAGTGCACGGTGCGGCTGGCGGCCATCAACGCGGCCCTGGCCGGCTGCCGGCCGGAGTACTTCCCGGTCGTGCTGGCCGCCTGGGAGTCGCTCGCCAGGGAGGGGTACGCCACCCGCGGGATCTGGCAGAGCACCACCGGGACCGCGCCGCTGCTGATCGTGAACGGCCCGGTGCGCGAGCTGATCGGCCTGAACAGCAAGGGGAACGTGTTCGGCTCGGGCTTCCGGGCGAACGCCACGATCGGCCGGGCCATCCGCCTGGGCGCCATCAACGCGTTCGGCCTCCGCCCGCACCAGCTCGACCAGGCCACCCAGGGCACCCCGGCGAAGTACACCGCGTGCATCGCGGAGAACGAGGAAGAAAGCCCGTGGCCGCCGCTGCACGAGCAGTTCGGCCTCCGGCCGGCCGACAGCGCGGTGACCGCAATCGTCATCAGGTCGTGCATCCACATCGAGGCCCGGCACACCACGGTGCCAGAGCAGCTCGCGCTGGACATCGCGGGCACGATCTCGCGGACCGGGGCGCTCATCCACGAGACGATCAGCGCCCTCGTGGTGCTCGGCCCCGAGCACGCGCGCCTGTTCGCCCGGGCCGGCTGGAGCAAGGCCGACCTGAGCCGGTTCAGCTACGATCACGCGGTGCGCAGCCGCGCCGAGCTCGCGGCCGTGGGCAAGGACGCCATCGCCCGGCAGACCCGCTGGCGGCTGCCTGCCGATCACCCCGACGCCATACCGGACCAGGCCGGGGGCCCGGGCAGCACCGACGTCGTCCGGGTGCTGAATTCCCCCGGCGCCGTGCTGGTGGTGGTGGCCGGCGCCAACAACGCCGGCGTCTCCGCGGTCGTCGAGACCTTCGGTCCTCGCGGCGGGCCGCCCGCGGTCGTCCAGGTGGCGGAGCCAGGCATCAAGGAGAGGAACGCAGCGGAGCGTGTATGAGCGCCGGCAGCACGCAGCCTGACGCCATGTCACCGGGCACCCCCGCTCAGCCGGGCCCTCGGCCCTGGACAGTCCTTCCAGCGGTTTCGCGCGGCTGCAGCCGCACCCATTGACGAGTCCGCGCCTCCAAGGCGCTGCTGCAGCCTTGAGAACCGGGGCCGGACCGTAGGGTTGCTGGTGTGATCGAGGAGCTGGCGCGAGAGCGCCTGGGCTTCCAGCAGCTCCGTCCCGGGCAGCTACCCGCGGTCCAGGCCCTGGCCGGCGGCCGCGACGTGCTGGCCGTGCTGCCGACCGGGGGCGGGAAGTCGGCGATCTACGAGCTGGCGGGGCTGCTGCGGCCCGGGCCGACGGTCGTGGTGTCGCCGCTGATCGCGCTCCAGGATGATCAGCTGGCCCACCTGCAGGCGGCCGGGCTGCCGGCGATCGTGCTCAACTCGCAGCAGCCGGCGGGCGCGCGGGCGGCGGCGCTGCTCGCGTCGTGCGACCCGGGCACGTTCGTCTTCCTGTCCCCGGAGCAGCTGGCGAACCCGGAGACCCGGCAGGCGCTGCAGCGCGCGGGGCCGGGGTTGTTCGTCGTCGACGAGGCGCACCTGATCAGCCAGTGGGGCCATGACTTCCGTCCCGACTACATGCTGCTCGGGGCGCAGGCCGAGGCCGTCGGCGCGACGGGCCGGCTGGCCCTGACCGCGACGGCCGCGCCGCCGGTGCGGCAGGAGATCGTGCGGCGGCTGGGGCTGCGCGATCCCGAGGTGGTGATCGGCGACTTCGACCGGCCACACATCGCGCTGTCGGCGCACCGCGTCCGCACGCTTCCCGACAAGCGGCGCGAGCTCGTGCGCGCGGCGGGCGAGCTGGCCGGGCCGGGGATCGTCTACGCGGCGACGCGGGCCGGCGCGCAGGCGGCGCACGACGCGCTCGCGTCAGCGGGCGAGCAGGTGACGCTGTACCACGCCGGGCTGCCCGGCCGCGAGCGCCACGAGGCGATGGCAGCGTTCCTGGACGGGTCGGACCGCATCATCGCGGCCACGGTCGCGTTCGGCATGGGGATCGACAAGCCGGACGTGCGCTGGGTGCTGCACTTCGACCCGCCGCCCTCGCTCGACGCGTACTACCAGGAGTTCGGGCGCGCCGGCCGGGACGGCCAGCCGTCGCAGGCGCGGCTGCTCTACCGTTACGAGGACTTCGAGACGGCGCGTTACCTGGCCGCGGGCAGCGTCTCCGGCGCGGCGGTGGCGCAGGCCGCGGCCACGCTCGCGGCCGGTCAGCGCGTCGAGCCCGGCGCGCGGCAGCAGACGGCCGCGCTCGTCCGCCTGGCCGACCTGGGCGCTGCGGCCTGGCGGGCGGACGGCGAGGTCCGCTGGACCGCGGCGATGAGCGTCGCGGCGGCACTGGCGGCGTCGGACGCGGAGACGCAACGCGAGGACGAGGTGGAGCGCTCGCGGCTGACGATGATGCGCCGCTACGCCGAGCACACCGGCTGCCGGCGCTCGTTCCTGCTCTCGTACTTCGGCCAGGACTACCCCGGCCCCTGCGGGAACTG
Organism: uncultured Actinomycetota bacterium; assembly: GCA_963808705.1. GTDB lineage: Bacteria > Actinomycetota > Actinomycetes > Streptosporangiales > Streptosporangiaceae > JASHPR01. The sequence continues at coordinate 111,234 of CAWEHB010000003.1, read as the reverse complement.
CGACAACGACCTCGCGCCCGCCGAGCCCGCGCGGGCCGAGGTCCCGTTCGCGGTGGGTGCGCGGGTCGTCAGCGAGCGGTGGGGAGAGGGCACCGTGCAGCGCTACGACGGCGACCAGATCACCGTGCTGTTCGACGAGCACGGCTACCGCGACCTGTTCGTGCCGGTCGTGCTGCAGCGCGGCCTGCTCCGGCCCGCGCCGGCCGCCGGATGACGGCTCCGCGCGTGATCCTCGTGCCGGGTCCCGGACGCGCCGGTCCTGGCCGTCACAGGGATTGCGCGAAGCTGTGGATGTCGCGGACCGCCGCCTGGTACGCGTCGGGGACGGCCTGGCGGAAGGACATGTCGGCGGCGTGGGTCAGGCCGAGGTTGACCTTGCCCACGACGTGGACTCCGGCCTGCTGCAGGGTGCGGAAGTAGGCGATGCCCTCGTCGCGCAGCGGATCCAGTTCGTTGACCGCGATGACATGCGGCGGCAGCCCGGCGACGTCGCTGTCGGTGGCGAAGTAGGGCCAGCACAGGGGGTTCTCGGCGTTGTCGCCGGCGGGGTCGTAGATCGCTACGAGCAGGTCCATCATCTGGCAGTTGAGGTAGTGGCCGTCGTTCTCGACCATCGAGGGCAGCTCGCGTAGCTTGCGGTCGGTGGCCCAGGCGTAGCCGCCGCTGATGTAGGGGACCATCGCGTAGACGCCGTCGATCCGGTCCAGGCGGCCTTCGCGCTTGGCCTTGAGCGCGGTGGCCAGGACGAGGTTGCCGCCGCCCGACTCGCCCTGCAGGACGATCGTCGTGACGCCGAGGTCGTCGCGGTGCTCGTGGACCCAGTCCAGCGCCACGGAGCAGTCGTTCAGGCCGGCCGGGAACGGGTTCAGCCCGTCGGCGGTCCAGGCGTTGCGGAAGCCGACGGTGACCACGACCATCCCGGTCGCGGCCAGGTCATGGCTCCACTGCGTGTGCACCCGGTTGTGCGCCTCGAGGATCGTCATCCCGCCGCCGTGCAGGTAGACCACGCACGGCAGCGGGCCCGCCGTGCCAGCAGGCCGGAAGATGCGCAGCGGGACGCCGTTGCCGTCCACCCCGCGCACCGTCTCGGTCCGGTACGTCACGTCGGCCGGCGACTCGCCGGGCCACTCGGACGGCAGGACGGCGTACAGGCCCTCGAACGCGGCGTGAGCTCCGCCGACGAACTCGGCCAGTGCCTCCGTCCCGGCGCTCCGGTCCATCGGCGGCGGCGGCGCGTGCCCGTCCATCTCGAACCCGGCGAGCGTGACCCGCAGCCCCGGGTGCAGCCGCGGATCGGTGCGCAGCTCGACCGACGGGTCGGCCAGCCGTCCCTCGCGCCGGGCTTGCCCCGTCGGCGCGGCGGGGGAGGAGGCCTGCGAAGGCGGTTGCGCCATATCGATCACCTGTGGCCTTGCTGCGACAAAAGTCTGATATGTTGCATCACACTGTGCCTTGGGTCATCCTGGCTGTCAAGGCCGGGAGAGGAGGCTGGGCGATCACCGGACCACCGCAGCCCATGGCCGTGACGCCAGCGCCGACACCGCTGCAGGAGCAGCTCACCGGCGTCGCCAGCCGGCCTACCGCGCTCGACGCCTTCCGCCGGGCCCGGCGGACCTTCCTCGACGGCAAGCGCGTTGACATGGGGCTGCTCTCGCGTGACCTCGGCATCAACCGGGCGACGCTCTACCGGTGGGTTGGCTCCCGGGAACAACTGCTCGTCGAGGTGCTCTGGTCGCTCAGCTACCGTACGTTCGAGAAACTGATGGCGGATCCGGCCACCGTCCAGCCGGGCCGCGGCCGGTCGGCGTCGGTCCTCGACGCCTGGCTGCATGCCGTCATCCAGAACCCCGGCATGCGCGCGTTCGTGGAGAACGAGGGCGACCTCGCGCTCCGGCTGCTCACGACGAGAGCCACCGACTACCAGTCCCGGTTGCTGGGCTGCGTCCACGGCCTGCTCGCCGAGGACCTTGACGCCGAGCGGGTGCGCACCGAGATCCCGCTCGAGGACCTGACCTATGTTGTCGTCCGCATCATCGAGTCCTACGTGTACCTGAGCCTCATCACCGGCGAGCAGCCCGACGCCGGCCGGGCCAGCCGGGTCCTGCACGCGCTGCTGCCGCCGGCTGGCCCCGCGGGCTCTGAGCGCGGCGGACCCGCCCGGGTGCCGGTCACGGCCAGCGGCAGGCTCCCGGTACCCGGTCAGCCGGGGCCGAGCCCGCGCAGCGCCGGGGCGATCTCCTCGCCGAATCGCGCGAGCGACGACCGTGCCTCCGGATAGCTCAGCGAGCCGAACGCGAACGCGCCGGCGAAGTGGTTGCATCCTGATGCCTGCAGCATCTCGGCGAGCCTGGCCCGTACGGTGGCGGCCGAGCCCGCGATGACCCGGCCGTCGTCGATGGCGCGGCCGAAGTCCTGCGGCCCGGTGAAACGGTCGTCGCCGTGGCGCCGCCACAACGCGGTGAACTGCTGGTAGAACACCTCCATCGCCGCGACGGCGCGTTCCCGGGCGTCGCGGTCGGACTCTCCCACGTAAATGTTGCGCATGATCCCGAAGCGCGGTGTCGGCGCCCCCGCACCGCCCATCGTCGCGCCCGGCGGCGCGTCCGCCACGCCAGCGAAGTACTCGTCGCGACGGCGCCGGGTCTCCTCGATCGTGGGGGATCGGAAGCTGAACCCGAGGATGGTGTTGATCCCGCGCCGGCCCAGGGGCGGGATGCTGCGGGGGTTGCTGGTGGGATACCAGAGCGGCGGGCGGGGGGCCTGGCGGACCCGGATGGGCAGCTCGGTGCCCTCGGCCTTGGTTCCGGGGGGGTCGATGGTGCCGCTTTCGAGTGCCCGCATGACCGAGTCGAAGATCTCGTCGTAACGCCGCTGGGCGTCGCCGGGCTCGATGCCGTAGGTAAGCAGCTCGTAGGGGACACCGCCCTTGCCGACCCCGATCTCCAGGCGCCCGCCGCTGAGCTGATCGAGCATGGCGATCTCCTCGGCCAGCCGCGTCGGGTGGTACAGGGGCAGCACGTACACCAGGGGGCACAGCCGGATGCGCGTGGTCCGCACCGCCGCAGCGGCCAGGAACACGCTCGGCGACGGCACCAGGCCCAGCGGCGTGCCGTGATGCTCGGCCAGGTGGTAGATGTCGAACCCGTGCGACTCGGCCTCGGCGAGCAGGTCAAGCCGCTCGCGGTACAGCTGGCCGGCCTCGCGCACGCCGTCCGCATCAACCCAGTCGAACAACCCGAAGGTAACCGGCACACCCGAAGACTAGCCACCACGCCGTTAGGGCAGTGCGTCCTGGGCGAAGCTCAGCATCTGCTGCCACAGCGGGTCGATCGGCTGAGTGGCGTTCTCCAGAGCCAGGGCAAGCGATCGCAGGTCGGCCTCCCGCAAGGGCGCTGGATTCCCCGCGGGCACAGACGCGAGGTGCGTTTGCGCCGAGATCGCGCTCGCGCTCCCGAGCACCGTGCCGACGGTACCGCTGGGCCAGCTCACCTCTCCCGTGAGGTCTCCCGGGCTCGGCTGCGCGATCGGGCCGAAGGCCGCCTCGGCGAATCTGTCAGACGGCTTGGGTTCGAGGTACAGCCTGGCTGTCTCCGCGAAGGCCCGCAGAGGAATATCGTCCAGACCGGTGTCTGGGCCTCGCAACTGCTCGAGGACCTGGTCCAGGATCTGGCGCACCTGCCCGCGCGAGAGGGACTCGATCAGGAGCGGAACCGGTGGGCCGGTAGTCCAGAACTGCCTGGTGAAAGCGCCCCCCTGGTAACAAACCAGGGCTCCGGTGACCGCTGTTGCGGACTGCTGGGCGACAACGGTTATTCCTCCGCTGCTGAGGTCTGGAAGGCCAGGAGGGGGCCCGGCCGCGGTCAAGCCGCCTTGCCACAGCTCCGCCGCTGCAGGCTCAGATGAAGGGGATGCCATTCTGCTGCTCCTTACCCTTGCTGCTTCGTAACAGGTAAGAGGCTGAGCGCTGGGCGCTGATACACGGCCGTGGCAGTACGCGCGGGATCTGCGGTGCGGCGCGGCCGACGGCGAAACCGGCCGGCTCACTCGGATGCGGCGGCGGCTGAGCCGGTCGCGCCGAACGCCTCGCCCAGGCCGGTCAGGTCCAGGGGAAGCCGCTCCTGCGCGGGCCCGTGCTCCAGGAACGGGCGCATCGCCTCGAGAGCGACCAGGATCTCGCGCCCGACCTCAGGCGCGGAACGCATCGCATCCACGGAGACAAGGATCCCGCGGTCGCGGTACCACGCGAGGATGGGAGCCGTCACCCCGTAGTAGAGCGCCAGGCGCTGGGCAATGACCTCCGGGGTGTCGTCGGAGCGATGCTCGAGCGCAGCCCGGGCCAGCAGCCGGCGGGTGAGCTCCGCGTCGTCGGCCTGCAGGTGCAGCGCCACATCCGCGGTCATCCCGAGCTCGCGGCCGATCTCATAGGCCGCGCGGGCCTGCGCCATGTTCCGCGGGATTCCGTCGAGGACAAACCCGCCTCCGGCCGCCTTGGCGGCGATCATCGCCTCCCGCACCATGTCGAGCACGATCTGGTCGGGCACCAGTTCGCCGCGGTCGAGATACGCCTGAACGGCCTGGCCCAGAGCGGTCCCCCGCGCAACGTGATCGCGCAGCAGCTCGCCGGTCGCGATGTGGGGGATGTTGAAGTGCGCGGCGATCAGCGCGCCCTGAGTCCCCTTGCCCGCGCCCGGGGGCGCGATCATCAGTACCCGCATGCTCGCCTCCTCAAGGTCATCATCCCGCGTGCCCGCCGCCCCGGTCGATAGGCCGGCGCGCGGGCGGGCGGCGCTTTTGCGACGGCTGCCGGGTCTGACCTGACTCCCCCCGCTCGGGGGCATGTATCAGTGGCTCGACCGAGCGCCCCGCGGCCGCGACGAGACCGGCCCCTGGTGGCGCCGCCACGACGAGTACGAGTGACGCGGGCGGAAAGACGCGCCATCGAGACCACCGCCGGGAAGAGCGCGGCCCCGGCCAGCCGGCAGGGCAGCGAGTATCAGCAGGCCACCTCGCCGGATGCGGGTGATCTACGCGCGGCGCCGCGCGCGGCTCATCGCCGCGCTCGCCCGGCATGCTCCGGGCATCCGGCTGACCGGCCTGGCGGCCGGATTCCACGCCATCGCGCACCTGGAGGCCTCGGCCGACGAGCAGGCCGTAGCGGCGGCCGCGCGCGAGCGGCTGGTCGGCCTGTACGGGATCGGCAGCTACCGCGCCACCGGCACGGCCGTGCCCCCTCAGCTCGTGATCGGATTCGGCAACGTCAGCGAGCGTGCCATCGAACCGGGCATCGTCGCCGTCGCTGACCTGCTGAGCTGACCGGTTCAGCCCGGATGGCAAGCTGGTGGCCACCGCCGACGCGGACGCAGGAGCAGCCTGAGCCGATGCCGCTGATCACGTTCGGCCACGGAACGGCCAGCGAGGAACGCATCGCCGGGCTGCTGCGGTCCGCGCACGTGACGGCGCTGGTCGACGTCCGCATCGCGCCCGGCAGCCGCCGCAACCCGCATGTGGCCCGGCTCGAGCTGGAGCGCTGGCTTCCCCGCCGCGGTATCTCCTACCGGTGGGAGAAGCGGCTGGGCGGCTTCCGCCGGCCGGCGCCGGATTCGCCTGACCTGGCGTGGCGGGAGGCGGCCTTCCGGGGATACGCCGGTCACATGCGGCAGCCGGACTTCCTCGCCGCCATCGCCGAGGTGCTCGCCCAGGCCGCTGACGAGCAACTCGTGGTGATGTGCAGCGAGAGCCTCTGGTGGCGCTGTCACCGGCGGCTCATCGCCGACTTCGCCGAGATCGCGCGGAACGTCCCGGTCCGCCATCTCATGCACGACGGCAGCCTGGCCGCGCACCGGCGCTCGCCCGGAGCCCGGCTCCGCTCCGACGGCCTGCTGGTCTACGGCGGCGGCCAGGAACCTCTGGAATGACGCTGAGTGATCCCTGGAACACCGGTCAGGTGGCCGGCCAGCCTTCAGCTGGTGATTGACGCGCCTCGAAAATATACAGCATGACATACCATAATCTGGTATGCTAATCGAACACAGTAACTACTAGCGGGAGGAGGGCGCGGCGCCATGACCACCCCCGGCCCGCCCGGCGAAGGTCGCGACCCGGCCCGTGATCCGGCCCGCGCCGGGCCCGGCCGTCCCGGGGCGCTGGATGCCGCCCGGCTGGCCGAGCGGCTGCGCGCCCCCGGGGAACTCACCGCCGCCGAGGTGGCGGCGCTGTACCGGCTGGACGGCGGCTGGCCCGGCCCCGGCGACGGCCCCGGCGACGGCCCCGGGCATGACCCCGCCCATGACGACCCCGGGTCTTACGACGCGGATTCCGGGCTGCCCCCAGACGACGAGACGCGGGTGCCCGAGGCGCTCGAGGCCGGGTTCACCCACCGGTACGGCGGGACCGGGACCGGGTTCACCGCCGGCGGGCCGCTGGACGGGATGCTGCCCGGCCCGGGCCTGGCCTGGCACGCCGGCCAGGCCCGCCAGGCCGGGCTGCGCGTGCTGTCCGACGACGAGCTGATCGGCGTGCTGGGCGCGGCGCGGCGGCTGTCATCGTGGCAGGCCGAGCTGGAGCTCGCCGCCGCGGCCGAGCTGGACGCCCGCCGGGCCGGGCCGGACGGCCGCGAGGGCGAGCACGTGGCCGAGGAGATCGCCGCCGCGCTCACCCTCACCGGCCGGTCGGCCGGCACGCTGCTGGAGCTGTCCCGGCAGCTGGGCCGGCTGCCGCAGACCACCGCGCTGCTGGCCGCCGGGATCATCGACCGCGCCCGCGCCGGCGTCATCGCCGGCCATCTGAGCCTGCTGCCCGACGACGCGGCCGCCGCGGTAGAAGACCGGATCGCGTCCCGCGCCGGGGCGATGACGACCGGGCAGCTGGCCGCCGCGTGCCAGCGCGCGGTCCTGGCCTGCGACCCGCAGGCCGCGGCCCGGCGCAAGGCCAAGGCCGAGAAAGACGCCCGGGTGGAATGCTGGGCCGAGCCCGCCGGCACCGGCGCGATCGCCGGGCGGGACCTGGACCTGGCCGCGGTGATCGCCGCGGACAAGCACCTGGACGCCGCCGCCGGCGGGTACGGCGCGATCGACGCCGCCACCTGCCGCGACCTGGCCAACGCCCTCGCCACACACCCCGCCACCCGCTGGTGCCTGACCCTCACCGACCCCCACGGCCGCGCCACCGCCCACGGCTGCGCCCGCGCCGGACCCGGCCCGCCCGCCACCACCGACCCCGCCGCCTGGCTGGCCCAGATCACCATCACCCCGATCGAGACCGGGACCTGCACCCACCGCCGCCAAACCGCCGCCTACCGGCCACCACTCTCACTACGCCACCTGATCAAGATCCGCAGCCGGCGGTGCGGCTACCCCGGCTGCCGCCGCCCCGCCACCCGCTGCGACGACGACCACACCATCCCCCACCACAAGGGCGGCAAGACCTGCGAGTGCAACCTCTACCCGCTATGCCGACGCCACCACCAGGCCAAGCAAGCCCCGGGCTGGCGGCTCGACCAGCCCGAACCAGGCCTGCTGACCTGGACCCTGCCCAGCGGACGAAGCTACGCCACCACCCCCGAACCGTACCCGGCCTAATGGGCCAGCCTCAATCCGAGGACCCGGCATCATGCAGGTCCAGGTAACCCTGGACGGCTTCCCACAGGTCATGCTCCGGGTAACGGCCGAACCCGCGATGCTCCTGGCGCCAGTCATGGTCCCAGTAAGAGGCGTGCACGGCGCGCAGGCGGCTAAGCGCTATGGCCAGTTCCCCGCCCAGTTGCTGCTGCTCCTCCTGCGGGGACGGCGCCAGCCGGGGAAGGTCATCGAACCGGCGCTCGGCCAGCGCCTGCAGCACGGTTTCGTCGGGGCCGTCATGTGACCAGAACCGCACCGGCCCGCGGATGCGGTGATTGCTCACCGGGTCCAGGCGAGACCGCCACCAGTACGCGAATCCGCCCTTACTCAGCCGCAGCCGGTCTTCAAGCCACAGGGTGCCGTGCGGGCTGGATTCCCAGGGAACCTCCTCGGGCGGCAGGTTCAGCACGAGTGCGACCTCCGCGCATTCCAGCGGGTCAGCCCCCTCGAGCACGTCCCCGAACACGTACGCCTCGAGCAGGAACGGGTCCTCGGGCGGCCAGTCCTTGACCGACTCGCAGGCCTCGGCCAGGATGCGCAGTTTCTCGACAGCGCGCCGGTAACGCATAACCATCCATGATGGCGCTAAGGCCCGGCCCCATCCAGAGGCTAGTTACCGCCCTTTACGCACCGCCGCGCCCACCGCCGGCATCGCCTTCGGTAACCAGGCTGGCGGGCCTTCGGACGGCCGGGGAGACTGGGACGGGAACCCCAGGGAGGAGGCCGTGTGAACACGACCGGAGCGGCCACAGGCCGGGATGCCGCGGCCCGGGAGGCCGCGGCGAGCATGGCCACCGCGGCAGCCGCCTGGCTCGACGCGCTCGACCCCGCGCAGCGCGCGGCGGCCACCGGCGCCGCGCCCAGCCCGGATGCCGAGTCTGACGCCGAGCGCAGGCGCTGGTTCTACACCCCCACCGACCACGGCGGCCTGACCCTCGGCGCCCAGCGGCCGGGCCAGCAGCGTCTTGCCCAGCAGCTCGTCGCCACGGGGCTGTCCACCGCCGGGTACGTCACCGTCGCCACCATCATCGGGCTGGACAACGTGCTCGATCGCCTCGAGGGCTGGAGCGTCGACTGGGGCCGGGAACGGGGCCGTGACCCTGGCCTCTACTACCTGCGGGTGTTCGGCGAGCCCGGCGGCGCGGCGCCGTGGGGCTGGCGCTTCGGCGGCCACCACGTCTCGCTGAACAACCTCGTCGTCGACGGCGTGGTCCGCTCGACGACCCCGTGCTTCCTCGGCGCCGACCCGGCGGCCTCGCCCCTGCTGGGTTCCGCGCGGCTGCGCCCGCTGGGCGAGACCGAGGACCTGGCCCGTGAGCTGGTCCGCTCGCTCGATCCCGGGCGGGCCGCCCTCGCGACCCTGCTCGACCGGGCGCCGGCGGATATTGTCGGCGGCAACCGGGCGCAGATAACCGACGGCGACCAGATGATGTACCTCCGCGAAGTGTGGCGCGCGCCGTTCACCGATCCCGCGCTCGCCGAGCGGGTGGCCCGGATGGATGCCGACGCCGAGCTGGCCTCCGGCTACGACGCCGACGACTACCGGCAGGTCGCGCTGACCAGCGTCCCGAAGGGCCTGCCGGCCCGGGAACTCGACGCCGGGCAGCGGGAACTGCTGCGCGCGCTGCTGACCACCTACCTGGGCCGGGTCCCGGACGGCCTGTCGCCGCAGGAGGACTACGAGGATGACGCCGTGCTGGACGCCGTCCACGTGGCCTGGGCCGGGCCCATCGAACCGGGCCAGCCGCTTTACTACCGCCTGCAGGGCCCGGGCCTGCTCATCGAGTACGACAACACCCAGCGCCACGCGAACCACGCCCACTCGGTGTGGCGCGACCCGGCGGCCGACTTCGGCTACGACGCCCTCGGCGCGCACCTGGCGGCGCACCACCAGTAAGGGCCGACGGCCGGCGCTACTCCCACCAGAAGAAGCGCCGGGCCAGGAAGCCGAACACCAGCGCGTACCCCGCCAGGACCAGCAGCGGGGCCGCCGGGGGGAAGCCTCCCAGCATCGAGTCCTGGATCGCCTTGGCCGCCGCGCCGAGCGGGGTGTAGTTGCTGATGTCCTGCAGCACGCCCGGCATGATCGGCAGGCCCAGCAGCGCGAGCATCGCGAGCCCGAACACCATGAGGACCAGCAGGTACACGTCGAATCCGGTGAGCCCGCCAAGACTCGGCGAGGCCTGGTGGAACTTGGGCAGCTCGCCGAAGAAGACCAGCAGCACCACGGGGATGCCGACCCCGGCGATCAGGCCGACCGGCCGCCGCCAGGCCAGCCCGGCCTCGTTAAGCACGATCTTGCCGAACGCGGCGCGCCGTGCCGCCCCCGGCAGCGGCAGGCACCTGGCATCAGGCACGTCAACGGAGGGACCGCCGCCGCGAACCTGAGGCTCCGCACACCGTGCCACCCGGGCCGGTACGTTACGGGGATGGCAGCGAGGGGACGGAAAGGCCAGGTCATCGCCGCGGGAGTGATCGGCGGCGCGGTCCTTCTCGGCGCCGCGGCCTGCGCCCCGGCTGCTCCCTCCGCTCGCTCCGCGGGCAAGCCCACGCCGGTCACCGGCGCGTCGCCGGCGCCCAGCGCGACGACGCCCGCCGCGATCTCTCCCGCCGCGGGCACCTCGGTGACCATCGCCGCGGTCGGCGACACGATGCTGGGCAACACGCCGGACCTGCCCCCGGACCCGGGGACGTATCTCCACCCGGTCGGCCGCCGGCTCGACTCTGGGGCCCAGATCGTCTTCGGCAACCTCGAAGGCACGCTCACCACGGCGACCACCAGCAAGTGCGGCGCGGCCGGCCTGCGGCAGAACTGCTTTGCCTTCAAGGACCCGCCGCGCTACGTCCGGTACTTCAAGGACGCGGGATTCACCATCCTGAACGACGCGAACAACCACTCCTTCGACTTCGGCCCCGCCGGGCAGGCCCAGACCGTCCGGACGATCCACGCGGCCGGCCTGGCCCAGACCGGGCTGCCCGGCGAGATCACGGTGGTCAAGGCGAACGGGATCAAGGTCGCGTTCGTGGCGTTCGCCCCCTACGAGTACGACGCCAACCTGCTCAACCTGCCGGCGGCGCGGGCCCTGGTGGAGCGAGCGGCCCGGGAAGCGCCCATCGTCGTGGTCTACATGCACGCCGGCGCCGAAGGCTCCGACGCCGACCATGTGACCGGCCACGAGGAGTACTACCTCGGCGAGGACCGGGGCAACGCCGAGGCCTTCGCCCACATGGCCATCGATGCCGGGGCCAGCCTGGTCATCGCGAGCGGCCCGCACGTGCTGCGCGGCATGCAGTTCTACCAGGGTCACCTCATCGCCTACAGCCTCGGCAACTTTGCCGGCTACGGCGACTTCGGCATGAGCGGAGATCTCGACATGAGCGTGATCCTGCACGTGACGCTGTCGTCGGCCGGTGGCTTCGAGCGCGCCCGCATCAACCCGATCCAGTTCGTCGGCGAGGGCCAGCCCGTGCCCGGCGGCGGGGCCGTCGCGTTCGTGGCGGGGCTCTCCGCGCAGGACTTCGGCCCGACCGCAGCCCGCATCCTGCCGACCGGTGTGATCAAGGCGCCCTAGCGCCACCCCGGGTCGGTACCGCCCTAGCGCCACCCCGGGCCGGTCGCGGTGGGAGCGGCGACCGGGGCCCTGGGCGGCCTGCTCGGGGTCCGCCCGCAGAAGGTGCTGCTCGGGCCGCCGTTCGGGGCCGCGGTGGGCACCGGCTACGTCCGCGACCTGGCCGAGGTGCTCGGCGGGCGGTACGTGCCGAGCGCGCCCGACGTCGGCATCGTCGCCTCCGCGGACGACCTGGCCGGCCCGGAGTTCGACCCGGCAGGCCTCGACCCGCAGGTCCGCGAGTTCTACGAGCACACCACCCGGTTCACGCTCGACATCGTTCCGCAGTGGCGGCTGTGGGTACGTCCCGGCTACCTGCTCTACCGGACCGTGGTCGCGCGCCCGCTGGGCCAGGCGAACGTGCCGATGAACCAGCGGGAGACGCAACGGGGCATCCGCAGCCGGATCGACACCATCACCCTGCCCGGCTCGGACGACGTGGCGATCCGGGGCTGGATCCGGTCGTTCACCGATACCGACGAGCCGATTTACGTGGGCATCTACACCACTTACTCCCGCGGCGGCCGCGGGTACGTGAGCGTCGGCTTCCCGCTGCCGCAGGCCAGCTTCACCGCGTCGCTGCTGCCCCGGGCGCGTCCCGGCGGCGGCCTGGTCCTGACCAGCCGCAGCGACCTGGACCAGCCCGGCCACTACCTCGCCTACATCGACCCGGCCAGCGGGGACCTCACGGTGCTCGCGGTGCACGGCTTCGCCGAGCAACTCGACGTCTACGCCCGCGACGGCGAACTGCGCGCCGAGCACGCCTTCTCCGTGTTCGGGCTGCCCTTCCTCGTCCTGCACTACCGGATGCGCCGCAAGCCCGCCGGCCCCGGCCAGCCGTAGCGGACGTGTATCTGCGGCCCGGCCGCCCGCTCTGTCATCTCAGACGGATGCCGATCGGGGGTTGCTGAACGCCGCAGACCCGGCGGGCAGCAGGAAGCGCGGGGAGTCATGGATACGCTGGTGAGCAGGGACCGGTTCTGCGAGATGTTCAAGGGCCGGGCCGTGCTGGTATCGGAACTGCCCGCCGGGCACAGCAGGGTCCTGGCGAGCATGGCCAACGAGATGGCGGGACGCGATGACGCGTCGCTGCGCACGAAGGCGGAGTACCTGGCGCTCTTCGACCTGCTGCTCGCGCACGCCCCGCCCGTCCCGCCCGCGAGGCTGAGCCTGCTCGATGAGGCCGGGCGGCCGACCGCCGCCGCGCGGGCGATCGAGGACTACGCCAGGGCGTCGCTGGGGCAGCAGGAGTTCTTCGGCGCGGACATGTACATGTTCCACCTCACCGGCTTTCGCCCGGGGCGCGGCGTGCTGACCGAGCCGGTGCGGCCCGCCGCCGGGTCCAGGCTGGACGTGTGGAAAACCGATCCGGCCGACGACCGGCACATTCCTGCCCCGGACGGGGGCGGCGCCCTGTTCAGCACCCAGGCTTTCTCCATCAAGAACAGCGGTAACCATACGCTGCGCGCGCCCAAGCGGTCCTGGAGGATTATTCTCGACCCCGCAGGGCATGACAACCGCCTGGCCGGAATGAACCGCGTCAACCTGAAGGCAATGTGGAACGATCCTTCTCAGATGCGCGAAGCACTGGCCTGGCGCCTGTTCGGCCAGGCTGACGTCCCCGCGCCGCGGCACACGTACGCGAAGTTCGCCTTCGACACCACCTACCGGGGGCTCTTCTCGGTCATCGAGCAGGTGGACAAGAGATTCCTGAAAGACCGCTTCGGCGAGAACCACCTGGGCAACCTCTATAAGGCGGGCTGCCGCGATATCGGGTGCGCGACTCTGGCCTACCGGACCGGACCCGACGGCGACGACAGCGGGCGCCAGTACTACGTCCCCGGAGCCGCGGAGCACACCTACCGTCTGCGGACCAACAAGAACAACCCCGAGGCCAACACCTACGACGACCTCGCCCGCTTCATCAGGACGATCAACGGCGTCGGCCTGCCGGGAGGCGCGGAACGATTCGATACCGACGCCTTCCGGGAGTCAGTGGACGCCATCATGGACGCCGGGTCGTTCCTCCGGTGGGCGGTCGTCAACTTGCTGCTCGGAAGCTGGGACAACTACTACGCCACGCCGTCAAATTACTATCTCTACAACTCGGGGCATGCGGGAGCGGCGAAGGATTTCGTCGGCTCGCCTTATTTCCACTTCATCCCGTGGGACTACGACAACTGCCTGGGGATCGATTATTTCGGCACCCGGTGGCAGTACGGCGACATCCTCGACTGGGAGGGCAACACGAGGCGCTACTGGAAGAACCGGCGCAGCTCGCATATCCCGCTCGTGGAGAACCTGCTCCGCAACCGCGACTACCGCCGGTACTACCTGGACTTCATGGAGCACCTGCTCGATACCGAGTTCAATCCCCGGGCCATCGCCGCGCAGATCGGGGCGCACGCGGAAGGCGGCCTGTGGGAGCGCGTCCGGCAGGCGGCCTACCTGGAATCGGACACGCCCTGGGGACGGCCGTTCACCGGCCGGCAGTTCAGCAACGACCAGATCTACTGGAGCGGCTGCCGGCAGCGCGAAATGCGGCAGGGGCGCAAGAGGGCGGAAGGGATCGTCCACTACGTCCGCATGCGCCGCGACAGCGCCCGCGCGCAACTGAAGCAGCTCAGGCGGACCATGCCGCGCCAGGCCGACGGATTCGCCGCGGCGGCGCAGCCGCTGGCCCGGGCGGCCTAGGGCAGCGCGCAGCCGCTGGCCCGGACCTGGCCGCACCCGGCCGGCGTCCGGCCGCCGGATGCGAGGATGAGGCTGACTGCGCCAGAGTGGGAGAGAGCCTTATGGATGGTGCCCGGCCGGATTACGGCGAGGCCGCCGCGGACGGCGACGCCGCGCCGCAGGACGGGCCCTGGCCCGTGCATGCCCTGTTCCAGCAGCGCATCGCCGGGGACGATGCGCTGCTCAGGCTGGCCGGCCTCCGCTTTGCCCAGATGGGCGTGGCCGCCGAGGTGTACGCCGACACGCCGGACCAGCTTGATTACGTCCTGCAGTTCGCGCCCTCCGCGGGGCGCCTGCCCGTGGTCCACCTGAACCGCGGCCTCAACCTCCTGCACGAGCGGGGGCGCGCGGCGGTGGCGGATTTCGCCGGCCGCTTTGCGGGCCGGGTCGCCGGCCTGGTCGTCCATGACCGCGATGAGATGGCGGCGCAGACCGACCGGCTGCTGGCCGGGATGCGCGAGCTGAATGCGCGCCTGGCCGAGCACCCGGACGGCCCCATGGTCTTCCTCGAGTACGCCGCCGGCCATGACCCGGGCTGGTTCGTCGACGTGGCGGAAGGACTCCGCGCCGCCGAGCGGGTGAGCTGCTGCATCGACGTCGGCCACATCGGCATCAGGCAGGCGTCCGCAGAGTTCTGGCTCCGCCATCCCGGCCTGGGCCTGGGCCACCTCAGCCCGGCGGATGACCGGCTGCCCGAGCTGATCGCGGACGTTCAGGACGCGGTGCAGACCTGCCTGCCGACCGTGCTCGACGTCACGCGGTCGCTGGGACAGATCGGCAAGCACGTCCACTTCCACCTGCACGACGGGCATCCCCTCATCCCAGGTCTCTCCGATCACTTCAGCTTCCTGACCAGGCTGCCCGTTCCGTTCAGCTACCGGGGCCGGCGATCGCTGGGCATGATGTACGGGCCGGCCTGTGGCGTCCATTGTGGCGACCGCCATCGAGGCATGCCCGCAGGGAGCATCGTTCACGGTCGAGGTCCACCAGGCCGAGGGCCGGCTGCCCCTCGCCGACGCGGCCCGGCTCTTCCCGCACTGGCGGGACACCACCAACGCCGAGCGGATGAACTACTGGCTCTCGGTCCTGTCCGAGAACGCGCTGCTCATCGGGTCGGCCAAGGGCGCGTGATGCGGGAGCCCGCCCGTCACTTGGCCATGCAGCCGCCGTCGACGACCAGCGTCTGCCCGGTCATGAAGTCCGACGCGGGCGAGGCCAGGAACAGCGCGGGCCCCCGGATCTCGCGCGCGTCGGCCACCCGCCCCATAGGAGTGAACGCGGTGATCGCGGCGAGGAAATCGGGGTCGTCGTAGGGTCCGAGCTTGGTGCGGTAGAAGCCGGGGCACAGCGCGTTGACCTGGATGCCGCGGGTCGCGTACTCCAGCCCGAGCTCGCGGGTCAGGTTGACCACCGCCCCCTTGGCCGCGTTGTAAGCCGGCACCGGGAAGACGCTCGATCCGCCGGCCAGGCCCCACATCGAGGCGATGTTGATGATCTTCCCGCTGCCCTGCCCGACCATCACGCGCAGCGCCTCGCGAGCGCAGTAGAACACGCCGTTCAGGTCGACGTCGATCACCCGGTGCCAGCCTTCCAGGTCGAACTCGTGCACCGGCGCGGGCGACGGGTCGGCGATCCCCGCGTTGTTGAACAGCACGTCCAGCCGGCCGAACCGCGCCGTGGCCGCGCCGACCATGGACACCACCTCGTCGTGGCGCGACACGTCACAGCGGACGGCCAGGGCCGCCCGGCCGGCCCGCTCGACGTCGCCGGCCGTGGCCTCCGCGGTCGCCAGGTCGATGTCCGCGCACACCACGTCGGCGCCGGCTTCGGCCATCACCCCGGCGAACTCCGCGCCCAGCCCGCTGCCCGCCCCGGTGACGAGCGCGACCTTGCCGGTGAGATCGAAGAGATAATCGTTCGGCATGACAGCCCTCCTAGCCGGTTCCGCTGACCCTCGCGCGTGTCGGCCGACAATACCGGAGCAGACCGGGCCGGCCGGGTCAACCGATCGGAGACGACCGTGAGCCACGACCACCGCCCGGGCGACGCCTTCGAGTTCACCCAGGAGTTCTGGGACGACCGGTACCGCTCGGCCGACGGGCTGTGGAGCGGGCAGCCGAACCCCCAGCTCGTGGCCCAGGCCGCCGGCCTGGCCCCCGGCGAGGCGCTGGACGCGGGCTGCGGCGAGGGAGCCGACGCCATCTGGCTGGCATCGCGCGGGTGGGCCGTCACCGCGGTCGACGTGTCGGCCGTGGCCCTGGAACGGGCGGCCGCCCGCGCCGCCGACCAGGGCGGCGACATCGCCGGGCGCATCACCTGGCGGCGCGAGGACCTGCTCTCCTGGGACCCCGGCCCGCAGCGGTTTGACCTGGTCTCGGCGCAGTTCATGCACCTGCCCGGCCCCGACCGCGAGTCGTTGCACGCCAGGCTGGCCGCGGCCGTGCGGCCCGGCGGCACGCTGCTCATCGTGGCCCACCATCCCGACGATCTCCACGTCAACGTCGGCCGGCACGGGCCCGCCGACATGTTTCCCTCCGCCGGGCAGCTGGCCGCCGCGCTGGATCCCGGCGACTGGGAGATCCTCGTCGCCGCCGCCGTCGAACGGCCAGCGACCGACCTGGACGGCCAGCCCGTGACCGTCAAGGACACCGTGCTGCGGGCAGCCCGCCGACCCTGACCCCGGCTACCGGGCGCCCGGGCCGGGGCGGCGCCGCTTGGGCCGCGGGGCCCGGGGCGGCGCCGCTTGGGCCGCGGGGCCCGGGGCGGCGCCGCTTGGGCCGCGGGGCCCGGGGCATCGCCGCCGGGCCGGGGCTGACGGCGGCGGCGGGACGCGGCGGAGGAGGCGGCGGGCTGTCGGCGGCGGGCGCTAGCGTTAGGCGCGTGAGCGTGGCCGGGCGCCCGCGGGCCGATGAGATGGAGCTGGTGAAGCAGGCCAGCGCCGGGGATGAGGGCGCGTTCGGCGAGCTGGTCGGGGCCTACCGCGCCGAGCTGCGGGCGCACTGTTACCGGATGCTCGGCTCGGTGCACGACGCCGAGGACGCCCTCCAGGACGCGCTGCTGCGCGCCTGGCGGGGCCTGTCCGGTTTCGAGGGCCGCAGCTCGGTGCGCTCCTGGCTGTACTCCATCGCCACCAACGCCGCCCTGGACATCACCCGGCACCGGTCGCGGCGTGAGCTCCCGGTCGATTTCGGTCCGGCCGCCGGGCGGGGAGCCGAGCTGGACGCGCCGGTGACGGACCCGGTCTGGCTGGAGCCCTACCCGGACCGGTGGCTGATGGATGACCTGGGCCCTTCGCCGGAGGCCCGCTACGAGCAGCGCGAGAGCGTGGAACTGGCGTTCCTCGCCGCCCTGCAGCACCTGCCTCCGCTGCAGCGCGCCGTGCTCATCCTGCGGGAGGTCGTGGGCTTCTCCGCGGCGGAGACATCCAGCCAGCTGGGCACGTCGGTGCCGTCGGTGAACAGCGCGCTGCAGCGGGCCCGGGCCACGGCCGCCAGCGGCCTGCCGGCCCGCAGCCAGCAGTCGACCCTGCGCGGCCTGGGCGACCAGCGCACCCGGGAGATCGTCGAGCGGTACGCCGGCGCCATCGAGCGGGGCGACGCCGACACGCTGGTCAGCATGCTCACCGAAGACGCGACGTGGTCCATGCCGCCGATTCCCACCTGGTTCCGGGGCCTGGGGTCCGTCCGGGAGTGGCTGGTCCGGGACGCGCTCTCGGTGCGCTGGCGGCACCTGCCCACCCGGGCCAACGGGCAGCTTGCCGTGGGCTGCTACCTGTTCGACTCCGGCACGGGCCGCTACGCCCCGGCCGTGATCGACGTGCTGACCCTGGAGGGCGACCGGATCGCCGCGGTGACCGGGTTCCTGACCGACGACGCCATGGAGCGCTCGGACGCGGGCGGCTGGGCTTCCGGCGCGGAAGTATTCGCCCGCTTCGGCCTGCCCGCCGAGCTGCCGTGAGGTCCGGCCGGCGGCCCGGCCCGGCGGCCGGCCCGCCGGTCAGGACCGGGTGCCGGTGGCGCTGCGCAGCAGCTCCACGAACTGCCGGACCCGCAGGTCCCGCAGCGCCGGGGTGGGCGCGGCCGAGCCGAACAGGCCGGGGTCGAGTTCCTCGGTCACGATCGCGTCCTGGCAGCGGTCCATCAGCCAGTCCACCAGGGATGCCACCATCTTCGCGTCGATGTCGGTGCGGATCTCGCCGCGGTCGATGCCGAACTGGACGAAGGCCTGCGTGCCGTATGGGTCCTCGCGGAGCAGGAACTGGGTGATCTCCCGCCGCAGCGGCAGGCTGGAGCAGTAATTGCCGAGCAGCGTCACCCGGTAGGGCACCCAGTCCTCGCGGATGAGGTGCGGGGTTCGCTCGATCCAGTGCGTGATGACCGCGAAGAACCCCGCCGCGAGGATCTCCGGCGGGGCGTCCAGGTAACGGCTGAAGGAGCGGGCCGCGGCCTGGTAGGCGGCCAGGAACAGGCCGGACTTGCTGCCGAAGTAGCCGAACACCGCCCCTTTCGCGACGCTGGCCTCCCGGGCGATCTCCTCGATCCGCACGTCCTCGTATCCGCGCTCGGCGAAGTGCCGCATCGCCACGCCGACGATCCGCTCCTGCCGGGCCCGCTGGCGCGCGGCGGCGCGGGCCGGGCCGCGCGGCCGGGCCACAGTTTGACCAGAAGTCATCAAACGTTCCGGTGTGGGCGAGAGCCTCGGTGTGTTGACATCTTCGCGGCAGTCTACTCATACTCGTCATCACGTACCGCCTTAATTGACTGGAAGTCAGAAATGCTGACCGTTGCGCAGGCCCGCGCCCGGTGGGACGTCATCGTGGTCGGCGCCGGGCACAACGGGCTGACCGCCGGGGCGCTGCTCGCCCGGGCGGGCCTGGCCACGCTGGTGGTGGAGCGCCGTGACGTGGCGGGCGGCTGCTGCGTGACCGAGGAGATCGCGCCCGGCTGCAAGGCCTCGACTACCTCCTACATCGCGTCGATGCTGCGGCCCGAGGTGATCCGGGAGCTGCAGCTGGGACGGCACGGGCTGCGGATGATCTCGTGCGAGCCATCGGTGCAGGTGGCCATCGACGGCGAGGTGCTGGCCTCGTGGAACGACCCCGCGCGGACCGCCGCCGAGATCAGCCGGTTCTCGGCCGCCGATGCCCGCGCCTTCCTGGCCGCCGACCGCGAGCTGCGCGGGCTCGCCGCGCGGCTGCAGCCGCTGTTCATGAAGCTGCCGCCGGACACCCGGGCGACCGGGCTGCGCGGCTGCCGCGAGCTGCTGCGGCTCGGCCGGAGCCTGCGCGGCGTGCGCGGGTCGGACCTCGACGGGCTGACCCGGCTGCTGACCGGCAGCCTCGGCCAGTTCATCGACGCCAGGCTCGAGTCCCGGCAGGCCAAGGCGCTGCTGCTGGCCAACAACCTGTACGGCAAGCACGGCGGACCGTACCAGCCGGGCACCCTGATCGGCCTCGCGTTCCACCTGCTGTCCGGCGGCGAGCAGGCAGAGCAGGGGTTCTTCGGCCACGTCCTGGGCGGCATGGGCGCGATCAGCGGCGCGATCGCCGCCGCCGGGCGCGAGGCCGGGATGCAGGTCGCCACCGGCGCCGCGGTGGCCCGGATCCTGGTGCGCGGCGGCCGGGCGGCCGGGGTCGTGCTGGAAGACGGCACCGAGATCGAGGCCGGCACGGTGCTCTCCGGCGCCGACCCGAAACGGACCTTCCTCGGCCTGCTCGGCAAGGAAGACCTGCCGGACGATTTCCGGGCCGCGGTCGGCGGGATCAAGATGGACGGGCCGTGCGGCAAGGTGAACCTGGTGCTGGACGCCGAGCCGCGGGTGCGCGGCATGCCGCAGGACGCGGGGCCCGGCCGCCGTGCGCTGTTCACCCTCCCGCCCGCGCTGGCCGTCGCCGACGCCTGCTACGACCGCGCCAAGCGCGGCGAGCTGGCCGACGCCGATGAGCTGTTCATCGACTGCGTGGTCGCGTCCAACGTGGACGGCTCGCTGGCCCCGCCGGGCCGCCACATCATGACCTGCTTCGTTCAGTACTTGCCGTACCGGCTGGCCACCGGGACCTGGGACGGCGCCCGGGAGGAGCTGGGCGACCGGGTGCTGGCCAGGATCGGCCAGTTCGCGCCGAACGTGCCCGCGGCGGTCGTGGCCCGGCAGGTGCTGACCCCGCTGGACCTGGAACGCGACTACGGCCTCACCGAAGGCAACATCTTCCACGGCGACATCAGCCCGGACCAGCTCTTTCACATGCGGCCGGTGCCGGGGTGGGCGCGGTACGCGACGCCGGTCGCGGGACTGTACCTGTGCGGCGCGGGCGCTCACCCCGGCGGCGGGGTCACCGGGGCGCCCGGCTACAACGCCGCCCGCCGGGTGCTCGCCGACCTGCGGGCGGACCGCCGGTCGGCCAGGAGGCGGCGGTGAGCGGGGGCCGGGGGACGCGCCGCGGGAGGAGGCGGCGGTGAGCGCGGGCCGGGGGGACGCACCGCCGGGGCCGGGCGCGGAGGAAGAGATCCCGCTGGCGAGCAGCCTGCCCGGGCCCAGCTACACGGCCGAGCGCGAGTTCACCAGGGAGCGGGAGGCGGTCCTGTTCGCCGACTGGTTCTGCGTCGGGCGGGAGGAGTCCATGGGCGGGCCCGGGGACTACCTGGCCGCCGACATCGCCGGGGAGAACATCCTGGTGGTCAGGAACGCCGACGGGCTGGCCGGCTTCTATAACCTGTGCCGGCACCGCGGCTCCCGGCTCGTCCCCGTGGCCGGATCCCAGCCCGCGGCGAGCCCGGCGTGCAGCGGCCGCTTCGGCGGGAGCATCCGCTGCCCCTACCACGGCTGGACCTACGGCCTCGACGGGTCGCTGCGCGCCGCGCCGTTCCTGCCCGAGCTGCGGCGCTACACCGGCCGGCTCTCGCTGCACCCGGTCGCGGTCACCACCTGGGGCGGCTTCGTGTTCGCCCGGCTCGGGCCGGGCGGCGCCCCGCTGCGGGCCCAGCTGAACGGGGCCGACGACCGGCTCGCCGCGTACCCGCTGGCGCAGCTGCGGACCGGGCGCAGGCTCCGCTACCGGGTCGCCGCGAACTGGAAGGTGATCCTGGAGAACTACAACGAGTGCTACCACTGCGGCCCGGTCCACCCCGAGCTGTGCGAGCTGGTCCCGGCATTCCGCCGCGGTGGCTCCGAGCTGGACTGGGACGCCGGCATCCCGCACCGCGACGGCGCCTACACCTTCACGCTGACCGGCACGACCAGGCGGGCGCCCTTCCCCGGGCTCCCGCCGGCGGCCAGGACGCGGCACCTGGGCGAGCTCATCCTGCCCAACCTCATGCTCAGCCTGTCCGCCGACCACGTCGCCGCGTTCACCGTCTGGCCGCACGACGCCGGGCACACCACGGTCGTCTGCGACTTCCTGTTCCACCCGGACGAGATCGCCCGCGAGGACTTCGACCCCTCAGACGCCGCGGAGTTCTGGGACCTGGTCAACCGCCAGGACTGGGCCGTCTGCGAGCAGGTCCAGGACGGGATGCGCTCCCGGATGTTCACGGCCGGCTACCTGGCTCCCATGGAGCAGCCGAGCGCCGACGTCGGGCGCTACGTGGCCGGCAAGCTCGGCCAGCTCCCGGACGGGCTTGGGGAACGGGCGTGACCGGCCGGCCGGGCCAGGGGCGTCACCAGCCGGCCGGACCAGGGGCGCGATCGGCCGACCCGGCCAGGGGCGTCACCGGCCGACCGGACCTGGGGCGCGCACGAGGGAACGCAGCCGATCCAGTTCGGCCGCATAGCGCTCCACCGCGGCCAGCTTGACCTGCTCATAGCCCCGGATGGCCAGGGGCAGCCGGGCCAGCTCGACCGCGGCGGCGTGGTTGGCGGGCGACAGGATGGCCGCCGCGGCGCGCAGCTCGGCCTCGTACCCGGCCGCGAGCCGCCGCTCGGTGCGGCGCACCCGCGTGTAGCCGAACGGGTCGGCCGGGGTCCCCCGCACGTGCCGCATGGCCCGCAGCACGCGGAAGCCCGGCCGGATGACCGGTGCCGGGAAGGCGATCTTCTTCTTCAGGCCCAGCGCCCGCAGCACCGGGGGATGCAGCAGATACCGAACGCCACGCCCGCCTCCGACCGCGTCCGCCAGGGCCTGGCCGAACTCGGGGAGCAGGTGCAGCCGGGCCACCTCGTATTCGTCCTTGTAGGCCAAGAGGTGGAAGAATCCCGCCGCGACCGCCTCGGTCAGCTCCCCGGCCGCCCCGGCCTGCCCGGCTTCGGCCTGCGCCGCGGCGCTCACCAGGTCGAGGTAGCGGGCGGCGAGCCGGAAGTCCTGGTAGGCGGCCAGCTCGGCGGCGCGGCGGACCGCCTGGTCGGCGGCTGGCCCGTCGGGCAGCCCGCGCTGCCGCGCGAGCTCGCGGGCGGCGGCCAGCCGCGCGGGATCGGGCTCCCGGCGCAGTTCCCCGGCGCGGCGGGCCGCGGGCAGGGCGGCAGGGTCGTGCACGGCCAGCCGCCCGGCGCGGAACGCGGCCTGGTTCCGCGGCACCGCGACGCCGTTCACCTCGATGGCCCGCGCGATCGACGACGCCTGCAGCGGCACCGCGCCGGCCTGGTACGCCGCGCCGAGCGCGATCAGGTTCGCGGCGATGCCGTCGCCGAACAGCGCCGTGGCCAGGGCCACGGTGTCCACCGTGGTCAGCCCGCCGGGCCGGGTGCGCTCCCGCACCGCGCCGAGCAGCGCCGCGAGGTCCGGGGCAGCGGCCGCGCCGCGGACCATGCCGGCCGTGGGGACCAGGGAGGTCGAGGCGACCGTGACGGTGCGCCCGGCGCTGGCCCGGACCAGGTGCTGCGGGTCGGCCGCTACCAGCAGGTCGAGCGCCAGCAGCAGGTCGGCCGAGTCCTCGCCCACGGCGCCGGATCCCTCCGGGGCGCCAGGCGCTTCCGGGGCCCCGGGCCACAGCCGCAGGTGGGACACGACCGGCCCGGCCTTCTGGCTCAGGCCGGTCTGGTCCAGGCCGGTGACGCCGAGCCCGTCCAGGAACGCCGCGGTGGCGAGCACCTGGTTGAGCGTCACCACCCCGGTGCCGCCGATGCCGGTGGCCACGATCCCGTAGCCGCCGACATCCGCGATGCTGGCCTTGCGTTCCGGCTCCGGAATGTCGGCCGGCAGCACCGGGGCCGGCCGCTCGCGGGCGCCCGCCCCGCGCGGCGGGGCCGCCACGGTCACGAACGACGGGCAGTCGCCGTCCAGGCAGCTGTAGTCGGTGTTGCAGGAGGCCTGGTCGATCTGCGTCTTACGGCCCAGATCGGTGTCCACCGGGTGCACGGACAGGCAGCTCGACTTGGCGCCGCAGTCGCCGCACCCCTCGCACACGGCCTCGTTGATGACCACGCGCCGGGAGCGTTCGGGCGCCTTCCCGCGCTTGCGCAGCCGCCGCAACTCGGCGGCGCACGCCTGGTCGTACACGATCAGGGTGACGCCGGGGACCCGGGCGAGGGCGCGCTCGGCCTCCGCGAGCCGGTCCCGGCCCCACACCTTCGTGCCTGCGGGCAGGGCCGCGCGCCGGTACCGGGACGGGTCCTCGCTCACCACGATGATCCGGGCCACGCCCTCGGCGGCCATAGCCTGGCACAGGTGCGGCACGTCGAGCTGCCCGGCCGGGTCCTGCCCGCCGGTCATCGCGACCACCCCGTTGTAGAGGATCTTGAAGGTCATGGTCATCCCGGCGGACACCGCGGCGCGCACGGCCAGGCTGCCGGAGTGGAAGAACGTCCCGTCGCCCACGTTCTGCACGAAGTGCGGCACGTCGGCGAACGGCGCGCGACCGATCCACTGCGCGCCCTCGCCGCCCATCTGGTTGTAGGACACGGCGCCGCGGTCCAGCCACATGACCATGGCGTGGCAGCCCACCCCGCCGCCGACCGGCGAGCCCGCGCCCGGGAGGGTGGACCGGTTGTGCGGGCAGCCGCTGCAGAAGGCCGCGGTGCGGGGCGCGGCGTTCGGGATGATGGTCAGCTCGGTACGCGCCTGCTCGGGATGTGCCGCCGCAACGATCAGCGGCGTGGCCAGCCGCTGTTCCAGCCGCCGGGCCAGCAGCGGGCGCAGCCGGTCGGCGGTCAGCTCGCCGCCGACCGGGATCAGCGGCGCGTCCCGCTCGTCGCGCTTGCCGGTCACCCGGGGACGCTGCGCCTGGTCGTACAGGTACTCGCGGACGAAGCGCTCCACGAACGAGCGCTTCTCCTCGACGACGAGGATCTCCGTGACGCCCCGGGCGGCGGCCCGGACGATGCCCGGCTCCAGCGGGTAGATCATCCCCAGCCGGACCAGCCGGATCCCGGCGCCGCGGACCTCCTGGTCGCGGGCCAGGCCCAGGCCGGCCAGGGCCTGGCGGACCTCCCGGTAGGTCCGGCCGGAGGACATGATCGTCAGCCATGCGTCCGGCGGGTCGACCTCCACGGCGTTGATCCCGTTCTCGGCCGCGTAGGCCTGGGCCGCGGGATGGCGGCGCTCGTAGAGCTCGGCCTCGAGCTCGACCGTGTGCGGCAGGAAGAAGGTGGGCAGTTGCGCGAACCGCCACGGCCGGCCGTCGAAGGACAGCTCCGGCCGGCCCGGACAGATGCGGCCGGGGGCGACGTCGGCCGAGCCGAACCCGTCCGCGACCGCGGTGACGATCTTCAGCGCGGCCCAGCAGCCGGAGTAGCGCGACAGCTCGTAGCCGTGCCGGCCGAGGTCGAGCACCTCCTGCACGGTGCCGGGCTGCAGGATCGGCATGCCCGCGTCGTACAGCGCCGCCTCGCTGGCGCCCGGCAGCGTGGACGACTTGGACTGCGGGTCGTCGCCCGCCGCCACGATCACGCCGCCGTTGGCGCCGGCGCCGTGCAGGTTGGCGTGCCGGAACACGTCGCCGCAGCGGTCCACGCCGGGCGCCTTGCCGTACCACATGCCGATGACCCCGTCGTGCCGGCTCAGCGGCGCCAGGTTGTCCTGCTGGCTGCCCCACACGGCGGTGGCGGCCAGGTCCTCGTTCACCCCCGGGACCCAGTGCACGTCGTGCTCGGCCAGCAGCGCTCCGGTGCGTTGCAGGGTCTGGTCGAAGCCGCCGAGCGGCGACCCCGGATAGCCGCTGACGAACGCGGCGGTGCTGCGGCCCTGCCGACGGTCCGCGCGGATCTGGTCGAAGATCACGCGGGCCAGCGCCTGGACCCCGGTGAGAAGCACGCCGCCGTCGGTGACCCGGTACTTCGCGTCCAGGTCGAACTGCATGGTGCTGGCGGCGGTGGCGGTCATGGCGGCTCCTCCGACGTGCGCTGGCCCTTTCTCAGGGTGCGGCACGGCGGCGGGATCCGCCAATCGGCGCGATCAGTTGTCGCGGCCCCGGGCCTGCTTCGGCTCGCCGGGCAGGATCGCCACGACCGCGACCACGAGCCTGCGCCGCCGGGCTGGCTCTAGCTCCGGGCGGGCATGCCTGCGGAACCAGCCACGGTGGCCGGCCTCGGGCGGATCAGCGGGGAAGCCCAGCACCCGCCGATGCCCGGACAGGTCAACCTGGAAGCCGGCGACGCGCGGCCGCTCCTCGCCGCTCCAGGCGTACGCCCTGGCTCCCCAGACGCCCAGGACCCGGTCTTGCGTGCCGGACTGACTAGTCATGGCCTTACCTCCGGGCGGCAAACTCCGCCAGCCTGCCAGGAGGAAGCCGTGCGGCACATCGCCCCTGGCGCCTTAGGCCAGCATGACTCCGCCATGCGGAACTCGGCAAGTCGGCGGCTGCGGGTCAGCCTTGGACGCGACAGCCGGACATCGCCCGTTCCACGGTGCGTTTCATGATCGCGGTGCATGGCACGCGCATATCGCACCTTATGCACCGCGATCATGAACCGGCTCCGGCGCCCACGTCACCAGAACTCGCCCACCGGCTAGCCTTTCGAGGGGACGGATCGCCGGTAGCCCCGGGGGATCGACGGCCGGAGCGAAGCCAGGTTGGCCGCGGTGGGCGGCAGGTAAGCATAGATCCCCGCGGAGATGGCCCCGACGCCGAGGTAGTCGGTGTACTTCAGCGGCAGGTAGGTGCGCGCATCCACCCATAGCAGGAAATTCCCTGCGATCGGGCCCGCGGGCGTCTCGCTCAGCACGATGGCCGGCTGCCCGCCGAGCCGGGTGCGGCGCTCGACCCGCCACTGCCCTCGGGCGATCCCGCGAGCGAGCGCGGCCGGGCTGAACAGGCCGCCCGAGCCGATGCCGCTCGAAACCCCGTACGCGGAGACCTGGATACGGAACTCGGACCAGGTTCCGGCGGCGACCTCCCAGTTACCCATGCCGCAGCCGCTGCTCCCGGCGTAGCAGACCATGGTCACCAAAGCGGGAACCATCTTCTCCATCTGGGCGGGAACCGTCGGCGCGACCGACGGGCTGACGTAGCTAACCAAGAAGTCCTCGACCGGGTGCAGCGACCTGGAGGGGCTCGACAGCAGCCGGTGGGCGTAGATCTCACGCGAGCGTGCCTGCTGGCCGGGCACCGGCTGGGCCGGCCAGTTCCAGTCCTGGTAGGTATCCACGAGGGCGCCCTTGTTGGTGTCTGCCTCCGTGCTGTACAGGATGTCGCCGCTGGCGGCGTTGAACGCGGTCAGCATGGCCTGCCCCACCGATCGCGCCGAGGGCAGCCCGGCCGTCGCGGCCGGGCCCGGGCCCGGCCCCGGCGCGATCACCGCCACGGTGACCGCCGCGGCGCAGGCCACGGCGGCCACGGCGGCCACGCGGCGGACGCGGAGCCTGCGGGCTCGCCGGAGCCCGCCGAGGCGTACGCGTTCCGGAAGGTCGTCCGGGGCGCGGTAGCCGGCCAGGTCCCGCTCGAAGGCGTCGCGGATGCGCCGCGCGTCGACGTCAAGGCCTGCCATGGTGGCCTCCTGCGGACTGGGCGTTGGGAGTGTCGAGCACCTCGCGGAGCCGCTGCAGGGCGCGGCTGGTCTGGCTCTTCACAGTCCCGGCCCGGATCCCGAGGGTGTCGGCGGCCTGCTGCTCGGTAAGGTCATGCCAGAACCGGAGCACCAGGACCGCGCGCTGCCGGTACGGCAGGGCGCGTATCGCGCGGACCAGCTGGTCCCGGTCGTCATGCAGGCCGATGACGTCCGGCGCGGGGACGTCGGCGAAGGGCAGCCCGGGGCGTTCGTGCCGGGCCGCGCCGCGGCCCCGGTCCCGGCACAGGTTCACCACGACCCGGCGGGTGTACGCCAGCGGATCGTCTAACCGGCGCCAGCGCACGAACACCCGTTCCAGCGCGGCCTGCACCACCTCCTCGCTCACGTGAGGATCACCGGTCAGGGCGCCCGCCAACCGGACCAGCGTGGTCGCGTTCGCCCGCACGAATGCCTCGAACGCTTCGTCGTCAGCGAGGCTCACGCGTACCCCCCTTCACGGCTGGGCCCGCAGTAAAGACGGAGCAGCCTGCCCAAAAGGTTGCCAGCTATTCGGGATCGCCGGCGAGCACGCCCCGTCCGGGCCAGACCAACCGGCGGATCGCGCAGGCGCTGTTCGTCACCCTGCGGACCGCCCGAACGCATCTCACCAGCACGTACGCGAAACTCGGCATTGCCTCCCGGGATCAGCTGGCAGCGGCGCTGCAAGGCTCCGCGGCGCCGGGAGGTGCTGCTCGCCAGGATTCGCCGCTGGAAAAATCGTTTGGCGCGGGCACGGGTCTAAGTGGGTGAAGGACAAAGAGAAAGGAACCGACGGATGCGCAAGACCAGCGTCAACACCGAGCCCGCCGCCGTTCGCGAGGTCAGCAAGCCGGATGAGCAGTGGCGCCAGGAGCTGACCCCGCTGCAGTACAGCGTGCTGCGCCAGGCTCACACCGAGCGGCCGTTCACCGGCGAGTACGTCCACAACCATGAGGACGGTTCCTACCGGTGCGCCGGCTGCGGCAGCGTGCTGTTCAGCTCGAACGCCAAGTTCGACTCGGGTACCGGTTGGCCCAGCTTCGACGAGCCCGCGGTCGCCGAGGCGGTCGAGCTGCGGCCGGACAACAGCCTGTTCATGCGCCGCACCGAGGTCGTCTGCCGCCGCTGCGGCGGTCACCTGGGCCACGTCTTCAACGACGGGCCGACCGAGACCGGCGACCGGTACTGCATCAACTCCTGCTCGCTGGCTTTCGAGCCCGCGGCGTCGGACAAGTAACAGGGGCGACAGCCGGGTGGCAGGGGCGCCCGCCTGGGCAGCACAGCCCAGCTGGCCGTGCCGGCCGGCTCGCCCCCGGGGCGGGCTACTACGGTGACTACGGCAGTAGCCGGTCCTGGGCCGCGACGGGAGAGGTGATGGGCGTGCCTGGCCGTACCGATGACCACCGGTGGTCGCAGCAGCATCTCTCGCACTACGTCGAGGGAGACCTGCCCCCCCGCTCCCGCCGCCGCCTGGACCGCCACGCGCGGGACTGCGTGGACTGCGGGCGCGGCATCCGTGCGATGCGCGCCCTTGTCTATTCGGTCCAGGGCCTCGACGGGCTGGCGGGGGTTCGCGCGCCCGCCACGATCTTCGACCGGGTCCGGTCGGCCGGAGCCAGCGGCTCTCCCTCGCCGCGCAGCACGTGACGCCGCCGCCGCGGGGTAAGCGCGTCCCGGGGCCCACTGCGGATTCCCCAGCCACCGATCCTCCAGCCGACCCGCCAGCCGCTCATCCCGTGGCCGCCCATCCCGCGGCCGCCGATCCCGCCGTCACCGGCCCCACGGCCACCCATCCCACCGCCGCCGGCCCCGCTGCCACCGATCCAGCCGTCACCGACCCTACGGCCACCCATCCCACGGCCACTGGCCCGACGGCCACCGAGGCGAGTCTGGTCGCCCGGGCCCAGGCCGGGGACGTCGGCGCCTTTGAGCAGCTGTCCGGTGCCTACGCCGACCGGCTGTTCATGCTGCTGCTGCGGCTGCTTGGTGATCGCGCCGAAGCCGAGGACGTGGCCCAGGAGGTCATGCTGCGCGCCTGGCGGGGCATCGCCAGCTTCCAGGGCCGGTCCAGCTACTTCACCTGGCTGTACCGGATCGCGGTCAACGAGGCCAACCGCGCGCTGGAGAAGCGGGCCCGCCGACCAGCGGGCGTATCGCTCGGGGCCCGGGAACTGCAACTGCCCGCCTCGCCCGCTGATGACCCGTCGCGGCAGGCTGAGGTCAGCGAGCTGCGCCTAGCCCTCGGCCGGGCCCTGGCCGATCTGCCGCCTCCGCTGCGGGCCGCGATCGTGCTGCGCGACGTCGAGGGGCTCTCCACGCATGAGGCCGCGGAAATCGCGGGCGTCAGCCAGGCGGCCTTCAAGAGCCGACTGCACCAGGCGCGGCTGCGGGTCCGGGCCGCCATCGGCGACGAGGCCCTGGTCACCGCGGGAGGATGACGCAACGGGCGGCGCCGCCGATTTGCTCGTTTACGCAGGTGTTGCATGCCGGACATGAGGGCCACACACCGGTCAGCATGCTGGCTCACCGGGGCTGCGGCACGTCACGTGGCGCGGATCGTGAGCACGGTCCAGGCGCCCAGGCTGATGCGGTCTCCGTCACGTAGCCGTACCCGGGATCCGGGAGCCATTTCGCTGCCGTTGACCAGCGTGCCGTTCGCCGATCCTGGGTCGAGGACGGTCCAGCCGCCGTCCTCGTCGGCGATCAGGACCGCGTGCAGATGGGAGACGCCCGGATCGGTGGGCGGGCCGGTCAGGTCGATCTCCGGCTCAAGCCCGCGGGACGGGCTGCGCCGGCCGATGCGCATCTCGGGCCCGAAGAGCCGGAACCGGCGCTCCGGGCAGTACTCGGGAAACTGCACCGCCGCGGCGTCCGGGCCGGTGGCGGCGACCACGCTGTCGAAGTACGCGCGGTCCGCGGTCGCCACGGCCGTCCACTCGGCCGTGGCGACGGCGCCCTCGGCCGGTCCCGCGGTGACCTGGCTGGGCACCGTGGCGACGTAACTCGGCGCAGACCCCGGACCGCCGACCGAGGCCGGGGACGCGAGAGGACGCTGCGCCGGGCCTGCGGCGAGGCTATGGCCGCACGCCTCGCAGAACTGCCCCCGCCCCTCGGCCCCGCACTGCGGGCAGTACTGCCCGCGGCCGTCGGGCGAAGCCGCGGCCGGGGCCGGGGCCGACGCCGTACCGCCGACGCGCATCCCGCACACGTCGCAGAAGTCAGTGCTCACGGTGTCGTGGCCTGCTGGGCAGGTCGTCGGCATGCCGGCCTCGCTTACTTCCTGGTCCGGACCGTCTTGGTCGACCTGGTGTCGAGCGCCATCTCGTCGGCGTCGTCGACCTTCTTCTTCAGGCGGACAGTACCCGTCGCCGCGTCCACCACGTCGACCACCTTCGCGAGCAGCTTGGCGGTGGCCTCATTACCGGACTGCTCGGCCAGCGCCACCGCCCGGCCGAGCTTGGCCGTCGCGGTCTCCTCGTCGCCTCGCTTGCGGGCCTCGAGTCCTTCCTGGATCGCCTGGGCCAGCTCGGCCTGGCCTGTGTAGTGGGCGACGTTGGCGTTGATCCGCGTCGACAGTGCCTCATCATCGGTCCAGATCGCCCGCACCAGCCCCTGGCCGAGCACCTCCGGGCCCGACGACGTCGCGGCGACCAGGCTCACCCGGGCGGCCAGCATCTCCTGCCCGATGGCTGCGGGAACGACCTGGATCCGCAGGTGGTAGTCACGGCTCTCCCCGGAACCCCACGCGCCGGTCGGGTAGTCGCCGGCCTGCGGGCCGGACTGGGCGCGCCGGCCCGTCAGGTCCTCGACGGCCGGCGCGACCTGCTTCACGAACCTGATGGTCGCGTGCTGCGGGGTCCACACCCGCAGCGACACGTCGGCGACCTGCTTTCCCATGGCCGTTTCCATCATGGCGGCGAAGTCGGCGGCGAGCCCGGCCGGATCGGGCACGATGTCCACGGTGCCGAGCAGTGCCGACGAGATCCGGCGGAGCTCCGCGACCTCCCAGTCGGTGCCGACGCCCCGGCAGTCGCAGCTGAACATCCCTTCGCACAGGCCGATCGCCTCGGTCAGCTGCTCCGGGGTCTCGTGCTCGTTCCGGCCGTCGGTGAGCAGGATGGCGTGCTGCAGGGAGGCCGGATGGGCGGCGAACATGGAGTGCGCGAGGCGCAGCCACTGGCCGATCGCGGTTCCGCCGCGGGGGAGCAGGCCGGACACCGCTTGCTTCGCGGACTGCCTGGCCGCCGCGTCGGCCACGGCCAGGCTGCCGTCGTGGGGGAAGACGGGCTGTGCCTTATCGGTGCCCGCGACCACGGCGAACGCCACGCCGTCACGGATCACATCTATGGCCGCCGCGGTAGCGGCGCGGGCTTCCGCGATCTTGGTCTGCGGCGATCTCATGGACCCGGAGCAGTCGATGATGATGATCTCCGCGCTGCTGGTGTCCGCCACCGGCGCCGTCTCTGCGGTGTCCGGGGAGGTTACCGTGACGATGGCGTTGACATCGTCGCCGCCTTCGGGAAGGTACTCGTTCTGGGAAATCTCAACGGTGAAGTCAGGCTGGCTCATCGGCGGACTTCTCCTCGGGATCGGATGGTGCGGACGGCGCCGCGGGCTCGTCGTGGCTTCCGGGGTGGGCGGGCTGGGCGTAATGAGCGGGGACAGTGGGAACACCGGGGCGAGTGAGGTCGGCGGGCTCACCGGGATCAGCGGGGTGAGCGGGCTTGAGCGGGAACGGGGCGAGAACCACGGTCACGTTGTCCATGCCGCCGCACTCGAGCGCGAACCTGACCAGCTCCGCCGCCGCCCCGAGCGGATCGCTCAGCGCCTGCGGCAGCGCCTGCGCGGCCAGCTTCACGGCCTCGGGCTGGTAGTTCCACAGCCCGTCCGAGCAAAGCAGCACGGCACCGGGGCCGGGCGGCTCGAACCTGGTCACGTGCGGCGCGGCACCGCTCAGGTCCGCGCCGACCCAGCCGGTCACCACGTGGGCCTGCGGCAGCGCGAGCGCGTCCGCCTCGGAGAGCAGCCCGGCCGCGACCATCTCCCCGGCCACGGAGTCGTCCCTGGTCAGCCGCTTGGATGCGGAATCGCCGTCGGCGCCGAGCCAGTAGGCGCGGCTGTCGCCCAGCCAGCACAGCGTCACGGCCTCGCCGGTCAGCACCGCGGAAACGAACGTGGCCGACGGCGGGTCCGCCGCCGCGGCGCCCCCCGGCACAGTCCCGAGGCCGGCCACCGCTTCCCGCGCGGCCGAGACCGCGTCCCGGGACGCCTCGATCAGGTCGGTGCCGGTCCGCACCGCCGCGAGCAGCACCTGCACCGCTGCCTCCGACGCGGCCAGCGACGCCTCGTCCGGGCGCCGGGTGCTGGAGACCCCGTCGCACACCACCGCCACCGCGGCGGGGCCGCTGGCCAGTTCCGCGGTCGCGAGCGCCATCGCGTCCTCGTTGCGGTGATGCCGCAGGCCACGATCGGTCACGCCGGCCAGCAGCCCGAGATCGATTTCGGTGTGGTCCCGGCTGGACGGCAGCTTGCGGCCGCACGACTCGCAGTAGCCGTCGGGGGTGATCTGCGCTGACTGGCAGAACGGGCACGCGGTGGCCTGGACGGGATCCGCACCGCTGACCACCGCCGGGGCCAGTTCCGTCCGGCACGCTTCGCAGAAGTTGTCCTGGGGGCCGACCGGCCAGCCGCAGGACGGGCATGCGGCGCCCGGGCCCGGCGGCGGGCCGGCGGTCATGTCCATGTCCCGGGGCGGACGTAATTGGCCCGGTCCACCAGTTCGATCCGGCGGTGCTGGTCCGGCGCCTGCCGCGCCTGGGCCCGGTAACAGCGCTCCAGGCCGAAACGCAGCGCGCGGTCGGTGAACTCGCAGCCGAGCAGCTGGCCGCCGGCCTGAGGGCCGCCGGCCGTCACGCAGTTCAGCGCGGCCCGCAGGATCTCGGCGGTGAGGAACTCCAGCTGGATGGCGTCCAGCTTCAGCTGCGTGAGCCGGCTGCCCGCCTGCCGCAGGTCGTCGGGGGACACCTGGGCCGCGCCCGGCCGCGACGCTACCTGGATGCGCACCGCGGCCACCTGCGCCGCCAGGTGGTAGCTGGACGAGTCAGGCACCGCGGCGAGCGCCGCGATGGCCCCGCGCGGGTCGCCAGCGTCCAGCCGGGTCCGGGCCAGCCCGAACGCCGCGCTCACGTAGGCCGCCGGGTCCACCGTCAGCACCAGCCTGAAGTAACGGCCGGCCGCCGCCAGGTCTCCGGCGGCCTCGGCGGCGAGCGCGAGCGCGAGCTTGGCCGCCAGCTCACCGGGCAGCGCGCCGCAGACGGCGTCGAACGCGGTCTTGGCGTCGCCCGGCAGGCCGGCCGCCAGGTGGCGCAGCCCGTAGTACCACGCCGTCCGCCAGTCCGCCTGGTCGCTCGCGGCCAGGTCCGCCAGCACGGCCTCGGCCCCGGCCAGGTCGCCGGTGACGATGCGGGCGCGGGCCAGCGCCAGGCGCGTCTCCGCCGATCCGGCCACCTCCGGCGGCACCCCCTGCTCCCCCGCGGCGGCCGCGGACAGCGCCGCGTTGCGCTGGGCCGGGTCCAGGGTGCTCAGCGTGGCCAGGTAGCCGGCCGCCGGGTCGGCGGCGTCCACCTGAGGCACCGGGAGCCTGGACACGATCTCGGCCAGCGGGGGCGCGGCGTGCGCCGCGGGGGTACTGGCGGCCCGGGTTGCGCGGTCCCGGGCGGTGCGGTCCCGGGCTGTGCGGTCCCGGGCTGTGCGGTCCCGGGCGGTGCGGTCCCGGGCGGTGCGGTCCCGGGCGGTGCCGTCCCCGACCGTGGCCTCGACGCCGATCGGGTGCAGCTCGGGGCTGAACAGGGCGGAGAACGCGGGCCGGGGCTTGCCGTCGGCGGCCGAGAGGACCTCGCGCAGCACCCCGGTCAGCTGCTCGGCCATCTCGTTCGCCGAGGCGAACCGGCGGTCCGGGTCGGGGTCGGTGGCGCGCTGCAGCACCCGGTAGAACGATTCCTGCTGGGCCAGCACCGGCACCGTCGCCGGGTCCGGCAGGGTGTGCGCGTACTTGCCCTGGTAGCCGGTGAACTCGAAGCTGAGCACGGCCAGGGACCGGCCGACGGTGTAGAGGTCGGAGGACGGCGAGGGCCCCAGCTCGGCGATCTCCGGGGGCTGGTAGCCGACCGTCCCGTAGATGGCACTATCGTCGTCGTCGATCCGCCGCACGCCGCCCATGTCGATGAGCCTGAGCTGCTCCTGCGTCTGGATGACGTTGTCTGGCTTGAAGTCGCAGTACACGAGCCCCTGGCTGTGCAGGTAGCCGAGCGCCGGCAGCACCTCGATCGCGTAGGCGAGCGCCATGGGCAGGGGCAGCGAATGGCCGGACTGGCGCCACTCCAGCAGGATCTGCCGGAGCGACTTCCCGCCCACGTACTCCATGACGATGTACCCGGCCGACTCTCCGGAACGGCGGTCGGCGTGCTGCACGAAGTTGTAGACGTCGACGATGTTCGGGTGCTCGACCTCGGCCAGGAACCGCCGTTCGGCGACGGCGGCATCCTGGGCCGAAGCGTCGCCGGTGTTGAGCAGGCCCTTGAGCACCACCCACCGCTGGCCGAGG
The DNA here is from genome assembly GCA_963808705.1 of uncultured Actinomycetota bacterium. Lineage (GTDB taxonomy): Bacteria > Actinomycetota > Actinomycetes > Streptosporangiales > Streptosporangiaceae > JASHPR01. The sequence goes on along the minus strand of CAWEHB010000003.1, from coordinate 76,783 downwards.
TGGTGGTCCATGGCCAGGTAGATCCAGCCGAGCCCGCCGTGGGCCAGGCAGCCGAGCACCTGGTACTGGCCGGCGACCAGCTCGCCGGGCTGCAGCTTCGGGGCGAACGAGAACCTGCTGCCGCAGTTGGGGCAGTACCCCTCGACCAGCCCCGGTTGCCCGTCCCGGCTGCGCCCGACGGGCTGGTCGCACACGCCGCAGAATCTCTTGCCCTCGGCGACCACCGGGTTCGCCAGCACCGCGGCGGCCGGGTCCCGGGCGGGCACGGGCGGGATCTCGACCAGCCCGGCACCCAGGTGACCCCGGGACGCCCGGCTGCTTCCGGCGCGCATGCGGCGGCTGCCCGTGCGGCCGCTGCCCGCGCCGCTGCCGGACGGTCCCGAGCCCGCGCCGCCGGACGGCGCCGGGGGCCGGCCGGGGGCGGATGTCGTGCCCGCCCCCGCGGCGGAGGCGGGCACGGCGGCCAGCCCGCAGGTGTCGCAGTACCCGCCTTCGATCGTCCCCCCGCAGCCCGGGCGGGTACACGTGGTCGCGGTGGTCGTCATGACCGCAGCCTCCGTCCGCACAACTCCAGAACCGCCTGCTGGTAGACGGCCACCGCGTCCGCCGCGGCCGACAGGTCACTGGGGGCCGTCCACAGCAGCTCGTGGGCGTGGTCATAACGCGCCTCGAGCCCGCTGTCCTCGGCGCCCCCGCAGCTCGCCGCCTTGGCCTGGTACGAGTCCAGCAGCCCGCGCAGCTCGCCCCGCCGGTCCAGCAGCGCGGTGGCCTGCCGCTCCGCATCCCGGCATCCCCTGGCCGCCGCGGCCGCCTGCTCCTCGAGCAGGTCGAGTTCGGACGCCAGCCTGCCCCAGCGCCCCGCCGCCTTGAGCGTGTCCAGGGCCGCCAGCCGGCCAGCCAGGCCGTGCACGTCCGGCGGCCCGGGCGGCTCGGCGGCGATCTTGACCACGGCTTCTTCCCGCACGGCCATGGCATCCTGCCAGGCGTCCCGCGCGGCCGAGACACCCGCCGCGGCCGCGGCGATCCGCCGGTCCGCGTTCTCCCGCAGCGCCGCCAGCTCGGCGGCCCTGGACACGGCGGCGGCGGCCCGCTCCCGCAGCCGCCCCAGTCGCGTGGCGTCAACCTGACCGCCCTGCCACAGCACCAGCGGGTCGGCGTTCACCACGTCGCGCAGCTGGCCCAGGTCGGCCTCGGCCAGCGCGAGGGCGCCGGCGAGGGTGTCATCGGTGATCCCGGCGGCCCGCTGCCTCGCCGCGCCGAGGTCGGCCGCCACCTGCTGCAACTGGTCCGACATCGTGTTCCACACGGTCTCGGCCGCCGCCACCACGGCGGCCACGGCGGCGAACGAGCGGCGCATCGCCGCCACCGCCGCGACCGGGGTGACGGCCGTGTCCGCGGTCCCGGTGAGATCCCCCCGGGCCAGGGCCGACGATGCGTGGGCGAGCCGTACCGACGGCCCGTTCAGGATCGACGTTAGTTCGGTGAGCGCGCGCCCAGGTGAGCGCCGGACCGTGGGCAGAATCCCGGCGGCGCGGTCCACGACCGCCGAGTAGGCGGTGAAGGTCTCCCACAGGATGGTCAGCTCGGCCGCGGCCGCGTCCCAGCGCTTCTTGGTCTCGCCGGCCAGCTTCGCGCCCGCGAGCAGCCGCTTGCCGAAGCTGCCGTCCAGGTCCAGCAGGTTGGCCTGGATGGTGTCGCGCTCCGCGACCGCGGCCGCCACGGCCGCCGCCGCCTGGTCGCGGGTCAGCATGGCGCGGTCCTGCCGCGGGCCGCGCGGCTCACCGGTACTCCGCCAGCCGGACGTCCAGGCCCCAGACGCAGCCGAGCGCCATCAGCAGCGCGGCCACGATGATCCCTGCTTCCAGGCCGGTGAAGGCGTTCCCGCCCGCGGTCGCGTTGGCATGGAAGATCACCTGATCCGCGGCGATCGCGCGGGACAGGTCGGTCTCCACCCGCTCGAAACCGGCGGCCGAGCTGCCCGGCCCGGTCCCGATCACCAGCCGGGTCTCCTGCGGGTAGCGCGATGCCGAGTCGAGGCGGTAGACCTGATCGTTCACGGCGTACCAGGCCTGTATGTCATGCGCCGCGGCCCGGGCCGACTGCGCGCCGGCGCCGCTCGGCGAGGAGCCGGCCGCGCTCGTCAGCAGCGTGCCGGGCCCGGGGCCCAGCTGCGCGCGCACGGAGTGGTAATCCTGCAGGAACGTGGCGTCGCCGCTGCGCGAGATCAGGTTGAGGATCTCATCCCCGCGGATCTGCTGGGTGTCGATGGCCGCCTGGGCGAGCGTCTCCGCCGGGGCGGAGCCGTGCCCGACGCCCTGCTGCAGATCCGCCCGCGCCACCACGAAGGCGACGATCAGCCACGCCGCGCCGACGACCAGGACCAGCGTCGCGCCGACCAGCCCGAAGTTGACCCGCCGGTGGGTGTGCCGCCACAGCCACCGCTGAGCCCGGTAGAGCACGAACGCGATCCCGATGGCGGTCACGACGACCACCGCGATCCACGGCAGTCCCGTGGCCTGCGCGCTGGCCGAGGTCAGCCCGGCGTTCTCCTGCGCGTAGATGGTCTTGGCCGCGGGCAGCAGCTGCAGGTGCATGACCTCGGAAGCGACCTGCATGAAGGAGCCGCCGGTCAGCAGGTATCCCAGCGAGTACTCGGTCTGGGCCTGCGACACGTAACCGGTGTAGACGGGCAGGGCGGTCGAGACCGCGGCCAGGCTGGCGAGCAGTTGCCGGTTCGACCCCGACGTGGCGGCGCCCTGCAGGCTGCTCAGGTCGGTGGCGGCCTGGTCGATGTCGGCCGCGTACCGCTGCCGGGCCGCGAGCGGCTCATCCGGGCCGGCCAGGAACGCGGTCGTGGCGGTGACGTCCGCATCGGACAGGGACCGGTACATCTGCTGCGCGCTCAGGCTGAGCGGCTCACTGGTGGTGACCACGTCCTGGGCCGCGGATGCGTGCTGGATCACCACCCAGGCGCCCACCGCGCCCCAGGCCAGCGAGGCCAGGAGCAGGACGACCATGAGGAGGCGTAGCCGGGTCGGCGTGGTCGACACCGACAGGCGCCTCGCCATCCGGCGTCGCGGCGCGGCCGCACGACGGCCCGGCGGCCCGCTCGCGGACGGCGGCCCGCTCGCGGGCGGCGACGCGGACGACGGGGTGCGCAGCGCCATCACGCCACTCCCTTCTCGTTCGGCCCGGGGCTAGCTGATCTTCGCGATCTGCGCGTCGCAGAGCGCTACCACCGGGCCGGGCAAGGGCTGGAACTGCACCGGGCCGAGGTAATGCGCGGAGTTTCCGGTGGTGATGGCCCAGTGCAGGAACGCCTTGATGTCGCGCGCCGTGGTGGCGCTGCGCTGCTCGGTGCTCACGACCGCGTACTCGTAGTTGACGATGGGATAGCCCCCGGACGCCGGGCCGTCGACCATGGAGATCGTCTCGTTGGCCGGCGTGGACGACACGAAGCTCGCGACCGCGGTGCTGATCGCCGCCCCGTTGGGCAGCTCGTACTGACCCAGCGTGTTGGCGAGCTGGGCCAGGCCGAGCCCGTCGTTGTTTGCGGCGTTCAGGTAGCTGATGCCGATGTACGCCACGCAGCCGACCGTGTCCCGGCACCCGGACACCATCTTGAGGTTCCCGTGCTCGGCCTTGGCCCGGGGGACGGCCGGCCAGGCCACCGTGGTGCCGTAGCCGTAGGTGCTGTTCCAGGGGGCATAGTGGGTGGACAGGTAGCTGGTGAACAGGAACGTGTCGCCAGAGATGTCGGACCGGTGCAGCGGCACCACCGGCGTGCTCGGCAGGGCCACGCCCGGGTTGAGATTGCGGATCGCCGGGGCGTCCCAGGTCGTGATCGTTCCGTCGTACATCTGTGCGAGCACGGAGCCATTCAGCTTGAGGTGGACGTTCGGCGGGAGGCTGGGGAGGTAGTAGTTGACCTGCTGCGCGGAGATCGCCAGCGGGATGTTGAGCAGGGTCGGATTCGTGACCAGCTGTCCGCTGGACAGGTAGGCGTCGGAGGCGCCGATGCTGACCTTCCCGGCGGACGCGTCGTTAACTCCCGTTCCCGACCCCGTGCCCGCGGTGGTGATGACCACGTTCGGGTGCTGCTGGCGATACGCGGCGGCCCAGGCCTTCATCAGCGGATACAGCAACGTGCTGCCCGATTCGGACAGGGTCCCGGGCGCCGAGGCAGGCGCTAACGGAATCCCCCCGCCAGGCTCGGACGAGGACGCGGCGGCGGGACTGCCGGGACTCCCGCCGCTGCTGCAGGCCGCCCCGGCCAGGACGAACGACACGGCGGCGGCGACAGCAAGAAGTGCGCGGTATCGCAGTGCCACGGCCCCTGCTCCTCACTTGGTGGATGCACCCTACCGCTTTCACGCCAATGGCCCTGATCAGGTTCGATCTTGTCGGTCCGGGCGATCTCACGTATGCCTACGTGCCTGAAGTTAACTTTTGCGAAAGGCAGCGATAATGCCGGGTGAGTTGCAGACAAGCAGCAGGGAAACAGCCGGGAAGGCACCCCAGGGGCGCGGCGGGCGCGCCCCAGGGGCGGGACGGCGTTCCCTGCTGTTGCCGCGGGCAAGCCGGCCGTCGCCGGATCCGGCGCCCGGGTTCGGGCCACCACCTCAGCCTGGCGTCCGGTCGGCCCGGCGGTCCGCGCCGTCCCCGGCCGGAAGCGGGCGAGCGAGCCGGCGGGCGAGCCGCGCGGGATGGTGGCCGCGGCGGCCTTCTCAGATCCGTTTTGCACTGCTATCGTCCGGGACATCGGCATACTCCCGAATACTTGCTGATAATGAAGCTACTGAAAGCAGCGCGGCCGCGCTGACACCCCGCCGCCCCAGCAAGGACGCTGTGGCACTCGTAACCAGCCCGTGCCGAGAGTGACAGTCAGGTTCCATTGGGCAACAAAGACATGGTGATCGAGCGGGACGCGCCGGTCAGCATGGGCCCCGCGAGCCGGTTCCTGTCGGCCGGCTTACCTGTCGGTCGGCTTACCTGCCGCTCGCGGTCCTCCCGTCAGGCCGGTAACGGCCCGTCCGGGCGTGATCATGCCTGCGGAATCCATTTCTCACCGAAGACCATCACCGCGTGGAGGACGGCATAAATGAAGGAAGCGTTCGGCGGCCTGAGCACGGACTGGAAGGAAGGCATCAACTGGGCCTCGGTGCGGCAGTGGCGGCTGGGCCGGGCCCGCGAGGCCATGGCCCGGCATGGCCTGGGCGCGCTGGTGCTGTTCTACGACGAGAACATGCGGTACGTGTCGTCGACCTACACGCCGGGGTGGAACCGGCTCAAGCCCGGCCTGCGGTACGTGGTGCTCTGCGAGGGCCAGGAGCCGATCGTCTACGAGCAGGGTGACATCGGGATCCACCTCAAGGCGCACAATCCCTGGATCCCGCCGCAGAATGTGCGGCACTCCTACACCTGGATCAAGGGGGCAGCCGGGCCGGCGGCGGCCAACCAGGTCGCCAAGTTCACCACCGCGCTGGTGCATGACCTCGAGGACGCCGGGGTGATCGACAAGCCCCTCGGGGTCGACTTCATCGACATCAACATGATCCAGGCCTTCCAGGAGGCGGGGATCAGCTGGACCGACGGCATGACGGCGATGATGGAGGCACGCTCCATCAAGAGCCCGGACGAGCAGAAGGCCTCCCGCATCGTGGGCGCCATCTGCGACTCGCTGCACTATGAGTTCACGCAGTTCCTCCGGCCGGGCCTGACCGAGAACGAGGTCGCCGCCTTCGGCTTCGAGTACCTCTACAACATTCCCGGCACGGAAGACGTCGAGGACATCATCGTCTCCTCCGGGCCGAACGCCTGGCCCAACTGGCGCAACTTCTCTGACCGCATCATCCGGCCCGGCGAGCTCGTGATCATCGACCTGGCCGCGCTGACCTGGAACGGGTTCAAGTCCTGCGTGTACCGGACCTACTGCGTGGGCGGGTCGCCGACCGACGAGATGAAGCAGTACTACGACACCGCGCACAAGTGGTTGTGGGACGCGATCGAGGTAGTCCGCCCGGGAGTGAGCACCCGGGACATAGCGAGCAAGTGGCCCTCGGCCCGGGAGGCATGGGGGTACGAGGAGGAAGACCAGGCCGCCGCCAACTTGTGGGGGCACGGGCTCGGGCTGGCGCAATACGACCGTCCGGTGATCTCCCGGATCTGGTCGCTCGACTATCCGGAGGAGATCAAGCCGGGCATGGTGTTCGCGCTGGAGACCCAGCACGGCAAGGTGCACGAGTTCGGCGTGCGGCTGGAGGAGATGCTGCTGGTCACCGACGACGGGCACGAGCTGCTCTCCTCGTACAAGTCCGACGAGATCATCGTGGTCGGGTGAGCGCGCGGTCGCGGCGGCTGCGGCCGCTGGGCCGGGCCGGTGAGCGCGCCATGACCGCGGCCGTCGGGATCAAGGAGGGCGGGGCCAAGGCCGCCCGGCTGTCGGCCGCCCTCCGGGCTGGCTTCCCGGTGCTGCCGGGCTGGGTGGTGCCGTCCGCCGAGAGCAAGCCGGCCGTGCTGGCGGCAGCGGCGGTGCTGCGGGGCGGCCAGCCGGCCGCGGGGCGGCGGGCCGTGCTGTCCCGCCCGCCCGACGCGGTGCTGGCCACTGAACTGGCCGAGGCGGCCACCCGCCTCGGCGGGCGGGTGATCGTCCGCTCGTCGAGCCACCTGGAGGCCGGCCCGCGCTGGTCCGGCGCGTTCTCCACGGTGGCCGGCGTCGGTCCGGACGAGGCGATGACCGCGGTCCGCAGCTGCTGGGCGTCGGCGTTCGCGGTGGATCCGCTGGCCCGGCTGGACGCCTGCGGCCTGCCGCTGGAAGCGCTGGAACTGGGCGTTCTCATTCAGCCGGAGATTTGCCCGGCCGCCGGCGGGGTGGCCAGGGTGAAGCCGTCCGCACCGCGCGACGGAACGCTCGGCGCAGGCGGCGGGGCGGCGGGGGCGCCGGCGGACCCGGCGAGCGCCGAGGTCGTCGTGGAAGGGATCGAGGGCCACCCGGGCGCGCTGCTCGCCGGCTGGGCCGACGGCGCGTCCGCGTGCGTCAGCCTGCCCCGGCCGGCGAGCGCCCGGCCGGCGAGCGCGGGGTCCCTCCGCGACGGCTCTGGCCATCCGGCGGCCGGCGGGCCTTTGCTGGACCTGCTCGGCCGCGACCTGGTGATCTCGGTGGCCCGGCTGGCCGAGGGCGTCTACCGGTGCCTGGGCGACGAAGCGATCGAGTGGGCCGTGCATGACGGCCAGGTATGGCTGTTGCAGTCCCGGCCCGGCCAGCCCGTGCCCGCCGCTCCCGGCTCCGGCCCGGTTCCGCACCCGGACCCAGGGCCAGCGCCTGCCGACGTCCCGTGCGGCACTGCCGCTGGCGCCGCAGGCCGTACCGGTGCGCCCGGGCCGCACCTGGCGGCGCGCGAAAGGATGCCCCTGCTGGGCGCGGCCGTGCAGCAGCACGGCTGGCATCTCCGCGGCCGCCCGGCCGTAGCGGGCCAGGCCGCGGGCCGCCTGGTCGTGTGCCGGCCGCACGTGCGGCCGCCCGCCGGCAGCCGGGACGCCATCTTGCTCATCGACCGCCCGCTGTCAGCGCTGGCGCCGCTGCTGTTCACCGCCCGCGGCGTCCTCGCGCGCTCCGGAGCGGCCGGCTCCCACCTGGCCGAGGTAGCTCGCAGCCTGTCCGTGCCGATGGTGACCGGCTGCCATCCGGAGGCGGTGACCAGCGCAGGCCCGCCCGACGCTCCCTGGCTCGCCGCGATCGATGGCACCACCGGCGACGTAGCGCTGTTCCCGGGATGACGAAGGGAGGTCAGGCATGCATGAGTCGACGACCCGAAGACCGACCGAGCCGCGGGCCGTGCCAGCGAGCCGCAAGGTGAAGCTGGTGCTGCACCAGGGCATCGTTACCGGCACCATTCCCGGCGGGACCCGGCTGGTGCAGGCAAGCATCGCCGAGGAGATGGCGGTCAGCACCCGGCCGGTTCGCGACGCACTCCGGGAACTGGCCGCCGAGGGTTTCGTCCGCCTGGATGACCGCGGCGGAGCCGTGGTCCACGAGTTGTGCCGGAGCGAATTGCAGGACATCTACGAGATCCGCATGATGCTGGAGCCGGTCGCGACGGCACGGGCCGCCAAGCTGGCGACCAAGGAAGCCATGCTCCGGGCGGCCGAACTGCTGGCCCTGATGGAGGCCGAGACCGACTGCACGGTCTGGGCCGAGCACAATTCCAGCTTCCATAACGTGATCGCCGAGGCCGGGAACAGCCCTAGGCTGGTCGCGATCCTGAAGAACCTCAGGGAACTCTCCGCGCTCTACGTCACGCACTCGATCGTCGCCATGCCCGGCCGCGCCCAGCGCGCCAACACCGAGCACGCGCAGATCCTGCGGGCGGTCCTCACGCGCGACGCGGAGGCGGCCGCCGATGCCGCGCTCAGGCACCTTGACGGCACCCTGCACTCGCTGCACATCCGCCCGATCGGTGCCGACGACTCCAGCGCCACGGCGCGCAACGGCGATCAGCGCAACGGCCAGCACCGCTAACCGCCGACGGCCGACCGCCGGGCCGGCTGACGGCCGGGCCGGCTGACGACTCCCAGCGGCGCGGATAGCACGCTACGGTCCTGATCCGGTCACCGGCATTTCATGATCGCGGTGCATCGCACGCGTATAACGCACCTTATGAACCTCAATCATGAAGTGACTCCCGCGCGGCCCCCGATACGCGGGCGGGCATCCGGCGGAGTGGTGCCTCCCGGCGCCCCCGATACGCGGGCGGGCGCCCGGCGAAGTGATTGAGCCGCACTCCTAATCACGTTACGATCGCTACCTAATCATTACTGGCCCGCGGCGGGCGCTGCCCAGAGGGGAGACCGGGCCGGGCGCAGCACACCAGGGCGCAGGAAGAGCAGTGGTCATGAGAAACCTTCACGGCCGTCCCGCCCTGGGGCACGCTGACCCCGGCAGAATGGACAGCGCTGTTCGCCAAGACCAGCGTCGGCCCGCCGAGCTAGCGAGAGGACCGCACCGTGCTCATAGACGTGCACAATCACGTGATGCCAGCCGAGGTCCTCGACCTGCTGCGCAGCGATCCCGGTTACGGTGTCACGCTCGACGGTGACCGGTGGACCGGGGTGCACCACGTGCCGTTCACCATCGCGGCGTCGTTCCACGACCCGGCGGCCAAGATCGCGGAGATGGACGCGAAGGACATCGGCTCGGCCATCGTGTCGCCCCCGCCGCCGCTGTTCTTCTACGAGGTCAGCAGCGACATGGGGGGCCGGCTGTGCGAGGCCGCGAACGACGGGATGGCGAAGATCTGCGGCGCGCACCCGGACCGGCTGCGGTGGCTGGCCAACCTCCCGATGCAGGATCCGCCGCGCGCGGTGACGGCGTACCGCGCCGCGCTGGCGCAGGGCTGCGTGGGCGCGGCGATCGGGACCTCGATCGCCGGGCAGCGGCTGGATGAGCCCGTGTTCGAGGAGTTCTGGGCCGCGGCCGAGCAGGCCGGCCTGCCGGTGCTGGTGCACCCGGCCTTCAACGAGCCGAACCCGGCGCTGGAGCCCTACTACTTCCAGAACGTCATCGGCAACCCGCTGGAGACCACCGTCATGGTCGAGCGGATGATCTGCGCCGGGGTGTTCTCCGTCCACCCGGAGCTGCGGCTGCTGGTCCTGCACGGCGGCGGCTACCTGCCGTACCAGGCGGGGCGGCTGGCCCACGCCTGCCAGGTGCGGCCGGAGATCCCGGTGCCGGCCAGCGACGTCTGGGAGGCCTTCGGGCAGCTGTACTTCGACACGATCACCCACGACACGGCCGCGTTGCGCTACCTCGCTGAGCGCGTCGGCACCGATCACGTCCTGCTCGGCACCGACCTGCCGTTCGACATGGCTCTCGCGGAGCCGGCCGTGGCCCTGGCCGAAGCGTTCACCGGTCCTGAACGCGACGTCATCGGGTCGGCCAACGCCGCCCGGCTGTTCGGGCTGGAGGGGATGCGCGGGGGCTGAACTTTTTTTCATCCGTCGGCCTCGGGCTCGGAGGAAGAAAGGGTTCACTAGATCTCGCCCGCGGGCGAGCCGTGGTACCGGTGCCGGGCGGACAGGCCGCGGAACGAGGCGAAGACCACGCAGCCCTCCGGGTACTCGTACGGGCCGTGCGGCTCCGGGCCGGACGCCCAGACGTAGTCGCCGGGGTGCAGGTGCACGCCCTTGACGATCTGCACGCCCTCGAGCACCACGATCGAGTGGCTGCTGTGGTGCGCGTGCTCCGGCTCGACGTAGCCGGGCGGGAACTTGATGAGCATGTCGGCGACGCCGGCCTCCGGGTCCGAGTAGAACACCTTGACCTGGACGCCGTCCCGCAACGACAGCACGTCCACGTCGTCCTCCCAGTCCAGCTCCCAGCGGTGCGCGGTGTGGAATGCCTTGCCCATGGCGGCCTTTCTCGTCGGGTCCGGATCACACACCCAGGTGCGTCTCCCGCACCGAGGCCGAGCTCTCGAGTTCGCCGGGCGTGCCCTGCCACACCACCCGCCCGTTGGACAGGATGTAGATGGTGTCGGCCAGGGCGACGGCCAGGCCGTAGTTCTGCTCGACCAGGAAGATCGACAGCCCGTCGCGGCGCAGGTCGGCCAGGATCTCGCCGATCCGCTCGATGATCACCGGCGCCAGGCCCTCGGACGGCTCGTCCATCAGCAGCAGGCTCGGGTTGGCCAGCAGCGCCCGGCCGACCGCGAGCATCTGCTGCTCGCCGCCGGAGAGCTGGCCGCCGCGGTGACGCCGGCGCTCGGCGAGGTTGCCGAACAGGTCGTAGACGCGCTCGATCGTCCAGGCGCCGTCGCCGGCCTTCCCGCGGGCGGCCAGGGCGAGGTTCTCCTCCACGGTGAGCGAGGGGAAGATGCGGCGCCCCTGGGGGATCAGCGCGATGCCCCGCCGGGCGATCTGGTACGGCTGCTTGCCGACCAGTTCCTCATCGCCGAGCGTGATCCGGCCCGACCGCGGCCGGAGCATGCCCATGATCGTATGGACCAGGGTGGTCTTGCCCATCCCGTTGCGCCCGAGCAGGACCGTGCAGGCACCGTCCTCGATCCGCAGGTTCACGCCCTGCAGGACGTAGTTGATCCCCCGGTAGGTGTGCAGGTCGGAAACCTCGATCATGAGCCGTCACCGGCCTGCCCGGGCCCGCCCGGGCCCGCTCCCGGCGCGGCCCGGCCCAGGTAGAGCTCCCGGACCCGCTCGTCCTGCTGAATCTCCCGCATGGTGCCCTCCACCACCAGGGCCCCCAGGTGCAGCACCGCGGCCGAGTCCACCACGCCGCGCAGCAGGTCGACGTCGTGCTCGATCATGACCAGGGTCAGCTCGGCCGGCAGGGACCGCAACAGCGCCAGGATGTCCACGCGCTCGGCCGGCGAGAGCCCGGCGGCGGGCTCGTCGAGCAGCAGCACCCGCGGCTTGAGCGCGAGGGCGAGCAGCACCTCGAGCTCGCGTATCTCGCCGTGGGACAGCTCGGCGGCGCGGGTGCCCAGCCGCTGGGCGAGGCCGAAGCTGGCGGCGAGTTCCGCGGCTTCCTCCATCTTGTCCCGGTAGCGCCGCCACGGGCGCAGCAGCGACAGCTTGGTCCGGCTCAGCCCGTGCAGGGCCAGGGTGAGGTTCTCCAGCACGGTGAGGTCGCTGAACACCCGGGTGATCTGGAAGGTGCGCCCAAGGCCCAGCGCGACCCGCCGGTACGGCCGCAGCGCGGTGATGTCCCGCCCGAACAGGGTGACGCTTCCGGAACTCGGCCGCAGCTCACCGGACAGCAGGTTGAACAGGGTCGTCTTGCCGGCCCCGTTCGGGCCGATGATGCCGAAGCGGGCACCCTCGGCGATGCGCAGCGAGACGTCCGCCACGGCCGTAACGCCCCGGAACCGGCGCCACAGGTGATCGGCGACCAGCGCGGGCGCGGGGTCCTTCGGGCTGGCGCCCGGCGGCGACGGTGCAGGCGCCACGGTCATGACGCCGGCCGTTGCTCGGTACCCGGCTGGGCCGCCTCCAGGGCGAGCGGCGGCCCGCCGGCCTGCCCGGTCCCGGCCCTCGGGCCCGCCTCGGCGGCCGGCCCGGCCCGCAGCCTGGCGATGAGCGCGTCCCGCCGCCGGCCGGCGGCCCGGACCAGGCCCCAGAACCCGCCGGGGCTCAGCACCACGACCGCGATCAGGGTAAGGCCCATCAGCGTCTGCCACCGGGTCACATACGTGCTCAGCTCCTGCTGGAACAGGACGATGACCATCGCGCCGAGGGCCGGCCCCCAGATGCTGCCGAGGCCGCCGAGCACGACCATCACGACCAGGAAGCCGTCCGCGCTGAAGGCCATCGTGGTGGGGCTGATCAGGCTGTTGACGAAGACGTACAGGACGCCGGCCACCCCGGCGAAGAACACCGCGATGACCCAGGCGAGGTAGCGGTGCAGGCCGGTCCGGTACCCGAGCGCGGCCAGCCGCGCCTCATTGGAGCGGACGCCCCGCAGCGACAGCCCGAACGGCGAGCGCACGAACAGCGTCAGCAGCAGTGCCGTGATCACGAACACGGCCAGGACGGTCATCCGGAGGGTGAGGGGGTTGTTGAGGTCAAGGGGGCCGAGGCTCGGCAGATTGGACACCGGAATCCCGTTGTCGCCCTCGCTGAGCCCGGTCCACTGGTAGGCCAGCCCGTACAGGACCTGGCCCAGGGCCAGCGTGATGATCACGAAGCTGACCCCCTTGGTGCGGACCGCGACGATCCCGAGCGCCAGCCCGGCCGCCAGCACCACCCCCAGGGCGATCCCGACCGCGGCCCAGGGCGAGAAGAAGTGGTTCTCCGCGATGGCCACGCCGTACGCGCCGACGCCGAGGAACCCGGCCTGCGCGAGCGAGATCATGCCCGCGTAGCCGGCCATGAAATCGAGGGCCATGGCGGCGATCGCGTACACGAGCGCGTCCTCGACCAGGGTGGACGCGAATCCATTGCCCTGCAGCAGCAGGTAGAGGATGACCAGGGCGGCCAGGCCGGCCACCGGCCCGGCCAGGCGGCGCGACCACTCCAGGCTCACCAGCGCCAGCCGGGCGAGCCTGCCGTCCTGCCGCTGTGGGCCGGCCGGGGAGACCGCCCCGGCGCTGGTCCCGCTGCCCGCGGCGGTCATACGCCCTGCCTGCCGAGCAGGCCCTGCGGCTTCACTAGCAGCACCACGATCACGGGGATGAACAGGACCGAGTAGGCGAACGCCGCGAAGTAAGCCGTGCCATAGTCGACGGCGAGGCCGATAATGAGGCTGCCCAGGATCGCCCCCTCGAAGCTCCCGAGCCCGCCCACGATCACCACCGCCAGGGCGAACAGCAGCATGTCGCTGTCGCCCCCGACGTACAGGCCGAGCACGGTCCCGCCCAGCACCCCGGCGAAGCCGGCCAGCAGCGCGCCGAGCGTGAACACGAGGGTGTTGGTCAGGCGTATGTTGACGCCGAGGGCGCCGACCATCTCGCGGTCGTCCACCCCGGCCCGGATGATGGCGCCCACCCGGGTCCGGCGCAGCAGGTAGTACAGGGCGACCGCGACGACGACGGAGACGCCCAGGATGAAAAATCGCCCGTTCGGGTAGACGATGCCGTACACCGGCAGGGTGGACGAGGTGCCCAGGAACCCGGGCAGGTTGATGGTCAGCGGGGTGCCGCCCCAGATGGCCAGGGCCACGTCGTCGATGACGTAGATGAGGCCCAGGGTGGCGAGCAGTTCGGCCATCTCCGACCGGCGCAGCCGGGTGATCAGGGTCCGCTCCAGCAGCAGCCCGAACAGGCCCATGGCGAGCGCGGCGACGACCAGCCCGTAGAAGAAGTTGTGCGTGGCCCCGATCACCGAGTAGCCGACGTAGCCGCCGAGCAGGTACACCGCGCCGTGCGCGAGGTTGGTGACCCGCATGATCCCGAAGATCAGGGTGAAGCCGCTCGACACCAGCAAGATCACTCCGGAGAGGGTCAGGCCGTTCAGGGTCTGGGCTATGAATTCCGCCACCCGCGGGCCCCCTCGTTACCGGGCCGGGAGCGAGACGGTCCGGCGCTCGCGGATCGAGGCCGCGATGGCCACGGTGAGTTCCACGCTGCGCAGCCCGTCCTCGCCGGACGGGCTCGGGTCGCGGCCGCTGGTGACGGCGTCGGCGAAGGCCTCGATGAGGCGCAGGTAGGAGTCACGGGAGGAGGCCGGGAAGGCTCGCTCGCCGTCGCGGGTGATGAAGCTGATGACGGCGTCCCGGTCGGGCCGCGACAGGTCGGGCGCGAGTACCCGGCCCTCGGTGCCGTACAGGGCGATGTCGTCCCGCGGCCACGGCACGGCCTGGCTCGCGTTCAGCTGGGCCAGGGTGCCGTGGCCGAAGCGGAGCAGGACCAGGTCGGTGGTGTCGACCTCGAACCCGGGCTCCGAACTCGCCATCGCGGCCACTTCCGATACCTCGGAGCCGATCAGGTAGCGCAGGATGTCCAGGGCGTGCACGCCGATGTTGTTGAGCGTGCCCATCCCGGCCAGGGCCGGGTCCGTGCGCCAGCCCTTGGGCAGGTTCCCGCGGGTGCCGATCTGCGCCTCCGCGGTGACCACCCGGCCGATGCCGCCGTCGCGCACCAGGGCGGCCGCCTCCGCCATCCCGTCGTAGAAACGGGTCTGGAACGTGATGCCTAATCCGACGCCCGCTGACCGGCATTCCTCGACGCAGCGCCGCGCGTCGGCCACGGTCACGGCCAGCGGCTTGTCGCACAGGACGTTCTTGCCGGCCCGGGCCGCGGCGATCACCTGGTCGGCGTGCTGGGCGTTGGGCGTGGCGATGTACACGGCCTGCACCGCGGGATCGGCGAGCATCTTGGCGTAGTCGTCGAGGGCGGTCGCCGCGCCGTGCTCGCGGGCGAACGCCTCGGCCCGGCCCTGGTCGCGGCTCACGACGCTGACGAGAGTGCCGCGGGCGGAGGCCGTGATGGCGGGGGCAATTTCGGTCGCTGCGATTCGGCCGAGACCGATGATTCCCCATCCGAGCGTCTGCGAGTCCACCAAAACCCTTTCTCTGACACCTCGTGAGGCCGCCCGCGCGCCCCCGGCCCGGGTCTGCGCGACCGCCGCCGGGCGGCTCCTGATGGCTGGCCGACCGCCGCCGCTACATGATTGGACGTTATCATTACGCCCCGGCGGCCACCAGTAATCTCGTCCGTGACGACCGGAACGAGCGCTGTAAGTGATTGTCAGCCGGCGCCGGCTTCTCCGGCCGGCCCGGCTGGTCCCGGGCGGCGGACAGCAGGCGCTCCAGCAGCTGCAGTTCCGGGCCGCCGAGCTGTCCGGTGACCTGGGCCGCGCTGGCCCGCTCCTCGGCCTGGGCCAGGCTCTGCCGGGCCGCCTGCAGCTGCTCGCGCAGCTTGGCGTTCTCCGCGGTGAGCCTGCGCTGCCGGGACCGGACGCTGGCCAGCTTCTGCTCCAGGCCGGCCACGGCCTGCTGCAGGGCGGCATCAGGCCCGGTGCTGGCCGGATCGGCGCCGGACCGCCCCGCGCCGGGAAGGCCGGGAATCTCCGCCGGCGCTCCGGTGCGCTCTTCCGGCCCGCCGGCGTCGTGACCGGGCGGCGGGTCCTGCCCGGGCGCGACCGCGAGCCGCCGCACCACCTGGACCAGCAGCCGCCGGGCCAGCTCGTCGTAGTCGAAGTCGGGGGCCTGGCTCGCCGCCGCCATGAGATCGCCGGCGCGGCTGCTGTCGCCGGCCGGGGCCTGCTGATCGCCGCGCCTGGCCGTTACGGCTATCTCGCTGTCCGCCTCGCGCGGCCCCCGGCGACGGCGGGCCCCGGGCGCGTCCGCCCCGCCGTGGCGGGCCCCGGGCGCGTCCGCCCCGCCGTGGCGGGCCCCGGGCGCGTCCGCCCCGCCGTGGCGGGCCCCGGGCGCGTCCGCCCCGCCGCGGCCTGATCCGGGCGCGTTCCCCCCGCTACGGCCCGCGGCCGTGGCGGCGATGCGGTAGGTGCGCTTGCCCCGGATCTCCCGCTCGATCAGCCCGGACCGCTCCATCCCGGACAGCAGTTGCGCGAACGCGGCGCTGGAGCCCGGGTAACCCACGGCCTCGGCCAGCACGGTGCTGGCCATGCCCTTGGGGTCGCTGATCTCGCCGTCCGCCAGACAGGACAGGACGTGATCGCGCGTACCCAGCGCACGCGTCCTGCGGCCAGGATTCCGCCCCCCCATGTCAGAGCTCCTCCTCGCGGCAATCATGCCCCTCAGCAGCCAGTTCCCGGCAATCATGCCCCGTTGGCCGCCGCTGTCATCATAGTGAACCCTTCACCCCCGGCCGGGCGACAGGCCGGGGGCGGCGGGCGGAACTAGGCGAGCCGGTCACGCGGGCGGCGCGCCGGTCGAGTCGGTCGCGTACTCCTTCTGCCAGACCCCGTAGGGCAGCGTGCCCCACGGCAGCACGTTCGGGTAGGTCTTGATCGGCACGTCCTCGAGCGTGCCGTTCACGCTCTCGACCTTGCAGACGTAGATGTTCTGCGTCGGGGCGTCCACCGTCATGTCGAGCTTCACCGGCCCGCGCGGCGCGACGATCGGGGTGCTCTTCATGGCGGTGATCACGGCCGTCGGGTTCGTGGCGTTGCCGTCCAGCCGCTTCAGCGCGTCCACCACCAGTTCGGCGTGCACGTAGGCCGCCTCGGCATAGTAGCCGGGGCGCACGCCGTAGGCCTGCTTGAACAGGGTGACGAACTTGTTGTTGACCGGGGTGTTGATCCCGTCGCAGTACTGCCCTATCTCCTGGTCGCCGAGCACGTCGGCCGGTACCTCACCGGGCAGCACCGAGTAGTCGAACAGCAGGGTGTTGCCGTACAGCGGGATCGTATTGTGCAGGCCGTACTGTGCGTACGCCTTGGTGAAGTCGATCGCCCCGGCCCCGACGACCTCCGCGAAGACCGCCTGGGTGTCCTTCGGGATCGCGGACACGTAGGGGCTGAAGTCCACCGTGGTCAGCGGGGGCCACAGCACCTTGTCGATCTTCCCGCCGAGCAAGGTGAACTGCTTGATGAAGCCGCCGGCCGACAGCCAGCCGAACGCGTAGTCGTTCGCTACCACGGTCACGTGCCGGTAGCCGAGGGTGGTGTAGAGGTAGTCGGCGGCCATGATGTCCGGCTGGTCGCACAGCCAGCCCGAGGCCATCGCGTTGCCGTACTTCGCGTCGTCGACGATCTGCGTCTCGCCGCAGACGGCGAGATTGTCCGTTGGGACTTTATAGGAGGCGAGGAAGGGGGCCACGGCCGCGTCCTCGCTCGCGAGCAGCGGGCCTTCCATGATCTGAATGTGCTTCTGCAGCACCAGGGACCGGGCGTCGGACAGCGCTATGGCCGGGTTGCCCTGGGTGTCGGTGAAGTCGGTGACGATCTTATGGCCGTCCACGGTGTCGCCGAAGACCTTGAGCCCGAGGTTCCAGCCCTCTTGCTCCTGCTTGGCCGGAGCGGCGGCAGTGCCGGTAAACGGCGCCTCAAACCCGACGACGACGGGAGCACTCGCACTCGCGCTCGGGGAACTGCTGCTCGACGACGCGCAGGCAGCGGCCGCCAGGGACGAGGCAGCCACCACGAGCATTAATACCTGCAACCGGTGCGGTCGGCGTGCTCTCATGACCATCTCCGTTCCGGGCGACCGTGGGCTAGGCGAACTCAAGTGATTAGCTTAATCATCTCCGGGCCCCGGGGACAGGGACGCACGATGATTCGCTGTCCCTCGTGCCGGTGCCGCCGGGCCCGCTGCGGCATGATTAAGCGGGGGAGATGATTGCCCCGGCGCGGCCGGGCTCGGCCGAAGGGAAGACTGTGCACCCGGTGGAATGCCACGGCATGCGGTTTCTCGGTCAGCACGACCTGGACGGGCGCGGGAACTGCGGCGAGGGCACGGCCGTGCTGGAACAGGGCGGCCGGCGGTACCTGTACCTGGCTCACGAGCAGGGACCGGTGAACTTCAGCGTGCTCGACGTCACCGACCCGCGCGCGCCCGGGCTGCTCACCCAGGCCACGCTGCCGCACGGCGATGTCCGGTCGAACTCGCTGGCCGTCGCGGACGGGCTGCTGGTGGTGGCCTACCAGGTGCGCCAGCCCGGCCTGCAGCCCGCCGGCATCGAGGTATTCGACCTCAGCCGTCCCGGGGAGCCGCGCTCGGCCGGCTTCCTTGACCTGTCCGGTCCCCGCTCCCGCGGGACCCACTGGGTGGGGTACACCGGGGGCAGGTACGCCTACCTCGCCACGGGCACGCCCGATTCCCGTCCTGCCCATCCGCTGGACGACCAGTTCCCGGTGATCGTGGACCTCGGCGAGCCGTCCCGGCCGGCTGAGGCCGGGCGGTGGTGGCTGCCGGGCACCCAGGAAGGCGACGGCCATCCTCCGCCCGTGCGGCACCGGGTGTTCGACTCGGGTTTCCGCGCGCATAACGTCAACGTGGACCCGCGGCGCCCGGACCGGGCGTACGTCGGCTACCTGGACGGCGGGGCCATCATCCTGGACATCGCCGACGTCGGCTCGCCGCGGCTGGTGTCCCGGCTGGACTACCACCCGCCGATGCCGGGCTTCACCCACACCGTCCTGCCCCTGCCGGGCCGGAACCTGCTGGCCATCAGCGACGAAACCACCCACGACCACGCGGCCGACTACCCCAAGCTGCTCTGGCTCGCCGACGCCAGCTACGAGGAAGCGCCGCTGATCATCAGCAGCGCTCCGATGCCGCCGGTGGCCGAGTTCGCCCGCCGGGGGGGCCGGTTCGGCGCGCACAACCTGCACGAGAACGAGCCCTTCGAGTGGTCCTGGCGCAGCGAGGACATCGTGTTCGGGACGTTCTTCAACGCCGGCGTGCGCGCTTATGACATCCGGGACCCGTTCCAGCCCCGGGAGGTCGCCGCGTTCGTGCCGCCGGCCCCGAAGGGCTCCCCGATCGGAGCGGCCCAGATCAACGATGTCTACGTGACCGCGGACGGCATCGTGTACGCGGTGGACCGCAGCGGCGGCGGGCTGTACGTCCTCCAGTTTGACGGGGCCTGAGCGCGCGTCTCAGCACCCGCGTGCCCCGGGCCGCCGGCCACGGGCGGCCCGGGGCACGTCCGGCTGGGTCAGCAACCGTCGTAGGGGGCCCAGTTGTCCGCGCCTCCCGGCGTGGCCATCGCGTTCAGGAAAACCTGCTCCTGCTCGGCGATTGACGCGTGGCCGAAGTCGGCCGGGTTGCCGCCGTAGGCGACCCAGGTCGAGAAGCTGAACTGGTACAGCCCGTAGTGCCCGGTGGAGTTCATGACCTGCGGGTCGCCGCCGGACTCGCGCTCGACCACGCAGTTACCGAACGCGCCGCCCGGCCACGGGCCGCTCGATGACCCTGTCGCCACCGGAGCGGGCGCCGGCGCCGGGGCCGCAGCCGGGGCCGGGGCCGGGGACTGCGCCACGACCGGCGCGGTGCTGGCGTGCCGCGGGGCGGCCGGCGCGGGCGGCGCGAGCTGCGCCGGCGGGGCCGGGATCGTGGCCGGCTCGGCCGGCACCCGCAGCACCTGCCCGGCCTGGATGTCGTCCGCCCAGCGGATCTGGCCCCGGTTGGCCCAGTACAGCACCGGCCACGCGTTCGCGTTGTGATACACCCGCCCGGCGATCGCCGACAGCGAGTCACCCGGCTGGACCGTGTACGTGGCCGGCCGGGCGGCGGAAGCCGGCTTGGCGGCAGAAGCCGACTTGGCCTGCCAGGCTCGCTGCATCGTGCCCAGGACGGCCTGGCGAGTCGCCGACACCAGCTGCGCCGTGGTCATGCCCGGCGAGTAGGCCGCGTCCAGCAGCGCCGAGTGCGGCGTGCCCGGGGCCGCCGGAGCGGCTGACGCGAGCGCGGGAACCTGTTGGGACAACAAAGAAGCCGCGGCCACGCTGGCCAGCGTGGCGGCGGCGGCAGCAGTAGGCGCTGCTTGGGGAAGCCGGATACGTGATGGCTTGCTATGGCGGCCCAACGGGCTCCTCTCCGAGCAGGGCGCGCTCACCGGGCAGGCCGAGGGTCAAGTCTGCGGAGCGCCTGACATTGACGCGGAGCCTAACGACGGCCCAACCGCCCTGTTCGGAAAACACGTCACTACCGGGCAAACCACGCACCGGGCTGCTAGGCTCTGCTCGGCCGCCTCCCACCGGCCCCGCGTACCCCAGCTTTCCGCCGAGTCCCGGACGCACCAGCTTCGAGTCCTGCCGCACCCGTGGCTCGAGACACGGGCGGAACGATGACGTCGGGTCCCCTCATACCACCCCGGCCGAGGACTCAAAGTGGTTCAATTGCCGTGACGGGTGGCGGGGGAGCGGGTGACGTGGCAGGCGTGTCACTCGAACCGGGAGGTACGTCGTGGCCAGCTCGAGGTTCAAGAGCAACTTCGACGAGGCCTACGAGCCCAATGAGGCTTACGAGGCCGACGAGGCTTACGAGGCCGACGAGAAGACCTCCAGGGCCGGAATCACCCTCCTCGTGGCGTCTTCCCTGCTCGCGGGCGTTCTGGTGATCCTGGCCATCATGTACACCGAGAACTTCGACGGCTGGCGGAACATACCTAAGCCCCCGCCCGACGCGGCCGCCGCGACAGACGCGCAGCTGGCCGCGGCCGCCCATCGCTACCTGGCGATCGCCAATCCCGCCAACCAGCAGCTGGATAAGGAGGTAACCGCGTTTACCGCCAGCGAACGCGACAATCTCGCGGCGGCGAGGGCGGACCTGAAGGCGGAAGTGGCCACGGCGTCCCTGTTCGACCGGCAGCTGGCCGCGATCAAGTTCCCGGCCGCGGTCGATGCCATCGCCCGGGACGTCATCCAGGCCAACCAGGCCCGGGGCCGGGTCATCGCGCGGCAGGCCCGGGCGAGGACACTCGTCGCGATGCGGGCGCTTGACGCCCGGCACGCGGCCGCCGACGCCGCGGTCGAGGCCCAGGTGAAGCGCATCCGCGTGGCACTGCACCTGCCCCCTGCGTCCAGCAGCTGACCTGACGCCGGCGGCCCGGCCGCGGAGACGGCCGGGCAATCGCCCACGGGCGACGTGCCCGACTCCCGTGATCATGATGCGGCTAGTCTGGGACCTGAGCCTTCTTGTCGCCTGCGGGAGGAGACGATGGCATGAGCCCACCGTTGTCGCGCGGCTTCCACCGCCGCCACCAGACCCCGGCCGGGGAAGAGGGCCGCGTGCCGCCCGGCCAGTACGTGACCTCCGACTTCCCGGTGCTGTCGGCCGGGCCGACGCCGCACACCCCGACGGAGAAATGGACGTTCTCGATCAAGCAGGGCGGTGACACCGAGAAATCCTGGAGCTGGGACGAGATGCGCGCGCTGCCGGCCGAGAACGTCACCGCGGACATCCACTGTGTCACCCGCTGGTCCAAGCTCGACACCCACTGGGAAGCGGTGTCGCTGGACACGCTGCTGGCGCAGGTCCAGCACGACGCCGGGTACGTGCTGGCGTTCTGTGACGGCGGCTACACGACGAACCTGCCGCTGCCGGACGTCACCGGCGGGCAGGCCTGGGTGGCATTCGGCTACGAGGGCGAGCCGCTGCCGCCCGAGCACGGCGGCCCGGCCCGGCTGCTCGTGCCGCACCTGTACTTCTGGAAGAGCGCCAAGTGGGTGCGCGGCCTGGAACTGCTGGACCACGACGAGCCGGGCTTCTGGGAAACCTACGGGTACAACATGTACGGAGACCCATGGAAGGAACAGCGGTACGCGGGCGACTGACCTGGCAGGTGGCCACGGTCAGCCAGCTGGCTGACGAGACGCCCGCGGTCCGCACCATCGACCTGCAGGTACCGGACTGGGCGGGCCACCAGGCCGGGCAGCACCTGGACATCCGGCTGACCGCCGAGGACGGCTACCGGGCCGAGCGGTCGTACTCGATCGCCTCGGCGCCGGGCGAGCCGGTGGCGATCACCGTGGAGCGGCTGGACGACGGCGAGGTCTCGCCGTACCTCACCGAGGAGCTGCGCCCCGGCGACCAGCTGGAGCTGCGCGGCCCGATCGGCGGGTACTTCGTCTGGGACCCCAAGCGGGACACCGGCCCCCTGCTGCTGCTGGCCGGCGGGTCGGGAGTCGTACCGCTCCGGGCGATCCTGCGGTACCGGGAGCGCACCGGGGCCACGACCGCAGCCCGGCTGCTGTACTCGGCCCGGTCGCTGCCGGATGTCATCTACCGCGATGAACTTGACCGCTACAACCACGACCACGGCGTGGACGTGATCTACACGCTGACCCGGCAGCAGCCGCCCGGATGGACCGGCCGCACGGGCCGGGTGGACGCCGCGATGCTGGCCGACATCGCCTGGCCCGCCAGCCAGGATCCGCTCGCCTTCGTCTGCGGCCCCACCAGCTTCGTGGAGGCCGCCGCCGGGGCACTGGTGGGGCTCGGCTACCCGCCCGGCCGGGTCAAGACCGAGCGGTTCGGCGCGACAGGAGCACCGGGAGGACCCTGATGGACGCTCTGGACGGCAACGCGATCGGCGGCCTGCTGCAGGAGGTCTTCGGCACCGAGATGACGGCGGCCATCGGCACCTGCGCGGCCTGCGGCGCCGCCGGGCCGCTGGCGCTGACCGTGGTCTACCTGCGCGCGCCCGGGACCGTGGCCCGCTGCCGCAGCTGCGGCAACGTGCTGATGGTGTTCGTCGAGGTGCGCGGCAGGAACTGCGTCGACCTGCAGGGCCTGGCGGCACTACAGGCCGGCGAGGCCTCATGGCCCGGTACGCGCTCCTGATCCAGCCGTCGGCCAACCGCGTCTACTCCGGCGCGTCGGCCGCCCTGACCCAGGCCGAGCTGGAGGTGTTCAGCCAGTCGGTCCTGGACGGCCGGATCTGCGAGGTGTCCGCGGCCACCATCGGCGGCGTCCGGTACGTCACCTTCGCCGCCGACGGCCTGGGCGCCGGTGACGCGGCGTTCCTGGCCAACCTCTCGTCGGCCTACGCGCTGTTCGGCGTCGAGGGCGGCCTGCTCCGGCCCGTCGGGTTGCGGCCGCTCGACCGGTTCGACGATGACCTGATCACGATCCCGAAGTACCAGGGGAAGACCAACGAGCAGTTCACCAAGCTCCTGCTCAACGTGACGCTGCTGTCGTCGGCGTTCTCGCGGTCCATGCTCGACCGGCCGTTCGCCGTGCTCGACCCGCTCTGCGGCCGCGGGACCACCCTCAGCCAGGCCCTCATGTACGGGTTCGACGCGGCCGGGATAGACCTGGACCGGAAGGACTTCGAGGCGTACTCGGCGTTCATCCAGGCCTGGCTGAAGCGCAAGAGGATCAAGCACCATGCCGAGCACGGGCCGCTGCGGCTGGGCGGGAAGGTGGCGGGCCGGCGGCTGCGGATCAGCCTGGCCGCGGCGAAGGAAGACTACAAGGCGGGCGTCACCCAGCACCTGGACGTGGTCAACGCGGATACCACGCGAGCGCTGGAGTTCTTCCGGCCCGAAACGTTTGACCTGGTCGTGGCCGATGCGCCGTACGGCGTCCAGCATGGCAGCCGGCGGCCGCGATCCGGCCTGGCCCGCAGCCCGCTCGACCTGCTGGCGGACGCCGCGCCGGTCTGGGCCAGGCTGCTGCGCCGCGGCGGCGCGTGCGGGATCGCGTGGAACACCCTGGTCGCCCGGCGCGACGCGGCCGCGGCCATCCTGGCCGAGGCCGGGCTGGACCCGGTGGACTCCGGGCCGTACCTGGCGTTCCGGCACCGCGTGGACCAGGCGATCCTGCGGGACATCCTGGTCGCCCGCAAGCCGTAGCCGCCGCGGGCGGGCCTGCGCGCCGGGCCGGCCGCGGGCCGGAATGAGGAGCGGGCCAGCCCGGCTGATCCGATGGCTGGCCCGCCCCGAGTCGTTCCGTTCGGGTAACGGATTTAAGGCTAGGAGCTTCGCTCCCAGGTCACGCCGAACCCGGTGCCGCTGCTGTTCAGCGCGCCCGGCAGGGCCTTGGTGAGCCCGGAGGAGTCGATCATGGTGATCTCGTCGTCGGTGAACGACGAGATGACCCCGGACGTCGAGCCCTCCGCCACCGTCGCGCCCGACTCGGTCCAGCTGTGGAAGTCGGAGAGCGGCTCAACCCCGGACGAGCTGCTCGGCGCCTCGGCGATCCACTCGGCGCTGGAGTTGGCGCAGCCCGAGCAGGTCTGGGTGGTGGTGAAGCTGTTCGCCGTGTGCGTGGCGTCGGTGACCTTGAGCGTGTAGCTGGTGCCGCTGCGGACCACGGAGGCGCTGATGGCATCGCCCGGCCTCAGGGTCTCGCCGACCACCTGGATGTCGTTGGTGGGATACATCTCCCACCAGGTGTAGTAGTACGCGGTGCCGCGGTAGCACTCGACCAGCGTGCCGTCCTGCTCCACCGAGTCGCTGCTGTAGCCGTCGATCCCGACCCAGAACGCCGCGAGCGACTCCGTCCGCCCGGAGCAGGTGGCCGTCGGCTCGGTCCAGCTGCCGGTCACGGTGGAGAAGCCGCTGCCCGTGTCGGCATAGCCCGACCAGTTGGTGCTCTCCACCTGGGACAGGCCCTTCACCCCGGCGGCATGCCCGGACACTCGCTGGAAGCCGCTGTGCCAGCCGACGGAGAGGTGCTCAAGCGCGGTGCGGGCGGTGGCCGCCGCCTGGGCGCTCGGGGAGGCACCGGCGGTGCTGGCGCCGGCGGCCGGGCCGAAGGCCAGGGCCAGCCCGAGCACCGGCACGCAAGCCACTAGAGCGCGGCCAAGCAGCCGAGAAGGACGACGTTGCATAGGGTTTGCCTCTCGTTCGACGCGGCCATGGGCGACCGCTCGTACACGAAGCGTAACTTTGCCTATCTTGATCAACAATGGGTTGGCCCAAGTACGGCCCGTGATCCGGATAGCCGGGGCTGGCGCGTGCCACGCCCGTTGACTCGAGTGGCTGGGGTGACCGCGTGGCCGGCGCCGATGGCTGATAGCGTCATGCCTTTCGGTCAGCCGTGGCTGGCGGGGCCCGATCGTGCTTCGGCGGCCTCGCCACGGTCCTGAGCGGGGCGCGAGCCGGGAAGCCGGTGTTCGCCTGGCAGATCGACCCCGCAGCGCACCGTTCTGGTCACGCGGCGTTCCTGAAAATAGAATCGAACCCAGATTGCCATTAACCAAGCGAGCTGCTAGTGCCGATACTTTGCCGATCTCCGGGACGGGCTTAGCGTGGAGCGCCGCATGTCAATCGAGGAGATCGAGCGCGAGATTCACGACGCATACCTGCGCCTTGCCGAATCGGCCACCTTGGTTCGTCACTGCCACGAGCATTACCTGGACGACCTCGCGGCGGCGGGGGCAGCTCACGATCAGGCCACCGGCGATCTGCCCGGCACGATCACCATGCTTACCGAGGCCAACCCCTGGGCGCTGGCCGACTTCGGCGACCCGCGGTGGGACTTCTACACGCCCGACCTGAAGGCGCCGTCGCCGGCCGGGATCCGGGTGGGGGCGCTGGCCGTGGCGGGGGGGAGCGGCATCCCGCCGGTGCCGGCGGTGGCCCGGTTCGCCGGGCAGGGCCACCTGCTGATCGCGGCGGAGAGCGAGGCGGCCGGCGGGGCCCGTTCGCTGCTGCAGGCCCTGACGTTGCGGCTGGCGGTGGCCACGAGGCCGGGCACGGTGCGGTTCGCGCTGGCCGATCCGCTGGGCCAGGGTGAGCAGCTGAGCGGCTTCCTGCGGCTGCCGCCCGCGCTGCGGCTGGGCAGCGGAGTCGCTTCCAGCGCGGCCGAGATCGAGGCGCTGCTGAAGACGCTCACCGAGCATGTCGTCGAGGTGACGCAGACCAGGCTGACCAATGTCTACGACTCGGTGGAGGCCTACAACGCGGCCAGCACGGGGGTATCCGTGCCCTACCACGTGCTGGTCCTGGCGGGCTTCCCCGGCGGGATCAGCACGCACGCGGCCGAGCTGCTGGCCCGGCTGGGCCGCAACGGGCCGCGGGCGGGCGTCTACATCCTGGCGACGGCCGAGCGCGGCCAGGAACAGGCCCGCGGCATCGGGCTCGCGGCCCTGACCGCGACCGCGACGGACCTGCACGTGGACGGCCGGGCTACCGTCACCTGGGACGACCCTGACTTCGGGCGCTGGGTGATCGAGCCGGACGTGATGCCGCCCGCGCCACGGGTGAATGCCTGGCTGGATGCCGTGGGCGCGGCGGCCAGCATCCACTCCCGGGACCTGCTGTTCGACCGGATCGTGATCCCGGCCGCGCAGCGCTGGTCCGCCGACACCACCGACGGGCTTGACGCGCAGATCGGCGTGGACAGCAAGGGCGAGCCGCAGCATTTCGTGATGGGATCCCGCGGGGTGCACAACGGCCTGGTCGGCGGCGACGTGCGGATGGGCAAGACAAATCTGCTGCACGTGCTGATCACCCAGCTGGCCCTGAAGTATCCGCCGGAGGAGCTCGAGTTCTACCTGCTGGATTTCAAGGAGGTCGAGTTCGACGCGTACCTGACCCAGAAGCTGCCGCACGCCCGGGCCGTTGCCTCCCGCACCGACCGTGAATTCGGCCTGAGCATGCTCCGCCGTTTCCATGACGAAATCGAGCGGCGGGCCCGGCTGTGCCGGGAAGCCAAGGTCACCCAGCTGCCCGAGTACCGCAGGGAAACCGGGCAGGTCCTGCCCAGGTCGCTGGTGATCATGGACGAGTTCCAGGTGCTGTTCAGCGAGGAGGACCGGCTGTCCCGGGAGGCCGGCGCGCTGCTGGCCGATATCGCCAAGCGCGGCGCGGCCTTCGGGCTGCACCTGCTGCTGGCCACCCAGTCGCCCGGCAGCGGCTCGCTGACGGCGCACCTGCGGCCCGCCTACGAGCAGATGGCGCTGCGCATCGCGCTGGGCTGCACGCTGCCCAGCGTGTCCCAGGCGATCCTCGGCGAGGGCAACGAGGCCGCCGCCAAGCTCACCAGGGCCGGCGACGCGATCTACAACGACCGCCGCGGCGAGGGCGCCAACCCCGTCATGCGCATCGCGATGCTGCCCAACCGGGACCGGCTGCAGTGGATCTCGGCGATCCGCGCCCTTGCGGGCGGCCGGGCCTACCCGCCGCCGGCGGCCTTCGACCCAGACACGCCCGCCGACTTCGCGGCCAACCCGGCCTGCGCGGCCTTTGCCGCGGATCCCGGCCGGTGGCCGCCGCCCGGTCCCGCCACGGCGG
Source organism: uncultured Actinomycetota bacterium (assembly GCA_963808705.1). Taxonomy (GTDB): domain Bacteria; phylum Actinomycetota; class Actinomycetes; order Streptosporangiales; family Streptosporangiaceae; genus JASHPR01. The sequence continues at coordinate 49,681 of CAWEHB010000003.1, read as the reverse complement.
CCTGGCTGGGCGAGGCGATCGAGATCAAGCCCGCCACGGCCGCCACCTTCGAGTGCTTCGTGCGGTCGAACCTGCTCATCGTCGGGGACGAGGCGCATGGGCACGGACTGCTCCTGGCCACCCTGCTGAGTGCCGCGGTCCAGCGCTCGCCGGCCGACGTGTCGTTCGTGATCGCCGAGTTCGCGCGGCCGTCCTCGCCGTTTCACGGCTTCTTCGCCCCGGCCGCGGACCTGCCGCATGACGTGCGGATCGCCGGCCCGGCCGCGGCGCAGGCAGCGCTGGCGGAACTGGCCGCCGAGCTCGATGCGCGGCTCGCCGACGCCGGGAGCTCGCCGCGCCCTCCCGATCCGCGGCGTTTCTTCCTCGTCGCCGGCCTGCACCGCTGGCAGGAACTCGCCTCCGACGGCGAGTGGGGCAAGGCGAGCCCGGCCGCGGCGGCGCTGACCAGGCTCGCCGAGCACGGGCCTGAGGTCGGTATCCACGTGGTGATCTGGGCCGACAGCTTCCCGACCGCCGAGCGTGCCCTGCGGCGCCCGGGCATCAGCCAGTTCGCGCTGCGCGTGGCGCTGCGGCTGCAGTCGCCGGCCGAAAGCGACGCCCTGATCGGCGTGCCCGCGGCGGCCGGCCTGGCCGACAACCGTGCCCTGTTCCGGGATGCGGACTGGCCGCACGAGCAGGTGGAGAAGTTCAAGCCGTACTCGACCGCATCCCTGTACGCCTTCGCCGAGAGCGCCTTCAGGAGACCGGCATGACAACCCGACGGGAAACCGGCATGACCACGCTGCCCGCCGACGCGCCGGCCACGGCCCTGTCGCCCTACCTCTCCCTCCGCCAGGCCGTGCGGCCCGCCATCGTCACCTACACCGTCCTGGCCGGCGAGAAGGAACGAGCCGGGGCGCTGGCCGAGGAGGCCGGCCAGCTGCTCGAGGCCACGCGCAAGCTGCTGGAGGCGGTCGGCCTGGTGCACCTGCTCAGCCCGAAGCCGGGCGAGGAGATGCCTGGCGATGACCGCGGGGACCGGCAGGCCCGGCTGCTCGCCGCCTACGCCGACGCGGGCATCCTGTGGGCCAAGGTGGTCGGCAACTCGATCGCCCTCGCCGACGGCCTGCTGGGCCAGGACAGGTGGGACGACGTGCTCCGGCTGGCCGACTTCCTCGACCACGCGGGCGAGACCGTGGTCGCCGACAGCCTGCGCGGGCGCGCGAACGACGCGATCCGCAGCAGCTACTACGCCCGGATCAACCGCATCAACGACAAGATGTCAGCCGAGGAAACCGGGGCGGCGATCGAGGCCCTCAGGTCCCTCCCCCGCGACTTCCCGGAGCGAAAGCTGGAGATCGCCCTGCGCCTGCGGCCGCTCGGGACGTCGGTAAAGAACGTCATCAAGCTCGATCGCCAGGCGAGGAATCAGATCGACCAGGCCATGACCAGCCTTCCGGACTCGGCCGACTACTACCTCGCCGTTCTCTCTGATATCTTTCACAGCTTCGTGAGGTAGAACTCGCGAGCTATCGCTCATATGGGTGCTAGGAAAGGCAACTCGTGACCGAGATCAATATTAGTGATATCGAGGCGCTGGCCGCTTTCAGGTCGCATCTGATGGAGTTCAACCGTGATCTGGCGGAAAGCTTCTCGCTGATGCGTGCGCACTGGCAGGAACTTGGCGAGATCTGGCGCGACGACATGTACAGCCGTTTCGGCGAGGCACTGGAGGAAGTCACCCCCGGAATCGACAAGTACCTGACGGCGACCGAGGGGCACCAGGCCTACCTGGTCGCCCTGGTCGAGCGGCTCCGGGCGGTCCGCGAACTGTCGGCGGGATGATACGTGGCGGACATCCACGCCGACATCGACGCCCTCAAGGAATTCCGGGACGCGCTCATCCGGTTCCGGCACGCGCAGCGCGAGGTGGTCGAGCGAGGCGATTACGAGATCGAGGTGACGCGCGCCTCCCTGGAGGCCAAGGCGGGCCACTGCCGGTCCCTGCTGGCCCGCCGGGAGGCTGACTTCGCCGCCTGCCAGCAGGCCGCGACCGCCGAAGCCGCGGCGGGCCGCCTCGCGGACTGCTCGGCGGAGGCATCGGCCGTGCGGGAGGCGCAGGAACGGCTGGGCCACATCCGGCGCTGGCAGCAACGGGTCGATGAGGAAGCCGGCACGTTCCGCGGCGCCGCGAACCGGTTCCGGGACCTGCTTGATGTTGACCTGCCGCGGACCGAGAACCACCTGCTCGCCATCATCACCGGCCTGGAGGCCGCGCGCGGCCTCCAGGCCGCAGGATCCTGACCAGCCAAGGAGGAACGCACCGATGCCCGCTCGCCCGGATGAGGACGGGGATCACTTGCTCCGGGTGATCGACTCCATCTGGCAGAAGACCCAGCAGCACTGGCTTGACGACATGGCCGGCCGCTTCGACCGAGCGCACTGGACGCCGCTGCTGACCGAATCCCGGGCCTACCTGCGCGCGCTCGGCGAGTGCATGGAACTGATGAGCACGGCCGAGCGGGATACCGAGTTCTGACGGCAGGATTCCGGGGCCTGTGATATTGCCGTTAGTGGCGTTGGATCATGTACGACGTCCGCCGCGTGCGATTGGTTCAAACCATAGTTTGGCGCCTGTGATACGGCTTTGTCATTTGCCCTGGTCAGGACGCCCCACTGGGCCCCCCCTAGGGGGTATTCGTCCCCCGAGAGGTATTCGTCTCTGTCCGGGACTTCGCCAAATGGCCTAGTCTGCGGCGGTGGGAGGAGTTAACACATTCCCCTCCCCGCCCGGGACCAACGCCTGGCTCGGGCGCCCCTTCCGCTGTTGGAGGCCCCGTGGTCGCTGTTACCCCCGGAAAGCACCGGAGGTTCGATGACCAGCTACCGCCGGCACCCGCTGGGATGCCGTTTGACTCGGCTGAGTACCTCCCGTCGCCCGTGGATGTGGCAGACCCCGCAGCCGACGCCAACGCCATGTGGGGACCAGGGCGTGGCGGAACGCTCGCACCTCAGGCCAGCGCCGGAGCCCTCGCCACGGCGAACGGGTTCCCGGCGCCCGCCGATCCAGACTGGCCGCCGGACCTCGGCGGATCAGGCTCCTGGCCGCAATGGGACGGCCCGCCCGCTGTGCTTCATCCCGATCATCCGTCAGCACCGGTGCCGCGGGTACGCGTGCCGCAGGCGCCGGGGCCAGCCGGGCCGGGACGGGCCCCGGCTGGCTACCCGGGCCCGCAGGCCCAGGTTGCCCCGCCCGACGGCGCGGGTCGCCTGCCGCAGCGGCGGCCGGGCGGGCCCAACCCGGGAAACCGCGCGCCACGGGCCAACCCCGCCGCGCGGGCCAATCCCCCGGCTCAGGCCTACGGACCAGCCCAGGGATACGACCCGGCCCAGGCCTACAACACAGGCCAGCACCCCGCCCAGAGCTACGGACCAGCCCAAGGCTACGGACCAGCCCAGGCCTACGACACAGGCCAGCACCCCGGCCAGGCCTACAACACAGGCCAGCACCCCGCCCAGCGCCAGGGACCAGCCCAGGGATACGACCCGGCCCAGGGCTACAACACAGGCCAGCACCCCGCCCAGAGCTACGGACCAGCCCAGGGCTACAACACAGGCCAGCACCCCGCCCAGAGCTACGGACCAGCCCAGGGCTACAACACAGGCCAGCACCCCGCCCAGAGCTACGGACCAGCCCAGGGATACGACCCCGGCCAGGGCTACAACACAGCCCAGCACCCCGCCCAGGGCTACAACACAGCCCAGCGCCCCGCCCAGGGCTACAACACAGGCCAGCGCCCCGCTCAGGGATACGACCCCGGCCAGGGCTACAACACAGCCCAGCACCCCGCCCAGGGCTACAACACAGGCCAGGGATACGAGCCGGCTCAGGGATACGACCCGGGCCAGGGCTACAACTCAGGCCAGTACCCCGTGCAGCCCGGCGACCCCGCGGCACGCGGCAACCCAGCAGCCCGGCCAGCCCGGCCCGGAGGCCCGGGACCAGGCAACCCCGCAGCCCGCGCCGGAGGCTCCGCACCCAGGAACCCCGCGGCACGCGGCAACCCAGCAGCCCGGCCCGGAGGCCCGGCACTCGGCAACGCGGTGGCCCGGGCTGCACGCCCCGGACCGGGCAACCCCGCGGCACGCGGCAACCCACCAGCCCGGCCAGCCCGGCCCGGAGGCCCGGGACCAGGCAACCCCGCAGCAGCCCGGGCCGGAGGCCCGGCACTCGGCAACGCCGTAGCGCGGACCGCACGCCCGGGACCGGGCAACCCCGCGGCACGAGGCAACCCCGCAGCACGCGCCGGAGGCCCGGCACCGGGTAATGCCGTAGCCGGGGCCGCACGCCCGGGCCAGGGCTACGGGCCAGGCCAGGGCTACAACCCGGGTCCGGGTGGCTATGCCCCGGCGCAGGGCTACGAGGCAGGCCCCGATTACGGACCCGCCCAGGGCTACAACACCGCTCAGAGCTACGGCACGGCCGCGGGCTACGCCTTGGCCCAGGATTACGAGCCGGAACCTGCTTATCCCGCCGCCCAGGGCCGTCCGGACGGTCGCGGCAACCGGCGGCTCTACGCCGTCCCGGACGATGCCGCGGCCGTCGGCTTTGCCCGGGAGCAGCCCGACTCCCGGGATGACGGCTCGGTTATGTACGGTCCGTGGGACCAGGACCTCGAGTCCCCCGGCGCTCTGGCCACCATGCCTGCTCCGGCCATCGCGCCGCCCAGGCCGAGGACCAGGCCCGATACCCCCGCGGGCGCGCCGCCCAGGCCGAGGACCAGGCCCGACGCTCCGGCAGTCCGGCCGCCCAGGCCGGCCGGACCGAGGACAACGTCGGTCGGGAAACCGCAGGCCCGCGGCAGGCAGCAAAAGGCCATGCGCATCGCCACGGCGACTACCGCGGCGCTGTTCTCGATCGCCGTCGTCGCCGCTGGCGCGAACATCGCCCACTTCGGATTCAAGTTCTTCACCTTCCGGGAAGCCGGAGCAGGCGAGACCGGCGGCAGCGAAACTGACCAGAACTTCCTGGCCCAGCAGGCCGCGGCGGCAAAGGCCGCTGCAGCGCACACGCCAGGGAAACACTCTGCAACGAGCACATCGGGATAGTCAACCAACGCGACAACTGAATAAATAGCCTGCCGGTGGACTGCATCTGAGCCGGTTAACGGCGCCAGCCGAAGGCTGCAGAAGGCAAAAACACAGAAGGCAAAACCATAGGGGAGCGATGCTGATCCTATGGAAGGAGAAGCCTCGAGATGGCTACTACTAGGGACTACGGGCAAAACCTATACCCTCAGGACTACGAGCCAGACCCATACCCCGACGACGCCATAGATACCTGGCAGGAGGAAGGGGCGGACGACTACCAGCCCCAGCGGGCGGCACAGCAGACGGCACAGCGAACGGCTACGATTCAGTCGGCGCCCAGGAGCCGTGTCGACGAATGGATGGACAAGGACTTCAAGTTCGGCGGCTCCCGCATCAAGCGGAAGGCGGTCGCGCTGATCCTGCTGGGCGCCCCCGCGGTGGTCCCGCTGTTCTTCATGGCACCGGCGTTCTTCACGATGAACGAAGCAACCTTCGCGGGGTCGGTCGACGACACGCTCGGCACCGGGGCCCAGCTCTGCCTGTTCATCTGCCTGCTCGTCACCCCCATGGTCACGCTTACCGGGCAACGCTGGTTCGTCCCGCTGCGCCGCTGGTACGGGATCCTGTTCGCGTGTTCCGGCTTCGGCGACATGCTCGCCGCCGGCCTGACCGATAACTTCGCTGGAGGCTTCTTCGGCAAGGTGGCCGGGCACGTGTTCGAGCTCATGGGCTTCATGATGGTGATGCTCGCCATCCCGCTGCTGATCACCGGCAACCACTGGGCACAGCGCAAGCTCGGCAAGTACTGGAAGCCGCTGCAGCGGATCACCTATGTCATCTGGGGGCTGCTGTTCTTCCACCTGGTCCTGCTGGAAGGATTCGGGTTCCAAAACGGGAACGCCCACAACGGCTCGGGCAACCCCGGTGACGGTGACCCCATCTTCCACCAGCGCCTCTACCAGTACGCGGCGTGCAGCCTGTTCCTGCTCGTCCTCAGGCTGCCGCCAGTCAAGCGGTGGATCGCCGCCCGGCAACGGGAGGGCCGGAACTGGCTGGTGTGGGTGACCATCGCGCCGCTTTTCGCGCTATTCATATTCGGCATGATCTTCAGCATCAACGAGGAGATCTTCAAGGGGTTCAACTCCTTCATGGAGCACCCCAGCGCCGAATAAGGCAGCGATCGTCATCGCCTGGGCGGGCGGCAGCACGAAGGCTGCCGCCCGCCCAGCGGGACGGTTAGGAGAGGGATTTGATATGAGCGAGACGTACGCCGACGATACGTACGCCAGAGGCGGCCAGGAGAACACGACGGCGGGCGGCGTCATACTCATGGTTGCTGGCTTCGTGGCTACTATCTTGGTGATCGCGGGCCTCATCTACGCCACGGGCGCCCACGCGCGTAACAAGACCGCGCTCGCCCTCAACGACTGCACGCCAAGCCTGTCCCCATCGGGTTTGCCTTGCAATACCCAGCAGATGGTGCTCAGCCAGTACGAGGGGATCGTGACCCCGGTCGGCAAGCAACTGAACGCTGACATGGTCGCCTACCGCGCCAACGAAAGGCGCAATCTCGCTGCGGCCGAAGCGGCCCTTACGTCGGAAGTGGCGACGGAACAGGCGCTCGACAACAGCCTGGCCGCGGTCGCGTACACGCCCCAGAACTATGCCAACGCCATCAACCTGATCACGATCGCTTTTGATACCGGCGCCTCCACGCCATCGGCCGCGATCCTTCTCACGCCCCAGACCACAGTCACGGCCGATGCGCTGATGCGGGCCAACCAGGCCCTCGCCAAGCTGACCGCCGAGCAGGCAAAGTCGGCCACGCTCACCCAGTTGCGGTCGTTCAACGACCGGGTCGATGCCGCCAACGCGACCGTGCTGTCCGACGTCAACGCCATTCACAAGGCTCTTGAAGTGCCACCTACGGCGGCTCAAGAACCCTGATTCGCAGCCTATGGCGCGCTGAGCCGATCGGTTCGGCGCGCCATGATCGTCTCGATCGAGTAGCCGGGGCGCATGGCGCTCATCGCGAATTCGATGACGAGGTTCGAGCTGTCGTACGCGGTCCTGGCGATCCGGAGCACCGGCTCGTCCGGCTGCAGCTCAAGCGCGGCCGCGTCGGGCTCGCCCGCCACCGCGGCGGTGATGGACTGCTTCGCCCGCATGATGTGCACCCCGTACCGGGCTTCTAGCATCGCGTAGAGCGAGCCATCCAGGAGCGGATCCGCGTCCAGGCCCGCGAAACGCGCATACGGCAGCCACGAATTCTGCACCACGATCGGGCAGCCGCCCACTAGCCGTACCCGCCGGACCGCCACCGCGGCGGCGGACTGGCCGAGTTGCAGCGCCTCACGAGCGACCGGAGGCGGCGGCTCGACCGCCGCCCTGATCAATCTCGTCTCGACCTGACGTCCCTGCCTGCGCATCTCCTCGGTAAAGCTCAGCAGGAGGTCCACGGTCCTGGTCGGGCGGCCGTCGGCGGCGAAGGTCCCCAGGCCCTGCCGGCGGATGACCGCTCCCTCGGAGACCAGGGCCCCGACCGCCTGCCGGATCGTCATGCGCGCGACGCCGTACCGGGCGGCGAGCTCGGTCTCGGAGGGCAGTCGTTCCCCGGCGGCCCATTCGCCGGCATTGAGCCTCGTCCGCAGGTCATCGCGGATGCTGATGTGCACTGGCCGGTTCATCGCGTCCCCCCGGGGCTGCCAACCTGCGGCTGGACAAGACGCCGGGCCAGCCATCCACCTCGGAAAATGCTCATCACTGTACAGCGGGTGAACCGTTACCCGGGTCCCGAACGAGATACGGCGCTGTCTGCTGTGGCCGGCCTCTGCAATCGTTTCATCTCGCGGTTACCGTGGTTACGCCATGACCGCGCGCCACCGCCGGTAGCGCTGCTCGGTGGCGGCCGCTCCGGCCGGATCGGGCTCATACCACCGCATCCGCGGCGTCATGCGGGCGGCCGCCTGCCGGGCATCCGTGAAGCATCCGGCCGCCACGGCCGCCATGACCGCCGCGCCGCGCAGGCTGGCATGCTGGTCCGCGGTGGTGGCGACCCGGACGTCCCAGACGTTGGCGCGCAGTTGCGCGGCGCGCGGCGACAGGGCCGTGCCGCCCGCCAGGATCACGCTGCTCACCACGGCTCCGCTGGAACGGAGGGCATCGATCCCCAGGCGCACTTCGAAGGCGCCGCCCTCCTCGGCCGCGCGCATCAGGTGGGCGGGCCCGTGCTCGCCCGAGATCCCGTCGATGCGGCCCCGCAGCCGGGCATTCCACCCCGGCAGGCGCCGGCCGGTGAGCGTCGTCCGGATCATGAGATCACCGGGATCCGCGGCATCGATGCTGGGAGCCAGGGCCAGGTACGCGGCCGCGGCGGATTCATGGCCGAGGGTGACCGCGAGCCAGTCGAGGCCGCCTCCGGTCAGGCCCGTCGGGCCGCCCATCGCCCAAAGATCGGCCAGGATGTGGGCGTTGAGCACGGTACCCGCGCTGACCTGGTCCGCTGGCCGGTCCGTCACGTGCAGCAGGACGTCGGTCGTCCCCGCGATGTCAATGGTCGCTCCCGCCCGGACCCCCCCCACGCCCAGCGTCCCGGTCGAGCCGTCCGGCCCGCCGACCGCGACCGGGATGCCCGGCGCCAGGCCCGGTCAGGAGCGCGGCCGCCGGGGTTACCTCGCCGGCCAGGGCGGTGCCCGGGCGGATCCTGGGCAGGATCTCCATGGGCACGCCGCATTCCCGGGCGATCTGCGACGACCAGCGCCGCTGCCGCACGTCGAACAACTGCGTGTAGGAGGCGGTGGCCGGATCCGTGCTCGCCTGCCCGGTGAGCTTGAGGACGAGGTAGTCCTTGAGGCTCAGCAGGCACCGGGTCCGGCCGAGCAGATGGGGCCGGGTCTTGGCCAGCATGCGCATCCGCGCCGCGGCAGACTCCGCCGCTGGCGGCCTGCCGGTCACGAATTCGAGGGCCGGGCCGAGCGCGGCGCCGAGTTCCTCAGCCTCCCGCCACGCCCGATTGTCACGCCACAGCATCGCGCGCGCGGTCGGCCAGCCGTCGGCGTCGGCCAGCACCGTCGCCAGGTGCGCCGTCAGGCCGACGGCCCGCACCCGGAGGTCCTGGGCGGTGAGCTCGCGGATCGCCGAGGCTACCTCCAGCCACGTCAGGTCCGGGTCGAACTGCTCACCCTGGCCCGGGTCCGGCTTGCTGACCAGGCGGCGCAGCGAGGCCGGCGGATCGAAGAACCCCACCCGGATGCCGCTGCCGCCCACGTCCACGCCGAGCAGACCGCCCGCCGCTTCTCCTGACGGTGACTCTGTCATCCGACAGAACCTGGCCATTGCTTGAGCAGGAACTCATTCCTGTGCGCCATGCCAGGCGGCCGGTCACCCGATCGCCTAAGCCAACGGACATTCAGGGCCGTTCTAAACGTAATTGTCACGTCATCTAACAAGATAACGACAGGCGCACCGAGTCGCCCCGTTAACTCCGAATTCCGGAGGAAATAAAGGGAAGGCGCGTGGCGGGATCGCGGGCGGTGCGGCGATAGCTGAGCGCGGCCCAGCCGCACAGGCCGATGGGGTAGGCGAAGTAGCCGAACCGGGTAGCGGGGGACAGAGCGAACATCAGGGCCAGGCCGAGGCGTGCCGCCCAGCCAGTAGTCGTAGACCCGGGCCGCGTTCGCCCGCCTGGTGGTGATTCCGGGCGGAACCCAGGCCGACTCGCCTGTCATCGCCTGCTGCGGCGGCGATGATGCGATACATTTCGGGTTTGAACGATATTCAAGGGCGCGGGCAGGGCCGTCCGCGCCGAGCCGCCGCGGGACGAAAGGCCGCGGCCATTCTGCCCGGATAGCCGCCGCCCGGCGGACTCGTCGTCAAGGCTGGTGCAGGTACCGGTGGAGTCGCAGATGCCCAGGGACGGCGGGCCCGGGCTGCCGCGACGGCGCGAGCCGGACCTGGCCGACCTCGCCACCTTCACCCTGGACCGGCACGGGCGGGTGACCTCCTGGTCGGTGACCGCCACCCGGCTGTTCGGGCACTCGGCGAGCGCCATGACCGGGCATGACGTGTGTGACGTGCTGATGACCGGCCCGGGCCAGCGCGAGCTGGTGGGCCGGGCGCTGGCCGAGGTCGGCCACGGGCGGGTGTGGACCGCGACTGTGGCCGGCGGCCGGCTGGGCGACGGCCGGTTCGCGATCCGCTGCGAGCCGCTGGCCGGGCTGGGCGGCGGCGCGGTGGTGATCGCCCAGCGGGCCTGGCCGCAGCCCGCGCCCAGCTGGCTGAGCCAGGCTGCGGCCCGGATCGGCAGCAGCCTGGACCTCAGCCAGACCGCGGCCGAGGTCGCCGACGCCGCCGTGCCCGGGTTTGCCGACCTGACCATCATCTACGCCGCCGAACGCCTGCTCGCCGCCGACGCGCTCACCTCGCCCCCGGCCGGGCACGGGGCCGCGGTACGGCGGCTGGCCGCCCGCCGGGCCGACCAGCCCGCGGACGTCTCCGACAAGCTGATGCGCACCGGCGAGGTGCTCGTCCTCGGCCCGGGCACTCCCGGCTCCCAGGCTATGGCGGAGGGCGGTCCGGTCCTGTTCGACCACCTCGACAGCGAGACCGCCCAGCGACTCTCCCGCTACGCCGGGAAGCCGCCCGCCGACTACACCTCTTATATGGCCATGCCGCTCATCGCCCGCGGCGTCATCGTGGGGTGCGCGATATTCGGGCGGACGCCGGCCAGCCCGGCGTTCAACCCCGGTGACGTGGCGCTGGCCGGCGAGCTTGCCTCGCGCGCGGCGGTGTGCATCGACAACGCCCGGCTGTACGACCAGGAGCGGCGGACCGCGGCGGCGCTGCAGCAGGGCCTGCTGCCCGGCCAGCCGCACGTTCCCGACGGCCTGGAGGTCGCGCACCGCTACCTGCCGGTCGGCGCCAGCGTGATCGGCGGTGACTGGCATGACATCGTCCCGCTGTCCGGCGGGCGCGCGGCGCTGATCGTCGGTGACGCGATGGGCCACGGCCCGGAGGCGGCCGCGGTCATGGTGCAGCTGCGCACCGCGGCGCACACCCTGGCCGACCTGGAACTGCCGCCCGAGCAGGTGCTGCGCAGGCTGGACAAGATGGCCGCGGGGATAGCCGCCGCGCCGTTCGCTACCTGCATCTACGCGGTCATCGACCCGCCCGGCGGCGGCTGTGAGATCGTCCAGGCCGGCCACTTGCCGCCGGCGCTGGTGCCGCCCGGCGGCGCGGCGGTGATGCTGGACCTGCCGCCCGGGCTCCCGCTCGGCCTGGGCGCGGAGTCCTTCCAGGCCACGCACCTGACCCTGCAACCGGGAACCACGCTCGCGCTGTACACCGACGGGCTGGTGGAAAGTCGCACCCGGACCATTGACGCCGGCCTGGCCGCGCTGCGCCACGCGCTCAGCCAGGCCCTGGCCCGGCCCCGCAGCACGCTCGGCGACGCCTGCGACACCGTGACCCAGGAAATGCGCCAGCACCGCGAGGACGACATCACCCTGGTGCTGGCCAGGATCCGCGGGTGACGTCGCGTTACGGAATCTGCTTCAGTCCCGCAGGATCGCGCTGATCATCTCCATGCTGCCTGACGTCGGCAGCGCCTCGACGCACAGGTGCTCCAGCACGGCCAGGTAGTGGTCGACCGTCTCGCGCTTGTCCAGGTACAGCGCGCTGGTGAGCTGCTCGAGGTAGACGAGGTCGGGCAGGTCGGGCTCGCTGAAGCGCAGGATCGTGAACGGGTCTGCGCCCGCGGCGTGCCCGCCGCAGGCCAGCGGGATGACCTGCAGGCTGACGTTGGGCCGGCCGCCCACCTCGACGAGGTGCCTGAGCTGGGCGCGCATGACATCGGGCCCGCCGATCGGCCGCCGCAGCGCCGCCTCGTCCAGCACCAGCCACAGATGCGCCGGCGTGGGGCGGGTGAGCACGGCCTGGCGGATCATCCGCAGGCTGACCCGCCGCTCGATCCCCTCCGCGGACCCGGCCGGATGGCCAAGAGCCGCGATCGCGCGGGCATAATCCGGGGTCTGCAGCAGCCCGGGGACGAACTGGATCTCGTAGCAGCGGATCGAGCTCGCCGCCTCCTCCAGGCCCACGTACGGCTCGAACCAGGCCGGCATGACGTCGGCGTAATCATGCCACCATCCCCGGGCGCTGGCCTTCCGGGCCAGCTCCTGCAGGGCCGCGCGCTCCTGGTCGTTCATGACGCCGTAGAAGGTGAGCAGGTCCGCGATGTCACGGGACTTGAAGCCGACCCGGCCGGTCTCGAGCCGGCGCATCTTCGAGCCCGACGCGCGGATCACGTACCCGGCGTCCTCGAGGGTGATCCGCTTGGCCTCGCGCAGCCGGCGCAACTGGGCGCCCAGCATGATGCGAAGCGCGGTCGGGCCGCCCGCGCCCGGTGCGGCGATCATCGGGCGGACAGCCGCGGTGCCTTCGGGCCGTCGTGAGACCATAGGGTTTCCTTCTCGGAACGCTGGATCACGACATTCTCCCACTTCGACGGCTCTTCGCGCTAACTCCTGCGCAATCGGCCGGGGGACGCAGCGGGCCCGGGCCGCGCGCCGGCGGCAGGCTTAAGCAGCCGGCGGTCACGCCGGGGACGGGTGGCAGGTGGTAGCGGCCAGCGGCCAGATGATCACGGAGAGATCACGGCAGGCGGTCAGGCCTTGCGCCGCGGCGAGGTGAGCGGGTGCCTGGCCGCGCTGAACCAGCAGCGAGCCGCGTTCTCGACATCAGCGTCAAGACCGTGGAGGCGTACCTGACCCGGCTGTACCGGAAGACCGCGTGCTCCTCGAGGGTGGAGCTCGCGGTCGCGGTCACCGAGCGGCGGCTCCAGCTGGACGGGACACCTGGCTGACCTGCCCGTTGCGGCCCTGCCGGGCCCGGCGTAAAGCTCTGATCACTACGCATCTGGCCAAATAGCCATTTATCCCGTCGGCGGCCCGCTACGCTGCTGGCTTGGCCGCCCCCGGGCGGCCGGGGGACCAGGGGCGGGATCAGGGGTGGGGCAATGACTCGGCTGAGCGCGCGCATGATGCGATGGGGTCTGGCCGCCGGCACCGCGGCCGCCGTGGCCAGCCTGAGTTCCCCGCCCGCGCTGGCCGCCGCGGGCCTGAGCGCGACGCCCGCGCGGGCCGCGGCAGGCCTGCGATTCCCGGCCGCGCCCGCGGCGGCGCCGGGCGCCCTGAAGACCGTGACCTACCTGGACCACCGGTTCGCGGTCCCGGCCGGCTGGCCGGTCATCCACACCAGCCGCACCTCGGCGACCTGCGTGCGATTCGACCGGCACGCCATCTACCTGGGCGACCCCGGGCTGAACCAGGACTGCCCCAGCGGCCTGCTCGGGACGACCGAGGCCATCCTCGTCCAGCCCGCCGCCGGGCCGGAGGCCCGGGCCTCGTCGGCCGAGGACCAGGCTGCCCGCCGGATCACGGTCGTCAGCCCCGGAATCGAGGTCACGGCGACGTACGACACGGACCGGGCGCTGGTGATGCGGATACTGGCCAGCGCGGCCCTGCCGCTGCCGTCGGGCACGAGCACGGGAGCCGCCGCGAGCCCCGCGGGCACCGCGAACGCGGCGCGACAGCTGCTGGCGCCGGCGGCGGCCGCCGCGACGCTGCCCGCGAGCGTGACCAGCTATACCGGCGAGGGCTTCGACGCCTGCGCGGCACCGAGTTCCGGCTACATGAGCGCCTGGAAGAAATCCTCCCCGTACGGCGCGGTGGGCATCTACATCGGCGGCGCCGAGCGGGCCTGCGCCCAGCCGAACCTGACCGCCAGCTGGCTGTCCCAGCAGGCCGCGGCCGGCTGGCGCTTCGTGCCCATCTACGTCGGGCCCCAGGCCGAGTTCGGCCAGATCACCTCGCCCGCCAGCCAGGCGGTCGCCGCCGCCGAGGACGCGGTCACTCAGGCCGCCGCCCTCGGCTTCGGGCCCGGCACCCCGGTGTACTACGACATGGAGGCCTTTCCGTCCGGCCAGGAGGGCAACGCCCTGGCCTTCCTGTCGGCCTGGACCACCCGGCTGCACGCCGAGGGCTACAAGTCCGCCGTGTACAGCAGCTCGTCGTCCGGGGTCGCCGACCTGGTCAGCAACTTCACCAGGTACGCCATGCCGGACGTGATCTGGGATGCGCTGTGGAACGGCCAGGCGAACACGACCGACCCGGTGATCCCGGCGACCGACTGGGCCGACAACCAGCGGGCCCACCAGTTCAACGGCGGGGCGGACGAAAAATACGGCGGCGACACCATCGACGTCGACCAGGACTACCTGGACGTGAGCCTCACGCCTCCGCCTCCGGTCAGCCCGGGACAGCCGGCGCTGCCCGCCAGCACCGGAACCGTCGCCGACTACGTGATCCGCAGCCGGAATCTGTACACCTACGACCAGGCCAGCCCCGGCGGCGGCTTCACCGGCCCGAAGAAGCTGACCAGCACCGGCAACCTCACCGGCACCCCGGTCGCCGTCCAGGCCGCCGACGGCGTGATCTCCGTCTACGCCACGACCACCCGGGGAACGGTCATGGCCTACCTCCAGTCCGCCCCCGGCGGCGCGGTCACCAAGAGCACCAGCCTGCGCGGTCCCATGGCCGGCAGCCCGGCCGCGCTCGCCACGCAGAAGGGCACGGTCGCGGTGTACGCGATCGGCACCGATCGCAACCTGTACACCTACGACCAGGCCAGCGCGGGCGGCGGCTTCACCGGCCCGAAGAAGCTGACCACCACCGGCAACCTCACCGGCACGCCCACGGCCGTCCAGGTCGCCAACGGCACGATCTCCGTCTACGCCACGACCACCGGCGGCGCGGTGAAGGCCGTCTGGCAGTCCGCGGCCGGCGGCCCGGTGACCAAGAGCGCCAACCTCGGCGGCCACCTGACCGGCAGCCCGGCCGCGGTCGTCACCGGCGTCGACACGATCGCCGTGTACGGGGTTGGCGCGCACGGGCAGCTGTACGGCTTCCAGCAGCGCAAGCCGGGCGCCCGGTTCACCGGCCCGACCAAGCTGACCAGCACCGGCGGCCTGGCCGGCACCCCGGTGGCGGTACCGGGGAGCAACGGCACGGTGTCGGTCTACGTCCGGACCACCAGCGGGTCGTTGCGGTCCAAATGGCAGTCCGTCGCCGGCGGCCTGTTCAACCACAGCGCCGCGCTCGGCGGGCACATGGCCGGGGACCTGGCCGGACTCGTGACCGGCGGCAGCGGCACCGGCGGCGCCGTCTCCCTCTACGGCACGGGCACCAACGGCCGCCAGTACGCCGACGACCAGGGCATCGCGCCGGGCTCGTTCACCGGCTGGGTCGTTATCTAGGGCGCGGCGGTTCATAAGCCGCGGCCGGGCCGGCGCGCGCTCGTAGAATGACCCGGTGCCCTCCCCGACGGCTTCCCCGGAGCCCGTGAGCGAGGCACTGCAGGTACTGCGCCGCGTCTTCGGTTACGACTCGTTCCGGGGGTTCCAGCAGGAGGTCATCGAGCGCGTCACCGCGGGCGGTGACGCGCTCGTGCTGATGCCGACCGGCGGCGGCAAGTCGCTGTGCTACCAGATCCCGGCGCTGCTGCGGGAGGGCACCGGGGTGGTCGTCTCGCCGCTCATCGCGCTGATGCAGGACCAGGTGGATGCGCTGCGCGCGCTGGGCGTCCGGGCCGGGTTCCTCAACTCCGCGCAGGAGCCCGGCGAGCGCCGCCAGGTCGAGGCCGCCTTCCTGGCCGGGCGGCTGGACCTGCTCTACCTGGCGCCGGAACGGCTGCGGGCCGAGTCCACGCTGCGCCTGCTCGACCGCGGCGCGATCTCGCTGTTCGCCATCGACGAGGCGCACTGCGTGGCGCAGTGGGGGCACGACTTCCGGCCGGACTACCTGGCCCTGTCCGCGCTGCACGAGCGCTGGCCCGCGGTGCCGCGCATCGCGCTGACCGCGACGGCCACCCAGGCGACGCACGCCGAGATCACGGACCGGCTGAACCTGGCCGGCGCCCGTCACTTCGTGGCGAGCTTCGACCGGCCCAACATCCAGTACCGCATCGTGCCGAAGAACGAGCCGAGGCGGCAGCTGCTCGAACTGCTCCGCGCCGAGCACGCCGGGGACGCGGGCATCGTCTACTGCCTGTCGCGGGCTTCGGTGGAGGCGACCGCGGAGTTCCTGGAGCGCAGCGGGCTGGAGGCGCTGCCGTATCACGCCGGGCTCGACTCCCGCACCCGGGCCGCGAACCAGGCCCGGTTCCTGCGCGAGGACGGCCTGATCATGGTGGCCACGATCGCGTTCGGCATGGGCATCGACAAGCCTGACGTGCGGTTCATCGCCCACCTCGACCTGCCCCGGTCCGTGGAGGGCTACTACCAGGAGACCGGCCGGGCCGGGCGGGACGGCCTGCCCTCGACCGCCTGGATGGCCTACGGCCTGGCGGACGTGGTGCTGCAGCGCAAGCTGATCGACGCCTCCGAGGGCGACGACGCCCACCGCCGGCGCCTGGTGAGCCACCTGGACGCCATGCTGGCCCTCTGCGAGACGATCGAGTGCCGGCGCGGGCAGTTGCTCGGCTACTTCGGCGAGCAGGCCGGGGCGTGCGGTAACTGCGACACGTGCCTGGCGCCGCCAGAGGCCTGGGACGGCACGGTGGCCGCGAAGAAGCTCCTGTCGACCGTGTGGCGGCTGGAGCATGAGCGGCACCAGAAGTTCGGCGCCGGGCAGGCCATCGACATCCTGCTCGGCAAGCGGACGCCCAAGGTCACCCAGCATCGGCACGATTCGCTGAGCGTGTTCGGCGTCGGCACGGAGCTGCGCGACACGCAGTGGCGCGCCGTGGTGCGCCAGCTGCTGGCCCAGGGAGTCCTGGCCGTCGAGGGCGACTACGGCACGCTGGTGCTGAACGACGCCAGCCGCGAGGTGCTCTACCGGGACCGGCCGGTGCGGCTGCGGCATGACCCGGCCCGGGCGGCGCAGGCCAAGCCCGCCAAGGCCCGCGCGGCCGGGTCCGCCGGAGCCGCCGGAGCCGCCGGGGCCCGCAGCGCGGACTTGGCGGCCGACCTGCCGGAGGCCGCGGCGGCCGTGTTCGAGCAGCTCCGCGCCTGGCGCGCCGCGGCCGCCCGGGAGCAGGGCGTGCCCGCATACGTGATCTTCCATGACGCGACCCTGCGCCAGATCGCGGCGCAGTCGCCATCGACGCTGGCCGAGCTGGCCACGGTGAGCGGGGTCGGCGAGAACAAGCTGGCCAGGTACGGCCAGCAGATCCTGGACCTGCTGGCGAGCCCTGCCGCGGCCGGATCGCCGCCGTGACCGGCCGGTCCCGGCAACTTCCAGATGTCTGGGAGTTGCCGGCGATTCGTTGACGGGCCGGGGCGGGAGTCTGCATCGTCAACTGACGGGCCATGCAACGTGCATGTGCCGGACAGATCAGGGACGGTGCTCGATGACGGAGCGCGGGCGAGCGGCACAGCGCCCGGCGCGTGTTCCGCTGCCGCGGCGGAGCCGGATGCGGTGGGCGGCGGCGGCCGGCGTTGCGCTGTGCTGGCTGGTTCTGCTGGACGTGTCAGGTTCGATCATCGCGGCCACGATGCTGCTGGCCTTCCTCGCCGGGCTCGGCGTCGTGGGCGTGCTGGTCCTCCGGGCCCTGGGCATCTCCCGGGACCACCCGTGGGTACGGCAGCTGAGCGCCCGGCCGTGGCGCGACGGGCAGGAGGTGCTGCAACTGGCCCTGCGGCACCTGCCCGAGGTGTTCGTGGTCACGCCGAGCCGGTCTCTGCTCGCGCCGGACGTCGTCGAGATGCGGCTGAACCCCGATGACCTGGACTCGCTGACCGAGCGCATGGACCTCGGCCTGATCGCCGAGAGCGCGGCCGAGGTCTACCAGGAGCAGGTGGCCGCGCACGGCGCCTGCTTCGCCGGGACCGGCGCGGCCGAGGTGCGCGTGATCGCCGATCCGTCGGTCCCGCCGGGCCGCTACCGGCTGCGGCAGGGACAGCCGGTGGACGCCGGCGCCCAGCCCCCGGGATTCCAGTTCGCGTACGCCGGCGCGCAGGCTCCCGGCGCGCCGTATCATCCGGCCGCGGAGCACCCGGCCGGGGGGTACCCGGTCGTGAACTACCAAGCCGCACCGTCTGGCGGCGCGCAGCTGCACGCCGCGGAACTCACGCCTCCCGCGCCTCCCGCGCCTCCCGCGCCTCCCGCCGCCCCGGCGGCCCCAGGCCGGGTGCCGGACCCGCCGCATCCGGGATTTGTCGGCCACGACGGGAACACCCGCGCGGAGCCGGAACCCGGGCGGCTGGCCGCCGCGGGCATGTCGACGGTCATCGAGCTGAGCCGCAGCCCGGTCCCGGTGCTGCGGCTGGTCACGGGCACCTCGGTGGCGGAAACCCGGGTATCCGGCGCGCGGGCCGGGCGGGGGCCCGTCGAGCTGGCCCTGCCGGACGTGCCCACGGTGTCCCGGGAACATGCCAGGTTCACGTTCTCCGACGGCCAGTGGTGGATCGCCAACCTGGGCCGGAACGGGCTCACCCTCAACGGCACCGTCCTGGTGGGCGAGCAGCCGCTCGGCAACGGTGACTCGATCCGCTGGGGCATGAGGTCGGACGCGCTGCTGTCCAGGGTCGAGATCGGCTGAGGCTGAGGCTGCGCCGCGCCGGACGGGGGGCCGGCGCAGCCATCGCCCGCTCAACCCGGTGCCTCGCGCTCAGCCCGGTGCCACAATTGTCGTCTCGGGCAAGGCGAGACTGGATGGCCGCCGGACAGGCGCGCCGTCGTCTGGAGTGGCGGCTGAGTGAATCCTTTTTCATCCTCCCCGCAACAGCCCGCGTACTCTGAGCGTGAGTCGACGAATGAAAAGGTTCAGTGACAGGCCAGCTCTTCATCTGGTCGTCGGCGCGCGGCGAGTGGGTCGGCTGCCCGCCCGATGAGATCACCTGGCTCGACCGGAGCCTGCTCAGCAGCAACGAGGATCTCACCCTGCACCGGGCCCCGCGCTGCGCGGGCTTCCGCTACGTGCATCACCGGTGGGAGCTGTTCAGCCGGGACACCACCTACCGGGTGTACCTGGCGCCGCACGGCAGCGGGGCCATGCCCGGCGCGGAGGCGGTACGGCAGGCGGCCCGGCACGTCCTGCCGGCGGCCCCGGCCCGCTACGAGGCGCTGCCCGTGGTGCTCGAAGAGGGAACGTGGCTGGTCAACATCGGCGCCTGGGTGCTGCCGTTCCGGCTCGACCTGCCGACCAGCCAGCCGGCCACCGTGCACCGCGACGAGCAGCCGACCGCCGGGGACGGCACGGTGCAGGCGGCCCGGAGAGGCGGCCCGGAACTCCAGGACGCGGTGGCGCACGTGCGCGGTTACTTCGAGCGCAACCACACCGCGCGGATGGCGATGGCCTGCTACTACCAGGAGTACATCCTGGGCCTGCCTGCCCCGCATCCGGTGCCCATGATGGATGTGGTCATCGCCCTCGACCTGACCGGGGAAGGCGCGGTGTCCGACTATAAGAAGCTGCTGCAGGGCTTCATCTGGAAGGAGCGGGGTCACGCCCGTGACCTCGGCGACTTCCTGCTCTCCCACGCGCTGCTGACCCCGGCCGACCTCGACGAGGCCCGGCAGGCCGCGGCCGACAACGAGCGCAGCGGGGTCTGCGAGCGGGCCCGGCAGCGGCTGCGGTACCGGCCGAAGGGGACCTAGCCGCGCCCCGTCCGCCCGGTCCGCGCCGACCGCCCCGGAGGGCTGGGCCGCGCGCCGACGGCACGGCCCGCCGGACCCGGACCGGTCAGGGCAGGATCATCTGGTCGACCTTGTATCCCCCCGGCGGGAGATACCCGAACTGTTGCATCAGGTCGGCGACGCGCTGGATCAGGACCGGGTCGGTGTTCAGCGGGAAGTCGGGTACCGCCATCACCGCCGCCTCCGTTGCCGTCACGCCCGAGTAGGCCTCCACGGCCTTCTCAACCGCGGCCGGGTCGGTGTCGGCGATCCTCTGGGCCTCCTCGATGGCCTTGCGGAAGGCCGCCGCGGTCCTCGGGTACCTCTGGGCCCATTCCTTAGTCACGACGTACCCGGCGATCGGGAGGTTCTGCGCGGCGCCTACATCCTCGTCGGCGATCGGCTGGGCACCGATCGACTCTTCCGCGCCGGTCAAAAACGGCTCAGGCAGCGACGCCGCGTCCACCTTGTGGGTCTGCAGGGCCTTGGCCATGAACGGGAACGGGATGTCCACGAAGTGCACGTCCTTGACCGGTATCCCATTGTCCCGGAGTACCGCGCTGACCAGCAACTGGAGGATGTTGCCCGGCGCGTTCACCGCGATCGTCTTGCCCTTGAGGTCCTGGATGGTCCGGATCGGCGACTTGGCCGGGACCACGATCTCCTGGTTGCGAGGCTGCATGATCGACCCGGCGGCGATTATCTCCAGGTTGGCGTGCATTTCTGCGTCGGCGCTGATGTAGGAGGGGTAGGCACCCGAGGTGACGTCGTACGCGCCCGCCATCTGCTGCTGGAACACCGTCTCGCTGCTGATCGCCGGCACGATCTTCACGTGCAGGCCCTCGGCCGCGAACAGCCCGTCCTGCTCCGCGATGTATACGCCGGCCGAGTCGGCGGCCGGGACGGCCGCGACCACCAGGTGCGTTTTCTCCGGGGCGGCCGGCGCCGCGGATCCGTCCGCGCTCGCGCAGCCTGTGGCCAGCAGGGCAACCAGCACGGCCGCCGCCGGGATGCCGAAGAGCGGACGTATCACGTTAAAATACCCCCATGTCTTTCCGGTAGGCCCCAAGGGTACGTGTCGTCGGACACCTACCCTGCCACTTGTCAACCCCTCAGGAGTCCGAATCTTCTATCTTTAGCGACCCGTAACCACCTGGCAGAACTATGGGAACTACGGATGGGAGCCATGGACTGGACGACTGGATGAGCGGGCCCCATCCGGCCCTCCGCCGCCCCGTCGCCGGGGCGCCCGGCCCGCGCCCTGACCGGTCCCGCCGGGATTCTTCCCGTCGGGACGCCCCGGCTCATCTAGACTCGTTAGGTGATCTTCAAGCAGGTCGGGGAGGGGCGGCCGTATCCCGATCATGCGCGGAGCGCTCGCGAATGGGCGGAGATACCGCCGCGCCCCGTCCGGCTGGACCAGCTCATCACCACGAAGAACGTGCTCGATCTGCACACGGTCCTGGCCAAGGACTCCACGTTCTACGGCGACCTGTTCCCCCACGTGATCCGCTGGAAGGGCGAACTCTATCTGGAAGACGGGCTGCACCGGGCGCTGCGCGCGGCCCTGCACCAGCGGTCCGTGCTGCACGCGCGCGTTCTCGACCTGGACTGACGGCCGCGGATCCCGCTACGCCGGAGGGCTCGATCGCGCGGCAGCCTTCTTGCGCTTGGCCGCCGCGGCCTTCTGGGCCGCGCGAGCGTGCTGTGCCTGCTCGGCGGTGATCTCGCGAGCCAGCTGAGGCGTCATCCACTCCAGCATCGGCGGAATCAGCGCCCGCCAGGTGATCATGGTGTGCCCGCCGCCCGGCACGGTCTTGAGTATCACCTCGGGCTGGCGGATCTGCAACAGCTGCTGGAAGAACATGGCGTTCCGCAGGTCGGTGTGGTCAGCGGTGCCGGCCCCGAGCCAGAACTGCGCGATCCTGGTGCCGCCGGGCAGCGAGTCCACCAGGTCGTCCGGGGTGTTGGCCCGGCGCAGCCGGGCGCTGCCGCCGAACGGGTCCACCGGCTTGGGCGGGTGGCCCAGCTGGTTGTCCAGCGGCGCGAAGTACCCGCTGAGCACGCCGGCGTAGCCGAACTCCTGGCCGTACTTCAGGCCGAGGTTCGCGGCGCAGAACCCGCCCTCCGAGTAGCCGGCGATGCCCCACGTCAGGCCGGGCGGCTGGACCCGCAGCGTCTGCGCGATGTAGGCGGGAAGGTCCTCGGCGAGGTAGGTCGCGTCCTGCGGGCCGCGGAACTGGTTCAGGCACTGCAGCGAGATCGCGCGCCCGCCGTTCGCGTCCGGCATGACCAGGACAACGGGTTTCGCGAGATCGTTGCTGATGAGGTCCTGCAGGGTCGTGGTGACGCCCACCACGGTGATCCAGTCCAGCGGCGTGCCCGGGAAGCCGTGGATCAGCTCGATGGCCGGGAAGCGGTAGTTGCGGTAGGCCTTCTGGAAGTACTGGGGCGGAAGGTACACGTATACGGTCCGGGTGATGTGGCTGAGCCGGCCCGGCACGGTCAGGCGCACCGTCAGCCCGGCCGTCGCCGCCACCGACGGGTCGACCGCGTTGCCCAGGAGCGTGCCGAACTTCTCGCCGGAACCCGCGTCGGTAGAAGGCAGCTGGGTCGTCTGCGCGGACTGCCCGGTCAGGTCGGAGACCGCGGCGCTCCAGTTCTGGTAGTAGTCGTAGTACTTGTTGACCGCGGCCACGCCGAACATCATCGCCGGGATGAACGCCAGGCATGCGGCGAGAACGCGGAAGACCACCTGCTTGGCCACGGCCAGCCACCACATCAGGCCGCCGAACACCACCATCAGCACCAGAAAGAACGCCGTGCTTTGCGGTTCTAGCAATGGACACTCCGGGGGGACCGGTTCGTTCCTCTTCTTGAATTACCGCGCCCCGCACCGCACGGGTGCGCCCCGATGCCCCCGGCTCGGCGCGCTCGCGGTGGAGGTGGGATTTGAACCCACGGAAGGGTTGCCCCTTCACACGCTTTCGAGGCGTGCGCCCTCGGCCACTAGGCGACTCCACCGCCGCCGAGCCTACCTGACGGGCGGCCATGGCCAGCGGCGGAAGCCGATGCTCCGGGTGCCGCCCTGAGCCGGGCCGCCCGGCCTAGCGCCGCCGGGCGAAGAACTCGCGCAGCAGTTCTGCGCACTCCTGTTCCAGCACGCCGCCGATCACCTCGACGCGAGGGGTGAGCCTCCGGTCGCGCAGCACGTCCCATAGCGAGCCAGCGGCTCCCGCCCTGGGGTCGGCGGCCCCGTAGACCAGCCGGTCCAGCCGGGCGGCGGCCACGGCTCCCGCGCACATCGTGCACGGCTCGAGCGTGGCGACCAGCGTGTATCCGTCCAGCCGCCACCCGCCGCGGGCCAGCGCGGCCTGCCGGATGGCCACGATCTCGGCGTGCGCCGTGGGATCGCGGTCCGCCTCCCGGCGGTTGTGCCCCGCGCCGGCCACCGTGCCCTCGCCGTCCAGGACGACCGCGCCGACGGGGACCTCCCCGCTCGCGGAGGAACGGGCCGCCTGGTCCAGGGCCAGGCGCATGGCCGGCTCGAACGACGAGACGTAGCCGGCGGTCACGGACCAAGCGCGCCATCGAGGGCACGCTCCAGGGCGTGCCCGAACCCGATCCTGCGCGCGATGATCTCCAGGACCTCGTACGGGAACATGTCCAGGTCGCCGGAGAGCATACCCAGTTCCATCTCGTCGATGCCCAGGTCCGCGAATATGGAGAGGTCGCCGGCCGGGAGTACCTGGTCGAGGTCGTCGTCATCGTCCGGGACCGGGATATCCAGGTAGTCGAGTACCTGGCGGGCCAGCGGCCAGTCGACCGAAGCGGTGAGGTCAGAAAGGAAGACGGAAACCTGACTCCCGATAACGCGGAGGGCAACAAAGAAATCGTCTCCGACCGCGGCCAGGCCAATGGTGCCGCCGATGCTCGGCTGCTGGCGCAGGGCCTGAATGAGGCCCTCCAGGTTCTCCGCGAGGGCTGCGGGCAGCAGTTCGGCCTCCCAGGCGTCGTCCTCCCGGTAGACGACAACGGAGAAGTCGGCACTGGTTACATCGGTCATCGTCACCCCAACGGCGCGGCTCCAGGAGGGAATCGTGTCAGATTCCCGCAGGCCGCGCTGCTTGATCGCTGGCTCGCGATGCCCGGCTGTAACCTGGTCCGGAGAGCAGTAACGGACAGAGAGCGCATCAGGACCGATCGTAGCCGAGGCGCCCGGACCGCGGCGGCGCGCCAGTCACCTCCATGCCGCCCCAAGCCGGGCCCGATCGGCGCGGGACAGCCCGGATCGGCCACTGATCCACTACCCTTGGGATCCAGGGTTGATCATCATAGGCCGCTAGATTGCCCTGGGCTATGCTGGGAATAAACCGCTGTGGCGGCCGCACGCACCACGCATGGCCTGCACCGAGTGCGCGCCGGGAGGTGTTCAGATGTTGGGAAAGGTCATCAGGTGGGCGATCATTCTCTTTGTCGTGTTCTACCTCGTCACCGACCCCACCGGGGCCGCCGGTCTCGTTCATAGCGTCATTAACGGGCTGCGCTCGGTCGCCACCTCAATGGCCACGTTCGTCAACTCGCTTTGAGGCAATGAGGTGAGCCCATGAGGCTGCCCACCCGGGTGGGGTCCAGCCCGGCGGCCGTCAACCGGTACCTCCTGCCGAACGAGCATCAGGTCATAACCGTCCGCCGGCACCCGGCCGTCCTGATCGGCCCGAGCGTCCTGACGCTCGGGGGCCTGCTGGTCGCGGCCGTGCTCAGCGCAACGGTGCTGCACGGCAACGACACGCTGATCGCCGTGGTGTGGCTGGCGTGGCTCGTGCTGTTCGTGCGCCTGATCTGGAAGGCCATCAACTGGGCGGTTGACTTCTTCGTGGTCACCTCGCACCGGATCCTGCTCACCTCCGGGGTGGTCACCAGGAAGGTCAACATGATGCCGCTGACCAAGGTGACCGACATGAGCTTCCAGCGCACGCTAGCCGGCAAGGTGTTCGGCTACGGCGAGTTCATCGTCGAGTCCGCAGGGCAGGACCAGGCGCTGCGGAATATCGACCATCTTCCGTACCCGGAGCAGCTTTACCTGGAAGTATGTGGGATGCTCTTCGGGACTAACGACGATCAGGCGGAGAGCGAGCCGGACGCGACCGACGACTGAGCCCTCCAAGCTGTCCCCTTCCCCGGGGTTCCTGCGGCCGGACGATGTCCCGACGAAACGTCCGGCCGCAGGAGCCTGCCCGGACCCGGCCCGGGTCACACCGTGACCAGCAGGATGCCCGCGGCCGCCAGGGCCAGCCCGGCGACGCAGATCAGCGCGCCCGCGTAGACGCGCGGGCCGGGCCGCTCGCCCCCGGCCAGCGCCGCCGCGACCGGGAGCACCGTGGACACCAGCGCGGACAGCGGCGCGGCGACGCTCATCGGGCCGACCGCGAGGCCAGCGTAGAAGAACATGAAGCCCACGCCGCCCGCCGCGCCCGCGCAGATCCCCCAGGCGATGCCCGACGCCTGCGGCGACCCGGTCCCCACCACGCGCTGACCGTGGCGGGCCGCGGCTACCAGGTGAGCACGGATAGCTCCGCTGGCCGGGCCAGGTCGGCCAGGACCACGGCGCCCGCCGGTGACATCAGCGACACGCCAGGCGGGCTGGTCACGTGCCCGGCTAACCTTGGCTTAGACGCGATCCCTGCATCAGGGGTTGACCATGGCCGACGAAAATGTTTTGAGTTAATCATGAGCGAGAACTGGGCTGCCGACGCGCGGGTGGGCGTGCCGATGTTTCAGATGATCGCCAAGCAGGTGAGCCAGTACAAACACCGGCCGCGAACCGTCCGCCAGATCATCGACCAGCAGTGGCTGGACGAGGAGTCGAAACAGCAACTCCGCGAGACGTTCCACGTGACCGACGCCGACCTGCTCCGGCACGAACGCGAGGCCGCGACGGAGACGCGGCGCCGGACGCGCGAGCGCTACGGCGTCCCGGTGCCGGCGGCCCGTGCGGCTGTGACGCCCAGCCCGTCGTGCACCCGTCCGGGCGCATCGACTGCCAGAACTGCGGTGCCGAGTGGACCGCGCCCGAAGTACGCCGGGTCATCGACGCGCAGTGGCTGGACGAGGAGTCGAAACAGCAACTCCGCGAGACGTTCCACGTGACCGACGCCGACCTGTCCGCGCCGGACCGCCCGGACGGCCCGGACGCCCCGGCACGCGAGCCGGACAGCGCCGACGGCGCGAGCGACGCCGCGTAACGCCGCGCTAGAGGGCGTTCTTGTAGATCTGGCCGGTTTTCATGATGATCTTCAGCGACCGCTGCGGGGTCGTCAGCACCCGGATGTCCTCCAGCGGGTTACCGTCCACCACCAGCAGGTCGGCCAGCGCCCCCGGCGCCACGACGCCCACGTCTCCCACGAGCCTCAGCAACTGCGCCGCGGTGGTGGTGGCCGACCTGATGAGGTCAGCCGGGGGCTGGACCTCGGCGCGGATGAGGAATTCCCGCAGCTGCTGATCATGCATGTCCGCGAACAGGTCGGTGCCGTAGACGATGGGGATATTGGCCGCATGAGCCATCTCCAGGGCACCGAGCGCCCCGTCGATCACCTCCTCCAGCTTGGCGGCGATGTCGGCCGGCAGCAGGCCGTCGCGGGACTTGGCGGCCAGGGTGTGGTACGTCACGATCGTCGGGACGTAGAAGGCACCGTGCTCCTTGAACAGCGGGATGCTGCTGGAGTCCATCAGGTTCCCGTGCTCGATGCTGCGGACCCCGCACTCCAGGCCGCGGTTGATCGCCCTCGACGTGTACGCGTGGCCGGCGACGTAGATGTTGGCGGCCGTGGCCTCCTCCACGATCGCACGCAGTTCCTCGAGGGAGAACTGGGTGGAGTCCACCCGGTCACTGGGAGAGTCGACCGCGCCGCTCAGATAGACCTTGATGTGGTGCGCGCCGCGGCGCACCTCTTCCCGGACGGCCCGCCGGACCTCAGGCACCCCGTCGCAGATGACTCCGATGGCCGGGGAGTAGTAGTTGTCGTCATAGACCCGGCGGCTGGGCGCCCGCCAGTCGCCTGCCCCGCCGGTCTGGGAGAGCTGCTTTCCCCCGAAGCGGATGCGCGGCCCGGTGAAATACCCCTCCTCCACGGCCCTGGCCAGCCCGAAGTCGCCGCCCCCGACATCCCGGATGGTGGTGAACCCGCGCGCGAGCATGCCCTCCAGCGCGCGGCCGGCCCGCGCCGCCACGTAGCTGGGCGGCCACTCGGCCATGGCGAACAAGTCCGCGTCCACGACCGCCGGGTGGGTGTGCGCGTCGATCAGGCCCGGCATGACCGTCTGGCCCGCGACATCGAAGACCGCGGCGTCGTCCGGGCCGGCCAGGCCGGGGCCGACGTCAGCGATCCGGCTGCCGTCGATCACCACCGACTGCCCCTCGGCCAGCTCCCCCAGCTCAGGGTCGAGGACCGACGCGTTCCGCAGGATCGTCACGCCCATGACGGACCGGTGCCGGGCGCCGTGTCAGCGGCGCGCGTACCGTTTGGCAGGCAGGACCGCCCCGATGATCCACAAGATCGGGAAGATGAAGCCGATGAGGCCGAGCACCCAGTGACCCTTGCGGAAGGAGAGTACTGCGAAGACGACCAGCAGGACAAGGTAGATGACGCCTAGAAGGACATAGCCGAACCCTGACATACGTTCCTCTCCGTCTGAGCCTATCCGACCCAGAATCCGCCGCGCTCCGTGCGCGATCCGAGCACCATTCCACCCTGGTAACGGGGCGACGTCCATCCCCCGGCCCGGGTGATAGACGGCTGTCCGCACTCCGTTCAGGCGCAGAAACGTGTTGCCCCGGCGGCCGGGGTGCCACCCTGATGGCCATGAACGATGTGAACGACCCCGCAAGCCGGCTGGCCGCCCGCAGCCGGAGCCGGCCCCGCGCGAAGTGACGCTGGCCGAACTCGACCGGCGGCTGGCGCGGATCGAGGCGCTCCTCGCCGCCGCCACGACGTCGGCGCTGCCGCGAGCGGAACCGGGATCAGGCGGCGACTCGCCGTGACCGGTCAGGCCTGCCTGGCCTCGCTGACCCGGGCGGCGGCCGCCTGGGCCGTGGCCACCGCGCTGGCCGCGCGCCGGGACAGGCCGCCGGGCAGGCGGCCGAGGGCCACGTTGATGTCCACCAGGGCGGCGGCGCTGCGCGCCGACGCCTCGGCCAGGTAAGCCGCGGCCACGGTGTCGCCGCGCAGATTGGGGTTGCCCCCGGCAGCGACGCGGGCGGCCAGGCCGGCCACCTGTGCGGCGATCTCCGCGATTTCCAGCGGTACCGCGGCCGCGCCGTGCAGGGCGGCCTCGATCCGCCGCCGCCGTTCGCTGCCGTCGCCATCGCGGGGCAGCCGGTAGGCGTCGAGCACCGCGCGGTAGGCGGTCGCGTCCTCGTCGGCCAGCCCGGCCGCCCGCTCGCGCAGCCGGTCAGCCTCCCGGGTCACGTCCGCCGCGGTCGGGAGCCCCGCGTCGGAGAACCGGGCCGCCATCGCCACCAGCCCCGCGGCCAGCGCTCCGGTCACCGCGGCCGCGCCGCCCCCGCCGGGGGCGGGCACCCGGGCGGCCAGCAGGTCCAGGAAGTCCCGCACCGGCTGGTCCAGGAACGAGCCCGGCGGCGGCTCGGACCCTGGGTGGCTGGCTGGCGTCGCGTTCAGGACAATCCCTGGATCTGCCCGTCGGCGTCCAGGTCGATGCGGGCCGCGGCCGGGCTGGAGCCCAGCCCGGGCATGGTCCGTATCTCGCCGCAGATCGGGTAGACGAACCCGGCCCCAGCCGAGGCCCGCACCTCCCGGACCGGGAGGGTCCACCCGGTCGGCGCGCCCTTCAGCGCCGGGTCAGAGGAGATGGACAGGTGCGTCTTCGCGATGCAGACCGGCAGCTGCCCGAACCCGGCTCGCTCGTAGGTGTCGAGCTGCTTGGCCGCCTGCGGGGAGTAGTCGACGTCGGCCGCGCCGTAGACCTGCGTGGCCACGGTCTCGATCTTCTCGCGCAGGCTCGCCGAGTCCGGGTAGAGCAGCCGGAACTGCGACGGCTCGTCGGCCGCCTCGGCCACGGCCGTGGCCAGCTCGGCGGCGCCGCGGCCGCCGTCGGCGAAGTGCGTGCAGACCGCCGACCGCGCGCCCAGCTCGGCCGCGATGTCCCGGATGGCCTGATGCTCGCTGGCGTGATCGGTCGGGAACGCGTTGATGGCCACCACCGCGGGCACCCCGTGCAGCCGGATATTGGCGACCTGCTTGCGCAGGTTGGCGGCCCCGGCGATGACGTCGTCGGGGTTCTCCCTGAGCAGGTCCTCCGGCAGCGGCCGCCCGGCGACGATCCGGTACTTCCCGGAGTGGGCCTTGAGCGCCCGGACCGTGGCCACGATCACCGCGGCGTCCGGGGCCAGCCCCGAGGTGCGGCACTTGATGTTGAAGAACCGCTCCGCCCCCATGTCCGCCCCGAACCCGGCCTCGGTCACCAGGTAGTCACCCGCGTGGATGCCGATCAGGTCGGCGATCACCGAGGAGTTGCCGGTGGCGATGTTCCCGAACGGCCCGGCGTGCACCAGCACCGGGGTGTTCTCCAGGGTCTGCAGCAGGTTCGGCTTGACCGCGTCCCGCAGCAGCACGGCCATCGACCCGGCGGCGTCCAGTTGCTCGGCGGTGACCGGCGTCCCGTCCCGGGTGTAGCCGATCACGATCCGGCCCAGCCGGCCCCGCATGTCCGCCAGCGATCCGGCCAGCGCCAGGGTGGCCATGACCTCGGAGGCGGCGGTGATGTCGAACCCGGTCTGCCGCGGCACCCCGTCCCCGCGCCCGCCCAGCCCGACAATGATGTTGCGCAGGGCCCGGTCGTTCACGTCGAGGACCCGGCGCCAGGTGATGTTGTGGATGTCGATGCCGAGCGCATTGCCCTGGTACAGATGGTTGTCGATCATCGCGGCCAGCAGGTTGTGTGCCGCGGTCACGGCGTGCATGTCCCCGGTCAGGTGCAGGTTGAGCACCTCCATGGGCACGACCTGGCTGTACCCGCCGCCCGCGGCCCCGCCCTTGATCCCGAACGTAGGCCCCATCGAGGGCTGCCGGATCGTCACCGTGGCCCGCTTGCCGATATGCCGGAAGCCCTGCCCCAGCCCGACCGTGGTAGTGGTCTTGCCCTCGCCCAGCGGCGTCGGGGTGATCGCCGAGACCACGACGTACTTCGCGGGCGGCCGGTCCGCCAGTTCCTCGATCGCCGCCAGCTTGACCTTCATCACCTGCTCGCCGTACGGCTCCAGCAGGTGGAGGGGGATCCCCATCTCGGCGGCCACATCCTCCAGCGGCTTGAGCGCCGCGCCGCGCGCTATCTCCAGGTCGCTCGGGAAAGCCATCACGCCTCCGGCCGGTTGGCCGGGATGTTCCGTCACCGTTGACGGCCCGGCTCTTTGCTGAGTCTGCAACCAAGACCCTAGTCCCGACACTAGGCGCAGGCACAAACTCTTGCTTCCGCCACTCTGTGCCCAGGGACAAAGCCATAACGGTCAGTGACCGGCCAGCGCCGCCTCGCGCCGAGCGCTTATGATCATCGGTTCGGCCGCACCGACGGCGCCGCAAGGACCGGGGCGGCCAGCATATGGCCCCCTATACCCCGCGGTCTCGTGCGCTTACCGAGCCGGCGTCCGCGTCGGCCGCGGCGGCCGCGGCGACGGCCTGCGCCCACCGCAGGTCCGCCTTGCCGGACGGGCTGCGCCGGACATCGGGGACGAACACGACGGCGCGCGGCTTCTTGTAGTCGGCGAGCCGCCCCGCGACGTGAGCGACCAGTGCGTCCGCGGTCGGCACACCGTCGCCGGCCGGCGCCACGACCGCGGTCACCCGCTGTCCCCAGCGCTGGTCCGGCAGCCCGACCACCAGCGCATCGCGGACGCCGGGATGCTCGACGAGGACCTGCTCGACCTCCTCGGCAAAGACCTTCTCGCCGCCGGTGTTGATGACGCGGCTGCCGCGGCCGCGGAACGTGATCGACCCGTCGGCCTCGGGCGAGGCCAGGTCACCCGGCACGACCCAGCGCCTGCCGCCGAAGGTCCGGAACGTCTGCGCGGTCTTCGCCTCGTCGCCGAGGTAGCCGATCTCGTCGTCGGCGGGCGCGGCGAGCATGCCGACCTGGCCCGAGCCGGGGACCACGTCACGGCCGGCATCGTCGATGATCCGGGCGCCGGGCAGCAGCGTGAAGCGCGCGGTGACGACATCGTCGCCGCGCCTGGCCTCGCTGACGGCGAACGGCCCGCCCTCGGACGCGGCGACGAGATCACGGCAGACGAAGTCGCCGTGCTCCAGCAGCCGGCGCTTCACGTCCGCGCTCCACGTCACGCCGACGCTGAGAATGCGCCGCAGGCTGGACAGGTCGTACGAGCGGCCGGACCGCGCCGCCCGGTCCAGCGCGTCGGCCAGCGGCAGGGCGAACACGTCGCCCACGATCGAGACCGTGTCCACGCGCTGCCCGGCCACGGTGCGCGCGAGCTCGTCCGGGTCGTAGGAACGCGCCGTCAGGTACACGACCCGCCCGCTGGCCAGCAGCGCGCCCAGCGTCGTGTACATGCCGGTCGCGTGCATGAGCGGGGGCGCGGGCAGGCAGACCATCGCATCCCCGTCGTCGCGCCCGCTCAGCCGCTGTGTCACCGTGCGTAGCGCGTCCAGCGAGTCCGGGACCGGCTCGCCGATGAGCCGGAAGCCGTTGGCGCAGGCCACCGGGTACAGCCACGCATGGCTGACCAGCACCCCCTTGGGTTTGCCCGTGGTCCCGCCGGTGTACATGAGCCAGTGGTCCACGCCGCGTGGCGTACGGGGCAGCGGTTCGGTCGCCTCGACAACCTGCTCATAGGAACTCACCGGGGGTACAGGTGCGTCGCCCACCTGCACCATCGTGCCCAGCGTCCGCGCCCCGGCTCGCGCCTGCGCCACGCGCGCGCCGAGCGACGCGTCGAAGATGACCGCGGCGACCTGTGCGTCGTCGAACAGGTGGAGCATCTCCTCGGGCTGGTAGCGGTAGTTGACGTTGACCGGGATAGCCCGAAGCTTGAGCACGGCGAAGACGCTCTCCAGGTACTCGATGCCGTTGTACAGCGCGATCGCCACCCGGTCCTCGGCCCCGATCCCGCGGCCCGCCAGGAACGCGGCGAGCCGCGACGCCCGCTCGTCCAGTTGCCGCCAGGTCAGGCTGCGGTCCCCGTGCGTGACCACCGTGTGGTCGGCGCGGACGTCCGCCACGGCCTCCAGCACCGTCGCGAAGTTCTCCCTCACGGCCGGCTACCTCCCGCCTGACCAGCAGCGCAACCACGTGTCACAGGTCATATCACAGGTCGCCCCTAGTCTCCCGAGACATGAACGGCAAAACCCCCGCAATCCGCCGCACCGAAGAAGCATGCTCGTTCGCTATTACCTCCCTGCTCCGGCCGGACACGTCCGCCGCCGCTGTGCCGATGGCCTCCAGCCAGGCCGCATCCGCTGATGAGATCGCCTGGCGCCGGGCATGGCACGCGGTTGAGTCGTGCCGGCGAGTAGCCGAGCTAGCCGCCCGGCGATGACGCCCCTTTTGATCACCATCCGCACTACCGGAAGGACAACCCGAGATGACCACCCCGCACCACGGCCTACCGGACCTGCTGGCCATAGCAGGCGGCACCGGTAGCTGGCGCCAGGCGATAGCCAGCGTCAGCGACGCCTACCTCGCGGCACGGCCTGCGATGATCCAGCTCGCCGAGGCCGAAGGCGTGCGGATCCGGGAGCGGCCCGACGGGCCGGGGGCGTCCGGCACGAGGCGCTACGCCGAGCCGCCGGCCGATGACCGGGCCGCGCAGGTCCCGCCGGAGACCGCCGCGCAGGTCCCGCCGGAGACCGCCGCGCAGGTCCCGCCGGAGACCGCCGCCCGCGTCCGCCGCGAGTACGCCGAACGCGCTCGCGGCGACGGGATCACCTGGCAGCAGATCGGCGAGGCTCTCGGCCTGGATCGGGGACCGGGCGGCGAGGCCGGCTATGACCTCGGCGTGGCCGCGTTTGAGTACTTCACGGGTGTGCCCGACCCCTGGTATCGGGCCAGCTTCCGTTTCCGTTGCGCGTCGTGCGGCGGGTACATCACCGATCGCGGGCCGTTCGAGAGCCACCCGCTAGATAACGAGCACGGTCACGCGGAAGGCTGTGTGCGGCTGGCCGCCGACATCGCCGGCTGGCAGGCGCAGCAGGACGCCAGCGCCACGTTCATCTAACCCCGGCCCGGGCGGGTTCAAGCGCTGGGGCGGACGGCGGCGAGTTCGGCGGCCGACAGGCGCACCTCGTCGCCGACCGTTTCGTCGCGGGCGATGGCCAGACAGGCCGGGGCAGCGGCACGCGGATCAACGGCGGCGAGTGCCTCGGCGGCGGACAGGCGCACCTCGTCGCCGACCTCGCCGTCGCAGGCGATGGCCAGACAGGCCGGGGCAGCGGCACGCGGATCAACGGCGGCGAGTGCCTCGGCGGCGGACAGGCGCACCTCGTCGCCGACCTCGCCGTCGCAGGCGATGGCCAGACAGGCCGGGGCAGCGGCGGGCGGGTCGAGGGCGGCGAGTGCCTCGGCGGCGGACAGGCGCGACTCGTCGTCAACCGCCGGGTCGCAGGCGATGGCTGAGAAGGCTTCGGCGGCGGCATGGGGGTTGTGTTCGGCTAGCTGCTCGGCCGCGTCAATGCGGTCCTCGTCGTCTTCGTACATGGCTGTGTCGGCTTTCTCTGCGAGATCGGTCCCGGTATCCGAGACGGACAGCCTGGCTGGTTCCAGGGCCCGGCGTAGCGGCGGGCGAGGGGATGAGTACCCGGGCGTCGGGACCGCTTCATCAGTTGTCCAAGCTGCATGAGCCCAGTCTGGCGGCGCGACCCAGCCTCCGGCTATCGGGGAAAACCCGGATTTAACCCTGAGATATCCCGTGCCGCGCCTATCCCCGTCGTCGCTTTCGATAGCTACCCGCTGATCGGTGTGGCGAACGATTCCTGACAGGTGCTGCACGCCAGGGCTGGTTCGCCGCTGCCGTGGTCTACGCGTCTCGCTTACGGAAGAGGATCACTGCGGCGGCCACCGCTATGGCGGCGTACCCGCACAGGATGGCGAAGCTGGGCCACGGCCCGAACATCGGGGTGTTCCCCGGAGGCTGCGGCACGGTCATCCACAGCTGCCCGCCGGCCAGGGCCGGGATCCACTTGTCGACGTGGTTCTGCCATGACTGCGGCAGGAAGTTGACCAGGATGGTCACCACGAACAGCAGGCCGACCATGGCGCCGATGCCGCCCGCGCTGTGCCGGATGAGCAGGCCCAGGCCGAACGCCAGCACGCCGCACGCGGTCAGGAACAACGCCCCGCCGATGACGGCGCGCAGTACGTTCGGGCTCCCGATCGTGGTGCTGATGTGGTCGGAGGACATGAGCGCCTGGCCAAGGAAGAATGCCGCGAAGGCGGTGACCAGGCTGGTGACCAGTGCGACCACGGTGAAGACGACGCCCTTGGCCGCGATCATCACGCCGCGGTGCGGATTGGTTGTCAGCGTGGTGCGGATCATGCCCGTGGAGTACTCCGAGGTGATGGTCAGTACGCCGAGGACGCCGATAATCAGCTGGCCGATGTACAGCCCGGCCAGGCTCTGCCGCGTCGGATCGAAGTACGGCCCGTGCGGCCCGTGCGCCGCGCCTGTACTCGCCAGCGCGCCGAAGCCGACGACCACGACGAACATCGCCAGCAGCGTCCAGTACGTCGACCGGACCGACCGGATCTTGGTGAACTCCGATCGCAGCGCGCCCGCGAACGTGACCCGGCCTGCCGAGCGGGGCAGGTCGAGTGCCACGCCGGCCGCGGGCCCGGTTGTCGTTACCATCTCAGGCCACCTCTCCAGCCAGCACCGGCTGCTCGGGCACGCCAGCGTGGAATTCCACGCTGGATGAGGTCAGTTCCATGAACGCCTGCTCCAGGGACGCGTGGACCGGCGACAGCTCGTGCAGCCGGACCGCGTTGTCGTAGGCCAGGTCCCCGACCCGGCTGGTGTCAAGACCGGTGATCACCATCGATCCGTCGCCGTCCTCGCGGACTGCCGCCCCGGCCGCCGCGACCAGCTTGGCCAGCAGGTCGGGCTGGGGCGTACGGACCCGGACAGTCTGCTGGGAGTTGGCGGCGATGAACTCGGCGACCGTGCAGTCGGCAATGAGCTTGCCCCGGCCGATGACCAGCAGGTGGTCGGCGGTGTTCTCCATCTCCGACATCAGGTGGCTGGACACGAACACCGTCCGGCCCTCGGCGGCCAGCGCCTTCATGAGATTGCGGATCCACAGGATGCCCTCCGGGTCCAGCCCGTTGACGGGCTCGTCGAACATCAGGATCTGCGGGTCGCCGAGCAGCGCCCCGGCGATCCCCAGGCGCTGCCCCATGCCGAGCGAGAAGCCCTTGGACCGCTTGCCGGCCACGCCGGCCAGCCCGACCAGGCCAAGCACCTCATCGACCCGGCGCCGGGGCAGGTTGTTGGACTGGGCCAGGCAGAGCAAGTGGTTGTAGGCGCTGCGGCCACCGTGCATGGCCTTCGCGTCCAGCAGCGCGCCAACCAGGCGCATGGGCTGGCCCGCCTGGTCAAACGGCTTCCCGTCGATGGTGACCCGGCCGGCCGTCGGCCGGTCCAGGCCCAGGATCAGGCGCATGGTCGTGGTCTTCCCGGCGCCGTTCGGGCCCAGGAAACCGGTGATCTTGCCAGGTGCCACGCTGAACGACAGGTTGTCGACGGCGAGCGTCTCCCCGTACCGCTTGCTGAGGCCTTCTGCCTCGATCATGTTTGTGCCGTCCCCTCAGCAGTCGTACGCCAGCCGGGCCGGCCAGCGAACCCAGTCTCGCAGAGAAACGCGATAGGTCGCGTCACCCGGAAGGCTGATTCGCCTCCGACCGCAGGACGATGACAGTGAGGGTTCGCTGCCGTCAGGTGCTAGCCGCTCGCGGGTAACCGGGGGACGCCTGGCGGACACGCGGGTGCTGATCCTCACCACCTTCGGTCTGGACGAGTACGTCTTCGACGCGCTGCGCGCCGGCGCGAGCGGGGTTCCTGCTCAAGGAGGCCACCGCCGGCCAACTCTATGACGCCGTGCGGGTCATCGCGGCCGGCGACGCACTGCTCGCTCCCATGGTCACCAGGCGCCTGATCAGCGAGTTCGCCCGGATCAGCCCGCCCGCGGCTGTCCCTCAGCCGTCATCACTCGCCGCGCTGACCCCGCGCGAGACCGAGGTGCTGCGCCGCGTCGCCGAGGGCCTGTCCAACACCGAGATCGCCGCCCGCCTCACCGTGACCGAGGACACGGTCAAGACCCACGTCAGCCGCCTGCTCGCCAAGCTCGGCCTGCGCGACCGCGTCCAAGCGGTGGTCACCGCGTACGGTTCGGGCCTGGTTGTGCCTGCCCGAGAGCGCTAGGCAAGCGTTCCAGCTCAGGTGATCCACGGCGGCTCGCAGCTCCTCATCGTGGTTGCCAGGCCGCGCAGAGTACCCGGCTCTCGCGTCGGCCCATGACCGAGGCCCAGACCGGCTATTCCGCGCGAAGGCACCGGCGGCGCTGAAGGCTTACCAGCCAGAATGAAGCGAGGCGGCAGGCTGATGAGCGCGCGAACGTCAAGGCCTCTCGCCTCTGGCGCCAAGGCCCGCCAGGTGCTGGGGCTTGCTCGTGATCAGCTGCGCGGCCGGGGCATTACGACATCACCGACATGGATACGGCCGGGGCGGAGGATTTCGCACCAGATGCCGAAGGTGATGTCGTTCTTGCCGCGTAGCCGGGCCAGCGCATGCAGTATGCGCGCGTCAGTGGCGCCTGATTCCGGGTTACGTGTCGTGACCACGCAGCGCGGCACGGGGGCAATGACGCGCAGGCTGACCTTGCCGATGGTCACCTTCTGCCCGCGCCAGCCGTGTTCGGCCCACGCGTCAGTGCCCGTGATCGTGATGGTCATGCGGAACCGGCGCGAGTCCGGAGCCGTGCCATTGAACTCCGGGGCGAGTGCTTGAAGTGATGCCTCGGACATCAGCGTCACGGGCTGGTCATCGTGACCGAGGTGCTCCGGCGCCCGCTTGAACAGGTGCACGGCCCGGCCAAGGTAGCCGGACAGCGCGGCGCTGAGCGGCCCGGGGATGACCCACCCGGGTATCTCCCGCCCGTCATACATCCGGGTGGTCGCGTGAGCCCCGGGTTCGGGCGTGTCCTGGACGACATCGCCGCCGGGGAAGGCCAGCGTCAGGACGTTTCGTACCCGGTCCCAGATGGGCTCGACGTGCAGCAGCGCCGGGGTCCGGCTGGTCGGCAATAGCTTGCCGTCATCCCCGGTGACCAGGAATTCACGATCGCCTGTCACCCCGTGATGCCCAAGCCAGACCTCGCCGGCGCGCTGCAGCCGCATGCCCTTGACCGGCGCGATTGACAGCTGGGAAACGGTAACCGGCACTCTCATACCTCCCGCCACCGACGGTAACAGCCTGGTGGCGTCCACCGTCCTCTCACGGCTGCTGCGCCAGTGCCAGGATGAGCGGTGAGCGCGAGCCCGGCATCCCAGGGCCCGCGGCCACGGCCGCAGTTCCGGTGACAGAGGCCAAGCCGTCATGGCTGCCGTGGGCAGCCGGGCGCGGTTGCGGCGCCTACCGCGTCAACGATCCCCGCCGCACTCCACGACTCTCTGCTGGCAGCCTTTCCTGGTCATCCCTACCGCTGCGGTCACGACGGTCAACGGTAGGGTAAGGCTGTGGCAGTGGATGACCAGGCCATGTCATCTCCGGCTGGCCGCCAGAGCGCAGCGCTTTTGGCATCCCTGAACAGTCAGCGCGAGCACATCCTGGGGATCCTGGAAGGCCTGTCCGAGCAGGAGCTGCGGCGCCCTGTGCTTCCTTCGGGGTGGACGTGCCTGGGTCTGGTCCAGCATTTGGCCCGTGATGTCGAGGAATTCTGGTTCCGCCGGGTCGTCGCCGGGGAGCCGATAGAGGATGACAACGACGAGGCCGACGCGTGGCAAGTCAGCCCGGAGGTACCGGCTGAGACTGTCTTCAGCGGTTACCGGCTGCAGATCAAACGCGCGGACGCCATTATCGCCGTTACCCCATTGGACGCGGCACCGGCTTGGTGGCCGGATTTCTTCGGCGACTTCCGGCTAGACGATCTGCACGCGATCATCGTGCATGTGATCACCGAGACTGCTACTCATGCCGGGCACCTTGACGCCGTGCGCGAACTTATCGACGGCCGGACCTGGCTCATTCTCACCGGGTGAGCCCAGCATAGTCAGCACCTGGGTTGAGACGTCTGCAAGATAGGCGTGCGCTCGGGCACGCAGCTGGCCTGTCGTTTAGATGTTTGCGGAAGGCCCACGCTGGATGACCGTTCGTACCGCCAGAGCGGGGCGTCCCCGTGCCCAGAGGTCCACTGCCGTGCAACGCCTTGGCTGCGCTGCTGGCTGCAAGGGTGCGGGAGCGGTTTTACATCAGAGCCGGCGGTTCACTGGCTACACGCTGCCGAGCTGCTCGGACGTGTTTCACGCGGTCTCTCAGCGGCTTGCTGTTTCGCGGTGGTTGCGCGACCTTTCACATCTGGTCTGTGCAGATACGGGCCTTGCGCTCGTTGGGCTTAACCGGTCCGCACCACCTGATACAGCGCAGGATGGAAAGGCCAGCGCAGGTCAGATGCTGCCTCCCGGAATCCCTGGCTGCCGACCGCGGCATTGAATTCATCCTCTGACGTCCAGTGGGCGATGTTCACGAAGCGGAACTGCGCGTCATGCAGCGACTGGTGCAGTGCAGTTTCGATGTGCGCGGGAAATGTCTTGAGGTAGTCGCGCGTCTTTTCCCACGCTGCGATGAACTCGTCTTCGTCGCCCGCGGGCACTTCGAAGATGTTAATCAAGGTGACACTCATAGCCGTGCGGTCCTTCCATTGTGGTGCTGGCCTGACCAGGTCGTCGTAGCCTTGACGGTCATCCTCATCACGAAAGATCCTGCCAGACACGGCGCGTGGCTGCCATGGCTCGACTTTGGACGGCATTGACCCCCAGCTTGGAAGATCGGTGCTGCTCACCACGGCCTTTGGATAGCAACTCCGGCACGAGGAGCCGCGGCGGGCGAAGGCGTCAGTTGATGTCGAACTCGTTGCCCTCGGGGTCCTTCATCCCTACCGCGTACCAGTCGAGGCCGTCCTCGCTCATGGCCCCGGTGAGCGTGGCCCCGAGATCCGTCAGCCGCCTGGCCTCGGCGTCGACTCGCTGCGTGCGGGTGGCGAGCGGGACCGAACGGCCGCCGCTGACGTGGATGTCGAGGTGGAGGCGGTTCTTGACCACTTTGGCGTCCGGCATCACATGGAACCAGATGCGGGGGCCGTCACCGCGGGGATCGATGATGCTGTCCGCGCCGATTCCCAGCTCACTCTCGGGAAGCCCGATGTCGCGCCGCCAGTCGTCCCAGGTAGCGAACCCTTCGGGGGGCGGCTCAAGCACGTATCCCAGGGCAGCCGCCCAGAAGCGGGCAAGCAGCTCAGGGTCCTTGCAGTCGACGACGAGCTGGAATCGGGCAGGCATCATGCTCCCATCGGCTCAGCAGTGGCCCTGGGCACAATGACCGCCTGTGCCAGCAGCTGCGGCTGCGCCAGGTCGGCAGTGATGGCCCGTAGTCCAGGCACTGGCCGCAGCCGGTCAAGGTCACGCCCGACCACGCTGACGTGATGCCCGGCTGCGCTCAGCGCAGCGACAACAGCGTAACCTATGCCTCCGGTAGCGCCGGTCACCATGATTTGGCCCACATGCTCCCCCGGTTCAGGAATCAGCGGCAAGCCAGAATGACCGAGCGGTTCGGGGCCAGAGCTGGACGAACTGCAACCCAAACCGCAACCTTCCGACCGGGAAGACCGCAAGACCCTCTCCCTCGCTGCCGGGGAGAGGATCTGTGAGCTGCGGAGGCTCGGGGATTTGAACCCCGGATGGGTGCGAACCCAAACCGCATTAGCAGTCCCTTCGCTGCCGCGAAAGCGACTCCAAGCTGACCCCGCCTGGCGGAATCCGCGCAGGTCAGGGGGGTCGCGCCACGTAAGGCAGCAAAACCCAGCCTCGTCCCGTGCAAGCCATCTGGGGACAGCACGGGGACAGCACGAGGCTGTTTCGGCGCAGACAGCCGGCCCCGTCGCCAGCCATAGCCAGCGGGGCGCTCACGTCGGGGCCCTCTCCCCCGGTCTCCTGCTGGCCCCGGCCAAGGTGACCAGGCAGCAGGATTCCACCAGGGCCCGGACCTCGGACAGCTCCTTCTTCCGGCCGATGAACGGCGCCAGCTGCGCAGGCAGATTGTTCGGCGGCCGCCGCGGACTCCCCGGGTGGCCTTGAGTGCACGGCGGTAACCACGTCGGCGGCCGGTGTCCGCACGCGCCCGCCGATACGAACGAATCACGCGTCGGACCGTCGAGGCCCAGCGCCCCGGCCAGCAGCAGCGCGGTGTCCTCGCGGGCGGTGCGATCGATGCCCGCTCCAGGTCACTGACCGCCCGCTGGCTCACCTGAGCGGCCTCGGCCAGCACGTCTTGGGGCAGCCCGGCATCATCCCGCAGCTCCCGCAGCAACCCGCCGAAACCCAAGCCAGCCTGCTCCATCACAGGCCCAGCATCCCCGCCGCCCGCCGCCAGCGCCCGCACCCGATTGCGGCACGGGCGGGTCTCGCCGCCAAGCCGAATCCTGTGCCTCGCCTGTGCGCCGCTACGCATAGCGCGGGCCGTTGGCGACAAGGGAGCACAACGACAAACCCATCACTGACAGGAAGGAGGAGGCCGTCATGCACCGGCTCACCCATCTCGACGCCGACGTACACCAGCGACTCGCGCACGCCGGCCAGGAGCGCCCCACCGAGCGCCTGCTCGCGCTTGGCCGACGCATCGATTCATCTAGTTGTCGTCGCAAATCTCATTCGGAACTATATTGAGTAAAGCGGGCCTTGTATAGCCGTCGCAGATGGCTAACCACCGAACTCATTAGCTGATGTCGTTTGACAAGCTTCTCGGGATCTGAAACACCAAAACAAAAGATCAATGTCAATAGACGGATTAGCGGCTCGGGAACAACTGTGGCTCCGTCGTCCCCCTTAACATCTATGGTTTCGATTGCGCTTCGCTTCAGGCTATAAACTTTCTTCGCCAGGTAGACTGCTCGTTTCATATGCGAAGGATGTGCAATCAATCCCAGTGGATTGCTTTCAGAGAAGATGACGCCTTTAATAGGATACATCTCTTTAGTGCAAAGGAAATTTTCGAGGGTGGTTCGAGAGCGATCTTCGACAAAAAACTCATAGCAGCCGAGAACATCGTTGCTTACTTGCTTTTTTGCAAGCTCCAACATAAGAACGCCCTCTCGATATTTAACTGGTGGTGGGATAGGGCCCAGTAGCGGCTCGCTCCACCCGCCGCTAAAAACGACTTGAGCAGGCCGCTGCATGAAAAATTGGGCATTGTCCACTACATAGTCTAGGAGAGCCTTAACGCGGCATTGGCTAGCCAGAGTCAGCTCGTATCGGCCGTCATTCATGTCCAGCCCGCGGCCCAGCACGATAATGTATCTAGCGATGACTGGCTGCATTGTCGAGGAAGATAGCTCTGGACTCATCGTAATGATGCTTGGCTCTGAGGCAATAGCCTTGCTTCTTCCGTCTCAGTCAACCATTCGAAGGTGGCGCTGATATGCAAGTCCTGTCGTTCGCATAACTCCAACATTCTAGTTCTAGTTCAGAAAGGTTCCAAGCCTCCAAGGCAGGCGACTTGTCGGGGGGCTTTGTGGTCAGGTTGTGGTCAGCGCCCAGCCTGCTAGCGCAACGTAGTGGCCGCCCCGTCGGCTCTGTCCTCACTTGACGCTTTGAGGGCTCTTCGAAGTTAACCGGGGCCGGGTGGCGACCTGATGACGTTGCGTGAGCGAGGTCGCCTGGGGCGAGCGGGGGGATGGGGTGATCAAGACGCCCGCGGCTCCTAAGATCATGGATCTTCCAGGAAACATGATCGACAGAAAGCCGCGGGCTCTGTGGCCGACGATACGGCATCGGTGCTGTTCGGCATGGAAGGCCTGCGGGTCACCGATGCTGAGCGGGAGGCCGATGGGTCGCTGACGGTGTGGGTGGTCACCGATCACCCGGGCGCGGCGTCGTGCCCGGACTGCGGGACGGTCTCGGGCCGGGTGCACGAGCATCTGCTGACCCGGCCCCGTGACCTGCGCCAGGGCCTGGACGAAGTCACGGTGGCCTGGTGCAAGCGGCGGTGGGTGTGCGGCAACCGGGAGTGCCCCCGGGTGACGTTCACCGAGTCGCTGCCCGCGATCGGCCCGCGGTGCCGGCTGACCAGCCGGCTGCGCGGGCTGCTGGGCGCGGAAGTCGCCGAGCGGGGCTGCACCGTGACCGAGGCCGGCCGGTGGCAGCACGTGTCGTGGCCGGTGGCCCATGCCGCGTTCGCTGAACGCGCTGACCCGGTATTAGCGCAGCCGCCTGCC
The DNA here is from genome assembly GCA_963808705.1 of uncultured Actinomycetota bacterium. Lineage (GTDB taxonomy): Bacteria > Actinomycetota > Actinomycetes > Streptosporangiales > Streptosporangiaceae > JASHPR01. The sequence continues at coordinate 7,437 of CAWEHB010000003.1, read as the reverse complement.
CTGGTGGCGCACCTGGGGATCGACGAGCACCGCCGCGGGCGGCCCCGCTGGCGGGCCGATGAGCAGTCCGGTGAGTACCTGCTGCTCGCCGACCGCTGGCACACGTGCTTCTTTGACCTGTCCGGGGATCAGGGGCTGCTGGGCCAGGTGGAGGGCCGCACCGCCGACGACGCCGCGTACTGGCTGGCGCAGGCGCCGGCCGCCTGGCGGGACGCGGTCCAGGTCGTGGCGATCGACATGTGCTCCATCTACGCCTCGGCGGTGCGCCGGATGCTGCCGGCCGCGCAGATCGTGGCGGACCTGTTCCACGTCGTGCAGCTCGCGGTCAAGACGACCGGGGACGTGCGCCGCCGGGCGGTCCGGGAGAAATACGGCCGCCGCGGCCGCTCCGGCGACCCGGAGTACGGGGTCAAGGCCCTGCTGGTACGCAACCTGGAGCACCTCGGCCCGGCCCAGTTCGCCAAGGTCATGGACACCCTCGGCGGCGGCCGGCACGGACAGCAGATCCTGGCCGCCTGGATCGCGAAGGAGAAACTCCGCGACGCGCTGAACCTGCGCGCCCGCATCACCGGCTCCACCCCCTGCGAGCGGGATGTCCGCGGCCGGCTGTTCACCTTCTACGACTGGTGCGCCCAAAACGACGACATCCCCGAGCTGGTCACCCTCGCCAGGACGATCTCCCGGTGGGAGAACGAGATCGTCGCCGCGGTACTGACCGGAGTCACCAATGCCAGGTCAGAAAGCCTGAACCGGATCGCCAAACTCGAAGCCCGCCAGGCCTACTCCTTCCGCAACCCCGCCAACCAGCGGCGCCGGGTCCGCACCGCCTGCACCCGCGGCCGCAGCCGCTCACACGATGCCGCCACCCGGAGATCACATCTGGTAACTGGACGGCCACCCGATCCCGGTTAACTTCGAAGACCCGCTTTGAGCGGTAGCAACTTGATAACTCAACAGCGCGACCGAGTCGGTCTCGCCTGGCGGCAGCCCAATGCCTCATGGCGCTGACCGGGTTGGGCTTGAGTTCCGCCCCGGCTCTTCAGCCGGGCTGGACAGTCTCACTCGCGCTCGCTGTAAGTGCGAGGGCGGCAGCGCCCCAGGCTGATGACCATTTCTTCAGCGGGGCGGCAGAGATCGTGACTGCTCCGGCTGCCCCTGGCAACGCGGTACGGCCGATCTTGTGACGTATGGGGCCCAGGAGGATCTCGCCGGCGTCACTCAGTTCGCCCCCGATCAAGATCAGGTCTGGTCCAGTGAGATTGACGAGTGTCCCGAGCGCGAGCCCTACGTAGTCGGCAGCGTCTTGGATTATGCTGATGCAGAAGGGGTCGCCTGCCTTCGCCCGGTCCACTAGCTCAAGGGTGTCCGAGAGTTCTGGCCAGGCAGCACGGGCCTTGTCGAGGAGCACTTGTGCTCCCGCATACAACTCAAGGCAACCCTTGTTGCCGCAAAGGCACTTCGTCGGATCCTTGTAATCCAGGGTAATGTGACCGAGCTCGCCTGCAATGCCGCTCGCGCCCCGGTGCAACTCGCCGTCTCGGATGATGCCGGCCCCGATCCCAGTGCCGAGCTTCACATAGATCATCTCGTAGCTATGGCCGACCGGGCGGTTGCGGCGGGATCCGCCAAAGGTGTACTCACCGAGAGCGCCAAGGTTGGCGTCGTTTTCGACCAGGACAGGTACATTCCCGAACCGCTTCGCGAGATCTTGTGCTGGCTCGATGTCTGCCCACCGTGGCAGGAGGGTAATGGATCCGATGCGCCCATCGCTGGTGATGGGTGCCGGGAGGCCCAGCCCGATGGCGACAACCTCGGATAGGTGACAGTTGTTGCGGGTTAGTAGCATCCGCACGATTTCGGCAGCCTTGTCGAGGACCTCGTCGGGGTCGGCGTCGGCAGTGGGGGGATGACGGTAGGCGTCGGTCTCCGCAGGTGCCATGCCGATCAGTTGATGTCCGAGATCCGCGAGGACCACTTGGATATGTCGGCGGCCGACGTCGATGCCCACGACAAGGCCGGCGCGTCGGCTCAACCGGACCAGCTTCGCTCGCCGCCCGATCGCACGGTCTTCGACGCTGCTAGCAGTGTCGTCCTCCAAGAGCCCGTTGTCTTTCAACTCCTCCAGCCCCATCGTGACCGTCGGGCGGGAGAGCCCGGTCAGCTCGCCGAGCCGCCGCCGGGTAGTAGGACCCTCTACTAGCAGGGCCTGTGCCAGGCCGACAGCGTTGCCGCTCAGACCACGTGGAGGCCAAGAACTCCGGGGGTCTGGGTTCATCCCAGCATCATCCTTCTGCGAACTTCTTCCTCAAGACCAACCACTATAGCTTACGATGTGTGGCCCCCTGTCTTGATCTTGCAGATATATGTCCACTTTATGTCTGAGTTTGACAGAAGTAGCCCTGGGGTATGACGTGGGCCACATCCCGGCAGTCCCTCGCCGGACGGCAGAGGGGCACGGTCGTGGGGGGTCATCATGATCGGAACGTCAAAGATCCCACCCCACCTGTCGGCGGGTGTCGTCCCGACGTGGACCGCAGCTGGCACACGAGCCATCGTCGTTGCGGCCATCGCCCCGCAGCTAGCGGCACATCAGGCGGACGCTGTCGGCCGAGCACCCGCGGCGCTGATTCAAATGTCATGCACCTCGGTGCTCCTGTGCCTAGGCGGCCATACCGACGGTGTGCAGACTGCTGCTGTCATCAGTTGTGGCGGCCATCGGCGTGTTCCGATCAGCCTAAGAGTGGCGACTGCTCCGCCGTCGGCTCTGCACGCCCAGCGCCAGCACAAGCCGGATCGGCTGGTGCAGAGGTGGCTCCCTCTTCCGGCGCCGCTAGCCATGGCTAGCCGACTTCCTGCACCGCTACAACCTCGACATGCAGGAAGTTGCGCTTCTGAACCGTCATCGTTCAGCGTAACGCTATGCCAGGCAGCCGCCTGTTACGCGCTTGTTTATAGATTGGGAGCCCTTATGCACACGACGGACGCGGTGATTAGAGGTGGCTCCTTCCTGCATGATGTGCCAGCAGTTATTAACAATATTGGTACTCGCCGCCGCAACATGACACGATTCTCGCATCGATTCTCCGAGCGATTGGGCGAGAACCATGCACACGATCATCTTTCAGGCACAGACCCTCATTCCACAACACGGTGTTTCGGCAGGATCGTCGATCAATCATCTCCACCTCACGGGCGGGCTACTTACCTGCATCATCTTCACGGTGCTTGGGTTTTTCGCCCTCCCATCAACACCAGCTCTCATACGCGAGCTGGTACAGGTAGCTAAGTCCATAATCCTCTATCGAATGCTAGATCGGCGAAAGGATTTGTCGGCGAAGGAATACACAACTCTCGCGAAGCTAATCCTCAGAAAGTAGCCCAGTCAGGAAAGAAGAAGGAGGCGTGTGATGTTGAAGCAGATTCCCAGGATAAGCGAGCTAGATCTAGGCGAACTCAAGAGGCATTACTTGACGGAAACCCGGGAGGCTTCAAGCTCCGGTGAACTCCGGCTTCACCAGACGAGTACTTCATATTCGAGCTGGGATCGGCCGTATACCCGACAGGTTTTGCGGCATCCAGGCGGAGCAGCCGTCGTTCCTCTTCATGGTGGCGATGCAATCTGCGTTGCACAATACAGGCCGGCGCTCGAACGAATGACTATTGAAATTCCTGGAGGACGACGACAGGATCATGAGAGGCATATCGACACGGCAAGGCGCGAACTCCGCGAGGAGACGGGTCTAAGAGCCAATGTGATCAAGCCACTGCTTCGGTTGAATGCAGCCCCGTGTTGCTCGGACTGGGAAGCTCAAATCTTCCTCGCGACGGATCTTCATTCCATCGGTGGCGATCCAGGGCCGGACTTGCCGACCTATAGCTGTCTAATAGCGCTTCGTGACATCGAAAAAATGATCCGCAAGAATCTCTTGGTGGACGGCAAGACAATCGCTAGCCTGTTTGCGGTCAGGCATATGTTTGACTAGCATAGAGACTATGCGGCCCAGCCTACCGAGGCACAATGACAAGGAACAGCCCATGGATCGGCGCCTGATCAACCCTCCTTCTGTTGCCCCAAGTGACCACTTTAAGTCTCACTGGTGGTGGCGGCCAGGCTGGTCACTGGGTCGACGCATGTATACCTTTTTTCTGACTTTCCAGCATTCACTAGATACTGCGGAGGAGTTTAGCTGGTACTACCGTCCAGCGCTGGTGGCTAATTCCCTCGACGTCGTCCCGCCCGAGTGGATGCACCTGACGGTGCAAGGACTTGGGTTCGTGGATGAGGTGCCCCCGGCGAACTGCCAGTAGTCCTGGGCGAGCTGGCCAAACGCTGCGCCAATGTACGGCCTATACGAACGAAATTGGGAAAGCCCATTGTAGCCGAAGAAGGCGTAGTGGTAAGGGTTTCTCCAGCAGATGAACTCTCTGGCCTAAAGACTCTTGTCCGTCAGGTCCTCGCAGAAGTCCGGGATCCTGCGCTTCTCGAAGGATCTGCCGCCTTCAACCCCCACGTCACCTTGGCGTACGCCAACCGCTCTGCTTCCGCTGCCCGGACGATCGGTTTGCTGGAAGAATTGACACCTCTGAGTCTAGAGCTTTACTTCGGCCAGTTGCAACTGGTGGAGCTTGGGCGAGATCACCACATGTACGAGTGGGAAGTCGTTTCAGGAGTGCAGCTAGGTGGGGCGTGAGCTTCGTCGTATTTTCTGCGGCTAGCGGATTAGTTCTTTGATTGGCTCCGATAATAGACAGACCAATCATGGCTTCCCGTGCCACGACGCCATCTCGGTCTCGCGAAATCTCTTTCAGCAAGGGAGTGCGTCCTCGTCTCATCGCGGCCGTGCATACCGCTCGTTTCACTTCAGATGATTTCGCAGTTTCATACATCTGCTCAAGCGTTGTTTCGTCAGCGCTCTCGGTTCGGCTCCTAGTGCCCAAGCTATGCTGACGCTGGTATTGATGTCTAGTTGCCCTGAAGAGGCAATTCTCCGCAGGTGCTGATTCAGGTTCGACGATCCTAGCTTCGTAGCAAACCGCACCATTGAACGCTGCGTTCCATAGTCGGCAACCGGGATCCCATGTGCCGAGTCGCCAACTGCCTCCGTTAGAGCACCAATCCCTTGCCAAGGCGTAAGGAGAACGCCACTTGTTATGCGCTCGACCCTGTCGGGAGCAAAAAGGCCGTCGTGAACGAGCCTATTGAGTCCTGGCATGATCAATGGCACATCTTCTATCGGGCGGCTTTTCTCTGTAGCTTGCCCATGACGTCTCATAACATCGTGCATGATCTCTTTGCGGGTAACGGCAGTGGGCCTTATCGCGAGCTGATCGAGATCGGGTTTGAGCGTCGCAAGGCGCCGCCTTTCAACCATAGTTAGATTATCTTGAAGAGCGCCAACTATTGCGAGTGAAGATTCTCGAGCTATAAAAAGCGTCTCAGTCTGTTCCAGAAGGTTCATACAATATGCTTTCAATGGATCACTTACCTGCCGGTCACGAAACTCTGCGCTAGAATCTAGATTTGCCTTTCTCGCCATGGAATCGAGGATTCCTGGCGCCGCGAAGACATCCGGAAGTTCATGGTGCAAGCGGAGCAGGGCTTCCCATGCTTCAGGTCCGGGAATAAAACCTAGTGCCTCCGTTGCGTTGAAAAAGCGTATGGGCTCTTCTTCGACAGCTGCCAAGATAGCAGGAACGATATTCTCACCGACTGTTATTAGTGCCTCTCGCATGATCCGCTGGTCTCGCTCATAATAACGGCCCATGTCCCGGATCATGCCACCTATGAACAGCTCATGAAGGCGACTTGACTCAGTGATCAGATCGGGACGGTTCCGGTATAGGTGGGCAAGGTGCAACCAGTCAAGCGGCTTAAGTGGCTCATCCTGCGCTAGGCGTATAAGCAATTCAATTTCGCTGGACGTTGCTTCCCGCAATGTTGCCCACGCCGTCTTCGGTGCTAGCCCGCGGTGGCGGAACAGCCAAAGATAGGCGTCAACGAGTTGGCCATCTGGAAGACCCAAAGCAGCCTCGTAGGCTACGCAACGCTCAACAGTAAAGTCCAGGCCGCCTGTCTCCAGGCGATTGATGCTTGCAGGTTGAAGGTGCTCTGTAAGGTGGGAGTTAAGCTTTTCGGCAAAGATCTCGGTTCTTCTGATGTCAGGATTTGACGAAGAGGCACGGAGCGCTCTGACGACCCAGGCGAACCGCTCAGCTGGACTGTTGGGGTTGTCGGCAGGCAGAAGCTTGCGGCCCATGGTCGGCATCGGCCCCCCCATCCCTGTGGGTTTGCTCATTCGGAGTTTACCTGAGAGGAGGAGATCGGTAGTTCAAGTCCGCCGAAGCCGACCCCATCTCGAGCGGCCTTGGCGGGATCATCTCGGCACTGCCCTCACTGCGGGCTACCACTTCCGTGCAAAAAGCCTTCGAGTTGGTGGTTCAGAACCGAGCTTAGCCGACGACTAATTTAGGTAGTCGAACGTGTCAGCTAGAGCAGTATGCTGACAACGGATGTGGACGCGTCGTATTGTCCTATCAGCCCGGGCCAAGGATATTCACCTAGTTGGGTTGTAGGCCTTGGTACAGCCGCAGCGCTTCTGTCGGATATCCGCATTCCGCGGTCAAGAGTGCAATGTTGCCGCGGGTCGTCAGGGTCTCGGGATGCTCTGGGCCAAGGACTTGCATCCGGCCCGGTAGCAGCTCCTGGTATAGCCGCAGCGCTTCTGCTGCGTGCCCGCACCTGGCGGTGCAGAAGGCGATGTTGGCGCGGGTCGCCAGGGTGTCGGGATGGTTCGGGCCAAGGGGCGGCCACGCGGAATTTGGGCAGTAGCTCCTGGAACAGCCGCAGCGCTTCTGCCGGATGCCCGTATTCCTCGGTCAAGGCTGCGATGTTGTTGCGGGTGGACAGGGCGTCGCAACTGTCGTGCCCAAGGATCCGCTCCTGGTTTGGCAGCAGGTCTTGGTACAGCCGCAGCGCATCTGCTATATGCCCACACAATCTGGTGCAGAAGGCGAGGTCGTGGCAGGTGGTCAAGGTGTCAGGATGGTTCGGGCCAAGCACCCGTTCCCGGTGGTCCAGCAGCCCCTGGAGCATCCGCAAAGCTCCCGCTGCGTCTCCACATCGCCATGTCCATTCGGCAACCTGGCTGCGAGCGGTCAGGGTGTGGCGGTGATCAGTTCCCTGTATGTGGCGACGCAGCAGTAGTTCTTGCTGGCCGTGGTGGAGAGCCTGGCGATAGTCGCCTAGGCGGTCGTAGTTGGCTGCTAGGGCATGATGTATGCGCAAATGGTCGTCGTCGGCGTGAGGCGGCAATGCCGCTAGCTCTGCCTCAAGGTCGGCGATCTGCAACCGAGTATCCGCCCTTGGCCCACAGACAGCACGAAGCGCTCGTGCCGCGTCCCAGTAGTCTGGCGGACTGGACGCCGCGAGCATAGAGG
>CAWEHB010000002.1:0-65154 GCA_963808705.1 uncultured Actinomycetota bacterium | reverse complement strand
CAAGTTGGGGAGCCATCTGGCGAAGGGTCGGAAGAGGGCTAAAAGAGTCTACATGGTCGTTTGCCCAGCTAGATAGCATTTGAGGCCACTCGCAGACGCCTCAGGACACGCGCCAGGCCTGATTTGCAAGCAGGGGGTCAGGGGTTCAAGTCCCCTTAGCTCCACCAGGAGGTCTTCACGTTTCACCAGTGTCCATGTTCACGTTTGGGTCTGACATTTCGCGTGGGCGGCCCGTTCTGGGCGGTTTTCGCGGTTGCGGCGTGGATGGCGTGCCGTCCGGGCATGGCTGGCTGCTCTGGGGTGCCTGAGTTGCGATGGTCTGGTAACCGTGCCGGGTTCGCCTGCCGGGTCACGGCGGGGTGCCTGCGGTGGCCAGGTCGGTGAGGGTCTTGCGGCGCCGGCGGCGGGTGCGGGGCGGCAGGCCGGCTGCGGCGCGGCGGGCGTTGTCGGCCTGGCGGGCGGCCCGGGCGTCAAGGATCCGCTGGTTGCGGACGGCGAGCAGGCAGGCGAGCCACAGGGTGAGCGGGGTCAGGCCCATCAGGCGGGTCCAGCCGCGGGCGATGTTGTTGCTGGCGGGGTCCTTGGCGGTGGCGAAGGTCCGTTCGGCGCCGGTGCGCCGGGCGTAGGACCGGCGGTGTTCTTTTGAGGGGTAGTCGTGTTTTTGCGTGGTCTTCGCGTTCACCTCGGGCGGCACCGTGATGGTCTGCTGCTGGCAGCAGGCCGGCGGGCGCTCGGGCGGGGTGAGGATCTCGGGCCGGTTGCGGTCCAGCCTCATCGATGCCGGGCGTAGCGGGCAGCGGATCTTGCCCATGGCCGCGGGGCAGGCTACCCGGTGGTAGCCGCTGGCGTCATCTGCGGTGATCTTCCCGAGCTTGTGGCGGGCCGTCTCGGCTGTCTGCAGGTCGTGGGCGGCGGCCTGGTCCGGGGTGGCGTCGCGGGCCAGCGGGCCGAGTTCCAGCAGCGTCCTGGGGGTGGCGGGGCAGTAGAGGTTGCCGTTGGCGATGATGGCGCCGTGGTGGGTGCCGCGGGGTCCGCGGTCGTGCGGGTGCAGGTCCTGGATCAGCTGGGCTCCGGCCAGGCGGAGCGGGATGGCCCAGGCGTCTGCGTCGCGGTGGGCGTAGCCGGAGTCGGCCAGGATGTCGCCGAGCGGGATGCCCGCTTCGGGCATCGTGGTCAGCACCGGGACCAGGGCGCGGGCGGGGTCGGCGTGGCAGGACGACACGGTCATCCGCCGGGCCAGCTCGGGGACGGCCGGGCCGTGCTCCTCGCGCATCATGGTGGCGGCGGAGGGGTAGTAGCCGAAGAACAGCTCGCTGTCTTGTCCGGGGCCGCCGCCGGCGCGGTGTCCCCAGGAGGCCTCGGGGTCGGCGCAGTCGCTGGTGCCGCGGGGCGGCGGGCGGGAGAAGGTCTCCACGTCGGTCCAGTCGACGGCCAGCGCGCTGCTGGCGTGCTTGAGCTCATCGGGGATGCTGGCTTCCAGCAGGTTGTCGCAGATGCGCTGCAGCCGGCCGGAGGGCAGCCCGTCGGGGATGTCCTTGGCCAGGGCGCCGGTGACCAGGCCGAATGTGCGCTCGGTCTGCCGGTAGGTGAGCAGGTGCGGGCCGGTCTTCCACCTGGCGAGGACGCCGAGCCTGCGCTGGTCGGCCTCGGGCAGGCTGATGAGGGCGTGGTGCACGCGGGTGAGGTGGGCAGGCCGGTGATCGGCCAGCACCATCAGCATGCCCAGCAGCAGGGTGCGGACCAGGAGCTGCCGTGGGCGCACCCCGATGGGCAGCAGCAGCTCGATCCGCGGCGCGACGCCGGAGCGGTCGATGATCTCCTCTGGCACCGGCAGCGGGATCATCGCCGGCGCGCCGCCCCGAGCAGCCGGACCGCGTCGGCCTCCCCGGCAGGTTCCAGCCCGGCGATCAGGTCGCCGAGCCGCTGCGAGCAGCTGATCCCGGCCGCCGCCATGAACGTGGCCAGCCCCAGCAGCTCCGCGCAGTCGGCCAGCCAGGTGGCGCGCAGCCGGGACGTGTCCAGCCGCGGCAGCCCGCTACCGCCGTCCAGTGCCCTGATCAGCGGGTTCGTCAGGTTCCGGCGCCCGGGATCGGTTCCGCCGGTGACCAGGCCGGTCCCGGCGAACCGCGCCGCTGCCAGCAGCCGGCCATGGTAGCGGGCAAGGACCGGCACCACGCGCGGGCGCCGGCCGGTGACCTGCACGATCACGCCGCCGGAGCGGCAGGCCACGTCGCTGCCGCGCACCGTGCGCAGGTCGGCGCGGATCAGCCCGGCGCCAGCGCCCAGGCAGACCAGCCCGGCCGCCCGCATCCGCCGCTCCGTCGTGGGCTGCGCGTCGGCCAGGGCGAGGAAGCCGGCGATCTCCGCGGCGCTGTAGCAGGCCCTGGCCCGCTCCCGGGGCAGCGGCACATCGGCCGGGTGAAGCTGCGGCACCACCCGCCGGGCGATGAACCGCTGGTTGGTGCGCAGCGTGCGCCGCGCCATCCCCGACAGCCCCGGCGCGGCGCGCGCGAACCGCTCGATCACCGACGGGTGGAACACCACCTCCGGGACCAGCTCCAGGCCCAGCGACGCCGCGTAATCCGCGAGCGTGCCCGCCGCCCACTGAGCCTGATCTTGACACCCTCGCGCAGCGACCTTACAAAAACCTGACATCCCTGCGAGCGCGGCATTACAGCGCCATGCTCTCCAGAGCACAATGGGCGCCACGTCCGCAACGGTTACCACCTGACGCCGGGCCGGGCGACGCCCGCGGGGCGTGTCCAAGGGTTACCGTTGTCCGTTGCCATTGCTGCCAGCCCTCGATCTAACGCGGAACGCGTCCAAGATCGCCACGCCATCCCGACCAGGCTGGGAGCCAATGTGGGAGCCATCCGGGCGAACCACTTCGCACTCCTGGCGAGCGGGTGCGGACTGGCGGCTGGCAGGGACGTCAGTTCGCGGACCTGTCCGGACGGGGCTGAACGGCAGACAGGTATCTACGGATCTGCGAGTGCAGGCGTGGCTGGTCGGCCGAACCTTGCAGTCGACTCCTGGATAGCGGTGCGGACTGACACCCAAGGTTGACACCAACGAACCTGGGGACCGCCGGATCTCCATGGACCGTGGAGGCGAGATATTCCAGGCCAGAGACTGTGCTGGACGCCCTTGCCGCTTGCCAGCGTGCTCGTGGCAGGCGACAGCCCTGGTCAGTCGATGGCCGAGATCGGCCACGTCCTGAGGATACCTCGCCAAGTCGGCTCTCAGGGCCAGGCGCACGGCTGGCTCAGAAGTCTGAGCGTGGCACGAGTGTGCTTAAGACGGGGCGTTGCACTGAACCGGTGGCTCGGGCGTCGCCCCTGGCCGCGCGAGCCTGGCGCAAAGTTTCTGGCATCGTGGCGGGCGGGTGTCAATTCGGCGGTGGCCACTTCGTAGCGGGAGTGAGGGTCGGCCAGAGACCGGCCCCGGATGACAAACGGGAGTGATCGTCATGACGCAGTACCTGCGCTACCCGCACGTTGCACGCGATCTGATCACGTTCGCGGCTGAGGACGATGTCTGGCTCGCCTCGCTGAGCGAGGCGGCGGACGGCCGTGGCGCCCGGGCGTGGCGGCTGACTGCTGACCAGGCTCCGGTGCTGCATCCGCGGCTGAACCCGTCAGCTACGCACGTCGCCTGGACCTCGACTCGTGACGGCTCCCGGTCGCTCGGCGGGCCCGCCCTGCGGGAGGCGTATGCGGCGTGCGCGGATGGTGGCCCGGCCACGCGGCTTACTTACTGGGGTGACCGGTTCGCGACCGTGCGCGGCTGGGTCAGCGACAACGAGGTGCTGGTGCTCAGCCGGACCGGCCAGCATTTCAGCATGAAGACCTGGGCGTTCGCGGTGCCGCTGAGCGGACCGGCTCGCCGGCTCGACTACGGGCCGGCGGGCGACGTCGCGGTATGCGACGGTGCTGTGCTGGTTGGCAGCGCCATGAACTTCGAGCCGGCCGAGCCGGCTCAATGGAAGCGCTACCATGGCGGTGCCGGCGGGAAGATCTGGTACTCGCCGGACGGCTCACACTACACGCGGATCTTCGCCGACGTGGGCGACAACCTGGTGAACCCCATGTTCGCCGGCGGCCGGGTCGTGTTCCTGTCGGACCACGAGGGGACCGGCGCGCTCTACTCCGCGCTCCCGGACGGCACGGACCTGCGCCGCCACACCGACCTCGGCCAGTACTACGCCCGGCACGCGACGACCGACGGCCAGCGCGTGGTCTACCAGCGGGCCGGGGAGATCTGGCTGCTTGAGTCGCTCGACGCCGAGCCGGTGCGCCTGGACATACGGCTCAGCGGAGTCCGCTCCGGGCGGGCCGCCCATCCGGTGCCGGCGAAGTCGCAGCTGGGCTCGTTCACGCTGGATTCTACCGGCCGGGTGCTCGCCGCCGAGGTGCGCGGTACCGTGCACTGGCTGCCGGGCCGGGACGGGCCGGCCCGGGCGCTTCTGGCCGAGCCAGGCGTGCGCGGCCGGCTTCCGGTGGTCATCCCCGGCACGGACGCGGTTGCCTGCGCGTCAGACAACGGCGGCGAAGACGGTCTTGACGTGCTCCCTGCTGACGGCTCGGCTGCGAGGCGGATCGGGCACGGCGAGTTCGGCCGGATCCTGGAGCTGGCGGTGGCGCCGGATGGGCGCACGGCAGCGGTTGCATGCGCCGACGGCCGGCTGCTGACGGTGGCGCTGGATGGCGAGCCGGTCATCACCGAGGTCGCGCGGAGCACCAACGCAGAGGTCGCGGGCCTGGCATTCTCTGCCGACTCCGCGCTGCTCGCCTGGTCGCAGCCGTGGCGGCCCGAGCGCGGTGCCTCGCAGATACGGCTGGCCCGCCTGGCCGACGGCACCGTCACCGACGTGACCCCGCCCCGGTTCGACGACAGCTCGCCGGCGTTCACCCTGGACGGCAAGTACCTGGCGTTCCTGTCGAACCGCGCCTTCGATCCGGTCTACGACGCGCACCACTGGGATCTCGGGTTCCTGCCCGGCGTCCGGCCGTATCTTGTGCCGCTGCTGGCCACGACGCCATCGCCGTTCGCTCCGGAGCTGAATGGCCGTCCTGCAGGACCGGAAGGTCCGGGAGAGGTCCCCGCGACCGTCGGTCTCGACGTCGCTGGGCTGGCCGAGCGGATCGTGCCGTTCCCCGTGGCGGCCGGACGCTACGACAAGCTCCGTGCCGTCAGGGACGGCGTGGTATGGCTGGACATGCCGCGCGCCGGGGAGCTAGGTGAGACCGTAATCGGCGCGGCCGAGGAGCAGCCGGAATCCCGGCTAGTCCGCTATGACCTGGCTGAGCGCAAGCGCTCGGTTGAGGTCGAGGCCCTGGACGACTACGCGGTCTCTGCCGACGGGGCCCGGCTGGCTTACCGGACGGCGCAGTCGCTGGAGATCAAGCCGACCGGCGAGCCCGCGGCGGAGGCTGTCGATCTGGACCGGATCCGGGTGACGGTCGAACCGCCGGCCGAGTGGACGCAGATGTACCACGAGGCGTGGCGGCTGATGCGGGACAACTTCTGGCGCGCCGACATGGCGGGGGTGGACTGGGCCGCTATGGCCGACCGCTACCGGCCGCTGCTCGACCGCATCGGCTCCACCGATGACCTGCACGATGTCCTGTGGGAGCTGCAGGGCGAGATGGGCAGCTCGCACGCCGGGTTGCGGCCGCCGGCCGCGGGCGGTGACCCTGCGCTGGCTCAGGGCCTGCTCGGCGCCGACGTCGAGCGCACCGAGGCCGGGAGCTGGCGGATCGCCCGGATCCTGCCTGGCGAGTCGTCGGTGATCGGCGCGCGCTCTCCGCTGGCCGGCCCGGGCGTCGGCGCGGCGCCGGGCGATCTCATCGTCGCGGTGGACGGGAGGCCGGTGGACCCGGACCTCGGCCCGAACGCGCTGCTGGCCGGCAAGGCCGACAAGCCGGTCGAGCTAACTCTCCGGCGCGACGGAGCGGACCGGCGGGCTGTCGTGGTCCCGCTGGCGAGCGAGCACGTGGCCCGCTATTACGATCTGGTCGCCCGGCAGCGGGCCGCGGTCTGCGAGGCCTCCGGCGGGCGGCTCGGCTACCTGAACATCCCGGACATGATGGCGCGGGGCTGGGCGGAGTTCCACCGGGACCTGTACACCGAGTTCCGGCGAGACGGGCTGATCGTGGATTTGCGGGACACGCAGGGCGGCGACGCTGGGCAACTGGTGGCCGAGAAGCTCGCCCGGCGCATCATCGGCTGGAACCTGTCCCGGTACGAGGAGCCGTCGAGCTACCCGGCCGATGCACCGCGCGGGCCGATCGTAGCGATCACGGACGAGTACGCGAGTTCCGGCGGCGATCTCGTGATCCAGGCGCTGAAATCCTACGGCATCGCGACCGTGGTCGGCACCCGTACCTGGGGCGGCGTGCTTGGCGTTGACCTCAAGTACACGCTGGTCGATGGGACCCTGGTGGCGCAGCCGAAGTACGCCTGGTGGTTCGCCGGCGTCGGCTGGGCGGTGGAGAACCACGGCGTGGATCCGGACGTCGAGGTGACAATCGCGCCGCACGACTGGGCAGCGGGCCGTGATCCTCAGCTCGACACCGCCGTCCGGCTGGCGTTGCAGGCGCTGGAGCAGCGCCCGCCCGCCGCTCCGCCCACCGTCTGACCAGGCGACTTCGCGATCACCCCTGAGCACACGTTCTCCAGGCTCACTGCCGGTCCTGTCGCCGGTGCCGGGGCCAACGTTTGCCAGCGCGAGTCTTGATCGGCCCGGTTCGCAGGTTGCCGCCCCAAGCCTTCGGCGCGGGGAACGAACGCAACCGCGACCTCCTCGATCTCGACGCAGCAGAGCTTGGCCTTCGCCTGCTTATCGCCTGAACCCGCCACAGCTGGGTACGACTTCGCTGCCCGAAGCCACAGGCGTTCCAGGCCCCGGCTCGCACGGGTCAGCTTCGCGAACCATCACTCCAAGTCATGAGCGGTGACGTGCGCCTGCGCAGGCGCGCCCGGTGGCGGAACCAGCGGGCTCGGCTAGCCGACCTCCGAGGACGGCGTGGGAGGATGCGGCACGTAAGGCCGTCGGCGCGGAGCCGCGGCCCGCGGGGAGGGAGAGCATGATGGCCGCACAGATTCCGACCGGTGACATTCATCACCTGCGGCTCACGGTCACCGACGTGCAGCGCAGCCGCCAGTTCTACACCAGCCTGCTGGGGTTCGAGGTGGCCGTGGAATCGCCGCCGCCGGACGACCCGTCGGCTGCCGAGACGTTCAAGATCCTCTTCGGTGGTGTGGTGATGGTCCGCGGGAACCTGCTCATGGGCCTGCGCCCGATGGCGCCATCCGGCGACCGGTTCGACCCGGACCGGGTGGGCCTGGACCATCTCAGCTTCAGCGTGGCCAGCCACGATGACCTCGAGCAGGCGTTGCGGCTCCTCGACTCCCGCGGCGTGACGCACGGCGAGATCACCAGCCTGCCGTCCTTCGGTATCGACGTGCTCCCGTTCGAGGATCCCGACGGTGTACAGCTCGAGCTGACCGCGCCGACGGCCCGGCCGGCCGAGGGGAGCTGACCAGCGACGGTCAGCCGGGCAGCTTGTACTGGCGGCGCAGCACGGCGTCGTAGGCGCGGCCGGGGAGCAGGCGGTTCAGCGTGACCACGCTCTTGGCGACGGGGTTGATCAGGTAGCGGGTGCGCGGCCGCCGCGCGGTGACGGCGTGGGTAATGACGGTGGCGATGTCGTCGGCGGTGGAGCCCAGGCGAGCCAGCGGGCCGCTGTGGGCGGTGACAAAGGAGGCCGCGACCGCGGCCTTGTAGGCCGCGTAGGGGTCATCGCCGGCGCCGCCGTCCCCGGGGGCTCCCGGACCCGCGTCGCCGGCACCCGGGACGGCGGTGGACAGGGATCCGGCCGCGACGTCGTTCCACGGCGTGTTCACCGGCCCGGGCTCGATGAGCACGACGTCGATGCCGAACTGGGCGACCTCCATCCGCAGGGCATCGCTGATCGCCTCGACCGCGTACTTGGAGGCGTGGTAGAACGCCCCGCCGGGCAGGGTGGCCCGCCCGCCCATCGAGGAGACGTTCAGGATGCGGCCGCGGCCACGGCCGCGCATGCCCGGCAGCACCAGCTGGATCAGCCGGATCGGGCCGAAGACGTTGGTCTCGAACTGGCGGCGTATCTCGGCCATCGGCTGCTGTTCGACGGGCCCGTACAGCCCGTATCCGGCATTGTTGATCAGCACGCCGATCCAGCCCTCGCCGTCTTCGACGGCGGCGACCGCCTCGGTCATGGACGTCTCGTCGGTTACGTCCAGGGCCAGGGTATGGATGCCGCGGCCGGCCAGGCCGGCGAGCGCATCGGCGTTCCTGGCGGTCGCGTACACCGGGAACCCGGCGTTGTGCAGGCTGATCGCTGCCGCCCGGCCGATCCCGGATGAGCATCCGGTGATCAGCACCGGGTCCCGGCGTGTCGTGCTGGCCATGGCGGGATCCCTTCCAGGAGATCTTTCGAGACCAGGTAACCACCTGCGCCGGCCGCGGCGTGACCGCGGTGGCTAGGTCAAGCATGCGCTCCTGCGCCCGGCAGCGGCCGGTCGTGCACGATCCGCTTCATGACCAGCGTTGACGTCATGCGCTGGACTCCGGGGAGGGCGGTCAGCCGGGGTCGCCCGCATTCACCGGGCGAGGCACGTCTACGCCAGGGACCGTCAGGCCTTGGCCAGCTTCTCCCTGACCTTCTTCATCTGCTCGCGCTGCTCGCGGGCCTGCTTGCTCTCCTTACCGTCCTGCTGGCCGGCCCCGGCCGCCATGTCGGCGGCAAAGGGATCGGCCGCCGCGCCGTCGGGGGCCTCGGCTTCCAGCATCGCCCTGACGTCGGCCAGGTCCTTCCGCTTGTCGGCGTCCACCTTCGGGTACCGAGGGTCGATCCCGATCAGGGTGTGGGCCAGCACGGCCGACACGCAGATCCGGGCGAACCACTTGTGGTCGGCCGGGACCACGTACCACGGTGCCCACTCGGTGCTGGTGCGCGTCAGCATGTCGGAGAACGCGGCCTGGTAGTCGTCCCAGTACGTGCGCTCCCTGGCGTCGGCCGAGGAGAACTTCCAGTTCTTCTCCGGCAGGTCGACCCGCTTGAGGAACCGGATCCGCTGCTCCTCCTTGGACAGGTTCAGGAACAGCTTGACGATCTTGAATCCGTTGTCGGCCAGGAAATGCTCCCAGTCGTTGATCTCCCGGTACCGGCGGGCCCACAGGCTCTTGCCCCGGGCCGACGGCGGGAGCTTCTGCCGGTCCAGCAGCTCGGGATGGACCCGGACGACCAGGACCTCCTCGTAGTGCGACCGGTTGAAGATGCCGATCTCACCCCGGGCGGGCAGGCGCCGCGCGTAACGCCACAGGTAGTCGTGATCCAGTTCCTCCGCCGAGGGCACCTTGAAGCCGCTGACCCGCACGCCCTGCGGGTTGACGCCGCTCATGACATGGCGGATCGTCCCGTCCTTGCCCCCGGCGTCCAGCGACTGCAGGCACACCAGCACGCCCCAGGTGTCCTGGGCGGCCAGCCGGACCTGGTACTCCTGCAGCAGGGTGACCCCGGCCGCGAGAATCCCGGCCCCCTCCTTCTTCTTCAGGAAGCTGGCCTTGTAGCCCGGGTCGAAATCCCTCGCCAGCCTGACCGTTGACCCCGGCTCGACCCGCAGCGGCTCAATGAACTTGGCGAGCAGCCTGGCCTGGTCATCTGCCATCAGGAACCTCCCTTGGGAGCGGCGCAGCACACGGTCCAAGTCAGCCGGGATCCGCCCGCCCCGGCGTATTCCGGCGCAACCCCCGCCCGCCCGGCTGCAGTCAGACTAACGGCGCATGCGTTCCGTTCAATTGAAGTTTCACTGCTCGTCATCTCGTGCCAGGCCCGGCCTGGGGCGTGGTCTGGGGCGACGCCCGGTCGGGCTGCGCCGTGCGGCCGGGGGGATGGGCGTGGCGGCCCCCGCGCAGCAGCGACGCCAGGGCGGCGAGCACCGCGAGCGCGGTGGCGACGGCGAACACCACCGACAGGCCCTGGTGGAACGGCCCCGATATCAGCTCCGGGAAGAACTTCCGGCCGGTGAGGATGTGCTGGCTCGCGGCCGGCAGGGAAGACAGCACGCCGTTCGACGTCAGCAGGTGCTGCACCGGGTTGACCCCGAGAACCGCCGCGAACAGCGACGACACCGGCGGCAGGGCGCCGATCTGATGGGCGACGGCGTGCGGCACGCCGTGGCGCTGCAGGCCGGCGGTCAGCGTTTTCGGGAGGCTGCTCGCCAGCCCGGTGATCATGAGCGAGAAGAACACCCCGATCGACAGCGCCGTGCCGGAGTTCTGGAAGGTCGCGCGCATCCCCGAGGCCGCGCCGCGCTGCCGCGCCGGGACGCTGCCCATGATCGACGACGAGTTGGGGGCGGCGAACATGCCGCCGCCGATCCCGTTCGCGACGGTGAGCAGGGCAAATGCCCAGTACGAGAAGTCCACGGGCAGCAGCGACAGGCCGACGAAACTGGCCCCGAAGACCACCATCCCGGCGGTGGCGATGCCCCGCGAGCCGAGCCGGTCGGACAGGAATCCCGAGGAGGGACCCGAGATGAGGATGCCGGCGGTCAGCGGCAGCAGGAAGATGCCGGCCCAGAGCGGCGTGACGGCGTAGTCGTAGCCGTGCAGCGGCAGCCAGATCCCCTGCAGCCAGATGATGAGCATGAACTGCAGCCCGCCGCGGGCGATGGACACGGCCAGGCCCGCGATGTTGCCGGCCGTGAAGGCCCGGATGCGGAACAGGCTGAGCTGGAACATCGGCTCGGCGATCCTGGTCTCGATCACCGCGAACGCGGCGAGCAGCGCGGCGCCGCCGCCGAGCAGGGCGATGACCTCGGGGTTGGTCCAGCCCATGGCGTGACCCCGGTACGGCTGGATGGCGACGGTGATGCCGATCAGGACCGCCCCCAGGCCGACGGCGAAAGTCACGTTGCCCCACCAGTCGATGCGGGCGCGGTGCCGCTCCCCGGTCTCGCGGAGCTTGCGGTAGGCCCACACCGTCCCGAAGACCCCGACGGGCACGTTGACCCAGAACACCGCCCGCCAGTCCAGGGCGGCCAGTATCCCGCCCGCGACCAGGCCGATGAACTGGCCGGCGATCGCGGCGACCTGATTGGTGCCCAGCGCGAACCCGCGCTGGTCGGCAGGGAACGCGTCGGTCAGGATCGCGGCCGAGTTGGCGGTGAGCATGGACCCGCCGATGGCCTGGGGGACCCGCCAGCTGATCAGCCACAGCGCCCCGTGAGCTCCGTGGAACGGGTCGAACGACAGCAGGACGGAGGCCACGGTGAACACCACGAAGCCGGCGTTGTAGATCTTGACCCGGCCGAACATGTCGCCGAGCCGGCCCACGGTGACCACGAGAACGGCCTGGACGAGCCGGTAGCCCATGATCATCCACAGCAGGTAGCTGACGTTGCCCGGCGCGAGCGGGTCCAGGTGGATGCCGCGGAAGATGGCCGGGAGCGCGATGATGACGATGGATCCGTCGAGGGCCGACATGAACACGGCGGCGGTCGTGTTCGACAAGGCGACCCACTTGTAGCGGTCGTCCGTCCCCTCCGCCGCCCCGCCGCTCGCCGCCGCCCCGCCGCTCGCCGCCGCCCCGCCGGCCGGCTGGCCGTCCCCGCGGTTCCGCCCGGCCGCCCGCATCAGATGCTCTGCGCCAGCCGCTCGAGCAGCGGCGCGGCCGCCTCCAGTTGCCGCAGTTCTGCGGGCGTGAACCCGGCCGAGAGGGCCTTCGCCAACTGCTCGGTCCGCGCGTTCCGCTTGCCCTGCAGTACCTGGCGCCCGGAATCGGTGACCGACAGCAGCACCCGCCTGCCGTCCTGCGGGTCGGGGCGCCGCTCGACGAGGCCGCGCGCCTCGAGCGCGCCGAGCGTCGCTCCCATCGACTGCGGGCTGATCTGCTCCAGCCTGGCCAGCGCGCTGGCCGTGGACGGGCCGCCGCGGTCCAGTCGGGTGAGAGCCGCGCTCTCGGGCAGCGTGAGCTCGCCTTCGGCCTGTACCTGGCGCAGCCGCCGCAGCAGCAGGCCGATGCTGGCCCGGAGCGCCCCGGCGACGTTGGCGACATCCGGGTCCTGGAACATGTCTTAAGCCTAGACTGATAAGGCTAGGCTTAACAAGTGATCCCAGCGCGACTCTGGCCTGCCCCCGCCCGGCCCGGCCCGGCCCGGCGCGGCCCGGCCCGGCCGCTCGCCCCGCCGCGAGCCCTCATCCGCCGAATTCGCGATATATCTTGCCTACTGGGTCAGACGCGATGTATCTTGACGTGCACGGGCATGAGGGGGACGAAGCTCAGAAGGAGCGGACCATGTTCGAGCGGTTTACCGACCAGGCGCGCCGGGTTCTGGACCTTGCCCAGGAAGAGGCCAGGATGCGGCATTGCCACCGCGTCGGCACCGAGCACCTCCTGCTCGGCCTCATCCAGGAGCGCGAGGGGCTGGCGGCCGTGGCGCTGGAGTCACTGGGGATCAGCCTGGAGGCCGTCCGCCGGCAGGTGGAAGAGATCACCGGCCAGGGCCGGGAGGCATCAGAAGGTTACGCGCAGTACACGCTGCGCGCCAAGAAGGCGCTGGACCTGGCGCTGCGCGAGGCGCTGCAACTCGGCCACCACCACATCGGCACCGAGCACCTCCTGCTCAGCCTGATCCGCGAGGGGCAGGGACCGGCCGCGCAGGTGCTGCTCGAGCTCGGCGCGGACCTGAGCCGGGTCCGCCAGCAGGTACTCCTGCTGCTCAGCGACCCCCCGGGCGAGGAGGAGCCGGAGGCCACGCCCGCCGCGCCGGCCCCCAGCCTCACGGGCGGCGGGGAGGGCAGGCTGCTCGCCGAGATCCTCGGCCGGATCGAGGACATGGACGCGCGGCTGTCGGCCGTGGAGCAGCGGATGGGAACCGGGCCGGACACCCGCGATCTCGACCAGCAGATCGCGCAGGTCCGCCGGGACAAGGAGTCGGCCGTCAGCGCCGAGGAGTACGAGACCGCGGCGGCGCTGCGCAACGCCGAACGGCAACTGGCCGCCGATAAGGCTTCCCGCCAGAAGGAGTGGGCCACCGCGCACCTGGACCTCCCGTCGCTGGCCGATGGGCTGCACCGGCTGAGCGACGAGGTGGGGCGGCTGCGCGGCCTGCTGCGCCAGAAGGGCATCGAACCGCAGGGCGGCGCCGCCTAACCCGGCCCGCCCGGGCCGCCCGGCCCGCCCGGCCCGCCGCGCCGCGGTGGCCGGATGACCGCTCCCGCCGCCCGCCTGGCCGCGACAGCGCCGGTCGCGGTACACCGGGCGCTCGGGCTGGGCTGGCACACTGGGCTGGTGACTTCCCCCGAGCCTGAGTTCGAGTTGGGAACCGACGGCCCGTCGCTCATTCTCGTCGGCGTGGACGGCTCGCGGACGTCGTGGCGGGCGGCCGCGTATGCTGCCGGGCTGGCGCGCCGGCAGCATTGCCGCCTGCTCGCGGTGCATGTGACCCGCCTGTCGGCGAGCATCGGCGCGGCGCCCGGCGGGGCGGCCGCGCTGGCCGAGGCGGCGTCGCAGGCCGCGAGCGATATCGAGCGGCGGCTGCGGGACGGCGCGGCCGAGATCGGGCTGGACCTGGAGTTCCGTGCGGTGACCGGGGATCCGTGGTTGGAACTGACCCGGGCGGCCGCCGAGACGAAGGCGGACGCGGTCGTGGTGGGCGCGTCCGAGCACGCCGGGCACCGGATCGTGGGCTCGCTGGCCACCCGGCTCGTCCGGGCCGGGAAATGGCCGGTGACCGTGGTCCCGTAGGACCTAACCGCGCTGGCCGACCGCCCCGGCATGGCGGGAATGGGGCTGCTCGCCGGGGCCGCCGCCCATCATCTTGAGCATCGGCCTGCCGCCGGACCGGAAGAAGCGCACCAGCAGCGCGGCGGCCAGCAGCAGGAAGATGATGTTGAGAACGGTCGTGTAGTTCCACTGGATGCCCTGCTCGGCGACCTTGGCGGCACGTTCGGCCGGGATCAGCCCGAGGGCGCCGAACAGGAACTCCACGATGTACCCGGCGATGACCATGGTGGCGTAGAAGATCCCGAGCAGCACCAGCATCATCCGCGTGCCGTAATACTTCCGGTAGATGACCAGGATCGGGATGATGATCAGGTCGGCGAAGATGAACGCCACGACCCCGCCGAAGCTGATCCCGCCGTTCCAGAGCACCGCGGCCAGCGGCACGTTGCCGATCGAGCAGACGAAGCTGAGCAGCGAGATGACCGGGCCGATGACCGGCCCCCACAGCCTGGCCGCCAGCGGATGACCGGTCAGGAACAGGTGCTGCCAGAAGGCGTCGGGCACCCAGGCGCCGATCGCCCCGGCGATGAGCAGCCCGAGGACCACGTCGCGCAGCACGGCGGCCCACTCCATCACGAAGATGTGACTGACCGCGGTGTAGCCGTCCCGGCTGAGCAGCCGCCGCCAGAATCCGCCGCGGGAGCGGATGCTCATGTCCATGGCGGCGTGGCCTTCCATGGACCCGGCCCGCCCGAGTTCGGCCTGCCGCCTGGCCCCCTCGACCAGGCGGTCTCCCACGAACAGACGGAACGCCACGGCGAGGAGCACGATCATGACGAGCCCGCCGACGTATTCCGCCACGGTGAACTGCCAGGAGATCAGCAGCGCCAGGATGATGCCCAGCTCGATCACCAGGTTGGTGCTGGCTATCTCGAAGACCATCGCGGCGGTGAAGCTCGCGCCCTTGCGGAACAGCGACCGGGCCAGGGCCACCGCCGCGTAAGAGCACGAGGACGAGGCGGCGCCGAGCCCGGTGGCCAGCGCCAGCGTCGATGGCCGGTCGCTGCCCAGCCGCCGGGTGATCGCCTCCCGGCGGACCACCGCCTGGATGATCGCCGAGAGGGTGAAGCCGAGCAGGAGCGACCAGGTGATCTGCCAGGTCATCGACCCGGCCACGGCCAGCGCGTGACCGATCGCGTCAAGCACGGGCACGGCCGGCCTCCGGGGTCGGGCCCGGGTCAGGAGCCGGGCCGGCCTGCGGGTTCGCGCCGGCCTGCGGAGGGGCTGCGATCGTCAGCAGCTGCCGCAGGCAGTGCTCGAGCAGCGGGTGGGGGAAGCCGTCGCTCAGCCGGTAGCAGACCATGCGGCCTTCCTTGCGGAAGCTCACCAGCCTGGCCAGGCGCAGCATCTTCAGCCCGTAGGACACCTGGTCCTCGGTGACGTCCAGCGCGAGCGCGAGGTCGCCCACGCACAGTTCCCCGGCCGTGACCAGCGCGAACAGGATCCGTGAGCGCACCGGGTCGGCCAGCATGCCCAGCAGGCCCGCCAGGCGCCCGGCGTCGTCCACCGACAGCACGCCATCCCGCGCGGCGGCAACTCGCTCGGAGTTGACCGGATGCTCATGGGAACGCGGTGTCATGACCGGGCCTCCGGAAATCTTCCGTTCATCCGTATGATCGCACGGATATACGGCTCGGTCAAGGAGGCGGGCGAGGCCGCGGCCGCCGTGACGGCGTTCCGCGGCGGCATCCTGCTCGCCGACGAGGGCCTCGAGGTGCCGCTAGGATGACCGCGCAGCCGCGGCCGGAGGCTGTCACCCGCCCGCCCGGCAACGGGCGGGCTGGCGTTCCTGGGCCGCACCGAACTGTTCGCCGGTTCGCGCCGTCTCATTGTTATAGGTTCGTACTCTACGTCCGGTACAACCTTCCCAGACGTCGCGTCACATCGCTGTCGGCTTGGGGCAGCGGACCGCGCACATTCTCCTGGAGGGGGATATGAGCAATCAAGGATACGGAAGAAACCCGGCTGACTACGGCCCTCTACCGGGGGAGGACGCGGGATACGGCCAGCCCGCATATCCGGGCCAGGGGGCAGCGTACGCGAGCCAGGACCCCGGATACGGCCAGGCGGGATACGGCAGCCAGGGCGCGGGATACGCCGCCCAGGGCGCGGGATACGCCGCCCAGGGCGCGGGATACTCCACCCAGGGGATGGAATACAGCGACCAGGGCGCAACGGCGCACAGCCCTGCGTCGCACGCCAGTGCCGCCAGCGCGAAGGGGTTCGTGGGCTCGCTGTTCGACTTCGGGTTCAACTCATTCGTGACGCCCAAGGTCGTCAAGGTCGTGTACGTGCTTGTCACGGTCGTGCTGGGGCTGGCCGCGCTCGGGCTCTTGGTTCTCGCCTTCGAGGAAAGCGCGATATTCGGCATAATCGCGCTGATCATCATCTGCCCCTTGTACTTCCTCTTCAACCTGGCGCTGTGGCGCATATTGCTGGAGCTGATCATGGTCATCTTCCGGATGTCGGATGACCTCCGGTCCATTCGCGAGCGCAGCGAGTCTCGTTAATCCGCGATCGCGAAGCCTTTGATTTACGGGTCACGCATATACGAGATCACCCGAGCGAAAGGGGTCCCGCGAGCGCAGGATGCTCGCGGGATCCTCGCGCCTGTGCCGGGTGACCTCGTCGGGATGACTGGTCATACGACTTTCCGTTACGCAAAGGCGCGGGGCTGGTGACCCGCCGCCAGGGCCGGCCCGGTGCCGCGCGGAACCGCGGCCGGGTGCCGGCCGTGGCCGCCGCCGGCCTGGCCGCCGTCGCGCTGGCCGCCGTCGCGCTGGCCGCTTCCGCCTGCGGCGGCCACGGGCCAGCTCAGCCAGCGAGTCACCCGACGGCATCGTCACCGTCGGCCGGGCCGTCCGTGGTGGCCGGGCAGGACGGTCACGGGGCGGCCGCCGGCGGCCCGGCGGCAGGCACCGCCGCGCTGCCCCTGGCCGGGAAGATCATCGGCATCGACCCGGGCCACAACGGCGGGAACTTCACCGACCCGGGTGCCATCGGTCACCTGGTCTGGAACGGCACCGGCTGGGAGGCCTGCGACACCACCGGCACCACGACCGACGGCGGCTACACCGAGGCGCAGTTCAACTTCAACGTCGCCAGCTACCTCCGGGCCGACCTCCGCCGGGACGGCGCGCAGGTGGTGATGACCAGGACCAGCGACGACGGCGTCGGGCCCTGCGTCGACCACCGCGCCGAGATCATCAATGTCGCCCGCGCGGACGTCGCCGTGGACATCCACGCCGACGGCGGGCCCGCGTCCGGCCGCGGGTTCACCATCCTGGAGCCGGTCGCCGACGGCCCGAACGACAAGGTGATCACGGCGTCGGAGCAGTTCGGCGCCGATGTCCGGCAGGCGATGCTGGCGGGCACCCCGATGCCGGAGAGCGACTACGACGGCGTGAACGGCATCATGCCGCGCGATGACCTGGCCGGGCTCAACCTCACCACCGTCCCCAAGGTGCTGATCGAGTGCGGCAACATGCGCAACGCCGCCGACGCCGGGCTGCTGGTGACCGCCCGTTTCCAGCAGCAGGTGGCCGGCGCGCTCACCGCGGCGATCGTCCGGTTCCTGGAGCAGCCGGATCAGCGGGGTTAGCCGGGCCGGACCGGGCGGTAGGCCGGCTCCCACATCAGGGCCCGGACGCTGGCGCGCGCGTCCCCGTCCAGCCGGGCGCGGGCCACGCCGTCCGCGGCGGCGGCCCCGGCCACGGCTGCGGCGACGGCGACCGACGTCTCGCGCAGCGCCTCGACCCGGGGCAGCAGCGGGGCGCCCGGGGTCGCGGTGTCGACCAGTTCCGACACCGCGTGCGCCGCGGCGGCCAGCATGTTGTCGGTCACCTGGGTGGCCCGGGCGGCGATGACGCCCAGGCCGAGCCCGGGGAAGATCAGCGCGTTGTTGGCCTGGCCGATCGTGTACCGGACGCCGCGGTAGTCGACGGGCGGGAACGGGCTGCCGGTGGCCACCAGGACCCGTCCCTCCGTCCACCGGATCAGGTCGGCCGGCGCGGCCTCGGACAGCGAGGTCGGGTTGGACATCGGCAGGATCACCGGCCGGTCGCAGTGCGCGGCCATGTCCCGGACGATGGGTTCGGTGAACGCCCCGGTCCGGGTCGACGTGCCGATCAGGATCGTGGGGTGCACCCGGCGCACCACCTCGGCCAGCCCGACGCCGCCGAGCGAGGAGTCCAGCTGCCATCCCGCGACTTCGGCTTCGGCCCGCGCGTACCGGCGCTGCGATTCACCCAGGTCCGGCGTGGCCGTGGTGATCAGGCCGGCCCGGTCGACGGCCCAGAACCGCGCCCGGGCCGCATCCTCCGGCAAGCCGTCGGCCAGCATCGCGGCGGACAGCTGGTCGGCGAT
Source organism: uncultured Actinomycetota bacterium (assembly GCA_963808705.1). Lineage (GTDB taxonomy): Bacteria > Actinomycetota > Actinomycetes > Streptosporangiales > Streptosporangiaceae > JASHPR01. Next base: position 46,954 of record CAWEHB010000002.1, on the reverse strand, counting down.
GCCGGTCCCCGCCGTACCCGCCCCGAAGATCACGATCCGGTGGTCGGCCAGCCTGATCCCGGTGGCCCCGGCCGCGGCCAGCACCGCGGCCAGGTTGACGGCGCCGGTGCCCTGGATGTCGTCGTTGAACGTGAGCGTCTGGTAGCGGTACCGGTCCAGCAGCCGCCTGGCGTTGCTCACGCCGATGTCCTCCCAGTGCAGCAGCGCCCCGGGGAACAGCTTCCCGACCGCCGAGACGAACGACTCGAGGAACCGGTCGTACTCGGCGGCGGTCACCCGGGGGTGCCGGTTGCCGACGTAGAGCGGGTCGTCGCGCAGGCTCTGCCGGTCGGTGCCCACGTCGAGCATCACCGGCAGCGTCCGGTTCGGGTCGATGCCCGCGGCCGCGGTGTACACGGCGAGCTTGCCGACCGCGATGCCGATCCCGCCCGCCCCCCAGTCGCCGATGCCGAGGATGGCCCCGGCGTCGGTGGCCACGATCAGGTCCACATCTCCCGGGCGCAGGCCGGGTGCGGTCAGCGAAACCTCGATCAGCTCGGGATGGTCGACGGACAGGTAGACGCCGCGCGGGCGGCGGTACTCATGGCTGTACTGCTCGATGGCCTGCCCCACCGTCGGGGTGTACACGATCGGCAGCATCTCGCTGAGGTGGCGGCTCAGCAGCCGGTAGTACAGCACCTCATTGCGGTCGTGTACCTCGTTCAGCAGCACGTTCCGCGCCAGGTCGGTGGCCTGGCGCTGGTACTGCGCATACACCCGCGACGCCTGCTCGTCCAGGGTCAGGTGACCCGACGGGATCAGCCCGGTGAGGCCGAGATCGCGGCGCTCGTCGTCACTGAACGCCGTCCCCTTGTTGATCCTGGGGTCGGCGAGCACCTGCCGCCCGCGCAGCGTGGTGCGCCACGCGCCGTCGGATCCCAGCCAGACCGTCTTCATCGATGGCCTCCGGGGTCTATGACGGGGCAGCCGCTTCCACGGTAAGGGTTCCCGGCCGCGGCCGCCGCAACTCCCACGCGCCCGCCACGCACAGCAGCACCGCCGCGATGACCGAGCCGAGCCGGACGTACGGGGACAGCTCATTGCCGACGAAGGCGATGACCCGGGTCAGCTCCTGGGGGTGCCGGGCGGCCGCCCCGGTCGCCACGGCCATCGCCGCGGGGACCGCGCGGATCAGCGCCAGCCAGTCCAGGCGGGTCGCCGGGTACACCGCCAGCAGGCAGAACGCGATCGCGTCGTACCAGGGCCGCTGCAGCGGCCAGACCAGGAGCCAGGCCAGCATCAGCACCAGGGCCGGGCGGACGGCGGGCAGCTGCGGCGGCCCGGGCGGCAGCCGCCACGCCAGCAGCCCGGCCACGGCCACGCAGGCCAGGGCCGCGATCAGCTCCAGCCCCGCGGGCATCCCCGCGTAGCCGAAGGGCGGGTAGAACAGCCGCCAGAAGCTGTCGAAGGTCACCAGGTTCCCGCTGCGCCACACCAGGTCGGACAGCGCGTGGGACCCGGCGATCAGGTATCCCGGCACCAGGGCCAGGACACCTCCGGCCGCGGCCGCGGCCAGGGCCTTGACCGAGTGCCGGACCGACCAGGCGAGCGCGAGCGCGACCGGGGCGAGCGGGCTCTTGACCGCGATGGCCGCGCCGACGAGCAGGCCCGCGGCCAGGGCCCGGCCGGGCCCGAGCCTGGCCCCCGGCGACGGGACGCGGGCGACCAGCAGGCCGAAGATGCCGAGGCAGGCGCCCAGCCCGTCGGCGTGCGCGCCGGCCACGATGGCCCACAGCATCAGCGGGTTCACCGTCCACAGCAGGTGCGCCCGGACCCGGGCCGCCGGGTCGCCGCGCAGTAGCCGGTCCAGCGCCAGCGCGACCGCGCCGAAGCACAGCGCGAACAGCAGCTTCAGCCAGAAGATGATGTAGGAGATGTTGGTGCCGCCCAGCTTCGCCGCCACCCAGTCCGCCGTTATCGCCACCGGGCCGTACAGCGAGGGATCGGACTGCCAGTTGCGGGTCGTCTGCAAGCCGATCGGATCGCCGCTCGCGCGAAGCTGCTGCGGCGTCATCACGTAGGGGTTGTGGCCGAGCACGGCGATCCGGCCGTAGGCCGCGTAGCTGAGGCTGTCCGTGGAGCCGGCCGGGGGGAGCAAGGCCAGCAGGGCAATCGCGGCGACCGCGGCCACCCCCAGCAGCCGGAGGTTCGGCCGGGCGCCGCGCCGGACCGCGACCAGGCCGAGGCCCACTCCGGCCGCGCCGAGGGCGATCGCGGTGTAGATGGCCGCCGTCGCCGTCACCTGCGAGGGGTGCAGCGGCAGCCACAGCGGCGGGTCCGGCCAGGTCCGCGGGATCACCGGGATCACGGCGCTCGGCCCGGCCACCGATACGGCGATCATGAGCAGCACCGAGATGGCGATGGCCGCCGCGGCGATCCAGCCGAGGAATCCCGGGCGCAACGCTGGCGCGGCGGGCCTGGACGGCAGGCCGACCCGGGGTGCTGCAGGCGGCCCAGTGGCCGTCGTCACTCCGCCTTGCCCGCGCCCGTCTGTCACCACGCCCCGCGACCGTGTCGATGCTGCCGGAGATCCCGTTTGCCGAAATTACTCGAAGACCCAGATAGCCGTTGGCCTGGAAAGGCCCGTTGACCCGATTTTTACTAAGCCCGGAAATCAGCTTTTAGAAACCGATCTTCGCCCTTTGCAATAGGGCGGCATGGGCAGGCCTACTGGGGCGGCATGGGCCGGGGGCAAGCATACGGGCGGCGTGCCCGGGCTACGGGGCGGCGTGCCCGGGCTACGGGGCGGCGTGCCCGGGCTACGGGGCGGCCTGCGCGGACCAGATCGCGCGGACGGCGTCGATGGTGTCAGCCTCGGCCGGGCTCTTGTCGGGCCGGAACCGCAGCACGCGGGCGAAGCGGAGGGCCAGGCCGCCCGGATAGCGGCGGCTGGCCTGCACCCCGTCGAACGCGATCTCCACGACCAGTTCGGGGCGGACCCGGACGACCCCGTGCGCCTCGCGGCGGTCCTGCCCCTCGGGCCAGTTCCGGCCCGGGTCGGCCAGCCCGAGCAGCCTGGCCGTCTGCCAGGCGAGCATCTCGTCGGTCAGGCCCTTGAAGGTCTTGCCCAGCATGACCAGGCCGCCGGTTTCCGGGTCGCGCGCGCCGAGATGCAGGTTGGACAGCACGCCCCGACGCCGCCCGTGCCCCCACTCGGCCGCGAGGATGACCAGATCCAGTGTGTGCCGGGGTTTCACCTTGATCCACTCACCGCCGCGGCGGCCGGCCCGGTACGGCGAGTCCAGGGACTTCAGGACGACCCCTTCGTGGCCGCGGGCGATCGCGTCGGCGAGGAAGGCCCCGGCCGCCTCCGGGTCCGCGGTGACGATGCGGGGGGTGAGCAGCGCGGCCGGCGCGATCCGGGAGAGCTGGCGATGCCGCTCGCTGGCCGGCGCGTCGATCAGGTCGGCGCCGTCCAGGTGCAGCAGGTCGAACAGGAACGGCGTGAGCGGGGTCTGCTCCCGCTGCCGGCCGACATCGGCCTGGCTCGCGGTCCGGGCGGCGGTGACCTGGAACGGGCGCGGCCTCCCGTCCGGGGTGAGCGCCACCGCCTCGCCGTCCAGGACCACGTCGGCCACGGGAAGGGACATCGCCGCCTCGGCGATTTCGGGTACCCGCGCGGTGATGTCGTCCAGCGTGCGGGTGAACACGGCCACCTGGCGGCCGGACCGGTGCACCTGGATCCGGATGCCGTCGATCTTCCACTCGGCCGCCGCCGGGCTGATCCGGCCGAGGGCGGCGGCGATGTCCGGCGCGGAAGCCGCCAGCATCGGCCGGACCGGCCGCCCGACGCGCAGCGTGAAGCCGCGCAGGGCCGCCAGCGCCCGGTCCGCGGAACGCGGGGTACCGCCCAGTGCCGCCCGGGCCACCTCGGGCAGCGACCCGCCCAGCTGGTGCGCGCGCCGGACCTCGTCCGCCGGGACGCCCGCGGCCCGGGCCACGGCGTCGGTCATGACCCCCCCGAGCGCGCCCTGCCCGAGCTCGCCGGCCAGCAGCCGGACCAGGAACTCCCGCTCCCGCTGCGTGGCGCGGGCGAAGAGCCCGGTGAGCAGCCTGCGCCGCTCGGCCTGAGAGCCCGGCCCGGTCACCGCGCCGATGGCCCCGAACGCGGCGTCGACGTCGGTCAGGGTGAGGGTGGCCGCGCCCGGGGCAGGCGGCGGCCCGGCGTCGCCCTGGATCGCGGCGGCGCCGGCCTTGTCGTGGCCGGCCCGGTACCGGCCCCGGGGGTCCGGAGCATCTCGCCGACCGCCGCGTACCCGACGCCGATCTGGCCCTGCAGCAGCTCACCGGACAGGAACGCCACCGCCACGGTGACCTCGCCGGGCGGCACGCGGCCGAGCAGCGCCGCGATCTGCTCGATCTTGGCGTTGCGCGCGGACGTGGCCGCGACCGCGGCCGACGCCGCAACGACCTCGCTCAGCAGCACGCAAAGATTCTGCCAGGCGGTCAGCTCCATGATCACGTCGGGTTTTGTCCCGCATATGGTCAAAACCCCACGTGATCACGAAAAAGCGGGCGGGGCGGGAGCCGGGGACAGCTCAGAGCCAGCCTTTTTCCTGGGCGATCCGCGCGGCGTCGGCGCGGTTGCGGGCGCCCAGCTTCTGGATCGCGGCCGACAGGTGGTTGCGCACGGTGCCGGGCGACAGGTGCAGCCGGTCGGCGACGTCCGCGATGCTGTCGTGTCCGGCGGCTGCGGCGAGCACGTCGGTCTCGCGCTGGCTCAGCGGGCTCTCGCCCTCGGTCAGCGCGGCCGCGGCCAGCGCGGCATCGACTACGCGCTCGCCGGCCGCCACCCGCCGGATGGCCTCGGCGAGTTCCGCCGCGGGGGCGTCCTTCAGCAGGAAGCCGCTGGCACCCGCCGCCATCGCCGCGCGCAGGTAGCCCGGACGGCCGAAGGTCGTCACGATCATGATCTTCCCGGGGAAGCCCGAGGCCTTGAGCAGGCGCGCCACCTCGATGCCGCCCGGGCCGGGCATCTCGATGTCCAGCACGGCCACGTCCGGCTGGTGCTTGCGCGCCATCGCCAGGGCCTCGTCGCCGCTGGCCGCCTCGGCCACCACGTGGATGTCGGGCTCCAGCTCGAGCAGGGCCACCAGGGCCTGCCTGACCATCGTCTGGTCTTCAGCGATCATGATGCGCAGGCTCATGTGTCCATGATGACGGGCGGGCCCCTCCGGATGAGCCCGCCCGCGCCCGTCTGGCCAGCGGCTAGCTGCCGGTGGCCGGGCTGGTGGCCGGGCCGCTACCGCCGCCCGGCCGTGGCTGGGTGCCGCCGGACATGTGCGTGCACTTGCCCTTCATCTTGGCCGGGGTGGTCGGCGGCGCCGCGGTGGCGGCCCGGAGGCGCGCCGGCGCGGCCGGGCCGGCCGGTCGCGCCGCGGACGTCTCCGCCGCCGTCTTGGCGGTGTGGGTGGCGGTGGCCGACGCGGCCGTGGCCGCGCTGGCGCCGGTCAGGCTCAGCCCCAGGGCCAGGCCGCCGGCCAGGGCGCCGGCCGCGACCGCCGTCCCCACGAGTGGTCGGACGATCCTCATGCAGTTCTCCTGCCTGCCGTTCGCGTCCGCAGCCCCATGCGGTGGCCGCGGGGCGGGCCGGGTGGCCCGCCGCGATCAGTAGACGAGGCGAATCTGGGCCGGATCTCGGGATCGGCTATCACGGCGCGCTGAATCAGCCCGCCGGAACCCGGACCAGCAGGCGGAAACCCTTGCCCTCGCGGCCTTCGCCCGCGCTGATCTGCGCCCCGGCCTGGCGGGCCCGCTCGGTCAGCCCGGTGAGGCCGGACCCGTGCTCGCCGGGGCCGGGCGGGCCGGAATCGGGACCCGGGCCCCACCCCGGGCCGACCCCGTCGTCGGCCACCTCGGCGGCCACCTCGCCGGGCGCGGCCGTGATCGTGATCGTCACGGCGCGCGCGCCCGAGTGCCGGACCACGTTCGTGGCCCCTTCCCGCACCGTCCAGGCGAGCAGCGCCTCCGCTTCCGGGGCCAGGTCGATGGACGCGGGCGCGTGCACCGCGCACTCCATCCCGGCGGCGGCGAGCATCTGGCGTGCCTCGGCCAGTTCGGCGGCCAGGGTGGGCTGGCGGTAGCTGGTCACCGCCGCGCGGACCTCGCCGAGCGACCGGCGCGCCACGGTCTCCAGGTCGGCGATCTGGATGGCTGCGCGATCCGGGTCGGTGCCGATCACCCGCCCGGCCAGCTCGGCCTTCAGGGTAATCAGCGAGAGGCTGTGGCCGAGCAGGTCGTGCAGGTCCCGCGCGATCCGCAGCCGCTCGTCGGCGACCGCCATCCGGGCCAGCTCGGCCCGGGTCTCGCGGAGTTTGCCGACGAGCTCGCCCCTGCGCGCGGCCGCGTACGCGAAGAACGCGGCCAGCACCGGCCCCAGGGTGAGTTCCAGGCTGCTGCCGTAGGTGATGCCGTGGTAGAGGCCGACGCCCAGCCCGCCCGCGGCGCAGCAGGCGGCTCCGGACACGGCGGCCCGGGGGGACTGGGTCAGGCGCCCGGCGCCGGCGCTGGCGATGTAGATCGCGCCGACCCAGTTCAGGCCGCCCACAATCAGGATGGAAAGGCCGAGCCCGACGATGATGACCAGCCACGCCGTGGCCGCGCGGCCACGCGGCGGCGGCCCGACAGCCATGACGACCCGGATGAACACCACGATGAGGATGACCGTGGCCGGAGCGAGGAACAGGACCTGTGCCGGGGTCGGCCTCGGCTTGGAGAAGAACGGAGCCACCAGGACGAACGCGACGATGACGCAGATCACCAGGCGGCGGGGCGACGACCAGCGGTCGACCTGGTCGTCTACCCCATCGGCGCGCAGCACCTGCGCAGACGGTGCCTCACCCGGCCCGGCCCTGCGGGCCGGGCCATCGGGGGGCAGCTCGTCGGTGCTGCGCATACGCACATCATGCCTTCCGTAGCCGGACCGGGTGGGATGTGCCTTCAGTGGCCGGGTCAGCCAACGGTGCTCTCGCTGCGCCAGCGCCAGAGCGCCACCGCGGCCAGCCCGGCGGTCCAGGCGGCGAGCACGGCGATGTTCGCCATGCCCAGCCCGCGGCCGGCCGCCGCGTTCCAGCCGAGCTGGGCGAGGTGGTAGCTGGGCAGCATCTTCCCGATCAGCTGCATGGCGTGCGGCAGGTTGTTCCACGAGATGAAGATCCCGCCGAGGAACGCCAGCACCAGGAGCGTGATCATCTGCGCCACCTGCGCGGTCTGGCTGTCGAACATCAGGCCGATGACCAGGCCGAGCGCGCAGAACGGGATGGCGCCGAGCACCAGCACGGCCACCAGCAGGCCCAGCCGGCCCGCGGCGAGGTGCACGTGCCCGTAGGTCAGGGCCAGGGCGATGAGCACCGCCAGCCCGGGAATGATCATCAGGATGGCCTGCGCCAGCTTCGCGGCGAACCAGCCGCGGGTGCTGATCGGCGAGATCCGCAGCTGGCGCATCCAGCCGCTGCGCCGTTCCCGGGCCAGCTGCGGGCCGCTCGCGAACATCGCCGAGCCCATGCCCGAGTACACGGCCATGGAGACCAGCAGCAGCGTCGCGACCGTCAGGCCCTGCGAGAGGCCGTGCTGCCTGGCGTAGATCAGGTACAGCAGTACCGGGAACGCGATGAGCATCACGAGAAACCGGACGTTACGCAACGTCCGCACGATCTCGAAGCGCAAAAACGCGATCATGATTCAGCCCGCCTTTGTCATCAGGGGAGGGTGGGAAGGGTTCAGGGGAGGGTGGGAAGGGTCAGCGGGAGGGTGGGACGAGTCGTCCCGGGTGAGGGCCAGCAGGGCTTCCTCCAGCCCGCCGCCGCCCACGTCCAGGCCGCGGACCGGCCGGCCGAGCGCGTACAGGGCGGGCAGAGTGGCGTCGGCGTCACCGGACCGGACGGTCACGGCGTCGCCGTCGGCCAGGACGCCGCTGACGCCGGGCAGCCCGAGCAGCACCGAGGTGTCGGGTTCCGGCGTGCGGAAGCGGATGGTCCGGACCGAGGTGTAGGCCTTGATCCCGGCCGGGGTGCCGTCGGCCAGCACCCGGCCGTGGCTGACCACGATGACCCGGCTCGCGTTCGCGTCGGCCTCGTCCAGGTAGTGGGTGGCGAACAGCACCGTGGTGCCCTGCGCGGCTATGGCCTGCACCGACGCCCAGAACTCGCGCCGCGCCTCCACGTCGAGGGCGGCCGTGGGCTCGTCCAGGAAGAGCAGCTCGGGACGGCCGGCCAGGGCGAGGGCGAAGCGCACCCGCTGAGCCTGGCCGCCGGACAGCTGGTCCACCCGCCGGTCGGCGAGCTCGGTGAGCCCGGCCAGCCGGAGCAGCTCGGCCTCGCTGCGCCGGTCCCGGTAGAGCTGGCGGAACAGGCCGATCAGCTCGGAGACCTTCGCGCCCTCGGGCAGGCCGCCGGTCTGCACCATCCCGCCGATCTTCCCGGCCGCGACCGCGTCCGCCGGGGTCATGCCGAGCACCCGGACCTGGCCCGAGGTCGGCGTGCGCAGGCCGAGCATCATGTCGATGGCGGTTGACTTGCCGGCCCCGTTCGGCCCGAGCAGCGCGACCGTCGCGCCGCGGGCGATCTCGAAGCTGACGTGATCGAGCGCGGTGACCCGGCCGTTGTAGACCTTTGCCACGTCGCGGAACACGACCGCGGGACTGGTGCCAGGGCTTGCTGTCTTCATGACAGCCACGCTAGGTGTGCATCGGGGCCGGGCCATGTGCCGCGGATCACGAACCCGGCATGACACATGTCATGGCCCGCAGCCGGCGCGGCGGCCCGCAGCGACAGCTGAACCGGCCCGCCGGGTCAGGGGCGGGCCGGCCGGGTCCGTCAGGTCAGGGCGTGCGGGGTCCGTCAGGTCAGGGCGTGCGCATGCGCCCGTTGGCCGCGGACGCCTCCTCGTCGACACCGCCGTTGTCCTGGCCGTGGGCCGGCTCGCCCGGTGCCTGCGCGGAGACCTCGTCCATACCCGGCCCGGCGCTGTCGGCGTCCTTCTGATCCTCGGGCTCGAAGGTCTCGATCTCTGGTCGGCGCTTCAGCAGGATCGCGGCGGCCGCGCTGCCCGCGGCGGCGAGCATCCCGACTCCGGCCAGCACCCACGGCCAGCGCCGCCGCCTGGGCGGGGAGTCGTCCAGCCGGCGCGCCGCTTCGATCAGCGCGGCCGAGACCGCCGGCGCGTACTGGTCACGGACCGTGTAGCCGGCCTGTTCCACGCGCGGTGCCGCCCACACGCGCGCGCCGTGCACGCGCGGTGCCGCCCACGCGCGCGCGCCGTGTACGCGGGGCGTGGCCCAGGCCACGATGACGTCAGCGCCCTGCCTGGCCGTCAGGCCGGCGCTCCTGGCGACCGGCACCACCTGCGCGTACGTCTCGAGCGCGCGCAGCTTCGCCTGTTCAGTCCAGGGGATAGGAGCATCATTCTTGGTCATAAGGGACATTTGTACCTCCCGTGAGCCGTCATGCATGTCACACTTCCCGCTGGGCCGGCTTGTCAACCTTTATCGCCCAGATCACCACCGGGCCCGGACGGCTGGAAACCGCTTCCCCGCCCCGGTTCCGGAGGAGCGGGAGGGGAAGCCGGGGGCGGTTCTGGAACGGGAGGGCGGGGCGGGCGCAAGGGCGGGGCGGGCGCAAGGGCGGGGCGGGCGGGAGATATCTGCCGGGTAAGCAGAGCGGTTCGAGCACGGAGGCCGGCGCCATAGTCTGGCCGTGCGAGGATTCTGTGCATGACTAACACGCTTACCGCAACGCTGCGGACCAGTGAGGGAACCGTGCTCGTCCGGCTCTTTCCCGATCATGCGCCGACGACCGTGCGGAATTTCGTCGACCTCGCGGAGGGGTCACGGGAGTGGACCGACCCCCGGACCAGGCAGTCGACGGAGGCACGGCTCTACGACGGGACGATCTTCCACCGCGTGATCCCCAGGTTCATGATCCAGGGCGGGGACCCGCTCGGCACGGGAACCGGCGGCCCCGGCTACCGGTTCGCCGACGAGATCCACCCGGACCTGCAGTTCGACCGGCCGTACCTGCTGGCCATGGCCAACGCGGGCCCCGGCACCAACGGCTCGCAGTTCTTCATCACCGTGGTGCCGACGCCGCACCTCAATGGCAAGCACACCATCTTCGGCGAGGTCGTCGACGGCCGCGATGTGGTCGACCGGATCAGCCAGGCCCAGACCGACCGGAACGACCGCCCCGTTCAGGACGTCGTCCTCGAGTCGGTCTCGATCGAGGAAGCCGCAGGGTAGATGACCGCCGTGCCGCCCGCCGGGACCCCGGGCCCGGACACCACGCCGGGCACGGGGATCCCCACCTGTTTCCGCCATCCGGGCCGGGAGACCTACGTGTCCTGCGTCCGGTGCGGGCGGCCCGCCTGCCCGGACTGCCTCCGGTCCGCGGCGGTCGGCCAGCAGTGCGTCGAGTGCGTGCGGGAGGGGAACCGCGGCACCCGTCCGGCCGGCGCGGTGTTCGGCGGCCGGGCGGTCTCCGGCGCGGTGGTGACCTGGGCGCTGGTCGGCATCAACGTCGTGCTGTACCTGTTCGAGATCGCCCGTCCGAGCCTGGGGTACGACCTCGGGATGATCGGCCTCGGCCGGTTCACGCCCGGCGGGCCGCTGCAGGGCGTCGTGGCGGGCCAGTGGTACCGGCTCATGACGTCCGCGTTCCTGCCGCCGCCCGGCGGCGGCCTCGGCCCGCTGGACATCATCTTCAACATGTGGGCGCTGATCCTGGTGGGTCCCGCGCTGGAGCGGCTGCTCGGCCACGTGCGCTTCCTCACGGTTTACCTGGTCAGCGCGCTCGGCGGGTCGGTGGCCCTGCTCGTGCTGGCCCCCTACGAGCTGGCGCTGGGCGCCTCGGGCGCCATCTTCGGCCTGTTCGGGGCGTGGTTCGTGGTCGCCAAGCGGCTGCGGCTCGACAGCCGGTGGATCGTCACCATCATCGTGCTGAACCTGGTCCTCGGGTTCGTCGTGCACGGCATCGCCTGGCAGGCTCACCTGGGCGGGCTGCTGTCCGGCGCGCTGCTCACCGCCGCCTATGCCTACGCCCCGCGCCAGAACCGGGCGCTGATCCAGGGCGGGGCCACCGTGGCCGTGGTGGGCGTGCTGCTGCTAGCCGTGCTGCTGCGCGATCATCAGGTCGCCGCGGCCGCGGCCGCGTTCGGCTGAGGCCGGGCTGGAGGTTGAACCTTTTTCATCCGCCGACCTCGGGCTCAGAGTTTGTGGGCAGCCAAGAGGAGGATGAAAAAGGCTCACTTGTTGTGCACAGGCTGTGGATGAAGGTGTGCGTGAATCACAGCGTTGTGCTTCGGTGCCTGCCGCGGCGGTGCTCAGCGCCACTTGGTGGACAGCGCCACGCCCGCGATGATGAACCCGAACCCGACCACCAGGTTCCAGTCGCCGAGCGCGCTCTGCACCGGCGTGGTACCCCCGGTGATGTAGAAGAGCGCGATCCAGGCCAGGCCGAACAGCAGGCAGAACAGCATGGTCGGGACCAGCCAGCGCGGGCTGACCTTCGATTTGGCTGACCTCGGCGGCGGTGTGTAGACCGCCTTCCGTCTGACTCGGGACTTGGGCACGGTGGTCTCCTGGTCGGGTGGTCCAATGCTACGTGCTCGGCGGCGGCGAGGACGGCGACGGCGAGGACGAGGGCGACGGCGTGGTCGGGCTCGGTGTCGGCTGCGGGACCACGAAGATGGTCACCGAGGATCCGTTGGTGAGCACCGTCCCCGCGCCCGGGCTGGTCTTCCACACCGTGCCCGGCTGGAAGCCCGCCGGGCCGGCGCTCATCACCGCGGTCACGGTGAACCCGTCGTTCTCCAGGGTGGCGGTCGCCGCGGACTGGCTGTCGCCGACGACGCCGGGCACCGGGGTTCCGCCGCCCGAGATGTAGATCGTGACCGTGCTGCCCTTGGGCGCCAGGGTCCCCGCGGCCGGACTCTGCCGCGCCACAAGGCCTTGCTGCAGCGTCGAGTTCGGCGCCTGCTGCTCGCTGACGGTGAAGCCCTTGGCCTCCAGGGCGTTCGTGGCCGTGGCCGCGTTTTCTCCCCTCACGCTCGGGACCGCGACCTGCGCCGCGCCGGTGGACACGAACAGCTTGACGGTGCTGCCCTTGGCCACCGTGGTCCCGTTCGGCGGGCTGGTGCTGATCACGTCCCCCTTGGTTACCGAGCTGGAGGCCTGCGGCACCACCTGGGAGACCAGGTGCGCGTTGGCGATCTCCTTCTCGGCCGTGGCCAGCGGCAGCCCGGCGACGTCGGGGACGGCATAGTTGCTCCCGCTGCCCGCGATGTAGTTGAACCCGTAGATCAGGCCCGCGATGAGGAGCAGGGCGACCACGGCGGCGACCACCCACGGCCACTTCTTGCGGCCGCCGCGGTCCGGGGGCTCGTCCTCCGGCCCGTAGTCGTACGGCGGGATCGCGCCGGTGCGGCCGGCCATCTGGGTGGCCTGCCCCATCCGCCGGGTGCCCTGGTAGGCGTCCATCCGGGTCGCCGCGGCGACCGGCATGCCCTGCAGCGCGCGCTGGATGTCGTTGCGCATCTCCCCGGCCGACTGGTAGCGGTCCCCGGGGTCCTTGGCCATGGCCTTGAGCACGATCGAGTCCGCCCAGGGGGGGATCTCCGGGTCCACCCGCGACGGCGGGACCGGGTTCTCCCGCACGTGCTGGTAGGCGATCGCGACCGGCGAGTCGCCGGTGAACGGGGGGCGCCCGGTCAGCAGTTCGTACAGCAGGCACCCGGTGGAGTACAGGTCGCTGCGGGCATCTACCCGCTCGCCCCGGGCCTGCTCCGGCGACAGGTACTGCGCGGTGCCGATGACCTGCGCGGTCTGGGTCATCGTGGCCTGCGCGTCGCTGACCGCCCGGGCGATGCCGAAGTCCATCACCTTGACGTCGCCGGCCCGGGTCAGCATCACGTTGCCGGGCTTGATGTCCCGGTGCACGATGCCGTTGCGGTGGCTGTAGTCCAGCGCGCGCAGCACCCCGTCGGTGATCTCGAGCGCCCGTTCCGGCAGCAGCCTCCGGTCCTCCCGCAGCAGCTCGCGCAGGGTGCGGCCGTCGACATACTCCATCACGATGTACGGCACCGGGGTGGGTCCGACCATGTCCTCCCCGGTGTCGTAGACCGCCACGACGCTGGGGTGGTTGAGCGACGCGGCGGACTGCGCCTCGCGGCGGAACCTGGCCTGGAAGGTCTGGTCACGCGCCAGGTCGTCGCGCAGGGTCTTCACCGCGACGATGCGGTCGAGACGGATGTCGCGGGCCCGGTACACCTCGGCCATGCCGCCGCGCCCGACGACCCCGTCGAGCTCGTACCGGCCACCGAGTAGCCGTGGCTGAGTCATGTCTCGCACTTGCGTTACCGCCCTGCGTTGTCGGGTGTCTGGCCGCTCACTAGTGAATCCCCAGGTAAGCCTCGATGATCTTGACTGCGATCGGTGCCGCGGCATCGGCGCCGAAGCCGCCCCCCTTGACGATGACGCCGACGGCTATCTTCGGGTCGCTGGCGGGCGCGAAGCAGGTGAAGACCGCGTCGTCCAGGCCGCTGTTGTTGACGCCGTTCTCGGCGGTCCCGGTCTTGCCCGCGATCACCAGGCTGCCGACCGTCGGCGGCCCGGCCGTCTGGTACGCGGTGCCGCCGGGATTCTGGGTCACCTCGATCATCATCTGCTGCATCTGGCTGGCCACCTGCGGGCTGACCGCCTGCGACAGCACGGACGGGGTGGTGCTCGCGATTGTGGAAAGGTCCGGGGCCTGCACCTGGTCCAGCAGGTACGGCCGCATCAGCGTGCCGTGGTCGGCGATCGCCGCAGCGTCCATGGCCTCCTGCAGCGGCGTTACCCCGTCGCTGTACTGGCCGATCGCCATGTAGGCCGTCAGCGACGGGTCGGGGGGCTGTCCTGGCGGAAGGGGGGTGACGCTCGGCGAGACCGGCATCGGGACCGTCAGGTTCGGGTTGTTCCAGCCGAACCTGGTGGCGTAGGACTGCAGCGTGTCGGCGCCGAGTTTCATGCCGATCTCGCCGAACGCGGTGTTGCAGGACATCCAGAACGCCTGGATGATCGGCGGGCGGCCGTCGCCGCAGATCTCGCCGCCGTCGTTGTTGAGCGCGTGGCCGTTGGGCAGGATGAGCGGCTGCGGCGCGGGCACGAGGGTGGAGGTGTTGGCGACCTTGCCGGCCGAGAACGCCGCCGAGCCAGTCACCACCTTGAACGACGAGCCGGGCGGGTAGGTCTCGTTGATGGCCCGGTTGAGCAGCGGCTGGGCCGGGTCCGCCAGCAGCTCGTTGTCGGCCTTGACGAGCTGCGCGCCGTTCAGCGTGGCGAGCCGGTTCGGGTTGTACGACGGGTACGACGCCATGGCCAGGATGGCCCCGGTGTCCGGGTCGAGGGCCACGGCGGCGGCCTGGTGCCCGCCGTCGGCCAGCAGCGCCTGGTAAGCGGCCTGCTGCGCCTTCGGGCTGATCGTGAGGTAGACGGTGGCGCCCTGCTTGGGCTTGCCGGTCAGCAGGCTGATCAGGTTGTGCACGGTCAGGCTCGGGGCCGTGCCCGACAGGTACTTGTCGTAGGCCTTCTCGATCCCGGTCGCGCCGTAGATCGAGTCGAAGCCGGTCACCGGGGCGTACGTGGCGCCGCCCGGGTAGAACCGCTGGTACATGTTGGTCCCCTTGACCGGGACCGACTCGGCGATGGTGGTGTTGCCGCCCACCCCGGTGGCGATGATCGAGCCGCGCTGGTACTGGAACTGCTGGGAGAAGGTCCTCGCGTTGCCGGGCCTGCCGGCCAGGCTGCTGGCCTCGAACGCCTGCACGTAGTTCACGTTGATCAGCAGCAGCACGAACATGGCCAGGCAGGCCAGGGACAGGCGGTACAGCGCGCGGTTCATCCGGCCCGCACCACCTGGGTCATGCCCTCGTCCTGGATCGGCTGCGGGGCCTGCTGCTGGCCGGTGTCGCTGACCCGCATCAGCAGCGCGATCAGCGCCCAGGTGGCGATGAGCGAGGAGCCGCCCTGGGACAGGAACGGCGTGGTGATGCCGGTCAGCGGGATCAGGTTGGTCACCCCGCCCACGATGATGAACACCTGCAACGCGATCGCGAACGCCAGGCCGCCGGCCAGCAGCTTCGCGAACGGGTCGCGAACCGCGATCGCGGCCCGCAGGCCGCGCTGCACGATCAGCCCGAAGATCAGCAGCATCGCCATCAGCCCGGTCAGGCCGAGTTCCTCGCCGAACGCGGTCATGATGAAGTCGCTCTGCACCAGCGGGGTCCAGAACGGCTGGCCGTGGCCGAGGCCGGTGCCGAGGAGCCCGCCGAAGCCCAGGCCCTCCAGCCCCTGCACCGTCTGATAGGCGAGGTGGGTCGGGTTGTTGCCGGCCCACGGGTGCAGCCAGCTCGTGAACCGGTCGCCCACGTGGCTGAACAGCTTGCTGGCCACGTAAGCGCCGAAGAGGAACAGCAGGACGCCGATCAGCAGCCAGGAGGTGCGCTGGGTGGCGATGTAGAGCATGGCCACGAACAGGCCGAAGAACAGCGCGGAGGTCCCGATGTCGCTCTCGAAGACCAGCAGGAGCAGGCTGACTCCCCAGGCGATCAGCACCGGGCCCAGGTCGCGGGCCCGGGGCAGGTCGATGCCTGCCAGCCGGCGCCCGGCCAGGGACAGCACGTCCCGCTTGGTGACCAGGTAGCCGGCGAAGAACACGGCGAGCGCGAGCTCGGCGAACTGCTCGGGCTGGATCGAGAAGCCGCCCACCGCGATCTGGATCTTGGCGCCGGTGTTCGCCACCTCGCTCATGCTGTCGGGCAGCAGCGCCGGGATGGCCAGCAGGATCAGGCCGACCGCGCCGAGGGTGTAGGTGTAGCGCTGCAGGACCCGGACCTCCCTGATGAACACCAGGACCGCGATGAACGCGGCCACCCCGAGGGCGCTGTACAGCACCTGCGTGGCCGTGGCCGACGAGCTGAGGGTGCTGATCTGGTTGCCGGGATTCCCGTTCCGCCCGGACTGCTGGAGGCGGTAGATCATCACGATCCCGAGGCCGTTCATCAGCGCGGCGAGCGGCAGCAGCAGCGGGTCGGCCCACGGCGCGAACCGCCGGACGGCCAGGTGCGCGACCAGGATGATGGCCGCGAACGCGAGACCGTACTCGGCCAGGCCGGAGGGCAGCTTTCCGTTCAGGCCGAATCCGACGTTGGCGTAGGCGAACAGCACCACCCCGATGGCGAAGGCGAGCATCAGCAACTCGGTCCGGCGCCGGCCGCGCGGCATCGCGGCGGCCCCCCCGGCGCCGGGCCGGGCGGCGGGCTGGCTGGAGATCGTGGTCACCCGGACGCCACCTGCGGCGTGCAGCCCTTGGGCACCGTCGGCGCCGGGCGGTAGGGCTTCGGGGGGATGGTCACGGTCTTCTTGCCCACCTTGCGGGTGGTCGGCTTGGGCTTGCCCGCCAGCCAGGCGTTGTAGGCGGCCACGTACTGGTCGCAGGTCCAGGCCTGCCGGATGGTGCTCACGGTCTTCTGCGCGTCGGCCAGGCTGCTGGCGGTGATCGTGCTCCTCACCTGCGGCAGGTCGTTGGCGGGCACGTGGGCCAGCGGGATCCCGGTCCGCTGGTACACGCTGGACAGGCTCATCCCCAGGACCTGCTGGTTGACTCCGCGGTAGATGATCACCTGGCTGCCGTCGGTGCCCACGTAGTACTGGCTCTGCGTGTAGCGCCAGGCCGCGTAGAGGCCACCGACGATCACGACCACCAGGACGACCAGGATGCTGGTGACCACCGGCCAGCGGCGCCGCGCCGCCCGGTGATCCGCGCGGTGGCCGTCGTCTTCGGCGTGCCCCGGGCCTGGCGCTTCGTCCGGCCGCGCATCCGCGACGTCGGCCGCCGGACCGGCCTGGGTCAGCAGGTGGGCGCGCCCGGCGGGGCTGTCGGCGTGCTGCCGGGGCCGGCCGTCGCCGTTCGACGCCGCGCCCACCACCACCGAGATCGGCCCGGTCGGCGGGCCGGCGCCGGAGTCCACGACGTCGGCCACGATGCAGGTGATGTTGTCCGGGCCGCCGCCGCGGATCGCGAGGTCGATGAGCTGGGTCACCGCCTGGTCGCGGTCGGTGCACCGGATCAGGGTCTCGCGCAGGGTGTCCTCACTGACCACATCGGACAGCCCGTCCGAGCACAGCAGGTACCGGTCTCCGGCCTTGGCCTCGATGGTGGACAGGTCCGGCTCGGCCTCGGTGCCGCTCTGCAGCGCGCGCATCACCAGGGAGCGCTGCGGGTGAACAGCCGCCTGAGCCGGGCTGAGCCTGCCGTCGTCCACCAGCGACTGGACCAGCGTGTGGTCCCGGGTGATCTGGCGGAGGTCGCCGTCGCGGAGCAGGTAGGCCCGCGAGTCGCCGATATGGCAGATGGCGACCGTGGTTCCGGACCACAGCAACGCGGTCAGCGTGGTGCCCATGCCCTCGAGCGACGGGTCCTCGACGCTCATCTCGTGCAAGGTATTGCTGGCCGTCGCGACCGCCCCGGCCAGCGCGTCGAGCAGGTGGTCGGGGGGCACATCGTCGTCCAGCCCGGTGAGCGCGGAAATCGTCACCGAGCTGGCCACCTCGCCCGCGACATGCCCGCCCATGCCGTCTGCGATCGCGAGCAGGTGCGGGCCCGCGTACGCCGAGTCCTCGTTCCCCTCGCGGAGGAGGCCGACGTCGGAGCGGATCGCGTAGCGGAGTGCAAGTGTCATCTGCGCAGTTCCAGGACGGTCTTACCGATGCGGATCGGCACGCCGACCGGTACCGGGGTCGGCTGGGTTACCTTCTGGCGGTCCAGGTAGGTGCCGTTGGTTGAGCCGAGGTCCTCGACAATCCACTGACCATCCTGCGGGAACAGCCGGGCATGCCGGGTCGAAGCGTAGTCATCGTTGAGCACCAGTGTGGCATCATTCGCGCGGCCGATGGTGATCTGCTGATCGGCGAGGCCGAGGCTGGTACCTGCCAGCGCGCCCGCCGTGACCAGCAACTGCTGCGGGGCCGAACGCGTTCCCCGGCCCCGCGGTGGCCTGGCCGGCTGGGGCGGCCTGACCCGTGCCTTCTGCTTCCTGGCCTGCCGGCGCGACGGGGCCGACGAGGTGCCGAACAGGTCGGTGCGCACCACGCCCACCGCGGCGATCACGAAAAGCCACAGAACAGCGAGAAACGCGAGCCTGATGAGCGTGAGCGTAAGCGCGTTCATCGGGTCATGCCTTTGCTGCCCTTTGCTGGTCAGTGGCTGACGGGGCCGTCCCTCCGGGCCGGCGGCGGCAGCCGGTTGCGGTGGTGCCGGCGCTCGTGTGGTCGTCTGGTCGTGCGCTGTCAGTAGATACCGTCCCTGCGGAAGACGAGGGTCGTACGGCCCAACGTGACGCGCGTGCCATCGGTCAGCGCCACGCGCCGCACCGGCTGGCCGTTGACAAACGTGCCGTTGGTGGAGCCAAGGTCGACGAGGACGACCTCTCCGTCCTCGACGCGCAGCTCGGCGTGGTGGCGCGAGACTCCCGGATCGACCAGGCGCAGGTCGCAATCGGTGCCCCGGCCCAGTATGGTCAGCGGCGCGCTGAGCTCGTAGGTACGCTGCGTGTTGCCATCCGCACCCGGCTCCGGACCGGAGACCAGCAGCCGCGGCGTTCCGGTGAAGCCGCCGGCCGGACGCGGCAGGTCGCTGGCGGGCCTGCGGATCTCGCCGTCCTCGACGGTGGTGCCGCGGATGACGCCGGACCGGATCCGGAACGTGCCCGTGGTGAGCTCGGGAACGCCCTCGAAGCGCATTCGTACCGGGCCGACAAAAGAGTAGCCCTGCTCCCTGGCGTGCTCGCGCGCCAGCGTGGCCAGCTCGATGCCCAGGCTGTCCGCGTAGACCTCAAGACGCTCGTAGTCGGTCTCGGCCAGCTCCACGACGAAGTCGTTGGGAACCAGGGTCCTGCCCTGCGCCACGATGGCGGCGCGGTCATCCATCTCGCGCTGTACGGCGCTGGCTATCTCGACCGGCTGCAGCTCTGATTTAAACGCCCGCGCGAAGGCACCCTCGACCATCCCCTCAAGCCTGTGCTCGAAGCGCTGCAGAACTCCCACCGGGTACCCCCTCTCCCTCTCGTGCGTGCTCGCATCCGATCGTATCGGCGACTTGGCATTGCTCGCGGACGTGCTACCCTGACTCCCTGCCCAGGGCGGGTGGCGGAACGGCAGACGCGCACGGTTCAGGTCCGTGTGTCCGAAAGGACGTGAGGGTTCAAATCCCTCCTCGCCCACATCGTCAGCGTGCCCGCTCCTCCCGACCCGGTGAGGTCGCTTGCCGCAGCTTAGGCGCACAGCGGGTTTCTTGCCACCGGACGTCGGCGATGCACCTTTCGCCCGCCAGACCAGGCAGAATCAAAGCTGTGCCAGAACTACCCGAGGTGCAGGCTCTCGCCGCGGACCTGCGTGAACGGGCCGCGGGCCGGGTCATCGACCGCGCGGACGTCGCCGAGATCTCCGTGCTGAAGACCTACGATCCTGCCCTGACCGCCCTGCGCGGCCGGACCATCACCGGGACTAAGCGCTATGGAAAGTTTCTCGATCTGGTGACGGAGCCCGCCGACGCCGCGGCGCCGGGCGGGCCGCTGCACCTGATCGTGCACCTGGCCCGGGCGGGCTGGCTGCGCTGGCGGGACAGCCAGCCCGACCAGCCGCCGCGCCCGGGCAAGGGCCCGCTGGCGTTCCGGCTCCGGTTCACCGACGGCGCCGGGTTCGACCTCACCGAGGCCGGGACCCGCAAGCGGCTCGCGGTGTACCTGGTGACCGAGCCGGCGGCGGTTCCCGGGATCGCGTCGCTGGGGCCCGACCCGCTCGACCCGGCGTTCACCCCGGCGGCCCTGGCCGCGATCCTCGCCGGGCGCAGGACGCAGATCAAGGGCGTGCTGCGGGATCAGTCGGTGATCGCCGGCATCGGCAACGCCTACTCGGACGAGGTCCTGCACGCGGCCGGGATGTCGCCGTTCCGGCTGGCCTCCAGCCTCAGCCCGGACGAGGTTGCCGAGTTGCACGCGGTGATCGTGAGCACGCTGCGCGAGGCGATCGACCGGTCGGCCGGCCTGGCCGCGAGCGACCTGAAGGCGGAGAAGAAGGCGGGCCTGCGGGTGCACGGGCGGGCGGGTGAGCCCTGCCCGGTGTGCGGCGACACCGTCCGCGAGGTGTCCTTCGCCGACTCGGCGCTGCAGTACTGTCCCACCTGCCAGACCGGCGGCAAGCCGCTGGCCGACCGCCGGATGTCCCGGCTGCTCAAATAATTTGCTCGCCTCCGGGGCGCTTGGACCCGCCGTCTTCCCTCCTCGCTCGGGCGCTCGTTCCTCGCGCCCTCGCTCGTCAGTCCAGACGGCGGCGCGCCCCTTTGGCTCGAACAGAGGGGCCTTCGGCCCCGCCGGCGGCCTACCTGAGAGCTAGACGGGACCCACCGGAGATCTAATTAAAGATCTGGCCGATCTGCGCCCAGCGGGCGAGCTGGCAACCCCCCTGTATGAAAGTGGTGTCGACGTGCTTGCCGAAGTAGGTTCCCGTGACGGTCGCCGTCTTGGCGCCGACCATGATCATCGGGCACTCGATGCCCTTGGGCACCGGCGCGAACGGGGTCTTGGCCTTGAGCAGGATGGCGCAGGCCTCCGCGGGATCAGGGTGGGTGCCGCCAGCCGGGTCGCACTGCAGCGTCCAGTGCTTGGCCGCGGTTCCGGGAGCGCCGCTCACCTTGATGTCGAGGGATACCTTCGGCGGGGCCGGGCTGGCCGCCGCCGAGCCGGACGGAGCCGAGGTGCTGCCGCACGCGGTGGCCGCGGCCGCACAGATCGCTGCGATCAGTAGGTACCGGGCGCCGGTGCACGCCCGAAGCATGTCTGGCCTCATGCCCCATTGGACGCGTGCTTCGCTCACCCGGTTCCGTGCGTCTTGGTTCCTTGATTCTCGCGGCCCGGCGCTGCGCCAGACGCCTGGCGGGAGGTCGGGGCGAGAGCCTGGCTGGTCACGTCCGGCCGCTGGGTCTGTGCCGCACGGCCGGACGTGACCGTGACCCGGCTCCTAGGGGGGAGAGAGCCGGGGCTGTGCGGCCCGGCGGTGCGCCAGGCCATGAGCGCTGAGCTCCCGCGTAGCTTATCCGCAAGCGGTCGCGGACAGGCGGAAGACGCGGCCCGGCAGGCCGAATCGCCGCCAGGATTTCACGGAACGCCGCCCGGCTTGGGGAGTTTTCTCCGCAGGCGCCGGGTTGGCGATGGCCAGCCTGACCCGGCAAGCTCGGGTTTTGTTGGCCATGGGCCGCCCGGCGGTGGGATCATGAGTCGTGGCCCTGAGGCTGACCGTAGCGAGTGGCCGCGACCGGGAGCGGATCGACGCGACCGCGCGCGCGGTCATCGAGTGTGCCGCCGACGCGATCATCGCCTTCGGCATGGACCGGGCCGTCACCCTGTGGAACCCTGCCGCCGAGCGCCTGTTCGGCTGGAAGGCATCCGAGGTCGTCGGGCTGGAGCTCTCGTTCATCCCGGAGGAGCTGAAGGCAGAGAACAACGCGGTGATGGAGCATGTCGCCAGCGGCGGCCAGGTCTCGTTCGCCACCCGCAGGATCCGCAAGGACGGCAACCTGCTCGACCTGCGCATCGACACCAGCGCCCTGGTCAGCGCCGCGGGCGAGACGGTCGGCTGGGTCAGCGTCTGCCACCAGACCGCCGGCGACGAGGCCGTCAAGCACTACATGGCCGAGCGCGCCCGGGTGGTGCGCAGGCTGGGCGACGTGGTCGCGGACATGAACGCGCAGCTGGAGCTGCCGGCCGTGCTGGACCGGATCGCGGCCAGCCTCCGCGAGCTGACCAGGGCGGACGCCGGCGGGTTCGTGGTCATCGAGAAGGACAAGCTGCGCCTGGTCAGCATGGACGGGCTGCCCGGCGGTCTCCGCGGCCGTACCGCGGACCTGGCCACCAGCATGGTCGGCGAGCTGATGCGGTCCGGCAAGACGGTGATGATGGCCACCAGCGAGACGGACCGCCTGGAGGACACGATCTGGTCCGCCCTGCCCGGGCTGCACACGATCACGCTGAGCCTGTCGCATGTGGCCGGCCGCCCCTACGGCGCGCTGTACGCCTTTTACTCGCGGCGCCAGGTCAGTCACGTCGAGTTGGAACTGCTCGAGCTGCTGGCCGGCCACGCGAGCGTGGCGCTGTCGAACGCGACCGCGTTCGAGGAGGTGGCCAGGCAGCGGGCGCACGAGCGGGCGGTCATCGACGGCAGCGCCGACGGCATCGCGGTCCTGGATGGCGACGGCCTGGTCCGGCAGTGGAACCCGGCCGCGCACCGTCTGACCGGCGTCTCCGCCGAGGACGCTACGGGCCAGCCGCCGCCGTTCCCGGTGCCCGGGCCCGGGGCCAAGCTGGCCCACAAGCTGGACACCGGCCGCTGGCTGGACGTGCTGTGCACCGGGCTGGACGGCCGCGACGAGCAGGTGGTCGATTTCCGCGATGTCACGGCGGCCAAGGAACTCGAGGAGGCCAAGGACCTGTTCCTGGCCACCACTAGCCATGAGCTGCGGACCCCGATCACCGTGGTACAGGGGTTCGCCAGCACCCTGGCGAGCCGGTGGGACAAGCTGAGCGACGCCGACCGCCGCAGCGCCGTGCAGACGATAGTCGACCGCGCGGGCGCGCTGGCGAAGCTGGTGGAGCAGCTGCTGCTCGGCTCCCGCGCCGGGGCGGACCAGCTGGCCGTGAGCAACGGGCCGTTCGACCTGGCCGGGCTGGTGCGGGGAGCGGCCGCGGCGTTCCGCTCGCTATCGGACCAGCACACGCTCACCATCGACGTTCCCGATCAGCTGCCGAAGGCCTTCGGCGATCCGACGGCGACCGACGTGATCGTCGGCCAGTTGCTGGAGAACGCCTTCAAGTACTCGCCCGACGGCGGGACGGTGACCGTCGGGGCCAGGGCGTCCGGGAACCAGATCGAGGTCACCGTCGAGGACGAGGGGATCGGCATCCCGGCCGCCGACCGCGATCGGGTCTTTGAGCGGTTCGTGCAGGGCGAGACCGGCGACCGTCGCAGGTTCGGCGGCATCGGCCTGGGGCTGTACATCGTGCGCCAGCTGGCCCGGGCCCAGGACGGCGAGGTCGCCGCCGACGAGCGCAAGGGCGGCGGCACGATCATGCGCCTGCAGTTGCGCCGCGCGGACGCGGCGGGCGACCACCCGGCGGCGGCCGGCGATCATCCGGACGCGGCGGGCGATCATCCGGACGCGGCCGGCGGTCACCCAGAGAAGGCGGGCGGTCACCCGGGTCCGGCCGGCCATCACGCCGACGCGGCGAACGGTCAGCGGGACGCGGCCGGCGACCGTCCGGACAAGGCCGGCGACCGTCCGGACAAGGCGGGCGACCAGACCGGAACTGCGGCTCCCGCGTCCTCCGCGTCCCTGCCCGCGGGCGGGTAACCCCGGCGGCTCAGGTCTTGGCGGGCACGCGAGAGTGGATCCGCGCGCCGGTGACCGGGTCGCGCTCGACCGGCGCGCCGCCGGAGGCCTCGATGTAGCGGTCGATGATCCCGATGACGTCCTCACCCTGGGTGACGATCTGGCCACGCTCCATCCAGATCACCCGGTTGCACGTCAGCTCGACCTCCTCGAGGTTGTGCGCGACCAGGAAGACCGTGCCGGCCTCCTGGCGCAGCTCCTCGATCCTGGCGTGGCTCTTGACCCGGAACTCCGCGTCACCGGTGGCCAGCGCCTCGTCCACGAGCAGGATGTCCTGGCTCTTGGCGGCCGCGATCGCGAACCGCAGCCGGGAGCCCATGCCGGTGGAGTAGTGCTTCATCGGCAGGTCAACGAACTCGCCGACCCCGGAGAAGTCCACGATGCTCTGGTACTTGTCCTTGGTCTCCTTCTTGGTCATGCCCATCGCCAGGCAGCCGAGGACTACGTTGCGCTCGCCGGTGAGGTCGTCGAGCAGCGCGGCGTTCACGCCGAGCAGCGCGGCGTCGCCATCGGTGTAGACGTTGCCCTGTTCCGGCGGCAGCAGGCCGGCGACGGCCCGCAGCAGCGTGGTCTTGCCCGAGCCGTTGCGGCCGATGACTCCCACGGCGTCGCCGCGGTAGGCCACGAACGAGACCCCGCGGATCGCGTGCACCTCGCGGATCGAGCCCCGGGTCTTCCGGCCCAGGATCCGCAGCAGCGCGGTCGCCGCGGTCCCCCGGTCGCCGCCGGCGCCGTAGACGCGGTAGACGACGTGCAGGTCGTCCACGACCACCATCGGCTCAGCCGCGGCCATACATCGCCTCCGCCCGCCAGAAGAAGAAGAACCCGACCACCAGGGCGAGCACCGCCCAGGCTATCCCGTAGTACCAGTAGTGGGCCGGGTTGGTGACCGGGTGACAGTAGGCGCTCCAGTCGAGCGGCTTCTTGAGGTGCTGCCAGGTCTGGCACTTCAGCCTGTTGTACGGCTGGGCACCCGGCTGGCTCTCCCGCTGCGTCTGCAGGATGGCCTCGCGGACCAGGGTGATGTAGATCGCCGCGGGGTTGAGCTGCAGGATGGCGACGTACTTGCGCGCGACATCCAGGGTGCTGATCTGGAACAGCACGCCGGACACGTACAGCCAGGTGCGCATCAGGAACGGGAGCAGCTGGCTGAAGTCGTTGACATTGGACCCGAGGCGCGCGACCGCGAGGCCGCAGCCGACGTTGAAGATCGTCTGCAGCAGCAGGGCCGGGATGGCCAGCAGCCAGTACCAGGTGAGCGGCTCGCCGGTCCAGAGCACGATCACGCCGAGTACCACCATCGACAGGAGCATCTGCTCCAGTTCGATCATCACGTAGGCAAGCGGGAGCGCGGCGCGGGGGAAGCGCAGCGCCCGGATCAGCTGCAGGCTCTCGGTGATCACGGTGGAGGTGGAGATGAAGGACCGCTGGGTGAAGTTGAAGACGAAGACGCCGGTGACCAGGAAGCCCAGGTAGTTGGGGATGCCCCGGTTGATGTGCAGGAGCAGGCCGAAGATCAGGAAGTAGACGCCCGCGTTGAGCAGCGGGGTGAGCACCTGCCAGAGCTGGCCGAGCCTGGCCTCGGTGTACATGGCGATGTTCCGCGCCGTGGCGAAGGCCATGATGAAATGTCGGCGCTGCCACAGGTTGCGGAGGTAGCGGCCGGCCGCCGGCCGCTCGGCGCTCGGCCGCAGGCCGTGCTGGATGGCGAACTCGGCCAGCGGCTGATCCGGCAGCTCCGCGGCGGCCGTCCCGGCGGACGGCAGGTCGTCACCGGCCGCCAGCCGCCCCGGCGCGCTCAGCCGCCTGTCGCTGCTCACGCCGCCCGGCTTCCGTCCAGACGGCGGGCGTGCCGCTGGCGCGTCCGTGAGCCGTTCAGTGAGTTGTACGGGGCAACTGTCACGCCGCGACTGTACCATCCGCATGGTTGTGCGGTACAACTGTTGTTGTGAACAGCTCGCCGGACGACCTCGAGCTTGGGCGGCTCCTCACCCAGCTGCTGCGCCTGGTCAGCCCGGCCGCTGGGGATGGCGCCGGCCGGGACGGCACCGTCCGGGATAGTACCGTCCGGGATGGCTCGGGCCGGAACGGAGCGGCCGGGGATACCGCGTCCGGGGATACCGCGTCCGGGGATACCGCGTCCGGGGACGCCGCGTCCCGTCACGGTCCGGCCGCGGCCGCCGCTGACCAGCACGGCGCCGTGGCGTCGGGTCACCTCCGGCACGACGACGCGTCCGCAGCCGGGATCCCGCAGGTGTCCGGGTCCGAGGCACGCGCGCTGATCGAGCTGGTCAAGGCGCGTGGCATAGCCCAGGGCGAACTGGCCGGCCTGCTCGGCCTGGAGAAGAGCACGGTGAGCCGCCTGGCCGCCGGCCTGGAACGGAAGGGCTGGGTCCGCCGGGGCCGGGACGAGGGCAACCAGCGCTACGTGCGGCTCTACCTGACGGCGGAGGGCGGGGCGGTGGCCGCCCGGCTGTGGGGCGCCTGGCAATCCCGGCAGGCGAGGATCCTGGGCGCCCTGACCGAAGAGGAACGGGCAGGCCTGTCCGCCGGCCTGCGCGGCCTGGTGCGCGGCCTGTCCGCCGAGGGGCTGCTCGGCGAGGCCCCGTCGGCGCACCAGGCCGAGTCCCCGGAGTAGGCCACGGCCGGGCGCCCGCCGGCCGGGCGCCCGCCGGCCGGCTGAGACGGCGACACTGGCCCCGGCCCGGGACCCGGGCCACGCCAGGCGGCGGAGGTCGG
This sequence comes from uncultured Actinomycetota bacterium, assembly GCA_963808705.1. Classification (GTDB taxonomy): domain Bacteria; phylum Actinomycetota; class Actinomycetes; order Streptosporangiales; family Streptosporangiaceae; genus JASHPR01. Next base: position 20,708 of record CAWEHB010000002.1, on the reverse strand, counting down.
CGGGCAATCGCGCTCCTACCAGGTCGGGCGGTACACGGCGGCACCGTCCGCCCGGTAGTCGAGCCGGAACCCGGTCGCGGTCAGGTACCGGGCCTCAAGCGGATTGTTGGACCAGACCAGCACCCAGCCGATGCCCATGCGCCGGGCGTCCCGCTGGGCGGCCGCCAGCTGGGCCGGGGACGCCTTCAGGACCACGGGCTCGCCGGCAATGTAGTTCGAGGAGCTGACGAGCAGCGTGTAGAACAGGTGCTTCTTGATCCCGCGCAGGGTGGCGGCAGGCACCCAGGAGGTGTAGGAAACCGCCCGGGGGTGCCCGTCGCTGGTGGCCAGGACCAGGGACTGGGGTGCGAACTGGCCTCCGTACAGCGGGATCCCGCCGCGCAGGCCGAACGGCACGTCGACGACGACGGATTGGGAATGGTCGGCGGCGATGGGGCCGTCCAGGGCCGGGAGCGTCGTCGGCATGATCCCGATCTTCGGGCCGCCCGGGATGTTCGCGCCGCCCGACCAGCCGGCCTCGAACACCGCGAGCACGGCCACCACGATGATCACCGGTCTGGCATGGCGCCAGAGCCAGTCCACCGCGGCCCCGGCCAGCAGCACCGCGCCGACCAGCCCGAGGATGGCAAACCGGTCGGCTTCCCGGAGGTCCGACAGCCACGGAATGCGCATGAACCAGGTGTAGGGCATGATCAGCGACACCCGCTCGCCGTTCCACCGGGCGAGGAACGGCACGTGCGGCTTGTTGCCGACCCAGAGCACCGCGCCGAGGGCGAGCCAGGCGCAGCCCAGCCAGAGCGCGGCCAGCAGCCAGGCGCTGCGGCGCCGCCAGGAAACGGCCAGCCCGAACAGCGCAAGCACGGTGAGCACCACGCCGAACATGGGCATGCCCTCGCCGATGCGCCCGTCGACGCTCGCCGCGGCGGTGGCCACGCTGCCCAGCCCGAAGTTCGCCACCCGCTGCGACGGCGCGAACAGGTCGTAAAGCCCCACGCCGTAGCTCTTGCCGGTATGGGCCAGCACGTGCGCGCTGACCGACGCGCCGCCCGCGACGGCCTGCTGGATCATGGCGATGAGCTGCGGGCTGGCCACGACGAGCGCGACGACGGCGCCCGCGGCCAGCGTCTTGAGCCGGCCGGCGCTGGGGCGGAGGACCAGCCAGGGCAGCAGCACCGCGGCGGCCAGCAGCCCGGCCATCACCGCGGACTCCTGGTTGACCAGCAGGCTGGCGCCCAGCACCACCCCCAGGATCACGCCCTGGCGCAGCCCCGGCCGGCGCCGCAGCCGCACCGCGGCCTCCAGCGTCATCGGCAGGAACAGCGTGCCCAGCGCGATGTTCAGGTGCTCCCAGTCTTGCCAGGCCAGCATGGCGGACAGGCCGAAGAACGCCCCGGCGGCGATCGCGCCCGGCTCGGCCAGCCACAGCCGGGCGGCCCGGTACATCACGTAGCACAGCAGCCCGGGCAGCGCGATGGTCAGCAAGCTGAACGCCGCGCTGGGGCCGAAAGCCAGGGTGACCGGCGCCATGATCAGCCCGGCCAGCGGCATGGTGGTGTCGAAGCCCAGCTGGATGCCGACCGGGGCGGCCATGTGGCTGGTAAACCAGGGGTTGCCCAGGTGGGCGATCTGGTGCGCGGTCCACCACAGGTCCCACACGTAACCGGAGACGTCACGGGTCTCTGGCAGCAGGTGCCGGTGCAGGTAGGTGACCCTGGGCCAGGTCAGCGCGATCCCCGCGGCCAGGTACACCACGAGCAGCGCCAGGTGCCGCACCACCGGGCGGGAGGCCGCCGTCCGCAGCCGCCCGCGCGGCACCTCTGCCCGGGGCGGATCCTGCGGCTCCAGCATGTCGGCCTCGTCAGGGCCGGCGGTTTCCAGCCTGCCGGGCCTGCCGGGGCCTGCATGGTTCATGGGCTCACCTGTCCAGCGTCCGTCCAAGCATCTGTGGGGCAGATCGTCGCCGTGATGATGGTCATGACGTTGATGACGTGGTCCCGGTTGCGCGAGATCGGGGCCAGGGCAGAGGCCACCAGCACCGCGGAGTTGCCCATGATATCGGCTGAACGATAGCAACGACGCGACCGTGCGCCGAAGCAGCCCGGCCCGACCGAGGAGCCGGCGGGCCGGCCGAGCCGGAGAGGGTCATGACCGTACCGCGCGGGTCGGCCAGGCCGCCGCCCGGCCCGCTAACGCCGGCCGGCTAGACCCGGCGGTTGTCGCGCCTGCCCGACCGGCGGGCGAACGCGAACACGCCCAAGGCCACGACCGCGAGCAGCCCGATGAAGAAGGCGTAGTAGAGGAGCACGTGGACAACCGCCAGCACCAGCATGATCACGACGAACGCGGCCACGAGGCCGAGGATAATTCTGCCCATGTACCCAAGGTACGGCTAATCCGCCACTGCTACCTACCGGAGCCGCGGTCAGGTGGGCTCCAGGCCCGCGGTCAGGTGGGCTCCAGGCCCGCGGTCAGGCCGGCTCCAGGCCCGGGGCCAGCACCTCGTCCAGGATCCGGAACGTCGGGCAGGGCCACCGCCACATGCAGCTCCGGCACCGCTGGAACTGCCCGGCCGGATCGCTGGTGATCGCGTTGGCCTCCAGCGGCTGGTGCAACTCGGCCAGCCGCAGCCCGAGCTCGGCGAACCGCAGCAACTCCTCGCGCGCCCTGGCCAGGAAGGCCAGGTCCTCGGCGCTGAACTTGGCCCGCACCGGGACCACGCCATCGCGGTTGATCAGCTGTGCGTAGTGACTGCTGCTCTCGAGCCAGGAGGTGGCGCCCCCGGCCCGCAGCCGGACCGCCTCCAGGTACTGCCGCAGCTCCTCGGACCGTCCTTCGGGGATCAGCGCAGGTTGTGCTGGCTCCGGCCACTCGGCACTGATCCGCCTTCCTCCGCCCCGGCGAGGCTGACCTGGCTGAGAGTGCATACGTAGGCTCCGGCTCCATGCGGCGGCTGCGGACGTGTACTCACCCAGCTTTGCGCACAACCGCGGTGCCGAACAGCGAGTTGGCCATGTGCACGGCCATCTGGCCGGCGGCGGCCAGGACCGGTAAGGTGCGGCACGTGGAGCTTAAGGTCTCGACCCGGTCTCAGGGCGGTCGCACCATTATGTCGCTGGGCGGCGAGATCGACCTTTACACCGCGCCCCGGCTGCATGGCGAGCTGGTCACGGTGCTGTCCGGAGGCGCGCCAGCGCAGATCGTGGTGGACATGTCCGGGGTCGATTTCTGCGATTCGACCGGGATGAACGTGCTGCTCGCCGCGCACCGCCGGGCGCGCGAGCAGGGCGGCGACCTGGAACTGGCCGCTCCCCGCCCGGCGGTACGGAAGATCCTGCAGGTGACAGGGCTGGAGAGCGTCTTCACCGTCCTCGACGACCCGGCGACGGTGGCCGGGTCGTAATCCCGGCGGACTCTAGCTGCGCCGGGCTGTCGGCGTACGCCGCGCGTGCTCAATAAGATCGCAGCCATGGTGCAGCCGCCGAGCGGCGACGTTGCCGTCGTCATCCCCGCCAGGAACGAGTCCGACCGGATCGCCGCGACCGTGCGGGCGGCGGCCGGGCTGGCCGGAGTGGACCTCGTCGTGGTGGTGGACGACGGGTCCGGTGACGGCACGGCCGCTATCGCGGAAGCCGCGGGAGCATCGGTGATGCGGCACGCCCGCAGCCGCGGCAAGGCGGCGGCCATGGAGACCGGCGCCGAGGCCGTCCGGCTGCTGGAGACCGGGCAGGACCGGGCCGGCCCGCGCCATCTGCTGTTCCTAGACGGCGACCTGGCCCAGACCGCGGCGGAGGCCGGGCCGCTGGCCGCGCCGGTGCGGAGCGGCCAGGCGGACATGACGATCGCGGTGTTCAGCAACCGGGTGAAGCAGGGCGGTCATGGCTTCGTGGTGGCCCTCTCCGGCTCCGGGATCATGCGGGCGACCGGATGGCGGCCCGCCCAGCCGCTCAACGGCCAGCGCTGCCTGACCCGCGCCGCGTTCGAGGCGGCCCGGCCGCTCGCGCCGGGATTCGGCGTGGAGACCGGGCTCACGATCGACCTGCTCCGTCAGGGCCTGCGGATCGAGGAGGTCGAGGTCCCGCTCGCGCACCGCGCGACCGGCAGCGACTGGCGATCCCAGGTGCACCGGGCCCGCCAGTTCGCGGACGTGGCGCGGGCGCTCGCGGTCAGGCAGGTGCGCCGGCCCGGCTACAGATAGGGTCCCGAGACACGCGGTCCCTGCTGGGCATCCTCCTGCCCCGGCGCCTGTCCGGGCATCATGCCGGGCGGCAGGGCCCGTCGCATCTGCTCGAGCTGCGCGCGCGCGGCCATCTGCTGCGCGAACAAGGTGGTCTGGATCCCGTGGAACAAGCCCTCCAGCCAGCCGACCAGCTGCGCCTGCGCCACCCGGAGCTCGGCCTCGCTCGGCACCTCGTCCTCCGCGAACGGCAGCGAGAGCCGCTCGAGCTCCTCGACCAGCTCGGGCGCGAGCCCGTCTTCCAGTTCCTTGATCGAGCTCTTGTGGATCTCCTTGAGCCTGGCCCGGCTCTTCTCGTCCAGCGGCGCCGCCCTGACCTCCTCGAGCAGCTGCCTGATCATGCTGCCCACCCGCATCACCTTGGCGGGCTGCTCGACCATCTCGGTCACGGGACGCTCGCCGGAGCTGTCGTCCGCAGCGTCGGTCTCCATGGCGATGCCGTCGGGGCCGACCACGACCACCCTGGCGCGCTGTTCGGGTTCGGCGTTCGTCTGGTCGCTCATGTGCCTAGTCTGTCCGAGCAGCCGTACGCGCCCCACGCCAGGGGCCGGCCCGCGGATAGCGGAGCGGTCAGGCCTCGAGCAGGATCTTGCCCACGTGCGCCCCTGCCTCCATGAGCCGGTGCGCCTCGGGTGCGTCGGCCAGCGGCAGGACCCGGTCGATGACCGCGGTCACGCGCCCGGCGGATATCAGCGGCCAGACCTGCTCGCGGACCGCGGCCACGATCGCCGCCTTCTCCGCGACGGGCCGGGACCGCAGCGCCGCGGCCTGAACGCTGGCCCGCTTGCGCAGCAGCAGGCCGAGGTCGAGTTCGCCACGGTTGCCGCCCTGGGTCCCGATCACCACCAGGCGGCCGCCGGTGGCCAGGGCGGCCACGTTCCGCGGCAGGTAGACCGCACCCATGATGTCGAGGATCACGTCCGCGCCCTGGCCGCCGGTGAAGTCGCAGACGGCTTCGACGAAGTCCTCGCTGGTGTAGTTGATCGCCAGGTCGGCGCCCAGCTCCCGGCACCGGTCCAGCTTGGCGGGCGAGCCAGCGGTGCAGGCCACCCGCGCGCCGCAGGCTCGGGCGAGCTGGATGGCCATCGTGCCGATGCCACTGGCCCCGCCGTGCACCAGCAGGGTCTCGCCGGGGGCTAGCGCGGCCCGCTGGAACACGTTCGAGTGCACGGTGCAGGCCACCTCGGGCAGGCCGGCGGCGTCCGTCAGCGTCACCCCTCCGGGCACCGGCAGCACCTGCCCGGCCGGAACGGCGACCTTCTCCGCGTAGCCGCCGCCCCCGAGCAGCGCGCACACCTCGTCGCCGATCTTCCAGCCGTCTGTCCCGGGGCCGAGCCCGGCGATCCGGCCCGAGCACTCCAGCCCGGGATACGGCGGCGCTCCCGGCGGCGGCGGGTACAGCCCCTCCCGCTGCATCAGGTCGGCCCGGTTGATGCCGGCGCCGGCCACCTCGACCAGCACCTCGCCCGGCGCGGCGACCGGGTCAGCCACCTCGGCCAGTTGCAGGACGTCCGGCCCTCCGGGCTCGGAAATGACGACGGCTCGCATTTCGGCTCCTCGCTGCTCGCAGACCTGCGCTATGCCCAGCCTGACATCCGCCCGGAACGGGTAGTGCGCCTCCGGCCTGGCCGCCCTCAGCCTGTCGTAGCCGCGGCGGCGACGGTAGACGATGCGCCGATCTGCGGGGAAAAATCGGATTCGGAACATGTCTAGCCGTGGGCCCATTATTGGGTAGAGATGACATCGGGTGCCGGTACCCCGGGCGGCTTGTGCTCCCCGTCGCAGGTAGCGTCACTGTTACCAGCTCGCGGGCAACCGCCCGGCTCTGGTGATCATGAAGGGGACGGTCGTAGGTTGGCGCCAACGAAGTGATGCTGCGTGCGACCCCCCGAATAGGACGTTAGGGGAACGATCGTGGCCAACGACGATCGAGACAGCGCGGCGGGAACCGATAAGGGGCCCGGCGACAGCGAAGCCGCCGCGTCGCAGCAGGCAGCGGACGAGCTTGCGCCCCTGCCGCGGGCGTCGTCGCGTCCAGAGCCGCCCAAGGGACAGGCGGCCGGTGCGCCGAATCCCTACGGCCCCCCCGACGATTCCGGCGCGCCGAATCCCTACGGGCCGATCCGTTATGACCCGGTCGGCCGTTACGGCACGGCTAACGAGTACGCCGAAGACGAGGTTTACGGCACGCTCGGAGCGGTCGGCCGTTACGGCACGGCCAGCCATCCCGCCCCGCCGGGCGCGCCAGTCAGGCCCGGCTCGCCGGGCGCCGCGGGCTCGCCGGGCGTCACCGCGCCGGCGGATTCGCCGGGCAGGTCAGCCGCGGCGGGCCCGTCCCGCGCGGTCGGCCCCCCTGGTCCGTCAGGTACCGCCGCGGGCCCGTCCCCCGGTTCGGGAGCGGCGGACCCGCCTGGGCCGGCCGGCAACCATGTTCCGGTCGACCGGTACCGGCAGCCAGGGGGATACGATCCGGCGGGCCGGTACGGGCCGGCCGATCCGTACGGGTCCGAGGCGCACGGCCGGGCCGACCTTTACGGCGCGGCTGACCCGTACGAGTCACCAGAGGACTACGATCCGGCGGATCCGTACGGGCCGGCCGATCCGTATGGGTCCGAGGCGTACGGCCGGGCCGACCTTTACGGCGCCCGCGACTACGGTTCCCCTGGCCCCTACCGGTCGGCCGACGCCTACGGGCCCGCGAGCCTGCCGCGCACGTCCGCGCCCGGGGCCACAGCCCCGCCGGGAACTGCCTTTCCGCCGGGAAAGAAGTGCCGCCTCACCGGGCACCAGCGCCCCGCCGGGAACTGCCTCCCGGCCGGGTACGGGTCCGGGTGGGCCGACGCCGGCGAGCGCTGCCGGGCCGGGAGCCGCGGCTCCGCCGGGAACTGCTGTCCCGCCGGGAACGACCGTCCCGCCGGGACCAGCGGCCCGGCCGGTAACCGTGGCCCCGCCGAGTCGTTCCGCCGCCCCGGACGCTCCCGCCACTCCGGGAACCAGGGCGCCGGGAGCCTCGGGCCCGCCCGGCACCGCGGCTCCGCCGGGAACGTCCTCCCCGGGTGGCTCCGCCGCTCCCGGTGCTCCGCCCGCCTCCGGAGGCCAGGCGCCGCCGGGACTCGCGGCCCCGCCCGGAACCCGCGCGCCCGCCGCGCCCCGGGCTCCGGGCGTCCACGCCGCCACGGACCAGGTGCCGGCCGGCCCGCAGGCGCCGCCCGCCGGGCCCGGGCCGGACGAGGCAGATGCCGACCACGCGGCCGACCCGACCAGCGGCCTGACCCCGGAGTTCCTGCTTCCCGGACGGCGGCCCGCCCCCGCCCCCGGCTGGCGCCGCGTCGTCTACCGGGCCACCGGCGGCCTGATGCGGGTGCCGTCGTCCGCGGCGGAGTTGCGGCGCCGTGACATGATCAACCGCGTCCGGACGCCGGTCGCGGGCGGTCACCACCGGGTCGCCGTCCTCAGTCTGAAGGGCGGGGTCGGCAAGACCACGACCACGGTGGGGCTGGGCGCCACGCTGGCGTCGCTGCGCGGGGACCGTGTGATCGCGGTCGACGCCAATCCCGACCGCGGCACCCTGTCCGACAAGGTCAGGCTGGAGACCGCCGCCACCGTTCGGGACCTGCTCAACGAGCGCGGCCACATCAGGCGCTATGCGGACGTGCGGGCCTTCACCTCGCAGGCGCCCAGCCGGCTCGAGGTCCTCGCCTCGGACCGCGATCCCACGGTCTCGGTGGCGTTCAGTGACCAGGACTACAGCATGGTCGCGCGGGTGCTCGAGCATTACTACTCCATCTGCCTGACCGACTGCGGAACGGGCCTGCTGCACTCGGCCATGGCCGGGGTCCTGCGCCTCGCCGACCAGATCGTGCTGGTCAGCTCGCCGTCGGTGGACGGCGCGCGAAGCGCGAGCGCCACGCTGGACTGGCTGGCCGCGCACTCCTACGGCGACCTGGTACGCAACGCTGTCGTGGTGCTGTCCATCGTGCGGCCGCGCAACAAGAGCACCGTGGACCTGAACCGCCTCGAAGAGCACTTCGCGGCGAGGTGCCGGGCCGTGATCAGGATTCCCTACGACTCGCACCTCGAGGAGGGTGCCGAGGTAGAACTGGACCTGCTCAGTCGGCCGACGGCCGACGCCTACCTCGCGCTCGCGGCCGAGATCGGTGACGGGCTGGCCATGCCGGCCCGGGCCAGGCGGGTCTGACCCGATCGCCAACGGGCCGGGCCCAGGCTCGCGGCCGCAGCGGAACGCGGCGCGTCCCCGGGCGACCCCGCAGGCCCGCCGGGCGGTGGGCCAGTGGCCGACCGCCGAAGGCCTCATCGACCGCCTCACCAAGGCTTTCAATGATGCCGCCGACCGGGAGAAGGAACCGGGGCGGCAAACCCAGCTCCGCCAGGCCGCGGGTCTGCTCGCGGACGGCGTTCACGACGTCGCCGTTCAGGTCGCGGCCGTCATAATCGGCTCCCCGGTCGGCGTCGGCTGACTTCGCTGGCCGCCGGGCTTATAACCATCTGGTCTCATCTGTACGGGTAATCCGGCCTCTACTGGCTGATTACGGGCAGACGCGCCGCTTATCGGGCTTGGCCTGTGTAATCCCGGATCTCATCAGCAACGTCGTACTGGCGAGCATGCACCTATGTTCGCGCTCACATCGCATCGGGGTGATCCGAGGAGGAGCCTGGCATGAGATTGAACCGGCCGCGCGGCGCGGCCAGGAATACCGCCTCCGCGGCAGGGACAGGCGGCCTTCGCGGTTTTCGCCCCGGCATCGGCGTTGTCCGGGCCGTGTCGGTGACGGCCGCGGCCGCGGCGGCGTGCGCCATGTGGGCGCTGCCCGCGATGGCGGCCCCGTCCGGGTCCGTCACGACGACCACCACGGTCACCAAACCGGCCTACATCGACACCGTGCAGGCCGGCAATCCGGAAACGCTCACCGCCACGGTGACCGCCACGGACGGTACGACCCCGACCGGGACCGTGGCGTTCGCGCCCACCAACCTCGGCACCGGCCCGATGCCCGGTTACCTGGTGTGCGACGCCACGCTGGTGGACGGGACCGGGTCATGCACGGTCGATCCGCCCGTGGGCACCTGGGGATTCGTCCTCTATGAGGCCGCGTACTCGCCTACGGAGAGCAGTGAGTGGGCTGGTTCGGTATCGATGGGCGAGCACAAGCTGATCACGCCGGACAACACGACCACGACCGTCGGCCCGGCAACCGCCGCCCCGGGCACCGTGACGCTGAACGCGACGATCGTGCCTCATGGGGGCGGCAACATTCTCGCCGGCTACAGCGAGACCGGCGGCGACACCGTGGCCTTTACCGTCAAAGGCGCCACCGTTTGTGCCGCTTCCCCGATGACCTGGAACGGAACGGTCAACGTCGCGCAGTGCACGACCAGCCTTGCCGCGGGAACCTACACCATCGAGGCCGCCTACTCCGGTGACGAGTACACCAACCCGTCAACCAGCACGTCGGTCACCCTCGTCGTCAAGACCGGCACAACCAAGCACTCGTCGAAGACCACCGTGTCCGCCAGCCCCAGGACCGCCTATACCCGCCAGGACGTGAAGCTGTCGGCGACCGTCAAGTCGTCGGGCACGACCCCGGCCGGGACCGTGACGTTCTGGTTCGGCACGAGGAAGCTGTGCGAGACCACGGTTTCCAAAGGCAAGGCCTCCTGCAAGGCCGCCTTCTTCGTTGCCAGTAAGAAGACAATCACCGCCAGGTACTCCGGGGACTCGACGCACAAGGCTTCATCGGGCACCGTCACGGTGACGATCAAGAACAGGTGATCGAAGCACGAAGCAGCCCCCGGGCCGTCCCCTTCTGTGGGTCGGCCCGGCGCTGCCGTGTCCGGCCTCCCCCAGCGGCCCAAAACATCAAGATCGCGCAACGCGGACGATCGTCAGTCGTATTGACTGACGATCGTCCGCGGCTAATTGATCAGCCTGGCTGGTTTGGGCGGAACTTCGCGGAGGGTCAGGGATTCGAACCCTGGAGGACGCGTCAACGCCCTAGTAGTTTTCAAGACTACCGCCATCGGCCACTAGGCGAACCCTCCCGAACTGCGGTAACGCCCGGATCAGGGTCTGGTGCCACCCCGGCCCGTGGCTGGCCCGCACCCTTGACGTCGGGCCGCCTGGGCGGCCTGGCGTCGGCTCCTACCTTCTCATATCGCGTCATCTTCCGGCTCCCGCCGGGCGGCCAGGGCCGGGGCGAAGGCGATAAAATGGACACCCGGGGATCAGCAGATGGAGCCGCCGATGCAGCCACTGGCGATTTATGCCCTCGTGTCCGGCGTGGTGATGGTCCTGGGCGTCTCGGCCACGCTGCTCCTGGCCGCCTTGCTGTGCGCGCTGGTCGGGGCAGCCGCCGCGACGCGGCAACGGCACGGCAGCGGCCAGACCTGACACGGGCCGGCGGCGGTCGCGGCCGGGCCTGACGCGGGCCCACGGCGGTCGCGGCCGGGCGCGATCCGCCCTTGACCTAGCCGGACGTGATCTGCCCCTAACCCAGCCGGCCGGTTTCTCGGGGGGTGGGTAGGCTCCGGTCGTAGGAGGTTCCATGCTGCGCCCGTTCGGCTGGCAGGCGGTCGTCACGGTCTGGCAGTTCGCGCCGATCGTCACCGCTGCCGTGGTCATCCTGGCCGCCCTCTATCTCTGGGGCGTGCTGCGGGTGGCGCGCCGGCATCCCGCCCGGCCGTGGCCGGCCTGGCGGACCGGCATGTTCTTCGCCGGGCTCGCGGTCATCGTGCTGGCCACGGAGAGCGGCATCGGATCCTACGACGACGTGCTGTTCTGGGACCACATGGTGCAGCACCTGATGCTGATCATGGTCGCCCCGCCGCTGCTCATCTTCGGCCAGCCGATCACGCTGCTGCTGCATGCGAGCCGGAATCCGCTGCACACCTGGGCCAAGCGGGTAGTGCGGTCCCGGGTCGCCAGCTTCCTCACCTGGCCGGTCTTCGGCGTCGTGGCCTACGCCGCCGCGGTGATGGCCGCGCACCTGACGGATCTCGCGAACCTGGTGGAGACCGACCAGACGCTGCACAACGCCGAGCACGTCGCCTTCCTGGTGGTCGGCTACCTGTTCTTCCTGCCGATCATCGGCACCGAGCCGATCCGCTGGCGGCTCAGTTACCCGGTCCGGTTCATCATCCTCGTCCTGGTGATGCCGGTGGACACCTTCACCGGCCTCATGCTCGGCTACGGCACCGCGGGCACGCCCGGGGTCCCCGCTGGCCCGCGGCCGCCCTGGGCGCCCGATCCCGTGGCGGACCTGCACACGGGCGGGGCGGTGATGTGGGTCGCCGGCGACGCCCTCATGTTCGGGCTGATGATGCTGGTGTTCTTGATGTGGAGCATGGACGAGCGGTCGGCGACGAGCGGTCGCGGGTGGCTCGAAGCGGCCCGCAGGAACAGCCTGGCCAGCCTGATCGCCACCCACCCGACGCCGGTAGTGCCGGGCGTAGCGGGAGCGCCCGGAGCGGCGGGGGCGGCGGGGGCGGCGGAAGGCGGCCCCGCCGAGGGCGCCCAGGGTCACGACGCGACAGCCGCCGCGGCGTCGGCCGTCAGCTGGGACCAGCACGGCGGAATCGACGACGACGAGCACCTCGCCGCCTACAACGCCTTTCTCGCCCGGCTGAATGAGGCCGAAACCGGCCGTAAAAAATAGCGGCCGTAGCTGAACCAGGACAGTAAGGCATCCGTTACTGCTGATAACGACACGAGCTGGGCCTCTCGTGCCGTTAGCTGCGTCTGCCGATTGGCGGCGGCTAAGCTTTCACTTTCCTTGGGGAGCGTGGGCAATGTCGGCAGTTCACCGGGTAGTAGCGTGCGCGCTTACGGCGGCCGTGGCCGTGGGCACGGGGCTTGCGATGATGGCTCCTGCGTCGGCGGCGGCTAATCCGTCGGCATCATTTATCGGGAAATTCGGCAAAATAACGAATATTGCCTCGACGGTTCCGGGAAACGGGGACGTCAACCCGTACGGCGTCGCCGTGGTCCTGCGGAGCCGCGGCAAGCTGCATCGCGGCGACATTCTGGTCAGTAACTTCAACAACCAGGCCAACCTGCAGGGCACCGGCACCACGATCGTGGAGGTCTCGCCGGCCGGCGGCCAGGCCGTATTCGCGCGCATCACCAAGTCCAAGCTGACCGGGCCGTGCCCCGGCGGCGTGGGGCTGACCACCGCACTGGCCGTGCTGCCGGACGGATGGGTGGTCGTGGGCAGCACGCCGTCGAAGAACGGGATGGCGACGACGGCCAAGGCCGGCTGCCTGATCGTGCTCGACAACCAGGGCAAGGTCCGGGAGACCATCTCCGGCCACGGCATCAACGGGCCGTGGGACATGACCGCGCTCAGCGCGGGCTCGTTCTCCGACCTGTTCGTCACCAATGTGCTCAACGGGAACGTGACCGCCACCTCGGCCGTCGTCGACCAGGGCACGGTGCTCCGGCTAAGGGTTCAGGTGTTCCTGAACCGGCCGCCGAAGCTCCTCGCGGTGACGACGATCGGCTCCGGGTTCTCGGAGCAGGTCAACGCGGCCGCCTTCGTGATCGGCCCGACCGGAGTGGGCCTGGGCCGGGGCGGCACGCTCTATGTCGCCGACACCGGGGAGAACCGGATCACCGCCATCCCGCGCGCGGTGACGCGCATGACCAGCGCGGGCACCGGGGCCGTGGTGACCTCGGGCCGCTTCCTCAACGCCCCGCTGGGCCTGGCCATCGCGCCGAACGGCAACGTGCTCACCGTCAACGGCGGGAACGGCCGGATCGTGGAGACCACGCCAGGTGGCGCCCAGGTGGCTCACCGCTTCCTGGACACCTCCGGTAGCCCGCCCGGCTCCGGGGCCCTGTTCGGCTTGGCCGTGGCCATGCACGGGAACGGCGTCTGGTTCGTGGACGACGCGGCCAACACGCTGAGGCTGTTCCACTAGGCCAACGCACCGGGTCGGCGCGCGGGCCCAACGCATGGCCCAACGCACGGGTCCAACGCACGGGCGCCCGCGCATCGGCCCGGCCGGTGAACGTCCGTCCGGGCCGTGCTGGGGACGAGTGGCCCCGTCTCCGGCGCGGTCCGGCGGGCTCGCCGCGACACGCCGGCAGCATTTTCTACGCGAATCTAAAGAATGCGCTAGAACAGCCAATAAGCTCCGATGGCGTGGACCCGGTTCGCAACCCGTACGCTCCCGGAGCAGGCCAGCGCCCGCCGGAACTCGCCGGCCGCGACCGCGAGATCGGCCAGTTCGAGGTGGTGCTCGAGCGCGTGGCCCGCGGCCGTCCCGAACGAAGCATGGTGCTCACCGGGCTGCGCGGAGTCGGCAAGACCGTGCTGCTGAACGCGTTCCGCTCCATGGCGATACAGCGGCTATGGGGCACGGGAAAGATCGAGGCCCGGCCTGACCAGTCGATCAGGAGGCCGGTAGCCTCGGCGCTGCACATGGCCGTCCGCGAGCTCGCGCCCCGGCACCGGGCGCCGGACCGCGTCGACCAGTTTCTCGGCGTGCTCAAGGCGTTCGCGGTCCGTGATCCCGCCGCGCCGAAGGGGTCACAGGCCGCGCACCTGGGCATCGATGTCCCCGCGGCGCGCGGCCGGGCCGACTCCGGCGACCTCGAGATCGACCTCACCGAGTTGCTGGCCGACGCGGCGGCGGTAGCGGCCGATCTCTCTGTGGGCATCGCGCTGTTCGTGGACGAGATGCAGGACGTGCCCGCGCCCGACATATCGGCGCTGTGCGCGGCCTGTCACGAGCTGTCGCAGACCGGCGGCCCGCTGATCGTGGTCGGGGCCGGCCTGCCGCACCTTCCGTCGGTGCTCTCCGCCAGCAAGAGCTACTCCGAACGACTGTTCCGGTACGTGTCGATCGACCGCCTGGACCGGGAGGCCGCGGACTACGCGCTGCTCGCCCCGGCCCGGCGCGAGGGCGCGGACTTCGAGCCCGCCGCCCTGGACGCGCTCTACGCGGCGGCCGACGGCTACCCCTACTTCGTTCAGGCGTACGGCAAGGTGACCTGGGACGTGGCCGCGGCAAGCCCGGTCACCGCCGCCGACGTAAGCGTGGCGGGCCCGGTGGCGGCCAGCGAGCTTGCCGTCGGTTTCTTTGGCAGCAGGTATGAGCGCGCCACTCCCGCGGAGCGTGAGTACATGCGGGCGATGGCACAACTCGGCGACGAGCCGGTGCCGACCGCGCAAGTGGCCGAGGAACTGGGCCGCAAGCCGTCCAGCGTTTCCCCGGCGCGGGACAGCCTGATCAAGAAGGGCCTGATCTACAGCTCGGAGCGCGGCCTGATTGCCTTTACCGTGCCGCATTTCGGCCGTTTCCTTCGTACCCAGCCCGCCTGATGCGGCCTTGTTCTGCGGAACTCTTGCCCTATCTACGGGTTGAGCAAGAGATTGCTAGAAAGCGGCAGATCTTCTCGGTCCGCGGCTAGGCCCGCGCGACCTGATCGCTCAAGCCGCGACCCTCCCGTTGCGTAGTCCGGTCATGGCCGGCGACGACAGGGAGTGACGTTTGGCCGCGAGCGTGGCACTATCCCACCAGGGATGCTGCGGGCCATCCCGGGCGGGGTAGCTGCCGGACAGGCACTGAGGAGGTGGCCGGTGCAGAGCACGATGATGGACGTTCCGCTGACCGTGCAGGCACTGATGGGCTACGGCACGTCGGTCTATGCCGACCGGGAGGTGGTGACCTGCACGTCGTCAGGCACGCGGCGGCAGAGCTACGGCGTGACCGGCACCAGGGCGGCCCGGCTGGCGAACGCGCTGCGCAGCCTGGGCGTCGACGCCGACCAGCGGGTGGCCACGCTGATGTGGAACAACGCCGAGCACCTCGAGGCCTACCTGGCGATCCCGTCCATGGGCGCGGTGCTGCACACGCTGAACCTGCGGCTCGACCCCCAGGTGATCGCCTACATCGCCACGCACGCCGGCGACAACATCGTCATCGTGGACCCCTCGCTGGTGCCGCTGCTGGCCGAGGTTCTGCCGCACGCGCCCGCGATCCGGCACGTCCTGGTGACCCGAGGAGAGGACGCAACGGACAGCCGCGACGTGCTCGAGCTCCTCGGCGGCGGCCGTCAGGTGCACTCCTACGAGGAACTGCTCGCCGTCCAGCCCGACTCGTTCAGCTGGCCCGAACTGGACGAGCGGTCCGCGGCGGCCATGTGCTACACCAGCGGCACCACCGGGAACCCGAAGGGCGTCGTCTACAGCCACCGGTCGGCCTACCTGCACTCGATGGGCGTCTGCCTGGGCAACGTGTTCGCGATGTCGGAGCAGGACAAGGTCCTGCCGGTGGTGCCGATGTTCCACGCGAACGCCTGGGGGCTGCCGTACGCGGCGGTCATGGCCGGAGCGGACCTGATCATGCCGGACCGGTTCTTGCAGCCGGAACCGCTGGTCCGGCTGATCGAGGCGGAACGGCCCACGCTGGCCGGGGCCGTGCCGACGATCTGGAACATGCTGCTGGCCCACGTCCGCGCGCACGGCGGGGACCTGTCCTCGTTGCGGATGGTGCCGTGCGGAGGCTCTGCGGTGCCGCACGCGCTGCAGGAGGCGTACCAGAAGGAACTCGGCGTCCGGATCGTGCAGGCCTGGGGGATGACCGAGACCTCGCCGCTGGGCAGCGTGGCGCATCCGCCCGCCGGGACGCCGGAAGCCGAGTCGTGGCGCTATCGCGACACCGCGGGCCGGCTCATGTGCGCGGTCGAGGCCAGGCTGGTCGGCCCGCACGGCACGGTGCTGCCGCACGACGGTGAGGCGGTCGGCGAGATCGAGGCCCGCGGCCCGTGGGTGACCGGCAGCTACTACAAGGACGACGACCCGGCGAAGTTCCACGACGGCTGGCTGCGCACCGGCGACGTCGGGACCATCGACCGGCTCGGCTTCGTCACGCTCACCGACCGGGCCAAGGACGTGATCAAGTCCGGCGGCGAGTGGATCTCGTCGATGGAGCTCGAGAACGCGCTGATGGCCCACCCGGAGGTGGCCGAGGCGGCGGTGATCGGGATTCCGGACGAGAAATGGGGCGAGCGACCGCTGGCCACCGTCGTGCTCAAGCCGGGCGCGTCGGTGACCGCCGCGGACCTGCGGGCCTTCCTGGCCACGCACGTCCCGCGCTGGCAGTTGCCGGAGCGCTGGTCGTTCATTACCGAGGTGCCCAAGACCAGCGTCGGCAAGTTCGCGAAGACCAGGATCCGCGAGGCCTACGCCAAGGGCGACTACGAGGTGATCGAGGCCCGCTGAGCCGCCGCCCGGCGCTCCGCCGCCCGTTCGTTCCCGATTCGCGGCCGGGGCGGCAACTGCTTTGCTGGCGCTGGGACAGTACCGATACCCTGGGTCGGACCCGCTGGGTCATCAGGAGGCTTCGCCTAGTCCGGTCTATGGCGCCGCACTGCTAATGCGGTTTGGGTTCGCACCCATCCGGGGTTCAAATCCCCGAGCCTCCGCAGCTCACAGATCCTCTCCCCGGCAGCGAGGGAGAGGGTCTTGCGGTCTTCCCGGTCGGAAGGTTGCGGTTTGGGTTGC
The DNA here is from genome assembly GCA_963808705.1 of uncultured Actinomycetota bacterium. GTDB lineage: Bacteria > Actinomycetota > Actinomycetes > Streptosporangiales > Streptosporangiaceae > JASHPR01. The sequence goes on along the minus strand of CAWEHB010000002.1, from coordinate 3,947 downwards.
AGTTCGTCCAGCTCTGGCCCCGAACCGCTCGGTCATTCTGGCTTGCCGCTGATTCCTGAACCGGGGGAGCATGTGGGCCAAATCATGGTGACCGGCGCTACCGGAGGCATAGGTTACGCTGTTGTCGCTGCGCTGAGCGCAGCCGGGCATCACGTCAGCGTGGTCGGGCGTGACCTTGACCGGCTGCGGCCAGTGCCTGGACTACGGGCCATCACTGCCGACCTGGCGCAGCCGCAGCTGCTGGCACAGGCGGTCATTGTGCCCAGGGCCACTGCTGAGCCGATGGGAGCATGATGCCTGCCCGATTCCAGCTCGTCGTCGACTGCAAGGACCCTGAGCTGCTTGCCCGCTTCTGGGCGGCTGCCCTGGGATACGTGCTTGAGCCGCCCCCCGAAGGGTTCGCTACCTGGGACGACTGGCGGCGCGACATCGGGCTTCCCGAGAGTGAGCTGGGAATCGGCGCGGACAGCATCATCGATCCCCGCGGTGACGGCCCCCGCATCTGGTTCCATGTGATGCCGGACGCCAAAGTGGTCAAGAACCGCCTCCACCTCGACATCCACGTCAGCGGCGGCCGTTCGGTCCCGCTCGCCACCCGCACGCAGCGAGTCGACGCCGAGGCCAGGCGGCTGACGGATCTCGGGGCCACGCTCACCGGGGCCATGAGCGAGGACGGCCTCGACTGGTACGCGGTAGGGATGAAGGACCCCGAGGGCAACGAGTTCGACATCAACTGACGCCTTCGCCCGCCGCGGCTCCTCGTGCCGGAGTTGCTATCCAAAGGCCGTGGTGAGCAGCACCGATCTTCCAAGCTGGGGGTCAATGCCGTCCAAAGTCGAGCCATGGCAGCCACGCGCCGTGTCTGGCAGGATCTTTCGTGATGAGGATGACCGTCAAGGCTACGACGACCTGGTCAGGCCAGCACCACAATGGAAGGACCGCACGGCTATGAGTGTCACCTTGATTAACATCTTCGAAGTGCCCGCGGGCGACGAAGACGAGTTCATCGCAGCGTGGGAAAAGACGCGCGACTACCTCAAGACATTTCCCGCGCACATCGAAACTGCACTGCACCAGTCGCTGCATGACGCGCAGTTCCGCTTCGTGAACATCGCCCACTGGACGTCAGAGGATGAATTCAATGCCGCGGTCGGCAGCCAGGGATTCCGGGAGGCAGCATCTGACCTGCGCTGGCCTTTCCATCCTGCGCTGTATCAGGTGGTGCGGACCGGTTAAGCCCAACGAGCGCAAGGCCCGTATCTGCACAGACCAGATGTGAAAGGTCGCGCAACCACCGCGAAACAGCAAGCCGCTGAGAGACCGCGTGAAACACGTCCGAGCAGCTCGGCAGCGTGTAGCCAGTGAACCGCCGGCTCTGATGTAAAACCGCTCCCGCACCCTTGCAGCCAGCAGCGCAGCCAAGGCGTTGCACGGCAGTGGACCTCTGGGCACGGGGACGCCCCGCTCTGGCGGTACGAACGGTCATCCAGCGTGGGCCTTCCGCAAACATCTAAACGACAGGCCAGCTGCGTGCCCGAGCGCACGCCTATCTTGCAGACGTCTCAACCCAGGTGCTGACTATGCTGGGCTCACCCGGTGAGAATGAGCCAGGTCCGGCCGTCGATAAGTTCGCGCACGGCGTCAAGGTGCCCGGCATGAGTAGCAGTCTCGGTGATCACATGCACGATGATCGCGTGCAGATCGTCTAGCCGGAAGTCGCCGAAGAAATCCGGCCACCAAGCCGGTGCCGCGTCCAATGGGGTAACGGCGATAATGGCGTCCGCGCGTTTGATCTGCAGCCGGTAACCGCTGAAGACAGTCTCAGCCGGTACCTCCGGGCTGACTTGCCACGCGTCGGCCTCGTCGTTGTCATCCTCTATCGGCTCCCCGGCGACGACCCGGCGGAACCAGAATTCCTCGACATCACGGGCCAAATGCTGGACCAGACCCAGGCACGTCCACCCCGAAGGAAGCACAGGGCGCCGCAGCTCCTGCTCGGACAGGCCTTCCAGGATCCCCAGGATGTGCTCGCGCTGACTGTTCAGGGATGCCAAAAGCGCTGCGCTCTGGCGGCCAGCCGGAGATGACATGGCCTGGTCATCCACTGCCACAGCCTTACCCTACCGTTGACCGTCGTGACCGCAGCGGTAGGGATGACCAGGAAAGGCTGCCAGCAGAGAGTCGTGGAGTGCGGCGGGGATCGTTGACGCGGTAGGCGCCGCAACCGCGCCCGGCTGCCCACGGCAGCCATGACGGCTTGGCCTCTGTCACCGGAACTGCGGCCGTGGCCGCGGGCCCTGGGATGCCGGGCTCGCGCTCACCGCTCATCCTGGCACTGGCGCAGCAGCCGTGAGAGGACGGTGGACGCCACCAGGCTGTTACCGTCGGTGGCGGGAGGTATGAGAGTGCCGGTTACCGTTTCCCAGCTGTCAATCGCGCCGGTCAAGGGCATGCGGCTGCAGCGCGCCGGCGAGGTCTGGCTTGGGCATCACGGGGTGACAGGCGATCGTGAATTCCTGGTCACCGGGGATGACGGCAAGCTATTGCCGACCAGCCGGACCCCGGCGCTGCTGCACGTCGAGCCCATCTGGGACCGGGTACGAAACGTCCTGACGCTGGCCTTCCCCGGCGGCGATGTCGTCCAGGACACGCCCGAACCCGGGGCTCACGCGACCACCCGGATGTATGACGGGCGGGAGATACCCGGGTGGGTCATCCCCGGGCCGCTCAGCGCCGCGCTGTCCGGCTACCTTGGCCGGGCCGTGCACCTGTTCAAGCGGGCGCCGGAGCACCTCGGTCACGATGACCAGCCCGTGACGCTGATGTCCGAGGCATCACTTCAAGCACTCGCCCCGGAGTTCAATGGCACGGCTCCGGACTCGCGCCGGTTCCGCATGACCATCACGATCACGGGCACTGACGCGTGGGCCGAACACGGCTGGCGCGGGCAGAAGGTGACCATCGGCAAGGTCAGCCTGCGCGTCATTGCCCCCGTGCCGCGCTGCGTGGTCACGACACGTAACCCGGAATCAGGCGCCACTGACGCGCGCATACTGCATGCGCTGGCCCGGCTACGCGGCAAGAACGACATCACCTTCGGCATCTGGTGCGAAATCCTCCGCCCCGGCCGTATCCATGTCGGTGATGTCGTAATGCCCCGGCCGCGCAGCTGATCACGAGCAAGCCCCAGCACCTGGCGGGCCTTGGCGCCAGAGGCGAGAGGCCTTGACGTTCGCGCGCTCATCAGCCTGCCGCCTCGCTTCATTCTGGCTGGTAAGCCTTCAGCGCCGCCGGTGCCTTCGCGCGGAATAGCCGGTCTGGGCCTCGGTCATGGGCCGACGCGAGAGCCGGGTACTCTGCGCGGCCTGGCAACCACGATGAGGAGCTGCGAGCCGCCGTGGATCACCTGAGCTGGAACGCTTGCCTAGCGCTCTCGGGCAGGCACAACCAGGCCCGAACCGTACGCGGTGACCACCGCTTGGACGCGGTCGCGCAGGCCGAGCTTGGCGAGCAGGCGGCTGACGTGGGTCTTGACCGTGTCCTCGGTCACGGTGAGGCGGGCGGCGATCTCGGTGTTGGACAGGCCCTCGGCGACGCGGCGCAGCACCTCGGTCTCGCGCGGGGTCAGCGCGGCGAGTGATGACGGCTGAGGGACAGCCGCGGGCGGGCTGATCCGGGCGAACTCGCTGATCAGGCGCCTGGTGACCATGGGAGCGAGCAGTGCGTCGCCGGCCGCGATGACCCGCACGGCGTCATAGAGTTGGCCGGCGGTGGCCTCCTTGAGCAGGAACCCCGCTCGCGCCGGCGCGCAGCGCGTCGAAGACGTACTCGTCCAGACCGAAGGTGGTGAGGATCAGCACCCGCGTGTCCGCCAGGCGTCCCCCGGTTACCCGCGAGCGGCTAGCACCTGACGGCAGCGAACCCTCACTGTCATCGTCCTGCGGTCG
>CAWEHB010000001.1:0-249544 GCA_963808705.1 uncultured Actinomycetota bacterium | reverse complement strand
GCCGCGCCTCGGTCTGCCCGCCGTGCGCGGAGACCTACCGGGCCGACACCTACCAGCTCATCCGCGCCGGGCTCGCCGGCGGCAAGGGCGTCCCCGAATCCGTCGCGATTCACCCGTGCGTGTTCGCCACCTTTACCGCACCCTCCTTCGGCCCGGTCCACACCCGCGTCGTCGCACCCGGCGGGAAGGTGGCCCGCTGCCGACCCCGGCGCAAGGCCAACTACTGCCCGCACGGACGGCGGATCTCCTGCGGCCAGCGGCACAAAGAAGACGACGCCTGCCTGGGACAGGCCGCTATGCCCCGACTGCTACGACTACAACGCCTCCGTCGTCTGGAACGCCCACGCGGGCGAGCTATGGCGGCGCACCGTCATCGCCATCCGCCGCCGCCTCGACAAACTCGCCAAAGCCCACGGCGCCCGGGTCAACGTGTCTCGTTCGCCAAGGTGGCCGAGTTCCAGCGCCGCGGACTGATCCACTTCCACGCCATCTTCCGCCTCGACGGTATCGACCCCGACCACCCCGAGCGCGATCGTCCCGCCACCGCCCGCGATCACCGCCGACGTGCTGGCCGGTGTCATCCAGGCCGTAGCCAGCTCGGCCTGGTTCGCCACCGTCTCACACCCGGCCCGGCCGAAGGGCTGGGACATCACCTGGGGCGCCCAGGTCGACCCCCGCGTCGTCCGGCTCACCGGCGACGGCGAGATCACCGACGTAGCGGTCGCGTCCTACCTGGCCAAGTACGCCACCAAGTCCACCGAGCCGGTCGGCGTCCCGCCCGGCCGGATCACCACTGAGAACGCCAGAACCTACGCCACCCCGCGGACCCACCAGGGACGGCTGATCGCCGCCTGCCTCAAGCTCGGCAACCATCCGCACGAGGACTTCCAGGCGCTGAGCCGGTGGACCCACATGCTCGGCTACCGCGGCCACTTCCTAACCAAATGCCACCCCTACTCGGTGTCTTCACCAAGCTGCGCCAGGACCGCATCACCTACCGCCGCGCTGGGCATCCCGAGGGCGAGAACCCCCTGGGCCGCGCCACGTGCGCATCGTCTTCATCGGCGCCTGTCTGGCAATACGCCGGAACCGGCCACGCCACCACCGCCGAGCGAGAACTCGCTCTCGCCGCCGCCGCACGAGCACGCGAGCACGACCGCATCGCCCGAGAGGAGGCCTGGATGAACTGACTGAGCAAGAGGAGCCCACTGATGGACAAGCTGCTTTACCGGCCCCGCGAGGCCGCTGCCGTGCTCGGCATCAGCAAAACCGCTCTGTACGGCCGGATCCGCGCTAACAGGATCCGGTCCATCAAGGACGGCAAATTCCGCTTCATCACCGCTGACGCCTTGCGCGAGTACGTACGAACACTTGAAGACGACTACGAGGAAGCGAGTTAAATGCCAGCAAACCAAGCCTCGCGAAAACGTCGCCGCGATGGTGACGGTTCCGTCTACAAGCGTCAGGATGGCTACTGGGCTGGAGCCTTCTACGCCCGGACCACATCCGGTGCACGCAAGCGCGTCGTGGTCTATGGCAAGACACTCCAGGAGGCCCGCGACAGGCTTCTCAACGCAATGCAGCAGGCGCGTTCAGGGGTTCCCGTTCCCGACGAGTCATGGAAGCTCGGAGCTTTACCTGGACTACTGGCTGGAGCACGTCGTGAAGCACAACCGACGTCCCGCCACATATGCCCTCTACGAGATGAACATCCGGCTCTACCTGATCCCTGGCCTGGGCACGCGGAGGCTCAACCGGCTGTCGGTCGCAGCGGTTCAGATGTTCCTCAACCAGCGACTGGAGAAAGGCGATTCTGTTCGGAAGGTGCAGATCATGCGAACCGTGCTCAGCGCCGCCCTCACCAGAGCGGTTCGCGAGGAACTGATCCCGCGCAACGTCGCCCGCTTGGTCGAACTGCCGCAATGGCAGCGCGGCACCATCCGGCCCTGGACCGCTGATGAGGCGAAACAGTTTCTCGGTGCAGCCCGGTCCGATCCGCTGTACCCCGCGTTCGTGCTGCTCATCCTCTACGGCCTGCGTCGCGGCGAAGCGCTCGGCTTGCGCTGGACGGACATCGATTTCGAGGCGGGGACGATCCAGGTCCGCCAGCAACTCCAGCGTATTCAGGGCCAGCTGATCCTCGGCCCGGTCAAGACACGCGCCGGGCAGCGTGACATGCCGCTGCTGGACCTCGCCCGCGAGGCCCTGGAGGGCCAGGCTGCTCAGCAGGTCGCCCACCGAGCCGACATGGGCTCAGCCTGGCCAGCAACAGACCTGGTGTTCACCACCCGGACCGGGCGGCCTGTCGAGCCGCGCAACTTCGTCCGGTCCTTCCGCCGCATCTGCGATAGCAACAAGCTCCGGACGATCAAGGTCCACCATCTGAGGCACGTCGTAGCGTCGCTTCTCAAGGACCTGCACGTCCCGGCCCGCGACGCTCAGGCCATCCTCGGACACAGCCGGATCAGTACCACGCTGGAGATCTATACCAACGTCGATGAACCGGCGCGGCGCGACGCGCTCACCCGGCTGCACGGCCTGCTCAACGAGCGCCAAGGCTGACCCGTTGCTACAGGCAATGGCTACAATCGGGTCGCCAGCGATCTTTGATAACGGTGTTTTGCCTGGTGGAGCTAAGGGGACTCGAACCCCTGACCCCCTGCTTGCAAAGCAGGTGCTCTTCCAGCTGAGCTATAGCCCCAGTGGCGCCCGCGCCGCTCCAAGGCTACCTGCGGTACCGGGTACCCGCAGGTGACCAGGTCTCAACCGGGCCCGCTCCGTCCCTGGCTTTCAGAGTTCACCGCGGGCGGCCTTGCGGCGGCACCTGCGACATCGGGCGGGTTGCCATCTGCTGGGTGATCCGCCGCCGAGCCAGGCGCCTGGTCCTCGGCGCTGATCAGCAGGTCGGGCAGTTGCGCGACGCTGGGGATCAGGTGGGTGGCGCCGGCCCGCCGCAGCCGGTCCCCGCTGTGCGGCCCGGTCAGCACCCCGACGGCGATCCCGGCACCGGCCCGCCGCCCGGACAGGATGCCGCTATCGGTGTCGCTCGCGACCGCCGTCTCGCGCACGTCCGTCACTCCCAGCCGGAGCATCGCCGTGAGGACCGGGTCCGGCCATGGGGAGCCCCGCGGCACGTCCTCGGTACAGAGCGACAGGTCAATGCGATCCAGCCAGCCGAGCGTGTCGAGCACCAGGTTCAGCACCCGGCGGGAGAAGCTGGTGATCACGCAGATCCGGATGCCCGCACCGGCCAGCTTGTCGATGGCCGCCACGGCTCCGGGCACCGGCGTGGCTCCCATCCGGCCGATGGCATCGCTGAGAGAACGGTCCAGCGCGAGATACGCCGCCTGACCCCGGGCCTGGCTGTCGGGAAACACGGTCTGCAGAACGTCGGCTGCGGGCTCCCCCCTGCGCTGGTGCACCTGGGCCATGCACCGGGCGTAAGCGGCGGTACCGGTCACGACTCCCTGTGTGCCGATGGCCTCGGTGTACGCGCGGTCCACCACGCCGCCGTCGGTGACCATCGTCCCGATCAGGCCACAGCACACCAGCGAGACTGGCGTCACGTCGCTCGCCTGGCCACCTTCGGGTGCGGGCACAGCCGGTCCCGGCAGCAGGACCTAGTTGTCGTCCGTCGTTGCCTCAGTCCACAGGTCAAGCTCGGCGCGATCGGCCTGGACCTTCCTCCAGACGGCGAAAATTCCGACTCCGACGAGGACCAGCAGGAGCAGCTTCTTCACGGGCGCGCACCTCTTCATCTTGGCTGACGCGGAACCAGCCGACCGATCGCCGGTTCCATGATTCCTGAAAGCGTAGCAAGCAGGCCGTCAGCGCGGCCGGTCCACGCGCACCTCGTCCCACACTGGCTCTGGGGCCTCATAGACCTCACCGCCGGACCCGAACACCAGGAACCGGTCGAACGAGCGCGCGAACCACCGGTCGTGGGTGGCGGCGAGCACGGTGCCCGAGTACGACTCCAGGCCCTCCTGCAGAGCCTCGGCACTGGCCAGGTCGAGGTTGTCGGTCGGCTCGTCGAGCAGCAGCAGCGTCGATCCGGCCAGTTCGAGCAGCAGGATCTGCAGCCTGGCCTGCTGCCCTCCGGACAGCGTCCCGAACGGCTGCAGGGCGCTGGACTGCAGCTCGTACCGGGCGAGCGCGGCCATGGCCTTGTTGGGCAGCAGCGCGTGGGTAGTCATGAGGATCTCCCGCGGGGTCCGCCCGTGCAGGTCGGGCCGGGCATGCGTCTGGGCGAAGATCCCCGGCACCACCCGCGCCCCGAGCCGGGCGACGCCGGTGTGCTGCACCGGCTCCCCGGCGAGCAGCCGCAGGAAGTGCGACTTGCCGGAGCCGTTGGAACCGAGCACGGCCACCCGCTCGCCGTACCAGACCTCGAGGTCGAACGGGTGCATCAGCCCGGTGAGCTCGAGGTTCTCGCAGATCACCGCGCGCTTGCCGGTGCGCCCGCCGCGCAGCCGCATCCGCACGTTCTGCTCCCGCGGGGCGAGTTCCGGCGGGCCGGCCTCCTCGAACTTGCGCAGCCGGGTCACGGCGGCCTGCAGCCGCGAGGCCATGTCCGAGTTGTAGGACGCCTTCTGCCGGTACATCCGCACGAGCTGCTTCAGCTTCTCGTGCTCCTCGTCCCAGCGGCGGCGAAGCTCGTCGAGGCGCTCGTTCCGCTCCCGGCGCGTCTGCGCGTACCCGGCGAACCCGCCGCCGTGTACCCACACGTTCCGGTCCTCCACGGTGATGATCCGCTCGGCGGCGTTCGCCAGCAGTTCCCGGTCGTGGCTGACCAGCAGCACCGTCTTCGGCGTCGCCGCGAGCTGCTGCTCGAGCCAGAGCTTGCCCGGGACGTCCAGGTAGTTGTCGGGCTCGTCCAGCAGCAGGACTTCGGTCCGGTCGCGCAGCAGCGACTCCAGGACCAGCCGCTTCTGCTCCCCGCCGGACAGGGTCCGGACCTCTCGCCAGCGGCAGCGCTCGTATTCCGCGCCAAGCGCGGCGGTACAGCAGGAATCCCAGTGCACCTCGGCCTGGTAGCCGCCGGCGTCGCCCCACTCGGCCAGGGCCGCCGCGTAGCGCAGCTGGGCCGGCTCGTCGTCGCGTTCCATCATCACCAGCTCGGCGGCGTCCAGCCGGGCGGCGGCCTCGCGCACCCGCGGCGCCGATATCGACAGCAGCAGGTCGCGCACGGTGGAGGAGTCCCGGATCCCGCCCACGAACTGCCGCATGACGCCGACGCCGCCGCTGGAGGTCACCGACCCCGACTGCGGAACCATGTCCCCGGCGGCCAGCCGGATCAGCGTCGTCTTCCCGGCTCCGTTGGGCCCGACCAGCGCGGCGACCATGCCCTCGCCGACCCGGAACGACACGTTATCCAGCAGCACCCGCCCGTCGGGGAGGGCGTGGCTCACGTGCGACACCTCGATGTGACCCACCTGGCCCCCTTCCCGAGCTCCGCCTCCGCGGCCGACAATAGCCGGGTGGACCCCCAGGGCTTCAACACAAATTCGCGGCTGCGGGCGTCCGACGCGGACCGGGACCGCGCCGCGTCGGTGCTCAACGAGGCCCTCGCCGAAGGCCGGCTGACCCCGGAGGAGCACTCGGAGCGGCTCGACTCGATCTACGCGGCCAAGACCCAGGCCGACCTGGTGCCGGTGCTCGAGGATCTCCCGGCAACGGCCGACTCCGCGTCGCCGGCGCCCAGCGGGTCCGCGCCAGCCGCCCCGCACGGCGGCCGGATCATCGCCGTGTTCGGCGGCGCCTCGAGGAAGGGAGCCTGGCGGGTCCCGCCCACCAGCCAGGTAGTGACCGTATTCGGCGGCGCCGACCTCGACCTGCGGGACGCGATCCTGCCGGGACGGGAGATCACCATACGGGCCGTGTCGGTGTTCGGCGGATTGTCCATTACCGTGCCGCCAGAGATGCGCGTGATCGACTCTGGTGTGGCGATCTTCGGCGGCCGCGACGTCTCGGGTGAGAGCTCCGAGTCCGAAACACCCGGTTCCCCGGTGTTGAGGCTGCAGGGCGCCTGCGTGTTCGGCGGCGTCGCCGTCAAGCACAAGCAGCGCAAGCCCCGGCGCCGCAGTTAGTCCGACTTGCCCCGATTTACTGCCTTACCGGGTACCGCCGCTTCTCCCGGCGTCCGTCAGCGGGAGCCGACCGGGGTCCGGTGCCGGACCGGGTCGGCTAGCGCGGCGGCCAGCTGGTCGAGTGCGGCCAGCGTGTGCGCGCTCACCACGGCGTCGCAGTGCGGCCAAGCCGCGGCCATGCCCGCGGCCAGGGGCTGGTAGCTGGCGCTCTTCGTGCGCGGGTTCACCCACACGATGCGGTAGGCCACCAGCGACAGCCGCTCCATTTCGCGGCGCAGCACCTCCGGGTCTCCGGTGTCCCACCCGTCGGAGATGATCACGACGATCGCGCCCCGGGCCATCCCGCGGCGGCCGTACACGTCGTTGAACTCCTTGAGCGACTCGCCGATCTTGGTCCCGCCCAGCCAGTCCGGCGCGGCCTCGCCCGCGCGCTGCAGCGCCACGGCCGGCAGCGTCCGGGACAGCGCCGGCGTGAGCCGGGTCAGCCGGGTGGCGAAGGTGAACACCTCGGCCCGCGCGCCGCCGGCCGCACAGTACAGCAGCTGGATCATGGCCCGCGCATAGGGTTCCATCGATCCCGAGATGTCGCAGAGCACCACGAGCCGGCGCGGGCGCCGCGAAGGGGCCGTTGAGATGAGCCGGAACGCATGGCCTCCGGTTCGCCTGGCCTGCCGCAGGGTTGATCGCATGTCGGTGCGCGGCCCTCCGGGCCTGCGGTGCTCCCGGCGTGATCGGCGCAGCGGGACGGCCAGGGTGATGCTGCGCATCAGCCCGGCCAGCAGCAGCAGCTCGGCCTCGGACAGGTCGGCGAAGTCCTTCCCGGCCAGCCGCTCGACGGTGCTGCCCAGGTACCGGTGCTCGATCTCGCGCTCCGGCGGGTCTGCGCCGTCTTCGCCCGCATCCGGCGTCTCGGCCGGCGGCGTGTCACCGATGTGGGACTTCGCCGCCCGGGCGGCCCGGGCCAGCAGGTCCTCGACCGTGGCCGGGGGCCGCAACGCCGGCGTCGGCGAGTTCTGGTCGCCGCGCGGGTTCGGCAGGTCGTCCAGGCCGCTGAAGACCCGGCGGAAGACTCCGCGCAGGATGGCGATGTCGTCCCGGCCCGACACGAGCGTCGCGAGCGCGCAGCGGTAGAGGGCATCCAGCGTCTCCGGCCGCGCGATGGTGACCGCGCTCGCGAACCGCTCGCAGCGGCCGGGCCCGACCGGCAGCCCGGCGCGCCGCAGCTCGGCACCGAACCGCGCGGTGACCTCGGCCAGGTCGTCCCTAGCCATCGGCGTCCCGGGGGGCCAGCTCAGTCATCGCCGGTGACCAGCGCGCCGAACCCGCTTTCCCGCGCGGCCTGCAGGTCCTCGGCGTACTTGAGCACGGCGCCCGCGGTCTGCTCCGCCGTGTCCTCGTCGAGCTTCTCCGCGCCCAGCATGTGCAGCGCCGCCGTCCAGCTGATGGCCTCGGCCACGCCCGGCGGCTTGGCCAGGTCGAGACCGCGCAGCCGGGCGACGCCCCTCGCGACCTGGCCGGCGAGCGGCTCGGCCGCGGCCGGCACCCGGCGCCGGATGATCGCCGCGACCCGGTCGGCGCCCGGGTAGTCGATCCAGTGGTACAGGCACCGCCGCTTCAGCGCGTCGTGCAGATCGCGGGTGCGGTTCGAGGTCAGCACCACCACCGGCGGGAACGCCGCCCGCCTGGTGCCGAGCTCCGGAATGGTCACCGAGGACTCGGCCAGCAACTCGAACAAGAACGCCTCGAACTCGTCGTCGCCCCGGTCGACCTCGTCGATCAGCAGCACGGCCGGGCGCGGTCCCGGGTGCTCGATCGCGGCGAGCAGCGGCCGGGCCAGCAGGTAGTCCGGGCCGAACAGGTCCGCCTCGTGAGGCGTCTCGTGCCTGGCCTCGGCCAGCCGGATCGCGAGCAGCTGCCGTGGGTAGTTCCATTCGTAGAGCGCCTCGGCGGAGGTCAGGCCCTCGTAGCACTGCAGCCTGATCAGCGGCGTGTCGATCGCTCCGGCCAGGGCCTTCGCCGCCTCCGTCTTGCCCACGCCCGGCTCGCCTTCCAGCAGCAGCGGCTGGCCCATCCGGGCCGCGAGGAACAGCGCCGTGCCCAGCGGCGGGTCGGCCAGGAAGTCTTCGGCGTCGAGGGTGCTCAGCAGCGAGGCCACGTCCGGGAGTTGCTCTGCCAGGTCGGTCATCCGCGGTCGCACCCGTAGTCACAGAAGTAGCGCATGCTTCCATCATGCTGCAGCAGGGACGTTGCTCTGGTCACGGGATGGCCAGGTCGGTGCGCAGCGGACGGCCCTGGATCGCGCTCCACACGTTCGCCGGGGTGAGCGGCATGTCGGCGTGCCGCACACCGAACGGCGCGACCGCGTCGAGGACCGAGTTGACGATGGCGGGCGGCGAGCCGACGGTGGCCGACTCGCCGACGCCCTTGGCGCCGATCGGATGGTGCGGCGACGGCGTGACGGTCGCGCCGAGTTCCCAGGACGGGCATTCCACCGCGGTCGGCAGCAGGTAGTCCATGAACGATCCGCCCAGGCAATTACCCTCCTGGTCAAAGGCGATGACCTGCATCAGCGCCATGCCGACCCCGTCCGCGAGCCCGCCGTGGACCTGTCCCTCGACGATCATCGGGTTGATCCGGACCCCGCAGTCGTCCACCGCGATGAAACGGCGGACCTGCACCTGGCCGGTGCCGGGATCCACGTCGGTGACGCAGATATAGGCGCCGAACGGGTGGGTGAGGTTCGGCGGGTTGTACACGGTCTCCGCGTCGAGGTGGCCCTCGACGCCTTCGGGCAGCTCCAGTGCGCCGTGCGCGGCCATCGCGATCTCGGCGATGTCGCGGCCCTTCTCGGGGTCGCCGCGTACCTGCCACCGGCCATCGGCCCACTCCAGGTCGCCGGGCGATACCTCGAGCATGGCCGAGGCCACGATCCTGGCCCGTTCGCGTACCTTGCGGGCCACGATCGCGGCGGCCGCGCCGGAGACCGGCGTGGACCGGGATCCGTAGGTACCGAGCCCGAACGGGGTCCGGTCCGTGTCGCCGTGCACCACCTCCACGTCGTCCGGCGACATGCCCAGTTCCTGGGCGACGATCTGCGCGAACGTCGTTTCGTGCCCCTGGCCCTGGGTCTGGCAGGACACGCTGAGCACCGCCTTGCCGGTCGGATGGACCCGCAGGTGGGCGCCGTCAGCCATGCCGAGGCCCAGGATGTCCATGTGCTTGCGCGGGCCCGCGCCGACGCCCTCGGTGAAGAAGCTGATCCCGATGCCCATGTACTCGCCGCGTTCCCGCTTCTCCGCCTGCTCGCGGCGCAGCTCGGGATAATCGGCGATGTCCATCGCGACCTGCAACGCCCGCGGGTAGTTGCCCGAGTCGTACTCCCAGCCGGTCGGGCAGGTGTAGGGGAACTGCTCGGGACGCAGCAGGTTCTTCATCCGCAGCTCGGCGGGGTCCAGGCCCAGCTCGCGGGCGAGGAGGTCGACCATCCGCTCGACCAGGTACACCGCCTCGGTGATCCGGAACGAGCAGGAGTAGGCGACGCCGCCCGGCGCCTTGTTGGTGTAGACGCCGGTGACCTCGCAGTGCGCCGCCTGCAGGTCGTAGGAGCCGGTGAAGATGTGGAAGAACCCGGCCGGGAACTTCGAGGGCTGCGCGCTGCCGTTGAACGCGCCATGGTCGGCGAGCACCCTGGCCCGCAGGCCGAGGATCTTGCCGTCGGAGGTCGCCGCGATCTCGCCGCGCATGTGGTAGTCCCGCGCGAACGACGTGGACATCAGGTTCTCCGACCGGTCCTCCATCCACTTGACCGGGCAGCCGGTCACCATGGAGCCGACGATGGCGCAGAGATAGCCGGGGTAGATGGGGGCCTTGTTGCCGAACCCGCCGCCGATGTCCGGAGAGATGATCCGGATCTTGTGCTCGGGAAGGCCGACGATCAGGGCGTACAGGGTGCGGTGCGCGTGCGGCGCCTGGGAGGTGGTCCACACGGTGAGCTGGCCGCTCACCGGGTTGAAGTCGGCCACCGCACCGCAGGTCTCCAGCGGCGCCGGATGCGACCGGGGGTAGAGCATGTCCTGCGCGACGACGACGCCGGCGCTGGCGAACACGGCATCGGTGGCCGCCTGGTCGCCGGCCTCCCAGTCGAAGATGTGGTTGTCCTGCTGGCCCGCCAGGTCATCGCGGATCACCGGGGCCCCGGGATCAAGCGCCGTCCTGGCGTCGACCACCACCGGCAGCGGCTCATAGTCGACGTTGATGAGCTCGAGCGCGTCCCGCGCCGAGTACCTGTCCTCGGCGACGACGAACGCGACCTCCTGCCCCTGGAACCGCACCTTGTCGGTGGCCAGGACGGCCTGCACGTCCTGCGACAGGGTGGGCATCCAGGCCAGGCCGCGGCCCTCGAGAGTCTGGCCGGTGATGACGGCCTTGACCCTCGGATGCGCCTCGGCGGCCGTGGTGTCGATCGAGACGATCCTGGCGTGCGCGATCGGGCTGCGCAGGATCGCGCCGTGCAGCATGCCGGGAAGCCGGACGTCGTCGGTGAAGTTACCCAGGCCCCGGAGGAAGCGGGCGTCTTCCTTGCGCTTGACCGGCCCGTAGGCTGTGTTGCCTTCTCGCCTCCGGGGCCCCGCCCCCCTCCCCATTCCCCCTTCACCGCGCCCCTTCGGCTCGGTCATTTGCCTGCTTCCTTCCCGGCCTCCTGCTTGCTCGCCCAGAGCACAGACCGCACGATGTTCTCGTAGCCGGTGCACCGGCAGATCTGCCCGGACAAGGCCTCGCGGATCTCTTCCGGCGTTGGGTCGGGGTTGTGGTCCAGCAGCCACCGGGCGGTCAGCATCATCCCGGGGGTGCAGAACCCGCACTGCAGCCCGTGACATTCGGCGAAGCCCTGCTGGACCGGGTCGAGCTCGCCGCCGGCGGCAAGGTCCTCCACGGTGCGCACCCGGTGCCCGTCCGCCATGACCGCGAGCACCGTGCAGGACTTCACCGGGGTGTCGTCCAGCCAGACCACGCAGGCCCCGCAGTTCGACGTGTCGCAGCCCCAGTGCGAGCCGGTCAGGCCCAGGTCGTCCCGCAGGAAATGAATCAGCAGCAGCCGCGCCTCGACCTCGCGCGCGTAGTCGGTGCCGTTGACGTTCACGGTTATCTGCATTTTTTATCTGCCCGCCTCCGGGGCGCTTGACCCGCCGTCATGGCGCCTCGGCTCGCTCTCCCTCGGCCTGCCCACGGGCCCGGCGGAGGGCTTTGCGGAGGGCGCGGTGGGTGAGTTCCCGGGCCAGGTGCCGCTTGTAGTCGGCCGGGCCGCGCTGGTCCGAGCTGGGCCGGCAGTGCCCGGCCGCGATCTGGCCGGCCCGCGCGAAGCTGGCCTCGGTGGCGGGCGCGCCGCGCAGGAACTCCTCCGCCTCGACCGCGGCGAAATGCCGCGCGCCGACCGCGGTGAGGCCGACCCCGGCCTCGGCGATGGTCTCGCCAGCCAGCCAGATGGCCGCCCCGGCCGCGCCGACCGGCCAGTCGCCGACCCGGCGTCCCACCTTCTCGTAAGCGCTGCCGCCGCCCGGCCTGATCGCGATCCTGATCTCGGTCAGCAGCTCGCCCTGGGCCACGACGGTCTCGTAGGGCCCGGTGTGGAACTCCCGGGCCGACACCGTCCGGCTGCCCTCGGGGCCCTGGATGACCATGGTCGCCTTCAGTGCCGCGAACGCGGCGGACAGGTCCTCGGACGGGTCGGCCTGGCAGAGCGAGCCGCCGACCGTGCCCCAGTTGCGCACAATGGGGTCGGCGATGACCCGCTCGGCGTCGTGCAGGATCGCGAAATGCTCGCCCGCGACCGCCGCGCCGAGCAGCTGGGCGTGCCTGGTCAGCGCGCCGATCCGCAGCTCGCCGTCGGTCACCCTGAGGTAGGAGAGCTCGCTGAGCCCGTTGATGTCGATCAGGGTCTCCGGCTGCGCCAGCCTGAGCTTCATCATCGGGATCAGGCTGTGCCCCCCGGCCAGGATCCGGGCCTCGGGCCCGAACCTGGTGAGCAGGGCGAGCGCGTGCTCGACGCTGGTCGCCCTCTCGTACTCGACGTACGCCGGAACCTGCACGCGCCCCTCCTTCGTGCCGCAGCACGCGTGACCGAGTTTACGGTCCGGCCGCGGAGGTGGCCGGTGGCGAGGGCCGGGGAGGGTGGCCACGACCGGACGGGCGTCGCGGGGGGTGGCCGGTGGCGAGGGCCGGGGAGGGTGGCGGCGCCGGTACGAGGCGTCGCGGCGGCGGGCTGGGACGGCCGGCCCCGCGCCGGCCCCGCGGGGACCGGGGCCTGGCTCGCGGCGGCTGAGCAGACGCTGCGTTACGTGATACTGAAGGTGCCATGACCCTTACTCAGCTCAACGCGTTCGTCCTCGTGGCCCGCCTGGGCTCGGTGAAGGCGGCCGCGAATGCCCTC
Source organism: uncultured Actinomycetota bacterium (assembly GCA_963808705.1). Classification (GTDB taxonomy): domain Bacteria; phylum Actinomycetota; class Actinomycetes; order Streptosporangiales; family Streptosporangiaceae; genus JASHPR01. The sequence goes on along the minus strand of CAWEHB010000001.1, from coordinate 237,028 downwards.
GGTGTCAGCGAGCCCGCCGTGTCGCAGGCGCTGTCCGCGCTCCGGATGCACCTGGGCGACCAGCTCGTCAGCCGCGGGCCCAACGGCATGACCCTGACCGCGGGCGGCTCCCGGCTGCTGGCTACCGCATCGCAGATCGTCGTGCTGGGCGCGGAGGCTCACGCCGCGGTCCGCGCCGCGCAGGGCGCTCCGGAGCAGTTGCGGGTGGTGGCGACGTCCACGATGGCCGAGTTCGTCATCAGCCCGCTGATGGAGGCGTTCCGCCGACGCTTCCCCGGCGCCGTGGACGTGTCGGCCGGGGTGGCGGCGACCAACGAGATGGCGGTGCTCGTCGCGAACCGGCTGGCCGACGTGGCCATCGGTCCCGCCCTGGCGCCCGATCCTGCGTTGCCCGTGGTGTGCGAGCCGATCTTCCGGTACCGCCTCGTCGTGGTCACCGCCGGCGATTCCCGGCTGAAGGGCAACACCCGCCAGTGGCGGTGGCTCGTAGACCCGTCTGGAACGGACCCGGGCAGCGATACCGGGCAGTTGCTCGCCGCGCTGCGCATACCCGACAACCGGATCGGGGTGTTCCCCAACCAGACCGCCGCCTGGGCGGCGGCGGCCGACGGGGCGGGCGTGGCGCCGGCCGTCGAGCACCTGGTCACCCAGCAGCTGCGCCGCGGCGAGCTCTCGCTGGCCGAGGTGCCCGGCACCCCCGTCGCCGGCTGCTGGCACGCTACCCTGCTGGAGCGCCAGAGCCGCAGCGTGGCGGGCAGCTCGCTGCGCCGCTTCCTCGGCACCCCCGAGGCCATGCACCTGATGCGCTCGCCGACCGCCGGGGTCCCGCCGTCGCGGTTCCGCCCACCGGTGTACGTGACAATCTGGAGCTAACCCCCCAGCCCCGCGCCGGCGCCCTCTTAAGCAAGAGCTTATTCGCGCCTTGCGGCGGCATCCGGCCGGGGCGGATCATGTAAATGATTCGCAGGCAGAAGTGGCGGTACATTTATGTCCGCCCTCGAATCAGGGAGCGTGCGGCATGCGGATTGAGTCCAGCGGGCACAGCCGGGGCAACCCCCGCCTGTACGAACTGGTCGAGCACGCGCCCAAGACCGGCAAGAGCCCGACCGTCTGGGCCTGGCCCGAGCTGATGGACTACCTCAAGATCGCCGGCCAGCCCGTGGCGGGCCCGTGGCCGCCGCACCAGGAGCCGCGGCCCGACCCGGAGTATGACTCCGGCCCGGTCGCGGTGCCCGACCCGGAATCCTCGCGGAGGGCTCCCGAGAGCCGTCTCCCCGAGCCAGCACCGCCAGGGGATCCGGAGAATCGCCCCCCCGAGTCGGCACCGCCGCAGCCGCCGAGCCCCGACCCCGACCCCCGCGAACCGCGCTGAACCGCGGCTCACCCGGAGGAGCCCATGTACCCATCCCGGTTCCGCTACGAGGCACCGCGGTCGCTGGACGAGGCGATCGGCCTGCTGCACGACGGCGGTGACTACGCGAAGGTCCTGGCCGGCGGCCAGAGCCTGGTCCCGCTGATGAAGCTCCGATTCGCCTCGCCGGACCTGATCGTGGACATCAACAACCTACCCGGGCTGGACTACCACCGGGCCGATCCCGACGGCACCCTGCGTGTCGGCGCGCTCTGCCGGCACGCCGACCTCGAGCGCTCGGCCCTGCTCAAGAACACCCAGCCCACGATGGCCGCCGCGGCGCCGCTGATCGCCGATCCCATCGTGCGCAACCGGGGCACGCTCGTCGGCTCGCTCTGCCACGCCGACCCGCAGGGTGACTGGGCCTCGGTGGTCATGGCCCTCGGCGGCTCGGTCGTGGCGCGCGGGCCGGGCGGCCGCCGCACCATACCGATCGCGGACTTCGTCACCGGGCCGTTCCAGAACGTCCTCGACCCGGACGAGATCGCCGTCGAAGCGGTGATACCGGCGGCCCAGGGCACCCGGGCGGGCGGCTACCTGAAGCTCGAACGCCGGGTCGGCGACTTTGCCACCGTCGGCGTGGCGGTGGCCGTCGAGACCTCCGGCGAGACCGTGACCAGGGCGGGTATCGCCCTGACCGGGGTCGGCGGATCCACCATCGCGGCCACGGCGGCGGCCGACGCGCTGGTCGGTGGCCCGCTGGCCGCCGACCGCATCGGTCAGGCCGCCGACCTCGCGGCCGAGGCGGCACAGCCGCGGACCGATCATCGCGGCAGCGCCGAGTACAAGCGGCATATGGTGCGCACCTTCGTCACGCGCATCCTCGGCCGCGTGGAGCCGGCGACGGAAAGGGCGGCCTGACCAATGACCATCGTCTACGACGACCGCGGCGACGAGGCTACGGACGAGGTCCCGGTCCGCCGGATCAGGTTCACGGTGAACGGCGAGAAGAAGATCGCCGAGGTAGAGCCGCGGCTGCTGCTGTCGCACCTGATCCGCCGCGGGCTGGGGCTGACCGGCACGCACATGGGCTGCGACACCACGAACTGCGGCGCGTGCACGGTACAGGTCGACGGCCGCCCGGTGAAGTCCTGCACCATGCTGGCCGTGCAGGTCGACGGGCGCGAGATCTCGACCGTCGAGGGGCTGGCCACCGCCAGCGAGCTGCACCCGCTGCAGGAGGGCTTCAAGGAGGAGCACGGCCTGCAGTGCGGGTTCTGCACGCCGGGGATGATGATGGCCGCCAAGGCCCTGCTTGACGAGAACCCGGACCCGACCGAGGAAGACGTGCGCTGGGCGCTGTCCGGCAACCTCTGCCGCTGCACCGGTTACCAGAACATCGTCAAGTCGGTGCTGTGGGCCGCGGCCAAGCTCAGGTCCCAGTCCGCGGCGACCGAAGACGGGAGTCAGCCGTGACGCAAGCGCTGGACGAGATCAAGATCGGCGGGCTGGGCGCGAGCCGGAAGCGCGTGGAGGACGACCGCTTCATCCGCGGCAAGGGCAACTACACCGACGACATCACGCTGCCCGGCATGCTGCACATGGAGATCCTGCGCAGCCCGCTGGCGCACGCGCGGATCAAGTCGATCGACGCCAGCAAGGCGTGGGAGATACCCGGTGTCCACCTGGTGCTCACCGGCGACATGATGGCGACCAGGAACCTGGCCTGGATGCCGACCCTGTCCTACGACACCCAGGCCGTCCTGGCCACCGACAAGGTGCGGTTCCAGGGCCAGGAGGTGGCCTGCGTCATCGCCGACGACCCGTACATCGCCAAGGATGCCTGCGAGGCCATCGACGTCGACTACGAGCCGCTGCCGGTCATCGTCAACCCGGTGCAGGCCGTGGCCGACGGCGCGCCGGTGATCCGCGACGACAAGGAGAACCAGGCCGACAACGTCATCTACCACTGGGAGGTCGGCGACGCGGCCGGCACCGACCGGGCCTTCGAGCAGGCCGACGTGATCTCGAAGCTGCGGCTGCACTACCCGCGCTCGCACCCGAGCCCGATCGAGTGCTGCGGGTCGATCGCGGACTTCAACCGGGCCACCTCGAAGCTCACCGTCTACATGACGACGCAGGCGCCGCACATCATCCGGGCCGCGGTGGCGCTGGTCGCGGAGCTGCCCGAGCACATGATCCGGATCATTTCCCCGGACATCGGCGGCGGGTTCGGCAACAAGGTGCCCGTCTACCCCGGGTATGTCTGCTCGATCCTCGCTTCCATTCTGCTCGAGCGCCCGGTGAAGTGGATCGAGGACAAGACCGGCAACCTGATCTCCACCGGATTCGCCCGCGACATCTACCTCGACGGCGAGATGGCGCTGCGGCGGGACGGCAAGATCCTCGGGGTCCGGATGCGCTGCGACGCCGACCACGGCGCGTTCTTCTCCGACGCGCAGCCGAGCAAGTTCAAGATCGGGCTGCTGCACTCGGCCTTCGCCGCCTACGACATCCCGGTCGCGCACCTGATGGCCCGCGGTACCTACACCAACAAGGCGCCGGGCGGAGTCGCCTACCGGTGCTCGTTCCGGGTCACCGAGGCGATGTTCTTCCAGGAGCGGATGGTCCAGGCCGCCGCCGACGACCTGGGCATGGACCAGGCCGAGTTCCGGCGGATGAACTTCGTCGCCGACGAGGACTTCCCGCACCGCACCCCGCTCGGCTTCCTGACCGACTCCGGCCAGTACGGCAAGTGTCTTGAGGTCGGCCTGAAGGCGGTCGGCTACGAGGACTTCCGGCGGCAGCAGGAGGAGGCCAGGGCGAAGGGCAGGCTGCTCGGCCTGGGCATCTCCACGATGACCGAGCCGCTGGGCGCGGGTAATAGCCGCGAGTACGACATCCTCGGCATCAAGATGTTCGACTCGGCCGAGCTCAAGGTGCACATGACCGGCAAGGCGATCGTGCGGACCGGCGCGCGGGGCCAGGGCCAGGGGCACGAGACGACCTGGGCCCAGATCGTCGCCCACGAGCTCGGCATCCCGGCCGAGGACATCGTGGTCGAGGAGGGCGACACCGACACCGCGCCGTTCGGCATGGGCACGTACGCGTCGCGGAGCACGCCGGTGGCCGGCGCCGCGGTCGCGATGGTGTCCCGCAAGATCCGCGCCAAGGCCCGCAAGCTGGCGGCGCACCTGCTCGAGGTGTCCGAGGAGGACGTCGAGTGGGAGCTCGGCCGGTTCTACGTCCGCAGCGCGCCCGACCGCGGGGTGACCATCCAGGAATGCGCGATGGCTGCGTACAGCAACATGCCCGACGGCATGGAGCCGGGCCTGGAGAACACCGCCTACTACGACCCGCCGAACCTGACCTGGCCGTTCGCCGTCTACATCGTCACGGTCGAGGTCGACCCGGCCACCGGCGTCTGGGATGTGCTGACCACGGTGGCGGTCGACGACTGCGGCGTGCGGATCAACCCGATGATCGTCGAGGGCCAGATCATGGGCGGGCTGACCGAGGCCTACGCCATGGCCAGCATGCAGTTCATCACCTTCGACGCCGAGGGCAACTGCATCGGCTCGAACTACATGGACTACCTGCTGCCGACGGCGTGGGAGACGCCCGGCTTCGAGCTGCACAGCGAGGTCGTCACGCCGTGCCCGCACCACCCGATCGGCGCCAAGGGCATCGGCGAGTGCGCCGCGGTCGGCGGCCCGGCCGCCTTCGTCAACGCGGTGATAGACGCGCTGTCCGGCACCGGGGTACGCAACATCGACATGCCGCTGCTGCCGGACCGGGTCTGGGAGGCCCTCACCTACCACCGTGACGTCTCCGGCGCGCCGCCGGTCCGCACGGACTGACGGGACCGCGACCGATGGATGGCTGGGGAGTCCTGGAGCAGGCCGGCGAGCTGACCCGGCGCGGGCAGGCGTTCGCGCTCGCGACGGTGGTCTGGCGGCAGGGCCCGTCATCGGGCCAGCAGGGCTCCCGCGCGATCATCACCGCCGAGGGCGAGCTGCGCGGCTGGATCGGCGGGGCGTGCGCGGAGCCCGTGGTGATCCGCGAGGCGCAGCAGGTGATCGCCGAGGGCCAGGCCCGGCTGCTGCTGCTCGGCACGCCCGAGCAGTTCGGCGGCGCGGTACCGGAGGGAATGACGGTGGTGCCGATCGCCTGCCAGAGCGAGGGCGCGCTCGAGGTCTACATCGAGCCGGTGCTGCCCGCGCCGCACCTGGTGGTCATCGGCCGCTCGCCGATGGCGCACACGCTCGCCGACCTGGCCCGGGTGCTCGGCTGGCGCGCCGCGCTGATCGACGGCCCGGACTTCACGGCTGCCCGAGCCAGCGAGCGCTCGATGGTCGTGGTGGCCACCCAGGGTCACTTTGACGAGGAGGCGGTCGAGCAGGCGGCCGCGGCCCGGCCCGCATACCTCGGCCTGGTGGGCTCGGAGCGCCGGGGCGCGGCGCTGCTCGGCTACCTGGCCGAGCGCGGCGTGCCCGCCGACCAGCTCGACCGGGTCCGCGTGCCCGCCGGGCTGGACCTGGGCCGGACCACGCACCAGGAGATCGCCGTCGCCATCCTGGCCGAGCTGGTGCAGTTGCGCGCGTCCGGCGCCCTCGGCGGCGGAGCCCCCTCCGAAGCCATGGGGGCCGGGCATCAGGCCGCGAAGCACCCCGGCGCGAAGGACCCGGCGGCGGGGCATCCGGAGCTGGCGGTCGACCCGGTGTGCGGGATGACGGTAACGGCGGGAGCCTCCGGCCGGCCGCTGTCCCGCGACGGCGTGACCTACTACTTCTGCAGCGGCGGCTGCCGCCGGGCCTTCGAGCAAGACCGCGCCGCCAACACCCTGCCACCCACGTGAGAAGAGAGACCCGATGCTGATCAAGAACGACTTCGAGGTCGCCGAGCCGGTCGAGAAGGTCTGGCAGTTCTTCGACAACATCCCGCAGGTGGCCGCGTGCCTGCCCGGCGCCGAACTGACCGAGGACCTCGGCGGCAACAAGTACAAGGGCCGGGTGGCCGTGCGGATGGGCCCGGTCCGGCTGCAGTTCGGCGGCACGGCCGAGATCACCGAGCGGGACGAGGCGGCCCGGCGCATTGTCGTGCACGCGGCCGGCGCCGAAGAAAAGGGCCGCGGCCAGGCCAGCATGGACATCACCGCGGCGCTGACCCAGGCCGGGCGCGGCACCAGGGTCGCCGTCGCCCAGGACCTGCAGCTCTCCGGGGCCGCCGCGCAGTACGGCCGGGGCATGATCTCCGACGTCACCTCCGTGCTCATGCGTGATTTCGCCGCGAACATGCAGGACCGGATCGAGCGGCTCGACCGGGGCGAGTCGGCGGAGCAGGTCGCGGCCGCGGCCACCACCCCGGCCGGCGGCCTCACCCTGGGCCTGCGGGCCGCGATGATGGCGCTGACCCGGGTCTTTCGCCGGTTCTTCCTGCCTTACCAGCCCGCGAGCTGAGGGTGAGGGATGAGGGGCCCGCGAGCCGCGACCGATGAAGAAGAGGAGAAGCTAGCCATGGTCTTGTGGTGGATCGGCAACGCGATTCTGCTGGTCGTGGTGCTGCCCGTGGTCATCTACCTGCTCAACCGGGTGCTCGCCGCGCTGGAGCGGATCCGGGGAGCCACCGACGCGATCCTGTCCGGCGGGGTCGCCCTGGTCGGGGAACTGGACGGCGTACCCGAGGCGCTGGCCACGACCGACGAAACGGTCAAGGAAATCTCCGTCGGCGCGGTCCGGTACGCGGGCTCGGTCGCGAAGCTTCTCGGCTAGCAGAAAGGAGCACGGTCATGCCGGCAGCCGCCTGGGTAACGCTGATCATCGCCGCGCTGATCATCGCGATCACCGCGGTAGGCCTGTTGCGGGTCATCTTCCACCTCCGGGCGATCCGCGCCACGCTCGTCGCGACCACCGGGGGGGTGCAGGCCGTAGCGCAGCTCACCAGCACCGTGCCGGAGCGGCTGACCTCGGTCAACGCGAGCCTCAAGCCGGTCCGCGACTTCTGCGAAGGAGTCTGAGATGAGCACCGGCTTTTTCCTGGGCTGGGTCATCGGCATCGTGATCGTCCTGGTCGTGGTGGCGCTGGTGGTGCCGATCCTGGTGCTGGCCCACTCGATCGGCAACGAGGCACCGAAGATCAATGACGAGCTGGAGAAGGCCGCCGCGAACACCGCGCCGCTCGGCGCGCTGCGCACGACCATCGAGCACGCCACGATCATCATCGGCGGGCTGCAGCGCGGCCGCGCCCGGCTGGGAGGCTAGCGATGCATAACGCCCTCGCGATGTCGTCATCCGAGCACACCGACTGGCTGGTGGCCAACATCGCCGGCCTGGTCGTGGTGGTCGCCGTGGCCGCGCTGCTGAGCCTGCTCATCTACTACGTGAAGGTCATCGACCGCCGGGTGGTCCAGGTCAAGGACACGCTCAAGGCCGCGGAGGCGAACACCGCGGACACCGTGCTCATCCCGCAGGTGGCCGGCGGCGTGGAGGCGGTCCTGGCCGAGGGCCTGCAGCACCACCTGTTCCTCGGCCGCGTCCTAGGCAAGGTGAAATCATGACGGGAATGGTCGTCTTCACGGTCATTGACATCGTCCTGCTGATCGCGGGGCTGGCGTTCTACCTGTACTGGGTCGGGAGCCTGCTCACCCGCATCGCCGGCAACCTCGAGGAGTGCGCGGAACTCGTGCGGGCGATCGCGGGCCACGCCAAGCTCATCGGGCCCGGCGTGGCGCACATCAACGAGACCGGCGGGGTGGTGGCCGGGGCGCTCCCGCTGCTGTACGGCATGGCCGAGGAGATCGTGACCGACGTCACCCCGCGTCCCGAGCCGCCGGCCGAGCCCGAGCCCGCGCGGCCCGCGTCCGGCACGCGCCGGTCCCGTCTGCTCGACGCGGTGGGATTCGCTCCGCAACGCTAAGCCCGGGGCAGGCCCGGGCCGCGAAAACCCGGGGCGGGCGCGGCGGCGCGTTCGGGATGGTGGTGCCGGTTTTCCGGAGTCAGGCCTGGTCCGGGCCGCGGCGGGAGACCGGGCCGGTGGTGGGTGCGGTGTACTCGCCGATCCACTCGTCCTTCCAGGCCGGGTCGTACTGGCGGGTGTTGCAGCCCGGACGGTAGATCGCGGTGAGCTCGCGCGCGATCTGCTCCCGGTGCGCGCGGCCGCCGCCGGGCACCTCGTACGTGGCCACGTAGACCTTCCACTTGGAGCCGGCCCGGCGCACCCAGCACGGCGCGCGCGGGTGCCGGAACGGAAACCGCTCCGCGGAAAGATCATCGGCGTGGCCCACGTAGATGACCGCGTAACGCTCCGGCCTGGTGTCCGGCTCGGGCTTGCACAGGATCGCGTACACGGCCGCGGCCCGCGGCGGGGTCCACCCGCCGAGCAGGCGCGGCCCCTCGAACGGGTAGCCGGCCAGCGACCCGAGGCGGATCATGGCCGGTCGTCCTCGTCCTCGCTGATCGCCTCGGCCCGCACCACCGGGGCCCCGGGCAGGCCCGCCTTGCGCGCGGCGCGCACGAACTCCTCGGTCGCCTTCTCGATGGCTTCCTCGCGGCTGGCGGCGTCCACGACGAGCCGGGCCCCGTACCGGCTGGTCCCGATCCCGGTGGCGATGCCCTGGCTCAGGGCGACCGCGTCGGCCAGGTCCACGACTTCCTCGCGGGACAGCACCCGGTCGCCCTCGGCCTCGATGCCCACGCTCCATCTCATCTCCGGGATGCTCCTAACTCAGCGTCGGCAGCAGCGCGGCGAGCTCTTCGAGGCTGCTGAGGTCGTGACCGGACAGGGTCAGGTCGATGTGCGGGGCGGCGACCATCATCCCCAGGGTGCTCGGCCGGAAGTCCGGGTTATCGCCCTTGTGCGGGTTCATCCACACCACCTTGTGGCTGAGCCTGGCGAGCCGTTCCATGGCCGCGGCCAGGACCTCCGGGTCGCCGCGGTCGAGGCCGTCGGAGCAGATCACCACGATCCCGCCCCGGCACAGCCCCCGCCGCCCCCATTCCCTGACGAACGCGTCCAGCGAGGCACCGATCCTGGTGCCACCCTCCCAGTCAAACACCGTCCGCGCGGCCTGCTCCAGCGCGTCGTCCGGCCGGCGGTGATCCAGCGCCTTGGTGATGCGGGTGAGCCGGGTGCCGAAGCAGAACACCTCGACCCGGTCGGCCGCGCGCTTCGCGGAGTAGCCGAACTGCAGCAGGTGGCGCGAGTAGTCGGCCATCGAGCCGGAGACGTCGAGGATCAGGATCAGCGGCCGCAGCCGGACCCGGCGGCGGCGCCAGAACAGCTCGGCAGGCTCGCCGTGCATGCGCAGCGACTCCCGGACCGTGCGGCGCAGGTCCGGGGAGCGTCCCGAGGGCGCGCTCCTGGTGCGCCGGGTGCGCCGCTTGGGCGGCGTCAGCCGGATCCGCGCCATGATCCGCCGCACCGCCGCGAGCTCCTCCGGGGTGCAGGCGGTGAACGACCTGTGCCGGAGCGCTTCCGCGTCGGACGCCATCAGGCCGAGCGTGGCCTGCTGCTCCTGCGGGCCGTCGCCGTCCCGGTCGACGGCCGGGACCTCCAGCACGGCCTCGGCCTGCGCCGTGACCTGCGCCCGGAGCGTGAGCACGTCCCGGACCGGGTCGCCGCCGCCGAGGAAGAACCTGCGGAACACCTGGTCGTAGACGGGGATGCCGTCGCGCCGGGTGACCAGCGTGGCGCGCCCGGCCCAGTACAGGTCCACCAGGTCGGACGGGTCCAGCGGGCCCATGGCCGAGCAGTAGTCCAGGATGTCGCCCGTGCCGACGGCCAGCCCGGCGGCGCGCAGCTCGCGGCCGAACGCCGCGAGCACGCCGACCAGGGGAGCGCGGGCCGGGGCGGGCACGTCGGGCGGCGCGGCAGCGTCAGGCACCGGACGTGATCTCTTCCAGGTTGTCCCGGACCAGGTCGAGGTCGTCGCGTTCCTTCACCACGGCGCCGAGCGTGTCCTGCGCGGCCTGCGGGCTGAGATCGGTCTCGCCCAGGAAGTCCAGGGTGCGCACCCAGTCGATGGTCTCGGCGACCCCGGGCGGCTTGGCCAGGTCCATCTCGCGCAGCCGGTTGACGGCGGCGACGACCTTGCGGGTCAGCGCCTCGGACACGCCGGGCTCCCGGACCAGCACGATCTCCACCTCACGCTCGGCGGGCGGGTAGCCGATCCAGTGGTACAGGCAGCGCCGCTTGAGCGCGTCGTGCAGTTCCCGGGTGCGGTTGGAGGTGAGCACCGCGAGCGGCGGGCTCTCCGCCTTGACCGTGCCGATCTCCGGGATGCTGATCTGGAAGTCGGAGAGCAATTCCAGCAGGAAGGCCTCGAACTCGTCGTCGGCCCGGTCCACCTCGTCGATCAGCAGCACCGCCTGGTCGCCGGCGCGGACCGCCTCCAGCAGCGGCCGTTCCAGCAGGAACCGCGGGCCGAACAGCTTGTCGACCGCGTCGCCGTCGGCGATCTGGCGCTCGGACAGCGCCCGGATGTGCAGCATCTGGCGGGCGTAGTCCCACTCGTAGAGCGCCTGGTTGGTGTCGATGCCCTCGTAGCACTGCAGCCGGATCAGCTTGCGGCCGAAGACTGCGGCGAGCACCTTGGCGACCTCGGTCTTGCCCACCCCGACCTCGCCCTCCAGCAGGATCGGGCGCTGCAGGGACAGCGCCACGAACAGCGCCGTGGCCAGCCCGCGGTCGGCCAGGTAACCGCCGTGGCGCAAGATCTCGGTGAGCTCACCGACGGATTCCGGACGCTCCATGCAGCGCTCTCCTCGCCGTCGGCGTTCGCGTTATCGGCTTATCGGCGGGCCCGGCGCTGGTCAGCGGGCCCGCGGCGGGCCGAGGACCAGATCCCGGACGCTGCCGGCCTCGGGGTTCAGCTTGCCCTCGCGGCGCAACTGGTCACGCCAGGCGGTGCGCAGGTCGCGGCCGGCGGGCGTGCCGGAGCCCGCGTCTGCGCTGGCGTCGGCCAGGCCGTCGAAACCGACGTCCGCCATCTTCTTGCAAGACTTCGTCTCACCGCAGGCCGCGTCGAGATCCGCGCTGGTCTGCCCCTGAGCGCTCCACAACTCGCGAAGCACCTCGAGGGCATCATCTGGCTGACCACTCATCTGCCGGTACCTTTCGGCCGTGCTGCTGTCCTGGTGTCGACTCTAATTCCTGCCGCCGCCGCGGGCGACGGCGGATTAAGGGTTCTCTTATGACGTGCCGGTGACCGAAATAGCAGGTAGCGGTCACCGCGAGTCGCTAGGCCAGGAGGCGATGGGGCGCGCGCCGGGGCGTGACGACGCCGTGCACCCGCCGTCGGCCATTTTGCCCGGTTAGTTCACTGGTTTCACCCTCATCACCCAAGTCACGGCTGCTACGTTTGACTTTCCTAGCATTTCGGGTTCAGGGGGCAATATGCCGACGATGCCATCGGGCCCATGGCCATTCCCATGTTTACCCGGCGGGGGCGTTATGTGGCTAGTGCGGCCGCGGCCGCACTAGCGCTAGGAGGGGCCGGCGCGGCGGTCGGGTGGCACGAGTCGGCCGGGAAAACCCACGCCCGGACCGATGCCGCCTATTGCGGTCTCGTCGCCTGCGCGGTGCTGAATTCCGGCGGCCCCGCGACGGCCACCCCGGCTACCCCGCTGGACAGCGTTCCGGCGACCGGCCAGCCTGCCGGCGGGGGGCAGGTGAGGGCACGGACCTCGCCGACGCCGGCGGCTTCGGCCTCGTCAGCCGCCCCGGTTACCGTGCCGGCCGTTACGCCCACGCCGGTCCCGGCCCCCGGGCCGTCACCGACGCCGCCATCAGCGCCGACGCCCACGCCGCCGCTCGGGCCGTCACCGACGCCGCCCAGCGCGGCCGTGACCGTCAGTTACTCGGTGCTGCGGCAGTGGCACGGCGGCTTCCTGGCCGAGCTCACCATCGTGAACCAGGGCGGCCCGGCCGTGACCGGCTGGCAGATCGTGATCACGCTACCCGGCGATCAGGTGCAGGCCGTCTGGAACGCCAACTGGCAGCAGGCCGGCTGGGGCAGCGTGATCATGACTCCGCTGCCCGGCGATCAGGTGATCGAGCCCGGAGCCTCGCTGTCGGTGAACTTCGCCGCGCAGGGCAACACGACCGAACCCGCGAACTGCACATTCAACGGTTCTCCCTGCAGTTGACCCCGCCGTTCCCGGCCGGCAGCCGCCGTAATTCGCCGGTTATGCCGCAACGATAGGGCTCGTTAGCTGAGATGTCAGATTTAGCAGTTTTGGGAAGGGTAGTAAGGGGGACCACATGCCGGAAGGGTCATCGAGCGACTCGGCTGAGCCGCCTCCGGGGGGAGAACCGTCAGTCAGCAGCCGGAGGGATTCCCGGCCAATCTCGCGCGGGCGGTACCCGGCGGTGTGGGTGGCCGCCGGGCTGGTCCTGCTCGGCGCTTCCGCCGGGATCGTCCTGATCCACGAGTCTGACGGGCGGCCCCCCGCGCCGGCGGCCTTCTGCGGCCTGGTCGAGTGCTCCGTCCTGCACTCGGCGGCGGCCGCGGCCCGCGAGCCGTCCGGGAACCCGCGCCCGGTGCCGTTCCCGTCGTCGCCGACGGCACCGGTACCGACGCCCGCGCCGGAGCCGACTGCAGCGGCGCCGTCGCCCGCGCCGGTACTGACACCAGCGCCGGCGCCCGCGGTGACGCCGACGCCCGCGGCCTCGCCGGAGCCGGCACGTACCCCGCAGCCGGTGCGCACGCCGGGCCCGGGGCCGACCTGGACGCCCCCGGCGCCACGCTGGCCGTGGCCGCCGCCCCGATGGCCGCTGCCGCCCTGGCCGTCGGCCGGCGGAGGCTGGTCCCACCACTCAACCTGGTGGCAGGGTCAGGGCTCGCACCAGCAACCCTGGTGGTGATGAGCGGCACCCCCGGGCATCTACAGTGACAGGAGGTCCGGTCGCTAGAGAAAGGCCCGCCCGTGACAGGCGAGTGGTACGAGAGCGCCGTCTCGCAGGACGGGACGGCGCTCAGGGACATCGACACCAGCGTCGCGCACCCGGCCCGGGTCTACGACTACTGGCTCGGCGGCAAGGACAACTTCGCCGCCGACCGGGAAGCCGCCGAGGAGGTGCTCCGGGCCAGGCCCGCGATCCTGCTCAATGTCCGCTCCAACCGCGCGTTCCTGGCGAGGTCGGTTCGCTATCTGGCGGGCGAGGCGGGCATGCGCCAGTTCCTCGACATCGGCACCGGGATACCCAGCGCCAACAACACGCATGAGGTCGCCCAGTCCGTCGCGCCCGAGGCCAGGGTCGTCTACGTCGACAATGACCCCATCGTGCTGGCGCACGCGCGAGCCCTGCTGACCAGCGCGTCGGGCCCGACCGCCTATATCGACGCGGACCTGCACGACACCGGCACGATCCTCGCCAGGGCCGGGCGGACGCTGGATTTCGCCCGGCCCGTCGCGGTCATGCTGATCGCGGTCCTGCACCTCATCCCCGACGAGGACGATCCGTGGGGCATCGTCTCCGCGCTGATGCGGGCGGTCCCGTCCGGCAGTCACCTGGTGATCTCGCACCCGGCGAGCGACATCGAGGCCCGCAGCGCCGCGCAGGCGGCTCAGCGCTACAACGAGCGGGTGGCGTCGCCGATGAGGCGGCGCAGCCGGGACGAGGTGGACCGGTTCTTCGGCGGCCTGGACCTGGTCGAGCCGGGCCTCGTTCAGTTGCACCAGTGGCGGCCTGCCGACGGCGACCCTGTTGCGCCGTCGTCCGGTTACGGCGCCGTGGCCCGCAAGCCGTAGACGCAGGCCAGCCCCGGCTGGTTATGCTGGTCCGGGATCATTCCTGGTCCGGGATCATTCCTGGTCCGGGATCATTCCTGGTCCAGGGATCATCCTGGGACGCGGCGCGACCAAGGAGCAGGCATGGCGGGCAAGTTCGTGTTGAAGGAGGGCTCCAGCGGCAAGTACCACTTCAATCTCGTCGCCGGCAACGGGCAGGTGATCGCGACGAGCGAGACCTACGAGCGCAAGCAGTCCGCCCTGCACGGGATCGAGTCGGTGAAGGAGAACGCCCCCGGCGCGGAAGTGGACGACCAGACGGGCGAGTAGGAGTCTTTACGCCCCGCAGCGTGGCAAGCCGGACGCGGCTTCGGTCTCGCCGTGGGTCTCGTTATCGTCTACCCGTGTGGTAGTGATCTGAGCGCCTGCCCGTGCGGCCAGCGCGGCGCTCGATCTCGCCGCGGATCTCGCGCCCGGAAACAGCGGCCGGGAGAACCGCTCAGGCTGACACCACGGTCACGACCGTGTGCCCGATCTTGACCTTGTCGCCTTTCTTCAGCCGCTGGGGGGCGTGGATGCGGCGCCCGTTGAGCCACGTGCCGTTCGTTGAGCCGAGGTCTTTGACGTACCAGAGGCCGTGGGCGATCAGGAAGCGGGCATGGTGGTTGGAGGCAAACTCGTCGCCGACGGCCAGCTTGCCCTGGCGGCCCGCGATGAAGTCGCTGTGGAAGGTGAGGCGCTGGTCTCCGGCCTGGACGAGGATCGACTGGGTGGGAACGGCCTCGACATCGGCGAGGGTGACTCCGGTCTGGCCAGCGACGGCGGACACGGCCGCCTTCCACGCTTGCTGCTCCTGCTCGGTGGTGTCTTCCCACGGCGGGAGAGACCCGGGGTTGACCCCCCGGTGGGCTTCATAGGCGGTTCGCGCGAGGTTCTCGAGGCCGATGCTGGTCACTCCATCGATGATGCCAGAGCGACAGGGATGATGGCTCCGCAGGAAACCGGGCCGGAGCGGCCGCTCCGATATCTTGCTGGTGTGCGACTCGCCTTCCCCGACCCGGCGCTGGCCGCTGAGGGAATCATCCTTCGCCGCCCGGCGCCCGGCGACATTCCCTGGATCACCACGGCGTGCAGCGACCGCGAGCTGAGCAGGTATATCCCGGGCATCCCTTACCCCTACTCGGAATCGGATGCCCGCGCCTTCATCGAGCACGCCGCCCGCGGCTGGGCCGAGGGAAGCGGCGCGGCATTCGTGATCGCGCGCCCGGCAGACGGCGGTGGCCTGGGAACGATCGGGCTGCACCTGTCCGCCGATGATGCCGGACTGGCCGAGGTAGGTTACTGGCTGCGGGGCGCGGCGCGCGGGCACGGCACGGCGACGATCGCGGTCCGCCTGGTGTCGGACTGGGCCTTCGCCGAGCTGGGCATAAAGCGGCTGAACCTGATCACGGCACCGGAGAACCTGGCCTCACAGCGCGTCGCCGAGCGCGCGGGCTTCACCCGCGAGGGCCTGCTCCGGGCGTGGATACTAACTCGCGAGGGCCGGCGCGACGGCGTGATGTTCTCCCTGCTGCCCGACGATAAGAACCGCGACCTTCTGACTGACCGGCCCACTTGACGCGGAAGTAGCCTGGACGGCACTCGACTGCGAGTGGTACGAGGTTCGCTAGCGGCATCGGCAGTCACAGTCCGCCGGCTTTCAGGCGTTCCTCGAATTCGCCGAGGCGGCGGGTGATGTCGTCGAGGCGGTCGACGATGGCGGGCGCAAACATCTGGCGGGCGCTCGTATAGCCGAGCGCGGCGCCGGCGACGGCTGCGGGTATCGCCCGGCGGATGCTCTCGGGCTTGACCCCGAGACCGCGAAACAGCTCGCCTGCCGCGCCGTCAGCTTGTTCGGCCAGCGCGAGCACGAGATGCTCGCAGCCGAGGTACTGGTGGCCGAGGTCTATCGCAGCCGCCAGGACGGCTGCGATGGTCCGGCGGGCGGCCGCGGACAGCTCGTCCAGCAGCTCCTCGTCGCGCTGCTGGCCGCCTTCACCGTCTTGGGCTGGCCGGGGCTTCTTGGCACGCGACCGTCCCGTTATGGCCCCTGGTCCGGGAGCGTCGCTCGCCCGGGCCGCTGCGTCTCGCAACGCGGGAATGTCGACGTCGAGCGACCGGAGTATCTGGACGCCGAGGTTGCCGGGCTCGTCAATCACCCCGGCGAGAAGATGCGCGGTTCCCACGAGCTCGCCCGGGCCAGCGAGGGCGCGGGCGCGGCGGAGCGCCTGGCGCAGGCGGGGGGTCATCTGTGCTGCGATGCGGCCGCTGATCTGGGGATGCTGCCGTGGGTCAAAGCCGGGATCGCGCATGACCTCGGCCGCCTCGCGGGCTGCGCCGACGACCCGGACCGCCTCGGCGAGCGCCTGCTGGCAGATCGGCGATACCGGCAGGCGCGCTTCGCGCACCGCGGCGGCCAGGTCGTCTGGAAGGTAGACGTTGATCTTCGGCATCGCTCTCCTATCACCCTTACTATAACCCGTGATGGGGTTATAGTAAGGACTCGAAGCCACCGGGACCCCCGGACGGCAGGAGGTGCGCGTTGAGCGGCAGGGCAGCAGATCCACGCCAGCAGTGGGCGGAGTCATTCGGCTCGGACGCCGAGCGCTACGACCGGGCCCGGCCCAGCTATCCCCGGGCCATGGTAGATCGGATCGTCGCCGCGAGCCCTGGGCCCGATGTCCTCGATGTCGGCTGCGGTACCGGCATCGCCGCCCGGCAGTTCCAGGCGGCCGGCGCCAGGGTGCTCGGGGTCGACGTGGACGCGCGCATGGCCGATCTGGCGCGGCAGAGCGGGCTCGAGGCGGAGACAGCGGCGTTCGAGGCCTGGGATCCCGCCGGCCGGGCGTTCGATGCGGTCGTCTCCGGGCAGGCCTGGCACTGGATCGACGCAGTCGCCGGGGCGGCAAAGGCGGCGCAGGTGCTGCGGCCCGGTGGCCGGCTGGCCGTGTTCTGGAACGTGTTCCAGGCCCCGCCCGACCTGGCGGAAGGCTTCTCCGCGGCCTATCGCCGCGTGATGCCCGGCTTGCTGGCCAACATGTGGGCGAGACCTGCCCTGGACGGGTACTCGGTGATATTCACCAGGGCGGCCGACGGGATCCGGGAGGTGGGCGGGTTCGGCGATCCGGAGCAGTGGCGATTCCAGTGGGAGTGGTCCTACACCCGGGAGGACTGGCTGGATCAGCTGCCGACGTTCGGCGGTCACACCCAGCTCCCGTCGGCCCAGCTGGAGGAGCTGCTGGCGGGCGTCGGGGCCGCAATCGACGCGGTCGGGGGCAGCTTCACCATGCACTACACCACCGTGGCGGTCACCGCGGCGCGAACCGCCTCCGCCTGAATCCCTCGATGTTCCCCAGGCCCGACCCGCTGAGCGCGACAGTGCCTACTGGCCGCCAGGTCCAGTCTCGTTCGCCACCGCGGTCAACCTTGGTGGCCAGCTTGGCCGGTGCTCACCCCGTCGGTTCCCGGCTGCGAAAATCACGAGATGGTACCTGAGAGCATCCATGACTTCTTCGTGGCGAGCGGGAGCGCGGCTGGCGCGCTGGTCGGACTGCTATTCGTGGCTATCTCGGTTTCCCTGCAGCGGCTGACCCAGGCCACGGCAGGGGCGCAGTTTCACCGCGTCCGCGCGTCGGCGGCGCTGACGGCGTTCACCAACGCGCTGGTAGTGTCGCTGTTCGCTCTGATCCCCGGGCACAAGATCGGGCCGGCCTCGGTCGCCGTGGCGGTCATCGGGCTGACGTTCATCACGGCGTCGCTGCTATCGCTGATCCGCCTGCGTCAGGTGCGGCGGGGTACCCTGCGTGACGCGCTGTTCCTGATCGGGCTGGCAGTCACGTTCGTGATCCAGTTGATCGAGGGACTAGACATAGTCGCCAGTCCCGGCGATTCCGGCGCCGTGAACACGATCGCGATCCTGGTGGTGTTCTGCTTCCTGATCGGGATCGCCCGGGCATGGGAACTGATCGGCGGACCATCGATCGGAATCACCCGAGAGGTCACGGCATTGGTACGGGACCGCGGGCGCCACGCGGATGATCCAGGGGACGAAGAGCCGCCGTCCTAGCGCCCGCTGACGGCGACCAGGCCATCCTGGTCATCGAGGTCCAGGGCATACCGCTAGACAAGATCGCCTTCTACGGGGCCGGGTGGCAGATCCACGCCGAAAATCTCGCCGCCTACCTCGCCGGGCGTGAGCGCGGCGACACCGAGGCGCGGTGGGACGAGCTCGTCCCGCCCTATCAGGACCTGGCGGCCAACATCGGCTAAGACTGGCCGCTGCCGGACTACTCAGTTACTTGCGCGGTGTGCCTCTTCTACTTGCGCGGTGTGCCTCTTCGTCCCGAAGCCAAGTCAGCCCGTGGTCAGGCTCTGCCACTTTGCCGTTAACGGTCAGCGAGGCTGGATCTCGCCCATCGGACCGAAGCCGTCATGCGGCGTGTCGATGTAGATGATCTGCGGCTGCGCGGACACGAGGTCGGGCGCGGTGTCGAAGAACCTCTTCACGTACGGCTGCTTGACGTGGGTGGCTCCCGCCTCGGCGTCCTTGAAGCCCTCGATGCAGACAAACTCGTTCTCATCGGTGAGGCTCCGGGCGAACTGGAAGAACAGGCAGCCATCCTCGGAGTTGACGTCCTTGGCGTAGGAATCGGCCAACGCCAGCCACTCGTCCATCTTGTCGGGCCGGATCGGCATCGTGAGGTTGATCAGGATCATGCGACCGCTCCTTTGAGGTGACTGTCGTCATAATCGTGGTGCGATCGTCGGCGACCGTCAACCGCGCCGCCGAGGCGATCCGGATGCTAGCTGAGGCCCGGGGCGGGAACATGTTGCATGCCAGGGTCGCACGTGTGCGCGTCGCTGCTCATCGCCTCCGGCGCCACCGATATGCAGGTAGCGCACCAGATGGGCACGGCAAGGTCGAGACGACCAAGAACACCTACGGTCACCTGTTCGCCCAGGACCGGGCCTCCATCTTGACCGCGACGAATCAGGCGGTTAGTCGCCTCTATGCCATCGCCGACCCGTCCGTCCGGTTCTGCGAGCTCGGCCCCGACTACTACACCCGGCTCGACGCCGGCCGCCAGACCCGAAACAGAATCCGCGAACCCGAACGGCTCAACCCCGGAATGAAAGTCACCCTCACCCCCGCAACCCAGGCCGCCTGACCCATCCACCCCGGCCGTCAGCTACCTGCCCCACAGCGCCACTCCCAAGCCCGTCGCCCCTGGCAGCAGCCCGCCCAAGGGTGGCTGATGCGTGCGCGCCAGTACAGGTAAGTTTCCGATCAGGGATGTTTCAACGACCAGCGCCACGTGCGGCAACCCAGGTCGGCTGCCCTGCTGTTCTGTCTGCCAGTAACCGTGACAGCCCCTGACCGACCACCCGATCGGGCACGTGGCGGGCACGGCCCGGCCCTTGGAGGCAGTGCCGCAGGACCTCCAGCCAGCGGTCCTTATACAGCCGGAACCACAGCCCGGGCCTCCTGCACGTGGGCCGCGGATCCAGCACTCGGGCAGGTCCCCGGCTAGCAGGCGTACCCTCAGATGCCGACTGTCGGTCTTGGCGTGCCGCTTACGGCCGCGCAGGGCCGCGGTATCGGCCGTCTCGGCAAGGTGCGGTGCGATCCCGGCCGGGGCCAGCTCTTCTGTCAATACCGCCAGCCGGTGCAGGCCTCCAGCGCGAAATGGACATCGTCTTGGCCAGCGAGCCGGGCGAGCCGGGCCCGCAGATGCTCCCGGTCAGCGGGGACCCACGTCGGCGCCGGAGCCGATGGCCTCGACGGTTCCCCAGGCGGCGTCGTTATTCCCTCCGAGGACGTCGGTGATCCTCACGGCCTCAGGTTCCAGGTATTCACCGGGCGCAGATACTACCCTGGCTTAGTCTTACTTCGCTGACTGATCACACCGGTTGGTCATGCCCTCTGTCAGGGGCTGTCATTGTCGCTTTCAGGGCTGCTGCGGACCACCGCCCGTGTGCGCGTGCCCGGATTCTCCCCGCCATCTGCAGCGAGGGCCGCCGAGGCGCTCAACAACATGCGTTCCTCAACCACGGTGGCGGCCATGGTCGTCTTCGCGGCTACCCGCGTCATCTCCCTGATGACCTTTGCCTTCCTCCTGCCGTATGGCCACTTCCGCAAGATCCATGGAATATGGGGCTTCCTGACTAGAGAAGACGATGCCGCGTGGTATGCGAACATCGCCCAGCATGGCTACCTCCGGTCCGCAATCGGATTTTTCCACTTTTACCCGGGTTATCCGGCGGCTATCGACACGATCGCGTGGATCCCGGGCATGGGCGTGGCCCGAGCCGGAATCGCCGTAACAGCCGTCGCCGGGCTCGCGGCTGCGGCTGGTCTTGCCCGGCTGGGCCTGCGGCTGACGGGTGACGCGCGGACCAGCCTGCTCCTGGTCGCGCTGTGGGCGGTAGCGCCCGGCGCCATGGTCCTGTCCATGGCGTACTCGGAAGCGCTGATGTGCGCCTTGGCGGCCTGGGCGCTGGTCGCCGTGGTAGACCGCCGGTGGATAACCGCGGGGGTCCTGACCATGCTGGCGGGGACCGTCCACTCGTCCGCCGTGGCGCTGATCGCGGCGGTAGAGGTCGCCGCGCTTATCGCCCTCGTCGGAGCTGCCCGGACGGGGCGGCTGCCTTTGGGCACCTGGCTGCGGCCGGTTGCTGCCGGGGTGATGGCCCCGCTGGGGCTCATTGGCTTCTGGGTGTTCGTGACGTTGCGGCAAGCGCAGCCAGGTGGCTGGCTCGCGGACGAAGAAAAGTCCGGGACGTCGATCGACTGGGGCAGGAGCACGTGGCACGTCGTGTCCAGTACCTTCCTGGGCTCGCCGCGCGGGATCAACCTACTGTTTGTGCTGGTGCTCCTCGCGGCGGTTGCGCTGGCGGCCTGGAACCTCACCGAGCGCATGCCCGCTTACCTAAAGGTGTACATACTCGTTACCGTATTGCTGGCCGTACTGACAAGCAGCGTCTTCCTTGGGTCAAAGCCCAGGATTCTGCTTCCAGCCCTCCTCCTCGGCTTCCCGCTGGCGAAGGTGCTCGCGCCCGTGCGGGAGCACGTGCTGGTCCCGATGATAGCCATACTGGCCGTGGCGTCGGCCTGGCTCACCCTGTCAGCCGCGGCCGTGCGGATCCCGCCGTGAACCGTTCGGGCTGGCCACACCCACGGTGATCAGAGGGCGGCGGCGTGGTCTACGTCAGCAGCCAGGACAGCAACGACCGGCGCATACTTGGCTGGCGGGGAGGAGCGGCAGCCGCCTACTGATACTGGCAAGCATCGATGAGCCCGGAGACGCGGGCGCCGAGCAGCCGGTCAGGGCGGCCGGTGATCTTCACTGAGATCTCGTACCCGGAGTTGGGGTCCCTGCTGAGACTGACGCTAAGGATACGTAGTCACGCAGTTAGTCACTCAGCAATCGCGCCGCGCCGATGGGGTATCAGCCCAAAGGGCTACGACCTGCACTTTCGTGGGTGGGCCTGCGTGGACTTGAACCACGGACCTCTTCCTTATCAGGGAAGCGCTCTAACCGTCTGAGCTACAGGCCCCCATGGCGCCCGGGCCAACCGCCGACGCCGGGCACGACGGCCTAGGTTACCGCACGCCAGGGCTTCGTGGTCAGTCGGTCTCCTTGAGAGTGACCTCGATACCGCCGGCCAGGTGCGTGACCAGGTTGTAGATCACCGCTCCGACCGTGGCCAGGGCGGTGATCAGGACCACGTCAAAGGCGCCGGCCAGCATCGTGTAGCCGAGAATCCTGGACGCGGAGAACCACTGGCCGTTGGCGTCGGACCCGGCGCTTCCCTTGCCGGACGTCACGTCCGTGATCGTCGACTGGACCGAATGGAAGACGCCGAGCTTGTTCAGGACGTAGTAGAGCGCCGCGACCGCGACGAAAAGGATGACCCAGCCCACGAGGGAGACCATGAAGCTGAACTTCATCACAGACCAGGGCTCGATCCTGGCCAGCACGAGCTGGGCCCGGCGCGTGGGCGCAGTCGTCGGCGCGCTCCTGGGCGCGGGGGCGGGGACGGGCCTGGTGACCGCTGTGGCGACTGTGGCGGCCGTGGCGGCGGCCCGTTCCGCGGGGGGCGGCGGCTTCACCGTGGGCCTGAACTTGGACGGCTTGGCCGGGCTGGCGGCCTTCTTCGACTTGAGCTTGGGCTTGGTCAGGGCGGCGAACGGCGCGGCGACCTTGGCCGCCATTCCCGGCGAGGGCGCCTGCGGCGCCTGAGCGGGCGGCGGCGGGACCTGGTGAGCCGGGAGCGGCGGAACCTGAGGCTGATACGGCGGGATCCTGAGCCCGTCGCCGTTCGCCGGGATCTCCTGGCTGGCGGGCGTGTACGGCATCTCCGGCCCGTCGGCGGCGTAGGACAGCTCCTGCCCCGTGTACGGCATGTCCTTGTCAGGGGGAGCGTAGGAGCCGCTGGGCATCGGCAGGTCAGGCAGCGGATCGGCTCGGTCTGCCGGGCCGCTCAGAGCTGGTTGCGGGTCTGCAGGCGCCGACTCGGGGGCTGCCGGAGCACCCTCGGTCGATCCATCGGTGAGCCACATAGTCGGCTCCACGCGGTGATCCACCCCGTCCTCCTCCGGAAACTGGCCTCCCAAGAGGTTATCCCCTTATGGCCGATCTGGGCTCCCCCGGAGCTTACGGGCGCCGGCGGCAACACCTATAAGACGCTGCTGGGGGTCGCCGCGTTGCGCCTGCCGTTCCTGCGGGCAGGCATCAGCCCGGCGGCGAACTGTCACCTTCCGATGCGACTCGTCACTGCTGGTCACCCGGCTGGTTGGCACCCTCGGCTTCGTCCTCGGCACCCTCGGCTTCGTCCTCGTCGCCGGCGGCGCCGTTCGCCCCGTCGAGCGACTCCTCGTTACGCGCGATGGCCACCAGGCTCTGCCCGGGGGCCAGGTTGACCAGCCGGACCCCCATGGTCTGCCGGCCGGACTGCTTGATCTCGGCCGCGGACGTCCTGATCACGCCGCCGGCCGAGGTGATCGCGAAGACCTCGTCCTCGGGGAGCACCATCAGCGCGCCGACCAGCTCGCCACGGGCCTCGACGATCCTGGCCGTTACCACGCCCTGGCCGCCCCGGCCCTGCACCGGGTACTGGTCGGCCGGGGTGCGCTTGGCGTAGCCGCCGCCGGTGGCGACGAGCACGTCGGCGCCGTCGCGCACCACGTGCATGCCGAGCAGCCGGTCACCGTCGGCGAACCGCATGCCGATCACGCCCGAGGTCGCCCGGCCCATCGGGCGCAGCGCCTCGTCGGTGGCGTGGAACCTGATCGCCTGGGCGTTCTTGCTGACCAGGAGCAGGTCGTCGTCGGCCGACACCAGCCGGGCCGCGATGACTTCGTCGTCCTCGCGCAGGTTGATCGCGATGATGCCGCCGGACCTGGGCGAATCGTACTCCGACAGTTTCGTCTTCTTGACCAGCCCGGACGACGTGGCCATGACCAGGTACGGGGCGACCGCGTAGTCGGACAGCGCCAGGACCTCGGCGATCCTCTCGTCCGGCTGGAACGCGAGCAGGTTGGCCACGTGCTGGCCGCGGGCGTCGCGCGCCGCATCGGGCAGCTCGTAGGCCTTCGCCCGGTAGACGCGGCCCTTGTTGGTGAAGAACAGGATCCAGTTGTGAGTGGTGGTGACGAAGAAGTGCTCGACGATGTCGTCGGTGCGCAACTGGGCGCCGCGCACGCCCTTGCCGCCGCGGCGCTGGGCGCGGTACAGGTCGGTCTTGGTGCGCTTGGCGTAACCGCCGCGGGTGATCGTGACGACCACGTCCTCCTCGGCGATGAGGTCGGCCACGGACACGTCACCGTCGTAGGCGATGATCTCCGTGCGCCGGTCGTTGCCGTACTTCGCCACGATCTCGGCGAGCTCGGTGCCGATGATCTGCCGCTGCCGCTCCGGGGAGGCCAGGATCGCCTCGTAGTCGGCGATCTCCGCCATCAGCTCGTCGTACTCGTCGATGAGCTGCTGCCGCTCCAGGGCGGCGAGCTTGCGCAGCTGCATGTCCAGGATCGCGCGGGCCTGGACCTCGTCGATCTCCAGCAGGTCCATCAGGCCCTGCTGGGCGGTCGCGGCCGACTCGCTGGCCCGGATCAGCGCGATGACCTCGTCGATCCGGTCGATCGCCTTGATCAGCGCGCGCAGGATGTGAGCCCGCTCCTCCGCCTTGCGCAGCAGGTACCGGGTGCGCCGGACGATGACCTCGATCTGGTGGGTGACCCAGTGCCGGATCAGCTGGTCCAGCCGCAGCGTCCGCGGCACCCCGTCGACCAGGGCCAGCATGTTCGCGCCGAACGTCTCCTGCAGCTGGGTGTGCTTGTACAGGTTGTTCAGCACCACCTTGGCGACCGCGTCCCGCTTCAGCACGATCACCAGCCGCTGGCCGCTGCGGCCGCTGGTCTCGTCGCGCACGTCGGCGATGCCGGAGACCCGGCCGTCCCGGGCCAGCTCAGCGATCTTCAGCGCCAGGTTGTCCGGGTTGACCTGGTAGGGCAGCTCGGTGACGACCAGGTTGGCGCGGCCCTTGCGGTCTTCCTCCACCTCCACGACCGCGCGCATCGTGATCGAGCCGCGGCCGGTGCGGTAGGCCTCCTGGATGCCGCGGCGGCCGACGATCTGAGCGCCGGTGCTGCCGTCCGGCCCGCCGGGGAAGTCCGGGCCCTTGATCCGCTCGATCAGCGCCTCGAGCAGCTCGGCGTCGGAGGCGTCGAAGTTGTCCAGGTACCACTGGACGCCGTCGGCCACCTCGCGCAGGTTGTGCGGCGGGATCTTGGTCGCCATGCCGACCGCGATCCCTTCCGAGCCGTTGACCAGCAGGTTCGGGAACCGGGCCGGCAGCACCACGGGCTCGGCGGACCGGCCGTCGTAGTTGGGCCGGAAGTCGACGGTCTCCTTGTCGATGTCCCGCAGCATCTCCATGGCCAGCGGGGCCAGCCGGCACTCGGTGTAGCGCATCGCGGCCGCCGGGTCGTTCCCCGGCGAGCCGAAGTTGCCCTGGCTGTCCACCAGCGGCATCCGCATGGACCACGGCTGCGCCAGCCGGACCAGCGCGTCATAGATCGCGCTGTCGCCGTGCGGGTGGTAGGTCCCCATCACGTCGCCGACCACCCGCGCGCACTTGAAGAAGCTGCGGTCGGGCCGGTAGCCGCCGTCGTACATCGCGTACAGGACGCGGACATGCACCGGCTTGAGGCCGTCCCTGACGTCGGGCAGGGCCCGGCCGACGATCACCGACATCGCGTAGTCGATGTAGCTGCGCTGCATCTCGACCTGGATGTCGACGGGCTCGGTGCGGTCTCCCCCGCCGGGCGGCGCCGGGGCGTTCACGTCGGTCACTTCACATCTCGCTTCCGTGATCACGGAGGATCTGACCTGCCAGAGCGGCCGGATTCTCCGTGATCACGGAATCCGGCGCGTCGTCGCCCTCAGATGTCGAGGAACCTGACGTCCTTGGCGTTCCGCTGGATGAACGAACGGCGTGCCTCCACGTCCTCACCCATCAGCACGGTGAACAGCTCGTCGGCCTGGGCCGCGTCGTCGACCGTGACCTGCCGCAGCACCCGGCGGGCCGGGTCCATCGTGGTCTCCCACAGCTCGGTGGCGTTCATCTCGCCGAGGCCCTTGAACCGCTGTACGCCATCGCGCGGCCTGGGGTCCTTGCGGCCCTCGGCGATGCCGGCCTCGATCACCGCGTCGCGCTCCCGGTCGGAGTAGGCATATCCGGGAACGACCCCTCTGCCCTCCCACTTGATCTTGTAGAGCGGCGGCTGGGCCAGGTACACGTGCCCGGCCTCGATCAGCGGCTTCATGAACCGGAACAGCAGCGTGAGCAGCAGCGTGGTGATGTGCTGGCCGTCGACGTCGGCGTCCGCCATCAGGATGATCTTGTTATAGCGCAGCCTGGCGATGTCGAACTCGTCGTGGATGCCGGTGCCCAGCGCGGTGATCATCGCCTGGACCTCGTTGTTCTTCAGCACCCGGTCGATCCGGGCCTTCTCCACGTTCAGGATCTTGCCGCGGATCGGCAGGATGGCCTGGAACAGCGGGTCCCGGCCGCCCTTGGCCGAGCCGCCCGCCGAGTCCCCCTCGACCACGTAGATCTCGCAGATCTCCGGGTCGCCGGACTGGCAGTCGGCCAGCTTGCCCGGCAGCCCCGAGCCGCCCATCAGGTTCTTCCGGGTCAGGTCGCGGGCCTGGCGGGCGGCGATCCGGGCCCGGGCCGCCTGGGTGGCCTTGATCACGATCGCCTTGGCCTCGCCCGGGTTGCGCTCGAACCAGTCCCGGAGGTGGTCGTTGCCGACCCGCTGCACGAACGACTTGGCCTCGGTGTTGCCGAGCTTGGTCTTGGTCTGGCCCTCGAACTGCGGCTCGGCCAGCTTGACGTGGATGATCGCGGTCAGGCCCTCGCGCACGTCGTCGCCGGTCAGGTTCTCGTCCTTCTCCCGCAGCAGGTTCTGCTCCCGGGCGTAGCGGTTCACGATCGAGGTGAGCGCCGCGCGGAACCCCTCCTCGTGCGTGCCGCCCTCGGCGGTGTTGATAGTGTTGGCGAAGGTGTGCACGGACTCCGCGTAGGAGCCGGTCCACTGCATGGCGATCTCGGCCGAGATCCCCGGCTGCTCGTCGCCGAACTCGATGATCGAGCCGTGCACCGGCTCCTTGGACGCGTTGAGGTACCGGACGAAATCGGCGATGCCGCCCTCGTAGCGGTAGGTGACGACGTGCGGCTCGCCGTTGATGTGATCGGGCCGCTCGTCGGTCAGGGTGATCGAGAGCCCGCGGTTGAGGAACGCCATCTCCTGCAGCCGCCGGGACAGCGTCTCGAACGACCAGACCGTGCTCTCGAAGATGTCCTCGTCCGGCCAGAACGTGATGATGGTGCCGGTCTCGTCGGTCGGCTCGCCCCGCTGGACCGGGCCGGTGGGGTCGCTGGCGGCGTAGGACTGCCGCCAGACGTAACCGTCCTTGAAGATCTCGACCTCGAACCGGCTCGACAGCGCGTTGACGACGGAGACGCCCACGCCGTGCAGGCCGCCGGACACCGCGTACGACTTGCGGTCGAACTTGCCGCCCGCGTGCAGGGTGGTGAGCACGACCTCGACCGCGGGCCGGTTCTCCACCGGGTGGTTGTCCACCGGGATGCCGCGCCCGTTGTCGAGCACCCGGACCCCGCCGTCGGCCAGCAGCGTGACCTCGATCCGGTCGGCGTAGCCCGCCAGCGCCTCGTCCACGGAGTTGTCCACGACCTCTTGGACCAGGTGGTGCAGGCCACGCTCGCCGGTGGAGCCGATGTACATGCCGGGGCGCTTGCGGACCGCCTCCAGCCCTTCAAGAACCGTGATCGAGCGCGCGTCGTACGACAAAGCGGAATACTCCTCCTGAACAGGACAGCCAAGCGGGCACTGCCTCGCGGGAAGCATCCCCTCGTGTTCCCCTCCGGCTGCCCTTACATTTTACCTGCACGTAGCGTCAGCCTGGGCCGACTGAGCGGCTTTCAGCCGTATGTGTCCCGCGGCCCGCGGCCGCCGCGCACCCGCCATTCGCCCGGGCGCCGGGCCGGGCCCGCCGCGGACGCGGGCCCGCGGACCCTGACCCGCTGTACCGCGCCGTCGCCGAGCTCGGCGTTCAGCCTGCGGACGAGCTGGGCCGCGAGCAGCCGGACCTGGGTCGCCCAGGCGGTGGAGTCCGCGGTCACGGTCAGCTCGCGGTCCGCCAGGGAGTCCGGATGGGTGTGCGCCGCCAGGTCAGGGCCGACAATCTGGGCCCACCGCCCGAACACCGACCCCACGGCGGCCGCCTCCCGCCAGCCCCGGGAGTCGATCAGGCCGCCGATCGCGGCATTCAGCGGCTCCGGGTCGTCCCGGCGCGGCCTGCGGCCAGGCCGGCCCGGCGGGGGCGGGTCGGGGGCGCCGGCGCGTTCCGGGCCGTTGTCGTGAGGGCGCGCCGGGCGGACTCCCCGGGCGAGCGCGTCGGCCTTCGCCCTCGTCAGGGCCTCGCGGGCCAGCCGGGCCCGGTCGCGGTCGTCAGGCACGCCAGATCGCCCCCCCGGATACCTCGAACCTCGGGCCGACCAGCCGGGCGGGCACGTCGCCGGGCACGGCCGCGGTGACCAGGACCTGCTCGGCGCCGCCGACCAGCGCGGCCAGCCGTTCCCGGCGCCCGCCGTCGAGCTCGGCGAACACGTCGTCCAGCAGCAGGACCGGGTCCTCGCCGCCGGATCGCAGCAGGTCGTAGGCGGCGAGCCGGAGCGCCAGGGCCAGCGACCACGACTCGCCGTGGCTCGCGTAGCCGCGAGCCGGGAACTCCCCGATGCTCAGCTCCAGCTCGTCCCGGTGCGGTCCGACCAGGCAGACGCCGCGCTCGAGCTCGGCACCGCGTGCCCGGGCCAGCGCCTGGCGCAGCCCGTCGGCCAGCGCCGCGCGGTCCGCGGCAGGCTCGGCGTCCGCCTGCTCCTGCCTGGCCTGGCGGTAGGTCATCGCGGCCGCCAGGTCCTCGCCGGACACGGCGGCGTACGCCTTGGCCGCCAGCGGCCGGAGCGAGGCCGTCAGCTCCAGCCTGCCCGCGGTCAGCTCCGCGCCCTTCTCGACCAGGTGCTCGTCCCACACGTCCAGGGCGCCGGGCACGCCGCCCCGGGCCCGGGCGGACTTCAGCAGCGCGGTCCGCTGCCGCAGCACCCGCTCGTAGTCGGCCCTGATCCCGGCGAACCGCGGCCTGGTGGCCACCAGCAGGTCGTCGAGGTAGCGCCGCCGCTGGTCGGGATCACCCTTGACCACGATCAGATCTTCAGGAGCAAACAGAACGCACCGCAGCGTGCCCAGGGCCTCCCGGGGCCGCGGGACCGGGACGCGGTTCAACCGCACCCGGTTGGCCCGGCCCGGGTTGACCTCGATCTCGATCAGGCTGTCCCGCTCGGCCGAGGTCACCGCGCCGCGGAGGATGGCCCGCTGGGCGCCGCGGCGGATCAGGGGGGCGTCGGCGGCGACCCGGTGGCTGCCGAAGGTCGCGACGTACGCCGCCGCCTCGACCAGGTTGGTCTTGCCCTGCCCGTTCGCGCCGGTGAAGATGGAGGCGCCCGCCGCCAGCTCAAGATCGGCCGCAGCGTAGCTGCGGAAATCGGTCAGCGCCAGCCGGGTCAGGTGCACGTTTGTGACCCTAGTCGACCCCGGAGGGGACGACCCGCTGCCACCCGGCTCGCCTGCCTAGCCGCCGGGGCGGATCGGCATCAGCAGGTACCGGTAGTCGGGCTGGCCGTCGGGCGCCGGCTTGCCGGTGATCAGCGCAGGCTTGCCCGGCTCGGTGAACGACATCCGGGCCGTGTCCGAGTCGATCGCGGCCAGCCCGTCGAGCAGGTACTGCGGGTTGAACGCGATCGCCAGGTCGTCGCCCTCGTAGCCTGCCTCGAGCACCTCGACCGCCTGCGCCTCCTCGCCGGTGCCCGCCTCGAGCACCAGCTGGCCGGGCGTGAACGCCAGCCGCACCGCGGTGTTGCGCTCGGCCACCAGGGCCACCCGCTTCACCGCCTCGGTCAGCAGCGACGTGGACAGCTCGGCGGTCGCGTTGGCGTGGGTGGGCAGCAGCGCCTGGTACCGCGGGAACTCACCGCCGAGCAGCCGGGTCGTGGTCTGCCGGCCGCCGCCCTCGAACCCGATCATCCCGTCGCCGGCGGCGCCGTCGGCCCCGTCGCCGGGCAGCGCCAGGGCGATCGACACCTCGGCGCCGGACGTCAGCGACCGCGCGGTCTCGGCAAGCGCGCGGGCCGGGACCAGCACGGCGGCCGACAGGCCGGGCCGGGCCGGGCTCCACCGCAGTTCCCTGACGGCCAGCCGGTAGCGGTCGGTCGAGATCAGGGTCAGGGTGTCTCCCTCGATCTCGATCCGCACGCCGGTCAGCGCGGGCAGCGTGTCATCGCGGCCGGCGGCGGTGGCCGACTGGCTGACCGCGGACGCGAACGCGTCGCTGCCCACCGACCCGGCGGCCTGCGGCATCTCCGGCAGCGCCGGGTACTCCTCCTCGGGCATCGTCAGCAGGGTGAAGGTGGCGCTGCCGCAGGACAGGACCGCCTTGCCGCCCTCGGACGTGATCTGCACCGGCCGGGCCGGGAGGCTGCGGCTGATCTCGGCGAGCAGCCGGCCCGAGACCAGCGCGCTGCCCTCCTCCTCGGTCATCACCGCGACGGTGGCCTGCGCGGACACGTCGTAGTCGAAGCTGGACAGCGTGAGGTCGGTTCCGGCGTGCAGCCGCATCCCGGCGAGCACCGGCACGGTGGGGCGGGCCGGAAGGGCGCGGGCCGTCCAGGCCACGGCCTCGGCCAGGACATCGCGATCGACCTGGATCTTCACGGGAAGCTGCCTCTCGTTCCTCGGCCTGACTGGTTCTTTCTAATAGCTAATGAGAGAAGGAGCAGAAGTAGTCGTAGGGTCGGTGGATTCTGGGGATATCCGGCGCCGCCGCAGGTCACCCGCCCCGATGTTGTCCACAATTAGCTGTGCCGCACCAGGGCCGCTGGTGACTACCGTGTGGATACCAGGGAGCCGGTATGCCGTTACCCCCTGGTCAAGCCGAGTTTTCCTCCGCAGCCCCCAGTCTGTCCACATATTTATCCACAACCTGTGTGCGCCGATTGTGCCCGCAGGCGAAGGTATGCGAATCCTCACCGGCCGTTCACCCGGACAATGCCTGCTGTTTGATCCGGTTGGTGAGCTCGGTGACCTGGTTGTAGATCGACCGGCGTTCGGCCATCAGCGAGCGGATCTTCTTGTCCGCGTGCATCACGGTGGTGTGGTCGCGGCCGCCGAACTGCTGGCCGATCTTCGGCAGGGACAGGTCGGTCAGCTCCCGGCACAGGTACATGGCGATCTGCCGCGCGGTCACCAGCACCCGGGACCTGGAGGTGCCGCAGAGGTCGTCGATGGACAGCCCGAAGTACGAGGCCGTCTGGCCCATGATCGTCGAGGCGGTGATCTCGGGCCCCTGCGCCTCGGGTATCAGGTCCTTCAGGACGAACTCGGCGAGCTGGAGGTCGACCGACTGCCGGTTCAGGCTGGCGAAGGCGGTGACCCTGATCAGCGCGCCCTCGAGCTCGCGGATGTTGGTCGAGATCCGGCTCGCGATGTACTCCAGCGCGTCCGGGGGCGCGTTCAGCCGGTCCTGGACGGCCTTCTTGCGCAGAATGGCGATCCTGGTCTCGAGCTCGGGCGGCTGGACGTCGGTGAGCAGCCCCCACTCGAACCGGCTGCGCAGCCGGTCCTCCAGCGTGATCAGCCGCTTGGGCGCGCGGTCGCTGGATATGACGATCTGCTTGCTGGCGTTGTGCAGCGTGTTGAAGGTGTGGAAGAACTCCTCCTGGGTCCCTTCCTTGTTTTCCAGGAACTGGATGTCGTCCACCAGCAGCACGTCGACATCGCGATAACGGCGCCGGAAGCCGTCCTGCTTGCCGTCCCTGATCATGTTGATGAAGTCGTTGGTGAACTCTTCCGAGCTGACGTACCGCACCTTGGCGCCCTGGTACAGGCTCTGGGCGTAATGGCCGATGGCGTGCAGCAGGTGGGTCTTGCCCAGGCCCGAGTCGCCGTAGACGAAAAGCGGGTTATAGGCCTTGGCCGGCGCCTCGGCCACGGCGACCGCGGCCGCGTGGGCGAACCTGTTGCTGGAGCCGATGACGAACGTCTCAAAGGTGTACTTGGGGTTCAGCCGCGCCTGGGCGGGGCGGGGGGCGCCGGGCACCGCGCCCGGCGCGAATCCGGGCGCGCCCAGCGCGCCCAGCGCGCCCGGCTGCCCGCTGCCGGGACCTTCCGGCCGGCCGGCGGCCGGGTCCGGGGCCCGGCCGAACTCGCCGGGCGGCGGCCCGAAGTCGCGGGCCGGCGGGATGTGGTCGTCGCCGACCCGCGGCAGCGGGCCGGTGGCAGCGTCGGCGGACTCCGCGGCCTGCTCGTCGTGCAGGTCGGCCAGGTCCTGGGGGCCGGACGGGCGGTGGCCCGCGTCGGGCGCGGCGACGGTGGGATCGACCGTTACCGCCAGCTGGATGTTGCGGCCGAGCTCCCGGGACAGCGCGTTGGTGATCAGGGCCCGCAGCCTGGTCTCCAGCTGCTCCTTGACGAACTCGTTGGGCGTGGCGATCAGCGCGGTGTTCTCGACCAGGCCGAGCGGCCGGGTGAGCTGCAGCCAGGCTCGGTGCGCGGGCTCGATCTGCATTCCGGCCAGCTCGTTAAGGGACCGGGCCCAGACTTCCGCGAGGTCTGCTTCACTCATCGGCCGTTCACCTCGCGCCCCCACGTATGATCAACAGGTTTATCCACAGGTTGTGCACGTTGCACTCTGGTGCGGCAGCCTCCCCGTGGGCCGCCGGGAAGGTCCGAGTCCGGCGGCCACCTGATCCCGGATCCCCACGCCCGGGACCGCTATCCCACTATCCACAGCCTAGGACCCGGGTTCGGCGCTCGTTTGGCAAATGGCAACTGTTACGGAAGATGGCGGCGAGGTCGCGGAGCGGCCGCAGGAGTGCCGGTGCGGAGGTGGCGCCGGGTAACAACGCCGAGGTGACGCCGGGTGGTGGCGCCGTGACGGCCTGGCGCAGGCGCCGGGTCACGGGGTGCCGGGGACGGGCGGGGTGCCGGGCGGCGGCCCGGAACCGGCGGCCCGGTTTGACCCGCGGCAGGCGGTCCGCATAACGTTCATGGGTCCAGCCCCGCGCAGGGCTGGCTTTCGCGTGTCCTGAACCGGCCCGGTCGTGCATCGATCCCGCCCTGTGTACCTGGAGACCCAGTGAGTAAGCGTACGTTCCAGCCGAACAACCGGCACCGCGCGAAGACGCACGGGTTCCGGCTGCGGATGCGCACCCGCGCGGGCCGCGCCATACTGTCCGCCCGGCGCCGTAAGGGGCGTGCGCGGGTCAGTGCCTGACCGGCCCGGGCCCCAGGCCAGCGCCGGCCCGCGGTGACGGCCGATGCTGCCCGCGGCGGCACGGATGCGCAAGCGCTCGGAGTTCACGCGGACGGTGCGCGGCGGCAGCCGCGCCGGACGGCAGCTCGTCTCCGGTCACCTGCTCCGGCAGCCGGGTCACGATGAGCCCGCACGGGTGGGCTTCGTGGTGAGCCGGGCGGTGGGAGGCGCGGTGGTGCGCAACAAGGTGCGGCGCAGGCTGCGTCATCTGGCCCGCGGGTATCTCGGGTCGCTTCCTGAAGGTAGCCTGTTGGTGGTGCGCGCCAATCCCCGGGCCGCTACCGCACGCCAGGCGGATCTCGCCGCCGAACTCGACCTGGTAATCGCAGCACTGCTTCGGCGGCAGGGTGGACACAGCGTCCGTGACAAGCACAGTCGTGACTAGAACAGCACCGCGAGAGCCGAGAGAGCGGCCATCGGCCGCCGCCCGGCTTCTCGTGCTGCTGCTGACCGGGTACCGGCGCTTCGTCAGCCCGCTGCTCGGGCCCCGGTGCCGGTTCTACCCCTCGTGCAGCGCCTACGCGCTCGAGGCGGTGCAGGTGCACGGCGCGCTGCGCGGTTCCTGGCTGGCCGTCCGGAGGCTGAGCCGCTGCCACCCATTCCACGCCGGGGGGATGGACCCCGTGCCAGCGCCCAGGAAGCCGGGCCGGACCGCCGGGGCAGACGCAGCCGGGGCGGCGCCGGTGCCGGCGAGCCGGGCCCAGGCGCAGCCGTGCCCGATCAGAGGCCAAGGGAGCTAGCCGGTGTCGAATCCGCTTAACCCGATCTACGACGCCGTCGCGTGGGTGCTCAAGAAGATCTACTACTTCCTGAGCCCCATCTTCGGCGCGAGCAGCGGGTGGACCTGGGCGCTCTCGATCGTCATCCTCGTGGTCCTCATGCGGCTGATCATGGTGCCGCTGTTCGTCAAGCAGATGCACACCACCCGCGCGATGTCGGCGCTGGCACCGCAGATGCAGGCGCTGCGCAAGAAGTACAAGAACGACAAGCAGACGCTGCAGCAGGAGACGATGAAGCTCTACCAGCAGGCGGGCGTCAACCCGCTGATGGGGTGCCTTCCCGTCGTCCTCCAGCTGCCCATGTTCTTCGCGCTGTTCAGCGTGCTGAAGGCGATCTCCGAGTGGAAGCCGGGCCAGCCGCCCAAGTACGGGCTGACCTATCAGATGGTGCACAGTGCCCAGACCGCCAAGATCCTCGGCGTGACCATCGCGGACAAGTTCCTGTTCGACTCGAGCACGCCGCTGCACGCGAAGATCGTCATCTTCATCTTCGTCCTGATCAGCATGTCGACGACCTACCTGACCGTGCGGCAGAGCATGAAGCGCGGCATGATGCCCGCGACGACCCCGGACAACCCGATGGGCCAGTCGCAGAAATACATGATGTACATCATGCCGTTCTTCGCGCTGTCCGGCCTGTACTGGCCGTTCGGGCTGGTCCTGTACTGGGTGACGACGAACCTGTGGACGCTCGGGCAGCAGTGGCTGCTGTTCCGGAGATATCCGCAGCCGGCCGCGGCCGGTGCGGCCGCCGCGGCCCCGGCCATCGCGCCGACGGTCACCACCCGGCCGAAGCGACCCGCCGGGGGGCGTCCCGGATCAGGGCCGGCCGGAGGCCCGGGCGGGCCGGACAAATCGGACGGCGTCACTCCGCAAGACCGTGCCAGCCAGGCCAACGGCGCTGCCCAGCCGGACACCAACGGCGCTCAGCCCCGCAGCCCGGGCCGCAAGGCCGCTAGCTCCACGGCCGGGAGTTCCGCGGGCCAGGGTGCCCAGCCGTCGGCCAACGGAGGCGGGGCAGGCGGGATGCTGCGCAGGCTCGGCAAGGGCCGCGCCGAGCCCGAGCCCGCGCCGCCGGAGCCCGAGGTTAAGCTCGTCAGGCAGCAAAAGCAGCGGCAGTCACGCAGCAAGCGTTCCGGCAAGCGGTGAGGCGCCGCCGCAGCGCCCCGGCCAGGATTGCCGCGTCAGCAGAGGTCAACCCCGAACGTAGGAGGCCCCGGTCGTGAGCCAAGGGGAAAGCGCGGTCACTGACCCGCAGGTGTCCGCCGCAGATCAGGTTCAGGCGGTGCCGGAGCCCGAGGAGGCCGTCCCGACGCAGGCCGAGGTCGGCGCGGCTGAGTTCTCTGACGCTGAGTTCTCTGACGCCGGGGATCCGTCCGGGGACGAGGACGGCGATGACGCCGGGGATCGCGGCCTGGACCGGGAGTCCGGAGAGGTGGCCCCGGGACTGACGGATGTCGCGGACCTGGAGCTCGAAGGTGAGGTCGCCGCGGACTACATCGAAGGGCTGCTCGATGTCGCCGACCTGGACGGGGACATCGACATGGATGTGGAGGGGGACCGCGCCCTGGTCTCCGTGGTCGGCGCGACCCTCGACGAACTGGTCGGGCCCCGGGGCGAGGTCCTCGAGGCACTGCAGGAACTGACCCGGCTCGCGGTACACCGGCATACCGGCATGCGCACCAGGATCATGATCGACGTCGGCGGGTACCGGCTGCGCCGGCGCGCGGAGCTCGCGGAAACCGGCCGGGACGCCGCCGCCGAGGTCAAGCGCACGGGCGTGCCCAAGAAGCTGTGGGCCATGAACCCGTTCGAGCGCAAGATCGTGCATGACGCGGTGGCCGAGGCCGGGCTGCGGAGCGAGTCCGAGGGCGAGGAGCCGGACCGTCGGGTGGTCGTTCTTCCTGCGAGCTGAGTCACGGAGACCGCGGACTCCGGCGCCCGGCCGGTCCCGGACCGCGGTCGGCCGGGCGCCGCCGGCCCCCCCGGAAGCCCGGGCGGTGTTCGGGCCGGCCCTGGGCCTGGCCGAGCGCTACGCCGAACTGCTGGCCGGGCCCGCCGTGGAGCAGGGCCTCATCGGCCCGAGGGAGACCGCCCGGCTGTGGGACAGGCACCTGATGAACTGCGCGGCCGTCGCCGAACTGGTCCCGCCCGCGTGCTCGATGATCGATCTTGGTTCCGGAGCCGGGCTGCCCGGGGTGGTCATCGCGATGCTGCGGCCAGCGGCCGACGTCGTCCTGCTCGAACCCATGGCCCGGCGGGTGGCGTTCCTCGAGGAGTGCGTCCGGGTGCTCGGCCTGGCCCATACGTCGGTCTGCCGCGGGCGGGCCGAGGAGGTGGCCGGGCAGCTTGCGGCCGACGTCGTCACGGCTCGCGCCGTTGCCCCGATGGAGCGGCTGGCCGGCCTCGCGCTCGGCCTGGCCCGGCCGGGCGGCCTCGTCCTGGCCATGAAGGGGGCCGGGGCAGCGGAGGAGCTAGCCCGGGCCCAGCCGGTGCTCCGGAGGCTGCGTGCGCGGGACGTGGCCATCGTGCACCCTGGGAGCGGTAAGGTCAGTCCGCCGCCGACGGTCATCCGGCTGACCGCCGCCGCCACCACGCCAGGCACGCCCGAGACGCCGGGAGGAACAGGAACGTGACAACGGCCGCCGCTCGTGGCCTGGGATGGCCCGGCCCGCCAGACCGGGCCGACGCCGCGCCGGGCGGGCCCGGTGCGCTCGGCTGGCCCGCGGCACCGGCTTCAGGTGAAGACGATCCGGCCCAGCGGGAGGTCGCGATGCACGGGGCCGCCGGGGCCGGCCCGGAGATGCCCATAGCCCGTGCCGCCCGTGCCGCCCTGGCGGCCCGGGCCGGCAGCGGGACCTGGCCGCGCCCGAGATCCTGCCGGATCATCACGATCGCGAATCAGAAGGGCGGCGTGGGCAAGACCACGACCGCGGTCAACCTTGCCGCGAGCCTGTCCCTGTACGGCCTGAGGGTGCTGGTCATCGACCTGGACCCGCAGGGCAACGCCTCGACGGCGCTTGACGTCGATCATCACTCGGGCGTCGCGTCCGTCTACAACGTGCTCGTGGAGGGCCAGCCGCTGGCCAGCGTGATCAGGCCGGCCGCGAGCATTCCCCAGCTCTACTGCGCCCCGGCGACGATCGACCTCGCCGGCGCCGAGATCGAGCTGGTCCCGCTGGTAGCCCGGGAATCGCGGCTGGTCAGGGCCCTGGCCGGGTTTGACTCCTCCGGTCTCGACTACATCTTCATCGACTGCCCGCCGTCACTCGGGCTGCTGACGGTGAACGCTCTCGTGGCCGCGCCTGAGATCCTCATCCCGATCCAGTGCGAGTACTACGCGCTGGAAGGGCTCGAGCAACTGCTGCGCACCGTGGACCTGGTCAAGAGCCATCTCAATCCGGCCCTGACCGTCTCGACCATCCTGCTGACGATGTTCGACGGCCGTACCCGGCTGGCTTCGCAGGTCGCGGAGGAGGTCAGGGAGCACTTCGGCGAGATCGTCCTCGACGCGATCATCCCGCGCAGCGTCCGGGTTTCCGAAGCCCCGAGCTACGGCCAGTCCGTGATGACGTACGATCCCGGTTCGAACGGGGCCCAGGCCTACCTGGCAGCCGCGAAGGAGATGGCCTACCGCAAGGCGCCGCAGGCCTGACGGCGCGGCAGCATTCCGAGGGCCCGCCCGCTGTAAGACACGATTTTATCAAACACTAGTTCTAACCGCGGCGCTATCCGGTCTCCGGCCCGGGTCCCCGGCTCGCCAGTGGCGGCCTTGGCCCGATGGTGCGGGCTTCCAGGCGGGCACCTGGCAGGATGGCCCTGGGATAGGCCGGGCGGCCGGCGGACAGCATGGGACGGTCTGGCGCGGTGGCCGGGCGCGAGCGGACAGCGAGGAGAGGCAATGCCGCAGCAGAGGCGCGGACTGGGCAAGGGACTCGGGGCGCTCATTCCGACGGCATCGTCGGCCGTGGCCGCGCCTGCCGGGCAGCAGTACGCCGCGGCCGAGGTCCAGCCCGGGGTCATCGGTGCCTACTTCGAGGAGATACCGGTCGCCGCGATAACGCCCAATCCGAGGCAGCCGCGGCAGGTCTTCGACTCCGAGACGCTTGCGGAGCTCGCGGCCTCGATCCAGGCGGTCGGCCTGCTGCAGCCGGTGGTCGTCCGCAAGGTGATGCCCGGCCACTACGAGCTCGTGATGGGCGAGCGGCGGTGGCGGGCCTGCGAGCTGGCCGGCCTGTCGCAGATCCCGGCCATCGTCCGGGAGACCTCCGACGATGAGCTGCTCCGGGATGCGCTGATCGAGAACCTGCACCGGGAGCAGCTGAACCCGCTGGAAGAGGCCGCCGCCTACCAGCAGCTCCTCGATGACTTCTCGACTACCCATGAGGAGCTGGCCCGGAAGATCGGCCGGTCGCGCCCGCACATCTCGAACACCATCCGGCTGCTCAGCCTGCCCGCTAACGTGCAGAAGCGGGTCGCGGCGGGAGTGCTGAGCGCCGGGCACGCGAGGGCCCTGCTCGGGGTGGAGGACCTGCAAGCCCAGGAGCAACTGGCGCGCCGGATCGTCGCGGAAGGGCTGTCCGTGCGGGCGGTGGAGGAGATCGTCGCCCTCGGCGCCCAGGCCGCGAAGGCACCCCGGCAGCATGAGGCCAGGCCGAAGCCTGTCGCTCCCGCGCTGCGGGACCTGGCGGACCGGCTCTCTGATGTGTTCGAGACCCGGGTGAAGGTGGAACTCGGCCAGCGCAAGGGGAAGATCGTCGTCGAGTTCGCCTCGCTGGACGATCTGGAGCGGATCGTCGAGACGATGACTCCCGGCTTGCCGCCCGGCTGGGCCCAGTCACGCAGTGCCTGAGCGCTGAGGCGGCGGCCGGCCCGGGCGGTAACGAGACCCAGCGGCATGGCAGGCGGCCAATGATTCACGTGAAACGTCGGGTGCCCGGGGTGAGCCCGGTCCTAGGCGGTGAGCACGCCCGCGGCGGCGCGGATGCCGGCCACGAAGGCGTCAACGTCGTCCTCGGTGGTATCGAAGGCCGCCATCCAGCGGACGACGTGGTCGTCGGCGTCCCAGACGTAGAAGTTCCAGTCCCGCTGCAGCGGCTCGATGAGCGCCGGATTCAGGGCAGCGAAGACGCCGTTCGACTCGACCGGGTGATGCAGCAGCACGCCGGGAGTGTCACGGACGCCGTCCGCGAGCCGCCGGGCCATGGCGTTGGCATGCCGGGCGTTCCGCAGCCACAGGCCGTCCTCGAGCAGCGCGCTGAACTGCGCGGCCAGGTAGCGCATCTTGGACGCGAGCTGCATCTGCTGCTTGCGCTGGAAATGGACGGCATCAGCGAGCGAGGAGTTCATCACGATCAGCGCCTCGGCTCCCATCGCCCCGTTCTTGGTCCCCCCGAAGCTCAGCACATCGGCATCGGCGGCCAGGTCGGACAGCGAGCAGCCGAGGAAGGCCGCCGCGTTGGCCAGGCGGGCCCCGTCCATGTAGAGGAGCAGCCCGCTGGCCCGGCAGAACTCGCCGAGCCGCCGCAACTCGTCCAGGGTGTAGCAGGTGCCCACCTCGGTGGCCTGGGTGATGGCGACCGCCCGGGGCTGGGCCCGGTGCTCGTCCCCGCGCCCGCCCAGGCGGGTGGCGACCAGTTCGGGCGTGAGCTTGCCGTCGGCCGTGGGCACGGTCAGCAGCTTGCAGCCCGTGATCCGCTCCGGGGCCCCGCACTCGTCCACGTTGAGGTGGGCGCCCTCGGCGCAGACGACGGCCTCGTACGGGCGCAGCATGAGGCTGAGGCCGAGGACGTTGGCTCCCGTGCCGTTGAAGACGAAGAAGGCCCCGCCGTCGGCGCCGAACGCCTCGGCCAGCTGAGCGGTGGCCCGGACCGTCCAGGGATCATCGCCGTACGCGGTGGCGTCGCCCCGGGTGGCGGCGGCGAGGGCGTCCAGGACCGCCGGGTGGGCGCCGGCATGATTGTCGCTGCCGAAGCTCTTGCGTCGTGTCACCCGCCGAGCCTAGTGCAACGGGCCGCTCCACCAGCGAGCGCACAGTGGGTAGCATGTCGGGGTACGGGTCAGCGGGGATACCGGGAAAGCAGCCCAGCCCGGCGGCCCGGGGGTAAGGAACAGCCTTCACGATCTCAGGGGTGCCAGGTGTCGCGCCGCCTCGCTAGCATCACGCTGGACAACATCGGTGACCTGCCGCCCAGGTGCCGCCGCTGCGTTTTCTGGGAACTCGACCCGGTGGGCTACGCCCGGGCCCACGAGGAGGGCGACCCAGGGCTGGAGAAGGAGTCCTGGGTTTCCTCCGTCCTGCTGGAGTGGGGCAGCTGCGGGAAGATCACCTATGTCGACGGCGTTGCCGCGGGCTACGTGATGTACGCCCCGCCGCAGCACGTCCCGCGGTCGGTGGCCTTCCCGACCAGCCCGGTCAGCGCCGATGCGGTCCTGCTCATGACCGCGCACGTGCTCGGCGAGTTCGCGGGGGGCGGGCTGGGCCGGATGCTCGTGCAGGGGGTGGCGAAGGACATGACCCGGCGGGGCGTGAAAGCCATAGAGGCGTTCGGCGACCTGAAGTGGAACGGCCCGTCCTGCGTGGTCCCCGCCGACTACCTGCTCGCGGTCGGATTCAAGACCGTCCGCCAGCACGCCCGCTACCCGCGGCTGCGGCTGGAGCTCAAGACGGCGCTGTCCTGGCGCGAGGACGTGGAGGTAGCGCTGGAGCGACTGCTCGGCTCGATGACCCCGGAACGGGCCCTGCGCCTCGCCTAGCCGCAGGCGGTCGGCCCGCTGGCCCGGGTGTGCTCACGGCGGTGCCGCTGGGCCCGGCCGCGGGGTCACCGCAGCCGGGCCGGAAGCAGCGGGAATCAGCGGGACGCCGCGCGCGGATCAGATGAAATCGGCCAGTTCGCGGAGCAGGGCCGACTTCGGCCGGGCGCCGACGATCTCCTTGACGACCTCTCCGTTCTTGAACACGCTCAGCGTCGGGATGTTCAGGATCCCGTAACGCTGTGACGTGACGGGGTTCTCGTCGACGTTGAGCTTGACTACGTCGATCTTGTCAGCGTGCTCGCTGGCGATCTCCTCGAGAACCGGGGAGACCTGACGGCACGGACCGCACCACTCGGCCCAGTAGTCCACGACGACGGGCTTCTCGCTCTTCAGCACATCGGCCTCGAAGGTCGCGTCGGTTACGGTTTTGGTTGCTCCCACGGTGCGGACTTCCTTCCATTCCTAGTTCGTGACGATGGTTACGATGGCGCGATGCATGGTGCCGGCCTCAGGATTCGTGGTCGGCCAGCCATCTCTCCGCGTCCAGGGCGGCCGCGCAGCCGGTCCCCGCGGCGGTGACCGCCTGCCGGTAGGTGTGGTCGACCACATCGCCGGCCGCGAACACCCCGTCGATCGCGGTGCGCGTGGATGGCTGTTCGACGAGCAGGTATCCCTCCGGGTCGGTGGCGAGCTGCCCGGTGAACAGCTCGCTGCGCGGGTCGTGGCCGATCGCCACGAAGATGCCGGTGACCGCCAGGGTGCTCTCCTCGCCGGTCTCCAGGTTGCGGATCCGCACGCCGCTGACCCGGTCCTCGCCGAGGATCCCGGTCACCACGCTGTCCCAGACGAACTTGATCTTCGGGTTGGAGAACGCACGATCCTGCATGATCTTGGAGGCGCGCAGCGAGTCCCGCCGGTGGATCACGGTCACCGACCGCGCGAACCGGGTCAGGAACGTGGCCTCCTCCATCGCGGAGTCACCGCCGCCCACGACCGTGATGTCCTGCTCCCGGAAGAAGAAGCCGTCGCAGGTCGCGCACCAGGAGACGCCGTGACCGGCCAGCAGGTCCTCGCCGGGCACGCCGAGCTCGCGGTAGCCGGAGCCGGTGGCGATGATCACGGTCCGGGCCAGGTGCGTCTCGCCGCCGGTCCTGACGACCTTGGGGGTCGCGGCCAGGTCGACCTCGGTGACGTCGTCGGCGACCAGTTCGGCGCCGAACCGCTCGGCCTGCTTGCGGATGGCGTCCATCAGGTCGGGTCCGAGCACCCCGTCGGGGAAGCCCGGGTAGTTCTCGACGTCCGTGGTCTTCATCAGCGCGCCGCCAGATGTCACCGAGCCCTCGAAGAGCAGCGGGCGCAGCCGTGCCCGCGCGGCGTACAGCGCGGCCGTGTAGCCGGCGGCCCGGACCCGATGATGATGACATCCCGAACGTCGCCCACTTCTGGCTGCCCTTCTGTGAACATGCTGCGTGGTCAACAGTTCTGGGGGCGCTGAGATTCCCGGTCCGCGGGTCAGCCGGCGGTGCTCAGCGTCGCATGCTTCAGCACGTCGCTGCGTGACGCCGAGCAGCCGGTGCCGACCACCCATATCTGCTCCGGGCCGGCCGCCGGCGCCTTGGTGACGATGACCGTGGCCGGCCTGCCCTGGTAGCGGGCGACGTCGACGAGCAGCACGAGTTCTCCGGCGGCGATCCGGTTGACGCATCCCGCCAGGTCCGATACGGCCAGGTTCCCGAACGTGGCCGGCCATGGCCGGCGCCGCGGCGGGGCCGCGGTCGGAGGGGGTCATCGCGTTCGGCCCGGCCAGCGTGGCGCCCCGGCCGTGCCTGCCGAGCTGCGCGGCGACCTGGCTGCTGAGGTTTCCCGGCGTGTAGTCGGTGCCGGTCATGACCGGGGTGATGCGATCCTGGCCGCCGGCGTGCTGGTACGGCAGGGCGGGGCTGGCGGCGGGTGCTGGCACCGCGGGGCCGGCGGCCGAAGAGCTCGCGGGTGACGACGAGGAGGGGGCCGCGCCGTGGGCGAGTTCGTAGACGCCGCCGGCCACGAGAACCACCGCGGCGGCCGCGGCCAGGGCGCGCAGCGCGACCGCGGGGCGGAGGCGGGGCAGGCGGGACCGCCGGCCGTGCCCGGGCGGTTCACGTCGCGGCCGCCGCCCGTCCGCGGCCGGCCCGGTTCCGGCCGCCGCCGGCGTCGCGGCCGTCGCCTCCTCGTCGGGGAGCACGACCCGCCTGGCCGCCTCGGTCGCCAGCGCGGTCTGGATCCTGGCCGTGAGATGCTCGGGGATCGGCGGCGGATGCACGCTGGCGAGCAGCGTCGTGACCCCGGCCAGGTCCTCGTTCAGCGCGCGGCAGCGAGCGCATCCGGCCAGGTGAGCGTCGATCCGAGAACTCCGGCGCGGGCCCAGATCGCCCTGGCGGAACCTGGCCAGCTTCGCGGCGCCGACATGCCTCATGACGGGTCGTCACCCCCTTCCCGCGCAGGTTGGACGCGTCCGGGGACGGATCGGTTCCCTGGTGCCTCTGGCCGGCCCGGCCCGGCGTCGTGGTCAGGTCGCCGGCGCAGGTGGGCCAGCTGCGGCAGCAGCCGGGCGCGTCCCCGGGCACAGCGGCTCTTCACGGTGCCCTGGGACACGCCGAGGATCTCGGACGCGTCGGCCACCGAGTAGCCGAGCATGTCCACCAGGACCAGCGCGGCCTGCTGGTCCGGGGGCAGCGTGCGCAGTGCGGACTGCACGTCGAGCGAGGTATCGCTGGCCGGCGACGGGTCCGGCGTGGCCTGGCCGGCGGCGAGGTTGTCCAGGGTGCGCTCGTCCGCCCCGCCCGCCGCGGGCCGCGCCGCCTTGCGCCGCAGCCGGTCGAGGCAGGCATTGACGACGATCCGGTGCAGCCACGTGGTCACGGCCGAGTCGCCGCGGAAGCTCCCGGCCCGGCGGAACGCTGAGATCATCGCGTCCTGCAGCGCGTCGGCGGCCTCCTCCGGGTCGGCCAGGGTGCGGATGGCCACGGCCCAGAGCCGGTCCCGGTGGCGCAGGAACAGCCGGCCGAACGCGTCCGGGTCGCCGGCTGCAGCCCGGCGGACCAGTTCCGCGTCGGGCGGCCCGGCGCCGGCGGGCGCAGACGGCTCCGGCAGGGCACGCCCGGCTGGGGCGCCGCCCGCCTCGTGGTGTTCCGTAGCCGTCCCTCCCGTTGTGCCCCGGGCGCCAGGGTTCAGCCCATTCCCTTCACGACGACGTTGAAGACATCCGCCTGGTACTTATTGGGCTGGCCGGCCATCGGTGGCAGCTTGGTGAACCAGATGAGGACGTACCGCCCGCTGGCCGAGCTGGTGACCGGGAACGTCACGGTCCCGCTCACGTCATCCTGCTGAGCCACGGTCGTCATGCTGTTCGCGGTGGCCTGCGCCACGTTCGGCTCGTTCTGCGGCGGTACCGGCTGCGCCGGATTGCCGATCTTGATCTGGACGTCGGCCCCGGGGATCGACCCGAACGTGACCGTCACCGAGCTCAGCCGGACCGAGTGACCCATGTCGAGGATCAGCCCGGACCCCTGCTGCAGCCCGCCGAACACCGGGCTGCCGAGATACCAGTGTGTCTGCCAGGCGGTCTGCGGGTTGCTGTCGATCGCCAGGTTCGCCCCGGTGGGATTGTCCTCGAACGCCTGCGCGCTGACCGGCGCGAGCGTGACCACGGCCGTGCC
Source organism: uncultured Actinomycetota bacterium (assembly GCA_963808705.1). Taxonomy (GTDB): domain Bacteria; phylum Actinomycetota; class Actinomycetes; order Streptosporangiales; family Streptosporangiaceae; genus JASHPR01. Next base: position 192,727 of record CAWEHB010000001.1, on the reverse strand, counting down.
GGTCCGCGCGGACGTAGGCGGGTGCGTCACCGCGCTGGGCGCGGGGTGGCCGCGCAGCGAGTGAAAGGCAACCACCACGAGTCCGGCCACCACGGCCGCCACCAGCACCGCGATGATGCCCACCCGGACCCCGGACGGGCTAGAACGCCGCCCCCCCGGGGACCACTCCCGCGTCCCCGGGGCGGGGGGCGCTCTCTGCCCGTCCGGTGACCAGTACGCGGGCTCCGGTTCGCCCGGGGCCCAGTACTCGGTCTCCCGGGCCGGCCGCTGCCCGGGCCGGTGGGCGCTGCCCCGCGACCGCGGCGGCTGCGGCAGCTGTGGGATCGGGACCGGCGGGATGGCCGCCTGCAGCGCGGCGGCCAGCTGCGCGGGCGTGGTCAGCGGGAAGACGCCGTCCCGGTCGCGCTGCAGCATGGCCTCGCTGGTGATCTCGTCCAGCGCGGCGGGCACGCCCGCCCTGACCTGCCGGGGGCTGCAAGGGAGCCCGTCCGCGAGCGGCGCGGGGGGCAGGGCGGGCCAGTCCGGGCCCGGCCAGTGCCCGGTCAGCGCCGCGTAGAGCAGCATGCCCAGCCGGTAGGTGTCGGCCACGGCCGGATCTTCCGCGGTGGCATCGGCCAGCGCGGCGTCGATGCCGAGGCCGGTGATCTTCACGCCGCCGCCGGGCGTCCAGCGCAGGCAGTCCGGGTTCAGGCACAGGTGGGCCAGGCCGGCGGCATGCGCGGCCGCCATCGCGTCGGCCGCCTCGGCGATGATCCGTGCCCCGCGCACCGCGTCGAGCGGGCCGGGCGCGAGCATGTCGTCGAGCGAGTCCCCGGAGGCCCACTCCATCACGATGTAGGCGTGATCCCAGTCATTCTCGATGTCGAACACCTGGGCAAACCGCGAGTCGGTGAGCCGGCTGGCCGAGCGCGCCGCGGTGACGACCTCGTGCAGGCGCGGGAAGCCGGGCGCGAACGTGAGCACGGTGACCGCCCGGGCCAGCGTCTCGTCGATGGCCTTCCAGGCAGCCCAGCCCGCAGCGGCGGCGACCCGGTCCTCCAGCCGGTACCGGCCGCCGAGCCGCGTTCCCGGTTCGGACGTAAACGTACTCACATACCTGCGACGAGCGGGGCGGCTCCCGAGCCTCCCTCCCAGCCCCGTGGGGGATGAACCGGACGAGACAAGACCATCATGCTGTACAACATGCTAGGCCGCAGACCGGCCCCCGACAGTCCCGCGCAAGCTACCATCGCAAACCGTTACCGCCAAGAGATGTCTGGCCCCCCGGAAAACCGGCCCGGGCCGCCGCCGCCGCGCGGGCCCACGGCGCCTGGAGGGCGTCCCGTTCAGCGGAGCCTGGCGCGTACCGACGCGGTGAGGTCGTCGAGTTCGGCCACGCCGAAGGCCTTGGCGAACAGCACGTAAAGCAGCATCGCGCCGCTGCCCCCGAGGGCCACCGTGAGCAGGGCGGCGATCCTCCCGCCCGGGATAACGGCGCCCACCATCACCGATACGGCGATGGCGAAGATCACGCCCGGGATCGCCGCGGCGTGCATCCGCGCCAATGCGGAGCCGACCCTGCGGCCGTCCAGGCCGCCGACGCGCCGGCTGAGCACCCGCCACGCGATCGCGGTCCCGACCAGGTTCGCGACCCCGAACCCGGCGCCCAGGCCCGCGACCACGTGCTGCGGCGGCAGGACGGCCAGCGCGACGAGGTTGGCCGTGATGTTGATCACCATCGTGATGACGCTGATCAGCGCGGGGGTGCGGCTGTCGTGCATCGCGTAGAACACCCGCAGCAGCAGCTGGAACAGCATGTACGGGAGCAGGCCGAGCGAGAACACCGCGAAGACCTCGCCCACGTAGCGGGCGCTGGCGATCGAGGTGCTCCCGTAGCCGAACACTCCCTCGGCCAGCGGCGTGCCGAGGACGGCCAGGACCAGCGCGGCGGGCACCACGATGACCGAGGCGACCCGGGTGGCGGTGGAGAAGTCCGCCGAGACGAGCCCGTACCTGCGCTCGGACGCGTGCGCGCTCATCCTGGGCAGCAGGGCGGTGATGACCGAGATGCCGACGATCGCGTACGGCAGCTGGAAGAGCATGTAGGCGTTGCTGTAGGCGGCGATCCCGGCCCCCGCGGCCTGCTGGGAGACCCGGGCGCCCGCGGTGTTGGCGACCCGCGTGGTCACCAGGAACGCGATCTGGGTGGTGAGTACGTAGCCGAACATCCAGCCGCTCATCCGGCCGATCTCGGAAACCTCGGTGCGCCGGAAGTCGTGCCGGGGATGCCAGCGGAACCCGACGCGGCGCAGCGACGGCACCAGCCCCGCGGTCTGCAGGACGATGCCCAGCGTGGTGCCGATGCCCAGCAGCTGAATCTGGCCGGCCGTGATGTTCTCCGGGGTCCGGTCCAGGCCCGCCGTCACCATGAACGCCAGGCCGACCAGGATGACGACCACGTTGTTGATCACCGGCGTCCACATCGGCGCCGCGAAGCTTCCGCGCGCGTTCAGGATCGCCCCGGCCAGCGAGCTGACCCCGTAGAAGAAGATCTGCGGGATGAAGAAGTAGGCGAAGATCACCGTCAGGTGGTAGGCGGCGGGACTGCCGATGTTGCTCGCGTACAGGCTGGCGATCGGCTCGGCGGCGAGCGTCGCGACCACGGTGATGGCGCCGAGCGCCAGCACGCCGAGCGTGAAGATCCGCTGGTCATACGCTTCGCCGCGGTCGCGGTCCCGCTTGGCCGCGTTGACCAGCAGCGGCACCACGACGCTGGTGAGAATGCCGCCGAGGGCCAGGTTGTAGACGATGTTGGGGATCGTGTTGGCCAGGTTGTAGGAGTTGCCGAGATCGTGGGTGCCGATCGCGTAGATCAGGATGGCCGAGCGCACGAACCCGGTGATCCGGGAGGCGATGGTGCCCATCGCCATGACGCCGCTGGAGCGCAGCAGGCTGGAGTTCTCCGGGGCCGCTGCCTTGGCTACGGCCTGGTCGGCGCCTGCGCTCCGGGCGTCCGGCACGGTGTCGGCCGCCCGTCCGGCACCCGGGTCGGGGTCGGGGCCAGGCCCGGGGCCCTGGGCGACCTGGGTGGTTCCGGGACCGGGGACGGCCTCGGGCGCCCGCCCGGCCCGTCCGGGCTCGGCGGCGTGGCGCGGCCGCGCCCGGCCCCGCGGGTCCGCCCGTCCGGCGCCCGGCTCGCCGGCCAGACCCGTTTCCGGCTGCCCGCCGTCGCCGGGAAGACCGTAGCGGCCGTCCCCGGCTCCGGTAAGGCCGTTGCCGGGGGGGAAGCCCGTGCCTGGGGCAAGGCCGCCGTCAGCGGGGGTCGGCCCAGCCTGGTGCCCAGGCGTAGTCATCTGTCTCCTCCGCGGCATCGTGGGCAGGGGCGTGTCCGGAGGCGGAGCCCCCAGCCACGACGTTATCGGCTTCCCCCCGATCGTCGCGCCAATCGTGGTCGCCGCGGGCCATATCCCGCGGCCCGGATCCGCCGTCCCGCGGCCCGGGACCGGCATCATGCGGCCCGGGACCGGCGTCCCGGGCGGCATGGCCCGCCTCCTGCGGCTCGGGCGCGGACCCGGGATCCGTCCCCGGATCCGGGCCGGATGAGTCTTCCTGGGGGGCCTTCCGGCGGCGCCGGACCGCCCTGGTGACCGAGGTAAGGACGAATACCCCCAGCGCGGCACCGATGATCACGAGCGCCAGGGTGCCGTAGTGCGTGGCCTGGATGTACACGGTGGCCTGCGCCGGGAACGGCGCGCCCTCCGGGGTGACCAGGCGGAGCCGGAGCTTGGCCACGCCTACGGTGGCCGCCGCGATCTCGACCTTCTTGAGCTGCTGCTGGCCGGGCGGGATGACCGCCAGGGGAGGCTGGCCCTTGACCGTTATCCCGCTGCTCGGATCGGCCTCCAGCCTGACCCGGACGGTGTAGGGAAGACCGTTGGAGATGGTCACCGGCACCGGGCCCTTCAGGCCCGCCAGCGTGATCCGCTTCGGCCCGCTGATCGACAGCTCGCCCTCCTGGCCGGACAGGTACCGGGAGAACTGCCCGGCCTGGGCCGAGCCCTGCAGGCTGGCGCTGCCGTTGCCCCGCCACGCGGCAGACTCGACCGCGGCCACGCCGTAATCGAGGGTGGGGTCTGGGTTCTGCTGGATGCTCTGCAGCAGCTTCACCTGCTGGTCCAGCTGGCGTGCCTGAGCCAGCAGGGGCCGCCCGAGCTCGGCTTGGCTGACCGCATCCGGGGCTTGGCGGCTGACCTGTCCCGCAGGGTGCTGGGCGGCGGCCAGCTCGCCGAGGCTGACCGGCTGCAGCCACGGGGCGCGGACCGTCTCGCGGAGCAGATCGCTGGCCAGGCCGGCCGGAGGGTCCCAGCGGCGCGGCGGGGTGACCACGATCGACCGGGCCACGCTCGGCTGCTCCGCGGCGATCATCGCGGTCTCGGCCAGGTAGCGCTGCGCCACCGCGAAAGATGCCGCCTTCGAGTCGGACGGGGAGTTGGCGGAACCGATGATCTGCGTGATGGTCTCGTCCGAGAGCAGCACCTTCAGGTCGGTGCCCTCGCCGTCCGGGGTGGTCGTCTGCGCGCTCGGGGTGAAATCCTGCAGGGAGGACGGCGGCATCGTCGAGCTGTCGAGCACGACCGTGCCGATCCCGTCGCTGGCGGCGAGGTTCTCCAGCACCCCGTAATTGGCGATCCCGTCGGCCGGCCACGCCATCCCGGTCAGGTTGGTGCTGCTGCCCGCGGCCGGCGCGGTGAAGTCGCGGCCCAGGATGCTGCTGGCCACCGAGCGGCCCTCGGTGAACGCGCGGGTCAGGTCGGCGTTCATGCCGTACCGGGTGAGCGCCGCGATGTCCGCGTCCGCGTACGGCGTGACGAACACCGGCTGCCCCGCGGTCGCCGCCTTGAGCTGCGCCAGCCAGGACACCGCCGCCGGGCTGGCTCGCTCGGCCGTGCCGCTGCACCCCCCGCCGTTGCCGGCCACCACGTAGGGCTTGGTCATGGCCGTTACGTTGGCGAGCAGGGCGGGGTCGACCGCCCAGGTCAGCTGCGCGCTGCCGGCGTACTGGCGGCCCGTCTCCAGCAGCCCGGACAGCCTGCCGCCGCTGGCCAGGCTGGCGGCCAGCCCGTTGTTCAGCAGCACGTCGGCGCACATGGCCTGGCGGGGCTGATCGATCAGCGGCCAGACCCAGGCGATCTGCTGAGGGTCGGGATCCAGGTCCTTCTTCCCCGGCCAGTAGGGCAGGAAGGTCCGGTCCTCGGCCAGCTGGCCGAGGACCGGGCTGTCCGCCTGGGCGGCGAGCGGGTAGACGCCGAAGCCGGTCAGCGGCACCTGGACGGGATGCAGGGTGACCGTCCAGCCGACGGAGGCCCGGGGAGCGACCGTCCCGGGCACGTCCGTGACCGCGCCGCGGACCGGCTCTTCATCCGGGAGGGAGCCGTCGGCGTACTCCTGCAGCTCGTTCCGGCTGCCGAACGGCACGCTGGACGAGCCGAGCTGGATCGACAGGCCCTGCAACGCGGTGGCGGAGTCGTTGGTCAGGGTCCCGGTGACCGTCACCGTGCGGCCCGGCCTGGCGTAGGCCGGGCTGACCGAGGTGATCGCCAGGGAGACCGTCGGCGCCCCGCTCGGCTGGGCCGTGGCCGCGCTCGCGACGCTGCCGGACGGGGCCAGGCCGGCCAGCGCCAGCACGGAGGCGGCGATGGCCGTGGCCGCACAGCCGGTCAGCAGCGGGCGAGGCATGGCGGAAATGCTATTGCGGCCGGCCGGGTGCGGTGGGCCTGGCGGTGCGGAGTGTCCGGCATCGTCTCCCTCCGCGCTCCCCGGGTTTCCCAAAGCTTACGTGCAGCATTTACCCTCAATGCCCGTGCCGGATTCCACGCCGCAGAACTCTCCAGACCGCAGCCCCCGGGACTCCAGCCCGCGCAATCCCGGCCCGCAGGGCCCGGGCCGGCGGCAGCTGAGCCCGCAGCAGCGCCGGGCCGCGGTCACCCTGCTGTCGGCCGTCTCCCCGGCGGCCGACGAGCTCGGCGTCCGGTTCGCCCGCCGCGGCCACGAGCTTGCGCTGGTAGGCGGCTCGGTCCGGGACGTCTTCCTCGGCCGCGGCCCCGGTGACCTGGACCTGACCACCGACGCCGTCCCGTCCCGCGTCCTGGAGATCATCGATGGCTGGGCGGACCAGGTGTGGACGATCGGGATCGAATTCGGCACCGTCGGGATGCGCAAGGGCAGTGAGATCTTCGAGATCACGACCTACCGCAGTGAGCGGTACGCACCCAAGTCACGCAAGCCGGAAGTCACGTACGGCACGTCACTCATCGAGGACCTGTCCCGCCGGGACTTCACCGTTAACGCGATGGCCGCGAAGCTGCCCGGGCATGAGCTCGTGGACCCGTTCGGGGGAATGAGTGACCTGAAAGACAAGGTGCTGCGCACGCCCGGTCGGCCGGAGGACTCGCTCAGCGACGATCCGCTGCGGATCCTGCGGGCGGCCCGGTTCGCCGCGCAGCTGGGCTTCGCCGTGGCCCCGGAACTGCGCGCGGCCATGACCGAGCTGGCGCCCCGGCTAGCTATCGTGTCGGCCGAGCGGATCTCGGCCGAGCTGACCAAGCTCATGCTGGCCCAGCCGGTCGGCGGGCCGCGCCGCGGCATCGAGCTGCTCGTGGACACCGTCGTGGCCGGCCAGGTGCTGCCCGAGGTGCCCCGGCTGCGGCTGGAGCAGGACGAGCACTTCCGGCACAAGGACGTGTACCTGCACTCGCTGACCGTGCTGGATCAGGCCATCGCCCTGGAGGAGCGGTACGACCTGGTGGGCGACCTCAAGCTGCGGCTGGCCGCGCTGCTGCACGACATCGGAAAGCCCAAGACCCGGACCAGGCTGCCGGGCGGGAAGGTGGCCTTCCATCATCACGAGGTGAAGGGCGCCCAGATGGCCCGGGCCCGGCTGACGGCCCTGCGCTTCAGCAAGGACGTCGTGGACGACGTGTCCCGGCTGGTCGAGCTGCACCTGCGGTTCCACGGGTACGGGTCGGGCGAGTGGACCGACTCGGCGGTCCGCCGCTACGTCCGGGACGCGGGCCCGCTGCTCTCCCGGCTGCACGCGCTGACCAGGGCGGACTGCACGACCAGGAACCAGGCCAAGGCGCAGCGGCTGGCCCGGGCCTACGACCGCCTGGAGGAGCACATAGCCGTCCTGGCCAAGCGCGAGGAACTGGAGAGCATCCGGCCGGATCTGGACGGCGTGGAGATCATGCGGATCCTCGGCATCGGGCCGGGCCCGCTGGTGGGCAAGGCGCGCGCGCACCTGCTGGAGCTGCGCATGGAGTACGGCCCGCTCGGACCCGAGCGGGCCACTCAGGAACTGCTGGCCTGGGCCGCGGAGGAAGGGCTCGGCGCCGGGGGCTCGCCGCCCGCCGATGGCTGACGGCTGAAGAACCAGTAGCCCGCCGCGACCACGGCGTACCCGGCCGCCACCAGGCCGATGACCGCCGGTGACTTGCCGTTGAGCGGCAGGAGGGCCGCGCTCACCAGCGCTCCGGCCGCGAGCGAGACGTTGAACATCACGTCGTAGAAGGCGAACAGCCGCCCGCGGTAGGAGTCGTCCACCTCCTCCTGCAGGATCGTGGTCACGCAGATGGCCACGCTCTGCGAGGCCAGGTACAGGCAGAACCCGAGGGCCAGGTAGGCGATCTGGTCGAAGGTCTCGCCCAGCACGCCGGTCGCCACCGCGCTGGCCGCGAGCAGCAGCGCGATGACGGTCGGCTTGGCCAGCCGCCGGGTGGCCGGCGGGACGAGCAGCGCGGCGCACGCGTAGCCGACCGCGGAGACCCCCGCCAGCACGGCGACGTGACCCTCGGCCGTGGGTGCGCTGGACGGGTAGAAGTAGTTCCGGTACAGCAGGATCGAGACCACCGACAAGATCCCGAACAGGAACTTGCCGCCGCCGGTGGCGCCGAGCGCGGTGGCCGGGCCGCGGTGCCGGAAGGCGTACCGCGCGCCCGCGGCCAGCTCGCTCGCGACCGACGCCAGCTCGCCGAGGAGCCGCCCCGGCGCCGCTCCCGGCTCGCGCACCGGGCCGAGCAGGTCCCGCTGCATGGTCGCGGCCACCAGGCTGGCCGCCACGTAGCAGCCGCCCGCGACCAGCAGGGTGATGGCGGCGCCACGCTCGGTGTCGCCGGTGGCCGCGTTCAGGCCGAGGGCCACGATGCCCCCGATCGCGGACAGGATGCCGCCCACGGTCGGCGTCACCGAGTTGGCCATCACCAGCTTGTCCTCGGCCACCACGTGCGGCAGCGCCGCCGACAGCGACGCCAGGAAGAACCGGTTCACGCCCAGCACCAGCAGCACGGCCACGTAGAGCAGCACCCCCCGGCTGCCCGAGGCCATGACCGCCGCGGTCGCGGCCACGAAGACCGAGCGGACCAGCGCCGACAGGACCAGGATCTGGCGCCGGGACCAGCGGTCGATGAACACCCCGGCGAACGGGCCGATCAGCGAGTACGGCACGTACAGGACGGTGAAGGCCGCGGCCGCCGCCGACGGGCTGGGAAACGTCGACGCGTTGAAGAACACGTACGTGCCGACCCCGGCGGTGACGATGCCGTCGCCGGTCTGCGAGATCAGCCGCGTCGCGAACAGCCGCCGGAAGTTCCGCTCGGCCAGCACGACGCGCAGGTCGGTGATAAAGGCTGACCTGGTCACCCGGCCGAGCGGCCGGACCCGGCCGACGCCCGGCCCGGCGCGACGGTCCGGCTGGGTGGGCACGCCCCCAGCCTACGGCCGGGGCCCGGTCAGGTCAGCGCTCAACCTCGCCGCGGATGAACTTCTCCACCATGTCCCGGGCCACGTCGTCGCCGTACTGCTCGGGAGGCGACTTCATGAAGTAGGACGCGGCGGACAGGACCGGGCCGCCGATCCCGCGGTCGAGGGCGATCTTGGCTGCGCGGATGGCGTCGATGATCACGCCGGCCGAGTTCGGCGAGTCCCAGACCTCGAGCCGGTACTCCAGGTTCAGCGGGACGTCGCCGAACGCTTTGCCCTCCAGCCGGACGAACGCCAGCTTCCGGTCGTCGAGCCAGGGCACGTGGTCGGACGGGCCGATGTGCACGGCCGCCCGCTCCATCTCGTGCGGGATCTGCGAGGTGACCGACTGCGTCTTGGAGATCTTCTTCGACTGGAGCCTGCTGCGCTCCAGCATGTTCATGAAGTCCATGTTGCCGCCGACGTTGAGCTGGTACGTCCGCAGCAGTTCCACCCCGCGGTCCTCGAACAGCTTGGCCATGACGCGGTGCGTGATAGTGGCTCCGACCTGCGACTTGATGTCATCGCCGATGATCGGCACGCCCGCCTCGGTGAACTTGGCCGCCCACGCCGGGTCGGAGGCGATGAACACGGGCAGGGCGTTGACGAACGCCACGCCCGCGTCGAGCGCGCACTGCGCGTAGTAGCGGTCGGCCTCCTCCGAGCCGACGGGCAGGTAGGACACGAGCACGTCGGCCCGCGCGTCCCGGAGCGCCTGTGCCACGTCGACCGGCTTCTCGTCCGACTCGGTGATGATCTGCAGGTAGTACTCGCCGAGCCCGTCCAGGGTGGGCCCGCGCTGCACCGTGACGCCCGTCGGGGGCACGTCACAGATCTTTATGGTGTTGTTCTCGCTCGCCACGATGGCCTCGGCGATGTCGCGCCCGACCTTCTTGGCGTCCACGTCAAACGCGGCGACGAATTCCACGTCCCGCACGTGGTAGGGCCCGAACTGGACATGCATCAAGCCGGGCACCCGGCTATCCGGGTCGGCGTCCTTGTAGTACTCCACGCCTTGGACGAGGGAACTGGCGCAGTTCCCGACGCCAACGATGGCTACCCGTACCGAACCCATTCGGATTGCTCCTTATCTCCTGCCTGCGGGCGGCAGCGTCGTGCCGGCTCAGCCGGCCTTGCCGCCCGGGCCGGTCTCCATGTGATCCCCGGTTCGCCCTCCGGGCTCCGGGCCAGACTGTCGTTCTGAGGCGATGAGCTCGTTGAGCCAGCGGACTTCGCGTTCCACCGACTCCAGGCCGTGCCGCTGCAGTTCGAGGGTGTAATGGTCCAGCCGTTCCGCGGTCCGGGACATGGCGGCGCGGACGCTGTCCAGGCGCTCTTCGAGCCTGCTGCGCCGGCCCTCGAGGATCCGCATCCTGATGTCCGCGCGGGTGAGGCCGAAGAACGCGAAGTGGACCCCGAACCCGTCGTCCTCCCAGGCGGCCGGGCCGGCCTCGCCCAGCAGGTCCTGCAGCCGCTCCTTGCCGTCCGCGGTCAGCCGGTAGACGATCTTCGACCTCCGGCCGGCCAGCGGCTTGGCGGTGGGCCCAGCCGGGGCCTCCTCGGCGATCAGGCCCTGCCGGAGCAGTTCCTTGAGGCACGGGTACAGGGACCCGTACCCGAAAGCGCGGAACGCGCCGAGCACCGAGTTGAGCCGCTTGCGCAGCTCGTATCCGTGCAGGGGCGTCTCATGCAGCAGCCCGAGCACGGCAAGCTCGAGCACGCCGGACCGCTGACTGCTCATGCGTGCTCCTACCTCCCTGCTGCGCGCTGGTCTAGCAAGGTTCATTGTCTCAGGCCGATGTATCGACCCGATACATCGCAAAGATATGCGCTCGGTGGTGGCGGCGCAAGTGCGGCCCGGGCCGGCGCCCGCCGGGCGCGGGCGGCGGCTAGCCAGGGCTCGGCGCGGGCGCGGGTTCCGTCGTAACCTGTCGGACATGAGGCGATCGGTCGTGGACTACGGGCTCGCGCGGCGGGCCACGCTCGCGTCCGTGTTCTCCGGGCGCACCACGATGACCGACGTCTGCGACGCCCACCCGTACCTGCTGCGGGCCGCCAAGTTCCACGGGGAGCCGACCGACAGGGCCTGCCCGATCTGCAGAAACGCCAAGCTCACCCACGTGACGTACGTCTACGGCGACGAACTGGGCCGCTACGAGGGGCGCGTGAAGCAGGCCCCGGAGTTGGCGGAAATGGCCGCGGAATACGCGGAGTTCCAGGTTTACGTCGTCGAGGTCTGTCAGAGTTGTGCCTGGAATCACCTCGCGTCGTCCTATGTTCTCGGCACAGGCGAACCGCAGACCCGGCGCAGTCGGCGCGCCCGTGCTGGGGACTGAGCGAGCAGGTCGCAGGTTTCACGGCCAGTTCTGCGGCCATGCGGGACGGCCTAGGTGTGACACGCGATACGTGCCGGGTCAGTAGGTGCCACCGGGTACCTTGAGGTTCCCGGTGGGACCGCTGCGCTCGTGACCCCTACCCCGACCAGCGAGGACGCGTGAGTAATCCAGATTCTCCCGGGCCCTACTGGCCAGAGGCCGGCGCCGGTCGGCGCGGTGCCCCAGGCGGCCACCGCCGTGAGGATCCCTACGATCGCGGGGACCACTATGACCGTCCGCCCGGCGGCAACGGCCGCGCGGCCGATAACGGCTCGTACGGCACTGGTTATCCGGCCGCCGGCGGCCGCCCGGCCGGCAACGGCCGCCCGCCCGGTCCTGCTGGCCCGCAGTACGGCGGGCTCCCGCCGGGCGCCGGCCCGCGGGGCCGCGGCTCCCGGGCCGATGCCGAGCTGAGGTCCAGGCTCGGGCTGCGCAGCGCGCCCGGTCCCGGTCCCGGGCGCCCCGTCGCCGGCCCGGGCGGGGCCAGCGGATATGACGGCGCCAACGGATACGGCCCGGACGGCGACGGATTCGACGACTCCATCGGGTACGGCACCCCGCGCGGCGGCCGCGCCGGCACGGCGCTGCGGGACCGCGGCACGGCCCGTTTCGCCGACCCCACGCGCACCCGCGGCCCGCGCCGGGCCGGCGGCCATGGGGACGGCGGGTCGGGCGACGGCCGGGACGGCGGGCCGCGCCCGCGGCGCAAGGGCAGCTGGTGGCGGCACTGGACCTGGAAGAAGGCCCTGGGGGTCGCGGCCGGGATGGCCGCGGCGCTGATGCTCCTGTTCGTCGCCCTGGTCGTGTACGCCTATGAGAAGACGCCGATTCCCACCGACATATCCGAGGCCGCGCTGCAGCAGTCGTCCACCGTCTACTTCAGCAACGGCCAGCCCGTGGGCACGTTCACCGCCGACGGCATCGACCGGCAGATGCTGGCCTCCGACCAGATTCCCGCGGTGATGAAGAACGCCATGGTCGCCGCGGAGGACCGGCACTTCTACACCGAGGGCGGCATCTCGGTCACCGGCATCCTGCGCTCCGCCTACGAGGACCTCAAGGGCGGTGGCAACCTGCAGGGCGGCTCCACGCTCACCGAGGAATTCGCCAAGAACTACTACACGACGATCGGCACCTCGCGGACGATCAGCACCAAGATCAAGGAGATCTTCGTCTCGATCAAGCTCTCGCACGAGAAGTCCAAGGACTGGATCATCACCCAGTACCTGAACACCGTCCCGTTCGGGAACAACGCCTACGGCGTCGCGGCGGCCGCGCAGCTCTACTTCGACGAGCCCGCCCTGAAGCTCACCGCCTCGCAGGCGGCGATGCTCGCGGCCATGGTCAACCAGCCGAGCTTCTTCAGCCCGGACCCGAGCGCCGGGGCCGGCTACACGGCGCTGGTCGCGCGCTGGCACTACGTGCTCACCAACATGGTCCGGGACGGCGCGCTGACCCAGCAGCAGGCGGACGCGCAGACGTTCCCGAAGGTCGTGACGGTGAACCAGCTGGCGGCCAGCTGGCAGGGCTACAAGGGCTACATCATGGCGGCCGTGGAGAGCGAGCTCGAGAACACCTACGGCTACACCGAGCAGCAGATCGACACCGGCGGCCTGAAGATCGTCACCACGTTCAACGAGCGCCTGATGAACGCGCTGTACCAGGCGGTGGACCAGAACCTGGCCGCGATGCGGGCCGACGGCCAGCCGCTGCCGAACTACGCGCACATCGGCGCGGTGCTGGAGAAGCCGGGCACCGGGGAGATCCTGGCCATGTACGGCGGGCCGAGCTTCAGCGCGAGGAACTGCGCCAAGATCAACTGCCAGTGGAACATGGCCACGCAGAACCGGGAGCAGGTCGGCTCCTCGTTCAAGCCGTACGTGCTGGCCACCGCCGTGTCCGAGGGCATGGACGTGCAGGACAGCACCCTCAACGGGATCGAGCCGATGTGCATACCCCCCGACTCCACCCCGACCCTCCGCGACACGCTGTCCACGGAGACCACGAACTGCCCGCCGGACTGGTTCCCGGTCAACATCGCGGGCGAGAACTCCGGCCCGCTCAGCGTGCCCAAGGCGGCGGCCATATCGTCCGACCCGGCCTTCGAGGACCTCATTCACCGGGCCGGCACCCAGGCCACGGTCACCATGGCCAAGGCGTTCGGCGTGAACACCGCCGACGGCCCGCAAGGTTCCGGCCTGCAGAGCAAGGTGGGCGAGGTCGGCCTGGCGCTGGGCATCGCCTCGCTCACCGTGGAGGAGCAGGCGACCACCTTCGCCACCCTGGCCAACGACGGCGAGTACGTCACCCCGCACGTGATCGCGCAGATCACCGAGAACGAGAACGGCACCACGGTCACCATCCCGCTGAAGATCACCCGCCGCCAGGTGCTCAGCCCGCAGGCAGCGGCCGACGTGGACTTCGCGCTGTCGTTCGACACCTCCCCGGGCGGCACGGCGTTCCCCAACGGGGTGCTGAATCCCAGCCGGCCGACCATCGGCAAGACCGGCACCACCGACGACGAGCAGTCGGCGTTCTTCCTCGGTGCGGTCCCGCAGTACTCGTTCGTGGTCGGGATGTTCACCAACGAGCAGAACGGGCAGCCGGGCGGGGAGTCGCTGGGCATCCTGCCCTCGGTCAACGGGCAGCCGTCAGGTAACGGCGGCAACTGGCCGGCGACCATCTGGCAGACCTACATGCAGAACGAGTTCGCCGGCCTGCCGATCGAGCCGCTGCCGGCGCCGGACTACACCGGCTTCACCATGTGGGACCAGGTGCCCCCGCAGCCCAAGCCCAAGCCCAAGCCCACGCCGAACCCGTGCCTGCCGGGACACCGGCACTTCGGGCTCTGCCCGCCCCCCGGGGTCCCGACCCCGCCGAACCCGCTCCCGACGCCGCCCTTCGGGGGTGGGATCCTGGGCGCGAATGCGGTCGGGGCGGTGTTGCTGCAGGCCGCGAGGATCCGGCGCTGGCGCCGACGCCGGCCCGGTGGCCGGGCCGCCCGCCCGTCCCGCAGTTCCCGGATCCGCCCGCCCTCGGGCTAGCCGGCCAGCCGGGCGCGCAGCCAGCGGATGTCGCTGGCCGGGTCGGGCGTCTCGCAGATAACGGGTGCGCCGGCGGCGCGGATGACGTCGAGGATGAGTGCCGGGTCGATCGTTCCCGACTCGAGGCCGGCGTGCCGGTCCCGGCCCGAGCCGAACTCGTCCCGCGAGTTGTTGCCGTGCACGAGGTCGATCCGGCCGGTGATCGCCTTGAGCCGGTCCACGACCGTCTCCAGGTCTTCGCCTGCCGAGTAGGCGTGACACGTGTCCAGGCAGAACCCGACCTCGCCGCCGCCGACGGCGGCGTCCGAGACGACCTCCCAGAGCCGCGCGATCGCGTCGAAGCTCCGCGCCATGGCGCCGTCGCCGCCCGCGGTGTTCTCGATCAGCATCGGCAGCGGGCGCTCGATGCGTTCGATGGCCTTGCGCCAGCTGTCGTACCCCTCCTCGGGGTCCACGCCCGCGGTCACGTGGCCGCCGTGCACGATCAGGGCCTTGGCGCCGATGGCGGCGGCGGCGGCCAGCTGCTGCTCGAGGAGCTTGCGGCTGGGAATCCGGATCCGGTTGTTGGGCGAGGCCACGTTGATCACGTACGGCGCGTGAATGTAGACGTCGATGCCTGCCGCGGCGAACGCCGCGCGGACTTCGGCCGGGTCGCCGCCGAGGGGGAAAGTGGGCGCCTTCCAGCCCTGCGGGTCGCCCAGGAAGAACTGCGCGGCCTCGGCGTCGGCGGCCTGCGCGGCGGCGAGCGGGTCACTGTCGTGGAGATGGGCTCCGATGCGGACCATGCACCCGAGCCTAGCCCGGCCTGCAGACGAAAGCCGCTTAGCCGAATCCGCCGTGCGCGACGCTCAGGCCCAGCCCGACGAACGCGCCGATGATCCCGGCCATGATCAAGATCCGCTGCTCCCGGGTGTTGGAGACCATCTGCGCGTACAGGCCGACGACGAACACCACGAGCCCGAGCACCGTGCCGGCCAGGTGAAGCTGCACGATGAACCCGATCCCGAACGCCACCAGCCCGCCGGCGAAGGTGAAGATGGTGAGCGCGTTCTCCATCGGGTGCCGTTCGCCGTCGCTGTTCAGCGTCAGCCGGGCGCGGAACTGGGCGGCCTCGGGCATGGCACTGACCCCCTGACGGTTGCCTCAGCAGGTGTCCACTCGGTGTGTTCCCGCACCGGGCGGACCGGAATCGTGCTGCCGCGCCCGGCGGTGATCATCTTAGCGGCCGGGAGTCCGGCGCTGCGTCGCGTTCCGGATTCATCGTGGTGAACAGCCGGCGGTCCGGCCGGTGGCTGCTGGTAAGCTGGCCCGGCCGCGCTGCCCGTGAGGTGGCAGCGTCCGGCTCCTCCTGTCACGGAGAGACCGTGACCGCGCCAGTCCAGAGGAGGCAAGCAAGCGCATGCGCCACTACGAGATGATGGTCATCCTCGATCCCTCGCTTGAGGAGCGCACCGTCCAGCCGTCGCTCGATCAGTTCCTGAACGTCGTCACGACCGCCGGCGGCACCGTGGACAAGGTAGATGTCTGGGGCCGGCGGCGGCTCGCGTACGACATCGACAAAAAGTCAGAGGGCATCTATACCGTTATCGACATGACGGCAGAGCCGGACACCGTCAAGGAACTCGACCGCCAGCTCAACCTGAACGAGGCGGTCCTGCGAACGAAGATCATCCGGCCGGACAAGTAGATGACCGCCGGGGCCGGGCGCGAGCCCGGACCTGACACCACCCGAGCGACCGGGAGGACCGATGGCCGCAGGAGACACCCAGATCACCATCGTCGGCAACCTTGTCGATGACCCACAGCTGCGTTACACGCCGACCGGCCAGGCCGTCGCCAATTTCCGCGTAGCTTCCACCCCCCGGTTCCTCGACCGGAACACCAACGAGTGGAAGGACGGCGACTCGCTGTTCCTGACCTGTAACGTCTGGCGGCAGGCGGCCGAGAACGTCGCCGAGTCGCTGCAGCGCGGCATGCGGGTCATCGTGTCCGGGCGGCTGCGGCAGCGGTCGTACGAGACCAAGGAAGGCGAGAAGCGCACGGTCTACGAGATCGAGGTCGACGAGGTCGGCCCGTCACTGCGCAACGCCTCGGCCAAGGTCACCAAGTCCAGCCGGTCCACCGGCGGCGGCTTCGGCGGCGGCCCGTCCGGCCCGTCCGGGGGCGGCGGCCAGCCCGGGTATGGTGGAGGCGGCGGACGCCCAGCCGACGACCCGTGGGCATCCGATGCCGGCGGCGGCGATGGCTACTCCGACGAACCTCCGTTCTGAGCCGTTGCCGCCTGGAGCCCAGCCGAGCTAACCGAACCAGTTCACGACCCATCCCCGAACCGTTTCACCGACCATCCCCGCCGCGCGCGGGGCTCTGCCAAGGAGCACCACGATGGCCAAACCGCCTATTCGCAAGCCAAAGAAGAAGGTCTGCCTGTTCTGCCAGGAGAAGATCGCCCACGTGGACTACAAGGACACGGGGCTGCTGCGGAAGTTCATCTCCGACCGCGGCAAGATCCGGGCACGGCGGGTTTCCGGGAACTGCACGCAGCACCAGCGCGACGTCGCCACCGCGATCAAGAACGCGCGAGAGATGGCGCTGCTGCCGTACACGAGCACGGCACGATAATGAACGTTTTTCATCCTCCCCACGACTGCCCACGCACTCTGGGCCTGAAATACACAGATGAAAAATGTTCAACCCCGAGGGAGGCAGCGCACCGATGAGCGGTACGCCGATGAAGCTCATCCTGACCCAGGAGGTCACCGGCCTGGGCGCCCCCGGCGACGTGGTCGAGGTGGCAGGCGGCTACGGCCGCAACTACCTGGTGCCGCGCCGGCTCGCGATGCGCTGGACCCGCGGGGCGGAAAAGCAGATCGAGCTGATCCAGCGCGCCCGGTCCGCCCGGGAGATCAGAGGGCTCGACGACGCCAGGGAAGCCGCGGACCGGCTGGCCGCGCTCCAGGTGCGGCTGGAAACCCGCGCGGGCAGCGGCGGCCGGCTGTTCGGGTCCGTGTCCCCGGCCGACATCGCCGCCGCGGTGAAGGCCGCGGGCGGTCCGGAACTGGACCGGCGCCGGATCGAGATCAAGAACCCGATCAAGACCGTCGGCGCGCACCAGGTGTCGGTCCGGCTGCACCCCGAGGTGACCGCCACGCTGGACGTCGAGGTCGCCGGAGCCTGACCGCCGAGCCTGGCTGGAGGCCGCCCGGGCCACCGGGCGGCCTCGGCCTGCGGCCGGGCCTGGGCGGCGGCCTGCGCGGCCCACCGGGCGCTCATTCCGGATCTGCCAGATAGCCGGGCAGCCGCTTGGCCAGCTCGGGGTCGGCCTCGGCGACCATCGCCCAGATCGCGGCCAGCCGAGCCAGGCGGGCGGCCAGATCGTCCCCTGCCACGGCATCGTCTGCCCCCGGAGCCGTCGGCTCGCCAGACTCCGCGGCGGTCTCCGCAACTGTGCTGCCCCCGGTACCCGAGCGGTCAGCCAGCTCCTCGATAGCCCGGCAAATCCGGGCGAGCCGTCCGCCCGTAGTCGAACACATGGTCGAATCCTAGAGAGCCCGGCGCGCGGCCACCGGTCAAACGGGCGCATCTGTGGCGGGCGGGGCGGGCCCGAAGCTGGCCGCATCCCAGACGGCCGAGAGGTCGGCACATAACGTCCGTATAAGAAATCCCCAGTGTGGATAACTTTCCGATATTGCGACGGGCATGCAACGTCAAACTTTTTCCTGCGCACAACCGGTGGACGGCATAACCGCAGGCAGGCGTACTGCCATGGTCAGCCGATCGGGAAAATCCACAGCGTTATCCCCATGCTGCGCACAGTGATGGCGGCGTGTCTGCACAGGCTATCCACAGGCCTGTGCACAGCAGCGCTGGACGTCCGCGAGCACGGGGGGAAGACTGTCCGAGCCATCCGATAGAACGGATCCGATGGCCCGCGCGGGCAGCCGCCGGGAACTCGCCGCAATGGGGGAGGTGGCACCGGTGAGCGTCGCGGAGATAGCCCCCCGCGGCGAGGAATTCGAGCGGACCCCCCCGCACGACCTCGCTGCGGAGCAGTGCGTCCTCGGCGGCATGCTGATGTCCAAGGACGCGATCTCCGACGTGCTCGAGGCCATCCGGCCCAGCGATCACTACCGCCCCGCGCACCAGATCGTGCACGAGGTCATTCTCGACCTGTACAGCCGGGGCGAGCCGGCCGACGCCGTCACCGTGGCGAACGAGCTGACCAAGCGGGGCGAGATCGCCCGGGTGGGCGGGGCGCCGTACCTGCACACGCTCATCGCCTCCGTACCCACTGCCGCGAACGCCGGCTACTACGCCCGCATCGTGCGGGAGCGGGCGATCCTGCGCCGCCTGGTGGAAGCCGGCACCCGCATCGTCCAGCTCGGGTACTCGGGCGACGGGGACGCCGACGAGATCGTCGACCGGGCGGAAGCCGAGGTGTACGGGGTCACCGAGCGGCGCGTCAGCGAGGACTACCTGTCGCTGTCCGAGATCATGCCCGGCGCGCTCGACGAGATCGAGGCCATCGGCAGCCGGAGCGGGGCGCTGACCGGCGTGCCGACCGGGTTCGCCGATCTCGACGCGCTGACCAACGGCCTGCACCCGGGGCAGATGGTCGTCATTGCTGCTAGACCGGCTCTGGGCAAAGCCATTGCTCTTAATGCTCCGTTGCCAACCCCCTCTGGCTGGACGACCATGGGCGAGGTCCAGGCCGGGGATTGGCTGCTGGGCGCGGACGGGAAGCCCACCAGGGTGGTGGCAGCCACCGGCGTGATGGAGGGGCGGCCGTGCTACGAGGTGGAGTTCGACGACGGGACGGTGATCGTTGCCGATGCTCAGCATGAGTGGCGAACCGACACCCGTGCAGCCCGGCGCCAAAGATCGGACAAGCGCCCGTCCTGGTACTGGCCGGATTCGTCGCGACGCCGGCTGCTCGGCGCCTGGAAGGCCGCGCTCAGTGAGCCCGACCGGCCCGTCACGGCCCGGGAGATCCTGGCTGATACCGGGCCGGAGTTCCGCGCGATTATGCATACTGCCGGGCGCAGCGTCGGCTTGGCGCCCGAGAGAATTCTGGTCGAGGTCGGCGGCGCGCAGCGCTCCTACCGCTGGCACGCTCCTGCCTACGCCTCGCGTTATTCGCTGCTCACCAGAATGGTGCAGATGGCGGAACGGCCGAAGAACGCCTCCACCACCGCCGTGCACGATCCTATTGTCACTACGGAGCAGATCGCGGCGACCGTAAAGGTTGGCGGCGATCTGCGCCCTAATCATTCGATCGCCACTGCGCTTCCGCTCTGCCTCCCGGATGCGGAGCTGCCGCTGCCACCGTACGTGCTGGGCGTGTGGCTAGGCGATGGCAGAAGGTCCAGCCCAGAATTCACATCCGCGGACCCCGAGATAGCCATGCTCGTGGAAGGCCAGGGCCTCGGTAATAAGCACATCCCGGCGCGGTATCTGCGTGCCTCGGAGCCGCAGCGCCGTGCATTGCTCGCAGGGCTGCTCGATACCGATGGCACGGCCTGCCGGCTCGGCTCGGTTCATTTCGCGGTCACCTCCCGGCGGCTCGCGGAGGATTTTCGTGAACTTGTGCACAGCCTCGGTTACCGCTGTGGCTGGAGCGAGAAGCGCGTCCGCGGCCGGACGCCGGACTCATCGGTTGCCTATACGGTCACCTTCACCACCAGCGACGATGTGTTCTGGCTAGAACGCAAGCGGGTTATGCACAGAGAGCGGCGGCCACGGCGCACGACGTCACGGACCCGACAGCGGTTCATCACGGCCGTACGCGCAATACCGAGCGTGCCAGTGCGTTGTGTCCAGGTGGACAATTCGGATCAGATGTACTTGGTCGGCCGGTCCATGATCCCTACCCACAACTCGACGCTTGCCCTTGACCTGGCCAGGGCGGCCTCGGTCAAGGCCGGCCTCACCTCGGTGATCTTCAGCCTGGAGATGAGCCGCAACGAGATCACCATGCGGCTGCTCTCGGCGGAGGCGCGGGTCCCGCTGCACTCGATGCGGACCGGCCAGATGAGCGAGGACGACTGGACCCGGCTGGCGCGGCGGATGAGCGAGGTCGTGGACGCCCCGATGTTCATCGACGACTCGCCGAACATGTCGATGATGGAGATCCGGGCCAAGTGCCGCCGCCTCAAGCAGCGGCATGACCTGCGCCTGGTGATCATCGACTACCTGCAGCTGATGAGCTCTCCGAAGCGGGTGGAGAACCGGCAGCAGGAGGTCTCGGACCTGTCCCGCTCGCTGAAGCTGCTCGCCAAGGAACTCGACGTCCCCGTGGTCGCCGTTGCCCAGCTCAACCGCGGCCCCGAGCAGCGCACTGACAAGCGCCCGCTTTTGGCCGATTTGCGGGAATCAGGGTCGATCGAGCAAGACTCGGATGTAGTGATACTTTTGCACCGAGAAGATGCATATGAGAAGGAATCACCACGCGCAGGCGAGGCGGATTTCATCGTGGCTAAGCACCGGAATGGTCCGACTGCCACAGTAACCGTGGCATTCCAGGGCCATTACAGTCGCTTCACGGACATGGCGCGGCTGTAAATTAGGAGCCTTTTTCTGATTATCCGCTCCTGCGACGAGAAGCGGCGCAGGCGGTTCGGTCGGCGTGGCACTAGGAGCGGGCGCGGGTGCTACGGCCAGGGCAGTAGGAGTTCAGTATGGCTTACTGGTGGCCGCCCAGGGCCAGGCGCGCGGCGCTGACGTCTTCCCGGCCGTGACCGGCGTCCACGGCCGCCCGCCACTGGCGGGACAGCGCGGCCAGCAGCGGCGGCTGGTCGCCGCCCGCGACGTCGAGCGCCAGGTCCACGTCTTTGAGCGCCCACTCCAGCGGGAACTCGGGCGCGAAATCGCCCTGCTCCATCTTGTGCAGCTTCGCGTCGGCGATCGGCGCGTCCAGCGGTCCGCCTTCGATGGCTTCCGCCAGCCTGTCGGGGTCGATACCCAACCGGTCGGCCAGCTCGAGCGCTTCGGCCACACCCTCGATGAGGACGGACATGTAGGCGTTCACGACCAGCTTCATCCGGCTGCCCTGGCCTGCCGGGCCCAGCCACACGGTCTTGCGGCCTATCGCGGAGAACACCGGGTCGGCGACCGCCGCCGCCTCAGGCGGGCCGGAGGCCAGGATGAGCAACTGCCCGGCTTCGGCCGGGCCCTTGCTGCCCGACACCGGGGCGTCCACGAACATCACGTCGGGCCGGAGCTCGCCCAGTCGCCCCGCGATCTGGGCGGTGGCCGTCACGCCGATCGTGCCCATCTGCGCCCACACGGCGCCCTCGCCGAAGGCTGCGGCCACGTCACCGTCGAAGACCACCGAGTTCACGATGTCGGCGGTCGGCAGCATCGTGATCACCACCGGCGCGTCCTTGACCGCGTCTTCCGGCGAGGCCGCTACCAGCGCTCCGGCCTCGGAAAGCGGCGCCGTCGCCGCCGGCGACCGGTCCCAGACCGTCGTGTGAAGCCCGGCAGCGAGCAGGTTGCGGGCCATTGCCGAGCCCATGATGCCTGTGCCCAGCACCGCCGTCGGTACCTGCGCGCCAGGGTCCTCCGTACCAGCCATCTGCGTCTCCTCCTTCGTGCCGGGTCAGCCGTCAGGCCGAACCAGGGCCGCCATGCTGGCCGACGGGAAACACCCTGCCTGGGCGCCGGGCTGGCCCCGGCCTGAGCGGGATGGCCGTCGGCGTAGAACACCATCATCAGTCACATCGCGATGCTGATTACCACGGTGATCGGGATAAGGACGGGAGCAAGACCGGATCCGGTTATTTCAGGCCCACCTCCTTGGTGAGAGCCACAGCCCAGCGGGCCGATCGATGCCCGCTAGCCGCCTGCTGCCGTCGACGAAGCGTCTCGTCGCTGGGCAGCGCGGCCAGGACGAGGGACCGCTGGCCTGCTGTCACTGCCCGGGTCAAGGGCCGATATCCGGTGGGCCGCTTGGCCGGGCACGACGCCCGCCCGGCGTGCCGTAAACTAGCGGGACGCCAGCGCTCGTAGCTCAACGGATAGAGCATCTGACTACGGATCAGAAGGTTGGGGGTTCGAGTCCCTCCGAGCGCGCCAGCCCAGAGGCCACTTGCGATCATGAGCGGCCTTCGCTGCTGCCAAAGCCGCTCACATCACGCTCCGAACAGCTCATCGATGGCGTTGGCCGCCTCGTGGCGAAGCACCGGCAGGACGTGCGCGTAGGTGTTCATTTGAAACCAGCGCCGCTCTTGCTCCACTCCGTCGCACAGAGTAGACAGGAACGATGGGAAGACAGGCTGCCGTCGTGCTTTACGTGCTCGCGCTGGTAGCCGTCGTGGTCGGTGTGGACGTCCTGTTCTTCAGGCACCAGCTCTGGGAGCGGCTGATAGTAAACGTCGGGATCGTCCTGGTGTTCGCGGCGTTCGGTTTGAGGTTCCTGAAGCGTCCGTGAGATATGCCCGGCCTGAAAAACGGACGGTCGTGAGACGGTGCCACTGGACCGAGAACCTGGCCTAAGCATCACTGGCAGTGTCCCCGAGATGTCCCCGAACCGCCATCAACAGCCAACGATCGCCGCCAGCAGCATGGCCTTGGCATTTCATCCTTAGGCTTTTCCCGAGGCAAATCTCTCCCAGCTTTCTCACAGACTGAGCGGACGGCACCGGACTCAGGCGGACAGGCTGGACAACCGGCGGATCCTGACCTGCGGCTACGGATTCTGGCGCACTGGCTGGACGCTTTCCATTGGTCTACGGATCAGCCCTTGGTACCGCTGGCGCGACGCCGTACCGGCATGAAAAATCTCCATTTTTCGGGTTAGAAGGCTGGGGTTCGAGTCCCTCCGAGCGCGCCAGATCACAGGCACCTCCCATCTCGGACGAGGAATTAGCATCGGTGCCGCTCACGGTAGGTCGCGGCGGTACCGGATTTCATTGACCTTTCTGTCCCACTGGGGCATGCCGTCGGATTGCCAGCCGGGACCGATTTCCTCGATGCGCCAGGATCCGTCTGGTGCCCACCCGTCGAGCCGGTAGAAGCGCTCGGCGCGCTGATTACCCGCCAGCACCCACAAGACGGCTTGCCCGAAGCCCAGGCGGGTCAGGCAATCCCGCGCGCTGGCCATCAGCTGGCGGCCGATCCCGCGGCCCCGGGCGCATGGATCGACGTGGATGGCGTAGAGCTCACCGGTTCCCGTCGCGTCAGGCTCCCGGCATGGCCCGGCGCTAGCGAATCCGCGGATGGCCCCGCCGTCCACGGCGACGATCGTCGCGGGCGCGCCTGCGTCGGGGCTGCCGAATGTGTAGTGCGCGGCACGGTCCTCGAGCCGGAGCCCGTCGAGGAACTCATCGGGAAGCAACCCGCGGTAGGCCGATTGACATGAGCGGACATGCAGGCCGGCCACCTCGGCGGCATCGGCCGGTTCTGCGGAGCGCAGGAGCATCTCACCAGTATCGCCCTTGACCCCGTGCCCGATACTACGGCCGCAAGCGGTGACTCTCGGTCTCTCACGGCAGGGGTAACGAACACGGCGGCTGGCCTGGGCAGCCGCACGTCACAAGGCCACTGCCACCACCTTTGTAAGCAGGGGGTCAATAGGACTAGCTGGTCACCCTGACGAGGAACAGCCACGCGTTGACCACGCCGCCAAGCAGGCTCGCCATCGCGGCGGGGATCAGCCAGTACAAGCCGCCACCAGCCTTCAGCAGGAAGGTGAGCCCGGCAACGCCAACGAGCACCGCGGTGATCATGTTGGGGGAGAACTTTTCGATGTAGCGGGCCACGCGTTGATCGGAACCGTGACCGGCTCGCCGGTCGAAGATGAGCAGGGCTGTGCCCGAGACTGCGGCCACGGCCAGCAACTCCCAGCCCAGGGCTGCTGGTGGCTGGGGAGCCACCAGCAAGACCGCGATGAGCACCGAGGTCATGAACAGGACCAGCGTTTCAGCGGCGCGGGAACTGAGGCTGAGCGATGCGGCCAGCACTTCACTTTTGACCGAGACCGCGACGAACAGCAGGCCGGTCAGCGCACCGGCAACGGCAGCGAGGGCCTCACCGAAGCTGAGCCACATTGCGGTCGTGTACCCCACCGGACGGCCTCCCAGATCTTCGGCTGGACAGACGAGCCGATTCAATCAGTGCCCTCTCTGCCAAGCTGTCGTGAGGCACCCGCCCCTCAGTAATCACTGACTCCCCGAGGGCGGGGGTTCGAGTCCCCCCGAGCGCGCCACCGTATCCCCCCGGTCAGAGCGATGA
This sequence comes from uncultured Actinomycetota bacterium, assembly GCA_963808705.1. Lineage (GTDB taxonomy): Bacteria > Actinomycetota > Actinomycetes > Streptosporangiales > Streptosporangiaceae > JASHPR01. Next base: position 168,306 of record CAWEHB010000001.1, on the reverse strand, counting down.
CGGTTCAGAGCCCTCTTGATCGTCTCTGTCATCTGGCCGGATTTTGGCCGGATCAGCCATCCAGGCGGCGCTGTCGAGCCGGTCGGCGCAGCGGTCCATGTCGCCAGGGTAGAGATGGCCGTACAGGTCCAGGGTCGTGGTGATGCTGGTTACGGGGAACGGCGGAGCAGGCAGGTCTCTTGACGAGAGGACGCCAAGGAGGCAGTGCTCCGCACTCCCATGCCAGGGCATGGACGCGCCAGTTAATCGAGATGTATCTTGTCACCATGGAACAGCTCGCACGGCAAGATGTCGCGGCTGCGGCGGCAGCGCACCACGAACTTGGCCCCGAGTACAGCCAGGCCGCCATCGACTCGTTCCTGGAGAAGGTCGACAGCGAAATTGCCGCACGGATTGATGCCCGCCTGGGCGGCGCGCCGCAACCTCGCAGCCGGACAGCGGACGTGGCGACACGGCACGAGCGCCGCGCTTTGTGGACCGGACTGGTGATCGGCAGCGCCGCTGCTGGAATCCCGTTTACCTTGGTCGCTGCCAGTGGCCATGGCGGGAACCACCCCGGCGCACTGGCTGGCATCTGGCTCGTGATCGCCGCGGTCTACCTCGTCGCTTTCGTCGCGAGCCGACTCCACAACCCCCGCGGCCGTGAGTGACGGCTCCCGCTGAGGTGGCGTTGGAGCCGCAATAGGCCACGGTGTGGACTGGCCGGATTTTGGCCGCCCGCCGCGTGGCTGGCCTCGAAGTACGGTTTCATTTTTCTTCCAGGTGCTGCGGGATCCGGGCCGCTGTCGGCGCGGGGCTGGCCTCGGGGTCGGGCCGGGCCGCGCGCTCGAACAAGGCCACCAGCTCGGCGGCGTAAGCCTCCAGGTCAAGCCCCGGGTCGTCGGCGAACTGAGTCAGCAAGTCGTCCACCGCGGCCTTCATGACCGCCGCCATGACCCCGGCGTTAAAGGTCCCAAGGCGCCCCTTGTCCTGCCCGAGGCTCAGCACCCGCCCGACCACCGCCACGTCATCGGCGCGCGCGTCGAATGCCGGGCTGGGGCGCCCGGACTCGTCCCGGAAACCGTTGTAGATCCTGACCAGCGCCAGAACCTCCCGGGCGTGAGTCCGGTAGTACCCTGCCCACGCGGTGACATAGGCCGCGATGAACCGCTCCGGGAACTGCATCGGGTCCGCGGCCAGCAGGCGGGGTTCCAGGTACTCCCTCATCGAAGCGAGCACGTCCGCGATCACCGCGCTGATCAGGTCATCCTTGGCCGCGAAGTGGTAGGTGACCACTCCCTTACTGACCCCGGCACGGCGCGCCACCTCGGCCACCGAGGCACGCGCAAAGCCCAGCTCGGCAATCGCGTCGATCGCGCAGTCCACCAGCTGATCACGGCGCTTGTGCTGGGTGAACGTGCTTGCTCCGGCCCCCGGGGCCCGTCCAGTACGCATGACACAAGATTAGTACGCTGGTACTAATCGCGTCAACAGTTCTTCGGGCGGCCTTACCGGAGACGGCGCAGTAGCTGGTCGCTGCCATCGGAAGAAGGCCCGCGGCCGTGCCTGCCGGGCGTTCTGCACTGCGGGCACGGCCAGGCCGGTTCCGGTCACTGTTCTGATCACCAAACGAGCGGGACGAGGCGCTTGTGCTGCGCGGCGTAGGCGCGGTACCGGTCGCCCAGCGTTGCGAGCAGCGCGTTCTCCTCGACGTGGATGCGCCAGACGAAGAGCGCCAGCGGCAGCAGCGTCAAGGCGGCCAGGCCGACCCAGTTCGCGGATGTCAGCCCGAACCCGATGCAGGCCAGCAGGATCCCGGTATAGCTGGGGTGGCGCAGCACGCGGTAGGGACCGGCGGTGATCACCGGCTGGTCGGAGCTGACCATAACGGTGAAGGTGAAGTACTGGCCCAGCGTGTGGAAGGACCACCCGCGCAGCGCGAGCCCGGCCAGCAGGATCACCATGCCTGCGGCGAAGGCGACCGCGCCGGGCCGGATCGCCGCCGCCGGGGCGATGTGCGGGGCGAGATAGAGCATGACGTTCGTGGCGATCAGGCACGCCACCGCGGCGAGCCGGAAACTGCGCTGGCCGATCCTGGTGGCTCCTTCCCGCCCTCGCTGCTGCCGGGAGAACTCGGCGAGTTCCATCGTTCCCCAGGCCAGCACGGCGAAAAGGAGCAGCAAACCGGCGAGATGGTTGGTGTCGAAGTAGGGCTTCATCTCTCCTCCATGGCGGTTACCAGGTAAGCGGGCTGGGTTTGGATACAGGGCTTGATCGCGGTTATCTGGAGTTGATGCCAGGCGCTGTCATGTCTGGTTCTTTCCCGAGTCGTGCTGCTGGTCCGGTGGGTGGTGCCGTGCCCGGCCCCGCCGTGCCGCCGCCTTGATTAGTACGCATGGGATGAGATTAGTACGCATGTACTAGTAGCGTCAAGTAACCGGCGCGGGGAGGCGTCAGCGTCGCGCTCAGCCCCTGAAGGCACGCGCGGCGCATGCCGGGCCGCAGCTGCGAGACTCCGCCAGGTCAGCACAGCTGACCCGGCACGCAGACCAGATGCGCGCTCCTGGCCGCCCTTTCCCGGCCGGGCCCAGCTCGCAGCGGCCTGACGCTTGGTCAGTCCACGCACAGGTTGCTCGGCGCGGGCCGGGGTACAGACCAGGGGTGTCACGGGCGCGACGCGCCCCGCCTGATCCGCGATCGTGAGGCAGTGCCAAAATATTCCGCTGGCGCGGGAGAACGCCGTTGCCGTGGAACGTGGAGCCGGAGCCGACCGGTCCGGCCGGCCGTCGTCGTCAGCCAGTCCGGGAAGGTGGAGACCTGTGCCCAGCGAAACTGAGATCCGTCCCTTCCGGGTCAACATGCGCGACGAAGCGATCGCCGACCTTCGGCGGCGCATCGCCGCCACGCGCTGGCCCTCCCGGGAGCTCGTCTCTGACCGGTCGCAGGGCGTGCAGCTGGCGACGATTCGGGAGCTCGCCCGCTACTGGGCGACCGATTACGACTGGCGCGCGTGCGAGGCGAGACTGAACGCCCTGCCGCAGTTCACGACCGAGATCGACGGGGAGGATATCTACTTCATCCACGTCAGGTCGCGGCACGAGAACGCGCTGCCGCTGATCATCACGCACGGCTGGCCCGGCTCGGTCCTCGAGATGCTCGGGGTCATCGGCCCGCTCACCGACCCGGCCGCGCACGGCGGTTCCGCCGAGGACGCGTTCGACCTCGTGGTGCCATCCATACCCGGCTACGGCTTCTCCGGCGAGCCGGCCAAGGCCGGCTGGAACGTCGGCCGCGTCGCCGGAGCCTGGGCAGAGCTCATGCGCCGTCTCGGCTACGACCGATACGTCGCCCAGGGCGGCGACGTGGGCGCCGCCGTCACCGACGCGATGGGCCGCCAGGCGCCCGAGGGGCTGGCCGGCATCCACATGAACTTGCTACTGGCCGGGCTGGGCGGCGGCTACCCGTCGGCGGACCCCTCGCCGGAGGAACGCGTGGCACTCGACGCGATCGCCACCTTCAGGACCAGCGGCAACGGCTACCTCATCGAGCAGAACACGCGGCCGCAGACGATCGGCTACGCCCTGCTGGATTCACCTGTCGCCCTGGCGGCCTGGATGCTCGACCACGACACCGACAGCTACTACAAGATCTCCCGCGCCTTTGCCGACGGGCAACCCTCCGGCGGGCTGACCCGGGACCACATCGTCGACAACATCACGCTGTACTGGCTGACGGGCACCGGGGCCTCGGCGGCCCGGTCGTACTGGGAGAACACACAAGCCGCAGCCCATGCGGCCGCGTCCGGGCAGGCTCGCCCGGAGGTCAAGCTCCCGGTCGGCTTCACCACCTTCCCCGGCGAGATCTTCCGGGCCCCGCGCAGCTGGGCCGAGAAGTCCTACCCCAGCCTCAGCTACTTCAACGAGGTCGGCAAGGGCGGCCACTTCGCCGCCTGGGAAGAGCCCGAGCTGTTCGCGACCGAGATCCGGGCGGCATTCAAGGCGCTGCGCTAACGACCATCAGGTGTACCTCACCCTCGGGTCGAGCACCGCGTACCCCACGTCGGCCAGCAGGTTCCCCAGGATCGTCAACTGCACGTAGAACGGCTGGTCAAAGCCCCACAGCCGGTTGTAGTAGGCGACCTGCTCCAGGGTCGCCCGCATGCCGAGCAGCGCATGGACCGGCCCGCCCGGGAACAAGTGAAGGAGGAGCAGCGTGAAGACCGTCACCAGGAACGTGACCAGGAGGGCCTGGAGGGTCCGGCGGATCAGGAACCCGGTCACGGTCTCACCATCCCGCCTGCGGGCCGGTCAGCGCCCGCGCCGTGGTGTCATGAGTTCCTCCCGTTCCGGCCAGCCTCTCACCGTCCCAAGCCATTCCGCCAGCGGCCCGCCGTCCCGCCCGGCGATGGCCGTCGGCGACATCGGCCTCGATCTCGACCGGCGTTCGGCTGCCGCGAAGGCCATAGCCATCCGCCGTCGCAGGGAAGCAGGCCCGGAACGGCAGTTCGCGGCGTGACCTGGGAGGCAAGGCAGACGTCAAGGCGACTGCAAGATGAGGATCCAGGCTGGTAGCACACGATGGTGTCGCGGTCCCCGGCAGGTGCCTGCCGCAGCCAGGACCTCTTGGCCCCGGGATGGCTAAACGATCGTGATCTTCGGAAGGGCGCGGCAATGAAGGTGCTCAACTTCGTCGCGAGGGGACGCTCGCGACGCGGCAGTCGCCGCGATGGCCTGCCGCGGCCCGGATCACGGGGCGAGCACATCCTGCAGGACCGGCATGGCACAACAGAACGGGCCAGCCAGTTCTACGACAATCAGTTCAGCGACCAGTTGACTCCGAAGATGGTGGAGTTCATCGGGCGCATGGAGATGGCGTTCATCGCCACGAGCGACGCGGTCGGCGAGTGTGACTGCAGCTTCCGGGCCGGGACGGCCGGTTTCCTGCGGGTGCTCGATGAGCGTACGATCGCCTACCCCGAGTTCCGGGGCAATGGCGTTATGGCGAGCCTGGGTAATATCCTGGAGAACCCGCGCATCGGCATATTCATGGCCGACTTCACCCAGGATCTTATCGGGCTTCACGTAAACGGTAACGCCGAGATTGTCACGCCAGCGCACATGCAGGAGCTAGATCATTGCCTGCCCGAGCAGGCCACGCACCTGGGCCGGCGGCCGGTCCAATGGGTACTCGTGAGGGTCACCGAGGCATATATTCACTGCTCCAAGCACATTCCCAAGCTGATACCCCAGTCCCGGGTCCGGCACTGGGGCACAGATAACCCGCGCTACAAGGGCGGCGACTATTTCGGTGCCGTCGCCCAGAAACAAACCGAACCGGAAGCCGCCCGGGTGCCGCCCGGGGCCGCGGCGGTCCGGGGCCTGGGCGAAGCCCGGCTAGACGACCTCTCACGCGAGCCCGGCGATCCGGGGGAGATGGACGGCGCCGCCGGGTACCTTGAGCCGGTGGTCCCCGTCAGCTTTCATGACTTCTTCAGCGGCTGCGCCAGCGTCGCGGCGGCCCTCATAGGGCTGCTTTTCGTGGCTCTCTCGGTTTCCCCGGAGAAGCTGACCGGCACCGATGCCCGCGCTGAACACCAGGTCAGGGCGGCAGCAGCGTTCTCCGCGCTCGTCAACACGCTGGTGATCGCGCTGGTGGCCCTGCTGCCCGGGGCCAGCCTCGGGGAGGCGGCCCTGGTCCTGGCGGCCGCCGGGCTGGCCACCACAGTCGGCCTGATCATCGTGCTGTACCGAGAGCACCAGCAGAAGATACGGCGCGGCGATGTCAGGCTGCTCGCCATTCTGCTCGTCCTGTACGGCCTGCAGCTGGCCAACGCCGTGCCGCTGGAAGGGTCCCCCCCGCGCTGCCGGCGGGATCAGCCGGCAGGGCGGGCTGGCCATCTTGTTTTTCCTCTTCGGCATCGCGAGGTCCTGGCAGCTCGTCGGCGCGCGCGACGTTAGCCTGGCGTCGACCGTGACCTCGGTGATCCACCGGCCGGCCAGGGCCGGCCCCCGGCGCCGGGTGAGCAGAAGAGGGAAGGCCAGCCCGGCAGCGAACCAGGATGACCGTAAGGGCCAGCGCCTTCTCGTGCCGCCGGGCATCCGGGGGCCGCACGTCGCGGACGCGCGGCCCCTCGGACGGTGAAAGGTCACCAGGTAATCAGCGGAGGCCGGCCAGTCAGGGGAGGGGCAGCCGCGGGAGGCGGGGCAGCCGCGGGAGACGAGGCGCCCGCGGGAGACGAGGCGGGCGGGGCGGCCGCGGCGGACCGGGCATGCCTGGCCACGAGTCGTGCCAAGGCCCGGCGGCCTCGTCGTCCTCCCACTCATCCTCCTCGGCGAACAGGTCCTGCGCCTCGTCTGTCCACTCCTCGGCCTCGTCGGCTCGCGCCTCTGCCTGGTCGGCGGCTTCGTCCGCCAGCTCGGCTCGCTCGCGTGCCCGCTCGGCGGCCTGCTGCATCCCGTCGGCGCGCTGCAACGCCAGCCGCTGCTCATCCTCGTCGGCCCATTCCTGCGCCAGCTCGGCAGCCTCCTGCGCGAGCCCGGCGCGTTCCTCGGCCCGGACCGCCTCCTCCTCGGCCAGCTCGGCTCGCTCGCGTGCCTGCTCGGCGGCCAGCCGCAGCTGGCCGGCGTGGTCCTTCGCCTGGAAGACAGCCCGCAGGGCCTGCAGCTCCGCTCCGGAGACGCCCGACTCCTCGGCTTCGCGCAGGTAGCGCTCTTCCGGAGTTTCGGTAAGGCCCGGATCCTCGGCCCCGGGCTGGGTGGCCTTCCTGGCCACGCTGTACGGCTCGCCGGTCTGCGCCATGCGCTGGCGGGTGGCAGCCTTCTGGGCCTTGTTGCTAGTCATGATCATCTCTTCCCGGCGAGTCTGCCCGCGTCTGCCCGCCCAGGTGCATGATCCAACCGGAAACTGCCCGCGAGTCGTGGACCCTTGTCCTCGTCGCTACCGCGCGGCGCGGGCCGGTCAGCAGCTCGGAAGCGGGCAGGCGGTGCGCTGCCACTGCAGGTGACGCTACCACGCCCTCCCGCCTGACTCAAGATATGTCGTGACTGGGTCTCAGCCTTTAAGTGACCGCAACGCGGTAGGCGGACACGACCCTGGGTTCGCTCCCTCCGGACGGGTGATGCGCACCGAACCCGGCGGGGGGACACTGCGAGGGCAGTCACGAACAGTGATCGACACCATGGCCCACCCAGACAGATAGACCGGCGGGCGCCGGCCCGTTCCGGGCAGCCAAGGAGGCCAGCGTGGACACCCAGCATCTCGATCAGGCCTTGACGAAGGTCGGCGACCACAAGACCGTGTGGGCACGGCTGCCGGTCAAGGACAAGATCCAGTATCTGGCCGAGGTCCGGGAGGCGACGCTGGCCCGCGCGCAGCGCTGGGCCGATGCCGAGACCAAGGCCAAGCAACTGCGCGCGGGCTCACCCCTGGTCGGCGCCGAGGCGTGGCTCGCCGGCCCGTACGGCCTGGTGGCGTGGGTGTCGGCATCGATCCAGACTCTCACCGCCCTGGACACGGGCGCAGATGTGCTCGGGCCCGTCAAGCTGAGCCGCAGCATCGATGGCAAGCTGGTCGCCCGGGTGCTCCCGTTCGACATCTACGAGGAGCTGCTGTTCCAGGGGATCACCGCGGACGTCTGGATGCAGGACGGCGTGACCGAGCAGAACCTGCGCGAGAACATGGCCGGCTTCTACCGGCGCGAGGATCCCGACGGGGAGCTGGCCCTGGTGCTGGGCGCCGGCAACGTCTCGGCGATCGTGCCGCTCGACATCCTCGACCGCATGATCAACTGCGGCGAGGTCGTGATCTGCAAGATGAACCCGGTCAACGAATACCTCGGGCCGATCTTCGAGGACATCTTCGCCCAGCTGATCCGGGACGGTTACCTGGCCTTCGTCTACGGCGGCGGTGACGTCGGCGAGTACCTCACCCGCCATGACGCGGTCCAGGCCATCCACATCACCGGCAGCGCGCACACGCACGACCTGATCGTGTACGGCCCCGGGGAGGAAGGCGAGCGGCGCAAGGCCGCCGACGACCGGGTCATCGGCAAGCCGGTCAACTCCGAGCTCGGCGGCGTCGGCGCGACGATCGTGCTGCCCGGGCCGTGGACCGAGGCTGACTTCCGGTATCAGTCGGAGCACGTGGTCACGCAGAAGCTGCACAATGCCGGGCACAACTGCGTGGCCAGCCAGGTTCTCGTCCTGCCCGCCGGCTGGGACGGCAGCCCGAGGATGCTGAGCGAGATCCGGCGGGGGCTCGACGTGTCGGAGCCACGGGCCGCCTACTATCCCGGCACCGAGCAGCGCCTGGCCGCGTTGCAGCAGGCAGAGCCCGCCGCCGAAGTGCTGGGCGGCGAGGCGAAACGGCTGCTCGCGGCCGATGTGGATCCGGCCTCGGGGCACTACGGGTTCCGCACCGAGTTCTTCGCCCCGGCCATGGTGACGACGTCGCTGCCGGGAGACGCGGCGCAGTTTCTGCGGCATGCGGTCGACTTCTGCAACGACCAGCTGTACGGGACGCTGTCGGTGAACCTCATCGTGCACCCGAAGACACGGCGCCAGCTCGGCGAGGAATTCGACCGGGCCATCGCGGCCCTGCGTTACGGCGGCATCGGGATCAACGCGTGGGTAGGCGCCGCATTCCTGATCGCCCGGGCCGCGTGGGGAGCCTACCCAGGTCACAGCTACACCGACGTGCAGTCGGGCATCGGGGTCGTGCACAACGCGCTGATGTTCGACAAGCCGCTCAAGACCGTCGTGTCCGCGCCGTTCCGCCCGTTCCCCCGCTCGATCCGGAGCGGAGAGAACACCTTGTTCCCCAAGCCGCCGTGGTTCCTGACCAACAAGACCTCCGAATCCACGGCCCGCAAACTCACCGAGTTCGCCGCGGCGCCGTCGGCGACGAAGCTGCCGGCCCTGTTCGCGTCGGCACTGCGAGGATGACCCATGACTTCGTTCGACTACATCGTGGTGGGAGCGGGCTCGGCGGGCGCCGTCGTGGCGGCCCGGCTGGCGGAGCTGGGCGACAACAGGGTCCTGCTCATCGAGGCTGGCGGCAGCCAGAAGCACATGAACGTGCGGGTGCCCGCGGCGTTCGCCAAGCAGTTCAAGACCGAGCTGGACTGGAGCTACTTCTCCGAACCCGAGCAGTACCTGGGCGGGCGGAGGATCTTCATGCCGAGAGCCAAGATGCTCGGCGGCTGCTCCTCGATGAACGCCATGATCTACATCCGCGGCAACAAGGCCGACTACGACACCTGGGCCAGGGACGGCGCCCCGGGATGGTCGTACGCGGACGTGCTCCCGTTGTTCCGCATGTCGGAGAACAACTCCCGCGGCGCCGACGATTACCACGGCGACGCCGGCCCGCTCTACGTCCAGGACCTCCGGTCCCCGAACGAGATGAGCCATAAGCTCGTCGAGGCGATCGCCGCCACCGGCCTGGACCGCAACGATGACTTCAACGGGGCCGAGCAGCTCGGCACGGGCCTTTACCAGGTGACCCAGCGCCGGGGGATGCGGTGGACGACCGCCGACGGCTATATCGACCCGGCCCGCAAGCGGGACAACTTCAACGTCCTGACCAACACCCTCGTGCTCCGGGTGCGGATCGAGAACGGCGCCGCGGTTGGCGTCGACGCCGAGCGGGACGGCCAGCCTGGATTCATCCGGGCCACCAAGGAGGTCATCCTGTCGGCCGGGGCGATCAACACCCCGCAACTGCTGATGCTCTCCGGCATCGGTCCCGCCGATCACCTGGCCGAGCACGGCATTGCCACGATCGTGGACAACCCGAACGTCGGCGACCATTACATGGATCACCCGATGTACCTGATCAACATGGAGACGACCGCCCGGGGCACGCTGCACGAGGCCGAGTCGCCCAAGTGGCTGCTGACGTACCTGGCGCGCCGGACCGGGTTGCTGACCTCGAACATCGGCGAGGCCGGCGCGTTCTTCCGCACCCGTCCCGGTGACGCGGCACCGGACATGCAGTACATCTGCGCGCCCGGCTACTTCTACGACCATGGCTTCCGCACCTACCCGGGCCCCGCGCTCGGCATCGGCTGCTCGCTGGTCGGGGCGCGGAGCACGGGCCATGTCCGGCTGCGCAGCGGCGATCCGGGGGAGCAGCCGGCCATCACCGCCAACTACCTCAAAGAGCCCGAGGACATGCAGGCGATGATCACCGCCGTCGAGCGGGCCCGGGAGGCCCTGGCGTCCGCGCCGCTGCGCGGCCTGGTAGGCCGGGAGATCCACCCGGGCGGCGACACGTCATCCCGCGAGGCTCTCGACAAGATCATCCGCCGCGAGGTCGAGCACACCTACCACCCGGCCTGCACCGCCCGGATCGGTACCGAGTCCGGCGGGGTGGTGGACCCGCGGCTGCGGGTGCACGGCGTGCAGCGGCTGAGGGTCGCCGACGCGTCGGTGTTCCCCGCCATCCCGCACGGCAACACCCACGCGCCGACGGTGATGGCCGGCGAAAAGGCGGCCATCATGATCGCTGCCGAGAGCTGAGGCCAGGCCGCCCGGCCGCCTCAGCGGACCCGGTAGTACGCGGTCGGATGCCACCACGGGCCGAACTGGATCCAGCCGATGATCTGCCCGGCCGCGTGCGCGCCGAAGGTAAAGTCGCCGTGCGCGTACATCTCCACGTGCCCGGAGCCGTAGAACGCCAGGTCACCCTTTTGCGGGACGCTGACCCGCACCAGGTGCCAGCTGCTCAGCATCTCGTAGGTGGTGCGCGGCAGGTTGATGCCGGCGTGCTTGTAGGCCTCCATGACCAGGCCGGAGCAGTCGTAGCCGCCCGGCCCGGTGCCGCCGAATATGTAGGGCTTGCCGTACTGGGTCCTGGCCCAGTAGAACGCCCGCAGCCGGGCCGGGAGCACCGTCTTCGCAGCGGCGGACCGCGCCGAGGCATCGGCGCTCAGAACGGAACGAGCCGGCGCGGCGAGGGCCGGGCCGGCGGTGGCGAAGGTCAGGGCGGCCAGGAGGGCCGCGGCGGACAGGGACAGCAGCAGCTTGCGATGGGAGCCGGACACCGGCACCTTCCCCGAACCGGGGGGCGCGCTCACCGATACGGAGCAGGGTGTCAGCCGGGGGCAGGGGCGGAAACGAGACCGCGGAGCGCCTGACCCATGTGACGGTAGCGGCCGGCGGCCGCATCTGTCCGGCGAACCGCCGAGAAGTCCCGTATCCGGCCAGGTCAGTCGGGCGCGTCGTCCGAGTCCGGCGAGCGGCCGCTCAGCACCGCGAGCGAGGCCAGAATGCCGGTGTCCCTTTCCCCGACAAGTTCCCAGGCCCGCGCGATTCCGACGATCACCGACGTGATCAGGGCGTAGCCGATCACTTGCACGGCCGAGCTGAGGCGCGGGTCGGCGAGCAGGATTATGCCGCAGACCAGCTCGGTGCCGAAGATCAGCAGGAGCAGGAAGATCAGCCCCAGCTGCCGCACCTCCTGGCGCGGCGTGGCCCGGCTGGACAGGATGGACCGGATCGCCGCGGCGGTGAACATGATCCCGATGACGCCCAGCGTGATCGCCGGATACCCCGGGTTGGTCCCGGGCACCAGGCTGAACAGCGCGACCGCCAACGCATTGGCGAACGCCAGCAGGGCGGCAGCCGCCCGGACCTGCTGAATGGCCGCAGGGCCGGCGGCCGGGCTCCGGCGCGGCGTTACCGACAGCGCGACGAACAGCAGGCCGGTCAGCGAGCCCGCGGTGGCGGCGATCGCCGCGAAAAGTTCCCGGTAAATCCCAGGCACCACCGCGCCAACATACCCGCGAATCCCGCACGCGCTCAATCGCGCGGTTCTCACGCGGCCGGCGGGGCGGTGCGCAGGGTGGTGATGAGCTTCTCGAGTTCGTGGTCCTGGCTGAGCAGGTGCTCCTGGATCTGCAGCGCCTCATGCAGGACCGCCTCGGCGTCCTGGTAGGTGTTCTCGGCCCGCTCGTCTGACGCTGCGGCCTGGACGTTCTGGCCCACGATGATGATCGACAGCAGCACCAGCTGGAGGAACGTCTGCGCCACCCACTGCACGATGCCGCCGAGGCCGCCGCGGATGGCGGACGGGAGCCCGAAGAGGGCGATGCCGGCGAAGATGTAGGCGCACCACATGGAGCCGACCCCCGCGGTGATCTTCAGGGCGAAGGCGGTGTTGAAGCGCTCGATGGCGCTGCTCCGGGAGAACTGGTCGGCCACCTTGGCGGGTTGCGCTGCCTTCCGGTGCAGAATGTGCGGATGCGGAACATGCCGGTAGGGACTCATGGGGCTCTCCGTGCGATAGGTCGCTTTGCGCTGTTGCCGGGCGGCGAAGGACGTTCGCTTACCGGGCAGCCGGCCTTGGCCGCCCGTTTGGCTGGGCTCCATCACATCTTCACCGGAGCTGCAGGGCTCTGGGAACCTTCCCTGCCGGGGCTTGGAGGTTCCATTGCCGGGCCTTGCTGACGATGACGCCCAGGCGGGCGCCGGATCCGGGGCGTGGCGCCGCCTCGGGCGCACCTTCGTCTCGGCCGACAGCTACGGGCTCGTGCTGCTGCTCGTGATGGTGACCTACGTGGTGTCCGTCTCGGCGACCGAGGCGCGAGCGGCCTCGGTCGTGCTGGTCGTCCAGCTGGCCACGGTCTGGCTCACGCTCCGGACGTCACGCGCACGGCCGGTGGTCCGGCGCGTCGCCGACGTCGTGCTGTGCCTGGCGGCCGTCGTCACGGTCGGGAGCTTCTTCGTGCACCGGCGGGGTACCGAGCTAGGCGGGATCTTCGCGGTCAGCTGCCTGCTGTACCTGATCGCGCCGTTCTCCATCGTGCGCCACCTGATACTCCGCCGGGAGATCGACGTCGAGTCGCTGCTCGGGGCCGTCGCGGCCTACCTGCTGCTCGGCATGTTCTTCGCCTTCGCCTACCAGGCGGCCGGCGAGCTCGGCAGCGTGCCGTTCTTCGGCGCGGCGGGGCAAGGCTCGCTCAGCCAGGACCTGTTCTTCAGCTTCGTCACGATGACCACCGTCGGGTACGGGAACCTCGTGCCGGCCGCCAATCCCGGGCAGACGCTGGCGGTGGTGGAGGCGGTGGTCGGGCAGTTGTTCCTGGTCGTGGCCGTCGGGAAGGTCATCAGCGGCTTTCAGCCCCGCCGCGGCGACCGCCCCGGTCCCTGAATCCCTGACCAGCCGGCCCCGAGATCAGCGGATCGTAGGCGGCTGCCGCTGTTTACGTCACGCGTGCTCCATGCGTCACAATATTGTCACTCTATGAGGCTGGCCGAGTCATTGCGCACTGTCACCAGGAAAGCACTATCCGCTAAAACCGGTCGGTGCGCGGTCGTCGCGTCCGTGATCCTCACGGGCGGCTGCGGGACGGAAACGCCATCGGCTTCAACGCCCAGACAGCCGGTCACCTCGATGATCAAGCACTGGGGGTCTTTCTTCGGGGGCATCAACGGCAACTTCGACACCGAGACGTCACCGGTCGCCGTCACCCTGCCCGGGACCGTCGCCGAGATCGCATCCTCGAACTCGACCCAGTACGCGCTGCTGACCGACGGCAGCCTCTACGCCTGGGGCCTGGGCACGCAAGGCCAGCTCGGGGACGGCCGCAACGAGAACTCCTTCACCAAGCCGGTGCGGGTGCGCTTCCCCCGGGGAGTGAAGATCGCGCTGATACCGGCCGATGTCATGCCGTACGACACGGGCCTGGCCGTCGACACCAAGGGCGGCGTCTGGGGCTGGGGCCACAACGGCGGGGGCGAGCTCTGCCTGGGCAACACCAGGGGTTACAGCACTCCGGTCAGGCTCCCGCTGTCAGACGTGACCGCCCTGGCCGGAGCCAGCAACCACGCGGTGTACGACGCTGGTGACACGATCTACGCCTGCGGGAAGAACATGGGCGGCGACCTGGGCGACGGCAGCACGCGCAACAGCACCACGCCGGTGACCGTGCCCGGGCTCGACGGCTCGTCGGTCACCGAGCTGGTGGCCTCGTTCGCCAACTCCGGGGCCCTGCTGTCCGATGGGGAGTACTTCGACTGGGGTTACAACGGCTTCGGCCAGCTCGGCGACGGTCACGCGGGCCGGTCATCCGACGTCCCGGTCCGGGTGAACCTTCCCCATCCGGTGTCGCAGGTCGCCCAGGGCGGCTCCATCTGGCACAACGGGCAGACGCTCGTCATGCTGCTGGATGGGTCACTGTGGTCCTGGGGCGATAACTGGGCCGGGCAACTGGGCGACGGGACGACGGTCACGCGGCCGTCTCCGGTGCCCATCTCCCAGCCGGCCGGCGTGACCTACCAGAGCCTGGCCACCGGGTCGGCCACCTCCTACGCCGTGTCAACGACGGGGAAGGTCTACGCCTGGGGCGCCAGCCTGGCCGGGCAGGTCGGCAACGGGCTCACGCGCACCGTCATGACCCCGGTCCTGGTCGCCTCGGGGGCCGCGGCGATCTCCTCGACGGCGAACAACGTGGTCATCAGCGTGCCAGCAGGGCATGACGCCCACGGGAGCACCGCTCCGGGCGACGGCCGTCAGCCGTCGCCGAAGGCCACGATCTCCCCCAGCCCGGGCCGGCGGCCGTCGCTGGTCGGCGTGCGGTAGCGGATCGTCAGTCGGTGCTCCCCGGTGCTTCTGGTGCTCCCGGCTCGCGCGAAGCTAACCATGCCGGCGCGCCGTCACGCCCCTGCGGCGGATGACGCAGCCCCGCTGCCCTGCTGCCGTTCGAGCGCGGCCAGCCGGAGCTCCAGCTGGTCGACCCGGTGCCGGAGGATCTCGAGCTGGGCCTCGTCGGCGAGCCGGCGCTGCGTGGTGCGGCGCAGCCGCGGCGAGGCTTCGGCCCGCGCCGCGACGAGCGCGAGCGGCACCAGCCGCTGCGGCCCGTGCGGGCCGTCGACGAGCCGGGACGGGATCTGCCCGGTCCGGTACCAGCTGCGCAGCGCGGCCCGGGAGGCGCCGGTGTCGGCCGCGGCCCGCTCCAGCGTCACCCAGTCCGAGCCCTCGAGCTGGGCGGTCAGCTCCACCTCGAGCTCCCACGCGTCGAGCCGGTCCTCCCAGTCCATGATCGTGATCCTCCTCGCCGTCCCGGGCGGTAGCCCATAGTTCACACTTGCTAACCATATTAATAGCATGGTATTGACAGGGGTTGAAGAGTGTCGCACCCTGGTCGCATGTTTGAGCGATTCACCAACCGCGCGCGTCACGTCGTCGTGCTGGCCCAGGAAGAGGCCCGCCTGCTGCAGCACAACTACATCGGCACCGAGCACGTCCTGCTCGGCCTGCTCGGCGAGCCCGACGGGTTCGCGGGCCGCGTCCTGGCCGGATTCGGGATGACGCTCGATGGCGCCCGGGAAGAGGTCAGGGCCATCGTGCCCGCCGGGAGCGCGGCGCCCAGCGGGCATATCCCGTTCACGCCGCGGGCGAAGAAGACCCTGGAGCTCTCGCTGCGCGAGGCCCTGTCCCTGCACCACAACTACATCGGCACCGAGCACATCCTGCTCGGCGTGATCCGGGAGGGCGAAGGGGTCGGCGCCCAGGTTCTGCGGCAGCACGCCGACCTCGCGGCGATCCGCATGGCCGTGCTCGACGCGGCGCCCGCCGGAAAGTCAGAGGCCGCGCGGGGCCGCCGCTGGCTGCTGCGGCGCCGCGGCGAGGGCGACCCCCTCGCGGCCGGCGAGCCGGCCGGGCAGACGGAGCTGCGCACCACGCCGGCCGCTGACACCAGCCTGACCGAGGCCGCCCGGCTGGCCGGGGCGCAGCCGGTCGGCTCGCACCACCTGCTGCTCGCCGCCCTGGCCGATCCCGACACCGCCGCGGCCAGGGCGCTGGCCGCGCTCGGCGTCGACCTGGACCGGGCCAAGGAGGCGCTCCGCACGGCGGACGTCACCGGCACCAGCGACGAGCAGCCCGAGGAGGCCGGCCGCCGCCAGATGGTGATCCAGGTGAGCGAGGGGAAGCTCACGATCGAGGCGAGCGACCCGGTGATCGTCGAGGCCGGCCGCGCCGCGCTCCAGGCGATCGGCGACGCGGCGGACCCGCCGGGCACCATCCGCGGTGACCTGCCGGTTGCCGCCAGCCTCGGCACGGTCTGGCAGGCGCTCCACGACAGCCTCGGGGTGATCCAGCGGCGCGCGACCCTGCCTGCGGAGGCTCCCCCGCCCGGCCAGCCGGACCAGTCCGGGACCGAGGCCGCCTAGGACCGCCGAACGCGACGGCAGCCGGCCGGGCCCGGTCAGCCGGCTGGCGTCACGTTCTGGTTGATCCGGAAGAAGTTGCCCGGGTCATAGGCGGCCTTGACGCGGGCGAGCCGGTCGTAGTTGCGTCCGTAGGACGCCCGTACCCGGTCGGTCCCCTCGTCCATCATGAAGTTCACGTACGCGCCCCCGGCCGAGGTGGGGTGCAGGGCCTCCCAGTAACGCACCGTCCAGTCCGTGATCTTGCCCGCGTTGGCCGGGTCCGGGTCGACCCCGACGATCACGCCGTTCCAGCCCGCGTCCCGGTAGGCGAACGCGGTCGACTCGGGGCTGACGCGGTGTACCGCCCCGTCGACGGGGTACAGGTGCATGGTCGAGAACGGGGTGGGCAGCGCCTCGCCGAATTCCTGGTGCACGGCGATGGCCTGATCCGGGATCTGGTTGAAGAAGTCGGCCCGCCAGTACCACTGCAGCCCGGGCGGGTACAGCGCGTCGAAGATGCCCTGCAGGACGGGGTAGGGCATCGGCATGATCGCGTCGAGCAGCGGCGAGCCGAACCCGCGGACCGGCGCCAGCACCTCGTCGGCGCGCTCGGCCGGGCCGGTGTAGCACCAGACGACCCCGCACGCCTTGCGCAGCCAGAGCGCTTCCGGGAACGGCGGGGCGGGCGGGATCGTGAGCAGGGCGGCCCAGCCGTTGAGCTCCTCGGGCAGGCTGGGCAGCACCTCGCGGTACCAGCGCAGGAGGTCGCCGGTGTCGGCGATGTCGTACAGCACGGGCCCGGCGACGACCGTGCCGACGTCATGGCCGCGGAACTCGAACGACGTCACCACGCCGAAGTTCCCGCCGCCGCCGCGCAGTGCCCAGAACAGGTCCGGGTGCTCCTGGCCGCTGGCGGTGACGAACGAGCCGTCGGCGAGCACCACGTCGGCGGAGATCAGGCTGTCGATGGTGAGCCCGTAGCGCCGGGTCAGGTAACCGGTCCCGCCCCCGAGCGTGAGGCCAGCCACTCCGGTGGTGCCCAGGATGCCGGACGGGACGGCCAGGCCGAACGCGCCGGTGGCGTGGCCCACGTCGCCCCAGACGCAGCCGCCCTGGGCGGTCACGGTCCGGGCCGCGGGATCGACGCGGACCCCCCGCATCGCCGACAGGTCGACGACCAGGGCGTCATCCCACACGCCCAGGCCGCCGGCGTTGTGCCCGCCGCCGCGGACCGAGACGGTCGGCCGGGGCCTGCCGCAGCAGCTCGGTGGCGCGCCGGTAGTGGCGGACGGCCTTCTGGTTGGCGAACACGCCGGTGGCGACCTCGGCGGCCCGGCGACCGAGCTGTCTAGGGCGACGCGCATCTCGCCCAGCAGAGAAATGTCGAGCACGACCTGACCCCCCAGGCCGCCCGCCGACTAGGACTGGCACGCGTATGGCGGGGGACTTTACTGTTTCTTGACCAACGGTAGGGCGTGCCTGTCCCGTGGTCCAGTGCATCCGCAGGCGGCTTGATGCAGGGGCGGCGGGCCGGGCTAGGTGTGCCGGCTCCACTGCGGGCCCACCGACAGCCAGGCCGCCTCCCAGCCCGCGAGCCTCCTGCGGTCGAGCATCCGCCGGCCGAGCAGGGCCAGGCCCGCGAGGAGCAGCGCGAAAGCGCCCAGCGCGAGCGACATCCCGACCATGACGCGGTCCCGGTCACCCGCCGCCGTCAGCGGCGGCACCTGCACGTCCCCCGCGCGGTCGAGCCACACCGGCACGGAGGCGCCCGCCCTGGTCCCCGCGGGCGCCGGGACGCTGCCGGCATGCGCCCGGCCGTCGGCGGTCCACCGGGCCGGCGTCCAGACCAGCCAGGTGTTGGAGCCGTTGTCGGACATCATCGGCCCGGGCGCGGCCTGCAGCAGGACGGCGGGAACCTGGTGCCACGACCGCATGGCGCGCTGTGCGGCCGCGTTGTCCGCGTGGACCCACAGGCCCGCCGCGCCCGCGACGAACGGGCCCAGGATCAGGAATACGGCGATCACGGCGGGCAGCAGCCACGCCTCGATCACATCCGAGCCCCGGCGCAGCGGGTTGTGGTCAAACCCCAGCCTGCGGGCCATCCTCGTCCACACCGTTGTGGGCGTCATACCGTTCACCCCAACGCCACTATCCCTGACGCGCGTAACACAGTCGTAACACACCCGTAACATACCCGGCAACCGTTTGTGCTGCAGGCCGCGGGCCGAGGGCGGCCCGCTGGCCGCCGGTCACTGGCCGGCCGCGGTCACTGGCCGGCCGCGGTCACTGGCCGGCCGCCGGTCACTGGCCCGGCTACGGTCACTGGCCGGCCGCGGCCGCCGCGGCCTCGCGGGCCCGCTCCGCGGACAGGTCCCGTTCCCGCTGGTTGCGGGTCAGCGCGGCGGCGCGATCGAACTCCGCCCGGGCCTCGCCCGGACGCCCCAGCTTCATCAGCAGGTCTCCCCGCACGCTCGGCAGCAGGTGATACCCCTGCAGCGAGGGCTCGGCGGCGAGCGCGTCCACCAGGTCAAGGCCGGCCTGGGGCCCGAACGCCATGGACACCGCGACCGCCCGGTTCAGCTCGATCACCGGCGACGGCATCACCTGGGCCAGGACGGCGTACAGGCCGGCGATGCGTTCCCAGTCCGTGTCCTCCGGCCGGAACGCGCGAGCGTGGCACGCGGCGATGGCGGCCTGCAGTGCATAGGGACCGCGGCCCCCGCCGAGTTGCTCCGCCCGGGCCAGCGCGGCCAGGCCGCGGTTGATCAGCAGCCGGTCCCAGCGGTGCCGGTCCTGGTCGAGCAGCAGGACCGGCTCTCCCGACGGCCCGGTACGGGCCCGGACCCTGGACGCCTGGATCTCCAGCAGCGCCGCCAGCCCGTGCGCCTCCGGCTCGTCGGGCATGAGCTGGGCCAGGATCCGGCTCAGCCGCAGCGCGTCCGCGCAGAGCGCCGGGCGCATCCAGTCATCGCCGGCGGTCGCCGAATAGCCCTCGTTGAAGGTGAGGTAGATGACCTCCAGGACCGAGGACAGGCGGGCCGGCCGTTCCCCGGTGCCCGGTACCTCGAACGGCACCCGCGCCTGGGCCAGGGTCTTCTTGGCCCGGACGATCCGCTGCGCGATCGTCGGTTCCGGCACCAGGTAGGCGCGCGCTATCTCGGCCGTGGTCAGGCCGCCGACCAGCCTGAGGGTCAGCGCGGTCCTGGCCGGCACGGTCAGGACCGGATGGCAGGCGGTGAATATCAGCCGCAGGACGTCGTCGTCGATGTGGTCGCTGAACGCGGCGTCGAAGTCCGGGGTGACGCTGCTCCCCTCGGCCTCCAGCGCCCGGCCGATCTGGGCGTATTTGTGGCGCAGTTCCCGGTTCCGCCGGAACGCGTCCACGGCCCGGCGCTTGGCCACGGTCATCAGCCAGGCCCCGGGGTTGCGCGGGACACCCGTGTCGGGCCACTGCTCCAGGGCGGCGACCACCGCGTCCTGGGCGAGTTCCTCGGCGAGGCCGACGTCGCCGGTATACCGGGCCAGCCCCGCGATGAGCCGTGCCGACTCGATCCGGACCACGGCTTCGATCGCCGCATGAGCCTCCGACGCCGTCACGACAACCGATAACACCACCCGCCGGGTGGCCGGGGCAAGCCGCCGGGGCGGGGCAAGCCGCCGTCCACGGGGCGGCCGAAACCGCCGGGTGGCCGGGGCAGACGTGCCGCGTGACGCCGGGGCCGAAGCTCCGGCGCCACGCGGGGACTGCCGCCGCGGCGACCACGGTCAGTAGACCTGCCGGATCGTGCTCTCGCCGTAGCCGAGGACGCCGAGGAACCGCTTGGTCCACTCGACGGCCTCGTCCTTGTCGCGGACCTCCATCAGCGCCCAGCCGCCGATCAGCTCCTTGGCCTCGGTGAACGGCCCGTCGATCACGGTGTACTTGCCGTCGGCCAGGCTGACCTTGGTGGCCTCGGAAGGAGGCGCGAACCCGCCGGTGGCGACCAGGATCCCGGCCTTGGTTGCCTCCTCGACGAAGTTGCCCATCTCGGTCATCAGTTCCGGGCTCGGCGGCTCGATCGGTGCCGCCGGGTCGCCCATCGTGTACCCGAAGAATCGCATGGTCCTTCCCTTTCTGCTGGTGACCGGGCGCCTGGCGGCGACCGGTACGGCCCGGGCCTGCGGCCTGCGCCGCCGCCCTCTCTTGCCCACGCGTCGAACGCCGCGGCCCCAGATCGACATGGCCCGGAAGATTTCTCCGGAGACTTTCCGGGCCGTCGTGAGCCGGGCCCTGGCCGCAGGTTGGCCTGACGTTTACGTCGCCCTGTGCGTGGTGGCGATCGGGTTCGTCTACAAGTTCCTGCCGGAGACCAAGGGACTGTCCGTCGAGCAGGCCGTCCAGGTCTACGAGCGGGAGGCCGAAGGCAGCGGGCCGGGCCGGCTGACAGGCCGGCCTCCCAGCGTCCAGGCCAGCCAGGCCTGAGGGCTACCCTGGCAGCGTGGCGCGCCGGTTCGACACCATCCGCACCGGCCGCCTGGTGATGCGCCGGTGGCGCGAATCGGACCGGGACCCGTACGCGGCGATGAACGCCGACCCGGAGGTGATGCGCTACTTCCCGGCCACCCTGGACCGGGCGGCCAGCGACGCCAGCATCGACCGCATGGAGGCCCTCTTCGACCGGCAGGGCTTCGGCCTGTGGGCGCTCGAGGTGGCCGCCACGGCCGAGTTCATCGGGTTCACCGGCCTGAACCCGATGCCCGACGGCGTCCCCGGCGCCGGCGGCATGGAGGTGGGCTGGCGGCTGACCCGGCACGCGTGGCACCAGGGGTACGCCACCGAGGCCGCCACCGCCGCCGCGGACGTGGCGTTCAATGGAGTCGGCCTGGACCATATCTGGTCGATGACGGCGGTGCTCAACCAGCCGTCGCAGGCGGTCATGATCCGGCTGG
Source organism: uncultured Actinomycetota bacterium (assembly GCA_963808705.1). Taxonomy (GTDB): domain Bacteria; phylum Actinomycetota; class Actinomycetes; order Streptosporangiales; family Streptosporangiaceae; genus JASHPR01. The sequence goes on along the minus strand of CAWEHB010000001.1, from coordinate 147,244 downwards.
GGATGACGGCGTACGCGCTGTTCGACCACCCGGCGCTGGAGCCCGGCCACCCCCTGCGCCGGCATATCGTCTACCGGCTGCAGCCCCCCGGCTGACCGCCCGCTGACCGCGCCCTCTAGCCCGGCAGAACGGGCCCACCGGCCCCCCGATCTTCTAATCGGCACGGTCGGTGCGATAGAAACCATATGGGAAGGCGTAGCGGCCTTAAGGGCAAGGGGCAGGTGCCATGCGGTTGCGGCCAGGTGTAGCGATCGATCTGGGCACGGTCAACACGCTCGTCTACGTCTCCGGCCGCGGCATCGTGCTCGAAGAGCCGTCCGCGATCGCCATCGCCAGGGAAACCGGCCGGGTGGTCGCCGTGGGCGACGCCGCGGACGCCCTGACCGGCAAGGAACCCCAGGACATCGACGTCATCCACCCCCTCCGCGAGGGAGTCATCGCGGACCTGGACGCGTCAGTGGCCATGCTGCAGGCCTTCCTGCAACGCGCCCGGCTGCGCCGCGGCGTGCTCCGCGGATCGGCCGTGGTCTGCGTTCCGAGCGGCGCCACCTGGGTGGAGCGGCGATCGCTGGTCGCCGCGGTCGAGGCGCAGCGGCCGCGCTGCCGCGTCCGGCTCGTCGATGAGCCGGTCGCCGCCGCCGCTGGCGCGGGCATCGGCCTCACCGACGGGACCGGCGCCTTCATGGTGGACATCGGCGGCGGGACCACCGAGGCCGCGGTGCTGGCCGGCGGCCACGTGGTGCGCTGCCGCTCGCTGCGCCTGGCGGGCAACGCCATGGACGAGGCCATCATGCACGCCGTCAAGGCCGAACTCGGCCTGCTCATCGGCCGTAACGCCGCCAGGAGCCTGAAGATGACGCTCGGGCTTGGCGAGGGCACGGCCGAATGGATGGAGGTGGTCGGCGTGGACGCCGGGCGCCGGACGCCCCGCGTGGAATACGTCCCGGGCCGGCTCGTCGCCGAGGCCCTCGGCCACACCGTCGCCGCCATCGCCGACTCGGCGCAGGAGATGCTGTCGGATATCCCGCCCAACCTGGCCGAGGACGTGGTGCGGGGGAAGATCCGCCTCGCCGGGGGCGGGGCCCTGCTCCCGGGCCTGGCCAACAAGATCGAGGCGGTGGCCGACATCCCCGCCTTTGTCGTGGACGACCCGCTGCGCTGCGTCATCCGCGGAGCCGCCGAGATCCTCGAGCGCGGCCACGAGGTCGCGTGACCGGCACCGACCTTTTCCAGGAGGCGGCGGCCGAGCTGTACTCATCCGACCCGGACACGTTCATCGAGCGCCGCGGCACCCTCGCGGCTCAGGCGCGCGCGGCTGGCCAGGCCCCGGCGGCGAAGAGGATCGCCGGGCTGCGCAAGCCGACCCGGTCGGCCTGGGTGCTCAACCAGCTGGTCCGCGCCGCGCCCGGCGTACCGTCCGAGCTGGCCAGCCTCGGCCAGGAACTCCGCGCCGCGCAGCGGTCCCTGGACGGCGCGGCCATCAGGGAGCTCTCACTACGGCGGCGCCGGCTGATCGATGCCCTGGCCCGGCAGGCGTTCACGGTTTCCGGCCTGCAGGCCCCGCCCGCCGCGCTCCGGGATGAGGTGACCGCCACCCTCGGCGCGGCGCTGGCCGACCCGGAGGTGGCCGGGAAGCTGGCGGCGGGAACCCTGGAGCGGGCGGTCCGCAGCGAGGGCTTCGGCTCCGGGCCGCCGACGCTGACGCTCGTGACATCGTCCGGCAGCCGCCGTCCCCTCCGCAGCGCGCCCGCCCCGGGCGCCCCGGGCGCCCCCCGCGCGCTGGCCGTGGCGGGCGCCGCCAGCCCGGCCCGGCCCGTGGCGAAGGCGCCGCCCGCCGAGTCGGCCGGCGCGGAGCGGGAGCGCCGCCGCCAGGCGGCCCTCGTCGCGGCCGAGCAGGCGGTGACCGACGCGGCCCAGGCCGCCGAGGCCGCGACCGCGGCCGAGCAGAAGCTGGAGCGAGCCGTCCAGGCGATGGAAGAGCAGCTCGCCGACGCGCGCCGGAGCCTGTCCGAGACCCGGGCCCAGGCCCGGCGGGCCAGGGCCAGGCAGCGCCAGGCCCGCCAGGCGCTCGACCGGCTGCGGCGATAACCGGCCGGGGCGTGCGGTGACCGACGACGACCTGGCCATCCTGCTGGACGAGGTAAAGCCGCCGGAACAGACGCAACGCGCCGCTAGCGGGCCGGAGTGGTCCCGCCCCGGCGGGACAGCACTCGTTAGCATGATGGCCGTGACTGACTACGAGCTGGCCCACGAGTACGAGACGGTCAACTACCACCGGCGCGGCGGAGCCGCCAAGATCGAGCTCAACCGCCCCGAGAGCCTGAACGCCTGGAACGATCAGTTCAGCCTGGACCTGCCGGCCGCCCTGAGCGCCGCGGCCGAGGACCCGGGCGTCCGCGCGGTGCTGATCACCGGGGCCGGGCGCGCGTTCTCCAGCGGCGCGGATCTTCGCGGCGGCGGCGGGCCCGCGTCCGGCCAGGACGTCTACGACCGGCTGACCGAGCGCTACCACCCGATCATGGTGAGCATCCGCCAGATGCCCAAGCCGGTCGTGGCGGCGGTGCACGGCCCCGCGGCCGGGATCGGCGTGTCGCTGGCGCTGGTCTGTGACCTGATCGTCGCGGCCGAGTCCGCGTACTTCCTGCTGGCGTTCGTGAACATCGGCCTGGTGCCGGACGGCGGCTCGTCGCTGCTCGTGCCCTCGCGGGTGGGGTTCACCCGCGCGGCCGAGATGGCGATGCTCGGCGAGCGGGTCCGGGCCCGGCAGGCCCTGGACTGGGGCCTGATCAACCGGGTCTGGCCGGACGAGGAGTTCGCGGCGCGTGCCGACGAGCTCGTGGCGCGGCTCGCGGAGGGCCCGACCGGGTCGTACGCGGGCACCAAGCGCCAGCTCAACCGGTGGCTGTACGAGCGCATGGACGCCCAGCTCGAGTTCGAGGCCCAGATCCAGCGGGAGAGGGCGGGCTCGGCCGACTTCGTCGAGGGGGTCGCGGCCTTCGCGGAAAAGCGCCCCGCCCGATTCACCGGCCGCTAAGCCCGCGTCGTCACGAGCGGGCGCGTCCAGGTGACGCCCGGGCGCCGCCGCATGAGCTAGGTGGCCGCCTGGAGGTTGTCCCGGATCGCCTGGGTCATCGGGTGATCTTCAGGCAGCAGTCGCTCACAGTCGGCCAGGGTGCGCTCGAAGAGCGCCACCGCCTCGGTGCGCCGCCCCACCGTGTGGTACGCGGACGCGAGGTTGGCCCGCGAGGTCAGCGTGTTCGTGTGCTCCGGGCCCACGAGCCGCTCGTAATCCTGGAGCGTCTGCTCGTACAGGGGGATCGCCTGCGCGAGCCGGCCGGCGGAGTGGTAGGCGGAGGCGAGATTGCCGCGCGCGGTCAGCGTGTCCGGGTGACCCGGGCCCTTGGACCGCTCGAGGCGCGCGAGGGCCTCTTCGTAGAGCGGCATCGCCTGCTTGAGCTTCTGCGCGGTGTGGTAGGCCGAGGCCAGGTTCGCCAGCGAGGTCACGGTGTCCGGGTGGTCCGGCCCGAGTACCTTCTCCCGGTCGGCGAGCGTGCGTTCGTAGACGGGCAGCGCGTGCTTCAGCCGGTCCGCCGAGCGATAGGCGTAGGCCAGGCTGGCGCGCGCGGCCATGGTGTCCGGGTGGGTCGCGCCCTGGGCCCGCTCCCGGTCGGTCAGGATGCGTTCGTACAGCCGGATGGCCTCCGTCAGCTGTCCTCCGGCGTGCAGCGCGGCGGCAAGCTCGGCCCGCGCGGCCAGCGTCTCGGGATGGTCCGCGCCCAGTACGGCGGCCCGGTCGTTGAACGTGCGCTGGAGGATGACGATCGCGGACTGCGCGCGACCCGCCGACAGGTAGGCGGCCACGAGATCGTCGCGCGAGGCCAGGGTGGCCGGATGGTCATGCCCCGGCACCCGCTCCCGCTCGGACAGGATGCGCTCGTACAGCGCGATCGCGTCGGCTTGGCGCCCCGCGCCGAGGTAGGCGCGGGCGAGGCTGCTGCGCGCGGTCAGGGTGTCGGGATGGTCCGCCCCCAGCATCTGCTCCCGCTCGGCGAGGCTCTGCTGGTAAACGTCGGCGGCGTCCGCGGGGCGCCCCGCGGACAGGTACGCGGCCGCGAGGCTGTCGTGGGCCAGCGGGATGCTGGCGTGAGCCTGGCCCACGACCTGGCTCGTACTGATCATGTCCTGCCAGTAGGAAACGGCCAGGCCGTTCAGCCCGGCCCGGTCCAGGCTCTGGCCGGCCCGGAACAGCACCGGATGGACCTCGGGGGTCCAGAGCAGCCCCGCCGCCGTGCGGTGCAGGCTGGCCGTGCCATCTCGCAGGGCCTGAGTCATGAGCGGGTCGGCATCATCGGCCGGCCACGCCTGCAGCAGGGCATTTGCCGCGGCCGACGTGACCTCCTCCAGCATCGCGGGGGGGATGACCTGCCGGATCGTGGCCTGAACCAGGCCGTGCATCAGCACGGTGCGGGACGCGGACTCGGGATCGATCGTCACCACGCCGACCTGGGCCAGGCTTTCCACCACGCTGCGAACCTGGCTCTCGTCGGCCCGCGTCCCGGTGGCATGGCGACCGCAGATGTAGCCGCACGCCGCCGGGCTGGTCAGCACCGCTGCCGGGACGCCGGCCGGGTCGAGCAGCGCCAGCAGCGCCAGGGCGTGCCCGGCCATGCCCGGAGGCGAGAGGCGGTCGGCCTGGTCTAGGGAGAGCGACCAGGTAGCGGCCACCGTGGCCGCGTCCAGGCCGGTCCCGGCCACGGGCATCTGCTGTGTCCGCTCGGCGAACGCCGCGCGGTAGCTGCGGCAGTTGGTCTTGCTGTCGGCGACCACGGCCGCGGCCTGGGCCAGGGCGAGCGGCAGGAAGTCAAGGTCCGTGGCGAGGTCAAGCGCCCCGGCCCGCATGCCCGCGTCTTCGCTCAGCCTGGCCGCCAGGTAGCCCAGGGCCTCGCGCGGGCTGAATCCCCCGATCTCCAGGATCTTCCGGTCGTGTCCGCCCACCGCGCTGGCGGGCAGCCGGGTGGTGACCAGGACCATCCCGGCCGCGCCCGCCGGCCAGAGCCCGTCGAGGTCGCTGGCGTCGGCGACGTCGTCGAGAATCACGAGCCACGGCCGGCTGGTGGTGGCCAGCCAGCCCAGGAAGCCGGCCGCGGCCGTGCCCGCGCCGGCGCCGGCGCCCGGGAGGCCCGCCGCGGCCAGCGCCTGCGCGTAGCCGGTCAGCACCGCATCCCGGCTGGCGGCCGGCACCCAGGCGAGCAGGTCCACGTCGCGGATGCGCCAGAGCGCGCGGGCGAACGCCGCGGCGAGTTGCGTCTTGCCGGTGCCGCCCATCCCGGCCAGCGCCTGGTGTCCGGCCTCGGCGGCCTGGGCCGGCGGGGTCAGCACCACCGTCGTGCCGCGGGCCAGGCCGCGCGCTGCATCGAACCCGGTTTCCGGCCGCGGGGCGAAGCTTTCGGCCAGCGGCGGCACCGCTCCCGACCAGACGGGCCAGCTTGCTGACTGCGACGGCGTTTCGGCGCGAACCTGACGGTTCATCGTCACACCGGCCATCGGGACCTTCCTTAAGTCGAGCCAGCAAGGTTACGGCGATCTGGTAATGGTAAGGAGAGAACTGGGGTTGTTCGGTGTCGGTATGATCACGTTAAGTGACGCATAAGGGACAATTATGCTCAATTTCGGCGTGACCTTCATGGCCGACCCTCCGGTGTCCGAGATCGTCGGCCGGACGGTGCTCGCCGAGGAGAACGGCTTCAGCCACGTGTGGCTGTGGGACAGCCACGTCCTGTGGCAGGAGGTCTACCCGATCTTCACGCTGATGGCGGCGGGTACCACGGATATCCACATCGGGCCGTGCGTCACCAACCCGGTGACCAGGGACCCGACGGTGACCGCCGCCGCCATGGCGACGCTGAACGAGATCTCCGGCGGCCGGATGGAGATGGGGATCGGCCGCGGCGACTCGGCGCAGCGGGTGCTCGGCCGCAACCCGGTGCCCGTCGCCGCGCTGGAGCGGGCCTGCCGGACCATCCGCGACCTGGCCGAGGGGCGAGAGGTCGACCTCGACGGCACCGCGGTGCAGCTCCAGTGGTCGGAGGGCCGCCCGCTGCCGGTCTGGGTCGCCGCCTACGGGCCGCGGGCGCTGCGCTGCGCCGGCCGCGTCGCCGACGGCCTGATCATGCAGCTCGCCGACCCGTTCATCATCGAATGGTCGCTGCGTTACCTCCGCGAGGGCGCCGAGCAGGCCGGCCGGGACCCGGCCGGCATCAAGGTGATGGCCGCCGCCCCGGCCTACCTCTCCGCTGACCTCGCGCACGCCCGCGATCAGGTGCGCTGGTTTCCCGCCCTGGTCTCCAACCACGTGGTCGACCTGGTCCAGCGCTACCACGACGCCGAGCTTCCGGTCGAGCTGACCGAGTACATCGCGGCCCGCGAGCGCTACGACTACGCCCATCACGGCCGGACGGGCTCGGAGAACGCCGAGTTCGTCACCGACGACGTGGTGGACAGGTTCTGCGTGCTCGGCACCCCCGAGCAGGTGCGGGCCAAGCTGGGCCAGTTGCGGGACCTGGGCGTGCAGCAGTTCAACATCTACTCGATGGTCGACGATCCCAGGGCGCTGATCAGCGGCTTCGGCCGCGAGATCATCCCGGCATTCCGGGGGGGTCTGGGAGGGTCGTCCCCCCGGGAGACAACATTGCGCTAAGGAGGACACCCGATGCGAACGGTCCGCGCGGCGCTGATCCAGGCCCAGGCGAACATGTCCAAGCAGGAGGCGATCGACAAGCACATCAAGATGATCGCGGATGCGGCGGGCCAGGGCGCCCAGGTGGTAGGCCTCCAGGAGATCTTCCACGGCCCGTACTTCTGCGCCGAGCAGGACCCCAAGTGGTATGACACCGCGGAGCCCGAGGACGGGCCGACCGTCAGCCGGATGCGCGAGGTGGCCCGCGAGCACGGCGTGGTGCTGATCGTGCCGTGGTACGAAGAAGAGCAGCCCGGCGTCTACTACAACACCGCCTGCGTGATCGAGCGCGACGGCACGGTTCTCGGCAAGTACCGCAAGACCCACATCCCGCACGTCGGGCCCTGTTTCTGGGAGAAGTTCTACTTCAAGCCGGGCAACCTCGGCTACCCGGTGTGGGACACCTCGGCGGGCAGGCTCGGCCTGATCATCTGCTACGACCGGCATTTCCCCGAGGTGGCCCGCGAGCTGGGCCTCAAGGGCGCCGAGCTGGTCTTCAACCCGTCCGCGACCGTCGAGTCGCTGTCCAAGTACCTGTGGGAGCTTGAGCAGCCCGCGCACGCGGTGGCCAACGGGTTCTGGATCGCGGCGAGCAACCGGGTCGGCGTCGAGTCCCCGCTGAACCAGCACAAGTTCTACGGCTCCTCCTACTTCTGCAGCCCGCGCGGCAAGATCGTCGCCCAGGCCTCGGACAGCGAGGACGAGGTGCTGGTCGCCGACCTCGACCTGGACGAGATCCGCGAGGTCCGCAACACCTGGCAGTTCTTCCGCGACCGCCGGCCCGAGACCTACGGCGAGCTGGCGGAGCAGCTGCCATGAGCACGCTGATCAAGAACGGGACGGTGGTCACGGCCGCCGACATGTCCCGGGCCGACGTGCTGATCGAGGGGGAGCGGATCCAGGCCATCGGCACCGGGCTGGCCGAGACCGGCACCGCAGCGGGGGCAGACACCGTCATCGACGCGGCCGGGCGTTACGTCATGCCGGGCGGGATCGACGTGCACACCCACATGGAGCTCCCGTTCGGCGGCACGGTCTCCTCCGACGATTTCGCCACCGGTACCGCCGCCGCGGCCTGGGGCGGCACCACCACCATCGTCGACTTCGCGGTACAGAGTCACGGCGAGAGCCTGGCCCAGGGCCTGGACCGGTGGCTGGAGAAGGCTGGCCCCAAGTCGCATATCGACTACGGCATGCACATGATAGTGCGCGAGATCAACGAGCCCATCCTGCGCGAGATGGACGCGATGATCGACCGCGGTGTGCCCTCGTTCAAGCTGTTCATGGCCTACCCGGGCGTGTTCATGCTGGACGACGCGTCGATCTTCCGCGCGATGAGCCGCACCGCGGACAACGGCGGCCTGATCATGATGCACGCGGAGAACGGCGGCCCGATCGACGTCCTGGTCCATCGCTACCTGGCCGAGGGCAAGACAGCCCCGGTCAACCACGGCCTGACCCGGCCGTCGTCGATGGAGGGCGAGGCCACCCACCGTGCGATCGCGCTGGCCGAGCTGGCCGGCGTGCCGGTCTACATCGTCCACCTCAGCTCGCGGGATGCGCTCAACGCGGTCCGCGAGGGGCGCGACCGCGGCGTGCCCGCCTACGCGGAGACCTGCCCGCAGTACCTTTACCTGTCTCTCGACGACCTCGCGAGGCCCGGCTTCGAGGGCGCCAAGTTCGTCTGCTCGCCGCCGCTGCGGCCCGCCGACCACCAGGCGGACCTGTGGCACGGCCTGGTCACCGACGACCTCCAAGTGGTCGCCACCGATCACTGCCCGTTCGACTACAAGGAACAGAAGATCCTCGGCAAGGACGACTTCTCCGCGATCCCCAACGGGCTGCCGGCCGTGGAGGACCGTTACACGCTGATCTGGGACGGGGGGGTCGGGGGCGGGCACATCACCCCGACTCGGTTCGTCGAGCTGGTCGCGACCGCGCCGGCCAGGATGTTCGGCCTCTACCCGCGCAAGGGCACGCTCGCCCCGGGCGCCGACGCCGACATCGTGGTGTTCAACCCCGGCGTCGAGCGGACGCTGTCGGCCAGCACCCATCACATGCGGGTGGACTACAGCTGCTACGAGGGACGGAAGGTCCGCGGCCTGCCCGAGGTGGTCATGCAGCGCGGCAACGTGCTGGTCCGGGACGGGAAGTTCCTCGGCCAGCCGGGCGCGGGCCGCTTCCTGCCGCGCGGCCGCTTCAGCCCCGGCAAGGGGAGGGTCAGCGGCGATCTACTCAAGGCGACAGACGCTTGAGGCACCACGCACCGCCGGACTGGTCATATACCAGCCGGTCGTGCATCCGGTTCGGCCGCCCCTGCCAGAACTCCACGGTCTGCGGCCGAATCCGCCAGCCTCCCCAGTGCGGCGGCACTGGGAGGTGCTCGGTATCGGCGAACTGCCGCTCCACATCGGCGAACCCGGCATCAAGCAACGCACGGCTGGTCACCACCTCCGACTGCGCGGACGCCCAGGCGCCGAGCTGGGAACCCCGTGGACGGGTGGACCAGTAGACGGCCGTCTCGGCCGGGGAAATCTTCCCCACTGGTCCCTTCACGTGGACCTGCCGCTGTATCGCGAACCACGGGAATGTCGCCGAGGCCCACCCCGTGGCCAGCAGGTCATGGCTCTTGGCCGAAGCGTAATTGGTGTAAAAGACCACGCCGCGGGCGTCGAGTTCCTTGCACAACATGCTGCGCGTGGACGGTTGGCCATCAGAGTTCGTGGTCGCCAGCACCATTGCGTTCGGCTCGGCTAGTCCAGACCGGATCGCCTCGCCGAGCCATCGCAGTAGCTGCTCGTGCCAGGTGGCCGCGAGGTCCGCCTCGTCCAGTGCCTCCTGCTCATAGGACACCCGCATGGCGGCCAGCTCCTCCGCCATCCCGGTCTGTGACATCGTGGATCACCGTCCCGGCCTCTTATCCAGTCTTCCAGGGAACTACCCCAATCCTGGCCGGGCGGTGAACCGTGCCGGGCCACGATTGTTATGGTGCGTGCTGCGTCATCCGGTCCGCGGTCAGCTCGACAGCCGCCAGGGTCTGCGCTCCTCCTGGGCACTATCCCGCCGCGCCGGCGCCCTCTTCCCGTCCGGATGAGTCTGGCCAGGCAGGACGCCGCGTGACCAGGGTCCTCCGTCAGGTGCCATCGGCGCGGAAGTAGTGCGGCGTGAGGACTTTCGACTCCTGACGCGGAGCTGGCCGAGCCCTAGCATCGCCATGACGCTTGCTATCCAGGGCCCCGGCCCGACCGGCTTCCCCGAGGTCACGGCCGCGGCGTCAGACAAGGAGAGCGGCAAAGATGCCATCGCGTGGGCTTGAGGATCACATCGTCGATCATAGGATCTTGGACCGGACCGTTCGCCGGTTCCGCGATGCGACGATCGTGCTCCCGGCCTTCGCCGAGCTCGCCGAGCCCTGGAAAATCCCGCACCGGATTCAGCGCGCTCTGGCCGACGTGCGGCCAGATGAGGCGCACCCGCTCAACTTGTTCCGGGTGCACTGGTACAACGGCCCCGACCGCACCGGCCAGGTGCCCATCCCCGTCTGCGCCGACCTGCCGAGCGAGCTGACCGGGGTGGACGCGCGAATCGTGGTCGCGATAGGCGATCTGTTCCCGATGATCAGAGCGCACAAAGTACTCGCTGCCTACGGCTGCCTCGCTCCGCGCGTGATCACAGGGCAGTTCGATCCCACCGCGAACCGGGCGATCTGGCCTTCCACGGGCAACTACTGCCGAGGCGGGGTCGCCATTTCGAGGCTGATGCAGTGCCGGGGCGTCGCCGTCCTGCCCGAGGGAATGAGCCGGGAGCGCTTTGCCTGGCTGGAGGAGTGGGTGACCGACCCCGGCGACATCATCAGGACGCCGGGTACCGAGAGCAACGTCAAGGAGATCTACGACAAGTGCGCCGAGCTGTCGCAGGACCCGGCCAACGTGATCTTCAATCAGTTCGCCGAATTCGGCAACCACCTCATTCACTATGCCTGCACGGGCCCAGCGCTGGCCCGGGTCTTCGAGTCGATGAGGGCGACCGATCCCACGCTGCGGCTGCGTGCCTTCGTCTCCGCCTCGGGCTCGGCGGGCACGCTTGGCGCCGGCGATCACCTCAAGGACGCCTACGGCGCGGCGGTCGTCGCGGTCGAGGCGCTGGAGTGCCCGACCATGCTCTACAACGGCTTCGGCGAGCACAACATCCAGGGCATCGGGGACAAGCACATCCCGCTCATTCACAACGTCATGAACACCGACATCGTGACGGCAGTCTCCGATGCGGCCACCGACCAGCTCGGCGTCCTGTTCAGCGCCCCGGCCGGGCTGGATTACCTGCGCGCCAAACGGAAGGTGCCTGAGCCGACCCTGGCCGCACTGCCGGAGTTCGGGCTGTCGAGCATCTGCAACATCCTGGCCGCCGTCAAGGCCGCCAGATACCTGGGGCTCGGATCACACGACGTGGTCATGACGGTGGCTACCGACGGGGCGGCCATGTACGGGAGCGAGCGTGAGCGGGTCCAAGCCAGGGACTACCCGCTGGGCTTCGACCAGGCAGATGCCGCAGAGGCCTTTGGCCGCTGGATGCTCGCGGCAGATACCGACCATCTGCTGGAGCCGAGCCTGCGGGACCGCGAGCGCATCTTCAACCTCGGCTACTACACCTGGGTTGAGCAGCAGGGCGTCGGCGTGGCCGAATTCACGGCCCGCCGAACGCAGGCCTACTGGGTTGACCTGCGGGAGAGGCTGGCCAGCTGGGATGGCCTCATCGAGGAGTTCAACGCCCGCACCGGCGTGATCGAGGACCTGTGAACACCGCGCGCTCATCCATTCGCTGCGCTGGCTGCGGCTGGGTAGCGGCGGCCACGGAGGCGTATCCGTTCAAGTGTCCCAACGCGAACGGTGACGACGTCGACCACATCCTGGTCCGGGTGCTGGATACCACCACACTGCGCTTCCCCGACGGCGGTGAGCCCGACCCGTTCGCCCGCTACCGGTCGCTCATGCACTCCTACCATCTCGCCACGGACGCCGGGCTGGACGATGACGAGTACGTGCAGCTCATCGCCGCACTCGAGCGATCGGTGGCGGCGGTGGACTCCCGCGGCTTCCGGGTCACGCCCATGCACAGGAACACCCTGCTGAGCGATCGGCTCGGCTTTTCGGAATCGGGCGGCGTGTGGGTCAAGGACGAGACGGGGAACGTGTCGGGGTCGCACAAGGGCCGGCACCTGATGGGCCTGCTGATCCACCTCGAAGTCGCCGAGCGGCTCGGGCTCACCCCGGCCGGCCGCTCCACGCTGGCCATCGCCAGCTGCGGGAACGCGGCCCTCGCCGCGGCCGTCGTGGCCCGGGCCGGCGGCCGGCGGCTTCGGGTGTTCGTCCCGGCCGACGCGGATGCCGGCACCGTGGCCCGGCTGCGCCGGCTGGGCAGCGACGTCGTGGCCTGCCCGCGCGAGCCCGGGGTAGCGGGCGATCCCGCCTACCTGCGGCTGCGCGAGGAACTTGCGGCCGGGGCGGTGCCCTTCACCTGCCAGGGCAACGAGAACGGCCTGGCGATCGAGGGCGGCGAGACCATCGCCTATGAGATCGCGTCAGACCTGGCCGGGACGGCGTTTGACCATATCGTCATCCAGGTCGGCGGCGGCGCCCTGGCCAGCGCGTGCGCCCAGGGCCTGCGCGAGGCCGCCGAGCTTGGCGCGATCGCCCGCGAGCCCCGGCTGCACACCGTCCAGACCACCGGCGCCCACCCGCTCGAACGCGCGTACGCCCGGGTCCGTGCCCTGCTGCCCCAAGATGATGATGCTGGCCAGGGCAATAACGCCGAACGGCTGCGCCGCGCGGACGTCGGGCGGGCGCTCGCCTCGGCCGCGCAGCACCGTTCGGCCTACATGTGGCCATGGGAGAGCGAGCCCAAGAGCATCGCGACCGGCATTCTCGATGACGAGACCTACGACTGGCGAGCCGTGGTCGGCGCCATGCTCACCACGGGCGGCCAGCCACTGGTCGTCACCGAGGAGAGGCTGGCCGAGGCGAACGAACTGGGCGCCGCGACCGGCATCGCGGTTGATCCGACCGGGTCGGCTGGCCTGGCCGGGCTGCTCGACCTGAGGCAGTCCGGGGTGGTCGGCGCGGACGAGCGCGTCGCCGTGCTGTTTACCGGGGTGCGCCGTGACTGAGCGGGCCGGCATCGGGCCGAGCCGGCGCGTTAAGGGAACCTGCGATGGACTTCACGCTTAACGGTGCCGCGGTATCCGCGGACGTCCGGACCGGAGAGCACCTGCTGGAGGCGCTCAGGGACCGCTGCGGCGTCACATCGGTCAAGGACGGCTGCGCACCCGAGGGATCATGTGGCGCCTGCACCGTGATCGTCGATGGCAAGGCCGTCGTTTCCTGCGCCCAGCCAGCCGAGCGCTTCGCGGGCCGGGCCGTCACCACGCAGGAGGGGCTTTCCGCCGTCGGCCGGCGGATGTGGGCCGATTGCTTCGTGGCCGCTGGCGCGTCCCAGTGCGGCTTCTGCTCGCCCGGCATCCTCATGAAGGCGGAGGTGCTGCTGGCCAAGACGCCGGAGCCGACCAGGGAGGAGGTGGCCTCGGCACTGGCGGGCAACCTGTGCCGGTGCACCGGGTACGTCAAGATCATCGACGCGATCATGCTGGCGGCCGGCGTCAGGCAGGGCAGGCCGTTGCCGCGCATCGACCACAGCGGCCGCGTGGGCTCGCCGACGGCCCGCTATCAGGGCCGCGAGCTCGCGCTCGGTGACAAGCCTTATGTCAATGACATGATCATGCCCGGCATGCTGCATGGCGCCATCCGCTTCGCCGACCACCCCCGCGCCGTGGTGCGCGCCGTCGACACCAGCCGGGCGCTGGCCCATCCGGGCGTGCTCGCCGTGCTCACGGCCGGCGACGTGCCCGGCGAGCGGGTCCAGGGAGAGATCACCCAGGACTGGCCGCAACTCGTCGCGACCGGCGAGACAACCAGGTATGTCGGTGACGTGATCGCCCTGGTCGCCGGGCAGACCCGCGCCGCCGCGCGCGAGGCGGCGGCCCTGGTCGAGGTCAGCTATGACGTCCTGGAGCCGGTCACCAGCCCCGCCGGCGCGATGGCCCGCGGCGCGCCGCGGCTGCACCCCCACGCGCCCGGCAACGTGCTGTCGGTCTCCGAGGTCAAGCGCGGCGACGTCGAGGCGGCGCTCGCGCGGTCGGGGCACGTCCTCACCGAGGCCTTCCAGACCCAGTTCATCGAGCACGCCTTCCTGGAGCCCGAGTCATCCCTGGCCTATCCGACGGACGGCGGCGGGGTGCACTTCTATTCGCAGGGCCAGGGCATCTGGAGCGACCGCAGGCAGGTCGCCGGCCTGCTGGGCCTCCCCGAGGACAAGGTCCGGGCCACCCTGGTGTCGGCCGGCGGCGCGTTCGGGGCCAAGGAGGATCTCGGCGTCCAGGGGCACGCCGCCCTGCTCGCCTGCCACGCGGGCCGGCCGGTCAAGCTGACGCTGAGCCGGGCGGAGAGCATCCGCTTCCACGTCAAGCGGCACCCGCTGACCCTCACCTACACGGTGGGCTGCGACGGCGCGGGCCGGCTGACCGGCCTGCGGGCGCGGATCACCGGTGACACCGGCGCCTACGCCAGCGTGGGCGCCAAGGTGCTCGAGCGCGCCGCCGGCCACGCCTGCGGCGCGTACAAGTTCGATGCCGTCGACATCGAGGCCAGGGCCGTCTACACCAACAACCCGCCGTGCGGCGCGATGCGCGGGTTCGGCGCGAACCAGACGAATTTCGCGATCGAGGGCATGCTGGACCGCCTGGCCGAGCGCACCGGCCTGGACGGCTGGGAGATCCGCTGGCGCAACGCCGTCGAGGCGGGCGACATCTACGGCACCGGCCAGCGGCTGGGCCCGGGCGTCGGGCTCAAGAAGACGCTGCTCGCGGTGCGGGACGCTTACCGGGCCGCGCCGTTCGCCGGCATCGGCTGCGCGGTCAAGAACACCGGCGTCGGCAATGGCCTGGCCGAATTCGGAAAGGTGGTGCTGCGGCCCGAAACCGACGGTTCGGTGACGCTGTTCCATTCCTGGACCGAAATGGGCCAGGGCGTGCACACCGTGCTCATGCAGATCGCCTGCGAGGAGCTCGGCCTGACTCCCGGGCAGGTCCGGGTGGCCGTCGACACCGCCCGCGAGCTCGGCTGCGGCCAGACCACCGCCTCGCGCGCCACCGTGCTCGGCGGACGGGCCGTCATCGACGCGGCCAGCAAGCTGAAGAAGAATCTGAACGGACGCTGCCTGGCTGACCTGGCCGGCCAGGATTTCTACGGCGAGGTGCTGATCGACTGGACCACCAAGCCAGGTGCCGGCGTGGCGAACCCGGTCACGCACTTCGCGTACGGCTGGGCCACGCAGGTCGTCGTGCTCGACGAGGCCGGCCGGATCGAAAGAGTCATCGCGGCGCACGATGTCGGCAAGGTGATCAACCCCACCCTGCTGTCCGGCCAGGTCGAGGGCGCCGTGCACATGGGCCTGGGCCACGCCCTGTCCGAGGAGTTCGTTGTCACCGGCGGGGTCCCGGAAACGACGACGCTGAAATCACTGCACATCATCCCGCCGTCCGGAATGCCGCCCGTCGAGTGCGTCTTCGTCGAGGAATATCAGCCCGAGGGCCCCTACGGCGCCAAGGGGATCGGCGAGATCGGGCTGGTGCCCACCGCGAGCGCGGTGGCTGGCGCGCTGCACGCCTTCGACGGCCGGTACCGGACCAGGCTTCCGATGAAGGACTCGCCGGCCGCGGCAGCGGCCGTGCCCAGGCTGGGACGGCGCCCATGAGCACCTTGGCGCTCTGCGGCGGCACCGTCGTGCTCGGCCTCGATCCGGTCGAGCTGGCCAGCGCCGACGTCGTGATCGACGGTGACCGGATCGCCGCGGTCGGTCCCGCCCCGCGGGGGATGCCGCGCCGAGACTGCTCCGGCACCCTGGTCCTGCCGGGCAACGTGTGCGCGCACACCCACCTGTACTCGGCGCTGTCCAGGGGCATGCCCTACCGGCTGGCCCCGCCAGGGAACTTCCTGCAGATCCTGCAGCGCATCTGGTGGCGGCTGGACCGGGCGCTGGACGAGCGGAGTATCCGGATGTCGGCGCTGGCAGGCGGCCTGGACGCGCTGCTGGCCGGGACGACCACCGTCTTCGACCATCACGCCTCGCCGAATTTCATCGACGGGTCGCTCGACGTCATCGCGTCCGCCCTCGGCGAGCTCGGGCTGCGCTCGGTGCTGTGCTACGAGGTGACCGATCGGGACGGCGAAGACCGGGCCGTCGCGGGCATCGCCGAGAACACCAGGTTCCTCAAGGCCGGCCAGCCGCTGGCCCGCGGCCTGATGGGCGCGCACGCGTCGTTCACGATGTCCGACGCGACGCTCGAGGCCTGCGCCGGCGCGGCCGCTGAGGCCGGCACGGGCGTGCACATTCACGTGGCCGAGGACGCCGCCGACCAGCGAGACGCGCTGGCCGGGCACGGGTGCCGCGTGGTGGACCGGCTGACCGCGGCGGGCGTGGTCACCGAGCGCGCCCTGCTCGCGCACTGCGTGCACGTCGACTCCCGGGAGCGCGAGATCCTGCTCGCCTCCGGCGCGACGATCGCGCACAACGCCCGCAGCAACATGAACAACGGCGTCGGCCACAGCCCGGTGACTGTGCCGACCCGGGTGGGCACTCCGCTCCCTGGGGACACCCCAGACCCCGATGGCCCGGAACCCCCCGCGGCCGGAGACGAGAGCCCCGGCCCGCGCGGCGCCGGGCGGATCGCGCTGGGCACCGACGGCATCGGCGGCGACATGATCACCGAGTCGCAGGCGGCGTTCTTCCGGGCCAGGGAGGCGAGCCTGCTCACGTCCCCGTCGTGGCCGCTCGCCCGTCTCGCCGCCGGCTCGCGCGCGGCCGGCCAGGTCTTCGGCGAGCCGCTACTCGGCCGGATCAGGGCCGGCGCGCCCGCCGACATCACCGTGCTCGACTACGCCGCCCCGACGCCGTTGTCGGCGGGCACCGTCGCCGGGCACTGGGTCTTCGGCCTGTCGCCCGGGCAGGTCAGGGACGTGGTGGTGGCCGGCGAACTGGTCGTCGCCGACCGGCGCTCGACCCGCGTGGACCAGGCCGCGCTCGCGGCCGAGGCGGCCGCGCAGGCCGGGCGGATGTGGGCGCGGCTGGAGGACATCCCGCAGCACGATTTCGCGCCCCAGGGAGGCGAGGCGAGATGACGGCGACGTCCGAGGGCCGGATGGCCCTGTACCTCCAGGACAAGCACCCGATCCGGGACGGCATGCGCTACGCGCAGTACGCCGAGTCCCGCGGGTTCGAGGCGGTGTGGCAGGCAGAGAGCAGGCTGGTGCGGGAGGCGACGGTGCCGATGGCCGCCTACGCCGCGGTGACCCGCCGGATCAAGATCGGCTCCGGCGTGATCCCCATCTGGACGAGGAACGTCGGCCTGCTCGCGGCCACGTTCTCAACGCTATCCGAGCTCGCGCCCGGCCGGATCATGATGGGCCTCGGTGCCTGGTGGGAACCCCTGGCGTCGAAGGTGGGCGTGGACCGGCGCAGGCCGCTGACGGCCATGCGCGAGGTCGTCGAGGCGGCCAGGCAACTGCTCACCCTGCAGCGGGTGTCCTACCACGGCGAGTTCGTGCACCTCGACGACGTGGAGATCGACATAGTGCACGGCGACCGCTCCCCGCGGGACGTGCCGATCTACGTCGGCGCTACCGGAATGAAGATGATGGAGCTGGCCGGCGAGATCGCCGATGGCGTCCTGCTCAACTACATGGTCAGCCCCGACTACAACCGGCGGGCGCTCGACGCGCTCGCGGCAGGCGCGGCCCGGGCCGGGCGGACCGTCGGGGAGATCGACCGGCCGCAGCTGGTGGTCTGCTCGGTGGACACCGACCGTGACACGGCGCTCGACCGATCCAGGGAACTGCTGACCCAGTACCTCGGGCAGCAGCCGCACATCATGAAGGCCAGCGGGGTCGACCCTGCGCTGATCGCGGAGATCGGGAAGATCCTCACCTGGCCGGCCAGCGCGGCCGACATCCGCCGGGCGATGAAGCTGGTGCCGGATGAGGCCGTCCAGATGATCTCGGCGTCGGGCACCCCCGAGGAGTGCCAGGCCAAGGTCGCCGAGTACATCACGGCGGGCGCCACGTGCCCGATCCTGTACCCGCTCGGCGACGATGTCGAGCTCATGATCGACACGTTTGCCCGCAAGCCTGGTCCGGCCGGAGGCCGGGAGGAAACCGACGAGCACCCCGCTGGTGCCCGATGAGGAGGGGTGGCTGCCATGCGAAGCTTTCTCGGCCGGGACATCCTGTCCCTGAAGGACATGGAGCGTGATGAGTATTTCCAGATCTTCCGGGTATGCGACGAGCTCCGGCCCTTCGCGGAGGAACGCCGCAACGGCGGCTTGCTGAAAGACAAGATCCTGCTCACCGCCTTCTACCAGCCGAGCACGCGCACCCGGATGGCCACCGAGGCGGCCATGCACCGGCTCGGGGGGCACGTGCTCGGCTTCGCCGACATGAAGATGACCAGGGCCGGGGACTTCTACCAGGAGTCGATCAAGGACACCGTGCACATGCTGGAGTACTACGGCGATGTCATCGCCATGCGCCACTACCAGCAGGGCGCGCCGGCCGAGGCCGCCCGCTGGGCGTCGGTGCCGGTCATCAACTGCGGGGACGGCTGGGGTGAGCACCCGACCCAGGTGCTCACCGACCTTTACACCATCTGGCTGTCCAGGGGCCGGCTCGACGGGCTGAAGGTGCTGTGCGTCGGCGACATGCGTATGCGCACGATGCACTCGATCCTGTACGCGATGTCGCAGTTCGACATGGAGGCGTTCGTGGTCAGCCCGCCGGAGATGTCCCTGCTGCCGGAGTTCAGGGCGGAGCTTGACGAGCGGAACACGCAGTACCGGGAGGCGGAGAGCACGGAGAAGTGCATCGCGGAGGCCGACGTCATCTACATGGAGCCGGTGGTGCAGGCCGACTACGAGAAGTCGCGGGTGGAGCCCACCGCGGAGCACCCGCTCACCCCGGCCGCCTACCGGGTCACCAGGGAGCTGCTGCGCAGCAAGGCCAAGAGCGACTCGATCATCCTGCATTCGCTGCCCCGGATGGACGAGCTTCCCCCGGACGTGGACGAAACCCGCCACAACAGGTACTGGGCCGAGGCCTTCAACGGCGTGGTCCTGCGTATGGCGCTGCTCGCCCTGGTCCTCGGCGCGGCCGGGTAGGAGCCGGCCATGCAGACCAATCTTCGCGGCCGCGACCTCATCGACCTGCAGGAGTGGACCAAGGACGAGATCACCACGCTGCTCGACGTCGCGTTCGAGCTCAAGCGCGACCGCGCGCTCGGGCGGCCGCACCCGTACCTGCGGGACAAGGTCCTGGCTATGCTGTTCTTCTTCCCCAGCACCCGCACCCGGGCCTCGTTCGAGGCGGGCATGGCCCAGCTCGGCGGGCATGCGATGTTCATCGACAGCCGGACCACCCAGATCGCGCACGGCGACACGGCCAGGGAGATCGGCGAGATCCTCGGCCGCTACAACGACGGCATCGCGATCCGCTACGTCGACTGGCAGCAAGGCAACAAGTACCTGCGCGAGGTCGCCGAGGCCAGCCGGGTACCCGTGCTCAACATGCAGTGCGACATCTACCACCCCCATCAGGCGCTGGCTGACCTGATGACGATCATCGAGCGCTTCGGTGATCCGCGGGGCCGCACCGCCACCATCAGCTGGGCGTACGCATCCAGCTACCAGAAGCCGATCAGCGTCCCGCAGAGCCTGGCGCTGCTGTTGCCGCGGTTCGGCATGAACGTCCGACTGGTCCACCCGCCCGAGTTCATGCTCATGCCGGAGATAATCGAGCAGGCACAGGAGAATGCCCGGCGGGCCCGGGCCGGCTTCGAGATCCTGCACGACTTCGACGAGGGCATCCGCGGCACCGACGTCGTCTACGCCAAGAGCTGGGGGGCCCTGCTCACCACGCCGGACGCGGCCGAGGGCGCGAAGATCATCGACTCATACAAGGCGTGGATCACCGACGAGCCCCGGATGGCCACGGCCGGCCCGGACGCCATCTTCATGCACCCGCTGCCCGCGGACCGCAACATCGAGGTCACCGACGCGGTGATCGACGGCTCGCAGTCGGCCGTCTACGACGAGGCAGAGAACCGCCTGCATGCCCAGAAGGCAGTCATGGCGCTGACCATGAGCTAGAGGAGCGATTCCGGTGCACTTCCTGCAGCCGGCCGCCTGGGCCGAGGCCCTGGAGGCCAGGGCCGGGCTCCCCGACGGGCTTCCCGTGGCGGGCGCCACAGATCTCCTGGTGGAGCTCAACTTCCACCGGTGCCACCCCGTTGCGCTCATCGACCTCGGCCGGGTTCCACGCCTGGATGAGGTGTCCGCGGACGACGGGTGGCTGCGGCTCGGCGCCACCGCGACCTATGAGCACCTCATACCGGCACTGCGGCGCGACTTCCCGGCGCTCGCGCTGGCGGCGCGGACGGTCGGCTCGCCACAGATCCGCCGCCGCGGCACGATCGGCGGCAACCTGGGCACGGCCTCCCCGGCCGGTGACGCTCATCCGCCATTGCTGGCCGCCGGGGCACAGGTCGAGGTCGCCTCCGTGGCCGGGACCAGGCGGATCGCGATCACGGACTTCTTCACGGGACCCAAGCAGAACGCGCTGGCGCCGGATGAGCTGATCAGCGCGGTGTACGTGCCGCGGGCCAGCGGACCGCAGCAGTTTGCCAAGGTCGGGCCCCGTAACGCCATGGTCATCGCGGTGTGCTCGTTCGCCCTGGCGCTGCACCCGGACCGCGGCCGGGTAGGCACGGGTATCGGCTCGGCGGGGCCGGTGCCCTTGCAGGCGGCCGGGGCCGAGCGCTTCCTGGAGGGCGTGCTCGCCGAGGGCGGCCTCTGGGAGGCGCCCCGGCCGCTCGGCGACGCCGTGAAGAGCAAGTTCGCCGATCTCGTCGCGTCGGCGGCCCGGCCGGTCGACGACGTGCGCGGGACGGCCGCCTACCGCGCCCAGGCCCTGCGGGTCATGGCCGGCCGGGTCCTTGACTGGGCCTGGGACGACTACCTGAGAGAGGGGCCGCAAGGGAACGGGCGGGCGGGATGAGACGGGCGGGCGGGATGAGACTGCGCCTGACCGTGAACGGCGAACCGCGCGTGATCGACAACGTCGGCGCCGGCGAGAGCCTGCTGACCGTCCTGCGCGACGGGCTGCACCTGACCGGCACGAAGAACGCCTGCGAGCAGGGGGAATGCGGCTCCTGCGCCGTCTACCTGGCCGGAGGCCTGGTGTGCTCGTGCCTGGTGCTGGCCGGGCAGGCCGCGGGCCGGGATGTCGTCACGGTGGAAGGGCTAGCGGCCAGCGGCGAGCTGGACCCGGTCCAGGAAGCGTTCGCGCACGCCGGCGCGGTCCAGTGCGGCTTCTGCACCCCGGGACTGGTGATGGCCGTTCACGACCTGCTCCGCCAGGAGCCAGACCCCTCAGACGGGCAGATCCGGGAGGCGCTGGCAGGCAACCTCTGCCGGTGCACCGGCTACCAGAAGATCATCAGCGCGGTCCACCTGGCCGCGAGAGGGGCCAGCGCGCACCGCGCTT
Source organism: uncultured Actinomycetota bacterium (assembly GCA_963808705.1). Lineage (GTDB taxonomy): Bacteria > Actinomycetota > Actinomycetes > Streptosporangiales > Streptosporangiaceae > JASHPR01. Next base: position 125,866 of record CAWEHB010000001.1, on the reverse strand, counting down.
CAGGGGGGATCGACGGGCACCGCGCTTCCGGGAGGGCCGATGATCACCACGACTCCTAGCCGGGTCCGCGGCGGGGTTGGCGAGAGCGCCGTCCGGGTCGACGTCATCCCCAAGGTGACCGGGACGTTCGACTATGCCAGCGACCTCTGGGCTGACGGGATGCTCTGGGGGGCAACGCTGCGATCGCCCCACCCGCACGCGCGGATCCGTCGTGCTGACGCGACCGCGGCCGCCTCGCTGCCAGGCGTTCACGCCGTCCTGCTCGCTGCCGACCTGGAGGGCAAGCGGACGTTCGGGCTGAACTTCGATGATCAGCCGGTCCTGGCCGACGACCTCGTCCGCTATCACGGGGAGCCGGTCGCCATAGTCGCCGCCGACACACCTGCGATCGCGCACCAGGCCACGACGCTCATCGACGTCGACTGGGTGCCGCTTCCGGTCGTGACCGACATGGAGGCCGCGCTGCGGCCGGAGGCGCCACAGTTGCACGAGTTCGGCAACGTGCTGCGGCACGTGCACATCCTGCACGGTAACCCGGATGCGGCCGAGGCGGATGTGTGGGTGGACGGTTACTACGAAACCGGCATGCAGGATCAGGCACCGCTGGGCCCGGAAGCCGGGCTGGCCGTACCCGCGCCGGACGGAGGCATCCACCTGCTCGTGGCGACCCAGTGGCTGCATGTGGACCAGGAACAGATCGCTCCCTGCCTGAAGCTGCCGCCGGAGAAGGTACGCATCAGCCTGGCCGGGGTGGGCGGCGCATTCGGTGCCCGCGAGGACATCCACATGCAGATTCACGCGTCCCTGCTCGCCCTGCGCACCGGCAGGCCGGTCAAGATGAGCTTTGGCCGCGAGGAGTCCTTCCTCGGGCACGTGCACCGCCACCCGTCACGGATCTGGCTTCGTCACGGCGCGGCCCGCGACGGCCGGCTCGTCGTGGTCGACGCCAGGCTGCTGTTCGACGGTGGCGCCTACACCTCGTCCTCGCCCGCGGTCCTCGGGAACGCGGCGACGTTCGCGGCAGGCCCGTACGAGCTGCCCAACGCCCGGATCGAGGGGACCCTCGTTTTCACGAACAACCCGCCGTGCGGGGCCATGCGTGGCTTCGGGGCGCCGCAGGTCTGCTTCGCCCACGAAGCCCAGATGGACAAGCTGGCCGCGGCACTGCGGATGGACCCGGTGGAACTGCGGCTGCGCAACGCGCTGCACACCGGCTCCGTTCTGCCGACCGGCCAGGTGGTAGCGGGCAGCGCACCGGTGCGCGAGCTGATTGAGCTGTGTGCGCGCGCGCCCATGCCGGTCCCCGAGCCCGCGCACGGCCGCGACCAGCTTGACTACCCCGGCGGGACCGGGAATGCGAATCACGGGGAGGGCCTGGCCATCGGCGTGGGGTACGCGGTGGGGTTCAAGAACACCGCGTTCAGCGAGGGATTCGACGACTCGGCCACCGCGCGCGTGACGCTGAGCCTGAGCCAGGGCACCCCTGTCGCCGAGATCCACACTGCTGCGGTGGAGATGGGTCAGGGCCTGACCACGGTCCTCACCCAGATCGCCCGCACCGAGCTTGGCGTCGAGCACGTGGTGCTGCACGCCGCCGACACCAGCATGGGCAACGCGGGCTCCACCTCGGCGTCCCGGCAATCCATGATGGCCGGCGGTGCGGTGCAGATGGCCTGCCGCCTGGTCCGCGACCGGCTCGCCGCGCGGGCGCGCGATCGTGTCGCCGGGGCCGACGGGCCGTTGCCGAGGCCGGCGGAACTCCGCGACGGCATGCTGGTTGCGGGGGGCGAGCCGGTCGCCGGCCTGGCCGGCCTGCTAGCGGAACCGATCGCCGAGACCGCGGTCTATCATCACCGGCCGACCGCGGGCTTCGACTCCGCCGGGCAGGGAGATATCCATGCGGCCTTCACGTTCGCGGCCGAGCGCGCGGTGGTCGAGGTGGACACCGAGCTGGGCATCGCCCGGGTCCTGCACGTCGCGGCGGCGATCGACGCCGGGAAGGTGCTGAACCCGCTCGGTTTCGAGGGCCAGATAGAAGGGGGCACCGCCCAGGGGCTGGGCTTCGCGCTGATGGAGGAGCTCCAGACCGAGAACGGGGTGGTCAGGAACCCGTCATTCACCGACTACCTGATCCCCACGTTCCCGGACATGCCGCCCGTCGAGACCCACGCGGTGGAAGAGCCGGACCCGGCGGCGCCCTACGGCCTGAAGGGCATCGGCGAGGCACCGGCCATCGTCTCGACCGCGGCCATCGTCGCCGCGCTGCGCGACGCCACCGGCCGCGAACTGAACCGGGCTCCGGTGACCCCGGACGACCTGATCGGCCTGCGCCCGCCGCGGCCGACCAGCGGGCCGCCGCCGGTCCCGGACGTGCCGGGACAGTGGCCGGTGCCTTACTACCACCATCAGGTCTCCGCCCAGCAGCAGCTAATGTAACCCGGAGGTGACCGGTGTCCGCACGCAAAGGCACGCCGCACGTCCTGGCCGTCGCTCGCGGCGACGAGCCAGCTGATCTCCTGCTCACCGGCGGGAGAGTCTTCGTCCCCGGCACCAGGGAATGGGTCGACACGGACCTGGCCGTGGCCGATGGCGTGATCGCCGGATGGGGCGCGCGCGATGCGCGAGAGGTCGCCGACATGTCCGGCGCCGCGCTGACGCCTGGCTTCATCGACGCTCACATGCACCTGGAGTCGACCAAGCTCTGGGTTGATGAGTTCGTCCGGGCCGTCCTCCCGCATGGCACCACGGCGGTGGCCGCCGACCCGCACGAGATCGCCAACGTGTTCGGCGTCCGTGGCGTCGCGGCCCTGGCGGAGGCGGCCGCGGGCCTGCCGTTCACCTTCGGGATCTGCGCGTCCAGCTGTGTGCCGGCCTCGCCGTTCGAGAGCCCGGGGGCGGAGCTGCACACCGCCGAGGTCCGCCAGCTGCTCGACGAGTTCGGCGCGATCGGAGTCGCCGAGGTGATGAACTATCCCGGCGTCGTGGCCGGCGATGCCGAACTGCTGGCGAAGATCGCCGCCGCCGGCGGCCGCCGGGTGGACGGGCACGCACCCGGGCTGGCCGGCCGGCAGCTCGACGCCTACCTGGCCGCAGGGATCGAGTCCGACCACGAGTGCACGACGCTGGCGGAGGCGGCCGAGAAGCGCCGCAAGGGAATGTGGATCTTTGCCCGGCAGGGGTCGGCGAGCCGTAACCTGGCCACCCTGATCCCGACCGTGCTGCAGCACGGAACGCCGCGGGTCGCGCTCTGCACCGACGACCGCGAGCCGGACACGATCGTCGCCGAAGGCCACGTGGATGACTGTGTCAGGCTGGCCGTTTCCTGCGGTGTGCGGGTGGAGGACGCCCTCGTGCTCGCCACGGCGAACCCAGCCGAGTATCACAACTTCGACCATCTTGGCTGGCTGGCCCCGGGCTATCAGGCGGACGTGCTCTGTTTCGACTCCCTCGATCGCCTCTCGCCGGTACGGGTCTATCGGGCGGGCAAACTGGCCGCCGAGGGCGGGCAGGTGATCGCCGGGACCGTGCCTTCGGTGCCGGCGCCCGGCTGGATGCGCCGTTCGGTCCACCTGGCGTCACCGCCCGGGCCAGCGGCGCTGGCGCTGGCGCCGCCCGCAGGCGGGCTGGCGCGGGTAATCGGGATCGAGCCAGATACGCTCACCACCAGGCACCTCGTGCTCGATGTCACGGACGCGTCAGCGGGAATCGCCCGCATCGGCGTGGTGGAGCGGCACCATGAGACCGGCCGCATCGGCCTGGGCTACGTGCACGGCTTCGGGCTAGCGCGCGGCGCCATCGCCTCGACCGTGGCCCACGACGCGCACAACTGCATGGTCGTGGGGGCCCTGGACGCCTCCGGGCCCGCCGACATGGCGGCCGGCGTGGCCAGGCTGGCCGAGATCGGCGGCGGGCAGGTGGCGATACTCGACGGCCGGGTCATCGCCGAGGTCCCGCTGCCGATCGGCGGGCTGATGAGCGACAAGCCCGTGGCCGGCGTGGCCGCGGAGGTGGAGGCGGTCGAGCATGCCGCAGCCGCGGCACTCGGCGTCGGCATCGCGGCCCCGTTCATGCACCTGAGCTTCCTGGCCCTGTCGGTGATCCCCGAACTGAGGATCACCGACCGGGGCCTGGTCGACGTGAACCGGTTCGAGCTGACCGGCGTGGCGCCAGGCTGAGCCTGGCGCCGGCAGGCCGGGCGGGTCTCCGGCGAACCGGGGCCCGCCCGTCTCCGGGCGGGCCCCGGCCGCGGACGCCGGCCGTCAGGGTCAGGCCGTGCCGATGTCCGGGGTCACCTCGCCCTCGTGTCGCACGGACGTGCGGGCGAGCAGGTAGTAGACGCCGGCGCCGACCACGATGCCGATGGCCCAGCTGAGGTCCCCGCCCTGCAGGCCGGGGAAGTGGTTGGAGATCGGTCCGATGTAGGACGGGACGGCGAAATCGGCGTTGATCCACATCAGCGACGCCACCATGCCAAGCACCTGGGCGATGATGGCGGGCCAGTGGATGCCGCCGTTACGCCAGTACAGCCCGCCTCGGTCGGCGGCCAGCGCGGGCGGGTCATAGCGCCCCCGCCGCAGCAGGTAGTCCACCATGAGGATGCCGAACCACGCCGACAGCCACACCACGATGTAGAGCAGGAACCCGGCGAAGTCCGCGTAGAAGTTGCCGTGGAACAAGATGATCCCGGTGACCACGGCGCACACCACGGTGTCGATGATCACCGCGCCCCAGCGCTTGATCGGGATGCCCAGCGCCTGCAGCGTGACGCCGGACGAGTACAGATCGATGGTGTTGATGGCGAACAGCTGGAAGATGGCGAAGATCAGGAATGGCACCACGAACCAGCCGGGGAAGCTCTGCGGGACGCCGAGCTGGGTGATGCCGACGGTCTTCTTGGTGACCGTGAAGGCCAGCACCCCGAGGATCTCCAGCAGCAGGGACGGGATCGCGCCGCCCAGCGACGCCGACCAGAACGTCCGGGTCTTGGGGGTCCTGCGGGGCAGGTAGCGCGAGTAGTCGTTGCCGTTCTCGGTCCACCCCAGGCCGCCCACCGAGATGATCAGCACCAGCGCGGTGGTCCATACGGCCCACGACGCCGAGGGCTGGTGGAAGGTGCTCAGGTGCAGCCGGTTGAAGGTGAAGCCGGCCAGGACCGCGAAGAAGACGATGAACGCGTAGGCGAGGTAGCGGAGCATCTGGGTGATCGTCGCGTGGCCGAAGAAGGGCATGACCAGCTGCACCGCCGCCGCCAGGATGATTATCACGATCTTGGCCGGGGTCCCGAGCGTGGTCCCGTAGTGGAGGAACAGCAGGATCACGGTGGCGACCACGAAATAGACGCCCTCGATCTCGAACCCGACCTGGGTCACCCAGTTGAACAGCGCCACCATGCGGTTCCCGTTCTGCCCGAACGGCGCGCGGCTGACCATGAACGCCGTCGTGCCCGTCTCCGGTCCCTGCAGGCTGGCCCATCCGAGCAACGCGTAGAACAGGTTGCCGACCACGATGGCCAAGATCGCCTGCCCCACCGACAGGCCGAAGGTCATGATCAGGGTTCCGTAGAAGAAGAACTCCACGTTGAACACCGCGCCGGCCCACAGCCAGAACAGGCCCGAGGGCTTCATCTTGCGTTCGGCGGGCGTGTCCGGGATCAGGTCGATCCCCCGCTGCTCGACCTTGAAGGCCGCGTACTCCTGCGACTGCTCGGTCTTACGTTCTCCGCTCGCCCCGACGCTGATGTCGCCGCTCATCGCTACCTCACCGCCTGTGCGCCTGACGCGGCGCTGCCCGACCGGCCCATGGTTTCCACCGCCACCCTCCCTTGCCTCGCTCCTCAACGGATCCCGCGACCGCGCTGGCGACCGCAATGAATCGCCAGCCAAGAAAACCGCGCGGCTCGCGTGGTCTGCGCGGGCGGCGGTACCAGCGCGATTCGCGGGGAATTCTCGCTCCCACGTGACGACCTGTTCTAGATCCGCACGCTACTCCCGTACGGGGACGCCGAGAAAGGGACCAAAGACCCGGGCAAGACCTGGCTGCTGCCGCCACCGCGTCATGGCCGCGGCCCGCCACCCCGGGGCGCGTGCAGGGCCTGCCAGACGCGCTCGGGGGTGAACGGTGTGGCGTTGATGGCGGCGCCGGTGGCGTCCAGGATGGCGTTTCGCACCGCGGGGGCGACCCCCACGGTGGGAATCTCGCCGACCGCCTTGGCCCCGAACGGGCCCGACGGCTCGTTCGTCTGAACGAGGAACACCTCGGTAGCCGGGGCGTCGTCCGCCCGGTAGATCCAGTAGGGGCCGAGCCTGGCGTTGACCGGCCGCCCGTCGTCGTCGAGCACGAGTTCCTCGCACAGGGCGTAGCCGAGGGCCATCATCACGCCGCCCTCGACCTGCCCGCTCGCCGTCAGCGGGTTGATGGGCACGCCGCAGTCCACGGCGGTCACCAGCTTGCTGACGGTGACCTGGCCCGTGTCGACGTCCACCTCGACCTCCGCGGCCTGGGCGGCGAAGGGCGACGGGGAGTCGCGGGCCAGGTACGACGCCGTGCCCATGATCTGTTCCTGATCCTCGGCGTGCAGCACATGCAGCGCCAGGTCCGCCAGTGATACCGACCGGCCGTCGCCCGCCCACGCCCGGCGGTCACGCAGCTCGATCGGAGCCGACTCATCGAGGCCCAGCATCCGCGCGGCCCGCTGCGCGATCCGTGCCCGCGCCGCCTCGGCCGCCTGCTTGGCGGCCATGCCGGTGATGTAGGTGGTGCCCGACGCGTAGGCGCCGACATCGAACGGCGTGACGTCGGTGTCGGCGGCGTACACGATGATGTCATCGACGTCCACTCCGAGCACCTCAGCCGCGATCTGAGCGACCACGGTGTCAGCGCCGGTGCCGAGGTCCGTGCCGCCGATCAGCAGGTTGAACGAACCATCGTCGTTCATCTTGATCGAGGCCGCGCCCATGTCGACGAAGGGGATGCCCGAGCCCATGACACAGAGGGCGAACCCTATCCCCCGGCGGATGCTGGGCCGCCCGGGCGGGCGCTTCCACGACTCGTCGTGGCGCCGGTCCCAGCCGATGGCCCGCAGCGTCTGGGCCACGCATTCCTCGGTGCCGCAACTGGTGATGCGCGGCAGGTCTTCGGGGGCGATGTCGTCGACGCCTCCCCGCTCACCGAGTCTTGGCGCGATGTCGAAGGCGTCGCCAAGCCCGACCCAGTTACGCCGTCGCAGTTCCACCGGGTCGATGCCCAGTGCCCGGGCGATGTCGTCCATGTGGGACTCGAGCGCGAAGACGCCCTGCGGCGCGCCGTAGCCGCGCATCGCGCCGGCGACCAGCCGGTTGGTGTACACAACGTCGCACTGGTAGCGCTTGGCCGGGCAGTTGTAGGAGGACAGGCCCCGCAGCCCGGTGACGGATTGCACGGTGAAGCCGTGAACGCCGTAGGCGCCGGTGTTGGCGACCACCTTCATGTCCAGGGCCACGAGCTTTCCGTCATCGTTGATCCCGGTGCGGAAGGTGATCGTTTGCTTGTGCCTGGTGCGCGCCGAGGTGAACTCTTCCTCGCGGGTCAGCTCCAGGCGTACCGGCCGGCGGGTGGCCAGCGCCAGGTGGCCCACGATGTCTTCGATCAGCATCTCCTGCTTGCCGCCGAAGCCGCCGCCGATCCGGGGCTTGATCACCCGTATCCGCTTGACCGGCAGGCCGAGCAGCGGGGCGACCATGCGCCGGACATGGAAGGGCACCTGCGTCGACGTGCGCAGCACCAGCCGCTCGTCCTCGTCGAGCCAGCCGATGGCGACGTGCGGCTCGATGGAGCAGTGCTGCACCTGATGAAGGTGAAAGGTCTGTTCGAACACGTGATCCGCACGGGCCAGGGCGGCCTGGATGTCCGGCGTGGTCTGACCCTCGATGTGTGAGCTGATGTTGCGCGAGACGTCGTGGATGCCGACGGAGTCCTGCTCGTCATGGATCCGGGGCGCTCCCTCGGCCAGCGCCTCGAACTCGTCGAACACCGCCGGCAGGACCTCATAGGTCACCTTGATCCGGCGGCAGGCCGCGGCCGCGAGCTCCGCCGTCTCCGCCCCCACCGCCGCCACCCGGTCGCCCACATGGCGGACCTTGTCGTCGAAGCTCACCTGATCCCACGGATACGGGTTGGGCCAGCTCTGGCCTCCCGATGCGTACTTGACCCGCCGCGTGTTGAAGCAGTGCAGCACCGCGTGCACTCCGGGCATGGCCCTGGCCTCAGCGTCGTCGATCGCGATGATCCGGGCGTGGGCGTGCGGGCTTCGGAGCACCTTCGCGTGCAGCATCCCGCGCGGCTCCACATCGTCGGTGAAGGCGGGATTGCCTTTGACCAGCCGCAGCGCGTCCACTTTGGGCTCAGGCCTGCCGACAACGACGGTCTCGGCCACATCGGGCGACGCCACGACCCCGGGCACGGCCGGCCAGCCGTCACGATCCGTGGCGCACCAGCCCGGCGCGGCAGGCACGGGGCCGGCGAGCGGCTCGATGGCCACCGGCTGCACCGGCTCGGGCTTCTCGCCGCGCAGCAGCGCCGCGGCGCGCTGTACCGCCGCGACGACCTTCACGTAGCCGGTCTCGCGGTCAAGGATTCCGGACAGGGCGTCCCGGATCTCGCTCTCGCCGGGGTCCGGGTTCTGCTCCAGGAGCGCCTTGGCGGCGAGCACCATGGCGCCCGCCGAATACCCCGACTGCAGCGCGCCTGTCTCGACGAAGGCCTCCTGGATGGGGTGAAGCTCGCCGGTGGCCACGTTGAGGGACTCCACCGTGGTCACCTCGTGACCGCCGGCCTGTGCGGCCAGCAAGACGTCAGCCGCAACAACCCGGCCATCCAGCAGTACCGCGGCCGCGCCGGTCTCGCCGGTCTCCGACCCGAACCGGACGCTCACGCATCCTTCGCGCCGGAGCAGCGCGAGAAGCGTCTCGCCGGGCCCACAGCTGAGCTCGAGCGCACGGCCGTTAAGGGTGATCTTGACGTCCATCAGCCGATCTCCTCCAACGCGCGCCTGGCCAGCACGGCCGCGAGGGCACGGCGGTACTCCGTCGACCCGCGGTAGTCGCCCGGCGGGTCGAGGCCGTTGGCCGTGTCCGGCGTGGGAGCCACGAGCAAGGGCGTTCCGGCCACCCCCGTGAGCGCCAGGCGGCGCCTCCCGTCTGTCGTGCGCCGGGCTACCGCGGCCACGATCGCCCGGTCGGCCCGGGTGCGGGCCGTGCGCTCCATGGCCGTGGCGCCCCCGGTCTCGATCCTGACCGCCGTAATGATCTTGTTCGCCAGCTGTCGGCTGTCCTCCAGCAGCGCCGCGAGCTTCACGGTGTGCACGCCACCGCGTCCGGCCAGCCAGACCTCGCCGTCGTGGACGAGGAGGGTCGCCAGAAGCTCGCTGGACGGATCGGCCGTGGCCACCAGGCCGCCGACGGTCGCCAGCGTCCGGAGGGTACTGGGCTCCTCGCGCCGGGCTGCCTCCCGGATCGCCACCGGGACGCTGACGTCGTCGGCCAATCGCTGGAAGGTCGCGGTAGCACCGATCAGGAGCCCATCCTCGCCGTCCCGCTCAATCGCGTCGATGTGAAGGTCCTGAAGGTCGACGACCAGGACGGGCTCGAGAGCATGGGTCGTGTTCACTATCGTCCCGCCGCCCACCACGACCGCGCCGGGACGGCCCAGGCACGCGAGCGCGTCGTCGAGGGTGGCAGGGCGCAGATACGCCGAGACATTCGCCATGGTGCTCCAGCCCTCTATCGAACTCGTGGCCGATGTCGAGCGGCACAGGCGCGTTCTCCCGTGCTCCCGGGCTCAGCCGGCGACTTAACCAGAGTCTTCATTCCCTGCCCCTCCTGTCTGACGCTGTCACGCCAGGCCGACGATGTTGCCGTCATCATCGATGTCAATGCGCTCGGCGGCGCAGGTGGAGGCCAGGCCAGGCATCGTCCGCATCTCGCCGCAGATCGGGTAGATGAACCCCGCTCCGACCGAGGCGCGCACCTCCCGCACGGGCAGCCGCCAGCCCGTGGGGACGCCACGGAGCGACGGGTCATGCGACAGCGACAGCGGGGTCTTGGCGATGCAGACCGGGAGCGTGCCGAACCCGTTACGCTCGTAGCTGTCCAGCTGCCGGGCGGCCAGCGGAGCGTAGTCCACCCCGTCGGCACCGTAGATGCGGGTCGCGATCGTCTCGATCTTCTCCCGGAGCGGCGCTTCCGCCGGGTACAGGAACCGGAACTCGCCGGGCTGCTCCGCGGCCTCGGCCACCGCCTCGGCCAACTCGGCGGCGCCCCGGCCGCCGTCGGCGAAGTGAGTGGTGACCGCGCAGCGTACCCGCATATCCGCGGCGATCTCGCCGATCGCGGCGTGCTCGGAGGCGAAGTCGCCCGGCATCGCGTTGATCGCCACCACCGGCGTCACCCCGTGCAGCAGCACGTTCTCGACCTGCTTGCGCAGGTTCGCCCCGCCGATGTGGACCTCGCCAGGGTTCTCCGCCAGCAAGGCGGGCGGCAGCGGCCTGCCGGCGACAATCTTGTGGTTGCCGGACTGAGCCTTGAGCGCGCGGACCGTCGTCACCACGACCGCGGCGTCCGGGACCAGGCCGGAGTCCCGGCACTTGATGTTGAAGAAGCGCTCGGCGCCCATGTCGGCGCCGAAACCGGCCTCGGTGATCAGGAAGTCCCCGGCGCGGATGCCGATCAGGTCGGCCAGCACCGACGAGTTGCCGTGCGCGATGTTGCCGAACGGGCCAGCGTGCACCAGCACCGGGGTGTTCTCCAGCGTCTGCAGCAGGTTCGGCTTGAGCGCATCCCGCATGATCACCGTCATCGCGCCTGCTGCCCGCAGTTGCTCGGCGGTGACCGGCACCCCCGCGCCGGTGTAGCCGACCACGATCTTTCCCAGCCGCTGCCGCATGTCGCGCAGCGACACCGCCAGCGCCAGCACCGCCATCGCCTCCGAGGCCGCGGTGATGTCGAACCCGGACTGGCGGGGCACGCCGTCCTCGTGCGCGCCCAGCCCGATGACGATGTTGCGCAGTGCCCGGTCGTTGACATCCAGCACCCGCCGCCAGGTGATGTTGCGCAGGTCGATGCCCAGCGCGTTGCCCTGGTGCAGGTGGTTGTCCAGCATCGCGGCGAGCTGGTTGTGCGCCGCGGTGACGGCATGCATGTCCCCGGTCAGGTGCAGGTTCAGCTTCTCGAACGGCACTACCTGGCTGTAACCGCCGCCCGCCGCGCCCCCCTTGATCCCGAACGTCGGGCCCATCGACCCCTGGCGGATCGTGACCGTCGCGGACCGGCCGATGTGATACATCGCTTCCCCCAGGCCTACCGCCGCCGTCGTCTTGCCCTCGCCGAGCGGCGTCGGGGTGACCGCGGTGACGACCACGTACCGGGCGCGGGGCCGGTCCGCGAGCGCCTCGACGGCATCCAGCCCGATCTTGGCGACGTATTCGCCATACAGCTCCACCATTCCCGGCGGGATCCCCATCTCCTCGGCGATGTCGGGGATCGGCTTGAGCGAGGCCTGCCGGGAGATCTCCAGCGCGCTGGGCATCGTCATCTCGGGTGCCTCTTCATCTCGTTCATCTCGGACGAAGATCGATGATCTGAACCGCAAGGCCAAGGATGCCTTGCCGCTGCGCCTGCGACACAGGGACATTCGTTTGTCATCGTAGGGCCAAAAGGCCCTACGGCCTGCTACACAACCCGCCTAGCTCCTTCGACCTGACTCCTTCGACCTGAAAAGGCCTTACTCACCGCCTATGACCGCTGACCTACGCATAGGTCAGCGAGTGGCCGGATTCGCGGCGTGCTCCGTAATCATGGAAAGTGGGCGTTCAGCTGTCCTGCTGGCGGTGCCGGTTCTCGCCCAGCGTGATGCTCAGCAGCCACGCCCCCACGCCCACGATGATCGCGCCCCAGAACGCCGGCCAGAAGCCGGTGATGTGGAACGGCAGGTTGAGCTTGCCTGCCACCCAGCTGGTGAGCCACAGCAGCAGCGCGTTGACCACCAGGCCGATCAGGCCGAGGGTCAGGATGTAGAAGACGCAGCCGACCACCTTGACGATCGGCTTGAGCACGGCGTTGATCACGCCGAAGATCAGCGCCACCACGACCAGGGTCGCGACCTTGGACAGGGTAGTGCCGGCCGTCACCTCGATGCCGGGGAGCACCAGCGTCGCCACGAGCAGGGCCACGGCGGTGATCAGGACCCGGATGACGAACCGCATGCGCACATCCTGCCATGGTCGACGGGATGGTCAGGACGGGCGCGGGACCGGCGGTGACGGGGCGGCGGGCCGGTGGTGACGGGACGGCCGTGACGGCGCCGGCCGACGGTCACTTCCAGCGGAAATGGACGAAGAGCCGGCCGAAGTTCTTGGAGTCCTTCTCGACGCGGTGATAGAGCGCCTTGATCTCCTTCTGCTGCAGGAACCTGAGCACGTGCTTCTTGAGCTGGCCCGAGCCCTTGCCCGGGATGATCTCGACGAGCGGAGCCTTCTTCCGCACCGCCTCGTCCATGATGTCGCGCAGCGCCCGGTCGATGTCCTGGCCGCGGTTGTAGATGTCGTGCAGGTCGAGCGTGAGCTTCATCGGGCTGTCTCCGTCCGGCGCTGGCCCCCACGGTACGCTGGCCAGCAGGTACGGGCGCGACCGGCGGTCGCCCGCCAACCCAGGGAGACTACATGCGCCTCGCCCGGCCTGCGGTAGCCGCCGTACCGTTGCTGGCCGCGGCCGTCGCCGGGGTCGGCGCCCTCGCGGTCGCGGGCCACGCCCGCCAGGGCGCGGCTGGGCCGGGGAACATCGTGGCGATCCGGCCGGGCGCGATCCACGTCCTGGCCGGGGCCCTGCCCGCGCCGCCCACCACCGCGTTCTGCGAGCGGCACTACCACATCGCGTGCTACCTGCCCGCGCAGATCCGGCAGGCCTACAACCTGCCCCGGCTGTACCGGCAGGGGGTCACCGGCCGCGGGCAGACGATCATCATCGTCGACTCGTTCGGGTCCCCGACCGTCCGGCGTGACCTCAGCCGGTTCGACCGGGCCGCGGGCCTGCCCGCGCCGCCGTCGCTGAAGGTCATCCAGCCCGCCGGGAAGGTCCCGCCGTACCAGCCCGCCTCCGACCGGGAAGGCTGGGCCGGCGAGACCGACCTGGACGTCGAGTACGCCCACGCGATCGCCCCCGGCGCGAGCATCCTGCTCGTCGAGACCCCGACCTCCGAGAACGAGGGCACGACCGGCTTCGCGCAGATCGTCGCGGCCGAGAAGTACGTGATCAACCACCACCTCGGCGGGGTGATCAGCCAGAGCTTCAGCGCCACGGAGCAGACCTTCCCGGCCCGGCAGTCGCTGCTCAGGCTGCGCGGCGCCTACATTGACGCGGCGCGCAAGGGCGTGACCGTCCTGGCCGCCTCCGGTGACAGCGGCGCGGCGGACGTCAAGTTCAACGAGGTGACGTACTACCTGCACCCGGTGACGTCGTGGCCGGACAGCGACCCGCTGGTGACCGGGGTCGGCGGAACCCAGCTGCACCTCAACGCGGCAGGTGACAACGTCGCGCCGCCTACCGTCTGGAACGACACCTTCAACGCTGGGACCAACGAGTTCGCCGTCGGCAACGCCGGGCCGAACCCGCTGGCAGGTGGCGGCGGGAAGTCGGTCGTGTTCGCCCGGCCCCGGTTCCAGAACGGGGTGCGGGCCGTCGTGGGCGGCCAGCGCGGCGTGCCCGACATCTCGATGAGCGGCGCCTGCAACGGCGCGGCCGACATGTACCAGAGCTTCGGCGGCCAGCCCGCCGGATGGTACCCGACCTGCGGCACCAGCGAGGCGACACCGGAGTTCGCCGGGATCGTGGCCCTGGCCGACCAGGCGGCCGGCCACCCGCTCGGAGTGATCAACGGCTACCTCTACCGGCTCGCGGCGCGGGACGCGCCCGGCATCGTGGACGTGGTGTCCGGCAACAACACCGTCTCGTTCCGCCAGGGCGGCAGGCTGCACACCGTGCCGGGCTTCCGGGCACGGGCCGGTTACGATCTCGCGTCGGGAGTCGGCACGGTCAACGCGCTGGCGTTCGTGCGGGAACTGGCGCAAGCGGCAGACCAGCGCCGTTCCGGGTAATGGCCGGAGTCTTACCGTATCCGGCATGATCTGCGTGCTCGGCGACGCTCACCTCGATGTCGTCGTGTCCGCCCGCGGGCCCGTGGCGCAGGAGACCGACACGCCGGCGCGCACGGCGGTGGGAGCCGGGGGACAGGCGGCCAACGTCGCCGCGTGGGTGGCCGCGCTCGGCGGCCGGGCCCGGCTGATCGCGGCCCGCGGGACCGACCTGGCCGGCCAGCTGGTCGCCGGGGAGCTGGCCCGCCGCGCGGTGGAACTGGTCGGGCCGGTCATCGAGGGCCGGACCGGCGTGGTGGTGTCCCTGACCGACGGCGTCACCCGCTCGATGCTCACCGACCGCGGGGTGGGCCCGAGCCTGGCGGCTCACCTGCTGCAGCCGGACTGGCTCGACGGGTGCGACTGGCTGCACCTGCCCGCCTACAGCCTGGTCGCCGAGCCGGTCGCGGGCGCGGCGCTCGCCGCCGCCGAGCGCGCGCCGCGGCTGAGCATCGATCTCTCCTCCACCGCCGCGCTGCGCGCCTACGGCGTCCGGCGGTTCGGCGAGCTGATCGCGCGGCTGCGCCCGGACGTGGTCTTCGGCAACGAGGCCGAGGCCGCCCTGGTCGGGGACCTGCCCGGACCCCAGCTCGTGGTTAAGCTGGGCGCGCGCGGCGTCCGCGCGGCCGGGAGGGTGTTCCCCGCGCTGCCCACGCACCCGGTCGACCCGACCGGAGCAGGCGACGCGTTCGCCGCCGGCTACCTGGTCGGCGGGATCAGGCTCGGCCTGGAAGCGGCCGCGCGGGCCGTGGCGACGATGGGGGCGATGCCGTGACAGTACCTCCTGGGGGCACCCCCGACCCCGATGGCCCGGAACCCCCCGCGGTGCTGGCCGAGGAGGTGGCCGAGGCGCTGCGGAGCGCCCGGCCGGTCGTGGCGCTCGAGACCACCCTGGTCTCGCACGGCTTCTCCGGCGGGCGGGGGCTGGCCGCGGCGCGGGCGGCCGAGGCCCGGGTGCGCGCGGCCGGAGCGGTCCCCGCCACGATCGGCATCGTCGAGGGCACCGTGCGGGCCGGGCTCAGCGACGCCGACCTCGAGCGCTTCGCCGAGGCCGGCCCCGGCGCGCGCAAGGTGGGCGCCCGCGACATCGCGGCCTGCGTGGTGCAGGGCGCGCTCGGCGCCACCACCGTGGGCGGCACGCTCGCTGTGTGCCGGGCGCTGGGCATCCGGTTCCTGGGGACCGGCGGCATCGGCGGCGTGCACCGGGGGTTCGCCGACAGCCTCGACATATCGGGCGACCTGCTGCAGATCGCGCGCACCCCGGCGGTCGTGGTGTGCTCGGGGGCCAAGTCGATCCTGGACGTCAGCGCGACCGCCGAACTGCTGGAGACCCTCGGGGTCCCGGTCCTCGGCTGGCAGACGGCCACGCTGCCCCTGTTTTACAGCGCGGACGGCGGCCCGGCCGTGCCCGCGGTGGTCACCACGAGCGAGGAGGCGGCCCGCATCGCGCTCACCCAGTGGCGGCTGAGCCCGTCATCCGGGCTGCTGCTCGCCCGGCCGCCCGCGGGCGGGCTGGACATCGAGCCGATCGTCGCCGAGGCCGTGCGGCAGGTGCGGCGCGAGGGCGTGACCGGGCAGGCGGTGACGCCCGCCGTCCTCACCCGGGTCGAGGAGCTGAGCGGCGGCCGCAGCGTCGAGGTCAATCAGCGGCTGATCGCCGACAACGCGGCGCTGGCCGCCGAGGTGGCGGTAGAGCACGCAAGGCTGGCCAGGTAGAGCCGGGGGTCAGGATGCCAGCGCCTCGGTCAGCCAGGTGCGCAGCGCGGGCGCGGGCGCGGCTCCGGTCCGGCGCGCTGCCACCTGCCCTCCGCGCAGCACCATCAGGGTCGGTATGGCCTGCACGCCGAAGCGCTGCTGCAGCGCCGGCGAGGAGTCCACATTGACCTTAACGAGCTTCAGCCAGGCCATCTCCGCGGCCAGTTGCTCCAGCGCCGGGCTCACCATGCGGCACGGGCCGCACCACGGCGCCCAGAGGTCCACCAGCACCGGGACGGTGGCCTGCTCGGCGACCTCCGCGAAGGTCCCGTCGGCCGCGTCGACGATCCAGGGCAGCGGCTGGTGGCAGTGGCCACAGCGCGGGGTGCCGGCCGCGACCGCGGGCACCCGGTTCCGGCGCCCGCAGTGCGGGCACTTGATCAGGTCAGACATGTTATTTCCCGGTCTCGCCGAACAGCACTGCCTCAGCACAAGCCGTCCCGTCCGCGCGGTATTCCGGGGCCCTTCCCGTCCGCGCGGTATTCCGGGGCGTGGTCGGCGGGACAGGCGTGACACGCGGGACGGGCGGGGCAGAACGGACAAGCCGCCCATCGTGATTGTTCCGGGGATCTTCCCGAATAACGCTCCATAATCGCGGAACCGCGAGACTATGGCTCGTGCGCGGGCGGGAGCCCTCGCGACCGCGCCAGCAGGACCGCGAGGAGGGGAGATCCGGAGCATGCCGTGTGGTGGCGTAAGCATGCCCGAATCCGCTGGTCAGGGGAAGGCGGGCCACGGGGGATGCTGGCCGATGGCCCTTGACAGGCTCTTACCCGCCTCCTTACCCTCATCGCTCATCATATGATTTATACATGCTTGCTATGACTTGGGTTGGATGTGATGCTCATGCGTGCTTTGCAGCGGGCTCGCGCGGCCGCCCCGCCCGGTGCCGCCGGCGCTGCCGATGCCGCAGTGAGACTCAGCCGCCGCGAGATGCTGGC
This sequence comes from uncultured Actinomycetota bacterium, assembly GCA_963808705.1. Lineage (GTDB taxonomy): Bacteria > Actinomycetota > Actinomycetes > Streptosporangiales > Streptosporangiaceae > JASHPR01. Next base: position 109,012 of record CAWEHB010000001.1, on the reverse strand, counting down.
TGGCGGGATCGGCGTTGGCGCCCTCGTCGCGCTGCCGGATATCTCCCTGACGGACCGCGCGGCCGCGGGGTCCGCCCGGTCGGCGAGTTCCGCCGGTTCTGGCTCCCGGTACGTGCTCCTCTACGGCACGCCCGAGGCGACGCCGTTCCCCGGCGGATCGGTCGCGTCGGCGCTGTCTCCCGCGTCCCGGGCCAGGTCACTGCCCGCGGCCAGGTCACTGCCCGCGGCCAGACCGGTCGCCACCCAGCTCACGTCCGCGCCGGCCGCTTCCGCGGATCAGGCCAGCGTGGCGCTGGTCACCGTGGACACCGTGCCGGCCGGGGCGAAGGTGACGCTGACCGTCGTCGACTCGGCCTCGGCCGTCATCAGCAAGCAGGGGTCGCTGACCATCACCGGCATCGCGGACGGCACCAGCATTCTCCCGACGCCGGTCTTCGCCCCGGGCACCGCCACCATCGCCGTGGTCCTGGCCATCACCGAGCCCGTCGGCCTGGGCCTGGCCCGCAAGGCTGACCCGGCTACCGGCGGCACCCGGGTCATACACCCCGTGACCTGGACGTCGCGTCACGCGCTGGCCTACTTCGACTCGGACAGCGGGGAGTTCACCGGGCCGTTCTACCTCGGCAACGCCCCAGCGCTGGCGCTGACCGCCGCGGCTGCCAATTCCTCCGACCTGTTCGTGTGGACGACCAGGGAGCCGCAGCCGGCGGCGTCCCGGCCGCAGCCGCCGCCGCTGCCGTGGGTCAGCGTGTTCCCGCTGGGCTCGGGCCAGGCCAGGGCCTCGGTGCCGTCCCCGGCGCCCTGGCCCGCCAGCGAACCAGTCGTCACGCTGGCCACCGGGGACGTGGCGCGCCTGGTCAACGGCCGCGCGGTGCAGGTCAGCTCGGCGGAGACCGGGGAGGTGACCCAGACCGCGATCGCGCCGCTCGGCGTGACCCGGGCCAAGCCGAGCGCGGTGACCATGGAGTCACGCCCGGACGGGACGGTGTTCATGACCAAGCCGGGCATCGGCCGGGCGGTCGTCGCCGACCCCGCGGACTCGTTCCGGGTGACGGCCCAGGTGGACTACCCGGTACCGGCGGCACCGGGCGGCGCCCCGGCCAGCAAGGCGGTGCTGTCGCCCGCCGGGGACACGCTCTATGTCCTGGGCGGGGCCAAGGCCGGGGGGATCTCCGCCTATGACGTGGCCACCGGGAAGCTGGCCGGGTCCTACAGCCACGGCCGGCAGTATTTCGGCCTGTACCAGCTGCCCAGCGGAACCCTGCTCACCCTGAGCCCAGGGAACCCGCGCCTGGAGTTCTTCTCTCCCGGCCTGAGCCTGCTCGGGACCGCCGCCACCAACCTGCACGTATCGGCCGTGTTCTGATCCGGCCGCACCGTCCGCAGCTACCAGCACGCCGCCTCCGGAGGGGAAGTCAGCCATGGCGGGATATGACACCGCAGGACCGATCCACGACACGTACGTGTCGGCGCACGAGGAGTTCGGCCGGGATCCGGCGTTCTGGATCCGCTACTTCTCGCCGTCGCCGGCCGCCGACATCTTCGCCGACGCCGCGGTAGCGGAGAGCGCGGGAGCGTGGGCCAGCGGCGGGCCCTACGTCGGCTGCGTCAGCGCGCCGTACCAGTCCCGGCTGAGCGGGTCCTTCGCGGAGGGCCTAGCCGACGCGCAGACCTACGCGGCGTCGATGCTCGCCGCCTGGAACGCGGTCGCGCAGCTCAAGCTGCCGGCCAGCAACCAGCTGTGGTGCTACCTCGACCAGGAGTACTCCACGTCGCTGAGCCTGAGCTACTGGGACGCCTGGGCGAACTACATCGCGGAATACAACTTCGCGGACCTGCGCACGTATCCGCTGTACCCGGCGATCTACTGCGACCCGTTCTCGCCGTTCCCTAACTGCTCGGTCCTCGCCGCCGCCAAGGGCGTCAACATTCCCGCCTCGGTGTGGGCCAGCGAGCCGGAACCGTGCGGGAGCCTCGGGAGCCCGCCCGCCTTTGACGCGGACGAATGCTCCTCGGTGTCGCGCTCGAAGGCCCCGTCCCACCTGTGGCAGTTCGGCGAGCAGGTGGGTTGCGGCTACTCGGCCAACGTTGACCTGGACCTGGGCAACGTGAACACGCCCGACTACTGCTTCCGGGTCGTATCCGACCCCTAGCGGCGGCCCGAAAACGTGTGGTGGCGGTTAAGAAGGGATGCCGGGTGGCCCAGATCGGTTCGGGTGCGTCGTTGTTCCTGGCCGGGTGGGTGGCCAGCTGCGGCGGGCTGCTGGTGGTGGCCGGGGCGAGCAAGCTGTACCGGGCCGCCCGCCAGGTGCCTTCCTTGAGCGCGGTCCGGCGCGCGCTGGGGATGACCAAGCGCCGGTGGCGGCGGGTGGAGGCGGCGGCCGGCGGCCTGGAGTGCGCGGTCGGCGTGGTCGTGTGCGCCGGGGTGTACCCGGCGGCGGGCGGGGCGGCCATGGCCGCGCTGGGGGCCGGTTTCTGCGCCCTGCTCGGGTACGCGCGGGCGAAGGGCGTGCCCGGCGGCTGCGGCTGCATCCAGTGGCGCGCGGCGCAGCGGCCGGCGGAGACGGTCTCCTGGCGGGAGCTGGCCCGGGACGCGGTGCTGGCCGTGGCCGGGGTGGCCAGCGTGGTCTTCCTGCGCGGGGAGGCGGGCGCGTTCGGCCGTCCCTGGTTCTGGGCCGGTGCGGCGGCCGGCGGGGCCGTGCTGGCGGGGCTGAGCATGCGGGCGCTGCCGCGCACGCCGGTGTGCGGCCGGCCGTGGTGGTTCCCGGCCCGGGCCGGGCTGCGCGCGCTGGCCGGGCACGGGGTGTTCGCGGCCGTGGCGCAGGCGGCGGGCCCGTTCGGGCCGGTGGTGCGCTACCGCCGGGCCGGCTGCGCCGGGGAGTTCTGGTTCATCCCGCTGGACGGGCCCGGCCAGGACCGCGCCGTGGTGTTCCGGGTCCGGCACGCCGGGTACGGCGGGGCGCTGGCCGTGCAGGCGTCGGTGCAGGACACCCCGGCCGCGGGCGAGGCGCCGGCCCGGATCATCAGCGCACGGAGCACCCCGCTGGCCCCCGCCCGGATGAGACTCACCCCAACCACGACGCACGGTCTGTCGTCATAACAGACGAGGCCGGGGTACCGGAAGGAAGAGCGATGAGGTTCTTGGCGGTGCACGGCTCCGCCTGCCGCGCGGCCGCGCGGACGGCGGGCGGGACGGCTGTGGTTGTGGTGGCTTGCGGGCTGGTGCTGGCGGCGTGCGGCAGCGTGCCGGCCCCGGGCGGCGCGCCCGCGGCGTCCGGCGCCCCGTCCGCGTCCGGTACCCCCTCGGCGGCCGGCACCCCGTCGCCGGCCGCCACCGCGCCCGGGCCGGCCACGCCGTCGGTGCCGGCGGGCGGGGTGGCGGCGTGTGCCCCGGCCCAGCTGAAGGTAGGCCTGACCGATACCGGGGCGCTGGGCGGCCAGGCCGGGGGGTACCTGCGGTTCACCAACACCGGCCCGGCCGCCTGCCAGATGCACGGCTGGCCGGCCGTGGTCGCGGTGACCGCGGCCGGGAACGCCACCGCGTTGCGCCGCGCGCACTCGACCATGTACGGGGCCTGGCAGGCTCCCTCCCCGCTGCCGGCGGTCACGCTGGCGCCGGGGGGCTCGGCCTACGCGGTGGTGGCCGCGGCCGACCAGCCCTCCGGAACCGCGGCGGCCTGCCCGGCGCCGTACGTGCGGCTGCGGGTCAGCCCGCCCGGCGCCTCGGCGGGCGTGGTGGTGTCGGCGTGGCTGCCCGGGGCCCGGTCCTACCTGCCCTCCTGCGCCGCCGTCAACGGCTCGCCCACCGGCGAGGTCTCCGCGATCACCCCCCTGTCCGCCCTCCCGCACTAGCTGTACTGGGCTTTCTCCGCCTTACCGTATCCCCCGGCGGTCGCGGCCACCGCTGAATTCGTGCGCCACGACACGATCGAGAATCTCGCACTGAAATACACCGAAATTCGCAACAGGTACGAGACTATGACCCGTGTGAGGCTGGGGGGAAGGAAGTAACCTACGTGCGGTCTCTACATCGGGCAGACGCAGCCGTACATCGGGCAGACGCGGCGGTCCCGTCGCGCTCCGCTGTCGGCGGTGTTCCAGGAGTCAGTCGCCGCGAGATGCTGGCCGGCGGCCTCGGGGTCGGTGCCCTCATCGCGCTGCCGGACCCGTCGCTGGCCGGCCGCCTAGCCCGGTCTCACAGTCTTCCCGGGGCCGACTCCCGGTACGTGCTCCTGTACGGCATGCCCGAATCGAGACCCCTCGCTGGCGGGGCGGTCGCGTGGGCACCATATCCGGCTCCCCGGGTCTGGTCGCGGACCGCGGCCAAGTCCATCGAGGGCAGGTCCATAGCGGCCAGGCCGGTCGCCGCCAAGCTCGCGTCGACGCCGGTCTCGTCACCCGACCAGACCACCGTGGCCCTGGTCACCGTGCACACCGTGGCGGCCGGGGCGAAGGTGACGCTGGCCCTCGTCGACTCGGCCTCGGCTGTGATCAGCAAGCAGGGGTCGCTGACCATCGCCGATATCCGGGACGGCGCGAACATTCTTGCGACGCCGGTCTTCGCGTCGGGTACCGCGACCGTCGCGGTGGTGCTGGCCATTATCGAGCCCACGCAGCAGCACCTGACCCACAAGGCGGAGTCGCACACCGGTCGCATCATGCCCATGCACGCCGTGACCTGGACGTCGCGCCACGCACTGGCCTACTTCGACTCGGACAGCGGGGAGTTCACCGGGCCGTTCCACCTCGGCAACGCCCCGTCGCTGGCGCTGACCACCGCGGCGGCGAATTCCTCGGACCTGTTCGTGTGGACGACCAGGGAGCCGCAGCCGGCGGCGTCCCGGCCGCAGCCGCCGCCGCTGCCGTGGGTCAGCGTGTTCCCGCTCGGCTCGGGGCGGGCCCGGGTTTCCGTGCCGTCTCCGGCGCCCTGGCCGGCCGGCGAGCCGGTGGTGACGCTGGCCACCGGAGAGGTGGCCCGGCTCGTCAACGGCCGCGCGGTGCAGGTCAGCTCGGCACAGACCGGGGAGGTGACCCAGACCGCGATCGCGCCGCTCGGCGTGACCCGGGCCAAGCCGAGCGCGGTGACCATGGAGTCACGCCCGGAGGGGACGGTGTTCATGACCAAGCCAGGCATCGGCCGGGCGGTCGTCGCCGACCCGGCGGACTCGTTCCGGGTCAAGGCCGAGGTCAGCTTCCCGGCACCCGCGTCGCCCGGCGGCGCCCCGTGGAGCAAGGCGGCCCTGTCGCCCGCCGGGGACACGCTCTATGTCCTGGGCGGGGCCAAGGCCGGCGGGATCTCCGCCTATGACGTGGCCACCGGGAAGCTGGCCGGGTCCTACAGCCACGGCCGGCAGTATTTCGGCCTGTACCAGCTACCCAGCGGAACCCTGCTCACCATAAGCCCGGAGAACCCGCGCCTGGAGTTCTTCTCTCCCGGCCTGAGCCCGCTCGGGACGGTCGCTACGAGCCTGCACGTATCGGCCGTGTTCTGATCCAGCCGCAATTCCACCACGCTGCTTTCGTATGAGGGATGCCAGCCATGACGGGATATGACACCGCCGGACAGATCCACCACACCTACCAGTCAGCGCGCAACGAATTCGGCCGCGACCCGGCGTTCTGGATCCGCTACTTCTCGCCGTCGCCGGCCGCCGACATCTTCGCCGACGCCGCGGTGGCGGAGAGCGCGGGAGCGTGGGCCAGCGGCGGGCCCTACGTCGGCTGCGTCTCCGCGCCCCCCCAGCACCGGTTGAGCGGGTCCTTCGCGGAGGGCCTGGCCGACGCGCAGACCTACGCGGCGTCGATGCTCGCGGCCTGGAACGCGGTCGCGCAGCTCAAGCTGCCGGCCAGCAACCAGCTGTGGTGCTACCTCGACCAGGAGTACTCCACGTCGCTGAGCCAGAGCTACTGGGACGGATGGGCGAACTACATCGCGAACTACAACTTCGCGCACCTGCGCACGTACCCGCTGTACCCGGCCCTGTACTGCGCTCCGTTCTCGCCCTACCCCAACTGCACGACCATCGCCGCGGCCAGGGGCCTCAACATTCCCGCCTCGGTGTGGTCCAGCGAGCCGGAGCCGTGCGGAACGCTGAAGAACAGGCCCAACTTCGACCCCGATGAGTGCTCCTCGGTGTCAAAGTCCAAGGTCGGATCCCACCTGTGGCAGTTCGGCGAGCAGGACGCCTGCGGCTTCTCGGCCAACGTCGACCTGGACGTGGGCAACGTGGCCACCGCCAGTTACTGCTTCCGGGTCATAGCCGACCCCTAGCGACCGGCTCCGGGCACCCTCCGGAGCCGGCGTTTGGCCGGGCAGGGTGACGCGAGTAATGACAGGTGATGGCGGGATGGTCGAGATCGGTTCGGGTGCGTCGTTGTTCCTGGCCGGGTGGGTGGCCAGCTGCGGCGGGCTGCTGGTGGTGGCCGGGGCGAGCAAGCTGTACCGGGCCGCCCGCCAGGTGCCTTCCTTGAGCGCGGTCCGGCGCGCGCTGGGGATGACCAAGCGCCGGTGGCGGCGGGTGGAGGCGGCGGCCGGCGGCCTGGAGTGCGCGGTCGGGCTGGTGGTGTGCGCCGGAGCTTACCCAGCGCTGGGCGGGGCGGCCATGGCCGCGCTGGGGGCCGGTTTCTGCGTCCTGCTCGGGTACGCGCGGGCGAAGGGCGTGCCCGGCGGCTGCGGGTGCATCCAGTGGCGCGCGTCGCCGCAGGCGGCGGGAGAAAGCCCAGGGCGCGAGCTGGCCCGGGACGCGGTGCTGGCCGTGGCCGGGGTGGCCGGGGTGGTCTTCCTGCGCGGGGAGGCGGGCGCGTTCGGCCGTCCCTGGTTCTGGGCCGGTGCGGCGGCCGGCGGGGCCGTGCTGGCGGGGCTGAGCATGCGGGCGCTGCCGCGCACGCCGGTGTGCGGCCGGCCGTGGTGGTTCCCGGCCCGGGCCGGGCTGCGCGCGCTGGCCGGGCACGGGGTGTTCGCGGCCGTGGCGCAGGCGGCGGGCCCGTTCGGGCCGGTGGTGCGCTACCGCCGGGCCGGCTGCGCCGGGGAGTTCTGGTTCACCCCGCTGGACGCCGCCGGGGGCGGTGTGGTGGTGTTCCAGGTCCGGCACGCCGGGCCGGGCGGGGAGCTCGCCGTGCAGGCCTCGGCGCGGGAGGCCCCGCCGTCGGGCGAGATGCCGGCGCGGGTCATCAGCGCACGGGGCCTGGGGCTCGCTCCGCGTGAGCCTGCCGTCCCGGCCATGACCCACGGTTCTCTGCGGAGCCGGATACCGGAAGGGGGAGTCATGCGGTCATTAACGGCGAGCGTGGTTGTGGTGGCTTGCGGGCTGGTGCTGGCGGCGTGCGGCAGCGTGCCGGCCCCGGGCGGCGCGCCCGCGGCGTCCGGCGCCCCGTCCGCGTCCGGTACCCCCTCGGCGGCCGGCACCCCGTCGCCGGCCGCCACCGCGCCCGGGCCGGCCACGCCGTCGGTGCCGGCGGGCGGGGTGGCGGCGTGTGCCCCGGCCCAGCTGAAGGTAGGCCTGACCGATACCGGGGCGCTGGGCGGCCAGGCCGGGGGGTACCTGCGGTTCACCAACACCGGCCCGGCCGCCTGCCAGATGCACGGCTGGCCGGCCGTGGTCGCGGTGACCGCGGCCGGGAACGCCACCGCGTTGCGCCGCGCGCACTCGACCATGTACGGGGCCTGGCAGGCTCCCTCCCCGCTGCCGGCGGTCACGCTGGCGCCGGGGGGCTCGGCCTACGCGGTGGTGGCCGCGGCCGACCAGCCCTCCGGAACCGCGGCGGCCTGCCCGGCGCCGTACGTGCGGCTGCGGGTCAGCCCGCCCGGCGCCTCGGCGGGCGTGGTGGTGTCGGCGTGGCTGCCCGGGGCCCGGTCCTACCTGCCCTCCTGCGCCGCCGTCAACGGCTCGCCCACCGGCGAGGTCTCCGCGATCACCCCCCTGTCCGCCCTCCCGCACTGAAGGAGGTCCGGCAGCCCAAGGGGGCGGTCGGCAGCCCAAGGGGGCGGTCGGCAGCCCAAGGGGGCGGTCGGCGGGTCAAAGGGGCGGTCGGCGGGTCAAGGGAGGGTCGGCGGCTCCTCGGCCAGCGGGCCGGGCGGTTCGTCGCCCTCGGCCTGGTCGCTGGCGACCATGGCGCGCAGCAGCTTGCGGTCGGTCTTCATGACGCTGGTCAGCGGGATCGCGTCGACGAGGCGGATCTCGCGCGGGTACTTCACCGCGGACAGGTGACTCCGGCTGAACTCGATCAGGTCCGCGGGCCCGGCCATGGCACCCTCGCGCAGTTGCACGAAGGCGACGACCTCCTCGCCGTACTTCTCGTCCGGCCGCCCCACCACGGCCGCCCCCACCACGTCGCGGTGCCGCATCAGGACGTCCTCCACGTCACGGGGGTACACGTTGTAGCCGCCGCGGATGATCAGGTCCTTGATCCGGTCCACGATGTAGAGGTAGCCGTCCTGGTCGAGCCGGCCCACGTCGCCGGTGTGCAGCCAGCCGCCGCGCATGACCTGCGCGGTCTCCTCCTCCGCGTTCCAGTAACCGCTCATCAGCACCGGCCCGCGCACGCAGATCTCGCCCTCCTCGCCCGGCGCCGCCGCCGAGCCGTCCCGCTGCTCGATGCGAACCTCCACGCCCGGGGCCGGCCTGCCCACGCTGCCCACGCGTACCTGCCCGCGCGGTGAGGTCGAGATGATGGCCGCGGTCTCGGTGCACCCGTAACCCTCGCCGACCTCGACATGCGGCAGCCGCTTGCGGAAATCCTCGGTGACCTGCGGCGGCAGCGGCGCGCTGCCGCTGGTGAGCCGGGCCAGGGCGGACAGGTCGTAGTCCTCGAGCGGCTGCTGCAGCAGCATCTGCAGCATCGACGGCACCAGCGGGCTGATGTTGATCCGGTGCTGCTGCGCGAGTTCCAGCCAGGTGATGGGATCGAACCAGCGCATCAGCACGGAGGTGCCCGGGCCCGGCGAGTGCAGGCTCATCACGCTCACCATCAGCCCGTAGACGTGGGACAGCGGCAACGGGAGCAGGGCCGAGCTGAGGTCCTCGTCGTAGGACGTGGCCGTGGCCGCCCAGGCCGCCGCGGACAGCGCGTTGTGGCTGATCATCACTCCCTTGGAGCGCCCGGTCGTGCCCCCCGTGTAGAGCAGGGCCGCGAGCCCGGCCGGATCAGAGTCGACCAGCCGGGCGGGCGGGGCCGTCTCCAGCTCGGCGAACGGCAGCAGCGGCGGCCCGGCGACCTCGGCTGCGCGCTGCTCGGCCATGGGCCCGCCGACCACGATGATGCCGCGCACGCTGGGCAGGTCGGCCGCTGCCGCCGTCACCTTCGGCAGGAACTCTGGCGTCGTGACGATCAGGGCCGCGCCGCTGTCGCTGACCACGTGCCGCAGTTCGTCCTCGCTCAGCAGGAACAGCACCGGTGTGGCCACCGCGCCCGTGCGCCATACCGCGGAGTAGGTGATGCTGACCTCGGGGCAGTTGGCCATGCAGACCACCACCCGCTCGCCCGGCTCCAGGCCCGCTTCCTGCAGGCCGCCGGCCACCCGGCGGATACGCTCGGCGAGCTGCTCCCCGGTCCACTGGCTGCCCTCGTAGTGCAGCACGGACCTGGCCCCAAGCCGGTCCCAGGACTGCTCGGCCAGGCGTTGCAGGCTGGCGCCAACGGGCGGGGTGACCATCGGTGCGGCCACGTACTACCTCCAATCGGGCCGGGGCACCGGGGCCACGGCAGCGTGATGACGCGCTGAGTGAAATCTACGCGGGCCGTGCGGCTGCGTGGCTTGGGTGAGCACGCGGCGTGACGTTCAGGAAAATAATGGCGGTGTCACCGGGCGGACGGCGCCATGTCCCCGCGGTCGGTGCGCCTTCACCAGCCCGGCCAGGCCTGTCGGCCGGGTCTCAGTCGCGGTCACGTGCGTCACGATAGCCGGGAGGATGACCAGAATCCTGCCCGCTAGGGTCAGGTGGTGAGTTGGCTCGCGATCCTGGCGCTGTTCGGCGCCGGAACCCTGGCCGGCGTGTCCAGCACCGTGGCCAGCCTCGCCTCCCTCATCTCCTACCCGGTGCTGCTCGCGCTCGGGCTGCCCCCGGTGAGCGCGAACGTGACCAACACCGTGGCGCTGGTGTTCACCGGGGCGGGCGCGGCCGCCGGGTCCCGCCAGGAACTGGCCGGGCAGGGCAGGCTGGTCCGCCGACTGGGCGCGCTGACCGCGGCCGGCGGGGCGGCCGGCGCGGCGCTGCTGCTGCTCACCCCCGCCTCCGCGTTCGAGGCCGTCGCCCCGGTCCTCATCGGCGTCGCCTCGGTGCTGCTGATCATCCAGCCGATGATCGCCGGGCTGACCGCGCGCCCGGGCGGCGAGCGCAGCTGGCGGTTGCGCGCGGCGCTGGCGGGGGTCGCGGTCTACGTCGGGTACTTCGGCGCGGCCGCGGGGATCCTCCTGCTCGTGGTCCTCACCGCGATGCTGGACCAGCCGCTGCCCAGGATCAACGCGGTCAAGAACGTCGTGTCCGGGATGGCGAACGCCGCCGCCGCCATAGGCTTCGCGATCTTCGGGCCGGTGCGGTGGGCCGCTGCCGCGCCGCTCGCGGCGGGATTCCTGCTCGGCGGCTGGATCGGGCCCGCGCTGGTCCGCCGGCTTCCCGCGCGGGCCCTGCGCACCGGCATCGGGATAGGCGGCCTGATCCTGGCCGTCCGGCTCGGCATCGGCGCCTATCACTGATGCCCGGGGTGCGGGGGATGGCCTGATGCCCGGGGTGCGGGGGATGCGGCGGTACGCAGCCGGATGCCGCGGGGCGCGGCGGTTACCAGATGGGGATCGGCCCGATCTGGGTGAACGGCACCAGGGGACCGAGTTCCGCGGTCTCCACTTTCGCGTCCGCGGGGGCCTCCCGCTTGAGCACCTGGGCCAGGGCATCGGCGTCGTCGGAGTCGTCAGCCCCGAGGACCAGCAGCGTCCAGCGCCGGACCACCGGGTGCCCCTCTGCTTGCAGCCGCTCGGCCAGTTCCTCCGCGGCGTGACGCGACGGCATCTCGATGCGCACTTCCCACTGGGGGGATCCGTACTCGTCGGATTCCCGCGTCTCGTCTGCCTCGAGACGCCGGTGCTCCGCCTCGCGCTGCTCGGCGGTCTGCGGCATCGCGACGTCGGCGTCCTCCCATTCCTCCTCGATCGGATGCCACCGCTCGAGCGCGAAGTCGGCGGACAGGCCGTGCTGCTTGGTCAGTTCGCGCGCTACCTGGTCTGCCTCCCGGGCGGCATTCTCGGTACCCGCGTAGAGGAAGATCCTGGGGGCGTCCACGCTCACCGCGACGCGATGGCCGAGCCGGCGGCGCGCGTCGTCCTCGACCTCGTGCTCATGCAGCGACTCCAGCGCCCGCCCGACATGGGCCGGATCGTGCAGCGTCACCGTCACCCGCCAGTCATTAGCCACGAACCGACCCTACCGTCCCCGCAGTTGCCTCCGCCGCGCCGCTGCCGCTGTGCCGCCGTGCCGCCGTGCCGTCGTGCCGCGTCGGCCGGGTTCCACGTACGGGCCGTCGCAGCGCGACGGCCCGGGACAGCACGGGCCGCTCGGCCAGCAGCCTGTCGTGCCCCGTCACCGCCAGCACGAGTTCCCTGGTCAGGTTGTACTCGTCCAGCACGACGGCGGTGAGATCCTCCCGGCCGCCCAGGCCCGATGGACGGCCCGGGGGCAGGGCTGCCGCCCCGGAGCGTTCTGTTACGTTTCCGGCATGAGGTGCCGAGCCGGGCACCGGCCTGCGGACGAGGAGGATCAGTGCGCTTCGCGATCAAGACCAGGCCCGAGCACGCAACGTGGGCACAGTTCCGCGACGTGTGGCTGGCGGCCGACGAGATTGACCTGTTCGAGTCGGGCTGGAACTGGGATCACTTCTACCCGCTGACCGGTGACCTCACCGGGCCCAACCTCGAAGCATGGACGATGCTGGCCGGGCTGGCCCAGGCCACCAGGCGGATCAGGCTCGGCTGCCAGGTCACCGGCATGGTCTACCGCCACCCGGCGGTGCTGGCCAACATGGCCGCGACCGTGGACATCATCTCGGACGGCCGGCTCGAGATCGGGCTCGGCGCGGGCTGGAACCAGATGGAGTGCGACGCCTACGGCATCGACCTGCCTCCGCTCCGCGAGCGGTTCGACCGCTTCGACGAGGGCGTCGAGGTCATCATCCGGCTGCTCAGCGACACCACGACGACGTTCGACGGCAAGTACCTGCACCTGACCGAGGCCCGCTGCGAGCCCAAGCCCGTGCAGCGGCCGCACCCGCCGATCACCATCGGCGGCCGCGGCCGGACCCGGACCCTGCGCACCGCCGCGCGCTGGGCCCAGCAGTGGAACGCGATCACGCAGAGCCCCGACGACTGGCAGAGCCTCAAGGAGACCCTGGTCGAGCACTGCGAGCGGCTCGGGCGCGACCCGGCCGAGATCACCTGCTCGGTCAACGTCCGGATGGAGGACGGCATCGGCCCCGCGGCCGAGGTGGCCGCCGCCTACCGCGACGCCGGGGCGGACCTAGTGATCATGAACTTGCCGCACCAGGCGCCGCCGGACATCCTCGGCCCGCTCGCCGACGCGCTGCGCCCGCTAGCCTGACCTTCGAGGCCGGGGCATTCATCATCGTGGCGGATCGGTGGCGATATACGTCATGGATCAACCACGATCATGGAACTGCCGGGCCGCGGCCGGCGTGCGACTGATCCTCGGCCACTAATGTCGACGTCGGCAGCCCGATAGGCGACCAGGAGGAAAACTGCTGCCATGGGATTCGACTTGCCCTCTCTCCTCACCGCCCGGCGCGGCGAGGGATACGACCTGCACGCCCGATACCTCAACCCGCAGCTGCCCCGCATGCTGCACGCCATCGGATTCGACAAGGTGTATGAACGGGCCGAGGGCGCCTACCTGTGGGACCGCGACGGCAACCGCTACGCCGACTTCCTGGCCGGCTTCGGCGTTTTCGGGGTGGGCCACAACCACCCGGTGGTCCGCAAGGCGCTGCACGACATGCTCGACGCCGAGCTCGCCAGCATGGTCCAGTTCGACTGCGCGCTGCTGCCCGGCCTGCTCGCCGAGCGGCTGCTGGGCCAGGCGCCCGAGTTCGACCGGGTGTACTTCGGCAACAGCGGCACCGAGGCGGTCGAGACGGCGCTGAAGTTCGCCCGGTACGCGACCGGCAGGAAGCGGATCCTGTACTGCAGCCACGCCTTCCACGGCCTGACCACGGGCTCGCTGTCGGTCAACGGCGCGGCCGAGTTCCGCAAGGGCTTCGACCCGCTGCTGCCGGACGTCCCGATCCCGCTCGGCGACACCGACGCGCTAGAAGTCGAGCTGCGCAAGGGCGACGTCGCGGCGCTCATCGTCGAGCCGATCCAGGGCAAGGGCGTCTGGATGCCGCTGGACGGGTTCCTCAGCGCCGCGGGCAAGCTACTGCACGACCACGGCGCGCTGCTGATCTGCGACGAGGTGCAGACCGGCCTGGGCCGGACCGGGCGGTTCTTCGCCTACCAGTACGAGGACGCCGAGCCGGACATCGTCACCGTGGCCAAGGCCCTGTCCGGCGGGTTCGTCCCGGTAGGCGCGACGCTGGCCAAGGGCTGGATCTTCGACAAGGTGTACTCCTCGATGGACCGGGTGCTGGTGCACGACTCGACCTTCGGCTCCAACGCGGCGGCCATGGCGGCCGGGCTGGCCTCGCTCGCCGTCATCGAGGACGAGCAGCTCGTCAGCAACGCCGAGCGCACCGGAGCCGCACTGCAGGCCGCACTCCAGGACATGGTGGAGGAGTACGAACTGCTGGCCGAGGTGCGCGGGCGCGGGCTGATGATCGGCCTGGAGTTCGGCAAGCCCCGCTCGCTGAAGCTGCGGCCCGGCTGGAGCATGCTGCAGTCCGCGCGGGTCGGCCTGTTCGCCCAGATGGTGGTCGTCGCGCTGTTCCAGCGGCACCGCATCCTCACCCAGGTGTCCGGCGACCACACCGAGGTGATCAAGCTGCTGCCGCCGCTGACCATCGGGGAGACCGAGGTGGCGCTGTTCCGGGAGGCGTTCGACGACGTCATGAAGGACGCCCACCGCGGCAGCGGCCTGATGTGGGACTTCGGGCGCACGCTGGTCAAGCAGGCGGTGAGCCGCTGACCCGGTGGTTACGCGGCTGGCCCCGGGCTGGTGGTTACGCGGCCGGGCCGGGCCGGCGCCCGAAGGCGAAGCGCGGCGAGGACGGGCTGAGCACGGCGTGCGCCGGCGTGACCGACCAGGCACCGGACAGCTCGCCGGCCACGGCATCGGTGAGTTCCCGCACGTCCGACGGGGCCGAGTCGTGCATCGCCTCCGCCACGATCAGGGCCGCGGTCGTCGAAACCTGGACGGCCGACCAGCCGCTCTGCCGGTTCGTCCACCGGCGGGCGTGCACCCGCCGGGCGGCGTCCGAGAAGATCACCTCGTGCGGGGACGGGTGCTCCGTTTCGCCGGAGAACGTCAGGTAGTCCTCGTCGCCGTCCGCGTACCGCACCCGCAGATCCCCGGTGATCCTGGAGACGTCGAAGACGGCCACCGGGATCGCGAAGGCCAGCGAGATCGCGTTGCACAGGTCGACCAGGGGGTGAACCTGCGGGAGGGCCCCTTCCTTGCGGAAGCGCCGCAGCAGCGACTCCGAGGCGCACCGGTACTGGGTCGGCTTCAGCCCCATTCTGGCGAAGGCGCGCCGCCAGGCTCGTATCTCGGGCAGCTCGGCCTCGGTCGCCGTCGCCAGCCGGGACCTTGCGGCCGCGGTGAACTTAGCCGTCCGGGCGTCGGCCGGCACCTCCGGGCCGAGGCCCTCGGCGAACACGACGCCGGGCACCAGTTCGGGGAAGTCGCGCCAGATCTCGCCAGAGTGCTCAAAGTGCATCAGTTCCGCCTCGCGGTCGGCTAGGGCGGTCGGTGTCGCGTCACCGTGACCGAGATGATCTAGGCTCGGCCGGTGGACATCGTTGAGGTGGCTCAGCGTATCGCCGACGAGGTGCTGTTTCCCGCGGCGCTGGCCACCGACGCCAGCGACGTCGTCCCGCGCGAGTTGCTCGACGCCCTGGCCGGCGCCGGGCTGTACGGCCTGGCGGCGCCGGAGGACGCGGCCGGGCTGAGCGCCGATTTCCCCACGGTCTGCGCGGTCCAGGAGGCCCTGGCCAGCGGCTGCCTGACCACGGCGTTTGTCTGGGCGCAGCACAACGGGCTGGTGCGCGCCCTGGCCGAGGGCGGACGCTCGGAGCTGACCGCGACCTGGCTGGCTCCGCTGGCGCGCGGCGAGATCCGGGCTGGGGTCGCGCTGGCGGGCCTGCTGCCGCGGCCGCCGTTGCGGGCCAGGCCCGACGCCGGGGGCTGGCGGCTGGACGGGGTGGCGCCGTTCGTCTCCGGCTGGGGCCGGATCGACGTCATCCACGTGGCGGCCCGGGCCGGCGACGAGATCGTCTGGCTGCTGGTCGACGCGGCCGAGGGGCCGTCGGTGCGCGCCGAGCGGCTCAAGCTAGCTGCCCTGAACGCGACGGACGCCGAGCTCGCGTCGCTGCGGGCGGAACTTGACCGGCCCGGCCCGGGCACCGCGGCCGCTCGCGCGGCCGCCGGGGAGCTCGCGCTGCGGGCCGCGTCCGCGCTGATGACGACGCAAGGCAGCAGGTCGCTGCTCGTCGCCGAGCATGGTCAGCGGCTGGCCCGGGAAGCCTTGTTCATCCTGGTCTACGCGCTGCGCCCGGCCTCCCGCGACGCGCTGCTGGCCCGGCTCGGTGCGCCGGAACCCGCCTGAGTCACAGCTCGACCCGCTTCCAGGCGTCGCGTCCGGGCACGTCCCGCCCGAAGCTGTCGGGGTTGGTCCCGAGTATCTCGGCGGCCTCGAGCGCGATGCGCTGCGCGGCCACGGTCAGCGGGAAGATCGACAGTAGTTCCCCCAGCTCGACATCGGTAACCCGGGTCGCCGGGGTGCCGGAGTCCTCGGCGGCCCCGGTCACCTCGGCGATCCGCTCCGACCACGCCCCGCCGCCGTCGAGCGAGACCAGCCGGTCCTGCCGGCCCAGGGCCACCGAGGGCCCGTGCAGGAACTGCTCCACGCCAAGGCCCTCGCTGGCCACGTACGCGGCCTCGCGGATCTTCAGCGCCCCCTCGGCCGCGGTCCACTGGTTGATCCCGCCGCCGATGAACTCGATGAGCCGCGCCGGTGGCGGCGCCAGCGGCTGCCCGCCGTTCGGGTCGCGGTAGACGCGATCGACGGCGGCCGGGACCGCGCCCAGCTCAGGAAGATCCGCGCCCAGCGCCTGCGCCAGCTGCGCCGCGCGCAGCAGCGCACCCAGGTGGCTGGCGGTGTAGGCCGACGAGCGCTCCCGTTCCACGGTGTGCAGGTCCGCGTCCGGGACGGCGGTGCCGGAGATCTGGACGACGTCCGCGCCCCGGGCCCGGGCACGGGCCACGGCCTGCGCCGTGTAGCGCTTGGCGCCGGTGTGGGTGAAGGCCAGCAGCACGCCGCCGGCGGCGGGCAGCGGGCCGTCGGCCGCGGCGTCGGCCGACTGGGCCGCGGCAGCGTCGAGCCCGGCCGCGCGCAGCAGCGCGGCCGCCTGGTTGGCAGCGTGCCAGCTGGTGCCGGTGCCGATCACCAGGACCCGGCGGCCGCGCAGCCGGTCGGCCACGGCCAGGACCGGTGCCGTATCGTTCAAGATCACGGCCAGCACCTCGGCCTGGCGGTCCATGGTCTGTCGCATCATGCTCGTCGCCGTCGCCGACATGAATCCCTCCACGTTCCTGATCGGGCTCGAGTACTGCGTCGGGACGTGTCCCGGAACGGGCCCGCGCAAACGGGATCGAGGGACGACCTCGTTCGCGCAGAAGCGCCGGGCGCGCTGGCGGAACCAGTGACCGGCCGGGTAACCGGGGGGCGGGCCGGCCCGCCCGCTGGGGATCCTGCGCGGCGAGCGCCAGCGCCAGCTCCTCGCGCGAGTGGATGCCGAGCTTCTGGTACACATGGCGCAGGTGGTACTCGACGGTCTTCGGGCTGAGGAACAGCGCGGCCGCGGTTTCCCGGGTCGTCTTGCCCGCGGTGAGCAGCAGCGCGATCTGCAGTTCCTGCGGCGTCAGCTCCTCGAGCGTGCTGGAGTCCCGTCGCCGGAGCGTCTCGCCGGTCGCCGCGAGCTCGGCGCGGGCCCGGTCGGCCCAGGGGCGGGCGTCGAGGCGCTCGAATGCGTCCGCCGCGGCGCGGAGCTGCTCCCGGGCCCGGATCCGGTCCCGGGCCCGCCGTAGGCGCTCGCCGTAAGCCAGCCGCGTGCGCGCCGTCTCGAACGCGTCCGGGGTCTGCTCGTGGTAGCTCAGCGCCTGCTCGAAGGACGCGGTGAAGCCGGGGCCCGCGGCGAGTATCCCCTGGCAGCGCAGGGCGCGGGCGAGCGACCATGGCTGGCCCTTGGCCCGGGCCGCGGCGATGAACCGGTCGGCGGCCTGCCGCGCCTCGCCGTCGCGCCCGAGCCGGGCGTAGGCCTCGACGAGCTCGGCCGCGGGCGAGAGATCGGCGTCGGTGATGGCCAGGTCAAGCAGGAGCTTCTGCTGCTGCTCGAAGTGCCCGGCGGCGCGGGCCGCGTCGCCGAGGCCCAGCTCGAGCTCGCCGAGCGCGGCCGTGGCCCAGACCTCATACAGCCGTGTCCCGAGCTCGTGGCTGAGGCTGAGCGCCTCGGCGGTACAGGCCCGGCATTCCTGCTCCCGCCCGCGGCGCGCCTGCAGCCAGGCCAGCCCGGCCAGGCCGAAGGTCAGCTCGGTCTGCTGCCCGCTCTCCCGGGCCAGGTCGATCGCCTCGCGGTAGGTGGCCCCGGCCACCGCCCAGCGGTCGGTGTTGGCCTGGTCGCGGGCGATCAGGTTGAGCAGGAACGGGAGCGCGCCGACCGCGGCCCGGTCCCGGGCGGTCCGCAGCGCGTGCTCAAGCAGCCAGCGCCCGGCGGCCCCGGTCCGCCGCAGGAAAAGCGGCCCGAGGGTCAGCCAGGGCATCAGCCGGAGATCATCGCGCAGGTCGGGCGAGCTCTCGGCGAGGGTGACCGCTTCGTGCACCGCTTCCGCGCCGGCTGCGGCGTCACCGCCGAGGATCCGGGCCATCCCGGCGGTCATTTCGGCCAGGAAGCGGGCGCGCACCGAGGCGCTGCGGGGCAGCAGGACTCGCGCCCGCTCGGCGATTGACAGCACCTCGGCCGGGTTCCCGGCGCAGAGGCAGGCGAATGCGGCATCGGCGAGCATCTCCACGGCCCGCTCGGGATCGGCCCGCCCGGCGGCCGCGGTCAGGATCGCGTGGCCGCGCATCACGGGACCGCGGCGCACCGCGATGTGCCCGGCGAGCTGGTCGATCTCGGCCAGCCGCCCGGGATCGCCGGTGGCCGCGCGGGCCTGGTCGAGCAGGGACACGGCGCGGTCGGCCAGGCCGGCCAGCCACGCCGCCTCGCCCGCCTCCCACAGCAGCCGGGCACGCCGCTCGGTGTCGGCCGCGAGCTGCCCGGCCCGCTCGAACGCCGCGGCCGCGGTGGCGTACGCGCTGCGGTCGCGGGCGCGGGCACCCGCCTGCTCCAGCGCGGCCGACGCCGAGTCGTCCGTGCCGATCGCCGCGGCGGCCAGGTGCCAGGCCCGACGGTCCACGTCCCGGTCGGGCAGGGCGGCGGCCAGCGCCCGGTGCGCGTCGCGCCGCTGCCCGGCGGTCGCGTCGGCGTAGATCGCCGACCGCGCGAGCGGATGCCGGAACTCCACCGCGCCCGCGCGCAGCGTGACCAGGCCCGCGCTTTCCGCGACGGCCAGCGCCTTCAGGTCGATCCCGAGCCGCGCCGCGGCCCGCTCGAGCGTCGGCAGGTCGCCGCTGTCGCTGGTCGCGGCGAGGACCAGCGCGCGCCGGGCGGACTCGTCGAGCGAGCCGGCCCGTTGCAGGAATGCGCGCGAGATCCGGGTGGAGACCAGGACCGGGGCGCCCTCGGGAGCCAGCGCCAGGTCGTGCGCGTCCGGCGCGAGCTCGAGCAGCGCGAGCGGGTTGCCGGCCGTGGCGCCGTGCAGCCGCCGGGCCGTCTCGGCCGGCAGGCCGTGCAGCAGCGTCGCAGCGTCGTCGCTGCTGAGGCCCTTCAGGTGCAGCGTGGGCAGGTCGGAGCCGTCGATCAGCGACGGCTCGCCCTCGCGGACGGCCAGGAAGACCGCGATCGGGTCGGCCATCAGCCGCCGGAACGCGAACAGCAGCGCCTGGGCGCTGGACTCGTCGAGCCAGTGGGCGTCGTCGATCAGCACCGCCACCGGGCCCTGCTCGGCGTAGGCGGCCAGCAGGCTGAGCGTGGCCGCGCCGATCGCGAAACGCTCCTGGGCCGGCCCGGGGCGCAGCGCCAGCGCGCCGCCCAGCGCGACCGCCTGCGGCTCCGGCACCTTCTCCAGCATGACCAGGGCGGGCCGGACCAGCTCGAGCAGGGACCCGAACGGGATGTGCGCCTCGGACTCGACCCCGCGGGCGCGCAGCAGCCGCATCCCCGCTGCGCGCTGCGCCGCCTCGTCGAGCAGCGCCGTCTTGCCGATCCCGGGCGCACCGACGAGCGCGATCACGGCGCTTGCCCCCGATCGCGCCCTGTCCAGAGCGTCCTCGATCTCCAGCCGCTCCCGCTCCCGACCGAGCAGCATGACGCGATTCTAGGCCCGATACCAGCCGGAGCGCTGCTCCCGGAGACTAGGTGCCCCCCCGGAAGCGAGGACGGCCGCCCCGGACGTAGCTTCGCGGCGAGGAGTTACCCGAACGGGGAGGATGATCATGACCACCACCGACCAGCCCGTCGAGATCGACGGCGACAAGCTTATGCAGTTCGTGTTCCGCGCCGTGGAGGAGGTCGGCGCGACCCTCAACACCGCGCTCGTGGTGATGGGCGACAAGCTCGGCCTGTACCGCGCGCTGGCCGGAGCGGGCGCGCTGTCGCCCGCGGAACTCGCGGAGCGCACCGGCACCGCCGAGCGTTACGTGCGCGAGTGGCTGAACGCACAGGCCGCGGGCGGCTATGTCACCTACGACCCGGACAGCGGCCGCTATACGCTGCCGCCCGAGCAGGCCGCCGCGCTCACCGCTCCGGACTGCCCGGCGTACCTGCCCGGGTTCTTCCAGATCGCCCTGGGCTCGGTGCTCGACGCTTCGAAGATCTCCGAGGTAACCCGCAGCGGCGCCGGGTTCGGCTGGCACGAGCACGGCAGTGACGTGTTTGACGGCTGCGAGCGGTTCTTCCGGACCATGTACAACGCGCACCTGGTCGCCGAGTGGCTGCCCGCGCTGGACGGGGTCGTGGCCAAGCTGGAGCGCGGGGCGGTCGTGGCCGACGTCGGCTGCGGCCACGGCGCGTCCACGATCCTGATGGCCCAGGCGTTCCCGAACTCGACCTTCGTCGGCTCGGACTACCACGCCGGATCGATCGAGATCGCACGCCGCCGGGCGCAGGAGGCGGGCGTGGCCGAGCGGGTCCGCTTCGAGGTCGGGCCGGCGGCCGCCTACAGCGGCACCGGGTACGACCTGGTCACCACGTTCGACTGCCTGCACGACATGGGCGACCCGGTCGGCGCGGCGCGGCACGTCCACGGGACGCTCAAGCCCGACGGCACCTGGATGATCGTCGAGCCGTTCGCCGGCGACCGGGTGGAGGAGAACCTGAACCCGGTGGGGCGCGCCTACTACGCGTTCTCCACCCTGCTCTGCACCCCGGCGTCGCTCTCCCAGGACGTCGGGCTGGCCCTGGGCGCGCAGGCGGGCCAGGCCAGGATCGCCGACGTGACCGGGGCCGGCGGCTTCACCCGGTTCCGCCGGGCCGCGGAGACCCCGTTCAACCTGGTGTACGAGGCGCGTCCGTGACCGCTTCGACACCACCCGTCGCGGCGCCGGCGAGCCTGGGGGGTGCTCGCCGGCGCCGCGACGGCGCCGGCCCCAGGACGGTCGGCCCGGCCTACAGCCCGGTCTGGGCGGTCAGCCGCCCCGACTTGACGGCCTCGGCGAACGCGGCGTAATCCCGCTCGTTCTGGTCGGCGTAGGCGGCGGAGAAGTCCGCGATGGCCCGGTCGAAGGCGTCGCCCTTGCCGAGGTAGGAGGCAATGGCGATCCGGTCGCCCCACCGGGCGTGGGCCCGGGCCAGGGTGGCCGCGCAGATGCGCGAGTACAGGGTGGCGCTGGGGACGAGCATGGTGTCGGTGTCCGCGCTGCCCTTCCAGTCCTGGAACTGCCGGACGTAGTAGTCGCGGGTGACACCGTCGAGTCCCTTGATGCGCTGCCAGCCCAGGAAGATGTCGGTCGCCGCCTGCATCAGCCGCTGCCCCGCGACCACGCGCTGGCCGTGGTGCGGATAGGTGCTCTTGCCCGCGAAACGCTCGAGCACGGACGCTTGCGCCTCCTTGACCTGAAGGAACAGCGGGTCTTTATGGTCACGGCCCAGCATCAGCATGATGTAGCAGCGGGTCCCGACGCTGCCCACGCCCACCATCTTGTACGCGACGTGGGCGTAGCGGAACTCCTCGATCGGGTGGTGGTGCTGCCCGAGCGTGCGCCGGTAGGAGCTGAGCAGCTTCTTGATCAGCGGAGCGGGATCCTCCCATTCCGACCCCGGCGTGACCAGGTCCTCGATCGGGATGATGAGCGGCGGGTCGGCGACGATCCTCAGCTCACCGTCGACCTCGTCCGCCCGCCGGGCCAGCACCCGCGTGCTGTCGCGGGCATGCGCCTTGGCCACCATCTGCTCGGTTGCCCGGGCCTCGGCCTTGCTGACCCGCTTGACCTGGACCTCCTTGCGGACCAGGTTGAGCAGCATCCCCGCTTCGAAGTGGTCGTACCACGCGTCCAGGGTCCCCATCCCGGCGGCCTGGCGCATCCGGTCCCGGTATTCCCGGACGCCGGACATGACGATGGCGCGGCGGTCGGCGGGGGCGAAGCCGCGGTCGCGTCCCATGATCTCGAAACTGGCCGCGAGGCGCTTGACGTCCCACTCCCACGGGCCGGGCAGGGTCTCGTCGAAGTCGTTGATGTCGAACAGCATCCGCCGCTCGGGCGACCCGAACAGGCCGAAGTTCGACAGGTGCGCGTCGCCGCACAACTGGACGGTCACCCCGGAGCGGGGGGTCGGCGCCAGGTCCGTCGCCATGATCAGCGCGGCGCCTCGGTAGAACGTGAACGGCGAGACCAGCATCCGCCCGTAGCGGACCGGGACCAGCTGGGGAACCCGGCTCTCCGCCTGCTCCTCGAGCAGGGCCACCGGGTCCGGGCGGTCCGGCGCCGGCTCCCAGCGCCCGTGGCTCGACCGGGACGCATCCTTGCGGGCCGCCAGGCCCCGGGCCTTGCGCTCAGCCACGGTCAGGTGCGCGCGCCGCCATGCGGACGCGAACGGTGCGGCTTCTTCCCGCGAGCTAACCGACGTCGCCATCTGGCCATCCTGTGGTGTCGTTTCCGTAACCTTGGCTATCCCGAAGCGTAAATCAGCCCGCGCCCGGTCGGCCTGGATCGGGGAATCGGTCAGGAAGCCGCGCGGCCGCCGGCCATGCTCACAGGTACTCTCTCCGCCGCGCCCAGACGAGCGTGATCCAGCCCCAGATGGGCGGCAGGTACGAGGTGAACAGGCGCTGGATGAAGACCGCGGCGGTGGCGTCGGCCTCCGAGACGCCGGCCGCGGTGAGGCCGAGGATCATGCCCGCCTCCACCACCCCCAGGCCGCCGGGCGCCGGCGAGATGCCCCCGATGATCCCGGCCAGGGTGATGACCACGATCAGGATGGGCAGCCGCAGATGGTCGTCGAAGGCCCGCAGCGAGACGGACAGGGCCATCGCCACGAACAGTCTCTGCGCAAACGAGCCGCCCACCAGCAGCACCAGCTTGCCCGGGGAGGTGGCGACCTGCCTGAGGTTGCCCCAGATGTCGTTGATCCGGGGGCGCACCTTCGCGACCGCCAGCCGGCGCAGCCGGGGCACGGCCAGGGCCACGCCGATCACCAGGGCGACCAGCACCACGACGGCCAGGATGACCCATACCAGCTTCGAGTCGTCTCCCGACTCGGGGGTGACCTCGAGGTGGATCGACCCCCAGGCGAACGGCAGCGAGACGGCGAACAGCACCGCGATGGCGATCCAGCTGACGGCGGACATGATGGCGCCCGAGCTCAGGGCCACCGTGGCGTCGTAGCCCTGCTGCTGGTAGAAGCGCACCCGGGTGGCGAAGACGGCCGGGGTCCCGCCGGCCAGGGAGCTGAACGTGTTGGCGACCTCGACCGCCAGCGTCCGCCCGAACGGGAGCGGCCCGGCCACGCTGCCGATGCTCTCCACGGCCGAGGCCACGTAGGCCAGCTGGGCCAGCACGAACGCCAGGATGACCCAGAGCCAGTCCGCCCCGATCACGGTGTCGAAGGACTTGGAGACGTCGATGAGCACCCCGATCAGGGCCCAGCCGCCGATGAGCGTGCCGACGATCATGATCAGTGTCGGCCAGCTCACCCGGCGGGGTTCCGCCAGCTTGGGCGCCTCGATCGACTTGGCTTCCGCGGCGCGCTGGCGGACCTCCTCCAGGAGCCCGCGCTTGCCGCGCAGGTCCCGGATGAGCGCGGGGTCGAGCCCGGCGCGGACCAGATGCCGCAGGGCGCCCTCCAGCACCTCGGGCTCCAGGTTCCGGGCCGCGGCCGCCGCGGCCCGATCGGCGCCGACCACCACCGCCGTCGCGGCCAACCCGCCGGCCAGGTCCCGGTCGAGCTGATCCGGCCCGGCATTCGACACGGCGTTGCGGAAGTCCGTCACGACGACGGCCTCCGTGCCCGGGCCGACCAGCAGCGCGTCACCGCTGATCGCGCCGTGCGCGATGCGGGCCTTCCGCAGCGTCAGCATCTGGCGGTAGAGCTCGTCCAGGCGGGCGTCGCTGACGTCGTCGGCGTCGGCCTCGGACAGCGTCGTCCCGGCCGGCCAGCGGTAGGCGAGCAGCGCGTCCTTCGACGGTCCCGCGGTTCCCGCCTCGAGGATCTCGGGCACGGACACGCCCGCCTGGCCCGCCCGCACGGTGAGGAAGGCCTCGTGCTCGACCTGCTGCAGCCGGGTGAACGTCAGGCTCGGCCCGGAGTCCCGGTAGAGCAGGAACCGGCCGGCCTTGGTGAGGAGCTTGGCGTCGGCGGCATCCCGGCCGTAGACCTCGACCCGGAGGCGCGGGCCGGACGAGCCGTCCGGGCCGATCTCGGTGGCCTCGTACTTAGCCACCCCCCAGACCTGCCGTGACGCCGGGTGCACGCGGCCGGCGCGGACGCCGAGCTCGTCGAGCAGCAGTTGCACGTCATCGGTGGACGGCAGGCCGAGCGGCGAGCCGAAGACGAGCCGGACCAGGGCCGTCACGCCCCAGCCGATGGCCAGGCTGCCGAGGACGTTGAGCGGCAGCCCGTGACCCCCGACCGCGCAGGCCAGGGCCACCAGGCCGATGAAGATCTCGATGAGGCGCTGCACGCCGCGCGCCAGGTAGGGCAGCGCGGCGGTCGCGACCGCCATGAACAGGGCGATCTGCAGCACGGGAAAACTCAGGAAGTAGCCGTGGATGACGATTCCGCTCGGCCTGCCGCCGTTGCGCCCGATCAATGCGATGAGGATCCCGCTCGCCGCGGCCGTGCCGGCGGCGCTCAGCGCGAGATCGCGCGCGACATCCCAGCGGCGCGCGAGCAGGGCCAGCCCCACCAGGACGATGATGACGCCGAATGAGCCGGCCTCGTAGACCACCGTCACCAGCCACGTGATGCTCCGCGGCGGCGGGTGGATGACCTGGACGATGGCCTGGTCGATGCGCGAGTTGAAGTGGATGGTGATGAGGCAGGCCGCCAGGGCGAGGATGGCGCCGACCAGCCGCGCTCCGTCGCTTCCGCGCCGCCGCCGCTGCCCGTCGCCGACGGGGGCGAAAAACACCGAGCGCCAGCCGCGCAGGGGATGCGGCTCGGGAAGAGAGCCCGTGCTCTTTACCGTGTCCTCGACCATGCCGGCCAACTTCCTTTCGGAACTTACCGGCCACCCGCCCGGCGCCATGAATACCCTACGGGGCGGGCTGGCCCGAGAAAAGATCACGACCTCCCGGCCCGGCTCCGGCGCTCACCGGTTCCTGAAGATCACGAAGAGCACGCGCAGGACGAGGACGGCGGCCACGACGAGCAGGTTGTAGCCGATCAGCTGAGCGAGGCTGACCTCCGAGGCGATCTTGGGACCCCCGGATATGCCCAGCAGCAGGGCGGCGATGATGCCGGTGGCCGCGCCGAGGAACGTCAGCAGGAACTGGTTGGTCAGGCCGGTGACCACCCGCCGGTCCCGTTCGTCGGCGAACAGCCGCACGTTGAGGCCGAGCCTGCCCTGTTCCAGCGCCCCGCTGATGCGGTCGAGCCGGCGCGGCAGCCGGCGCAGCACGGGAACCAGCGCGAGCAGCTCGTCGGTGGCGGTCTTCTGCACGGTCTTCGGCGTCAGCTGCGCGGTCACGTGGGTGGCCGCGTACCGGCGCGCTTCCGTGACGATGTCAAAGTCAGGCTCCAGCACGGTGAGCGTGCCCTCCAGCGTGGCGAGGGCGCGCAGCACGGTGCCGATCTCCGGCGGGATGGACAGCTCGAACCGGGAAGCCAGGCGGAACAGGTCGGTGAAGATCTCAGCCGACGGCGGGAGGCCAACCGCGAGGTGGCGCGCCATGAACTGGCCGAGGGCCCGCTCCAGCTGCTGCTCGTCGATGTCCGTCGTGCGGGTAACCAGTTCCAGCAGCGCATCGCGGAGCGCCGCGGGGTCGCCGCGCCCGACGGCGAGCAGCAAGTTCTGCAGCGCGGCCCGCTGCTGGGCGTCGAGGCGGCCGACCGACCCGAAGTCCAGCAGGGCCAGGCGTCCGTCGGTGAGCAGCAGGACGTTGCCCGGATGCGGGTCGGCGTGGTACGCCCCGCCCTCGGTGATCTGGTACACCACGCTGCGCAGCAGCGCACTGGTCAGCTCGGCCCGGTCGAGCCCGCGGTCATCGATCAGCTGCGCCGCGGCGCGCAGGCTGACCCCGTCCAGCCACTCGATGACCAGCACGTGCTCCGTGCTCAGCTCGTCGTGCAGGGCGGGCATCACCACGGTGACGCCGCCGCCCACGGCGCGTTGCTGGGCCGGCCAGGTGGCCGCGATGACGGCCATGTTGCTGGCCTCCACCCGGAAGTCGAGTTCCTCCCGCATGGCGGCGGCGAAACCGCGGGCCACGCCGGCCGCGCCGACCGCGCGCGCCCATTGGGCGCGCTTCTCGAGCGTGGCCGCCATACGCTGCAGGATGTCCAGGTCCTGTTCCACCGTGGCCCGGATTCCCGGGCGCTGCACCTTCACGGCCACCACGGCACCCGCGCCGTCGCCGCAGCGCAGCCGGGCCTTGTGCACCTGGGCGATCGATGCGGCCGCGGCCGGCTCCGGCTCCAGCTCCGCGAAGACCTGAGCCACCGGCACCCCGAGCGACTGAGCCAGCACCTCCTCGACCTGCTCCCACGGCGCGGGCTCGGCCCGGTCCTGCAGCCGGGCGAGTTCGGTGATGAACTCCTCGGGGAGCAGATCACGGCGAGTGGACAGCAGCTGGCCCAGCTTGGTGAACGTCACCCCGCCCGCTTCCAGCGCACTGCGCAGCGACGACGCGACCGCGGCCCGCCCGCCGGCCGCGTCCGCGGGGTTCAGCCGCCGCCCGCGCAAGTAAGGGCCTAGCCCGTGCTGCACCGCGATCCGGGTGATCTGTGAATAACGCCGCGAGCGGGCGAGCGCGCGCCGCGCGCTGCGGATCAG
Source organism: uncultured Actinomycetota bacterium (assembly GCA_963808705.1). Taxonomy (GTDB): domain Bacteria; phylum Actinomycetota; class Actinomycetes; order Streptosporangiales; family Streptosporangiaceae; genus JASHPR01. The sequence continues at coordinate 82,268 of CAWEHB010000001.1, read as the reverse complement.
GCCGACGGGCTGCGGCGCCGTCCCGCTCGGCACCAGCACCTCGGCCGCCACGATGAAGATCATCGCGACGATCAGCGGAACGCCGAGCGCCACGGTGATGAACGCGGCCGGATGCCCGGGCTGGGCCGCCCGCAGCAGCGCGCCGAGCCCCAGGGCGGCGGCGTAGCCGAGCAAGCCCGCGATCAGGGCCCGCAGCGCCCCCACCGGCAGCCCGACCGCCCGCCGCGCCACCCACGCCAGGCCGGCGACCAGCACCACGCTGGTGACCAGCACGACCGCCGCGAAAACGATCCCGCTCACGGCGGCTTCCGTTCGAGCAGGCGCCGCTTGGCTGCCTCATAGTGGGCGTCGGATAGCACGCCCTGGTCGTCCGACTGGTCCCGGCCGAAGCCGAAAATCACCATGCGGCCATTGAAACAAGGACACCCGGGGCCACGGTTCATCCATCGCGGGTGATCGCGCCGCGGGCGGAGTCGCCGATCGCTAGCCGCCAGGTCACTTGCGGTCAATGGGCCCGTAGGGTTGAACGACGTGGAACCGGTGGCATGGGGCAGGCGGCGTCTTGACCGCGGGACGCTGGGCGCCGGGCGGACCGCCCGGGCCAAGACCGCCCTGTGGAGCGCGGCCGCGCTGGTGATCCTGGCCGTGGGCGCCTCACGCATCTACCTCGGCGCCCACTGGCTGACCGACGTCCTGGGCGGCTACGCGCTGGGTACCCTGTTGGTCGCCGTGGTCGTCATCGTCAGGATGACGGTGTGCTCGCCGCCGGCGTCGGCTAATGCGGGCACTGCTATGGTCGGAGAGCTGAGATCGGCGGACGAAAAGGGTTCAGTCATGACCGGCCCGGCGACTGTGCGAATAGCCCGACGCGAATCGTTCAATGCCGCGCACCAGTTGCGTGACCCGCAGCTGTCAGAAGCCGAGAACCAGCGCCTTTTCGGTAAGTGCACCAACCTGCACGGGCACAACTACGTCCTGGAAGTCGTCGTGGCCGGCCGGGTCGACGAGTCCAGCGGCTATGTCCTTGACCTGAAGGTGCTCTCGGACGTCATCGGCCGGCAGATCATCCGGGATGTGGATCATCGCAACCTGAACACCGATGTCCCGTGGCTCGACGGGCGCATCCCGACCGCCGAGAACCTGGCCCTGGTCTTCTGGGACCGGCTACGGCCGGAGTTCCCGGACGGGCTGCTGCGGTCGGTCCGCGTGTGGGAGACCGAGAAGAACTGGGCCGAGGTCGGTGATCACGTCTGAGGACCCGACCCGGCTGGGCCGGCGTTACACGGCCGCGGATCTCGGCGTGCTCACCCGCGACGAGCTGAGCCGCTTCGCCCCCGGCGGGGACGCAGATCCCCGGGCCGATCTCACCCTGGCCTGGGAGCTGCTGTACCGGCTCGAACCCGAGCTCTACGACCGGCTGGTCGGCGCGGAACGGCTGCATCCTGGCGTGCTGGGCTGGCTGCCGCGGGACGCGGGCCGGATCGTGGAGGTGGGGGCGGGCGCGGGACGGCTGACCCTGGAGCTCGTCGGCCGCGCGCGGGAGGTGGTGGCGATCGAGCCGGCCCTGCCGTTGCGCCAGATCCTGACCAGGAAGCTCGCCGAAGCGGATCACGGGGACCGCGCCCGGGTGATCCCGGGCTTCTTCGACGACCTGCCGGTGGCCAGCGGATCCGCTGACCTGGTGGTCGCCTGCTCGGCCCTGACCCCGGCCGCCGGGCACGGCGGCCAGGCCGGCCTGGCCGAGATGGAGCGCGTCTGCCGGCCCGGCGGCTGCGTCGCCATCATCTGGCCCAACCACCTCGACTGGCTCGCCGCCCACGGTTACGAGTACGTCAGCTTCGCCGGGCCCATGGCGGCCGAGTTCGCCAGCCACGCCGAAGCGGTCGAGCTGGCCCGGATCTTCTACCCCCGCGCCGTCGCCGAGGTCCGCCGCCGCGGCCAGCGGCGGGTCCCCTACGACGTCCTCGGCATCAACCCGCCGCGCGACCTCGCGTTCAAGCGGGTGCCGCGGTGAAGGTCGCCATCATCGCGCCGCTGGTAACGGTCATCAACGAGCCGCAGCGTGGCGGGTCGCAGGCCTTCGTGTCCGACCTGGCGCGCGGCCTGACCCGCCGGGGGCACGACGTTCACGTCTACGCCGCCTCCGGGTCCGACATCCCGGAGGCCCAGGTGATCGACACCGGGATCGATCCGGAGTCCCTGGCCGCCACGCTCTACCGGGCGTCCGGGCCGGCCGCGCCCGGCCTGGCCCCGGCCGGGGCCGCCTTCGCCAGCGTGTACGCGAGAGTGCGGCAGACCCGGTACGACGTGGTGCACAATCACGCCTTCGACGCGCCCGCCATCACGCTCGCGACCGGGCTGGGCGCGCCGGTCGTGCACACCCTCCACCTGCCCCCGGATGAGGCGATAACGGCGGCCCTGCGCCAGGCCGGCCACCGCGGCGGACCGCCGGCGGTGGCCACCGTGTCGGCGGCCCAGGCCCGGGCCTGGGGCCAGGTCGTCCAGGTGGACGCGATCCTGCCGCCGCTGGTGCCCACGGCCCTGATCGCCTGGTCGCGCTCGCCCGGGGCCGGCGCGGTGTTCGCCTGCAGGCTGAGTCCCGAGAAGGGAGCCGCCGAAGCCATCGACATCGCCCGCGCGGCGGGAATCCCGATCGACGTCTACGGCGACGCCTACGACGCCGATTACGCCCGGGAGCAGATCGGCCCGCGCCGCGCCCTGCCGGGCGTGATCGTGCATCAGGGCGTGCCGCGGACATCGCTGTGGGCGGTGATGGCGCGCGCGGCCGTCGTCCTGTATCCCGTACGGTGGGACGAGCCGTTCGGCATGGCCGCCGCCGAGGCGCAGGCCTGCGGGACGCCCGTGGTCGCGTTCCGGCGCGGCGCGCTCGGCGAGGTGATCGCCGACGGGCGGACCGGCTTCCTGGTCCCGCCCGGCGACCTGCGGGCGGCCGCCGCCGCGATCACCGCCGCCGCCGGGATCTCGCGCCCGGCGTGCCGGGAACATGCCGAGGCCCAGCTGGACCTGGAACGGAGCCTGGATGCCCACGAGCAGCTCTACCGGCGGGTGGTCGGCCGGGGCACCGCAGCGCAGGCCAGTGCCTGACCCCGGGCACTGGCTCGCCGGGCGGGTGGCGGTGGTCACGGGCGCGAGCCAGGGAATCGGGGCCGCCACCGCCGAGGCCATCGCCGCGCGTGGCGCGCACGTCGTCCTCGCCGCCCGCAACGCCGAGGCGCTCGGTGCGGTCGCCCGGCGCATCCGCCAGGCCGGCGGCCAGGCCACCGCGGCGCCCGCCGACGTGAGCCAGGCCGCCGATGTGCAGCGGCTGTTCGCCACCGCCGGGGAGGCGGGCGGTCCCACCGCCCTGGTCTGCGCGGCCGCGGTGCTGACCAGCGTCCCGTTCGCCGAGACCAGCCTGGAAACGTGGCAGCGGACGCTCGGGGTCAACCTGACGGGCGCGTTCCTGTGCTGCCGCGCGGCGTTCACCGCCATGCGGTCGGCCGGCGGAGGGCGGATCGTCAACATCGCCTCGCTCTCCGGCGTCTACGCCACCGAGAAGTTCCCCGGCCTGGCCGCGTACAACATCTCCAAGTACGGGGTCATCGGCCTCACCGAGGCCGTCGCGGTGGAGGGCAAGGAGCACGGGATCAGCGCCATCTGCGTCAGCCCGGGCGCCGTCGACACGCCGATGCTGCGTCAGGCCAACCCCGAGCTCCGCCCCGGCCTGACCCCCGGTGACGTGGCGGAACTCATCGTCGCGCTGCTCGACAGCCCGCTGGCCCCGGCCAGCGGGGCGAACATACCGCTGTTCTCCAACGCCTGACCGGCCGGCTGTTATCCGTCATGGCGCGCGAGCGACCAGAGGTCCGTGTGCTCGTCGGTCAGCGCGCCCCGATCCGGCCGGGCGCGCTGGGCCACGAGCCGCGCGCACGCCGCCATCTCGCCGTCGTGGTCCAGTTCCGGATCGCCGCCGCGGTCGACGCCGACGGCCGCGAGCAGCACCCCGCCCTGCAGGTAGAAGCCGATGAGCTTACCCTCGGCGAGGCTGCCCCGGACGGCGAAGTCGTCCCAGGTCGTGGCGTGGCCGGCGTACTCGAGCTTGTGCTCGTACTGGTCGGACCAGAAGGTGTGGAGGTAGTCGTAGGGCGCCGTCGAGCCCAGCATCGACCGCGCCGCCGCCGCTCCCTGCTTCTCGCCGTTGTTGTAGTGCTCGACGCGGACCCGCCCGAAGAGCGGGTGGAGCTGGTTGGCGACATCGCCGGCCGCGTAGACGTCGGCCGCGCTGGTCCGGCACAGCTCGTCGACCAGAATCCCGTTCTCCAGGGCAACGGACGTCCCCGCGACGGCCTGCACGTCGGGGTTGATCCCGACGCCGACGACGGCGAAGTCGCACGCCACCCGGGAGCCGTCCTTGATCACTACCGCCTCGACGCGTTCGGCCCCCTCGAACGCGGCCACCTGGGATCCGGCCAGCAGCGTGACTCCCTTGGCGCGGTGTATCGCGCCGAACACCGCGCCGACCTCTGCGCCCAGGACCCGTTCCAGCGGGTTGCGCTCGGGGAAGGCCGTGGTCACGTGCACCCCGAGCTGGGTCAGCGAGGCCGCCACCTCGCAGCCGATGAACCCCATGCCCACCACGACCGCGCGCCGGCCCGTTATGGCTTCGCGCTTGATCGCGTCACAGTCGGCCTTCGTGCGCAGGTAGTGGATCCCGGGCAGCTCGGACCCGGGGATCGCCAGGCGCCGGTTCTGCCCGCCGGTCGCGATCAGGACCTTCTGGTAGTCAAGCTCCCGGCCCGAGTCCAGCACCAGCCGGTGCGCCGCGGGATCAATGGCCGTGACGCTGGCGGCCAGCCGGTCCACGTCGTGCGCCGCGTACCAGCCGGCCGGCCTGACGTACCAGTCGTCGAGGCTTTCCTCGGAGCGCAGATACGTCTTGGACAACGGGGGACGGCCGAACGGCACACCCGGCTCCCGGCTGATGATCACGACCGGGTCGCGGAAGCCTTCGTCGCGCAGTGTCGCGGCGGCATTCCCCCCGGCGATCCCGCCACCGACGATCACCATCGGCTTCGTGCCGGTTTCCTCGGACATGACTGTCTATTCTGCCGCAGCCATGAGCCCGCCCGGTCGGCCGAGGGCACCCCACACAATCTGCACGGCAGCTCCACGTTTCCTGCGCTTCGAGAAGCCGGGCGAGGTTCTGGGCTGCTGCGGCCGGTCAGAAGTTCCTCGGGCAGTGGGATTGGGTCAAGTGGCAAGCGGGCGACTACACCACCCTGACCTGACCGCGCGGGGCGCAGCGTCTGCGGTCAGAACCTGGCCCGGATACCGTCCGCGACTTCCTCCGGGCTCAGATCGATCATGGCCTCCCCGTAGAGGCGCTCGAAGTAGGTCGCGTCGCTGCGGTACACCGGCTCCGGATTCGACCGGCTGACCACCTTGAGCACCACCTGGTGGCCGTGCTCGCGTGCCTGCGGCCCGCCGCCGATCAGGCCGAAGTTGAACGAGGCCAGGTTCCAGTCCCGGTACGCGGCCAGCACCTGGGAGAGCCCCTGCCCCAGCGCCTGGCAGTCCTCCTCGGTCAGGTCGGTCACGTCCGCCGCCCCGCCGGCCACTCCCCACACCTCGTGGAACCCGACCGGCGCGAACGGCGTCAGCCAGGCCACCCGGCCGATGTGCCCCACCCAGCGCGGACCGCCGGCTTCCTGGTCGACCAGGGCCGCCCAGTAAGGTCCGTGCCTCTCCTGCCAGGCTCGCGACTGCTCGACCAGGAGGCGCTGGCCGGTCAGGCCGCAGTCGTCGTGCGCGGACTGCAGGTGGGGATGGACCAGCGAGGCGCCTGACGGCGGCAGGTAGTTGGCGCTGATCGAGCTCCACAGCGCCGCCGGGTCCAGGCGCCGCACCGCCCGGGCGTGCCGGACCATGGCGACCAGGGCGTCCCCCAGGAGAGAGGGCGTCAGCTCGTCCAGGTCGAGGAAGTGCCGCCCGGGGTCATAGATGCCGACGGCGCTGTGGGTCGCGTACGCCAGGATGTTGGGCACCACGACGGCCTTGCCCTTCCGGATGCGGCCCTCGGTGGTGAGCTCGGCGGGAAACGGGAAGGTGGCCGTCTCCAGGCGCTCGCTGTCGAACGGGCAGAAGGCGGGCTTCGCCGTGAGTTCCGTCAGGTCCGGCCGGCCCGGAGGCTGGAGTTTCACCCCGGTGAGAATCCGGGCGCTCGCCCCGGTCAGCGGGTCCTGCCGCCAGCGCAGCCGGACCCGGGTCCAGGCCCCGCCGGCGGCCAGGTCCGGCACCCTCGCCTCAAGCTCTCGTTCTTCGAAACTGATCGGGGTCACGTTGAATGACCGTAGTGGCCCGGGGACAGGCGAGAAAGGGGCACGGCAGAATCCGCTGGCCCGCAGGCCGGTGTGGTGTCCTCCCGTTGGCGAGACCCCGGCCCGCCTGGCCGGTCGGCCCGGGTCGGTCAGGAACCGGCCGCGCCGAGCGCCGTCGTGATCTCCTCGATGGCCTCTGACTCGGCGGAGCTCACGCTCTGCCCGTGCTCCCGATGGGCAGCGGCGACCTTGTTGGCGAGGATGACGACGAACCGCCGGTAGTCGTCGCGTTCCTCGGCGGTCGCCTTGCTCTCGAGCAGCGCCATCGCGTCGCGAATGTGCCCGAGGCCGGCCTTCCTGAGTTCTTCGGGAGAGTGGTACAGCGTGTGGTCCATCTTGGGCTTGGCGGCCACGATCTCGTCGAGGAGCACGCTCTCGCCGTGCTGGGCGCGCGCCTCGGCGTAGGCCTTCGACATCGCGAACGACTCGCGGAGCATCCCCCCGTGCGCCGCGGTGGCCACGATCGTGCCCGCGGCCGGCGGGCCTGCCAGGATCATCTTCCATTCCTCGGGCGTAAAGTCGGACTTTATCGTCATGTCACGCTCCTGCGCTCATAGGGGGATGCAGACCGCATCAAGGATCTCGCAGTTCCCGGTGGGGCGACTCGCCCTTGCCAGGGTGAGTCGCCCGGGTCACGAGGTCGGCGCGACCAGGCGCAGGTGGGTCACCTTGAGCCGGAGGCTGGTGATCCGGAGCACGAGCCCGGCCAAGGCGGCCTGATCGGGCAGGTCGGCGCGGAGCGTGGTCGAGTCCTGGCCTGTGGTGATCTCGCAGTCGTCGAATTCTGCGCGCAATTCATCGCCCGCCGCGCCGGCGAAAGTGATCTCGTACGTATAAGGCTGCGCCGGGGTAACGTCTCGCGATCTGATCGTGTAGTTACCCGCCTTGACGGGCTGGGCCGATGGTTCCATGAGGCTACCTTTCTGGATCTTGTCAGGGCGGCCGTTTCTGGCCTTGGTTGTGACGGACGTCTTGGATCCGGCGGAGCCGCGGCTCGGCTACCAGCCGTGGAACTGGCCCTGTGCGTTCCAGAAGACGGCCAGCGTCGTCACGCACGCCAGGCCGGCCACGGCGACCAGGAGGCGGCGGGTGCGATGGCCGGCGGACCAGCGCAGGCCCGCGGCGGCGACCCGCCGCGCCAGCCCGGTCACGATGTAGAGCGAACCGGCCAGCGACAGGGCCAGCAGGGCGACGCCGATGGCATCGACCGCGGCCATCGCGTAGCCGTGGCCGGCCACCGCGGCGGACGCCAGGTGCGCCTGACGGCTCGCGGAACGCCACAGCGCCCGGTTGATCTGGGGGAGGTGCAGCACGAGGTACCCGAAGCTGAGCGTGAGCAGCGGGATGACGCACAGCACCCAGCCGGTCACCGCGATCCGGGCGCGGCGCCGGAGGCCGGTGACGCGCGGGTCCCTGGGCCCCCTGGATACGGCGTTGCGCAGGATGGGGGCGACGCGGGCGAACAGGTCCGGCACGCCGACGAGGTCGCTGAGGATGAAGTAGCCATCGAACCGGACGAACGGGAGCAGTTGCTCCAGCATCTCCAGGTGCGTTATGGCCATGACGAGGAGCAGGACCCCGGCCGAGGTAGCCGAGTAGACGCCGGCCAAAGCCAGTATGAAGATCAGGTTGAAGTACAGGCCGCCGAGGTCGGTCCGCAGTCGGCCGGCGCGGCTGAGCCGGTAGGAGTCGGTGACGTTGGTGAAGAACGACGGCCAGACCAGGTAAACGCCGACACCGATCACGCCGGGCCGTGCCCCGCCGTAACGGCAGGCCGCCGCGTGTCCGCACTCGTGGAACGCGGCAGAGAGCAGGGAGAGGCCGGCCACGAGGAGCAGGTCCACCGGGTCGTGCAGGACCTGCTGAAGGCCCCCGCCCAGCCCGTGGCCCGCGAACAGCCAGCTGTCCACGGCCAGGACGCTGCCCACCACGGCCGCGACGATCGGCGGCCGGAACAGCGGCCGGAGAAGCGTGCCGGCGAGATTCGCCGCACGTTCGGGCAGCAGCGTGCCCCGCGCTCTGAGCGCGAGCAGCGGGTTGGCCCTCGGCGGGGCGGCCGGGGCATCCTCGTCGGCGACGATGCCGAGGGGCAGCAGCTTCGACGTGATGAGATGGCGGACCTGGCCGGCGTCCAGGGACCGGCCGAGGTCCTCGCTGACCAGTTCCGCGATGGCGGCCGGGTCGCGGGAGCCGTCGATCCGGCAGGTCACCTGGTACAGCAGCCGGGACATCTGGATGACCTGGCCATCGAGCCGCCGCACGAGCGACGGCGGCTGGCTGTAGCCGGAGTCCTTGTACTCGCCGAGCAGTTCGACCCCGTTGGCCAGCCGGGGCGCCGGGGCGGCTTCGGGCGCGTCCGCCGGGGGCAGGATGGGCTGCGTGCGCTCGGTGGTCACGTGCCCTGCGGCCGCGGTCATGGGTCTGCTCCTGTCTCGCGTGCTCACCTGGGGGACCTCGCCAGTGGCTGAGTGCGCGCGGCCCGGCAGGCCGTACGCAGCGGAAAGGGCCGCCCGAGACCTCCCCAGGCGGCCCTTCCCTTATCTGCTGTGCATTCCCCTCTACCGCACAGCAGGCCAGCACCCGTGGCGAGCCGGACAGGTGCTAGAGGATGTTGCCGGAGCCCAGGCTGAGGATGTTGTCGAAGCTGCCGTTCAGGGCGGAGACGTTCACCAGCCCCGACTGAGCGGTGTTGCCGTACCCCACCTGGGTGAAGCTGAAGCTGTTGCCGCCGTAGCCGTGGTGGGACACGCAGAGGGTCTCCCGGCTCGGGAGCAGTTCGGCGTGCTCGAGTTCGAGCTCCTGCGTGGTCACGGCCGGTCGAGTGGACATGGATCCTCCTTCGGGAGTGATCTGCCTCGGCCAGGCAGATCGGGTTTGCCCGCGTCTGCGGGTGCCCGGGTCTCTGGGACCCACCCGGCGGCCCCTGTGGCGCCGGGTCCGAACCTGGTGTTTGCTCAGTGGCCTACATTTTGTTCGGTCACCACCGTACAGTACTCTTTACCCCGGAGTTTGGCAAGGTGGGTGGATCGCGACCAAAGCCCATCGGATGGAGACGGCTAGGCTGGCTATGACGGCGCATGCGACAGGAGGCGAGCAGAATCCTCCGCGAGACCGGCCACGCAGCGCCGCTGCAGCGTTGGAACCTGATATCAACCCGCTTCAGCACCTGATCCAGCAGCGGTTGCGCGAGCGGGGCTGGTCCTACGGCGAGGTGGCCCGGCGCGGAGGGATGCCGCGTTCCACCGTCTACACCCTCGCGACCACACGTAACCTGGCCCGGCCGCCGCGCCCGGCCACGATCGACGCGCTCGCCAAAGGCCTCGACGTACCGGTCTCCGCGGTCCGTGCTGCCGCGGCCGAGTCCACCGGACTGCACTACTACGACGAGGTCCCGGCCGAGCGGGAGCACCCGGGCGACCCGGAACGGGAGCTCCTGATCGCCAGCATCGACGAGCTGACGCCCGAAGACCGGCGTCACGTGGCCGCGCTCGTCGAATCCCTGCGGCGCAGGACTTCGACGGAGCCGGGGGACGGTTAGTCCGCGGGACCGTGGATCTCCACGATTCCGGACCATGCCCATCGCGAGGGCTCGAAGGGCGGGCCGAGGGCAGCCAGGGACGTTCCCCCGGCCCGCTTCCGCGAGCACCTCTACTCCATCGGCCAGCTGGCGGGCACGCCGAGCGCCTCGGCCAGCTCTCCGTAGCGACTTTCCGGCACGACCAGCCGGGCCACCCGCAGGATCGCCCTCGGGTCTTCACCGGGAGGTCGCAGCACATAGACCGTGTCGTCACGCCTGCTGCGCGTCACGACGAGCCGGTCATGATCGGCGAGGACGATATGAGGCTTCTCCGCGATCGCCTGCCGGGGGGTTCCTGGCACCTGGACGGGCTCGACATTGCATAGCCGCAGAGCCGGGACCGGAGGCGGGGCTTGCCGGCGGCGGCGGCGCGCCACCAGCACCGGCTCGACGAGGAACGCCGCCAGGATGAGCAGGCCGACGGCCAGCAGCATGGTCTTCAGCCACTGTGGCATGCCTGCGGCAGCCGGCGCTCGCTTTGTCGTCCGCACGGGATGGTGCCGGTGGGCCGCTGGCGGAGACGGCGGGCTTGCCGCCGAGTGCTGCCGCGGGCGGGCCCGGCCCGGCGTGGGCGGTGACGGTGCCGGCGGGCGCGGGAGCGTGAGCACGGTCCCGGAGTGGATGACGTTCGGGTCGGGGCCGATGACCTGCCGGTTGGCCGCGTACAGGGCCGGCCAGCCGCCGTGCACCGCGAACTCAGCCGCGATGCCCGACAACGTGTCACCGGCCGCCACCGTGTAGCGGACGGGCACCATCTGGCCGGGCAGTACCAGAACGGTGCCGGGGTTGATGACGTCCGGGTCGGGGCCGATGACCTGCCGGTTGGCCGCGTACAGGGCCGGCCAGCCGCCGCGCACGGCGAACCGGGCGGCGATGCCGGACAACGTGTCGCCGTCCTGCACGACGTACCTCGTGGCGTGGCTCGTGGCCGTCACAGGTGCCGCGGCGGCGCTCAGTGTGCTGGTGAGGATGACCTCGGTACTACTCGCGGTGCGGGTGTTCGCCTGAGCCAGGTGGACCGATCCCTTCAGGCCGGCCGTCACCAGGATGACCGGCAGGATGCTCCAGGCGAGCACCACGCACGCGGACTTCGTCCACGTACGCATGATGCTGTCACTTTCCTTCCAAGGGGATCAGCGCCGAACGCTGCTGGTTCGGACGCCGAAGGCTCGAACCGGTCTGGAAGGAAAGGACTTACGCTGGTGGCACCTCCGGGAGGCAGGATCGCCAGATCGGCTTAGCGGCGGCACGACGCACCAGCCGCAGCAAGACCAAAGCCAGGAGAGAAATCAAAGCAGCACCGACGCCACCCTGGATTCCGCCCCCAGCGTGGCCTCCGGTGCCGCCGTCAGAACCGCTGCCGCCGCCTGCGCCTCCGCCCGGCCCGGCCGGCAGCTGGGGAAGCGCCGACCCTGGCGACGTTGGTGCACCATCGCCAGGGATCGCCGCCGTCGACGCCGAGAGGGAGGGCAGACCGGTCGGCAGCCCCGCCGTAGCGCCTGCAGCCGCCGACCCACCTGCGCCCTGACGCGGCAAGGGCAAAGCCGAGACGCCAGGGCCGGACGGGCTCGGCAGAACGACGGCCGGGGTCGGCGCGCCGGTAGCGGTAGGAACGACCGGGGCGACGGCGCCGGTGACCGCTCCGACGACCGGGGCGACTGTGGAGACGAGCGGGGTGACGGCCCCGGTGATGGGGGCGACGGCTCCGACGATCGGGGTGACGGCTCCGGTGATGGGGGCGACCGCTCCGGTGACGGCTCCGACGATCGGGGTGACGGCTCCGGTGATGGGGGCGACGGCTCCGGTGACCGCTCCGACGACTGGGGTGACGGTGGAGACGACCGGGGTCACCGCTCCGACGGCGGGCGTGACAGTGGAGACGATCGGGCCGACCGCTCCGGTGACGCCGGAAACGGCCGGGCCCACGGCGCTGGTGATGGGGGCGACCGCTCCGGTGACCGCTCCGAGGGCGGGGGCGACCGGGCCGGTTGCGGCGGAGATGCCCGGGGTAGCCGTGCCGGTGACCGGGGTGACGGTGCTAGTGGCGGTGGAGACCAGCGGAGTCACAGCGCTGGTGGCGGTGGTGACGGCCGGGGTGGGGGCGGTGGTCGCCGGGGCGACCGGCCCCGTGCTGGCCGGGTCGGTGGGTGCCGCGGCCGAGGTGGCCGTGCCGGAGCCGGTGCTTGCGGCGGTCGGCTGCGCGATGGTGGTCGATGTGGTCGGCGCCGTGACGGCCGAGACGACGGGGGCTACCGCCGAGGTGACAGCCGGGACGACCGAGGTGCCGGTGCCCGAGCTCTTGGCGGGGGTGGCTGGCTGCGGGGCCGGTGCGGGGGTGGCGGGCGCTGTCGCTGCCGTGGCGGTCGAGGTGGCGGCGGTTGCCGCTGACGTGACGGTCGAGGTAGCCGACGTTGCCGCCGACGTAACGGCTGACGTGGGCAAGCTTGCTGCGTGCGCCTGCCGGGAGAGCGATAGCAATACGACCAAAATGCCGACAGCCAAGATCGCAACTTGCACCGCTCGGCGAGTGATGCGTCGCAACATCGGCTGGGGCACGAGCCGCTCCCGTCCTGTCGGGACAGGTCTGACCTAGGCTGTCAGGACAGACGTGGCCAAGGTTCCCACAATTGGTGGCTCGAAACCATGGACGTGGGAAATTATTTACCTATTCGTCGTGACGAGGCGGCGAATTCGAACTGGTCCAGATCGGATGTTCACGGGCACTTAAATTCATAGCGTACGGGACGTACCGTACGCTATGTGGCAGGTAAATCCGCTGGTAGGCCTAAATTCAAGGTACTCTACGTACCTAGTGGAGACGAGGGTGGTTGAGGAGCGGTCAGCCCACACGGCGCTGCCGGCCCGGCCTGCACGGGCGAGACGCCGCGGCGCCGAACTGGAGGGCGCGATCCTGCGCGCCGCGGCCGAGGAGCTAACCGAGTCCGGGTACGCCGGGCTCACCATGGACCGCGTGGCCCGGCGGGCCGGCACCAACAAGAACACCATCTACCGGCGCTGGCCCAGCCGAGCGGCACTGGGCATCGCCGCTTACCGCCAGCTGGCTGCGGCCACCGCTCCAGGGCCCGATACCGGTGAATTGCGCGGCGACGCCTTGGAGCTGATGCGCCGCGCCAACCGCAGCTGGTCGTCCCCTACCGGTGGCATACTGCGCGCCCTACTGGCGGGTGCCCGCGACGACCCGCAACTCCTGGCGCAGATCCAAGAACACTCGACCGACGCTGGCAGCGCCGCCTGGCTAGCGGCCCTGGCCCGCGCGGTCGCCCGGGGCGAGGCGCCAGCGGAGGTCCTGCACCTCCGGGTCGCCACCGTGGCCGTCGTACTGCTACGCAACGAGTTCATCGTTCGCGGCTACCCCACCGTGCCCGACGACGTTCTTGTCGAGATTGTCGATGAGGTTTACCTGCCGCTGATCCGCGGGCGCGGCGGCAGCGTGCCCCCGATCAGCGCTGCCCCCCCGCCGGGGCGACAGTGCGCCGGGTGATGCGCCAGGAGCCTGAATCCCGGCTGAGTTCCTGGGTGATCTGCGCCGCAGCGCGGATGGCGGGCGGATCGGCCGGATCGACGATCAGCAGCACGGACCGCACGACCGCCTGGCCGTCGCCCGGCCCGGGCTCGACGACGGGGTTGAGGGTCAGATGCAGCGTGGCCGGGCCCTCGGCGGCCCAGATCGGTCCGACCGACGCGCGCAGCGCCTCCCGGCCTGCGTGCCGTCCCTGGGCGCCATCCAGCACTGCGTCCGGGTCAAACAGCGCGACGTAGGCGTCCGCGTCGCGGTGGCCGGCCGCCTCGTCCGCGCGGGTGACGACATCGAGGATGGCCAGCCGGTCGGCGTCGGAGAGGGTCACGGCCGCAGCCACCTTGCCACCCGGTCGCGGATGTCCGCCGGGAAGACGCTCTTGGGGATGACCGCGTGCACCGCCTTGGGCGGCACCGAGGTGTAGGCCGACCCGGTCTGGTTGGCGTACTGGGTCACCCGGAAGCTGACCGCCATGCTGGCCAGCGCGTACGCCTCCGGCCCAGTGATGCCTGCCGCGGCGGGCAGCCAGGCAATGACCTCCCGCAGGCAGGCCACCAGCGCGTCATCGAGGCTGGCGGCGAAGCCGATCACGATCCAGGCCGTATCGGTCTCACCGAGCGGGCCGCGCAACGCGACCTGCTTGTGCAGGTCGTAGCGGATCTCCAGGTTCTCGGCCGCGGTCTCGATCGCGGTCTGGTCGACCACCCCGTCACCTTGCAGCGCGTGCACGTCGCCGATCCAGATCCGGCCGCCGGGCTTGGCTACCGGCAGGAACAGGTGGCTGCCCGCGCCGAGGTCACGCAGCACCAGGTTGCCGCCGTAACTGCCGGACACGATCGCGCTGACGATCTCGTCGCCGGGCGTGGCGCCCAGCGGGCCTTCCGGCCCGGCGATCCGGCCGTGCCCGCACGGCAGTAATACCGGCCGCCCGGACCTGCTCCGCGCCGTGCCCGTTGCGTCCCGCGATCCGCCGGTGCGGTGCTGGCTGGCGTGCCCCCGCCGTGGTGCCGGTGCGGTCAGGAACGGGCCGGGCTGGGCGTGCTGTGGTGGCCCGGCTGGCGAGGTGCGCCGGGCTTGCCAGCCGGGCCGGGCAGCTCAAGCGTGGCCGATGCCGTCCGCAGCAGGGCCGGGAGCTTGCTCAGCTCCTTGGCGTAGTTGGCCTTGTACTCCCGGACCGCGACGTTGAGTGCCTGCTGGTTTGCGGTGGCGAGCTGCCGTTCGTAGCTGGCCTGGATAGCGAAGTAGATGCCGCCCAGGTCCGTGGACAGGGTGCAGTCGGCGTCCGTCACGGCCGCCGCGATCTGCGCCTGGTTCTGCGCGGCGGTCGGGCTTGGGGTTGGTCCAGGGCCGAGATTCGTCCTCAGATACTGCTGCCATATCGTGTTCGGCTGTTCGGAGTCGTACCCGTTCCTGGCCATGCACACCGACCATGCCTGCTGCGCCCTGGTGAGGTCGGGGTCGTTGATCACGTCGTTGCCGACGTCGTCGTTCAGCGTCTCGATACCGGCCGTCGACGTGACGAACTGGGCGTTGTTGAACGCCTGCACGATGTTGAAGCACTTGCCCGCGGCGATCTGAGCCCCGGCGGGCATGCTGTCGGCCGACGAACCCGGCGGCGGCGCGTCGGACTCGTCGGGACCGTCGGTCTCCGGGGCGTTGAAGCCGTACTGCGCGGCCAGCGAGACCCCTACGTAGCCCCACGGCCCGAACGGCTGCGGGAACCCCAGGCCCCGGTTCGCGCGCGCGAAGAACGGGGTGCTGGCCGCGTACTGGCCGTAGCCCGCGTCGTTCATGCACGCGGTGTGCAGAGCGGCATAGGTGTCACCGGGGGCCAGCCCGTCATTGGCGCTAGCGCCGAGATCGAAGTAGGGCGTCAATGGCTCGCTGGCCAGGGCCGCCCCCTCGGAGGCAGGGGCCAGCGGCCTGCCGATGGCGGGGGCCGTCACGGTCGCGTCGGGTCCCTTGGGCGCGGCGGCGGTGCACGCGGCCAGGCCCGCGCAGCAGCAGATCAGGACGCCGAGGCCGGTGCGGATGCGCATTGTCCTGCCTTTCACATCAGCCGGCGGTCGAGGCGCGGCCCGTGGGTGCTGGCCGGCGGGGGAACGGCTGGGCCTTGGCCGTCCGCAGCAGCGCCGGGAGCTTGGCCAGCTCCTTGGCGTAGGCGGCGCGGTACTCCTGGACTGCGGTGTTCAGCGCCTGCTGGTTGGCGGTGACGAGCTGCTGCTCGTAGCTGGCCTGGACGGCGAAGTAGATGCCGGCCAGGTCGCTGGACTGGGTGCAGTCGGCGTCGGTGACGGCCGTCGCGAGCTGCGCCTGCTGGGCGGAGGCGCTGACCTGGGTTGACGGGCTGATCGAGTGCTGCCCGCCGTACATGGCCTGGAATTCCTGGCCGAACACGCCCTGCGGCTGCGGAAAGCTGTAACCGTTCTTCGCCATGCAGGCCGACCAGGCCCGGGTGGCGGCCTTCACCGCCGCGTCGTGCCCCACGTCGGTGGCGATGTCGTTGCTGAGGGTGATGATGCCGGCCAGCGCGCCGTCCTGGGTGGCGTTGGCGAAGTCCTGAATGATCGTGCCGCACTTGCCGGCCGCCGCCTGTTCGGCCGCGGGCACGCTCGGCGGGCTGGCCGGCGGTGTTGCGCCGAGGCCGAGCGCGGTGAGTGCGGCTCCTGGGGGGACCCGGAAGCCGTACTGTTGCGCGTCGGCAGCGCCGAGGTAACCCCATCCGCCCCAGGGCTGCGTGAAAGCCAGGCCCCCGCCGATAGAGATGTTGAAGGGGACGATGAAATCGCTGACGGTCACGCCCGGATAGCCGGCGGCGCTCATGCACGGCCCGGCGAGGGTGTATTGAGACTCGCCGGGTGCCAGCCCGTCGTTGCTGGATATGCCGAGCGCGGCGTAGGGGGTGAACGCCTCGGCAGACAGCGCCGCCTGGGCCGAGGCGGGTGGCGGCGGCCTGCCGACGCTGGGCGTGCGCACGGTGGTGTTCGGTCCCTTGGGCGGGCCGGCGGTGCACGCGGCGAGGGCCGCGCAGCAGGCCAGGAGGCAGAGGCCGGTTCGGCTGCGCATCGTCGTTCCTTTCAGGCTTGCGGTGCCCTCACGCGCGCCGCAGCGCCGCGAGCGGGCTGGTCCGTGCCGCGCGCAGCGCGGGGTAGGCGCCCGCCAGCAGGCCGACGACGCTGCCGATGAGCGGGGCGGGCAGCGTATAGGCCGGGTTCAGTACCGCGGTCCAGTCCTTGGCCGCGGCGAAGATCACCACGACCCCGACGCCGATGCAGGTGCCGATCAGCCCGCCGAGCGTGCCGAGCGTGGTGGACTCGGCGAGGAACTGCGCGGCGATGTGCCGCGGCCGGGCGCCCACGGCACGGCGCAGGCCGATCTCCTCGGTGCGCTCGAGCACCGCGACCAGCGTCGTGTTCGCGATGCCGACCGCGCCGATCAGCAGGCTGATCAGCGCGAGGATCAGGAACAGGCCGGCCAGGTCGCCGCTGACCTCGCTTTGCAGGTTCTGCGGGTTGGGCGGGGAGGTGACGACCAGCCGGGTGGGGTCGGTGGGCAGTTCGGCGGCGGCGATCTGCCGCGCCACCGCCTGCGCGGCGCCGGTCCTGGTCGCGATGACCATCTGGGCCTCGTCCTGGTTCCCGATACCGGGCTGCGGGTTGCCGTAGTCCGCCAGGGCCGTGTTCTCCGGGATCAGCATCGCGCTCTGGTCGCTGACCACGCGCTGCGCGGAGCTGTACACGCCGACCACGGTGTAGGCGATGCCGTCGACGAACACCGCGGGATGGCTGGGCAGGCGCGCGGGGGAGATGCCGAGCTCGGCCGCCGTGGTGGTGTCGATCACCGCGACGTGCTGGCGGGTGTCGTTCTCGTAGGTGGTCAGCGGCGAGCCCGCGACCATCGACAGCCCCATCGCCGTCACCGCGCCCGGCGAGGCGGCCAGCAGGCTGACCGTCTGGGACGCGGTGGCCGACAGCGCGAGCGAGCCGGTGAAGCTGGCGTTCTCCGGGAGGGAGACCGGCCACCAGACGCCCGCGGCGGCCACCCCGTTGATGTGGCCGGCGACCTGGTCCGCGTCGGCCGGGAAGCCGATGGCGGGATTGGTGCCCGGCGGCGCGACGTTGTTGGCCGGGCCGTTGTCCTCCACGGTCACCGTGGTGTCCTCCAGGACCGTGAACTGGTGCGAGATCTGTCCGGCCCCGGTGGCGGTCAGGCCGAGCACGGCCACGAACGCGCCCACGCCGAGGACCGTGCCGAGCATGGTGAGCACGGCCCGGCCCGGCCGCTGCACGATGCCCGCGACCGCCTCGGCGGCCGCGTCCCGCGCGGCCAGCCGGGGTGACGGCAGGCCGGTGGCCGGGTTACGCATGACTGTCCTCGATTGGCTCGGACAGCACCCCGTCGCTGATCGCGATCGTCCGGCTGGCGTGGGCCGCCACCCCCGGGTCGTGCGTGATCACCACGATCGTGTAACCGGCCGCGTTGAGCTGGTCGAGCAGGTCCATGAGCGCAGTGGCGTTCCGCGAGTCCAGGTTCCCGGTCGGCTCGTCGCACAGCATCAGGCTCGGCCGGTTCACCAGCGCCCGCGCTATCGCGACCCGCTGGCTCTCCCCGCCGGACAGCGTGGTGGGCAGCGCGTCGAGCCGGTGTCCCAGCCCGACCGCGCCGAGCGCGTCCACCGCCGCCTGCAGCCGCGCGCCTCGCGGTGTCTGGTTGTAAAGCTCGGCGAGCAGCACGTTCTCCAGCGCTGTGCGGTAGGGCAGCAAATGGAACGCCTGGAAGACGACCCCGATCCGCCGGCCGCGCAGCGCGGAGCGGTCCCGGTCACCCAGCGCGGAGGTGTCCAGGCCGTCCAGCAGGTAGCTGCCCTCGGTCGGGGCGTCGAGCAAGCCGAGCAGGTGCAGCAGCGTCGACTTGCCCGAGCCGGACGGCCCGGTCACCGCGACATAGCCACCCTCCTCAATGACCAGGTCGGCCGGGTGCAGCGCCGGTACCGGCGGCGGGCCGGGGTAGGTGCGGGCCAGGCCGCGCAGCTCGATCACCGGAGCGGTCATCAGCCGCTCACCACCACGTGGTCGCCCGCCGCGAGCGCGCCGGACTTCGCCGGGGTCACCTGGACGTAGCCGTTCTCGGAAATACCCGGTGTCACCGCCACGTCGGTCTGCTTCCCGTGCGCGCCCACTACGGTGACGTAGCTCGTGCCGGACGCGGTAGTGACGATCGCGGCGACCGGGACCGTGAGCACCGGGCCCTCGGTCTGCCCGGTCTGCACGGTGACCAGCACGTTTTCGCCGTTCAGCGCCGAGGCCAGCGGATGGGACGGCTGCACGGTCAGCGGGATGAATGGCGTCCCGCCCGAGCTACCGGTGCTGGCCGAGCTGCTCGACCCGGTAGAGCTGGAGCTGGACGCTGAGGAGCTCGCCGAACCCGAGCCGCTCCCGATGTCCACCACCGTTCCGGTCGGCACCGTGGTGGTCGCCGTCCCCAGGTCGGTCACGGTTCCCGCGGCGTGGATGCCGGTGACCTCGTCGTAGATCGTCACCTTCAGGCCGGACTTCACCTGACCGGCGTAGGCCGGCGGCAGTTCACCGGTCAGCGCCAGCGACCCGCGGGGCGCGAGTTCCAGGAACGGCTGGCCGGGCTGCTCGCCGGTGGTGCCGTTCACCGCGACCACGGTCGCGGGCAGCGACGGCAGGAACACCACGTCCGCCGCTGGCACGCCGCCCGAGGACGGCGCGGTGTAGCCGAGGTGCTCGTAGTACAGGGACACCGCGTACTCGGTCGCCGAGCCGAAGTACCCGGGCGTGTCACCGCTGTCGTAGTACCCGAGCGAGGCCAGGGCCTTCTGCAGCTCGGTCACGTCCGGCCCGCTCTCGCCCGGCGTCAGGTCCCGCCACGCGGGCACCGTTCCGGTCAGCACGAACAGCGGCTCGCCGTCGAGCTCGGCGAGCTGCTCGCCGTTGGTGATCGTGTCGCCGGCCGCGACCTTCAGCTTCGAGATGTACACCTGCCCCGCCGCCGACGATCCTGTGGCGGAGGACGAGCCGCCCGTCGGCGAGCCCGACGACGAACTCGACGAGGGTGCGCTCGCGTACACGTCGTACTGCGTCGACGGGTACACCACGCCGCGCATCTGCACCGACGAGGTAAGGACCTGGGAGACGACCGTGGCCGTGGTCACCGTGGGAGGCGGGGCCGCGGTGTTCGCGGCCAGCTGCTGCGGCGACTTCACGAACGAGGCGCCGATCAGCCCGCCGATGGCCAGCAGGGCCGCCGCGATGCCCACCCCGAGCAGCACACGCCGCCGCCGGGTGAGCCGTGATCCGCGCGCCGCCTGCTGGCGGCCGCCGTCGCCCTGGCCGCTCTCCGTGGCCGGGGAGCCAAGTTGTGTCACGAGATCCTCCGATGCTTCGCCTGCCGCCCAGGGCTCAGGAAGGAACCGGGAACACGCCTGAACCCGGGTATGGTCGTCATTTTCTACAGTTGCTCTCAGGTATCTGCATGCACCTCGTATCCGCATGCACCTCGGCCGGTGTCCTCGCTCGGTTCGGTCCGGGTACCTATAGGCCAAGCCTGCCTGCTGGGTCGGTCCCGCGTCGTGGCGCCAGGGAGCCAGGTTGCCGGTCATACCACCGGGGTAGCGCCGGGCGAGGGCATACCTGGGTATGACGAGGAGCGGATATTGGCTACGACCTGGCAGCTAACGGAAGTTGACGCGATCTCCCGTCAGCTGCGCAGAACGTAGAACATGAACAACAGAGAGACGAGCCCTCCGATCAGGATGCCGGCCGTGGCAAGGCCCGCGCCTCGCTCGCCCCGTTCCTGGATCTGACCGTGCGCGATGAGTCCAGTGAAAACGGCGAGCAGCGGTATGACGGGCATCAGCGCTATCACCAGGGAGGCGACGGCCAGCCTGTTCATCGGACGGGACGGGGACGGCAGGTGATGGCCGGGCAGCTGGGGGACCAGGGTGCCGAGCGGGCCCGCAGGCAGGTCGGCAGTTAGCGTGGCAAGCTCGGCGTAGGTTCGTGCGCTGAAGGCCTGCCCGGCCCGCTGCTCGCATTCGTCCTGGGTCAGCCTGCCTTCGGCAAAGGCCGCCTTGAGAACGTCGATTGCGCGTTCCCTGTCCGCTGTCGAGGCTCGCATGTTGCCGCACCCGCTGGGAAGCATTCCATCGCCTGGTTCCGGCGGCATCGTTCCTCCAGTGCAGGGTTCCGGCAATCCCTGCTTCCAGGTTACGACGTGCTGGCCAGTTTTGCGGGGGCCCGAAATATGCGTATATGCGAATCGCCGATGGAGCGACCCTGCGCTCGGCTACCGGCTCGCCCTTCCCGGCGACTGAGCGGCGCTGCCATGTGAGGCTGGCGCCCGCGGCGCTAGGCCGCCTGCGGTCCTTCCCCATTGAGGCCACGCCAGCACAACGCGCCAGCCTGTAGAGACCAAAACTGAGACCACGGTCGTGGAGCTGCGCTGCTGCCGTTGGGCCGCCATGTTGAAAAGCCAGAATAACTACTGTATCCAAGTCTTATGGTTATAGATAAAGGTGACGGCCCGGCGGGCGGCGGGGCTGGTGCTTTGCCTGCGAGCGGCGGCATGTATTCCGACCAGCACCTGCGCGTCTCCGACGCCGAGCGCGAGGCGGTCTGCGGCCGGCTGGCCGGGCACTTCGCCGCTGGCCGCCTGGACCAGGCCGAGCTCGATGACCGGGTCGGGCGGGCCATGAGCGCCAAGACCCGGGCCGACCTGCGCGGGCTGTTCGCCGGCCTGTCGGAGACGGGGGCTCCGGCAGTGCCAGGGCTTTCGCGGGGTGGCGGCGGCACGCCGGGGGGCGGGCCGCGCGGGCCGGGGTCGCCGGTCGAGTTCCGGCTGGATGCGGCCTCGGGGGTGCCGACCTACCTGCAGCTGGTGCACCAGGTGGAGCACGCGCTGCGGCTGGGTTATCTCACGCTGGGCGATCAGCTGCCGAGGGTGCGGGACGTGGTGGCCTCGCTGGCGATCAACCCGAACACGGTGCTGAAGGCCTATAAGGAGCTGGAGGTCAAGGGCCTGGCGGCCGGGCGGCCGGGCCAGGGCACGTTCATCCAGGCCACCCTGGGCCAGGTCGCGCTCCCCGAGCTCGCCGGGCTGCACAAGTCCCTGCTGGGCTGGCTGGCCACCGCCGGCGCGGCGGGCCTGGACGAGGACGGCATCGTGGCGCTGTTCGCCAGCGCGCTGCGGGATTTCCATGAGCGCCGCGGCGGGTCGCGCACCCCCGGCAGCGCGGCGAGCGGCGGGACGGAGGGCGCCGCATGAACGTCGTCGAGGCCAGTGGCCTGGGCAAGCGCTACGGCAGCACGTGGGCGCTGCGCGAGTGCTCGCTGGCGGTCCCCGCCGGTCACGTGGCCGCGCTGGTCGGCCCGAACGGCGCGGGCAAGACCACGCTGCTGAACCTGGCGGTCGGCCTGGCAGAACCGACCGCGGGCGTCGTGACCGTGCTCGGCGGCCTGGCCGCGGGATCCCCGGCCGCGCTGGACGGCATCGCGTTCGTCGCCCAGGACACGCCGCTGTACAAGAACCTGCCGGCCGCCGACATGCTGCACCTGACGGCCAACCTGAACCGGCGTTTCGACCAGCGATACGCGCGGGCCCGGCTGGGCGAGCTCGGCATCCCGCTGAAGCGGAAGGCGGGCAGGCTGTCCGGCGGGCAGCAGGCGCAGCTCGCGCTGACCCTGGCGCTGGCCCGCCTGCCGAAGCTGCTGGTGCTGGATGAGCCGGTGGCGATGCTCGACCCGCTCGCCCGGCACGACTTCATGGCCACCGTGCTGACGGCGGCGGCCGGGAAGGGGGAAGGGGAGGTGGGCGGGGTGTCGGTGGTGCTGTCCTCGCACGTGCTGGCCGAGCTCGAGCGGGTGGCCGACTACCTCATCTTGATGTCGCGGGGCCGGGTGCAGGTGGCCGGCGAGGTCGACGACCTGCTCGCCAGCCACCGCGTGCTGACCGGCCCGGCCGCCGAGGCCGACAGATACACCGGACGGCTCAGCGTCGTGCACACACGGCGCGCCGAGGCCCAGGCCCACCTGCTGGTCCGCGTCGGCGCGGACGACCCTGTCCCGCCGCGCTGGGAGGCGCACCCGGTCGGCCTGGAAGAACTCGCCCTGGCCTACCTGCGCGAGCCCGGCGCTGCGGCGCTGCCCGGCCCGGCCCGCGGCCAGGACGCCGAACCCTCGGAGGTGACGAGATGACCGCGCTGACCGTGCCCGCCCGCCCGGAACAGGACGCTGGCCTGCGGCCGGTGCCGTGGCGGCGGATGGCCTGGGTCACCTGGCGGCAGCACCGGATCGCGCTGGGCGGCGTGGCCGCGCTGCTGGGCGCGCTGGCGGTGTACCTGTGGATCGCCGGCCTTCAGCTGCACCACGCTTACGCCGCCGCGATCGCCTACCGCCCGGCAAGCTCACACTCAAGATCACTAGGCAGGGTTCCTGGCGTCCGGTAGGCCACGCGATTGCTGAGCCAGCGAGCGCCTCGTTCGTCGGTGAAGATCGTTTCGCGGGCCATGCATGGTCGTTGCGGTCGCACGGCGGTAAGCACTGCCGAGCAGGAGCCGCGCAGGCGTTTGCGTCAGGCGCTCAGCGGTGTCCACACTGCTGAAGTGGACCATTTCGTTGGCCGGACGGGCGAGCTGGCGGTTCTCGATGCCGAGATGCGGGCTGTGCGGGACGGCCGGCCCCGGGTGGTGCTGGTCGAGGGTGAGGCGGGGATCGGTAAGTCCAGCCTGATCTCGCGCTTCATCTCCGGGCACCGGGACGTTTGCCTACTGCGGGCCGTCGGTGACGAGGCGGAGATACTCCTGGCCTGGGGAGTGGTCGACCAGCTTCTGGCGGGTGCCGGGCCGGCGCTCATCAAAGGATCTCCGCGAGCCGGCGCGGCCCAGCGGACAGACGCTGACCCGCTGGCCGTCGGCGCGCAGCTCGTGGAAGTCCTCGGCGACCTGCAAGGCGGTGACAGGGTCGTCGTGGTGGTGGTCGACGACCTGCACTGGAGCGATCAGCCCTCGGCCCGGGCTCTTTTGTTCGCCCTGCGGCGGATGCAGGCCGACCGGGTGCTGGGACTGGTGTCGGCCCGCCCAGATGAGCTGAGCCGCCTGGGCGAGGCATGGAGCCGCTTCGCCGGGGGCGACGACCGGGCCACCCGCCTGCGCCTGGACGGCCTGGGGGCCCAGGAGCTGGTGGCCATGGCCCGGGCACTCGGCGTAGGTGACCTGTCCGGCCGGGCGGTCACCCAGCTGCTGGACCACACCGGCGGCAACTCGCTGCACTGCCGGGCCTTGCTCGAAGAGCTGGGCCAGGGTGGCCTGGCGCGGGCCGGTGGCGATCTGCCCGCGCCCCGCGCACTGGCCGCAGTGGTCCTCGCGCGGCTGGAGGCCCTGTCCGGGTCGGCCCGGGGACTGGTCACGGCTGCTGCCATCCTGGGCCGCCATTGCCCGCTGGCCGCCGCCGCCACCCTGGCCGGGCTGGGCGACCCGCTCACCGCCCTGGACGAGGCCGTCGCCGCCGGCCTGGTCTCCGAGGAGCAGGAGACCTCAGCCCTTCTCATCGCTTTCGCCCACCCGCTGGTGCATGCCGCTGTCAGGGACAGTCTCGGCCCGGCCGAGCGTCACCGGCTGCACCGGGTCGCGGCCACCCTGGTCCCCGCCCCTGCCGCCCTCACTCACCGGGTGGCCGCCGCCGTCGGGCCCGATGACACCCTGGCCCGCGACCTGGAAGAGGCGGCGCGGGAGGCGGCGGGGGAGGGCATGGCGGCCCAGGCGGCGGCGTGGCTGGCCCAGGCATCGGCGGCCAGCACGGCTCGCGCCGAGCAGGAGCGGCTGCTCCTCGATGCGGTGGCTGAACTGCTGGGCAGCGCCGACGTGCCCGGGGCGCTGGCCCTGTGGCCTGCGGTCGCCCAGTTCGGTCCCAGCGCCCGGCGCAGCGCTCTGCTCGGCCACCTCGACCTGCTCTGCGGACGGGGAGCGGTGACCGAGGCCCACCTGCTCGAGGCCTGGCGGGCCCATAACCCCGACACCGAGCCGATGGTGGGAGCGGCCGCGGCCACCTCCCTGTCCGCCTACCTCTCCACCGCCGGACGGCTGGAGGAGGCCATCACCTGGGGCGAGCGGGCGGTCGAAGCCAGCGGTGAGGACCTGACCGCCCGCCTTCAGGCCCTGATGCCGGTAGCCCTGACGCTGACCCTCGCCGGGCGCGGTCCGGAAGGGCTGGCCCGGCTCGACGGGCTGCCCGCCGTGGCCTCCGACGTACCGCTGGAGCACACTGGCGCCCTGGTCATACGGGGAAGGTGCCGAGCGATCACCGATGACCCGGCCGGGGCCATGACCGACCTGTCGGTGGGCCTAGCCCGGTTGCGGGCCGGAGTGAACCTGCGCTACCCCGGCCAGTGCCTGACCTTCCTCGCCGACGCCGAGTACCGCCTCGGCGCCTGGGACGACGCCCACACTCACTCCGAGCTGGCCGTTTCCCTAGCCCAGGGCAACGACCGGACATGGGCCCTGGCTTTCGCGCACGCCTATGCCGCCATCGTCCCTGCCGACCGTGGTGACTGGCAGCTGGCAGCCGCCCACGTCGAGGCGGCGCGGGCCGCGGCTTCCGGGGCGGGGATCGCGGTCACCCACGCGGCCTGGGCCGGCGCCGAGCTGGCCCAGGCCCGCGGGGACCTGCAAGCAGTGCTGGCGGCCACGTCAGCCGTGCGGGCACTCGGCCGGGATGAGGTCTTCGGCCTGCCGGGCTGGGCAGACTGGCGTCCGCTGGAGGTCGATGCCCTGATCGGCCTGGGCCGGCTGGATGACGCCGAGGCGGCGCTGCAGGAACTCCTCGCCGCCATCCCCGCCTTCGGCCTGCCCTCGGCCAGCATGACGGCGGCCCGCCTGCGCGGCAACCTGGCCGTCGCGAGGGGCGACCTGGCCGGTGCCGGGGAATCCTTCACCGCCGCCTGGCAGCTGGCTCAGGGACTGCCCTTGCCCTTCCAGCTCGCCTTGCTAGAACGCGATGACGGCCGCCACCTCCGCCGCGCCGGCGACCGCCAGGGCGCCGCTGCCCACCTCCGGCAGGCACGCGACCGCCTCGTCACCTTGGGAGCCCAGCCGCATGTGGCGGCCTGCGAGCGCGAGCTTCAGGCCTACGGGGCCGAGATACGGCCCCAGCCGGGGCCAGCCCGGTGGAACCTGACGGCATCGGAGATGGCCGTGGCTCGCCTGGTGGCCACCGGCCGGTCGAACCGGGAGGTGGCAGCCGAGCTGTTTGTCAGCGTCAAAGCGGTGGAGTTCCACCTGGGACATGTCTTCGACAAGCTCGGCATCCGCTCCCGCAGGGCATTGCCCGGCCTGCTGGCAGCACGACCACAGCCCGCAGCCGTGGCCGCAGGCCAAAACTAGGGCCGAACCCCAGCGCTTCCCCTAGCGCCAGCGCTGTCTGGCGAGGTCATCATCGACATATGAGCCCGGGTGACTTCACTGATACCACTCAAGCCGACGCCCCGGCACTTCCCATGACTGCCCTGGCCGTCCCGTTCCTGGTGATCGGGGTCGCATCCCAGTACACGCGCCCTGGTCCGGCCGCCAGCCGCCCCGCGCGGCAGGATGACGGAATCGGCCCCGAGAGCACTTCCCGTCCCGCCGGCGAATCGGCATGACATCCTTCAGTGGCACTCCATCGCAGCGGGCCGGTACCACCCGCGGCTCCCCTGGATCACCCGACGGTGCCCTGAGCGGCACGCAGCCGGGGCCGCCCGGCCTGGCCTTCTATGCGCCACCTTCGCCGCTGCCCGCCGGGACGGCTGGCCAGGTGATCTGGGCGCGGCTGCTGACCGGCGCGGCCGCCCTCGCCGGCGCCGGTGAGAACCTGCTTGTCCTCTACCATTCCCAGACCCTCGCCGGGCAGGACACCGCCGTGTCCGGAACGGTGTCGATTCCGCGGGGCCAGCCGCCGCCCGGCGGCTGGCCGGTGCTCAGCTGGGCGCACGGGACCACCGGCGTCGCCGACATCTGCGCTCCGTCTCGCGACGCGCCCGGCCATCCCTGCCACATCTACACCCAGCTCGCCGACGCGATGCTTGACCTGTGGGTCAAGCGCGGCTGGGCCGTGGTCAAGACCGACTACGAGGGCCTCGGCACCCCCGGGCCTCACCCGTACCTGGCGGGAGCCTCCGCGGCACGCGGGACCATCGACATCGTCACCGCCGCCCGCCACCTCCATCCGGGCATCGGCCGGCGCTGGGCCGTGATGGGTCACAACCAGGGCGGCCACGCTGCCCTGTTCACTGCGAGCCTGGCACCAGCCCGGGCACCCGATCTCGACCTGACCGGCGCCGTAGCCATCGCCCCCGCCAGCGGCACGCACGACATAATCGCCCGGCTTCAGAACTGCCGCGCGCCCGCCCCCGGGCTGGGATTCCTCGCCCTGACACTGATCGGCGCCGCCGCAGCGGACCGCGCCCTGCGGCTGGACCAAATGCTCACACGCCGCGCCCTCCGCCTGCTGGCCATCGCCCAGACCGTCGGCATCGACGACCTCCTCGGCCCAGGCTTGTGGCCGCCATCGGTGCCTGCAGACCTGTTCCGGCCCGGCGCCGACCTTGGGCCTCTGCTGGCAGTCCTGGCGGCCAACGACCCGGCAGCGCTCCGGCTCCGCGCACCAGCGCTGATCGTGCAGGGCAGCAACGACCCGATCACCGACCCGGGGCGCACCGACCGCATCACGCGCTCCCTCAGCGCCAACGGCGCAGCGCTCGACTACCACATGTACCCCGGCACTGGTCACTTCGACGTGATCGCGGCAGCACATGCCCAGAACGCGCAGTGGATCGACGCCCGGCTGGCCGGCATGCCATCGCGGCAGGTCCAGGGCGGCCTTCGCCCTGATCGGTGACATAGAAGCGGGCCACGGCGACCGCGGGAACCACCGGCCAATGCAGGGCGCCAATGATCACCAGCACCGCGCGGCAACCTGGAGCCGGAGCCACCGCGTCACCCCCCCCGGGCTTCGCACCTCGATCGTGCCGCACACCCTGGCACGGTGGGCTTCTGTGACGAAGTGTGACAAGTTTGAACCAGTGGGTGCTGCCAACAGGCACCTGCGCTGCGGCTGACCTGCGCGGCCAAGCCCGGCGAATGCCGGTCGTCAGATGAACCAGGTAACAGATGATGAGACCTACCCGCTCGGGCGCAGCGCTGGCCGCCCTCGTCGGCGCGACCGTGCTGGCGGCATGCACCAGCGGCGGCACGACGGCGACGGGCTCGGCCGTACCGGGTGTCTACGGCTCGGTGCCGGCGCTCGCTGCCGGCGCCCAGCAGGCCGGCACCGTGTCAGTGGCCCAGCCGCCGGACGCCGCGCCGACCTGGATCCTGCCGCTGGCCACCTCGGCGTCCATATCGGTGTTCACCGTGCACCTGTTCGACCAGCAGATGTACCGGCCGCTGTACTGGCTGGTGAACGGGGTCAAGCCGACGGAGGCCTCGGCGCTGAGCCTGGCCAGCGACCCCAGGGTGAGCAACGGCGACAAGCGGTTCACGGTCACGCTCAAGAGCAGCTACAAATGGTCCAACGGCAAGCCGATCACCTCGCAGGACATTCTCTTCTGGTATGACCTGATGAAGGCCGCGGTGAAGGCGAGCCCGTCGAACTGGGCCTATTACACTCCCGGCATCGGCATGCCGGACCAGGTCGCCAGCGTTACCGCGCCCAGCGCGAGCACGGTCGTGTTCACGATGAAGTCCGCGGTCAACCCGACCTGGTTCTGGCAGAACGAGCTCGGCGTGATCCAGCCGATGCCCGCCTTCGCCTGGGCCAAAGCCTCGGCCTCCGGCCCGATCCTGAACTTCGCCAATCCGGTGAACGCGGCGCGGATCTACAACTACCTCGCCGCCCAGGCCAGGCCATCAACCTCCTGGGGGACCAGCCCGCTGTGGAAGATCGTGGACGGGCCCTACAGCCTGTCCTCGTTCAGCACCGTCAGCGGCGCGTTCACGATGTTCCCCAACCGCGCCTACGGCGGCCCGCACGCCAAGAAGGTGTCCAGGTACTCCAGCGTGCCGTTTACCTCCGACACCGCGGAGGTCAACGCGATCCGGTCCGGCAGCCTGGACGTCGGCTACGTGCCGCTGGCCGACCTGCCGCAGATCAGCAAGATCAAGTCGGTCGGCTACAACGCGTTCGGCTACCCGGCCTTCGGCTGGCTGTACGTCGTCTATAACTTCAAGGACGCCACCGGCCACTTCAACAAGATCATCAGCCAGCTCTACATCCGCCAGGCCATGGCGCACCTGCAAGACCAGCCGGGCGTGATCAAGGCGTTCTTCTACGGCGCCGCCGGCCAGGCCTACGGCCCGCTGCCCGTGCTCCCGAAGAGCCCCTACACGCCGGCGAACGCGCTGATCAACCCGTACCCGTTCAGCGTCACCGCCGCGACCACCCTGCTGAAGGCACACGGCTGGAGGGTCGTCCCCGGCGGCACGGACACCTGCACCCGGCCGGGCACCGGGGCCGCAGACTGCGGCGCCGGCATCCCCGACGGGACACCGCTGGCCTGGAACCTCATCTACGAAACCGCCCCGGTCAGCATCGGCGAGCAGATCACCGCGCTGGCCTCGGACGCGAAGAGGGCCGGCATCGAGATCACCCCGGTGTCCAGCAACTTCAACTACATAGTCACCAACTACGACGACCAGACCCCGGCCGGGAAGACAGACATCAGCAAGTGGGCGATGGCAGATTTCGGCGGCTTCGCCGACAGCACCTACCCCACCACCTTCGGGATCTTCAACTGCGCCGGGTCGTCCAACTTCGGCGGGTACTGCAGTCCGCAGGCGGACAAGCTGATCGGCGCCTCGGTGTCCAGCACGAACCCGAAGGCGGTGACCAGCGAGGCCGCGTACCTGACGACGCAGCAACCGGGCCTGTTCGGGCCCACACCGGCCGACGCGCTGGAGATCGGCAACGTGCTGGTCTGGAAAAAGACCCTGTCCGGCCCGCCAGCATCGTTCGCGACCATCACCCAGTTCAACATCAACCCCGAGATCTGGTACTTCACGAAGTAACAGCTCAGGGGCACACCGGGCGCTCCGCACATCGTTGCGGCAGCGGGTGGCCCGCGCGGGAGCGGTCTTGGCCAGGCAGCGAACTTGTCAGGCACGACCTCTTCCGTGCCCACGGTGGATAGCGGCGTTCATCGCCCCGTCCGCAGCCGCTCCAAAGCCTAGGGCCGAACCCCAGAGCTTCCCCTAGGGACAACGCCGGCCGGCCCGGTCAGCCTTGGTACATGAACCCGGATCGTCCGCGCGACATAGCCCCGGCGCTGGCCTAGGTCACTCAGGTCAAGACCGACCAGCCCGAGGTGCCACCACCGAACCTCGGTAGCTCACACCCACAAGGAGGCAGAAATGGCCATCACGGTCCGAACCCCAGCAGTGAAACCGCCGGCGAAAAGGATCCCGATGACCTCATTGAGGAAGACCGCGCTTGTCGCAGGCGTCTTCTACCTGATCACCTTCATCTCGATCCCCACACTGGCCCTCTACGGCCCCGTGGAGAACCATCGGGACTGGATCCTCGGCTCCGGCGGCCACACTGGCATGCTCGTGGGCGGCTTCCTCGAGGTAATCGTCGCACTCGCCGGCATCGGCACCGCAGTCACGCTGTACCCGGTGGTCAAACGGCAGAACGAAGGCGTCGCGCTGGGCTTTGTCACCACCCGCGTCCTTGAAGCCGGCATGATCTTCACCGGTGTCGTCAGCCTGCTTTCGCTGCTGACCCTGCGGCAGGACCTGGGCGGGGCAGCCGGGACAAATGCGGCCTCGCTGGTCACCACCGCCGCGTCGCACGTCGCGATCTACAAATGGACGTTCCTGCTCTCACAGAGCCTCATGCCGGTGATCAACGCACTGCTGCTGGGCTCCCTGATGTACCGGTCCCGCCTCGTGCCACGTGTCATTCCCGCGATGGGACTCATCGGGGCCCCCATACTCCTCGCCTCTGTCATCACAACCATGTTCCGCACCGACCACCAAATCACCGTGCTCGCGCTGGGCTTCCTCCCGGTGGCTGCGTGGGAGTTCTCGCTTGGCGTGTGGCTGGCCGTCAAGGGCTTCAAGCCCTGCCCGATCACGGCTGAAATCGCCGCAGAGCCAGGCGGCCTGCACCAGGTGCCCGAGCGGCAGCTGGCGCAGGCTCCGGCCCGGTGACGTTCCGGCGGCCGGCCTGACCAGGTCCCGCCCCCGGCCCGCGCCCATGGTGTGCCGGCGTCATGGACATCGCATCCGAATGCACTGACAAGAAACAAGGAGGAAACCATGGAACAGAGCCACCCCGTGGAGGTGCGAGCTCACCTCGACGAGCCGTTGAGCCGCTGGCTGTGGCTGGTCAAGTGGCTGCTGGCGATCCCGCACTACATCGTGCTGTTCTTTCTGTGGATCGCGTTCGCCGCCGTCACCGTCATCGCGTTCTTCGCGATCTTGTTCACCGGGCGCTACCCCCGTCCGCTGTTCGGCTTCAACCTGGGGGTGCTGCGCTGGTCGTGGCGGGTCGCCTACTACACCTACAGTGCCCTGGGCACCGACCGCTACCCGCCGTTCAGCCTGGCCGAGGAGCCGGACTACCCCGCCACGCTGGACGTCGCCTACCCGGAGCGGCTCTCCCGCGGCCTGGTGCTGGTCAAGTGGTGGCTGCTGGCGATCCCGCAGTACGCCATCGTCGCCGTGTTCGCCGGTGGTGCCGGCTACGCCGCCACAGGGGGCTCGGGGCACGCATGGCAGGCTGATGCCCTCTCCGGCGGCCTGATCGGGCTACTGGTGTGCTTCGCGGCGATCACGCTGCTGTTCGCGGGCCGCTACCCGCGAGGGCTGTACGACCTCGTCATCGGCATGAACCGCTGGGTGGTGCGGGTCATCGCATACGCCGCCCTGATGACCGACGCCTACCCGCCGTTCCGTCTCGACCAGGGCGGGACGGGCGTGCCCGCCCCTGCACCCGATGATCTCGCACCCGCGTCGGCCGCCTGGGCTCCGGCTCCGGCCGCACCCGTCAGCTGACGGGCCCTGCCCCCTTACTCGTCGAGGAGACCGACATGGCCACCACCGCACAAACCTCAGCAGCGAAACCGCCGGCTGAACGTCTCGGCCGCCGCATCCAGATGAAGAACGCCGCAGGTAAGGCTGCCCGGGTACGCCAGCGGGTACTGGCTGTTTTCCTGCCGGTCACCGCCGTGCTGTACGTGGGTGCCGAGGCGCTGGACCCCAGGGGCACCGACCAGGTGGCCACCGATACGGCCACCGGGTTCAAGCTGCTGCCCATCGCGGCGGCCCACTCCTCCCAGCTGTACCTGTCGGGTTCGCTGTCGGTGCTGGCGCTCGGCGGCCTGGCGGTGTCGTATGCGGCGATCGCCCTGCTGGTCACCGGCCGCGGCTGGGTGATCGCCACGATTGCCGCGCTACTGGGCGGCCTGGGCGCTTTCGCCGGGGCCATGCTCAACGTCCTGGGCGGGATCAGCCTCGCGGCTGCCGCCTCAGCGCACATGACCCAGATAGCGGCCGCCCGGTTCCTGGTGACCAGCTTCGGTTCCGGGCCGGCTCAGGTCGCCGGGGTGATCTACTTCGCCTCCGAGTACACCGCGCCGGTCGTCATGGGGTTCGCGCTGTGGCGCAGCCGCGCCGTGCCGCGCTGGCTGGCGGTCCTGTTCACCGTCGGCCTGGAAGTCGCCGAACAGATGGGCGCCATCGGCCCCAAGGTCGTGCTGTTCATGCTGCCGTTCGCCGTCGCGATGATCCTGCTCGCGGCCCGGATCTGGCAGGCCGCCGCCCGCCCGGCCCCGGCGACCGGTACCACGACGACACCGGCGGCCACAACGTCGCCGGGCACCGCAGCCGCCGCGCTGCCCACCACTGCAGGGAACTGACATGACAACGTACGCCTGCATCGTTGGGTGTTTTATACTGATATGCGTAGAATGAATGGGACTACAAATGAGACTACGCATCCTTGCAAGCCCAGGCCGAATGCATGACCTGGGCTTGTGTATTGCCTGGTCAGAGGTGGCGGAGGATAGGAGATTCGAACTCCTGAGGGGTTGCCCCCAACACGCTTTCCAAGCGTGCGCCCTAGGCCACTAGGCGAATCCTCCGCCGGAAAGCCTACCGGCTCGCTAGCCGCCCCGGACTCCGGCCAGCGATCGGAGATCCCGGCGCCGGCTGTCCGACCGGCTGGTTAGACTGGCCGCAGACCCCTCGCACGGCGTTTATCCCGCCAACCCCCCCAGGGCCGGAAGGCAGCAAGGGTACGCGGACCCTGACGGGTGTGCGGGGGGTCCCTCCCGTCCTCGTGAGGATGAGATCATGGCAGGCGACGTCCCCAGTTCGGCCGGAACGGATCCGGCGCGGCGCGGCGCTCCGGCCGCGCCGACGGCCCTGTACCGGAGGTACCGCCCGGCCACCTTTGCCGAGCTCCGGGGGCAAGACCACGTCACCGAGCCGCTGCGCCAGGCGCTGCGCAGCGGGCGGGTGCATCACGCCTACCTGTTCAGCGGGCCGCGCGGGTGCGGCAAGACGTCCAGCGCCAGGATCCTGGCCCGCTCGCTCAACTGCGAGCAGGGGCCGACCCCCGACCCGTGCGGGAAGTGCGCCTCCTGCGTGGCGCTGGCCCCGTCCGGGCCGGGCAGCATCGACGTGATCGAGATCGACGCGGCCTCGCACGGCGGTGTCGACGATGCAAGGGACCTGCGGGAAAGGGCCTTTTACGCTCCCGTCTCGGGGCGGTTCAAGATCTACATCGTCGATGAGGCGCACATGGTGACCCGCGAGGGCTTCAACGCGCTGCTCAAGCTCGTCGAGGAGCCGCCGCCGCACCTGAAGTTCGTCTTCGCCACGACCGAGCCCGAGAAGGTCATCCCCACCATCAGGTCGCGGACCCATCACTACCCGTTCCGGCTGATGCCGCCCGCCATCCTGCGCGGGCTGCTGGAGGAGATACTCGCCAGCGAGGGCGTCAAGTACGAGCCGGCCGTGCTGCCGGTCGTGGTCCGGGCGGGCGCGGGCTCGGCGCGCGACGCGCTCTCCGTGCTCGACCAGTTGCTCGCGGGCTCCGACGAAACCGGGCTGACCTACGAGCGGGCCGTGGCGCTGCTCGGTTACACCGACGACAGCCTGCTGGACGAGGTCACCGAGGCGTTCGCGAGCGGTGACGGGGCGGCGGTGTTCCGGGCCGTGGACCGGGTCGTCGAGGGCGGCCACGATCCCCGGCGGTTCGCCGCTGACCTGCTCGACCGGTTCCGGGACCTGATCGTGCTGGCCGCGGTGCCCGACGCCGGCCAGACCGGGCTGCTCGACGTGCCCGCCGACCGGCTGGACCGGATGCGCGAGCAGGCGGCGAGCTTCGGCCCGGCGCAGCTCGCCCGGGCCGCGGAGACCATCAACGCCGGGCTGGTGGAGATGCGCGGGGCGACGTCGCCGCGGCTGCAGCTCGAGCTCATCTGCGCCCAGGTGCTGCTGCCCGCCCCCGCCGTCGGCGAAGGTGCCCTGCTGGCCAGGATCGAGCGGCTGGAACGCCGGCTCGGCTCCGGCGCTCCCGGGGCCGGGCACCGGCCCGGCCAGCGCGAGCCCTCCGCTCCCGCGGCTGCCGCGCCGCGGCCCGAGCGGCCCGAGCCGAGCGCGCCCCGGCCCGAGCGGCCCGAGCCGAGCGCACCCCGGCCCGAGCGGCCCGAGCCGAGCGCACCCCGGCCCGCCCGGCCGGATGCGTCGGCCGAGATCGCGCCCCGGCCGGCGGCGGCGGCCGCATCGACGACAGCGGATGCGGGCTCGATCCGGGAGCGCTGGCCGGAGATCCTCGACGCGGTGCGGCACCGGAGCAGGGTGGCCTGGGTCCAGCTCAGCAGCGCGACCGTGGACACCCTGCAGGACGGCATCCTCACGCTGAGATTCGCCCAGGACGGGACCGCCGCGGGTTTTTCCGCCCGGCGGTCCGACGAGGATCTCGGCCAGGTCCTGGAGCAGATGCTCGGCATCAGCCCCAAGATCAGGGCGGTCTCCGCGGCCGCGCGCGAGGGAAGGGCCGGACTCGGCACGGACGGCGGTGCTGGCCCGGCCGGCGCCGGCGGCGGAGGTGCTTCCCCGGCCGGCCTTGGCGGGGGCGGTGCCGACCCGGGCAGTACTCGCCGCGGAAGCCAGGCAGGCGCCGGCGCCCAGGGAGTTGTGAGTGGCGAGGCCGGGGCCAGCCCGGGAGGCACGGGCAACCCCGGCGGGAACGCTCCGGCCCGGGCCAGTGCCGGCGCGGGGGTGAGCGAGCGGGCCTCGCGCCGGGATCCCGGCCGCGCCGTGCCAGCGCCCCCCCGGGAACCCGACCACGATCCGGCTGTCACCTCGCTCACCGGGATGGACCTGATCCAGCGCACGCTGGGCGGCCAGGTCATCGACGAATTCGGTGACGCCTGACGGGCCCCGGGAGGCCCGAGCCGTCCCGTTCCGGAAAGGTACAAGACGAACCTGCGCCGCGCGGTGTACCCCGGTGATGGCAGCAGGCCGTAGGCTCGGAAACGACAGGCACGGACAAGCTATGAGCGATGGGACAGAACGTGGACCCTAGCGGCCAGTTGGATATGCAGCAACTGCTCGCGGCGGCGCAGCAGATGCAAAGCCAGCTCCTGACCGCGCAGCAGGAGCTGGCCGACGCCGAGGTGGAAGGAAGCGCGGGCGGCGGGCTGGTGAAGGTCGTGGTCAACGGGCAGGGCGAGCTGGTGGACATCACGATCTCCGCCGGGGCGATCGATCCGGACGACCCGGAAGAGTCGGCGCAGACCATTGCCGACCTGGTCCTCGCCGCGGTCCGGGATGCCTACGACGCCGCCAGCGACCTGCAGCAGGAGAAGATGGGGCCGTTCGCCGCCGGCATCGGCGGCTCAGGCGAGATGAGCCTGCCAGGATTCCCCGGGCTGCCCGGGGCCAGCGGGCCGCCGGACGACCCGCCCGGCCCGTGAAGCGGGACAGCCCGCTCGGTGGGGGGCCCTGAGTGTACGAAGGCGTCATTCAGGATCTCATCGACGAGCTCGGCCAGCTGCCGGGCATCGGGCCGAAGGGCGCCCAGCGCATCGCCTTCTACCTGGTCTCCACCGATCCCGCGGACGCGCGCCGGCTCGCCGCCGCGCTGCTCGAGGTAGCCGAGCGGGTCAAGTTCTGCCGCACCTGCGGCAACGTCGCGCAAGAGGACGAGTGCCGCATCTGCCGCGACCCGCGCCGCGACCCCGCGCTGATCTGCGTCGTGGAAGAGCCCAAGGACGTCGCCGCGATCGAGAAGATCCGCGAGTTCCGCGGCCGCTATCACGTTCTCGGCGGCGCGATCAGCCCGATCGACGGGATCGGGCCCGATGACCTGCGGATATCCCAGCTGATGACCCGGCTGTCCGACGGGACGGTCACCGAGCTGATCCTGGCCACCGACCCCAACCTCGAGGGCGAGGCCACCGCGGCGTACCTGGCCCGGCTGGTCAAGCCGATGGGGCTGCGGGTGACCAGGCCCGCGAGCGGGCTGCCGGTCGGCGGCGAGCTCGAGTACGCCGACGAGGTCACCCTCGGCCGGGCGTTCGAAGGACGGAGGCTGCTCGATGTCTGATGCGCCGGCCGAGGACTGGCGGCCGATCGCCGACCGGATCGCGCGGCAGGCCCAGGACTTCGTGGACGGCGTGACCGCGCTGGCCAGCGGGGAGGGCAAGGACGAGACGGTCCCGCTGCTGCTGCTCGAGGTGGCCCAGATCCTGCTGGCCGGGGCGCAGCTCGGCGCGAGCCAGGACATCATCCTGCCCGGCAACTGGGAACCCGACGTGGGCGACGACCCGGACCTCGACGCGCTCCGGACCGGGCTCGCCGAGCGGTTGCGGGACTTCGACGAGTACGCCGAGCTCTTCGACCCGTACCAGGACACCAAGGCCACGTCGTTCCGGCTCTCCGACGACCTCGCCGCCGTGGCCGCCGACCTGATCCACGGGCTCAAGCACTACCAGGCCGGGAGCGCCGCCGAAGCGCTGTGGTGGTGGCAGTACTCGTACGTGAACCACTGGGGGACGCACGGCGGCGCGGCGCTGCGGGCGCTGCACGCCGTGGTCGCGCACGCGAGGCTGGACGTCGCCGACGAGCCGGCGGCGGGCTGACGCGGGAAACCCCGGGCGGCGGGCTGACGCGGAAACCCCGGCGGCGGGCTGACGCGGAAAATCCCGGGCGGCGGGCTGACGCGGAAAACCCCGGCGGCGCGCCCGGGGGCGGTGGATACACTCAAGTCGGCTGCCCCGGCTCGGCAGGCCGTCCGGGCGGGCAGCCGGGACAGGCTGGACAGGCTGGACCTGGCGAACGGGAGGAGCGGCCCGGCCGTGGCTCTTGTGGTGCAGAAGTACGGCGGATCCTCGGTCGCCGACGCAGGGGGCATCAAGCGCGTAGCTCAGCGCATCGTCGCGACCCGCAAGGCAGGCCATGCCGTGGTCGTGGTCGTCTCCGCCATGGGCGACACCACCGACGAGCTGCGCGACCTGGCCAACCAGGTGAGCCCGCTGCCGCCGGGGCGCGAACTCGACATGCTGCTGACCGCGGGGGAGCGGATCTCGATGGCGCTGCTGGCCATGGCGATCGCGAACCTCGGCCTGGAGGGGCGCTCGTTCACGGGGTCGCAGGCCGGCGTGATCACCGATTCGGCGCACGGCAAGGCCCGCATCATCGACGTGACACCCGGCCGGATCCAGCTCGCCCTCGACGACGGCGCGATCCCGATCGTGGCCGGCTTCCAGGGCGTGTCCCAGGACACCAAGGACATCACCACGCTCGGCCGGGGTGCGTCGGACACCACCGCGGTGGCGCTCGCAGCCGCGCTCGGCGCCGACGTGTGCGAGATCTACACCGACGTGGACGGCATCTTCACCGCCGACCCGAGGCTCGTGCCCACCGCGCGGCGCATCCCGAGGATCAGCTACGAGGAAATGCTGGAAATGGCCGCGTGCGGCTCGAAGATCCTGATGCTGCGCTGCGTGGAGTACGCGCGGCGGTACGGCATCCCCATTCACGTGCGCTCCTCGTTCAGCAACCGGGACGGGACGTGGGTGACCGCGGCCGGCCAGGACGCCGGCGGGAACACCAAGGACGAGGCGATGGAACAGGCGATCATCTCCGGAGTGGCCCACGACCGGAGCGAGGCCAAGATCACCGTCGTGGGCGTGCCGGACAAGGTCGGCGAGGCGGCCAGGATCTTCCGGGTTATCGCCGCGACCGGGATCAACATCGACATGATCGTGCAGAACGTGTCCGCCGCCGCGACCGGCCGCACCGACATCTCGTTCACGCTGCCGCGCGAGGACGGGCCCTCAGCCATGACGTCGCTGGGCCAGTTGCAGGGCGAGGTGGGCTTCGAGGCGCTGCTCTATGACGACCGGATCGGCAAGATCTCGCTCGTCGGGGCCGGGATGCGCTCGCACCCGGGGGTGAGCGCCACGTTCTTCGGCGCGCTGGCCGACGCCGGGGTGAACATCGAGATGATCTCGACGTCCGAGATCAGGATCTCGGTGGTGGTCGACGAGAGCGACGTCCCGGTGGCCGTCAGCGCCGCGCACCAGGCGTTTGACCTGGGAACTGACGAGGAACAGGCCGTCGTGTACGGGGGGACGGGCCGGTGAGCCCCGCGCGCAAGCCCACGCTGGCGATCGTCGGCGCGACCGGCGCGGTCGGGACCGTGATGCTCGACGTGGTGTCGACCCGCGATGACGTCTGGGGCGAGATCAGGCTCGTCGCCTCGGCGCGCTCGGCCGGCAAGCGACTGCGGGTCCGCGGCCAGGAGGTCGAGGTCGCCGCGCTCGCCCCGGAGGTCTTCGACGGCGTGGACCTGGCCATGTTCGACGTCCCGGACGCCGTATCGGCGCAGTGGGCGCCGGTCGCGGCGGCCCGCGGGGTCGTGGTCATCGACAAGTCCGGCGCGTTCCGCATGGACGACGAGGTCCCCCTGGTGGTGCCCGAGGTCAACCCGGGGCAGGCCGCGATCCGGCCCAAGGGGATCATCGCCGTCCCGAACTGCACCACCCTGGCGCTGATCGTCGCGGTCGCCGCGCTGCACCGGGCGTTCGGCCTCCGCGAGATGGTGGTGGCGTCCTACCAGGCCGCGTCCGGAGCCGGACAGGCCGGCGCCGACACGCTGTACGCGCAACTAGACAAGGTCGCGGGCAGCCGGACCCTGGGCCAGCGGGCCGGTGACCTGCGCGGGGTGGTCGGCGACCTCGGGCCGTTCCCGGCCCCGCTCGCGCTGAACGTAGTGCCCTGGGCCGGCTCGCTCCGGGACGCGGGCTGGTCCTCGGAGGAGCTGAAGATCCGCAACGAGACCCGCAAGATCCTCGGGAAGCCGCGGCTGAAGGTGTCGGCGACCTGCGTGCGGGTGCCGGTCATCACCGGGCACTCGATCGCCGTGCACGCGGTCTTCGGCCGCGAGGTCGCCCGGCAGGACGCGCAGCGGGTGCTGAGCGAGGCCCCCGGCGTGGTGCTCTGCGACGACCCCGAGCGCGGCGAGTTCCCCACCCCGGCCGACATCGTCGGCACGGACCCGACCTGGGTGGGCCGGGTGCGGCAGAGCCTGGACGACCCCCAGGCGATCGACTTCTTCGTCTGCGGCGACAACCTGCGCAAGGGCGCCGCCCTGAACGCCGCCCAGATCGCGGAACTGCTGGTCGGCGAGCTGTAGCCGGCCCGGCGCGGTGGCGGCGGGCGTGACCGGCAGACCACGTCGACGCCGGGCGCGGTCTGGCCGGCCGCTGGGTTCTGAGGCCAGCCGGGCATGCGACAGCGTGCCGCACGCCGCTAGCACCCGGCTAGCGTCGTGATCTTGCTTCCGGCTAGCGTCGTGATAGCGCCGGAAAGGGTCCCGCTACTCGATCGCCGAGGCGGATTGGGCCTGATCGCGCAGCTTGTGCTTCTGGATCTTGCCGGTGGAGGTCTTGGGCACCGGTCCGAACATCACCTTCTTGGGTGCCTTGAAGTGGGCCAGATTTGCCCGGCAGTGCTCGATCAGTTCGGCTTCGCTGGCCTTCGCGCCCGGCTTGAGTTCCACGAAGGCCAGCGGGGTCTCACCCCACCTGGGGTCGGGCTGGGCGACCACGGCCACCGTAGCCACGGCGGGGTGGCGGTAGAGCACGTCCTCGACCTCGAGCGAGGAGATGTTCTCCCCGCCGGAGATGATCACGTCCTTGGCCCGGTCCTTGATCTTGACGTAGCCGTCAGGCTCGAGCACGCCCAGGTCCCCGGAATGGAACCAGCCCCCGTCGAACGCCTCCTGCGTGGCCGCCGGGTTCTTCAGGTACCCCTTCATGGTGATGTTGCCCCGGAAGGCGACCTCGCCGAGGGTCTGGCCGTCGGCGGGCACGGGGAGGTTGGTCTTCTGGTCGATGACGGTCATCGCGTCCTGCAGCGGGTACCGCACGCCCTGCCGCCCGTTGCGCTCCGCTCGCCCCGCGACGTCCAGGTCGTCCCATTCCTCGTGCTTGGCGCATACCGCGGCGGGCCCATAGGTCTCGGTCAGCCCGTAGACATGGGTCAGGTCGAACCCGAGCCGCTCCATCCCCTCGATCATCGCGGCGGGCGGCGCGGCCGCGGCCACCATGGCGCAGACCCGGCCGACGCCCTCGCGCAGTTCCCTGGGAGCGTCGATCAGCGTGCTGTGCACCACGGGCGCCCCGCAGTAGTGCGTAACGGCCTCCGTGCGCATCAGCCGGAAGACGTCCGCGGCGTCGACCCTGCGTAGGCACACGTTCGTGCCGGCGCAGGCCGCGACCGTCCACGGGAAGCACCAGCCGTTGCAGTGGAACATCGGCAGCGTCCACAGGTAGACGCTGTGCCGGGGCATGCCCCAGGTGATGATGTTCCCCACGGCGTTCAGGTGCGCGCCGCGGTGATGGTAGACGACGCCTTTGGGGTTGCCCGTCGTTCCCGACGTGTAGTTCAGCGAGATGGCCTGCCACTCGTCAGTCGGCTCGACCCGCTCGTACTCTCCAGGCGCGCCGGCCAGCAGGTCCGCATACTCCACCTCGCCCAGCCGGTCTCCTGGTCCGGCGTATTCGGGGTCGTCGATGTCGATCACCAGCGGGCGGGCCTCGCACTGTCGCAGCGCCCCGGCCACGGCCGGGGAGAACTCCCGGTCGGTGATCAGCACCCGGGCCTGCGCGTGATCCAGGATGAAGGCGATGGTCGCCGCGTCCAGCCGGGTGTTGATCGTGTTCAGCACCGCGCCGGTCATCGGGATCCCGAAGTGGGCCTCGACCATCTCGGGCGTGTTCGCCGCGATCACTGACACCGTGTCACCCCGGCCGATCCCCCGCGCCGACAGCGCCGAGGCCAGCCGGCGGCAGCGCTCGCGGGTCTGCGCCCAGGTGAACCGCCGGCCACCGTGAACCACGGCCAGCCGGTCAGGATAGACGTCGGCGCTCCAGTCCAGGAACGTCAGCGGCGTCAGCGGCGCGTAGTTCGCGGCGTTCGCCTCCAGGCCCGTCACGTACAAGTCACTCACAGCCCCTCCGCCCTCGGTAACCAGCAAGCACCGGATGACAACATCATGGGCAATCGGCGTTCGCGGCACCAGACGAGGCCGCCGCGGCACGTGCCCGGTCGCCTAGTCGTGTCCCCCGAATTGGGGTGCGTGACACCGGCCGCGCCCGGCGAGGATGGCCAAGTGCCTTCCCACGCCAGGGATCAGGGCCATCCGCGCCTAGCCACGGGTCATCGTGATCATGGTCCAGGCGCCGAGGTTGATGCGGTCGCCGTCGCGCAGCGGCACCGCTTCGCCTGGCGCGATCTCGCTGCCGTTGACCAGCGTGCCGCTCGTCGAGCCGAGATCGACAACAGACCAGTTTCCGTCCGGCCCGGCGATCAGCTTGGCGTGCAGCCGCGACACCCCCGGATCGGTGGGCGGGCCCTTGAGGTCGATCTCCGGCTCGGTGTGGCGGGACGAGCTGCGCCGCCCGATGCGGGCCTCGGTTCCGGACAGCCGGAACCGCCGCTGGGGGCAGCCGTCCGGGAAACTGATCGACGCCGCGTCCGGGGTGCCCTCGGCCTGCACGCGGTCGTAGTAGGCACGGTCCGCGGTCACCACCGCGGTCCAGGTGCCCGCCGCAGCCGGCGAGCCTGAGGCGGCTGGCGGGGCCGACACGGACGCCGCGTCCGGTACCGGCGAGGGCGTTGCTACCGATGGCGGAGGCGCTGGTGAGTCTGGCGGGGAGGTCAGCGATGCTGTCGAGATCATCGCGTTTGCCGAGGCGGGCGGCGTGGCGGGCCCCCCGCCGGCCGCGACCGTCGTTTCCAGCGCTACCAGACCAGTCGGCTGCGGGATAGGCGAGGCGGCCGGGGGGCGGCCCAGCCAGGCGGAACCGTAGGACCCGAGGCCAAGCGCCTGCCGCAGCGCGTCGGAGAAGGCGCCGCAGCTGTCGTACCGGGCTTCCGGTGCCTTGGCCAGCGCCTTGGCCAGCACCTGGTCCACGGCAGCCGGCAGGTCCGGCCGCACCTTGGTCACCCGCGGCGGCGGCTTGAACAGATGGGCGTACAGCGACGCCATCGCCTGATCGCGCTCGAAGAGCACCGAGCCGGTCAGCAGCGTGTACGCCACGCACGCCAGGGCGTACTGATCCGCCCGCCCGTCCACCGTCGCGCCGGAGATCTGCTCCGGCGCCGCGTAATCCGGCGTGCCCAGGAACTGCCCGGCCCTGGTCAGC
Source organism: uncultured Actinomycetota bacterium (assembly GCA_963808705.1). Classification (GTDB taxonomy): domain Bacteria; phylum Actinomycetota; class Actinomycetes; order Streptosporangiales; family Streptosporangiaceae; genus JASHPR01. Next base: position 40,054 of record CAWEHB010000001.1, on the reverse strand, counting down.
CCGGACGACGACAGCACGCCCCGGGCCAGCCCGAAGTCCGACAGGTACACATGCTCAGGCCGCCCGGGGCCCGAGTCCACCAGCATGTTCGCGGGCTTGACGTCGCGGTGCACCAGCCCGCTGCCGTGCGCGGCGTCCAGCGCCGACGCCACCGGGGAGAAGAGGGACGCTGCCCGCTCCGGCGGCAGCCCGCCCTCCCGGCCGATCACCGCCCGCAAGTCACTCCCGGCGACGAAGCGCATAGCGATGAACAGGACGCCGTCGGCCTCGCCGGCCTCGTACACCGGGATGATGTGCGGGTGATCCACCGCCGCGATCGCCCGCGCCTCCCGCAGGAACCGCCGGCGGAACGCCTCGTCCTTCGTCAGGTCGGCCGCCAGCAGCTTCAGCGCCACCACCCGGCCCAGCCGCTCGTCACGTGCGCGGAACACGGCCGCCGTCCCCCCCGTGCCGACCAGGCGCTCCAGCAGGTACCCCGCTACCCGCGACCCGGGAGCCAGCCCGGCCAGCGGACCAGCCGGCTGCACCGAGGAATCCCCGGTCACCACACCGCCTTCCGCGACAGCCGTCATGATTCTCCTAGTCTGACAGCAAATCGGGCCGGCCGTTGCACCCCGCAGGCTGGCGGCAACGGGCGCTCATATCCGGATGCGCTCGTTCCCCGGGTCATACATCGGGCGCAGCGAGGCCACGGCCGGGTAGACCGCGGCGCCGATCTGCACCGTCCATTCGCCGGCGTCCAGGTAGGCCTGGTTGATGGGCTCGTCAGCGTCGATCATGGCCAGCCCGACGGCGCCGCCGATGCTGAAGCCGTAGGACGCGGACCGGACGTACCCGGCGGGCTTGCCGTCGCGCCGCACCACCTCGGCGTGGAACATCAGCGGCTCGGGGTCGGTCACCAGCACCTGGACCAGGCGCCGGCGCAACGGACCGCGCTCCTTCTCCGCGAGCACGGCATCACGGCCGATGAACCCGCCAGGCTTGCCGAACGCGACCGCGAAGCCCAGCCCGGCCTCCAGCACGGTGTCGGTGTTGTCTATGTCGTGGCCGTAGTCGCGGTAGCCCTTCTCCATCCGCAGGCTGCCGAGCGCCCTCAGCCCGGCGTGCCGCAGGCCCACCGCCTGCCCGGCGTGCACCAGGCGGTCGTACACATGCACCGCGTGCTCGGCCGGGATGTACAGCTCATAGCCGAGTTCACCCAGGTAGGTGATCCGGGTGCAGAGCACCCGGGCGAAGCCGATGTCGATCTCAGCGGCCGCCCGGAACGGGAACGCCTCGTTGGACATGTCCGCGGAGGTGACCGAGGCCAGTAGCTCCCGTGATCGCGGGCCCTGGATGTTGATCTGCGCGTAGCCCGAGGTCACGTCCGTGACGAAGGCGTGGGCGTCGCCGATATGGCGCCGCATCCAGGTCTCTGCGTGCCGGTGCGCGGTGTCGGAGGCGACGACCCAGAACCGGTCCTCATCCAGCTTGGTCACGGTGAGGTCGCCCTCCAGCGTGCCCGCTGGGTTGAGCCACTGGGTGTAGGTGATCCGGCCCGGGTCGCCGTTGACCTGATTGGCGGAGATCTGCTCCAGCACCCGCCCGGCGTCACGGCCCCGCACGTCGAACTTGGCCATGAAGGCCATGTCCATCAGGATCACGCCGGTGCGGGCGGCGTGATGCTCGGCCTCCCAGTAGCCGAACCAGTCCGGGCGCCCCCACGACAGCTCGCCGGGCTCCGGTTCGGCGCCCTCAGGGGCGTACCAGTCGGCCCCCTCCCAGCCGCTGACGTCCCTGAAGTAGGCCCGCTGCGCGACCAGCCGGTGGTGCACCGGGGACACCTTCGCGCCGCGCGCGGTCCGCATGGGCCGGCCCGGGTAGTGGGTCGCGTAGACCAGGCCCAGCGACTCCACGGTACGGGTCGCCCGGTACTCGGGGTTGGCCTGGTAGCGGTGCAGCCGGTCGATATTGATACCGGTCACGTCGATGTCCGGCCGGCCGTCGGCGATCCAGCGCGCGACGACCCGGCCGATGCCCCCGCCGGTCAGGATCCCGATCGAGTTCAGCCCGGCGGCGACGAAGTAGTTCTTCAGCTCCGGCGCCTCGCCGACGATCGGCAGCAGGTCGGGGGTGAAGCTCTCGGGGCCGCAGAAGAGCTTCTTGATGCCGGCCTGCGCTGCCACCGGGATCCGGGACATGGCGCGTTCCAGGTACGGGGCCATCCGGTCCCAGTCCGGGCGGAGTTCGCCGAACGAGAAGCCGGCCGGGACGCCCCCGACGCTCCACGGCGCGCAAACCGGCTCGAACAGGCCCAGCATCAGCCCGCCGCCTTCTTCCCGGTAATAGCCGTAGTTGGCCGGGTCCTCCAGCACCGGCCAGCCGCCGTCCACTCCCTCGAGCGGCTCGGTCAGCAGGTAGTAATGCTCGGCGGCCTGCAACGGGATGCTGACCCCGGCCAGCTCGCCGAGCTGGCGGGCCCACATCCCCGCGCAGTTGACCACGTACTCGGCTTCGACATCACCCTGCGGGGTGCGCACCCCGGTCACCGCGCCACGGCGGCGGAGGAACCCGGTGACCGGGACGCCCTCGAGGATCCGGGCGCCCCGCAACCGGGCCCCCTTGGCCAGGGCCATCGTCACATCGACCGGGTTCACCCGCCCGTCGGCCGGGATGTAGAAGGCCGCCAGCACATCGTCGACCCGCGCCATCGGGAACAGCCGGGCGACCTCGCGGGGGGTGATCTCGTGCACCTCCACCCCGCACAGCCGGTTGAACGCGGCCACCCGCCGGTACTCCTCCAGCCGGCCCGGCTCGGTGGCCAGCTCGATCAGCCCGACCTGCTTCAGCCCGGTCGCCTGGCCGGTTTCGGCTTCCAGCCGGGCGTACAGGTCCCTGGTGTACATGCGTAGCTCGGTCGAGGTCTGCGAGGTCGAGCCGAAGGTGGCCATCAGCCCGGCCGCGTGCCACGTAGTGCCCGAGGTCAGCCGGTCCCGTTCCAGCAGGACGACATCCGGCATCCCCAGGTGCGCGAGATGGTAGGCGACCGAGGCCCCGATGACACCGCCGCCGACGACGACAACGCGGGCACGGTCAGGGATGGCAGCGGTGCCAGGCATGCTCATGCGACTTACATTCCCATCGGTCAGCGGGTTCTCATTCCGGGGATTGCGCTACCGAGGACCAGTCCTCGAAGCCGGTCGGGTCATGCCGGCCCATGCTCGCGTGCTCGAACATCCCCCAGCCCTCCTGGCCGCCGAGCCGGGCCCGGGCCAGGTGATCGGTCACGCCGAACGGTATCCGGCCGGCCACGGCCGGGTCGGACAGGTCGTAGACGGCGGAACTGCTCCACCCCCGGCCCATCCACCGGCCGTGCGACCAGTCGGGGTCGCCGGTGTAACCCGCGCCCACGTGCAGCGGCACCGAGGTGAGCATCTCCAGGTCCACGGTCAGCGGGGTGCCGTCGCGTTCGGTCAGGTAGATCCGGGCCGACTCCGGATGGCGGGTCCCGGCGCGGTAGCTGATGCTCGCCCGCGGCCAGCCGAGCTGGTCCACGCGGCCGTCCGGCCAGACCCGCCGGGCATCGTTCAGCGTCCGGTAGCCGTCCGGGTTCTCCTGCAGGATCACGATCACCGCGCAGGACTCGAACCGCAGCGGCATGTACAGCCACCAGAACCCCTCGATGGGCTCGGCGGCGGCCCGGCCCGGCGGCTCCGGCTCGCCCACCGGCCTGATCCCCCAGGAGCGGTCCCGGACGCCGGCCCACCGGTCGCTGGTGACCGCGAATTCGGAGTCCCCGACCCGCAGCCGCCCGCTCCAGCTGCCCACCTGGGAGAAGCGGGAGGCATCCAGGATCGGCCTGCTGCCCGCCAGCAGCAGGTGCGGCTCTTCCTGCACCGCCGGGAACGCCGCGGTCCAGCGCAGGTCGAAGTCGACGCTGCCGTCCGGTGACTCGCAGCTGAGGTTCAGGCGCCGCAACGGCTCCACGACCTCGATCCGGTACCCGCCGACCCGCTGCTCGAGGCTGCGCTCGCCCAGGGCGTCGGAGAACCGCACGCTCCACACGCGGTCGCCGCAGCGCGCGGCCGCGTACGCGTCGATCACGCCCAGGTTCGGGTAGACCCCGAGCCCGGTGACCAGGAAGACCTCGCCGCTGCGGTCGTGCGCGTTGAGGTAGCAGCGGTCGTAGAAGTTGCGGTCGCTGCTGGCCACGCGGTCCATCGGCAGCGGCGTCTGGTGGATCGGGTACTCGTCGAGCGGCGTCGGCACTCGTCTCAGTCCCATCGGTAGGTGCCCGCGAGCAGCTTCTCCAGGCTCGCCCGGTGCATGACGTAGTCGTCGGGATCGCCGGGCACCTGATCCTCGCCGAAATGGATCATCCGCCGCTTGATCCTCGCCATGATGATCGCGTGCCGCAGCGCGGCGTAGGTGAGGTAGAAGTCCATGTCGCGCAGCGGCCAGCCGGTCAGCTCCCGGTAGCAGCGCTCGACATCCGAGCGCCGCAGGAAATCGGGCAGGCCTTCGACCTCGAAGAACTCCGCGATGTCCTGGAAGAACCGGTGCAGGAACACGAACCAGCCGACGTCGAGCTCGCGGGGACCGAGGGCGGCCATCTCCCAGTCGAGTACCGCGGCCGGCTCGAAGCCCCGGTAGATGATGTTGCCGATCCTGGCGTCGCCCCAGCACAGCACGTCGGGCCCGGGATCACGCGGCCAGTGCCGCTCCAGCCAGTCCAGGCTCCGCTCGATGATCGGCACCCGGAAGCCGTCGCCGGCCAGCGCCCAGCGGTAGTAGTCGCGCTGCTGGGCGACGTGATGCCGCAACGCGCCGGCGCCGGCCGGGGGGCGCAGCGCGGGGAACCTGGCCGCGGGCTCGGGAATCGCGTGCAGACTGGCCAGGATCGCGACGCTGGCCCGCTGCAGCCGCGCGCGTTCCGCGGGCGCGGCCTCCAGCAGCCAGCCCGTGAACACATACGGCGGGTTGTCCAGCGGGATCCGGCCGTCGACCTGGTCCATCACGAAGAACGGGGTGCCGAGCACCCCGCCGTCCGGCTCGTTCCACCGGAGCCTGGGCAGCGGGATGTCACAGCACGCGGCCACGCGGCTGATCACCTCGAACTGCAGGGGCAGGTCGTAGCGGGGGAACACCGGTACCGCACTCGGCTCGGGCGCCATCCGGGCGACGTAGCGCCTGCGGCGTGGCGTGCCCTCGCCGGGCCAGATCGCCTCGAACAGCACCGACGTGCTCGACAAGCCGCCGCTGTCGGGCATGCCGACCCCGCTCACCATCGGGCGGCCCGGTCCGGCCGACCGGCGGGCCAGCCAGTCCTGCAGCGCCGCGGTCAGCGCGGGAACGCTGCGCTCGCTGACGGTCATCTTCAGCTTCTCGCTGTGCGACCGGTCTGCCGCCGGAACGGCCACGGCGGCCTCCAATCCGGAGATCGGCCCGCCGCAGCCCGGTGCGCTGCGCTGCCACTAACGGGGCCGGCCGCCAGTGAATTGAAACGTGTTCTAGCGAACGCTAGCGAGCCTGGCTCCCGCGGTCAACGGCGCCCCGCCTGAGGTGCGCATGGTGGCGCGGCTGTTGCGCCTGTCGGCAACACAGTACGGAATCACGCCCATCACCAGGCGCCGGCGGTCGAACTCGGCCACCGGCTCTGACCTGCCGTCAGCACGAGCGGCGGCTCCACCACAGACAGCACCGGCGGGCGCCGCTCTGGGCCCGGGCCGTCCTGCGCCGAGGGGGACGCGCGACTCCGATGTTCTCAGGGCGGTTGCAGCATCTGCGGCGGCCCGCCGTTGAGCCCGGCCCGCAGCTCCTGCAGGTACCGCAGGAGCTGCACGCAGCTGTCGCGGAAGCCGGCCCGGTCCTGCGGGGCGCAACATCCGATGAGGCCACAGGCGAGCGACTTCAAGGCCGCGGTTGCCTCGGCGAGGGTGCAGTTGTCCAGGATTGCCCTGAGGCCCTGATCGTCCTCATCGAGCACGGCCAGGAGTACTGACGCTGCGGTGATGTTGACCTCGGCGAGCCAAGCCGAGGTGGGTTCGGGGTCACCTGAGGGCATGCTGCTCAGTGTCTCAGGCACGCAGGGGCCCGGTCCGGCTAAACGCGTACTGGACGTGAACCCGCGGGGCTACTCGATGTTCGCGTTCCCGATGGCCACGGCGGCCCGGCGGGCTGAGGCCGCTGCATCCCACTGGTCGTCCGCGATGCGGCGCCACAGGACGGTGGCCTCGGGTTCCCCCGCGACGCGGGTCATGATCTCGGCCACGCGGGCGTTGAGGTCCAGCAGGTCAGCGCTGCGCTCATACCGGCGGCTGATGTCGGAGCCATCGCGCTGTGGCACGGGGTCGGGCTCGGCGGCGAGTGCCTCGATGCGGGCGCTCAGCTCTCCCAGTTCGGCGATGTCCGCGGCGAACTCGGGCGAGGCACCAGTGCGCGCCGCCTGTTCACGCGCCTTCGCATACCAGTGCGCGGTGAGCGACACCACGTCAGGGCCACCTGGCGGCTCGTGCTCACGGGTGGTGTCATCGCTCACACATGCCAGTCTACCTGCCCAAACGTTCATTATTCGGGCATCGGCCGGCAATGCCGTGGCCCGGGCGTAGGTCGTCGGGCAGGGGTCGGTGGCGGTGCTGTCGTGACCCGGCCTGGCTCACGTGAGTGCGCGAGCGCAGGGTTCGGTCAAGATGTCGGTCCTACCGTTTGGTTGCTGGCGGAGGTGCCGGTTGAGCGGCCTGCTTGCCCGCGGCCTGGCCTTTGATGAAGGCGGCGATCCGGTCGTTCAGTTCATCGATCCGGTTGAAGCCGCCGTGGCTGCCGGGGACGATGGCGACTTCCGCGTGCGGCATGAGGCTTCCGCGTGCGCGGGCCTCTGCGGGGGTGAGCAGGGCGCTGCGCGCTCCGGTGATCAGCAGGGCCGGCACGGTGATCGCGCGGAGTTCGTCGTCGGTGAGGATGTCGGGGAACTTCGGCTCGGCATGGTAGCCGCGGGTGCCTGCCCACATGAGCGTCATGAGCTCCGGCTGCAGCATGGCCGGGCTGTCCAGCCACCGGGCGAGGCGGCGGCGCAGCGGCATCGGGGTGAGGCTGGCCAGGCCGCTGATGGAGAACCAGAACCAGAAGCGGGCGTCGAGCTTGGTGAGCCCGGCGGGGTCGAGCAGCGTGATGGAGGCGACCCGCCGGGGCGCGCGGAGCGCCTGGTTCATGGCGATCCAGCCGCCGTAGGAGAAGCCCACCAGGTGCGCCGGGCGGTCGCTGAGCTGGGCAAGCAGTTCGTCGAGCCAGGCGGCGCAGGACGCCGGGGGAGTCATCAGGGCGCGCGGGACGCTGGGGTTCGCGTCGCCGGGCATGTCGATCCCGTAGACCGGGCCGTCCCCGGCGAGCGCCGCCGCGTGCGGGTACCAGCCCGCGGCGTTGAACGCGGAGAGCAGCACGACCGGCTCCCCGCCGGGACGCGGCCGGTAGGCGTGCACGTGTGTGGTGGCGGTCGCTGTGTCGATATCGAACTCCTCGCAGGGCTGCGGCCACAGCGCGAAGGCCCGCTCGTAGGCCGCCAGGAACTTCTCCCGTGCCGCGTTGCTTACCCACGACCCCGGCTTGCCCTCGGACGCCAGGTCTGCTGCGCCGGTGATGCGCTTGATCCCGAGCATGTCCCTCGTCCTCCTCGCGGCCCAGCCTGCCGCAGTTATTGGTACGAGTGTACCATCAATGGATCGGGCGGTGGGCGAGGGGTACGGTGGGGCGGGTGCCGAGGCGGGTCGATCACGAGGAGCGGCGGCGGCAGATCGCGGACGCGCTGGTGCGGACGGCCGCCACGCGCGGGCTGCATGCCGCCGGGATGCGCGAGGTCGCGGCCGAGGCCGGCGTGTCCCTGCGGCTCGTCCAGTACTACTTCGGCACCAAGGAAGAGCTCCTGCTGGCCGCCATGCAGCAGCTGGCAGCCCAGTTCAGCGACCGGGTTCTAGCGCGGATCCAGCGGACGAAGGAGACAGGAAGCCCGGCCAGCCCGCGCGATGTTATTGCCGCCGTGCTGACCGAGGCGCTGCCCGCCGACGACGAGAGGCGCACCTTCACCCTCGTCTACACGGCCTACCTGGCGCTGTCGCTGACCGACCCGGCGCTGGCGATCAGTCCCCTGGCCCGGAACTCAAGCGTCGTGATCGACGTGGTCGCCGCCCAGTTGCGGGCTGCCCAGGCCGCCGGCGACATGCCAGGCCGCCTAGACCCGGACCTGGAAGCCATCAGCCTGCTGACCATGTCCGCGGGCCTGGGCACGAGCGTCATTGCCGGCCAGTCCTCAGCCGGGCAGGCCCAAGCGGTCATCGACTACCACCTGCGCCGCCTGTTCCCCGCATATCCGCCAGCGTGACGCCGGGCGCCCATGAAGGCGCCCAGCCACTGGCACGGAAGTGCCGTCCAGCTCCAGCTCGTCGTGAGCGGCGCCGATACGCTCTTATCCCGCAATCCTGCTGCGACGGTCTGGACCGCGGACATAGCCCGGCGCCGTCTCAACTGGTCCGCACAGACGATGACCAGGAACTTCGATGACTGGCTTGAGTCGGTTGCGGCCGACCGCGGCATCGGCGTTGTTCCTGATGTCGCCATGCGCCGCAGCATTCACCCGGCGGCGCGGTTCGTGCCGCTGACCAACGCGCCGCTGAGCCCGGTGTCGCTCGCGTTCCGGCCGCACCGGCGCGAGTCACCGCTGCGGCAGTTCACCGAGGCCGCGGTCGCCGCGGTCGACCTTGCCGCGTCAGACCAGGCGAGCACGGGGAGCCGACGCTGGCCAGCCGGCTCAGCACCCGCCTGGCCGGCCCGTTCTCACAGGTCGAGCGCGACGTCGCCGCGCGGCTGCGAGCAGCAGATCAGCACGTCACCGTCGGCCGGATCGTCGACCGGGTCAGGCGCGTAGCTGACCTCCCCTGATACCAGGCCGGACTCGCAGGTATGGCAAACGCCGGCACGGCAGGACCAGCGCACCGGCACGTCGCAGGCTTCGGCAAGCTCCAGTAGGCTCGCGTAGCGCTGGTCCCAGCGGGCAGTCAGGCCGCTGCGCGCGAACGCGACCTCCGGGCCGGTGCCCGGCGACCCGGCCGGCCGGTGCGGCGGCACCGCGGCCGTCGCCGCGATCCCGGGCGTCAGCGCCGGCCGCGCGCCGAAGATTTCGGTCCTGATCTGGCCGCGGCCGAGACCGAGCTTGGCCAGCGCGGCCGCCACGTCGGTCATGAATCCGGTCGGCCCGCAGATATAGGCCTCCGCCTCGCGCGGCAGGTCCAGCTCTGCCAGCACTGCCGCCGACAGCCGGCCTGCCGACTGGTAGTCGCGGCCGAGCACGTCGTCAGCGCCCGGCCGGCTGTAGCAGACGTGCAGGTGCGCCCGCGACAGCTTGGCCAGCAGTGACCTCGCCTCGGCCGCGAACGGTTCCTCGGCCCGGCTGCGCGCGCCGTGCAGCCACCACACCTCGCGGCCGGACCCCGCGTCGGCCAGCGCATGCAGCATCGCCAGCACCGGCGTGGCGCCGACGCCCGCGCTGATCAGCAGCACCGGTGCCGCGCCCGGCTGCAGGATGAAGGTGCCGCGCGGCGCGGCGACCGCGATCTGGTCACCGGGCCGCACGTGGTCGTGCACGAACTGGCTGGCTGCGCCGTGCTGCTCGCGCTTCACGCTGATCCGGTAGGACCCGGCATCCGGCGGTCCGGACAGCGAGTAGCTGCGCAGCAGCGGCGGCTGGTCCGGCTGCGGCTGCAGCCGGACGGTCAGGAACTGACCGGGACTGGCGGCCGGCAGCGCCGCCCCGGCCGGGTCGGCTAGCCACAGCGAGATCACCGACCGGCTCTCCGGCTGGATCGCCGTCACCGCCAGCGGGCGGAACCCCGGCCAGGCGGGCGGCGGGCTCGCGGCGGCCAGCCCGGCGTTGCCCGCGCCCTGGCCGCCGCCCGCCTGGCTGGCCAGCTCGCGGAACGATGCCTTCCAGCCCTCCGACAGCGCCGGGATCGTCAGCGCCCTGCGCACCTGCCGCGCCGGGTGGCCGGGCAGGTACAGCAGCGCGTCTATCTCGGCCACGGTCATGGCCTGCGGGCCGCGGGCCACCCGGACGATCTCGTCTCCCGCCCGGACCGCGCCCTCGCGCAGCACCCGGAAGTAAAAGCCGGGCCGGTGATGCGAGACCAGCAGCGCCGGGATCCGGGCGTCATTCATCCGGATGCCGACCCGGAAGCAGGTCACCCTCGGCTGCGTCACCTCGAAGAGCGCCTCGCCGATCTGGTACCGATCGCCGATGCAGACCTCGTCGTCGGCCAGCCCGCGCACGGTGAAGTTCTCGCCGAACTGGCCGAACTCGAAGTCGTCCCGCCCTAGCTGCTGCTGCCAGTACCGGTACGCCTCGATCTGGTACACGAACACGGCGCGCTGCTCGCCGCCGTGGCCGGCCAGGTCACCCTGGCCGTCGCCATCGACGTTCAGCCGCCGGGCCAGCCGCGGGCCGTCGGTCGGCCGCTTCCACACCGCAGTGCGCACGGTGCGGCCCTGCCAGCTCACATCGCGCGGCAGGCCCACGTTCACCGAGAGCAGGCTGCCAGCCTGCCGGTCCATGGTCACCCCCGGTAGCGCCGCCAGGCAATCATTCTCTCAGGCGGCCCGGCCACCGGTTCATAACGGCCGCCCGGCCCCGTATCACGGCTACTATGACGCAGCCGGGTAGCAACGATCTGTTCATCAGGGTGTCAGAGAGTGCCTGCGTGGATCCAGCTGAGGGCGATCACCACCTCGGCCAGCTCGGGTCATCGCTGCGAGCGAAGGCGGGATCGGTGATCGCGTCGGCGATGTGGCGCAGGAAGGAGCGGATGGTCGCGGCCGCGACCCGGTGCAGGATCGTCCGGTCCAGCCACGCTCCGGCGGCCCCCGCTGGCGGCCGGTAGACCCCCTCCAACCCGAGCAGCGTGGCCTGCTCCCCGTCCGGGAGCAGGGTGATGTTGGCGTCGAGGACCGGGAACAGCCGCCCGCCCGCGCCGGTGGCTTCCCAGCGCAGCGCCAGCACGGTGACCGCGCCACGCTGCACGGCTGGCAGGAATTGTACGTGTACCAGCTTGGACAGGCCTGGCACCGGCCCGGCCGGTCCGACCCTGCCTATTCCCTCGTCCCAGGCTGCGCGCGACGCGCGGATGAGCGAACTGCCGTCGATCAGGTTGGCCAGCCGCGCCGTCGCATCAACGGCGCTGACCTGCATCTGCATTTCATCGCCGACGAACATGCTCGTAGTGCACCCGCCAGGGCCATCAGGCGCGCAGGGCCGTTGGTCCCGGCATCTGCGCCGTACGTCCCCGGGTAGCGAACCAGCCTGGCCGCTGCGCGAGGGCATCACGTCACGAGGTCGTCGTGCCGTCGCTGCCGTGTCTCCGGGAACGGAAGACATGATCGCGGATCTCGTGGATCGTCTCGTCCAGCCGCTCCAGCGCCTCGCTGATGCGCTCCCGGGCCACCTCCGTGGGCAGGCTCGCGGCCGCCTGCATGCTCAGCCCGGTACGGAACAAGCTGCCCACGACGCGCTCGAATAGCTCCTGGCTGTGTTGCGCCTGCTCGGCAGCGGCGGCCATGACCAGGCTGGCGAGGTCGTCCCACCGCCGGGCCTGCGTGGCGTCCTTGACGACGGCGAGAACAAGATGCCCGTTTGCTGTCGGTACCGGGCTCAGCGTGATCGTCACCGGGACGGTGGCGCCGTCCTTGCGCACCCCTACGAGCCGGGCCCTGTCCGCCATCGGCCGCTGTACCGGCTCCAGGGCATAGGCGGCGCGGTCCTTGCGGTGCGCCTCCCGCAGGCCCGCTGGCACCAGCGCCTCCACGAACTGGCCAGTCAGCTCGCCGGGCGCATAACCAAACATGGCCGCCAGCCGCCGGTTCGCCAGCACCATCCTCCCCGCGTCATCAGTCAGCGCGACCCCTTCGTCCAGTGCGTCGATCAGCTGCCGCAAGATCACCTCGTCCACCCGCGCAGGTCCCGATCCGTCGCCCCGCCCGGCGCGCAGCCGTGTCGGCCACTGCGGTGCCCGGCCCGGTAGCACCGGATCATCCGGTGCTACCGGCCCGTTCGGGACCCCGGCGGTGACAGCCGCCTCCAGCGACGGGTACACCGCGACCAGGCGGTCCAAGCCTTCAGCGCTCACCGTCTGCCGGACCACAGGCGCGCTCACTACCAGCCGCAACTCCGCCTGGCGGACCAGCGCTCGCTGGTGGGCCCGGACCAGCGTGTCAACGCCAGCGTGATCACACCACGCCGTCGCGGACATGTCCGCGATAACCACGGCAGCGCCGCCGTCGAGCGCCACCAGCAGCTGCTCACCGATCCGCGCCGCATTCGACCCATCAACCCGGGCGGGAAAGCCCACCACCGCCTGCCGGCCAGCCGGGACCGCTGGATCGATGCCCTCAGCCATGACAGCAGCATGGCATGGCCGGATCAGGCACACGAGCCAGGAGTTTGCGCCCGAGCCGTACGTCGCGGCTATTGGCTGCCCGGTCATGCCGTCGGCTCCCGTGGCCGGCCAGCTTGTACCGGCAGAGCTGGGTTTCAGTCACCGGCGGCAGGATCGTCTGCGATCCGGTGACCGCGCATGATGACGACGTCCGGGAGCTGGCGGACGAGCGCGTCTAGGCGCAGGCCCGAAGGTCCCGTGGCCGCCGGGACCTTCGGACCTGCACGGCGGTCGTGCCGATGGGGTGAGCTGGTGCCATGGGCGATAAATGCTTGCTTTACGTGGTCAGGAGTGGTGGATGCCGTGCCGATGCCTGACCGGGAGCCGACCAGCCCGAGGCCGCTGACCGCGGAGGAGATCGCCGGGTACGTTGTGACGGCGGCGGTATGGGCGCCCTCGGTGCACAACACCCAGCCGTGGCGGTTCGCGGTCGGCGGGCAGCAGATCAGCTTGTACGCCGACGCTGCGCGGCAGTTGCGCGTGGCCGATCCCGGCGGCCGCGAAATGCTGATCAGTTGCGGCGCCGCGCTGTTCACCGCCCGGCTGGCGCTGCGGTCGCTTGATCTCGTTCCCGAGACCTCTGTGCTGCCTGATCCGGGCCAGCCGCTGCTGGTCGCGCGGGTGAGCTGGCCGCAGCGGGCCGCCCGCACCGAGTTCGAGCAGCGGCTCTTCGGCCAGGTGCGGCAGCGGCGCACGCACCGGGGCGGGTTTGACCCGGCGCCGCTGCCGCCGGGCCTGCTGGCCGCGCTGCGCGAGAGCGCCGCCCGGTACGGCGCGGTGCTGCGCATCGTCGCCGACGACGGGCGGCGGGCCGCGCTGGCCGCGGCCGTTGCGGAAGCTGAACGCGCCCAGCGGCTCAACGGCGAGCGGACCCGGGAACTGGCCCGGTGGGCTCCGGCGCCGGGCAGCCTGCGGACCGACGGCGTTCCGCCGGACTCCTACCCGGCGCGGGCCGAGCACACCGACCCGGACTTCCCCGGCCGGGACTACGCCCACGGTCAGGGGTGGGGCCTACCGCCGTTCAGTACCGCGCCGTGGCCCCGGTCTGCCGGTGTCGCCGCCCTCCTCACCACCGCCCATGACCGCCCGGTGGACTGGGTAAATGCCGGACAAGGCCTGCAGCGGATCCTGCTCACCGCTGCCGCCTTCGGGGTCGCTGTCGCGCTGCACACGCAGCCGTTTGAGCTCGGTTGGCTGCGTGAGTCCATCCGGACCGGACTCAGTGACGGCGCTTACCCGCAGCTGGTGCTCCGGTTCGGGACCGTCATCCAGGCAGAAGCCAGCGTCCGACGCCCACCCGCAGACGTGTTGTCCGCAAACGGCAGCGAAAACAGCAGCACCGGTGAGGGTAACGGCCTCCGCCCAGAATCTTCGGGCGACAGCGGGCCAAGTGCCGGTACTTGACGTGCGCAACCGCAGGTCCGCGCACGGTGAGAGGCTTGACCTGCCCGGGGCCGTGTGTCCGGGCCGGTGTCAGGGCTCGATCAGGTCGGTGGGGGGCCGGCGGCCGGTGGCGCGAGTGGTGTGGGCGAGGCCTAGTTGCAGCAGTATCTGCGGATGGCCGGGCAGGTCCAGGCGGTCTTGGATCAAGATCCGGATGGCGCGGGCTTCCAGCGGCTGGGTGTACAGGCTCGCGAACACCCATCTGCTGGCCGCGTGGGCCAGCAGCCGGTGCAGCGCCTGCCCGGCCCTCAGCCAGTCGGCCCGGCCATCACCGGATGTGACCAGCACCGCGGTAGCGGTCGGCGGCGGGCCGCCGCCGGGCAGCAGTCCCAGGCCGCGGCCCTGGTCGAAGTCACGCTGCGGCAGCTGCCCGGGCTGGCGCCCGACCTGGGCGGGGAAGGCGTGCGCGGGGACACCGTCGTACGCTGGGTCGGCCGCGCCCCGGGTCCACCGGAGCATCTCTTCACGGGCCGTCGGGTCGAGGTCTTGCCGGCGGGCCGCGGCGGTCATTATGTCGGTGAGCTTGTGGTAGGAGAGGGCGCGGTCAATGATCACCAGCTCGGCGCCCTCGGCCAGCGCGTCATGCTGGATCCCGGCGGCGAGTCCGGCGGGCAGCGGGCCGGGGTCCCACGGGCCGCGGTGAGTGTGCCGGTGCGGCAGCGCCTCCAGCAGCTGACGTTCCTGGGCGGTCATCGGCTGCGTCGCGCCCAGCCTTACCACGGCGAGCAGCCGTAGCTGCTTCGGGTCCGGGAGCAGGTCGACCACCGGCTGGTATCCCAGCGAACGTATCGCCAGCCGCAGCCCGAACAGCGCGGCCCCGCAGCTGATCAGCATCTCCCGGCCCACCGGATCCACCTGAAGCTTGCGGTCGGGGTCGGCGTACAGCTCGATCGCGTACTTGCCGACCCGGAACCGCCACGGCTGGGTGTTGTGCACCGACGGCGCGCGCGCCGCCGCGGCGATCAGGTAGTCGGCCTGGTCGGCCAGGACCGCTATCCGCCGGGCAGTCTCCTCGCTCACCCTGCTCACCTGCCTTACTTGCCAGGCAGAATCCCCCCGGTGAGGGCAGAACGCCAGGGCCTTAATGCGGTTCCAAACGGTGACCAACGTCCCCAAGGCAAGGCCGGAAGCCCGGGGAACGCCGCGGACTACGGCCCCGAGCCAGACCAGCGAAGGGCGCGTCACGGCTACCCGGTCGCCAGCAAGGATGTCCTGATGCTGGCAGGACCTGTGGAGGGCCTCAGTTGCCGTGCTGGAACAGGACGGCGGCGGGCGGGCGGCGGACGCTGGCCGCGTTCTGGGTCACGGTCCCGAGCCGGAGTAGCAGCTGCGGGTGGCTGCTGCCGCCCAGCCGGGTGCGGATGGACTCGCGCAGCCAGCCGAGCTCAAGCGGCTGGCTGTGCAGCGCGGCCGCCACGCCGTAGGCGGTACTGGTGAGCAGGATCCGTTGCAGCGCCTGGCCCGCGTTCACCCAGTCGGCCGGGCGGTCACCGGCGGTGGTCAGCAGGCAGATGACCCCGGCGGACCGGGCGGCCGCGTCGGCGCTGGCCGGGGGGAGTCCCCAGCCGCGGCCACGGGCGAAATCACGGCCGGGAAAGTCCGGCAACGTGCGCGCCGGCCGGGCCGGGTAGGAGATGGCCGGCACGCCATCGCGCCGCGGGCTGGCCGGCGGGGACACCCAGGCGGCCAGTTCCTGGACGCGCCGGCTGTCGAGCCGCAGCGCCTGCTCGGCGGTCTGCACCGTCGCGGCGAGCGCCGCCGTAGCGGCCTGGCCGGTGATGACGCGCAACTGCGCCCCCTCCCGCCTGGCGCCCGCCTGCAGCACGGCCAGCAATCCCGGCGCGAGCGGCACCGGGCCGAACCCGCCGCGGTGCGTGCGGCGGCGTAGCACCTGATCGAACAGCTGTCGTTCGCAGCCAGCCGGCGCTGCCCGCCGCGGCCAGCCCAGCCGGGCGACCAGCAGCCGATCGGCCGGGTCGGGCAAGATCGAGGCCCGGGGAATCCGGCCCGCCGAGCGCAGCGCGAGCCGGGCCGTGAACAGGGCCGCGCCGCAGCTGACCAGCATCTGCAGGCCGGCCGGATCGGCGGCCATCAGCTGCCGGCCGCCGTCGGCGTACAGGCTCAGTTCCTGCCCGTCGGTCCCGAACAACCACGGCTGGGTGTTATGCAACGACGGAGCCCACACCGCCGCCCCCACCACATAGGCGGCGATCTGCTCCCCGGTCAGCGCCTCAGCCTCCGCGGGCAGGGAAACGACGCCCGCGCCACCTCCCGCACCCGTACAGCAGTCATCCGTGCCCATGCTGCCAGCTGACCTCGAGGCCGGGACCCGGTGCAGGTGCGAAAGTCCGCGTCCGCCGGGACCTTCGTCTGCGCCGCGGCCAGGCCTCTTTGCCGGGTCACAGGGCGCGGGGGCTAGCTGTGCTGGTGGTCTTCGGGCTGCGTTTCGCCTGCCTGGGGCCAGTCGATGACGTCGCTGACCGCCCGCCTGGGCGCCCCGGCCGGGATGGGCGGCCCGTAACCGATCCGCAGGATCATCTGCGGCTGCTCGGTCCCTGACCGCGGGTCGCGGACGAGCCACGCATCAGCGGTCTCCAGGGGCTGGGTCAGAGGGCAGCAGGAGATCCCCCGGCTGGTGGCGATCAGCCAGACCCGTTGCAGTGCCTGCCCCGCGACCAGCCAGTTCCTGGCACCGCCGGCTCGCACGGACAAGACGGCCAGCTGAGGGTTTTCCTCAAACCGGGCGTAGCGGACAGGCGTGGGGCGGCCCGGCACGAAACGGCGGACCGGCTGCCCGCCTTCGGGAGAGGTGGGCCCCAGCGCCCTGTCGGGGATGCCGTCGCTGTCGCGCCGGCCGCCGACCCAGCCGGCCACCTCGGAGCGGTAGGCGGGGTCGGCCAGCAGGTAGAGCTCGGCATCAGCGGCCAGCCGCCGGACCCGCACCGCCTCGTCACGGTCCAGGAAATGCAGGACCGCTGCTTCGGCGCTGGCTGCCTCGGCCAGTTCCGCCCGGGTGTCCGGTGGCACGGACCGGGTGCTGTAGGGCTCCCGGTTCGTTTGCCGGCGGGCGATGGCCGCATGCAGTTCGCGCTCCCACGCGGTCGCGGCCTGGCGCGTACCGGCCAGCCGCACCTCGGCCAGAAGCAGCGGCCGGCCCGGATCTGGGAGCAGCCGGATGTCCGGCCGCAGGCCGGCCACCGCGGCCGCCATGCGCAGGTTGAACAGCGCCGCGCCGCAGGCGATGTGTGCGGCACGGCCACCCGGATCGGCCGTCGGCAGCATCCTGGCCGGGTCAGCGAGCAGTTCGATCACGGACCCGCCGTTGCGGATCCGGAACCGCCACGGCTGGGTGTTGTGGAGCGACGGCGCGGCGACGGCCGCGCCTACCAGCTCATGGACGAGCTGCCGGGGCGGCGGTGTCCCAGACCCGGCCGCCCGGTCGCTGCGGGACGCAGGCTCAGCCATTCACTAACACTCCCCCGGCGACGGCGCCTCCGACAGGGACCTTAGGCCCGTGACCAGAGGACCAGCGGCACCACACCGGCACGCCGCGGACGCGGGACCATGACACAGGCGGGAGGCCGTCGGCGGAACCTGAATACTGACCACCGCGCAACCGAATTTTGGCCAGCTTTCCCGAGACCCTGGATTGTGTGGTCCGCACAGCGTGCCCCGGGACAGGTAACGGGGTACGCAGTGGCCAGGCCAGGGCATCTGAACCGGGATGGCTCACCGGTCTGGTACGGCGACAGAAGCTGGCCGCTGACCTTACTCACTTAGTTACTCGGTTCCCGCGTGCGCTCAGGTGGGTTCGCTCGCCTTCTGCTCCGAAGTCAGCTCGTCTGGCACCCGCCGGACCAGTGCGAGCAGAGCAGGCTCAGGTTCGGGGAGGTGCGGAACGGGCGATAGCCAGGTCCCAGGCTGCCCACGCGAAGCTGCCCGCCGCTGCCGCCAGGAACAGCATCGCCCACCCGATAGCCTCCGTTGTAAAGGAACCCCCCACGAGCGTGACGGCGCCAAGGCCGGCCAAGACGATACCAGCGGCAATGCGCACGCGCGCGAAGCGACGCAGGTGGCGGTACTCCCATGGCGCGATTACGCGTTGCATGCCGGATCGCGGGGGAGATGCCCACCACCCGCGCAGACCTTTCGGAGCGGTGTTGTCATTGGGCGCATTCATCGGGATGCCTCCTGTCACCTGTGGCGTCGGCTACCCGATCACCTATCAAAATGATATCACTTTTGGAGAGCTCTGTCGACAGCGGCGGGCGCCCGGAGCGCTAGCCAGCGGGTTTGATCGACTCTGCTCCGCCCGCCTGATAGGCGCCGGGTCTTGCCGTGGTAGATCAGTGTCTAGGGTGGCGCTTGCGCCATCCCCGCAGGGACGCGCCCTTGGGCGCGCCGCAGAGGGTGATCTTTGCGCGGCGAGAGAATGCCCGGCGCGAGGCGGACGGCCCGGCCGGTTCTCGCGGTCGCGGTCATCGGGGGTGCGTTGCGGCGGGCGCTGCCTGCCTGCGGGTGCGGGCGTGCTGACCTGGTGGCGGCGCCGCGCCCGGAGGGCTCCCGCCCGGCAGGGCGCGGCAGGCCGCCGCCCCGGAGTCGGCGAGCTGCCCGCGACCCCGCCCGGCTCTGGCATAGTCTTCACGCTGCTCCGCGCAATCCCTCCTTCGCGACTACGAGGACGGGCTCGTCATCGGGCTATACGCCTATACCGTCGCCGACCCGGTACGTGATTGGCTGGCCTTCAGGCTCAGCGGTCGTGACAGCGCCACAGTCGAGAAGTGCACGATCCTGGCTAACACACATGTGATCCCGGCCCTGGGCGCTCGTAAGCTACGCGAGTTGTCGGCTGACGATGTCGATAGATGGCTCGTTGACAAAGCTAAGACCCTGAGCACGCGCACCCTGGGGGAGGTCCGGTCAGTCCTGAAACGCGCGATCATCCGTGCCCAGGCCAGGGACAAGGTCAAGCGCAACGTCGTACTGCTGTACGAGGTTCCTCAGGGCCGCCGGGCGCGGCCGTCGAAGTCGCTGCGTAGACGCTCTGCGCGATCATCAGTGTCGCCAAGCCGAGATTAGGCAATCGGCGGGCAGCAAATGGCAAGACAACGACCTGGTGCTTCCTTCCCAGGTCGGAACACCGTCCGACGCTTCACATGTCCGGCGTTCCTTCCGCCCCGTGGTCGAGGCAGCCGGGCTCAACCCGGGGGAGTGGACGCCGCGTGAACTGCGGCACAGCTTCGTCTCGCTGCTCTCTACCGGTTAAAGGCGCTGGCATGCCAAGCGAGCAAATCTCACGCCTGGTCGGCCACAGCGAAACCACGACGACGGAGACGATCTACCGGAAGCAGATCCGGCTTCGCTGGGAGGATGACCTGGGCGTCATGGCCTCTGGCTGCCGGCTTGGCGGTATTTGGCAGCTTTGGCCTGCTGCGCCGGCCTGGTCTGGTCCCCAGCGCGGGCCACGGCTTTCTGCCGTGGCTTTGGGCACTGGCCGAACCCGGTCGACACGCCCGGTGCTGGTATCTCGGTCAGTCTTGGGACGCTGGCTGACGGTCATGGACGCGGGCCGGCTTCAGGAGTGCGGGCGGCGGGTGGCGGTAGAAGTTCGGCGCCTGGTCGAAATCCTGGTAGTAGCGGTGGAAGACCGGGGTCGCGGACGACGCGGCCGGCGGCACGATCCAGGTCCAGTCCGCCGGGCAGGGCCGGCCGTGCTGTTCTTCGCGCTTTATGTGCTGGAGAAAGCGGACCGACTCGGTGTGATGATCGGAAATCGTGACCCCGGCGGTGCTGAACGAGTGCAGGACCGCGAGGTTGAGCTCGTTCATTGCCCTGTCTTTCCACAAGGTCCGGTCGCTGGCCGTGGCCAGGCCCATCTGCCGGGCGATCACCGGCAGCTGGTCGTAGCGGCCGGTGTCGCCGAGGTCGCGCGACCCGATCTCGGTGCACATGTACCACCCGTTGAACGGCGCGGCGGGGTAACAGACGCCGCCGATGTCCAGGTACATGTCGCTGATCACCGGCACGGCATACCACCGCAGCCCGAGGCCGGCGAACCAGCCAAACTCGGGGTGTCTGATGATTACCTCGAGTACCGCGTCGGCCGGCAGCTCGTGCAGCGTGGGAAGCGGCGAGCCGGCCTCCTGCACGACCAGGGGGAGTACGTCGAACCGGCCGGCCCGGCGGGTGCCGGGCCAGCCGAGATCGCCGGCCAGCCGGGTGACCTCCGTGTTCGACGGATCCCCGATGACAGTGCCGTCGGCGGTCTGGTAGCCCGCGTACCGGACCAGCTGCGAGTTCAGGATCCGCGGACCTGCCCGGCCCGGCGCGTCCGGCGCGAACACGGTGATCACCGGCCGGATCCGGCCGCCGTTGGTTGCCTCGCGCAGGTGTGCGATCGACTCGGCGGCGATGTCGGCCGCCGCGGTGACCTCGCGGCGGTCGCGTACCCGCAGGCTCTGCCAGTACAGCCGGCCGATGCACCGCGAGCTGTTCCGCCAGGCGACGCGGGCGCCGAAGGCCAGCTCAGCAGCGGTGTGCCAGTAGGTGCCCGTCGTCTCGATCTCGCGGCGGACCTGCCGGAGCCGCCGGTCGGGCGGCCCGGCCTGGTTCTCGTTGTGGAACAGCGTGATAAACGGCTCGGCGCTCGCGAACAGGCCTTCAAGGGCGAATGAGTCATCGCCTGGGCGCAGCCGCCTGGGGGCCGCCTTGCCGGCCCCCGCCGCCCGCACGCCGTCGGCGTGGCTCTCGGCGGCTAGTGACGGCGCGGCCACCGGCGCGGCTAGGACGAGTTCCGGCTGCCCAATGTGCTGTTGGTGCGAGCGGGCCCGCCGCGAGCGGGCCCGGGTCCGGCCGTGCGGGCGGGCGCGTGATCGCATGAGCATGACAAGCGCGACGAGCCCGGCTGGCGGCGCGGCGGCGAGCGCTCCCGTCTCCGCGAGTACCCAGACGCTGATCACCGGTTCTCCCCGTACGGGGACGGGCTGGCGGTGGCCGTCGGCGACGGGACGGCGGTCGGTGTCGGGCTCGGGGTCGGTGTCGGTGTCGGGCTCGGTGTCGGCGTCGGGCTCAGGCTCGGTGTCGGTGTCGGAGTCGGTGTCGGGCTCAGGCTCGGTGTCGGTGTCGGTGTCGGGGTCTGGGTGGGCGCCGGAGAGGGCGCAGGCGGATGCGATCCGGGGACCGGCAGTGCCGGCGCCGGATGCACCATCGGGCTGGGTGCGGAGGCGGCAGGCGATCCCGGCCGCGCGCCCCCGCGGCGGTGGTAACTCCGGCGGGCGCTGCCCGGGGTGAGCGCTGGCAGTGCTAGGTGCTGCGGCAGCGCGACGTTGCCGCCCCCTGACGCGCGCGCAGGGCCCTGGCTGGTGACCCGGGCGTCGATCGCAGCCGCCGCCCCGGCGAGTATGGCCAGCGTGACGGCGACGGCCAGTCCCCAGGACACGGCCCGCACCGGGAATCCTTCGGCCCACGCTCGCCATGTCACGACCGGCGCCTGCCGGCGGGCCTTCAGCCCGGCGTACAGCGCGATGCCAGCCGCGCAGGTGACACCGCCGGCCGCTGCGAGCAAGATCGCTGTCATGGCGTCAGCCCGGATCAACCGAGCGCCAGCGAGAGTCCGGAGGGATCCGACCCTGGTTCAGACTCACGCAGACCTCCCGTTAGCCCCGAGCATGGGCTGCGCCCTTCCGCAGCGGGGCCGCCAGCGGCCCGCTCCCGGGACTACAGCACATCGTCTGCTACCAGCCTGGACGCTCATCTTGCAGACCCCTTGACGCCTTCCTTGCACCCCGGTCACGACCAGGGCCGGGTGTCGGCCGACGGCACTACGAACCAGCAGATGCGAAGACCCGGAGGGCTGCCCGGTAACGGCCAAACGGAGATCGGAATGATAATGACCGTTATCAGCGGCGCGGGCAACGGCCGAGATCCCCCGCGGCCCTCTGCGTTATCGCATAAAGCGACTGGTTTTCTGCGATAGGCGCCTCCCGGAGTGACCTGGGTCATGTCCGTGCGGACATTCCTCGTCACTTGGCCCCCTTGACCACGCCCGAGGCCGCAACCTTCTGCTTGATGACGACGGCTTCATTGAAGCCGGCGTCTCCGGAGGTCTGCCGGATTACGGCGATCAAGTCGGAGCGGGCGTCACGGAGAGTAAACATCTGCCGGGTGCCGCCATCGAGGCCTTGGCGCTCAGCATCGAGGACCTCGGCTCGGCGCCTGCCGCGCCCGGGCCGCTGCAAGGACGGCGGCACCGGATGGAGCGGCTGGCCGGGCGGGTACCGGGTTTGGCCGGAGATGGCTGCTTAGTGGGGGTGGCAGGTGAGGGCGGGCTGGCCCGGGCTGGGGGGCAGGGTGGCCTGGCAGGCCTGGTGGGGGTCGCGGGCGGTGAAGGTGACGGGCTGGCCGACGGTGAGGCGGGTTGCGGTGAGGGTGACGACGGCGGTGCCGTCGGGTGCCGGGGTGGCGACGGCGCGGGTGAGCACGCGGCCGGCGGTGGTCAGCGTGACGGTGACGGCCTGCCCTGGCGCGAGCCCGCGGAAGGTGGCGGTGACGGTGACCTGCCCGGTGCTGGCGCCCGTGGCGGGGCTGGCGGGCGGGAAGGTCTGCGTGATGGCGATGGTGGGGGTGGCTGGCGGGCTGGCGGTTAGGGCGGTGGCGGCGGTGGCGCCGGCCAGCAGCGCGGCGAACAGGAGCAGGATGGTGGCGGCCTTGGTGGGGTAGGCGCGGGTGGCGAACTGGCGCCGGTACCAGGCTTTGACCTCGATCAGGTTGCTGGGGTTGAGGTGGCGGGTGATGGTCAGGACCTGGGCGGCCAGCGCGCAGCCCACCGCCGCCGCGGCGGTGATTACCGTGGCGGCGGCGAGGTCGCGGGCTGCTGTGTTCTGGGTGGGCAGTCCGGCGGCGAGCGCGCCGAGGCCGGTGAGCAGAACGCCGACCACGGTGATGGTGGTCACCGCGCGGGCGGTGACGGTGTCGACCCGGGCCAGGGACCTGGCCGGGGTCAGCTGGGCGGCGAGGTCGGCCCAGGCCTGGTCGGCGCGGGTGGGCGGGCGGACCGGGCCGGTCACCGGGTGCGGGTCCCGGTGCAGACCAGGTCGTGCGGGCCGCTGCCGCCGGTGCCGGGACAGGTTACCGTCACCTCGAACGTCCGCGGCCGCGCGCCGGCCCGGCCCGGCAGCGGCAGGCGTTTATAGGCCAGCGGCGGCACGTCGTCGTCGAGAGCTTCGGTCACCTGGCCGGTGAGATCGGTGTGGTGTTGCTGGCAGCTGTAGATTTCCGGATCCAATTTCACCGCGACCCCCTTTTTTCTTTTTTCTGGCTGCCCCCGGGCCGGGTGATGGTGGCGAGGTGTGCCCGGCCGGGCCGATTTTGGACTTTACTATTGCGGTGGCGGGGGGCGCTGCCGCTGGCGGTGGCCGGCGAGCCGCCCGCGGGGGGTGAGAGATGGCGGACACGCCGGTGCTGCGGATCAGTGACGTGCCGCTCGGCGGCCAGCGGCGGGTTGAGGTGTCCTGGCAGGACGGCCCGGCCCGGCAGGTCGCGGCGTCGGTGTTCACCTACCAGGTGGGCGGGGCGGATGCGGAGAAGGTCCGCTGGTACCTGGAGGAATACGCGGAGTTCCCGGCCGATCCCGCGCCTCGGGTGGCGCTGGAAGCCGAGTCGGTCCTGGCGCAGATCGGGTCTGGGTTGTTCACCGGGGTGTTCACCGGGATGGACGCGGCGGGGATCTGGGCAAAGGCGCGGACCCGGCTGGGGCAGGTGCGGGTGGAAGTGGACGCCGACCCCTCGGAGGTCCCGGGCCTGCCCTGGGAACTGCTGCGCGACCCGGGCACCGATACGGCCGTGGCGCTGTCGGCGGGCACGTTCGTGCGTACCCACCTGCAGGCCAGTGCCCGGGCCCGCCTGCCGCAGCCGGGCGGGGACGCCTTACGAGTGCTGCTGGTGATCTGCCGGCCCGGCCGCGGTGATGACGTGCCGTTCCGGTCGGTAGCCAGCCGGCTGGCCCGCGGCGGCGCCGCAGAGATGGAGGGCCTGGACCTGGACGTGCTGCGCCCGGCCACGTTCGCCCGCCTTTCCGAGGTGCTGCATGAGGCGGCGGACGCGGGCCGCCCCTACCATGTCGTGCACTTCGACGGGCACGGCACCTACCTCGACCTCGCCCATCTGCAGCCCGGCGAAGATGAGGGCGGCGACAGCGACGGCGGCCCGGCCTCCGGCGGCGGCGGCGGAGGAGGGGAGGTCGGGTTCTCGCCGTTGCGGTACGGGATCTCGGTGGCGGGCCCGGTGCGGGCGGGCCAGCACGGATACCTGATCTTCGAAGACCCGGGCAGCGCCACCAACCAGCAGCTCGCGGACGGGCCGGTCCTGGGCAGGCTGCTGACCGACACAGGGGTGCCGGTCCTGGTGCTGAACGCGTGCCGGTCGGCCTACGCCGAGGCATCCTCCCGCCCCGGCCAGCCGGACCCGCAACCCGGTGACACCGCCAGCACGGCCGCAGGCGGCGCCGCTACCGACGCCGGGGTGCCAGAGGATGTGCATGCGCGAATCCGGGCGTACGGGTCGCTGGCCGCCGAGGTCGCCGATGCCGGGGTGCCCGGGGTGGTGGCGATGCGCTACAACGTGTACGTCGTGACCGCCGCCCAGTACGCGGCGGACCTGTACGCGCACCTGCTGGTCGGCCGGTCGCTGGGCGAGGCGGCCACCGCCGCCCGCCGGGCGCTGGCCGGCAACCCCACCCGGCAGATCGGCGCCGCCCCCGTGGCGCTGCAAGACTGGGCGGTCCCGGTCGTCTACGAGGCCGCCCCGCTCACCCTGCTGCAGCCCGGGACCCGGGCGGCGCCGCTGATCCAGCTCACCACATCCGACGGCGGCGCAGCAGCAGGTGCTGCGGGGGGACTGCCGCGGCCGCCGGATGCGGGGTTCTTCGGCCGGGATGAGACGCTGCTGGCGCTGGACCGGGCGTTCGACACCCAGCAGGTGGTCTTGCTGCACGCCTTCGCCGGGGCGGGGAAATCCACCACGACGGCGGAGTTCGCCCGCTGGTATCAGGCCACCGGTGGCCTGGACCACCCCGGCCACCCAGAATGGGGACCCGGGCTGGTGCTGTGGTCCTCCTTCGAGCATCACCTGCCGCTGGACAAGCTCGTCGGCACCGCCGGGGACTTCTTCTCCGGTGCGCTGGAAGCCAGCGGCATCCACTGGCAGGCCATTACCGACCCCGCCCAGCGCCGGGACCTGGTGCTGCAGGTGCTGGCTCAGGTGCCGGTGCTGTGGGTGTGGGACAACACCGAACCGGTCACCGGGTTCCCGCCCGGCACCCCCAGCGCCTGGACCCTCGGCGAGCAAGACGACCTGGCGGGCTTCCTGCGCGACCTGGCCCAGAACACTGGGTGCAAGATACTGCTCACCTCCCGCCACGGCGAGCAGAACTGGCTGGCCGGACTGCCCGCCCGCCTGCAGCTGCCGCCCATGCCGATGCGCGAGCGGCTGC
The DNA here is from genome assembly GCA_963808705.1 of uncultured Actinomycetota bacterium. Taxonomy (GTDB): domain Bacteria; phylum Actinomycetota; class Actinomycetes; order Streptosporangiales; family Streptosporangiaceae; genus JASHPR01. Next base: position 14,674 of record CAWEHB010000001.1, on the reverse strand, counting down.
AACTGGCCGCCGCAATCGCCGAACGCCACGACCACCCATTGTTGGAGGTCGACTGGCGGCCGCTGCTGCGGTTCAGCGCCGGCAACCCGCTGGCCATCACCGTCCTGATGGGCCAGGCGCTGCGCGAGGAGCTGACCACCACCGAGCAGATCGAGGCGTTCGTGGCCCGGCTGCGGGCCGGCGAGGCGGAGCTGGAGCCCGGGGAGGATGCGGCGCTGGGCCGCACCCGGTCGCTGGCCGCCTCGCTGTCCTACGGGTTCACCCACGCCTTCACCCAGGCCGAACGCGGCCAGCTCGCGGTACTGCACCTGTTCCGTGACACCGTCGACGCCGACGCCCTGCGCCTGATGGGCGATCCTGACGCCGCTGGAGGCAACGCCGTCCCGGCGCTGGCCGGGATGACCCGCGACACCGCGATCGCGCTGCTGGACCGGGCCGCCGCCATCGGCCTGCTGACCCCCCTCGGCGGCGGGTACTACGCCATCCACCCCGCCCTGCCCTGGTACTTCACCACCCTTTACGCCGCCATCTACGGCCAGCCCGGCGACCCCGCCGCCCAGTCTGCCGCCCGCGCCTACACCCACACCCTCGCCGCCTTCGGCCGCTACTACCTCCACCAGTACGGCACCGGCGCCAGTGATCCCGTCCCGGCGCTCAGCGCTGAGGAAGCCAACCTGCTGCACGCTCTGGCCCTCGCCCGGCAAGCTCCGCACTGGGACGATGCCCTCAACTGCCTGCAAGGCCTCCGCGTCCTGTACGACCGGACTGGGCGGGACGGGGAATGGGCCCGGCTGGTCGCCGACATCACCCCCGACTTCATCGACCCGGCCACGGACGGCCCGCTGCCCGGCCGCGAAGACCACTGGAGCGTCATCGGCGATTACCAGGTCAAGCTGGCCATCGGCGCGCGGGACTGGCCGACTGCCACCCGCCTCCAGGACGCCGTGGTCGCCTGGGACCGCGGCCGGGCCGCCACCGCTTTGGACACCCCCGACGGCCAGCTCACCCCGGCCCAGCACAACGAGCTCCGTACCCTCGCCATCGCCCTGACGGACCTCGGCCGCATCCTTAACGAGCAGAATGACCCCGGCTGTATCCGCCATTACGAGGAGGCCCTCGGCCTGTACCAGCGGATCGGCGCCCGCCCCCAGGAAGCCAGGCTGACCATCCATATGGGCAACGCCTACGTGGTCGTGCCCGGCCTGCGTGACCTTGGCCAGGCGGAGCGGTGGTACCGGCACAGCCTCGACCACTGGGCCAGCCAGGACAAGCTCGGCCAGGCCCAGTCCCTCGGGTCACTCGCCAGCGTCGCCTACGAGCGGTACCGGGAAGCCAGCGACGCGGGCGAACCCGGACCGGTGCTCCGGGATCACCTCAACACAGCCCTGGCCGGTTACCAGCAGGCCCTGGACCGGATCCCCGTCGGCGACGCCGCAAACCTCGCCGTCACCCATAGCCAGCTTGGCCTTATCTACGATAACGCCGGGGACACCCGCCAGGCCCTGCACCACTACCAGCAATCCATCCAGTACGACGAGGCCCGGGGGGACATCTACGGCGCCGGGCTGACCCGCTTCAACATCGCCCTCCTCCTCGAAGACGTCGGTCGGCCCGGCGACGCGCTGCACTACGCCCGCGCCGCTCTCCAAGACTACGAGCGCACCGGCCCCGGCGCCGCCCAAAAAGCCGCCGACGCCCGGGACCTCATCGCCCGCCTCGAAACGCAGGTGATCGGGACTACGTGAAGTATGCCAGGAGGGTCGGCTAGGGCTCGGCCGCCGCCGCTCGTGGGCTCCCCGGCCGCTACCACGTCTGAGCACGTAGCCGCACCGCCTTTGGCGTTTGCATGTGACGCATCGACTGTGTGACATTCCCGTGAATCCGCCCAGCCGTGCGGACAGACGATCAGTGACCGAGGCCGAGCGGCGGCCATCCGAAGACGGCGAACCAGGCCACGCCGACTGCCGGAGCCGCCTTGCTTAGGCGACCGAGCGAGCCGCGAAGTACGTTCGCCGGAAGGCGAGCGAGGTGTTTGTTCGAGGCAAGCTGAGGTGGGGGCGGCCGGAGCCGGGCAACGACCTCGCCGCCCAGATCGCGCGGCGTCCTGACCTCCAGCAGGCCGCAACCGTGCCGCTGATCCTGGCCTTCTACTGCATCATCGGCGGCACCGGGCCGCTGCCCGGCTTCCGGCGCGACCTGTACACCAAAGTGCTCAACCGCATGCTCACCGGCCGCTGGCGCGATGATGACGACCGCCAGCCCGACGCGGACACCTGCCTCCAGACGCTCTGGGCCTGGGCCTGGGACGGGGCAGCCAGCAATCACCCCGTCTCCGGTGTCGGGACGTGGACCGACGACATCCCTACGAAGCGAGCCGGGCTGGGCGAGGCCGATGCAGACGCACTCGATCACGTCGCCACGCCCCTCGGCCCCCCCGACGTCGACACCCGGACGACGCTGCGCCGTTTCATTCACCGGTCGATACGTGAGCACCTCGTAGCCGAGCACGTCGCCAGCCTTCCCGTGGACCAGGCGGCCGAGGCGCTGTTCCCGCACCTTTGGTATGACCCGGACTGGGAGTACGCGGCCCCGGCGGCGCTCGCCATGCACCCCCAGCACGACCAGCTTGTGCGGGACTTGACCTGCCGCGCCGCGAGGTCGGACCAGCTCCCGGGGGACCTTTCTGTCATCGATGCCGGGTGGGAGTTCCGGGGACTCCTCGCCCGGGTAGCGTCCGAGTCCGGAGAGGCCGACTGGTCGCCTGAGGTTGCGGGAATGATTGGCCAGGCCCGGGTGGACCTCGCCAGATCGGCCCGCATCGACGACCTGGGCGGGGCAGCTCCATGGGCGGCCTCGAACCGCCAGGCCCGCGACGCGCTGCTCGAGTTGCTGGCCGGCCAGACCGACGGCCTGGTGGCCGGAGTGCTGGCGGGCGGGGTGGCCCGGCTCGCGACGACGGCGGAGGACAAGCGCCAGGCCCGCGAGGCGCTGGCCGGGCTGCTGGCCCGCCAGACCGACGGCTACGCGGCCGGAGTGCTGGCGGGCGGGGTGGCCCAGCTCGCGACGACGGCGGAGGACAAGCGCCGGGCCCGCGAGGCGCTGCTCGGGCTGCTGGCCCGCCAGACCAGCGGCGAGGCGGCCGTAGTGCTGGCGGACGGGGTGGCCCAGCTCGACCCGGCGGCGGAGGACAAGCGCCGGGCCCGCGAGGCGCTGCTCGGGCTGCTGGCCCGCCAGACCGACGGCTATGCGGCCGGACGGCTGGCGGGCGAGGTGGCCCAGCTCGACCCGGCGGCGGAGGACAAGCGCCGGGCTCGCGAGGCACTGCTCGGCCTGCTGGCCCGCCAGACCGACGCCGACGGCGAGGTGGCCGGAGTGCTGGCGGGCGGGGTGGCCCAGCTCGCGACGACGGCGGAGGACAAGCGCCAGGCCCGCGAGGCGCTGGCCGGGCTGCTGGCCCGCCAGACCGACGGCTACGCGGCCGTAGTGCTGGCGGACGGGGTGGCCCAGCTCGACCCGACGGCGGAGGACAAGCGCCGGGCCCGCGAGGCACTGCTCGGCCTGCTGGCCGACCAGACCGACAGCCAGGTGGCCGGACGGCTGGCGGGCGAGGTGGCCCAGCTCGACCCGGCGGCGGAGGACAAGCGCCGGGCCCGCGAGGCGCTGCTCGGGCTGCTGGCCCGCCAGACCAGCGGCGAGGCGGCCGGAGTGCTGGCGGACGGGGTGGCCCAGCTCGACCCGACAGTCCGCGATCTCAGTACCTGGCGTGGCTGGGCGGCCCCGCCGACCGTCGAACTGCTCGCCGCGGTACGCCGGAACTCGGCACTTACCGTCTGGCTTGAAGCCCTCCCCTCGCTGACCTTGCTCTCCAGTTCACCCTCTTGAGGTACCGCACCCATCAGCTTCGGCACTTCAGGTTCAAAACCAGTGGCGTGGCAAGTACCCGGAGTGCATCGAGGCGTCCGCTGGGCTGTCTACGTGGTCCGAGGGCGCGCCACCGCCCGACGGTGGTTCCCAGCGAAAGAACCTCAGTTCCGCTGAACTCACGGCGGAACTGGTAACCCGCCGTATTCAGGTGTGACGAGTTCGCCGAGGGTATTAGGCCTGGAGCTCCAATGGCTACGGCGAGCCGCAAAATAACCCGGCTGGTCCTCAACGATCTTGTCACCGGCCCCTGCATTAGCCGGCTGGCTGACGCCTGGTCAGAACAGTGGCTCACAGCCGGCGGCGCGAGGACGCGGGCGCCGGCGAGGCGGCCGGGAGGGCGCGTCAGCTTGGAGGGCGGCCTGGACGGCGGCGACGAAACGGCTGATCCTTGAGCCGAAGATGACCCGCGGGTCGGCGCATGGCACGCCGAACGGGAGCCGATGACCGCTCGCGTTGCGCAAAGGCTTGACCCGGAGCAGATCCGTCAGGTGCGGGCGTGGAGTATCAGCGAGGCCTAGCGGATCTCCTACCTGGTATCTGGCACATGGATCGCCGAATTGACGATCGGAGCGCGCCGCAACGCGAGACGAGAGGGAGCCTCAGGGTCGCGACTGTCGGTGGAAGCCTCGCTCCGCTCGCTAACGACCGCCCGAAGTGCGTCATACGGAATATACGGAGCAGCCATGAACGCTCACGAACCGCTGAATCGCCAGCCTGAGCCTGTTATGTCAAAAGGCTCAGCCATAATTACGCGTGTCGCGGGGACCGGCGTCGCGGGTGATGCCGGGGACGGCGGCCCGGCCGCCGAGGCCCAGCTCAACACACCCACGGGGCTAGAAGTGATCCCGGGCGGCGGGTTCCTGTTCTCCGACAACGGCAACAACGTGGTGCGCCAGGTGTCACCGGAGGGCGTGATCACGCGTGTCGCGGGGACCGGCGTCGCGGGTAATACGGGTGACGGCGGCCCGGCCACCCAGGCCCAGCTCAACGGGCCCTTCGGAGTGAGAGGGCTCCCCGGCGGCGGGTTCCTGGTCGCCGACACCGGCAACGACGTGGTGCGCCAGGTGTCACCGGAGGGCGTGATCACGCGTGTCGCGGGGACCGGCGTCGCGGGTGATACCGGTGACGGCGGCCCGGCCACTCAGGCCCAGCTCAATACACCCGTCGGGATAGCGGTTCTCCCCGGCGGCGGGTTCCTGTTCACCGACCAAGGCAACAACGTGGTGCGCCAGGTGTCACGGGAGGGCGTGATCACGCGTGTCGCGGGGACCGGCGTCGCGGGTGATGCCGGGGACGGCGGCCCGGCCACCGAGGCCCGGCTCAACGGGCCCGGCGCAATGACGGTTCTCCCTGGCGGCGGTTTCCTGTTCTCCGACCTCGGCAACAACGTGGTGCGCCAGGTGTCACGGGAGGGCGTGATCACGCGTGTCGCGGGGACCGGCGTCGCGGGTGATGCCGGGGACGGCGGTCCGGCCACCCGGGCCGAACTAAACACGCCGTCGGGAGTGGCGGTGCTCCCCGGCGGCGGGTTCCTGGTCGCTGACAACGGCAACAACGTGGTGCGCCAGGTGTCACCGGAGGGCGTGATCACGCGTGTCGCGGGGACCGGCGTCGCGGGTGATACCGGGGACGGCGGCCCGGCCACCGAGTCCCGGCTCAACGGGCCCGGGGGTGTGGGGGTGCTCCCCGGCGGCGGGTTCCTGTTCACCGATGTTTTCAACAATGCGGTGCGCAAAGTCGAGGCGCGTCAAGGTGGTCCGCGGAGCATGTGAGCACCTAGACGGCCCGCCGCCAGTGAAGGCCCGGAACTCCTGAAGCTACCGGTCAGCACAAAGTGCCGGCCGGGCTAGCCGTAGCCGCAGGAGTTCCGGACCAGCAACTGGTAACTAAGCAACAGTCGGCGGGTTCCTGAGTTTGCCTGTGACCGCCTGCCGAGCGGATCGGGCCTGGACCAGGGCCTGCGGGGTTAGACACCTCCCGGCGTGTCTTTCTGATCTTTCCTCAGTCTCCGTGGGATGATCTCGCCTGAGATGATCTTTCATCGTTCCCGGTGAAGTTGAGGAGGCGCGGGTTGGCTCTGGCCGTGGTACGCGACCTGCGTGATCACCGGGCGCCGGTGAGCGAGGAGGATCTGGCTGACTTCGAGACCGACGTGCTGGCCGGGTTTGTGCTGGCGCGTGCCTCGGCGGGGCTGGCCGACAGCACGATCCGCAATGACAGCGGCCACCTGGAGCTGATCCGGGCCTGGTTCGGCCGGCCGCTGTGGGAGATGCAGCCCGGCGACGCGGACGCCTACTTCGGCCGGGTGCTGCGTGATGCCAGGCCGTCGACGCGCACCGGGCGGGCGGGCGCGCTGACGGTGTTCTTCCAGTTCCTGGAGCTGCGGCACAAGATCGAGCTGCATAACCTGGCCGGCCGGGTGATCGAGTGCCCGCTGGATGAGATGAACCGGCCGCGCGCCTCGGCCGGCCCGCAGCTGCGCGTGCCGCCGGCGGAGGCGGAGGTCGGGCAGCTGTTCGCCGGGTGGCGTGAAGAGCTGGCTTCTTGCCGTAAGTTCGCCCCGGCCGCCCGCAACTACGCGGTCGCCCGGCTGGAAGCCGACGTGGGGCTGCGGATCAACGAGGCCCGGATGCTGGACCTGGATGACGTGCGGTGGGAGCTGGGCCGGTTCGGCAAGCTGAACGTCCGCCACGGCAAGGGCTCGCGGCGGCGCGGGCCCAAGCCGCGGCTGGTGCCGTTGATCAACGGCGCGGACCGCGGCCTGCGGTGGTTCATCCAAGACGTGCGGGGCCAGTTCGGCGCCGACCACACCCGGCCCGGCGCCCCGTTGTTCCCCTCCGAGCGCAAGTGCCTGGATGGCTCCTGTTCCCGGGCGACCGCCGATGTGTTCCGCCAGTCGCTGGCCGGGGCCGCCGCCCGCCACCTGCCAGCCTGGGCGGGCGGGCTCACCCCGCATGTGCTGCGGCACTTCTGCGCCTCCCAGCTCTACCTGGCGGGGATGAGCCTGTTCGCCATCCAGGAACTGCTTGGTCATGCCTGGACCGGAACCACGGCCCGGTACATCCACGTCCACGGCACCCATGTCGAGGACGCCTGGGTCGCGGGGCAGCAGCGCGCCGCTGATCGGTGGAAGGGACTGGCGAGATGAAGTGGAACCTGCGGCTGGCGGCCGCCAACCGCGGCATCTGGAAGGCCAGCGAACTGCAGCGCCTGCTCGCCGGACGCGGCATGGTGATCAGCGCGGGGAAGATGTCGGGCCTGTGGTCCGGCCAGCCGAACACCGTCAAGCTGGATGAGCTGGACGTCATCTGCGCGGTACTCGGCTGCGGCGTCGGCGAGCTACTGCTGCCCGAGCCAGTAGCCGCGGCGGAGCCCGCAACCAGCCAGAGCCCCGGCGCTGTCGCGGAAGCTCGCGCCGTCACGCCCCGGTCCCGGACCGGCCGGTCCCTGCCACCCCGGTGACCGGGCGATCCGCATGAGGACGGCGGCCGGGCCGGCCGCGGCTTCCGGGTGGTGTGCCCTGACTTGACCCGCCCAGCAGAGCACGTTACCCCGGAGATGCTGATGCAGCGCTGCGATACCCCGCTGCTGCTCGCCGCGACCCGCTGCGCGATCGTCCTGGCCGAGGCCCGCGGCTGGTCTGCCGCGACGGTCACTGGCGTGTTTTACGGCCTGAAGGCCGTCCTCGACGGGCACACCGGCGACGACCCGGTCCTGTTGTCGCAGGTCCGCCAGCGGGCGCGGCCACGCAGCCACAGCTCAGCCACCAGGATCGCTGAGGTCCTGGCTGAGATGGAGCTGCTGCACGACGACACCACTGCGGCGATCCGGACCTGGATCGACCGCCGCACCGGCGAACTGCCCGCCGGGTTCGGCCGCGACGTCCGTGCCTGGCTGGTGGTGCTGCTCGACGGTGACGCCCGCACCCGCCCCCGGTCGCACGCCACCCTGCGGGTTCACTTCGGCTTCGTGCGGCCCTTCATCGAGTGCTGGGCAGCAACATGCGGCCACCTGCGGGAGATCACCTCCGGTGACGTCGACACCGTCCTGGAGCCGCTGCGCGGCCACCGCCGCTACAACGCCATCATGGCGCTGCGCTCGCTGTTCCGGTTCGCGAAACGACGCGGCCTGAGACTGTACGGGGCGCTGGCCTATGCCTACTCGTCCGTGTTCTTCACCAGCACCGTGGTCTACGCGCTAGCGGCGGGGAGCAAGAACTGGACGGCGGTCACCCACGTGTTCGGCGGCTGGTTCACGCTGCACGGCGCCATCATGGTCGCCGGCGGCCTCGCGTTCGGCTTGGCGGTCATCAAAACCGCGCTCCTGCCCCGCTGGACCGCCGTGTGCCTGATGGCCGGGGTCGTGCTCGTGGCGGCCGCGGCGGGCATGCCCACCGCGGTTCGCGCCGGGGCCGCTGCCCTGCCGCAGGCTGCCTTCATCGGCATGGGCGTGATGGTGCTGCGGGACCGCTGGCGGACCCGCAAGCTGCGGGCCATCGGCGCGCGATAGCCGGCGCCCAGCCACGCACACGAAGAGATCACAGCGGTCACCGGCCGCCGCCACCCGCACGCTCCCGGCCGGCGCCGGGCGCGCTCAGCAGGGCAGAACCCTCGCGGTCAGGGGGCAGGATCGAACCGCCGGCCGTACCTCTGCCGTGCCTGGCACCGCCGGGAAGCTGGTCATGCCGTCAACGGCCCGCTGCGCCGCGTTGCGGGACGGCGGCGATGACCCGGGCGGATGTCCCTGCGCGGAGCGTGCACCGTCTATCAACGAGGTCGCCGAGGCAGCCGACGTGTCCGGCCGGACCGTCTAAGCGCACATGCAGGCGGTCACTATCATCGGCCGCCTCGCCCGGTCGGGCCAGGAACCAAAGGTGGTTGAGAAGCGGACGAGGGGTCTTTCGGCCCTGCCCTGGGCGCGAAGTGGGGGAGACCCTGGACTTGGAGGCATGGGCAGGAGGTGCGTCATGCGAGCTGTCATCGTCTTTGAATCGATGTTCGGGAGCACCAGGAAGGTGGCGGAGGCCATCGCCGGGGGGCTGGCCGATGGCGCGGAGGTCTCGGTGGTGGCGGTCACTTCGGCCGGTGCGCACATCCTCGACGGCGCGGATCTGGTGGTGGTGGGCGGTCCCGCCCACGCCCACGGGATGTCCAGGCCGGGTACCCGGAAGATGGCCGGGAAGCGGGCGGGGAAGCCGGGGAGCGGGGTTGAGCTGGTACCGGGCGCGGTCAGCGGCCCGGGAGTGCGCGAATGGCTCGCATCGCTCGGCCGGCTGGGGGTGGCCGGCGCCGCTTTCGATACCCGGCTGCAGGGATTGCCGGCGTTCACTGGCCGGGCGTCGAAGTCCATCCGTCGGCTCCTGGCGCATCACGGGGCGCGCATCGCGGCGTCACCCGGGAGCTTTCTCGTCGAGGGCCTGGCCGGGGCCTTGGCCGAGGGTGAACTGGGGCGGGCCCGCGCCTGGGCAGAGCGCCTGAGCGCAGTGATCGCCTCCGAGGCGTCGTCGGGGCGCCGCCAGGCCTGCTGACGCCGTTCGCTGTCCAGAGCGCGACAGTGCGGGAACGCCGTGGACCGGTTCATTCTCCCATTTCCTCGCCCGGTGTTCCCGGTCACTGAAGATGAGGATGTAGCGGTCATTGAGGGTGAGGACGTGGCGGCAGACGACGGCCCCGCCGGCTGGGCGCTGGCGGGGCCGTGGTGTGCGTGGTGGCGCGGGGGGTCATTGGTCGTTCACCTCGGTGATGGCGGCGCGGACGGCGGTGGTGTCGGCGATGGTCTTGTGCGTGGTGTAGGTGGCGAGCAGGGCGGCGGCGGCGAGCCGGTTGACGGCCCGGGGAAAGCCGCGGCTGGCCTGGTGGATCAGCTCGGCGGCGTCATCGGAGAAAAGCTGGTCGGACCGGCCGGCTAGCTTGGTGTGATGCCGCAGGTAGGCCCCGGTCTCGTCGGGGGTCATCGGCGCCATCGCGTATCTGACGCCGATCCTCTGGTCCAAGGCGGCGAGCACGCCGAGCCGCATGCTGGCCCGCAGCTGAGGCTGGCCCAGGAGCAGGACGGCCAGCGGGCTGGCCGAGTCGAGCTGGGCGCTGGTCAGCATCCGGATCGCCTCCAGCTGGTCATGGGACAGCAGGTGCGCCTCGTCGATTTTTCCGGCTGTCCGCGCTGTAAACGAAGTTCTGACCTGGGCTTTCACGTTGCGCACATGTCTGCGACGTGAAGGTGGCCGGGATGCGTCGCGGGCGGATGCGGCGGAGCGTGGGCAGCCTCAGCGGGCTGGGGCGCGCTCGGTGAGCTGGGCTTCGAGCTGGGCGATGCGCCGGTCGGCGAAGCGGTTGTTGGAGCGGGCGGCTTCCAGCCGGTCTTCCAGGGTCTTGTTGTCGTGGGCGAGCTGGCGGACGCGCTGCTTGAGCGTGGTGTTCTCGGTGGCCAGCCGTTGCGCGGCCTCCGGTGACAGGTCGTGTTCCAGGTCGCGGATCTGGCCCATCAGGATGGCCATGCGGCGCCGCTGCGCGGCGATCTCGGCCTCGGCTGCCGTCAGCGCCGCCTCGGCGTTGAGCGCGCGTTCCCGCCAGGACGGCTCCTGATCGTCGCTGCCCCGGGCGTGCTGGGCGCCGGTCTTGCTGATGGCGTCGCTGACCAGCGCCCGGGCATCGGGATTGGCGTAGAGGAAGGTGCGGGAGACCCCGGCCTGGCGGGCGACGGCCGGGTAGGTGACCGGCGTCTTGCGGCGCCTGAGGGTGGCGATGGCGTCGCGGACTTGCTGCAGTTTCTGTTCGGCGGCGCGGCGGCGGGCCTCGATCGCGGCCGCGGTGCGGTCAGGGGTCATGCTGTTTCCTCCAGCTCGCCGCTGTCCGCGTCCTCCTGGTCGCGGGAGACGGCATCGGCGTCTGCGGTGGCGCTGGCGAGCTCGGTGGCGCGGAACCCGATGTTCCAGACCCGCTGGAAGTAGTCCTGGGGGCGGCGCAGGTCCAGGGCGAGCGCGTCGTCGAGCAGGCCGAGCCCGGCCAGGGCGGCTTCCAGCCCGTCGATGGCGGCCGCGGTCGGCGCGAAGACCTCGTGCAGCCAGGCGGCGGTGGCGTCGTCGGGGGCGCGTTCGGCGATGGAGTACCACTGCTCGCGTTTGCGCCGCCAGTAGAGCAGGTCGGCGCCGGACAGCACGAAGTTGGCGCAGTTGTGGCAGTCCAGGTTCCACGGGCAGGCGCCGCCGTCGACGACGGGCTGGAAGGTGCAGAACCCGCCGTCGGCGGGGGTGCTGCGCCGCGACAGGTCGATCGCCAGCGCCTGGGCCTGCTCGCGGGTGATCGGGGTGGCGGGGCCGGACAGCAGCGTGCCGGGGCTGGGGGTGCCGGGCCCGGCGACCCACACGTGCTGCAGGACGTCCTCCAGGTCGGAGTGGCTGAGCTGGATGTAGTGCTCGGCCATCCGGTCAGAGACGTGCCCGAGGTAGCGGCGGATGTGGGTGAGGGTCGCGCCGTGCCGCAGCAAGCTGGTGGCCAGCGTATGCCTGGCCTGGTGGGCGACCCAGCGGCCGATGTCGAGCTCGTCGACCCAGGCCTTGAACCGCAGGTGGAACCACTGGTAGGTGACCGCGGCGGTCCCGTCCGGGTTGCGGTAGCGGCCGGGGAACAGCGCCATCGCCGCCCGCTCGGCGGCCGTGGGGGCGCGGCCGTGCCGGGCGATGAACCGGGACACGGTGGTTTCCCGCCGCGCGGCCAGCCGCCCGGACAGCGACTCGGGGATGCGGATCGCCTGGTCGTAGCGGCCGACCTTGGTCTGGTCGTGCCAGAGCATGGCCAGCCCGCCGTAGCGGCCGGTGCAGTCCAGCCGCAGCTGCAGCACCTCGCTGACCCGCCGCCCGGTGACGATGATCGTCTCCCAGATGTCGCGCAGCCCGAAGTCGCTGGGGTCGTAGACCTCGGCGAGCCGGGCCAGGTTGGCCTCATCGGCCAGGGCGCGGGCCACCTCGTCGGGGAACGGGCTGCGCTTGCGCAGCGGCGTGGGCCCGGCCGCGGGCATCGCCGTGATGAACTGCCGGGACAGCCCGGTCCGCTCCGCGGCACCGGAGTCCAGCGCCCAGCGCAGCAGCTTGCGGGCGTGGTTGAAGGTGATAGCGCGGGTGGTCGTGGTGACGACCGACGGCGTCTTGCCGTCTTGGCGGCGCATCGCCAGCGACGCCAGCCCCTCGCGTTCGCGGTGCCGCTGGTCGGCGGTGAACCGCTGGATGTGCGCGGCGGTCAGCAGCGCCGGGTCGTGGCCGCCAGCGGGCGCGTCGACGGCCAGGAAGGCGCCCAGCTCGGTGGCGGCGCGGCGGAAGGCGTCGAAGGTGCCGCCGGTGCGCGGGCACGACGGCGATTTCAGCAGGTCGGCCAGGTAGTCCCACAGCAGGTCGCGCAGCCACCGCTGGGCGATGCCGGTCAGGTCGAAGTGGCTGCCCCGTTCGGGGAACCGCACCCCGAAGAGGTCGGTCTCGATGAAGCCCGCGTCCCGGCTGGCTTCCGGGGTGAAGTAGGCCAGCCGCAGGTCATGCAGTATCTCCCGGCCGACCAGCACGGCGAACGTGGTGCACGAGGAAAGGTCAAGCTCGGTCAGCGAGCCGGCGCCGCGGGCGCGGCAGGTATTGACCAGGGCCTGCACCCAGCCGGCATCCCACCGGGTGTGCCGTTCCCGCTGGGTATGAGCGAACAGGCCCCAGCGGATCTCCGCGGCGGGCAGCGGCGCCAGCCCGGCCAGGATGATCTGGCCCGGCCACGGCACCGGCGGCTGGGCGGCGCACCAGGCGCGGAACTCCTCCTCGTCGTGGCAGCTGACCGGGACCGGCAGGCCCCTGGCCTCGTAGTTGCGGGACCAGGATGGCGGCAGCGCCGCGCCGCCCGGCCGGCCCTGCCTCTGGTATCGCGAGTCGTGACCCGAGCAAAGGCCCAGCGGCGTGGCCGCCAGGTCCGGGCAGACGGCCACCCGGCAGGGGCCGTACCCGTCCAACGGGACCTGCCCGGCCAGCCACTCCTCGAAGCTGGCCTGCTCCCACTCGTCGCGCTGGCGGTGATACCAGCGCATGTAGTGCCGGTGGCACAGCCGCCAGCGGGCATGTGTCGCGGGCCGGCCCGGGCAGACCCGGCACGGCACCTGCTCCACCCACACCGACGGGCCCAGCGGCTGCGCGGCGGCGAGGAACACGGCCATGCCCTCCCCGCGGGCCTGCGCTTGCACCCATTGCTCGTGATGGACCGAGCACATGTCCAGGCTGCCCTTGCGGGATCGCTCGCAGCCGGGCACCAGGCACGCCCACCGGAAGACCGGGTGCCGGGCCGGGATGCGGATCACCTCGCCGCAGAACAACGGGTCGAACGCCGGGCCATCGATCAGCGCGGTCAGCAGCTCCAGCCGGTCCCGCCCGGCCCGGGCACCATACTGCTGCGGGTAGAGCGGCAGGAGCGGGTCGGCCTTCACCGCTGCTGGCCCCACACCCGGCGCAGCGCCGCGTCGAACGCGGGGTCGTGCACGTCGGCGTGCCCGTAGGTCTCGCTGACCACGGTCGCCGACGCCCAGCCGCCCGCGTCCCGGGCGATCACCACGTTGCCGCCCGAGGCGTCGAGCACGGCGGTCGCGAAGCCGTGCCGGAACGCGTGCGGCACGATCTTGCCGAGCCCGGCCCGCGTCCCGGCCCGGCGCAGCATCCCGCGGGCCGCATCCGGCGCCCACGGCTGCCCGGCGTTCTCCCCGTGCAACTGCACCAGCAGCATGCCATGCGCGGCGTCCGCGGGGTACTCGGTGGTCATGTACTCGAAGTAGGCGTGGACCATCGCCGGGCTGACCCGCTTGATCAGCCCGCCGGTCACCACGCCGTTCTCTGTCCGCCACGGGTGCTTGGTCTTGGCCGCGGCCCGGTTCGGGTTCCCGTCCCGGTGGCAGACGTGCACGTGCCAGGCGCGGCACTGCCCGCATGCCGCACCCTCGCGCAGGTGCAGGTCGGCCAGGTGCAGCCCGCACAGCTCGCCGATCCGGAACCCCCCGTCAGCCAGCCACGTCACCACCAGCCGGTCCCGGGCCGTGCCCACCGCCTCCAGCAGCCGCTCCCGGGCGCCCTCAGGCGGCAGCTTCGGATGCCGCCGCCTCTGCCGCGGCGGGGCCAGCGGATTGGACGGCAGCTCCCGCTGCACGTGGCCCAGGAACGCCCGCTGCCGGTCCGCCCGCGACGGCAACCGGGACAGCTGCAGCTGCGCTCCCAGCCCGGCATTGACGCCCAGCAGCGCCTGCTGCAGGTAGAAGCCCTTCACGCACGCCGCAGCCGCCGACAGGGCGCTCTGCCCGAACGGGCGCCGCCCGGCCCGCCACGGCTGGCCATACGGCCCGCGCCACGCCGCACCCAGCGCCGCCATGTAACGCCTCAGGTCCTGCAGCGACACCGTCTCGGGGACCAGAGCCTCCCGCTCCAGCCACCGCAGGTGATCCAGCAGCAGGTAGGCATACGTCCGCTGGGTCCCCGACCCCTCATAGCCCCGCAGGAACCGGTTCGCGGCCTCGTGCACCGCCCCGTCCGGCCAAACGATCGTGAACGACCGGCCGCGGCCGCCCCGCTCCACCGCCTGCACGCGAAGATCCCCGATGACAAGCTTGCGCGCCACGAATCCCCCCGGATCCCCCGATCCCCCGGGACGTCCCGCACGTCCCTTGCCCGGCAGGTTAACAGGCCCGTCACGCCGCCAGAAGGAGGCGCGCCGGACGTGGCGGACGCCAGCGGGGCCGGTCGGAAAAG